>NZ_LVEJ01000001.1 GCF_001648775.1 Pseudomonas fluorescens
GTAACCATTTCATTAGTTGGAATGCATATCCATGTGGGAGCGAGCCTGCTCGCGAATAGGCCATCGGCAACACCCAATAATCAGACCGAGACAAAGAAGAACGAAGCAATCAACCCCATCCCCACAAACCACACCAGCGACCGCAAGATCGCCCAGTCCGCCAGATAGCAAATGATGTACAGCAGGCGACTGGTGATAAACAGCACTGCCAGCACATTGACCGTCACCAGCTCCGCCGTGCCCACCAGGTGCGCAACGATCACTGCCGCCGCAAATGCCGGCGTCACTTCAAAACTGTTCATCTGCGCTGCATGCGCACGCCTCGCCACCCCGTTGAGACTTTCGAGAAAGTCGCGCGGATCATGGTTGTCACTCAGCCGGTAGCCGCCCACGGCTTTCGCCACGCCAGTGCAGATATACGGCAGAAAAATTGCGATTAACACACACCACAGAGCCACCGTCATAACGCCGTCCTTTTTTCGAGTTATAGAATTCGCGAGCGGTCAGAACTTCATCACCAGCATGCCGATCAGCACCAGCCCACAGGCTAAGAGCCGCGGGCGGCCGAAAGGTTCTTTCAAGTAGCGCATACCGAATAGCACCACCAGAATCACGCTGATCTCACGTAACGCTGCCGCTTCGGCAATCGAGCCCAGCTGCATCGCCCACAGCACCAGAGCGTAGCTGGCCAACACGCAGACGCCCACCGCCAGGCCCAGCCTCCATTGCTCACGCCAGAACAGCATGAACGCCGGACGCTTGGCGACCGACGCCAGCAAGGGAAACGGCCAGGCACTGAGCAGCGTGACCCAGACCAGGTAATCGAGCGGATGCGACCAGCGCCGCAGTGCCTGGCCATCAATGTAGGTGTAGCAACCGATGCACAGGCCGATCAGCGCCACCACCGGCAGCATCGACCACGGCAAGTGCTTGCCACCGCCGCCCTGCCACAGCAGGCAAACCATGCCCAACGGAATCAGCATGATGCCGAATATCTGCTGGGGGGTGAGCACTTCACCGGCGAAGATCAGGGTCAGCGCCAGCACTACCAGCGGCGACAAACCGCGCATCAGTGGATAAACCAGACCGAGATCGCCGACCCGATACGCCTGAATCAGCAGGTAGCGATACAGCAATTCAAACGCTGCCGACGCGAGAATCCATGGCCAGATTTCCATGGGCGGCAGGCTCACGAATGGCAACGCGATGGCGACGACCAGCAGCGCCACGCTGTCCATGCACGCCACCACCAGCAACCGTTCGGCGCTGAACTTGATTAACGTATTCCACGTCGCATGCAACAGCGCCGCCATCAATACCAAAGCTGTCGCCAGCACGTTCCACTCCTTATTGTTGTTAGCGAGCCAATTAGTCAGATTATTGATTCTCGATGTGTCAGCAGCTGTTTATACTGCAAGCGACCACGCCGCACTCAGTTGCGCACAGAAAAATACCAATAATTCCTGCCTGCACCGGCCTCTATCGAGATCGGTCGTCGGCCTGCGTATGCCTGATCAAAGCGTCAAGACTACCGACAGAGACCTTGCGCATGCCACTCGCCTTGCTTGCCCTCGCTGTTGCCGCATTCGGCATCGGCACAACCGAATTCGTCATCATGGGCTTGTTGCCCGACGTCGCCCGTGACCTCGCCGTGAGCATTCCTCACGCAGGTCTGTTGATCACCGGTTACGCGTTGGGCGTGGTGTTCGGCGCGCCGATCCTGGCGATCGGCACCGCGAACATGCCGCGCAAAGCGACGTTGCTGGGCATGACGCTGATGTTCATCCTCGGCAATATCCTCTGCGCCCTCGCCCCGAATTACGCGACGTTGATGGCTGCTCGCGTGGTCACCGCGCTGTGTCACGGCGCGTTCTTCGGCATTGGCTCGGTGGTTGCCGCCGGGCTGGTCGCGCCGAACAAACGCGCACAGGCGATTGCCATGATGTTTACCGGCCTGACGCTGGCCAATGTCCTCGGCGTGCCATTGGGCACGGCGCTCGGGCAATACGCCGGTTGGCGCTCGACCTTCTGGGCAGTGTCGGTGATTGGCGTGATCGCGGCGCTCGCGCAGTGGTTATGGCTGCCAAAACACATCCCGATGGACAAGGCCAATCTCGCCAGCGAATTCAAAGTGCTGGGCAAGGTCAATGTGCTGTTGGCGTTGGGCATGAGTGTATTGGCGTCCACCAGCCTGTTCAGCGTGTTCACTTACATCGCGCCGATCCTGCAGGACATCACCGGTGTCAGCCCGCACGGCGTGACCGTGATGTTGCTGCTGTTCGGCGTCGGCCTGACCGGTGGCAGCATGCTCGGCGGGCGCTTGGCTGATAGCCGTTTGCTGCCGTCGCTGGTCGGTGTGGCCCTGGCGGTGGTGGTGATTCTGGCGGCGTTCAGTCAGACCAGTCGTTCGGTGGTGCCGGCGGCGATCACGCTGGTGCTGTGGGGGATTTTTGCTTTTGCGCTATGCCCGATTCTGCAACTGCTGATCATCGATCAGGCCCATGAAGCACCGAACCTTGGCTCGACGTTGAACCAGAGCGCGTTCAATCTCGGTAACGCGGCGGGGGCGTGGATTGGCGGGCTGGTGGTTGCCAGTGGTGCGGATCTGGCGGACTTGCCGTGGACGGGGGCGCTGGTTGGTGTACTGACGGTGCTGACGGCGCTGTTTTTCATCTATCTGCAACGTCGCGAAGCGGCTGCGGTCAATGTGTCCGGCTGATACGTGTTGTGCCAGACAGAGCCCTCACCCTAGCCCTCTCCCAGAGGGAGAGGGGACTGAACGGGGGATATTTAAGAGATACGCCGACGTGAACCCGCTTTGCTGAATCCATAATCGATAAGGTCTTCCAGGTCGATGCATGCCACAAGACAATAAGGTCGGCTCCCTCTCCCTCCGGGAGAGGGCTGGGGTGAGGGAAGCTTGTGCCCTCAGTCGTTCTCGGCCCATCCAATCCCTGCACCAAAGATTCGGTGCGCTATCTTTCACCCCTCATCCAAAGGACCCCGGATGCTTGAACTTGTCGCCGCTTTCATCTGCCTCACCACCCTCCTCACCTTCGTCAACTTCCGCTTCATCGGCCTGCCGCCGACCATCGGCGTAATGGTCACCGCACTGCTGTTCTCTCTGCTGTTGCAAGGCCTGAGCGTGCTCGGCTATCCCGGTCTCGAAGAACGCGTGCAACAACTGATCGGCCAGATCGACTTCGGCGATCTGCTGATGAACTGGATGCTGTCGTTCCTGCTGTTCGCCGGCGCCTTGCACGTCAACCTGAATGACCTGCGCAGCTACCGCTGGCCCATCGGCCTGCTGGCGACCTTCGGCGTATTGATTGCCACCACGGTGATCGGCAGCCTCGCCTATTACATTTTTGCCTTGTTCGGCTGGCACGTGAGTTTCCTCTACTGCCTGTTGTTCGGCGCATTGATTTCGCCGACCGACCCAATTGCCGTGCTCGGCGTGTTGCGGACCGCCAACGCCTCGAAGCCGCTGAAAACCACCATCGTCGGCGAGTCGTTGTTCAACGACGGCACAGCTGTTGTGGTGTTCACCGTATTGCTGGGCATCGCCCAACTTGGCGAAACCCCGACCGTCAGCGCCACGGCGATGTTGTTTGTTCATGAAGCCATCGGCGGTGTGTTGTTCGGCGGGCTGATCGGTTATCTGGTCTATCGGATGATCAAGAGCGTCGAACAGCATCAGATCACCGTGATGCTGACCCTGGCGCTGGTCATCGGCGGTTCGGCGATGGCCACGGAGATTCATGTTTCAGCGCCGATCGCGATGGTCGTCGCCGGTCTGATCATCGGCAACGTCGGGCGTAACCTGGCGATGAATGACATGACCCGCCGCTACCTCGACGGCTTCTGGGAATTGCTCGATGACATGCTCAACGCGCTGCTGTTCGCGCTGATCGGCATGGAGTTGTTGCTGCTGCCCTTCAACTGGCTGCACATGGCCGCGGCAGGTTTGCTGGCGGTGGCGATTCTGCTGTCGCGTCTGCTCACTGTAGCGCCAGCGATTCTGCTGCTGCGCCGCTGGCGGACAGTGCCGGCCGGCACCATCCGGATTTTGACCTGGGGCGGCTTGCGCGGCGGTGTTTCGGTGGCACTGGCGCTGGCCCTGCCGCTGGGCCCGGAGCGCGATCTGCTGCTGAGCATCACTTACATCGTGGTGCTGTCGTCGATCCTGTTGCAGGGTCTGACCATCGGCAAACTGGTCAAGCACGCGACTCGCAATGAGCCCGCAACCGTGACTGAACCAGCGCATCACTGATCATTTTTTGATCTCTCGCGGATCAGGTTTCTCGGCCTGATCCGCAGACTCTTTCGGCGCCCCGCTCTCGCTGCGGATCTGCGCATGACTGATCAGCGCGAAGATAAAGCTGCCGCCAATGATGTTCCCTGCCAGCGTCGGCCCCGCGAAGACCATCCAGAAATCACTCCACGGCAACTCGCCGGCGAACACCAGATACGACACCTCGGCCGAACCGACGACGATGTGGGTGAAATCGCCGAGCGCCATGAGGTAGGTGATGAGAATGATGATCCACATCTTCGCGCTCTCCATGGACGGAATCATCCAGACCATGGTGGCGATCATCCAGCCAGACACGATGCCTTTGGCGAACATCTGGCTGGCATGGTTTTCCATGACCTTGCGACCGATTTCGAGGAAGGCATGGTCAGTCTTGGTGTCGAAGATCGGCAGTTCGAGCATCACGTACGCGACCAGAATCGTGCCGCACAGGTTGCCGACCAGCACCACTGTCCACAGGCGGATCAGCCGGCCGAAGTTTTGCAGGGTCGGCTTGGTCATGACCGGCAGCACTGCAGTCAGGGTGTTTTCAGTAAACAGTTGCTGACGGGCGAGGATCACCGCGAGAAAACCTGCGCAGTAGCCGAAGCTGGCGATCACTTTGAATTCGTCGCCCTCAGGCAGACGCGAATTCAGCAAACCCATGCCCATCAATGACAGGCCCATGGTCAGCCCCGCCGCCAGCGCCGACCACCAGAGCGCGGCGATGCTGCGCTCCAGTTCCTGATCGCCTTGTGAGCGGATGATTTCATGCAGGACGGCCGCGCGGGGCGGCTGGCTCTTCTCGACTTCGTGCTGTTCTTTGGCCGAGAGGTCGGGGGTTTTGCCGTCAGTGGGAGTGGTCATGGCGTGGGAACCGTGGGGGGGTGGTGTTTACCTACGACCCCGGCGGTTCATGGCTGTTCAGTGGCCAGGTCAATCTACGGTGACAGGACCACCGCTTTCGCGAGCAGGCTCGCTCCCACAGGTACAGCGTGATCCTTGTGGGAGCGAGCCTGCTCGCGAAGAAAGCGCCGCTGATGTCACTTGGTAACTAATTCATCTTCCTGAAACTGGTCTTTCACATATTTGATTTCAGTGCGACCGTGCGGCGCCGGCAAACC
Source organism: Pseudomonas fluorescens (assembly GCF_001648775.1). Lineage (GTDB taxonomy): Bacteria > Pseudomonadota > Gammaproteobacteria > Pseudomonadales > Pseudomonadaceae > Aquipseudomonas > Aquipseudomonas fluorescens_M. Next base: position 5,419 of record NZ_LVEJ01000001.1, read on the forward strand.
GTCTTCGCCGAGGTTCACAAACACCATCTTCTCAACCGTCAGAATGCTCTTGCGGGTAATCTTGTTGCGCACTTCGCAGGTCAGGGTGATCGAGGTGCGGCCGAACTCGGTGGCGGTGATGCCCAGTTCGATGATGTCGCCCTGGCGCGAGGCGCTGACGAAGTTGATCTCGGAAATGTACTTGGTCACCACGCGCTGATTGCCCAACTGCACGATGGCGTAAATCGCCGCTTCCTCGTCGATCCAGCGCAGCAGGCTGCCGCCGAACAGGGTGCCGTTGGGGTTGAGGTCTTCGGGTTTTACCCATTTGCGGGTGTGGAAATTCATCTTCACTCCTGAGTGTCTTGCCGAACGATGGACGGTATCTTGGCAGACTGAGCGGTCAGGCTCCATGCGGCTTCGACTATGGTCGTCATTAACGATCTTCATCTGGCCGACAGAAACCCTTTGGAAGATCAGTCTAGACGGCTATAATCGCCCCCGTTTCAAAACGGTCATCTTCAATTGATACCGTTTTCCCGCCACCTGTCCGAGGGGCGCTGCAGCAGGTTCAACCTGTCAGGCTCGGATGGGGCGTTGACCGGCCACGGCCGGACACTAAACGCACAACGGCGCCCATTCGCATACATTACGAATGGAGGCTCTTCATGAGCGCTGTTATCACGCCTGCAGATTTTAACGATTACAAAGTTGCCGACATGTCCCTGGCTGCCTGGGGCCGTCGCGAAACCATCATCGCCGAATCGGAAATGCCGGCTCTGATGGGTCTGCGTCGCAAGTACTCCGGCGAGCAGCCGTTGAAAGGCGCCAAGATCCTCGGCTGCATCCACATGACCATTCAGACTGCCGTGCTGATCGAAACCCTGGTTGCCCTGGGTGCCGAAGTACGCTGGTCGTCGTGCAACATTTTCTCCACTCAGGATCAGGCTGCTGCCGCTATCGCTGCTGCCGGCATCCCGGTTTTCGCCTGGAAAGGCGAAACTGAAGAAGAGTACGAGTGGTGCCTGGAGCAGACCATCCTCAAGGATGGCGCGCCATGGGATGCCAACATGATCCTCGACGACGGCGGCGACCTGACTCAGCTGCTGCACGACAAGTACCCACAAGTACTGGACCGCGTTCACGGCGTGACCGAAGAAACCACCACCGGCGTACACCGTCTGCTGGACATGCTGGCCAAGGGCGAACTGCGCATCCCGGCCATCAACGTCAACGACTCGGTGACCAAGTCCAAGAACGACAACAAGTACGGCTGCCGTCACAGCCTGAACGACGCAATCAAGCGCGGTACCGACCACCTGCTGTCCGGCAAGCAAGCGCTGGTCATCGGTTACGGTGACGTGGGCAAGGGTTCGGCTCAGTCCCTGCGTCAGGAAGGCATGATCGTCAAGGTTTCCGAAGTTGACCCGATCTGCGCCATGCAAGCGTGCATGGACGGTTTCGAACTGGTGTCGCCGTTCATCGACGGGATCAACGACGGTTCCGAAGCAAGCATCGACAAAGCGCTGCTGGGCAAGATCGACCTGATCGTGACCACCACCGGTAACGTCAATGTTTGCGACTCGAACATGCTCAAAGCTCTGAAGAAGCGCGCTGTTGTCTGCAACATCGGTCACTTCGACAACGAAATCGACACCGCTTTCATGCGCAAGAACTGGGCATGGGAAGAAGTGAAGCCACAGGTACACAAGATCCACCGTACCGGCCCGGGCGCTTTCGACGCGCAAAACGATGACTACCTGATCCTGCTGGCCGAAGGCCGTCTGGTCAACCTGGGCAACGCCACTGGTCACCCAAGCCGCATCATGGACGGCTCGTTCGCCAACCAGGTGCTGGCGCAGATCTTCCTGTTCGGCCAGAAGTACGCCGACCTGTCGCCAGCCCAGAAAGCCGAGCGCCTGACCGTTGAAGTACTGCCGAAGAAACTCGACGAAGAAGTGGCTCTGGAAATGGTTCGCGGCTTCGGCGGCGTGGTCACCCAACTGACCAAGCAACAGGCTGACTACATCGGCGTCACCGTCGAAGGCCCGTTCAAGCCGCACGCTTACCGCTACTAACAGGCGCTGACTGCTCGCTTTCCCTGTGGGAGCGAGCCTGCTCGCGAAGGCGGCGTATCATTCAACATCCGTGTTGTCTGACCCAGCGCTTTCGCGAGCAGGCTCGCTCCCACACGGGATTGCAGCGCCTCGAAGGTTCTTGTTTCCAAGGGTATGACCATGTCCCAAGACCGTCGCTACAGCTTCGAGTTCTTCCCGACCAAGACCGATGCTGGGCATGAAAAACTGCTCGCCACTGCCCGTCAGCTGGCCACTTATAACCCCGACTTCTTTTCCTGCACCTATGGCGCTGGTGGTTCGACCCGTGATCGCACCCTCAACACCGTTCTGCAACTGGAAAGCGAAGTCAAAGTACCGGCCGCACCGCACCTGTCGTGCGTCGGCGACAGCAAGGACGACTTGCGCGGCCTGCTGAACGAGTACAAGGCGGCCGGCATCAAGCGCATCGTTGCGCTGCGTGGCGACCTGCCGTCCGGCATGGGCATGACCAGCGGTGAGCTGCGTCACGCCAATGAACTGGTGGAATTCATTCGTGAAGAAACCGGTGATCACTTCCACATCGAAGTCGCCGCTTACCCGGAGATGCATCCGCAAGCGCGCAACTACGAAGACGATCTGGCCAACTTCGTGCGCAAAGCCAAGGCTGGCGCCGACAGCGCAATCACCCAGTATTTCTTCAACGCCGACAGCTATTTCTACTTCGTCGACCGTTTGCAGGCACAGGGTGTCGATCTGCCGATCGTCCCGGGGATCATGCCGATCACAAACTACAGCAAACTCGCGCGCTTCTCCGATGCCTGCGGTGCGGAAATCCCGCGCTGGATCCGCAAGCAACTGGAAGCCTACGGCGACGACACACAAAGCATTCAGCGCTTTGGCGAGCAAGTCGTCAGCGAGATGTGCGAACGCCTGTTGCAGGGCGGCGCACCGGGGCTGCATTTTTATTCCATGAACCAGGCTGAACCTAGTCTGGCGATCTGGAATAACCTGAAGTTGCCGCGCTAAAAACTGCTGACGCTGTACCCAAAAGATCGCAGCCTCAACTGCGATCTTTTGCTTTTAACCCCCGAAACAGAGCTTGTGCCGGCACTTTCTGGCTCTTTCGCGTTTCTCGTCGTAATCTCAAGCCATGCCTTTGATCACGCAGTTATTCGCCGTGCTGGTTTTTGCTTGCCTGAGCTTCGCCGCTCGGGGCGAGAAGCTGCGTATTGTCACCGAGCCATGGGCGCCTTACGTGTATGAAGAAGGCGGCAAGAACCTCGGCCTGGACTACGAAACCACCGCCATCGTGTTCAAACGTCTGGGCATCGAGGTCGAATGGCAATTCCTGCCGTGGAAGCGCTGCCTGTCGATGCTCGAAACCGGTCAGGCCGACGGTGCGCTGGATATTTTTCACAGCGATGAACGCGACGCCACCCTGCTTTACCCGATCGAGCCGCTGTCGGACGTCGAGTTTGTGATGTTCTACGCCAACGACCGGCCGCACCCGTTCCGCCAACTCGAAGAGCTCAAAGGCCTGACCATCGGCACCTCGCCGGGTTATCTGTACAGCCCCGACTTTAGCGACTCGACGCTGTTTACCCGTGAACCGGCACCGACCCACGAAGCCAACTTTGGCAAACTGGTGCGCGGCCGCATCGACTTGCTGATCACCGATCGCCGCGTCGGTCAGCATTTGCTCGATGAATTGAATATTCGCGATCAGATCACTGAAAACCCCTCGGTCATTAGCCGCCAGAGCCAGTTTCTCGCAGTTCGACGCAATGCCGGCATGGATTTGCTGGTGCAGCGTTTCGGCGCCGAGCTCAAGCGATTCAAGCGTGAACCCGCGTATGCAGAGTTGAGCGCCCGCTATGGCGCCGCGCCCGCCAGCAGCCCCTCGATGGATTCAGCCACCGCCAGCGGCAAAACCGTTGAGCAGCAGGAAAGCGGCGCGCAGTGATTGCTCTGTTATACTCCGGCGTTCCCGCCAGGCTCACGCCCGGACGCCCGGAACCGTAACAGGCCTCTCGACCCGCTACAGCGCAGCTTTGCAGCCCGCGCGAGCGCTCCAGACGTGCCTTCGGAACCGCAGCAGGACCGGACGGGATTGCGTCCTCTTAAACGTGATTCGCGCCAGGCAAGACTCCCATTGGGCCAAGCCCTAACTAAAACAGGATTACTCATGTCCTTTGCTTCCCTCGGTCTCTCCGAGGCTTTAGTCCGCGCCATCGAAGATGCGGGCTATACCGAGCCTACTCCGGTGCAACAGCGGGCCATTCCCGCCGTGTTGCAAGGTCGCGACCTGATGGTTGCGGCACAGACAGGTACCGGTAAAACCGGCGGTTTCGCCCTTCCGATCCTGGAGCGGTTGTTCCCCAACGGTCACCCGGACAAATCCCAGCGTCATGGCCCGCGCCAACCGCGCGTACTGGTCCTGACCCCGACCCGCGAACTCGCGGCCCAGGTTCACGAGAGCTTCAAGATCTACGCCCGTGACCTGAAATTCGTCAGCGCCTGCATCTTCGGCGGCGTCGGCATGAACCCACAGGTTCAGGCCATGTCCCGTGGTGTTGACGTACTCGTCGCCTGCCCGGGTCGTTTGCTCGATCTGTGCGGCCAGGGCAGCGTTGACCTGTCCCATGTGGAAATCCTCGTCCTCGACGAAGCTGACCGCATGCTCGACATGGGTTTCGTGCACGACGTGAAGAAAGTCCTCGCGCGCCTGCCGTCCAAGCGTCAGAACCTGCTGTTCTCGGCGACGTTCTCCAAGGACATCACCGACCTCGCCGGCAAGCTGCTGCACAACCCGGAACGCATCGAAGTGACGCCGCCGAACACCACGGTCGAGCGCATCGAACAACGCGTCTTCCGTCTGCCGGCCAGCCACAAGCGTGCGCTGCTGGCGCACCTGATCACCGCCGGCGCGTGGGAACAGGTACTGGTGTTCACCCGTACCAAGCACGGCGCCAACCGTCTGGCCGAGTACCTGGACAAACACGGCCTACCGGCTGTGGCGATCCACGGCAACAAGAGCCAGAACGCTCGCACCAAAGCGCTGGCCGACTTCAAGGCCAACCAGGTACGCATTCTGGTAGCGACCGACATCGCCGCACGCGGTCTGGACATCGATCAGTTGCCACATGTGGTCAACTTCGAACTGCCGAACGTCGATGAAGATTACGTGCACCGTATCGGCCGTACTGGCCGTGCCGGTCGTTCGGGCGAGGCGATCTCGCTGGTCGCGCCGGACGAAGAAAAACTGCTGAAAAGCATCGAACGCATGACCAAGCAGAAAATCGCCGATGGCGACCTGATGGGCTTCGATTCGAGCACCATTGAAGCCGAGAAGCCGGAAGTGCGTGAGCGTCCGGACGTGCGTAACCCGCGCAACCCACGTGGCCCACGCGGCGACGGCCCGAATGGCGGCGGTGGCGGCGGCGGTCGTAAAGACAAAGGCAAAGACAAGGGCAAGGAAAAACCGGCCGGTGAACGTGGCGAGCGTCCTGCCCGTCAGCAGAAGCCGCGCGAAGGCACCCCGGCCCGCGAACAGCGCCCGAGTCAACCGCCACGTGCGGCGGCTGATCGTGCGCCGGACGAGTTCCTCGACGACGATGTAGATAACTTCGGTAACCGCGTTGACTACGTACCGAAGCCTGCTCCTGCCGGCGGCCGTGGTCGTCGTCCAGGCGCACCGGCTCAGGGCGCAGGCGCAGGTTCGGGCGCACCACGAGGCGGTCAGTCGCAGGGTCGTCAGAATGGTCCGCGCAACAGCAACGGCTCGAGCACCGGCACCCCGCCAGCCAAACGCAGCGGCGGCCCGCGCAACGGCGCACCGCGTGATGGTCAGTCGGGTCGTCGCGACGATTCCGCCTCGTCCTCGCGCAACCGCCGTCCAGCCCGTGACGATCAGCCTCGCAGCGAGCCAGCCGTGCAGAACCCGCGCAGCAACGGCCCGAAGATCATGCACAAGGAATCGAAAGCCGACCGCTTCCCGACGCCTGAGCAGCTCGATCAACTGCCAAGCCGCCCGCGTGGCGAAAAACCAGCGCTGCTGACTCGCAATCGCTGAGTTGACGCCGCCATAAAGGATGCCCCGCCTCGCAAGAGCCGGGGCATTTTTTTGCCGCCGCGAATCTCTGCATCACCACAATCCCCCTGTGGGAGCGAGCTTGCTCGCGAAAGCGTCGGATCAATCGAGACCTCTGGTGAATGACACACCGCATTCGCGAGCAAGCTCGCTCCCACAGTGGATATGCGGTGATCTCAAGTCATGAGACGGGCAATAAAAAAACGCCCCCGGTCTTTCGACCGGGGGCGTTTTTATGTGGCGGACGAAAGTTATTTAACTTTCACGCCTTCCAGCGAGATGTCCAGATCCGCAGTTTGCGAGGTAGGACCTGGGCCCTTGATCCCGAAATCGTTCAGGTTGAGGGTGGTGGTGGCGTTGAAGCCAGCACGCTCGCCGCCCCATGGATCCTTGCCTTCGCCGTTGAACGTAGCCTTGAAGGTTACTGGCTTGGTCACGCCGTGCAGGGTCAGGTCGCCGGTCACGTCAGCGGTCTTTTCACCGGTCGACTTAACAGCGGTGGAGACGAACTTGGCATCAGCAAACTTGCCGACATCCAGGAAGTCTTTGCTGGCGATGTGCTTGTCACGTTCAGCGTGGTTCGACCACAGGCTGGCGGTTTTCACATCAACAGCGATCTTGCTGGCTTCAGGCTTGGCCGAATCCCACGAGAACGTACCGTCGAAATCTTTGAAAGTACCGTGGATGAAGCTGTAACCCAGGTGGCTGATTTTCCAGTCAACGAAGGCGTGCTGGCCTTCCTTGTCGATTTTGTAGTCCGCAGCCATGGCCTGACCAGCCGAGAGCAGTGCAGAACCGATTGCCAGAGCGGCCAGAGTCTTTTTCAACATGCTTTCTTTTCCTTTGAGTCGAGGTTGAATTTCAGGCTTTGCGACCGAGCATTCGCTTCAGGGTCGCATCACGATCGATAAAGTGGTGCTTCAATGCTGCCAACGCATGGAGGCCGGAAAAAATTACCAGCGCCCACGCCAGCCAGAGATGAATCACCCCAGCGGTATCTGCCTGATCCGGTAGCCCGGAAACCAGTGCAGGAACTTCAAACAGGCCAAACACCGGGATCCCGACACCGTCTGCGGTGGAAATCAGGTAACCGGCAAGCATCACAGCGAACAGCGCCAGATACAGAAACCCGTGGCCGAACTTGGCGCCGATACGGGTCATGCGGCTGTAGCTTTGCAGCGTCGGCGGCGGTGGGCTGATAAAACGCCACAGCACCCGCAACACCATCACACCCAACAGCACCAGACCGATGCTCTTGTGCAGATCCGGCGCCTCTTTGCGCCAGCTGCTGTAGTAATCCAGCCCGACCATCCACAGGCCCAGCGCGAACAGCCCGAAGACCACCAGCGCTACACCCCAGTGCATGAAGATGCTGACCCAACCATAGCGCGAAGAAGAGTTACGTAGCTGCATTGCCCAAATCCTGTGAGAACTGCGAACCAAGACTAGCGAGTTATCTATCGAATTAAAGCGGAAAATTTCGCTTTGAAATATCGAGAAATACGATCAAGAGTTTGAAAGTGGCTTGTTAAGGAAAGATTAAAGGGAAAAGTGTGGCGGGATGTTGTTGCCAGGCAATGGATTTGCATTGTCTGAGCCTGCTCGCGATAGCGGTCTTACAGGCAAAAAAAAGCGCGGCATAAACGCCGCGCTTCTTCATTCACCGCAAGGCTTACTGCGCCTTGGTATCGGTCGTTGCCGCCGGAGCTGCTGCGGGCTTGGCCGCAGGTTTGGCCGCTGGCTTCTTCGCCGGCTCAGCCTTCTTCGCCGCCGGTTTCGCCGCAGGCTTTTTCGCCTCGGTTTTAGCTGCAGGCTTCTTAGCCACAGGCTTGGCCGCCGCTTTCTTCGCCGGTTCAGCTTTCACTGGTGCCGCAGGCTTCGGCGCTTCCACCGGAGCTGGCGCAACTGCCGGGGTCGGCGCAGGCGCTGGAGCAACCGGAGCAGGAGCCGGCTCTGGCGCCTTCACAGGCTCAGGTTTCTTCTCGTCATCCGAACCACCGAACAGGTTGCTGAAGAAGTTGCCCTTCTTCGCCGCCACGGCACCCGCCGCGCCTGCCGCTGCAGCGGCCGGGACCACTTTCGCCGGTTCAAACGATTTGCCCGCTGCCAGATCTTCAACCTGACTGGCTGCACGCTGACCAGTGCGCAGTGCGCCTTCCAGGGTGCCCGGGTACAAGGTATCGGTGTGTTCGCCAGCGAACGTCACGCGTTGCAGCGGACGTTCCCACAGGCGCCAGAACTTGCTGATCTGGCCCGGGCCGTAAGCCAGATACGCGCCGCCCATCGACGGGTCGGTGCTGTAGCGACGGATTTCATAACCGGTGAACGAGCCACGGGCCTGTGGATAAAACGCGTGCAGGCGGATCAGCACCTGATCGACCATCTGCTTGTCGCCGAACGCCTGCATCACGCGGGCGTTGTCGCCGGACAGGTTGATCACCACGTTGGCGCCGCCCTTCAGGGCTGGCTCGATCCACAACATCCCGAGACCTGCGTTGCTGTAGATCTCGCCGGACATGCGCGCCTTGCTCTCCCACACCGGCGTCTTGAACTTCAGCATGATCTGGTCGCGCCAGCCGTAGTTGGTGCCTTTGATCGCGGCCAGATGCTGGGCATCCAGTGCCGGCGTCAAAGCAATCTTGTTCAGCGCACGCAATGGCACGGCCAGCACCACGTAGTCAGCCTGATAGCCAACGCTGCCGACCTTGACGGTCACGCCGTCCTTGTCTTGATTGATCGCCGATACCGGCGAGTTGGTCTTGATGGTTTTGATCTGTTTAACGAACGCCTGCGCCAGCACCTGGCTGCCGCCGACCAGACGCGAAGCGCGCAGGTCACGGTCGGAGATGCCGCGATAGACGCGGTTCTGCTGAGCGAAGTACAACAGGGACAGACGCGAAGGTTCGTCGTAGTGAGTGCGGATGTCCTGGTTGATCAACTGACGCGCGGTGGCTGGCAGGTTCTGCTTGTCGAGCCAGCTCGACACGTTGATCTGATCCAGCGCGTGCAGCGTGCTGGTCGCCGCCGGGTTCTGCGGGTCGTCGATCGAACGCGCCAGATCGTCGAGGGTTTTCTGGTAGCGCTTCAAGGCATCGGCGGTGGCCGGTTGCTTGGTCGCCAGATCAGCGGCGGAGAAGTACTCGCCGTCGATCAGGTAGCCCGGGGTACGCACAAATTCCGGCGCGGGCGTGGTACCGAGCTTGAAGGTCGAGACGTACTTGTTCAGCACCGGCTGCGTCTTGTCGTTGCCGATCCACTCGCTGGTGGCCATGCCCGAGCGCCCGCCCAGGCTCGGCTTGGCTTCCAGCAGCGTGACCTGCCAGCCTTTGTTTTGCAGCTCATAAGCAGCGGTCAGGCCCGAGAGGCCGCCGCCGATCACGATTGCAGTTTTATCCTTGGCCAGCGCTGTAACGCTGAACAGCCCCAACATCACCAGCGCACAGGCGCGCAGCCAACCGACAGACATTCAGCGAACTCCGGAAATACACGTAGGAAAAAGCAGTTTTGCGGGTCAGACGACCCAAAGAACCGCGAAGAATACGTTAGCCATCAAAACGCCGCCAGCGACGTCTATCGGCTCATACAAAGTAGCTCAATCGACACAATGGGTTGTCCCCGCGCGACGCATTGCATAGGCTTGCGCGATTGTTTGCCCGCGCCTGTCGCGAGCCGCCTCGAGGAGACTGTAAATGGGCCTGAATAACCAGTGGATGCAACGCGACCTCGCGGTGTTGTGGCATCCCTGCACCCAGATGAAAGACCACGAACAGCTGCCGCTGATCCCGATCAAGCGCGGTGAAGGCGTCTGGCTCGAAGACTTCGAAGGCAAGCGCTACCTCGACGCTGTCAGCTCGTGGTGGGTCAACGTGTTCGGCCATGCCAACCCGCGCATCAACCAGCGCATCAAGGATCAGGTCGATCAACTGGAGCACGTGATTCTCGCCGGTTTCAGCCATCAACCGGTGATCGAGCTGTCCGAGCGTCTGGTGAAGATGACGCCGCAAGGCCTGAACCGGGTGTTCTACGCCGATAACGGTTCGTCCTGCATCGAAGTCGCGCTGAAAATGAGCTTTCATTACTGGCTCAATCGCGGCCAGCCAAACAAGAAACGCTTCGTCACCCTGACCAACAGCTACCACGGCGAAACCATGGCGGCGATGGCGGTCGGCGACGTGCCGCTGTTCACCGAAACCTACAAAGCGCTGCTGATGGACACCATCAAGGTGCCGAGCCCGGATTGCTACGGGCGCCCCGAAGGCATGAGCTGGGAAGAGCATTCGCGCAACATGTTCACGGCCATGGAACAGACACTGGCAGAGAACCAAGACAGCGTCGCGGCAGTGATCGTCGAGCCGCTGATTCAGGGCGCTGGCGGCATGCGCATGTATCACCCGGTGTATCTGAAGCTACTGCGCGAGTCCTGCGACCGTTATGGCGTGCATTTGATCCTTGATGAAATCGCCGTTGGTTTCGGCCGCACCGGGACGATGTTTGCCTGCGAACAGGCCGGCATTCGCCCGGATTTCCTTTGCCTGTCGAAAGCCCTGACCGGCGGCTACCTGCCGCTGGCCGCGTGCCTGACCACAGACGAGGTCTACAGCGCGTTCTACGACGACTATCCGACCTTGCGCGCCTTCCTCCATTCGCACAGCTACACCGGCAACCCGCTGGCGTGCGCGGCGGCACTGGCGACGCTGGATATCTTCGAGCAGGACAACGTCATCGAGAACAACAAGGCGCTGGCCCAGCGCATGGCCTCGGCGACAGCGCATCTGGTCGATCACCCGAACGTGTCGGAAGTGCGCCAGACCGGCATGGTGCTGGCCATCGAGATGGTCAAGGATAAAGCCACGAAAGAGGCCTACCCTTGGCAGGAACGACGCGGTTTGAAGGTGTTCCAGCATGCGCTGGAGCGTGGCGCGCTGCTGCGCCCGCTGGGCAGCGTGGTGTATTTCCTGCCGCCGTACGTGATCACCCCGGAGCAGATCGACTTCCTCGCCGAAGTCGCCAGCGAAGGCATCGATATCGCTACGCGTGACAGCGTCAGCGTGGCCGTGCCGAAAGACTTCCACCCGGGCTTCCGCGATCCAGGCTGATTCAAAATTTGTGGCGCCTGAACTGCCGCTTTCGCGAGCAAGCTCGCTCCCACAGGGGAATGCATTCCAAATGTGGGAGCGAGCTTGCTCGCGAATGAAGTCGACACCGTTTTAACTGATTCACATCTTTCCAGAGACCCGAAATGAGACTGTCCCGCTTCTTTATCGACGCCCCCCTGAGCACCGGCGAACACGAATTGCCGGAAGCCCAGGCGCATTACATCAGCCGCGTGCTGCGCATGGCCGAGGGCGATGCGGTGCAGCTGTTCGACGGTTCTGGCCATGAGTTTCGCGGCGCCCTGCTGGAAGTCGGCAAGAAACGCGTGACCGTGCAGATCGACGAGCAATTCGCCGGTCAGATCGAGTCGCCGCTGCACATCCACCTCGGCCAAGGCCTGTCCCGTGGCGAGCGCATGGATTGGGCGATCCAGAAAGCCACCGAACTGGGCGTGAATGAAATCACCCCGATCTTCAGTGACCGCTGCGAAGTCCGTCTCAAGGACGAACGCGCCGACAAACGCCTGCTGCACTGGCGTCAGGTGGCGATCAGTGCGTGCGAACAATGCGGTCGTTCGCGGGTGCCGGTGATTCATCCGCCGGTGTTGTTGGCAGACTGGATCAAGCAGAGCGAAGCCGAGTTGAAACTGGTGTTGCATCCGGTGGCAGAGCCGTTAGTGAGTCATGCCAAACCGGCGACGCTGGCGTTCTTGATCGGGCCTGAGGGCGGTTTGACGGATGCCGAAGTCGAGCAGGCCAAAGGCAACGGCTTCCACGCCGCCCGCCTCGGCCCGCGCGTATTGCGTACCGAGACCGCGCCGGTGGTTGCACTGGCGGTGGCCCAGCAGCTTTGGGGTGACTTCTAAGGCCCCATCGCTGGCAGGCTAGCTCCCACATTGGATCTAGGGTGTTCACAAAATCTGTGTTCACTGAAGATCTACTGTGGGAGCGAGCTTGCTCGCGAATGCGGTGTGTCATTCAGCAAAAATGTTGGTTGACCTGACACCTTCGCGAGCAAGCTCGCTCCCACAGGAATTGCATTTACAGGACGTAAAACAGAATCGCCACAAAGTGCAGCAAACTCCCGGCGATCACGAACAGATGCCAGATCCCGTGCGCATGTCGCAACCGGTGATCGAGGGCAAAAAAGATAATCCCCACCGTGTACAAAATCCCACCCGACGCCAGCCAGGCAAACCCTGTAGTGCCCAGCGCCGCGATCAAAGGTTTCACCGCCACCAACACAATCCAGCCCATCACCGCGTAAATCACGATCGACAGAATCCGCGCCTCGGAGCGCGGTTTGATCTCTTGCAGGATGCCGATCAGCGCCAGTCCCCAGACAATCCCGAACAGCGTCCAGCCCCACGGCCCGCGCAGGGTCACCAGGCAGAACGGCGTGTAGCTGCCGGCAATCAGCAGGTAGATCGAAAAATGATCGACTTTCTTCATGATCGCTTTCTTGCGCCCGCGCACGCTGTGGTACACGGTCGAGGCACTGTAGAGCACCAGCAAGGTAAACGCGTAAATCGCCACACTGACGATCTTCCACGGGCTGCCATCCAGGCAGGCGATCGCCAGCATCCATACGCCGCCGACAAAAGCCGCCACTGCCCCGACCAGATGGGTCCAGGCGTTCAATCGTTCTCCGTGATACATGTATTGCTCACCTCACATTCGTTACCGCAGCGCGCAAGGCTCGGGCCTTGAGCGTAAAAGCGCAATGTTTCTGTTCAACATCAGCCTGCGCGCGTCGTGGTAATTGGGCACAATCGGCCGATACCAAAAAGAGTCCGCGCCATGCTGATCGACGAAGAATTGACCCTGAAAAAACTCGAGGTGTTCCTCGCCTTCATGCGCACCGGCAACCTCGCCCGCGCCGCCGCCGAGCTGCAGACCAGCAACGTCAGCGTGCACCGCGCGATTCACTCGCTGGAAAGCGCCCTGCGCTGCCCGCTGTTCAAACACGAAGGCCGCAACCTGACGCCGCTGGAAAGCGCTTATGTGCTGGAAGAACGCGCGCAGAAGCTGATCAACGACGTCGTCGAAAGCGTGCGCCTGACCCGTGAAGCCGCCGGGTTCTCCGCCGAGCGCTTCAAACTTGGCTCGCTGTATTCGCTGACAGTGAAAACCGTGCCGCAGCTGATCATGGGTTTGAAGATCCGCCGCAGCGAACTCAATATCGACCTGATCCTCGGCTCGAACATCGACCTGCTCTACAAGCTGAAAAACATGGAAGTCGACGCGATCCTGGTGTCGCTGGACGACAGCATCAATGACCCGGATTGCGAACAGATTGCGCTGTTTTCCGACGACATCTTCCTCGCCACCCCGGCGGATTCAAAGTTCGCCCAGCGCAGTGAAGTGGACTTGGCGGAAGTGCGCGATGAAACGTTCATCACCCTGACCCAAGGCTTTGCCACGCATCAGGACGGTAACCGGGTATTCAAGCAGGCGGGGTTCGAGCCGAAGGTGGCGATGCAAGTGAATGACATTTTCACGCTGTTGAGCATGGTCAGTTCGGGGGTGGGTTATGCATTGCTGCCGGGGCGGATTGCGGCGGTGTATGAGAATCGGGTGAAGTTGATTCCGTTGCAGGAGAAGTACCGGTTGCAGCAGCATATTGGCGTGGTGTTTTTGAAGGCCAAGGAGAGGGATCCGAATTTGCTGGCGTTGCTGGCGGAGTGTCGGATGTATGCGAATCGGCAGGCAGGGGTTTAGATCAAGATCAAGATCAAGAGCTACCCCCTCACCCCAGCCCTCTCCCCCAAGGGGTAGAGGGGAAAGGGAGCAGATCTTCATGGGTTTCAAGACCTGAGTTCGACTCAGGACTTTCAAGTCGGCGTACCTCCAACATCAACCTCGGTCAGTCCCCTCTGCCTCAAAGGTTAGATGGGGAAAGCGAGCAGATCTCCGTGGGTTTCAAGGCCTGAGTTCGACATAAGAATTTCAGGTCGATGTATAACGCCAAGACACCTCGGTCAGTCCCCTCTCCCTCCGGGAGAGGGCTAGGGTGAGGGGCTGTTGATCTTCAGCCCACAATCCCGCGAACAATGAAAAACAACAGCGATGGCCCAAGCAAGCACCCAAGCCCGGTATGAAACGTAGCCGTCAACGCCCCGTAAGGCACCAACCGCCGATCCGTCGCCGCCAATCCGGCGGTCACGCCGCTGACAGTACCGGCCAACCCACCAAACACCATCGCCGAACGCGGGTTATCCAGGCCCATCCAGCGCGCCGCCACCGGCGTGCCGACCATCACCAGAATCGCCTTGATCAACCCGGTGGCAATCGACAGCGCCATCACATCCGACGTCGCGCCAATCGCCGCACCCGTCACCGGCCCAACAATATAAGTCACCGCACCCGCGCCAATGGTGGTCATGCTCACCGCATCGCGATAACCGAACGCCCACGCCATGCACGCGCCGACAATGAACGGCAAAATCGTGCCCAGCAACAACGCGATCACACCAATCAACCCGGCCTTCTTCGCCTCGGTCGCCTGCACTTCAAACGCGGTGGCCACAATCGCAAAGTCACGCAGCATCGCCCCGCCCATCAGGCCGATACCGGAGAACAGTGTCAGATCCGCCAAGCCCTTCTGGCCGCCAGTCATGGTGCCGCCGACCCAGGCCAACACCAGACCGATGACGATGGCAATTGCCGAGCCGTGAATGCGTCCGAACGTCAGGCGCTTGGAGAGCACCACCGACACCCACATGATCACGCCGACAAAAGCGAATGCAGTGACCAGCCCGTTGTGTTCCAGACCTTTCTCGATGAGATCCCACATATCAGCGACCTCCTACTGGGGTGCCGACCGGGGAGATTTCCGCCGGTTCGTCGGGCAATGGCTCGCCTTTATGCGTGCGGCTGATCAGGGCAATCGTGCAACCACAGACCACCACCGAACCGATCGCCGCCAGAACCGCGACCGGGCCGCCGTGCAGCGCGGTGACGACGTTCTGTTGCGCGGCCATCGCCACCACCACTGGAATGTACATGGCGCCCCAGAAGCCGACGCCCATCTCGCATTCCTTGGTCATGCCGCCGCGCTTCTGCATCCACAACCGCGCGCAGATCAACAGGATCATGGCGATGCCGACCCCGCCGACATTGGATTTCACGCCCAACAACACGCCGAGCATGTCACCCATGATCACCCCTGCCAGCGTACAGATCGCGAGCAGCGCCACACCGTAAATAATCATTGTTGTAGTCCTCAAAGTGCATCGTCGAATGTTGTTTTTGTTGTTCGAAGCTTGAGTCGCGGCGGTTTAGGGTTGGCGGCTACCCTCCTCAAGCAACAGCGCTTGCAGGGTGTCGAGGCGAGCACTGTCGAAGGCAGTGACCGTGCCCTGCTCGAACACCCGGCGTGCCAGTCCGGTGAGTACTGCACCGGGCGGCAGTTCGATCTGTAAACGCACGCCGCGCTCGTAGGCGCTTTGCACGGTGCCGCGCCAATCCACCACGCGGCACATGTTGAAGGCGAGGTCGTCGCGCAGCGCCTCTACTTTGGTCACAGGACGCGCGCGGCTGCCGCTCAGGTAAGCGATTTTCGGGGTTTTCAGTTCAATCTTGGTGAAGGCTTCGGCGAGGGTTTGCGCCGGTTCGTCCAGCAGTGGGCAGTGCGACGGCACACTCACTGCCAGACGTTTCGCCAGACCGGCACCACGACTGCGCGCCAGTTCGGCCACGGCTTGCATGGCTTTGTCACTACCGGCAATCACCACTTGGTTGTCGGCGTTGATGTTGGCCAGATACACCGGCGAATCTTCGCTGTGCACCTGCGCCATCAGCGTTTCGACTGTGGATAATTGCAGGCCGATAATCGCGGTCATGCCGTAGCCTTGTGGATAAGCTTGCTGCATCAGCTCACCGCGCAGGCTGACCAGATGCAACGCGTCGCTGAAGCTCAGCGCCCCGGCGACCACTGCTGCCGGATAGGCGCCGATGGACAGGCCGGCGACGTAATCCGCCGTGAGTCCGTCCTGCAACAGCTGCCGTGAAGCCGCGACTCCCGCGATCAGCAAACAGAGTTGAACTGCTCTAGTCGTGCTCAATGCTTCGGCAGAATCGAGTAGTAAAACATCTTCGCCGAGTACATCGCTGGCCTCGGTCAACGTTTCCCGAGGCAAGCGTTGAAGCATGCCCGCCTGCTGCGCGCCCTGGCCGGGGAATACCAACAAGCTGCTCACGCTGCCTGCTCCTGCGGATTCCACGGGTCAGTCACCAAACAGGCCTGATACTCGTTTTTCAGCAGCACGCGTGCCGATCCGCTGGCCCACTCGCGCAATGCGACCGCACCGAACGGCGTCTGCAACTGCATGTCGATCCGGCACACGGCTTGATCGAAAATCGCGACGAATTTGCGTGCCTGATTACGGGTGATCAGTTGCGGTGTCCGCAGAATCAGATCGAGATCGCTGGCCGCGTGCATCGCAGTAAAACCACTGGCCAATTCAAACCCGACACTGCCGCTGACACCCCAGATCCAACCGCAATCGTCGAGCATTGGCCGCAGTTGTTTGAGCGCGTGCATGACCGGCAAATCACGCTCGCACTCAACATGACAAAGCGCTTCCGGACTGACGCGACAGGCAATCGAATCGACCGCCATAAACGCCGCCAGCCGCTGCTCGCGCAGCACACCCCGCACGCCAACCGCGATTAAACCTTCCTCGCTCAACGCCCGCCGCACCACCACCGGTTGCCCGGAGGCCAGCGACTCGACTGCCCACAGCGGCGCATCCGCCGGCAACTGCGCCGGGGTCATGCCCCAGAGCAGGTCGTGGGCCAGAGGCGTGTTCACCACTGCGCCCTCAACAGTTCGCGAACCTTGCTGGAGGCCGCACGATTTTTCGCGCCGAGACGATTGCTCAGATCAGTGCTGGAGATATCGCTGATGGCCTGTTTGAGGCATTCGTTCACCCGCGCCAGATCCTCCGCCGTCGGCTGTTCAATCTGCTCAACCGACAGGGTTTCCCAAAGCAATCCGAGACTCGCATAACTGTCGATGTCATAAGCCATCGGCGGCACACTGGCGGCCAGTGCTTCCAGCTCTTCAACACTGCGCAACGTCACCCGCGCCGCCGACGCCTTGCCCATCGCATGCACCATCACACCCGGATCACGCAGCGCGATCAAACGATTGGCCTGGTAACCATGAGCCAGAAACGCCCCGGACATCGCTTTACCGACCAACAACGCAATCACCGGATGCCCGGCCAAACGCGCACGGGCGTAGCCGTCCGCCGCACCGGCCAGCGCCTGATGAATGCCAAGCGCTTCTTCGCGCCGACCATAAGCCTGGCTCGGCACATCGACGATGGCGATAATCGGGCGCTTCTGCGCTTTATCACGATCAGCAGTGATCGCATCATCCACAGCCTTGGCCAACCCCCAGCCTTCGAGCAAACCGACCTCACCATTGCGAGCGCGAGGAAAACGATTGTCCGGGTCAGCCACCACAGCGATGAAACGCCCCAGCTCACCGTCAGCAACTTTCAACGAGGGCGGCAGCCCTTCGACGGCGACAGCGCCCACGCTCAAGGCGTTGAACCAGTTCAAACCGCGCAGTGAATAACCGTTCATGAGCGCTCTCCTTGATACAGGTCGCGAACCACCGACGGTTCGATTTGCCGGTCAGTGTTCAAACTCGCCAGACGTTGCAGAAACCAGTCGGCACGTTGACTGCGCGGCTGCGCCGGCAAACCTTGCTGGAGCAATTCACCGACCTGCTGACGAATCTTCGCCACGTCATCGGCGACATAACGATCGACCAGACCACTGGCGAAACGCTGCTCGCCGCCAGTCAGGCTCCAGATGAATGGCCGGTCGCGCGAGTCGTACTCCTCGATCCCCGCTTCCTGCTCAATCACTTGCGGGCCGTTCAAACCGAGGCGTGCTTCCTGAGTCACCAACAAATAACTGCACAGCGCAGCGGCAATCGACATGCCGCCGAAACACCCAACACTGCCCGCGACCACACCGACCACCGGCTGGTACTGCTGCAAATCGACAATCGCCGCATGAATATCAGCAATCGCCGCCAGCCCGAGATTGGCTTCCTGCAAGCGCACGCCACCGGTTTCCAGCAACAACACCGCGCGCGTCGGAATGCCTTTGCGGTTGTCTTCAGCCGCCAGTTCCAGCGCGCCGGCAATCTTCGCCCCGCCGACTTCGCCAAGGCTGCCACCCTGAAACGCGCCTTCAATCGCGGCAATGACTACCGGCAAACCGTCGAGGCTGCCCTTGGCGATCACTACACCGTCATCGGCCTGCGGCACCACGCCCTGACGTTCAAGCCACGGCGACATCACCCGCTGAAACGGGTCGAGCAATTCGCGAAAGCTGCCGGCATCAAGCAAGGCTTTCGCCCGTTGCCGCGCACCGAGTTCGACGAAGCTGTGTTTGTTGAGCAACGCTGCGCTGTCAGTCATGGCCGATCTCCTCGAAACCTTGTTCCAGACGCAAGCGCACCACCCCCGGCGTCGCGCCGAAATCGTGGATATCGATGGCCATCGCCGGCGGCGTGGTGCCGTCGAACATCCGCGCAAACAGGTGCTGCCAGCGCAGCTGCGCGCCGTTGACCGAGGTCTGCACATTGATCGTCAGCTTGCCGGCCAGACCCGGTTCGATCAGCACTTCCAGATCACCCGAGCCGACACAACCGACCAGCGCGCGACCGCGTGGCGGCTGCCCGGCGGGGAATTCAAACGATAGGGTTTCCATCAAAACGCTCCCTGAAGGATGCCGTCGCGCTCGATACGGTCGAGCAACAGCGTGGCGGCGAGCAAGTCGGCGGCGCCACCGGGCGAGGCATTCAATGCGATGAGTTGTTGATCCAGTTCGTGCAAGCGGCGGCGACCGCTGAGGCTGGCGCTGCCACCGGCGTCGAGCACGGCTTGCGCGCCGAGTTGCATGGCCTGCAAACCCTCTTCACCGGCGCGATAGAGCACGCAGGTGTCGGCCAGATTGGTCATGATTGCGAGCAAGGCGTCGAGCCGGGCGTTCTGTTCACCGTGGCCGTTAGCGCGGCTGAGTTTGAGTTGCGGCAGACCGCGTTGCTGCACCGAGGGGAAGCCGAGTTGCGCTTCTTCCCGAGCGCCGCGAGCGCCGTAACGCAGGGCCACTTGGGCGCCGTGGCTCAAGGGTTTGGGGGCGTGGCGATCGTCCAGCAAGGCCAGGCGTGCGGCGCGTAGGGTCACGGCATTGGCGCTGGAGGATTGCGGTTCCAGCGCAGCGGCCGTCACCAATAATCCCAGCGCCCAAATGGCACCGCGATGCGTGTTCACACCGTTGGTGGTCGTGAGCATGGCTTGCTCGCCTTCACGACCGATGCGGCCAATCGCTTCGCGCAACGTTGAATCGACTTCACCGATTTCAACCGCCGCTTCAGCCATTTCCTTGAACGCCGGCCACAACGACAGCGCCGAAGCGTGCATCAGGCCCAGGTGCAGATCGGTGTGCGCGCCATTGCCGCGACGGTCGACCAGCGCCGGTTTCGGCGACAGATCGGCTTCGTCGATCAAGGCGTCCACCGCCAGATCAGCCAATCGATCAACCAGAGACAGCGGTTTCGCTTGCAGATTAAATGCGTGCATTACCAGCTCCTGAATTTGGCGGGCGGGTTGTACAGCCCGCCGGACCACTCGACCAAATCAGCCACGCTCTTCGCCGCGAGCAGTTCGCGGGTGGCGTCGGTGCGGCGGATGCCGAGGTCTTCGGGCAAGGCGATCAGGCCTTCACGGCGCATGCGTTCGGTGTCTTTCGGGTTGTGGCGCAGGCCGATGGCGGTGACGCCGGCGACCGCAGCGATCATTGCCTGTCGTTCTTCCAGTGAGCGCGCCTTGTACAGGTAGGCGATGCCTTCTTCGGTGAGCAGGTGGGTGACGTCGTCGCCGTAGATCATGATCGGTGCCAGCGGCATGCCGCTTTTCTTCGCCACTTCCACGGCGTCGAGGGTTTCGACGAAGGTCGGTTTGCCGCCCTCCTGGAACGTCTCGACCATTTGCACCACGAGTTTCTTGCCGCGTTCGAGCATCGGTTGCTGCGAGTCGTCGTGGCGCATGTCCAGCCACGCCGGGGTGCCGTGACGGCGACCGCGCGGGTCGTGGCCCATGTTTGGCGCACCACCAAAACCGGCGAGGCGGCCACGGGTGACGGTCGAGGAATGGCCGTCGCCATCGACTTGCAACGTCGCGCCGATAAACAGATCCACCGCGTATTGTCCGGCGAGTTGGCAGAACATCCGGTTGGAACGCAGCGAGCCGTCGCGACCGGTGAAGAACACGTCCGGGCGCGCGGCGATGTAGTTTTCCATGCCCAGTTCGGTGCCGAAGCAATGCACACTTTCGACCCAGCCGCTTTCAATCGCCGGGATCAACGTCGGGTGCGGGTTGAGCGTCCAGTTGCGGCAGATCTTGCCCTTGAGGCCGAGGGATTCGCCGTAGGTCGGCAGGATCAGTTCGATGGCGGCGGTGTTGAAACCGATGCCGTGGTTGAGCGATTGCACGTTGTGTTTTTCGTAGATGCCGCGGATCGCCATCATCGCCATCAACACGTGCACAGGCTTGATGTGGCGTGGGTCGCGGGTGAACAGCGGTTCGATGTAGAACGGCTTGTCGGCGACCACGACGAAATCGACCCACGACGCCGGGATATCCACGCGCGGCAGTTCGCTGACGTCGTCGACCAATTGGTTGACCTGGACGATGACGATGCCGTCGCTGAACGCCGCCGGTTCGATCAGTGCCGGGGTGTCTTCGGTGCTCGGGCCGGTGTAGATGTTGCCGGCGCGGTCGGCCATGAAACCGGCCGAGAGCACGACGTTGGGGATCAGGTCCACCACCAGCCGGGCGTAGAGTTCGATGTAAGTGTGGATCGCGCCGACTTCGAGTAAACCGTCTTCAAGCAACTGGCTGATGCGCAGGCTCTGGGTGCCAGCGAAGGAGAAATCGAGCTTGCGGGCGATGCCGCGTTCGAACAGGTCGAGGTGCTCGGAACGGCCGACGCTGGGCATGATCATGTGCAGGTCGTGGAGCTTTTCCGGGTCGGCTTTGGCCAGCGAACGCGAGAGGAAATCCGCCTGCTTCTGGTTGTTGCCCTCCAGCACCACACGGTCGCCGGGATGGATCAGCGCTTCGAGCGCGGCGACGATCTTGTCGGTGGGCAACACCACACCGTCGGCCAGCCCGCGCACCTGGTCGAGCCGGCGCTGCTTCTCATCGCGCCGCCGCGTCCAGCGCGAGTCGGGGGAAATTGTTGTTGTCATGCTCACTCCACGGGGTTCGCTGTCGTGGAGCTAAGGTAGGCGCGTGGGGTGGGGGCATCAATCAAGCGCGGTGGTGAATCGTTACGCTCAGGGTAACGATCAAGAGCGCCCTCACCCTAGCCCTCTCCCGGAGGGAGAGGGGACCGATTGGGGGATGCTCAAGGAATACGCCGACCTGATCGTGCTTTACCGAATCCATAATCGACTCGGTTTACCAAACCCATAATCGACTCGGATTTTTCAGGTCGATGTATAGCGCAAGACACCTCGGTCGGCCCCCTCTCCCTCCGGGAGAGGGCTGGGGTGAGGGTCGGCTTCTAAATCACTCCGTCGGCACCAACCTGTCCAATACACGATTCACCGCCATTTCCGCCACCATCACCACCTGCGCAATACCTTGCAGCGTTTTACGGTGCGTGCCTTCAACCATAGCCGCGTGGTTATTGAGCATGACCGTGGCCGAGCCGAGAGTTTCGCTGGCGTCGGCCAGCAGGGATTCGGTGTCAGCCTTGGGGTTGGCCATGTACAACGTGTTGGGGGTGTAGGGCGCAGCCATCAGGTCGGGTGACGGCGGGCCGAGGTAATGGTCGAGGGCGCGCTCGGCGGCTTCGTGGAATTTCTTTGAGTCGGGGGATTCGTAGGGGGATGCCGGGTCGGTGGCCGGCGGGTTAGGCGTTGGTTTGAACATGGGGATGAACCTCTATTAGGCCTCACCATCTCGCTGCTAAACGGTAGGGTGGCGGCTATGCGCAAGTTAGCAGACCGGTCAAACCCCAACCCGGCGCACCCGAAGGTGCCATGCGCACAGCCACCATCAAGCGCAGGCGAATGCCTGACTGGATGCGACTTGTACAACCGAGGTAAGGACAAAGCCGGGCTGCTAAACCCGATCACTGGGAATCAGTGACCCAATCCACGTTACGCAGCCAGCCCACGGCGCACAAGCCGGCGGATTCTGGTGCATGCGTAGGCAGCGGCGCAAGGATTTGTAGGCTAGGGAGCCGTAACACAGAGTGTCTTTAAACAACGCGACTGGAAGGCGTTTATTGCGCACAGAGATTGAGGATTTGTCTGTCGGATTGAGGTGTGGCGACTGGCGCTTTCGCGAGCAAGCTCGCTCCCACAGGAGATCTTCAGAGATCGCAGATTTTGTGTACGACATAAGCCCACTGTGGGAGCGAGCTTGCTCGCGAAGAGGCCAGCAAGATCACCGCAAACTCAGGATCAGTGGACGAGACCCGCCTCCACCAACAACTTCTCCAACCCCAACAAATCCGGCACCTTCGCCACTTGCTCCCCGACCTGCACCGCCGCCTGCTCCAGCGAGCACAACGGCACATCGACATAACTCAACTGGCTATCAAGCTTGTACGACCGCGGAATCCCCTGCACCAGCAGCGCAATGAACTTCAACTCCGGCAATCCACCCAGCGCATTGAGAATCACGATCCGCGCGCGCTCGCCAATGACGATTTTCTGCCCGCACGCCGACTCAAAACTCAGCAACGGAATCTGCCGCTCACGCCACTTCACTCGCCCCAGATACCAAGGCGGCGTATCCAGATCGAAGGCGCTGGCCTGGTAATCGATCAGCTCAGCGACAGCGACGTTAGGCAGGATCAAATTGCGATCCGCCAGCGGCAGCAACAACCCGGTCAGTTGACTGGTGCGCGGATTATGCCGGCGCTCATGCATGTTTCTTGCTCCACTGGGCAATGCTTTCAAGCAGCACCGACTCTTGATACGGCTTGCCGAGGTAGTCGTTGACGCCGATGGCCATGGCGCGGTCGCGGTGTTTCTGCCCGGTGCGCGAGGTGATCATGATGATCGGCAGGTGTTGCAGGCGCTCGTCGTTGCGCACCTGGGTGGCGACTTCGAAGCCGTCCATGCGCGGCATTTCGATGTCGAGCAGCATCAGGTCGGGCATGTGCTCTTCGAGCAGCAGCATGGCGTCGACACCGTCCTTGGCGGTCAGCACGTTCATGCCGTGGCGTTCGAGCAAACGACTGGTGACCTTGCGCACGGTGACCGAGTCGTCGACCACCATCACCAGCAGCGGCTTGTGCGGTTCGCTGTCGATCTCCGGCAGCGTCGGCGTCTGCGCAACCCGCGCTTGCATCGCCCGAATCGGTGCGAGCAAATCGAGAATCAGCACCACCCGGCCATCGCCGAGAATCGTCGCGCCGGACACGCCCTGCACCGCCGCGAATTGTGCGCCAAGGCTCTTGACCACGATCTCGCGAGTGCCGGCCATGGTGTCGACCTGCACGGCGATGCGCCGGTCGTTGTAGTGCACCAGCAGCACCGGCAATGGCAGGTTCTGGCCAAGCAGTTTCGGCCGTGGCGCGGTTTTCAGCAGTTCGCCGAGGTAGCACAGCTCATAGGTCTGGCCGCCGTATTGGTAGCGCGGCGGATCAACCCGGAAGTGCGCTTCCAGGTCATTCGGCAACACGCGAACAATGCCTTCGATGGTGTTCAGCGGAATCGCGTATTGATCCTCGCCACACTGCACCATCAGCGCACGGTTGACCGACACGGTGAACGGCAGACGAATGCGGAAATGCACGCCCTGCCCCGGCACCGAATCAATGCTCATGCTGCCGCCCAGTTGCCGCACCTCTTCATGCACCACGTCCATGCCGACGCCGCGCCCGGAAATCTGCGTAATCTTTTCCGCTGTGGAAAACCCCGGTTGAAGGATGAACTGCAACACGTCGCGGTCGCTGATCTCGGCTTCCGGCGCGAGCATGCCGCGCTTGATTGCCTTCTTGCGCACGGCTTCCAGAGGCACCCCGGCACCGTCGTCGCGAATATCGAAAACAATGTCGCCGCCCTCGCGGGACAGGTCGAGGCTGATCTGCCCTTGCGCCGGTTTACCCGCCGCCAGCCGCACTTCGGCGGACTCCAGACCGTGGTCGACGGCGTTGCGCAGCATGTGTTCCAGCGGCGCCGCCATGCGTTCGAGTACGTTACGATCCATTTCGCCTTCGGCGTTGCCGACGACGAAGGCGACGTCTTTGTTCAGTTCTTCGGCGACTTGGCGGACGATGCGTTTCAAACGCGGCAACATGCGTTCGAACGGCACCATGCGCGTGCGCATCAGGCCTTCCTGCAATTCGGTGTTGATGCGGCCCTGTTGCTGCAACAGGTTCTCGGCGTCGTGATTGCGGCGGTCGAGGGTTTCCTTGAGGTCGAGCAAGTCGGATGCCGATTCGAACAGCGCCCGCGACAATTGCTGCAACTGCGAATGGCGGTCCATTTCCAGCGGGTCGAATTCTTCGTAGCCGAGGCGTTCGGCGTCGACTTGCTGACGGCTGAGAATCCGCCCCTGAGTTTCGGTGTCGAGGCGGCGCAACTGATCACGCATGCGTTCGATGGTGGTTTCCATCTCGTTCAGGGCGATCTGCGCGTCGTTGACCTGCTGTTCAATACGGCCACGGAAAATCGAGGTTTCGCCGGCCAGATTGACCAACTCGTCGAGCAGTTCGGCGGAGACTTTGACCATGTCCGCGCCAGCCTCGGCAGCCGGCGGTGCAGGTTCAGTCTTGGCGGGCAGCGGCAACGCTGGCGGTGTTTCGACCGTTACCGGATGACTGAAATTCTGGATCGCATTGATCAACCGATCCGCCGGCGGGCACGGTTGCCCGGCGCGCACGCCATCAAGCATTTGCGCCAAGCGATCATGCCCACGCTGCACCAGCGCAAACAGCTCCGCCGATGGCTGCAACGTGCCGCTGGAAAGACTTTCGTAAAGGTATTCCAGCTCATGCGCGAGGTCGCCGATCGGGCCGATTTCGACCATTCGCGCGCCACCCTTGAGCGTGTGCAGATCGCGCAGCAGGGTTTCCACTTCCTGACGATTGCCCGGCTCCGCCTGCCAGCGCAGCAACGCGGCGCCGGAGTTTTCGATGATGTCGAAACCTTCTTCGAGGAAGATCTCCAGCAACTCCGGATCATGGCCAGCGCTGTCGTGCTCGGTTGTAGCTGGCGGCGCTTCGGCAACGTTCTGACCTTGGCGGACCTGACGGATGACTTCGATCAGATCCTGTGCCGGCGTCAGCGGCTGATGATTTTGCAGTTGATCAAGCAACAACGCCAAGCGGTCATGGCTCTTGAGCAGCAAGCGCCCCAGGCTTTCGCTGTAGTGATAACGACGATCAACCAGACCTTCGTAAAGGCTTTCCAGCTCCTGTGCCAGATCGCCGATGGCCTCGACTTCGGCCATCCGCGCGCCACCCTTGAGCGTATGCAAATCGCGCTGCAACGAGGACAGCGGCGCAACGTTGTCCGGGTCGCTCAGCCAGCGCTGCAAGGCTTGGCCTGAGCTGTCGAGAATGTCCACGGCCTCTTCAAGGAAGATCTCGACAATCTCGTCATCGGGTTCAAGCGCCGTTGCCTTTTGCTGCAACTCAGCGGTGGCGCTGCCCAGTTCACGGATGCTCAAAGTGCGGCTGCCATCGCTGCGGATCAAGCCCATGGACGACGGGTCAAGACTCTCATCGAGCAGATCATGCAAAGCACGAATCCGCTCTGGCTGCGGCGTGACTTCCTGCCCGGCCGCCAGTTCGTCGAGCATGTTGATCAGCGCTTCGTGAGCGTTTTGCGCCTCCTGGAAAAACCGTTCGCTTACCGCCAGGCTGCTTTCTTCCACAGCGCCATACAGGTCGAGCAAGGCTTCACACAGGACATCGACCGGCAGCAGATCGGCCATGTGCGCGCCTTCGCCAAGCGTCGTCAGTTCATCCAGCAAGGCGCTGAGTTCCTGACGCTCGCCGGGGTGTTGCTGCCAGCGCTGCAAGAGGTTTTCGGCGTCGAGGAGGATGTCCATGCCTTGGGCGAGGAAGTTGTTGATCAGTTGCGGATCACGCTTGATCCGCAGGCCGGTGTGCGGCGCATCGAGGATCGACGCCAGACGCTCGGCGAGCAGGGTTTCCGAGCGTTTGATCAGCGACTGCGCACCGACAATCGGTGCCAGCGGATCATGCTTGAGTTGACGCAGGCCGACGCGGAACAAGCCCTCGGCTTCGAGCAGCAATTCCACTTCGTCGAGGTCCAGCGGCAACTGGTGCGCCTTGAACTCGCGGGCCAGTTGATCGAGCGGTGCAGCGAGTTCAGCAATCGGCAACACCCCGGCCATCGACGCACTGCCCTTGAGCGTATGCAAGGCGCGCTGCAACTCGTCGCTGGCCTGCAACGGCACGTGTTCGGCGGCTTGATCGAGAAAGCGATTGAGGCTGGCGAGGTGGGTCTCGGCTTCTTTGCGGAAGATCTCCAGCAACAGCGGATCGAGCGCGGCGACATCGTCGACGTCTTCGGCGGCCAGCGGCTCGTCGCCCTTGGCCAAAGCGTGAGCACGGGCAGCGAGTTGATCGACATCGCTGCGCTGCCGTTGGCTGTTAGTGGCGAATTCGCTGATCAGTTCGGGCAGCAACAGCACGGTGTCGGTCAGCACTTGCTGCACCACCGAGCCCGGCTCGACACTTTGTTCGAGCACACGGTTGAGCAGGTTTTCCACCGACCACGCCAGTTCACCGAGAATCAGCGCGCGGACCATGCGCCCGCTGCCCTTCAAGGTGTGAAAGGCGCGACGCAGTTCGGTCAGCGCATCGCGGTCCTGCGAATTGGCGATCCAGCGCGGCAGGTATTCATGGAGGACTTCGAGGACTTCATCGGTCTCTTCGAGGAACACTTCGCGCAGTTCATCGTCGACCGGCTCTTCATCGGCCGGCGGCGGCATCAGGCTGCCGGGCGTCATCAATGCAGGGGGATTGAGCGCTGACACCGGGCTGGCCAGAACGTCGGCCAGCGACTGTACGGTTTCCGGATCATCGAGCGCCTGCATGTCCTGCATCACCAACGCTTCGCTGGGGCTGAGCACGTCTTCGAGCACCGGCACGTGCGGCTCATTTGGAAAAAAACCCAGACTGGCGAGGGACTTCTGCGCGACGTCCAGCAATTGCTCGCCCGGGGCCTGTGGGTCATCGCTCAAGCGTTCCAGGTAATACTCGAGGCTGCTGATGACATCGGCCAGATGATCGAGTTGCTCCCAACCCGGCTCGTGCGGATCGAGCAGCAAATGTTCGCGGATAAACCCGTTGCACGCTTCGACCAGACTCGCCGCGCGGCTGAGCGGAATCATCGCCAGCGCACCGCGCACCTGGGTCAGCAGCGCCGGCAACGGTTGCAGGTGCTGGCGATCCCAATCGGCGTCGATGTAGTCGACGATCATGTCCTTGGCCTGTTGCAGGCAGATGCGTGCTTCCTTGATGACGATCTGATGGATCTGCGTCAGGTCGGTGGTCGGCAGGCGCGAATCTTCCGGGCTTTCCGGCTCGACGGTGCCGACCATGCCGGCCAGCGTCGCTTCGACGTAAAGCAGCGCACCGGCAACGTCCATCAGGATCGCGTCATTCGGTTCGCGCTGGCCTTGGGCAAGGCTGAGCACCACGGCCAATTGATCGATGATGACTTTGCGCGGCTGGCCGAAACCGAGCACGGCCAACGTGTCGGCGATCTGCCGCAGCGGCGCCAGCAAACTCTCCAGATCCGAGGTGTGCTGACGGTCGCTGCGCACGAACAGGTCGAGGCGTTCCTTGACCCGCACCAGTTCTTCGCACAGTGCTGCCAGCACCGAGCGCATCGCATCGCGGTCGGGGCCGGCCAGGCGCGCGCGTTCTTCGTCGACCATCGCGCTGTCGGGCAACGCGTCGTCCAGGGAGTAGCGATCTTTCATGGTCAGCATCTGCCCGGTGGGATGTTCGGCTTTGGCAATATAGAACAACAGGCTTTTCAGCAGCTCCGCCGGCGCCGGCTGATTGAGGCCAGACAGGCCTTGTTCGAGCAGACGCTTGAGTTCTTTGTCGGCGTCCTTGAACAGACTGCGCAGCGCCGGGCTGTTGGCAATGACGCCTTCGCGCATGCCTTCGACCAGCGCCGAGGCGACCTGCCACAACGGGCTCAGCGGCGAATCACCGCTCAGCGCTTCGAGGCGGGTGAAGACTTTGGCCAGATATTCGAGGTGCGTCTGGTCATCTTGTTCGCGCAGCAAACCGACCAAAGCCATTTGCAGCATCTGCCGCAGTTTACGCAGCACGTTCGGCAGTTCCGCCGGTTCCAGCAGTGCCAACGCCGCTGCGTTGAGCGGCGGTAAATCGGGCAGTTGCGGGCTGAACAGGCTGGTTTCCGAGAGCAGGCTTTCGCCCCGGGCACTGCGCAGATCGTTGATCAGCGGCAACACCACCAACGGCAGATCCCGGCGAGCGCTCTGCACACGGTCGAGGTAGATCGGCAATTGCCCAAGGGCTTGCAGCAACAAGTGCAGCGCTTCGTCGCGGTGGCTGACGCGCTCGTGCTGCAGGGCCTCGACCAGATGCTCCATCTCTTCGGCGAGCAAGGCTGCACCGTAGAACTCGACCATCTGCAGGCTGCCGTGAACCTGATGGATGTAATCCAGGCACTCGTCCAGCCCCGGAAAAGCCTGCGGATCATCGAGCACGGCTTCAATCGCCTGATGCGCCTGCTTCAGCGTTTCGGCAATTTCGCCCTTGACCCATTCCAGGGCCACATAGTCGTGCCGATCACCCATAACCACTCCACTCACGCTTTATCTGTCGCCGCCGGCAAGGTGAATCCGGACACCGAACGCCGCAGCTGACTGGCCATTTTCGCCAGATTGCCGATGCTTTCGGCGGTGGCGGTGGAGCCGGACGACGTCTGCGAGGTGATCTGCTGGATCACGTTCATCGTCAGCGAGATCTGCCCGGCCGACGAGGTCTGCTGCTGCGCCGCGTTGGAGATGCTTTGAATCAGCGCCGCGAGGGTCTTCGACACGCCTTCGATTTCTTCCAGGGCCACACCGGCATCCTGCGCCAGTCGCGCGCCGCGCACCACTTCGGTGGTGGTTTGTTCCATGGAAATCACGGCTTCGTTGGTGTCGGTCTGAATCGCCCGCACCAGGGTTTCGATCTGCCGGGTAGCAGCGGACGAACGTTCCGCCAGCCGCTGCACTTCGTCGGCGACCACGGCAAAACCGCGCCCGGCATCACCGGCCATCGACGCCTGAATCGCTGCGTTGAGGGCGAGGATGTTGGTCTGGTCGGCGATGTCGTCGATCAGGCTGACGATGTCGCCGATTTCCTGCGACGACTCGCCGAGGCGCTTGATGCGTTTGGCGGTGTCCTGAATCTGTTCGCGAATGTTGTCCATGCCGTGGATAGTGTTGTGCACCACCTCGTTGCCCTTGTTGGCGATTTCCACGGAACGCTCGGCCACCGCCGAAGACTCGGCGGCGTTGGCCGAAACCTGATCGATGGACTCGGCCATGTCGCTGATTGCCGTCGACGCTTCGGAAATCTGCTGGGCCTGATGCTCCGAGGCCTGCGCCAGGTGCATGGCGGTGGCCTGGGTTTCCTGCACCGCAGCGGCGACCTGGCCGGCAGTGAGGTTGATGGTCGCGACCAGATCGCGCAGTTGGTCGACGGAGTAGTTGATCGAGTCGGCGATGGTGCCGGTGAAGTCTTCTGTCACCGAGGCGGTCACGGTGAGATCGCCATCGGCGAGGTCTTCGATTTCATCGAGCAGGCGCATGATCGCGTTCTGGTTACGCTCGTTCTTCTCGGCGGTTTCGCGCAACTGGCGATTGGTCTCGCGGACCATGACCATACCGATCAGGATGATCGAGGCCAGCGCCAGCAAACCAAGAACGTAGCCGCCGATGGTGTCGGTGTTGCGCCCGCCAGCAAGGTTCTCGAAACCGGTGGCCAGGTGCGAGGCTTCGTCGAGCAGGGTTTGCGAGAGGCTGAAGATGTTGCTCGCCGATTCGCGAACCTTGAACAGCTCGGGTGAGGTTTCGAGGATTTCATCGACGGAACCGGAGACGAACTGGAACAGCTCGGAGATTTCACTCAATCGGGCGCGGGCATCGTGGTCTTCGACCTGGCTGATTTTCAGCGCCGGGTTGCCTTGCAGCATGCCGTTGAGCACTTGGCCGAAACGCGTGGCGTCGCGGCCAAAGGCGTCGGCGGCTTGTTGGGAGTTTTCATCGCCGGCGAGCACGGTGTTGACCGCGCCGAGGATGCGTTCAGCCAGCAGCGACTGACGCTGGGCCATCGCCACTTGCGCAGCCGGGGCCCCACGCTGGAGGAGGATTTCGACGACTTTTTCGTATTCGATCTGCAACTGCGGCACGGTTTCGGCCAGGGTCGCGGCGACCTGATGCAGCGACAGCACGGTCTGCTCGCTGGAGAGAATCGCGTCGGTGTTTTTCAGCAGGCGTTCCCAGTCGAGCTGCACTGCGCGCATTTCCGGGCGCACGGTGGCGGGCGCTGGTGGCAGGCCGGTGGCCGGGTCGCCCTTTTTCAGGTAACCCCAGCGCTGGGCGAAATCGTTGCGCGCATCGCTGAGCAACTTGAACGCGGCCGCCTTGCCGGCGGCGGCTTCGGTGGCGTTCTTGGCAATGCGTTGCGAGAGTACGCGCAGCTCACCGGCGTGGCCGATGTACTGTTTGTCGTAGTTCGCCTGGGTGTTGAGGTAAGCGAAGTTGGCGAACAGCAGCATGATGAACACGATCAGTGCGATGAACAGCACGATGATCTGCGAGCGACTGCGCGATCCTTCCGCCGGCTTGCCTGTTTTTGCTTTTGTCATCGGTCCTCGCCCTTAACCCACACCTTTGAGGCCTGCTGCAATCCCTGTGGGAGCGAGCCTGCTCGCGAAAGCGCTGGGTCAGCCAATATTGATCTTGCCTGACACGCCCTCTTCGCGAGCAGGCTCGCTCCCACAGGGGACGGCGTTGAATCTGTTATATCGCGACACTCATGAACACCGGGGATTTGGCCAGGGCAAACAGGCTGAACACCCGCCAGTTCTGCTCACGGCGAAAATAGCCTTTGACGAACTCGGCCTTGGAGCCCTGGCGCTTGCTGATCGACAGCGGTTCAAAGCTGTCCTGCTCAAAGTGCTGCAAGCCAATGACCTCATCGACCATCAGCCCGGCAAACACGTCCCCATGTTCCACCACTAACACCCGCCGCTGTTTACGCAGTGGCGACAGCTCATGGCCGAAGAACCCGCACAGGTCCATGATCGGCAGCAGCCGCCCGCGCAAGTTAGCCACGCCTTTGACCCACGGCTTGACCCCGGGCAACTGGGTGAAGCGCGGTTCGTGCAGCACTTCGCTGACTTCGCCCATCGGCGCCACATACCAATGCTCGCCGAGGCGAAAGCCGATGCCGCTCCAGCGATCCTGACGCGCCGGTTGCGACGGCAGGTCCGCCGCCAGCAAGCGGCAGCGCTGGTCGATTTGCCAGAGCAGTTCGAACGCGGTCAGCGATTCGCTCATGGTCGCGCGATCAGCCTTTGAGTACGTTGTTCAGGGTCTTGATCAGGGTGTCTTCGTCGACCGGTTTGGTCAGGTAGTCCTTGGCGCCCTGACGGGTGCCCCAGACCTTGTCGGTTTCCTGATCCTTGGTGGTGATGATGATCACCGGGATGTGGCTGGTGTCGGCGTCTTTGGTCAACTGGCGAGTCGCCTGGAAACCGTTGAGGCCGGGCATGACGATGTCCATCAGTACCGCATCAGGTTTTTCCTGACGGGCCAGTGCTACGCCGTCGGCGCCGTTTTCGGCCTTGAGCACTTCATGGCCGTGCTTTTCGAGCATGCCGGTGAGTTTGTACATTTCAGTCGGCGAATCATCGACGATCAGGATACGTGCCATGGTTTTCCCCATTTTTCTTGTCGACCCCCGGCCCGCTGGCCGAGCGTCACTGTACGTGTCTTACTGCGGCAAAACGGCGGCGAAGCCCGGAACATGGGCCTGAATCGCGTTGAGCAGTTCTTCCTTGCTGAAAGGCTTGGTCAAAAATTGATCGGAACCGACAATCCGCCCCTTAGCCTTGTCGAACAGCCCGTCACGCGATGACAGCATGATCACCGGCGTGGCCTTGAACGCGCTGTTGTTCTTGATTAAAGCGCAGGTCTGATAACCATCCAGACGCGGCATCATGATGTCGACAAAAATGATCCCGGGATGGTTGTCGGCGATCTTCGCCAGGGCGTCGAAACCGTCGATCGCCGTGATCACTTCGCAACCGACATTCTTCAACAATGTTTCGGCGGTGCGACGAATCGTTTTCGAGTCGTCGATCACCATGACCTTCAAGGCGCTGGACTGCTGTTCCATAAGAGGGCTCTACCGTCGCCTTTGCGAATCAATTTGTCCGTTTTGCGGTTATGAATGGCTCGAAACCCTTGATGCTCAAGGGCCAGCACGCTACGCCAGCCTTTTTAGCACAGTCTCCAGATGCAATCTATCGACGGGTTTTTCCTTGACCGAAAACCCGCCCGGCGCCACTCTGGCGGCACTTTTTCAATACCGATCCGGTAGCCAATTTTCGAGGAAAACCCAATGAGCGTTCGCGTCGGGATTGTCATGGACCCTATCGCCAGCATCTCCTATAAAAAGGATAGCTCGCTGGCCATGCTGCTGGCCGCGCAGAAGCGTGGCTGGGAACTGTTCTATATGGAACAGCGCGACCTGTATCAGGGCGAAGGTCAGGCCCGGGCGCGCATGAAGCCGCTGAAAGTCTTCGCCAACCCGGAAAAATGGTTCGAACTGGACGCCGAGCAGGACAACCTGCTGAGCGATCTGGACGTGATCCTGATGCGCAAGGATCCACCGTTCGACATGGAGTTCGTCTACTCCACCTACCTGCTCGAACAGGCCGAAACCGCTGGCGTACTGGTGGTGAACAAGCCGCAAAGCCTGCGCGACTGCAATGAAAAACTGTTTGCCACGCTGTTCCCGCAGTGCACGCCGCCAACCCTCGTCAGCCGCCGCGCCGACGTGCTGCGCGAATTCGCCGCCAAGCATGGCGACGTGATCCTCAAGCCGCTGGACGGCATGGGCGGCACTTCGATTTTCCGTCATCGCGCCGGTGATCCGAACCTGTCGGTGATTCTGGAAACCCTGACCGCCCTCGGTGGCCAGCAGATCATGGGCCAGGCTTACCTGCCGGCAATCAAGGACGGCGACAAACGCATCCTGATGATCGACGGCGAGCCGGTGGATTACTGCCTGGCGCGGATTCCGGCGCAGGGCGAAACCCGTGGCAACCTCGCCGCCGGCGGCCGTGGTGAAGCGCGTCCGCTGACTGAAAAGGATCGCTGGATCGCTGCACAAGTCGGCCCGACCCTGCGTGAGAAAGGTCTGCTGTTCGTCGGTCTCGATGTGATCGGCGAAAGCCTCACCGAAATCAACGTCACCAGCCCGACCTGCATCCGTGAAATCGACAATGCCTTCGGCACTGACATTGGCGGCCTGCTGATGGACGCGATCGCCAAGAAGCTGCAAGCTGCCGGCAAATTGCCACAAGCTTGATGCACGTCACATGCAGTCTGTCGCTTGAAGCGTGAAGCCCAAGGCGTGAAACCAACATTGCGTTATCATGCGCAGCCTCTGAAAAACGCGATGTTGGTTTTCTTGTCATGACCCTCCCGTCCGATCTGCCCGCAGAACTCGCCCACCGTGGCGTGCGCCCGGCCGATCGCCTCGGATTTACCCTATTCCTTGCTGCGTTGATCCATTTGGCGCTGCTGCTCGGCGTCGGCTTCACGATGGTCGAGCCGAAGCAGATCAGCAAAACCCTGGAAATCACCCTCGCCACCTTCAAGAGCGAAAAGAAGCCGGAGAAGGCTGACTTCCTCGCCCAAGAGCATCAGGAAGGCAGCGGCACACTGGACAAGAAGGCGATCCCGAAAACCACTGAAGTGGCGCCATTCCAGGACAATCAGGTCAAAAAAGTTACGCCGCCACCGGCCGCCAAGCCGGAAGTGCAGGAGGCCGCGCCCAAGGCTGCGGTGACCACCGTCGCGCCGAAGCCGAAAAAAGCGCCGACCAAGAAAGAAGAAAGCAAAACCGAAGTCAAACCGACGGTCGACGCGCCCGAGTTCGATAGCTCGCAGCTGTCCAGCGACATCGCCAGCCTCGAAGCCGAACTGGCCAAGGAACAACAGCTTTACGCCAAGCGCCCGCGCATCCATCGCTTGAGCGCGGCGTCGACCATGCGCGACAAGGGTGCCTGGTATAAAGACGACTGGCGCAAGAAGGTCGAGCGCATCGGCAACCTCAATTACCCCGAGGAAGCACGGCGCAAGCAGATCTACGGCAATTTGCGCCTGATGGTGTCGATCAATCGCGACGGTTCGCTGTATGAAGTGCTGGTGCTGGAATCGTCCGGCCAGCCGCTGCTGGATCAGGCGGCGCAGCGCATCGTCAGGTTGGCGGCGCCGTTTGCCCCGTTTACCGGGGACTTGTCGGATATCGATCGGCTGGAAATCATTCGGACCTGGAAATTCGCCCGCGGCGACAAGCTCTCGAGCAACTGACACACCACACAACCCTTGTGGGAGCGAGCCTGCTCGCGAATGCGGTTGTCATCCAACATTGATGTGACTGATCCACCGCTTTCGCGAGCAGGCTCGCTCCCACATTTGATCTGCGTGGTTCTCTGATCCTCAGCTTGTCAGTTTGCCCCTTCGACGCCACACTAGCGCACATGAAAAACGTCAGCCCCAGCTTCCTCAAGCATCAATTCCTGATCGCCATGCCACACATGGCCGACCCGAACTTTGCCCACACCTTGACCTACATCGTCGAGCACACGGCCAATGGCGCTATGGGGATCGTGGTTAACAGGCCGCAAGAGCTGAATCTGGCCGACATTCTTGAGCAACTGCGCCCGGACATCGAGCCGCCAGCACTGTGCCAGCATGTGCCGATATTCATTGGCGGTCCGGTGCAGACCGATCGCGGTTTTGTCCTGCACCCGGCCGGCAAAACCTTCCAGGCCACCGCGCAACTGGACGGTGATCTGGCCCTGTCGACCTCGCAGGATGTGCTATTCGCCATCGCGGACGGCGTCGGCCCTTCGAAAAGCCTGATTGCCCTCGGTTACGCCGGTTGGGAAGCCGGGCAACTGGAAGCGGAACTCGCCGACAACGCCTGGCTGACTTGCCCGTACGACGCCGACATCCTCTTCAACACCAGCAGCGAACTGCGCCTGGAAGCGGCGGCCAGGCATTTGGGGATCAACCTCAGCCTGCTGACCAGCCAGGCAGGTCACGCCTGATGGCCCTGCGCCTGATTCTCGGCTTCGACTACGGCACCAAACAGATCGGCGTCGCGGTCGGCCAGGTGATTACCGGCCAGGCCCGCGAACTGTGCACCTTGAAGGCACAGAACGGCGTGCCGGACTGGAACCAGGTCGAAGCCCTTATAAAAGAATGGAAACCCGACGCCGTCGTTGTCGGTCTGCCGCTGAACATGGACGGCACGCCAAGCGACATGTGCGTACGCGCGGAAAAATTCGCCCGCCGCCTCAACGGCCGTTTCAACGTGCCCTTCTATACCCACGACGAGCGCCTGACCACCTTCGAGGCCAAAGGCGAGCGACTGGCCCGTGGCGGTCAGAAAGGCAGTTATCGCGACAACCCGGTGGACGCCATCGCCGCCGCTCTGCTGTTGCAGGGCTGGCTCGATGAAAACACTGCATTGTTTGAATCCTGACAAGCGCTTCGGCGCTTTTCTTTTGAGTGAAAAACCGAGCCGCGTCCAAGGACCCGGCTCGCCCCCAACAAGGAGCAACCATGAGCCTGCCAAATCCCGCCGATCTGATCAGCCAGATGGCGACCCGCCTCAAGGCGCACCTTGCCCAGCGTGACATCACTGAACCGCGTTACATCGGCATCCGCACTGGCGGCATCTGGGTCGCGCAGGCCTTGCTCAAGGAATTGGGCAGCGACGCGCCACTGGGCACGCTGGACGTGTCCTTCTACCGCGACGACTTCAGCCAGAACGGCCTGCACCCGCAAGTGCGCCCGTCGGCCCTGCCCTTCGAGATCGAAGGCCAGCATCTGGTGCTGATCGACGACGTACTGATGAGCGGTCGCACCATCCGCGCCGCCATGAACGAATTGTTCGACTACGGCCGCCCGGCCAGCGTGACCCTGGTCTGCCTGCTGGACCTCGACGCCGGCGAGCTGCCGATCCGCCCGAACGTGGTTGGCGCGACGCTGTCGCTGGCCGCTCACGAACGGGTGAAGCTGTCCGGCCCCGAGCCGCTGACGCTCGAACTGCAAGACTTCAACCTTTAATCCGCCCTATTGAGAGTCCCCTTCGCGATGACGCCTCTAGATACCAAGCGCCCGCTGCAGCTCAATGATCAGGGCCAGCTGCGCCACTTCCTCTCGCTCGACGGCCTGCGCCGCGAGTTGTTGACGGAAATCCTCGACACTGCCGACTCGTTCCTCGAAGTCGGTGCCCGGGCGGTGAAGAAAGTCCCGTTGCTGCGCGGCAAGACCGTGTGCAACGTGTTCTTCGAAAACTCCACGCGCACCCGCACCACCTTCGAACTGGCGGCCCAGCGGCTGTCGGCGGACGTGATCACCCTGAACGTGTCGACCTCGTCGGCGAGCAAGGGCGAAACCCTGCTCGACACCCTGCGCAACCTTGAAGCCATGGCCGCCGACATGTTCGTCGTACGCCACGGTGATTCCGGCGCCGCGCACTTCATCGCCGAACATGTCTGCCCGCAAGTGGCGATCATCAACGGCGGCGACGGCCGTCACGCCCACCCGACGCAGGGCATGCTCGACATGCTCACCATCCGTCGGCACAAGGGCGGTTTCGAAAACCTCTCGGTGGCCATCGTCGGCGACATCCTGCATTCGAGGGTCGCACGCTCGAACATGCTCGCGCTGAAAACCCTCGGTTGCCCGGACATCCGCGTGATCGCGCCGAAAACCCTGCTGCCGATCGGCATCGAGCAATACGGCGTGAAGGTGTACACCGACATGACCGAAGGCCTGAAAGACGTCGACGTCGTGATCATGCTGCGCCTGCAACGTGAACGCATGACCGGCGGCCTGCTGCCGAGCGAAGGCGAGTTCTATCGCCTGTTCGGCCTGACCACCGCGCGTCTGGCCGGGGCCAAACCCGATTGCATCGTCATGCACCCGGGGCCGATCAACCGTGGCGTGGAAATCGAGTCCGCAGTGGCCGACGGCCCTCACTCGGTGATCCTCAATCAGGTCACCTACGGCATCGCCATTCGTATGGCCGTGCTGTCCATGGCCATGAGCGGGCAAACCGCGCAGCGTCAATTCGAGCAGGAGAACGCCCAGTGAAGCTCAGCATTCTCGGCGCACGCGTCATCGATCCAAGCAGCGGCCTGGATCAAGTTACCAACATTCACGTTGAAGCCTGCAAGATCGTCGCCCTCGGCGCGGCTCCGGCCGGCTTCAGCGCAGTAGAAACCATTGATGCCCAAGGCCTCGTCGCCGCTCCCGGCCTGGTCGACCTGAACGTTGCCCTGCGCGAGCCGGGTTACAGCCGCAAAGGCAGCATCATCAGCGAAACCCGCGCCGCCGCTGCCGGCGGTGTGACCAGCCTGTGCTGCCCGCCGAAAACCAAACCGGTGCTCGACACCTCCGCCGTGGCCGAGCTGATCCTCGACCGCGCCCGCGAGGCCGGCAACACCAAGGTGTTCCCGATCGGCGCACTGAGCAAAGGTCTGGACGGCGAGCAACTGGCTGAGCTGGTGGCGCTGCGCGACGCTGGTTGCGTGGCGTTCGGCAATGGTCTCGAAAGCTTCCGCAACACCCGCACCCTGTGCCGGGCGCTGGAATATGCGGCGACTTTCGACCTGACGGT
Organism: Pseudomonas fluorescens; assembly: GCF_001648775.1. Lineage (GTDB taxonomy): Bacteria > Pseudomonadota > Gammaproteobacteria > Pseudomonadales > Pseudomonadaceae > Aquipseudomonas > Aquipseudomonas fluorescens_M. The sequence continues at coordinate 43,626 of NZ_LVEJ01000001.1, forward strand.
GATTTTCAATTCGCAGGATCATGATCTGGCCGAAGGTGGCTTGGCTCACGAAGGCGCGGTTGCCAGTTTCCTCGGCTTGCCGGGTATTCCGGAAACCGCTGAAACCGTGGCCTTGGCCCGGGATCTGTTGCTGGTCGAGCAGACTGGCGTGCGTGCGCACTTCAGCCAGTTGACCAGCGCTCGCGGTGTTGCCCTGATCGCTCAGGCGCAGGCCCGTGGCTTGAAAGTGACGGCGGATGTCGCGTTGTATCAGCTGATTCTGACGGACGAAGCGCTGATCGACTTCAGCAGCCTTTATCACGTGCAGCCACCGCTGCGCACCCGTGCGGATCGCGATGGCCTGCGTGAAGCGGTGAAGTCCGGGGTTGTCTCGGCGATCTCCAGCCATCACCAGCCGCACGAACGTGACGCCAAACTGGCACCGTTCGGCGCGACCGAACCGGGCATCAGCAGTGTTGAACTGTTGCTGCCGTTGGCGATGACATTGGTTGAGGATGGTTTGCTCGATCTGCCGACCTTGCTGGCGCGTTTGAGCGCGGGCCCGGCTGAAGCACTGCGTCTGCCCGCCGGCAAACTGGCGGTGGGTGGGGCGGCGGATATCGTGCTGTTCGATCCGCAGGCTTCGACGGTGGCCGGTGAAACCTGGCTGTCGAAGGGCGAGAACTGCCCGTTCATTGGCCACACTTTGCCGGGCGTGGTTCGTTACACGCTGGTGGACGGGCGGATCAGTCACCAGGCTTGATACCGCGTCGCCCCATTCGCGAGCAGGCTCGCTCCCCCATTGGATCTGTGAACGACACAAATCCCCTGTGGGAGCGAGCCTGCTCGCGAAGACTTACTGGAAGGCGCCTCTGCCTTCGGCATTACGCACCGAGACCTGATCATTCAGCGTCCAGAAGTCATACAGCACGCCCAGAAAGAACAACCCGCCCGTCAACAGATAGATCAGTCCGCTGATCCATTTGCCCTGATACATCCGGTGCACGCCCAGCGCGCCAAGGAACGTCAGCAGAATCCACGCCACGTTGTACTCGATCGGCCCTGCGGTAAAGCGCAGATCCGCTTCACGGTCCATCGCCGGGATCAGGAACAGGTCGATCAGCCAGCCAATCCCGAGCAAACCGAAGGTGAAGAACCAGATCGTCCCGGTCACCGGTTTACCGTAATAGAAGCGGTGAGCGCCGGTAAAGCCAAAAATCCACAGCAGATAGCCGATCACCTTGCTGTGCGTATCCTGGGGTTGTGCAACCTGCTGATAGCGGTTCATGGATGACCTCATTTGCCTTGATAGATAAATTTTTTCTGACTTTCTGTGACTTTTTTGTGTCGAGCCGACAAGTGGCTCTTCACTGTTACACCCTGCGCAAAGCCTTATTACACCGGACTCCTGTCCGACAATCGCGTCAATCTGCCGCTTATTTGGTTCCGTTGCCCGCCAGTTGAATCGACCAACGGACTCAGAAGGGACAAAAAAGCTGTTATAAAGTTGCGCGCTATCACTTAAGAGCCACGCCTAATGCGATCATTTTTCAAGACATGGCTAACCATCTGCCTATTAATGCCACTGGCCGCCCACGCCACCAATCGTGAGCAACGTCTTCCTAACGTTAACGGTTTCACCCCTAAATCCCATGCTTCGGCTCCCTCGAGCAAAAGCAGCAAAAGCAAAACCACCACGCTGAGCAGCAAGAGCCACAGCAAGCTGGTGCCACCGATGGCGAGCAAGGAAAGCAGCAATGTGCTGAGCCGTGCGGTCAACGTCCTCGGTACGCCTTACCGTTGGGGCGGCAGCAGCCCAAGTAAAGGCTTCGATTGCAGCGGTCTGGTGAAATACGCGTTCAACGACGCCACGTTCGACCTGCCACGTACCTCGAACGCCATGGCCAGCGGCCACGGCGAGAAAGTCGAGCGCAAGGATCTGAAGCCGGGCGACCTGATTTTCTTCAACATCAAGAGCCGTCGGGTCAACCACGTTGCCATCTACCTGGGCAACGACCGCTTCATCCACGCCCCGCGTCGTGGCAAAGCGGTGAGCATCGATACGCTGAACAAGCCGTATTGGGAACAGCATTACGTGGTGGCCAAGCGGGTGTTGCCGAAAGAGCCTTCAAGCAAGCAGATGCGCGTGGTTCAGCGCTGAGCTGACTGATCCGTAATCCGCTCAAGCAGTACTGGCCCCTTCGCGAGCAGGCTCGCTCCCACATTGGAATGCATTTCCATGTGGGAGCGAGCCTGCTCGCGAAGAGGCCGATAATAGCAATACAACTCTCCCTCAGAAGTTATCCGGCGTCCGCGCCTTCTCCCGTGCATGCTCGCGGCTGATCAAGCCCTTGGTCAGCAGATCCTTCAGGCACATGTCCAGTGTCTGCATCCCCAACGCTCCCCCCGTCTGAATCGCCGAATACATCTGCGCCACTTTGTCCTCGCGGATCAGGTTACGGATCGCCGACGTCCCCAGCATGATCTCGTGCGCCGCCACGCGCCCGCCGCCGATCTTCTTGATCAGCGTCTGCGAGACCACTGCCAGCAACGACTCCGAAAGCATCGAACGCACCATCGACTTCTCGTCACCGGGGAACACATCGACCACCCGGTCGATGGTTTTCGCCGCTGAAGTGGTGTGCAGCGTGCCGAACACCAAGTGCCCGGTCTCGGCAGCGGTCAGCGCCAGGCGAATGGTTTCCAGATCGCGCATCTCGCCGACCAGAATCACGTCCGGGTCTTCACGCAGCGCCGAACGCAAAGCCGTGGCGAAACTGCGGGTATCACGGTGGACTTCACGCTGATTGATCAGGCATTTTCGCGATTCGTGAACGAATTCGATCGGATCTTCAATAGTCAGGATGTGGTGATGGCGATGGGTATTGAGGTAATCGATCATCGCCGCCAGCGTGGTCGACTTGCCGGAACCGGTCGGCCCGGTGACCAGCACCAGGCCACGTGGCGCATCGGTGATCTTGCGGAAGACGTCGCCCATGGCCAGGTCCTCCATGCTCAGCACTTTCGAGGGAATGGTACGAAACACCGCCCCGGCGCCACGGTTCTGGTTGAAGGCGTTAACCCGGAAACGCGCGACACCCGGCACTTCGAAGGAAAAGTCGGTTTCCAGATGTTTCTCGAAGTCGACCCGCTGCGTGTCGTTCATGATGTCGTAGATCAATTCGTGCACTTGCTTGTGATCCAGCGCCGGCAGATTGATCCGCCGCACATCGCCATCGACGCGAATCATCGGCGGCAGACCGGCCGACAGGTGCAGGTCGGAAGCGCCTTGTTTGGCGCTGAAGGCCAGCAGTTCAGTGATATCCATAGCGCTCCTCAATTCCAGTAGAATGCCGCGAACCTTCAGACCGCCGGCGCCTCTTGATGTCCACGATAGCAGACAACATTCTCCACGTTGGTTCGCGCATCCAGACCGCGACCCAAGCCGCACACCGTCCTGAAAACAGTGTCCAGTTGCTCGCCGTGAGCAAAACCAAACCCGCCGAGGCCCTGCGCGAAGCGTATGCCGCCGGCCTGCGCAATTTTGGCGAGAACTACCTGCAGGAAGCCTTGAGCAAACAGTCCGAACTGGCCGACCTGCCCTTGATCTGGCACTTCATCGGCCCCATTCAATCGAACAAGACTCGGGCGATTGCCGAGCATTTCGACTGGGTGCACTCCGTGGATCGCCTGAAAATCGCTCAACGCCTGTCCGAACAACGCCCGGCCGAGCTGCCGCCGTTGAACATCTGCATTCAGGTCAACGTCAGCGGTGAAGCCAGCAAATCCGGCTGCACCCCGGCCGATCTGCCGGCTCTGGCTGGCGCGATCAGCGCTTTGCCACGCCTGCAACTGCGCGGTTTGATGGCGATTCCCGAGCCGACCGACGACCGCGCCGAGCAAGACGCGGCCTTCGCCGCCGTGCAGAAATTGCAGGCGAGCCTCGATTTGCCGCTCGACACACTGTCCATGGGCATGAGCCACGACCTCGAGTCGGCCATTGCCCAAGGCGCCACTTGGGTGCGTATCGGTACGGCCCTGTTCGGCGCCCGCGATTATTCCCAATCTTGAACGTTTTCAGATAAGGACCACACATGAGCAACACACGTATTGCGTTTATCGGTGCGGGCAACATGGCGGCCAGTTTGATCGGCGGCCTGCGCGCCAAGGGTCTGGAAGCGGCGCAGATCCGCGCCAGCGACCCGGGTGAAGAAACCCGCGCCAAGGTCAGTGCCGAACACGGTATCGAAACTTTCGCCGACAACGCCCAGGCCATCGACGGCGTCGATGTGATCGTGCTGGCGGTCAAGCCGCAGGCGATGAAAGCCGTGTGCGAGGCCATTCGCCCAAGCCTGAAACCCAATCAATTAGTGGTGTCGATTGCTGCCGGTATTACCTGCGCCAGCATGACCGCGTGGCTCGGCGAGCAGCCGATCGTGCGCTGCATGCCCAACACCCCGGCGCTGCTGCGTCAGGGCGTCAGCGGTTTGTACGCGACCAGCGAAGTGACCGCCGAGCAACGCCAGCAAGCCGAAGAGCTGCTGTCCGCCGTCGGCATCGCCCTGTGGCTGAAAGAAGAGCAACAACTGGATGCCGTGACCGCTGTGTCGGGCTCCGGCCCGGCGTACTTCTTCCTGCTGATCGAAGCGATGACCGCCGCCGGCGTCAAACTCGGCCTGCCGAAGGACATCGCTGAGCAACTGACCCTGCAGACCGCGCTGGGCGCCGCGCACATGGCCGTCTCCAGCGACGTTGACGCTGCCGAACTGCGTCGTCGTGTGACTTCGCCAAACGGCACCACGGAAGCTGCAATCAAATCATTCCAGGCCAATGGCTTTGAAGCCCTGGTCGAAACCGCACTCGGCGCCGCCGCGCACCGCTCGGCCGAAATGGCCGAACAACTGGGCAAATAAGGAGCCTTACATGATTGGATTGAACACTGCAGCGGTTTATGTGCTGCAAACCCTCGGCAGCCTGTACCTGCTGATCGTGCTGCTGCGTTTCGTGCTGCAATTGGTGCGGGCGAATTTCTACAACCCGCTGTGCCAGTTCATCGTCAAAGCGACCCAGCCTCTGCTCAAACCGCTGCGCCGGATCATTCCGAGCGTGTTCGGTCTGGACATGTCGTCGCTGGTATTGGCGATTCTGGTGCAACTGGCGTTGATGGCACTGACCCTGCTGCTGACTTACGGCACCACCGGTAACCCGCTGCAACTGTTTATCTGGTCGATCATCGGCGTGACCGCGCTGTTCCTGAAGATTTTCTTCTTCGCCCTGATCATCAGCGTGATTCTGTCGTGGGTCGCACCGGGCAGCCACAATCCGGGTGCTGAGCTGGTCAACCAGATCTGCGAGCCGGCGCTGGCGCCGTTCCGCAAAATCCTGCCAAACCTTGGCGGTCTGGATCTGTCGCCGATCTTCGCCTTCCTCGCGCTGAAGTTGATCGACATGCTGGTGATCAACAATCTGGCAGCGATGACGATGATGCCGGAAATCCTCCGCCTGCTGATGTGAGCTGGTTCCGATGGGACGGTGATGACTTGATCCTCGAGTGTCACCTGCAACCGGCAGCCCGCAGCGATGACTTCGCCGGGCTGCACGGCGATCGCCTGAAAATCCGCCTGACCGCGCCGCCGGTCGAGGGCAAGGCCAATGCTTATCTGATGGGCTTTCTGGCCAAGGCGTTTGGGGTGTCCAAGAGCCAGGTGAGTTTGCTCAGCGGCGAGTTGAACCGGCAGAAGCGGGTGAAGATTTGTTCGCCGAAGAAGTTGCCGGATTTGCCTGGGTTGGTTGGGCGCTTGTCTTGAGTTTTGCGGCGTCTGCACCCCTCACCCCAGCCCTCTCCCCCTAGAGAGGGAGCCGATCTATGGTGTTTTCGGAATCTGAGTTCACCCCGGACATATCAGGTCGGCGTAGCTCAAAAGAACACCTCGGTCAGTCCCCTCTACCTCTGGGAGAGGGTTAGGGTGAGGGCTGCTTGCCGCTAACCCCCCCGGTCTTTAGACTTACGCCTCATTTCAACGAGAGCAGGGTCGATGCCAACTGCCTTTCCCCCCGATTCTGTTGGTCTGGTGACGCCGCAAACCGCGCACTTCAGCGAACCGCTGGCGCTGGCCTGCGGCCGTTCGCTGCCCGCCTATGACCTGATCTACGAAACCTACGGCACGCTGAACGCGCAAGCGAGCAACGCCGTGCTGATTTGCCACGCCTTGTCCGGCCATCATCACGCTGCCGGCTATCACAGCGTCGACGACCGCAAACCCGGTTGGTGGGACAGTTGCATCGGCCCCGGCAAACCGATCGACACCGCCAAGTTCTTCGTGGTCAGCCTGAATAATCTGGGCGGCTGCAACGGCTCCACCGGCCCGAGCAGCGTCAACCCGGAGACCGGCAAACCGTTCGGCGCCGATTTCCCGGTGCTCACCGTGGAAGACTGGGTGCACAGCCAGGCACGTCTCGCTGACTTGCTCGGCATCGGCCAGTGGGCGGCGGTGATTGGCGGCAGCCTCGGCGGCATGCAGGCGCTGCAATGGACCATCACCTATCCGGATCGCGTCCGCCACTGCCTGGCCATCGCCTCGGCACCGAAGTTGTCGGCACAGAACATCGCCTTCAACGAAGTCGCGCGTCAGGCGATCCTGACTGACCCGGAATTCCACGGCGGTTCCTTCCAGGAAGCCGGCGTGATCCCCAAGCGCGGCCTGATGCTGGCGCGCATGGTCGGCCACATCACTTATCTGTCCGACGACTCAATGGGCGAGAAATTCGGCCGTGGCCTGAAGAGCGAGAAGCTCAACTACGACTTCCACAGTGTCGAGTTCCAGGTCGAAAGCTACCTGCGTTATCAGGGCGAAGAGTTTTCCGGACGCTTCGACGCCAACACCTATCTGTTGATGACCAAGGCGCTGGATTACTTCGATCCCGCGGCGAGCTTCGACGATAACCTGGCGAAAACCTTTGAAAACGCCACGGCAAAGTTCTGCGTGATGTCGTTCACCACCGACTGGCGCTTCTCCCCGGCGCGTTCGCGCGAACTGGTGGATGCGCTGATGGCGGCGCGCAAGGACGTCAGTTATCTGGAAATCGATGCGCCGCAGGGCCACGACGCCTTCCTGATTCCGATCCCGCGCTACTTGCAGGCGTTCGGCAATTACATGAACCGCATCACGTTGTGAGAAAGCCATGAGAGCTGATCTGGAAATCATCCAGGAATGGATCCCCGCCGGCAGCCGCGTCCTCGACCTCGGTTGCGGCGACGGCGAGTTGCTGACCTGGCTGCGCGACAACAAGAATGTCACCGGTTATGGCCTGGAAAACGACGCCGACAACATTGCCGAGTGCGTGGCTAAAGGCATCAATGTCATCGAGCAGGATCTGGACAAAGGGCTGGGCAACTTCGCCAGCAACAGTTTCGACATCGTCGTCATGACTCAGGCCCTGCAAGCCGTGCATTACCCGGACAGGATCCTCGACGAAATGCTGCGGGTCGGTCGTCAGTGCATCATCACTTTCCCGAATTTCGGTCACTGGCGCTGCCGCTGGTACCTGGCGAGCAAGGGCCGCATGCCGGTTTCGGAATTTTTGCCGTACACCTGGTACAACACGCCGAACATTCACTTCTGCACCTTCGAAGATTTTGAAGAACTGTGCCGCGAACGTGATGCGAAGGTCATTGATCGGCTTGCCGTGGATCAACAGCACCGCCACGGGTGGGCCAGTAAGCTATGGCCTAATCTGTTAGGTGAGATCGGTATCTACCGCGTCAGCAGCCCGCAGCTTGCAGACCACAAAGTCGCGGTCTGAATCCCGGCATTTCGAGGAGCACGATCATGGGTCGTTTAGCGTTGTTGTTATTGACTGCCTGCCTGAGCGCCAGCGCCCTGGCGGCCGACATCATCAAAGGGGAGCGCAAGGAAACCTTTGGCGACGTCACGGTGCACTACAACACTTTCAACTCGACGTACCTGCAACCGGACATCGCCAAGGCCGCAGAGCTGGTGCGCAGCAAGAATCAGGGCGTGATCAATGTCTCGGTGATCAAGGACGGCAAACCACTGATCGCCAGCGTCACCGGCACGGTCAAAGACCTGACCAGCCAGAGCGTGCCGCTGAATTTCCGCCAGATCACCGAACAGGGTGCGATCTATTACATCGCCCAGTACCCGGTGGAGCAGCAGGAAACCCGCACCTTTGAAATCAAGGTGCAGAACGGCGACAAGATCAACACCATCAATTTCAACCAAGAACTCTTTCCCGGCGAATGATGAACATCAAGCAGCTCGTACTGGCCAGCCATAACGCCGGCAAACTCAAAGAACTCCAGGCCATGCTCGGCGACTCGGTGCAACTGCGCTCGATTGGCGAGTGGAGCAAGGTCGAGCCGGAAGAAACCGGTCTGTCGTTCGTCGAGAACGCGATCCTCAAGGCACGCAACGCTGCGCGCATTTCCGGGCTGCCGGCGCTGGCCGATGACTCGGGTCTGGCGGTGGATTTCCTCGGCGGTGCGCCGGGCATCTATTCGGCGCGTTATGCCGACGGCAAGGGCGATGCGGCGAACAACGCGAAACTGCTCGACGCCCTGAAGGACGTGCCGGAAGCCGAACGCGGTGCGCAGTTCGTGTGCGTGCTGGCGCTGGTACGTCATGCCGACGATCCGTTGCCGATCCTCTGCGAAGGCCTGTGGCACGGGCGGATTCTGACCGCTGCCAGCGGCGAACACGGTTTCGGTTATGACCCGCTGTTCTGGGTGCCGGAACGTGACGTGTCCAGCGCCGAATTGAGCCCGGCCGACAAGAACCAGATCAGCCACCGCGCCCGTGCAATGGATCTGCTGCGCCAGCGTCTGGGCTTGAAATGACCCGTGATTCTTCTGCGTCGTCGCTGATCGTCGGCGGCGCCGCCTCTTCGCCTCGGGCGCCGTTGCCGACGCTGCCACCCCTGGCGCTGTACATCCACATCCCGTGGTGTGTACGCAAATGCCCGTATTGCGACTTCAACTCGCACACTGCCAGCCCGGTGTTGCCGGAGCAGGAATACGTCGACGCCTTGCTGGCCGATCTCGATCAGGACCTGCACGCCGTGTACGGGCGTGAAATCAGTTCGATCTTTTTCGGTGGCGGCACGCCGAGCCTGTTCAGCGCCGAAGCCCTCGGTCGACTGCTGGAAGGCGTCGAGCAGCGCATTCCATTTGCCCACGACATCGAAATCACTCTGGAAGCCAATCCGGGCACCTTCGAACAAGAGAAGTTCGTCGCCTACCGCAAACTGGGGATCAATCGCCTGTCGATCGGCATCCAGAGCTTCCAGCAGGAAAAGCTCAAGGCGCTGGGCCGCATTCACAACGGTGATGAAGCGGTGCGCGCGGCGGGCATGGCGCGGCAGGCCGGGTTCGATAACTTCAACCTCGACTTGATGCACGGCTTGCCCGATCAGTCGCTGGACGACGCCCTGAGCGATCTGCGCCAGGCTATCGCGCTGAATCCGACGCACATTTCCTGGTATCAACTGACACTGGAGCCGAACACGGTGTTCTGGAACCAGCCGCCGGTGCTGCCGGAAGATGACACGCTGTGGGACATTCAAGAGGCCGGGCAGGCGCTGCTGGCCGAGCACGGTTACGCGCAGTACGAAGTGTCGGCTTATGCACAGGCCGGGCGTCCGGCGCGACATAACCTCAATTACTGGAGTTTTGGCGATTTCATCGGCATCGGCGCGGGCGCGCACGGCAAGTTGAGTCATCCCGACGGACGCATCGTTCGTACCTGGAAGACCCGTTTGCCAAAGGACTATCTGAATCCGGCGAAAAGCTTCCAGGCTGGCGAAAAAGCGCTGACCAATGACGAGATGCCGTTCGAGTTTCTGATGAACGCTTTGCGCCTGACTGACGGCGTCGAATCGCTCCTGTATCCGGAGCGCACCGGGCTGTCGCTGGAAAGCCTTGCCGAAGGCCGGGCAGCGGCCGAACAAAGCGGTCTGTTGCAGGTCGAACCGTCACGTCTGGCGGCCACCGAGCGCGGACAGCTGTTTCTCAACGACTTGCTGCAACAATTTCTGAACTGATTTCAGTGCTAAGGGAAAACGCATGGATTTGATACTCGACCTGCTCGCCACCGTCTCCCGCTGGAGCCGCAGCAACCTCTCGGAAATCGCCCTGGCGCTGGTCGGCTGCCTGCTGGTGCTGTTCGGCGCCGACTTCAAAGGCTGGGTCGAACAACGCCTGGGCAGCATCGCCGGCGCCTTGCGCGTGCCGCTGATGTCGCTGCTGTGCGTGATCGGCAGCGGCGCGGCGCTGATCTACGCCACGCCGTGGGTGGTCAAGGGCTTGAGCCAGTTCAACAACTACAGCCTGGCGCCCGTCCTGCTGGTAGTACTCGTTCTCATAGGCGTAGTCGCCGACCGCCGCTAAACCCACAAACACCCCAAAACAACTGTGGGAGCGAGCCTGCTCGCGAATACGTGTGTCAGTCAACATCAGTGTTGAATGAACATCCGCTTTCGTGAGCAGGCTCGCTCCCACAGGTTTTATTGCGTGATGCTTAAGCGAGTTTTTCGAACTTCAGATCCCACACGCCATGGCCAAGACGCTCGCCGCGGCGTTCGAACTTGGTGATCGGGCGTTCGGCCGGGCGCGGTACGCATTTGCCATCTTCGGCGAGGTTGCGGTAGCCCGGGGCGACGTTCATCACTTCCAGCATGTATTCGGCGTACGGTTCCCAGTCGGTGGCCATGTGCAGAATGCCGCCGACCTTCAACTTGCTGCGCACCAGTTCAGCGAACGAGGCCTGAACGATGCGACGCTTGTGGTGACGGCTCTTGTGCCACGGATCCGGGAAGAACAGCATCAGGCGATCGAGGCTGTTGTCGGCGATGCAGCGGTTGAGCACTTCGATGGCGTCGCAATCGTAGACCCGCAGGTTGGTCAGGCCCTGCGTCAGCACGCCATTGAGCAACGCACCAACACCGGGGCGGTGAACCTCAACGCCGATGAAATCCTGATCTGGCGCCGCCGCGGCCATTTCCAGCAGCGAGTGGCCCATGCCGAAACCGATCTCCAGCGAGCGCGGTGCCGAACGGCCAAACACTTGGTCGTAATCCACCGGCGCATCGGTCAGCGGCAGCACGAACAGCGGCGTGCCTTGATCCAGACCTTTTTGCTGGCCTTCGGTCATGCGCCCGGCGCGCATCACGAAGCTCTTGATGCGGCGGTGTTGGCGCTCGTCGCCCTCTTCCGTCTGGATAGGCGTGTCGTTCGATTCAGTCATCAATGGCTCTTACTTGATCAGACCATCCAGCGGCGAAGAGGCGCTGGCATAGAGTTTTTTCGGCATACGGCCAGCGAGGTAGGCCAGACGGCCTGCAACGATGGCGTGTTTCATGGCTTCAGCCATCATCACCGGCTGCTGGGCGTGGGCGATGGCCGAGTTCATCAGCACCGCATCGCAACCCAGTTCCATGGCGATGGTTGCGTCGGAGGCAGTACCAACACCGGCATCGACCAACACAGGAATTCTGGCTTCTTCGAGGATGATCTGCAGGTTATACGGGTTGCAGATCCCCAGACCGGAACCGATCAGACCGGCCAGCGGCATCACTGCGATGCAGCCGATTTCTGCCAGTTGACGGGCGATGATCGGGTCATCGCTGGTGTAAACCATCACGTCAAAACCTTCCTTGACCAGCGTTTCCGCGGCCTTGAGGGTTTCGATGACATTCGGGAACAGGGTCTTTTGGTCAGCCAGTACTTCCAGCTTCACCAGATTGTGGCCATCGAGCAGCTCACGGGCCAGGCGGCAGGTGCGCACGGCTTCGATAGCGTCGTAGCAACCGGCGGTGTTTGGCAGGAAGGTGTAGCGCTCCGGCGACAGCACGTCGAGCAGGTTCGGCTCGCCTTCGATCTGGCCCAGGTTGGTGCGGCGCACGGCGAAGGTGACGATCTCGGCACCCGAGGCTTCGATGGCCTGACGGGTTTCTTCCATGTCACGGTACTTGCCGGTACCGACCAGCAAACGCGACTGGTAAGTACGACCGGCCAGCACAAAAGGCTTGTCGCTACGAACGATGCTCATGGGGAATCCTCTTTAGGGGTGAGGGTCTTGCAGAATTCTGTGCCCTCGCGGGCCGGGCGATCAGCCGCCGCCGATGGCGTGCACCACTTCAACGTTGTCGCCGTCGTTGAGCGTGGTGTCGGCATGCTGGCTGCGCGGGACGATATCCAGATTGAGTTCGACTGCCACTCGACGCCCGGTCAGTTCCAGACGAGTGATCAGGGCCGCAACGGTTTCACCGTCGGGCAGTTCAAGGGATTCACCGTTCAACTGAATGCGCATGCGCAACGCCGCCATCATTTTTTGGGGCTGGCATTCTAGCCCGATCATGACCTAAAGGTCAGCACCAAGCGTCAAGCGGTTGCTTGCAAGCGCCAGGCGGCGAGCCCCAGGCAAACCCATCCGGCCAGAAATGCCAGGCCACCGAACGGGGTGATGATGCCAAGCTTGCTGATGCCGGTGGTGGTGAGCACGTACAGGCTACCGGAGAACAGCAGGATACCGACGGTGAACGATACGCCCGCCCAAGCGACCAGCCGCCCCTGAATCTGCGTGGCCAACAGCGCCACACCGAACAGTGCCAAGGTGTGCACCAATTGATAGGTCACGCCCGTGTGGAAAATCGTCAGGTACTCGGGTGTCAGGCGGTTTTTCAGGCCATGGGCGGCGAACGCACCCAAAGCGACCCCGGTGAAACCGAAAAAAGCGGCCAGCATCAAAAAGCCACGCAGCATTGGGAACTCCAGTCAGACGCGATCGGCAGGGTCTGTATAATGGCCCGCTCCACCGGTTCGGCCAAGCCATCTCTATGCTGCGTACTATTTTCCGTCGTCTCACGAAGGCCCTGCTCTGGTTCGCGGGCGGCAGCATCTTGCTGGTGCTGGTGTTTCGCTTCGTGCCGCCGCCGGGCACGGCGCTGATGGTCGAGCGCAAAGTCGAATCCTGGGTCGATGGCGAGCCGATTGATCTGCAACGTACCTGGAAGCCGTGGGACGAGATTTCCGATGACCTCAAAGTGGCGGTCATGGCGGGTGAGGATCAGAAATTTCCCGAGCATTGGGGCTTTGACTTCAGTGCCATCCAGGCTGCCTTGGCGCACAACGAGTTGGGCGGCTCGATTCGCGGCGCCAGCACCTTGAGTCAGCAGGTGTCGAAGAACCTGTTTCTGTGGGCTGGGCGCAGCTATCTGCGTAAAGGGCTCGAGGCGTGGTTTACCGCGTTGATCGAGGTGTTCTGGCCCAAGCAGCGGATTCTTGAGGTCTATCTGAACAGCGTCGAGTGGGATGACGGGGTGTTTGGCGCCGAAGCGGCGGCCCGGCATCACTTTGGCGTGAGCGCGAAATCCTTGTCACGGCAGCAGGCTAGTTATCTGGCTGCCGTTTTGCCAAACCCGCGTGTCTGGAGTGCCAGTCACCCGACCGCTTATGTCTCGCGCCGGGCCGGGTGGATTCGGCAGCAGATGAGTCAGTTGGGTGGGGATAGTTATCTTTTGGGGCTCAACGATTCGCGGCGGGCGCCGTGGTCTCGATAACTGATCAAAGATCTTCCAAACCCTGAAGATCCCTGTGGGAGCGAGCTTGCTCGCGAAGGCGGTGGGTCATTCAGCAGTGGCGGTGACTGACACTCCGCCTTCGCGAGCAAGCTCGCTCCCACATAGGTTTTGTGTGAAGCCAGAAATGAAAACGCCCCGATCATCGCTGATCGGGGCGTTTTTTATTGCCGAGGCGCCGGTTATGCGGCGATCGACAACTTGAGCTTGTTCATCGCGCTCTTCTCGAGCTGACGAATACGCTCGGCCGACACGTTGTACTTCTGTGCCAGGTCGTGCAGCGTGGCTTTCTCTTCTGCCAGCCAACGCTGATAGAGGATGTCGCGGCTACGTTCGTCCAGCACTTCCAGCGCTTCGTGCAGGTTGTGATTGGAGTTGTCACTCCAGTCGGCATCTTCCAGTTGACGCGCCGGGTCGTACCGGTGGTCTTCCAGGTAGTTGGCCGGCGACTGGAAAGCGCTGTCGTCGTCGGCTTCAGCAGCCGGGTCGAAGGCCATGTCATGGCCGGTCAGGCGACTTTCCATTTCACGCACTTCCCGCGGTTCAACGCCAAGGCTTTCCGCCACACGGTGGACTTCCTCGTTGTTCAGCCACGCCAGACGTTTCTTCTGGCTGCGCAGGTTGAAGAACAGCTTGCGCTGGGCCTTGGTGGTCGCGACTTTCACAATGCGCCAGTTGCGCAGGATGAACTCGTGAATTTCCGCCTTGATCCAGTGCACGGCGAACGACACCAGACGCACACCCATTTCCGGGTTGAAACGTTTCACGGCCTTCATCAGGCCGACGTTACCTTCCTGGATCAGGTCAGCCTGAGCCAGACCGTAGCCGGAATAGCTACGGGCGATATGTACGACAAAACGCAGGTGGGCGAGCACCATCTGCCGAGCCGCCCCCAAATCCTGCTCATAGTAGAGACTCTCGGCCAGTTCACGCTCCTGCTCCGGCGTCAGCAATGGAATGCTGTTGACGGTGTGCACGTAAGCTTCCAGGTTCGCACCCGGAACCAACGCATACGCAGGCTGCAAAGAATTGGTCATACGAAAAAACCTCCCACTTACATAACTCATGCCTTTCGGCACTGCGAAAAATTGACCGGGAATTCAAGTACAAGTTCCCATAAAAACCGCAAGGTCAATCACGCGCAAAAAAGATTCTACTTCGGCGCCAGCTCCCTGAGATGGCGTGCGACTGCAATCCATGCACCGATATAACCCAACAGCACCGCGCCAAGCAAGAGCGACAGACCGTCGGCAACTGGCACTCCGGCCAGTGCGAAATCACTGCCGTACAAGCCGGCCAGCCCAACCACCGCATCGTTCAGCCAGTTCAGGCCGAACGCCAATACACCCCAGGACAACAGTCCCGCACCGAAGCCATACAGCGCGCCCATATAAAGGAAGGGACGACGCACATAGCTGTCAGTGCCGCCGACGAGTTTAATCACTTCTATCTCGGTGCGGCGGTTTTCAATATGAAGACGAATGGTATTGCCTATCACCAAAAGTAATGCAGAAACCAAAAGCACCGTCAGACCGAAGACAAAACGATCGCCAAGCTTGAGGATGGCGGCCAGACGCTCGACCCAGACTAGATCAAGTTGCGCCTGTTGTACCTTGGGCAGCTCGGAAAGTTTTTGTCTTAATGCTTCCAGGGTCGGCTTGTCGACTTCGTTCGGCGTCACCAGCACCACGCCCGGCAGCGGGTTCTCAGGCAGCTCACGCAGGGCTTCGCCCAGTCCGGACTGCTGCTGGAACTCTTCCAGCGCCTGATCGCGGCCGACATATTCTGCATCAGCTACGCCGGGCATGCCTTTGATCTGTTCACGCAACGACTCTCCCTGCTCCGGGCTGGCGTCGAGTTGCAGGTACAGCGAGATCTGCGCCGCCCGCTGCCACGAACCGCCGAGACGCTCGACGTTGTTGAGCAACAGCGAAAGCCCCATCGGCAGGCTCAGTGCGACCGCCATCACCATGCAGGTGAAGAAGCTGCCGATCGGCTGTTTGCCCAAGCGGCGCAGGCTGTCGAGCAGGCTGGCGCGATGGCTTTCGATCCACGCACGAAACAGCGTGGCGAAATCCGGGCCATCGTCATCGTCGTGCTTTTTCTTCTTTGGCGGCTGCGGATCAGCGGCTTTCGGGGCCACGCGCTCGGAAACCTTCGGACTGCGTGTCGCACTCATTCGCCGGCCTCCCCGTCGCCAATCAATCGGCCGCGTTGCAGGGTCAGCATGCGGTGACGCATGCGCGCGATCAGCGCCAGGTCGTGACTGGCGATCAGCACGCTGGTGCCGAGACGGTTGATGTCTTCGAACACGCCCATGATTTCCGCCGCCAGACGCGGGTCGAGGTTACCGGTCGGCTCGTCCGCCAGTAGCAAGGCCGGACGATGCACGATGGCGCGGGCAATGCCGACGCGCTGTTGCTGACCGGTGGACAGATCGCCCGGGTACAGATCGGTTTTATCCGACAGCGCCACGCGCTCAAGTGCCGAATCGACACGCTTGGCGATTTCGGCCTTGGACAAGCCAAGAATCTGCAGCGGCAAGGCGACGTTGTTGAACACGGTGCGATCGAACAGCAACTGGTGATTCTGAAACACCACGCCGATCTGCCGGCGCAGGAACGGAATCTGCGCGTTGCTGATGGTGCTCAGGTCTTGCCCGGCCAACAGCAGTTTGCCGCTGGTCGGACGTTCCATCGCCAGCAGCAGGCGCAACAAGGTGGATTTACCGGCACCGGAGTGGCCGGTAACAAACAAGAACTCGCCACGACGGACTCGAAAGCTCAGCTCATGCAAGCCGACGTGACCGTTCGGGTAGCGTTTACCGACCTGTTCGAAACGAATCATGAACGCTCCCGCTCGGCAAACAGTGCCTGGACAAAGGGTTCGGCTTCAAAAGTACGCAAATCATCGATGCCTTCACCGACGCCGATGTAGCGGATCGGCAGGCCGAATTGCTTGGCCAGGGCGAAAATCACCCCGCCCTTGGCGGTACCGTCGAGCTTGGTCAGCGCCAGACCGGTCAGTTCGACGGTCTGGTTGAATTGCTTGGCCTGGTTGATGGCGTTCTGGCCAGTACCGGCGTCGAGCACCAGCAGCACTTCGTGCGGCGCGTCGGCATCGAGCTTGCCGATCACTCGGCGAACCTTTTTCAACTCTTCCATCAAGTTATCTTTGGTGTGCAGACGACCGGCGGTGTCAGCGATCAATACGTCGATGCCACGGGCCTTGGCGGCCTGCACGGCGTCGAAGATCACCGAAGCCGAGTCAGCGCCGGTGTGCTGGGCGATCACCGGAATCTTGTTGCGCTCGCCCCAGACCTGCAATTGCTCCACGGCAGCGGCGCGGAAGGTGTCACCGGCGGCGAGCATGACTTTCTTGCCTTCCAGTTGCAGCTTCTTCGCCAGTTTGCCGATGGTGGTGGTCTTGCCGGCGCCGTTGACGCCGACGACCAGAATCACGAAAGGCTTGTTCTGCGAGACGATTTTCAGCGGTTGTTCGACCGGTTTGAGCATCGCGGCCAGCTCGGCCTGCAGGGATTTGTACAGCGCGTCGGCGTCGGCCAATTCCTTACGAGCAACCTTCTGGGTCAGGCGCTGGATGATCTGCGTGGTGGCTTCGACACCGACGTCGGCGGTGAGCAGACGAGTTTCGAGGTCGTCGAGCAGATCGTCGTCAATGGTTTTGCGGCCGAGGAACAGGCTGGCCATGCCCTCGCCGATGCTCGCGCTGGTTTTCGACAGGCCTTGCTTGAGGCGGGCGAAGAAACCGGCTTTGGTTTCTTCGGTGCGTGGGGCTTCGACGGGCGCTTCAGCAACCACTTCGATTGGCGTAACTGGAGCAGCAACGACCGGTGCAGGCGCAGGTTCGGGCTCAACCACAAGCGCTGGCGCCACTTCAGGCACAAACGCGGCAGGCGCAGGGATCACTGGCGTGATGTGTGCCGCAGCCTCTTCAACCAATGCCACCGGCTCTTCCGCCACCGGCAAGGTCAGCCACGGCTCAGCCGCCGGCGTCAGCGGCAGTTCAGCCGCCTCAGGCGCTTCTGGCTCAGGCTCTGGCTCAACCGGTTGCAGCACCGGCTCGGCAATCGGCAGGACAATCGGTGCCGGCTCTTCTTCTATTACCGGAGCCGGCGCGGGAGCGGGTTCAGGAATCGCGGGCGGCTGTTCGACGACGGGTTCCTGCGGTTTCTTACGCAGCCATCCGAACAGGCTTTTCTTCTCGCCAGCCGCAGCTGGGGTCTTCTTGTCGTCGTTGGAACCAAACATGGAGGACGGCTATCTCACGGTAGCGACGCGCCATAAGGGCGCCCCGGCAAATAAATATTCGATGCAGAACAGACTGTGTTTCATCCAGCTTGTTCACGCGCAACATTTTGTCGAGGCGCCACAGGCACCTCAAAGGTCGATTAATACGAAGGACTGGAACGGCATCGTCGGCGAAAACGCAGAGTTTAGCTGACAAACTCAAAGCTTCTGCCGGGAACCCATACAACCTATCGACCGATCAGTGGCTTGATAGGCGTGGCCGCCAGTAAAACGGATCAGTATCCTAGCACCCTCTCGCCCGCCGACGCTAAGACCAAGCGGGCAGCCCAACAGGTTAAAAAACGAATGAATGCTCTAGCCCGCCGCGCCGCAGGCCTGCTGCTCAGCACAGTCTGCCTGCCCCTTTCGGCCCTGGCGGCCGACCCGCAACCGACCCACGAATTCACCCTCGACAACGGCCTCAAGGTCGTCGTGCGCGAAGACCATCGCGCGCCAGTGGTGGTCTCGCAGGTCTGGTACAAGGTCGGCTCCAGCTACGAAACCCCGGGCCAGACCGGTCTGTCTCACGCGCTCGAGCACATGATGTTCAAGGGCAGCGAGAAAGTCGGCCCCGGCGAAGCCTCGCTGATCCTGCGTGATCTGGGCGCCGAAGAGAACGCCTTCACCAGCGACGACTTCACCGCTTATTACCAGGTGCTGGCCCGCGACCGTCTGGGCGTAGCCTTTGAACTGGAAGCCGACCGCATGGCCAATCTGCGCCTGCCGGCCGACGAGTTCGCCAAGGAAATCGAAGTCATCAAGGAAGAGCGCCGCTTGCGCA
The DNA here is from genome assembly GCF_001648775.1 of Pseudomonas fluorescens. GTDB lineage: Bacteria > Pseudomonadota > Gammaproteobacteria > Pseudomonadales > Pseudomonadaceae > Aquipseudomonas > Aquipseudomonas fluorescens_M. The sequence continues at coordinate 62,289 of NZ_LVEJ01000001.1, forward strand.
CCGATGACAAGCCGATGTCCAAGGCTTACGAGCGCTACAAGGCCATGGCCTACCCGGCCAGCGGCTATCACACGCCGACCATCGGCTGGATGGCCGACCTCGACCGCATGAAGGTTGAAGAGCTGCGCCACTGGTACCAATCCTGGTACGTGCCGAACAACGCCACGCTGGTGGTGGTCGGCGATGTCACCCCGGACGAAGTGAAAACCCTCGCCCAACGCTACTTCGGCCCGATCGCCAAGCGCGACGTGCCACCGGCGAAAAAACCACTGGAACTGGCCGAGCCAGGTGAACGCCAGATCACTCTGCACGTGCAGACACAACTGCCTAGCCTGATGCTCGGCTTCAACGTGCCAAGCATCGCCACCGCTGAAGACAAGCGCTCGGTCAACGCCCTGCGCCTGATCTCGGCGCTGCTCGACGGCGGCTACAGCGGTCGCATCCCGACACAACTGGAGCGCGGCGAAGAACTGGTCTCCGGCGGTTCGTCGAACTACGACGCCTACACCCGTGGCGACAGCCTGTTCACCTTGTCGGCAACGCCGAACACGCAGAAGAAAAAGACCATGGCGCAAGCCGAGGCCGGTCTGTGGAAACTGCTGGAGCAGCTGAAAACCACCGCACCGTCCACCGCAGAACTGGAGCGCGTGCGTGCGCAAGTGATTGCCGGCCTGGTCTTCGAACGTGATTCGATCACCAGCCAGGCCACCGCCATTGGCCAACTGGAGACCGTCGGCCTGTCGTGGAAACTGATGGACACCGAACTTGCCGATCTGGAAAGCGTGACCCCGCAAGACATCCAGAACGCCGCCAAGCTGTATTTCACCCGCGAACGTCTCAGCGTCGCCCACGTCCTGCCATTGGAGACGACCCATGAGTGAGCGCAAAACCCCACGCCTGATGCTGCTCGGCCTGATCGCCGTGGCGGTGATCGGCTCCGCTGCTTTCTATCTGTCGCCAAGTGCTGACAGCAAAGCCAGCGAAGCCCTCGACAACGCCAAAACCAGTCAGAAGCTGCAATCACTGGCCGAACTCGACGGCAAGGCCCCGGCCAGTCGCAAACTCGACGTACAAACCTGGAACACCGCCGAAGGCGCCAAAGTGCTGTTCGTCGAAGCCCACGAACTGCCGATGTTCGACATGCGCCTGATCTTCGCCGCCGGCAGCAGCCAGGACGGCAGCGCGTCGGGTCTGGCGGTGCTGACCAACGCGATGCTCAACGAAGGTGTCGCCGGTAAAGACGTCGGCGCCATCGCTCAGGGCTTTGAAGGCCTGGGTGCGGATTTCGGCAATGGTGCTTTCAAGGACATGGCGCTGGCCTCGCTGCGCAGTCTGAGTGCGCCAGAGCAACGTGAACCGGCGTTGAAGCTGTTCTCGGAAGTGGTCGGCAAACCGACCTTCCCGGCCGACTCGTTCGCGCGCATCAAGAACCAGATGCTCGCCGGTTTCGAATACCAGAAACAGAACCCCGGCAAACTCGCCAGCCTCGAGCTGATGAAGCGTCTGTATGGCGATCACCCGTATGCGCATTCGAGCGACGGCAATCCGCAAAGCGTGCCGAAGATCACCCTCGCGCAATTGCGTGAGTTCCACGCCAAGGCCTACGCCGCTGGCAACGTGGTGATCGCGCTGGTCGGTGATCTGTCTCGCGCAGAAGCCGAGGCGATTGCCAATCAGGTCTCCTCTGCGCTGCCGAAGGGTCCGGCGCTGGCGAAGATCGCGCAACCGCAGGAACCGAAAGCCAGCGTCAATCACATCGAGTTTCCGTCGAAGCAGACCAACCTGCTGCTCGCGCAACTGGGCATCGACCGTGACGACCCGGATTACGCGGCACTGTCGATGGGCAACCAGATCCTCGGTGGCGGCGGTTTCGGTACGCGCCTGATGAGCGAAGTGCGCGAGAAACGTGGCCTGACCTACGGCGTGTACTCGGCCTTCAGCCCGATGCAGGCGCGTGGCCCGTTCATGATCAACCTCCAAACCCGCGCGGAAATGAGCGAAGGCACCCTGAAACTGGTGCAGGACGTGCTCGCCGACTACCTGAAAACCGGGCCGACGCAGAAAGAACTCGACGACGCCAAACGCGAACTGGCCGGCAGCTTCCCGCTGTCCACCGCAAGCAATGCCGATATCGTCGGCCAACTCGGCGCGATGGGCTTCTATAATCTGCCGCTGAGCTATCTGGACGACTTCATGCGTCAGTCGCAAAGCCTGACCGTGGAACAAGTCCGCGACGCCCTGAACAAACACCTGAGCACGGACAAAATGGTCATCGTCACCGCGGGTCCAACCGTGCCGCAAAAGCCGTTACCGGCCCCATCTGATAAACCTGCCGAGCAACCGCTCGGGGTTCCGGAGCATTAATGGCGACTCGTTCCCCTAAAAAACCTGCGCACAACGTTCACAACGGTGTGAACCAGTTGCGCATCATTGGCGGCCAATGGCGCAGCCGCAAGCTGAGCTTCCCCGACGCACCGGGCCTGCGCCCGACGCCGGACCGCGTGCGGGAAACCCTGTTCAACTGGCTGGCGCCGTACGTTGAAGGGGCCAAAGTACTTGATCCGTTCGCGGGCAGCGGCGCGCTGTTTCTCGAAGCGCTGTCGCGTGGCGCGGCCATGGGCCAGGCGCTGGATGCCAGCAACATCGCGGTGTCCAGCCTGAAGGAACACCTCGGCACCTTGCGCTGCACCAACGGCCAGGTACAGACCGCCGACGCCCTGCGCTATCTGGAAACCCAGACCGCCAGCGCGTTCGATCTGGTGTTCCTCGACCCGCCGTTCAATCAGAACCTGCTGCCAGCCGTTTGCACCCTGCTGGAAGAACGCCAATGGCTGGCCGCCGACTCGTGGATCTACACTGAAAGTGAAACGGCGCCATCGACGCTGGGCCTGCCGGGCAACTGGCGCCTGCACCGCGAACAGAAATCCGGGCGGGTTTACTACGCGCTGTGGCAACGTACGGCAGAGATCGCCGGTTAACCGACCGGCTTGAACAAGCGGCGCGCTTCGAACGAGGCCGCCGCGCTGCATCGAGAATCATCGTGTCCCCTCCTTCAGAACGCTTCACCCCCGCCTTCGGCCTTGGCAATCCGCACCTGCAAACCTTGTGGGGACCGCTGTGGCGCAAAACCGTGCATATCGAACGTGAACGCGAACGCCTGTGGCTTGAGGATGGCGACTTTCTCGATCTCGACTGGCACGGTCCACATACCGCCGATGCGCCACTGGTGCTGGTGCTGCATGGCCTCACCGGTTCCTCCAATTCGCCCTATGTGGCGGGTGTGCAAAAGGCCTTGGCCGACCAAGGCTGGGCCAGCGTTGCGCTGAACTGGCGGGGCTGCTCCGGCGAACCCAATCTTTTGCCGCGCAGCTACCATTCCGGCGCCAGCGAAGACCTCGCCGAAACCATCAAACACCTACGCGCCAAACGCCCTTTAGCCCCGTTGTATGCCGTCGGCTATTCGTTGGGCGGTAATGTGCTGCTCAAGCATCTTGGGGAAACCGGCAGCGCCAGCGGTGTACTCGGTGCAGTGGCGGTGTCGGTGCCGTTTCGTCTTGATCAATGCGCCGATCGTATTGGCCAGGGCTTTTCCAAGGTCTATCAGGCGCACTTCATGCGCGAGATGGTCGCCTACATCAAGAACAAGCAACGGCAGTTTCAGCACGATGGGCGCGAGGATGGACTGGCAGCGCTAGCGGCGCTGGGTTCGCTGGAGAACATGCGCACGTTCTGGGATTTCGATGGCCGGGTGACGGCGCCGCTGCACGGTTTTACTGATGCCGAGGATTACTATCGGCGGGCGTCGAGTCGCTATTTCCTTGGCGAAATCCGCACGCCAACCCTGATCATCCAGGCGGCGGACGATCCGTTCGTGTTCCCGCACAGTTTGCCGCAGGCCAGTGAACTGTCGGCCTCGACCGCGTTTGAGTTGCAGCCACGCGGCGGCCACGTCGGATTCGTCGACGGCTCTGTGCGCCGGCCCGGTTATTACCTCGAACGTCGTATCCCGCAATGGCTGGCCAGCGTGCCCACATGAGCGATCACGGCGAGTCGATCCATTTCTGGCAAACCGCGCCACTGGCCGGCGTCGAACTGTTGTCGGCACGCTACATCGATCATCGTTTCGCCCCGCATGTGCACGACGGCTTCGTGATCGGCATGATCATGGCCGGCGCCCAGCGCTACCGCTATCGCGGCGCCGAACATCTGGCCGGCAGCGGCACGCTGGTGCTGATCAATCCGGACGAATTGCACACCGGGCACAAAGGCACTGAGGATGGTTGGTTGTATCGGGCGTTTTATCCCGACACGTCACAGATCGTTTCGCTGCTGGATGAACTGGAACTGTCCAGCACAAGCCTGCCGGCGTTTGGCGCCACGCTGTATCGCGATGCGGATCTGGTCAGCGGGTTTGCGCAACTGCACCGTTTGCTGGAAAGCCCGGCGACCGCCCTGCAACAGCAAACGGTGTGGCGCGAGATGATGTTGCTGCTATTGCAGCGTCACGCGGCAGTGCCGGTGCCCGGTCGGGCTGGCAAAGAGCACCGCGCGGTGCTGCTGGGCAAGGAATTGCTGCACGCGCAACTGGCCGCGCCGCCATCGCTGGAAGAGCTCGCCGCGGCGGTCAATCTGTCGCCCTTCCACTTCGCCCGGGTGTTCCGCCGTGCGACCGGCATGCCGCCGCACACCTGGCTGATGCAACAGCGCATTGCCCAGGCACGCGCCCTGTTGCAGAGCGGTTGCCTGCCACTGGAAGTCGCCACGCAATTGGGTTTTGCCGACCAGAGCCATTTGAGCCGACAGTTCAAACAGGCTTATGGCGTCGGACCCGCCGCCTATCGCAGCGCCCGACAGACTCCCTCAGACACCCCATAACCAATGTGGGAGCGAGCCTGCTCGCGAAAGCGGTCGCTCACTCAACATTGATGTCGACTGATCTGACGCCTTCGCGAGCAGGCTCGCTCCCACAGGGGGATTTGTATTGGTTATTCGCCGGTGGCGATGCCGCGAGCAGGTTCGTTGATCCACTCACTCCAAGACCCGGCATACAACGCCCCCAACGGGTAACCCGCCAGGCACAACGCAAACAGGTTATGACACGCGGTCACTCCGGAGCCGCAATAGGCGACCAGCTCCGACGGCGAACGCTCACCGAGCTTGGCCGCAAAACGCTGCTTGAGCTGATCGGCCGGCAGGAATCGCCCGTCACTGCCCAGGTTGTCGGTGAACGCCGCGCATAGCGCGCCGGGAATATGCCCGGCAACCGGATCAATCGGCTCCACTTCGCCCTTGAAGCGCGGCAACGCCCGGGCATCGATCAGCGTCAGCGTCGACTGGCCGAGGCGCTGCTGCAATTGGTCGGCGCTGAGCAGCAGGCTCATGTCCGGCTCGCCATTGAGATTGCCACGGGTAACCGTCGGTGCATCCAGACTCAGCGGCAGACCCGCCGCGTGCCAGGCCTTGAGGCCGCCATCGAGAATGAACACGCCGTCGCGCTTGCCCAGCCACGCCAGCAACCACCATGCGCGCGCCGCGTAGGCACCGGGGCCGTCGTCATACAAAACCACGTCGCTGTCGTCGTTGATGCCCCACGCGTGCAGGCGCTCGATCAACTCTGCCGGTTCGGGCAGCGGATGACGACCGGTGACGCCTTTGACCACTTTGCCGCTGAGATCGCGCTCAAGGTCGGCGAAGCTCGCTCCGGCAATATGCCCTTCGGCGTAGCTGCGCTGACCGTAATCCGGGTCTTCAAGGGCAAAACGACAATCGAGAATCACCAGCCCCGGCTGTTCTTTGCGGGCATCCAGTGCTGGCGGGCTGATCAACTGCGCAATCGGCATAACGAGCTCCTGTGGAGTTGCATCGGGAATGTTTACTTTACGTCTTCGAGCGCCTGGGCCAAGGGTACGTAGAACTCGTCGAACAGCGCGTTGACCGCGTCCCGCGCCTGCTCGGTAACAAAACCGGCCTCCAGCACCAGCACTTGATACACACCGCGTTTAACGGCCTGCTCACTGAGGTGATTGGAGTTCTCGCGGGTGGTGCACAGAAAGCGAACCCACGAGGTCAGGATGATCCACGCGTTGAGGGTCAGGGATTCGATCTGCACGCGGTCCATTTTCAGGATCCCGGCGGCGACAAAGCCTTCGTAGATCGCCGCACCCTGAATCACGCAGCGCTGGGAAAAGCGCCGATACCGGGCGGCCAGTTCTGCGTCGCTGTCGAGCAAGTGTTCGAGATCGCGGTGCAGAAAGCGGTAACGCCACATCGCCGAGAGCAGTTCCTTGAGATAGAAACGCTTGTCTTCAACCGTCGCGGCGCGCCCCTGTGGCGGGCGCAGAAAGCTGTCCACCAAGGCTTCGTACTCACTGAACAGCACGGCGATGATCGCCTGCTTGTTAGGGAAGTGGTAGTACAGGTTGCCCGGAGAAATCTCCATATGGGCCGCAATGTGATTGGTGCTGATGCTGCGCTCGCCCTGCTGATTGAACAGCTCGAGACTGTTCTGAACGATGCGCTCGCTGGTTTTTATTCGTGGGGCCATGGCTTGAGCTTTAATTCAGAGTGCGGTGACCGGCATCTTACGACCTATCCGGAAATGGATAAAACAAAGCTGCGCAAGGAAGTCATTTGACTTTCTAGAGCATAGACTCTAAAAAGTCCTCACTACAATAAAACCGGAGCCTTTGATGACTGCCGACATTGCCTACCTGCAAACGCTGCAACAGCCACTCGAAGCGCTCGACCGGTTGTTCGCCGTGCAACGCGCCGCGTATGCCGCCAACCCGATGCCGCCGGCCGCTCAGCGCCAGCAATGGCTGAAAACCCTGCGCGATTTGCTCAGCAGCGAGCGCCAGGCGTTGATCGAGGCGATCAGTGCGGATTTCAGTCACCGCAGCGCCGACGAGACCCTGCTCGCCGAATTGATGCCGAGCCTGCACGGCATTCATTACGCCAGCCGCCATCTCAAGCGCTGGATGAAAGCCTCGCCGCGCAAGGTCGGCATCGCCTTCCAGCCCGCCTCGGCGAAAGTGGTTTATCAGCCGCTGGGCGTGGTCGGCGTCATCGTGCCGTGGAATTACCCGTTGTATCTGGCCATCGGACCGTTGGTCGGGGCATTGGCAGCGGGCAACCGGGTGATGCTCAAACTCAGCGAATCGACCCCGGCCACCGGGCTGCTGCTCAAGCAATTGCTGGCGCGGGTGTTCCCCGAAGATCTGGTCTGCGTGGTGCTCGGCGAGGCTGACGTCGGCGTCGCTTTCTCGCGCCTGCCCTTCGATCATCTGCTGTTCACCGGCTCCACCAGCGTCGGCAAGCACGTGATGCGCGCCGCTGCTGAAAACCTTACGCCCGTGACCCTGGAACTGGGCGGCAAATCCCCGGCGATCGTCTCCCATGACGTGCCGCTGAAGGACGCGGCCGAGCGCATCGCCTTCGGCAAAACCCTGAACGCCGGACAAACCTGCGTCGCGCCCGATTACGTGTTGGTGCCGGAAGACCGCGTCGGCGCTTTCGTCGAAGCCTATCGCCAGGCCGTGCAGAGTTTTTACCCGAACCTCGCCGACAACCCGGACTACACGGCGATCATCAACGAACGCCAACTGGCGCGACTGAACGGTTATGTCAGCGACGCGACCAGCAAAGGCGCGTTACTGATTCCACTGTTCGAGCAAGGTCAGGGCCGACGCATGCCGCACAGTGTGCTGTTGAATGTCAGCGACGAGATGACCGTGATGCAGGACGAGATCTTTGGCCCGTTGCTGCCGATCGTGCCGTATCAGGATTTGCAGCAGGCATTTGCTTACATCAATCAGCGGCCACGTCCTCTGGCTCTTTACTACTTCGGCTACGACAAACGTGAACAGAATCGCGTGCTGCACGAAACCCACTCCGGCGGTGTTTGCCTGAACGACACCTTGCTGCACGTGGCGCAGGACGATATGCCGTTCGGTGGCATTGGTCCTTCGGGTATGGGCCACTATCACGGCCATGAAGGTTTCCTGACGTTCAGCAAGGCCAAGGGCGTATTGATAAAACAGCGCTTCAACGCGGCCAAACTGATTTACCCGCCGTACGGCAAATCGATTCAGAAACTGATCCAGAAGCTGTTCATCCGCTAACGTTCGTCACCGCCGGGTAATAAAAACAATGCACCCAAGCCTGACCGAAACACCTGCGCTGTCGCGCCGTGGCCTGCTGAAATTCAGCCTCGGCGCCACGGCTTTCCTTGCCACTGCCGGGCTCGGCGCCAGCCTCAGTGGCTGCTCGTCGAGCGTTGCGGCTAACGGTTTCATCGCGCTACGCGACGGCGACCTGCTGTTTTTGCACGCGCTGATCCCGGTGATGCTCGACGGCGCCGTGGCGGTCGAGAAAATGCCGGGCGCGGTTGAAGGCACGCTGAAATCACTGGACTACAGCCTCGATCACTTGTCGCCGGAAATGCTCAAACTCACCCGGCAACTGTTCGATGTACTGGGCATGGCCGTGACGCGCGGGCCGCTCACCGGGATCTGGGGCAGTTGGGAAAATGCCAGCCCGGAGGCGATGCGCAATTTCCTCGATCGCTGGGAAAACAGCTCGTTGAGCCTGCTGCGCATGGGGCATAGCTCGTTGCAGCAGATGGTGATGATGGCCTGGTACACCCGCGCAGAAGCCTGGGCGCATTGCGGTTATCCCGGCCCGCCTACCGTTTGAGACCGGCGGCGCGGCTTTCGCGAGCAAGCTCGCTCCCACAGGGGTTCGCACTCCAATGTGGGAGCGAGCTTGCTCGCGAAGGGGCCAGCCGCCACACCTTGCATCCAAAAATAATAAAGAGAAGCTGATCGATGCCCGTACCCGACCCGTTCCGCGAAGGCCTCGCCCGAGGCTGGAAAACCTACAACGGCGCGCAACTCACCGACGACCTGACCCTTGAAGCCGACGTGGCCATCATCGGCAGCGGCGCGGGTGGCGGCACCACCGCTGAAATCCTCAGCGCCGCCGGCTACAAAGTCCTGCTGATTGAAGAGGGTCCGCTGAAAACCAGCTCCGACTTCAAAATGCTCGAAGACAAGGCCTACAGCAGCCTGTACCAGGAAGGCATCGGTCGCATGAGCAAGGACGGTGCGATCACCATCCTGCAAGGTCGCGCGGTCGGCGGCACGACGTTGATCAACTGGACATCGAGCTTTCGCACGCCCGAACCGACGCTTGAACACTGGGCCAGGGAGCACAACGTCAAAGGCCACAGTGCCGCCGACATGGCGCCGTGGTTCGAGAAAATGGAACAGCGCCTCGGCGTCGCGCCGTGGATGGTCCCGCCCAATGCCAACAACGACGTGATCCGCAAAGGCTGTGAGCAACTCGGCTATAGCTGGCACGTGATCCCGCGCAACGTGCGCGGTTGCTGGAACCTCGGTTACTGCGGCATGGGCTGCCCGACCAACGCCAAACAATCGATGATGGTCACCACCATTCCGGCGACGTTGGAAAAGGGTGGAGAACTGCTCTATCTGGCCCGAGCGGAGAAACTGCTGATCAATGGCGACAAGGTCACCGGCCTGCACTGCGTGGCGATGGACGAGCGCTGCGTCGCACCGACCGGGCGCAACATCACTGTCAAGGCGCGGCATTACGTGCTGGCCGGCGGGGGCATCAACAGCCCGGCGCTGTTGCTGCGCTCGGACGCCCCGGACCCGCATAAAAATCTGGGGAAACGCACCTTCCTGCACCCGGTGAACATGTCCGCCGCGCGCTTCGATGAAGTCATCAACCCGTTTTACGGGGCGCCGCAGTCGATTTATTCCGATCATTTCCAATGGAAGGACGGCACCACCGGGCCGATGGCTTTCAAACTGGAAGTGCCGCCATTGCACCCGGCGCTGGCCGCCACGCTGCTCGGCGGTTTTGGTCAGGAGAGCGCGCAACACATGGCCGACCTGCCGCACACCCACGCCATGCTCGCCTTGTTGCGCGACGGCTTCCACCCGGACAGTACCGGTGGCTCGGTCGAATTACGCGGTGACGGTTCGCCGGTGCTCGACTATCAGGTTTCGCCCTATGCCTGGGAAGGCTTGCGCCGGGCGTTTCAGGTCATGGCCGAAATCCAGTTCGCCGGCGGCGCGAAATCGGTAATGCCGATGCACGCCGACGCGCGCTACGTGAAAACCCTGGCTGAAGCGCGCACGTTGATCGACGGTTTGAGCCTGGAGCTGTATCGCACGCGACTGGGCAGTGCCCACGTCATGGGCGGCTGCGCGATGGGTGAAGAGCCGAAAAGCGCCGTCACCGACAGCCTCGGCCGCCATCATCAACTGGCTAATCTGTCGATCCATGACGGCTCACTGTTCCCCACCAGCATCGGCGCCAACCCGCAGCTGTCGGTGTATGGCCTGACCGCGCAACTGGCGACAGCACTCGCCGACAGGCTGAAAAACCCGTGAAAAAACCCATTATTGCGATCGTCTATAGTGCTTTCTTACCCAACAGGCGACTTGGCCGACCGGGACGGCTGCGATACCATCCGACTCCCCAACGGACTCCCGCCAGGACGACGCGATGAACCGAGTGTTGTACCCAGGTACCTTCGACCCTATTACCAAGGGCCATGGCGATCTGGTCGAACGCGCCTCGCGCCTGTTCGATCACGTGATCATTGCGGTCGCTGCCAGCCCGAAGAAAAACCCGCTGTTCCCGCTGGAACAACGGGTCGAACTGGCTCGCGAGGTCACCAAACACCTGCCGAATGTGGAAGTGGTCGGCTTCTCGACGCTGCTGGCGCATTTCGCCAAAGAGCAGAACGCCAATGTGTTCCTGCGTGGTCTGCGCGCGGTGTCGGACTTCGAATACGAATTCCAGCTGGCCAACATGAACCGCCAGTTGGCCCCGGATGTCGAGAGCCTGTTTCTCACCCCATCCGAGCGTTATTCGTTCATTTCCTCGACGCTGGTACGGGAAATTGCCGCGCTGGGCGGCGATATCAGCAAGTTCGTCCACCCGGCCGTGGCTGACGCGCTGACCCTGCGCTTCAAGAAGTAACGACCGTTCAAACGGCGCCCGCGTGCACTGCGGGCGCCAATGCGGCACAATTGCGCGCATTGATTTATAGCGCCCGGGCCTGCCGCCCCGGCTGGAGTTAGCATGTCCCTGATCATCACCGACGATTGCATCAACTGCGACGTCTGCGAACCCGAGTGCCCGAACGCCGCCATTTCCCAAGGCGAAGAGATCTACGTGATCGACCCAAACCTGTGCACCCAGTGCGTCGGCCACTACGACGAACCGCAGTGCCAGCAGGTTTGCCCGGTGGATTGCATCCCGCTGGACGAGGCGCATCCGGAGACTGAAGAACAGTTGATGGAGAAGTACCGCCTGATCACCGGCAAGGCCTAAGCCTTCAGCGTCCGTTCGGGCCTCTTCGCGAGCAGGCTCGCTCCCACTTTTGAAATGCGTTCCAAAGTGGGAGCGAGCCTGCTCGCGAAGGGGCCATCAGCAGCACCGCAAAACCCTGATCAACTCACTCGCGCTGCTCAAACCCCTCCCCGATACACCCCAGACACCGCACAAACGCCGCTTTCGCCGGATCAACCACCAGCGCCTGCCCGGCATCGCCAATCCCGCCACCCAGCGCGGTAAACGGCAACGACACGACAAACGCCCCCGCACCGATCACCGTCGCCACCACCAATAAAGGTCGGGCAATCAGCAAATCGCCGATCATCGCGTAGGCCGGGGGATTCTGGATGGTGTAGCGCGGATCACCGCTGCCGTTTTCCGTGGCCTGAACAGCCAGACTGGAACACAGCAGCAGTGCAACAACGAGGGCTTGCAAGGACTTCATGGCACGATCCTTCGGGCTGAACAGTGAGACAACTCACTATAGACCGTAGGACCTTTTCAGCTTTTTGCCTCAGCTCTGGCAGCGCGGGCAGAACACACTGGCGCGCTGACCCAGCTTCACTTCGCGCAGACCGGTGCCACAGACCTTGCAGTGCTCACCGCCGCGGCCGTAGACAAATAGCTCCTGCTGAAAATAGCCCGGCTGGCCGTCACCACCGATGAAATCACGCAACGTGGTGCCACCGCGCTCGATGGCGGCGGCCAGAATACGTTTGATCTCGATCGCCAATTTCAGATAGCGCCCCCGAGAAATGCCTCCGGCCTCGCGACGTGGGTCGATCCCGGCGGCAAACAATGCTTCGGTCGCGTAAATATTGCCGACCCCAACCACCACCGCGTTGTCCATGATGAACGGCTTGACTGCCATCGAACGCCCGCGCGACAACTGGAACAGCCGCTCGCCATCGAACAGATCGGTCAACGGCTCCGGGCCGAGACGGATCAGCAGTTCGTGATTGAGCGGGTCGTTACTCCACAACATCGCACCGAACCGTCGCGGGTCCGTATAGCGCAGCGCCAGCCCCGACTCCAGTTCGATATCGACGTGTTCATGCTTGAGCGCCGGCAAACCGACTTCGACCAGACGCAAATTGCCCGACATGCCCAAATGGCTGATCAGCGTGCCCACTTCGGCATTGATCAACAGATACTTGGCGCGTCGCTCGACCAGCACGATGCGCTGCCCTGACAGGCGCACATCGAGGTCTTCTGGAATCGGCCAGCGCAGCCGCCGATCACGCACGATGACCCGACTGACACGCTGGCCTTCCAGATGCGGGGCGATCCCGCGACGGGTGGTTTCGACTTCCGGCAGTTCAGGCATGGCGTCCTCGGATCAATGCGCGCCGAGGTCGCGGATCGTTTGTTTGAGGGTTTCGAAGTCGTAATCCGACAGTCCTACATAGTCGAGCACCAGCGGCCCGACGGCGTTCCATTCGAAATCTTCGGTCTGGTTGCCCAGCACGCGATACGAAGCGCAAATGTGCTCGGCCATCTTCAGGATCGCCAACAGGTTTTTCAGCTGACTGTTGCGCGACGACTCATCGCTGAAGATCGCCAGGGCATTGTGGTGATTGGCGATGGCCGCGCTGACATGCTCGGGCAGGCGCCAGGACTTGGCCGTGTAGTAACCGACCACCGCGTGGTTGGTGTTGAACTCGCTGTTCTCGGTGTCGACGACCCGGCATTCGGCGCTGGCGTTGGCGTACGCCTTTTCCAGCACCGACATGTAATTGGGGAACCGTTGCAGCATCAATGGCACGCCGCAATCGTGGAACAGGCCCAAGGCATACGCCTCGTCGCCGGCCTGAGTACCGACGCGCTTGGCCAGGGTCAGGCAGGTCATCGCCACATCCTGGGCGGTGTCCCAGAAACGGTTGAGGGTGACGATGGTGTCGTCGTTCATCTCGCCCTTGATCGACTGCGCGTTGATCAGGTTGATGATCGAGCGGCTGCCCAACAGGTTCACCGCGCGTTGAATCGAGGTGATCTTGTTGCTCAAGCCGTAATACGGCGAGTTGACGATTTTCAGCAACGAGCCGGACAGGCCAGGATCCTGAGCGATCAGCTTGGCGATCACCTCCAGGTCCGGATCAGGCATGTACTGCTCCATTTGCAGATCCACCATGATCTGCGGTTGCGCCGGCACACTGATGCCTTGCAGCGATTGTTGAATCTGTTCGGTGGTCAGCTCTTGGGACATAAGTACACACTCTGGGACAGGCGGCGATTCTAACCGTTGAAACCGCAGGACGACACACCGATGGGCATATCGGAGGAACTTTCATTCAAGCTCAGGCTTCGGATTTTGTAAGGCGCGCCGGACAATTTCTGTCTGCTGCGCCAGTAAATTCCCGCAGACTCAGGAGCTTATCGATGGCCACCTCACTCAATGGCAAGCGCGTCGCTTTTTTGGTAACCGATGGTTTCGAACAGGTTGAATTGACAGGTCCCAAGCAGGCCCTGGAACAGGCTGGTGCCCAAGTCGACATACTGTCGGCTGAAGCTGGCAAGGTCAAAGGCTGGAACCACGACAAACCGGCGGACGATTTCAACGTCGACCAGACCTTTCAAAGCGCCAGCAGCGAGCAGTACGACGCAATCGTCCTGCCGGGCGGCGTGCAGAATTCCGACACCATCCGCATCGATCAGGATGCCCAACACTTGGTCAAGACCGGCGCCTCGGCCGGCAAACCGATTGCGGTGATCTGCCATGGCGGCTGGCTGCTGATCTCGGCCGGGCTGGTCAACGGCAAGACCATGACCAGTTACAAAACGCTCAAGGATGATCTGGTCAATGCCGGGGCCAATTGGGTCGATAAAGAAGTGGTCAAGGACGGTCACTTGATCAGCAGCCGCCAGCCGGATGATATTCCGGCGTTCAACAAGGAGCTGATCGACGCACTTTCGGCGTAGAAGTCAAAACCGCCTTCGCGAGCAAGTCGAATCGTCGCACCGTCGCTCCCACACTGGTCTTGTGTAGGCCGTAAATCCCCTGTGGGAGCGAGCTTGCTCGCGAAGGGGCCATCAGCGTTTCATCGCTCATCAAACCCGGCACAAGTCGCAACACGCTATACTCCCGCTCTTTTTTCCGGAGCGACGTCATGTCCCTGCCTAGCCTGCGCCTCAAAGCCAACGCCGACCGTCGCCTGCGCAACGGCCACTTGTGGGTCTACAGCAACGAAATCGATGTGGCCGCCACCCCATTGCACGGCTTCAAGGCCGGCGATCAGGCGATCCTCGAAGCCGCCGGCGGCAAAACGCTGGGCATCGTGGCGATGAGCCCGAATAACCTGATCTGTGCCCGTCTGGTGTCGCGCGACATCAAGCTGCCGTTGGACAAATCCCTGCTGGTGCACCGCCTCAACGTAGCCCTGTCGCTGCGCGAGCGCCTGTTCGACAAGCCGTTCTATCGTCTGGTTTACGGTGACTCCGACCTGCTGCCGGGCCTGGTGGTTGACCGTTTCGGCGACATTCTGGTGGTGCAGATCGCCTCGGCGACCATGGAAGCGCATAAAGACGACGTGATCGCCGCGTTGACCCAAGTGCTCAAGCCAAGCGGCATCCTGTTCAAGAACGATTCCGCTGCGCGTGATGCCGAAGGCCTCAACCGCTACGTCGAAACCGTGTTCGGTCTGGTGCCGGAGTGGGTGGCGCTGGAAGAGAACGGCGTGAAGTTCGAAGCACCGGTCATTCAAGGCCAGAAAACCGGCTGGTTCTACGACCACCGCATGAACCGCGCACGCCTGGCGCCATACGCCAAAGGCAAACGCGTGCTCGACCTCTATAGCTACATCGGTGGCTGGGGTGTGCAGGCTGCCGCATTCGGCGCCAGCGAAGTGTTCTGTGTCGATGCGTCGGCCTTCGCCCTCGACGGCGTTGAGCGTAACGCTGCGCTGAACGGTTTCGCCGACAAGATGACCTGCATCGAAGGCGACGTCTTCGAAGCCCTGAAGGAACTGAAAGCCAGCGAAGAGCGTTTCGACGTGATCGTGGCCGATCCGCCAGCGTTCATCAAACGCAAGAAAGACATGAAAAACGGCGAAGGCGCCTACCGTCGCCTGAACGAGCAAGCCATGCGCCTGCTCAACAAGGACGGCATTCTGGTCAGCGCTTCGTGTTCGATGCACCTGCCGGAAGACGATCTGCAGAACATCCTGCTGACCAGCGCCCGTCACCTGGATCGCAACATCCAGATGCTCGAGCGTGGCGGCCAGGGCCCGGACCATCCGGTGCACCCGGCCATCGCTGAAACCCGCTACATCAAAAGCATCACCTGCCGTCTGCTGCCTAACAGCTGATACCGGTATGACGGGGAGCCCCAGCGGCTCCCCGCTTGCTTTTTACGCGCTCATTTTCGTCTTTCTGTCACCCCGCCCACACTGAGCTTCCTACACTTGCCTTCCCATGGAAGTGCAGGAAATTTCCCTACGCCCGTTAATTACTGCCATTAGTCTCACAACTTCGTGACAAGCCCAAGATGAGTCCGACAAAATTACTGGAATATTCCTACTTAATATCCGCTTGCCAATAATCCATTACAAACTATTATTGAGTTGTCACCACGAGGTGGCACTTACCATTCAATGAACAAGGAGTTCACGTCATGAAAGTTATCTCTATGGAAGGCAACAAAATGGCAAACCTGGCTTTTCTGGTAGCCCCTAAAGCCCGCTAAGCGAGTCTAGACGCCGGGTAGTGCCGGCAACCCGGCGTCTTTACAAACTTCAACCAGAGCTTCCTAAAACATGCACATCAACCCTTATCTATTTATATTGCCACGCACACCCGCGCACATAGTCTGGAATTATAAAGACCACATTCAACATGAACTTGATCTTGACTATTCACTGCGACTAAGCCAACTCATCAACAATCCCGACTTGTTCGACAGCCGCAACAATATAGACATACAACTCCTCAATGCCGGAATCCTGAGTATTTCAAAACAAGACCCGATTGAATGGGGCTGGGACGAGCTATCGAAGATTTATCACATCGGCACGCAAAACATTCCCTGCCGCACAATATTCACGAATGGTCGAGACAATACCTGGACCACTGCAATGAAGTTCTGGCCAAACCCGCACCCTGCGCCGGGCGCGCGATCATTGACGCGACGTCGCGCATCGCATTGCCCACAGCCAGCGCACCGTCTCACGACAACCTGACTGACGCCCTGACCCGGCGCAAAACCTGTCGCTCCTTTACCGGCCGCGCCCTTTCGCTCGATGACGTCAGTACGTTGTTGTACCTGTCATTCGGTTTTCTGCAAGAACGCGACAACGCGCAAGACGGCATTGCCGAAGGTCTCGACGCGCGCCGCAGCAGCCCTTCGGGTGGCGGACTGAACGCGTGCGAATGCTTTCTGCTGGCACAGAACATCGACGGTCTGGAGCCCGGTGTTTATGCCTATCACCCTGCCGAACATGTCCTGACACGGGTGAATGCGTTGCCGCAAGCGCCGCTAGGGCAGTTACTCGGCGGGCAGCATTTCATCAACAACCTGCCGCTGGGGTTGTTCATCACCGCCCGGTTCGACCGGTTGTGGTGGAAATATGAACACTCGCGTGCCTACCGCATGGCCTTCGTCGAAGCCGGTCATCTGTCGCAATCCTTCCAGTTGATCGCGACAGCATTGGGCCTCAATACCTGGCTGACCGGGGCCTTCACTGACAATCAGGTCGAGGCTCTGCTGAACATTGAAGGCACGGCCGAGCAACCGCTGTTTTTTGTCGGCTGTGGCGAAAGTGACGGCCAGGCAATGTGTCAGGAGATTCAGGATCTGCTGCGAGGGCCGCAAACATGAGCGTCCTTGATGATGCTCAGGACGAAGCGCCGGTTTCCTGGGCATTGCGCTTTACACTTGGCGACTGGAACAGTCGCGCCTCGGTGCGCAGCAGCCCGCACGACTATCAGCTAGCCGATGACGTCCAACAACAATTGCTCACTCGTCACTGGTTTCCACCCGCGTTCCTGCCGTACCTGGCACACCCGGCGATCATCGCGGCAGGTCGCGCCGTTACCCATCGCCTGACAGCCAATCATCTGGTGCATTTCCTCGACTACACGACGCTGCTCGAGCACCGCATCGTCAATCGTGCCGTCGAGGTTATCGTCCACGGTGAGCTACCGGTTTTCGTGCCTGCACGCATGAAAACCGCCGCACTCCAGCTCTATACCGACGAGGGCTATCACGCACTGTTTTCCAATCGCCTCGCCGAACAGATCGCTGACTTGCATGGCTTCAAAGGACGTCCGGTGATGCCGTTGCGCATCAGCCGCTTTAACGCTCTGATCGCCCGTACGCCTGAAAGCAAGCGGCCATTGGCGTGGTTTCTGCTTGGGTTCGTCTCGGAAACCATCATTGCCCGGGAGCTGCTCGATGTTTGCCGCGACAGTCTGGTGTCGACGGTCAACGACATGTTGCGCGATCACCTGGCTGACGAGGCCCGCCACAGTCGCTTTTTCGCCGAAGTGTTTCATTATCTGTGGCTGACGCTGAACAGCCGCCAGCGCATCTTCGCCGCCAGAACCGTGCTGATCGTCATCGAGATGTTCTTTGAGGTAGATACCCTTTGGTTGCAGCAGAGCCTGCGCAGCAACGGCATCGATGAAAGGGCCATCGAGGAAATCCTCGGTAGCCTGAGCGATACACACGCCAGACGTCTGCGCGCCAGAACGGGGGCCATCGCCACCGTTGATGCACTGAAAAAGGCCGGTTTCTTCGCCACCCCCAATAACCGCAAGCTTTTCGCCAAGGCAGGACTGCTCGATGAATGAAGGAAAACCTGTGGTCAGCGCCCGTCAACGGCGGGGGGCCATCAGCCTGTTACTGGCCATGGTTTTGTTGGGTGTGTTTCCGCTGGATGTCCTGCTGCCTTCGTTCCCGGCCCTGGCCGAGCACTTTCGCACCAGCCCGGCAGACATCGCGCTGTCGATCAGTCTGTTCGCCGTGGGCATCGCCTTTGCTCAATTGCTGATCGGACCACTCTCGGACGTGATCGGGCGCAAGGGCTTGCTGCTGGTGGGCATGAGTATTTCGATGCTCGGTGCCCTCGGCTGCGCTTTGACCAGCGACTACACGCTGTTTCTCGGATTCAGGCTGATCCAGGCCCTGGGTTGCGGCTGTTTCGTGTTGTCCCAGGCGCTGGTGCAGGATCTGTTCGAAGGCGAGGAGCGCGATCGCCTGCGTATCCTGATGGTGACCGCCACCGGGTTGTTCATCTCGGTATCGCCATTGGCCGGCACCTTCCTGCAGGCCACCCTCGGCTGGCGAGGCAGCTTCTGGGTGTTCGCCGCACTGGCGGCAGCGGTTCTGTTCAAGGCCTGGCTGTTTCTCGACAACAGCCGGCCTGTCGCCAGTGACCGTCCACACAATTTCCTCAAGGCTTACCAAAGGGTGCTGGGAGATTTCGATTTCGTGGGGCACTGGCTTATTTCGGCTTTCGCTTTCGCCTGCCATTTCTCGTTCATTGTGATCTCGCCGCTGATCTTCATGGATCAGCTGCAACTGTCGGCCTATGACTTCTCACTGATATTGCTGGTCTACGGCGCCGCCTACGTAGTCGGTGGCATCATCGCCACCGTGCTCAGCCGCCGGATAACGCCCGGCCAGCAAATCGTCGTCGGACTGAGCCTGATCCTGATTTCGGGGCTGGTCATGCTCAGTCTGAGCGCAAACTTCGAACTGTCACCCGCCACCGTATTGATCCCGATGCTGATCTGCACCGCCGGCACCACCATTGCCCGGCCGGCAGCCACGTCGCGGGCCATGGGGCTGTTCCCGGAGATCGCCGGTACATCGGCTGCGGCAGGCAGCACGCTCATTTTCATCTGCGGCGGTTTGATCAGCGCATTGATCAGCCTGAGCCCGGCCAATCTCCAGTCGACGCTGGGCTACAGCTTTGTCTTGCTCAGCGTCGTGGCACTGGCACTGAACCGTCGGATCAGCCGGCGCAACAGAACCCTTCAGGTCACCGCCATAGTGCAACCGGGAGCGGACTGAACCTGCCGATCGTCATCCCACACGCACCGTCGGCACTGGAACAACACTTTGCGCCATTCCCTCCAGGCGCCAGCGGTGTAGAATCGGCTGATTCATCGCCATTCATCCCCCGGCGGGTTTATGAGCTCAGGCTGAGACCAGCGGCGATCCCGCAACGTCATCGGCAACTTCACGGACACACGGCCATTTCTGAGTGTTCCAGACGTCAATAGAAGCTCACTCCCATTTAGTACCTGATTAGCCGCCCGGAGTGCTCCATGCCAGATTACCGCTCGAAAACATCCACCCACGGCCGCAACATGGCCGGCGCCCGCGCACTGTGGCGCGCCACGGGGATGAAAGATGACGACTTCAAAAAGCCGATCATCGCCATTGCCAACTCGTTCACCCAGTTCGTACCCGGCCACGTGCACCTGAAGGACTTGGGCCAACTGGTCGCCCGCGAAATTGAACGCGCCGGCGGTGTCGCGAAAGAATTCAACACCATCGCCGTGGATGACGGCATCGCCATGGGTCACGACGGCATGCTCTATTCGCTGCCGAGCCGCGAGATCATCGCCGACTCCGTCGAGTACATGGTCAACGCCCATTGCGCCGACGCCATCGTGTGCATTTCCAACTGCGACAAGATCACCCCGGGCATGTTGATGGCCGCCTTGCGCCTGAACATTCCGGTGATCTTCGTTTCCGGCGGCCCGATGGAAGCCGGCAAGACCAAACTCGCTTCCCACGGTCTCGACCTCGTCGACGCCATGGTGATCGCCGCCGACGAAAGCGCTTCTGACGAGAAAGTCGCTGAGTACGAGCGCAGCGCCTGCCCGACGTGCGGTTCGTGCTCCGGCATGTTCACCGCCAACTCGATGAACTGCCTGACCGAAGCCCTCGGCCTGGCCTTGCCGGGCAACGGTTCCACTCTGGCCACCCACAGCGACCGCGAACAGCTGTTCCTGCAGGCCGGCCGTACCATCGTCGAGCTGTGCAAGCGTTACTACGGCGAGAACGACGAGTCGGTATTGCCGCGCAATATCGCCAACTTCAAGGCGTTCGAGAACGCGATGATGCTCGACATCGCCATGGGCGGTTCGACCAACACCATCCTGCACTTGCTCGCCGCTGCCCAGGAAGCCGAGATCGATTTCGACCTGCGCGACATCGACCGTCTTTCGCGCACCGTTCCACAGCTGTGCAAAGTCGCGCCGAACATCCAGAAGTACCACATGGAAGACGTGCACCGCGCTGGTGGCATCTTCAGCATCCTCGGTTCGCTGGCCCGTGGCGGCCTGCTGCACACCGATCTGCCAACCGTGCACAGTCGCAGCATGGAAGAAGCCATCGCCAAGTGGGACATCACCCAGACCACCGATGAAGCCGTGCATCACTTCTTCAAGGCCGGCCCTGCCGGTATCCCGACGCAGACGGCGTTCAGCCAGTCGACCCGTTGGGAAACCCTCGATGACGACCGTGAAAATGGCTGCATCCGCAGCTTCGAGCACGCCTATTCGCAAGAAGGTGGTTTGGCCGTGCTGTACGGCAACATCGCCCTCGACGGTTGCGTGGTGAAAACCGCCGGTGTCGACGAATCGATCCACGTCTTCGAAGGCAACGCGAAGATCTTCGAAAGCCAGGACAGTGCCGTACGCGGCATCCTCGCTGACGAAGTGAAGGCTGGCGACATCGTCATCATTCGCTACGAAGGCCCGAAAGGCGGCCCGGGCATGCAGGAAATGCTCTACCCGACGTCGTACCTGAAATCCAAAGGTCTGGGCAAAGCCTGTGCGCTGCTCACCGACGGGCGTTTCTCCGGCGGTACTTCCGGTCTGTCCATCGGTCACGCTTCGCCTGAGGCTGCGGCCGGCGGCGCGATCGGTCTGGTGCAGGATGGCGACAAGGTGCTGATCGACATTCCGAACCGTTCGATCAACCTGTTGGTCAGCGACGAAGAACTGGCGGCACGCCGCGCCGAGCAGGACAAGAAAGGCTGGAAACCGGTCGAGATTCGTCCACGCAAAGTGACCACCGCCCTCAAGGCCTACGCCCTGCTGGCGACCAGTGCCGACAAAGGTGCTGTGCGTAACAAAGCGATGCTCGACGGACTATAAGTCTTAACCGTCGAACAAAAAATGCCCCGCCAAGTGCGGGGCATTTTTTTGTCTGACCGAAATCCCAAAGTCACTGCAGATCAAACTGTGGGAGCGAGCCTGCTCGCGAATACGGTATGTCAGAAACAGAGAGGGCGACTGACACTGCGCTTTCGCGAGCAGGCTCGCTCCCACATTGGATCGGTGTGGCTTACTGGATTTCTTCTGGCTTAACGATCACCCAGTTCTTGTCCGCCGTCACCGGCAATCCTTCCTTGGCCTGCGCTGCTGCATGCTTGGCCATCATGCCGTTCAACTGCGTCATGTATTTGTCCTTGCGGTTGATCCACAGGTGAATCCCGCCCTTGGCCACATCCACATCGTGGAACAGCATGTAACCGTCGCTGGTCGGGGTATCGCCACCGACCAGGACCGGTTTTTTCCACTCATCGATGTAGGTAAGGATCGCCGCGTGCTTGCCGGCCATCCACGTTGCCGGGGTCCACAGGTATGGCGTCAGCTCCAGGCCCAGGTTGGCCTTCTCGTCATATTTGCCGGCGGTAATCTGCTTGCGTGCGGTGGTCAGTTCGTTGGTCTCGCGATTCTTCAGCAGTGTGGTCACGCCGATGACGTTCTGCGGTTTGACGTTGTAGCCGTACTTCGGATCCGCCGCGACCATGCGCACCAGTTCTTCCGAGGCGGCAGTCATCACGTAAACCTCGATGCCGTTCTCCATCAGCTTGTTGTACAGCTCTTGCTGGCCAGTGAAGATCTTCGGCGGATTGACGTCGAGCTTCTTGACCACATCACCTTCGTAATAAGTCGCCGGCACCGGTTTGCCCGAGGCCATCAACTCATCGACATAGCCCTTCAGCTCTTTGAGGGTGAAGCCGGAGAACACCTGCGCCACCCACGGGTAGCAGACCATGTCGTCGACTTCACAGAGACGGTAGTAGTAACTGAACAGGCTTT
This sequence comes from Pseudomonas fluorescens, assembly GCF_001648775.1. GTDB lineage: Bacteria > Pseudomonadota > Gammaproteobacteria > Pseudomonadales > Pseudomonadaceae > Aquipseudomonas > Aquipseudomonas fluorescens_M. The sequence continues at coordinate 84,723 of NZ_LVEJ01000001.1, forward strand.
CCTTGTGGTCGGCGGTGTCCTTGAACGGCATCAGTTTCAGGGAGGGATCGAGTTTGTCGCGGGTGATCAGGCCCTTGTTTTCCATGAACGGCAGCAAGGATTCTTCAAGGTCGTAGCGGTAACTGGTGTTGTCCATGTCGAACACCGCGTAGTTACCCTTGTTGGCGTTGGCGGCGATCATCGCGTCCAGCGCCTTGGCCTGATCCGCCGGCCAGTGTTTCAGGTCGGTGGCGAAAGCCTGAGTAGCCAGGCCCATGCCCACTGTCAGCGCGACAGCCAGAAATTTCGGTGCGAACTTCATAAGCCTCTTCTCCCTGATTCAAAGAGATCGACGCTAACAAATAAGTGTGACAGTCCTCGTCTGTCAGCGACCGCCCACGTCCCTATTGCGCCAGATGCATTGCCGAGAGCGACACGTGCTTATTCCAAAAACGACGGACAACCTTCGATTTCGGTATTAATTCATTGCAAATCAAACTGTTAGGCTTGCCGGTTCACAGTTGCCCAAGAATGCGACTGGCACAAGTCTTATCGGAGTTTTCATGAATCTGCCACTGATCCTCAATCTGCTGGTGTTCCTCGCCCTGCTGTTCGGTCTGGCACAGACCCGCCACACCACGTGGAGCCTGGCGAAAAAAGTTCTGCTCGCACTCGCGCTGGGCGTGGCGTTCGGCGTTGCACTGCACACCGTTTACGGTGCCGGCAACCCGGTGCTGAAAGCCTCGATCGGCTGGTTTGATCTGGTCGGCAACGGCTACGTGCAGTTGCTGCAAATGATCGTCATCCCGCTGGTGTTCGCCTCGATCCTCAGCGCCGTGGCGCGTCTGCACAACGCTTCGTCGCTGGGCAAGATCAGTTTCCTGACCATCGGCACCCTGCTGTTCACCACCGCGATTGCGGCGCTGATCGGTATCGGCCTGACCAACCTGTTCGGCCTCACCGCTGAAGGTCTGATCGCCGGCACCCAGGAAATGGCCCGTCTGCAAACCATTCAGACCGACTACGCCGGCAAGGTCGCTGACCTCAATGTGCCGCAACTGCTGCTGTCGTTCATCCCGCAAAACCCCTTTGCCGATCTGGCGCGGGCCAAGCCGACGTCAATCATCAGCGTGGTGATTTTCGCTGCATTCCTCGGGGTTGCCGCGCTGCAACTGCTCAAGGATGACGTCGAGAAAGGTCAGAAAGTGATCAACGCCATCGACACCCTGCAGGCCTGGGTGATGCGTCTGGTGCGTCTGGTGATGAAGCTGACCCCGTACGGCGTGCTGGCGCTGATGACCAAAGTGGTCGCCGGTTCCAACCTGCAGGACATCATCAAACTCGGCAGCTTCGTCGTGGTCTCGTACCTCGGTCTGGGCCTGATGTTCGTCGTGCACGGCTTGCTGGTTTCGGCCGCAGGGATCAACCCGCTGCGTTTCTTCCGCAAGATCTGGCCGGTGCTGACGTTCGCGTTCACCAGCCGCTCCAGTGCCGCCAGCATTCCGCTGAGCATTGAAGCGCAGACTCGTCGTCTGGGGATTCCGCAGTCGGTGGCGAGTTTTGCGGCATCGTTCGGTGCGACCATCGGCCAGAACGGTTGCGCCGGTCTGTACCCGGCGATGTTGGCGGTGATGGTGGCGCCGACCGTTGGTATCAACCCGCTGGATCCGCTGTGGATCGCGACGTTGGTGGCAATTGTGACGTTGAGTTCGGCCGGTGTGGCCGGTGTCGGTGGTGGCGCGACGTTCGCGGCATTGATCGTGCTGCCGGCGATGGGCTTGCCGGTGTCACTGGTGGCGTTGCTGATTTCGGTTGAGCCGCTGATCGATATGGGTCGCACGGCGTTGAACGTGAGCGGTTCGATTACCGCTGGCGCAATTACCAGTCAGGTGATGCAGCAGACCGATAAAGAGTTGCTGGATGCTGATGAGCATGCGGAGTTGGCGCAGGCTTAAGCTCTTCTTTGCCTGATCCGGCCTCTTCGCGAGCAGGCTCGCTCCCACATCGGAATGCATTTCCCCTGTGGGAGCGAGCTTGCTCCGGGTGGCGTTCCGACGAAGCTCTCAGGCTTTCTCCCAAACCTCAAAGCTATACGCGGGTTTGTCGCCCTCAGCCGGATTCGGCACATTCGACACCAGCTTCCACTGCTGCAAATCAAACTCTGGAAACCACGCATCCCCCTCCGGGCTCAACGCCACGCGGGTCAGATACAGACGATCCGCCTGCGCCAGCCCTTGCGCATATAACTGCGCACCACCAATCAGCATCAGCTCATCAACGCCCTGCGCCTTCGCCCATTCCTCGGCGCGAACCACTGCTGCTTCCAGCGATGGGTAAACCTCGGCACCTTCGAGCACCAGATCGGCCTGACGGCTGACCACGATGTTCAAGCGTCCCGGCAACGGCCGACCGAGCGAATCCCAGGTCTTGCGACCCATGATGATCGGCTTGCCCAAGGTCGTGGCCTTGAAGTATTTGAAGTCCCCCGGCAGGTGCCAGGGCATGCTGTTGTCGACGCCGATCACGCGGTTTTCACCGAGGGCTGCGATCAGGCTGAGGGGGAGTGATTTAGTCATGCCGGCGAGGATACCAGAGCCGCGCTTACCCCGATAAGCGCCACAGCGGTTATGCTCAGCGCTCAATTGAGCGACGGGATGCCGCGTGACTGAACTGACTCCACTGCAAAACCTCTGGCTGACCGAGACCGTGCGCCTGCGCGAAGAACACGCAGGCCCATTGGATGATCTGGAAGCCAACCGACTGGCGCGCACGGCCGGCGGCGATCTGCCGAGCCGCATTCAGCGCCGGGCGTTATGGCTGGCCGAGCGTGATGGGCTGACCAATGCACTCAAACACTGGCTGCAAGGCGCACGTCTGGCGCTGGTGCTGATGGCGCTTCTGGCCTGCGTCACCGGGGCTGGCATGGCATTTTCTGCGCTGGGCGACGGAACACGAGCGGTAAACATTTTCTGGGCGCTGGGCACGTTGCTCGGGGTCAATCTGATCCTGCTGCTGAGCTGGGCATTCGGCCTACTGTTCGCCGGCGAACACGCTGCTGCGCTTGGCCGCCTGTGGCTGTGGCTCAGCGAAAAATTTGCCCGGGACGCCAAAGCCGCGCAGTTGCCCCCCGCATTGCTGGTCTTGCTGCAACGCCACAAACTCAATCGTTGGGCGATTGGCTCACTGGTCAATGGCCTGTGGCTGCTGATCATGTTCAGCGCGCTGAGCATGCTGATATTGATGATGGCCACTCGGCAATATGACTTCATCTGGGAAAGCACGCTGCTGGGCGCTGACTTCTTCGCAGCACTGACTGATGCGTTGACGGTTATTCCCCATGCGCTGGGCTGGAGTGCGCCGAGCGTGGACATGATCCGCGTGACGCTGGACACCGATTACAACCGCGTCCTGGTTCGCCAGATGTGGGCGATATGGCTGGTCGGCGCGGTGCTGATCTATGGCGTGCTCCCCCGCCTGCTGCTGATGCTGTTCTGCCGTTGGCGCTGGAAGCGTGGACGTGATCGCTTGCGTCTGGAACTAAACCTGCCCGGCTACGCGCAACTGCGCGAACGCTTGATGCCGACCAGCGAACGCCTTGGCGTCAACGATCCTGCGCCTGCGCAATTGCATCGCGTCGAAAGCAGCGTTGGCGAACTCGCCAGCGAAGGCGCGTTGCTGGTCGCCATCGAACTCGACGAACAGCGCCCATGGCCACCCGCGTTGCCGAAAAACGTCAGTAACGCTGGCATCCTCGACAGCCGCGAATCACGCCACAAACTCCTCGAACAACTCAGTCGTTTCCCGCCGGCGCGTCTGGCGATTGCCTGCGATCCTCGACGTTCACCGGATCGCGGCAGTCTCGCGCTAATCGCCGAACTGGCACGCAGCGCGGGCGAAACCCGCGTCTGGCTGCTGCAAGCGCCGCCCGGCGAAGCACTCGATGCCGAACGCCTCGGCGACTGGCACATCGCGCTGCAACAACTGGATCTGCAATTTGCCGATTGCGCGCCGTTGAACTGGCTGGAGACTGGCCATGACTGATGCCTTGAAAGCGCCGCTGAAACTCGCGGTGGTCGGCCACACCAACGTCGGCAAGACCTCGCTGCTGCGTACGCTGACCCGCGATGTCGGCTTCGGCGAGGTCTCCCATCGCCCCAGCACCACGCGGCATGTCGAAGGCGCACGGTTATCGGTGGACGGCGAGCCATTGCTCGACCTCTACGACACGCCGGGACTGGAAGACGCCATCGCCCTGCTCGACTTTCTCGAACGTCTGGAACGCCCCGGCGAACGCCTTGATGGCCCGGCGCGGCTGGCGCGATTTCTCGACGGCAGTGAAGCGCGCCAGCGTTTCGAACAGGAGGCGAAAGTGCTGCGACAACTACTCGCCTCCGACGCCGGTTTGTATGTGATCGATGCACGCGAGCCAGTGCTGGCCAAGTACCGCGATGAACTGGAAGTGCTCGCCAGTTGCGGAAAACCGCTGCTGCCGGTGCTGAATTTCGTCAGCAGCGCCAACCATCGCGAGCCGGATTGGCGCGAGGCGTTGGCGCGGCTCGGGCTGCATGCGCTGGTACGTTTCGACAGCGTTGCGCCGCCTGAAGATGGCGAGCGGCGGTTGTATGAAAGCCTCGCGCTGCTGCTGGAAAACGCCCGTCCGCAACTTGAGCGGTTGATTGCCGATCAACAGGCTCAGCGCCTGGCGCGGCAGCAAAGTGCGGCGCGATTGATTGCTGAATTGTTGATCGACTGTGCGGCTTGTCGGCGCAGTGTGGTCAGCGAAGCTGCGCAGGAACAGCAGGCCATCAGCGAACTGCGCAAGGCTGTGCGCCAGCGCGAGCAGAAGTGTGTTGAGGCGTTGCTCAAGCTGTATGCGTTTCGTCCACAGGATGCGGCGGCGAGTGATTTGCCGTTGCTGGATGGGCGCTGGGGTGATGATTTGTTCAACCCGGAGACCTTGAAGCAACTCGGTGTGCGCGTGGGCGGTGGGATTGCTGCCGGTGCGGCGGCGGGGGCTGGTGTTGATCTGCTGGTTGGCGGGATCACGCTCGGCGCGGCGGCGTTGGCCGGTGCGATTGCCGGCGGTGCGCTGCAAACGGCGCGCAGTTATGGCAGTCGGTTGCTGGGCAAGATCAAAGGGCAGCGCGAGCTGACGGTGGATGACGGGGTGTTGCGGCTGTTGGCGTTGCGTCAGCGGCAGTTGGTGTTGGCGCTGGATCAGCGCGGGCATGCGGCGATGGACGCCGTACAAGTGGCGACGCCCCAGGACAAGACCTGGCGCGAGGGCAAATTGCCTGAGGCGCTAAGCAAGGCGCGGGCGCATCCGCAGTGGTCGTCGTTGAATCCGCAGGCGAAGTTGAATCAGGCGGAAAGGCAGGAGCAGATTGAGGCGTTGGTTGCTCGGGTGCTTGAGCTTTAGATCGCTACCCCCTCACCCCAGCCCTCTCCCCCAAGGGGTAGAGGGGGAAGGGAGCAGATCTTCTGGCTTTTCAAAACCTGAGTTCGACTGGATATTTCAGGTCGATGTATCACCTGAGATCAACTCCGTAGGCCCCCTCTCCCTCCGGGAGAGGGGGAAGGGAGCAGATCTTCTGGCTTTTCAAAACCTGAGTTCGACTGGATACCTCAGGTCGATGTATTACCTGAGAACAACTCCGTAGGCTCCCTCTCCCTCCGGGAGAGGGCTGGGGTGAGGGTTGCAATCACCCGGCCGACAACAAAACCTCAGCCTTACGCTTCAGCACAGCCAAATCAATCACCGGCACCGCCCTCTCCTTGGCCAACTCATCCCACTGCCGCATCCGCAGGCTGACCGCACACAGCGGATCACGCTCAAACACATCCGCCTCAGCCTCGGTCATCACCCCGCCCTGATACGCCAGCGTCCGCCGACTCGCCTCACTCAACCGCTCGAAATACCCCGGCTCACGCAACGTCAGATACCGCTTGGCCTGCACGTGATATTCCACCAACCGCGCCATGCGCTCGCTGAAACCGGCTTCACGCAAATAATCCGCGCCCAGCCGTTCATGACTGACCACGCCATAGCCGCCCATGTTCTGCGCGCCCTCGGCACACAAATGGCCGATGTCATGGAAGAACGCCGCCAGCACCACTTCATCATCAAAGCCCTCGGCCATCGCCAGTTCGGCAGCCTGAGACATGTGTTCGATCTGCGACACCGGCTCGCCGATGTAATCACGGGTGCCGAAGCGTTCATACAACCCGAACACCCGCGCGACGACTTGCTCGTGACCTGTCATCAAATTTCCTCCAGCAACTGCGCAATGTTGCGCTCGGCCATCGCCGGGCCGACGCTCATGCCGACGCCGGTGTGCATCAGCGCCACACTCAGACCCGCTGCCGGGCGCAAAAACGAAAACGGCCCCGGCCCCCGGGAACCATAGACGCCCTGCCAGCGCTCGACCACTTGCACTTTGCAGCCAAGCGTCTGCTCGGCCAGTTCAAGCATCCAGTTATCCACTTGCTCAGCGTTGAACGGTGAAGGGTCGCTGCCGTAATGGTGCGAGTCGCCGATGATCAATTCGCCGTACGGCGTCGGGCTGATCAACAGGTGGATGCCGTTGTCGTGCAGGTGCGGTTGTTCACGCAGGATCTGCGCCTGCACCGCCGCCGCTTCCGGCAGATCGGCGAAGGCGCCGTAGTGCACGCAACTGAGGCCGGTGAGCAAGGCGTGTTGCAGATTCAGATCGATCTGCGGTTTGGCGCGGAGCATTTGCAGGCGGCAGATTTGCGGTTCGAGCGCAGCGATCGGCTCGGCCAACAGGGTCTGATAATCGTGGCCGGAGCAAACGACGATCTGATCCGCCGCGAAAGTCCCCGCCGTGCTTTGCAGACGCCCCGGTTCGACGTCGCGCACCAGCGTGGAAAAATGAAACTCGACACCGAGGTCGCGACGCAAGTAATCGATCAGCGCCGGGATCGCTTCGCGCGAATACAACTGTTGATCGTCGATGCCGTGGAGGGCGGCGCGGTGATGGCTGAACTGGCCGTTGTACAAATCGCGCAGCGCGGCGCCGCGCAGCAGTTGAATGTTGTAACCGTGTTCCACGGCGCGGCCATTACAGAAGGCTTCGAGCAGGTGTTCTTCGGCTTCGGTTCTGGCGAACAGGTAAGAACCGTTGCGCTTGATTTGCAGACCGGCGAGTTGCGCCCAATCGCCCCATATCTCGCGGCTGGCCTTGGCCAGTTCGAGCATTTGGCCGGGTGGCTGGCCGGTCACAAGTGCCTGACCGAAGTTGCGCACCGAAGCGCCGAGGGGGGTGGCGGTGCGTTCGAAAACGGTGACCTTGAGGCCGCGTTTGGCGGCGGCGTAGGCGTGCGATAAGCCGAGAATGCCGGCGCCGACGATGAGCAGGTCTTTGGGTTGTGTCATCTGGATGCTGTCCTGCATGGGAGACCGCTTTCGCGAGCAGGCTCGCTCCCACAGGGGATTTTTTGTGCCCACAAAATTTGTGTTCACTGGAGATCCAATGTGGGAGTGAGCCTGCTCGCGATGAGGCCCGGTCAGACTACGAAGATTTACTTGGCAGCGACTTTTTCGGACTTGCCGTCATAACGCTTGCGCCACTCGGTCAGAATCTCGTCGCGATTCTTCGAGGCCCAGGCAAAGTCGTTTTTGATCAGACGCTGCTCATAATCCGCCGGCAATTCAGTCTGCGGCTTGGCGATCCCTGGCTGTGCGAGAACAGCGAAGTTCTCCTTGTACAGATCCATCGCCTCGGCACTCGCCGAGAAGTCAGCCAGTTTTTTCGCCGCCTCTTCATGCGGCGTGCCTTTGATCACGGCAGTCGCTTCGATCTCCCAGCCCAGACCTTCCTTCGGCAGGATGATGTCCAGTGGCGCGCCCTGACGCTTCAGCTGTACCGCCGGGTATTCAAAGGAAATCCCGATCGGGAACTCCCCCGCCGCCGCCAGCTTGCAAGGCTTGGAACCGGAGTGAACGTACTGGCCGATGTTCTGGTGCAAGCCGTCCATGTAGGCCCAGCCCTGCTTCTCGCCGAAGGTTTGCAGCCACGCGCTGACGTCGAGGAAACCGGTGCCGGACGAGGCCGGGTTGGGCATGACGATCTTGCCCTTGTACTCAGGCTTGGTCAGATCCTGCCAGCTCACCGGTTTGCTCAAACCCTGCTTCTCGGCCTCGACAGTGTTGAAGCAAATGGTCGCGGCCCACACATCCATGCCGACCCACGCTGGCGGGTTGGCAGCGTCGCGGTAGTTCGCGCCGATCTTGCCGAGGTCCTTCGGCGCGTAGCTTTGCAGCATGCCTTGCTGATCGAGGATCGCCAGACTGGAAGCCGCGAGGCCCCACACCGCGTCAGCCTGCGGGCGGGCTTTTTCGGCGAGCAGTTTGGCGGTGATGATCCCGGTGGAATCACGCACCCATTTGATCTCGACGTCCGGGTTGGCCTTTTCGAACGCTTCTTTATAGGACTTCAGTTGCTCGGCTTCGAGGGCGGTGTACACCGTCAACTCGGTTTTTGCCGCGAAGGCATTCAGGCTGAAAGTAGCGAGCACAGCAGCGGCCAGGGCCATAGGCTTGAACATGATCGTTTTCCTGTAGTGAGTTGAACGGAGTTGGAATCAGTGACCGGGCGCGGTTTGCCGCCAGGCTTGAGAACGGCGCAGCAAGCCGCGCGAAGCCCACGCCAGCAGCAAGGACACGCCCGCCGAGGTGAACAGAATCAGGGTCGACATCGCCGCCGCGCCGCCGACGTTGCCGGCGTCATCCATGTTCAGCACCGCCACCGCCGCGAGGATGGTGTCGGGGCTGTAGAGGAAGATCGCCGCCGACACCGTGGTCATCGCCGAGACGAACAGGTAGCGCACGATGTCGAGCAGCGCCGGCAGACAGATCGGCACAGTGACGCGCAGGTAGTGCCGATACAGTGGTGCTTTGAGCGACAGCGCGGCGGCTTCGAACTCGGCATCGAGTTGGCGCAGCGCGGTGGTCGCGGTCATTTGTGCGGTGGTCAGGTAGTGCGCGATGGTGCAGACGATCAGCAGCGTCATCGTCCCGTACAGCACATGCAGCGGGTTACCCGTGAGGTTGAAGAAGAAAACGTAACCCAGACCAAGCACCAGCCCCGGCACCGCCATCGGCACAAAACTGAGCATGCGCAACGCCAGGTTGAGGCCACGCTGACTGCGGGTTTTCTCCATCAGGTAAGCACCGGTGAAGATCAGCACGCTGCCGATCAACGCCGTACCCAGCGCCATCTTCAAACTGTTGCTGTAGGCCAGCCAGCCACCGCCAGCGGTTTCGTTGAACTGATAGTGGTTGAGCGACAGCGACAGGTTGTACGGCCAGAACTTCACCAACGACGAGAACACCGCCATACCGAACACCAGAATCAATGCGGCGCTGATCAACAAAACAATCGCCAGATAGCAGCCATCGCGCACTTTCGACGGCGCCGGTTTGAACACCTGCGCCCGACCGCTCATGGAATCGCCGTGACGCCGACGCAGCCAGGCATCGACACCAAAGCTGAACAGCGCCGGCAGCAACAGCACCATGCCGATCAATGCGCCGCGCCCGAATTGCTGTTGGCCGACCACGGCTTTGTAGGCTTCCAGCGCCAGCACCTGATAGTCGCCACCGACCACCACCGGCACACCGAAATCGGTGATGGTCAGGGTGAACACCAGACAGAACGCCGCGAACACTGCCTGGCGAGTCGCCGGCCAAGTGATGCTGCGAAACGCCTTGGCCGGGCTGGCACCCATGCTCGAAGCAGCATCGAAAAGACGCGCATCGGCCAGCGACAATGCCGAGAGCAAAATCATCAGCGCATGGGGAAAGGTGTAAATCACCTCACCCAGCACAATCCCCCAGAACCCATAGATGTTGTCCGAGAGCAGCCCGCGCAACATGCCCTGATTGCCGAACAGATAGACCAGTGCAATTCCCGGCAGCATCGACGGCGCCATCAGCGGCAACAACGAAATCCCGCGCCAGATGCCCTTCGCCGGAATCATCGTGCGCTGCAGCGCGTAGGCAAACAGGTAAGCCAGCGGTACGACGATGGCCGCAACGCTGAGAGAAACTTTCAAACTGTTGCCGAGCAGCCAATGGAAATTCTCGCTGGTCACCAACTCCTTCGCCGCGACCCAGCCACCGCCCTGCCCGGCCTCGCTGCTGAAACCACGCCAGAAGATCGCCAGCAACGGCAGCAACACCGCGACGCCGAGCAACAGCAGCAGAAGGACTTTGCCGCCGACAACAAAAATGCGGTCGCCGATCTCGGCTTTCGAAGTCTGACGCACCTGCTTGTGCGGTAGCGGCAGCGCGAGGTTGCTGTTCATCAGGCAAACACCTGCAGGCTGCGCGGCGGCAAGGCGACCATGATCTGCTGGGCGCCGAGGCGCGGCATGGCTTCCGGGGCGAGTTCGGCGAGCAAGGCGTGGCCCGGCAGTTGGTCGAGTTCGAAGCTCATGCGGCAGCGATTGCCGAGGAAGGTGATCTCGCGGACTTTAGCCGGGAACAGGTTTTCTTCGTGCACTGGCGGATTGACGTTGATCGCCTCCGGGCGGCAGAACAAACGGCCCGAGGCGCGCTGAATGCTGCCATCGCTGAGGCGCAGGTTCATCCCGCCGACCTGCGCGTGAGTGTCGCTGCTGCGCTGGAACGGCAACCAGTTGCCCTGCCCGACGAACTCAGCCACGAACGGTGTGGCCGGGCGGTTGTAGATTTCCTGCGGGGTGGCGTACTGCTCGACGCGGCCGTTATTCATCACGGCAATGCGGTCGGCCATCAGCATGGCTTCGTCCTGATTGTGCGTGACCATCAGGGTGGTGATGCCGAGGTTGCGTTGCAGTTGGCGCAGTTCGGTGCACAGATGCTCGCGGACGCGGGCGTCGAGGGCGGACATCGGTTCGTCGAGCAACAACAACGAGGGTGCTGGTGCCAAGGCCCGAGCCAGAGCAACGCGCTGTTGTTGGCCGCCGGACAATTGGCCGGGGTACTTTTTCTCGCTGCCGGTGAGGCCGACCAGTTCGAGCATCTGTCCGACGCGCCGGCGCACTTCATCGCGACCGCTGCCGGCGAGGCCGTAGGCAATGTTCGCTTCGACGGTCAGATTGGGGAACAGCGCGTAGGACTGGAACAAAATCCCGTAGTCGCGGGCTTGCGGGGCGAGGTGCGAGACGTCGCGATCACCGAGGTACAGCTCGCCGCTGTCCTGTTTCTCCAGACCGGCGATGCAGCGCAGCAACGTGGTCTTGCCGCAGCCCGACGGGCCGAGCAGGCACACCAGTTCACCGGCGGCGACGTCGAGGGAGACATTATCCAGTGCGGTGAACGCGCCGAAGCGTTTCTGCACGCCGCGCACTTTCATCGGCGCACCGGGGTGGGTCAGGGCAGTTGCGATGGCAGGATTCATGGACAGACCTCATCAAGCAGATGAGGCCAATCCTAGAGTTGTAATGCGTCCGTCATGTGGCAGTGAGGCAAAAACGGCCGATAGTGGTATTCGGGGATTTTGGTTCAGAAGATTCAGGTCTTGAGTTGTTTGAACCGACGCCTTCGCGAGCAAGCTCGCTCCCACAGGGATCTTCGGCGAACGTAAATCCTGTGGCACCAGAAATACCTGTGGGAGCGAGCTTGCTCGCGAAAAGACCAGCACAGGCACTGAAAATCTCAGGCCGGGGACATTTCCTGGGCCAAGCCGAGGAACGCCGCCGGCAACCGCGCGCCCTTGCGCTCTTTCAGGCAATACAGATATTCAGGAATCTGCGGCGCATTCTCGATCGTCAGCACGCGCAACTGCGGGTCATGCGGCACTTCCTGCCGGGCAATGATGCTGATGCCGATATTGCGCAACACCGCCTCACGAATCGACTCACGGCTGCCAATCTCCAGCAACGGCCCGAAACTCACCCCGGCACTGGCGAGCAACTCTTCCGTCAGCCGCCGCGTGGTCGAACCCGACTCACGCATCAACAACGTATGCCCGGCCAGCGCACTCAACGCGACATGCTCCTGCGCCGCCAGCGGATGATTGCGATGCACCGCCAGCACCAGCGGATCAGTGCCCAACACCCGACGAATCAACCGCGCGTCATCGAGCAATTGCGACGACGCGGCGATGTCCACCCGATAATCCTCCAGTGCTTCCAGCACCTGCTGCGAGTTGCCGATTTCCACCGACACCTCAACCTGCGGCAGACGCTCGCGAAAGGTCTTCACCAGATCGAGGATGTAATACGGCGCCGTCGCGGCAATGCGCAATGTGCCCTGCACCTGACCGCTGTTGCGCAGGAAAAACTCGATATCCGCTTCCTGCTGCAACAGCGTCTTGACCATCGGCAGCAGCCGCGCGCCTTCGTCACTGACGCTGAGGCGCCGGCCGCCCCGGTAGAACAGCTCCACCGAATACTGACTTTCCAGATTGCGAATCTGCGTGGTCACGGTCGGCTGGCTGAGGCCGAGTTTTTTCGCCGCCAGCGTGATGCTGCCCAGGCGGGCGACCATGTAAAACGCTTTCAGCTCGGCACTCAGCACAACCGTTCCTCACTCTATTTGCGCAGCAGGCGCAAACCGTTGAACACCACCAACAGACTCACGCCCATGTCGGCGAACACCGCCATCCACATGGTGGCGAGTCCGGCAAAGGTTACCGCAAGAAAGATCGCTTTGATCACCAAGGCCAGCGCGATGTTCTGTTTCAGAATGCTCGCGGTGTTGCGCGACAAGCTGATAAACGCCGGGATCTTGCGCAGATCGTCGTCCATCAGGGCGACATCGGCAGTTTCGATCGCGGTATCGGTGCCTGCGGCAGCCATGGCGAAACCGATCTCTGCACGGGCCAGTGCCGGGGCGTCATTGATGCCATCGCCGACCATACCGACTCGCCGGCCCTGTGCATAAAGGTCTTCGATGGCTTGCAGCTTGTCGGTCGGCAGCAAGTCGCCACGCGCTTCGTCGATGCCAACCTGCGCGGCAATCGCCTGGGCGGTGTGGACGTTGTCGCCGGTGAGCATCAGGGTTTTCACCCCGAGTTCATGCAACTGACGGATCGCTTCGCGGCTGGTTTCCTTGACGGTATCGGCCACGGCGAACAGTGCCAGCGGGCCGGAGCTGTCGAGCAGCAGCACCACGGATTTGCCCTGTTTCTCCAGCGCGAAGAGTTTTTCTTCCAGTGCCGGCGAGCACAGGCCCAGTTCTTCAACCAGACGATGGTTGCCCAAGTGGTAGGTCTGGCCGTTGATTTCGCCTTTGACGCCACGCCCGCCCAGCGCTTCGAAGTTATCCACAATCAAAGCTGCGAAGTTTTTATCCACAGCGGCATTGGCGATGGCCAACGACACCGGGTGATCGGAGCGACCGGCCAACGCAGCGGCGATGGCCGGTGCCGTGGCGTCCGCCGTCGCGTCGAGGGACAGGTAATCGGTCTGCACCGGTTTGCCGTGGGTGATCGTGCCGGTTTTATCCAGCGCCAGATAATCGAGCTTGAAACCGCCTTCCAGGTACACGCCGCCCTTGACCAGAATGCCTTTGCGCGCGGCAGCGGCGAGGCCACTGACGATAGTCACCGGCGTCGAAATCACCAGTGCACATGGGCACGCGACCACCAGCAACACCAGCGCGCGGTAGATCCAGTCGAACCACACGGCGCCCATGAACAGCGGAGGAATGATCGCCACGGCCAAGGCAAACACGAACACCACAGGCGTGTAGATTTTCGAGAACTGATCGACGAAGCGCTGAGTCGGTGCGCGCGCGCCTTGAGCCTGTTCGACGGCGTGGATGATCCGCGCCAGGGTCGAGTTATTCGCTGCGGCGGTGACCGCGTATTCCAACGAACCGGCCTGGTTGATGGTGCCGGCGAAGACTTTGTCGCCGACGGTTTTTTCCACCGGCAGGCTTTCCCCGGTGATCGGCGCCTGATCGATGGTTGAACTGCCACTGACCACTTCACCGTCCAACGCAATGCGCTCGCCGGGTTTCACTCGTACGCGGGCGCCGAGTTCGACGCTTTTCACATCCTGTTCAATCCAGCTGCCGTCAGCCTGCAACACCGTGGCTTGCTCCGGCGTCATCTGCATCAAACCGCTGATCGCATTGCGCGCGCGGTCCAGCGAACGTGCTTCGATCAGCTCGGCGACGGTGAACAGGAACATCACCATCGCCGCTTCCGGCCACTGGCCGATGAGGATGGCACCGGTGACGGCGATGCTCATCAGCGCGTTGATGTTGAGGTTGCGGTTCTTCAGGGCGATCCAGCCCTTTTTGTAAGTGCTCAGGCCACCGCTGAGGATCGACACCAGCGCGATGATCGCGACCACCCAGGTCGGCGCGGCGTTGGTGAAGTGGATGACTTCGGCGGCAAGTGCGCCGACACCGGACAATGCCAACGGCCACCAATGTTTTTTCACTGGCGCCGGGGCTGGCGCATCGACGCCCGCCTCCAGCGGCTCAGCGTGCATGCCGAGGGATTTGATCGCCTCGGTGATCGGCTCGGTACCCGGCAGATTGTGAGTCACGCCGAGTACACGGTTGATCAGATTGAATTCCAGTTGCTGCACACCGGCGAGTTTGCCGAGTTTGTTCTGGATCAACGTCTGCTCAGTCGGGCAGTCCATCGCCTCGATACGGAAACTGCTCAGCCGCGCATCGGCGCTGGTCTTTTCGCTCAGTTGCACCAACGCAGGCGCGGCAGCTGTCGACGAGCAGCAGGAGTCTTCGTGCGCATGAACCGGTGCCGGTGCTGCGACTTTCGACCCACAGCAAGAGTCGCCGCCATGGGAATGCTTATGCACAGGCTGCAATTTATGACTGTGATCGTGGCCGTCGCCGGGCTTATGGGTGTGCTGGGAATCGCTCATTGGTCGCGTCCATGAAGGTGCCTGTTGCCAAGTAAAGACCCTGTAGCCACTATAGGGTCAAGCACCCTTTTGGAGATTGTCGTCATGAAGATCGGAGAACTGGCCAAACTGACCGATTGCGCCGTGGAAACCATCCGTTACTACGAGCGCGAAAACCTGTTGCCGGAGCCGGCCCGCAGCGACGGCAACTACCGCGTCTACACCCAGGCCCACGCCGAACGCCTGACCTTCATCCGCAACTGCCGCACCCTCGACATGACCCTCGAAGAGATTCGCAGTTTGCTGACCTTGCGCGACAGCCCGCAGGATCAATGCGAAAGCGTGAATGCGTTGATCGACGAACATATCCAGCATGTGAAGGCGCGGATTGATGGGTTGTTGGCGTTGCAGACACAACTGCTCGACTTGCGCCAACGCTGTGGCGAAGGACCGGATGCGGAGCAGTGCGGGATTTTGCAGCGGCTGGAAGTGAGTGGCGGGGTTGTCGCGACCGAAGTCGAACACTCCCACGTAGGCCGCAGCCACGGCCATTGAGCCCAACACAAAACACTGTGGGAGCGAGCTTGCTCGCGAAAGCGGTGGTTCAGTCGACACTTCTATCAACTGACACTCCGCTTTCGCGAGCAAGCTCGCTCCCACAGGGGGGTGCGTACTACTTGTCAGACCGCCATTGGCGCGGTCATTGGCGCGTGGTGCTCATAACCTTCCAGCGAAAAATCGCTCGGCTCGACCAGCTCCAGCCATTCCGGCTGATACACGCCCGTCTTGGCAAACTCCGGCACGCGGTCGGAGATCTTCAGCTTAGGCATGGCGAACGGCTCGCGCTTGAGCTGTTCGTTGAGCATGTCCAGATGGTTCTCGTAGACGTGCGCATCTCCGATGAAATAGGTGAACCAGCGCGGCGTGTAGCCGGTCAGGCGACCGATCAGGCTCAGCAGCGCGGCACCTTCGGTGAGGTTGAACGGCGTGCCCAGGCCCAGATCGTTGGAGCGGATGTAGAGGGTCAGAGAAATCTCTTTGGTCTCGACATTCGGGTGGAACTGGTACAACAGATGGCACGGCGGCAGGGCCATTTCATCCAGCTGCGCGACGTTCCAGCCGTGGAACAGAATGCGGCGGCTGCCCGGATCGTTGATGATCGTGTCGACGCACTGACGCACCTGATCGATGGCTTTGTACAGCACCACGTAAGCCTGGCCGTCTTCTTCGCCCTGAGCGATCTGCTTGTAGCCGTTGCTCAGGGTTTGTTCGATGGCAGCGCTGTTGCTCAGCGGGATCTGCTTGTACGCCGGCCATTTGCGCCATTGCACGCCGTAGATTTCGCCGAGGTCGTCGTCGCCCTGACGGAACGGGTTGGCCAGCCACTGCGCGTTTTCGTTGGCGTTCTGGTCCCAGACCTTGCAGCCCAGCGCACGGAATTCAGCGGCATTGTTCACGCCACGGAGAAACCCGCACATCTCGCCGATGGCCGATTTGAAGGCCATTTTGCGCGTGGTGATCGCCGGAAAACCTTCCTGCAGATCGAAACGCAGCATCGCCCCCGGGAAACTGATGGTGTTGATGCCGGTGCGGTTGGCTTGCTTGGTGCCGTTCTGAATGACGTGCGAGACCAGTTCGAGATATTGCTTCATGAGTTACCTGTGTCCTTTGAGCCCCGGCGTCGCGCGCCGGGGTTCGTAGTTTAAGCCGTCGGTGCGAGCGGTGCTGCCGGCGCGCGACGATAGGCCAGCCAGATCAGGAACAGCCCGCCGACGATCATCGGCACGCAGAGCACCTGGCCCATGGTCAGCCAGTTCCACGCCAAGTAGCCCAGCTGCGCATCCGGCACGCGGACGAATTCGACGATGAAACGGAAGATGCCATAGAACAGCGCGAACATGCCCGACACGGCCATGGTCGGACGCGGTTTGCGCGAGAAAATCCACAGGATCAGGAACAACGCCACGCCTTCGAGCGCGAACTGATACAGCTGCGACGGGTGACGCGGCAGCTGCGCCGGATCGCTGAATGGCGGGAAGACCATGGCCCACGGCACGTCGGTGGCCTTGCCCCACAGCTCGGCGTTGATGAAGTTACCGATACGCCCGGCGCCCAGACCGATCGGCACCATTGGTGCAACGAAGTCCATCAACTGGAAGAACGACTTGCCGTTGCGCTTGCCGAACCACAAGGCCGCGAGCATCACGCCGATGAAACCGCCGTGGAACGACATGCCGCCCTTCCACACTTCGAAAATCAGCGTCGGGTTGGCCAGGTAGGCGCTCAGATCGTAGAACAGCACATAGCCCAGACGTCCGCCGACGATCACGCCCATCGATAGCCAGAACACCAGATCGGAGAGTTTCTCCTTGGTCCAGGTCGGGTCGAAACGGTTGAGCCGGCTTGATGCCAGCAGCCACGCACCGCCGATGCCGACGAGGTACATGAGACCGTACCAGTGGATTTTCAGCGGACCGATGGCCAGGGCCACCGGGTCGATCTGCGGGTAAGGCAGCATTGCGACTCCTCGTTAGAGTTGAAACCAAAATTCCCGGGCGACGCTGCCACCTCAGGATTAAGCCAGGATTGCGACGCGGTTAAAGCAGGAAGCTCAAACCCACGCTGAACAGCAAAGCGGCGAACAGCCGTTTCAGCAAGCGCGGCGACAACCGATGCGCCAAACGCGCGCCGATGCGGGCGAAGACCATGCTGGTCAGGGCGATGCCCAACAGCGCCGGCAAATACACAAAACCGAGACTATGCGGCGGCAACAACGGATCGTGCCACCCCAGAATCATGAAACTTAATGCACTGACCAGCGCGATTGGCAGACCGCAGGCCGACGAAGTCGCCACCGCTTGCTGCATCGGCACGCTGCGCCAGGTCAGGAACGGCACGGTCAACGAACCACCACCGACGCCAAAAATCGCCGAGGCCCAACCAATGATGCTGCCGGCCACGGTCAGACCGAGTTTACCCGGCACCGTTCGGCTGGCCTTGGGTTTGATGTCCAGCGCCAGTTGCACCGAGATGATCAAAGCGAATACGCCGATAATCTTTTGCAGGTGAGGCCCGGAAATTGCCTCAGCGGTCAACGCACCGAAACCTGCACCGAGCAGAATGCCGACGGCCATCCACCTGAAGATCGGCCAGCGCACCGCGCCGCGTCGGTGATGCTCTCGTACGGCGTTGACCGAGGTGAAGATGATCGTCGCCAGCGACGTGCCGACCGCCAGATGGGTGAGGATCGACTGATCAAAGCCCTGCAAGGTAAAACTGAACACCAGCACCGGGACGATAATGATCCCGCCGCCAACCCCGAACAGCCCGGCCAGCACGCCCGCACAGGCGCCCAGCGCCAGATAGAGCAGAAATTCCATGACCGTCTCCCCAGACCGCATCCGCAAAACCGGAGCGGCATGGTAACGGATGCACACCCTTTGGCTCCACTGGCGATGGATGCACGGACGCGGGATGCGTAGAGTGAGCAAAAAACACACAAGGACCACCTTATGTGCCTGATCGTTTTCGCCTGGCGCCCGGGCCATGCCCGGCCGCTGATCGTCGCGGCCAACCGTGACGAGTTCTACGCTCGGCCGAGCCTGCCACTGGCGCAGTGGCCGGAGGCGCCGCATGTGCATGCCGGACGTGATCTTGAGGCTGGCGGGACTTGGCTGGGAATCGGCGCCAACGGGCGCTTTGCTGCGCTGACCAATATTCGTGATCCGCATCAGCCGCCGGCGCGCAAATCGCGGGGTGAGCTGGTGGCGCGGTTTCTGACCGGCGAATCGTCAATTGATGATTATTTGAACGATGTGGTCGGGCGTGCGCCGGAATATGCCGGGTTCAATCTGCTGCTGGGTAATAGCCATGAGCTGTGGCATTTCAATGCGCGGATGTCGGAGCCGGTGATGCTCGCGGCCGGCGTTTACGGGCTATCCAATGCCGGGCTGGATACGCCGTGGCCGAAACTGCTCAAGGCCAGGGCTGCGTTGAATGCGGTGCTGGATGATCCGACGCCTGCGCAGCTGTTGGCGTTATTGAGTGATGCGCAAACGGCGCCGTTTGCCGAGCTGCCGGATACCGGGGTGGGTTTGGCGACGGAGTCATTGTTGTCGAGTGTGTTTATTGCCAGCCAGAGTTATGGGACGCGGGCGAGTACGGCGTTGATTGTGCAGGCGGACGGGACGCGGCGGATGGTGGAGCGGAGTTTTGGGCCGTATGGCGGGCATTTGGGCGAGGTGGAGATATCAGCTTAAGAGCCAACCCTCACCCCAGCCCTCTCCCAGAGGGAGAGGGGGCCGACCGCGGTGTCTTGAGCCGTACATCGACCTGAAAAACCGAGTCGATTATGGACTCAGCAGCACCTTCACTCGGTGCGGGTCGATCATGGATTCAGCACAGCACTTTCAAGTCGGCGGAGTTCTGCAGCAACCCCCAATCAGTCCCCTCTCCCTTTGGGAGAGGGTTAGGGTGAGGGGCTTTTGATCTTCAGAGGGCCTTGACGACCGCTGGCGGATTGATCTTCGACAACCCAAGGTTCTTCAGCGCCAATTGCAGCGAGCTGTGGATAACTTGCGGGTTATCGATGGTCATCAGCTCAGCCAACAACTCCTTGGCCTTGCTCAGATTGACCTGCCGCAACATCCACTTCACCTTCGGCAGGTTGGTGGCGTTCATCGACAGGCTGTCAAAACCCATCGCCATCAACAGCACTGCCGCTGCCGGATCACCGGCCATCTCGCCGCAGATACTCACCGGTTTGCCTTCGGCATGGGCATCGCGCACCACGGTTTGCAGCGCTTGCAGCACCGCCGGGTGCAGGTAGTCGTAGA
The DNA here is from genome assembly GCF_001648775.1 of Pseudomonas fluorescens. Lineage (GTDB taxonomy): Bacteria > Pseudomonadota > Gammaproteobacteria > Pseudomonadales > Pseudomonadaceae > Aquipseudomonas > Aquipseudomonas fluorescens_M. Next base: position 104,366 of record NZ_LVEJ01000001.1, read on the forward strand.
GATCGGCAACACGCGGGTTGTTGCGGTCGACCGCCAGCAGATACTGGGTCAAGTCGTTGGAGCCGACGGACAGGAAGTCGACCATCCGCGCCAGTTCCTTGGTCTGGTACACCGCCGCTGGAATCTCGATCATCACGCCAATCGGCGGCATCGGCACATCGGTGCCTTCGTCGCGCACTTCGCCCCAGGCCCGGTGGATCAGGTGCAGGGCTTCTTCGAGTTCGTGGGTGCCGGAGATCATCGGCAGCAGAATCCGCAGGTTGTTCAGGCCTTCGCTGGCCTTGAGCATCGCGCGGGTTTGCACCAGGAAGATTTCCGGGTGGTCGAGGGTCACGCGAATGCCGCGCCAGCCGAGGAACGGGTTGTCTTCCTTGATCGGGAAGTACGACAGCGACTTGTCACCGCCGATGTCGAGGCTGCGCATGGTCACCGGTTGCGGGTGGAACGCGGCGAGCTGCTCACGGTAGATCGCCAGTTGCTCCTTCTCGCTCGGGAAGCGCTGGTTGATCATGAACGGCACTTCGGTGCGGTACAGGCCGACACCTTCGGCACCACGCTTCTGCGCCCTTGCCACATCGGCCAGCAGGCCGGTGTTGACCCACAACGGCATGCGGTGGCCATCGAGGGTCACGCACGGCAGGTCGCGCAGGGTGTCGAGGCCCAGCGCCAGTTGTTTCTCTTCTTCGACGACTTCGGCGAACTGTTTGCGCAGCACTTCGCTCGGGTTGGTGTAAACCTCGCCGCGTGTGCCGTCGACGATCATTTCGATACCGTCGACCTTGGCGTACGGCAGGTCGACCAGACCCATCACCGTCGGAATGCCCATCGCCCGGGCGAGGATCGCGACGTGCGAGTTACCCGAGCCGAGCACCGACACCAGACCGACCAGCGTGCCTTCCGGCACCTCGCCGAGCATGGCCGGCGTCAGTTCTTCGCTGACCAGAATGGTTTTTTCCGGGTAGACCAGGTTCTGCTGGCGCTCTTCCTGCAAGTAGGCGAGCAGGCGGCGACCGAGGTCTTTGACGTCCGATGCACGCTCACGCAGATAGGCGTCGTCCATCAGTTCGAAACGGTTGACGTGTTCCGTGACCACCTGACGCAGCGCGCCCTGGGCCCACTGGCCAGTCTTGATCACGGTGGTGATTTCGCTGCCCAGCGAGGCATCGTCGAGCATCATCAGGTAGACGTCGAACAGCGCGCGCTCTTCCGGACGCAGCTGCGTCGCCAGCTTGGCGGACAACGCCCGCATGTCGGCGCGCACGCCTTCGATGGCGGTCTTGAACAGCGCCAGCTCAGCGTCGATGTCGGTGATGTTTTTATCGGGCACCACGTCGAGATCGGCCGGTGGCAACATGACCACCGCCGTACCGACCGCTGCACCCGGCGAACCCGGTACGCCGACGAACTTGGCTTCCTGAATGCCTTTGCCCTGACGACCCAGACCACGGATCGAACCGGTGGCCTCGGCGTGGGCGATTACGCCGGCGAGCTGCGCGCTCATGGTCACGAGAAAGGCTTCTTCACCTTCATCGAACTGGCGGCGTTCTTTTTGCTGGATGACCAACACGCCGACGACGCGGCGGTGGTGAATGATCGGTGCACCGAGGAACGAGGCGTAGCGCTCTTCACCGGTTTCGGCGAAGTAGCGATAGCGCGGGTGATCCGCAGCGTTTTCGAGGTTCAGGGGTTCTTCACGCGTGCCGACCAGGCCGACCAGACCTTCGTTGGGTGCCATGCTGACCTTGCCGATCGAGCGCTTGTTCAAGCCCTCGGTGGCCATCAGGACGAAGCGGTTGGTCTCGGGATCAAGCAGGTAGACCGAGCAGACCTGGCTGCCCATGGCCTCTTTGACGCGCAACACAATAATCCCCAACGCCGCCTTGAGATCCTTGGCGGAGTTAACTTCCTGGACGATCTTGCGCAGCGTATTGAGCATGGCTCGGGGTCGAACTCCGTCGTCAGTCGCGCGCTAAAAGGCGCGGGGCAAGCTCTTTGAGGGCGCGGCGATACACCTCGCGCTTGAATGTCACCACCTGGCCCAACGGATACCAATAGCTGACCCAGCGCCAGCCATCGAACTCCGGTTTACCGGTCAAATCCATCCGCACCCGCTGCTCGTTGGAGATCAGGCGCAGGAGAAACCATTTCTGTTTCTGGCCGATGCACAGCGGTTGGCTGTGCGTACGCACCAGACGTTGCGGCAAACGATAGCGCAACCAGCCCCGAGTACAGGCCAGTATTTCAACATCTTCACGTTCCAGGCCAACTTCTTCGTTCAGCTCGCGGTACAAGGCGTCTTCCGGCGTCTCTTCAGGGTTGATTCCCCCTTGCGGAAACTGCCAGGCATCTTGATTGATACGGCGAGCCCATAGCACCTGGCCGGCGTCATTCGTCAGAATGATCCCGACATTGGGGCGGAAACCATCGGGGTCGATCACGGGCACAACCTCGCAAACGCATGTCGCCGCATTGTTCCACAAAGGTTGATAAGGCGGCAACGAAGCTTCCTACCTTATGTGCACTCTTGTGAAAAGACCGTATTCTTGTTGCCTTTTTACAGACTTATCAGTGGGTAACTGCAATGCGCCTGGCACTCTTCGATTTGGACAACACCCTTCTGGGCGGCGACAGCGATCACGCCTGGGGCGACTATCTGTGTGAACGCGGCTTCCTCGACCCGATTGCGTACAAAGCGCGCAACGACGAGTTCTATCAGGATTACCTGGCCGGCAAACTGGATAACGCCGCTTACCTGAACTTCTGCCTGGAGATCCTCGGCCGCACCGAAATGGCCGTGCTCGAGCAATGGCACAACGATTACATGCGCGACTGCATCGAGCCGATCGTGCTGCCGCAGGCGCTGGACCTGCTGAAAAAACACCGCGACGCCGGCGACAAACTGGTGATCATCACCGCGACCAACCGCTTCGTGACGGCGCCAATCGCTGTGCGTCTGGGCGTTGAAACCCTGATCGCTACCGAGTGCGAGATGGTCGATGGCCGTTACAGCGGGCGCAGCACTGATATTCCGTGCTTCCGTGAAGGCAAGGTAACGCGCCTGAACCGTTGGCTGGAAGAGACCGGGTATTCGCTGGACGACAGCTATTTCTATAGCGATTCGATGAATGATTTGCCGCTGCTGGAGCAGGTGGCGAATCCGGTCGCGGTCGATCCGGACCCGAATCTGCGCGCCGAAGCCGAGAAGCGTGGCTGGCCGGTGATTAGTCTGCGCGACTGAAATCGCCTTCGCGAGCAGGCTCGCTCCCACAGGGTATTTGTGAACCACACAGATCCAATGTGGGAGCGAGCTTGCTCGCGAATGAGGGCAACTCGGTCTCAAGCCTTAAACCGGCTTGGCCCCCATCAACCCGGCAATGGCGAGAAATCCGATGCCGCTGACAATCGCCAGGGCCAGATTGAATTTCCAGTTACCAACCCCGCTAGTCCACAGCCGATTAAGCCGCACCAACAGCCACACTGCACTCAACGTGGCCACGGCATAGATCACGCTGGAACCCAGAATCCAGAACTGCCCCAGTGGCCAGCCGATCAGGTGCACCAACCACCAGCCGGTGAAAGGCATGCTCAGCATACCGATCAGCATCAGACACCAGATAAACAACCAGGGACGTTGCATCGTGCTGGCCGGCCCTTCGCTGCGATTACGCCACGTCAGAGCGGCAAGCCCCAGCCCGCTCGCGAGTATGATCACGGTTGCCGCGACGTGAAGTACTTTCAGGGTGGTCAGGGTTTCCATGAATTTCTCTTCCTTGGGCCATGCCCATCAGCGTAGCCGTTCAGCCGAGAAACAGCTGATAGGCCGGGTTCTCGCTTTCGTCCCAGTATGGGTAGCCGATTTCCTCAAGGGCTGCCGGCACCAGATGACGCTCGTCGTGCGGCACTTGCAGGCCCGCGACCACGCGGCCATCGGCGGCGCCGTGGTTGCGGTAGTGGAACATCGAGATGTTCCAGCGCCCACCCAGCTTATTAAGGAAGTTGAACAGCGCACCCGGACGCTCCGGGAACTCAAAGCGGAACACCACTTCATCAATCACGTGCGCCGCGTGCCCGCCGACCATGTGGCGGATGTGCAGCTTGGCCAGTTCGTTGTCGGTCAGGTCGAGCACCGGGAAACCCTGCTCGGTGAGGCTCGTCAGCAACGCACTGCGCGGATCGTTTTCCGGGTGCGTCTGCACGCCAACGAAGATGTGCGCTTCGCTGCCGGTGTTGTAGCGGTAGTTGAATTCAGTGATCTGGCGCTTGCCGATGGCTTCGCAGAACGCCTTGAAGCTGCCGGCCTTCTCGGGAATGGTCACGGCGATGATCGCTTCGCGGCCTTCACCCAGTTCGGCGCGCTCGGCGACATGACGCAAGCGGTCAAAGTTGACGTTGGCCCCGGAATCGATGGCGACGAAGGTCTGTCCGCTGACGCCGCGTTGCTCGACGTACTTCTTGATACCGGCCACACCCAAAGCACCGGCAGGTTCGGTGATCGAGCGGGTATCGTCGTAGATATCTTTGATGGCCGCACAGATCTCGTCGGTGCTGACGGTGATCACTTCATCGACATAGTCTTTGCAGATGTCGAAGGTGTGCTGGCCGATCTGCGCCACGGCCACGCCGTCGGCAAAGATGCCCACGGTCGGCAATACGACACGCTCACCGGCGGCCATCGCGGCTTGCAGGCAGTTGGAGTCGTCCGGCTCGACGCCGATGACTTTGATGTCCGGGCGCAGGTATTTCACGTACGCGGCGATACCGGCGATCAGGCCGCCGCCGCCTACCGGGACGAAAATCGCGTCCAGCGGCTGCGGGTGCTGGCGCAGAATTTCCATCGCCACCGTGCCCTGCCCGGCAATGGTGTGCGGATCGTCGTACGGGTGGATGTAAACGTAGCCTTTTTCATCGACCAGTTTCAGCGAGTAGGCCAGGGCTTCCGGGAACGAATCCCCGTGCAGCACCACTTTGCCGCCGCGCGAACGCACGCCTTCAACTTTGATTTCCGGAGTGGTCTTGGGCATGACGATGGTGGCTTTGACGCCCAGTACTTTCGCCGCCAGGGCCAGGCCCTGCGCATGGTTGCCCGCCGACGCGGTGACCACGCCACGGGCGCGTTCTTCATCGCTCAGTTGCGTCAGCTTGTTGTAGGCGCCGCGAATCTTGAACGAGAACACTGGCTGCAAGTCTTCGCGCTTGAGCCAAATGTCATTGCCCAGCCGCTCGGAGAGCTGGCGAGCGTTCTGCAGCGGGGTTTCTACGGCAACGTCATAAACGCGCGAGGTGAGGATCTTTTTGACGTACTGTTCGAGCATCGGAAAGCATCACTGAGCGGTTGAGCGGGACCGAGGAGTCTAACCCGGCTTTTGCCCGGGCGACCACACGAATCCAGAGGTTTTAGCCACGCTTGCGGCTATAATGCCGGCCTTTCCGTTCTCACCTTGCCCGCTTCCGGAGCCCGCATGACCCAGGATCAACTCAAACAGGCAGTGGCTCAGGCCGCCGTCGACTTCATCCTTCCGAAACTCGACGACAAGAGCATCGTCGGGGTCGGCACCGGCTCCACTGCCAACTGCTTCATCGACGCACTGGCTCAGCACAAGGGCGCATTCGATGGCGCGGTCGCCAGTTCTGAAGCCACCGCCGCGCGCCTCAAGGGCCACGGGATTCCGGTGTATGAGCTGAACACCGTCAGCGACCTGGAGTTCTACGTCGATGGCGCCGACGAAAGCGACGCGCACCTGAACCTGATCAAGGGCGGCGGCGCCGCACTGACCCGCGAGAAGATCGTTGCCGCCGTGGCCAAGACCTTCATCTGCATCGCCGACGCCAGCAAACTGGTGCCGGTGCTCGGCGAATTCCCGCTGCCGGTCGAAGTGATCCCGATGGCCCGCAGCCACGTCGCCCGCCAACTGGTGAAACTGGGCGGCGACCCGGTGTACCGCGAAGGCGTGCTGACCGACAACGGCAACATCATCCTCGACGTGTTCAACCTGCAAATCACCAACCCGGTGGAACTGGAAGCGCAGATCAATGCGATCGTCGGCGTGGTCACCAATGGCCTGTTCGCGGCGCGTCCGGCGGACTTGCTGTTGCTGGGCACCAGCGAAGGCGTGAAAACCCTTAAGGCTGAGTAAATCCAGTCATCCACACATTTGTCGGCAGACAAATAAACCTGTGGGAGCGAGCCTGCTCGCGAAGGCGGTAGATCGGTCGATGCAGATGTTGACTGATCAGACGCCTTCGCGAGCAAGCTCGCTCCCACAGTATTTTGTGGTGTTGATTAGTTCGGTGTTGGCTTTTTGAAGACGTAAAACAGGTTCGGCTCACTCACCAGATACAGCGTCCCGTCATCATCCATCGCAATGCCTTCCGCCTGCGGCACGGTTTTCTTCAAACCCTGCCGCCCGCCACTGATGGACATCGTGCTCAACGGCCGCCCGTCGACATCCAGCTCCAGAATCAACCGCGACTCATCCGACAGCGCCAGTAAATGGCCGCTGCGCTCGTCGTACTGCAAACTCGACAGATCGCGCACAAACATCCCGGCGTCACGCTTGGGATCGTTGATCACGTGCACCGCGTAGGACTTCTCCGGATTGAAGTGCGGAAAACCGTGGACTTCGTAGATCAGCATCGGGTTGCGCTCTTTCGCGACAAACAGGCGCTTGCCCACCGAGTCGTACGCCAAGCCTTCGAAACCCTTGTTGCCGGCCATGTGCACGCCGAGGGTCATCTGCTCGGCGTCCGCCGCGTCGAGGAAGGTGGTGTCTGCTTCCAGGTGAATCTTGATCAGCCGCTGCTGGCGCTCGTCAGTGATCACGTAAGTGTCGGCGCTGATGTATTCGACCGCTTCCGGATCGCCAAACCCAATCAGGGCAATGCGCCGCAGAATCTTGCCGTCGAGCGACAGTTCGACCAGTTCGGAATTCTTGTTGGTCACGGTGAACAGGCTTTTACGCACCGGATCGAAAGTCAGCGCCGAAACATCATCGTCCAGCCCATCAATCACCCGCGCCTCGATCTCCACTCGATACTGGTCCAACGCAATGGATTGACTGCTCAGCGGCTGCCACAACGTGTGCAGATTGAACCAGGCGCGCTCGAACAGGCGCATGTATTGGCCGATCACAATCAACGCGATCAGGGCAATCACCGACAGGAGGATAATCAGAGGCTTGGGACGGGCAAGTCGACGCATTCGGGCGGGCTCGGGATCAAGACAGGCGGATGAAATATCACGCCTGTCTGAACTGAAGCTTAATGGCCACTTGCCTGTCAGGACAATCAGACTTGTCTGAAATTGCCGCGAGGACCGTTATTTCTGTTTTTCGAAGCGGTAGAACAGATTGGGTTCGCTGACCATGTACAGCGTGCCCGCCTCGTCCATGGTCACGCCTTCGGCGCGGGGGATGGTGTTCTTCAGGCCATTGAAGCCACCAAGCAGGGTCATGAAGCTGACCTGTTCGCCCTTCTCGTCCAGTTCCAGCAGCAGGTGCGAATCAGCGGACAACACCAGCGTATGGCGGGTACGCGGATCAATCGCCAAGGCCGAGAGGTTGCGAATATCCAGTTCATCACTGGCAAGTTTTTGCTTGTCACCCTTGAGGGTCTGGCTGCCATCGCTTTTCCAGGTGAACAGCGCCGGTGGACGCTCTTCGCCCAACAGCAATTGCTGGTTGTGCGAGTCCCAGGTGATCGCTTCGAAGGCTTTGTTCTGGTCTTTCGACGGGCCGAGATCGTATTTCGGGAAGTCGGCGATGTTCAATTCGCGGGTGTCGGCGTCGACCTTGACGATCGACAGCATGTGCTGGCGCTCGTCGACAATCGCCATCAGGCCGTTTTCCATGACGGTCAGGCCTTCCGGATTGCTCCAGCCCACCAGCGGCATCTTGCGCAGTACCTCGCCCTGCAACGTCAGCTCAGCGAGAAACGGATTTTTACCCATCACCGAAAACAGCGTTTTGGTCTGCGGGTTGTACGACAGATCGGAAGCCTCGTCCTTTTCCATCCCTTTTAGCGGCTTGGCATCGATCACCACCCGATAGTCCGGCAGCCAGATGCTCTCTTTCTGCTCGGCCTGGCTTTCAAAGCGTTCCTGCAGCCAAAGCACACCGCGATCATCCCAATGCATGGCAAACGCCAAGGCATAGGCGGCGGCAACCACCAACAAGAGCCAGACATACCAACGCAGGGCGAAACGTGAACGGCGAGTGGGTTTGAGCTGAGTTTGAGATGACATCGATGGACGCGTTCCGAAAATTCAGGCTATGGGTAATAGCACAAAGAGGCCGGCTCAGACGCCAGAATGAGAGGAATTATCCGTACAGGATGTGAAAAAAACGGCAAATGGCGGGATTGCCCTGCACTGCCAGCGGTCTGCAGGGCAGCACAAAACAATGTGGGAGCGAGCTTGCTCGCGAAGGCAGAGTGTCAGTCGACATCTTTGTTGACTGACAAAATGCTTTCGCGAGCAAGCTCGCTCCCACAGGTGATTTGCGGCGTGGCGGTTAGCGCACGCTGCTGGTGAAGCTGCTCGCGCCGACCAGTTCGAGGACGATGTCATCGCCAACGTTCAGCGGGCCAACGCCCACCGGCGTGCCGGTGAGGATCACGTCGCCGGCCTGCAGCGAGAAGCAGCCGGCCATGTGCTGGATCATCGGCACGATCGGGTTGAGCATCGCACTGCTATTACCGTCCTGACGCACTTCGCCGTTGATGGTCAGGCGAATGCCGATGTCAGTCAGGTCAGCAAAGGTGCTGCCAACCACGAACGGGGCGATTACCGCCGCGCCGTCGAACGACTTGGCGATTTCCCACGGCAGGCCCTTGGCTTTCAGCTCGGCCTGCTTGTCGCGCAGGGTCAGGTCCAGCGCCGGGGCGAAACCGGAAATGGCATCGAGCACTTCTTCACGGCTCGGCTTGGTCGACAGCGGCTTGCCGATCAACACGGCGATTTCCGCTTCGTAGTGCACCGAACCGCGCTCGGTCGGAATGGCGAAACCGCCTTCCAGCTCGACCACGCAACTGCCCGGCTTGATGAACAGCAACGGCTCGGTAGGCACCGGGTTGTCCAGTTCCTTGGCGTGTTCGGCGTAATTGCGGCCAATGCACACGACTTTCCCGATCGGGAAGTGGATGCGCGTGCCGTCGACGTACTGGTGCTGATAGCTCATTTACCGACTCCTGCCTTCATTGATTCATCAAAGATTGCCGATCAAACTGCGAAAATCTTGCCCGGGTTCATGATGCCGTTCGGGTCGAACACCGCTTTCACCGCTTTCATGTACTCGATCTCGACCGGGGAACGGCTGTAGGTCAAGTAATCGCGCTTGGTCATGCCGACGCCATGTTCAGCGGAAATCGAACCGTTGTACTTCTCGACGGTTTCGAACACCCACTTGTTGACGGTCGCGCACTTGGCGAAGAACTCGTCCTTGCTCAGGTTATCCGGCTTGAGGATGTTTAGGTGCAGGTTGCCGTCGCCGATGTGGCCGAACCAGACGATTTCGAAGTCCGGATAGTGTTCGCCGACGATCGCGTCGATTTCCTTCAGGAACGCCGGCACTTTCGACACGGTGACCGAGATGTCGTTCTTGTACGGCGTCCAGTGCGAAATGGTCTCGGAGATGTACTCGCGCAGTTTCCACAGATTCTGCAGTTGGGTTTCGCTCTGGCTCATCACGCCGTCCAGCACCCAGCCCTGCTCGACGCAATGCTCGAAGGTTTCCAGCGCGCTGTTGGCCACTTCTTCGGTGGTCGCTTCGAATTCCAGCAAGGCATAGAACGGGCAATCGGTTTCGAACGGCGCCGGTACGTCGCCACGGCCCATGACTTTCGCCAGGGCCTTGTCGGAGAAGAATTCGAAGGCGGTCAGGTCGAGCTTGCCCTGGAAAGCGTGCAGCACTGGCATGATCGAGTCGAAATCGGCGGTGCCGAGAACCATCGCGGTGAGGTTTTTCGGCGCACGATCGAGACGCATGGTCGCCTCGACAACGAAACCGAGGGTGCCTTCAGCGCCAATGAACAGCTGACGCAGGTCGTAACCGGTGGCGTTCTTGATCAGGTCTTTGTTCAGCTCCAGCACATCGCCCTTGCCGGTGACGACTTTCATGCCGGCGACCCAGTTGCGGGTCATGCCGTAGCGAATCACTTTGATCCCGCCGGCATTGGTGCCGATATTGCCGCCAATCTGGCTGGAACCTGCCGAGGCGAAATCGACCGGGTAATACAGGCCTTTTTCTTCGGCGACGTTCTGCAAATGCTCGGTGACCACGCCCGGCTGACAAACGGCGGTGCGGTCAGTGAGGTTCACGTCGAGAATCTGATTCATGTAGTCGAACGACACGACCACTTCGCCATTCGCGGCCACGGCAGCGGCGGAAAGCCCGGTGCGCCCGCCCGATGGCACCAGCGCAACCTTGTGCGTGTTGGCCCAGCGGACCACGGCCTGCACCTGCTCGATGGTCTTGGGAAACACGATGGCGCTGGGCGCCGGGGCGAAATGCTTGGTCCAATCCTTGCCGTACGCATTCAGGGAGTCGGCGTCGGTCAGGACCTTGCCAGGCTCGACCAGGGTCTTCAGTTCATCAATCAGGGCAGGATTGGTCATCGACAGAACTCTCGAACAATTCATGGTCATCCTGAGAACGCTTCACGTCGCAGGAATGAGTGTTTAGCGGGGAGGCTATGCTAGCATATCGACCCCGCAGGACAGTGCCCAAGGCCAGATCCGCGGAGACGACTTTCTTGTCGTCCGGGTCAGCGTCTGTTGACCATTTCCTGCCATTTTTCTCCGGGATACAGGTTTACGCAGATGAGCAAGACTTCTCTCGATAAGAGCAAGATCAAGTTCCTTCTTCTCGAAGGCGTCCACCAATCGGCTGTCGACGTCCTCAAGGCGGCGGGCTACACCAGCATCGAATACCTGACTGGTTCCTTGCCGGAAGCCCAGCTCAAGGAAAAGATCGCTGACGCTCACTTCATCGGCATTCGTTCGCGCACGCAACTGACCGAAGAGATCTTCGATCACGCGAAGAAGCTGGTAGCGGTCGGCTGTTTCTGCATCGGCACCAACCAGGTTGACCTGAGTGCTGCCCGCGAGCGCGGTATCGCCGTGTTCAACGCGCCGTACTCCAACACTCGCTCCGTTGCCGAGCTGGTGCTGGCCGAAGCGATCCTGCTGCTGCGCGGCATCCCGGAGAAAAACGCGTCCTGCCACCGTGGCGGCTGGATCAAATCCGCAGCCAACTCCTTCGAGATCCGTGGCAAGAAACTCGGCATCGTCGGCTACGGTTCGATCGGTACTCAGCTGTCGGTTCTGGCTGAAGGTCTGGGCATGCAGGTGTTCTTCTACGACACCGTGACCAAACTGCCGCTGGGCAACGCCACTCAGGTCGGCAACCTGCACGAACTGCTGGGCATGTCCGACATCGTCACCCTGCACGTTCCGGAAACCGCTGCGACCCAGTGGATGATCGGCGAGAAGGAAATCCGCGCCATCAAGAAGGGCGGCATCCTGATCAATGCGGCGCGCGGCACCGTGGTCGAGCTGGACGCCCTGGCGGACGCGATCAAGGACAAGCACCTGATCGGCGCAGCCATCGACGTATTCCCGGTGGAGCCACGCTCCAACGACGAAGAGTTCGAAAGCCCGCTGCGTGGCCTCGACAACGTCATCCTGACCCCGCACATCGGTGGTTCGACCGCCGAAGCGCAAGCCAACATCGGTCTGGAAGTGGCAGAGAAACTGGTCAAGTACAGCGACAACGGTACCTCGGTTTCGTCGGTGAACTTCCCGGAAGTGGCCCTGCCGGCTCACCCTGGCAAGCACCGCCTGCTGCACATCCACGAGAACATCCCGGGTGTGATGAGCGAGATCAACAAGGTCTTCGCCGAAAACGGCATCAACATCTCCGGTCAGTTCCTGCAGACCAACGAGAAGGTTGGCTACGTGGTGATCGACGTCGACGCCGAGTACTCGGATCTGGCGCAAGAGAAGCTGCAGCACATCAACGGCACTATCCGTAGCCGCGTTTTGTTCTGATTTAGCGTTGAGCGAGAAAAAAGGGAGCCTTCGGGCTCCCTTTTTCATGCACGGCGAAAGGTTATTCGACGTTGATGGTGATTTTCTTCGAGACGATTGGCGGGTCGAACGCCATGTGATTCTTGTCACCCAGCTCCAGTTGCAAGGTGTGCTTGCCCGGGGCCAGTTTGATTTCAGCGAAGGTCTGCGCCTTGCCGAAGTGCATGTGGTTGGCGTCAGTCGGCACCACAGCGCCGGCCGGAACGATTTCCTTGGCGTCGATCAGCAGATGGTGGTGACCGGTGTTGGCGGTGACGTCACCGGCCGGTGCCAGCGCGACGTCCTTGGTACCGAACTTGACGGTGAAGGTCTGCGAAACCGTGGCCCCGTCCTCGGGAGAAACGATGAACACTTCGGCGCCTTTGGGGGCCGGAGTAGCCGCACTGGCCAGCACCGAAACGCCCATCAGCACACCCGCCAACGCTGCACGTGACATAAAGCTTTTCATTTTCTTCTCCAGTTTTTCCGTAAAATCCGCACGGTCATGACAACTTCATGACCATTCGTTGTCGAAGGCACTCGACAACCATAGCAAAGCGCGCCAGAAACACAGGCCGCGATAATGATTTCAAAGGAGTGACCATGCGTTTTCTGCCTGGCCTGATCTGCCTGCTACCCCTTTTGAGCCCTTTGGCTCACGCCGAACTGATTGATGACGTCAACGACCGTGGTGAGCTGCGCATAGCCCTTGAGGCTAATACACCGCCCTTCAATTTCAAGGATGGCGATACCCTCACAGGGTTCGAGGTCGAGCTTGGGCAACTGCTGGCCAAGGAACTGGATGTGCGCGCCGACTTCATCGTCACCGACGAAGCGGACCTGCTCCAAGGCGTAGAAAGCGGCAAGTACGACGTTGCGCTCAACCACATAGCACTGACACCCGAACTCAAGGATCGTTTCGACGTCAGCGAGCCTTACGGCAAGGTCGACTCACAGCTGCTGGCGAAAAAGGATGAACAGCCACAACCGATGGTGCTGGTGCAGGCGTTGACTGAAGAGAAGCCGAAAGCGGCGGAAGCGGTGGATTTGGCGATTCCGTTTCAGAAGGGTAATCCGGCGTTTCAGGCCAGCCTTGCGAGTGCGATGCAGCGGATCAGGGCGGATGGGCGTTTGGCGGCGTTGACCGAGAAGTGGTTGAAGCCTTAAAAGCCCCTCACCCTAGCCCTCTCCCAGAGGGAGAGGGGACTGATTGGGGGATGCTGAAGAAATACGCCGACCTGAAATGGATGTACCGAATCCGAAATCGACTGGTCATGACTGTGTTGAATCAATAGTCGAAAAGGTTTTTCAGGTCGATGCAGGACGCCGGACAACTCGGTCGGCCCCCTCTCCCTCGGGGAGAGGGCTGGGGTGAGGGCAACGATTCCGGATCATTCCAAACCCGCCAGAGCCACCGCAGCCTGCGGCAGTTCAAGCTCGCTGAATACCTGCACACCATGGCGCTTGAGCAACGCAGCCGTCACGCCCTCGCCACTGACTTTGACGCCACTGAACGTCCCGTCATACGTCAGCAGATTCCCGCAAGAAGGACTGTTGGCCTTAAGCACCGCCACCCGAATGCCATGCTTCTGCACCAGCGCCAACGCCTGCCGCGCACCGTCGAGAAACTGCGCACTGACATCCTCGCCATCGGTAGTAATCACCGCAGCGACACCATCCAGCACGTCACCGCCCTGCCCTCCGGGAATCTCCGCCGCCGCCCGTGGCGTCGGCAACCCGCCCGCGACCTCCGGACACAACGGCACCACCCGCCCTTCGGCAATCCACTGTTCAAGCACATCAAACGGCCCGCTCGCGCCACCGTCGTAACGCACGCGGTGGCCCAACAGGCAACGGCTGACCAGAATCCTGTCCATCTCAGAACGGCTCGTTGCCACGGCGGCGGAACCAGCCGGTCAGCGACAGGCGCTCGCGGTTCGCCGGCAGCACTTCGTGCGGCACTTCGCCGGAAAGGAACACCACCAGACAACCGCCGGTGGGCTGCACGTCGTGCACGCGCTCGTCGTTCAGGTACATACGCAACTGACCACCGTCCTCCGGCAGCCACGCGTCGTTGAGATAGACCACCACCGAGACCATGCGCTTGTCATCGTCACGAAAACGGTCGACATGTCGGCGATAAAACGCACCCGGCGGGTACAGCGCGAAATGGCACTCGAAGTCTTCAAGACCGAGGAACAAGCCACGGTTGAGCGCCTCGCGCAGGCTCTCCATGAGGTTCAGATAACGGTCGCTGGCCTCGGCCTGGCCCGGGTCGATCCATTGGATGTGGTCGCCGCGAATGCCCTCGCGAATCTCTGAAAACGGCCCACGACCGACCGCCGCCGGCGCCAGTTCACCCTCGGCCTCACGTTTGCGGCACTCGGCCGCCAGCTCGCGGGTCAAACCGGCGGGCAGGAATATGTTCTGCTGCGACCAGCCGTGTTCGGCCAGATCGTCGACAATGCGTAACAGCAGTGGGTGCTCAGAGGATATTTGCATGGCGCGCATAGTATGTCGGCGGCAAGAAATCCGACAGAGCCACGCGGCGGCTTGCTACGAATTCTCGACAAGTACCGGCACCGCACGGAGAATAGTCCGCTGCTGACAGGAGTCCCTATGCGCCGTTTGCTTTTTTCACTGTTGATGTTCTGCGTGTTGCCCGCCTGGGCGGACGGCCACGATCAGTTGTACAAGGTCGCCGGCTGGCCAGATCAACGTGCGCATTTCAATGACGCCCTGAGTGCCGCGCAGCAGCGCTATCAAAACAGCCTGCCGCCTGCCGTGTTTCAAGCGTTGGTGAACAACAGCAACCAGCGCTTCGCCCCGCAGGCCGTGGATCAACGTGCCGAAGCACAACTGCGGCAGAACCTCGCCGACCCGAAACCGGCCCTGACCTTTTTTCAATCGCCATTGGGCAAGAAAATTGTTGCCGCGGAATTGCTCGCGACCCGCCGCGATCAACTGGCAAAGAATGCCAAGGGTCTGCCGAAGATGCAGGTCAGCGACAGCCGCCTGCTGATCATCGGCCACCTCGCGCAAGCCTTGCCTGCCCGTGAAGCCGGCGCCGAAGTGAGTCTGGCGATTGCCGGCGTCGCGGCGGACAGTTTGAGTTCGATGATTCCGGGGCTGCTCGGTGGCGGTCAGGCGCAAGGCATGCTCAACGGTCAGCGCCAGCGTTTGATGGATCAGATTGGCGCGGACATCAACAACACGCTGCTCTACGTTTATCGCGATCTGTCGGATGAAGAGCTGGAAGAGTTTGCAACGTTTGCCGAGTCGGCTGAGGGCAAGGCCTACTATCAGGCGGCGCTGGCGGCGATTCGGGCGGGGTTGGCGGTCGGGCAATGATCTTTAGCGCCTGACCGGCCGCCTTCGCGAGCAGGCTCGCTCCCACATTTGGATCTTCAGCGAACACAAAATTTGTGAACATCCCCAATCCCCTGTGGGAGCGAGCCTGCTCGCGAAGAGGCCCTCACAGACGCTACAGATTCCTGCCCCTGATCCGCTTGCTCAAGAATTCGAAATACTCCTCCCGCATCTCCGCCGTCTCATTCGCCAGATGATGCCGCGCCTCGGCCAGCAGCAAAATCTGCGGCCGGTCGAACTTCCACTTCATCACTTGCAAATTGTGCTGCCAGTCCACCGTCATGTCCGCCTGCCCCTGAATGATCAGCGGCCGTCGCGGGCTTTTTTTCGCGTGCTCGACGCGGATGATCCAGCGTGACAGCGCGCCTACCCACTTGGTTGGCAAGCGTCGCGGCTGCAACGGATCGGCCTGCAGAAACGGCAGGAAATCCGGATCGTTGGAGTTCTCGCTGAAGCGTCGCGCGACACCCCGAACGAAAGGCCTGAGCAGGTAATAACTCAGCTGCGACCAGCCCCACGCCCTTGGCCGCACCAGCGGCGCCATCAAAATCACCTGACCCTGCGCCGGGCTGTTTTCGCCATGGTTGAGCAGGTGATCGACCACAATCGCCCCGCCGGTGCTCTGTCCGCACAGATGCCACGGCTGCGGCAGCGCGATCGACTGTGCCTCGGCGAACAAGGCTTGCAGGACGTCCTGGTACTCGGAGAAATCGCGGATGCTTGCGCGCGGCCCGCTCGACAGGCCATGCCCCGGCAGATCGCAGGCAATCACCGCAAAATCCTGATCCAGCGCCCACTCGATCACATGCCGGTAAAGCCCGACGTGATCGTAATAACCGTGCAGCAGAAACAGCGTGGCTTTGACCTTCTCCGGCCACCAGCAATGGCTGACCACTTCATAGCCATCGACCTCGAAACGGCCCATGCCACGCCAGACATCGCGATGGGGAAAATCGGTTTGATAAAACTGCTGGTACGCCTTCGCCTCGTCCGACAACGGCTGCCACTCGGCCAAAGGCTTGAGGCTGGCGCGGATTTGATCGGGGTCGAAAGTGGCAGGCATGCGGAAATTCCAAAGCGGTAAACAGACTTTATCGGCCTGCGATATTCATCTGTCGTGGCAGACATGGCAAGCTAGCCGACCTTTCGAGGATCGAAAACCATGCGTTCGCCCTACCGCACCGCACTGTTTGCCAGCCTGCTCGCGCTGATTTGCGCCGGGGTGCTGTGGGCGGCGTACGACTGGTTTCAGGGGCGTTATCTGCGCGCGTTCAGCGAACACACGGCAGTGTTTTCCGGTGATCCGCTGCGCCTGCCGGACAATCTCGCCGGTCCCGGCAAGATCCGTCTGGTGCATTTCTGGGACCCGGCTTGCCCGTGCAATGTCGGCAACCAACAGCATCTGACCGAGATGGTCGAGCAGTTCAGCGCCAAAGGCGTTGAGTTCTTCGCCGTGCAGAAGGCTGGCAGCCACGGCCAGTTGCCCGCGACCCTCAGCAGCCTGAAAACCATCACGATATTGCCCGGTTCCGAACAGGTGCCCGCCAGCCCGGCCGTGGCGATCTGGGACCGCAGCGGCAAGCTGGCGTACTTCGGCCCGTACAGCGAAGGCCTGACCTGCAACTCCAGCAACAGCTTCATCGAACCGATTTTGAATGCCCTGACGCAAGATCGCCCGGTCAATGCCACGCACACCCTGGCGGTCGGTTGTTACTGCCCGTGGCCGGTGGAGGCGCAGTAAGGCATTCCGGACTTTTCAAGGACAGCGCTGCACGGCACAGAAGGTCTGTGCTAATTGTTTGCAGCCCGACGGGCGGCAATCCCGCATGCACAAGGAGTCACCATGAAGCGCGTGTTCACCGTACTTGGCTTGCTCATCGTTGTTCTGCTTGCCGGTGTCGGCTGGTATGTCTACAGCAAACAGCCAACACGCCAGGGTCAGGTTGAACTGCGCAACCTGCAAGGTTCGGTGACCGTGCGTTACGACGAACGCGGTGTGCCGCACATTCGCGCCGAGAATGAAACCGACCTCTACCGCGCCCTCGGCTACGTGCATGCCCAGGATCGGCTGTTCCAGATGGAAGCCATGCGCCGCCTCGCCCGTGGCGAATTGGCCGAAGTGCTCGGGCCGAAGCTGCTCGACACCGACAAACTGTTCCGCAGCCTGCGCATCCGCGAGCGCGCCGCCAGTTATGTCGCCAGTCTCGATAAACAATCGCCGGCGTGGAAAGGCCTGCAAGCCTATCTGGATGGCATTAACGAATATCAGGACACCCACGCCGCGCCGATCGAGTTTGACGTGCTGGGCATCCCCAAGCGGCCGTTCACAGCAGAAGACAGCATCAGCGTCGCCGGTTACATGGCCTACAGCTTTGCCGCGGCGTTTCGTACCGAGCCGCTGCTGACCTACGTGCGCGATCAACTGGGCGCCGATTACCTCAAAGTCTTCGACCTCGACTGGCAGCCCAATGGTGTGCTGGCCAACGGTCACGCCAAGCCAGCGCCAGCCCTCGCGGCCGGCGACTGGAAAGACCTCAACGCCCTCGCCCGCCTCAGCGAACAAGCGCTGATCGACAACGGCCTGCCTCAATTCGAAGGCAGCAACGCCTGGGTCATCGCCGGCAGCCGCAGCCAGAGCGGTAAACCGTTGCTGGCGGGTGATCCGCACATTCGCTTCTCGGTGCCGTCGGTGTGGTACGAAGCGCAATTGTCGGCGCCGGGCTTTGAACTTTACGGCCACCATCAGGCGCTGGTGCCGTTCGCGTTCCTCGGCCACAACCTCGACTTCGGCTGGAGCCTGACCATGTTCCAGAACGACGATCTGGACCTGATCGCCGAGAAGGTCAATCCGGATAACCCCAATCAGGTCTGGTATCGCGGACAGTGGACCGACATGGTCGTCACGCAGCAGCAGATCAATGTGAAAGGCCAGACACCGGTGACCCTCACCCTGCGCCAATCGCCCCACGGTCCGATCGTCAACGATGCCCTCGGCAGCGCTGCCGGCAAGACGCCGATCGCGATGTGGTGGGCGTTTCTCGAAACGCCGAACCCGATCCTCGAAGGTTTCTACCAGCTCAACCGCGCCGACACCCTGGCCAAGGCGCGCGCTGCCGCCGCCAAAGTGCAGGCGCCGGGGCTGAATCTGGTTTACGCCAACGCCAAGGGTGACATCGCCTGGTGGGCCTCGGCATTGCTGCCCAAGCGCCCGACCGGGGTGCGGCCGGAGTTCATTCTCGATGGCAGCAGCAATCAGGCCGACAAGGACGGCTTCTACCCGTTCAGCGCCAACCCGCAGGAAGAGAACCCGGCGCGCGGCTACATCGTCTCGGCCAACTTCCAGCCGCTGTCGCCGACCGGCATGGAGATTCCCGGTTACTACAACCTCGCCGATCGCGGGCAGCAACTCAATCGCCAGCTCAGCGACAAGAACGTGAAGTGGACCAACGAAGCCAATCAGAAACTGCAACTGGGCACGGCGACCGGTTATGGCCCGCGCTTGCTCGCACCGTTGCTGCCAGTGCTGCGTGAGGTGGTCAGCGATCCGGCGCAGCTGAAACTGGTCGAGCAACTGGCGCAGTGGCCGGGCGACTATCCGCTGGACTCGGTCAATGCGACGGTGTTCAACCAATTCCTCTACGACCTGGCCGATGCGGCGATGCGTGATGAGTTGGGCAATGACTTTTTCGACACGCTGCTGTCGACGCGGGTGATCGATGCGGCGCTGCCGAAGCTGACGGCGAATGCCGATTCACCGTGGTGGGATAACCGCAGCACGCCGAACAAGGAGACCCGTGCCGATGTCGTGCGCACAGCGTGGCAGGCGAGCATGCAGCACTTGAAGCTGACCCTGGGCGATAACTCTGCCGAGTGGAAATGGGGCGTGGCGCATACGCTGACTCACGGCCATCCGCTGGGACAGCAGAAGCCGCTGGATCGGATTTTCAACGTCGGCCCGTTTGCGGCGCCGGGCAGTCATGAAGTGCCGAACAACCTTTCCGCACGGATCGGCCCGGCACCGTGGCCGGTGACTTACGGACCGTCGACGCGGCGGCTGGTGGATTTTGCCGATCCGGCGCATGGATTGACGATCAACCCGGTCGGGCAGAGCGGTGTGCCGTTCGACAGTCACTATGACGATCAGGCTGAGGCGTATGTCGACGGCATGTATGTGCAGGCGCATTTCAACGAAGAAGAGGTGACGGCGAATACGCGCAGTACGTTGAAGTTGTTGCCGGCGCGGGCAGCGCCTTAAAAGCCCCTCACCCTAGCCCTCTCCCAGAGGGAGAGGGGACTGACCGAGGTGTCTTTCGCTATGCACCGACCTGAGAGATCGAGTCGATTATGGATTCGGTACAGCAACATCACGTCGGCGTATCTCCCCAATATCCCCGAATCGGCCCCCTCTCCCTATGGGCGGTCCGACGTTTCGGGAGGGCTGGGGTGAGGGTCAAACCATCGCCGCAAAATTCAGCCGAAACTGCTGCGGCGTAACCCCCAACCGCCGGTTAAACACCCCGCGCATATGCTGCGCATCGCGAAACCCGCACTGATACGCCACAGTCTTCAACGGCACCGCCGTGCTTTCCAGCATCACCCGCGCCGCATCCACCCGCGCCCGCTCGACGAACTCCGCCGGGGTGACTTTCGCTTCCCGGGCGAACACTCTGGAAAAGTTACGCGCACTCATGTTCGCTGCATTGGCCAGATCGGCAATCGTCAGATCGCCCGTGAGATTGGCCAATACATACAACTGCACCATCGCTACTGCCGATGTCGGCTCCGCATGGGGCGTGAGGAACGGACTGAACTGCGACTGCCCACCGGAACGCTGCGTAAACACCACCAATCGCTTGGCCACGCTCAACGCCACTTCGGCACCGTGATCACGCGCCAGCAGGTACAGCGACAGATCAATCCCCGCCGTAACCCCGGCCGAGGTGTAGAGCGTGCCGTCCTCAACATACAGGCGATCCGCCTCGACCCGCGTTGACGGACACAACTGCGCCAATGCCTCGGCATCGTTCCAGTGCGTGGTGACGGTGCGCCCTTCCAGCAAACCGGCGCGCGCCAGCATGAACGCGCCGTTGCAGATCGAGCCGAAACGCTGCGCGCGTGCGCAGGCCTCACGCAGCCAACCATCGAACGTCGCGCCAAAAGCCATGAACGGCAATTGCGGGCCACCGGCGACCAGCAGCAGGTCGTAGGCATCGAGTGCTGCGCTGAAATGCCGATGGGCATTGAGCACCAACCCATTGGAACAGGCCATCGCCTCATGCTCGACACCGATCACCTCCAGCCGATAGTGATCCTTGGGCGCGAGAAACCGGTTGGCCTCGGCGAACACGTCCATGGGGCCGGTGACGTCCAGCGACTGCACGCCGGCGAACACCACGATGGCGACTGATCTATTCATATGTTTTGAAGTCCCCTATATCCCTGTGGCGAGGGAGCTTGCTCCCTCGCCACAATGGATGGCATTCCAACCTGTGAGGGGCAGTTGGCACGATTTGCAGGTCGATTGGCAAGGATCGCAGCCATGCGTCGATTGTCCGCTTGCAGCGCCGGGCACAGACTTTCCCCATCAGCGCCACGACGGCGTTTTCGACGAGGAAACCGTTATGAGCACCACCATCGCCGGCATCAAAATCCCCGACAGCGCCCTCGCCCGCGCCACCACCGAATACATCCGCGACATCGAGTCCGATCTGCTCTACCACCACTCGCGCCGGGTCTTTCTGTTCGGCGCGCTGAGCGGTGAACGTCAGCAACTGGCCTACAATCCGGAGTTGTTGTACGTCGGCGCGATGTTCCATGACTTGGGTCTGGTCGAAGGTCATCGCAGTGATGACGAGCGTTTTGAAGTCGACGGTGCCAATGCAGCGGCAGCGTTTCTCAAACCGTACGGGTTGAGCGATGACGATATCGAACAGGTGTGGCTATCGATTGCGCTGCACACCACGCCGGGCGTACCAAAACATCTACGGCCAACCGTGGCGCTGGTCACCGCAGGCGTGGAGATGGATGTGCTGGGCATGGATTACGCCGCGTTCAGCAGCGTGCAGCGTGAAGCGGTGGTGCATGCGCACCCGCGTGGGGAAGGTTTCAAGGAATGCATCATCTGCGCGTTTGCCGATGGTTTGCGTCATCGTCCGCAGACCACGTTCGGCAATGTGAAGACCGATGTGCTGGTGGATCAGGAACCGGGGTTCAAACCGATGAACTTCGTTGAGGTCATCCGCAACTCTCCCTGGACTTGAATACCACCAACAAACCTGTGGGAGCGAGCTTGCTCGCGAATGCGGTGGATCAGCCGACATTTCAGTCGACTGACACGCCCTCTTCGCGAGCAAGCTCGCTCCCACATGGATTTGGGTTGATCACAGATTTGTGATCAACCCCATTGGCTTACGCCGCTTCCGGCGCCGGTGCGCGACGCACGTCCGGCTGTTTCCACGAATCGGCTGCGCTTTCTTCGATGGCTTGCTGAATGGCCTTCTTGCGCGCTTCTTCGGCGCGGCGGCTGAAGAACCAGACCATGAAGGTCACGATCGACACCGCCAGCAGAATCAGGCTGGCCACGGCGTTGATTTCAGGCTTCACACCCAGACGCACCGCCGAGAACACTTCCATCGGCAGGGTCGTCGAACCCGGCCCGGAAACGAAGCTCGCCAGTACCAGGTCATCCAGTGACAGGGCGAACGACATCATGCCGCCCGCCGCCAGCGATGGCGCGATCATCGGGATGGTGATCAGGAAGAACACCTTCCACGGCCGTGCACCCAGATCCATCGCCGCTTCTTCGATCGACAGGTCAAGCTCACGCAGACGCGCCGACACCACCACCGCCACGTACGCCGCACAGAATGTGGTGTGGGCGATCCAGATGGTGACGATGCCGCGTTCCTGCGGCCAGCCGATCATCTGCGCCATGGCCACGAACAGCAGCAACAGCGACAGACCGGTGATCACTTCCGGCATCACCAACGGCGCGGTGACCAGACCGCCGAACAGCGTGCGGCCCTTGAAGCGGGTGATACGGGTCAACACAAACGCTGCCAGCGTACCCAGCGCCACCGCCGCAACGGCGGTGTAACAGGCGATTTCCAGCGAACGCAGCACCGAGCCCATCAGTTGCGTGTTGTCGAGCAGGCCGACGTACCACTTGATCGACCAGCCGCCCCACACCGTCACCAGTTTCGAGGCGTTGAACGAGTAGATCACCAGGATCAGCATCGGCAGGTAGATGAACAACAACCCGATGACCAGCATCAGGCTGGAGAAACGGAAGCGCTTCATTCTTTACCCTCCATTTCCTTGGCCTGACTGCGGTTGAACAGGATGATCGGCACAATCAGGATCGCCAGCATCACCACCGCCAGCGCGGACGCCACCGGCCAGTCACGGTTGTTGAAGAACTCTTGCCAGAGCACTTTACCGATCATCAGGGTTTCCGGACCGCCGAGCAGTTCCGGGATCACGAACTCGCCCACGACTGGAATGAACACCAGCATGCAGCCGGCAATAATGCCGTTCTTGGACAGCGGAATGGTGATTTTCCAGAAGCTGTTGAAGGTGCTCGAACCGAGGTCGGAAGCGGCTTCCAGCAAGCTTTGATCGTGCTTCACCAGGTTGGCATACAGCGGCAGGATCATGAACGGCAGGTACGAATAAACGACGCCGATGTACACCGCGAGGTTGGTGTTGAGGATCTGCAGCGGCTCGTCGATGAAACCCATGCTCATCAGGAAACCGTTGAGCAGACCGTTGTTGCTGAGAATGCCCATCCACGCATAAACGCGGATCAGGATCGCGGTCCAGGTCGGCATCATGATCAGCAGCACCAGCACCGTTTGCATCTCTTTACGCGCGGTGGCGATGGCGTAGGCCATCGGGTAGCCGATCAACAGGCACAACAGCGTGCTGAAAAACGCCATTTTCAACGAGCCGAGGTAAGCGGCGATGTACAACTCGTCGCCCGCCAGCATCGCGTAGTTGCCCAGGTTCAGCAGCAGTTGCAGCTTCTGCTCGGCGTACGTGTAGATCTCGGTGTACGGCGGGATCGCCACGTCGGCTTCAGCGAAACTGATCTTCAGGACGATGAAGAACGGCAACATGAAAAACAGAAACAGCCAGATGAACGGGACCCCGATGACCAACTGCCGGCCATTGGGGATTATTCGGTTGATGCGGCGTTTGAATTTGCGCATGTTCATGAGCGAAGTACCACGCCGCTGTCGTCTTCCCACCACACGTAAACCTGATCGCCCCAGGTCGGACGTGCGCCACGGCGTTCGGCGTTGGCGACGAAGGACTGCACCAGTTTGCCGCTCGGCAATTCAACGTAGAACACCGAGTGCCCGCCAAGGTAGGCGATGTCGTGCACCTTGCCGCTCGACCAGTTGTATTCGCAAGTCGGTTGGTCGGCGGTGACCAGCAGCTTCTCCGGACGGATCGCGTAGGTCACGGACTTGTCTTGCACCGAGGTGCTGATGCCGTGGCCGACGTAGATCTGCCGATCGAGATCCTTGCAGGTGATGGTCGCGTGGCCTTCGGCGTCGTCGATCACTTCACCTTCGAAGATGTTGACGTTGCCGATGAATTCGCAGACCAGACGGCTGGTCGGGGTTTCGTAAATGTCGATCGGGCTGCCGATCTGGGCGATCCAGCCCAGGTGCATGATTGCGATGCGCTCGGCCATGGTCATGGCCTCTTCCTGGTCGTGGGTCACCATGACGCAGGTCACGCCGACGCGCTCGATGATTTCCACCAACTCAAGCTGCATCTGCGAACGCAGTTTCTTGTCCAGTGCGCCCATCGGTTCGTCGAGCAACAACAGCTTCGGCCGCTTGGCCAGCGAACGCGCCAGTGCCACACGCTGACGCTGACCGCCGGACAGTTGATGCGGCTTGCGCTTGGCGTACTGGCTCATCTGCACCAGTTTGAGCATCTCGGCCACACGGGCGTCGACCTCAGCCTTGGGAATCTTGTCCTGTTGCAGGCCGAAGGCGATGTTCTGCGCCACGGTCATGTGCGGGAACAAGGCGTACGACTGGAACATCATGTTGATCGGACGTTCGTACGGCGGCATGTCGGTGATGTCGACGCCGTCGAGAAAAATGCGCCCCTCCGTGGGCCGTTCGAACCCTGCCAGCATCCGCAGCAGAGTGGATTTGCCCGATCCCGAGCCGCCGAGCAGGGCGAAGATCTCGCCCTTTTTGATTTCCAGGGACACATCGTCCACGGCAATCGTCTCGTCGAACTTCTTCGTGACCCGGTCGATTTTGACCAACACCTGTTTCGGTGTCTGGTCGCCCTCGAGGGCTTTCTTATAGGCGCCGGAGGCAACTGCCATTTACGAAACTCCCAGAAAAAAACAATGCAGTTCGCCCCGCAAGGCGAACCCAGGATAGTGTGTGCCTTACATCCCCGACTTGACCTTGGTCCAGCTGCGGGTCATCAGGCGCTGAATGTTCGGTGGCAACTCGGTCGACACGTAGGCCTTGTCGATAACGGCCTGCGGTGGATACACCGACGCATCGGTCCGGATGGATTGCTCCATCAACTTGTCCGACCCCGGGTTGGGATTGGCGTAACCGACGTAATCACTGACCTGAGCGATCACCTCAGGTTTCAGCAGATAGTTGATGAAGGCATGAGCCTCCTTCACGTTCGACGAATCCTTCGGAATCGCCAGCATGTCGAACCACAGCGCACCGCCCTCTTTCGGTACCGAGTAGGCGATGTTCACGCCCTTCTTGGCTTCTTCGGCGCGGTGCTTGGCCTGGAAAATGTCGCCGGAGAAACCGATGGCCACGCAGATGTCGCCGTTGGCCAGGTCGCCGATGTATTTCGAGGAATGGAAGTAGGTCACGTAAGGACGCACCGCGAGCAGCTTGGCGGTGGCTTTTTCGTAATCCTTGGGATTGGTGCTGTTGGCGTTCAGGCCCATGTAGTTGAGCACGGTCGGCATCATTTCATCCGCCGAATCGAGGAACGCTACGCCGCAGCTTTGCAGCTTCTTGATGTTCTCCGGCTCGAACAGCACGCCCCACGAATCGATCTTGTCGACGCCGAGCACTGCCTTCACTTTATCGACGTTGTATCCAATGCCGTTGGTGCCCCACAGGTACGGCACGGCGTACAGGTTGCCCGGATCGTTCTGCTCCAGACGCTTGAGCAGCGCCGGGTCGAGGTTGGAATAATTCGGCAGTTGCGAGCGGTCGAGCTTCTGGAACGCGCCCGCCTTGATTTGCTTGCCGAGGAAGTGGTTCGACGGCACGACTACGTCGTAACCGGTACGCCCGGCCAGGAGCTTGCCTTCCAGGGTTTCGTTGGAGTCGAACACGTCGTAGACCGGCTTGATCCCGGTGGCTTTCTGGAAGTCGGCCAGGGTGGTCTCGCCGATGTAATCGGACCAGTTATAAATATGCACCGTACCGGCGGCCTGGGCTCCGACAGCAATCGTCAGGCCGGCAGTGGCCAGCAGGGCTTTGCGCAAAGAAGAAAAAATAGGCAAGTGGAGGTCCTCTAAATTAGTTGGGCCCAAGTTGCCCCGCGCTGCATGACAGCCATGGCTGCCCGGCAACAAAACCGGCGCGCAACTTACCCTCGAAAAACCGTTCCAGCAAAACTTTCTGTCATTTAATTAATCCGCTGGCCGCCCTCGCGGGGGATGACGGCCAGCGGTTGTTGCTTCAAACCGGCTTATTTACCCGATTTGATCTTGGTCCAGCTGCGGGTCAGGATGCGCTGGGTCGCGGCCGGCAAGTCGGCAATCGCGTACAGCTTGGCCAGCACGTCAGCCGGTGGGTAAACGCCCGGATCGCTGGTGATGTCTTTATCAACCAGTGGGGTGGCAGCGGCGTTACCGTTCGGGAAACGTACGGCGTTGGTGATTTCCGCCATGATTTCCGGCTTCTGCAGGAAGGTCATGAACTTGTAGGCGCCTTCGACGTTTTCGGCATCTTTAGGGATGGCGACCATGTCGTAGAAGCTGCCGGCACCTTCTTTCGGAATGTTGTAGCTGACTTTCACCTTGTCACCGGCTTCAGCCGCGCGGGACTTGGCCTGGTAGATGTCACCCGAGTAACCGATCGCTACGCAGATGTTGCCGTTGGCCAGGTCGGAGATGTACTTGGACGAGTGGAAGTAGGCGATCGAAGGACGGACCTTCATGATCAGCGCTTCAGCCTTGTCGATGTCTTCTTTCTTCTGGCTGTCGGTTGGCAGGCCCAGGTAGTGCAGCGCCACCGGAATCATCTCGGTTGGCGAGTCGAGCAGGCTGATGCCGCAGGATTTCAGCTTGGCCGCGTTTTCCGGCTTGAAGATCAGATCCCACGAATCGACAGGCGCGTCGGCGCCCAGTGCAGCCTTGACCTTCTCGGCGTTGAAGCCGATGCCGATCGAGCCCCACATGTACGGGAAAGCGTGCTCGTTGCCCGGGTCGCTGACCGACACGGCTTTGAGCAAATCAGTGTTGAGGTTCTTCCAGTTAGGCAGCTTGGACTTGTCCAGCTTCTGGTAGACACCGGCCTTGATCTGCTTGGCGAGGAAATTGTTCGACGGCACGACGATGTCGTAGCCGGACTTGCCTGCGAGCAGTTTGGCTTCGAGGGTTTCGTTGCTGTCGAAGACGTCATAGACGACTTTGATGCCCGACTCGTCTTCAAACTTCTTGATGGTGTCCGGGGCGATGTAGTCGGACCAGTTATAGACGTGCAACACCTTGTCGTCCGCCTGAGCCGCAGCCGCCATGATTCCCATCAGGGACATGGCGAGCAGAGTCTTGCCAGCGAGCTTTTTGCCTAATGCCTTCATGCGTAATGCTCCAAATTTTTCTTTTTTGAACCACTTTGTTCAGCGGCCGAACCCGGACAACTGGAACCGCGGCTAGTCTGGCAAGATCCGAGGCGGTCTTTCAAGAAAAGACCAGCCTTTCTGACAGCTTTGAGCGAGTGCGCCGCAGCTCCCCCGCTCAGAGCCTAGCACTTAGCCTTGCAACGCACTGAGGGTCAGGTCCAGACACTTGCGTGCCTTTGTAACCAGCTCATCGATCTCCGCTTTGCTGATCACCAGCGGCGGCGCGATGATCATGGTGTCGCCCACAGCGCGCATGATCAGGCCGTTGTCGAAGCAGAACTGGCGGCAGATCATGCCGACGCCCTTGCCTTCGTAACGCTTGCGCGTGGCCTTGTCCTGCACCAGCTCGATCGCCCCCAACAGACCAACCCCGCGAACTTCACCCACCAACGGGTGATCGTTCAGTTCCCGCAGACGTTTCTGCAAATACGGTGCCGTTTCGTTGTGCGCATTCTCGATAATTTTTTCATCGCGCAGGATGCGGATGTTTTCCAGACCCACCGCTGCCGCCACCGGGTGACCGGAGTAGGTGAAGCCGTGGTTGAAGTCGCCACCCTCGTTGAGCACCGCAACAACGGAGTCGCGGACGATCAGGCCACCCATCGGGATGTAGCCGGAGGTCAGGCCTTTGGCGATGGTCATCATGTCGGGTTTGAGGTCGTAGAAATCGCTACCGAACCACTCACCGGTACGGCCGAAACCGCAGATCACTTCGTCGGCGACGAAGAGGATGTCGTACTTGGCGAGGATTTCCTTGATGCGCGGCCAGTAGCTGTCGGGCGGAATGATCACGCCGCCGGCGCCCTGGATCGGCTCGGCAATAAAGGCACCGACGTTGTCGACGCCGACTTCGAGAATCTTCTCTTCCAGCTGATTGGCCGCCCAGATGCCGAACTCTTCCGGGGACATGTCGCCCCCTTCAGCGAACCAGTACGGCTGCGCGATGTGGACGATGCCCGGGATCGGCAAGTCGCCTTGTTCGTGCATATACGTCATGCCACCGAGGCTCGCGCCGGCCACGGTCGAACCGTGATAACCGTTCTTGCGGCTGATGATGACTTTCTTGTTCGGCTGGCCTTTGATCGCCCAGTAGTGGCGAACCATACGCAGCATGGTGTCGTTGCCTTCGGAGCCGGAACCGGTGAAGAACACGTGGTTCATGCCTTCCGGCGCGACGTCGGCGATCGACTTGGCCAGTTCCAGTGCCGGCGGGTGTGCGGTCTGGAAGAACAGGTTGTAGTACGGCAGTTCGCGCATCTGTTTGGCGGCCGCATCGGCCAGCTCGTCGCGACCGTAACCGATGGCCACGCACCACAGGCCGGCCATGCCGTCGAGGATCTTGTTGCCTTCGCTGTCCCACAGGTAAACGCCCTTGGCGTTGGTGATGATCCGCGGGCCCTTCTCTTTCAGTTGCTTGAAGTCGCTGAACGGCGCCAGGTGGTGATCATTGCTGAGTGCTTGCCACTCGCGGGTTTGCGGGTTGTTGCTGGTCATGCCAATTCTCCTTGTTATCGGTGAAGGCGCGGCCGGTGAAGACCGCGCCCGGCGTATCAGACGGCGAAGAGCAGGTACTCACGCTCCCAGGAACTGATCACGCGCTTGAAGTTTTCATGCTCGGCCCGCTTGACCGCGACGTAGCCAGTGATGAAAGTTTTGCCCAGGTATTTCTCGACGGTCGAGCTGTTTTCCATGCGCTCCAGCGCGTCTTCGATGGTCAGCGGCAGGCGCAGGTTGCGGCGCTCGTAACCACGACCGACCACTGGCGCGCTCGGGTTGAGGCCTTCGACCATGCCGATGTAGCCGCAGAGCAGGCTCGCGGCAATCGCCAGGTACGGGTTGGCGTCGGCGCCCGGCAGACGGTTTTCCACGCGGCGGTTCTGCGGACCGGCATCCGGTACACGCAGGCCCACGGTGCGATTCTCTTCGCCCCACTCGACGTTGACCGGTGCCGAGGTGTCCGGCAGGAAGCGGCGGAACGAGTTGACGTTCGGCGCGAACAGCGGCAACAGCTCAGGAATCAGCTTCTGCAAACCACCGATGTGGTGCAGGAACAGCTGGCTCATGGTCCCGTCATCATTGGAGAAGACGTTCTTGCCGGTTTCGATGTCGATGATGCTCTGGTGCAAGTGCATCGCACTGCCCGGCTCGCCCGTCATTGGCTTGGCCATGAAGGTGGCGGCCACGTCGTGCTTGAGCGCGGCTTCACGCATGGTGCGTTTGAACACCAGAATCTGGTCGGCCAGCGACAGTGCGTCGCCATGACGGAAGTTGATTTCCATCTGCGCCGTGCCGTCCTCGTGGATCAGCGTGTCGAGGTCCAGCTCCTGCAATTCGCACCAGTCGTAGACATCTTCGAACAGCGGATCGAATTCGTTCGCCGCTTCAATGGAGAACGACTGACGACCGATTTCCGGACGGCCCGAGCGACCGATTGGCGGCTGCAAAGGATAGTCAGGGTCGTCGCTGCGCTTGGTCAGGTAAAACTCCATTTCCGGCGCCACGATTGGCTGCCAGCCTTTGTCGGCATAGAGTTTGAGGACTTTCTTGAGGACGTTGCGCGGCGACAGCTCGATCGGGTTGCCTTGCTTGTCGTAGGTGTCGTGGATCACTTGCGCAGTCGGCTCGATGGCCCACGGCACCATGTACACGGCGTTCTGGTCGGGGCGGCAGATCATGTCGATGTCGGCCGGGTCGAGCAGTTCGTAATAGATGTCGTCTTCGACGTAGTCGCCGGTCACTGTCTGCAACAGCACGCTTTCTGGCAGGCGCATGCCTTTCTCGGCGATGAACTTGTTGGTCGGCGAGATCTTGCCACGGGTGATCCCGGTCAAGTCGGCGATCATGCATTCGACTTCTGTGATCTTGTGGTCTTTCAACCAATCGGTGAGCTGGTCGAGGTTGGTGCTCATAAATGCCTCTGGGCTGAGTCTCCTGACATGATGTCAGGCAAAGTTTGACGCTTTGAGCGTCGCGTTAAAGGGGGCTTGCTTGTGCGCAGTGCGGGCTTACGCCGGGCACCGCGCATAGACAATGAAAGAGGAGCTTACCTGCCCTTTACGCTGGCGTTGCATTTCCTGTGCACAGGCAACGCGTGCAGAATCATGAGCACGGCTTGAGAAGCGGCACAGGCTTTGGGAGTGAAAGCGATCTATATTGGAGGGGGACGCCATAAACAGGATGCTTTCCCGTACGTCCAGAATATCGGACGCTGACGCTTGAACGGTCATGGACGGGAACATCGTCGGCAAGCGGCGAGCCTTGCTGGCTGCGCTACGGACGGATTTGTCGCCACTGATGTGATGAGCATGCAGACCGGACTGTTGCGAGCAGTCGGTGATGCCGATTAACGGCAGGCGAGACATGAAGCACCCCGGTATTATTGCTGTTATGGGTTTGATCGGAGCTTAGCCTTGTTCATTTTTTTACACAACACCCCCGTAAAAAATACAACACGGCCTGCTCAAGCCCGCGGGTGCCAAGCGTCTCAAGGGCCAAAAATCGCCCCAAAGTGCCCCATAAATGCCCTCACAGCGCTTTTTTAGGGCAAAAAAGGCCTCGCTTGACTTCGGCAGGCCGTTCGGGTTGACTGAAACCAGAAAAGATCAATGATTGATATTTTTAACAACAAAGGTGTTGCATCATGTCGGTACCCCCGCGTGCCGTTCAGCTTAACGAAGCGAACGCGTTCCTTAAGGAACATCCTGAGGTTCTGTACGTTGACCTTCTGATTGCGGATATGAATGGTGTGGTGCGCGGCAAGCGCATTGAACGCACCAGCCTCCACAAGGTTTACGAGAAAGGCATCAACCTGCCGGCCTCTCTATTTGCTCTGGATATCAACGGCTCCACGGTGGAAAGCACCGGCCTGGGCCTGGACATCGGCGACGCCGATCGTATCTGCTATCCAATCCCCGATACCCTGTGCAACGAGCCATGGCAGAAGCGCCCGACCGCGCAACTGTTGATGACCATGCACGAACTCGAAGGCGACCCATTCTTCGCCGATCCGCGCGAAGTGCTCCGTCAAGTTGTTGCAAAGTTTGACGAGCTGGGCCTGACCATCTGCGCCGCCTTCGAACTCGAGTTCTACCTGATCGACCAGGAAAACGTGAACGGCCGTCCACAGCCGCCACGCTCGCCGATCTCCGGTAAACGTCCGCACTCGACGCAGGTCTACCTGATCGACGACCTCGACGAATACGTCGACTGCCTCCAGGACATTCTGGAAGGTGCCAAAGAGCAAGGCATCCCGGCCGACGCCATCGTCAAGGAAAGTGCCCCGGCGCAGTTCGAAGTGAACCTGCACCACGTCGCCGACCCGATCAAGGCATGCGATTACGCGGTACTGCTCAAGCGTCTGATCAAGAACATCGCCTACGACCATGAAATGGACACCACCTTCATGGCCAAGCCGTACCCGGGCCAGGCAGGTAATGGTCTGCACGTACACATTTCGATTCTGGATAAAGAAGGCAAAAACATTTTTGCCAGCGAGGATCCCGAGCAGAACGCCGCGCTGCGTCACGCGATCGGCGGTGTGCTCGAGACCCTGCCCGCGCAGATGGCTTTCCTCTGCCCGAACGTCAACTCCTACCGTCGTTTCGGCGCACAGTTCTACGTGCCGAACTCGCCGTGCTGGGGCCTGGACAACCGCACCGTGGCGATTCGCGTACCGACCGGCTCGTCCGATGCCGTGCGTATCGAACACCGCGTGGCCGGTGCCGACGCCAACCCGTACCTGCTGATGGCTTCGGTTCTGGCCGGCGTGCACCACGGTCTGACCAACAAGATCGAACCGGGCGCGCCTGTCGAAGGCAACAGCTACGAGCAGAACGAGCAAAGCCTGCCGAACAACTTGCGCGATGCCCTGCGTGAGCTGGACGACAGCGAGGTGATGGCCAAGTACATCGATCCGAAATACATCGATATCTTCGTCGCCTGCAAGGAAAGCGAGCTGGAGGAGTTCGAACACTCCATCTCCGACCTTGAGTACAACTGGTATCTGCATACCGTTTAAGCGGATTGCGAACCAGATAAAAACGCCGTTGGCTGTCATAGCCCACGGCGTTTTTTATGGCCGAACACAAATTCCTGGGGTTGGGGTAAATGGCCGCCTGCGGCGGTTCGCGAGCAAGCTCGCTCCCACAGGGATCTCCATTCAACATGATTTGTGCGTACACAGGAGATCCCCTGTGGGAGCGAGCCTGCTCCGGGCGGCGTTCCGACGAAAGCGGCAGACAAGACAACGCACAAGCCGGCTCGTACAATGCCCGCTGCCCCGCAGGAGACTTCCATGACGCGACCCGCCCCCGTCCGCAAACCCCGTGCCCGCAGTCAGGCGCGCATCGATTCGATACTCGACGCCGCGCGCACGCTGCTGGCTGCCGAGGGCGTGGCCAGTCTGTCGATCTACAGCGTCGCCGAGCGCGCGCAGATTCCGCCCTCCTCCGTGTATCACTTTTTCGCCAGCGTGCCGGCCTTGCTCGAAGCACTGACGGCGGATGTCCACGCGGCGTTTCGTGCCTGCCTGCAAGCGCCTATCGATCATGAAGCCTTGCGTGACTGGCGTGACCTGTCGCGGCTGGTCGAGCAACGGATGCTGGAGATCTACGACCAAGACGCGGCGGCGCGCCAGTTGATTCTCGCCCAGCATGGTTTGACCGAAGTCACCCAGGCTGACCGCCAGCACGACATTGAACTGGGCGACCTGATGCACAAGCTGTTCGATCATCACTTCGAATTGCCGAGGCTGCCGGAAGATGTCGATGTATTTGCCCTGGCGATGGAGTTGGGTGACCGGGTGTATGCGCGCTCGGTGCAGCAGCACGGGCAGATCACGCCGCGCATGGCCGAGGAAGGGATGCGCGTGTTTGATGCTTACATCGGGCTGTATCTGCCGCCGTATCTACCCAAAAGATCTCTAGTGCTCTGACTGGCCCTTTCGCGAGCAAGCTCGCTCCCACAGTGACTTGTAGTGAACACAACATCTGTGGACAACACTGAACCTGTGGGAGCGAGCTTGCTCGCGAAGGCCGCACCGCGGTTTTCAGGCCAGGGACAAAAAACCCCGAAGGGCTCACGCCCTCCGGGGTTGTTTTTTACTCACCGGCTTACAACTTGGCGATCGACACCTCGGTGGATTTCACAAAGGCGATCACTTCACTGCCCACCACCAGTTCCAGCTCCTTGACCGAGCGGGTGGTGATCACCGAAGTGACGATGCCCGAAGCGGTTTGCACGTCGATTTCCGACAGCACGTCGCCGAGGACGATTTCCTTGATCGAGCCTTTGAACTGGTTGCGCACGTTGATGGCTTTAATAGTCATGGCATTGATTCCTGTCGTTGATAAAACTTGAGTTATTGCGCCCAACGCAATTGCGTAGGCAGTGGTGAAACAGGTTCCGGCGCCGGCGGTTCGCCGGGCAGGGACAAAACTCGGTTAAGCACTTCGGTTTCCAGCGCCGCCAGGCGATGCGAACCGCGCACCCGTGGGCGCGGCAGTTCGACGTGCAGGTCGAGGCCGACTTCGCCGTCCTCGATCAGAATCACCCGGTCGGCAATCGCCACCGCTTCGCTGACATCGTGGGTCACCAGCAGCACGGTGAAGCCGTGTTGCTGCCAGAGATGCTCGATCAGTTGCTGCATTTCAATGCGCGTCAGCGCGTCCAGTGCGCCGAGCGGTTCGTCGAGCAACAGCAGACGTGGTTGATGAATCAACGCCCGCGCCAGTGCGACGCGCTGCTTTTGTCCGCCAGACAAAGCCGCCGGCCATTCATTGGCGCGATCCGCCAGACCAACCGCTTCCAGCGCGTCCAGTGCTTGCTGACGCCAGTTGCCCTTGAGACCGAGGCCAACGTTGTCGATGATCTTTTTCCATGGCAGCAGACGCGCTTCCTGGAACATCAATCGGGTGTCTTCACGCGCATCGCTGAGCGGCGCAGAACCAGCCAGCAAGTCGCCGCCAGTCGGTTGATCAAGGCCGGCGAGCAAGCGCAGCAAGGTACTTTTGCCACAGCCGCTGCGCCCGACCACGGCGACAAATTGCCCTGCCGGAATGTGCAGATCGATGTCACGCAGCACCTGCCGCGCACCAAAGGTTTTCTGCAGGTTGCGCACCGCCAGCGGAATCCCGCGCAGCAGGCGTGGAGGTTGTTGAGCGGTCATGCCGCACCTCCTTTGGCAACCTGATAAGCCGGATGCCAGCGCAACCACACACGTTCAAGTCCACGGGCGGCGAGGTCGGCGAGTTTGCCGAGCACTGCGTAAAGCAGGATCGCCAGCACCACCACGTCGGTCTGCAAAAACTCGCGAGCGTTCATCGCCAAGTAGCCGATGCCGGAGCTGGCGGAAATGGTTTCAGCGACGATCAACGTCAGCCACATAAAGCCCAGGGCGAAGCGCACGCCGACCAGAATCGAAGGCAGCGCGCCCGGCAGAATCACCTGCCAGAACAAGCTGAAACCGCTCAGGCCATAACTGCGCGCCATCTCCACCAGCGCCGGGTCGACGTTGCGGATGCCGTGATAAGTGTTGAGGTAGATCGGGAACAACGTGCCCAGCGCCACCAGAAAAATCTTCGCCGACTCATCGATGCCGAACCACAGGATCACCAGCGGAATCAGCGCCAGGTGCGGCACGTTGCGGATCATCTGCACCGAGCTGTCGAGCAAGCGTTCGCCCCATTTCGACAGACCGGTGATGAAACCCAAGACCAGACCGATGCTGCCGCCGATGG
The DNA here is from genome assembly GCF_001648775.1 of Pseudomonas fluorescens. Taxonomy (GTDB): domain Bacteria; phylum Pseudomonadota; class Gammaproteobacteria; order Pseudomonadales; family Pseudomonadaceae; genus Aquipseudomonas; species Aquipseudomonas fluorescens_M. The sequence goes on from NZ_LVEJ01000001.1 coordinate 139,394, forward strand.
TGAAACCGAGTGCCGCGCGCCAGCCGCTGATCGCCAGGTGCGTCCAGATTTCGCCGCTGCGCACCAGGCTCACGCCGGCCTCTATCACCGCCACCGGTGCCGGCAGAATCCGTGTCGACAACCAACCCGCCGATACCGACAACTGCCACACCGCCAGCAACAACACCGGCAACGCCCAGGGCGCGAGGCTGTGGATGATTTTCTTCATGGCGCGCCTCAGCTCTGCGACGCGGCTTTGGGAAGAATGTCGTTGGCGACCATCTCGCCGAACGGGCTGACATAACCGGCGCTTTTCGGCAGTTCCGGACGCTCGATGTCGAGGTGCGGGAACAGCAGTTCAGCGACGCGATACGACTCTTCGAGGTGTGGATAACCGGAGAAGATAAAGGTGTCGATGCCCAGATCGGCGTATTCCTTCACGCGCGCAGCCACGGTCGGGCCATCGCCGACCAGCGCCGTACCGGCACCGCCGCGCACCAGACCGACACCGGCCCAGAGGTTCGGGCTGACTTCGAGGTTGTCGCGGCTGCCACCGTGCAGCGCGGCCATGCGTTGCTGGCCGACCGAATCGAAACGCGCCAGCGAGGCTTGGGCGCGAGCGATGGTGTCGTCGTCCAGGTGCGAGATCAGCCGATCCGCCGCTTGCCAGGCTTCAGCATTGGTTTCGCGGACGATCACATGCAGACGAATGCCGAAGCGTACGGTGCGACCGAGCTTGGCGGCTTTGGCGCGCACTTGGGCGATCTTCTCGGCGACGGCTGCTGGCGGCTCGCCCCAGGTCAGGACCATTTCCACTTGTTCGGCGGCCAAGTCCTGCGCCGCTTCCGACGAGCCACCGAAGTACAGCGGCGGACGTGGTTGCTGGATCGGCGGATAGAGCAGCTTGGCGCCTTTTACACTGATGTGCTGGCCGTCGTAATCGACGGTTTCGCCTTCCAGCACACGACGCCAGATACGAGTGAATTCCACCGAGGCTTGATAGCGTTCTTCGTGGCTAAGGAACAGACCGTCGCCGGCCAATTCTTCCGGGTCGCCACCGGTCACCAGATTGAACAGCGCACGACCGCCGGACAACCGATCCAGTGTGGCTGCCTGCCGCGCCGCGACCGTCGGGGAAATGATCCCGGGGCGCAGAGCAACGAGGAACTTCAGACGCTGGGTCACCGGGATCAGCGACGCTGCCACCAGCCACGAGTCTTCGCAGGAACGGCCGGTGGGAATCAGCACACCGCCGAAGCCCAGACGATCCGCCGCTTGCGCGACCTGTTGCAGATAACCGTGGTCGACGGCGCGAGCGCCTTCGGCGGTGCCAAGGTAATGGCCGTCGCCGTGGGTTGGCAGGAACCAGAAGATATTGAGGCTCATGGAGTGGTCTCCTTGGGGATTCGAATTACGGCGCTTTAGCCACAGCGGCCGGTGGTGTCCAGATCACATCCTTGATGCTCAGCGGTTTCGGAATCAGCTTGAGCTGGAAGAACGTGTCAGCGATTTTCTGCTGTGCGGCGACCACTTCCGGGGTCAGGAACAGCGCGCCGTAACCCTGGCGTTTCACCGAGGTCAGGGTGATGTCCGCTGGCAAGCCGAGCAGTGGTGCGACTTGTTGGGTCACGTCTTCAGGATTGGCTTTCGACCACTCGCCGACCGCGCGCACTTCTTCCACGAGGGTCTTGATCACCTCGGGATTTTTCTGTGCGTAAGGCTTGGTGGCGAGATAGAACTGGTGGTTGTCGACGATGCCTTTGCCGTCGCGCAGGGTGTGCGCTTGCAGTTGTTTCTCGGCGGCAGCCTGGTACGGATCCCAGATGACCCAGGCGTCGACGCTGCCACGTTCGAACGCAGCGCGGGCATCGGCGGGCGGCAGGAATACGGTTTGAATGTCGGTGTATTTGAGGCCGGCATCTTCCAGCGCACGCACCAGCAGGTAGTGAACGTTGGAGCCTTTGTTCAGGGCGACTTTCTTGCCCTTGAGATCGGCCACCGATTTGATCGGCGAGTCTTTCGGCACGAGGATCGCTTCGCTGTCCGGCGCTGGCGGTTCGTAGGCAACGTAGAGCAAATCAGCGCCAGCAGCCTGAGCGAACACCGGCGGGGTTTCGCCGGTGACACCGAAGTCGATCGAGCCGACGTTCAAGCCTTCCAGCAACTGCGGGCCACCGGGGAATTCAGTCCATTGCACGTCGACGCCTTGAGCGGCCAGACGTTTTTCCAGAGTGCCCTTGGCTTTGAGCAGCACCAGCGTGCCGTACTTCTGATAACCGATCCGCAATGTCTCGGCTTGAGCTTGAGTGATGGCGCCGAAGGTGACAGCCGCAGCAAACAGAGCGACCAGACCACGACGCAAAAATACAGTGCGCATAGCGCTCTCCTTTTTGCTGTTGGGTTTTGGCTGCACCTGCTTGCCCGTTAGCGGGCGAGTAAGGCGAGTACTTCAAATTTCGATGAGGCTTAAATGCTCCAGCGAGCACTCAACAAACGTTCGTTCAACAGGCCCGGTTCCAGCGGCTTGGGCCGGCGCGCCATGGCACCGACAAACTGATCCAGCGCTTCATGCAGTCGCTGCTCCAGCGCCGGGGCCAGTTGCGCGGCGGCACTGCCTTCGCCGTAAGCGATCTGGCTGTCCTCGGCGAAAATCCCCTGGAGCATTTCCTGGGCTTTCAGTGCCGACAGCACAGGCTTGAGGGCGTAATCGACCACCAGCATGTGGGCGATGCTGCCGCCGGTAGCCATCGGCAAGACAATCTTGTGGTTCAAGGCGCGCTCGGGCAGCAGATCCAGCAGGGTTTTCAGCGCGCCGGAGAACGACGCTTTGTAAACCGGTGTGGCGATCAGCAGACCGTCGGCGTTTTCAATCTGTTGCAGCAGGTCGAGCACTTTCGGGCTGTCGAAGCGCGCGTGGAGCAGATCTTCGGCGGGGAAATCCCGAATCTGATAACTCACCACTTCCACACCCTGCTGTTGCAACCAGCGTTGCGAGCGCTCCAGCAGCACCCCGGAACGGGAGCGCAGGCTGGGACTGCCACCGAGTGAGACGACCAGCATCCAGATGATTCCTTAAGCGTTACAGGCGATTCGCGGGTTGCGATCTCGCTTCGATGAGAGTGACCTTACCAGCTGATTTATATATCCATAAATCATATTTATTCATTTGGTTATGCATTTTGGAGATATGCATTTCAGCAAACTGCGGGCGAAAAAAAAGGCCGTCGAAACGGCCTGAAATCCCCTGCTTTGTGGTTCCGTGGTGACTGGACTAACGCCTTCGCGAGCAGGCTCGCTCCCACATTTGGAATGCGATCACCTGTGGGAGCGAGCCGGCTCCGGGCGGCGTTCCGACGAAAGCGGTGGTGGCTACACCGCAAATTTCATTTGTTCGGCTGTGGCGTCAGGCGCAGATACGGCTTAACAGCCCGATAACCCTTCGGAAAGCGCTGCTTGATCTCTTCCTCGTCCTTGAGCGACGGCACAATCACCACCTCATCACCGTCCTGCCAGTTGGCCGGCGTGGCCACCTTGTAGTTGTCGGTGAGCTGCAGCGAATCGATCACCCGCAAAATCTCGTGGAAGTTGCGCCCGGTGCTCGCCGGATAGGTGATGGTCAGACGAATCTTCTTGTTCGGGTCGATCACGAACAGCGAACGCACGGTCAGCGTGTCGTTGGCGTTCGGGTGGATCAGGTCATACAGATCCGAAACTTTGCGATCGGCATCGGCAAGGATCGGGAAGTTGACGATGGTGTTCTGAGTCTCGTTGATGTCTTCGATCCACTTGTGGTGCGAATCCACCGGGTCGACCGACAGCGCGATGGCTTTGACGCCGCGTTTGCTGAACTCATCCTTGAGCTTGGCGGTGAAACCCAGCTCAGTGGTGCACACCGGGGTGAAGTCCGCCGGGTGGGAGAACAGCACGCCCCAGCTATCGCCCAGCCATTCGTGGAAACGAATCTTGCCGGCGCTGGAATCCTGTTCGAAATCGGGGGCGATGTCGCCGAGTCTGAGGCTCATGATGCTGCTCCTGATGAGTTGTTGGAGACCTCAACTGTAGCTCGGGATTTGCCATCGTGAAAAAGAATAAATAACTAGATATCTAGATCATAAGTGAATATTAAACATCTGTTCACTGGACGCTCGACGGCATCCCGACGAACATCGGTCGCAAGGTTCGAGAAGGCCTTGAGTTGCTGTAAAGAGGGGAATTTCGGGGAAGGCTTACGGGGGTGGGCCTGACTCGAAAACGCAAAAGCCCCGTCCGGCGCGATGCCGGACGGGGCTTTTTTACATCAGGTGCAGGAGCGCGCTATTACAGCAGCGGGATCGAGTAGCTGACGATCAGGCGGTTTTCATCCTGGTCACGCTGACCTGGGATGTCGTTGCGCCAGGTAGCGTTTTTCCACATCAGGCCCAGGTTTTTCAGTGGGCCTTCTGGTACGACGTAACCGATGGTCAGGTCGCGTTCCCACTCGGAACGGCCGGTGGCGTTGACAGTAACCTGACGCTCGCCGACTCTGCCGGAAGTGTCGATGTTATCGCCACGCAGATAAACCATACCGGCGGTCAGACCCGGGATTCCCACTTTAGCGAAGTCATACGAGTAGCGCGCCTGCCAGGTACGCTCGCCAGCACGGCCGAACTTCTGGATTTGCATGTCAGTGATGGTGTAGTTCGACGAACCGTCACCCTGGTTCAGCCACGGGAAGTCGCTGTTGCCATTGCTGACCTGGTAACCACCACCGAAGGTATGACCTGCAACGGTGTAAAGGAACAAGCCGCTGTACAGGTTGTTGTCGACTTTACCTTTGGTGATGCCAGTGCCGTAGTCACCCGTGGTGAAGTAGTTGGCATCGTGGCCGTTTTTGCCGTCGTCACGGCTGTTGAAGTAACGGAAATCCGACTTCAATACGCCCGGGCCGATTGCCCAGTTGTGGACCAGACCCAGGAAGTGCTGCTTGTAGAAATCTTCCAGGTTGCCGTAGTAGTACTGAGCCGTCAGGTCTTTGGTGATTTTGTAGTCACCACCGGCATAGATGAACTTATTGCTGTCACGGCCAGCGGCGGTACGGCTGTTGGCGCCGTTGATCGACAGCTGTTCGTTGTTGCTCGAGTTACGACCTTTAACGGCTTCGATCTGACCGCCAACCAGCGTCAGGTCTTTGATGTCGCCGGAAGTAATCTGGCCACCCTGCCAGGTTTGCGGCAGCAAGCGACCGTCGTTGGTCACGATAACCGGGTTTTTAGGCTGCAGAGTGCCCAACTTCAGTTCAGTCTGGGAGATCTTGGCTTTGGCAGTCAGACCCAGGCTGGAGAAATTGTCGACCGCTTCACCGTTGTGCTCACTCGGGAACACGGTGCCGCCGTAAGAGCCGGCGTTAGTACGGGTCGCTGCCGAAGCACCGTTGGTGCCGCCGCCCGAATCCAGACGCACGCCCAGCAGGCCGATGGCGTCGATACCGAAGCCTACAGTGCCTTGGGTGTAACCGGAGATGAAACGCAGATCGAAGGCTTGACCCCACTCTTCCTGCTTGTTCTGAGCGCCGGCGGCTTTGGTATCGCCGTCACGGTTATCTGTGTTGATGTAGAAGTTACGCAGCCCCAAAGTAGCTTTGCTGTCTTCGATGAAACCGGCGGCGCCTGCCTGCTGCGCCATAACCCCTACGGCCACAGCCAGGGCCAAGGTGGACTTGTTCATGTAAAGCTCCTCTCGTTTCTAATTCTTGTGTTCCTGGCCCTGGGTCTGATGCCCCGGGTCCTAAGATGCGCGATTAGCGCCAGACCGTGACTGACAAGTCAATCGTAACCTTTCATGTCTACGACCAAGGTCTAATCGCAGTGATTTGGTCCGTGCAGAGTAAAGATTTCCTGATAAACCCAAAAAGAATTTATTCATTCTTTTTCATATCATTTCGGAATATGGCCAGTATCTCGCCACCTCCGCCGGGAAACAGCGTATCGGCGACTAAGCTCATTCCTAAATGGTATTTGTTAGCCTTTTTTTATATCGATTAGCTTTGGCGCAACCGCAATTCGTCAAACCCTATCGAAAAGGCGACGCCATGATGGCCAAACGCGCACTATCTAGTCAATTTGTTACAGTTTGTGTGTCAGCACTGATTTGTTTTTCCGCTCACGCCGCCAACCTCACTGTTGGCTATCAAACCGGTATCGACCCAAGCAAAGTCCCCCAGGCCGACGGCGTCTACGAGAAAACCCTCGGCGAGAAAATCGACTGGCGCCGCTTCAACAGCGGCCCGGAAGTTGTGACAGCCATTGCTTCCGGAGACGTGCAGATCGGCAATCTCGGCTCCAGCCCGCTGGCCGCTGCCGCTTCGCGCAATCTGCCCATCGTCGCGTTCATCGTTTCGGCGCAGATCAATGCCGCCGAAGCCCTGGTGGTGCGCAACGGCAGCGGCATCAATACACCGCAGGATCTGGTCGGCAAAACCATCGCCACACCCTTCGTTTCCACCTCCCACTACAGCCTGCTCGGCGCGCTCAAGCACTGGGGCCTGGACACCTCGAAAGTCAAAGTAGTGAACCTGCAACCGGCAGAGATCGCCGCTGCGTGGAAGCGCGGTGATATTGATGGCGCGTTTGTCTGGTCGCCGGCGCTGGGGGAAATCCGCAAGACCGGCAAGACCCTGACCGATGCCGCGCAAGTGGGCCAATGGGGTGCGCCAACCTTTGAGGTGTGGGTCGCCCGTAAAGACTTTGCCGAGAAACATCCTGAGGTCGTGGCCAAATTTGCCAAGGTCACTCTAGACGCGTTTGCCGATTACGCCAGCCATAAAGACAGCTGGACGGCTGAGTCCGAACCTGTGCAAAAAATCGCCAAATTAACCGGTGCCAACGCCGCCGATGTGCCGGAATTGCTCGCAGGTTCGACGTTCCCGGATGCCAAGGCGCAGCAAACCACGGCGCTGCTGGACGGCGGCACGGCGAAGGCGATTGGTGAGACGGCGAAGTTTTTGAAGGAACAAGGGAAAGTTGAAACGGTGCTGCCGGACTATTCACCGTATGTGAGCGCCAAGTTCGTGGCGCAATAAAAGCTTCGCGAGCAGGTCGAATCGTCGCACCGTCGCTCCCACAGGAAGTCGCGTTCCAAATGTGGGAGCGACGGTGCGACGATTCGACCTGCTCGCGAATGGAGCAACTCGGTTACAGGGTTTTTTCGAAGATCTTCGAGTTGCGCTGAAAGTTGTACAGCGACGCCCGCGCCGCTGGCAGACGTTCAACACTGCTCGGTTCGAAACCGCGCTCGCGGAACCAGTGCGCGGTACGCGTGGTGAGAACGAACAAGGTCTTCAAACCCTGCGCCCGTGCTCGGGTTTCGATGCGCTCCAGCAGTTCATCACCGCGACCGCCATGGCGGTACTCCGGATTCACCGCCAGGCACGCCAGTTCACCGGCATCGGAATCGGCAATCTGATACAGCGCCGCGCAGGCGATGATCATGCCTTCACGCTCGACCACGCTGAACTGCTCGATCTCGCGCTCCAGCACCTCGCGCGAACGACGCACCAGAATCCCCTGCTCTTCCAGCGGACTGATCAAGTCGAGCAAGCCGCCGACGTCTTCAATCGCCGCCTCGCGCACCAGTTCAAATTGCTCTTGCGCCACCAGCGTACCGCCACCGTCACGGGTGAACAGTTCGGTCAGCAGTGCGCCATCCTCGGCGTAACTGACGATATGGCTGCGCGCCACGCCGCCACGGCAGGCTTCGGCGGCGGCATCGAGCAGTTCAGCCTGATAGTTGCTGCTGCCCAGACGCTGCAAATGCGCTGGCACTTGCTGTGGACGCAGTTCGCGCACCAGTTTGCCGTTTTCGTCGATCAGGCCGAGGTCGGCGCCGAACAGCAACAGCTTGTCTGCGCCCAGGTCGATGGCGGCGCGGGTGGCGACGTCTTCGCAGGCGAGGTTGAAGATTTCACCGGTTGGCGAGTAGCCCAGCGGCGACAGCAGCACGATTGAACGCTCGTCGAGCAGACGGTTGATACCCTTGCGGTCAACCCGGCGCACTTCGCCGGTGTGGTGATAATCGACACCTTCAAGCACGCCAATCGGCCGCGCCGTAACGAGGTTGCCGCTGGCCACGCGCAGACGTGAGCCCTGCATCGGCGACGAAGCCATGTCCATCGACAGCCGCGCTTCGATAGCGATGCGCAACTGCCCCACCGCATCGATCACACACTCCAGCGTTGCCGCATCAGTAATGCGCATGCCGTGGTGGTAATGCGGGGTCAGGCCGCGGGCGGCGAGACGGGTTTCGATCTGTGGACGCGAACCGTGCACCAGCACCAGACGCACGCCAAGGCTGTGCAGCAGAACGATGTCGTGAACGATGTTGCCGAAATTCGGATGCTCCACGCCGTCGCCGGGCAGCATGACGACGAAGGTGCAGTCGCGGTGGGCATTGATGTAAGGGGACGCGTGACGAAGCCAGTTAACGTATTCGGGCATGAACCTGGGCCTGTAATAAATAGCAGCCTAAAAAGGGGCGAAACGGAAAACGCACAGCGGGCTGATGGTTATCGTCGGAACAGGCTTGGCGACACGCGCGCTCTCCTCATGAATACGGGTTGGAATGCTGGCAATTTACAGCGTTTGATCAGGCAAAACACAATCCCTGTGGGAGCGAGCTTGCTCGCGAAAGCGGTGTAGCAGATACATCAATGTCGACTGACCCGACGCCTTCGCGAGCAAGCTCGCTCCCACATGGACATTGTTCAATTCATAGAACTTTGTCCGGGGTCAGGCAGTAATGTTCAATCAGTTGCCGTAATAGATGCACGGTAGGCTGCAAACGTGACATTTCAAGGTACTCGCCGGGCTGATGCGCGCAGGCAATGTCGCCGGGGCCGAGGACGATGGTTTCGCAGCCGAGGCGCTGAAGATAAGGCGCTTCAGTGCCGAACGCTACTGCTTCGGCACTGTGACCAGTGAGCTTTTCGGCGATGCGCACCAGTTCGGCGTCTGCATCCTGCTCGAACGGCGGCACTTCCGGGAACAACGGTTTGTAATCGATCTTCACTTGATGCCGTTCGGCGACCGGGTTGAGCTTGCGCAAAATCTCCGCGCGCAGGACTTTCGGGTCCATGCCGGGCAGCGGTCGCAAATCAAATTCCAGCGAACACTGGCCGCAGATACGGTTGGGATTATCGCCACCATGAATGCAGCCAAAGTTCATCGTCGGCTGCGGCACGCTGAACTGCGGGTTGTTGAATTCACGCTGCCACAACAGGCGCAGGCCGCGCAGTTCGCCAATCGCGTCGTGCATCGCTTCGAGGGCGCTGTGGCCCAGGCGCGGATCCGACGAATGGCCGCTCTGCCCGAGGATGTCGATGCGCTCCATCATGATGCCTTTGTGCATGCGGATCGGCTTGAGCCCGGTCGGCTCGCCGATCACCGCCGCGCGGCCCAGCGACCGCCCGGCCTCGGCCAGCGCGCGGGCGCCGGACATCGAGCTTTCTTCATCGCAGGTGGCGAGAATCAGCAACGGCTGTTTGAACGGCTGATCGAGCAGCGGCAGCACGGCTTCGATGATCAGGGCGAAAAAGCCCTTCATGTCACAACTGCCGAGGCCGACCCAGCGGCCATCGACTTCGGTGAGTTTCAGCGGGTCGGTCTGCCACAACGCATCGTCGTACGGCACCGTGTCGCTGTGCCCGGCCAGCACCAGCCCGCCGGGGCCGCTGCCGAAACTGGCGAGCAGGTTGAATTTGCCGGGGCTGACTTGCTGGATATCGCAGCTGAAACCCAGATCACCCAGCCAGCCGGCGAGCAAATCGATCACCGCGCGGTTGGACTGATCAAGGTTCGGTTGGGTACAGCTGACCGACGGCGCGGCGATCAGCGCCGCGAACTGGTCTTGCATGGACGGCAAAGGCATCGCTGACTCCAACTCCCGAATTGAAGTCCATCATAGAACCATCCGGCGCTCGGAATAAACCGCCGCAGGGCGTAGGAAGTTTGAGTCCTGTACACTGCACGGCCTTGGCAGCCACACATTCCCCCGGCTGCGCTCCCGATCCTGGATTTTCCGGCCATGCAGAAAGAAACCGAAATCAAACTCCGCGTCAGCCGCGAAACCCTCGCTGCCCTGCGCGAGCACCCGCTACTGAAAAAACGCAACAAAAGTGGCTGGGAACGCCGTGAGTTGATGAACCAGTACTTCGACACCCCCGAGCGCGACCTGGCTCAGGCCAAGGTTGCCCTGCGCCTGCGCAAGGACGGTGACGAAGTGATTCAGACCCTCAAGACCCGTGGCCAGAGCGTCGCCGGCCTGTCCGAGCGTAACGAATACGACTGGAAGTTGCCGAAAGCCAAGCTCGACGTGAAGAAACTCGACGGCGAATGCTGGCCCGAGTCGCTGGCCGAGCTGGACAAGAAAACCCTCAAGCCGATCTTCACCACCGATTTCGTCCGCGAGCGCGCCGAAATCGCCTGGGGCCGTGGCAAGAGCAAAGTGGTCATCGAAGCCGCGCTGGATCTCGGTCACGTGGTGGTCGGCAAACAGAAAGAAGAAATCTGCGAGCTGGAACTGGAATTGCGCGAAGGCGAGCCTGCCGCGCTGCTGGAACTGGCGGCCGAGCTGGCCGAAACTCTGGCGCTGATGCCGTGCGACATCAGCAAAGCTGAGCGCGGCTATCGTCTGTATGACGCCAACAGCTACTCGCTGAGCCTGCCGGCGCCGGAGCTGACCCCGGAAACCCAACTCGACGACGCCTTCGCCGCACTGAGCTGGCACTTGCTCGGCAGCAGCCAGCGTCTGGCTGAGCAATATCGTTTCAACGGCCACTGGCGCCTGCTGCTCGACTGGGTCGAAAGCCTCGCGGAAATGCGCGCCCTGCTCAGCAGCCTCGGCCAGGCCGCGCCGCGTCAGTCGACCCACGACTTGCGCGTCGCCCTGGATGCACTGCTGGAAGACTGGCGCCCACTGGTGCAGGCCGGTATCGAAGACGAAGACGTGCGTAAAGCCGCGCCAGAGCAGTTCCTCGAAGAACTCGAAGACCCGCGCTGGGGCTCGTTCTCGCTGAACACTTCGCGTTGGTTGCTGGCCCGCACCTGGACCGCCGAGCGCAATGTGCGTGGCAATCGTCAGGGCGGCGCGCAACTGCACAGTTGGTTGCCGCGTTTGCTGGGTGAAGAAGCCACCGCTCTGCAATTGCAGCGCTACCAGCAGCAGCCGGAAGATCTGGCTGAGCAACTGCCGCGTATCGAGCGCATTCAGGTCTGGCTGCACCACGCCCGTAACGTGTTGGGCATCCCGGAAATGGATCGCCTGTACGGTGAACTGAACAAGTTGGCGCAACTGGCCAACGAGCCAACGATCACTGACGAACTGCTCGACGCGCGCAAGCATCAGGCGATTGCGGTTTACCAGAATCGCGCGTGGAAAATGCTGCTGCGCATGTAAAACCGCTTTCGCGAGCAGGCTCGCTCCCACAGGGGATTGCATTCCAATGTGGGAGCGAGCCTGCTCGCGAAGAGGCCAGCCGCCTTACCTCAAACCGGGAGGCTGGTGGTGGATTTGATCTCCGACAACGCCACAATCGAATTCACTTCCTGAATCCCCGGCACCAGCGACAGCTTCTCGAAGAAGAACCGCTCATACGCCTCGATGTCCGCCGCGACAATGCGCAGCAAAAAATCCACCGCCCCCATCAGCACATAGCACTCCAGTACCTCCGGAAACCCACGAATCGCTTCGGTGAACTCAGTGAAGTTCGAACGCCCGTGCGCGTTGAGTTTGATCTCGGCAAAGATCTGCGTGTTAAGACCAATCTTCTTGCGATCGAGCAAGGTCACCTGGCCACGAATGATCCCCTCCTCTTTCATCCGCTGAATCCGCCGCCAGCACGGCGATTGCGACAGGCCGACCTGTTCGGCGATCTGCGCGCTCGACAGTGAGGCGTCCTCTTGCAGCAGAGCAAGAATCTTGCGGTCGTAGCTGTCCAACTCACTGTGCATAGAAAAACCTCAATAACCGGATTATGCGAATTGATCTTTTCGATCAGCCGTCATTAACGCCGATCATAGCCAAGAAATACCCGGCACCGAATGTAAAAATTCCTCCAGAGATTTTGGAGACTCGCCATGCCGCACCTCGAAGCCGTCACCACCACGCCCACCCGCGCCGACGTCTGGAACGTCAGCAACGCCCATTGCCTGGCGCACTATCAAATCCTCGCCGAGGCCGAGCCGGACTTGCTGGTGCGCGTGCTCAACCTGTTCGCGCTGCAATTCCTCACACCCGAGCAGGTCAACGTGCAGCGCATGGACGATCTGCTGTCGATCAACCTGGTCATGGGCGGTTTGAGCTGGCATCGCGCACAAGTGATCGCGGAAAAACTTCGTAACCTGATCAGCGTCTGTTCGGTCAACCTGCAAAACGCCGACAGCGCCTGGAATGCGCCGGCACAAGCGGCAGGCTGAAAAATCCGGCAACGGCTTCGTCGGGTAGTGGCCCAACGGTCGGCAGGGCCACGACTATCCTTTGGCGCACTGTCGCTTAAAAGGAAGCCCGCATGTCCGTTCAATTCGCCACTCAGGACCGCTGGCTGGATCTCAACGATGTGTTGCGTGAACTGGTCGCCCAAGGTTTTATCTGTCAGGACGCGGCGGAGCAGGCACTCAATGCCCGCCGTCGCCATGCCGCCCACGGCCAGATGCACCCGCTGGAATTCATCGCCAGCCAGCAGCTCGACGACTTAAGCCGTCCGGGCAAACACCTCGACCTGGAAAGCCTGACCCTGTGGCTGGCGCAACAGGCCGGCCAGCCGTATTTGCGCATCGACCCGCTGAAGATCAATGTCGCCGCGATCACCCCGTTGATGTCCTATGCCTTCGCGCAGCGGCACAAGATTCTCGCCGTGGCGGTCGATCGTGATGCGGTCACCGTGGCCAGCGCCCAGCCTTACGTCACCGGTTGGGAAGCCGATCTGACGCACGTATTGAAACTGCCGATCAAACGCGTGGTGGCCAACCCGGCGGATATCCAGCGTTTCAGCGTCGAATTTTTCCGCCTGGCCAAATCGGTCAGCGGCGCCAACCATGCAGACACCCAGAGTGGCAACCTCGGCAACTTCGAACAACTGCTCAACCTCGGCGCCAGCGATCAGGAGCCGGACGCCAACGACGCGCACATCGTCAACATCGTCGACTGGCTGTTTCAGTACGCCTTCCAGCAGCGCGCCAGCGATATCCACATCGAACCACGGCGCGAACAAGGCACGGTGCGTTTTCGCATCGACGGCGTACTGCATAACGTCTATCAATTCCCGCCGCAGGTGACCATGGCGATTGTCAGTCGCCTGAAAAGCCTCGGGCGGATGAACGTCGCCGAAAAGCGCAAACCCCAGGACGGCCGGGTCAAGACCAAGACCCCGGACGGCGGCGAAGTGGAGCTGCGGCTTTCAACGCTACCCACCGCGTTCGGCGAAAAAATGGTCATGCGGATCTTCGACCCGGAAGTGTTGCTCAAGGATTTCGATCAACTGGGTTTCAGCGCCGACGATCTGAGGCGCTGGCAGGACATGACCAGCCAGCCCAACGGCATCATTCTGGTCACCGGACCGACCGGTTCAGGCAAGACCACCACCCTGTACACCACGCTGAAAAAACTGGCGACGCCGGAAGTGAATCTTTGCACCATCGAAGACCCGATCGAAATGGTCGAGCCGGCGTTCAACCAGATGCAGGTGCAGCACAACATCGACCTGAGCTTCGCCGCCGGCGTGCGCGCACTGATGCGGCAAGACCCGGACATCATCATGATCGGCGAGATCCGCGACCTCGAAACCGCCGAAATGGCCATTCAGGCAGCGCTGACCGGGCACTTGGTGCTATCAACCCTGCACACCAACGACGCGCCCAGCGCGATCAGCCGCCTGCTCGAACTCGGCGTGCCGCATTACCTGATCAAAGCCACCGTTCTCGGGGTCATGGCGCAGCGTCTGGTGCGTACCTTGTGCCCGCATTGCAAGGCACCACTGACACTGGCGGAGGAAGACTGGCAAACCCTGACTCGCCCATGGCAGGCACCGCTGCCGAGTAACGCTCAGCGCGCGATCGGTTGCGTCGAATGTCGCGACACCGGTTACCACGGACGCGCCGGGGTCTACGAGATCATGCAATTGAGCGACAGCCTCAAGGCGTTCATCACCCCGGACACCGACCTCACGGCGATCCGCCGCCAGGCCTTCAAGGAAGGCATGCGCAGCCTGCGTTTGTCCGGTGCGCAGAAGGTCGCGGCCGGGTTGACGACGGTCGAAGAGGTGCTGCGGGTGACGCCGCAAAGCGAGCAGAAATGAGCAGATAGCCATCAATCTGTTCTTAACCCCGGCCCACGCCGTTACACTTGCGCCACTGATCTATCCCAACAAGGAATCGTTATGCAGACCGGAAGTGTACTTTTACTGTTCGTGGCCCTGGCCATCGCCATCCTGTTCATGGGCTTCAAGGTCGTGCCGCAGGGCTTCGAGTGGACGGTCGAGCGCTTTGGTCGCTACACCAATACCCTCAAACCGGGGCTGAACATCATCATTCCGGTGATGGACCGGATCGGGCGCAAGATCAACGTGATGGAAAGCGTGCTGGATATCCCGCCGCAGGAAGTCATCACCGCCGACAACGCCACGGTGCAGATCGATGCGGTGTGCTTTTTCCAGGTGGTGAATACCGCCCAGGCCGCCTACGAGGTGAACAACCTTGAGCACGCCATCCGCAATCTGCTGCAAACCAACATCCGCACCGTGCTCGGCTCGATGGAGCTCGACGCGATGCTCAGCCAGCGTGACAACATCAACGAACGCCTGCTGCGCACCGTCGACGAAGCCACCGCACCGTGGGGCATCAAGATCACCCGGATCGAAATCAAAGACATCAGCCCGCCGGCCGATCTGATGGCGGCGATGTCCGGCCAGATGAAAGCCGAGCGGATCAAACGCGCGCAAATCCTCGAAGCCGAAGGCCTGCGCGCCTCGGCGATCCTCACCGCCGAGGGCAAGAAGCAGGCGCAGATTCTCGAGGCCGAAGGTAGCCGTCAGGCCGCATTCCTCGAGTCTGAAGCCCGTGAGCGTCAGGCCGAAGCCGAAGCTCAGGCGACCAAAGTGGTGTCCGAAGCCATTGCTGGCGGCAACGTTCAGGCGGTCAACTATTTCGTTGCACAGAAATACATCGACGCGCTGGGCAAGCTGGCATCGGCCAACAACAGCAAGGTGATCCTCATGCCGCTGGAAGCCAGTTCGATGATCGGTGCCGTGGGCGGGATCGGCGAAATCGTCAAGGCGACCTTCGACGGCAAGAAGGCCTGAGTCATGCCCACCGAACTGTTCACCTTCTGGAGCTGGCTGGGGCTGGGCACCGTGTTGCTGATCCTCGAAGTGTTCGGGGCGGGCGGCTACCTGCTGTGGATCGGCATGGCGGCGGCCGCGGTCGGTGTCACCACGTTCGTATTGCCGACCCTGCCGTGGGAAGTTCAGCTGCTCCTGTTTGCTGTGTTTTCGATTTTCACCGCGCTGTATTGGTGGCGACGCCAACGCACAGCCGTGCGCCGCAGCGATCAACCGCTGCTCAACCTGCGCGGTCAGGAACTGATCGGCAAAGTGTTCGTGGTCAGTGAAGCGATTGTCGATGGTCGCGGCAAGATCAAGGTGGCCGATGGCGTGTGGATCGCTCGCGGGCCGGACACCGCGCTCGGCAAACGCGTACGCGTGACCGGGCAGCATGGTGCGGTGCTGTTGGTGGAACGCGCCGAATAGCCGGATACGGAACTGGATCGTGGAAATGACGATCCAACGCCGTAGTTAACCCCCAGGAGTCACCTCATCATGCGTCTCAAACTTGCTGTCGCCACACTGGCCTTGCTGTCCCTTCCCGTTGGTTCGGCCATGGCGGACAGCTTCTGGCGTAATGTCATCTCGTCCGGTGCGACCACCGGTTCGACCTACCTGACGTTCAAGGATCACAAGCTGATCATCGCCGCGCAAGACGATGCCGGCAGTTTCGTTGCCAGTGACGGCGGCATTCGCGGCCCGTATCTGGAAGCGGCAATGCAGAAAGTCCGCGCTGACAATCCGGGCCTGCAGGCAACCGATATGGAATTGGCGAATGCGATTCTGGCAAAGAATGCCGTGGCATCCGAGTAAGCCGTTCGCCAACAGAAATGCCGCTCATATGAGCGGCATTTTTTTTGCCCGGATTTCAGATTCACCACACCACCCTGTGGGAGCGAGCTTGCTCGCGAAGACAATGTCACATTCACAATATGCAGCGACTGACACTCCGTCTTCGCGAGCAAGCTCGCTCCCACAAGGACTGCATACAGTCTGAATGTCAGCGGTAATCGTTCACCGGGACGCACGCGCAGAACAGGTTGCGATCGCCGTAGACATTGTCGACCCGGTTCACCGCCGGCCAATACTTGTGCGCCTTGGTGTGTGCATCCGGGGTAATGCCTTGCTCGATGCTGTAAGGCCGCTCCCAAACCCCGGTGACATCCGCCAAGGTATGCGGCGCTCGTTTCAGTGGATTGTCCTCCGCCGGCCAGTTGCCGTTCTGCACCTCAGTGATTTCCGCACGAATGCTCAGCATCGCGCCGATAAAACGATCCAGCTCAGCCTTGGATTCACTTTCGGTCGGCTCGACCATCAAGGTGCCCGGCACCGGGAACGACATCGTCGGTGCATGGAAGCCGTAATCCATCAGACGCTTGGCGACATCTTCCTCACTGATGCCGGTCTGCGCTTTCAATGGCCGCAGATCGAGAATGCACTCGTGGGCCACACGCCCGTTGCGCCCGGTGTAGAGCACCGGGAACGCCCCGGATAAATGTTGCGCCAGGTAATTCGCCGCCAGAATTGCCACCTCGCTGGCATCCGCGAGTTGCGGCCCCATCATGGCGATGTACATCCAACTGATCGGCAAGATGCTCGCACTGCCCCACGGCGCGGCGCTGACCGCACCGTTCTGCGCCAGCGGTCCGTCAATCGGCACCACCGGGTGATTGGCGACGAACGGCGCCAGGTGCGCGCGAATGCCGATCGGGCCCATGCCCGGCCCGCCGCCGCCATGGGGAATGCAGAACGTCTTGTGCAAGTTCATGTGCGACACGTCGGCGCCAATGTCCGCCGGCCGCGCCAGGCCGACCTGCGCATTGAGGTTGGCGCCGTCCATGTACACCTGACCGCCGTGTTTGTGGATCACTTCGCAGATCTCGCTGATGCCCTCCTCATACACACCATGCGTCGACGGATAGGTCGCCATCAGGCACGACAACTTATCCCCGGCCTCGACGGCTTTCGCTTTCAAATCCTCCAGATCGACGTTGCCCGCCTCGTCGCACTCGACGATGACCACACGCATCCCGGCCATCTGCGCCGACGCCGGGTTGGTGCCGTGAGCCGAGGATGGAATCAGGCAAATGTCCCGCGCGCCCTGCTGCCGGCTCTCGTGATATTTACGGATCGCCAGCAACCCGGCGTACTCGCCCTGCGCACCCGAATTGGGCTGCATGCAGATCGCATCGAACCCGGTGATCGCGCACAACCAGCGTTCCAGCTCTTCGATCATCAATGTGTAACCGACGGCCTGCTCACGTGGCACGAACGGATGCAGGTTGGCAAATTGCGGCCAGGTGATCGGGATCATTTCGCTGGTGGCATTGAGTTTCATCGTGCAGGAGCCCAGCGGGATCATCGACTGGTTGAGCGCCAGATCCTTGTTCTCCAATTGCTTGAGATAGCGCAGCATCTCGGTTTCGCTGTGGTGGGCGTTGAATACCGGGTGGCGCAGGTACGGGGTTTTGCGCTGGAGGTTGTCGGGGATGCCCGAGCTCAGGGCTTCGGCGTCAAGTTCATCGACGTTCAGCCCATGATCGGCACCCAGCAACACATTGAACAGCTGGCTCACCGTGCGTTCATCGGATGTTTCATCGAGACTCAGCCCGAGCCGACCACGCCCGAGAATTCGCAGGTTGATCTGTGCGGCCCGAGCACTTTCGAGGATTGCACTTTGCGCACCGCCGACCTCCAGCGTCAACGTGTCGAAGAACTGCGCATTGACCCGACTGATGCCTTTGCGCTCAAGCCCGGCCGCCAGAATGCAGGTCAGCCGATGCACACGCTGAGCAATGCGTTTCAAGCCTTCCGGGCCGTGATACACCGCATAGAAACTGGCGATGTTGGCCAACAGCACCTGCGCCGTGCAGATGTTTGAGTTGGCCTTCTCGCGGCGGATATGTTGCTCGCGGGTTTGCAGGGCCATGCGCAGCGCCACGTTGCCCCGCGCGTCCTTCGACACCCCGATGATCCGCCCCGGGATCGCCCGTTTGTATTCTTCGCGGCTGGCAAAAAACGCCGCATGCGGGCCGCCATAGCCCATCGGCACACCAAAGCGCTGCGACGAACCGAACACCACATCGGCGCCCAACTCACCCGGTGGCGTCAGCAACAGCAGACTCAACAGATCCGTGGCGACGCAAGCCAGCGCCTGTTGCGCATGCAGGTGATCGATCAATGGCCGCAGATCGTGAATCTCGCCGTGGGTGTCGGGATACTGCAGCAACGCACCGAACACCTGATGCTGTTTCAAGTTATCCACAGTGTCGATGATCAGCTCGAAGCCGAAGCCTTCGGCGCGGGTCTGCACCACCGAAATGGTTTGCGGATGACAGTTCTCATCGACGAAAAACAGATTGCTCTTCGACTTCGCGACACGCTTGGCCAGCGCCATGGCTTCGGCAGCCGCCGTGGCTTCATCGAGCAGCGAAGCGTTGGCCAGTTCGAGGCCGGTGAGGTCGATGGTCAACTGCTGGAAATTCAACAGCGCTTCGAGCCGGCCTTGGGCGATCTCCGGTTGATACGGCGTGTACGCGGTGTACCAGCCGGGATTTTCCAGGACGTTGCGCAGGATGACGGTCGGCGTCAGGGTGCTGTGGTAGCCCATGCCGATCAGGCTGGTCCAGAGTTGATTCTGCTCGGCATAACCACGCAGCTTGGCCAGCGCCGCTTGTTCATCCAGCGCTGGCGGCAGATCAAGCGCGCGATTGAAGCGAATGCCCGGCGGCACGGTCTGCTCGATCAGTTCAACGCGGCTGCCGAGGCCGAGACTGTCGAGCATCGCCTGTTGCTCGGCGGCATCGGGGCCGAGATGACGGCGCAGGAAGGCATCGGGGTCGCGTAACTGGCTCAGGGACGGCAACTGGGACATGACGGGCTCTCTCTTGGCTGGCGCTCGGCGTCAATGCAATACGGTCAAACCAGCATAGCAGCCCATGCCACGGCTAGATTTTCAAGATCAACACTGACCCTGTGGGAGCGAGCTTGCTCGCGAAAGCGGTGTGTCAGTCGCGGAAGATGTTGAATGTAAAACCGCCTTCGCGAGCAAGCTCGCTCCCACATTGGATTTTTCATCGTGCATAAAAAAGCCCCGACGGATCGGGGCTTTGGGGTCTTGCAAGCGACTTACTCGCCAATGGCAGCCTTGTAAGCGGCAGCGTCGAGCAGCTTGTCCAGCTCAGCTTTGTCGCTCGGCTGGAGCTTGAAGATCCACGCGCCGTACGGGTCGGAGTTCAGCAGCTCCGGCGAGGCGCCCAGCTCTTCGTTGATCGCGATGACTTCACCGCTGATCGGCGAATAGATGTCGGACGCGGCCTTCACCGACTCGACCACGCCTGCCTGATCTTCAGCAGCGAAAACCTTGCCTACTTCGGTCAGTTCGACGAACACCACATCACCCAGCGCTTCCTGCGCGTGATCGCTGATGCCCACGGTGACGGTGCCGTCGGCTTCCAGACGGGCCCATTCATGACTTTCGGCAAAACGCAGGTCGGCAGGGATATCGCTCATCTTCGGTGTCCTCAAGAAATTGTCAGCGGTCATGCCCGCCGGAAAAGGTTAGATCAAAGTTTTGCCATGGCGCACGAAGGTCGGTTTGACCACTCGCACCGGGTACCACTTGCCACGGATTTCCACTTCGGCGCGGTCGGCCGTGGCCATCGGAACACGCGCCAGGGCAATCGATTTGCTTAGCGTAGGAGAGAAACTACCACTGGTGATCTCCCCTTCGCCAACATCGGCGATGCGAACCACCTGATGGGCGCGCAAAACACCGCGCTCTTCCAGCACCAGGCCGACCAGTTTGTGCGCGACGCCGGCGGCTTTTTCCGCTTCCAGCGCAGCACGGCCGATGAACTGGCGAGTGGCCGGTTCCCAGGCGATGCTCCAGGCCATGTTCGAGGCCAGTGGCGAAACGTCTTGATGAATGTCCTGACCGTAGAGGTTCATCCCGGCTTCCACCCGCAGGGTGTCGCGGGCACCGAGGCCAATCGGGGAAATACCGGCGCCGACCAAGTCGTTGAAGAACCCCGGCGCCTGATTGGCCGGCAGACAGATTTCCAGACCATCCTCGCCGGTATAACCGGTGCGAGCGATGAACCAGTCGCCGTCGGCGTAGCCTTCAAACGGTTTGAGGTGCTGAATCAGCGTGGCACGGGCCTGGGTCACCAGTTCGGCAATCTTGTGCCGGGCCTGCGGGCCTTGAATGGCGAGCATCGCCAGTTCGCAGCGTTCGTGCAGCTGCACGTCGTAATTGCCGCGCTGCGCGTTCATCCAGGCCAGATCCTGATCGCGTGTGGAGGCGTTGAACACCAGTCGATAAGCGTCGTCGAGGCGGTAGACGATCATGTCGTCGACGATGCCGCCGCGCTCGTTGAGCATGGTGCTGTACAACGCCCGGCCGGGGCGGTGCAGACGGTCGACATCATTGGCCAGCAAATGCTGCAGCCAGGCCTTGGCCTGGGCACCGGTGACGTCGATCACGGTCATGTGGGAAACATCGAACACCCCGCAATCGCGGCGCACTTCGTGGTGCTCCTCGACCTGCGAGCCGTAATGCAGTGGCATGTCCCAACCGCCAAAATCGACCATCTTCGCGCCGAGGGCGAGATGCAGGTCATACAGAGGCGTACGCTGTCCCATGGGTTTCTCCTTCCGGGCGTGGCGAAGGTGCGGACAGCCGCTGTACGGGGTGAAAGCCTTGAAATAGAAGGCTCTCAGCCGATTCCAGCGAACGGGTCTGTCAGACGAACCGCACCGAATGCCGCGCATTGTAGCCGCATGATTCAGGACTGACGACTAAGTGTTTCGGTGCGCCGAGCGGCGGATCAGTCCGATAACCGGCAATAAGCCGACCAGCACCAGCGTCAGCGCCGGCAAAGATGCCCGCGCCCATTCACCTTCACTGGTCATTTCAAAGATCCGCACCGCCAGCGTGTCCCAGCCAAACGGGCGCATCAGCAGGGTCGCGGGCATTTCCTTGAGCACATCGACGAACACCAGCAACGCCGCGCTCAACGTGCCGGGCAGCAACAGTGGCAGATACACTTTGAAAAACAGTCGCGGCCCACTGACACCCAGGCTACGTGCCGCTTCAGGCAAAGAGGGCCGTATACGCGCCAGACTGCTTTCCAGCGGACCGTACGCCACCGCGATAAAACGCACCAGATAAGCCATCAGCAACGCCGCCAGACTGCCGAGCAGTAACGGTTTACCCGCACCGCCGAGCCAGCCGGACAGCGGAATCACCAGCTCGCGATCCAGATAACTGAACGCCAGCATGATCGACACCGCCAGCACCGACCCCGGCAAGGCGTAACCGAGATTGGCCAGACCTACGCCGGCGTTGATCGCTCGAGTCGGTGCCAAGCGCCGGGCAAACGCCAGCAGCAAGGCAACGCTGACGGTGATCAGCGCCGCCATGCCGCCCAGATACAGCGTATGCAGGATCAGCCCGGCGTAGCGTTCATCCAGATCGAAACGGCCGCGTTGCCAGAACCAGACGATCAGTTGCAGCACCGGAATGACGAACGCACAGGCGAACACCAGTGCGCACCAGCTCATCGCCGCGAAGGCCTTGAATCCGCGCAGGTGGTACAGCGCTTTGACCCGTGGACGCTCGTTGCTCGCCCGGTTGGCGCCGCGCGCACGACGCTCGCCGTAGAGCACCAGCATCACCACCAGCAGCAACAGGCTGGCCAGTTGCGCCGCACTCGGCAGGCTGAAGAAGCCGTACCAGGTTTTGTAGATCGCGGTGGTGAAGGTGTCGAAGTTGAACACCGACACGGCGCCGAAATCGGCGAGGGTTTCCATCAGCGCCAGCGCCACGCCGGCGCCGATGGCCGGACGCGCCATCGGCAACGCCACCCGCCAGAAGGCTTGCCACGGTGATTGGCCGAGCACGCGCGCCGCTTCCATCAAACCCTTGCCCTGCGCGAGGAACGCGGTGCGCGCCAGAAGATAAACGTACGGGTAGAAGACCAGCACCAGCACGATGATCACCCCGCCGGTGGAGCGCACCCGTGGCAGCCG
Source organism: Pseudomonas fluorescens (assembly GCF_001648775.1). Lineage (GTDB taxonomy): Bacteria > Pseudomonadota > Gammaproteobacteria > Pseudomonadales > Pseudomonadaceae > Aquipseudomonas > Aquipseudomonas fluorescens_M. The sequence goes on from NZ_LVEJ01000001.1 coordinate 161,751, forward strand.
CAGGCCGCTACCGAACCATTCCCTGAGCAGTGTCTGCACCGGGCCGGCGAAGTCGAGCAGGCCGACGAAAACGAAGGCCAGCACGTACGCGGGGATGGCGAACGGCAACATCAGCGCCCAATCGAGCCAGCGCCGTCCGGGGAATTCGCAAAGGCTGGTGAGCCAGGCGAGGCTGACGCCGAGCAGCGTCACACCGACACCGACGCCGACGACCAGCGTCAGGGTGTTGCCGAGCAGGCGCGGCATCTGGGTTTGCCACAGGTGCGACCAGATTTGTTGGTCGATGGTCTGCCAGGACAGCAGCAGAACGCTCAGGGGTAACAGCACCAGCGCGGCGACGGCGAAGACGATGGGGTACCAGCGGCGTTGGGCGGGGTGGGCCACTTTTTGGACTCTGGAGGGATGTGAGTGTTCTTGGACTTGGTGTTTCAGGTCAGGACTGCTGCCCTCACCCTAGCCCTCTCCCAGAGGGAGAGGGGACTGACCGAGGTGCTTATGCAAGCTACATCGACCTGAAACATCGAGTCGAACTCAGGTTTCGAACACACTACAAGTCGGCTCCCTCTCCCTCCGAGAGAGGGCTGGGGTGAGGGCAGCGATCTAAAGTGAGCAGAGTTATCGGAAAAGCCTCAATTCCAACCCGCCCGATCCATCATCCGAATCGCTTCAGCCTGACGCTTGCCCGCCACTTCCACCGGCAAGGTATCAGCAATGAACTTGCCCCACGCCGCCACTTCTTCGGAAGGTGCCACCGCCGGGTTGGCCGGGAATTCCTGGTTCACGTCAGCAAAAATCTTCTGCGCCTCAGGCGTGGTCATCCATTCAACCAATGCCTTGGCCGCCTCCGGGTGTGGCGCATGCTTGGTCAAACCGATACCCGACAGGTTTACGTGAACGCCACGATCCGCCTGATTCGGCCAGAACAGTTTCACCGGCAGCTCCGGCTTCTGCTTGTGCAGGCGACCGTAGTAGTAAGTGTTGACGATGCCGACGTCGCACTGCCCGGCATTGATCGCTTCGAGCACCGCGACGTCATCGGAGAACACATCGGTGGACAGGTTGTTGACCCAGCCCTTGAGGATTTCCTCGGTCTTCGCCGCGCCGTGGACTTCGATCATGGTCGCGGTCAGCGACTGGTTGTAGACCTTCTTCGCCGTGCGCAGGCACAGGCGCCCTTCCCAGTTCTTGTCGGCCAGTGCTTCGTAGGTGGTCAGTTCGCCCGGCCTCACCCGTTCGGTGGAGTAGGCGATGGTCCGCGCGCGCAGGCTCAAACCAGTCCAGGCGTGGGTGGACGAGCGATATTGCAGAGGGATGTTGGCGTCGATGGTCTTCGAGGTGAACGGCTGGAGGATGCCCATCTGCTCGGCCTGCCAGAGGTTGCCGGCGTCAACGGTGAGCAGCAGGTCGGCGGTGGCGTTCTCACCTTCGGCCTTGATGCGTTGCATCAGCGGCGCTTCCTTGTCGGTGATGAACTTGATCTTCACCCCGGTCTTGGCGGTGTAGGCATCGAACACCGGCTTGATCAGTTCATCGATGCGCGACGAGTAAACCACCACCTCATCAGCGGCCTGGGCCGTGGTGCTACCGATCAGGGTCAGGGCCAGTGCGGTCAGAAGACGCTTGGGTGCCAACATGGGAGTGGTCTCTCGGTCGGAAAATGTGGGCCAAATGATAAGGACTCACATTTACCACCTCAATCGAACTCTTTTTGAAGGAGTTACCAGATGTTGCACAGCCTGAAATTTGTGGTGGCTGGTCTGGCCCCTTCGCGAGCAGGCTCGCTCCCACATTGGAATGCATTTCAAATGTGGGAGCGAGCCTGCTCGCGAAGAGGCCATCAGCCTTAGATGTCAGGCTTTGGCGAGGGCCGGAAGATCTCCGGTCAACCCGAGGGCTTCACGCACAAAAAGCGCTTTCGCCTCCGGCATCTGCTCCACCAGCTTCAACCCGGCATTCCTTAACCAGCGCACCGGCAACGGATCCGCCTGAAACAACCGCTCAAAGCCCTCCATCGCCGCCATCAACGCAAGGTTATGCGGCATGCGCCGACGCTCGTAACGGCTCAGCACCTTCACATCGGACAAACGCTCACCGCGCTCGGCTGCCTGCAACAGCACTTCAGCAAGCACCGCCGCATCGAGGAAACCGAGGTTCACGCCCTGCCCCGCCAATGGATGAATGGTGTGCGCCGCATCGCCGATCAGCGCCAGACCTTCGGCCACATAACGCTTGGCATGGCGCTGACGCAGCGGCACGCACAGTCGCGGATCGGCACTGATCACATCGCCGAGACGCCCCTCAAAGGCACGTTCCAGCTCCCGGCAGAAATCCGCTTCGTCCAGCGCCATCAAGCGCTCGGCTTCGCTCGGCGTGGTCGACCAGACGATCGAGCACCAATCCTGCTGGCCGTCACGCTCCAACGGCAGAAACGCCAGCGGCCCGTGATCGGTAAAGCGCTGCCACGCGGTCATCTGGTGCGGTTTGCTGCTGCGCACGCTGGTGACGATGGCGTGATGCAAGTAATCCCACTCACGCGTCGCCACACCGGTAAGGCGGCGCACTGCCGAGTTGGCACCGTCAGCGGCGATAACCAGCGGCGCACGCAATTGCCGGCCATCGGCCAAGGTCAGCAGCCAGTCATCGCCCGAACGGCGCATCTGTTCCAATCGAGCGTTGGCCAGCATGCCCAGATCGCAATCGTGCAAACGGTCGAGCAAGGCATCCTGCACCACACGGTTTTCGACGATGTGGCCGAGCACCTCGGCATGCACACTGCTCGCCGAGAAATGAATCTGCCCGGTGCCGCTGCCGTCCCACACATGCATGTCGGTGTACGGACTGCTGCGGCGTTTGGCGATGCCGTCCCAGACGCCAAGGCGTTCGAGAATGCGCTGGCTGGCTGCCGACAAGGCGCTCACCCGCGGTTCAAACGCGGCTTCGACGTCGAACGGTTTGACGCTCAGCGGGCTGCCGTCGAGCAGCAGGACTTCCAGCCCGCTGTCCTGCAACGCCAGCGCCAGGGCGCTGCCGACCATTCCGGCTCCGACAATCAGCAGATCTGCGCGCATTTCCATGCTTTAAGCCTGTCTCGCTTGCGGCTTGAGCCGCACGTAAAGGGTTTTACCGACCCGCGCCACCAGATTGCCGGCGCCGTCATGAATATCGACCTGCAACTGCGGCAGGTATTTCTCGCCAGTGGCGGTCTGCCGACGAACCTCGGCGAGCAAGGTCTCGTCGATAGTGAAGCGGGCGAACACCGGGCCTTTGCCCGGCGCAATGAAATCGATGTCGGCGGCTTTGTCCCACACAATGTACTTCGAACCGAGGTTTTCCATGAGCATCAGCATGAAGAACGGATCGACCATCGAATACAGGCTGCCGCCGAACTGGGTGCCGACGTAGTTGCGGTTGTACCAGCCGAGGCCCATCGACACCTGAATGTCGCGAAAGTCATCACTGATGTGCCGCACGCGTACGCCGGCGCCGAGGTATGGCGGGTAAAACGTCATGATCCAGCGCATCAATCGCGCCTTGCCGAATTTAGCGGTCAACCACTTAAGCATCCGGGCGCGTTCCCAAACCCATGGCCTGACGCGCAAACCAGCGCTTGGCCGGTGGCAGCAGATCAAGACCAAGCAGGCCGATGTTACGGCCCAGCGAAACCAATGGCTGGGTGCTGCCGAACAGTCGCGTGACCTGATCGGAGAAACCGACGGTGAGATCCTGATCAAGACGTTGGCGCTCGCGATACGCCTGCAACGTGGCGAAGTCGCCCAGCGGTTTATCGCTGGTCAACAGCGCCGCCGCCAAAGCATCGGCATCCCGCAGCGACAGGTTGAAACCCTGCCCGGCTATCGGGTGCAAGCTATGCGCCGCATTGCCGAGAACGGCCAAATGCGAACGCACTTGTTCTTCGGCCTCGACCAACGTCAGCGGATACAAATGCCGCGCGCCGACCTGTTTCAGCGTGCCGAGGCGGTAACCGAACACGCCCTGCAACTCGCTGAGGAAATCGCGCTCGCTCAGATCGGCCAAGCGCTGCGCGTCCATGCCCAAACGGGTCCAGACCAAAGCGCAGCGGTTTTCCGGCAGCGGCAGCAGCGCCATCGGCCCTTCGTCGGTGAAACGCTCGAACGCCATGCCGTTGTGCGCTTCACTCGGGGTGATGTTGGCGATCAGCGCGCTCTGGTTGTACGGACGCTTGCGCACGTTGATGCCCAGTTGTTCGCGCAGCCCTGAGCGCCCGCCATCGGCGAGCACTGCAAGATCGCATTCCAGCGTGGTTTCATCGTTAAGGGTCAGGCGATAGCCTTCGGGCAGCGGTTCCATGCGCGTGACTTCTGCCGGGCAGCGCCAGCTGATCACCTCTTTATCGAGGTGCTGCCACAGGCACTGGCCGAGCCAGGCGTTTTCCACTACATAACCGAGCGCCGGCACGCCCTCTTCCATCGCCGACAAGCGCGCGGTAGAGAAGCGTCCACGGTCAGAGACGTGAATCTGTTTGATTGGCTCGGCGCGGCGGGAGATTTCCTGCCACACGCCCAAGCGTTGATAAATCTGCCGCGAGCCAAAGGACAACGCCGACGAACGTGCGTCGTAGCTCGGCTGCCAACTGTCGCCGGGGGCGAACGGTTCGATCAGGACGATTTTCCAGCCACGCGCCTTGGCCCCGGCCTGCAGGGCCAACGCCAGACTGGCGCCGACCAGACCGCCACCGATGATTGCCAGATTGACTCGACTCATGCCGCGTGTGTCCTTGCTTGCGCCATCAGCGCTTCGATTTCAGCGACGGTTTTCGGCACGCCGTGGGTGAGGATTTCACAACCGGTTTTGGTCACCACCACGTCATCCTCGATGCGCACGCCAATGCCGCGCCATTTCTTCGCGACGCTCTGATTGTCCGGGGCGATGTAGATGCCCGGTTCCACGGTCAGCGCCATGCCGACTTCCAGCACGCGCCATTCGCCGCCAACCTTGTACTCGCCGACATCGTGTACATCCATGCCCAGCCAGTGGCCGGCGCGGTGCATGTAAAACGCTTTATAGGCTTCGCTGGCGATCAACTCGTCGACCTCGCCTTGCAGCAAACCAAGCTCCACCAACCCGGTGGTGATCACTCGAACCGTGGCCTCGTGCGCCTGATTCCAGTGCTTGTTCGGGGCGATTTCGGCGAATGCGGCTTCCTGCGAGGCCAAGACCAATTCGTAGATCGCTTTCTGCTCCGGCGAAAACTTGCCATTGACCGGCCAGGTGCGGGTGATGTCGCTGGCGTAGCAGTCGATCTCGCAACCGGCGTCGATCAACACCAGATCGCCGTCCTTGAGCACCGCGTCATTCTGCTGGTAATGCAGGATGCAGCTGTTGCGCCCGGCGGCGACGATCGAACCATAAGCCGGCATTTTCGCCCCGCCCTTGCGGAATTCGTAGTCGAGTTCGGCTTCGAGGCTGTACTCGTGGAGCCCGGCCCGACTGGCCTGCATCGCGCGGATATGGGCTTGCGCCGAGATCCGTGCGGCTTCGCGCATCACCTTCACTTCTGCCGCCGATTTATACAGACGCATGTCGTGCAGCAGATGATCCAGGGCAACGAATTCGTTCGGCGGCTGAGCGCCGAGGTGCGCTTTAGAGCGGATCACGTTGATCCAGTCCATCAGGTGGCGGTCAAATTCGGGGTTGCTGCCCATCGCCGAATACACCCGGTCGCGGCCTTCGATCAGGCCCGGGAGGATGTCGTCGATGTCGGTAATCGGAAAGGCGTCGTCGGCACCGAAGTCGCGGATCGCGCCTTCCTGCCCTGCGCGCAGGCCGTCCCACAATTCGCGTTCGGCATTGCGCTCACGGCAGAACAGCACGTATTCGCCATGCTCACGGCCGGGCATCAAGACGATGACGGCTTGCGGCTCGGGAAACCCGCTGAGGTACTGGAAGTCGCTGTCCTGACGGTAGACGTGCTCGACGTCGCGGTTGCGGATGGCCACCGCGGCGGCGGGCAGAATCGCGATGCTGTTGGGTTCCATCTGCGCCATCAGGGCCTTGCGGCGACGGCTGTATTCCGCTTTCGGGATATGGGTCATGGGCAGATGGCTTTCCCTGGCACGCGATTAATGCAGCGACGGCTTGGCGGCTGGCGGCACGTCGGCTTTCTTGGTTTCCGAGAACAGCAGCAACGGCGCGACGCGCAGGTACTCCATGACTTCCATGTAGTCGGTCTCGCCGTCTTCGGATTCTTCCAGGGCGTCTTGCACCTGGGAAATGGCGGCCAGATCCTGCAGCACTTCGGTGGCTTCAGTGCTGAGCATGCTGCTGTCGCGGCAGTTCAGGCCAAAACCGCTGAGGAAGCCCTGGCACCACTCGCCCAGTGCAGCGGCGCGGTCGGCCAGTGGCGCGTCATCGGTCGGCAGCAGCAGAACGACGGTAACATCGTCGCCGGTCAGTTCGCCTTTGACCATCTCTTGCAGGCCGATCAGGGCGTTGCGGACGTTGTCCTGGATGCCGCCTTCGAGCAGTTCGGCGGCGTCGATCAGCCAGCCTTCGTTATCGAAGCCGGCACCGGCGCAGCTGCGTCCGAGCAGCACGCCATGCAGTTCGGCAGGCGAGACGTTGTGGCCGCTGGTAGTCAGCAGGGTGGCAAAGGCTTGGTACGGGGAATTCGCAATGGTCATGGGCAGCTAGGCGCCAGACGGCGCTATGTCTAGAATGAAGGCCTTGTATCCTACATCGACAGACTCGCCAAGACTATTAAAGGCTGTCCGCCAGCTATCCCATCAGACAGACTCCGACCCAGTGGACACAATGGAAGACACCGACCTGCAAGCGCTGATGGCCAGACTCGAACTGCTGATTACCCGAGTCGAGCAACTTAAGAGTCAAAACGCACTCTTATTAGCTCAGGAAAAGACCTGGCGCGAGGAACGCGCTCACCTCATTGAAAAAAACGAAATCGCCCGGCGTAAGGTCGAATCGATGATTTCGCGCCTCAAGGCCCTGGAGCAAGACTCATGAGTTCAAGCAATAGCGTTACCGTGCAGATCCTCGATAAAGAGTATTCGATCATCTGCCCGCAGGAAGAACGCAGCAATCTGGTCAGCGCCGCGCGCTACCTGGATGGCAAGATGCGCGAGATCCGCAGCAGCGGCAAAGTCATCGGCGCCGATCGGATTGCCGTGATGGCCGCGCTGAACATCACCCACGACCTCTTGCACAAAGAAGAGCGCCCGGACATTCAGGCCAGCGGTTCGACCCGTGAACAGGTACGCGACTTGCTCGATCGTGTCGATCTGGTCCTCGCCGACGATCAGAACACCACCAAGGGCTGATTCGACTGGCCGCTTGCGGTATACTCGCGGCACTCCCTGGGGTGCTTGCCAGTTGACGATGTCCCTGAGCCGATTCGCACTACCCTGGAAGTTGCACGTTGGGCTGGTGTGCATGTCCGCTAGACGGAAAGCCTTAAAGTCTACTGCATCTTCCACCTTGAACTTTCGGGTTCAAGGGCTAAGTTGACAGCGGTTCATCCGGGGAGCCTGATTCGAATCCGATGTCGGTGAAAACCGCCATCGGATTTTTTATGCGTACGTTTTTGCACCCATCCTGCCGAAGCCGAACCATGACCGAACCCGCGCTGCTGCCCCGCCCGCAACTCCGCCGCCTGCTGCGCAAGGCGCGCCGTGCACTCACGCCGGGCGAGCAACGCCAGGCTGCCAAAGGCCTGTTCCGGCAATTGGCCCAAGACCCGCACTTTCGTCGGGCAAAACACATTTCCCTGTACCTGCCCACCGACGGTGAAATCGATCCGCGCCTGCTGCTGCGGGAAGCGCAGCGCCGTGGCAAGGCCACGTACTTGCCGGTGCTCAGCGCCTGGCCGCGAACCAAAATGGTTTTCCAGCGGATTCGTCCCGGCGAGCAACTCAAACCCAATCGCTTCCGCATTCTTGAGCCGCGGGCCAATCTGGCTCGGCAGCGCAAAATCTGGACATTGGATTTAGTGTTATTGCCGCTGGTGGGATTCGACGATGTCGGCGGACGTCTGGGGATGGGCGGCGGTTTTTACGATCGCAGCCTGGCGTATCTGGCCCGCCGCCAGAATTGGCGCAAGCCGACGCTACTGGGCCTGGCCCATGAATGTCAGAAGGTCGAACGGTTGGCGCAAGCCAGCTGGGATGTACCGTTACAAGGCACGGTCACCGACAAGGCGTGGTATTTCGCGGGATAGGACGCCGCACAGAACAGCGGCGTCGAAAAAGCAGTTTCAGCGTTTGAACGCGGTCGACTGTTGCACCTGTTGCGCGACTTCAATCGGCGCGTCGGCCTTGTTCGACCACAGGCTCTGCGCATAACCGGTGGTCACGACGCCCAAGCCAAACAAAATTACCAAAGTCCATAGTAGATCCGGTTTGCGTTTCATCGATTGCCCCCCTCAAGGCACATCATCACGATGACAGCAGCGGTTTCCGTTCGTAGGCCGTGCAGCAGCGTCAAGCTTTAAAGGCCGGCATTTTGCGACAACGTGAACCTGCGCGCAAACGCTGACGTCAACCGACTGTCGGTTTGTCATAAAATTGCCTGACAACCTGCCCAATGACCGTTTCAGGAGCAAAAAACCATGGCCTATTGGCTGATGAAGTCCGAGCCCGACGAACTCTCGATCAAAGGTCTGGAAAAGCTTGGCAAAGCCCGCTGGGATGGGGTTCGCAACTATCAGGCGCGTAACTTCCTGCGGGCAATGGCGGTGGGCGATGAGTTCTTTTTCTACCATTCCAGCTGCCCGGAGCCGGGAATTGCCGGCATCGGAAAAATTATCCAGGCGGCGTACCCGGATCCCACCGCATTGGAGCCGGAGAGTCATTACTTCGACCCGAAGGCAACGCCGAAGAAAAATGCCTGGAGTGCGATTGATGTAGCGCACGTCGAAACGTTTGCGCGGGTGTTGAAGCTGGACTATCTGAAGCAGCAGACGGCGCTGGCCGAGATGCCGTTGGTGCAGAAGGGCTCGCGGTTGTCGGTGATGCCGGTGACACCCGAGCAATGGGCGGCGGTGATCGCGCTCAAACCCTGAATTATCCTTGGCCTGACAAGATGCCTTCGCGAGCAGGCTCGCTCCCACAGGGATCTTCGGTGGATGCAAAAATGTGCATCACTACAAATCCACTGTGGGAGCGAGCCTGCTCGCGATGAGGCCCGCCCGGACAACGAATGTCTTACTGAATGATCAGGTTGTTGAACAACAGATCTTCAACCACCGGCTTGCCGGTCTCGTCATTCATCACTTGCTGGGTCTGCTTCAAGGCTTCCTGACGCAGCTTCTCTTTACCTTCGATGCTGCCCATCGCCTCGGTCGTCTGCTGAGTGAACAGCGCCACCAGTTGATTGCGGATAAGCGGCTCGTTGGCCTTGACCAGTTTGGCGGCTTCATCGCCCGTCACGCGCAGCGCCACGTCGGCCTTGTAGACCTTGAGCTTCGGCGTGCCGTCCAGCCCGTAATTACCCACAAACGGCGGGCTCAGGCTGATGTAGCTGACCTTCGGCGCTTCGCCTTCTTTGGCTTCTTCGGCCAGCGCTGCCACAGGCAGAGACAGGGCCAGCAACAACATGATCCACGCTTTCACAATTCGCTCCTTATCCGGTTTGCGGCCTAGCATAACGACCCGCCGCGCAAGCACAAGCTTATGGCTGACTATCAGGGCCGGGCATGCTCGTTGACCCGTTGACTGACACACCTACACTTATCGGCCATCACTCCCAAAGGAATAGCCCTGATGAAAGCCGTGCTGTGCAAAGCCTTCGGCCCTGCCGAATCGCTGGTACTGGAAGACGTCGCCAGTCCTGTCGTCAAGAAGAACGAAATCCTGCTGGACGTGCACGCCGCCGGGGTCAACTTCCCGGACACGCTGATCATCGAGGGCAAGTACCAGTTCAAGCCGCCCTTCCCGTTCTCGCCGGGTGGCGAAGCGGCTGGCGTGGTTCGCGAAGTCGGCGAAAAGGTCAGCCATCTCAAGGTCGGCGACCGGGTCATGGCCCTGACCGGCTGGGGCAGCTTCGCCGAACAGGTTGCGGTGCCGGGCTACAACGTCCTGCCGATTCCGCCGTCGATGGATTTCAACATCGCCGCCGCCTTCAGCATGACCTACGGCACGTCGATGCACGCGCTCAAGCAACGCGCCAACCTGCAACCGGGCGAAACCCTGCTGGTGCTCGGTGCGTCCGGCGGTGTCGGCCTGGCCGCCGTGGAGATCGGCAAAGCCATGGGCGCCCGGGTGATTGCTGCCGCCAGCAGCGCCGAGAAACTCGCAGTGGCCAAGGCTGCCGGCGCCGATGAATTGATCAACTACAGCGAAAACAACCTCAAGGACGAAATCAAGCGCCTCACCGACGGCCAGGGCGCTGATGTGATCTACGATCCGGTCGGCGGCGACCTGTTCGATCAAGCCATCCGCGCCATCGCCTGGAACGGCCGACTGCTGGTGGTCGGCTTCGCCAGCGGCCGGATTCCCGAGCTGCCGGTCAACCTCGCCCTGCTCAAAGGCGCAGCGGTACTCGGCGTGTTCTGGGGCTCCTTCGCCCAGCGCCAGCCGCAGGACAACGCGGCCAACTTCCAACAGTTGTTCGGCTGGTTTGCCGAAGGCAAGTTGAAACCGCTGGTGTCGCAGGTCTATCCGCTGAGCAATGCGGCGCAGGCGATCAATGATCTTGGGCAGCGCAAGGCGGTGGGCAAGGTGGTGGTGCAGGTACGCTGAGACGCTTCAACTACCGGGCGACGTCGCCGTGTCGCCCGGCATCAGATGTTCCTGAACCTTCGCGCTGCGCGCCTCATCCAACTGCCCCTTGTCATCGAAGCGCAAAACAATCAGCCAATCGTAAACATCCACCGGCCATTTCGGCTGGCCGATCAACGCCGGGCCATCACCACCGAAAGCGGCAATCAGTTTGTTGATGTGGCCGTGATGCCAGGCGATGAGTATGGTTTTCGCCTGATTGTTCTTGCGCAGTGAGCTGACCAGTTTGTCGACGTCGTTATTGGCGAACGGTTGTTCAATCGGCAGTTGCAGGCGTTGCGACAGTGGGATCAGCGTCTGACGCGGGCGGATGCTTTCCGGGCTGTCGGCGGTAGCGATCAGACGTTGGGGCGTGAGCGTCTGGCCATCCAGTTTCAACGGGGTGAAATACTCCGCGTAAGCGGCGGCACGTTGTTCGCCACGAGCATTGAGCTCACGGCCTACCTCGGGCTTTTCCGCGTGACGGACGATCAGCACAGTGACATTGCGTAACCCCGGCGCCGCCGAGTCTTGCGCGAAACTCAGCGCCAGCACGGAAACAGTGAGCGCTACCGCTACCAGCAATCTGGGCAGCAATCTGCGAACTTTCAGGACCATTATTTTTCTCGGCGATCAGTCGGTCTATTGATCGCGAGTCTAAAACACAACGTCCCGGCCGCCACAAAAACGCCCTGTTCTTACAGCTGAGCGACAGGTTCGTAAAGGAACGCGCGACTTCCAACATTTTCCGCTATTTGCTCGATGCGAACCGGTGCTATTTTCGGTAACGAAACTGTAACATTCGCATCCGCAGTCAAAACAAGAAATTTGGAGCTCTTGAATGTTTGCTTTCTTTCGACCTGCCGCACATCAGGCTCCATTGCCTGAAGAAAAAATAGACAGCACTTACCGACGCCTGCGCTGGCAGATCTTCGCCGGTATTTTCTTTGGCTACGCGGGTTATTACCTGCTGCGCAAAAACTTTTCCCTGGCCATGCCGTACCTGATCGACGAAGGCTACAGCCGCGGTGATCTGGGCCTGGCGATGTCGGCGATTGCCATCGCCTACGGCCTGTCGAAATTCCTCATGGGCCTGGTGTCCGACCGTTCCAACCCGCGTTACTTCCTGCCGTTCGGCCTGTTGGTCTCGGCCGGGGTGATGTTCATTTTCGGTTTCGCGCCTTGGGCGACGTCCAGCGTGACCATGATGTTCATCCTGCTGTTTATCAACGGCTGGGCTCAGGGCATGGGTTGGCCGCCGAGTGGCCGGACCATGGTGCACTGGTGGTCGCAGAAGGAACGCGGCGGCGTGGTGTCCGTGTGGAACGTGGCGCATAACGTCGGTGGCGGTCTGATCGGCCCGCTGTTCCTGCTCGGCATGGGTCTGTTCAACGACTGGCACGCAGCGTTCTATGTACCGGCAGCCGTGGCGCTGGGCGTGGCCGTGTTCGCGTTCATCACCATGCGTGACACCCCGCAATCGGTTGGCCTGCCGCCGATCGAGAAGTACAAGAACGATTACCCGGAAGGCTACGACGCCAGCCACGAAGACGAATTCAGCGCGAAAGAGATCTTCGTCAAATACGTGCTGCGTAACAAAATGCTCTGGTACATCGCCATGGCCAACGTCTTCGTCTACCTGCTGCGTTACGGCGTGCTGGACTGGGCACCGACCTACCTGAAGGAAGCCAAGGGTTTCACCGTGGATAAAACCTCGTGGGCCTATTTCTTCTACGAGTGGGCGGGTATTCCGGGCACGCTGCTGTGCGGCTGGATGTCGGACAAGATCTTCCGTGGCAACCGCGGCCTGACCGGCATGGTGTTCATGGCACTGGTGACCGTGGCAACTCTGGTTTACTGGCTGAACCCGGCCGGCAACCCGACCGTCGACATGATCGCGCTGTTCTCGATCGGCTTCCTGATCTACGGCCCGGTGATGCTGATCGGCCTGCAGGCGCTGGAACTGGCACCGAAGAAAGCCGCCGGCACCGCTGCCGGATTCACCGGTCTGTTCGGTTATCTGGGTGGCTCGGTCGCGGCCAGTGCCGCGATGGGCTACACCGTGGACCATTTCGGCTGGGATGGCGGCTTCGTGCTGCTGGTGGGCGCTTGCCTGCTGTCGATGGCCTTCCTTGCACCGACGCTGTGGCACAAGCAAGTCGCCAGTCAGAGCCGTGAAGCAGTCGCTTGATCGACCTGTGACTGACAGCGCTTGAGCCGCGCCTCCAGATTGCGGTCTGGCATGGCGTGGCTGCGCAGGGCGTTTGCGGTCTGCTCGACATAATCGCGAGTGGTACCGTAACGCCCGCTGGCGCTTTCGAACACCTGGCTCAGCACATGATCCGGCAAGTTGCCGGCATAGCTGGGCAGGTGTCGCTCCAATACAAATCCCAAGGCCTGCACTTGGCTACCGTCGGCGAGACGGCAGTTGAGCCAGTGTGGTCGATAGGATGGCACCGGCATCTCGCGTTTCCACAAGGCATACAACGCCGCATCAAGATTGTCTTCCGGCAAGCGATAGGCGAAGCCGCTGCATGAACCGCCGCGATCCAGACCAAACACCAGACCGGGCATTTCCGGCGTACCACGATGTTCGTGCGACCATAGGTACAAGCCGCGATGGTAGCCATGAACGCGTCCACGCACGCGCTCCACCGCCGAACATTCCGGCCGCCAGATCAGCGAACCGTAGGCGAACAGCCACACCGGCCCGCCCTTGTGGCGCGCCATGGTCGATTGCATGGAAGCGAGAAGTTGTTCGTGCGTCAGCTGCGGCCCAAGATCGAGCCGCGGAGGGTAATTCAGATTCAGAAAAGCGTTTTCAATGGCGCTCATGGCGAATAGCGTTCAGCTCCCCGCGGGTAAAGAATTACTTAATAGAACGCACCGCTGTAACAATAAGGCACATATGTTTTAAGGCAATTTGAGTGCCATGGCACCGTTCTTAATTGATTGCCTGTTTGATATATAACCTAGCGGTATTTATGCAATTACATAAATACCGATCGGCTATATAGAGAGTTATAACGAATCAAGAGCGCGGGGCGTAGGCAAACACGTCGGCACGCATTTGATGGGCGTCCATCCCGGCTTCGACCAAGGCGTCGAGTGTGCCGTAGACCATCGCCGGCGAGCCGCTGGCGTAGACGTGCAGCGGTTTCAGGTCAGGGAAGTCCTCACAGACTGCCTCGTGCAACATGCCGCAGCGCCCTTCCCAACCGCATTGATCGCTGACGACTTTGTGCAGGAACAGGTTGGGCAACTTCAGCCATTCGTCCCAGTGTTCGATTTCATAGAAATCTTCCGGACGGCGCACGCCCCAGTAAAGATGCACCGGGTGCTTGAAGCCGTTGGCGCGGCAGTGCTCGATCAGGGCGTGAATCTGGCCCATGCCGGTACCGGCGGCGACCAGTACCAACGGCCCGTCGGGCAATTCGGCCAGATGCGTGTCGCCGAACGGCAACTCGACGCGCACCATCGCGTTGCGTTGTAGCTGTTCGATCAGGCTCAGTGCACTGGCTTCGCGCGCCAGCACATGAATTTCCAGATCACGCCCGCCGTGCGGTGCCGAGGCCATGGAGAACGCCGATTTCTCGCCGTTCTCGCGCTCGATCATCAAATACTGCCCGGCGTGATAGCGCGGTGGCTTGCCGGCCGGCGCACGCAGACGCACGCGCCAGGTGTCGCCACCCACATCGCGGCATTCGATGACCTGACACGACAGGCTGCGCACCGGCAGTTCTCCCAATGCGAGCACGCCATCCCACAGCAGGATGCAGTCTTCCAGCGGCTCGGCTATGCAAGTGTAGAACTCGCCGTGGTCATGCACCTTGCCGGCCTGCTCGACGCGGCCTTCGACCAGCAGCGCCGCACACACGTGACAGTTGCCATTGCGGCAGCTTTGCGGGCATTCGTAGCCCAGGCGCCGCGCACCATCGAGAATCCGCTCACCGGGCTGTATCTCAAGCACTGCTCCGGAGGGCTGCAGGGTTACACGCATCAATCTATTCCTAACTGATTCCAGATGGCATCGATCCGTTGGGTGACGGCGTCGTCCTTGACGATCACGCGACCCCACTCGCGAGTGGTTTCGCCCGGCCACTTGTGGGTGGCATCGAGGCCCATTTTTGAACCCAGGCCGGAGATCGGCGAGGCGAAGTCGAGGTAGTCGATCGGCGTGTTATCGATCATCACCGTGTCGCGCTTGGGGTCCATGCGCGTGGTGATGGCCCAGATCACGTCGTTCCAGTCGCGGGCGTTGATATCGTCGTCGGTGACGATAACGAACTTGGTGTACATGAACTGTCGCAAAAACGACCAGACACCCAGCATCACGCGCTTGGCATGCCCCGGATACGACTTCTTCATGGTCACGATGGCCATGCGGTACGAGCAGCCTTCCGGCGGCAGGTAGAAGTCAGTGATTTCCGGGAACTGCTTCTGCAGGATCGGCACGAACACTTCGTTCAGCGCCACGCCGAGAATCGCCGGCTCATCCGGCGGACGGCCGGTGTAGGTGCTGTGGTAGATCGGTTTGATCCGGTGGGTGATGCGTTCGACGGTGAACACCGGGAAGCTGTCGACTTCGTTGTAGTAACCGGTGTGGTCGCCATACGGGCCTTCATCGGCCATCTCGCCCGGATGAATCACGCCTTCAAGGATGATTTCGGCGGTGGCCGGCACCTGCAGGTCGTTGCCACGGCACTTGACCAGCTCGGTGCGGTTACCGCGCAAGAGCCCTGCGAAAGCGTATTCGGAAAGACTGTCCGGCACCGGCGTCACGGCGCCAAGGATGGTCGCCGGATCTGCGCCCAGAGCCACGGACACCGGGAACGGCTGGCCCGGGTGCTTCTCGCACCACTCGCGATAATCCAGCGCGCCGCCACGGTGGCTGAGCCAGCGCATGATCACCTTGTTGCGGCCGATCACTTGCTGACGGTAGATACCGAGGTTCTGGCGTTCTTTATTCGGGCCTTTGGTGACGGTCAGGCCCCAGGTGATCAACGGGCCGACATCGCCGGGCCAGCAAGTCTGCACCGGCAGCATCGCCAGATCGACGTCGTCACCTTCGATGACCACTTCCTGGCACACCGCGTCTTTGACGACCTTCGGCGCCATCGAGATGATCTTGCGGAAGATCGGCAGTTTCGACCACGCGTCCTTCAAGCCCTTCGGTGGCTCCGGTTCCTTGAGGAAGGCCAACAGCTTGCCGATTTCGCGCAGTTCGCTGACCGACTCGGCGCCCATGCCCATCGCCACCCGTTCAGGGGTGCCAAACAGGTTGCCGAGCACCGGGATGTCGTAGCCGGTGGGCTTTTCGAACAGCAACGCCGGGCCCTTGGCCCGCAGCGTGCGGTCGCACACCTCGGTCATTTCCAGCACCGGCGAGACGGGAATCTGGATGCGTTTCAACTCTCCGCGCTGCTCAAGCTGCTGCACGAAATCCCGAAGATCCTTGAATTTCATTGACGATGGCACCCTCAAAATAGGCGTACATCCTACCTGCTCTGACGGGCAAACAGCAGCCCGTCAGTGTCCGGCATCGCTCAATTGTGGCTCGTGCCCAGCAGGATCGGCGCAAACAACGCGCTCAGTCGGGCACTGCCGACATCGGAAAGATGGTCGGCATCCTTGTACTGCGAGTGGCCGTCGACATCGATGGCGCAGAGCCCTTCCTTGCACATCAGCGGCGTTGGATCGATGACGTGCACGCCAGAATCCGCGGCACTCATCGCGCCAAACAAATCACTGAAGAACCTCTGGCGCGCCAGATGCTCGTTGAGCGGGCGACCGAGGCCTTCAGCCGAGCGCCCGATGCGCGCCAGGCTAGTCAGGCGGTCGATGTAACTCTTGTGTTGCAGCGGCACCTCCTTGAACAGCCAGACTTGCACACCTGCCGCGCGCAGTTCAGCCACTTGAGCCTTGAGCCCTGCGGCCAGACGCTGTTCGGCTTGTGCCCTGTTGTCTTTGCGATCGAGCAGGAACTGTTTATCGCCGTCGCCATCTTCGCGACCATAAATGTACAGACTCCAGTTCGCCGCCAGGACCACGTCCTTGATCCCTCGCTCAAGCACCAGCGCCATGTTGCGCTTGTTGAAGTCTTTGCATTGCTGGCGTAGGTGCTCGTCGACAATCGGCGGGCACGCCGTCAGGCTGTACAACCAGACCGGCTGTGCATCGCGACCGGCAGTGCCTGCAATGGCCGGCAACAAGGCCGCGGTGTGACTGTCACCCCAGAACATCTTTGTCGGGGCGACCTCTTGATCGCTACCCACCCGACAGACCTTGTCCAGCGCCTTGTCCGTGCTCAACTGCATGCATTCGGTTTGCCCGGCTTTCCACTCCCGGGACTGCGCGTACTCCAGCGCTTTGCCGGTCAGACGCTGTGGAACACCGTCTGCCGAGCGAATCACCGAGCCGGTAATCGCCAGAACAGTGATCGAGACCAACCCACCGACCAACACCGAGTTACGGCTGGCAAACACACGTTTCTCACGAAAAGGCAGCTCGACATAGCGCAAGCTCAGCCAAGCCAGAGCCAACGCCAATGCCATCCAGCCGAGCGCCTCCAGCGGCTGGATGCCGTCGATGGAGATCGCGTTGGCATAGACGTAAACCGGCCAATGCCAAAGGTAAAGAGAATAGGAAAGCAGACCGATCCACACCAGCACCCGCAGGCTCAGCAGGCGCCCGGCCAACGTTGTGCCCTGTGCGCCTGACCAGATCAGTGCCGTTGTGCCCAGCACCGGCAATAGTGCCGCCCAGCCGGGAAACACCGTGGTCTTGTCGAAACTGAACACCGCCAACAACACCGCCGCCAACCCGGCGACGCCGACGGACTCACGCAACCACGGCCGCGCAACGTGTTTTGGCACAGGCATAACCGCCAACATGGCACCGCAGAGCAGCTCCCAGGCGCGGGTCGGTAGCGCGAAAAAAGCAAATTCCGGCCGGCGTTCGATGTAGACAATGTTCAAGCCGAACGACACCAGCAGCACGGCAAACAACATCCAGCGCCAATGACGGACGTAGCGCATCATCAGCACCATCATCAGCGGGAAGAAGATGTAGTACTGCTCCTCCACCGCCAGCGACCAGGTATGCAGCAACGGTTTGAGTTCCGAGGCAGGCTCGAAGTAGCCGTCTTCGCGCATGAACAGAATGTTGGAAATGAACAGCGACTGGTAACGAATCGTCCGCCCCAGCTCGGCGAGGTCTTTGGCGGTCAGCAACAACCAGCCTAATGCCAGCGTCACCACCACAACCACGGTCAACGCCGGCAGGATGCGCCGGGCGCGACGCCCCCAGAAGTCGAGGAAACTGAAGCGCTGGGCGCTGATTTCGCGGAACAGGATCGAAGTGATCAGGAAACCGGAAATGACGAAGAACACATCGACGCCGACAAAACCGCCGCTGAATGTAGTGAATCCGAAATGAAACAGTACGACGGGGATGACCGCCAGTGCCCGTAATCCGTCGATATCACGGCGATTGCCAAACGTGTGCATAACCTTTCTTATCCTTGTAGGTACAAACCGCTCCAGACAAGGACAGTAGCGCGTTACGAAAGTTATGCGGCGCGTACGCAAAAAAAACGCCCCCTTTCGGGAGCGTTCTTTTTTACAGCGCGTGTATTACTTGCGCTTCATCGACAAGAAGAACTCGTCGTTGGTCTTGGTCGTTTTCAGCTTGTCGACCAGGAACTCGATGGCAGCCACTTCGTCCATCGGGTGCAGCAGCTTACGCAGGATCCACATACGCTGCAGTTCGTCGTCGGCCGTCAGCAACTCTTCGCGGCGGGTGCCGGAGCGGTTGATGTTGATCGCCGGGAACACACGCTTCTCGGCGATCTTGCGATCCAGAGGCAGTTCCATGTTACCGGTACCCTTGAACTCTTCGTAGATCACTTCGTCCATCTTCGAGCCGGTTTCAACCAGCGCGGTGGCGATAATGGTCAGCGAGCCGCCTTCTTCGATGTTACGCGCCGCACCGAAGAAGCGTTTTGGCTTCTCGAGGGCGTGGGCATCGACACCACCGGTCAAAACCTTGCCGGAGCTCGGGATCACGGTGTTGTAGGCACGGGCCAGACGGGTGATGGAGTCGAGCAGGATCACCACGTCTTTCTTGTGTTCAACAAGGCGTTTGGCCTTCTCGATCACCATTTCGGCAACCTGCACGTGACGGGTCGGCGGCTCGTCGAAGGTCGAGGCAACCACTTCGCCGCGCACGGTGCGCTGCATTTCGGTTACTTCTTCCGGACGCTCGTCGATCAGCAACACGATCAGATGAACTTCAGGGTTGTTACGGGCGATGTTCGCTGCGATGTTTTGCAGCATGATCGTTTTACCGGCTTTCGGCGGTGCAACGATCAGACCACGCTGGCCTTTGCCGATCGGGGCGCACAGGTCGATCACACGACCGGTCAAGTCTTCAGTGGAACCGTTACCGGCTTCCATCTTCATGCGCACGGTCGGGAACAGCGGGGTCAGGTTCTCGAAGAGAATCTTGTTTTTCGCGTTCTCGGGACGATCGAAGTTGATCGTGTCGACCTTGAGCAGAGCGAAATACCGCTCGCCTTCCTTCGGAGGGCGGATCTTGCCAACGATGGTGTCACCGGTGCGCAAGTTGAAGCGGCGGATCTGGCTTGGCGAGACGTAGATATCGTCCGGGCCGGCCAGGTAGGAAGCGTCAGCGGAGCGCAGGAAGCCGAAGCCGTCCTGGAGAATCTCCAGCACGCCATCACCGGAGATTTCCTCGCCGCTTTTCGCGTGCTTTTTCAGCAGGGAGAAAATCACGTCCTGCTTGCGCGAACGGGCCATATTTTCTATGCCCATCTGTTCGGCCAATTCGAGCAGTTCGGTAATCGGCTTTTGCTTGAGTTCAGTCAGATTCATATAGGAATGACGTAATCATTTATGGAGGGGGGGAAATTAAGCTTTTGGCTTAATGAGGCCGCGCCGCAGAGAAGGCGACAGGATCGCGAACTAATTCGAAAAGGAGTGCGTCGGCGACGGCTAGCAGGGGGCAATGGAGAAACCAGTGCGGGGCCGAATGTACCACCTGAGTTTCGGAGCGTCTAGCCCTGAATACGCAAAAAGCCCCGCTAATTGCGGGGCTTTTTTTCAGGCACTTTACAGCGACGCTTAGATGTTGGCGTCGAGGAAAGCAGCCAGCTGCGACTTCGACAGGGCGCCGACTTTGGTCGCTTCAACGTTGCCGTTCTTGAACAGCATCAACGTCGGGATACCACGCACGCCATGCTTGGCCGGGGTTTCCTGGTTCTCGTCGATGTTCAGCTTGGCAACGGTCAGCTTGCCTTTGTACGTCTCGGCAATCTCGTCCAGAACCGGAGCGATCATTTTGCAAGGACCGCACCATTCAGCCCAGTAATCGACCAGGACAGCGCCTTCGGCCTTGAGTACGTCGGCTTCGAAGCTAGCGTCGCTAACGTGTTTGATAAGATCGCTGCTCATGGAATTCTCCAGGTTGTAAGCAAAAAAACGTGGCCCATCATAGCCGCCCTTCCCCTGTTCAGGAAGCCGCAGTTGATTGAGTCTTGCTATGGCACTCGATGAGTTTGGGTATAGCTCAAGTCACGCCGTGGCGGGGGCGATGAAGGAAATTCCGGTGCGCAGTGCAGCGTTGCGCACGTGTTCCTGCATGGCTTTTTGCGCAGCGCCGGACGCCCGGCGTGCGAGGGCGCGCAGAATCTTGCGGTGTTCCTGCCAGGTTTCCATGGCGCGTTCGGCGCGGATGAACGGCAGTTTCTGGCTCTCGAGAAACATTTCGGCACTGGCCGTGAGGATGCTCAGCATCGCCTGATTGCCGCTGGCCAGCAGGATGCGGCGGTGGAATTCGAAGTCGAGTTTCGCCGCCGCCTCAAAGTCGCCGACCTTCAATTGCTCGCGCATGGCCGCCACGTTGTCTTCCAGCGCATCCAGATCGAACGTGCTCAACGTCACCGCCGCCAACCCTGCTGCAAACCCTTCGAGCGCATAGCGCAATTGAAAGATATCCAGCGGCGACGCCTGCGCCGCGAACGACCAGCCCGGCGCGCTGTCGCCACGCGACAATTCCACTGGCGACTGCACGAATACGCCCTTGCCCGGCTGAATGCTGACCACACCCAGCGCGCTCAGTGATGACAGCGCCTCACGCAACGACGCCCGGCTGACGCCCAGTTGCAGCGCCAGATCGCGCTGCGAAGGCAAGGCATCACCCGCGCCGAAACCCTGCTCGGTGATCAGTTTGCGGATCGCTTGCAGCGCCACTTCGGGTACCGCACGGGAAATCGAATTCATGGTTTTTCGGACGCGCCAGGCCAATGTGCGGCTAGTTGTAAAGCTATTCGCCGAGTCCGGCAAGTCGTGCCCCAGCGGGGTTCGGTGCTGCGGAGCGATGCGCGATAGCGGTGCGAAAAACAACCTGACTGTTCAGACCAGTAAGACCGAGCAAACCCGCTGAAACCGCGGCCTGCCGCGACGAAAGCCGTGTATTGGCACGGCCCGTGCTCTGTCCGAACGCAGAAATCACTTCTCGCCGATCCGGAGATTGTTCATGACCAAGCGTTACAGCGCCCTCCTCGCCGCTCTGTTTTCCAGCCTGTTGCTCAGCCAGCTCCCGGCTCACGCCGACGGTCTCGAAGACGTGGTCAAACGCGGCACGCTGAAAGTCGCCGTGCCCCAGGACTTCCCGCCGTTCGGCTCGGTCGGCCCGGACATGAAACCGCGCGGTCTGGACATCGACACGGCGAAACTGCTGGCCGACCAGCTCAAGGTCAAACTCGAACTGACCCCGGTCAACAGCACCAACCGCATCCCGTTCCTCACCACCGGCAAGGTCGATCTGGTGATTTCCAGCCTCGGCAAAAACGCCGAGCGTGAAAAGGTCATCGACTTCTCCCGCGCCTACGCACCGTTCTACCTCGCCGTGTTCGGCCCGCCAGACGCTGCGATCGCCAGCCTCGACGACCTCAAGGGCAAGACCATCAGCGTCACCCGTGGCGCCATCGAAGACATCGAACTGACCAAGGTCGCCCCCGAAGGCGTGACCATCAAACGTTTCGAAGACAACAACTCGACCATCGCCGCTTACCTCGCCGGGCAGGTCGACCTGATCGCCAGCGGCAACGTGGTGATGGTCGCGATCAGCGAGAAGAACCCGAAACGCGTGCCGGCGCTGAAAGTGAAGCTCAAGGACTCGCCGGTCTACGTTGGCGTGAACAAGAACGAAGCGGCGCTGCTGGCCAAGGTCAACGACATCCTGACCACCGCCAAGGCTGACGGCGCACTGGAAAAGAATTCGCAGACCTGGCTGAAAGAGCCGCTGCCGGCCGATCTCTGATCGGCTGCGCGGGAGACTTTCATGGCTTATCAGTTCGATTTCATGCCGGTGGTGGAAAACACCGACCTGCTGCTGCGCGGGGCGCTGTTCACCCTTGAGCTGACGGCCATTGGCGCACTGCTCGGGGTTGGCGTCGGGATTGTCGGCGCGCTGGTGCGGGCGTGGAACATCCGCCCGTTCTCGGCAATCTTCGGCGTCTACGTCGAGTTGATCCGCAACACGCCGTTTCTGGTGCAGTTGTTTTTCATCTTCTTCGGCCTGCCGTCGCTGGGCGTGCAGATTTCCGAGTGGCAGGCGGCGGTGCTGGCGATGGTGATCAACCTTGGCGCCTATTCGACGGAAATTATCCGCGCGGGCATTCAGGCGATTCAGCGCGGGCAACTGGAAGCCGCAGCAGCGCTGGCGATGACGCGCTTCGAGGCGTTCCGCCACGTGGTCCTGCTGCCGGCGCTGGGCAAGGTCTGGCCGGCGCTGAGCAGCCAGATCATCATCGTCATGCTCGGCTCGGCGGTGTGTTCGCAGATCGCTACCGAAGAGCTGAGCTTCGCTGCCAACTTCATTCAGTCGCGCAACTTCCGCGCCTTTGAAACCTACGCGCTGACCACGCTGATCTACCTGTGCATGGCGCTGCTGATTCGCCAACTGCTCAACTGGATCGGCCGGCGCTACATCAGCAGGAGCCGCGCATGAGCGATTTCACCTTCTGGGACATCCTGCGCAACCTGCTCGTCGGCCTGCAATGGACGCTCGCGTTGTCGCTGGTGGCGTTTATAGGCGGCGGCCTCGTCGGGCTGCTGATCCTGATCATGCGCATCTCGAAAAACACGCTGTCGAGCAGCATTGCGCGCACTTGGATCGAGCTGTTTCAAGGCACGCCACTGTTGATGCAGCTGTTTCTGGTGTTCTTCGGCGTAGCCTTGGCCGGGATCGAAATCTCACCGTGGATGGCCGCAGCGATTGCCTTGACCTTGTTCACCAGTGCTTATCTGGCGGAGATCTGGCGCGGTTGCGTCGAGTCGATCGCGCATGGCCAGTGGGAAGCGTCGGCGAGTCTGGCGCTCAATCCTTTGGAGCAACTGCGCTACGTGATCCTGCCGCAAGCGCTGCGCATTGCCGTGGCGCCGACCGTGGGTTTCTCGGTGCAAGTGGTCAAAGGCACCGCCGTGACCTCGATCATCGGTTTCACCGAGCTGACCAAGACCGGCGGCATGCTCGCCAACGCCACATTTGAACCGTTCATGGTCTACGGCCTCGTCGCCCTCGGCTACTTCCTGCTCTGCTACCCCTTGTCCCTCAGTGCGCGCTATCTGGAAAGGAGACTGCATGCCTCTGCTTAGAATTTCCGCCCTGCATAAATACTACGGCGATCACCACGTGCTCAAAGGCATCGACCTCAGCGTCGAGGAAGGCCAGGTGGTGGCGATCATCGGCCGCAGCGGCTCGGGCAAATCCACCCTGCTGCGCACGCTTAATGGTCTGGAGTCGATCAATGACGGCGTGATCGAAGTCGACGGCGAATACCTCGACGCCGCCCGCGCTGATCTGCGCAGCTTGCGGCAGAAGGTCGGCATGGTCTTTCAGCAGTTCAATCTGTTCCCGCACCTGACGGTGGGCGAAAACGTCATGCTCGCGCCGCAAGTGGTGCAGAAAGTGCCGAAAGCCAAGGCTGCGGAACTGGCGCGGCAGATGTTGGAGCGGGTCGGTCTGGGGGAAAAATTCGACGCCTTCCCTGATCGATTGTCCGGCGGCCAGCAACAGCGCGTGGCGATTGCCCGGGCATTGGCGATGTCGCCGAAGGTATTGCTGTGCGATGAGATCACCTCGGCGCTCGACCCGGAACTGGTCAACGAAGTGCTCAGCGTGGTGCGGCAATTGGCCAGGGAAGGCATGACGCTGATCATGGTCACCCACGAAATGCGCTTTGCCCGCGAGGTCGGGGATAAATTGGTGTTCATGCACCATGGCAAGGTGCATGAAGTGGGGGATCCGAAGGTGTTGTTTGCCCATCCGCAGACGGCGGAGCTGGCGAACTTTATTGGCACAGTAGAAGCGACAGCCTGAAAGATCTTCTGAGGCAGTGATGACCTCTTCGCGAGCAAGCTCGCTCCCACATTGGAATGCGGTCACCTGTGGGAGCGAGCCTGCTCGCGAATGGCCGCGCCGCGGTCTCAAGCTTTTCTGCGCTGAATCAACGGTTTGAACCATGCGCGTTGGCGCCAGCGTTTGATCGTGGCACGATGTCGAGGTTATCGACCGAGACCCCCTGACCATGCCGCAATCCCAAGCCAAGAATCTGTCCCTGATCGCCGCAATCGACCTGGGCTCCAACAGCTTTCACATGGTCGTGGCCAAGGCCCAGAACGGCGAAATCCGCATTCTCGAGCGCCTCGGCGAGAAAGTTCAGCTGGCTGCCGGCATCGACGATGAGCGCAAGCTCAACGAAGAATCGATGCAACGCGGCCTCGATTGTCTCAAGCGTTTTGCCCAACTGATCAACGGTATGCCGCTGGGCGCCGTGCGTATCGTTGGCACCAACGCCTTGCGTGAAGCGCGCAACCGCCTCGAATTCATCCACCGCGCCGAAGAAATCCTCGGTCATCCGGTGGAAGTCATCTCCGGCCGCGAAGAAGCGCGGCTGATTTATCTGGGCGTGTCGCACACCCTCGCCGACACCCCGGGCAAACGTCTGGTCGCCGACATCGGCGGCGGCAGTACCGAGTTCATCATCGGTCAGCGTTTCGAGCCGCTGCTGCGCGAAAGTCTGCAGATGGGTTGCGTCAGCTTCACCCAGCGCTACTTCAAGGATGGCAAGATCACCCCGGCCCGCTACGCCCAGGCGTACACGGCGGCGCGGCTGGAGATCATGAGCATCGAACACGCCCTGCACCGCCTGACCTGGGATGAAGCCATCGGCTCCTCGGGCACCATCCGCGCCATCGGCTTGGCCCTGAAGGCTGGTGGTCATGGCACCGGTGAGGTGAATGCCGAAGGTCTGGCCTGGCTCAAGCGTCGCCTGTTCAAGCTCGGCGACGTCGACAAGATCGATTTCGAAGGCATCAAGCCGGATCGCCGGACAATCTTCCCGGCGGGTCTGGCGATTCTCGAAGCGATTTTCGACGCCCTCGAACTGCAACGCATGGATCACTGCGACGGCGCCCTGCGTGAAGGCGTGCTCTACGACCTGCTCGGACGTCATCATCACGAAGACGTGCGCGAGCGCACCCTGACCTCGCTGATGGAGCGTTACCACGTCGACCTCGAGCAGGCGGCACGGGTCGAACGCAAAGCCTTGCACGCGTTCGATCAAGTTGCGGTGGACTGGGAGCTGGATGACGGCATCTGGCGCGAACTCCTTGGCTGGGCGGCGAAAGTGCACGAAGTCGGCCTCGATATCGCTCACTATCACTACCACAAACACGGCGCCTACCTGATCGAGCACTCGGACCTCGCGGGCTTCTCCCGTGAAGACCAACAGATGCTCGCGCTATTGGTGCGTGGCCACCGCCGCAACATTCCCAAAGACAAGTTTGCCGACTTCGGCGACGACGGTGACAAGCTGATTCGCCTGTGCGTGCTGCTGCGCTTTGCGATCCTGTTCCACCACATTCGTGGCACCCAGACGATGCCGCAGGTGGTGTTGCACGCCAAGGGCAATACCCTGGATGTGGAATTCCCGGAGAACTGGCTGGATGAGAATCAGCTGACTCAGGCGGATTTCGGGCTTGAGGCGGATTGGCTGACGCGGGTGGGGATTGTACTTAACGTTCACTGAGTCTCGATTGGACATAAAAAAGGCGATCCTTCTGGATCGCCTTTTTTATTTAGTGTTCGGCTGGGATTTAGTGGTGCGCGTGAGATCGATGCCCCTCACCCCAGCCCTCTCCCGAGGGAGAGGGAGCTGATTTGTGGGCTTTTCAAATCCTGAGTTCGACTCGGTATTGCAAGTCGGCGTAACCCTGACATCCACCTCGGTCAGTCCCCTCTCCCTCTGGGAGAGGGTTAGGGTGAGGGGCTCTTAGCTGCTTACCGGAAGGATGGGGCTACCCAACCGTTCCAGCAACGTCGCCTGCGCACTCCTCGGGTTCTGGTTGCCGGTCGGCGTGTTGCGAATGTATCGGCCATCCGACTGCAAGCTCCAGCTATGAGTGTTATCAGTCAGGTACAGCTCCAGCTCTTTCTTCACCCGGGTCAGCAGCTTTTTGCCTTCGACCGGGAAGCAAGTCTCGACGCGCTTGTCGAGGTTGCGCTCCATCCAGTCGGCGCTGGAGAGGAACATCTGCTCGTCGCCGCCGTTGAGGAAGTAGAACACCCGCGTGTGCTCAAGGAAGCGCCCGATGATCGAGCGCACATGGATGTTGTGCGAAACCCCGGCGATGCCCGGACGCAGGCAGCACATGCCGCGCACCACCAGATCGATGCGCACGCCAGACTGGCTGGCCTTGTACAGCGCGCGGATGATCTTCGGATCGGTCAGCGAGTTGAACTTGGCGATGATGTGCGCCGGTTTGCCGTCGAGCGCAAATTGCGTCTCGCGGGTGATCATGTCGAGCATGCCCTTTTTCAGGGTAAACGGCGCATGCAGCAACTTCTTCATGCGCAGGGTTTTACCCATGCCGATCAACTGGCTGAACAGTTTGCCGACGTCTTCGCACAAGGCGTCGTCGGAAGTCAGCAGGCTGTAGTCGGTGTACAGCTTGGCGTTGCCGGCGTGGTAGTTACCGGTGCCGAGGTGCGCGTAGCGGACGATTTCGCCGGCTTCACGACGCAGGATCAGCATCATCTTGGCGTGGGTCTTGAAGCCGACCACGCCGTAGATCACCACCGCACCGGCCGCTTGCAGACGGCTGGCCAGTTGCAGGTTGGACTCTTCGTCAAACCGCGCACGCAGCTCGATGACCGCCGTGACTTCCTTACCGTTACGCGCGGCATCCACCAGCGCATCGACGATTTCGGAGTTGGCGCCGGAACGGTACAGGGTCTGGCGTACGGCCAGAACGTGCGGGTCTTTCGCCGCCTGACGCAGCAGGTCGACCACCGGGGTGAACGACTCGAACGGGTGCAGCAGCAGGATGTCCTGCTTGCTGACCACGCTGAAGATGTTTTCGCTGTTCTGCAGCAGTTTCGGGATCTGCGGGGTGAACGGCGTGTATTGCAGCTCCGGGTGGCTGTCCAGACCGGTGATGCTGAACAGCCGCGTCAAGTTGACCGGGCCGTTGACCTGGTACAGCTCGCTCTCGCTCAGGTTGAACTGCTTGAGCAGGTAATCCGAGAGGTGTTTCGGGCAAGTGTCGGCGACTTCCAGACGCACCGCATCACCGTAACGACGCGAGAACAACTCACCACGCAGTGCGCGAGCCAAGTCTTCAACGTCTTCGGAGTCGAGCGCGAGGTCAGCGTTTCGGGTCAGACGGAACTGATAGCAGCCTTTTACCTTCATGCCCTGGAACAGGTCATCGGCGTGGGCGTGGATCATCGACGACAGGAACACATAGTTGTCGCCAGCGCCGCCGACTTCTTCCGGCACCTTGATGATCCGTGGCAGCAAGCGCGGCGCCGGGATGATCGCCAGACCGGAGTCGCGACCGAAGGCGTCGATGCCTTCCAGCTCGACGATGAAGTTCAGGCTCTTGTTCACCAGCAACGGGAACGGGTGCGTCGGGTCGAGGCCGATCGGGGTGATGATCGGCGCGATCTCGTCGCGGAAGTAGCGGCGCACCCAGGTCTTGAGCTTGACCGTCCAGTTGCGGCGACGGATGAAGCGCACCTGATGCTTTTCCAGCTCCGGCAACAGAATGTCGTTGAGGATCGCGTACTGACGATCAACATGGCCGTGGACCAGCTCGCTGATCCGCGCCAGTGCTTGATGCGGTTGCAGACCGTCGGCACCCGCCTGTTCACGGGCGAAGGTGATTTGCTTCTTCAGGCCGGCGACGCGGATTTCAAAGAATTCGTCGAGGTTGCTGGAAAAGATCAGCAGGAACTTCAGGCGTTCCAGTAACGGATAGGACTCGTCCAGCGCCTGTTCGAGCACGCGGATGTTGAATTGCAGTTGCGAGAGCTCGCGGTGGATGTACAGGCTGCTGTCATCCAGACCGGGAATGGCAATCGCCGGCACCGCCGCCGCAGGTTCGGCCGCCGGCGCGGGTGGCGCAGGCTCCAGTTCCGGCGGGGTCTCGGTGATTTGCTCGACCACCGGCTGAGCTTCTTTTACTGCAACTTCCGTGAGTCCTTCGGTATTCATTGAATGTTCCTGGGAGGGCTATTTCTGCTCTCGTAACAATTGAGCGGCGCGGACAGCAAAGTAAGTCAGGATGCCATCAGCGCCGGCACGTTTAAAGGCGGTCAGTGATTCGACAATCACCGCCTCGCTCAACCAGCCATTCTGGATCGCCGCCATGTGCATGGCGTATTCGCCGCTAACCTGATAGACGAAGGTCGGCACTTTGAAGGCATCTTTTACCCTGAAAAGAATGTCCAGGTAGGGCATGCCCGGTTTGACCATGACCATGTCCGCGCCTTCAGACAAGTCCGCACCGACTTCGTGCAGCGCTTCGTCACTGTTGGCCGGATCCATCTGATAGGAGGCCTTGTTGGCCTTGCCGAGGTTCGACGCTGAACCCACCGCATCGCGGAACGGGCCGTAGTAGGCGCTGGCGTACTTGGCCGAGTAGGCCATGATCCGCACGTTGACGTGGCCGGCGATTTCCAGCGCTTCGCGGATCGCCTGAATGCGACCGTCCATCATGTCCGACGGCGCGACGACCTGAGCGCCAGCTTCGGCATGGGACAAGGCTTGGCGGACCAGTGCGTCGACGGTGATGTCGTTCTGTACGTAGCCTTCTTCGTCGAGAATGCCGTCCTGACCGTGGGTGGTGAACGGGTCGAGCGCCACGTCAGTGATCACGCCAAGTTCCGGGAAACGCTCACGCAGCGCACGGGTGGCGCGCTGGGCAATGCCTTCGGGGTTCCAGGCTTGCGCGGCGTCGAGAGATTTCAGTTCGGGAGGAGTGACCGGGAACAGCGCCAGCGCCGGAATCCCCAGTTCGACCCACTTGGCCGCTTCTTCGAGCAGCAAATCGATCGTCAGCCGTTCTACCCCGGGCATCGACGCCACGGCTTCGCGGCGGTTTTCACCGTCGAGCACGAATACCGGCAGGATCAGGTCATCGACCGTCAGCACATTTTCCCGCACCAGCCGGCGCGAAAAATCATCACGGCGATTGCGGCGCAGGCGTGTGGCTGGGAACAGACGGTTGGCGGGGGTAAAGCTCACGGCGGACTCCTGAGCCCGCGCAAACGGGCGAGCGTGACAGTTATAGACGGCCATTATGACCAACAGATGACAGTTGTGTGAGACCTGTGTCACGTAGCCGCATTCCATTCTCAGTGTAGGAATTGTTCACGTCGAGACACATTTGGACACTTTCATGAATGTGTCCGAAGGGTTAGGCTGCGCGTTCATTTCGCCAGCACCCAGACAATGCTCCAACAATTTCTGCATGACTTTGGCTACTTTGCCTTGTTCCTCGGCACGTTCTTCGAAGGCGAAACCATTCTGGTGCTCGCGGGCTTCCTCGCGTTCCGTGGATACATGGACATCAATCTGGTGGTGGTCGTGGCGTTCTTCGGCAGCTATGCCGGCGATCAGCTGTGGTACTTCCTCGGCCGCAAGCACGGGCGCAAGTTGCTGGCGCGCAAACCGCGCTGGCAGATGATGGGCGACCGCGCGCTGGAGCACATTCGCAAACATCCGGACATTTGGGTGCTGAGCTTCCGTTTCGTTTACGGTCTGCGCACGGTGATGCCGGTGGCGATCGGTCTGTCGGGGTATCCGCCGGGACGCTATTTGCTGCTCAACGGCATTGGCGCGGCAATCTGGGCTACGGCGCTGGCGGCGGCGGCTTACCACTTCGGCGCGGTGCTGGAGGGCATGCTCGGCAGCATCAAGAAATACGAGCTGTGGGTACTCGGCGCGCTGCTGATCCTTGGCGTTGGCCTGTGGCTGCGTCGCCGCTTCAAGAATGCGCGGCTGGCCAAGCAGGTTTACGAGGACGAGCAAATCGCCAAAGCGGCCAAGGCTGAACAGCTCGAAGCCGAACAGGCCAACCCCGCCGAACCTAAGACGCCAGCCGAGTAACGCGCTGGCGACTCACATACAGCCCGCCCACACTGAGCAGGCTGTAGGCAAGCAGGCCAACCCACATTACCGGGTTGGCCGGCGATAGCCCGACCAGTGGCGCCAGCCATAGCAGCGGCACATTCAACCCCAGCCGCAGCAACTCGACCTTCAGCGCCCTCGGGCGATTCTCCAGGGCCACGCCCAACGCAAACAAGCCAAAAGCCACTGCGCCCCAACCGAGCAGCAGCGCGGCCGTCGGCAGGCTTCTTTCCAGGTTCATCAGATAACTGCCCAGCGCGATGTACACGCAAAACTGCAGCGCCACATAGCATTGCTGACGCCGCTCGAGCGGTACCTCGAATTTGCCGAAGCGGGCCAGATCCGGTTTGTTCATAGGGTACTTCGCCGCCACGTCCGCCGGGCGCCAACCGGTGCGCATGAACCAGATTCGCAGCTTGTCCCACGGGCGCTCGGCCCGCCGTGCGTCATCCCACAACTGCGCATAAAACTGCAGATTGGCCCACAGCGGATTCCAGCTCGCCAGCGGCGTGGTCACGCCGAAAACCACCGGTTCGTTGTCATCTTCTTCCTGAAACGTGCCGAACAGCCGATCCCAAAGAATGAACACACCGCCGTAGTTGCGATCCATGTAGAGAGCGTTCTGTGCATGGTGAGCCCGATGATTGGATGGCGTGACGAAAAACCACTCGAACCAGCCAAGTTTGGGAATGTGGCGGGTGTGCACCCAGAATTGATAGAGCAGATTCAGCGCTGCGACGCTGACAAACACCAGCAGCGGCACGCCGAGCATGGCCATCGGCAGGTAGAAAATCCAGCCGAGCAGAAAGCCGGTGCTGGTCTGGCGCAACGCGGTGGAGAGGTTGTACTCCTCGCTCTGGTGATGCACCGAATGCGCAGCCCAAAGGATGTTGCGCTCATGGCCCAGGCGGTGCAGCCAGTAGTAGCAGAAGTCGTAGAGAACGAAGGCCAGCACCCAGACCCAGGCGCTGTCCGCCGACAGTTTGAACAGCGCCAGGTGCTCCAAAGCAAAGGCATAGGTCAACAGCCCTACGCCTTTGGTCAGCAATCCGGTGGTGGTCGACAGCACGCCGGTACTGATGCTGCTCACCGCATCGGCGAGGCGATAGTTATTCACCCCGCGCCAGCGGTCGGCGATCAGCTCAACCGCAATCAACACGAGGAAAAACGGCACCGCATACAGAATGAAATCCATGACGCGCCCCGCTCGCAAACGTATGGAACAGATCCTAGGCTCAGCGCCCGATTAACCCTATGGCAACGCGCGACAATTTAGTGGACATTTAGCGCCATGAATCTGGAGAGAAACCCATGAGCAAAAAAGTTGCAGTGATCCTGTCCGGCAGTGGCGTGTACGACGGCGCCGAGATCCATGAGAGCGTGATCACCCTGCTGCGTCTCGACCAACGCGGCGCCCAGGTGCAGTGCTTCGCCCCAAACATCGCGCAATTACACGTGATCAACCACCTGACGGGCGAAGAAATGCCCGAGTCGCGCAACGTCCTGGTGGAGTCGGCGCGCATCGCCCGCGGCAACATCAAGGACATCCGCGAGGCCGACGTCGACGACTTCGATGCCCTGATCGTGCCCGGTGGTTTTGGTGCAGCGAAGAACCTGTCCAACTTCGCCGTCGAAGGTGCTGGCTGCAGCGTGCAGCCTGAAGTTTTGGCTTTGGCAGAGGCATTTGCCGAAGCAGGCAAGCCCGTCGGCCTGATGTGCATCTCGCCGGCCTTGGCCGCGAAGATCTACGGCCCGGGCGTGACCTGCACCATCGGCAACGATGCCGACACCGCCACGGCAATGAACAAGATGGGCGCCACCCACGAAGACTGTGCGGTGACCGATATCATCGAAGACAAGGCACGCAAACTGGTGACCACTCCGGCATACATGCTGGCGCAGAACATCAGCGAAGCGGCTTCGGGGATTAACAAACTGGTCGACCGGGTCCTCGAACTGACCCACGAAAACGACGCCTGATCCCCGGCAGCACACACAACAAAATGTGGGAGCGAGCTTGCTCGCGAATGCGGTCGGTCATTCAACATCGTATTGCCTGACCTGACGCTTTCGCGAGCAAGCTCGCTCCCACAGGGGATTTGTGTAGGGCTCAGGGTTTGCGGGTCAGGCGCGTGAGGATCCGGTCCAGCGCATTGGCAAACGCCTGCTTTTCGCGATCACCGAACGGCGCCGGGCCGCCGCTGATCTGGCCCTGTTCTCGCAAGTCGGTGAACAGGTTGCGCACCGCCAACCGCTCACCCATGTTCTGTGCATCGAACTCCTTGCCGCGCGGGTCCAGCGCCGCCACGCCCTTCTTTACCAAACGATCAGCCAGTGGAATATCGCTGCAAATCACCAGCTCACCGGGCACCGCGTGCTCGACCAGATAATCGTCCGCTGCGTCCGGGCCGCTCGGCACCACGATCAGTTTGACGATGGCCAGCCCCGGCTTGATCTGCGGCTGCCCGGCCACCAGCACCACTTCGAACTGGCGCTTGAGGGCAAACTTCACCACCAGATCCTTCGCCGCCCGCGGACAAGCATCGGCATCGATCCATACACGCATTTTCCTAACCTCCAAAAACAATTCGCGAGCAAGCTCGCTCCCACAGGTTACGCGCAAATCCTGTGGGAGCGAGCTTGCTCGCGAATGTGAGCGCAGCGAATGCTGTTAAGCGGCTAGCCGCCGCTTCTCCGCCACCCAACTGCGCCCATACAACACAACAATCGCCAGAATTGCCACCGCCTGCGCCGTCAACGAATAGGCATCGGCGTGAATCCCCAGCCAATCGAACTCAAAGAACGCCACCGGCCGCGTGCCGAAGATCCCGGCTTCCTGCAACGCCTTCACACCATGCCCGGCAAACACCACCGACAACGCGCAGAGCAACGCGGCGTTGATGCTGAAGAACAACGTCAACGGCAGTTTCGCCGAGCCGCGCAGAATTACCCAAGCCAGACCGACCAACAACACCAGCGCCGTCGCGCCACCCGCGAGCACCGCGTCATGCCCGGCAGGACCTGCCTGTAACCACAGGGTTTCATAAAACAGGATCACTTCGAACAACTCGCGATAGACCGAGAAGAACGCCAGGATCGCAAAGCCAAAACGCCCACCGCCGCCAACCAGACTGCTCTTGATGTAATCCTGCCAGGCCGCAGCGTGGCGACGGTCATGCATCCACACGCCGAGCCACAAGACCATGACACTGGCGAACAACGCCGTTGCGCCCTCAAGCAATTCACGCTGCGAACCGCTGACATCGATCACGTACGCCGCCAGCGCCCATGTGCCGAGGCCGGCCAGCAGCGCCAGGCCCCAGCCGACGTTGACGCTGCGCACCGCCGATTGCTGGCCGGTATTGCGCAAGAAGGCGAGGATCGCCGCCAGGACCAGAATCGCTTCCAGACCTTCGCGCAGCAAAATCAGCAGACCGGAGATGTAGCTCAGCGACCAGCTCAAACCGTCACTGCCCAGCAGGCCAGCAGACTCTTTCAACTTGGCCTTGGCGGCGTCCAGACGCTGCTCGGCCTGCTCGACCGGCAAGCCGTCCTGCAATGATTGCCGATACGCCATCAGCGAT
Source organism: Pseudomonas fluorescens (assembly GCF_001648775.1). Lineage (GTDB taxonomy): Bacteria > Pseudomonadota > Gammaproteobacteria > Pseudomonadales > Pseudomonadaceae > Aquipseudomonas > Aquipseudomonas fluorescens_M. The sequence goes on from NZ_LVEJ01000001.1 coordinate 195,587, forward strand.
TTTTCGGTGTCTTTGCGCACGTTGGCGTCGACGTTGTCCAGCGAGCTCTCGACCAGTTCGAAGCCTTCCAGATAGGCCGCAACCGACAGGTCGTAAGCCTGATCGTGTTCACCGGCGCGGTACGCGGCAAGGCTCTTGTCCAGCGTCGCTGCGGTGTAGTCGAGCAACTGCGCCGGGCCACGCTTGACCTGCGGCGGCTGCGCACGTTGCGCACGGAAGGTCGCTGCGGCTTGCGCGCCTTCGGCAGCCTGCACTTCGGCCGGGGTCTGGCGGGCCAGATCGGCGATGTTGTAGGTCTTCTCGGATTTCGCAGCCGTCGCATCGGCACTGAATCCGGCGATGTAAGTCGCCAGATCCCAGCGCTGCCGATCATCGAGCTGATCGGCGAACGCCGGCATGTCGGTGCCTTCGACGCCTTGACCGAGGGTGTTGTAGATCGCATACAGACTCAGATGATCCAGCCGCGCCGCATCACGCAGATTGGCCGGTGCCGGGCTCATGCCGAGCCCCGCCGGACCGTCACCGGCGCCGCTGGCGCCGTGGCACACCGAGCAATTCTGCGCATAGAGCGGCGCACCACGCGTCGGGTCTGGAGTAATGATCGGCGCCTGACTGACTTCATACGCCACGGCCAGTTGCGCGCCCAGTTGCCGCGCCTGACGGGCCACGTCGGCGCCATCCTGTTTCGCACTGATTGCGTTATGCAAGGCTTCGACGCCCTGCTCCAGCGCAGCCTTTTCCGGCTTGGCCGGCATGCCGGCGATAAGCCCTTGCAGCGCCTGGGTGAACTCCAGTTGCTCACGGTATTCGGCGTCATCGACGACGTTTCCCGCCTCGACCGTAGGCGGATAATCCGCGCTGATGTAATCGAGCAGGTGCAGCGCTTGCGGCGCGCCTTCCACGCTATCGGCCAGCAGATTGAAACTGCTCAGGGCACACAACGGGAACACCAGCCAGGCCAGGAAACGGGACGAGGCAGTCATGAAGGAGTCTCAAGGGGAAATACGGAGTTACATATTGTTCACTCCAGCGGCGTTTCCCTCAAGCTTTGTCGGCATTTCCCAGCGTTTAGCGCAACGGTGAGGTCAAGTTGCGATAGTGCTCGGCCATAAACTCGACGAACACTTTGACCTTCAGCGCGACATGGCGCGCATGCGGGTACAGCGCGTAATAGTGTCGCTGGCCCAGCGTGCAGTTCGGCAGAATCTGCACCAACCGGCCACTCAACAAGTCGTCCTGCACCGTGGCCCGCGTGAACGCAGCAATACCGACACCCGCCAGCGCAGCGGCGTGCAGCGAACTGATCGAATCCGCCTTGAACCGGCCCTGCACCCGTACCGGCGTGGTCTGGCCACGGGCATCGGTCAGCGACCAGTCGCTGCCGCCGGCAAACGCCAGCAGTTGCTGGTCGGCCAGTTCCCGCACCTGTCGCACCAGGCCATGCCGCGCCACATAGGCCGGCGATGCCACCAGCAACAGGTCGGAAACCGTGAGCAAGCGCGCCACCAATGACGAATCTGCAAGCGGCCCGCAAATGCGCAACGCCACGTCGAAGCCTTCGGCGATCAGATCGACAAAACGGTCATCGCAGCACAGTTCGACTTCAATCTCGGGATAACGCTGCTGGAACGTCGGCAGCCAGTTCGCCAGCTCCAGCGTACCGATCACCATCGGCGCACTGATGCGCAAGACACCAGTGGGTTTCTCATGGGCCTGACCGACCGCTGCAGCGGCCTGATCGAGGCGATCGAGGATGTCCACGCAGGCGGCGTAATACTGCTGCCCCGCCGTGGTCAGGCTGAAGCGCCGGGTGTTGCGATTGATCAGCCGCGTGCCGAGTTCGGCTTCCAGTTGCTGCAACTGCCGGGAAATGGTCGAGTGCGTAGTATCGAGTCGTTCGGCGGCGGCCGTGAAACCGTGACACTCGACGATGCAACGAAACGCACGCATGGCCAGCAGTTGATTCATCGAGATACCGCAACCCAATTGATCGGTGAGCGCGCAAGCCTAGCGTAATCCAGGGTGCACCGGCATCTGCAAACCGCCCGTATAATGCGCCATCATTTCGCCTTCTCCGTTCAAGGAAGAACCCGCTATGCGCCACTGTCTGCTGCCGTGCCTTCTGATTGCTGCGCTTGTGCAACTCAGCGGTTGCGCCGCTTACCGCGATTACGACCTGGAACTGCAACAGACCACACAACAACTCAAAGCGGGCAATGTCGATGGTTCACTCGCCCTGATCGAAGCGCATAACCCGGGTGAAGAGAAGGATTTGCTCTATTACTTCGAGAAAGGCGCGGTACTGAGCGCTGGCGGTGAGTTGCCGCAGAGCCAGGTCGCTTGGCGCAGTGCCGAGCAGATGGTCATACAGCGCCAGGACACCATCGAAACCACCGGCGATAAATTGCTCGCCGCCATGGGCAATCAATGGGGCAGCATCATCAATGACAAGCTGCGCCGCTACGATGGCTACGATTACGAAAAAGTCATGCTGACCACACAAATGGCCCTCAATCAGTTGGCCATGAATGATTTTGACGGTGCCCGTGCCGACATCAAGAAAACCCACGAGCGCGAAGCGCTGATCGCCCGACAACGCGAGCTGGAATACGAGCGGGTTGAAGAGGCGGCCAAGGCCAACGGCGCCCGCGTTCATTACAAGGACCTGCAAGGCTACCCGGTGGTCATGCTCGATTCACCCGCCGTCATTGCCTTGAAAAACGGTTATCAGAGCGCGTTCAGTCACTACCTCGCGGGCTTCACCTACGAAGCGCTCGGCGAAAAAGATCTGGCAGCGCCCGGCTATCGCCAGGCGATCGAGTTACGCCCGGACATGGCGTTTTTCCAGCAGGCCTTGCGTGACCTCGACAGCCCTGGACTGAAGGCAGACGAAAGCGATGTGCTGATCATCGTGCAGAGCGGCCTGGCGCCGGCCCGCAGCTCCGTGCGCGTGCCCTACCCGGTGAAGCTCGCGGACGGGCAAGTCATCGTCGCCAATGTTTCGTTTCCGGTTATGGTGCCTGACACGTCGACCCCAGCATTCAATCAACTGAGCATCGACGGTCGTCAAAAAAAGCTGATCGCCGTCAACAGCATCACTGACATGTCCTTGCGTACCCTGCGTGACGACATGCCCGGCATTATCCAGCGCACGACCTATCGGGCCTTTCTGGCGGCCGATGTTCAAGCCACGGACAATCGACGCGACCCAAGCAAAGCCTCGTACGTCACCCACTGGGACGGTTTCGAACAGGCCGACACACGTACCTGGCGCACCTTGCCCAACCTCACCCAAGTGGTGCGTCTGCGCCTGAAAAAAGGTGACCACCTGATCAGCCTGCCGAATGCCCCCAGCGCTGCTCCATTGAAAGTTCGCATCGACCAGAACCGCCAGGTTATAGGCTTGCATGCCTTGGGTGATCGTGTGTTTGCCCATGGCAGCGCATTTCAGCCAAACGGGGCGCCGGGAAAAAGCGTGGTATCCGGCTTGAAATAAGTAATGGCACCTAACTAACCAGTGCAATTAAAAAGCTATTACATAGCCACCACCACCCGCTTATAATGCGCCGCCCTCGTTATTGCGATCGGGCATTAAAGCTCCTCTGGTTATGAGGAATTGGCAGGAGGCCAGCGCCACTGTCGATGGGTCACACCAGCCCGACCAGCATTCGCGGCTGTTTTACTCCAGGGAAGAAGTACCCCCATGGCATTCCGCGCTCCCACTCTGATCGCGCTCAGCGCCGTCACTCTGCTGTCCGGCTGTTCGGCGTTTCGCAACTACGACTCGGAATTGGCACAGACCAACCAGCAACTGGCCACCGGCAACGTCGACGCCGCCCTGACCCTGCTGGAAAAGAACAACACCGGCCCCGACAAAGACCTGCTCTATTACTTCGAGAAGGGTGAATTGCTGCGCGCCAAGGGCGACCTGTCCGGCAGCCAGAATGCCTGGACCAGCGCCGATCAAGTGGTTGGTCAATGGGAAGACTCGGTCAAGCTCGACACCGGCAAATACCTGGCTCAGTTCGGCAGCTTCATCGTCAACGACAAGGTGCGTCGCTACGAAGGCTACGACTACGAAAAAGTCATGCTGACCACGCAGATGGCCCTGAACCTGCTGGCGGTCAATGACTTCGACGGCGCGCGTACCGCGATCAAGAAGACCCACGAGCGCGAAGCGGTGATCGCCGAGTTGCGTGACAAGGAATACCTCAAGAGCGAAGAAGAGGCCGAAAAAGAAGGCATCAAGACTCAGTACAAAGACCTGCAGGGTTATCCGGTCGCCAGCCTCGACGCACCGGAAGTGGTCGGTCTGAAGAACAGCTACCAGAGTGCTTTCAGCCATTACCTGTCCGGTTTCGTCTACGAAGCCCTGGGCGAGAAAGGCCTGGCTGCACCGGGCTACCGCAAGGCGGCCGAACTGCGTCCGAACACGCCGTTGCTGGAGCAGGCGCTGGTCAACCTCGACAAGCCGAGCAAGTCCGACGACAGCGACATTCTCATTGTCGTGCAAAGCGGTCTGGCGCCTTCGCGTGACTCGATCCGCGTGCCACTGCCATTGCCGATCTCCAACAATGTGGTGATCACCCCGCTGTCGTTCCCGATCATCAAGCCGGACACTTCCACCGCGACGTTTGCGCAGATCGGCGTCGACGGTCAACAGGTCGACCTGACCGCGCTGAACAGCACCACCGCCATGTCCCGCCGCGCCCTGCGTGACGACATGCCGGGGATCATCGTGCGCACCACCGTGCGGGCGATCACCAAAGGTGTGGCGCAGAAGAAGATCAACGAAACCAACCCGCTGGCCGGTCTTGCCGTGGGTATCTCTTCAGCTGTGCTCGAAGGTGCCGATACCCGTACGTGGCGCACCTTGCCGGACAACACCCAAGTGGTGCGTCTGCGCCTGAAAAAGGGTGAGCATCAGGTTACCCTGCCGAGCGCTGTAGGCGGTTCGGTGGTCAAGGTCACCGTCGATCAGCGTTATCAAGTGATCAGCCTGCGCGCCGTCGGCAACCAGGTGTTCGCCGGTGGCCTGGCCGCACACGTCATCCCGAGCGCCAGCGCGACCAACGTCGCCAGCCTCAAACAACCTTAAGAACGGAGTCTTTGCATGCGCTTCAAAATCCTCGCCGTCGCCGCCCTCGCCTTGTTGGCCAGCGGCTGCGCCACCCCGCCACCACCGGAGCCGGGCAGCGCCGCGAGCAAAGTCGTGGCCATGGGTCCGCAGAAACACATCGTCGTCGGCGCCATGCGCGTCGCTCGCGAAAACGGTTTCATGACCGTCAATGTGCAGTTGAGCAACACCCTCAACAGCAACAAGACGTTCTACTACCGCTTCGCCTGGCTCGGCGCGGAAGGTTTCCCGATCGCCGAAGAAGAAGTCTGGAAAAGCCAAATGATGTATGGCGCCCAGACCAGCTTCATTCAGGGCATCGCCCCGACCCCGAAAGCCGTGGACTTCCGTCTGGAACTCAAGACGCCGTAAGCCCGCCACCCTATTCCTGTTTTAGAGAGCACTCCCATGTTTGCACGCTTTTCCTGCATCGCCGTCATCGCCCTGCTGGCCTCCGGTTGCGCCAACACTTCGCCGACCCTGGGCAGCAAGAACATCAGCTACGGCGACACCAAAGCGGTTGAAACCGTGACCAACGAATTCGGTTCGACCGACCTGCAAATGATCGCCGAGTCGATGACCCGCTCGCTGGCCCAGTCCGGCATTCTGCAGGGTCGTCCGGTGGTTCAGGTCTACGACGTGAAGAACAAGACCAGCGAGTACATCGATACCCGCGAAATCACCACCAGCATCAAGACTCAGCTGATGAAAACCGGCGTGGCCCGTTTCGCCAGTGACAACAACGCCATGCAGAGCCAGGTTGACCAGCTCAAGCTGCAAAACCAGAGCGGTCTGTACAAGAAAAGCACCGTGGCCAAGACTGGCAACATGGTTGCCGCCAAGTACCGCATCGAAGGTTCGATCAGCTCGATCGTCAAGCGCAGCAGCGACTACAAGGACGTCTTCTACAAATTCAGCCTGCAACTGATCGACGTTGAAAGCGGTCTGGCCGAGTGGATGGACGAAAAAGAGATCCGCAAAACCACGGAGCGTTAATCAATGCGCGCATGGATTGGCATGATGGCCCTGGCTTGCGCGTTCAGCGTGCAAGCGGCCCCGAAAGTCGCGGTAACGGATCTGGCGTACCAGGAACGTGTGGAGCAATACATCCACATCGTTTCGGCGCAGAGCAACTACCGCGAGGGTTACTACAGTTCCAGCGGCTCGTCGAACTACAACGAGTTCGAGGCCAACACCAGCTACATCGAGCAGACCGAACTGCGTAAATTCACCGGCGACATCAAGGGTGAAATTCTGCGTACCGGCATGTTCCAGTTGGTGCAGGGTACGCCGTACACCGCCTCGTCCAAGGGTGACATCTACGATGTGATCAAGCGGATCAAGGCCGGCAACTTCAAAGGCGCCGACTATGTGTTGTTCGGCACCGTGTCGGACATCGACTTCACCCAGGACATCAACGAGCTGGCAAATACCGACAGCTATTCGGCGGTGCTGGGCCTGACATTGGTGGCGGACTTCAGCCTGATCAACACCAAGACCTTCGAGATCACCTCGGCCTTCACGGCGATGGGCGAAGCGCAGGACACCAAACTGGTGAACCACCGCGACATCAAGATCTCGCTGAACCGCCCACGGGTGGTGCGTGACGTGTCAAAGGCCTTGGGCGAGGACGTGGCCGGGCAACTGAGCATGCAGCTCGGTGGTGGCGGTTACGAGCAGCCGCGCGAAGCGCCGCAACGCAACAACTTGCCGCGTGATACCGCGCCGGTGATCTTGCGCTAAGTTGGGACTGAGGGCCTTTGTGGCGAGGGAGCTTGCTCCCTCGCCACAGTTGAGTGTCATTCCGATGTCTCGGCGACAATAAAAAAGGCGACCTCTTGAGGTCGCCTTTTTTGTGTCTGTGAAGTTTACGCCGCCGCTTTGCGCAGCGTGGCCATAAACGCCGCCGCACCGATGAACAACCCGGCAAACGTGCGGTTCATGCGCTTCTGCTGCTGCGGTGTGCGCAACAGACGCAGCACCTTCGACGCCAGACCGGTGTAGCCCGCCATGACGATCAGGTCGACGCAGATCATCGTCACACCAATCACCAGATACTGAATCAGCAGCGGCGCATGCGGATTGATGAACTGCGGCAGCACCGCGAGCATGAACACCAGCGCCTTGGGGTTGCTGATGTTCACCAGAAAGCCACGGAACACCAGCGCCAGCGGCTTGCCAATCGGCCGCACTGCCGCGTCATCGCTCATATCCATTGGCAGCGCGCGCCATTGCTTGATCGCCAGATACACGAGGTAAGCCACGCCGAACCATTTGATCGCGTGGAAGGCAGTCGCCGAAGCCGTCAGGATTGCGCCAACGCCGGCGCCGACAATCGCAATCTGCACGGCCAGACCGATTTGCAGGCCGAGGGCGTTCCAGTAACCGCGCCAGAAACCGTATTGCAGACCGCTGGACATCGACGCAATGGCGCCAGCACCCGGGGACAGACTGATCACCCAGCAGGCGGCAAAAAACGCCAGCCATGTTTGAAGCTCCATCGCACACCTCGACTCATGCTCGTGACAAATGCCTAAGCTAATGCGGGTTTGAATGGATGACTACCGATTTTTTGCTGAATGTTGCTGGCGTTGCTGAGGGCCACTTCGCGAGCAGGCTCGCGAAGGCGTCAGAACAGACACCGCAGAAATTACTTCTCGAACCCGCTCGAAGGGAATACATCGGTCCCACGCCAACGCCGCACCGAACGCTGGAAGAACAAGCTGTTCGGCACCTGCACCATCGCGCTGCCAGTCCCCAACTCTTCCGCCTCGATCAACGTGGTGTAAAGCAGATTGATCGCCACCACCCGGCCTTTGACGCCGGGCTTGTCGGTGGTGTCGACCAACTCAACGATATCGCCCAGGCGAAACGGCCCTACCGTGAAGATCAGAATCGCGCAGAGCAAATTCGACAGCACGCTCCACATCGCAAAGAACGCCACCGCCGCCACGGCGACGAAACCCGACAGCGCCGTCCACAGCACCGTGGCCGAGACACCAAGGCGTTCCAGAACAAAGATCAGCGCACTGCCCATGATCAGCCAGCGCAACACGCCACGCAGCGGCATCAGCAATTGCGGCGGAAACGGATAGCGCTCGCCCAACCGGGTCAGGCCTTTGGCAACGAAACGTTGGGTAAGGTAGCCGGCCAGCAAGATCAGCAGAATCTGCACCGCAAACCAGATCGGCTCGATCCACTCCGCCGGCAGCGGCAGCTTGAACGCTTCCATCAGGACAGCGCCTCCAGCTCCGCCTGCATGCTTTCCAGCACCTCGAGGGCTTCCATCCACGCCTCTTCCAGCTCGCCTTCACGAACCTTCAGCTTGGCCTGTTCGGCGAGCAGATCACGCAATTCATTCTTGCGCGCTGGCTCGTAGATGTCGCTGTCACCGAGGCTGGCATCGACCTTGGCGAGCTTCTCGTGCAGCTTGCCCAGTTCGGCTTCAAGCTTGTCGGCCTCACGCTTGTGCGGGGCCAGTTGCTGACGCAAAGCAGCCGCCGCCTGACGCTGAGCCTTCTTGTCGGTCTTGTCCGGGTTGACCGGGGTGTTGCTGACCGGCGCGTTGCGCTGGCGGTATTCCACTAGCCAGCGCGCATAGTCTTCAAGGTCGCCATCGAACTCTTCGACCTTGCCGTCCGCGACCAGGTAGAAGTTATCGGTGGTGCTCTTGAGCAAGTGCCGATCGTGAGACACCACCAACACCGCGCCGCTGAATTCCTGCAGCGCCATGGTCAGCGCCAGGCGCATTTCCAGGTCAAGGTGGTTGGTCGGTTCGTCGAGCAGCAGCAGGTTCGGGCGTTCCCAGGCGATCAACGCCAAGGCCAGACGCGCCTTTTCACCACCGGAGAAATTCAGCACCGGCTCATCGATGCGCGCGCCACGGAAGTCGAAGCCGCCGAGGAAGTCGCGCAGGGTCTGCTCGCGCTCGCTCGGCGCCAGACGCTGCATGTGCAGCAACGGGCTGGCCTTGGAGTCGAGCGAGTCGAGCTGATGCTGAGCGAAGTAACCGACCACAGTGTTCTCGCCACGGGTCAGGCGCCCGGCGATCGGTGACAGCTCGCCGGCGAGGTTCTTGATCAGCGTCGACTTACCGGCGCCGTTCGGGCCGAGCAGGCCGATCCGCGCACCCGGAGTCAGTTGCAGCTTGACCTTCTCGAGGATGGTTTTGTCGCCGTAACCGAGGTTTGCGTCGGACAGGTCGATCAGCGGGCTGGAGATCTTCGTCGACTCGCGGAAGACGAAATCGAACGGCGAATCGACGTGGGCCGCCGACAGCTCTTCCATGCGCTCCAGCGCCTTGATCCGGCTCTGCGCCTGACGGGCCTTGGTCGCTTGCGCCTTGAAGCGGGCGATGTAGCTTTCCATGTGCGCACGTTGCGCCTGCTGCTTCTCGTAGGCCTGCTGTTGCTGGGCCAGACGCTCGGCACGGGCACGTTCGAACGCGCTGTAGCCACCGCGATACAAAGTGATCTTGCGCTGATCGACATGCGCGACGTGATCGACGACTTCATCGAGGAAATCGCGGTCGTGGGAAATCAGCAGCAAGGTGCCCGGGTAGCTTTTCAACCACTCTTCGAGCCAGATGATCGCGTCGAGGTCCAAGTGGTTGGTCGGTTCGTCGAGCAACAACAGGTCCGACGGACACATCAACGCTTGCGCCAGGTTCAGGCGCATCCGCCAGCCACCGGAGAAATCGCCGACCTGGCGATCCATCTGCTCGTTAGTGAAGCCGAGACCGGCGAGCAACTTGCGCGCTCGCGCGTCAGCCGTGTAACCGTCGGCGCTGTCGAGTTCGGAATGCAGACGGGCCTGAGCGGCACCGTCGTGCGCCGCTTCGGCGGCGGCGAGGTCACGTTGCACCTCGCGTAGACGCAGGTCGCCATCGAGCACATAGTCGACGGCAAGACGCTCAAGCGTCTCGATTTCCTGGCGCATGTGGGCGATGCGCCAGTCAGCCGGCAGGAAGCAATCACCCGAATCCGGGTGCAGCTCACCTCGGATCAAGGCGAACAGGCTCGATTTGCCGGCGCCGTTGGCACCGATGAGGCCGGCTTTGTGGCCGGCGTGCAGGGTCAGCTCGGCGTCTTCTAGCAGACGTTGCGGGCCACGCTGTAAAGTCAGGTTCTGAAGTCGGATCATAATGGCGGCGGAGTCTACCAGCTTCGCTCACAACTGGCGCGAGTAGCACGATGTCCTCTGACCTGTGGAGCTTTTCCCTTGCCACCTACGCCCGACCGGGCGTGGAAGACGCCTGCCTGCAACTGCAAACGGCGGGCGCCAATGTGTGTCTGCTGCTGTGCGGGTTATGGCTGGAACAACGCGCGGTGGCCTGCGATGAACAACGCGTTCGCCAGCTTCAGGCGCTGACCGCGCCGTGGGATATCGAGGTGGTGCAGCCGCTGCGCGCACTGCGCATGCAATGGAAAGCGCGGGCGTTTGATGATGCCGTGCTGAAAGGCATGCGCGAGCAGATCAAATCACTCGAGCTTGAAGCTGAGCGAGCGTTGCTGTCACGGCTTGAGGGTGTAGCGCAGGAGTGGACGCAAAACGGCGCGGGTTCGAAGACCTGGCTGGAAGGATTGGCCGGCGCGGCCGCCAGCCCGAACCACGACGCGCTGCAAGTGCTGCGCGTCGCGGCAACCGGCACTTAGGAAGCGCTGGTCGGGTTGTTGCTGACGCTCGACACAGCGGCTGGCGATGGCGCCGTCGAAGGGGTCGAGGTAGTAGCGGCAGATACCGGTGCTGTTGCTGCAGCCGGAGTTGCCGGTGCGGCAGGCTTGGCAGCTGGCGCGGTAGCCGGTTTGGCGGCGGCTGGTTTGGCAGCAGCTGGCTTTTTCACGGCAGGTTTTGCCGCGGGCTTGGCGGCCGGTTTAGCAGCAACAGGCTTGGCGGCAGCAGTTGTCGGTTTAGCGGCAGTGGCTGGTTTTGCGGCAGGCTTGGCTGCTGGTTTGGCGGCGGCTTTCACGGCTGGTTTGGCAGCGGGCTTGGCGGCCGGTTTTGCTGCGGCTTTTACAGCGGGTTTAGCGGCAGCCGGTTTGGCGGCTGGTTTCGCCGCGGCAGTTTTAGCCGCAGGTTTTGCTGCTGGTTTTGTCGCCGCTTTGGCAGCGGGTTTAGCGGCCGGTTTGGCGGCTGCGGTTTTCGCTGGAGCAGCTTTGGCAGCAGCAGGTTTGGCAGCGGCGGCACGGGTAGCCGGTTTAGCAGCGGCAGCACGGGCAGCAGGTTTTGCCGCAGTAGTTTTAGCCGCTGGTTTGGCAGCGCTCGCAGCAACCGGTTTCTTCGCTGCAGGTTTCGCTGCAGGTTTCGCTGCAGCTTTTGCAGCTGGTTTTGCAGGCGCTTTCACTGGTGCTTTTGCAGCAGGTTTGGACGCCGCTTTTGCAGCTGGTTTCGCCGCTGCAGTTTTCGCCGCAGGCTTGGCTGCGGCAGTTTTAGCTGCGGCTTTCTTCGCCGGGGCCGCTGCCGGTTTGGCTGCGCGGGTGGACAATACTTTGCCCACGGCTTCTTGAACACGACCCACGCCCTGCGCCAGTTTCAGGCTTTCCTGGGCATCGCGCTTGAGTTGCAGAATGTAGCTGCGGGTGTCGGACTGACGATCTTTCAAGGCATCGAGCAGGTCTTCCAGCTCTTTCACTGCGGCCTTGGCTTTGGTCTGTGCCTTGGCTTTACCGGCAGTGGCTGCGTCCTGCAATTTGGTGCGGGATTTGTGCAGTTTTTCTTGCGCCTTGCCGCGTTGCTTTTCCAGTTTGGCGAGCAGTTTTTCAGCATCAGCCAAGGCTTGCGAGCAAGCGTTTTCCAGATGCTCGAGCAAGCTGCCCGAGAGTTGTTGGAGTAAGTGCAACGGAGTGTTTACAGGCTTCTTGGTGGCCGACATGGTTTACCTCCTGGCTGACGTGAGTGCGGCTCATACTAGACCTCTGCAGTTACCGCCGCTAGGGCATCTTGACAGTATCGATTGCGTTGCGTTGCACCGAATCGAAAATGTTCTGCGCGAAGTCAAAAGCAGTTCACCGTTGCAGACGTTCGCGCTGGCATAATCCACCGCATCTCAGGACGGAGAGTGCCCATGTCGCGCTACTTTTTTTTATCCCTCTGCATGGTTTTTTCCGCAGCTCACGCTGACGAAAAAACCACCGCGAACGATGCTCACGATCTGGCCTACAGCCTCGGTGCCAGCCTCGGTGAACGGCTGCGCCAGGAAGTCCCGCAATTGCAGATTCAGGCGTTGGTCGACGGTTTGCAGCAGGCTTATCAAGGCAAGCCGCTGGCGCTGAGCGAAGCCCGCATTGAACAGATTCTGGCCGATCACGAATCGCAGAATGCCGAGCACTCGGCACAGCCTTCGAGCGACGCCGCGATGGAAAACGAACAGCGTTTTCTCACCGCAGAAAAAGCCAAACCCGGCGTTAAGGAATTGGCCGATGGCATCCTGCTGACCGAGCTGACGCCAGGCACCGGTGCCAAGGCCGGACCGGACGGAAAAGTGCAGGTGCTGTATGTCGGTCGATTGCCGGACGGCACCGTGTTCGATCAGAACACTCAACCGCAATGGTTCAACCTCGACAGCGTGATTGCCGGCTGGCGCACCGCGTTGCAGAACATGCCGGTGGGGGCGAAATGGCGACTGGTGATTCCATCGGATCAAGCCTACGGCGCCGATGGTGCCGGCGACTTGATCGCGCCGTTCACACCGTTGGTGTTCGAAGTGGAACTGCGCGGCGCGACCAGTTGAGCAGGCAATAAAAAACGGTGCGCTTTGGACGCACCGTTTTTTTGATCAGGGTTCGGATCAGGCCTGAACCGGATCTTCTTCCTTGTGTGCTGTGTGCAGCACTTCAATCAGGCAGTCTTCGAGTTCAAAGCGCTCGTGAAGCAGGCCGCCGAGCTCCTTGAACTTCTCGGCAACGCATTTGCCTTCGTCGCACAGATCGTTGAACGCGAGGAGTTTCTCGGTGATGACGTCGATACGTGGATAGATCGTCTCGGCGAGTTCCAGACCACGCTTGTCATTGAACGCCTTGGCTTCGCCAGTCAGCTGTTCGTAGATTTCGAAGTGCCCGGCCGAGACGTAATCGACCAGCACGCCGCAGAATTCCTGCAAGGGCTTGCGGCTCTCGGACAGCGACTCTGGCTGCGCACCAAGCTTGTCGTAGGCACCGATCAGATCTTCACGCTCCTGCAACCAGCGGTCGATCAGCAGATGAACTCCACCCCAACGTTCCTGAGCATTCTGACAACTTTCGAGCATGGCGATCTCTCTTCCCTTGTGGGTCATGCTGCTCTACACCCGCGCCCCTCTTTTGATTTTGGCTGGGGGGACGGCCGGGCAGAGCGTCATCGAGCAACATAAATCCAATGACACGTGCGGGCCAGATTATGCCCGCACGCCTATGGCTTCAAGGTACGCAGGAGATAAAGTTCATACAAGTGTTTAATCCCGCAGCGGATCCCGGTGCGACGCTTCGCCGCTGAGCGGTCGTGGCAGAGCGCTCCAGGCCAGGCGCAACATTTGATAGACCGCAAGAATCGACACCGCGACGAAGAACAAAAGGCTCCATTCGGGAATGCTCAGATCGAACAGCGTCCAGGAAATTTCCGCGCAATCAGCGCCACCGTTAAACATCCTCTGCAAAGCACAGATCCACGGCAACCCGCTGAATAGCATCTCGGAGGTTGGGGAACAGTTGGTCAGTTGCAGCACCGGGTCACTCTGTATCAACACTTGTCGCCAGGCCGCCGTAGTGCCGCCCAGGCTTGCACCCAGCGTCAGCAGCCAGTAAAGCCACAAACCACTACGCCTGGGGCCGTGTACCGCCGCCAGACCACAGAAAACGCACAGCAGCGTGAGGAACAACCGCTGCACCAGGCACAGGCTGCATGGCGTCAGACCGACCGCGTATTCAAGATAATAGGAAGCTCCCAGAGCAAAGGCCCCCGCAGTGAAAGCCATGAAGAACAAGGAGCGTGAGCAGGCCAACGACATGGCTTTTCCGTAACAGTAGAGACAGGCTGTTACGGTAGAGGAAAGCGCGTCGGCCTTTCAAGGCGAGGCCCTGCCGACAGTTCACCAGAGGTGTAGGGAAAACCCGACAGGTTAGCGAGGAAAGGATGTAGCCCTGCGTAGGACTTTATCCAGGATGCCGAAAAACGGTGAATTATCGGGGGCAAAAGGTCAACGAGGGAGTGGCCTCCCTCGCGTCTTCAGACCTGAGCCAGTGCCGGCAGCGGCGCGGCCAGCAGGCGTTCATCCAACAAACCCAGACCTTCCTGAAACAACTGATTGCTGCGTTCGGTATCGCCCAGTTGCGCGAGCAGGCGGGCCAGTTCAGCACACGCCTCAGGGTTGCGCTGCACCCGCAAACTGCTTTCCAGATAATCCCGGGCTTTACCCCACAGACTGGTTTGCAGGCACAGACGCCCCAGCGTCAGCAGCAAGCTCGGGTCGTGCGGATGCTCCTTGAGCCAGCCTTCGGCCGTTTGCAACTGACGTGCAGGATCACTGCCGCGCACCAGACCATAAAGACGTGCGAGATGGCTGTCGTACTTGCGTTTCAGGGCTGTGCGCAGAACTTCTTCCGCCTGCACCTGAGCGCCCAGCTGACGTAGCTGTTCGGCGTACGCCAGCACCAGCGCTGGCTCCTGACGCTGCGCCGAGGTGAGCTGCTCCCACGCCCGCTGGAGCGACTGCAAGCCCACGGTGCCGTCCTCTTCACGGTGCGCGGCCAACGACAGGTTTTCACCCCAGGCGCGACGCTCCAGCTCTGCCAGTTCGGCCGGCGGCAGAACCTTGTCCTTGCGCAGCTCCGGCAACAGGCGAATCACCGCCGACCATTCGCCGCGTTGTTGATACAAACGCTGCAACTGACGCAGCGTCTGCGCATTGTGTGGATGCCGTTCGTGCATCGCTTGCAGGGTCACCAGTGCTCCGTCGGTATCACCACGGTCGGTCTGCAACTGCGCATGGCTCAAGGCAATGGCCAGCTCGGCCTGAGGTTGACGCTCCAGCGCGCGCTCCAGCAAACGATCACACTCATCGTAATGACCTTGCTCGTTGGCCGCACGGGCGGCGCCGAGGTAATACAGCAGAGGCTGACGCTCAGCCTCAGCCGCTCGAGAGAGATGACGCTGCGCACTGGCCCAGCGACCTTCAGCCAGGTCCAGTTGCCCGTGCTCGATCGCCACCTGCACGCGGCGACTGCGGTTGCGTCGCGACCATGGATTGACCACGCCACTGGACGTCATGACCAGCTCCACCAGCGCCTTGATCCCCCAGATCAACAGCCATAGCACCGCGATCACCGCCAAAGTCGCCCACAGACTCGCCTCGTAACGGAAGCTCCTGTAGGCGACCAACACGTAACCGGAATGCTCGGCAATCGCCAGGCCCAGCGCCGCCGTCGCGGCGATAACCAGAAACACGATCACATACAGGCGCTTCATGGCGTCGCCTCCTGCGCAGTGTTCGCAGCAGGCTTGGCGAAGGGTTTCACCGACTCTTCGGCGTTGACGTTGCGCCGCTCAAGATAGGCTTGCACCGCACTCAGCGTGCCGGCCAGATCAGGCGTCGTGACGGTGACCGGTTCCTTGCTCAACTCAGCGACCTGTTCGAGCATCACTTTGCTTTGCGGATTGTCCGAGTTGAAATTGCCCTTGAGCACATCACGCGCTTCGGCCAGCGCCTGGGTATAAACCGGTGCCTGGCCATTGAGCGCGGCCCACTGCGCCTGCTCAAGCGACAGGCTGAGCGCCAGACGCACCTGGCTCAGGCTCTGCCCGGCCAGCAGTGGCCGCACGTTTTTGTCAGCATTGAAATCGATACGGATATAGCGCGAGACCTGATCCCACCACTGCGCCCAGCGGCTCGCGCCATCACCATCGGCGGTCAGGCCCAGCAGCGATTCGCCGCGATCCTTGTACTCAGGCGCCAGCTCGGTCAGCTCGGTCACCTGATCACGCAATGCGCCAAGACGCAGGAACAACCCGGTGCGATCCGGTTGCTCGGTGCTGCGCAATGCGACCAGCGTTTTGGCCACTTGCTCGCGCGCGGCGAAGGAACCGGGATCGTTCTGCTCACGGAGGATCTCGTCAGCGCCCTGCACCAGTGCCTGAGCGCTGCTGATGTCCTGCAACGCCGACAGACGCAGGCTGGCCAGACGCAGCAAATGCTCGGCCTCCGCCAGACGCCAGTCCTTGCGGCTTGCCCCGAGGACGGTTTCCAGACGCTGATTGAGGCGCTGTTGATCACCCTGCAGTTGCGTGACCAGACGCTGGCGATCCGCAAGTTCATCAGCACCCGGCAACTGCGCGAGACGCTCGGTCAGACGCTGTTCGTTGAGCTTCAGGCTCTGCGCCTGATCATTCAACGCCTGCACCTGGCCCGATTGTTGTTGCGTATTGGTCTGCAGGTGGCGCACCTGCCAGACACCCCAGCCACCGATGGCGACGCCAGCAGCGCCGAGCAACAAGGCGACGATGGCCAGTCCATTGCCTCGGCGCGGCTCTGTGGCCGGCGGTGGCGTTTCAACCTGGGCATCAATCACAGGTTGCACATCATCTTTAGGCAAGGCTGTTTCGCTCACGTATCCATCCTTTGCATTAGAAAACGGGTACGGGATGCTCCCGCAACGCCGTCAGCAAAGCCGCGGCACTCGCGCCGCGGCAATCCACAACTGTTTGAGCCCCGGCGGCACGTGCCAGCTCGGCGACCCTTGGGCTTGGAACAAACAACGGCAACCGCGCGATTGTCGGCCAGGCGTCGCCGGCCATCTGACGCAGGTGCTCAAAACCCTGTCCACTGCTGACCACCAGCCCGTTCAAGCGTTCCGCTTGGATCCGCCGCGACAGTTCGTTCGGTGCATAGGCTGGCAGGTCACGTCGATACAATTCCAGATACTCGACACTAGCACCAAGCGTACGCAAGCGCTCGGCGAGCAGCTCACGCCCACCCTCGCCGCGCAGGATCAATACCTGCGCACCGGGCTGACTGGCTGCCTCACGCAGACGCGGCAATTGCAGCAAGGCTTCGCTGTCATCACCGTCAACCGGGAAGTGTGCGTCGAGGCCGCGATCCAGCAGAATCTGCGCGGTCGCGGCACCGACACTGAACCACGGCATCGTCAGCGCAGAGGCGCCGTCGAGCAGATCCATGGCAATGCGCGCCGCCGGCTTGCTAACCACGATCACCGCGCTGCAACGGCGCAACCGCGCCATCGCCTGACGCATGTTGTCAGAGACCGGCAGCGGGACAATGTCCAGAAGCGGCAAACAACTACTGAAAACACCCTGCGCGGCCAACGTCTCGGCGAGCGCCGCACAGTCTTCTGCAGGGCGCGTCAGCAGCAGGCGCCAGTCAGTCACTCGTGACCTGCCTCGCCGTAGACTGCCTTGAGAATCTCGGCTGCGCCTTGGCTCAACAAGTCTTCAGCCACCTGAACGCCCAACGCCTCAGCATCGGCGCGCGGTGCGCGGGCTTCGGCGCTGAGCAGCAAGCCACCGCTCGGCTCGCCGACCAGACCGCGCAACCACAACTGCTCGCCTTCAAGCACGGCGTAGCAGGCGATCGGCACTTGGCAGCCACCATTCAGATGTTTGTTGAGGGCACGTTCGGCGGTCACGCGCGACGAGGTATCGGCGTGATGCAACGGTGCAAGCAAGGCGTGGATTTCGCTGTCGGCGCTGCGACATTCGATACCCACTGCGCCCTGACCACCGGCCGGCAGGCTGTCATCGACGCTGATCGCCGACGTGATGCGCTCTTCAAAACCGAGACGGATCAGACCGGCTGCAGCGAGGATGATCGCGTCATACTCGCCGGCATCGAGCTTGGCCAGACGGGTATTGACGTTGCCGCGCAGGAAACGGATTTCCAGGTCCGGCCGACGGGTCAGCAACTGTGCCTGACGACGCAGGCTCGAAGTACCGACGATGCTGCCGGCAGGCAACGCTTCGAGGCTGGCATAGGTGTTGGAAACGAAGGCATCGCGCGGGTCTTCGCGCTCGCAGATGCAGAACAGGCCAAGGCCTTCGGGGAAGTCCATCGGCACGTCTTTCATCGAGTGCACGGCGATGTCGGCTTCGTTCTCGAGGAGCGCGGTTTCCAGTTCTTTGACGAACAAGCCTTTGCCGCCGATTTTCGACAGTGGCGAATCGAGCAGCTTGTCGCCGCGACTGACCATGGGCACCAGCGTCACCAGCAGGCCCGGATGGGCCGCTTCCAGACGGGCTTTGACGTATTCGGCCTGCCAGAGGGCCAGCGCACTTTTACGGGTGGCGATGCGGATTTCGCGAGAGGACATGGATCAATCCGTACTGAATAGATACGGCGGATAATAACAGCTCAGCCAAATCCACTTTGACTTGAATCAGGAACGACGTGGCCTCCCTGGCCTGCAATGCCCGGTAAAAAGTTAAAGGTGCCGCCCGGAATGACCGGGTTACAGGCCCTGCATCATTTTGCGCACACCGGCCACATGCCGACGGCTGACGATCAGCGCGTCACCATTGAGACCTTTGAGGAACAGCTGGAAATGCCCCAGCGGCGTGCGTTGCAGACGTTCAATGCGGTCGCGCGCGACCAGCGCGTTGCGGTGGATACGCACGAAACGCTCACCGAATTCGTCTTCGAGCGCTTTGAGCGGCTCGTCGAGCAGCACTTCGCCGGCCTCGTGGCGCAAGGTCACGTATTTGTGATCGGCAATGAAATAGACCACCTGATCCAGGGGGATCAGTTCGATGCCTTTGCGGGTACGCGCGCTGATGTGGCTGCGCGGGCCGGTGCCACTTTCGGCAGCGGGACGGGTCAGGGCCGAAAGTTGCGCCCGGTTGGGACGTTCCGCCCGTTTCAGGGCGTCATGCAGATGTTCGGTTCGCACGGGTTTCACCACATAGCCCACGGCGCTGGCCTGCAGGGCTTCCACGGCAAATTCATCGGGGCTGGTGCAAAACACCACGGCGGGCGGCGTTTCTCGCTCGCACAGACGGGCAGCGACCTGCAGGCCATCGAGGCCCGGCATGCGGATATCGAGCAGCACGATATCCGGTTTGTGGCTGTCGATCAGTGCCAACGCCTCCTCGCCATTCGTGGCGCTGGGCTCCAGAACTGTATAACCCTCGAGCTCGCTCACCATTCGGCTGAGGCGCTCGCGAGCCAGTGGTTCGTCATCAACGATCAGGACATTCATATTGCGCTGGATTCCTGCGTGAGTCTCGCACAAGGATAGCGTAGACAGGTGAAGTGACGTCCGTCACCGCGATCCACGCTAAGACTAGCCCGAGCGCCAAAAAGTGCCGTACGTCGGCCAGCAATATTTGCCAGTGTCCGGGTCGTACTGCTCAAAGCCCGCTGTATCTCGCGTTTTTCACGGGGATTGCCGAAGGACAACTGCACCCACCCCCTCTTCTTATAGTCGGCGGCCAGACCTTTGCGCGATCCGCAGTCACGCCGACCCTTATGTCCTACTGTAGACGTTCGTCGGAACGATATTGCTCAATCGAAAAATATCCTTACGCAAATCCTTTACGGCCAGCGGCGACTATGACCGAGCCGATGAGAAAAAAACGTATCGACCGGTGTCAGCGACAGTCTGGGCAACCCTGTTATTATCCGCGCCAGCGTTTCACGCCTTTTTTCTTCAAGCCGATACGAGCGAATTCATGAGCACTGACAAGACCAATCAGTCCTGGGGCGGCCGCTTCAGTGAACCCGTCGACGCCTTCGTCGCCCGCTTCACCGCCTCCGTCACTTTCGACCAGCGCCTGTATCGCCACGACATCATGGGTTCGATCGCCCACGCCAGCATGCTGGCCAAGGTCGGCGTGCTGACTGATGCCGAGCGCGACAGCATCATCGATGGCCTGAAGACCATTCAGGGCGAAATCGAGGCCGGCCAGTTCGACTGGCGCGTCGACCTCGAAGACGTGCACATGAACATCGAAGCGCGCCTGACCGACCGCATCGGCGTCACCGGTAAAAAACTGCACACCGGGCGTAGCCGCAACGACCAGGTCGCCACCGACATCCGCCTGTGGCTGCGTGACGAAATCGACCTGATCCTCGCCGAAATCACCCGCCTGCAAAAAGGCCTGCTGGAACAAGCCGAGCGCGAAGCCGCGAGCATCATGCCCGGCTTCACCCACCTGCAAACCGCACAGCCAGTGACCTTCGGGCACCACATGCTGGCCTGGTTCGAAATGCTCAGCCGCGATTACGAGCGTCTGGTCGACTGCCGCAAGCGCACCAACCGCATGCCACTGGGCAGCGCCGCGCTGGCCGGCACCACCTACCCGATCGACCGCGAATACACCGCGCAACTGCTGGGCTTCGACGCTGTGGGCGGCAACTCGCTGGACAACGTTTCCGATCGCGACTTCGCCATTGAATTCTGCTCGGCCGCAAGCATCGCGATGATGCACTTGTCGCGCTTCTCCGAAGAGCTGGTGCTGTGGACCAGCGCGCAGTTCCAGTTCATCGATCTGCCGGACCGTTTCTGCACCGGCAGCTCGATCATGCCGCAAAAGAAAAACCCCGACGTGCCAGAGCTGGTGCGCGGCAAGACCGGCCGCGTGTTCGGTGCGCTGATGGGCCTGCTGACTCTGATGAAAGGCCAGCCTTTGGCCTACAACAAGGACAATCAGGAAGACAAAGAGCCGCTGTTCGACGCCGCCGACACTCTGCGCGATTCCCTGCGAGCCTTCGCTGACATGATCCCGGCGATCAAACCGAAGCACGCGATCATGCGTGAAGCGGCGCTGCGTGGTTTCTCCACCGCGACCGATCTGGCGGATTACCTGGTGCGTCGTGGTTTGCCGTTCCGTGATTGCCACGAAATCGTCGGCCATGCCGTTAAGTACGGCGTCGACACTGGCAAGGACCTGGCCGAGATGAGCCTGGAAGAACTGCGTCAGTTCAGCGATCAGATCGAGCAGGACGTGTTTGCCGTGCTGACCCTGGAAGGCTCGGTGAATGCCCGCGACCATATCGGCGGCACTGCGCCGGCGCAGGTCAAGGCAGCGGTGGTGCGCGGTCAGGCCCTGATCGCCAGCCGCTAACAGCAAAAGCTTCGCGAGCAGGCTCGCTCCCATATTTGGATTTTTGTTGAACACAAAATTGTGGCTGACAAAAATCCCCTGTGGGAGCGAGCCTGCTCGCGAAGGCGACCTTCAGAACACCAGAAACATCACTTCTTGGCAGCGATCATCGCCAAAAACGCCGGCATCGCCGCTTCCTTGTCTGCCGCTATCTTCTGCACATGCGGATTTTGCTCAAGCCGCTCCAACAAGGCCTTGGCCTGCGGCATCTCCGCCAGCAAATCAATCCCGAACAGCTTTTGCCCGACCGCACAGGCCAGCGGCACGCTGTAGAGGAAATACAAATCGGCAATGCTCAAGCTGTCGCCCGCCACGTACGGGGCGAATTTGCCATGCCGGCCCAGCGCCGCAAAACCCAACTGCAATTCAGTCCTGGTCTTTTCCTTGATCGCGTCCGGCAAGGTCACGCCGAAGAACGCTTCGCCATAACAGGCGCGACCCGGAAGCTCGATGTACAGCTCGATTTCCTTGGCAATCGCCAACACCTGCGCACGCTCGAAAGGATCACCAGGCAGCAGCGGCGTACCTTTCTGGGTCTGTTCGAGGTATTCGAGGATGATCGCGGTTTCGTTGATGAAACCAGCGTCGACACCCAGCACCGGCACTTTACCGCGCGGGCTGATGGCCAGTGATTGCGGGGTCGGTGTCGGGTAGAAGGTGACCTCTTCGAACGGCAGGCCTTTCTCCAGCAGCGCCAGTTTGACCATGTTGTAGTAGTTGCTGACTGAGAATCCGTAGAGCTTGAGCATCACATAGCCTCCAGGCCGTGCGGGGTGGGCAGTGCCTGTTTATAGATCGCTCAGGCGTTTCCCGCCAGCAGCATCACGCCGCTGAATGCGGGTAAACTGGCGCCTTTCCTTGAGGAGCCTGCCATGAGCGAGCCGACTGACATCGACAATGACAACGAAGAAGAAGAGTTCACCGAAGCGACGTTGATCGAAGCCATCGAGAACCAGATCGAAAGCGACAACCCGCCAGCGGCCAAAGCGACTTTCAACAAGTTGACCCTGGTCGGCGTTGAGCGCGAAGAGATTCTCAATCTGATGGCCCACGTGCTGGCCTACGAGATTGACGCGATGCTCGATGAAGACCGCGCATTTGATACTCAATGGTACGAAGCGGCGTTGCGTGCATTGCCGGAATTACCGCCAGAAAAGCAGTAAGCCAAACACATCCCCCTGTGGGAGCGAGCCTGCTCGCGAATGCCGTGTATCAGCAAAAACCACGCTGAATGACACACCGCTTTCGCGAGCAAGCTCGCTCCCACACAATTTGTCACCCATCTATCAGGCCTTCCCCTGAGCCCCGACTACACTGGAATCCGCCTCAAGACAAAATCCCTGATCTGAGCACTGGACATGCCGCAAAAGCGGGTTCACCTTAGGGACGCTGTCGTCCAATTACTAGAAAGTCTGGAGTCCTTATGTCGCTTACCCCTGAGTTGGTTGCCGAACTGGAAGTCCTCGCACTCTTCAACCTGGACAGTTCCCAGGAAGGTCTGAAAATTCATCAGACCGCTGCCCCAAAACACATTGCCGCCGCCCAACGCCTCTTTGAAAAAGAACTGACCGACCAGCCCGATGGCGGTTATCTGACCAGCCTCGGTCGCGACGCTGCACAAAATGTGCAAACCGTGCTGACCATTCTGAGAGAGCAAGAAACCGCCTGATCCTCCCCGACTTTGCCCACGGGAACTCCTGCCACGGGATTTCCGCGGGCCTGCCCGGTCGCCCGCGATAGAAATCTGACGTCAAAAAACAAAATCAGCTAAAAGTCCCGCCGCGCTAAGGCTAAACTGCCTGACATTCCGAGACCCTCTACGTCCGAGCCTGCGAGCCGGTTTGAGCTGACATGACGCGCACCCACGAAATCCGCCCTGACCTCGACGAAGGCATTGACCGCAAGGTCCTCAGCCAGCTGCGCGCGCGCTTTCTCAAACTCAATGAAGGCCGCCTGGGCCGTGCCCTCGAAGGCCTGTCGACACGCCAGCAGAGCGTACTGACGCTGCTGCCGCTGTTCTTCCACGTCAATCATCCGCTACTGCCGGGTTACGTCTCGAGCAGCACGCCGGCCGGCCTGTCGAATTACGAGCCGGACGCCAATGTGCTCACCGAAGCCCAGCGCCTGACCCGCTCGTTCTCTTACAAGCCGCGCCATGGCAGCAACCCGCCGCGACCGATTCACGGCCTGTTCCTGATGGGCAGCCTCGGTACGCTGGCCCAGGCCGATCAGAGCGACATGGACGTGTGGGTCTGCCATGCGCCAGACCTGAGCGACAGCGAACTCACCGAGCTGAGCAAGAAATGCCAGTTGCTGGAAGCCTGGGCCGCCAGCCAGGGCGCCGAGGCGCATTTCTTTCTGATCGACCCGGTGCGCTTCGTCAAAGGCGAACGCGACACCCAGCTCAGTTCGGAAAACTGCGGCACCACCCAGCATTACCTGCTGCTGGACGAGTTTTACCGCACCGCGATCTGGCTGGCCGGACGTACGCCAATCTGGTGGCTGGTGCCGGTTTACGAAGAAACCGCCTACGACCTTTACACCCACACCCTGCTGTCGAAGCGTTTTATTCGCGCCGACGAAACCCTTGATCTCGGGCACTTGGCGACCATTCCTCCAGGGGAATTCATCGGCGCCGGTCTGTGGCAGCTGTTCAAGGGTATCGAGTCACCGTACAAATCGGTGCTCAAACTGTTGCTGACCGAGGTCTACGCCAGCGAGCACCCGCACGTGCAGTGCCTGAGCCTGCGCTTCAAAAAAGCCGTGTTCGCCAATCAGCTCGATCTCGATGAGCTGGATCCGTACATGGTCGTGTACCGGCGCATCGAGGAATACCTCACCGCGCGCAATGAACCGGAGCGCCTGGAACTGGTGCGCCGCGCGCTGTACCTCAAGGTCAACCGCAAGCTCACCGGCAACAGCCGCACGCAGAGCTGGCAACGTTCGTTGTTGGAACGGCTGGCCAGCGAATGGCATTGGGATCAGCGACAACTGACGCTGCTCGACAGCCGCAGCCAGTGGAAAGTCCGCCAGGTCAGCGCCGAGCGCCGCGCGCTGGTCAATGAGCTGAATTACAGCTATCGCTTCCTCACCCAGTTTGCCCGCACCGAGCAGACCGTCAGCCTGATCAATAAACGCGACCTCAACGTCCTCGGTCGCCGGCTCTATGCAGCCTTCGAGCGCAAGGCCGACAAGGTCGAATTCATCAATCCCGGCATCGCCCCGGATCTGGCCGAAGACACGTTGACGCTGGTGCAGTCGCGCAATAAAAAGGAGCCCGGACAAACCCAGTGGGGCCTGTACAACGGCAGCCTCACGGCACTTGAGTGGGAACACTTCGCGCCGATCAAGCGCAGTCGCGAGTTGCTTGAACTGCTGACCTGGTGCCACCGCAACGGCGTGATCGACAGCAGCACGCGCCTGGCTCTGCATCCCGGCACCAGCGACTTGAGCGAGTTCGAGCTGTTCAACCTGCTCGGCAGCCTGCAACAGTGCATCGCCCTGCCCTTGCCCACCGTGGCCGAAGAGCCGTTGCTGCGCGCCGCCGTGCCGAGCGAAGTGCTGCTTCTGGTCAACGTCGGCGTCGATCCGCTCAAACATCACCGCGACCTGAACATCCTGATGACCACCGAGCGCACCGACTCGCTGAGTTACGCCGGCGTGCGCGAAAACCTCGTGCTGACCCTCGATCAGGTCACGCTCAACAGCTGGAATGAGGTGTTGGTCAACCGTTTCGACGGCCCGCACGCCTTGCTCGATTGCCTGCGCGATTACCTCAACAATCTGCCGCGCGGACCGTTGCAGCCGTCGCTGAAAGTGCGCTGCTTCTGCCACAACCGCGCGCAGTTCATTGCCCGTCGGGTCGAGGAAATCGTCGACACCGCACAGAACCTGTTGCTCAGCGAATTGAACCACCGCTACCTGATTCAAGTGCAACAGCACTATCACGTGCTGGAACTGGTGCCGGGCCAGGTCAACCACGTCGCCCTCGCCACCCTGCCGGCCCTGCTCGATTACCTCGGTGAAGAGCAGCCGCGCTACAGCCCGCTGCATCTGGACCCGATGGCGCTGGAGGATCATGACCTCGCATTGATCCTGCCGATGGGCCAGCCGGAATGTATTCAAGTGTTCTACCGCATCACCGAGCAGCAGGCCGAGTTGTACGTGCTGGATGAATTCAACGCACTGTGGCAACAACACCTGCCGTATCACGACGAGCAAAGCCTGTTGGTGCCGTTGCAGCGTTTCCTGCAATCGATCCTGTTCCGCCGCGAAGCCGTACTGCCGATGGACGCCGGCCCGGATGTCCGCCTCGAAACTTTGTATTACC
This sequence comes from Pseudomonas fluorescens, assembly GCF_001648775.1. GTDB lineage: Bacteria > Pseudomonadota > Gammaproteobacteria > Pseudomonadales > Pseudomonadaceae > Aquipseudomonas > Aquipseudomonas fluorescens_M. Next base: position 221,116 of record NZ_LVEJ01000001.1, read on the forward strand.
AGTTATTACCTTCGGGCCCGGGGCGCGCACGCCGGGTCGAATCGCGACCAGCCCCGCAGACGCCAGTCAACAAGCCGTTCTACGACGTGCAGGCGATCGTCGGCAAAGCCGCACCGGGCGAAGTGCAGGTCACCCTGTATTGCAATCAACGGGAGTTCAGCGAACTGGAACATGGCGACCAGTTGTTCAGCGTGGTCGCCCGGGAAATCGTCGAGCAGCGCCGCGACAGTGAACGCTATCGTTGCTACATCACCGACCTCGACCTTTCAGGTCTGCTCGGTGATGGGCAAAGTTCAAGCAATCTGTATCTGCGTTACAAGGCTGACCTGGAGCGCGCTCTGAACGAGGCACTCGAACAGGTCTGAGGGCGGGGTTACTCGGGGAAGGCGCCACCGTTGGCCGGCTGCGATTCGACTTCAAGCAAGGTCAGTTTCAGGGTCTTGCCGCCGGGGGCTGGCCAGTCAATGTGCTGACCGACTTTCAGGCCCAGCAGTGCGCTGCCGACCGGTGCCAGAATGGAAATCTTGCCTTCGTCGGCGTTGGCATCCTTGGGATAGACCAGCGTCAGGTGGTAATCCTTGCCACTGCCTTCTTCGCGGCAATGCACGCGGGAATTCATCGTCACGACATCGGCAGACACTTCATCGTGGCCGACCACGGTGTCGGCGCGATCCAGTTCGGTTTGCAGCGCAATCACGCCCGGCGCAGCCTGGTCTTTCTCGTTCAGGTTGTCGATCAGGCGTTCCAGACGTTGCACGTCCAGACGGGTAAGGGTGATGGAAGGTGCGGTCATGATCCGGGCAGACTCCTTTCTTCTGCACACAAAAAAAGCAAAACCCCGCCAAAAAAGACGGGGTTTTCACCGGGCCTCGATGGGTTGAGGCGTGTTCGGACACTATCACAGCTCAAAAAATATACAAGTCACGCCCCGCCGCACTGTTTGCGCTGCGACGCCTGCGCGCAAATCGCTCGCCGCCGCTCGTCGTCCGCCGAACGCCATTCGCGTATGTCTTCGACATGGCGGAAGCAGCCGAGGCAGACCTTTTGCTCATCTAGCCGACACACGCCACTGCACGGCGAAGGCACCGCAGGGCTGATGTTGCTGTAGAGCGGCTTCGGAGGCCGGGCGGGAGCAGTCTCAGTCACAGAATCACAGACCTTCGAAGTCGAATTCAGCGCCAGCCTGTTGCTTGACGATGCGCTCGAGCATTTCGCCCAATTGCTCCTCGCTCTTGTCGCACATCCAGCGCTCGCTTTCTTCGTCGTAGTCGAAGTGGAAACCACCGGACACCGCCGCCAGCCACAGCTGACGCAGCGGTTCCTGGCGGCTGAAGATCAGTTGCGAGCCGTTTTCGAACTTGACGGTGAGGACACCGGCCGAGTTCTCCATGTCGATATCGAGGTCGCTTTCGTCAAAGATGTCTTCCAGTTTTTCCTGGGTTTCATCGACCAGATCGTGGAAACGCGCTTCGGACAAACTCATTGTGGCAACCTCAAAAAATGTCTGATCAGGCTCAAGCGCCGCAAGATACGGACGCTGCCGGCCGAATGCAAAGATTAACGACCAAGCACCGTTTCCCATCCCGCATTGACCCCTGTGGGAGCGAGCTTGCTCGCGAAGGCGCCGGAAAATTCAACATCAATGGCAACTGACATACCGCTTTCGCGAGCAAGCTCGCTCCCACAGGGTTACCAGTGCTCACGGACGAGCCCCGCCGGACGGGAACCCCCTCGCATAGGCAAGCCGCCGGGTGGCCGGTATACTCCGGCGCAATTAACGCATTTTCAAGGATTTCGCCATGAAGCGCCTGATCTCTTCCCTTGCTGCGCTCGTCGCGGTTGCCTGCCTCGTTTCGGCCTGTGGTCAAAAAGGCCCGCTGTACCTGCCGGATGACGATCAGGACCCGGCCGAGCAAGCCCAGTCTTCGCAAAAGCAGCCTGCCTCGAAAGCACACAAGCACGACGTTTACTAAGGGATCGCCATGGACGCTTTTAACTACCGTGGCGGGGAGCTGTTTGCGGAAGGTGTGGCGCTGTCCGCCATCGCCGACCGCTTCGGCACGCCCACTTACGTTTACTCGCGCGCGCACATCGAAGCCCAGTATCTGGCCTACGCCGATGCGCTGGCCGGCATGCCGCACCTGGTCTGCTTTGCGGTCAAAGCCAACTCCAACCTCGGCGTGCTGAATGTCCTGGCCCGTCTCGGCGCCGGTTTCGACATCGTTTCCCGCGGGGAACTGGAGCGCGTACTCGCCGCGGGCGGCAGCCCTGACAAGATCGTTTTCTCCGGTGTCGGCAAGACCCGTGACGACATGCGCCGTGCGCTGGAAGTCGGCGTGCACTGCTTCAACGTCGAATCCACCGACGAGCTGGAGCGCCTGCAAGTGGTTGCCGCCGAGCTGGGTGTTCGCGCACCGGTATCGCTGCGCGTGAACCCGGACGTCGATGCCGGCACCCACCCGTACATTTCCACCGGTCTCAAAGAGAACAAGTTCGGCATCGCCATTGCCGACGCCGAAGACGTGTACGTGCGCGCCGCACATCTGCCGAACCTGGAAGTGGTGGGCGTTGATTGCCACATCGGTTCGCAACTGACCACGCTGCCGCCATTTCTTGACGCACTTGATCGTCTGCTGGATCTGGTCGATCGCCTCGGTGATTGCGGCATTCACCTGCGCCACATCGATCTCGGTGGTGGTTTGGGCGTGCGTTATCGCGATGAAGAGCCGCCATTGGCTGCCGACTACATCAAAGCCGTGCGCGAGCGTCTGAGCGGTCGTGATCTGGCGCTGGTGTTCGAGCCGGGCCGTTTCATCGTTGCCAACGCCGGCGTGCTGCTGACGCAGGTCGAGTACCTCAAGCACACCGAACACAAGGATTTCGCCATCGTCGACGCGGCGATGAACGACCTGATCCGCCCGGCGCTGTATCAGGCGTGGATGGACGTCACCGCGGTCAAGCCGCGTGACACTGCCGCGCGCAAATACGACATCGTTGGCCCGATCTGCGAAACCGGCGACTTCCTCGCCAAGGACCGTGAGCTGGCGCTGGAAGAAGGCGACCTGCTGACCGTGCATTCGGCCGGTGCCTACGGTTTTGTCATGAGTTCCAACTACAACACTCGCGGCCGTGCCGCTGAAGTGCTGGTAGACGGTGATCAGGTTTTTGAAGTGCGCCGCCGCGAAACCGTGGCTGAGCTGTTTGCCGGCGAAAGCCTGCTGCCGGAGTAACCCATGCTGCTGCGTTTTACTAAAATGCACGGCTTGGGCAATGACTTCATGGTTCTCGACCTGGTCAGCCAGCACGCGCATATTCAGCCAAAGCACGCCAAGCAATGGGGCGACCGCCACACCGGCATCGGCTTCGACCAGTTGCTGATTGTTGAGGCGCCGAGCAATCCGGACGTGGATTTCCGCTACCGGATCTTCAACTCCGATGGCTCGGAAGTCGAGCAGTGCGGCAACGGTGCGCGCTGTTTTGCGCGCTTCGTGCTCGACAAGCGTCTGACCGCGAAACGGCAGATTCGCGTCGAGACCAAGGGCGGCATCATCGAACTGGACGTGCGTAACGACGGCCAGATCGGCGTGAACATGGGCGCCCCGCGTCTGGTGCCGGCGGATATTCCGTTCCAAGCGCCAGCGCAGGCCATCAGCTATCAGCTGGAAGTGGACGGCACCACGGTCGAACTGGCCGCCGTGTCGATGGGCAACCCGCACGCGGTGTTGCGCGTGCAGGACATCAACAGTGCACCGGTGCATGAACTGGGGCCGAAAATCGAACACCACCCGCGCTTCCCCGCGCGAGTGAACGTCGGTTTTCTCCAGGTCATCGACCGCAACCGTGCGCAGTTGCGCGTGTGGGAACGTGGCGCCGGGGAAACCCAGGCCTGCGGTACCGGCGCGTGTGCAGCGGCTGTCGCTGCGATCAGCCAGGGGTGGATGGATTCGCCGCTATTGATCGACCTGCCCGGCGGGCGTCTGTCCATCGAATGGGCAGGCCCTGGCCAACCGGTGCTGATGACCGGTCCGGCAGTGCGTGTATACGAAGGACAAGTACGTCTTTGAGTGAGCAGAAACCATGACCGATAAGCCTCAGGTACCCGCCCGACAGTCCGACGAATCAGCGTCCGAGAGCCTCGAGGCGGCAGCGGTTGCCGCATACCTCGAGGCGCATCCGGACTTCTTCGTCGAGCACGAAGAACTGCTGCCTGCCCTGCGCATTCCTCACCAGCGTGGCGATACCGTTTCGCTGGTCGAGCGGCAGATGACCATCCTGCGCGACCGCAACATCGAGATGCGTCATCGGCTCTCGCAGTTGATGGACGTCGCCCGCGACAACGATCGCCTGTTCGACAAGACCCGCCGTCTCATTCTCTCCTTGATGGATGCCGCCAGCCTGGAAGACGTGGTGATCAGCGTCGAAGACAGCCTGCGCCAGGATTTTCAGGTGCCTTTTGTCAGCCTGATTCTACTGGGAGACAACCCAGCGCCGGTTGGTCGCTGGGTAACTCACGCTGATGCACAAGTCGCTATCGGCGGCCTGCTCACCGAAGGCAAAAGCGTCAGCGGCAGCCTGCGTGAGCATGAACTGGATTTCCTCTTCGGCGAGGAACAGCGCAAGCAGATCGGCTCAACTGCCGTGGTCGCCGTCAGCCATCAAGGCATCCACGGCATTCTGGCAATTGCCAGCCGTGATCCGCAGCACTACAAGAGTTCGGTCGGTACGCTGTTCTTGAGCTACATCGCCGAAGTCATGGGCCGCGTGCTGCCACGGGTCAACAGCTCGCTGCGCTCGGTACGCTGAACATGGAACGACAACTGGACGCTTACTGCGAACATCTGCGCAGTGAGCGACAGGTGTCGCCGCACACGCTGTCGGCCTACCGCCGCGACCTCGATAAAGTCCTCGGCTGGTGCGTCAAACAGAACATCGGCAGTTGGTCTGCGCTGGACATTCAGCGTCTGCGCAGCCTGATTGCTCGCTTGCATGCGCAGGGCCAGTCCTCGCGCAGCCTCGCCCGATTGCTTTCGGCGGTGCGCGGGCTCTATCACTATCTGAATCGCGAAGGCCTTTGCGATCACGATCCGGCGACCGGTCTGGCGCCGCCGAAAGGCGAACGTCGCCTGCCGAAAACCCTCGACACCGACCGTGCGCTGCAACTGCTTGAAGGCGCGGTGGAGGATGATTTTCTGGCGCGGCGCGATCAGGCGATTCTGGAATTGTTCTATTCATCCGGCCTGCGCCTTTCCGAACTGACCGGGCTCAATCTTGATCAACTCGACCTCGCCGACGGCATGGTTCAGGTGCTCGGCAAGGGCAGCAAAACCCGCCTGCTGCCGGTCGGCAAAAAGGCCCGCGAAGCGATCGAACAATGGCTGCCGTTGCGCGCGATGACCAACCCGGCGGACGACGCCGTGTTCGTCAGCCAGCAAGGCCGACGCCTCGGCCCGCGGGCGATTCAGGTGCGGGTCAAACTCGCCGGCGAGCGTGAACTGGGGCAGAACCTGCACCCGCACATGCTGCGGCACTCTTTCGCCAGCCACTTGCTGGAATCCTCGCAGGACTTGCGCGCGGTGCAGGAATTGCTCGGCCACTCCGACATCAAGACCACGCAGATCTATACCCACCTGGACTTCCAGCACCTGGCGGCGGTCTACGACAGCGCCCACCCACGGGCCAAACGCATGAAAGGCGATGATTCATGAGCATCCAGTTGATCACCTTCGACCTCGACGACACCTTGTGGGACACCGCCCCGGTGATCGTCAGCGCCGAAGCGGTATTGCGCGAATGGCTGAGCGAACATGCGCCGAATCTGGGCGCGGTGCCGGTGGAACATTTGTGGGCGATTCGTGAGCGCGTGCTGGCGAACGAGCCGGGGCTCAAGCATCGAATCAGCGCGCTGCGTCGGCGAGTGCTGTTTCATGCAATGGAAGACGCTGGATACGCCCATGGCGAAGCCACCGACCTGGCGGACAAGGGTTTTGAAGTCTTTCTGCATGCGCGGCATCAGATCGAAGTGTTCCCCGAAGTCGAGCCCGTGCTGGAGATTCTCGCCAATCACTATGCCCTCGGCGTGGTCACCAACGGCAATGCCGATGTGCGTCGGCTGGGGCTGGCGGATTACTTCAAGTTTGCGCTGTGCGCCGAAGATATCGGCATCGCCAAACCGGATGCGCGGTTGTTCCACGAGGCGTTGCAGCGTGGCGGCGCGACCGCCGAAACCGCCGTGCATATCGGCGATCATCCGGGGGATGACATTGCCGGGGCGCAGCAGGCTGGGTTGCGCGCGATATGGTTTAACCCGGCGGGTAAGGTCTGGGAAGCGGATCGCTTGCCGGATGCCGAAATCCGTAGCCTGACCGATTTGCCAGCGGTGCTTGCCCGCTGGAATGCCACCTCGAACTGATCTACTACCCCCTGTGGGAGCGAGCCTGCTCGCGAAGGCATTCTGTCATTCGATACTGATGGTGACTGACCCACCGCTTTCGCGAGCAGGCTCGCTCCCACAGGGGAATTGCGTTCACTTCGACTGCTCTATTTCAGGCATGAAAAAGCCCGCAGCGACGGCGGGCTTTTTCAGCAAGCCAGCGGCACGCCTCAGATAGGGCGGCTGCCGTACTTGTTGTCCGGCTTTTTCGGAGGATCGGCGACCACATTGGCCTCCACTTCCTGAACCTTGCCGCCGCGCGACAGGAACTCTTCCATGGCCTTGGCCAGGGCGTCGCGTTCCTTGTTCTTGGCTTCAATGCTCGGCAACTCGTCTACCGACACCGCAGCCTTGGCTTTGCCTTTGGCAGCCGGGGCCGGCGTATCGTCGCCACCATCGTCGTCAGCAACGTCTTCCGCTGCTGCTTCCAGACCTTCCTCGGCCTCGTCTTCGTCGCCTACTTCGAGGTCGTCGTTTTCCAGATCATCGTCGCTCATGTTCTACCTCATGACTTGCGAAAAGCAGATTAGTTATAGACCAGCTTTGGCAACTGTCGAAAGTCGCCGTTAAAAAATCAGTAACCATTGGTGACCAACGGTTTATGCCCCTTCACCGTGCAAGGTGGCGAGGACTTTTCGAGCACCGCCGTGATCACGGTGCTCGCCCAGATAAACGCCTTGCCAAGTGCCCAGTGCCAGGCGACCTGCCGAAACCGGCAGACTGATCTGGCAACCAAGCACGCTGGCCTTGAAGTGCGCCGGGAGGTCGTCCAGGCCTTCGTCGTTATGCTCATAGCCGTCTGTTCCTTGTGGGATCAGACGATTGAAAAATCGTTCGAAGTCGCGACGGACCGCCGGATCGGCGTTCTCGTTGATGGTCAACGACGCCGAGGTATGCTGCAGCCACAAATGCAACAGACCGACCCGACACGCCCCGAGTTCAGGCAGGCCGGCGAGTAACTCGTCCGTTACCAGATGAAAGCCCCGGGGCCGTGCCCGCAGGGTTATCAGAGTCTGTTGCCACATACAGTTCTCCGCACGTTCGGGGCGCATTCTAGCGCGCTCTGGGAAAAAACAAAGGCCCTAATATTCCTGCAATGATGTAAGCCATTGGCCGCAGAAAAACGCCCGTCGTAAACACGACCAAAGCCGTACGAAAAATCCTTTCAGCTGCTCTTTCAATGACAAATTCCAGACAAAAAAATGCCCGGCGAACCGGGCAAGTTTTTAGTGCGCGTACTTACAGGTTGTAGCCGCGTTCGTTGTGTTGTGCCAGATCGAGACCGACCGACTCTTCTTCCTCGGTCACACGCAGACCCATCACGGCGTCCAGGACCTTGAGGATGATGAAGGTGACGATCGCGGTGTAGATCACCGTGAAGCCGACGCCTTTGCACTGAATCCACACTTGCGCAGCGATGTCGGTGACGGTGCCGAAGCCACCCAGCGACGGTGCAGCGAACACACCGGTGAGGATCGCGCCGAGGATACCGCCGATGCCGTGCACGCCGAAGGCATCCAGGGAATCGTCATAACCGAGTTTGCGTTTCAGGGTGGTGGCGCAGAAGAAGCACACCACGCCTGCGGCCAGACCGATCACCAATGCGCCCATCGGACCCACGGTACCGGCAGCCGGAGTGATCGCTACCAGACCGGCAACCACACCCGAGGCGATGCCCAGCGCGCTTGGTTTGCCGTGAGTGATCCACTCGGCAAACATCCAGCCCAGCGCCGCCGCAGCGGTAGCGATCTGGGTCACCAGCATCGCCATACCGGCAGTGCCGTTGGCGGCGGCGGCGGAACCGGCGTTGAAGCCGAACCAGCCGACCCACAGCATCGCTGCGCCCATCAGGGTGTAACCGAGGTTGTGCGGGGCCATCGGAGTGGTCGGGAAGCCTTTGCGCTTGCCCAATACCAGGCAGCAGATCAGACCGGCCACACCGGCGTTGATGTGCACCACGGTGCCGCCCGCGAAGTCGAGCACGCCCCAGTCCCACAACAGGCCGCCGTTACCGGACCAGACCATGTGCGCGATCGGTGCGTAAACCAGGGTGAACCAGATACCCATGAAGATCAGCATCGCGGAGAACTTCATCCGCTCGGCAAATGCACCGACGATCAGCGCCGGGGTGATGATCGCGAAGGTCATCTGGAAGGTGACGAAAACCGCCTCCGGGAACAACGCCGCAGGCCCGGTCAGGCTGGCTGGCGTGATACCGGCGAGGAACGCCTTGCCGAAGCCGCCGACAAAGGAGTTGAAGTTGACGACGCCCTGCTCCATGCCAGTGGTGTCGAACGCGATGCTGTAGCCATAAATGACCCACAGGACGCTGATCAGACCGGTAATGGCGAAGCACTGCATCATCACGGAAAGAATGTTTTTCGAGCGAACCATGCCGCCGTAGAACAGCGCCAGGCCGGGGATGGTCATAAACAGCACGAGGGCTGTCGAGGTGAGCATCCAGGCAGTGTCGCCGGAATTGAGGACCGGGGCCGCCACTTCGTCTGCCGCCATAGCAAGGCCGGGCATTACGATAGACAACAGGGCTCCTAGCCCTGCGAATTTACGCAGAGTCATATTGTTTTCTCCTGGGGCGTTGGGGTTTGTGGCGGCGTTTAAATCGCGTCGGTATCGGTTTCGCCGGTACGGATGCGAATCGCCTGTTCCAGATTGACCACGAAGATCTTGCCGTCACCGATCTTGCCGGTGTTGGCCGCTTTGGTGATCGCCTCGATCACCCGATCCAGATCCTTGTCGTCGATGGCCACGTCGATTTTCACCTTGGGCAGAAAATCGACCACATATTCCGCGCCGCGATACAGCTCGGTGTGACCCTTCTGCCGGCCGAAGCCTTTGACTTCAGTAACGGTAATGCCCTGCACGCCGATTTCGGACAGCGACTCGCGCACGTCGTCCAACTTGAACGGCTTGATGATGGCAGTGACTAGCTTCATGAAACTCTCTCCCGAATTGGTGGACTTGCCCCAGGAAAACAAACCCGACTCAAGTCTAAGCGCAGTGCCTGGCTTTGTAACGCATCGTCGGCCTTACCTGCCCGACTGACGCCAGCTAACCGCTGCTGACGAAACTCCCCGCTTCGTCTGCCGCACTGCATTCGTCACAGCGACTGCATCAGTGCATGGGTCGAAGGTGACTAAGCAGAAAGCTTGCCATCTCGCCAAAAACCCCTGATTTCAATCCCTTGGCCGCTGCCGCAAGCACTCCCGTGCAAAAGGCCCTGCGGATACGCACAACAACGGTGCGTCGCCGTCCGTCCGCCTGCGCGAAAAGCGTGCATCCCTGACCGCGAGATTGACTATAGACACTGCGTGATACACTGCCGGCCATTGTTTCCAGGACATCCACCATGCTCGCGCCCAAAGACTTCCTCGACGCCCTGAGCGGCACCGCCTCCCGCCTCTTCAGCGGCGACACCCCGCTGCCGAAAGCCGAAATCGAAAGCCAGTTCAAGATGCTGCTGCAGAGTGCCTTCAGCAAACTCGACCTGGTGAGCCGTGAAGAGTTTGATAGCCAGATGGTTGTTTTGGCGCGTACTCGCGCTCGACTTGAGAGTCTCGAAGCCAAGGTTGCCGAGATGGAAGCGAAGCTGACGCCGCCCGCTGAATAATCCGCGCCCCCTGTAGGAGCTGCCGAAGGCTGCGATCTTTTGATCTCCAGCCTTTCAATCATCTCGGCAACGTCCTACAACTTGCAGCACCGCCGTCCGATTGCGCCGAAAAGCCGAGGTTTCTAAGCTCATCCGATGCTGAATGTTCAGCACCGGGTTTGGCGACCTGGATCGAATTTGACGCAATGCAACTAAATTCACAGAGAGGTTTTTTCTCTCAACGAGTTATGGCGGCTTTGCGTGGGAGACCTCAGGGTCTGCCGGTTTCGAATTCACCGGTTCGCCAACCCGCGCATAGCTGCCACCTTTTCGTTTGGCGACGAACAGAAGCAGTTTTCTTCACTTGAATTCGAGAACTGAACCATGGACGAAAACTACCTGACACCTAGCATCTTCACCCGCCACAAACTCCCCCTCCACGCCCTTCTCATCCAGAACCAACCCTGGTTCTGCGCCCGAGACCTGAGCCGCCTGCTGCACATCTACCTCAACGAACGCATGCTGCGAAAACTCGACCCCGACCAATACCAAACCCGTAAAACCCTGATCCACAACCAGATCGAAAACACCCTGCTGATCAGCGAGTCCGGCATCTACGCCCTCCTCGTCTACCACTACTGCCCCGAATACCGAGCCCTGCGCGAATGGCTCACCCACCAGGTCATCCCCACCCTGCGCGACGCCCAACACCCCAGCACAAGCGAACGCCCTCAGCTGAGCCTGCTCAGTTGGCCGGACATGACGTTGAGTTTGTTGCATTGGAATAACCAGCCGTGGATACGGTTACAAGATGTGCCGCAGATGATGGTGGAACGGGAACAGACCAAGCGCCCAATGACGGGGCCATGGTGGAAAAGAGCTTCGCGGATGCTGCAATCGCTATAAACCCGCATGCCGGAGCTGGGCCCTGCGCAAATCGTAAGTCGATTGGAGATTCATCCAGAACTCAGGCGTAGTGTTGAGATGAGTGGCAAGGCTGATTGCCAGATCGGCGCAGATCCTGAGCTGGCATTTCACTAGCTTTTCGATCTCACTTTCGGGCCAGTTGGTGGGCATGGCCAGATCCATGACAGTCATGCCCAACGGCTCCATGAATTCCTTATTCAGAACCTCGCCCGGATGAATCGGGCGCATACCATTGCGGTCCATTTTTCGCCTCCAGAGGCTGCGTTGAGTGGCCAAACTGGAGCATCCGACTCCCGGATACAAGACCTTCACCCCTTTCGCCGGCGTCCTACAACTATTAGGGCATGGCCCTACAAACATCAGAGTCTGCGCCCAGTTACGCAGCCCTTACGCATGTCATTACATTGGCAAACGAAATACGCCCATCAAAATGGAGGTATCTGTGAAGGATAAGAAGAGGAAGGAAAAGCTATTTCAGATTGTTGATTTGCACCTTGAAGCACTCCGTTTGGCTGGGGATATGTCAGCCAACCAACGGCGATTTATTGAAGTTGCTGTTACATGTGGGCCAGCGCTTGAGCCAAGCGGGGCGCTGGCCGGTAGAAGGTCCTGAGTGAAAAATAAAGAAGGCGTCCATAGGACGCCTTTTTTGTTCGGAGGAATAGTCGCAGCGATTCTTTAGCTCCTGGCTTTACGGCCTTGGGTTCAGAATCCGACAGGCTAGCCCGTCGTCACTACTTCAGAGAAACCAGCTTTCTCTGCTGCCAAAAATGCGGGGGAGCTTTTGCTGGTGCCCAGTCCCGACGAATGCGCAGTTGCAGTCCTCGAACGTGAGGATCCTTGAGTACCGCTCAGGAGTCAAAGCTCATTTACGATCGAGAGCAGCGCAAAACCCTCATCCATGCCGATATAAAGTATTGCCTCTCCGCCCTCTCACACCCTGAACTGGCCATCTCCAACGTCCTTCACTAACGCAAGCACAGTCCTACGAGGACCGTCCCCTACGTCTGATTACGTAAGCATCAATGCCTTCGATATCGTCTGCAGATTGATCCCACAGAACAAGACGATGCGAAGAAAAGGCAAAGGTACCGAACTTCGAAATCAGACACTCAAATCTGAATCCCGAAAACTCGCACATCAAACAATGTCCATGGACCCAGAAGCCCTGGCAGCTGGAGTTGATGCTCTATCACTCAGGATCGATCCGATTACTCCAGTAGCAATCAACGCATTCCACCAGTGGACCGGCCCCGTTGGGTATCCATGGGACGCTGTTTTGGACTGGAAGACCAAAGATGCAAAAGGGCTGGACTTGGCGTTCTGGTACGAAGAAGAACTGTGCGGACTGTGCTACGCAACGCCGCGAAGAAGCACGATCTGCATGAAAATCGTGCTTTTGCAGGGACACACCTGCAAGACGAATACCTTGCGGGGCTGGATCGCTCCGATGGCATTGCTGACAACAGAATTCTACGCCCGGAAGCTGGGGTGCACGCAAATCGAAGTACAAGAGCCAGACTCAGGCGCCATCCCTTACTATCAAACGCTGGGATTTTATTTTGATACAACCGGCCGCCTTGTCTTTCCATTGGACGACCAATAAGATCGAATCAAGCATCCCGGCACGTGAGGTGTTTATGAAGCAGAAGAAGCAGCAAACCCAACCGGCACGGGTTTCCAAACCGGGTACCGAGGCACTCGGTCTGCCGGACAGAGTTTCAGCCAGTCAGCGGCATTTTCTGAAAGTGGCCGCGACCTATGGCAAGGAAATGGAGCCCGATGGTTGGCTTGCCGGTGGTGGAACCTGAGTACCGCAAAAATGACCGCCTAACAGGCGGTTTTTTTATGCCTGAGGATTAGTGCCTTCAGCAACATCCAGTGAAAGTTCGCCCTTAAAACTGTCCGACCAACGCCCTCTCCCCAGACTACCCTTCAAAAACCCGCAGGAAGCGGCCCCCGATTCAGCTCAAGGAACGACCATGTCCCTCTCCATCGTCCACAGCCGCGCCCAGATTGGCGTGGAAGCCCCCGCTGTCACCGTCGAAGTCCATCTGGCCAACGGTCTGCCGTCGCTGACCATGGTCGGCCTGCCCGAGGCGGCGGTAAAGGAGAGCAAGGATCGGGTGCGCAGCGCGATCATCAATTCCGGGCTGCAGTTTCCGGCGCGGCGGATCACCTTGAATCTGGCGCCAGCGGATCTGCCCAAGGATGGCGGGCGGTTTGATCTGGCGATTGCCTTGGGGATTCTCTCGGCGAGTGTGCAGGTGCCGTGTCTGACGCTGGATGATGTGGAATGTCTGGGGGAGCTGGCGTTGTCCGGCGCAGTACGAGCGGTGCGCGGCGTGTTGCCGGCAGCACTGGCGGCGCGCAAGGCGGGGCGTGCGCTGGTGGTGCCGCGGGCGAATGCCGAGGAGGCGTGTCTGGCCTCGGGGTTGAAGGTGTTTGCGGTGGATCATTTGCTGGAGGCGGTGGCGCATTTCAACGGGCATACGCCGGTTGAGCCCTATGTCTCCGACGGGTTGATGCATGCCAGCAAGCCTTATCCCGACTTGAATGAAGTGCAGGGGCAAGTGGCGGCGAAACGAGCGCTGCTGATTGCTGCTGCGGGAGCCCATAACCTGTTGTTCAGCGGGCCGCCTGGGACGGGTAAGACATTGTTGGCGAGTCGCCTGCCGGGACTGTTGCCACCGTTGGCCGAGAGTGAAGCACTGGAGGTGGCGGCGATTCAGTCCGTCGCCAGTGGCGCACCGCTGACCCATTGGCCGCAGCGTCCCTTCCGTCAACCGCACCACTCGGCATCCGGGCCGGCACTGGTCGGTGGCAGCTCAAAACCGCAACCCGGCGAAATCACCCTCGCCCACCACGGCGTGCTGTTCCTCGATGAGCTGCCGGAGTTTGATCGCAAGGTGCTGGAGGTTTTACGCGAGCCTTTGGAGTCCGGGTTCATCGTGATCGCCCGGGCCAAGGACCGCGTGCGTTTCCCCGCGCGCTTTCAGTTGGTGGCGGCGATGAACCCTTGCCCCTGTGGATATCTTGGCGAACCCAGTGGCAAGTGTTCGTGCACACCGGACATGGTTCAGCGTTATCGCAACAAGTTGTCGGGCCCCCTGTTGGACCGGATCGACTTACACCTGACGGTCGCGCGGGAGGCGACAGCGCTGAACCCTGCGGTAAAGCCAGGAGAAGACAGCGCCAGTGCGGCCGCGTTGGTAGCCGAGGCCCGCGAACGACAACAGAAACGCCAGGGATGTGCCAATGCGTTTCTTGATCTGCCAGGCCTGCGTCGCCACTGCAAGTTATCCACAGCCGATGAGGCCTGGCTGGAATCAGCCTGTGAACGGCTGACTCTGTCACTGCGCTCGGCGCACCGGTTGCTCAAGGTCGCCAGGACGTTGGCCGATCTGAGCCAGGAAAAAGACATTACACGCGAACACCTGGCGGAGGCATTGCAGTATCGGCCGGCAACGCAATGAAAATGACAGCGCTACTCGCAAGTGAACTGCCCCGAAAATAAACACCCGAGCGCTAATGGCGCTTGGCCGAGATGTGATATAACGACGGCGCTCTTTTTTACTGCATTCTGTCTATCGTCAAGACATAGAGCATTTTTCATCATGGAGTGGAGGCGGGGCATCATGGACAAGATTTCTACTGTTACCGGACAAAGCTGTTCAATTCATTAGTTCAAATCAAGATAACTAAAAAGCCCTTGCCCGGCGTTATTACTCCGTTTGGCGCTGGCCTTATTTAAACAAACTTTGAAAGCAAAACCTCATTATGAAAAATGTTTACTTGCTCAGCAACGTGGCGGACGGTGGCAAAACATATCTCGAGTATCTGATTCCAGCGCTTAAATCGCTTCGAGAAAAGTATAACTGTGTCGTGCTCAATACTGATCGTACCGGCTTGAATAGAGAGGAAGTCGAAGCCGTCCTCGATTTCCCGGTAGAGCAGGTTGACAATGAATTCCTTGCAAGCCTGAAATCGCAGGTTGTCATTTCAAATGATGCCTATTCCGGACGCCTGCTGGACAACTCGAATTTTGGCATCTTCATCAGCCACGGCAATGTCGGGATGCCGACCAAAGACAAGTATTACTATGCCGAATTGACCTCTTACTGGGATGTGGTCATCGCGTCTTCCCGGTCAGGCTTTGATTTGATTACTGCCGGAATGCAGGCATACCGTCGCGACAGAAAGGCCCTGAAAACACTATTGATCGATGGACTCGCGTTGCGCTCGGACATGCGCAGCACCAGCCCGGTGGCCACGCTGCCGGTGAAGATCCCCGGTAATTTCGAATCATCACCGCCATCGACAAAAACCACGGATGACTACGTCGTAGGGCTTCTGCCGACCCAATTGGGTATCTGCCCGAACGGGGCGACTCTGTATGAGAATCTGCAGACCGTCATCAATGCAGTGAAGTCGCAAATTCCCCACGCGACGTTCATCTTGCGTCCGTACATGGCCGAACTTTCCCATCCGACCGTGAAGGATCTGTGCGAACAACTGTCTGCCCATGACTGGATAACCATAGACAAGCCCGGGACCAGCAGCACGGCTTTCTATACACAATGCGACACGGTCATCACCGATGCATCCACCGGCGGTGTTTCGTTCATGCTCAATACCTGCAAACTGCCGATTTATTATGTGCCCTATACCGAAGAGCACAATCTCACGGTCGACGCCTGGCTAAAGCAAATGGATAACCTGTTGCCAATTGCCAGAAGCAGCAATGAGCTCAGGGACATGGCACTGGGGTTCAGCCTGCTGAAACCAGAAGACAGCTATTACATATATAACAAGTTCTACCAGGCACAATACAGCGACTTGCCCCTGCCTCAGGAAGTGTTCCACGACCTGATTGAATATCGGCACGAGTCGCAGTATTGCCCGCTCTCGATTGACTCTTTCGGAGACATAATCGAGCGGGACAAACATTAAAATAACGCAGGCCTGGCCTCATGCAAGGAAACAGCCTGCCGATACACTCGAATCGAACACAAGTCAGAACACTATGAAATGTGATGCTGGTGGACAGGTAATCTGGATTACGGGCCTTTCGGGAGCGGGCAAATCAACGCTGGCCGGTGAATTGGTTGCCAGACTGCGTGCTGAAGGACGCTCGGTGGTCATGCTCGATGGCGATGAATTGCGCGAAGTATTTGGCGCAGCCGCCGCCAACTCACAGAACCACGGCCGCGAAGGTCGTCTGGCCCTCGCTTTGCAATACGCTCGTCTGTGCAAAATGATCGCAGCACAGGGACAAACCGTGGTGATCGCCACGATCTCGCTGTTTCGCGAGGTTCACGAGTGGAACCGCGCCCACCTGCCCAAATATTTCGAGATTTATCTGAAGGTGCCCGTCGAGGAGTTGCGTCGCCGCGACCCCAAGGACATCTATCGCCGTTTCGATGCAGGCGAACTGCACAACGTTGCCGGGCTCGACCTGGCCATTGATGAACCGCTGGCCGCCGACTGCCTGGTTGAGTTCGATCGCGAACGCTCCAGCCAGCGTCTGGCCGATGATTTGCTCCCTAAAATTCTTGGAAGGAACTGACAATGAAAACCGAATGGGACTACACCACCCTGGCCGATGCTTATTTGAAGCGCCCTGACTACGCCGACGCGGCCATCGACGCCATGCTGTCGATTGCCGGTGCCGAGCAAGGCGACAAGTTCTGCGACGTCGGCGCGGGTGTTGCGCACTTGACGCTGATGCTGGCCGCCCGTGGCCTGGATGTGACAGCGGTAGAACCCAACGATGCGATGCGCGGCAATGGCATCAAGCGCACCGCAGAACTGCAAAACGTCAAATGGCACGAAGGCACCGGTGAAGCCACCGGCCAGTCGGCGCAAGCGTTCGACATGGTCACGTTCGGCAGCTCCTTCAACGTCTGCGACCGTCAGCAGGCCCTTAAGGAAACCGCGCGCATTCTCAAGCCGCGCGGCTGGTTTGCCTGCATGTGGAACCACCGCAATCTGGAAGACCCGATCCAGGCACGCATCGAAGCGATCATCAAAGAGCGCGTGGCCGGTTACGGCTACGGCACCCGTCGCGAAGACCAGACCGCTGTAATCGATGCCAGCGAATTGTTCGGCCCGGTCGTGCATCTGGATGCCCGCGTGATTCACGAGCAGTCGATCGAAGAATGCCTCGAAGCCTGGCGCTCGCACGCCACGCTGGAACGTCAGGCTGGCGCCAGCTTCCATGAAGTGATCGCGGCCATCGACGACTACCTGAAAAGCCTGCAGACGCCGTCGATCCAGATTCCATACTCGACCAACATCTGGGTTGCTCAACTGAGATAACCGCTGATGGCCCTGCATTTCTCAACCAAGGCCGGCACCCTGACCAGCCTGCAAGGGCGACTCGCCTCGGCGCAGATTGCGCCGTTGCTGTCATTCACTGTGGCGGACTGGCAACTGGATCAGCGCGCCTGCGTTGAGGATATCCAACGCCGGCTGCCAGCCGCTCCGTGGATCGTGCGCTCCAGTTGCGGGCGCGAGGACAGCGCGCAGGCGTCGTTCGCCGGCGCCTTCCTGTCGGTGCCGAATGTCGAGGAGGCTGAGCTGATCTCGGCGATCGAACAGGTCATCGCCAGTTACGGCGATGTGCACCTGACCGACGAGATTCTGATTCAGCCAATGCTCGGCAATGTGGCGCGCTCCGGCGTAGCCTTCTCTCACGACCCCAACACCTGCGCACCGTATCGCGTGGTGAATTGGTCGGAGGGCGATGACACCGCCGCCGTCACTGGCGGCATGGGTGGGCGGCTCTGGCAGCAGGCGGCGCACAGTGAAGTGGCAGCGCCTGTGTCGCTCGCACCAGTGGTGGCCTTGCTCGAGGAATTGCTCAGCCTGTTTGGTGATCGGCCGGTCGACTGCGAGTTCGCGGTCACCCGTGATGCTGAAGGCGAGACGCTCTGGCTGCTGCAAGCGCGGCCATTGATTCTGCCGACGGCGCCTGAGTCTGCGGCCACTCAGTTCGCCCGTCTGCAAAGCATTCAAAACAAAGTCGAACGGGGCATGCGTCCGCACCCCTTTCTGATCGGTCAGCGCACGGTGTACGGCGTGATGCCCGACTGGAACCCGGCCGAGATCATCGGCATCCGGCCCAAACCGCTGGCGCTTTCGCTGTATCGGGATCTGGTCACCGACTCGATCTGGGCCTACCAGCGCCATAATTATGGCTACCGTAACTTGCGCAGCTTCCCGCTGATGCCGCACTTTTTCGGTCTGCCGTATATCGACGTGCGTCTGTCGTTCAACTCGTTTATCCCGGCCGATCTTGATGAAGGACTGGCGGGGCGTCTGGTCGATTACTACATCGATCGCTTGCTGGCGGAACCGACGCTGCACGACAAGGTAGAGTTCGAGATCGTGTTCTCCTGCTACACCCTCGACTTGTCGCAGCAACTGGAGCGTTTGCGCAGTGCCGGTTTTCTTGAGCATGAACTGGACGCCATCAGCACCAGTCTGCGCAAGCTGACCAACCGCATCGTGCACCCCAAGGACGGTTTGTGGCGCAGCGATGCCAACAAGCTCGAGGTGCTCAACGCTCGTCGCGAAGAGCTGCTGGCCTCCGATGCCGATCCGCTCGAACGCATTTACTGGCTGCTGGAGGATGCCAAGCGTTACGGCACCCTGCCCTTCGCCGGCCTGGCCCGCGCCGGGTTTGTTGCCGTGCAGATGCTTCGATCGCTGGTCAGCGTCGGCGTGTTTTCGCAGGCGGATTACGATGCGTTCATGGCCGGGGTGTCCACGGTCAGCGGGCAGTTGGCCCGTGACCGCGCCACCCTCGACAAAACCACGTTCCTCGCCCGTTACGGGCATTTGCGACCGGGCACTTACGACATCCTCTCGCCGCGTTACGACGAGGCGCCGGAGCTGTATTTCGACTGGACGCAAAGCCCCGCCGCGCCGGAACCGCTGCGACCGTTTTCGCTGACGCTGCCGCAGATGCGCGAAATCGTCAAACAGCTCGAAGCCCACGGATTGCAGCCTGATCCGGTGGGATTGCTGGACTTCCTGCAGAACGGCATCGAGCTGCGCGAGCTGGCCAAGTTTCACTTCACGCGTAACCTTTCCGATGCCTTGGCTCTGATCGCGCAGGTCGGTGCGCAGTACGGCATTGATCGCGAGGATCTGGCCTATTGCGACATCAGCGCCTTCCAGGAGCTGCATGTCGCTGCAGCAGATCCGAAGGAAGTGCTGATGCGCAGCATTGAACAGGGCAAGGCGCGCTACGCCGAAACGCTCAAAGTGTCGCTACCGCCGGTGATTACCTGTCCGGAAGATGTCTGGTGTTTCGAGTGGCCGGAAACGGCGCCCAACTTCATTACGCAAAAACGCGTGACCGCGCCGGTGGTGCTGTGTGATGACCGGGAAAAACTCGCCGGGGCGATCGTCTGCATTCCCAATGCCGATCCGGGATTTGACTGGCTGTTCGCCTACCCGATTGCCGGGCTGATCACCGCGTGGGGCGGCGCCAATTCGCACATGGCGATCCGTGCCGGTGAACTGGGCCTGCCGGCGGTCATTGGCGCGGGCGAAGTGCTCTACCGGCGCTGGTCGACGGCAGACTTTCTGCACCTCGATTGTCCGGGGCGCCGAGTGGAGTTGATGTCATGACAGTGGTCGCGATCAGTCAGCGTGTCGACACACTCCCTGAGCGCGGCGAAAGCCGTGATGCGCTGGATCAGCGCCTGATCGCGTTTGTGCTGGCGGCAGGCTTTATCCCTGCGCCAGTGCCCAACGGCTGGCAATCACCCGATGACCTCGATCGTTGGCTGGCGGCGGTAAACCCGCAAGCGATCATGCTGTCGGGTGGCAATGACATCGGTCAGTGCCCGGCCCGTGATCGGACCGAAAGCAGGCTGCTGGATCACGCACAGGCGCGCCATCTGCCGTTGCTGGGGATTTGCCGGGGTATGCAAATGCTGGCGCACTGGTCGGGTGTCTCGTTGAAACCGGTCACCGGCCATGTACGCACCCGGCATCAGTTGTCCGGGCAGATCGCCGCCGAGGTCAACAGCTATCACACCCTCGCCATCGCTGATTGCCCGCCCGGGTTTGAAGTGCTGGCGCGCAGCGAGGACGGCGAAATCGAAGCGATCCGCCACCTGCAACTACCGTGGCAGGGCTGGATGTGGCACCCCGAGCGCGAAAGCGATTTCGCAGCGCACGACCTTCAGCGCCTGCAGCAACTGTTTGGCGAAACCCAATCCACTGAAGAACTCACGGGATAGACCTGTTGTGAAAGCCATTATCCTGGCTGCCGGACGTGGCAGCCGCATGAAAAGCCTCACTGATGAACGCCCAAAATGTCTGGTCGAACTGCGCGGTAAACCGCTGCTGGAATGGCAGCTGGAGTCGTTACGTGCAGCGGGTATCAGCGACATCGCGGTAGTGACCGGCTACAAGCGCGAGCTGCTGGCAGAACGTGGTCTGAGCGAGTTTCACAACCCGCGCTGGGCCGAGACCAACATGGTTTCATCACTGGCCTGCGCCGAGTCCTGGCTTCAGGGCGAGCCGTGCATCGTCAGTTATTCGGATATTTTCTACAGCCCTGTGGCCGTACAGTCGTTGATCAACAGCGACGCAGCGCTGGCCGTAACCTACGATCCCGATTGGTTGCAACTGTGGACCGAGCGCTTCGGCGACCCGTTGCTGGATGCCGAAACCTTTCGCCTGACCGCCGCGCACACGCTGGCCGAAATCGGCAACAAGCCGCAATCGGTGGACGATGTTCAGGGGCAGTACATGGGGCTTTTGCGCTTCACTCCCGAAGGCTGGGCGGAAGTCGTGCGGCTGCGCGCCGAACTGTCGCCGCAGCAACGCGACAGCATGCACATGACCAACACCCTGCAACGCGTTATCGATGCCGGTCGTGTGCCGATCGAAGCTGTCGCCTACACCGGCGAATGGGGAGAGGTCGACTCCAGTGAAGACCTCTCGGTGTATCAATAAAGCACCGGCGCCTTAACGGAACCGGTCAACCTCCTGACGCAGATCGGCAGCCAGCTTCTCCAGTTCCTTGGCAGTGACTGCCAGGTTGGATACCACTTCGCGCTGCTCACTGTTGGCCAATGCAATGCTCTGCAGATTACTGCTGAGCAAAGTAGCGGTGCTGCTCTGCTCCTGCGTCGCCGTGGTGATCGCGGCAAACTGCTGCCCCGCCGAACGGCTCTGCTCATCAATGCGCGCCAGCGCCGAAGCGACGTCGGCGTTACGCGACAAGCCTTCCTGCATCAGCACATTGCCCTGCTCCATGGTGCTGATCGCGTTGCCGGTTTCCTGCTGGATGCTGTGAATCATGCTGGAAATTTCATCAGTCGCCTGACGAGTACGCGAAGCCAGGCTGCGCACTTCATCCGCCACCACGGCGAAGCCGCGACCTTGCTCACCGGCACGCGCCGCTTCAATCGCAGCGTTGAGTGCCAGCAGGTTGGTCTGTTCGGCAATCGAGGTGATCACACCGACGATGCCGCCGATTTCCTGCGAGCGCTGACCGAGGGTGTTGATAACCGTGGCGGTGCTGTTCAAGGCGCCAGCGATTTGCTCCAGCGACGACGAAGCCTCTTCCATTGAGCTGCGGCCAATCTGCGTTTGCTGAGCATTTTCCTGCGCCAGACGCTGGGTCGCGCCCATGTTGTCGGCGATGTTCAACGAAGTGGCGCTGAACTCTTCCACCGCACCGGCCATGCTGGTGATTTCGCCGGACTGCTGCTCCATGCCTTCGTACGCGCCGCCGGACAAACCGGACAGCGCCTGCGCACGGCTGTTGACCTCTTCCGAAGAGCGGCGGATGTGCTCGACCATGGTCGACAGCGCCTGACTCATCTGGTTGAACGCGCGGGACAACTGACCGATTTCATCATTGCTCGACACGTTCAGGCGCACGCTCAGATCACCGGCGCCCAAGGCTTCGGCCTGACGCACCAGATCGCTCAGTGGCGCCAGTTTGCTGCGCAGCAGCCAGACCACCGAACCGACCGCCAGCAACATCGCCAACAGGCTGCCAATGGCCAGTTGCGTACCAACGCTCCAGGTCACCGCGCGGATCTCGGTTTTCGGCATGCTCGCCACCACCGACCATGGTCCGCCATCGAATGGCACGGCGATGCTGTAGAAGTCTTCCGAGGTGTCGCTCCAGAACTCACCCTTGCCCGGTTTCGCCGCCAGACCTTTGATCACCGGGACCGCTTGATCCAGCGCCTGCACACCTGCCGGTGCGACCAGCCATTTGTTTTGCTCATCGAGCAACGCCAGCGAACCGCTCTGGCCGATACGGAAGCGTTTCAGGTTGTCGAACTGGATGTTCTGCGCGTCGGTGTAATCGAAACCAACGAACAGCACCGCAATCACCTTGCCGCTGCCGTCGCGCACAGGCGTGTACTGAGTCATGTAGGAACGATCAAACAGCAAGGCGCGACCGACATAACCCTGCCCGGCCATCAACTTCGCGTACGCCGGGTGGGCGTGATCGAGCAAGGTGCCGATGGCGCGGGTGCCGTCCTGTTTGGTCAGCGAGGTGCTGACCCGCACGAAGTCTTCGCCGCTGCGCACGAACAGTGTGGCGACGCCGGCGGTCATCTGCTTGAACTCGTCGACTTCCTTGAAGTTGTTGTTCAACACTTCGCTGCCCAGGTGCAGGCCCGGGGTCTGGGTGCCAGCCACCGTCACCGGCTCATCGGCGTGAATGCTCAAACCGGCGCTGAAGCGCTTCTCGAACAAGCCGCTCAGGCGCTGAGTGCTTTCGCGCAGCGTGCCGTGGAAGGTGCTCAATTGGTCGGCCAGCAGCCGCGCCTCACTGGCCAGATGCTCTTCACGGGTGGCGAGGTTGGCGGTATCCAGCGAACGCAGGGCGAACACCGTACTGCCGCTGATGACTATCGCCAGTATCACGGCGAGCGCGAGGCCCAGCTGCGAGGCGATCCGAGCGCGAGGTTGAGACATGGACAGCTCCTGGCCGAGCCACGGGATCCTCCTTGATCTCGACTCGGATAATTTTCTAATAGTGGGGGTGAATCGTGGAGACCGGCACGACGGTTCCACTTGCTCATAGTCGGCGGTGAAACCGAATACTTGAGCATATAACAGGGGTATGGCGTAAGGCCGGCATTGTGGCGGCTCTAACGTTTCAGCTCAAGCGCGCAACTGCCGGCAGCGCCATGGCGCGGACTTCGCCTTGCAGGAAGTCGCTGAGGCGGCGCAAACGTTCACCTCCGGGACGGGTCTTTGGCCACACCAGGTAATAATTCAGTCCGCTGGCGACCGCCGTCGGCCACGGCAGGCTCAGCCGTCCCTGCGCCACATCTTCGGCGACCATCAACAGATCGCCCATCGATACCCCGTAACCACGCGCCGCTGCGATCATGCCCAGCTCCAGGGTATCGAACACCTGCCCGCCCTTGAGCGAAACCTGATCGGACAGCCCCATGTGCTCCAGCCAACTGCGCCAGTCACGACGGTCGGGCGTCGGGTGGAGCAACTCGGCAGAGGCCAGCCGAGACAAATCCCACGGCTGATCATTCAGCAAGTTCGGTGCGCCGACCGGGATCAGTTCTTCCGGAAACAACAGACTCGCTTCCCAGTCCGGGGGGAAATGGCCATCGCTCAGCAGCACCGCGCAGTCGAACGGCTCATCGTTGAAATCCACCGAATCCACATCCATCCACGCGCTGGTCAGTTGCACTTCGTTGCCCGGCTGCAAGTGACGGAAGCGGCTGAGCCGCGCCAGCAACCAACGCATAGTCAGGGTCGACGGGGCTTTCATGCGCAAAATGTCGTCTTCGGCACGCAAGGTATTGCAGGCCCGCTCCAGTGCACCGAAGCCTTCGCGGATGCCCGGCAACAGCAAGCGCGCGGCTTCAGTCAATTGCAGATTGCGCCCGCTGCGATGAAACAGCCGACAGGCGAAGTGATCTTCAAGGGTTCGAATATGCCGACTCACCGCACTTTGAGTGATCGACAGCTCCTCGGCAGCCCGGGTGAACGAGCTGTGTCGCGCCGCCGCTTCAAATGCGCGCAGGGCATACAAGGGAGGAAGACGACGAGACATACAGAAAGCTCCTATAGCGGGATGCAGCCAGCCTGACTGAATTTTCTCAGGATGAGTTTTAATCATGCGACCCATCCTTTTTATCCCTTTGTGCAAAGCCTGCCAAGGCCTGAGAATCGACGCTCCCCTGTTCCCTCCGAAATCGAGTGGTGATGACCATGCAGCATCCTGTGCGTACCGAACTCTGGGCCATCCTGCGGCTGGCAGGGCCGTTGATTGCTTCACAGTTGGCGCACATGCTGATGGTGCTGACTGACACGTTGATGATGGCGCGCCTGAGTCCGGAAGCGCTGGCCGGTGGCGGTCTCGGCGCGGCGAGCTATTCGTTCGTGTCGATTTTCTGCATCGGCGTGATTGCGGCGGTCGGCACGCTGGTAGCGATTCGCAAGGGCGCCGGCGACATCATCGGCGCCGCACGGCTGACTCAGGCCGGGTTGTGGCTGGCGTGGCTGATGGCGCTGGGCGCCGGGTTGCTGCTGTGGAACCTCAAACCAGTGTTGCTGCTGTTCGGCCAGACCGAAACCAACGTCAATGCCGCCGGGCAATTCCTGGTTGCCCTGCCCTTTGCCCTGCCCGGCTACCTGAGCTTCATGGCTTTGCGCGGGTTCACCAGTGCGATCGGGCGGGCGACGCCGGTGATGGTCATCAGTCTGGCCGGCACGGTGGCCAACTTCCTGCTCAACTATGCGCTGATCACCGGCATGTTCGGCCTGCCGAAAATGGGCCTGACGGGCATTGGCCTGGTCACGGCAATTGTGGCCAACTGCATGGCGTTGGCGCTGGCCTGGCACATTCGCCGGCATCCGGCTTATGACGCTTATCCCTTGCGCGAAGGCTTGTCGCGGCCCAACCGCCAGTACCTGAAAGAACTCTGGCGCCTCGGCCTGCCGATTGGCGGCACCTACGCGGTGGAAGTCGGCCTGTTCGCCTTCGCGGCACTGTGCATGGGCACCATGGGCAGCACGCAGTTGGGCGCGCACCAGATTGCTCTGCAAATCGTCTCGGTAGCGTTCATGGTGCCCGCGGGCATGTCGTACGCGATCACCATGCGCGTCGGCCAGCATTACGGCGCGGGGCAATTAAGCGATGCGCGGATGTCCGGGCGGGTCGGAATCGTCTTTGGCGCCGTGGTGATGCTGGGATTTGCGATGGTGTTCTGGCTGCTGCCGAATCAGTTGGTGGGGTTGTTCCTCGATCACAATGATCCGGCGTTTGCCGAAGTGATTCGCCTGGCGGTGAGCCTGTTGGCGGTGGCGGCGTGGTTCGAGCTGTTTGACGGCACGCAGACGATTGCCATGGGCTGCATTCGTGGGCTCAAAGATGCGAAAACCACGTTTCTGGTCGGGCTCGGCTGCTATTGGTTGATCGGTGCGCCAGCGGCGTGGTGGATGGCGTTCCACCTAGATTGGGGGCCGACGGGCGTCTGGTGGGGTTTGGCGCTGGGCCTGGCGTGCGCGGCGGTGAGCCTGACGCTGGCGTTTGAGTGGAAAATGAAGCGGATGATTCGGCTGGAACCGCAATCTCGGGGCTTCAAAATCCCTCAGCCTGAATGAGTTTCCCCTTGTGGGAGCGAGCCTGCTCCGGGCGGCGTTCCGACGAATGAGATCGATCAGTCAAATCATCTTTGCCTGACACACCGCTTTCGCGAGCAGGCTCGCTCCCACAGGGGCTCATGCCTGACCCGGAGATTGTATTTAGCTCACGATTTCCAAGGCTGGCTGTTGGCTTGAGCCGAAGGTCAGGTACTCAACCAGCTCCGCCAGCGGCAACGGCCGGCTGATCAGATAACCCTGCACCTGATCGCAACCAAAGCCGCGCAGCAGTTCCAGTTGCTCGGGCGTCTCGACCCCTTCCGCGACTACTTCCAGATGCAGGTTGTGCGCGAGATTGATCATCGCATGCACCAATTTACGGTTCTCTTCGCGCTGTTCCATGCCACCGACAAAGCTCTTGTCGATCTTCAGCAAGGTGATCGGCAGGCTGTTGAGGTGCACGAACGATGAGAACCCGGTGCCGAAGTCATCCAGCGAAAAACGCACACCGAGGCGCCCGAGCGCATCCATGGTCTGCTTGACCAGATCGCTGCGGCGCATCACCGCGGTTTCAGTCAGTTCGAACTCGAGCCATTGCGCTTCAACACCACGCTCAGCGATCAAGCGGCTGAGCGTCGGCAACAACTGACTGTCCTGAAACTGGCGGAACGACAGGTTGATGGCCATGTGCAGCGCCGGCAGCCCGCGTTCGCGCAACGCCTGCATGTCACGCAGAGCGCGGGAAATCACCCAGTAACCCAGCGGCACGATCAAACCACTCTGCTCGGCCAGCGGCACGAATTCGCTCGGTGGCAGCAAGCCGCGCTCGCCATGACGCCAGCGCACCAAGGCTTCGAGGCCGACAATCTGGCCGTCCTCAAGGTTCAGGCGTGGCTGGTAATGCAGTTCCAGCTCATCGCGACGCAAGGCCCGGCGCAGCTCGCTTTCGAGGTCGGCCATGCTCCGCGCGTTGCGGTTGATACGTTCGTTGAAGATGTGAAAGGTGCAGCCTTGCGTGCTTTTGGCTTGCTGCATGGCGATGTGTGCGTGCCACATCAGCGGATCGGCGCCACCCTGTGCGCGGGCATGGGCGATGCCGAGGCTGGAGCCGATCAACAGGCTTTCGCCATCGACCCAATAAGGTTCGGCGAGTGCTTCGGTGATGCGTTCGGCCATCCACTCGGCGCGTTGCGGCGCGCGGCGGGTATCGATTAGCAGGGCGAATTCGTCGCTGCCCAGCCGCGCCAGTTGATCACCGGCCTCCAGCTGACTTTTCAGCCGTGCGACCACTTGCAGGATCAAGCGATCGCCGGCCTGGTGGCCGAGGGCATCGTTGGCGTGGCGGAAGTTGTCGAGATCGAGATGCCCGAGGGCCAGGCCGCGCCCGTCGTTTTCCGCGAGGCGCGCCGTGAGCAAGGTCTGGAAACCCTGACGATTGGCGATGCCGGTCAGCGGATCCTGTTCGGCGAGGCGTTGCAGGGTGTTTTCGAGAACGCCGCGTTCGCGCACATGGCGCAGGCAGCGGCGCAGCATGCCGGCGTCGAGGGCATCGAACACCAGCCAGTCACTGACGCCAACCGGCGCAGTGTCCGGTTCGTGTTCCAGCAGCAACACCGTCGGCAGGCTGCAACGGCCCGGAGCCGGCTGCAAAGCAGGAATGGTCAACAACACCGCGTGGCGGTTGTCTTCGAACAAACTGCTGACCGACTCCCAGCTCGGCGCGCTGATCAGCACTGCCGCGCTGCCCATTGGAGCCAGACACTCGCGCAATAACGCTGTCCACGCTGGCTCTTCGGCCAGTAGCAGCAAACGCAAGGGTTCGACAGGCGTAGACAAGCTAGCTCCCTAGACTCTGCAATGATGTGGGCGGGGGCATTATGCCGTTGCGACGACCAATGACCAAATGACAACGGTTATCAAAACGTTATTTTGTGTCACGAATGAGTACATTAGCCGCAAAATCACCGCGCATCCTCCGCGAAAGTAACAAAACCGGCAAATTTGAATCGCGCGGTACGTCACAAGTCGGAGAGAGCAGCACAATTCTCTGAGCCTGTTAAAATGCCGGCCCATTTCGTCAACGACTCCCGAATTTTCGTATGTCCCGACTCAATCCCCGGCAGCAAGAAGCCGTGAACTACGTCGGCGGCCCTCTATTGGTGCTCGCCGGTGCTGGCTCCGGCAAGACCAGCGTGATCACGCGCAAAATCGCGCACCTGATCCAGAACTGCGGCATTCGCGCCCAGTACATCGTCGCCATGACCTTTACCAACAAGGCTGCGCGCGAGATGAAAGAGCGGGTCGGCACCCTGCTGCGGGCCGGCGAAGGGCGTGGCCTGACGGTTTGCACCTTCCACAACCTCGGCCTGAACATCATCCGCAAGGAACACGCGCGGCTGGGGTACAAACCCGGTTTCTCGATCTTTGACGAGACCGATGTAAAAGCGCTGATGACCGACATCATGCAGAAGGAATACGCAGGCGAAGACGGCGTCGACGAGATCAAGAACATGATCGGCGCCTGGAAAAACGACCTGATCCTGCCGCCTCAAGCGCTGGAGAACGCGCGTAATCCCAAGGAACAGACTGCCGCCATCGTCTACACCCACTATCAGCGCACGCTGAAAGCGTTCAACGCGGTGGATTTCGACGACCTGATCCTGCTGCCGGTAAAACTCTTCGAAGAACACGCCGACATCCTCGAAAAGTGGCAGAACAAGGTGCGTTACCTGCTGGTCGACGAATATCAGGACACCAACGCCAGCCAATACCTGCTGGTAAAAATGCTCATCGGCAAGCGCAACCAGTTCACCGTGGTCGGCGACGACGACCAGTCGATCTACGCCTGGCGCGGCGCGCGGCCAGAAAACCTGATGCTGCTCAAGGACGACTATCCGTCCTTGAAAGTGGTGATGCTCGAACAGAACTACCGCTCGACGAGCCGCATCCTGCGCTGCGCCAACGTGCTGATCTCGAACAACCCGCACGAATTCGAAAAACAGTTGTGGAGTGAGATGGGCCACGGCGACGAGATCCGCGTGATCCGCTGCCGCAACGAGGACGCCGAAGCCGAGCGCGTGGCCATGGAAATCCTCAGCCTGCACTTGCGCACCGACCGCCCGTACAGCGATTTTGCCATCCTCTATCGCGGTAACTATCAGGCCAAGCTGATCGAACTGAAATTGCAGCACCATCAGGTGCCGTATCGCCTGAGCGGCGGCAACAGCTTCTTCGGCCGTCAGGAAGTGAAAGACCTGATGGCCTACTTCCGCCTGATCGTCAACCCGGATGACGACAACGCCTTCCTGCGGGTGATCAACGTGCCGCGCCGCGAAATCGGCTCGACCACCCTGGAAAAACTCGGCAACTACGCCACCGAGCGCAAAATCTCGATGTACGCCGCCACCGACGAAATCGGTCTGGGCGAACATCTGGACAGCCGTTTCACCGATCGCCTGTCGCGCTTCAAGCGTTTCATGGACAAAGTGCGCGAGCAGTGTGCCGGCGAAGACCCGATTTCGGCGCTGCGCAGCATGGTCATGGACATCGACTACGAGAACTGGCTGCGCACCAACAGCTCCAGCGACAAGGCTGCCGACTACCGGATGAGCAACGTCTGGTTCCTGATCGAGGCGTTGAAAAACACCCTCGAGAAGGACGAAGAAGGCGAAATGACCGTCGAGGACGCCATCGGCAAACTGGTCCTGCGCGACATGCTCGAACGTCAGCAGGAAGAAGAAGACGGCGCCGAAGGCGTGCAGATGATGACGCTGCATGCGTCCAAGGGCCTGGAATTCCCTTACGTGTTCATCATGGGCATGGAAGAGGAAATCCTCCCGCACCGCTCCAGCATCGAAGCCGACACCATCGAAGAAGAACGCCGCCTGGCCTACGTGGGCATCACCCGCGCGCGCCAGACCCTGGCATTCACCTTCGCCGCCAAGCGCAAGCAGTACGGCGAGATCATCGACTGCGCGCCGAGCCGCTTCCTCGATGAGCTGCCGCCGGACGATCTGGCCTGGGAAGGCAACGACGATACACCGACCGAAGTCAAAGTCGTGCGCGGCAACAGCGCATTGGCTGATATACGCGCGATGTTAAAGCGCTAGAATTGACCACTTTTTTTACTAGACCTTCGGCGCACAAAGCGCCAAAAGAGGACAGCTTCATGGAAGCATTGCAGCAGAAAATCCGCGAACAAGGCATTGTGCTTTCCGACCAGGTCCTGAAGGTCGACGCCTTCCTGAACCACCAGATCGACCCGGCCCTGATGAAGCTGATCGGCGACGAATTCGCCACGCTGTTCAAGGATTCGGGCATCACCAAGATCGTCACCATCGAAGCCTCGGGTATTGCCCCGGCAATCATGACCGGTCTGAACCTCGGCGTGCCGGTGATCTTCGCCCGCAAGCAACAATCCCTGACCCTGACTGAAAACCTGCTGTCGGCGACCGTTTACTCGTTCACCAAAAAGACCGAAAGCACCGTGGCCATCTCGCCACGCCACCTGACCAGCAGCGACCGCGTGTTGATCATCGACGACTTTTTGGCCAACGGTAAGGCGTCGCAAGCGCTGATCTCGATCATCAAGCAAGCTGGCGCGACCGTGGCCGGTCTGGGTATCGTCATCGAGAAGTCGTTCCAGGGCGGCCGCGCCGAACTGGATTCGCAGGGCTACCGCGTTGAATCGCTGGCCCGGGTGAAATCGCTGACGGGTGGCGTTGTCACCTTCATCGAATAACCGCTGAAAGCCGCAAGCTCACCGCAATACCTGTGGGAGCGAGCTTGCTCGCGAAGGTGTCAGATCAGTCCCCTCTTCAGTGACTGACTAACCGCTTTCGCGAGCAAGCTCGCTCCCACAGGTTTTTTTGTCGTTTGTTACTGTGCGGTGGCTTTTAGGCCGGTGAGCAGCAGGCGCTGGAACAGGTCTTCTTTCAGGCCGTCCGGGTTGGTCAGTTGCATGCGTTGAAGATGCTCGGGATACAGCGAAGCCTCCGGCGCATCGAGAGCTGCCTTGCCCAGTTCCAGAATCTCGGTGAGTTTGAATTTGCTCTTCAGCCAGTTCAGCGCCCGCAACAAATCCCGTTCGATCGCCGTGAAATCACAGCCCAGCGGATACTCCGGAAACAGGTTCGGATGGCGCGCGGCGATGGCCTGCAAACGCTGCGGGGTGTTGTCGGCAAAGCGTGGATCGAGGCGGAAATCCTTGGGCAGTTTGCCGACTTTTTGCGCTTGTTCGATCAAACCCTGCTGGAAGCGCGAGTCGCTGATATTCAGCAGCGATTCAATGACGACCGCATCGGATTTACCGCGCAGATCGGCGATGCCGTACTCGGTGACGACGATGTCACGCAGGTGCCGTGGGATCGTGCAGTGGCCGTACTCCCAGACGATGTTGGAACTGACATCGCCGCCGGACTCACGCCAACTGCGCAGAATCAGAATCGAACGGGCATCGTGCAACGCATGCCCCTGGGCAACAAAGTTGTACTGCCCGCCGACGCCACTGAGCACGCGCCCGTCTTCCAGTTGATCCGCCACACCGGCGCCGAGCAGGGTCATGGTGAACACGGTGTTGATGAACCGCGCATCAAGGCGTTGCAGACGCTTGAGTTCTTCCTGCCCATACAACTCGTTGATGTAGCTGATGCGGGTCATGTTGAATTCGAGGCGTTTGCTCTGCGGTAACTCGCGCAGACGTTCATAGAAACTGCGCGGGCCGAGGAAGAAGCCGCCGTGCACCGAGATGCCGTCAGTCTGCGCCGCCTCATCAAGGGTGCCGGCGTTGGCCTGTTCCTGGGTCGGCACATCGGGATAAACCTTGCGCCGGATGATCCCGGCATCCGCCAGCACCAGCAAGCCGTTGACGAACATTTCGCTGCAACCGTAGAGGCCTTTGGCGAATGGGCCGGTGCCGCCCTCGCGGTTGATCAATTGCGCCCACTGGCTGAGGTTGATGTCATCGAGCAACGCCTTGTAACCGGCGTTATCCGCCTGACGTGCGAGCAATGCAGCCGTCAGTGCATCGCCCATCGAGCCGATGCCAATTTGCAAGGTGCCGCCATCGCGCACCAGTGTGCTCGCGTGAACACCAATGAAATGGTCCTGAAACCCCACCGGCATGTTCGGCGTGGAAAATAGCGTGCTGCTGTCCTTGGCGTCGATCAGCAAGTCGAAGGTGTCGATATCGACTTCAGCATCGCCGGGCATGTACGGCAGATCGGTGTGAACCTGGCCGACCAGCAAAATGGTGTCCCCGGCTTGGCGACGCTTGGCGATCATCGGCAACAGGTCGAGGGTGATGTCCGGGTTGCAACTCAGACTCAGGCGATCCGGGTGTTCGCTGCTACTGGCGAGCAACTGCGCGACCAGATTCAGCCCGGCGGCGTTGATGTCGCGAGCGGCGTGGCTGTAGTTGCTGCTGACGTAATCCTGCTGAGCCGGCGCGCTGTTGAGCAGGCTGCCGGGTTGCATGAAGAACTGTTCGATGCGGATGTTGGCGGGCAGGCTGTCGCGGTGCAGGTCGGCGAGGAAATCGAATTCCGGGTAGTCGCCGAAGACGCGCTCGACGAAGGGTTCGATAAAGCGCTTCTGCAAACCATCGCCCAACGTCGGGCGGCCGAGGCACAGCGCGGTGTAGATCGTCAGCTGCCGCTCGGGCAGCTCTTTGATTCGTCGGTACAGCGCGTTGACGAAGTGATTGGGTTTGCCCAGGCCCAGCGGCATGCCCATGTGGATATGTGCCGGCAAGCGTGCCAGCACGTCATCCACTGCCTGTTCGATCGAACACAACTGCACCATCTGAAGCCTCCTGCCCGTTCCGTGAATAGGGGTAGACCGAGCTTGCCTTGAGTTTGCTGCAATGAACAGAGTCAGATTTCCCTCACCCTAGCCCTCTCCCAGAGGTAGAGGGGACTGATTGGGGGATATTGGGGAGGTACGCCGACGTGAAATAGCTTTGCTGAATCCATAATCGCTAAGGTCTTTCAGGTCGATGTCGGACGCCAGACACCTCGATCGGCCCCCTCTCCCTCTGGGAGAGGGCTGGGGTGAGGGTGAGGGGCTCTTGAATCGCAGGCACAAAAAAACCGTCCGAAGACGGTTTTTTTCATCAGAAGCGCGGCTTATTTCAGGCCGGACATCTTCTGGATTGCGCCCTTCAACTCGTCATCCGAGCAATCGGCGCAGGTGCCTTTTGGCGGCATCGCGTTCAGGCCGGTAATGGCTTTGGCCAACAGCCCGTCGAGGCCGCCCTGATGATCGGCGCGGTCTTTCCAGGCGCCGGCATCACCAATTTTCGGCGCGCCCAACAGGCCAGTACCGTGGCAAGCGTTGCAATGTTTGGCAATCACTTCATCCGGAGTCTTCGCACCGCCACCGCCGCCGGCAGTCGCAGCCACTTCCATCCCCTTGCATTCCTGCCCTTGAACACACACCTGGCCGACGGGCTCGAGGCGTTTGGCAATGTCGTCATTCGTCGCAGCTTGAGCGCTGACAGCCCAGAGGGCCAATACGGTTGCTGGTGCAGCCAGCATTTTCATAATTAGATTCACGCGTTCACCCTCAATGGTGGCTATTCACGCCTGCGGCCACGGTTCGCAGGCGGGCGCAAGTATAGCGGGTAGCCCGCCACACTGAAACAACCCCATGATTGAAGGGGTCTTGTTGCGCATCGGTAAAACAGCTTGGGTGCCTTGGCCGTAATGGCCTGGCGCCTCTTGGTTTAAAAGTTTGCCGGCGTGGCTGCGCTGATTAGTCGCGCAGGCAAGTCGAACGGATTACGGAAACGATGCGGCTTGGTACTTTCAAAGTAGTAGCTGTCACCGGCTTCGAGAATAAAAGTTTCCAGACCCACCACCAGTTCCAGTCGACCTTCCACCAGAATCCCGGTTTCCTCGCCTTCATGGGTGAGCATTTCTTCGCCGGTATCGGCGCCCGGCGGGTAGATTTCGTTGAGAAAGGCGATGGCGCGGCTGGGGTGCGCACGGCCGACCAGTTTCATGGTCACGGCGCCGTCGGAAATGTCGATCAGCTCGTTGGCCTTGTAGACGATCTGGGTCGGGATTTCCTGCAGGATTTCTTCGGAAAAGAACTCGACCATGGACATGGGGATGCCGCCAAGAACCTTCCTCAGCGAACTGATCGAAGGGCTGACGCTGTTCTTTTCGATCATCGAAATGGTGCTGTTGGTGACGCCCGCGCGTTTGGCGAGTTCACGCTGGGAAAGCCCTTTGAGCTTGCGGATCGATTGCAGTCGTTCACCGACGTCCAAGGCGGGAGCCTCCTGATGTTGTAAGAATATTGAGCGTTATCATGGCGACAGCGTTCAGTATTTACAACACTTGGCCCCCGCAGCGGCGTCAACCCTCGGAATAGAGCCTTGGCACCCGACGCAGGTTGCAGAAGATCTGGTACGGGATGGTGTCGGCCCACTGCGCCACTTCGCTGGCGAGGATGTTTTTGCCCCACAGTTCGACGATCGAACCGAGGTCGGCTTCCGGCACGTCGGTGAGATCGATGCAAAGCATGTCCATCGACACACGACCGAGAATGCGACTGCGTTTACCCGCCACCAACACCGGCGTACCGGTCGGCGCCTGACGCGGGTAGCCGTCGGCATACCCCATGGCGACCACGCCGATGCGCATCGGCTTGTCGGTGATGAATTTGGCGCCGTAACCCACTGGCTCACCGGCGGGCAGCTCACGTACGCAGATGACTTTCGATTCCAGGGTCATCACCGGTTGCAAACGATCGGCAACGGCGTTGGCTTCTTCGAACGGTGTCGCACCGTAGAGCATGATGCCCGGGCGCACCCAATCACTATGAATCTGTGGCCAGCCAAGTACGGCAGGCGAGTTACGCAGGCTGACTTCCGCCGCCAAACCCTGACGCGCCGCTTCAAACACCGCGACTTGCTCGGTGCTGCTCTGCGCGTGCAGCTCATCGGCGCGGGCGAAGTGGCTCATCAACACAATTTTCGCCACTTTGCCGCTCGCCAGCAGGCGCTGATAAGCCGCCGGATAATCCTTTGGATGCAGACCCACGCGGTGCATGCCCGAATCGAGCTTCAGCCACACCGTGATCGGTTTGCTCAGTGCCGCCTGCTCGATCGCTTCGAGCTGCCACAGCGAGTGCACCACGGTCCAGAAATCGTGCTCGACGATCAGCGCAAGCTCATCGGCTTCGAAGATGCCTTCGAGCAACAATACCGGGGCCTTGATGCCGGCCGCGCGCAACTCCAAAGCCTCCTCGATGCAGGCGACGGCAAATCCGTCGGCCTCGGCTTCCAGCGCCTGGGCGCAGCGCACCGCGCCATGTCCGTACGCATCGGCCTTGATCACCGCAAGCGCCTTGGCGCCGGTGACTTCGCGGGCAATTCGGTAGTTGTGGCGCAGGGCTTCTAGGTCGATCAGGGCACGGGCAGGACGCATGGCGGCAGACTTCTAGGCGGTCATGGGAAGAAAAACCGGCGCCGACTGACGACGTGAACCGCCAACAGCGCCGGGAGAGGGATCTTTACAACGGTTACGGCAGCGCGGCGACGATAGAGATTTCTACCAGAATGCTCGGCTTGGCCATTTTCGCTTCGACGGTGGCACGGGCCGGGGCAGTGCCTTTTGGCAGCCACTGGTCCCACACCGAGTTCATCCCGGCAAAATGCGCTTCGATGTCGTTCAGGTAGATCGTCGCCGACAGCAAATGCTGTTTGTCGGTGCCGGCCAGATCAAGCAAACGCTCGATATTGGCCAGTACGTCACGGGTCTGCTGTTCAATCCCGGCGTCGAAGTCGTCGCCGACCTGCCCGGCCAGATACACGGTGCCGTTGTGGCTGACGATCTGACTCATGCGCTCATTGGTGAGCTGGCGCTGGATTGACATGTTTTGCGGACTCCTGGGTTTTGTTGCCATAACGGGAAATATCGAGGCCTTCGGCACTGATCTGCGGCTTTTTCTTCGCCATCAGGTCTGCCAGCAAGCGACCGGAACCGCACGCCATGGTCCAACCGAGCGTGCCGTGACCGGTATTGAGGAACAGGTTCTTGAACGGCGTGGCGCCAACAATCGGTGTACCGTCCGGGGTGGTCGGACGCAGACCGGTCCAGAAACTCGCCTCGGCCAGATTACCGCCCTGAGGATAAAGGTCGTTGACGATCATCTCCAGGGTTTCGCGGCGACGCGGGTTCAGCGACAGGTCAAAACCGGCGATTTCGGCCATGCCGCCGACGCGGATGCGGTTGTCGAAACGGGTGATCGCGACCTTGTAGGTCTCGTCGAGAATAGTCGAAGTCGGGGCCATCGCCGGGTTGGTGATCGGCACGGTCAGCGAGTAACCCTTGAGCGGATACACCGGGGCTTTGATGCCCAGCGGCTTGAGCAGTTGCGGCGAGTAACTGCCGAGTGCCAGCACGTAGCGGTCGGCGGTTTCCAGCTTGCCGTCGATCCACACACCGTTGATGCGATCACCGGCGTAGTCGAGCTTCTGGATGTCCTGGCCGAAGCGGAATTCGACACCGAGTTTCACCGCCATTTCGGCGAGACGCGTGGTGAACATCTGGCAGTCGCCGGTCTGATCGTTCGGCAGGCGCAGGGCACCGGCGAGGATGTCAGTCACACCCGCCAAGGCTGGCTCGACGCGGGCAATGCCGGCGCGGTCGAGGACTTCAAACGGCACGCCGGATTCTTTCAGCACGGCGATGTCTTTGGCGGCGCCATCGAGCTGCGCCTGAGTGCGGAACAATTGAGTGGTGCCGAGGCTGCGGCCTTCGTAGGCGATGCCGGTTTCGGCGCGCAATTCGTCGAGGCAATCGCGGCTGTACTCGGACAGGCGGACCATGCGCTCTTTGTTCACCGCGTAACGGTTGGCGGTGCAGTTGCGCAGCATCTGCGCCATCCACAGGTACTGGTCGATGTCGGCGGTGGCCTTGATCGCGAGAGGGGCGTGGCGTTGCAGCAGCCATTTGATCGCCTTCAGCGGCACGCCCGGCGCGGCCCACGGCGAGGCGTAGCCCGGCGAGACCTGGCCGGCGTTGGCGAAGCTGGTCTCCATGGCCGCAGCCGGCTGCCGGTCGACCACCACCACTTCAAACCCGGCACGGGCCAGATAGTAAGCACTGGCGGTACCGATGACGCCGCTACCCAAGACCATTACGCGCATTTTTGTATCCCTCATCGCGGCAGGGCCGCGTACGTCTGTTGTTAGAGCAATGATGCGCGCAGTGTAAAAAAGAAATGCCAGTGCTTTTCACTATATAAGCGCCTATATTTGGCGACAATTCTCGGCAAAAACCCCTTTCACAGAGGCGCATCCCCTATGCGTACCAACACTCAGACCAAACGTGAGCTGGACAAGATCGACCGCAACATCTTGCGGATTCTGCAGGCGGACGGGCGGATTTCCTTTACCGAACTCGGCGAGAAGGTCGGGCTGTCGACCACACCATGCACCGAGCGGGTACGGCGTCTGGAGCGCGAAGGGATCATCATGGGCTACAACGCCCGGCTGAATCCGCAGCACTTGAAGGGTAGCTTGCTGGTGTTTGTCGAGATCAGCCTCGACTACAAATCCGGCGACACTTTCGAAGAGTTCCGACGCGCGGTGCTGAAATTGCCGCACGTGCTGGAGTGTCATCTGGTGTCAGGGGATTTCGACTATCTGGTGAAGGCGCGGATTTCCGAGATGGCCTCGTACCGCAAGTTACTGGGCGACATTCTGTTGAAGCTGCCGCATGTGCGGGAGTCGAAGAGTTATATCGTCATGGAAGAGGTGAAAGAGAGCCTGAGCTTACCTATTCCGGATTGAAGATCGGTGGCGCTCCATTCGCGAGCAGGCTCGCTCCCACAGGGGAATGCATTCCAAATGTGGGAGCGAGCCTGCTCGCGAAAGCGTCGACTCGGTTCCGAGTGAACGCGTTAAACCAACACCTGCCGATTCGCCGCCATGTACTCGAAAATCTGCTTCTCCACCCGCGGATGAATCAGCTCCACCGGTCGTCGCTCATTCGGGCAAGGCAAGGTTTTGGTCGTGCCGAACAGCCGGCAAATCAGCGGCCGCTCTTCATACACCGTGCAACCATTCGGCCCCAGGTGCACACAGTTCAACTCTTCCATCGCCGCATCCTGTTCGGCGCGGGTCTTGCGCGGCAAGCGGGCCATTTCTTCCGGCGAAGTGGTCACCGGACCGCAGCAATCGTGGCAGCCGGGCACGCACTCGAACGAGGGAATCTGCTGGCGCAGGGCGCGGATTTTCTGGCTGTTGCAGCTCATTGCAGCGGTGACCGAGATGAAATAGGCGGCAATTGTGCCGCAAAAGCCGCGATCCAGACACCGCCGGCCGACCAGTGTTGCCCGCGTTCGGGCGTGCGGCTTATGCTCCGTCAAATTTTTTCGACACCCACGCCTCAGGATGACGCCCATGACCGCCCGCGCCGACACCTTCGCGAGCCAACCCCACGTTGCCTCTTACTACGCCGCCAGCAGCCTGCCGCAGCCGGATCACCCTGCGCTGCAAGGTGAAGTGGTGGCCGATGTGTGCGTGGTTGGCGGCGGCTTTTCCGGGTTGAACACCGCACTGGAACTGGCCGAACGCGGGCTCAGCGTAGTGTTGCTGGAAGCGCACAAGATCGGTTGGGGCGCCAGCGGTCGCAACGGCGGACAACTGATTCGCGGCGTCGGTCACGGCCTCGATCAGTTCGCCAACGTCGTCGGAGCCGACGGCGTGCGCGAGATGAAACTCATGGGCCTCGAGGCGGTGGAAATCGTTCGCCAGCGCGTCGAGCGTTTTCAGATTGCCTGCGACCTGACCTGGGGCTACTGCGACCTCG
Organism: Pseudomonas fluorescens; assembly: GCF_001648775.1. GTDB lineage: Bacteria > Pseudomonadota > Gammaproteobacteria > Pseudomonadales > Pseudomonadaceae > Aquipseudomonas > Aquipseudomonas fluorescens_M. The sequence continues at coordinate 259,511 of NZ_LVEJ01000001.1, forward strand.
CCAACAAGCCCGCCGACCTTGAAGGTTTTGCCGAAGACGCCGAGGAACTGCGCGGTCTCGGTTATCGCTACGAAACACGTCTGTTGCAAGCCAGCGAAATGCACACGGTGGTCGGTTCCACGCGTTATGTCGGCGGCTTGATCGACATGGGTTCCGGGCATCTGCATCCGCTGAACCTGGCCTTGGGCGAAGCGGCAGCGGCGCAGCAGTTGGGCGTAAAACTGTTCGAACATTGCGCAGTGACGCGTATCGATTACGGCCCTGAAGTGAAGGTGCACACGGCGCAAGGCTCGGTCCGCGCGAAGACCCTGGTGCTCGGCTGCAATGCCTATCTCAATGGCCTGAATCCGCAACTCAGCGGCAAAGTCCTGCCCGCCGGCAGCTACATCATCGCCACCGAGCCGTTGAGCGAAAAACAGGCGCACAACCTGCTGCCGCAGAACATGGCGGTCTGTGATCAGCGAGTGGCGCTGGATTACTACCGACTCTCGGCGGATCGGCGTTTGTTGTTCGGCGGTGCCTGCCATTACTCGGGACGGGATCCAAAAGACATCGCCGCGTATATGCAGCCGAAGATGCTCGAGGTCTTCCCGCAACTGGCTGGCGTGAAGATCGACTTTCAATGGGGCGGCATGATCGGCATCGGTGCCAACCGTTTGCCGCAGATCGGTCGGCTTGCGGAACAGCCGAATGTGTATTACGCCCAGGCCTATTCCGGGCACGGGGTGAATGCCACACACTTGGCGGGCAAGTTGCTCGCCGAGGCGATCAGCGGGCAACACAGCGGTGGTTTTGACCTGTTTGCCAAGGTGCCGCACATCACCTTCCCGGGCGGCAAGCATTTGCGCTCGCCGTTGTTGGCGTTGGGGATGTTGTGGCATCGCCTCAAAGAGTTGGTCTGATGGTTTTGCAGTGATCCTGAGGCCGCTTTCGCGAGCAGGCTCGCTCCCACAAGGGATATGCGGTGGTTTGGAATGTTGTATCCACCGAAGATCAATGTGGGAGCGAGCCTGCTCGCGAAGGGGCCGGCAAGAACAATACAGATCTCAGATCCGCCAGAACGGCTTCAACCCCTCCTCCAGCGCCTGCTCTCGGGTCAGCCCGATGTCCTTGAGCTGATCCGCCGTCAGCGCCAGCAACGCCCTGCGCGTGTGCAGGCGATGCCACATCAGACCCCAGCGGCTCAGGCCGGACGGTGCGTTACGCATGATCTCGTTGCGCGCACGATCCTTTTGCCCTGCCGCCAGTTCCTGACTGTGTAACGTCAGCCGCACATCGCTCAAGCCGTTCATTTTTGTCGCTCCTGTTTACTTGGGTAGCCAGAGATTCCATGATGCGCGGGCGAGCGAAACCATTACAGATTCAAAGCAACTGTATTAACTCCATACAGATTTGCCGCTTTGCGGACTGAATTGTCCTTTGTTACTCAATCTGTACTGGTTTATCGAATCACCTGCACCGAGGCAGCGCCCATGACCCTCTACGTAAACCTCGCCGAATTGCTCGGCACGCGCATCGAAAACGGCTTCTATCGTCCCGGTGACCGGCTGCCGTCGGTGCGTGCTCTGAGCGTCGAACACGGGGTCAGCCTGAGCACGGTGCAGCAGGCTTATCGCGTACTCGAAGACAGCGGCCTGGCCACGCCGAAACCCAAGTCCGGCTACTTTGTCCCGGTCGGCCGCGAGTTGCCGGAGCTGCCCGCCGTGGGTAGACCGGCGCAACGACCGGTGGAAATTTCGCAATGGGATCAGGTGCTGGAGCTGATTCGCGCGGTGCCGCGCAAGGATGTCGTGCAACTGGGTCGCGGCATGCCGGACATCAGCTCACCGACCATGAAACCGCTGTTGCGCGGACTGGCGCGAATCAGCCGTCGCCAGGACATGCCCGGTCTGTATTACGACAACATCCACGGCACCCTCGAACTGCGCGAGCAGATTGCTCGGCTGATGCTCGACTCCGGTTGCCAACTGAGCGCCAGCGATCTGGTCGTCACCACCGGTTGCCACGAAGCGCTGTCCACCAGCATCCACGCAATCTGCGAGCCGGGCGATATCGTTGCGGTGGACTCGCCAAGTTTTCACGGCGCCATGCAGACGCTGAAAGGCCTCGGCATGAAAGCCCTGGAAATCCCCACCGACCCGCTCACCGGCATCAGCCTCGAAGCGCTGGAACTGGCGCTGGAACAATGGCCGATCAAGGTCATCCAGCTCACCCCGAACTGCAACAATCCGCTCGGCTACATCATGCCGGAGTCGCGCAAACGCGCCCTGCTCAACCTCGCGCAGCGCTTCGACGTGGCGATCATCGAGGACGATGTGTATGGCGAGCTGGCCTACACCTACCCGCGCCCGCGCACGATCAAGTCCTTTGACGAAGATGGCCGCGTGTTGCTCTGCAGTTCGTTTTCCAAAACCCTGGCGCCGGGGCTGCGGATTGGCTGGGTCGCCCCGGGCCGCTATCTGGAACGGGTGCTGCACATGAAATACATCAGCACCGGATCGACTGCGCCGCAGCCGCAGATCGCTATAGCCGAATTTCTCAAAGCGGGGCATTTCGAACCGCATTTGCGGCGGATGCGCACGCAATACCAACGTAATCGCGACATGATGATCGATTGGGTCACGCGCTATTTCCCGGTGGGTACGCGCGCCAGCCGCCCACAAGGCAGCTTCATGCTTTGGGTCGAATTGCCGGAGGGCTTCGATACCTTGAAACTGAATCGTGCGCTGCACGACCAAGGCGTACAGATTGCTGTTGGCAGTATCTTTTCCGCTTCGGGCAAGTACCGCAATTGCCTGCGCATGAACTACGCTGCCAAACCAACACCGCAAATCGAAGAAGCGGTGCGCAAAGTCGGCGCGACAGCGATCAAACTATTGGCCGCAACCGACTGACCTTTCTGCAGAGCCCAGCGTCCATATGCCGACCCTTGCCGCCAATCGGAACGATCCTACGTGAGCTTCAGACAGTCCCTCCCCGCTCTGCTGTTACTCGCCTCGTTCCTGAGTGGTTGTGCCACCCTCGACGTGCCGCGCGAACCCAGCCAGGCATTGCCCGCGTCCGACTCCAGCTTCGGCCGGTCGATCCAGGCCCAAGCGGCGCCTTATCAGGGCCGCTCGGGTTTTCGCCTGCTGTCCAACAGCAGTGAAGCGTTTACCGCGCGCGCCGAACTGATCCGCAACGCCCAGACGAGCCTCGATCTGCAGTACTACATCGTCCACGACGGCATCAGCACGCGGATGCTGGTCGAGGAACTGCTCAAGGCTGCCGACCGGGGGGTGCGCGTGCGCATCCTGCTCGACGACACCACCAGCGATGGCCTCGACCAGATCATCGCCACCCTGGCGGCGCATCCGCAGATCCAGATTCGCCTGTTCAACCCTCTGCATCTGGGCCGCAGCACTGGCGTCACCCGCGCGGCGGGGCGCTTGTTCAATCTGTCGCTGCAACACCGACGCATGCACAACAAACTGTGGCTGGCCGACAACAGCGCGGCCATCGTCGGCGGGCGCAATCTGGGTGACGAATATTTCGATGCCGAGCCGAACCTGAATTTCACCGACATCGACATGCTCAGCGTCGGGCCGGTCGCCGAGCAGCTCGGGCACAGTTTCGACCAGTACTGGAACAGCGCGCTGAGCAAGCCGATCGACGAATTCCTCTCCAGCAAACCGAGCGCCAAGGATCTACAGAACACCCGCACACGACTGGAAGAGTCGCTGGACGCCACCCGCCAACAGAACCACGCGCTGTATCAACAGTTGATGACCTTCAAGACTGCGCCGCGCATGGATATCTGGCGCAAAGAGCTGATCTGGGCATGGAATCAGGCGTTGTGGGATGCGCCAAGCAAAGTGTTGGCTAAGGGTGAGCCGGACTCGCAATTGCTGCTGACCACGCAACTGGCACCCGAACTGAGAGGCGTGAGCAAAGAGCTGGTGATGATTTCGGCGTACTTCGTGCCGGGCCAACCGGGACTGGTCTATCTGACCGGGCGTGCCGATGCCGGTGTATCCGTGAGCCTTTTGACCAATTCGCTGGAAGCCACCGACGTGCCGGCCGTGCACGGCGGGTACGCGCCGTATCGCAAAGCCTTGTTGGAACATGGTGTGAAGCTGTATGAACTGCGGCGCCAGCCTGGGGATAACTATGGCAGCGGTCCGCACGTGTTTTACAGCAAGTCGTTCCGCGGCTCGGATTCGAGCTTGCACAGCAAGGCGATGATTTTCGATCGCCAGAAGTCGTTTATCGGCTCGTTCAACTTCGACCCGCGCTCGGTGCTCTGGAACACCGAAGTCGGGGTGTTGGTCGACAGCCCGGAACTGGCCGAGCATGTGCGCGAACTGGCTTTGCAAGGTATGGCGCCGGCGTTGAGTTATCAGGCGAAATTGCAGGATGGCCAGATTGTCTGGGTCACCGAAGACAATGGCCAGATGCATACGCTAACCAAAGAGCCGGGGAGTTGGTGGCGACGGTTCAATGCGTGGTTCAGCACCACTGTCGGCCTTGAGCGGATGCTGTGAGCAAATAGAGTCTGACTGTGGCGAGGGAGCTTGCTCCCTCGCCACAGGTCATCACTCAGTTCAGGTTCAGGTTCAGGTTCAGGTCAGGCAGGTTCGGCCACAGTGCCAAATGCACCTTGCCGCATCAGTAAAATCACCAAACCAAATGCCCCAATCGCCATCAACAACGGCAATGCATGCCCGCTGATCCACTGACTGCCCGCCCCCGCCGCCAGCGGCCCGATCAGACAGCCTACGCCCCACAGTTGCGCGATGTGCGCATTGGCACGCACCAGCGCATCGTCGCGATAACGCTCGCCAATCAAAATCAGCGACAGCGTAAACAAACCACCAGCACTCGCTCCGAACAGCACCCACAACGGCCAGATCAGCAGCGTATCGAGCAACAGCGGAATCGCCAGGCTCGACAGCATCAACACCACCGCACAACCCGCGAACAACGTACGTCGCGACAGATAATCGGCCAGTGCTCCAATCGGCAGTTGCAGCAACGCATCCCCGACCACCACGGTACTGACCATCGCCAAGGCGATCTCGGCAGTGAAGCCCTGTTGCAGGCAATACACCGGTAGCAACGTCAGGATCATCGCCTCGAACGCGGCGAACAACGACACCGCCCAGGCAATCGCCGGCAGCTCGCGGGCGAAGCCCCACAACTCGCGGAACGTGACGCTGCTGGCCTCACTGCTCGGCGCACCGCTGCGGCCCAGTAACAGCAGAGGCGACACCAGCAGCAAAGCGACACCGACCCAGAAACCGTAATCATGCTCGGTACCCAGTGCCCCCAGCAGCAACGGCCCAGACAGTTGGCTCAAGGCATAACTGCTGCCATACAGCGCCACCAGGCGTCCGCGCCAGTTTTCGACCACCAGTTGATTGATCCAGCTTTCACCGAGGATGAACACGATGGTCAGGATCACGCCGATCATCAGGCGCAGCACCAGCCAGATCGGGTAACTCGGCAACAGCGCCAACAAGCCGATCGACAACGCCCCGGCCCACAGGCACAGGCGCATCAGGTTCGCCGTGCCGAAACGTGCCGCCAGATGGCTGGAAATCTTCGCGCCCAACAACACGCCAATCGCTGGCATTGCTGCCATCACGCCGATGGCGAAGGCGCCGTACCCCCAACCCTCCAGACGCAATGACACCAACGGCATGCTGACCCCCAGGGCCAGGCCGACACTCAAGACAGACGCCAACACGGCGAAATACGTCGCCCACCGCATGTTCCACGCTCCTGTGGATTATTTTTATGTGCACCACAAAACCACTGTGGGAGCGAGCTTGCTCGCGAATACGGTTTCACATTCAGCAGATTTGCTGACTGATACACCGCCTTCGCGAGCAAGCTCGCTCCCACAGGGGATCTCTGTCTGGTTTGGGAGCCTGATTGAATCAGGCTCCCCTCAGCGGCTTACAGCTTGATCCACGTCGCTTTCAGCTCGGTGTACTTGTCGAACGCGTGCAGCGATTTATCGCGGCCGTTGCCCGACTGCTTGAAACCGCCGAACGGCGCGGTCATGTCGCCGCCATCGTACTGATTGACCCACACGCTACCCGCGCGCAGTGCCTTGGCGGTCAGGTGCGCCTTGGAGATGTCTTGGGTCCAGACTGCTGCGGCCAGACCGTACGGCGTGTCGTTGGCGATCTGGATCGCTTCTTCAGCGGTGTCAAAAGCGATCACCGACAGCACCGGGCCGAAGATCTCTTCCTGAGCGATCTTCATCGCGTTGCTCACGCCGTCGAAAATCGTCGGTTCAACGTAGGTGCCACCGGTTTCCTGAAGAATGCGTTTACCGCCAGCCACCAGTTTCGCGCCATCGCTATGACCGGACTCGATGTACGACAGCACGGTGTTCATTTGCTGGGTATCGACCAGCGCACCGACGTTGGTGGCCGGATCCAGCGGGTTGCCCGGCTTCCAGGTTTTCAGCGCCTCAATCACCATCGGCAGGAATGTGTCCTTGATCGAACGCTCGACCAACAGACGCGAGCCGGCGGTGCAGACTTCGCCCTGGTTGAAGGCGATGGCGCTGGCAGCGGATTCGGCTGCAGCTTGCAGATCCGGCGCATCGGCAAAGACGATGTTCGGGCTCTTGCCACCGGCTTCGAGCCAGACGCGTTTCATGTTCGATTCGCCGGAGTAGATCATCAGTTGCTTGGCGATCTTGGTCGAACCGGTGAACACCAGCGTATCGACATCGTTGTGCAGGGCCAGTGCCTTGCCAACGGTGTGACCATAACCCGGCAGCACGTTGAGCACGCCTTTCGGAATACCGGCTTCAACGGCCAGCGCAGCGATGCGGATAGCGGTCAGCGGGGATTTTTCCGACGGTTTGAGGATCACCGAGTTACCGGTCGACAGCGCCGGGCCGAGTTTCCAGCAGGCCATCATCAGCGGGAAGTTCCACGGCACGATGGCGCCGACCACGCCCACGGGCTCGCGGGTTACCAGACCGAGCTGATCGTGCGGCGTAGCGGCGACTTCGTCGTAGATCTTGTCGATCGCTTCGCCGCTCCAGCTCAGCGCTTGCGCCGCGCCGGGAACGTCGATGTACAGCGAATCGCTGATCGGCTTGCCCATGTCGAGCGTTTCGAGCAGAGCCAGTTCTTCGGCGTGCTGCTTGAGCAGGCCGGCAAAACGGATCATGGTGGCTTTGCGTTTGGTCGGTGCCAGGCGCGACCACACGCCGGAATTGAACGTGGCGCGGGCGTTTTCCACGGCGCGCTGAGCGTCGGCGGCGTCACAGCTGGCAATCTTGCCGAGCAGACGGCCATCGACCGGGCTGATGCATTCGAAGGTCTCGCCGGAGACCGCGTCGGTGTATTCGCCGTTGAGGTAAGCGCGGCCTTCGATCTTCAGGTCGCGGGCGCGTTGTTCCCAGTCGGCACGAGTCAGGGTGGTCATTTAAGTGTCCTCCTCTTGTTGAATACGAGCGCCGCGCGATCTTCGCCAGCGTCCTCAAAAATTCTGCCCGGCCAGCCTGCATTTCGGCCCATGGCACCCGCCACCCTAAACCAGCGGCCGGGGTTGTTTCAATATATTTGACATAAGCGCGCTATACGGCCTTGCGGTGTTCATTTTAATAAACATAGACTTTCGCCCATTCCAACCATCGCGCCGTCATCACGGGAGAAAACAACAATGAACATCCAGAACGTCGTCGACATCAGCCTGACCAGCAGCGAAGCCGAGCGCTATCGCCCGGACCCGGCCAAAGTGCTCAAGGGCGATCCGGAACAAGCGGTGTTTCATCAATATGAAAGCCCTTGTGGGCAGATGGGCGTCGGCGTTTGGGAAGGTGCAGTCGGACAGTGGACGGTGAATTACACCGAGCATGAGTACTGCGAAATTTTGCAGGGCGTTTCGGTGCTGCGTGACAGCGATGGCAATGCCAAGACCTTGCGTGTTGGCGACCGGTTTGTGATTCCGGCGGGGTTTCGTGGGACCTGGGAAGTGCTGGAGGCTTGCCGCAAGGTCTATGTGATCTTTGAACAGAAGGCTTAAGGATTTTCCCTGATCTTACCGGCGCCTTCGCGAGCAGGCTCGCTCCCACATTGAACCGTATTCCATTGTGGGAGCGAGCCTGCTCGCGAAGGGGCCAGAACAGGAAACACAAAATCCGAAACAACAAAAAAGGCCCGTATCGTGAGATACGGGCCTTTTTTGTAAGTCGGGAAAAATCAATTACTTGATTTTGCCTTCCTTGTAGATCACGTGCTTGCGAACAACCGGATCATATTTCTTGATCTCGATTTTGTCCGGGGTAGTACGCTTGTTCTTGTCGGTAGTGTAGAAGTGACCAGTACCGGCGCTCGAGATCAAACGAATCAATTCACGCATGATTAGCTCCCTTAAATCTTGCCATCGCGGCGAAGTTCGGCGAGCACGACAGTGATGCCACGCTTGTCGATGATACGCATGCCTTTGGCAGATACGCGCAGACGCACAAAACGTTTCTCTTCTTCAACCCAGAAGCGGTGATGCTGCAGGTTCGGCAGGAAACGACGACGGGTTTTGTTGTTTGCGTGGGAAATGTTATTCCCAGTCACCGGACCCTTACCGGTAACTTGACATACTCTCGACATGCCTCAGCCCTCTAAAACCACATGCCCAACCCGGCATGGGTTGGCCGCTTAATCTCTCAGTCATTTGGCGCCAGGCGCCGCGTTTCTTTAGAGGTCTTACCGGCTACACCTACAGTGAAGGAACCGGGCCCCTAGAAAAGAGCGCTGCTTTATACCAGAAAGACCGGGGTGCAACAACATTCGGTGTGCAATCAATCGCTAAAAAGGCACTTTTTCGGCCTGCGAACGCTTTGGATAAAGGCCGGCATCGATTTTTACCACTCGTCGCAGAAAATCGACTGCGCGGGGGTTTCAGACTTTTTGCGGCACGCCGCGGTCTGAAAAACCGCTGTCACTGTGCCCTGAAAATGCAAAAAGGGGATAGTCATTTGTAATCCAGCCCTCTAGGGTAGGCCTTTTCCAGACTGCACTTGCAGATGGGCCTTCGATCTGTAAAAGGAAACCGACCATGCGCCTCGCTGCCCTACCCCTGTTGCTCGCCCCGCTCCTGCTGAGCCCATTGGCCCAGGCCGCCGCGCTGAGCGTCTGCACCGAGGCCAGCCCGGAAGGGTTCGACGTGGTGCAGTACAACTCGTTGACCACCACCAACGCCTCGGCCGACGTGCTGATGAACCGTCTGGTGGATTTCGACACCGCCAGCGGCAAAGTCGTGCCGAGCCTCGCCGACAGCTGGGAAGTCAGCACCGATGGCCTGACTTATGTATTCAAGCTGCGCCCACAGGTGAAGTTTCATACCACTGAATATTTCAAACCCAGCCGTGAGCTGACTGCCGAAGACGTCAAATTCAGTTTCGACCGCATGCTCGACCCGGCCAACCCGTGGCACAAGGTCGCTCAAAGCGGCTTCCCGCACGCGCAATCGATGCAGTTGCCTGCACTGATCAAGAAGATTGACGCGCTTGATCCGCTGACCGTGCGCTTCACCCTTGATCACCCGGACTCGACGTTCCTGGCCACCCTGAGCATGGGCTTTGCCTCGATCTATTCCGCCGAATACGCCGACAAATTGATGAAGGCCGGCGCGACCGACAAACTCAACAGCCAGCCGATCGGCACCGGTCCATTCGTTTTCACCCGCTTCCAGAAAGACGCAGCGATCCGCTACAAGGCCAACCCGGATTACTTCGGCGGCAAGCCTGCGGTCGATCCGTTGATTTTCGCCATCACACCGGACGCCAACGTGCGCCTGCAGAAACTGCGGCGCAACGAATGCCAGATCGCCCTGTCGCCAAAACCACTCGACGTACAGGCCGCGCTGAAAGAACCGACGTTGAAAGTCGAAAAGACTGACGCGTTCATGACCGCTTTCGTCGGCATCAACAGCCAGCATCCGCCGCTGGACAAGCCGGAAGTGCGCCAGGCGATCAACCTCGCCTTCGACAAGGCCAACTACATCAAAGCCGTATTCGAAGACACCGCCGAAGCCGCCAACGGCCCGTATCCGCCGAACACCTGGAGCTACGCGAAGAACTTGCCGGGTTATCCACACGATGTGGCAAAGGCCAAGGCACTGATGGCCAAGGCCGGTTTGAAGGACGGTTTCCAGACCACCATCTGGACGCGTCCGTCGGGCAGCCTGCTCAACCCGAATCCAAGCCTCGGCGCGCAACTGCTGCAATCGGATCTGGCGGAAATCGGCATTCAGGCGGAAATCCGCGTGATCGAGTGGGGCGAACTGATTCGCCGGGCCAAGGCCGGCGAGCATGACCTGCTGTTCATGGGTTGGGCCGGTGACAACGGCGACCCGGACAACTTCCTCACGCCGCAGTTTTCCTGCGCCGCGGTCAAGTCCGGCACCAACTTCGCCCGCTACTGCAACGCGGATCTGGACAAGCTGATCAGCGCCGGCAAAACCACCAGCGAGCAAGGCGTGCGCACCAAGCTGTATGAGCAGGCGCAAGCGCAGATTCAGCAGCAAGCGTTGTGGCTGCCGCTGGCGCACCCGACTGCCTATGCACTGACGCGTAAAGACGTGCAGGGTTATTCGGTAAGCCCGTTCGGCCGCCAGGACTATTCCAAGGTCAACCTCAAATAACCTTGCTTGCATAGTTCCCAATGTGGGAGCGAGCCTGCTCGCGAAAGCGGTCCGTCAGTAACAAAAATGCTGACTGACACACCGCCTTCACGAACAGGCTCGCTCCCACAGGGGTTTAGCGTTTGTCCCTGAGAACTACATCCAGCCACACTCCGCCATCGACAGCGGCTCGCCATCACCGATGATGAAGTGATCGAGCACTCGCACATCAACCAACTCCAGCGCCTTTTGCAGCCGTTTGGTCAGCAAGCGATCAGCCTGACTGGGATCAGTATTCCCCGACGGATGGTTGTGGCACAGAATCACCGCCGCGGCGTTATTGGCCAAGGCACGCTTCACGACCTCCCGGGGATGCACGCTGGTGTTGTCGATCGAGCCGCGAAACAGCGCCTCGAAATTCAGCACCTGGTGTTTTGAGTCAAGAAACAGACAGCCGAACACCTCATGGGGCTCATGCCGCAGCATGGCTTTGAGGTAATCACGGACCACCTGGGGATTTTCCAGCGCCGGCTTCTTGCGCATACGCTCGGCCAGATGCCGCCGCGCCATCTCCAGCACCGCTTGCAGTTGCGCGTACTTTGCCGGGCCCAAACCCAATTGTTCGCTGAACGCGGCAAGATCGGCTTCGAGCAAAACCCGCAGGCTGCCGAACTGGCTCAAAAGGTGTCGCGCCAGGTCCACAGCGCTTTTGCCGGAGACCCCGGTGCGCAGAAAAATCGCCAGTAATTCGGCATCGGAAAGGCTTCCCGAGCCCTGTTCAAGTAGCTTCTCCCGCGGGCGTTCCGCCGCAGGCCAATCGCGAATACTCATACACATTCCCTGTCTGTGGGCGCCGCTGTTCCGTAGCGGTCGCTGTGATATCTTAGCCCATCTTTTTTGCGGGCGAATTCACCCTGGGGAGGGGGTTTCGCCACGTATGTCACCCACGAAATGAAAGGCAGACCTATGCAGCGGCTGTATCGGAAACGCATCGTTCTGGGCGTCGGCGGCGGCATCGCGGCCTACAAGAGCGCCGATCTGGTTCGTCGCCTGATCGACCAGGGCGCCGAAGTGCGCGTGGTCATGACCCATGGCGGCGCCGAGTTCATCACCCCGCTGACCATGCAGGCGCTGTCCGGCCACCCGGTGCATCTCGACTTGCTCGACCCGGCCGCCGAAGCTGCGATGGGCCATATCGAGCTGGCGAAATGGGCCGATCTGGTGCTGATCGCCCCGGCCACCGCCGACCTGCTCGCGCGTCTGGCACAAGGCATCGCCAACGATTTGCTGACCACTTTGGTGCTGGCCACCGACGCCGTTGTGGCTCTCGCGCCAGCCATGAATCAGGCGATGTGGCGCGATCCGGCCACCCAGGCCAACCTGCAACTCCTTGAAAGCCGTGGCCTGAAGACTTTCGGCCCGGCCTCGGGCAGTCAGGCCTGCGGCGATGTCGGCATGGGCCGCATGATGGAAGCCACCGACCTCGCACAGTGCGCGGCGGACTGCTTCCAGCGTCAGGCACTGACTGGTAAACACGTGGTGATCACCGCCGGCCCGACCCAGGAAAACATCGACCCGGTGCGCTACATCACCAACCACAGCTCCGGCAAAATGGGCTTTGCCCTCGCCGAAGCAGCGGTTGAAGCCGGCGCCCGCGTCACGCTGATCAGCGGCCCGGTGCACCTGCCGACGCCGGATCGCGTTACACGCATCGATGTGGTCAGCGCCCGCGACATGCTCGCGGCTTGCGAATCGGCGATCCCGTGCGACGTGTTCATCGCCTCGGCAGCCGTTGCGGACTACCGCCCGGAAGTCGTCGCCCCGCAAAAACTCAAGAAAGATCCTACGAGCGGTGACGGCTTCGTCCTGCAAATGGTGCGCAATCCAGACATTCTGGCCACCATCGCGACCCGTCCCGACCGTCCGTTCAGTGTCGGCTTTGCCGCCGAGACCGAACACTTGCTCGACTACGCTGCACGCAAGCTGAAGGACAAGAATCTCGATTTGATCGTCGCCAACGACGTCGCCAACCCGAGCATCGGCTTCAACAGCGAAGAAAACGCCTGCAGTGTGATTGACCGTGAGCTGCACGCCACGGTTTTCGCCCAGACCAGCAAGAGCAAGATCGCTCGCCAACTGGTCACTTTTATCGCCGAACGTCTGAACCAGGTTTAATTTACATGCACGCTTTGCAAGCCAAGATCCTCGACCCACGCATCGGTACCGATTTCCCGCTGCCGCAATACGCCACACCGGGCTCCGCCGGCCTCGACCTGCGCGCCATGCTGGAGCAGGACATCGTGATCAAGCCGGGTGAAACCGTGCTGATCCCCACCGGTCTGTCGGTTTACATCGGTGACCCGAACCTCGCCGCGCTGATCCTGCCGCGCTCGGGTATGGGCCATAAGCACGGCATCGTGCTGGGCAACCTCGTCGGCCTGATCGACTCCGATTACCAGGGCCCGCTGATGGTGTCCTGCTGGAACCGTGGCCAGACCGATTTCACCATGACCGTCGGCGAACGTCTGGCGCAGCTGGTGCTGGTGCCGGTAGTGCAGGCGCATTTCGAAATGGTTGAAGAATTCGTCGAAACCGAACGCGGCACCGGCGGTTTCGGCCACACCGGCACCAAGTAACCCGTTAGAAATTATTGTGGTGAGGGGATTTATCCCCTCACCCAGAATTTGTGCAATTTGTGCGACAGGTTTTAACACCGTAAATCAAGGTTTTGCCGGCCGAAAGCCACGCCAGCCGAGGCGTCATGGCCCTTTCACACCACGAACTCTCTGTGGAAAACGCCGTCATACCCTTCAGTTTGAGCCTGCCGTCGAACGATTCGTCGGTCTGTCCCGCCCCTTTCGAGATGGAGCATTTCCGTAGATGAGCACCCCAGCCAAGATCGCCCCGACGCTGCCCGACAGCATTTTCCGCGCCTATGACATTCGCGGCACCGTGCCGGAATTCCTCAATGCCGAAACCGCTTACTGGATTGGCCGCGCCATCGGTTCGCAGAGCCTCGCTCAAGGTGAGCCAAACGTGTCCGTCGGCCGCGACGGTCGCCTGTCCGGCCCGGAGCTGGTTGCCGAGCTGATCCGCGGTATCGCCGAGAGCGGCTGCCACGTCAGCGATGTCGGTCTGGTACCGACGCCGGCGCTGTACTACGCCGCCAACGTGTTGGCCGGCAAATCCGGAGTGATGCTCACCGGTAGCCACAACCCGTCGAACTACAACGGTTTCAAGATCGTCATCGCCGGCGACACCCTCGCCAACGAACAGATCCAGGCCCTGCATGAACGCCTCAAGAGCAACAATTTGAGCAGCGGCACGGGCAGCGTCACTCAGGTCGAAATCCTCGACCGCTACAACACCGAAATTGTCCAGGACATCAAACTGGCCCGGCGCATGAAGGTCGTGGTCGACTGCGGCAACGGCGCGGCCGGCGTGATCGCCCCGCAACTGATCGAAGCGCTGAACTGCGAAGTAATCCCGCTGTTCTGCGAGGTCGATGGCAACTTCCCCAACCATCACCCGGATCCGGGCAAGCCTGAGAACCTTGTCGACCTGATCGCCAAGGTCAAGGAAACCAACGCCGATATCGGCCTGGCCTTCGACGGCGACGGCGACCGCGTCGGCGTGGTGACCAACACTGGCAGCATCGTCTACCCGGATCGCCTGCTGATGCTGTTCGCCCGTGACGTGGTCGCGCGCAACCCGGACGCGGAAATCATCTTCGACGTCAAATGCACCCGTCGTCTGGTGCCGTTGATCAAGGAATACGGCGGTCGCCCGCTAATGTGGAAGACCGGCCATTCGTTGATCAAAAAGAAAATGAAACAATCCGGCGCGCTATTGGCCGGCGAAATGAGCGGGCACATCTTCTTCAAGGAGCGTTGGTTCGGTTTCGACGACGGCATCTACAGCGCCGCACGACTGCTGGAGATCCTCAGCAAGGAAAAATCCACCGCGGAAGAGCTGTTTGCGACCTTCCCGAACGATATTTCTACGCCGGAAATCAATATCCATGTGACCGAAGAGAGCAAATTCAGCATCATTGATGCTCTGCACGACGCACAGTGGGGCGCAGGCGCTGACCTGACCACCATCGACGGCGTGCGAGTCGATTACGCCAAAGGCTGGGGCCTGGTGCGCGCATCCAACACCACACCGGTGCTGGTGCTGCGTTTCGAGGCCGATGACGAGGCTGAATTGCAACGCATCAAGGATGTGTTCCACGCCCAACTGAAACGCGTTGCACCTGATCTCCAACTACCGTTCTGATTCACCCGGAGCCCTGAATGACCCTCGAACGCGAAGCCGCCGCCCATACCGCCCAGGTCCTGTCCGAAGCGTTGCCTTACATCCGACGTTATGTCGGCAAGACCCTGGTGATCAAATACGGCGGCAACGCGATGGAAAGCGAGGAGCTGAAAACCGGCTTCGCCCGCGACATCGTCTTGATGAAAGCCGTGGGCATCAACCCGGTGGTCGTGCACGGTGGTGGCCCGCAGATCGGTGATCTGCTCAAGCGCCTGTCGATCGAAAGCCACTTCGTCGATGGCATGCGCGTCACGGACGCCGCGACCATGGACGTCGTGGAAATGGTCCTCGGTGGCCAGGTCAACAAGAGCATCGTCAACCTGATCAACCGCCACGGCGGCAGCGCCATCGGCCTGACCGGTAAAGACGCCGGGCTGATTCGGGCGAAGAAGCTCACCGTGACCCGCCAGACACCGGAGATGACCCAGCCGGAAATCATCGACATCGGCCAGGTGGGCGAAGTGGTCGGGATCAATACCGAATTGCTGAACTTGCTGGTCAAAGGCAACTTCATTCCGGTGATCGCGCCGATTGGTGTGGGTGAGAACGGCGAGTCGTACAACATCAACGCGGATTTGGTGGCCGGCAAAGTCGCCGAAGCACTGAAAGCCGAGAAGCTGATGCTGCTGACCAACATCGCCGGCCTGATGGACAAGTCGGGCACCGTGCTGACCGGTCTGAGCACACAGCAGGTCGACGATCTGATTGCCGACGGCACCATCTACGGCGGCATGCTGCCGAAGATTCGTTGCGCACTGGAAGCGGTGCAGGGCGGCGTGGGTAGCTCGCTGATCATCGATGGTCGCGTGCCGAACGCGATCCTCCTGGAAATCTTCACCGACACCGGTGTGGGCACGCTGATCAGCAATCGCAAGCGCCCTTAAGGCTTAGCGCACACAAAAAGACCCCGCTCAGCCTGACTGAGCGGGGTCTTTTTTTGCACCGCAATCCCTGTGGGAGCGAGCTTGCTCGCGAAGACGGCGTCACATTCAACATTGATGCAAGCTGACCCACCGCTTTCGCGAGCAAGCACGCTCCCACAGGTTTGTTACAAGGCCATTAAACGCCGAACTGGGCGCGATAGGCTTCCACGGCTGGCAAATGCTGCTTGAGCTGCGGATCATCGGCGAGGAATTCCAGCACCTGATTCAGCGAAACAATGCTGATCACCGGGATTCCGAAGTCGCGCTCGACTTCCTGGATGGCGGACAATTCACCGTTGCCGCGCTCCTGGCGGTTCAGCGCGATCAGCACGCCGGCGGCCTTGGCGCCGTCCTGGGAAGCGATGATTTGCATCACTTCACGAATTGCGGTGCCGGCAGTGATTACGTCGTCGATGATCAGTACATCGCCGGTCAGCGGTGCGCCGACCAGACTGCCGCCTTCGCCGTGGGCCTTGGCTTCCTTGCGGTTGAAGCACCATGGCAGGTCACGGTCGTGGTGCTCGGCCAGCGCGACGGCGGTGGTCGCCGCCAACGGGATGCCTTTGTAGGCCGGGCCGAACAGGACGTCGAAGGGAATGCCGCTTTCAGCAATGGCTGCGGCGTAGAAACGCCCCAGTTGCGCCAGGGCCGAACCCGAGTTGAACAGGCCGGCATTGAAGAAGTAAGGACTGGTGCGTCCGGACTTCAGGGTGAACTCACCGAAGCGCAAAACGCCGCGATCGATGGCAAAACGAATGAAATCGCGCTGATACGCTTGCATGAAAAAAACCCCAAATACCACGGATTTAGCTAATTAGCTTGACGCCGTGTATCATACACGCACGCGATTTTTGGGGCCATTTATGCGGATCATCAGTGTGAACGTCAATGGTATTCAGGCTGCAGTCGAGCGTGGTTTGCTCAGTTGGCTGCAAGCACAGAATGCCGACGTCATCTGCCTGCAGGACACCCGTGCCTCCGCCTTTGAACTGGATGACCCAGCCTTCCAACTGGATGGCTACTTCCTTTATGCCTGCGATGCTGAAGTCCCTGCCCAAGGTGGCGTGGCTTTGTATTCGCGGTTGCAACCGAAGGCTGTCATCAGCGGTCTCGGTTTCGAGACGGCCGACCGCTACGGGCGCTACCTGCAAGCAGATTTCGACAAAGTCAGTATTGCCACCTTGCTGCTCCCTTCGGGGATGAACGGCGATGAGGACTTGAACCAGAAGTTCAAGCTCATGGACGACTTCGGCAAGTACCTGGACAAACAGCGACGCAAACGTCGCGAGTACATTTATTGTGGCTCGCTGTACGTGGCGCAGCAGAAGCTCGACATCAAAAACTGGCGCGACAGCCAGCAATCCCCGGGATTCCTGGCGCCAGAACGCGCCTGGATGGACGAGATTGTCGGCAACATGGGCTATGTCGATGCGCTGCGCGAAGTCAGCCGCGAAGGCGACCAGTACAGCTGGTGGCCGGATAACGAACAGGCCGAAATGCTCAATCTGGGCTGGCGCTTCGACTATCAGATCCTGACCCCAGGGCTGCGGCGCTTCGTGCGCAGTGCACGCCTGCCGCGTCAGCCACGGTTCTCGCAGCACGCACCGTTGATCGTCGACTACGACTGGACGCTGACCATCTAAGCGTCGTTTCGCAGTTAAAAAAATGCCCGTATCGCAAGATACGGGCATTTTTTATGCCTGCGTTCGAGGCTGAATCAAACTCAGACGGCGACGAAGAACGGCAGCATCAAATACAACTTGATCACGATGACATTAATGATGTCGATGAAGAACGCGCCCACCATCGGCACCACCAGAAATGCGATCTGCGAGGGCCCGTAACGCTGCGTCACCGCTTGCATGTTGGCAATGGCGGTCGGCGTCGCGCCAAGCCCGAAACCGCAATGCCCTGCCGCCAGCACTGCCGCATCGTAATTGCGCCCCATCACCCGGAACGTCACGAAGATCGCGAACAGCGCCATGACCAGCGCCTGCACGGCCAGAATGATGAAGATCGGCAAGGCCAACGCGGCCAGATCCCACAACTTCAGTGACATCAAGGCGATTGCCAGGAACAACGACAGACTGACATTACCCAGCACCGAGACTTCACGCTCAAACACCTGATACAGGCCAAGCGCCGAAAGACCATTGCGCAGCACCACACCGACGAACAGGACGCATACGAAGGTTGGCAATTCGAACGCCGTCCCCTGCAAAAACCCATTCAACAGATTGCCTACCAGCAAACTGACCGCAATCAGCGCCAGGGTTTCGATAAACGAAAACGGTGTGATCGAGCGCTCTTTATTCGGCTGCTCAAAACCCTTGGGCAGTCGCGGCGTGTCCTGCTGATTGCAACCGGGTACTTCCACGCGCTTGATGAGCAAGCGAGCGACCGGTCCTCCGATCAAACCACCGAGCACCAGCCCGAACGTCGCGGAGGCCATTGCCAGCTCGGAGGCAGAAGCCAGACCGTACTTCTCACTGAACACCGTGCCCCACGCCGCACCGGTACCGTGTCCCCCCGCCAGAGTGATCGAGCCCGTCAGCAAACCCATCAAAGGGTCGAGCCCGAGCATTGTGGCCAGCCCGATACCCATCGCATTCTGCACCACCAACAGGCCGGTGACGGCCAGCAGAAAAATCCTCACGATGCGGCCGCCTTTCTTCAGACTGGCAAAATCCGCACTCAGACCAATAGTGGCAAAGAAAGCCAGCATCAAAGGCGTTTGCAGAGAGGTCTCAAAGCGCACCTCAATATCGAACGCTCGCAATAACAATAATCCCAGGGCAACTACCAAGCCGCCGGCTACAGGTTCAGGGATATTGTAACTGCGCATGAAACCAACACGTGTAACTAGTCCGCGCCCCAGTAATAACACCAGAGACGCGGCCACCAGCGTTCCATAAAAATCGAGCTGCATCATTTGGATTGTTCTTGGCTAAATATTCAGAGGCGAACTTTCTACCTGGGCACGCCCATGAATCGGCTGATTGTCTCAACACTGATTAATTTGGAATTCAAGTACCTTCGATGGCTTGAATATATCGAAATATTTCAGAAGCAATATCACGCAGGGCAACTTTAACAATCGCCAAGCGCCGTTGCCAAGGACATGAGCGCGCACGCAGGCGCACAGTTGTGACCAAAGATGTAAGAACGGAATATATATAAATTCACACGCTACCGCTGATCGCAGACAGACTATTCCTACGCCCTGTAGATGCTTATTTAATTGCAAAAACGCAAATGCCCTGACAAGTCAGGGCATTTATTCAACACTTCGAATTGCGTCAAGGCGTGACGCTTACTTAATCAGTCGCCAAGTGAACGGATAACGGTAGGGAAACCCCTTATTAGCCTTCACCGCACCCACAATCGGCAGTACCAATGCACAAACAACCACCGGAACAATCAAAACATACCCGATAAGCACCGCCATCATTGCCACACTGATGACCATGGCAATAGTCATGGTGATCTGGAAGTTCAACGCTTCCTTGCCCTGCGCATCGATAAAGGCGTCACTCTCACGCTTCACCTGCCAGAGGATCAGCGGCCCAATCAGATTGCCAAATGGAAACATGCTCCCCAAAAAGCTGGACAAGTGACAAAGCATCGCCCATTGGCGAACCTCCTGGTTCGGCTTGGGCAGCAGCTCTTGCTCGTCACTCATCGCGTCCTCCTTGCAGGTTACGAACCTGCTCAGTCGGCCAGCGCGGCCTTCTGCAGTTCGAAGATTTCGTTCATGCCTTTCTTGGCCAGTTCCAGCATGGCGTTGAGGTCTTCAGGCTGGAACGGCGCGCCTTCAGCGGTACCCTGCACTTCGATGAAACCACCGGTGCTGGTCATCACCACGTTGAGGTCAGTCTCGGCAGCGGAGTCTTCAAGATAGTCCAGATCCAGCACTGGCTCACCTTGATACATACCCACCGATACGGCACCGATCATTTGCTTGAGTGGATCGCCACCCTTCAGGCCGCCACGCTTCTTGATCACTTTCAGCGCGTCAACCAGCGCAACCATGGCACCGGTAATGGACGCCGTGCGGGTGCCGCCGTCAGCCTGAATCACGTCGCAATCGACGTACAGAGTCACATCGCCCAGCTTGGACATGTCCAGCGCAGCGCGCAGGGAACGGCCGATCAGACGCTGGATTTCCAGGGTGCGGCCGCCTTGCTTGCCACGGCTCGCTTCGCGCTGGTTACGCTCGCCAGTGGCGCGCGGCAGCATGCCGTACTCGGCGGTCAACCAGCCCTGGCCCTGGCCTTTGAGGAAGCGCGGCACGCCGTTTTCGACGCTGACGGTGCAGATGACTTTGGTATCACCGAATTCGACCAGTACGGATCCCTCGGCGTGTTTGGTGTAGTTGCGGGTAATGCGGATCGAGCGGAGCTGATCGGCAGCGCGACCACTTGGACGTTTCATAGGGAATACCTGTACTGGGGACGGAAAACTGCCGAGCATTATAGAGCCCTGCACCGCGCCTGGGCACTCGTTAAAAATCCCGACCGACGATCGCAGGCCCTGAAACGCGTATTACCGACGGGCTGCAGCCCTTTGTCACACCGTGTGTTTGGGCGCATTCGCCGCACTGCGCTACAATCCTGCGCCTTTGCTGCCAGTCGGCTTAAATTCATTGATATCGCGCCAGCGGAACTCAGGTTTCGCGCCGATCTGCATTTGCGAGGTCACCGCCATGGTGCACAGCATGACCGCCTTCGCCCGCGTCGAGAAAGCCGGCGCACAGGGCACCCTGAGCTGGGAACTGCGCTCGGTCAACAGCCGCTATCTGGAACCGCACTTGCGCCTGCCTGAATCGTTTCGCGACCTCGAAGGCGCGGTGCGTGAAGCACTGCGTCAAGGCCTGTCGCGGGGCAAACTGGAATGCACCCTGCGCTTCACCGAAGAAAGCACCGGCAAACCGCTGCAAGTCGACCGCGAACGCGCCGCGCAGTTGGTTGCCGCAGCCGAAACCGTTGCGAGCCTGATCACCAACCCTGCCGCACTGAACCCACTGGAAGTGCTGGCCTGGCCGGGCGTACTGGTCGCCGATGCGAGCGACCCGCAAGCGCTGAATGCCGACGCGCTGGCCCTGTTCAATCAAGGCCTGAAAGAGTTGAAGGCCGGTCGCGAGCGCGAAGGCGCGGAGCTGGCACGGCTGATCAACGAGCGCCTGACCTCTATCGAAGAAGACGTCGTGACCTTGCGCGAGCTGGTGCCGCAGATGCTCGCCACCCAACGCCAGAAAGTCCTCGACCGCTTTGCCGACATGAAGGCAGAGATGGATCCGCAGCGCCTGGAACAGGAAATGGTCATGCTCGCGCAAAAGAGCGACGTGGCCGAAGAACTGGATCGCCTGAGCACCCACATCATCGAAGTGCGCCGGGTGCTCAAGTCCGGCGGTGCGGCCGGACGCCGCCTCGACTTCCTGATGCAGGAACTCAACCGCGAAGCCAACACACTGGGCTCCAAGGCCTTCGACCCGCGCAGCACCCAGGCCGCCGTCAACCTCAAAGTGTTGATCGAGCAGATGCGCGAACAAGTGCAGAATATTGAGTAAGGCTACCCCGACATGACCCACAGCACCGGCACCCTGTACATCATTTCCGCCCCCTCGGGCGCAGGCAAGAGCAGCCTGGTCAAGGCTTTGACCGACGCCAAACCGGAAATTCGCGTTTCCGTCTCGCACACCACCCGCGCCATGCGTCCGGGTGAAGTGGACGGCGTGAACTACCACTTCGTCTCGCGTGAAGCGTTCGTGAAGATGGGCGAGCACGGCGACTTTCTCGAGCGCGCCGAGGTTTTCGGCAACCTCTATGGCACCTCGCAAAGCCACCTGCAGCAAACGCTGGACGCCGGTCACGACCTGATTCTGGAAATCGACTGGCAAGGCGCCGAGCAAGTACGCAAGCTGATGCCACAGGCACGCTCTATCTTCATCCTGCCGCCGTCTTTGCAGGCTTTGCACCAGCGCCTGACCAACCGCGGTCAGGACAGCGACGAAATCATCGACGGGCGGATGCGAGAAGCCGTCAGCGAAATGAGCCACTACGTCGACTACGACTACCTGATCATCAACGATGATTTCGCCCATGCACTGGACGATCTGAAGGCGATTTTCCGCGCCAATCAGCTGATTCAGAAGCGCCAGCAGCAGCTTCACGGCAAGTTGCTGGCCGAATTGCTCGGTTAATAAGCACTTCCCAAAACCGCTGCAAGCGCTTTACATTGGTGCTTGCAGCGCGTTGAAGAGCTTGGTCAAAAAATCAGCGCTTCCCTAATCGCTGGTGATTTTTTAAACTGTTGAGTCCGCTCGCCCAACCGGGCAGCGCGCATATTGCATTCGCTCCGAGGAATACCATGGCCCGCGTAACCGTTGAAGACTGCCTGAACCACGTGGAAAACCGTTTTGAGCTGGTCATGCTCTCTACCAAACGTGCCCGTCAACTGGCCACCGGCGGCAAAGAGCCACTGGTTCAGTGGGAAAACGACAAGCCTACCGTTGTAGCGCTGCGTGAAATCGCTGAAGGCCTGATGAGCTACGAGTTCATCGCCGAGCAGGAAATCGTCCAGGATGAGCCGCTGTTCGCAGCGTTCGAGGACGAGTCCAACGAGGCCGTCTAAGCCTATGCCTGGTCGACGTAGCACGGCGCGGGATCACAGCTTACGGCAGGAATTATCATGCCGAGCATAGACGCCCTCGCCGATCGCTTATCGACCTACCTCGGCAACGACCAGGTCAACCTGGTCCGCCGAGCGTATTTCTACGCCGAACAAGCCCATGACGGTCAACGCCGTCGCAGCGGCGAGGCGTACGTCACGCATCCTCTTGCCGTGGCCAATATTCTTGCCGACATGCACATGGACCATCAAAGCCTGATGGCCGCGATGCTGCATGACGTGATCGAAGACACCGGTATCGCCAAAGAAGCGCTGCAAGCGCAGTTCGGTGAAACCGTGGCCGAACTGGTCGACGGGGTCAGCAAACTGACCCAGATGAACTTCGAGACCAAGGCCGAAGCCCAAGCCGAAAACTTCCAGAAAATGGCCATGGCCATGGCGCGCGACATTCGCGTGATCCTGGTCAAACTCGCCGACCGCCTGCACAACATGCGCACGCTGGAAGTGCTGTCCGGCGAAAAACGCCGGCGGATCGCCAAGGAAACGCTCGAAATCTACGCGCCCATCGCCAACCGGCTGGGCATGCATGCGATCCGCATCGAATTCGAAGACCTCGGCTTCAAGGCCATGCACCCGATGCGTTCCGCGCGGATCTACCAGGCCGTCAAGCGCGCCCGGGGCAACCGCAAGGAAATCGTCAACAAGATCGAAGAATCCCTCGGCCATTGCCTCGCTATCGACGGCATCCAGGGTGAAGTCAGCGGTCGTCAGAAACACCTCTACGGCATCTACAAGAAAATGCGCGGCAAGCGTCGAGCCTTCAACGAGATCATGGACGTCTATGCGTTCCGGATCATCGTCGACAAGGTCGATACCTGTTACCGCGTGCTAGGCGCTGTACATAATTTGTACAAACCGTTGCCGGGGCGCTTCAAGGATTACATCGCGATCCCCAAGGCCAACGGCTATCAGTCGCTGCACACCACGCTGTTCGGCATGCACGGCGTACCGATCGAGATCCAGATCCGCACCCGCGAAATGGAAGAGATGGCCAACAACGGCATCGCCGCCCATTGGCTGTACAAATCCAGCGGTGACGAACAGCCGAAAGGCACTCACGCCCGTGCCCGCCAGTGGGTCAAAGGCGTGCTGGAAATGCAGCAACGTGCCGGCAACTCGCTGGAATTCATCGAGAGCGTAAAGATCGACCTGTTCCCGGACGAGGTCTATGTGTTCACGCCCAAAGGCCGGATCATGGAGCTGCCGAAAGGCTCCACGGCGGTCGACTTTGCCTACGCGGTACACACCGACGTCGGCAACAGTTGCATCGCCTGCCGGATCAACCGCCGTCTCGCGCCGCTGTCCGAACCGCTGCAAAGCGGCTCCACGGTCGAGATCGTCAGCGCCCCCGGCGCTCGCCCTAATCCGGCGTGGCTGAATTTTGTGGTCACCGGTAAGGCGCGTACGCACATCCGCCATGCGCTGAAACTGCAACGTCGCTCCGAGTCCATCAGCCTCGGCGAACGCCTGCTGAACAAGGTGCTCAACGGTTTCGACAGTTCGCTGGAGAAGATCCCGGCCGAACGCGTCAAGGCGATGCTCACCGAGTACCGCCTCGAACTGATCGAAGATTTGCTTGAAGACATTGGCCTGGGCAACCGCATGGCCTATGTGGTCGCCCGCCGCCTGCTTGGCGAAGGCGAGCAGTTGCCAAGCCCGGAAGGCCCGCTGGCGATTCGCGGCACCGAAGGCCTGGTGCTGAGCTACGCCAAGTGCTGCACGCCGATCCCGGGCGACCCGATTGTCGGGCACCTGTCGGCGGGCAAAGGCATGGTCGTGCACCTCGACAACTGCCGCAATATCAGCGAAATCCGGCACAACCCGGAAAAATGCATCCAGCTCTCGTGGGCCAAGGATGTCACCGGCGAATTCAACGTCGAACTGCGCGTCGAGCTGGAACACCAGCGCGGCCTGATCGCCCTGCTGGCCAGTAGCGTCAACGCAGCCGACGGCAATATCGAGAAAATCAGCATGGACGAACGCGATGGTCGCATCAGCGTGGTCCAGTTGGTGGTCAGCGTCCACGACCGAGTGCACCTGGCCCGCGTGATCAAGAAACTGCGCGCCTTGACCGGAGTGATCCGCATCACCCGCATGCGTGCATAACGCAACCCTAACAAGGAGTCATACATGACCAAGACTGTTATCACCAGCGACAAGGCCCCGGCCGCCATCGGTACTTACTCCCAGGCGATCAAGGCTGGCAATACCGTTTACATGTCGGGTCAGATTCCTCTGAACCCAAAAACCATGGAACTGGTTGAAGGCTTCGAAGCCCAGACCGTCCAGGTGTTCGAGAACCTCAAAGCCGTGGCTGAAGCCGCTGGCGGTTCGTTCAAGGACATCGTCAAGCTGAACATCTTCCTCACCGACCTGAGCCACTTTGCCAAGGTCAACGAGATCATGGGCAAGTACTTCGACCAGCCATACCCGGCCCGCGCCGCCATCGGCGTGGCTGCCCTGCCGAAGGGTTCGCAGGTTGAAATGGATGCCATTCTGGTCATCGAGTGATGCGCA
Source organism: Pseudomonas fluorescens (assembly GCF_001648775.1). Classification (GTDB taxonomy): domain Bacteria; phylum Pseudomonadota; class Gammaproteobacteria; order Pseudomonadales; family Pseudomonadaceae; genus Aquipseudomonas; species Aquipseudomonas fluorescens_M. The sequence continues at coordinate 284,587 of NZ_LVEJ01000001.1, forward strand.
CGGCGCGGCCTTCAAACGCCGCGCCGACTGCTGCAAGAAAAGGTTTTGAAAGGATTCCACGATGCGCAAAGCGCTAGCTCTCCCGCTGCTCGCCATTTTTCTCGGCGGCTGCGCCAGCAACCCTGCCGACCGTGACATCAGCGGCACCTGGATCAACCAGGTGGCGATCGATGCCGCAGCCAAGGGCGGCCCCCTGCGCGAAGCGCTTCAGGCTTACGGCCCGAACCTTGAGTGGGACGTCAACACCAAGGCCAGTCAGGCCCGCTACACCAACGGTTTTGAGAACGTCGAAGGACGGCTGCTGGGTGAGAAATCCGGCGCCTGGAAAGTCGACTTCTATGGCAGCTCCGCCAGCGAGCTGAAACGTGATGGCGGGCAGTTGCAGCAAGCCGCCAGCGATAACGAACCTGAGCAACTCTTCGATCGTGCACAGATTCCGGTGCCGGAAGGCGCACCGATCGGTGCCAGTTTCGAACGTGCGCTGTATTCGGCCTATATGGGCGGCAACTGGACAATCGCCAGTGGTCAGGGCGAAGGCAGCACCGTGCAGTTCCAGGCTGATGGCCAGGTTTCCGGTTTGCCGGGTGCCGACCGTTATGCCTTGTGCCTGGCGGGCGATTGCGCGTCGATGAGCAGCACCAACGACAACATGTGGTTACAGCTCAACGGTCAGGGCAATGCCTACATCTTTGCGCGCAAGGGCAAGGAACTGGAGATTTTCCAAGCCGTGAACACGGCACTGGCGGATGAAATGCCGCAGTACACGCCGGGCGAGCGCAAGTGGTTGCTGGAGAAGCAGTAACCCGCTTCTGAAACCACTGAAGATCAAATGTGGGAGCGAGCCTGCTCGCGAAAGCGGTGTATCAGGCAATATCACTTTGACTGACACACTGCTTTCGCGAGCAGGCTCGCTCCCACAGTTGTTTTGTGTTGTTAAAAAGTCAGCATTTACCTTCGAGGATCGCGGCGTAGCCTTCGCGATAGCTTGGGTACGTTGGTGTCCAACCCAACGCCTTCGCCCGGGCATTGCTGCAACGTTTGCTGCCGGTGCGCCGCACGCTGGCGTCGTCCGCCCATTCGGTAACGCCCAGATACTCGCGCAGCCAGCCCACCACTTCAGCTAAAGGCGCCGGCGCATCGTCGACGCCAATATAGTAATCCTCCAGCTTTACACCCTGACGAGCCTTCTCCAACAGGAACGCCAGCAATCCAGCTGCGTCATCGGCATGAATCCGATTGCCATACAGCGGCGGCTCGACGGCTACGCGATAACCGCGACGCACTTGAGTCAACAGCCATTCGCGGCCCGGGCCGTAGATGCCGGTCAGACGCAGGATGCTCGCCGGAAGGCCACTGTTCAGCGCCACCTGCTCCGCTTCCAGCATCAACCGCCCGGAATAACCAGAAGCAATGGTCTCGGATGTCTCGTCAACCCACTCGCCATTCTGCTGCCCATAAACGCTGCTGCTGGAAACGAAGATCAGTCGCTCAGGGACTTGGCCGTAGTCATCCAGCCAACTCAGCACATTCTGCAAACCCTGCACGTAAGCCGCGCGATAACCGGCCTCGTCGTGATCGGTGGCCGCGGCGCAATACACCAGATAGTCCACCGCCCCCACCGGCCAGGTCGCCGGGCAGTCCTCGTTGAACAGGTCACCGGCAACGCCGATCACCCCAGCAGGCAGCTTCGAAACGTCCCGGCGCAGGCCGTGAACTTCGTAGCCAGCCGCCAGCAATTGCGTGGCCAGACGACTGCCGACATCACCACAACCGGCAATCAAAACAGAAGGCGCGGACATCAAAAAACTCCCATCGGAAAGGTACAGACTAGCTCTGGCACAGGACGAACGGCTAGCAATGCAGGAAAAAAAGATACTCTATTACTTTTGTTAACAAGAATTACTTGCAATAATGCACGCCACTTTTGTTCTCGGCCTTACGAGGCCTGGTAGAGCATCACCGTTTTTCTATCTCAGGTCCGGCCAGCATGACACGTAATCAAATTCCCGCTTCGCCAACCAATCGACCTCGCGCCTGGAGCGCAGTGGCGGCTCTGCTGCTCAGCCTGATGCTGGCACCGACTGCCGCATTCGCCGACGCCCAGGCACCTGCAACGCCAGCCGCCACCGAGCAAAGCGCACCAGCCGCTGCTCCGGCTGCCCCGGCCGCTACCGATCCAGTGCAAGCGGTCGATGCGGCCGACGCCCCTGAAATGCTCGAAGCCGACAACACCTTGGGCATGGTCCACGACCTTTCGCCGTGGGGCATGTACCAGAACGCCGACATCATCGTGAAAATCGTGATGATCGGTCTGGCCATCGCATCGATCATCACCTGGACCATCTGGATCGCCAAAGGCTTCGAGCTGATGGGCGCCAAGCGTCGTCTGCGTGGTGAAATCGCTGCGCTGAAAAAAGCTACCACCCTGAAGGAAGCCAGCGCCACCGCCGGCAAGGAGGGCACCCTCGCCAACCTGCTGGTCCACGACGCCCTCGAAGAGATGCGCCTGTCGGTCAACAGCCGCGAGAAAGAAGGCATCAAGGAACGCGTCAGCTTCCGTCTTGAGCGTCTGGTTGCCGCCTGCGGTCGCAACATGAGCAGCGGCACCGGCGTGCTCGCCACCATCGGTTCCACCGCGCCGTTCGTGGGCCTGTTCGGTACCGTGTGGGGCATCATGAACTCCTTCATCGGCATCGCCAAAACCCAGACCACCAACCTTGCTGTCGTAGCGCCCGGTATCGCTGAAGCGCTGCTGGCCACCGCACTGGGCCTGGTTGCAGCGATTCCTGCGGTAGTGATCTACAACGTCTTCGCCCGCTCCATCGCCGGTTACAAGGCGCAGGTTTCCGACGCCTCGGCAGAAGTGCTGCTGCTGGTCAGCCGCGACCTCGACCACCAGCCTGAGCGCAGCTCGCAGCCGCACATGGTTAAAGTGGGGTAATCGGCCATGGGCCTGCATTTGAAAGAAGGCGCAGACGACGATCTGGCCGAGAACCACGAAATCAACGTCACGCCGTTCATCGACGTGATGCTGGTGCTGTTGATCATCTTCATGGTGGCCGCGCCGTTGGCCACTGTGGATATCAAAGTCGACCTGCCTGCCTCGACCGCCAAACCGGCGCCGCGGCCAGAGAAACCGGTTTTTCTCAGCGTGAAAGCTGATCAGCGCCTGTACATCGGCGACGATGAAGTGAAGGCCGAAACCCTTGGCGCCGTCCTCGACGCCAAGACTCAGGGCAAAAAAGACACCACGATCTTCTTCCAGGCTGATAAAGGCGTGGATTACGGCGACCTCATGAGCGTGATGGACAAGCTGCGCGGCGCCGGTTACCTGAAGGTCGGTCTGGTCGGACTTGAGACGGCAGCCAAGAAATGATCACGACGCGCCATAAGCTGACGCGTTACAGCGGTAGCCTGGCCGTGGTGCTGGGCGTTCATGCGCTGGCCATCGCGCTGGCGCTGAACTGGACCGCCCGCCCGCCCATCGAATTGCCGCCGCAGGCAATGATGGTCGAGCTGGCCCCGGTTCCGGCCCCGCCACCGCCTGCTCCGCCGAAAGTCGTCACACCGCCGCAGCCACCGGCTCCGGTTGAAGAGTTGCCGATTCCGAAGCTGGCCGAAGCACCGAAAGCGGAAATCGCGGTGCAGAAACCCAAGCCGAAGCCAAAACCTAAACCGCCGAAGCCGGTCGAGAAGAAGCTGCCTGATCCGCCGAAGGAAAAACCTTCCGAGGAGAAACCAGCCGACACCCAACCGACTCAGGCACCGACGGAGAAATCCGCCCAGCCTGCGCCGGGTCCTTCGCCAGCCCAAATGGCTGCGAAAGCCAGTTGGCAAGGCACCTTGCTCGCGCATTTGGCGAAGTACAAAAAATACCCGCAAAGTGCTCAGGCGCGGGGTAAAGAAGGCTTGAACCGTCTGCGCTTTGTGGTCGATGCCGAAGGTAATGTGTTGTCGTTCGAACTGGTAGGCCGCTCCGGCAACGCCGATCTGGACCGGGCCACCTTGGAAATGATCCGCCGCGCGCAACCGCTGCCCAAGCCACCGGCCGATATGTTGACCAATGGCTCGATCGAAATTGTTGCGCCGTTTGTGTACTCCCTCGAACGCCGCCGCTAAGCAACACCGCAATACCCTGTGGGAGCGAGCCTGCTCGCGAAGAGGTCGTGTCAGTCAGCCCATGCTTGTCTGACCCAGCGCTTTCGCGAGCAGGCTCGCTCCCACAAGGGCTCTCCGTTAGCCGGAAGAACCAGCCAAAAAGGCACCGAAAGGTGCCTTTTGCATATCTGGCAACGGCAAACCGACATTGCCCGGTGTCGCATTCCTCACTCAGTCTGATAACGTGCGTCTATCGATTGCAGCCGGTATGCTTGGCCCGCATCTTCATGGACGCTTGCTATGACCCTCACAGAATTACGCTACATCGTTACCCTCGCCCAAGAGCAGCATTTCGGCCACGCCGCCGAACGTTGCCACGTCAGCCAGCCGACCCTGTCGGTGGGCGTGAAGAAGCTTGAAGACGAACTCGGTGTGCTGATTTTCGAGCGCAGCAAAAGCGCCGTGCGCCTGACCCCGGTTGGCGAAGGCATCGTCGCCCAAGCGCAGAAAGTCCTTGAACAAGCCCAAGGCATCCGCGAACTGGCCCAGGCCGGCAAGAACCAGCTGACCGCGCCACTGAAAGTCGGCGCGATCTACACCGTCGGCCCGTACCTGTTCCCGCACCTGATTCCACAACTGCACCGGGTCGCCCCGCAGATGCCGTTGTACATCGAAGAAAACTTCACCCACGTGCTGCGCGACAAACTGCGCAACGGCGAGCTCGACGCGATCATCATCGCCCTGCCGTTCAACGAAGCCGACGTGCTGACCCTGCCGCTGTACGACGAGCCGTTCTACGTACTCATGCCGGCCCAGCACCCGTGGACACAGAAAGAAACCATCGACGCCGGGCTGCTCAACGACAAGAGCCTACTGCTGCTCGGCGAAGGCCACTGCTTCCGCGATCAAGTGCTGGAAGCCTGTCCGACCCTGACCAAGGGCAACGACGGCGCCAAGCACACCACCGTCGAATCCAGCTCGCTGGAAACCATCCGGCACATGGTCGCCTCCGGTCTGGGCATCTCGATCCTGCCGTTGTCGGCCGTCGACAGCCATCACTACGCCCCCGGCGTGATCGAAGTGCGTCCGCTGTCGCCACCGGTGCCGTTCCGCACCGTGGCCATTGCCTGGCGCGCGAGTTTCCCGCGGCCGAAAGCCATCGAGATCCTCGCCGACTCCATTCGCCTGTGTTCGGTGGCCAAGCCAGCGGCACCGGTTACGGCCGGTTAAGCGAGCGTCATGACTGAGCTGTCGCAAGTGTCGGTGACGGCACTCAAGGGTGTCGGCGAGGCCATGGCCGAGAAACTGGCCAAGGTCGGTCTTGAGAACCTTCAGGACGTGCTGTTTCACCTGCCGCTGCGCTATCAGGATCGCACCCGCGTGGTGCCGATCGGTGCGCTGCGACCGGGGCAGGACGCCGTGGTCGAAGGCACCGTCAGCGGCGCTGACGTGGTCATGGGCCGCCGGCGCAGCCTTGTCGTGCGCCTGCAGGACGGCACCGGCGGCCTCAGCCTGCGCTTCTATCATTTCAGCAATGCACAGAAAGAAGGCCTCAAACGCGGCACGCGGGTTCGCTGTTACGGCGAAGCCCGGCCCGGCGCGTCAGGACTGGAAATCTACCACCCGGAATACCGCGCCATCACCGGTGACGAACCGCCGCCAGTCGATGAAACCCTGACCCCGGTTTATCCACTCACCGAAGGCCTGACCCAAGCGCGTCTGCGTCAGCTGTGCATGCAGACGCTGACGATGCTCAAGCCAGACACCTTGCCCGACTGGCTGCCAACCGAACTGGCGCGCGACTATCAACTGGCGCCGCTGGCCGATGCGATCCGCTACCTGCACAACCCGCCCGCCGATGCCGACGTCGATGAACTCTCCCTCGGCCATCACTGGGCGCAGCATCGCCTCGCTTTCGAAGAACTGCTGACCCATCAACTGTCGCAGCAGCGTCTGCGCGAAAGCATGCGTTCGCTGCGCGCCCCGGCAATGCCGAAAGCGACCAAGCTGCCACCGAAGTATCTGGCCAACCTCGGCTTCAGCCCGACTGGTGCGCAACAGCGTGTCGGCAACGAAATCGCTTACGACCTCAGCCAGCACGAACCGATGCTGCGGCTGATTCAGGGCGACGTCGGCGCGGGCAAAACCGTAGTCGCCGCCCTCGCCGCCCTACAAGCGCTGGAGGCCGGCTACCAAGTCGCACTGATGGCGCCGACCGAGATTCTCGCCGAACAACACTTCATCACCTTCAAGCGCTGGCTCGAACCGCTGGGCATCGAAGTGGCGTGGCTGGCCGGCAAGCTCAAGGGCAAAAACCGCGTCGCCGCGCTGGAACAGATCGCCAGCGGCGCGCCGATGGTGGTCGGCACCCACGCGCTGTTTCAGGACGAAGTGCAGTTCAAGAATCTGGCGCTGGTGATCATCGACGAACAGCACCGCTTCGGCGTGCAACAGCGTCTGGCGCTGCGGCAGAAAGGCGTCGGCGGGCGCATGTGCCCGCATCAACTGATCATGACCGCCACGCCGATTCCGCGGACGCTGGCGATGAGCGCCTACGCCGACCTCGACACCTCGATCCTCGACGAACTGCCGCCCGGACGAACGCCGGTTAACACCGTGCTGGTCACCGACACCCGTCGCGTCGAAGTCATCGAACGCGTGCGCGGTGCCTGCGCCGAAGGCCGTCAGGCCTATTGGGTGTGCACGCTGATTGAAGAATCCGAAGAGCTGACCTGTCAGGCCGCCGAAACCACGTTTGAAGACCTCACCCTCGCCCTCGGCGAACTGAAAGTCGGACTGATTCACGGGCGCATGAAACCCGTCGAGAAAGCCGCCGTCATGGCCGAATTCAAGGCCGGTAACCTGCAACTGCTGGTCGCGACCACGGTGATCGAAGTCGGCGTCGACGTGCCCAACGCCAGCCTGATGATCATCGAAAACCCAGAGCGCCTCGGCCTCGCGCAACTGCACCAATTGCGCGGCCGCGTTGGCCGGGGCAGCGCCGCCAGCCATTGCGTGCTGCTCTACCATCCGCCGCTGTCGCAGATCGGTCGCCAGCGTCTGGGCATCATGCGCGAGACCAACGACGGTTTCGTCATCGCCGAAAAAGACCTCGAACTGCGCGGCCCCGGCGAAATGCTCGGCACCCGCCAGACCGGCCTGCTGCAATTCAAAGTCGCCGACCTGATGCGCGACGCCGACCTGCTGCCCGCCGTCCGCGACGCCGCCCAAGCCCTGCTGGAACGCTGGCCGACCCACGTCAGCCCATTGCTCGACCGCTGGTTGCGCCATGGGCAGCAATACGGCCAAGTGTGAGCACCGTCGCAGTTTCTGACAGATCGTTCTGACCAAGCTGGTTATACTCCTGCCATTGTTTCAAAAACGGATACAGATCATGACCGAAGCCGCTCTCGCCCCCGAATCCCCGCACGCGCCGTCTGTCATTCGGCTGCTGCTAGGCAAGCTGGGCATCGCCTACGAAGAAGTGCTCGATCACCACGGCCTCAATGCATCGCGCAAGGTACAAGCCGTGTTGCTCGACGACGCCGTCGGCGCGCTGATGGTGCTGTTTCCGCAGAGCCAATTGCTCGACCTCAACCGCCTCGCCGAACTGACTGGCCGTCGCCTCACCGCCGTCTCCACCGAGCGTCTGGAAAAAATGCTCGGCAAACACAGCCTGAGCCTGCTGCCAGGCCTGCCGGCGCTGACCAGTTCGCCGTGCCTCTACGAAGAAAGCCTGCTGCGTGAGCCGAAGTTGCTGATCAACTCCGGCGAGCCGGGCCTGCTGCTGGAAATCGCCAGCGAAGACTTCAAGACCATGCTGACCAAGGCCAGCGCCGCCAACTTCGGCGAAGCCCTGAGCAGCATCCGCCCGAACCTCGACCGCCCGGACGATGACCGCGAGGAAATCACCCAGGCCGTGCAAGCGTTCACCGCGCGGCGCATTCAGCAGCGTCTGGAAGCGACCATCGAAATTCCGCCGCTGGCCGAGACGGCACAAAAAATCATCAAGCTGCGTGTTGACCCCAACGCCACCATCGACGACATCACCGGCGTGGTTGAAACCGACCCGGCGCTGGCCGCGCAAGTGGTGAGCTGGGCAGCGTCGCCGTACTACGCCTCGCCAGGCAAGATTCGTTCGGTGGAAGACGCGATCGTCCGCGTACTCGGCTTCGATCTGGTGATCAACCTTGCGCTGGGCCTGGCCCTCGGCAAGACCCTGAGCCTGCCGAAAGACCACCCGCAACACACCACGCCGTACTGGCAGCAATCGATCTACACCGCCGCCGTCATCGAAGGCCTGACCCGCGCCATGCCGCGCGCCCAGCGCCCGGAAGCCGGCCTGACGTATCTGGCCGGTCTGCTGCATAACTTCGGTTACCTGCTGCTGGCCCACGTGTTCCCGCCGCACTTCTCGCTGATCTGCCGCCACCTGGAGGTCAACCCGCACCTGTGCCACAGCTACATCGAGCAACACCTGCTCGGTATCAGCCGCGAACAGATCGGCTCGTGGCTGATGCGCTACTGGGACATGCCCGATGAACTGGCCACCGCTCTGCGCTTCCAGCACGACCCAAGCTACGACGGCGCCTACGCCGAATACCCGAACCTCGTCTGCCTGGCCGTGCGCCTGCTGCGTGGACGCGGGATTGGCTCTGGACCGGATGAAGATATTCCGGATGCGCTGCTTGAACGTGTGGGCCTGACCCGCGACAAAGCCAACGACGTCGTCAGCAAAGTGCTCGAAGCCGAAGTGCTGCTGCGTGAACTGGCTTCGCAGTTCAGCCAGGCCTGAACGCAAGCGGGCAAGCGACCTCCAGTTGGAGCGACGCTTGCCCGCGATATACCCAACCTCCGGCTTAATCCGACTTGTTCAGGTAACGGATCACCCAGCCTTTATCGGTCCCCGAGTCGGTGAAATACACTCCGCCCACCACGATACGCCCATCATCCATCACGGCCATGCCGTGTGGGTATTCGAAACCCGCGCTTTCATTGAAAACAGTAAATCCCGTACCGAAGAAAGAAGGGTCCGGAGAACCATCCGCCTGAAAGCGTGCGGTAACCGCGCTGAGAGTCTCGTCAAACACACCGTTGCCACTACTACCGCAAACGATGACTGAACCGTCCGTACGAGGCACGCAATGCAACCACCTGACGCCTTGGGAGACAGGTGACGAAATCAGTGGATTACCACCATTGAACACCCGATTGTAGGAACCGCTGAAATTGAGCACCGCAATCAAGCCTTGAGGCACGCCGTTCACCGCCGCACCGCCGGCCACAACGATTTTGTCGTCGACTATTGCCGCAACGTCCAGGCTGATCCATTCATCGCGGGGCACATATACCGCTCCTTTGGTTCCAAATCCCCTGTCGACCTTGCCCGCTGCATCGAAACGAGTCACGTAAGCGCCAGGCTTACCCACCGCGAAATAATTGCCGCAGATCACCACGGCGCCGTCAACCTGGGTCGCGACCGCTTGCGCAACGATGTCCGAAGGCGAAATCTCTGCAAGCTCTATGAACGCAAAGCCAGTGCCGTTGAAGGTCTCATCGGGTGAGCCATCCGGCTCGAACCTCAGAACGATACCTTTTTCCCGTCCGGCAGCATCTCTAACGGTACTGACCACGACGATTTTTTCATCCAGTTGTTGAGCGGCCATCCCTGCTGCGCCAGCCGTTGCGGCACCGCTGCCAGACTCTTGCACCACCCCGGAATATGCGCCTCCTCCCATCTTCTCGTAAGGAAGATAAAGCACGCCTTGTTCGCCGAAGGACGTTTGCAGTTGCCCGTCCTCGCGCTGTCTGACCAGCACCAGGCCCGTCGAGTATTTCGCGCCTTCTGCCGAGTACTCAGCACGGACCAGCCAACCGCCATCGCTCAGCGGTGTAAACCCGAGGATCCGGCTCATGTAGAAATTTTCTTTCAGGCTGATCTCGAAATAGCCGGAGTCTTCTCCACCGAACGCTGAGTCGAGAGCACCGTCTTCAAGCAGACGAACGATCCCCGTAGGCGCACCGGGTGTCGAAAGGCGAACGGCAACCAGCAATTTGTTTTGCGGCAGCGCCAGCAACGCCCTCACGTCATATCCCGAGAACCCGGGGAACGGAAATCTGAGGATGCCAGCGTCGCCAAAGGTCGGATCGAGAGACCTAGGGGTCGAAATACTCTGTGTTTGCGTCATGAGCTTGCTCCATCAAGTCGTTGAAGTCCCTTAACGCCGGAACTGGAACTTGAGTAGAGCATCGCGACGGTACACAAAACACCTGATAGAAATGACAGTCCGGATGTCTTTGCGAGCCGAAATAATGGCCTTACAAGACAAGCGCACCGTTATTCAGTGCGCGTGCATGGGTTTGTTCAAGCGAACGACTTCTTAAGCTTTAGCCGTCGCCTTTCTTGGTTTCAAATACTTCATCAACCCTTGGAACCACATCACCAGCGCCGGATTGCCCTTGAGCTGGATCGACTTGTCCTGAATCCCCTGCATAAACGCCAACTGCTTGTTCTTCGCCTGCATCGTGGCAAAGCCATAACCGGCATCTTTAAACGCAATCGCAAACGCCGGCTCTGCCACCACGCCAGACTTGCTGGTGATGCGCTGATCCTTGACCACGAAATGCCGCGCCACTTTCCCATCCAGCGTCTGCAGCTGAAACACCAGATCCTTGTCACCCAACTGCTGCTGGAACGCAGGATTTGTCCGGCTGGCCTTCCCCATCAACAAACCCATCATCCACAGAAGAAAACGAAATTTCATGCGCACAGCCTCAAAAGGAAAATGAACGGCCGGGGCAGTGTAAGGGATTCGGACGATAACGCCAGTATCTGACTCTGTTGGAGGATGATACAGACCATTTCCTGCACGATGACCGCCAAGTCACGATTCAGCGCTCGCCCACTGATCACCTTTCCTACACCTGTTGAAACACATCCCTGTAGGAGTTGGCGAAGCCTGCGATCTTTTGATCTTCCGCCCCGCGAATCTATGGGAAATTTCCTGCAAAGTGCGGGGCTGTGCCTGAACTAGGCGAGTTGCTGCGGTGGGGATAGGCTCTGTGTGTCGCCGCAAAATCGGTGGCCGGATGTGCAAGTCCGAACTCGGGGAAATCAATTAACTGCTCAGGATTTACACCGATGACCGATGAAACATTCAGCACTGAAGCAACCTCACCCTACGAATCCCTCAATTCTAAGAAAGTCCACGAAGCCGCCGAACGCGCCCTCGACCACCATTTCAAACCAGCCGTCGAACCACACCCCAAACGCGAGAACGGCCTCTTCAAACTCTCTTCCGGCACCGACGCCGAAGCCCTCATGGCCAACGCCTCCGAAGACCTCCTGTCCATCAGCGTCATCGCCTGCGACCTCGCCGAGGACCTCCACGGCTCCCGCCGCTCGGTGACCCTTACCCTGAGCAGAATGGCGGATGGCGTGCGATTGATGGTGGAAGGGACGCTCGACCAGATTGAAGTGCGAAGCGTGGCGGCCAAGCCGTAGCGAGATTTGCGGATGAAAAAAGGGGACGTTATGTCCCCTTTTTGAATATTCCCTGCTTCACCACTGGCAACCTGTTTCAGGTTTCGAATCCACGTTGTAATCGTTTTCAAACGAATACTTCTTTGCGGATTTGTAATTCGTATACGTCATCGCATCAACCCGGCCACCCTGAGTGACCATCTGATACTCACCTGTTAGTGCGCCATCAACTACTTCAACCCAAGTTGTCGTGTACTGGTAGGGCCGGCCATAGACCAATTCCTCTTGTTCAGTATTGCGATGAACCAGAGTGATGGCCTTCTTCGACTTGCTGTACTTGACGCCAGCACCGCTCCACTTGGCGACAGAGTCGTAATAGGTTCTGAATTCAAAATTTATGGGTTTGCCTTCGTAGGAGCGGAAGCAAAAAACCTCGGTCGTGACCTCGCTATGAGCCGCCAGAGGAACGAAAACGAGCAACGCGGAAAACAATGCAGACGAAAATTTCAAACCGAATATTCCTTTAGCGGTTCATGGGTAATAAAAAACATGCTTTCAGCAACTCAACGAGCGCTGGTCACGCCTCTGGCGCCACAGCGCTGCGCTCAACCACCCTCGCCGGGATCTTCGAAGCCTTTCCCGCTTCCGACATACGCGATGCGTATTGCCTGTACGCCGGCACCGCTCGCTCTTTATCGTTCATAGCCCAATAGCTATCTGCGAGATTCAGGTAAGCCACCGTCCGCTCTGGGTTGTGTGCAATTACCGCATTCAACAGTTCAATGGACTCTACGTAGTAACCCGCTTCGCCGAGTAGAAAACCTAGGTCGTTGGACCAGCCAGGATGCTGTCGGAAGTAGTACTTTCCGGTGATATAACTCTCAGGAGAACACGCGCCATGTGAATCATCGCCCATCAGTGCCTCACCCATCACTCTTTTGAAAGAGCTGCTGTCACCCTTCCGATACGCCGCCAGCGCCGTATCCAGCAGGTCCGCCGAATAGACAGTCATGAGTTTTTTATAACCGCCCTGAGGTCCGCTAATGTTCGCAGCCCGCAGCTTTTGAAGAGCCTCGAACCCATCGAAGGACGCCAGAGTGATAGAGCCCAATGTCCGCACCGGCAACTCCGCCACGCTGATGAGCGAGCGATCGCAATACTCGTTGTTAACCAACTGCAATATTTGCTTTAGCTCAAACTGCCTTGAACTTCTATTGAAGGCGAACAACAGGTTGAAGTTGTAAACTGCGTTATCTTCTTCGCTGGTTACCAGCGCGATGTAATCCCCTGCCTCAACGAACGGCTGCTTGACCACAGCTTCCTCAGCCTGCGGATCAATGACAGTCATGACGCCAGGGCGACCTTTGATTACATGGACGCTGAATACACCCTGAAGCGCAGACGAGTACTGACTCTTGATCAGAGGCAGCGCCTTCGACGTATCGAGCAAGATGTCCTCGTCACGCGCTTGTTCCGACGCAATCAACAATCGGTTAGAAACTTCGTCCGCATCGCCCGCCAGCACAAACACCTTTTGCCGTGATGCATCACCCAGCAAGCTAGCCGGAATTTCCTTCAGGACTTGTGGGGCAGCGAGTGCGTATGAAGTGGTTAGCAGCCCAAGGCTCAACACGATAAAGCGGAAGAACATATTCACTCTTTCAGTCCCTGAATTTCGGATCGCTCAACGACGCGTTGCGGAATCTTCTGCGCTTTACCGGCGGCACTCATCGCGTCGCGGTACTCGCGGTAATAACGCTGCGCTTCCTCTTGGCGATCAAGTCGCCATAGCGAATCAGCCATGTTCAGCATCAGCACTGTGCGTTTGCCGACAGCTTCAACGCCTCGATAAAACTTCAGCGCCAACTCATCGTTGCCGCCCTCGGCCAAGTAGAAACCGAGGTCGTTGTAAGCCTGAACACTTTGCGCCGGGGGATGACACGCCATGTAGGATTCCGGGCTTAAAAAGCTCAGGCTCCATTCGATGGACTCTGCGCGGGACTGTGCCGGCTCGATACTCGAAGCATATTTCAGCAGGTCCTTGGGTGGCTTAGTCTCCAAGACAGGATTGAGCACCCCGCCCTCTTCGGAAACCCATTGCTTGCCTACCCATTTACCCTCACAAAACCGCTCGTAACTCTCAGCAAGCACGCAACCGGTTTCCATCGAAATCAAATCGCAATGCCCTTGTGATGTCGCTATTTCCTCACCGTTCTCACCTATGACTACGCCGTACTCCACCGCAGTCGCCAGTAGAAATTTTTTGTCAGGGCTGAGCCATTCAGGATAAGCCTGGGCACCAATGCCGGCATGAAACAACGGGAACGTTTTTCCATTCGCGGTGAACCAGGCAGTGGTAGATTCCACGACGGGTGATGTCCATTTTTTTGCCTGGAACGTCACTGTGTTTCCGGCGCCTCCCACTATTGGCGGGTCAACGGCAAAGACATTGGTAGCGCTGAACAAGCTGCCGATCATCAACACCCACTTAAGGCTGGCCATAGCAAATCCTTTTCGCCGTTAGCCGGCCTTTTGTTTTGTCAGGCACTTTGCATATCCGTCCGCAAACTTGGCGTCGAATGACAACGCCACCGGTTCATCCAGCTCGGCCGAGGTGTTGAGCAATTTGTGAGTAGCCGGGGTGTATTTGATCCAGCCAATCGTGCCGCTGCCGTCGGTGTCGAAAAACAGCTGAGCGCGCACTACTTCACCGTCGTCCTCGTCGATCAGCAGGTTGACCTTGTCCTTGACGACATAACGAAACGGAAAATCGCTGCTCCTGACAAGCTCAGTAAGGTAGCCGTAGCAACTCCCTTCACTGGCAGTCGCGGGCAGTGAATGAGGTAAAAGCGAAAGCGCAATCAGCACAGGCCGAATGAAAAACCAGTTCATCCACTCACTCCTCATCCATCGGCGACGATTCCACGTCGGTCATGCTCAGCAGCCGGAATTCGTTGCTCACAAACTCGTAGTAACGATCCCGGTTACCACTTTCCAACGCATTCCCCTGCGCATCTTCTTCGCCGTCGAGCGTGATGCCGGAGACGATGATCAAGCGGCTGTCGGGCTGATAGGCCATGCCGAAGGTGCTGCCGTCGTAAGCATTCGGCAGACCGCCAACGACTTCCCCAGTCTGAGCATCCAGCACTTCGCCGCAAATGGCGCTACCGCCACAGCCGAGCCTGTGAAGGATGTAATGGCCGGCGAAGTTGACCTTGCCTTTCAGGGCTTGCACCCGTGCCTGATCCATCATTGGGCTGCTGTTTTCTTGCGGCACCAGCTTATGGTTGGAGCCGGTGAAAACTGGCGTGACGGTGTAATCCTTGAAGGTTGGATCGGCAGCGAATGCCATGGACGCGGCAACCAATAACAGGCTGCCGAGAAGAACCGAAAATCCTTTCACGCTGTAGCTCCGTCGACGTAATGCATTTTGGGGATGTTCATTCGAAGGCAATGCCGCGCACCGCTTTCCTGATTTGCTCGAACCCTTCGTTGCTGATCGCCAGCGGGGCGGATGAACCCGATTCCGCCGAGCCGATCAGCACGTATTTGCCCCTCAGCAGGCAAAAAGCGACGCGGGTTATGTGCCGTCGGGACTTGTCGTGGAAACCGAAGATGAACCCCGAAGACTTCTCTCCACCCCATTGCTCAAAGGTGTAGGTGTTCGCACGACCGGCCAGCGAGTTGGGTACCCAGCCCTGATCGGTACGGGTCGCCGGACACCTGCGGTCGTTGTCGTCACGCAGTATTTGCACCGCAAACGCATCGTCTTCCGGGGGTTTCCAGTCGGTGAGAAGCGAAAAGTACTCCGAGTTTTCACACATCAAACCAAACCACGGCTGGCTCAGGTCACCGTGTTTCTCGAAGTGCCAATCGGCACCACTTGACGTCTGCGCTTGCCACAAGCTGGGGGCGCTGGACGGTTTGGGCAGTTGTTTGGCTGCGACAAATACCGAATAGAAATCGTCGAACTTCAGCCATTGGTTCTGCAGCAGTGGCATGGAGAACCGACACGAACCCATGTCTACAACTGTCTCGGTCGGGCCTTGCGCAACCGGCGACTGGCCGGGCTCGTTACCGACCAATACAGGACCTGCGCCAGTCACATAACCCATCTGTAAAAGCACGACCAGACCAATGATCAATTCGCGGAGGCATCGTAGTTTCACGTCACATCCTTCGAATTGATCAATTGCAATTCACCATCCCGATACAACACCTCACACCCCACCCAAGCCGGATCCACCTGCGGCATCACCGCCGACGGCTTTCGCAACTCACGCAGCAACGTCGAGCCATGCGACAAGCGCCCACCCATCCGCGCAATCACTGCCCGCGCCGTTTGGTAATGCGCGTGCCGCCCCGGATCGAGTGTGTCTTCGAGCAAGATGTCGGCGCCGAGGATGCCCTGCACCTGCCCCGGATAAATCATGAACCCGGTGGCCTGCTCCGCACCTTCGCGACCGTCCTGCCAGAAGCTGCCGTCGCGGGTGCGCACGTCGGGATGCGGCGCGAACCAATGCTCGCGGTCCGCCAGTGGCATGGCGTGATGAAGCCGGAAGAAGATGCGCATGAGGTTGTCGCGATACCACTCGCGCACTTGCAGGTAGTAGCCGCGCAGGCCCGGCAGGCCGCTCGAATGCGCGAGGCGGATCAGCCCTGACCATTGCGGGAATGGCTGTAGCGGCAGTTCGCTCGATGCGGGTCGAGGTGTAGCCGGATCGGTTTCCCACGGCAATCGATGCGGACTGTTTTCAAGGTTGTCGTAAGCGGTCGGCGGGCGACCCAGCCAATCACCGCCACTGCTGGCCAGCGCCGTGGCAATGCACAGATTGCCTTGCACCACGAACACGTAAAACCGGGTGAACCAGTCCGCGAGTTGTTGGCCACCGGCAGCTTGGGCGACAAGTTCGGCCAGTTCTCGATCAAAGCGTTGCAAGCCGTTTTCAAGATTCAGCAAATGGCGGCGAGCCTTGCGTTGCATACGCAAAAACAGCGGCAACGAACGCAGCATCTTCAGCGGTTGCCATGGCAAATGCGGCGTCGCGCCACCGACTTCACCAGCGTAGTTACTCGCACTGATGCCCCAGTCGGCCAACCGGGCGAGGAACAGGTCATTGTTGATGTAGGACGCGCCGCCGAACACCGCGGTGAACGGCTCGTTGTCCTGCAACACCCGCGCATCCCACCGCGCCATGATCGCCGGAATACTCGCAGCTGCTCGGCGCTGGGCGTATTCCACCAGCACGCTCGGTTGCGGCGGCAGGATCTCGGCGATGTTCGCGGCGGTCAGGTGTCTGCGCCAGCCGTAATCGCTGATCGGCCGGTATTGCAGCAGCCACAATTGCGAGCCATCCCAGGCCCATTCGACGTCGCCGGGCACGTAGTGGAACACACGCAGTACGTCTTGCAGAAAGTGCCAGAGCAGGTCTTCGGTCAAGCCATGGGCCGGCGTGAACGTGCCGCTGCGCCACGCATCGCCGAGCCGCGAAAGCGTTGATCGCGAGGGGCTGACGTGACCGTCGGCCAGCGATTCGAGATGGCCTTCAACCCACTCCAGTTCTACCGAGAGATGGCGCACAAACGCGATCCCGGAAACTACCGGCGTGATGAAGCGTTGCACCACCACTTCCTCGACGCCTTCGGCCGTCAGTTCGGCGATGCGTTTCGGCACGTTGGCGGTCGGTTCGCGCAGATAGGTGGTGCTCAAACCGGCATTCGCCGAATCGGCCTGATCCTCGCCATAACTGGAGGAGCGCACCGCCCAGGTCACATCAGGTTGGGCGGCGAGAAATACCGGCAGGCGCGGATCGCTGCAATCGTTGAGCGTCAGCGCTGCCGGCACCGGTTGCCGGGCCAGTTCAGCCAGGCGCAAACGCCCGCCCTTGGTGTGCGCGACAAACCCGCGCTCGCCCGACTCCAGCCACTGCGCGAACTGCGCGGGCGAGTCGATCCACGGGTAATGACCCCAACCGGGTTTCAGGCTGATGGTCAGATCTGCGCGGGCGAGAATCGCCGACCATGCCGCCGCTTGCTCGATGCCGAGCACCGCATCCTGATCGCCCCAAACCAGCTCGACCGGATCGGTGATCCACTCCAGCAGTGGCAACGCGGTATCGGCGCGAATCAGATCCCAGTGCGGCACAAACGCACGGCAGCGCGCATAGCCGGCGCCCATGCGCTGGTACTGCGCAGGCGTCCAGGTCTGGTGGGAGAACTTGCGCGCGAACAGCGTGGGTTTGTTCGACAGCAGCCAATGAATGGTCTTGCGAATCGGCAGCGGAGACATCAGCGCCGGCAACCGCCGCTGCCACAAAAATGCACCGACCGGCGCCAACAAAACGCTGCGCGAAAAGTGCCCGGGCCGACGTTGCAACGCATGCAATACAAGCAAGGCATTGACCCCGACCGCCATGATCGCGCTGCCCTGCTGGGTCATCGCCAGCAAGGTCTGCGCGTAGTCCGCTAGATCCACACAGGGTGGCTGCGGATTGGCGCCGAAGCCCGGCAACTCCAGCGGCACCACGTCGTAGCGCTGGAAGTGCGGCAGTGCGTCGTCCCACCAATCGGCAGCGCTACCGTTGCCGGCCAGCAGGTACATCAACGGCTTGCTCATGAGCGATCCTCAGGTCAGATCGCGCAGAGCGGCGTCGAGGGTTGGATAGCGGAATGTGTAGCCAGCCTCGGTCAAACGCTGCGACACCACGCGCTGACCGTCGAAGAACAACTGCGCCATCTCGCCTGCCAATGCGCGCACTGGCGCGGCGGGAATATGGAACCACACCGGACGCTTGAGGACCTTGCCGGCCTGCTCGGCGAACGCGGCCTGACTGACCGTTTCGGGCGCGACCATGTTGTAGGTGCCGCGCAGACTGTCGTCGTTGAAAGCCCGCGCGATCACCTGAAGCACATCGTCGCGATGCACCCAGCTCATGATCTGCCGACCATCGCCCATGCGCCCGCCGAAACCCAAGCGAAACGGCAGCAGCAACGGTGTCAACGCACCGCCGGGGCCGAAGACCACGCCAAGACGCAGTACCACCTGACGCACGCCAAACTCGGTGGCCGGTTGCGCGGCGGCTTCCCAACGCGCGCAGAGTTCAGCCATGAAACCGTCGCCCTTGCTGGCGTGTTCATCGAGGTTTTCGCTGGCATCGCGCACGCCGTAGAAGCCGATGGCCGAGGCTTGAATCCATAGCGTTGGTTTTTGCTTGGTATTCTTCAGCCAGGTTATCAACGCTTCGGTGGTGCCGACTCGACTGGCGAGCAGTTGCGCCTGACGCTTGGGAGTCCAGCGTGGGCCGGCGACAGGGGCGCCGGCGAAATTGATCACTACGTCAAAGGCTTCGTCGTGGCTGAGCTCGCTGAACGAATGCACACAGCGAGCGCGGCCGTTGAACAGGTTGGCCGCGTCCAACGGATCGCGCGTTAGGACGCTGACCGAATGGCCGGCGTCTAGCAGTTGATTGACCAAGGCTTCACCGATAAACCCGGTGCCGCCAGTGATCAGCACACGCTTGAAAGCGCCGCCGGCAAACGGGTTGGATTGGCTCGGTGCCTTTACTGAAGAAGCCTTCCGGCGGTCATGCCGATACAACCAGAACAGCGGCGGCAACAACACCAGCAACGCAAAACCGTCAAGCCACAGGTGCGACCAGACCTGTTGTTGCGCTGAGAGCCACATGTCCTGCGGCGCCCATAACAGGATGCCGGCGCTCAACCAGCCCCAGACTGCCGGGGTTTTCAAGCGATTGCCCAAGTGCACCAGCGCGAGCATGTACAACGAATAACTTTGCAGCGTCGCGCCGAACAGCGCGAGCCACCAGACCTGTTGTTCGTGGCCGGCGGCGGGTACTGCGTCGGCGCCCCAGAATGCGAGTTCGAGGGTGTGCAGATAGCCGTCGAGTAATCCGGAATGGCCCGCCCAGGTCAGGGTGAGGCCGGCGAGAATGTGCACGACTGCGGCGGCGTATAGCCAGAGCACTAACGCTGGGCGAAGGGAGTTCGAGGGGGCTGGCATTCCGTGTCCTGAGCGCATTCCTTGGGGGTGGGGAGTTTAAAGGAAAATGGTGGTCGTCAGATGCTCAAGTATTAAACGTTTAAGCGCTGCGGATTCTGGCTCAGCGCATATGAAAACGCGTTAGCCATGATGGCGGAACGCGTTTGATCACATCGCGGTGAAAAGGCGTCGGGCGCTGTAAACGCCCTTCTTCACTTAACCGCACTAAAAGCAGCTGCTGGCCACTATCGGTTCGGCCACTTCGGACTGAAGTCGCTTAATCGCATTGATGCCCGAGTCGTTACCTTTGTCGGCAGCAAGCTGATAACAGGCCAAGGCGCGAGGAGTATCTTTCTTTCCTAGATCGCCGCTTTTCCAATAATCGCCTAACGAAACGAATGCATGCGTTGATCCCATGGTGGTAGCACGAATCAACTCTTTTTCAACGTCCAGCGGGCGCTGGCAGGGTCCTGAACCGGCCAATTCATTGCCAAAACAATAGAAGCCAGCCAACGACTCAGCACCGCTCGGTGAATCAACGGCTGCTGCTTTGAAAAGAGCCTCAACTTTGCCGTATTCCAATTGCGGGGCCATACCCGACAGACTCAGCCCGGCCGCAGCCGAACTAGATATAGGATCACCTGAAGCGGCCGCGCAAAGGTAATTTTCCAAAGTCGCCTCAAAAAGTTCTCCTGTCAGTCGGTATTGCTCAAGGCCGCCCAAGCCAGCAAATCCTTGTCCGCGCTGCCAACAGAAATTCTCCGCACGACTCATTTTCCGCGTACTGGCTACAGAAAGCTCTTTATCAGGAATCGACCAGTCCTCAACCCCATCAAGCGTCCAGCAGGACTTCCGCGAAAAGTTGAAAATCTTGATATTGCTGTTGCCAGCGCGTTTATCCACAACGTTAACGTGGCGGTCATCCACCTTCTCGATCTCTATTCCTTCCACTTTCCCATCGGGCACAGCCACCATTAAGGGAAACGCCATATCGCGTCCCACCTCCGCAGTAACGTAAGTCACAATCCGCCCAATATCCGACGTCCCCTTTAATACCAGCAGCTTCACGGCCTGCGCAGTTAGTCGCTTCTGCGATTCGGCATTAGCGGAGAATGCTGGAAGAAACTGTGCAAAGTCTTGCGTAGGGCACGAGCCACGTCCAATTGTCGGGCCACTTCCGGTATCGGACGCGATATTGTCCAAAAACACTGAACGGTCACGACTCATACTGGCGATGCAATTGTTCACCGCTGCCACATGCGCCGAAGAGCCCGGTTCCGTCTCCAACGCATCGACCTGGCAATCGGTATCGCGCAGTTTGATCCAGGCGCGCTGAGCCTCCTGAACCGTTGCCTTTTGGCTCGCCGCAAGAACTGGATCGGTCTGATATCCACCTTCGAGCCGAACCATCAGTTCTTGATAACTGGTATTCAACTGCTTATCTGCAGCAACCTTGGCACTCACAGAACATCTTTCCCTCTGAGAGTTCGTAGTGATATCGACACATGCATCGTCAGCAAATGCATGTCCCCCCAACAGAGATAAACCACCAATCAGCACGGCGGGCAGCACCGGAATAAGATATTTACTCAAGGCAAATTCCAACAATATCTTGCGAAAGTGTATTTTTAAGTCGTGCTTATTCTTCAAGGGAGATAGCCATTTTCAGAGTAGATCCATTCAGATAAACGACTGCTTCGCGCCCATTAATATCGACAGGGGTAGGATTTTGGATCATTCCTTCATCACTAGCCTTCGCAATTTTTGTTAACGTCTTATCCGCAACATTGGCACGCCAAATAGTTTCATCACCATTCTTGAAATAAAACGTCGGCCGTGACTTGCTCCAAATCGGAGCATATATATTCCAACCGGCCTCGGGCCGACCAGCCTGCGCTATCGTTTCATACCCTGAGGTGTGCGAGTAGTACGCTTGCAATTTTCCATACTCACCACCCCAACCGAATGTCAAACCACTAACAGCATTTTCATCAGTATTTGGCCACTGCTGGAACAGCAAACTGCTTTCCAATGGCGGAGATTTTGAACCGAGCTTATAAACCATCCCCCGCAGCTGATTCTTAGAGAGTTGCTGTCGATAGTAAAACGCCCCATCAAAGATTCCCGCAAACCTTTTCCCTTCGTCGTTTGAACCCAAACTCAGAGCACCATCAAAACCGATATCTTTCGCAATCGTGTGCAATACCGGCCTGTCGTTGCGATCAACGTACTCATATAGATTACCCCGGTACGCAATCATCGCCGCATCAAAATGCCCTTCAAACACGATGACATGCAACATGCCTGAAATTGTTTCAGCGGAGATCAAAAATCGTTCGACAGCCCCTTTTTCATTGGGAAGCCATGCTAAATCAATGACCTTCCATGAGCGCTCAAACTGTGTGTACGGCTTATCACCCAACATTAACTTAATATCTTTCTGAGTCGGCCTAGGCGCAATAGAAACCGGTGTGAGAAAGCTTATCTGCTGCACATAAGCTTCCTCTAAACACTCGACTGACTCACAAGAATTACGCTCTGACTCAAGCCAATCACTTTCGATTATTTGTAAAGCTCGCCGATTTTTTATCGGTTTGAAGACCTCACTGAGCTTTTCGTCCATTGCGGACAAAGAAGGAGAACTACAAATTTTCCTCTCTACTTCCGTCGAAGCTTTGCCACAGTCGAAACTCGCAGAAAATGCGACCGAACTGAATAGCAAAAAGGTTAACGATAAAAAGCAAGGGAGCAAATATATATTTTTCATTGAATCAGCCATCGAAGAAATTTTCCCACCATCGAAACGGATACGTTTACGCTCCGCCTCAAAATCAAAGAATTTTGGCGCAACAAATAAATCCGTCCCCTCTCACAGTCAAGACATGCTGTCCATCAGCGCCATCGCCGCAAAACTAGCGGACGACATCGAAGGCTCGAACCGCTCCGTAGCGGTGGCCCTTGTCCGAATTGCCGATGGTGCACAAATTATGGTGGAACGCGCTTTGGACCATTTGGAAGAATTGATAGCGGTGAGGCAGACAGTGAATACGTAAGAGGTACCTGTGGGACGGACTAAAAAATAAATCCGTCCCTTTTCCTTGCGTCCCTTTTCCTTAATAAATAGATCCGTCCCTTTTATTCGTTTCTCTCACTTTATCCCGTCACGAAATCTCACTTAAAATCTTCAGCACTTTTCGGGAGCGACTCAACACCCTTTAACGCCTTTCGATTTATGAATGAGTAGCTTCCTCTCTCACAAGACTTTCTAGAAATAAGCTCTCCATCTTTTAGAACAGTTAAAAAACTTCTATATGCCTGCGAAACAAGATATGTATACCTTCCATTATAAAATTTTATTATATTCAAACTCACGCTACCTTCAGAGGCATTAACTATATAAAAACGGCCTTTGGGAGGAACTTTACTTTGTGGATATAGAAGCTCTATTTTTCCAGGTACACCATACCTATACTGCACATAACCGGAGTTCGGATTAACATTACCTGATGCACATACGGAAACAATTTTCCCAGCCGGAAGCGGGCAGCTGAAATAGATATCTTCCTGAGCACTACAAAGAGTAACATCCTCCGCGTCCTGCTCTTCTTCTGCAAATGCTGCAGATACAAAACAACCAAACACATAAACCACAAGAAAAACTCTTAAAAACTTTCTTATCTGCACATCAACATGCAAGAATTTGTTCATTTGAAATATTCTCCTTCCCATATTTTTTTAAAATTCTCCTTTCTTGCTACGCGACTATTTGTATTATAGTTTACAATATCTGTAATTGAATCCACCGCCGCTTCCGTTGGCCCTGCATCTGCCCTTATGTGCAAGTTATGGTCTACCCAAAAATAGCCTGCCGAACGAACCGCATACTTCATTTGAACTAACAAATCTGGGGTCTCTATAAAATCGTGATCCTCATTTGGCCACCTGCTTAAATTACTTCGATACCATGTTGTAAAGTCTCTATAGTTTACTCTTCCCGTTAACTGCTTCAGTCCCCGCCCGCGAAATTTCCAACCATCACCAGTTGCATAATCTCCATTCCCTAACTGCGCTCGGCCGCCATATGCTCGATTAGCGACTTCTACATAATCCGCTTGCGTCACCGAAGTCCCATCGGCCTTTATCGGTTTAACAGTCTGATAACCGAGGGCATGTGCCGCACTAGGGTTATTCGAAAAGTACGAGAACGTAGCTATTAGAGAAGTAGCCTTCCACAAGAAGCTTTCTTCCACACTTAGTGTGGGTCCTGTCTCTTGCATTACCTGTGCAAAAAAATGACTCCTGCGCAGTGGTGTATCAAGCTTAAAGAAATCAATATTAGCGTTGAGTTCGTCAGCTATCGCCTGAAGGTCTACATATTTCGACGGGCCAAGTCCGGGGTAGATCTTTTTCATCATATCCAAAGTAAACTCAAACTTTGGCTTCACCTTGATATATTCAATAAACTCTATCGGATGAAAATGCCAAACAAGTCCATCAGCAGGAACCTCTGCCTTACCAGACAGTTCACTCCAGAACACCAATTTATCGATACGTGTCTTCTCATGGGCGAGCGTCTTTGGTGAGCCTTCCAAAATCTGCGGCAATCTACCCCACTTCGCTTCGCTGGACGTGTCCTTCCACTCAGTTGGATGATAGGCAATAAGCTTTGACCAATGAGACCTAAGCTCAGCATTTTGCAATGCCTTAGGAAAATCCTCTGGTGTAACTTTCCCGTCTGCGTTTCCAAGCCTATCTAGGTCACTGTATAGGCCTTTAAAAAATTCTGGCATATCATCTGGATCAAGGAAGCCATCTGCGACAGCACTCGACTCCTTTACAATCCGAAAGCCAAGCTTTTCCCAATCGTGCTGAGAGATTATCTCCGCTTCGCCTTTTGCGATTAGGCCTGTTTTACTTTGGCCATCCTCTTCAACCTTTGGCTCATACCATTCATCTGGATTTTTGAATATTGGAACTTTACTCAGTTCAATGGCATGGTCCGAAACCAACTCCACAACTCCCGTCTGGGGAGGCTTGTTTAACAAAGTTTTATTTGCGGACAATCGCAAAAATTTCTTCCCAGTGGCCAACCCAGCTGGATTTTGTAAAAACTCTTCCAATTTTTGATCTGTTGTAAAGACCTCGATATGAACCTGGTGCTTGCGAGTTGCCTCACCGCTCTCATCAAGAAGATTTTCCATCAGGCCTAAGTAACCAATAGGATTTCCTGCCTTGATACCGATACTGGTAATGACGACTTTCTCAAAAGCCTCATCAACGGGAGTCACTGTATCCCACCGCATCGCTGGCGATGGAAGCTCATTTTCGACGCAAGCCCAAAACGTTGGCGGCACCGCTCCGCCCCCTCCGGGGCCGCCGCTAATTAGCGTGCATTCGGCCATGCGCCTAGTCTCTCCAGCGATATTCAGGTTGACAACTTTTTCGCTGTCGAAAGTAACAACACTTGTAGCTACCAATGCTATAGAGCCAACTGGTGGCCCCGCATTTTGCCCGTTGGCTTGTATTGCCGGAGCGCTGTATATCGGTAAAGGTTGTGGCCCTACTGTCGCCTTTACTTTGCCGTGCCAATAATTCGGTTTTTCTCGCTGCGGAGGTAAAACTTCGAACCAACTTGGTCCTGCAATGGCGCCACCAGTTGTTGTTCGAGGATATACCTCACCATTTTTTTTGTAGGCAAACCAAGCCTCCTGACCCACAGAGCGGCCTGCCACACTTCCCTTAAGAATTTTGCCCTTGGCATAAACCTCAACTGTTCCCTTTTTTTCGAGAATCTCAAACTCTGTGCCTGCAGCGATTGCTCCATAAGTATGGCAACCAGGTTCACCCTTAGCGTCGCTACGCGCAGTAAAACCACCGGCGATCATTTTGATTCTTTGATTAGGCGCTTCTTCTGGTGACAATGGATACCGATCAAACGGTAATAAATGCATGTACAAGCTGTAAAATGTCAGCTTGTTCTGTTTACCTTTATTCGCGCCTTCTTCGGTATTTGGTGGTGAATGATATTCGTGACGCACCAAACAGAAAGAATTAGTATACTTCAGAGACTTAGAGCCCTCGCCCTCACCGAAGGTTGATGTCAAGTAATCCTTGCTCAAGCGATAAGCGACAACTTCACCATCAGCAATACAACGCACAGGTTCCTGTAGTACACATTGAGGCGCACTTAGGTCACTAATATGGATTCCACCATGCCAGAATCTGTTATTTCCCAGTAAATAGTGCCCTGACGTCTCAGTTCCGATAGCCTGATAAATCTCTTCGGCATCTTTAAACTGCTTCCCATCGGACTTTCTTATGGGAAACTCAAACTTAATCGTCGGAACGATTATTTCCGGAGTTGTGCTTTGGGTCGAGGAGTCAGTCATTCTTTGCTTCCTGCAAGCTTACAGTCGAGCTCTTTGACTCAACCCATTCCTGTTTGGCGACCATCGGACTTGATGACTTCGCAGTTAAAGTTGTCATTTTCAATAGCACTTTAGCTCGACCAAAAAACATGCTAACCGGGACAGATGCAGTTGGCATTCCCATAATCAATTTTTTCTTAAAAGCACGATTCATGTCTTTTACTCAGAAAACACAAAAAAGGCCTTCGGCTTAACCTTCTCAGGCACCGCATTCCCCAACGCCTGATCCATCAAACTCCCCGCCTTATCCTTATCCGCCGCCCCCGGCAGCACCGGCGGCTTAATCCCAATGCCCGTGCCCGACCCAGCCGACCCACCGGCATTGATTTTGATCACCGGCCCAACCACCGTGACCCCACCGCCATCCAGCTTGATAAAGCTCCCACCCCCAAGAATGGTCAGCTCCGTCCCCGCCTCAATAACGATCTTGTCCCCAGCCTTAAGATGAATCTCTTTCCCCACGCTGGTGAGCTGCGCAGTCCCCAGCTTCACATGCTGGTTCTGCCCAATCGTCAGGTGATCATCCAGCTTCGCTTCAACCTTGCGATCGGAGATCGTGGTGCGGTGTTCCTCGGCCTTCAACTCGGTATAGGTGTTCTTCACCACCGTGTCATGACGCTCATTCCCGACCCGAATTTTCTGGTCATGCTCAACGTTCTCATCCCAATCCCGCTGGGCATGAATGTAGATCTGCTCCGCACCTTTCTTGTCTTCAATACGCAGTTCGTTGTAGCCGCCACCACCCGGTGAACTAAGGGTTTTGAACACGCTGCGAGTCTTGTTCGCCGGCAATGCATACGGCACCGGGTTTTCCTTGTGGTACAGGCAACCGGTGACGAGGGGCTGGTCGGGGTCGCCTTCGAGGAAGGTGACGAGGACTTCCATGCCGATGCGCGGGATGCTGATGGCGCCATAGCGGTCGCCGGCCCAGGAGCTGGAGACGCGCAGCCAGCAGCTGGTTTTGTCGTCGGCCTGGCCTTCGCGGTCCCAGTGGAATTGCACTTTGATGCGGCCATATTGGTCGCAGTGGATTTCTTCGCCTTTGGGGCCGGTGACCATGGCGGTCTGGCTGCCGAGCACGCGCGGTTTCGGGTGTTCGAGGGCCGGGCGGTAGAACA
Organism: Pseudomonas fluorescens; assembly: GCF_001648775.1. Lineage (GTDB taxonomy): Bacteria > Pseudomonadota > Gammaproteobacteria > Pseudomonadales > Pseudomonadaceae > Aquipseudomonas > Aquipseudomonas fluorescens_M. The sequence goes on from NZ_LVEJ01000001.1 coordinate 311,713, forward strand.
CGTCCCACGGGGTGGCGAGGAAGGTGTTGCGGTAGCCTTGGTGAAAGTCGTCTTTGTTGTCGGTGGTGTCGCTGGTTACGCCTTCTTCGAGGACTTGCGGCTGCTTGCCTTCGTGAAAGATTTCGGTGAGCAGCCACAGGTCGTTCCACTCGCTGCGCGGGTGGTCGGACATGGCCATGAAGTGGCCGCTGACCAGTTTGGTCTGGTCGCCACGACCTTCGGCCTGACGGTAGTCGGCGCGGTGGCGTTCGAGGGCGCGTTGGCTGAGGAACTTGCCGCGCGCACGGTCGATGAAGCGGCCCGGGTAGTCGTAGTCTTCTAGGTCCGGTTCAGTGCTTTCGCCGTCGGGTTTGTACGCGGCTTCCATTTGCAGGCGCGGCTTTTCGAAGTCGTAGTCGCGGCGTGTGGTGCGGCTGGTGCGGGTTTCCAGGCGCAGTTTGAAGCCTTTGATCACCGGTTCTTCAGCGACCATGCCGCTGCCTTGTACGTACGCGGTCGGCTGGCCGAGGTCGGGGAACACGGTCTGGTCGTCACCGAACACCAGCAGGTGGGCTTTTTCGCTGTGCTGGAAGTGGTAGTGAATGCCTTCCTCTTCGCACAGGCGCTGGACGAAATGCAGGTCGGTTTCGTCGTATTGCACGCAGTAGTCGCGATCCGGGCACGGCTGGCTGAGCTGGAAGCTGTAGGCGTTGCCCTTGATGCCGTGTTCTTCGAGGATCAGCGCGATGATTTTCGGCGCCGACATCTGCTGGTAGATGCGCTGGTTGGTGCGGTGATGCAGGTATTGCAGTTGCGGCACCATCGACACTTTGTAGCGGGTCAGGCGCTTGCCGGCATCGCCTTGGGCGACGCGGTAGATCTGGCCGTGGATGCCGGAGCCTTGCGGATCGAACGCCAGAAACGCTTGCTTGTGCAGCAGTTGTTCGAGGTCCAGATCAGGGTTTTCGCTGACCAGTTCGAGGTCGAAACGAAACGGCTGGCTGATGCCTTCGGTGCCGGTGAACGACAGCACTTGCAGGTCGCCGACGTAGTCTTCGACCTTGAGGCTGAAGTGGGTTTCGTTAGCTGGGTTGAACATAAAGTGCTCCCTGTTCGAATGTCATCCGTTACGCCCGAAGTCGCAACCGTTGCAGCCAGGACGAAGTGGCGCCCAAGGCGTCACGCAATTGTTGGGCAGTGATGGTGCGTTCTGCCGGGTCGAAGCTCAGCGCGGTTCGCAGCGCTGGCCAGCCGTGTTTGGGTAGATTCGCTGGTGCTTGCAGTTCGCGCTCCAGGTGCTCGTCGCGGGCCTGGGTCGAGGGCAAGCGGCGGAACGGGTGTTTGCCGCCCGCCAGTTCATAGATCACGCAGCCCACGCCGTACACGTCCGCGCTGGCCGACAAGGGTTGGCCCTCAAGCAGTTCGGGGGCGGCGTAGCCCGGGGTCCAGGCGTTGAAGCGTTCGCGGCTCAGGTGCGGCAGGCCGGGCATCACGCCCTCCTCTGCCTGACCGAGGCCGAAATCGAACAGGCGCAAACCGTCTTCGCTGAGCATGACGTTGCTCGGTTTCATGTCACCGTGCAGCACGCCGCGACCGTGGGCGTAGGCCAGCGTGTCGAGCAGCGGCAGGACGATGTCGCGCAGTTCTTGCCACGGCAGGCCGAGGGGCCGCTCGCAGAGTAATTTGTCCAGGGTCAGGCCACGCATGTATTCCATGGTGATGAAGGCCCGCTGGCAATCGGTGTCGACTTCAAAGGTGTGCGCACGCACGACGTTGTCGTGGCGCAGGCGTCGGGTCAGGGCGAACTCGCTGTAGAGCAAGGCACTGGCGTCCGGCGATTCGGCAAATTCTTCGCTGAGGATTTTCAGCGCAATGTAAGGATCGGGATCACCGAACTGTTCGTGCAGCAGATCCCGCGCCCGGTAAACGGCGCCCATGCCACCGGCCCCGAGCAGACGCTCGAGGTGGTAGCGACCGGCGAGTACATCCGGCAGTGCACCGATGCTGGCCTTGGTCGGCGCCAGCAAAGGTTCTGCTTTGTTTTCCTTGGCGAAGGCGAAGTAGGTCAGGTTGTTGGCCTGTTCTTCGCTCATCAGCAAGTCATCGACTGAGGATTCGATTTCAGTCATTGGCGGATCACCACGGCTGTCAGGTTGTCGCGCGCGGCGCCGCGCAGGGCGCCGTCGAACAAACGTTCCAGCGCCACGTGCGGCGCGCTGAGGCTGAGGGCGTTGCCGAGGGCATCGCTGCTCAAGCCCTGATACAAACCATCGCTGCAGAGCAAAAACGCATCGCCCGGATAGACCTCGAGTTCGAGGACATCCAGGGTCAGTTGTTCAGCGGCGCCGACGGCTCGGGTCAAGGCCTGAGCCGCCGGGTGCGCTGCCGCTTGTTCGACGCTCATTTGTTGCTCGTCGATCAATTGCTGTTGCAGCGAATGGTCCTTGGACAGCTGATACAGCCGCTGCCCACGCCACATGTAACAACGGCTATCACCGGCCCAGATGCAGGCCGCGCGATTGCCTTCCACCAACAGCGCCACGACGGTGCTGCCCATGATGCTGTCGTGACGCCCGGCGGTGACCGTCAACTCCTGCCCCAAACGCCGGTTCAGCCAGTGCAGGCACTGGCGAATGGCTTTGAGGCGTTCGTCGAAGTCCTCGTGTTGCGGCAGTTCAGCCAGGCTGGCGACGATCAACTGGCTGGCGATGTCGCCACCCTGATGACCGCCCATGCCGTCCGCGACCACCCACAGCCCCTGCTGTGGCGAGTCGAGGAAAGCATCTTCGTTGCGCGCCCGCACCTTGCCCGGGTCGGTACGCGCCGCGCTGCGCCAGGCACTGGCCACCAGCATCAGAGCTGCACCGGCATACGGAAGGTGCGCAGTACGCCCATGTCGAACGGGTTCGGCGTGCGCTGGCTGGTCAGCAGGTAGTTGGCGCGCAGGCCACCTACGTCGGCTTTCAGCACCAGCACGTCGCGACCGCTCAGGTACTCGGTCTGCATCAGGTCGAACAGGCGGAACAGCGACCATGGGCCGGAGTTCTTCTCGATGCCGATCGGGCGCCCGGCCATCTTGTCCATGACCAGACTGGTGCGACCGTCTTCAGCATCGGTCGGCCATTTGAACGACATTGGCAGAATCGGACCGTGGCGGTATTCCATGGTCTTGTCACCGAACTTGAACTCGGAACGGCTGACCGCCGGGTCGAGGGTGTACGGCTCCAGTTTGAACTGCACGGTCGGCTCGGCCGGGTTGATCGAGAAGAAGCTCTGACGAATCGTCAGCGCCGCCGCCATCTGGTCCAGATACATCTTCGACACCGGCAGGCTGTGACCATCGACACTGCGCATCCGGTAGTTGCCCGGATCGCCGCTGACGAACGGACGCATGTAGCTGTCGAAGAAGCGGTCGACGGTGCCTTGCGCGCGGAAGAACTCGCGGAAGTCGCTGATCGCCACGTCGCTGGTGCTGCTGGCGCTGAACGGATAACGCTTGCTGATGGTTTTGCCATACACGCTGAACAGCTCGTTCTGATAACGACCGTTCAGGTATTGGTAAGCATCGTTGAGCACCAGACGCCACGAGTCTTCGGCCAGCACGTTGAACCAAACGCTGAGCGGACGCGGCAGACGGCTGGACGCATTGCGCAGGTTGGTCAGCGCATCACGCTGGCCGCTCATGCGGGTTTTCGCCATTTCGAACGCGGCTTGTTCCGGCGTGCTGGAACGGGCCAGACCGGCCAGTTGCAGTTGCAGGTCGTTGAGCGCGCTCAGTGCAGGCGTCAGGTCCGCCGCCGGGCCGTTGTTGTCATCGAGCAAACGATGCAGCGGTTCGAAGCGGCGTTGCAGCGACTTCTTCGCGGTATCCGGCAGGTTCTTCGCCACGTTCATCGCCGAAGCTTTGTCCGCGACAGCCGAGGCCAGTTTGCCGACTTTACCCAGTTTGCCTTTTTGCCCGGCCAACGCATCGGCCGCATCACCGGCTTCATCCACCGGGTCAGCAGCGGCCTGGAAGCGGGTGTTCTCGCGCACTTCGGTCAACAGCGCCAGCACCGGCGAATTCGCCGAGGTCAGGCCCGCCAGTTGCTCGGCGCCTTCACCGGCGTCGCTGATCGGCGGCAGTGCCACCTGGCCAACGGCTTCGCTCCAGTAATTGGCGTAGTCGCGGAAGTACAGTTGCTCCAGTTCGACCATCAGGCGACGCAAGTCCATGTCGCTGATGCCCGCACCTTCGCCCAACACCCAGTTGTCACGCAGGATGTCGGTGACCAGCGCCGAACCCTGCACCGAGAAATACTGCTGATAACCGGTTTGCGTGTAGAACCCCGGGATCACGTATTCGGTGCCGATAAACAGCGAGCCTTGTGGACCGAGGTGTTGGCTGAAACGATAGTCCGGCAGGTTGCGCGCCTGCTCGCGTAGCATGCGGTAAACCACGGTGGCCAGCGATTCGCTGCGCAAGACCTGACGTGCCTGAGTGACCAGTTGGTCGTTCAGCGGGTAGATAAACGGCTGCTTCAGCAGACGCTCCAGATGCGCGCTCAAACCGTTCTGCACAGCGGTGTTGCCGGTGTAGCGCGTCGACCAGTCAGTGGCGACCCAGTCCTTGAGCCACGCGGCATCACGACGGTCTTTCATGTTCAGCATCAGGTACGCGCGCAGGCTGTTGAGCAGACGGTCGCGGTCCTTCATGTTGGCGCGGATCTGCCCTTCGAGCATGGTCGCAACCCGTGGCAGCAGTTGCTTTTCAAGCTCGCGCTCGTAAGCCTCTTTGACCACTGGATTGACGTCTTCGCCTTGATACAGACCGCCACGTTCGTGGTAGGAAACGTCGCCCTTCTTCGGGAAGATCTGCGTCGCGGCGTAGCTGCTGTCGAGGGTTTTCAGCACACCCATGGCGTCATCACGCGGCGACAATGCCGTGCGTTGCTGCGTCCAGTTCTGCGCCAGATTGCGCAGGTTTTCCAGACGCTCGTAGTTGGCCGAGAAACCGCCCGCCCAAAGCATGCCGAACAGTGCCAGCGCAGCCAGTGCGCCAACGTACAGCGCACGCTGGCCCCAATGAATACGACTGCGTTCGCGCTTGTCCAGACCGGCCAAGTCGGATTCCGGGAAAATCACCTGGCTGAACAAATGATGGATGAACCGCGAGCGACCGCTGCGCAGGGTCGGCAGCACGCCGGCGCTCATGCCGAGGCTGGCGCCGATGCCGGCGGTGGTCGCATCCATCTCTTGGGTCAGGTGCGGTGCGCTGGTCAGGTAGAAACCACGCAGTTGCGTGGCACGCTGATAGCGGTTGCCGGTGAACGCCATGTCGACGAACAGGCACAGGCGCTCGCCGATCTGCCCCAGTTGATGCGGGAAGTCGAGGATGCGGCCACGGCGCTGAGTGTCGCGCTCGGAGTGCATGCGCATGATTACTTGGCTGTTGAGGCGACGCAGCAGTTCTTCGAACTCGTTGCGCAGCACAGCGACATCGGTGCCGACCTGATCCTTGCGGAAACTGGTGCCGAGCACTTGATCGCTTTCTTCGCGGGTCAATTGATCGAAGAACTCGTCGAAGCCGAGCAGCTTGTCAGCCTTGCTCAGGACCAGATAGACCGGTACGTCGACGTGCAGTTTCTGATGCACGTCTTGCAGACGGCCGCGCACTTGGCGCGCCAAAGTATCGATGTCCTGCTCACTGCCGCCGAGCAGGGTTTCCACCGGAATGGTCACCAGCACGCCGTTCAACGGACGCCCACGACGACGCTTGCGCAACAGCTCGAGCAAGGTGGTCCAGGCGCTGCCGTCGACTTCTGCGTCAGGCTGGGTCATATAGCGGCCGGCGGTGTCGATCAGCACACCGTGATCGGCGAAGTACCAGTCGCAATGACGGGTGCCGAGGGTGTCGCGGGTCAGCTTGCGGTCGATCTTGTTGATCGGAAATTCCAGACCGGAGAAGTCCAGCAGGCTGGTCTTGCCGGAGGCCTGCGGACCGATCAGCAGGTACCACGGCAAGTCACTGCGCCAGCGCTCGCTGCGGCCGCGATACAGGCTCGAGGTCTTCAGGGTTTTCAGCGCGTCTTTGAAGCGTGCCTTCAACTCCTTCTGCTCTTCGTCGATCAGCTCTTCGCGGCGGATACGATCCTGGCCGTCTTCGCTTTCTTCCTCGGCCTTCTTGCGGATCCCGCTGCGCCAGCTGACGAAGACCATGGTCAGGCCCCAGATCAGGAACAGCACAGCGATGGTCAGCAAGCGCGCGGTTGCGCTCTCCCAGAACTTGTAGTCATCCACCGCCAACAACGGGCCGACGAACCACACCAGCAGCGCCACGAACAGCACCAGCAGCAAGGTCCAGACCCAGGTCTGGCGCAGGAAGGCGCCGACTTTCTTGAAAAACTTTTTCATCACACGTCCCTGTTTACGGCTGCGACTGCGGTTGCACCGCGGCCGGATCAAGCGGCTGATAAGGTTGCAGAACGGTGTCGCGCTGCTCGCCCAAGACCCAGGCGAAGCCCGAATACATCACCACCAGACAGACGAAAGTGAACAACACCACCATCCACGCCGGCACGATGCGCACCAGGTTGCGGCGCTGATCGTTCAAGCCTTCCCAGTGCGGCGACAACTCGCGCGGCACGTCGCCACGCAACTGACGAATCTGCCGGTACAAGGCGTCACGGATGCCTTCAAGCTCGAGCATGCCGCGTGCCTGTACGCGGTACTTGCCTTCGAAACCGAGGGACAGGCACAGGTACATCAGCTCGAGCATCGGCAAGTGCTTGACCGGGTTTTTCGACAGGCGATCGAGCAACTGGAAGAACTTCTCGCCACCGAAGGTTTCGTTGTGGAAGCTGCTCAGCAGGCTCATCTGCGACCATTCGCTTTCGTTGCCCCACGGCGTCGTCACGACGGCTTCGTCGACCACGGTGCAGAGCACGTAACGCGCGGCCATTACCTGGCTGCTTTCGGCGCCGTTGTGCAGGGCGCGTACTTCAAACAATTTCAGCCCGGCAGTCAGACGCTCGTTGAGTGCGTACAAGTCTTCGCGGGTTTCGCTGTGCTTGAGGCGCACCACTTCCGAAAGCAGCTCGGACGAGGCCGCCACCAGCGAATTGAGGCTGATGTTGAACGCTTCCGCCGGGCGCAGGCGCGCGGCGTAGATCATGCGTTCTTCCAGTTGCTCGAAACGCGGCGGCGCGGCGAAGTCGGTCAGCGGACTCGATGCCGGTCCGTGGCCTTGACGATCGAGCAGGACGGTTTTGTCGTCCTGGCTGTAATCCGTTTCCTTGATCATGTCGGTCAGTTCCTGATGGCCCAGAATTTCAGTTCAAGCTCGGCAAATTCGCCGGACACGTGGAACGCGAAACCGCCGGAGCGCTCGAGTTGTGCCAGGTCTTCGGAACTGAGTTCGAGGATGAAATAGGTTTTGTTCGAATGGAACGCGATCTGCCGTGGGGCCACCGGCAACGGTTTGACCTTGATCCCCGGCAAGTGCAGGTTGACCAGTTGGCGGATACGCTCCACCGGGCCGACCTTGAGGTGCGCCGGCAAGCGATGGCGCAGTTCTTCGGAGTCGCAGTTGGCACTGGCTGCCAGCACGAACGACGCCGAGCCGAGCAGTTTGTGATCGTGCAACGGCGAGACGATGATGCCGTACTGACGCGCTTGCAGGATCAGTTCGATGGCGTGCTGTTCGAGCACCATCGACAGCACCTGACGAATCGCTTCCATCAGTTTGCGGAAGCTTGCGCCCTGATCGGCGTGGGAGTAGCGGCTGTCCAGACGCGGACGTTTGCTCTCGCCGGAGAAAGTCGCCAGATCGCCGAGCATGGTCAGCAACGTGCGGTACAACTCTTCCGGGTGCACCTGCTCCAGGCCGAGGTAATGGCGCAGCAGCAGTTCGGTGCGGTTGATCAGTTGCAGCATCATGAAGTCGCCGACTTCGGCACCGCCGATCTTGCCGTTGGAGCGGATGCGCTCGGCAATCGTGTCGCCACGGTGGTTAAGCATGCTGATGACTTCTTTCAGGCACGACAGCAGATAGCTGGAGGCGTGGGCCTGAATGTAGGTCGGCACGAAGTCCGGGTCGAGGCTGATCACGCCGTCGGGGGTGGTGTCGAGCACGTCGCAGATTTTCAGCTTTACGTAGGCCTGATCGCTCTGCTGCTCGCCGAGCAACAGTTTGAAGTCCGGGCGACCGCAGCTGACCTGGCTGGCGGAATCGTCGCCGGCGTTGGAGTCAGCCACTTCGGCGTCATACGCGGTGTAACGCGCGAGCACGTCGGACTGCTCCGGACGGCGCGACTCGATGTGGTTACCGGTGACCAGCGGCAGCGCCAGATAGATCGGCGTGTTACCAGTGTTCGGCGGCACGTCCAGCGCCAGCGGCTCAGTGTTGCCACCGAGTTCGAACAGGCTGCCATCCGGCAGAATCCCCGAGGCTTCACTGATCACCAGTTTGCCCATGTTGAGGAACTGCAAGTCGATCTCCAGATTGAGGAAACCCCAGGTGTAGCCACCCAGCAACTGAGTGCGGGTTTTCATCTGGTGATCGTAATAACGATCGTTGTGCTGGAAGTGCTGCGGCCGCAGCAGCATGCCTTCCTGCCAAATGACTTTATGGGTATTCATGATCAGTCATCCGCCTTGGCGAGCACTTGATTGGTGTTGCGGATGCCGGTCTGGTCCAGAGTCAGATCGACTTCGGTGACTTCCAGCGGAGTGATCTGAACGGTGTGGCGCCATTGGGTGTCCGGCAAGTCGCGGTAAGCGGCGAGAACGCCAACATAAAGGCTGCCCTCTTCCACTTTGAGCTTCATCTCCACGGTTTCACCCGGGCGCAGCTCGAGTTCTTCGCTGGCCACCAGATCCGGGTTGAGGGATTCCTTGGCGCGCTCGTAGAGGCTGAAGAAGTCAGCGTTCTCGAAGGTCACCGGGTGCTTGAGTTCGAACAGGCGCACGACGATCGGCGACGGCCGACCATTGAGGTCCGGGTTGAGCTGATCGCTGCCGGTCAGCTTCAGGTTGATCTTTGTCACTTTCGAGTACGGCGACAGCGACGAGCAACCGGCGAGCAACACCAGCACGGTGAGCGCAGTCAGCGTCTTGAAAAAAGCGGTCGAGCGGCGAGACATGCGCATCATCCTTGGTGGTCGGTGTGGAGGGTGGAGATCAGGCGAATCTGTTCTTCGTAGGCTTGGGCGAAGTCGCGGGCCAGCAGACGCTCGCTCCAGTCATCGTCCTGACGCAGCGCCTGGTGATAACGGCCGAACGCTCTCCAGCGCCCGCCCGAGGTGGCGATCAACGGTTTGTTGTCACGCTCGAAGCGCAGGGTCAGTTGCTCTGGCGAGAAGTGCTCCAGGGTGCCGCGCACGGCGGCGCGGCTGGCGGTCAACAGTGCCACTTGATGCGCCTGCAGATCGCGGAACGCGCGGGAGATGGCTTGCTCGGCCGGCAGATGGCCGGGCTTGCTTGGCTGCAACAGAATCTGCAGTGCTTCGCTCGGGTCGACGGCAAATTTCAGCGGGTTCTTGTTGGTGCCTTGCACGGTGGTCTGGGCCAGACGCAGTTCGTTTTTCAGCTCGGAACGGGTACGCAGGCTCTGCTGCAAACCGCCGATGCTCTGCCGCAGCAAGCGCGCAGCATTCAGTGCCAGGGCTTCGCGCTCATCGTGGCTGAGGCCTTTGACGTCGACACCCAGCGCCGCACCGAAGTGCTCCCAGAAACCTTCGCTCTGACGCTCAACGGCTTTCGGCGCCGGAGCTGGCTCAGGTTCGGCGGGCGCGGCGATCAGCTCCGGCACCATCAGGCTTTCCATGTCGATACGCGCGTAGTCGGCGCGCTGACGGGAGTCTTCCGGTTTGGTGTTCGGTGCCAGCAGTTCGTCGATTTCCGAGTAGACGCGCTCTTGCTGTTCGAGGGCGTTGAGCGGGTCGAGATCGAGGAACGCATCATCCGGAATGATGCTGCCGGCGGCACGTGGACGGCCGACTTCGCCGTCGAAGGTCGCCGGGTCACGCACCAGGCGCGCGCGAATCTCGAAGTCGCCCAGCACGTAGGTGCTGCCGTGCTCGATGCGCACCGGTTCGCCTTTGTGCAGGCGTGCGCCGCTCTCGCCATCCTGAACACCGTTGCTGCTGGTGTCGGTGAGGAAGAACGTGCCCTCGCGGTAGCTGACAATCGCGTGGTGATTGGACAGGTGACGCTTGCGGTCAGGGATGATCCAGTCGCAGTCCTCGCCCCGCCCGATCACGCCGCCGGCCTGTTTAAAGGTCTTCTGGCACAACTCGGTGGGCACGAACTGCTTGGTGTTCAGCATTTCGAAAACCAATTCCATGTTTGATGCTCCTTGCGGTCACTTGCCGCGATTGACCGCTTGCGGATCACCCAACGGGCGATAGTCGTTGTCGTTGAATTTGTAATTACCGCTACAGCCGCCAAGGCCGCATAGAACGACGAGGGTCAGCAGGGCAGCTTGCCAGTGACGAACAGACATCAGAGGGTCTCCAGGTGTAGACAAAGCACAAAGCGCCGACCCTTGCGGGCGGCGCTGAAATTGGTTTTTGTGGGGATTTCGATGACGTTTTGCCTACCCATCGAAATCTCCCAGATTGATGTTCAGACGGCCAAGCCGATACAGCAGCGTGCGCCTTGGCAGGCCCAGTTCGCGGGCGGCGAGGGTCTGGTTGCCGTCGTTTTTGCGCAGGCAATCGAGCAATAACGTGCGTTCGACCTGCTCCAGACGTTCGCGCAAATTCAGGTGGCTGTTGTCTTCCGGCATCGGATCCATGCGCAGGGAAAAATGCTCGGCGAGCAACTCACCGCCCTCGCACAACAGCACCGCGCGCTCGACCAAAGCCTTTAGTTCACGCACGTTGCCGGGGAAGTTGTAGCCGGACAGGTGTTCCAGCGCCGCGCTCGACCAGCGCACCGGATCGCGCTGCAAATACGTGCAGGTCTTCTCGGCGAAGTGCTGAGCCAGTTCGAGGATGTCGCCTTCGCGCTGACGCAGTGCCGGCAGCTCGATCGGGAATTGCGCGAGGCGGTAGTACAAGTCCTCGCGGAATTTGCCCTCGCTGACCAGCGTCGACAGATCGCGGTGGGTCGCGGCGATGATGCGTACGTCGATCTTGTGGGTGTCGTTGGAACCCAGCGGACGAATCTCGCCTTCCTGCAACACGCGCAAGATCTTCGCTTGCAACGACAGCGGCATGTCGCCGATTTCGTCGAGCAACAGCGTGCCGCCATTGGCCGCATCGAACAGCCCCGCACGGTCGCGGTCGGCGCCGGTGAAGGCACCTTTGCGATAGCCGAACAGTTCGCTTTCCAGCAGGTTTTCCGGGACCGCCGCGCAGTTCTGCACGATGAACGCCTGAGAACGGCGCGGGCCGCAATCGTGAATCGCCCGCGCGACGACTTCCTTGCCGGTGCCGGTTTCGCCGCGCAGCAGCACGGTGTACGGGCTGTGCAGGACTTTGCTGATCAGCGAATGGGTCTGGCGCATCGCCGCGCTTTTACCGATCAAGCCATAGCCACTGATGCTCGGCACGCTACGCGCGACTGTTGCCGATTCCGCCAGCGGCTGGCGCAAGCGTTGCAGCAAATGCAATTGGCCCAACACGAACGAGCCGAGCTGACCGAGAGAATCGGCAAAGCCTTGCAGGTGGGTGCGACGGCGGCTGGCGCACAGCAGCAGGCCTTCGACTGCCTTGTGCTGATTGACCAGTGGCACGCACAGCAGCGACTGCCACGGCGACGTTGCCGCTGGCAGGAAACTGGTTTCGTGCAGGCTGCCGCTCAAATCGTCGAGGCACACTACGCGGTTCTGGCACAGGGCAAATTGCAGCAGTTGCTCGCCGTTGTAATCCGCCGGCAGGCTCGCCGCTTCGCGCGGTTGCAGGGCGCCGTCGAGGCATTCGGCGTTCATTCCCAGGCAGGTGTGGGTGGCGTCGAGCAGATACAGCTGCGTCAATTCGCAACCGCTCAGCTCGGCCAGACCGCGCACGAAGTCACCCAGCAACGCAGCACCGTCCGCCGCCCGCGACAGACTGGCGAACTGCGCCAGCAACGCTTCGGCATAGACCAGTGGCTGCGGCACCTGAGTGAACATCACACCCACCTCAGGCGAACTCGCAGGTCACGCTGGCTTCGCCGTCGAGCGTGGCATGCACACGTTTGAGGCTTTCGCCGGTGGCCATGGCGTCGAGCAGACGATCCGCCACCAACGGCAGCACGTGTTGATCGAGCAGATGGTCGATCAGACGCGCGCCGCTGTCGCTTTGCGTGCAACGCTCGGACAGGTGATCGACGAGGTTCTGGCACCAGCTGAAATCCAGCTGACGACGGTTCAAGCGCTCGCCGAGGCGACCGAGTTTGATCTCGATCAGCTCGCGCAATACCGGGCCGCCGACCGGGTAGTACGGCACCACTTTCATCCGCGCCAGCAGCGCCGGTTTGAAGTGTTTGCTGAGTACCGGGCGAATGGTTTCTTCGAGCACTTCTGCCGTCGGGCGTGCGCCGTTCTCGCAGAGGTCGCTGATCTTGTCGCTACCGAGGTTCGAGGTCATCAGGATCAACGTATTGCGGAAGTCGATCTCGCGACCTTCGCCGTCGTTGGCCACGCCTTTGTCGAAGATTTGGTAGAACAGGTTGAGCACGTCCGGATCGGCCTTCTCGACTTCATCGAGCAGCACTACCGAGTACGGCTTTTGGCGCACGGCTTCGGTGAGCATGCCGCCCTCGCCGTAACCAACGTAGCCTGGTGGTGCGCCGATCAGGCGGGAGACGGTGTGCTTCTCCTGGAATTCGGACATGTTGATGGTGGTGATGAAGCGGTCGCCGCCGTACAGCAGATCAGCGAGAGCCAATGCGGTTTCGGTCTTGCCGACGCCGCTCGGGCCGACCAGCAGGAACACGCCAACCGGTGCGTCAGGTTTATTCAGGCCGGCAGCGGTGGCGCGCATCGAGCGATCCAATGCGTGCACGGCTTGTTCCTGACCGCGAATGCGCGTGCGCAGGTCGGTGGCGAAACTGGCGACTTTGGCGTTGTGCTCGCGGGCCAATTGCGCCAATGGCACGCCGGTCCAGGCACTGATCACTTCGGCGACCAGACGCGGGCAAACTTCGAAACTGACCAGGCGCTCTTTGACTTGGGCGGCGGTCAGGGCACTGTGGGTTTCGTTGAGCTGGGCTTCCAGCGCTTCGACACTCTGGCCTTCTTCAACCTCAGCGGTGACGGTTTCGATCACGGTGCCTTCGGCGTCTTCTTCAACGGTCACCACTGGCTCGATCGCAGCAGCTTCGCGGGCCTTGGCCAGTTGCTGACGCAGTTCCAGCAGGCGCTCGGCCAATTGCTTCTGTTCAGTCCACAGGGTTTCCAGCGCGACCATTTCGTCTTCGGCTTCGTCGAGACGAGCTTCCAGTGCGTCCAGCGCTTCGTGGTCGATCAGCAAGCCAGCTTCGGCATCGCGGCGCAGGGCCTGACGCTGACGGCCACCTTCAGCCAGTTCGCCACGCAGGCGCTCAAGGCTTTCCGGGGCGGCGGCGAGGCTGATGCGTACGCGGGCGCAAGCGGTGTCGAGGACGTCGACGGCTTTGTCCGGCAGTTGCCGACCGGCCAGATAACGTGCGGACAGTTCAGCGGCCGAGACCACCGCGTCATCGCGCAGATAGATGCCGTGGCTCTTCTCGTAAACCTGGGCCAGACCACGGAGGATGGTCACCGCTTCGCTGACAGTCGGTTCGTGCAATTGCACCGGTTGGAAACGACGGGCCAGCGCCGGGTCTTTCTCGAAGTATTTCTTGTACTCGGCCCACGTGGTCGCGGCGATGGTGCGCAGTTCGCCACGGGCCAGTGCCGGTTTCAGCAGGTTGGCCGCATCGGAACCGCCGGCATTGCCGCCCGCGCCGATCAGGGTGTGGGCTTCGTCGATGAACAGAATGATCGGTTTCGGCGAGGCTTTGACTTCGTCGATCACGCCTTTGAGACGACGCTCGAACTCACCTTTGACGCTGGCGCCGGCCTGCAACAGGCCCATGTCCAGCGACAGCAGCTCAACGCCTTTGAGCACTTGCGGCACTTCACCAGCGGCGATGCGCGACGCCAGGCCTTCGACGATGGCGGTCTTGCCGACACCGGCCTCACCGACGACGATCGGGTTGTTCTTGCGGCGACGGGCGAGGATGTCGACCATCTGGCGAATCGCGCCGTCACGGCACAGCACCGGGTCGAGTTTGCCGTCACGGGCCTGTTGGGTCAGGTTGTGGGTGAAGCGCTGCAACAGCGATTCGCCCTGCGCCGCCGGTTTGCCATTGGCCGCCGGTTGTTCCTGTTGCGACAGGGCAAATTCCTTCAGGCGATCGATGTTCAGCTTGGCGAGCAGCGGCTGATAACGGCTGCCGGCGTAGCGCATCGGGTTGCGCAGCAGCGCGAGGATCAGCGCGGCGTCTTCGACCTGGGTCTGGCCCAGTTCAAGGTTGGCAACCAGCAGCGCATCTTGCAGCCACTGCACCAGTTCCGGGGCGAACACCGGATTGCGCGAGGCGCTGTGTTCGACGCGCGATTGCAGCGCGGCGCTGAGCTCACCGGCGTCGACGTCTGCATCCTGCAGTGCGCGCGACAACAGGCCGTTAGGACGCTCGAGCAGGCCGAGCATCAAATCTTCGACGAGGATCTTGCTGCCACCACGGGCCACGCAACGCTCGGCAGAACGTTCCAGATCACGACGGGTTTCGGCGTCCAGCGCCTGGATGAGTTGTTGCAGGTCTACGTTGATCATGGCTCACGTCCTTAATGAATTTTGCTGCCCAGGGTCACCACGCCGTCCGCTTTTTCGCGGCCCAGCCAACTGGTCCAACCGAGGCGACAGGCGTTCTGCTCACCGATGCGCAGTTCGCGGATTTCTTCCTGGCGCAACACCAGGCGGATGTCGTAATCGAGCGGGTCACGCAAGGTGAACCGCACCAGCGCGCAGAGCGGCTGGTAACCGAAACCGATCGGCAGGAATTCGTGGAATCGCTGCCAGTCGAGTTCGGTGATGTGAATGCGGAATTTGCCGCTGCGGTCGCGCACGTGTTCGCCAAGCACAAGGTCTTCACCGAGCAGGCTGTTGGCGCGGCCCAAACGATTGCGCTGCTCTTCGAGGATTTCCACGCGGCGCTCGATGCACTGCTCGATGACCAGGTCTTCGTGCTTGAAGTAGTAACGCAGCACGGCTTCGATCAGCGCCGCCGAGTGCGCCCGCAAACTGAGCAAACCGAGGTACGGCAGCAGGCGTTTCCAGTTGAGCTCCTTGGCCTTGCGGATCTCGTCGCCGCCCAGACCGATCAGCGCAAACAGCTGCGCCGAAAACGGGTCGAGCGCGCCGCTCTGGAAGCTTGCGCGATAGCGATACTTGCGCCAGATCGGCAGCATCAGCCGTTGCAGGCGATGGTGGAACAGGTCGAGGAAGTTGCGCGTCGGGTTGCCGTCTTCGCTATCGCCCAGGGCCTGTTCGCCGTAGAACGCCGGCAACGGCGAACCGGAACCGACCAGGCCGATCAGGTTGAAACGCATGCGCGCGCGCATCTGCCCGTGTTCTTCGAAAAACTCCACGCGATCGACGTCGCTGCGCGGAAAGCCCAGGCTCGGGTTGGCTTGGAACTCCACGTGGTCGTACAGATCGTCTTCGCTCAGGTGCGGGTGTGCCTCGCGCAGCCGGTCGATCACCAGCAGCACGGCCTGAAACAGCGAGTACTCGCGTATTACCTTGGTCAGCCCGCTTAAAGCAGGGGCTGCAGGCCCATACGTGGTGTCCATTGGTACACCTCTCCCTGTGTGCTTTTTACGCGCAGCTCATGGAATGAATTGAGACTGGCGTAAAGCGCGAAAAACTCGTTAAGAACCGAAGCGAAAACGAACAGGTCGCCCTCGCCGATATACCCTTCCGGGTCGATGGTCAGTTCGGTGCGCAAACCGCGCACCGGCAACCCACGGTGCAAGCGGTCAACGTGGTGATGCTTGATGTGCTTGAGGCCGCCGAGCAGGCGTTTGCTGACCTTCTCCGCGTGCTGGTCGTAGTAGCGCGGCAGGTCGTAGGTTTCGAGAATCACCTTCAACGCATTGACGTCGGCCAGCGACAGATAGTTAAGCGACATGTTGCTGATCAGCTTCCACAGGAAGTCACGGTTCAGCGGTGGCGCGAAGCTCGACGTGGCCGGGGTGATGTTGCGGAAACTGAGGAACTCCGGCGTCTCTTCGCAGGCCATGCAGATGTCGCCAAGCTTGAGCTTGCGCGGCAGGTTCTGGTTGGTGCAGATCAGCTCGATCGACAGGGTTTCGTGGGCTTCGGTGTGGCGGATGCCGAAGCTCAGGTAGGTGTCGAGGCCGTCGTGCAGCAAGGACGAACGCTGGCGAATGCTGTAGTGCGGACGGCTGTTGGGCACGTCGAAACTCGGGTCGTGCTCGAAGGATTCGAACGGCACGTACTCCTGATAACCGAGACCGCCGGGCTTCCAGCCGGTCACGGTTTCCACCGAGAACACGCCGCAGTTTTCCAGATCGTATTCCGCTGGCAGCAGCAGGTATTCGTCCTGCTTGCCGTCGAGGCGGATCGGCAATGCGTCGTGGGCGAACAGGTTGGCAATCGGCGTGCAGAACAGCTTCACGTTGTCCAGGGTCGGCCGCATGCGCATGATGCCGCTCTTGCGAATATCGAAGCGCAATTCCAGGCCACGCATCTGCTTGAGCGTGTCTTCCGGCAGCGCGTTGATGATGTCCAGACCGTTAACGTCGACGAACAGGAACTTGTCTTGGAAGGCGAAGTATTCCTGCAGGTAGCGATAACCACGGAAGGTGTTCAGCGGATACGGGATCAACGCTTCTTCTTCGGCAAAGCCCACCGGTTTGACCCGATCACCGGGAATCTTGAACGCCATCGGCTTGCCGCTGACGCCATCGATCGGTTTGCCGGCACCGTCGAGCGGGATCAGTTCGATGCCTTCGAGGTTGCGCAACAGACTCAGATAAAGCATCTGGCTGATGTAGCGTTCACCGGCAAAGTGCAGACGCAGCTTGCTCAGTTCCAGCTCACCGAGGTGACCGTCAGCGCTCATTTCCAGACGCAGGCTGAGCAGCGAGCCGTCGCCCTTCACCGAATAGTTCAGCGCAGCCAGATCCAGCGGCAACACGTCGGTCGGGTAGCAGGTGCGGAAGCGGCAACGCACGTCTTCAATCGGCTTGCTTTCAATCGGTGTATCACGCTCGACGCGCAACGCCGGCCCGGAACGCTTGAGCGGATCGAACTGCAAAATGCTGAACGCCGGCAGCGGGCGCATGTAGTTCGGCCACAGCAACTGCATCAGCGAATGGCTGAGTTCCGGCAGCTCGTCATCGAGCTTCTGGCGCAAGCGTCCGGTCAGAAACGCAAAGCCTTCGAGCAACCGCTCCACATCCGGATCCCGCCCGGCCTGCCCCAGATACGGCGCCAACGCCGGACTACGCTCGGCGAAACGGCGACCGAGTTGGCGCAGTGCGGTGAGTTCGCTTTGGTAGTAGTGGTTAAAGGACACGGGTTACCTGCCTGGTAGTGGAACGCATCAAAAAAATATCCTGTAGAGCGCGACTGTCACGCCGGCACAGACGTAACCGCCAATCAGGAGAAACGGCACAATCGAGATCCAGCCGTACGCCATGTAAGCGTCCCTGGACGGCCCGACGAACAGACTGAACAAGCCATACAGCATCCATGGCACGGCGTAGAACGGGATGAACTTCACCGGCGCCCACCAAACCATCCGCAGTGCCTGTTGCTCGTTGCGGCTCTGCGCCGATCGGGACATCCACAGCGAGAAACCCAGAAACCCGGGAATGCCCCACCACAACAGGTACTGCCAGCGGGTCTCGGACGAATCGAACGACGAGTACTCGCCATTCCACAGGTCATAGGAAGTAATCGCCAACACCGCCAGCAATGGCCACCACAATGCAGCCATGAAGAAGCTGAGTTGCGCGCGACTGAGCATGAGCATCTCGCTTGATGAGTCGGTCATCATGCGTCCGTTTCCTGCCCCGGGGTCGCTGGCACGTATTTATTCATCGCTGCGCAACTCCCTGTTTTTGCGGCGTGATCGCGACACCCGTATAGACATAGAGCTCTTCACCGCCGTAGCCACCAATTGCCGCAGCGCTGAGTGGATGGCTGTCCCTGGTGCCATATCGAACCCAGCCTTCAGTCCACATCCCACCATTTTCGTGACGAATTTCCACGTAATAGTCCGGCGCTTCGTGCTTGGTAATCTCGACGAATACCCCGCCATCCTCGGCGCCAACCCACAACGCGCGGGGATGCGCGAACAGCTTTGGTTCGGTCGAGCTTTCCATTCGCACCAGCAGCGTGAAGCCGACCAGAATCGCCAGCAAACCGACCGAGCTGAGAAAAGCGATGAGACATTGCCAGGCTCTGAGTTTCATCGAGCCAACCCGAACAAGTGCTTCATGGGCAGAAAGCCCCGGTATCGACCGTCCACGAACGGACAGCTTTTTCTTCAGTTTTTTTAATGCTCGCTACTGCCTTTCGCAAGGTCTGCGCGTCGATGGACTTAGTCGCGTTCTGGCTTTTGATCGACAGGCTGTACTGGTCGCTGATCTGACCCGATACGTCTTCACCGAATGACTGGTAGTTGCCGATGGAACTGCGCTGGTTCTGGTTTAACGTGAAACTGCGTGGCTGATTGTCATAGTTGGAGTCGTTTGCCAGCGTCAGTTCCAGCGG
Organism: Pseudomonas fluorescens; assembly: GCF_001648775.1. Classification (GTDB taxonomy): domain Bacteria; phylum Pseudomonadota; class Gammaproteobacteria; order Pseudomonadales; family Pseudomonadaceae; genus Aquipseudomonas; species Aquipseudomonas fluorescens_M. The sequence goes on from NZ_LVEJ01000001.1 coordinate 330,429, forward strand.
TACTCCACAAGTGTTCAGCAGGTAAACATCATTGCGATAGACCTGCTGCGCAGCGCATGCAGTCAGCGAAACGAAGCACGCGAAGAAGCTTACCCATCTCATCATCAAAATCGTCCTTGGCCGTTTCATGGACAAACCGATGCCTCGCTGATTGTCCACTCGCGCTGGTACACCTGCTGAGCAGCACAGCCATAAAGGGAAACGAACGGCAAGATGAGACCGGTCAACCTAGTCATCGAACTCGACCCTTGCCAGCCAAAGCAGGCTTTTGACGTCTTGTTCAGACGCCGCCATTCTCTTTTGCAGATCAGCGGAGGACTGCGTGTAACTGCTGAAGTAATGCATGACATCCACCTCGCCGGCGTTCGGCGTCGGATGGTTGTCCTTAGGGTTTTGCATCAATGTCGATGTTTCTTTGTGAGTCCAGGAGTAACCGGGGATGATTCCCCCGCCGTACTCATTGAGAATCAAATGACCAAACTCATGAGCCGACGTTTCTTTGAACTCTTCTCTGGCAACGTCTCTAGCGAACTCTGGAGTTCGACGTCGTTGAACAACGTAGCTTTCATAGGCATAACCGGCGTTGTGATAAACCTTTCTTGCAATCGCAAGACTGGTGGAACGACCGAAGTCCGCCGACAGCGAATCAATCAGAGGGAAATTCCCGGCTTTGGGCTCGACGTTGATCTCGGTTTTGACCGTGACTTTGTAAAGGCCTTTGCTGGTCGTGATGCCCTCGGCGATACCGCCGCCGCGCGCGCCATTACGCGACCAGTACAACTCGATACCTTCCTTGGCCCAGCCAAGCAACGTGCTGAAAGGCGTGGGTACCAGTCCGGGTGTGGAACCACTGCTGCCGCCATCCGAAAAGCTCGGGCGTAACGTGACTTCAACGGTCTTGGCGTTGCGGTCAACACGCACATCGACCCATTTCACCTTTTTAGCCGTGCAATCAAGCTTCACTTCAGTCACTTGCTGTTTTCCCGCCCCGGTCGCAGTGAGGCGCACTTTCAGGTTCGGGCTTTTCAGGACTTTGGTATCGAGGACGCCGGCTGTGTCGTAGCCGTCCCATTGCCATGGATGCTTGCCTGGCGGGAGGAACGGCGCGGTATTGGCTTCGGCGTATACCAGCTTCTCGCCGTCCAGCACCTCCAACTTCACACTGTCAGCAGCGTCCATGCGGTTCTCGACGACGAAATCGACCAACTCACGGTTTTTCGATGTTCCTGATTTCAGCTCGTCGAAGTCTGGAATTTCCAGCGGCGTCAGTACCGAGTTGCCACCGGACTTTAAACCCAGTCGGTAATCCAGCGCCGCGATAACCGCTATGGCGGCAAGCCCCGAAAATGGCACTGGCGAATGCGAATTCCCGATGATCACCGTCCCGGAACCTGCCGTAACCTTGTTGCCGTGAGAGCCAACGGAGCCGACCGTCGCGGCCGGTTTGCCATTGATCAAAACCGTGGTCGCCAGATCGCCGGCCATCGCACCACCACACGCCGAGGCATCGCCTTGGCGGGCGGCCGCGAGGCCGTCGAAGAACACGTCGCCGGAACCGGCGGCGATCGGGTTGGTACCGTGGCCTGGAAGTGGGCAAGCGGTGGGGTCGGATACGCGTGCTGCGGGTTTGCCAGACATCGGGATCTCCTTATGTGACCTTCACTTGTCCGCTGCCATCCAGGCGCGCGGAAAAACTGACCTGACGCTTGAATCCTTCAACTTCCAGCAGGCCTTCGATACTGAAGGCCAGTCGAAGCTGATCGTGGTCACGCGGCAGGGAAATGACACGCACATTGCTCAGGCGCGGCTCGTAGGCTTCGATGAAGTTTTCGATGGCCAGACGGGCCTGACTCAGGGAGTCGTGCAGGCTCAGACGCATGTCATTGAGATCGGGCAACCCGTAGTCGGCCAGCGTTTGCACGCTGCCGGCCCGGGTGCTGAGCATTTTGGCCAGATGGGCAGCCACTGACGCCATGGCACAAGCCTCAAGGCTGTTGCCCTTGCGTAGTTGCGCGTCGCCGTTGAGGCGTTCGAACAGGCTGCCGTATCCGTCCATGAGTCGCTCTTACTCTTTGTCCAGCTTGCCAACCAGCGACAGGGTGAAATCGGCACCCATGTACTTGAAGTGCGGACGCACGTTCAAGCTCACGCGGTACCAGCCCGGCTCGCCCTCAACGTCGCTGACGATCACTTGCGCAGCGCGCAGCGGACGACGGCCACGCACTTCGGCGCTCGGGTTTTCCTGGTCGGCGACGTACTGACGGATCCACTTGTTCAGTTCCAGCTCGAGGTCGGTACGTTCTTTCCACGAACCGAGTTGCTCGCGCTGCAGCACTTTCAAGTAGTGAGCAAGGCGGTTGACGATCATCATGTACGGCAGTTGGGTGCCGAGCTTGTAGTTCAGCTCTGCGGCCTTGCCTTCTGCGCTGATGCCGAAGAACTTCGGCTTCTGCACCGAACTCGCGGAGAAGAACGCCGCGTTGTCGGAGCCTTTACGCATGGTCAGGGAGATGAAGCCTTCCTCGGCCAGTTCGTATTCACGACGGTCGGAAACCAGAACTTCAGTAGGAATCTTGGTTTCGATTTCGCCCATGCTTTCGAAATGGTGCAACGGCAGGTCTTCAACCGCGCCACCGCTCTGCGGGCCGATGATGTTCGGGCACCAGCGGAATTTGGCGAAGCTGTCGGTCAGCTTGGTGCCGAACGCGTAAGCAGTGTTGCCCCACAGGTAGTGCTCGTGGCTGTTGGCAACGGTTTCCTTGTACACGAACGATTTCACCGGGTTTTCTTCCGGATCGTACGGGTTACGCAGCAGGAAACGCGGCACGGTCAGGCCAACGTAACGGGAGTCTTCCGAAGTACGGAAGCTCTGCCATTTGGCGAATTGCGGGCCTTCGAAGTGGTCTTTCAGATCTTTCAGATCCGGCAGGCCGGTGAAGCTTTCCAGACCGAAGAATTTCGGGCCGGCCGCAGCGATGAACGGCGCGTGGGACATGCACGAAACGCTGGCCACGTACTGCATCAGCTTGACGTCTGGCGAGCTTGGCGACATGTAGTAGTTAGCGATGATCGCGCCCACAGGCTGACCACCGAACTGGCCGTATTCAGCGGTGTAGATGTGCTTGTACAGGCCCGACTGCATGACTTCCGGCGAATCTTCGAAATCGTCCAGCAGGTCTTCTTTCGAGACGTTGAGGATTTCGATCTTGATGTTTTCGCGGAAGTTGGTGCGGTCGACCAGCAACTGCAGACCACGCCACGACGATTCCAGGGCCTGGAAGTCCGGGTGGTGCAGGATTTCGTCCATCTGACGGCTGAGCTTGGCATCGATCTCGGCAATCATGCGGTCAACCATGGCCTTCTTGACCGGCTCACCGTTGTTCTGCGGCTTGAGCAGTTCTTCGATGAACGCCGACACACCGCGCTTGGCGATGTCGTAGGCTTCGTCGTCCGGAGTCAGACGGGTTTCGGCGATGATGCTGTCGAGAATGCTGTACTCGCCGTTGCCGGCGCTCTTCTCTTGTGCTGCGCTAGTGCTCATTGTGTTGGCTTCCTTGGCTGGAGTCTCAGGCGTCCGGGGCTGCGGCGTTCAGGCCCAGCTCACCGAGTACGCGACCGCGGGATTCGTCGTCGGCGAGCACGCCTTCGATGGCTTTACGGAACGCAGGTGCGTTACCCAGCGGGCCTTTGAGGGCCACCAGCGCATCGCGCAGTTCCATCAGTTTTTTCAGCTCAGGCACTTGCTCGACCAGGCTGGCCGGGTTGAAGTCCTTCATCGAATTGACGCGCAATTGCACAGCCAGCTCGTCGGCCTCGCCATCTTCCTGCAGACGGTTCGGCACGCTCAGCGTCAGACCCAGTTCTTGCTTGGCCAACACTTCATCGAAGGTCATCTTGTCGATGCTGATCGGCTTGCGATCTTCGATTTTGCGATCGTCCTTGCGGTGGGTGTAGTCACCGATTGCCAGCAGCTTCAGCGGCAGTTCAATCTCTTCCTGAGCACCGCCGGTGGCGGGTTTGAAGGTGACGTTGATGCGTTCCTTGGGGGCTACCGAGCCTTCTTTGGCCATGGCTTTTCTCCTTGCGGTTGTGGCCCTGGGGCCTATTCGAGTACCACTTCGAGGTCGAGGTGGCACAGCCTGCGATAAATCTCTTCCTTGCGTTCACGTACGGCATGGTTCTGCGGCAACAACTCGCAGCAGCTATGCAGTAGATGCAGCACTTCCAATGCAAGATCGGGCTCCCAGGCGTGCAGGCCTGAGTCCTGTAATGTCTGATCGAGGGTTTCCAGCTGGTTCTTGGCCAGTTCGTATTTCTTGGCCATGAAGCACAGGCGCGCGAGGGCGAACTGCCAGAAGAAGCGCTCGCGCCCACCGTGGGCCGATTGCAAACCCTGCTTGAGCGTCTGCACGGCAGGCTTCAAGCCTTCCTTGCGCAGCAGCGGCAAGACTTCTTCAAGGGCTTTTTCCCAGGCCGGCTGGGTTTCGACGTTTTCGCTTTCGACCTTGCGCGGCGCACTGGCGCTTTGCAGGTGCGGCATGACGTTGGCGGCGATCCACGCCCGGGTGGACGGATCGGCAAACGGCGCGCCGTCATGGAAACGCAACTCGACAATGCCGGGCAGCCGTTGAACCAAAAGCGCGAAGTGGATTTCCACTTCGCGCATTGCCAACTCGGCGTTGAGGTTCTGGAGACATTCCCAGACCATCCTCTGGCCATCGAACCAGAACGGCGCCTTCGCCAGGCTCGCCTCCAGTTCCACCAGCAGGTCGGCGTATTTGCCCTGATCGAAACGGTCCTGATAGAGCTTGAGTTTTTCCAGCGGCAGACCGCGCAGCACGGTGATCTGCTCGGCGTTGCGCTCGGGCACCGCGTCAATGGTCATCCACAGCAGCGTGCGGTTCAGGCGCAGCGCGCGCAGGTCGGTGGCTTTCTGCTTGAGCCACCAGGCGCACAGCGGGCGGGCGCTTTCCTGCTGGGCGCGCAGGGCTTTGTGCGCGTCTCGTTCGTTGTCGATCGGTGCGCCGGGGGTGAGCAACTGGCTCGCCGCCTGTTTGACCTGCGCCACCGCCGCACCGACCACACCGGGGGCCGGCTGATTGTCGGCCGCGCGCTGGATCATGGTTTTCAGGCGACGGGAGATCGGCAGCAGCAACGGCGAATCATCGCCCAGATGCTCGGCGCAAGCGGCCTCAAGACCGGACAGGTGCTCGGAGAGCTGCCGGAACATCGGCAACTGCTCTTTGATCGCGATGTTTTCGGTGATGACCTGCTCAAGACGCGGCACCAGCCAACCGATGGCGGCGGCACGGGTGCGGGCTTTGAGCGGGTGAACGTCGGCCCAGTTGTTTTCCGACAGATGGTGCAGCAGACCGAGACCGGCCAGCAGCCCGGGGAAGGATTCGCGCTGGTACAGCGACCAGGTCAGCCAGGCGCCGACACGCAGATCCTTGGATTGGGTACGTAGAAGATTTTCGCTGTTTTCGCGGATTTTCAGCCAGTCGATCTGCCCGCTTTCGTGCATCGACGAGGCTTTGGCCAGCTCGCTTTCCAGTGCCTCGAATTCGCTCGAAAAACGAACGTCTTCGCCCGCGAAATTCTCTTTGGAAACAGAGACTTTTGCGAGTTCGAGGTAATGGGCGGAAAGTTTGCTTGAGTAGGACATCCATGGCCTTTATTTAGGATTACAGTCATGCGCCTATTGGAGTTGCGGCGGCGCGGGACAGTATCGAAGAGCGGTGAAGCGACTCATCCAATTGAGATGTGCTCTTTCAAGTGGGCGCATCGTAATCACTATGATGGCCACTAGCAAGCATCTGATTAAACAACAAGACGAAGTGTTCATTGGGGTCTGTAGGAGATCGCCCTATATGTTGCAAGGGATTCCCTGATAGTCATTTATATTCGCCGCATTTTCTTCTCCCCCGCCAAAACGCTGATCTAGAGCGTTCCTGGACGGGGAAACGACATCCTGCAGGACGCCCGTCCCAATACAAGGCGGCGAGCATGACAACTCTCAAAAAAAATAGAAGTAGGATTCTTCCGAAAACCCACAGACTTATTTCAACAATTGCACGATGACAATGACGAACATAAAAAGTGCCATCAATTTGATGGCAAAGTATTGTTTGAAACTTTCAAAGTCCCGGAAATACTGCACAATCGTGCTAACTCGATAATGATCGAAGTAGCCTCCAACAGGCATTTCCGCCCATTTACACATCACCTTACAATGCGCACCTCTCTGACAACTGTCACAGATACTTCTTACATCTGGTGCAAGAAGGCGTTTATACGTTTGCCGCTTGAGCCAAAGCCCGCATAGCAAATACCGCGCCTCCTTCGGGCGCCTGCAAGGAGATTCAACACATGGAATTGAAAGCTTTTTTTCTGACTGCGCTGATGTGGCTTCCCGTTACCCAGGCATCTGCAGATACCGCGCCTCTGGACGGCCATTACTATCTGTCCGGCGCCATGGAAATGGGCGCCGAGTTGCTGCTGCGCAAGGACGGCACTTTTGACGCGGGCGTGGCGTACGGCAGTGCCGACGGTTTTGCCAAAGGCACCTGGCAGGTGGAGAACCAGACAGTGACGCTGAAAAGCGCAACCAAACCTGCATCCAGCAACGATCTGTCCGCCCTGTTCCAGGATCTGCAACTGGCGATCGAGCCAAACTGCCTGGCCGTAGACTTTGGCAACGGCAAAGCCTGTTTCCGCAAATAACCTGACATACAGCCATAAAAAATGGGCACCCGACCGCAATCGGTGTGCCCATTTTTTATTACAGTGTTCCCCCGCTATTCAGGGGATCCGCCGCAATTAAGGATTAACGCTGTCTTTCAACGACTTGCCTGGCTTGAACGCAACGGTGTTGCTGGCCTTGATTTTAACCGGCTCGCCGGTCTGCGGGTTTTTGCCGGTGCGGGCGCCGCGGTGGCGTTGCAGGAAGGTGCCGAAGCCGACCAGCGTGACGCTGTCCTTGCGGTGCAGAGCGCCGGTGATTTCTTCGAGAACGGCGTTGAGTACGCGGTTGGCCTGCTCTTTGGTCAGATCTGCTTTTTCAGCGATTGCAGCGGCGAGTTCTGGTTTACGCATTAGTGAAGCCCCTTTGACGGTTTTTTGTTGTTATGTCCGTGCTGTTCTCGTTGGAACAGCGCCCAAGGCGCCGCAGGCTCTACTCTGCGGCAGACGGGAGTGAGAATGGCACGCGGATACCGGCGGCGCCAGTCTCCCCGCGACCTTTGTAGGGGCAAAAGCGGGGTGATTCCGACAGAACGACCGGTATTTACGCCAGCAGGGCCGGAAGCTGTTTGTTCAGGGCGAGTTTTTCCAGCACCGCTGCTCCGGTCAGCGCGTAGCCGAGCAATTGGCCGTCGGCGCTGTGGCACAGGGCCTTGATGTCGGCGCCCTGCCCTTCAACGCTCCAAACGCCCTCGCTACCGCGTGGCGGTGGCGATACGACCAGTGGGCAGACCGGGGTTTTCACGGTGATCGGCATCGGGCCGTAGCTCACTGCAGTCGGGTTGCCTGCCAGGGTTTGTGCCAGCGCACGCGCACAACTCATGAGGGGCATCACGTACAGCAGATTCAGCCCGTCGACCTCGGCGCAGTCGCCCAAGGCGTAGATATTGGCGTGAGAGGTTTTCAGGTGCCGATCGACCACGACGCCGCGATTGACCTGTACGCCAGCGGCCGCCGCCAGATCGATGCGCGGACGCAGGCCAATGGCCGAAACCACCACGTCGCAAGGAATGACCTGGCCGTCGGACAGATGCGCTTCAAGGCCGTCGGCGACTTTCTGCAATCGGGTCAGCACCGGGCCGAGATGAAATTTCGCACCGAGGCTTTCCAGTCCGGCCTGCACGGCTGCCGCTGCGGCCGGGTGCAGCAACATCGGCATGACCTGTTCGCAAGGCGCCACCAGTTGCACTTCATAGCCACCGAGAATCAGGTCGTTGGCGAATTCGCAGCCAATCAGGCCGGCGCCGAGCAACAGCACCCGGCGCTTGCCGGCCGCCGCTGCGCGAAAGCGCGCGTAGTCTTCAAGATCGTTGATCGGAAACACCAGATCGGCGCCATCGCCCTCGATCGGTACGCGCACGGTTTCTGCGCCCCAGGCGAGGATCAGATCACGGTAATAAACCGCTTCTTCGCCAATCCACAGGCGTTTATGGCCGGCATCGATGCCGCTGATACGCGTGTGCGTGCGCACCTCGGCTTTCAACTGCTCCGCCATCGCGCCCGGTTCAGCCATGCTCAGGCCATCGGCGTCCTTGTTCTTGCCGAACCCGGTGGAGAGCATTGGTTTGGAGTAAGAGCGGCCGTCATCAGCCGTAATCAACAGCAACGGGGTTTCGCTATCGAGTTTGCGAAACTCGCGGGCCAGGTTATAGCCCGCCAGCCCAGTGCCAACGATGACGACAGGTGCGCTCATGCCTTACTCCTTTCGATTTGCTTAGTTGATTTCGATCATTTCGAAGTCCATCTTGCCGACGCCGCAGTCCGGGCACAGCCAGTCTTCCGGCACGTCCTGCCACAGGGTGCCCGGCGCAATGCCGTCATCCGGCCAACCGTCGGCTTCGTTGTAGATCAGGCCACAGACGATGCATTGCCACTTTTTCATTCAGGTACTTCCTCAGGGTTCAGGCTTAGTGCCGGCGCGGACGGTCGATGGGTGCTGCGCTGCCATCCGGCTCAGGGCGTTTTGTACTGATGGAGTCGGTCAGATGCAAGCCTGTTCGGCGCAATGGCGACCCGGATCAATCAATAGCGCAGCTCGCCATGGTAAGCTCGCCGCCTCATTTGCGGCCAATAATGACTCATTGTGCAACATTCAAATGCCTGCCCGACCCCGCTCTGGCTGACCCAAAGCCGACTGACGCCCCTCCCCGATTCGTTGACCCTCGACTGGTTGTTCGACGAAGGCTCCCTCACCCGCCGCCTGACCCGGCTGTCCGACGACGGCTTTAGCGTGACGCCGCTGTTTGAAGGCTGGGACACCCTGCGACCTGACGAATGTGCAGCGCTGGATCTGGCTGAGGGCAGCGAAGGCTGGGTGCGCGAGGTCTATCTGCGCGGCCACGGCGAGGCCTGGGTATTTGCCCGCAGCGTCGCCTCGCGCGCCGCCCTGCAAGGTGATGGTTTGCACATGGACGAACTGGGCAGTCGCTCGCTGGGCGAATTGCTGTTTTGCGATCAGGCGTTCCAGCGTCGCGCCCTCGAAGTTTGCCACTACCCTGAACAATGGCTGCCGCAAGCCGCCAAAGCGTCGGAACTGTGGGGCCGCCGTTCGCGTTTCGACCGTGGCGCGCTGAGTGTGCTGGTCGCGGAAATCTTCCTGCCGAGCCTGTGGAGCGCCGCCCGCGCCCATCCGGAGAACTGCTGATGTATCAGAGCTTGCTCAAGTCACTGAACCGCTTGAACCCGCGCGCCTGGGATTTCATTCAGCTGACCCGGATGGACAAGCCGATCGGCATTTACCTGCTGCTGTGGCCGACCCTGTGGGCACTGTGGATAGCTGGCAAAGGCTCGCCGTCACTGGCCAACGTGGTGATTTTTGTCCTCGGCGTGGTGCTGACTCGCGCCGGTGGCTGTGTGATCAACGACTGGGCTGATCGCAAGGTCGACGGCCACGTCAAACGTACCGCGCAGCGGCCATTGGCGGCCGGCAGAATCAGTTCGAAAGAAGCGCTGGTGTTCTTCGCCCTGTTGATGGGCGTGAGTTTTCTGCTGGTGCTGTGCACCAACGCGCCGACCATTTGGTTGTCGCTGGGCGGTCTGGCGCTGGCCTTCACTTATCCATTCATGAAGCGCTACACCTATTACCCGCAAGTGGTGCTGGGCGCGGCGTTTTCGTGGGGCATGCCAATGGCGTTCACTGCCGAGACCGGTGAGTTGCCGGCGGCGGCGTGGCTGTTGTGGATCGCCAATCTGCTGTGGACGGTGGGTTATGACACCTATTACGCGATGACTGACCGTGACGACGATTTGAAGATCGGCGTGAAGTCGACGGCGATTCTGTTTGGCGAGGCGGACCGGGTGATCATCCTCAGTTTGCAGGCGTTGTCGCTGGGTTGCCTGTTGCTGGCGGGGTCGAAGTTCGAGTTGGGGACCTGGTTCCATCTCGGCTTGCTGGTGGCTGCTGGCTGTTATGCGTGGGAGTTCTGGTACACGCGGGATCGCGACCGGATGCGCTGCTTCAAGGCGTTTTTGCACAACCACTGGGCCGGGTTGGCAATTTTCGTCGGGATCGTGCTGGATTACGCATTGCGCTGATCCACAAACCTGTGGGAGCGAGCTTGCTCGCGAAAGCGTTGGGTCAGTTGGCACATAGGCTGACCGAGACGACGCCTTCGCGAGCAAGCTCGCTCCCACAGGTGATTTGCGTTTACTTGTGCTCGTGCACCACGTGCCACACTTCCTTCATGCCGTCGCCTTTCATTTCTCCAGGTTTCTCGTCCTTCATGAAGGTGTACAGCGGTTTGCCATCGTAGGCGTACTGCATCATGCCGTCATCACGCTTGATGACCGTCCATTTGCCCTCAGCCTTGGCCCCCGCCGGCGCCATCATCGGCGGCCAGTTTTTCGCGCAATCGCCGTTGCACATCGACTTGCCGCCAGCGTCCTTGTCGAACGTGTAAACGGTCATGCCTTTGTGATCGACCATCATGCCGCCCTTCATCATGGCCGGCTCGGCAGCCATGGCAAACCCAGGCAGAGTCAGGGCGGCAGCCATCAGCAGGGCTTTAAAAGAAACAGTCATTTGAGTCATGGAAACCTTCTTTTGTGGTTGTCAGGATTCGGACTTAGAGCTTAGTTCAGGATTTGCACAATCGCTGGCGGACTAAAATACTGTCACACGACTGCAATAATTCCGTTATCTAATGCGGCGCAAGACAGTTAAATGACAAGAGGATTAAGGCATGGTTGGCAGGAGCATTCTGATCGTCGACGACGAAGCGCCCATTCGCGAAATGATCGCCGTTGCGTTGGAAATGGCCGGCTATGACTGCCTCGAGGCAGAGAACTCGCAGCAGGCACACGCCATCATCGTTGACCGCAAGCCGGACCTGATCCTGCTCGACTGGATGCTGCCCGGCACCTCCGGCATCGAGCTGGCCCGCCGCCTCAAGCGTGACGAGCTGACCGGGGACATCCCGATCATCATGCTCACCGCCAAGGGTGAAGAGGACAACAAGATCCAGGGTCTTGAAGTCGGCGCCGACGACTACATCACCAAACCGTTTTCCCCGCGCGAACTGGTCGCCCGCCTGAAAGCCGTGCTGCGTCGCGCCGGCCCGACCGATGGCGAAGCGCCGATCGAAGTCGGTGGCTTGCTGCTCGACCCGATCAGCCACCGCGTGACCATCGACGGCAAACCCGCTGAAATGGGCCCGACCGAATACCGTCTGTTGCAATTTTTCATGACCCACCAGGAGCGCGCCTACACCCGTGGCCAGTTGCTGGATCAGGTCTGGGGCGGCAACGTCTATGTTGAAGAGCGCACCGTCGACGTGCACATCCGCCGCCTGCGCAAGGCCCTCGGCGACGCCTACGAAAATCTGGTACAAACCGTGCGCGGCACTGGCTACCGGTTTTCCACCAAGGCCTGAGCCGACCGCCAGACTCGCTGACAAGGACCGTATTTCCCGTGAATCAAAACTGGCATGGCACCCTGATTCGCCACATGCTGCTGCTGGTCACCGCCTGCCTGGTGATCGGCCTGATCACCGGCTATTACGGCTGGAGCCTCGCGGCGGGTCTGGGGATTTATCTGGGCTGGACGCTCAAGCAATTGCTGCGCCTGCACGAATGGCTGCGCCAGCATCAACCCGACGAAGCACCGCCCGACGGCTATGGCCTGTGGGGCGAGGTGTTCGACAGCATCTACCATCTGCAACGCCGCGACCAACGGGTGCGCGGGCGGCTGCAAGCGGTGATCGACCGGGTACAGGAGTCCACCGCCGCGCTGAAAGATGCGGTGATCATGCTCGACAGCGACGGCAATCTGGAATGGTGGAACCGTGCTGCCGAAACCCTGCTCGGCCTCAAGACCCCGCAAGACAGCGGCCAACCGGTGACCAACCTGGTGCGCCATCCGCGCTTCAAGGAATACTTCGAACAGGAAAGCTACGCCGAGCCGCTGGAAATCCCCTCGCCAACCAACGATCGCGTGCGCATTCAGCTGTACCTGACCCGCTACGGCAACAATGAACACTTGATGCTGGTGCGCGACGTCACACGCATCCATCAGCTGGAACAGATGCGCAAAGACTTCATCGCCAACGTCTCCCACGAGTTGCGCACACCGCTGACGGTGATCTGCGGCTATCTGGAAACCCTGCTCGACAACGTCGAAGAAGTGAACCCGCGCTGGAGCCGCGCGCTGCAGCAGATGCAACAACAGGGTGGGCGCATGCAGACGCTGCTCAACGATTTGTTGCTGCTGGCGAAACTGGAAGCTACTGATTACCCGTCGGACAACCAGCCAGTGCAGGTCGACTCGCTGCTGCAATCGATCAAGAGCGATGCGCAGCAATTGTCCGGATCGAAAAACCAGCGCATAACGTTGGAAGCCGACGCCGGCCTGTTGCTCAAGGGTAGCGAGGCGGAATTGCGTAGCGCGTTCTCGAATCTGGTGTTCAACGCGGTGAAGTACACCCCGGCCGAGGGCAACATCCGCATTCGCTGGTGGGGCGACGACCAGGGCGCGCACCTGAGCGTGCAGGATTCCGGGATCGGCATCGACAGCAAACACCTGCCGCGCCTGACCGAACGTTTCTACCGCGTCGACTCCAGCCGGAACTCCAACACCGGCGGCACCGGCCTGGGCCTGGCCATCGTCAAACACGTGTTGTTGCGCCATCGCGCGCGCATGGAAATCAGCAGCGTGCCCGGTCACGGCAGCACGTTCACCTGCCATTTCGCCCCGGCTCAGGTGGCCCAGGCGCGGGCGATCAGCGCCGCCGAGTGATACCGGCCAGCACGCGCCACTAGGCAATCGCCAAGTCAGCCGCTACATTGGCTGACTTGTGCCTGCCTTTCAGGCGCGACTTTTACCTCTTTTGAATCACACGGAACCCGCAAAACTCCATCATGGACCCTTCCCCTGGCTTGTCCCTCGCAACAATATTCGCCGATTTCGGCATGATCCTTTTTGCTCTGATCCTGGTTTTGCTCAACGGCTTTTTCGTTGCGGCGGAATTCGCCATGGTCAAACTGCGCTCGACCCGGGTCGAGGCCATCGCTGACAAAAACGGCTGGCGCGGGCACATCCTGCGCACCGTGCACAGTCAGCTCGATGCGTACCTCTCGGCGTGTCAGCTGGGTATCACCCTCGCCTCGCTTGGCCTTGGCTGGGTCGGTGAGCCGGCCTTTGCGCACATTCTCGAACCGCTGCTGAGCGCGGTCGGCGTGCAGTCGCCAGAAATCGTCAAGGGCGTGTCGTTCTTCACCGCGTTCTTCATCATTTCGTACCTGCACATCGTGGTCGGCGAACTGGCCCCGAAATCCTGGGCGATCCGCAAACCCGAATTGCTGTCGCTGTGGACGGCGGTGCCGCTGTACCTGTTCTACTGGGCGATGTACCCGGCGATCTACCTGCTCAACGCCAGCGCCAACGCGATTCTACGGATTGCCGGCCAGGGCGAACCCGGCCCGCATCACGAACACCATTACAGCCGCGAAGAACTGAAACTGATCCTGCACTCCAGCCGTGGCCAGGACCCGAGCGATCAGGGCATGCGCGTGTTGGCCTCGGCGGTGGAAATGGGCGAGCTGGAAGTGGTCGACTGGGCCAACTCTCGCGAAGACCTGATCACCCTCGAATTCAACGCGCCGCTGAAAGAAATCCTGGCGATGTTCCGTCGCCACAAGTTCAGCCGTTATCCGGTGTACGACAGCGAGCGCCAGGAGTTCGTCGGCCTGCTGCACATCAAGGATCTGCTGCTGGAACTGGCGGCGCTGGATCACATTCCCGAGTCGTTCAACCTGGCTGAACTGACCCGTCCGCTGGAGCGCGTGTCGCGGCATATGCCGCTGTCGCAGTTACTGGAGCAGTTCCGCAAGGGCGGCTCGCACTTCGCCGTGGTCGAGGAGGCTGACGGCAACATCATCGGCTACCTGACCATGGAAGACGTGCTGGAAGTGCTGGTCGGCGATATTCAGGACGAACACCGCAAGGCTGAGCGCGGGATCCTCGCCTATCAGCCGGGCAAGCTCTTGGTGCGTGGCGACACGCCGCTGTTCAAGGTGGAACGCCTGCTGGGCATCGACCTTGATCACATCGAAGCGGAAACCCTTGCCGGGCTGGTTTACGAAACCCTGAAACGGGTGCCGGAAGAGGAAGAAGTGCTGGAAGTCGAAGGCCTGCGCATCATCATCAAGAAGATGAAAGGGCCGAAGATTGTACTGGCCAAGGTGTTGATGCTGGATTGATGGGCTGATCCAGCACCGCGCCGCCCCTTTCGCGAGCAGGCTCGCTCCCACTCAGGAATGCATTTCAACTGTGGGAGCGAGCCGGCTCCGGGCGGCGTTCCGACGAAGGGGCCAACAGGTGCAACAGATCATTGCTTGCCCAACGCAAAGTTGGGCAACGCCCCCAGCGGCTGGTTGAACTGATACGGAATCGACACCAGCCCCTCCCCGGTATTGCGCTGCACCACAAAGTGCAAATGCGGGCCGCTGCTGTTGCCAGTGTTGCCTGACAGCGCCAGCGGACTGCCCACCGTCACCCGCTGCCCTTCGCGCACGCTCACCGAGCCTTGCTTGAGGTGCAGGTACACGCCCATGGTGCCGTCGTCATGCAGCACCCGCACAAAGTTGCCGGAAGCATCATTGCCGCGTCCGCTCTGTGAATTCTCGGTCTTCACCACCACCCCCGCCCGCGCGGCAATGATCGGCGTGCCCACCGGCATGGCGATGTCCATCGCATAGCGATTCTTCGGCCCGTAGTGGCTGTACTGGCCGTTGGCGCCCTGACTCAGACGGAACGGCCCGCCACGCCACGGCAGCGGATAGCGATAGCTCTGCGCCGTACCCGCAGGGTCGCCCAGGGCGTACTGGAACTGCGGCGTATACACCAACGGCTTGCCGCCGGTAATTGCCGTCAGCAGCGCCAGGCGCGTGTTGCTGCGCGCCGGCAGCACCCGGCGGATGGTTTGCGCCGGCGCACCACGCACATTGCTCATCCCGGTAAACGCCAGGGCCACCTCGACCGGCGCGTACAGATCGTTGCGCACGAAGACCACGTCGACGCCTTTCTGTTTCTTGATATCGAGATAAACCTGCCGCTCCAGGCGCTCGACCATGCGGTCCTGAAAGACGAACACCTGCGAGCCTTTGCTCGGCCGGTCGCTGTAGGAGACCACGCCGTTGGCATCGGTGGATTTGTAAATGGTCATGGCCACAGCCGAGGTGGCGGCCATGAAGAGACCACAGAAAAACAGCAGGCGCGCGAGCATGGGCAAAAGTCTGTCGAAGTGAGGCCTGGGAATGAGCCTAGCAGGTGAAGCAGACCAGGCTAGTCGACAGATGTTTCAAATTGGCAGGTGCGGGAGATGGGTGGTGCTTTTGATGGCCCCTTCGTCGGAACGCCGCCCGGAGCCGGCTCGCTCCCACATTTGGAATGCATTCCAGGGTGGGAGCGAGCCTGCTCGCGATAGCGGACTGTCAGGCGACGAAGATCAAGCGCCCGGAACGAAGTGCTTCTGCGCCGTGCCGCGAGCGATCAGGCGGGAGATGTAGTCGAGCTTCTGCGCATCCTGATCGACAAAGCGGAAGGTCAGTTGCAGCCAGTCGCTGTCGGCTTTCTGCTCATGCGCAACGATGGCGTGCAGGTAACCGTTGAGGCGGGCGATTTCAGCGTTGTCGCCCTGCTCCAGGTCGAGCACGGCGCTGTCGAGGATCTGCGGCAGGGTGTCGGTGCGTTTGATCACCAGCAACGCTTCCTTGATGCTCAGCGCTTTGATCACGCATTGCTGGGTGCCGCTTGGCAGGCGCAATTGGCCTTGACCGCGACCGCCGACCGGCGCTTTCGACGCTGCCGGGGCCTGAACCGGTGGGCTGTTGAGCAAACCACGCGACGGTGCTGCGGCTGGGGCTGGCGCAGCGGCAACCGGTTTGGCGAACGGGTTGACCGCTGCGGCGGCTGGCGCGCCGCCAACCACGGCAGGTTTGCCGCCGGTCAAGGCGCTCAGGGAATCGTTGCCGAACGCCGAGTTCATCTTGGTCGGTGCGCTGTTCATCAGGGTGTCGAGCTTGCCGACCTTGTTCAGCGCCTGCTTGACCTTGGTCAGCAGTTGTTCGTTGGTGAACGGCTTGCTGACGTAACCGGAGACCCCGGCCTGAATCGCCTGCACGACGTTTTCCTTGTCGCCACGGCTGGTGACCATGACGAACGGCATGGTCTTGAGGTTGTCTTGCTCGCGGCACCAGGTCAGCAGTTCGAGGCCGGACATTTCCGGCATTTCCCAGTCGCACAGAACCAGGTCAAACGCTTCTCTGGCCAGCATGGCCTGAGCCTTTTTACCGTTGACGGCGTCCTCGGTGCGGATTCCCGGGAAGTAATTACGCAGGCACTTTTTCACCAGGTCACGAATGAACGAAGCATCGTCCACGACCAACACACTGATCTTGCTCATCCAACACCCCTATTAAAATCCCGGCAAGCATAACGCTGGCTGATGGCACATTGCCAAAACTCTTCAGTCACGCCGGGACTTTTCGTTCGCGGGTGCTGCTTTTTAATTCGATCTGCCTTGTGAAAAGCAGAAACAAAAACGCCCGGCCAAAGGGCCGGGCGCTTTTCTCAGGCAATCTTACTTATCGTCAGCATCGCCCGGAACATTAGCGGTTTCGCCGCTTGTCCCTTCAACTTCTTCCTTCATGCGCTTGAGGCCCATGTGGCGCACGTCGGTACCGCGCACCAGGTAGATGACCAATTCGGAGATGTTGCGCGCGTGGTCGCCGATCCGCTCCAGCGAACGCAGCACCCAGATGATGCTCAAGACCCGCGAGATAGAGCGCGGGTCTTCCATCATGTAGGTCGCCAGTTCGCGCAGGGCGGTCTTGTATTCGCGGTCGATGATCTTGTCGTATTGCGCCACCGACAACGCCAGATCGGCGTCGAAACGGGCAAACGCGTCCAGCGCATCGCGAACCATGTTGCGCACTTGGTCGCCAATGTGGCGAACCTCGACGTAACCACGCGGCGCTTCGCCTTCTTCGCACAGCTGAATCGCGCGGCGAGCAATCTTGGTCGCTTCGTCACCGATGCGCTCAAGGTCAATCACCGACTTGGAGATGCTGATGATCAGACGCAAGTCGGAGGCCGCCGGCTGACGACGGGCGAGAATGCGCAGGCATTCTTCGTCGATGTTGCGTTCCATCTGGTTGATCTGGTCGTCGATCTCGCGCACCTGCTGAGCCAGGCCGGAGTCGGCCTCGATCAGCGCGGTCACCGCGTCATTGACCTGCTTCTCGACCAATCCACCCATGGCCAGGAGGTGGCTGCGCACTTCCTCGAGCTCGGCGTTGAACTGCGCGGAGATGTGGTGGGTAAGGCCTTCTTTACTAATCATGTTGGCGTCCTTGGAGCGTCCGGTAAGGTGCGGTGGGCCGCAGCGTCAATCTGTGAATAAACCGCAACTGTCAGCCATAACGACCGGTGATGTAGTCTTCGGTCTGCTTCTTCGCCGGATTGGTGAACAGGGTGTCGGTGTCGCCGAATTCCACCAGTTTGCCCATGTACATGAACGCCGTGTAGTCGGACACCCGCGCCGCCTGTTGCATGTTGTGCGTCACGATGACGATGGTGAACTTGGATTTCAGCTCGTAGATCAGCTCTTCGACTTTCAGCGTCGAGATCGGGTCGAGGGCCGAGCACGGTTCGTCGAGCAGCAGCACTTCCGGCTCAACCGCGATGGTGCGGGCGATCACCAGACGCTGCTGCTGACCACCGGACAGACCGAGTGCCGATTCGTGCAGACGGTCTTTGACTTCGTCCCACAGCGCCGCGCCTTTCAACGCCCACTCGACCGCTTCGTCGAGGATGCGCTTTTTGTTGATGCCTTGAATGCGCAGGCCGTACACCACGTTTTCATAGATGGTTTTCGGGAACGGGTTCGGCTTCTGGAACACCATGCCGACGCGACGACGCAGTTCGGCGACGTCTTCGCCTTTGCGATAGATGTTGTTGCCGTACAGGTTGATCGCGCCTTCTACGCGGCAACCGTCAACCAGATCGTTCATGCGGTTGAAGGTGCGCAGCAAGGTCGACTTGCCGCAGCCGGACGGGCCGATGAAGGCGGTCACGCGCTGTTTCGGGATGTTCATGCTGACGTCGAACAGCGCTTGTTTCTCGCCGTAGTACAGGCTCAGGCCCGGTACTTCGATGGCCACGGTTTCCTGTTCGAGGTTGAGGCTCTGCTTGTCGCGGCCCAGGGCGGACATGTTGATGCCGTGGGTATGTGCTTCGTGCTGCATGGGAGGCTCCCTGTGCTAACAAATTCGGTTCGGAACACTGCTTGTTGCAGCTTCCATCAATATTGCGGTGGCCGCGGATCAATGTGGGAGCGAGCTTGCTCCCACAGGGTTCGCTTCGTCCTTAGCTATCCAGCGCTTTGTATTTTTCGCGCAGGTGGTTGCGGATATACACCGCCGACAGGTTCAACGTCGCGATCACCAGCACCAGCAACAGCGCCGTGGCGTACACCAGCGGACGCGCCGCTTCGACGTTCGGACTCTGGAAGCCGACGTCATAGATGTGGAAGCCCAGGTGCATGATCTTCTGATCCAGGTGCAGGTACGGGTAGTTGCCGTCCACCGGCAGCGACGGCGCCAGTTTCACCACACCCACCAGCATCAGCGGCGCCACTTCACCGGCGGCGCGAGCCACGGCGAGGATCATGCCGGTCATCATTGCCGGGCTGGCCATCGGAATCACGATCTTCCAAAGGGTTTCAGCCTTGGTCGCGCCAAGGGCCAACGAGCCTTCACGCACGGTGCGCGGAATACGCGCCAGACCTTCCTCGGTCGCCACAATCACCACCGGCACCGCCAGCAGCGCCAAAGTCAGCGACGCCCAGAGCAGACCCGGTGTACCGAAAGTCGGTGCCGGCAGCGCTTCCGGGAAGAACAAGCGGTCGACCGAACCACCGAGCACGTAAACGAAGAAGCCCAGACCGAACACGCCGTAAACGATCGCCGGAACACCCGCGAGGTTGTTCACCGCGATACGGATGATCCGCGTCAGGGTGTTCTGCTTGGCGTATTCACGCAGGTACACCGCCGCCAGCACGCCGAACGGGGTGACGATCATCGCCATGATCAGGGTCATCATCACGGTGCCGAAGATCGCCGGGAAGATCCCGCCTTCAGTGTTCGCTTCACGCGGGTCGTCGGAGAGGAATTCCCAGATCTTGCTGAAGTAGAAACCGACTTTGGTGAAGGTGCTCATCGCGTTCGGCTGGTAGGCGTGAACCACTTTGCCCAGACCGATTTCGATCTCTTTGCCGTTGGCATCGCGAGCGGTCAAGGCATCGCGGTTGAACTGCGCATGCAGATCGGCCAGACGCGCTTCGATGTCCTGATAACGCGCATTCAACTCGGCACGCTCGGACTCCATGTCCGCTTGCGCGGTGGCGTCGAGTTTGCCTTCCAGTTCCAGTTTGCGACCGTGCAGACGGATGCGCTCCAGGCCTGCGTTGATTGCACCGATGTCAGTCTTTTCCAGCGACTTCAGTTGTGCAGCCAGACCGTTCACACGGTTGATCCGCGCCTGCAACTCAGGCCATGCAGCCTCGCCTTCGGCGATGACCTTGCCGTCCTGTTTGACGTTGACCAGGTAGCCGTAGAAGTTGCCCCACTCGCGACGCTCGATCGCCATCAATTCTGGCGGCGTGGTCTGGTTGGTCAGCCACTCGCCGACGATCCAGGTGAAGTCGTTGCCGTTCAGGTCACGGTTGCCGACCTTGATCAGCTCGCGGGTCATGAATTCCGGGCCGACGTCGGGCACCGGCAAACCGGCGCTCTTCAGTCGGGCACGCGGCACTTCTTCTTTCTGCACCACTTCGCCAACAACCAGATGCTGGGCCTGGCCGGGCACGTCGTAGCTGGCATGCACCAGATCCGCCGGCCAGAAGTGACCCAGACCGCGCACGGCAATCACCGCCAGCAGGCCAATGGTCATGATGACCGCGATGGACACCGCGCCACCGCTGATCCAGACGCCCGGGGCGCCGCTCTTGAACCATCCTTTCAAGGAGTTCTGTTTCACAGACTTCTACCTTTGCTTAAAGCGACGAGTATTTCTTGCGCAGACGCTGACGAATCAGTTCTGCCAGGGTGTTCATGACGAAGGTGAACAACAGCAGCACCAGCGCCGAGAGGAACAGCACGCGGTAGTGGCTGCCGCCGACTTCCGACTCGGGCATTTCCACCGCGACGTTGGCGGCCAGAGTGCGCAGGCCTTCGAACAGGTTCATTTCCATGACCGGGGTGTTGCCGGTGGCCATCAGCACGATCATGGTTTCGCCGACCGCGCGGCCCATGCCGATCATCAGCGCCGAGAAGATCCCCGGGCTGGCGGTCAGAATCACCACGCGAGTCATGGTCTGCCACGGCGTGGCACCGAGTGCCAGCGAGCCGAGGGTCAGTCCACGCGGCACGCTGAACACGGCGTCTTCAGCGATCGAGTAGATGTTCGGGATGACCGCAAAACCCATGGCCAGACCAACCACCAGTGCGTTGCGCTGGTCGTAGGTGATGCCCAGGTCGTGAGAGATCCACATGCGCATGTCGCCGCCGAAGAACCAGTTCTCCATGAACGGACTCATGTACAGCGACAGCCAGCCTACAAACAGGATCACTGGAATCAGCAGCGCACTTTCCCAACCGTCCGGGACTTTCAGGCGGATCGATTCAGGCAGACGGCTGAAGGTGAAACCGGCGACCAGAATGCCGATCGGCAGCAACATCAGCAGGCTGAAAATGCCCGGCAGATGCCCTTCGACGTATGGCGCGAGGAACAGACCGGCGAAGAAACCGAGGATCACCGTCGGCATCGCTTCCATCAGCTCGATCACCGGTTTGACCTTGCGGCGCATGCCCGGGGCCATGAAATACGCGGTGTAGATTGCAGCAGCAACCGCCAGCGGCGCGGCCAGCAGCATCGCGTAGAACGCGGCTTTCAGCGTGCCGAAAGTCAGTGGCGAGAGGCTCAGTTTCGGTTCGAAATCGGTGTTGGCGGCGGTCGATTGCCAGACGTATTTAGGCTCGTCGTAGTTCTCGTACCAGACCTTGCTCCACAGCGCGCTCCACGACACTTCCGGGTGCGGGTTGTCGAGCAGCAGCGGTTGCAGCTTGCCGCCGGCTTCGACGATGACACGGTTGGCGCGTGGCGACAGACCGAAAACACCTTGACCATCGACCACTTGATCTACCAGCAGCGTGCGGTGCGCGGTGCTGTGGAACACGCCGAGCTTGCCGCTGGCATCCAGCGCGAGGAAGCCTTTGCGACGCTCTTCGGCGGTGATTTCAACGATTGGCGTGGTGCCCATCTGGAAGGTGCGAATTTGCTTCAGGCGCAGTTCGCCGTCGGTGTCACGGGCCATGAACCACTGGGCCAGACCACCCTTGGAGTCGCCGACGATCAGCGAGATACCACCGACCAGTTGAGTGGTCGCGGTGACTTCGGCATCAGCGTTTTCCAGCAGTTTGTAGCGACCGTTGAGGCTCTTGTCGCGCAGGCTGAACACATCGGCCTGAGCGCGACCGTTGACCACGTACAGCCACTGCTGGCGCGGGTCGACGAAGATGTTTTTCACGGGTTCAGTCATCTGCGGCAGATCAATACGCTTCTGCTCGTTGGTGACTTCACCGGTCATCATGTTTTCTTCGCTGGTCAGCGACAACACATTGAGTTGCGAACCGGTCGAACCGACCAGCATCAGCGTCGTGTCGGTGGCATTCAGGCTGACATGCTCCAGCGCACCGCCGGCTTCGTTCAACGCGATCGGCGTCTCGCCGTACGGATATTCAATCGCCGGGGTGATGGTTTTCTTGCCATCGGGGTAGCTGACTTTATAGGTGTGACGGAACACCAGCGCCTGGCCATTGGACAAGCCCACGGCTACCAGCGGGTGGCCCGGCTGATCTTCACCAATCGAGGTCACGGTGGCGCCAGCAGGCACCGGCAGATCGACGCGCTTCAGTTCAGCGCCACTGTCGATATCAAAGAACAACGCCTGGCCCTTGTCGGAAACGCGCATCGCCACCTGATTCTGCTCTTCGAGCGAAATCATCAGCGGCTTGCCGGCGTCCTGCATCCAGGCCGGGGTGATCGAGTCTTTCGCGGTCAGGTCGGCACCCTTGAACAGCGGCGCGACCACGTAGGCGAGGAAGAAGAAGATCAGGGTGATGGCTGCCAGCACCGCCAGACCGCCAACGAGGACGTACCAGCGGGTGAAGCGATCCTTGAGCGCGCGAATGCGGCGCTTGCGTTGCAGCTCAGGCGTATTGAAATCAATGCGCTTGGGAGGATTAGTAGTCATGTGGGAATTGGCCAGATCATTCATGCGCTCACCCTAGCGATCCTGTATGACAGAAAGATGACAATGCAGTGACGCAGCAAATCCACCGCCAGCGGGACTGGCAGAGGATCAAAAATTTGAGGTGTGGAAAAGGCCGGCCTGCAAGCAGATCCGGCCTTTTACCTGAGTCCGGCGGGGTTCACCCCAGACTCAATTTGTTACTTCTTTGCGACTTCAGCGCCGCCTTCCTGCAGACCCAGGTCAGCCAGTGCTTTTGCAGCAACCTTGGCTGGCAGTGGGATGTAACCGTCTTTCACCACAACTTCCTGGCCCTGTTTCGACAACACCAGTTTCACGAACTCAGCTTCCAGCGGAGCCAGAGGCTTGTTCGGGGCTTTGTTGACGTAAACGTAGAGGAAACGCGACAGCGGGTACTTGCCGTTCAGGGCGTTTTCTTCGGTGTCTTCGATGAAGTCAGTGCTGCCCTTCTTCGACAGCGCCACGGTTTTCACGCTGGCAGTCTTGTAGCCGATGCCCGAGTAACCGATCCCGTTCAGCGAGGAGCTGATCGACTGCACAACCGACGCCGAACCTGGTTGTTCGTTGACGTTTGGTTTGTAGTCGCCTTTGCACAGGGCTTCTTCTTTGAAGTAGCCGTAAGTGCCGGATACCGAGTTACGACCGAACAGCTGCACTGGCTTGTTGGCCAGGTCGCCGGTCACGCCCAGGTCGCCCCAGGTTTTCACGTCGGCTTTGGCGCCGCACAGACGGGTCGACGAGAAGATCGCATCAACCTGTTCCATGGTCAGGTGCTGGATCGGGTTGTCTTTGTGTACGAAGACAGCCAGAGCATCCACGGCAACCGGGATAGCGGTTGGCTTGTAGCCGTACTTCTGCTCGAAAGCAGCCAGTTCGGTGTCCTTCATCTTGCGGCTCATCGGGCCCAGGTTGGAGGTGCCTTCAGTCAGCGCAGGTGGCGCAGTGGCGGAGCCGGCGGCCTGAATCTGGATATTTACGTTCGGGTATTCTTTTTTGTAGTTCTCAGCCCAGAGGGTCATGAGGTTGGCCAGGGTATCGGAGCCGACGCTGGACAGGTTGCCCGACACACCAGCGGTCTTGGTGTAGCTCGGGATAGCAGGGTCAACAGCGGCAACCGCGTTGGCAGTCGCAACGCCAGCAGCGACAAAAGTCATTGCCGCCATCAAACGCTTCAGTTTCATGCCTTACTCCTAGCAGATAGGGTGTGTTAAGTCGGGGCCAAGTATCAGCAGGCCGTGTGAACACTCTATGGCTGAAATATGACAATTGGATGAAAGGCCAGCATCCGAGGTTTTACCGGATGATTCGTGGTGCCCTCATTCGCGAGCAGGCTCGCTCCCACAGTTGAAATGCATTCCAAATGTGGGAGCGCGCCTGCTCGCGAAGGCGCCGGGAGTATTGAGGAGATTTCGGATCAGCGCCCCTTCTTCCAGAGCCACGCCCCCACCAGAATCCCCATCGCACACAGCACCGCCACATAGTAGGCAGGCCCCATCGCGCTTTCTTTCAGCAGCAGGCTGACCACCATCGGCGTCAACCCGCCGAAGATCGCGTAAGCCACGTTGTACGAGAACGACAACCCGCTGAAGCGCACCACCGGCGGGAACGCTTTGACCATCACGTACGGCACCGCACCAATGGTGCCGACCAGAAAACCGGTCAGCGCATACAGCGGGAACAGCCAGTTCGGGTGATCGGCGAGGCTGTGATAGAAGGTCCAGGAACTGATCAGCAAGCCCAGGCAACCGAACACGAATACGCGACCTGCGCCAAATCGATCGGCTAGTGCGCCCGAGATAATGCAGCCGATGCTCAGGAACACGATCGCCAGACTGTTCGATTGCAGCGACTCGGTCGGCGTGAAGTGATAGACCGTTTGCAGCACGGTCGGAGTCATCAGGATGACCACGACGATGCCCGCGGAGAGCAGCCAGGTCAGCAGCATCGAGATTGCAATCGCCCCGCGATGGTCACGCAGCACTGCACGCAGCGGCACTTCTTCGGCCAGCGCCTTGCGCTGTTGCAGTTCGGCGAACACCGGGGTTTCGTGCAGCCAGCGGCGCAGGTACACCGAGAACAGACCGAACACGCCGCCGAGCAGGAACGGAATCCGCCAGGCGTAATCGGAAACTTCCGCAGGCGTATAGATGCTGTTGATCGCGGTGGCGACCAGCGAGCCGAGCAGGATGCCGGCGGTCAGGCCGCTGGTGAGCGTGCCGCAGGCGTAACCCATGTGTTTTTGTGGGACGTGTTCGGAAACGAAGACCCACGCCCCCGGCACCTCACCGCCAATCGCCGCGCCCTGAATCACCCGCATCACCAGCAGCAGGATCGGCGCCCACATGCCGATCTGCGCATACGTTGGCAACAGACCCATGATCAGGGTCGGCACGGCCATCATGAAGATGCTCAGGGTGAACATCTTCTTGCGCCCCAGCAGATCGCCGAAGTGCGCCATGACGATGCCGCCCAACGGCCGCGCGAGGTAGCCGGCGGCGAAGATGCCGAAGGTCTGCATCAGGCGCAGCCACTCGGGCATGTCGGCCGGGAAGAACAGCTTGCCGACCACGGTGGCGAAGAAAACGAAGATGATGAAATCGTAGAACTCCAGCGCGCCACCAAGGGCGGACAACGACAGAGTCTTGTAGTCATTGCGGGTCAACGGTCGTGCGGGTTGCTCGGGCTGCGCGAGGCTCGAAGGCGCTGTGGTCATGGCAAGGGCTTCTCTTATAGTCGGATCTGCCGCCACAACAACGCTGGCGGTGGCTTGGGCAGGTTCGGCACCATAGCAAATTGTTCGAAAAAGCACATGGAGGCGCGTATTTGACGGTCGAAATGAGAACCGGATGGTCGTCGTGGAGTCTACCGACCGATATACTCGCAACCTGCTCCGGTTTGTAGGGGGTTGCTGTGCGAAAACGTCGTTGGCCCGACCTTTGCTCGGGATTAGCCGGTTTCGCAGAGTTTCTCCTTAGGCGCCTGATGGAAAACGTGACGAACGTCGTATGTTCGGTGCTGAATCGTTTTTCCCGAAGACGGCTACCACCAGCAATACCAACGAAGAGTCACGGGTCAGAGGCACCCCCGGCATGATAGAGCTCGAACAAGAAGATCCAATCCCGCAAGGCGACCTGGCCCTGCAAATCACCGCACTTCCACGTGAAACCAACGGCTTTGGCGATATTTTCGGCGGCTGGCTGGTGGCGCAGATGGATTTGGCCGGCACCGCAATGGCCAGCCGTGTCGCTGGCGGCCGTGTCGCCACCGTGGCCATCGATCGCATGGCGTTCCTCGTGCCGGTGGCAGTCGGCGCGCAATTGTCCTTTTATACCCAGACTCTGGAAATCGGCCGTAGCTCGATCCAGATGATGGTTGAAGTGTGGAGCGACGACCCGCTGTCCAGCGAGTGGCGTAAAGTCACCGAAGCGGTCTTCGTCTTCGTCGCCATCGACGGCAGCGGCCGCACTCGCTCGGTTCCACCGCGCGCGCGCTAAACCTCGCGGCCGTTTGACGGTCGATAGTTGTCCTTGTTACTGATCGAGAGCTGTCCCATGAACACGCCCAACGTTGAAGCGGTGAAACTGGATGAACTGAACTGCTGGCGCATCCGCCACGGTCAGGCCGAAGTGCTGGTGGCCCAGCAAGGCGCGCACATCCTCAGTTATCAGATCGATGGGCAGCCGCCGATCATCTGGCTCAACGACAAGGCCGAGTTCAAGACCGGCAAAAGCATCCGCGCCGGCGTGCCAGTGTGCTGGCCGTGGTTCGGCAAGTTCGAACGCAACCCGCAGAGCGTCCAGGCCATGTACACCGGCAACCAACCGGCGCCCGCGCACGGTCTGGTGCGGGCGATGGATTGGGAGCTGGGCGGCATCGAATCAGAGGCTGACGGCGTCAAGGTCGAATTCAAGCTGCCCTACCCCGAAGGTGGCCTGCCGGGCTGGCCGCATCAGGTCGATCTGACCCTGACCCTGCATTTGTCCGAGCAATTGAGCTTCAGCCTGACCAGCCATAACCGTGGCAGTGACACCGTCAGCCTGAGTCAGGCGCTGCACACGTATTTCGCGGTCAGTGATGTGCGCAATGTGCACGTCGACGGTGTCGATGGCTTGAATTACATCGAGACGCTGGATGACTGGAACACTCACAGCCACCAAGGTGACCTGCATTTCGCCGGTGAAACTGACCGCATCTACCTCGATGCGCCGCCACAGCTGAGCATCGTCGACCCGGCCTGGGAACGACGCATTGTGCTGACGGCTACCGGCTCACGCACGGCGGTGATCTGGAACCCGTGGATCGATCGCGCCGCAGCGCTGGCGGATATGGACAACGATGGCTGGCAGCGCATGCTGTGCATCGAGACGGCGAATGTGATGGATGACGTGGTTACGCTGGCACCGGGTGCGAGCCATACCATGGGCGTCAGCGTCGCCAGCAAACCGCTCTAACCAGCACCGCAATACAAAATGTGGGAGCGAGCTTGCTCGCGAAGGCGTTGTATCAGTCAACATTCAAATGTCTGATACACCGCTTTCGCGAGCAGGCTCGCTCCCACAGTTGCTTCGTGGTGATTGTTAGAGATCAGATTCCTGCACCACCCGCACCTTGTCCGCTTCCAGCGCATACGCCGCGTCCGCCAGATCATTACTGACCTTCTCGACTTTCAGCGTGCCGGTCACCCACAACGGCGTGTAGATGTCATCCAGCTTCAACCCCTTCGGATAACGCACCAGCACCAGTTGATTCGGCGGCGGTGGCGGCACGTGGATGCACGCGCCCGGATACGGCACGAGGAAGAACAGCGTACTGCGGCCCTTGGCGTCGGATTCCAGCGGCACCGGATAACCACCGATGCGGATGTGCTTGGCATTCATCGACGCCACGGTTTTGGTCGAATACATCACCGCCGGCAGACCTTTGGCCTGCTTCATCCCGCCCTTCTCGGTGAAGGTGCCGGTGGCTTCCGGGGAGTTGTGGTCGATTTCAGGCATGGCCTCAAGGGCCTTTTGATCCGACTTGGGCATCAGTTCGAGCCAGTCGGTTTCCGGCAGTTCGCCGGCGTGGGCCAAACCGCTGCCCAGGAAAAGGAGAGTCAACAGAAGACGGCGCATGAAGGTGCTCGGTATAGAAAGGAAGGAACGTTGAATCGCCGAGCATTCTAGCCCTCCCGGCCACGTTGGCCGAGAGGGCTTTGTCGCTTTGGATCAGTTCTTTTTGATCAGGCCGTAGATCACCAGCAACACGATCGCGCCGACCAGTGCGCCGATGAAGCCTGCGCCCTGACCTGCCTGATAGATGCCCAGGGCCTGGCCGCCGTAAGTGGCTGCCAGCGAACCGCCGATACCGAGCAGGATGGTCATGATCCAGCCCATGCTGTCATCGCCCGGTTTCAGGAACCGCGCCAGCAGGCCGACGATCAAGCCGATAAAGATGGTTCCGATAATTCCCATGGCAATTCCCTCTCAGTAGTAGATATGCGAAGCCTAGTCAGACTTTGGCATCCTGCCATGAGAGAACAGCGGCCCCTGAATGGTTCCGCCGCTGCCACATGAAACTGTCGTTACTCGGCGATCAGCGCTTCGACCTTGACGATCTGCGCTTGCAGCGTGGCCATGTCGGCGCAGCGCAGGTTGGCGTGGCCAACCTTGCGCCCGGCCTTGAAGGCTTTGCCGTAGTGATGCAGATGGCAGTCTTCAATCGCGATGACTTTCTCAACGGGCGGTACAACACCGATGAAGTTGAGCATCGCGCTCTCGCCAACCTTGGCCGTCGAGCCCAGCGGCAGGCCGGCAACGGCGCGCAGGTGGTTTTCGAACTGGCTGCACTCGGCGCCTTCGGTGGTCCAGTGCCCGGAGTTGTGCACGCGTGGGGCGATCTCGTTGGCTTTCAGGCCACCGTCGACTTCAAAGAACTCGAACGCCATCACGCCGACGTAGTTCAACTGCTTGAGCACACGGCTCGAGTAGTCTTCGGCCAAGGCCTGCAACGGGTGATCGGTGCTGGCAACGGACAGCTTGAGAATGCCGCTGTCGTGGGTGTTGTGCACCAGCGGATAGAACCTGGTTTCGCCATCGCGAGCACGCACGGCGATCAGCGAGACTTCACCGGTGAATGGTACAAAACCTTCCAGCAGGCAGGACACGCTGCCCAGTTCGGCGAAGGTATCGACTACGTCTTCCGGCTTGCGCAGGACTTTCTGGCCCTTGCCGTCGTAACCCAAGGTACGGGTTTTCAGCACGGCCGGCAGACCGATCGAAGCAACCGCAGCGTCCAGATCGGCTTGCGATTGAATGTCGGCGAAGGCCGGCGTCGGGATGCCCAGATCCTTGAACATGCTCTTTTCGAACCAGCGATCGCGAGCGATACGCAAGGCTTCGGCGCTCGGATAAACCGGGACGAATTGCGACAGGAATGCCACGGTTTCGGCCGGGACGCTTTCGAACTCGAAGGTCACCAGATCGACTTCATCGGCCAGTTGGCGCAAATGATCCTGATCGCCGTAATCGGCCCGCAGGTGTTCGCCCAGCGCGGCCGCACAGGCGTCCGGCGCAGGGTCGAGAAAAGCGAAGTTCATGCCCAGCGGAGTACCCGCCAAGGCCAACATGCGACCCAACTGGCCGCCACCGATTACACCGATCTTCATCTCAACAACCTCAGGCAATACGTGGGTCTGGATTGTCCAGGACGCTGTCTGTCTGCTCGGCACGGAAGGTTTTCAGTACCGCGTGGAACTGTGGATGCTTGGCGCCGAGGATGCTCGCCGAGAGCAGCGCGGCGTTGATCGCGCCAGCTTTGCCGATGGCCAGGGTTGCGACCGGAATGCCGGCCGGCATCTGCACGATCGACAGCAGCGAGTCGACGCCCGAGAGCATGGCCGACTGTACGGGTACGCCCAGCACCGGCAGGTGGGTCTTGGCCGCACACATGCCTGGCAAGTGGGCTGCGCCACCGGCACCGGCGATAATCACCTCGATGCCGCGGCCTTCAGCCTCTTCGGCGTACTGGAACAGCAGATCCGGGGTACGGTGGGCAGAGACCACTTTGACCTCGTACGGGATGCCGAGCTTTTCCAGCATATCGGCGGTGTGGCTAAGGGTGGACCAATCGGACTTGGAGCCCATGATCACGCCAACCAGTGCACTCATCGTCGCGCCTCTTCTCTCTGGAGCGCCCGCAGGCGCGTCATAAAACAACAAGCCACGCAGGTTGCGTGGCTTGATTGTACGAAAAATGGCCGGACGTGCCGGCCGAAGGCCGCGCAGTATACCGCAAAGAAAGCAATAAACAGCCCCCCGCGCGACCATCTGTCATCTGCCGCAAATGCCCGGTTTTATTGACCTGAAGGTCAGCGCAGACACACCTCAAATTCCATTGTGGGAGCGAGCTTGCTCGCGAAAGCGGTGTGTCAGTCGCCATCCATGTTTCTGACACGACGCCTTCGCGAGCAAGCTCGCTCCCACAATTGGCTCCGCGGTGGCTCAGGAAGCTTGGGCAGCACCGCCTTCGAGCTTGCGCCACAACAGCCGGACGTTGGCTTTGCGCACCAGCGCGCAGCGATACAGACGAATCTCCAGCGGCACGTGCCATTGCGGGCCGCCGCAGACCACCAGTTCGCCACGGGCCAGTTCCGCGCGCACGCTCAGTTGCGGCACCCAGGCGATGCCCAGCCCCTCCAGCGCCATGCTTTTCAGGCTGTCAGCCATCGCGGTTTCGTAAATAGTGGTGAAGCGCAACTGACGCTGACGCAGCAATCCATTCACTGAACGCCCTAGAAACGCGCCAGCGCTATACGCCAGCAACGGCACGCTCGCCTCTCCTTCCAGATCGAACAACGGCTTGCCCTCGGCATCCGCCGCGCACACCGGCAACATCTCGGTCTGGCCCAAATGCAGCGACGGGAAGATCTCCGGGTCCATCTGCATCGCCGCGTCCGGGTCGTAGAACGCCAGCATCAGATCGCAGCCACCTTCACGCAGCGCATGCACCGCGTCGCCGACGTTGGTCGCGACCAGTCGCGTGGCAATGTTCAAACCTTCATTGCGCAGTTGCGCGATCCAGCGCGGAAAGAAACCCAGTGCCAGCGAGTGAGCGGCAGCGACTTGCATCACTTCACCCTGCCCGCCTTCCAGATGATGCAGGTGGCGCAGCACTTCACCGAGCTGTTCGACCACCGTGCGCGCGGTCACCAGAAACAGCTGTCCCGCCGCCGTCAATTCGATCGGCGTGCGCGAGCGATTGACCAGAGTCAGCCCCAGTGCCGCCTCCAGACTGCGGATCCGCCGACTGAAGGCCGGCTGGGTCACGAAGCGTCGTTCGGCCGCTTGCGAGAAGCTGCGGGTGGCGGCCAGGGCACTGAAGTCCTCGAGCCATTTGCTTTCCAGATTCATCACGTCCTCCCGGACACGCACCAAAACAGGTCACACGTCTGCCGCGCACGCGGCGTCACACGGGCATTATGCCGAATGTGCATAGGGCAGTGCTTAACAGCATTGGCCCAAAAATTCGCACAAGCCTAGCATTCGCAGCGTTCCGGCACAGACCGGGTCCATATCGAGATGATTTCTATCATGTCCTCCGCTGCATCTTTCCGCACAGAAAACGACCTGCTTGGCGCCCTCGAAGTACCGGCTCAAGCGTATTACGGCATCCAGACCCTGCGAGCGGTGAATAACTTCCGTCTCTCCGGTGTTCCGATTTCGCATTACCCGAAACTGGTTGTCGGTCTGGCAATGGTCAAACAGGCCGCTGCTGACGCCAACCGCGAGTTGGGTCATCTGAGCGAAGCCAAGCACGCTGCCATCAGCGAAGCCTGTGCCCGATTGATCCGCGGTGATTTCCACGAAGAGTTCGTGGTCGACATGATTCAAGGTGGCGCCGGTACTTCCACCAACATGAACGCCAACGAAGTGATCGCCAACATTGCGCTCGAAGCAATGGGTCACCAGAAAGGCGAGTACCAGTACCTGCACCCGAACGACGACGTCAACATGGCGCAGTCGACCAACGACGCCTACCCGACGGCGATCCGCCTCGGTCTGCTGCTCGGTCACGACACCCTGCTGGCCAGCCTCGACAGCCTGATTCAAGCGTTCGCGGCCAAGGGCAAAGAATTCGATCACGTCCTGAAAATGGGCCGTACCCAACTGCAAGACGCCGTGCCGATGACCCTCGGCCAGGAATTCCGTGCCTTCGCCACCACCATGGGCGAAGACCTGGCCCGTCTGAAGACGCTGGCCCCGGAACTGCTGACTGAAGTGAACCTGGGCGGCACCGCGATCGGTACCGGCATCAACGCCGACCCGCGTTATCAAGCGCTGGCGGTTCAGCGTCTGGCACTGATCAGCGGCCAACCGCTGGTTCCAGCCGCCGACCTGATCGAAGCGACTTCCGACATGGGCGCCTTCGTGCTGTTCTCCGGCATGCTCAAGCGCACCGCGGTCAAGTTGTCGAAGATCTGCAACGACCTGCGCCTGCTGTCCAGCGGCCCACGCACCGGCATCAATGAAATCAACCTGCCAGCGCGTCAGCCAGGCAGCTCGATCATGCCTGGCAAGGTCAACCCGGTGATTCCGGAAGCTGTGAACCAGGTTGCATTCCAGGTCATCGGTAACGACCTGGCGCTGACCATGGCAGCCGAAGGCGGCCAACTGCAGCTGAACGTGATGGAGCCTTTGATCGCCTTCAAGATCTTCGACTCGATCCGCCTGCTGCAACGCGCCATGGACATGCTGCGCGAGCACTGCATCGTCGGCATCACCGCCAACGAAGCGCGCTGCCGTGAACTGGTCGAGCACTCGATCGGTCTGGTCACCGCACTGAACCCGTACATCGGCTACAAAAACGCCACCCGTATCGCCGGCCTCGCCCTTGAAAGCGGCCGCGGCGTACTGGAACTGGTGCGCGAAGAAGGTCTGCTCGACGAAGCCATGCTCGCCGACATCCTGCGCCCGGAAAACATGATTGCTCCGCGTCTGGTTCCGCTCAAAGCCTGAACCGACACGTTACTTGTAGCACCGCTCACCAGGTCGAGGGACTAGACACCTCTCACCTTTTGAGGGCTTGGGGATTTAGTCCCCAGGCCCTTTTTTTTAACTTTCTGCCCCTGAGACCCGTATGTCTGGGGATTGCTTTATGGGGGAGCGAGCCTGCTCGCGAAGACGGCGGCACATTCAAAAACGATGTGTCTGCGATATCGCTTTCGCGAGCAGGCTCGCTCCCACACAGAGCAGTTCCTGCACAAGCCCGGCGCCGGTAACGCCGGGTGTTTCAAAGCCTCGTTTCGTCGCTTGCACCACTACCGTGCAGACGGGCGCGTCACTGATCGGTATAGTGCCGCCCCTCTTCGCGTGAGCGGTCGTCGGTAACGAGGCCACAACCCATGCGAAACCCGAACTAATAACAAACCCGCGAAATGGATCCGGGACGAAACCGTCGCCTCACCTGTCGTGCCGTGCGCACACCGGTGTAACACGATATTTCTTCCATCCAGCATTTGCTTACACAATAAACAGCGAGGAAAAATCCATGCTCGAAGTCATTAACGACTTCCTCTCAGGGAAAGTACTGATCGTGCTCATTGTCGGGCTCGGTAGCTACTTCACGATTCGCTCGCGTTTCGTTCAATTGCGTCACTTCTTCCACATGTTCGCGGTCTTCCGCGACAGCCTCAAGGGCAGCGCCGGGCAACTCAGCTCGTTCCAGGCCCTGATGCTCAGCCTTGCCGGCCGCGTCGGTGCAGGCAACATCGCCGGTGTCGGCATCGCCGTGACCTTGGGTGGTCCGGGTGCGGTGTTCTGGATGTGGGTGACCGCACTGGTCGGCATGTCCAGCAGCTTCTTCGAGTGCACCCTGGCGCAGGTCTACAAGCGCGCCGATGGTGATGGTCTGTACCGTGGCGGTCCGGCTTACTACATCCAGCACGGCCTTAAGCTCAAAGGCATGGCGGTGGTGTTTTCCGTCCTGTTGCTGGTCACCTACGGCTTCGCCTTCATCGGCCTGCAGTCCTACACCGTGACCCACTCGCTGCAGAACGCCTTTGAGTTCAATCCACAACACACCGGTATCGTCCTCGCGGTGCTGCTGGCCATCACCTTCCTCGGCGGCATCAAGCGCATTGCTTCGGTGTCCGACCTGCTGGTACCGATCAAGACTCTGGCCTATATCGGCGTGACCCTGTACGTGATCGGCACCCAGATCGAACACGTGCCAGCCATGCTGGAAACCATCTTCAAGAGCGCCTTCGGCCTCGACCCGGCCTTTGGCGGCCTGCTCGGCAGCGCCATCGTCATGGGCGTGAAGCGTGGCGTGTTCGCCAACGAAGCAGGCCTGGGCAGTGCGCCGAACGTCGCCGCCGTAGCCGCTGTGAAACACCCGGGCGCGCAGGGCGTGGTTCAGGCCTTCAGCGTGTTCCTCGACACCTTCGTGATCTGCACCTGCACCGCGCTGCTGATCCTGCTGTCGGGTTTCTATACCCCGGGCTTCGAAGGTGACGGCATCGTCCTGACTCAAAACTCGCTGGCCGCCGTGGTCGGTGACTGGGGTCGCATGTTCGTCAGCGTCGCGCTGTCGCTGTTCGTCTTCACCTGCATCCTTTACAACTACTACCTGGGCGAAAACAGCCTGCAGTTCCTCACCCGCAACCGCGCCGCGCTGATGATTTTCCGCGGCCTGGTGCTGGCGCTGGTGGTTTGGGGTTCGATGCAGGACCTGTCGACCGTGTTCGCCTTCGCCGACATCACCATGACCTGCCTGGCGTTCGTTAACCTGGTGGCCCTGGCCATGCTGTTCAAGGTCGGCATGCGCGTAATGCGCGACTACGACGGGCAGCGCCGCGCCGGCGTCAAACAGCCGGTGTTCGACTCCAGCAAATTTACCGATCTGGATCTCGACCTGAAGGCCTGGCCGACCCCGTCTGCCGCTGACGCCAAGGCCGAAGCCGAGCCGCAAGGCGTGCCTGCAGCGCAACGCTGACAGGTGAATGACGGGCGCATCCCCTGCGCCCGTCAGTTATTGTGATGCAATAACTTGTAGGAGTGAGCCTGCTCGCGATCGCGGTTGATCAGTCGACATTAATGTTGAATGGGATGCCCCCTTCGCGAGCAGGCTCGCTCCCACAAGGACCTCATCCTTCCGGAGAATCCCCATGAATTCGTCGACCTACCCCGCCGCCCAACACGTCATGGTGCTCTACACCGGTGGCACCATCGGCATGCAGGCCAGCGCCAATGGCCTGGCCCCGGCGTCCGGTTTCGAAGCGCGGATGCGTGACTACCTGCACAGCCAGCCTGAACTCGTTGTACCGCAATGGCGCTTTCGCGAGATGTCGCCGCTGATCGACAGCGCCAACATGACCCCGGCCTATTGGCAGCAATTGCGTGAAGCGGTGGTCGATGCCGTGGATGTGCAAGGCTGCGACAGCGTGCTGATCCTGCACGGCACCGACACTTTGGCCTACAGCGCCGCAGCGATGAGCTTCCAGTTGCTGGGGCTGAATGCTCGCGTGTGCTTCACCGGCTCGATGTTGCCGGCCGGTGTTACCGACAGCGATGCCTGGGAAAACCTCGGTGGCGCACTGGTCGCCCTCGGCCAGGGCCTGGCGCCGGGCGTGCACTTGTACTTCCACGGTGAACTGCTGGCGCCGACCCGTTGCGCGAAAGTGCGCAGTTTTGGCCGGCATCCGTTCAAACGACTTGAGCGTCAGGGCGGCGGCGTGAAAGCGCCTTCGATTCCAGCGTCGTTGAACTACAACCAGCCGAAACAACTGGCCAAAGTTGCCGTGTTGCCACTGTTTCCCGGCATCAGCGCCGAAGTCCTCGACGGCCTGCTCGACAGCGGCATTCAGGGGCTGGTGCTGGAATGCTACGGCAGCGGCACCGGTCCAAGCGATAACCCCGAGTTCCTCGCCAGCCTTGGCCGGGCGCGGGATAACGGTGTGGTCGTGGTAGCGGTCACGCAGTGCCATGAAGGTGGCGTTGAGCTGGATGTGTATGAGGCGGGTAGTCGTTTACGCGGTGTTGGCGTGTTGTCGGGTGGCGGTATGACCCGTGAGGCGGCGTTCGGCAAGTTGCACGGGTTGCTCGGTGCAGGGCTGGACATTGCGCAAATGCGCCAGCTTATGGAATTGGATCTTTGTGGTGAGCTGACATCACCGCAGGACTAACCGGGATTGCCGTATTTACACTGAAAAACGAGCCGCTCTTGACTAACCCCGAAAGCAGCGGCTCGAGTTAACTACTGCTCTTCCCAGATTTCAAAAATACCGGTGACTTCTTTAGGAATACCAGGATACGCCTCTGGATTGAACTCAGCCTTAAGCGATCCATAATACCGCCCACTTACATCATCGTAACTAACCGTTAACTGCCCACCCGTCCTCCAAGGTATAGACGCATTGTTGAGATTGTACGAAACCAGCGGATACTCGTCATTTTTTAGCGTGATATAATTATCTCCGCGCTCGTCTCGAACGCCGAAAGCCGCGGAGATCTCCGCAATATCTTCACTTACAGACAACGATAAAGCGGAATATATCTATCTTCCCCGTCTACCGTCGCTTTCAATTCACCCCTTAAAGCCTTAGCCCCTCTCGAGTGAGAGTCTTTATTCGCTTGTTTAGTGTCCATAACCACACCTTAATCAATTAACCAATCCAATTGAATTTGCACATCCGATTTATTATCAGCCCTGATCAACGCCTCCAGATGAAGCTATCAAGCCACCAACCTTGAGCCGGGCTAATCGAGTGCGGTGATTTAATATCATGCCGGATCGGAATTTAATTGTTGATTATTGAAAAAGACCCTTCAGTCAAATTCCAGCTTGACCCTGGCGCTGAAATAACTGCTGAAAGATTTCCTTCATAACCCCCAGCACCATCTTCAGCCACCCTGAGATTGCCACCACTCCAAGAAACAAATTCGCCGTTGACCCTGTAACTGACATTTACATCTGCTGCACCCTGTTGCACTTCCTGTCCTAATTTATCTTTCGGAAATCTTGTAGAAACCACTCCAGTGACCGAATTGGCATCACCAAATTGAAAGGTCAGACTTCCACCAATATCGAAAAAGCTAAACGCTCTAAGTTCTTCCTGCCCACCATTGACTTTGACGCTCAGCCGACCTTCTACGGCTTTGTTACCCGACGTTGGCTTTTGATTTGAACCCACCATGGCACACGCTCCATATAAATAATTGATTGCCGCCTCTTTCAAAAACAAAACTAGACCCGCGTAAGTAGCCGGTCAAGAAAAAAACAAAAAACAAGTTTGCACCTTTAAAAAACATGCTTTTTCAGACAGGCGGGCAATTTTTCAGCAAAAACCTGTCAACTATTACAGTATCAACCTCAAAGAAAACAGATTAACCTGAGGTGCCAACATATTGCGTTTGTTGTAATAGCCCAATTAACAAATTCGACTTGTTCTTACTTGCACAAGCGGCGAACAACTATTAAAAGCAACTAATAGACGCCAGCATGGCGGCACGCAACTTGCTGCAGTTCCAGGAACTGACTCTGGAAGAAGCCCATGCTCCACTCCCACCTCACCACCCTCAACGCCGTCTCGCTGGTGCTCAACACCTTCAAGGCCGAAGGCTTGTCGAGCGAGGCGCTGCTGGCCGGCAGCGGCATCAGTGCGGCGGATCTCAGTCGGGCCGACACGCGCATCACCACCAATCAGGAGATGCAGGTTTGTGCCAACGCTGTCGCGCTCAAGCATGACATCGGACTGGAACTGGGCCGGCGCATGCACGTTTCCTGCTACGGCATCCTCGGTTACGCCCTGCTGACCTGTGCCACCTTCGGTGACGCTTTGCGCCTGGCGATCCGCTATCCGGCGCTGTTGGGAACACTTTTCGAGCTGAGCCTGGAAGACGATGGCGAGCAGGTCTGGTTCGTTGCCGCCGATTATCGCGAGAGCCCGGCGATGGCGGTGTTCAATGCCGAGTTCTGCCTGGTGTCGCTGAAAGTCATTTGCGATGACTTGCTCGGGCATACGCTGCCGTTGCTGACGACGCGGTTCGAACACACCGCGCCGGACTATCGCGACAGTTATGCCGAGCACTTCGACAGTGCGCTGCACTTCGGCGCCAAGGACAACGCCTTTGCCTTCGCCCGGCGCTGGCTCGAGCAGCCGCTGCCACTGGCGGATGCGATCACCCATCAAGCCATGGCCGAACGCTGCCGCAAGCAGAATCTGGAGTTCACCGGGCGTCAGGCATGGTTGGGGCGGATT
This sequence comes from Pseudomonas fluorescens, assembly GCF_001648775.1. GTDB lineage: Bacteria > Pseudomonadota > Gammaproteobacteria > Pseudomonadales > Pseudomonadaceae > Aquipseudomonas > Aquipseudomonas fluorescens_M. Next base: position 368,235 of record NZ_LVEJ01000001.1, read on the forward strand.
CGTCAGTTGCTCAGCGCGCAGTTGAATGCCGCGCCGGGGCTGGAAGGTCTGGCGCTACAGATGAAGTGTTCGCCGCGTACGTTGCGCCGCCATCTCAAGGACATGGGCAGCAGCTATCAGGAGCTGCTCGATGAGCTGCGTTTCGAGCGGGCCAAGCAGATGTTGTGTGAGGATCAGTTGCCGATTTATCGCATTGCCGAGACCCTCGGCTTCAGCGAGACCGCGAGTTTCCGCCATGCCTTCGTGCGCTGGAGCGGCGTGGCCCCGAGCCAGTTCCGCCCGCACTGATTGTTGACCTGTGGGAGCGAGCCTGCTCGCGAAAGCACCAGATCAATCACATCCATGTTGGCTGACACGCCTTCTTCGCGAGCAGGCTCGCTCCCACAGGAGATTGGTCGTTTCATTCCCCGCACCCTCGACAAGGGGCGAATTGCGGTCAGAGGTTTTGGCCATATCGATCCCCTTTTGGCCTTTCCTGCCGTTCTCCGATTGATTGCTTGCCGCAACACTGGATGCAACCGAATCAGCCCTGCGGAGAACAACAAATGCTGACGATCTACTCAGACGATCACCACCTGCACCATGGCCGTTGCGAACTCATCGATGGCCAGCTCAAGCCGTGCTTCGAGATGCCGTCGCGCGCCGACCACGTGCTGCAACGCGTACAGAATCAGAATCTCGGCGCGGTCGAGGCACCGAAGGATTTTGGCCTGGAGCCGATCGCGCGCATCCACAGCCGCGAATACCTCGACTTCTTCAAGGGTGCATGGGCGCGCTGGACGGAATTCAACACCGACGGTGACTTGCTGCCCTACACCTGGCCAGCGCGCACCCTGCGTGCGATCAAACCGACCAGTCTGCACGGCCAGCTCGGTTATTACAGCTTCGACGGCGGCGCACCGATCACCGCTGGCACCTGGCAAGCGGCGTACAGCGCGGCGCAAGTGGCCCTGACCGCGCAAGCAGAAATCCAGCGCGGCGCACGCAGTGCCTTTGCCCTGTGCCGGCCACCGGGACACCACGCCGCCAGCGATTTGATGGGCGGTTATTGCTACCTCAACAACGCCGCCATCGCCGCGCAGGCATTCCTCGATCAGGGCCACAAAAAGGTTGCGATCCTCGACGTCGACTATCACCACGGCAACGGCACGCAGTCGATTTTCTACGAACGCAGCGACGTGTTGTTCACCTCGATCCACGGCCACCCGGAAGCGGAGTTCCCGTTCTTCCTTGGCTATGACGATGAGCGCGGCGAAGGCGCCGGTGAAGGCTTCAACTTCAACTATCCGCTGCCGGCCGGTTCCGGCTGGGACGTGTGGAGCGCGGCGCTGGATCAGGCCTGCGACGAGATCGACCGCTATGGCGCCGACATCGTTGTCGTGTCGCTCGGTGTCGATACGTTCAAGGACGACCCGATCTCGCAGTTCAAACTCGACAGCCCGGACTATCTGGCGATGGGCAAGCGCATTGCCGCCCTCGGCAAACCGACGCTGTTCGTCATGGAAGGTGGCTACGCCGTCGAAGAAATCGGCATCAACGCAGTGAACGTGCTGGAAGGTTTTGAACAATGAAAACCCTCAAGCAGGTCATCGCGCCAGCCTTGTGCGTCGCGCTGCTGAGCGGTGTTGTCCACGCTGAAGAACGCACGCTGCGCGTCTACAACTGGTTCGACTACATCACGCCCAAGGCACTGGAAGACTTCAAGGCACAGAACACCCAGACCAAACTGATCTACGACATCTTCGACACCAACGAAGCGCTGGAGGCCAAGCTGCTCACCGGTAACTCCGGTTACGACGTGGTGGTGCCGTCCAACGTGTTCCTCGCCAAGCAGATCGAAGCCGGGGTGTTCCAGCCGCTGGATCGCAGCAAACTGCCGAACTGGAATCACCTCGATCCGAAACTGATGAAGCTGATCGAAGCCAATGATCCGGGGAATAAATTCGCCGTGCCGTACATGTACGGCACCATCCTCATCGGTTTCAACCCGGCCAAGGTCAAAGCCGCACTGGGCGACAATGCGCCGGTCGACAGCTGGGACCTGATCTTCAAGGAAGAAAACATCAGCAAGCTCAAGCAGTGCGGCGTCGCCCTGCTCGACTCGCCTTCGGAGATTCTGCCACTGGCCCTGCAACACCTGGGGCTCGATCCGAACAGCAAGAACCCGGCGGATTACGCCAAGGCTGAAGCACTGTTGATGAAGATCCGCCCGTACGTGACCTACTTCCATTCGTCCAAGTACATGGCCGATATCGCCAACGGTGACATCTGCGTGGCGGTCGGTTATTCCGGCAGTTTCTCGCAAGCGGCCAACCGGGCGAAAGAAGCCAGGAACGGCATCGTGGTCGACATGCGTCTGCCGAAGGAAGGTGCGCCGATCTGGTTCGACATGCTCGCGATTCCCAAGGGCGCGAAGAACACCGAGGACGCCTACACCTTTATCAACTACCTGCTGCAACCGGCGGTGATTGCTCCGGTCAGCGACTTTGTCGGCTATCCGAACCCGAACAAGGACGCCACCGGACTGGTCGATCCAGCGATCCGCAACAACCCCAACCTGTACCCGACCGACGCAGCGATGAGCACGCTGTACACCCTGCAACCTTTGCCGCGCGATGCCGAGCGGGCACGCACCCGGGCCTGGACCAAGATCAAGTCCGGCACCTGAAGACCCTGCACATTCGAAGACCCGCCCATGCGGGTCTTTTTTTGCGCGCAAGATGTATCTACCGCACGCCACCTCGATCCGCCGCCTACCTTGCCCTGCTCCGCCGCCCTTTTGGCGCTCCCGATCAGAGCAGGAAATGCCCCATGCCCCAAACCTCCCCCACCAGCGCCGTCGATGTGGTGACCCAACTGGTGACCGGCCCGTCGCTGCAGGAAGTCGCCACGAAGACCCTGCGCCCGGCATTGAAGACGTTGTACCCGGACCTGGATATCGACCCGCAACAGGCCATGGTCGTCAGACCGACCTGGCTGATCGACAACGATCAGGTCGTCCCCGGGCGCAGTCAGATCGAATCGCTGAGCGATGCACTGGTACGCCTGGGGCTGTCCGGTACAACGGTGACCTACCTCGATGGCGAACATTTCCTGACGCTGCGGCCCGAACTTGAATCGACCCTTCACTTGCCGGTGAAGATCGACGCCATCGGATGCCTGCTCAATGAATTGGCACCGCTGCTGTTCGTGGCTTACAAAGAACAACAGGTCAATTACTGGGACGAATTCACCTATCCCGGCCAACCGCGCTGGCAGCAATTGTCGGATGCTTTACGGGGCGTCTGGAACGTTGATGCCAGCGTTGGCTGGGATGCCGACCAGTTAGCCATGGCCGCTGCCGTTTACAACAACCCCGATCAGCGCCAGCGCTTGTCGACCGACCGCTACAAGACCCGCGCGTGCCTGATCGATCTCGACCAAAGCGACGCTGACACTACGACGCATTTGACCTTGCTCGACACCGCGGTATTGATCGGAACGGTCGCCGAACGCACCTTGATCCTGACTTACTCGGTGATTCAGGGGTTTCAGTGCTTTGATTCGCTGGACGAGCTCGGCGAAGCACTGCCCAGTCGTTTCTGGCACAGCGCTGCCGACACCAGCGTCCAGTGGCGGCTGGTCGAACCGCAGGGTAATTTCTTCGACCAACAAGCGTGCACGTTGATTGCCCTGGAGGCCGAAGCCCTCGGCGAGATCAATTTCTTTTCCGGCTCGACGTCTAACCCGCTCTACCCCCACCCCGGGACAGCCGGCAACCCGCGGCAACCGACGCCGCGTCTCGAGCCGCATTTCGAACGACTGCGGCCGATGCTGCCTGCGTGGCTGGACAGTGCGTCTGCCGACGATCAAAGCCGCTACAGCCGACACCTGCTGGACCTGACAACGGTGCAGCATTCCAACCACGGCCAATCGTTTCAGAGCGAAGTCGCCAGCCTGCAAACATTTACCCGCAATACGCTGACGCAACAGCTGCGCAAAGATCATCCGACGGCCAGCGACGTGGAGATCGACGAGATCGAAATCAGCATCACCAGCCTGGTGGTCTGGGGCACTTTCGTATTGCCCGGCCATACCCAGACCAAGACGCTGTCGCTGACGGAACTCGCCCTGCAAAACCTCGCCGAACAACCGCTGGGTAACAAAACCCTGCGCTACAGGGACGACAGCGCATTACCGGACTGGCTAAGTGTGGCTTACGTGGAAAAACTGGTCAGCGCCATCGACATCGGCAAGACCTATCCGCAGCACCTGAAAACCCTGCTGATCGATGACAGCGCCAAAGCTGCCGTGCTGCAAACGCTCTACACCAGCCAGTTAGCCAGCGAGCTGCCGTTGCTGGCGTTGCAACAGAAAATCCAGGGCATGGCCGGCCTCAGTGAGCTGGGTTACCGCTATGTCGTCGCCGCGTTGGCCAACACCGACGAGGGGCGTCACGTCGACCTCGAAGAAATCGTCATCCGGCCACTGGCATTCGTTGCGCACCGCAGCAGTGCGCAGGCAGACACGGTCAACAACATGTTCGTCATCGGCCCGCGCGATGCGAGCAAAGGGCCCTGCGTGCTCTATCGGCCGTTGTTCGAAATGGTCTTGCTCGAATATTCCAGTCACGCCAATCTGCTCTACGCGATACAGCATTCGCGACATCTGCGCGAGTCGGTACTGGCTTGGCTTGCGGATGACGTGCGCTTCAATTACAGCCAGTTCGTCTTCACCGCCCAACTGCCGTCGGTGTGGATAATCCCGCAACTGTTGATCAACCCGACCACCGCTCTCGACATGTCCGGGCCTGTAGCCCTGAGTAGCGCGGCGATTGAAAGCGATGTGCTGGCGACACTGCATCGCAGCAATGTCGACGCCATCATCACCCAGGCCGATCGGCAGTCGGTGTCCAATGCCGAAGCGCGGTGGGCGACCCTGAAAAGCGGCGGCTGGATGCTGTTCAATGCCGCGTTGCCGTTTCTTGGCCGCAGTATCGGCATGGCCGCATGGCTCTGGCAGATCATGGACGACCTGCAGGAAGTCAGCGACGTTGCCAATCAGCAATCCGGCGAGACCGCCTGGACCGCCATCGCCGATATCCTCCTCGCGCTGGGCATGGTGCTCGCCCATCGTGCCGCCTTCGGCAACAAGTCTCAGCCGGAACCCCTCAGCGCCGCGAAAAAAAACCCGCTGATCGTCGAGCCCGCTCCGGCCATCAGCAAACCGCTGCAGTTGCCCGACGTAACCGACACGCAACTGTCGGGAGCTCACGCCATGTCGATCAACGTGGTCACCGCGTTGCAGCGCTCGCCCGTGGCGCTGGCGGCGCTGCTCGACACGTTCAACATCGCCAGACCCAGAGGTCTCGGCAGCGCAGCCACTGCCGGCACGCACCAGTACCTCCACGCCCACAACAATCGATGGTACGCACCGGTCGGCCAGCGCTGGTTCGAAGTTCTGGTCAATGAACACGGGGATGTGCAAATCACCGACTCACGCCGGCGCGCGCCACGTGCCGGGCCTCTGTTGAGTCATCTGGCAAGTGGTCAATGGGTGATTGATCTGCGCATGCGCCTGCGCGGCGGCGGACTCGAAAGTCGCCTGAAAAAGAGCCGGGAGAAAAAAACCGCAATCGCGACCACGCTGACCAACGAGATCAAGGCGTTCGACCAGACGATGGACGCCAAGCAGACGCAGCTCGACGCAGACCACGTCGCCCTGCGCGACGCCCCTCCGGAGGCGCAGGCACAGGCGCTGAAAAACTACCTGAGCACGCTCGATACACAGGCCAGGGCATACGGCGCGAATATCGAAAAGATCAAGGCGTTGAACCCGCTGAACACCGTGCCCAACTATCGTACGACCATGATCCAGCGCTTGGAGATGCAGCTGTTTCTAGGGCAAGAGTGGCTGACCCAGCAAGCTGCCGATTACCAGGCCACGTTGAAGACGATGACCACGATGCTGGAGGATGAAGCCAGCCATGCACCGCAGGCGTTTACCGTGGCCTTCGAGAACATGACCGATTTGTCGCAGGGCATCATCGAGAAGGTGGAGTCGGCCCAGACTCGCTTCGATGAATTGCGCCTGTTGGGCAAAGAAGCGGTCGAGGTGCTTCACGCGTATCAGCGAGCACTGCCGAACTACAACCTCAACGACCTCAAACTCTTGCAGATCTGCCTTGGCCAGGAGATCAGCGTCAAGCCTGGGGCCTCGGCGATGCGTACCCGCGCGTACGAAGCGGTAAAAGCGCTCCTTGAAGACGCTGCGTTGAATATCCAGAGCTCGCTGAATCTGACCGCCGATGAAAGCCTGAGCGACCTGCGCGAGCGCATCGATGCCTTGAACACTGTTTCAGAGCAGTTCACCGCGGTCGATCAACGTTTTGCCGACATGCTCGGTACCTATGCCGAGCAGATCAACAGCGCTCGCCTGGAGCATGTGCGCCATCGGGTCAGCGCGTTCAGGGCCCGCACCGACGAGCGACTTGCCGACCTGCTGCGCAACAAACATCTGCTGGAGCAACAGCCCGGTCCGTCGCGACCGGCAACGGCATCCGTACACAAAATCATCAAGACCAAACTCAAAGGCACGCTGGTTGGCAAACGCAAGAAGACTACCGACGGCCAGGACAGCGACCTGGTTGAAGTGCGGACAACGCTGAGCGGCGTCATTGCCACGTTCCGCGAGGAATCACCCGGGGTCTGGGTCGAACAAGGCACACCAGCGCCGCCACGTCCGGCGATCACGCCCAAGCCGGGGTTGAATAAGAGTGTCCGTGAGGGGCAGACCTTGCTCGACGGTCTCGCGGTATTCCATCGGCAGATGGATGCGCGGATCAAGCAAGGGACGCGGCTCCCGGTCGAGATCGAGGAGGAGTACCACCGCCAGGCCAGCCTTTTGCGCAAAGCCAATGCCGCCATCGATGAGGCGTTGACGGTCAGCAATCTCACCGCTGATCTCAAGGCGCCCACCGAGGCGCTTGGGCACGCGCTCGACCAGGCCGCGAAGACGCTCGAAGACAAAGGCACCAGCGCGCGGATCAAAATGATCAAACAACGACCACCGACCGCAGCGGGAGTCGAGTGGCTCAAGGACCAAAAGCAAGTGACGATTGCCCAGACCGTCACGCGCCGCCGCCTGCGCGGTCACGCCAATGATTTTCTCGATGAGTACGCAATACGCGATGCCCACACCGACAAGGTGCTGTGTTACGCGCACTTCCATTACCCAAGTGCCGACGCCGCCGTCGTGCCTTTCCCCGCAGGGCATATGAAAACCGTTGCGCAACAACGCCTGGGCGGTGCGTATGAGCCGAGCAATCTGAACAATCAGGAGCTGATTGATATTTATCGCAGCAAGATTTCCCGGCAGTCGGCCGAGGCCTTGTTCTTTACCCCAGCCACGCCTGCCGCAACCGGCTCAACGCCGCTTTGATCGCAGGTTCCGGTACGGCGGCGAAGCCCAGGACCAGACCGGCGCGCTGCGCCGCAGGCGTGGTCGAATCCGGCAGCCAGTAATTGCTCAAGCCACCGATTTCCACGTCCACGCGAGCGGCTTGTTCAATCAGTTGCTGCTCGCGCTCGATGCTGCTCACTGCCACCGTCAAATGCAGCCCGGCGGAGACTGCCGGCAGGTTACCGACACCGGCCAGGCCCAGTGGCCAGCCCTCGAGCAGCATATTGCGGCGGCTGAGCGCCGCGCGGCGCATACGCCGGATATGCCGCTGGAAATGCCCGGCGGCCATGAACTCGGCCATCACCGCTTGCGTACTCACCTCGGAATGGCGGACGTCCACCGCGCGGCGTCGCGAAAACGTTTCCACCAACGCCGCAGGCAACACCAGATAGCCGAGCCGCAATGCCGGGAAGGCGACTTTGCCGAACGTGCCGACGTACAGCACGCGTGCGTTCTGATCGAGCGCCGCCAATGGCGCCAAGGGTGCGCCGGTGTAACGGTACTCGCCGTCGTAGTCGTCTTCGATGATCCAGCCGTTCGTGCGCTCGGCCCACGCGAGCAATTCCAGACGCCGCGCCAGACTCATCACCACGCCTGTCGGGTATTGATGAGACGGTGTCACGTAAGCCACCCGACAATCGCTGAGCCCGGCCATGGCGGCGCAATCAATGCCCTCGCTGTCCACCGCCACCCCGTGCAATCGAGCACCGGCCACAGCGAACGCGTGACCGGCTGCGCGATAGCCCGGATTCTCGATCGCGACACCGTCGCCAGGCTCCACCAGCAGCTGTGCACAAAGGCTGATGCCTTGCTGTGCGCCGCTGGTGATCACAATTTGTTCAGCCGAGCACTGCATGCCACGCGAGCTGCGCAAATACGCTGCGATCATTGCGCGCAAGCGCGCATCACCCGCAGGATCGCCGTAGCACAGTTGCTGCAAATCCGGTTTACGCCAGAAAGCCGCATTCAGCTTGGCCCAGACCTCGAAAGGGAACAGATCGAATGCCGGTACGCCGACCCGAAAAGCCCTCGGCGGACCGCTCGGTGGACGCGGTAAATGGTTGTTTTCCAGGCGCGAAAAAGTCCCGCTGTGGATAACTTTACTGGATGAAATCACAGGCAAATCCAGCCAATCTGTGGATAAGGTTGTGGGTAAGCCTGTCGATAAGCCTGTGGATACTTTTGTGGATAGTTTTTTTGCCGAGGTCAGTGGCTGCGCCAATTGCGCGACATACGTGCCGTCCCCGACCCGCCCTTCAATGAAACCTTCGGCATACAGTTGATCGTAGGCCCGCACCACGCTGTTGCGGGAAATTTCCAGAGCCGCCGCAAGATCCCGACTGGCCGGCAAACGCGTGCCACTGGCCAGGCGTCCATCGATTACGCGCAAGCGCAAGGCCTGATAGAGCTGGCGGCTCAGACCTTGACGGCGATCGAGCTCAATACCGGCCGGATTGAAGGGCATGGACAAGGTCGGCGAATCGGACATGGCAATGGACCTATGAAATTGGTCGGTAATGGCTCTTACAACAGACCAATAGCCTGCCTACGATGCAGGCATTCGCCAAGGAAAATTTCTCCATGTATACGCCGCGCGCTTTTGCCATCGACGAGTTGTCCCAACTGCACGAGCTGATCCTCAATACTCGCCTCGCCGTGCTGGTCACCCATGGCGAAAACGGCCTGCAGGCCAGCCATGTACCGCTGCTGTTGCATTGCGAGCAGGGCGAGAACGGCACGCTTTACGGGCACTTGGCCAAAGCCAATCCACAGTGGAAAGACTTGCGTGACGGCGCCGAGGCCCTGGTGATTTTTTCCGGCGCCGACGCTTATGTCAGCCCGGGTTTTTACCCCAGCAAGGCCGAGCACGGCAAAGTCGTACCGACCTGGAACTACGTCGCCGTCCACGCCTATGGGCATGCCGAAACCTTCAGCGATGGCGGACGGCTGCTCGACATTGTCAGCACCCTCACCGACCGCCATGAGGCTGGCCGGGCCCAGCCGTGGAGCGTCGCCGATGCGCCCGCCGACTACATCGACGGCATGCTCCGGGCGATTGTCGGTTTCGCCATTCCCATCGACCGCCTCGAAGGCAAGCGCAAGCTCAGCCAGAACCGCAGCGCCGAAGACATCGCCGGCGTGCGCGACGGGTTGGCCGCCAGCCCGGAAATCAATGATCAAACCCTCGCCCAATTGATGCGCTAAGGAAATCAGCATGAGCACAATCGACATTCGCCCGGTCACTGCCGGTGACCACGCCGCGTGGTTGCCGCTGTGGCAGGCCTATCTGCGCTTCTACAACGCCGAACTGCCAGACGCCGTGACACACAGCACCTGGCAGCGTTTCCTCGACCCGAGCGAACCGACCCATGCGGCATTGGCCTGGGCCGATGGCAAAGCGGTCGGCATGGTGCATTTCATCTACCATCGTTCGAACTGGAGCGTCGAAAACTCCTGCTACCTGCAGGATTTGCTGGTAGCACCAGACACCCGCGGCACTGGCGTCGGTCGCCTGCTGATCGAACATGTCTACGCCGCTGCCAAGGCAGACGGTTGCTGCAAAGTCCATTGGCTGACCCACGAAAGCAACGCCACCGCGATCCAGCTCTACGAGCGCATCGCCGAGCGCCCGGGCTTCATCCAGTTTCGCAAAGCCATTTAAGGAGACGCATGCATGACCACTTCACTGGCCGACTGGAAAGGCGCCCCCGCCCCCACCGCCACCCTGCTCGAAGGCCGCTTCATTCGCCTGGAAAAACTTGACCCGGTGCGCCATGGCGACGACTTGTTCGCGGCACTCGAGGGCCCCGGCGCCGACCCGAAACTGTGGGATTACTTGCCCTACGGCCCGTTCCCGCAGCGCAGCGTTTTCAACGATTGGCTGAACAACCACGCGGCGCACAGCGACCCGTATTTCTTCAGCGTCATCGATCGCGCGACCGGTCAGGTACAAGGCATCCTCAGCTTGATGTCGATTGTCCCGGCCCAGGGCCGTATCGAAATCGGCCACGTCACCTTCGGTGCGCCGATGCAGCGCTCGCCGAAAAGTACCGAAGCGGTGTATCTCCTGGCCAAACACGCCTTCGACCTCGGCTATCGCCGCCTCGAATGGAAGTGCAACAACGGCAACGCCCGCTCCAAGTACGCCGCCGAACGACTGGGCTTCAGCTTCGAGGGCGTGTTCCGCCAGCACATGGTGGTCAAGGGCCAGAACCGCGACACGGCGTGGTACTCGATTCTGGATGGCGAGTGGCCGGCGATTGCGGCAGGTTTCGAGCGATGGCTGGCGGATGAAAATCAGACGCCCGACGGGCAGGTGAAAGGCTTGGTTGAGTGTCGCTCCTGATTGCTTGAAAACAAAAGATCGCCGCCTGCAGCAGCTCCTATAGGGTGAATTAAATCCCATGCAGGAGCTGCCGAAGGCGGCGATCTGTTGCTCTGCTGTCAGCCGAGCTTTTGCGCAAGCACCGCAATGTGTTCCGGCCCGATTCCGCAGCAACCGCCCAAATGGCTGGCGCCGCGCTGCTGCCAATCAATCGCCCAATGCAAGTAACCCGGCGGATCCAGATCCTCACGCAACGGATCGAGCCCGTCATTGGCCGTGGCTTCTTTTGGCTGCGGCGGAAACGCATTGGCGTAAGCGCCAATTTGAATGTTCACCCCCAGACGCTCGAAGGTTTCACGCGCAGCATCAATCGCGGCACCAATCACTTCCGGCTGACTGCAATTGAACAACAATGTTTCGACACCCAATTCGGCCGCCACCGCAGCGGCTTCGGCGACAGGCTCACCGGAGCGCAAGCGCGGCACGTCATCAGTGTCTTCGTCCTTCAAGGTGAATGACAACCAGAACGGTTTGCCATCCTTCGGCAGTGCCGCATGAATGGCACGCGCCTCGATGATCGAACTCTGGGTTTCCGCCAGCCACAGATCAACGTGCGGTGCCAGGCCATGGACCAAGGGCGCCAGCAACTCGGCCACTCGGTCGGCGCTGAACAGATCCGGACGATAGGAACCAAACAGTGGCGGCAATGAGCCGGCCACCCGCACGGATTTCCCCGAGGCTTGCACCGCACGCCGTGCCAGTTCACCGGCCAACGCCGCCAGCGCCTGCCCTTCAACGGCGAAGCGCTCTTCGCCAATATGGAACGGCACCACGGCATAACTGTTGGTGGTAATCACATTAGCGCCACTGGCGATATACGCAGCATGAACCGCCTCGACCGCTTGCGGTGCTTCGCTCAATGCCAGCGCCGACCATTCCGGCTGACGGAATGGCGCCCCGGCGCGCTGCAACTCACGGCCCATGCCGCCATCGAGAATAATCGTGCTGCCTGCGCCCATATGCTTTTCACTCATATGCTTATGAAAATAACTCACTATCAGAGTCGTTCTTATAACTATTTAATACGCACCATTCCGTTAAAAACAACCTCTTTTTTGCTCAGGGATCGACTGTGAAATTTCAACCGCTACTGGCCCTGGGCCTGATGATTCTGGCCGCCTCCACACAAGCCTTTGGTGGCACTACGCTGGATCGAATTGAGCAAAAGAAAGAACTGGTCGGCGTGCTGATGGAAAGCTATCCACCGTTCTCATTTCTCAATGACCAGAACCAGCTCGATGGCTTCGACGTGGACGTCGCCAAAGCCGTAGCTGACAAGTTGGGCGTCAAGCTACGACTCGAAACGCCGTCGTGGGACGTCATTGCCGCCGGCCGCTGGAGCGGGCGCTACGACATCTGCATCTGCTCGATGACACCGAGCAAGGCCCGCGCAGAAGTATTCGATTTCCCGGTCGAGTACTACGCCTCGCCAGCAGTGATCGTGGTCAACGCCAAGGATGAGCGGATCCACGATGCCAAGGATCTGAGTGGCAAAAAAGTCGGCCTCACCAGCGCGTCCAGTTACGAAAGCTATCTGAACAAGAACCTGGTTATCGAAGGCGCGGAAGACACGCAGTTGCAGTACCCGTTCGAAGACGTGCAGATCGCCCCGTACGATACCGACAACGTCGCCTTTCAGGATTTGGGGCTGGGGGCCGGCGTGCGCCTGGATGCAATCCTCACCAACCTCGTCACCGCGCAGCCACGCCTGAACCAGGACAAGCGCTTCAAACTGGCGGGTCCGGCGCTGTACTCGGAGCCGAACTCGGTGGCCATCGAAAAGGGTGACGCGCAATGGGACGCCAAAGTGCGCGAGGTGTTCGCGCAACTGAAACAGGACGGCACGCTGAGCAAGCTGTCGCAAAAATGGATCGGCGCTGATATCAGCCAATGACTTCTTTCCCGACACCGCCACAGCCACCACAACCGGTAGCTGAATCACGCCTGCAGCGATTGTTCGGTTTTCGTACGCGGCTGTACCTGACATGGGCTGCGCTGTTCTGCCTGTTCGCCGGGTTCTTCCTGAGCTTCGACCTGAAGTTCTCGATCATCCTCGACAAACTGCCCAATCTGGTCGGCCTGCACCTGGCGCCCAACGGCTTTTTGCAAGGCGCGGCGCTGACGCTTTTCCTCTGTGCATGCTCGATTGTCGCCTCGTCCCTGCTGGGCTTCATCACAGCATTGGCACGCCTGTCGAAAAGCGCCGTGGCGTTCGGCATCGCCAGTTTTTACACCTCGTTCTTTCGCGGCACGCCACTGCTTATCCAGATCCTGCTGATCTACCTGGGCTTGCCGCAACTGGGCATCGTGCCTGGCGCCATCGTCGCAGGCATCATCGCCCTGTCGCTCAACTACGGCGCCTATCTCAGCGAGATCTTTCGCGCCGGCATCCTCGGGGTCGACCACGGCCAACGCGAAGCATCGCTGGCATTGGGGATGCGCGAGACAGTGATTTTCTGGCGGATCACCCTGCCGCAAGCGATGCGCACGATCATCCCGCCCACGACCAACCAGTTCATCTCGATGCTCAAGGACTCGTCGCTGATTTCGGTGATGGGCGTCTGGGAAGTGATGTTTCTCGCCCAGTCATACGGGCGCTCAAGCTACCGCTATATCGAAATGCTGACGACGGCGGCGATCATTTACTGGCTGATGTCGATCGGGCTGGAGTTGATTCAGGCGAAAATGGAACGCCATTATGGAAAGGCATATGTGCGGCGTAGCTAGGGCGATCAGCACATTGCGGGCTGCGTCGGGTTTTAATTGGTCTCTCGGCGTACCCGCACGACGCCCATTTTCAGGCCAAACAATCGGAATATTGAGTCCAACGACCTCAACGTCTGATTACCCTCAGCGTGCTCTATGTGTATCAACGTGCGGACCGAAATTTTGCACATCTTAGCGAATTGGATTTGATGCAGCCCTGTCACCTCCACTCGTAAACGGCGGACGGCTTCGCTGATGTCCAATGTCCCGTCGGCCAGCGCTTCTTGGATGCTTTCGATGAGCGCCATGCGCTCAGCTACCGTCAGGCTCATTGCAGATCCCACGCTTTCATTTCCTCTACTTTTAAATACATTTCAACAGAGCCTTCATTGATGCCGGATGCAATGTAGTGCATTCAAAGCCTGATAGAACGCCAAAATCTGCAACAAAATGCAGATTTACTCCTGACAAGCGAAATCTGAATGCAAAACAATGCAGATCAGCAACCGACATCATTCTGTAAAAACCCTTCGCTATACAGGACGGCCCGCTTATAACAAGAAGGCCGTCCACTCATGCCGTTCCCGCCCCAGCGCCTGTCCCTCGCCATTGCCCTGTTGATCACCGCCACGGCAGCCCACGGCAAAACCGTGCAGATCGACACCGCCACCACGGCAGCGCAAACGCTGGGAGGCAGCGATACGCTAACGATTTCCGCGCCGGGCAGCATCACCAACAGCGGCAAGGCTGTGAGCCTGAAAGACAAGACCAGTGGCGCAGGTGTGGTGATCGATAACGCTGGCAAAATCGTTTCCAGCGGTGGCCGGGCCATCGACAGCAGCGGCGACCTGACCCAGTCGCGCAACTACACGATTTACAACCGCAGCGGCGGGCAGATTCTCGGCGCCAACGACGCTTTGCGCATCGACAGCAATTTTGTCAGCGGCAGTCTGTTGATCGACAACAGCGGCGTGATTCGCTCGACCACCGGCCAAGGGCTGGACCTCGATGCGCTGCGCAGTGACGGTGTGAAGACCACCATTATCAACCGCGCCGGCGGGCTGATTCGCGGCGACGCCAGCGACGGCATGAAGACCGGCGCCAACGCGACAATCACTAACTACGGCGAGATTTCCACTGGGGATTCGCACAATGCCGACGAGAAATTCGACGGCATCGATATCGATTCCGCGAGCGGCGTCAGCGTGACTAACTACGGAGTGATTTCCGGTGGCCGGCATGGCATCACTACCGACCTTGGCGCGACGCTGATCAACTACGGGCAGATCACCGGCCGCAACGGTTCCGGGTTCGGTTCCGACGGCGATGGTACGGTGATTAACCACGGCACCATCACTGGAGCTTACTCAGGCTTGCAAGCGAACGGTGACGGCGATGGCGTGGACATCGACAAGATCGCCCACGTCGAAAACTACGGCACCATTCAGGGCGTCGGTGCCGGCGGTGTCGACAAGGGCGGTTTCGCCAACGGCAGCGAAGGTATCGCGCTGGGTGGTGGTTACATTCTCAACGCCAGTAGTGCACTGATCAGCGGTGCCGACAGCGCCATTCTGGTGGACGACGGCAGCGGCGGCTCGGGGCTGGCGGCGACCAGACTGGAAAACTTCGGCACCATTCAAGGCCTCAACGGTTTCGGCGTGAAGCTCGTCGGCGAGTTCGCCGACAGCGTCATCAACGGCGGCACGATCACTGGCAGCAATGGCCTGGCACTGGATCTGGGTGCCGGCAACGACAGTCTGACTTTGCGCAACGGCAGTCGCTTTGTCGGCCTGGTGGATGGCGGCAGCGGGTACGACCGGGTGGTGATGGACGACGCGGCCGGTGGCAGCTTCGGCGCCAGTCGTAACTTCGAATGGCTGGAGGTCAAGCAAGGCGCCTGGACGCTGACCGGCCATGATGATTTCAGCGACGGCGGCGCGGTGCGCAACGGCGCTACCCTGATCAACCAAGGCAGCATTGCTGGCAACCTGACCGTCGACGCGGGCGGTGTGTATGCCGGTGGCGGCTCGGTGGGCAATCTTAACGTTAACGGCATTTTGCGCACGGACACCGGGCTCGGCCGCGCCACGATCGTTCACGACTTGACCATGGGCAGCGCCGCCACCCTCGCCTACGGCGTCAACGCCGACGGCAGCAGCGCGCCGGTACAGGTTGGCGGCATCGCCAATCTCAATGGCGCAACCCTCGCGGTGAATCCCGGCAGCGGCACGTATCCATGGCAGAGCCATTACACCGTGCTGCAAGCGGCGCAGGTCAACGGCACCTTCGGCAAGGTCAGCAGCGACTATGCGTTCCTCACGCCCACCCTCGCCTACACACCCACCCAGGTCGATCTGACGTACACCCGCAATGACGTAGCCTTTAATGAGCTCGCCACGACCGGCAACGGTACAAACGCCGCCAACAGCCTGGCATCGATCGGCAAAAACAGTGCGCTGTACAACGCCTTGCTTAATACCAGCCAAAGCAGCGCCGGCGCGGCAATCGAGCAACTGGCCGGCGCCAGCAACGCCAATTTGACCAGCGCCACCCTCGGCGCCAGCAGTCAGGTCGGCAGCAGCATGCTCTCGGCGATGCAGCAAATGGGCGGCAGCCCGGGTTTGATGGTCGGTCTCGATCAACGCGACACCCCCGTGCTGGCAGCCAATGGCGTGCCGTCCGAGGCGCGCAATCTGAATGACCCGAACGCGCGCGGCCGTCTCTGGCTGCAAGGCATCGGCGGCTACGGCAAACTCGATGGCGAACACGGCAGCAGTGGTCTGGAACAACGCACCAAGGGCAGCGTGCTCGGCGCCGACTGGTCGCTGAGTCCGGCCTGGCGTCTGGGCTTGCTGGGCGGTTATTCGAAAACCGATCTGGACGCCAGCGGCGTCGACGGCAATGTCGAGAGCTGGCACGCCGGCGTCTACGCGCTGCATCAAAACGGCCCGCTCTCGCTGCGTCTGGGAGCGGCGTACAGCGGCCATCAAGGTGAAAGCAAACGCACCATCGCCTTCAATGGTTTCAACGATCGCCCGAAAGGCGACTACGACGCCGACAGTCAGCAAGCCTTCGCCGAACTCGGCTACGCCATGGGCAGTGGCCGGCTCAGTGCCGAGCCGTTCGCCAGCCTCGGCTATCAGCGCTACCACCGCGACAGCTATAAGGAAAAAGGCGGCACCGCCGCGCTGCAAGTCGACAGCCAGACCCAGGACAATTTCAGCAGCACCTTCGGCCTGCGGCTGGCACACCTGAGCAGTCTGGACAACGGCATGAGCGTGACACCGCGCATGGCCGCTGGCTGGAAACACACCTATGGCGATGTCAGCAGCTCGACTCGTCAGGCCTTTATAACCGGCGGCACGGCGTTCAGTGTCGATGGCAGCTCGCTGGATCGTGACAGCCTGGTGCTGGAAGCCGGGCTGGATGTGGGGATCTCGGCGCGGCATACCCTGGGTGTGGGGTACAGCGGCGAGATCGGCAGCAACAGCCGCAATCATGGTTTGATCGGGCAGTGGCAGATGAGTTTTTGAGGGTTGAACAGCCGGCGGGGTCTTGAATGGTTGTAGGAAAAAGAGCCGCTGCTGCCGAGTAAAAATCCTGGTTGCGGATCTCGCGGTCATTTTCTACAAAACGATGCGATGTCGCCTGCAAGGCTTCGGGAAGCAGCCGACATCGGATTTTTTTGGGCATCAATAGAGTTGGGTCTCCTGCTAACCGAGGCTCGACTCAATGTCCGTTCGACACACGTTCAAACCAAAACACCTGGCTTTGGCCATTTCGCTGGCACTGTCTTGCGTGGAGCTTGCCATCGCTCAGCAACCCGCTGAAGTCGTTGATTCAACCGCAGTAGCGAATGTCACTGAATTGTCCGAAACCAGCCCAAAAAAAATAGCGCTTGAACGACTGAAGGGATTTCTCACCGACCCAAGTACGGTGCCCATCGCTTTTAAAACCCCTGAAGAAACGTTTAAAGGTACCGCTGTAAACGATCTGATCACGCTCACGGACGGCGCAAGCTTTACCGGCCTGCTGGATGGTGGCGGGGGAGATAACGTCCTGTTCCTGGATGCAGCGGCAGGCGGCGAGCTGAAAGACACGCGTAATTTCAACGGCCTGTTCCTCAGCCGGGGCGATTGGGCGCTGAGTTCCAGGGGAGACTTCAAGGAGGGCGTGCTGGTCAATAGCGGTACCGCGTTGACCAACCTGGGGAGCATTAAGGGCGACGTGTATGTCGCGAGTGGTGGCAGCTTTGCCGGTAAAGGTGTGGTGGGAAGCCTGGAGGTCGCCGGCCTGCTCACCGTCAATGAGGTGCTAGGCAGTCCGCGCGTGAAAGGCGATTTGCGCTTGTCCCCAACCGCCGAACTGGCTTATGAGGTCACTCCCGGTGGCAGTCAAACGATCAAGGTCGATGGCACTGCAAGGCTGGAAGGTGCAACCCTGAAAATCGTTGCAACACCGGGAGAATATCCGCAAAGCAAGCAGTACAAAATAATCGAAGCCGCCAAGGTAGAAGGTGAATTCGGTACGGTCTTAAACGACCTGGCCTTCATGACAGCCACACCTCAATACAACAAAAAATCCGTCGGACTGACTTACGCCCGTAACGGTGAGCCGCTTGCGGGCGCTGCCACGACAGACAACGCTCGTGCCGCTGCCGAAAGCATTGTCGAACCACCTGCCGTTACGGAGTCCGTCCCATCGCCAATGCCGGACGAACCTCTTGTTGCGCAAGTTAACGAGACCGCCGAACAGCCCGCTCCTGCGCCACTTAAACCCGCAAACGCAGCCGTTGCCGCGCTACTGACCAGCGACAAAAAAACCGCCCCCGTCGCCCTCGAACAACTCGCGGCCGGCAGCAACGCCAACCTCGCCAAAGCCACGCTGAGCAGCATCACTCCGGTGAGCGCGAGCATGCTCTCGGCGATGCAGCAACTGAATAGCCGTTACGGCTCTGCCTACGGTTCCGGCAACTCACCGCGTCAGGCGGCTGGCGGTGCCGACTCCGGACGGGTGTGGATTCAGGCACTGGGCCATGGCGGCAAGGTCGACCGCGACTTAGACAGTACCCTCAAACACGCCACCCAAGGTCTGGTCATGGGCGCCGACTGGCGGCTCGATGAGCAATGGCATGTCGGTCTGGTTGGCGGTAAGTCGCAGACGAAACTTGACGCCCGGCAATACGATGGCGACCTCGACAGCTGGCACCTCGGTGCCTACGCCGTGCGCCAGGACGGACCGTTCTCACTGCGTTTCGGGGCGACCTATGCCAGTCATGACGGTGACAGCAAACGTCGTGTGGCCTTCAACGGCTTCAGCGATCGCCTCAAGGGCAATTACGACGCCAACACCCAACAGGCCTTTGCCGAACTGGCGGTCAATGTTGGCCGGCACAATTCGACGCTCGAACCGTTCGCCAGCCTCGGTTATCAGCGCTACCAGCGCGACAGTTACAGCGAAAAAGGTGGGGACGCGGCGCTGAAAGTCTTTGGGCAAACCCGCGACAACCTCAGCAGCACTTTCGGCCTGCGTACGGCGAAAATCACTCGGCTGGATAACGGCATGAGTCTGACGCCACGCTTCAGCGCTGGCTGGAAACATACCTTTGGCGAGATTGAAAGCGACACCCGCCAGCAACTGGTCAAGGGTGGCAAACGCTTTGAAATCGCCGGTGCCGCGCTGGATCGCAACAGCTTGTCGGTGGACGCCGGCCTCGACCTTGGACTGTCCGCCAATCACACGGTCGGCGTGGGTCTCACTGGTGAGATGGGCACTGACAGCCGCACTCACGGCGTGATGGGCCAATGGCGCATGGCGTTCTGACAGATTGAACATCGTCACTGCGGGAACGAGCCTGCTCGCGAATGCGATCTGTCCGTTGAATAAATATCGACTGACACTCCTCTTCGCGAGCAGGCTCGCTCCCACATAGGCCTCAGGTGATGCGGACAAATTCCGCATGAAAAAAAAGGGGAGCACATGCCCCCCCGAGGTTTAAAGCGTTGGATCGCGACGGTTATCTCAGCCTTCGATCTCGATCAGAATTTCACCCGGATTGACCCGATCACCCTTGGCCACATGAATCGCGGTGACCTTGCCGGCGATGGCGGCCTGGACTTCGGTTTCCATCTTCATCGCTTCGGTAATCAGCACAGCCTGGCCGGCCTTGACGGTGTCGCCCTCCTTGACCAGCACATCGACGATGTTGCCGGGCATGGTGGTGCTGACGTGGCCAGGTGCCGAGGCTTGCTTGCGCTTGCTGCTGCCGCCACTGACGAATTCGTTGAGCGGCTCGAACACCACTTCTTCCGGCATACCGTCGATGGACAGATAGAAATGACGCTTGCCCTCTGCCTTGACGCCGACACCGGTGATGTCGACGCGGTAGGTCTCGCCGTGGACGTCGATGACGAACTCGGTCGGCACGCCTTCGCCGCCCGCCTTGGTCACACCGCCGGCTTCAGGAATCGGCAACAGCACTTCCGGGGTCAGGGTGCCGGCGGCACGCTCTTCGAGGAATTTGCGGCCGATGTCCGGGAACATCGCGAAGGTCAGCACGTCTTCTTCCGACTTGGCCAGTGCGCCAATGTCGGCGCGCAGCTTGGTCATTTCCGGCTTGAGCAGATCGGCCGGACGCACGTCGATGACTTCTTCACTGCCGATGGCCTGACGACGCAGTTTTTCGTTGACCACGCCCGGCGCCTTACCGTAGCCGCCTTGCAGATACAGCTTCACTTCGTTGGTGATGGTCTTGTAGCGCTCGCCGGCCAGCACGTTGAAGAACGCCTGGGTGCCGACGATCTGCGAAGTCGGCGTCACCAGCGGCGGGAAGCCGAGGTCTTCACGCACGCGCGGGATTTCCGCGAGCACTTCGGCCATGCGGTTGAGGGCGCCCTGCTCTTTCAACTGGTTGGCGAGGTTGGAGATCATCCCGCCTGGCACCTGGTTGACTTGCACACGAGTGTCTACCGCAGTGAATTCGCTTTCGAACTGGTGGTACTTCTTGCGCACGGCGTAGAAGTACAGGCCGATCTCTTGCAGCAGTTCAAGGTTCAGACCAGTATCGAATTCGGTGCCTTTGAGTGCAGCGACCATCGACTCGGTGCCTGGATGGCTGGTGCCGGAAGCGAAGCTGGAGATCGCGGTGTCGATGTGATCGGCGCCGTTTTCGATCGCCTTGAGCTGGCACATGGTCGCCAGACCGGCAGTATCGTGCGAGTGGATAAACACTGGCAGCGACTGCTCGGCTTTCAGTGCGCGAACCAGTTCGCCAGTGGCGTACGGGGTCAGCAGACCGGCCATGTCCTTGATCGCCACCGAGTCGCAACCCATGGCTTCCATTTGCTTGGCTTGTGCCACAAACGCATCGATGGTGTGCACCGGGCTGGTGGTGTAAGCGATGGTGCCTTGCGCATGTTTGCCGGCCGCTTTCACCGCTTCGATGGCCACGCGCAGGTTACGCACATCGTTCATCGCGTCGAAGATGCGGAACACGTCGATGCCATTCACCGCAGCCTTGGCGACGAAGGCTCTGACCACGTCGTCGCTGTAGTGGCGGTAGCCGAGCAGGTTCTGCCCGCGCAAAAGCATTTGCAGACGCGTGTTAGGCAGCGCCGCGCGCAGTTGGCGCAGACGCTCCCACGGGTCTTCTTTCAGGAAGCGTACGCAGGCGTCGAATGTCGCGCCGCCCCAGCACTCCAGCGACCAGTAGCCGACTTTGTCGAGCTTGTCGCAGATCGGCAGCATGTCTTCGGTGCGCATGCGGGTGGCGAGCAGCGATTGGTGAGCGTCGCGCAGGATGGTATCGGTGACAAAGATCTTCTTGGACATTGTTGTATTCCTCACAGGCCTGCGTGGGCGGCGATGGCGGCGGCGATGGCCAGGGCCAGCTCTTCGGGTTTGCGCTTGATCGAGTAGTTGGTCAGTTCCGGATGGCTTTCAACGAAGCTGGTATTGAACTGGCCGCTACGGAATTCCGGGTTGCGCAAGATTTCCTGGTAGTACGCGGCGGTGGTCTTAACACCCTGCAGACGCATGTCGTCGAGGGCGCGCAGGCCACGGTCCATCGCCTCTTCCCAGGTCAGTGCCCAGACCACCAGCTTCAGGCACATCGAGTCGTAGAACGGTGGAATGGTGTAGCCGGTATAGATCGCTGTATCGGTGCGCACGCCCGGGCCGCCGGGGGCGTAATAACGGGTGATCTTGCCGAAGCTCGGCAGGAAGTTGTTCTTCGGGTCTTCGGCGTTGATGCGGAACTGCAACGCGAAACCACGGTGCTGAATGTCTTCCTGTTTCACCGATAACGGCAGGCCGGAGGCGATGCGAATCTGCTCGCGGACGATGTCGATCCCGGTGATTTCTTCGGTGATGGTGTGTTCCACCTGCACCCGGGTGTTCATCTCCATGAAGTACACCTCGCCCTCGGCGAGCAGGAACTCCACGGTGCCGGCATTTTCGTAACCCACTGCCTTCGCTGCACGCACCGACAGGTCGCCGATGTAGGCGCGCTGTTCCGGGGTCAGTTGCGGACTCGGGGCAATTTCGATGAGCTTCTGGTTGCGACGCTGGATCGAGCAGTCACGCTCGAACAGGTGCACGACGTTGCCGAAGCTGTCGCCGAGGATCTGCGCTTCGATGTGCTTGGGGTTGACGATGCATTTTTCCAGGAACACTTCGGCAGAACCGAAGGCCTTGGTCGCTTCGGAAATCACCCGAGGGAAATTCTGTTCGAGTTCTTCGCGGCTGTTGCAGCGACGGATGCCACGACCGCCACCACCGGAGGTGGCCTTGAGCATGACCGGGTAACCGATGCGGTCGCCCTCGACCAAGGCTTC
Source organism: Pseudomonas fluorescens (assembly GCF_001648775.1). Classification (GTDB taxonomy): domain Bacteria; phylum Pseudomonadota; class Gammaproteobacteria; order Pseudomonadales; family Pseudomonadaceae; genus Aquipseudomonas; species Aquipseudomonas fluorescens_M. The sequence goes on from NZ_LVEJ01000001.1 coordinate 390,600, forward strand.
TTCGATGTCGGCCACGTTGCCTTCGGTGCCCGGCGTCACCGGTACGCCGGCCTTGATCATGCTGCGGCGCGCTTCGGTCTTGTCGCCCATGCGGCGAATGACTTCCGCCGACGGGCCAATGAATTTGATTCCGCGTTCGGCGCAGATATCTGCCAGCTCGGCGTTTTCCGAGAGAAAACCGTAGCCCGGGTGCAGCGCATCGCAGCCGGTTTCCACGGCCAGGTTCACCAGCTTGCGCGGGTTGAGGTAACCGGCCAGTGGCTCGGCACCGATGCTGTGGGCCTCGTCCGCACGCTTCACATGCAAGGCATGGCGGTCGGCGTCGGAAAAAATCGCTACCGAGCGAATGCCCATTTCGGCGCAGGCTCGCACGATTCGTACGGCAATCTCACCACGGTTGGCGATCAGGATCTTTGTTATCACTTGGAGGTTCCCTTGAGCCGGTGGCACCACGACCTGCTAGACCCAGGTCGACGCGTGACCAAATGTTTCAATTTAGTCGCAGGTCCACACTAGCGCTCATGAGGGATTAACAAAAATGAATAAAAATTGGGTCAGGCATAAGCAAAGACTTATAGTTGATTTATCAACTAGCCGTCAGAGCCTATAAAAAATGCGTAAGTCCTTGATGCGTATGACATTGCGTCAATTGCAGATCTTCAACGAAGTGTGTGATTTACGCTCGTACAGCCGCGCAGCCGAGGAAATGTCCCTCACACAACCGGCCGTCAGCCTACAGATTCGTCAGCTGGAAGAGCTGATCGGCCAGCCATTATTCGATTATGTCGGCAAAAAACTCTACATGACCGAAGCCGCCGAAGCACTTCAGCGCGCCAGTCGGGACATCTTCGGACGCCTGGAAAACCTCGACATGCAGCTGTCGGACATGCAGGGTTCGCTGCAAGGTCAGCTGAAACTGGCGGTGGAATCCAGCGCCAAATACTTCGTCCCGCACCTTTTTGCCGCGTTCAAGCGCCAGCATCCGGAAGTGAACCTGCAACTGACTGTGGTCAACCGCGGCCAGGTGATTCGCAGGCTGTCAGACAACCGCGATGACCTGGTGATCATGTCGATGGTGCCGCAGGACATGGGCCTGGAATTCCTGCCGTTCCTCAACAACCCGATCGTTGCCGTGGCACGCCCGGATCACCCATTGGCGCACCTGGGCCCGCTGCGCTTGCAGGATCTGGAACCCTATACGTTGCTGATCCGCGAACCCGGCTCGGGCACGCGACTGGCGTGCGAAGAGTACTTTAAGGAGAAACGCGTGCACTTCACCCAGACCCAGGAAGTGGCCTCGGCCGAAGCTCAGCGTGAATGCGTGGTGGCGGGTCTGGGCCTGGCGCTATTGACGCGCCACGCCCTGAACCTGGAGCTGGCGACCGGCGGGCTGGTGGAACTGCCGATCGAGGAACTGCCGCTGCTGCGTAGCTGGTGCCTGGTGCAGGCCAAGGCGAAACGCCTGTCACCGGTGGCGCACGCCTTCCTGGCGTTTATCCGCAGCGAACGCGTGCAGATCAGCGCGCTGGTTGAGCGCTTCGACGGGAAGCTGCGGGTGCCGCCTGCCAGTGAGTGATCTCGGGAAAATCGCCGATTTCGGCTTGAAGCTGGCGAAGTTCGAAGCGGTCTTCGATAGCGCGACGGAATTCCATGCGGCGCTGGTCTTCCTGCTGACGACGGGTTTTCGCGGCGCTGTTGCGTTCTTCGTAGGGCTGAGCCATTTCGAGTCTCCCAAGGCGATGACGGGAGTTTCACGATAGGCGGGAGGGATGACGGTTTGGCTTCGCGGGGATGACAGTGCGATGAAAGTTGCAGTGTTTTGAGGACGCTTTCGCGAGCAGGCTCGCTCCCACATTTGATCTCGGTATGACACAGAGTTTGTATACCCCGGAGATCCCCTGTGGGAGCGAGCCTGCTCGCGAATAAGGTCGGAACGACCTTAGATGGCTTCAGTCATCCAGGGCTTTGGCGGCTTTGGGCGACAAGCGCAAGCTGCGCAGACTGCGCTTCACGCTCTTCAGGTGATTAACCAGGCTCGGCCCGCGCGCCATCGCCACGCCCATCGCCAGCACATCAATCACCACCAGATGCGCAATTCGTGAAGTCAGCGGCGTATAGATTTCGGTGTCTTCGTGCACATCGATTGCCAGATTGACCGTCGACAGCTCAGCCAACGGCGTCTGGCTCGGGCACAAGGTGATCAGCGACGCCCCGCTCTCACGCACCAGATTGGCGGTGATCAGCAGATCCTTGGAACGCCCCGACTGCGAAATACAGATCGCCACATCGGTGGGCTTCAGCGTCACCGCCGACATCGCCTGCATGTGCGGATCGGAATACGCCGCCGCCGTCAGCAGCAAACGGAAGAACTTGTGTTGAGCATCAGCCGCCACCGCGCCCGAGGCACCGAAGCCGTAGAACTCGACACGTTGCGCCTGCGACATCAGCGTCACCGCGCGCTGCAACTCGACCGGATCGAGTTTCTCGCGAACCTCCATCAAGGTGTGCAACGTGGTGTCGAAAATTTTCAGGCTGTAATCGGCGACCGAGTCGTCTTCATGTATCGCGAACTGGCCGAAGCTGGCACCGGCGGCCAGGCTTTGCGCCAGTTTGAGTTTGAGGTCCTGGAAACCGGAGCAACCGATGGCGCGACAGAAGCGCACGATGGTCGGCTCACTGATGCCGACGCTGTGGGCCAGATCGGCCATGGAACTGTGCATCACCGCCGCCGGGTCAAGCAGCACGTGGTCGGCGACCTTGAGCTCCGACTTGCGTAACAGGTGACGTGACTGGGCGATGTGTTGCAGCAGATTCAAGGGGCTGGACTCTTCTTATGGGCAAGGATGTAGCACGCTTGTAGTTATACTACATGAATTGGCTTTTTGCCTGCTCAATGCGTAACTCGATGTCCCCATATCAGGCGCGATGAGGTGCATGTAGCCCTTAAAACGGTTTTTCCTGTTCACGCAAAAGCCCGGCCAGACTGGCAGCTTCCACGGGCCGGCTGATCAGATAGCCCTGCACTTCATCGCAACGCTCGGCGCGTAAAAACTCCAGCTGATCCTGTCGCTCGACGCCTTCAGCCACTACTTTCAACGACAGCCCATGGGCCATGGCGATGATCGCGCGAGTTATCGCCGCATCTTCGCTGCCCTCACCCAACCCGCGTATGAACGCCTGATCGATTTTCACGTAATCCACTGGTATGCGCTTGAGGTAACTCAACGACGAGTAACCGGTGCCGAAGTCGTCGATAGCCAGTTTCACCCCCAGATCGCGCAGTTGCTGGAAGGTCGCGATGATGTGTTCGACGCTGTCGAGCAACTGGCTTTCAGTCAATTCCAGCTCGAGGTAGTGCGGCGCCAGCCCGGTTTCCTCCAGCACTTGCCGCACCAGACTGACCAGCTTGCCCTGACGCAATTGATGCACCGACAGATTCACCGAAACGCGGATCGGCTCCAGCCCCTGACGCTGCCATTCGCAAGCCTGCCAGCACGCCTGGCGCAGGACGAATTCGCCGATCGGCCCGATCAGACCGGTTTCCTCGGCCAGCCCGATGAAATCCCCCGGCGGCACTCGGCCCATGGTCGGATGATCCCAGCGCACCAGCGCTTCCGCCGCGTTCAAGCGACCTGATTCGAGGCACAGCTTGGGCTGATAGAACACCTTCAGCTGCTTTTCCTCGATGGCTTTGCGCAGCTGGTTTTCCAGCTGCAAGCGCTCAAGTGTGCTGGCCTGCAAGCTGTCGGTGTAGAACTGGAAGTTGTTGCCACCCAAGTGCTTGGCATGTTGCATGGCCATGTTCGACTGGCTGACCAGCGCAGAAATCTCCCGGGCATTGTCCGGCAGCATGCTGATGCCCATCGACGCGCTGACCACCAGTTCATGCCCTTCCACGGTCAGTGGTAAACGCAATTTGCTCGACAGGCGTGTGGCGACCCGCGCCAGACTCGACAAGTTGCCGTAGGCGTCGAACAGCACCGCGAACTCATCACCGGACAAACGGGCGATGGTGTCGGCTTCCGGCAAGGCGTTAACCAGCCGGCGCGCCATCTTCTGCAGCAATTGGTCGGCGATTTCATGGCCCAGGCTGTCGTTGAGCAATTTGAAGCGATCCAGATTGATGTGCAGCAACGCCAGACTGCGCCGGCCCTGACGCGAACGCTGATGCGCTTCATGCAGGCGCTCGCGGAACAGCGAACGATTGGCCAGCCCGGTGAGCTCGTCGTAGTGGGTCAGGTAACGCATGCGTTCTTCGGATTCGCGCCGCGCAGAAAGATCGGCGAAGAAGCCGACAATATGACTGACATTTCCCCGACCATCACGCACTGCATTGAGTTGCAGCCACTGTGGGTACAGCTCACCGTTCTTGCGCGTTTCAACCAATTCGCCCTGCCAACTGCCGTGCTGTTCCAATGCATGGCGGATCGCAACGTAATGGCGGCGAGCATCGCGGCTGCACGGCAGCTCGACGACGTTGCGCCCGAGCATGTCCTCGATGTCGTAACCGGTGACCCGACTGAACGCCTGATTGATCGCGATCAACGCGTAGTTCGGGTCGAGAATGACGATGCCTTCACTGGCCGCTTCGAACACCGTCGCTGCCAGACGCTGCTGTTCCTCAAGGCGTTTACTGGCGCTGATGTCGCGACGGGTGCCGACCATGCGGATCACCTGCCCGCTGTCGCTGCGCTCGACCGCGCGGCCACGGTCTTCGATCCACACCCAGTGACCATCGCCGTGGCGCACGCGGTACTCGATCTGATAATCCTCGGTACGGCCTTTCAGGTGTTCGATCAACGCATGTTTGAGCGCCGGCACGTCTTCCGGGTGCAGGCGAGGTTTGAGGTCACGAAGGATAGCCGTGACGTATTCCGGCGCGAGGCCGAACAGCTCCTGAATCTGCGTGTGGTGGACCTCGTCGGTTTGCAGGTTCCAGTCCCACAGCCCCAGCTCACTGGCCTTCAACGCCAGTGCCAGCCGCGCTTCGCTTTTGCTCAGGGCCTGATTGGCGGCATCCAGTTCGCGACTGCGCTGGGCGACGCGGTTTTCGAGTTCGACCTGCGCTTCGCGCAACTGGCTTTCGGCGCAGCGGCGCTGTTCGATTTCTTTGGCCAACGCCTGATTGAGCTGCTCGCTGCGCGCCTGCGTCTGCTGCAGGTGTTCGATAAGGTGCTGATTCTGGAAGCGCCGCAGCAAGCCGCGATCGATCAGCCGATTGACCTGCCACGCCACCACGCTCAGCGAGCCGAGCAGGATCAGTCCGAGCCAGCCCCAGCCGCGTGCCTGCTCGTCACCGCCCCAGAACAGAAAGCCGATCGCCGGCAACAGACAGGGCAAGGTAAACGACAGGAAGGCCGGCAGGCTCACCGCGTAGGCAACACTGGCCGACAGCGTTGCGGCGCCGATCAGGCCGAACACCCAGGCTTGTTGAATGAAATTATCGGCGGGCACCAGCGCAATACCGGCACCGGCCAGGGTCAGCCCGGTCATGGTCGAGCCAAGCAGGAACATGCGAAACCAGATGGGTTGGGCCTGGCGATTGGGGATCGCCGAATCGAACGCCGCGACCTGGATCACCCGTAACGCGACCAGCGACAGCAACCACACCAGCCAGACGCTGACCACGAAGTAGCGCTGCGGGCTCCAGAGCAAACCGGCGCAGACCAGACCATTGATCAACATGAACAGCGTGGGCAACAAGGAGCCCTGATACAGCAGGCGCGTGCGCTCGACCGCCATTTCGACGGCATAGTGCTTGCGGATAACCCGGGGTTCCACAGAGGGGCCCGACAGTTCGGAGCTGAGGGTCATGGGCAACGTTCTTGTTCTTATAAGGAGGGCGTGCGCCCGAAACGTGGACGGAGCATACACAAGCCGATCCCGTTGCCAAACTGCTCCAGATCATAATTTCACCGAAACTGTTCCGCCCTTTGCCACCGGCCAAACCCTTGAAGCGCGGTGGGCCGATGCCTGCAGGCAGTGACCGACCGGTCGTCATCGACAGGACTTTCATCGGCTAATGCAAAGCTCGGTTTGCCCGGGCCTGCGGCGCACCCTAGAATGCCCCGATGCGCGATGATCTCTCCCTTCTGCTGAACTCCCTCAACGATGCCCAACGCCAGGCCGTAGCAGCCCCCGTTGGCCGTCAGTTGGTCCTGGCCGGTGCTGGCTCCGGTAAAACCCGAGTGCTGGTGCACCGTATCGCCTGGTTGATCCAGGTCGAAAACGCCTCGCCCCACTCCATTCTGTCGGTGACCTTCACCAACAAGGCCGCTGCCGAGATGCGTCATCGCATCGAGCAGTTGCTGGGCATCAACCCGGCCGGCATGTGGGTCGGCACCTTCCACGGCCTGGCGCACCGCTTGCTGCGGGCGCACTGGCAAGAAGCCGGCCTGAGCCAGACCTTCCAGATTCTCGACAGCGACGACCAGCAACGGCTGGTCAAGCGGGTGATCCGCGAGCTGGGTCTGGACGAGCAACGCTGGCCGGCGCGTCAGGCGCAGTGGTTCATCAACGGCCAGAAAGACGAAGGCCTGCGTCCGCAACACATTCAGGCCAGCGGCGATTTGTATCTGGCGACCATGCGCGGCATTTACGAAGCCTACGAGGCGGCGTGCCAGCGTGCCGGCGTCATCGACTTCTCCGAACTGCTGCTGCGCGCCCTCGACCTCTGGCGCGATCATCCGGGCCTGCTGGCGCACTATCAGAAGCGCTTCCGCCATATTCTGGTAGACGAGTTCCAGGACACCAACGCCGTGCAGTACGCCTGGTTGCGCTTGCTCGGCAAGGGCGGTGACAGCCTGATGGTGGTTGGCGACGACGACCAGTCGATTTACGGCTGGCGCGGCGCGAAGATCGAGAATATTCATCAGTACTCGTCCGACTTCGCCGACTCGGTGACCATTCGTCTCGAGCAGAACTACCGCTCCACTGCCGGCATCCTCAAGGCTGCCAACGCCCTCATCGCCAACAACACCGGGCGTCTGGGCAAAGAGCTGTGGACCGACGGCGGCGATGGCGAAGCGATCAATCTGTATGCCGCGTTCAACGAACACGACGAAGCACGCTACGTTGTCGAAACCATCGAAAGCGCGCTGAAAACCGGCTTGGCTCGCAGCGATATCGCGATTCTGTACCGCTCCAACGCCCAATCGCGCGTTCTGGAAGAAGCCTTGCTGCGTGAACGCATTCCGTACCGCATCTATGGCGGCCAGCGCTTCTTCGAGCGTGCGGAAATCAAGAACGCCATGGCCTACTTGCGCTTGCTAGAGGGTCGCGGCAACGATGCGGCGCTGGAACGCGTCATCAACGTGCCGGCCCGTGGCATTGGCGAGAAAACCGTCGAAGCCATCCGCGATCACGCGCGCCACAGCGATGTGTCGATGTGGGAGGCGATGCGCCAACTGGTCGCCAACAAAGGCCTGACCGGTCGCGCGGCCGGTGCTTTGGGTGCATTTATCGAGTTGATCGAGAATCTCGCCGCCAAGTGCATGGAAATGCCGCTGCACTTGATGACGCAAACCGTCATCGAGCAGTCCGGCCTGATCGCTTATCACGAAGCGGAAAAAGGCGAGAAAGGCCAGGCCCGGGTAGAAAACCTTGAGGAACTGGTCAGCGCCGCGCGCAACTTCGAGAACACCGAAGAAGACGAAGAGCTGACGCCATTGGCGGCGTTCCTCGGCCACGCTTCGCTGGAGGCCGGCGACACGCAGGCCGACGAGCACGAAGACAGCATTCAGTTGATGACCCTGCACAGCGCCAAAGGCCTGGAATTCCCTTACGTGTTCCTCGTGGGCATGGAAGAAGGCCTGTTCCCACACAAGATGAGCCTGGAAGAGCCCGGTCGTCTTGAAGAAGAACGGCGTCTGGCCTATGTCGGTATCACCCGGGCAATGCAGAATCTGGTGATGACCTATGCTGAAACCCGACGCCTGTACGGCAGCGAGACCTATAACAAGGTCTCGCGTTTCGTCCGCGAAGTGCCGAAGGGTCTGATTCAGGAGGTGCGTCTGTCGAACAGCGTCAGCCGACCGTTCGGAGGTAATCAGTCGATGAGCGGCAGTAACCTGTTCAGCGGCAGCGAGATTCCGGAAACGGGTTTCAGCCTCGGCCAGGCGGTGCGCCATTCGATCTTTGGCGACGGCGTGATCCTCAACTTCGAGGGCGCAGGCGCGCAGGCGCGGGTGCAGGTGAATTTCAGCGAAGGCAGCAAGTGGCTGATGCTCGGCTACGCCAAGCTGGAAGCGATCTGAAGCCGGTTTCGCTTTTCTGTGGGAGCGAGCCTGCTCGCGAATGAAATCACCGCGGTTGATCTGATAGACCGCGGTGCAGCTTTCGCGAGCAGGCTCGCTCCCACAGGGTTTGGCTTTGAGTGATCTATCAAGGATATCTCCATGGGCTCAGGCTTCTTTTCTTCCTGGACATTCTGGGCCCTGCTCTCGGCGACGTTCGCCGCATTGACGGCGATCTTCGCCAAAGTCGGCATCGAAAACGTCAACTCCGACTTCGCCACCCTGCTGCGCACCATCGTGGTACTGGTCAGTCTGGCCTTGATTTTGTACGCGACGGGCCAATATCAGTCATTGGGATCGATTTCCGCCAAAAGCTATCTGTTCCTGTTGTTGTCCGGTCTGGGTACCGGCGCGTCGTGGCTGTGCTACTTCCGCGCGCTGAAAGTCGGCCCGGCCTCGCTGGTCGCACCGGTGGACAAACTCAGCGTGGTACTGGTGGCGGTGCTTGGCGTGATCCTGCTGGGCGAGAAACTCGACTTGCGCCAATGGGGCGGTATCGGCCTGATCACGGCCGGTGTGGTGATGCTGGCGTTTCGTCGCTGAGCACGTTTTCTTACTGAACCTGTCTCGATTTCCTACAGCCAAAAGTACATGGCCTTATTGCCCCGACCGAGCTGAACGTAACCTGTCAGGCAAAAGCCCGAAACACTCTCTCGCTAGCCAGCAACACTTCAGCTGTGCAACATGGCGCGCGTGTCTCCACAAACGGGAATTCCCTTTATGAAACGTTTTCTTAGCATCGCCATGGCGTTGTGCATCGGCCTGACGATGAGCCTCGACGCCAACGCCAAGCGCTTTGGTGGTGGCAAAAGCGCCGGCGCTGCGCCGACGCACCAGACCAGCCAGATGGCTCCTTCTTCTCCAGGCATGGGCGGCGCAGCAGCGACCGCTGGTGCTGCCGGTGCCGCAGGCGCTGCGGCCAAGGCCGGCGGTGCTTCGAAATGGCTCGGCCCTCTGGCCGGCATCGCTGCCGGTGGCCTGCTCGCGTCCATGTTCATGGGCGGCGGTTTCCAGGGCATGCAGATCTTCGACATCCTGATCATGGCGGTAATCGCGTTCGTGATCTTCCGCTTCATCGCCGCGCGTCGACGCAAGCAGCAGGAGCAATTCGCTCCGGCCGGCGCGCCGATGCAGCGTGAAGTGTTCGAGCAAAAGCCTGCAGCCATGGGTTCGATCTTCGGTGGTTCGGCGCCTGCCGCTGCCGCTCGTCCGGTGATCAACGCACCGGCCTGGTTCAACGAAGAGCGCTTCCTTGAAGCTGCGCGCAGCCACTTCCAGTCGCTGCAACAGCACTGGGACGCCAACGAAATGGACAAGATCGCCGAGTTCGTCACTCCGCAGATGTTCGAGTTCCTCAAGCGTGAGCGTGCGGATCTGGGCGACGCGTTCCAGTCGACCTACATCGACAACCTTCAGGTGCAACTGGACGGCGTCGATGACCGTGCCGACAAGACCATCGCCACCCTGACCTTTAACGGCGTGTCGAAGTCTTCGCGCTTCGACCAGGGTGAAGTGTTCAGCGAAAGCTGGAACATGGAACGTCCGCAGGGCGACAACCAGCCTTGGCTGGTCGCCGGTATCCGCCAGAACGGCTGATCCCTCCCTCGCTTCACTTGCTGTAATAAAAACCCCAGCCTCGGCTGGGGTTTTCTATTTCGCGGTTGCATCTATAGCAAGCTACTGTATAAACCGGCCCATATAAACCGCGCCATTCAAGCAAGAGGATCCCGGACGTGGAAGAAATCATCGAACAACTGCGTGAAGCCAACGAACCCGTGCCGGTTCCTTTGGAATTGCCTGACGAAGACCAACTGGTGGAAGTCGAAGAAGAACTCTTCATCAACATTCCGTTCGTCTTCAAAGAGTTTTTGCTGACCGTCAGCGATGTGGTTTACGGCAGCCTGGAGCCGGTGACCGTCACCGACCCGCAATCGCACACCTATCTGCCCGATGTCGCGGCCAATGCCTGGGACATCGGTGTACCGCGTGATCTGATTCCGATCTGCCAGGACGGCGAGAACTACTACTGCGTCGAAGAAGACGGCACCGTGGTGCTGTGGTCGGGCGAAGAAGAGCTGATCACCGAAGAATCCTGGGAATCGGTCTGGCACTGGGCGCGGGACGTCTGGCTGGAAAGCTGATCGACCCGCCGCCCCGGCCGGTCAATGCCCCGACGACTCCTTATGGTTGTCGAGGGTTTCCAGCAGCGCCACCTGCATCCGCGTGTGCACGCGAATGAACCAGCGCCAGAGCAGCGCCGCTACCGCAGCGGCGACGACGGCAATCAGCACCAGCAACTTGTTGGTCGGCAAGATACTGGCCGACAAGGCTGCCAGCAGCAGGAAAATCACCAGCAGCGAGAGGATCGGGATCACTTCGGCGATCACCCGGCGCACTCGCTGTGTGTGCCGCCCGGCCATCTCCGGCTTGACGCCCATCTCCGCCAGCAGCATCGACAGCGCCTTGAGCTTGCGATACGCCGCGATCAGGAACGGCAGCGATACCAACAACGCCCCGCCCCAGATCAACGCCTTCTGCCAGCTCGGATCGCTGATCCAGTCTTGCAGCCACAGCGAGATGCGTTCAGCGAAATACGCGCCGGCGAAGAAGATCGCGATCACCAGCGCCAGATTGACGCCGACCTGCAGCAAGATCTTGCGAATGATCGACGCCAGCATCGCCCCCTCACCCTGCGGCTGAATGCTGCGCAGCCATTCGCCGTACATGCCCAACACACGGCCAAGAGGCTTGGGCACCGCCGCCGACAACTTGATCGACAGCGGATCAGCCGCGCGGATCAGGTACGGTGTCAGCAGCGTGGTGATCACCGACACCGCCACGGCGACCGGATAAAGGAAGTTGCTGGTGACCTGCAGGGTCATGCCCAGCGCGGCAATGATGAAGGAAAATTCGCCAATCTGTGACAGACCCATACCCACGCGCAGTGAGGTGCGTCCGTCATTGCCAGCGATAAACGCACCGAGGCCGCAGGACAACATCTTGCCGAGTACCACGGCGACGGTGATCACCGCGATCGGCCACGCATAGTCGAGAAGGATCATCGGGTCGAGCATCAGGCCGATCGCCACAAAGAAGATTGCGCTGAACAGGTCGCGTACCGGCTCGATCAGCCGTTCGATCTTCAGCAATTGCCGCGACTCGGCCATGATTGCGCCGATCAGGAAGGCGCCAAGCACCATGCTGTATTCGAGTTTGACCACCAACAGGCAGAAGCCGAAACACAGGCCGAGCACGGTGATCAGGAGCATTTCGTTGCTTTCGAATTTGGCCACGTAGGCCAGCAATCGCGGCACCAGCAGGATGCCGATGACCAGCGCGACGATCATGAACAGCGACAGCTTGCCGACCGTGGAAAATACTTCACCGGAGCTGACAGTGCCGCTGACCGCTATGCTCGACAGCAGCGCAATGATGCCGATGCCGAGGATGTCTTCGACGATCAGCACGCCGAAGATCAGCTGCGCAAAGCGCTCGTTCTTCATCTTCAGGTCATTGAGTGCCTTGACGATGATGGTGGTCGAGGAAATCGCCAGAATCGCGCCGAGGAACAGCGAATCCATGGTGTTCCAGTCGAACCAGCGGCCGATTTCGTAGCCGATCCAGATCATCAGGACAATTTCGAGGAACGCCGCGATAAACGCCGTGGCGCCAACCTTGAACAGCTTGCGCAGACTGAATTCCAGGCCCAGACAGAACATCAGGAAGATCACCCCGAGTTCAGCGAGGGTCTTGATGGTTTCTTCATCATGGATCAGGCCGAACGGTGGCGTATGCGGGCCGATAATGAAACCGGCGACGATGTAGCCGAGTACCACCGGTTGCTTGAAGCGATGGAACAGCACGGTCACCACGCCTGCGACCAACATGATCACTGCCAGGTCCTGAATAAAACTGATGGCATGCATGGCGTGGCCTCCTTGAATGACGAGACTCGCGGGCAGACGTCAGAAAGGTCTGGGCGAGTTGGGTAAAAATCCGATTTTCATGTGGGAATTGCCCTTGAGCAGGGCCTTTTGCAGGTTAACACCGCGACTTCCCACTGGAAGGCGGTGCAATATAAGGAAACAGATCGATTCCGGCGTGACGGCGGCCAGTCGCCCGGCGTCCCGATAACGGTGCTTTTGAAAAGTGACCAGGCACCCGCAGAGGTGCTTCCAGAAACCAGCCTTGATCCGTGAGAACGTTATGGAACCCGGAAACGCCCAGCTGTCGATGACGGTACTGATGACCCCCGACATGGCCAACTTCTCTGGCAATGTCCACGGCGGCACGCTGCTCAAATACCTCGACGAAGTGGCCTACGCCTGCGCGAGCCGTTATGCCGGCCGCTACGTGGTGACGCTGTCGGTGGATCAGGTGATTTTCCGCGAGCCGATCCATGTCGGCGAACTGGTGACCTTCCTCGCGTCGGTCAACTACACCGGCAACACCTCGATGGAAGTCGGTATCAAAGTCGTCACCGAAAACATTCGCGAGCGTTCGGTGCGCCACACCAACAGCTGCTTCTTCACCATGGTCGCCGTGGATGACCAGCGCAAACCAGCCGCCGTGCCGCCGCTGCAGCCGCAGAACAGTGAAGACAAGCGTCGTTATATGCAGGCGCAGCAGCGTCGGCAGATTCGTCAGGAGCTGGAGAAGCGCTATCAGGAAATCAAGGGCGACGCCTGAGATTGGTAGCGATCTGAAGAACGCTTTCGCGAGCAAGCTCGCTCCCACGCATTCCAAATGTGGGAGCGAGCCTGCTCGCGAATGGGGGCAACGCGGTCTTAAAGACTGATTGCAGTAGCCTCGAACTTCACCCGCGGATGCGCAATCCGGTCCTGCGCCCGCACCAACTGCAGCTCATAACTGGCGCACGCCTGCGTTTCCAGCAGCACCTCATGCACCGCCGCCGCGGTGAACTCGAACGCTGCCACCAGGCTGTCGCCCAGCAGCACCCGCGCCAGAAACAAGCCGGATGTCAGGTCCCCCACGCCCACCGGCTGACGCGGAAACGCCAGCAGCGGACGGCGCAAGTGCCAGCTGCCCTCGGCCGTCACCAGCAACATCTCAAAGCCATCCGCCGGTTTGCCCGGATAGTCCAGATGCTTGACCAGCACCGCTTTCGGCCCACGCGCCAGCAGCGCCCGCGCCATCGCCAGGCAATCGAACAGCGACTGCGGCTTGCGCCCGGAAAAGCTGTCCAGCTCCAACTGGTTCGGACACAGGATGTCGGCCACGGCCGCCGCCTCTTCCAGCAGGAAATCGCTGACCTCGGTCGGCACACTGCAGCCCTTCTCCGGGTGGCCCATCACCGGATCACACAGATACAAGGCCTTCGGGTTGACCGACTTGATGCGCTCGACGCCGCTGAGAATTGCTCGCCCCTGCGCCGCGCTGCCGAGATAACCGGACAGCACTGCGTCGCAGTTGCCCAGCTCGCCAATCGCCGCAATGCCTTCGACCAGCTCGGGAATCTGCTGCGGCGCCAGTACTTCGCCGGCCCATTGGCCATACTGGGTGTGGTTGGAAAACTGCACGGTATTGAGCGGCCAGACATTCACCCCGACTCGCTGCATCGGAAAAACCGCAGCGCTGTTGCCGGCGTGGCCGAACACTACGTGGGACTGAATGGCGAGCAGATGAGGCGTACGTTTCATTCGGGTCATTCCGTAAAACGATTGAAATTCAAGCCGCGCAGTATGCGACGAAACGCAGCCTGTACGACAGACCGGCGACGCAGTTAAGCTGACGCTATCTTTTGGAGTTCGATGTTGATGCTGACCCTGGAAAACATCTTCGTGCTGATGCTGTTCGCCGCCGCTGGCGCCTGGCTATGGCACAACCATGGCTTGCGCGAGCGGGCGCTGGAGCGGGTCAAACAGCATTGCATCAACGTCGGCGTCGAACTGCTGGACGGTAACGTCGCACTGAAAAAGATCGGTTTGATCAAAGATGCCAGTGGTCGCCGACGACTGGCGCGGGTCTACAACTTCGAATTCACCGTGACTGGCGAAACCCGGCACAACGGCACCATCACCCAATTCGGTGCGCACAGTGCGCAGATTGAACTGGCGCCCTACCCGGCACCGTTCGACGACACCCCGCCGGTGGTTGAAGTGCACAAGCCGCGCGCGGAAGTGATCGAGCTGAGTCAGTGGCGGCAGGAACACACCAAGTGGAAGCCTTGAACTCAATTCGTTCGGCAAGCCGATAACGCCCTCTGCAGCACTTCAACCTTTTGCGGCTCACTGAAGATCAGCTCGATACGCGAATCCTTTCGCCATTCACTGGTCTGCCAGACCAACGCTGCATTCTCCAGCGCATTCGCCGAAACCCAGCCTTCAGCGCTGTGGATAACCAGTTTCGCGCGCTTGCAGTCGAGGCCGGTTAGCCATTCGGCAATGCGCCCCAAGTCGAACGTCTGAGCGGGATGCCAACGCCACCCGATGCTCCAGCCACCCTCCTGCGCCTGGCTCAGGCAAATGGGCAGCGTCGGATCGCTCCAGACCGCCGGCATTTGCGCCAGTCCGTCAGGCACCACTAGGTTATCCACACCGATAACCGCTTGCGCCGCCAGCCCCGGCAGATCGCTCAAAGTGAATTGTGCATGCTGCGTCCAGATCTGCCGGACCGGCGGCAGCTGACGGGCAATTTTCTGCCGTTCATTCTCGTCAAGGTTTTCAGCCTTGTTCAGCACTAACAACCCGGCGCTGGCCAATGCTTCCTGCTGCGCTGCCGCCAGCGCTTTCCCAGCGTGGAGTGCTTGAGCATCAAGCACCAGAACACACGGCTGAACCGCCAACACCCCCAGCCATGGCGCCTCATTCAACTGTTTGAGCAACTGCGCCGGATGCCCCAGCCCGGACGGTTCGATGAACAGTCGATCCGGCCTCGCCTTGCGCAGCAACCGCCCGAGGCCAATCTGAAACGGCGCGCCATTGACGCAACACAGGCAGCCACCAGCCACTTCGCCCAGTGCGATACCCTCGGCGTCGCGGGTCAGCAGTGCCGCGTCGAGGCCGATCTGGCCGAACTCATTGATCAGCACCGCCCAGCGCTCGCCGTCTGGCCGCTGTGCCATGAGCTGGCGAATCAGGCTGGTCTTGCCGGCGCCCAAAGGGCCAGCAATGACATGGGTAGGAATATTCTGCAACATGGCCGCCAGCTTTCTTGGGAGATTCAAAGATGCGTCGGATGGGATGGTCGTTGCTGTTGGCGCTGCTGTCGAGCGAAGTGTGGGCTCAGGCCTGCGTGGTGCACAGTCAGGGCGAGCGGCTCGACGTCAAAGTCTGTCAGCAGAACCGCAACATTCCGCAGAAACTGTTCAACGACGGTTTCTGCCAGCCAACGCTGGCCGGGCAGAAAGTCGAGGTGCAGTACGTCGATCAATGCCCGAGCGGGGCTTTCGGTGTGTGCAGCAACGCGCAAGTCGCCAATATGCCTTATCGCCAGGACATCCACTATTACGGCGTCGCCACCGATGCGGCGTATTTGAAGCCGTATTGCGAAGGTCAGAGCCAAGGATCGTGGCTAAAACCTTGAAGCGTCTTGAGACGTTAGCCGAGCCAGTCGAGGGTGAGGATCAATCGACGCTCGCCTGCGGGCGGTTGCGGCGAGCGATGGATGAGACCGAAGCCTTCATTGCCGTGCCATTTCTCGCCTTTCAATAGCGCGACGTCGCCACTGTTCAGTTGCTGAATGTGCGCTTGGGGTTCGGCGTTGGCCTGCCCCAGTTGCTGACGATCCATCGCGCCTTCCTTGAGCCATTGGCTGCCGACCCCGGCGTAGGTGGTGATCAGCCGCACCGGTACGTGATCGACGTGGAAACGCGGACACATGGCCTTATCGAGTACCCGCAGGCGCAGGCCGATTCGCTTGGCTCCCAGCAAGCACGCGAAGGCACTGACCAGCCATTTCAGGTCAGCGATAAAGCCTTCGTAGCCTTCTAGATCACGCAAGCCTGAGGCCAGCCCGGTCAGGTCAGGCTCGTCGTCCTCATCCGGCAGTTCCAGGCACAACGATTCAGCCAAGGGCTCGTTAAGCGACACCAGTAACTTGGCGAAATCGCTGATGTGCAATGGCAGTTGACGCTGCCAGACGGCCAGGTTGGTGTCGTCATGCAGAATATTAGTCAGCGCTTTCGGCGTAGGGCCTTGATGCTGATGACGGGTTCGGTTTTGCTGCAGTTTGAGTGCGAGCATCAGGCAGCCTCTTCGTGCCAAGGCCCGAACGGATCCGGCAGCAATCGCCAGCCCTCTACGCCAAGGGCCATTTCTTCATCGGTGAGCAGGCAGTCGTCCAGTTCCTCAGAAAGCTGTAGGAAATCGATGTTCTGACCAATGAAAACCAGTTCTTGGCGACAATCTCCTACGCTCGGCGTCCAGTTTTCCATGATGGCGGCAGTGCTTTCCTGATCCTGTGGCCACTGGTTCTTCGGCACGAAACGCCACCAGCGCCCGGCGAAACCATGCCGCATCAACCCGCCGGCCTGCGACCAGCTCCCGGCGTCCGTGGGTTTGCTGGCGAGCCAGAAAAAGCCTTTGGAGCGCAGCAGTTTGCCGTTCAGCCACGGTCGATCGATGAAGCTAAAGAAACGTTGCGGGTGGAACGGGCGGCGTGCGCGGTAGGCCGTGGAGGCGATGCCGTATTCGTCGGTTTCCGGCACGTGTTGACCACGCAACTCCTGCAACCAACCGGGTGCTTGCGCAGCTTTCTCGAAGTTGAAGCGGCCGGTGTTGAGAATCTTCTCCAGCGCTACCTCGCCCATCACCATCGGGATGATTTCAGCTTGGGCATTGAGGCGCTTGAGGATGGCGATCAGCTCTTCGCGCTCGCTTTGGCTGATCAGGTCGATCTTGCTGATCAACAGTACGTCGGCAAACTCGATCTGTTCGATCAACAGGTCGGTGATGGAGCGCTCGTCTTCTTCGCCGAGAATCTCGCCACGCGAAGCGAGGCTTTCGGCCGCCTGGTAGTCCGGCAGGAAATTCATACCGTCGACTACAGTCACCATGGTGTCGAGGCGGGCGATGTCAGAGAGGCTTTGGCCATGTTCATCGCGGAAAGTGAAGGTTTCTGCGACCGGCAGCGGCTCGGAGATGCCGGTGGACTCAATCAACAAATAATCGAAGCGTCCTTCACGAGCGAGTTTGCTGACTTCATCGAGCAAGTCTTCGCGTAACGTACAGCAGATGCAGCCGTTGCTCATTTCGACGATTTTCTCTTCTGCGCGGTTCAGGCTGACATCACGCTGGACTTCGCTGCCATCGATGTTGATCTCGCTCATATCATTGACGATGACCGCTACACGCAATCCCTTTCGATTACGTAGTACGTAATTCAAAAGTGTACTTTTTCCAGCACCGAGAAATCCTGAAAGTACGGTGACGGGCAATTCGGCTGACATTGGATAATCCTCATAGGAAGGCAGGCGATTGGCGCTTTTGCCAGCGCTTGGCGTTTTGGCGCTTCAGGCGAGGGTTTCGCTGAAGGTAAACGCTTGAAACCGGCCCGCTCAGGCTCAGTTGTTATTTATGTTATAGTATAACAACAAGAATAAACCAGCCCTGCTCTTGTCCTGAACAATAAACAGCAGGAAGCTGAGCTAATCCCAGTTTCGGAATCCGCAATGAAAAGTGCGTTGAAATGCTCACTGTTGAGCCTTGGATTGCTGCTGGCTGGCAATGCATGGGCACAGTTGCCGGCGCTCGCTACCTGCACACGCAGCGCCAACCTGTTGGCATGTGTCGATGCCGACGGTAATGCTTACAGCGTCAATACGGTCGGCAGCACGCTTTACCTGCGCGGCTTTGAAAAGAATGGTCAGCGCTATTGGGCGCAGACCAACAGTCGGTTTGGCCAACTGACGTTTTTCACCGGTATCGCCTCCGATGGCGAAGCCTGGGTTGGCTACACCCGGCGTGTCGGCTGGACGACGATCAATCGTTTCTCCAGCTCCGGCGGCAGCAGCGCAAAATTCACCTGCAGCCGCCTTACTGGATGCTAGACCCGCGCCTTCTGTTCCTCCTGCCGCCAGGCAAGGTAGCTATCGATCGGCGGATTCTTTTCAAAATAACGCTGCAAGCCCTCAAATAAACCGTCAGCCACGGCCTGTTGGTGGCGCGCTGTGACCAGCCGTTGACTGTCGCGCGCATTGGAAATGAACCCCGTTTCGACCAGAATCGAGGGGACATCCGGCGACTTCAGCACGGCAAATCCTGCCTGTTCCACGCGCTTCTGATGCAGTGTAGTGATGCCGGCGAGGCTGCCAAGAATTGTGCTGCCGAGTTGCAGACTGGCAGCGATCGTGGCGTTCATCGACATGTCGAGAATCACCCCGGCCAGCATCGGATCCTTGTCTTTCAGATTGAGCAGACTGGTGGCGCCGAGCAGATCCGCGCCGTTCTCACGCTGCGCCATAAAGCGCGCTGTCGCCGAGGTGGCACCGCCCTCGGACAAGCAATACACCGACGCGCCAAACGCCGTGAGCCGTGGCGCGGCATCGGCATGAATCGAGATGAACATGTCGGCCTTGTGCTGACGGGCGATCTCCACGCGCTTGCGCAAAGGCACGAAAAAGTCGTCATTGCGCACCAGCTTTACGTCGAAACCTTTCTCTTTCTTCAAGCGTTTGGCGAGCAGTTGCGCGATGGAAAGCACTACATCTTTTTCCCTTTCACCCTTGGCGCCGACTGCACCGGGATCCTTTCCGCCGTGTCCAGGATCGACAACTACGATGATGTCGCGCTTCGAGTGAGGCCCCACCTTGGGTGTTTCACGTGGAACCTTTGGTGCCGGTGGCACCGCTTTTGCGCTGACTAAATCCAGAACCAAACGATGACCTTGGCCATCCTGGGGCGCTAAAAGGAAGCTGTTCAGCAGCACCGGGTTGCTCAGATCGAGAACAATCCGCGTATCTCCCTGACCAAAAGGCCCGGATCGAATCGACCGGATCACCGTGTCACTCAGTGCCAACTGACTGAAATCACCGCTCAAGTTGGCACCGGACACATCAATGATCAGCCGTTCCGGAGCGCTCAGCGTGAAGGTTCTGTAGCGCACTGGACCGCTCAAATCGAAGACCAATCGCAACTTCTCATCAGAACGCCAAAGTCGCGCGTTGCGAATTTGCGTGGCTGAAACACTGAACGGGAGGGCGAAGGCCGCGCTGGCCAGAATCAGATTGAGCAGATGACGTCTGTGCATATGAAAGCCTGTTCATGAAAAAGGCATCGTGATTTGTATTGTTATAATGTAACATCGATTTGAATCAACACGATGGTTCCGAACATGAATTCGCTGACACTTCCGGATATCGCCGCGCAGTCCGCTCGCCAAGCCTTGCCCCTCGAATGGGTGGGCATGCACGGCATCGCATTACCTGTTTTATTGGAAGGCCAACGCTTGAGCGCGAACGCTGATGCGGGAGTGAGCCTGGATGATGGCGAGGCGCGGGGCATTCATATGTCGCGTCTGTATCTGGCCCTGGAAGCGCTCGAACAGCAGAGTCTTTCACCCCTCCTGCTGCACCAGGTACTCAAACGTTTTTTGGCTAGCCACGAAGGTTTATCCAACTGTGCCTACCTGAATATCCACACCGATCTGCTGCTGAAAAGGCCTGCGTTAATCAGCCCATTGGCCGGTTGGAAATCCTATCCCGCGACCATTTCAGCCAGTCTGAAAAACAAGATGTTCCACGTGGAACTCAAAATAGAGGTGCCCTACTCCTCGACTTGCCCTTGTTCCGCAGCCTTGGCGCGACAGTTAATCCAGCAACAATTTGTCGACGACTTTGCCAACAAAGCCCTTCAGCACGCCGATGTGTTGGCATGGCTCGGCTCGACGCAAGGCATCATCGCCACGCCTCACAGCCAACGCAGCACCGCAAAATTGCATCTGCACCTCGATGAGTTCATCGACGAATTACCGCTGAGCGCGATCATCAATGACGCCGAAGCGGCGCTCGGCACCGCCGTACAAACCGCAGTAAAGCGCGCAGACGAGCAAGCCTTCGCCCTCGCCAACGGACAGAACCTGATGTTCTGCGAAGACGCCGCACGTCGACTGAATCTCGCGCTACGCCGCACACCCGGCGTCAACCAGTTCCACCTGCGAGTGATCCACGCCGAAAGTCTGCACGCCCACGACGCCGTAGCCGAAAGCCGTTGGCAGCGTGAGCAAGCATGATCCGCTGCCAATCCCTGAGTTGGGGCGCTCCTGGCCAGCCACTAACCGCCCCGCTGAATCTGGAGTTCGACAGCGGTAGCCTGACCGCGATTATCGGTGCCAACGGTTGTGGCAAGAGCAGCCTTTTGAAAGTCGTCGCCGGCCTGCAAAAACCTTTAGCAGGCAAAGTCAGCCTGAGTGTTCCACGTCAAAGCGGATTGTCCTTCCTGCCGCAACAACAGCACCTCGACCGCCAATTCCCCATCAGCCTCGAAGAGTTGATTGCCGCCGGGTTCTGGGGACGTCGACTCTCAACCCAACTGCGTGCGCAACGTCTCAAAGACGCATTGGAAAACTGGCACCTGAGTGGACTGGAACAACGCCCGCTCATGGCTCTGTCCGGCGGCGAATTGCAGCGCGCCCTGCTCGCTCGTTTGAGTCTGACCGATGCCGCCGTTCTGCTGCTCGACGAACCTCACGCCGCGCTCGATGAACTTGGCCAACAGTTACTCTGGCAACACCTGCATGCCTGGCATAACGAAGGTCGAACAATCGTCGTGGTCTGTCATGACCTCTGCGCCGTGCGCCAGCACATCCCGCAAACCCTGCTGATCAAAAACCGCGAATGCGTGTACGGCGCCAGCGTCGACCTGATCCGGCAAACACCTCACACGCAGGTGGCCTGATGCTCGCCGTCGCCCACTTCTGGCAACCGTTCAACGAGTTCGTGTTCATGCGCCGCGCGCTCCTTGGCGGGTTGGTATTGGCATGCAGCACGGCACCACTCGGCGTGTTTTTGATCCTGCGACGGATGAGCCTGATCGGTGACGCGGTGGCCCACGGCATCCTTCCCGGCGCGGCATTAGGATTCTGGTTTGCCGGTTTGAGTCTCCCCGCGCTCACACTCGGCGGCCTCGGTGCCGGCCTGAGCATGGCCGGACTCGCCGCCTGGATCACCCGCCGCACCGGTCTGCGCGAAGACGCCAGTCTCGCCGCAATCTATCCAATCTCCCTCGCCAGCGGCGTATTGATCCTCGGCATCGCCGGCAAACGCCTCGATCTCCTGCATCTATTGTTCGGCTCGGCTCTGGCCGTCGACGGCCCGACACTCAATGGCATGTTGTGGGTCTCGGCATTCAGCCTGATTGCCATGGCACTGATCTACCAGCCACTGCTGCTCGACACCCTCGACCCGCTGTTTCTGCGAACCGTGAGCCGTCTCGGGCCCCTCGCCCACGGCGTGTTCCTGACCCTCGTGGTGTTGAACCTGGTGATCGGTTTCCAGGCGATCGGCGCACTGATGGTGGTCGGGTTGATGATGCTGCCCGCCGCGGCCTCGCGATTCTGGAGCCGACGGTTACCGATCCTGATCGCCATCGCCGCCGCCATCGGTTGCCTCTCGGTGTGGTTCGGATTGTTGCTGTCGTTCTATTACTCGCTGCCAAGCGGCCCGGCCATCGTGCTGGTCGCAGGCCTCGGTTATCTGTTGTCCGTGGTGTTCGGGCCGGTTCATGGCTTGCTGCGCCGCCCGCCCTTGCTCACATCCCAATGAGGTGTTTCCCGATGCGTGCTCTACTCGTGTTGTTCAGCCTGATGCTGTCGATGTCCTTGTCGGCGGCGGAAAAATTGCCGGTGGTGACCAGCTTCAGCATTCTCGCCGACATGGTTCACCAAGTCGGTGGTGAGCATATCCAGATCACCAACATGGTCGGCCCGGACGCCGATGCGCACACCTATGAGCCGACACCGGACGATGCCAAAGCCCTGCTCAGCGCCAAACTGATCATCAAGAACGGCCTCGGTTTCGAGCCGTGGCTGGATCGCCTGGTGACCAGCACCGAGACCAAGGCCAGCGTCATCAGTGCCAGCCATGGCGTGATTCCGCGCTCACTGGATGAGGACGGCGAAACCGTGCCCGACCCTCACGCCTGGCACAATCTGGCGAACACCGAGTTGTACATCGCCAACATCACCAAAGCGCTGATCGCTGCCGACCCGGCGAACAAGGCCGATTACCAAAGCAACAGCCAAACCTATCTGAAACAGATCTACGCCCTGCTCGCCGAAGCCAAGGCCAAGTTCGGTTCGCTGCCCCCAGGCAATCGCAAGATCGTCACCAGCCACGATGCCTTCGGTTATCTCGGTCAGGCTTACGGTATCGACTTCATGGCGCCGCAGGGTTTGTCCACTGAGCGTGAACCTTCGGCCGCCGAAGTGGCTGCGCTGATTACCCAGATACGTCAGGCCAAGGTCAAAGCGGTGTTCATGGAAAACATCAAGGATGCGCGCCTGCTTAAACAGATCGCCGACGAAAGCGGCGCCCACATCGGCGGCACGCTGTACTCCGATGCCCTCGCCGCCAGCGGTCCTGCCAGTACCTTTGCGGGGCTGTTCGAATACAACCTCAACACCCTTTACAACGCCCTGAGCCGACCATGATCCGTAAAAACCCTTCAGGTGATTTACCGCAAATCGCCGAGTCGGCGTACGTCGATAAAACCGCAATCATCTGCGGCAAAGTGGTGATCGGCGAGAACGTCTTCGTCGGTCCTTACGCGGTCATCCGTGCTGACGAAGTCGACGCGACTGGCACGATGGAGCCGATCACGATCGGCGCCAATTCGAACATTCAGGACGGTGTGGTGATCCACTCCAAATCCGGTGCAGCGGTGACCATCGGCGAGTTCAGTTCCATCGCCCACCGTTCGATCGTGCATGGTCCCTGCGTGGTTGGCGACCGCGTGTTCATCGGTTTTAACAGTGTGCTGTTCAATTGTGTGGTGGGTAACGGTTGCGTGGTGCGGCACAACTCGGTGGTCGATGGTCGCGACTTGCCGGATGCTTTTTATGTGCCCTCCACCACCCGCATCGGCCCGAACACCGACCTCTCGTTATTCCCGCCGGTGAGCGTCAGCGCTTCGGATTTTTCCGAAGACGTGGCGCGCACCAACGTCGATCTGGTGCGCGGCTACAAAGCCTTGCAGAACGAGTTCTGAACCATGAGCAGCGTGCTGATTCGCAACGCGAGACTGGTCAATGAAGGACGCGAGTTCGACGCGGATCTGTTGCTCAGCAATGGACGCATCGTCAAGATCGCGCGCAGCATCGAAGGTGAAAATGCCACGGTGGAAATCGATGCCAACGGCCAATGGCTGCTGCCGGGGATGATCGATGATCAGGTGCATTTTCGTGAACCGGGTACGCCGGCCAAGGGCAGCATTCACAGCGAATCGCGCGCTGCGGTGGCCGGCGGCATCACCAGCTTCATGGACATGCCCAACACCAACCCGGCAACCCTCACCCTCGAAGCGCTGGCGGATAAAAAGCGCCGGGCAGCGATCAACTCGGTGGCCAATTACGGCTTTCACTTTGGCGTGAGCCGCGACAACCTCGACACGGTCGCCGCGCTCAATCCGTGTGAAGTGGCCGGCGTGAAAGTATTCATGGGTGCCTCGACCGGCAACATGCTGGTGGACGATCCACAGATTCTCGAGCGGCTATTTGCCGAGGTGCCCACCATCCTGTTGGCGCACTGCGAACACACGCCGAGCATCGACGCCAACGCAGCCAATCTGCGTGAGTTGTTCGGTGAGCGAATCCCGCCTGCCGCTCATCCGCTGATCCGTAATGCCGAAGCGTGTTTTCGCTCTTCGTCACTGGCGGTGGAACTGGCCAAACGTCATGGCACACGCTTGCATGTTTTGCACCTGACCACGGCGCGCGAACTGATGTTGTTCGAGGACAAACCGCTGGCGCAAAAACGCATCACCGCGGAAGTCTGTCTGCACCATTTGCTGTTCGATGATCGCGACTACCCGAGCCTGGGCAACCTGATCAAGTGCAACCCGGCGATCAAGACTCAGAACGATCGCGATGCCCTGCGCGAAGCATTGAACAGCAATCGACTGGACGTGATCGGCAGCGATCACGCACCGCACACCTGGGAAGAAAAACAGCGGCCCTATGCGCAAGCGCCCTCTGGATTGCCACTGGTGCAGCATGCGTTACCGGCACTTTTGGAGTTGGTGGCGGAGGGAGTTTTACCAGTCACTACTTTGGTGGCGAAGACCAGCCATCGCGTCGCGGATCTGTTTGCGATTCCGGATCGGGGTTATTTGCGTGAGGGGTATTGGGCGGATCTGGTACTGGTTGAAGCGCAGACGCTGGAGGTCGATCGGCAACCGATCTTGTCGCAATGCGGATGGACGCCGTTTGCCGGGCGCAGCTTTCGGCATCGGGTGAGTACGACGATTGTGTCAGGGCAGATTGCCTGGCGGGAAGGTCGGGTGAACGAGCGATGTCGGGGGTTGGCGCTGCGTTTTATGCGTTGAATGTGATGACGCCATCGCGAGCAGGCTATCTCCCACAGTTGGAATGCATTCCCCCTGTGGGAGCAAGCCTGCTCGCGATGCTTTTAAGCGCGAGGCTTCACTGCGCCACAATCCTGGCCCAACCAAACCGCCCGCGTTTCGAGACTGCCCTTCTGGTTGATGCCGATCGCATTGAACGTGCCGTTGGCCACCGTGGTGAACTCACGATCACTGAGGAACGTCGCCACGCCAGTGCCCTGCGCTTTCGGGCAACTGAAACGGAATTTCCACTGGTTGCCGGTGCGATCAGTGATCTGCTGTTTGCAGCCCGATTGTGGATCAGCCAACGGAATGTCGTTGGTTGCCACTTGCTCCGGCGTCAGACAGGCACGAATGCCCTTGCCGCCGATGTTGATGCCGTTCTTCTCCAGCGCCGCGCGCTGTTGCGGGGTCATCTGGCCTTGAAGCTGGCCGAGGATCGATTGCACATCCATTGGCTGGTCATCGACCTTGACGTTGCTCGAGGTCATTTCCCACAGCCCCGGCTGCAGCATCTGCGCCTGCGCAATCACCGGCAATGCCAAACCCAGGCCCAGCGCCAAACCCAGCAGACGAACGTTCATCGAAAAACTCCTGATCAGTAGTGGCCGTTAGACGTCGGCCGATTGCTTCGGTTCATGCACCAATTAAATAGCGACATTCGCCACAGAACATGGTCTGTTAAGCATTGAATCTTCCGGAGCAAGGCTGCCCCATGGATTATTTTGGACCGCACATTTTCGGTTATCTGATTGCCCTGTTACATACCCTCGGCTTGATCGCCGCCGTCCACGCGGTGCTCACCGTGCGCACGGCTCAAGGCTCGATCGCCTGGGCATTGTCGCTGATCTTCATTCCTTATCTCACGCTTATTCCGTATCTGGTGTTCGGCCGCAGCACCTTCGATGGCTACATCAAGGCGCGACGCCAGGCCAACGAACAAATGCGCCAGGCGATCTCTGAGTTGAACTGGCGGCCGTGGGTCGAAGAAGCTCTGACTGCCCGCGCCTCGAATGCCTACGCCTCGTTACGGGCCATGCCCAAACTCGGGCGCATGCCTTGTCTGGCGAACAACGAAGTGCAGTTGTTGATAAACGGTACGGCAACCTTTGACGCGATCTTCCAGGCCATTGATCAGGCGAAGGAAGCTGTACTTATTCAGTTTTTCATCATCCACGATGATCGCCTCGGCCAGCGTCTGCGCGATTTGCTCCTGAAGAAAGCCAGCGAAGGCGTGACGATTTATCTGCTCTACGACCGCATCGGCAGCCACGCCCTGCCCCACAGCTATGTGCAGGCGTTGCGCGATGCCGGTGTCGAGGTCAAAGCCTTCGCCACGCGCAGCGGCTGGCTAAACCGCTTTCAGGTCAACTTCCGTAACCACCGCAAAATCGTCGTGGTCGATGGCGTGGTCGGCTTTGTCGGCGGACACAACGTCGGCGATGAATACCTGGGTGAAAAACCGCCGCTGGCACCGTGGCGTGATACCCACGTGAAGGTCCGCGGTCCGGTGGTGGCGTGCATGCAGGAATCCTTCGCCGAAGACTGGTTCTGGGCGGCGCGAACGCTGCCACCGCTGATCCTGCCGGATCAATACCCGGATGACGGCGTACTCTGCCAACTGCTCGCCAGCGGTCCCGCCGATGCCTACGAAACCTGCTCGCTGTTCTTTGTCGAAGCGATCCACGCGGCGACGGAACGCGTGTGGATCACCAGCCCGTATTTCATCCCCGACGAAGCGGTATTCGCCGCATTAAGGCTGGCGGTATTGCGCGGTGTCGACGTGCGTTTGCTGCTGCCTTCACGTCCCGACCATCGCATCGTCTACGCCGCTTCCAGCCTGTATGCCTTCGAAGCCGTGCGCGCCGGCGTTCGGGTGTTCCGTTACGAACCCGGGTTTCTGCATCAGAAAGTGGTGTTGATCGACAGCGAGATCAGTGCGATCGGTAGCGCCAACCTCGACAATCGCTCGTTCCGGCTGAATTTCGAAGTGATGTTGCTGACTGTCGACAGTGCCTTCGCTGCCAGCGTGGAAGCGATGCTCAACGAGGATTTCGCGCAGGCCTATGAGATTGCCAAAGAAGAAAGCCGGGAGATCCACCGCCTGCAACAAGTCGGCATGCGGATCGCCCGGCTGATTTCACCGATTCTATGAAACCCTCTCCCCGCGAGGAGAGGGTTTCGCGCGGCATCAAGGGTTGTAGATATCGTCGCGGGTCCATGGCAGTTCATGGCTGCCATCCGGGTGCGCTTTCACCGCGAGAATCTGGTGCAGGTTGATCCAGCCACGTGCAAACGCGTACGCACAACCGGCCAGGTACAAACGCCAGATGCGCAGTGCTTGATCGGGCACCAGTTTGCCAGCCGCTTCGAGGTTGTCTTCCAGCCGCTCACTCCAGTGATCGAGCGTACGCGCGTAGTGCAGGCGCAGGCTTTCGACGTCGACAATCTCCAGCCCGGCTTCGCTGATTTCGGCAGAAATCATCGACAGGTGTGGCAGTTCGCCGTTGGGGAATACGTACTTCTCGATGAAATCCCCGGCTCCGCGTCCCACCGGACGGCCGTCGGTGTGCTTGGCGGTAATGCCGTGGTTCATCACCAGCCCGCCCTCCTTCACCGCGCCGAACAGGGTTTTGCAGTACTCGGCGAGATTGGCGTGGCCGACGTGTTCGAACATCCCCACGCTGACGACTTTGTCGAAACGCCCGTCTTGCGGCAGATCGCGGTAGTCGAGCAGCTGCAGTTCGATCTGGTCTTCGAGGCCTTCGGCCTTGACCCGTTCGCGCGCCAGTTCCAGCTGTTCTTTGCTGAGGGTGATGCCGAAGACTTTCGCGCCGAATTCGCGCGCGGCATACCGCGCCAGCCCACCCCAGCCGCAGCCAACATCCAGCAAGTATTCGCCCGGCTGCAAACGCAGCTTGCGGCATAAATGACGGAATTTGGCTTGCTGCGCCTGCTCCAGGGTTTCGCTGCCCGTTTCGAAATACGCGCAGGAATACGCCATGTCGCTGTCCAGCCAGAGCTGGTAGAACGCATTGGACAGGTCGTAATGGTAGGAGATGGCTTTGGCGTCGGTTTCCTTGTCATGCAAGGCCCGCACCGGCTGATTGTCGTCATCGTCACCGAGCAACGCATTGCTCAATTCGTCGCAGACCCGGATGACCTCGCTGATCGAGCCCTCCAGTTCAAGTTTGCCTTCAACGAATGCCGCTCCGAGCGCATCAAGGCTTGGATGGGTGAACTGGGTGACCATCTGCGGGTCCTTGACCACGATGGTGACGCTGGGCGTCGGCCCCAGATTAAACTCATGGCCATCCCAGAGTCGCAAGCGAAGCGGAAGCTGCAGATTCTGTAAGGCCGGTGGAAGTTGCGCGAGCATGGAAAATCCCCCTTGTTTCAGACCGTCAGATCTGAGGGTAGACCATCCCAGAAAAATAGCAGGCTATCGATTTGATTAGCCTTATCTATCGTTACAGGCGCTCCAGCAAACCGTCCTGTACCCATTGTTTCAGCCAAGTAACAGCTTGCAGTGGAGCGCCCTCACCATAAGTGACTGCTAACGCTGCGCACAGTTCGGAGAAATTCCAGGCCTGGTTCAACAGTCCATCAAGGGCATCCGCCTCAGCGCTTTCGAGGCTGTGATAACTGCACACCAACTCACTGCGCCAGATCACACAGACGTGAGGCGACGCCAACGTCTGGCTCTCAGGAAAATCCGCTTCATCCTTTACCGAACGCCATATCGCAACACTGTTGAATTCGCACCGTAGCCATTGCAGTGAAGGCGTCGCTTTAAACTGCAGGGTCGGCCATTCTTCGGGGGCAAGCGCCGCCATTGCATTGATCGTCAGTGGCGTACCTGCCGGAGAATCGAATGCCAGGGTGAACGCCCATTCCAGTGCAGCCAGTTCAGCCAGTGGCGCGCTCTGTTCCGGTACCAGATGCGCACGGATAAAGGCTGCGAATTCTTTGCCCAGCCAGCGCAGGCTGAAATGCGCTGACGGGTGTTGGCGAATGTACGCCGAGGCGAGTTGATCGAACTCTGCGTCACCCAGCCAGTGCCAGATCGTCGCAAAGTCATTGCGCAGCACGTCCAGCAGACGCGCCTTATAGGCGTTGTGATAAATCGCCAGACCGGTGCCGACATCCAGCGTCGGCCCGCCAATCAGACTGTTGCCCAGGACCGCATCCGCCGCCGTTTCATCCAGCAAAAACGCTTCGAAGGCCAGCTGCCATTCATTCAGGCGCATCGCTGTCTCCCGGCCAGGGCGTGGTCGCCCAGTTCACGTGCGGTGTGCAACTCATCGAGCAACTCTTCGAAAGGCGGGAAGTGATCGTCGCGCTCCAGCAACGTCGCCACCGGGCCGAAGTGCGCCAGCGTGCGCTGGTACAACGCCCAGACCGGATCGCTTACCGGATGGTCGTGGGTATCGATGACGTAGTCGCCGAAATCGCTGTGGCCGGCAAGGTGCAACTGGCGGACCTTGTCGGTCGGCAGGCTTTGAATAAAGGTCCAGGGATCGAAACCGTGATTGCGCGAACTGACATAAACGTTGTTCACATCCAGCAGCAACTCGCAGCCAGTCGCCTGGCTCAACGCGCCTAGAAATTCCCACTCGGTGAAATCATCCGCAGCGCCGCGTACGTAACTGGAGACGTTCTCCAGCACCAGTGGCCGCTGCAGAACGTCCTGCACCTGAGCCACGCGGTCAGCAATGTATTCGAGACTTTCTTCGGTGTATGGCAGCGGCAACAAGTCATGCAACTGATGGGCGTTGCCACGGCTCCAGCACAAGTGGTCGGAGATCCACGCGGGTTTGATCCGTTCGGCTAATTGTTTGAGTTGCTTGAGGTAGTCCGGGTCGAGGGCATGCGGCCCGCCGATGGACAGGGACACGCCGTGCATCACCAGTGGATAGCGCTCGGCGATGGCGTCCAGGTAGTACAGGGCTTTGCCGCCCGGCACCATGAAGTTTTCCGAGACCACTTCAAACCAGTCGACATCCGGCGACTGTTCGAGGATCTGCTGGTAGTAAGCGCTACGCAATCCCAGGCCATAGCCGAGGAAGGGAAATGAAGCGGACATGGGCCGACTCCTGCAAAAAAAGTGGCCACAGTGGCCTGAACCACTGCGGCAGCACCTGGCGGTCAGTTATTCGCCGACCTTGCCACCGGCTTTTTCGCAAGCCGATTGAGTCATGGCTTTGAAGCCCTGGCCTTTGCAGGCGCCCATGCCTTTGCACGCGTGGTCTTTGGTTTTGCAGTCGTTTTGGCCTTTGCAGGCGTTGACGCCGTAGCAATGAACGTTGGCATCGGCAGCCATCGCGTTGGTAGCAATACCGGCAAACATCGTGGCGGCAGCCAAAGCGAGAGCGGCACCAGCAGCAGCGGTCTTGATGGTCATTTTTCTTATCCTCGGTAATCGTCAGGGGCGTCGGCTGGAAGGTTGTTCAGTCCCGACATAGCACTAGAGAAGGCTGCCCTTGTGGCGTTACAGAGGCGACGAAAATAATTTCAGAGGTCTTTCTTGAGCTTGAGCAACGGCTCCTGAAAGCGCAGCAAGCGCCCGGCATTGCCCAGCACCAGCAGCGTGCTGAGGTTATGCAGCAGCGCCGCAATCATCGCCCCGGCGGCGCCGAGCCAGCCGAATGCGGCAAACACCACGATTGCCAGGGTCCAGCCCAGACCAATGATCACGTTGACTTGCAGAGTCCGCCGGCACTGCCGGCTCAGTCGCACGCAAGTGCCGAGCCGACGCAGGTCGCTCCCGATCAGCACGATGTCGGCCGAGGCCAGGGCGATGTCGGCACCGCCCGCTCCCATCGCGACGCCCACCACGCCGGCCTTGAGTGCCAGCGAATCATTGATGCCGTCGCCGACCACCATCGGCCGGAAACCGTCATCGATCTCTTTGAGCACACGATTGAGTTTGTCCTCGGGCAACGCTTGCGCTTGCACCTCGTGCAAACCGACATCTTTGGCCAAGGCTTGAGCAACGCTGTGCCGGTCTCCCGTCAGCAACAATTGCCGCCCCAGGCCCAACTCGCGCAATTCGCCGAGGGCGAAACGCGCTTCCGGTTTGACGCTGTCGGCCAGCAACAACCAGGCGAGGAACTCACCGTTCAGCGCCAGTCCGGCAATCGGGCCATCGTGTTCGGGCACTGCCGTGGTAGCGATGCCCAACTGCGCGAACAACTCCGGACGGCCAAGTGCCGCTTCGCCCTGCGCGGTCATGGCGACGACCCCGAGGCCTTGGCGCTCATGAAAAACAGTCAGCGCCACACAATCCTCCGGGCGGACCAACCCGGCGAGTGCGCGACTGACCGGATGGCTGCTGGCCGCGCCGAGGCTGGCGGCCAGCGCCCTGACACTGGAAGAATCCGCGCGAGGACTGCTGATCGACTGCAAGTGCAAGCTGCCATACGTCAGCGTGCCGGTCTTGTCGACCACCAGCGAAGTCAGATCAGCCAGCTCTTCGAGGAACGCCGAGCTGCGGATCAGAATGCCGTGGCGCGCCGCCACCGCCACTCCGGCAATCGCCGTGGCCGGCGCCGACAAGACCAAGGCGCACGGACACGCGGCGACCAATACCGCGAGCATCGCCTGCGCGTTATTGGTGATGAACCAGGTCACTGCCGCCAGCAACAACACCAGCACCATGTAGCTGCCGGCATAGCGCTCCAGCAATCGGGTGATCGGGGGTTTCGAACGTTCGGCGTTTTGCATCAGCGCGATGACTTTACCGAGGGTCGACTCACCGCCGGTACGGGTAACTTCGATGCGCAGCAGGCCATCGAGATTGATCGCACCGCCGAACACGGTCATGCCGACACCCGCCTCCACCGGTACCGATTCACCGGTAATCGACGCCGTGTCGAGACTGGCCTGGCCGGACAACACACGACCGTCCGCCGGCACCCGATCACCTGCACGAACTTCAACGCTGTCGCCTGACTTCAGCGTGCCGTTGTCGACTTCGATGATCGTCCCGTCCGCCTGAATCTTGCGTGCATGGCTGCGGGTCAATTGGCCGAGGGCGTGAATCGCTTCCTGCGAACCGATGACACTGCGCTCCTCCAGCACATGGCCGAAGATCATGATGATCGGCAGCAGCGCCGCCGTGAGTAAATCACCGGTCGCCCAGGCCCCGAGCATCGCCAGAGCAATCAGTTGATCGGTAATGCCGTGCAGGCTTGGATAACGCAGGCTGTACCACGCCGAACGCATGACCGGCACGGCCACTAATAAAGAAGCGAAACCGAGCAGCAACTGACTCACGCCGCTTTGTTCCGGCAGCAGCCAACGCCAGATCAGACCGAGGCCGAGCAGCCCCAACGCGAGCATCGCCAGGGTCAGTTGTCGCGCAGCGCGGCGTTGTTCGGCCGAGGACAGCAGGCTAGGCGCAGCGGTGGTTGCAGTCATTTTGTCGCTCCCTGAATGATCAGGCGGGAATCGTCTTTCGGGTCGACCGTGGTCACCGAGCCGGCCTGGCCAAGAATCTTCGGCATGCGCTCGCGATACAAACGCAAGAGCATTTGCGGATCAGTGCCCTGCTGTTGCGCCTTGGCCAGACTCAACACCGTTGCAGTGTCCGTCGAAGCTTTGGCCAAACGTTCACCCGCTTGCGCATGTGCGACCTGCAGTGTGCGATCCGCCTGTTCGTTGGCCGTCTGAGTGAGTTTTTCTGCGTCAGTCCGCGCGTTGGCCACGGCTTTGTCGGCTTGCTGACTGGCGGTCAACACCGCATTGAAAGCACTGACCGCAGGGTCGGGCAAGCTTGATTGCACATCGACCCGAGCCACTTCGACACCGATGCCCTGCCCGCTCGCTTTCAATTCAGCCAGGCGCTGGTTGATGCCTTGCACCAGATCACCGCGCAGTCGTTCGCGGCGTTCAGCGGCCTGATTGTCGGCACCGATCAATTCCGGACGCGCAACCAGAATGGTGTCCAGATCGCGCGCAGCGGTGAGCGCCACGGCACTGCGGGTGACCAGACGATCCAAGGCTGGCAACACATGATCGCCCTGCAGTACGAAGTCATACGGGTCGGTGACTTTGTAAAAGACCCGCACATCCAGTTGCACCACGCCGGCGTCGCCGGTCAATAAATAACCAGAGCCAGCCAGCGCATCACTGATCGGCACAGCGAACGAGGCGACTCGATCCGCTTTCAGCGCCTCGTCGCTGCGTAACAGGTTTTCTACTCGACGCTCGATGACCCGGTCGGCTGCGGGCAGCAAAACCACTTGCTCGAATGGCTGCGGCCACGCCAATAACAGACCCGCATTTTGAATGCGGTCCAGCGCTCCCAAGTGCAAAACCACGGCACGATTTTGCGGGTCAATCTGCCGCACATTGGAAACCGCCCACGCCAATGCGGCCAACAGCGTCACCGCATACAGCGCAATGAACGCCAAACGACCGGCCTGAATCCACGGGCTATTTAGCGAATGTGTTCCACGTGGAACTTCTTCACTCATGGCTGCGATCCGGTTTTACTGTCGAGGCTCGGCGGGCCGTCGACCAATACACGGAACGGCGCGGCATCGGTGCGCAGAATCAGTTTTGTGTCCGGGCTGACGATGGTGCCAAGGGTGTCCAGTGAGCGCAGCAAATTGTAAAGCTGCGGTGAACTGGCGTAGGCACGCCCGTAGATTTGCGCGGCTTCGACGCGCGATTGCGCTTCAATGTCGGCGGCCTTCACCGTTGCGTCGGCCTGCACGATTCGCGCATCGCGCTCGGCGGCGGAGCGAATTTGCGCCGCCTCGCGTTTGCCGATCGCTGTGCGTTCGGTGGCAATGGTTTCCCGCTCGGCACGCATGCGATCGACCGTGGCGGTGAGTGTCACCGACGGCAAGGTCAATCGTTCAATGCCCACCTGGACCACGCGAACACCGTAGGTGGCGAGCAATTGCTGATCGATCTGCTGACGCAACTGCGCTTCGAAATCGGCGATGCGCACCTGACCGGCGTCAGTATTGACCAGACTCGCCAGATCAAAACTGCTGGCCGTGGTTTCCAGCGCCGAGCCGACAAACGTACGAATCTGCCGCGCCGCCTCGTCCGGCTGGTTCTGCACGGCGCGCATAAAGCGCTGCACATTGTCCGGGTCGCCCTGCACCTGCCACGCCACGTAAGCCTGGACGATGATGCGCAAACCGTCGCGCGTACCGACATCCTGTAAACCGCTGGAGGTGGTACGCAGGCGCAGATCAACCGGAATCGCCGCTTCGAACGGCGCCGGCCAGCGCCAGCTCAAGCCCGGATCAAGCAACACCCGCGACGGATTACCAAAACGGGTAATGACCGTGGCTTCGCCCGAGCGCACTTGCACCAGACTCGCCGCCGCGATGGCAAACGCCACCAGCAACGCCGCCCAGCCCATGCGCCGCCACGGGAACGGGCCAGCCTCTGCCGGTGCGCCGTGGTGGTGATGCCCATGATGATGGTGATGCCCGCCGTGGCCGTGGTCGTGGCCGCCGTGGTCATGATGATCGTGAGTGTGCGACTGGCTCAATGGGCAACTCCTGGTTGAGCGGTGGTGCGCGCTGGCGCTGGGTCTGCCGGCAGCGTGAACGTACGCAGGTCGATGGTCGGCGCGTTACTGCTGCCGCCAAGTCGATGATCAAGTACAAGCAACTTGGCTTTACTCAAGCCCTGACTGAGCTGACTGAAATATTGCTCCAGCACGAAGGCCTGACCGGCACTGGCGTAGGCTTTCTGTTCGGCGGTGAATTTCAGGTCCGCCGCCTGCGCCGCCGCCTGGGTTTCACGCGCGTTGGCGCTGGCCTGATCGCGCGCGAGGCTGGCCTGCAACTGCGCCTGATTGCTCGCTTGCGCCGCAGCGCCCCGCTCACGCGAGATCAACGCCTGCGCGCCGATCTGCGCCGCTTGCACACTGTGATAGGCATTGGCGGCACCGGCCGGCGGATGAATCGCCTCGACCACGGTCGCGAGAATCTCGACACCACTGTCGAGTTTTTGCAGATCGGCTTGGACTGCGCGACCGATTTCCTCGCCCAGCCCGACCCGATCGGCACCGAGCAAACCGTCGAGGGTGCGCGAAGCGAAGTCGTGCACCAGAATCCGGCTGGCCGTGCTGCGAATCAGCGTGGGTACATCGGCGCTGTTGTAGGTGGCGGCCAGTGCAGCCTGATCTGTCAGGCCAATGCGATAGACGAAACGCACATCCATATTGACGATCTGAAAGCTCTGCTGCTCGCCACGGCTACTGGCGATGACCTGCGACTTGTCGTTGACGTGGCTGGCATCCCACAGGCGATTGGCAGTGATGGGCGCCGGGCCTTCGGCAGGCTCCGGTTGCACCGCCAGCGGGTTTTCGACGCTGGTCGCCAGCTCATGTACCACACCGTTTTCAATGTTGATGACCCGTCCCAATGGCCACGGTAATCCCGTGTGCAAACCGGGGCTGAACACTTCAACCGGTTTGCCGAAACGCTCGTAGATGCCGCGACCTTGCAGAGGTATTTCATGAATACCGGTGAGTAACCAACCGAGCGCGGCGATCAGCAGCAACACCGGCAAAAACGCGCGGCGCATGTAGCTGAACGCCCAGATCTGGCGCAAATCGATGCCAAACCGGTTGTGCAATTCGTGCTGCAACGCGAGCAACGGTTGCGGTGGCCAGCGCAGCAGGTCGGCGACAAAACTGCGCGCCAGCAGGGTCGGCTCAAGCAGTTCACGGCGTGGACTGAACACCGAGAGAACAGCACGCAATAGCAGCTCGATTGCGACCAATCCCGGCAAAATACCAATCAACACCGCCAACCGGATAGGCCAAATAGCGTTGTCGCTGGCGAACAATAGACACAACGCACTGAGCAGCAAACTGGTGATTGCCACCCGCGTCAGTTGCGCCAGTACTCCGGCTTCCGGCCATTGCGCGGGATTTTCCTGCGCCAGGTGGCGCTCCAGCACCAGCAACGCAAACGCCAGCAGTAACGCCAGCACCGCACCGACGGTTGCCGACAAACCCACGGCAGCCGGTGGTAATGCGAGGTTCCATACCTGCTCGATACTCAGCACTGCCATCAGCGCCCAAGCGCCCAGCCACAGGGTCGCAGCACCGATCTGGCCGAGCAGATGCACACTGCGCTGACTCAAGCGATCGAGCAGCCGTTCGTACCAGCCATCTGGCGCAGTTTGCTCGTCCACCGCTTGAGAAACCGGCGCCAGCGGATTGATCACCCTTGCCCGCCACGCCGTCACCCACCAGGCCGACTGCAGTCCGCCGACCAGCACCAGCAATGCCGCGCTTTGATTGACCAACAGCGGCAACCACAGCGATTGCGGTGCAAACAGCCCGACAAAAAATGCCAGCACCCAACCCGCACCGGCGAGACTGCCAAGGCCAATGGCCCAGCGTCGTAATCGCCGCCCTTGCGCTGCCGCTTGTTGAAAGCGCGGCAATCCGCTCACTTGCGTGCCATCAACCTCCAGATCGACTTGCATATCACCCCAAAATCTTCGGCTCGCTGTTCATATCGTTACGATATAACGAAAAGCGTGAAATATTCGTACACAATTACGCTTATCTAAA
Organism: Pseudomonas fluorescens; assembly: GCF_001648775.1. Classification (GTDB taxonomy): domain Bacteria; phylum Pseudomonadota; class Gammaproteobacteria; order Pseudomonadales; family Pseudomonadaceae; genus Aquipseudomonas; species Aquipseudomonas fluorescens_M. The sequence continues at coordinate 426,971 of NZ_LVEJ01000001.1, forward strand.
GATGCCCAACCTGTCGCTTGCCTGAAGCCTTGACCGAAATGTCCGTAAACGCACATATTACGTGCGTAATTTTATCCGAGAACTACTTTTAGCGATCGCATCCATCAATCTGGAGTAAGCGCATGAGCAACTATGACGTGGTGATTCTGGGCGGCGGCCCGGGTGGTTATAACGCGGCGATCCGCGCCGGGCAGTTGGGCCTAAAGGCGGCGTGTGTCGAAGGTCGCGCAACCCTCGGTGGCACTTGCCTGAACGTCGGTTGCATGCCCTCCAAAGCGTTGCTGCATGCCTCGGAGTTGTACGATGCGGCGATGGGTGCGGAGTTCGCCAACCTCGGTATCGAAGTCAAACCGACGTTGAACCTCGCGCAAATGATGAAGCAGAAAGATGAAAGCGTGGCAGGCCTGACGAAGGGCATCGAATTTCTCTTTCGCAAAAACAAGGTCGACTGGATCAAGGGCTGGGGCCACATCGATGGCCCGGGCAAGGTCACGGTAACCGGCGATCAGGGCAGCAAGGTCGAGCTGACCGCCAAGGACATCATCATCGCCACCGGCTCCGAGCCCACTCCCCTGCCGGGTGTCGAGATCGACAATAAACGCATTCTGGATTCCACCGGCGCGCTGTCGCTGAGCGAAGTGCCCAAGCACCTGGTGGTGATCGGTGCCGGTGTCATCGGCCTCGAACTCGGCTCGGTGTGGCGGCGTCTGGGCGCGCAGGTCACCGTGGTCGAATACCTCGACCGCATTTGCCCCGGCGTCGATGGCGAAGCGGGCAAAACCTTGCAGCGCTCGCTGAGCAAACAGGGCATCGCCTTCAAACTCAGTTCGAAAGTCACCAGCGCGACCTCTTCCGCCAGCGGTGTGCAGCTCAGCGTCGAGCCCGCCGCGGGTGGCACCGCCGAGTTACTGGAAGCCGATTACGTGCTGGTGGCCATCGGTCGCCGCCCGTACACCGAAGGCCTGGGTCTGCAGAACGTTGGCCTGAGCACCGACAAGCGCGGCATGCTCGCCAACAAACAGCATCGCACCGAGGCCGCCGGGGTCTGGGTCATCGGCGACGTGACGTCCGGCCCGATGCTCGCGCACAAGGCCGAAGACGAAGCGATGGCCTGTGTCGAGCAGATCCATGGCAAGGCTGGTGAGGTCAATTACGACCTGATCCCCAACGTGATCTACACCAAACCGGAGCTGGCCAGCGTCGGCAAGACCGAAGAGCAGCTCAAGGCTGAAGGGCGCGCCTACAAGGTCGGCAAGTTTCCGTTCACCGCCAACAGCCGGGCGAAGATCAACCATGAAACCGAGGGTTTCGCCAAAGTCATCGCTGACGAACGCACGGATGAAGTGCTCGGTGTGCATCTTGTCGGCCCGAGCGTCAGTGAAATGATTGGCGAATTTTGTGTGGCGATGGAGTTCAGCGCGTCGGCCGAGGACATTGCGTTGACCTGTCATCCGCATCCGACGCGCTCCGAGGCGTTGCGCCAGGCAGCGATGAATGTCGAGGGGATGGCCACGCAGATGTAGGGACGCAAATGTTTATTGGCTGAGCTGCCGCCTTCGCGAGCAGGCTCGCTCCCACAATGACCGCGCTCTTTCAGGAATGTGACGATCGAATGTGGGAGCGAGCCTGCTCGCGAAGGGCCCGCCTCGGTCTACAGCGGAAGATGCCCCAGCGGCAAAGCGCCCGGGGTCTTCACCGTATGAATCGCAAAGTTGCTGCGAATGTCACTCACCCCCGGCAACTTCAACAGGCAGCCGCTGAGAAAGCGGTCATACGCGCGCAGATCCGGCACCACCACTTGCAGCAGAAAATCCGATTCACCCGACACCAGAAACGCTGAAATCACTTCCGGCAACGCGGTCACGGCTTTGTAGAATGCTTCGGCCTGCTCATCGTTATGCCGCTCGACCTTGACCCCGACAAACACCGTCAGCCCCAACCCGACTTCGTCACGGTCCAGATTGGCCTGATAGCCGCGAATCACTCCGGCCTCCTCAAGCATGCGCACTCGGCGTAAACATGGCGACGCCGACAGGCCGATCTCGTCTGCCAACTCGACGTTGCTCAGGCGTCCGTTGCGTTGCAGGGCAGCGAGAATTTTGCGGTCGAATGCATCGAGTTTCATCTTTGGCAGATCCTGATCGTCATGGCGCTGAAAGCCAGCAGGTTATGCCAAAGCTGCGAACTTTTGAAGCGGACTACGCAAGCACCTGCCCCACCCTTCGGCTCTAGACTTGGCTCACCGAATCGACAACGAAAGGACGGCGGCATGGCGAGTCTCTGGCTATTTTTCCTGGCATTGGCAGTGGTTTATCTGCTGCCCGGTCCGGACATGATCCTGCTCCTGCAAACCGGTGCGCGTCAGGGTCGCGGCGCGGCGTTGGCCACGGCGGTCGGCCTGGGAGTTGCTCGCGGCTGCCATGTCGCGCTGGCGGCGTTGGGTTTGGCAGCGCTGTTCAAGGCGGCGCCATGGACCTTTGAAGTGGTGCGCCTGGCGGGCGCGGCGTATCTGTTATGGATCGGCATTCAATGCTTGCGCAGCACGCTGCTGCCGAACCTGAATGCTGGCGATATTGCCAACACTCAGGGGCAATGGCGCGAAGCGATTCGGCGCGGTTTGCTGACCAACCTGCTCAACCCCAAAGCGCTGCTGTTCTGCTCGGTGCTGTTGCCGCAATTCATCGTCAATGACGGCGCGCCGGTACTGAGCCAATTCGCCGTGCTCGGTGCGCTATTGGTCGGCGTCGGCCTGCTGTTCGACAGCGCTTATGCGCTGACCGGCGCCGCATTGGGCCGCTGGCTGCAACACAGTCCAACGGCGCAACGGGTTCAACAATGGCTGTTCGGCAGCCTGTTGATCGGCTTCGCGATACGCTTGACCTTCGTCCAGCAGGCTTAGCCTTTGCGCGCCTTGCGCTGACGTCGTGAGATCAACAGCAACGCGGCCGCCGTGACCAGCACAATGGCGCCGATTTGCACCGGCCACTTGTACGGTCGCAGCGATGAGCGCACGGCATCCGTTACCTGCGTCACGTAGCGTTTGTCGGCGTTTTCGAAGTCCGGGTACGGGCACTGATTGCCGAAATCCACCGCCCACGGTACGAACGGGCCTTCTTTGATGTAACGCTGATACAGCGCGCTCTGATCTTCCAGGCTGCTGTTCCAGCCGGCGGCGTTACACAGCACGGCGGCAAACGCCTGACTGGTGTGCGGCAGATTGTCAGCGGCGCGCCCGGCCAGTTCGGTGGCGACGAAACGGTAGTGATAACGCTGATCCGGTTTCGCTGCACTGGCGACCTGACGTTGCACTTCGGCGTCGCTGACCAGCGGGCCGACTTTCAGCTCCGTGGTTTCCAGACTGTAGTTACCACCGAACGTGGCGTAGTCCGGAGCCATCTCGTAACCGAGAATGTCCATGCCCCACTCACGCGCCGTCCACGCGGCGTTGTAAAGCGCACTGGCACGCTTGGTCGGCCACCACGCAGCATCGGCTTTCAAGCGCTGCTCGCCGTAGAGGCGGGCCTTGTTTTGCAGGTCGGGATTGTCGAAGTAAGCCACCGCATCGGCGTAATGGCCTTCACGCAACAACCGCCGCCCGAGCAGATTGCGCAGACTGGCGGCGACCGGCAGCGGCACGTAGTTGTCACGCTGCTGCTGGGTCAGCGCGGGCGGCGCCGGCACGTTTTCATCGACGTAGCGTTTCAGTTCATCAACCGTCAGCACCCGCTCGGCCACGGTTGCGGCGTCAAACCAATAGGTGCTGTTGCTGCGATACAACTGCACGAAGGCTTGCAGATATTCGCCACGCTGCAACGCCAGAATGGCACTTTCACCTTCGACCCGGCACTTCGGCTGAACGCTTTCAAACGCCCAGTCCGGCGTGCGTCGATAGCCCCAATCCTCGTTCTGCGGAAAGGCCTGCGCGGCTTTGGAGTAGGCTTGCGCGGCGGCAGTCCTGTCGCCGTCGCGTACCGCCAGTTTCGCCCGTAGCCACCACGCCAGGCCGCCGTCCCCGGCGTTTACGAGGAAGGCCTTGGCGCCGGCATAGTCGCCCTGTTGATAGCTCATCGCGGCCAGGCGATCGGCGTTTTCGAGGCTGCCGCGCGTGCTGTTTTGCAGCAACTTGACGAGTTTTTTCTCGTTCGGCGGTTCATCGCCATACGACCAGCCCTCGCGACTGACCAGCGATGCCGTAACCAGTTGCTGCACCGCTTTATGCTGGAACAACTCAGCCAGTTCGGCCTCGGGCAATTCGGCCAGTTCATTCATCAATTGCTTGAGCGAGGTGTACCCCACGCCAGAGCCGTGCAGGTTTTGCGCTTCATACAATTCGATGGCGCCGCTCCAGTTGCCAGCCGTGCGCAGCACCCGCGCCTCTTCACCGAGGCTGGCAACCCCCAACTCCAGCGGATCGCTGAGACCGTCGATGCTCATCTGCCGGACCTGACGGAACGCCGCCAGCGATTGCTCCAGCGCTTCCACCGCATCGCCGCTCTCACTGCTGATGGCAAACCAGGTGCGCCCCAGCGAGTAGGCGGCCCACGTACTGCGCAACGGACGCTGATCCACCGGCAATGCCAGCAGTTTGTCGAAATACTCGACGGCGAGTTGATGATCGCCCGTGGCAAACGCCACCGCACCGGCCACGTACAAACGGATTTCCGCCGGCAGGCTGGCGCCCTGCGCCTCGGCCTGGCGCGCATCTGTCAGGCCGCGCAGTTGTTTGACCAACGCTTGCTGCTCGGCACTCAGGCCGGCCTGTTCGGCGATTTCCCGAGACTCGGCGGCGGCGTTTTCCTCGCCGTACACGTCGTTCGGATTGTGTGTCGCGGCGGTGACGTTCTTCAGCCCGGCGATGGTTTTGCCGAGGCGACTGAGTTCGAAGTGGAAGTTGCCTTCAGGCAGATCCGCCAGGCTCTGCCCGCGATTGTCGAGCAGGCGCATCGGGAAATCCGGCCCGCAGGCCAGCGCCGACCCCAGCGGCAAGCAGAGGCTCAGGCAGAGCAGATGGCGGGGCCAGTTACGGGTCAACATGCGAACCTCCTTGATCAATATGTGCGCAACGTGCCCAACCGATGGCGCGTTGTCCGCCCGCCGGCAATCGGCCGTCGCGCAGGCGGGTGAAGGTAAGCAGATCCGGGCTTTGTTGCAATGAGTAACCGGCGAGCGCATCAGCGCCTTCACAGCCCTGCGCCTTGAGGGTGATCCGCGCGGGCCAGGCGCTGTCGAGATTGCCGGGGTTGTCGAGTTTGATGTCGGAGAGACCGTCGTGTTCGCTCAACGTCACGCCGAGCCGACGATTGAGTTGATCGCCACGGGCGACGGCGCGCAGGGTGGTCAGGCTCCAGGCGCGGCGATCATTGACCAGCGGCAAGCGAAACCAGATCAACCCGGCCAGATGCGCCGGCGGCTGTTCGCGCAACGCTTGAGCGAGTTGGCTGAGTTGCAGCGGATCGGCGAGCAATTCCCGCCGCTGGCCGCCCCGCTCCAATTGCACTTCGCTTTCCACCACCGGCGCCCCGCCGTCATCCGGCAACAGCGCCACACCATAGGCCGGCAGCGCCAGATAGAACGGCTTGTCGGTGATCCGGGCCCAGGCCTTGGCCCACGTAAGCGCCTGCTCAGGATCAAACAGACCGCGGCGTGGATCGCTGACGGCATGCACTTGCAGCACGCTGCTGTCGACGCTTTGCAGGAGTTCGGGCAATTGCGCACTGTCGAGCCAGGCTGGCAGCGCCGTGATGCTCAGCGGTAGCGCGCTCGGCAATGCCGAGCGCAAATGGTTGAGGAATTGCGCGTACGCCGGCAAGCGCGCATTACCCGCGTCGTGATCGATCTCAACGCCACTCAGCGTCAGACCTTGCGCCTGCCAATCGGCCAGTACCTGAAGAATCTGCGCGGTGACTTGCTGCTGATCCAGCGCCTTGAGCTGCCCGTCGAGACGAATCACCGCAATCAACGGACGACCATCGGCTTTCAATAATTGCGCATCGATCCGCGCCCTGCTCCATCCGGCATTGGGAAAGGCTTGCAGGGCGAGCACGCGGAGCGTCGAGAAGTCAGGACGACTGTCACGCAACGCTGCCGCATGGGCCGGCGTCCATTGGCGTTGCCAGATGTAGAGTTGTTGGTCGAGCGGTGGCGCGTCCTGCTGCTTGCAAGCAGAAAGCACCATCAACGCAAACAGACCGACGAGAAACCGCATACTTTGCACACCCCTGAAACCACAAGGCAGCAAGGTTACACAAAACCTTGTGGCAGAAGATCAGGGTTTGCGGGCGATGATCACCTGACTTTTCGCGACCACTGCATCCAGGGCTTTTTTGATCTGCGCGCCGCGCGGCGAATCGAGCACCGCCTGCCAGGTGTCGGCCCAGCGATTGAGCAGCGGATGGTCAGGGTCGCTGAACTCGACCTTGGCCTCCCAGAACAACAGCATCCACATCGACCAGTAAAACCCGTACTGACTGTGGCTGATGATCTCCAGCCCGGCGTCACTGACCATCGCCTTGAACTGATCCTCGCTGATGATGCGAATGTGGTTGGGCTTCTGGAAGTACTCCGGTGCGGCGATGTCTTTTTGCAGGTCTTCGGAGCTCGGGTGCGGCACGCTCAACAGGTACAGTGCGCCCGGCTTGCCGACGCGCACCAGTTCGGCGAGAAACTGCGCGGGATCGTCAACGTGTTCGATGACTTCGGTCGAGACCACCCGCGTCGCGGTGGCATCGGCGATCGGCAGTGGGTTGCAATCAGTGACGTGGCATTCGATTTCGCGCGCCGGGGTATCACCCAGACGTTGACGGGTGGCCTCAACCTTGGCGCCGTCAATGTCGGCAATGATGATCTTCGCACCGCGCATGCCACAAAAATGTACGTTGCCGCCATCACCACAGCCAACGTCGAGCAGGGTGTCATCGGCGCTGACCGCAAACCCGGTGAACAGCTCACCGGTTTCCTGATTGAACCAGCCGCTGAGCATCGCATCGTGCAGACCGAGCATGTACGGATCGGTTTTTTCCTCGGCCGCAGCAACGGGCTGCTCAATCGGTGCAGGCGTCGCCGCCGTGAGTTTCTTCAAAAGGCTCAGCATGGGGTGGCTCCAATGGACGGGACGGCGATTCGAGAGGTGGACGGCTTGCGGCCAGTGATGACCTTGCGTTTTGGCAGCAAACGATGCCGTCCTGCGCGGGTGAGCAATGCGTCAATCATGTGCCGGTGGCCTCTACGGCCAGCACCGCTCGATGTTCGATCAATTGGGCGAGAAAATCGCGCAAGCGCTGTTCGGCCACAGCCTGACTGCAAAAAGCTTGCAGGCTGCTCACGGCCTGGGCTGACATTCGCGCATACGTGTGCGGATCATTTTTAGCCACCGCGTAACTGGCACGATAAGCCGCACATAACGACGCCCAGTCCGTCGCATAGCGCAACGTGCGAAAGGCCTTGCGCGGGTCGTGTGGCCACGCCGTGAGCTCGTCGGTGGACTTGATCAGGAAAGCGTTTTCCGCGCTCAGATAATCGACCATCGCCGTGGTTCGCGGGGCCACCGCCGGCTTGCCGCAGGACATGAACTCCATCAGCGGCAGGCACTGGCCTTCACCATAAGAGGTGTTCACCACGTAGCGGGTGGCCTGCACCAACCGTTCGTAGTCCGGATCGGCGAGGTAGCCGTGAATCAACACGATACGGCAGCGATACGACTGGTTTTTGTACAAGTGATGCAGGATGTCGCCGAGCGCTTCTTCGGCATCGAAGTGCGTGAGTTTCAGCACCAGCGTGGCGTCTTCAACGTCGCGAAAACTCACGCAGAACGCACTGAGCATGTCTTCCCAGTTCTTGCGACCGTCGCCTGGGTTGAACACCGAGGTGTACACCACACCGTCGAGCCATAGCGTCTGTTCGGTGACCGGCGCCGTGAAATCAATGCCCTCACCAGAGCGCAAATGCTCCGGCCCGAAGGCATTCAGATCGAGCTGACGACTGTCAGCGACCAGCCCTTTAATCGTCAACTTCAACGGCTCGGATGGCGTGCGGTTTTGCGCTTGCACGCCGCGAGCGGCAAAGCGATCCCAGACGGGCGCCGGGATGGCAATGATCGGGTAGTCGGCATCCATCGCCTCGCGCACGGCGTCGACCGTGTAGCTGGAATGGGTGATGGCTGCACCGCACGCCTGCAACACCGTGCGCCAGTCATTGCGCGGCTCATTGGCAAACGGTTCGTTGGGGATCGTGCTGAATTCCCAGGCAAACACCGGCAACGTCGGGCACGCCAGGTTCACCGGCGTGCGATGCGGCGGGGAAAACGACAGAAATACACAGGGCTCGCCACGGGCCAGGCACTCCAGATAGAGCACATCGACTTCTTTCTGCGGATCGGCCACCTCGACCACGCGCGCGATGCGTTCCAGTACCGGACGGTATTCCTTGAGCACGAAGTAATAGCTGTACTCGGAACGGCCCAGGTTTTGCGTGATGGTGTACTGGTTGGTTTCCGAATGAATGATGATCAGCATCAGGCGTTATCCATCACAGGTGTAGTCTGCGGAGCCTTGGCGGCCACCGCGAAAAAATCCGCCAGGCGCTTTTGCACCGGGGCAAACGCACAGTAATCATGCATGCGCGCGACGGCGGCGGCCGACATCTGTCGATAATCCTGTGGTTGCGCCGTGGCCATCCGGTAACTGTTTTCGTAGGCGTTTTTCAGCGATCCCCAATCCGGGCGGTAACGCAGGGTGCGGTAAATGATGCGGGTATCTTGCGGCCAAATAGTCAGCTCTTCGCTGGACTTGACCACGAATGCGACCGAGTCATCGATGTAATCTTCCATCGCCGTGTGGTCCGGGGCGATCACCGGTTTGCCGCTGGACATGAACTCCATCAACGGCAGGCACAGGCCTTCGCAGCGAGAAGCGTTGACGTAAAAACTGGCGGCCTTGTACAGCCCGGCGTATTGCGCATCGTCGAGGTAACCGTGCAGCACTACCACGCGGCAGGCGAACGGGGTCAGTTGTGCAAGCAACGTCATCAGCTCGGTGTAATAAGCGGCCAGATCGTTCTGCGTAATCTTCAGCACCAGCGTCGCGTCTGGCGTCTCGCGAAAGGCCCAGCAGAACGCGGTAATCAGGTGATGCCAGTTCTTGCGGCCGTCCTTGGGGTTGAACACCGAGACATACACCACGCCATCAACGCGGGTTTCGACCACCCCTGAGGTGTCCGGCAAATCAAGTGCCGGCGGTTCGACGACAGGGACCGGCTGCGGCCCGCAGATGGCCGGCAGGCGCTGTTCGAGCCAATTGTGCAGAGGCTCCGGGACTCGATCGCGAAGTCCTTCCCAGTACCCGTTCTGCAGGAATTTTACCCGCGGCACCGGCTCCTCCAGCTCCCGTCCAAGATCGAGCGCCCACAGACGCAAGTAATGCCGGGCGATGACGAATCGGCGTTTGAGCGTTAGCGGTGGCGGCCGCGCCGCCTCGATTGCAGCCGCCAGTGCAGCCTCTTCTTCCGCCGTCAGGGGCGTTGGAATCAGTGCATCGGCAGACAGGCCGAGCTCGCGACTGTCGAAAATGCAGCCCTTGATCGCCAGCGTGGCCCCCGGGTTGATCGGCGCAGGAACGTGTTGCTGACGAATCGCCGAGAAGTTTTCCCACAGCGGTGTCGGCAATACCAACACCGGGAAATCCTCACCCATGGCCCGGCGGATCGCCCGCGCGGTGTGGCTCGACAGGGTGATGACCCGTCCCTGGCGGGCGAGCATTTGTGTCCAGTCCTGGCGTGGATCGTTGTCCCACTGCTCATCGGGAATCGAATCGAATTCCCAGGCCACCACGCAAATCGTCGGGCACTGGAGATCGAGCGGGGTTTTCTGTGGTGGAGCAAACGAAAGGAAAACACACTCTTCGCCGGCAGCGAGCAGTTTTCGATAGAGGGGATCGACGTCGGCGGTGGACGCTACGACGTGCACACGCCCAAGGCTTTCCAGCACCGGCCGATAGGCCTTGAGCACAAAGTAGTAACTGTATTCAGGACGACCGAGACTCTGGCTGATGGAGTTGTCGTTGACGTCGGAGTAAAGAATGAAATTCATGGCACCCCACGCTGAAGCTGCCATCCCGGCAACCTCATGCTGTAACGAGCTGGTATTGGATCGGTCCGGAACTACCGGCACGCGTCCTTCATCAGGCACGTCTTCGTTCTTGTTTTAGTGGTCAGTTTCACCCTCAGTCGCCACCCCGTATCAACGCTCGGGATTTCGCGACGAGGGGCATTCTAAACACATCCGTCGAGTGTTCGTGAACCGTCCGGCGAGAATAAATCCGTCTACGCTGACGAGAACTGACCGGTCACGGTGTGCACTGTTGAAATTGTCGTGCAATTGGCACAGATTGGTCGCAAACAAATACAACAACTGTTTCGCCTGTTCTCTGACAGACCTTGTTTCTCGGTCTGACAGAGCTTTCCGACAAGCCTGTGGGAAGTGGCGAAAGTAAAAGGCCAAGGGGTCGCTGTTGAAAAATTGCCTGTTCATCACGGGTCTCAGTGGATTCGTGGAACACCCTCTCCACACACATCAGCGGCACGCCGTTTTCAGTCGGCACCGGCTGCATGCCGCATCGACGTGCGACCGCGCAACGGCGAGCCGCCTCGAGTGGCCATCACCCTTTGCCGGCTCGTGCACCACCCTCCTCGCAACACGTCCAGCCCTCGGCCGGGAAGAGCGTTACTGGCTCGCATCCGCTGCGCCAGCCGTAGGCACCCGCACTGCCCGGACATCGACAACCCGCAGCGCTGAATCGGCAATCACGGAGCGTGCCCCATGACTCGACTGCTGGTGGAATGCACCCATGTTTTCAACCACCCGAAACTCAATTCAGGGATTCAGCGGGTAGTCCGCAACGTCGTCAATAAATTGCCCTCAAGCACCGACGGTATCGAGTGCCTGCCAGTGGTCTTGCTCAATGGCCAGCTCTATCGGGTGCTGCGTCTGGCGCCTCTGAATACGCCGGTATTCAATGCCCTCGCGACCTTCGGCGAGCGACTCGAGCGCCTGGGCCATCGATGCTGGCAATGGCATCAGCGACGCGACGCCAAATGCCAGTCGAAACTGGCGCGGCGGCTGCTGTACGTCGGCTATCGGGCGTTTTCATTCGCAGCCTTTGGGGCACCGTTGCGGGTTTTGCGGCGCATAAGCCGCTTTCAACTGCTCAAGCGCTGCACGCCATTGCAACACCAGCCGGACGATCAACTGGTGCTGCTCGACTCCTCCTGGCATTCGGATTTTTTCCTCCATGCCGAACAACTCAAGCGCGAAGGCGTCGGGATCATTGCCGTGATCTACGACCTGATTCCGCTGACCCACCCGCATTTCTATGAAACGCGGCCAGCACAGGTGTTCCGCGAATGGTTCGACTGGATCTCGCGTACTGCCGACGGTTTCATGGCCATTTCCGCCACCGTACGTGATGAAGTACGTGAGGAACTGCAACGGCGGATCGGCACCGAACAGAGCGAAAAACGCTGGTTCGACTTTTTCCATCTGGGCTCGGAACTGGATCTGCGCAGCTCGGACGCAACAGTGGATCCCGCCCTGCAAACAATGTTCGAAGCGCCGGGACCGGTGTTCCTGATGGTCAGCACCATCGAACCTCGCAAGAACCACGCCTATCTGCTCGACGCCTTCGAACGCGCCTGGGCGAGCGGCTCCAAGGCAAGGCTGTGTATCGCCGGGCATATCGGCTGGAAGTGTGACGAGCTGATTGCACGCGTACGCAACCACCCTGAGTTCAACCAGCGCCTGTTCATGTTCAACCACTTGAGCGACACCAGCCTGGAGCATGCGTACGCCCATGCCAGTTCGCTGGTGTTCCCGTCTTTCGTCGAAGGTTTTGGCCTGCCGCTGGTGGAGGCGATGCAACGTGGCTTGCCGGCCATGGGCAGCGACATCGCGGTGTTCAGGGAAATCGGCAGCGACTTCATGGTTTACTTTGATTTGCGCGATCCGCACAGCCTCACTGAGCTGATCAACGCGTTCGAACAAAGCGGCCAGTTTCCGGCCAGTCGCGATGTTCGCGACTGGCGCTGGATCAATTGGAGCGAAGCCAGTCTGCAACTGGTCGAGCGCAGCGCGCGTCACGTTCTGCAGGGGTCGGCGACACCCTCCAGCGAGATCATCGAAGCCAGCAGCGAGCCGGTCAATTCATTGCCGTTGAAAACTGAATACTCAATACCTCGCACAGCGGTCTCGGTGACCACATCACCGCACTGGTGAGCACAGAAACCCCTGCGCCGCCCGGCGCAGGGTTACTGATGTCGCCAAAGGTCCGCGATGGTTAACGCGTGCGCACATTCATTCTTATAGATCCAGCACCAGCGGCTGCGCACTCTGTGCCGGCACCGCACAACAAATCAGTACGTGCCCCGCTTCGGGAACCTCGGCCGGCGGCTGTGGATAATTCACCGCACCACTGACCAGCCGAGTCTTGCAGGTACCGCACGATCCACCCCGGCAACTGAATTCCGGACGCAATCCACGACTTTCCGCCAATTCCAGCAGGCTGCCGCCATCCGGTTGCCAACGGGCTTCCTTGGCCGAGCGTTCGAACACCACGGGGACGGATGTCGTCGCTGCGGGCGGTTGCTCGATGACGATTGCGTCAGCATCTCGCTGGCGTTTGAGCGTCGAGGGGCCGAAGGTTTCCGCGTGAATCCGGGCATCGCGCACGTCCAGCTCACGCAGGCTGTCATACACACCTTGGGTAAAACCGCCGGGGCCACACAGGACAAAGTCGATTTGATCGTAATCCTCAACCTCAAGCAGATCGCGCAACAACGCACAGTCGATACGCCCATGCCGATCAAAATCTGCGTCCAGTTCAGCATCGGCTTCCGGCTGGCTGAGCAAACGCAGCACCCGCACGGCGTCACCCGCTTTCGCCAGTAAATGATCGAGTTCTTTGCGAAACGGCTGGTCAGCCAGACTGCGTGAACTCTGCAGCAACCACGTTTGGCGAATGCCGCGCGTCCGCAGGCCTTGGTAAACCACTTCGCGCAGCATCGACAGCAATGGCGTGATACCGACGCCCGCCGCCAACAACACCAACGGCCGGCGCTCCAGCGGCGCTACCGTGAAATGCCCCTGTGGCGCCCGCGCCTCCAGCACATCGCCGACGCGGATCTGTTCATGCAGGTGCGACGAAATCAGGCCTTCGCGCTTCACACTGATCCGGTAGAAACCATCCGATGGCGCGCTCGAAAGGCTGTAGGTGCGGATGTGCACCTCACCGTCGAGGGTGAACCGCAACGGCAGATGCTGGCCGGCAAGAAACACCGGCAAACCGGCGCCATCGGCTGGCTCCAGATAGATCGAGCGGATGCTGCGGCTTTCCGCTTCGATCTTCGCCACCCGCAATGGCCGCCATTGATTGCCCAGCGCCTGCGCCTGCAAACGCGCATCCGCTTCGGCCCAGTTGCCCGTCAACAGACTGGTTGGTGACATGCCGTCGAAGCGCCAACGTAATGCCAAAGCTGCCGGGCGCCGCACCAGTTTCTCCACCTCAAAGGTCCACAGCCGCTCCGCACCCTGGAAGGCCTCGATCTGCGGATCGTCGAGCAGAATCTCGGTGCGCCCGCTGAGTTGCAGCAGATCGCCTGTGGAAAAGTCGATGAACAGCAAGCCGGCCTTGGGATTGAGCAGCAGATTGCCGAGGGTGTTGAAATGCAGATTGCCGGCGAAATCGGGGATGGTCAGACGATTGCCTTCCACCCGAACGAAACCGGCCTGGCCACCCCGATGGGAAACATCCACCGCGCGTTGGCCATCGACGTCGACATAACTGGCGACGAAAAACGTGTCAGCGCCAGCGATCAGCGCTGTGGCTGCGTCATCGAGAACGTCCAGAGATTGCGCCGGGCGCGTCTGAGGGTCGGTCAGTGGCACGCGTTGAAACTGGCGCAACTGAATGTATTGCGGACAGTTGCCGAAGGCCTGGTCCACGCTGACATCGAACCCTTGCGCCGACAGATTACCGACATGGCCGTTGAGGCGATTGCGCCGACGGGTGTGCAGTTCGATGCCGAGCAAACCGATCGGCTCGCCATCACGCAGTTGCGCCGGATCATCGGCAGCAGGTTGGCTGGCGAACTGCAGATGCTCTGGATCAGGCGAATGGGCAAACCCCGGCGCGCCTTCGAGCACACTGGCCCACGGCCGCCCCTGCGCATCGACGGCGCCGTACAGCATGAAAGGCAATTGCTGATAGAACTCACGGTGCTGGTCCGGCATCCAGGTGCGAATGACCTTTCGCCCGAAGGCCTCCATGCGTTCGGCAACACCGACATGGGCCTGCAATTGCTGTTCGCCAGCGTGCCACGGTGAACGTTCCATCACGACCTCTCCCCTGCACCGTCGGCACAGTGTGGATTGCGAAATCAGGCGGTGGTTTGCAGACCGGCGACCGTGCGCGGCATGCCGACGAAACCGGGCAGGGCTTCAACCCGTGCCAGCCAGGCGCGGACGTTGCCGTAGTCGTCGAGCGACACGTTGCCTTCCGGTGCGTGGGCGATATAACTGTAGGCGGAAACGTCGGCAATGCTCGGTTCGGCGCCGGCCAGAAACGGCGTTTTGCCCAATTCGGCGTCCATCACCTTGAGCAGGTTGTGCGCACGGGTAATCGCTTCTTCAGCATTCAGTTGGGCACCAAACACCGTGACCAGGCGCGCAGCGGCAGGCCCGAAAGCAATCGGCCCGGCAGCGGCCGACAACCAGCGCTGCACACGTGCCGCACCGACAGGATCAGTTGGCAGCCAGCGACCGTGGCCGTATTTCTGCGCCAGATACACCAGAATTGCGTTGGAGTCAGCAAGCACCACGCCGCCGTCGTCAATCGCCGGCACCTGGCCAAAACTGTTGATCGCGAGGTACGCCGGCTGCTTGTGCTCACCCTTGGCCAGATCGATGAAGATCAACTCGGTCGGTAGTTGCAGCAGGGACAGCATCAGCTCGACGCGATGAGCATGGCCGGAACGCGGGAAGTTGTAGAGTTTAATCGCTTGCATGGTCGACTCCGCTGGACAGAGGCGCCGCTGCGGGGATGAGCGCGCCGATGGAGGCCATCTTCCCCTTAACGCGAAAAGAACAGAATCACCAGCAAGCGCAATCGATTATTTCATCTCGTGCAATAACGAAGGATTTTTCAATGAAGGATGCTCACGCAAAGCGTTTACTGCGAAATCGACAAAACTGCGAATCCGCGCCGGGGCCTTGCGCCCGCCCTGATACACGACATGAATCGGCAGCGGCGGCAGCTCGAATTCAGCGAGGACGATTTCCAGTTCCCCGGCAGCCACCTTGCTCGCCACTTGATAGGACAACACCCGGGTCAAACCCAGGCCCTTGCAAGCGGCCGTGATCGCAGCCTGATTGGCGGTAACGGTCAGACGCGGCTCGGGACGCACACTCAGCGGTTCGCCATCGTCGAGAAATGGCCAGGTGCGTTGCTGGCCAATCGCTGACGTCGCCACCACGGGCGCTCCCGCCAATGCCTGGGGATGAGCCGGTCGACCATGATTGGCAAAGTATTCAGGCGAGCCGCAAATAACCCGACGCACCTCACCCACGCGAATCGCATGCTGACTGCTGTCAGGCAGATCACCGATGCGCACCGCGACATCGATGCCCTCCTCAACCATGTTGACGATCCGATCAACCAGTAGGGCGTTGATCGTGACATCCGGATACTGCGCGAGATAACCCGCCATCACCGGCGTCACAAACAAATCACCGAACAACACCGGCGCTGTCACCGTCAGTTGCCCACGCGGCTCGGCATGACTGCCCGCCGCCGAATCCTCGGCTTCCTGCACCTCGGCGAGAATCCGCCGACAATCTTCCAGATAACGCTGCCCGGCTTCGCTCAAATGCACGCTGCGCGTAGTACGAACCAGCAACTGCGTGCCGATGCGCAACTCCAGCGCCGCCACCGCCCGCGTGACGCTGGCCGCTGACAAACCCAGACGCCGCGCGGCTGAGGAGAAGCCTTGCTCCTGAGCAACGGTGGTGAAGATGTGCATTTCCTGGAAGCGGTCCATGGTGCCCCTCAAGTCAGATACGAAAATCGCAGCCGAAGCTGCGATTTTGTTGTGTCGATATCAGCTGTGGATAACTTATTCCACCGTCACCGACTTCGCCAGGTTACGCGGCTGATCCACATCCGTGCCCTTGAGCACCGCCACGTAGTACGACAGCAACTGCAGCGGGATCGTGTAGAGGATCGGCGAGAGGATGTCGTGGATGTGCGGCATTTGCACCACGTGGGTGCCTTCGCCGTTGGTCATCCCGGCTTTCTCGTCGGCGAACACGATGAGTTCGCCGCCACGGGCGCGGACTTCCTGCAGGTTGGATTTGAGCTTTTCCAGCAGTTCGTTGTTTGGCGCGACGGTGACCACCGGCATGTCGTTATCCACAAGCGCCAGCGGGCCGTGTTTCAGCTCGCCGGCCGGGTAGGCTTCGGCGTGGATGTAGGAGATTTCCTTGAGTTTCAGGGCGCCTTCCATCGCCACTGGGAATTGCGCACCGCGACCGAGGAACAGGGTGTGGTTCTTCTCGGCGAACAGCTCGGCGATTTTTTCCACGGTGCTGTCCATCGCCAACGCTTCGCCCAAACGGGTTGGCAGGCGACGCAGCTCTTCGACCAGACGCGCTTCAACGCCGTCGGCCAAGGTGCCGCGCACCTGGCCCAGCGACAGCGTCAGCAGCAACAGGCCGACCAATTGCGTGGTGAACGCTTTGGTCGAGGCGACGCCGATTTCGCGGCCGGCCTGGGTCAGCAGGGTCAGATCGGATTCGCGCACCAGCGAACTGATGCCGACGTTGCAGATCGCTAGGCTGGCCAAGAAGCCCAGCTCTTTGGCGTTGCGCAGGGCAGCCAAGGTGTCAGCGGTTTCGCCGGATTGCGAGATAGTCACGAACAGCGTGTCCGGCTGCACCACCACTTTACGGTAGCGGAATTCGCTGGCGACTTCGACCTGGCACGGGATGCCGGCCAGTTCTTCGAGCCAGTAACGCGCAACCATACCCGCGTGATAGCTGGTGCCGCAGGCGACGATCTGCACGTTGCGCACTTTGGCGAACAGCTCGGCAGCTTGCGGGCCGAACGCTTGCACCAGCACCTGATCGTTGCTCAGGCGACCTTCGAGGGTGCGCTGGACTACGGCGGGTTGCTCGTGGATTTCCTTGAGCATGTAGTGGCGGAATTCACCTTTGTCGGCGGCTTCGGCACCGTCGCTGTACTGCACGGTCTGGCGCTCGACGGCATTGCCGTTGATGTCCCAGATCTGCACGTTATCGCGGCGAATTTCGGCGATATCGCCTTCTTCCAGGTACATGAAGCGGTCGGTGACCTGACGCAGCGCCAACTGGTCAGACGCGAGGAAGTTCTCGCCCAGACCCAGACCAATCACCAACGGACTGCCACTGCGCGCGGCGACCAGACGATCCGGCTGCTTGGCATTGATCACGGCCAGGCCGTATGCACCGTGCAGTTCCTTGACCGTCGCTTTAAGCGCAACGCTGAGGTCAGGCTGATCCTTGAGTTTGTGGTTGAGCAGGTGAGCGATAACTTCGGTGTCGGTGTCCGACGTAAACACGTAACCCAGCGCTTTCAGTTGTTCACGCAAGGCTTCGTGGTTTTCGATGATGCCGTTGTGCACCACCGCGATGTCGCCGGAGAAATGTGGGTGGGCGTTACGCTCGCACGGTGCGCCGTGAGTCGCCCAACGGGTGTGGGCAATGCCGAGACGGCCCACCAGCGGGTGTTCGGCCAGCGCCGCTTCGAGCTCGCTGACTTTACCCGGGCGACGCATGCGCTCGAGGGTTTCGTCGTTGGTGAAGACCGCGACACCGGCGCTGTCATAGCCGCGGTATTCAAGGCGCTTGAGGCCTTCGAGCAGGATGGCGGTGATATTACGTTCAGCAACTGCGCCGACAATTCCACACATGCTTATTTCTCCTGACTGACAGCCGCGCAAATCACGGTGATACCGCGGGCTTGAATCTGATCGCGTGCATCGATAGGCAGGCGATCATCGGTAATTAGGGTATGGACACTGCTCCACGGCAGCTCCAGGTTGGGAATCTTGCGGCCGATCTTGTCGGCTTCGACCATGACGATGACTTCCCGCGCCACTTCCGCCATGACCCGGCTCAAACCGAGCAATTCATTGAAAGTCGTCGTGCCGCGCACCAGATCGATACCGTCGGCACCAATGAACAACTGGTCGAAGTCGTAAGAGCGTAGTACTTGCTCGGCGACCTGGCCCTGAAAGGATTCCGAATGCGGATCCCAGGTGCCACCGGTCATCAGCAGCACCGGTTCGTGTTCGAGTTCGCTGAGGGCGTTGGCGACGTGCAGGGAATTGGTCATCACCACCAGGCCCGGCTGTTGGCCAAGCTCAGGAATCATTGCGGCGGTGGTGCTGCCACTGTCGATGATGATCCGCGCATGTTCACGGATGCGTTTCACCGCCGCGCGGGCGATGGCCTGTTTGTATTTGGAAACGCTCTGCGCGGTTTCCGCGACCAGTTCCTGAGGCATGGTGATCGCCCCGCCATAGCGGCGCAGCAACAGGCCATGACTTTCCAGCGCGGCCAGATCCTTGCGAATCGTAACTTCGGAGGTTTCGAAGCGCTTGGCCAGTTCATCCACACTGACTTCACCCTGCTCATTGAGCAAGGCGAGGATGTTGTGGCGGCGTTGCGGCGTATTGCGTTTCGACATGGCGACTTAAGTTTCGATTCGAAAGATAACGGAAGCAATCAAAACCTATCGGATCTCAATCGTCAAGCGGCAGTCAGACTATTTTGAAAACGACACAAACAAAAATGTGGGAGCGAGCTTGCTCGCGAAGGCATCGTGTCAGTCAACATCAATATTGAATGATCTACCGCATTCGCGAGCAAGCTCGCTCCCACATTGGATTTTCGTCGCTAAAAAGAAACTGTGGATAACTCAGCTCTTCTTGATTTTTTCCGGCCGCTTCCAGCCATCAATATTTTTCTGCCGTGCACGGCCGACGGCCAACTGCGCGTTATCCACATTCTGCGTAATCGTCGAACCGGCCGCCGTGGTCGCACCGTCAGAGATATCCACAGGCGCCACCAACGAATTATTGGAGCCAATGAACACATCGGCACCCAACACGGTTTTCCACTTGTTGGCGCCGTCGTAGTTGCAGGTGATGGTACCGGCGCCGACGTTGGTGCGCGCACCGATTTCGGCATCGCCCAGATAGGTCAGGTGTCCGGCCTTGGCGCCCTCGCCCATGTGCGCGTTCTTCAACTCAACAAAGTTACCCACATGCGCGCGTGCATCGAGCACGGTCCCCGGACGCAGACGCGCGAACGGGCCGGCATCACTGCCCTCGCCCAGGACGGCGCCTTCGATATGACTGTTGGCCTTGATCACCACGCCTTTGCGCAGGGTGCTGTCCTTGATCACGCAGTTCGGGCCGATGACCACGTCGTCTTCGATAACCACGTTTCCTTCAAGAATCACGTTGATGTCGATCAGCACGTCGCGGCCAACGGTCACTTCGCCACGCACGTCGAAGCGTGCCGGATCACGCAGGGTCACGCCTTGCGCCATCAAACGACGGCCGGCCCGCAACTGGTAATGACGCTCCAGTTCCGACAGCTGCTTGCGATCATTGGCGCCCTGCACTTCCATTGGGTCATGCGGTTGCTCGGTGGCGACGAGCAGGCCATCGCTGACAGCCATCTCGATCACGTCGGTCAGGTAGTACTCGCCTTGGGCATTGTTGTTGGACAGGCGACTCATCCAGTCGGCCAGACGATTGGCCGGCACAGCGAGGATGCCGGTGTTGCCTTCGGTGATCGCACGTTGTGCTTCGCTGGCGTCTTTGTGTTCAACGATCGCGGCCACCTTGCCGTCAGCGTCACGCACGATGCGGCCATAGCCGGTCGGGTCGTTCAGCTCGACGGTGAGCAAACCCATTTGCCCCGGCACGACGTGCTTGAGCAGGCGTTGCAAAGTTTCGACTTCAATCAGCGGCACGTCCCCGTAGAGGATCAACACGGTGTCGGCAGTGATGAACGGCACCGCTTGAGCAGTGGCATGACCGGTGCCCAGTTGCTTGTCCTGCAGGACGAAATTCAGATCATCAGCGGCCAGGCGTTCACGCACTACGTCGGCGCCATGGCCGATCACCACATGAATGCGTTGCGGCGCAAGTTGCCGGGCGCTGTGGATAACATGGCCCAGCATGGAATCGCCGGCAATCGGATGCAGCACTTTCGGCAGCGCCGAACGCATACGGGTGCCTTGACCGGCCGCGAGGATAACGATTTCAAGAGACATGACTGGCTACCAATCCTGGGTGGTCAGCAACTGCGACCGGGTTTCGGGAATTCGGAAAAGAAAAAAGGGTAGCCGAGGCTACCCTTTTTTATCAATCGCACAACAAGCGGCTGACGGATTAACCGCCAAACTTCTTGCGGATCTGCTGGACGGTGCGCAGCTGAGCTGCAGCCTCGGCCAGACGTGCTGACGCAGCGCTGTAGTCGAAATCAGCGCCTTTTTCATGCAGAGCATGCTCGGCAGCCTTGAGAGCTGCTTGAGCCTGAGCTTCATCCAGGTCGGCGGCACGTTGCACGGTATCGGCAAGCACTTTGACCATGTTCGGCTGAACCTCGAGGAAACCACCGGAGATGTAGAACACCTCGGCTTCCCCGCCTTGCTTGATCAGGCGGATCGGACCTGGCTTCAGATTAGTGATCAGCGGCGCGTGACCCAGAGCGATACCAAGATCACCCAGTGCACCGTGCGCAATCACCATCTCGACCAGGCCGGAAAAGATTTCCCCTTCCGCGCTGACGATATCGCAATGGACTGTCATAGCCATCTGATTGCCTCAACCTAAATTAGCGCCCGTTGCCGGGCGCCGGGATTACAGTTTCTTGGCTTTCTCGATCGCTTCTTCGATGCCGCCAACCATGTAGAACGCTTGTTCTGGCAGGTGGTCGTAGTCACCGTTGAGGATGCCTTTGAAGCCAGCAATGGTGTCTTTCAGGGAAACGTATTTACCCGATGCACCGGTGAAGACTTCAGCCACGAAGAACGGCTGCGACAAGAAGCGCTGGATCTTACGAGCACGGTTTACCAACTGCTTGTCGGCTTCCGACAGCTCGTCCATACCCAGGATCGCGATGATGTCCTTCAGCTCTTTGTAACGTTGCAGAACGTACTGAACGCCGCGAGCGGTGTCGTAGTGGTCCTGGCCGATTACGTTCGGGTCCAGCTGGCGCGAAGTCGAATCCAGTGGATCTACTGCTGGGTAGATACCCAGGGAAGCGATGTCACGGGACAGAACGACGGTGGCGTCCAAGTGGGCGAAGGTGGTCGCTGGCGACGGGTCGGTCAAGTCGTCCGCAGGTACGTATACCGCTTGGATCGAAGTGATCGAACCTTCCTTGGTCGAAGTGATACGTTCTTGCAGAACGCCCATCTCTTCAGCCAGGGTCGGCTGGTAACCTACTGCCGAAGGCATACGGCCCAGCAGTGCGGATACTTCAGTACCGGCCAGGGTGTAACGATAGATGTTGTCGACGAACAACAGAACGTCGTTACCTTCGTCACGGAACTTCTCGGCCATGGTCAGGCCGGTCAGTGCTACGCGCAGACGGTTACCCGGCGGCTCGTTCATCTGACCGTAAACCAGTGCCACTTTGTCCAGAACGTTGGAGTCCTTCATCTCGTGGTAGAAGTCGTTACCCTCACGAGTACGCTCACCCACACCGGCGAACACGGAATAACCGCTGTGCTCGATGGCGATGTTACGGATCAGTTCCATCATGTTTACGGTTTTGCCTACACCGGCACCACCGAACAGACCGACTTTACCGCCTTTGGCAAACGGGCAAACCAGGTCGATAACCTTGATGCCGGTTTCCAGCAGGTCGTTGCCGCCTGCCTGTTCAGCGAACGAAGGCGCTGGACGGTGAATGCCCCAACGCTCTTCGGTGTCGATCGGGCCAGCTTCGTCGATCGGGTTACCGAGGACGTCCATGATCCGGCCCAGGGTCGCTTTACCGACCGGTACGGAGATGGCTGCGCCAGAATCGGTAACTTCCAGACCGCGCTTCAAGCCCTCGGTGGAACCCATCGCAATGGTGCGAACCACGCCGTCGCCCAGCTGTTGCTGAACTTCCAGAGTGGTTTCAGCCGCGCTCACTACTTTCAGCGCGTTGTAGATGCTCGGTACGCTGTCGCGTGGAAATTCCACGTCGATAACGGCGCCGATGATTTGAACGATACGTCCGCTACTCATAGCTGGATCCTCTGAATATTTGAACCGTTAAACCGCGGCAGCGCCGCCGACGATTTCCGAGATCTCTTGGGTGATCGCAGCCTGACGCGCCTTGTTGTAGATCAGCTGCAAATCGCTGATCAAATCACCGGCGTTGTCGGTAGCGTTCTTCATCGCGATCATCCGCGCAGCTTGTTCAGCCGCGTTGTTCTCGACCACCGCCTGGTAGACCTGCGACTCAACGTAGCGGACCATCAAGCCGTCAAGCAGCTCTTTGGCATCCGGTTCGTAGAGATAGTCCCAGTGGTGCTTGAGATCCTGATCCGGGGTGGCCACCAGTGGAATCAACTGCTCCACGGTAGGCTGTTGCGTCATGGTGTTGATGAACTTGTTGGACACCACGGACAGGCGGTCAATACGGCCGTCCAGGTAGGCATCCAGCATCACCTTGACGCTGCCGATCAAGTCATTGATCGACGGCTCTTCACCCAGGTGGCTGATAGCTGCAACGACGTTACCGCCGAAGTTGCGGAAAAAGGCCGCACCCTTGCTACCAACGACACACAGATCAATCTCGACGCCGTTTTCGCGGTTTACCGCCATGTCCTTGACCAGGGCCTTGAACAGGTTGGTATTCAAGCCGCCGCACAGACCACGGTCACTGCTCACCACAACATAACCAACGCGCTTGATAGCGCGGTCGATCATGAACGGGTGGCGGTATTCCGGGTTGGCGTTGGCCAGATGCCCAATAACCTGGCGGATACGCTCCGCATAAGGACGGCTAGCAGCCATGCGCATTTGTGCCTTGCGCATTTTGCTGACCGCCACTTTTTCCATGGCGCTGGTAATCTTTTGCGTGCTTTTGATGCTCGCAATCTTACTGCGAATCTCTTTTGCGCCTGCCATGTAACACCTATCAGGTTAGCAAGCGGGAGCCTCGCGGCTCCCGCTGCGGCTTACCAGGTTTGGGTGGCCTTGAACTTCTCGATACCGGCTTTCATGCCAGCGTCGATTTCGTCATTGAAGTCACCTTTAACGTTGATCTTGGCCATCAAATCGGCGTGATCGCGGTTGAAGAAAGCGATCAGCGCTTGTTCGAAGCTGCCGATCTTGGCGATTTCAATGTCAGTCAGGAACCCACGCTCAGCGGCATACAGCGACAGCGCCATGTCAGCGATCGACATTGGTGCGTATTGCTTCTGCTTCATCAGCTCGGTAACGCGCTGACCATGCTCAAGTTGCTTACGGGTCGCTTCGTCCAGGTCAGAAGCGAACTGGGCGAATGCCGCCAGTTCACGGTACTGAGCCAGAGCGGTACGGATACCACCGGACAGCTTCTTGATGATCTTGGTCTGAGCGGCACCACCCACACGGGATACCGAAACACCGGCGTTCACTGCAGGGCGGATGCCCGAGTTGAACATGGCCGATTCCAGGAAGATCTGACCGTCGGTGATGGAAATCACGTTGGTCGGAACGAACGCGGAAACGTCGCCAGCCTGGGTTTCGATGATCGGCAGTGCGGTCAGGGAACCGGTTTTGCCGGTCACTGCGCCGTTGGTGAACTTCTCTACGTATTCTTCCGAAACGCGGGATGCGCGCTCCAGCAGACGGGAGTGGAGATAGAACACGTCGCCTGGGTAAGCTTCACGGCCTGGTGGACGGCGCAGCAGCAGGGAAATCTGGCGGTAAGCCACTGCTTGCTTGGACAGATCGTCATAAACGATCAGCGCGTCTTCACCGCGGTCGCGGAAGAATTCACCCATGGTGCAACCGGAGTACGGTGCCAGGAATTGCAGCGCAGGAGATTCCGAAGCACTGGCAGCCACGATGATCGTGTTGGCCAGGGCGCCGTTTTCTTCCAGCTTGCGAACCACGTTGGCGATGGTCGATTGTTTCTGACCGATGGCTACGTAGACGCAGAAAATGCCGCTGTCTTTCTGGTTGATGATCGCGTCGATCGCCAGAGCGGTTTTACCGATCTGACGGTCACCGATGATCAGCTCACGCTGGCCACGGCCGACAGGGATCATGGCATCGACAGCCTTGTAGCCAGTCTGTACAGGCTGGTCTACCGACTTACGCCAGATCACGCCCGGAGCAACTTTCTCGACCGCGTCGGTCTCGGTGTTGCCCAGTGGACCTTTGCCGTCAACAGGGTTACCCAGTGCGTCGACTACGCGACCCAGCAGTTCCTTACCAACAGGAACTTCGAGGATGCGGCCAGTGCACTTGGCGCTCATGCCTTCAGCCAGAGACTGGTAAGCGCCCAGTACAACGGCACCTACGGAGTCTTGCTCCAGGTTGAGGGCCATACCGTAGACGCCGCCCGGAAACTCGATCATCTCGCCGTACATTACGTCGGCCAGACCGTGAATCCGCACGATGCCGTCAGATACGCTGACGACAGTGCCTTCGTTACGGGCTTGGGAGGTCACATCGAGCTTGTCGATGCGGCCCTTGATAATTTCACTTATTTCGGAAGGATTGAGTTGCTGCATTGCTCTGCTGCCCCTTCAAACTCAAGATTTCAATGCTTCGGCAAGTTTCGCGATTTTGCCGCGAATCGAGCCATCGATAACCAGGTCGCCGGCGCGGATAACGACACCACCTATAAGGGCAGCATCCTCCGCAACTTGCAGGCGCACTTCCCGGTTGAGTCGTGCACTGAGAACCTTGGCGAGTTTGTCTTGCTGTTCTTGGTTCAATGCAAAAGCACTGGTCACTTCAACGTCTACCGACTTCTCTTGTTCGGCCTTGTACAGGTCGAAAAGAGCGGCAATCTCCGGCAGAAGCGGGAGACGGTCGTTTTCGGCAACGACGTTGATGAAGTTCTGTGCCTTGGCATCAAACTTGTCGCCGCACACGTCAATAAACGTGGCGGCCTTTTCTGCGCTCGTCAGTCGCGGGGCCTTGAGCACGCGCTGCATGGTGTCGTCTTGCGACACCGCTGCAGCCAGGCCGAGCATGGCTGACCAATTGGCCAGTTGCTGGTGGGCCTGAGCGTGCTCGAAGGCCGCCTTAGCGTAAGGTCGGGCCAACGTGGTCAGTTCTGCCATGATCGCCCTCGCTTAGATTTCAGCAGCCAGTTGGTTAACCAGCTCTGCGTGCGCGTTTTGATCGATTGTGGCACCCAGGATCTTCTCGGCGCCGCCGACAGCCAGCATGCCCACTTGGGCGCGCAGCTTGTCTTTGACACTGTTCAGTTCCTGTTCGATCTCGGCTTGAGCCTGAACCTTCACACGGTCAGCATCGACACGGGCCTTTTCAACGGCCTCTTCGACAATCTGGTTACCGCGTTTCTTGGCTTGCTCGATGATTTCAGCTGCCTGAGCTTTCGCTTCGCGCAGTTGCTGACCCGCTTTTTCTTGGGCCAACTCCAGGTCGCGAGCTGCACGGCTGGCAGCGTCCAGACCATCAGCGATCTTCTTTTGACGTTCGTGCAGAGCAGCGATGACCGGAGGCCATACATACTTCATGCAGAACAGTACAAAAATCAGGAACGCAACGGACTGGCCAATCAGGGTCGCATTAATGTTCACGCCAACACCTCGCAGTTACGTTGTCCATCACATCAAATTACTCGGAAGAATCCGGGTAATTAGCCAGCGATCTGACCAACGAACGGGTTCGCAAAGGTGAAGAACAGAGCGATACCAACACCGATCATGGTTACGGCGTCGAGCAGACCGGCAACGATGAACATTTTAACTTGCAGCATTGGAACCATTTCTGGCTGACGCGCTGCGCCTTCCAGGAACTTGCCGCCCAGCAGGCCGAAACCAATTGCGGTACCCAGTGCGCCCAGGCCGATCAACAGTGCAACAGCGATAGCGGTTAGACCAACTACAGTTTCCATCTTTCCTCCCGACTTTTACGTCGTATGGTTTAGGTTTTTTAGATTAAAGCGGTAAAACAAATCGTTTCAGGTGCCCTGTGAAGAGCCCCTTCCCGTTTGACCGGGAAGGACATCAGACTAGTCGAGACTGGTCTTAATGGTTTTCTTCGTGCGCCATCGACAGGTAGACGATGGTCAGCATCATGAAGATGAACGCCTGCAGGGTGATGATCAGGATGTGGAACACAGCCCACGCCCACTGCAGAACAACGCCCAGGCCGCTCAGCCAGAGCAGGCCGCTGCCGAACATCACAGCGATCAGAATGAACACCAGCTCGCCGGCATACATGTTGCCGAACAGACGCAGAGCCAGAGAGATCGGCTTGGCGATCAGGGTCACGAATTCCAGCAGGAAGTTCACCGGGATCAGCAGGGCTTGAACGAAGATGTTCTTGCTGCCGAACGGGTGCAGGGTCAGCTCGCCGATGAAGCCGCCGAGACCCTTGACCTTGATGCTATAGAAAATGATCAGTGCGAAAACCGAGAACGCCATGCCCAGAGTCGCGTTCGGGTCGGTCGTCGACACGGCACGGAACGGGATGTGGTGGTCGCCGGTGATCAGGATGGCCAGCTGAGGAATCCAGTCGACCGGTACCAGGTCGACGGCGTTCATCAGGAACACCCAGACGAAGATGGTCAGTGCCAGCGGTGCGATCACCGGGCTACGGCCATGGAAGCTGTCTTTCACGCTGCCATCGACGAATTCGACCAATACTTCAACGAAGTTCTGCAAAGCACCCGGCTGACCCGAAGTTGCCTTCTTTGCCGCCATGCGGAAAAGAAGAACGAAGATCAGACCCAGCGCGACCGACCAGCCGAGGGTATCGACGTGGAAAGCCCAGAAGCCCATTTCTTTGGCTTCTGCTGCGGTATGGGCAAAGCCCCAGCCGCCGTTAGGTAGCTGACCGAAGGTCAGGTTCTGCAAGTGGTGCTGGATATAGCCCGAAGCGGTTGTTTCTGCCATGGTTGCCTCAAACGCCCTAAGGTCTCGAAAGTCTTGTTCTCATCAGCAGGGGAGCGAACCAGCTGACCGACTGAGTCAGCACGAACACGCCGAATACTGCTACCGGCGCCAGTGGCTTCACACCTGCAAACACCAGCGCAAAAAGCACTGCCGTCAAAATCAGTTTGCCTGCCTCGCCGGCATAAAAAGACCGGACGATGGACTGGGCTGCTCGGGCGCCGGAAAACCGAAATGCCTTGTGAGCGAAATAAACATTGGGCAGCAAGGCTATCAGGCCTCCGCAAAGTCCCGAGTATCCGGCAACGACTCCATGCCACTGCCAGAGCGCCAAAGCGGCAATGAGCAAAATGACAAATTGAGCCATCAACACCGGAAAAACCGCCAGGCGATGGAACGGCAGGCGGTTTGGCTTGCGGGTTTCCATCACTATTGCTCTCCAATGGTCGGCTGCCAGAATTCAATAACTTGGCATAATTTGTGCCGACAAAATGCGCGCAGAGTATAGGGGCGGTTCTGCCCCTATTCAACTGTCAGGTAGTGATTTCCGACTGCGCGCTACATGAGGAAATGTTTCAGCGGATGTGTGCGAGCACACCTTGAAGCTCATCGAGGGAGTTGTAACCGATCACCAACTGACCCTTTCCCTTCTTGCCGTGGCGAATCTGCACCGCAGAGCCTAGGCGCTCGGCCAGGCGCTGTTCGAGACGAGCGATATCCGGGTCGGGTTTGGTCGCTTCTACAGGCTCCGGTTTGCCACTCAGCCACTGACGAACCAGTGCCTCAGTTTGGCGCACGGTGAGACCGCGTGCGACAACATGTCGCGCCCCTTCAACCTGCTGATTGTCCGGCAGACCGAGCAAAGCACGGGCATGACCCATTTCCAGGTCGCCGTGGGACAGCATGGTTTTGATGACTTCAGGCAGAGCAATCAAGCGCAACAGGTTGGCCACCGTGACGCGGGACTTGCCCACCGCCTCGGCAACCTGCTGTTGAGTCAGCTGGAATTCCTGCTGCAAACGCTGCAAGGCCACCGCTTCTTCGATCGGGTTGAGGTCTTCGCGCTGGATGTTCTCGATCAGCGCAATGGCGATCGCGGTTTCATCCGGTACATCACGGACCATCGCCGGGATGGTTTCCTGCCCGGCCTGCTGGCTCGCGCGCCAGCGGCGTTCACCGGCGATGATTTCAAAGCGGCCACCGCCAATCGGGCGCACCACGATCGGCTGCATCACGCCCTGCGCCTTGATCGACAACGCCAGTTCTTCCAGCGCCTGCGGATCCATGTCCCGGCGCGGCTGGTATTTGCCACGCTGCAGCAGATCCAGCGGCAGGTGTTGCAACTCACGGGTGTCAGCCTGCGCGGCCTGTTCTTCCAGCGCGCTGACGGTCGGACCACTCAGCAGTGCATCCAGTCCACGTCCGAGACCTCGTTTCTTGACGGCCATGGGGATTCCTTAAGTTGGCTGAGCGGCAGCAATGCGTGAATTTTTGCGTTGACGGCGAACCATCTCCCCCGCCAAAGCCAGATAGGCCAGCGCGCCACGCGATTGCTTGTCGTAGGCCAGTGCCGGCATACCGTAACTCGGCGCTTCGGCCAGGCGGATGTTGCGCGGGATCACCGTGTCGTACAGCTGCTCGCCGAAGTGTTCCTTGAGCTGCGCCGAAACGTCGTTCATCAGGCTCAGGCGCGGGTCGTACATCGTGCGCAGCAAACCTTCGACTTTCAGGTTCGGATTCAGCAGTTCGGCGATGCGCTTGATGTTATCCACAAGGTCGCTCAGACCTTCGAGCGCAAAGTACTCGCACTGCATGGGGATAATTACCCCGTCAGCGGCGACGAGTGCATTCAGAGTGAGCATCGACAGCGACGGCGGGCAGTCGATCAAAATGTAATCGTAGTTTTCACGGATCGGCGCCAGCGCGCTGCGCAGACGGCTTTCCTTCATCTGCATTTCCAGCAGCACCACTTCAGCCGCCGTCAGATCGCGGTTGGCCGGCAGCAGTTGATAACCGCCGTGCTCGGAATAGTGCATGGCCTGGGCCAGATCGCATTCGCCGATCAGCAGGTCGTAGACCGAGTTTTCCAGGCCGTGTTTATCCACACCGCTACCCATGGTGGCGTTGCCCTGTGGATCGAGATCGATCAACAGCACCCGGCGCTTGGTCGCGACCAGGGATGCTGCGAGGTTGATGCAGGTGGTGGTCTTGCCCACACCACCCTTCTGGTTCGCTATCGCGAATACCTTAGCCATTCTTGCTTGTGTTCCCAATCATGCCGTGCGGCGCAGTATCAGCAGATGGCGTTGGCCTTGGCAACCGGGTACGGCCAGGGCGTGTTCGCTATCGAGTTTGAAGTCTGCCGGCAATGCTACCAGCTCATCGGCCGGATGAACGCCCTTCATTGCCAGCCAGCGTGTATCGGCGTCGCCGAGGTGGCGAGTCCAGTTGGTGAAGTTCTCCATGCTGCTGAACGCCCGGGAAATGATCCCGTTGAACGGCTGCGCAGGCTGGAAGGCTTCGACACGACTGTGGATAACTTGCAGGTTATCCAGTTTGAGCTCGAGTTTGACCTGAGTCAGGAAGCGGGTTTTCTTGCCGTTGCTGTCCAGACAGGTCACTTGCGAGTCCGGGTACAGGATCGCCAACGGAATCCCTGGCATGCCGCCGCCGCTGCCGACGTCGAGCCAGCGGCCGTTTTCGATGAACGACATCACGCTGAGACTATCGAGCAAGTGCCGCGAAACCATTTCGTCCGGATCGCGCACAGCGGTCAGGTTGTAGGCCTGGTTCCATTTGATCAACAGGGCCAGATAACCCAGCAACAATTCGTGCTGGGTTTCAGTGAGATGGACACCGAGCTCGCGGGCTCCTGTGGATAACTCTTCGGCGTGTTGCGAAGTGACCTTAGAACTCAAGCGCTTTGCTCCAACTGACGGCCCGCGCCGCGTTTTTTCAAATGAATCATCAACAGCGAAATCGCTGCCGGGGTCACGCCCGGGATCCGCGAAGCCTGGCCCAGCGTCTCTGGACGAGTCGCGCCGAGCTTGCTCTGGATCTCCTTGGAGAGACCGGAAATGTTGGTGTAATCGATATCCACAGGCAATTTCGTGTCTTCACTGGCGCGCAGACGGGCGATTTCGTCCTGTTGACGGTCGATGTAACCGGCGTATTTGGTCTTGATTTCAACCTGCTCGGCGACCTGTGGATCTTCGGCGCCGTTGCCGGTCACTTCGACCAGACCAGCGTAGTCGATTTCCGGACGGCTCAAGAGGTTGAGCAAGTTGTATTCGTGAGTCAGCGGTGTGCCGAATTTCTCGGCAATCGCATCGCCCTGCTGCGTCTTCGGGCGAACCCAAGTGCTTTTCAGGCGCTGCTCTTCGAGTTCGATGCTTTCGCGCTTCTTGCAGAAGGCCGCCCAACGCGCGTCATCGACCAGGCCGAGCTCGCGACCTTTTTCGGTCAGACGCAGGTCGGCGTTGTCTTCACGCAGGATCAGGCGGTACTCGGCACGGGAAGTGAACATGCGGTACGGCTCTTGGGTGCCGAGGGTGATCAGGTCGTCGACCAATACACCGATGTACGCTTCATCGCGACGCGGGCACCAGGCTTCTTTGCCCTTGGCGCGCAGTGCGGCGTTGGCGCCCGCGAGCAAACCTTGAGCGCCGGCTTCTTCGTAACCGGTGGTGCCGTTGATTTGCCCGGCGAAGAACAGACCGCCGATGACTTTGGTTTCCAGGCTGTACTTCAGGTCGCGCGGATCGAAGTAGTCGTACTCGATCGCATAACCCGGACGCACGATGTGCGCGTTTTCCATGCCGCGAATCGATTGCACGATCTGCAATTGCACGTCGAACGGCAAGCTTGTGGATATCCCGTTCGGATACAGCTCATGGGTGGTCAAACCTTCCGGTTCGATAAACACCTGATGGCTTTCCTTGTCGGCAAAGCGGTGGATCTTGTCTTCGATCGACGGGCAATAGCGCGGGCCGATGCCTTCGATTTCACCGGCAGCGGAATACATCGGCGAACGATCGAGGTTCGCGGCAATGATTTCGTGGGTGCGGGCGTTGGTGTGAGTAATCCAGCAGCTGACCTGGCGTGGATGTTGTTCTTTGTTGCCCATGAACGACATCACCGGGATCGGTGTATCGCCCGGCTGCTCGGTCATCACCGAGAAATCCACAGACTTGCCGTCGATGCGTGGCGGGGTACCGGTTTTCAGGCGACCGACACGCAGTGGCATTTCACGCAGACGGTGAGCCAGGGCGATCGACGGCGGATCACCGGCACGGCCGCCGGAAAAATTCTGCAAACCGATGTGGATAAGTCCGCCGAGGAACGTACCGGTGGTCAACACCACGGAATCGGCGAAGAACCGCAGACCCATTTGCGTGACAACACCACGGACTTGTTCCTGCTCGACGATCAGGTCGTCAGCGGCTTGTTGAAATATCCACAGGTTGGGCTGGTTTTCCAGGATTTCGCGGACAGCGGCTTTGTACAGAATCCGGTCAGCTTGCGCACGGGTCGCCCGTACGGCCGGGCCTTTGCGGCTGTTCAACACGCGAAACTGGATGCCGCCCAAGTCGGTAGCTGTGGCCATCGCGCCGCCGAGGGCATCGATTTCCTTGACCAGATGGCTTTTGCCAATCCCACCGATGGCCGGGTTGCAACTCATGGCACCGAGGGTTTCCACGTTATGCGTCAGCAACAGGGTTTTTGCCCCCATACGTGCTGAGGCCAGTGCTGCCTCGGTACCGGCATGACCGCCGCCGATGACGATCACTTCAAAACGGGAAGGGAAATCCACCACGCACCTCGTGCCTGCTTAAGTAGGTAATTCAGGAATAGTTTGAGATCAGGTTTCTGGACCTGGTCGACAAGTATAGGGACTTCGCCCTTCCTAAAGAACCCTTTGCACAAAATTTAACCAGCTGTGGAGAACTCGAGGTTAAAAGAATAAAAAAGAGAGAAATTTATAAAACCTTTGTTTTTATGTTTATTCTTACTGAGCCACATTTCTGTGGATAGATCGCTACAGGCCTTTATATTCAATGTGTACAGAGTTTCAAAAGCCTGTGCTCATGTGCCAATGAGGCCCTTGGATAACCGGTCTAAGCCTGTGGATGAAAGGGATGGTTATCCACAAGGGGGGTTATATCCAGTTTTGAAGCCCTGTTATCAACCGACCTCAATGGCAGTTATTCACAGGGCTTAATCCACAGAAATTCGACCAGACGGCTTTTTCGAGGCGCAAAAAAAACGCCACCGAGGGATCAGTGACGATCATGAAGCCGATAGAGGGATGTGAAAGGGCTATTGTGAGAGAACGTAACAGAGGCTAATAATAGCCATTATCATTAACTCGTCAGTTTCTCCTTATGTCCCTACCCGCCCATCACGCTGCGATCGAGCAAATCTACGAGCAACACCATTCGTGGCTATATGGATGGCTGAAGGGCAAATTGCATGACGCCTGCGATGCGGCCGATGTCGCGCATGACACCTTTGTGCGGATTCTGGTGGCACGCAACGCCGCGCAGATTCGCGAACCGCGTGATTACCTGGCGACCATTGCACGCGGCCTGGTCATTGATCGTTATCGACGACAGGCCATCGAAGTCGCCTACTTGCAGACTTTGGCTACTCGACCAGAAGCCACCGCCATCAGCGAAGAAGACAAGGCGCTGATCATCGAAACCCTGTTCGCT
Organism: Pseudomonas fluorescens; assembly: GCF_001648775.1. Taxonomy (GTDB): domain Bacteria; phylum Pseudomonadota; class Gammaproteobacteria; order Pseudomonadales; family Pseudomonadaceae; genus Aquipseudomonas; species Aquipseudomonas fluorescens_M. The sequence goes on from NZ_LVEJ01000001.1 coordinate 459,861, forward strand.
GTCGATAAAGCCTTGGCCAGTCTCGGCACGCGAACCCAGCAAATCTTCATGCTTTCGCAGATCGACGGCCTGACTTATCAACAGATCGCCGCGCAGTTGAAGGTATCGCTGACCACCGTGAAGAAGCACATGGTCCGCGCTCTGACGGAATGTGCCCTGATCATGGCGCAGCGGTGATGGCCATCGCACCGAACCGCAAGGTTTTTGAAGCCGCCGCCAGTTGGTACGTGCAGTTTCAGGCCGATCCGCCGACGCTCGCGGAACAGAAAGCCTGGCAACTGTGGATAGATAGCGATCCAGCGCATATGGCAGCATGGAACCAGATGGACCAACTGCAGCGCCATCTCGGCACCCTGCCGCAGGACCTGAAACGTCGCGCGCTGAATACCGGCCAGCAACGGCGTCAGGTGCTGAAGCTGTTGCTGCTCGCGACCGGTACAGGTTTGCTGGGCTGGAATGTTCAGCAACACACATCCCTGGGGAATGTCTGGGCTGACTATAGAACCGGCGTTGGTCAGCGTCGCACCATCAGCTTGGCTGATGGCAGTCAGATCCAGCTCAATACCGACACGGCCATCGATGTGTCTTTCGACGCCGCGCAGCGACTGATTCGGCTGCGTTCAGGTGAGATCCTCATTCAAACCGGCAAGCTTGGCGATCAACGACCGCTTTTTGTTGAAACCCGCGATGGCCGCATTCAAGCGTTGGGTACCCGTTTTTCTGTGCATCAGCTGTCGGGCGTAACGCGGGTTGGCGTGCTGGAAGACCGGGTCAGCGTTCAGCCAGCTGATTTGCCAGCCGCCGCAGTTATTTTGAGCGCGGGTGAAGGCGCGGACTTCGACAGTCGGCATATCGGGCTCATTCATCCCTTCAAATCCTCGGCAGTCGCGTGGACCAACGGCCAACTTATCGTGCTCGATGCGCGGCTGGGCGAGGTGATCGAAGAGTTGGGGCGTTATCGCAGCGGCGTTTTACATTGCGACGAGCGCGCTCGGGATCTAAGAGTCTCCGGCACTTTTCGGCTTGATTCCACAGATGCTGTATTGGCCAATCTCCAGGCATCGCTGCCAATCAACGTGCGTTATTTCACCCGTTACTGGGTGTCGATCAGCCACGTCGCCTGAGCGAAAAAACACCTGGGGAAAAATAAATCGAAAACAGGGTTATCTTTTTTTGCCCTGACCCGGCCCTACAGGTAATCGCGATAAACGCGGCTCTTCGCCACCTTCAGGGCTTATTCCACACATGCGTCTTCCCATGTTCCGTCAGCGTTTTTCCCACCACTGCATTGCCTACAGCTTGCTGATGACCAGCGCCGCGTCCTGCCTGGTGATTAGCCATAACGCTGTCGCTGCATCAGTAGCCCAGCGTTATGCCATCGCCGCCGGCCCGCTGGATAATGCGCTGAGCCAGTTCGCCTCCGCCGCCAACGTGATTCTGTCGTTCTCTCCGCAACAGACCAGCCGCTTGCGTAGCACCGGGCTAAACGGCAGCTTCACCGTCGAACAAGGCTTCGCCCAACTGCTGCAAGGTTCGGGGTTGCAAGCCGTGCCGCAGGCCCCGGGCAGTTACATTCTGCAGGCGCTACCCAATGGTGACTCGCTGGAACTGGCCCCGACCAACATCAATGGTGAGTTGGCCAATCCGATGAACCTCGATTACGCCGCCGACGTCGGTTACAAGGCGCAAAACAGCCGGATCGGTACGAAAACCAGCACACCGTTGTCGGAAACGCCGCGCTCGGTGTCAGTCGTAACCGCGCAAAGAATGAAAGATCAGAAATCTCAGACACTCACCGAAGTACTCGGCTACGTGCCGGGGATCTTCGCCCCACCGTTTGCCGCCGGCGACAGTCTGGCCGGGGACCTGTTCTACATACGCGGTTTCAACGCCACCGATTATGGCTACGGTCTGTTGCGCGATGGACTACGCGTCCAGGGCAATCGGTATGACACCAGCACCGAGCCCTACGGACTGGAGCGCGTCGAGATTTTCCGTGGCCCGTCCTCGCTGCTCTATGGGGAAAACGCGCCGGGCGGTCTGGTCAATCTGGTGAGCAAACGGCCCACCGCTGCACCGCAAGGCGAAGTGCAACTGGGCTATGGCTCGAACAATCGTCGGCAGATCGGCGTCGATGTGTCGGGGCCACTCAACGACGGCGGCAACATTCTCGGGCGCGTAGTGATGCTCGGGCGCAAGTCCGACACCCAGACCGATCACGTCCCGGATGACCGCCTCTACATCGCCCCTTCGCTGACCCTGAATTTTGACGATTTCAACACCCTGACCCTGCTGGCCAACTACCAGAAGGATCACACCAACATGGAACTTGGCCTGCCGGCCGCCGGGACTTTGCTGACAAACCCCAACGGCAAATTATCCAAAGGCACCATGCTCGGCGACCCGGACTGGAACACGTTCGAACGGGAAACCTGGAGCAGCGGTTACGAGTTCAGCCACTCATTCAATGATGATTGGCAGTTCCGGCAGAACTCGCGCTATATGCAGTCGCGCATTACCCGCCATGAAACCTGGCCGGGCAACCTCAACAATGCCGGTTTCGGCACGCGCCTGAACATGACCGCCTACGATCGCTTCAACAAGTCGATGGTCTATTCGCTGGATAACCAACTGGAAGGCAAATTCCAGGTTGGCGGTCTGGAAAACACCGTGCTGTTCGGCGCCAGCTACGACCGCACCTCGTTCAATCAAGACTGGAATGCCGGCATCGTCGGACCGATCGATATCTATAACCCAGTTTACCTGCGCGATCCCACCACCCCGATCGCGGTACAAAACACCTTGCTCGAGCAGCAGATGAAAGGCGTTTATGCACAGATCCAGAGCAAGTATGACCATTGGCTGTTCCTGCTCGGCGGCCGTCAGGACTGGGTCGACAGTGATTTTCGCGACAAGGTGGCCAAGGGCAGCAACATCAGTTCCGAGGACAAGAAGTTCACCTATCAGGGCGGCGTGATGTACCAGTTCGACAACGGTATGACGCCGTATGTCAGCTACTCCACCTCGTTCGTCCCGGTGCAGCAGATTTCCAATGCCGGTACGCCACTCGACCCGATCACCAGCAGCCAATATGAAGTGGGCCTGAAGTACGAACCGCTCGGTTGGGACACAGCGTTCACGGCGTCGGTGTATGACCTTCGCAAAAAGGACGACACCTACTTCGACGCCACCACATCGAGCTATCGCCAAGTGGGCGAGAGCCGCTCCAAAGGTGTGGAACTGGAGCTCAACAGCAACCTGACCCAGAACCTCAACGTCACGGCGGCCTACACCTACACCGACGCGCGAATCACCAAGGATGCCGCGACGTCATTGGTCAAAGGCCATCAAATAACGGGCGTGCCGCGTAATCAGGCTTCGGTCTGGGCGAAATACCGTTTCCTCGATGGCGACTTGAAAGGTTTGTACGTGGGTGGCGGTGTGCGTTATTTCGACAGTGCCTTCGCTTACACCTCGCCTTCTCTCTACGGGAAGCTGGATGCCGGCGACGTCACCTTGGTGGATGCGGCCATTGGTTATCAGATCGATACGCACTGGAGCGTCGACCTGAATGCGAAGAACCTGTTCGACAAAGAATATGTGTCGGGTTGCAACGATGCGGGTCGTTGCTACTGGGGTGAGGATCGCACCCTGCTCGGTACGGTTTCCTACAACTGGTAAAACGAAAAAGGGGCTGTGGATAAATTGTCCACAGCCCCTTTTGTCATTTGCCGATACAGAAACTGGAAAAGATTCGTCCCAACAGATCATCAGAGCTGAAAGCCCCGGTTATTTCGCCGAGAGAATGCTGAGCCTGGCGCAAATCCTCGGCCAGCAACTCCCCAGCGCCAGCCAATGTCAGCTGAGCGCGGCCGTGCTCCAACGCTGCACTGGCGTGACGCAAAGCTTCCAGATGCCGGCGACGCGCGCTGAAACTGCTTTCCGACGTCTGCTCATAACCCATGCAGGCCTTGAGATGATCGCGCAGCAGATCCAGGCCTTCACCAGCCGACCTGGCGCTGAGACTGATCGTCACGTGGCCGTCTTCACTGGTTTCCAGGGCAATCGCTTCGCCGGTCAGATCGGCTTTGTTGCGAATCAGGGTAACTTTTGCCGGATCCGGACGGGTTTCGAGAAACTCCGGCCACAACGCAAACGGGTCGAGTGCTTCCGGTGCAGTCGCATCGACAACCAACAACACTCGATCGGCTTCACCAATGGCCTTCAATGCCCGCTCAACACCGATCTTTTCAACATGATCGTCGGTATCGCGCAGCCCTGCAGTATCGACAACGTGCAGCGGCATGCCGTCAATGTGGATATGTTCACGCAGGATATCGCGGGTGGTGCCGGCGATCTCTGTCACGATGGCCGCTTCGCGACCGGCCAATGCATTCAACAGGCTGGACTTGCCGGCATTCGGGCGACCGGCAATCACCACGGTCATGCCGTCGCGCAACAACGCACCTTGCCCGGCTTCACGCAGTACTGTGGATAACTCGTCGCGCACCTTGTCGAGCATGTTCAGCACGTGGCCATCGGCGAGGAAGTCGATTTCTTCTTCCGGGAAGTCGATGGCGGCTTCGACATAGATGCGCAGACCGATCAACTGTTCGGTCAAGTTATGCACACGCTGGGAAAACGCGCCTTGCAATGAACGCAATGCATTGCGCGCAGCCTGTGCAGAACTGGCTTCGATCAAATCGGCAATTGCCTCGGCCTGGGCCAGGTCGAGTTTGTCATTGAGGAAAGCGCGTTCGCTGAATTCACCTGGACGGGCCAAGCGGCAACCCAATTCCAGGCAACGCTTGAGCAACATGTCCAGAACGATCGGGCCGCCGTGGCCCTGCAATTCCAGCACGTCTTCACCGGTGAACGAGTTTGGCCCCGGGAAATACAGCGCCAGACCTTCATCGAGCACTTGCTGGTCGTCAGTGAAAAACGGCCCGTAATGGGCGTAACGCGGTTTCAGTTCGCGGCCGCTGATGGCTTTTGCCGCAACGCTGGCCAACGGCCCGGAAATACGGACGATGCCCACACCACCGCGGCCTTGAGCGGTGGCGACGGCGGCGATGGTTTCACGAGATACGCTCATTAACCGGAATCCAGACAAAAATGACAGATAGCAAAACGCCCCACTAGGGGGCGTTTTGAGTGGTTATCCACAGTGTAAATCAAGCGGCTGCTTTGGTAGCCCGTTCGATTTTACGCGTGATGTACCACTGTTGGGTGATAGACAGGCAGTTGTTCACAACCCAGTACAGCACCAGACCCGCCGGGAACCACAGGAAGAAGAAGGTGAAGATGATTGGCATCATTTTCATGACCTTCGCCTGCATCGGATCCGGTGGAGTCGGGTTCAGCTGCTGCTGGATGAACATGGTTGCGCCCATGATGATCGGCAGAATGAAGAACGGATCCTTGATCGACAGGTCAGTGATCCACAGCATGAACGGTGCCTGGCGCATTTCCACGCTTTCCAGCAGAACCCAGTACAACGAAAGGAAAACCGGCATCTGCACGAGGATCGGCAAGCAGCCGCCCAGCGGATTGATCTTCTCTTTCTTGTACAGCTCCATCATGGCTTGCGACATTTTCTGCCGGTCATCGCCATGTTGCTCTTTCAGAGCAGCCAGTTTCGGTGCAACGGCACGCATGCGCGCCATCGATTTGTAGCTGGCAGCCGACAGAGGGAAGAACAGACCCTTGATCAGCATGGTCAGGAAGATGATCGACCAGCCCCAGTTACCGACAATGGCGTGGATGTGTTGCAGCAGCCAGAAAATCGGCTGGGCAATGAACCACAGAATGCCGTAGTCGACGGTCAGTTCCAGACCTGGGGACAACTCTTTCAGCACAGCCTGGCTTTTTGGACCGGCGTACAACACAGCGCTGGTTTCAACTTTGGCACCTGGAGCAGCGGTCAGTGTAGGACCGGTGTAACCGATGATGTAGTTGCCTTTGCTGTCCTTGCGGGTCTGGACGACATTGTTTTCGCCCTTCGCCGGAATCCACGCGGTCACGAAGTAGTGTTGCAGCCAGGCTACCCAACCACCGGTGACGGTTTCTTTCAGTTGCGCCTTGTCCATGTCCTTCATGGACACTTTCTTGTACGGCTCCGAACTTGTCCACAGGGCAGCGCCCAGGTAAGTCGCGGTGCCAGTAGCGGTTGTGGACGAAGGATCAGCGCTGTTATCGCGCTTCAACTGAGCGAACATCGCGCCATTCCAGGGCTGAGCGCTCTGGTTATCCACAAGGTAGGAAACGGTTACGTCGTACAAGCCGCGTTTCAGGGTGAAACGCTTGATGTAATTGACGCCGTCCTTGCTGAACTTCAGGTCTACGACCAGTTGGTCCTGACCGTCAGCCAGTTGATAAGTCTTCTTCTCCGAGGAGTAAACCGGACGACCGGCCGGGTTTGCATCCGGGCCATTGGTGCCGATCAGACCGCTTTGTGCCAGATAAACACGTTCGCCGCCATTATCGAACAGCTGGAACGGCACATCAGGACGATCCTGACGACGCGGATACAGAGGCAAGGTCAGTTGAGCAACGTCACCACCCTGTGGATCGATTGCCAGATCGAGCACGTCGGTTTTGATCTGGATCAGATCCTTGCTGGCGGCTACCGGAGTTTCGGCAGGTGCGCTGGTATCGCTAGCGGCGCGCGGAATATCGTCACTGGCGGCAGCAGTATTGCCAGTGGCGGTGTCCGGCAAACCGGATGTAGTCGTACTGGAAGCAACATTCTGAGTCGGCAGGGCAGCCTGACCATAGTCCTGGTTCCATTTAAGGACCATAACGTAGGCCACGATTGCCAGGGCGACGATCAGGATCGTGCGTTTGATATCCATGATTACTCGGCCATCGAAGAAGAACGGGAGGTAGGGATAGGTGGAACCGGGTCATAACCACCGGGATTCCACGGATGACAGCGACCTAAACGACGAAAGGTCAGCCAGCCACCGCGCAGAAGGCCATGATTTTCGATGGCTTCTAACGCGTAGCAGGAACAGCTGGGGTAGAAACGACAGTGATTGGCCATCAAAGGACTGATGGCATAGCGATAAAACTGGATCGGAACGAGGGCCAGTTTACGCATCTGGACTGTCTACCCCTACAGTTTCGGTTTTGACTTCTGGAACGGGCTTGCTGCGTGCCAGACGCTTCCAGAGCTTGCCGAAATGCTGAATCAATTCGGGGTTTTCTACATCGCCCAGACCTTTGCGCGCGACGATAACGATGTCCCAGCCGACCAGTGAATCCTGGTGCAGACGGAACGATTCGCGCATCAAACGTTTGAGGCGATTGCGCTCAACGGAGAGCTTTACGCTCTTTTTCCCGATAACCAGCCCGAGACGGGGGTGATCAAGATCGTTGTTGCGTGCAAGGAGCAGGAGATTTTTCCCCGGAACCTTGCCGGTAGGGGAGTCAAAGACTGCCTTGAAATGCCGGGGGGTAAGCAGACGCTTTTCCCGACTGAAGTCCTGACTCACCTCCAGTACCGGATTATCAAACTGCCAGACGCGCACGACCTTTGGCGCGACGACGCGACAGGACTGCGCGGCCGTTCTTGGTAGCCATGCGAGCACGGAAACCGTGGGTACGAGCGCGTTTGATAGTGCTTGGTTGGAAAGTACGTTTCATGTCGTGTTACCTGGTTCGTCCACAACGGGCCGGAATGGCCCCCGTTTTAAGAGACCGGGGATTCTAGAGAAAGCAAGCCTTCAGGTCAATTTCCAACCAACGTTTCCTTATAAATAGATCTCGAGAGCAATTTCTCCCGATCACCTGTTCGCCATACATAAAAATAAAGAAGGGAATTATTTAAAGCTTTTCTGTAAAGCTTATAAAAGCTAGGCCGGCCTTCATCTGTGGATAAGTGCCATGAGCCCTTGTTTGACCTGATGTACAGAGAATGACAACTACAGTGGAAAACCGTGGTCAGCCTGTGCTGCGCTATCGGATAACCTGTGTGTGGAAAGGCCTGTTATCCACAGGCAGGTTATCCACCGAGTTTCGCCCCCACTTGTCCAATGCCCTCAGAGGCGGTTATCCACAGAGCTTATTCACACGCCGTTGGTCGCCTTTTTTCGTTTTAACGCATTGATAAATCATGGTCAGTGAGTCACCCGCATGTGGATAAGTGGACGGCTCGCCGCTACAATGGCCGCTTGTTTTTGCCTCACCGGCTTTCAACTTAGGGGATATCCGTGTCAGTGGAACTTTGGCAGCAGTGCGTGGAGCTTTTGCGCGAAGAGCTGCCTGCCCAACAATTCAACACCTGGATCCGTCCACTACAGGTCGAAGCCGAAGGCGACGAGTTGCGCGTCTACGCACCGAACCGTTTTGTGCTGGACTGGGTCAACGAAAAGTACCTGGGTCGCGTCCTTGAACTGCTGGATGAGCATGGCAACGGCATGGCGCCGGCGCTCTCCTTATTAATAGGCAGCAAACGCAGTTCGGCTCCGCGCGCCGCACCGAACGCCCCGCTGGCCGCCGCACAGGTTTCCCACGCGCAGGCAAATGCCTCATCTGCGAATGCGCCAGCACCTGCTCAGACGCAGGCCCCGGCGGCGAAGCGTTCGACGCAAAAAAGCCCCGAAGTCAGCGATGAGCCATCGCGTGACAGCTTCGATCCGATGTCCGGCGCTGCGTCGCAACAAGCGCCGGTTCGTGCAGAACAGCGCTCCGTGCAGGTTGAAGGCGCGCTCAAGCACACCAGTTACCTGAACCGCACCTTTACCTTCGAAAACTTCGTCGAAGGTAAATCCAACCAGCTCGCCCGCGCGGCGGCCTGGCAAGTGGCGGACAACCCCAAGCATGGCTATAACCCACTGTTCCTTTATGGTGGCGTCGGTCTGGGTAAAACCCACTTGATGCACGCGGTGGGTAACCACCTATTAAAGAAGAACCCGAATGCCAAGGTCGTGTACCTGCATTCCGAGCGTTTCGTGGCCGACATGGTCAAGGCGCTCCAACTGAACGCGATCAACGAGTTCAAGCGTTTCTACCGCTCGGTGGATGCTTTGCTGATCGATGACATTCAGTTCTTCGCCCGCAAAGAGCGCTCGCAGGAAGAGTTTTTCCACACCTTCAACGCTCTGCTTGAAGGTGGTCAGCAGGTCATTCTCACCAGTGACCGCTACCCGAAAGAAATCGAAGGCCTGGAAGAGCGCCTAAAATCCCGCTTCGGCTGGGGCCTGACGGTTGCCGTCGAGCCGCCGGAGCTGGAAACCCGCGTGGCGATCTTGATGAAGAAGGCCGATCAGGCCAAAGTCGATTTGCCGCATGACGCCGCGTTCTTCATTGCCCAACGCATTCGCTCCAACGTCCGTGAGCTGGAAGGCGCGCTGAAACGCGTGATCGCCCACTCGCACTTCATGGGCCGCGACATCACCATCGAGCTGATTCGCGAATCCCTGAAAGACCTGTTGGCGTTGCAGGACAAACTGGTCTCTGTGGATAACATTCAGCGCACCGTCGCCGAGTACTACAAGATCAAGATCTCGGATCTGCTGTCCAAGCGCCGTTCGCGCTCGGTCGCACGTCCACGTCAGGTAGCCATGGCGTTGTCCAAGGAACTGACCAACCATAGCCTGCCGGAAATCGGCGATGTGTTTGGCGGCCGCGATCACACCACCGTGTTGCACGCCTGCCGCAAGATCAACGAACTTAAGGAATCCGACGCGGACATCCGCGAGGACTACAAGAACCTGCTGCGTACACTGACCACTTGATGAACACCAGCGCAGCTTATTAAGGCAAGGGACTAGACCATGCATTTCACCATTCAACGCGAAGCCCTGTTGAAACCCCTGCAACTGGTCGCAGGCGTCGTCGAGCGTCGACAGACCTTGCCGGTACTGTCCAACGTGCTGTTGGTAGTCGAAGGCCAGCAACTGTCGCTGACCGGTACCGACCTTGAGGTCGAACTGGTCGGTCGTGTGCAACTCGAAGAGCCGGCTGAAACAGGCTCCATCACCGTGCCTGCGCGCAAGCTGATGGATATCTGCAAAAGCCTGCCCAACGATGCGCTGATCGACATCAAGGTTGATGAGCAGAAGCTGGTCGTCAAGGCTGGCCGTAGCCGTTTCACCCTGTCGACTCTGCCGGCCAATGATTTTCCGACTGTTGAAGAAGGTCCGGGCTCGCTGACCTGCAGCCTTGAGCAAAGCAAACTGCGTCGTTTGATCGAGCGCACCAGTTTCGCCATGGCTCAGCAGGACGTGCGTTATTACCTCAACGGCATGCTGCTGGAAGTGTCCGAAGGCATCATTCGCGCTGTGGCCACTGACGGTCACCGTCTGGCCATGTGCTCGATGAAAGCCGATATCGGCCAGCCGGATCGTCATCAGGTGATCGTGCCGCGCAAAGGTATTCTTGAACTGGCACGTCTGCTCACCGAGCCGGACGGCAATGTCAGCATCGTCCTGGGTCAACACCACATCCGCGCCACCACCGGCGAATTCACCTTCACCTCGAAACTGGTCGACGGCAAATTCCCGGACTACGAGCGCGTGCTGCCGAAGGGCGGCGACAAGCTGGTACTCGGCGATCGCCAGGCGCTGCGTGAAGCGTTCAGCCGCACCGCGATTCTGTCCAACGAGAAGTACCGTGGTATCCGCCTGCAACTGGCCAGCGGTCAGTTGAAGATCCAGGCCAACAACCCGGAGCAGGAAGAAGCGGAAGAAGAAGTGGGCGTTGAATACAACGGCGGCTCCCTGGAAATCGGCTTCAACGTCAGCTACCTGCTCGACGTGCTGGGCGTGATGACCACCGAGCAGGTTCGTCTGATCCTGTCCGACTCCAACAGCAGTGCGCTGGTGCAAGAGTCCGACAACGACGATTCGGCTTACGTTGTCATGCCGATGCGTCTGTAATCAGCTGACCCTGGATGTCCTTAAGTCGTGTTTCGGTCACCGCGGTGCGCAACCTGCACCCGGTGACCTTCTCCCCCTCCCCCCGCATCAACATTCTTTACGGCGCCAACGGCAGCGGCAAAACCAGTGTTCTGGAAGCCATTCATCTGCTGGGGCTTGCCCGTTCGTTTCGTAGCACGCGGCTGTTGCCGGTCATCCAGTACGAGCAACTCGCCTGCACCGTGTTTGGTCAGGTCGAATTGGCCGAGGGTGGCCACAGCGCGTTGGGCATCTCGCGTGATCGTCAGGGCGAGTTCCAGATCCGCATCGACGGCCAGAACGCCCGCAGTGCCGCGCAACTGGCAGAGATCCTGCCGCTGCAGTTGATCAACCCTGACAGCTTTCGCTTGCTCGAAGGTGCGCCAAAGATTCGCCGGCAGTTTCTCGATTGGGGTGTGTTCCATGTCGAGCCGCGGTTCATGGCCACTTGGCAGCGTTTGCAGAAGGCCTTGCGCCAGAGAAACTCCTGGCTGCGGCATGGTACACTTGACGCCGTTTCGCAAGCGGTTTGGGACAGGGAACTGTGCCAGGCCAGCGCTGAAATCGATGAATACCGCCGCGCTTACATCAAGGCCTTGAAACCAGTCTTTGAACAAACCTTGAGCGAACTGGTTGAGCTCGAAGGTTTGACGCTCAGCTATTACCGAGGCTGGGACAAAGACCGGGAATTGAGCGCCGTACTGGCCGGTTCCGTGCAACGGGATCAGCAAATGGGTCATACCCAGGCCGGACCGCAACGAGCTGATTTGCGTCTTAGATTGGGCGCACACAACGCCGCGGACATTTTGTCCCGGGGTCAGCAGAAGCTGGTGGTCTGTGCACTGCGGATTGCCCAAGGGCATCTGGTCAGCCAGGCCCGCCGCGGTCAGTGTATTTATCTGGTCGATGACTTGCCGTCCGAGCTGGACGAGAGCCACCGTCGCGCGCTGTGCCGCTTGCTGGAAGACTTACGCTGCCAGGTGTTCATCACCTGTGTAGATCACGAATTATTGAGGGAAGGCTGGCAGACGGAAACGCCAGTCGCTTTGTTCCACGTGGAACAGGGCCGTATCACCCAGACCCACGACCATCGGGAGTGAAGGCATTGAGCGAAGAAAATACGTACGACTCAACGAGCATTAAAGTGCTGAAAGGCCTGGATGCCGTACGCAAACGTCCCGGTATGTACATTGGTGACACCGACGATGGCAGCGGTCTGCACCACATGGTGTTCGAAGTGGTCGACAACTCGATCGACGAAGCCCTCGCCGGCCACTGCGACGACATCAGCATCATCATCCACCCGGATGAGTCCATCACCGTTAAAGACAACGGTCGTGGCATCCCGGTAGACGTGCACAAAGAGGAAGGCGTTTCCGCAGCCGAGGTCATCATGACCGTCCTCCACGCTGGCGGTAAGTTCGACGACAACTCCTACAAAGTATCCGGCGGTCTGCACGGTGTAGGTGTGTCGGTAGTGAACGCCCTGTCCGAAGAGCTGGTACTGACCGTTCGCCGCAGTGGCAAGATCTGGGAACAGACCTACGTCCACGGCGTGCCTCAGGCACCGATGGCCATCGTTGGCGACAGCGAAACCACTGGTACCCAGATTCACTTCAAGCCTTCGGCTGACACCTTCAAGAATATCCACTTCAGCTGGGACATCCTGGCCAAGCGTATTCGTGAACTGTCCTTCCTCAACTCCGGTGTCGGCATCGTCCTCAAGGATGAGCGCAGCGGCAAGGAAGAGCTGTTCAAGTACGAAGGCGGCTTGCGTGCGTTCGTTGAATACCTGAACACCAACAAGACTGCGGTCAACCAGGTGTTCCACTTCAACATCCAGCGTGAAGACGGCATTGGCGTGGAAATCGCCCTGCAGTGGAACGACAGCTTCAACGAGAACCTGTTGTGCTTCACCAACAACATTCCGCAGCGCGACGGCGGTACTCACCTGGTGGGCTTCCGTTCGGCACTGACGCGTAACCTGAACACCTACATCGAAGCCGAAGGCCTGGCGAAGAAGCACAAAGTCGCCACCACCGGTGACGATGCGCGCGAAGGCCTGACCGCGATCATCTCGGTGAAAGTGCCGGATCCGAAGTTCAGCTCGCAGACCAAAGACAAACTGGTCTCTTCCGAAGTGAAGACCGCGGTCGAACAGGAAATGGGCAAGTACTTCTCCGACTTCCTCCTGGAAAACCCGAACGAAGCCAAGCTGGTCGTCGGCAAGATGATCGACGCTGCGCGTGCCCGTGAAGCCGCGCGCAAGGCCCGTGAGATGACTCGCCGCAAAGGCGCGCTGGACATCGCCGGCCTGCCGGGCAAGCTCGCTGACTGCCAGGAAAAAGACCCGGCACTGTCCGAACTGTACCTGGTGGAAGGTGACTCCGCGGGCGGCTCTGCCAAGCAGGGACGTAACCGCAAGACCCAGGCGATCCTGCCGTTGAAGGGCAAGATCCTCAACGTCGAGAAAGCCCGTTTCGACAAGATGATCTCGTCCCAGGAAGTGGGCACCTTGATCACCGCACTGGGCTGCGGTATCGGTCGCGACGAGTACAACATCGACAAGTTGCGTTATCACAACATCATCATCATGACCGATGCTGACGTCGACGGTTCGCACATCCGTACCCTGCTGCTGACCTTCTTCTTCCGTCAGTTGCCGGAGCTGATCGAGCGTGGCTACATCTACATCGCCCAGCCGCCGCTGTACAAGGTCAAGAAAGGCAAGCAAGAGCAATACATCAAAGACGACGACGCCATGGAAGAGTACATGACGCAGTCGGCCCTGGAAGATGCGAGCCTGCACCTGAACGAAGAAGCCCCGGGCATTTCCGGTGAAGCGCTAGAGCGTCTGGTGAATGACTTCCGCATGGTGATGAAGACCCTCAAGCGTCTGTCGCGCCTGTATCCACAGGAACTGACCGAGCACTTCATCTACCTGCCGGCCGTGAGCCTGGAAAAGCTTGGCGACCACGCCGCGATGCAAGAGTGGCTGGCCCAGTACGAAGCGCGTTTGCGTACCGTGGAAAAATCCGGTCTGGTCTACAAGGCCAGCCTGCGTGAAGATCGTGAACGTGGCGTGTGGCTGCCAGAGGTCGAACTGATCTCCCACGGCCTGTCGAACTACGTCACTTTCAACCGCGACTTCTTCGGCAGCAACGACTACAAAACCGTGGTTACCCTCGGCGCTCAATTGAGCACCCTGCTCGACGAAGGCGCGTACATCCAGCGTGGCGAGCGTAAGAAAGCGGTCACCGAGTTCAAGGAAGCACTGGACTGGCTGATGGCTGAAAGCACCAAGCGCCATACCATTCAGCGATACAAAGGTCTGGGCGAAATGAACCCGGATCAGCTGTGGGAAACCACCATGGACCCAAGCGTGCGCCGCATGCTGAAAGTCACCATCGAAGACGCCATTGGCGCAGACCAGATCTTCAACACCCTAATGGGTGATGCGGTCGAACCTCGCCGTGACTTCATCGAGAGCAATGCGTTGGCGGTTTCGAACCTGGATTTCTGATCCGGGTTTGCGTCAAACAAAAAGGCCAACGCATTGCGTTGGCCTTTTTATTGGCGGATCAAAAGATCGCAGCCTGCGGCAGCTCCTACAGAGATCGATGTAGGAGCTGCCGCAGGCTGCGATCTTTTGATCTTTACTCGGGCGCTGCCGCCACACTCTCCAACCGATACCCATACCCATAAATCGTCAACAGCTGCCAACCCCGATCCGCCGTCAGCCCGAGCTTGTTCCGCAACCGATAGATATGCGTATCCAGCGGTCGCGATGACGCCATCTCCTCATGCGGCCAGAACCGCTCATACAGATAATCCCGCGACAACGGCCGACCCAGGTTGCTGAACAAACACCGTGCCAGTCGATACTCGCGTTCGGTCATGACAATCGGTTTGCCCTCGCGAGTGACGGTCAGTTCAGCGTCATCAAACGTCAAATCATTAAAGCTCAGCACCTCAGTAGCAGTCGCGCGTTGCTGGCTATGCCGACGCAACACCGCCGCCACTCGCGCTTTCAACTCATTCGGCCGAAACGGCTTGCTCACATAATCATCAGCCCCGGCATTCAGTGCCTGAACAATATCGCTCTCACCATCGCGACTGGTCAGCATGATCGCTGCCGGTGGCGCTTCCATGTGTTCGCGGGTCCAGCGCAGCAGCGCCAGGCCGGTGAGGTCGGGCAGTTGCCAGTCGAGGATCAGCAGGTCGAAGGTTTCCCGGCGCAGTTGGCGCAGCAGGTCCTCACCGCGTTCGAAGCTGTGCAGCGACCACGGCTGATCACCGGCATCGGCCATCTGTTGCAGGGTTTGCTCGACCCGGCGCAGTTCGGCGGGTTCATCGTCCAGTATCGCAACGCGCATACGCGGTTATTCCTTGATGCTTGGGCTGTTGGGCATGAACCATAGTCGCTGCGCCAACGCTATGAAAGTAAGCGGCCCGTCATGGGACGACGTCCGCTATGATTCTTCGGGTCTACGTCCTCAGACCTGTGACCTATGAATCCATTCGCCGCGCCCTGCCCTTTTTCCCGTGAATCCTCCTTCCATGAATAACGAACGTCGGCGTGAAAGCCGTGAGCCAAGTCAGGTTCAGCGATTGTTTCGACGGCTGGTCCGTGAGTGGGTGTGGATAAGTCTAGTGCTGTTGCCGCTGACTGCATTGTTGTCTTATCGCGCGCAGATCAATCTGCACGATGCCTCGCCAGTGTTGAGTGCCGCGCTCTCGGTGGTATTGGTCGCCTGTGTGCTAGGTCTGCTGCTGTGGCGTCCGCGTCTGGCGCTGTGGATAACGCTGGTGGGTATCGCCTGTGTATTGCTGAGCAGCGCCGGGCTTGCGGAAATCAGACGCTGGTGGTCGCCGACGCCGGCAGCGCTGGGCATGCTGTTTGGTTACCTGATCTGGAACTGGCGGCGCCTGAGCGTTGTGTTGACTTATTTTGGCTGGGAGTTGGCGCGACTCGATCGTGAGCCAAAGGTGTTTCCCGAACGCCGCCGCGCACAATTCACCGGTGCTGATCGTTTGCAGGGCCAGATCATGGCGCTCGAACAAGCGATGAGCCGCACCCGCGATACCCGACGGTTCATTGCTGATGGTCTGGAATATTTACCGGTGGCGACGCTGATCAGTGACCCGAGCGGAAAGATCCTGCTGGGCAACCGCAAGGCCCGTAACCTTTTCGAAAAGCCGTTGGTGGGCGACGATGTGCTCGATCAGTTGGCACAACTCGGCTACCCCGATTTGTCCACAACCCCGCGCCCACTGATGTCAGCCTTGCCGCTGCTGGAGTTTCGCGATCACAAGGAGCGCAGCTTGCGCCTTGAGCGTGCGGCGTTGTTGCCGGTGGATGGCGATACGCCGATTGGCTGGCTGCTGAGCCTTACTGACCTCAGTGCCGAACGCGCTGCCGAAGAGCAACGCAGCGTGTTGTTACGCTTTCTGTCCCACGACTTGCGTGCGCCGCATTCGGCCATTCTGGCGTTGCTCGATGTGCATCGTCATCAGGCTGAAGCGGATGCGCCATTGTTTGAGCAGATTGAACGGCAGGTGCGCCGGGCGCTCTCGCTGACCGACGGCTTCGTCTTGTTGGCGCGGGCCGAATCGGAGGCCTACCAGTTTCAGCCGAGCCTGTTTGCGATGCTCGTGCTCGACGTGCTCGATCAGGCACTGCCGATCGCGCAACAAAAAGGTATCGAGTTGCTCCACGACATGGATGAGCAGTCTCAGGAACGCCTTGTTTTAGCGGATCAGGGCCTGCTGACCCGTGCGCTGTTCAATCTGTTGGAGAACGCGATCAAATACAGCGGCGCCAATACCACGGTTCGCCTTAATGTTCGTTGCCATGAAGAATGGCTGCGCTGCGAACTGACCGATCAGGGTAAAGGCATCGCCGCCGAAGAGTTGCCCGACCTGTTCAGCCAGTACCGACGTTTTTCCTCCGCCCAAGGCATCGATGGCGTGGGCCTGGGCTTGTCGATGGTCAAAGCGGTCATCGATCATCATGGCGGCAAAATCGACTGCGAAAGCGTTGTCGATCAAGGCACCAGTTTCCGGCTCGAGTTACCGCTGATTGCCGAGTAAACAGGCACAAAAAAACCGGCTATATCAGCCGGTTTTTTTACTTCCTAAAAAAACTTATGCACCTTTTACGGTGTTTTATGAGCTTGAGAAATATATAGATAAATCAATAACTTACTTCCAATATTCAAGCTTTTTCAAGCAAACCGTACACAGGTTATCCACAAAATCTCAGACAGCGATCTGATCATTCGCAGCCGGTGCCTGCGGAGCCGGTGGCAGCGAGCCCATTTCGCGCTGAGTCTTCTCGTTCCAGGCTTGCACGCGGTCGTTCAGATCAGCGATGGCGCGCGGGCCTGTGCCTTCGGCGTACATCGGTTCACCGATGACCACAGTGATCACCCCAGACTTCTTGCCCCAGCCGATTTTCGGCCAGAATTTGCCGGCATTGTGTGCAATCGGCAGCACCGGAAGCGCCGCATTCACCGCCAATGCACTGCCACTGCGGGAGAACTTGCCGACAGTGCCAAACGGAACACGCGTACCTTCCGGGAAGATCAGCACCCAGACGTTATCTTTGAGCAGTTCATCACCCTTGGCCGCGACTTGTTTCAGCGCCGCTTTCGGGTTGTCGCGATCAATCGCGATTGGCCGCAGCATGGCCATTGCCCAGCCGAAGAACGGCACGTACAGCAGTTCGCGTTTGAGCACCTGGCTCAACGGCGAGAAATAAGCGGAGAGAAAGAATGTCTCCCAGGTGCTCTGGTGGTTCGATTGAATCACGCAGGGCCGGTCAGGCACGTTTTGCGCACCTTTGATTTCGTAACGGATACCGAGGAACACCTTGGTCAACCACAAGGCGCAACGGCACCAGTACACGTTGATAAAACGATAACGCGCCTTGAATGGCAAAAACGGCGCGATAAAAAAACTCAAGCTGCACCACAGCAGGGAAGTGGTGCCCAGCAGCAGGTAAAAGAGAAAAATCCTGATGGCCCGCAGTATCGACATAGTGACGTTTACCGTTACGGGGCAATGCCCGACTGTTCAAGCGCACTCCCGATCAATCCCTGGTCAGGAACTTCAGAAGTACTCTAGTTGTGGATAAGTTCTGCGGCAATCGCCGCCAGATCGTCAAAAATCAGAGTGCCAACCGGCAGGGTTTTGCCCTGAGTCTTTGCGCCTTTTCCGGTCTTTACCAAAACTGGCTGTGAATCGACGGCTTTGGCGGCCTCCAGGTCACCAAGGCTGTCACCGACGAACCAGACATTGGTCAGGTCGACGTCGTAATGCGCGGCGATGGTTTTCAACATCCCCGGTTTCGGCTTGCGGCAATCGCAGCCTTCGTCCGGGCCATGCGGGCAATACACGATCAGCCCGACTTCACCGCCCTGCTCCGCGACAAGCTCGCGCAAGCGCGCGTGCATGGCATCGAGGGTGGCGAGGTCGTAATAGCCGCGAGCAATGCCCGACTGGTTGGTGGCCACCGCCACCGTCCAGCCGGCCTTGCTCAACTGCGCAATCGCTTCGATCGAGCCCGGCAACGGAATCCACTCCGCCACTGACTTGATGTAAGCGTCGGAGTCGTAATTGATCACTCCGTCCCGATCGAGAATCAGCAGTTTCAACAGCAATCCCTCAACCCAGCAGCGAAATGTCGGCAACACCCAGGAACAGACCACGCAGACGCGCCAGCAGCGCGTAACGGTTGGCCCGCACATTGGCGTCGTCGGCATTGACCATTACCGCGTCAAAGAACGCATCCACCGGCTCACGCAATGCCGCCAGGCGTGCCAGCGATTCGTTGTACTGACGCGCCGCAGCCATCGGCTGTACCGCCTGATCCGCTTGCTGAATCGCCGAGTACAGCGAGAACTCGTTGGCGTTGTCGAAGTACTTGGCTTGGACTTCGGTCGGTACCGCGCCTTCGAGTTTGCTCAACAGGTTCGATACACGCTTGTTCACCGCCGCCAGCGCTGCCGCTTCCGGCAGTTTGCGGAATGCCTGAACCGCTTGCACACGCTGATCGAAGTCCAGCGCCGAACCCGGCTTCAGGGCACGTACCGACAGGTAAGTAGCGACTTCAACGCCTTCGTCTTCATAACGCGCACGCAGACGGTCGAAGATGAATTCCAGCACGGACTCGTTGAGGCCGGCAGCCTTGACCTTGGCACCGAACGCATTCACGGCGAAAGCCACAGCGTCGTTGAGGTCGAGGTCGAGTTTCTTCTCGATGAGGATACGCAGCACGCCGAGTGCCGCACGGCGCAGGGCGTACGGGTCTTTGCTGCCGGTTGGCAGCATGCCGATACCGAAGATACCGACCAGCGTGTCGAGCTTGTCAGCGATCGCGACGGCCGCACCGGTCAGGGTGGCTGGCAGTTCAGCACCGGCACCGCGTGGCATGTATTGCTCGTTGAGCGCCAACGCGACGTCTTCCGGCTCGCCATCATTGAGGGCGTAGTAGTAACCGGCGACACCTTGCATCTCCGGGAACTCGCCGACCATTTCGGTGGCCAGGTCGCACTTCGACAGCAGGCCTGCACGGGCAGCCCACGAAGCGTTGCCGCCAATGCGTGCGGCGATGTATGCGGCCAGCTTGGAAACGCGCTCGGCCTTGTCGTAGACGCTGCCGAGTTTTTCCTGGAACACCACGTTCTTCAGGCGATCATTGAAAGCTTCGAGCTTCTGCTTCTTGTCTTGCTTGAAGAAGAACTCGGCGTCGGTCAGACGTGGGCGAACCACTTTCTCGTTACCGGCGATGATCTGCTGCGGGTCTTTGCTTTCGATGTTGGCCACAGTGATGAAACGTGGCAGCAACTTGCCGTCGGCATCCAGCAGGCAGAAATACTTCTGGTTGTCCTGCATGGTGGTGATCAGCGCTTCCTGCGGCACGTCGAGGAAGCGTTCCTCGAACGAGCACACCAGCGGCACCGGCCATTCAACCAGTGCGGTCACTTCGTCGAGCAGCGCCGGCGGAACGATTGCCGTGCCTTCCTGACGGGTGGCCAGCTCTTCGGTGCGCTTGCTGATGATCTCGCGACGCTCGTTGGCGTCGGCCAGCACGTAAGCGGCACGCAGGTCGGCGAGGTAGCTCGACGGCGAACCGATGCGCACGTTTTCCGGGTGATGGAAACGGTGACCACGGGAATCACGGCCAGCCTTCTGCGCGAGGATGGTGCAATCGATGACCTGGTCACCGAGCAGCATCACCAGCCATTGGGTCGGACGCACGAACTCTTCCTTGCGCGCACCCCAACGCATGCGTTTCGGGATCGGCAGGTCGTTCAGCGAGTCTTCGACGATGGTTGGCAGCAGGCTTGCGGTCGGCTTGCCGGCGATGCTTTGGCTGTAGCGCAGTTTCGGGCCGCTCTGATCGATTTCGCTCAGATCAACGCCGCATTTCTTGGCGAAGCCCAAAGCTGCCTGAGTCGGATTGCCTTCAGCGTCGAACGCGGCCTGACGTGGCGGGCCGTCGAGGTTGATGCTGCGATCCGGTTGCTGGGTGGCCAGCGCAGTGATCAGCACAGCCAGACGACGTGGCGCGGCGTAGACGGTTTTGCTTTCGTAGCTCAGGCCAGCGGCTTGCAGGCCCTTGTCGATACCGGCGAGGAACGCCTCAGCCAAGGTGTTCAGGGCTTTCGGTGGCAGTTCTTCGGTGCCCAGTTCAACCAGAAAATCTTGCGCACTCATTGTGCTGCCTCCAGCTTGGCCAGTACTTCGTCACGCAGGTCCGGGGTCGCCATCGGGAAGCCCAGCTTGGCGCGCGCCAGCAGGTAGGCTTGCGCAACGGAACGCGCCAGGGTGCGTACGCGCAGAATGTATTGCTGACGCGCGGTCACCGAGATCGCCCGGCGCGCATCCAGCAGGTTGAAGGTGTGCGACGCCTTCAACACCATTTCGTAGCTCGGCAACGGCAGCGGCTGGTCGAGTTCGATCAGGCGCTTGGCTTCGCTTTCATAGAAGTCGAACAGTTCGAACAGCTTGTCGACGTTGGCGTGTTCGAAGTTGTAAGTGGACTGCTCCACCTCGTTCTGGTGGAACACGTCGCCGTAGGTGACTTTGCCCATCGGGCCGTCAGCCCAGACCAGGTCGTAGACCGAATCCACGCCTTGCAGGTACATGGCCAGACGCTCGAGACCGTAAGTGATCTCGCCGGTCACCGGGTAGCACTCGATGCCGCCCGCCTGCTGGAAGTAAGTGAACTGAGTCACTTCCATGCCGTTCAGCCAGACTTCCCAGCCCAGACCCCAGGCGCCGAGGGTCGGCGATTCCCAGTTGTCTTCGACGAAGCGAATGTCGTGAACCAGTGGATCGAGGCCGACATGCTTGAGCGAGCCCAGGTACAGTTCCTGGAAATTGTCCGGGTTCGGCTTCAGGACCACCTGGAACTGGTAGTAGTGCTGCAGACGGTTCGGGTTTTCGCCGTAACGGCCGTCAGTCGGACGGCGGCTTGGCTGCACGTAGGCGGCGTTCCAGGTTTCCGGGCCGATGGCACGGAGGAAGGTCGCGGTGTGGAAAGTGCCGGCGCCTACTTCCATATCGTAGGGCTGAAGTACCACGCAACCTTGCTCGGCCCAGTATTGCTGGAGCGCGAGGATCAAGTCTTGGAAGGTACGCACGGCTGGCGTAGGCTGGCTCACGAAATTCACCTGTTTCTTGGGCTGCGATTTAAAGAGCGGGAGTATACCCGATTCATTGCTGCGCACGCCCCCTGGAGCCTTATGCCACGCTGCTTTTGGTGTACCGAAGATCCGCTGTACATGGCTTATCACGACCAGGAGTGGGGCACGCCGCTACGCGATGCGCAGGGTTTGTTCGAGTTGCTTTTGCTCGAAGGGTTCCAGGCCGGGTTGTCCTGGATCACCGTGTTGCGCAAACGCGAGCGTTATCGCGAAGTGTTATTCGGCTTCGACGTACAGCGCGTAGCGCAGATGAGCGACGCCGAAATCGACGAGTTGATGCTCGATCCGGGGATCATCCGCAACCGCCTCAAACTCAACGCCGCCCGGCGTAACGCCCAAGCCTGGCTGGCGCTGGAGGATCCGGTGGCGTTCCTCTGGTCGTTCGTCAACGACCAACCGATCATCAATCATTTCAAGGATCGCAGCGAAGTCCCGGCGATCACCCCCGAAGCGCTGGCGATGAGCAAAGCCCTGAAAAAGGCCGGGTTCACGTTCGTCGGCCCGACCATTTGCTACGCGTTGATGCAGGCTTCGGGCATGGTCATGGACCACACCCGGGATTGCGACCGCTACGCGCAGCTCGCCAACGGCGGTTAGAATGGCCGCCTCGCGCACCGCACAAGATCAGGAGTGACCTGTGGAAAAGTTTAAAGGCGCCTTGCTGGTAGGCGCTCTGCGGCTGTTTGCCCTGCTGCCATGGCGGGCCGTGCAGGCCGTGGGTTCGGCGATCGGCTGGATCATGTGGAAAACCCCCAACCGCTCCCGCGACGTGGTGCGGATCAACCTCGCCAAATGTTTTCCACAGATGAATGCGGCCGAGCGTGAGCGTCTGGTCGGGCAGAGCCTGAAAGACATCGGCAAGTCGCTGACCGAAAGCGCCTGCGCGTGGATCTGGCCGGCGCAGCGCTCAATCGATCTGGTGCGCGAAGTCGAAGGCCTCGACGTGCTGAAAGACGCCTTGGCCTCGGGCAAAGGCGTGGTCGGCATCACCAGCCACCTCGGCAACTGGGAAGTGCTCAACCACTTCTATTGCAGCCAGTGCAAACCGATCATTTTCTATCGCCCGCCGAAGCTCAAGGCTGTGGATGAATTGCTGCGTAAACAGCGCGTGCAACTGGGCAACAAAGTCGCTGCTTCCACCAAGGAAGGCATCCTCAGCGTCATCAAGGAAGTGCGCAAAGGTGGTGCAGTGGGTATTCCTGCCGACCCGGAACCGGCCGAATCCGCCGGGATCTTCGTGCCGTTCTTCGCCACACAGGCACTGACCAGCAAATTCGTGCCGAACATGTTGGCGGGCGGTAAGGCAGTCGGCGTGTTCCTGCATGCGCTGCGCCTGCCCGACGGTTCTGGCTACAAAGTCATCCTCGAAGCGGCGCCGCAAGCCATGTACAGCACCGACACGGCTGAATCCTGTGCGGCGATGAGCAAAGTGGTTGAGCGTTACGTGGCGGCGTATCCGAGCCAGTACATGTGGAGCATGAAGCGCTTCAAGAAACGTCCGCCGGGCGAAGAGCGCTGGTACTGAGCTATTTAGATGTGATTGGCATGATCTGTGGATAACCTCTACTGGCGAGGTTATCCACAACCGTTCATTCAAGGGCGCAGCAGATGTCCGAACACCGCAAATCGTTTCGCATCAAGATCACCCACGACAGCTTCGGCGAATGCCTGGGGCAGACGCGCAACCTGTCGCCCACTGGCGTGTATGTCCAGCATCCGAGCCTGGCGTCGTTGCCCAAAGGTGCGGTGGTTTATGGCCAAGTGCAGGATTTACCCACAGGCGCGCCGCGTGTGCGGATGGAAGTGGTGACGGTGGACCCCGAAGGCATCGGCCTGCGTTATCTCTGATTCACTGCGCCTGACGATCGAGCTTCTTCAGAAACACCGTCATTTCCTTCTCGGCCTGCTTGTCGCCATGGGCGCGGGCCGCCTCCAGACCCTGTTCCCACGCATTACGCGCGGCGGCGTGATCGCCCTGCGCAAGTTGCGCCTTGCCTAACAGTTTCCACGCCGCCGAATACTTGGGATCGAAACCGACACAGCGCTGAAAATGCTCGGCAGCCTTGGCGTTTTCGCCAAGGTCCAGATAGCCCTTGCCCAGGCCGAAGCGCAGCAGGGAGTTATCCACACCCTTGGCGAGCATTTTTTCCAGGGATTCGAGCATTGGTGGATTCCTTTCTTGGGTGTCAGATGTTGATGAGGTGTATTGAGACCGCCTTCGCGAGCAGGCTCGCTGCCACAGGGGAAACGCATTCCAAATGTGGGAGCGAGCCTGCTCGCGAAGGGGCCAGTGCCGTCAGCGCAAACCTCAGAAGAAGCTCAACCCCACATGGAAGAGCTTCTCCACATCGCGAATATGCTTTTTATCCACAAGGAACAGAATCACATGGTCGCCCGCTTCGATCACCGTGTCGTCGTGGGCGATGATCACTTGTTCATTGCGGATCACCGCGCCAATCGTGGTGCCCGGCGGCAGGCCGATCTTCTCGATTGGCCTGCCAATCACCTTGCTCGACTTCGCATCGCCGTGGGCAATCGCCTCGATGGCTTCCGCCGCACCGCGCCGCAATGAGTGCACGCTGACGATATCGCCACGGCGCACGTGGGCCAGCAGCGTGCCGATGGTCGCCAGTTGCGGGCTGATGGCGATGTCGATGTCGCCGCCCTGAATCAGGTCGACGTAGGCCGGGTTGTTGATGATCGTCATGACCTTCTTCGCGCCCAGCCGTTTGGCCAGCAGCGACGACATGATGTTGGCTTCGTCATCGTTGGTCAGCGCGAGAAAAATGTCGGCGTCGGCGATGTTCTCCTCCAGCAGCAAGTCGCGATCTGACGCGCTGCCCTGCAACACCACGGTGCTGTCGAGGGTGTCGGAGAGATACCGGCAACGCGCTGGGTTCATCTCGATGATCTTCACCTGATAACGGCTTTCGATGGCCTCGGCCAGACGCTCGCCAATCTGCCCGCCACCCGCGATGACAATACGTTTATAGGTTTCGTCGAGACGGCGCATTTCGCTCATGACCGCGCGAATATTCTCACGGGCGGCGATGAAGAAGACTTCGTCATCGGCCTCGATCACCGTATCGCCTTGCGGCAGGATCGGCCGGTCACGGCGGAAAATCGCCGCAACGCGGGTCTCGACATTCGGCATGTGTTCGCGCAACTGCCGTAGTTGCTGGCCGACCAGCGGCCCGCCGTAATAGGCGCGCACCGCCACCAGTTGCGCCGCGCCTTCGGCGAAATCGATCACCTGCAACGCGCCCGGATGCTGGATCAGGCGTTTGATGTAGTTGGTCACCACTTGCTCGGGGCTGATCAGCACGTCGACCGGGATCGCTTCGTTCTGGAACAACTGTTCCTCGCGATGGAGGTAGGACGCTTCGCGCACCCGGGCGATCTTGGTCGGGGTGTGGAACAGCGTGTGGGCGACCTGGCAGGCGACCATGTTGGTTTCGTCGCTGTTGGTTACCGCGACCAGCATGTCGGCGTCGTCGGCACCGGCCTGACGCAGCACCGACGGCAGCGAGCCACGGCCCTGCACGGTGCGGATGTCGAGGCGGTCGCCGAGGTCGCGCAGGCGCTCGCCGTCGGTGTCGACCACGGTGATGTCGTTGGCCTCACTGGCCAAATGCTCGGCCAGCGAACCGCCGACCTGTCCTGCACCGAGGATGATGATTTTCATCCAGTCACTCCGTTGAATCCGTTTAGCCGCGCGCGGCAGCGATCTTGATCAGCTTGGCGTAGTAGAACCCGTCATGCCCGCCCTGCTGGGCCAGCAATTGGCGACCATGGGGCTGCTTGATCCCGGCACTTGTGGCCAGGTCCAGTTCGCGGGCGCCGGGCGTGCGCTCAAGAAACGCGGCGATGACTTCGGTGTTCTCGGTCGGCAATGTCGAGCAGGTCGCATAAAGCAGGATGCCGCCGACTTCGAGGGTTTTCCACATGGCGTCGAGCAGCTCGCCTTGCAGTTGCGCAAGGGCGACGATGTCGTCCGGCTGACGGGTCAGCTTGATGTCCGGGTGGCGACGAATGACGCCAGTGGCCGAACACGGGGCGTCGAGCAGGATGCGCTGGAACGGTTTGCCGTCCCACCATTTCGCGGTGTCGCGACCGTCGGCGGCGATCAGTTCGGCATCCAGACCCAGGCGTTCAAGGTTTTCCTTAACGCGCACCAGCCGCTTGGCTTCCAGATCCACCGCGACGACACCGGCCAGTGCCGGCTCGGCTTCAAGAATGTGGCAGGTCTTGCCGCCGGGGGCGCAGCAAGCGTCGAGCACGCGTTGGCCCGGCGCCAGATCGAGCAGGTCGGCGGCCAGTTGCGCGGCTTCGTCCTGCACGCTGATCCAGCCTTCGGCGAAACCCGGCAAGCTGCGCACGTCGGCGGCGGCTTCGAGAACGATGCCGTCGCGGCTGTAAACACACGGCGTCGCGGCAATCCCGGCTTCGGTCAGCAAGCCGAGGTAAGCGTCGCGGCTGTGATGGCGGCGATTGACCCGCAGGATCATCGGCGGATGCGCGTTGTTCGCCTCGCAAATCGCTTCCCACTGCTCAGGCCAGAAGGCCTTCAGGGATTTTTGCAGCCAGCGCGGGTGAGCGGTGCGCACCACCGGATCACGCTCCAGCTCGGCAAAAATCGTCTCGCTTTCGCGCTGAGCGTTACGCAGCACGGCGTTGAGCAGGCCCTTGGCCCACGGCTTTTTCAGCTTGTCGGCGCAACCTACGGTTTCACCGATGGCGGCGTGGGCCGGTACGCGGGTGTAGAGCAATTGGTAGAGACCGACCAGCAGCAACGCTTCGACATCGGCGTCGGCAGTCTTGAACGGTTTCTGCAGCAGCTTCTCCGCCAGCGCCGACAGGCGTGGCTGCCAGCGTGCGGTGCCGAACGCCAGATCCTGAGTGAAACCGCGATCGCGATCGTCGACCTTGTCCAGTTGCGTCGGCAGGGAGCTGTTCAGCGAGGCTTTGCCGCTGAGCACGGCGGCGAGTGCCTTGGCGGCGGCCAGACGAGGGTTCATTGCGCGTCCACCGCTGCGCCGAGCACCGTGCCGACAGCGAACTTCTCACGACGGCTATTGAACAGGTCGCTGAAATTCAGCGCTTTGCCGCCGGGCAATTGCAGGCGGGTCAGGCACAGCGCTTGTTTGCCGCAGGCGACGACCAGGCCGTCCTTGCTGGCGCTGAGGATTTCACCTGGCGCGCCTTTACCGTCGGCAAGCGTCGCCGCCAGCACTTTCAGTGCTTCACCGTTGAGGCTGCTGTGAGTGATTGGCCATGGGTTGAAGGCGCGGACCAGTCGCTCCAGCTCAACCGCCGGACGGCTCCAGTCGATGCGTGCTTCATCCTTGTTGAGTTTGTGCGCGTAGGTGGCGAGCTCATCGTTCTGCACTTCGCCTTCCAGCGTGCCAGCAGCGAGGCCGGCAATCGCTTGCACCACGGCCGGTGGGCCCATCTCGGCGAGACGGTCATGCAGGCTGCCGCCCGTGTCTTCGGCGCTGATTGGCGTGACGACTTTGAGCAGCATCGGCCCGGTGTCGAGGCCGGCTTCCATGCGCATCACGGTCACGCCGCTCTCCGCGTCACCGTGTTCCACGGCGCGTTGAATCGGCGCGGCTCCGCGCCAGCGTGGCAGCAAGGAGGCGTGGCTGTTGATGCAGCCCAGGCGCGGAATATCCAGCACCACTTGCGGCAGGATCAAGCCGTAGGCGACCACCACCAGCAAGTCCGGCTTCAACGCGGCCAGCTCGGCTTGAGCGTCAGCATTGCGCAAGGTCGGCGGCTGCAACACCTGGATATTGTTTTCCAGCGCGAGCTGTTTGACCGGGCTCGGCATCAGTTTTTGCCCGCGACCGGCCGGACGATCCGGTTGGGTGTAGACCGCAACGATCTCGTAAGGGCTGGTCAGCAGGGCCTTGAGGTGTTCGGCGGCGAATTCCGGGGTACCGGCAAAAACGATGCGCAGTGGCTCAGTCATGAAGGGAGTCTCATAAAAAGAAAAAGGCTTGCCGCAGCAAGCCTTTGAAGAGGGGCATCAAGCGTTCTGGCGGTGCTGCTTTTCCAGTTTCTTCTTGATCCGGTCGCGTTTGAGCGTGGACAGGTAATCGACGAACAATTTGCCGTTGAGGTGGTCGCATTCGTGCTGGATGCACACCGCGAGCAGGCCTTCGGCGATCAGCTCATAGGGCTTGCCGTCGCGGTCCAGCGCCTTGATTTTGACCTTTTGCGGGCGGTCGACGTTTTCGTAGAAACCCGGTACCGACAGGCAGCCTTCCTGGTACTGCTCCATTTCTTCGGTCAGCGATTCGAACTCGGGGTTGATGAACACCCGCGGTTCGGTGCGGTCTTCGGAAAGGTCCATCACGACGATACGTTTGTGCACGTTGACCTGGGTCGCGGCAAGGCCGATGCCCGGCGCTTCATACATTGTTTCAAACATGTCATCGACCAACTGACGCACTTCGTCGTCCACTACAGCCACAGGCTTGGCGATAGTGCGCAGACGCGGGTCCGGGAATTCGAGGATGTTTAAAATGGCCATAGGCTTTGATTGCTGCACATGTTGAGTAAAGTCGGGCGATGGCCTGGCAGGTCCGAAGATGCAGGCTACCGTTGTGAAGCGTAGCTTCTACAAAATCAGAAGCGAGCCACGGGGGCTCTGACGGTTCACGCGAATGCACATGATAAAGGGATTCACTGCATGAGGAAAACACTACTCGCCCTGCTGCTGTTGGCTTCGGCCGGCGTGGCACAAGGGCAAGTGCAACTCAGGGATGGTTTTCCACAGCAATACACGGTGGTTTCGGGGGACACACTCTGGGACATTTCCGGCAAATACCTGCGCGAACCCTGGCAGTGGCCACAACTGTGGCGGGCCAATCCGCAAATCGAAAACCCCAACCTGATCTATCCCGGCGACACGCTGACGCTCAGTTATGTCGATGGCCAGCCGCGTCTGACCGTCAATCGCGGTGAGTCGCGCGGCACCATCAAGCTCTCGCCACGCATTCGCACCAGCCCGGTGGCTGAGGCAATCCCGAGCATTCCGCTGAAATCGATCAACAGTTTTCTGCTGAGCAACCGTATCGTCGACAAGGTCGAGGACTTCGACAAGGCGCCGTACATCGTCGCCGGCGATGCTGAACGCGTGCTCAGCGGTACCGGTGACCGGATCTTCGCGCGTGGCCATTTCGACCCCGATCAACCGGTCTACGGCATCTTCCGTCAGGGCAAGGTCTACACCGATCCACAGACCAAGGAGTTCCTCGGGATCAACGCCGACGATATCGGCGGCGGTGAGATTGTGGCAACCGAAGGCGACGTCGCCACCCTCGCCTTGCAACGTACGACTCAGGAGGTACGCCTCGGCGACCGTTTGTTCAGCGGCGAAGAGCGCTCGATCAACTCGACCTTCATGCCCAGCGCACCGACCACCAGTATCAACGGCGTGATCATCGATGTCCCACGCGGCGTCACCCAGATTGGCGTGATGGATGTGGTCACATTAAACAAAGGCAAGCGCGATGGTCTCGCCGAAGGCAACGTTTTGGTGGTGATGAAAACCGGCGAAACCGTGCGTGACCGCATTACTGGCCAGCCACTGAAAATTCCCGACGAACGCGCCGGATTGCTGATGGTGTTCCGCACCTACGACAAACTCAGCTACGGCCTCGTTCTCAACGCTTCACGCTCGCTGGCGGTGCTTGACAAGGTGCGAAATCCGTAAGCTTGCTTCACAAGTTACCAACAGACTTATCCACAGCTTGTTCCGAATGGTTCGGGGCTTATAACGATCAAGGATGATCCATGATATTGCCTGTCTGTACGCCGGTTTCCCCAGCGGAACTGGAAGCGCGTTTGCGCCTGCACCGCTTGCCGGAAATCGGTCCCAAGCGTTTTACAAAGCTGCTCGAAGCCTTCGGCTCGGCATCCAAAGCCATCAGCGCGCCGGCCAGCGCCTGGCGTTCGCTGGGTTTACCGGCGGCCTGCGCCGAAGCGCGACGGTGTCCCGAAGTTCGCGACGGCGCCAGTCATGCAATGCGCTGGCTAGAGCGGCCGGAGCATCATTTGCTGATGTGGGACCAGGCCGATTATCCGGCGTTGCTCGGACAAATTGCGGATCCGCCACCCCTGTTGTTCGTGGCGGGCGATCCACTGATTCTGGAGAAACCGCAGCTGGCGATGGTGGGTAGCCGTCGCGCCTCACGTCCGGGAATGGACACTGCTGCGGCGTTTTCCCGCTGCCTTGCCGGGGCCGGTTTTGTCATCACCAGCGGTTTGGCACTGGGTATCGATGCGGCTGCGCATCAGGCCGCGCTGGATGTTGGCGGGTTGACGGTCGGTGTCCTCGGCACCGGCCTGGAAAATTTTTATCCACAGCGCAATCAACGCCTGGCGGACGCCATGATCGCCTCGGGCAGCGCGGTGCTTTCGGAGTTTCCGCTGGATGCCGGGCCGACGGCGAGCAACTTCCCGCGCCGCAACCGGATCATCAGCGGTTTATCCCTTGGCGTATTGGTGGTTGAGGCCAGTGTGGCCAGTGGTTCACTGATCACCGCGCGGCTGGCGGCAGAACAGGGGCGCGAGGTGTATGCGATTCCCGGTTCGATCCATCACCCCGGCGCGCGCGGCTGTCACCAATTGATCCGCGATGGCGCAGTGCTGGTGGAAACCATCGAACACATTCTCGAAGCCTTGCGAGGCTGGCAGCGCTTGCCGTTATCCACAGACACAGCGAAAGCGGATCATCCGTTGCTCGCCCTGCTCCACGCCGCGCCGCACACCAGTGAGGGCCTGGCTGACAGCAGCGGCTGGACGTTACCGAAAGTGTTGGCAGCCCTCACCGAGCTTGAGATGGAGGGCCGGGCGGTGAATGAAAATGGCCGCTGGTTTGCGCGAGTGAACTAACGTTTTTACAGGCTGGGTTTTACTAGGAAGATCGGTAAACTGCGCGAAACCTGTTTGCGGAGAGTTTTTTCATGGTCAACAGTTGGCGTGTGCAACAAGCCGCACGAGAGATTCGCGCCGGGGCGGTCATTGCCTATCCAACCGAAGCCGTCTGGGGGCTGGGTTGCGACCCGTGGAACGAAGAGGCGGTGGATCGACTGCTGGCGATCAAGAATCGCTCGGCGGACAAGGGCCTGATACTGGTCGCCGACAACATTCGCCAGTTCGATTTCCTGTTCGAAGACTTCCCGCAAGAATGGATCGACCGCATGGCCAGCACCTGGCCGGGGCCGAACACGTGGCTGGTACCGCATCAGAACCTGTTGCCCGTGTGGGTGACCGGCATCCACGACACCGTGGCGCTGCGGGTCAGCGACCATCCTCAGGTGCGCGATCTGTGTTCGATGGTCGGGCCGTTGATTTCAACATCAGCCAATCCGCAAGGCCGGCCGGCGGCGCGTACACGCTTGCGGGTCGAGCAATATTTCCGTGGTCAGATTGACCTGGTGCTGGGCGGCAGCCTCGGTGGTCGGAAAAACCCTAGCGTCATCCGCGACCTGGCGTCCGGTAACGTCATTCGTCCGGACTGACGCGTTTATTGCATTCTGATTGATGGCGTACTCCTCGGTGGTATTCACCGAGGAGTTTTGCGCATGCCGACTATTTCTTTTTAAACAGATCGTGCAACTTAAACAGTTCGTTGTTCATGTTGCGCTGTGCGTCAGATAAATCATTAAGTTCGAAATATCAGTAATTTTTCCCACGTCATTATCAGAAGTCGCGCAGTGGCGATATTTCTAAAAGCATCCATCCTTTCAATGCGCGCAGAAAACTTCGATAAGTTCACGTTTGCGGA
This sequence comes from Pseudomonas fluorescens, assembly GCF_001648775.1. Lineage (GTDB taxonomy): Bacteria > Pseudomonadota > Gammaproteobacteria > Pseudomonadales > Pseudomonadaceae > Aquipseudomonas > Aquipseudomonas fluorescens_M. The sequence goes on from NZ_LVEJ01000001.1 coordinate 491,276, forward strand.
GATTGAATGGATACTACGGATTTGCAACTCAGGGATTATCTCCAGGGTCTTCAACAGACATTAACTCGTCAGCAAGGTGATTATCGCGTCGTGATACTTGAGGCGGGTTGCGACCCGCTCGAGTTCGAGCGATTTATCGGTCGGCAATTTCGTCTTCGATTACAGCATTACATGTTGACCTCAAGAGCCCGGGCGCTTGAGACCAGCCTGGCGATCGCCTCGCGCAGTACTCATTTCCTGCTGTATCAGCGCGATCAGATCGTGGCGGTTTTAAGAGCGACTCCGGCGCCTTTCGAATGGGCCTCGCTGGCTCACCAGCACGTTTCGCCGACTGTGGCGCTGGCACGTCATGTCGAGTTCAGTCGCCTGATCACTCATTCTCAACAACACCGGCCGGTATCAATCAACGGCCTGCTGGCGACCGCCACCGAATGGGCCATCGATCGCGGTTATCAAGGCATTACCGCCATGTGCAGATCGCCCCAGCGGCGACTGTTCCAGCGTTTTGGTCTGACCCCGATCACCTCCAACTCACTTCATATCGAACATCGCGCTCGCGGCGACTACTGGCTGCTGTCTGCGCAATGGCGGCAAATCCTCACAGCGCTGCAACAACCCTTTCCCATGAACGCCAACTCCCCGGAGAGTCGCGATGAATGCATCCGTCAGTTTTGAACAGCAATTGATTGTGCTCGATCAACGAATTGAAAAAGCGTGGAGCGATATCCTGGATAACTCCCGGCTGGTCAAAGCCATCCGCGAGGGCAGTGTTTCCAGAGCGTTATATGCTATCTATATGATCGAGACCTTTCATTACACTGCGCACAACGCGCGAAACCAGGGGTTGGTCGGTGTGCGACATGCCGATAATCCTGTTTATGCGAAGTTCTGCTTTGAGCATGCGGCGCAAGAAGTCGGTCATGAAAAAATGGCTCTACATGATGTCATGAGTCTGGGATTGAAAAATGAGGTTTTTGATATCCCGCCAGCACTTCCTGAAACTGAAGTACTGATTGCTTACTTGTACTGGATTTCTTTTACCGGTAATCCGTTACAACGGCTGGGATACAGTTACTGGGCGGAAAACGCCTATCACTTCATTACTCCGCTGATCGACAAACTGAGCGAAACGCTGGCGCTGAAGCCCGCGCAACTGACGTTTTTCATCGCCCACTCGGATATCGATGTCGAGCACTTCAACGAGATCAAACTCATCCTGCAGCGGACCTGCAAGCACCAGGCTGACTGGGATGCCATCGCCACCGTGATGGAAACCAGCCTGCGCCTGACCGGCAATATGCTCGACGCGGTTTATAAGCAGTACGAAGCCTGGCAAAACGGCGATGCGCCCCGCTACGAATTCCTCCATGCCCTGGATAAATCATGAGCCCCTCACATTTATCTGCACGCCGGGCAGGTGGAGGTCGACATGGCTGATTACTTCGAGCGGTTGAACTACGCGTTGGGGGATGAGGACACGGCGCTCGAGTATGCGATTTTACCCAAGCAGGCCACGCATGTGGTGGCCGTTGCCGGTTGTGGCGGGCGGGTTCTGCCGTTGCTGGCGCGCAGACCGGCCCGTCTGACTTGCGCTGATATCAGCGCGCCGCAACTGGCCTTTACCCGTCTGCGTTTTGCCCTGCTGGAACAGACCGATCACCCGTCATTCATGGACTTCATGGGCTATTGCTCAAGCACTACGGCGCAACAGCGCCAGTCCATTTTTCGCCATCTGGACCTGCCGCCACCGGATCGCCGCTGGCTGAACGACCTGTTTCATTCCCGGCACTGGCAAGCACCGATCTACCTGGGTGCCTTCGAGCAGACTCTACAACGATTGGCAAAGGTCAACGGACTGTTCACCGGCAAGGCCGGCCGAGCGATCTTTCAGTGCCGCGAGCTGGGGGAACAATCGGCCTATTACCAAAGCCACTTCCCTCGCAGGCGCTGGAAAGCCGTGGTCGCATTGTTGGGAAATGCCGCGGTACTCAATTCGCTGCTGTACCGCGGCGCATTTCCCCGCAATAACCTGGGGATCAGCTCCCGCGAGGCCTATCTGGGTATTTTCCATACCTTGTTCACCACGCAGGTCGTGCGCGAAAGCTTTTTCCTACAAATGCTGTTTTTCGGTGAGCTGCGATATGAGCAAGGCTTTCCGCTGGAGTGTGATCCGCAACTTTTCCAGCAGGCTCGCAAGGCGCTCGGGGAGTGCAAGTTGAGCGTGGTGCAGGGCGATATTTTCGACTGCGTTGCGCACTGCCGGGATGTCGATTTTGTATCGCTTTCCGATGTGCCGTCATTCTTGCCCCCGGCGGTCGGCACCCGCGTCCTGCAGCAAATTCAGCCTGCCTTGGGCGAGCACGCACTGACGGTCATTCGCGGCCATTTGCATGTGGTAAAGCCCGATTGCCAAGGCTTCTGCGACGTCACCGCGCAGTTTCAGGACGCAATCGCACGAGAAAAAACCCAACTCTGGCGGGTACAGGTCTACCGCCAGACATCACCTGTGCAGGTATCTCGATGAATACGCCTCACCCGACCGTCAATTGGGTCAAGAACCGCGTGCGTCAGGCGCGTGACGATCAGCAGCAATTGTTCGATGCCGGACTCAATGGCCTGAAACTGGAAAAGCGCGAAGGCAAGGTCATTGAGTTGGGTAGCGGCGAGCAGTTGACCGAATTTCTTTCATGTTCCTATCTGGGACTTGAGAGCGATCCCCGCTTGATTCAAGGCGCAGTGCAAGCCGTCGAGTCCTTTGGTGTGCAGTTCGCTGCCGCCCGGACCCGAGCGCTGCTACCACCGATGCGTGAACTCGATGAGCAGTTGAACCGCATATTCCAGGGGCATACGGTCACGTTCAACTCGGTGGGCAGTGCCCATCTTGGTTGTTTGCCGCTATTGGGTTCCGGTGAGTTGCCGTCGTATCCCCTGCGTCGTGGCCCGGGCTGGATTGTTGACCGTGCGGCCCATGCTTCGATGCAAGTCCTGCAAGGCATTCTGTGGCAGTTCGGCCCGGTGCGGCGCTGCGATTGCAGCGATCTCCAGCAAGTCGAAGACGCCTGCTCCAGTGCTGTCGCTGCCGGCAATACGCCGATTATCCTGACTGACAGCATTGGCTCGATGCGCGGGCTTTATCCCGTCAGTCGACTGCTGCAACTGGCAGAGCGCTTTGAAGGTTACCTGTATGCGGATGACGCTCACGGTACTTCGATCCATGGCCAGGACGGGGGCGGTTATGCACTTGATGTCGCAGTTGAGCCGTTGCGCAATCGCCTGATCCTGCTGTCGTCATTGTCCAAGGCCTTCGGTGCAACCGGCGGTGCGATTACTGTGCTGACGGCAGCGGATGCCGAGCTGATTCGGCGCCATGCCTCGACTTATACCTTCGGTGGACCACTGTCCATGGGCGGTGTCGGCGCGGCAGTCGCCTCGGCCAGAATTCATCTTTCTGCGCAGTTGGGCCGGTTGCAGGCCTCACTATGGCGAAATGTGGCGGTCGTTGATGATCTGCTCGGGCCGGTGCTGGGCAACCACCAGATTGCTTCACCCATACGTTTTGTCCGGGTCGGCGCCGAGCGTGACGCCATCCGCCTGGCGTTGCATCTGCGCAGGCACGCCATCGCGGTCACCACGGCCCTGTTTCCGGTGGTGGCCAAAGGCGAAGCGATCCTGCGCCTGGCCATCAGCGCCAATCACAACCAGGTCCAGTTGGAGCATCTGGCCAGCGCCATTAACGACGGGTTCGCCGAATTGAACATTCGTCAGGGAGAGCCGCGTCATGCCCAGTGACTCGATGATGCATGCCAGTTCGACAGCCATTGACGCGGCTGCAACAGACGCCTTCGCGCATAAATTGACCCATGCGCGGTCATTGCCATGGTTCTGCACGTGGTGTCCGCAAATTCGCCAGGTACGGACCTTGAAGGATCTGCATCGGTTGCCGGTCCTGGCCGTAGAGGATGAACAGGGCGGATTGCTGTTTAGCCATCTCGGTGAAGCGTCACACCGTGGGTCGGGCGGCGGGTTGACGCTGACCTCGGGTGGCAGCACGGGTCTGCGCAAGCACATCACCCATTCCTGGACATTCAACGACAGCATCGTGCCCTTGGGCGCGCGGATGTTTGGTGCAACCGATGAACTCCCGCGTGTCGTCATCAATTGTCTGACGCCCGGTGAAATGCAGGGCGCCATTCAATACGCGGCGGCCATCGTCCAGCACATCGGTGCGCGTCTGCTGCCTGCCGGCGCCTTGATGGGCATCGCGCGTATTGCCGGTTTGATTCATGCACAAGCGGCCGATGCGCTGATCTGCACCCCTTCGTTTGCCGCGGCGCTGTTCAATCATGCCGATGGCAGTGAGGGGCAATTGAGCAGTTTGAAGTGGCTCTACTACATTGGCGAACCCTGCCATCAGCCGCTACGCGAGCAACTGGCTCGGGACTGGCCGGCGCTGAACATACGCTCATTGGGTTATAGCTCGACTGAAACCGGCCCGATCGGGTTCCAGTGCGCGCACCTCGAACAGGGTTTCTACCATTTGCATGCAGACGCCATGCTGCTTGAGGTGGTCGACCCGCTGAGCCTGCGAGCGCTGGCCGACGGCGAAACCGGTGAGTTTCTGCTGACGCCTTTGCTGCCCGATCACGTGCCTTTACTGCGGTATCGCATTGGCGATCGTGGGCGCGTCCTTGGCAGGCAATCAACGTGCGCCTGTGGCAGCGCTCTGCCAATACTGGAACTGGAAGGGCGAGTCGAGACCTCGATCAAGCTGGGCGGTGCGATTGTCACTCAGCGACAGGTTCTCAGCGTGCTCGCCGAGAAACTGCCTGAGCTGCACGCCTCGGATGTGCAGGTGCGGCTTGATCGACAGGCTGACGGTGCGCATCTGCACCTGCTCATCGCTGAGGACCGATTGCCGACCGGTGCAGAACGCGTTATCGAACAAGCCTTGCACCACGAGGCGCAGGCCAGCGCATTGCTCAAGTTGCCCGGTGTGCTGGGCATCCAGGTGCAGCGTCTGCCGCGTGGTGCCTTTGCAACCACCGTGGCAGGCAAAACAGCATTCTTTGTGGAGCGGCGAAGCGACCCGGACGCGTCATGACGATGCGTCCGGGTGCTCCGTTTGATGGCCGCGTGTCAGGGCAGCAGAACGGTCGAACCGGTGGTGCGCCGCGCCGACAGTTCGGTTTGCGCCTTCGCCGCATCAGCCAGTGGATAACGCTGGCTGACGTCCACCTTCAACTTGCCGCTGATGATCATCTCGAACAGTTCATCAGCCATCCGCTGCAGGTTTTCGGCATTGTTGGCGTAGGTCGCCAGCGTTGGCCGGGTCACGTACAGCGAACCCTTGGCGGAGAGAATCCCCAGATTCACGCCGTCCACCGCACCGGAAGCATTACCGAAGCTCACCACCAGTCCGCGCGGCGACACGCTGTCGAGCGAAGTCAGCCAGGTGTCCTTGCCGACGCCGTCATAGACCACCGGGACTTTCTTGCCATCGGTCAATTCCAGCACGCGCTGGGCGACGTTTTCATGGCTGTAATCGATCGTCGCCCACGCCCCATTGGCCTTGGCCAGATCAGCTTTCTCTTTGGAACTGACGGTGCCGATCAGCTTCACGCCCAAGGCCTTGGCCCATTGGCAGGCCAGCGAACCGACCCCCCCGGCCGCAGCGTGGAACAGAATGGTTTCGCCACCCTTGAGCTCATAAGTCTGACGCAGCAGATACTGCACGGTCAGGCCCTTGAGCATGACCCCGGCCGCCGTTTCGAAACTGATTTCGTCGGGCAGGTGCACCAGATTGTCCTGAGGCAAAACGTGCAACTCGCTGTACGCCCCCAACGGGCCGCTGCCGTACGCTACGCGGTCACCGACCTTGAACCGGGTCACGTCGCTGCCCACGGCATCGACGATGCCCGCACCTTCAGCCCCCAGGCCCGACGGCAAGGCTGGCGGCGCATACAGGCCGCTGCGGAAATAGGTGTCGATGAAGTTCAGGCCGATCGCCTTGTTGGCCACACGCACTTGATTCGGGCCAGGTGCGGCGGGTTGGTAGTCAACATATTCGAGCACTTCGGGGCCGCCGTGGGCGCGGAACTGGATACGCTTTGCCATTTGCCTGCTCTCCTTGGGTCTTTTGTCAGCCCCCTATCCAACTCCGATGCTTGATCTTCGTCAACTGCGGCGCGCCAGTCTGCGGTGGTATGCTACGCGCCCATTTGCGTCGCCCGCCTGCGGGGCGCCGCCCGATCCAAGGTGAAGCCATGACGACCCGCACCGACGCCGTAAAGGCCTATCTGCTCGACCTGCAAGACCGCATCTGCGCGGCTCTCGAAAACGAAGACGGCGGCACGCGCTTCGTCGAAGACGCCTGGACCCGGCCGGCCGGCGGTGGCGGTCGTACCCGCGTGATCGAGAACGGTACGCTGATCGAAAAGGGCGGCGTTAACTTTTCCCACGTCTTTGGCAGTGGCTTGCCGCCCTCGGCCAGCGCCCATCGCCCGGAACTGGCCGGTCGTGGCTTTGAAGCCCTCGGCGTGTCGCTGGTGATCCACCCGCACAACCCGCATGTGCCGACGTCCCACGCCAACGTGCGCTTTTTCATCGCCGAGAAGGAAGGTGAGGAGCCGGTCTGGTGGTTCGGCGGTGGCTTTGACCTGACGCCGTATTACGGCAACGAAGAAGACTGCATTCATTGGCACCGCGTCGCCGAACAGGCCTGCGCGCCATTCGGCTCGGATGTTTATCCGCGCTACAAGGCCTGGTGCGACACCTACTTCCACATCAAGCATCGCCACGAGCCGCGCGGCATCGGCGGCCTGTTTTTCGATGACTTGAACGAGTGGGATTTCGACACCAGCTTCGCTTTCATGCGCGCCATCGGCGACGCCTACATCGACGCGTATCTGCCGATTGTGCAACGGCGCAAAAACGATGCGTTCACCGCTCAACAGCGTGAATTCCAGGAATTCCGCCGTGGCCGCTACGTCGAGTTCAACCTGGTTTACGACCGTGGCACGCTGTTCGGCCTGCAATCGGGTGGACGTACCGAATCGATCCTGATGTCGCTGCCGCCGCAAGTGCGCTGGGGCTACGACTGGAAGGCCGAGCCCGGCAGTGAAGAAGCGCGCCTGACCGAATATTTCCTGCAAGACCGCGACTGGCTGGCCCAGGCCTGAGGATCTCTGATGGATCGTTACGTCGTTTTCGGAAACCCGATCGGCCACAGCAAATCGCCGATGATTCACAAACTGTTCGCTGAACAGACCGGTCAGAGCCTCGACTACAGCACCCTGCTGGCACCGCTTGATGATTTCACCGGCTGCGCCACGGCGTTTTTTCAGGAAGGTCGCGGCGCCAACGTCACTGTGCCGTTCAAGGAAGACGCCTACCGCCTGGCCAATAGCCTGACTGCCCGCGCAGAACGCGCCGGCGCGGTGAACACCTTGAGCAAACTGGCCGACGGCTCGCTGCTCGGCGACAACACCGACGGCGCCGGACTGGTGCGTGATCTGACGGTAAACGCCGGATTCAGCCTGGCCGGCAAACGCATCCTGTTACTCGGTGCCGGCGGTGCAGTGCGTGGTGCGCTGGAGTCGTTGCTGGCGGAGCAACCGGCGTCGGTGATCATTGCCAATCGCACGGTGGACAAGGCTGAATTGCTGGCGGAGTTGTTCTGCGATCTGGGGCCGGTATCGGCCAGTGGTTTCGATTGGTTGCGCGAGCCGGTGGACGTGATCATCAACGCCACATCGGCGAGCCTGACTGGCGATGTGCCGCCGATTGCGCCGAGCCTGATCGAGCCGGGCAAGACCCTGTGCTACGACATGATGTATGGCAAGGAACCGACGGCGTTCTGCCGTTGGGCCAGTGAACAGGGTGCAGCGGTGGCGATGGATGGTTTGGGGATGCTCGCTGAACAGGCGGCCGAGGCGTTCTTTTTGTGGCGCGGTGTGCGTCCCGACACGGCGCCGGTGCTCACAGAGTTGCGCCGACAACTATCCCTTTAAAAGCTACGCGAGCAAGCTCGCTCCCACAGTGGAATGCGATCAAATGTGGGAGCGAGCTTGCTCGCGAATGGCCGCACCGCCGGTCTTTGATCAATCCTCAAACCGGATCGGACATTTCTCCGGCCCTTCCAGCTTCCGTAACTCCTCCACCACCTGCGGCCGCGCCCGGCGCAACGTCAGGCTGCGATTCTGGCTCAGCAACCGCCGCGCCTCCTGATGCAGCATCTCCACCCCCGAATAGTCGATGAAGTTGATCTGCTGTGCCTCGATCACCACCCGCGCGCCGTGCATGCGTTGCAGGCGTACTTGCAGGTAATGGCTGGCGCCGAAGAAGATCGAACCGCCGACGCGCAGCACATCATCCTCACCGTCACGCCAATGCTGCACGCGCGGTTGCGAGGTGCGCTTGAGGTAGAAAAACAGCGAGGCCAGCACGCCTGCGTAGATCGCGGTCTGCAACTCCAGCAGCAACGTCGCCAGACAGGTCAGGGCCATGACCACGAATTCGGCGCGACTGACCCGCAGCAACGCGCGAATGCCGCGATGATCCACCAGCCCCCAGGCGATCAGCAGAATGCTCCCGGCCATGGCCGGGATCGGAATGTGCGCAATCAGTCCTGCGCCGAAAATCGCAAACAACGCCACCCAGATCGCCGAGAACACCCCGGCCAGCGGCGAGCACGCGCCCGCCTCGTAACTGAGCCCCGAGCGGGTAAAGGATCCGGCCGACAACGATCCGGAAAAGAACGCCCCGACGATATTCGACAAGCCCTGCGCGCGGACTTCCTGATTGGCATCGAGCAACTGCTGCGAGCGCGCCGAAATCGAGCGCGCAATCGACAGGCTGGTAACCAGTCCAAGCATGCCCACCGCCACGGCGCTGGGCAGCAACCGCAGAATCACATCCAGATCCAGCGGCAACCCACTAAACGGTGGCAACCGCCCAACGAATGCGCTGACCAGATGCACACGGCCGAACATCGCCGGCCACAGCCACACCAACAAGCTGGCCAGTACCAGGGTGATCAAGAGCGTCGGCCAGCGCGGCAGCAATTGTTTCAACACCACACCGACAACCACCGTCGCCACACCGAGTACCAACGAAGGCTTATCCACAGCCCTGAGGTGCTGCAGCAGATCCATCAAACTCGCCAGCGCCGTGGCTTTCGCCGGTAATTCCAGTCCCAACAGATTCGGCAACTGCCCGATGGCGATCACCACCGCCGCGCCGAGGGTGAAGCCGAGCACCACTGAATGCGAGACGAAATTCACCAGCGCGCCGAAGCGCAACAGGCCGAGCAGCCACTGGAAAATCCCGGCCAGAAACGTCAGCAGTAGAATCAGGGTGATGTAGTCCTGCGAGGCTGGCACGGCCAAGGGACTGACGCTGGCGTACAGCACAATCGAAATCGCCGCCGTCGGGCCGCAGATCAAATGCCACGATGAACCCCACAAGCAGGCGATCAACACCGGGATGATCGCAGCGTAGAGGCCATATTCAGGTGGGAGCCCGGCGATCAGTGCGTAGGCAATCGACTGGGGTAAGGCGAGAATCGCACCGCTGAGGCCGACGATCAGGTCCCGTCCGACGCTGGCGCGGGTTTGCCGCGGGAGCCAGGTGAGGAAGGGGAAGAGAGAGTGGCGGCTGGGGAAGGCCATGGATCCTCGCGGTTGGGGTTTTATTCAAGGTTATCAGGGTGTCAGGGAAAGAGCCCTCACCCTAGCCCTCTCCCGGAGGGAGAGGGGACTGATCGAGGTGTTTGAACTGAATGCGTCGACCTGGGGAATCAGCGTTGAACTCAGGTCTTGAATCCAACAAATATCGGCTCCCTTTCCCCCTCGCCCCCCTGGGGGAGAGGGCTGGGGTGAGGGGGCAAAAATCTTAAGCCAAGCCCAATTCCAGCCACCCCACAATCAAAGCTTCGCCTTCACCGCCGCCAACGCATCCTTCCCGTCGGCCGTCTTCACCCCTTCCAGCCACTTATCCAACACTGCCGGATTCGCCTTGATCCACGCCTTCGCCGCCTCGGCATTGCTGACTTTCTTGTTCACCACCTCGGCCATGATGCTGTTCTCCATCTCCTGAGTGAACGAAAGATTGGTCAGCAATTTACCCACATTCGGACAGGCCTCGGCGTAACCCTTGCGCGTCAGCGTAAACACGCTGCCGGTGTCGCCAAAGTATTTCTCGCCACCCTTCAGGTAATGCATCTTCAGCTGCACGTTCATCGGGTGCGGGGTCCAGCCGAGGAAGGTGACGAATTTCTGTTTTTTCACCGCCCGCGACACTTCCGCCAGCATCGCCTGTTCGCTGGACTCGATCAGTTTCCACTGGCCCATGTCGAAGTCGTTCTTCTTAATGATTTCCTGAAGCGAGATGTTCGCCGGCGCGCCGGAGCCGATGCCATAGATCTTGCGCTCGAACTTGTCGGCGTATTTGTTCAGGTCGGCAAAGTCATGCACACCGGCGTCCCATACGTAATCCGGCACGGCGAGGGTGAACTCGGTGCCGTCGAGGTTTTTCGCCAGTTGCGTGACATCGCCGGTGGCGACGAACTTGTCGTAGAAGCCCTGCTGCGCCGGCATCCAGTTGCCGAGGAAGACATCCACCTGGCCATCCTTCAAACCGCCAAAGGTGATCGGCACTGCGAGAGTGTCGACCTTGGCCTTGTAGCCCATGCCGTCCAGCAGAAACCCGGTGATGGCGTTGGTCGCGGCAATGTCGCTCCAGCCCGGGTCGGCCATTTTCACCGTATCGCAGCTCTGCTCGGCGAACGCCGAAGCGCTGCTCAACGCGAGCAGGCCGACCGTCACTACTGTGGATAACTTACGCATGGACTTCCCCTTAACATTATTGGTTTTGGCAGGGTTGTGGATAACGTGCTTTGCGCTCCAGATCATCAAGGTCGATGTGATTGCGCATGTACTGCTGACTGGCGTCCACCAGCGGCTGGTGATCCCAGCTCTTCAGCTTGCCGATGGTCAGTGCGTCGGCAACAAAACGGCGGCGGCGCTGACTGGCCAAGACTTGCCGATGGATTGCCGGAATATCCCATTTGGCCCGCGCTTCAGCGAGAAAATCGTCGAACAGCTGGCGATGTTGCGGCGATTGACTGAGTTCTTCCAATTCGCGCGGATCGTTGCTCACATCGAAGAGTAGGCAAGGGTCGCTTTCACTGTAGATAAATTTGTAAGGGCCGCGACGGATCATCATCAACGGGCTGACGGTGCCTTCGGCCATGTATTCGCCGAACACTTCGTCATGACCGCCCTTGCCTTGAAGGTGTGAAACCAGCGAACGGCCATCCAGCGGCAAACCGGGTTGCAGCGTGCCGCCGGCCAATTCAACGAAGGTTGGCAGCAGGTCCGCGGTCGACACAGCAGCACTGACTCGGCCTGAAGCAAACTGTCCAGGCGCACTTATCAACAGCGGCACGCGGGCTGCCATTTCGTACCAGTGCATTTTGTACCAAAGGCCCTTCTCGCCGAGCATGTCGCCGTGGTCACCGGAGAAAACGATGATGGTGTCATCGATCAGCCCGGTTTCTTCGAGGGTTTGCAGGAGTTTGCCGACGTTGGCGTCGATATAGCTGCACGCCCCGAAGTACGCCCGCCGCGCGTCGCGAATCTTATCCACAGGCAGTGGCTTATCCCACAGGTCATAAACCTTGAGCAGGCGTTGCGAGTGCGGATCGAGTGCGTGTTGATCCGGGGTTGTAGGCAACGGGATATCGGCATCGTCGTACAAATCCCAGAATGCCTTGGGAATCGTGTACGGATCGTGTGGGTGAGTCATCGACACGGTCAGGCAGAACGGCTGGTCGCCGTCCTCGCGGATGTGATCGAACAGGTATTGCTGCGCCTTGAACACCACCTCTTCATCGAAATCCAGTTGATTGGTGCGCACACAGGGCCCGGCCTGCAGCACCGAAGACATGTTGTGATACCAGGTCGGCCGCACATCCGGCTCATCCCAATTCACCGCCCAACCGTAGTCAGCCGGGTAGATGTCGCTGGTCAGGCGCTCTTCGTAGCCGTGCAATTGATCCGGACCACAGAAATGCATTTTCCCGGACAGCGCGGTGCGATAACCGAGGCGGCGCAAATAGTGGGCGTAAGTCGGAACATCGGCAGGGAAATCGGCGGCGTTGTCATAGGCGCCGATCTTGCTCGGCAACTGGCCACTGACCAGGGTGAAACGCGACGGCGCGCACAACGGGCTGTTGCAGTAAGCGGCGTCGAACACCACGCCTTGTTCGGCGAGGCGGGAAAGATTCGGCAGTTTGATCGGCGAAGGGCCGTAGAACGGCAACATTGGCGCGGCCATCTGATCGGCCATGATGAAAAGAATATTCTTGCGCTTCATCTGATCGCGGCATTCCATAGTGAATATTTATGCGACATTGCTGCGATCGAGCATGGAGTCCATGCTCTGTCGGGTAAAGCCCGCGCCGGGCAATGACTAGGATAAGCACAGCTTATGTATGAAGCCTTGGGCGATCTGTCGCTCGACCTGTTGCGTGCCTTCGAAGCTGCCGCCCGTCATCGAAGTTTTACCGCTGCCGCGGTCGAGCTGGGCACCACGCAACCGGCAATCAGCCAGCAGATCAAACGGTTGGAGGAACAGCTCGGCACGCGGCTGTTTGATCGCATCTATCGTGGGATCGAGTTAACCGAAGTCGGTGCAATCCTTTTCGAGCAAGTTAGCCTCGGTTTGCAGAATATCGATGCAGGGTTAAGCGCAATCAGCGCACAGCAACAACATGAAGTGCTGCAAGTCGCCACAGATTTCGCCTTCGCCGCGTACTGGCTGATGCCACGCTTGCACCGTTTCCACGAAGCCAATCCGCACGTCGACGTCAGCCTGGTGACCAGCGAACGCAACCACAACATGCTGCGCACCGATATCGATGTGGCGATTCTGTTCGGCGAAGGACGTTTCAAACAGGGCGAAAGCCATTGGCTGTTCAGCGAAGAAGTGTTCCCGGTGTGCAGCCCGCAATTGCTCAAGGACCGCGCCCTGCCCTTGCCCGCTCAAGCATTGCTGGAGTTTCCGTTGTTGCACTTGCGTGGCGAAAACAGCAGTAACTGGTTTGACTGGAGCGGACTGTTTCGCGAGTTGGGCATCAGCACGCCGCCAGCGCCGGGGCAATTGCGTTTCGACAATTACACGCTGTTGATCCAAGCGGCAATCGGCGGGCAAGGCGTGGCGATTGGCTGGCGGCACCTTGTGGATAACTTGCTGACCCAAGGATTGCTGTGCCGACCGATCGCCGAAACCACCCTGTCGCGCCTCGGTTATTACGTCGTGCTGCCGCAACGCAAACGCCGGGGTGCGCTGATTCAGCTATTTGTCGATTGGTTGATGGCGGAACAGGCGAGCAGCGCACAATCTCTCAATGGACTCGCACTGCCCGCCATCGCGGTATAGAGCCTATTCGCTGGCCGCAACGAAATTCACATGCTGGCCTACGTGCAAATTAAGCCGCAGCTCATCGGCAATCCCCACCGCTACGCGATTCAAACGCTCCAGCGGTTCGGCCAGCCCCGGCTCGAGGTTGCCGCCGACCTGACTGAAATGCTCAATCGTCAGCCCGGCCACACCGTGTGGCGCATTGACCAGCGTCCAGTGCAGCGGACTGCTTTGCAGGGCTTCGCGAATTTCCTCGGCGGCGTGGCGCTGCAGGCGATCGTCGACATCCGGCTCATCGAGCACGCCAAAATCCCCCACCAGAAACAGCCGCGAAACGTTGGCCGCTTGCAGCCCATCGACCAATGCATCGACGGCCAGCACCTGCTCGACTGGCCCGAGCACCACCGAGCGCTCAACGTGGTCGCTATTGAATGGCAACCCCGGCGCATCCAATAAGCAGATGACCGCCGAACTGCCGGCGACACTTTGATTGACCCGCTCGGAATCGAACAGGTCGCCGCTTTTGGTACGCAAGCCCGGACGCGGTGCGAGTGCGGTCAAATCGTCGAGAATGGCGATGACTTCGTGCTGGCGGCGCAGCAACTCAGCCATCAACGCACCGCCCAGGCTGGCCATGGCACCATAGAGCACCACTTTCACCGTCGGGGTTTCGGCATTTTTCATGGCTGATCCCTTTTGTTATCCCTTGTATGGCGTGTGACATACGGGCAACGCCGAGGGTTCGAACCGATTTGCGAGGGTTTCAGATGCAAGCGATCAAGGGCTACCACGCCCACGTTTATTTCGATGCGGGTTCCATCGACCAGGCGCGAGCCTTGTGCGAAACGGCGGCGCAGTTGTTTCCATTGAAGATGGGCCGCGTCCACGAGCGCCCGGTCGGGCCGCACCCGGACTGGAGCTGCCAGTTGGCCTTCGGCCCTGAGTTGATCGGTGATGTATTGCCGTGGCTGGCGTTGAACCGCAAAGGTCTGGTGGTGTTTCTGCACCCGGACACCGGCGATGACTTGCTCGACCACACTGAGCATGCCATCTGGATGGGCGCGATGCGGCCGCTGGATCTGTCTATCTTCTGATCAAAGCGTTTCTTCGGCTTCGCCCGGCAGGTGTTCGTCTAGATGCAGCCAGGGCAATTGGCTGTCGGTCCAGATATGTCGCTCGGCGGGCGCCAGTTCCGGGTGATCGAGGGTGGCAATGGTCACGTCGATACTGTCGGGGCTGAGCAACGTCATCAGCGCCAATTGCGCGCCGCATTGTGGGCAAAAGAATCGCGCACAACTGTCCGATGAGGCATAACGCGACGGCGTCCCGGCCAGCCACTGGAAATTCGCTGCCGGCACGGTGATCCATGTGGTGACGATGCCGCCGCTGACTCGCCGGCAAATCGAACAATGACAGTGCGCGATGTCCTGCAACGCCCCGCTGAACTGATAACGAATGTGTCCGCAGTGGCAGCCGCCGCTGTGCAATTCGCTCATGTCGAACGCCCTCCTTCCCGTGTTTGTTGACTGTAGTTCGCATCCGACGGCCGGTTGACCGTTCATTCAAAGCTTTCACCAGCGAAAGGTAGCTGAAAGCTTCCCCGATTAGGATCGCCTCCACTTCCGGCAACAGACCGGTTGGCCAATGCGTGTGATACCTCGCACGAACGGCCCAATTAACAACAACAATGGTGATTCTGATGTCCTCTGTAGCCCGCCTCCTCGCTGTGACTCCGCCCGTACGTCTCGTGCTTCCCGTTCTGCGCTGATCCGACCCGATCCGCTCACTCAACTAGCCGCGCTACGCCTGGAGTATTCCCATGCTGACTTTCCTTGGCTTCGCCATGGTCATCACGTTCATGTTCCTGATCATGACCAAGCGCCTGTCCGCGCTGATCGCTCTGATCATCATCCCGATTGTCTTCGCCCTGTTCGGTGGTTTCGCACCGAAGATCGGCCCGATGATGCTCGAAGGCATCACCAAGCTCGCGCCGACCGGCGTGATGCTGATGTTCGCCATTCTCTATTTCGCCCTGATGATCGACTCCGGCCTGTTCGACCCGGCCGTGCGCAAGATCCTCAAACTGGTCAAGGGCGACCCGCTGAAGGTTTCGGTCGGCACCGCCGTACTGGCGCTCGTCGTTTCCCTCGATGGTGACGGCGCGACCACTTACATGATCTGCGTGGCCGCCATGCTGCCGCTGTACAGCCGCATTGGCATGAGCCCGCGGATCATGGCCGGTCTGATCATTCTCGCCGGCGGCGTGATGAACATGACCCCGTGGGGCGGCCCGACCGCGCGTGCGGCGAGTGCGCTGCATGTCGATCCGTCGGACATTTTCGTGCCGATGATCCCGGCCATGGCCGCCGGGGTGGTGGCGATTCTGCTCATCGCCTACTTCTACGGCAAACGTGAGCGAGCGCGCCTCGGTGAGCTGCATCTGGCCGGCGACGAAATCGATCACAGCGAAATCAGCGTCTCGCAATTCCCGGATGCCCGCCGTCCAAAACTGATCTGGTTCAACGGCGCTCTGACCTTCGGCCTGATGTGCACCCTGATCGCTGGCCTGCTGCCGCTGCCGGTGCTGTTCATGGTGGCGTTCAGTATCGCCATGATCGTCAACTACCCTTGCCTGCAAATGCAGAAGGATCGCGTCGCCGCTCACGCCGGCAGCGTGCTGGCAGTGGTCGGACTGATCTTTGCCGCCGGTATCTTCACCGGTATCCTGAGCGGCACCGGCATGGTCGATGCGATGTCGAAGAGCCTGTTGGCGGTGATTCCGGATTTCCTCGGCCCGTACCTGGCGGTGATTACGGCGTTGGTGAGCATGCCGTTCACCTTCTTCATGTCCAACGATGCGTTCTACTATGGCGTGTTGCCGGTGTTGGCCGAAGCCGCCAGCCACTACGGGATTACCGCAGTGGAAATGGCCCGTGCCTCGATCGTCGGTCAACCCGTCCACTTGCTGAGCCCGTTGGTGCCATCGACCTATCTGTTGGTGGCCCTGGCCGGTATTGATTTCGGTGACCACCAGCGTTTCACCCTGAAATGGGCGATTCTGGTGTGCATCTGCATCCTGATTGCTGCACTGCTGTTGGGGACTTTCCCGGTGTTCAGCACTCTATAAGCCCAAGACTCACCGTTTCGGGTCCTGGCTTCGCGGTTTGAAGCCCGGACCTTTTTCGGTTTAACACTCGCTCAAAGGAATACACATGGATTGGCTGACCAACCCCGAAATCTGGGTTGCCTTCTTTACCCTGACCGCCCTGGAAATCGTTCTGGGCATCGATAACATCATCATGATTTCGATCCTGGTCAGCCGCATGCCCAAACACATGCAGCAGCGCACCCGGATCTTCGGTCTTGGCCTGGCCATGATCACCCGCATCCTGTTGCTGCTGTCGATCACCTGGGTCATGCGCCTTACCGCCGACCTGTTCGAAGTGTTCGGCCAGGGCATCTCCGGTCGCGACCTGATCCTGTTCTTCGGTGGTCTGTTCCTGCTGTGGAAGAGCTCGCAAGAGATGTACCACGCACTGGAAGGCGAAGACGAAAGCGACGACACCCCCGGCGGCAAGGGCGGCAACTTCCTCTACACCATCATCCAGATCGCGATCATCGACATCGTCTTCTCGCTGGATTCGGTGATCACCGCTGTCGGTATGGTTTCCCACGTGCCGGTGATGGTCGCGGCGATTGTCGTGGCGGTGCTGGTGATGATGCTGGCGTCGGGCAAGATCAGCGAGTTCATCGACAAGCACCCGTCGCTGAAAATGCTCGCGCTGTCGTTCCTGCTGGTGGTCGGTACTGTGCTGATTGCCGAGTCGTTCGACGTGCATGTGCCGAAAGGCTACGTCTACTTCGCCATGGCGTTCTCGCTGGCGGTTGAGGCGATCAACATCAAACTGCGCGGCGCGATGGCCAAGAAAAAACAGCAACAAGACCCGGTGAAACTGCGCAAGGACATCCCGGGCCAGTAACCCGGTAATCCAGACGCACGCAATACCCCTGTGGGAGCGAGCTTGCTCGCGAAGGCGTCATGTCAGTCGACAGAAATGTAGGCTGGCCCACCGCTTTCGCGAGCAAGCTCGCTCCCACATTTATTTTCGGCAACACACAGAACCGTGTCGGATTCAGGTGAGTGTATGAAGCGCTTTTCATGACACTTTTGTTTCAATCGACACTTTAGCTGTGCAATGCTGGCGTCCAGACCGTTAGCCAACTACAGCTTAAGTATCAAAAACGTAGAAACCGCGCGGTACCGTCAACTTGCTCCTCTGGGGCACTGCTAATACAGGGGGTCTGCATGCTCACCCTGCTCAATCTGCTTTCCGCCGTCGCCCTGCTGATCTGGGGCACGCACATTGTCCGAACCGGCATCCTGCGGGTGTACGGCACCAACCTGCGCCATGTGATTGGCCAGAACATGTCCAAGCGCTGGCTCGCCTTTGTCGCCGGCATCGTCGTCACCGCGATGGTGCAGAGCAGCAACGCGACGGCGATGCTCGTGACGTCCTTCGTCGGCCAGGGGTTGATGGCGCTGACCCCGGCGCTGGCGACCATGCTTGGCGCCGACGTCGGTACCGCGCTGATGGCGCGGGTGCTGACGTTCGACCTGTCGTGGCTGTCGCCGCTGCTGATTTTCCTCGGGGTGATTTTCTTTCTGTCGCGCAAACAGACGCGGCTCGGGCAAATGGGCCGGGTGTCCATTGGCCTCGGGCTGATCATTCTCGCGCTGCAATTGATCGTCGAAGCCGCCGCGCCGATCACCCACGCCCAAGGCGTGAAAGTGATATTCGCTTCGCTGACCGGCGACATCCTCCTCGACGCCCTGGTCGGCGCGCTGTTCGCGATGATTTCCTACTCCAGCCTCGCCGCCGTGCTGCTCACCGCGACGCTGGCCGGCGCCAGTGTGATCAGCCTGCCGGTGGCGATCGGTCTGGTGATTGGCGCCAACATCGGCAGCGGCGTGCTGGCGTTCATGAGCACCAGCATGCAGAACGCCGCCGGCCGGCAAGTGGCGCTGGGTAGCCTGTTGTACAAACTGATCGGCCTGTTGCTGATCATTCCGGTGCTCGACCCGCTGGTGCACTGGATCGACAGCCTCGATTTCAGCCCGCAGGAAATGGTCATCGGCTTCCACCTGCTCTACAACACTGCGCGCTGCCTGATTCTGCTGCCCAGCGTCGGGCCGATGGCGCGACTGTGCGCGTGGTTGCTGCCGGAGCGCCCGGAGGTCAACGGCAGGGCCAAGCCGCGTCACCTCGATGCCACCGCACTGGTCACGCCGAGTCTGGCGCTGGCCAACGCCGCGCGGGAAACCCTGCGCATGGGCGATCTGCTGGAGAACATGCTCGACGCCACCCTTGATGTACTGCGCGGCAAGCAGACGGCGGTGACCCAGGAAATTCGGCGCCTGACCGATGACATCGAGTCGCTGTACAGCGCGATCAAGCTGTACCTGGCGCAGATGCCCCGCGAAGACCTCGGCGAGCAGGACAGTCGGCGCTGGGCCGAAATCATTGAACTGGCGATCAACCTGAAACTGGCCAGCGACCTGATCGAACGCATGCTGCGCAAGATCCAGCAGCAGAAAACCTCGCAGCGCCGCTCGTTCTCCGAGGAAGGTCTGGAAGATCTGGCCGGTCTGCAACAGCAATTGATCTCTAACCTGCGCCTGGGCCTCTCGGTGTTTCTCAGCGGCGACCGCGAAAGTGCCCGGCAGTTGTTGCGCGAAAAACGTCGCTTCCGCGCACAGGAACGCCGGTTGGCGCATGCGCATGTCAGCCGTTTGCAACGCAAGATCGTGCAGAGTATCGAGACCAGTTCGCTGCACCTGGAGTTGATTGCCGACATGAAACGGCTGAATTCGCTGTTCTGCGGCAGTGCCTATGTGGTGCTGGAAACGGCGGACACCGGGGCGCTTGAGTCGGATGATATGGCCGACATTACGCATTCGCCTTGAACGTCTGGAGCTGGGGTTAGTCAGTAACTTTGATTCAGCTTTAAGACCTTCGCGAGCAGGCTCGCTCCCACAGGG
This sequence comes from Pseudomonas fluorescens, assembly GCF_001648775.1. Taxonomy (GTDB): domain Bacteria; phylum Pseudomonadota; class Gammaproteobacteria; order Pseudomonadales; family Pseudomonadaceae; genus Aquipseudomonas; species Aquipseudomonas fluorescens_M. The sequence goes on from NZ_LVEJ01000001.1 coordinate 510,738, forward strand.
GAATGCGTTTCAAAAGTGGGAGTGAGCCTGCTCGCGAATGGCGGCCTGAATAGCGACACGGATCTCCAAATCAGCCGTATGGAAGCCTGTTATGCGTTGCCTGTTGTTCGCCTGTCTGTTGCTCGGTTCCCTGCCTGCCTTTGCCCTGGATCGTTTTCAGGTCGAAGGCTATGCGCTGCCCAACGGTTTGCAACTGCTGCTCAAGCCCGGCACTGAACGCGGGCATGTGGCGATCCGGCTGGTGGTCGGCGTTGGTCTCGATGATTTCGACTGCGATGAAAAAGAGCTGCCGCACCTGCTCGAACACCTGCTGTTCAGCGGTATCGACGCGACCGGCGAAGGTGGTTTAGAGGAGCGCATGCAGGCGCTGGGCGGTGACTGGAACGCGTTCACCAGCAATGCCGACACCACTTTCGTCATCGAAGCCCCGGCGAAGAATCAGCGCAAGGTGCTCGACCTGCTGCTCGACTTGCTCACGCAAACGCGCATCGACGACAACGCGATCAATGCCGCCAAACGCGTGGTCGAGCGCGAGGACGGCGGCCATTACACTCGCCTGCAACGCTTTCTCGACCGTCAGGATCTGGGCCACACCGCGAGCAATCAACTCGCCGTCGAGCTGGGTCTGAAATGCCCGCAGCGCGCCGAGGTCGGCCACCTGACCCAGGAACAACTGGAGAAGGTGCGCAAGGCCTGGTACGCGCCGAACAACATGACGCTGATCGTCGTCGGCGAACTCGACAAACTGCTGCCGGCCTATCTGGAACGCACCTGGGGCGCCCTCGAAGCCGTCGACCCGAGCGAACATCGGCCGCTGCCGGACATCCGCACCAGCGCCGCGCATGAACGCACCCTCACTCGTGGTTTCATCGGCGACAGCGCCAAGTTGCACTGGCTGGTGCCGGAACCGGTGATCGACGATCAATACGACCAGACCTTCGACATCCTCAAGGATTACCTCGACTGGGCGCTGTATCGGCAGATCCGCCTCAATCATGGCTTGTCCTACGGGCCGTGGGCCGAGCGCGAGGTGTTTGGCGGCGTCGGTTTCATGAGCCTGAATGCCGATCTGGATCGCGATGATGTCGACGAAGCGATTCAGGTGCTGGAAGACCTCAAGGCTGATCTGCTGAAAAACGGCCTCGACCCGGACACGTTCGCGCGGATCAAACAGGCTTCGATCGCCCATCAGGCGTGGGCGGTGCAAGGCAACAGCGCGATGGCGGATTACTACTGGAGCGCCCTCGGCGATTACGAGGACGGCCGCTTTGCCAACCCGGCGCGCGAACTGCAAGGCGTGACGCTGGAAGCGGCGAACAAGGCCATGCGTGAGTTGCTGCTGCAGCCGGGGTATCTGCGGATTGAAAAACCTTTGATCAGTGATGATCAGGTGTTGTGGTTGAGTGCGGGTGGGTTGGGTGTGTTGCTATTGATCCTGATCGGCTGGCGTTTGCACCACCGTCGAAAACCCGCCGAACACTGACCTCTGTGGGAGCGAGCTTGCTCGCGAAGGCGTCGTGTCAGTCACTGCAATGTTGTATGACCCACCGCTTTCGCGAGCAGGCTCGCTCCCACAGGGTCAGGGGGTGAATTTACTGACCGGCAGCCTCGCCACAGCGCCCGGTGGGCGCTACTCTGTCGAGGTTTTTTCCTACAGCGTTGTGAACTGCCCAAATGCCGAAAATACAGCTCCTGATCCAGCGCATTCTCGAACTGATGAAGCGCTATCCCGGGGTCATTGCGCTCGGCGGTTTCATCTCCGGAGTCGGCAGTTTCATCATGGTCGATCGTCAGCAAGGGCTGGCGAGCTGGATCACCGTGATCATGCTGCTCAGCTGGATCTGGCTGATGCTGGAAAACACCCTCACCGGCCTCTTCACTCGCGTGTTCAAACGCGAGATTCCCCAGCCGCTGTTGCGTTACGCGACGCAGATGATCCATCAGGAAAGCCTGTTTTTCGTCCTGCCGTTCTTCTTCATCACCACGACGTGGAACAGCGGCCAGTTGTTCTTCACTGGCCTGCTCAGCGTCGCGGCACTGATCTCGATCGTCGATCCGCTCTATTACAAATGGCTGGCGCCACGGCGCTGGGCGTTTCTGGCGTTGCACACCCTGACGTTGTTCGCTGCCCTGCTCACCGCATTGCCGGTGATCATGCACCTGACCACGGCGCAGAGCTTCAAGTGGGCGCTGGGGATTGCCGTGCTGTTGTCGTTCCCGAGCCTGGCGTCGATTTTCCCGATCCGCACGGTGCGCAACGCCTTGGCGATCCTGTGCATCACGGTTGGCATTGGCGGCGTCGGCTGGGCGCTGCGCTCGTGGGTGCCGCCGGCGACACTGTGGATGACCGACGTGGCGATCAGCACGCAACTGCAGGATCGCACCCCCGGTGACAGCCTCGATGAGGTCAGCGCCGAGCAGATCCGCAACGGCGGGCTCTACGCCTACACCGCGATCAACGCGCCACGCGGGCTCGATGAGCGGATTTATCACGTCTGGCAGTTCAACGGCAAAGAGGTCGACCGCATCGCCCTCGATATCCATGGCGGGCGCAAGGAAGGCTACCGCGCGTGGACGCACAAGCAGAATTTCCCCGGCAACCCGGCGGGCAAATGGCAGGTGCGCGTGTTGACCGAGGATGGCCAGGTGATTGGCGTGCTGCGCTTCGAAGTCACCGACAGCACAGCGATCAAAGAAAAGTAATCCGGTTCGTGCTATTACGTTAGTTCGCTTAGCAGACGAACAAGCACGGAGCTTATGACCAGCAGCTCGATCAGCGGTAATGCCCAACTGGACACGTCGATCAGCCCTGCCCGCTTGCGGGTCACCGGGGACTGGACGCTTGCCCATTACGCCGAGCTCAAGCAACTGAGCGAAAAGCTCCACGGCCAGTACGACGCCAACACCCCGATTGATCTGAACAGCCTCGGCGCCCTCGACACCGCTGGCGCTTCGTTGCTGGTCGAACTGCTCGGCTCCGAGCGCCTCGGTAAATCCGCCGAACACCCCGATTGCACCCTGACCTCCGCCGACCGCGCGCTGCTACAAACCGTGTATTGCTCGATGACCGATTTCTGCGTGCCAATCAAGGAGCCGGAAATCAGCGTCAGCGTGCAATTGCTCACGCGCATCGGTCGTGCGGTCGATACGGTCTGGCAAGACACCCTGCAACTGCTCGGTTTCGTCGGCCTGATTCTGGAAACCATCGCTCGCAACCTGTTCCGGCCCAAGCGCTGGCGCATTACGCCAATGATCGCGCACATCGAACAGACCGGCCTCGACGCTGCACCCATCGTGGCGCTGCTGACCTTTCTGGTCGGTGCGGTGGTGGCGTTTCTCGGTGCGACGGTGCTGGCCAGTTTCGGCGCGACGATTTTTACCGTGGATCTGGTCGGGTTTTCGTTCCTGCGCGAATTCGGCGTATTGCTCACAGCGATCCTGATGGCCGGGCGCACAGCCAGTGCCTTCACCGCGCAAATCGGCTCGATGAAGGCCAACGAAGAAATCGATGCGATCCGCACCCTCGGCCTCGACCCGATGGAGTTGCTGGTGGTGCCGCGCGTGCTGGCGATGCTGGTGGCGCTGCCGATGCTGACGTTTTTGGCGATGCTCTGCGGGATCATTGGCGGCGGCGTGGTCTGCGCGGTGTCGCTGGATATTTCGCCGGCGATGTTCCTGACGCTGTTGCAGTCGGACATCGGCGTTCAGCATTTTCTGGTCGGCTTGGTCAAAGCGCCGATCTTCGCCTTCATCATCGCCGCGATTGGCTGCCTGGAAGGCTTCAAGGTCAGCGGCAGCGCCGAGTCGGTCGGCGCCCACACCACGTCCGCCGTGGTCCAATCGATTTTCGTGGTGATCGTGCTCGACGCGGTGGCCGCGCTGTTCTTCATGGAGATGGGCTGGTGAGTCGTCTACCCCGCGCGCCCTCGGAGGCGGTGATCGAAGTCCGTGGCCTGTGCAATCGTTTCGGCAGCCAGAGCGTGCACGAGAACCTTGATCTGGATTTGTACAAAGGCGAAATCCTCGCCGTGGTCGGCGGTTCTGGCAGCGGTAAGTCGGTGCTGTTGCGCAGCATTGTCGGTTTGCGCCGGCCCAGCGAAGGCATGGTCAAAGTGTTTGGCAAGAACCTGCCGAGCCTGTCCGAGCATGAACGTTCGCTGGTCGAGCGACGCTTTGGTGTGTTGTTTCAGAAAGGCGCGCTGTTCTCCTCGCTGACCGTCACCGAGAACGTCGCCCTGCCCCTCATCGAACACGCCGGCCTCAGTCGCAATGATGCCGAGCACCTCGCGGCGGTGAAGCTGGCGCTGGCCGGGCTGCCGCTGTCGGCGGCGGACAAGTACCCGGCATCGCTGTCCGGCGGCATGATCAAACGCGCCGCGCTGGCCCGGGCGCTGGCGTTGGATCCGGACATTCTGTTTCTCGATGAACCCACCGCCGGACTCGATCCGATCGGCGCGGCGCAGTTCGATCAACTGATCCTGACCCTGCGCGATGCGCTCGGCCTCAGTGTGTTTCTGGTGACCCACGACCTCGACACGCTCTACACCATCACCGACCGCGTGGCCGTGCTGGCGCAGAAGAAAGTGCTGGTCGCAGGACCCATCGACGTCGTCTCGGAAACCGACGACGCGTGGATTCACGAATACTTCCACGGCCCGCGCGGCCGCTCGGCGCTGGACGCCGCCAAATTGCTCAACGAGGTCTGACATGGAAACCCGAGCGCATCATGTATTGATCGGCTTGTTCACCGTGATCGTGGTGGCAGGCGCCCTGCTCTTCGGCCTGTTCCTGGCCAAGTCCAGTGTCGATACCGAGTTCAAGGACTACGAGATTGTCTTCAGTGAAGCGGTCAGCGGTTTGTCCAAGGGCAGCCCGGTGCAGTACAGCGGGATCAAGGTCGGCGATGTGATCAACCTGCGTCTTGACCCAAAAGATCCACGGCGGGTGCTGGCGCGGATTCGTCTGGCTGGGGACACGCCGGTCAAGGAAGACACCCAGGCGAAACTGGCGCTGGCCGGGATCACCGGCACCTCGATCATCCAGCTCAGCGGTGGTACGCCCGAGAGCCCGAAACTGCGTGGCCGCGACGGCAACTTGCCGACCATCGTCGCCTCGCCCTCGCCTATCTCGCGGCTGCTCAATGACAGTAACGATTTGATGACCGGTATTACTGCACTGCTGCAGAACGCCAACCAGATGTTTTCGGCTGAAAACGTCGAGCGCGTGAGCAAGACCCTCGCCCACCTTGAACAAACCACCGGCACCATCAACGATCAGCGCGGCGACATCAAGCAAGCGATGCAGCAACTGGCGACCGTCGGCAAACAGGCCGGCAGCATGCTCGAACAGACTTCGCTGCTGATGCGCAACGCCAACGGCTTGATCAATGATCAGGGCAAACAGGCGCTGGGCAGCGCCGAGCAAGCCATGAAGTCGCTGGAGCAAAGCACCGCGACGATCAGCACCTTGCTCAGCAAAAACGAAAACTCCCTCGACAACGGCATGCAGGGCCTCAATGGCCTGGCCCCGGCGATCCGCGAACTGCGCGAGACGCTGACCTCGCTGCGCGCCATCTCGCAACGCCTTGAGGCCAACCCCAGCGGCTACCTGCTGGGCCGTGACAAGAACAAGGAATTCACGCCATGAAGCTGACTCGACTTGCCCTCCTCGCCGGCTTCACGCTGATCAGCGCCTGTTCGATTCTGCCCCAGTCCGAGCCGTCGGATGTCTATCGCTTGCCGACCGCACAGGCGCCCACCCCGGCCAGTTCGGCGGCTGCTCAGCCTTGGTCGTTGCGGTTGAACAAGTTGCAGGCGAGTGAGGCGTTGAATCGGCCGACGATTGCGGTGATTCCACAGGGTGACGTGATCAGCAGTTACAAGGCCTCGCGCTGGAGCGATCCGGCGCCGGTGCTGATGCGTAACCGTTTGCTCGACGGCTTTGCGCGCGATGGCCGGGTGACGCTGCTCAGTACCGATGACAGCAACTTTGCGGCGGATCTGGAATTGGGCGGCAGCTTGCAGGCGTTTCAGACGGAATATCAGGGCTCGCAGGCCAGTGTCGTGGTGCGGGTTGATGCGCTGCTGGTGCGTGGCTACGACCAGCGGATTCTCGCCAGTCGGCGCTTTGAAGAGCGTCAGCCGTTGAGTGATGTTCAGGTGCCTGCGGTGGTCGCGGGGTTTGGCCAGGCCAGTGATCGTCTGACCGCCAAAGTCGTGGCTTGGGCTGTCAACCAGGGCCAGAAACTCGCCCCCCCAAAACCTTAAACCCGACACAATCCCTGTGGGAGCGAGCTTGCTCGCGAATGCGGCGGGTCATTCAGCGATGATGTTGACTGACTGGACGCCTTCGCGAGCAAGCTCGCTCCCACAATGGGATTAGTGGTTAGCCGAAGAACCAGTAGCAGACGAAGATAGCCCCGACCACACCAGCAAACTCCGCCAACAACGCACACCCCACCGCATGCCGCGCCCGTTGAATTCCCACCGCGCCGAAGTACACCGCCAGCACATAGAACGTCGTCTCGGTACTGCCCTGAATCGTCGCCGCGACCAATGCCGGGAAACTGTCGACGCCCGAGGTCTTCATGGTCTCGATCAACATCGCCCGCGCCGCACTGCCGGAAAACGGTTTGACCATCGCCGTCGGCAGCGCATCGACAAACCGCGTGTCCCAGCCGGCCCACTCGACCAGATGACGAATGCCGTCCAGACCAAAATCCAGTGCCCCGGAAGCACGCAACACACCCACCGCACAGAGCATCGCTACCAGATATGGCAGCAGATTCTTCGCGACATCGAAGCCTTCCTTCGCGCCTTCAACGAACGCCTCGTAGACCTTCACCTTCTTCAGCGCGCCGATCAGCAAAAACAGCATGATCAACCCGAACAGCGTGAGATTGCCGAGGATCGACGACAATCCGGCCAAAGCCGTTGCCGAAAGCGTACCCAGCAATGCCATGAATCCACCGAGGATCAGCGCACCGGGAATCAAGTAAGCCAACACCACCGGATCCCAGATTCGCAGGCGCTGCATGAACGCCACCGAGAGGAAACCGACAATCGTCGAGCAACTGGTCGCCAGCAGAATTGGCAGGAATACCAGCGTCGGGTCCGGCGCACCTTGCTGGGCGCGGTACATGAAGATCGTCACCGGCAGCAGCGTCAGGGAGGAGGCGTTGAGCACCAGAAAGAGGATTTGCGCGTTACTGGCGATGGTGGCACTGGGGTTGAGCTCCTGCAGCGCCTTCATGGCTTTCAGGCCGATCGGCGTGGCCGCGTTGTCGAGGCCCAGACCGTTGGCAGCAAAGTTCAGCGTAATGAGGCCAAGGGCAGGGTGACCGGCCGGGACTTCCGGCATCAGCCGCAGGAACAGCGGGCCGAGGACTTTCGCCAGCCATTCGACGATCCCGGCCTTCTCGGCAATGCGCAGAAAGCCCAGCCACAGAGTGAGGGTGCCGAACAGCAGCACCATGACTTCGACCGAGAGCTTGGCCATGGCGAAAATGCTTTCCACCATCGCCGCAAAGATCCCGGCGTTGCCGCCGATCAGCCACTGCGCCAGCGCCGATACGGCTGCGACGATAAAGAAGCCAAGCCACAGGCCATTAAGCATCAGTCAAATCCCCCGAAGAATGCGGCGAATGATAGCGGGGTCGCCAGAAACGACAAACCCCGGATTTCTCCGGGGTTCGTTGGTAAGCCTTGCATCAATCACTGTGGGAGCGAGCTTGCTCGCGAAGGCGGTGTGTCAATCAACATAATTGTTGGATGTGCCGGCCTCTTCGCGAGCAAGCTCGCTCCCACAGGGTTTTGCGTTACGGCTTGGAGATTTCGCCCGCTGGCAGTTTTTCCTTGCTGCGCCAGTGTGGCAGGGAGTTCCAGTAGCGCTCGCCCTTGGCGTCATCGTACATGCCTTCCCAGCGCGAGATCACCAGCACGGCCAGTGCGTTACCGATCACGTTCAGTGCGGTACGGGCCATGTCCATGACGCGGTCGACACCGGCGATGAACGCCAGGCCTTCCAGCGGAATACCCACGCTGCCCAGGGTAGCCAGCAGCACCACGAAGGACACGCCCGGTACACCGGCGATGCCTTTGGACGTAACCATCAGGGTCAGCACCAGCAACAGTTGCTGGCTGATCGACAGGTCGATGCCGTACAGCTGCGCGATGAAGATCGCCGCGATCGATTGGTACAGAGTCGAACCGTCGAGGTTGAACGAGTAACCGGTCGGTACCACGAAGCTGCAGATGGCTTTCGGCGCGCCGTAGGCTTCCATCTTCTCGATCACGCGCGGCAGCACGGTTTCCGAAGAAGCGGTGGAGTAGGCCAGCACCAGCTCATCCTTGAAGATGCGCATCAGCTTGAACACCGAGAAACCGAACAGCTTGGCGATCAGGCCCAGCACCACGAAGGCGAAGAAAGCGATGGCGAAGTAAACCAGGATCACCAGTTTGGCCAGCGGCACCAGCGAGGCGAAACCGAAGTTGGCGACGGTCACCGCGATCAGTGCGAACACGCCGATCGGCGCATAGTTCATGATCATGTGGGTGACTTTGAACATGCTTTCCGAGACGCCCTGGAACATCTTCACCAGCGGCTCGCGCAGGTCCGACTGCAGGCTCGACAGACCGAGACCGAACAATACGGAGAAGAAGATGATCGGCAGCATTTCGCCGCGGGCCATGGCCGCGAAGATGTTCGACGGGATCAGGTTGAGGATGGTCTCGATGAACGCGTGTTCATGCTGTACTTCGGCGGCGGTCGCCTGGTACTTGGAGATGTCCACCGTACCGAGGGTGCTCATGTCGATGCCGGCGCCCGGATGGAACAGGTTGGCCAGCAGCAGGCCGACGACGATGGCGATGGTGGTGACGATTTCGAAATAGATGATCGTCTTCAGGCCGATACGCCCGAGCTTCTTGGCGTCACCGACGCCGGCGATGCCGACAATCAGGGACGAGATGACGATCGGGATCACGATCATCTTGATCAGACGGATAAAGATATCGCCTGCTGGTTGCAGGACGTTACTGATCCACCAGGCCTTCTCGGCACTGAAATGGTTGAGCAACGCACCAATTGCAATCCCCAAAACCAGACCGATGAGGATCTGCCAGGCGAGGCTAATTTTTGCCTTCTTCATTATCTTTACCCTTACTTGCGTTTGACTCAGGCACATGCAGGAACTGGAACGCTCTTTAGCGGAAAAGTCTGTGCATCTGCCTCCGTATAAGGTGCCCCGAAGCGAGTGTTTACGGCTCTTCGGCAGGCGAAAAAAGGCGCAACTATTCCGATGCAAGGTTGCGCCGTCTAATGCCGTAAACGCCTACCCTATGCCGAATCGGCATGAGCTTTTTTAAATGAAACTGGCGTCCCAACCGGTTCGATTGTGACATTTCGGCCGGCATAAGTGCCGTGAACCGGCCATCACAGCGGAGGTTGGTTATTTTTTGAACGAGAAAATTCGACGAAAATTTTAGGAAAAAGCCTACGCAAGAAGACTAGAAGTCCTACTGTTTAAACGGTCTCTTTGTCGATATACGGTCGCGTGGAAACACCGCGTAATGTTTTCGCGCGCAGTGTCAGCGAAAAAAACCATGAGCTGGACGCTCTAGATCAACGTTTTGTTGAATTGAAAGCCCAGCGCAAGTCCGTCGAACCTCGGTGGGTCGGCGAACCTGCGGCGCAGCTTTTACCCTGACCCGGCCCTTGCGCAGGCACTCCCTGTACCCGTAGGTCACTCCGACCCTGTAACAGTCAGAACATCCCGGCCCCTTGGTCATGCGCCAGCCTTCCTCAGGTGGGCGCAATGGAGGGCAGCAGGGCGCTGCCCTCATGTTCAAATCAGTACCAGTTCGGATCTTTCTTCAGGGTTTCCATCAGAAGATCCTGCATGCCTTGATTCGGCTTGCCGAGGAAGCGGTAGGTGGCATGTCGCGTTGGCGACTTGTCGGCCGGCAGTCCTTCAGGCACATCGACGAGCATGGCGTAAGCATCTTTTTTGTCGAAACTGAACGCGACGATCAAGCGGTGGTTGAGGCATTTGTCTGCAGTTTCGCAGAGCGGCCCGACCAGATACTTGTCACCGTCTTCAGTCACGGCATTCATCTGTTGGTCAGGCGTGCCAGACAGGTTCATCACCCACTCCGGCAGGCGTTCTTCCTTCTTCACCACGCCTTCCCAGGTTTGCCGATATTGCGGGTCTGAGCTCAACAGTTCGTTAACCCGCGTCTGGCCATCATTGGCAGCCATCGCCATGGCACTACCGCCCAGAAGCAGGGCGGCTGCCAGTGTCTTTAACGCACTCATCGTTAACCTCGGCCGCGACGGCCAAAGAAGAAGGAAGCGATGAACATCACCAGGAACACGACAAAGAGAATCTTGGCGATACCCGTGGCGGTGCCCGCGATACCACCGAAGCCCAGTACTGCAGCGATGATGGCAATGATCAAGAATGTAATTGCCCAGCTCAACATGGTGATTCTCCTTACTTCTCTATTTAGGGGTGTTGCGTGTTCCGGCGCTGCGCGCCCGAATTCGTTTTGCTCTTTAGAAAACCCAACGCTCTTCACGTGGCAGCTGATCCAGTGGCTGTGCCTGGTCGACGTCCATCATGCGCATCGAGGCGCTCTCGGCCTGGCTGCTGCTGACGGCGCTGAAGTGCGTTTGCGTCTTGTGCTGGATCGAGATCAGCGGCTCAGCCTGCTGGCTGTTTTCCCAGCGCAGGTATTGCTGGCAAGCGATCAGAGTGATCAACAGCGCCAATACGCCAAACAGACCTTGCTGGATATGCAGTGGCGAGATACGCACTTGGGCGGCACGTTGGCGAGTCATCCTGGGTTCCTCACTCTTATTCGGTTGGGGCAGTTCATTTCTGCCCGGGCTGAGTAAGCTATTGCAGCCTGCATGCCAGTTTTTTAATCGAAAAATATTCAATAAAATCAACGTGTTACATGAATATGAAAAAACTTTCGCGACGCATCCTGCACGATGGGTCGTCTGGGATCGTGCGCAATGCACGATTTTTTCGTAGGAGATTTCATTCTTATGGAATTGCGAGCAGGGCGCAGATGTCAGAAAAGTACGCAGGGAATCCCCTGCAAATCGGCAATTGTTTAAAAAATCAGCAAAACCAACAACTTGGCTGTAAAGGCAGGAGAGAGCTACCCTCCTATGGCTGGCATCGTTCAGAATCAACCATGCAACTTGCCCGATTTTTCCGGGACTAACCCAAGACCAATCACTATGGAGCGTAGGAAAAATGGAATCTGCCACTGAGCATCAAGGCCGCATTCTGCTGGTGGACGACGAATCCGCCATCCTGCGTACCTTCCGTTATTGCCTCGAAGATGAAGGCTATACGGTTGCCACAGCCAACAGCGCGGCTCAGGCCGACGCCTTGCTGCAACGCCAGGTCTTCGACCTGTGCTTCCTTGATTTACGCCTTGGCGAAGACAACGGTCTCGACGTGTTGGCGCAGATGCGTATTCAGGCGCCGTGGATGCGCGTGGTCATCGTCACCGCGCATTCGGCAGTGGACACCGCCGTCGATGCGATCCAGGCCGGCGCCGCTGACTATCTGGTCAAGCCGTGCAGCCCGGATCAGTTGCGTCTGGCCACCGCCAAGCAACTGGAAGTGCGCCAACTGTCGGCGCGCCTCGAAGCCCTCGAAGGCGAGATCCGCAAGCCGAAGGACGGTCTCGATTCCCACAGCCCGGCGATGAAAGTCGTACTGGAAACGGCCCGCCAGGTCGCCAGCACTGACGCCAACATTCTTATCCTCGGCGAGTCCGGTACCGGTAAAGGTGAACTGGCCCGAGCGATTCACGGCTGGAGCAAACGAGAGAAGAAATCCTGCGTGACCATCAACTGCCCATCGCTGACGGCGGAACTGATGGAAAGCGAATTGTTCGGTCACAGCCGCGGTGCGTTCACCGGTGCCAGCGAAAGCACTTTGGGTCGGGTCAATCAGGCCGATGGCGGCACGCTGTTTCTCGACGAGATCGGCGATTTTCCGCTGACATTGCAACCCAAATTGCTGCGTTTCATTCAGGACAAGGAATACGAGCGGGTAGGGGATCCGGTCACCCGCCGCGCAGACGTGCGTATTCTGGCGGCGACCAATCTCAATCTTGAAGACATGGTTCGTGACGGTCGTTTCCGTGAAGACCTGCTGTATCGCCTGAACGTCATCACCCTGCATCTGCCGCCGCTGCGCGAGCGCGCCGAGGACATCCTGACCTTGGCCGATCGCTTCCTCGCCCGTTTCGTCAAAGAATACGCGCGCCCGGCACGGGGTTTCAGTGATGAGGCGCGTGAGGCGCTGCTCGGCTACCGCTGGCCGGGTAACATTCGCGAACTGCGCAACGTGGTCGAGCGCGCGAGCATCATCTGCCCGCAGGAGCGCGTGGAAATCAGCCACCTCGGCATGGCCGAGCAACCGGCCAACAACGCGCCAAGGGTGGGTGCCGCGCTGAGCCTGGATGAGCTGGAGAAAGCGCACATCGGTGCGGTGCTTGCCACCGCCGGCACGTTGGATCAAGCGGCGAAAACCTTGGGCATTGATGCTTCGACCCTTTATCGCAAGCGCAAGCAGTACAACCTGTGAGTGCCCGGCGATGAAACTGGCGATGAAGTTGCGCACACGCTTGTTCCTGAGCATTTCGGCACTGATCACCGTGGCCTTGCTCGGGCTGTTGCTCGGGCTGGTCAGCGTGATGCAGATGGCCGGGTCGCAGGATATGACGCTGCGTAACAACTTCGTCACTCTCGATTTGGGCCTCAAGCTGCGGCAAACCTTGGGCGATCAACTGGTCCTCATGCTCGCCGAAGAATCCGATCCGGTCGCGTTCGAGGCGTCCAAGCAGCAATACCTCAAGTTGCTGGATGAAGGCATCGCCCAAGAGCAGGTGGGTGATGGCCGCCATTACGGTTTCAGTCAGGCCAAGGCGGATTACCTGAGTTTTCTTCAGGCCTTCGATGTGTCCCGTGATCCGGCGGCTGCGTTGAGCAGCAACGCCAATCTCAGAGAGCGCTTCAATACGTTGCGCAACGGTTTGATCACCGAACACAAGCATGCGCTGGACAACATCAATGCGGTCCAGCATCAAGCGCGTGACCGCGCCTTGTTGATTGCCGGCCTGCTGGGATTTGTCGGATTGGCGGTGCTGATCATCGGTTTCATCACCGCCCACGGGATTGCGCGGCGTTTCGGCGCACCGATCGAGGCGCTGGCGCAAGCGGCAGACAATATCGGCCAAGGCAATTTTGAAGTGACCCTGCCGATTTCCTCGGCGATGGAAATGAATCAGCTGACCAAGCGTTTCGGGCTGATGGCCGAAGCGCTGCGTGAGCATCAGGCGACCAACGTCGATGAACTGTTGGCCGGTCAGCAACGCTTGCAGGCGGTACTCGACAGCATCGACGATGGTTTACTGATGATCGACCGTCAGGGGCATCTGGAGCACCTCAACCCGGTCGCTCAACGCCAGTTGGGTTGGGACGATGATCGCCTCGGCCAAGGCTTGGGCACGGCGCTGCAGCGGCCGGAGCTGGATGCACAGCTGCAACTGGTGTTGCGTGGCGGCACGCTGGAACGCGCACCGGAAGACTTGATCATCGAGGTCGACGGCGAATCACGCTTGCTGACCTACAGCCTGACGCCGGTCAGCCACACGCAGGGGCATATTCTCGGGGCGGTGATGGTCTTGCATGACGTCACCGAGCAGCGCGCCTTCGAACGCGTGCGCAGCGAATTTGTCCTGCGCGCGTCTCATGAGTTGCGCACACCAGTCACCGGCATGCACATGGCCTTCGGGCTGTTCCGCGAGCGGGCGAAGTTTGCCCCGGAATCACGCGAAGCCGATCTGCTCGACACGGTGAACGAAGAGATGCAGCGCTTGATGCAGTTGATCAACGACTTGCTCAACTTCTCGCGCTACCAGAACGGCTTGCAGAAACTCACGCTGGCGCCGTGTTCCATCGAAGATTTGCTGGAGCAGGCGCAGTTGCGCTTTGCCGAGTCGGCCGCGGACAAAGGCATCGCCTTGAATGTTGAAGTGCAGAGCCCGCTGCCGCGCTTGCAGGCGGATCAGGCGCAACTCGACCGCGTGCTCGACAACCTCATCGACAATGCCTTGCGCCATACCGCCCGTGACGGCCAGATTCGCTTGCAGGCGCGTCGTCACGGTGAGCGCGTGATCATCAGCGTCGAAGACAATGGCGAAGGCATCGCCTACGGTCAGCAAGGGCGAATTTTCGAACCGTTTGTGCAGGTCGGGCGCAAGAAGGGCGGTGCGGGACTGGGGTTGGCGCTGTGCAAGGAAATCGTCCAGTTGCATGGCGGGCGGATGGGCGTTTATTCGCGTCCGGGGCAGGGCACTCAGTTTTATATGGCGCTGGCGGTCTAAGCTTCATCGTCCATGCGTCGACCGGCAAGGCGTCGGCCACGGGTGATCAGTTCGATGAACTGCACCGCGCTCAGGGCATGTGCGAACAGCCAGCCCTGACCGAATTTGACCCCTTCACTGCAGAGCAATTGCGCTTGGGATTCGAGCTCGATGCCTTCGGCAATCACCTTCAGATCGAGTGCCTGGGCCATGTGGATGATGTGCGGGGCCACGCCGCTGCTGGCTGCGTCATGGCCAAGGGCATCGATAAAGGCCTTGTCGATTTTCAGGCAGTCGACCGGCAGGGTTTGCAGGTAGGCGAGGCTGCAATAGCCGGTGCCAAAATCGTCGATCAGCACCTGATGGCCAACATCGCGCAGCGCTTGCAGATTTTCCCGCGCGACCACCACATCAATCAAACCACGCTCGGTGACCTCGAAGGCAATCTGTCGTGCGGCGACGCGGTGCAACGTGAGCAGCCGCGCCATGACTTGGCCAATACGCGGCACCATGACGTCGCACGCGGCGAGGTTGACCGAGATGTACAGCGCTGGATTGGCGCGCAGCAACTGGCCGAGTTGCTCCAGCAAGCGTTGCAGGACGAAGTCGGTCATCTGACGGATCTGTCCGGTGTTTTCCGCCATCGGGATGAACAGGTCGGGGCTGGTCAGCGTGCCGTCCGGGCGGCGCCAGCGCAGCAAGGCCTCGGCGCCGACGCAGTTGCGGCTGTCGAGATCGAAGATCGGTTGATACAGCACCTGCAACTCGCCACGGCGGATCGCGCCGTGCAATTCGGCGTCCAGCGACTGGCGTTGACGCACCAGCAGAAATACCAGGAAGCCGACAATGGCGCCGGCGATGAGGCAGGCGGGGATCATCCACCACCAGACGGCGGGAATGTGCATGCCGCTGCGCGGGGTGATCAGCACCAGTTGGTATTCGGGGTTGTCGGTGGGCATGCGATAGATCAGCCGGGTTTGCGTCACCTGCAACGCATCGCGGCTTTTTGGCGGCCAATGTTCCGTGGGCGGCCAGGCCTGCTCCGTGCCCAGCACCGGTATGGCCCGGGTGCCGTGGTCAAGCACCACCAACAGGCTGCTGCCGGGCGACAGATCGACCATGTCGGTCAGGTGTCCGCGTGAAGTGGCCACGCGGAAATTGCCGCGCCCCAGCATCAGCGCGGCGCGGTTTTCATCCGGTTCGGTGGTGGTGTTCAGCCAATAGCTGTAAGTCGGGCCTTTGATATCAGGCGCGCGGACAACCGACAGACCTTCCTGGCGCGGGCGGTTGGAGCAGATTCGCGAGGAATCCATATAGGCGGCTTCATAAACGAAGCGATAGTTGAAGGTGACTTGCTGCAGCGTGGCGATCATTTCGTCGTCGCAGCTTCGTAAGGGCTGAGCTTCAAGATCGTCGAGGCTTTCGCGCAACTGGCCGAACAATTGTTCCAGACGGGCGAGGAAACGCTCGCCTTGCGCGTTCATCTCCTGGCTTTCGCTTTGCTCGACCTGGCGCATCGCCACGAACATACCGCCGGCGATCAGCAGGCTGGCACTGAGGACAGCCGCGATCATCGCCAAAAACCAGGGGCGATAAAACCAGCTACGCAGCGTCTCTCGGGTAGCAACCATCATGGAATATCCGAAGAATTACCAATGAGTTATAGCTGCTGATTGCAATTTCGCCCTGACCGTCGGGCGGGCGTCATTATTTTGTCTGATTGAGTACCAGCAACAGCGCGGCCGTTTGCGCGTCCGGCGTACCCTCGAAGTGCGAAGGGCGGAAGTGCATCTGGAAGGCGGCGAGGACATGGCGCGTGGCGACATCCAGCTCGCCGGTCTGCGGCGTGTCATACCCCAAGTGCGCCAACTGTGCCTGGAACCAGCTGACGCTCGGCAGTTCGCTGCTGTTGAACAGCATTTGCTGACGCGCTACCGCCTGTTCGTTCGGCCACACACCCAAGCCTTCAGCGGCGAGACGCTTCCATGGGAACAACGGGCCCGGATCGAGTTTGCGCAGCGGCGCGATGTCGCTATGGCCGATGATGTGGCGTGGGCTGATGCCGTTGCGTTTGCTGATGTCCTTGAGCAGGACGATCAGCGCTTGAATCTGTGCTTCGCTGTACGGATACCACAGACGCCCGGTCGGCGTGTCCTTGAAGCCCGGATTGACGATTTCAATGCCGATGGAGCTGGAGTTGAGCCACGTCCGGCCCTGCCACTGGCTTTCGCCGGCGTGCCAGGCGCGCTGGTTTTCGTCCATCAGCTTGTAGACGGTGGCGCTCTTGTCGTCGCCGATCAGGTAGTGGCTGCTGACTTCGCCATGGGTCAGCAGTTGCAGCGAACGCTCCAGCGACGCCGAGGTGTAATGCACGATCACGAACTGGATGCGGCTGTCGTAATTGGCCGAAGGATGGCTGGTGTCGTAACGCGGAGCGCTGGCACAACCGGCCAGAACGAGCAGCGACGCGAGGAGAGCAAAAAATTTCATGGCAGAAGACGGTACACGCAAGACAATAATGCAACAGTGTAACGTACTGCCTTGCGTCTCGACGGTCAGTGGGCGGATTTAAACAAAATGGCACAAATTACTCAGCCCAGTTCGACCCGGTTGCGCCCGGCATTTTTCGCTCGATACAGCGCCTGATCGGCTCTTTTCAATACCAGATCACTGTGTTCTCCGGCACGGAATGACGCCAGCCCCATCGAAATGGTGATCGTTACGCGCTCGCCCTTGAAGTGAAACGGGCAAGCTTCGATTGCCGCTCGCAATGTTTCCAGCAATTTTGCGCCGACCGCTGGCGGAGTGGCGGGTAGCAGCAAGACGAATTCTTCGCCGCCGAAACGGGCAATGAAATCGGAACCACGCAGGCGTTTGCGCAACACCGTGGCGATGATTTTCAACACCTTGTCGCCAGCGAGGTGGCCGTAGTTGTCGTTGATCCGTTTGAAGTGATCAAGGTCGAGCATCGCCAGGCTCAAGGTGTTGCCGTGCTGTTGCCACTGTTTGATTTCATGCTCGAGGCGTTCGCTCCACGCCGCGCGATTGGGCAGGCCGGTGAGCGGATCGATCAGGGCTTTCTGCCGCTGGACTTCAAGGTGTTCGCGGAAGCCCTGGGCTTCCTGCTCCATATGCGCCACGCGCTCAGACAGGCTTTTGAGCCGCGTGGCGACTTCCTGTTCGCGGGCGTCGCGCTGCTTCTGATGCTGATCCATGGTGCCGATCAGGCCTTCGAGATGATTCTCCAGCACTTGCTTGAGGTCATCCAGATCCGCCGCTTCCTGCACGCTGGTCTGTAAACCGTCGACTTGCTCGCGGATTTGCGTGTCCATTGCCCGCGCCGCCGAGCTGTTGTCGGCATGCCCTGCACTGGCGGCTTGCAGGTTGCTCTGAAACGCTTCGAGGCGTTCGTTGAGTTGCTGCAGATAGGCTTCGAATTCGTGCTGGCCGCTGTCAGTGATCGCCAGCATCAACGTCGCAAGATCGTCGAGGATCGGGATCAGTTCGTACCAGTTCAAACCGTGTTTCAGCCGTTCGCGCATGGCCTCGGCTTGCGGGCGGTGGCGTTCCGGCAGGGTCAGGTCGTCGAGCAGGCCGATGAGGGTGTCTTCGATGTGCTTGGCCACGGAGCTGTAGGACGGCTCCGGGGTGTCCGGCAGGGCGAACAGGATGTCGTGCTCGGGCTGCTCCGGGTCGATGGCCGCCAACGCCTGCGCAATCGGTTCGGGCAGCGGCAGGCTGTCGAGGATCAGCGGTGTCGGGTCGCCGGGGTGGATCAATTCGTCGGGGTTGAAGGCGGCAGCCATGGCCGGCGTCGGGGCGGCGCTTGGCGCAATCACAGTCTCGGGTTTGAGTTCGACGGCGGGGGCTTCGACCGTAACAGGGGCCACTTGGTGGGGGACGCTGGGCGGTATGAAGGCGACGACGTCAGGTTCCGGCATTGACTGGGGGACCGGCGAGGACGGCGCAATCGTGGGTGCAGGAGGCTGGACCGTAGGCGCGGCGCTTATGGGCTCCGAAACAGCGGCAGGGTGCACGGGCTCTGGCGTTGGCTCGGGCTCGGACTCTGCCGCGACAGGCGTTTGCACTTCACGCGTTACCGCAGCCGGCGCAGCTGCTTCTGCGCTCGGTGCTGGCGCTTCTTCGCTGTCGCGTGTACCAAACAGACGCTGTAACAAGCCAGGACGTCCAGGCTCTGGCGGCGTCTCCAACTGACTTAATGCCTTGCCCTGCAAACCGCTGAGCTCACTCAGCAGCAATGGCATCTCCCGCGCCGAACCGACACGGCCATCCAGTTGTTTGGCGAATTTTTTCAGCGGCTGGGCGACTTCACGCGGCAGTGGCAACGCCTGCAACTGCGTGACCAGCGATGTCAGCGCGCTGCTGACCTGATCGATGCGGGTTTCGCGGCGTTGCTCGGAATCGAGCACGGCTTTTTCCAGGCGCGGCAGCAGAGCGGCGAGGCCAGCGTCCATGTCGTCGGTGCGCACCACGTCGCGCATCTCTTTCATGCACTGATCAACGACCTTGTCAGTGCCCTCGGCGGCCAGCGTGCTGCGCACCAGGCCGCGCCGCAGCAAGTCGAGCCTGGCGGCCCAGCGGCGTTCGAGCTTGTCCTGCTGTTCGATGCTTTTGAGGTACTTCTCTTTCCAGCGCTGGGCGTCGTCGCTCATTCAGGGGTTCCGCGAGGGGCAGGACTCAACGCGGGCAATGCATCGGCCGTGAGCGAACCCGGCAGACGAATCTCTACCGCGACCGGCAGGTGATCGGAAATCGGTTGTGCCAGCACTTCGACCTTTTCCAGGGTCAGGGTCGGGCTGAGCAAAATATGATCAAGGCAACGCTGCGGGCGCCAGCTGGGGAAAGTCGCTTCCACCTGCGGGGCGAGCAAGCCGAGATCGCGTAACGGTGACTGGTGTAGCAGATCGCTGGCATGGGTGTTCATGTCGCCCATCAACACTTGGTGTTTGTAGCCGCCAATCAGCTCGCGAATATAGCCCAGTTGCAGGCTGCGCACACGGGCGCCGAGGGCCAGATGCATCATCACTACCACCAACGCTTCCGGGCCTTCGCCGAAACGCAGGAGGATCGCACCGCGACCTTTCGGGCCGGGCAGCGGGTGGTCTTCGATCGCCCACGGCTTAAGACGACTGAGCACGCCATTGCTGTGCTGGGCCAGTCGACCGAGGTTGCGATTGAGTTGTTGATACCAGTAGGGGAAGGCGCCGAGGTGCGCCAGGTGTTCGACTTGATTGACGTAGCCTGAGCGCAGGCTGCCGCCATCGGCTTCCTGCAAGGCGACCAGATCGAAGTCGCCGAGCAGGTCGCCGATCTTTTGCAGATTGCCCGAGCGCCCGGTGTGCGGCAGCAAGTGCTGCCAGCTGCGGGTCAGGTAATGCCGATAACGCTCGGTGCTGATGCCGACCTGGATATTGAAACTGAGCAAGCGCAGACGCTGGTCTGCTGGCAGGCCCGTGGATGCCAGGTGATGCTCGTTGACCTGCGGATCATGCAGGCCAACGGTGCGTTCGGTCTTCCAGCGGCGCATGGCGGTTGCCGCGCTTAGTTGGCAGCAGCCTTGGTTGCCGCTCGCTCTTTGGCGACCAGTTGATCAGCCAGTTGCAGCGCTTGCTCGGCACCACCGGCAGAGCCGATGTCGAAGCGGTATTTACCGTTGACGATCATGGTAGGTACGCCAGTGATTTCGTACTTCTTGGCCAGCTCGCGAGCTTTTACGATCTGACCTTTGATGGCGAACGAGTCGAAAGTGGCGAGGAACTTGTCCTTGTCCACGCCTTGGGTGGCGAGGAAGTCAGCCATGTCGTTCTTGTCGGTCAGCTTCTTGTGTTCTTTCTGGATCGCGTTGAAGACCGCCGCGTGGACCTTGTGCTCGACACCCATCGCTTCCAGGGTCAGGAACATTTGGCCGTGAGCGTCCCACGGGCCGCCGAACATGGCCGGGATACGCACGAAGTTGACGTCCGATGGCAGTTTCTCGACCCATGGGTTGATCACCGGCTCAAACGCGTAGCAATGCGGGCAGCCATACCAGAACAGCTCGACCACTTCGATCTTGCCAGGCTCTGCAACCGGCACCGGGTTGGCCAGTTCCACGTAAGGGGCGGCTGGGGCTTCAGCGGCTTGAGCGGTCACGCCGAACAGGCTGGCAGCGACGAGAGCGGCGCTGATGATCAGATTACGCATGCTTTACTCCTGGACAATTTTGGTCGCCTCGCGCGACCTGTTTTCAGACAGATCCTGGCGGGCATGAGTTCTGTAGTGTAACGGCAGCGGCCACAAAAAAGGGCGGCCAAAGCCACCCTTTTTATACTTGCTGCGACGGATTAATCGAGCGTTAACATTGCAGGAGATGTCCATCCCCTGCAGCGCTCAATCCGCGGGCCTTAGTGCAGGCCTTGAATGTAGCTTGCGACTGCCGCGATGTCTTCGTCGCTCAGGCGCTTGGCGATGGTCTGCATGGTCATGGTGTCGCCGTCGTTGGTGCGGCCGCCTTCTTCCTTGCGGAAATCGGTCAGTTGCTTGGTGATGTATTGAGCGTGTTGGCCACCCAGGTGCGGGAAGCCGGCCGCGGCGTTGCCGGCGCCTTTCGGCGAGTGGCAGCCGGTGCAGGCTGGCAGGCCTTTGGCGAGGTTGCCGCCACGGAACAGCGCTTCACCGCGCGCGACGATCTTCGGATCGGCGGCGCCGACGCTGCCTTTCTGGCTGGCGAAGTAGGCGGCGATATCGGCCAGGTCCTGATCGCTCAGGTTGGTCAACAGACCGGTCATTTCCAGAACCGTGCGCTTGCCCGACTTGATGTCGTGCAGTTGCTTGGTCAGGTAGCGTTCACCTTGACCGGCCAGTTTTGGAAAGTTTGGCGCCATGCTGTTCCCGTCCGGGCCATGGCAGGCTCCGCATACGGCGGCTTTTGCCTGGCCTGCTGCGGCATCACCGGCAGCATGGGCGAAGCCTGAGATTCCCACGGTCAACAGCAGACTCACGATCAATTTGTTCATCAGCTAATCCAACTACGGCTAAGGGTTAAGTTATGGACCGGGCTTACTCGCGCTCATCAAAAGGATGATGGCTTGGTAATCCTCGGCACTGCAGTCCATGCACAAACCACGCGGCGGCATCGCCTTGAAACCCTGGGTCACGTGTTGCACCAGCGTCCCCATACCTTTCGCCAACCTCGGCGTCCAAGCTTCCTGATCGCCTCTTTCGGGCGCCATGGGTAGTTGGCCGGAATGACAGGCACCACAAACACGGTTGTACACAGCTTCCGGATCCTGTGTAGCCTGTGCGCTGTAAAGCGGCATCAAGACTCCGGCAGCCAGCAGCCATTTCGTCATAAAACGACCTTTTCAGGGTTGAGAGCGTTCTGCGTTCTAATGCGCAATAAAGGTCTGTCGCTCTCGTGAACTTCATCCTTCGCTGGGACAAAGCACACACAAAATCTGCGGCATTATATACTGGCGTCACTGAAACGGAAGCGACACCGCGTTCCGCGCCCAATCCCGGCGCCGCCCACATCGGAAATCCCATGCAACTCAAGAATCCCATCCTCGGCCTGTGCCAACAGTCCACGTTCATGCTCAGTGCCGCCAAAGTCGATCAATGCCCTGACGACGAAGGCTTTGAAGTAGCGTTTGCCGGCCGTTCCAACGCCGGCAAATCCAGCGCGCTGAACACCCTGACTCACGCCAGCCTGGCGCGCACCTCGAAAACCCCGGGTCGCACACAGCTGTTGAACTTCTTCAAGCTAGACGAAGATCGGCGTCTGGTCGACCTGCCGGGCTACGGTTACGCAAAAGTACCGATCCCGCTGAAGATGCACTGGCAGCGTCACCTTGAGGCTTACCTCGGTGGCCGCGAGAGTTTGAAGGGTTTGATTCTGATGATGGACATCCGTCATCCAATGACCGACTTCGACCTGCTGATGCTCGACTGGGCCGTTGCCGCCGGCATGCCGATGCACATCCTGCTGACCAAGGCCGACAAACTCACCTACGGCGCCGCCAAGAACACCCTGCTCAAAGTGCAGTCGGAAATCCGCAAGGGCTGGGGCGATCTGGTCACCATCCAGCTGTTCTCCGCGCCAAAACGCATGGGCCTGGAAGAGGCCTACACTGTATTGGCAGGCTGGATGGAACTCGCAGACAAAGGCGCCGAGGCGGTAGCCGAGTAAGTCGGGATTGGGAAAAATTGGTTGTAGTGTGGTCAGGCAAGGCAAAGGTGATGCTCAAAAGCGGAGTTTAGGGGACCTAAATGAGCATTTTGAGTAGCGCCTTTAACGCAGCATGGCCGCGCTACAGCCGATTTTTGGGCAAAAAAAGCCCCGGATTTCATTGGGGAGGGAGAAATTCCGGGGTTTAAGTTCCGAACCGCTAGGGCGGGGTTCAGATATCTGCCAACACTTAACACAACATAGGAGCATCGAAGGGCTTCACCAGCCATTCAGTAACTCTGAGTAGTGTCCTTCCAGATTAGTTCAGAATTTTTTCAAAAAGCTTTGGAATAATCCCAAGTGCTTTTTGAAATAAGCAGGTTTTACCGGCATTGCCGCGACATCGAGTCGCGGCAAACTGTGATCAAAAGGCTCAGTGAGCCTCATCCCAATTGTTGCCCACACCCACTTCGACCAGCAGCGGCACATCCAGTTTCGCCGCTTCGCTCATGTGCAGGCGAATCTCGGCGCTGACCCGCTCGACCAGATCCTCGCGAACCTCCAGCACCAGTTCATCGTGTACCTGCAGGATGACGCGAGCGTCCAGCCCGGACGTCGCCAGCCAGTTATCCACCGCCACCATGGCTTTCTTGATGATGTCGGCAGCGGTGCCCTGCATCGGCGCGTTGATCGCCGTGCGCTCGGCGGCGGCGCGTTCCTGCGGCTTGTTCGAGTTGATCTCCGGCAGGTACAGGCGACGACCGAAGAAGGTTTCGACATAACCCTGATCCGCCGCCTGTGCGCGGGTGCGATCCATGTATTCGCGAACGCCTGGATAGCGGGCGAAGTAGGTGTCGATGTAAGCCTTGGCCGTCTTGGTGTCGACGCCGATGTCCTTGCCGAGCTTCTGCGCGCCCATGCCGTAGATCAGGCCGAAGTTGATCGCCTTGGCGCCACGGCGCTGATCGGAGGTCACTTCGTTGAGTTCGACCTTGAATACTTCGGCAGCGGTGGCGGTGTGCACGTCCAGATTGTTGCGGAAGGCGTTCATCAGGCCTTCGTCCTTGGACAGGTGCGCCATGATCCGCAGTTCGATCTGCGAATAGTCCGCCGCCAGCAGTTTGTAGCCTTTCGGCGCGACGAACGCTTGGCGGATACGGCGGCCTTCAGCGGTACGCACCGGGATGTTCTGCAGGTTCGGATCACTGGAGGACAAGCGACCGGTCGACGCAACCGCCTGATGATACGAAGTGTGGATGCGCCCCGTGCGCGGGTTGATCTGCTCCGGCAGGCGATCGGTGTAAGTGCTTTTCAGCTTGCTCATCGAGCGGTGCTCCATCAGCACCTTCGGCAAACGGTGATCGTCTTCAGCGAGTTTCGCCAACACTTCTTCAGCGGTCGACGGCTGACCCTTGGCGGTCTTCTTCAGCACTGGCAGGCCGAGTTTCTCGTAGAGAATCACGCCCAGTTGTTTCGGCGAGCCAAGGTTGAATTCTTCCCCGGCGATTTCGAACGCTTCGCGCTCCAGCGCCACCATCTTGTTGCCCAGCTCGATGCTCTGGATGCCGAGCAGCTCCGCATCAACGAACGCGCCTTGACGCTCGATGCGCGCCAGCACCGGCACCAGCGGAATTTCGATGTCGGTCAGCACGCTGGCCAGGCTCGGGATGGCGCTGAGTTTTTCGAAAAGCGTCTGGTGCAAGCGCAGGGTGATGTCGGCGTCTTCGGCAGCGTACGGCCCGGCCTGTTCCAGGGCGATCTGGTCGAAGGTCAGCTGCTTGGCGCCTTTGCCGGCGATGTCCTGGAAGCTCACGGTCGTGTGATCCAGATACTTCTGCGCGAGGCTGTCCATGTCGTGGCGGGTCGCGGTGGAGTTGAGCACGTAGGACTCAAGCATCGTGTCGAAGGCAATGCCGCGCACGGTGATGCCGTTGTTCTGGTCGCCACCGATGGCGCAGTTGGCCAGGATGTTCATGTCGAACTTGGCGTGTTGGCCGACCTTGAGCTTGCTCGGGTCTTCCAGAATCGGCTTGAGGGCGCGCAGCACGGTGTCGCGATCCAACTGGTCCGGCACGCCGATGTAGGAGTGGGTCAGCGGAATGTACGCGGCCTCGTTGGCCTGCACGGCGAACGACAGGCCGACCAGTTGCGCCTGCTGCGCGTCGATGCCGGTGGTTTCGGTGTCGAAGGCGAACAGCTTGGCGTTGTTCAACTTTTCCAGCCAGACATCAAAACGCGCCTGATCGAGGATCGTCTCGTAAGCAGCTTCGGTCGGAGCAGCGGGCGTTTCGATATCTGGCGCGCTGAACAGATCGCCGGCCGGCGCAGGCTCAGCGGCCGCGCTCAGTTCGAGACGCTTGGCGTCGCGATCCAGATCATTGATCCAGCTTTTGAATTCCAGCAGCGAGTACAGCTCGTAAAGCTTGGCCGGGTCTTCCGCGCCCATTTGCAGATCGTCGAGTTCGACATCCAGCGGCACGTCGACCTTGATGGTCGCCAGTTGATAGGAGAGGAACGCCATCTCCTTGTGCTCTTCGAGCTTGGCCGGCAGGGTTTTTGCGCCGCGAATCGGCAGGGTCGGGACGATGTCGAGATTGGCGTACAGCTCGGTGAGGCCACCGTTGACCCCGACCAACAGGCCGGAGGCAGTTTTCGGGCCGATGCCCGGAACGCCCGGAATGTTGTCGGACGAATCGCCCATCAGCGCCAGATAATCGATGATCTGCTCCGGTGCGACGCCGAATTTCTCCTTCACGCCTTCGACGTCCATCGAACTACCGGACATGGTGTTGACCAAGGTAATGTGGCCGTCGACCAGTTGCGCCATGTCCTTGTCGCCGGTGGAGATCACCACCGGGCGATCCGCCGCCGCGCTGCTGCGGGCGAGGGTGCCGATGACGTCGTCGGCCTCGACGCCTTCCACGCACAGCAGCGGGAAACCGAGGGCGATCACGCTCTGGTGCAGCGGCTCGATCTGCACGCGCATGTCGTCGGGCATGCTTGGACGGTTGGCCTTGTATTCGGCGTACATTTCATCTCGAAATGTCCCGCCCTTGGCGTCGAACACCACGGCGAACGGGCTGTCCGGGTACTGCTTGCGCAGACTCTTGAGCATGTTCAGCACGCCTTTGACCGCACCGGTCGGCAGGCCTTTGGAGGTGGTCAGTGGTGGCAGTGCGTGAAAGGCGCGGTACAGGTAAGACGAACCGTCCACCAGGACGAGGGGGGCTTGGCTCATGAGCAGGATCAACCTTTTCGGCGGGTCCGGCGCTAGAATAGCGGGACCGTTGACGACAAAGGGACAAGGTTATCATGCGTACGTTAAATCGCTTGCTGCTGGTCGGTCTGATTGCTGCCTCACCGTTGGCCGCGATGGCGGCGGATGATGCGCCCGCCTCGGAGCCGGAAGTTACCATCAACACGCACACGGAAGGCGACAAGGTCATCCAGGAATACAGTCGCAGTGGCTTCGTCTACGCGATCAAGGTCACGCCGAAGGGTGGCAAACCGTATTTCCTGGTGCGCGCCGATGGTACGGACGCGAACTACATTCGCTCCGACCAGCCGGATATGCTGATTCCGTCGTGGGAAATCTTTACCTGGAAGTAAGATTCCCGACTTTTAATCGGCGTCGCCTGAGCGCGACGCCTGAACTGAGCAGTTTTTAACCATGTCTGTGTTCACTCCCCTGGCTCGGCCCGAGCTGGAAACCTTTCTCGCCCCTTACGGGCTTGGCCGTCTGCTTGATTTCCAGGGGATCGCCGCCGGCAGCGAAAACACCAATTTCTTTATCAGCCTGGAGCAGGGCGAATTCGTCCTGACCCTGGTCGAACGCGGCCCGGTGCAGGAGATGCCGTTCTTCATCGACCTGCTCGACGTGCTCCACGAAGCCGATCTGCCGGTGCCTTACGCACTGCGCACCACCGACGGCGTGGCGTTGCGTGAGCTGAAAGGCAAACCGGCACTGCTGCAACCGCGCCTGTCCGGCAAGCACATCAAAGTCGCCAATGCTCAGCATTGCGTGCAGGTCGGCGAATTGCAGGCGCATCTGCACCTGGCGACCCAGGGCGAGCGCATGATCAAGCGCAAGACTGATCGTGGTCTGGACTGGATGCTCGAGGAGGGCACGGAGTTGCTCTCGCACCTGAGCGATGAGCCGCGTGCTTTGCTGCAAAAGGCCCTGGATGAAATCACCGAGCGCAAAGACAAGATTCTCGCGCTGCCTCGGGCGAACATTCATGCCGACTTGTTCCGTGATAACGCGATGTTCGAAGGCACGCACCTGACCGGGCTGATCGACTTCTACAACGCCTGTTCGGGGCCGATGCTCTATGACGTGGCGATTGCCTTGAATGACTGGTGTTCGGACGAGGACGGTTTGATCGATGGACCGCGAGCCCGCGCGTTTCTCGGCGCCTATGCAGCGTTGCGCCCGTTCACGGCGGCGGAGGCCGAGTTGTGGCCGACCATGCTGCGTGTGGCGTGTGTGCGGTTCTGGTTGTCGCGGTTGATCGCGGCGGAGCAGTTTGCCGGGCAGGATGTGTTGATTCACGATCCGCGAGAGTTTGAACAGCGGTTGGCGCAGCGGCAGCAGGTGCACACACCGCTACCGTTTGCCCTCTGAGTTAATTCTGGAAGCCAACACGAACCTGTGGGAGCGAGCTTGCTCGCGAAGGTGGCGGTACATTCAGCATTTGTTTAGCTGACCCACCGCTTTCGCGAGCAAGCTCGCTCCCACAGGGTTTGAGTTGTTACAACGATTCCAGGCACCCGACCAGATCGTTACCCAACTTTTCCAGCACCTGCTCATAGCCCTGAGCCGTCGCCGGGGTGTACCCGCCCAACGCATCCAGTTCAGCCAGTTTCACCGGCAGGCCAGCGACCAAGGTTTCGGCCAAGCGCGGACGCAACGGCGGCTCGCTGAACACACAAGTCTTGCCCACTTCCTGCAAACGCTTGCGCATTGCTGCGACATGTTGCGCGCCCGGCTGCACTTCAGCGGCCACGCTGAACACTCCGGTGTGCTTCAGGCCGTAAGCCTCTTCAAAGTAATCAAACGCCTCGTGAAAGACGAAGTACGGCTTGCCTTCAACACTGGCCAAACGCTGCTTCAAGCGCAGATCCAGTGCATCCAGACGCTGATCAAACGCCTTGGCGTTGCTCTGATAACGCTCGGCGTTGGCAGGATCAGCGGCGCTGAGGTCTGCGGCCATTTTGTCGGCGATTACCCGCGCATTGACCGGCGATAACCACAAATGCGCATCCAGCGTGCCCGGGCGGTGATCGTGATCATGCTCGTCGGCGTCTTCGGCGTGGGAATGGCTGTCTTCAGCGAAACGCCGCAGCTTCATCCCCGGCAGATCCTGCACGGCGACGCTCGGCAGCGTACGACCGTTCAGCACACGCGGCAGGAAACCTTCCATGTCCGGACCGATCCAGTAGAGCAGATCCACCGACTGCACCTTCCGTACGTCGGATGGCCGCAGGGCGTAATTATGCGGCGAGGCACCCGGCGGCAGCAGCACTTCAGGAATCGCCACGCCGTCCTGCACGGCCGCTGCAATCAGCTGCAACGGTTTGATGCTGGTGAGGACTTTGACCTCGGCCTGAGCCGAACCGATCAGCAGAAAACTGGCGACAAAAGCCACAAAAACAGAAAAAAGTCGGGACACGATGACCACTCAAGGAGGCGAGAACGGGTAACATAATAACGTCTCTATCAAAACTCGTCGCCGCCCATGCCTATTACACCGATTGCCAGCCGTCCCCACGACCACTCTCATTGCGTGCACAGCGCTTTGTCCGAGGCCGATACCTTGTGCGCCCAGAAAGGCTTGCGCCTGACCGCGTTGCGCCGCCGGGTGCTGGAACTGGTGTGGCAGAGCCACAAGCCGCTGGGCGCCTACGACATTCTCGCCGTGCTGAGCGAGCAGGACGGCCGCCGCGCCGCGCCGCCGACCGTTTATCGCGCACTGGATTTCCTGTTGGAAAACGGCCTGGTGCACCGCATCTCCTCGCTCAACGCCTTCGTCGGCTGCGTACACCCGGAGCACGCGCATCAGGGCCAGTTCCTGATTTGCCGCGATTGCCACGCCGCCATTGAACTTGAGCAAAAAGTGATCAGCGACGCGATCATCAACAGCGCCAAGGACGTCGGTTTCATTGTCGAAGCGCAGACCGTCGAAGTCGTCGGCCTGTGCTCCGGTTGCCAGGGGGCTTGATGAGCAATGCGCTGATCCGTCTGGAACAGGTCGCCGTCACGTTTGCCGGGCAGACCGTACTGGACAACATCGAACTGAGCGTCGAGCCGGGGCAGATCGTCACCCTGATCGGCCCCAACGGCGCCGGCAAGACCACGCTGGTGCGCGCCGTGCTCGGGCTGTTGAAACCGGACAGCGGCAGCGTCTGGCGCAAACCGAAACTGCGTGTCGGCTACATGCCGCAAAAACTCCACGTTGATCCGACCTTGCCGCTTTCAGTGCTGCGCTTTCTGCGGCTGGTACCGGGCGTTGACCGTCCGCGTGCGTTAGCGGCATTGAAAGAAGTCGGCGCCGAACACGTTATCGACAGCCCGGTGCAAAGCGTTTCCGGCGGCGAAATGCAGCGCGTGCTGCTGGCGCGGGCGTTGCTGCGCGAACCGGAATTGCTGGTGCTCGACGAGCCGGTACAAGGCGTCGACGTCGCCGGGCAAGCCGAGTTGTACAGCCTGATCACCCGTCTGCGCGACCGCCATGGCTGCGGCGTGCTGATGGTGTCGCATGATTTGCATCTGGTGATGAGCACCACCGATCAGGTGGTCTGCCTCAACCGTCACGTTTGCTGCTCCGGGCACCCCGAGCAGGTCAGCGGCGATCCGGCGTTCGTCGAGCTGTTCGGCAAGAACGCGCAGAGCCTGGCGGTTTATCACCACCATCACGACCACGCTCACGACCTGCACGGTTCGGTGGTCAAAGGGCCGGTTATTGGCCAACCTCACGTTCACGGAGACAACTGCAAGCATGGCTGATTTTCTGTTGTATGCCCTGCTTGCAGGTCTGGCGCTGGCGCTGGTGGCCGGGCCGCTCGGTTCGTTTGTCGTCTGGCGGCGCATGGCCTATTTCGGCGACACCCTGTCCCACGCCGCGCTGCTGGGTGTGGCGCTGGGCTTTTTGCTGGATGTCAGCCCGACCGTTGCGGTCACCGTTGGCTGCCTGCTGTTGGCGGTTTTGCTGGTGACCCTGCAACAGCGTCAACCGCTGGCGTCTGACACGCTTTTGGGAATTCTCGCACCGAGCACGCTCTCTCTCGGCCTGGTGGTACTAAGCTTCATGCATGAAGTGCGGATCGACCTGATGGCCTACCTGTTCGGCGACCTGCTGGCGATCAGCCCGACCGATCTGGCGTGGATCCTCGGTGGCAGCGCGGCGGTGCTGGTGTTGCTGGTGACGCTGTGGCGGCCATTGCTGGCGATTACCGTGCACGAAGAGCTGGCCAAGGTTGAGGGCCTGCCGGTGGCGGGCCTGCGCATGGCACTGATGCTGTTGATTGCGGTGGTGATCGCGGTGGCGATGAAAATCGTCGGTGTATTGCTGATTACGTCGCTGTTGATCATCCCGGCGGCTGCGGCACAGCGTCACGCCCGCTCGCCGGAGCAGATGGCCGTGGGCGCGAGCCTGCTGGGCATGCTCGCCGTGTGTGGCGGGCTGGCGCTTTCGTGGTTCAAGGACACCCCGGCGGGGCCGTCAATCGTTGTGACGGCGGCCGCACTGTTTCTGCTGAGTTTTGTTCTGCCCCGCCGTGGGGTGTAGACTTGGCCGCTTTTTGCGCAAATAGAGAGTCGCAGGAATGAAGCCGTTCGCCTCCCGTTATCTGCTCCTTGTCGCATTTTCAGTGCTGCTGGGCGCCTGCCAAAGCACGCCGCCGGTGGCCGAAGCCCCCGATGCGCGGGCTACGGCCATCGCACAGCTGGAGCAAAGCCTGGCCAGCAGCGAACTGGCCACCGCCGAAGACCAATTGGCCGCTTTGCAGAAAGAAACCCCAAACGATCAATCCCTTGAGCAATACCAGCGGCAGCTTGCCGAAGCGTATTTGCGTCGCAGCCAGATCGTGCTGCAGAAAGGTGATGTGAATGCCGCCGCCACCGCATTGAGCCGTGCCCGTGCGTTGATGCCGAAAGCGCCGGCGCTGACCGGTGGTGTTAACGGTGCAATTACCGAAGCGCGCAAGGCTGAGCTGGAAAAGGCGGAAGCAGCGCTGTTGGCAGCTGAAGCCAAGCCGAAAGCCAAGGTGATCGATCCGACTGCCGAAAGCACCACGGTTGCGTTGAACATCACTGATAGCCGCAAACTTCGCCGTCAACTGGATGCGATCGCCGCTGATGTGGTGAATTATGAGTGTGGGGTGACGATTCAGGCACCACGGACGAATGACTATCCATGGTTGGCGACGTTGCTGACCAAGCGTGTGAAGAAGTTGAATCCGGATTTTGATCTGAAGATTGTGAAGCAGACCGTACGCACCGTACCGGCGCAGATGGTTCTGAGTCCGCGTAAACCCTAAAAAGCTTCGTCGGAACGCCGCCCGGAGCAAGCTCGCTCCCACATTTGATCTCGGTCTGACACAAAATCTGTGATCAACCATATCCCTTGTGGGAGCGAGCTTGCTCGCGAAAGCGTCCTTTCAACCAACGAAGATCTTAAGCTGGAATGGCCTTCGCCTTAGGCTCCCGATCCCAAACCCGATGCTGCCCGATCGCCGTAAAGAACGGCTTGGTCAACGCCGGCACATCCTTGCCCTGCAGCAACCCCGCATCCGCTTCCAGTTTCAGCAGATCCTGCAACTGCTTGGCATCCCCGTGTAGCGCAATCGCCTTCAAATGCTTGTACGCCTCCAGCAGGTAATGCAACGCCACACCATCGCCGCTCAATGCCTTGATCGACGCCGCGCCACCCGGCACAAACACCGCATCGAAGATCACCGATGGCATGCCTTCCATCGAGGCGTCCACTGGCAGGCTTTTGCCGTCCGCTGTTTTCACCGGCGCCGAAGTCGGCCCCAGTAACTTGGCATGCGCACCTTCAGCCGCCAATGCTTTCTTCATCGCATCAATCGCCGCACCATCGACGCCGTTAGCCACTAGAATGGCCACTTTTCGCGTCTTGATATTCTCTGGCAACAGGTTCGCCTGGCTCAACGCCGGCGAATGATCGAAAGACACCTTACGTACATCCACCGTGCCTTTGCTCGGCGCCGGCAGACCCAGGTTGGCCGCCACACGCTTGGCCAGTTCCAGATCGATGTTGGCCAGAATCTCGTTCACTTCCCGTGCACGGATATGCTCACGCTCCACCTTGCCCAACTCAAAGCTGTAGGCGGCAATGATGTGCTCCTTCTCGTGATCGCTCATGCTGTTGAAGAACAGAGTCGCCTGAGAGAAGTGATCGCTGAACGATTCGCTGCGCTGGCGGATCTTGTTCGCATCGATGCGCTCTGGATAACTCTCGAAACCTCCATCCTGCGCAGCTGGCGGCGTTTCTTTCGGCCAGCCACCATCAATCGAGTTCGGCTCGTAAGAGGCACGGCCCTTGTCGATCACCGTGCGGTGTTGCGCATCACGCTGGCCATTGTGGAACGGCGCCACCGGGCGGTTGATCGGCAGCTCATGAAAGTTCGGCCCGCCGAGTCGGCTGATTTGCGTGTCGGTGTAGGAAAACAGCCGACCTTGCAACAGCGGGTCATTCGAGAAGTCGATGCCCGGCACGATGTGGCCAGGGCAGAACGCAACCTGCTCGGTCTCGGCAAAGAAGTTGTCCGGGTTGCGGTTCAACGTCATTTTGCCCAGCGGGGTGATCGGCACGATTTCTTCGGGGATCAGCTTGGTCGGGTCGAGGATGTCGAAATCGAAGTCGTGCTCGTTTTCCTCCTCGATGATCTGCACACCGAGTTCCCATTCCGGGTAGTCGCCCATCTCGATCGCTTCCCAGAGGTCGCGACGGTGGTAGTCAGTGTCTTTGCCGGCAAGCTTCTGCGCCTCGTCCCACACCAGCGAGCAAGTGCCGGCAGTAGGGCGCCAGTGGAATTTGACGAAGCGCGATTTGCCTTCAGCGTTGATCAGCCGGAAGGTGTGCACGCCGAAGCCCTGCATGCTGCGCAGGCTTTTCGGAATGGCCCGGTCGGACATCGCCCAGATGACCATGTGTGCCGACTCCGGCACCAGCGAGACGAAATCCCAGAAGGTGTCGTGGGCCGAGCCGCCAGTCGGGATTTCATTGTGCGGCTCAGGTTTCACCGCATGGACGAAGTCGGGAAACTTGATCGCGTCCTGAATGAAAAACACCGGCATGTTGTTGCCGACCAGGTCGAAGTTGCCTTCATCGGTGAAGAACTTCACCGCGAAGCCACGCACGTCACGCACGGTATCGCCGGAACCACGCGGGCCCTGCACCGTGGAAAAGCGCACGAACACCGGCGTCTTTTTCCCCGGATCCTGTAGGAACCCGGCCTTGGTCAGCGTCGAATGGTTCTCGTAGGCTTGAAAGAAACCATGGGCGCCAGTGCCGCGCGCGTGGACGATGCGTTCCGGGATCCGCTCATGGTCAAAATGCGTGATTTTTTCCCGCATGATGAAGTCTTCAAGCAACGATGGTCCGCGCGGGCCGGCCTTGAGGGTGTTCTGGTTGTCGGCAACCTTGACCCCCTGATTGGTGCGCAGCGCTTGGCCGGTGGCATCGGAGCGGAATTTTTCGAGGCTATCGAGTTTGGCGTTGGTGTTGGTGTTGGCGCGATCCGGGGTATCGGTTCCGGCCATCTGGCTTTTATCGGTC
The DNA here is from genome assembly GCF_001648775.1 of Pseudomonas fluorescens. GTDB lineage: Bacteria > Pseudomonadota > Gammaproteobacteria > Pseudomonadales > Pseudomonadaceae > Aquipseudomonas > Aquipseudomonas fluorescens_M. The sequence continues at coordinate 544,100 of NZ_LVEJ01000001.1, forward strand.
GTAGGCTTCTTGCTCATCAGTCGTAAACTCCTCGGTTGACCCCGATGCTTGCCGGGGACTCTTGAGTGGTTCCCAGGCACGGCACCCAGGGTTTTCAAGTCGCTTACTTAGTGACTGATGGGCTGCTTTGGACGTTCCTTTTTTATGACCTTTGATCTTGTTATTGCTAAATCGAAGGTTAGTTACGAAATAAATGCTAAGAACCTCTATACGGACAGGCTAAAATGCGCGCCCGGCTAACCGCTGATCCTTTTCTAACGCGCCCCACAAGGTTCGCTACGTGATCGAGTTTCAAAACGTCCACAAGACTTACCGCGTCGCCGGTAAGGACATTCCCGCGCTGCACCCGACCAGTCTCTCTATCGAGAACGGGCAGGTGTTCGGCCTGATCGGCCATTCCGGCGCGGGCAAAAGTACCCTGCTGCGTCTGATCAATCGCCTGGAAGACTCCAGCGGCGGCAAGATCTTCGTCGACGGCGAAGAAGTCACCGCGCTGGACGCCAACGGCCTGCGCCGTTTCCGCCAGCAAGTCGGGATGATCTTCCAGCACTTCAACCTGCTCGCCTCCAAGACTGTGGCCGACAACGTTGCGTTGCCGTTGACCCTGGCTGGCGAACTGTCGACCAGTGAGATCGACCAGCGTGTCGCCGAGTTGCTGGCGCGGGTCGGTCTGTCCGACCACGCCAAGAAATACCCGGCGCAATTGTCCGGCGGCCAGAAGCAGCGCGTCGGCATCGCCCGCGCCCTGGCGACCAAGCCGAAGATTCTGCTGTGCGACGAGGCCACCAGTGCCCTCGACCCGCAGACCACCGCGTCGGTTTTGCAACTGTTGGCCGAGATCAACCGCGAACTGAAACTGACCATCGTCCTGATCACCCACGAGATGGATGTGATCCGTCGCGTCTGTGATCAAGTGGCGGTGATGGACGCTGGCGTGATCGTCGAGCAAGGTTCGGTGGCCGATGTGTTCCTGCATCCCAAGCACCCGACCACCAAGCGCTTCGTTCAGGAAAGCGAGCAGATCGACGAAAGCGAACAGCGCGATGATTTCGCTCACGTGCCGGGGCGCATCGTGCGTCTGACCTTCCAGGGCGAAGCGACCTACGCGCCGCTGCTCGGTACCGTCGCCCGCGAAACCGGCGTCGACTACAGCATCCTCGCCGGTCGTATCGACCGCATCAAAGACATTCCGTACGGGCAATTGACCCTCGCCGTCACCGGTGGCGACATGGAAGCGGCTTTCGCCCGCTTCACCGCCGCTGACGTTCACATGGAGGTATTGCGCTAATGGAAGACCTGATCAGTTTCTTCACCAACATCGACTGGTACGAAATCTGGCTGGCCACTGGCGACACGATGCTGATGCTCGGTGGTTCGCTGCTGTTCACCGTGCTGCTCGGCCTGCCGCTGGGCGTGTTGCTGTTCCTCTGCAGCCCGCGTCAGTTGCTGGAAAGCCGTGGCCTCTATGCGTTCATGTCGCTGGCGGTGAACATCCTGCGTTCGCTGCCGTTCATTATTCTGTTGATCGTGATGATCCCGTTCACCGTGCTGATCACCGGCACGTCGCTGGGCGTGGCCGGTGCGATTCCGCCGTTGGTCGTCGGTGCGACGCCGTTCTTCGCGCGTCTGGTGGAAACCGCGCTGCGTGAAGTCGATCGCGGCATCATCGAAGCGACCCAGTCGATGGGCGCGACCACGCGGCAGATCATCGTCAACGCCTTGCTGCCGGAAGCCCGCCCGGGCATCTTTGCGGCGATTACGGTGACGGCGATTACACTGGTGTCCTACACGGCGATGGCCGGTGTGGTCGGCGCCGGTGGGTTGGGTGACCTGGCGATCCGTTTCGGCTACCAGCGTTTCCAGACCGACGTGATGATCGTCACCGTGGTGTTGCTGCTGATTCTGGTGCAAGTGCTGCAGATGGTCGGTGATCGACTGGTCGTGCATTTCTCGCGCAAATAACCGGTTTTTGTAATCAAGAGATGAGCCGGCCATTCGCTGGCAGGCGCCAGAGGGGCGCCTCATAAGGAGTTAGCTGAATGAAAAAACTGATCGCTGCTTTTGCTGCCGTTGCAGCATTCTCGGCCCACGCCGAAACCCTGACCGTTGCTGCCACCCCGGTGCCGCACGCAGAAATCCTCGAATTCGTGAAGCCAGCGCTGGCCAAAGAAGGCGTGGAACTGAAGGTCAAGGTCTTCACCGACTACATTCAGCCGAACGTACAGGTCGCGGAAAAGCGTCTGGACGCCAACTTCTTCCAGCACCAGCCGTATCTGGATGAGTTCAACAAGGCCAAGGGCACCAATCTGGTGGCTGTGACCGGCGTGCACCTGGAGCCGCTGGGCGCTTACTCGAGCAAGCTCAAGGATCTGAAGGATCTGCCAAGCGGCGCTAACGTGGTGATCCCGAACGACGCCACCAACGGCGGCCGTGCGCTGTTGCTGCTGGCCAAGGCTGGCGTGATCACGCTGAAGGACCCGACCAACATCCTGTCGACCGTCAAAGACATCGCGACCAACCCGAAGGACCTGAAAATCCGTGAACTGGAAGCCGCGACCATCCCGCGCGTGCTGACCCAGGTCGATCTGGCACTGATCAACACCAACTACGCGCTGGAAGCCAAGCTCGATCCGTCCAAGGATGCGCTGGTAATCGAAGGCAACGACTCGCCGTACGTGAACATCCTCGTGTCCCGCCCGGACAACAAGGACAGCGACGCGATGCAGAAACTGGCTGCTGCCCTGCACAGCCCGGAAGTGAAGCAATTCATTACCGAGAAGTACAAAGGTGCGGTATTGCCGGCGTTCTGATACGGGCTGCAATGAAAAAGGGGACGCCATGAGCGTCCCCTTTTTTGTGTCTGGTGTTTGGCTTTGGACCTGCTGTGAAGCTGCCCCTCACCCCAGCCCTCTCCCGAAGGAGAGGGGCCGATCGAGGTGTCTTGCGTTCTACATCGACCTGAAAGATCCAGTCGATTATGTATTCGGTACTGCACGTCGACCTGAACGATCTTGGCGATTATGGATTCAGCACAGCGCTTACAGGTCGGCGTATTGCTTCAGCATCCCCCAATCAGTCCCCTCTCCCTCTGGGAGAGGGCTAGGGTGAGGGGCTCTTGGCTTTTGACCCATCACTTGCGGTTAAGCATGACCGGCAACTGCGCAACCAGTTTGGCATTGTTCAACGGCGCCCGAATAAACCCGCGCTGAGTGCCATCCGGCCCGATCACCGCCAGATTCCCACTATGGTCCACCGTGTAATTCGGCTTACTCGTATCCGCCGGAATAAACGGAATACTCACCGCATTCGCGACCTTCTGCAGCTCTTCAATCGAAGTCGGTGTCAGGCCGACAAACTGCGGATCGAAGTAACCCAGATACTGCTTCAACTGCTTGGGGTTATCACGGTTAGGGTCAACGCTGACCAGCACGATCTGCAACTTGTCCACAGCGTCTTTCGGCAATTCACTCTTGATCTGCCGCAGCTGCGCCAGCGTGGTCGGGCAGATGTCCGGGCAGAAGGTGTAGCCGAAGAAGAGCAGGCTCCACTTACCTTTGAGCTCGTTGATCGCCACCGGTTTGCCGTCCTGATCGGTCATCGTCACGTCCGGCAGATTGCGGCTCTGCGGCAGCAGGATGATGCCGGCGTCGATCAGCGCCGTCGGATCGCCCTGGCCCTTGCCGCTCAGCACTTTGTTGACGGTCAGGCCGAGGATCAGCGCGATCACGGCGACGAGGATGAAGACGGTTTTCTGGGTTCGAGTCATAGGTTCAACAGTAAGTAGTGGTCTACGAGCAGGGCGATGAACAACAGGAACAAGTACCAGATAGAGTACTTGAAGGTGTTGATCGCCGCGTGCGGCCGAGTGCCACGGTACAGCACCACGGCCCATTGCAGAAACCTTGCGCCCAGAGCGAGGGCGCAAACCAGGTAGAGCACGCCGCTCATGTGGATCACGTACGGCAGCAGACTCACCGCCAGCAGCGCGAAGGTGTACAGCAGAATGTGCACTTTGGTGTAGTGCTCGCCGTGGGTGACCGGCAGCATCGGGATGTCGGCTTTGGCGTATTCCTCTTTGCGATGAATCGCCAGTGCCCAGAAGTGCGGCGGCGTCCAGGCGAAGATGATCAGCACCAGCAACAACGGTTCGGCGCTGACGTGGCCGGTGGCAGCTGTCCAGCCCAACAGAGGTGGGGCGGCGCCGGCGAGGCCACCGATGACGATGTTCTGCGGCGTCGCGCGTTTGAGAAAACCGGTGTAGACCACCGCGTAACCGAGCAGCGAAGCGAGCGTCAGCCACGCCGTCAGCGGATTGGTGAACGTCAGCAACAAGGCCTGACCGAGCAGCGCCAGTACCAATGCAAACGTCAGCGCCGCCGCCGGCGAAACCCGTCCTTCAGCGAGCGGCCGTTTATGCGTGCGCGCCATCACCGCATCGATGCGCCGATCGACCACATGATTGACCGCTGCCGCGCCGCCGGCACACAGCGCAATCCCCAGATTGCCGAACACCAGCACCGTCCACGGCACCCCGGCGCGGGTCGCGAGGAACATGCCGACCAACGAGGTGATCAACATCAGCACCACGACTTTCGGTTTGGTCAGTTCCAGATAATCACGCCACAGCGCTTGGGCGGGACGTTCGCCAATCAGAATCGCCACGGCGTTTCTCCTTTAATAGTGATGGGCGCGGCGGAGTGTTTGCGCGGGCTCAGGCGCCAGCGTGCGAGCACCGGTTGTTTGACCCGAACCAGGCTGGTGCGCGCGTGGTAATTGACCAGCACCATGGTCAGCAACAGCGCGGCACCGCCGGCGTTATGCGCGACCGCCACCGGCAGCGGCAGATGGAACAGCACGTTGCTGATGCCGAGGGTAATTTGCGCGGCGAGGGCGACCACAACCAATCCGGCAAGCCGCGTCATGCCGACGACTTTCAGTTGCCAGGCCAAGCCGAGCAGAACCAACGTCACCAGCAAAGCGCCGATCCGGTGGGTCAGGTGAATCGCCGTGCGCGCATCGCTGTCGAGTTGCCCGCCGAGATAATTCGGGCCGATGTGTTGAGTCAGATGAAAGCCGTTGGCGAAATCCGCCGGCGGCAGCCACTGCCCGTGGCAAGTCGGGAAGTCGATGCAGGCCACCGCCGCGTAGTTGGAACTGACCCAGCCACCCAACGCGATCTGGCCAATCACCAACAACAATCCAGCCGTCGCCCAATACTGCAAACGCTTGGGCACGGTCAGCGCCGGCAAGACCCCGGACAATCGCAACGTCAGTAAAAACAACAGACTCAACGTGGCAAAGCCGCCGAGCAAATGCCCGGTCACCACTTGCGGCCAGAGCTTGAGCGTCACCGTCCACATGCCAAACGCCGCTTGCGCAAACACCACCGCCAGCAGAAACAGCGGCAGTTTCAACGGTTGCCCCGGATGACGCCGGTTGACCCACGCGCGCCCGGCGAGAATCGAAATCAGCAGGCCGAGGGTGCCGGCGAAGTAGCGGTGGATCATCTCGTTCCAGCCCTTGTGCGCCTCCACCGGCGAGTCCGGGTAATGCAGTTCGGCGTGAGCCAGTTGGGCTTCGCTTTTCGGCACGCTGATAAAGCCGTAGCAGCCCGGCCAGTCCGGGCAGCCGAGGCCAGCGTGGGTCAGGCGCGTGTAGGCGCCGAGGAGCACCACAATCAGGGCCAGCAGGGTGGCAAACAGCGCGAGGCGAAATCCAGGTTTGGCCATGACAATGCCCTTATCCGATGTTCGACAGTTTCAGCAGGTGACGCAGGTCGTTGAGCAGATCCTTGCCTTTCACATTCGGCTCGTAACGCAGCACGAGATTGCCGTGCGGGTCGATGATCCACAGTTGCGGCGTGGCCTTGTCGCCGGTGGTTTTGCTGAACACCCCAGCGTCCAGCGGATAGCGTTGCAGCTGCGGATATTCGCGGCTCAGCTTGGCTTCGTAATCGGCGCTTACCGGTTGCGCCACGGCGAGTGCATGGCTGGCGCGCCCGGCATCGCGACCGAGGCCGATCTGGATCTGCCGCGCCAGATACACCAGTTGCTGGCAATCCACTGCGCAATCCTTCGGCGCGGTGACCAGCATCTGCCAGCGCTCCTCGTCGGCTTGCACGCCGAGGTCGGCGCGGGTCTGGCCGTTGCCGATCAGTTCGCCGTGATAGCTGCGACCTTCCGGGACCCAGAACTGCAATTTGTACATGCCGGTGGCGAGCACCATCGGGCCGATCACGCCGAGCAAAATCAGCAGCAATTGAATGCGCCCGCGACGACGGGTAGCGACAGGTTTCGCCTCAGACATGCTGGGTGGATTCATGGCCGTTCCCATGGTGTTTCTCCTTTGCGTTGTGCAAGCCCAAATAGACGTAGAGGCCGAGCAGGGCGGTGGCCATGGCGAACCACTGCACGGCGTAACCGAGGTGTTTTTCAGGGCCCATGGCAACCACCGGCCAATCGGCCTCGTAGCTGGCCGGGCCGGGTTCGGCGCGTAATTCGTAGGCGAAGCCGTCGCGCTCCAGGGTTTGCCACAGCTTGGCGGGTTCGACGGCGGTGATGGTTTGCGGCCAGGTGCTGCTGACTGGATCAGCGTGCAACTGGAAAGTGGCGCCGGGGGCGACGTAGACCCAGGCGTCGACATTCAACGCCTCAGTGGGCGTGGTGAATTGCGGCGGTACACGGCGATCCGGCCACGGCAACCAGCCGCGATTGACCAGCATCCAAAGGCCGGTGCGTTGATCCTGAAACGGTTGCAGCAACTCGACGCCGACCTTGCCGTTGCGTTGACGGTTATCCAGCAGCAAACTGTGCGCGGCATCGAACTGGCCGTGCAGGTGCACGCGGCGATAGGCCGGATCGGCGTTGTTAAGGAGTTCGGTGCTGGCCATCGGGTCGGCCGCGCGACGTTCGGCGTAACTGGCGAGCAGGGCGGTTTTCTCGGCGCCACGGCTCAGTTGCCAGAAGCCCAGCGACACCAGCAAGGGCAGCAACAACGCCACCACCACGGTCGGTATCACGCCCGGACGAAAACGCTTCATGGGCGTGCCACAAAGTCAGTCGTTGCGATCGCTATACTCAACTGCATCGCCTGTCCCCCGGAGTTCTTCCCATGCTCAAAACAGCGATCGTCCTGATGCTGATTGCCACGGTGATCAGCCTGTTCAGCGGCCTGTTTTTCCTGGTCAAGGACGACAGCAGTTCCAATCGCCTGGTCATCGCCTTGAGTGTTCGGGTGGCACTGGCCGCTGCCACCGTCGGCTTGATCGCCTGGGGCTTTTACAGCGGCCAATTGGTGTCGCATGCGCCTTGGTAGCGTTGATCCTCAGAGTACGTAAACGAAGATAAACAGGCCGATCCACACCACGTCGACGAAGTGCCAATACCAGCTCGCCGCTTCGAAGCCGAACTGGTGCTCGTTGTCGAAATGGCCCTTCATGATGCGCATCAGCATCACAAACAGAATGATCGTGCCGATGGTCACGTGGGCGCCGTGGAAACCGGTGAGCATGAAGAACGTCGCGCCATAAATGCCCGAACCGAGGGTCAGCCCCAGTTCGTGGTAGGCGTGCATGTATTCCTCGGCCTGGAAACCGAGAAACGCGCAGCCGAGCAGCACGGTGATCGCCAGCCAGATTTTCAGCGCGCCGCGATGGCCCTTCTTCAAGGCGTGGTGGGCGATGGTGATGGTCACGCTGGAGCTGACCAGCAGGATCGTGTTGATCAGCGGCAGGCCCCACGGGCTGATGACTTCTTTCGGCGGCGGGAACAGTTTCGGGTCCGGCGTGTGCAACAGCGGCCAGGTGAACTGGAAGTTCGGCCAGAGCATGTGCGCGATGCCTTTCGGGCCTTCGCCACCGAGTGCCGGCCCGGAGACATGGCGCACATAGAACAGCGCACCGAAGAAGGCCACGAAGAACATCACCTCGGAGAAGATGAACCAACTCATGCCCCAGCGAAACGAGCGATCCAGTTGCGCACTGTAAAGGCCCGCGCGACTTTCCTTGATCACCGTACCGAACCAGCCGAACAGCATGTACGCCAGCAACAGGCCACCGACGAAAAAGATGTACGGGCCGTGGGATTCCGGGCGCGCCGCCTTCAGATCGTTGAACCAGGTAGCGAGGCCGTACACGGTGATGGCCATGCCGAAGGTGGCGATGATCGGCCATTTGCTCTGGGCCGGAACGAAATAGTGCTCATGAGTTGCCATTTATTGTTCTCCTTATCGGGCACGCTCAACCGCCAGTGTTTACAGCCACCGGCGGATGTCGGGCGGTGATATCGAACAGCGTGTAGGACAGCGTCAGGTGCTTCACATCCTTGGGCATGTCGCGGTCAACAATGAAACGCACCGGCATCTCGATCTGCTGACCGGGCTGCAGCACCTGCTGGGTAAAGCAAAAGCATTCGGTCTTGTGGAAATACGCCGCCGCATTGCTTGGCGCGATGCTCGGCACGGCTTGCGCACTCATCGGTTTGTCGGTGGGATTGCGCGCGATGAAAATCATCTCGTTGACCGCGCCGGGGTTGGCCGTGAGTTCGTCATGCTTGGGATAGAAATCCCACGGCATGTCGACGTTGTTGGTCGACAGAAACTGCACGCGCACCTGGCGCGAGGTGTCGACCACTTGCTCACCCTCGTACTGCCCGGCGGTCTTGCCGTTGATGCCGAAGGCTTTGCACATCACGTCGTAAATCGGCACCAAAGCAAAACCGAACACAAACATCGCCAGCACCACCCCGAGCAGGCGGGTGACCAGTTTTTTCATCGAGATCGAATCAGCCATGGTTGAAGCCTCTGCGCAGATCCCTTGTGGGAGCGAGCCTGCTCGCGAAGCAGACAACTCGGTACATCCGATGAACCGCGTCATCGTTCTTCGCGAGCAGGCTCGCTCCCACAGTCATTTCACTTCCGGCGGTGTGGTGAAGGTGTGATACGGCGCCGGTGACGGCACGCTCCACTCCAGGCCTTCCGCGCCATCCCACGGTTTGGCCGGTGCTGGCGGGCCGCCGCGAATGGTCTTGATGACGATGAACAGGAAGAAAATCTGCGTCGCGCCGAACATGAACGCGCCAATCGACGAGACCATGTTGAAGTCGGCGAACTGCAGGTTGTAGTCCGGAATCCGTCGCGGCATTCCCGCAAGACCGACGAAGTGCATCGGGAAGAAGGTCAGGTTCATGCCGACGAACGACAGCCAGAAATGCAGCTTGCCGAGGGTTTCGTCGTACATGTGGCCGGTCCATTTCGGCAGCCAGTAGTAGGTCGAAGCGAAGATCCCGAAGATCGCTCCCGGCACCAGCACGTAGTGGAAGTGCGCGACCACAAAGTAGGTGTCCTGATACTGGAAGTCCGCCGGGGCGATCGCCAGCATCAGCCCGGAGAAACCGCCAATGGAGAACAGGATCACGAACGCCACGGCAAACAGCATCGGCGTTTCGAAGGTCAGCGAGCCTTGCCACATGGTGCTGGCCCAGTTGAACACCTTCACTCCGGTCGGCACCGCGATCAGCAGCGTGGCGTACATGAAGAACAGCTCGCCCACCAACGGGATGCCGACCACGAACATGTGGTGCGCCCAGACAATGAACGACAGGAAGGCGATGCTCGCCGTCGCATAAACCATCGAGGTGTAGCCAAACAGCGGCTTGCGCGAGAAGGTCGGAATGATCGAGCTGACGGCGCCGAAGGCCGGCAGGATCATGATGTACACCTCGGGATGCCCGAAGAACCAGAACACATGCTGGAACAACACCGGATCACCGCCGCCGGCCGCACTGAAGAAACTGGTGCCGAAGTGGATGTCCATCAGCATCATCGTCACGCAGCCGGCCAGCACCGGCATCACTGCAATCAGCAGGAACGCGGTGATCAGCCAGGTCCAGACGAACAGCGGCATTTTCATCAGCGTCATGCCGGGGGCGCGCAGGTTGAGGATGGTCGCGATCACGTTGATCGCGCCCATGATCGAACTGATCCCCATCAAGTGGATGGCGAAGATGAAGAACGTCACGCTTTCCGGCGCGTAAGTGGTCGACAGCGGCGCATAGAACGTCCAGCCAAAGTTCGGCCCGCCACCGGGGGTGAACAGGGTCGAGACGAGGATCAGGAATGCCGCCGGCAACAGCCAGAAACTGAAGTTGTTCATCCGCGGCAGGGCCATGTCTGGCGCGCCGATCATCAACGGGATCATCCAGTTGGCGAGGCCGACGAAGGCCGGCATCACCGCACCGAAGACCATCACCAGGCCGTGCATGGTGGTCATCTGGTTGAAGAACGCCGGCTCGACGATTTGCAGCCCCGGCTGGAACAGTTCGGCGCGAATCACCATCGCGAACGTACCGCCGAGCAGGAACATGCAGAACGCAAACCACAGGTACAACGTGCCGATGTCCTTGTGGTTGGTGGTCAGCACCCAGCGCATCAGGCCTTTGGCGGGGCCGTGGGCGTGGTCGGCATGACCATGGTCATCGATTACAGCGCTCATGGCCGGTCTCCTTTACGTGAACAGGCGAGGTGGTTCGCGGCGCTGAGCCGCGAACCGTGGCGGGTAGATGCGATAGGCCGGCTCATTTGTCCCCCGCCTGTTTCATCTCCAGCACTTCTTTTGGCGTGACCATGTCGCCCTTGTTGTTGCCCCAGGCGTTACGTTCGTAAGTCACGACCGCTGCGATATCGACTTCCGACAACTGCTTGCCGAAGGCCGCCATGGCGGTGCCCGGTTTGCCGAAGACCACGCGATGCAGGTGATCGGCCTTGCTGCCTTTCATGATCAGTTCCGAGCCCTTGAGCGCCGGGAACATCGGCGGCAGGCCCTGACCTTCGGCCTGGTGACAGGACACGCAAGTGGTGTGATAGATCTTGTCGCCGCGTTCCTTGAGTTCGTCGAGGGTCCAGTCTTTGCTGGTCAGCTCTTTGAGCTGCGCAGCTTCGGCTTTGCGCTCGGCGAGCCACTTGTCGTAGTCGGCCTTCTCCTTGACCTCGACCACGATCGGCATGAAGCCGTGATCCTTGCCGCACAGTTCGGCGCATTGGCCACGGTAAATGCCGGGCTTGTCGATGCGCGTCCACGCCTCGTTGACGAACCCCGGGATCGCATCGCGTTTCACCGCGAAGGCCGGCACCCACCAAGAGTGGATAACGTCGGCGGAGGTCACGAGGAAGCGCACCTTGGCGCCGGTCGGCAGCACCAACGGCTTGTCGACCTCGAGCAAGTAATGCTCGCCCTTGGCTTCCTTGTTGTGGATCTGCTCGGCGGGGGTGGCCAGGTTGCTGAAGAACTCAACGTCCTGGCCCAGATATTTGTAGTGCCACTTCCACTGGTAACCAGTGATCTGGATATCGATATCCGGCTCACTGGTGTCGTACATCTTGATCAGGGTGGCGGTCGCCGGCACGGCCATCGCCACCAGAATCAGGAACGGTACGATGGTCCAGAGAATTTCGACGGTAGTGCTTTCGTGGAATTTTGCGGCGACCTGCCCGGTAGAACGGCGGTGCACCATCATCGACCAGAACATGGCGCCGAAGACGATGATCCCGATCACCACACAGATCCAGAATATGGTCATGTGCAGGTCGAATACTGCGTGACTGATTTCAGTCGCTCCAGGCGCCATATTCACAGTCCATGCGGCGTGCGCCGGACTGAAAATCGACCACAACAGGAGGCCCATCCAGACGTGTGGATGTCGCATCATTGCGGGTTCCCCTTATCGTTCTTGTTATCCCGCCGGCTTTCGCCTGCGGCAAGGGAGCGGCTGCATCAGACTACGAACTTGAATCGCCGGGCCTTGCTGCGGGTGCAGTCGGGCGTCATCAGCTAACTCCATTCAATGGCGAGTATAGACAGCGACGGGAAATTGCAATGTGCACACGTAAATCAACTGAAACAGCTGGCACTTGCGTTCAAGGGCACGAATGGAGAAGGATGCAGACCAGTGGTGGCAAATCGATATAACGCAGGTGCATCAAGGATGAAATAATTATGACAAATGCGTCTTAGCATTTTTCGTAAGCCAGCTAAGTTATGTCTTCCCTATTTCATTGCCTTGTTTCCTGGAGTTTTCATGAACACCGCCGCATTGCGCGAGCAGATCCAAAAAGCCCAACAACACGAAAAAGAAACCGGCCTGCTGACCCGTCAGCTGGAAAGCAAGCTGCCTCATTTACACCCGGCGATCCAATTGCCGGAAGCCGACGCCAATGGTGTGCTGACGCGTTTTGTCGCCGCCTACATCGATGAAGTGCCAGACCTGCTGGATGCAGCCAATGAAGTTGCCAGGGAAGCGGGAATCGAATCGCAGATCAAACCGGTGCTGAAAATCGCCGAGCAGTATTTCCTCCAGCCGCCGGCGATCATGGCCGGGCACGTTGGCCTGGACAGCCTGCTCGACGAAGCCTATCTGGCGCACCGTTTTGTCGAAGAGGTCAACGACCTGTACATCAAGCATTTCGGCCAGCCACTGATCCCCCTGGACATGACGGTCGCCAACTTGATTGCTCACCAATTGATCGGTGAGGAATTTGCCAACCAACTGGACGAAGCGGTGCATCACGCCATCGACGAGATGCTCAACGACGAGAGTTTTGCCCTGGAGTCGGTAGAAATTTACCGCGAAAAACTCAGCAGCCCGGATACCGGTGCCGCGTGGAAACGCTGGCCGTGCATGGGCCGTCGACTGGGTGTGGGCCTGGAACTGGATCAGCCTGCTGCGTAACCTTCATAGGCCATAGATCCAATGTGGGAGCGAGCCTGCTCGCGAATGCGGTCGATCATTCAACATCTCTGTTGGCTGATATACCGCTTTCGCGAGCAGGCTCGCTCCCACAGGGTTTGTGTTCACAACAGTTGTTTAGCCGGCCGCGCCGATCCCGGTAGTCGTCCGGATCCGCCCTTCAAGCCGTCGCTTCAAGCCCCGCGACTCGATCAACAGCTTCGAGCCCTTCGCCGCATTCGCCCGACCCCACTCTTCCAACAACTCCAGACACGAATGGTCGATGTAACTCAGGTTATTGAGCGGCACATGCACCGTCGTCCCCTGCGGAATACCGCCCAGCACCTGAGTCAACGCCGGCACCTTGAGGAATGTCGCCGCACCGACCAGACGCAACTCCATCTCACCATCCTGCGGCAGATCGATCAGGCTGATCTTCAACCGCGACGCCTTGAACGCCAGTTTCAACATCGTCAGGCCGAAACCGATCAGCACACCTGTCAGCAGGTCAGTGAAGATGATCGCCAGCGCCGTCGCGGCGTAGGTGAACATCGGCATCCGGCCATAACGACTCAAGCCGCGAAAGGCTTTCAGGTCGACCAGTTTGAAACCGGTATACACCAGCACACCGGCCAGACTCGCCACCGGAATGCTTTGCAGCACGCTCGACAACAACAACACGAACGCCAGCAGCCACAGGCCATGGAAGATCGTTGAGTAACGCGTGGTCGCGCCGGCCTGGACGTTGGCCGAACTGCGCACGATCACCCCGGTCATCGGCAGCGCGCCGAGTAGACCGCAGAGCATATTGCCAACCCCTTGCGCCGACAGCTCACGGTCGAAGTCCGAACGTACGCCGCTGTGCATGCGGTCCACCGCAGCGGCGGACAACAGGGTTTCCGCACTGGCAATGAACGCCACGGCGAACGCGGCGATCAGCAACGTCGGATCGGCCAGGCTGAGGAGATCCGCAGGCTTGAGCCAATCAATGGCTTCCGCCAGATTCGCCGGCACCTCGACGCGTTTCACCTGCAACGCCAGCAGCAGACTGGCGCCTGTTGCCAGGCCGACGCCGAGCAACGCCCCGGGCACGAAACGCAGCGAATGTGGGCGAAATTTCTCCCACAGCCACATCACCGCAATCGTCGACAGTCCGAGCAGCCCGGCCTGCCAGCCAAACGACGGCAGCGCTTGTGCCACGGCCGCCGGGAACGCCGTGAGGTTATCCAGCCCCGAAGGCTTGGGCGACGCATCGAGCATCACATGCACCTGCGACAGCACGATCAACACGCCAATTCCCGCCAGCATCCCGTACACCACCGCTGGCGCCGTGACCCGAAACCAGCAACCGAGCTTCAAGCGCCCGGCAACCAGTTGCAGAAACCCGGCAAGCAACAGGATCGGCCCGAGCATCTCGATGCCGTGTTGGCGCACCAGTTCGAACACCAACACCGCCAGCCCCGCCGCCGGTCCGCTGACCTGCAATGGCGAGCCCGCCAGCCAACCGACCACCAGACCACCGATGATCCCGGTGATCAGCCCTTTGGCCGGTGGCAACCCTGAGGCGATCGCAATACCCATGCACAGCGGCAGGGCGACCAGAAACACAACCACTGAAGCGAGCAACTCCCGTGGCAACACCGCTTTCAATTGAGCCGCACGCATGGCGATTCTCCCGAAGTTTTCTTCAGGCATGGCTTCGCCGAACCGCTGAAACAGCGGCCGGCGTCAAACCACACAGATTGTCAGGAAAGATTTAGAAGCGCGCTTTGGGCGTCGCCACCGGAATCGGATGGCTACCGTCGAGCGGCAGGAAACGGCCCTGATCCGCGTCGTAAGCTTTGATTTCGCTGGTTTCGATGTTGTAGACCCAGCCATGGATGAACAGATGACCGTTCGCCATGCGCGAGGCTACCGAAGGATGGGTACGCAAGTGCTGCAATTGGGCGATGACGTTTTCCTCGGTGAGGATCGGCATGCTTTCTTTTTCGTCGGCGCAGTGACAGTTGTCATGCACCATGGTTTTTGCGACTTCGGCGTGGCGCAGCCAGGCTTTGACCGTCGGCATTTTTTCCAGGCTGTCCGGGTTGAGTACCGCACGCATGGCGCCGCAATCGGAGTGGCCACAGATGATGATGTGCTGCACGCCGAGGGCCAGTACCGCGTATTCGATCGCGGTGGATACGCCGCCGTTCATCTGGCCGTACGGCGGCACGACGTTGCCGACGTTACGGGTCACGAACAGATCGCCGGGCGAGCTTTGGGTGATCAGCTCGGGGACAATGCGCGAGTCGGCGCAGGTGATGAACATCGCTTTTGGCGCCTGAGCCGTGGCGAGTTTCTTGAAGAGTTCTTCCTGCTGCGGAAAGACCTCATGATGAAAATGCAAAAAGCCGTCTACGATCTGTCGCAGCGCTGCATCGGCGGATTCCGCTTCAGGGGTTTGCGCCGACGCAGCCAACGGCTGTTTATCCTTGTCACTCATGATTCATCCTCTTTGGCGGATTAGGGGAGTCGTTCCCATGTATTCCGGTATGAAGCCAGTGGCTGTTTAAAACATCCGGGTCATCCCGACCCGTCAGTCACTCGATGAACAAGGTAGCCGCCGAAACTTAACTCAAACTGAATCAAACGCTCTAGCACGTGTGTTCCAGGTCACAAAAAACGTGACTGGGTGATTTCGGCGGAAGGATTCCAACCCCTCAACCATAGGCCAATTGTCGCTAAATCAACGACATCTGGCGACCCGGCGGACAGAAGGCAGTGCAATCGAGGTTGTAGCCTTCGCGGTGATTCAGACCCAGACGCTTGATCGCTTTGGCGAAGCGTTGTGCGAGCAGGTCGGCAAATACCCCTTCGCCGCGCATGCGTGCACCAAAACGGCTGTCGTAGAGCTCGCCGCCACGGCTCTGACGGATCAGGCTCAGCACGTGTGCGGCGCGTTGCGGATAGTGCGCCTGAAGCCACTCTTCAAACAGCGGCGCTACTTCCAGAGGCAGACGCAACATCATGTAGGCGGCGCTTTGCGCTCCGGCGGCATGGGCTTCGGTGAGCAGGTTTTCGATTTCGCTGTCGTTGATCATTGGAATCATCGGCGAACACAGCACGCCAACCGGAATTCCCGCTTCGCGCATCACCCGGATCGCGCGCAATCGTGCCTTGGGCGCAGCGGCGCGCGGCTCGAGAATACGTTTGAGTTCGTCGTCCAGCGTGGTCAGGCTGATCATCACCGCGACCAGACGTTGCTGCGCCAACTCGGTCAGCAGATCTAGATCGCGAAGAATCAGCGAGCCCTTGGTGACGATGGTCACCGGATGCTTATAACGCAGCAGCACTTCGAGGATCTGGCGGGTGATTTTGTGTTCACGCTCGATGGGCTGGTACGGGTCGGTGTTGGAGCCCAGGTTGATCGGCGCGCATTGATAACCTTTCTTTCCGAGCTGTTCTTCCAGCACTTGGGCGGCGTTGGTTTTGGCAATCAGCCTGGTTTCGAAGTCCAGCCCCGGTGACATGTCCCAATAGGCGTGGCTGGGCCGTGCGTAGCAATAGATGCAGCCATGCTCGCAACCGCGATAAGGATTGATGGAACGGTCGAAGGGCAAGTCTGGTGAGGTGTTACGGGTGATGATGGTCTTTGCGGTTTCGATCATCACCTCGGTGCCTTGAGTCAGCGGCACTTCCTGGTACCAGCCGTCATCCTCGGCCACCGAACGGTTCGGCGCGAAGCGGTTGTGCGGGTTGGTCGCGGTGCCGCGAACCTTGGGCGGGAGAGGATTGATCATTGGGCAGGATCCTGATCTGTATATGCATACAGTACCCGAGCAAGGCTGGTGCGATCCAGTACCGTTCAGCGATGGGATTTTTTTGAATTCTAAAGTTTATATACAGGTGTAAAGGCTGAATACAACCCCAGATACATATGCTCCATTGTCTCGACAAGTTATCGAATATAGTCTTTGCCACTTCCATCGGCACTTGTCCGAGAACTAGATTAAAAGGATTTAATTAATGTCTTATCTCAATCAGCGTGGCGTCTTTATGCAACTGATGCTGCCCAATGCATCGGAGTCCAATACCATTGTGTCGATGCAGCTTGCGCGCAAGGAGCTGGGCTGGAATGCCGAGCAAGAGCTGTCCACCGAGACTCTGGTCGATTCGACCTATGTGGTGGCGGTGTCCAGCGACCGTGGCAAGACATTCACTGTTCGCACCAACAAGAACGACGTAGACGGTGATGGCGATATTGATAACGATGACAAGGCGAAGTTGATTGCACTGGCCAAGGCTTATGTAAGTATCGTTAATCCATAACAGAAAACTTACTGTGCTGTATCCGGTAAAAAAGCCCTGCATAAGTGATTTATGCAGGGCTATATGGTTGCCAACCAATGTATTTTGACGAAGCAGCTAACTCAAGTACGCAACGGGTTCATTTAGCGAAGTTTCTCATTGAAACAAACGAATTCGCGATATTGACGAAAATCAGTTTGTCATTGGCATCAGAATCGTCATCACCATCCGCATCGACGTTGAATTTGCCATCACCCTCCAATGTACCCTCCACTTTATAAAAGCCAGTGGCGTTGATCTTTAACTTCACATTAGCGTCGGGGTGAGACAGATCGCTATTTGAAACTTTAAATAGATTAATATTCACGTATGTCGGTTTAGCCGTTTTCGCTTCACTGTCGGACGATATAAGGATGCAACTGTACAGGCGACCTTCGCCCACAGTACTCAAACCAGCCAACTTTGAGGCAAGCCCCGCCGCGACGGTGTAGGTGTCCGTATCATATTCGTCGACCCCGTCATCTCCCTCCACATCATCCACCCCTGCAGCGCGATCGTACTCCCCCTGGTCGTTGGCGTAAGCCGTGACTGTTACATCAGGCTTGAGATTATTCGTATAGCCATTGTTATAACGGGAAATTACAGCCTCTTGCTTGCCGTCTGTATTAGTGTCCTTAAACTCAACCACGACTGAATAGCTCATGTGATTTGCTCCATGCCTGCGCAATATCAAGATTTGAATTGCGTCACTTGGACAGTAATTCAGACCGCAAATAACCGGCTACTGTCAGAGTTGACAGGTGTATGCATTCACAGTGTCCTGGTCGGAGCGTGACGGAATCTTTATCGGCTGTTCGGATATACACCAGTTCAGCTCAGACAGTAGTTGAGGTTTTCCCAGGTACCGCTGATACAGCACAAAAAACTCATGCTGCATCAACGTGCCAGGCACTCCAACAGTCAGTTATGCGTGGTGACTTGCCCCAGGTCATCCCCGGAAGTGGTCTGCATATCGTTCTTGCGCAAGCTGGCCACATCGGCAGCTTTCACCGGCGCACCTTTATTACCCCAACTGCCACGGATGAAACTCACCACATCCGCCACTTCCTGATCCGACAAGCGCCACGCAAAACCCGGCATGGTGAAGGTCGACGGCGCGGTGTGCGTCGCCGGCAGGGTACCGCCCTTGAGCACGATGTGGATCAGCGATGTCGGGTCTTCCGATTGCAGCACCGGATTGCCCGCCAGCGCCGGGAACACCCGCGTGTAGCCGTGGCCGTCAGTGCGGTGGCACGCCGCGCAGTTGTCGATGTACACCGACGCACCACGCTGGCTGTCGTCACCGTTCCACAGGGCTTTGGCGGCTTTCTCATCGTACTGATGCGGCTGATCATTTGGATCAGTGGCCGGCAGCGACTTGAGGTAGCGGGCTATCGCCGTCAGATCGGCATCCGTCATGTATTGCATGCTGTGGGTGACCACATCGCTCATCCCGCCGAACACCGCGCTGCGGTCGCTGCGCCCGGTCTTGAGGAATTGCACCAGTTGCTCTTCGCTCCAGCTGCCGAGGCCGTCCTTGTGGTCGCCGCGCAGGCTCTTGGCGATCCAGCCTTCCAGCGGCGCACTGCCGGCGAGGAAGTTTTTGCCGTCAGCGGCGCTCAGGGATTTTTCCTGCATGGTCAGCGCACGTGGCGTATGGCAGGCGCCGCAGTGGCCGAGACCTTCGACCAGATAGGCGCCACGGTCGATCACCGGGTCGGCACTTGTCGCCTTGTAGTCCTCGACCTTTGGCGCAAACATCCAGCGCCAGCCCATCAGCGGCCAGCGCATGCTCAACGGCCACGGGATGTCGCTGGCCTTGTTCTCCTGCGCGACCGGTGCGACGCCGTGCATGAAGTACGCGTACAGCGCTTGCATGTCGGTTTCGCTGACACGCGCGTAGGACGGATACGGCATCGCCGGGTACAACGTACTACCGTTTTTGGCGACGCCATGGCGTACAGCCTGATCGAAGTCTTCGAAGCTGTATTCACCAACGCCGGTTTTGTCCGGGGTGATGTTGGTCGAGTAAATCGTGCCGATCGGCGTTTCCATCGGCAGACCACCGGCGAACGGCTTGCCGCCCTTGGCGGTGTGGCAAGCCACGCAATCACCGGCACGGGCGAGGTATTCGCCTTGTTTGATCAACGCTTGATCAACGTCAGCCGCATGAATGGAGGCGCTGCCGAGCAGCGCCAGGGTCGCGATAACGAAATTCTTCATGGTCATCGCTCCTTAAGCCTGAACCAGCGGGCCGGGGTTTTTCAGGTACTGCTCGCGGATCGCTTTCGCCGACCAATAGGTCAGTGCGGCAACCAGGCCGGTCGGGTTGTAGCCCAGGCCTTGCGGGAACGCCGAGGCGCCCGGCACGAAAACGTTGTGCACGTCCCAGCTCTGCAGATAACGGTTCAGCGCGCTCTTCTTCGGATCGGTGCCCATGATCGCGCCACCGTTGAGGTGGGTGGTCTGGTACGACGCGGTGTTGAAGTGGTCACCGACTTTCTTGCCGATCACCGCAATGGCTTTCGGGCCCATCGCTTCGGCGACCTTGCCCATTTTCTCGACCATGAAACGGTTCATCTTGATGTCGTTTTCTTGCCAGTCGAAGGTCATCCGCAGCAGCGGCAAACCGTAGGCATCGCGGTACACCGGATCGAGATCGAGGTAGTTGCCCCGGTAGGACTGATGCGCGCCGTGGGCGTCCATCGACACCTGGTGGGTGTAGTAATCGGCGGTCGCGCGTTTCCAGTCACTGCCCCAGGCCGGGGTGCCCGGCGGGTTCGAGGTGCCTGCAATCGGCCGGCTGCCGGCCTGGTTGACCCACATTGGCGAGCCGCCGACGAAGCCGTGCGGGCCGTGGTCGAAGTTGTCGGCGTTGAAATCGTCCAGCGCCACGCCGTTGCCGCCGGCGCCGATGAAGTTGTTGGTGTGGGTGTCCTTGTCGAAGAACGCCTTGATGGTCGCCATGTTCTGGTAGGCAAAGTTACGCCCGACCACGCCCTCGCCCGTGATCGGGTCGTATGGCTTGCCGATGCCGGACAGCAGCATCAAACGCACGTTGTGCAACTGAAACGCGCCGAGGATCACCAGATCCGCCGGTTGCTCGATCTCGCGACCCTGGCCGTCGATGTAGGTCACGCCGGTGGCTTTGCTTTTCGTACTGTCGAGGTTGATGCGCAGCACGTGGGCGTTGGCGCGCAGCTCGAAATTCGGTAGCGGCTTCAGCGCCGGCAGAATGTTCACGTTCGGCGAAGCCTTGGAGTACATGTAGCAAACATAACCGCTGCAGAAACCGCAGAAGTTGCACGGCCCCATCTGCGCGCCGTAAGGGTTGGTGTAAGGCCCGGAGGTATTTGCGGACGGCAGGTTGTAGGGTTTGTAGCCGACCTCTGTAGCCGCTTTGCCGAACAGCTGTGCGGACACCGTGTTCTTCTGCGCTTCCAGCGGGAACGGATTGGAACGGTCCGGCGCGTACGGGTTGCCGCCCTTGCCCTGACCGACCAGTTGGCCTTTCACGGTCCACGCCTGACCCGAGGTGCCGAAGACTTTCTCGGCGAAATCGAAGAACGGCTCCAGCTCTTCATAGCTGACGCCGAAGTCCTGGATGGTCATGTCCTTGGGGATAAAGCTCTTGCCGTAGCGCTCTTCGTAGTGGCTGCGCATGCGCAACTCGATCGGATCGACCCGGAAGTGCACGCCCGACCAGTGCAGGCCGGCACCACCGACCCCATTGCCCGGCAGGAACGCGCCCAACTGGCGGTTCGGCAGGGCGATGTCGTTGACGCTGTGGCGGATGGTCACGGTCTCTTTGGAGATGTCCTGAAAGAGTTTTTTGCGCACGCTGTAGGTAAGTTCGTCGATCACCTGCGGGTAGTTGCCGTCGGGGTAGGTGTCCTGCATCGGCCCGCGCTCCAGCGCCAGCACGTTGAGACCCGCTTCGGTCAGTTCCTTGGCCATGATCGCGCCGGTCCAGCCGAAACCGACGATGACTGCATCAACCTTCTTCATTACCGTTGCCATGCTTACGCCCTCTCGCCGCGAATCGAAACTGCCGGGAAGGGGTATTGTTCGTTGCGTTCCACCCAATCCATGAAATCGGCGCGGGCGCCGGGGAAGCCGATCATGGTCCAGCCGACCATACCTTTGTTGCCGCCGTGGATCGGGTCACAGAAGAACCCTTCCTTGGTATTTTGCAGCAGCAGATTGAAGAAAATCTTCGCCGGAACCGCGTCGAACTGTGGTTTGCCGGCTTCGAGTTGCTTGAGCAAATCGTCTCGGGTAGCGCTGTCTTGCTCAGCAAATACTTTACCGTTGAGGGATTTTGCCCACTGATCCGTGGCAGCGATGCCGAGGCGATAGATCTCTTTGGGTACCAGTTTGCTCTGCCAGCCCATCTCGGGCGCGGCGTCGGCATTGAACGGGCCTTGCATGTACCACAGGGCACCGGCGGCGTATGGCGTGTTCATCTGGCGGTCGATGTATTCCGGCACACCGGCTTCGAGCGCGCCCGGGCCTTGGGCATCGTTGGGGATCAACTGCGCGACGGCAGCGTTGATGAACGCCCATTCTTCGGCGGTGAAGTAGCTCGGCTGATAAACACCGGCATCCGCTCGAACAGGCTGCGGCGCGGGTGCTGCCGGCGCTGCTTCAGGCGCGGCTTGCAGGACGCTACTGCCCAGACTGGTACCGGCCAGGGTGACCACCGGGATCAGGGTCAGGGATTTGCGCAAAAAATCACGCCGCGGGTTGTCTCGACTTTCATCAGACATGGGGTGCACCTCATCAGGCATCAGGGGTAGCCGTTTCTGCGAACGGCTTGAGGATTTATCGTCGAGACGGATTCGGTCTGACCCGGAAAAGGGGGACGCGTCTGCAACATCGTGTGACAAATGGTAGCAGGCTAAGCTTCCAGGTGAACCGATTCAGTGGAAAAAAGAGCGGTTTTTATTGGCTGAACTCAATGAAACAGCGCTGATTCACGATTCTTTTACAAATGGCTCACGGGGCTTTGACCGCTGAACATCGAAGCTGCGGCTCCTCTCATCGATGAATCCCGACACGGTCACCCAGCATGTCCCGAGTGCGTTTGTTCTCTGCTTTGTGTTTATCGCTTGTAGTCCTGCTGCCCTGGATGCCGGCCCACGCCGCATCGGCAACGGCCGTCCGCCCGACTGAATGGGCGCAACCGGTCGAAGTGCAATACAACCTGTTTCAGATGTCGCCGACGCTCTACCGCAGTGCGTTGCCGGATGGCGGTGCGGTGCCGTTGCTGAAAAATCTCAAAGTCGCCACGGTGATCAACTTCCTGCCGGAGGCCGATAGCAACTGGTTGTCCGAGCCTGGCATCAATCAAGTGCAACTGCCGTATCGCACCAACCACGTCGACGACGCCGATGTGCTCAAGACGCTGCGTGCGATTCAGGCTGCCGAAGCCAACGGCCCGGTGTTGATGCATTGCAAACACGGCTCCGACCGCACTGGCCTGATGGCGGCGATGTATCGGGTGGTGGTGCAGGGCTGGAGCAAAGAAGACGCCTTGAGCGAGATGACCCAAGGCGGTTTTGGGGAGAGCGGGCATTTTCGCGACAGCGTGCGTTACGTGATGCAGGCCGATGTCGACAAGCTGCGCACGGCGCTGGCCAATGGTGATTGCAGCACCAGCGCGTTCGCCACTTGCTCGATGAAGAGCTGGTTTCAGTCGGTCAATCTGAAGTAACCGATACCTTCCACGACATTGCGTCGTGGAAGGCTAAGCAGCGACTCAGTCTTCAGTCTTTTTCTTCAGCTTCGGATTCGGAAAGAACTGCACCGCCTGCACGGTTTTGTCCGGTGCAGGTTTGTTCAGCGCGCTGGTGTTGACCCGCGTGCCCAGCTCTTTCGGTACCGACAGCCCTTGCTCGTTGAGCGTATCCGAGTAACCGCAAGCCACACACTCACGGTGCGGCACACTGTCCTCGTTCCACATCATCAATTTGTCCGGCTCGCTGCACGCCGGGCAGACTGCCCCGGCGATAAAGCGCTTCTTGGTAATCACAGGCCCCTCACTCATGCTGCCGCGTCCTCACTCAGGCCGCTATGGCGCAACAGTGCGTCAATCGACGGCTCACGGCCACGGAAGTCGACGAACAGCACCATCGGTGCCTGCGAACCGCCGCGCGCCAGAATCGCTTCGCGGAAGGCGCGACCGGTTTCTGCGTTGAGCACGCCGTCTTCTTCGAACTTCGAGAAGGCATCGGCCGAGAGCACTTCAGCCCACTTGTAGCTGTAGTAACCCGCTGCGTAACCGCCGGCGAAGATGTGCGCGAAACTGTTCGGGAAACGGTTGTAGGCCGGTGGGCGCATTACCGACACCTCGTCACGCACGCCTTCAAGCACTTGCAGCGGACTGCGGCCGTCACCGTGGGTGGCGTGCAGTTCGAAGTCGAACAGCGAGAACTCGAGCTGACGGACCATCATCAGGCCGGACTGGAAGTTCTTCGCCGCGAGCATTTTTTCCAACAGATCCTGCGGCAGCGGCTCGCCGCTTTCGTAGTGACCGGAAATCAGCGCGAGGCCTTCTGGCTCCCAGCACCAGTTTTCCATGAACTGACTCGGCAGCTCGACCGCGTCCCACGCCACGCCGTTGATGCCGGAAACACCGGCGTGATCAACGCGGGTCAGCAGGTGATGCAGGCCATGACCGAATTCGTGAAACAGCGTGGTCACTTCATCGTGGGTCAGCAGCGCAGGCTTGCCGCTGTCGGCCGGGGTGAAGTTGCACACCAGATTGGCCACCGGGCTTTGCAGCACGCCGTCGACAGTGCGGCGGCGGTCACGGGCGCCGTCCATCCACGCACCGCCACGCTTGTTGGCGCGGGCGTAGAGGTCGAAGAAGAAGCGGCCGACGTGCTGACCGTTTTCCTTGATCTCGAACAGGCGCACGTCCGGGTGCCAGGTGTCGAAGCCTTTCTGTTCGGCGATCTCGATGCCGTACAGACGTTGAACGATGGCAAACAGGCCGCCCAGCACTTTGTCGATCGGGAAGTAGGCGCGCAGGGTTTCCTGAGCAACGCTGTAGCGTTGTTCACGCAGCTTTTCGCCGTAGAAACCACTGTCCCAGCTTTGCAGATCGGCGCAGCCCTGTTCGGCGGCGTAGGCGCGCAGTTGTTGCAGATCCTGCGCGGCGAACGGCTTGCTGCGCTTGGCCAGATCGCGCAGGAAGCTCAGCACCTGATCGCTGGACTCGGCCATTTTCGTCGCCAGGCTCAGCTCGGAGAAGCTGGCGAAACCCAAGAGTTTGGCCAGTTCCTGACGCAGGTCGAGGATCTCTTCCATCACCGGGCCGTTATCGTTCTGGCCGGCGTTCGGGCCTTGATCCGAGGCGCGGGTGCAGTAGGCGGCGTAGACTTCTTCACGCAATGCACGGTCTTGCGCGTAGGTCATCACCGCGTAGTAGCTCGGGAATTCCAGGGTGATCAGCCAGCCATCGAGGCCTTTGGCCTGAGCGGCGGCAGCCATTTGCGCCTTGGCCGAATCGGTCAGGCCGGCGAGGGCGGCGTCGTCGGTAATGTGCTTGGTCCATGCCTGAGTGGCGTCGAGCAGTTGATTGGAGAAACGACTGCCCAGCTCGGACAGTTTGCTTTGCACTTCGGCGTAGCGTTTCTGCTCGGCTTCCGGCAGGTCGATACCCGACAGACGGAAGTCACGCAGGGCGTGTTCCAGAATAGTCTTTTGCGCCACGTCGAAGCCGGCGGCTTCGGGGCTGTTGGCCAGTGCTTCATAAGCCTGGAACAGTTCACGGTTCTGGCCCATCTCGGTGGAATAGGCGCTCAAGGCTGGCAGGCACGACTCGTAGGCTTCGCGCAGTTCGGCGCTGTTGCACACGGCGTTGAGGTGGCTGACCGGGCTCCAGGCGGCGCCGAGGCGGTCATTGAGTTCGTCCATCGCCAGTACCAGGCCGGCCCAGGTCGGGTTCTCGACTTGAGTCTTGAGAATTTCGGCAATGGCGGCGCGGTTGTCGGCCAGGATCGTTTCGATGGCGGGCAGGACGTGTTCGGCACGGATCGTGGAGAACGGTGGCAGGTCATAGGACTGCAGCAGAGGGTTGTTCACGCTCACGGTTGGCACCTTGGCTGGGGAAACATTGCCCCATCTTAATTACAATCGGCATTCACCGCAGCTATCGGCGACAGAGAGAGAAATTATCGTGTCCGTTCGCAAGTACCAGAATCACACCCCACGCTTGAATAAAGGCGCGTTTGTCGACGCCTCGGCGGTGGTAATCGGCGACGTCGAAATCGGTGAAGACAGCTCGGTCTGGCCGCTGACCGTGATCCGTGGCGACATGCACCGCATCCGCATCGGTGCGCGCACCAGCGTGCAGGACGGCTGCGTGCTGCACATCACCCACGCTGGCCCGTTCAACCCCGACGGCTTCCCGCTGCTGATCGGCGACGACGTGACCATCGCCCACAAAGTCATGCTGCATGGCTGCAGCGTCGGCAGCCGCGTGTTGATCGGCATGGGCAGCATCGTCATGGACGGCGCGGTGGTTGAAGACGACGTGATCATCGGCGCCGGCAGCCTGGTGCCGCCGGGCAAGCGTCTGGAAAGCGGCTTCCTTTATGTCGGTAGCCCGGTAAAACAGGTGCGTCCGCTCACCGACAAGGAAAAAGCCTTCTTCACCTACAGCGCGGCGAACTACGTGAAGCTCAAGGATCTGCACCTGGCCGAAGGCTACGACACACTCTGAATCGAATTGGCGACTGCCCAGGAATTCCCATGCACTACCAAACCGTACTGTTCGACCTCGATGGCACCCTGACCGACCCGCGTGAGGGCATCACCCGTTCCATTCAGTTTGCCCTCGCCAAACTCGGCATCGATGAGCCGGACCTGACCAAACTCGAACACTTCATCGGCCCGCCGCTGTTGCAGGCGTTTATGCAGTTCTATGACTTTGATGAGGCCAAGGCGTGGCAGGCGGTGAATTTTTATCGCGAGCGTTTCAAAGTCACTGGCCTGTATGAAAACCGTGTGTTCGATGGCGTCACGCCGTTATTGGAAACCCTGAGCGGGCAGGGACGGCAGCTGTATATCGCCACCTCGAAGCCATGGGAATTCGCCCGCGAGATTGCCCGGCATTTTGATTTTGCCCGGCATTTCAAGGTGATTTATGGCAGCGAACTGGACGGCACGCGCACCAACAAGGTTGAGCTGATTGCGCATCTGATCAAGGAAGAAGGGCTGGATCCTGCGAATACGCTGATGATCGGCGACCGTAAGCATGACCTGATCGGTGCGCGCAGCAATGGGCTGGATGCGGCGGCGGTCGGTTATGGGTTTGGCAGTTTTGAAGAGTTGAATGCCGAGGCGCCGGCTTATCACTTTGAAACGCTGGCCGCGTTGCATCAGGCGTTTTTGCAGCGCTGATCAAATTGCTTTCGCGAGCAGGCTCGCTCCCACAGGGATTCGTGTGGCACACAGATCCAATGTGGGAGCGAGCCTGCTCGCGAAGGGGCCTGTTGTGCCCCGAGATCATTAGGATTGTGCCATTGCCTTCAGTGCCGCCTTACGCTCAGCCACCGGCAACCGACCCAACCTCTCAACCTCCGCATAAAACCTCAGCCAATCCCCCCCGACCTTTTTGAACAACGCCGCAAACGCCGGCACCCATTGGTCATACAGGCCAAACGGCAACAACCGCGCATTGTTCAACGGCGCATTCACCCAAGCGTCATAACGCTTGTCCCCGGCCCACTGACTGTCCCTCATCACCCGATAATCCCGGCGAAACTGCTCGAACTCGGCCGCTTTGCGTTCGCGCATTTGTTCAGTGGGCAATGGCTGCGCATAGAGCTTGTCCAGCCGTGAGCGGGTATCGAGCACCAACTCAATAAACTGATCGCGCTGCTTCAGCCGTGAATCTGTATCCGCCGGTAACCCACGAAACGACCGCCACTGGCGCGTACCTTCCTGCTCGACAAACGTGGCAAAGGATTCGTTGAATTCGGTGTCGTCCTTTACATAAAAGCGCTGATGCGCCAGCTCGTGAAAGATCAGCGTGGCCAGACGCTCATCGCCCCAGCCCATCATCGAATTGAGGATCGGGTCGTTGAACCAGCCAAGCGTCGAATAGGCCTCAACGCCACCAATCGATACGTCCATGCCTTGCAGGCGTTGAATTGCTGCTTCGCCGCGCGCCGCGCCCTGACTGTAGTAACCCCGATAAGCCACACAGCCGGCAATCGGGAAACAGTGGTTTTGCGGCGTCAGGGAGAACTCCTGAGTGGCGAACACATTCCACACCACGTACGGGCGATGGATGTCGGCGTAGAGACGATAGCTCTGGTTATCCGGCAGGTGCAGATGCTCGCTGGCAAAGGCGCGCGCCTTTTGTGACTGGGCCAGATGCGCGCGCAGTGTCGCGTCGCGGCTCGGGTCATTGATCACCTGTTCCACAGGCTCGCGCGCGTGCAGTAATTGCAACTGACCGTTGGCCAACTGAGCGTAATAGCTGACGCTGGCGCAACCGTTGAGCAACAAAAACATCACACCCGGAAACAAAACCCGAAAAACGCGATCAAGTAACCCAAGGCTTGGAAACGGCCTGCTCAAAATAAGAAATCCCCCCGGAAAGTCTGTCCGCAAGACTATCCCGCCTTAAGGAGCACCGCTATGCGCATGTTGATGCTGTCAGGAGGCCTGCTGACGCTGGCCGGTTGTGCCGGATTCGGAATGCCCGATCCTGATCCTTCACAAGCCTGGGTCGATCTCGATGCCCGGCAACAGGACACAACCTTGCAAGCGCTGAAGGTCGATAGCAGCGTGACCGACGATAAACGTTATTTTGAAGTGCAGCCAGGCAGCCATGAATTGAAGGTGCGTTATCAGTTTCCGGTGGCCGCGACCAACATCGGTCCCGACGCTGAACCGTTGTGGCGTGATTGCCAGTTGAGCGTGAAATTCAAGGACTTCAATGCCGGCCAACGTTATCAGTTGCAGGCTGGCAGCATTGGTTTTCGGCCATGGGCCAAGCTCTATGACGAGCAGCGCAAAGTCGTAGGCCAAGGCACGCCAGCAGGCTGTCAGAGCACCTGATCGGCGCTATGCTGGATATTCAGATCCGTGGATATTCATCATGCGCCAGTTGCTGTTGTTGCTCGTTGCCAGTCTTGTCGCCGGTTGCCAGACGCCGTTGCCGCCGGTCGATCCGCACATGGCCTGGGTCGACTTCTCGACGCCGACCCCCGGCGGCAAAGTACTCATGGCCGAGCGCCTCGACAAACAACGACTGAATGACGGGCGTTACTTTCAGGTCACTCCCGGCAGTCACGAATTGCGCGTGCGCTTCGATTTCGAAGTGTTTGGCGGTGGCGGCAGTTTGATGACCGGACCGGTAGAGCGACTTTGCTACCTGTATATCCGCTACGACCATTTCGAGGCAGGGCAGCGGTATGTGCTTGAGGGGCGTTCGCTGGGGTTCACCCCGAGTGCCCGGCTGTACAACGCCAAGCGCGAAATCGTTGCCGAGGATTACGACTCCGATTGCATTATCTGAGGCGACTCAGCTGTCGTTTTTCTGATAGATGATCGCTTTGGTGCCGTTCTCACATGAACCGACCACCATGGCCACATCGTGCTTATCGGCCTCTTCCTTGCTGACGATTTCCAGTGTGTAGGACGGCACGGCTTTGGCCTGAATCTTTACTTCGATTTCTTTTTTCAGTTCTTCGCAGTCTTTGGGTGCCGCGATGACAGAAGTGGCCAGTGCACTGCAGAGGATCGCCAAGCCAATACGTTTCATGAGTGAAGCTCCCTGAGGCAGCGCGCACGGGCGTGCGCTGAAGCTGCTGTCACTTATTCGACCATATTTTTACAGCGAGGGTTCTGACTTCGCTCACAACTTGTATGTTTGGTTTCAGACCTGTGTCGATTGCGAAATCGCCTTCGCGAGCAGGCTCGCTCCCACATTGGAACTGTGTGCCACACGAATCCCTGTGGGAGCGAGCCTGCTCGCGAAGGCGTCAGATCAGCCAGCGACAAATTAGCTGACCAAAGAAGCCTCAAGCGTAATCTTCGCATTCAGCACTTTCGACACCGGGCACCCTTCCTTGGCCTTGTTGCTCAGCTCCTCGAACTGCGCCTGTGACGCACCCGGGATTTTCGCCTTGAGGATCAGCTTCACCGCGGTGATCGCGAACCCGCCCTCTACCTGATCGAGGGTCACTTCAGCCTGAGTATCGATGCTGTCAGCCTTCAGGCCCGCATCGCCCAGAATCATCGAAAACGCCATGGAAAAACAACCGGCATGCGCCGCGCCGATCAGCTCTTCCGGGTTGGTGCCCTTACCGCCCTCAAAGCGCGCCTTGAAACCGTAGGGTGCTTCTCTGAGGACACCGGTTTCGGTGGAGATCGAGCCGATGCCGGTTTTCAGATCGCCTGCCCAATGTGCGGATGCTTTCTTCACGATAGCCATGTCTGCCTCCTCAAGATCTGGCGCGGAAACGCCGCGCCGTCGTGGTTTTACTTGCAAGGCTTCTGAGGATAGACGCCGCAGCAAAGTTCAGCCCGACTGAATCGTTGACTTTTTTAGTAGGAAATTTCGACTCGGCTATTGAAACTCGGGTATATGCCCTCATTGCACAAAACACGCTTATGAATTCGGCAGGTTTTCGTTCGCAAGAAAAACCTGCCTCCCCACTCGGAGACGCAGGTTTATGAAACAACTGTCCGACGTAAAATTTTCCACCCTCGATCTTGTGCCGGTGCGCGAGAACGGCAGCCCGGCGCAATCGCTGCGCAACTCGCTGGACCTGGCGCAGCACGTCGAGAAATTCGGCTACACGCGGTTCTGGGTGGCGGAACACCACAACATGGACGGCATCGCCAGCTCCGCCACTTCAGTGCTGCTCGGTTATCTGGCGGGCGGGACGTCGACCATTCGCGTCGGCTCCGGCGGCGTGATGCTGCCTAACCATGCGCCGCTGGTAATCGCTGAGCAGTTCGGCACCCTCGAAAGTCTGTATCCGGGCCGGATCGACCTCGGCCTGGGCCGCGCGCCGGGTTCCGACCAGATGACCGCCCGTGCCTTACGCCGTGAACGCTCCGGCAGCGCTGATGATTTCCCCGAAGATGTTGCCGAACTGGTGCGCTACCTCGGCCCGCGTACCCCGGATCAGCGCGTGATTGCTATGCCGGGCACGGGCACCAATGTGCCGATCTGGTTGCTGGGTTCCAGCCTGTTCAGTGCGCAACTGGCCGGTGAGCGCGGTTTGCCCTACGCCTTTGCCTCGCATTTCGCCCCGCGCTTCATGCATGAAGCGATCCGCGTTTATCGCAATCACTTCAAGCCGTCGGCGGTGCTCGACAAGCCATACGTGATGCTGGGCGTGCCGCTGGTGGCGGCGGATACCGATGAACAAGCCGATTACCTGGCGACCTCGGTGTATCAGCGCATTCTCGCCTTGATGCGTGGGCAGAGCCTGGTGCAGCGTCCGCCAGTGAAAACCATGGACGGCTTGTGGCTGCCGCATGAGCGTGAGGCGGTGGGGGATTTCCTTGGGCTGGCGATGGTTGGCAGCCCGCAGAAGATCCGCGCCAAGCTTGAGGTGCTGGTTGAGCAGACGCAGGCGGATGAGCTGATTTTTACCAGTGATTTGTATGAGCACGCTGATCGGGTGCATTCGTACGAGTTGCTGGCGCAGGTGATGAAGGGCTGAAAAGCCCCTCACCCTAACCCTCTCCCGGAGGGAGAGGGGACTGACCGAGGTGGATGTTCGAGATACGCCGACGTGAAATTCTTCGGTCGAACTCAGGTTCTGAAAACAATGAAGATCTGCTCCCTTTCCCCTCTACCCCTTGGGGGAGAGGGCTGGGGTGAGGGGGTTCGATTTCAAACCCACCAAAAATCCCAAATCCCGGACACAAAAAAGCCGACGCCTTCACGTCGGCTTTTTGTATTTCACACGCGATCAACCACGTTTGTAGACGATTTCCTTGGTACCACCTTCGCAGGTGCCAACCACTTTCCCGTCAGCCGCGGCGCCTTTATCGACAACCTCCAGCGAGTAATTGGACGCACCTTTGGCATCCAGCTTCGCCGCAATCTCGCTTTTCAAATCTTCACAAGGCTTGCCGGCAGCAAACGCACCACCCGCAAGGCTCAACAAACCTACTGCCAACATGAACTTCTTCATCGGTCGCACTCCCTGGTCGGATTAAAAGAGGCGGGCATCGAGTCGTTCACTCGATGCGGCCACCCTGTAGCGCTTTGCCATTCCTATGGCACTCGGCCAGCGCGCAAGTTCAGAAGACTAGACCAAACTCAGCTGCTGGCAATGCGGAAGCCGACTTTCAGCGTCACTTGAAAGTGCGCAGCCTTGCCGTCCTTGATGTGGCCACGGGTGTCGACCACTTCAAACCACTCAAGATGCTTGATGCTCTTGTTGGCTTCGGCCAGCGCGTTGTTGATGGCGTCTTCGATGCTGCTGGCGGACGAACCGACCAGCTCGACTTTCTTGTACGTGTGATGGTCACTCATAACGATCTCCTTGGCGTGTGGAATTGAGACTAGCAGTGAATCTGCACTGTTGATTTCGGCGGCCGTGCGCAGACGAAGTTCAGATTTTCTGCACTTTCTCAAACCGCTGAAGTCCCAACCAACACACGCCACTCATCACCAATGCAGGAGAGCCACCATGGCCAACACCTCTTTACGTAAAGCCTCGTTGCAAAGCATGGAAGCCGAGATCGAGAGTCTGCTCAAGTCGTTGGAAAGCCTGAAGGACGACGCTTCGGACGAGTCGCGCAAGACCCTCAAGGCGCTGAAAAGCAATGCCGAAAGCGCGCTGAAGCACTCGCGCCACCTGCTCAGCGATGCCTATGAAGAAGTCAAAGTGAAAACCCGCGAAACCGGGATCGCCACCCGCGATTACGCGCAGGAACATCCGTGGACGACCGCTGGTGTGGCGGTCGGTGCAATCGGTCTGCTGGCCGCTTACTTGCTGTTCAAGCGCGGCGAGTGATCGCCTTGGCGCAGCTCGTTCTTGAGCCATTGCGCCAGTTGCCGGGCGCGCCCGTCTGCGGCGCGCTTGGGTAGCCACAATGCCAGTTGCGCCGGGGTTTCACAGAAGCCCCACGGCGCAACCAGGCGACCGGCTTTCAAATCTTCCGTCACCAGCGGTTCCGGTGCGATCGCTACGCCGAGACCAGCGACGGCTGCTTCCAGCAAATAATACAAATGCTCGAAACCTTGCCCCAACTTGATTGCTTTGACATCGAGGTGGTTTTGCTGTGCCCAGCTTGGCCAGGCTTGTGGGCGGGAAGTAGTGTGCAGCAGCGGTTCACTGAGCAGCTCTGAGCCTGGCGCTGTTTTTAGGCGTTGGTAACCGCTGAAGAGTGGACTCATGACCGGGCCTATGCGTTCTGCGGCCAGTTCGTAGACCTGCATGTCGGCCGGCCATGGTGTTTCGGCGAACAGCAACAAGGCATCCAGTCCCGGTCGCCGAGGATCAAGATCGCCTTCACCCGCCGACAGATGCAGACGCAAATCCGGCAGATCAGCATTCAATCGCCCCAAACGCGGAATAAACCATCGCGCCAGCAAACTCCCAGAACAGCCGAGCACAAACGGCGCATCGGCGGTGCTCTGGGTTAACTCGGCGCAAACACTGCGCAGCCGATCAAAAGCTTCGCCACTGGCATCACGCAAACGCATGCCGGCATCTGTGAGTTTCAAGCCGCGACCATCCTTGACGAACAGGCTGACACCCAGGTGTTCTTCGAGCACTTTGAGCTGACGACTGACCGCACCATGAGTGACGTGCAGCTGCTCGGCAGCCTGACTGACACTGTTCAGCCGGGCGGTGGCTTCGAACGCACGCAAGGCGTTCAGCGGAGGAAGGTCGTGGCTCATGATATCTGTGAGTTTTCCTGACAGGTTGTGGCGATCTTATCGGTTTTCAGCCTGGAAGGTCAGGGGTAGAGTGGTCGTCATTGTCTTCTCACCCGAATTCACCTGGAGCGACTCATGACCCAGACTTCGAACACCTCTGATCTGCGTAACGGCCCTGACGCGAACGGCCTGTTCGGCTCGTTCGGTGGCCGCTACGTGGCAGAAACCCTGATGCCGTTGATCCTCGATCTGGCCCGCGAATACGAAGCGGCCAAGGAAGATCCGGCGTTCAAAGAAGAATTGGCCTACTTCCAGCGCGACTACGTCGGACGTCCGAGCCCACTGTATTTCGCCGAACGCCTGACCGAGTTCTGCGGCGGCGCGAAGATTTATCTCAAGCGCGAAGAGCTCAACCACACCGGCGCGCACAAGATTAACAACTGCATCGGCCAGATCCTGCTGGCGCGACGCATGGGCAAAAAACGCATCATCGCCGAGACCGGCGCCGGCATGCACGGCGTGGCGACTGCCACCGTCGCTGCGCGTTTCGGTCTGGATTGCGTGATCTACATGGGCACCACTGACATCGAACGTCAGCAGGCCAACGTGTTCCGCATGAAGCTGCTGGGCGCTGAAGTGATTCCGGTGGTTGCCGGCACCGGCACCCTGAAAGATGCGATGAACGAGGCGCTGCGTGACTGGGTGACCAACGTCGACAGCACGTTCTACCTGATCGGCACCGTGGCCGGCCCGCACCCTTATCCAGCGATGGTTCGCGACTTCCAGGCCGTTATCGGCAAGGAAACCCGCGATCAGTTGCAGGCTCAGGAAGGTCGTCTGCCGGACAGCCTGGTGGCGTGCATCGGTGGCGGTTCCAATGCGATGGGCCTGTTCCACCCGTTCCTTGACGACAAGAGCGTCGAGATCATCGGCGTTGAAGCGGCCGGTTACGGCATCGAAACCGGTAAGCACGCAGCGAGCCTGAACGGTGGCGTTCCGGGTGTGTTGCACGGCAACCGCACTTTCCTGCTACAGGACGACGATGGCCAGATCATCGACGCCCACTCGATTTCCGCCGGCCTCGACTACCCGGGCATCGGCCCGGAACACGCATGGTTGCATGACATCGGTCGTGTTCAGTACACCTCGGTGACTGACGACGAAGCCTTGGATGCGTTCCACAAATGCTGCCGCCTGGAAGGGATCATTCCTGCCCTGGAAAGCGCTCACGCTCTGGCTGAAGTGTTCAAACGTGCGCCGAAGCTGCCTAAAGATCACCTGATGGTGGTCAACCTGTCGGGCCGGGGCGACAAAGACATGCAGACCGTCATGCACCATATGGAAAACTCTCAACAAGAGCCATCCAAGCAGGAGAAACACTGATGAGCCGCCTGCAAACCCGTTTTGCCGACCTCAAAGAACAGAACCGCGCCGCGCTGGTGACCTTCGTCACCGCCGGTGATCCGGACTACGACACCTCGCTGGCGATCCTTAAAGGCTTGCCGGGCGCTGGCGCCGACGTGATCGAGCTGGGCATGCCGTTCACCGACCCGATGGCCGATGGCCCGGCGATCCAGTTGGCGAATATCCGCGCCTTGGGCGCCAAGCAGAACCTGGTGAAAACCCTGCAAATGGTTCGCGAATTCCGCGAAGGCAACAGCGATACCCCGCTGGTGCTGATGGGCTACTTCAACCCGATTCACATGTATGGCGTGCCGCGTTTCATCGCTGATGCGAAAGAGGCCGGTGTCGATGGCCTGATCGTCGTAGACATGCCACCTGAGCACAACGCCGAACTGTGCGACCCAGCGCAGGCTGCGGGTCTGGACTTCATCCGTCTAACCACGCCGACCACTGACGATGCGCGTCTGCCGAAAGTACTCAATGGTAGCTCCGGTTTCGTTTACTACGTGTCGGTAGCCGGTGTGACCGGTGCTGGCGCTGCAACGCTGGAACACGTTGAAGAGGCGGTGACCCGTCTGCGTCGTCATACCGATCTGCCGATCAGCATCGGTTTCGGCATCCGTACGCCGGAGCAGGCTGCGGCCATCGCGCGTCTGGCCGATGGTGTGGTGGTGGGCTCGGCGTTGATCGATCACATCGCCAATGCAACGACTCCAGCTCAGGCCGTCGACGGTGTGTTGAGCCTGTGCTCGGCACTTTCCGAGGGCGTACGTAAGGCCCGCGTCAGCTGAAGGTAAAGTTCCTGATACAGAGGAATTAGCACCTTAAAGCACAGACTAAATGAGCAAGACCGAGGGCTTCAGAACATCGTTCTGAGGCCCTTTTTGCTGTTTGTGCCGTGAGGAAAGACCCGATGAAAATGCCGAAACGTCTGATGGCCGGATTGGGCGTGCTGTTGATCAGTGCGACACCGCTGCTCGCCAGCGCCGATCCGCGCGATGATCACGACCACGGCGGCCCGCAGCAGGGCCAGCACGATAACCGCGGCGACAATCACGGTGACGACCACCGGGGCCCACAGAATGATCACCGCGGCGGCCCGCCGCCTCATGACTTCGGGCCTGTACGCCAGACCATTCGTGACAATCATGGCTACTTTGTCCGCGGTGCACCGCCGCCGCCGGGGATTCATCTGGAGCGTGGCCGGCCGTTGCCGCACGGCTATTACGGCGAGCGTCTGGACAATCGCGCGTTAGGTCGTTTGCCGGTGTATCCGGGCTACGAATGGCGCCGGGCGGGAGGCGATATCGTGCTGATCGCGGTGGGTACCGGGATCGTTTACGAAATTCTCGATGGTGTTTTGTATTGATTCGCAGGCAATAAAAAAGATCGCAGCCAATGGCTGCGATCTTTTTTTCAGGGCAGTTCCAGGCCGCCCGAAGCTTTGTGCAATTTGCGCAAATGCGCGCCAATCTGTTTCACATTCTCCTCGCTGGCGGCAATCTCGGCAGCGCGCTTGGGCTCCAGCAACTTACGCACTTCGGCGTCGAGATCGCCAGACAGTGCGAGCAACTTCTTCTGCCGCTGACTGCTCTCCGCTTCCAGTCGAGTGAACTCGGTCGGCTGCGGTAATCCGTAACCCTTGGCGTCGAGCAATTCTGCCGGACGGCTGAGGAAGCCACTGTTGGCGAGAATCTCCTGCAAGGTCGCATTGGCCTTGTCCATGCCGCCGTTTTCCAGCTCGCGGGCTCCCAAGTAGCGTTGCTTGACCTCATCCTGAGCCAGCAGCAACTGGCGTCGATAACTCGCCTGCTCCAACAGCAGCAGTGCAGCGCTGGTACGCAAGTCAGCACGTTCGAACCACCCACGGCGTTCTTCGGCGGACAGCGAAAGCCATTCCTCGACGGTGGTCTGTTTGATCGGCAGTTGCTTCTTCAACACATCGAACATCGCCTGATAGCGATCGCGGAATGAGTCGAAGCGGTAACCCAAACGTAGCGCTTCTTTCGGATCATCCAGCACGCTGGTGTCCGCCAGACCACGGCCCTTCATCACTTCCAGCAAGCCGTTGGGCATGATGCTGTCCAGGCCCACGAACTGGTTGTTGTTGCTGCCGCTGCGCAACAGCTTCAGGCCTTCCACCGCACAGTTGTTGGAGAGGAAGAAGTAGTTGCCGTCATAGCTCCAGTGCATTTCGGCAGCGTGTTCGACCACGCCTTCGATCTCGTCCCGTGACAGGTTCAGCGGCACCGAGGCGAGGCTACGCAGTTCGGTCTTGGTGTATTCGTCGATGACCTGCGCAAGCGGCAGTACGAACAGGCGCGACGGGTATTTGCCGACCAGTCCGTCCCAGCTCGACAGCTGCACATCGCCGACGAACGCGCGATATGACAACACTAGATGCTGATCCAGATCGAGCCGGCAATCCGGCCCACGTGGGCGGCCCGGTGCGCAGATCACCAGACGCAACATGCTGTGGCCCCAGCGGCTGACCCAGTTTTGATTGGCCTCGGCCAACAAATAATCAACGGCGTAAACCCGCTCCGGATCGACTTGCCCCAGCGGTTGCTTGGCAAAATCGTTACCCGCGTTCAAAAACGCGAAGGTCTTGCTGCAAGTGTCCTTGGCCGGCGGCGCCCAGCCAAAGTGTTGCTGGTAATAGCGATAGAGCGCCGGGCGTCGGCAGGCGTAGCTCGGGTCGAGGAGGAAATACTCCATGTTGACCGCGACGAACTCTTTCGGGCTGGAAATCTCGTACAGATCCGGGCTGCGGGCGATCTGGCGGTTGTGCTGTTCGCGTTCGCCACGACGGCCGACGTATTGCTGCCAACCGGCGAGGTCGAGCAGACGCGGATCATCGCTGAGGGTGAAGCGGCGGCCGTTCTGGCCGCGACACTCGTCGGGAATGCCGATCAGTCCGGCGCTGTTGAAACGACGCGTGCAACGCTGAATCAGCGTGCGCTCCGCATCCGGCCACAAGCGGGCGCGGTCATAAATGTGAGTGATTTCGTGCAGCACCGTGGCGAGCAGTTCCTGACGCACAGTGCCGTGGGGGCGATTGGTTTTTTCTTTGGCGGCGCTGCCGTCAGTGAGACTGGCCAGCAGTTTGCGATTCAGATCGAGTTCGGACACCAGCGTGGCCTGGCCGTAGGCATTGGCGGGCATGTCGTCGGTCCAGCCGACATCAATGCGCCGATCCAGCCGCTCGATAAAACTCGGTGGCAGCTTTTGCATCGCCTCATCGATCAGCGCCTGGCTGGCCTGTTGTTGGGCGGGGCTCAGACCGTCGGCCTTGAGCCGCAGTTGCAGGCCGGCGTGGGCGCTGTTGCCAAGCAGCAACAACGCCCCGGCCAGCAGCCAGGCGCCGAGTGACTTCACAGTGCGAGGATGGCTTCGGCGAGAACCTGATCGCTGGCGTCGCGCGCTTCCGGCACACGGGTGCGCAAGGTGTTGAGCGCGGCTTCCAGATGCGCGCCACGGATATCACCGTTAGTGGCGACGAAACTGGCAGCGTCATCGTGCGCTTCGCGGATGATTTTCGAATCGCGAATCGACGTGGTGGTATCGGAGGTGAAATCGATAGTGCGCTGGGAGGCACGAACGATGATGTTACTGGTGGCTACCAGGGTGTGCGCCTGGGCCACGTCGGCCAAAAAAAACAGGCCAAGGGCGGCAGCAATCAGCGGGCTACGCATGGAACGACTCCGGAGGGGCAAGGATAACTGGGGGTACAGGATAACTATTGGACGAGAATTGCTTCTGCCAGTTCAAGGTCGCTGACATGAAGTTTCGGCCGGGTTTTGCGCAAGTAATGCAGCGCGGATTCCAGACGAGCACCTCGCCAATCACCGTCACTGGCAACAAATGCGGCCGCGTCATCGCGGGCGGCGAGCAGTAGTTTACGGTCGAAAGGTGCGGAAGACACCATGCTGGTGGCGTAACCACTGACGACGGTGCCTTGGGTCGACGCATTAAAGGCATCGAAGGCATCCACCGACGTCGCCCAGCCAGCGGTTAGCAGAACAGAGGGGATAAGCAGATTTGAAAGAAAACGCATGGGACTCGGTAACTGTTAGCGAGCCCAAAGGCTAGCGCAATGCCCGGACCAGAGCCAGCGCTGAAACATCGGGACACGCCCGGCGTGCCCCGAACGGTGTCAGTCGCTTAGATCGTCAGGATGGCCTGGGCCAACTGTGCGTCCGTGGCGTTGAGCTGTGGCGCTTGATGGCGGATGTGATCCAGCGCGCTTTCCAGTTTCACCCCACGGATTTCGCCTTCGCTGGCGACGAAGCTGGCCGCGTCGTCACGGGCAGCAAGCACGATTTTGTCGTCACGGAAGGACGAGGTGACATCGGAAGTCGCGTCGGACGAGGACTTCAGAGCACCGACAACGGCGTCGGTGGTGACGATGAAGCTGGTGGCGCTGGCGTTGGCAGCCACGGCCAGCAGGGCGGCAGCGCTGAGCAGACGAAGACGGGACATGGGGTAACTCCTGTGGATAAACCGTATTGAGAGGTGGCTCGGTATCTGAGGAGTCAGACGCCAGTGACACAGCATTCGCCACGTTCTGCGTGGATATTAGGCCTGCTGGCGAAGTTCGCACAGTGGGCAGAATGCTAGCGCCAGAAGGGTTTATCCAGTTCATGGAGGCGATCGGCGTGGCTGAGGCCAAGATCGGCGAGATCACGACCATCGAGTTGAGACAGCAGGCGTCGCGTTCTGGCGCGCTCCAGGCTGTCCCAAAGTCTCCTGCACAGGCGGCGCAAGGCATTTGGGCGATCGGTTCGATGGCTGAAGATTTCTGAAACATCCTGTAAGTCATTCATCATGTATTCCTTTACCAAGGAGGGCGGGAAGTCATGTTGAACCTGTGACAAACAGAGAGTCAGATACACCGGGGTAAAATTGTACTGGTTCAGATTGCCAATATTTGAAACTGTACCTATCTGGATGATCAGTCGCTGTATTGGAATTTTCCAGGCTCAAAACGACAAAACCCGTCGTGGCTTCCCACGACGGGTTTTGCTTGTTCAATTCGGGTTGCTGGCGGTGGGTCTAACGACCAGAGCCAGCGACGCTACTTAGCGCCAGAACGGCTTGCTCAGCTCTTCGTAGCGTTGTGCTTCGCTGATACCGGCGTCAGCCAGCAGACGCGAATCCAGACGGGCCAACTGGTGGCGGCTGGAGATGCGGCGCTGCCACAACATCAGGTTGGCGATAACGCGCAGAGGCAGAGAAGCCTGGGTGTTTACAGCTTTGTCTTCGAAGAACAGTTCGGAACTGAGTGTACGTTCCATGGTTGACATCCTTCCGCTTGTGGCGGGATCAGGTAGTGGTTTGACTGGTGCCCATGATCCTCTCGTTTGCCTAGTCTCTCTAGATACAGTTCAACTGTATTGTGAGTGACCAGTTAACTGTTTAAAGGGGGTGTACGGGTCGAAATAGAGCAAACTGTACCTGTCCGCACTTAAGTGGTGCATTTTTGCTCTATTCGATAGGAAAAGTAGGCAAATGCTGTAGGAAATGACCAGTACAGCAGTACAGTTTTTGTCAGGTGGGAGACTCGCGAGAGTACGCTGATGCAAACTGTGTTTGCATCAGCGGTTTATCTGTGTGAATTACACCGCCAGCATGCGCCCGGTTTCTTCCAGGTTCATGTGCCAGCTCAAGGCTTCGCGCAGGATGTGCGGGGTGTGTCCACCGATTGCACAGGCCGCCGTGAAGTAATCGTTGAGTGCCTGACGGAAGTCCGGGTGTACACAGTTATCAATGATGACCCGCGCACGCTCGCGTGGCGCCAGGCCACGCAAGTCGGCCAAACCCACCTCGGTCACCAGAATGTCGACGTCATGCTCGGTGTGGTCGACGTGGCTGACCATCGGCACGACGCTGGAAATCGCCCCGCCCTTGGCGATCGACTTGGTCACAAACACCGCCAGATGCGCGTTGCGCGCGAAGTCACCGGAACCGCCGATGCCGTTCATCATTCGCGTGCCGCAGACGTGGGTCGAATTGACGTTACCGTAGATGTCGAATTCCAGCGCCGTGTTAATGCCGATGATGCCCAGGCG
This sequence comes from Pseudomonas fluorescens, assembly GCF_001648775.1. Classification (GTDB taxonomy): domain Bacteria; phylum Pseudomonadota; class Gammaproteobacteria; order Pseudomonadales; family Pseudomonadaceae; genus Aquipseudomonas; species Aquipseudomonas fluorescens_M. The sequence goes on from NZ_LVEJ01000001.1 coordinate 584,497, forward strand.
ACGCACCACTTCCGGGTGGTTGGAGATTTCCTGCGGCCGCAGCACCAGTTTGTCCTTGTACTTCTCCAGATTGCCGAACACGTCGCTGTTGCGGCGCTCCGACAGGGTGATCGAGCTGCCCGACGCAAAGCTCAGCTTGCCGGCGTCGATCAGGTCGAAGGTCGAATCCTGCAGCACCTCGGAGTACATGGTCAGGTCTTCGAACGGCGAATCGATCAGGCCGCACATCACCGCGTTGGCAATGTTGCCGATCCCGGCCTGCAACGGGCCGAGCTTGTTGGTCATACGCCCGGCGTCGACTTCCTGCTTGAAGAAGGTAATCAGGTGCTCGGCGATGGCGTTGGTATCGACGTCCGGCGTCGACACGGTGGACGGCGAATCCGACTGTTGGGTGATGACGATGGCGACAATCTTCTCCGGCGGAATCGGAATTGCGGTGCTACCGATGCGGTCGTCGACTTTTACCAGCGGGATCGGCGTGCGCGTCGGGCGATACGTGGGGATATAGATGTCGTGCAGGCCTTCGAGATTGGCGTTGTGCGCCAGGTTGATCTCGACGATCACCTGTTTGGCGAAAATTGCGAAGCTCGCCGAGTTGCCCACCGAGGTGGTCGGCACGATGTGACCTTGTTCGGTAATGGCCACCGCTTCGATGACCGCGATGTCCGGCAGCTTCAATTGTTGGTTGCGCAGTTGCTCAACGGTTTCCGACAGATGCTGGTCGATGAACATCACCTGGCCGGCGTTGATCGCCTTGCGCAACGTGCTGTCGACCTGGAATGGCATGCGTCGCGACAGTACGCCGGCTTCGGTCAGTTGCTTGTCGAGGTCGTTGCCCAGGCTGGCGCCGGTCATCAGGCTAATCTTCAGCGGCGTGACCTTGGCGCGCTCGGCCAGTGCGTGAGGGACGGCTTTGGCTTCGCCGGCACGGGTGAAACCGCTCATGCCGACGGTCATGCCGTCCTCAATCAGAGCGGCGGCGTCGGCGGCGCTCATCACTTTGTCCAACAACGAAGGCAGGCGAATACGGTCACGGTACATGGATTATTATCTCGGGAAGCGAGTAGCAGGATGCGCAGTCTAGTGAATTTGACGGGCGCCTGTCCCGCTACCAAGGTCGCAAACGAGGCGTCTATTTAGCGGGTTTGAAGTAAAACACCGTTACTGGATCTGCAACAACGCGGCAAATTGTCCGACGTTTTGTGCAAATAAAAACGCCCCGACGAGTCGGGGCGTTCGGTGCAGCAGTGGTGGCTTACTCGACCGCTTTGACCATGTCTTCGATGACCTTCTTCGCGTCGCCGAAAACCATCATGGTCTTGTCCAGGTAGAACAGTTCGTTATCCAGACCGGCATAGCCGCTGGCCATCGAGCGCTTATTAACGATGATGGTCTTGGCCTTGAACGCTTCGAGAATCGGCATGCCGGCAATCGGCGACTTCGGATCGTTCTTCGCCGCCGGGTTGACCACGTCGTTCGCGCCGAGCACCAGCACCACGTCAGCCTGGCCGAACTCGGAGTTGATGTCTTCCATCTCGAACACCTGGTCGTAAGGCACTTCGGCCTCTGCGAGCAGGACGTTCATGTGCCCCGGCATACGGCCTGCCACCGGGTGAATCGCATACTTCACAGTCACACCACGGTGAGTCAGCTTCTCGGTCAGCTCTTTCAGCGCATGTTGTGCACGCGCTACTGCCAAGCCATAACCCGGCACAATGATCACGGTGTCGGCGTTGGTCAGCAGGAAGGTTGCGTCGTCAGCCGAACCGGATTTCACCGGACGCGCTTCTTTCGCGCCAGCAGGACCTGCATCCGCCGTATTGCCGAAACCGCCGAGCAGTACATTGAAGAAGGAACGGTTCATCGCCTTGCACATGATGTACGAGAGGATCGCACCGCTCGAACCCACCAGCGAACCGGCAATGATCAGCATCGAGTTGTTCAGCGAGAAGCCGATACCTGCCGCCGCCCAGCCCGAATAGCTGTTGAGCATCGATACCACCACCGGCATGTCGGCGCCGCCGATCGGGATGATGATCAGCACGCCCATCACGAACGCCAGCGCCAGCATCAGCGCAAATGCGGTGAGGTTGTCGGTGAACATGAAGGTCAGGCCGAGTGCCAGCGTTGCCAGACCCAGCACAGCATTCAGCTTGTGCTGGCCAGTGAACTGTACCGGTGCGCCCTGGAACAGGCGGAACTTGTACTTGCCCGACAGCTTGCCGAACGCAATCACCGAACCGGAGAAGGTGATCGCGCCGATGGCGGCACCGAGGAACAGTTCAAGACGATTGCCCGTCGGGATCGAGTCGCCCAGCTGTTTAACGATCCCCAGCGATTGCGGCTCAACGACAGCTGCAATGGCAATGAACACCGCCGCGAGGCCGATCATGCTGTGCATGAAGGCGACCAGTTCCGGCATCTTGGTCATTTCAACGCGTTTGGCCATGATCGAACCGGCAGTCCCGCCGACCAACAAGCCGACGATGACATAACCGATACCGGCAGTGGCCAGCTCAGCGCCCAACTTATAGATGAGGCCGACGGTGGTAACAATTGCCAACGCCATGCCGAGCATGCCGAACAGGTTGCCGCGCCGCGAAGTAGTCGGGTGCGACAGGCCTTTAAGGGCCTGGATAAAGCAGATCGACGCGATCAGGTAGAGCGTCGTGACGAGATTCATGCTCATTACTTCGGCGCCTCTTCTTTTACTTTCGGGGCTTTCTTCTTGAACATCTCAAGCATGCGGCGGGTGACCAGGAAGCCACCGAAGACATTGACCGCAGCCAGTGCCACGGCGAGTGTGCCCATGGTTTTGCCCAGCGGCGTGACGGTCAGTGCGGCGGCAAGCATGGCGCCGACGATCACGATCGCCGAGATGGCGTTGGTTACTGCCATCAACGGTGTGTGCAGCGCAGGTGTCACGTTCCAGACCACGTGGTAACCGACATAAATTGCCAGCACGAAGATGATCAGGTTGTAGATACCGGGGGAGATAAGCTCTTCCATCGTCTGAATCCCTGCTTAGGCGTTTTTGCGGATGACTTGGCCGTCGCGGCACATCAGGCACGCGGCGACGATGTCGTCTTCGAGGTTGACGTCGAACTGGCCTTCTTTGGTGAACACCAGCTTGAGGAAGTCCAGCAGGTTGCGCGCATACAGTGCCGAGGCGTCTGCAGCGACTTCACCGGCCAGATTGGTCGGGCCACAAATGGTCACGCCATTCTCGATCACGACTTGATCAGCCACGGTCAGCGGGCAGTTGCCACCCTGAGCAGCGGCGAGGTCGATGACCACCGAACCCGGTTTCATCTGCGCCACGGTGTCCGCGCTCAACAGCGTCGGTGCCTTGCGGCCCGGAATCAGCGCGGTGGTGATGACGATGTCGGCCTGCTTCGCGCGCTCGTGCACGGCCTGGGCCTGACGCTGCATCCAGCTCGCCGGCATTGGCCGCGCGTAACCGCCGACACCGACGGCGCATTCGCGCTCTTCATCGGTCTCGTACGGCACGTCGACGAACTTCGCGCCGAGGGATTCGATCTGCTCTTTCACCGCCGGACGCACGTCGGACGCTTCGATCACCGCACCCAGACGTTTCGCCGTGGCAATCGCCTGCAATCCAGCCACACCGGCGCCGAGAATCAACACGCGCGCCGCTTTCACGGTGCCCGCAGCGGTCATCAGCATCGGCATGAAGCGTGGATAGTGGTGAGCGGCCAGCAACACAGCCTTGTAGCCGGCAATGTTCGCTTGCGACGACAACACATCGAGACTCTGCGCGCGCGAGGTGCGCGGCGCCGCTTCTAGGGCGAACGCGGTAATGCCGCACTCGGCCATCTTCGCGATGGTGTCATTGTTGAACGGGTTGAGCATGCCGACCAGCACCGTACCGCGCTTGATCAGCGTCAATTCGGCATCAGTTGGCGCGACCACTTTGAGAATCAGCTCGGCGCCAAACGCATCATTGGCACTGCCAATGGTCGCGCCTGCCGCTTCATAGGCACTGTCGACAACGCTGGCTTTAACGCCGGCGCCGGTTTGCACAGTGACCTTATGACCTTGGCTGATCAGCTTTTTAATGGTTTCCGGGGTTGCAGCAACCCGTGTTTCACCGGTCTGGGTTTCGAGAGGAACACCAATGTGCACGTCAAATCTCCTGCGTGATCTTATTGAGTAAACCCATGCACTACGGATGGTGCGACTGGGGCGGCCGATCAGCACGATCCCGCCAAATCAGGGCGGGGCGCGGCATTTTGCAGGCGAACTTTATGCCCTTCAAGGGATTATGACGGGTGACGGAAAATTAACTACAAGTCATGCCGTGACCGAATGTCGCACATGGCCTGCTGAATCCCTTGCAGGCCGTGCCTTGTAAGGATTCTGGCCGAATATGGAAAAATTTCTCATCGGTGGCGTGAATAGGCAGTAATGCGTCGTGGATGAAGGCTCAAAGCCACGTGGTCAGGCGCTTGTGGGACGTCTGTACGACTTTCGGATACAGTCAGTGGAATTGCGACAAATAGTTATATCTGTAGGGCTTTGATTTTCCTGACTACGGGGTTAATTAACGCTGTAAGCCTTTATCCTTCTAGGCTGTAGCTGTTTGCCTGGTTCACCAGCCAGTCGCGAAATGCCTTGAGGGACGCCGATTCGACCTTTCGCTCGGGAATCATCAAGTAATAAGCCTTGATGCTGGAGAGCGCCTGCGGGTTGGCAATCACCAGGCGCTTCTCGGCCAGTTCACGCTGGATCAGGAACGGTGGAATCAGCGCGATCCCCATGTCGTGCATGGCCGCTTGGGCGAGCATGGAGAATAGCTCGTAGCGCGGACCTGTCATGTCGCGGGGGATATTCAGGTGCTGCGAGTTGAACCATTGGCGCCAGGCATAGGGGCGGGTGGTTTGCTGCAGCAGCGGTAGCTCGGCAATCTCATCGGCTGTCAGATACGTCTTGTTGCCAAGTAGGGCAGGGCTGCACACCGGCATCGGATTTTCACCCATCAGTCTGTGGGATTCGGTACCGGACCAATCGGCATCGCCGAAGTAGATCGCTGCATCGAATTCGGTGTCGGCAAACAGAAAGGGCCGGGTGCGGTTGGTCAGGTTGACCGTGACTTCCGGGTGCTTGAGCTGGAAATCCTTGAGCCGCGGCAGCAGCCATTGCGTGCCGAAGGTCGGCACCACCGCCAGTTCGATCACATTGGTGCCTTGCTGGCCCATCACCGACAAGGTGTCGCGTTCGACTGCATCCAGTTGCGTGGCGACCCGGCGACTGTAGGAAAGTCCCGCCTCGGTTAGTTTTACCCCGCGTCGCGAGCGTCGGAACAGTTCCACACTGAGGAACTCTTCAAGGCTGGCGATCTGTCGGCAAATGGCGCCTTGGGTGAGGGAAAGTTCTTCAGCGGCCCGGGTAAAGCTCTCGTGACGCGCGGCGGCTTCGAAGCTGATCAGGGCGGTTGTACTGGGGATCTTTCTGCGCATGTACGTCAACCTCACTAATGCGCCGCATAAAAGGCATTTCGCGACGTTTCGGAGTGAGAAATTAGCACAACAGAATGCGAAATCCTCGTTTGCCGCGACGGCGAACCGCGCCTAGGATCAATGCCACGTTAATTCAGCCGATTTGCGAGGACACACTCATGGGCGCTAAAGCTAGCTTCAACTGGATCGATCCCCTGCTGCTGGATCAACAGCTCACCGAAGAAGAGCGCATGATCCGCGACACCGCCGAGCAGTTCGCTCAGCAGAAGCTCGCGCCGCGTGTTCTTGAGGCTTTCCGTCATGAGAAGACTGATCCGGCGATCTTCCGTGAAATGGGCGAAGTCGGCCTGCTGGGCGCGACCATTCCAGAGCAGTACGGTGGCAGTGGCCTCAACTATGTCAGCTACGGCCTGATTGCTCGCGAAGTGGAGCGTGTCGACTCTGGCTATCGCTCGATGATGAGCGTGCAGTCCTCGCTGGTGATGGTGCCGATCAACGAATTCGGCACCGAAGCACAGAAACAAAAATATCTGCCAAAACTGGCTTCCGGTGAATGGATCGGCTGCTTCGGCCTGACCGAGCCAAACCACGGTTCCGATCCGGGCGCGATGATTACCCGGGCCCGCAAGGTCGACGGCGGCTACAGCCTGACCGGCGCGAAGATGTGGATCACCAATAGCCCGATTGCCGATGTGTTCGTGGTCTGGGCCAAAGATGATGCCGGCGACATCCGTGGCTTCGTACTGGAAAAAGGCTGGAAAGGCCTGAGCGCTCCGGCGATTCACGGAAAAGTCGGCCTGCGTGCGTCGATCACCGGTGAGATCGTTATGGACAACGTGTTCGTGCCGGAAGAGAACATCTTCCCGGACGTGCGTGGCTTGAAAGGTCCGTTCACCTGCCTGAACTCCGCGCGCTATGGCATTTCCTGGGGCGCACTGGGCGCTGCCGAGTTCTGCTGGCACACCGCGCGTCAGTACACGCTGGATCGCCAGCAGTTCGGTCGTCCATTGGCCGCTACTCAGTTGATCCAGAAGAAATTGGCCGACATGCAGACCGAGATCACGCTGGCCCTGCAAGGCTGCCTGCGTCTGGGTCGTATGAAGGACGAAGGCACGGCCGCCGTGGAAATCACTTCGATCATGAAGCGCAACTCGTGCGGCAAGTCGCTGGATATCGCCCGCATGGCTCGCGACATGTTGGGTGGTAATGGTATCTCCGACGAGTTCGGCGTGGCCCGTCACCTGGTCAACCTGGAAGTGGTGAATACCTATGAAGGTACTCATGACGTTCACGCACTGATCCTTGGGCGTGCGCAAACCGGTCTGCAGGCGTTCTATTAATAGGAGAGCGACCATGGGCGCGCTGTCGCATCTGCGGGTACTGGATTTATCGCGAGTGTTGGCCGGGCCGTGGGCCGGGCAGATCCTCGCCGACCTTGGCGCCGAGGTGATCAAGGTTGAGCGCCCGGGCAATGGTGACGACACTCGCGCCTGGGGGCCGCCCTTCCTTAAGGACGCTTATGGCGAGAACACGTCAGAGGCGGCTTATTACCTGTCGGCTAATCGTAATAAGCAATCGGTGACTATCGACTTCACGCGCCCTGAAGGTCAGAAGCTGGTGCGGGAGTTGGCGGCGAAGTCGGACATCCTTATCGAGAACTTCAAGGTCGGTGGGCTCGCGTCGTATGGTTTGGATTATGAGTCGCTGAAGGCGATCAATCCGAACCTGATCTATTGCTCGATTACCGGGTTCGGCCAGACCGGGCCGTATGCCAAGCGTGCCGGCTATGACTTCATGATTCAGGGGCTGGGTGGGCTGATGAGTCTGACCGGTCGTCCTGAGGGTGATGAGGGCGCTGGGCCAGTGAAGGTTGGTGTGGCGTTGACGGATATTCTCACCGGTCTTTATTCGACGGTAGCGATCCTGGCGGCGTTGGCTCATCGCGATCACGACGGTGGTGGTCAACACATCGATATGGCGTTGCTGGATGTCCAAGTCGCGTGTCTGGCTAACCAGGCGATGAATTATCTGACCACGGGCAATGCGCCTAAGCGTCTGGGTAATGCGCATCCGAACATCGTGCCTTATCAGGACTTTCCTACGGCTGACGGGGATTTCATTCTTACCGTGGGCAATGACGGGCAATTCCGCAAGTTTGCTGAAGTGGCGGGGCAGCCGCAGTGGGCTGACGATCCACGGTTTGCTACTAATAAGCTGCGAGTGGCGAACCGGGCAGTGTTGATTCCCCTTATCCGTCAGGCAACGGTGTTCAAGACGACTGCACAGTGGGTGGCTGAGCTGGAGCAGGCGGGTGTGCCATGTGGGCCAATCAATGATCTGTCGCAGGTCTTTGAGGATCCGCAGGTAAAAGCGCGTGGTTTGGCAATAGAACTGCCGCATGCATTGGCGGGGATGGTGCCGCAGGTGGCCAGTCCTATCCGTATGTCGCAGACACCGGTTGAATACCGTCGCGCTCCTCCTCTATTAGGTGAGCATACGCTGGAGGTTCTTCAGGGTGTGCTGGGCTTGGGCGCGGGTGCGGTGGCTGAGTTGAAGGCTGCTGGGGTGCTCTGACAATCCCTTCTATATAGATGGGGTTGTGTTTTCTTCCTGTTTGGTCGTTTTTTAACCAATCTGCAAGTGATTGAAAGAAAAGCGAAATTAACGGTTGACGGCAGATTTCAGGTGTCTATAATTCGCCCCACTTCCGGCGCAGTCGAAACGGAAAACTCCTTGAGATTCAATGAGTTATGCAGGTTTCGACAGCAGGTTGCTTCAGTTCAT
>NZ_LVEJ01000010.1 GCF_001648775.1 Pseudomonas fluorescens
AACCGCCAGCGGCAGCACCCGCAGCAACGGATATGCCCCCAATCCAAAAAACCCAAAACATTGACCCATAAGCAAGCCATGCGTAGCCTTGCGCTTTCGAGGTTCTTCGGCCCACGCCGAAGCTAAGAAGGGAACGCGGTCAATGCCGCGGCTGCCCCCGCAACTGTGAACGGTGAAATTCACTGCCACGCCACTGCCAGCTCAACCCATGAGCCAGCGGGAAGGCGCAGCGAATGCCAGGCCCCGCGCCTGAACACCGTCAGCCAGGAGACCTGCCTCGTCACAGATTCTCACTACAACCGGGCGGGGTGATCCGGTGGCGAACGCTTCCGGCGCGCACGCGCGTGGCCGGTTCTCGTCCCGTATGCCCGCCGCTTGCCAAAGGGCATACCGATGAAAACACTGGCCAAACTCCCTGTCACCATCGTCACCGGCTTCCTCGGCTCGGGCAAAACCACGCTGCTGCGACACATGCTCGACAACGCCCAAGGCCGTCGCATCGCGGTGATCGTCAACGAGTTTGGCGAGTTGGGCATCGACGGTGAAATCCTCAAGCAATGCACCATCGGCTGCACCGAAGAAGAAGCCACCGGCCGCGTTTACGAACTGGCCAACGGCTGCCTCTGCTGCACCGTTCAGGAAGAATTCTTCCCGGTCATGCGCGAACTGGTTGCCCGTCGCGGCGACCTCGACCACATCCTCATCGAAACCTCGGGCCTGGCCCTGCCGAAACCGCTGGTGCAAGCCTTCCAGTGGCCGGAAATCCGCAGCGCCTGCACCGTTGACGCGGTGATCACCGTGGTCGACAGCCCAGCCGTGGCCGCTGGCACCTTCGCCGCGTTCCCGGATCAGGTCGATGCCCAGCGCAAACTCGACCCGAACCTCGATCACGAATCGCCGCTGCACGAATTGTTCGCCGACCAACTGGCCAGCGCCGACCTTGTCATCCTCAACAAGGCCGACCAGACCAGCCCGGAAGACTTGGCCCGTGTACGCGCCGAAGTCGCCGAAGAACTGCCACCCGCGGTAAAAATCATCGAAGCCAGCAACGGTCGTCTGCCGCTGGACGTGCTAATCGGTCTCGGCGCCGGTTCTGAAGAGCACATCGACAGCCGCCACAGCCATCACGACCATCATCACGGTGAAAGCGATGACGACCACGATGACCACGATCACGACGCTTTCGATTCGATCTCCATCGAACTGCCGCAAGCCGACGAAAGCCTGCTGCTCGACGCGCTGACGCAATTGGTGGTCAAGCACGGCATCCTGCGTGTCAAAGGCTTCGCGGCGATCCCGAACAAGCCAATGCGTCTGCTGATCCAGGGCGTGGGCACGCGTTTCGACAAGCACTTCGACCGTCAATGGGGCGCCGATGAAGCGCGCGTGACGCGTCTGGTGTTGATCGGTCAGGAACTCGATGCGGCGCAACTCGAAGCGCAACTGCGCGCTGCGCTCAGCGTTTAAGCCATGCACCTGCTCAGGACCCAGCCCGGCGGATTCGTCTCGGATGACAACATTGCCGACCTTGGACAAACCCCCGCCGAACTGGTGATCCTGTGCAGCGGCGACTCCAGCCTGGCGCTGCTCGCCGAAGCCGCGCAGCAATTGCCCGAGGATTATCCGAGCCTGCGCCTGGCTAACCCTATGCAGGTGCAGAACCACGCTTCGGTCGACTTGTACGTCGATGAAGTGCTGCGTCACGCCAAGGTGATTCTGATTTCGCTGCACGGCGGCATTGCTTATTGGCGCTACGGCGTCGAGCGTCTGGTCGAGTTGGCCGAGCGCGGCGTGCAGGTGATTCTGGTGCCGGGCGATGACCGGCCCGATCCGGAGCTCAGCGACTTGAGCACCGTCAACGCCGAGGAACGTGACCGACTCTGGCAGTTCCTGCGCCAGGGCGGTATGGGCAATGCACTGGATTTCTTCCGCTGCCTGGCCAACCGCTGGCTCGCCCGCGATTACGCTTGGCAAGAGCCGCAAACCCTGCCGCGCACGGCGATTTACCATCCACAAAAAACCTCCGCCGCACTGAGTGACTGGCAAGCGGAATGGCTGCCCGATCAACCGGTCGCGGCGGTGTTGTTTTACCGCTCGCATCTGCAGGCGGCGAACACCGCGTTCATCGACGTTTTCTGCCAGCGCTTGCAGGTGGCGGGTTTGAATCCGTTGCCGATCGCGGTGGCCAGTTTGAAAGAACCCGGCTGCCTGACGGTGGTCGAGGATTGGCTGGACGAAGTCGAGGCGGGGGTTATTCTCAACACCACTGGTTTTGCCCAGTCGAGCCCGGAAGCGCCGCACTTGCGGCCGTTTCGCCGCAATATTCCAGTGATTCAGGCGATCTGCGCGCAGGACAACGAACCCGGCTGGCGCGCCAGCGAGCAGGGCCTCGGCCCGCGCGATCTGGCCATGCACATTGCCTTGCCGGAACTCGACGGGCGGATCATCAGCCGGCCGATCAGCTTCAAGGATCTGGCCTGGCGCAGCGAGCGCAGTCAGTCCGATGTGGTCTGCTATCGCGCGCAGCCCGAGCGCATGGATTTCGTCGCCGAACTGGCGCGGCGCTGGATCGACCTGGCGCGGGTGCCGAACGGCGAAAAACGCATCGCGCTGATTCTCGCCAATTACCCGACTCGCGACGGACGCATCGGCAACGGCGTCGGTCTCGACACGCCGGCAGCGGCGCTGAATATTCTGCGCGCGTTGCAGGCCGAGGGTTATCCGATCACCGCAGAGTTGCCGCAGAGCGGCACTGCGTTGATCCAGCAATTGCTCGGCGGCGTCAGCAACGATCTCGACACCATCGATCAGCGACCCTGCCAGCAAAGTCTGGCGATGGACGCTTACCTGACAATGTTCAACGCACTGCCCGAGGCCAATCGTGCCGCTGTGGTTGCGCGTTGGGGCACGCCAGAAAACGATCCGATGTGCCGCGACGGGCGGATGATGATCGCCGGCATTCGTTTCGGTCTGACCTTTGTCGGCATCCAGCCGGCGCGCGGGTATCAGGTTGACCCGAGCGCGGTGTATCACGACCCGGATCTGGTGCCGCCGCACGGCTATCTCGCGTTCTATTTCTGGCTGCGCAACACCTACGGCGCGCACGGTGTTATTCACGTCGGCAAGCACGGCAACCTCGAATGGCTACCGGGCAAAGGCGTCGGGCTGTCGGAGAATTGCTGGCCGGACGCGCTGCTCGGGCCGTTGCCGAATATTTACCCGTTTATCGTCAACGACCCGGGTGAGGGCGCTCAGGCCAAACGACGCACGCAAGCGGTGATCATCGACCACTTGATGCCGCCGTTGACCCGCGCCGAAACTTACGGCCCGTTGCGCAATCTGGAACTGCTGGCCGACGAATATTACGAAGCACAACTGCTCGACCCACGCCGCGCGCGGGAGTTGCAGCGCGACATTCTGCAACTGGTGCGCGATACGCAGATCGATCGCGAACTGCAACTCGATGCCGGGCTGGACAGCGACGCCGACGCCGCAATCTGGTTGCCGCGTCTGGACACGTATTTGTGTGATTTGAAGGAATCGCAGATCCGCGATGGCCTGCATATTTTCGGTGAGTCGCCGAGTGGGCGGTTGCGCATTGATACGTTGTTGGCGTTGTTGCGTATTCCGCGCGGAGACGGGAAGGGCGCGCAGTCGAGCCTGTTGCGAGCACTCGCCAAGGCATTCGAACTGGGTTTCGATCCGCTCGATTGCACGTTGGCCGACCCATGGACCGGCCCGCGTCCCGAAGCACTGCAAGCGCAAAGCGACGATTCCTGGCGCACCGCCGGCGACACCCGCGAACGCCTCGAACTGTTTGCCACACAGCTGATTTCCCAAGCCCTGCACGATCCCTGTGGGAGCGAGCTTGCTCGCGAAGGCGTCGTGTCAGCCAACACTTCATTCACTGACACACAGCTTTCGCGAGCAAGCTCGCTCCCACAGGGATCGGGGGGGGCTGATGTGAATGCGATCATCCAGTCTCTGCGCGAAGTCGTTGCCCCACGCCTCGATGCCTGCGGCCCTGCCGAAATGCGCGGCCTGCTCGATGCCCTCAGCGGCCGCTTCGTTCCTGCCGGCCCAAGCGGCGCGCCCAGCCGTGGTCGCCTCGACGTGCTGCCGACCGGGCGCAATTTCTATTCGGTCGACGTCCGTAACCTGCCCACCACCACCGCCTGGCGCATCGGTTTCCAGTCGGCCACGTTGATTCTTGAGCGGCACTTGCAGGACCACGGCGATCACCTGCGCCAGCTCGGCTTGTCCGTGTGGGGCACCGCAACCATGCGCACTGGCGGTGATGACATTGCCCAGGCCATGGCGTTGATGGGCGTGCGTCCGGTGTGGGCCACCGGCAGTCAGCGCGTCGATGATTTCGAGATTCTGCCGTTGAGCCTGCTCGATCGTCCGCGTGTCGATGTCACGTTGCGCGTGTCCGGGTTCTTTCGCGATGCCTTCGCCAACCTGATCCGCCTGTTCGACGCCGCCGTGCAAGCAGTGGCTGCGCTGGATGAGCCAGACGACCTCAACCCATTGGCCGCGAAAGTCCGCGCGGAACGCGAGGCGCTGCTGCAATCAGGCCTCGACGAAGACACCGCGCGGCGCCAGGCCGGTTGGCGGATTTTCGGCGCCAAACCCGGTGCCTACGGCGCGGGCGTGCAGGGCGCGATCGACGGGCGTTTGTGGCAAAGCCGCGACGATCTCGCCGAGGTTTATCTGAACTGGGGCGCTTACGCTTACGGCGGTTCCGACGAAGGCACTGCCGCTCGCGAACAGTTCGTCCAGCGCCTCAGCCAAGTGCAAGCGGTGCTGCAGAATCAGGACAACCGCGAACACGACTTGCTCGACTCCAACGACTATTACCAGTTCCAGGGTGGCATGCTCGCCGCCGTGGAGAGCCTGCGCGGTGAAGCCGCGGCGAGTTATCACGGCGACCACAGCCAGCCGGATCTACCGAAGATCCGCACCTTGAAGGAAGAGCTGAACCGGGTGATCCGTTCGCGCGCGGCGAATCCGAAGTGGATCGACGGGGTCAAGCGGCACGGCTATAAAGGTGCGTTCGAAATGGCCGCGACGGTCGACAACCTGTTCGCGTTCGATGCGACGACGCAGCTGATCGATGATCATCAATACGCGTTGTTGGCGGATGCTTATTTGCTCGATCCGGCGACGCGGGAGTTTGTGCGCGAGCATAATCCCCATGCGCTGCGGGACATGACCGAGCGGATGCTCGAAGCGCAGCAGCGGGGGATGTGGCAGGCGCCGGGGGCTTATAAAGAGGCGTTGGAGAATCTGCTGCTGGATATAGAGGAAGATATGTAGCCGGTCAAAAGCTACCCTCACCCCAGCCCTCTCCCGGAGGGAGAGGGAGCCGATTTGCGTTGGCTTTTAGGCCGGAGTTCAACCCGATTATTCAGGTCGGCGCAACTTGCAAGAACACCCGGATCAGTTCCCTCTCCCCCTGGGAGAGGGCTAGGGTGAGGGCCACCCCAACTGACACCCCACACTACCAACGACCACGAAAGAGAAACCCCAAATGACCGACACCCCGCATTTCCCGCTCTCCGCCGTGGTTGGCGCCGATGACCTGAAACTCGCACTGTGCCTCACCGCCATCGACCCGAAAATCGGCGGCGTACTCATCGAAGGCCCGCGCGGCATGGCCAAATCCACCTTGGCTCGCGGTTTGGCCGACCTGCTCGCCAGCGGCCAATTCGTCACCTTGCCGCTGGGCGCCACCGAAGAACGTCTGGTCGGCACCCTCGACCTCGACGCCGCGCTCAGTGCCGGGCGCGCGCAATTTTCGCCTGGCGTGCTGGCCAAGGCCGACGGCGGCGTGCTCTATGTCGATGAGGTCAACCTGCTGCCGGATCACCTCGTCGATCTGCTGCTCGACGTCGCCGCCAGCGGCACCAACCTGATCGAGCGCGATGGTATCTCCCATCGGCATTCGGCGCGGTTCGTGCTGATCGGCACGATGAACCCGGAAGAGGGCGAGTTGCGCCCACAATTGCTCGACCGTTTTGGTTTGAACGTCGCCCTCAGTGGCCACACGGCGCCGACCGAGCGCGGGCAGATCATTCGCCGGCGACTGGATTTCGACAGCGACCCGCAAGGGTTTTGCGCGCAGTGGGAAACACAGCAAAAAGCGTTGCGCGAACGTTGCGAAAGCGCCCGCGAAGCCTTGGCCGATATACCGCTGGACGATGTCGCCCTGGCGCAGATTACCGAGCGTTGCTTCGCTGCTGGCGTCGATGGCTTGCGCGCCGATCTGGTGTGGTTGCGCGCCGCTCGGGCACATGCTGCATGGCGCGCTGCTGAGGCTATTGAAGAACAGGATATCGACGCGGTCGCTGAATTCGCCTTGCGCCATCGTCGTCGCGAACAGCCCGCATCCAGCCCACAACAACCGCCGGCGCAAGCGCCGAGCAACGCGCAGACCGAGCCGGGCGAAGGGCAGGGCCAATGGGGCGACATGCCGGCCCCGGCACTCGCCACCGGCGCGCGCCGTGAAGTGCCGAGCTGGCCAAAAAAGCCTTAGGCATTCGCCCCCGATCCGACGCGGGGGCGAATGCCAGACCCCGCGCCGGTCGGCTCGACAACGGACGTCAGGGCAAGCGCCATGCCGCCCGCAGCGGTACGGTGAACTGGCCGGGAACGCTGCTCAATGGCCGCCCGCAAAGCCGTGAGGATCTGCTGTTTGCGCAACGCACGCGCACCTCGCATGAGTTGTGGCTGGTGATCGTCGATGCCTCGGCGTCTACCCGTCGCCATCAGGCCTTGAGCGATGCCAAAGGTCTGCTTGCGCAATTGTTCGATGACGCCTACCGCCAGCGTGCGCGGTTGGCGTTGTTGACCGCCAGCGGTTCTGCGCCGAAATGGCAGGTGCAGGGGTTGAAGGCCTCCAGCGGCTTGCGCGTGTGGCTGGATACACTGGGCGCGGGCGGCGGCACTCCGTTGCTGGCGGCGTTAACCGAGGCGCAACAATGGCTGACGCGGCGGCGCAAGCGCTTTCCCGCCGAGCAGCAGCGTTTGCTGGTGGTGACGGATGGACGCTTGAAAGACGGGTGCGGATTGCCGGCGCTGGGGTGTCCGGGGCTGTTGATCGATATCGAACGTGGACCGATTCGGCTTGGTCGGGCGCGGGATCTGGCGGCGGCGTTGGATGCCGAGTATCGACATATCGATGAACTGATTTCGATCTGACGGTGCCGGCGATTGATCGGCCGTCTTCGCGAGCAGGCTCGCTCCCACAATGGAATCGGGATTCGACGCAAACTCCCTGTGGGAGCGAGCTTGCTCGCGAAGGCATCGACTCGGTCTCCAAGCCAAACAACCAAAACCCGCATCCCTGCTCTATGCTGCACCCAGCCCAATCACAAGGAGTGAGCGATGCGCGTACTGGTCAAAAATCCCTCGGACGATTTCCGCGTCAAGGCCTACGCCGGCACCAACGGCGTACTGCTGGCGATGGACCTCGCCGAGTCCCGTCGCCAGGGTCTACTCGGCTTCGCCATCGAAAAGCAGCAGGGCGCCAAACCCTGGTTGTTCCTGTTCAACAGCCTGACCTTCCCCGGTAAAACCCACACATTTGCGCAATTTCATGCCACGCCAAGCGATAAAGCCCCGCTGCAGAAATTTCGCTGGGCCGATTACGCGGCCAATCCGGGGATGACGATTCACTACCGCGTGCACTTGGCGTACGGCACGCCGGATGCGCCGGTACTGGGCGAGGCGCTGGAGCTGACCATCACCTGCGACGATGGTCACCCCTGCGATCAAAGCGTGATTTTCAATCGCGCCGTTGCCGCCAGTCAGGCGTTTCAGCGCAAGTTTCCCGACCTCGACGCACAGATCAGCGCCAACAAAAACATGCCCATCGAAGCCTGGCCCGATGCCGCGCGACAGTGGCTGGAAAACGGTTTGCTTGGGCGTCTGCTGGGGTTTATCGAGCGCGCGGTCGATGCTCAGTGGGCGCTGGACATCGCGATTTACGAGTATCAGTTGCAGGTCATCGTCGACGCGGTCGATGCCGCGTTTGCGCGGGGGGTGCAGGTGCGCGTGCTGTATCACGCCCGGCCGGATGACGAAGACACCACCATCAATGAGGCGAGCCTGGCGAAACTGCCGGCGACCAGCAAGCTCGGGCGGGTCACCCACAACATTTTCCACAACAAATTCATTGTCCTCAGTCGTGTCGGCGAGGGCGGTCAGCGCACGCCGCAAGCGGTCCTGTGCGGCAGCACCAATTTCACCGCCAACGGCGTCTATCGTCAGGCCAACGTGGTGCATGTACTTGATGACGCGGCGGTCAGCGCGAGTTATCTGCGCACCTTCGAAGAGGTCTGGGCCACGCCTGCCGACGTCGGCGCCACGCGTGACTGGATCACCGCGCACAACCCGATGGACGCCACACAGCCGCTGTTTGCCGGGTTCTCGCCGCGCACCGGCGGCGCCGATCTGCGTGAGTTCGTCGAGATCATCGAGGCGGCGCAGAAGGACGTGCTATTCGTCACTGCGTTCGCCTTGCCGGACAGCATCCTCAACGCACTGTTGGGCCAGCCGCACGACGACATCCTGCGTTATGGCCTGCAGAACACCGCCAGCCGCATCACCGGGTTTCACGCCGACCGCAGCGCCGAATTCGCCGCCACAGCGTTGCTCAACACCGGCCTGGAAGGCTGGCTGCGCGAGAACATGAAGGGCCAGAAGGGCAACTTGCTGGTGCACACCAAAGCGGTGGTCACCGACTTCACCACAGATGCGCCGACGATCATCAGCGGCAGCCACAACCTCAGCGCTTCAGCGAGCAATGGCAACGACGAAAACTACCTGATCATTCGCGGCGACACCGCTCTGGCGGATCGTTACGGCCTCGAACTGTTGCGGTTTTACGAGCATTACCGCTTTCGCTATTTCGCGAAGAAACTGGCGTTGAAGCAGGTGAGTCCGTTGGCCGTGGATGACAGCTGGACCAACGATTACTACCTCGAAGGCGATTTGCGTCAGTTATCTCGGTTGCGCTTTGCCGGCCGCTGATAGCGCGGTGGAACAACTCCTTCAGCGGCTATTCGGTGCGTTTTACAGATTTTGAAATGATTTGCCGCTGTAGGAAATGTTCCCAAAGCCTGTACGCTCCAAGGCCATTTTTCATTCAGGATTTGCATGAACACCCTCTCGGAGCCTCCCAGTTTCAGCTTCCCCTCGCGCCATGGCGCGGTCTTGACGCACTCGCAACATCCAGTTTTTCGACTCCCGACTATCGTTGATAACGCGGCTTCAGAGCCTTCGCGTTGCACTTTGCCGTGTCCGGCAGCCTGAATTCACTGAGAGAGATCGAGACGTTTTATGGAATGGTTAGCGGATCCCACAGCCTGGTTGGGCTTGTTGACATTGATCGTGCTGGAACTGGTGCTGGGTATCGACAACCTGGTGTTCATCGCCATTCTCGCGGACAAGTTGCCGCCGCATCAGCGTGACCGTGCGCGGATCATCGGCCTGTCGTTGGCGCTGATCATGCGTCTGGGCCTGTTGGCGAGTATTTCCTGGCTGGTGACCCTCACGCAGCCGTTGTTCGAGGTGTTCGACAAGAGCTTCTCCGGCCGAGACCTGATCATGCTGTTCGGTGGTGTGTTCCTGTTGTTCAAGGCAACGATGGAGTTGCACGAACGACTGGAAGGCCACGTTGGCGAACGTTCGAGCAACACGGCCTATGCGCTGTTCTGGCCGATCGTGGCGCAGATCGTGGTGCTCGATGCGGTGTTCTCGCTCGACGCGGTGATTACCGCCGTGGGCATGGTCGATGAGCTGGCGGTGATGATGATCGCCGTGATCATCTCGATCGGTCTGATGATCGTCGCGAGCAAACCGTTGACGCGCTTCGTCAATGCGCACCCGACCGTGATCATGCTGTGTCTGGGCTTCCTGATGATGATCGGTTTTGCCCTGACCGCTGAAGGCCTGGGTTTCCACATCCCGAAAGGTTATCTGTACGCCGCCATCGGTTTCTCGATTCTGATCGAGGTGTTCAACCAGATCGCCCGGGCGCGTCGCAAGCGTTCGATGCAAGGCTTGCGGCCGATGCGCGAGCGTACGGCGCACGCGGTCATGCGTTTGCTTGGTGGTCGTAAACTGGCCGTTGAAGAAGTCGGTGAAGAAATCTCTGACCTGCTCGACGATGGTGACGCGCCGAGCGCCGAGCTGTTCGACCGACGCGAACGGGTGATGATCAGCGGCGTGTTGCAACTGGCCGAGCGGCCGATCCGCCGTTTGATGACAGTACGCGCCGATGTCGACAGCATTGATCTGGCTGACGACGCCGAAGCGATTCGCACCAAGCTGATGCATTCCTCTTACTCGCGCCTGCCGCTGATTCGCCACGGTGCGGTGGATGAGCCCTTGGGCTTCGTCCACAAGAAAGAACTGCTAAAAGAGTACCTCGCTGGCGTAGAGCCGAACCTCGAACACCTAGCGCGCAAGACGATCAACCTGCTCGACAGCTATTCGATCCTCAATGCGCTGGAGCAGATGCGCGCGGCATCGACGCACATTGCCTTTGTGGTCAACGAATTCGGTGATTTCGTCGGCGTGCTGACGATGACCGATATTCTTGAATCGATTGCCGGTGAATTGCCGGACGCCAGCGAAATCGAAGGCCCGGACGTGGTCGAGGCGCAGGGCGGGTTTATCGTCAGCGGTGCGTTGAACCTGGCGCGTGTGCGTCAGCGCACCGGGTTTGGCGCCGAGGCGACCGAGGACTATCAGACGGTGGCGGGACTGGTCATGAGCTTGCTCGACCGGCTGCCGATGAAGGGCGACCGTCTGGAGCATGCAGGCTGGCAGATGACAGTGGTAGCAGTTGAAGAGCGGCGTGTGACGCAGGTGCTGTTGGTTGCCGCCGCGTAGCATTTGAGTTGTCGGTCGGCTGTACTGGCCTATTCGCGAGCAGGCTCGCTCCCACATTGGAACGCGTTTCAAGGGTGGGAGCGAGCCTGCTCGCGAATACGATTTATCGTGCACCGCGGTATTCACGGATGGAAGGTGTGGCGATCCTTGCCGGTATGCTTTGGCTCATACAACGCCTCATCTGCGATACAGACTCCGCAGGCGGGCATGCGGGACAGTGTGCAGAGTTCGAAGTATCCGGCGTAACCAAGGCAGGTCATGCGGCCGTTTGCGAGGTGCAGTTGCCGCTTTGGTCCTGCCAATGTGCTCGGCAAAATCCCGTGCGAGCGTTTCCTCAGTGCCGATGCCTTTGAGCTTCTTCACCAGTTTGCCGTTCTTGTAAAACAGCACGGTGGGCGTCCCCGTGACCAGTGGATGACGCGGCGACTCGCCGGTATTGAGCATGTAGATATTGGCGCGATGCCGATACGGCTCGGCCGTCTGACGAAAGATCGGCCCGGCCCACTCGCAGGCGGGGCAGTGTTCGTTGGCGAAGTAGAGGATCACCGGGCGCCAGGTTTTCAGGGCTTTGCGGTAGGTGGGCGGCAAGGTAAAGAGGGGGATATTCGCGCTCATGAGCCTGTCCTTTCGGCCGTCGTTGAATCCGATGACGGTAAACCCGCCTGATCCCTGCGCCTACTGTCAGAGTTGACAGGTGTAATGCGCGTCGTTTTGTGTCAGGCGCCCCGAAACGTGGCGCGAATACCCCACGTGTGTAGCCAACGGTAGCGTGTCTTCAAGGGGGCTTTCGTAACAGCGCCTCTGTGCTTTTTTGCATCTCTTTGATTTCGTAAACATTTCGCTTCGCCGCAGATTCTCATCCAGTCCTGTGGCACACTTTCTGCTGTCTATTCCGTAGTAACAAACCGAGTTCCGGTATAGCGGAATAAACAGCCTCTGGAGTGCTTGCCATGCATCGCCGACCTTCCTTGTTCAAAGCGTGTGTTTTTGTTCTCGCGGCTTCGTCCGCTGTCATGGGCATGGCCCAGGCAGCCGACAGCAAGCTCGACAGTGTGCTGGCCCGTGGCAAATTGATTGTCGGTACTGGCAGTACCAATGCGCCGTGGCACTTTCAGGGCGCGGACGGCAAGTTGCAGGGGTTTGATATCGACATTGCGCGGATCGTCGCCAAAGGTCTGTTCAACGACCCGAGCAAGGTCGAGTTCGTGGTGCAGTCGTCCGATGCGCGGATCCCCAATCTGCTCACCGACAAAGTCGACATGAGCTGCCAGTTCATCACCGTGACCGCCAGCCGTGCGCAGCAAGTGGCGTTCACGCTGCCGTACTACCGCGAAGGCGTTGGCCTGCTGCTGCCGAACAACAGCAAGTACAAGGAAATCGAAGACCTGCAAGCCGCTGGCGACAGCGTCACTGTGGCCGTGCTGCAAAACGTCTATGCCGAAGAACTGGTGCATCAGGCACTACCGAAAGCCAAGGTCGATCAGTACGACAGCGTTGACCTGATGTACCAGGCGGTGAACTCCGGCCGTGCCGATGCTGCTGCCACCGACCAGTCCTCGGTCAAATACCTGATGGTGCAGAATCCTGGCCGCTATCGCAGCCCGACCTATGCGTGGAGCCCGCAAACCTACGCGTGCGCGGTGAAACGCGGCGATCAGGACTGGCTGAACTTCGTCAACACCGCGCTGCATGAAGCCATGACCGGCGTTGAATTCCCGACTTACGCAGCATCGTTCAAGCAATGGTTCGGTGTAGATCTGCCTTCGCCAGCAATTGGTTTCCCAGTCGAATTCAAATGATCCCGTGAGAGTGGGGCGATTTACTTCGCCCCGCTCAAGGTACTGCTGACCATGAACTATCAGTTGAACTTTGCCGCCGTGTGGCGCGATTTCGACACCTTGCTGGCGGGGCTCGGTCTGGGCCTTGAACTGGCCTTGGTGTCGATCGCCATCGGCTGCGTGATCGGCCTGCTGATGGCGTTTGCCTTGCTGTCAAAGCATCGCGCCTTGCGGGTGCTGGCTTCGGTGTACGTCACGGTGGTGCGTAACACGCCGATTCTGGTGTTGATTCTGTTGATCTACTTTGCCTTGCCGAGCTTGGGAATCCGTCTGGATAAGATCCCGTCGTTCATCATCACCCTGTCGTTGTATGCCGGGGCGTACCTGACCGAAGTGTTCCGCGGTGGTTTGCTGAGTATCCCCAAAGGGCAGCGCGAAGCCGGGCTGGCCATCGGTCTCGGCGAATGGCAGGTCAAGGCCTACGTCACGGTGCCGGTGATGCTGCGCAACGTCTTGCCGGCACTGTCCAATAACTTCATTTCGCTGTTCAAGGACACTTCGCTGGCCGCTGCGATTGCGGTGCCGGAGCTGACCTATTACGCGCGCAAGATCAACGTCGAAAGCTACCGGGTGATCGAAACCTGGCTGGTGACCACGGCGTTGTATGTCGCGGCCTGCTACCTCATTGCCATGCTGCTGCGATACCTCGAGCAGCGTCTGGCAATCCGCCGATAGGAGGCTGCGATGTACGAATCACCCAGTTGGTTACATGAGTTGTGGGTCGCGCGCGAACCGCTTTGGCAGGGCTTTTTGACCAGCGTGCAGGTATCGGCGCTGGCCATTGTGCTCGGCACGATGCTCGGCGTGGTTGCCGGTCTGGTGCTGACTTACGGCAAGTTCTGGATGCGCGCACCGTTCCGTTTCTATGTTGATCTGATTCGCGGCACGCCGGTGTTTGTGCTGGTGCTCGCTTGCTTCTATATGGCGCCGGCGCTCGGTTGGCAGATCAGTGCGTTTCAGGCCGGCGCGTTGGGCCTGACGCTGTTTTGCGGTTCTCACGTTGCCGAGATTGTGCGGGGTGCGCTGCAAGCATTGCCGCGCGGGCAGATGGAAGCGAGCCAGGCCATCGGCCTGACGTTTTACCAATCGCTCGGCTACGTGCTGTTGCCTCAGGCCTTGCGGCAGATCCTGCCAACCTGGGTCAACTCGTCCACCGAAATCGTCAAGGCCTCGACCTTGCTCTCGGTGATCGGCGTGGCCGAATTGCTGCTCAGTACCCAACAGATCATCGCCCGGAACTTCATGACCCTGCAGTTCTATCTGTTCGCCGGTTTTCTGTTCTTCGTCATCAACTACGGCATCGAATTACTCGGCCGGCACATTGAAAAGCGGGTGGCCTTGCCATGACTCAAACTCACGTTTCCCCACAGAATCAGGCGTTGCTGGACATTCGCGGCCTGCATAAACAGTACGGCGCGGTCGAGGTACTCAAAGGTGTCGATCTGAGCATGCAGCGCGGCAACGTGGTCACGCTGATCGGCTCCAGCGGTTCGGGTAAAACCACATTGCTGCGTTGCGTGAACATGCTTGAGGAATTCCAGGGTGGGCAGATCCTGCTCGACGGCGAATCCATCGGCTATGACGAAACCAACGGCAAACGCATCAGACACGCGGAAAAGGTCATCGCCCGGCATCGTGCGATGACCGGCATGGCGTTCCAGCAATTCAACCTGTTCCCGCATCTGACCGCGTTGCAGAACGTCACCCTGGGCTTGCTCAAGGTGAAGAAAATGCACAAGGACGAAGCCGTGGTGCTCGCCGAAAAATGGCTCGAGCGCGTTGGCCTGCTGGAACGGCGCAATCACTTTCCCGGTCAGTTGTCCGGCGGTCAGCAACAGCGCGTGGCCATTGCCCGAGCGATTGCGATGAACCCGAGTTTGATGCTGTTCGATGAGGTCACCTCGGCCCTCGACCCGGAACTGGTTGGCGAAGTGCTCAACGTGATCAAGGGGTTGGCCGAAGACGGCATGACCATGTTGCTGGTAACCCACGAAATGCGTTTCGCCTTCGAGGTTTCGGACAAGATCGTCTTCATGAATCAGGGGCGGATCGAAGAGCAGGGGCCTCCCAAGGAGCTGTTCGAACGCCCGCAATCACCGCGTCTGGCTGAGTTTCTCAAGAACACGCGGTTTTAATTTTTCGTTTTGTCATCAGGAGAAGTACCCATGAGCATTACTCGTTACGGCACCGGCAGCACCGCCGCTGGTGGCCAGCCCCGTCCCTTCGCTCGCGCCGTTGAAGCGGATGGCTGGCTGCATGTGTCCGGCCAGGTGCCGGCGGTGGATGGCGAGATCATTGTCGGCGGCATCGTCGAGCAGACCCACCAGACCATGAAGAACCTGATCGCGATTCTCGAAGAAGCCGGTTATGGCCTGGAAGACGTGGTGCGTGCTGGCGTGTGGCTGGACGATCCACGGGATTTCAGCAGTTTCAACAAGGTCTTCGGCGAGTACTTCAAGCCTGAACACGCACCGGCACGCGCCTGTGTGCAGGCGAGCATGATGGTTGATTGCAAGGTCGAGATCGATTGCATCGCCTACAAGAAAAAGGTCTGAAATCTTTGCTGATTTCTTCGCGAGCAGGCTCGCTCCCACATTTGAAATGCAATCCCCTGTGGGAGCGAGCCTGCTCGCGAAAGCGGCCTACCAAGCGACGCAATACTCTCGGTAAACTCCCGGCGACTTTGAATGGGAACCACTGAAATGACCGAAGACACCATCAAACGCCGGGCCCGCGGTCTGGACCGGGCGTTCGATATCCTCGATTTCCTCAAGGAAATCGGCCAGCCGCTGCGCCCGAACGACATCGCCAACGGCATCGGCAGCCCGAAATCCACGGTCTACGAACTGGTCGCTTCGCTGCTGGAACGACGGATTCTGGAGCCGGTGGGCAAGGACGGTCACGTCTATCTCGGGCGGCAGTTGTACTTCCTCGGCCAGGCGCACCTGCGTCATTTCGACCTCAGTCGCGAGGCCGATCACGCCTTGCAGGAAATCGTCAGCCAGACCCATGAAACCGCGCAGATGTGCCTGCTCAACGGGCGTAAATACACGGTGGCGTTGATGAAGGAGGGCGAGCGGCATTTCCGTATTTCCTCCGACATCGGTGAAAACGCGCCGATCCCGTGGACCGCCTCCGGACGCTTGCTGCTCGCGCATTTGAGCGATCAGCAAATCATCGATTTGATCGACGAGGACGATTACATCCTGCCGGATGGCGAACGCTTGCCGCTGGAGCTGTTCCTGGCGCAAATCCGCCAGGCCGGCATCGACGGATTTTTCTCCTTCGACAGCGTCGCCGACACCTTTACCCATTGCTTCGCCGCCCCGGTCAAAGACCCCGGCGGCGTGGCCATTTGCACCCTGTGCATCGTCGCCCCACGGGCCGACGCGAAAAACAATTACAACGACTATCGCCGGGTTCTGATCGAGAGCGCCAACAGCCTCGCCCGGCGCATCAACGAATAATCGCGGCTGCCTGCGGCCGTGAACACGAGGAGTTCGACCATGACGACTGCCATCAATACTGCTATGGAAAAGGGCGGCGCGGCCATTGGCGCGCAACTGGTACGCGACGTCAGCCTGCCGGCCCTGGTGCTGCACCGCGAGGCGCTGGAGCACAACATCCGCTGGATGCAGAAGTTTGTCAGCGACAGCGGCGCGCAACTCGCGCCACACGGCAAAACCAGCATGACCCCGGCACTGTTCAAGCGTCAGCTCGACGCCGGCGCATGGGGCATCACTCTGGCCAGCGCTACTCAAACCCGCGCCGCCTACGCCCACGGTGTGCGCCGGGTGCTGATGGCCAACCAATTGGTCGGCACACCGAACATGGCCTTGATTGCCGATCTGCTGGCTGATCCATCGTTCGATTTCTATTGCATGGTCGATCATCCGGACAACGTTGCCGATCTCGGCGCTTACTTCGCCTCGCGCGGGGTCAAGCTGAACGTGATGATCGAGTACGGCGTAGTCGGTGGCCGTTGCGGTTGCCGCAGCGAGCAGGAAGTCATCGCACTGGCCAAGGCCATCAACGCGCAACCGGCGCTGGCTTTGACCGGCATCGAAGGTTACGAAGGGGTGATTCACGGCGATCATGCGGTCAGCGGCATTCGCGAATTCGCCGCATCACTGGTGCGCCTGGCGGTGCAGTTGCAAGACAGCGGCGCGTTTGCCATCGGTAAGCCGATCATCACGGCCTCGGGTTCGGCCTGGTATGACCTGATTGCCGAATCGTTCGAAGCACAGAACGCCGCCGGGCGTTTCCTCAGCGTGTTGCGTCCGGGCAGCTACGTCGCCCACGACCATGGCATCTACAAAGAAGCGCAGTGCTGCGTGCTCGATCGCCGCAGTGATTTGCACGAAGGTCTGCGCCCGGCACTGGAAGTCTGGGCACACGTGCAGTCGCTGCCCGAGCCGGGCTTTGCAGTGATCGCGCTGGGCAAGCGTGATGTCGCGTTCGATGCCGGTTTGCCAGTGCCGTTGTTGCGTTACAAGGCCGGCGCGTTGCCGGCGGTGGGTGATGACGTCGGTGCGTGTAAAGTCACGGCGGTGATGGATCAGCACGCGTTCATGACGGTGGCGCCGGGCGTTGAGTTGCGCGTGGGTGACATCATTTCCTTTGGCACATCGCATCCGTGCCTGACGTTCGACAAGTGGCGTGTTGGGTTGTTGGTGGATGAGCAGTTGTCGGTGATCGAGAGCATGGAGACTTGTTTCTAAGGCTTGAAACCGAGTCGCGGCCATTCGCGAGCAAGCTCGCTCCCACAGGTGAAATGCATTCCAAGTGTGGGAGCGAGCCTGCTCGCGAAGGCGTCCGATCAAACGCCACTGAATCAACAGAGACCCCTTACATGAACACCCTTAGCCCCCTGGGCCCGAACATTCCGCGTATCGCCCTGATCGGCGAATGCATGATTGAACTGCAGCAGCGCGCCGACGGCAGCCTGCAGCAAAGCTTCGGCGGTGACACGCTCAACACTGCGGTCTATCTGTCCCGCGCCTTGGGCGACAAGGCACAGGTCGATTACGTCACCGCGCTGGGCGATGACAGTTTCAGCGACGCCATGTGCCAGATCTGGTCCGACGAAGGCATCGGCCTCGAACGGGTCCAGCGCCTGCCCGGACGTTTGCCGGGCCTGTACTGCATTCAGACCGACGCCAATGGTGAGCGGCGTTTCCTCTACTGGCGCAACGAGGCGGCGGTTCGCGACTGCTTCACCACCGCGGCTGCCGAACCGATTCTGGCTGCGCTGCCTGATTACGACGTGTTGTATTTCAGCGGCATCACCCTGGCCGTGCTCGGTGCGCTGGGCCGTGAGCGTTTGATCCAGACTCTGATTGAAGCGCGCGAGCGTGATGCGCGGATCGTTTTCGACAACAACTATCGGCCACGGCTTTGGGCCTCAGTAGAAGATGCGCGCGTGGCGTATCGCAGTGTGTTGCCCTACGTTGATCTGGCGTTGCTGACGGTGGATGACGAACAGGCGCTGTTCGGTTTCGCCGATTGCGATGCGGTGTTTGATGCTTACGCGCAGTTCGGCACCGCGGAAGTGGTGCTCAAACGGGGGGCCGAGGCGTGTCTGATTCAGTGTGACGGCGAAACGTTTGAAGTGCCGGCGCAGAAGGTCGAGAAGGTGGTAGACACCACAGCGGCGGGGGATTCGTTCAGTGCGGCGTATTTGGCCAGTCGCTTGATGGGGGACGGTCCGGCGGAGGCTGCGCTGGCGGGGCATGTGTTGGCGAGCCGGGTGATTCAGGTACCCGGAGCGTTGATTCCGAAATAGGTTTTGTATGGCCGCTTGCTGCGCAATCGGTTCGCGAGCAGGCTCGCTCCCACAGGGGAATGCATTTCAAAATGTAGGAGTGAGCCTGCTCGTGATAGGGCCCGAAAGGCAACCATTCAATCGCGGTAAAACACCTGCACCAGGTGATAACCGAATTTGCTCTTGATCGGCCCATGCACCGTGCGCAGCGGCTTTTTGAA
This sequence comes from Pseudomonas fluorescens, assembly GCF_001648775.1. Taxonomy (GTDB): domain Bacteria; phylum Pseudomonadota; class Gammaproteobacteria; order Pseudomonadales; family Pseudomonadaceae; genus Aquipseudomonas; species Aquipseudomonas fluorescens_M. The sequence goes on from NZ_LVEJ01000010.1 coordinate 18,726, forward strand.
GATCACCGCATCAATCGCGCCGACCATCTGCCCCGGCCGCACTTCACCCAGATCTCCACCGCGCTTGCCGGACGGGCAGGTCGAAAATTTCTTTGCCAGCACATCAAACGCTTCACCCTTGGCGATGCGTTGTTTGAGCTGTTCGGCCTCTTCGGCGGTTTTCACCAGAATGTGGCGGGCTTGGGCTTTCATCGTGCGATACCTGATAACGGGGTGACGGCGGGGCGCGGATTATGCCTCAAGTCACGGGGTTTGACTGATCATCGTGCGGATCTTGCTGGCGAGTAACTCAATGGCAAACGGTTTGGCGACCATGTCCATGCCGTCTTCGAGAAAGCCCTGACGTTCGGCCGCTTTCTGCGCGTAGCCGGTCATGAACAGCACTTTCAGGCTCGGGCGATGCTGCCGGGCAATTTCCGCCAGCTGGCGCCCGTTCATGCCCGGCAGACCGACGTCAGTGACCAACAGGTCGACGCGCAGATCCGATTCCAGCAGCGGCAGGGCGGTCTTCGCGTCTTCGGCTTCGAACGCCCGATAACCGAGCTCCTTGAGCAGATCGAGCACCAGCATGCGCACCGCCGGATCATCCTCGACGACCAGCACCGTTTCGCCGGCTGCCGTGGCCGAGAGCGGCTCGACGCTCGTGGCTGTTGGCCGCTGCGCTTGCAGCGCATGCAGCCGCGGCAGGTACAGGCGCACGCAGGTGCCTTGACCGGGCAAGCTGTCGAGGCTGACGTGCCCGCCCGATTGCTGGGCGAAGCCGTAAATCATCGACAAGCCCAGGCCAGTGCCTTGACCGATAGGTTTGGTGGTGAAAAACGGATCGAATGCCTTGGCCCTGACCGATGGCGTCATGCCGGTGCCATTATCACTGACCGCCAGCATCAGATAGTCACCGGCCTTCACCGGTTCCAGTGTGGTGATGTCACTGCCGTCGAGGTAGACATTGGCCGTTTCGATCAGCAGTTCTCCGCCGTCGGGCATCGCGTCGCGGGCGTTGATCACCAGATTGAGCAGGGCGTTTTCCAGTTGACTGACGTCGGTGCTGACCGGCCACAGATCTTGCGCCAGTTTCAATCTGAGTTCGATCGGATCGCCCTTGGTCCGCCGGATCAGGTCTTCCAGCGAGGCAATCAGCTCGTTGACGTTGAGCTGTTTGCGGTCCAGTGACTGGCGCCGGGAGAACGCCAGCAAACGGTGGGTCAGGGCCGCCGCGCGATTGGCCGATGACACCGCAGCTTCGGTGAAACGCCCGATCTCGTTGGCCCGCCCGTTGGCAATGTAGCGCTGCATCAAGTCGAGGCTGCCGATGATTCCGGTGAGCATGTTGTTGAAGTCGTGGGCAATGCCGCCGGTGAGCTGGCCGACCGCTTCCATCTTCTGGGCATGGCGCAATGCATCTTCGGCGCGCTCGCGCTCGAACATTTCGTTCTGCAGACGCTGATTGGCCTGGGCCAATTGCTCGGTGCGGGCGCTGACGCGTTCTTCCAGTGTTTCGTTGAGATTACGCAGCGCTTCTTCGGTTTTCTTGCGCTCGGTTTCGTCGATGACAAAGATGTAGAAACCGTTGACCGCGCCATCTGCACCGTGGCGCGGCAGGTAGTTCATCAACGCATGGCGGCTGCTGCCATCACGGTGGGTGGTGTACAGACTGAACGAACATGGCCGGCCGGACAGCGCTTCGGCAATGTACGGCGCGCGCAGGAAATAGGCTTCTTCACCGATCACTTCGCGAATGGTGCGGCCATAGAGTTCCTGCGGCGTCAGCCCATACCAGTCGAGATAGGCGGCGTTGTTCAGGCGAAAGCGTTCTTCGTGATCGACATAACTGATCAGGATCGGCATGGCGTTGATGATCAGTTGCAGTTCTGTCTGGCTTTGGCGCAACGCCTGCTCGGTGTGTTTGCGCTCGGTCAGGTCCAGGGCCGCGCCGAGGAAACGCACGGGCCGACCGTGGTGATCCTTGTAGCAACGGCCACGGGCAAACACCCAGCGCAACTCACCGTCAGGTTGCAGCAGACGATACTCCTCGGCGTATTCGGTGCCGTGGGTGATGCAGTGTTTGATGCTGCGGGCGATCAACGCGCGGTCTTCCGGGTGCACGCCCTGCAAGTAATCCGTGATGGGTAAGCGGCTGGCCTGCGTCGGATCGACGCCATGCAACTGGGCAAAATGCGCATCGGCGATGAAGCGATCTTCGCCGATGTCCCAATCCCAGGTGCCCACGGCGTCGGTGGCGGCCAGGGCCAGTTGCAGGCGCTCTTCGGTTTGCCGTTGCGCCTTGAGGCTGTCTTCGGAGCGTTGCTGCAATTCCAGTGCGATGCGCCGGCGTTCGTTGGTTTCAATCGCGGTGACCAGAATGCCGGCGACCTGCGCGGTTTCATCGCGAATCGGGCTGTAGGTCAAATCCAGCCAGAAGTCGCAATCCTTGCCGTCACGCTGCAGGGTAAAGCGTCGTTCGCTGTAGGTGCGCACTTGGCCTTGTAGGACGGCGCTGTAAATTGGGTCAGTAAAGTCGCGAAGTTCTGGCCATATAAGGTGTGCCGGCTGTCCGAAAGCGTGCGGATGCTTGCTGCCGGCAAGCATGGCGAAGCCGTTGTTGTAGATCTGCGTGAGTTGCGGCCCCCACAGCAGCAGCATCGGCATCGGCGAATGCAGCACGATGTCCACCGCGGTACGCAGGCTTTGCGGCCATTGACTGGCGTCGCCCAGTGCCGTGCTGTTCCAGTCAGTGCGGGCAATCAGCGCCTGAGCGTCGTCGTGGGTGGGTACAGCGTTCATCGCGTAAGTCCTGGGCATCGTTCGGTGAGGCGGCGTCTACTATCCTTCGGGAGGGTAGACGCACAATGTACCGCTGCGTCACGACAGCGGGCCATCTCTGATTACTGAAAGCTTCGTAGGTGAATTTGACCATGGAAATCGATGCGCTGTTAACACGCCTGGCCAGTCAGCACGGTTCGGACCTGTTCTTGTCCACCGGAGCGCCGCCCAGCGCGCGATTTCAAGGCGTGTTGACGCCGTTGGCCGAGGAGCCGTTCAAACCCGGTGACGTCGCTGCCATTGCCAACTCCCTGATGGACGCCGAACAGCGTCGGGAGTTCGATCGGGATCTGGAAATGAACCTGGCCATCTCGCGCGCCGGCATCGGACGTTTTCGGGTCAATCTGTTTAAACAGCGCAATGACGTGTCGATCGTGATCCGCAACGTCAAACTCGATATTCCACGCTTCGAAGACCTCAAACTGCCGCCGGTATTGCTGGAGACAGTGATGCTTAAACAAGGCTTGATTCTGTTCGTCGGCGCCACCGACTCCGGTAAGTCGACGTCACTGGCGGCGTTGATCGATCACCGCAATCGCCACAGTCGCGGGCACATCATCACCATTGAAGACCCTATCGAGTACATCCACCGCCATCGGCTGTCGATCATCAATCAGCGCGAAGTCGGCGTTGACACCCGCAGCTTTCACGCCGCGTTGAAAAACACCCTGCGCCAGGCCCCCGACGTGGTACTGATCGGCGAAATTCGCGACCGCGAGACCATGGAGCACGCACTGGCGTTTGCCGAAACCGGGCATCTGGTGCTTTCGACGCTGCATGCCAATAACGCCAATCAGGCCTTGGAGCGAATCATCAATCTGTTCCCCGAAGAACGCCGGCCGCAGTTGTTGCATGCGTTGGGCAACAATCTGAAAGCCTTTATCTCGCAGCGGCTGGTACGCACGATTGATGGGCAGCGGCGGGCGGCTGTCGAGGTCATGCTGGGATCGCCGACCATCGCTGATCTGATCCGGCGCAATGAACTGAGTGAGTTGAAAGTCATGATGGAAAAGTCCGCGGAGCTGGGCATGCAGACCTTCGACGCGGCGCTACACGCTTTGGTCGTCGAAGGTTCGATCAGCGAGGACGAAGCGCTCAAACATGCCGATTCGGTGAACAACCTGCGTCTGCGCCTCAAGCTGCAGGCCGATGCTGCACCGGCGCCACCCGCCTCGGGTGAGTGGGGCCTGATGGACTGAGTGGCCTCAGTCCCTGAGTTCAACACGGTCGCGAAATTGCTCCAGCGCTTGCGGGTTAGCCAGAGCGTCGGTGTTTTTCACCGGTTGCCCATGCACCACGTTTCTCACGGCAAGCTCAACGATCTTGCCGCTGATGGTGCGCGGTATATCGGTGACGGCAACGATTTTCGCCGGCACATGCCGCGGTGTGGTGTTGGCTCGGATCACTTGGCGGATCTGCGCTTGCAGTGGCTCATCCAGTTCGATGCCTTCCTGCAAGCGCACAAACAGCACCACACGTACGTCGTCCTGCCACTGTTGGCCAATGGCGACGCTGTCGAGTACCTGCGGGACTTTCTCCACTTGCCGATAAATCTCTGCGGTGCCGATGCGCACACCGCCGGGGTTGAGCACCGCATCAGAGCGGCCGTGAATCATCATGGCGCCGTGGTGCAGTTGTTCGGCGTAATCGCCTTGCGCCCAGACACCGGGGAAAAGGCTGAAATAGGATTGCTGCAGTTTGCTGCCATCCGGGTCATTCCACAGGCCTATCGGTATCGCCGGAAAGTGCCGGGTACAGACCAACTCACCTTTCTCGCCGATCACGAGTTGACCGGCGTCATTCCACACTTCCACGGCCATGCCAAGACTCTTGCCCATGATCTCGCCGCGCCTGACCGGTGACAGCGGGTTGCCGTTGACGAAGCACGAGACGATGTCCGTGCCACCGGACATCGAGGCCAGGCACACGTCGGTTTTGAAGTCTCGGTAGACGTAGTCGTAACTTTGCGGCGACAGGGCTGATCCGGTGCAGAGCAGGGTCTTCAGGCTGCCCAGATCATGGCTTTCGCGCGGTGTGCAGCCACTGCTTTCGAGTGTCGCAAGGAACTTGGGACTGGTGCCGAACACGGTGATGCGTTCGTCGTCGATCAGGTCGAGCAAACGCGCAGGGTCGGGATGAAACGGTGAGCCGTCGTACAGCACCACGGCGCTGCCCACCGCCAGGGCCGAGACCAGCCAGTTCCACATCATCCAGCCACAGGTGGTGTAGTAGAACAACCGGTCGCCGGGGCCAAGATCACAATGCAGACCGTGCTCCTTGACGTGTTGCAGCAGCACGCCGCCGGTGCTGTGGACGATGCATTTCGGCACGCCGGTGGTGCCGCTCGAATACAGCACGTAAAGCGGATGATCAAACGGCACCGCGACAAAATCCGGTTCGCCAGCGGCTTGGTAAAAGTCATCCCACAGGCTGACTTCGGCGTGGGTGCGGTAATCCGCGACGCGGGCCTGTGGGCGTGCGTACGGCACGATGATCAACTGTTGCAGCGAGGGCAGTTGTTGCAGGATTTCGTTGAGCTTGCCGGTCTGGTCTATTTCTTTACCGGCGTAGCGATAGCCGGCGCAGGTGATCAACACTTTAGGCTCGATCTGGCCGAAACGGTCGATCACGCCGTGGGTGCCGAAGTCCGGCGACGAGCACGACCAGATCGCCCCAAGGCTGGTGGTGGCCAACATTGCGACCAGGGTTTGCCAGGTGTTGGGCATGCACGCTGCCACCCGATCGCCGAGGCCGACGCCGCAGGCTTGCAAACTGGCCTGAAAGCCAGCGACCTGTTCGGCCAGCTCAGCCCAGGTCAACTGTTCACGCTGGCCGTTTTCCGCCACGGCGATGACTGCCACGGCATCGTCGCGACGGCGCAACAGGTGTTCGGCAAAGTTCAGCGTGGCGCCGGGAAACCATGTAGCGCTGGGCATCTGTGGGCCTTCACGCAGCACGGCGTCGGGCTGGCTGTGGAAGCGAATATCGAAGCAGTCGACGATGGCTTGCCAGAATTCACTGCGCTGCTCGATGCTCCATTGGTGCAGGGCAGGGTAGTCGTCAAGGTGCAGCGAATGACGCTGATTGACCGCGCGCCGAAAGGTGTCCATGCGCGACTTGGCGATGCGCTCGGCATCGGGTTGCCAGAGAATCCCGGACATTGGTTTGCCTCTTTTTATCTGAATCGTACAGGTTCAGGATCACACCGAACCTGTGCAGGAATGGGGCTTACTGCGCCAGCCATCCACCATCAATATTCCACGCTGCGCCACGCACCTGACTGCCGGCCTCACTGCACAGAAACAACACCAATTCCCCCAGATGTTGCGGCGTGACGAACTCCAGCGACGGCTGTTTTTCCGCTAGCAGATCATGCTGCGCCTGCTGCGGATCGACGCCCTTGGCCGCACGATCATCGATCTGCTTTTGCACCAATGGGGTCAACACCCAGCCCGGGCAGATTGCGTTGCAAGTGACATTACTGGTGGCGGTTTCCAGACCGATCACTTTGGTCAGGCCGATCACGCCGTGCTTGGCGGCAACATAAGCCGCTTTACCGGTCGAGCCGACTTGGCCGTGCACGGAGGCGATATTGATGATCCGCCCCCAACCTTTGGCGCGCATGCCCGGCAGGCTCAACCGGGAGCTGTGAAACACCGAAGACAGATTGATCGCAATGATCGAGTCCCAGCGCTCCACCGGGAATTCCTCGACCGCCGCAACATGCTGAATGCCAGCATTGTTGACCAGAATATCGACCCCGCCGAACTCGCGCTCGGCATAGGCGATCATCTCGGCAATCTGTGCCGGGTCACTGACGTCGGCGGGATGATGGCCGACCTTGCCGCCGTATTGCCCGACTTCGGCGATGACGGTGCAAGCATCGCCAAACCCGTTGAGAATCAGGTTGGCGCCAGCCTTGGCCAGGCTCAGTGCAATGCCCAGACCGATGCCGCTGGTGGAGCCGGTGACCAGTGCGGTTTTGCCCGAAAGAGTCGTCATGAATACCTCACACAATGCCAGTGGCGTAGAAAGTGCCGATCACTACGAAAACCGCGAGGGTCTTGATCAGCGTAATACAGAAAATGTCTTTATAGGCTTCACGGTGGGTCAGACCGGTGACCGCGAGCAGGGTGATCACCGCGCCGTTGTGCGGCAGCGTGTCCATGCCGCCGCTGGCCATCGCCGCCACACGGTGCAGCACTTCCAGCGGAATATTCGCCGCGTGGGCGGCGCTGATGAACTGGTCGGACATCGCCGCCAGCGCAATGCTCATGCCGCCCGACGCCGAGCCGGTGATACCGGCCAGCAGCGTAACGGTAATGGCTTCGTTGACCAGCGGATTGGGGATTTGCTTGAGCCAGTCGGCCAGCACCAGAAAGCCCGGCAGCGAGGCGATCACCGCGCCGAAACCATATTCGGAGGCGGTATTCATTGCCGCCAGCAGGGCACCGCTGACGGCACTTTTACTGCCTTCAGCGAGCTTGCTGCGGATCGCCTTGAAGCCAAACACCAGCACCATGAGGATGCCGATCAGCAGCGCCGCCTGCACGGCCCAGATCGCCGTGAGTTTGGCGATCTCGGTAGTCACTGGCGTGGCCATGCCCGGCAGCGCGAGGCTGTGGGTCTTGCCATACCACTGCGGTATCCACTGCGTGAACAGCAGGTTCATGATGCCCACCGCGAGTAATGGCGACAGCGCGAGCCACGGGTTCGGCAGCTTGAGATCTTCGGCGGTTTCCGGTTCGTTGCGCAACTCGGTGCCGTAGCCTTCACCCGCGCGTTGGGCCTTGTTGCGCTGGCGCTGCAGAAACAACATGCCGCTGCAGAACACGAAAATCGTGCCGATCACCCCCAGCCACGGCGCGGCCCACGCAGTGGTGTTGAAAAAGGTGCTGGGGATGATGTTCTGGATCTGCGGGGTGCCGGGCAGGGCGTCCATGGTGAACGAGAACGCACCGAGGGCGATGGTGGCCGGGATCAGCCGTTTAGGGATGTTGCTCTGCCGGAACATCTCCGCAGCGAACGGATACACCGCAAACACCACCACAAACAGCGACACGCCGCCGTAGGTGAGCAGGGCGCAGACCAGCACGATCACCAGCATCGCTTGTCGGGTGCCGAGCAAGCGAATCGCCGCCGCAACAATCGAACGGGAGAACCCCGAGAGTTCGATCAACTTGCCGAACACGGCGCCCAGCAGGAACACCGGGAAGTAGAGCTTGATGAAACCGACCATTTTCTCCATGAACACCCCGGTGAACGCGGGGGCGACAGCAGAAGGGTCGGTGAGCAGGACTGCGCCGAGGGCGGCAATCGGGGCGAAGAGGATGACGCTGTAGCCACGGTAGGCGGCAAGCATCAGCAGCGCGAGGGCCGCCAAGGCAATGATCACACTCATGGTGTGTCTCTCCAGAATTGTTATTTTTGTGGGTGAAGCGGGTGTGGGAGAGGTGTTAGCGAGATCTGTGCCAGATACTTAACTCTTTGAAAGATAAGAGTTATTTATTTTATCTTCGGCGGAGTGACCATGATTGTCTCTCTTTTGAGACTTGCGATGACAGGAATGACGCTTTCGCGAGCAGGCTCGCTCCCACATGGAGAACGCGTTCCAATGTGGGAGCGAGCCTGCTCGCGAAGCTTTTGATCATGTCCGTAAATAGAGACATCAGTCTCGATAATGAGATCAGGCAATCCCCAGCGACACCATTTTTTTGTAGAGCGTCGACCTCCCCAGCCCTAACCGAGCTGCGGCTTCCGGCACGTTTCCCGCACACTGCGCTAGCGTGGACGCGATCAATTGCCGATCAAAACGCTCTCGCGCCTGCGCGAATGTTTCCTGCTTCAATAGATTTAACGTCGGTGCCATAGTGTGCTCAACCGGCGTAAATGTACCGATGGCCGCGCGAATATCCTGCACCGTGAGGATCAAGTCATCACTGAGCAGCGCCGCCCGCTCGAGCACATTGCGCAACTCACGAATGTTTCCCGGCCATGCGTGTTGCCCAAGCAGCCCAAGGGCATCACGGTGCAGCTCATGCTGACTGCGCAGTTCTTCGAGGATCGCTTCACTGAGCGCCGGCAGATCATCCAGACGTTCACGCAGCGGCGGCACCTGGATCGGCAGCACGTTGAGGCGGTAATACAAATCGGCGCGGAATTCACCGCGTTTGATCGCCGCTTGCAGGTCCGTCGAGGTGGCGGCGATCACTCGCACGTCACTCTGGATCACTTCGTTGGAGCCTACAGGCTCGAATTCCTTTTCCTGCAACACCCGCAGCAGTTTGCTCTGCAGGGGCAACGGCATGTCGCCGATTTCATCGAGGAACAGCGTGCCGCCCTGGGCAATCTGCAATTTGCCGGTGCGCCCCTTGCGGTCGGCGCCCGTGAATGCGCCGGGCGCGGTGCCGAAAAATTCAGCTTCGAGCAATGCCTCGGGAATCGCTGCGCTGTTGATGCTGACGAACGCTTTGTGCGCTCGCGGCGAAGCGCTGTGAATGGCCTGGGCCAGCAGTTCTTTGCCGGTGCCGGTTTCACCGAGCAGCAACACCGGCGACTCGGCGCTGGCGCTGCGGCGGGCGCGGCGTTTGACTTCAAGGCTGGCGGCGCTGGTACCGATGAAATGCGCGAAGTTGTATTTGGTCTGCCGCGCGCGCAGCAGTGAGCGAGTCGAAGCCAGTTCTTCCTGCATGCTCAGGTAGCGCTTGAGCATCGGCGAGAGAGTGCGCAGTTCATCGAACAAGGCAAAACCGATCGCGCCGATCACCGTGCCAGCGTCGTCGTGGATCGGCAGGCGCATCACCACCAACGGTTCTTTCGGCGTGTCTTGCATGTCCAAAAGAATCGGCCGCCCCGTGCGCACCACCTCGCGCAGCAGGCTGCCGGGGATCACGCTTTCGCAGGGTTTGCCAATCGCGCCAGCGGCCGAATCCAGACCGAAGCGGCGCGCGTAACGTTCGTTCATCCAGACGATATTGGCGTCGCGGTCGACAATCACTGTGCCTTCGCTGGACTGTTCGATGATCTCGAACAGCGAGCGGATTGCCAGGGTGCGAACCCGTTGGTAGTCCTTGAGGCTTTCGGTGGTGTTCATCTGACGGCTGATCCTGATTGTTTGTTGCCAGTGCCGGCCCACAGGATCGTCGTTGTTCACAAAACCTGCGAACGATCAAATCCACTGTGGGAGCGAGCCTGCTCGCGAAGGCCGCGACTCGGTTTCAAGTCGAATGGAGATTATGCCTAGCCCGGATGCGCCGCCGCCAACAGCTCTTTGGTATATGGATGCTGCGGCGCATCGAACACCTCATGACTGGCGCCACGCTCGACCACTTTGCCGTCCTTGATCACAATCATGTCGTGGGCGAGGGCGCGCACCACCGCCAGATCGTGGCTGATGAACAGATAGGTCAGGCCGTGTTTTTCCTGAAGGTCGCGGAGCAGGGCGACCACTTGTTTCTGCACCGTGCGGTCAAGTGCCGAGGTCGGTTCATCGAGCAGGATCAGCGCCGGTTTCAGCACCAGTGCCCGGGCGATCGCGATGCGCTGGCGCTGGCCACCGGAGAATTCGTGCGGGTAGCGATGGCGGCTTTGCGGATCGAGGCCGACTTCCTTGAGCACGCGGATCACTTGTTCATCGCACTCATCGGCGCTCGACTCGCAATGCACTTCCAGGCCTTCGCTGATGATCTGCGCCACTGACATGCGCGGGCTGAGGCTGCCGAACGGATCCTGAAACACCACCTGCATCTGCCGCCGCCAGGGCCGCAACTGCTTCTGGTTGAGACCGTCGAGCGCTTCGCCCTGAAAGCGGATGCTGCCCTCGGAGTCGAGCAAGCGCAGGATCGCCTGACCCAGTGTCGACTTGCCTGAGCCGGATTCGCCAACGATGCCCAAGGTCTTGCCGCGCTGGATGCTCAGACTGATGCCGTCCACCGCACGCAGGTGTTGCTTGCGCTGAAACAGACCACCGCCGATGAGGAATTCAACCTTGAGGTTTTCCACCTCCAGGACGTTTTCACGATTATCGCGCGGCAAGGCTTCGCCTTCCGGTTCGGCGTTGAGCAATACGCAGCTGTACGGGTGCTGCGGTGCCGTGAACAGCGTTTCGCAGGGGGCCTGTTCAACGATTTGTCCGGCCTTCATGACACACACGCGCTGGGCGATGCTGCGGACCAGATTGAGGTCGTGGCTGATCAGCAGCAGCGACATGCCGAGCCGCTGTTGCAGGGATTTGAGCAGCAGCAGGATCTTGCGCTGCACGGTGACATCGAGCGCTGTAGTCGGCTCGTCGGCGATCAGCAACTCGGGTTCGCAAGCCAGGGCCATGGCGATCATGACCCGTTGCCGTTGCCCGCCGGACAGCTGATGGGGATAGGCCTTGAGCCGCTCTTTGGGTTTCTGGATGCCAACCAGTTCGAGCAGTTCGAGAATGCGCTGTTGCGCCGCTTTACCGCCGAGGCCACGGTGCAGCAGAAGGGTTTCGCCGATCTGCTTTTCGATCGTGTGTAACGGATTGAGCGAGGTCATCGGCTCCTGAAAGATCATCGCAATGCGGTTGCCGCGCAGTTCACGCAAGACCTTGGGGTCGGCACCGACCAGTTCCTCGCCGCGATAGCGAATGCTGCCGGTGGTCTGCGCTTCGCTTTGCGGGAGCAATTGCAGGATCGAGTGGGCGGTGACCGACTTGCCCGAACCCGACTCGCCAACCAATGCCAGGCATTCGCCGGGACGAATGTCCAGGCACAGGTCACGCACCACGTTCTGGCCGTGGAAGGCGACGTTGAGGTTGCGGATTTCTATCAGGTTATCAGTCATGGTCACGCTTCAGGATCGAGGGTCGAAGGCGTCACGTAACGCTTCGCCGATGAACACCAATAAAGAAAGGATCAGCGCCAGGGTAAAGAACGCCGTCAAGCCGAGCCACGGCGCTTGCAGGTTCTGCTTGCCCTGGCCGATCAGTTCGCCCAGCGAGGCACTGCCGGCGGGCATGCCAAAACCGAGGAAATCCAGCGCCGTAAGAGTAGAAATCGCCCCGGTCAGAATGAACGGCAAATAGCTCAGTGTGGCGTTCATCGCGTTGGGCAGGATATGCCGGACAATCACCTTGCGGTCGGTCAAGCCCAACGCGCGCGCAGCCTTGACGTATTCCAGGTTGCGCCCGCGCAGGAACTCGGCACGCACCACATCGACCAGCGCCAGCCATGAAAACAGCGCCATGATCCCCAGCAGCCACCAGAAATTCGGTTCGACAAAACCGGAGAGGATGATCAGCAGGTACAACACCGGCAGCCCCGACCACACCTCAAGCAAACGCTGCCCGAGCAGGTCGACCCAACCGCCGTAGTAGCCCTGCAAGGCGCCGGCTGCGATGCCGATCAGAGCGCTGACAAAAGTCAGCATCAACGCAAACAGGATCGATACTCGCGCACCGAAAATCACCCGCGCCAACACATCCCGCGCCTGATCGTCGGTGCCGAGCCAGTTGACCGAGGTGGGTGGGCTCGGCGCCGGTTTGTTGAGGTCATAATTTGGCGTGTCATCACTGAACGGGATCGGCGGGAACAGCAGCCAGCCGCCATCCTTGCGAATCAGGTTCTGTACATATTCGCTGCGATAGTCGGCCTGAAACGGCAGTTGTCCGCCGAACTCCTGCTCGGTGTGACGCTTGAGCACTGGGAAGTACCACTGTCCTTGATAGCTGACCATCAACGGCTTGTCGTTGGCGATCAGTTCACCGCCGAGGGTCAGCAGGAACAGACCGATGAACAGCCACAGCGACCACCAGCCACGACGGTTTTTCTTGAAACGTTCGAAACGGCGACGGCCTAACGGCGAGAGCTTGAACATCAGGCATTCCTCGCGGCGAAGTCGATGCGCGGGTCGACGAAGGTGTAGCAGAGGTCGCCGATCAGTTTTATCAAAAGGCCGAACAGCGTGAAGATGAACAGCGACCCGAACACCACCGGGTAATCTCGGGACACGGCCGCTTCGTAACTCATGCGGCCGAGGCCGTCGAGGGAGAAGATCACTTCGATCAGCAGCGAACCGGCGAAAAACACGCTGATGAAGGCTTGGGGAATCCCCGAGACCACCAGCAGCATCGCATTGCGGAATACGTGCCCGTAGAGCACGCGGCGCTCGCTCAGGCCTTTGGCCCGGGCAGTCACCACGTATTGGCGGGTGATTTCATTGAGAAACGAGTTCTTGGTGAGGATCGTCAGCGTGGCGAAACCACCGATCACCAGCGCTGTCACCGGCAATACCAGGTGCCAGAAGTAATCGGTGATCTTGCCGAGGGTCGACAGCGACTCGAAGTTGTCCGAAACCAGACCGCGAACCGGGAACCAGTTCAACGATGTACCGCCGGCAAACACCACGATCAGGAACATCGCAAAGAGGAACGCCGGCATCGCGTAGCCGATGATGATCGCGGTGCTGCTCCAGATGTCGAAATGGCTGCCGTGGTGCACGGCTTTGCGGATGCCCAGCGGGATCGATACCAGATAGGTGATCAGCGTCGCCCACAATCCGAGGGAAATGGTCACCGGCATTTTTTCCAGAATCAGGTCGGTGACGGTTGCGCCGCGAAAGAAGCTCTTGCCGAAGTCCAGTTGCGCGTAGTTCTTGAGCATCAGCCACAGGCGTTCATGGGCGGGTTTGTCGAAACCGTATTGTTTTTCAATGTCCTTGATCAATTGCGGATCGAGGCCACGGCTGGCGCGCGAGGTACCGCTCATGGTTTCGCCCGAACCACCGCCGACATTGCCGCCGCCGATGCCTTGCAAGTGTGCGATCGCCTGTTCCACCGGGCCGCCGGGCGCGGCTTGAATGATCACGAAATTGACCAACAGAATGATCACCAGCGTCGGGATGATCAGCAGCAGACGCCGCAGTATGTAAGCCCACATCAGTGCGCTCCTCCGGGTCTGCCACGGCCGATTTTTTCGGCGGTCATCTGTTGGTTGGTCAGCGCGGTACTGCTGATTTCCCACCAGCTCTCGATCGCTTCGTCATTGCTCGCCTGAACCGACGGGATACCAAAGCGGTTCCACCACACGGTCGAGGTGCCCGGCGGGTAATAGTTGGGAATCCAGTAGTAGTTCCATTGCAGCACCCGATCCAGCGCGTGGGCGTAATGCAGCATGTCCGATTGTGTTGAGGCGCGGATCAGGCCGTTGATCAAGGTGTCGACCGCCGGGTTTTTCAACACCATGTAGTTGTTGGCGCCGGGGTCGTTGGCCGAGGCGGAAGCGAAGTAATTGAGCAATTCGCCACCCGGAGAGGTGGTCACCGGATAGCCGGTGACGATCATGTCGTAGTCACGGCTCATCAGCCGATTGACGTACTGCGAAGAATCGATGCGGCGGATATCCAGGTTGATGCCGATCTGTTTCAGCGTGCGTTTGTATGGCAACAACAGGCGATCCATGCCGTTCTGGCTGACCAGGAAAGTGAAGCTCAATGGCTCGCCCTCGGCATTCACCAGTTGATCGCCGTCCGGTTTCCAGCCTGCTTGCTCAAGCAATTCGAGAGCCTGCAACTGCTTGTCGCGGATCAGGCCGCTGCCATCGGTTTTCGGCGCTTCGAAGACAGTGGTGAAGACTTCATCGGGAACCTGTCCGCGCAGCGGTTCGAGGATTTTCAATTCCGCCGCATCCGGTAGCGCACGAGCCGCCAGATCGGTGTTGGAAAAGTAGCTTTGCTGGCGGATGTACAGGTTGCGCATCATCTGCCGGTTGCTCCACTCGAAATCCCAGAGCATGGCCAGCGCCTGACGTACGCGACGATCCTTGAACATCGGTTTTTGCAGGTTGAATACGAAACCCTGGGCCGATTGAGGTGCTTCGGTGGCCAGGTGAGCCTTCTGCAGGCGCCCGTCGCTCAGGGCCGGGCTGTCGTAACCGATTGAGTAGCCGGTAGCAGAGAATTCGCGGTTGTAGTCATACGCGCCGCCGCGCAGCACCTGGCGAGCGACGTCGGTGTCGCCGAAGTACTCGATACTGAAGTGGTCGAAATTGTAGAGGCCACGACTGACCGGCAAGTCCTTGCCCCACCAGTCGGCATTGCGTTCGAACGTGATGCTGCGCCCCGAGTCGACCTTGCCGACACGATAAGGGCCGCTGCCCAGCGGCGGTTCATAGCCGCCACCGCCAGCGAAATCGCGACTCTTCCACCAATGTTCGGGAAACACTGGCAGGGTCGCGATGTCCAGCGGCAGGGTGCGGTTTTCATTGTTTTTGAAGTCGAATCGCACGGTCAGCGGTGCTTCCACTTCGACGCCTTTGACGTCGGCGAACTGCGTGCGATAACGCAGGCTGCCTTGGGTCATCAATAGATCGTAGGTGTAACGCACGTCTTGCGCGGTGATCGGTTTGCCGTCAGCGAAACGTGCCTTGGGATTGATGAAGAAACGCAGAGAAAGCCCGTCATCCGAGCGCTCCATTTTTTCCGCCACCAGGCCGTAGACGGTGTACGGCTCATCCATCGAGCGTTGCGCCAGCGGCGAGTAAAGCAGGCCATCGATCTGGGTGACGCCAATACCTTTGTCGATGTAGGGCAGGACATGATCGAAGTGGCCAATCTCGATCGCCGAGCGACGCATCGTGCCGCCCTTGGGGGCTTGCGCATTGGTGTAGTCGAAGTGGCTGAAGCCGGGAGCGTATTTGGCCGGCTCGCCATAAACGGTCAACGCGTGTTGCGGTGCCGCGTTCACGCCGGTGACGCCCGACAGCAGGGTGAGGGCGGTAAGCATCAATGTGGGGAAAACCAGTCGCATTGTCAGCCTTGGAGCGAGAAATCGATAAGCGCAATTTGTACGCGAGAGGCGCGTCTGTCGCCAGCCGTATGTGTAACTGAAACACAACGGCCCACCAGATGGCGGGCCGTTGGGGAGCAGTCAGGCGAACTATCAGTCCTGACGGCTGGTGACTTCCAGCAGGTGATAACCGAACTGAGTCTTCACCGGGCCTTGCACGACGTTGATTGGCGCGCTGAAAACCACGGTATCGAATTCCTTGACCATCTGGCCAGGACCGAAGGAACCCAGGTCGCCGCCCTGACGGCTGGACGGGCAAGTGGAGTTGGCCTTGGCGACTTCGGCGAAATCAGCGCCGCCTTCGATCTGGGCCTTTAGTTCGTTGCACTTGTCTTCGCTGGAAACCAGGATGTGGCGGGCAGTGGCTTTAGCCATGGGGAAAATCTCCAATCTATTTCAGTAAAGTGTGGAGCCTACCGGATTCAGTGGGCGAATTCTCGGCAAAGTTCCGTTCGACGGTCCTGCATCGTGCCTTCAGAGATCCGCGGCTTGCAGACGCGCTGCATGCTCGAGGTACAGATCGATCGGGTCGGGCAGGGCGGCTGCGCTGGTAATCGTACGGCGCACACTGCCCAGATGATCCAGTGGATAGTCGGAGCGAATCACGGTGCCCAGGTGTGAGCTGTAGCGGCCGACGAAGCCATCATTTTGTCCGGCCTCGGTAATGAAGTACTCCGCCAGTCCACGGCAGACCTCATGCACCGGGTCGAGCGTGGGCACTCGAGTCGCTGGCAGGGTACCGCTCCATGAATAGTAGCGGACACCGTCAACCAGCTCCGCGCCGTGTCCACCCCAGGTAGTTGGCAGACCTTGCGGGTATTTGTCATTGAAGTCCCCCACACCTGCGGTGGTCAGGGCGTTGAGAGCCGCCAGGGCATTCTGCGGAAGCGTCAGGCTGCCGCTCAATAACGTCAGGAACTCGGAAAACAGCGTTACTACATTCAATGCGACGGCTTCCGGCAACCGATCCGGGATCAGCGCCTTGCGCAGGAAGTCAGCCAGTTCTGAACCGTGATTCGGGCCGCTGACGGAGGTAACCGAAGCGACGGCGTGCGGCACATGCGCAGCAGCATATCGCGCCGTCAGTGCGCCTTGACTGTGTCCGATGAGATTGACTTTTTCAGCGCCGGTGCTAGTGAGCACGCGGTCGATTTGCTGCAGTAGCTGTTCACCCCTTGTTTCGTTGTCATGGGTGGCAGACAGGTGCGGGACCAACACCCGGTTGCCAGTTGCCTTAAGTGCCTCTTTTACCTCGTGGAAAAGTTCGAAATGACCGATTCGCTCAAATCCGAACAGGCCGTGTATCAACAGTATGGGATAGCGAGTTGTAGCATTCCGTTGCATGTTCTTACCTTTTTCACAGAAGTTCATCGGGAAAACTGTGAGCCACTCTAAAACACTCATGCCGTTGGCGAAGTAAGAAGAGGCCTAGGTTGTCCGACGAATCTGGATCAGGTGGCGTAGGGCGTTTCTGTTTCTCATGAGGCTCGAATCGGAAGTTGCGGACGTCCTCTGCTGAATTAATCGATTTTTTCGGTTACTGGCCTACTCGATCCGTAGCTTTTGCCCGATGGTTGCGGCGAACTGGGCTGACATCGAAGCCTTCAGGGATGGCGTTCAATATTCGTTGTCACGCCATCGATGAGATTGGCGTTTATCCAAGGAATGGAGCGGCGAATGAACACCCATGAAATCGAGTTTTGCTACCGGATGCGTCACCCTGTCAGTGTCGGCATTTCGGCAGAGCCGTTGCCAGCGCCATCGCTTGATTCACTGGAGGGGGCGGTGCTCGATCCGGCTCTGAACAGGGTCGTCGTGCGTGTCGCGCCTTATGCAAACATGGCGAGCGGAGATCAGTTGCTGTTGAGCTGGGAAGGCCTGGATGTCGAGGGTTTTAGCTACCAGCATGAGATGGTTCGTTTCGTCAGCGACTCGCAGGTTGGCAACGATGTCATTTTCGTCATCAAGGGCATGCACATCGCGGCTCTGGATGGCGGTTCCCTTGAGGTCTACTGGACGCTTGTCAGCGCGGGTTTGTCCGAACCGCTGTCGTCTGTGCGCCTGGCATTATCGGTAGGCGATACACCGTCGCAACTGTTGGCTGCGCATGTCGAAGGTGTCATCGGTGGCACGCTTGATCCCGCGCGGGTGAGGGAGGGGGTGCTTGTTACGCTGCAGCCTTATGGCCGGATGGCCGCTGGCGACCGGGTGTCGCTTATCTGTAACAACGGCGCTTCGCCGACGCCGTTCACCGATACCTTGAAAGTTGAAGCCTTTGCGGTTGCGCAGGCACTGTCATTCTGGGTTGCCCCGGAGTATTTTGCTGTGCAGCCTGGTGGCGAGTTGACCCTGCATTATCGCGTCGAACAAGCGTGTGGAGCAGTACGTGAATCCACGCCGGCAACCGTTCGCATGATTCCATTTCTGCGGGGCGAGTTGGCCGCGCCTGATGTGCTGGAAGCCGAGGATGGCTTGCTGTTGACGGAGGATGCGATCGATGGCGCGACCGTTGTGATCGGCAATGCTCAAACACAGGAAGGCGAATTGGTCTACCTCAAGTGTGACGGGGACTTGTTCAATCATCGGGATGACCGCGAGATCACGCGGGAGACCGCCGGCAAACCGCTGATTTTTATCGTTCCGCATCGTTTCTGGCGCGAGCACCTTGGGGGGACTGTTCGTGTCGCTTATACGGTTGAGCGATTGGACGACATCAGTCAGGAGTCTGCGGTGACGCGAGTGCAGGTAGAGGCCTGACTGTATTCGCGCCCGCCCTCCGGGTTCAACGAAACCGGAGGGCAAGCCACTTCATCAGCCTTGAGCGTGTGCGCGCAAACGTTGGGCGGCATCCCGCAACAGGTGTTCGGTTGCACTGAAACCCAGGCAGCCGTCGGTGACGGATACCCCGTAGCGCAGATTCGCGCTGAGCGGCTGACAGCCTTCGAACAGATGCGACTCGATCATCATGCCGATCAATGAACCGTCGCCTTGAAGGCGCTGTTCGAGCACGTCGTTGAAAACGGCGGGCTGACGCAGTGGGTCCTTGCCGCTATTGGCGTGGCTGCAATCCACCATGATCCGGCTGGGGATTTTCAATCGGTTCAAATCAGCATGGATTTTCGCCACGCTGTCGCGATCATGGTTCGGGCCCTGATGGCCGCCGCGCAACACCAGATGGGTGTCAGGGTTGCCTGGGGTCTGAATGATTGCTGGATGGCCTTGGCTGTCGACGCCGAAGTGCCGGTGTGGGTGGGCTGCCGAGCGCATCGCGTCTACTGCAATGGCTGCGCCACCGTCGGTGCCGTTTTTGAAGCCGACAGGCATGCTCAAGCCACTGGCCATTTCCCGGTGAATCTGTGATTCGGTGGTGCGGGCACCAATCGCAACCCAACTGAGCAGATCGTCGAAGTAGCCGGCAGCCATGGGTTGCAGTAGCTCGGTAGCCACTGGCAAGCCGAGTCGGACCATTTCCAGCATCAGTTCGCGGGAGAGTGTAAGTCCGCCAGCCATGTCATCGCTGCCGTCCAGATGCGGGTCGTAGGCCAGGCCTTTCCAGCCAACGGTGGTGCGCGGTTTTTCGACGTAGGCGCGCATGACCAGAAGCATTTCGTCGCGGACCTCGTCAGCAAGGCATGCGAGTTTGCCGGCGTACTCAAGTGCGGACTGTGGGTCGTGGATGGAACAGGGGCCAACAATGACCAGCAGGCGCTGGTCTTCACCATCAAGGATGGCGCGAACCGCTTGGCGGTGGGTGGCGACTTGCTGACTCAAGGCAGTGCTCAGCGGCAATTGCTGTTTGAGCTGCAACGAGCTGGGCAGACGCAGGGTCAGCGCTTCGTTGGCAGAATCGAGAGTGGACAGTGGCAGAGCAGAAACGGACGAGTTCATATTCGGTCTTCCTGGGCAGGCGGCGGGTGCTTCCCGCTCGCTCGGCCCTACTGGGGTGTTCGACAGTTGGCCGTATTGGCTATGTGTGTGTGCTTGCCACCTGTAGGTGACCGATCGGAGGCGGCAGGCTGTCCCGAGCGGAAGCTGGTAAATCGCCAGGCGCTAAAGCTGTCGTAACGGTAATAAGTGGCGTAGTTCATGGGTTGAATCCTCAAAGTGTCTGGTGTGTTGCTAAATAGTCAGGGCCTGAAAAAACAAAACCCCCGGTCGGGAAGCCGACCGGGGGTTGAGAAACTCTCTGGTGGCGACCCGTTTACATGGGCGCCGTGTGGGTATCAGGCGCGCCAGTGGCTAAACCAATACCCAAAATAAAAGCTGACCGGAGCACATACGTCAGTCGCCCGGGCAGCCGAAACCGAGCGCAGGGCGCTGGCGGTACGTAGCTGTGAAAGGGCGTTGAGCATGGTCTGTCTCCGATGAATGCGCCGAGCTTACTAGAGGCGGATACGCCTCAGCAATCGGAAATTGCTATTGCATCGGCAACCAAATACCTATTGATCAAGTGCTGCAGGAGTTGTGACACACTCTGCGTTTTAACCGCGCATCAAGGAAGAATCATGTCGACACTGATCATTGCCGCCGCCCAGGCTGTCTCCATCGCCGGTGATCTCAACGCCAATATTGCCAGTCATATGCGTTTTATGAGGGCGGCTGCGGAGCAGGGTGTCGAGCTTCTGGTTTTTCCAGAGTTGTCCCTGACCGGCTATGAGGGCGAGATGGCCGCAAGATTGGCGATTGATCCGCTGGATGCGGTGTTAGCACCGCTGCGAGACCTCGCCCACGAACTGCGTATCACCACTGTCGTTGGCGTGCCGATTCGCCAGAAAGCGAACTCTGCCGTGTTGATTGGTGCACTGATATTGGCGGCTGACGGCTCTTTCGGGGTTTACAGCAAGCAGCATTTGCACGCGGGTGAAGAGGTTTTCTTCGCGCCGGGTGCTGGTGGTCCGCCTCTGGTCTTTGGCGCTGATACCGTTGCCTTGGCAGTCTGCGCCGATTTTTCTCACGCCAGCCATGCGGCCGCAGCCGCCAGGCAAGGTGCCAATATTTATGCGGCTGGGGTATTGATCAGTGAAAAAGGCTACGCCTCGGATACGGACTTGCTTCAAGGCTATGCCCGTGAGCATTCGATGGTGGTGTTGATGGCCAATCATGGCGGACCTACCGGCGGGTGGGTGTCAGCGGGGCGCAGTGCGATCTGGTCTGCTCAGGGATCACTGATTGTCGAGGCGCCCGGGCCCGGTGACGTTCTGGTCGTTGCCCGGCGCGAATCCGGCGCATGGCAGGGGCATGTCGTGGCGTTGACGGAGGCGCAATGACCTACCAGTGGCGACGTGCAACACCCGAGGATCTGACATTTTCGCGAAATCTCACCTGTCAGAATATGTTGCGTTACTACCTGCATCATGACCTGTTGTGGCAGGACGAGGCTTTCGACGTAGCGTGGGCGGGGCGCGAGAACTGGTTGATATCGAGCGGTGATGAGGTGGCAGGTTTTCTCAGCCTCAGTCGGGATGCGCGGGCTTTGTATATTCGTGAACTGCAGATGGCTGAACCGTTTCAGGGGCAGGGCGCAGGTTCCTGGGCAATCGATCAGGTTATCGCGATGGCTCGCAAGGAGCGGCGTCCGGCATTGCGCCTGACGGTGTTCAAAAATAATCCGGCAAAACATTTGTATGAAAGAAAAGGACTACACGTTCAGGGTGAAGATGAGTGTTTCCTGCGAATGCAGCTTGATATCAGTACACCTGTGCTCTGAAACCCACGGCCTGCAAGCCCTGAAAGATGAAATGAAACTTTTTAAATGCGCCTTTCCGCTAGGTCTGTCCGGCACTTTTTGCTAAGGTGTCCGGCATCCCAATAAGACCATATCGCGAGGTGTCTGCTTGATTAGGGTGCTAGTGGTCGACGACCATGATCTCGTTCGTACAGGCATTACCCGTATGCTGGCCGATATCGATGGCTTGCAGGTGGTGGGTCAGGCCGAGTCAGGGGAGGAATCCCTGATCAAGGCCCGTGAATTGAAGCCCGATGTGGTTTTGATGGACGTCAAGATGCCTGGCATCGGTGGCCTGGAAGCCACGCGCAAACTTTTGCGCAGTCATCCGGATATCAAAGTAGTGGCCGTCACGGTGTGTGAAGAGGACCCGTTTCCGACTCGCTTGCTGCAGGCGGGTGCCGCCGGTTATCTGACCAAGGGTGCAGGGTTACCTGAAATGGTCCAGGCGATTCGCCTGGTGTTTGCCGGCCAGCGCTACATCAGCCCGCAGATCGCCCAGCAGTTGGCGATCAAATCCTTTCAGCCTACCAACGATTCGCCGTTCGATGCGTTGTCCGAGCGCGAGATTCAGATCGCCCTGATGATCGTTGGCTGCCAAAAGGTTCAGATCATTTCTGACAAACTGTGTTTGTCGCCGAAAACCGTGAATACCTACCGCTACCGTATTTTCGAGAAGCTTTCGATCAGCAGCGACGTCGAACTGACACTGCTGGCGGTGCGTCACGGCATGGTTGATGCCAGCGCCTGATCATGACTGAAGTATTCGATTCCGGCGCCTTTCTGTCGACGGTCAGTGGGCGTCCCGGTGTGTATCGCATGTTCGACAGCGATGCGCGCTTGCTCTACGTCGGCAAGGCCAAGAACCTCAAAAAGCGCTTGGCCAGTTATTTCCGCAAGACCGGTCTGGCGCCGAAAACCGCTGCCCTGGTCGGGCGTATCGCTCAGGTCGAAACGACCATCACGGCCAACGAAACCGAGGCGCTGCTGCTTGAGCAGACGCTGATCAAGGAATGGCGGCCGCCGTACAACATTCTGTTGCGCGACGACAAATCCTACCCCTATGTATTTTTGTCCGATGGGCAGTTCCCGCGCCTGAGCATTCATCGCGGCGCGAAGAAAGCCAAGGGCAAATACTTCGGTCCGTACCCGAGCGCTGGCGCCATTCGCGAAAGCCTCAGTCTGCTGCAAAAGACTTTTTTCGTTCGCCAGTGTGAAGACAGTTACTACAAGAACCGCACCCGGCCTTGTCTGCAGTATCAGATCAAGCGCTGCAAGGCACCCTGTGTCGGATTGGTCGAGCCTGAAGTTTATGCCGAGGATGTTCGTCACTCGGTGATGTTCCTCGAGGGCCGCAGTCACGCGCTGACCAATGAGCTGTCAACGGCGATGGAAGAGGCCGCGATCAATCTTGAGTTCGAGCGAGCTGCCGAGTTGCGTGATCAGATCGCACTGCTGCGTCGCGTTCAGGATCAGCAGAGCATGGAAGGCGGCACGGGCGATATCGATGTCATCGCCGCATTCGTCAATCCGGGTGGCGCCTGCGTTCATTTGATCAGTGTTCGCGGCGGTCGGGTGTTGGGCAGCAAAAATTTCTTTCCCCAGGTCGGGATCGAAGAAGACGTGTCTGAAGTCATGGCGGCATTCCTCGGGCAGTACTTCATCAGCAGTCCCGAGCGCGATTTGCCGAGCGAGTTGATCGTCAACGTGGTGCACGAGGACTTTCCGACGTTGATCGAGGCCATTCACGAGTTGCGCGGTCGCGAGTTGGCCATCAGTCACCGGGTGCGCGGTACACGTGCGCGTTGGCAGCAATTGGCAGTTACCAACGCCGAGCAGGCGCTGAGCGCACGCCTGGCCAACCGTCAACACACCGCTGCGCGCTTCGAAGCCCTGGCTGAAGTGTTGAATCTGGATGAGCCGCCACAGCGCCTGGAATGCTACGACATCAGTCATTCCAGTGGTGAAGCAACCGTTGCGTCCTGCGTGGTCTTTGGGCCTGAAGGCGCGATCAAATCCGATTACCGCCGCTACAACATCGAAGGCGTGACCGCGGGCGACGACTATGCCGCCATGCATCAGGCGCTAACTCGACGTTTCAGCAAGCTGAAAGAAGGCGAGGGCAAGTTGCCGGACATCTTGTTGGTTGACGGTGGCAAGGGTCAGTTGTCGATGGCGCGTGATGTGCTCAACGAACTGGCCGTTCCCGATCTGATCCTGCTGGGCGTTGCCAAAGGCGCAACGCGCAAGGCAGGCTTCGAAACGTTGTATCTGAATGATGCAGCGCACGAGTTCACCTTGCGTGGCGACTCACCGGCGTTGCACCTGATTCAGCAGATCCGCGATGAAGCTCACCGCTTCGCCATTACCGGACACCGCGCGCGCCGTGGTAAAACCCGCCGTACGTCAACGCTGGAAGGCGTTGCCGGGGTAGGGCCGACGCGGCGACGCGACTTGTTGAAACATTTTGGTGGATTGCAGGAGCTGTCTCGTGCAAGCATCGAAGAGATCGCCAAAGCCCCGGGGATCAGTAAAAAGCTCGCAGAGTCGATTTATGCAAACCTGCATAGCGAGTAGAATGCCCCTTCACCTCGTAGCCAGTTGTGCCGATGAATATCCCTAATCTGATTACCGTTCTACGCGTCCTGCTCATTCCAATCTTCATTTTGCTGTTCTATCTGCCTTACCAGTGGAGCTACATGGCCTCCGCCTCGGTGTTTGCCTTTGCGGCAGCCACAGACTGGCTGGATGGTTATCTGGCCCGTCGTCTGGAACAGAGCACGCCATTTGGTGCGTTTCTCGATCCGGTCGCCGACAAACTCATGGTTGCCGTGGCGTTGGTGCTGCTGGTGCAAGAGCACGGCAATCTCTGGCTGACCTTGCCAGCAGCGGTCATCATCGGTCGCGAGATTGTGGTATCGGCATTGCGTGAATGGATGGCCGAACTCGGTGCCCGCGCCCACGTTGCCGTATCGAATCTGGGCAAATGGAAAACCGCGGCGCAGATGCTTGCACTGGTCATCCTGTTGGCCAATCCAAAGGACTTCAGCTTCTGGGTTGTGCTGGGTTATGCGTTGCTGATGGTCTCCGCAGGCCTGACGCTGTGGTCGATGGTTCAGTACCTTCGCGCCGCCTGGCCACATCTGAAGACTGATGTTGAAAAGAAATAAAACTTTTTTGAATCAAGGGGTTGACGGAGCTTCTTAATTCTATAGAATGCGCATCACCAAGCGGGAATAGCTCAGTTGGTAGAGCACGACCTTGCCAAGGTCGGGGTCGCGAGTTCGAGTCTCGTTTCCCGCTCCAAGTTTAAAACGCGTTTGTTGTTGTGCTACTGATAGCAAACGTTTTGAGGCCGAGTAGCAAAATGGTTATGCAGTGGATTGCAAATCCACCTACGCCGGTTCGATTCCGACCTCGGCCTCCACTATAAACAAGCTCCGTAGATCCATGATTTACGGAGCTTTTTTATTTGCAGTGCGCTGCAAGATTTAGTCTTGAAAACGGCCATTGCGAACTTGCTTCACCGGGAACGGATGTATATATTTCCCGCTCGGCTGTTGAAGCCTTGATCCTGTCAGGATCGCCACTCAGCTGCCGGACAGAGCAACACCGCGCTACCGCCCGAATGGCGAAACTGGTAGACGCATGGGACTTAAAATCCCCCGCTCGTAAGGGCGTGCCGGTTCGATTCCGGCTTCGGGCACCATCTTGAATCAAGGGTTTGCCGGCGAAAGCTGATGCAAGCCCTTGTTTGTTTCCGGGGCAATGTTTCGACGACCACAAATTCCGAGCAGAACACCTGAAGCGAAAGCCCAGCCATCGAGCTGGGCTTTTTTATGGCCTTAAACAAATGCCTGATGAGCAAAGCCTCGAGGCAAACGCTGGCGGCCGGACATCGCTGTCAGCCGTTCAGTCCACTCCGCGCGCCAATTCGCTGCACCGTGAGTGGTTTTGGCATGCCTGGCTGTGCGTCGGGCGGCATTGCGCTGGTCTTTTCTCGCTTGTTTGTAGGCATCGGTGTTACGGCAACTGCGGCATTTCACACGGTTGAGTTCGCGGCTGGCAGTGAGGTGTTTACCTTTGTGACCACAAGCCAAATGCCCGTCGACGTTGAAATGGATAACCATGAACCGTCTCCTTTGTGACGTGTACTGGTTATGACATCTGACAGCCAAAGGTGTTCGCCGAGTCAAAACCCAGGCAAAAAAACACCCGCATGCGGGCGGGCGTTGAATGTGTCACTAAAGGAGTGATTTCACAGTAAGTGAGGGGAGGTGAAGGTTTTGTGAAAAAAAACAGACCCTCGCGCGCGAATATAAATGGCGGGCAACCCAAGGCCCGGTGACGTTACGCCGCCGCTGCAGTATCTCGCTTGGTTTTCGTGAGGACGATGATTTCGCTTGTGGTTATCTGAACCGAGGCAGCGGCCGATCAACAGGCTTGAGTGCTGACAGCGTGTTGCGAATCAGCGGCGCATCCTTTTCGATATCGTTCAGCCGATCACGAATACGCAGGGCCGTCGGGTGACCGCCTTGATGGTCGACCCAGTCGGCGATCTCTTTGCAAGCGGCCGCGAGGCGCGCCTGCCGGGCGTCGAGCAAGGTGAGGAGGGTGGTGATGGACTCTTTTTCGGACATGGAACACCTCCGTTCAATGAAACCAGAGCTGCAGCAAAAAGCCCGCGTGCTGCGAGCCTTCTGCCGTGGGGCGCTGCTCCTTCAGCTGGTTTCAGTATAGACCCGCTTTTGATCGACATCAGCCGGACGATTCGCGGGCCGGTAGTGGGGAACTGACTGCGTTGAGACGCGTGCATTCACGCGTTGCTTCTTTCTCCGTGTCGTAGCCATCGCCGATGAACCCGCCCGTGCGCGTGTCGCAGATTCGAAACCAGCTAATGGCTTCGGCGGGATCATGCTGGCTGTCTTCGGCGCGTCGACCGTGAATAATGATCTTGTTGCAACGCTTCACGACGAAAATGTCTTCCATGGCGTCACCGCAGCTGATTCGTGTCAGATCAACTATAGAACCCCTCAGCAATCGTGCAAAAAATAGTCAGTTCAGCTCGTCGGTTGCCACTGCCAGCCAGTGGAGTTCCAGCTCAAACAATGACTGGGGTTTAACGCGCGTATAAACGCCTGATCGTGGGAAACCGCGACAATGGCCCCGGGAAATGTCTGCAAGGCTTGCTCGAAAGCTTGCACAGACGCGAGGTCGAGGTGATTGGTCGGTTCATCGAGCAGCAGCAATTGCGCCGGTGTCTGCCGCCACAACGCCAGTGCGAGCGCAGCTTTCAAACGTTCGCCGCCGCTGAGCGCAGCACAGGGCTGAGTCGCGCGCTGCGCATCGAGTTGCAGGTGGGCGAGGTAGCTGCGCAAGGTGCCTTCGCTCAAAGGTGTGCCCTGGGCCTTCAATTGTTCAACGATCGAGGTTTTTGCATCCAGCAGGGCCAATTGCTGATCGAGAAAGGCGAAAGGCACATGGGTGTTGCAGGTGCCGCTCACGGGTAACTGTTCGCCGGCCAGCACTTTCAACAGCGTTGATTTGCCACAACCATTGGGACCGGTGATTGCCACGCGCATCGGCCCATGGAGGTTCAAATTCAGTCGACTCGCGGGTGAGGCAATCGCTAACCACGGTAAACACGCATCGACCAAGGTACACACTTGCCGACCATTTGGGACCACACTTCCCGGCAGGTTGATCAGCACACCTTCATCCGGCAGGACATTCGCATAAGCGCGGCGCACCCGCTCATCCAGGTCGGTTTTTTGTGCCTGATGACCCACCTTCACATGGCCCATGATTTCCCTCGCCGCGGCTTTCATGGCTGCCCGTTCAAAGCCGGAAACATTCGCCGTTTCTGCGTTTCGCCGGCTTCCGGCCGCGTGGCGCTGGATCGTGTCGTGCTCGCGTCGCAGTCGTGCGCGCGCTCGCTGGCGTTCGATTCGGGCTTGATCGAGCTGTGCTTGCGCTGCTGCCTGATGGATTTGGCGTTGCTCGGCGAACGCTGAATATTGGCCACTGAAGACTGTGACGCCCATGGGGGTCAGCTCGATGATGCGCTGCATGTGCTCGAGCAGTTGCCGGTCATGACTGACAACGATCAGGCCGCCGCGCCATGTTTGCAGGCTGTTCATCAGCCATTGCCGGCCCGCACTGTCGAGATGATTGCTCGGCTCATCCAGCACCAGCAGTTGCGCACGGCTCAGGAATGCACCGATCAGGGCGATTCGGGCTTGCTGGCCACCGCTGAGCTTTGCTGTCGGATGCGTTGCGGCAATACCGCTTAGGCCAGCCTCATCAAGTCGCTGTCGCAGGCGCTCGCGCAGATCCCAGCAATCACCGATGGTGTCGAAGTCTGCGGCAGTGGCGAGGCCCTGATCGAGTCGATCGAGTGCGGCCAGCACACAGGCTGTGCCGGTTGCTTCGGCGACGGTTTGTCCGGGTGTGGCGGCGAAGGTTTGCGCAACGTAGTGCACGCACACTGAACTCACCACGCTGCCGGCAGTGGGTTGCAAGTGCCCGGCGATCAACTGCGCGAGTACGCTTTTACCGACGCCATTGCGTCCGACAATGGCGGTGGGTTGATCATCAAATGTCAAATTCAGTGCATCGAACAGCGTCTCGCCATTGGCGAACTGAAAACCCAATTGATTCAGTGAGACGAGAGCAGGCGTACGCGAGACGTGAGTCATCGGCACCTCCAGAAAATGTTGTGAGCACAGACACGCGCCGGGGGCGGCATGTCGCGATTACATTTTTAGAAGGCCTGGTTGTTCACTTCTGCGGTCGTCCTGAGGAGGGAAAGGTGGCTAGCCTAAACGACGCTGCCTGGTCGATCAAGGCGCATCGGTCATGTCACTCATTCGTTCGAGAAACATCGCCAGTGCCACCTCTTCGGCACGCAAGCCTTTGCGCACGCGTGGGCGTGGCAGTTCGGCCAGCGCCCCGAGCATGAATTTTTCCACCACGGCGGGATGGATGTAGCACTTGCGGCACACTGCCGGCGTGTTGCCCAACTGCTTGGCCACACCCTTGACCATCTCGACGACGTGGCGCTTGGCTTCGGTCTCCGACTCGTGGGTCAGCTCGCGCAACACGGCCAGTGCCAGGGCGCTGCCGGCCCAGGTCCGATAATCCTTGGCGGTGAAGTCGGCGCCGGTCAGGGTTTGCAGGTAAGCATTGACGTCGGAAGAGCTGACGGTATGCCGTTCACCGTTTTCATCCAGATACTGGAACAGGTTCTGCCCGGGGATTTCCAGGCAACGTTTGATGATGCGCGCCAGGCGCCGATCCTTGACGGTGATCTGGTGTTCGATGCCGCTCTTGCCGCGAAACTGAAACAGGATCGCGCTGCCGTTGACTTCAACATGGCGGCTGCGCAGCGTGGTCAGGCCGTAGGACCGATTGTCCCGCGCGTATTGCGTGTTGCCGACGCGGATCAGCGTGGCATCGAGCAGGGTAATCACGGTCGCCATGACCTTGTCGCGACTGAAACCGGGCGCAGCCAGCAGCGCTTCGAGTTGTTTGCGCAATTTCGGCAAGGCCAGGCCGAACTCACGCAGGCGCGAATATTTGTCGGCGTCACGCACTTCGCGCCAGCGTGGGTGATAGCGATATTGCTTGCGGCCACGCGCGTCGCGGCCGGTGGCTTGCAAGTGGCCGCGCGGATCCGGGCAGATCCACACATCGGTGTAGGCCGGCGGTACGGCGAGGGCATTGATGCGTTTGATTTCGTCGGGGTCGGTGATCCGCTGGCCCGACGGCTCGAAATAGTTGAACTTGCCGCGCAGTTTCTTGCGGGTGATGCCGGGCTGGATGTCATCGACGTAGTGCAGGTCGGATGGCAGTGTGGCGGTCAGCTCGGTATCAAGCATGGCGGCTTCCTTCAAAGGGCGGCGGTGTGTAAAACGATTGACCGCACGCCGGGGCCGTCGTGCCGAATGATTTACGCCAGGACCGCAACCGCCTTGATCTGTGCCCAGAGTTGCTGGCCCGGGTGCACGCCGAGTTGATCCCGAGAGAACCGCGTGATGCGCGCCACCAGTGGCGTGCCGCCGGCGTCGAGACGAATCAGCACATGCGCGGCGTTATCCGCCGCTTGTTCGCTGACCACGGTGACCGGCAGCCGATTGAGGATGCTGCTGAACTCGGTGTTGTGCAGAGTGAGGCTGATGTCCCGCGCATGCACTTTGCAGCGCAACGCCTGACCGAGTGCCATCGGTGCATGCGTGACGCGAATGCTCATTTCAGTGGCCGGAAGTTGCAGGCTCAGCAATTGATAATCCGCGTCGTAGGCACAGACCTGACCTTCGATGATCACCCCGGCGTCGTCGCCCATCGCCATTGGCAGATCCAGACGTGCGAGGGTCTCGCCGATCGGACCACTGGCCAGGGCTTTGCCGTCGCTGAGCAACACCAGGTGATCGGCCAGTCGTGCGACTTCATCCTGCGCGTGGCTGACGTACAGCACAGGAATGTCCAGTTCGTCATGCAGACGTTGCAGGTACGGCAGTATTTCGCTTTTGCGCTGACTGTCGAGGGCGGCCAATGGCTCGTCCATCAACAGCAGTTTCGGGCTGGTCAGCAACGCGCGGGCGATGCCGACGCGTTGGCGTTCGCCACCAGACAAATGCTGCGGATGACGCTCGAGCAAATGCCCGATGCCTAACAGCTCGGTGGCTTGGGCCATGTCGACCCGGCGCTGGGATTTGGCGATGCGCTTGAGGCCGAACTGCAAATTGGCCAGCACTGACAGGTGTGGAAACAGGCTGGCTTCCTGAAACACATAGCCGAGGGCGCGTTTGTGCGGCGGCACGAAAATGCCGTTATCGCTGTCCTGCCAGATTTCGTCGTTGATCCGGATAAAGCCCTGTTCGGCCCGTTCGAGCCCGGCAATACAGCGCAGGCAGGTGGTTTTGCCAGAGCCGGAATGACCGTACAACGCGGTGACGCCACGCCCCGGCAAGTGCAGGTCGACGTCGAGGCTGAAGCCTGAATAAGCGATGTTCAGACGTGCATCAATCATTGATCAACTCCAACCCGCGCGGGTCTTGCGGCTGGAGTAGAGCGCCAGCAACACCAGAAACGAAAACACCAACATGGCCCCGGCCAGCCAATGCGCCTGCGCGTATTCCATGGCTTCGACGTGGTCGTAGATCTGCACCGAGACCACGCGGGTTTTGTCGGGGATGTTGCCGCCGATCATCAGCACGACGCCAAACTCACCGACGGTGTGGGCGAAACCGAGGATCGCCGCCGTCACGAAGCCGGGGCGTGCCAACGGCAGAATCACACTGAAAAAAGTGTCCCATGGGTTGGCGCGCAAGGTCGCGGCCACTTCCAGTGGGCGGGTGCCGATCGCCGAGAACGCGTTTTGCAACGGTTGCACCACGAACGGCATGGAATAGATCACCGAACCGATCACCAGCCCGGTAAAACTGAACGTCAAGGTGCCGAGGCCCAGCCATTGGGTGAATTGGCCGAGAAAACCGTGCGGCCCCATCATCAGCAGCAGATAGAAACCGATCACGGTGGGTGGTAGCACCAGGGGCAAGGCGACAATTGCCCCGATGGGGCCGCGCAACCACGAACGGGTGCGCGACAACCACAGGGCAATCGGAGTGCCGACGACCAACAGGATCGCGGTGGTCAGGGAAGCCAGTTTCAGGGTCAGCCAGATCGCCGCGAAATCGGCACTCGTCAGCGACATTTAGAGCTGATAGCCGTAAGACTTGATCACCGCAGCGGCTTTCGGGCCTTTGAGGTATTCAACCAGTGCTTTGGCGGCAGCGTTGTCTTTGCCTTTGTTGAGGATGACCGCGTCCTGTTTGATCGGGTCGTGCAGGTTGGCCGGCACGATCCACGCCGAGCCGCTGCTGACTTTGCCGTCCTTGTAGATCTGCGACAGGGCCACGAAGCCCAACTCGGCGTTGCCGGTCGAAACGAATTGGTAAGCCTGGGTGATGTTCTGGCCTTCAACGATCTTGGCTTTGGTCGCCTCGGTCAGTTTCAGCTTCTCCAGCACTTGGGTGGCGGCCAGGCCGTAAGGCGCGGCTTTCGGGTTGGCGATGGACAAATGCTGGAATTCATTCTTCTTCAGCACGTCGCCTTTGGCATCAACGTAACCTTCTTTTGCCGACCACAGCGCCAGGGTGCCGATGGCGTAGGTGAAGCGCGAGCCCTTGACGGTGTCGCCTTCTTTTTCAAGTTTTTCCGGGGTGGTGTCGTCAGCCGAGAGGAACACTTCGAACGGCGCGCCGTTTTTGATCTGGGTGTAGAACTGGCCAGTGGCGCCGTAGGCTGCGACCAGTTTGTGCCCGGTGTCTTTTTCGAAGTCGGCGGCAATCGCCTGGATCGGTGCGGTGAAGTTGGCGGCGACAGCGACCTGCACTTCATCAGCCTGCGCAGCGCCCATGGCGAAGACGGTGAGCAGGGAGGCCAGGCAGGTTGGGGCAAAACGTGAGGCACGAATGGTCATGTAACAGCTCCGTTGTTGGCGTGTGCAGAGGGCAGTTATTGTTAGGGGTGGCTGCGCCGATGCGAGGGGTGAAATCGCTATATAGATGAATATATAGCGAAATGCCGCTAAACGGAAAGTCTTGCTTGAACCCAGCGAGAGGACACTGAATTCCCCACGCTGTTCGGGCTCAACGACGAAGCAATTTCGCCAAGGCTCGGTGCGCCAATTGCCGGGTCAGGTCAGCGCTGCTGACGTCTGTCCCCAAGGTGAATGCCTGGCCCGCCCAGAGGTTGGCGAACTGCGCTTCATTTTTGGCTCGCAGTGGCATCAGTGCTCCGCCGGACAAAGGAAATGCGGGCGCCTTGGACGACATCGGGCCCAATTCGCGCATGATGCGATTGAGAATACCTCGGGCCGGGCGTCCGGTAAAAATATTGGTAATGGCGGTTTCACTTTCCTTGGCCGTGCGCAGTGCCTGGTGGTGCGCGGCACTGACTTTCGCCTCCG
The DNA here is from genome assembly GCF_001648775.1 of Pseudomonas fluorescens. Classification (GTDB taxonomy): domain Bacteria; phylum Pseudomonadota; class Gammaproteobacteria; order Pseudomonadales; family Pseudomonadaceae; genus Aquipseudomonas; species Aquipseudomonas fluorescens_M. Next base: position 51,057 of record NZ_LVEJ01000010.1, read on the forward strand.
GAGTGAACAGGTACGCAGTACCGACCTGCACCGCCGATGCACCGAGCATCAACGCTGCGGCAACGCCGCGTGCATCGGCAATGGCACCGGCGGCGATCACTGGAATCTTCACCGCATCGACCACCTGCGGCACCAGGGCGAAGGTGCCGACCTGACTGCTCAGGTCTTCACTGAGAAACATCCCTCGATGGCCGCCGGCTTCGTAGCCCATGGCGATGATCGCGTCGCAACCGTTTTGCTCCAGCCACACGGCTTCATCGACGGTGGTGGCCGAGGAAAGGATTTTTGCCCCGGTGGCCTTGACCCGATCGAGCAAGGATTTCTCCGGCAGGCCGAAGTGAAAACTCACCACTTGCGGGCGAAACTCTTCCAGCACTTCGCAGGCTGCCGCATCAAAGGGTGCGCGGTTAGACACCGGTGTCGGTGCATCGAAGTCGACGCCGAGTTCGCGGTAATACGGTTGCAGCAGGTTCTTCCAGTCGCGCGCCCGTTGCTCATCCGGCTGCGGTGGCTGATGACAAAAGAAGTTCACGTTGAAAGGTTTGTCGGTGTGCGCACGAATCGTTTTCAACTCTTCGCGCAGCTGTTCGATGTTCAGCATCGCTGCCGGCATTGAGCCGAGGCCGCCGGCGTTGCACACAGCGATTACCATCGATGAGTTTGTCGCACCGGCCATCGGGCCCTGAATGATCGGCAACTCAATGCCGAGAAGGTCAAGAATGCGGGTATCTGGCCATTGGCTCATGACAGCGGTTCTCCGAACGACGAAACGGGCAGGGACGGCAGAAGCGGTTTTTAGCAGCAAAACCGCTTCGGGAGCCAGTTCGAAATTCAGAACAACGCATGCAGTTTTTCAGCGTCGATGAAATCCGCCACCACCACCGCCACCAAATGAATGGTTCATGAATTGCGAAGAGTTGTGGAAGTTGTTGGTGCGCTGATTGCCGAAGTTGCGCGCGGCGGATTCGCGGTTGAGGTTTTGCAACTGCGCATTGTTGTTCACCGGCGCGGCCCGTGTCGAACCACCACCGCCGACCATTGATTGCCAGCCATTGTCGGTTTTCTTGTAGACGTTGCCGTCGTGCCCGGCATAGACGTTGTCGCCAACGCGTGCCGCGCCACTGTTGCGTCCACGGACACCGCCATATTGGGTGGTGTTGCCGGTGTTGGGGTTGTACACGGCCCCGCGATTGGCGGTGACTTGTGTGCCATTGCGCGCATTGCCGGCGGTGACGCGCTCGCCGGCAATGGCGCCGCCGTTCGGACCGACTGCCACGCCACTGCGCCCGGCTGCGTAGTTGCCGGTGTAGACGTTGTGCACGGCGCCCCGTTGCCCGGCAGCCGCAACGCCGGTGCGTGAATTATAGGAAGCACCGACCTGACCCGCCCAGCGGTTACCGGTCCAGGCGTTGTAACCCGCGCCGTAGCGACTGACCGTCGCCCGATCACCCCACTGATGGTAGATGTTGCCGGTGGTGCCGGCCCAGCCGCCGGGGCCCCAGGCGACAGCGCCGCCGCGATAACCGTAAGCGGCGCCACCCCACGCCAGTGGTGCCGGATACAGATGCGGGCCCCACGCATAGCCCCAGCCATAATTGCCCCACCACGGATAAGCGCCCCAGCCCCAGCCCATTGCCACGGTGCTGCCGCCCCAACTCCAGCCAAATCCGAAACCAAAGGTCCAGCCGGTCCACGGCGTATAGCGGATGGCGACGCCGAAACCGTAGGTCACGGGCGGTCCATACCAGACGCTGCCAACCCAAGGCGTATACGGATAACCGGTGCCGTAGACCACGACGCCAGTCGCCGGATCGAGATTCGAGCCTTGATAGCCCGGCGTGTAGCCGACCACCACGGTATCGCCGCTGGACTCATAGACTTTGACGTAAGTGAGGTAATGCATGGGCGAGCTCGGCGGGATCGAATAGATCACCGCCGGTACGGATGTGGCCACGGTCCAAGGGCCGTTCACCGTGGTTGAGGTGAACCAGATGCCGTTTTCCACCGCATACCAACTGTCGTTGTCGACGCGAATGATCGGGGTGGCGCTGTTGACCACGTATTGCAGTGGCGTGTTGTCGATGGCTTTGAGTTGTGGCTCGCCATCGAACTGCGGAGCGCTCATCTTCACCGCGCTTTTCTTGATCGCCGAAGTTTGTGGAATGGTCGCGGCAATCGCCGCTTCCTTGGCCTGTGGAGTGCCGGCGACCGATGCCTTGACGTTTTCCTTCGGGCTGTCGTCGGGGATGTTGGCGAAGTCTGCCGGCAACTTGTCCGCCGGGGTAAATGTCCACGGCCCCTGCATGTCGCTGGCCCGGAACCAGCGCCCGGAGATCAGCACGTAACTGTTCTGATCGCCAATTTCCTTGAAGATGTGCCCGGTGGTATTGCTCACGTACAACAGGCTGGTGCCCTGAATGGGCAGCCACTGTGGTGCGCCGTCGGTGACCAACAGTTCGGTGGGGGCGGTGGCGATAAAGATTTTTGGTTGCGGCGGTTTGGCCAGGCTCGGCACTTTGTCTTTCGGATCACTCTGGCCGGTCAGCAGGTCGACTTGCCGGCTTTTGATGGCGGCCTGCTTGGCTTTCTCAAGATCGGCAGGTGGCGCGGCCAGACGTGTGTACTCGCCGTTCAACTGGTCGGCAACCATCCAGCCATCGAACACGTGCAGGTAATGTTTGCCCTGTGCGTCTTTCAACAACAGCGGCCGCGTGTTGATCACCCGTTGCAATGCCGTGCCATCTACCGGCCGATATGCCGCATCGCCATCGATATAGACGAGCAGGGCGGGGACGTCGGAGGTGATGATGGCCGGCGGGGTGTTTTCCAGTGGCGCGTTATCAGCCTGCTGTTCTGCCGACAACACGCCGACGGCGGCTTCCAGTTGATCGAGCGAGATGGTTTTCTTGCGGTTTTCAGCATCTTTTTGCAGCGCGGAGACCCAAGTGTCGGCCTGACTGGCATCCGCCGGGAAGTCGGCTTTGATGATTTTGTATTGATCGAGCGCGACCCAGCGTGTGGCTTTGTCGACCAGTGTGTGCGCGCTGAACTGGACGATGCCGTAGGTGGATTTGCCGTCGGCAGCGGTGGCTTCGACGGCCGCGCGGGCATTCAGGGTGTAGCCATCCCAACTGTCGAGTTGCGGCTGATACACCGTCAGTTTCGCCTTGCCGCTGGTGATCACCTGCGGCCACGCTGGTGCGCTCGGTGCTGTGTCGGCGGCCGGTGCGGCGGGGGCGGCCCACGCAGTGCCCAAGCTCAGCAGGCTCAGGATCAACAGCACAAAAAACCAGCGCGGGTAAGTCATTGTCAACTCCATCGACAGGCCGATTTCTGAAGGAATAATCGCGAAAGCACAACCGTCGGAAAAGCATAGTCGCCCGCCGTGGAAATACCCGGCCGATTCGCAGATTGGCTGAAAGTCGAGTGTGGCAATGTGTTGCGATGTGGTATTCCAATGGACGCAATCTTCACATCCATTCCACGAGAGGTCGCCATGTTCAACGCCATCCTGATCGATAAAGACGACAGCGGTTATCGCGCCAGCGTGCAGCAGATCAACGACGATCAATTACCCGAAGGCGATGTAACTGTACGAGTCGCCTACAGCACGCTGAATTTCAAGGATGGCTTGGCGATTACCGGCAGCAGTCCGGTGGTGCGCAAGTTTCCGATGGTGCCGGGGATCGATCTGGCCGGCACTGTAGAAAGCAGTGCTCACCCCGACTATAAAGCGGGTGATCAGGTGCTGCTCAATGGCTGGGGTGTCGGTGAAAATCACTGGGGCGGACTGGCGCAAAAGGCCCGGCTCAAAGGCGATTGGCTGATTCCATTGCCCAAGGCGTTTACCGCCGCACAAGCGATGGCCATCGGTACGGCCGGTTACACGGCGATGCTGTGCATCCTCGCGCTGGAGCGCAATGGCGTGACTCCGGATCAGGGCGAAGTGCTGGTGACGGGCGCTAACGGTGGCGTCGGCAGTTTCGCCATCGCGTTGCTCAACAAGCTGGGTTATCAAGTGGTGGCGTCGACCGGTCGACTCTCCGAGCATGAATATCTGAAACAACTGGGCGCCAGCGAAATTATTGATCGCGCAACCTTGTCCGAACCGGGCAAACCCTTGGCGAAGGAGCGCTGGGCAGCAGTGATCGATTCGGTGGGCAGTCATACATTGGCCAACGCCTGCGCCAGTACTCGCGCAGAAGGCACCGTCGCCGCCTGCGGTCTGGCGCAGGGCATGGACTTCCCGGCCTCGGTCGCGCCTTTCATTCTGCGCGGCGTGACCCTGGCCGGCATCAACAGCGTGACGCAGCCCAAGGCGCGCCGCCTGGAAGCCTGGGACCGTCTGGCCAAGGATCTGGACTTCGCTTTGCTGGCATTGATCAGCCACGAAATTGCCTTGAGTGAAGCCATCGATGCAGCACCGAAACTGCTCGCGGGACAGTTGCGCGGACGGGTTGTAGTTGACGTCAATCGCTGACAAAGTAAGCGCCATTGCGGCGTCGCGAGTGCCGCATTTCAATCAATAGGGAGTGGCACATTCGATGGAATTGAAACGGCAGTACGTCGATCCGTTCATTGTTTCAGGATTGCGCGTTCGCACTGACAATGCTGCAGAGAAAAAGGCAGAAACCGCGAAAATCGGTGCAGTCTGGGAGCAATTTCACCAAGAACAATTAGCGGCAGTCATTGCCGGTAAGCCAACTGAGTCGCCGGCTTATGGTGTGTACTTGAACTATGATTCGGATACTTCAGGCGCGTTTGATGTGATAGCCGGCGTCGCCGTAATTACGCCAGCGCCAGATTTTCAAACAGTAAAAGTCGAGGCCGGCGACTATCTGATTTTTGCGGCAGAGGGGCCGTTGCCCGGAGCGGTGATTGAGACGTGGGGTAAAGTCTGGACTTTTTTCAACGAGAATCCGCAGATTCAGCGCCGCTACGCCACGGACTTCGAGGCCTATACCGGCCCCGAATCCGTCTCGATCTACATCGGTATCCGCTAAGGCTGCGTTTCGCGCTCGAGCAGCTGTCGTTTGCGTTCGACACCCCAGCGATAGCCCGACAAATTGCCATCGCTGCGCACCACGCGGTGGCAAGGGATCGCCACCGCCAGGCGATTCGCCCCGCACGCCTGAGCCACCGCGCGCATCGAGGTCGGCGCGCCGATGCGCTGGGCAATTTCGGCGTAACTGGCGGTGCTGCCGAGCGGGATTTCACGCAATGCTTGCCAGACACGTTCCTGAAACGCCGTCCCGCGCACGTCCAGTGGCAGGTCGAGGCCAATGGCCGGCGCCTCGATAAAACCCACGACTTTGGCGATCAACTGTTCGAAACCGCTGTCCGCGCCGATCAGGTTGGCTTTACGAAACTGATCCTGCAAGTCACAGACCAGTTGATGCGGGTCGTCACCCAGCAGAATCGCGCACACCCCGCGCTCGCTCTGCGCCACCAGAATCGCGCCGAGCGAACATTGGCCGACCGCAAAGTGGATGTCGTTGTTCTGACCGGCAGCGCGGTAGTCTCCAGGTTTCATGCCCAACAGTTGGTTGGCTGACTCATAGAAGCGGCTGTTGGAGTTGAAGCCTGCGTCGTACAACGCATCGGTCACCGAGCCACCGCCGGCCAGGCGTTCACGGACTCTGCGCGAACGGTGGGCGGCGGCGTAGGCTCTCGGTGTGAGGCCGGTCGCGGCTTTGAACACCCGATGGAAATGAAACGGGCTCAAACCTGCGGTTTCTGCGAGTTCGTTCAACGGCGGTGGGTTCTCGGCGGTTTCGATCTGCCGGCAGGCTATTGCGACGGTCGCCGCATGCTGCGCCGCGACATCACTTTGATCCTTGCTGGCGCGTTTGCTAGGTCGATAGCCCGCTGCTTCAGCCTGTTCGGCGGTATCGAAAAATTCGACGTTCTGTGGTTTTGGCAGCCGGGCGAGGCTGCTCGGGCGGCAATAGATGCCGGTGGTTTTTACCGCGTAGACAAATTGCCCGTCCGCCTGCGGGTCGCGTGCAATCACAGCGGCCCAGCGTGGATCATTTTCGGTAGTGAGCGTGGTCGAAAGCGTTTTCATGATGGGTAATCCGTTGACCTGTTTGATTCAGGTTAACCAGCGTCGCCTGGCGCAACACTCCGGGCCTTGCGGTCAAATTTTGCGAGCTTACCGGGCGACACGAAACGTCAGATTGATCCGCTGTTCACCCAGGCGTGAATGCTGACCTTGCTTGATCGGCAGGACGCCGTGGAAGCGCAAGCGATCAACGCCGCCCCAGACCACCATGTCGCCGTGCAGCAGCGGGATTCGCTGGGTTTTGTCACTGCGGGCAAAGCCGCCGAACAAGAACATGGCCGGCAATCCGAGGGACAGGGAAACGATCGGCGCGGCGTAGTCCTTTTCGTCTTTATCCTGATGCAATGACATCTTTGCGCCAGGGACATAGCGATTGATCAGGCAGGAATCGGCATTGAAATCAGAGAACCCGGCTCGCTCGGCTGCCGAGTGTGCCAACTCGGTGAATGACCGCGGCATCTGCGGCCAGGGTAGACCGCTGAGCGGGTCGACACTTGAGTAGCGATAGCCACTGCGATCAGTGATCCAGCCCCACTCGCCGCAACTGCTGGTGCCGACCGACATGCTGAAACCTCCCGGCGTCATCATGTGACGCAACGGGGCCGCAGCGAGAACGGCGTCCAGCGCCGGCAGTATCTGATCGACAATCGGCAGGGCGAAGCCGCGCAACAGCCATGATTGCTCACCAATCCGTTCGGCTCGGGCGTGTTGTTCGGGTTCGTGGTCAGCGAACAGGTCGAGAGTTGTCGAGGACATGGCCATCAGGTTGCGTCGTGAAAGATGATGCCTAGGGTATGCCTTTTTCCGCTGTGCAGGCGACTGACGCCATGACGCATGGTCACCCGATAGTCGCCGCGCACGCCTTTGACCGGGCGTTGATTCACCGCAAAGATCAGCGCGTCACCTTGTTTCAGGTCCTGCACCAGCGGGCGCGATTGCATGCGCGGGCGTTGCTCGGTGAGCACGAATTCGCCGCCGGTAAAATCCTTCCCCGGTTCTGACAGAAGAATCGCGACTTGCAGGGGAAAAACCGATTCGCCGTACAAATCCTGATGCAGGCAGTTGTAGTCCTGCGCACCGTACTGCAATAAAAGTGGAGTAGGGCGCGACTGGCCGGCCGCATGGCAGCGCTGAAGAAATTCGCGGTGGGTCTGGGGAAAGCGCTCCGCCAGGTTCATGCGCTGGTACCAGCGATTTGCCAGCGGCAGCAGACGTGGGTAAAGCGCAGTGCGCAGGCGTTCGACGGTTGCGGGAAGCGGATAGCGGAAATACTTGTATTCGCCGCGACCGAAGCCGTGACGCGCCATGATGACCTGCGAGCGAAACGGTTCGGCTTGCGAATAGAGCGCACTCAAGCGCACACAAGTTTCTGGCGACAGCAGCGAGCGGATAATCGCGCAACCGTCGTCATCCAATTGCTGTTCCAGGCTTGCCCAGTCGAGCATTTCCAGCCGGGAGGGGGACATCGACATGCTGACTCCTTGATTCGAGATCGAGGTCGTCAGTCTGGACAGCGCGCTGCGGCAGAACACTCCGCCGCTTGCGGTCGAATTCCTGTCGCTACTTACAGGGCTTTGCTGACGGCAATGTCGCTGATCACTTCTTTCGGATCATGGAGCTTGTCGAGCTCAGCCTTGGCTTCCTCTTCAGTCCCGTTCACCAGCTGAGCGAACTCAAAACGGCGCTCACCGTTGAGTTTGTACTTGATGACGTATTTGGTCGTTTGGGCCACGGTCATGCTTACCTCTCTGAATGGGCGGAACGGCTCAGCTGAGTTTGGTGCTGGAGCGGCGGATGATCTTGATCGAATGCGTCAACGTCGGTTTGCGAGTCACGCTGATAGGGCGACGGTTGACGGTGTCGATGGTGATGTTCCAGAAACCGGTGCTCGGCGCAGTGATGCGGGCCGGAAAGGTGTCGAAAGCGCCGCCGTGATAGGTGTGACGTCCGCCATTTTTAAAGCTGCGGAAGTTGGCGTCGTTCATCAGACGGATGTTGCACATTTGCGAGCATTGGATGACGACGATGTCGTCTTCGTTGAGGTGCTCGCGCTGGTGAATAAATTTCATGGGCGCCTCCAGAAGGGCTTTTTCTACAAAATCAAAACGATAGCTTGTCAATGAGCGCAGTTTATCAGCCTGAACGGGTTATTATCTGGCCGTCGGGCGTTGCTTTGACAATTTTGAACAGATATTCGCGATTGGATGCGGGTTAAATGCAGAAGACCCCGGAGAAAAACGGCATTTGTGCTGTCGGACGGTCTTTAACGGAGGTTTTGTATGAAGTGGGGTGTGGTGTGTCTGCCGGTGGTTTTGGCTTTGGGTGGTTGCGCGAGTGTTTCCGAAATCAATGAAACGCTGCCGACCGTGAGCGTGATCTCTGGCAAGAAACCCCATGAATATGCGCAGTGCCTCGTCGATAAACTGGCTGACAGCCGTGGCGCACTGCAAGTCCAACCGCACAAGGACGGCGTGCGAGTGATCGTTCCGGGGAAGCTGTCCTCGGGCCCGGCCGCCGTGTTTGATATCGAAGATCGCTCCGGCGGCAGCAGCATCAAGCTGCATGAGCGCATGTCGAATGTGCCTGTACGTCCGCGCGATGTTCGCAACGCTGCCAATGCGTGCATTTCCGGCTGATAGACTATGGGTCATCAGCTTGATGCCGTCACAGTCATGCTGTGACGGCATTTTCATTTCTGGAGTCGCGATGAAGCGAGAGCAAGTACGGGAGCGCCACGTAGAGGGCCTGATCTCTGCCACCCATGTGATTCAGAACCCGGCGAATCCGGGGGAGTGGATCGTGTTTTTCAAGAAGAGCGCCGGGCGCAGTTATTTCCTGGTGGACGATAACGACGAAGTCGAGTCATTCAATCGACTCGACGATCTGATCGAAGTGGTGCGCGGCCTCGGCATCAAATTCGCCGAAATTCATATGTAAGGTCTATTTGCAGACCACGACAACGCTGCGGTTTTTGTAGTTGCCGACATCGACGCCCAGGGTTTTGTCGCTTTCTTTGGGCTGCGGCGTACCGTCCGTGCCGACGATGCGATAACCGGTGCCAGCGCACGATGCATCGGCTTTTTCGTAGCACGTGGCCCAGGAGTTGGCTTCGCCGGAGCAGTCGATCGACAGCCCTTGTTCGCCGTTGTTCAGGTACGTGGGTTGAGAGGTGGCACAGCCGGCCAGTGCCAATACCGCAATCAGTGGCAGGAATTTTTTCAGAGTCATGTTCATGGTCTTCAGCGAAGGGGACTAGACGCTCTGACAGCGCCGGTGTGAAAAGGTTATAGCGTTTGGCCACTTGTTTGTACGTGGGCACAAAAAAGCCCTGCTCAAGGCAGGGCTGGGGCATATCGCAGCAGATCAGTCCTGATCTTTGCCACGGCGCTTGGCCGATGCCGGAGTGTCCGTAAATACGGAAGCGACATCGGTCGCCATTTGCTCGCTGTCGAAAGGCCCGGCAATGTGTTCACCATTGGTGGTGGTCAGCGTCCACTTGCCGTCTTTCTTGTCGATCACATACCCGTTGATGATTTTTACCGCGGCCATCTATTTGTCTCGTTCGCTGGTTCAAAGGCGCCATGATACCGGCAAATGCTCGCATTGGGGGGCGATGAGCGTATGGTGATTCAGTTTGTCGGGCGCTTTGAGCTACGCTGATCTGGCTGCGCCAGGATGCCGATGGAACTATCGGCGAGAATATTTCTCTATGTTGGCATCGGTTAGCCAGTGCGGGGCATTGTAAGGTGCACGCCGCCTGATTAGACTGCGCCGAAACTCGTACACACAGCCCTTTCAAGGACTTATATGATCAAGAAATGCTTGTTCCCAGCAGCCGGTTACGGTACTCGCTTCCTGCCAGCGACTAAAGCCATGCCTAAAGAAATGCTGCCGGTGGTAAACAAGCCACTGATCCAGTACGGCGTTGAAGAAGCTCTGGACGCTGGCCTGACGGAAATCTCGATCGTGACCGGTCGTGGCAAACGCGCTCTGGAAGACCACTTCGACATCAGCTACGAGCTGGAAAACCAGATCAAAGGCACCGACAAAGAGAAATACCTGGTCGGTATCCGCAAACTGCTCGACGAGTGCTCGTTCTCCTACACCCGCCAGACCGAAATGAAAGGTCTCGGCCACGCGATCCTGACCGGTCGCCCGCTGATCGGTGACGAACCGTTCGCCGTGGTCCTGGCGGACGACCTGTGCGTCAACCTCGAAGGCGACGGCGTCCTGACCCAGATGGTCAAGCTGTACAAGCAGTTCCGCTGCTCGATCATCGCCATCCAGGAAGTCGACCCGCAGGAAACCAGCAAGTACGGCGTCATCGCCGGCGAAATGATCCGCGACGACATCTATCGCGTTCACAGCATGGTCGAGAAGCCAAAGCCGGAAGACGCACCGTCGAACCTGGCGATCATCGGTCGTTACATCCTGACCCCGGACATCTTCGACCTGATCGAACAGACCGAGCCAGGCAAGGGCGGTGAAATCCAGATCACCGACGCCCTGATGAAACAAGCCCAGAACGGCTGCGTCATGGCCTACAAGTTCAAAGGCAAGCGTTTCGACTGCGGTGGCGCTGAAGGCTACATCGAAGCGACCAACTTCTGCTTCGAGAACTTCTACAAGACTGGCAAGGCTTATTAAGAGCGCTTGATCGGTTTGTAGGTATGTCACACGGCTCGGCTCGTGTGACGCAAAAAAACAAACGCCCCGACTTGTTCGGGGCGTTTGCGTTTCCGCGAGAAGGAAAATTAATCTCCAGTCTTTTCCATATCTAAGTTCAGCCATCGTTGGCTGTTTTGCCGAAAAATCGATATTTTGTAACTTAACATTTAAGTTTGGTATGCGGCCGAAAAATATTAATTTAAGTTTCGATGATTAACTGATTGGTTAGCCTTCGTGTTTGTTAGGCTTTGCTGGCTTTTTGTTGGTTGAATGTGTGAAGGTATTTCAAAGATACAATATGAAACAAATGCTCTATTGAACTGGTATGTAGCGAAACTATAGAAATGTTTTGTTTTTAAAAAGGTGGAAATTCAATTCTCTTAAACCGTAAGTAATATTTTGAGGTCAAAACATGGAGTTCGACGTCATTGTTGTAGGGGCGGGTGCTGTGGGTGGTTCAATCGCGTATGAGTTGTCATCGCGAGGTTTAAAAGTCTGTCGGGTCGGCGAAACCGATCGTGCGAATGCAGCCTCGAGGGCTGCCGGGGCAATGAACGGTTGTTTTGGTGAGGTTACCAGTGGGTTGCTGGCGAGCGATTTTGGCCGCCTGAAGCTGGATATGGATCGTCAAGCCCAGCAACTATGGCCAAGCTGGGCGGAACGTTTGGCCGTTTCTTCTGGTAATCCGACATCCCTGTTCACTGCAATGGGGACTCACGTTTTGCTCAATACGGCGGGCATGGACGAAGTCGATAGCGTCAACTACGACACTATCGAGAGCACGCTGACTGAGTATGGCGAACCCTTCGAAGTCATCGATCCACGTAAAATGGAGTGGCTCAAGCCGAATCATCTCGTTCGTCCTCTACGAGGGCTGTACATTCCGAACGAACATTCAGTGAACTCCCACCTGTTACTGGAAAAACTGGATGCTGCATTTGTCGCTGAAGGGGGCACTCTGAAGAATGAGAATGCCGAGCGAGTGCTGGCAGAGGGCGGTGTAGTCACTGGTGTGGAGTTGGGCAGTGGAGAGGTACTTTGGGCACGAAAAGTCATCGTCGCTGCGGGCGTTCACTCTCTGGATTTGCTGAGTCACTTTGACGAGGTGGTTAAGAGGATTCCACCATTGTTCAGTGGGTATGGCGTGTCCATACTGGTGAAAATGCCGGAGGGGGGCGATCTGCCTAACTCCGTCATTCGTACCCCGAACCGTGCATTTGCCTGCGGCCTGCACTGCGTCCCCCGTGGTGATGGAATTCTATACCTTGGGGCGACCAATATTATTTCCGAGCAGCCTAAGAAATACGCGCTGATTTCGGATGTGCAGTTCTTGCTTGATTGTGCTGTCGATCAGTTGAGTTTAGATCTCCATGGAGCAGAAGTCATTTCCATTCAGGTCGGCAACAGGCCCATTCCGGCAGACGGATTCCCATTGATAGGTGAGTGCGGTATAGAGGGGCTTTGGCTCGCAACAGGCACTTATCGGGACGGGTTGCATCAGTCGCCGTTATTGGCAGGCTATATAGCTGACTGTTTGACTGGCATGAAAAGTAATAGTCTTGATCTCAGTCCGTTTACGCCAGTGCGCGCTCCACTGACCGGATTTGCCCGCGAAAACACTGTTAAAGAAACGGTGCAACAGATGTTTGCAACGGGCTATGAGTATCGCTGGGATATAAAACCTTATTGGTTTCCACTGCTGGATGAGGGGTTGTCGCGCAACTATCAAAAGTTGATAGATGATTTGCACCCGTCGTTTACTCCGCCACCGGAGTTGGTAGCGTTTTCTTATCTGTACGAGTCAATCCTGAATAAACTCTCCCAATATTACCGGGAGTGGTCATGAGTCTTACTGAACGTGAGTTCCTCGCTATTGACCAGGCGCGAGAACTGCTGAAAAAGTCCGGCGTCTGGAGTCTGGAAGAAGACCTGAGTTGTCTTGTGGATCGCTTTATCGAGCGCGCGGATAAGAGTTTGGCACTGGAGGAGTTCATGTTGGCGGTCCAGGAGCGCTGCAACCGGATTCCGCTCGGGCATATTGTCGGCACGGTGGACTTTGACGATTTGTCGCTTGTCGTCGGGAGTGGGGTGTTCATCCCGCGACCTCATAGCAGAGTCATTCACAAATGGATTGAGCGCAGTGCAGCGCTGGAGTCGGGCTCAAAGGTTCTGGATCTGTGTGCGGGCAGCGGCGCCATCGGTCTGGCGATTGCCCGGCGCAGACCTGATCTCGACGTCACTTGCGTAGAGTTTGATCCGATAGCCATCCAGTATCTCAAACGCAATATTGATCGCTTGTCGTTCAAGGGCGTACACGCAGACCACCTGCAGGCAGATATTCTCGACGAAAAGGCGTTTGCGCAATTTGATCAGCAGATCGACCTTATTGTCGCCAATCCTCCCTACGTTCCGCAGGCCCAGGAGTTGCTGCCCGAATGGGGTGAGCACCATCCTCCTGCGTCTGTTTATTCCGGGGCCGATGGTCTTGAGTTGATTCGGCAGATTATTGCTCTCGCCGACCGATTGCTCGTTCGCGATGGCTGGCTTGTGATGGAGCACGGCGAGGATCAGGCCGAAGCGTTGCGAGAACTGTTCAGGCTCGCTCATCTGGCAGAGATACAAACAGTGATTGACAAGGACCAGTCTGATGCGTCGGGCAGCTCGGTAATGACTATCGGCCGCAAGCCTCAGTAAATTTGGAAAGGAGCTTTAGCAATGGATGTGCAAGTCAAGCAAGACTGGATGAGCATTCGCCGTGGCAACACCACCGGTGCACTGACAACTGCCTATGAGGAAGGGTTGACGGGTTTTACCGTCACGAGTCGTATCGGCAAGCAGATCACCCTTCAGGAAGGAGGTGTGTACACCGAATTTGTGTCGTGCTCGTATTTGGGGCTCGAAACCCATCCTGCACTGATTGAGGCTGCACAACGGGCACTCAACAAATGCGGGCTGCACCTGTCCTCTTCTCGGAGTGCGATGCGTCCGCATTATCTACCTCACCTGGAGGATCTGCTTGGTCAGGTTTACAGAGGTAGCGCGGTTGCAGTGTTCACCTCTACCAGCAGTGTGCATCTGGGTGTTCTGCCTCTGTTGGGCAGTGGGTCATTGGCGGGCTATCCCATCAGAAAGAGAGTGCATTGGCTAATGGACAAAACTGCCCATGCTTCGATGCAAGTTCTGAGGGGGATTCTTGAGCAATTCGGTTCTGTTTCCAGAGTTGAATCTACTGATTTGGAGTCGCTGACCGACACGCTGAAAGAGTGCTCGAACAGGGGCGAAACCCCAGTGCTCTTGATTGATGGCATTGGATCAATGAGTGGTTTGGTACCCATAGCCGAACTTTCCCGGCGATTAGAGTCTGCGCAGGGATATCTATATGTAGACGATGCGCACGGTATTTCGATTGTCGGCCGACATGGTGCGGGTTATGCGTTTTTTGCGGTAGATCATTCGTTGCCTGCAAATATTATTCTGGCCGGGTCACTTTCCAAGGCTTTCGGCGGTGCAGGTGGTTTTGTCGTGGTCTCGGAATCGCAGGATGTCGAGATCATCCGAACTTCAGCAAACCCATTGATATTTGGTCACTCCATTATGGTGCCGATGCTCGCGGCGAATGTTGCCTCGGCGCAAATTCATCTCACTGATGAAATTGATGTGCTGCAACGGCGCCTCTGGAAAAACGTCCGCCTTTTAGATTCTGTCACCGATCACCAGTTGCTCAATGCTGGTATTCAATCGCCAGTCAGGGGGGCCTTTTTTGAAACCGAAGAGGCCGGATTACAGGCTGCACGGGCCCTGCGCGATCAGGGCATGCTGCTGTTCCCTGTCTTTTATCCGATCATCGCCAAAGGTAAGGCAATGCTGCGATTTGCAGTGTCGGCTGATCACAGTGAGCAAGAGATCAGATCGCTCGGGGTTGCTTTGCAAGTGTTGTCGCGAAACGGGACGTGGGCACCGAATCTCAGCGAACCAGCCTGAATATGACCGTCGTATACCTTGTAGAAATTGGCTAATGGAGGTGCATGTATGCAACAACAAGGACAGTTAACACAGACAGGAACGTCAAACATTTTGCAACCATTGCGAGAAAGGCTCGATTCGATAAATTTGCAGGTGGTTGATCTGCTTTCGGAGCGCATGAAGTTGTGCATGGATATTGCCGAGCTTAAAGCCGCACATGGCATAGCGATGATGCAGCCCGGGCGAATTTCCTATGTGCTCGATATGATCAAGGAGCGATCATTGGCTTCGGGGCTCAGGCCGGAATACACCGAATCGGTATTCAATCTGATCATTGCGGAGACGTGTGTGCGGGAAGACGTGCTGATCAATCAGCGTCTGAGTCAGAGCGTGTCCTCATGAAAATACTGATGATTGATAACTTCGACTCCTTTACCCATAACATCGCCCAATATCTTTTCGAGGTAACGGGGGTATCTGCAGACATTGTAAAGAACTCTGTTTCCTACAGCGAGCTGGGCATCGAACGATATGACGCTGTGGTGTTGTCGCCGGGCCCCGGATATCCTGCCGAAGAGGAGGATTTCGGTGTCTGCGGTAGTGTCATTTTGCATTCTCCTGTACCGATACTTGGTATATGCCTGGGGCATCAGGGTATTGCACAATTCCTTGGCGGTTCTGTCGGGCATGCCCCAAGTCCTGTGCATGGCTATCGCAGCCCCATTACGCATACAGGTAAAGGGCTTTTTCGGGACTTGCCCGAGCAGTTTGATGTGGTCAGGTACCACTCGTTGATGTGCACAAGTTTGCCATTAGAGCTTCAATGCACAGCCTGGACGCCCGAAGGCGTGGTAATGGCAATCGAGCACATCACTCGGCCTATATGGGGCGTGCAATTCCACCCGGAGTCCATTGATTCGGAGTATGGGCATGCGTTACTGAGCAACTTCATACGCATGGCGCTTGAACACAATGTCAGTGTGAGAAGTCGGCTGGAGTCCGATACGGAATGCGCTTCGTCAAAAAGCGCCTATGTCGCGGTGGGGGGCGAGCTGAATATGCAGCTCGCGTACCGCGAGCTGCCCGAAAACATGGATCCCCAGGCGGTATTTTCGTCCCTTTATGCAAATGACCGTTTCGCGTTCTGGCTGGACAGCGAAAAGTCGGAGAGACCGAATGCTCGTTACTCGATCATGGGCAGTGGGGAGGGGCAGGGCGCTATAAGGCTTGATTACAATGTCACTGATGAATACCTGACACTCGATGGGCCAAAAGGCAAAAAAAGTATCAAAGGCGACTTTTTCACCTTGGTTGCACAGATTTTTGAAGCCGTTCAGATCGCCACTCCACAGTACTTACCATTTGGTTTCAAGGGAGGTTTTGTCGGTTACCTGGGATATGAGTTGAAAGCACTGACCGGAGGAGGAAAGACCTATCGGTCGAGTCATCCGGATGCGGCATTCATGTTTGCGCCGCACTTTCTGGTCTTCGATCATCAGGACGGTAAAGCTTATCAGTGCATGATCACTGCCACGGGAGAGGCGGGCGTTTGGCCGGCGCTGCCTCGCATCGCCGAGCTTGTAGAAACGCCCGCCCTTTTTGGTGAAAAGTTCGTTCCTGGGGCTGTAGATCAACTGAAGCTTTCACTTGATGATGGACCGGATGATTACATTGCCAAGATCACTCAGTCGCTGCAGTACATTACCGATGGCGAGTCTTACGAGATTTGTCTGACTAATCGCGCAAAAATGGCATACGACGGTGTTCCATTGAGTGCTTACAAGCGAATGCGTCATGCCAGCCCCGTACCTTATGGGGCATATCTTTCATTTGCGCAGTTCTCGGTGCTCAGTGCATCGCCGGAGACTTTTCTCAGAATTGATGACAGCGGGATGATCGAGTCCCGGCCAATCAAAGGAACGAGGCCGCGCAGCAAGCTGCCTTTTGAAGACCAGAGGCTGCGTGACGAGCTTCAGGTTTCATCTAAGGACAGAGCAGAGAACCTGATGATTGTCGATCTGGTCCGCCATGACTTGAATCAGGTGTGTCGTCCAGGAAGCGTACATGTTCCCGAGATTTTCTCGGTCGAAAGCTTCTCGTCGGTACATCAACTGGTTTCCACAGTTCGCGGTCACCTTAGATCTGAAGTGGCAACGCTTGAGGCGATTCGCGCCTGTTTTCCGGGTGGCTCTATGACCGGAGCACCTAAGAAGCGCACGATGGAAATCATTGACGTGTTGGAATCCTCGGCACGAGGTATCTATTCTGGCGCTTTGGGATGGTTATCTTTCAGTGGTGCTGCAGAGCTCAGCATTGTCATACGCACAGCGGTTGTCCAGGACGGCGAGGCGACCTTCGGTATTGGCGGTGCGATCGTTGCACACTCTGATCCGCAACAGGAACTTGAAGAGACATTGGTCAAGGCTAGCGTGCCTTACTACAGTTTTATCGCAGGGAGCGAAGCGTGATGAACGACACGGTAGTCGTGCTGGGTGGTGCGGGGCTGGTGGGGGCCCTCTTCACCCGCATACTTATGCAATACGGATGCAATGTCCGCGTGGTGGATCGTAGGCCTCCAGAACAGCCCAGTGTTTTTCATGAGGTCGATGTCACCAACCCGTTCAGTAATACCGAACACATTTTTGAAGGGGCGACGGCGGTTGTTTTTGCTTTGCCGGAAAGTGTGGCGATTCGGTCAATACCTTGGGTGCTTGGGGCTGTTTCGAGCAATGTTTTATTTGTTCCGACTTGTTCTGTTCAGGATCCGTTTTACCGAGCTCTGAAGAATGAGTCTCCTCAACAGCCCTTTGTCGGGATTAACCCGATGTTTTCACCCAAGCTTTCCGTTCAGGGGCGTACCGTTGCTGTTTGCTTGGATACGGAAGATTCGCCTTCAACCTTTATCGAACAGTACCTGCTCGGCGCAGGAATGAAGATCAAGCGAATGACGCCTGTTGCGCACGACGAACTGATGGCGCTTTGTCAGGCGTTGCCTCACGCCGCCATTCTTGGTTTTGGCCTTGCGTTGTCCAAGTGCTCACTGGACCTTGAGAGCGCGCTGGAAGTGATGCCGCCACCTATGCGTACCATGATGGCGTTGTTGTCTCGCGTATTGGTGAATCCACCCGAAGTTTATTGGGATATTCAGCTGGAAAATGACCACGCCATCAAACATCGTGAGGCGTTGGCAGAGGGAATGAAGCGCTTGATGGAGAGTGTTCGTAGCCAAGATTACGATGGATTTAGCAATGATCTGCAAGGTGTTTCAAATGCATTGGGTCGTCGTTTGAATTCGGGGGCAGTCGATTGTCAGCACGTGTTTTCACTGCTGAACTGATCCATGTACGCCAGGGAAGTGCGTAGGAAAACGTTTCACGGGGGGGGAGTATGAAGAGTGCCCCGTGAAACACTCTTTTTGTCTAAGGAGTTTTATCCGTGGCATTAACAAATGAGTCTACCCGCAGTAACGCATCAAGGCGCTGGTTCGGCCTCGGCGTGTTGATGTTGCCAGTGCTACTGGTAACCGTTGATAACACCGTACTGGGTTTCGCATTACCCAAAATCGCCGAAGCTTTGTGCCCAAGTGCCAGTCAACAACTGTGGATGATCGACGCCTACTCGTTGGTGCTCGCCGGACTGCTGGTGTCCATGGGTAGTCTGGGAGATCGGGTCGGGCACCGCAAGTTGCTGCTTATCGGCTCGCTCGGATTTGCTGTGGTATCGGTGCTGACCGCCTATTCTGAGACGGCCTTGCAGTTGATTATCGGGCGTGCATGCATGGGGATTTTCGGGGCGATGCTGATGCCTTCCACATTGGCATTGATACGTTCGGTGTTTGAGGATCGAGAGGAGCGCAGGCTGGCTGTCGCGATCTGGGCCACGACATTGACCGTCGGTTCGGCTCTGGGGCCTTTGGTGGGCGGAGTGTTGCTGCAGTTCTTTGATTGGGGCGCGATTTTTCTGTTGGCGGTACCCGTTCTGATTCCGCTGTTGGTGTTGGGTCCGCTATTGCTTCCTGAGTCGGAGCGTGATGCATCTGGGCCGTTGGATCCGATCAGCATTCTTCAGTCGATGGCCGCCTTGGGTGGCATCGTCTACGGCATCAAGCATGCCGCCAGTGAAGGTGTTGACGGGGTCGTACTGGGGGCCTTTCTGGTCGGCGTATTGGCAGGCTGGATGTTTGTCCGGCGCCAGTTACGTCTTCCTGTGCCGCTGATGGATATGACTCTGTTCCGCAACGGGACTTTTAGCGGGTCTGTTCTGATCAATTTGATGAGTCTTGCGTTCCTCGTTGGTTTTGTTTTCTTCACCACTCAGTTTTTGCAGATTGTCCTGCAGATGTCGCCTTTGAGTGCGAGCCTAGCGTTGGTGCCGGGCCAAATCATGGCGATTGTGGTGGGAATGGCGGTCGTCCCGGTCGCTCAGCGTATGCCTGTGCATGTGCTGATACCGATTCTGGTGGCCTTCGCCGCTGTGGCGTTTTTACTCGTGGCCAGCGTGGGCAGTAGTCTTGCGGTATTGGTTGCGGCGTTCGCGTTGCTGAATATCGGAGTAGGCGCGATCGCTACGGTTTCCAATGACGTGATTTTGTCGGCGGCGCCCCCAGCTAAGGCCGGTGCAGCTTCCGCTATCAGTGAAACAGCCTATGAGGTAGGCGTCGTTTTGGGGACGACCCTGCTTGGTGGCCTGGTTACGGCTCACTATCGCGCAGACTTGCAGCTTCCAGCGTTTTTGAGCGATGCCCAGACGATGCTGGCAAGTGAAACGCTGGCTGGCGCTCATCATGTGGCGACGGGGTTGGCGGGGGATCAAGCGCAACAGTTAATGCAGCAGGCGGGAAGTGCATTTGAAGGCGGAATTGCATTGGTATCGTGGGTCGCTTTCGGTTTGGCATTCATAGCAGTTTTGATCGCCTGGCGTACGCTGCGGTTACCAAAGGCTCAGTCCGCAGAATGTCACTGAGCAAAAGCTTGCTGCTCGAACCCTTGGCATTGGTCATCGGCATAACGGCAGAGGCTTGCTCAATGAGCATCTGCAGGTATGCTGATCCCCTGCCGAGGAGATAGAAATGGCCTACGATTTTGACCTTTATGTGATTGGTGCCGGTTCCGGCGGTGTGCGCGCTGCGCGTTTTGCGGCCGGGTTCGGTGCGAAAGTGGCGGTGGCCGAGAGCCGTTATCTGGGCGGGACCTGTGTCAACGTCGGTTGCGTGCCGAAGAAGCTGTTGGTGTACGGCGCGCATTTTGCCGAAGACTTTGAGCAGGCATCCGGTTTTGGCTGGAGTCTGGGAGAGGCGAATTTCGATTGGGCGACGCTGATTGCCAACAAGGATCGCGAGATCAATCGCCTCAATGGCATTTATCGCAATCTGCTGGTCAACAGCGGCGTGACCCTGCATGAGGCGCACGCGAAGATTGTTGGTCCGCATGAAGTTGAAGTGAATGGTGAGCGCTTTACCGCGAAAAACATTCTGATCGCCACCGGTGGCTGGCCACAGATTCCGGAGATTCCGGGGCGCGAACATGCCATTGGTTCGAATGAGGCGTTCTTCCTCAAAGAGTTGCCAAAGCGTGTGCTGGTGGTCGGTGGCGGTTACATCGCGGTCGAGTTCGCCGGTATCTTCCACGGCCTCGGCGCGAACACCACGCTGCTGTATCGCGGTGATCTGTTCCTGCGCGGTTTTGATGGTTCGGTGCGCAAGCACTTGCAGGAAGAGCTGACCAAGCGCGGTCTGGATCTGCAATTCAATGCCGACATCGCGCGTATCGACAAGCAGGCCGACGGCAGCCTGAAGGCCACGCTTAAGGATGGTCGGGAGCTTGAGGCGGATTGCATTTTCTACGCCACTGGCCGCCGCCCGATGCTCGACAATCTGGGGCTGGAAAACACCGATGTGCAGCTCACCGACAAAGGCTTTATCAAAGTCGACGAGCAATACCAGACCAGTGAGCCATCGATTCTGGCGCTGGGCGACGTCATCGGTCGCGTGCAACTGACGCCTGTGGCGTTGGCCGAAGGCATGGCTGTAGCGCGTCGTCTGTTCAAGCCCGAGCAGTATCGTCCGGTGGATTACAAGATGATCCCGACGGCGGTATTCAGCCTGCCGAACATCGGCACGGTCGGTTTGACCGAAGAGGAAGCGCGCGAGGCTGGCCACGATGTGGTGATCTTCGAAAGCCGTTTCCGGCCGATGAAGCTGACCCTGACCGAGTGTCAGGAGAAAACGCTGATGAAGCTGGTGGTCGACGGCAAGACCGATAAGGTCCTCGGCTGCCACATGGTTGGCCCGGACGCCGGCGAGATCGTTCAGGGCTTGGCGATTGCCTTGAAAGCTGGCGCGACCAAGCGCGATTTCGACGACACGATCGGGGTGCACCCGACGGCCGCCGAAGAGTTTGTCACCATGCGTACGCCGGTCGGCGCTTAAGCGTCTTTCGATTTGGCTGAGTCTGGCGCTGCCGCAACGGTAGCCGCCAGACGCTGGCTTTCTTCCAGGCTTGCCTGAGCCTTGTTCAATTCCTTTTCCAGTGACTGGTTGAGCAGTGTCTGCTCCTCGACGTTCTGTTTGAGTGTCTGGCTTTCCAGTGTGGCCACGCGCAAGCGTTCCTGGAGGAGGGTGCGCTCGCTGTCGACACGGGTCGCTTGTTCCAGCAGTTGATCCTGGCGCTGATTGCTCTGTTTGAGTTGATCCTGCATCAGGCTCAGCTCGCGCTGTGTGCCACGGTTCTCGGTAAGCAGGCGTTCGTTGTCACGGTGCAATTGGGTGATTTCGTCCTGGCGCACCATTGCGCTTTGCTGTGCCTGACGCAATTCGGCTTGAATCTGCTGCACTTGTGCTTCGTGACGGCTCTGTTCCTGTTCGCGCTGCTCTTTGCTGGCGTTGCGATAGTGCTCGAGTGCATCGCGAGCGTGCAGGTGTTTCTCTTCCAGTGAGCGGATCTGCTCGTCCTTGTCCTGCAAGCGCAATTCAAAATCGGCCAGCGCCTGATTGAGCCCGGCATTGCGGGTTTGCTCGGTTTGCAGCATCGAGCGCGTATTGCCAAGCGCTTCGGATTCACGCGCCAGTGCCGCGCCTTGAATATCGTGCTCGTGTTCGAGCTTTTCCAGTGCCTGACGCGCCTGTTTCAGCTCCGACTCCAACGCTTCGCGCTGTTCCTCAAACTGCTCGCGGGCCTGCTCGATAGGCTCTTGCGCCTGCTCTTTCAGACGCTGAGCGAGGCGAGAGACGAGAGCGGTCAACTCATCATCGATTGGCTCTGCCGAGGCTTCAATAGGTTGCGCGCCGTCGTCCAGCTCTTTCAGGTAACGATGGATCGTGGTTTTCGAGCCGGTGTTACCCATTTCAATGCGTACTGCATCGATGCTCGGGTGTTCGCCACGGGCGAGGATCGCTGTGCGCGCGATCTGCACCAGTGCTTTGGTAATGCCGCCACGGGCCATGTGAACTCCTACGGTTACGTACTGTGGTACATGCCACTAAAGTACGCAGTGTACCATCTCAAAAATAAAGATAAACCTTTGATATTAAAGACGCGGGATATACTGGTATTACCCAGTGTCAGACGGCAAAATGCCTGTCTGCACCCTTCAATCAGTACGCCAGCGAGAAGTACAGCCCATGAGCGATCTGGATCGCTATCTGCAAGCCGCCACCCGTGACAACACGCGCCGAAGCTATCGCGCGGCCATTGAGCATTTCGAAGTGAAGTGGGGCGGGTTCCTGCCGGCCACGGCCGACAGCGTCGCGCGGTATCTGGTGGCGCACGCCGAGGAGCTGTCGATCAATACGCTGAAACTGCGTCTGTCGGCGCTGGCGCAGTGGCACAACAGCCAAGGATTTGCCGATCCGACCAAGGCGCCAGTGGTGCGCAAGGTCTTCAAAGGGATTCGCGCGTTGCACCCGGCGCAGGAGAAACAGGCGGAGCCATTGCAGTTGCAGGATCTGCAGCGTGTCGTCGATTGGCTTGAGCAGGAGGCGCAAACCGCAAAAGAGCAGCAGGATCGCCCGTTACTGCTCAAGGCTTACCGTGATCGCGCATTGATTCTGCTGGGATTCTGGCGCGGCTTTCGCAGTGATGAGTTGTGCCGATTACAGATCGAACATGTGCAAGCGCACGCCGGCAAAGGCATCACCTTGTATCTGCCACGCAGCAAGGGTGATCGGGAAAACCTCGGTCAGACCTACCAAGCGCCGGCGTTGTTGAAGTTGTGTCCGGTGCAGGCCTACATCGACTGGATCACCGAGGCGGCGCTGGTGCGCGGCCCGGTTTTCCGCAGCATCGACCGCTGGGGCAATCTGAACGAGGAAGGCCTACACGCCAACAGCATCATTCCTCTACTGCGCCAGGCGCTGCAGCGCGCGGGCATTGCCGCCGAGAACTACACCAGTCACTCACTGCGCCGCGGCTTTGCCACGTGGGCCCATCAAAGTGGCTGGGATTTGAAATCGTTGATGAGTTACGTCGGCTGGAAGGATATGAAGTCCGCGATGCGCTATGTTGAAGTCAGCCCATTCCAGGGGATGGCTCGGATTACGGATAACCCGGCTTCGTCGTAGATATCGTTTTCTTCTATTAATAGAGTCAGCTAATAGCGAAAACAAATCAGCAGCATCAGGTTTGCCAATGAGCCATCCGTCGAGTGAGTGGGTAGGATTCACCCATCGAATTCACAACCCTGACGGAGAGTCATCAATGCCTATCATCAACAGCCAAGTAAAACCGTTCAAAGCTACCGCGTTCAAAAACGGCGACTTCGTTCAAGTCTCGGACGCTGACCTGAAAGGCAAGTGGTCGGTCGTGTTCTTCTACCCAGCCGACTTCACCTTCGTTTGCCCAACCGAGCTGGAAGACCTGGCTGACAACTACGCTGCCTTCCAGAAACTGGGCGTAGAGATCTACAGCGTTTCCACCGACACCCACTTTGCTCACGCTGCCTGGCACAACACCTCGCCAGCCATCGGCAAAATCGAATACACCATGATCGGCGACCCGACCCACGCCATCTCCCGCAACTTCGACGTGCTGATCGAAGAAGTTGGCCTGGCTGACCGTGGCACCTTCGTGATCAACCCTGAAGGCCAGATCAAAATCGTTGAACTGAACGATGGCGGCGTTGGCCGTGACGCTTCCGAGCTGCTGCGCAAGATCAAGGCTGCTCAGTACGTTGCTGCTCACCCAGGCGAAGTTTGCCCAGCCAAGTGGAAAGAAGGCGAGGCCACTCTGGCACCGTCCCTGGACCTGGTCGGCAAGATCTAAGTCTGTGACACGCAACTCAGGGCGGTACGCCGCACCTTCTTAAGTACGCTGCACCGCCCCATAAAAATGCCCGGGCGAGATTCGCTCGGGCTTTTTTTCGCCTCAAATAAAGGAAATCGCCCGTATGTTGGACGCCAATCTTAAAGCCCAGTTGAAATCGTACCTGGAACGGGTCACCCAGCCGATCGAGATCGTTGCCTCCCTCGACGACGGTGCGAAATCCCGTGAAATGCTGGAACTGCTGAAAGACGTAACTAGTCTTTCGAGCCAAATTACGCTGATCGACAGCGGTGACGACGCGCGCAAGCCATCGTTTTCGATCAACCGCCCGGGCGCTGACATCAGTCTGCGTTTCGCCGGTATCCCGATGGGCCACGAGTTCACTTCGCTGGTACTGGCCTTGCTGCAAGTCGGCGGCCACCCATCGAAAGCCAGTGTTGAAGTGATCGAGCAGATCCGCTCACTCAAAGGCGAGTTCAGCTTCGAGACGTACTTCTCGCTGTCCTGCCAGAACTGCCCGGACGTGGTCCAGGCACTGAACTTGATGGCCGTGCTCAACCCGAACATCCGCCACGTCGCCATCGACGGCGCGCTGTTCCAGGACGAAGTCAACGATCGCAAGATCATGGCCGTGCCGAGTATCTACTTGAACGGTGAAAACTTCGGTCAGGGCCGCATGGGTCTGGAAGAGATTCTCGCCAAACTCGACACCGGCGCCATCGAGCGTCAGGCCGAGAAGATCAGTGCCAAGGAAGCCTTTGATGTGTTGGTCGTCGGCGGTGGCCCGGCCGGTGCTTCGGCCGCAATTTACGCTGCACGTAAAGGCATTCGCACTGGCGTCGCCGCTGAACGCTTTGGCGGACAGGTGCTGGACACCATGGCCATCGAAAACTTCATTTCCGTACAGGAAACCGAAGGGCCGAAACTGGCCACGGCGCTGGAAGAACACGTCAAACAGTACGACGTCGACATCATGAATCTGCAGCGCGCCGACAAGTTGATCCCGGGCAAAAACGGCGAGCTGCATGAAGTTCACTTTGCCAGCGGCGCGACCCTGAAGGCCAAGAGCGTGATTCTGGCAACCGGCGCGCGGTGGCGTGAAATGAACGTGCCGGGTGAGCAGGACTATCGCAACAAAGGCGTGGCGTACTGCCCGCACTGCGACGGCCCGCTGTTCAAAGGCAAGCGTGTGGCAGTGATCGGCGGCGGTAACTCCGGCGTTGAAGCAGCCATCGACCTGGCCGGTATCGTGTCGCACGTAACGCTGCTGGAGTTTGACGTACAGCTGCGTGCCGATGCCGTATTGCAGCGCAAACTGCACAGCCTGCCGAACGTCACCGTGATCACCAGTGCGCAAACCACTGAAGTCACCGGTAACGGCGAGAAGGTCAACGGTCTGCGCTACAAGGATCGCAACACTGACGAGGTGCGCACTGTCGAGCTGGAAGGGATCTTCGTGCAGATTGGTTTGCTGCCGAACACTGACTGGCTCAAGGGCACCATCGAGCTGTCGCCACGGGGCGAGATTATTGTCGATAACCGCGGCGAAACTTCGATTCCGGGGATCTTCGCTGCCGGCGACGTGACCACTGTGCCGTACAAGCAGATCGTGATTGCGGTAGGCGAGGGCGCCAAGGCTTCGCTGAGTGCTTTTGATCACCTGATCCGCACTTCGGCTCCGGCATAACGCCAAGCCAGAAATGAAAAAACCCGTGAGCGATCACGGGTTTTTTATTGCGCGTTAAAAGCGGCCCCTCACCCCAGCCCTCTCCCGAAGGAAAGGGAGCCGACCGAGGTGTCTGGCGCTGTCCGTCGACCTGAAAGATCCAGCCGATTATGGATTCAACGCCAATCGATCAAGTCGGTGTAAGTCTCCAATGTCCCCCAATCAGTTCCCTCTCCCTCTGGGAGAGGGTTAGGGTGAGGGGCCTTTCAGCTTTTACAGTGGCGCAGGCTGAATGATCTCGACCCAGTAACCGTCCGGATCCTTGATGAACGCCAGGCTCTTCATGCGGCCATCGCTCAAGCGCTTCTGGAAGTCGCAGCCCAGTTCTTCAAAGCGTGCACACGCAGCCACGATGTCCGGCACCGAAATGCAGATGTGGCCAAAACCACGCGGATCAGTGTTGCCATTGTGATAGGCGAAGTCGGCATCATTTTCGGTGCCGTGGTTATGGGTCAGTTCGAGAATGCCCGGAATCGACTTCATCCACTCGGTGCGGGCAGCGGCGTCGGCCGGGATCTGCGCTTTGTCGACCAGTGCGAGGAAGTACAGGCTGAATTCGGCGTCCGCGAAGTCACGTTTCTCGACCAGCGAAAAACCCAGCACGCGGGTGTAGAAGTCCAGAGACTTGGTGATGTCCTTCACACGCAGCATGGTGTGGTTGAAGACGAAGTTGCGGGTTGCGCTGTCTGGCGTGGCGGTGACGCCGGGGAAAGTGTTCAGTTCGTGCAGGCTCATGGGCCCTCCAATAACTATGGGCGAGTGAATGGGCGCAATGATACGCATGCCCGCCGGCATCGCCAAATGAAAGGCAGGCTTGCCCTGCGCGCGGGCGGGGCTCAGACTTTGCCGCTCAATCTGCGAGTGCGTCCGGCAATGATCCGACTGTTGAAAAGGCTCTTTGGTTTAATTGGTTTTTCTTTGGTAGCCGTTTGCGTTTCAGCAAACGAGCCAAGCATCACGTGGCCGGCAGGTTGGGAGGTTGAGGTACTCCCGGACACAGCGCCTCAGGTTTTTCGCCAGCGGGCGGTCAAGAACGATGCCGATGGCAATCAGGTGATGGTCATGGAGTTGACCATGACCCAGGTCGAGGCGGGCCATCAGGTCAATTTGCAGGGCGTGTTGCTGGAGATGCGCAAGTCGGTTCAGAAAGACTTTTTCCAGGGTGGCTATCAAAGTGTCTGCAACAAGGTGCATCCCGCTGCGCTGGGTTCTTTGTCGGCACTGGAAACGACTTGCACGGTGACCGAAAACGGTCGGCATGTGTTGTCGCAAACGTTGGTTGCGGCGGTCGATGCGGATAAGGCTTATGTTCTTTCGTATGCCGGTCAGGCCGAGGTTTATAAGGCGAGCGCGGAAGAAATAGTGGCGGTACGAAACAGCCTGAAACTTTAATCATCTGTTCTATTCGAAGGGCGGTTAGATACCCGAAGGGATTAAGCACAAAGTTTAAGCTCGGCGCGGACGGCAACACCAGGCATCAAATTGTTTAGCGCCGTGGCTCACCAACGTTACAGGTGAAAACCAAACTTTGTGATGAAATTCATTTCATTTGTTAGATATTGTCAATAAAAAAGCCCCGCATGATGCAGGGCTTTGTTGTTGGCGTGGGATTAACCGCGCAACCAGGAATCAACGGTGGCTGCACCGTACTGTTCCTTCCAGGCTTTCAGGCCACGGTGGTTGCCGCCTTTGGTTTCAATCAGTTCGCCGGTGTGCGGGTTCTGGTAAACCTTGACCACGCGAGCGCGGCGGGTTTTAGGTGCTGCAGACTGTTGCAGACCGGATTTTGCCGGGTTCGGATCGAGGATGGCGATGATGTCTTTCAGGCCTTTGCCGTAGGTTTTCATCAGCCCCTGGAGCTTTTCTTCGAATTCGATTTCTTTCTTGAGCCCGGCATCGTTCTTCAGCGATTCCAGCTGCTTGAGCTGTTCCTGAAGGGCCTTTTCAGCTGCACGAAATTCAGCGAGTCTGGACAATATCTTTACTCCAATAGTGTGTTTGGCTGATACCAACCGCAAACAAAGCTATAAGCCAAGAGCCTTGAAGCGACTCGGTGATAATGGCTCACCTGCCAATCTTGCAACAGGCATGAAAAATTGTAGTAGTTAATGAGCCAAGAGTAAATCCTGACTTTTTCTCCATGTAACAAACACAGTCTTTTGTATCAAATTGGTGCGCCTTGTCGCAGGGCGCGGCCAGACCGCATTTAGTTAATGGTGACTTAATGCGCTGATGAAATCCGCCGCCGCCATCGGTTTGCCGAACAGATAACCCTGCAGGAAGTTGACGTTATGTGCGGTCAGATAATCGGCCTGCGCCTGGGTTTCGACACCTTCGGCAACAATACCCAGATCGAGTTTGGCCGAGAGTTCGATAATGGTGTCGAGAATATGCCGCGACAGTGCGTCGATGCCGATCATGGCGACAAAACTCTGGTCGATTTTCAGGAAGTCGACATTGAACTTGCGCAGGTAGCCGAGGCTGGAATGCCCGGTGCCGAAGTCATCGATGGCGATCATCACCCCCAACTGATGCAGTTGCTCAAACAACTGCCGAGTGATGTCGGTGGGTTCGATCAGCTCGCGCTCGGTCAACTCCAATATCAGATTGATGCTGCCGGGTGCGAACGCGGCCAGCAGTTCGCGGCAATCGTCGACCAGCTCAAGGTCCTGGCAATGGCTGGCCGTGATGTTGATGCCGAGGTGGAAGGGTGTGGCGAACGAGGCGGATTGTGGCCCAAGCAGGGCGGCGGTTTGCTGCATCAAGGCGCGGGTCATCGGCACGATCAAGCCTGAGTGCTCGGCGAACGGGATAAACAGATCCGGGCGCACCAGTCCTTCTTTCGGGTGGTTCCAGCGCATCAGCACTTCGGCGCCCGACCATTTCTTGCTGTCGCCGTGCACGACTGGCTGGAAGTACGGAATAAACTCGCCAGCCTCCAGCGCCCGCAGCATTTCATGGCTGGGCGACGTCGAGCGTTTCTGCAAAACATGCCCGATCGCACCCGACACTACGCCAAAAAAGATCAGCAGGCTGAACAGCGGCGGATATTCATCAGCCATGTAGCGCCAGGTTTCGCCTTGGGGAAAACCGGCGGCAACGCTGTACGCATAGTGCGAAGAATTGAGCATGCTCTGGGCCACCGGCAGCGCCGGCAAGTGGCCTTGATGGACTTTGCCGTCGGCCGACAGCCAGTTGTTGCCGACCTGCAGTAACAGCAGGGTGTGCCGACCGATCAAGCGCAGAATATTGCTCAAGTGATAGCCGTCGAGTGTGGTCAGTGCGCCACCGCGCCCCTCACTCAGCCGATAAACCAGCAATGCGGTGTTGGGCGTCACCGGATTGCCGTTCATCAACCACAGTTTGCCTTGGGCGTAATCACCGGCGTTGACGGCTTCCTTGTAGTCACCGAATAACGAACTGCAATAAAGATTGTCGTCCCACACCAGATTGGTCGAGCGCACGAACGGGCGGCGGGTGACTTGCTCGCGCAGGGCCAGTTTGACGTTTTCGCACGTCTGCCCGGCCAGCGGCAGTAATTCCCGGGCAGCCTGCGCCGTGTTGTCGAGCATCAGGTCAAATTGGCGCAACGCCTCTTCTGCCGTCTGTTGCGAACCTTGCTGCAAGGTGCGTTCAGCCTGCATGTACAGAATCACACTGCCCAAAACCACAGGCAGCAGGCCGCTGAGCAGCGTGATGAAAAGGCGGGTGCTGCGTTTGCGGCGGGGTCTGACGGTTAACGGCATGGGCGCATCCTGTCGCGAGAAAGTGGGGCGCTCGAATGCAGGCCGGGCAAGGGCACGCCGCCGAAAAACAGATCAGCCAGAACGGATGATAGATGGCGCACAGCGCTTGTGCCGCTCATCGTTGATGCATTGCGCTGGCCAATTGAATAAAGGCCAATGCCGCCGGTGATGCCTGGCGCTGATCGAGCACCGCGAGACCGACCTGCCGCTGGACGACGGGATTCAGCGGCACTTTGACGTAGCCGTGCTGTGCCGTATCCGGCAACGACCCCTCAGCCACAACGGTGATCGCATCGCCACGGCTGACCGTGTCGAGGGTGCTGAGCAATTGCGAGCAGCGGTAGCGAATATTCGGCTGCAATCGCGCGGCATTGAACAGCCGCGAAACCAGCTCCGACGAGCCAGCCTCGGTAAGTACGAACGGGTCGTCACAGAGGTCATTCAGGCCGACGGCCGTGCGTGCGGCCAAAGGATGATCAGCCGGGAGCAGGGCGACCATTTGGTCTTCGATCAAGGCAAAGGTATCGAAGCGCTCTTGGGGAAGCACCACGAACCCGATATCGATCCGTCGCTCCTCCAGCCACTGGATCACTTGCCGGTCCGGGCCTTCATCAATGTGCACTTCGATGCCGGGATGCGCTTCGCGATAGCGCCGCAGAATAGTCGGCAGCAGCTTGATCGAAGATGTTGGACCGAATGAGCCAATGCGCAATGTGCCGCGTTTCATCCCCCGCGCATCGGCGGCCTCCTGGCGCAGGGTGTTGGCCAACCCGAGCATCGCCCGTGCGCGCAGCAGCAACTGTTCACCGATATCGCTGAGTTCCACTGGCGATTGATGCCGGCGCAGCAATTCGATACCCAACTCCTGCTCCAGCGATTTCAGCGCATGCGACACCGCTGATTGCGAAATGCCCAGACGATGGGCGGCGAGGGTGAAACCGCGCAATTCGGCCACCAGCGAGAAAATCTCCAGTTGCGTCAGGGTCATGAGTGAATGCTCATTTTACGATGATCAGGAATGAGATGAATGATACGCCATCCATTCAATTTCCTTGGGAAGCGTCATGCGTAATGTTCAACAAACCCACGCGCAATCGTCCGACATGCCGGTCTATCTAACGTTGGCCGCAGTGACCATGATCTGGGGCGGCACGTTTGTCGCCGGGCGCTTTCTGGCGGGCAGCCTCAGTCCGATGTTCGCCGCGAGCCTGCGTTTTTTGCTGGCAAGCGCCGCGTTGCTCGGCTTTCTGTGGGTGGCGCGGATGCCTCTGGCACGACCGACGCGTCGCCAGTGGCTGCAACTGACGCTGCTGGGGTTGTTCGGGATCTTCTTTTACAACCTGTGTTTCTTTTATGGACTGCAGTACATCAACGCGTCGCGCGCTTCGTTGATTGTCGCATTGAACCCGGCGCTGATCGGCCTCGCTTCATGGCTGCTGTTCAAGGAGCGTCTGGGGCGATTGAAAGTGCTCGGTATCGCCACGTGCATTGCTGGCGCAAGCCTGGTGATCGTCAGTCGCAACCCGCAACTGTTGGCCGCAACCGCAGATGCGTGGATCGGCGATCTGTTGATTTTCGGCTGTGTCGTCGGCTGGGGTGTGTATTCGCTGTGTTCCCGAGACCTCAACCAAACGCTGGGGCCGGTGCAGACCGTGACGTATTCGATTTTGCTCGGGACGGTCATGCTGTGGGCGCTGGCCGCAGTGCGTGGCGAGTTGAGCTGGACGGTGCTGTGCAATCTCGGCACGCCACAATGGCTGAGCCTGATCTACCTCGGCGTGTTCGGTTCGGCGCTGGCCTACATTGGCTACTATCGCGGCATTCGCCAGATTGGCGCGACGCGTTCCGGCGTATTCATCGCGCTCAACCCGTTGACCGCAGTGATCCTCGGCGCCGCGTTGCTTGGCGAACAACTCACGCCGGCCATGTGCGTGGGCGGCGTGTTGATCCTCGCGGGCATTTACCTGTGCAACAAAGCCTTTGCACCGGGCGTAAAAAAGCGGATTTTATAGAGAGAGCAGACAGGCCTATTTACGCTGTGTAGAATCGGGTTACGCATACAATAATAATCGTCTTCTGGCAGCAGAAGCCTCGCCCGCAAGAGCCTTGGGTCGACAATGAAGATATTCGGGTTTCAACTGATCTACGGTGACTTCCTCGCCCGCAGTGTGCGTGGCATCTCCTGTGCGCCACCCACCCACCTCGCATGACTGACAAATAACCCTGGTTAATTGATAAGAAATGATGAGGCGTCACCATGGCAGATTTATACGAAAACCCAATGGGCCTGATGGGCTTTGAATTCATCGAGCTCGCATCGCCGGTGCCGGGCACGCTGGAGCCGATCTTCGAGATCATGGGCTTCACCAAAGTCGCCACCCACCGCTCCAAGAACGTGCACCTGTACCGTCAGGGCGCGATCAACCTGATTCTCAACAACGAACCCAACAGCGTCGCTTCGTACTTCGCGGCTGAACACGGCCCGTCCGTTTGCGGCATGGCGTTCCGCGTCAAGGATTCGCAAAAAGCCTACAACCGCGCACTGGAACTCGGCGCTCAGCCGATCCACATCGAAACCGGTCCGATGGAGTTGAACCTGCCGGCGATCAAAGGCATTGGCGGTGCGCCGCTGTACCTGATCGACCGTTTTGGCGAAGGCAGTTCGATCTACGACATCGACTTCGTGTTTATCGAAGGCGTTGATCGCAATCCGGTGGGCGCCGGTTTGAAAATCATCGACCACCTGACCCACAACGTCTATCGCGGTCGCATGGCCTACTGGGCGAACTTCTACGAGAAGCTGTTCAACTTCCGCGAAATCCGCTACTTCGACATCAAGGGCGAATACACCGGCCTGACCTCGAAAGCGATGACCGCACCGGACGGCATGATTCGTATCCCGTTGAACGAAGAATCGTCGAAGGGCGCCGGGCAGATCGAAGAGTTCCTGATGCAGTTCAACGGCGAGGGCATCCAGCACGTTGCGTTCCTCACCGACGACCTGATCAAGACCTGGGATCAGTTGAAGAAGATCGGCATGCGCTTCATGACCGCGCCGCCGGACACTTATTACGAAATGCTCGAAGGTCGTCTGCCGAATCACGGCGAGCCGGTCGATCAGCTGCAATCGCGCGGCATCCTCCTCGACGGCGCGTCGGAGCAGGGCGACAAGCGTCTGCTACTGCAGATCTTCTCGGAAACCCTGATGGGCCCGGTGTTCTTCGAGTTCATCCAGCGCAAAGGCGATGATGGTTTCGGCGAAGGCAACTTCAAGGCCCTGTTCGAGTCGATCGAGCGTGATCAGGTGCGTCGTGGTGTGCTCGCTACCGAATAATCCGCTACCCCGCTAAAAACTGTGGGAGCCAGCCTGCTGGCGATAGCGTCTTCAGATTCAACATTGATGTTGACTGACAGATTGCAATCGCCAGCAGGCTGGCTCCCACATTTGTTTTGTGTTGCGCTTATGGGCGGCGTTGGCGCATCAGGTGTTTAAAGCCTTCGAAGACCAGCACCACAACCGCCAGCCAGATCGGAATGTACGTCAGCCATTCACCGGACTTGATGCTCTCACCGAGCAGCAACGCCACACCGAGCAGCAGCACCGGCTCAACATAACTCAACAAGCCAAACAGACTGAACGGCAGCAAGCGGCTGGCAATGATGTACACCACCAGCGCCGATGCACTGATCAAACCGAGCAGCGGGATCAGCCACATCAGCCCCGGGTATTGATCGAACACGCCAAAACCCTGCTCGCCGCCCTGCACGAACCAGTACGCCACTGGCAGCATCAGGGTCATGTCGACCCACAAACCGCCGAGGTTGTCGGTCTTCAGGTATTTGCGCAGCACGAAGTACAGCGGATAACCGACCACGACCACCAGCGTCGCCCAGGAAAAACCGCCGACCTGATACAGCTCATTGAGCACGCCCAAACTGGCGAAGAACACTGCAATTTTTTGCAGGTACGAGAGGCTTTCGCCGTAGGCAATCCGTCCGGTCAGCACCATCGCCAGTGGCAGCAGGAAGTATCCCAGCGAAACATCAAGGCTGTAGCCATTGAGCGGCGCCCACATGAACAGCCACAGTTGCACGCCGAGCAGGGCGGCCGAGACGATCAGCCCGCCGATCAGCTTCGGCTTCGCGGTCATTAGCCGGACCAGTTCCAACACCCGCCGCCATTCGCCCGACACCAGCATGAACACGGTCATGCACGGCACGGTCAGCAGCATCCGCCAGCCGAAAATCTCCACGCCACTCAACGGCGTGAGCAACGAGGTGTAGTAATACATGACGGCAAACAGCACCGAGGCTGAAACCGATAGAGCGATACCTTTAGACAAACTGTCCTCGCGGGGTTGATGGTCAAACGGGGCGCGAAGGATACGTGGTTTTTGTGCTGAATATTGGCCAGATGCTCAATATTCTCCACACGCACACATTGCTGTTAACAAGCGTAGTCAGTGTGGCCCGGCTCGAAACCTTATTGTGCAACCTGCAAGGGGTTGCCGAAGCGCTTGATATACATCTCGCCGAACTTGTAAGAGGCGTAATCGGTGATGTGCCCAATGTCACGATAGACCGGCAAACCATCGACGCTGGTCATGCACGCAGCGTCTTTGCACTGGACGATTTTCGGGTCAATGACGATCAATCCGGGGTATTCGGCTTTCAGGTCATTGAAGAGTTTTTCCAGCACCGGCTCCTTGGCCCCGGACCATGGCGCCGTTGCGCAGAGACTGCTTTGCTCGGCACTGCCCATCAACCCGCGCAACTTCACCTGTTGCAGCAGACAGGTATTGATACCCGGTGGCATGGGCAGGGTGTTCTCCAGAAACACTGGCGTCGCACCGGATTCGACAATGATATCCAACGCTTTACGGATCGCTACGCCGAGGCGTTGCTGCGACAGTTCCACGCTGCGAGGGTCATCGCGTCGGGTGACGATGTCATTCTTCAGATAGGCCTCCCAGAACTGGCCGACGATCACGTACTTGAAATGCCTCTTGGCGATCATCTCGTAATAGCGTTTAGCGGCGTTGTGGCATTTTTCAAACAATGCGTTCTTGTGTTTACTCTCGTCGTAGAGGTAGATCCCGGGCAAGGCCAGGCACGCCGGGTAGCCCTGTGTGAGCACGGCAAGATTGGCGTCCTTGGCCAGTGTTTCAACAAAGCCCCAGTAGTGATTGGAAAACGAATCGCCCATCAGCAATATTTGTGGTGCAGCCTGCGCGGCGCCCGACAGGCAGCCAGGATCGGCGCCATCGCTGACCCCCAGACATGCCTCCCGAGTGCCCGGAACAGCAGCTTTCAAGCCGTTGAACACATCGCTGTAACCTTGATTGAAGCGGCTCGGCCAGCCTTCGTTTCTGACGCTGGCAGCGTGCAGCAGCGACAGGCCGACAGCGGGCACAACCATCAGCACTACCAGCGTTTTGCCAAAGCCAAGTCTTGCCTTGCGGAACTTGTTTTCGATCAGCACATAGGAAAGCCAGGCGGTAAGGAAGGTGGCGACGAAGTAAACGATCGTGACTGGCGGGGTGAGGGCGATGCCCATGTAACTCATCACCGCGAGGATTGGCCAATGCCACAAGTACAGGGAGTAAGAGAGGGTGCCGATAAACACCAGGGGTTTGAACGCCAGCAACTTCGAGGTGATGCTCGCATCGCCAATACCCTGAAACAGCAACGCAGCAGTGGCGAGGCACACGGCGATGGCGTGGTATTGCGGAAAGCCCGGCAAGATATCGTCGCGGGTCGCGCAATAGATAATCGTCACAAGCGAAAGCGCACAGACCAGAGAGGCACTCAGACGACTGAGCCTGAACGTGCCCGTGCTGAAGATCACCGCACAGGAGCCGATCATCAATTCAAAAATCCGCGCGGTGAAGAAGTAGTAATTTTTATCAGGAACGTTGTAGGACAGGTACAACGCGAGTGCCATGGCCGCCACGGTCAAGCCGAACACAGCCATGTTGAAAACGTTTTTCGCCAAGTAGCGGTGGAGCAACCAGAGGCCCAGCGGCAGGGCCAGATACCATTGCCATTCGATGGCCAGCGACCAGGTGTGCAACAGCGGCAGGCTTGCCGCGTCGGGTGTGGCGTAACCCGTGGTCACCTTGGAAAAGTACTGGTTGGAGATGATTAACGAGGTGTACTTTTCGCTTTTGAGAAAGTCGATGTAGTCATCGGGCAAATACAGCAGCGTCGTGACCAGCAATGTGACGACCAGTAATGCCACAACGGCCGGTTGTAATCGCCAGATCCGCCGTGTGTAGAACCCTGAGAAAGTGAACGTGCCTTGGTGAAGCGACTTCATGATGATCGCGGTAGTCAGATAACCCGAGATCACGAAGAAGATATCGACGCCGATAAAACCGGACGGGAAAAGCGCAAGACCGCCGTGGAAAATCAACACCAGCAGAACCGCGATCGCGCGAAGTCCGTCAATGTCCGCACGGTAGGCCAGTGAGGGTTGGCGATCGCCGACTGTTGCAGGCTCTATGGCCGAAGAGGGCAGGCGCAGATCTTTTTTGTCGCCCAGGAGTTTAAGCAGCAACCCGCGCAGTGGCTTCCGGGAGAGCTCGGCGGAGCGATTGGACATGTGCTAATCCCTGGCAAATTCCGGACGATCGATCACTTTTTCCGTTGGATCGCGCTTGATTCATTCAAAAACAGCCGATTGTATCGGCTGTTGGGGGTTAGGGAAAAGCCTAAACCTGATGCGGTTTACGCCCCGACACAAAATGGCTCACATCGTTGAACCCCGGTGTCGACGCATGCCCCGGCGTCACCAGCGAGTCAATAAACGCTTCGTCCTCGGCGCTGATCTTCACCGCCTGCGCCTTGCTGTAAGCGTCCCATTGCGCCTCAGTGCGCGGCCCGACAATCGCCGAGGTGACCGCGCGGTTGTTCAATACCCAGGCAATCGCGAATTCAACCATGCCGACACCGCGCTGTTCGGTGTACTGATGAATCTGCTGGGCGATGCGCAAGGATTCCACCCGCCATTCGGTTTCCAGAATGCGTTTGTCCTGGCGCCCGGCGCGGCTGTTGGCGTCCGGTTTGATGTCCGGTGCGTATTTGCCACTGAGCACACCACGCGCCAGCGGGCTGTAAGGCACTACGCCGAGGCCGTAGGTTTGCGCGGCGGTGATTTGCTCGGTTTCGGCCTGGCGGTTGACGATGTTGTACAGCGGCTGGCTGATCACCGGGCGATCAACGCCAAGGTTGTCGGCGACGCGGATCACCTCGGCAATCCGCCAGCCGCGATAGTTCGACAAACCCCAGTAGCGAATCTTGCCCTGACGAATCAGATCGCCAATCGCCGACACGGTCACTTCCAGGGGTGTGTTGTGGTCTTCGCGGTGCAGGTAATAGATGTCGAGATAGTCGGTGCCGAGCCGGGTCAGGCTGGCCTCGATGCCGTTGAAGATATGTTTACGGCTCAAACCGCTGCGGTTCGGCAAGCCGTCCACCGGGCCGAAACCGACCTTGGTCGCCAACACCCATTCCTGCCGATGCCGGGCGATCGCTTCGCCGACGATCTCTTCCGAGCGGCCTTGCGTATAGACGTCGGCGGTGTCGATGAAATTGATTCCCTGATCCCAGGCCTTGTCGATGATGCGCAGCGAGTCTTCTGCGCTGGTCTGCTCGCCGAACATCATCGTGCCGAGGGTGAGGGTGGACACCTGCAACCCCGAATGCCCCAGTGTGCGATAGCTCATGCCGATATCCTTTTTGTCGCGGGGAAAGCCTTAATCAAATACCAGAAGCAGGTGACGCGGCAAAGTCATTTATCGGCGCAATGCCGCACAACGCTCGCGCAAAAATACCTGCAACACCTTGACCCGTTCGGACACTTGCACCCGATGCGGACAAAGCAGATTGAACGGCACACTTTCGCCCTGCCAGTCATCGAACAGCGTCAGCAAGCGTCCGGCCTGCACGTCCTGGGCGACGTCGAGCCAGGCTTTGTAGGCGATGCCATGCCCGGCCAACGCCCAGCGCCGGGCCACTTCGCCGTCGTCGCTGAGGTAGTCGCCATGCACTTCGACTTCGACGATTTCATCGTCGCGCGTGAACCGCCAGGTGTTGTAGGGCCGGCCATTACGCAAATAGAGCAGGGCGCTGTGCTCGCTCAATTCGCCGGGATGTTGCGGGGTGCCATGTTGTGCCAGATAGTCAGGGCTGGCGCAGGCGACACGCCGGTGCTGCGGCAGAATCGGCAACGCCACCAGTGTCGAATCGCTCGGCACGCCGAAGCGCAGCGCGACGTCAACGGTCTCGCGGAACAAATCGGCATGCCGGTCGTTGAGTAGCAATTGCAGCTGAATATGCGGGTGCTCGCGCTTGAAGTCGTCCAGCCACGGCAGCAACACGTTGCGCCCGAAGTCGGAGGGCGCCGCCAATTGCAGCACGCCGCTGAGGCCCTCGCTCTGCCGCTTCAGCGCCAGCTCGCCTTCGGCCAGTGCCGCCAGCGCCAGACGCACGCTCTCGAGGTATTGCCGACCTTCTTCCGTCAGACGCATGCTGCGTGTGGAACGCGCGAACAAGCGAATGCCGAGACGGGTTTCCAGGCGTTTCAGGGCAATGCTGGCGGCGGCCGGCGTCAGTTCGAGTGCCCGCGCGGCAGCGGAAATGCTGCCGGAATCGGCGACACGGACGAAGATCTCCAGATCGAGAATCGAGCTCATTGCTAAAAATCCTTTAAAGATCTTTGCGTTTTTGCGGGATTTTTCTGTGATTGGCAAGGGTTGACACTGCAATCAATCAACAATCGAGGGGGATACGTATGACCTGGACATTCGATCATCTGGCCTTCAATACCGCTGACGGTCAGACCTTGCAGGACAGTGCTTTAGAAGCCCCTCACCCTAACCCTCTCCCAGAGGGAGAGGGGACCGACCGTGGTGTTTGAGCGAGTTACGCCGACGTGCACTACCGAGTCGAACTCAGGCCTTGAAAAGCACCAAAATCGGCTCCCTTCTCCCGGTCGAACTCAAATCTTGAAAAGCACGGCAATCGGCTCCCTTTCCCCCCTCGCCCCCCTGGGGGAGAGGGGACCGACCGTGGTGTTTGAGCGAGTTACGCCGACGTGCACTACCGAGTCGAACTCAGGCCTTGAAAAGCACCAAAATCGGCTCGCTTCTCCCGAGTCGAACTCAAATCTTGAAAAGCACGGCAATCGGCTCCCTTTCCCCCCTCGCCCCCCTGGGGGAGAGGGCTGGGGTGAGGGGGAACAGATCTACCGAACACCACAAACCCCAAGCCGAACCCCCAATAAAAAACGGCCCTGAAAAGGGCCGTTCTTCCTCGCATCAAAACCTCAAGCGCGCAACGTCCGCGTCATGCGCAACGCGAGCAGACTCCCGCCCACAATCACACCCGCCAACAGATACAACGCCGCATCGGTCGACCCCGTGCTGTCCTTGACCCAACCCACCAGATACGGGCTGAGGAAGCCAGCCATCTGCCCCATCGAGTTGATCAACGCCAGGCCACCGGCCGCAGCGCCCGCGCTCAACATCGCGGTCGGCACCGGCCAGAACATCGGCAGGCCGGTCAGCGCGCCCATGGTGGCAATGGTCAGACCCAGAATCGCAATCGCCGGGTTAGCGGCGAAATTCACCGCAATCACCAGACCGATCGCGCCCATCAGCATAGGCACCACCAAGTGCCAGCGACGTTCTTTACGCAAGTCCGCCGAACGCCCGACCACCAGCATGAACACCGCCGCCAGCAGATACGGAATCGCACTCAGCCAGCCGATCACCAGGTTATCGCTGAAACCGAGGTTCTTGATGATCGACGGCAGCCAGAAGTTGATCGCGTACACGCCGCTCTGAATGCAGAAATAGATCAGGCCGAACGCCCAGATCGCCGGGTTCTTGAACACCGCCAACAACGAATCGGAGGTGGTTTTCGGCTTGTTCGCCAGGTCTTCGGCCTGATCGGCCTCAAGCACCGCGCGCTCATGCGGCGTCAGCCACTTGGCGTTGGCGAAGCTGTCGCTCAGGAGGAAATAGGCAAGGGCGCCGAGGATCACCGTCGGAATGCCTTGCAGCAGAAACATCCACTGCCAGCCGTCCAAACCACCTTGCCCTGCGGCGAAGTGATTGAGAATCCAGCCAGAGAACGGGCTGCCAAGCAAACCGGACACCGGGATCGCCGACATGAACAGCGCCATGATCCGCCCACGGCGGAAGGTCGGGAACCACTGCGAGAGGTACAACACGACGCCCGGGAAAAACCCGGCTTCGGCCGCGCCGGTAAACAAACGCAGGGTGTAGAACTCGGTGGGTGTGGTGACGAACAACAGGCAGGTCGACAGCGTGCCCCAGGTGATCATCATCACTGCAATCCAGCGCCGTGGACCGAATTTGGTCAACGCCAGGTTGCTCGGCACGCCGCACAGCACGTAGCCAATGAAGAAAATCCCGGCGCCGAGGCCGTACACGGTTTCGCTGAATTTCAGGGCGTCGAGCATCTGCAGTTTGGCAAATCCAACGTTGACCCGGTCGAGGTAGTTGAACAAGTAGCAGATGAAAATGAAGGGGATCAAACGCAGGGTGATGCGTTTGTAGACGGCGTTTTTATCGTCTTCGATGGTCTGGGTAGCTGCGGCGCTGTGCGACATAGCGGCTCTCTCTTTATTATGATTTTTTGCGATGCAAAGGGTAACGTTGATCGCCCTGAGAGTCTCGGTCACCTTTGGCCGGATTGTCTTTGTGCCTGAGCACAGGGTTTGCCGTCAGACCCTGTGCGGGTGAACAACTTGTCCGTGCCTGTTTTCAAGGATTCCAGCGCTTATGTTCGAACTCGATCACGACCTCGCCCAGGACATCGTCGACCGGGCCATGGCCATTTTGCCCTACAACGTCAACGTCATGGACAGCCAGGGGCTGATCCTCGGCAGTGGCGAGCCGGAGCGCATCAACACCCGTCACGAAGGCGCGCAACTGGTGTTGGCCAACGGTCGGGTGGTGGAGATCGATGCGCAAACCGCAGTGCATTTGAAGGGGGTGCAGCCGGGCATCAATTTGCCGCTGTTGCTCGATCAGCGCTTGATCGGCGTGCTTGGCATTACCGGTGAGCCGGAGCAATTGCGCACCTACGCGCAGTTGGTGCGCATGACCGCCGAAATGCTCGTCGGTCAGCGTAACCAGCAGGCCGAGCAGCAATGGCGGCGGCAGCGTTGTGATGATCTGCTGGCGCTGCTGCTGAGCGAGGCGGGGGATTCGCCGCGCCTGGTTGATGAGGCGCAGCAACTCGGGCTCAAACCGCAATTGACGCGGGTGCCGTATCTGTTCGAACTGGGTCTGGAGCATGGGCCGGGGCAAACGGTGGAGGCGCTGAGTGCCTGGTTGATGTCGCGTTATCCCGATAGCTGGTGCGTGAGTTCGGCCAAATCGTCACTGCTGTGGTGTCGTCCGGCGAGTCACAACGTCGAGCATGATCGCCTGCTGGAAAAACTCGATGGGCTGGGCTGGAACATTTTGCGTATTGCCGTCGGTGGCCAGGCGGATGGACTGACCGGGTTGCGTCGTTGTTATCGACGCGTCGGCGATTTGCTCGCCTATGGCCGTGAAGTGTTGCCGCATTCACGGCTGCTGACGCTGCATCGTTATCGCTTGCCGGTCATGTTGTGGCGGCATCGCAATGATGATGCGCTGGATGAACTGCTCAAACCGTTGCGCAAGGTCATCGCCAAGGACGCCAACGGCCAGTTGCTGGCGACACTGCGCAGTTGGTGCGAACACGACGGGCAGAGCCAGGCGTGTGCCGATGCCTTGGGGATTCATCGCAACAGTCTGCGTTATCGGATGGAGCGGATCGCCGAGTTGAGCGGGGTCGATCCATTGCGGCTCGATGGGATGTTGGCGCTTTATCTTGGGGTGCAACTGCTGCCACAGACAGATCCGAATTGATTGGGCGCCTATAAGGAAGCCTTCGCGAGCAAGCTCGCTCCCACAGGGGAACGCATTTCAAATGTGGGAGCGAGCTTGCTCGCGAAGGCGTCAGCGCCTTCAATAACAATCCTTTTGTGGAAATGAACAATAAACGCCCACGCCGCTTGTGCAGCGGACAGGCGTCAATGCGCAAGCCGACTGGCAGCATGAGGGGCATTGCAACTGGAGAATTCGCATGAAGATCGTCATCGCCCCCGATTCGTTCAAGGACAGCCTGAGTGCCCAAGGCGTCGCCGAGGCCATTGCGTTGGGCCTGGCGCAGGTCTGGCCGCACGCGACACTGGTCAAATGCCCGATGGCCGACGGCGGCGAAGGCACGGTCGAGTCGATTCTCGCCGCCTGTGAAGGCGAACTGCGCCGTACCCGCGTACGTGGCCCGTTGGGCGCGCCGGTCGACGCTGCGTGGGGCTGGCTGCCGCACAACCACACAGCGATCATCGAAATGGCCGAGGCCAGCGGTTTGCAATTGGTGCCGCTTGGCCAACGCGATGCCTGCATCAGCAGCACTTTCGGCACCGGCGAACTGGTTCGTGCCGCGCTGGACGCCGGCGCGCAGCGGGTGATTCTGGCCATTGGCGGCAGCGCGACCAACGACGGCGGCGCCGGAGCGGTGCAGGCCTTGGGCGTGAAATTGCTCGATGCGCAGGGGCAGACGCTGGTGCCCGGCGGCTTGGCATTGGCGCAACTGGCGCGTGTCGATCTGAGCGAACTCGATCCGCGACTGGCGCACGTGCGCTTCGATATTGCGGCGGACGTGAATAACCCACTCTGCGGTCCGCACGGCGCTTCAGTGATTTTCGGCCCGCAGAAAGGTGCCTCACCGGCGCAAGTGCAGCAACTCGATCAGGCCTTGGGGCACTTCGCCCAATTGTGCGCGCAGGCGTTGGATAAAGATGTGCGCGATGAGCCGGGCAGCGGCGCGGCAGGTGGTCTGGGGTTTGCCGCCAAGGCTTTCCTTGGCGCGCAATTTCAAGCCGGGGTTGAGGTGGTCGCCGAACTGGTCGGCCTTGCTGAAGCCGTCAACGGCGCGGACCTGGTGATTACCGGAGAAGGGCGATTCGATGCGCAAACCCTGCGCGGCAAGACGCCGTTCGGTGTCGCGCGGATTGCCAAACGGCACGCAGTGCCCGTAATCGTTATCGCCGGGACATTGGGCGAGGGTTATCAGGCACTTTACGAGCACGGCATCGACGCGGCTTTTGCCGTCACCAGCGGCCCGATGACGCTGGCGCAGGCCTGCGCCGAAGCACCGCGCCTGTTGCGTGAACGCGCCACCGACATCGCCCGCGTCTGGCAAATGGCCAAACACAACGTTTGAATCTGACTCACAGGGTGTTTCAATCTTGTAACACCCTGAAAAATAATTGCTCTTGACCCGCAATCTTCCTAAAGCCTGGCCGATACAAGGATCAGGCGCGCACAAAATCTCCTAAAACAGTGACGCCGGACTGAAGCCCGCCCTCCGGGCCAGTGATCACGGCATGGACGCTGGTAGTTTCTATCTTCCGAGAGTCCAACTATGTCCTTGCGTAACCTGAATATCGCGCCGCGTGCCTTCCTCGGTTTTGCCTTTATCGCCTTGTTGGTGATCGTGCTCGGCGTGTTCGCCGTCAACCGCATGACCACCATCCGCCAGGCGTCCATTGACATGGCGACGAATCAACTGCCCAGCGTCGGCTATCTCGGTGTCGTGACAGAAAACGTCCTGCGCCTGCGCATTCTGTCGTTCCGTATTCTGGTCAACCGTGATCCGGCAGGTTTGCAAGAAGCCCAGACGCGCATCGGCGTGCTGGTGGACAAGGTCCGCAGTGCCCAGGCCAGCTACGCCGCGCTGCCGGCTGGCGACGAAGAGACCGCACAATATCGGGCTTTCGCAGCAACGCTCGATAACTACCTGCAAGCGCAAAACCAGATGATGGAGCTGTCGCGCCAGGACAAAGTCGATGAGATGCGTACCCTGATCAACACGCGGATCAAGGACGGCACCGACCAGATGGGCGAACAGCTCAACAAACTCATCGCGATCAACGCCGCTGACGCGAAAGTCGCTTCCAGTCAGGCCGGCGAACATTACGACAGCGCCATTACCGGCATCATCATCGTTTCGGTGTTTGCCGCACTGGCCACGGTGTTGCTCGCCTTGCTGTTGACCCGCAGCATTGTCACACCGTTGAACCGCGCCGTGCAGGCCGCGCAAACCATCGCCAGTGGCAACCTCACCAAAAACATCGAAGTCGATGGCAAGGACGAACCGGCGCGCCTGCTCGAAGCACTGGCCGCGATGCAGACCAACCTGCGCAAAACCATCGAACAGATCGCCGGTTCTGCCACGCAACTGGGCGCCGCCGCTGAAGAGCTCAGCGCGGTCACCGAAGAGGCGTCCCGTGGCTTGCAACAACAGAACAACGAAATCGAACAAGCCGCCACCGCCGTCAACGAGATGACCGCCGCTGTGGAAGAAGTCGCGCGCAATGCCGTGTCGACCTCTGAAGCCTCGAACCAGTCGACCCACGCCGCCCGCGAAGGTCGCGATCAAGTGGTGAAAACCGTCGACGCGATCCAGACCATGACCCACGACGTGCAGAACACTGCGCAAATGATCGAAGGCCTCGCCGCGCAGGGCCGCGACATCGGCAAAGTGCTCGACGTGATCCGCGCCATCGCCGAACAGACCAACCTGCTGGCGCTTAACGCCGCCATCGAAGCGGCACGTGCGGGTGAAGCTGGACGCGGCTTCGCCGTGGTCGCGGACGAGGTGCGCGCCTTGGCCCACCGCACCGCGCAGTCGACCCAGGAAATCGAAAAAATGGTCGCCGGCATCCAGAACGGCACCGGTGAAGCGGTTTCGTCGATGCAGCAAAGCAACCAGCGCACCCAGTCGACCCTGGAAATGGCCCGAGCGGCCGGCGTGGCGCTGGAGCAGATCACCCAGTCGATCCATCAGATCAACGAGCGCAACCTGGTCATCGCCAGCGCCTCGGAAGAGCAGGCGCAGGTCTCGCGTGAAGTC
Source organism: Pseudomonas fluorescens (assembly GCF_001648775.1). Classification (GTDB taxonomy): domain Bacteria; phylum Pseudomonadota; class Gammaproteobacteria; order Pseudomonadales; family Pseudomonadaceae; genus Aquipseudomonas; species Aquipseudomonas fluorescens_M. Next base: position 95,463 of record NZ_LVEJ01000010.1, read on the forward strand.
GACCGCAACCTGGTCAACATCCGCGATCTGGCCACGCAATCGGCCGCCGGGGCGAACCAGACCAGCGCCGCGACCCATGAACTGTCGCGCCTGGCGGTGGATTTGAACGCGATGGTGGCGCGTTTCGTGATTTGAGATACGGTGAAGGCTGGAGACCGCGCAATCAGGAGACGTACATGCGCTATTCAGCCTTGACCCAACGAATCGCCGGAGAGGGGGCGTCAGCCTGGCAGATTCATGACCGAGCGCTGGAGTTGCGCGCCGAAGGTGTCGATGTCTTGCTGTTGAGTGTCGGCGATCCGGATTTCGATACGCCACTGCCGATTATTCATGGCGCGATCGACAGTTTGCTGGCGGGCGATACGCATTATTCCGAAGTGCGCGGTCGTTTGGCGCTGCGCAAGTTGATTGCCGAACGGCATCGTCGGCGCAGTGGTCAGGCTGTCGATGCCGATGATGTGATCGTCATGCCCGGCGCGCAGTGCGCGGTGTATTCGGTCGCACAGTGTTTGCTCGATCCGGGCGACGAAGTGATCGTCGCCGAACCGATGTACGTCACTTATGAAGGTGTGTTCGGCGCGTGCGGCGCGACGGTGGTACCGGTGCCGGTCCGTCCGGAAAACGGCTTTCGCGTGGATCCCGCCGATGTCGCCGCGCGGATCACCGCTAAAACCCGTGCGCTGTTACTCAACAGCCCGAATAACCCCTCCGGCGCGAGTCTGTCGCTGCTGATCTGGCAGGAGCTGGCGGCGTTGTGCGTACGGCATGACTTGTGGCTGATCAGCGACGAGGTCTACAGCGATTTGCTGTACGAAGGCGAGCATGTCAGCCCGGCGAGTTTGCCGGGCATGGCGGTACGCACGGCGACGATCAACAGCCTGTCGAAATCCCACGCCATGACAGGGTGGCGTATCGGCTGGATGATCGGGCCGCGGCCATTGGCCGAGCATCTGGTCAACCTGTCGTTGAGCATGCTGTTTGGTCTGCCGGACTTTGTGCAGAAAGCCGCGCAAATTGCGCTGGAAACCGATCTGCCGGAAGTGACCCACATGCGCGAGGAATATCGCTTGCGCCGCGATCTGGTGTGCGAACGGTTGCGCGGTTGCCCGGGGCTGCACCCGATTCGCCCCGATGGCGGCATGTTCGTGATGGTTGATGTGCGCCAGACGGGCCTTGGCGCTCAGGCGTTTGCCGAGCAGTTGCTGGAAGGTTATGGCGTGTCGGTGCTGGCCGGTGAAGCGTTCGGGCCGAGTGCGGCGGGGCACATCCGGATTGGTCTGGTGGTCGATCGGGTGAAACTGGCGGATGCCTGTGCGCGGATTGCGCTGTGTGCGGCGCAGCTGTTACAGGCGCGTAGTGCCTGATGGTTGTGTGTTGCCTGTTCCGGCCTCTTCGCGAGCAGGCTCGCTCCCACAGGGGAATGCGTTTCAAATGTGGGAGCGAGCTTGCTCGCGAAGGCGGCACTACAGCCACCGATTAACTCAGCCCTGCCAGGCTGATGGATTCACCAGATTCGCCGGTTTTTCCCCAGCCAGCGCCGCGAGCAAATTCTCCACCGCACAGCGCGCCATCGCTTCGCGCGTCTCATACGTCGCCGAGCCCATGTGCGGCGTCGCCACCACATTATTCAGTTGCAACAACGGCGAGTCATGCTGCAACGGCTCACGCTCGAACACATCCAGCCCCGCCGCACGAATGCGTTGATGACGCAGCGCCTCGATCATCGCCGCTTCATCCACCACTTTGCCCCGCGAGATATTGATGAAAATGCTTTCCGGACGCATCAAGGCAAACTGCTCGGCACCGATCAAACCTTCCGTTTGCGCCGTCAGTGGCAAGGTCAGGCAAATGAAATCGGCCTGCTTGAGCAGATCCTCAAGGCTGCGATATTGCGCATCAAACCGCGCCTCGACCGCCGGTTTGCGTGACTGGCTGTGATAGATCACCGGCATGCCAAAACCGAAATGCCCACGCTGGGCCAACGCTTCGCCGATGCGGCCCATGCCGATGATGCCCAGCGTCTTGCCATGCACATCGGTGCCGAAATGCGCCGGGCCGATGTTGCGATTCCATTGGCCGCTGCGCACCATGTTCGCCAGCTCGACCACACGCCGGGCGGCGGCGAGGATCAACGCAAAACCGGTGTCAGCGGTGGTTTCGGTGAGCACGTCCGGGGTGTTGCTCAGCAGGATCTTGCGCCGGCTCAGGTAATCGATGTCGTAGTTGTCGACGCCCACCGAGACGCTGGCGATGGCCTCCAATTGCGGCGCCAGATCGAGCAACGCAGCATCGAGCTTCAGGCTGGCGCCGAGCAAACCGTGAGCACGGGGCAGGGCATCACGCAGTTGCATGAGGCCGTCGGCGTCGAGGCTGTCGATCAGTGTCACGTCGCAGTGTTCCTGCAGACGCGCCATCAACGCTGGCGAGAGTTTCTTGTACAACACAACCTGCTTTTTCATCGCAATGTTCTCTTCAATTCAGGGATGCGCCGGCACCGGACGTGGCGCAGTGGCTTTGGCCACGACGCGATCACTGGCGCCGGGCTTGAGAAAAATCGTCAGCACCACCGACAGCAGCAACGCGCCGCTCATCAACAGATACGAAGCGCCGGGCGAACCGGTGGAACTGTTCAGGTAACCGACCAGATACGAACCGCCGAACGAGCCGAGCGCACCCATGCTGTTGATCAGCGCCATCGCGCCACCGGCGACGTTGGCCGGGAGAATTTCCGGGACGATGGCAAAGAACGGCCCGTAAGGCGCGTACATACAGGCGCCGGCAATCACCAGCAATGTGTACGACCACCAGAAGTGCTCAGCGCCCAGTGCGTAAGAGCCGTAGAACGCAATTGACGCGATCAGCAGCGGTGGCCAGACGAAACTTTTGCGCTTCTGCAACTTGTCCGAACCCCACGACACCGCGAGCATGCCGATCACCGCCGCCAGGTACGGCAGCGCCGACAGCCAACCGGCTTCGATCATGTCCATTTGTGCGCCGGCCTTGAGAATCGACGGCAGCCACAACACGAAGCCATAGACGCCGATGCTCCAGCAGAAAAACTGCAGCGCGAGAATGATCACCTTCGGCGAACGGAACGCCTCGGCGTAGTTCTTCACCGCTTTGATACCGACCTGCTCAGCGGCCAGAGCGCTTTCCAGATCCTGCTTCTCCTGATCACTCAGCCACTTGGCCTGGGCCGGACGATCATCGGCCAGACGCCACCAGATAAACGCCCAGATCACCGCCGGCAAGCCTTCAATGATAAACATCCAGCGCCAGCTGAAATGCTGCACCAGGTACCCCGAGACCACCGACATCCACAGCATCGTTACCGGGTTGCCGAGGATCAGAAAGGTGTTTGCCCGTGAGCGTTCGGCACGGGTGAACCAGTGGCACAGATACACCAACATCGCTGGCATCACCGCCGCTTCGACCACGCCGAGCATGAAGCGGATGACGATCAGCCAATAGGCGTTGGAGACCACGCCGGTCAGCGTCGCAAGGCCGCCCCAAAGGATCAGACTGACGAAGATCAGCTTCTTCACGCTGTGTTTTTGCGCGTAGATCGCGCCCGGCACCTGGAAGAAAAAGTAACCGAGGAAGAACAGCGCGCCGAGCAGCGATGACAGGCCCGGGGTGATCATCAGGTCGGCGGCCATGCCGGACGCGGCGGCGAAACCGTAGTTGGCGCGATCGAGATACGCCAGGCTGTAGGTGATGAACACGATCGGCATGATGTACCACCAGCGGCGGGTGGCGAGGGTTGCGGTTTTCATGGTCTTGCTCCTGAGCTTGTTGTTTTTGTCGCAGCAGGTTCAATTATTTGCAGTGACTAGGCGGGCCTCTTCGCGAGCAGGCTCGCTCCCACAGTGGATTTTCTGAGCTCACATAACCCCTGTGGGAGCGAGCCTGCTCGCGAAGGCGGCCTGAAACTCAACCGATAACTCCTGGCGGGTCGGCAACCCTTCCATATCCCCGCGACTCTGCACCGCCCGACTGCCAATCCAGTTCGCGCGCTGCACCGCCTCGGCAAAACCCTGATGTTCGAGCAGGGCACTGATCATCCCCACCGCAAAACCATCACCGGCACCGACCGTATCGACGACTTTCGCCACCGGCACTCCGGCGACAAATCCCGACGCCAGATGCGTGCGGTAATAGGCACCCTCCGGTCCGAGTTTGATCGCCACTGCTTCGGCACCTTGATCGAGATAAAACGCGGCGATGTCCGCCGGATCTTCAAAACCGGTCAGCAAACGACCTTCGCTCAACCCCGGTAACACCCAATGGGCGAGGGCGGCGAGGCGGTTGATCTCGCTGATCATCTCGCGCTCGCTGGCCCACAGGCTCGGGCGCAGATTGGGGTCGAAGGAAACGCTGCGCCCGGCCTCACGCATACGCGTCATCAGTTCAAACGACATGGCTCGCGCCGAGGCCGACAGCGCCGGCGGAATGCCGGTGGCGTGCAGATGGCGGGCGCCGAGCAGGTTGTCGGTGATCGACTGCGGCGACAGGTGACTGGCCGCCGAACCACGACGGAAGTACTCGACTTGCGGATCGCTGCCATCGTCATTGCGCGATTTGAACTGGAAACCGGTCGGGTGCTGTTTATCGACGTCGACGTGGCTGCAATCCAGACCTTCCTTGATCAAGGTCTCGACCACAAAACGCCCGAGCGAATCATTGCCGACCCGGCTCAGCCAAGCGACGTTGAACCCCAGGCGCGAAAGGCCGATCGCGACATTGCTGTCGGCTCCGGCGATGCGCTTGTGAAAGTGCTCGACCGCCGCCAGATCACCGGTCTGCTCAGCGACCAGCATCGCCATGGTTTCGCCGAACGAGAGAATATCGATCTCAGACATGAGCAGGCTCCAGACGGGATTGGCCGAGGCGGGCGAGGGCGGCGACGTGCTCCGTGGTCAGTTGCACCAGATCTTCGCCCTGCAACGGATATTCGGCGGCGCGCATAACGCCTTGGGCCATGTGCCGCAACAGTTGTTCCCACAGATGCAGGTCACTGACCGTCGGTGGCACCGCCACCAGTTTGCCGTCCGGCCGGCGGGCCACGGCTTTGCAATGCACGTAACCGACGTGGCGGCCCAACAGGCGCGCAGCGTTGGCGGCGGACTGGTCCTGCCACTGCCAGTTACCGATGTCGAAGGTCATCTTGATCGGCAAGTTGTGCTGCTCGACGGCGGCGAAGAAGCGCTGAAAGGGTTCGATGCGACCGCCGTGCAAGGTCTGGTCGTTCTCCACCAGCAACTGCACCGGGCTGTGCTTCAAGCGTTCGGCCAGGGCTTGCAAGTCGTTGGTGTCGGTGAAGTAGCCGAGAGAAACCTTCAGCCATTTTGAGCCGAATGCTTCGGCGTTTTGCAGTGCGCTGATCAACTCGGGGTTGGGGCGCGATTGCCCGGCGAGCCACAGCTCAGTGGGCGAGGAATAAATGCTTTGCAGGCCCTGCGCCTGAGTGGCGGCGCAGAGTTGCGCGGGCACTTCGCGGGTCAGTAATTCTTCGCGCCACTCGATGCGATCGGCACCGGCGGCGGCGAGCACGTCGATGAAAAAATCCTGCCCGCGCTGGCGCACAAGCTCGGCGCCATAGCTGGACAAACTGATGGAAACGGCGGGTTTATTCATTGTTATTGACCTCTGAAACCGGTTTCATTTTTGTTCAAAAAAATATCAGTGAAGGAGGGTTTGTTCTTGCGGGCCTCTTCGCGAGCAAGCTCGCTCCCACAATGGAATGCGATCAACCTGTGGGAGCGAGCTTGCTCGCGAAGGCGTCAGATCAGACACCACCAACCTCACGGGTCGACCCACGCTCAACCAGCACCGGCGCAAAATCCACCACCCGCGCCACCGCATCATCCCCACGCAAGCGCTTGAGCAAACACTCAAACGCCCGCGCGCCTATCTCCTGCGTCGGCTGAGCCAGCGCGGTAATCCCGCTGCCCACCAGCGGATACCAATCCAGATCGTCCAGGGCAATCAGCCCGACATCCTCGAACAGCCGACAGCCAATCTGGCGCAAGGCAGTCGTTGCGGCCAGCGCCGCCACGCCATTGGCGCAAAACAGCGCTTTGGGGCCGTTACCGGGTGTGTTTAAAAAGGTTTGAAGCTGGGTGCTCAGATCATCGCCGGTTTCCAGCACCGCCCCAGTCAAGGCCGAGCGTTGGGCAATCTGCGCCTGAAAACTGCTGACCCGCTCAATCCGCGAACTGGTGCCGTCATAGGGTTCGGTCACCAACAGCACATCGCGATAGCCACGCTGCTCAAGGTGCGCGAGGGCCATCTCCACCGCTTGCGGGTTATTCAACCCAACCATGTCGCTGTCGAGCCCGTCGACCTTGCGATCAACCAGCACCAGCGGCATCTCGCGGCGCAACTCGTGCAACTCGTCACGGTGATGACCCAGCGTATTCACGATCAGCCCTTCGATGTTGTAGGAGCGCAACAGCGCCAGATGCTGGCGTTCCTGCTCGTCATCGCGGTCGGTGTTGCACACCACCAGGCTGTAGCCGTGCGCACGGCAAGCGGTTTCCACCCCGTGCATCACGGCAATCGAATAAGGGTTTCGGATATCGGCGACGAGCATGCCGATCAGGCGCGTGCGCCCGCGTTTCAGACCGCGGGCCATCTGGTTGGGGCGGTAGCCGAGTTCGCAGATGGCCTGTTCGATGCGCAGGGCAATGGCGTCGGATAGCAGGGCGCGGTCATCGCCGATGAAGCGCGAGACGCTGGCCTTCGAGACCCCGGCGCGTTCGGCGACGTCGAGCATCGTCACGCGGCTGCGTTGGGCGGTGGAGAAATCATTCACGGTTGAGTCTTCTTATTGTCTGAAACCGGTTTCAGGAGACACCAATTTCTTCGATTGCGTCAAGTGAAGATCTGGCTGGAAGTGGATAGGTAGACCGCCGTTTCCGACAGACGGTAGTGACACCTGTCAGATCTGACAGTTGGCAGATGATGGGGGCGAGCGCCTAATTCGCTCATCGGATCAGCGATCGTTTTTACCAGCGGAATTTAAATTGACGTGGTGGATGGAAATCATGAGTTCAGTCGGTATTTCCAGAAATAGTCCCTCGAACGGTGTATTTGCCGCACCACTCTCAGTCGAGGGTATTGATGACAATGATCTGGATGGCTATATCCCCAGAGATATTTTGTTAAAGGGCACTCGTATCGTTATTCCTCGCCCGGATGACACCGGAGCTAATGACCAATTGATGGTGTTTTGGTTTCAGAATTCAAAAGAAACAACTATTTTTGACCAAAACTATCCATCGGGAATTGTCGATCCCTTCGTTTATGTGGCCTTGACGTCGCAACAAATGGCAACTGATGGTGTTGCGCAAGTTTATTACAAGTTTTGGAAGAGAGGTGGCGGTAATCCGGATGAGTCGCCACCACGCATGCTGACCATTGATCACAGGGCTCTTTTGAGCTTTCCGGAACCCTTGGCGGTGGACGCAACAATCTGGGGGTATTGGAATAACAATACGAACCCGCCATTGCCAAATGGTGGCACTCTTCGAATTCGCCCTCTTGATAATATTGCTCAGCCATTAGATGTCGCGTGGATTGTATGGAGAGGATATCGGAGTCTTAACGGAAGTGGTCCGGAGGTGGCGGAAGTTTATGGTCGCTGGAGTAAGGCACTTTCTGCTACAGATATAAAAAACGGCTTCAATTATGTAGTGCCGTTTCAAAATCATATTAGTTCGCTGATTGACAATGATTCCGCTATTGTTGTTTGCCAATTGTTCCGCGGCGGCAAGATTATTGCTGAATCAGAAAAAGGATTGGTGAAAGTCGATCGAGTAACACCTGGTAAACCTGGCCCTTTCGGCCTGACCTCGCAAGGAGAGACGATAATGGGAATTAAATTTGTACCTAAAAAACAACGGCCGATGTCTACTGGTGTTTCATCCGCCGCTGGGCCTTTTGCGGATATTTCAGTAGAAACATTGGCGGATGGTTTTATTGCAAAAGCTGTAATGGATTCCGGTAAGTTGATAATCAATTTCACTCGTACACCTGATGAATTGGATGGCGATAGTATTGATGTTAAATACCGTGAAAAAGGAGAGCCGAACTGGACTGATTACCCAATGTCCATCGACCTTGACCCGGTTGCCGAACGGCCGGTTGGCACCATCCCACTGCCGTTGGATGCCGGTTTGTTCGCTGAAAAGGCTACCTCACCCGGTCCGACTGTCTGGGAACTCATGATTGAGCTTTATAAAGGAGGGGGCGGTAACAAGGAGGACTCCAAACCTTTGGAATTCAACGTAGATCAGCTCGAACCGGTCAGTACAAAAAATCCTCCCAGAAAAATCAAGCCAACGCCAGTTCCGGTTTTTGTCAATGGAACCCCGCTTCCGCTGCGGAATATTGACCGGGACTGGATAACTACTAATCCGAATATGAACTTCACGATCAATATTACTTATTTCGGGCGTCGTCTTGACGACAATCTGACCGTCTGGTTGAGTTCCGCTACGCTAAATTCACCACGATTTGAAGTCTTTAATGGCCAGGTCCCCGCTGGTGGTACGTTCGATATTGCTAGCAGCGAGTTGCTTAAATTCACGAATGGACGCGTTAATTTAACTTATCGCTGGGATGACTGGCTGGGTAATCTGGGCGAGGAGTCAGTTTCTACTCCCATTCTGACACTGGCATTGCCGCAAGCGCCAGTGATATCAAGAGCTCCGCTGGTGCCAGAAACGGATCCAAATTACAGCGCGCCGCTCTATTGGGAAAACTTTGACGGCGGGATTGCGGCTATCGTCGAAAACGCCTCTATCACAAACGCGTTGGCCGGGGATAATGTCTTTGTAGTAGTTACAAGATCTGATGATCTCTCCAATTTTGTCGACACTGGAAAACAGCCATGGGCTAATGGCAATTTGAGCTTTGATCTTACCTACTCAAATCTCAATCAGATATTTAACGGTGCCGACGAACCCGTGGAAGCCACGATCCACTGTGAAATAGAGCGAACCAATATTCCGAATGCTGTTTCACCTTCTAGAACCATTACGTTGGCATTCGATATTGCGGGTGTGATACCACCAAATCCTCCTGATCTGGAAAATCCGGATCTGCAACTACCGGTTGTGAAGGGGATGTCTAACGTTGATAACGTCATCGCGGCTACTGATCGCGACAAGCCAGGTACTTTCAAAGTAACGAACGGTCTTGCAGATCCGGACATTGAACCGGGGCATACCGTCAAGTGTTATTTAGGGAGCTCCACTACACCTTTTGAGGTGTTTAGTCCGATTGTCCCTGTATCAGAGTTTGAGGTTGTGATTCCGGCAGGTGACATGGCTAAGTTGACACCCCCTAGCGATACAGCTCGTTACACTATCGAGAAAACTGGGGTCGGTAAAAATGTCAATAAATCCTTGCCGCAAACGGTAGTAGTCAATCGTATTCCGGTCGTACTCCCGGCACCTACTATCAGAATCCGCAGGCCTGATCTTCGCGACTATATCGAGTGCTACGCGATGACCAGTCCCACGAGCGGTTATGTTCTGGGACTGCAGATCGCAAAAGATCCGCTGCTGCCGGTGGGCACGGTTATCGAGGCAAAATTTGAAGCGCACTCGAATGCGCAGGGTACTGCGTTGATTGCCGGTACGGCGGCCTCGGCGCCTTATACCATTGCTGGGCCCACCGTGCCTGATGTTGCTGGCGTGGGTACCGCTGCACACTTCAAGGCCGCACAGCCTGTGCGACTCGGTCGGGAGGTATGGGGAAAATACTGGTATGAAGCCCAAGGTGGTCAGCAATCATCTACGCCGGTCATTAAACGTTTGGATACTATCAATAACAGCTTCCAGTATTGCGATCTGACAGAAGCGCCAGTCTAGGGCTGCGATCAATAGCGTTATTTTTTCATCGCGAGAGGGGCGATTGTCTCTCTCGCGATTTTTATAGCTATTCAGGAGAGTTTGATTATGCCTGCACTCTGGAAGGATAAATCACCGTGTATATAAGGACTATTCCTACATAAAACATTCGGTTTTCTTATTAGGCTGTCGGACGTTTTTTAGGTGCGCACTTGTAACACTGCCGAAAAAGCAGAGGTTGGAATTGTGCAGACTTGAGGAAGTACCCATGTCCCTTTCTATTTTCTCCAAACACACGAATATCATCAGACTGATGATCGCGGCGACATTGATCTCCGCGCCCCAGGCCTACAGTCGAACCCTGTTACCAGGCGAGAGTGAAGTGGTCACCAGTCCATCGGTGCCAGAAGCCTGGGTGGTGTCCCAAGGGGGAACGCTGACCATCGACAACTCGACAGCGCTGACCATCAGCTCACGAAGTGCCAATGTCATTTTTAGCGGTGGCCAAAGCCAGCGCATCGATGCAAACACCTCTTCGTTGAATATGTCCGGTGCTACGGTCAACAGCGCGGCGGGCCGGGGAGCCATCCAGCTACTCGACAGCACTGCTACGATCGACAACTCGACTATCACCAGCACCAACAGTTTCGGGCTTTTGCTGGGACGTAACATCAGCACCCCTGCATCATCCTCTGCCACCGTTACTGGCAAAAGTGTCATCACCGGCGCGATAGGCGGTGCGCAAGCGGTAGGTTTTGCCGTGCTCAACCTCACAGATTCCACTGTCGTTGGCACTGGGGCTACCAGTTATGGTGTGCAACTGGGCGGTGCAACACTTTCAGCGATGGGCAGCACGATTACCGGCGCACAGGACGGCCTGCAAATCGTGACCGACACGGTCGGCATCAACGCCAGCACCGTGACGCTCAACAACACCAGCGTGAGCGGCGGCACCGGATCGGCGATCGTGCTGGGCTCTTCCGGCGCTGCCGGTACAGTTGCGACAATCAGTGTTCTGGGGAACTCCCAATTGTTCGGTGGCAACGGCAATCTTTTACAAGCAACCAATCGCTCCACCGCCAATCTCACCGTTGATGCAAGCCAGTTGAGTGGCAACGTAGTGGCCGATACGGGCAGTTCGGTTTCTCTACTGATGCAGAACGGCGCCGCGCTGGAAGGTGATTTACAGAACGTGACCCAGATCAGTCTGGACTCCCGCAGCACGCTCAATGGCGATGTCCTGTCCGTTGCAGGTACAGCCTCAAAGGTCAATCTGAACAATAACGCCGTGCTCAATGGCAACGTTGAAAACGTCACCAGTCTGTCGCTGAACAATGGCAGCCAAATGACCGGCAATGTGTTGGCGGACACCAATGGCCGTGTCGAGCTGGACAATCGTTCGGCAATCAACGGCAACGTCGAAAACGTCTCAAGTCTTGTATTGAACAATGGCAGCAACCTCACTGGCGACGTCATCACGGCTGCCAATGGGAGTGTATTGCTGGACAATGGTTCGCTACTCACCGGCCAGATAACCAATTCGGGCAACCTGACCATCAACAATGCGGCGCAGTGGGTCATGACCGGCGACAATACCGTGCAGCAACTGGGCATGAACAACGGTGTCGTGCAAATGGGCACGAACGAGCAGTTCCAGCAACTGAATGTCGGCGATCTTTCCGGTCGCGGTACGTTTGCGATGGGCACGGATCTGGGCAACGGCAATACGGACTTCCTGAATGTCACCGGCAACGCGACTGGGCAACATCAATTGCAAATCGCTGCTACCGGCACCACGCCTGTCACCGCCGAAGCCGTGAAGGTCGGCAATATCGCTGCGGGCGATGCGAGTTTTTCGCTGGGAGGACGTGAGACGGTTGACGCGGGCACGTTCGTGTATCGGTTGGCCAAGGAAGGTCAGGGTCTGTACCTGAATCCAGACAAGGAAACCGTGAGTACTTCGAGTAACACCGCTCTGGCCTTGGCGGGCAGTGCTCGCAGTGTCCTGAATTCCGAGGCAGCCATGCTCAGCGATCAACTGGGTGACCGCAGCCTGAGCATCCGCCCAGAAGCATCGATGCGTGCGATGGATGACAGCTCGGTAAAACTGAGCAACAGCGTCTGGGTTCGCACTTACGGTAACCAGTACAACGTCGACAACGCGTATGGCGACGGTTACACCCAGAACCAGACGGGTATTACCGGTGGCGCCGATACGGTCGTCGATATTGCCGGGCGCGCATGGGTGCTCGGTGGATTTGTCGGCACGAGTCGAACAGACATCGATCTGAAATATGGCTCCAGCGCCATTGTCGACAGCGTGAACGCAGGTGTTTACGGCAGCACGTTTGATGTCGACAGCGGTGTGTTCGTCAATCTGATGGCCAAGATCAATCAGTTCGATAACAAAGCCAAAGTGACCATGAGCGATGGCACCCGGACCAAGGGTGACTACAAGTCTCTGGGATTAAGTGGTTCTGCAGCAATCGGCAAACATATTCGCCTCAAGGATGATTATTTTGTCGAGCCGCAGGTGCAGATATCAACGGGCGTTGCGCAAAGCGATGAATACAGGCTCGACAATGGCCTGCAAGTCAAAGCCGATACCATGCGTTCCGTTCAGGGCAAAGTCGGTGTTCGTGGCGGGCGCGTCATCACGCTGGATAACGGCAGTCTGCTGGAGCCAAGCCTGTCGACCGCGGTCAATCACGAGTTTGTCAAAACCAACGAGGTCAAAATCAACGACGACAGTTTCGATGATGATCGTGCCAGCAGCTCTGTGGAGTATGGCGCCGGTCTCAAGTGGACACCGGCTCAGCGTACCTGGCAGGTTTCCGGTCAAGTAGGCGGTAGCAAAGGAACAACCGTGAGTCAGGACTGGAGCGGTAGCCTGCGAGTCAGCTACTTCTTCTGATCGGTTACCGATGAAATGAAAAAGCCCTGACAGTGTCAGGGCTTTTTTTTCGGAAATTGTTCAGCCAAACAGTCCGGCGGCGATATTGATGGAGAATCCCAGTATCGCTGTGTTGAAGACAAACCCGATCAGTGATTGTGCCAATACGATCTTGCGAATATCCCGGGTCGCCACGCCCACATCCGCTGTTTGCACCGCCACGCCGATGGTGAAGGAGAAGTACAGAAAGTCCCAATAGTTGGGCGTGGTCAGTCCTTCGGCGAAACGCAGCGCCGGTTCCTTGCCATCCCACGTGTAATACAACCTTGCGTAATGCACGCAGAAAATCACTCCGATCAGCAGCCACGAACCGATCACCGTGAGTGCGGTGAACCCGTAATGCATGAGCTTGCGCGTGGTTTCCAGATCCTTGCTGCCAGCCAGTTCAAAGGTAATGGTGGCCAGGCTGGCCAGCGCGGCGATGCACACCACGAACAGCACCAGCCCGGCATTTTCATCTTCGACTTCAGCGATGCGTTTGACGTCCGGGGCCTTGGCGCGCACGGTCAGCCAGAACATCAGGATCAAATAGGTCCAGACACCCGCATTCCAGCCGATGAGGATTTTGCTGACGATGGAATCGGCGGGTGCCAACAGGCCGGTGGCGAGGCCGAACAGGGCGGCGGCAGACAGGCGAGGGTGGGTGCGTGCGAGAAAGCGCATGGGGACTCGATGGGCCAGGGTGGTTCAGACACCTTAGCCCAGCGATGGAGGATATGACCACAGGCTCGAGTTTATGACGATCCCTGTGGGAGCGAGCTTGCTCGCGAAGGCGTCGGTACATTCAACATAAATGTTGGCAGACCGGACGCTTTCGCGAGCAGGCTCGCTCCCACAGTTTGGATCAGTGGGGCTTGGTGAAGCGTTGTACGAGCTTCATGACAACGACGAAGAACACCGGGACGAAGATCACCGCTAACGTTGCGGTGATCATCCCACCGATCACGCCGGTGCCGATGGCCTGTTGGCTGGCCGAGCTGGCACCCGTGGCGATGGCCAACGGCACCACGCCGAGAATGAACGCCAGCGAGGTCATCACGATGGGCCGCAGACGCAAGCGCGCCGCCTGCAATGTCGCATCGATCAGGTCATGACCTTCGTCATACAGGCTCTTGGCGAACTCGATGATCAGGATCGCGTTTTTCGCTGACAGACCGATGATGGTGATCAGCCCGACTTTGAAGAACACATCGTTGGGCATCCCGCGCAACGTTACGGCCAATACCGCACCGAGCACGCCCAGCGGCACCACCAGCAACACCGAGGTCGGGATCGACCAACTCTCATACAGCGCTGCCAGACACAGGAACACGATTAGCAATGACAGGCCCAACAGAATCGGCGCCTGACTACCGGACAAACGCTCCTGCAACGACAGCCCCGTCCATTCCTGGCCCAGGCCTTTAGGGCCTTGCGCGACCAGTCTTTCGATTTCCGCCATGGCCTCACCGGTACTGTGACCGGGGGCCGGTTCGCCGGAAATCGCAATGGCCGGGTAGCCGTTGTATCGGGTCAGCTGCGCCGGGCCTTGCGTCCATTTCGCTTGCACGAAGGCCGACAGCGGAACCATTTTGCCGTCGTTGTTGCGCACGTGCATTTTCAGCAGGTCGTCGACCTGGCTGCGGCTGTCTCCTTCAGCCTGGACCACCACCCGTTGCATCCGGCCCTGATTGGGGAAGTCGTTGACATAGGAGGAGCCCACGGCCGTCGATAGCACGTTACCGATTTCGGCAAACGATACGCCCAGCGCGTTGGCCTGGCGGCGATCCACTTCCAGCTGCACTTGCGGCGCTTCGGCCAGCGCGCTTTCGCGCACGTTCATCAGCACCGGGCTTTTCTCGGCAGCGGCAAGCAATTCGGTGCGCGCCTGCATCAAGATCGCATGGCCGAGGCCACCACGGTCCTGCAAACGGAACTCGAAACCGCTCGACGTGCCGAGGCCATCCACGGGCGGTGGCAGTACCGAGAATGCCACGGCGTCCTTGATCTGACTCAGCGCGATATTGGCGCGATCGGCGATCGAGCTGGCGGAGTCGTCGCTGCTGCGCTGTGACCAATCCTTCAGTGTCGAAAACGCCAACGCTGCGTTCTGCCCGCTGCCGGAGAAACTGAAACCGAGAATCACCACACTGTCACTGATTCCCGGCTCGCCGGCGTTATGCGCCTCAAGCTGTTCGGCCACTGCTACGGTGCGATTCTTGGTGGCGCCAGGTGGCAGTTGAATATCCGTGATGGTGTAGCCCTGATCTTCCACCGGCAGGAACGAGGAGGGCAGACGCGCGAAGCACAGGCCCAGTCCCACCAACAGCACAACATAGATCAGCAGGTAACGCCCGGTACGCTTCAGCGCATAACCGACCCAACCCTGATAACGATCGGTCAGGCGTTCAAAGCGGCGGTTGAACCAGCCGAAGAACCCGGACTTCTCGTGATGCTCGCCCTTGGTAATCGGCTTGAGCAGTGTCGCGCACAGTGCCGGCGTGAGGGTCAGCGCGAGGAACGCCGAGAACAGAATCGACGTCGCCATCGACAGCGAGAACTGCTGGTAAATCACCCCGACCGAACCCTGCATGAACGCCATCGGAATGAACACCGCCACCAGCACCAGGGTGATGCCGATAATCGCGCCGGTAATCTGCGTCATTGCCTTGCGCGTGGCTTCCTTGGGCGACAGGCCCTCGGTGGCCATGATCCGTTCGACGTTCTCCACCACCACGATGGCGTCATCCACCAGAATGCCGATGGCCAGCACCATGCCGAACATCGTCAGCACGTTGATCGAAAAACCCAGCGCCAGCATGGTCGCAAATGTACCCATCAACGCCACTGGCACCACCAGCGTCGGGATCAGCGTGTAACGCACGTTCTGCAGGAACAGGAACATCACCGCGAACACCAGCAACATCGCTTCGCCCAAGGTGTAAACCACTTTGGTGATCGAGACTTTGACGAACGGCGAAGTGTCGTACGGGATCTTGTATTCGACGCCGGCCGGGAAGTAGCGCGCCAGCTCGTCCATCTTCGCCCGCACCAGGGTCGCGGTGTTGAGGGCGTTGGCCCCCGGCGACAACTGCACGCCGACGGCGGTGGACGGTTTGCCGTTGAGACGTGTGCCGAACTGATATTCCTGGCTACCGATTTCGACCCGCGCGACGTCACCGATACGCACAGTGGAGCCGTCGCGATTGGCCTTGAGCACAATGTCGGCGAACTCTTGCGGCGTCGACAACTGGCCTTTGACCAGAATGGTCGCGGTGATTTCCTGGCTCGACGGATTCGGCAGATCACCAATGCTGCCGGCGGACACCTGGGCGTTCTGCGCGACGATGGCGGCGTTGACATCGGCCGGCGTCAGGTTGAAGGCGATCAGCTTTTGCGGATCGATCCAGATGCGCATGGCCCGTTCGGCACCATACAACTGCGCCTTGCCGACACCGTCCAGACGCTTGATCTCGTTCATCACGTTGCGCGCCAGATAATCACTGAGCGCGACGTCATCGAGTTTGCCGTCGCTGGAAGTCAGGGTGATCAGCAACAGGAAGCCGGACGAAACCTTTTCGACCTGCAAGCCTTGCTGATTGACCGCTTGCGGTAGGCGCGATTCAACAACCTTGAGGCGGTTTTGCACGTCGACCTGCGCCAGTTCCGGGTTGGTGCCCGGCTGGAACGTGGCTTTGATCGTCGCGCTGCCGAGGCTGCTCTGCGATTCAAAATACAGCAGGTGATCGGCGCCGTTGAGCTCTTCCTCGATCAGGCTGACGACGCTCTCATCGACGGTCTGCGCCGAGGCACCGGGGTACACGGCGTAGATTTCAATCTGCGGCGGGGCGACGTCGGGGTACTGCGCCACCGGTAATTGCGGGATGGCCAGCGCACCGGCCAACAGGATGAACAATGCGACTACCCAGGCAAACACCGGGCGGTCGATAAAGAACTGCGGCATAGAAAAGCGTCCTGCTTACTGACCAGAGGTCTGGGCAAGTGGAAGAGGGGTGTCGTCGATCTGCACTTTCTCGCCGGGACGGGCGTGTTGCAGGCCTTCGATGACAATGCGGTCGCCCGGTTTGAGGCCGCCAGTGACGATCCAGCGATCGTTCTGCACCGTGCCCAGTTGCACCGGTTGCTGGGCCACGCGCATTTGCTCGTCAACGGTCAGCACTTGCGCGATACCGGCGCTGTCACGCTGCACCGCACGTTGCGGCACGGTGATGCCGTTCTGGATCGTTGCCTGCTCCAGACGCACGCGGATGAAACTGCCCGGCAGCAAGTCGAGGTCCGGGTTAGGGAATTCACTGCGCAGAATGATCTGCCCGGTGCCCGGATCGACAGTGATGTCGGCGAACAACAGTTTGCCCGGCAATGGATAGAGGCTGCCGTCGTCCTGAATCAAGGTCGCTTTGACTTGATCCTGGCCGACCTGCTGCAGTTGCCCGGAACGGAACGCGCGGCGCAACTCATTGAGCTCACGGGTCGACTGGGTAACGTCGGCATGAATCGGGTTGAGCTGCTGAATCAGGGCCAGTGGCGTGGTTTCGTTCTGGCCGACCAGCGCACCTTCAGTGACCAGCGCGCGGCCGACGCGGCCGGAGATTGGTGCAGTGACGGTCGCGTAACCGAGGTTCAGTTTTGCGCGCTCCACCGCCGCCTTGTTGGCGGCGACGTCAGCGGCGGTTTGCCGGGCATTGGCGCGCGCGTTGTCGTAGTCCTGGCCGCTGATGGCCTTGTCGTCGATCAACTGGGCGTAACGCTGCTCCTGCAACTTCGCCTGGAACGCATTGGCCTCGGCCTTGCGCAGCGCGGCTTCGGCGCTGTCGAGGTCAGCCTTGAACGGTGCCGGGTCGATGCGGAACAACACATCGCCCTTTTTCACGTCGCTGCCTTCGCGGAAGGTGCGTTGCAGCACCACACCCGGGACCCTGGCGCGCACTTCGGCAATGCGTGGCGCGGCAATCCGTCCGCTCAGTTCGCTGCTGATCGACAGCGGATGAGTCTGGATGGTCTCGATGCGCACGGTCGCTGGCGGCGCCTGTTCTTCGGCGTTCGAGGATGAATCACAGGCGCTCAGCGTCAGCGCCATTGCGATCAGGCCGAGCCCGGCCAGCAGATGTTTCGACATGTACAACCCCCAATATTGATGCCCGCATCCTACGGACAGACGCCGAGATTAGCGGTGAAGCTTTGTAGGCGCTGTGTGAAATTGTGTAAGGGTTTTACTCAGGGACGGGTGAGGGCGTATATCCTTCAGGCCTTGAATTCTTTTGTGACGGTTACACCGCATTCGCGAGCAGGCTCGCTCCCCCATGGGTTTTGTGAACAGTGCAAAACTATGTGGGAGCGAGCCTGCTCGCGAATGCGGTCTGACATCCACCACAGCAATATCTGGAACACCTAATGCCCAACATCCTCCTGGTCGAAGACGACACCGCCCTCGCCGAACTGATTTCCAGCTACCTGGAGCGCAACGGCTATTCCGTCAGCGTGATCGGCCGTGGCGACCATGTGCGTGAGCGAGCGCGGGTCAATCCGCCGGATCTGGTGATCCTCGACCTGATGCTGCCGGGCCTCGACGGCCTGCAAGTCTGCCGCTTGTTGCGCGCCGACTCGGCGACGCTGCCGATCCTGATGCTGACGGCCCGCGACGACAGCCACGATCAGGTGCTGGGGCTGGAAATGGGCGCCGACGATTACGTCACCAAACCGTGCGAGCCGCGCGTTCTGCTGGCGCGGGTGCGCACCTTGTTGCGCCGCAGCAGCCTCGGTGAACCGCTGACCGCCAATGACCGCATCCTCATGGGCAATCTGTGCATCGACCTGTCCGAGCGCACCGTGACCTGGCGTGATCAACCGGTCGAGCTGTCCAGCGGCGAATACAACTTGCTGGTGGTATTGGCGCGCCACGCCGGCGAAGTGTTGAGCCGCGACCAGATCCTGCAACGTTTGCGCGGCATCGAATTCAACGGCACCGACCGCTCGGTGGACGTGGCGATTTCCAAGCTGCGCCGCAAGTTCGACGACCACGCCGGCGAGGCGCGCAAGATCAAGACTGTGTGGGGCAAGGGCTACTTGTTCAGCCGTTCCGAATGGGAATGCTGAGCTGATGTTTCGCATCCTGTTTCGCCTGTATCTGGTGACGATCGTCTCCTACAGCGCGGCGATCTATCTGGTGCCGGATCTGGTGGTCATGGCGTTCCGGGATCGCTTCGTCACCTACAACCTCGACTATTCGCGCGGTCTGCAATCGCTGATCACCCGCCAGTTTCACGCGGTGCCGCACGATCAATGGCCGGCGCTGGCGGCGTCGATGGACAAGGATTTCCAGCCACTGCACATCGTCTTGGCTCGCATCGATGATGCCGAGTTCAGCACCATCGAGCAGCAGCGCCTGCGCCGCGGTGAAAACGTCGTGCGCATTGGCGATTGGGGCTGGCGCACGCTGGCGGTGACGCCGCTGGATGACACCACTGCGGTGCAAATGGTCGTGCCGCCGGACCCGATGGACGTCAATCTGTTGTACTGGAGCATTAACGTCCTGATCGGCGCGAGCCTGCTGGCCTGTCTGTTGATGTGGCTGCGCCCGCACTGGCGCGATCTGGAACGCCTCAAAGGTACCGCCGAACGCTTCGGTAAAGGCCATTTGAGCGAACGCACGAAAATCGCCCAGAGTTCCAACATCGGCAGCCTCGCCAACGTCTTCGACACCATGGCGGGTGACATCGAAAACCTGCTCAACCAACAACGCGATTTGCTCAACGCCGTGTCCCACGAACTGCGCACGCCGTTGACGCGTCTGGATTTCGGGCTGGCCCTGGCGCTGTCTGATGATTTGCCAACCGCCAGCCGCGAGCGCTTGCAGGGTCTGGTCGCACACATCCGCGAGCTGGATGAACTGGTGCTGGAGCTGCTCTCCTACAGCCGTTTGCAGAATCCCGCGCAGTTGCCGGAGCAGGTCGAGGTGTCGCTGGATGAGTTCATCGACAGCATTCTGGGCAGCGTTGATGAAGAACTCGAGTCGCCGGAAATCGTCATCGACGTGTTGCTGCACGGTCAGCTCGAACGCTTCTCGCTCGATCCGCGCCTGACCGCGCGCGCGATCCAGAACCTGCTGCGCAACGCCATGCGCTATTGCGAAAAGCGCATCCAGATTGGGGTGCAGGTCAATGCCGAGGGCTGTGAGATCTGGGTGGACGATGACGGCATTGGCATTCCCGATGATGAGCGTGAGCGGATTTTCGAACCGTTCTATCGACTCGATCGCAGTAGGGATCGCGCCACCGGTGGGTTCGGCCTTGGCTTGGCCATCAGTCGCCGGGCACTGGAAGCGCAGGGCGGCACGTTGACGGTTGAAGGCTCACCGTTGGGCGGTGCGCGCTTCAGGCTGTGGTTACCAACGCTGACGTAATTCCGATCAGTGGTAGCGATTCCATCTTTTACCTGTCAGGTTTGACAGTATCCATCTCACGTGTCGCCCAGTTAAATGATGCATCGATGCAATGCCTTCGTCACTGCATCGACTAATTCAAAAACTCGTGAGGATAAGGCCATGGATGAAAAAGGAATCAGGAAAAATTCCCCTTATTCAGCCAGGAAGCCTATCAAAGGAACCGTCGCGAGGATTTATAAACTTCTGTGGCTTGCGACTGATAACGTGCAGGTCGTTGTGAATCTGGATGAAGGACGCGGGACAGCAGCAATTTCGGCCCCCAAAGACCAATATTCTGTTGGCGACAGAATCGGTGATGAGTAACCAGAATGCCTTTGAATACACACTGCGCAACGAGTGCAGCCTGACTCCCCGTCAGGCCGCACTTTAAAATGCTCATTTTACTTTGCGGACATGTTGCCATTCGCTAACAGTTCGCCCAGTTTTTCCAGGTCGCTTGCGGGGTTGCGGCCAATCAACATCCACGCGTGCTCACGCTCGGTCCAATACACCACATTCATCTCATGCCGCCGCTCGTGCGCCAACGGCTGACTGCCGCTGTTCGAACGGGTCACGCACAGCGCCAATGGACCGTGCTTTGCGTCCAGATAAACAATCTGCGCGATGGGCACGCCGTCGTACTCAAGCATTTGCGCTCGTTTGAATTCGGCACCCGGCAGCTTCAACGTGGCAGGCGACAGGTTCAGCCCAAGGCGCGCATCGACCGTGCGCAGTTGCGCGCGCTGGGATGCGTCGTCAGTCGGCAGATGATCAAGCGTCTGCGGCACGTACAGCGCCATGTAATCGCCCACCAATCCACGCCAGTTGTTCGATTGCGCGGCATGCCAGCCGAGGAATAACCGGTCGGCCAACACGCCACCGGCCAACAGCGCTGCAGCCGCGCCACCGATGAACCAGCGACGGTTGAAGCCCGGGCGCTGAGGTGAAGGAATGGCATCCAGCCGCGCCTGCAAACGGTCCAGCGGCGCCTGTTGCGCCAGTTCGTCATAGGCGTTCTTGTACGGCAGGTTGCTGCGGCTGAGCCATTGCACGCGCAGGCTGAGCAGCGGGTCTTCGGCAATGGCATGGTCGAGTTGATGGCGATATTCGCCGTCGAGTTCGCCATCGAGGTAGGCGACCAGTTGTTCATCCGAAGGTGTGTTCATCAATGGTCTCCTTCGGTGGATTTCGGCACCGCTTGCAGGGGCGGATATTCGGCAAGTTTCAGGCGGGCGGTGGCCAGACGGCTCATCACCGTGCCGATCGGTACTTGCAGGATTTCGGCAACTTCGCGGTAGGACAAGCCTTCGACATAGGCCAGATACACCGTTTCGCGCTGGGTTTGCGGCAAGGCATCGACGCGGCGAATCACCTGCGCCGCCATCACGTGAGTTTGCGCGACGTATTCACCATCGAACGCCAGTTGGCCATCGGCTTCGACCTGGCCAGTTCCCTGACGCACGCGGCGGGCGCGTACTTCATTGAGCCAGATCGAGTGCAGAATGCTCAGCAACCAGCGATCCATGCGCGTGCCGGCCACGTATTGCGCCGAACGTTCCAACGCGCGCACACACGTCGCCTGGACCAGATCCTCGGCCACATGCCGATTGCGCGACAGCAGCAAACCGTAGCGCCACAGGCGCGCCAGGTGCTGTCCGAGTTCTGCTCTGAAGGCCTGATCGCTGACGATGATGGCGGTCCTTATTAAATGCTCAGGTTTTCGTTGAATCGTTGATGGCTTCGGCCAGGTCCTGATATTCCTCGCACGCCGTGCCGCAAATCGATTTGATCTGCTGCAACTGCTCTTGCGCCAGGTCGACGCGGCCTTTGATCACATAGGCCTCGCCGAGGTATTCGCGCACTTGCGCGTACTGCGGATCGAGTTTTACCGATTGCAGGTAATAGCCGATGCCTTCGTCGGTGCGCCCCAGTTTGCGCGTGGCATAACCGCGATAGTTGAGGGCCTTGGCGGTGTTCGGCTGTTTCAGCGTGTCGAGCAACGCCAGGGCTTCTTCGTAGCGACCGACCTTGGCGAGGCGATAGGCGTAGTCGGTACGGTCAGCGTCCGGCAGCAGGCTGCTGGTTTGCAGCACGCACTTCTGCGTTTTGCTGTCCCAGACCTGGCCTTTCGGGCATTCGGGCTTCTGCACCGGATCTTCTTCATCACCGTTGGCGAGGGCCAACTGGCTGGACATCGCGGCGACCAGCAACAACGGGGCGGCGAACATAACGGAACGGATAGTCATGGGCAAGGCTCCAGTGTGAAAGTGGCACTTCAGTTCGAAACGCGCCCCGGCAACATGCGGCGCAAGGTGTTGTCGCGCAGGCCGTAGTGATGCACCAAGGCAACCACGGCATGCAGAGTCGCCAGAATAATGATGGCCCAGGCCACCTGTTCATGCAGGCCACCGAAGGTCGACTTCATGCTTTTATCGAAGGCGATCAAGGTTGGGACATCGAACAGGCCAAAGAAGTTGAAAGGTTCTGCCTGGGCCCAACGCAGCAGGAAACCCAGCACAATCTGACTCAACAGCAGCGCGTACAAGGCCAGATGCGCGGTTTTTGCCAGAATGTTCATCACCCCCCGATTGGCCGCCGGCAACCGGCGCCCCTTGAACAAGCGCCAGAACACCCGCGCGATCACGATCACCGCCAGCAAAATGCCGAACGAGATGTGCAAGGCCTGCAATTCCTTGCGCAACGGCGTGCCTTTGGGCAGCTGTTCCCAGATTTGTGCGCAGGCAAACAGACCGATCACCAACAGCGCGGTCAGCCAGTGCAGGCTCATGGTCAGACGATCGTAACGGACGGGCAGTTCATCGGTAGCGGGGCGCATGGGTCATCCTCATCGGTAATGTTCAGTTAACACCCAAGGGTGAATTTTTATTCATTGCATTGTCAGTGACTGTTCAGGGCAGGGGTAAATTCAAGCGCTATGCTCGTCAGCGTCTGCCATCGATCCGATGTTTTGCCGTAAGGAGAGTTGCCATGAACGACCACGTCCATCACTCAGCCGCTGCCGGCTATAAAACCGCTGCCGACACTTACGTCAAAGGCCGGCCGGATTATCCGCCGCAGGTGACGGAGTGGCTGAAGGTGACGCTGGGTCTGGATGGGCACAAAACCGTGATTGATCTGGGCGCTGGCACTGGCAAATTCACCGGGCGTCTGGTGGCGACGGGCGCACAGGTGATCGCAGTGGAGCCGGTGCCGCAGATGCTGGAAAAACTCTCCGACGCCTGGCCTCAGGTTCTGGCGGTGAGCGGCACGGCAACCGACCTGCCGTTGCCCGATGCGTCCGTCGACGTGGTGGTCTGTGCGCAGGCGTTTCACTGGTTCGCCAGCGCCGAGGCGCTGACGGAAATTGCTCGAGTGCTCAGACCCGACGGCAAACTGGGCCTGATCTGGAACCTGCGCGACACGCAAGTCAGTTGGGTGCCCAAGCTCGATGCGATCGTCAACGCGCTGGAAGGTGACACGCCGCGCTATTACACCGGTGCCTGGCGCCAGGCATTTCCGCATCCGGCGTTCGGCGCGCTGCAATTGCAGCAGTTTCACAACGGTCATACCGGATCGCCGGAAGACGTGATTTTCAATCGCGTGCGCTCCACCAGTTTCATCGCCGCACTGCCGGAGGCGCAGCGGGCGAAGGTCGATGAACAGATTCGCGCGTTGATTGCCGCAGAGCCGCAACTGCGCGGCAAGGATGTGGTGACGGTGCCGTACGAAACGGCGGCGTATGTTGCGGTGAAGCGGGGGTGATGCAGCCGCGCTGTGAGAGGCATTCGGCTGCCCGGATAGCGCGTTATTCTTTGTCCGGCGTTCCAGACAGTCTAGTTGTCAAACCGCTGAATTTGAACACGCCTTTCTTAACGGCAACTGTCTTCTCTCCAGTCAGGGTTTTACCTACAAACTCAATAGTACCCTCCAGTCGGGGATCGTTGACTGACGGTACAAGCGTTAGAGTCATCTTGCCTGTCGTTGAAAAGTACGATGTCAAATTAGCCAGGTTACCAAACGCATAGCTCGCTCGATAACGACGGTCGTCCTCGCTAAGAATGTGGTCGCCCGTGTCGGCGTTTTCAGGGACGTAGACACTCAGCCATGCATATTGAGGGCGAGGGGATTCAGAGATGACCTGCTCACCAAGGCCTTGCCAATAAGGGCCCGGATCAGGTGAGAACCCTTCGGTCAAACGCACTTTGCCCGCGTTGAACAGCGGGCGCACACCTGCTTCCGTCTCCGCAGTAAATTCCCCGGTAGTGTCTTTCTCGAAATCACTCATCGCCAATGCTCCTGATGTATGAACTCAGTGGGAGGAAGCTCCCGGTGAGGATTCAAGTTACTGCATCAGGTTTCTCCGCATAACTGTCAGAGTTGACAGTTGACATCGAGGTTGATGAGGCATTCTTGATCGAGATACACCTTGCCGTTACAGGCACCATCCCGTGTAGGAGCGAGCCTGCTCGCGAAAGCCATCTGACCGACGCGCAATAATCCGGATCAACTCACCCGAGCCAGATCCGCCGCCTTGCGCCGCTCGCGAACCCCACGCACCACCAGATACAACAACGGCCCAACCGAAACAAAAACCGCCGTCACCAACACATACGGCACCACCGACCAGACCGACTGCCCACGCGACCGCGCATCCTTGAACATCCAGACGCCCGCCAGTGTTGCCAGCAGATACAGATCAATCACCACCTGCGCGGTGTCGGGGCGTGACATCAGGCTGATGCCGAAATCGATCAGCGATTGCTCAGCCTGGAGCATTACCGAAACCGTGTAACCGGCAAAAGCGAGCAAAGCCGTGAGGGGCAGGGCGATCGACATCATGCAATCCTTCCTTGGTGTGATGAGAGAAGCGCCAGACTAACGCCGTCGAGTTAACTTGGCCATTGACTTGCCAGTAGCGCGCAGGCTAATTTCCAGCCCATGACTTCGACTGTATCGCGTTGCCAGCCAATTATTATTACCGCCATTCCTCATTTGGCGGGCTAGCTCACGACTGCAGCACCCAACCCGCCCTAGAGGCGGGTTTTTACTTTCTGTCTCCGGGGTTTTGAAAAATGTCAGGAGACGACCATGCCACACAGCCCCGACCAGCAAGCCCTGCTTGAGCACTATGTAAAAAAGATCCTGGCCGCGCCGGTGTACGACATCGCGGTGCGCACGCCTTTGCAGGCGGCGCCGGCCTTGTCCGACGCGTTGGGCAACCGCATTCTGCTCAAGCGCGAAGACCTGCAACCGACGTTCTCCTTCAAGATCCGTGGCGCCTACAACAAACTGGTGCAACTGAGCGACGAACAGAAAAAACGCGGAGTCATCACTGCCTCGGCCGGCAATCATGCGCAAGGTGTGGCGTTGGCGGCGCGCGAGTTGGGGATTGCCGCGACCATCGTCATGCCGCAGACCACGCCGGAGCTGAAAGTGCTGGGGGTGCGCAGTCGCGGTGCCGAAGCGTTGCTGCATGGCGAGAGCTTTCCGTTCGCGCTGGCCCATGCGCTGCAACTGGCGGAACAGACTGGACGCACCTTCGTGTCTCCGTTCGATGACCCGGAAGTGATTGCCGGGCAGGGCACCGTGGCAATGGAAATCCTTCGTCAGCATCAAGGTGCGCTGGATGCGATCTTTGTGCCGGTGGGCGGTGGCGGGCTGATCGCCGGCATCGCCGCTTACATCAAATATTTGCGCCCGGAAGTGCGGATCATCGGCGTTGAATCCGAACATTCGGCGTGTCTGAAGGCTGCGCTGGAAGCCGATCAACGCGTCGTATTGCCCAATGTAGGTACGTTCGCCGATGGCGTGGCGGTGGCGCAGATTGGCGCATTCGGGTTTGAGGTTTGCCGTTTCTGCGTCGACGAAGTGATCACCGTCAGCAATGACGATCTGTGTACTGCCATCAAGAATATCTACGACGATACCCGCTCGATCACCGAGCCTTCCGGCGCGCTGGCCGTTGCAGGGATCAAGCAATACGTGGCGCGAACCGGAGTGCGCGAGCAGACGTTCGTGGCGATCGACTCGGGCGCCAACATCAACTTCGACAGCCTGCGGCATGTCGCCGAGCGCGCCGCCGTGTGCGGTGTCTCGGCGTGAAGCGGCTTACGGCAGCAAAGGGCGCAGGAAGCTGCGCTCGTAGCTGACGATGAACTTTTTTTCGACCAGATCGGCAACCAGCGCGGTACTTTCCGGGTCCGTCAGCGCGATGTGCCGATAGCTTTCGTAGTCCGCCAGTGACGGAAAACTGAACAGGCAATAGGCGATATTGCTTGCACCTTCGGACGGCAAAAAGTAGCCGTGATGCGTGCCGCCCAGTCGTTCGACGATGCTGAGCCAAGCCTTGGCGTAGGCCTCGAACTCGGTTAACTGGTAAGGATCGATGACATATCTGACGTGGCAGGTAATCAAGCAGGATGCTCCTTGCTCAGGTTATTCCTGAAGCGCTGTACCGACTTTGTCCGAGGCCGACCAGATGCGATAACGCACTTCGACGTCTGACGGCGCATACACCACCACCGGCAATTTGCTGTTGTAACGCAACATGAAGCCGTCGCCGACGACAGGCACGAATGCGCGTTTCTTCTGGCTGCCGGGCGGGCAGGCCATCATCGTGCTCATCGGCCCGATGACTTTTTCCAGGCGGTAGAACGGATAACCCCAGCCTTCGAGATTCTTCTCATCGAGCACGCCGCCCAGGCGCTGGCGATTGCAATCCACCTCGAGGGTTTTGCCGGCAAGGATTTCCACCTGGAAGTTCTCTTCCTGCTCCTGCTTGGGCAAATGAATGACCTGACGGCTGAACCCGGCTTCAGCCTTGGGGTACGGCGCGACGTCTTCGAGCTTGGCCGCGTGGGCGAGAGTGGACAGGCTGGCGATGATCAGCCCGGTGGTCGCGTAAACGCGTAAAGAACCCATGGAAGCCTCCGTGCGGGTGTAGGGTGGTCAATGGGCATTCTTACTGCCATGGGCGCTGAATGCAAACCGGCGTCGACTTGCAAATTGCAGTGCCCCAAGGGCATTTCTTGCATTTTGCAATTGGCAAAATACTGGCCACGTCGCCAAGTGCTTGATTTTGCGAGGGTCAAAACGAGCCGATGAAAGGCACGCTTTATGCGTCCTTTTAGTGCGGCGCACCGGGTTTGGGCGCCTACACTCCAATGGGCATTTCGCAGTACCACCGCTTGTCGCACCATGGAAACAGCGGGGACACACCCGTGCAGGGGCAGCAACGGTCAGCGTGAATACTTGATTGGCATCTCACAGTAAGGAGAGGGTTTCGCCATGTTTCTGTCTGCCTTGGAACTACGCAATATCATTGAAAGCAGTTTCCTGCCGAAACGCTGCCAGTGCACGCTGTCGCCAGACTTGTCGATGACCGTCAAGGTTTTCGGCGATCACCAGACCGATCAGGTCGATCTGTTGGTCAGCGGCATCGACGCCAGCCACCTCAATGGCTGTCGTGAAATCAATGAACTGATCGCCGGGTTGCGCTCGGATCTGAACAAGCAAGCTGTACAACATCACTACAGCCCACGCTCCAGAGCCATCTAACGCACCGTTTCACCCAGTTCGACCGTCACGCGCCGGGCCTGCACAAAACCAAGGCCCAGCGCGAACTCGACCAGCACCGCGAGCAAAATCCCGGGGCCGGCATGGCCGTTCAGCCATTCGGCAAAACCCAGCACCGCCAAACCAAAACAACCGACGATAAACCCGTTGCTCAGCGCATTGCGCCCCAGCGACGGCGGCGCGTTGCGCACCAGATAAAACATCACCCCCAATGCCGCAAACAGTACCGCACTGCGCCGCGCGACAAACCCGGCACCTTCGGAATATTCAATGCTCCAGATCGCCAGCAGGATGTCCGGGACAAAGCCCCAGACCAGCGCCAACACAAAACACAACGAAGAAGTGATGCTCGACAACGTGCGAAACGACAACTGCATGGCCAATCCTTGCGGCAGTGAGGAGGGCCCCGAGCATAACCGCCGAAACTCCCCACGCCTACCGCAAACCCGCAAATCAGACGTTTCTGTCAGTTCTGGAAGTTGCACGCGTCAGATAATTTCCGGTAGCTGATTTCCTCAGGCTTACCGGCGTTATCGATGTACTTCATGTCGGCCGTGACCACCTTGCAGGTTTGCGTTGGCGGCTCGGTCAACGACACCACCTTGGCCACCTGCAGCGGCATGCCGTACTCATAGGGCACGGCTTTGGACGTGGCGGACGTGTCATTGGCCTGGGCCAGCCCGGCGAACGCGGTGCAGGCGAGGGCGGCGCTGAGCAATAAAGGGCGAATGTTCATGAAAGGACTCCCGTGTGGCGGTTCTAGAGTTCGGCGTGATGCACCCGAACCTGCCGCACTGGGCAACAGCCAAAATGGCTGAGGGCGTGCGGTTCAGTAGAGTTTTTGACCACGGCGTTAAGGGATGGTTAACCGAGCTGAACGCCGGCTGTCAGGGAGTGCGGCGGTTTTCTTTGGAAGGTTTGGCGAATTCCTACAAAGGCTGGTGCCTTGTCTGCTTTCGGCGGGTGGAGTGGGGCGGTTATTGTCGGTTGCCGCTGCAAAATCAGTGGTTCGGGTTTGGTCACCTGAGAAAAGTTCGTTGCATATGTGCCATCATTTGCCCCGCGCGGGTCTTCTGGTCCGCGAAGTGCACTGCTGTGGCGGCTGTGTGCAGGACGCCTTCGGGCGAGCTGAGTTTTGAACTGTTCTCGGTTGACCAAGCCTGTACACGGCCGCCTCCCACCGTTTGGTCACGGCTATGGCGGTTACCTTCTAATACAGTTGAGTAATCAAAATGCCAATAATTAAACTGCTACAAAACCGCTATCTCCCCCTCAGCAGCAACGTCACCGAAACCCCGACACTGCTCATCGACACCCAAGCCAACCCGAAAGACATCCTCGAAGCCGCCGTCCAGCGCATCCGCGCCGCCGCCGACCTGCTCGAAACCTTGCATTGCCTGTGTTTCAAACACGCTGACGTGCAGGATATTCCGCACATCACCCATGCGCTTTACCTGCTGACGCAGGATGGCAATGATTTGCTGCAGGTGGCGCAGCAGCAGATGTTGAGTTGGACCGCGCCGGTTTGATGGGCTAGTGAAAACGGCAGGAGTGAACAGCCGAATTTACGCGGGCTGATTCACTTGCTGCCGGTTAATGAAGGCGGGGTGTTGTGCGACTAACGCCTCGGGCTACGGTCAATCTCCCAGCTTGTCAGGGAAAAATGAGAGGGGTGGGTGTGTAGCTTTCCACTGTGTTGCGAAAACTTTTGATTGCTCGATTTGCTCGGGTGTCATTTTCTCAGCGATTTTTTCTATCTTCCGGTCAACATAATCTTGAATGCCTCCGGCATCATTCAAGTCTTTCATTAGATAGAACATCGCATAGCCTTCGACTAGATTCAGTGGGTAGCCAATTTTATCTGGCGTATGCGAAATGTAAGCACCATAGTTGCTCATAGCATCTTGCTCGCCAGTTTCAGCTGCAATTTTTAGCCAATGATGGACAGCCTGCATGTCGCCGTCCCTGTAAAGAATTTCCAGATAGTTATTCATCGCTTTAGGGTATCCACCCTCTGACGAAAGCCTTAACCAATTTCGGACCGATTCGTCGCGTTTCCCAGGGATAAAAAAGAATCCCTTCCCCTGCCGCTCACTCACCGCCATCCAATACTGCGCAAGTGGGTAACCAGCGTTTGCTGACTTTTCAAGCCATTCGTCATTCAAAGTTATTTCATACATCAAGAATAGAGACTCAGCGTCACCGCTGTTCGCTTTTGCCAACGCTAGTTCTTTGGCATACGCAAACCACTGAGCAGGACTTTTGGAACTGGCAGGGCAGTTATCCATTATCTTGCACAGATCCGAATTTTTACGGCCTAGCTGGATCATCGCGTATATGGAGCCATTCATCGCAGCCGTTTCATACCAGTGCTGTGCTTCGGGCGTCATGTATCGGTTGCGCTTTCTTAGCGCTTCGCCTAGGTAGTATTGCGATTCCACGTTTCCAGCTTGCGCTTCTTTTTCTAATACAGGAAAGGCTGCATCAAGCTTTAACTGGTTGTATAAAGTAATACCTGCAGATACTTCGTGCGCTGGCAGCGACGCAAAAGTAGGCGTGGCACTTGTTAATAGTGTCGCGATAATAAAATATCTAAATAGCCTCACTGGCGTTAAAGTCCTAACTTGTCGGGAAAAAATGAGAGTGGTGGGTGAGTGGTTTTCCACTCTTTAGCTATTCTTTCTGAATCTTCAATCTGTGCTGGTGTCATTTTTTCGCGAATTTCTTCACCTTTTCGCTCAACATATCTTCCGATTCCGCCAGCATCACCTAGATCTTTAAGCAATGTAAAAAGCGCATAACCTTTAACTAGATCTTAGGGGGTAATCCAGTTTGTCCGGAGTGTGGGAAATATAGGCGCCATAGCTGCTTACTGCCAATTGGTAACCACTGCGGGCTGCTAACTCAAGCCACTGGCGAATACTTGCTGTGTCGCCTTCTCTATGTAAAATTTCCAGGTAATCCATCATTGCTTTTGGATATCCGCCTTCCGACGAAAGCAAAAGCCATTTTTTTACAGATGCATCACGTTTTCCTGGAATCAAGAAGAAACCTTCGCCCTGACGTTCGCTGACCGCCATCCAGTACTGCGCGAGCGAGTATCCCGCGTTTGCGGATTTCTCTAACCACTCACGATTCAGAGTGATTTCATACATTAGATACAAGGATTCGGGATCGCCTTCCTGCGCCTTTGGTAGAACTAATCCTTTAGCTTGTGCAAACCATTCCGCTTGGGTTTTCTTGAATGGAGGGCAGTTGCCAATCTTCTGACAAAAGTCATTTTTGTGTCGGCCCAGTTGAATCATTGCGTAGATATTGTCTTTTTCTGCTGCCTTTTCATACCAATATTGCGCTTCAGGTGCCATGTAGCGACTTTTTTTTCGAATGATTTCTGCTAAGTAATATTGAGAATCGGAGTTCCCATCGTTGCTTTCAATTTGGAGTTGTTGAGTCGCTGCGTTTATTCTAAGTTGATTGTATAAGACCAATCCCGAAGCTCTTTCAGGGACACTGTCTGCCGCCAGGCTTGGCTCTGCCCAAGAAAAAAGAGCAATTAATAACGGCCAAGTCAAGAATTTGGTCATTCTGGTTATCTGCCTAGCTTTTCGGGGAAGAAGGAGAGGGGCGGGTGAGTGGCTTTCCATTCCTCAGCGACAGCTTTTGAGTTCTCTATCTGTTCAGGCGTCATTTTGCTCCCAATTTCTTCGAGAGTATCTTGAACGAAATCTTGAATCGCGCCTCCACCATCCAGCTCTTTCAGCAGGCTAATCAGTGCATAACCTTTAACAAGGTCTAGGGTATAACCAACTTGGTCAGGCGCATGGGCAATGTAAGAGCCATAACTGCTAATTGCTTTTTGATCGCCCGTTTCAGCTGCTGCCTGAAGCCAATGGCGCACCCCTTCAAGATCGCCTTTCTTATACAGGATCTCAATGTATTCCATCATTGCTTTTGGGTTGCCGCCTTCAGAGGCAGCTTTCAGCCATTTGCTGATGGCCTCATCACGTTTTCCAGGTATAAGAAAAAATCCCTCACCTTGTCGATCACCGACGGCCATCCAATATTGCGCGAGCGCATAACCTGCGTTTGCAGATTTTTCCAACCAAGTACGATCGAAAGTTATTTCATACATTAAATACGAAGACTCAGGGGTGTCTGTGCTTGATGCCATTTTTTTAGCCTGAATCAACCAATCAGCGCTTGATTTTTTACTCGCGGGACAATTGGTCATTTTTCTGCAGAGGTCATCGTTTTGGCGGCCTAGCTGAATCATGGCAAATACAGAACCATTATTCGCAGCGGTTTCGTACCATTGCTGCGCTTCAGCAGTCATGTACCGGCTTCGCTTTCGAAGTGCCTCGGCAAAGTAATACTGTGAATTCACATTTCCCGAGTCGGCCTCTTTTTTTAGTTCGCGAATCGCCAGGTCTAATTTTAGCTGGTTGTATAACACCACTCCCAGGGTTGATTCATTTGTTCGCGAATCTGCTGAGCTGTTTGCAGAAAGAGCGGCGATCAGCATTGCTAAAATAATTCTAAATACTCGCACTGCTATTAATAACCTAGCTTGTCAGGGTAAAACGAGAGAGGCGGGTGGTTGGCCTTCCACGTTTTTGCGAGCTCTTTTGCTTTTTCTATTTGCTCTTTTGACATGTTTTTTTCTATGTCGGGTAATGTGCCATTGACGTCTCGTACTACATTGCCTCCACCATTAAGTTCCAGCAGGTTTGAAAGTAAAGCATATGATTTTATTGGGTCGAATGCGAAACCGTATTTTGAGTTTTCTTCGCCTATGTAGGATGCATATCCAAATACACCTTCTACGTAGCTCGAGTCAGCTGCTTTTTCGTTCCAGTTTCTGAACGAGGCTAAATCATTTTTTTCGATCATGATGGCGGCTAACCCCATCATTGCAAGTGGATAACCATTTTCAGCAGACGCCTTCATCCATCGTTCGATAGCTTGGTTGCGTCTCGAGGGAAGTAAAAATGAACCACTTCCTTCTTGGTACTTCGTCGCCAGACGGAACTGCGCAAATGCGAATCCGTTCTCTGCTGACTTCTCCAACCAGTCATCATTGCCTGTCATTTCATATAACAGGTACATTGATTCGCTATCTCCCTGCGTTGCGCGTTGAATTGCAAGGCTTTTAGCTTTAATTACCCAACTGCTAGGAGAGTCTTCACCTGGTGGACAGTTTTTCATAGTTGAACACAAGTCGTCTTCAATTCTCCCAAGGCGAATCATAGAGTAGATGTTCCCCTTTTTTGCGGAGCCTTCGTATGCTTTTTTAGCTTCCGGAGTCATGAAGCGGTTATTTTTTCTTAATGCTTCACCCAGATAATAAAGTGCTTCGTCATCACCGCCTTCGGCTGCTATTTTTAGTGGTTCGATTGCAGAAATAGCTTTGTATTGATTGTAAAGCTCTATACCTTTTTTCTTTGCCTCAAGTTGTTGTGAGGTAAGCTCCGCGTGCGCGCTTACACACATTAAAAGAAAAACTGCAAAAAAAGGTATTCGGATTAAGCTTGACTTTATTTTCAATTTTATGCGCTCGCAGGGGGCAAGTATTTTACGGATGTTCTCGGTATATAACTGTTTTCGCCCATTACAATTTTACAAGTTCCATCAATACGCTGGCCTAATATTTTTGAATTTTCCTTGTAGCGTGTTCTTGCTTTATTTCCCCTTGGGTCGGTAAAGCTGAGCACCGGATCACCCATGAAAGTATCGAGTAAATGACGGTTTTCACAATATTTTTGACCGATATCAACTGGTTCAGTGCCAAACTTATTCATGCTTGCGCAAGCTAGT
This sequence comes from Pseudomonas fluorescens, assembly GCF_001648775.1. Taxonomy (GTDB): domain Bacteria; phylum Pseudomonadota; class Gammaproteobacteria; order Pseudomonadales; family Pseudomonadaceae; genus Aquipseudomonas; species Aquipseudomonas fluorescens_M. Next base: position 129,085 of record NZ_LVEJ01000010.1, read on the forward strand.
TCGAATTGTTTTTGAGCTTCTTCCAGTTTGTCCTTTTCTTTTGCATTGGTGACTATGTGGTCGATAATTATCCCAATTGCTATCTGCTGAGTTAGATGTGCTTTTTCTTTTGGATAGGTTTGTTTGCTAAAAGTTGGCGACGTGTCGCTTTCTTTTGTATTGGCGGCAATTGAGAACTCTTCGGGGGTGGAGGTAAGAGTCATTAAAATGGGGCCGAGTGCTGCCGGAGTGGCTTCCACAACCCATGCTTTTAGTTCATCTGGATTCTGGTACTCAACAATAGCATGAGCGATTGGGCCGCCTTTTCCTCCGCTGGTCATTGCGTCATATAAGTCCATGACTAAACTCCAACCCATAAGATAAGACATTTCCACACTAAGCCCAGCTGCTCCTAATGCGTTCAGCGCGGATGCGAACTTACCTGCTTCAGGGTCCATCCACTCTACCTTTCTGCCTTTCGCTTTGTGCAGTTCCTTGCGGTACAAGTTGATGAGGTCAACTACTGCCTCATAACCAACTTCGAATTTAAAGCTACCGTTAGCACCAGGACCCAGCACTACCGCCGCTTTCAAGTTCAAAATAAACCGCCCCTTATCCAGAGACACCTGCGCCGTTCCCTGAAAGCCCGCACCTAACGCGACTCCAACGGAGCCGCTCAGCTTGGCCATTGTCAGCCATGGATTCGCGCTTTTCGCGTCTTTAGCGCTGCCAACGCCCATCGTTGGCGCGGTGCGCAGGGCGACGAGTTCTTTAGGCGGTGCCCAGTTCATTACTCCGGTGAGTTCAATCGCGGCTTGCAAGCCTCCAAACACGTTGAAACTGGCTTTTGCGCCGTTTTCGACTTGCACTTTGGCGAAGCGGCCGCCTCGCAGTTGATCTGTGCTTTTGGTATCGGCGTAGGTGCCGGATTTCGACTGGTGCTCAAGATCGGGAGTAGGGCTGTTGTCGCCGCTGTCGGCCTTGGCTTGTTTGGCGGCGGCGTGATCGGCACGTTCTTCTTTTGCAGAGGCATCTTCACGCTGTGCGCGTTTTACCGGGCTCAGTGACGCCCCGTACTTGACGTTGCCGAAGATCGGGCTCAACTCGACGCTGCCGGCTAGCAGCAACGATGCTCCGGCGTAGCCCCATGCCTTCACACCAAAGTGGAAGGAGAAGCGGCCGAAATTCATTTTTTGCGGGCTGCCGTCCAGGAAGTAATCAAGCGTGATCTCTGGAGCACTGGCTTTGGCAGGCATGTCGACTTTCATCAACTGAACTTCGCCACGGGCGAGGTCGAGGCTCAGTCCCATCTCGCCAGATATCTGGAAGCCCTCGGCGGCAGACATTTTGGGGCCTTCGAGCTTTACTTCGCCGTGAATGTTTGGCTGTGGAGGTGTCAGGCAACGGACCAATTGCGCCTGAGGGCTGGCATCAAAAAGTCTTACTTTGCCGCGCACACTTTTCTTGAACACCAGTTGCTGAAGGTGTTCGCCCCAGTTGGTCAGGGTCGCGTCGTCTTCGAGTTCAGTGACCTCATAGCCTTGCTTTTTCAAGTAAGCATAAAAGTCTTTGGCTTTGAACCAGCCTTTTCCATCGAAACAGTCTCCGACCTGATCGCTGAATTTTATTGCGCCCTGATCTAGAAGCCATTGGCGGAACGAGTTGATTTCGCTGTTTTTATCGGAGCCTTCGGTAGCGTCCGCGGGCAAACTTTCAGTTACCTTTTTTATTGAACCGACTGCTTTTTTTGAATCCTCTTTCAGGATCTTTTTTGCGTCTTTCAGGTTCGCCATGCTGAACCAGCCCAGGGGCGTACCCTTGGCATCCGAAAGACTGACTTCACGCAGCGGAAAGCCCGGTTTCACCATGCGGTCGACCGGTTTTGGCTGGAACTCTTCCGGGTCCCAAATCAGATAACGCGCAGGCTTGCTGTTGCTGACATTGCTTTGGGCTTTTGCTTGAAGGTCGTCTTTGGTCTTTTGCAGGCTATCCCATTTGGTACGTTCCACATCAACCAGGCCCGCCGGCGCTTGGGCGTTCTGGCCTGTTGCCTCGATCCAGCGTTTGTATTTCTCTTGAAGCTGCGCTGTAACTTCCGCCTGCTCTTTCTCGGTATCCAGATACAGTTTGAACTGCTCGATGCCGGAAGGAAGGCCGTCACTGATCAGCGCGAATTCTGGAAGTGCAATGCCGTATTCAGACGCTTTGATAATGGATTCAGTGTAAGCATGGTAATCAAGCGCATCGGCGTTTTTGTAGAGCGTCAAGACATACCCGACCAGATCGGCGGTGCAGTCATTCATGCCGCTGCAGATGTTTTCGTAGCTTTTTTTCTTTTCCGCCAGGGCTTTCGCAACGTCTTCCAGCGGGACTTGCTTGAAGTCTTTGTTGCCGAGGAGTTTCTTGCGGGCTTCCAGATAGGCTTGCACCCGTGCGCGCGCCTCAATCGCCTCTTTGGAATAAAGCGAGCCACTTTCGTAGGTGTAGCCTTCCAGCTTCGCGGCCGCTACCGCTTCTTTTTTCAGCGCATGCCACTCAGCCCTCCGCTTGTAAAAATCGGCATAGGCTTTGTGGACGTCCTGGTCAGTAGCCAGGTCTGCCGTTAGACGGTCCATGCGCGATTGCGCGGTGTCCTCTTGTGGAGACTGTGCAGGAGCCGCTGCCGGTTTGTTTCCGTTAACTTCGTTTTGCCTCTTTTTGGCGGTGGCGGGATCGATTTCGATCTCATCTCCCATCGCTTCAAATTCTTCCATACGCGTACGCTTCGCGCCCGTGAGGAAGTTGCTCAACTTGGGCTCAAGGAAGTATTCCAGCAAACCCGATTCCTGCAGCCCGTTCAGGCGTGCATCACGTGGTTTGCTGGGGGCAATCATTTTATCCAGCGCGAACATCGATTCTTTGATAGCGGACTTTGCTCGCTCGGGGAGCAGCCAGAATTCTTGCTCTTCGGTGGCGTAAATCGCGCTGGCAAACTTTTTAGAACACGGAGGCGCGTGGGGTTTGAAGGTCTTTGAACTCTGATCTGGGGTGTCCTTGACCGGATCCAGTTCAACCAGGTCCTCAGCGGAGCACTGAGTGGGCGCTTCCGGGGCTGCCTGCGCAGGCGCTTGCGACGCGGCGGGCGGCTGAGCTGCAGGCGCGGCAGGCGCGGCGGTCGCTTGAGCGCTTTTGGGCACGCTCAGGTTCCATCCGACTTTGACGTTATCCGCATTGGTGATGAAGGGGTTGAGCTGGCGAAGTTGCGCCACGGTGCTGTTGTAGCGCGAAGCGATCTGGCCCAGGGTTTCGCCGGGCATGACGGCGTGATTCGTGATTTCCATGGTGATTCCGTTCTGTTGTCGCGTCGCCCTAACGTTGGGCGACGGCGGCTGATTCCAGGAGCCGATCTACTTTGATAAACGACTCGTCCTTAGATTGCAGGATCGCCATGATCTCAGGCTGTGTTGCGAATAGCGGACCGTTCACGGCATGGCCAAGCTTGAGCAGGTGATCACCGTCATAAATGTTGCTTTTGAGCAGCAGGTCGAGGTTGTCGGCGATGTCGTTCAAGCGCTCATCGTCTGGCTCTTCAAACGCTGCGTATTCCTCATCCACCCAATAAGCCCATCCCAGGCGCGCTTGAACTTGCGCGGCAGCCTCAGGAAGATTGAATGCCGCTTTGTCACCAAGCCACGTCGATTCCTCGTTGGCTTTCCAGGCCAACCATGGACCGCGCTGCTGACCGAAATGGATCGGCGCAGGGCAGTAGACAGCGTTCCAGCAACCGAGCAACTGGTCGAAGGTTTTCCCCGCGGTAAACGCCAGCGCTGCCCACAGACTCGGTTTGTGGAAGCTCAACAAGCTTTGCCCACCGGAACCGTCGTTGGCTCTGAGCAGCCAGCGCGCGTGAGCCAATGCTTTTTCGGGATCAGGTGTTGAGATTGCAATTCCCGAAAAGCGTTCCTCACAAAGTGTTGCCGCTACGTTTGCCACTTTGCTGCCCCGAGGGGCCACCAGCCACAACGGGCCATCAGGAATCTCGGCGAAGTCGGTGCTGAAAAACAGCCCTTGAGAAACCACCGGTTCGCCTACTCGATAGAGTTGACTCAAGGCTTGCGGCTGAAGCCCCTGGTCGATGATGAAGCAGAGCGACTCGCTCGCAGCCGGCAGGTCGGAAAAGTTGTAGCGAGGCTCTGCGAGCAGAGTGTTCAGCGCTTTTACATGCATGTGCAATCCTTACGGCTGCAAGCGCCGTTGCTTTGTTTTCCGCACAGCGGTGTGATACCGGACTCATTCAGGCGGGCGGGGAGTGGTGCTTTACCAGCCTTATCGGCATCCGCCACTTTCATAGGCCCCGGCAACAGAGGTGCCGCAGGCGTCCCGACCCCAGGCGAGCCGCCGGTATTGATCTTCACCTCGGCGCCGCTGATGGTCACACCACCGGCATCCACCTTCACAAAACTCCCACCAGCCTTGGCCGTGAGCTCCATTGCGCCTTCGACCACAACCTTCTGGCCGGCGTAGTAATGGATTTCTGACCCGGCCTCGACAAACTGCGCAGTCCCCACCTTCAAATGCTGTGTCACACCCACCGTCAGGTGATCATCCGCACGCATCTCGCTAATCCGATCCAGATGCGTAATCCGGTGCTCTTCAACCTTGAACTCGCTCAGCGTATTGGCTTCAACGGTGTCGTGCCGTTCGTTACCGACGCGAATCTTCTGGTCGTGCTCGATGTTCTCGTCCCAGTCGCGCTGGGCGTGGATGTAGATCTGCTCGGCGCCTTTCTTGTCTTCGATGCGGAATTCGTTGTAGCCCTTGCCGCCCGGTGAGCTCAGGGTCTTGAAGGTGCTGCGGGTTTTGTTTGCCGGCAGGTCGTAGGGGACGACGTTTTCCTTGTGGTACAGGCAACCGGTGACCAGTGGCTGGTCGGGATCGCCTTCGAGGAAGGTGACGAGGACTTCCATGCCGATGCGCGGGATGGCGATGCCGCCGTACGCTGCGCCGGCCCAGCCGCTGGCGACGCGCATCCAGCAGGTGGTTTTGTCGTTGGATTGACCGTCGCGGTCCCAGTGGAATTGCACTTTGATGCGGCCGTATTGGTCGCAGTGGATTTCTTCGCCTGCGGGGCCGGTGACGACGGCGGTCTGGCTGCCGAGGACTTTCGGTTTCGGGTGCTCAAGGGCAGGGCGGTAGTGCGCGTCCCAGGGGGTGGCGAGGAAGCTGTTGCGGTAGCCCTGGTGGAAATCGCTTTTGTGGTCGGTGACGTCGCTGGTGACGTTTTCGCCGAGCACTTGCGGTTGTTTGCCTTCGTGGAAGACTTCCAGCAGCAGCCACAGGTCGTTCCACTCGGCGCGCGGGTGTTCGGCGAGGGTGAGGAAATGGCCGCTGGTGAGGGTCGGTTCGTCACCTTTACCTTCGGCGAGTTTGTAGTCGCTGCGATGGCGTTCGAGGGCGCGGGTGGAGAGGAACTTGCCGCGCTCGCGGGTGGTGAAGCGGCCGGGGTAGTCGTAGTCCTCGAGGTCCGGGGCGAACTCGGTTTTCACCGCGCCTTCGGGGAGGATCTTCGGTTTCTCGAAGTCGTAGTCGCGACGGCTGACGCGGGTGGTGCGGGTTTCCAGGCGCAGGTTGAAGCGCTTGATCACCGGTTTGTCGGCGGCCATGCCGGAGTCTTGCTGGTAGCTCACCGGTTTCAGCTTGCGGAACACCGTCTGGTCGTCGCCGAACACCAGTTTGTGGCCGCTGCTGCTGTGCTGGAAGTGGAAGTGAATGCCTTCTTCTTCGCACAGACGCTGGATGAAATGCAGGTCGGATTCGTCGTACTGCACGCAGTAGTCGCGCTGCGGGTATTCGGCGCCGAGCTGGAAGCTGTAGGCGTCGGCAAGGATGCCGCGATCCTCCAGCACCTGGGCGATGATCTTCGGTACGGTCAGTTGCTGGAAAATCTGCTGATCGTGGTTGTGCCGCAGGTACGCCAGTTGCGGTACCAGGCTGAGGCTGTAACGGGTCAGGGTCTTGCCGGAATCGCCCTGCTCGATGCGATAGACCAAACCATGGATCTTGCCTTCGCCGGTGGCGCCAAAGGTCAGGATGCCGGGCTTGTGCAGCAGTTCTTCGAGTTTCAGGTCGGGGCGGGCGCTGACCAGTTCGAGGTCAAAACGGAACGGTTCGTTGAGGGCTTCGCGACCGGTGAAGCTGAGGACTTGCAGGTCGGCGTTGGCGCCTTCAAGCGTGAGGGTGATGTGGGTTGCGTTGGCGTCCAGCATGCCTTGAATTCCGTCCGTTGAATAAGCAGGGGACAGATGATGGAGGATTAAACCGCCTCGTTCAAGGCGCAAATGCCGTAGGAACCCGTTCCGCGAAGCCTGGGGGAAACCCTTAGACAAGGCCTTTCGCCCAATGAATACGGGCGGTTCGGGGAGGCGCCCGGCCACAAATCAGCTGACTCTGAGCGTACGGGCGCAGAGGAACAGGCAGTCAGTTTCAGACTAAAGTCGCCTTTAATGCGTAAAAGCCATCTGCCATCATCGCTGTTCACCCCTGCGTGTTCACTTCTTCCCGGCTCAGACTGACCCGGGACGGGAGCTATTTTTCTGGCTTATTGCGCCCGTGCGCAAACGCTGCATTGTTGGAGTTTTTCATGCGTCCCCCATTTCCCCTCATCACCCCGCGCCAGTCGTTTGGCTTCGGAGCCTTTGTGCTGTGCGCAGGTTTTACCGCACAGGTTCAGGCCAGCGGATTCCTTGAAGACACCACGGCGAAAATCGAGTCGCGCACGGTGTACTTCAACCGCGATTTCCGTGATGGGAACACCTCGAACGCTCAGGGCGCCTCCAAGCGTGAAGAGTCGGCACAGGGCTTTATTCTTAATCTGCAATCGGGCTACACCGAAGGCACGGTGGGTTTCGGTATCGATGCACTGGGCATGCTTGGGTTTCAACTCGATTCTAGCCCGGACCGCAGTAACAGCGGCTTGCTTCCATCGAGCGGCAACGACCCGCGTGGTTCGAAAGGGCAGTACGCAAAAATGGGTTTGACCGCCAAGGTCAAGGTTTCGGACACGGTGCTGAAGTACGGCGCGCTGCTGCCGGATCTGCCGCTGCTGAAATACAACGACGGTCGTTTGCTGCCGACCATGTTCAACGGCGCCATGTTGACCTCTAAAGAGCTGAAAGACCTGACCTTCATGGCCGCGCGCCTGGACAAGTACACCGCGCGCGATTCCACTGATTCGCAAGACATCCGCGTGCACTGCAAGAACAAGCGCTACGCCTGCAACACCACCGCCGATCATTTCGACATGTACGGCTTCGACTACAAGATCAACGATCGCCTGACCGCGCAGTATCACTACGCAGAACTGGAAGACATCTATCGGCAGCACTTTGTCGGGCTGCTGGGTAATCAACCGTTAGGCGGCGGTGTACTCAAGGCGGATCTGCGGGTGCTGAAAAGTGCTGACAGCGGCGATGCCAAGGCCGGTTCCATTGATAACCGTGCGTTGAGCGGCCTGTTGTCCTATGCGCACTCTGGTCACACGTTCAGCGCCGGATGGCAGCGCATGAACGGCGATAACTCGATGCCGTACCTCGATGGCAGCAACCCGTATTTGGTCAACTATGTGCAGGTCAACGACTTCGCCGCCGCGCAGGAACGTTCCTGGCAGTTGCGTTATGACTATGACTTCAAGGCCATTGGCATCAACGGTTTGAGCTTCCTGACCCGTTATGTGAACGGTGATCACATCAAGGTGTTGGGCAGTGATCAGGAAGGGAAAGAGTGGGAACGCGACAGCGAGTTGAAGTATGTGATTCAGACGGGCACGTTCAAGGATGTGAGTCTGCGTTTGCGTAATGCGACGTATCGCACCAACTACGAGAAGTTTGCCCGGGATGTGGATGAGACACGGTTGATTGTGAGTTATAGCTTTTCGGTGTTGTAAGGCATTGATCTGTAGCGTCTGATCGACTGCTATCGCGAGCAGGCTCGCTCCCACATGGGTTCAATGTCGGACACAGCCTCTGTGTTCACTGAAGATCTATTGTGGGAGCGAGCCTGCTCGCGAAGGCGTCCTTACAACCAATGCCAGAACCGGCTCCAGAACCCCCGATTCAAATCATCCTTGCACCCGGCATACTGCCGCGCATACACATCCGAACGATTCTGCACTTTGCGCGCCGTCGGCATCAGCCAGGCTTTGCTCGCGTAGGTCTTGTTGCGAAAGCCGCCCCAGCCTTCGTGATAGTTGAGGTACTGGTTGTAGGCGTCGTACTTGTACACGCCGTTGATCGAGTAGGTCTTGTCCATGTACCAGCCGACAAAGTCGATGGCGTCGTCGAAGTCTTCGCGATCGGCTCCGCCGCGGCCAGTACTTTTCTGATAGTCGGCCCAGACTTCATCCTTGGCTTGCGCGTAACCCGAGGCGGTGGAAACGCGGCCCCACGGGATGACCCAGAGCAGGTATTTGCGCGGCGTCTTGGCGTCGTAGCGGTAGCCGGATTCTTGATACATGATCGCAAAGGGCACCTGAATCGGCACGCCCCAGCGTTTTTGCGTGACTTGCGCCGCGTCGTACCAGTCGCTTTTTTCGCGGAAGATTTCGCAGATGTCTTCCGGCGAACGGGGCGGCGAGGTGCCGCACCCGCTCAGTAGCGTTGCCAGTGTCATTAGTCCAAGCGTCTGCCCGTAATTCAAAAGCCGTTATCCCGTCGTGCGCAAAAAGGCCGACAGTCTACGCGCTCAGCTCAATTGGTGACGATAGGGCAGATCCGGGCCGGTCTTGCTGCAGGTCAGCGCGGCGGCTTGTACGGCGAACTTGAGCATGGCGTCGATCTGCTCGCGAGCGAGTTGCTGCACGCCCTCGACCGAGTCCAGACCGTGCTCGGTCAACCAGGTGATCAACGCAGCCTGGAAGGTATCGCCCGCGCCAACGGTGTCGGCGATCTTCACCGAGGCCGCCGGCACTGACCATGTGCCGTGCTGGCGGCTGAACACCGTGGCGCCGTCGCCGCCACGGGTGAGGAAGACGATCTGGCAGCGATGCTCGAGCCAGCCTTCAATCACGCGCTGCGGGTCCTGTTCGGGATAGAGCAGGCTCAAGTCCTCATCGCTGACTTTGATCAGATCGGCCAGTGGCACCAACGTGGCGATGCGCTCGCGCCACAGGTCGATGTTCGGCTCGGGATTGAGGCGCACGTTCGGGTCGAGGGTGATCAGGCGCTTGCCACTTTCACGCTGCACCAGTGCGAGCAGGGTGTCGCCGATCGGCTGCACCACCAGCGAGAACGAGCCAATGTGCAGGCCGCGTACCTCAGGGCCCAACACTGGCAGATGCGCAAGACTCAGTTGTCGGTCCGCGCAGCCTTCACCGCGAAAGCTGTAGTGCGGCGAGCCATTGGCGCCCACGGCGACCATGGCCAGCGTGGTCGGTGCGGCGAACTCCACCAGATAGTCCGGGCACACACCTTCGTCCTGCAGCACTTGCTGCAAACGACGGCCGAGGTAGTCGGTAGACAGTCCGCCAAACAAGGCCGAGTCCACGCCCAGACGGCGCAAACCGACGGCGACGTTGAACGGCGATCCGCCGGCAATCGCCTTGAAATTCACTTTCGAGGCCAGACCGCTGGCGTCGTCTTCGCTGAAAAAATCAAACAGGGCTTCGCCACACACCAAATACATAATTGTTTGCTCTTTATAGGGTTGCGACATGCTGTTGATAGCGTTCGTAGGCCTGCTGGAACGCCGCGACGTTGGCGGCGATCGGCAGGGTTTCACTGCTCAGGTCCAGCGTCACGCAGCGCTGGCACAGGTCGGCGAGGCTGTCTTCGTGGCCGTTCGACCAGGATTTGCACCACGCCGCTTGTATCGCCGCGCCAAGGGCGGCGGCTTCGCTTTGCTCGGTACAGATCACCGGGGTGTTCATGATGTCGGCGACGATCTGCCGCCATACCGCGCTTTTCGATCCGCCGCCGATCAGGCAAATGCTGCGGCTTTGTAAACCATTCTGGCGCAGCAAATCCAGCCCGTAGCGCAAACCGAAGGTGGTGCCTTCGACGGCGGCGCGGCACAGATTGGCCTGCGTCAGGTTATCCAGCGTCAAGCCGTGCAGGCTGCCGGTGGCATGGGGCAGGGCGGGGACGCGCTCGCCGTTGAGGAACGGCAGCATGTTCACGCCGTCGGCGCCGATGGGGGCCTGGGCGACGAGGTGGTTGAATTGTTCCAGGTCGAGATTGAACAACTCACGAATCGCCCCGGTGGCGTTGGTCAGGTTCATGGTGCAGATCAGCGGCAACCAGCCACCGCTGGAGGAACAGAAGGTTGCGACCGAAGCATCCGGGCTGACTTTCGGCACGTCGGAGTACGCATAGACGGTGCCCGAGGAACCGAGGCTCATGGTGATCGCGCCGGGTTGAATATTGCCGGTGCCGATGGCGCCCATCATGTTGTCGCCGCCACCGCTGGAGACGAGCGCGTTGGGGTTGATGCCGAGCTGTTCGGCTATCGCCGGAAGGATTGTGCCGACCGCTTGGTGCGCGTCAATCAGCTCCGGTAGCGCGGCTTGCAGGCGCCCGCTGGCGTCGATGTCGCGCAGCAGTTGCAAGTCCCATTGGCGGGTGCGTACGTTGAAATAGCCGGTGCCGGAGGCGTCGCCGTATTCGCTGCAGGCGCGGCCGGTCAGCCAGAAGTTCAGGTAGTCGTGGGGCAGCAGGATGCGCGCGATGCGTGAGAACACCACGGGGTGCTGTTCTTTGGTCCAGAGCAGTTTCGACACGGTGTAGCCTGGGGCGATGACCACGCCCAAGCGTTCCAGCGAGCCTTTTTCGCCGCCCAGATGAGTCAGCAGACGATCGTTTTCGGCGCTGGTTTCGGTGTCGCACCAGAGCTTGGCCGGGCGCAGGACTTCACCTTGATCGTCGAGCAGGACCAGGCCGTGTTGCTGGCCGGAGACGCCGACGCCGAGGACCGCCTGACCGTCGACATTCGCCGCCAGTAGTGCGCGGCGGGTGGCGAGGGCGAAGGCGTCCAGCCATTGCTGGGTATCTTGTTCGCGGCGACCGTTGGCGCCGCTGATCATCGTGTGCGCGGCGGCGCCCTGACCGAGGACTTGACCGCTGGCGGCGTCGAGGATGATTGCTTTGGTGCCTTGGGTGCCGCAGTCGATGCCCAGGAAGAGTTGTTGTGTTGTCATGTGTGAACCACTCGGGGTGTGGTGAAGATCAAGAGCTTACCCCCTCACCCCAACCCTCTCCCCCAAGGGGGCGAGGGGGAAAGGGAGCCGATCGGGGGGCTGTTCAAAACCTGAGTTCGACTCCGGTTCTCTCAACCGGGGCTGTTCAAAACCTGAGTTCGACTCCGGTTCTCTCAACCGGGGTTGTTCAAATCCTGAGTTCGACTCCGGACGTTCAGGTCGGTGTAACTTGTACAAACCACTCGGTCAGTCCCCTCTCCCTCTGGGAGAGGGCTAGGGTGAGGGGCTTTTCAGGCGAGAATCCGCTCCAGAGTCCGCGTCACACCCTCCTCGCGCAAGCTATTGCAGCACCACTCAAACGCCGCGACAAACTCCGCCGAACGTGGTATCGCCGTGCCGAAAATCTCCTCAACCGCCAACAAACGCTGGGTAATTAAAGCATCGTCCGCCACCAACGCCTGACAAAACGTCGCCCGTGGATCAGGAATCGAATAGGTATCACCATTCTCATCCACACCCTTCAAATACAACGCCCACGCCGCCACCACCAACGCCGCACGCTTGGTCTCCTGCCCATCGGCAATCAACCGGTTGATCGTCGGAATGGTGAACTTGGGAAACTTCGACGAACCGTCCGAACACACCCGCTCCAACTGATCGGCAATCGCCTGATTGGAGAAGCGCGCCACCAGCGTGTTTTTGTAATCGGTCAGATCAATACCCGGCACCGGCGCCAGTTGCGGCGTCACGTCCAGATCCATATAGGCGCGCATGTAACGCACGAACAGCGGGTCGTTCATGGTCTCGTGAACAAACCGATAGCCCTTCAAAAAGCCCAGATAAGTCAGCGCCAGATGGCTGCCGTTGAGCAATTTGATCTTCATTTCTTCGTAGGGCGAAACATCGTCGGTGAACTGCACGCCGACCTTTTCCCAGGCCGGACGACCGTTGACGAATTTATCCTCAAGCACCCACTGCACAAACGGTTCGCAGACCACCGGCCAGGCATCGTCTACGCCGTGTTTGTCGGCCAGTTGCAAGCGGTGCGCGGTGCTGGTCATCGGTGTGATGCGGTCGACCATGGCGTTGGGGAAACTGACGTTGGCGTCGATCCAGCTGCACAGATTGCTGTTGCGCAACGTGGCAAATGCCAGCAGCGCCTTGCGGGTCACGGCGCCGTTGTGCGGCAGGTTATCGCAAGACATGACGGTAAACGCCGGGATGCCCGCCGCCCGGCGTTTTTCCAGGGCTGCACACAAGAAGCCGAACACGGTTTTTGGCGCCTCGGGATGGGCCAGATCGTGCTGGATCTGCGGCAGGTGCGCCATGAACTCGCCGTTGCTGTCGTCGATGCAATAACCGCCCTCGGTGATGGTCAGCGAGACGATGCGGATCTGTGGGTCGGCAAGTTTATCGATCAACGCCTGAGCGCCGTCCTCGGCCAGCAGCATGTCGCGAATCGCGCCGATCACACGGACTTCGGTGTCGTCGCTGTCACCGAGTTCGAACAGGGTGAACAGGTAATCCTGTTCCTTGAGGTCATCGCGGGCGCGGCGGTCTTCGGCGCGCAGACCGACGCCGCAAATGGCCCAGTCGAGGGCTTCGCCGGTGTTCATCAGGGCATCGGTGTAATACGCCTGATGCGCGCGGTGGAAGCCGCCGACACCGATGTGCGCGATGCCCTGGCGCGTGTCGCTGAGGCTGTAGACCGGCAGTTGCACTTCGGCGGCCAAACGTTGGAGATTCTGTTGGTTGAGTTTCATCGGGAGTTCTCGAAATCAGGCCGCAGCGCGCAGCGGACGGGTCAGCGCGACACCTTCGGCATCGAATAAATGGCAGTGTGCAGGGTCCAGGTGCAGGCTCAGTTGTTCGCCGTAACGGCTGGCCAGATCACCGCGCACGCGCATGGTCAGAGCTTCGCCGGCGTTGGTGGTGACGTGGCAGAAGGTGTCGCTGCCCAGACGTTCGCTGACGTCAGCAGTGACTTGCAGGGTGCAGTCGCCCGGTTGTGCAAGTTCCAGATGTTCCGGACGAATACCCAGGGTCACGGCGCTGCCGACACTCAGATTACCGGCGCTGAACGGCAGGGTGATGCGCGTGCCGGCGTCCAGTGAGACCTCGCAGCTCTGGCCGTCGACGCGGGCAATCGTACCTTTGAGAAAGCCCATTTTCGGCGTGCCGAGGAACCCGGCGACGAACAGGTTGGCGGGGTTGTGATACAGGTCCAGAGGCGAGCCGACCTGTTCGATCTTGCCGCCATTGAGCACCACAACCTTGTCGGCCATGGTCATCGCTTCGACCTGATCGTGGGTCACGTAGATCATCGTCGCTTGCAGGTCTTTGTGCAGGCGCAGCAGCTCCAGACGCATCTGCACGCGCAGCGCAGCGTCGAGGTTGGACAGCGGTTCGTCAAAGAGGAAGATTTTCGGGTTGCGCACGATGGCGCGGCCAATCGCAACGCGCTGGCGCTGACCGCCGGAGAGCTGCTTCGGCTTGCGCTCAAGCATCGGCCCAAGCTCAAGAATCCGCGCCGCTTCGCCGACTTTCTTCTCGACTTCGGCTTTCGGCACGCCGGCCAGATCGAGGGCGAACGACATGTTCTTCTTCACGGTCATGTGCGGGTACAGCGCGTAGGTCTGGAACACCATCGCCAGATCACGCTTGGCCGGGCTGACTTCAGTGATGTCGCGGCCATCGAGTTCGATGGTGCCGCCACTGACTTCTTCGAGGCCGGCGATCAGGCGCAGCAGGGTGGATTTACCGCAGCCCGAGGGGCCGACGAAGACCACGAATTCCTTGTCGTTCACCTCAAGGTCGATGCCTTTGATGATGGAGAAACCTTCGAAGCCTTTTTGCAGATTCTTGATTTTCAGGTTGGCCATGATGATGGGCCTCCGCAATTTATTATTCAGATGAACCGGATCGGCTTTTCTGTGGGAGCGAGCCTGCTCGCGAAAGCGGTGTGTCATCCAACCCTGATGGCGACTGACACGGCCCCTTCGCGAGCAGGCTCGCTCCCACAGGGGATAGTGTTGGGTTCGGGATCTTCATTTCACGGCGCCAAAGGAGAGGCCGCGTACCAGTTGTTTCTGGCTGATCCAGCCGAAGATCAGAATCGGTGCGCACGCCAGGGTCGACACCGCCGACAACTTGGCCCAGAACAAACCTTCCGGGCTCGAATACGATGCGATCAACGCAGTCAGTGGCGCAGCTTTCGAGGAGGTCAGGTTCAGCGACCAGAACGCCTCGTTCCAGCACAGGATCAGCGACAGCAGCACGGTGGAGGCGAGGCCACCCTTGGCGATCGGCAGCAATACGCGAACCATTTCCTGCCACAGCGTGGCGCCGTCGAGGCGGGCGGCTTCGAGGATGTCTTTGGGGATGTCCTTGAAGTAGGTGTAAACCATCCAGACCACGATCGGCAGGTTGATCAGCGTGTAGATCACGATCAGCGCGATGCGCGTGTCGAGCAGGCCGAAACTCTTCGCCAGCAAGTAGATCGGCATCAGCACGCCCACCGGCGGCAGCATTTTGGTCGAGAGCATCCACAGCAGCGTGCCTTTGGTGCGCTGGGTTTCGTAGAACGCCATCGAGTACGCTGCCGGCACCGCGATCAACAGGCACAGGGCCGTGGCACTGAAGGAAATCACCACCGAGTTCCAGGCGAAACTGAAGTAATCGCTGCGCTCGTTGATGTGCAGGTAGTTCTCCAGCGTCGGCGTGAAGATGAACTGCGGCGGCGTGGCGAACGCGTCGATTTCGGTTTTGAAACTGGTCATCACCATCCAGAAGATCGGGAAGAAAATCACGATCGCGATGGCCCAGGCCAGGGTGCCGAGCAGCAGGCTTTGCAGCCGGCGGGATTGTTGGAGAGTCATGGCAGGCCTCAGGCTTTGTCAGTCAGGTTTTTGCCGATCATCCGCACCAGAATGATCGCGGCGATGTTGGCGATGACCACGGCAATCAAGCCACCCGCCGAAGCCATGCCGACGTCGAACTGCACCAGCGCCTGGTTGTAGATCAGGTAAGCGAGGTTGGTCGAGGCGTAGCCGGGGCCGCCGTTGGTGGTGGTGAAAATCTCGGCGAACACCGACAGCAGGAAGATCGTTTCGATCATCACCACCACGGCAATCGGCCGCGCCAGATGCGGCAGGGTCAGGTGCCAGAAGATCGCGATCGGCCCGGCACCGTCCAGGCGCGCAGCTTCTTTCTGTTCCTGGTCGAGGGACTGCATGGCGGTCATCAGGATCAGGATCGCGAAGGGCAGCCATTGCCACGAAACAATGATGATGATCGACAGCAGCGGGTAGTGCGCCAGCCAGTCCACCGGCTCGGCACCGAACAGCTTCCAGACGTAGGCGAGGATCCCCGAGACCGGATGGAAAATCAGGTTCTTCCAGATCAGCGCGCCTACCGTGGGCATGATGAAGAACGGCGAAATCAGCATCACCCGCACAATGCCGCGACCGAGGAATTCACTGGCCTCCAGCAAGGCACTGATCAACACGCCGAAGACCACGCTGATCAGCAACACGCTGCCGACCAGCAACAACGTGTTGGTAGCACCGGGCATGAAGCCCGAGTCGGTCAGGAAATAGGTGAAGTTCTCAAACCCGACGAACTGGTTTTCACCGGGGTAGAGCAGGTTGTAGCGGATCATCGAGAAGTAGATGGTCATGCCCAGCGGCACGATCATCCACAGCAGCAACAGGGCCACCGAAGGGCTGACCAGAAACCAGCCGGGGTTGCGTACGCGGACTTTGCGCTGGGGTTGCGACAAGTCGAGGTGGGCTTTGGCAGTTGAAGTATTCATGGCGATCACAACCGAGTCATACAGACCTATGGAGATCCCATGTGGGAGCGAGCCTGCTCGCGAAAGCGCTGGATCAGTGCCATGTGTATTGGCTGGCACGACGCCTTCGCGAGCAGGCTCGCTCCCACAGGAGGCAGGAGCAAGTCGTTCAGCGGTTACTTGGGATAACCGGCGCGCTTCATCTCGCGTTCAGTGGTTTGCTGCGCGGCAGCCAAGGCTTGATCCACTGTGGTCTGGCCGATCAGCGCCGCCGAGAACAGCTTGCCGACCTGCGTACCCACGGCCTGGAACTCAGGAATGGTCACCAATTGAATGCCGATGTACGGCACCGGTTTCAGCGTCGGTTTGCTTGGGTCGGCCGCTTTCAGCGACTCCAGGGTGACTTTGGCGAACGGCGCGGCGCTCATGTAGGCGTCGCTGTAGGTCGAAGCGCGAGTGCCCGGCGGGACGTTGGCGATGCCGTCGGTCTTGGCCACCAGTTCGCCGTACTCTTTGGACGTCGCCCAGGCGCTGAATTCCTTGGCGGCGTCTTTGGCCTTGGAACTGGTCGGAATCGCCAGCGCCCACGAGTACAGCCAGGCCGAGCCTTTGTCGGTGACCTGATGCGGGGCGAAGGTGAAGCCAACGTGGTCGGCGACCTTGCTCTGGGTCTTGTCGGTGACGAACGAGCCGGCGACGCTGGCGTCGACCCAGATCGCGCATTTGCCGCTGTTGAACAGCGCGAGGTTTTCGTTGAAGCCGTTGCTGGACGCACCCGGCGGGCCGGATTTCTTCATGGTATCGACGTAGAAGTTGAGGGCGTTTTTCCACTCTGGCCCGGTGAATTCCGGCTGCCATTTTTCATCGAACCAGCGCGCGCCGTAAGCGTTGGCGACGGTGCTGATCAGCGCCATGTTCTCGCCCCAGCCGGCTTTGCCGCGCAGGCAGATGCCGTACTGTTCTTTGTCTTTTTGGGTGAGTTTTTCCGCGAACCCGGCGATCTGTTCCCAGGTCGGACGCTCGGGCATGGTCAGGCCGGCATCCTTGAACAGGTCGGTGCGGTAGTAGGTGATCGAGCTTTCCGCGTAGAACGGCAAGGCGTACAGCGAACCCTTGACTGACAGGCCCTCACGCACCGACGGGAACACATCGTCGAGCGCGTAACTGGGGGGCAAATCCTTCATCGGCTCCAGCCAACCCTTGGCGCCCCACAGTGCCGCTTCGTACATGCCAATGGTCAACACGTCGAACTGGCCGCCCTGGGTGGCGATGTCCGTGGTCAGACGTTGACGCAGGACGTTTTCTTCCAGCACCACCCAATTGAGCTTGATGTCCGGATGCTCGGTCTCGAAAGTTTTCGAGAGCTTTTGCATGCGGATCATGTCGCTGTTGTTGACGGTGGCGATGGTCAGGGTCTGGGCGCCAAGGCTGACGCTGCTGAGGGTCATGCAGGTGAGGGCAAGCAGAGCTTTTGCAGTGGGTTGCATCGTGCACTCCTTTTCTGCGTCCGGTGGGAGGCAGAAAGACAGTTATTGTTTTTGTGTCTTCCGGGGCAGGAAGAATGTGCACTGATTACAGCCTTCAATTGCCGGACTGACAAATCATCCCTAGCACTTGAATCGATACTTTTTTGCACTGGGGTTTGTCGGGGTTAACGCAGGGAAGGGCTTTGCAGCGGTCCGGGGCTGTCGGATGCGTACAGGTTTTCAGAACGCTGCTATGTAAATGTGGGAGCGAGCCTGCTCGCGAATGCGTAGCTTCAGCCGCCAAATCTGTAGCTGATACAGCGCGTTCGCGAGCAGGCTCGCTCCCACAGGTATGGGGTTATCAGAGGTGGTTTTGTTCGGTCAGGCGTTGCACCGCCAGGCGTCGATAATGCGACGGCGTCATGCCCTTGAGCTGCTGAAAGCGCCGGTTGAAGTTGGAAATATTGTTGAACCCCGACTCGAAACACACCTCGGTCACCGGTTTGTCGCCATCGGCCAGCAATTCGCATGCCTTGCTGATGCGCAGGCGATTGACGAATTCGATGAAGTTGCGCCCCGTGGCCTGTTTGAACACACGGCTGAAGTAGGTTGGCTTCATGCCCAGATGCTCGGCGACTTCTTCCAGGGTTATCTCCCGGGCGTAATGCGTGAAGATGTAATCGACCGCGCGGTTGGTGCGATCGATGTTGTGTTCATCGGCCAGTTGCGGCGTTGTCGCGCCAGACAACAGTTGATAGTCGTCACAGGCCGCAAGCAACTCCATCAGAATGAAAAAGTGCCCAAGGCGGGTAATGCCTTTGGAGTCGGCAATGCGCTGCATCAACGTCATGGCGTGGCGGATCGTGCGTTGGCTGCGGAACTCGATGCCGTACTGCGCGCGTTCGAGCAGCGGCGCCAGTGTCTTCAGCTCGGCGAACACCTGATGGCCACTGTCGAACAGCTCATCGGTGAAGTTGACCAGCATGTCGCGCTTTTCGACCACTTCGTCTTCCGCCACCTGGCTGATCCAGTTGTGCGGCAGATTCGGGCCGGTCAGGAACAGCGTCTCAGGATAGAAGTTGCCGATGTAATCGCCGATGAACACCTTGCCGGAGCTGGCGACGATCAGGTGCAGTTCGTATTCCTTGTGAAAGTGCCAACGCACTAACGGGCAGGGAAAACCGTGCTGACGATAGATGATGGACAACCCGTTGTGGTCATCCATCAACTCGTACGAAGGGTCGGTCACGCGGGCGGTTCGAGTCATGACGGGCTGCTTTTTTTGTTATCGCCTGCCGATCATGCCTCGTTTGGCGTGTGCTACGCCAGTTTGCGGTTGTCTGTTCGTCCGCGCGCCTCAACCGGCCTGTAGACGCAGTGCCACGGTTTTATCGAGGGCCTTCTGCACATTGGCCATTTGACAGAAAAACACGATGTTGGAGTTTTTAAGAAAGTCGAAGTTGATGATGTTGCAGCGCTTCGCCCAGTCGGTTTTGCTTGGGTCAAACCACAGGTCCAGTTCATTCAAAATGCGCTGCGGGCCGCCAACGGTGTAGCTGGTGGCCGACAGCGACCAGAAGTCCCACTTGGGAGGAGTGAGTAGGACGTTGGCGATGTAGCTGTGCAGGTCGGAGGTGTTGACCAGCGTCTGGCCGATCCAATGGTGGTCGATCTGCAGCAGGAAGCGACTGTCTTTGTTCTCGCGGGTCATGGGAGCGGCAACCACCAGACGTTGCAGCGGGCTGATTTTCTTCAACTGGCCAAGTGTGAGATGCCGATTGTTTTCCGGAATTAGCCGTTCGCCGAGGTGCGTCAATATCAGCTGTTTGAACGCTGCATAATTGAATGCAGTATCGCCCGAGGCGAGTTCATGGAAATCGAGAATAATGAACTCATTGGGACTTCTTTCAAGAAACGCTTTTATGTCGCGTACCAAGTCACCCAAGTTGCGCGTGGAGCGATAGTTGTTGTGCTGAAAACGGAACTTGTCGAGGTCTTGCCCCTTGTTGTCGTACACCAACCGAAGGTCCAGCGCCCTGGCACCGCGATTCAGTTGTGAGAAGAACGAGATGTCCTGGCAGGCGAGCCAGTTTTTCCCTGGATACAGTGGGTAAGATGCCTCCCAGTCACAGCCGGCATTGTGCGTGCCAGGCAGTGTCAGTTCACGAAGCGTGAGGTTGTCCAGTTCCGCAGTTGCGGCCATCCATTGGTGCGTTGTGAAGTCTTCTTGGTTGTAGTTGTTCATGTTGCACATCCTCTTTACGGTAATAACGGTAAGTGTCGGAGGGTGTTTATAAGGTGGTTTATTTATTGTGCCAATCGTTGTTTTGATGCAAGTAGTGTAGTAGTTGAAAGTTACAGTTTGATAGAGGATTTCATGGGTGGGGTGTGCAATTAATTGTTCCGTTTTTGCTGTTTTAAAGTGTGCTGATAATAATTTGAAATTAATCTGTGCTTTTATTGTGTTGATCAATATTACTATTCTGGCGTTTCCCGTTGTTGTGCTGGAAGTGAACAAGGATTGTTCACTGGCATGATGAGATGTAAGGGCGTACCTCGTTCAGGATGAAATATTTATGATGCCTTCGTTATATGGACATTTGCCCGGCATTGATCTTCACGCGGCACTCGCAGAGTCCGCGAGCAGGCAGCAAAAATGGGATGAGCAGGAAAAACAGCGTGTCGTTGAAGCGCTCACTGAGGCTATCGCGCAAAAACCGGACGCGGCGCATGTGGATGTTCAGGCGCTTTTTGTTGCGCGAGTCAGTGGCTCTGCGCTGGATGCCATTCATGCGCCGGCACGCAGGGCCTTGTTGGCGCTCATCGACGAGCAAGGAATCCGCAAACAAAACGCCCTGACCGCCGACACACTGATCGGCGTCGACCCCAATGCCCGATTGTTTGCCGTGATTGACGGTTATCAATGGCCGTTGTCCACGGCGTTTGTCGGTTCCGCGCTCGATGAAGATGAACTCGGCAGGTTGGCTGCGTGTGCGGCGCTCACTGGCGGCTATGTGTTCTCCGCTGAGGTGATTGGAGTCGAACAGTGGCTGCGATTTGAACAGTTTATTGTGCCGACCAGCGTTGCCGATACGAAAAACCTGATTGCGTTTGTGCAGTTCAAACTGCCGGCCAGGCCGCCCTTGGGTGACTACCATGAGCTGCTCAGGGCACCGGTGAGTTCGCCATTCCACCTGTCGCAGGCAGACAGGTCGATCATCAGGGAGATGTGCGCACAGTCGGCATCCGCCAGCGCCAGCTTGTTTCAGTTCCTCAATATCAAGAATTTCAATCTGATTCCGCCCAATGATCGGCGTCGGCACGCGGCGAGCCTGTTGCACGCGCTGCTGAATCGGCCCCGGGCGAGGGCGCTCGGCAAGGCGCTGCATGAACGTCTTGAGTGGCATCTTGAGACGGATGACAGCGCAACGAGTGAGCGGCAGCTCAAACTCATGATTGCCGCGGCACTGATTATCAGCTTGAGCCCTGCGCAAGAGCCCGACGCCGGTTATGACGTGTATCGGCCGGAGACTGCGCAGTGGACGGCGCAGCAGGTGCAGGAAGATCTCGAGCGTTATCTGGTCGACAACGGCCGGGTCGATGCCGATCACGCGCCCTTGGCCGCCTATCTCTTGCTGTGCGGTAACGCCCCCGAATGTGTCGTCAAGGAAACACCGGTCGGCCTGTCGCTGGAAAAACCGCTGTGGGTGGTTTTAACGCAAGCCGTGGCGTTGATCGAACTGGCGGCGCCGGGCGCATCACGCATGATGACCCATGCGCAAATCATGGCGTTTTCGCAGCTCTCGCCGGTCACGATCGAGCTGCAGCAATTGCACGAATTGACGGCCGTCATGCCGATCGTCCACTGGGCAGTGATGAACAGGGTGATCCCTTATCGCGCCGAGAAAGACTACGACAAGGACACTTTGCTCAAAGCCACGGCGTACTTCACTCGATACATCGAAGCGCTGCATCAATTGGAAAATGGCTTGACCATGGCACCGCCGGATCGGCGAAAGCTCGGTGTCGCCGAGCTGACCAAAGTCTTGCCGAAAGGACCCTACCTGGAACAAAAGGCATTCAGCTTCAACTATCAGGGCTCGATCCGCGAAAGAAACTGGCTGGACGCGCTCAACTTCGTTAATCCAGCCGGCATCGTCATAGAAGCTTATGACTACCTTGTCAGTGAAACCGGAGCTGATGAGATGCAATTGTCGAAGTTGCTGCGCCTGCGCTTCTCCATGCTGGATTTATACCTGTCTGGTGATCTGCTCGAAGACGGGCGACTCTCCAGCCGGTTCAAGACTCGCGACAATTTCAATCCTCCCGCCGGCGCTTTTGCCAACTTGTCTGAGTTACCGGCGCTCGACACGTTGTACGAGGCAGCCTTCGAGCAGTACTACCAGCAGGTGCAGGAAAGTCTGACTTCGGTGATCAAAATGACCATTGCCAGTTTGCCCGAGGCGGACAGGGACGTGCTCAACAATGGCAACCTGAGCCTGTATACCGTTCGCCAGGAGGTCAGCAATTTCACCCCGGGTTTCGAGACTCAAATGCAACGCGATGAGATGAAAGGGCGCTATGGCCTGATCCTTTGCAGTTCCAATGGCAATGAACACCGTTGCTACGAATTGTTCACCTTGCGTGGTGTGTGCCGTGAACGTCCCGCGTTCGTGGGGATGCTGCAAAGCAGCGGCATCATCGATGATGTTCCGAGCCTTTCTTACGTAGGTGGCAACACCGCTTTTCAGCCGAAAAACCGATGGCGTCTATGGCCTCTGGACTTCGCCGCCTACCGTGAGGGCAGCGAACCGCGCAATGGCGAAGTCTCCAGAGTGGTGGTCGAGAAACTCTGGCAAATCGCTGTACAGGCAGAGGATATCCAGCCGGTTGCCTTGTTTTTCTCGGCACAATTGCACCGTTTCGCCGACTTCATCATCACTCATCATCCCGTCGCTCCGCGCCAGGCGTTGTACGACGCGGTGACGCCGCGCACAGAACTGGAACAGTGGCGCCTGGGCAAGGATGCAGTACAGAACGCATTTATAGACTTGGTAGTTCCATTTAAAAGGTGTGTTGAAGACATCAAAACGGGCAATGCGCCACGGGTGGTCGAGGGCATTGGTGGTTGCATTCTGGACGGTCTGGCGGTGCTGGGACTCCTGATCGGTCTGGGCGCGACGGTTGTCAGCGTGATTGTCAAAAGCGCTTCAACGACGGCAAAAATGCTCAGCATTGCCAAGGCTGGCGGGCGCGTCGTCGCGGCGCTGGCGAACCCGGTCGATGGCGTGCCGACGCTGGTCTGGAAAGGTCTGCGCAAGGTTCCGCGAGGCCTGCTGTTACTGAGCGACGGTGCGGTCAGTGCCGCACACACGGCCACCGGGCAATTGCGAAAGTTGACCGGTACGCAGCGGGCTCAGGATTTGATCGAGGCGGGGCGACTCCGCGGTCATTGGCGCGCCCCGGGCAAACGGGCTGAAGCCGTCAATCTGGCCGTGCTGCAAGAAGATGCCCATTGGTATGCGATGAGCGAACTGGCCAATGGCAGTTGGAATTGGCGGGTTAAATATCACCAGTTAATGAGTGCGCCGCCTGCGCGGTGGTTCTTTAAGGTCAAGGACTTTGGTTTCACCCGCTTCTACGTCAAGAAGGCGCTGCGTATTGCCAGGCTTAAACTCGATAACGCCATTTCCCAGTTCATAGGATCACCCGCCGAATTAGTCCGTGACGTGGTCAAGTACGTATTTGGCAGCGACAGTACCGCCGCGCTGAAACTGGTCTTCGAAAATCTATCCGCCATGCGCAAGGATCTGGACTCGCTGACATTGGCCAATGTTGCTTTCAAGCAAGGTGACAACGGGGTGTTGGCGGCGTTGCGCCCAGCCGCTTACAAGCGGTGGAAAAACGGCATCGAGACGGGGGCCGAACTGGAGGGAGAGGCCAACAAGTTTCTGGATATCTACCCCGAACAACTGGATGACTATTATCGTGTACTGAACTATGACAATCCGGGCGATGCGCTGTTGAGCGACGTGTTGATTCATGAAATGGCGCACGGCGCGCCGCAGGCGTTGGATCTTTATCACACGCGTGCGCTGGTCGATCGGTCACCGGCCGAGTTTGATATCACCGGTTTGCTTGAGCTCGCCCGCAATGCCGACAAGGCGCACCCGGACACCTTGCTCAATCCGAATGTCCGAATGGCTCATCGAGAGGGATTCAGGGAGTTCGAGGGGGCGTTATCCAGCCGATTGCCGATCATTCGCAGCCATCCTGCGTTGGCGAACGCGCAATCGTATGCATTGGCCGCCAGTTTGCTGAGTCAGCGCAAAACCCACGCTGTGGAGTTTTACCAGAATATTTATGAAATCGAGCGTGCACTCGATATCACCGATGATGACCAGTTCATCCAGTACACGATATCGCTGGTTCTGGCGTGAAGGCTGCAAGCCGGGCACTGCCCGGCTTGTGTGGAACGGAATCAGGCGTTGCGGTTTTTCGCTTCAATCCACTGAGACATGTATTGAGTGCTCTTGTGCAAATGATGGCGCAGCATAGTGCCGGTGAAATTGCGCGTTCTGAGTGCCTGTAGATGCTGCTGGCAGAATCGCAGTTTCTCAATCAGCGCCGGGCCATGTATGTCGCGCTGATAGCGCTCGCCAAGCAAGGTGTTGGCGGCTTGTTGTGCGGCGTGCCATTGGCTTTCGTCCTGATAGAGCTGAACGGCACGATGGGCGAACTCGCTGGCGCTGTGCGTGACAGCACCCGGCCAGACGGCATCGCCGTGCATGCCCTCGGCGCCAATCGGCGTGGTGACACTGGGCGTGCCGCACAACATCGCATCGAGCAGTTTGCCCTTGATACCCGCGCCGAAACGTAACGGCGCCAGACAAACCCGCGCTGCGGACATGACCTGTAAGGCATCCTCGGCCCAGTTCAATACATGAAAACCTTGTGCGGCGTTGTGCAACGCCGTGGCTTTAGGGGGCGTGTAGGCGCCGTAGATGTGCAGTTGTGCCTGCGGCAATTGCTGGCGAATCAGCGGCCAGACCGTCGATTTCAGCCAGAGCACCGCGTCCCAGTTCGGCGCATGCCGGAAATTGCCGATGCTGAGGAAGTGCGCGCGCTCGCCAAATGCTTTCGGTGCGGCGGTCGGCAGATCAACCATCAGCGGGCACCAATGCAATTGTTGGCGCGGCAAGCCGAACTGCTCGATCAGCAAGTCGATTTCCACTTCGGAAATCATCAGGTTCAGATCGCAGCGGTACAACGCCGCGACTTCGCGCTTGGCCAGGTCAGTGTTGGCCATCAGTTCGAATTCTTCGCGCAGTGCCGGAGCAAACAAGGCGCTGAAGTCATCCTGAGCGTGGTCGGCTTTCAAGTGCTCCTTGAGGCGCTGGTGGCGCGCGTGGCGCAGGCTCTGCAGGTCGGACGTTTCCAGCACGCGCAGGGCGCCGGGGCACTGTTGTTCGACGCGCCAGCCGAATTGCTCCTCCATCATGAACTGATCGAACAGAACGATATCCGGCGCCAGTTCGCTGATGAACGTATCAAAGCTGCTGTTGTTGAGTTCGATCGGCACTTCACGAATGCCCAGAGCCGTCAGATCCGCCTTGTGCTCGCCGACGCCGGCGGGACTGCTAAAGGTGATTTCCCAGCCTTGTTGCAAAAACGTTTCGAGAATCTGCATGACGTGCCCGCTGGCCGCCGAGGAACGTGGCTCGGGCCAGACGTAACCGATGACGAGGACTTTGGTGGCGTGCGGATGAATCATGACAGGCATCTCTGTAAGGCGAACAGGCGGAAAAGTTTGCCATTAAACCACAAAGTTTGATCATGATTAACTTGTATGCGTTTTTGTTGTTTAAGTGAGTGTGGTTATTGCTTGATGTGTATTGTTGGCTTGATCCGGGTTGTTTATATAATTTGAAACTTAGTAGGGCTGTTGGTCAGTGGCTGTTCTGCATACTCTTGGATTCTCGTAAATGTGCTGCAAGTAATCTTCTTGTCGGACATTTGGGTTGGACTTATTCAGAATAATATTCAAGAGATAAAAATCAATGACAACGTTACTGGTCGACAATCTATCTGACAGTGATTCAAAAGCTGCTCTTGTCAGTCGTATCGAAAACCGCGAGCAAGCGGACCAACTGGAAAAAGACAGCATCATCAAGCGGTTGAAAGAGGCCATCGCCGATCGTAAAGAGACGGTGAAAGTTGCCTTGCAGTCGCTGTTCATTTCCCGGGTGCCCGGTTCTACGTTTGATGATGTGAATGAACCTGCGCGTATTGCGCTGGTGAAAATCATTGATGAATTGCGCATCCGCCAAATGAATTTGATCTTGGGTAGGCCCTTGATCGGGTTTGATGAGCAATCCGGTTTTTTTCACCAGGTCGATGTCGATCGCTGGCCGCTTACCCATGGCCAGGCTGATTCCAGTGCTATAGAAGATGAACTGGGCATGCTCACTGAGTGTGCCGCGCAAACCGGTGGCTATTTGTTTTCGGATGAAGTGATCAGTGTTCATCAGTGGCTACGTTTCAACAAATATATCCTCCCGACCCGTGTCGCCGAGACGAAAAACCTAATCGCATTCCTTGAGTTTAAGCTGCCGTCAAGCCCACCGTTGGGCGACTACCATGAGCTTCTCAGATCATCTGAAGATTCACCGTTTCATCTGTCGGTGGCTGACCGGACGATTATCAAAGAAGTTTGCGCGCAGGCGGCATCCGGTCGTGACAGCTTGCTGCAATTTCTCAACATCAGAAATTTCAATGTGATCCCAGCCGTTGAGCGGCGTCAGCATGCCGCGGTCTTTCTCGAGACGTTGCTTGGCAATTCGAAGGCGAAGGCATTGGGAATGACGCTGCATGAGCGTCTTGAGTGGCACCTTGAGACCGATGACAGTGCAACGACCGAGCGGCAGCTCAAACTCATGGTCGCCGCCGCACTGATTATCAGCCTGAGTCCCTCTCAGGGGCCACTGCCCAACGCCGCTTACGAGGTGTATCGGCCGGAGACCGCAGAGTGGACAGCGGAGCAAGTCCGAGATGATCTGGAGCGTTATCTGGTCGATAGCGGCCGGGTCGATGCCGATCACGCGCCCTTGGCAGCCTACCTTTTACTGTGCGGTAGCGCACCTGAGTGTGTTGTTCAGCAGACGCCAGCCGAACTAACACTGGACAAACCGGTGTGGGTGGCTTTGACGCAAGCCGTGGCTTTGATTGAGCTGACTGCGCCAGGGGCATCGCGCTTGCTGTCCTATACGCAAATCATGGCGTTCGCGGAACTCTCGCCAGTAACGATTGAACTGCAGGAATTGCACGAAGTGACGGCCATTCTTCCGATCCTCAATTGGGCGGTGATGAATGGTGTCGTCCCGTATCATGCCGAGAAAGACTACAACAAGGAAACTTTGCTCAGCGCCACTGCGTACTTCACTCAATACATTGATGCATTGCATCAATCGGGAAAGGGGTTGACCAGTACGCCTCCTGATCGCAGAAAGCTCGGTCTGGCCGAACTGGAAAAGCTAATGCCTAAGGGGCGGTACCTCGAACAGAAGGCTTTTAGATTCAATTATCAGGGCTCTATTGGCGAAAAGAGTTGGTTGGATGCGTTCAACTTTATCAATCCTGCGGGTATTGTCCTGGAGGGATATAACTACACCGTCAGCGAAATCGGTATTGATGAGATACAACTGTCGAAAGTGCTTCGACTGCGATTCTCGATTTTAGACTTGTACTTGTCTGGTGATCTGCTCGAAAACGGGCAACTTTCCAGCCGGTTCAAAGCAAGCGACGATTTTAATCCTCCCGCTGGCGCTTTTGCCGATTTATCCAGGTTGCCCGCCCTTGATGCGCTGTACGAAGCGGCGTTCGAGCAGTACTACAAGGGCGTGCAGGAAAGCCTCGCTTCAGTCATCAAAATGTCCATTGCCAGTTTGCCGGAGTCCGACAGGTATGCGCTCAACAATGGCAACTTGAGTCTGTATACGGTTCGCCAGGAGACCAGCAATTTCACACCAGGGTTAGAGACACAAAAACAACGCGATGAGATGAAAGGGCGCTATGGCTTGATCGTTTGCAGTTCTAACGGCAATGAACACCGATGCTACGAATTATTTACGTTGCGAGGCCTGTGTCGTGAGCGTCCCGCGCTCCTGGGGCAGTTGCAAAGCAGCGGCATCATCGATGAGGTTCCGAGCCTTTCCTTCGTCGGTGCCCGGACTGATTTTCAGCCCCAGAAGCGATGGCAACTATGGTCTCTGGACTTCGCGGCATACCGCGATGGCAGCGAACCGCGCGGTAGCGAGGCCTCCAGAGTTGTGGTCGAGAAACTCTGGCAGGTTGGCGTGGAGGCAGAGGATATCCGTCCTGTCGCGTTGTTTTTTTCACCGCAATTGCAAAATTTCGCCAACTTCATCATGACTCACCATCCCGTCGCACCTCGTCAAGAGTTGTACGACGCAGTGACTCCGCGCACAGAACTGGAGCAGTGGCGCGTAAGTAAGGAGGCCACGCAGAACGCATTTTTAGACTTGGTCGTTCCCTTCAAAAAGTGCGTTGAAGACATCAAATCGGGAGATGCGCCCCGAGTGGTCGAGGGCATTGGTGGTTGCGTCCTTGATGGGTTGTCCGTGTTGTTCTTGCTGATCGGTCTGGGCGCCACGGTTGTCAGTGTGATTGCCAAAACCGGGTCAACGACGGCGAAATTATTGAGTATTGCCAAGGCGGGCGGGCGCGTTGTGGCCACCTTGGTCAATCCTGTCGATGGCCTGCCGACACTGGCCTTGAAAGGTGCACGCAGGGTTCAACGAGGGTTGCTGTTGTTGAGTGACGGCGCGGTCAGTGCCGCGCACACGGCGTCTGGGCAGCTGCGAAGGTTAACCGGTGGTCAGCGATCCAGCGATCTGATCCAGGCCGTGCGCCATACTCATGTGAACCACGGCACTTGGCGGGCCGCCGAGAATGCGGTCGAGGCAATCGATCTGGCGGTGTTGCAACGCAACAACCAATGGTATGCGCTGAATCTACGAACCGGTGGAGCATGGGGGCCGAAGCTGAAGAACTTGAAGCTCGCGGACTTTTCACTGCTGCGGCTGTTCCGTAAACCCAAACCCCATAGCTATACCCGTGGTTACGTTAAAAAAGCGATTCCACACGCGAAAGGCAAACTTGATAACGCCATTTCGCAACTTGTGAGGAATTCTCGAGAGCAAGAGATCCGCGATATGGCGAAGTGCTTGTTCGGCAGTGACACCGACGAAGCGCTGACGCTGATTGCCGACAACTTACGCGCAATGCGCCAGGATCTTGACCGTGTGACGCTGGCCAATATGTCTTTCCGGCAAGGCCCGGAAAAAGTGCTGGCAGCATTGCGTCCGGCAGCCTACAAACGCTGGAAAACCGGTATTCAGACAGGCGCTCCATTGAAAGGCAACGCACAAAAATTTATCGACATCTACCCCGGAGAACTGGATGACCACTTTCGTGTGGCGAACTATAACGAAGCCAGACTCAGTGACGTACTGATTCACGAACTGTCTCATGGAGCGCCTGACTTGCTGGATTTGTATTACTGTCAGACGTTCGCCGGCAAGGTGCCGGCCGAATACGACGTCATTGGCTTGGCTGAACTGGCTCGGGACGCACGAAAGGCACATCCCAAGAACCTGTCCAATCCGCATCATGAACTGGCTTACCCCAAGGGATTTGAAGAGTTTGAAGCAACTCTCGACTCGCGTCGCACGATCGTTCGTAAAAACCCCGCACTAGTGAATGCGGAATCTTATTCAGTGGCCGTGGCGATGCTGCATCAACGAGAAACCGACTATGCGGTGTTCAACTTCAATCTTTCCGCTCTGCGCAATGCCTTGAAGAACACCGAGCAAGGGCAATTTCTCAAAGGCACGTTACTGCTTAACATGACAAAACATCCTCACTGAAAACAGCAAGCCGGGCATGGCCCGGCTTGCTTCTTAGTTGAGGAGGCTTTTGACTTTGTCGCGCAACTGATCAATTGAAAATGGCTTGCCGATGGAATGCATGCCCGCAGGCACTTCGATGGTTTCGGCATAGCCACTGGCGAACAGGATCGGCAGCGCGGGGCGCAGCTTGCGCGCCTCGGTGGCGAGTTCGCGGCCATCCATGCCCGGCAGGCCGACATCGGTCATCATCAAGTCGATGGGCTTGCTCGCGTCATTGAGTATTTCCAGCGCCTGCTCGCTGCCATCCGCCTCCAGCACCTTGAACTCCAGTTCCTCCAGCACATCGACGATCAGCATACGCACGATGTCATCGTCTTCGACTACAAGGATGGTGGACTGGGTGGCGGACATAATGGGGCTCTCAAAAAATGGAATTCAGGTGCGTCGGCCGATCAAAACTACCGGGCTCTTGCATGAGTAAGTGGCGCATAGCCACAAGTTCCCGGATTGATACAAAAAAGAATAGGCGCAAACAGGCCGGCAAGGATAACCGTTGGCCATCGCGCGAGCGCGGGCAAATGTAGGAAATTGCGGTTAAACCTGTGAGAAAAATGGATCCATGCCGCTGTTTTGGGGCAAACTCCCTGTTTTTCAACAGTTCGACAAGGCTGCCCCATGTCCTCTCCGTCTACGGTTGATGAGCAACGGTTTCGCAAACTCCTGAGCCGCAACATCAGTCTGCCCTTGGGCGTTGGTGCGCTCAGTGCCGTGTTCTTCGTGTCGCTGATCACTTATCTGCTGTCGGTTATCCAGTGGGTGGAGCACACCGATCGGGTGATCAATAACGCCAACGAAGCGGTGAAACTCACCGTCGATCTGGAAACCGGCATGCGTGGCTTCCTGCTCAGTGGCGATGAACACTTCCTCGACCCGTACGAGACCGCCAAGCCACGGATCACGGTGGCGCTCAACACCTTGCTCGAACTGACCGCCGACAACCCGGTGCAAACCGATCGCCTGCGCCGTCTGCAGGCCTTGCAGACCGAGTGGGCGAATTACGCGCAATCGATGATCGATCTGCAGCGCAGCAGCGGCGACTATAAAGGCGCGGTCAAGGCCGGGCGTGGCAAACGCCTGACGGACGAGATTCGCAAGCAGTTTGAAGATGTGATCGAAACCGAGCAGGTGTTGCGCACCACGCGCAATGAAGACGTGCGTCGCACGACGATCTGGAGCATCAGTCTTTATCTGTTGTTCATCGCCGGTATCAGTGGCTTGCTGGCCTACATCGGCCGTCGCGATCTGGTCAATCTGTCGACCAATTACAGCGCCAACCTCGCGGCACAACAGGCCAGCGCCGGGCGTCTGGAGCAACAGGCGTGGCTGCGCAACGGCCAGACCGAACTCGCCGAGCAAGTGTTGGGGCAACTGACGCTTAATCTGTTGGGCCGCAACATTCTGCAGTTCTGCGCGCAATACATGGGCACGGCCGTGGCCGCGCTGTATGTACGCGAAGAGCACGGTGGCCTCAAGCGTGTGGCCACTTACGGTTTCTCCCGCGAGCAGGAAGAACAGGATCAGTCGATCTACAGCGGCGAAGGCATCGTCGGCCAGGTGGCGCAACAGGCACGACTGATTCGTCTCGATTCGGTGCCGGCCGATTACTTCAAAGTCAGCTCCGGCCTCGGCGAAGGTTTGCCGCACAGTGTGCTGGTGGTGCCGACCAGCGATGATGAACGGGTCAACGGTGTGATCGAACTGGGCTTCTTGCGCCCGTTGACGGATCGCGATATCGAACTGCTGGAACTGATCGCCGGCAACATCGGCACGTCGATCGAAGCCGCGCGCTACCGTCAGCGTTTGCAGGAAGTGCTGGCGGAAACCCAGCAGCTCAACGAAGAGTTGCAGGTGCAGCAGGAAGAGCTGAAAACTGCCAACGAAGAACTCGAAGAGCAGTCGCGGATTCTCAAGGAATCCCAGGCGCATCTGGAAACCCAGCAAGTCGAACTGGAGCAGACCAACGAACAGCTCGCCGAACAGGCGCAGACCCTGGCCGAACAACGCGACGCGATGGACTTGAAGAACACCGAACTCAATCAGGCGCAAGTACAGCTCGAAGAGCGCGCGGAAGAGTTGCAGCGTTCGAGCAAGTACAAGTCCGAGTTCCTCGCCAACATGTCCCACGAACTGCGCACGCCGCTCAACAGTTCGTTGATTCTGGCCAAGTTGCTGGCCGAGAACCCGCAGGACAATCTCAGCGCCGAACAGGTCAAGTTTGCCGAGTCGATCTATTCGGCCGGCAACGATCTGCTCAACCTGATCAACGACATTCTGGATATTTCCAAGGTCGAGGCCGGCAAGCTTGAGGTGATCCCCGAGAACACCAGTGTCGCGCGTCTCGCGGACGGCTTGCGCAGCGTGTTCGAGCCCTTGGCGGCGGACAAGCGCCTGACCTTCAGCGTTGACCTGCAACCCGATGCGCCGGTGACGCTGTTCACTGATCGGCAACGTCTGGAGCAGGTGATCAAGAACTTGCTATCCAACGCGGTGAAATTCACCGAGTCCGGCGCGGTCAGCCTGACCATCAGCGGCCAGCCCAATGATCGCGTGGCATTCATCGTGCGTGATTCCGGGATCGGCATTGCCGCGGATCAGCAGGACAGTATTTTCGAGGCCTTCCGCCAGGCCGACGGTACCACCAACCGCAAGTACGGCGGCACCGGCCTGGGGCTGTCGATCTCGCGCGATCTGGCAACATTGCTCGGCGGCTCGATCAGCGTCAGCAGCGCGCCGGGGCAGGGCAGTGTGTTCACCCTGGTGTTGCCGCAGCAGTACAGCGAGACGGCGGATAGCCGATCCGCACCGCTGACGCTCACTCCGCCGGCGGCCTTCGTCAGCGCGCCGGTTGCTCAGGCGCCGGCAGCCATGGTTTCGCCGTTGGCGCCGGTGCACATTCCGCGCTTTGCCGATGACCGCGACAAGGCACCCTTCGCCACCCGCTGCATTCTGGTGGTTGAGGATGAGCCGAACTTTGCGCACATCCTCTACGACCTGGCGCATGAACTGGGCTACCAATGCCTGGTCGCCCACGGTGCTGACGAAGGCTATGACCTGGCGAAAGAATTCGTCCCGGATGCGATCCTGCTGGACATGCGTCTGCCGGACCATTCCGGTCTGACCGTGCTGCAACGCCTGAAAGAGCACGCCGAAACCCGGCACATCCCGGTGCACGTGATTTCGGTCGAAGACCGCGTCGAAGCGGCGATGCACATGGGCGCCATCGGCTATGCGGTGAAACCGACCACCCGCGAAGAGCTCAAAGACGTGTTTGCCCGTCTCGAAGCCAAGCTCACGCAGAAGGTCAAGCGCGTGCTACTGGTCGAAGACGACGACTTGCAACGTGAAAGCATCGCGCGACTGATCGGCGACGAAGACATCGAAATTACCGCCGTCGGCCTCGCGCAAGATGCGCTGGAGCGGCTGCGCACGACGATCTACGACTGCATGGTCATCGACTTGAAGCTGCCGGACATGCTCGGCAATGACCTGCTCAAGCGCATGTCCACCGAAGACATTTGCTCGTTCCCGCCGGTGATTGTCTACACCGGGCGCAACCTGACCCGCGATGAAGAGGCCGAACTGCGCAAGTATTCGCGTTCGATCATCATCAAGGGCGCACGCTCGCCGGAGCGTCTGCTGGACGAGGTCACACTCTTTCTGCACAAAGTCGAATCGCAGTTGTCCCATGAACGGCAGAAGATGCTCAAGACCGCGCGCAGCCGCGACAAGGTCTTCGAGGGTCGCAAAGTGCTGCTGGTGGACGACGATGTGCGCAACATCTTCGCCCTGACCAGTGCGCTGGAGACCAAAGGCGCAGTCGTGGTGATCGGTCGTAACGGCCGTGAAGCGATTGAGAAATTGAATGAAGTCGAGGACATCGATCTGGTGTTGATGGACGTGATGATGCCGGAAATGGACGGTTTTGAAGCCACCATTGAAATCCGCAAGGATCCGCGCTGGCGCAAGCTGCCGATCATCGCGGTGACGGCCAAGGCCATGAAGGACGATCAGGAGCGCTGCCTGCAGGCGGGCGCCAATGATTACCTGGCCAAGCCCATCGATCTGGATCGCCTGTTCTCGCTGATTCGCGTGTGGTTACCGAAGATGGAACGTATTTAGTGGAACGCAGTAGTTCAATCGAGCGAAACAGCGAAATAGAGTTGCGCCTGCTGATCGAGGCCATCTATCTGAAGTACAGCTACGATTTTCGCGATTATTCCGGCGCGTCGATCAAGCGCCGGGTGCAACATGCGCTGAGCCAGTTCGAGTGCGCGACGATTTCGGCGTTGCAGGAAAAGGTCCTGCACGACCCGACCGCGTTCATGCAACTGTTGCAGTTGCTGACGATTCCGGTCAGCGAGATGTTTCGCGATCCCTCGCACTTCCTCGCGATTCGCAAGGAAGTGGTGCCGTTGCTGCGCACCTATCCGTCGATCAAGATCTGGATCGCCGGGTGCAGCACGGGCGAGGAGGTATACTCGATGGCGATCCTGCTGCGCGAAGAAGGCTTGCTCGATCGCACGATCATTTATGCCACCGACATCAATCCACGGTCGCTGGACAAGGCCAAGCAAGGGATTTTCTCCATGGAGAACGTCCGGGCGTACACCGCCAACTACCAACAGGCCGGTGGCCAGTGCTCGTTTGCCGACTACTACACGGCCGCGTACGGCTATGCGATTTTCGACAAGAGCCTGTGCGAGAACGTGACGTTTGCCGACCACAGTCTGGCGACTGACAGCGTGTTCTCCGAAACCCAATTGATTTCCTGCCGCAACGTGCTGATCTATTTCAACAAGAAGCTGCAGGACCGCGCCTTCGGGCTGTTCCATGAATCGCTTTGCCACCGTGGCTTTCTGGTGCTGGGCAGCAAGGAAACGCTGGATTTTTCCAGCTATGCCAATCAGTTCGAACCGTTGGTGAAGCAAGAACGGATCTATCGCAAATCATGAACGAAACTACGGATCTGCCTCGAATCGAGGCGATTGTGGTCGGGGCTTCCGCCGGTGGCGTCGAGGCCTTGTTGACCCTGCTCGGGCCGCTGCGCGAGGGTTTCGTATTGCCGATCATCATCGTGCTGCATCTGCCGGAAGAACGCCGTAGCCAGTTGGCTGAAGTGTTCGCCCGCCGTCTCGGCATGCCGGTTCACGAGGCCAGCGACAAACAGGACATCGTCGCCGGCAGGGTGTATTTCGCAACGCCGGGTTATCACCTGTCGGTAGAACAGGATCGCAGCCTGTCGTTGAGCCTTGAGGACCGTGTGCATTACTCCCGGCCTTCGATCGATTACCTGTTTGAATCGGCCGCCGATGCCTATGGGCCCGCGCTGGCCGCTGTGTTGCTGACCGGCGCCAATCACGATGGCGCGCGCGGGTTGGTCGAAGTCAAGCGCCGTGGCGGCTTGACGATCGTCCAGGACCCCGAAGAAGCGCAGGTCGCCACCATGCCTCAGGCTGCCTTGAAAATTCAGCAGCCTGACCATGTCCTAACCATTCACGGCATCGGCCGTCTGCTTGTCGAGCTGGAACGAATCGCATGCTGAGTAATATCCAAGCCAAACTGTTGATCGTCGACGATCTGCCAGAAAACCTGCTGGCCCTCGAAGCGCTGATCAAACGCGAAGACCGCACCGTCTATAAGGCGCTGTCGGCTGACGAAGCGTTGTCGCTGCTGTTGCAGCACGAATTCGCCATGGCCATTCTCGACGTGCAGATGCCGGGCATGAACGGCTTCGAGCTGGCCGAGCTGATGCGCGGCACCGAGAAAACCAAGAACATCCCGATCATTTTCGTCAGCGCCGCCGGCCGCGAACTGAACTATGCGTTCAAGGGCTACGAGAGCGGGGCCGTGGACTTCCTGCACAAACCGCTGGATATCCATGCGGTGAAGAGCAAGGTCAACGTCTTCGTCGATCTGTACCGCCAGAGTAAGGCGATGAAGCAACAGGTCGAAGCGCTCGAGCTGGCCCGCCGCGAACAGGAAGCGTTGCTGCAGCAATTGCAGAGCACGCAACTGGAGCTTGAGCAGGCGGTGCGTATGCGCGATGACTTCATGTCAATCGTCGCCCACGAAGTGCGCACGCCGCTCAATGGCCTGATACTCGAAACGCAATTGCGCAAGATGCATCTGGCCCGCGACAACGCCGCCGCGTTTACCCTGGACAAGATGCACGCCATGGTCGACCGCGACGAGCGCCAGATCAAAAGCCTGATCCGGCTGATCGAAGACATGCTCGACGTGTCGCGGATTCGCACCGGCAAGTTGTCGATCCGGCCGAACCGTTTCGACTTGACGCAACTGGTCAGCAATCTGTTGCAGAACTTTGCCCAACAGGTCGAGGCGGCGGAAACCGAAGTCAGCTTTACCGCGCCGCATCCGGTGGAAGGCTATTGGGACGAGTTTCGTATCGAACAGGTCGTTTCCAACCTGCTGACCAATGCCCTGCGTTATGGTGGTCGCAGCCCGATCCAGGTGCGGGTTTACCGTGAAGGCAATGAGGCGCGAGTCGAGGTGCAGGATCGCGGGATCGGCATCAGCGCCGAGAATCAGAAGCGTATTTTCCAACAGTTCGAACGGGTTTCCGCCAAGACGGTAGTGGCCGGGCTCGGACTGGGTCTGTTCATTTCCGAGCAGATCATTGCCGCCCATGGCGGTTCCATCGTCGTCGAGAGTGAAATCAACGAAGGCGCCCTGTTTCGCGTTTGTCTGCCGATCGAGGAAAACGGCAAATCCGACGCAACCTCTGAGTGACCACACGGTCGTATCAGCAGCTATTGACCGAACAAAGGCTTCCCATGAGCGTAGATGCACAAGATGTAGTACTCGTCGTCGAGGACGAACCGGTTATCTTGATGGTCCTGACCGATTATTTGTCGGGGCAGGGTTATCGCGTGTTGCAGGCCGAAAACGGCGAGCAGGCGTTCGAGATCCTGGCGAGCAAACCGCATCTGGACATGTTGATCACCGATTTTCGTTTGCCCGGCGGCATCTCTGGCGTGCAGATTGCCGAACCTGCGGTGAAGTTGCGACCGGATCTGAAAGTGATCTTTATCAGCGGTTATCCGCAGGAAATCCGCGAGACCGGCAGCCCGATCACGCACAAGGCGCCGATTCTGGAAAAACCGTTCGATCTGGATGTGTTGCAGGAAAAGATTCAGGAGTTGTTGGCCTGATTATCCTGCGCTGACGGACGCCGACCTGAAGGAGCTGTCGCAGTTTGCGACAGCTCCTTCAGTGTTTTTCGGGGTCAGTTTTTGATCATTTCGCGGACTTTGGCCGTGAGCAGATCGAAGGTGAAGGGTTTGGTGATCATCTGCATCCCCGAATCGAGGAAACCACCGCGCACCGCCGCATGCTCGGCATATCCGGTGATGAACAGCACTTTCAGGCCTGGCCGGTATTGCCGGCCAACTTCCGCCAGTTGCCGGCCGTTCATGCCCGGCAGCCCGACGTCGCTGATCAGCAAGTCGATGCGTTGCGCCGAGTTGAGGATCGGCACGGCGCCATCGGCGTCGCTGGCTTCGACGAAGGCATAACCCAACTCGCTGAGCACCGCGCTGACCAACACACGCACGGCGGGGTCGTCTTCGACAATCAGCACGGTTTCGCCGTCCAGCGCTTCCGGCGCTTGCTCGACATTAGTGGCGGGGCTGGCCAGTTCTTCGCCGCGGAAACGCGGCAGATAGAGTTTGACCGTGGTGCCTTGATCGATTTCGCTGTCGATCGAGACATGGCCGCGCGATTGTTTGCTGAAACCGTAGATCATCGACAGGCCTAAACCTGTGCCCTGACCGATCGGTTTGGTGGTGAAAAACGGATCGAACGCGCGGTTGATCACGCTCTGCGGCATGCCACTGCCGTTGTCGGTGACACTCAACATCACGTAATCACCCGGTTCGAGGTTGCTGTAAGCCTCGGTGAAGTCGCGCTTGAGCACCTGATTGCTGGTTTCGACAACCAGTTTGCCGCCCTCGGGCATGGCGTCGCGGGCATTGATGACGAGGTTGAGCAGGGCGCTTTCCAACTGATTTGGATCGGCTTCGGCGACCCACAGTTTGTCGTTCAGGCGCATGTCCAGCTGAATGCTTTCGTTGAGGCTGCGCTGCAACAGTTCGCCCATCGACAACACCAGCGTATTCATCTGCACGGCTTTGGAGTCGAGTGACTGGCGGCGCGAGAAAGCCAATAGCCGGTGGGTCAGGCCTGCCGCGCGGTTGGCGGAGGTCACGCCGAGGTCGATCAGGCTGTCGAGATCGTCGGTGCGTCCACGCGCCAGACGCCGACGCAGCAGTTCGAGGCTGCCGATGATCCCGGTGAGCATGTTATTGAAGTCATGGGCGATGCCGCCGGTCAATTGGCCGACCGCTTCCATTTTCTGCGACTGACGCAGCGCCTCTTCGTTATGCCGCAGTTGTGCGGTGCGTTCCTCGACCTGTTGCTCGAGGGTTTCCAGCGTCGATTGCAGACGGCGCTCGCTTTCACTCAGGTCGATCAGTCGATCACGTGCTTCGTACTGTCGTCGTCGCCCGCGCAGGGCGGCGGAAACCAGGCTGACCAAGGTCGCCGGGTGAAACGGCCGTTCAAGGAAGGTCACGTTGCCTAATTGACCGCTGAGCCGCGAGGAGGGGCCTTGTTCCTGGCCGCCGTGATGGGTGAGCAAGACGATGGGCAGATCCGACCATGCCGGCTGTTGTTCAAGGTGCATGAACAACGCCTCGATCTCAGGGCCGCGTAAGGCTTCGGCAGCGATCAACAACAGGCCGGCACCGAGTTCAAGTTCGCTGCAGAGTGCGCTAAGCCCCGGTGTGATCAGCCCGCCGTAGCCCGCTTCATTGAGGATCATCTGCGCAATCTGGCTGTCACGACCCACGGGCGCCAGTATCAGCGCCCGTTCGGCCAGTGGCGTGGTCAGCGTCACAAGGTCTCTTCCCGAAGCAGCGGGTTGCTCGCGCCGAGGTAGGTGGGCACGCCGCGCAGCACACCCTGGAAGGCTTCCAGCGGCTCGCCGATGGTCATGCCTTGGGTGGAAATTCGGTACTCACGAATGGTCGATTCGTGGCTACCGGTGCGTTTCTTGATGATGGAGATCGCCCGGCGGACTTTGCCGATGGCTTCAAAGTAGCGCAACAGAATCACCGTATCGGCCAGGTAAGTAATGTCCACCGGCGCCTGCATGTCGCCGACCAGACCGTGCTGGGCAACGGTCATGAAGGTCGCGGCGCCTTTGCGGTTCAAATACAGCAGCAATTCATGCATGTGCAGCACCAGGGCGTTTTCTTCCGGCATCGCTGCCTGATAGCCGTTGATGCTGTCGATGACCACGGTTTTGATCTCGCCTTCATCGACACAACGCCGCACCCGGTGCGAAAACTCACCCGGTGACAGCTCGGCTGCGTCTACCTGTTCAATCAGCAGGTTGCCGGTGGCTTGCAGAGCCTTGAGATCGATGCCGATGTTATTCATGCGCTCGAACAGCAGACCGAGTTCTTCATCGAAGATAAACAGCGCAGCCTTTTCTCCACGCCCCACCGCAGCCGCCGCGAAGATCATCGAGATCAGCGATTTGCCGGTGCCCGCCGGGCCGAGGATCAGGGTGCTCGAGCCAGTCTCGATGCCGCCACCGAGCAGGGCGTCCATTTCCTTGATGCCGCTGGTCAATTGCAGGCGCGCATAGTCGCCGCGATGTTCGGCCGCGACCAGACGCGGGAACACGTGCACGCCGTCGCCCATGATGGTGAAGTCATGGAAGCCGCCGCGATACTTCTGGCCACGGTATTTGACCACCCGGACACGCCGGCGCTCGGCGCCATAGTTGGGGGTCAATTCTTCGAGGCGAATCACACCGTGAGCCACGCTGTGCACGGTTTTGTCGAGGGATTCGGTGGTCAGGTCGTCGAGCAGCAGCACCGTAGCGTCATAGCGTACGAAGTAGTGCTTGATCGCGAGGATCTGACGACGGTAGCGCAACGAACTCTGCGCCAGCAGGCGAATCTCCGACAGGCTGTCGAGCACCACGCGGGTCGGCTTGAAGCGCTCGACCACTTCGAAAATCTGCTTGGTGGCTTCGCCCAGTTCCAGGTCGGAGGAGTACAGCAAACTCTGCTGATGCTCGGCATTGAGCAGGCTTTCCGGTGGCGTCAGCTCGAAAATCTCGATGTTCTCGCCCAATTCCCAACCGTGCGAGAGCGCACCTTGGCGCAATTCGCGCTCGGTTTCCGACAGGGTGATGTACAAACAGCGTTCGCCGGCGCGTGCTCCGGCCATTAGAAAATGCAATGCGACCGTGGTTTTGCCGGTTCCGGGTTCACCTTCGAGCAAAAACACATGTCCACGAGACAAGCCACCGGCCAGGATGTTATCCAGACCTTCGATGCCGGTGGCGGCTTTTGCACTGATCAACGCGTTAGATGTAGACAAAAAATGCCCTCTCATGACTAGGGGAGTCGAGGCGCTTTATTGAAAGCGGTCGCCTGAATTACTTGACCCTTTGGCGTGATGGCAGTTCACAATTTTCTTCTGGATTTGCTTCACAGCCCTTGCTGCAGGGCTGGATCGTCGGGATTCAACTGTTCGAGTTGCGCCAGCAGGATCTGCACATTTTGCAGTTGGCCGCTCTCTTTCCAGTAATTGATCAACAGCACTCGCGCCTTGCGATCGGCCGGATGACGCTGGACGATTTCCTGCAATTGCTTCTGCGCCGCTTCCAGCTCTTCGGCGCTGTGCAAGGTGGTCGCGAGGTCGTAGCGGTAATCCTTGTTATCAGGCTCAAGTTCCACCGCTTTCGACAAGCCGAGCAGGGCGTATTCACGCTGACCGTGGTGCAGCAGCCACAGGCCCAAGGCATGTTGCAGATAGGCGGAATCGGGCTGGGCTTTGAGTTGTTGGGCAAGCAACTGTCGGGCGGCGTCGCTCTGGCCCTGACGGTCGAGCACGTCGATCTGCATGACCAGCGCCTGCAGATTGCCGGGCTCCAGACGCAGGGTGTTATCGAGGGCGACCTGGGCTTCTTTGAGTTCGACGTTATGGATATACAGGCGCGCCAGTTGCGCGTAAGTGGCAGCGCTTTCCGGCTCGGCCTTGAGCGCTTGCTCCCAGCCATCGATCGCTTGCTGCAACGGCGCGAAATACAAACCCAGTTCGTCAGGCGTCAAGCCGAGCAGGGCATTGATCGCGGCAAAGCGCACCGTCTGATCTTCATCATCGAGCATGGGCCCCAGTAACAGGCTGCGTTGCCCGCCGGGCACCAGGCCCACGACGCTGTGGATCGCTGCCAGCCGCACCTCGGGCGCTTCGTTTTGCAGGTCGGCATCTGCCAGTTTCAATGCCTGCGGGCTCGGATAGTTCGGCAATTCGCCATGCAACCAGACCCGGCGTTTGATCGACAGATCCGGGCGGCCCATCTGCTGATACAACTGCCGCGCCGCGCCCGGTTGCCCGGTGCGCGCGGCGTTCAACGCTTCGCTGTAACCACGTCGAATGGCTTCCGGAACGACTGGGGCGGTGCTGCGCAGGGACAGCCACGCCACGACGACAATGAGCAAAAGGGCAAGGCTGATGAGCAAGTAGCGGCGAGAAGCAGGCATGCAGGTTTCCGTGAACTGACGTTCTATTGGCAGAACGGCAAGCTTCGGTCAGCGCGCGCCGTGAGTCAAACCCAATGCCTGCGAAACGCCCTACACATCGCGTCGACGCTTTGAGCCGTCGGGCTTGGCTGGCAGTGTCTACGCTTGCAGGAGTTGTGCTGACGAGTGTGCCCATGCAAGCCCTGTTCAATTACTTCAAAGCGGTGATCCATCCCGGCCAGGCGGTGCTGCTGTTTGCCCTGCGAACCATTGCCGCCGGGCTGCTGACCCTGTATCTGGCGTTTCTGTTCGACCTCGACCAGCCGAAATGGTCAATCATGGCGGTGGTGATCGTCAGCCAGCCTTTGTCCGGGATGGCCCTGGCGCGCAGTTTCGGTCAAGTCATCGGCACCACGCTGGGCGCGGTGGTGGCGGTAGTGATCATGGCGATTTTTCCGCAGGCGCCATTGCCGTTCATTACCACACTGGCGTTATGGCTGGCGCTGTGCACGGCGGGCGGAACGTTGCTGCGCTACACCAGCTCTCAGGCGTTCGTCCTCAGTGGCTACACCGCCGTGGTGGTGGCGATGCTGGCGATACCGGATCAGGACGGCACCTTTTTACTGGCGGTCACCCGCGTCACCGAAACCTTGCTGGCGGTGGCGTGTGTCTGCGTGGTCAGTCTGCTTACGGCGCGGCCGGAGGCGGTGGCCAAGGGGTATTTCGCCAAGGTCGATCAAGTGATCAAACTGGCTGCCAGCCATGCCGCTGCGGTGTTGCGCACGGAGGAAAGCGAGGCTGATTTCCAGCGCCGGCAAATGCAACTGCTCGGGGAAATAAGTGCCCTGGAAGGCCTGCGTCGGCACCTGTATTTCGATGCGCCACGTCTGCGCAGTGCCAACAATCTGGTGCTGCTGCTGGGTAATCAATTGATGTTGCTGACGTCGCGATTGACCGCTTTGCGTCATCAGCGCGAGTTGCTCACCGAGCGCTGGGAAGGTGATCTGCCGCTGGACGTCCAGCGCCTGCGTGCCGAGGAATTGGCCTTGCTCGATCAGTTGGCGCAACAAGGTCGGTCATTACCTGCCCAGGCGCGACATCAATTCATCACGCTGCAGCAACAGTTCGAAGCGCTGGCTTATCAGGCCGAGCAACTCACCGAAGACATGAGCGCGACCCTGCGTTCGCTGGCATGGGCGTTGCGCTGGGAACAGGCGCGGCTGTTGCACCAGTTGGAACAGATACTGGAGCTGAGCGATGCCATTCAGGATGGCCGTGAAGCCAGTTGCCTGTATCGCGGTCAGGCCAGTCCGCTGCACCTGGATTTCACCCTGGCGACGATGAACGCCATCCGCGCCTTTACCGCGTTGCTGGTGGCCGGGTTGATCTGGATCGAAACGGCGTGGGATGGCGCGCGGGGCGGGATGATTCTGGTGGGCATTCTGTGTTCGTTGATGGCGACGTTCCCGCGTCCGCTGATGGCCGCGCAGAGTTACGCCCGCGGCCTGGGTCTGGCGTTGCTGGTGTCAGCGCTTTATCAATTCATGCTGGTGCCGGCGATCAGTGATTTCGAATGGCTGGCATTGTTGCTGGCACCGTTGCTGTACGTGATCGCGGTCGGTCTGGCGAGCCCGGCGACGGCGGGCATTGGCATGGGGCTGGGGTTGTCGAGCTTCCTCATGCTCGGCCCGCAAAATATCGGCACGGGCCAGAACACAGCGATTCAATGGTTCGAATTCGCCGGTGCTTACGTCAGTGCGGCGATGTTGGCACTGATTGTCTACGCGTGGATCTTTCCGTTCCGCCCGGCATGGCGCATTCGCCGCTTTTATAACGAAGCGCGCGAGCAGGTGTATCAACTGAGCAAAATGCCCGCCACCGATGAGCAGCAGTTCGCGTTCGAAAGTCGCATGGTCGATCGCTTGACCAGCATGCTCGGCTTGTTGCCAGCGGTTAATGATCGCGTGATGCAGCAACTGTATGAAATCAGCCTTGCTTGCGTTGCACTGGGTGTCGCGATGCATCAACTGCGGCAGCAGGCACAGAACAATTCGTTGCTGACAGAGGCGTTCAGTCGGCACTTGGCTTCGGCTTTACGCAAGACCGGGCGTTTTGTCGCCGGTCGCGCCGATGTACAGCTGCAATCGTTGCTGAGCACGCTACACACCTTGGGCGATGAACTGGATGAGTTGCACGTCGCCAGTCATGAGCATCTGTGGTCGGTGTTCCGCATGCGCGTCGCCTTGTTGATCGTGGTGTCATTTCTGCAACGTCACGGCGAGCAGTTGCAAAACCCCGCAGCGGAAGGAGAACCAGCCCTTGCCCATTGATTTCGAGATTGGTGGCGTTTACCTGCCGCCGATTGCCCAGTCACTGTTGCTGGCCATCCCCATCTTCATGGTGCTGGACTGGGGCTTGCGCCGCCTGGGCGTGTTGCGTCTGGTCTGGCATGAGGCGCTGTTCGAAGGTGCCTTGTATGCCTGCGTCTGTGCCACGCTGATTTTGCTCATGGGAGCCTGATGACTTGAAAGTATTGCTCACGCGATTGACGACGTTGGCGGTGGTGATTCTGGCGATCGTGCTTGGCTGGTTTGCCTGGGAACATTACACCCGTGCGCCCTGGACCCGCGATGCCCGGGTGAGGGCCGACGTGGTGACGTTGTCGGCAGATGTCTCGGGGCGCATCGTCAGTCTGGCGGTGCAGGATAACCAGCATGTCGACAAGGGCCAGCTATTGATGGAGATCGACCCGGCGCGCTACCGATTGGCGGTCGAACACTCCAGGCGCTCGGTTGAAGTGGCGAAGGCCACCTTGGGCCAGTCGCAGGCGGCGATTGTCGCCAGTGAAGCACTGCTCAAGCAGCGCCAAAGCGAAGAGCGTCGGCGTCGGACGCTCAAGCAAGGGTTTGCGATTTCCGGGGAGGAGTGGGAGAAATCCAGCACCGACGTGGCGGTGGCGCAGGCCGACCTGTTGCGCAATCAGGCCAACCTCGGCCTGGCGGAGGCCAATGTGCAATTGGCGATCGCCGCGCTGACCCAGGCTGAACTGGACTTGCAGCGTACCCGCGTCGAATCGCCGGTCAGCGGTTATGTGACCAATCTGCTGACCCGTGAAGGTGACTACGCCGTGAGCGGAGGTGCCTTGCTGGCACTGGTCGACAGCGATTCGTTTTACGTCAGCGGCTATTTCGAAGAAACCAAATTGCCACGAATCGAGGAAGGCGACCGGGTGCGGGTGCAGTTGATGAGCGGCGAAACCTTCGGTGGCA
Source organism: Pseudomonas fluorescens (assembly GCF_001648775.1). GTDB lineage: Bacteria > Pseudomonadota > Gammaproteobacteria > Pseudomonadales > Pseudomonadaceae > Aquipseudomonas > Aquipseudomonas fluorescens_M. The sequence goes on from NZ_LVEJ01000010.1 coordinate 173,309, forward strand.
CGGTGCAGAGCATTGCCTTCGCCATCGCTGACCGGGAAAACGCCCCGGGCAGCCGCTTACTGGCCAACATCAATCCGAGTTACACCTGGGTGAAGCTGGCACAGCGAGTACCGGTACGGATCGAGATCGACCGCGACTATGCGGGGAAGAATCGCTTGCGCGCAGGCACCACGGCCACCGTCACCGTCCTGGAAAACTCTCAGTCTGAAGAACACCGTTAACCCTGTGGGAGCGAGCCTGCTCGCGAAAGCATTGGATCAGCCCCGTTGGTGTCGCCTGACACACCGCATTCGCGAGCAGGCTCGCTCCCACAGGATTTCATTGATCAAAAAATAAAAAAGCCCCGCGACCGAATGATACGCGGGGCAAAAAATTGGTTGGTTGCGGCCAACCAAAGGAGCTCTTTAACAACTGTTACTGACTGGCGACCGTCTCCGGTTGCCAGCCGCCGCCAAGGGCTTTGTAGATCGCGACAATGCCGCGATACAGATCGACTTCGGCCTGGGCCTGGCTGTCTTCGGCATTCAACCGTTCACGTTGGGCATCGAGCAGCACGAGGAAGTCGGTGGTGCCTTCGCGATAGCGAATTTCCGCCAGATCGGCAGCCTTGCGGCTCGATTCACTCTGGCGAATCAGCGAGATCAGGCGTTGCTGACGCTTGCCGTAATCGCTGAAAGCATTTTCCGATTCTTCCAGTGCCAGCAGCACTTGTTGCTCGTAAGTGGCCAGGGCGCCTTCGGCATCGGCATCGGCGCCGCGCAAACGGGCGCGCACGCTGCCAAGGTCGAACGCCGCCCACGTGATGCTCGGGCCGAGTGCCCAGGCGTTGGCCGCCGAGGAACCAATTTGCGAACCGCGCCCGGCCGTCCAGCCGAGGAAGCCGCTAAGGCTGACCCGTGGGAACAGATCGGCTTTCGCCACACCGATGCGCGCCGTGGCCGAAGCCAGTTTGCGTTCGGCGCTGAGGATGTCCGGACGACGTTGCAGCAACTCGCCCGGATCACCGATCGGCAGAGCCTTGGCAATCGCCGGCAGGTCTTTCGGGCTGAGATCGACGGTCAGCTTGTCCGGACGCTCACCGAGCAGGGTGGCGATACGGTTTTTCTGCCGAACCTGTTCAGCCTGCAACTGCGGCACGCTGGCTTCGACCGAGGCCAGACGCGCATCGGCACGTTCGACATCGAGCTGATCGCCGACGCCGGCATCACGCAGGCTGATGGTGATCTTGCGTGACTCCACCTGATTGTTCAGGTTGGCCACGGCGATCTTTTCCCGCAACTGAGCGCCGCGCAGTTGACCGTAAGCGTCGACCAGTTCGGCAATCATGGTGACTTGCAGTTGGTACAGATCGGCTTTGGCGGCCTCTTGATCGGCGTCACTGGCTTCCAGATTGCGCTGGATGCGCCCGAACAGGTCCAGTTCCCAGGCCATGTCCAGACCGAGGTCATAGCGTTCGCTATTGACCCGGTTGGTAGTCTGGCCAGGAATTTGACCCTTGGCCAAGTCACTGCTGGCGCGGCTGGTGATGGTTGGCATCGCATCGTTGCTGGCGTCGTCGCGGATTGCCCGGGCGGCTTTCCAGCGGGCGAACGCCACGCGCAGTTCACGGTTGCCTTGCAGCGATTGCGTCACCAACTGGTTGAGGGTCGGATCGTCGAATTGCTGCCACCAGATGCCTTCGAATTTCGAGCGGTCGAAGTTCTTTTGCCCGGCGGCGCCGTCGGTGACGGCCGTGATGTTGGCCGCCTCCGTGGCTGGGGTCTTGTAGTCGGGGCCGACGGCGCAGGCACTGAGGGCCAACACCAGCAGACTCGGCAGGAAGACTTTCAGACTCATTGTTGCGCCTCCAGTGGCTTTTGAAGATTGAGCGCCTTGGCCGCTTTGCGCTGCTCGCCGCGTTCAACAAAGTTACGGATCAGTACGTAGAACACTGGGGTCAGCAACAGGCCGAAGAAGGTCACCCCGAGCATCCCGGAGAACACCGCCACACCCATGGCGTGACGCATCTCGGCACCGGCACCGCTGGAGAACACCAGTGGCACCACACCCATGATGAACGCGAAGGAGGTCATCAGGATCGGCCGCAGACGCAGACGGCAGGCTTCCAGTACCGCCGCGAGCGGGTTGAGGCCTTCTTCCTGTTTGTCCTTGGCGAATTCGACGATCAGAATCGCGTTCTTACAGGCAAGTCCCACCAGTACGATCAAACCAATCTGGGTGAAGATGTTGTTGTCACCGCCCGAGATGATCACACCCGTGATGGCCGACAGCAGGGTCATCGGTACGATCAGGATCACCGCCAGTGGCAGGCTCCAGCTTTCGTATTGCGCGGCGAGTACCAGGAACGCCAGCAGTACGCAGAGCGGGAACACGAACAGCGCGGTGTTGCCGGACAGAATCTGCTGGTAGGTCAGGTCGGTCCACTCGTAGGTCATGCCGTTCGGAAGTTCTTCCTTGAGCAGTTTCTCGATGGCTTTTTCGGCCTGGCCGGAGCTGTAGCCCGGTGCAGCTGCGCCGTTGATTTCTGCGGTAATGAAGCCGTTGTAGTGCATCACGCGATCCGGGCCCGAGGTGTCGCTGACCTTGATGAAGGTCGCCAGCGGGATCATTTCGCCTTTGTTGTTACGCACTTTCAGCTGACCGATCTGATCGGATTCGAGGCGGAACTGCTGCTCGGCCTGAACGTTGACCTGATAGGTGCGCCCGAAGCGGTTGAAGTCGTTGGCATACAGCGAACCCAGGTAGATCTGCAGGGTGTCGAAGATGTCGCTGACGGCGACGCCGTGGGTCTTGGCTTTTTCACGGTCGATGGCAGCATCAACTTGCGGCACGTTCACGGTGTAACTGGTGAACAGCCCGGCCAGTTCCGGCACGCTGTGGCTCTTGTTGATGATGTTCATGGTTTCTTTGTACAGCTCGTCGTAGCCCAGGTTGCCCCGGTCTTCGATTTGCAGGCGGAAACCACCAATGGTGCCCAGACCTTGTACCGGCGGTGGCGGGAAGATCGCCATGTACGCCTCTTGAATGTTCGCGTATTGGCCGTTCAAGGCACCGGCGATTGCGCCGGCGGACATGCTCGGGTCTTTACGCTCGTCGAACGGCTTCAGGGTCACGAAGACGATGCCGGCGTTCGGGCTGTTGGTGAAGCCGTTGATCGACAGGCCCGGGAACGCTACGGCGCTTTCCACGCCTGGCTGTTTAAGGGCCAGGTCGGACATGCGTTTGATCACGTCTTCGGTGCGATCCAGGCTCGAAGCGTCCGGCAGTTGCGCGAAGGCGACGAGGTATTGCTTGTCCTGGCCGGGGACGAAGCCGGTCGGCGTGCTGGAGAAACCGAAGAAGGTCAACACCATCAGGCCTGCGTACAGCAGAAGGGCGATGCCGCTGCTGCGGATAACCCGACCCACTGTGCCGACGTAGCCATGGCTGGCACGGTCGAAGAAGCGGTTGAACGGACGGAACAACCAGCCACCGAAGATCTTGTCGAGCACTTTGGAAAAGCGGTCTTTCGGTGCGTCATGGCTTTTCAGCAATACCGCGGCCAGCGCAGGCGACAGGGTCAGCGAGTTGAAGGCCGAGATCACCGTCGAGATAGCGATGGTCAGTGCGAATTGCTTATAGAACTGACCGGTGAGGCCAGAGATGAAGGCCGCCGGAATGAACACCGCACACAGCACCAGCGCCGTCGCGATGATCGGGCCGGTCACTTCACGCATCGCCCGTTTGGTCGCTTCGACGGGTGTGAGTCCGAGTTCAATGTTCCGTTCGACGTTTTCCACCACCACGATGGCGTCGTCCACCACGATACCGATCGCCAGTACCAGGCCGAACAGCGACAGCGCGTTGAGCGAGAAGCCGAACAGGTGCATCACCGCAAACGTACCGATCAACGACACCGGCACCGCCACCAACGGAATGATCGAGGCGCGCCAGGTTTGCAGGAACAGGATCACCACCAGTACCACGAGGATCAGTGCTTCGAAGAGGGTGTGAACCACCGCCTCGATCGAGCCGCGCACGAAGATTGTCGGGTCATAGACGATGCTGTAGTCCATGCCTTGCGGGAAGCCTTTCTTCAGCTCTTCCATCTTGCCGCGAACTTCGTTCGAGATGTCGATGGCGTTGGAGCCTGGACGCTGGAAGATCGGGATCGCCACCGCCGGCTGGTTGTTCAGCAACGAACGCAAGGCGTATTGGCTGGAACCCAGCTCAACGCGAGCGATGTCCTTGAGGCGAGTGATTTCACCGTTGTCGCCTGCGCGAATGATGATGTTCTCGAACTCTTCCTCGGAAACCAGACGGCCCTGAGTGTTGACCGACAGCTGGAAGCTCTGGGCATTCGGCGCAGGGGGCGCGCCCAACTGGCCGGCAGCCACTTGACGGTTCTGCTCACGAATCGCGGTCACGACATCGGTCGCGGTCAGATTGCGCGAAGCGGTTTTGTTCGGGTCGAGCCAGACACGCAGCGAGTAGTCGCCCATACCGAACAACTGCACGTCACCGACACCACCGAGACGAGCGAGCTCATCCTTGATGTTGAGGATCGCGTAGTTGGACAGGTAGAGCATGTCGTAGCGCTTGTCCGGGGAGGTCAAGTGCACAACCATGGTCAGGTCGGGCGATGCCTTGTCGACGGTGATACCGATGCGCGTCACTTCCTCGGGAAGCTTCGGCTCGGTACGGGTCACGCGGTTTTGCACCTGCACCTGCGCGTTGTCCAGGTCAGTGCCCAGGGCGAAGGTGATGGTCAGGGTGATCTTGCCGTCGGCGGTCGACTGCGAGGACATGTACAGCATGTTCTCGACGCCGGTGATGGCCTGCTCCAGTGGAGCGGCCACGGTTTCACCGATGACTTTTGGGTTGGCGCCCGGGAAGTTGGCACGCACCACCACGGTCGGCGGCACGACTTCCGGGTATTCGCTGATCGGTAGCTGGAACAGCGAGATCGCACCGGCGATCAGGATCAACAGCGAGAGCACCGCTGCGAAAATCGGCCGTGAAATGAAGAATTGGGAAAAATTCATCGGAGTTGTCGTCCCTTAACCGCGTGGGGTCGTAGCAGCCAGCTTCACAACCGATCCCGACGCGCCTTTGGCAGGGGCGACTTTGGGCAGGTTGCTGGCTTCCAGCGCTTGACGTTGTTGAGCGAGTGCCGCGATCGTTTGTTCGCTGGCCATCGGGATCACTTCAGGGGTGACCGGTGAACCAGGACGCACCCGTTGCAGACCCTTGACGATGATCGTGTCGTCCTTGTTCAGGCCGGTACGGACGATGCGCAGGCCTTCGATTTTCGGACCCAGTTCGACGGCGCGGTATGCGGTTTTGTTGTCCGCATCCATGACCAGTACGAACTTCTTGCCGAGGTCGGTACCGACCGCTTCGTCGTTGATCAGCATGGCGTTGTAGGTGCCGCTGCCGACCAGTTTCAGGCGTGCGTACAGGCCCGGGGTGTAGGTGCCGTCGCTGTTGTCGAACACCGCGCGACCACGGATGGTGCCGGTTTTCGGGTTGACCTGGTTGTCGACAAAATTCATCTGACCGAGGTGTGGGTTGCCGTCTTCGTTGGACAGGCCCATGTACACCGGAGTGGTCGCACCGCGCTGACCGTTGCGGGCGAGCTGGGTGTATTTGAGGAAGACACGCTCGTCGGCATCGAAGTAGGCGTAAACCTTGTCGGTGGAGACGACGCTGGTCAGCGGGGTGGTGTCGGCGGTCACCAGGTTACCGGCGGTGATTTCGGCACGGCTGACGCGGCCACTGATCGGTGCGGTTACGCGGGTGAAACTGAGGTTCAGTTTGGCCAGGTCCAGTTGCGCTTGCAGGGCGCCGACGGCGGCGCGGGCTTCTTGTGCAGCGCTGGTGCGCGAATCGGCCAGTTCGGCAGAAATCGCGTTGCTGGCGCGCAGACGTTCGCCACGGCCGGCTTCGTTTTCACTGCGGGTGGCGTTGGCGCGGGATTGGGCAACGAGTGCTTCGAGGCGGCGCACCTCAGCCTGGAACGGACGCGGGTCGATCTGGAACAGCAGGTCGCCTTTCTTGACCAGGGCGCCTTCGGTGAAAGCCACCTCGTCGATCTGGCCGGAAACCCGTGGACGGATTTCAACGGTTTCCGGGGCTTCGAGGCGCCCGGTAAATTCGTCCCACTCGTTGACCGGTTGTTCGATCACCTTGGCCACGCTGACTTTGGTAGCAGGCGCGGTGGCGGCAGTCTCCGGAGTCTTGCCGCAGGCGCTCATCACCAGTACGGCCAACATGGCCAACGGGAAGCGCAAATGTTTGAGTGACTGTTCCATGGATGCATCCGCCAATGTATTGAAGATGGGCGGATGATGCTCGGCGGGGTGTGATGGCACGAATCGAATGAAGCAAAGGTAACTATCATCCGGAATGATATAAGACCCGAATGAGCCCTCTAGCATGCACCTTTCGTTAGGTGGCTATCAATCTTTCTGAAGGCAATTCTGTGTTGCCCGGTGTGCAAAAGTCAGGAGTGAGGCTGCGCGGCGGGGATTATCTGGCGATTAAAAAGTTGAACCCGCCGAAGCGGCGGGTTCAGGAGAGCAATCAGAGTTTCGGCAACTGGCCGATCCGACCGATCATTTCCGTGACGATCTGCAGATCCAGCTGGAACTGCTCCACGGTCTTGAATTCACCATCGGTGTGCCCGGTGTATTTCACGTTCGGCATGGCCAGACCGAACTGCACACCGTTCGGCAATTCATGCACCGAGGTGGCGCCTGCGGAGGTGCCGAACTCGTGTTTCATGCCGAGGTTTTCAGTCGATACTGCCAACAGCGCCTTGACCCATTCGCCCTCAGGATTGCGGTACATCGGCTCCGCGATCGAATAGTCGAAGGTTACGGCTACGTGGCTTTTCTTGTCCCATGCCGCCAGTTTCTCAGCGATCTCAGCCTTGAGCTTCTCCGGCGACTTGCCCTTCGGTACACGCAGGTTGACCGCCAGTTTGAAGGCTTTGTCATCCTTGCCGACGTAGGTCAGCGAGGTTGTCAGCGGGCCCATGAAGGAATCGGAGAAACCGACACCCAGCTTGTTGCCCAGATAATCCAGGCCCCAGTTGTCAGCGGCATAACGCGCCGCATCGGTGATGTGGTTGTGTTTGAACGCGACCTTGCCATCAAGGCTATTAATAAAGACCAGCATGCGCGCGACCGGGTTAACCCCGGACTCGGGTTCGGAGGAGTGCGCGGATACGCCAGTCACCGTCAGTTTGACGTCTTTGCCATCGACCTTGGCGCTGACCTGGAAATCGCCGCCATTGCGCTTGGCAAACTCGTCACCGGCCTTCTGCAGGCTGGCAGCCAGTTCCGCAGGTTTGTCGGTGGTCAGGGTGGCGACCGACACCGAAGGAATCTGATTGGTCGCCAGACCGCCGGTCATCGAGATGATTTCCGCACCTTTGCCTTCGCCTTTGCGCTGGGCAAAGTTGGCCATGACAGTGCCATAACCCTTCTCGGCAATCACCACCGGGTAACCGCCATCGAGCGCGAGGTTGTAGTTCGGCGTCGGATTGTGTTCGAAGTAGTACGGAATCGCATCGCCCGTGGTTTCTTCGGTGGTGTCGACCAACAGCTTGAAGTTGCGCACCAACGGCAGCTTTTCTTCTTTGATAACTTTCATCGCATACAAGGTCACCACGATACCGTTCTTGTCATCCTCGGTGCCGCGACCATACATGCGGTCGCCGATCAGGGTGATCTTGAACGGGTCGAGGCGGGTACCATCCTTGAGCACCCAGTTTTCCGGCGTTACCGGCACCACGTCGGCATGCGCGTGAATACCCACCACTTCATCGCCGCTGCCATCGAGGGAAATCTCGTAGACGCGGTTGTCGATGTTGCGGAATTTCAGATTGAACGACTCGGCCAGGCTCTTGATCTTCGCGGCGATCTTGATGAATTCCGGGTTGTCGTGCTGTTCGACGCCGTCTTTGCGAAAGGTCGGGATCTCGACCAGTTCGCGCAGGGTTTCGGTGGCGGCAGCGCTGTATTTCGCTCGCGTGTAGATGCCCAGCAGACGATAGATTTCGTTCTGCTGCTCAGCCGTCAGGGTCTTGTTATCCAGGTACGCGCCAATAGCCGGGCCGATGTCGGCGGTCTTGGCCAGATCACTCTTGCCCAGGCTACCGAGGAACTGACGGAAGTCGGTGGCTTTGTCAGCGCTGAAGGACTTGAGGATTTCAGCACTCTGTTGCGGGGTGATATTGGCTTGCGCGGGCGCGGTGAATACGGCAAGGCCGCCCAGTATCAAGGTGGTGGCAGCCAGTTTTTTGAAAGGGACATTCATTACGAAGGGCATTCCTTTGCAGGGCAGTGAGTTAGGCGTGTCTCAACGTTGAGACACATACACTTACAAACTAACACCGTGCCAGAGCCTTGCGGGAGTCCTGAAACGGGATGTGTCGCACAGAAATGCAAAAGAGGCGCACAAATGAAAAGCCCGGGGAGGGGGCCCGGGCTTTTTTATGGGTGCAATCAACTGACGACCAGAGCTTCGCCAATTCCCTGCGCAAGGCTCAGCAAAGGGCGGTTATCTGAAGATCTGTTCAATCATGATCCTGGCCGGGATGAATAACGTGTTCGTGTAATAGGCCTCATACCCATAGGCAGTAATGCGCACTTTGCAAGGAATCGAGGCTTGCGACGCCAGTAATGGTTTGATGGCGTCGTAGTCATTCAAGTCGCGTTGCGTTCCATCCGGATTGGTGTAGTAAAAGATCAGATCGGAAGAGAATCGGTAGTTGGGCTGGGCCTGACTGCTCGCGGTAACCCGTCCTTCGGCTTTTACAGCGATTGGATGCTCCGATGAGAACTCCATGTCTCGATTGAGAGAGCAGATCAGAGTAGGGCTGAGTTGATTGGAACTTTCGTAATCATTGAAAGCGTTCTGCAAATCCACAGTGGAGTTGAAGTGTGCCGTGAACAGATTGGCGGGGCCGAGCTCAAACGACGATAACGTGAGGTCGGCGGGTGGAATACTGGCCGTTTTTACGCAGCCAGTGCAGAGAAGAACGCCCAGGTAAATGACCGCGCGGAAGCTGTTCATTGGCCAAAGATACCGTTGATTGAATCAAAAATCAGATCGCAAGCGGACTTCGTTCCTTGCACAGGTTCGAAAAACATCCAGTCAGCAGAAGCATGGTGCTTATCAATGGTTTTATTGATGGTCGGACCTGCTTCGATAATCCAGCGCTCGCCGAAGTCAGCGACACCGTCAGATTGGTCGGGTGTACTGGCGTTGGCGCGGATGTTGATCCATGTTTCAGCGACAGGCGTTGGTTCAGAGAAATAAATGTCGGAACCCAGCCATACGAGGAACCCTTCACCCACGGGATCGAGTGTCACCAGATATTTGATGGTGTAACCGGCTTCGGACAGGATCTGTGACAGATGCGCACCGTTCCAACCGCCGAGGCTGTGGCCGACGATGTAAACCGGGCAGGATTTGTTGGGAATGTTGTCGATGAAGTGGGTCTGGATATCGCCGGAACCCCTTGCATCCTTATAGCTTTTAGGGAGGCCCGTGTATTTCGCCTTCAGTTTAGCGTTGCCGGCTATTTTGGCGTCGAGCAGTTTTTGGGCGTCATCGATATTGTGGAACGCGCCCTGGAAATAGTATTTCTCCTGATCGGCAGCCCCACCGATGAAAAAAACGATCGCCTTCTTTACTGCAACGGGAGCCGTCTTTACCGACTGATCCTTCACCAGTGTTAACGTCGGCGTGACTGCCAGACTCGCGGTATTGCCATTGGGAAGCTGGATTTGCTCTGCCGGCATGTTTTCAATCTTCCAGGAAGAGTTTGAAGGTTTCTGCCACGTGTGAACTCACGACGTGGGTGAAGCCCAACGAATCGCTGGTTCCGTACTCGAAGCTGCCGTTAGCGCGTTGAATGGCGTAGCCATGATTAGGCATCGGTTCACCGGTGCTTTCGTCAATCAGTTTGATCCTGTCGCTAAAGTGCACCGGCATCGGTAGCAGACCGCTGAAAGGTGCCGAAACGAATGTGTCACCGATGATGACTGTTCCGGAGCCGCCCACCACGACGTTGCCGTGTCCGCCTGTGCTGTCTATGGTCGCAGCGTTCAAGCCATTGATGAAAACTGTCGAACTGACGCCGCCGGTGATTGGACTGCCACAAGCGGATTTGTCGGTCATCCGGGCGGCAGCAAGCCCGTCAAAGTTCACATTGGGCGAGCCACTGGCAATGGGATTCGTGCCATGTCCCGGAAGAGGGCAGCTAGTGGGGTCCGTGAGGCGTGCAGCAGATTTTCCGCTCATGCGAAGTTCCGTTTCAAGAGGTCAGATCGGGCAGCTGTGATGGATAGCCGTAGCGTAGAGCGCCAAGGCTGTCCGTTGGATCGGCAGCCTTAAGCGGTCGTAGAATCGGGAATGGCGAAGGTGTGGTGGCAGTTCTGCGAGACATTGACCCCATGTGCATCCGGACGGATACGAGTGTTCGCCTTCAGTCACACCGGTGGTGTTTGAAGAGGCGAGGGGTACAAGCGCTTGCATACGTGAAGTACGCATCAAATTTTACCGTCCCTGGAAATTTCGTTGCGAAGAATGCCGCAAGCTACGCTTGCGTTCAATAATATTCAGAACTGCCAGCGCTGATTCAGAGACTATCCGGATCCCCAAAAAACATCTGAATCCGCGACCGTAACCACCGCTCACCCGGGTCATTATCCTGCGACCCCCGCCAAGCCATATGCAGCTCAAACGTACGCGTCGGCAACGGCGGATCCTCCGCACGAACCCCACCAGCCGCTGTCAACGCATCCGCCGTGTAATCCGGCACGGTCGCCACAATGTCAGTACCCGCCAACAACGTACTCAAACCATTGAACTGCGGCACAGCCAATACCACATGCCGCTTGCGCCCCAGTTTCTCCAGCTCTTCATCAATAAAGCCACTGAGGTCGCCGGCAAACGACACCAGCGCATGCGGGCGCGCGCAGTAGTCGTCCAGGCTCAAAGGCCCCGGCACGGTATCGGCGCGCAGCAGTTTTGGCGCGCTGCGGCGCAGGACCTTGCGCTTGGCGTTGGCCGGCAGGTCGGTGGTGTAGCTGACGCCAATGGATATCTCACCGGAGGCCAACAGGCCCGGCATCAATATGTAGTTGACGCGACGGATCACCAGCACGATGCCCGGCGATTCGGCGCGCAGGCGTTTGAGCAGCATCGGCAGCAGGGCGAATTCGACGTCGTCGGACAAACCGATCCGAAAGACCGAAGTGCTGGTTGCCGGGTCGAATTCGGCTGCACGGCTGACCGCCGTCGAAATCGAATCGAGGGCGGGCGAGAGCAGGGCGAAGATTTCCACCGCGCGGGCGGACGGTTCCATGCTGCGCCCGGTGCGTACGAATAAGGGGTCATCGAACAGGCTGCGCAGGCGCGAGAGCGCCGCACTGATCGCCGGTTGGCCGAGGAACAGCTTTTCTGCCGCCCGGGTCACACTGCGTTCGTGCATCAATGTTTCGAATACGATCAACAGGTTCAGGTCGACACGACGCAGGTCATTACGATTCATCTGGAGTCCTGGCAGAGTCATCAAGCTTGACGAGAGCGGCCATATGAGAACAATGGCCGGCATGAATCTTACGGGGAAAGGCTGGTACTCTGCACCGGAAAATTCAGCTTTACTGAGACGGTGGCAGCAGTTTTTCATGGATTTTGCCAATGCCGCCCCTGCTGCGGAATCAATGACAGGCATGTCGACTATTAATAGCCACTGATAGTCTTGGGTCGAAAGCCCAGATAGAGTTCATGGCATTAGAGGTTACTTTGACGAGGTTTGCGATGTCCCGCACGATCCGTTTTCACAAGTTTGGTCCGGCCGAGGTGCTCAAATGCGAAGAGCATGCGGCCGCTCAGCCAGGTCCTGGCGAAGTGCAGGTGCGTGTCGAGGCGATCGGCATCAGCTGGTATGACACCCTCTGGCGTCAGAATCTGGCCTCGTCTCAGGCGCGACTGCCTGCCGGTCTTGGTCACGAGATGGCCGGTGTAATCACAGCTGTCGGCGACGGTGTCGATGATCTGGCAGTGGGTGACAAGGTCGCCAGCTTTCCGGCCGAGAGTGCGAACGACTACCCGGTCTACGGCGAGTCGATCGTGCTGCCGCGTACCGCGCTGACCCGTTATCCGGATGTGCTCAGCCCGATTGAAGCCAGTGTGCATTACACACCGCTGTTGATCGCCTACTTTGCCTACGCCGATCTGGCGCGGGTCAAACCGGGCCAGTTCGCTCTGGTGACTGATGCCAGTCACTGCGCCGGCCCTTCGTTTGTCCAGTTGGGCAAGGCCATGGGTGTACGGGTGATTGCCGCCACCAAAGAGGCGGAGGAACGCGAGTACCTGCTGTCCCTTGGCGCAGAAAAGGTGATTGTCACCGAAGAGGAAGATCTGTTGATGCGAATCAACAAGATCACCGACAACCGCGGTGTCGACGTAGTTTTCGACGGCCTCGGCGGCCCACAGATGTCACTGTTGGGTGATGTGCTGGCGCCGCGTGGCAGCCTGGTGTTGTACGGCCTGCAGGGTGGCAACCAGACTCCGTTTCCGGCCTGCGCAGCGTTCCAGAAGAATATCCAGTTCTTCGTGCACTGCATCGGCAACTTCACCGGCAAGCCGGAACTGGGCATCACGCAGGATCACGTCGCTCTGCAACGTGCTCTGCGAGACATCAACCAGTTGACCGCTGATCGCGTGTTGGTGCCGCTGAAAACACGTGTATTCCCGTTCAACGAGTTCGTCGAGGCTCACCGCTACATGGACGAATGCCCATGCCGCGAGCGTGTCGCGCTGCAAGTCGAACCTGCGTAAGTCTGCTCGTCAGAGTCCGTGGCTCCACGGACTCTTCTGCGTTTATTCCTTCTGAAAAACAGATCTGCGCGGGTGCTGCATCCGCGGTCGTTCAGCAACTGAACTGGTTTTTGCCCTCGATCTGTATCTTCTAATCACACTTTAAGCCCTGATAATTGAATGATTACTTTCATCTCAAGGAATGAGTCATGGCTGTGCATTCAATTTGCCCCGAGCAATATCATTCGGCTAGCTCTTCTGGTCGTGCCAATTTTTGTTTAATTGCTGTAGGGCTATTCGGAAACCACATCTCTTTTTCTTGTACTCATTTTCCGTGGGATGCTGTGGGAAGTTTCCTAGGAATATTTAACGTTAAAATAACTCGTTGAAAAACAGTAAGTTAAAGTTGTTTTGCGGGCGACTTGCGGATTTCTGATGCTCAAGTGTTTCAAATAACTACAAATTTGTAAGTGTTAGCATCTGAGCGTCTATTACTTATTGATGAATTGTCGCGAAGCAGGCGTTTGAACTGCTGCGGCAGGAATCTTTTTATACCGGGTAAATACCGATGAGCACGATCCATGATCAGGCAATGAACTATGTCTACCAGCAAGTCTTGCAACGTTTGCTGAGTTTCTTCTCTCGCGCAGAGCGCACGGCATTGCAGTTGCTGATTCAGCGACTGGTCGTGGCCGCTGGCGGCATGGATAACATTGGTCACTTCAAAGTACTGGTAAACCAGTCCGGCTCTCGCGACAGCTGCTACACACTGGCGTTGCTGCGGGCCGCGCAATTGAGCCTCGCCGTCCGGGCCCCGGCGACCTTCCAGCTGCGCGTGGCGACCCTGCGCTGGAACGGTGACAGCGCAATGGCGTTGCAAAACATGCACCGCAGCTACGCCGCGCTGTTTCTCTACGACGATCCTCGGGTCGAATTGCTGATGGTCGATCATCGCGAGGTGTTGCCGTTCGATTATCAGACGCCGATCTGTGACGGCGGGCGTGAAGCCAATCGGATAAATCTGCTGCTGATCGCACATCGGCGAACCTTCAGTGAAACACTCGAGTTGTGGGATGACGCGTATCTGGCTACCGCCGAGTATTACGGCCAGATTGCCCGTTGGAACAATGGCGTCGACGCAATGATCGGTGCTGAATCGCCGCGCCGGCAGCAGCACTTCATGAGCGGCTTGAGTCGCGCGCTGCAAAAAGCGGCAATTGCCGGGCCGCTGGCCAGTACCGCCGGTTTTGAGCTGCTGTTCCCGTTACTCGACGGGCTGGGCGGAGATTTCTACCGTGAGTTCTACGCCGACGAAGAACAGATTACCTGGCGCCCCGAGGGTCAGTACGAGGCCTGTCGGCGCACCGGCTTCGTCAATATCAACGACATGATCGTCGGTAAACTTGAAGAACGCTGGCCCTTGCTCACGGAGTTCCTTGGCTTCCAGGTCGATGATTTGACGCTGTATCAAGGTGATGACGAGTACGCAGACCCCTTGGTCGCCGCGCATTTGCGCGGTCTGCAGGCGCAAATCATTGAAGGCCGAACCTACGAGGCCGGCATCAGCGAGCATCTGCAGAACACCTTGCTGGAGATGCGTCGCAAGCAGGTGCCCGAGCCGGTGTGCGAGCAACTGCTCGCCGGTTTTGGTGATCTGCACGATCCCGACCTTTTGCGTGCACAGTCGCAAGCATGGCTATTGGCCAATTTCGACCTGAACGAAGTGCAGCTGACCTGCCTTTTGTTTGCACCTTTCATTGATCACGGTGCCGGTCTCGAACAATTTTTGCGTCATTGCCATCCGGGCATGTTGGTGGCATTGCCGGATCTGCACCGGGCAATGCAGGGCCAGCATGCGCCGGAGCAGGTGCTGAAATGGATGACCGAAGTCAGTGGGTTGCCGGTCAGCTTCATTGTGCGTCTCTACGCCATGGGGCCAATGCCCGCCGTCTGCGAAACGCCTTCGTTAGAAGACGATCTGCGTGTAGCGGCTGTAGCGCCTGACGTCGATCGGTCGGCGGAAGGCTGATCGTGAGCGATTGTCGAGGATATGAATCGATGTCCGTGGAGGCGGGCTCGTGAAAGCGACGCGAGAAACCGACTTCGTTTATCAGGCGGTTTATCGGTATCTGACACAACTGATCGGTGAAGTGGGCAGAAACTCGGCAGTGCGCTTGCCCTCATTGCGCCAGCTGGCAGAGCGCTTGAATGTGTCGATCTCGACGGTGCAGTACGCCTACTCGCTGCTGGAGAAGGAAGGGCGGGTCTATTCGATAGCCAAGTCCGGGTATTACGCACAAGCGCTGCCGACTGTGGACTTGCTCGGCGACGGCAGTGATTTACTTGAAACTGTTTACATCAATGCCAGACGTCCGGGTATGTGCGTGTTGAGCGCCGACGATCCGGCTTCGCTGCAACCGCTGGACAGTCCATTACTGATGCTTGAGCGCGAATTGTTGCGCCAGTATCCACGCCAGTCCCAATGGTTGGTGCAGCCGTGCGGTGACCTGGAACTGCGCACCGTACTGGCGGCGCGCTACACCTCGTCGACGGTGAATAGCTGGCAGGCAGACGACGTCTACATCGGCGCCGACTTGCGCGGAGTGCTGGAAATACTGATTTCGGTGCTTGAGTTGCGCCGAACCACCGTGGTGGTCGAATCACCGTGTGACTGGGTGATTCTGCGCCTGCTGGAAGCGGCCGGCGTGCGCGTTATCGAGTTACCGATGCTGACCGAAGGCGTGATCGACCTGCAACAGCTGGAGTCACTGCTCAAAAAGGAGCCGGTACGGTTGGTGCTTTTGTCCGCCGTGCTAAGCATGCCCCGAGGCAGCCTGATGCCTCCCGCCACTCGACAGGCCATTGCGCATCTGCTCGGCTGTCACGGTGTCTGGGTGCTGGAAAACGACTGTTACAGCGAACTCGATGAGAGTGGCGACTCGCAACGTCTACGCGATTGGCTGGACCCTGATCGTTTGCTGGTGTTTTCCACGTTCGAGAAATTCATCGGCGCCGAAGCGCCTTTCGGGTTTGTCCTGTCGCGCCATTGGCGTAGCGAACTGCAGCGCCATTTCCTGTTGCGCGCGTTTCGTTTGTCGCCGATCCGCCAGAAGGCGGTTGCCAGGTTGCTGGGCGGCGGTCGGCTGGATCAGCATTTGACGATTCTGCGGCGGATGCTCAAGGAGCGCCGTACGCAATTGATTCAATTGTTGCGCGAGCGTGGCGATGCGTTGCAGATTGTCGAGCCGCAGGGCGGGGCAACGGTTTGGGTGCGTTCGCTGCGACCGGTAGACATGGGCAATGTGTTCCAGCGCCTGCTCAGGCAGCAAATCATTATCGCGCCGGGCGAGTTGTTCAGCCTGCAGGGCCTGCATGCGCACCATCTGCGTTTGAGCCCGCTGGAACATGGCGATCACGATCTGGCCAGCGTCGTCGGGCTGTTGGGTGACGCCTTGCGTCTGGCACCTGAAGATTAACGTTAAAAAACATCGGGAGATGGCCGGATACATCTCATCGCACTGCGGTCAAACTGCCAGTAAACTGCGCTGTATTCTCGAACCACTCTATTTCAGAGGTTTTGCATGACTCTCAGTCCTTTTGCGGGCAAACCGGCACCGGCAGAATTGTTGGTCGACATCCCGCGACTGGTAACGGCTTATTACACGGGCCAGCCGGACGCCTCGATTTCCACACAGCGTGTGGCATTCGGTACCTCCGGGCACCGGGGCAGCTCCTTCGATTTGAGTTTCAACGAATGGCACGTTCTGGCCATTAGCCAGGCAATCTGCCTGTACCGCGAAGCACAAGGCATCACCGGGCCGTTGTTCGTTGGCATCGACACTCACGCACTGTCGACTCCCGCCGGGGCGAGCGCGCTGGAAGTGCTGGCGGCGAACGGTGTGACGGTCATGATTGCCGAAGGCGATGAGTACACGCCAACACCGGCGATTTCCCATGCGATTCTCTGCTACAACCGTGGTCGCACCTCGGGGCTGGCTGACGGCGTGGTCATCACGCCTTCGCACAACCCGCCACAAAGCGGCGGCTACAAATACAACCCGACCAATGGCGGCCCCGCCGACACCCACATCACCAAGTGGATCGAAGCCAAGGCCAACGAACTGCTGGCCAACAAACTGGCGGGCGTGAAGCGCATCAGCTACGAGCAAGCGCTGAAGGCCAGCACGACCCATCGTCACGATTACGTCAATACCTACGTCGCCGACCTGATCAATGTGATCGATTTCGACGCCATTCGTGATGCCAAGCTGCATCTGGGTGTCGATCCACTGGGTGGTGCAGGGGTGCGTTACTGGTCGGCCATCGCTGAGCATTACCGTCTTGATCTCGACGTGGTCAACAAGCAAGTCGACGCGACTTTTCGCTTCATGACCGTCGACTGGGACGGTCAGATCCGCATGGACCCCTCGTCCAGTCACGCCATGCAAGGTTTGATCGGCCTCAAAGAACGTTTCGACGTCGCGTTCGCCTGTGACCCGGATCATGACCGCCACGGTATCGTGACGCCGTCCGGTGGCTTGCTGGCGCCAAACAACTATCTCGCGGTGTCCATCGATTACCTGTTTCAGAACCGTGCGCAGTGGCGCGCTGATGCCGCCGTTGGTAAGACCGTGGTCAGCAGCGGCTTGATTGATCGGGTGGCCAAGCGTTTGGGCCGTCGCCTGTACGAAGTGCCGGTCGGTTTCAAATGGTTCGCCGAAGGTTTGTTCGACGGTTCGTTGGGTTTTGGCGGGGAGGAGAGTGCCGGTGCATCGTTCCTGCGCAAGGACGGCGGCGTGTGGAGCACCGACAAGGACGGTCTGATCCCGGCGTTGCTCGCTGCGGAAATGACCGCGCGCACCGGTCGCGATCCAAGCCAGGCTTACAAGGCATTGACCGATGAGCTGGGTGAGCCATTCTCGGTACGCGTCGACGCCAAGGCCAATCCGGAGCAGAAAGCGCTGCTGAGCAAGCTGTCGCCGGCGCAGGTCACCTCGACTGAACTGGCGGGCGAGAAGATCCAGAGCATCCTCAGTCACGCGCCGGGCAACGATCAGGCGATTGGCGGTCTGAAAGTCATGACCGAAAACGGCTGGTTCG
This sequence comes from Pseudomonas fluorescens, assembly GCF_001648775.1. Classification (GTDB taxonomy): domain Bacteria; phylum Pseudomonadota; class Gammaproteobacteria; order Pseudomonadales; family Pseudomonadaceae; genus Aquipseudomonas; species Aquipseudomonas fluorescens_M. Next base: position 191,228 of record NZ_LVEJ01000010.1, read on the forward strand.
CCGCGCGTCCGTCGGGCACTGAAGACATCTACAAGATCTACGCTGAAAGTTTCATCAGCGACGACCATCTCAAGCAACTGGTGGTTGAAGCGCAGACGTTGGTGGACGGCGCCATTTCCAGCCAATGATCTGAAGCAGTACATAAAAAGGGCGACTTTTAAAGTCGCCCTTTTTTTCGTCCGCGATTTATGCCAAATCCACCAGCACAATTTCGCTGTCTTCAAGCGCCGTGACGGTCAGCACCCGTTCATGCGCCACCGCCACGCCGTCCCGAGCTTGTGCACGCAAGCCGTTGACTTCAATCAAACCCGTGGCAGGGACCAGATAAGCCCGGCGACCCTCATCCAACAGATATTCCGCGGTTTCCCCGGCCTTGATGTTGGCTGCAACCAGGCGCGCATCGGCACGAATACGCAGGCTCTGGTCGTCGCCGTCCTTGCCGCTGGCCAGTGTCACAAAGCCTTCGCGCTGACCTTTCGGGAATGGTTTCGCTCCCCAGGACGGTGGCGCGCCGGTTTCGGTGGGCAAAATCCAGATCTGGAAGATCTTGGTGTCCTGCGCTTCCAGGTTGTATTCGCTGTGCGCAATGCCGGTGCCTGCGCTCATCACTTGCACGTCGCCAGCCTCGGTGCGGCCCTTGTTACCGAGGTTGTCCTGGTGGGTGATTGCGCCTTCACGTACGTAGGTGATGATTTCCATGTCGCGGTGCGGGTGTTGCGGGAAACCGGTGCCCGCCGCGATCACGTCGTCATTCCATACCCGCAGGTTGCCCCAACTCATGCGTTGCGGGTCGTAGTATTCGGCGAACGAAAAGTGGTGATGGGCATCCAGCCAGCCGTGATGGGCGCCGCCCAGTGAGCTGAAAGGTCTGAGTTCAAGCATGATCGTCTCCTCAAAAGGTTCGTCAGGGGGCGCACGGTCAGCACCCATTGCGAATCCGGTGGTGTATGACGGCGATCATCTATCAGGTAAACATCGATAAAAAGCGTAAAAAGTGCGGCATGAGTATCGAATTAGCTGATAAATCAAAGGCTCGAAATCGTCTCATCGCACCTTCAGTTCATCGCCTAAGCCAATGAGCTGTAAGCATTTCGCTAGAACTCACGCGCAAATAAAGCCACCATAGCCCCCAACAGCCTCAGCCCTGGAGTCCGTCAGCGTGGCGCAACACACCCCCGATCTTCCTCCCGAACTTCGTCCTTTGGCCGAGATGCCTTGGTTCAAGCGCTTGGCTGCGCGTTTCTTTGGCCATGGTTTGACGCGTCTGCGCGCACAACATCGGGCGTCCTGGCTGCACGGGCAGGCGGATGGTTTTCGCAGCGGTCACACCGCTGGCGTCGAGTACGGCTTTAAAGAGGGCAAGCTTGAGGGGTTGGAGGAAGGACGGCAGGTGCTGCTGATCCGTGACAGCCGCAACACTGAGCATCGTCCGCCGAGCGTCGACAACCATCTGTTCGATGACTGGCGCCTGCCGCTGACCGCCGACTTGAAGAAGCGCATGAAGGCCGACGTTGCGCGCTTGCTGCCCGAGCACGCCCAGCCAAGCGTCGCACAATGGAAGATGATTTTCAGCGACACGCCGTCAACCTCCGTGGTCGCTGGCGCGGGCGCCGGCAAGTCGACGACGTTGGTGCTGCGTATCCTGCTGCTCACGCACTACCTGGGTTTTGAACTCGACTCGATGACCGTGGTGACCTTCACCCGCGAGTCGCGCAAGGATTTCATCAATAAACTGATCGAGCTGTTCACGCTCTGGGGCCAGGCCCTGAGCTTGAAACAGGCGCGGGAACTGGTGCGCACCTTCCATTCGCGCATTCTGCCGATGGTTCGCAGTTTGCCGGGCTTCGAGCGTTTGCAGGCTTTCGAGAACCTGAGCAACCGGCCACAGGGCGCAGACGAAGAGGTCGACAGCAATCCGTTTGACTTGCGAATCAACGACGCCCAGCGTCAGCAACTCAATGCCTGCTATTACCGTCTGTTCAACGAGGACGAACGTTTTCGCCAATTGATTCAGCCGTTGTCCCGCGCCGGATTGCAGCTCAAGGAATTGGAGCGCGATCACCCCGATGTGCAGAAGCGCATGGCGGTGACCGAACTGGCGTCTCGGCGCGATGAAGAGCTGTGCGACGCCATTGAAGATCTGTGGTTTCGCGCCGGCGCCTGGCCGATCAAAGGCATCGAGCCGAACCGCCAGACCTTCGACATCAACGGCTCGACCTTTCAGTGCCATGGCTACGTGCCGAGTCTGGATGCCTGGGTTGTGCTCGGATTCGATCCGCGAGAAAACCCGCAAGTGTGCCGCCCAAACGCCAAGCTGAGCGTGCGCGCAGAGTGGGCAGTAAAGCGCACCCTGTTTCAAGCTTTCTGCCGTAAGCCGTTGATATGGCTAGATAGTTACGAGTCATCAAAGAGAGTGCTGGCCACTTTGGCAGGCGACGCGAGTGCCGGTCCGGGTTTCGACTACAAGGTCAAGGGCGAACTGGCCTCCGCGCCGTTGCTGGATTGTTTTGTCGCCGCCGCCGGGTTCATCGAGAACCTTGGCCTGGATGTGCCGGACGCGGTCGGTCGCATGAGTTTCGCCAAGGACGACCCGGACCGGTTTTTCTTCGAGGCGCTGAGCCTGTTCTGGCGCGCATTCGAGGATCACTTGCTCGACCAGAAACCGCCGGTCATGACTTACAACCGCATGTTCGCGCTGTTCAGCGAACATTCGCCGGAAAACCTCAAACTGCTCGGCGATGCGCTGCTGCGGCCGATGGCGCACCTGATGATCGATGAATTTCAGGACGTATCGCCGCAGATCGTCTCGTGGATTCGGGCCAGCCTTACGGAAATCCGCAGTCGGGGCCCGGCCATGCATGTCGGTCGCGGCGCGCAGCGCTCCTCGTTGCTGTGCGTGGGCGATGACTGGCAGTCGATTTACGGCTGGCGCGGCAGTTCGCCGAGTTACTTCATGGAGTTCAACAAGGAATTCCCGTCACCCAGCACCACGCGGGTGATGCTTAGCGACAACTATCGCAGCCATCAGCACATCATCGACGCCGCAGAGCATATCGTTCGCGCGGCGCCGGCGATTGCTGGCAAGAAAGCCAAAGCCAGTGGCGCAGTCAAGCCGCTGCAACCGGTCAACGTGCTGGAGCGCGATGATCAAGCGCTGGGGCAGCGACTGGCCGAGCACTATCGACAGGGCCATTCGATCTTGATGCTCTATCGAAAAAGCAGCGATAAGTCATTGATTGAAGAGCATATTCAGTCAGTAGTTAATGTTGATTCGAGCTTGCCGTACGAAGCGCGACGGCTAAAACAACTGACCTATCACAGCGCCAAAGGCTTGCAGGCTGACGCGGTGTTTCTGCTCGGCGATTGCCAGCACCTGACCAGTTCGCCGTACAAAAATCAGGTCTATCGCATGGCCGGACTGGGCAAAAGCGGCGACAGCGAACCCTACGACAGTGCACAAAAGGACGAAATACTGCGCCTGGCCTACGTCGGCATCACCCGGGCGGTCAGCCATTGCTACTGGTATGTCGAGCCGCAAGACGCGCAAGCGGTGAACATGCCGCGCGCGTCCGAACGGGTCACCAAGGGCAAGCCGTTTTTCGTTGATCACCGTGTGGGAAAACAAACTGCCTGAGCACAAAAAAGCCCGCATCAATGCGGGCTTTTTGTTTTCAATCAACAGGTTATGCGTAACTCCTGAAAGACTCCGGAGGTACGAAAGCTTCCAGCTCGTCCTCCACAGCCTCGATAATTCGCTCGACATCGGCGGCATTCATCACCGTCGCGCACGGGATGCCGGCAATCGCGATCATGGTTTCGCCACTGGCGCGATCAAACAGACGGGCAATCATGCTGCCCGGCGCGTCCATCGTTGCCTCGAAACCCATGGGATGAAAATGCCAGCGCATCAGCTGGCATGCATTGGGGAACGTGACTTTGCTTGACCCTTTATTCATGTGTTGCCCGCCTTCTTCATCGAGCGCTTCCGTTTGCTCATGTTAGGTGGGAAGAGCCTTCATTGGCTCAACCGGTGACTGACATTAAAAGTAGCATCCCGGTGTGAAATTCCTGTGAGATTTTTCAGTTCTTTTTGCGATTGCTTCGCATTTTTTGATGTAAGTCACGGCCTACGCAATCGTCGCCAGAATGCCACTACGGATTAGTCATTGAAGCCAGTGCCGAACTTGGGCAAGCTCGATTCTTTTTCGCCGAGCCCCTTATGCACGCCGACGACGACGGCCCCGAACAGACTCCGGCCACGGCTGCCACGGTCATGCGCTATCACTTGAGCTGGAAACACCGCGATCTGGACAGCGTCATGGCGCTGTATCACCCGGACATCCAGTACAACGATTTTTTCCAGAACCGCGTGCTCGGCCTCGACGAATTACGCGAGTACGTACGCGTGAGCATGCCGCGAGAATCCGACGAGTTGCTTGAGCATTGCGACCGGATTCGGATCGACGGCAATACCGCGTTCATTCAATACGAAGTGACCTTGCGCGGTGGTGAAGGACTGGTGTCGTTCCGCTCCAGTGAAGCGATCACGGTCAGGGACGGGCTGATCTGGCGCGTCAACGAGTACGCCTCACTGGTGCGCACGCACAACGAGGGCAGTAAAACGCCGAGCCAGCGCCCGGCGGTCAGTCGTCTGGGCCTGTCGCCGCGCCAGTTGAGCTTCATGGCTGACGATCTGCAGCAATACTTCGAGCGGCAGCAGCCGTATCTCGATCCCGAACTCGACCTGCAACGCGTGGCCAAGGAGTGCGGCTACAGCCGCAATCAGATTTCCTACCTGCTGAACCAGGTGCTGGGGCAGAGCTTCTATCGCTACGTCAATCAGGCGCGCCTGCAACATTTGCTGCGCGCGCTGGAAAATGCCGTGCCGCCAGTGCGCATTGATGAGCTGGCCTTCGCTGCCGGGTTCAATTCGTTGTCGGCGTTCTACAGTTGCTTCCGCCAGCACACCGGCCAGTCACCCAAGGCTTACGTTAAACAAATTTCTTTGCGGACACGCGCGCAAGACTTCTCCTGAGCCTGCGCACTAGGATCGACGCCATCGAAGAATTTCAGTGGCGGAGTCTTGCATGCCAGCGTGGCGCACTATCAGTTTGTGGATGGACCAACTCGACGAGCCGCTGACCGCGCGGCCTGAGTTGCAGCGAGACCTGGACGTCGACGTGGCGATCATTGGCGCCGGTTACACCGGGCTGTGGACCGCGTATTACCTGAAAAAACTCGCCCCCGGTCTGGATATTGCCATCATCGAGGCACAAACCGCCGGTTTCGGCGCCTCTGGCCGCAATGGCGGCTGGCTGATGGGCAACATGCTCGGCGAAGATCGTCTGCTCGCCGGGTTGTCGCCGCAGCAGCGCCGCGCGTCATTCGATCTGCTGCACAGCATTCCTGATGAAGTGGAAATCGTTCTCGAGCGTGAAGGCATCGACTGCGATTACCGCAAGGGCGGCGTGCTGTATTGCGCGGCACGTTACCCGGAGCAGGAAGCCGCCTTGCGTGAATATCTGGCCAAGTTGCACGCCCAAGGCCTGACCGACGACGATTACCGCTGGCTCAGCCCCGAACAGCTCGCGCAGCAGATCCGCGTCGCCAAGCCTTATGGCGGCATTTACGCACCTCATGTGGCGACCATCCACCCGGCAAAACTGGTGCGCGGCCTCGCGCGGACCGTGCAAAACATGGGCGTGAAGATTTACGAAAACAGCCCGGTCACCCATTGGCAATCGGGCAGCCTGCGCACGGCCAAGGCCAGTGTGCGCAGTCGCTGGATTGTGCCGGCAGTCGAGGGCTATTCGGTGACGTTGCCGCCACTGGGCCGCTATCAGTTGCCGGTGCAGAGCCTGATTGTGGCTACCGAGCCATTGTCCGCCGCGACCTGGGACGAGATCGGCCTCAACCGTGGACAAGCCTTCAGCGAATTCAGCCGCCAGGTCACTTACGGCCAGCGCAGCGCGGATAACCGCCTGATCTTCGGTGCCCGTGGCGGTTATCAATTTGCCGGCAAGCTGCGCCACAACTTCGACCTGACCCGCGATGAAGTCGAACTGCGCCGCTATCTGTTCGGTGAACTGTTCCCGCAACTGAAAAACGTACAGATCACTCACGCCTGGGGCGGCAACCTCGGCATGTCACGGCATTTCAAACCGCACATGCTCTGCGATCGCGCCAACGGCATCGCGCTGTCCGGCGGCTATGGCGGGGAGGGCGTCGGCGCGAGCAACCTGGGCGGTCGCACCCTCGCGGACCTGATTCTTGAGCGCGACAGCGAATTGACTCAGCAGCCGTGGGTGCTGCCGGACGGCGGGATTCATGCGCTGCGCGCCTGGGAGCCGGAGCCATGTCGCTGGCTCGGCTACAACGCGATCATCAAAAGCTTCGTCCATGAAGACCAGACCCTGGCCAATCCGGCGACCGCGCCTTGGCGGCGCAAACTCGCCAGCCAGGTTGCGGGTTTCATGGAAGGTTTCATGCACTAAACGCCGATTGATTTTAAGAAAGCCCAAAAGACAGGTCAGACCATGAGCATTACCCAGTTTAAAAACACTGCAACCCTGCAACTGGATGAGTCCAACCCGGTCGCCGTACCCCTCGGTGAACCGGTGGCGATCGCTTCGACCACCAGCGTCGAGCGCGATGACGGCGTTGAAACCGGCGTCTGGGAATGCACGCCCGGGCGCTGGCGTCGGCAGATCACCGCGCAGGAGTTCTGCCATTTCATTTCCGGGCGTTGCACGTTCACCCCTGACGGGGGTGGCGAAACCCTGCACATACAAGGTGGCGACGCACTGATGTTGCCGGCCAACACGCTCGGTGTCTGGGATATCCAGGAAACCGTGCGCAAGAGCTACGTGCTGATTTTCTGATTGTTTGATCCTTTGATTGCCTGCCAACAAAAAAGAAAACCCACACAGGAATCGATCCATGATCCGCAAGACCCTCGCTCTGGCACCGCTGATGCTCGCCGTTTCCCTTGCTCAGGCAGCGGAAACGGTCAAGGTTTACAACTGGTCCGACTACATCGCACCGGACACCACCAAGAACTTCGAGAAAGAAACCGGCGTCGGAGTCACCTATGACGTCTACGACAGCAACGAAACCCTCGACGGCAAGTTGATGACCGGCAAATCCGGTTACGACGTGGTGTTCCCGTCCAACCACTTCATGGCCCGACAGATTCAGGGCGGGGCACTGAAGAAGCTCGACAAGAGCCAGTTGCCGAACTGGAAAAACCTCAATCCGGTGCTGCTCAAAGCGCTGCAGACCAACGACCCGAACAATGAACACGGCTTCCCGTACCTGTGGGGCAGCACCGGCATCGGCTACAACATCGCCAAGGTCAAAGCGGTGCTGGGCGACAACGCGCCGGTGGATTCCTGGGACCTGATCTTCAAGCCCGAGTACATGGAAAAGCTGCAGAAGTGCGGCGTGGCGATCCTCGACAACGGCCCGGAATTGCTCCCGGCGGCGCTCAATTACCTCGGCTTGCCGCACCACAGCAAGAATCCCGAGGATTATAAAAAAGCCGAAGCACTGCTGATGAAAGTGCGGCCGTACGTAAGCTACTTCCACTCCTCGAAGTACACCAGCGACCTGGCCAACGGCGACATCTGCGTAGCCGTCGGCTTCTCCGGCGACATCCTGCAAGCCGAAAACCGCGCCAAGGAAGCGAAAAACGGCGTCGACATCGGTTACGCGATTCCCAAGGAAGGCGCAGCGATCTGGTTCGACATGGTCGCCATGCCCGCCGATGCGCCGGACGAGAAGGCCGGGTACGCGTTCATGAACTATCTGCTGCGCCCGGACGTGATGGCTGGCATCAGTAACTATGTGCACTACGCCAACGGTAACGAGCAAGCGGACAGCCTGATCGACCCGGCGATCAAGAACGACACCAAGGTGTATCCGAGCCCGGAGATGATGGGCAAGCTGTTTGCGCTGGAGGCGATGCCGCTCAACATTGACCGGATCCGCACGCGGGTGTGGAACAAGATCCGCACCGGTAGCTGATCACTCAGGCATGCCTGAATCCCTGTGGGAGCGAGCCTGCTCGCGAAGGCGCCGGGTCAAACAACATTGATGTTGAATGACCGACCGCTTTCGCGAGCAGGCTCGCTCCCACAATGTCTTTCAGCGTTTTTAAATGGGTGATATCAATACACTGGCATTGCACTAATAAAGTGCAGCAAAGTGAGACGCGCCTAACAAAAAACAACTTACCGATATTTAATATTTAAATAGAAAATCGTCAGACAATTAGGCAAAAGCTCCGCAACTAAAACATTCTTTCGACCCCGCACGCTTTGTTTACGGCAGTTTGCCGAAACAGTCCGAATTGATCTCAAAAAAATCCTTTACGGCAGATTTCAAATTGTGTCAGGTTTCTGATGCCTTCATTGGGCGAGTGATAGGACGATCTCGCCAGAGAAAGTCCTATCGGACAAAAACTGTTCCATTGCTAAACAAGGAAGTGTGTTTATGTCGAAAGTTAAAGCTAATGCTATTGATACCGCCGAACAGGCTTTTTTGCTGTCCGCGGCGCCACAATCCCTGGCGGCAGCCAGCTCGGCGTATAACCAGATCAATAGCTTCAGCCATCAATACGATCGTGGCGGCAACCTCACGGTCAATGGCAAACCCTCCTTCTCGGTCGACCAGGCCGCCACCCAGTTGCTGCGTGATGGCGCGCACTGGAACGACCTTGACCACAGCGGCAAAATCGAACTGACCTACACTTTTCTGACCGCCAAAACCGCCAACTTCAGCGGCCTGGGTGTCACCGGGTTCAGTCAGTTCAGTGCCCTGCAGAAGGCTCAGGCCGTGCTCGCCATGCAATCCTGGGCCGACGTCGCCAATGTAACCTTTACCGAAGCGGCCAGAGGTGGCGATGGTCACATGACCTTCGGTAACTACAGCGGCGGCCAGGAAGGTGCAGCAGCGTTCGCGTTCCTGCCAGGCACCGAACCTGGCTACGACGGTCAGTCGTGGTACCTGACCGGCAGTGGCTACGACGTCAACAAAACCCCGGGCCTGAGCAATTACGGGCGTCAAACCCTGACGCACGAAATCGGTCACACCCTGGGCTTGTCTCACCCTGGTGATTACAACGCCGGCGAAGGCAACCCGACTTACAAGGATGCTTCCTACGGGCAAGACACCCGCGGTTACAGCCTTATGAGCTACTGGAGCGAAAGCAACACCAACCAGAACTTCAGCAAGGGCGGCGTAGAAGCCTATGCTTCCGGCCCGCTGATGGACGATATCGCTGCCATCCAGAAACTCTACGGTGCCAACACCACCACCCGTACCGGTGACACCACCTACGGCTTCAACTCCAACACCGGTCGCGATTTCCTCAGCGCGTCGTCGTCGAGTGACAAAGTGGTGTTCTCGGTGTGGGATGCCGGTGGCAAGGATACTCTGGACTTCTCGGGCTTCACCCAGAACCAGAAGATCAACCTTAATGACGCCTCGTTCTCCGACGTTGGCGGCATGGTGGGTAACGTGTCCATCGCCAAAGGCGCGATCATCGAAAACGCCATTGGTGGTTCGGGCAACGATCTGCTGATCGGCAACAGCGTGGCCAACGAGCTCAAGGGCGGTGCCGGCAACGACATCCTCTACGGCGCGGGCGGTGCCGACAAGCTGTGGGGCGGCGCCGGTTCGGACACCTTCGTGTTCGCTGCCAGCTCTGACTCCAAGCCAGGTGCGATCGATCAGATCCTCGATTTCGTCAGCGGTCTCGACAAAATCGATCTGACCGGTATCACCAACGGTGCAGGTCTGCACTTCGTCAGCAGCTTCACCGGTGCTGCCGGCGATGCCATCCTGACCTCGTCGGGCGGCAACAGCCTGCTGTCGGTGGACTTCTCCGGGCACGGCGTGGCCGATTTCCAGGTCAGCACCGTTGGCCAGGCAGCGACCAGCGACATCGTGGCGTGATGTAACGGGGAAAGCGGCGCGTCATGCGCCGCTTTCTTTACTTGCATCGGTCGAATCGGTAGGCAAGGCTACGCGCCGGAGCGAAAATTCCCATGATCAATAAAGCTTTTACCTACACGGTAGCGGCGTGGCTTTCGGCGGCGCTCATGATGATTTCAGGAGAAACCAGTATGGCAAGCAGCCTCAGACTTGAAGAACCCTCGGTATTTGCCGGGCCTTGGCAGGCCACCTTGTCGACCCGGAATGACGATGCACAGGCGAAAAAACTGCAGGACAAGCCTTCGAACACCTGCATCATCGAACTGGCGGTAAACAAGACGTTGGGCAAAGGTGCCGACTGCCTCGGCGCATGGCTTGAAGAAACCCCTGTCGGCTGGTTTCCCGATCCCGATGGCCTGTCGATCACCGGCAAGGAAGGCTCAAGAATCCAGTTTTTCAGCCGACAACGTGATGGGTTTTATCTGACGACTTTGAAGTCTGGGCTGGTGATTACACTAGAGCGTGCTACGCAATAGTCTTGATCCTCCAGTAAGCGACAAAGTTTTAATATAAAGCGTCACGCTGTGGTTATAAGCAGACAGGATCGATTGCAACTGCACCGCATTAAATCGCGGAAGTTGTTATGAAAGTGTAAGCAGCCACTTGAAATGAAAATGCCGACTGTGCGCGGATAACTAATTGCAGTCTTGCCAAAGATTGGCGAGAGATATCTTTCAGGAATAATCAATGAAGATGGCGAAGGCCCCAGCCACCGCTCCCTTATTCAAGGCATTGGGTGACTATAAGAGCATCCTGATCAGCGTCGGCTGCTTTACTGCACTGATTAACGTGCTGATGCTGGTGCCCTCCATCTATATGCTGCAGGTCTATGACCGGGTGCTGTCGTCGCAGAACGAAACGACCCTGGCGATGCTGTCGCTGATGGTGGTCGGTTTCTTCGCTTTTATCGGCCTGCTGGAAGTGGTGCGCAGCTTTATCGTCATCCGCATCGGCAGCCAGTTGGAGCGCCGCTTCAACCTGCGTGTTTATCAAGCGGCGTTCGAGCGCAACCTGTTCAAGGGCGAGGGCAACGCCGGGCAGTCGCTGGGCGATTTGACCCACATCCGCCAATTCGTCACCGGGCCTGCACTGTTCGCGTTTTTCGATGCACCGTGGTTTCCGGTTTATCTGTTTGTGATTTACCTGTTTAACGTCTGGCTCGGCGTGCTCGCTACCGCGGGTGCGCTACTGCTGATCGCGCTGGCGTGCCTCAACGAATACATGACCAAAAAGCCGCTGGGCGATGCCGCTGGCTATTCGCAGAAATCCAGCCAGTTGGCCACCAGCCACCTGCACAACGCCGAAACCATTCAGGCGATGGGCATGCTCGGTTCGCTGCGCAAGCGTTGGTTCCAGGTGCACTCGCGCTTCCTCGGCCTGCAAAATCAGGCCAGCGATACCGGTGCGGTGATCAGCTCGTTGAGTAAAACCCTGCGCCTGTGCCTGCAATCGCTGGTGCTGGGACTCGGCGCATTGCTGGTGATCAAGGGCGACATGACCGCCGGGATGATGATCGCCGGTTCCATCCTGATGGGCCGCGTGCTCAGCCCGATCGACCAGTTGATCGCGGTATGGAAACAGTGGAGCGGGGCGAAGCTGGCGTATCGCCGCCTCGATGCGCTGCTGCAAGCGTTCCCGCCCAGCGACGAGGCCATGGCGTTGCCCGCGCCGAAAGGCCAGATCACTTTTGAGCAGGTCAGCGCCGGCCCGCCGGGTCAACGTGCAGCGACCTTGCACATGGTCAATTTCAATCTCGCTGCCGGTGAGGTGCTGGGTGTGCTCGGCGCTTCCGGTTCCGGCAAGTCGACGCTGGCGCGGGTGCTGGTCGGTGTGTGGCCGACCCTGAGCGGTATCGTGCGCCTGGACGGCGCCGACATTCATCGCTGGAACCGCGATCAACTCGGTCCGTACATCGGCTACCTGCCGCAGGACATCGAACTGTTCAGTGGCAGCATCGCCGAGAACATAGCGCGCTTCAGTGAGGCTGATCCGCAGAAAGTCGTCGCCGCCGCGCAACAGGCTGGCGTCCACGAAATGATCCTGCGTTTGCCGCAAGGCTATGACACGCAACTGGGCGAGGACGGCAGCGGCCTGTCCGGCGGCCAGAAGCAACGCGTGGCACTGGCGCGCGCCATGTACGGCACGCCGAGCCTGGTGGTACTGGATGAACCGAACTCCAACCTCGACACCGTCGGCGAAGCGGCATTGGCCAGCGCCATCGCCGCGCTTAAAGCCCAAGGCACCACCGTGGTGCTGGTGACCCACCGCTCTTCGGTGCTGGCCCAGGCTGACAAATTACTGGTCCTCAATGATGGCCGGTTGCAGGCCTTCGGCCCAAGTCAGGACGTGCTCAAGGCACTCTCCGGCCAACAGGAGCAACAACGTGAGAAACCTGCGCAAGCACCGGGCGGGCTCAGCATGAGCCGACAGTATCAGCCCTCGACAAGGAATTCGGGTGTATGAGCAGCGCGAGCATGAACACTGAAAACGAAGCGAGCATGGAACACGCCTACATCACCGAACGCCCGGAACGTGACGCGAAGTTCTTCGCACGCATGGGCTGGATTCTGGCCATTGTTGGCGCCGGCAGTTTCTTCACCTGGGCGGCATTGGCGCCACTGGATCAAGGCATACCGGTGCAGGGCACGGTCGTGGTGTCCGGCAAGCGCAAAGCCGTGCAGTCGATGAGCAGCGGTGTGGTCAGCCGGATTCTGGTGCGCGAAGGCGAGATCGTGAAACAGGGCCAGCCGCTGTTTCGTCTCGATCAGACCCAGGTCGCAGCCGACGTGCAATCGCTGCAAGCGCAGTACCGCATGGCCTGGGCGAGCCTGGCGCGTTGGCAGGCCGAGCGTGACAACCTCAAGCAAGTGACCTTTCCGGCCGAATTGAGCAGCGATCCGGACCCGCGTCTGGCACTGGTGCTGGAAGGTCAGCGGCAACTGTTCAGCAGCCGTCGCGAAGCGTTCTACCGCGAGCAGGCCGGATTGCGCGCGAGCATCGAAGGCGCCACCGCGCAACTGGCCGGCATGCGTCGCGCGCGTACCGACCTCAATGCCCAAGCCGATTCGCTGCAGCAACAATTGAGCAACCTGCAACCGCTGGCCGACAACGGCTACATCCCGCGTAACCGCTTGATGGAATACCAGCGGCAACTGTCGCAAGTGCAACAGCAACTGGCGGAAAACACCGGTGAAAGCGGGCGTGTGGAGCAGGGCATCCTCGAATCGCGGCTGAAGTTGCAACAGCACGGCGAGGAATATCAGAAGGAAGTGCGCACGCAACTGGCCGATGCGCAGTTGAAGAGCGTCACCCTGTCCGAGCAACTGACCTCCGCCGGTTTCGACCTGCAACACAGCGAGATTCTCGCCACCGCCGACGGTGTCGCAGTCAACCTTGGTGTGCACACCGAAGGCGCAGTGGTGCGTCAGGGCGAGACGCTGCTGGAGATCGTTCCGCAAGGCACCCGGCTGGAAGTGGAAGGGCATTTGCCGATCAACCTGATCGACAAGGTCGGCACGCATTTGCCGGTGGACATTCTGTTTACCGCATTCAACCAGAGCAAAACTCCGCGCGTGCCGGGCGAAGTCAGCCTGATTTCCGCCGACCAGATGGTCGACGAGAAAACCGGCGTGCCGTACTACGTGTTGCGCAGCAGCGTCAGCGATCAGGCCATGGAGAAACTCAACGGTCTGGTGATCAAGCCCGGCATGCCGGCAGAAATGTTCGTGCGCACCGGTGAGCGTTCACTCCTCAACTATCTGTTCAAACCGCTGCTCGACCGGGCCGGCTCCGCGTTGACCGAGGAATAAGGATGTTCGGCTGTATGAATAAGCTTTCGATGCTGGCGGCAGCGTTCGCGCTGCTGGCGGGCAACAGTGCAATGGCGGCGATGGGGCCGTTCGAGATTTACGAACAAGCGTTGCGCAATGACCCGGTGTTCCTCGGTGCGATCAAGGAACGCGATGCCGGCCTGGAAAACCGCGCGATTGGCCGTGCCGGCCTGCTGCCGCGCATCGGTTACACCTACAACAAGGGGCGCAACACGTCGAAAGCCACCTCGCTCGATGAGCGCGCACGTAACCGTACTGACGAGCGTAACTACAACAGTTACGGCTCGGCCCTGACCCTGCAACAACCGTTGCTCGATTACGAGGCCTATGCCGCGTATCGCAAAGGTGTCGCGCAGTCGCTGTTTGCCGACGAGAACTTTCGCGGCAAGAGCCAGGAGTTGCTGGTGCGCGTGCTGGACAACTACACCAAGGCGTTGTTTGCCCAGGACCAGATCGACATCGCCCAGGCGAAGAAGAAGGCGTACGAGCAGCAGTTCCAGCAGAACGAGCACATGTTCAAGCAGGGCGAGGGCACGCGCACCGACATTCTTGAGGCCGAGTCGCGCTATGAACTGGCGACCGCCGAAGAGATCGAGGCGCGCAACGAACAGGATGCTGCGCTGCGCGAACTGGGGGCACTGGTCGGCACGCCGGCGGTGGATATTGGCGATCTGGTGCCGCTGGATCAGAACTTCCAGACGTTCACGCTGCAGCCGACCAATTACGACACCTGGCACGAGATAGCGGTCAGCAATAACCCGAACCTGGCCTCGCAACGCCAGGCCGTGGAAGTCGCACGCTATGAAGTGGAGCGCAACCGCGCCGGGCATCTGCCGAAAGTCAGCGCGTATGCGTCGATGCGCCAGAACGAGTCGGAAAGTGGCAACACGTACAACCAGCGCTACGAGACCAACACCATTGGTTTCGAAGTCAGCGTGCCGTTGTATGCCGGTGGTGGGGTGTCGGCTTCGACGCGTCAGGCCAGTCGCACCATGGAGCAGGCCGAATACGAACTGGATGGCAAAACGCGCGAGACGCTGATCGAGCTGCGTCGGCAGTTCAGTGCCTGCTTGTCGGGGGTGAGCAAATTGCGCGCGTATCAGAAAGCGCTGAGTTCGGCTGAAGCGCTGGTGGTGTCGACCAAGCAGAGCATTCTCGGTGGTGAGCGGACCAATCTGGATGCCTTGAACGCTGAACAGCAGCTGTTCACCACGCGCCGCGATCTGGCGCAGGCGCGGTACGACTATTTGATGGCCTGGACGAAGTTGCATTACTACGCCGGGACCTTGAACGAGCAGGATCTGGCGCGGGTGGATGAGGCTTTTGTGGTCGCTCACCAGCCCTCACCCTAACCCTCTCCCAGAGGGAGAGGGGACTGACCGGGGGATATTTCAGAAGTACACCGACGTGATCGAACGTCACTGAATCCATAACCGACGCGGTTTTTCAGGTCTATGCATGACGCAAGACAACTCGGTCAGCTCCCTCTCCCTCGGGGAGAGGGCTGGGGTGAGGGAAATGCTCTACCGAATCCATAATCAACCCGGTTTTTCAGGTCGATGTAAGACGTAAGACACCTCGGTCAGCTCCCTCTCCCTCGGGGAGAGGGCTGGGGTGAGGGGAACAGGCAACACCGCAGAAGAACCTGCATAAAACAATAAAAGTGAGTGGTGAACATGGACGTACGCATCAAGCCGATTTCGGTCGGCACCCTGCTGCTTGTGATTTCTGCAACCCAGGCGCAGGCCCAATACCTCGAAGCCGGCAAACCCGGTGACCCCGCCAGTTGGCGCAGCGCCGAGTTCCTGCGTGACTGGGGTCTGGACCGCATGCAGGCCGAGCAAGCCTACGCCGCCGGCATCACCGGCCAAGGCGTGAAAATCGGCGCGCTCGACTCTGGTTTCGATGCCGCCCACCCCGAGTTCGCCTCGGCTCGCTATCACCCGGTATTGGCCAGCGGCAGCTACATCGACGGCTCTCTGTTCAGCGTCGACGGCACCCTCAATCCCAACAACGACTCCCACGGCACCCACGTGGTCGGCACCATGGGCGCGTCACGCGACGGTACCGGCATGCACGGCGTGGCCTACAACGCGCAGATCTACGTTGGCAACACCAACAAGAACGACAGCTTCCTGTTCGGCCCGAATCCCGACCCGCGTTATTTCAAAGCGGTGTACGACGCACTCGCCGAGGCTGGCGTGCGCGCGATCAACAACAGTTGGGGCAGTCAGCCGCCGGATGTCAGCTATCGCACACTCGCTGATCTGCACGCTGCCTATGCCCAGCACTGGAACAAAGGCACCTGGCTGGATGCCGCTGCGGACGTCTCCCGGCGCGGCGTGATCAACGTGTTCAGCGCCGGCAACAGCGGCTACCCGAACGCCAGCGTACGCTCGGCGCTGCCGTACTTTCAGCCAGACCTTGAAGGTCATTGGCTGGCAGTGTCGGGCCTGGATCAAAGCAATCAGCAGAAGTACAACCAATGCGGGCTCGCCAAATACTGGTGCATTACCACGCCGGGGGCGAAGATCGACAGCACCATTCCCGGCGGCGATTACGCGATCAAGTCCGGCACCTCGATGTCGGCGCCGCATGCAACCGGCGCACTGGCGCTGGTGATGGAACGCTACCCGTACATGAACAATCAGCAGGCCCTCGAAGTGCTGTTGACCACCGCGACGCAACTGGATGGCTCGGTGACCGACGCGCCCACCGAACGGGTCGGCTGGGGTGTGGCCAATCTGAACCGGGCGATGCGCGGGCCGGGGCAATTGCTCGGAGCGTTCGACGCCAGTCTGGCGGTGGGGCAGAGCGATGTCTGGAGCAACGACATCTCCGACAAGGCGCTGATCCAGCGCCAGAGCGAAGACCTCGCCGAACACACGGCCTGGCAGCAAACCCTGCAAGACAAGGGCTGGCAGAACGGCGTTGCGGCGGGCGCCAGCCAACAGGATCAGACTGATTACGCGGTCGGCAGCGCCCGTGATGCGGCAGCGGCGAGCCGGGTGTACCAAGGCAGTCTGATCAAGTCCGGCGGCGGACATCTGACCCTGACCGGTGACAACAGCTATCGCGGCCCGACCACGGTCAATGGCGGCTTGCTGACGGTGAATGGTGCGCTGACCTCAAGCGTCACGGTCAACGACAGCGGCACACTCGGCGGTTCCGGTCGGATCGGCGCGTTGACGGCCAACAGCGGTGGCCGTATTGCGCCGGGCAACTCCATCGGCACATTGACCGTGGCCGGTGACGTGAACTTCGCGCCAGGTTCGACCTACGCGGTTGAACTGTCGCCGACCAGCAGCGACCGTATTGTTGCTGGCGGCACAGCCAACATCAGCGGCGCGACCGTCAGCCTGTCGCTGGAAAACAGTCCGACGCTGCTCAGCACCACCGAGGCGCAAAGCCTGCTCGGGCGCCAGTACGACATTCTGCAAGCGGCCGGCGGTATTCAAGGCCAGTTCGGTGCCGTGCTGCCGAATTACCTGTTCATCGGCGGCAGCCTTGATTACGCGGCCAACGGTATTCAACTCGACATCGAACGCAACGCGACAACCTTCAGCAGTGTCGGTCTGACACCGAATCAACGTTCGGTCGCGTCTGCCGTTGAGAACCTGGGCGCGGGCAATTCGGTGTACGAAAGCCTGTTGCTGTCGCCTGACGCCGCTTCCGCCCAACACGCCTTCCAGCAACTGAGCGGTGAAATCTACCCGGCGTTGAGTTCGATGCTGATCAATGACAGCCGCCAGTTGCGCGACGCGGTGGGCGAGCGTCTGCACGACACCAATGCGGCGCAGAACAATGGCTGGGTCAAGGCCCTCGGCGCGTGGGGCAGCACCGATTCAAGCCACGACACGGCGGGCTACAACACTTCGATCGGCGGCCTGCTGGCCGGTGTCGATGGCGCGCTGGACGAGCAGACGCGCATCGGTCTGGTCACCGGTTACAGCGACAGTTCATTGAGCATGGGCTCGGGCACGCACTCATCGGCCAAAGTCGACAGTTATCACCTCGGCGCTTACGCCGGCCACGAAATCGGCGCCTGGCGCTTGAGCACCGGCGCGGCCTACAGCTGGCATCGTGCTGATGTGAAGCGCGACTTGCAGTACGGCAACGTCAGCGCCAAACAGAAAGCCAAGGTCGACGCGACGACGACTCAGGTGTTCGGTGAGGCGGCGTATCGACTGCACCTACAACCGCTGGCACTGGAGCCGTTTGCCAATCTGGCCTATGTGCATCTCAACACCGAAGGTCTGACCGAGAAGGGTGATGGTGCCGCGCTGAAAAGCTCCGGTGATCAGCGTGACGCGGTGTTGAGCACCCTCGGCGTGCGGGCGCTCAAGACCTTCAATCTTTCGCCTCAACAATCATTGGACGTGAGCGGCCACCTCGGCTGGCAGCACAGCCTCAGCGACATCGATTCCGAGCAGCATCTGCGCTTTGCCAGCGGTGGCACGCCGTATTCGGTGGAGAGCTCGGCGCTGGTGCGCGATGCGGCACTGGTTGGCGTGCAGGCCAGTTTGGCGTTGAGCAAAGACGTACGTGTGAACCTCGATTACAACGGACAACTGGCCAGTCGCGAGAAGAGCCATGGCGTTGGCCTGAGCCTGAACTGGCAGTTCTGACCCACTGTGCCTGACGCAAATCCTGTGGCGAGGGAGTGCACGGCGCCACATCGAGACAAACGGATTTTTCGCAACATCACTAAGGAAGGTCGCTGGATGAATAACAACAATACCCCCGCGCAAACGGGTGGCCGCTTTGCCCTGAAAACCCTCACGCTCGCCGTGCTCTGTGCCATCGGCACGGCACACGCTGCGCCGTACGTGGAAAACGGTCGCACGGGCGATCCGTCGAGTTGGCGCAGCAGTGAGTTCAAGGCCGATTGGGGCCTGGGCGCGATCGGCGCGGATTACGCCTACGCCGCCGGTTATTCCGGCAAAGGCGTCAAACTCGGCATCTTCGACCAGCCGGTGTATGCCGCACACCCGGAATTTTCCGGCAGCAACAAGGTGGTGACACTGGTCACCAGCGGCATTCGTGAATACACCGACCCGTACATCCCGGTCAAAGCCGGGGATGCGTTCCGCTATGACGGTTCGCCCTCGGTCGGCTCCGACGGCAAACTCGGCGCCCACGGCACCCATGTCGGCGGTATCGCCGCCGGCAGCCGCGACGGTGGCGTGATGCACGGTGTGGCGTTCGGCGCGCAGATCATCAGTGCCGACAACGGCGACCCGGGCCCGGAAGACGGCATCGTTCGCGGTAACGATGGCGCGGTGTACAAGGCCGGTTGGGATGCCCTGATCGCCAGCGGCGCGCGGATCATCAACAACAGTTGGGGCATCGGCATCACCGACCGTTTCGACCTCGGTGGCCGCGATCCGGCGTACCCGCACTTCACCGTCAATGACGCGCAGTTGCAGTTCAACGAGATCCGTACGCTGCTCGGCACTAAACCCGGTGGCGCCTACGACGGCGCGATTGCCGCCGCGCGCAGCGGTATCGTGACGATCTTCGCCGCCGGCAACGACTACAACCTCAACAACCCGGACGCTATCGCCGGCCTCGGCTATTTCGTCCCGGACATCGCGCCGAACTGGATCACCGTCGCCGCGTTGCAACAGAACCCGGACCTGGCCAGCGCCAACCCGTACATCATCAGTACGTTCTCTTCGCGTTGCGGCTACACCGCGAGTTTCTGCGTCTCGGCGCCGGGCACGAAAATTTTCAGCTCGATCATCGAAGGCACCAACGCTGACAACCTGACCACCGGCTACAAAAACTACAACGGCACCTCGATGGCTGCGCCACACGTCGCCGGTTCCATGGCGGTGCTGATGGAGCGCTTCCCGTACATGACCGGCGATCAAGTCGCCACGGTATTGCGCACCACCGCCACCGACCTCGGCGCGCCGGGCATCGACGCTTTATATGGCTGGGGCATGATCAATCTGCGCAAAGGCATCGACGGACCATCAATGTTCGTCACTGAGCAGGACATTCCGGCGGAATTCCGTATCGATGGCGCTTATGGTTCCGGCCAGTTCGTTGCCGATCTGCCGGGCATCGGCGCGATCATCGATCAGGGCAAACCGACCGAACGTGTGTGCAATGACATCACTTGTGGCCTCGACACCTGGCGCAACGACATTTCCGGCCACGGCGGTCTGACCAAGCAAGGCCTCGGCACCCTGGTGCTGACCGGCAACAACACTTACAGCGGCCCGACGCTGGTCAATCAGGGCCGCCTGGCCATCAACGGTTCGCTGCAATCGGCGGTGACGGTGAATGACGGCGGTATTCTCGGCGGCAATGGCCACATCGGCGCGCTGTCGGTGAAAAGCGGCGGTACGGTCGCACCCGGCAACTCGATCGGTACGCTGAACGTGGCTGGCGACGTGACGTTTGCACCGGGTTCGACCTACGCCGTAGAGCTGTCGCCGACCAGCAGTGATCAGATCATCGCCACCGGTAAAGCGGTTATCGAAGGCGCGACGGTGAGCATGTCGCTGGAAAACAGCCCGACGCTGCTGACCACCAACGAGGTGCAAAGCCTGCTCGGCACGCGCTACAACATCCTGCAAGCGGCCGGTGGTATTGAAGGACGCTTCGGTCAGGTGTTGCCGGATTACGCCTTCCTCGGCGGCACGCTGGCGTACTCGGCGGATGGCATCCAGTTGGCGGTCGGGCGTAACGACGCCTCGTTCGCCAGCGTCGGTCTGACACCGAACCAACGCGCCGTGGGTGCGGCGGCCGAGCGTCTGGGCGCGGGCAATGCGCTGTTCGAAACCCTGTTGCTGTCGCCCAATGCGGCATCGGCACAGCAAGCGTTCCAGCAGTTGTCCGGCGAGATTCACCCGGCGATCGGCACCATGCTGATCAACGACAGCCGTTACTTGCGTGAAGCGGTCGGCGAGCGTCTGCGCGAGCGTGACCTGTTCAATGCCGGCGCACCGACTGACGATCGCAGCAACGTCTGGGTCAAGGTGCTGGGGTCGTGGGGCGAGAGTGATGGCGGTAACAAGAATGCCGATTCCAACAGCTCCATCGGTGGCCTGCTGGCCGGTGTCGACGGCTTGATCGCTGAAGATACTCGTCTGGGTTTCGTTACCGGTTATAGCGACAGCTCATTGAGCATGGGCAGCGGCACGCATTCGTCGGCGTCGGTCGACAGTTACCACTTGGGTGCGTACCTGGGGCATCAGATCGATGCACTGCGTCTGACCGTCGGTGGCGCTTACAGCTGGCATCGCGTTGACGTCAAACGTGACCTGCAGTTCGGGGACGTCAGCGGTAAACAAAAGACCAAGCACGACGCCGCGACCACGCAAGTGTTCACCGAGGCCGCTTATGATCTGGGTCTGCAACCGATGAACCTGGAGCCGTTCGCCAATCTGTCTTATGTGCACCTCAATACCGAAAGCTTCACCGAGAAGGGTGATGCTGCAGCGTTGAAGGGCGGCGAAGACAATCGTGATGTGGTGCTGTCGACCCTCGGCGTGCGCGCCAAGCGCAGCTTCGCACTGTCGGATCAGCATCAACTGGAACTGGGCGCGAGCCTCGGCTGGCAGCACAACCTGAGCAATGTCGATGCCGACAGCCATCTGGCGTTTGCCAACGGCAACAGTGCGTTCACCGTGCAGAGCGTGTCGATGGATCGTGATGCGGCGGTGGTCGGTGTGCGCGCAGGTCTGGCGCTCAATCGCGATGTACGAGTGAACCTCGATTACAACGGACTGATCGGTTCGAACGAGAAGGACCACGGTGTGGGTCTGACCCTCGACTGGCAGTTCTAAGGTGTACCGGCAGTTCGTTTGAGAACTGCCGGTTTTTGAAGGAAGAGAGAGCACAACATGGGATTGTTCGATTATAAAAATGCCGATGGCAAAGCGTTGTACAGCGACGCCATCGCACTGACGCTGTATGCCTACACGCCGACCGGCAAGCCTCTGCCGGCCACCGCCTGGGCGCCGGTCACAGCGACGGCGCTGGGTTATCAGGGCAAGGTCGGGCCGCAGGGCACGTTCTTTGGCGAGAAGGACGGCTTCACCAGCGCCGAGGCCGAAGTGCTCGGCAAATACGACGCCGCCGGCAAACTGATCGGCATCGGCGTGGCCTTTCGTGGCACCGGCGGGCTGGGTTACAGCGATACCTTCGGCGACCTGAAAAACAACCTGCTGGCTGCCATCGGGCCGTCGGATTACGCGAGCAACTACGCGAAAAACGCCTTCGACAATCTGCTCAAGGCCGTCGCGGCGTTTGCCATTGCCAATGGCATTGCCGCCAAGGACGTGCTGATCAGCGGCCACAGCCTCGGCGGGTTGGGCGTCAACAGCGTTGCCGAATTGAGCGCGAGCAACTGGGGCGGCTTCTTCAAGGACGCCAATTACATTGCCTTCGCCTCGCCAACCCAGAGCAGCACCGGCAATAACGTGCTCAATATCGGTTACGAGAACGACCCGGTGTTCCGTGTGCTCGACGGCACTACGTTCAGCAGCGCGTCGATGGGCAAACACGACAAGCCGCACGACTCGACCACCGACAACATCGTCAACTTCAACGACAACTACGCGTCCACCGCGCAGAACCTCGTGCCGTTCAGCATCATCAACCCGATGAGCTGGTCGGCCCACGGCTCACTGGGGTACGCCGATGGCCTGAATCGGGTGATCGACTCGAAGTTCTACAACCTGACCAGCAAGGACTCGACGATCATCGTCTCCAACCTGGAAGAAGCGTCCCGTGGCAAAACCTGGGTCGAGGATCTGGGGCGCAGCGGCGAGCCGCACACCGGCAGCACTTTCATTATCGGCACCCAAAGCAACGACTGGCTGAAGGGCGGCGCGGGTAACGACTTCCTCGAAGGCCTGGGCGGCGATGACCGTTTCCGTGATGACGGCGGCTACAACATCCTGCTCGGCGGCCAGGGCCACAACACCTTCGAACTGCAGAAACCGTTGCAGAACTTCAGCTTCGCCAACGACGGTGACGGCACGCTGTATGTGCGCGATGCCTACGGCGGCATCAGCATGACCCGCGACATTGGCGCGCTGGTGAGCAAGGAGTCGGGCTCGTGGTGGGGCAGCAAGGAAATCACCTGGGGCGTCACGGCCAAGGGTTTGACCAATGGCAACGAACTGACCCAGTACAACCACTCGCTCAGCGGCGACGGCTATGGCAATGCGCTGCACGCCACGGCTGACGGCGACTGGCTGTTCGGCCTCGGTGGCGACGACAAACTGATCAGCGACAAGGGCCATGTGACCTTCGTCGGTGGCGCCGGCAATGACGTGATGACGGCGGTGGGTGGCAACAACACCTTCCTGTTCAGCGGCGCGTTCGGTTTCGATGCCATCAACGGTTATCAGGGCAGCGACAAACTGGTGTTCATGGGCGTCGAAGGCGCGGGGCAGGGCTACGACTACAAGCAACACGCGTCGCAGGCCGGCAACGACACCGTGCTGAAGATTGGCGAATATGCCGTGACCCTGATCGGGGTGGGAGTGGCTAACCTGTCGGACTCCAGTTTCATGTTCGCGTAGATCCAATGTGGGAGCGAGCTTGCTCGCGAAGAGGGTGTATCAGTCAGCATTTTTGTAGCTGACACACCGCTTTCGCGAGCAAGCTCGCTCCCACAATGAAAGGCAACAAGTAGTACTGAAATGCTCCGGGGCGTCCCCCGAGGGGCGCCCTGGCTGTGAGCTATCTCTGACAATTCCAACAAAGAGAGAGGCAATAGCAATGGGTGTGTATGACTACAAGAACTTCGGCACAGCCGATTCCAAGGCATTGTTCAGCGATGCCATGGCAATCACGCTGTATTCCTACCACAACCTCGATAACGGTTTTGCCGCCGGTTATCAGCACAACGGTTTCGGCCTTGGCCTGCCCGCTACGCTGGTCACGGCGCTGCTCGGCGGCACCGATTCGCAAGGGGTGATTCCCGGCATTCCGTGGAATCCCGACTCGGAAAAACTCGCCCTCGACGCCGTGAAAAAGGCCGGCTGGACGCCTATCACCGCCTCGCAACTGGGCTACGACGGCAAGACCGACGCCCGGGGAACCTTCTTCGGCGAGAAGGCCGGCTACACCACCGCGCAAGTGGAAATCCTCGGCAAGTACGACGCCCAGGGCCATCTGACGGAACTCGGCATTGCCTTTCGCGGCACCAGCGGCCCGCGGGAAAATCTGATCCTCGACTCGATCGGCGACGTGATCAACGACCTGCTCGCTGCCTTCGGCCCCAAGGACTACGCGAAAAACTACGTCGGTGAAGCGTTCGGCAATCTGCTCAACGACGTCGTGGCGTTTGCCAAGGCCAACGGCCTGACCGGCAAAGACGTGCTGGTCAGCGGCCATAGCCTCGGCGGCCTGGCGGTCAACAGCATGGCCGACCTGAGCGGCGGCAAGTGGGGCGGGTTCTTCAGCGATTCCAACTACATCGCTTACGCCTCGCCAACCCAGAGCAGCACCGACAAAGTGCTCAACGTCGGATACGAAAACGACCCGGTGTTCCGCGCCCTCGACGGCTCGACCTTCACCGGCGCCTCCATCGGCGTGCACGATGCGCCCAAGGCGTCGGCCACTGACAACATCGTCAGCTTCAACGATCACTACGCCTCGACCGCGTGGAATCTGCTGCCGTTCTCGATCGTCAACATTCCCACCTGGATCTCGCACTTGCCGACCGCGTATGGCGACGGCATGAACCGCGTCATCGAATCGAAGTTCTACGACCTGACCAGCCGCGATTCGACCATCATTGTCGCCAACCTCTCGGACCCGGCGCGGGCCAACACCTGGGTGCAGGACCTCAACCGCAACGCCGAAACCCATAAGGGCAGCACGTTCATCATCGGCAGCGACGCCAACGACCTGATTCAGGGCGGCAGCGGCAACGACTATCTGGAAGGGCGTGCCGGCAACGACACGTTCCGCGACAGCGGTGGCTACAACGTCATGCTTGGCGGGCAGGGCAGCAACACCCTTGACCTGCAAAGCGCGGTGAAGAACTTCGACTTCGCCAATGACGGCGCCGGCAATCTGTACATTCGCGACGCCAACGGCGGGATCAGCATCACCCGCGACATCGGCAGCATCGTCACCAAGGAGCCGGGGTTTCTCTGGGGCTTGTTCAAGGACGATGTGACCCACAGCGTCACGGCCAGCGGTTTGAAGGTCGGCAATAACGTCACCGCGTATGAGTCGAGCGTCAAAGGAACCGCTGGCGCCGACACGCTCAAGGCGCATGCCAGTGGCGATTGGCTGTTCGGCCTCGATGGCAACGATCACCTGATTGGCGGCGCCGGCAATGATGTGTTTGTCGGCGGTGCCGGTAATGACCTGATGGAGTCTGGCGGCGGCGCGGATACGTTCCTGTTCAATGGTGCGTTCGGGCAGGATCGGGTGGTCGGTTTCACGTCCAATGACAAACTGGTATTTCTTGGCGTACAGGGTGTTTTGCCGGCGGAGGACTTCCGCGCCCATGCCGCGACTGTTGGGCAGGACACGGTGCTGACGTTCGGCAACGATTCGGTGACGTTGGTGGGGGTGTCGCTGAACAGCCTGAGTGCTGACGGTATTGTGATTGCCTGATGTTGATGGGGTGCCGGTAAGGGCCCTTTCGCGAGCAAGCTCGCTCCCACACTGGATCTGTGTCGTTTGCAAATCCCCTGTGGGAGCGAGCCTGCTCGCGAAGAACGATAACTCGGTTTCAAAAGTGACTCGATGGCCACGACCTGACTCAAAACCCTGCAAAAACAGGAAATGCGGCCTAAAGCCAGCACGTGCGCACACGTTCTATAGCTAGCCGCCATCGAGCACAGGAGATTCAAACGTGAAAGGTTTCAAGGGCTTTATCGGTATCGTCGGACTGGCGTTGTGTTCGGCCAGCGTCTGGGCCGATCTGCCTCAAAGTTCGATTCTGAGCCGTTACGGCATCAGCCCTGATCAACTGCCGAGCCCGGCCACAACCGAAGTGGCCGAGCCGGTCGAAGAGAAAAGCCTGTTTCAGATCCAGCCCGAACAGCCGTTCGTGACGATTCGCCTGGGTGACGGCAAGCAGCCGCAAACCACCGGCAACCTGAGTATCGACCGCATGGCCCAACAAGACCTGGAACGCTGCCAGCGTTTGCAGGGCGAAGTGGTCAGGCGCGGTGGCACGTACATGCCTTGCGACGGCAGCCTCCCGGGCCTACGGGCCTTCGAATAGCACTCAACGTTGCTCGTTCCCACGCAAAGCGCGGGAGCGAGCAGTGCAGCGCGTCAGTCTTCCTTGCGCACGGTGGCCACTTCATCGGCGCGTACTTTCACCTTGGCGCCGGAAATGTCCTCGAATTCATAGAAGCCGTCCTTGGTTTTGGTCTTCGGCATGTCCTTGGTCAGATATTGCGTGCCGTTCTGCAGGGTGACCACGGTCTGCGTCGAGCAGCCGCCCAATACCAGCAGCGCGGCAACCGCCAAAGGAATGCCCAATGTCTTGATGTTCATAGCCACCTCTTGATCCTCATTCCATGTGATACCGAGCATTGTCGGTCTTCTAACGCGGTTGGTGCCATTGCGGTGGAAAAAGTTCGATGTCCTGATCAAAAAATGCCATTGATCTTTTTCCGTTTGCACCGGACAGGGCAGAGCTGTTATCTGTACGCATAACCAGTACTCGCTCGCCATGGCCCTGAATTCCCGTGACCGCCAATCCCCTCGACGACCCGTTCTATTACCTCAACAACTTCCGGCAAGTGCTTGATTGGCTTGAGCTTCGCTATGCCGATGTGATGAGCGCGACGGAGCATGCCTTTATTCGCGACTTCCGTGCATTGCCCAAGCCGGCGCAAGGCTTGCTGGTGCGGATGGTGATGCGCAAGGGCGTGCACTTTCGCGCCGGCAAACTCGCCTATGCGGAAATTGGCGACATCGCTGTGGCCGCACAGCCGCTGCTGGATCACGGTTGGCTCGATGAGCACGCGGCGCTGAGCATGGCAGAGGTGTTTGACGTCTTGCTCAAGGCCGAACTCCTGCAAGCGTTCGCTGCGTTCATCGAACAACCCAAAGGCCGCAAGGACGATTGGCTGCCGCTACTCGCCGAGCAGTTCGCCGACACCCGTAGCCTGCGCGATTGGGCGCCGTCGCTCGACGAGCGTCTGTTCAGCCTGACCATCATGGACCTGTGCGATCGCTTGCGGCTGATGTTCTTCGGCAATCTGTATCAGGACTGGTCGGAATTCGTCCTGGCTGACCTCGGTATCTTCACCTACGAAAAAGTCGAGTTCTGCGCCGATTCCCGAGGCCTGCGCAGCCGCGAAGACGTCGACGCCTGCCTGTTCCTGCACAACTGCCAGTTGCGTTTCGAAGCCGGGGAACCCCTGCAAAGCATTGTCGAGCAAGTCACCACGTTGCAGTTCGACAACCCGTGGTTGCAACGTCGGCGTGGCAAGGTGCTGTTCCAGATAGGCCAGTACTGTGAGCGCATCAGTGAATTTGCCCTGGCCCTGAGTATTTACCGCGACTGCGCCTACCCCGGCGCGCGGCTACGGATGATCCGCGTGCTGGAGCGCTGCGCCGAATACGCCTTGGCGCTGGAACTCGGCACGCTCGCCGAGCAGGCCCCCGAAAGCGCTGCCGAACAACAGGGCCTGCAACGGATGTTGCCGCGTCTGCGACGCAAACTCGGTGGCCCACCGTTGAAACGGGCCGCGCCACGACCGGTTGAACGCCTTGACTTGCAGTTGCCGCGCAGCGATCCGGCGCTGTCGGTGGAGTATTACGTGCAGGCGCATTTGCACGAAGACGAGGGCCCGGTGCATTACGTGGAAAACAGCCTGATCAACTCGCTGTTCGGCCTGTTGTGCTGGCCGGCGATTTTCGCGCCGCTGCCGGGGGCGTTCTTCAATCCGTTCCAGCGTGGCCCGGTGGACCTGCTCAATGAAGACTTCCAGCAACGCCGCGCCGAACTGTTCGGCGCCTGCCTGGCGGAACTGGATGACGGTCGCTATGCGCAGACCATTCGCGAACGCTTCGTCGGCAAATGGGGCATCCAGTCGCCGTTCGTCTTCTGGGGCGCGCTGAATCAAGACTTGCTGGAGCAGGCGCTGGCCTGCCTGCCCGCCGAACACCTCAAACACTGGTTCAGCCGCTTGCTGCTCGACATCAAGGCCAACCGCGCTGGCATGCCCGACCTGATCCAGTTCTGGCCACAGCACAAAACCTACCGAATGATTGAAGTCAAAGGCCCCGGCGACCGCTTGCAGGACAATCAATTGCGCTGGCTGGAGTTCTGTCACCAACACCAGATGCCCGTTGCCGTGTGTTACGTGCAATGGGCGGAGCAGAGCGCTTGAGCTACAGCATTGCCGTGCGCGCGTTGTGCGAGTTCACCGCGAAGACCGGCGACCTCGACCTGCGTTTCACGCCATCACCCACGGCACTCGAAGGCATCGCCGGGCACCGCACCGTGGCCTCGCGGCGCAGCGATAAATATCAAAGTGAAGTGGCGCTGGAAGGCGAGTTCCTGCAATTGAAGGTCAAGGGCAGGGCGGATGGCTACGACGCGGCGCAAAACTGCCTGGAGGAAGTCAAAACCTACCGTGGCGACCTGAGCAAGCAACCGGGCAATCACCGGCAACTGCACTGGGCCCAGGCCAAGGTCTACGGCTGGTTGATGTGCCGCAAACTGGATCTGCCACAGATCAACCTGGCGCTGGTGTATTTCGACATTGTCAGCGAAAAGGAAACCTGTCTGGTCGAAGCGTTCAGCGCGCAAGCCCTGCAAGCGTTCTTCGAACAACAGTGTCGATTGTTTCTGGCGTGGGCCGATCAGGAAATGGCGCACCGCGAGGCGCGTAACCGGGCGGCGCAGCAACTGAGCTTTCCCCATGCGGATTTTCGTCCCGGTCAGCGGCATCTGGCCGAATCGGTGTTCAAGGCCGTCAGCACTGGCCGTTGCCTGATGGCGCAGGCGCCCACTGGCATCGGCAAAACCCTCGGCACGTTGTTCCCGATGCTCAAGGCGTTGGCGCCGCAGCAACTGGACAAGGTATTTTTTCTCACCGCCAAGACCCCCGGCCGCCAATTGGCGCTGGACGCCAGCCAGGCGTTGTTCGATCAGTCGCCGGGCTTGCCGTTGCGCGTGTTGGAGATGGTCGCCCGGGACAAGGCCTGCGAGCACCCGGACAAAGCCTGTCATGGCGAATCCTGTCCGTTGGCGCAAGGCTTCTACGATCGCCTGCCGGCGGCGCGTGAAGCGGCCAGTCGAGTCAACCTGCTCAATCAGGCGGCGATGCGCGAGGTGGCCGCGCAGCATTCGGTGTGCCCGTATTACCTCAGCCAGGAAATGGCCCGTTGGGCTGACGTGGTCGTCGCCGACTACAACTATTACTTCGATTTCAGCGCGCTGCTGTTTGGTCTGGCGCAACTCAATCAATGGAAGGTCGCGGTGTTGGCGGACGAGGCGCACAACCTGGTCGAGCGCGGCCGGCAGATGTACAGCGCCAGTCTTGATCAGGCGACGCTGGGCAGCGTGCGCAAAGCGGCACCCGAAGCACTGAAAAAGTCCCTGCAACGGATCAACCGTGAATGGAACGCTTTGCACTCACCGCAATTGGCGCCGTATCAGGCCTATGACAAGGCGCCGGAAAAACTTCTGCAAGCAATCTCTTTGTGCTGCGCGGCCATCGGCGATTACCTCAATGATCACCCGCAAGGACTCGACAGCGGCCTGCAGAATTTCTATTTCGACCTGCTGCAATTCGCCCGCGTGGCAGAGCTGTACGACGAGCACTATCTGTTCGACATCAGCAAACGCGACCTCGAGCGCAAACGGCCGCTGTCACAGCTGTGCCTGCGTAACGTGGTGCCGGCGGCGTTCATTGGCCCGCGCCTGAAAGCGGCGCGCAGCAGCGTGCTGTTTTCCGCCACCCTCAGCCCGCGCCACTATTACGCCGATCTGCTTGGAACCCCGGCCGACACCGTGTGCATCGACGTCGAGTCACCGTTCAGTGCCGAGCAATTGCAGGTGCACATCGTCAGCCGCATCTCGACGCGCTTCACCCACCGTCAGGCTTCGCTGGAGCCCATCGTCGAACTGATCGCCCGCCAGTTCAGCGAACGCCCGGGCAACTATCTGGCGTTCTTCAGCAGCTTCGATTACCTGCAACAGGTGGCGACGTTACTGGCCGAGCGGCACCCGCACATCACGCTGTGGCAGCAGTCGCGCGGCATGGCCGAAGGGCAGCGGCAGGCGTTTCTCGAGCAATTCACCGCTGACAGCCAGGGTGTCGGTTTTGCCGTCCTTGGCGGCGCGTTCGGTGAAGGCATCGACTTGCCCGGGGCGCGTTTGATTGGCGCCTTCATTGCCACGCTGGGGCTGGCACAACTCAACCCGGTCAACGAACAGCTGAAGCGGCGCATGGCCGCGCTGTTCGGCGCCGGCTATGACTACACCTACCTGTACCCCGGCTTGCAGAAAGTGGTGCAGGCCGCCGGCCGGGTCATCCGCACACGTCAGGATCGCGGCGTGGTGATGTTGATCGACGACCGCTTTGCCGAGAGCCGGATCAAACAGTTATTGCCCAAGTGGTGGGCCGTGGATCGTGCACTTGCCAATACGCTCAAGGCTGATCCAGCAATTAACATCACGGTTTAGCAGGCGTGGCCTTTTCAAACGATGGGTTTGACGCATACTCCTGCTAATACTCTATGTGCTGTGAGTCGTACCTGATGATCAAGAACACCAAAACCGCTGCGATCGAAGAGATGCGCTTTCGGCTGCTGATAGATGCAGTGGTCGATTATGCGATCTACATGATCGATCCGGACGGCATCATCACCAGTTGGAACAGCGGCGCGAAGCGTTTCAAGGGCTATGAAGAAGCCGAGATACTCGGCGAGCATTTCTCACGGTTTTACACCGCCGACGATCGCGCCGCCGGCATGCCGCAAAGGGCACTCGATACGGCGATCCGTGAAGGGCGCTTCGAGGGTGAAGGCTGGCGTGTGCGCAAGGACGGCACCAACTTCTGGTCGCACGTGGTGATCGACCCGATCATTGATCCGAACGGCAAGCTCTTGGGTTTCGCCAAGATCACCCGCGATCTGACCGACCGCAAAATGGCCGAGGAAACCCTCAAGCAAAGCGAGCAGCAGTTCCGTTTGCTGGTGCAAGGCGTCACCGACTACGCGATTTACATGCTCAGCCCTGAAGGCCGCGTCAGTAACTGGAATCAGGGGGCGCAGCGGATCAAAGGCTATTTGCCGGAAGAAATCATCGGCAAGCACTTTTCGATTTTCTACACCCCCGAAGACCGTGAACTCGGCGAGCCGCAGCGCGCGCTGGAGATCGCTACCCGCGAGGGCCGTTTCGAGAACAAGAGCTGGCGCATGCGCAAGGACGGCACGCGTTTTCTGGCGCACGTGGTGGTCGATGCGATTCGCGGCGAAACCGGCACGCTGCTCGGGTTTGCCAAGATCACCCGTGATGTCACCGAGGCCCATCAAGCCCAACAGGCACTGGAGAAAACCCGCGAGGCGTTGTTCCAGGCGCAGAAAATGCAGGCCATCGGTCAGCTCAGCGGCGGCATCGCCCATGATTTCAATAATTTGCTGACGGTGATCCTTGGCAACCTGGAGATTCTGCAGAAGCGTACTGGCGATGACCCGAAAATCAACCGCTTGCTGGAAAACGCCACCCAAGGTGCGTTGCGCGGTGTCTCGCTGACGCAACGGATGCTGGCGTTCGCCCGGCGACAGGAACTCAAGACCGAGTCGGTTGATCTTCCACAACTGATCCAGGGGATTACCGGGCTGTTGCGCAGTTCACTGGGGCCGGGGATTCGCATCGAAACTCGCTTTCCAGAAGACCTTTCGCCGGTGCTGGCCGACACCAACCAACTGGAACTGGCGGTACTCAATCTGGCCACCAATGCCCGCGACGCGATGCCCGACGGCGGTAGCGTGGTCATCAGCGCGCAGCCGGAAGTCGTGCTTGAACAGAGCCATTCAACGCTGGCGGCAGGGCGTTACGTCTGCCTCAGCCTGGTCGACAGCGGAGAAGGCATGGATGCCGACACCTTGGCCTCGGCCAAGGATCCGTTTTTCACCACCAAAGGTTTGGGCAAAGGCACCGGGCTAGGCTTGTCGATGGTCCACGGCTTCATCGAGCAATTGGGCGGACGTTTCATCCTCAGGAGCGAAAAGGGCCAGGGCACGGCCGCTGAACTCTGGTTGCCGGTGGCCGGCGAGACCGTGACGCGCCAACCTCTGTTGCTGCCTGTCGAACCGATTACGGTGCCTCGGCTCAGTGTTCTGGTCGTGGATGACGACTCGTTGGTCCTGACCAGCACCAGCCTGTTGCTTGAGGACCTCGGTCATCGGGTGGTCAATGCCACTTCGGGGGCTCAGGCGCTGGCGCTGTTCGATCAGCACGAGATGATTGATCTGATGATCACCGACATGGCCATGCCGCAGATGAGCGGAGCGCAACTGGCCCATGCGGTGCGTCTGCTCAAGCCGGATTTGCCGATCATTCTCGCCACCGGTTATGCCGAACGCCTTGAGGGTTTCGCCGCGCAGTTGCCGCGTCTGCCGAAACCGTTCAACCAGATGAATCTGGTGGAGGTCATTGCCCAGGCGATGAAATGACGC
This sequence comes from Pseudomonas fluorescens, assembly GCF_001648775.1. Lineage (GTDB taxonomy): Bacteria > Pseudomonadota > Gammaproteobacteria > Pseudomonadales > Pseudomonadaceae > Aquipseudomonas > Aquipseudomonas fluorescens_M. Next base: position 223,696 of record NZ_LVEJ01000010.1, read on the forward strand.
CCGGCAAATCCGACTGAACTTGTCAGAATGCGCGCGCTTCTAAACGCTTTCCCCCTCCCGGAGCGTGCGTCTCTTGCCTCGCATACTGACCCAGCCGACGGCTGAAGAAACCCTGACCGAACATAACGCCAAGATGTTCGGCTCACCCAAGGAACGGCTGGATTTTTATCGTCGCGAGATCCAGTACGAAACCAGCATTCTGGCGAACCGTACCGATGCCTATCTGGCGGCGCAGTCCTTTCTGGTGATCGCCTTTGCTTCGTGCATGGCCAACCTCAACCCGGAGTGGGGCAAGTTGTTCACGCTGGTGGTGCCGCCGTTTCTGGCGTTGCTCGGTCTGCTCAGTTCGTTGAATGCCTGGCCGGGCATTCGTGCGGCGTATGACATCATCGATCACTGGCATTTCAAGCAGAGTCACTTGCTGCACAGCGAGCCGTTGATGGGGCTGGCGTATGACGAATCGCCGCTGTTCAGCGAGATGGAGTCGAGCCACAAGGGCTATCGCAAGTCGCTGCTGTTTTCGGTGCGCACGCCGTGGATCTTTGCGACGTTCTGGGTGTTGTTGGGGAGTTATGCGGTGTTTATTCAGGTGACCAATCCAGGGGGGTAATTGGTCTTCACGCAAAAGCCCGGCTCAGGTAGCCGGGCTTTTTCATTCGCTTGGATTTTGTGGTGCACTTTTGATCGATCCCCCTCACCCCAACCCTCTCCCCCAAGGGGGGCGAGGGGGAAGGGAGCAGTTCTTGGTTGTACTCAAGATCTGCGTTCAACTCGATATCTCAGGTCGGCGTACCTCAACCATTCACCTCGGTCAGTTCCCTTTCCCGGAGAGGGGGAAGGGAGCCGATCTGTGGTGTGGTCAAAATTTGTGTTCGACGCGGTATTTCAGGTCGATGTAGCTCGAGCATTCAACTCGTTCGGTTCCCTCTCCCTCCGGGAGAGGGCTAGGGTGAGGGGCTTTTGCGGATCACTCCACCGTTTCGAGCTGGCGGCGCAACGCCACCGAGTTCTGCGAGGACATCGGGATCGGCGGGAAGTCCTCGTTCAAGACGCACAAATGGTCGATGGCGTCTTCAAACATCAAATCGGCTTTCTTGCGCAGGGCTCGGTAGTGCTCGAATTGTTCGATGTCCAGATTTTCCACTTCAAGCAGCGCATTGGCCGCTCGGTTGAGAGTGTGGGCGTTATCGAACAATTGACGATTGCGTTCCAGAGCCAGCGCTCTGCAAGCCTTGATTTGCGCAGGAGTCGAGCATTCTTTCATGACCGTAACCTTATTCTTCGGGATTCCTTTTCACAGGCTGAACGCCGCAGGGGAACCGAACCTGCCGGGCCCCGCCGAATCAATCCGGCGGGGAGTTATGCTTGTGACTGTCGACATTCGCGCAGGGATCCATTTTTTTTCAGAAAAAAATTCGATGGTTTCCTGCGAAGATTCCCAGCAAAAAAATCAGCTTTTTTGTTCCTTGCGTTGTTCGTAGCGAGCGAGGATCGGTTGTGTGCTGATGCCGTGCAGCAAAATACTCAGCGCCACCACCGACAGCGTCAGGTCGGTACACACGCTGGCCACCGAGTCGGTCAGCTCGTGGTTCAAGGCATAAAACAGATAGAACAGGCTGCCGATGCCGCGGATGCCAAACCAACCGATCAACAGCCGTTGCCGCCCCTCCAGTAGCCGACCCCACGGCATCAAGGCCACACAGACCGGGCGAATCAGGCAGAACAACACACCACCGACCCACAACGCGCGCCAATCCCAATGCGCCACCAGCACCACGCCGAGCAGGGTCACCAGAAACACTTCCATCGCGCGTTCGACCAGACCGCCGAACGACAACATATCGCCCATCATGATGCCGGCCGCGACCTGACTGCTTTCCAGCCTTGCGGTGTCGCCATGCACGGCGTGTTGCGGTTCGACGTTTTGATGGCCGACCACCGGCTGCACCAGATGTTCTGCGGGCGGCTGGCTGGCGCCGGTGGATTTCACTTCGACTTGGCGCAAACCGAGTCCGGCGGCGAATACCGAGAGAAAGCCATAACCGCCAATGGCTTCGGCAACCACATAGGCCAAGGCGATCAGCGACAGCGCCAGATAATCGTTGGGGCTCAAGGTGCTGTCGTCATTGCGGATGCGCAGCGACAGGGTCACGCGACCGATACCGCGGCCCATCCAGTAACCGGTCAAAAGGCCCGCAGGCACTGCCCACAAGACGCTGCGCACAACCCAGCCCTGCCACTCGGCGGCAGTGCCATCACCGTGAAGCAACAACAAGCCGAGGATCACAAAAGGGAAAGCGATGCCGTCATTCAGTCCGGCTTCACCGGAAAGGCCGAACCGCACGCTGTCGACATCCCGCGCATCGTTGACCTGCACCAATGCGGCAAGCACCGGGTCGGTCGGCGCCAGAATCGCGCCGATCAACAACGACGGCCCCCACGGCAACCGCAACCCCCAATGCAACAGCGCGCACACGCCGACAATCGTCAGCACCATCACCGGCCCCGCGAGGCCAAAGGCAATTCGCCAGCGCTTGTCGCGCAGCGGCAAACGCAGTTTCAGCCCGCAGACAAACAATGAAAAAAGCACCGCGACTTCCGTCAGGTGCTCCATCCACAACGAGGCGTCTTCCAATGGCAGTTTCAGCAGGTCGAGACCGCTGGGGCCGATGCCGATCCCCAGCAACAGACAGACCGCCGAGGTAGTGACCGGCATCCAGCGCAGGTACGACGAGGTCAGTGCCAGGGTCAGCAACACGGCGCCGAGCACCGCCACCCACACGACAAAACTCATGATGTGCCGCCCTCAAATGGTCGATGTGACGGCAATCGCACCGTGTTCAATGAGTCTTCAGCCTTACTGTAGGCGCTGGCGCAGGGATCATCACAGCATCGGCTTGCCGCCCGTCACGCCGTAACGCTGACCGGTGATGTAACTGGCTTCGTCCGAGGCCAGCAGCACATAAATCGGCGCCACTTCCACCGGTTGGCCGGGGCGGCCGAGCGGGGTGTTGCCGCCAAAATTCTGCACTTCATCGTCGGGCATGGTCGAGACGATCAGTGGCGTCCAGATCGGCCCCGGTGCTACGCAGTTCACGCGGATTTCCTTGGGCCCGAGCATTTGCGCCAGACCACCGGTGAAGTTGGCAATCGCACCTTTGGTGGTGGCATAGGCGAGCAGGGTGGGTTTCGGTAAATCGGAGTTGATCGAACTGGTGTTGATGATCGACGAACCGGCGCGCATGTGTTTGATCGCGGCCTGGCACAAGCGGAAAATCGCCGTGATGTTGACGTCGAAGGTCATCACCCATTCCTCGTCGGGGATTTCTTCGAAGGTTTCGTGGGTCATCTGGAACGCGGCATTGTTGACCAGCACATCGATGCGGCCGAAGCGTTCGACGGTCTTGTCGACCAAGGCCTGGCAATGGGCTTTCTGCGCAATATCGCCGGGCAAGAGCAGGCACTGGCGGCCGGCCTGTTCGACCCAGCGCGCGGTTTCCTGGGCGTCTTCGTGTTCATTCAAATACGCCACGGCAACGTCGGCGCCTTCACGGGCGAAGGCAATTGCCACCGCGCGGCCGATGCCGCTGTCAGCACCAGTAATCAGAGCAATCTTGCCGGCCAGTCGGCCTGAACCGACATAGCTTTGCTCGCCGCAGTCTGGATACGGTTCCATCTTGCGTTGCGAACCAGGCACGGCTTGGGCTTGTGCGGGGAAGGGTGGTTTTGGATAGTCGGTCATCGCAGGTCTCCGAGGTCTCAGGGCGGGTATGGGCGGTTGACCCGGTGCGTTTGCCGTGAGTTCGATCGGATTTACGACGCATTTTCCGATTTGGAAATGCAAAACCAATGTGGGAGCGAGCCTGCTCGCGAAAGCGGTGTATCAGTCACCATCTGTATTGAATGACAGACCGCCTTCGCGAGCAAGCTCGCTCCCACAGGGGATCATCTGAGGTTTCAGGTATTGCGTTGGGTCAGGGCGCGTTCCATGCGGGCGATGCCTTCTTCGAGCAGCGAACGCGGGCAGCCGAAGTTCAAGCGTACGAACTGCTGGTGTTGATCGCCGAAGTCCAGACCCGGGCTCAGACCCACCTTGGCCTGCTCAAGAAAGAACTGTTGCGGATTGTCCAGATCCAGCGCCGAGCAATCCAGCCATGCCAGATACGTGCCCTGCGGCACATTGATGCTCACGCCCGGCAAGCGGCTGCGCACCGCTTCAACCAGATAGTCACGGTTAGCCTGCAGGTAGGTTTTCAATTCAGCCAGCCACGGAGCGCCTTCGCTGTAGGCCACGCGGGTCGCCTCCATGCCCAGCGGGTTGACGCTGTCGACCATGCCGCAACGGGCGTGGTTGACGCGTTCGCGCAGGGCGGCGTCCTGAATGATCATGAACGAAGTCTTCAGGCCGGCGATGTTGTAAGCCTTGCTCGCCGACATCAGGGTGATGGTGCGTTGGGCAATTTCCGGACTAAGCGATGCGGTCGGAATGTGCACGCGACCGTCGAAACACAGCTCGGCGTGGATCTCGTCGGAGATGATCCAGGCGTCCTGCGCCGCGCAGATCTGCGCCACCGCTTGCAGTTCTTCACGGCCGAAGACCTTGCCGATCGGGTTGTGCGGGTTGCTCAGCAGCAGCGCGCCGCCACCGTTCAACGATTCACGCAGCACGTCCAGCGGGGTGGCGTAGGTGCCGTCGGCCTGCGCGACGAACTCCAGTTCAACCTTGTTCAACCCCCAGTGGCCCGGCGCGTGACGCAGCGGCGGGTAGTTCGGCACTTGCACCACAACGTTTTGCTGCGGCTGCACCAGCGCTTTCAAAGCCATGTTGAAACCGGACTCGACGCCCGGCAGGAAGATCAGTTCTTGCGGCTCCACCTTCCAGGCGAACTTGTTCCAGAGGTCGGCGACGATGGCTTCACGCAGGTTTTCCTGCGCCACGCTGTAGCCCACCAGCGGATGCAGCAAACGTTGCTGTAGCGCCTCGATCACCACCGGCGGCGCGGCGAAATCCATATCAGCGACCCACATCGGCAACACGTCGGCCGAATAGCGGCTCCACTTGGTGCTGCCGGTGTTGTGGCGGTCGAATACCTGATCAAAATCGAAAGTCATGCGCGGTCTCGTGAAGGCGGGAATGGTCCTGCCGAGCATTCTAAGCCTCATCCCCTGTGGGGGCGAGCCTGCTGCTTATAAGGTTCACACAATACCTGTGGGAGCGAGCTTGCTCGCGAAGGCGTCGGGTCAGTCAGCATCGATGTTGAATGACACACCGCTTTCGCGAGCAAGCTCGCTCCCACAGGGTTGGTGGCCTTCAGTGAAAGACCCGACAAACGGCCGACGGTCGGTTTTCACACAGATCGTGTGGTCATTGTCTACAGTGAAAAGGTCGGCACGCGTTTGCCGCAACCGTGATTGTCCAGATAAAACCCGGCTCAAGTACCGGGTTCCACCTGATCAGGAGTGCACGATGGATCTCAGCCGTCGTCAGTTCTTCAAGGTCGCCGGTATCGGCCTTGCAGGCTCGAGCCTGGGCGCGTTGGGCATGGCCCCGACGCTGGCCTTCGCCGAGCAGGTGCGCCACTTCAAGCTTGCCCACACCCATGAAACCCGCAACACCTGCCCGTATTGCTCGGTCGGTTGCGGTTTGATCATGTACAGCCAGGGCGATAACGCGAAGAACGTAGCGCAAAGCATCATTCACATCGAGGGCGACGCCGACCACCCGGTCAACCGCGGCACTCTCTGCCCGAAAGGCGCAGGCCTGCTCGACTTCATTCACAGCCCCGGTCGTTTGCTCTACCCGCAAACGCGCAAACCGGGCAGCAGTGAATGGACGCGGATCAGTTGGGACGAGGCGCTCGACCGCATCGTCGACCTGATGAAAGCCGATCGCGACGCCAACTTCATCGAACAAAATGCCAACGGGCAAACGGTGAATCGCTGGCTGACCACCGGTTTCCTCGCGGCGTCGGCGGCGTCCAACGAAGCCGGTTACATCACCCAAAAAGTGATTCGCAGTCTCGGCATGCTGGGGTTCGATAACCAGGCGCGTGTCTGACACGGCCCGACGGTGGCAAGTCTTGCCCCGACGTACGGCCGTGGTGCCATGACCAATACCTGGACCGATATCGCCAACGCGAATCTGATCCTGGTGATGGGTGGCAACGCAGCAGAAGCGCATCCGTGCGGCTTCAAATGGGTGACCGAGGCCAAGGCGCACAACGCTGCGCGGCTGATCGTGGTTGATCCGCGTTTTACCCGGACCGCTTCGGTGGCCGATTACTACGCGCCGATCCGCACCGGCACCGACATCGCCTTCATGGGCGGGCTGATCAATTACCTGCTGACCGAGGACAAGATCCAGCACGAGTACGTGCGCAATTACACCGACGTGTCGTTCATCGTCAAAGAAGGCTACGGCTTCGAAGACGGCATCTTCAGCGGCTACGACGTCGCCAAGCGCAGCTACACCGACAAGTCCGGCTGGGGTTACGAGCTGGGCGACGACGGCTTTGCCAAAGTCGACCCGACGCTGCAACACCCGCGCTGCGTCTATCAGTTGATGAAGGTGCATTACAGTCGCTACAACATCGACCTCGCGAGCCAGATTTGCGGCATGCCGGTCGACGCCATGCAGAAAATCTGGGAAGAGATCGCCACTTGCTCGATTCCGGGCAAGACCATGACGATTCTCTACGCCCTCGGCTGGACGCAGCACTCGATCGGCGCGCAGATCATCCGCAGCGCGGCGATGGTGCAACTGCTGCTGGGCAACGTCGGCATGCCCGGTGGCGGCGTCAACGCCTTGCGCGGTCACTCGAATATTCAGGGCCTGACTGACCTCGGTTTGCTCTCCAATGCACTGCCGGGTTACCTGACATTGGCCAGCGACAGCGAACAGGACTACGGTCAGTTCATCCACAAACGTACGCAAGTGCCGCTGCGTCCGGGGCAACTGTCGTACTGGCAGAACTACAGCAAATTCCACGTCAGCCTGATGAAGTCCTGGTACGGCGCCAACGCTACCGTCGAGAACAATTGGTGCTACGACCATTTGCCGAAGCTCGACATCCCCAACTACGACGTGCTGAAGATGTTCGACCTGATGAGCCAGGGCAAGGTCAATGGCTACTTCTGCCAGGGCTTCAACCCGATCGCCGCGCTGCCGGACAAAAACCGCGTGATGGGCGCACTGGCGAAATTGAAATGGCTGGTGGTGATGGACCCGCTGGCCACCGAAACCTCGGAGTTCTGGCACAACGTCGGGCCGTACAACGATGTGAAAAGCGAAGAGATCCAGACCGAAGTCATTCGCCTGCCCACCACCTGTTTTGCCGAAGAGGACGGCTCGCTGGTCAACAGCAGCCGCTGGCTGCAATGGCACTGGAAAGGCGCCGATGGCCCGGGCGAAGCGCAGACCGACATTCGCATCATGGCCGAACTGTTCCTGCGCCTGCGCAAGCGCTATCAGGACGAGGGCGGCAAATTCCCCGATCCGCTGCTGAAACTGACCTGGCCGTACAAGATTCCCGACGAACCTTCGCCGGAGGAACTGGCCAAGGAAATCAACGGCAGCGCTGTCGCCGATTTCACTGATGCCACGGGCGTCGCGGTCAAGGCCGGCTCGCAATTGGCCGGATTTGGTTTGCTCAAGGATGATGGCAGCACCGCGTCCGGTTGCTGGATTTTCGCCGGTAGCTGGACCGAGGCTGGCAATCAAATGGCGCGGCGCGACAACAGCGATCCGTTCGGTATGCACCAGCATCTCGGCTGGGCGTGGGCGTGGCCGGCCAATCGGCGGATTCTCTACAACCGCGCTTCGGCAGATGTCTCGGGCAAACCGTGGGATCCGAAAAAGCGTCTGGTCTGGTGGAACGGCAAGGCCTGGGGCGGCACCGACGTGCCGGACTACAAGGCCGACGTGCCGCCGGAAGCCGGGATGAACCCGTTCATCATGAACCCCGAGGGCGTCGCGCGATTCTTCGCCGTCGACAAGATGAACGAAGGCCCATTCCCCGAACACTACGAGCCGTTCGAAACGCCGATCGGCATCAACCCGCTGCACCCGCAAAACAAGAAAGCCACCAGCAACCCGGCGGCGCGAATCTTCGATTCGGTCTGGGAAACCCTCGGCGAGGCCAAGGACTTCCCGTACGCCGGCACTAGTTACCGGTTGACCGAGCATTTCCACTTCTGGAGCAAGCACTGCAAGTTGAACGCGATTGCCCAGCCTGAGCAATTCGTGGAAATCGGCGAAGTGCTGGCGAAAGAGAAGGGCATCGCTGCCGGTGATCGCGTACGGGTCAGTTGCAAGCGTGGCTTTATCGAAGCGGTGGCGGTGGTGACGAAAAGGATCCGGCCATTGCAGGTCAACGGCCAGGTCGTGCATCAGATCGGCATCCCGCTGCACTGGGGGTTCACCGGCCTGACGCGTCACGGTTACTTGACCAACACCCTGGTGCCGTTCCTCGGCGATGGCAACACCCAGACCCCGGAATCCAAGTCATTCCTGGTCAACGTGGAGAAGCTCTGATGGAGAATCTTTAAATGGCCAGCCAAGACATCATTGCCCGCTCGGCCACCACCACGGTGCCGCCATCGGTGAGGAATCAGGAGGCGGTGGCCAAGCTGATCGACACCACCAAATGCATCGGCTGCAAGGCCTGCCAGGTCGCCTGTTCGGAATGGAACGAGCTGCGCGACGAGGTCGGCCACAACCACGGCACTTACGACAACCCGCAAGACTTGAGCGCGGAAACCTGGACGTTGATGCGCTTCACCGAGCACGAAACCGATGCCGGCAACCTCGAATGGCTGATCCGCAAGGACGGCTGCATGCACTGCGCAGAGCCGGGTTGTCTGGCGGCGTGCCCGAGCCCGGGCGCGATCATCAAGCACGCCAACGGCATTGTCGATTTCGATCAGGATCACTGCATCGGTTGCGGCTATTGCATCACCGGTTGCCCGTTCAACATTCCGCGCATTTCGCAGAAAGACCACAAGGCCTACAAATGCACCTTGTGCTCGGACCGGGTGGCGGTAGGGCTGGAACCGGCCTGCGTAAAAACCTGCCCGACCGGCGCGATCGTCTTCGGCACCAAGGAAGACATGAAGGAACACGCCGCCGAACGCATCGTCGACCTGAAAAGCCGTGGCTTCGAGAACGCCGGTCTGTATGACCCGGCAGGCGTTGGCGGCACCCACGTGATGTACGTGTTGCACCACGCCGACACGCCAACCATCTATGCCAATCTGCCGCAAGATCCGGCGATCAGTCCGTTGGTGGGCCTGTGGAAAGGCATCAGCAAACCCTTGGGCCTGCTGGCCATGGGCGCGGCGGTGCTGGCCGGGTTCTTCCATTACGTGCGTATCGGTCCGAATCGGGTTGAAGAAGATGAACATCCAACGCCACCTGACACCTCAGTGCATGTCGTTGATCCGGCGGTGCACACCTTCGATCCACGCGGGGAGGAGCGGCCATGAGCAACAAGACGATCCTGCGTTACACCGCCAACCAGCGCACCAATCACTGGCTGGTGGCGATCCTGTTTTTCATGGCCGGGCTGTCCGGGCTGGCGTTGTTTCATCCGTCACTGTTCTGGTTGAGCAACCTGTTCGGCGGCGGGCCGTGGACGCGGATTCTGCATCCGTTCATGGGCGTGGCGATGTTTGTGTTGTTCCTCGGCCTGGTGTTCCGTTTCTGGCGCGCGAACTTCTTTATCGACAATGACTGGAAGTGGATGCGGCGCATTGATCACGTGTTGGTCAACGATGAAGAAAGCGTGCCGCCGGTGGGCAAATACAACGCCGGGCAGAAGCTGCTGTTCTGGACTTTACTGCTGTGCATGCTCGGTTTGCTGTTCACCGGGCTGGTGATCTGGCGCGCGTATTTCAGTGCGTATTTCGGCATCACCGTGATCCGTTGGGCGATGTTGTTGCATGCGCTGGCCGGGTTTGTGCTGGTGCTGAGCATCATCATTCACATCTACGCCGGGCTGTGGATCAAGGGTTCCGTGGACGCGATGCTGCATGGTTGGGTCAGCCGCGCCTGGGCGAAGAAACACCATGAACTCTGGTATCGCGAGATCACCCGCGATGAACGTCAAACGGACGTGCCGGAACGACCGATCACTAAAAAGGGCTGACGTTTGCCAACCATTCTTGAACCTGGGGAAATCGAAGCGGCGGCGAGTTCGCCGCCGTTTCTGCATCTGCCGCCTTCGAACCTGTTTGCGCTGCGGGCTGATCGACTGGAGCATCTGGCCGAGGGGCATGCGCTGGCGGAGTATTTGCGGCTGATTGCCGGATTGTGCCGGGTGCAGCAGAAGGTGTTCGATGATCCGCCACTGGTGGCGCCGTTTGATCAGCAACGGATCGAGGCGTGTCAGCAGCACGGTTTGCCGCCGTTTGCCGCCGACACGTTGGTGCGTGAGGAGGGCTGGCAGGCTTATCTTGAGGCTTTGTTGCAGCGTTATGATCCTTCTGAAAATCTCGCTGTTATTGATGCAGTGACGACGTTGCGGGTCGCCAGTACCGGCCAATTACGCGCGTGGGCCGTGGCTTTGGTCAGCGGCCAATACTCAATGGTGCCGGCGCAACTGGTGCCGTTTCTCGGTGCCGCGCTGCAAACAGCCTGGAGCCATTGGCTGCTCAGCGCGCCGAATCTGCAACTCAAACCCGGCGACAGCCTCAGCCAATGTCCGGCCTGTGGTTCGCCGGCGATGGCCGGGGTGATCCGTCACCGCGGCAAGCACAACGGTTTGCGTTATCTGGTGTGTTCTTTGTGCGCCTGTGAATGGCATGTGGTGCGGGTCAAGTGCGTGTATTGCGAGTCGAGTAAGGGTCTGGATTATTTCAGCCTTGAGGATGATCGCCATGCGGCTAATCAAGCGCCGATAAGGGCGGAAGTCTGTCCGGGCTGCAACAGCTATCTGAAACTGATTTATCTGGAAAATGATGCTGACGCCGAAGCGCTGTCAGCGGACCTGAGCAGTTTGCTGCTGGATATGCGTCTGGCGCAGGACGGTTGTCAGCGCTTGGCGCCGAACTTGTTGCTGGCACCCGGAGACGAGTGACAGCAGGGTCTACACTCTCGGCGAACGATCTGTTTCCAGGAGTGGCTGATGTCCCTGCGGTTACCTTCCATTGATGGTTTGTTGCGTCACCCGGCGTGTGTGCCTTTACTTGAGCGTCACGGGCGTGAGTCGTTGTTGGCGAGTTTGCGCCAGTTGCTCGATGAGCTGCGGCCCGGTGTGTTGAGCGGGCAATTATCAGCCGTCGAAATCAGCCCCGAAGTGCTCGCCGGCCGCGTCGGTGAACGCCTCGCCCAGCAACAGCGCAGCAACGTGCGCCGAGTGTTCAACCTCACCGGCACCGTCCTGCACACCAATCTGGGCCGCGCCTTGTTGCCGGACGAAGCCATCGACGCCGTGCAAATGGCCGCGCGTTATCCGCTCAATCTGGAATTTGATCTGGCCAGCGGCAAACGCGGTGATCGTGATGATTTGATCGAAGGCCTGATCCGCGAACTGACCGGCGCCGAAGCCGTCACCGTGGTCAACAACAATGCCGCCGCCGTACTGCTGACACTCAACAGTTTGGGCGCACGCAAGGAAGGCATCATTTCCCGTGGCGAGCTGATCGAAATCGGCGGCGCCTTCCGCATCCCCGACATCATGGCCCGCGCCGGCGTGCGTCTGCACGAAGTCGGCACGACCAATCGGACTCATGCGCGCGATTACGAAGCGGCGATCAGCCCGCGCAGCGGTTTGATCATGCGTGTGCATGCGAGCAATTACAGCATCGAAGGATTTACCGCGCGGGTGCCGACTTCGGAACTGGCCGAGTTGGCCCATCGACATGGTTTGCCGTTGCTGGAGGATCTGGGCAGTGGCAGTCTGTTGGATCTGACGCGCTGGGGGTTGCCGGCCGAACCGACGGTGCGGCAGGCGCTGCTCGATGGCGCTGATATCGTCACGTTCAGTGGCGACAAATTGCTCGGAGGGCCGCAGGCCGGGCTGATCGTCGGGCGTAAAGAGCTGATCGCGAAGATCAAGAAGAACCCGCTGAAACGCGCATTGCGGGTCGATAAAATGACCTTGGCGGCGCTGGAGGCGGTGCTCGGTCTGTACCGCGATCCGGATCGCCTGGCTGAACGTCTGCCGAGCTTGCGTCTGTTGACTCGCCCGCGAGCTGACATCTTCGCCCAGACCTTACGTTTGCAGCCGTTCATGGCTGAGTTGTTGGGTGAGCGCTGGCAGGTCAGTGCAGTCGAGGCCTTGGGCATGATCGGCAGTGGCAGCCAACCCGTCGCGCGTTTGCCGAGTGCGGCGCTGTGTTGTCGCCCGCAAGTCTCGAAGCGTTTACGCGGTCGTTTCCTGCTGAATCTGGAAGCAGCGCTACGTGCATTATCGATCCCGGTGCTCGGGCGCATCGACGACGACGCTCTGTGGCTGGACCTGCGCCAACTCGACGATGAACCCGCATGGCTCGCGCAATTGCCGCAGTTGCAGGTCGCGCCGTGATCGCCGGCACGGCGGGGCACATCGACCACGGCAAGACCTCGCTGCTGCAAGCCCTGACCGGACAAACCGGCGACCGCCGCCCGCAGGAACGCGAGCGCGGGATGACCATCGATCTTGGCTATCTGTATGCCGAACTCGAACCGGGCGCGGGGCTGACCGGGTTTATCGACGTGCCCGGCCACGAGAAATTCACCCACAACATGCTCGCCGGTGCGCAGGGCATTGATCTGGTGTTGTTGGTGGTCGCAGCGGATGACGGCGTGATGCCGCAGACCCGTGAACATCTGGCGATTGTCGAACTGCTCGGTATTCCGCGCGCGTTGGTGGCGATCACCAAGTGTGATCGGGTCGAGACGGGCAGGGTGGAGCAGGTGCAGCGGCAGATTCTGGACTTGCTTGAGCCGGGGCCGTTTGCCCAAGCGCCGATCTTCACGGTGTCGAGCGTAAGCGGCCAAGGTGTCGATGAGTTACGCCATGCGTTGCTGCTAACGCAACGTGAAGTGCAGGAGCGCAGTCGCGAAGGCGGTTTTCGGCTGGCCATCGACCGTGCGTTCAGTGTCGCTGGCGCGGGGATTGTGGTCACGGGCACGGCGTTGTCGGGCACGGTTACCGTCGGCGACAAACTGATGCTCGGGCCTGCCGGGAAATCCGTTCGGGTGCGCGGGCTTCATGCGCAAAATCAGCCTGCCGATCAGGCGTTCGCCGGGCAACGGGTGGCTTTGAATATCAGCGGCGAACGTCTTGAACTCGCGCAGATCCATCGCGGCCAATGGTTGCTGGCCGAGTGGCTGCACGCCCCGACGCAACGGCTCGACATCGAGTTTCAACTGTTGCCCGGCGAACGCACCTTCGAACATTTCCACCCGGTGCATGTGCACCTCGGCACGCAAGACGTGATTGCCCGGGTGGCCTTGCTTGAAGGCCCGCGCTTGAGTCCCGGCGAGCGCATGTTTGCGCAACTGCTGATCAATGCGCCGGTGCATGCGGTGAAAGGTGATCGACTGATCTTGCGCGACCAAAGTGCGCAACGCACCCTCGGTGGCGGTCAGGTGCTCGATCCGTTCGCCCCGGCGCGGCAACGTCGCAGCCCGGAGCGTCTGGAGCAATTGCGCGCCTTGATCTCAGGGGACGAATTCGAACAGGTCTTGCCCGTATTGCTCAACTCCAGCGCGGGAGGCCTCGACCCGCTGCGCCTGGAGCGCCAATTCAATCGCCCGCGCTCCACCTGGGCGTTAGCGGAAAACGTGCGCCTGATCGACACCCGCCAAGGCCCGGTGCTGTTCAACGTGCAACGCTGGGCGCAACTGAAATTCACCCTGCTGGAACAACTGGCGCAGTTCCACGAACTGGAACCCGACCAGATGGGCCCGGATCGTGATCGCCTGCGTCGCTTCAGTGGTTTGGCGCTGGAGCGTTCGACGTTTGTCAGTTTGCTGGATGAATTGCTGGCGGCCGGATCGATTCAGGCAAGCGGGCCATGGCTGCATTTGCCGGATCATCAGGTGCGCCTGAATGCCGAGGACGAAACCCTTTGGCAGCAACTGCAACCGCTATTCGAAAACGCCGAATTCGACCCGCCATGGGTTCGTGATGCTGCCAAAATGCTTAGCCAGGACGACGCCGTGGTCCGTCTGCTGCTGCGCAAACTGGCGCGGCTGGGTTTGATGCATCAAGTGGTGCGCGACCTGTTTTTGAGTGATGGGCAACTGCACCGAATGGCCGACGTGTTGCTCAAACTGGCCAAGGAAAACCCGCAGATCCAGGTGACAACCTTCCGCGATGCGCTAGGCTTGGGACGCAAACGCTGTATTCAGTATCTGGAATATTTCGACCGCGTCGGCCTGACCCGCCGCATCGGCGAATCCCGCCAGATCCGCCCCGACAACGCGCTGGCCAACGCCTGCGCACAATGAGTTAAAGGAAGGCAATCGCGCCCGGTGGCGCGGCCGGGCTTCAAACCCGGTTGGGGACGGCATCCGTTCCCGGGCAGGTTCGACTCCGGCTGCCTTCCGCCAGTTTTTCCTCCGGACCTCCCCGATCCAGTGTGGGAGCGAGCCTGCTCGCGAATGCGGTTTTTCAGTCAACCTCTCACTGACTGACCTAGCGCCTTCGCGAGCAGGCTCGCTCCCACAAATTCGGCGGTGGAACCGCAGCCGCGTGAGCGACAGAAATCCCCTGTGGGAGCGAGCCTGCTCGCGAAGGCGTCGGCAGCCAAACCACCTCACTCAAGGCTTGTCACAGATCCCTGCTACTGCGGCAATTCCAGATTATCCAGTGCGCGATTCACCGCCAGCTCCCCGAGCATGATCAATTGCGCAATCCCCAACTGCGTCCGGCGCTGCGACGCAGGGATGAGATTGGCGAAGTCATTGGCGATGGTTCTGGCTGAGGCGAGTGTTTCGCAAGCGTTGGCCAACAGTTCTTCGTTTTTGAAGTCTGCGGTCACGGCATACATCGAGCGGGTTTTGCGTTGAATGGGAGGGGAGCTGGGCGGACATAGGTAATGGTCGAGCGCGCGGTCGGCGGCTTCATGGAGTTTTTTTGAGTCGAGAGATTCGTAGGGGGAGGTGGGGTCGGTTTCGGGTGGGTTGGGTGTTGGTTTGATCATGGTGAAGCTCCTAGAGTCATTGGAGCTGCCAGCGTTCGCTGCGAGACGAATGGGGGTGGCAGCTATACGCGGGTCGCAGACCGGGACTCTAGAACCGGCAGACCCGAAGGTCTCCCACGTACAGCCGCCATAAAGAAAGCGGGTGTTGTGCGTCCAGAGATCAACGGGCTGCGAGACCCGATCACTGATGTGTCAGCGACCGCACCACAATAGAACCCGCCCCCAAGGCGCACAAGCCGGCGGATTCTGGCGTAGCTGTAGGCAATGGCGCAAGAATTTGTAGCCTTGAAGGCGTGTCTGGAGGTGTCTTTTAAACACTGGAGTTTAAAAGGCAAAAAGTCGGGCGACTGGCTGGGTGCAAACGTGGTTTGTCCCTGTTACCCCCAGGGTTTGTGACGGACGCAGAAACCTGTGGGAGCGAGCTTGCTCGCGAAGGCGTTTTGTCAGGCGAAATCAATGTAACTGATCTATTGCATTCGCGAGCAAGCTCGCTCCCACGGTTGAATGATTGCAGGCAGGATTGACCGTGTTGCGTCAGAACCCCAACGGGTACTGAATGACCACGTAAATCCGGTCAATATCATCGCCAGCCTGCGCCTCATTGGCCCGGTGCGAGACGTGCGATACCTGCACCGACAAATCCTTCGCCGCGCCTGACTGCACGACATACTTCAGATCAATATCCCGCTCCCAATGCTTGCCGCCATCGCCTTGCTGCGGCTGGTAACTGCCGCTGTCAGGATCGAACGGGTTGTAGGCGCCGCCCTTGGGCGCGTGGGTGCCGTCGATATGGCTACCGGACACGTAACGGGTCATGAATCTCAGGCCGGGAATGCCGAAGGCGCCGAGGTCGAGGTCGTAGCGCGCTTGCCAGGAGCGTTCGTTGGCGCCGTTGAAGTCGGCGTATTTGATCGAGTTGGCGAGGTAGATCGAGTCGCCGCCGACGAAATCGAACGGGGTGTCGCCATTGATCCGCTGCCAGCCGAGCATCACCGCGTGCGGGCCGAAGGCGTATTTGCCGGACAGGCTGAACGCGGTGTTGTCGATGGCGCCGGCCAGCGCGCGGCCGGTGTCGCGGGTGTGGTAGAGGTTGGCGTCGAGTAGCACGCCGGATTGCTTGAAGTGCAGATTGCCGTAGTACTGGTGCCAGGTGTCGCTGAGATCAGAAGCGTATAACGCACCGCCGACCGGGCTGTCGGTGAACAGGTCGGCGCCGAGAAAACTGATGCCGCCGGCCTCGGTATTGGCGCCGTAACCGTAGAAGTCGCCTTTACCCGAAGAACTGTCCTGATTCTTGAACGCGGTGAAGTGCCCGGCCACCAGATTGATGTGGTCGAACTCGGCACTGTTGAGCAGAAAACCGGTGGCGTACTCCGGTTGCAGGCGTTTGTCGGAGGTGTCGAACACCGGGGTTTCGACGGTCATTTCACCGAAGGCGAGGGTGGTGCGCGAGGTTTTCAACTTGAGTGCGCCGCCGGCGCTGGAGTATTCGTTTTCGCTGCGACCGTCGCTGTCGACGGGCAGTAGACCGGTGCCGGAATGGCCCTTGCCACCGTCCAGTTTCAGGCCGGCGAAGGCATGCGCGTCGATGCCGAAGCCGACCGTGCCGGGTGTAAAACCGGATGAGAAGGTACCGATAAGCCCCTGAGCCCACTCCTGTTTGTAGTTTTTGCCCGACGGTGAGGGCGAGCGGTAGTCGTTGCTCAGGTAAAAGTTGCGGCTGAGGACTTCGCTTTTGGAATCGTCGAAGAAACCGCTGGCGTGGGCGGTGGTGGTCAGACCGCAGAGCAGCGCGAGCAGGGTGAGGCGCGAAGGGGCGCGGTCGATCATGGTCAGTGGCCAGCGGCAATTGAGGTGGCTGGGATGATCGCGGGAATGTAGGGCAGGGGATTGAGCGGATGTGCTGAATTTACGGGGCTACACAAAACCTGTGGGAGCGAGCCTGCTCGCGAAGGCGGTACATCAGGCTACATTTCTGTCGGCAGACACACCGCTTTCGCGAGCAGGCTCGCTCCCACAGGGGATTTGGGTTGAATGAGGGGTTTGTGACTGGAGCTGAAATCTGTGTGGCTTGCCAGCGATAGCGGCGTGTCAGTCAAGTTTATCCAGGCTGACACACCGCCATCGCGAGCAGGCTCACGCCTACAGTTTTGACCGCGTTACGCCAGTGGCGGCGTGCGTGGCGGGATCTGGCGTTTGCTGCCGGTCGATTCAAACGCGGCGGCCAAACGCAGCAGGCTCGAGTCGTCGTAGGCGCGACCGGCGAAGGTCAGGCCGACCGGCATGCCGATGTCGGCCATGATACCCATCGGTACGGTGACGGTCGGCACGCCCAAGTGACGGATCGCGAGGTTGCCGTTGGCCACCCAGATGCCGTTGCTCCAGGCGATGTCGGCCGAGTCCGGGTTGACATCGGCGTCCGCCGGGCCAACGTCAGCGACCGTCGGGAACAGCACGGCGTCGAGCCCCAGTTTATCCATCCAGTCCTCAAGATCGATACGTCGAGTCTGCTCCAGACCGCGCAAGCCATCGGGCACCGTGGAAATTTCATTCCACGGCGTGATGCCACGCTCAGCCATGCGCACGTACTCATCCATGCCCGCCACCAGATCGCCTTCACGGTTAGGCAGCGTGCCCGGTTCGTGCGGGAAAATCTTCGCCCCGTCGACGTCGACCAGACGATTGAGTTTCGGGTCACCGTTGGCCTGCAGGAAATCGTCGAACGCCCAGGCAGTCAAATCCCACAGTTCATGGTGGAGGAACTCTTTCGAGACCAGACCACGGGTGAACACCGTCGGCGCGCCGGGACGATCGCCTTCGCAGTTGGACACCAGCGGGAAATCGGTTTCGATGACTTCGGCACCGGCGGCTTCGAGCGCCTGACGTGCCTGCTTCCACAAGTCGATCACCGAGGCGCGGGTGTTGATGCGCTGGCCGGTCGGGCCACCGATACCCGGTGCGTCGCTGGTGCCGGCTTCAGGGTCGGCATTGATGAACATGCGCGGCACGGCGAAACGCTTGCCGGCCAGCGCCTTGGCGTCGGCGGCCAGTTCGCTGTAAGCGGCGGGGCGCACGGAACTGACACTCGGGATCGGCACCCACGGCTGCAGGCGCCACAGGTCGCCACGGGTGTCCGGGTCTTCGGCCACCACGATGTCGAGCACTTCGAGCAAATCAGCCATGGTGCGCGCGTAAGGCACGACCACGTCCATGGTCGGCGTCAGCGGCCAGTTGCCACGCACCGAGATCACCCCGCGCGACGGCGTGTAGGCGCACAAACCATTGTTCGACGCCGGGCCACGCCCGCTCGACCAGGTTTCTTCAGCCAGACCGAAGGCGGCGAAACTGGCAGCGGTGGCAGTGCCGGCACCGTTGGACGAACCGGAGGCAAACGGCGCCGTCAGGTAATCGGCGTTGTAAGGACTTTCGGCGCGGCCATACACCCCGCGCTGCATGCCGCCATTGGCCATCGGCGGCATATTGGTCTTGCCCAGGCAAATCGCTCCGGCGGCGCGCAGACGTTCGATGGTGAAGGCGTCGCGATGGGCAACCAGATCGGCGAAGGCCGGGCTGCCGGACGCAGCGGTCAGGCCCTTGACCAGATAGCTGTCCTTGGCGGTGTAAGGAATGCCATCAAGCGGGCCGAGGGTTTCGCCCTTTGCACGGCGGGCATCGGATGCCCGCGCTTCGTTGAGCGCTTCAGGATTGCGCACGATCACGGCATTCAGCGCCGTCGGTGTGTCAGCGCCGTCATAGGCATCGATACGGGCCAGATACGCCTGCACCAGCTCCACCGAAGTGGTCTGGCCGGATTCCAGCGCGGCACGCAGTTGGACAATGGAAACTTCGGTGACTTCGATCATGCGGTCACCGCCGTTGGAATAGAGGTGTTTTTCCTGGAATGGGTGTTCATAGCGGTTCTCGTTGCACGGCTTTACGCGACAAGGTTAAGACTGGCGCCTATTTAACACCAAGCGGCGCGCGGAGTAATCGGCGGGATTGTTGTTTGTACGACAATGACTCCTCGGTGAGCCCTTCGCGAGCAAGCTCGCTCCCACAAGGATTGCATTTCAAATATGGAGCCAGGGAGCCAAGTGGAATGCATTCCAAATGTGGGAGCGAGCTTGCTCGCGAAGGCGTCAGCCCAAACAACCCATCATTCCATTTACAAAACCCCGTACTCCCGCGCCGTGCGATCCACCGCAATCCGCGTCTTGTCGATCAGCTCATTCAGCTCCGTACGCGTGGCAATCAACGCTGGCGCCATGATCATCCGCCCCAACGTCGAGCGAATGATCAACCCTTCCTCGAAGCCAATCGTGCGGCATCGCCAGGCAATATCGTTTTCATTGGCAAAGCGCTTGCGCGTGGCCTTGTCCTCAGCGAATTGCAACGCGGCCACCAGACCAACGCCCTGAATCTCACCGACCAACGGGTGATTGCCGAACACCTCGCGCAGGCAATTCTGCAGATACGGCCCGGTGTCGGATTTCACCTGCGCGACCACCCCTTCATCACGCAAGGCCTTGAGATTGGCAATCGCCACAGCGGCCGCCACCGGGTGCCCGGAATAGGTCAGGCCGTGGGCAAACACGCCACCTTTCTCGACCAATGCTTCAGCCATGCGCCGCGACAGAATCAAACCGCCCATAGGGATGTAACCGGAGGTCAGGCCCTTGGCGATCGACAGCGTGTCAGGCTCAAAACCAAAGGCCTGATGCGCGAACCATTCGCCGGTGCGACCGAACCCGCCAATCACTTCGTCCGCACACAGCAACACGTCATATTGACGGCAGATGCGCTGAATCTCGGGCCAGTAAGTGGCCGGCGGAATAATCATGCCGCCCGCGCCCTGGAACGGTTCGGCGACGAAGGCTGCGACCTTGTCGGCGCCCAGTTCGAGAATCTTCTCTTCCAGTTGCCGCGCGGCTTGCAGGCCGAATTCTTCCGGGCTGAGGTTACCTTCGTGGGCGAACCAGTACGGCTCATCGATGTGCGCCACATCGGGAATGGTGCCGCTCATTTCATGCATGAATTTCATGCCGCCCAGCGCCGTCGCCGCCAGGGTCGAGCCGTGGTAGCCATTCCAGCGGCCGATCATGATTTTCTTTTCGGGCTTGCCCATCACCTGCCAGAACTTGCGCACCGTGCGGATCAGCACTTCGTTGGCTTCGGAGCCGGAGTTGGTATAGATCGCGTGGCTGTAGTGCTTGGGCAGCAAGCTGAAGAGCAACTCGGACAGCTCGATCACCGCCGGGTGAGTGGTGTGGAAGAACATGTTGTAGTAGGGCAGTTGTTCCAGTTGTTTAGTCGCCGCTGCCGCCAGATCCTTGCGCCCGTAACCGAGGTTGGTGCACCACAGCCCGGACATGCCGTCCAGGTATCGATTGCCGTCGTTGTCCCACAACGCCAGGCGATCGCCGCTGACCATCACCCGTGGGCCTTCCTCGTTGAGGGCCTTCTGATCGACGAACGCGTGGATGTGGTGGGCCGCGTCGGCAGCTTGATAATCACGGGTGGTGCGGTCGAATTCGGCGGACATGGCTGATCTCCAGATAAACGGGATGAGTGAGTGCGTTCATTCCAGCGTTGCACGGGTAAAGTTTTGTCACTTAAAAATATTTTTGTAAAGAAAATATTTGTCGATGAAAAAACATTTCCGTAGGCTGAGCGTCATTGGCAAGGAATCATCAGAGGCAACATGAGCGGACTCAGAGAGCGGCAGAAGGAACAGCGCCGGGAAATCATCGCCGCCGCAGCGCTGGAGCTGTTCAAGCGCAACGGTTTTGCGGCGACCACGCTGGACCAGATCGCCGTGCAGGCGGGCGTTTCCGCACCGACGGTGGTGAATTATTTCGGCGGCAAGCAGGAAATTCTGCTGGCCTTGCTCAAGCAACCTGACGAGCAAGCCATGCGCGAGGCGCGGGCGAATCTGGACGATGCCAGCGATCCACTGGAAGCGTTGTGCACGTTCGAAGGGCTGATGACCGATTACCAGCTACAGGCGATGCCGGCTTCACTGTGGCGGGAACTGGCACCGTTTCTGTTGACGGGTGAGCTGGCCGAAGCGATGAGCCCGTGGAACGCCGCCGTGATCGAAGAGACCAAAGCGCTGCTTCTGCATTTCCAGCAGACGGGAAAAGTACGCGAATCGATTGATCTCGACGTCGTGGCAACGTTGTTCAACCAGTACGCGAACATGGCGTTCATTCGCTTGGCGACGCAGGAAACCCCGGACCGCACCGCGCACGCCTTGCACATGCGCGGGGTTCTGCACTTGTTGTGTCACGGCATGCTGGAGCGCTGATCGGCCCGATCAAAACCGCCAGGTCACGCCACCACCAACAATATGTAACGCACTGTTGGGATAGCTGCCCGACAGCGTCTGCCCATTGCGCTTGGTTTGCTGCACATCCATGTCGCCAAGCCACACCAGCGTGTAATTGAGGTTGATGTCAGTGTCTTCCGCCAGTTTGTAACTCAGGCCGGTCGCCAGTCGCCAGGTCTCGTTCATCGGGTTGTCGACGGTGCGATCCTTGTCTTTGACGGCGGAGCTGTCGTAGCCCACGCCCATGTTCCAGCGCAGTTTCGGGCTGAGCTGATTTTGCGCACCGATCGACAGGTGCCAGGTGTCTTGATACTTGCGGTCGACCGAGCGGGACACGTCGCCGGCGGCGCTGTCCACCGACACACCGATGTCGGCAAAGTCGCTCCAGTCCTGCCAGTTCACCGAACTCAGCAGCGTCCATTGTTCGTTCAGTTGATGGGCAATGCTCAGGGTCGCGGTCTGCGGAATGTTCATGTCGATTTCCAGCTCGTCGACATCCAGCCGCGACAGCGCCAGATTGAGCAGTGGATTGCGAATACCGTGGACTGATGGCGAATCCTTGAACTCCAGTTTGACCTTGCTGGTGTAGGCCAGACCGACGGTGGTGCGCTCATTCACCTGATAGCGCAGGCCGAGATTGATTCCGGTGCCGATGTCGGTGTCCTTGTACTGCAACTTTCCATCTTCCTGAAACGGCGTGCCCGGCAGGAAGGCGTTATTGTCGATGGCCATTTTTGTGTAGTAGTAGCCATAGACCAGACGCGGGCCAATGCCCACCGACAGGTCATCGGTGATCTTGTAGGCGAAAGTCGGCTGCATCGAAATGCCGATCAGCGTCGATTCCTGGCTGAAGTAGCGCCCGGCCCAGTCATCATCGTATTTCACGCTCAGGCCGAAGTTGCCATACATGCCGAAGCCGATACTGGCGCGATCATTGAGCTCATGGCTGATAAAGAAACTCGTGCCTGGAAGGATCGGCAGTGGGTTGCCGCCCTCGTTGCCGGAAAAGTCATTGTCGCTGTCGCGATCAAAGCCCAGCCCACCGAAGATGGCCTGACCGGTCAGGCTGATTTGCGTCCCCTTGAGCGCAGCAATACCGGCCGGGTTACTCATCAGCACGCTCGGGTCGGTGGCCAACGCGGCCGAGCCGGCATTGGCCAGCCCCGCACCTTCCTGACCCGCTTCATACAGATCAATACCCCCCGCCAACGCCTGACCACCTGAGCCTGCCAGCGCGAGAATAATCAGGGAATGCGTAGATTTCATCCCGGCGTCCTTATCAATGAAGATCAGCCTTCAGGTTTAGTCGTGAATTGGCTGGAGCACCAGTCGAGCCGATCGGCCAGTTGTGAACTAGGCTCAGATCGGTTCAACGGTGGCCCAATCAGGAGAGCCGAAATGGAAGACAAACCGCTGATAGCGTTTCAGAGTTCCAGAGCACTGCTGGACGTGCTCATTCGAGCGGGTCTGATCACCATCCTGGTGCTGTTCTGCTACGACATTTTTCATCCGTTTCTCAATGTCATGCTCTGGGCGCTGATCCTCGCGGTCACCCTGTATCCGCTAAACCAGTTGCTGGGCGCGAAACTCGGTAATCGCTACGGCTGGGCGGCAATCATTCTGGTGCTGCTGGGCCTGGTGATTTTGATGCTGCCGTTAAGCCTGCTGGGTGCTTCGATTGCCGATTCGATCAAGGGCAGCATGCACACGTTCGAAGCCGGGCAGTTCGAGATACCGCCGCCACCGGCCAGTGTCGAAGGCTGGCCGCTGATTGGTGCGCCGCTGTACGGCATCTGGATGCACGCGTCACAGGATCTGAGCTGGGCGTTTCAGGAATTGGCGCCACACCTCAAGGACTGGAGCAAAGTGGTGTTGCATCAAGCCGCCGGTGTCGGAGCCGGCATCGTGGTGTTTGTGATTGCCTTGATCGTCGCCGGGTTGATCATGCACCACGGCGAGCGCGGCCACCGGACAGCGATTGCTGTGACCACACGCATTTCCGGGCCGGTGCGCGGCCCGCAGATTGCCGAACTGTGCACGGCGACCATCCGCGCCGTGGCGCAGGGTGTGGTCGGCATCGCGTTTATTCAGATGCTGTTGGTCGGCGTGGCGCTGGTGGTCATGGGCGTACCCGCCGCCGGCATTCTCGCCTTGATGGTGTTGCTGCTGGGCATCACCCAATTACCGGTGCTGCTGATCACGCTGCCTGTGGTGATCTACGTATTTGCTCAGGACGGTGTCAGTGTCAGCACGATTGTTTTTGCGGTGTGGATGGCGATTGCCGGGCTCTCTGACAATGTCCTCAAACCCATGTTGTTGGGTCGCGGGGTGGCGGTGCCGATGCCGGTGGTGCTGATCGGCGCGCTTGGGGGCATGGTCACCAGCGGCATTATTGGTTTGTTCACCGGGCCGGTGATTCTTGCGGTTGGCTATGAGCTGTTCATCGGCTGGGTGTATCAACCGGCCGATGTCACCGAGCTTCTGGAGAGCCAGCGCAAAGAAAATCTGCCGTGACATTTATTGGCCTGAGGGAATCTGACAACCGTTCATCGCTCAACTACGCTGGCTTACGTATCCCTCTCTGACATTTGGGCGTAAGGAAACAGGCGCATGCGAAGCAGGCTGCTGGCGGTTTGGATAGTAGTGTTCGCAGCGCTCTGGAGCGGGCTCGGCTGGGCGGCCGATGAGGCGACAAAACCGGTCGACGAAGCGGTAGAGCTGAAGGTCGCCAACCGCAGCATCATGCTGTTTCGCGCGACCATACTGGGCGAGGCGCCGGCCTCGCGGGTCAAGCGCGCGAAAATGGTCATCAGCGAGGCGCTGGACGAAGACGCGGCGCTGAACATCACCACCGACTCGATCCAGAACAGCTACATGGTGCTGATCGGTGACAAGCGTGCCTTCATCGTCGCGCCCAAGGACATCGACAGCCTCGAATACTCCTCGGTGCAACAAGCCGCCGAAGGCGCTGCAGAAAAACTGCGCCAGGTGGTCACTGAAACCCGTGAGGCGCGCAACCTGCAGATGATCCTGCGCTCACTGGGACTGGCCGCCGTGGCCACGCTGATTTACGTTGTGTTGCTGTGGTGTCTGGCGTATCTGCGCCGCAAGTTGCTGGCAAAACTCCCCGCATTGATGGATCGCCACACCCAGGCGCTGAAAGTCGGGCGGGTACAACTGATCGATTCCAACTTCCTTTATCCCTTGGTCAGCCGTTTGCTGTTGCTGCTGCGCTGGCTGCTGATTTTGCTGTTGACCTACGAATGGCTGGGTTTTGTCCTGTCGCGGTTTCCCTATACGCGGCCATGGGGCGAAAGCCTCAACAACTACCTGTTCGAGCTGGCCGGGTATTTGTTGCAAGGCATCGTCGATGCGATTCCCGGACTGGGCGTGGCCCTGGCGATTTTCTTTATCGCCCGTGGCGTCACTGCGTTCACCCGGCGGATCCTGCGGCGCATGGCCACGCCGGGGACGTTCAGCTGGCTCAATCACGAAACCCTGCAACCGACCCAACGCCTGACGGCGCTGGCGGTCTGGCTGTTTGCTCTGGCGATGGCTTATCCGTATCTGCCGGGTGCCGGTACCGATGCGTTCAAAGGCTTGTCGGTGCTGATCGGCCTGATGATTTCCCTCGGCGCGACCAGCGTAGTAGGGCAGGCTGCCGCCGGTTTGATCCTCACCTACACGCGCACCTTGCGCCCCGGCGAGTTCGTGAAAATTGGCGAATACGAAGGCACCGTCACCGAGCTGGGCATGTTCACCACACGGATTCGTACCGGTCTGGGTGAAGTGCTGACGCTGCCCAATTCGATGATCACCGGCACCGTCACCAAAAACTATTCACGCACCGTGCAAGGTCCCGGTTATGTCGTCGATACGGTGGTGACCATCGGCTACGACACGCCCTGGCGTCAGGTCGAGGCGATGCTGCTGGAAGCGGCGAAACGCACGCCGGGCGTGCTCGAAGATCCGCCAGCGCAGGTGTTCCAGACCGCGTTGTCGGATTTCTACCCCGAGTACCGGCTGGTCGCCCAGGCAATTCCGAGCCAGCCGCGCCCGCGCGCGGTGTTGCTGAGCATGCTCCACGCCAATATTCAGGACGTGTTCAATGAGTACGGCGTGCAGATCATGTCGCCGCACTATCTGGGCGATCCGCAACAAGAGAAGTGGGTGCCAAGGGACAAGTGGTACACCGCGCCAGCTCAAGAACCGAAGGATCAGTGACCGCCGCTCAAAGGGAGTTCGCCCCATGCTCGAATTCATCCTCCACGCCTTACGCACTGACCCGGAAATCGCCGTGTTTCTGGCGATTGCCCTGGGTGTGTTTATCGGTCGGATTCGCATCGGCAGTTTTCACTTGGGCTCGGTGGCCGGTGCGCTGCTGATGGGCTTGCTGATCGGGCAGATCGGCCTGGAAGTACCGGCGGGCTTGAAGTCGGTGTTTTTCGTGATGTTCATCTACGCCGTTGGTTTCAAGAGTGGCCCGGAGTTTTTCGGCAGCCTCAATCGCGGCACACTGAAACTGGTGGTGCTCTCGGTGGTGCTGTGCGCCACGGCGCTGGGGGCGATTCTGCTGATGTACTCGGTGTTTGATTTCGATGCCGGGTTTACCGCCGGCCTCGGTGCCGGCGCGCTGACCGACACGGCGATCATGGGCACCGCGACCAGCGCGATCAATCAACTGACAATTGATGCTGCGGCCAAGGCGCAACTCAACAGCCACATGGCAATTGCTTACGCGATTACCTACTTGTTCGGCACCATCGGTTTGATCGTGTTTGTCGGCAGCATTGCACCGAAGCTGCTCGGGGTGAATCTGCGCGAATCGGCGCGTGAACTGGAGCTGGAACTGGGTATCGCCAAGGAAGAGGAGGCGATCACCGTGCCCTATACGCGCATGGTGGTACGCGCGCATCAGGTCGCGGAAAACGGTCAGGCCGCCGGGCTGCGCATCATCGATCTGGAACAGCCACACGAATCGCTGACCGTCGAGCGCGTGATGCGCGCCGGCAAAGTTATCGAGCGTGACGAAGACTTTGTGCTCATGGCCGGCGACGTCATCGGCGTTTACGCCTTGCGCGATGCGGTGGGCAACCTCAGTCACTGGGTCGGGCCGGAGATCGATCATCCCGAAGCCCTGTCGTTTCCGACCCGTGAGGTAGACATCGTGCTGACCTCGGCGGAGTTCGCCGGCAAAACCATCCATCAAGCCAAATCGCGCCTGGCCACCGACCGGCGACTGGGATGCTTCGTCAACAACATCAGCCGTCAGGGCTACGACTTGCCGTTGCTGCCCAACACTGTGCTGCGGCGCGGCGATGTGATTTCGCTGACCGGGCGCACTGCCAGTGTCGAGGCGATTGCCAAGCGCTTGGGGCGCATCCGCAAGAACAACTACAAAAGCGATATCGCCATGCACACCCTGGGCATGGTGCTCGGTTCGTTGCTGGGGTTGTTGTCGACCCACATTGGCATGATCCCGGTGGAGCTGGGGATCGGCGGCGGGGTGCTGGTCGCCGCGCTGCTGATTGGCTGGTACAACTCGCGCCACCCGGAAATCGGCGCGTTGCCGCCAGCGGCGCAATGGGCGTTTTCCGAGTTTGGCTTGACCGCGTTTGGCGCGGTAGTCGGTTTGCTCGCCGGGCCAGCAGCCTTTGCCGCGATGAAAGAGCAAGGCCTGGCGCTGTTGCTGTCCGGCGCGGTGGTGACGATTCTGCCGCCGCTGGTGGCGCTGTATTTCGGCCGCTATGTTCTGCGCTTGCACCCGATGATTCTGTTTGGCGCATTGGCCGGCGCGCAGACGGAAGCGGCGTCGATGAACAAGATCATCGAACAGTCGGGGAGTAACACCCCGGTGATCGGCTTTACCGTGTGTTATGCGATTTCCAACGTGCTGCTGGCGGTGTGCGGGCCGATCATTATCTTCGTCGCCGCCGGCTGAGATATCGAAAACACAACAGCCTCCGTGGCGAGGGAGCTTGCTCCCGCTGGGCCGCGAAGCGGCCCCTGTTTTAAAGCTTGGGCCTGCTGCGCAGTCCAGCGGGAGCAAGCTCCCTCGCCACAGGTTCTCCCCTGGCACAGGTTCTCCATGGTTTCAGGTGCATACCTTTGGGTCAAAAACCACTTTCGCGCATCAACACTGCAAGCACATGAGTCACACCGTCCCCGAGCAAGCTGCGACGCTCACCCTCGATTTTCAGATGCCCACGGGTCTCGCGCAGGCTCGGCAACGGCTCATCCAGCTGAATCAATACCTGAAACAACGCACTGCTCGGTATCAACGCGTGTTCGGCATTGGTGGTCGGCACCGGCCCGCCAAAGCGCGAGGACAACATGCGGTGCGACAACTGACCAGCACGGGTGCTACCGATTTGCACCACGCGACCGCTGAGTGGCGCGGTCTGGCCATCCGGATAAAAGCGCACGCGATCGCCAGTGGCCATGCGATGCACCTGATCCTGCGCGACATACGCGTCAACCTGCCAACTGCGCGGATCAATCAGCATGCCCAGCGATTCCTGCCGACCAACCCATTGCCCCGGTTTCCAGTCCGGATTGACGTCCAGCCAGACGCCGGCAAACGGTGTTTGCAAGTTCAGCCGGGCGATTTCCGAGCGCGCGGCGCGGGCTTCTTCGAACTGCACGTTAAGGCGCTGACGGGTCACGGCGTCTTCGGCCAGACCGCCGGGGTCGGCGATCAGCCCCGATAATCTCGCTTCGTAACTGCGGGCATTGGCTTCGCTGGATTGCAGGCGTGAAGCGATGTCCGGCTCATCAAGGGTGATCAGGGTTTCCCCAGCCTTGACCGGGCCGTCCGGGTGAATCGATTGCAGGCGTGCCGGGTAGGGCGCGTACACGCGTAATTGATGCTCGGCACGGGCCACGCCGACCGCATCGATCTGCGTGCGCCACGGCATCGCCAGACCCACCAGAATCGCCAGCAACAGCGCATAGAACGCCAGTTTTCGGCGACTCGGAATCGCCGCCCGATTTTTCCACCAGTGGCCCAGTTCGCGCATCACGGGCAGGGCGATAAACCACGACAGTTCGACCATGAACAGGAAAATCCCCAGAACCTTGAAGAAAAACAGATAGACCGCCAGGGCGATCCCCAGAAACAGCACCAGGCGATACACCCAAGTGATGATCGCGAAGGTCACCAACAAGCGGCGCTGACCCGTGGGAAAGGTTTCCGGCCAGTCCTCTTGCAGCCCCAGCAGATTGCGCCGCAACGTCACGCGCGCGAGTGCCGAGGCGCGTTCGTGCAGGTTGGGGAAATCCAGCAGGTCGGAAAGAATGAAGTAGCCATCGAAGCGCATGAATGGGCTGGCATTCAGCGCCAGTGACAACAACCAACTGGTGGTCGCCAGGTACAGCAGCGCATTGCGTAAGGCGCCCGGATCGCACAACGCCCAACCCAGCGTCGACAGTCCGGCCAGCGACAGTTCGGTGACGATGCCTGCCGAGGCAATGGCCAGTCTTTGCCGCGAACGACTGAGTTTCCAGCTCTCGCCGGTGTCGGTGTAGAGCATCGGCCACATCACCACAAACGCGATGCCCATGTGCCCGACACGCAAGCCCAGGCGCGTCGCGACCAAGGCATGGCCAAGTTCATGCAAGGTTTTTGCGACGATCAGCGCCAAGGCGAAACTGAACAGGCCTTCGGTGGAAAACGACTCGACCACGGCGCTGGTGAACACGTCCCACTGCTGCAATACCAGAATGATCCCGAGCAGGCTCAGGCTCAGCACCACAATCCCGGTCAACGGGTGAAACACCCAGCCCAGTGCCCGAGCCAACACCTGCAACGGCTGTTGCGGGCGCAGCAACGGAATGCGGAAAAACAGGTAATGGTGCAGCCACCAGCGCCAGGTCAGCCAACTGCCTTGCTCGCTTTTATCCTTCAAACGTTCCAGCGCGGCAGGCCCGGCGCGCAGCAATTGATGCTGTTCGAGAAACTGGCGGAAATCGAGGACTTGCTCGACATCGGGTTTCAGCGCGGTGTCGTCGGCAATCTGCTCGCTGATCTGCCGTGGTGACTGACCCCAGCGCAGCAGGCACTCGAATTCCAGCCAGCCGATACGGTAGAAACGATTGATCACCGTGTCCTGAATCACCCACGCCGGTTCGCCGTTGCTGCCATGGGCCGCTTCGCTCAGGCGCAAGTCTTCGCGCAGCGGCGGCACAGGCAGGTCGGCGGGTTCGTGCATTACCAGCCACTCCACGCACGCAGTGTCGCCAGCGGCCGGCGCAACAAGTAATAACCGAGCATGACCCGTCCGCCGTAAATCTTCGCCGTGCCGTGCAGGCCGAGGCGTGCGTGTTCCGGGGTGCCGTCGATACTGGCGAGCAAGCGATAAGCGACCACACCTTCATCGCTGGGGCGTGCCTGATAGCTGGTTTCGAGGATCTGCCCTTTGAGTGGGGTCAGCGGGTAGGCGGTGAGGAACAACGTCACTTCTGCGCCCGGTTCCAGGGCGATCGCGTCGGCCACGGCCAATTGAATCAGCATGGCCGGTTGCGCCGGGTCAGCCACTTGCATGATGCGTTCGCCAGTCACGACCGGTTTGCCCAGCCAGTCATTGGGATCGCTGAACACCGCGACGCCGCCGCGTGGCGACAGCACTTGCGTGCGTTTGAGTTGCGCCTGCACCGCCGCCAGCTCCGCTCGCCGTTGCTGCGCGCGCCCGGCAAGCAAGGTCAGTTCACTTTTGCTTTGCGGGTTGTCGAACGCGCGCTGACTGGCCGCCTGCAATTCGGCATCGGCCACCGCAACTTCCTTGCCGAGCACTTCGGCGCGGCTGCGCAGGGTGGTTTCATCGAGGGAAAACAGCGGCGTGCCGGCGCCCACCGGTTGATTGGGCCGAACCTGAATCTTTTCGATCACACCATCGATTGGCGAACTGATGATCTGCGCCTGCCGCGAGACGATTTCCGTCGGCGCCAATGCCGTTTGCCGCACCGGCAACAACAGCAGCGCAGCGAGCACAATCGCTACCAGCAGCAATTGCTTGCGATTCGGCCGCCAGCGCCTGAAACGCTTGCGCCGGGTCAACGCCGACCAGCAATACGCCCACGTCGCGACCAACCCTTTGAGGTGTTGCCACAACACCGCCGGCGGTTCTTGCTCCAGCAACAGGATCAGCAGGCCCAGCCGTTGATTGTCGCGATCGTGCAGCGGAATGCACCATAGCCCCGACGGCCACCATTCGTTCCAGCCTTCGGCAATGTCTGCTGGCGGCGCGGCGGTTTCCTGAGCGAGCCATACTGGCTCCGCGTCGGGCACTTGCGCCGCGACCCAGCGACTGGCGCGGCGCAGCCAGACCAGATACGGCGAATCCTCACTGGGCCGTGACAGGCCAGAGACGTTGAGCAATTCCAGCGACGATTCACGCTGGGCAAACACCAGCGCCTGATGAAACTGCAACAACGGGTATAAGTCGTTGGCCATGCTGAACGCCAGACTGTTCAGCGAGTCAGCGGCCATGGCTTTATCGCGCAGTGCATCGAGTTCGAGCAGCAGGTGAGGGTGGGGCAGCGGCTCGTTCATGGTCATGGGCGAGCGGCTTGTTCGAATTGCGCCGTGCCGCTCATGCCGGCCATCAGGTCGGGGTATTTGTTGTTGAGTTGGGCTTCCAGTTCAACGGTCTGCGCCACCGCATCGACCCGCGAGTTAATGGCGCTGACATGAGCCGGGTAGGTCTTGCCGGTTTCATGGATGCTGACTTGCAGCGGCAAACCGGGCTTGAGGTCTTTAAGCAGGTTCGACGGCACGTTCAGACGTACTTTCAGCGCACCGTCGCTGACCAGATCGAACAGCGGCGTACCGGCCGAAACGGTTTGGTAGGGCTTGACGTAAACCTTGGCCACGCGCCCGGAAAACGGCGCGAGCACCTGGCAGTAACTGCTTTGCGCCGCGCCCATGGCCCGCGCGCCGTCAGCCTTTTGCACTTCGGTATTGGCCATCGACACTTCGATATCACCCACCGCGTTGAGCTGACGCAATTGCTGTTTCGCTTGCAGGTTCTGTTTGGCCATGGCCAGTTCCGCCGCCGCGACTTTCGAGCGCGCTTCGGCTTCATTGCAGTTGAAGCGGGCGAGCAATTCGGACTTGGCGACCTGCTCGCCGAACCCGGCTTTCAACTCACCAAGAGTGCCGGCCATCTGGCTGGAGAGGGTGGTTTCCAGTTCGGCGGCGAGCAGCACACGAATCGCGCTGGCACTTTCCAGCGCGGGGGCCGACGGGCTGTCTTCAGCGTGGACGGGCAGGATCAGACTGGCCAACAACAGGGCCCCGACACGGGACTCACGGGCGATTTTGCGCATTCGGCGTTCCTTGCGAAGTGGCGGCGAGCAGGCGTTGTTGTTCTTGTTCATTCAAGGTGCGCTGGATTTCCCGGGCCAGGGTCTTGATGTCGTGTTGCGAGATTTCCTTGGGCAGCACGTCCAGCCCCACCGAGTTGTACATCCGCCCCCACGCAGCCTGCGCACTGGAGAACGCCGCTTCACGCTGATAACGCGACAGCAGATAACGGCCCTCGGAG
The DNA here is from genome assembly GCF_001648775.1 of Pseudomonas fluorescens. Taxonomy (GTDB): domain Bacteria; phylum Pseudomonadota; class Gammaproteobacteria; order Pseudomonadales; family Pseudomonadaceae; genus Aquipseudomonas; species Aquipseudomonas fluorescens_M. Next base: position 255,700 of record NZ_LVEJ01000010.1, read on the forward strand.
CGAATCACTTCCAGTTCCGAGCCCAGCGCGCCGGTTTTCGCCGCTTGCGCGTAATCGAGCAGGCTGCGGTCGACGCGCAGGCTGTCTTCGGCAAACTCCACTTCCTGCCGCGCCAGCTGATAGCGCAGGGTGCCGACCCGTACTTGGGTGAGAATCGCCATCGACAGCGCTACGCGGCGGGTATCGTCGGTTTCACTCTGGGATTTTTCCGCCGCGTTCAACGACGGCAGTTGCAGCAGGCGAATGAGGTTCATCGACACTTGCAGGCCGGTGCTCATCCAGTCGTTGTTGTAGAGGTATTTGTTGGAGTCGTACTTGTAGCCGAAATCGACGCTGACGTTCGGCCACAATTGCGCCTTGGCGATTTCCAGATCCTTTTGATTGACGCGTTTGCGGTACCACTCTTCCATGATTTCCGGGCGGTTCTCCAGCGACAGCTGTTCCAGCCGCGCCATGCTCTGACGAACTTCCGGCAGCGGCGGGTCGGGCATGTCGGCGAGGATCATTTTCGAGCCCGGCGGCAACGACATCAGCGCCGACAGCTCAGCCTGGGCGAACTCCAGATCCTGACGGCGCACGGTCAGCAGGTAGATCGAGTCGAGCAGCGCGCGCTGATAAGCGAGGATTTCCTGACGCGGCAGCAGGCCACGGGTTTCCGCCTGGCGGGCAGAGGTCAGTGCGGTGTGGGTGCGCATCAACAGTTTGTCGACTTCCGGCATCAGGCGTTGAGCGCCGAGCGCGCGCCAATAAGCGTTGCGCACGTCCTGCAGAACGTTCTGCGCGACTTTGCGCCGGCGTTCTTCGGCCATGAGGATCTGGTCGGATTTTTGTTGCGTGCGGTAATACGCCACGCCGAAATCCAGCAGGCTCCAGCTCAAGCCCAGACCGTAGACTTCGCGATAGCGTTCTTCCGAGGTCGACGGACGCAAGCTGACCTGGCGGTCTTCGATGCCGATCGAGGTGCCACCGGAGTCGTTGTCACGCCCGGCGTAACCGGCCGAGGCGACCAGACGCGGCAGCATTTCATGGCTGGAAACATCGCGCAGGTCCGAGGCCAGCGCGCTTTCCATCAATTTGAGGCGATAGTCGAGGTTGTATTTCAGCGCCCGCGCGGCGGCTTCGTAAAAGGTAATCGGCGCGGTGACCGGCTCCTGACCGGAATACATGCGTGACTGGTCGGCAATGATCCGTTGGCGGTTTTCTTCATCGGTGGAGGGTTTCGGCTCCGTGGATGAGCAAGCACTGAGCAACAGTGCAGAAGCGATGGCGGTACTGAGAAGCCGGGTCGCGTGTAGGCGCATGTTCATTCCTTTGCATTCTTCGAGTTTTTCTTCAGGTCGACCGCTTTATCGGGGTGTGCGCCGCTGCGCTGCATCGCGCAATTGCGCGCTGAAGCCCTTGGCCCGGGGTTTTTCATGAGGCTTTTCCAGGTGTGCCGGACTGTGCGTCAAGTCGGCCGGGTTCAAGGTGAACAACGACGGATCGCTCAACAAACCGTCGGCGCTCAAACCGGTGCGGCCCTGACGCCCCTGAATCCACAGCAGGTCCAGTTCGCTTTCGAGGCGACTGGTACGCACCGCTTGCTGAACGAATTGCCCCGGCACCAGGCCCAGACCGTTGCCCACTGATTCGCTGGTGAACTCGCCGACCGCCGCCAGCCGCAGGTTGCTGCCATCGACGCCCCAGGCCGACAGCTCGGAGATTTCTGCCGCACGCTCGACCACCGGTGTGACAAACACCGCCGGCTGCGGATCAGGGATCAGGAAATTGCGGTTCAGGGTGTTCGGGTCACGCTCGAAGTTGTTGCCGCCCGGTGCCGGTATGAACGGCGTGGCGATGTCGAGGGTGATCACCAGTTCCGCCTGATCGCTGGCGCCGGCACGGTCGTTGATCGTGTAGGTGAACACGTCGCGCAGAATCTGCCCTAGACCGGCGGCGGCGAGGACGGCGGGGTTGTTCTGGTCGATGGTGTAGGTGTAGCTGCCGTCGGCGTTCAACACCAGCGTGCCATAGAGACCGATGATGGGCTGGCCAATGACACCGGACGTGCCGCCATCCGCCTCGGCGCCAGTGCGAATGCCGACCACGACGAGGCCGTCGTTGTTATCGACGTCGCCATCGTTGGGCAGCACGTTGCCGGTGGTTTGCGGGGCAGGGGACTGGTCACTGGCGAACCCGCTGTCGTTCTGCGCGACCGGCGCGTCATTGGCGCCCTGAATGACCACGGTCAGGCGTGCGTCCGAGGTCGCGCCGGCCGTGTCGACCATGCGGTAGGTGAAGGTTTCACTGAGGGTTTCGCCCGCCGTGCGCAAGGCCTGGACCACGGGGTTGTTGTTGTCGATGACGTAGGTGTAGCTGCCATCGGCGTTCAACGTCAGTTGCCCATAGAGGCCGATCAACACTTGCCCGGCGCCGGTGGACTGGCCGGCCTGATTGCTGACGCTTTGCACCTGTTTGCCTTCGCCATTGGCGACGCTGTCGACGTCGGTATCGTTGTCCAGCACGTTGCCCGTGGCGTTGCTGCCCGGCGTGCCGTTATTGACGCCGCCAGCCTCGACCGCCGTGGCGCTGTCATCGACGGCGACCGGCGTGTCATTGCGGCCATCGACGGTGATGCGCAACTCGGCGCTGCTGGTGTCGCCCCAACGGTCGACAATGGTGTAGCTGAACACTTCATTGAGCGTCTGGCCGCTCTGGCGCAAGGCCTGGACGGCAGAGAGATTGTTGTCGACGGTGTAGGTGTAGCTGCCGTCGGCGTTGATCAGCAGGTCACCATACAGCCCGCGCAGTGAAGTGCCGACGCTGCCGACCGTGCCGATTGCGTTGACGGTGCCGGTGTGAATGCCGATCACCGACAGCGGATCGCTTTCGGCGTCGGTGTCGTTGTCCAGCACATTGCCGCCGGGGTTGAGGCCAGGTTGATCGTTGTTGCTACCACCGGCCTCGATCGCCGTCGCTGTGTCGGTGTTGGCCACCGGTGCAATGTTGCGCCCGCGAATGATGATGTGGATTTCCGCCAGATCGTTCTGCCCGCCACGGTCGCTGACCTGATAGGTAAAGCGCTCATTGAGAAATTGCAGCGGCCCCAAAGCCAGCACCGCCGCATTGTTCGAATCGAGGTTGTAGGTGAAGCTGCCATCGGCGCCGATGATCAACTGCCCGTAGAGGCCGTTGATCAGCGTGCCGTTGCTGTTGTCGGTGCCAGCCGTGACCCCGGCCAGACTGCCGCCGGCGTCTTCAGTACCCAAACGGATACCGGTGACGGTCTTGCTGTCACCCTGGTCGACGTCGGTGTCATTGGGCAGCACGTTGCCGCTCGGGTTGACGCCGTTGCCGTTGCCGTTGTCGGCCACGGCCAGCACGGTGTCGTTGGCCGCCACCGGCGCATCCCAGGCACCGTCGATGCGGATGCTCAGTTGTGCGCTGTCGGTGGCCCCGGCGATATCGCGCAGGCGGTAGGTGAAGGTTTCCACCAGCGAATCGCCGACTTTCAGCGCCTGCACGGCGGCGAGGCTGTTATTGACCACGTAGCTGTAAGTACCGTCGGTGTTGAGGGTCAGCGTGCCGTACAGACCATTGAAGGTCTGCGCGCCGGCAACGGTGGTGAAGGTGCCGCCGGCCGCTTCGCTGCCCGTGCGAATTCCGGTGACGAGTTTGACGTCGTTGGCATCGACATCGTTGTCGTTGGTCAGCACGTTACCGCTCGGATTGACCCCGGGCGTGCCGTTGAAGGTGCCGCCGGCCTCGACCGCCACGGCACTGTCGTCGCTGGCGACCGGGTTGTCGTTGGCCCCGCGCACGGTGATGGTCAGCGTCGCAGTGCTGGTGGCGCCGGCCAGGTCGCGGATCTGATAGGTGAAGGTTTCCGTGAGGGTGTCGGCATTGCTGCGCAGTGCCTGGACCTGCGGATTGAGGTTGTCGACCACATAGCTGTAACTGCCATCGGCATTCAGGATGAGAACGCCGTAGGTGCCATTGAAGCCGCTGCCGATCAGGCCCACCGATGAGCCTTGATTGACCCCGATGACACTGAGCACTTCGCCGTTGCCGTCGACATCACTGTCATTGCTCAGCACGTTGCCACTCGGATTGGTTCCGGGCGTGGCGTTGTTCAAGCCGCCGGCTTCAACGGCGGTGTTGCTGTCGTTCTGCGCGATCGGGGTGTCATTGCGTCCTTGAATTGTGATGTTCAACGTCGCGCGATCGCTGGCGCCGGCGGCGTCGATCACCTCGTAGCTGAACGCGTCGAGCAACGTATTGCCGGCGCGCAAGGCCTGCACGGCGGCCATGCTGTTGTCGAGGCGATAGCTGTAGCTGCCGTCGGTATTCAGTGTCAGCCAACCGTAAGTGCCGCGCAGTTCCGTGCCCAATGTGCCCGGCGTCCCGGTGCCAGCCTCTGAGCCGGTGCGTACCGAGGACACGGCGCGGGTTTCGCCATAGTCGTAATCAGGCAGATCGCCGGGGACTTCGCCGCCGTCGACATCCGTGTCGTTGTCCAGCACGTTGCCGGTCGGGTCCTGACCGGGCTGGCTGTTGTTCAAGCCACCGGCCTCAATGGCCACGCCGGCATCATCATTGGCCAGCGGATTGTCGTTCTGCCCGCGAATTAACACGATGATTTCCGCCGTGTCGGTTTGCGGTGTAGCACCGACGCCATCGCTGACGGTGTAGGTGAAGCGCTCGGAAAGCAGATCGACGCTGCGACGCAGCGCCTGAACGTCAGGGTTACTGTTATCGACTTCATAGACGTAGCTGCCGTCGGGGAAAATCGTCAGCGTGCCGTACAGCCCGGCAATCACCGTGCCGCCGAGATTGACCGCGATGGGCGTGCCCGGGTCGCCGCTCGCACCGGACTTGATCAGCGTGACCGTCAACGGGTCGCCATCGGGGTCGGTATCGTTGGCCGTGACGTCGCCCGAAGGGTTGACGCCCGGCGTCAGGTTGTTGAACCCGCCAGCTTCGGTGGCCACCGCAACGACGTTTTGCGCCACCGGTGGATCGTTGACGCCATGCACGGTAATCACCAGTTGCGCGGTGTCGGTCAGGCCGGTGGTGTCGGTGACGCGGTAGGTGAAGAACTCGGTCAGGGTCTGACCCGGCGCCAGCGCCTGTACCAGCGCATTGGTGCTGTCGACGTCGTAGAAAAACGAGCCATCGGCACCGATGCGCAGGGTGCCGTAGAGACCAGCCACCACGGTGCCGTTGGCGGAGGTTGTGCCCGTTGCCACACCGCTGAGCACGTCGACGGCCGGGTTGTAACTGGCTTCGCTTTTGTTGATCACGCCGTTGACCAGCAACTGGCTGCTCGGCTGATCGTTGGCATCGACGTCCTGATCGACGCCATTGCCACCCGGTTGGGTGATTGGCCCCGGACGGCTGGGAAACTGAATCACGTTGCCAGTCGGGTTGCTTTCCGAGGCGGTGCCGTTGGTGGACGCGGCTTGTGCCGACGCCGCGTCATCGCTGGCCACCGGGTTGTCGTTGGCGCCCTGGATGACGATGCGCAATTGCGCGACATCGTCCAGGCCGCCGGCATCGGTCAGCCGGTAGCTGAAGAACTCGACCAATTGTTGCCCGGCGCTCAACCGCTGCACCGTGGCGTTACTGTTGTTGACCACGTAGCTGTAAGTGCCGTCGGGATTGATGGTCAAGGTACCGTAGAGCCCGGAAATGGCGGTGGCCCCGCTGACAGCGGTGAAGTTACCGGCGCCGGCCTCGGCCACCGGACGAATACCGGTCACGGTGCGGGTTTCGCCGTTGGCCGCGCTGTCGACGTCCTGATCATTGGTCAGCACATTGCCGGTGGCATCGCTGCCCGGCGTGCCGTTGTTGACGCCGCCGGCCTCGATGGCCACGCCGTCGTCGTCGATGCCTTGCGGCGTGTCGTTGGCGCCCTGAATGGTCACGCTCAACGTGGCCGTCGAGGTTTCACCGGCAAGGTCAGCGAGGATGTAATTGAAGTTGTCCTGCAAGGTCTGGCCCGACACGCGCAAGGCCTGCACGGCGGCGTTGTTGTTATCGACGACGTATTGATAGGAACCGTTGCTGCCAATCACCAACTGACCGTACAAGCCGTTGATTACTGTTACACCGAGCACTGGTGTTTGAATGCCGGCGCCGGGGCCGACCGACACCAGGTGCAACTGATCGGCGTTGGTGGCGATGTCGACGTCGGTGTCGTTAGTCAGCACATTGCCGCGCGGGTCGATACCGGCGGAGGCGTTGTTGGTGCCGCCGGCCTCCAGTGCCGTGGCGCTGTCGTTGACGCCGACCGGGTTGTCGTTGACGGCGGCGAGGATGATTTGCAGGGTGTCGGTGTCGGTCAGTGCATCGGCGGCCGTGCCGGGAATCCCGTCGCCGTCGGCATCGCCGTAGTTGCCACGGTCATTGCTGAGCACGGTGAGGGTGTCGGTGCCGTTGAAATTGGCATTGCCCAGATACTGCAGGCTGGCCAGCGCAGTGTTGATGTCGGCGAGATTGCCGGTCAGGGTCAGACTCGCGGTGTTGGCACCGCTCACCGTAACGCCCGGCACTGTCACACCGAGGAACAGCGTGCCGTGAGTGACCGTAAGAATCACGCTGATCGCCCGATCGTTGACGTTCGGGTCGCGGTCGGCATCGACATCGGCAACGCTGATGCCACCGATATTCAGCACCACATCTTCCAGGCCGTTTTGCGTGCCGGGGAGGGTGTTGACCGGGGCGTCGTTCTGCTCGACATAGCCGGCGTTGGCGCTTTGCGTGTCGGCATCGCCCAGGCTGATGGTGATCTGGCCGAGGGGGCCGGCGTCGCTGTCGACGCGCACGCGCAAATCACCCAGCGGTTGCGGATAACTGACCAGACCCGCCGGCACATCGATGCGGAACACGCCGAGCGGCAGTACGCCGAAGTGGTACTGGCCGTTGGCGTCGGTGGTGGTGGTGAATTGCAGGTTGTCGGCCGTGGTGTCGAGGCGGCCGTCGGCGCCGGCCCAGGTCAGGGTCACGGTTTGCCCGGCCAGACCGGCGCCGTCCGGTGTGGCGCTGGCGGTCGGGCTGGCGGTGTCGTTCCACAAGGTGCCGGTGATCACGCCGAGCCCGGCGCTGTCGCGCAAGATGTACTGGTTCGGGCCGACGGTGCTGCCATCGCGTTCGCCGGTGGTAGTGCCATCGACGCCGACGCTGTTGCCGCCCCAACTGGTGAAGTCTTCGGGCAAGCTGCTCCAGGTCAGTGTCGCGTTGCTGCTGGCGACAATGCTCGCGTTCGGCAGGTCGACCGAGTAGCGCACCTGAATCTGCGCGCCGACATCCAGTTGATCGAAATTGACGCTCAAACCGCCGCTGCTGCTGAAACTGACGCCGGCCGGCAGGTTGCCCGGGCCGTAACTCACGCCGTTGATGCTGACGCTGAGCAGGGTGTAATTGCTGCCGCCGGCAAAGCTGTCGCTGATGTTGGTATCGAACGCCGGCAGGCCGCCGTTCTGGGTGAAGCTCAGTTGCACCGTGGCGTTGCCGGTGCTGCCGCTCGGGTTCGGGTTGAAGGTGACGATCTGCTTGTCGAGGCTGCTGAAGCTCGGCTCGACCACGCGTTCAAACACCGTGTCACTGACCGCACGCCCGGCACCGTTGACGATTTCCTGCGCGGTCACTGCCAGTTGCGCGCCGGCAATGTTGGCGGCAATGTTGGTCACACGCACGTTGAACTCGATCGAGATGCCTTCCAGATCGTCGTCGTTGCCATTGCCGTTGACCACGTTGCCGAGGTTGAACGTCACCACCTGGCTGCCATCGGGGTTGGTGACGACGGTCAACCGGCTCGGGTCGAAGATGCCTTGCGGCGCTAGGCCGGACAGGTCGGCAGTGATCGGCAGGGCCTCGGGGCTGTTTTCGTTGCCGTCGATATTCAGCGTGCCACCGACGATCAGGTTGGCGTCGCTGGTCAGCCCGCCGTTGGAAATGAACGCGATGCGCAGGGCATCGACCAGCGCATCCGGTGAGATGAACTGCAAGCCGTTGGCCAGGGTGATCTGCACTTGATAGTTGGGGTTGTTGCCTTCGGGTACCAGCACCACCACGCGGTAGCGAATCACTTCGCCGACGGTCACTTGTTCGACGGTTGCGGAGGTCGGGTTCGGCGCCGCCGTGTCCGGCAGGCCACCGACACGGGAGATTTCGATGGCCTGAGCCACAGGAATCAACAAAGTCGACAGGTTGCGGTAATCGTTGAGGGTGCCGCCATTGAGCACGCCGTCAACGCCGGTTCGTTCGCCAGCATTGCCACCGTCGAGGCTGGTCCATTGCACGCTGGCGACGTTGGCGATGTTAGATAACGCTGCGGCGCTGGCGTTGACGATGCCGCTCAGTTGCAAAACGATACTGCCGCCCTTGGCGATATCGATATTGGCGCCACTGGCGGTGCGCAGCTGCCCGCCGACGATTTCAAACGCCACGCCACCGTTATTGGTCGCACCGTTCTGATACAGCACACCCACCAGCGTGACGTTGCTGAGCTGGGTCGGCAGGGTGTCGAGGAAACTGATGTCGAACGCACTGAAATCGCTGCTGCCATTGCCGTTAGTGATGGTGATATTGAAAGTCACCGTGTCGCCCTGGTCATAACCGCCCAGGCCGGAGGTGGAAGTGATCACTTGATTGATCTGCAGAGTCGGCTCGCGCACGGTCACCGTCGGTTGGCCACCGCTCAGGGCAACGTTGCGATCCAGCGTGACGGTACCGTTCGGCGTGTCGCCATCCGGATCGCTATAGATCAGTTGCGCATTGTTCTGCAGCGAGACGTTGGCCTGGTTGGCGATGACGTTGTTGGCCACCAGTTGCAGACGAATCACGAAGGTGTTGTTGCCGGTCTGGTTGTCCGCCGAGACGCTGGAAACGCTGAAGGTCCAGCGCCCGTCGACACCATCGCCACCCAGTGCGCCGCCAATTCCGGCAAAACCGCTGACCAGCACGCTGCCAGCGAAATCGGCGCCGAGCGCGCCACTGCCGGCGCGGGTGGTGATGATCTGGTAGCCGAGGCCGCCATTGAAACTGGTGTCCAGGCGCATGCCCGGTGGAATCAGGTCTTCGATGCGCAGGTTTTGCGTGGTGCCTTCCGGCAGGGTGATGACGATGTCGTAACGCATGCTTTCACCGACCACCAGATCGCTGCCGGTGGTGTGGCTGGCGCTGGAGTCGCCATTGTCCAGTGTGCCGTCGGCAAAGACTTTGCTGATGACCGGAGCGGCGATTTGCTGGCTGGCCAGGTCGGTGAGGTCGGTCGGGGTGAAGTCGGTGCCGTTGTTGACGCTGGCGTAGTTGCTCAGGGTGGCGGTGGATTGCAGGCTGCGGCTGGCCTCGATGGTCGCGCTGACCACCACGTCATAGCTGATCACCACGACGTTGGCGCCGCTGCTATCGGCCGTCGTGCCGCTGCGCCCGGCCAACAGACTGGCCTGGCCACCCGCATCGAGGAAGGTGATTTGATTGCCGCTGACGCTGTAGTCGGTGCCCAGCACCAGCAAGGTGCCGTCGCCGCGATAAATCTGCAGATTGGCCGCCGCCAGACTGCCGCCGACAAAGTTCAAACCGGAGGGCAGGGTGATGCTGGTGCTGACGTCAAACGCGCCGCCGCCACCGCTGTTTTCAATCGCCGTGACCAGGCGCAAACGGTCGGCGCCGTCGATGTTGCTGATGTTGCCGTCGACCGCCGACAGATCGGTGACGCTGCCATTGAATGGCTTGCCCGTGCTGCCCGGCGGATTCCAGCTACCGCTGGTGCCGGTGACCGTGCCATTGGAGCCGGAGACCACGCCGTGCTTGATATTGAGCACCGGCTCGGCGACGGAAACGATCGCGACAACGTCGGAGGAAATCAGCGTGCGGTCGGTGAGGGTGGTCTGCTGGCTCGATTGTGCGAGCACGTCCAGCGAGCGCTGGTCGGCAAACGGCTGATCGCCCACTTTGACGGTGAAGCGAATGACAATGCGACTGCCCGTGGTGGTGTTGGTGGCAAAGCTGCCGAAGTCGAACACCACCGAGTTGCCGTCGGCGCTGGTCACGCTGACCACGCCGCCGGCGTTGGTATTGCCCGGGCCCAGTTCCCACTGACCGATGTCACTGCCTGAGCCCCAGGTAATCCCGCTGACATTGAACAGCGGCAACGGCAGGTACGCGGTGAGTTTGAATTGCTCGTAATCGCCGGTGACCAGGTCGTAGCTCAGTTCGAAGGTCACCTCATCGCCGGGACGTAACTCGCCATTGCCCGGTGGTGCGCCGTTATTGACCTCGACCAGACTGATGTCGACGTTGCTGGTGGGGATGATGCTGGTGGTGCTCGAGCCGTCGGTTTCGCTCTCGCCGGTGAGGTTGAACTGATCGACGAGCAGTGTGCCGTCCACGGTGGCGGTGTTGCCCAGCTCGTCGCCTTCGTTGATGTCCGGGTGCGGATTGCCTGATGGCGGTTTGTAGGTCTGGCCGACGATGGCCGAATAGCTCAACACCGCGACCACCGCGCCCTGCAAGGTATCGTCGAACGCCAGATCGCCGTTGAGCCAGCCACGGATATTGGAAAACGCATTGCGCAACGATTGGGCAATGTCGAACACCATCGAGGTGCTGCCATCGGCGTTGTTGACCACGCTGGTGACCAGGGTGATGGTCTGCACGACGCCGTTGATGGTCACCGTGAGGGTCGGCGTGCCGCTCAAGGTCTGGCCGTCGCTGAGCTGATCGCGGATCACCAACTGGCCTTCGTTGAAGAAGTCCTTGCCGAAGGCAAAGTAGTCGGAAATCGCCAGGTTGAGGCTGTACTGCAGCGTGTCTCCGGGGCTGATGCCGGTGTGACCTATGTCGTTCTGCATCGTCGCGGTTTTCAGCAACGTGATCGACTTGGCGATGAACTGCGTGCCCTGACCGGTGCCGCTGAAATCGATGGTGGTGTTGGGGGCGGTGAGGTCGCGCGGATCCAGCGGCACCCATTGCCCGGAAGCCGTCGGCGGGCCAAGGGTCACGGTGACCGCGTCGCCGGTCACCGGGTTGAGCACCGGTTGGCCGTTGGCGTCGACTTCCGGCACGTAGAACGCGACCACGGTGTCGGTCTTGCCGGTGAGGCTGTCGTAGGCGACGGTGAACGAGTTGATGTAAACGTCATTGGCCGCAATCAGCACGGCGATTTCCGCAGGATTGGTCACCACGGTGCCGTCGTGCAGGGTGATCGACGTCAGCCGCCCGCCAGCGCCGGGGGTGATCGAGTTGACCTGAATATTGTCCGGCAGCGGTTGCGTGACGACGACATTGCTCAGCGTCTGCCCCGGCGCGGGTGTCGCCGACAGCGTCAGCGTGCGCACATAGTTGGGGCCGGTGGCGGTTTCGCCTTCCGGGGTGTTGATGGTCTCGCTGACGGTGATCACCGTCGGGTGTACGACGAAGGCCGCGGTGCCGGCCTGAATCAGGCTCGGGTCGTTGGTCGGGTTGTCCAGCGCGTCGTTACCGAATTCAAAGCCGCCACTGGCGCGAATAGTCAGGTCGGGCGTGCCGTTGGAAAACGCCGTGTCGGCCAGATTGCTCAGGCTGGCGGTGATCTGCACGCCGATCACCGGTTGCTGATTGGTAACGCTGGCGAACGGCAGTTCGATGACCACCAGTTTGTCGCCGGCGCGCATGCCGTAGGTGGCGGCGTTGATGATCAGGAAATTGCCGTTGGCGTCTTTGGCCAATGGATGCGTGGCGTTGCCGCTGGCATCGAACGTCACCACGTGGCTGATCAGGTTTTGCCCCAGATACGTGGCCGAGATGAAGTTGACGCCGTCATCGCCATCCTTGCCGGTGACCGGCATTGCCAGGTTGATGAACGGCGCGTAACCCACCTGGGTCGAGGTATTGCTGAAATTCACGGTGAAGGTGAAACGGTCGCCGAGCAGTACATCGCTGCCGCCGGTAGATACCGTCGCGGTCGGCGCGGCATCGGCCAGCAAACCGTCGAAATGCGCCATGGCAAGGCCGCTGATGGCGATGCTTTTATCGATGTCGCCGACGCGGGTTTCCAGCGTCCAGTCGCCGCCGGCCTTGCTGCTGCCGGTGTCGTTGCTGGAGGCGCCGACATCGGCTCCGGTCCAGCGTGCCAGTTCGCTGACCAGGGTTTGCCCGGCCACACCGGCGCCGACATCGCAGCCGTACAGCTGAATATCGGCGCCTTGGGTCAGATTGTTGCGCCATTGTTCGAGGGTCTTGCCCAGCGAGTCGATGTTGTCCGAGGTGACCGTGCGGTTGCCCAGGGTGAACTGCCCGGCGGCGCCGTGCGACATGATCTGGATCGAATCGACTTTACCCAGTTGCGCGAGCGCCGCAGAGATCGCCGCGAGGCCATCGTCGCCGACATTCACCACGATCGCCGTGACATTACCCGGCAACTGCGCGACCAACTGCTCGCGGTTTTCGATGCGACTGTCGATGACCAGCAGACTGCGCGCGGCCGACGGTGCTTGCTCGGTGGCGGCACGGCCTTCGGTTGGCGTGGCGTGCGGGACCTGGGCATCCACGGCAGCTGGCGGCGCCGCGGGATCGCTGTGATGTTGATCGACGGCGGCCGACGCGGCAGCGCCGTCGAACAGGATTCTGGGCTCCAGCGCCAATGCCTGACGTTGCGGGCGTAAATGTGCGCCGGAAAATCCACTCCGTGAACCTTGCATGATCGGCCCTCGTACTGCCTGCTGAATCCTTCCAATGAGTGCCGACGCCGGGCGACGGACAAATTCAGCGTAGGCCGTTTCTTACAGTTTTCCAGCGAACTTCAGTGACTTGCGCCGAGTCGGGATAACAGCCTATGGCCATCAGTGCGCGGGGTTATTGTGCGCATTGGCGCACAGCAATAGTGAGGTCTAGGCTGGTCAGTCAGTCGCCCTTCGGGCGCAACGCCCACCCAGGGACAGGAGCGCAACCGATGAAAGCCCCAGCCAGTATTGTCTGCCTGATGTTCACGTTGCTGCTCGCGCCGGCCGCCCGCGCCGAAGACCCGCCCGCCACGCCGCCCGCAACGCCCGCTGCCGAGGCCAGCGACGACACGCCGTTGATCAACCCGCAAGTGGTCGACAAGCTGATCGACATGGGCAATTACCTGCGCAGCCTGCCGAAATTCCAGGTCGATGCCCAAGTCTCGCGCGACACCGTTCTGGAGTCCGGGCAGAAGATCAAGACCGAGTCCGCCAACACCCTGAAAGTGGTCGGCCATGATCGTTTGTATGCGAAAAGCGAAGGCGATGTGCGCACCCGCGAGTTTTTCTATAACGGCAAAAAACTCACCCAGTATTCGCCGTACCTGAAGTACTACACCACGGTCGACGCCCCGGCCACCGTGGCGGAAACCCTGCACAAGGTCGAGAACTTCTACGGGGTGCAGGTGCCGATGGAGGATCTGTTTCTGTTCGGCAGCGATCAGGCGCAGATCGATGCCTTGAAAGCTGCGCTCTACGTCGGGCCATCGATCATCAAGGGCCAGCTCTGCGACCACTTGGCGTTTCGTCAGGAAGGCATCGACTGGCAGTTGTGGCTGACCCGTTCCGATAAACCCTTGCCGTGCAAACTGGTGATCACCACCACCGACGATAAGAGTTTTCCCGAGTACAGCGCGGTGTATCAGTGGAACCTCAAGCCGAGCATCCCGGACACGCAATTCACCTTCAAACCGGGCAAAGGCGATGTGGCGATTGCGTTTAAAAAAGCCAGCGATCAGGGAGGGCAGTGACATGAACAAGTCGATGACGTGGAGTCTGTTGTTGTCGCTGGCCACCGCAATGTTGCTGACTGCAGGTTATGTCGCCGAAGCCGATGCCCGGGGGCAACGCGCCCAAGGGCATGCGCGCGCCAACGTCAACCGCGCGCCTGCGCCGAATGCGCAACGGGCGCAGCGGATCAATGCGCCGCAGCGTACCAACAACGTCAGTGCCGGCAATCGGGTCAATTCAGGCAATCGGGTCAATGCCGGCAACAATGTCGGCAATCGCACCTACGTGAATAACAGCAATCGCAACGTCAACCGTAACGTCAATATCGACAACAGTCGCGATGTCGATATTGATGTCGACGGCCATGGCCGCTATGGCTACGACGATCACTACCATCCGGTGGCGACTGCGGCGGCGGTGACGGCAACCGTCGCGGTCACGGCAGCGGTGGTGGGGGCGATCTTCACCCCGGCACAAATGCCCAGCAGTTGTGTGCAGGTGATTCGCTACAACGTCGCGTATATGCAGTGCGGCTCGACCTGGTACCAGCCGCAGTATCAGGGCAGCGATGTGACGTATGTGGTGGTCAACGCGCCTTGATCAGCCTTTCGGCACCCAGGGTTGCATCTGCGCGAGCATGCCACGGCCGCCACGGCGTAATCCGGTGGCCAGGGTCAGCCACGACAGGTCGGTCACGATGACATGGGCGGCCGGCACCAGTCGCACTTCACCGGCGGTGCCGCCGGCGGGCCCACCGTCCGGCATGAAAATCGTCAGCCAGTCATCCACGCTTTCAACGATCAGACACAGGCGAAAGCCTTCGCCCTCGGCGATTATGCCGACTTTGGAACCGTCCTCGTTTTCCAGTCCGGCAAACCGCGCGGTGGTGTCCTTGAACAACTGATAACCCGGCAGGTTGCTCAGCAGTTTGTTCTCGGTGGCTTCCATGGCCCGCGCCGCCGCCGAGGTGCGCGCGAGCAAGCCGGCGAGAAAACACAAAACGATCAGGCCCAACAACGTCGCCACACTCACCAGCGTCACGCCCGCGACGTCATAGCCCTTGAACATCGGCAACAGCTTTTCGACCGGCCCACGCAGCAGGTGAATGGCTTTTTCGATCAGCACGACGATCAGCACCAGCGGCAGGATGAACAGCAGACCGCCGATCACGGTGGTCTTGATGAACTTGTACATGACGGCTCCTTGAATGACGGGCGATGCGGATTCAAGGCTAGCTGATCTCTGTCCACCTGCCGGAAGGGCTCAGCGCTGGAGTGAGCGTTACCCGTGCCGCCAACTGCCCAAGGGCAATTCGACCTCGCGCTCGGCGGTGGCCAAGGCTTTTTCTAGCCCGGACTTGTCCAGCGGCGCGCAGTAGGCCGGTTTTGCCCGCTCGAATCGCCAGCTCTCGTCGAGGCTTCCGGCGTCGACCGCATCAAAACCGAAGTCGTCCAGCAACCCCACAACCAACGCCTTGGCCTGCGTGTCATCCGCTGCGATGGGCAGGGCGCGCCGCTCGCTGGAATCATGCGGGCGGCCATCCGTGAGCAAGTCCGCCGCAAGAATGGCGTTGAACACCTTAACCACCGTGGCGCCCGGCAAATGCTCGGCGAGCAAGCGGCTCGTAGTGGTCTGGAACGTGTCGAGTGCAGCGATGTGGCCGTCGCGATCCGGATAATAGTTATTGGCGTCGAGCACGGTTTTGCCCTCGAACCAGGCTGGGGGCAGGCTCGTGATGTGTTCGTAAGGGATGGCCAGCAACACCACGTCGGCAAACTGCGTGGCCTGTTCGGCGGTGCCGATCTGGCAGCCGGTGATGCCGGCGAGCACGCTGCTCATGGTCTTTGGACCGCGTGAGTTACTGAGCATCACTTCGTGCCCGGCGGCGAGGGCGATTTGCGCGACGGCGCGCCCGATGAAGCCGGCTCCAACGATTCCAATGCGCATGGTGTGTTCCTCTATCAGGTGGGGAGCCTCTATGATGATTGCTGACCGAATGCAGATAAATTGCACTCTGTTACTAACATTCAATAACAGGAGTTTCGAATGGATCGACTGGCCAGCATGGCGGCTTTCGTGATGGCGGCCGAAGCCGGCTCGTATGCCAGCGCCGCGCAACGCCTGGACATGTCAGCGCAAATGGTCGCCAAGCACGTGGCCGCCCTTGAGCAGCGGCTCGGCGCACGCTTGCTCAATCGCACCACACGCCGGCAAAGCCTGACCGAACTGGGCCAGGCCTATTACGAGCGCTGCAAGCACATCGTCAGCGAGGCAGAAGCCGCCGATTCGCTGGCGCAAGTCATGAATGACACGCCGCGCGGCAAACTCAGGATCAGCGCGCCGGTGACGTTTGGCTCCTACAGCCTGATGCCGTTCGTGACTGATTTCTTGCGTGAGTTTCCCGAAGTGGAAATCGACTTGCACCTGACCGACCGCGCAGTGGATCTGGTGGAGGAGGGTTATGAGGTGGCTTTTCGGATCGGTCCGTTGGCGACGGCCAGCCTGACCGCGAGGCCATTGGCTCCGTATCGATTGATCGTCTGCGCGGCACCACGCTATCTGGCCGAACGCGGCACGCCGCAAGTGCCCGCCGATCTGCAACAGCATGAGTGCCTGGGTTATGCCTATTGGTCGCGGCCCGTCGACCACGAGTGGTCATTTTTCAACGGCGCCCAGGTCGAGCGCGTGCCGGTGAGCAGTCGCTTGCACGTCAACGAGAGCAAGGCGTTGTTGTCAGCGGCGGTCGATGGTTTCGGGATTGTGCTGGGGCCTGCCGATTTTCTTGAGCCGGCGTTGCGTAGGGGGGAGTTGGTCAGGTTACTGGAGTGCTTTGAGGCGCCGAGCAGACACATGCATCTGCTGTACACGGCGCATCGGCAGAAGACGGCGAAGGTTCGCCAGTTCATCGATGCCGCGGTCAGGCGCTTTGCCTGACCGGGCATCCGCCTTAGTTAATGCGCGGGTGCTGCTGCACCAACTCTTTGCGCTTGGCTTCCAGCGCGGCGATTTCGGCATCGATGTCTTCGATTTTCTGCTCGATGTTGTCGTGGTGTTCTTGCAGCAGTTCCTTGGCTTCTTCAAGGTCTGACGCGGCCGGCGCAGCCCCACGCAGGGGCTTGTTGGCGGTTTCCTTCATGGTCACGCCGGTGGCCAGACCGACCACGGCGATGACCATCAGGTAATACGCCGGCATGTACAGATCATTGGTGCTCTCGACCAGCCACGCGACCACGGTCGGGGTCAGGCCGGCGATCAGCACCGAAACGTTGAAAGCCGCCGCCAGCGCGCTGTAGCGAATGTGCGTGGGGAACATCGCCGGCAGGGTCGAGGCCATCACGCCGATAAAGAAGTTCAGCAACACGGCCAGCATCAGCAGGCCGGCGAAGATCAAACCGATCTTGCCGCTATTGATCAGCATGAACGCCGGAATCGCCAGAATGAACAAACCGATGCTGCCGACAACGATGAACGGCTTGCGGCCAATCTTGTCGCTGATGAAGCCGATTGCCGGCTGCACGAACAGCATGCCGACCATGATCGCGATGATGATCAACACGCCACGGTTTTCGCTGTAGTGCAGATTGTGCGACAGGTAGCTCGGCATGTAAGTGAGCAGCATGTAATAGGTGACGTTGGTCACCGCCACCACACCGATGCAGGTCATCAGGCTGCGCCAGTGCTTGGTCGCGACCTCTTTGAAGGAGACTTTCGGGCCACCGGCGAGGCCTTCGCGATCGCCTTGCTCAAGCTTTTCGACGTGCTGCTGGAACGCCGGGGTTTCTTCCAGGGCGTGACGCAAGTAGAGGCCGATCATGCCCAGCGGCAAGGCGAGGAAGAACGGCAGGCGCCAGCCCCATTCTTCGAACTTGGCTTCGCCGAGCGTCGTCGAGATCAGCACCACCACACCGGCACCGAAGACAAAACCGGCGATCGAACCGAAATCCAGCCAACTGCCGAGGAAGCCGCGTTTGCGGTCCGGCGCATATTCAGCGACGAAGATCGACGCGCCGGTGTATTCGCCACCGACCGAGAAACCCTGAGCCATTTTTGCCAGCAACAGCAGGATCGGCGCCCAGATGCCAATCGAGGCATAGGACGGAATCAGGCCGATGGCAAAGGTGCTCAGCGACATGATCACGATGGTCGCAGCGAGGACTTTCTGCCGCCCGTACTTGTCGCCCAGTGCGCCGAAGAACAAGCCACCCAAAGGCCGGATCAGGAAGGGTACAGAGAACGTCGCCAGCGCAGCGATCATCTGCGTGCCGGGGTCGGCGCCGGGGAAGAACACTTTGCCGAGCACATAGGCGACGAAGCCATAGACACCAAAGTCGAACCATTCCATGGCGTTGCCCAGCGCGGCGGCGGTGATCGCCTTGCGCATCTTGGCGTCGTCGACGATGGTGATGTCGTTCAGGCCGATTGGCTTGACGGTTTTCTTGCGTGATTTCATCCGGGTCTTCTCTTTGCTGATCCATCTTGCCGCGTAGATGCCATCGATTTGATGGCGCGTGCTCTTTGGCTCAGATACATGAGGACACGAAATAATTCACTGCTCGCTGCTTTTTTTCCCTACGCGCCGACTGCGGATAGCGGTTTACCGGCGGATCGCCGCGTACGAATGCCCCATATCACTGGCCCAGCCATCCAGCACGGCCTTGACGTCGTCGGCGGTCAACACCTGCTTGTCGTTCTCCAGCGGCAACCCGGTGCCTTTGCGCACCACTTCGGCAATCACTTCGCCGGTCGAACCGTCCTCGAACGACACCTCGGTGGCGACTTCACTGTCCTGATCACGGATGCCGGTGGCCGTACTGACGCCGGCAGCGACGAGGGTCACCGGCAGCCACTCATAAAAGCGCAAACCCTGCGTAGAGGTCGCCACTTGAGTGATGGCGGGGCGCACCACCAGGGTGTTCGGCCCCGGTTGATTGACCAGATGCAGGACCTTGCCCAGTTCCAGGCGCAGCGCCGCGTCGTAGTAGTCGGTGACCCCGGACAATGTGCTCAGCGGAATCCGCGGCGTCGGCTCGGCACTCGGGTAAAACTGACTCGGCGCCAGATAAACCTGGGTGTATCGACCTCTGGCCAGGGCCGGGCTGACCCACGCCAATACCGGCTTGCCGGACGGCGACTGGCGTTCGCTCAGCACGCTGTAATCATGCAGAAAGCCGCTGTGCTCGACCTTGTTACTGCTGCAGGCCGACAGGCTCAGGCTGGCGACGATGGCCAGCGACAGCGAACGAGTACGGGGCATTAACGGCTTTCCTTGCGAGGTTGCGTGGTGAGGCTGTCGGAGCATTCGATGTGCAATTGGCCGTGGCTCATGATCCATTGGATGAGGTCGGCGGCGGCAATGCTGTGGACGTATTCGACCCAGTGCGCATTGGTCGGGCTGAACTGCTCGAAGTAGCGGCGCAGGACGATGCGGCTCTGATCGTCGGAAACGCTCAGGCACGACTCTTGAAACACAATCGGTGTGTCCGGCCCCAGTGCGGCGGTGCGCTGGCTGAGGATCAAGGGACGATTGCTGTTGTGCCCCTCGGCGCAATGGTTGTCGTTCAATAGCTTCATGTGAACCCCCTGGTCTGGAATGGCTGCAGAGTGCCCGAGGGGTTTTGCCGGAGGATGTCCGCTTGATGTCGGCGGCGTAGAAATGTTGCTCGATTGAAATAAATGACCCCGGCGGCGAAATGGCTTTAGATTGGCTCTTTTTCGGTGCAGGGACCTGTGACTGTGAGCAGACTGCTGTTCGTCGACGACGACGTGGAAATACTCGCGCTGCTGAAGAAGTTCTTCGTGCAGCACGCCTATGAGGTCGACGTGGCGCCCCACGGCGAAGCGATGTGGGCGGCGATCGCAGAGAACCGTCCGGACACGATCATTCTTGATCTGATGATGCCGGGTGAAAGTGGCCTGAGCCTGTGCCAGAAGGTGCGCGCGCAACTGGGCATTCCGATCATCATGCTCACGGCCATGGCCGAGCTGAGCGATCGCATTGTCGGCCTCGAACTGGGCGCCGACGATTACCTGACCAAGCCGTTCGCCCCACAGGAACTGCTCGCTCGCGTGCGTGCCTTGCAACGCCGTGCCGGTGAACAGAAAAGCCTCGTCGAACCGTCGCGCCCCGTGATTGCCTTCGCCGGTTGGCATCTGGACATTACCTGCCGCGAATTGCGCTCGCCGGAAAACGTGATGATTCCGCTGTCCGGCGGCGAGTTCGATTTGCTGGTGGTGTTCCTCGAACACCCGCAGCGCATTCTCACCCGCGAGCAGTTGATCGACCTGACCCACGGTCACGGCCATGACGCCTTCGATCGCAGCATCGATGTGCAGGTCAGTCGCCTGCGCCGCAAGATTGAACCGGACAGCAAGCGCCCGGACCTGATTCGCACTGTGCGCAATGGCGGTTATCTGTTCACCGCCAAGGTCAGCCACTCGTGATCCGCCGACTGTGGCGTGGTGACACGCTGAGCCGGCGTATTGCCCTGACCATCGTTGCCGCGATGGTCGCTTCGCTGGCGCTCAATGCCCTGTTTTTTCAGGTGGCGGGGATCTGGGCACGGCCACCGATTGAACGCACCGGTCTGCTGGAACAGATTGCCGCGACCTCACGGGTGATCGAGGCGGCCCCGGCCGACCTGCGCCCGCAACTGGCAGCAGCGGCGAGCAGCGCCATGCTGCAAGTGTCGTGGAAAGCGCAGCGCGTTGACTTCGGCCTGCCCAATAAAGGCGTTCGCATCGACGCGAGCAGGGTGCCGGTGCTGCAGCAGTTACTGGGTGATGATCGAAAGATCGAAGCGTTCAACCCCGGCGACTGGCCGAACGACAATCCCCAGGCGCATTACGCCGCACTCGTGCAATTGGTCGATGGCAGCTGGTTGGCATTTATCCCGCCTGAGCGCAGTTGGGGTTTGGAGCTGGGCACGCGGATCGCGATCATCATCACGTTGGGATTGATTGCCACGTTGCTGGTGGCGTGGATCGCCACGCGTCAACTGGCCAACCCGTTGCAGCGTTTTGCCCGCGCCGCCCGACGTTTCGGCACCGACCTGCGTGCACCGCCGATCAAGCCCGAAGGCCCCGACGAGATTCGTCAGGTCATTGTCGCCTTCAACACCATGCAGGCGCAGATTCAGCATTTCATCAGCGAGCGTACGCACATGCTGGCGTCGATCTCCCATGACTTGCGCGCACCGTTGACGCGCATGCGCCTGCGCAGCGAGTTCATGGAAGACCTCGATCATCAGGGCAAACTGATTCGCGACGTTGAAGAGATGCAGTCGATGATCAACGCCGCGTTGGCGTTCTTTCGCGAGGACACTCACCGCGAGCAGACCACCGCGTTCGATCTCTCGGAGCTGCTGCAAACCATCGTCGATGACTACCGCGATCAACACATCAACGTCGACTTCGCTGGCCCGGCACATCTGGTGTATGAAGGCCGACCGCTGGGGATCAAACGGGTGATCGTCAATCTGCTGGAAAACGCGGTGAAGTACGCGCAGCAGCCGGGGATTGCGTTGCGGCGTGAGGAGTATTCGATCTGCATCGAGGTCAGCGACGACGGCCCGGGTATTCCCGAGGCGGCGCTGGAGCGGGTTTTCGATCCGTTCTTTCGCCTGGAGGCCTCGCGTAACCGCGACACTGGCGGCGTTGGCCTGGGTCTTTCGGCGGCGCGGGCGATTGTGCGCGAGCAGGGCGGTGAGTTGACGTTGAGCAATCGTGACGGTGCAGGATTGTTGGCGCGCGTTGAGTTGCCGCTGTAAGGGCTGAACAGGCGTGGTTGAATCTCTCTGAAACACTTTGAAACATTCGTGCGTCGCGAGCGGTCAACCGGTCACATTCTGCATTAAGAAGCGTCCATGAAAACCCCGCGTCCTTCCGCCCGACTTGAACCGCTGTCGCAACTGCGCAATCTGAAAATGGCCCGATCCGCGCACGCTTATGTGCGCGGCAGCACCGTGCAGTTTTACGAATGGCTGCACAGCCAACCGGGCCGCAGCCTGCCCAAAGGCCCGGCGGTGTGGATCTGCGGCGATTGCCATGCCGGCAATCTGGGCCCGACCGGGGATCTGAAAGGGCAGATCGATATCCATATTCGTGACCTTGATCAGACCGTGATCGGCAACCCGGCGCATGATCTGGTGCGCCTGGCGCTGTCGCTCGCCACAGCAGCGCGCGGCTCCGACCTGCCCGGCGTGGCGACCGCACGCATGCTCGAAGAAATGATGCGCGGCTACGAGCAAGCCTTTGACGGCGATCTCGAGGAAGACCCACCGCGGCCGGCGCAGGTCAAAGCCGGAATGCGCAGCGCTGTGCAGCGTACCTGGAAACATTTGGCCGAAGAGCGCATCGAGAACACCAAACCGACCATTCCGCTGGGCAAACAATTCTGGGCACTGTCGCGCGATGAGCGCGCCGCGTTGAAAACGCTGTGCGCCACCCCCGAAATCCACACGCTGGTGACGTCGTTGAAGGGCCGCTCACAGGATGATCGGGTGAAAATGCTCGACTCGGCGTATTGGGTCAAAGGCTGCAGTTCATTGGGGTTAAAGCGTTATGCCGTGCTGCTGGGCGTGGGCAAGGGCGATGACGAGGAATATTGCCTGCTCGATATCAAAGAAGCCGTCGGCGCCGCCGCACCGCGCGCCGCCCGCGCCGCCATGCCGCGCGACAATGGCAAACGCGTGGTCGAAGGCGCGCGGTTTCTTTCACCCGGGCTGGGCAATCGGATGCTGGCGACACGCATGCTCGACCACGGCTTTTTTGTCCGCGAACTGTTGCCGCAGGACATGAAGCTGGAACTGGATCAATTGAGTCAGCGCGATGCGATGCTTGCGGCCGGCTATCTGGCACGGGTCGTCGGCGTCGCGCATGCCCGACAAATGGAGCTGGCGACGCGGTCCGAGTGGATGGCGGATTTGCAAACCTGCCGCTCGAAACGTCTGGATGCGCCGTCGTGGTTGTGGACCAGCGTTGTGCAATTGGTCGGCAATCATGAAAAAGGTTATCTGGAACATTGTCGGCGCTATGCGTTACAGCATTGATCCAAGAACCGAACTACTGGGCCAGCCCGGCGAGTGCAATGCCCAGCGGCTGAGTCGCACCCGACGTCGCGGCCTTCATTTCACTGCGGTAGCCGTGGGGGCTGGTGCCCAAGTGCTTTTGGAAGGCGCGGCGCATCCGTTCCTCACGGCCAAAACCCGCCGTTTCAGCAATCCGTTTGATCGGCTCGCTCGTGGTTTTGAGTAATCGAGTCGCGGTCTCCAGACGCAGGTTCTCCACCGCTTGCGCTGGGGTTTTCCCGGTGGCGGCGACATAGGCGCGGGCGAAATGGCGCGCGCTCATGCCGAACTGTTCAGCCAGCCGCTCTACGCGCAAGTCGCCATTCAGGTTAGCGGCAATCCACGCATGCAATCGGGCCAGACGCCCGTCCGGATCGGTGCGCAACGCGTTGGACTGCGCGTTGAGCGAGGCGCTCAGTTGCGGCTGCTCGGCGCCGCGCCAGAGGAACACCGTGAAATAACGTGCCAGCGCCAATGCCACTGGCGCGCCGAGGTCCTGTTCCACCAGACCGAGTGCCAGATCAATGCCGGCGGTGGC
Source organism: Pseudomonas fluorescens (assembly GCF_001648775.1). Taxonomy (GTDB): domain Bacteria; phylum Pseudomonadota; class Gammaproteobacteria; order Pseudomonadales; family Pseudomonadaceae; genus Aquipseudomonas; species Aquipseudomonas fluorescens_M. The sequence continues at coordinate 278,997 of NZ_LVEJ01000010.1, forward strand.
GCCGCCGCAGGTCCACAGATTGCCGTCGTGCAGGTACAACGCATCGCTCTGACAGCGTACCGCCGGGTAACGCGCCTGCAGTTCAGCGGCGAATTTCCAGTGCGTGACCACCTCGCGGCCATCCAGCAAGCCGGCGGCGGCCAGGGCAAAGCTGCCGGTGCCAATCGAGCAGAGACGACGGATCTGTGGCGCACGAATGCACAACCAGTCACAGGCGTGCTCATCCGCTTCCAGCGCCGCCATGCCCGGGCCGCCGGCGACGATCAGGGTATCGATCTGCGGGGCCATCTGGTCGATCTGCTCAAGCGAACAGGTCGACACGCTGATGCCGGAAATCGACATGACCTGTCCGCCCTGCGGCGACGCCACCAACAACCGATAGGGCGGGTGGGCAATGAAGTCGCCACCCAGCACGCGCGGTATGGCGGCGAAGACTTCCAAAGGGCCGGCCGCATTCAGTAGCAACAGGTTATCGAAGGCCAGCACCACGACTGTGCGCAGCGGCAGCGGCGGGATGTCCGACATGGCAGTAAAGGAGGGGTGTTTGGCATGGAGCGGCACGGCGGGCCTCGACATACTGGGTTCATAGCAAAAACGAGGGCACGACAATGCCGGTAAAACCTTCTGCTGCCAAGCATCCACTCACCAGACAATTCGTGCCGTATCTGCGGGCACTGCTATGTGGCGCTGCGTTGCTGCTGACTGATTCGGCAACAGCGGCAGACACGGCATTGAAAATGGGCGACCAGAGTGGTTTGACCCAGGCCTTGCTACACGCCGCGGGGGAAGACCAAGGCATCACCTATGCGCTGTCGTGGCATCCGTTTCTGGCCGGCACCACGATGCTCGAAGCCTTGAGCGCCGGGGCGATCGATGCCGGTGTGGTGGGCAATGCCCCACCGGTCTTTGCTCAGGCCGGTGGTTTTGATGTGCGCATTGTTGGCGTGGCGAGCGGTGCGCAAAACAACAATGCGCTGCTGGTTCCTCAAGGTTCGACGGCCACGCAAGTCGCCGACTTGAAAGGCCAGCGCATCGCCGTGGCCAAGGGCAGCAGCGGCCATTATTTGTTACTGGCAGCGCTGCAGCGAGCCGGCCTCACCCCACGCGATGTGAACATTGCCTACGTCAGCCCGGTGGATGCGCAAAATGCGTTTGCCAGCGGCAAGCTCGATGCCTGGGCGGTGTGGTATCCCTTTGTTGGTCAGGCCACATCACGCGGGGCACGGGTTTTGGTGGATGGCCGCGACTGGCAGGAAACCGGCCTGAATTTCACCGTCGCCAGCCTGCAGGCATTGAATGATCCACAGCGTGCAAGGCAACTGGGCGATCTGCTCGCCAGACTGGCCCGAGCTCAGGCGTGGGCCACCGCGCACCCTCAGGAGTGGGCCGAGGTTTTCGCGCAAACCACGCGGCTTCCCGTCGCGTTGGTGCAGGAGATGCTTGCGCATCAGGCTCTGCGCTATGTGCCGATCGAGCCGACAGTCATTGCCTCGCAGCAGCATCTGGCCGACCTGTTCGCCAGCGAGCGCCTGATTCCGCGACCGCTGCAGGTTCAGCAGATCTTTGACGCTCGCTTCAACCCGTTACTGCCAAACAACCCTTAACCCATTCAGTTCACCTTGCCGCGTTGCTGGCGGCGGGTTTTCACACGCCTGGAGAAAAGCCATGCCTACCCTCGAAACCACCACACTCAAGCGCCGCAAAACCGGCCTGATCGCTGTCGATCAGGCGCGCAGCGCTGGCGGCTACACGTTGTTCGCCCCGCAAACGGCGGACGGCAATGTGTTCTTGATCGACCTTGACGGCGAAGTCGTCCATCGCTGGAAACTGCCGCAGCGCCCCGGCCGCGATGCCGTGATCCTGCGCAACGGCAACCTTGGTTATAACGGCAACCACCCGGATTCACCGGACCTGTTTCCGGGCTGGTCGGTGTGGCACGGCGGCGCGTTCAGCGAAGTGACGCCAGAGGGCGAAGTGGTCTGGGAACACACCGATCTGCTGCATCACCACGACGCGCAGTGGCTGGACAACGGCAACCTGCTTTACACCACCGCCGAGCCGTTGAGTGCTGAATTGGCCCGTCGCGTAGTGGGTGGCATTCCCGGCAGCGAGGCGCCGGGCGGGGTGATTTATGCCGACGTGGTCAAGGAGGTCGATCGTCAGGGCAACGTGGTGTGGGAATGGCGCAGTTGGGAACATCTGCGACCTGAAGACTATCCGCTGCACGAATGCTTTGAACGTCACCACTGGCCAATGACCAACGCGGTCACACCCGGCCGTGACGGCAAGGTGATTCTCAGCCTGCGCAGTGTTTCATCAGTGATCGCCGTGCAGCGCGGCAGCGGTGAAGTGCTGTGGCGATTGGGCCACGATCTGGTCGCGCAGCAGCATTGCCCGAGTGAACTGGAAAACGGCAACGTGCTGGTGTTCGACAACGGCATCTTCCGTCCGCACGTGAGCATGCCGCACTCGCGCATTCTTGAAATCAATCCGTCGACGCAACGCATCGAATGGCAATACGCCGATACGCCGGGCTATGCGTTTTTCACCCCGTTCATGGGCGGCGCGCAGCGTTTGCACAACGGCAACACGCTGATCACCGAAGCCAACTTCGGCCGCTTGTTCGAAGTCACCCCGGCCGGTGAAGTGGTCTGGGAGTACGTCAATCCGCATTTCGCCACGTACCCCGATGCCGCCTCCCGTCGTTATTTGCCGGGCGAAAACAACGCGATCTTCCGTGCCCACCGTTATCAGCGCGCAGACCTGCCATGGCTGCGTGACTGAATAACCCGGGTTGCCGGCGTGAAATTTATTCTGTAGATTTTCATGAAATTATAAAAAGATAATTTCATGAGGTCGCGAATGTTTCAGCAATCCAGCCAGCACGTCGACAGCTATTACGCCCACAGTTGCGCCGATATTCTGCGCGATCGAGCGGTGCTGGAAGGCGAACATGACGCCGACGTAGTGATCATCGGCGCCGGTTTCAGTGGCCTGCACACGGCGCTGCGCCTGGCCTTGGCCGGCAAACGCGTCACATTGCTGGAGGCCAGTCGAGTGGCGTGGGCGGCGTCGGGTCGTAACGGCGGGCAGGCGATTCTTGGCTGGTCGTGCGACATGCCGCCGCTGGAAGCTGCGCTCGGTTATGAGCGGGCGAGACGGCTGTGGGACGGCATGCGCTGGGCGGCTGGGGAATTACGCGATTTGCCCGGGCGGCATGGTTTCGATTGCGACTATCGGCCCGGGCATTTGTGGACGTCGGTGATGCCGCGCCGGGTCAGCCTGCTGACGGAATGGCAACACGAGGCCAGCCACAAGTGGGGGCACGATGCCTTGCAGTTCATTCCTCGAGAACAACTGTCGGAATGGCTGGCCACTGATCGTTATCAGGCCGGGCTTTACGACCCGCACGGCGCGCACCTCAATCCGCTGAAACTCGCGCTGGGTCTGGCGGCCGCCATTGAGCGCGCCGGCGGACGTATCCATGAACAAAGCAAAGCGTTGAGTTATCAGGAGGAGGGCGCAGGTTTTCGCGTCAACACTGAGCGCGGCTCGGTGCGCGCCGATGTGCTGGTGCTGGCCTGCAACGCTTATCTCGATGAACTCGACCCGCAACTGTCCCGTTGCATTCTGCCGGTGGGCACTTATCAGATCGCCACCGCAGCGCTCACCCCTGAACAGGCCAACGCGCTGTTGCCGCGCAACGTTTGCGTGACCGACAACCAATTCGTCCTCGATTACTTCCGCCGCACGCCGGATAACCGTTTGTTGTTCGGCGGCGGCTGTACTTATCTGGGTGGCATGCCCAAGGATATTGCGGCGGCGACGCGGCCATTTCTCGAGCGGGTGTTTCCGCAGCTTAACGGCGTCGACATCGAGTTTGCCTGGGGCGGGCATATCGACCTGACGATCAATCGAACCCCGGATGTCGGCGGCGCGGGCAATCGGTATTGGCTGCAAGGCTACTCGGGCCACGGCGTATTGCCGACATTGGCCGCTGCACGTGCGGTGTCTGACGCGATTCTTGGTGATGCGGATGAATTGGCGTTGTATCAGGGCCTGAGCAATGGTTGTTTCCCCGGCGGCAAGCATTTCGCCGCACCGCTGGAGGCGATTGGCAAAGCCTGGTATCGCCTGCGCGACAGTATCTGATGAGACCTTTTTCGGAATCCATGGCATGAACAAGCAAGAAGAAATCGCCGCGCTGGCGATCCTCATCCACGACCTGCGCAAGCACAAGAAATGGACCCTCAAAGAGCTCGCCGACAAGATCGGCCGTTCGGTGGGCTTTCTGTCGCAAGTCGAGCGTGGTTTGTCGCGGCCCACCGTGGCGGACCTGACCGCGATCAGTGAAACCTTCGGCGTGCCGACCACCTATTTCTACAGCCTGCCCAAGCCTAAAGAGCTGCCGTGGGTCACGCGACCGGACGAGCGCCGCACGCTGTATTACGCCAACGGCATCACCGACATTCTGGTGTCGCCGCAGATCCGCGCGTCGTTCTCCATGCTCGAAAGTCATCTCGAAGCCGGTGCCAGCAGTGGCGACCGCCATTTGACTGACAGCTCGGAGCAGGGCGGTTACGTCCTCGAGGGCGAACTGACGCTGTGGCTAGGCGACGATGAAGAACCGACCACGTTGAAGGCCGGCGACAGCTTTCAATTCGACAGTCACACCCGCTGCCGCTACGGCAACCTCACCGAGCAGCTGACTCGCGTGCTCTGGGTCTACACCTGATAACAACAAAGGATAAACACGATGGACGCTGTCTGCGCTGACCTGCTCGCTGAAGTACGGGCGTTTCGCCAACGCTACCCCGAGGTGCGTTATGTCGACCTGATCTCCCTGGACATTCCCGGGCACTTTTACGGCAAGCGCTATCCGGTCGACATGCTCGAAAAAGTCGCCGCCGGCAGCGCCCTGAAACTGCCGCAGAACTGCGTATTGCTCGGCGTACAGGGCGGACTGTTCAAGATTGGCGACTACTGCTTCAACGATGGCGACCCGGATGCTGTGCGCCGTTTGGTCCCCGGCACACTGAAGCCGGTGACCTGGGAAGCGCAGCCGCTGGGGCAGATGCTGATCACCTCGGACGGCACCGAAAACCCGATCGAATTCGAACCGCGTGAAGTCCTCGCGCAGGTGCTCAATCGCCTGGCGCGCAAAGGCATTCATCCGGTCGTAGCGTTCGAGCTGGAGTTCTACCTGTTCGATAAAAAGCTGCGCGACGGCCTGCCGCAATTCCCCCGCGACGACCTGAGCGACGATGCCGATGATCAACCGAACATGCACATCGAACGCCTGTCGCGGTTTGCGCCAGTGCTCGATGACATGGTCGAGGCGACGCGCGCGCAAGGCATCGACGCCACGGTGATCACCGCAGAACTTGGCCCCGGTCAATTCGAAATCAACTTCGGCCACCTCGACGATGGTTTGCGTGCGGCGGATTGGGCGGCGTTGTTCTGCCGCAGCACGCGCGGCGTTGCGCTTAAACACGGCTATCGCGCCAGTTTCATGGCCAAGCCGTACTTGCAGCATCCGGGCAGCGGCATGCATGTGCATGTCAGCCTGTACGACGCTGACGGCCATAATCTGTTGGCGGCGAATCAACAACAGGCGTTGCGCCATGCGGTCGCCGGTTGCCTGGAATTGCTGCCGCACAGCATGCCGATCTTCGCCCCGAACCAGAACGCCATGCGCCGCCTGGGCGGCACGGTGAACACCGCGACCAAAGCCAGTTGGGGATTTGAGGACCGGGATGCCTGCTTGCGGATTCCCGAGTCAGATGAGCAGAACCTGCGCATCGAGTATCGACTGGCCGGCGCGGACGCCAATCCGTATCTGGTATTGGCGGCGATTCTGGTGGGATTGGAACATGGGCTGGAGTCCGGTCAAGAGCCGATCGCGCCGCTGAACGAAGATCGCGCTAGCGGGATTGGTTTTCCGACGGAGATGTTTGAAGCGGTGAGGGCGATGCAGCATCAGCCGCCGTTGCGTGAAGGGCTGGGCGCTGAGTTTGTCGATGTGTATTGCGAGAATAAACGCCAGGATCATTTGGCGTTTATGCAGGAGATCAGTGCGCGGGAGTATCGCTGGTATATGTGATGGCGACATCGACGCGTAGCGAGCCGGTGCGGGAAGTGTTCCAATTACGGGGTGTCCCGTCAGTGACAGAAGGTAAAACAGCAATGAACGATACCACCGATGATGCGTTCTACGATCGCGCAGACGCGCATATAAGCCTGTCGAACGAGCAGCTTAAAGTGTTCGAAAACCTTGGCAAAGTCAGCGCATCGATGATGTTTGGCACCACTCGATTCAATGCTTGGGTGAGCGCGCGCAGCTTCAAGTCAGGCGAGGAAATGGCCCAGGCTCGCGAAGCGATGTTGAAGTATTTCTGTGAGCAGTACAGGATGATGCTCGAGGATAACCTTGACGACCATATCAACAACTTCAGCCAGTACATGACTGCGAAAGATGCCTGACTGGTTGTTCGACGACATAACGGCTCGGCACTTCCCCGAGTAATTGCTTGAACACCGTGGCAAACGCGCTGGAACTGCTATATCCCAACGTCATCGCGATCTGGGTGACCGGTTGACCCTTGCCCAGCATGACAACGGCGGCGAGCAGACAAGCCTGTTGTCGCCACTCGATAAAACTGATGCCGGTATGCAGTCGAAAATGTCGGGTAAAGGTGCGCCGGCTCATGCCCGCACGTTCGGCCATCTCATCGATATCCACTTCCAGCGAAGGTTGATTCAGAAACTCGCGACACACCGACGCCAGACGGGGTTCTGTGGGTAGCGGGGCATTCAGCGACAGTACGGGCATGGCAGCAATTTCGTGCAGCAACAAGCTCATCAAATGACCGTCGCGCCCTTGGCAGGAATAGCGCGCAGGCACATCGATGGCTTGCAGCAGCAACTGGCGCAGCAATGGCGACACATCGAGCACTTGGCACTGGCCCGACAAGCCCAGTCGCTGCGCCGCCTGTTTGCGGATGTAGGTGTTGTGCAGGGTGACCGGCCCACGCATTTGCATGGAGTGGGGGAGTTGCGCGGGCACCCAGATGCCGCGCTGGGGCGGAACGACCCAATTGCCATTGTCGGTGAACACAGTAATAACGCCGCTGGCGGCATACGCGAACTGACCCCGTTGATGATCGTGCCGCGGGAATAACGTGCCGTCCGCGTAATCAACGGCGGTCACGACCGCATCGCGTGGGGTGTTCTGGTAAGGATGGCCGGTGATTGTGCGCATGGCCCGATTCTAATGAAAGATGGCCTGTGACTGAAAGCGGGCCAGCTCGATTACTTGCATATTTCTCCGGCACGAGCACTTCCGCTCGGCGTCGGGAACGATTGAACATGCAAAAGAAACACCTTCTCCTCGCGATCCTGGTCACCGCGGTCTGGGGTTTGAATTTCCCCGTGACCAAGTTGGGCCTGGCCGACATCGATCCGTTATTGCTGACCGCGTTGCGTTTCGCCCTGGCTGCGTTGCCCTGGGTGTTTTTCGTGGAGCGCCCACGGGTAGCGTTTCGCTGGTTAGCCGCTTATGGGCTGATCTTTGGCGTGGCGATGTGGGCGTTGATCAATCAGGGGATCGCGTGGGGCGTGCCGCCTGGCACGGCGTCGTTGCTGATCCAGTGCAGTGCATTTTTCACCGTGGGCTGGGGCGTGATCTTTTTTGGCGAGCGTCTCGCGCGCCCGCAATTGCTGGGTGCACTGTTGGCGGCCGCAGGGTTGCTGGGCATCGTCTTGTGCAGCCCCGGCGACGCGTCGAGGGCAGGGCTGGCACTGGTCATTGCCAGCGCAACGGCCTGGAGCGTCGGCAACGTCATCATCAAGGTGTCGAAGGTGCGCGAGATCTTCGCGTTCGTGGTGTGGGCCAGCCTGTTTCCGCCCATCCCGCTCATGTTGCTGACGTGGTCACTGCACGGCTCGGCCCCCTTCATCGCACTGCCTTCGCAGCTCAATGCAATGACCGTGTTTTCACTCGCGTTCCAGGTCTACGCAGCGACACACTTCAGTTATTGGGGCTGGAACCTGCTATTGCGCGAATACCCGATATCGCGCGTGGCCCCGCTGTCGCTACTGATACCGGTGTTTGGCATCTTCAGTTCAATGCTGATCCTTGGCCAACAGCCGAGCCCTGCGAATTGGGGCTTGATCCTGTTGGTGCTGGTGGCGATCGTTTTGGGTTCAGGGTACTTGCAGGGCTTGTTATCACGCCGTCGTGCGCGAATCGCCTGATCATCGACCAGCGTTGCGTCGCCATTGGAGCTTGCTGAAACGTTTCACCCGGTTTATAAAAAGCGCACAACTCCAAGAAAGGCTGCTGCCATGACCCCGCTCAAACTCGTTGTTGCCCTCAGCGCACTGTCCGCTGCCTCCCACGCCATGGCCTGGGATTACGTCCTGCTCGACGCCGACAAAGCCGCCCAGAACTGGCAGATCACCAGCCAGCAACTCGGCGTAAAAACCGACAAACCCTTCAGCGTTACCCTGCGCACCTTGCATGGCGGTCGGCAGGAAGGGGTCAGTATTGTCGACATCGATAACGGCACGATGAAACTCTCGGTAGTGCCGACACGGGGAATGAATGTCTTGCAGGCCTCGGTCGGCAACGTGCGCATGGGCTGGGATTCGCCGGTCAAGGAAGTGGTCAATCCGTCGTTTATCGAACTCAATGGCCGCGGTGGTTTGGGCTGGCTGGAAGGTTTCAATGAGCTGGTCGCCCGCTGCGGATACGAATGGGTCGGCCACCCCGGCGTTGACAACGGCGAACTGCTGACCCTGCACGGTCGAGCCGCCAACATTCCTGCGAGCAAAGTCACCCTGCACATCGATGAAAAACCACCGTACGCCATCACCCTGCGCGGCGAACTGAAAGAGCAGGCGTTCAAGAAGGTCGACTTCTCCGTCGCGACGGAACTGGTCACCGAACCCGGCAGCGCAGTGTTCGCCCTCAACGACACCCTGACCAACAACGGCGACTATCCAAAGGAATACCAGGCGCTGTATCACAGTAATTTCAGCACCCCGTTCCTGGAGCAGGGCGCTCGTTTCGCCGCGCCGGTGAAACAAGTGTCGCCGTTCAACGACAAGGCCAAGGGCGATCTGCCCGAATGGCAAACCTACCGCGCACCGACCAAGGATTACGACGAAACGGTTTACAACGTGGTGCCGTATGCCGATGCCAAGGGCGATACGTTGACCGTGTTACATAACAAGGCCGGCAGCCTGGGCGTTTCGGTTGGCTTCAATACGCAGACACTGCCGGTGTTTTCCCTGTGGAAAAACACCGATACCCAAGGCCAGGGCTATGTCACGGGGTTGGAGCCGGGGACAAGTTTTTCCTACAACCGCCGTTATCAGCGGCCACTGAACCTGGTGCCAACCATCGGGCCGAAGGAACACAAGCAGTTCCGCATCAGCTACAGCTTGTTGGCGGATAAGGTGGCAGTGGACAAGGCCTTGAAGCAGGTGAGCGAGATTCAGGGTGGGCGCGAGACTGAGGTGCGGCAGACGCCGTTGGTTGATCTGACCAAGGGGTGACACCGGGCAGGGCATAGTCGGTCGATGGGGTACTTGCAACGACAGGGACTGTCGGCGCTTGGCCGAAAGCTGCCGCTTAAGAGCGGCTGCTTTCGGCCATAAGCGGCCTGTCGACACCGGCGCACCCAATCCTTGTGCGATACTGCGTTCATGAAACTAGACACTGTCCTAGGCGGCTTCTTCCTAACGTTCGGCAAAGACCTCCACATAGAGGCCAACCATGCTCTATTACGGTCGGGTGACTTCGCTAAAAACCTCTACCTCATCAAAGCTGGTGCAGTGCGGATCTGCGTGCGCGACCCAGAAGGTACGGATATCAGCGTCCAATTCTTTTTTGAGGGCGAGGTCGTTAGCTCTCTGGAGAGCCTGGTTAGCGGCTGTCCAAGCGAGTTGGAAATTATCACGATGGAAGCGTGCCACCTGTGCGTGCTAGACCGGGACACCGTTCTGGCGCAGATCCTGTCGAAACCAATCTTGCAGACTCAGTTGCTGGCACTCACGCAGTTGCGACTGGCCGACTACATCAAGCTCTACACCAGTGCCATCTCGCAAACCCCTACAGAACGATATCTGGGCATGCTCTCCACTCAGCCAGATCGATTGGCAAGAATCCCCATGCACGTGCTTGCAGGTTATCTCGGGGTGACCCCAGTTCACTTGAGCCGAATTCGGCGAAAGCTGAAAGCGAGCGCAGACAAAACCGGCATCTGAACATATGTAAATGACAACATAACGCCAGAGAAGCACGATTGGCCTTCACCACTGCTCTGGCCAATCTCCGGCAGCTAACGGGCTGATGTTTCGAAACAGCCCCTACCCTTAGTTACCACAGTAGTGATGAGACTTTTCAAGCATCCATCCACTTCTGGAGGTACCTCGATGGCATTGAATTTACTGGCTGTACTGCAGATTTCCGGCGCAGCACTTCTGACTTGGGCATTGGTCAAGCTAGCACGGTGGCTTTGGATCTACCTCTGGCTACCAGCGCGATTCAACGGCCAATCTTTAGCCAAACGCTACGGTCAAGGGAGCTGGGCATTCATCACTGGTGCCAGCGACGGTTTGGGCAGAGCTTTCGCCCGCGAATTAGCACACTGCGGCTTTAACCTGATCTTGGCAGCACGTACCCAGTCCAAACTTGACCGCCTCCAGAGCGAGTTGCAGGAGTTGGGGGTTCAAGTTCGAACTGTCGCGCTTGACCTGTCGGATTCGGCCCCACACACCTATCAAGCCCTGGCCGCCGCCGCAGAGGATGTTGATCTTTCGGTGCTGATCAACTGTGTAGGCACCACAGTACATCGGCGTTATGCGGATGTGCCGACTGCCACTCTACGCCGTTTGCTGGCAGTGAATGTCAGTACCACCGCTATCGTGACCCATACGTTGCTGCCTGGACTCCTCAGGCACGCCTCCTCGACGGGAAGACGTGCAGCACTTCTTAACGTAGGCTCCATAGTGGGGCGCTTTTATTGGCCGGGTACGCAGATCTATGGAGCCTGCAAGGCTTTCGTTGATCATCTCACTGTTCCGCTGGCATTTGAGTATTCAGATCAACTCGACGTTTTGTCCTTCCAGCCCACCGTCATGGCGACAGCTATGGCAGCAGGCACAGAACCTGCTGCCATCACCATTCCACCAGAAATGGCTGCCAGCGCAGCACTGTCTCATTTAGGCCACACACTCTCATCTCATGGCCACTGGCGACACGGTCTACTGGCAGCCCTTTTCACCATCCTTCCCGCCCGTGTACTAAATGCAGTGCAACTCAGCGGAGCGTTGGAGATGGGGAGAGTTGAAATGACCAAGGGCGAATAGGCCCTGGGCGTCGAGTGTCCCCTTTGCTTGCTTCTCGCCAATGCACCCCAGACCCCAATAGCAGCTTTAGGTCGGTAGCTGCTTCGCTAAGGGCATCTCTGGGGCGGACGCAGACAGCTGCGACAGACCGCTTCTGGCCGATTGCTGCCGGCCGTGAAGGGCAGCAGCCGACCCATTGCTGCCAGTGAGCAACGGCAGAGTCGGCCAAAAGCGGGCGGCGGCGTGATGGCTGGTCGTAACTGATATCGGCAGCGCCAAGGCACATACCACCGGTAAAAAACCGTTCACGTACATCGCTATTGCCTAACAGAATGTTGCTCAGCCAACAGCTAAGTAACATTCTGTTAGGTAATAGACAGCCAAGGCTGTTTACCTCACTTTAAAAGCCCCGCTACTACAGGCCTCTTGGCCAGGCACGGTACTTGCGTAGTGCTGCTGATTTCCAAGTTTTGGTTTAGTCGGGATTAGCATGAGCAAACGTATTCGAGTCAACGCTTTTGATATGTCGTGTATCACTCACCAATCGCCTGGCCTGTGGGCGCACCCAGAGGATCAGTCCCGGCGCTACAAAGAACTCGATTACTGGATCGAGTTGGCCAAGCTATTAGAGCGCGGCAAGTTCGACAGCCTGTTTATCGCCGACGTGCTGGGGGTGTACGACACCTACCAAGGCTCGGCAGATGCCTCCATTCGCCGCGCCATGCAGATTCCAGTACATGATCCGATGATGCAGGTGTCAGCCATGGCCGCCGCCACCAGCAAGCTGGGTTTTGGCATCACGGTGTCCTCCACCTATGAGCAGCCTTACGCGCTAGCTAGACGTTTCAGCACTCTGGATCACTTCACCAAGGGTCGTATCGCCTGGAATGTGGTGACCTCCTACCTGGAAGGCGCCGCCCGCAACCTTGGACTGGACCGGCAGATGCCCCACGATCAGCGCTATGAACGCGCCGAAGAGTTTATGCAGGTTTGCTACAAATTGTGGGAAGGCTCGTGGGAATCGGATGCGGTAGTCGATGACACCGCCTCGCGGATTTATGCCGACCCTGCCAAGGTGCATGAAATCGGGCACAAGGGCCGTTTCTTTTCGGTACCCGGGTTGCATTTGTCCGAGCCCTCGCCGCAGCGCACGCCCGTCATATGGCAGGCTGGCACGTCGGGCACTGGCCGCGCGTTTGCCGCCCGCCATGCTGAAGCGGTATTTACCGTGGCGCCCACGGCAAAAATCCTGCGCGGTTATGTCGACGACATCCGCCGGATCGCCCGCGAGCAGGGCCGCGACCCGCAGAGCGTGAAAATCTTTACCGAAATCACCACCATCGTCGCGCCGACCGATGCGCAGGCCCAGGCGCGCTACGAAGAGTTGTTGAAATGGGTGGATCTGGAAAGCGGGCTGGCCTTCTATGCCGGTATTACTGGTATAGACCTCTCGCAGTTGGACCCGCACCAGCCACTGCAATATGTCGACACGGACTCGGCGCGCTTTGCACTGGAGATTTTCTCCAAGGCTGACCCGAACCGTACCTGGACGCCGGATGAAGTCGTGCGCTATGTCGGCATCGGCGCCATGGGGCCGGTGATTGTTGGGTCGCCGAGCACCGTGGCTGATGAGCTTGAGCAGTGGATGGATGAAGCCGATATCGATGGGTTCAATCTGGCGTATGCGGTGACGCCGGGCACATTCGAGGAGTTTATCGATTTGGTGGTTCCGGAACTGCAACAACGCGGTCGTTACTGGAAGGATTACGACGACTCCACGACATTGCGCGAGCGACTGTATAAACCAGGAGAGTCGCTGGTTCGCGATGACCATCCTGCCGCGGCCTACCGGCGCTGACAGACCAGTCCCATCCTGCGCCTTCAGCGCGTAAGGTGGGTACTCTAGAAGTCTGCTTCTGACAGATTGCTTTCTGTAGTCGAGCAGGATCCTTAGGTGTCGCCAGCTAGGGCACTTCTTCGCGGCGGGGCTACAACGCTGAATAGCGCAACACGAAAGTGAACGCCGCCACTTGCCAACTAGCTCACCAGTTCCTATTTTCAATCTAATGCAACCTGCTAATCACCACCTGAGCTGCATCCAGTGCGCCTTCCATGTAGCCATTGTGCTCCAGCGAAGCCTCAGTACCTGATACCAGAAGCACATCCGACCAGATATCTTTGGTTGCAGTGTCGGTGCGCCCGGAGTGATGCGCCTCCGTTGCCAAACGATCCCCGTCTGCGGCAGTTAATTCATCCCATGCCCAGTCTTTGATGTAGTGAGCCAGAGGAGTGGTAGCATCGGTGCCAAACAGCCGGCCCATTTGTTGATTACAGGCTTCAAGCAGCGCGCCTTGATCCATCGTTTTTCTGGCAGATGCAGGTAAGCCAATAAACCCGAACAACGCGGCGCTGCCTGCTGGGTCGCAGGCGTCATGAATTTCCACCATCGGGCCGATATGGCTTTGAGCCGTTCCTGATAGACCCGCGGCCCTCCAGAATGGCGCTGGGTACAGCGCGACATATTTGGCGTGCGGTGCCATCCAGGTCGGGGTCTCAGCCCACTGGGTCATCCGCGAGGCCGCAACTGGCGGATCGAATTCAATGCTCTGAGCCAACAGTCGCAACGGCATTGCACTGATGACATGGGTGAACTCAACGTTTTCCAAAGATGACGGTTCATCGGATGCCTTTAAAAAGGCACTGGAGTTCCGCAGCGTCACCTTGGTAATCCGGCAGTTCAGGAGAATGTGCTCAGCAGGCACTTTAGTGGCGAGCGCGTCTATTATTTGCTGCACGCCGCTGTGGATGCGCATAGACGTGTTTCCCGATTCCCAACCAACCATACGTCTTGGCGGCTGCTGGGGTGAGCGCTCCAATAGAGTAGCGCCCTCTGTATGTTGCGCGAAGGTGGCAATCTCAAGCTCTTCTACCAGCGCAGCCATGCGCGGCTGGAAGTCGGGCCACATCCATGCGGGACCCAAGTCATGCCTTGGCCCCGGGCCAGGCGTCGATAAAATTCGGCCACCGAGCCGGTCACGAGCCTCAAACAGTTGGTACTCCACGTTCATTTGCGACAACAGGTACGCCGTGTAAAGGCCGCTGAGACCGCCGCCTATGATTGCTACCTTGACCGTGTTCATGGTGTTCCTCGAAACGAAAACCCGCAGGCCAATTGCTTGATCCTGCGGGCAGGCTTGTCAGCAGTTGATCACTTGTCTTCGAGTGCTGCGTAGGCGTCCAGCACCCGTGCCGAATAGGTGACGGCCGCTCCAGCATTGAGGGCGATAGCAACGCCCAGCGCCTCGGCGATCTCTTCGCGCGTAGCACCGTGTTTTGCCGCCGCCTTGGTATGCACCGCGATGCAGCCATCGCAGCGGGTAGTGACGGCGACCGCCAGGGCGATCAGTTCGTGAGTCTTGGCATCGAGATGACCGGTTTTTGCCCCGGCACCGTCCAGCACTTGCAGGCCCCGAACCGTATCCGGCGAAAGCTTGGCAAGATCGCCAACGCGGCTCAGGAGTGTTTCCCGATAATCATTCCAATCCATCATCATGGCTCGCTCCTTTAGATTCGGCCGGCAGTCACACCGCCATCGACTGGCAACAAGGTGCCGGTGATCCACGAAGCCTGTTCTGAGGCGAGAAACAACATCGCCTCGGCCACATCCGCTGGCTGGCCGTTACGCCCCAAAGGGTGGAAGGCATTAAAAGTCGGTAGCACGGCTGCAACCTGATCTTTGTCCATGAAGGTGTTGTAGACCGGTGTCTCCACCACGGCGGGGGCAACGGTGTTGATGCGGATGTTGCTCGCCGCCAACTCGATGGCCAGATTACGCGTCAGCGCGTGAACGCCAGCGTTCGCCGCTGAGTAAGCAGCCGACGGCGTGGCACCGATGGCTTGAATGGCCCACAGCGAGCCAGTCTGTACGATGGCTCCGCCGCCGCGTTGTTGCATGGCCTTCGCCGCCGCCTGGGCCATGAAAAATTTGCCCTTGAGGATGATGTCGACGAAGCCGTCGTATTCCTGCTCGCCCACTTCCAGGAAGGGTTTAGGATTAAAAATTCCGGCATTGTTGATCAGGATATCGACGCCACCGAATTCGGCAGTTGCCAACGCGACGAGTGCCTGGGCAGTGGCAGGCTGGGAGATATCGGCAGCGAGCGTGCGCACATGGGTGCCGGGCGGGTCGATCTGCGCGGCGGCTTTTTCGAGTTTCGCAGCATCACGCCCGGTAATCACTACGCTGGCGCCTTCGGCAACCAACCGCGCTGCGACCTCTTTACCGATACCTGAACCGCCGCCGGTAACGATAGCTACTTTGGAAGAAAATCTTTTCATCATTGTGTTCCTTTTGCTAGAGATAGGGAGTCGCCGGAATCAACGGGTCGACTCGGTCACCGGGCCTGTTGGCTGTAATGCTTCGGCATGGCTGCTATTCTTCGCTCAGCTCGCAATGGCGACAAATCAGAAGATTTTTCCAATCATTAAAGAAATTCTTTTCCATATGACTACGCCAACCTATCTCAATGCACTGCGAGCTTTTGAAGCCGCCGCTCGTCACCAGAGTTTTTCAGCCGCGGCGACGGAGTTGCATGTCACCTCGGCAGCGGTAGGGCAGCAGGTGCGCACCCTTGAAGCCTGGCTTGGCGTGACGTTGTTCCATCGCGCATCGAGCGGCTCTACGCGTCTGGTTCCGACCGATGTGGCGAGGGAGGCGCTGCCAGATATACGCGAGGGTTTTGATCGCTTGCGCGCAGGGTTGGAGCGTTTGAAAGAGGGATCGCTTAACACTGGCCTGACCGTAACCGTCAGTCCGGCGTTTGCGGCGAAGTGGCTGCTACCCCGTATCGAGCGTTTCCAGCTGGCTCATCCGCAAACCGATGTCCTGCTGGATACCAACCTGCGCCCGGTGGACTTCGTCGCCCAGGGTGTGGACATTGGCGTTCGCTATGGCGCCGGACAGTGGCCCGGATTGACGGCCACCAAGTTGATGGATGAAGAAATGTACCCGGTGTGCGCACCGGGTTATTCGTTGCTCAAGAAAGGGCGGCTGCCGAAAGGGAAGCTTGCCGAAGCGACATTGATCCATGATCTGTCGATGGCAGTTGATCTTGCCTATCCCACTTGGCGTACCTGGCTCGACGCCGCAGGCTACGCGGATATCAATGCCGATCATGGCCTGCGCATCAATAACTCGGCGGCGGTCTTGCAAGCAGCGGTTGACGGGCAGGGATTGGCGCTGGGGCGCAGTGTGATGGTGCGCGAGGATTTGGCGGCGGGGCGGCTGATCCGCCCCTTCGGTGAAACCACTTGTCCGCTCGCATTTGCCTATTACGTGGTTCACCGTCCAGAAGTGGCGGAGTTGGCGAAGATCAAGGCGTTCCGCGACTGGTTGATCAGCGAAGCCGACGCTTGAGCAGGATCAAGGCGCAGTGCATCGCTTGATCCACAAACGTGTGCCGGCTTGCCCGGCTTGCGCTTGCAGGGGCATGCCTCTGGGCAGGCGAAGCCAAGTCATTCGCTCAAGCAGATCCTTGCCTTCAACGATGGATCCGGCCAGTACCAGAACTTCCATCCCGTAAGGGTTGGCTAAAGACAGCAATGCGCCAGCCTCCAATCGCTCAAGCTTGACTTGCTCGCTAGTGCTACAGAACAGCAACTGTGCAGATGACGTGTCATCTTCGCGCTCAGACTGCACAACGCATTCCTGGGTATCTTGCGGATCGAACTGTTGCAGCCTCACAAATATCACGCAGCCCTGGTCGGAGCGTGGGGCGTGCCGGCTACCTGGAGGGTTGCGAACGTAAGTACCGGCAGGGTAATCGCCTCTCTCGTCCTGGAACGTGCCTTCAAGAACGAAGAACTCTTCGCCACCGGGGTGGCTATGTACAGGGAACACGCTTCCGGCTGCGTACTTTACTAGCGAGGTTGCTCGGGCCTTTTCTCCTCCGACACGATAGAGCATGCGTCGCTCAACGCCGGAGGAGGGAGAGGGCACCCACGGCAGGAGTGCCCCATGCACCAGCGTGCGATGATCGAGATCAGTGTTCAATTGCATGGCTTATAACTCCGCGCGCCCGCCGTCGACCACCATTTCAGCCCCCAGCATGTAGCGAGAATGGTCGCTGGCGAGAAAACACACAACTTCTGCTATTTCGTCAGCTTGGGCCATTCTCCCGACAGGCGCCTGGCTTCCCGTTTTCGCAACGTACTCGGCAAAGTATTCCTCGGTTTGACCTGATTGGCGATACAGCGGTGTGATAACCGAACCTGGGCTGACAGCATTGACTCGAATCTGTTGATCCAGCAATTCTGCTGATAACGTGCGAGCGAATGACCGCACAGCGGCTTTGGACGCGGAGAGTAGCGATCTACCGGGCGCGCCAATCTGGTTTAGCCAGGAGGTGTTAAGGATGATGCTGCTGCCTTTGGGCATCACCGGCACCAGCGCCTGCACGGTGAAGTACACACCTTTGACGTTTACGCCCAGCAGATGGTCGATCATGGCGTCATCTGTTGCTGCCAAAGGCGTTCCATAAGCGACCCCTGCGTTGGCGAACAGAATATCCAGACCGCCGAACGCCTGTTCAACCTGTTGGCGAACCCGTTGCATATCGGCCTGAATGCTGACGTCGGCCTGGATAGCAATAACCCCAGAGCCAAGACCGCTGGCGGCTTCCATCAAGCGATTCATATTCTGCCCGGTGATAGCGACCTTCGCGCCGTACGCGATCATCCGCTGAGCCGTAGCCAGGCCAATTCCTGAAGAACCGCCAGTGATCAGTGCTGCTTTTCCAGTCAACATATCGAAACCCTGTGCAGAAAACATTTCAAGACAGGGTGTCTTGTGCGGTCTCGACTGGCGAGGCAGATTTTCGTGTGGTCATCTAAAGAAAAAATTGCGGGACGGCGGGGTAGTCTCGACCCATCGCATGAGACAGAAATCGACCCATAGCTGCCCTTCGCGGATGGCTGCTTATGGCCGATTTCCTGCTTGTCGCGAAGTCCTGAAAATCGACCCTTGGCTGGCAGCAAAGGTCGTCCGATAGCGGGCTATGAACGCGGAAATGTCGCAGTATGATCTCCCCCGTTTTTGTTTCTGCAAATCATCGAGATTTCAGGCGTTTTTGAACAACGCCTTTGTCGTTTCGTACACGCGCACGATCACGAGGAAGCCTTTAACCAATACTCGTAAGCTATGAAAGGCGGCTAAGCGCCTGCCGTGGACTCAGATCTACCGTTGCTCCTCATGCTTAACAACGACGACTTGTGTATAGAAAGTCCTCGGTCAGAGTGAACGGTTTGGCATGAAATGTCGGTTTTTCGGCTTATACGGTTAAATCCTCAGGACTAGGATGTATTGCCTACAGCGTGCGGAACTCTGATGCGTTGTCCTTTGTTCGCTCTTTCACAACCGGACTTGACGGAATTTGAAAGCGCTCTAGAGGCCAACCCTGTCGTTTTAACTGTCCATTAGGACTCGCATGGCCTGCGTTCTATTTCCCCAAGCTCAACATACAATCAGGAGCAACTATGAATCTTGAAGTAAAAAACAAATCTATCGTACTTAAAGCTTTCGATGCTTTATTTAATCAACGTGACTACGATGCAGCCGAGGAGTATTGGTCTGCGGACTATATTCAGCACAGTGCGCTTATCCCTCCAGGACGGCAGGGTTTATTTGACTTGATCAAAAGTCTGCCCAATACACTGATGTATGAACCCAGCGTCATAATGGCAGAGGATGACAAAGTGATGGTTCATGGCCGTTTCTCTGGAAACGGTAGTCCGACTGCGCTCATCGCAGTAGACATTGTGCGTCTCGAAAATGGCATTCTGGTCGAACACTGGGACGTGCTCCAGGACGAGGCGACCACAGTCAGTTCTGCCAGCGGCCTACCGATGTTCGGCGCACGTTTCCCGGATTCAATTGAGTAAAAGGGCGGGCTGCGACGATCCAATTATGGCCTCTGAGATTAAATGGCGCTTCGGGGCGGGCATGTGTCCGCCCCGGCTGCGCCAACGAGGTTTCATACTCGATAGTTCAATATCGAGGGATTTCACAAGCATGAGTCGTCACACGATCCGTTTCAGGGGAGTTTGAGTCCCGCTCTTTGCCGCATCCAGCAACTGATGCAGGCGCAATGCATCGTTGAACGTCGCCGCCGCATGGGTGCCTTCGGCAACATCCTGCGCATACACGTGATAGAGCTCTGCCAGTTCAAGCACGGCTGACGGCAATGACGAGGCCGGCAGGCGCTGATAATTCTCAGGCACGGGCAACACTTCCAGCGTCAGGTTATCGCCATGCGCGCCCTCGACGACATAGTCGTCGCCGACATCGCCAAACGCCGAACGGTTGGTGATTTTCAGATCCCCCTGGTCGCCGGTGATGTCGATCTGCACACCCGAGCCGTTGCGTTTGCCGCCTTCGATGTGGATCGAAATGACGGCGCCGTCTTCGAGCATGCCGCTGAGCACGAGCTGGTCGGGGGCGGTGCTGTCCAGCACTTCGCCGGTTTCCTTGATGGTCACTTTCGGGAACTGGTTGACCATCAGCCCCGAGACGCTCACTGGCCAGCCGGTGGCGGTTAAGAGCATGTCGAGGAAGTGTCCGGCGTAGATGGCAATGACGCTGGAGAAGTTTTCCTCGGGGGCGGTCCAGCGCAGGGCGTTGGGGCGCAAGGCCTGGAAGTAATTCATGCTGACGTGCATCCGCACGGACCGCACCTTGCCGACGTAGCCTTGTTGCAGCAGGTCTTGCAGGTAGCGGTTGTGCGGCGCGTGGCGGCGTTGCAGGCCGACGATGTGACGCACGCCGGCGTCTTTGGCCAGGTGCAGCAATTGTTCGGAGTCTGCGGTGGTGGTGGTCAACGGCCATTCGCAGTAGACGTCTTTGCCGGCAGCGATGGCGGCACGCACGGTTTTTTCGTGTTGCGGGGCGGTGTTGAGCACCACGACCAGATCGACTTCAGGGTTATTGACTAACGCGTCGACAGAGTCGGCGACCTGGCTGATGGCGTACTCGCTGGCCGCGGCTTCGGCGCGTTCACGGCGTTCGCTGTACACCGCTTGCAGGTGATATTGCGGCAGCAGATTAAGCACGCGCAGGTGGCCGTGGCGAGCCCAGTTGCCAACGCCGATGATGCCGACGCGAATAGGGGAGTGTGCAGTTGTCATGGGAATGTCCTCGTAGGGTTTGGCTGACGAGGTGAAGTCTAGGGAGCGCAGCCCTGCGGAAAAACCGGCCAAAGGGCCGAACACTGCGGACAGGAAAGGCGCTAATGGCGGCACGCCTGTTCGATTGCGGAACGATTGATCCGCAGTGATCGGAGCTGCGCACTGTTTTTCCGCAGTGATCAGATACCTAGCATGGCGCCACTCATTACTGTGGAGCTTTGCCATGAACGATCTGTCTGCATCACCGGCCACCGCTGCGCTCGCGCCAGCTGAGCCGTCCTCCTGGCGCGACTGGCTGTCGGTGTACGCGGTGGCCCTGGGCGCTTTTGCCTTTGTCACCACCGAATACCTGCCTGTCGGCGTCCTGCCGCAAATTGCCAATAGCCTGGGCATCACCGATGGTATGGCCGGGTTAATGGTGACTGTGCCGGGCATGGTAGCGGCAGTGTCGGCGCCGGCGATCATGCTGGGCGCGGGGCGCATGAATCGGCGACACCTGTTGCTGCTGTTGACCCTGTTGCTGGTGGCGTCCAACGTCGTTTCGGCGGTGGCACCGTCATTGCCGATCATGTTGTTGGGGCGCGGCTTGTTGGGGGTGGCGCTGGGTGGTTTCTGGGCGGTGGCGATTGCGGCGGCCGGGCGGTTGGTCAGCGAGTCAAAAGCGGCGAAAGCGACGGCACTGATCTTTGCCGGGATTACCTTGGCGACGGTGTTCGGTGTGCCGTTTGGTACGTTTGTCAGCACGCTGTTTTCGTGGCGGATGTCGTTTGCCGTGACCGCAGGGCTCGCGCTGCTGGCGCTGATTGCGCAAGCGTTGACCTTGCCGTCATTGCCTTCCAGTGAAGGCTTGAAGTGGCGCGCGCTCGTGGCATTTGTATCACGCAGCAATGCCCGCCGCAGCATGCTGTTGCTCGGTACGGTAGTGGCGGCGCATTTCACGGCGTACACCTACATTGCGCCGTTCCTTGGGCATGACGCGGGTTTCTCGCCGAGTGCGATCACTGCGATTCTGTTGGGCTTTGGCCTGGTCGGCATGTTGGCGAACTTCGCCATGGCCGGGAGCATCACCACGCACCTGCGTGCGTCGCTGGGCGCCGTGGTGTTGCTGATGGTGATTGCGCAATTGGCCTTGCCCGGGTTGCAGGGTTGGGGCGTGACGTTGGCGGTGCTGGTGTGGGGTGTTGCCTACGGCGCAATTCCGCTGGGTGTGAGCAGCTGGATGCAACTGACGTCGCCGCAATTGCCGGAAGCCAGTTCCGCCATGTTGGTGACCACGTTTCAGGTGGCGATTGCTTCGGGTTCGCTGTTTGGCGGCTTGATGGTTGATCACGCCGGCGTGTCTTCAGCGTTGTGGCTGGGCGCCGCCATCGGTGTGCTCGGTTTGGCGGTGATGCTCAGTTTCGGTCTCGGCAAAGCGCCGATTGCCGAGGCACTGCAACGCTGATTCAAACCTTCAAGATGTTGTCTTTGAAAAAATCGATCAACACTCGCAACCTTGGTGCGGTCTGCTTCGACGCAGGCCAGAGCATCCACAGGTTGCCGGTGTGGTCGGTGTAGTCCGCCAACACCACTTTCAACCTGCCATCGGCCAACGGCTGACGGATTGAAAAATCCGGTAGGCAGGCAATCCCCACCCCATCGATCGCCAGGTACGTCAGCGGATCCATCGTGGTGCAGGTCAACGCCCGCGTCAGGTTCGGCTCGATGTGCGTATCGTCGACGCGCAGCGGCCAACGCTCGATCATCCCGGTGGCCGGAAACTTGTGCAGCAGGCACACGTGGCGGATCAAATCGTCCGGGTGTGTCGGATCACCATGACGCTCCAGATACGCTGGCGACGCCACCAACTGCAATTGATAACCCCCCAGCTTGCGCGCCATCAGCCGCGAATCCTGCGGCGCGCCCGTGCGGATCACCGCGTCGAACCCTTCCTCGATCACGTCCACCATGCGGTCGGACATGTCCACGTCCAGCTCGATGTCCGGGTAGGCACGCATGAACCCGGCCAGTACCGGCATGATCAACACGTTCTGGATCGGCACGCTGATGCGCACCTTGCCGCGCGGGGTGGCGGACAATTCCAGCAATTCCATTTCTGCCGCTTCCACTTCGCTGAGGATGCGTTTGCAGCGGTCCAGGAACAGCTCGCCTTCGGTGGTCAGGGTGACACTGCGGGTGCTGCGATGGAACAGCCGCACCCCCAGGCGTTCTTCCATGCGCGCCACGCTCTTGCCTACGGCGGAGGAGGAGATCTCCAGCAAGCGACCGGCTTCGGTAAAGCTGCGGGTTTCGGCGACTTGAATGAAGGCCGTGATGCCGCTGAGGCTGTCCATCATTTGAGGTGTGCTCGGTGCTGGGAAAGGGTTAAGGCAGAGTAGAGGCGGGCGGGGAAATTGGAAAGGGAAGTAATAGGGAGCGAGGCGTTGGCGTTGGCCGCGTTTTTAATACGACCTCTCGAATGCTGAACTAAGATCAACAGCCAGTACCGTAGGTCGCTAGTGGGAGTTGCCGGTTGGCTTCGTCCCTTTGCAGTGCTCCTCTACCAACGAAAAGGAATGGGAATGAAACTCTCCACGCTAGCTTCTCGCGCCGTCTTTGCAGTAACGCTGGCTATCGGCGCAGGACTTTTCGCAGTCGAGCCGGTTCAGGCCGCAGCGCCTATGCAACACAAGCAAGTCCCGGGCTTCTATCGCATGATGATGGGCGATTTCGAGGTCACCGCCCTCTTCGATGGCGGCATCAGTATTGATTCATCGCTACTCAGCGGCGACCCGGCCCTCATCCAGTCGCTGCTGCTGCGATCGTTTTTCGATGATCCGCAAAAGGTGTCTGGTTCGGTAACGGGCTATCTCATTAATACGGGTTCAAAACTCATCCTCATCGACACGGGCACCGGAGGCCATTGGGGAGGGCCGTCACTTGGCAAGCTCACTGACAACCTGAAGGCTGCTGGCTACAAACCCGCACAAATCGACCTGGTGTTGCTGACCCATATGCACGCCGACCACATTGGCGGAATCTACGACGCCAAAGGCCAGCGCGTGTTCTCGAAGGCACAGATTTCCATGATGAAGACCGAGAGTGACTTCTGGCTGTCGAAGGACATTGCGGAAAAAGCGCCGGAGGGCGCAAAAATATTCTTCCAGATTGCCCAGGCTGCTGCTGCGCCTTATCTGGCGGCTGGCAAATGGAAGCCATTGCAGGGCATGGATGAAATCGTGTCGGGCATTACTCCCGTTGCCATCCCGGGGCATACGCCTGGGCATGTGGGCTACAGGGTTTCGTCCAAGGGCCAATCGCTGCTGATCTGGGGCGACGTTGCCCACGTCGTCGCTGTGCAAATGCCACATCCCGAAGTGGGTATCGCGTTCGACGCTGACGGACCGACCGCAATCAAGACCCGCGAAGACCTTTTCGTGAAGTTGGCAGAGGGCAAAACCCTGGTCGGTGGTGCTCATATGCCGTTCCCTGGCTTTGGGCGCCTGCGCAAGGAAGACACAGGCTATTCATGGGTGCCGGTAACCTTCATGAACCTGAACTGATGGCCCAACCGACAAGGGATAAAGCCACCTGCTGATGATCATTCAAACCAAGGGTGATCACTGTGCAGAAAGTTGCCTTAATGCTGGCTGCACTCTCTGCAGAGTATGCCAATCCTGCAGCCAGTGAGATGTCCCGAAACGTCGGTATTTCGACCCATCTGCTTCTTAGCTCGCGCCTAGCATAGACCCTGAATTCACAGCACGGGCAACCCGCCCGTCTACCCGAAATCAGGAGAAGGCATGAGCACTATCGAACACGTCATTCTTGTACACGGTGCCTGGGCCGACAGCACCAGCTGGAACAAATCGCGCGCCTTGATCGAAGCCGCCGGCCTGAGTACGACCACGGTCAACCTGCCGCTGACGTCGCTGGCAGCAGATGCCGACGTCGTGTCCCAGGCCATCGCCGCCGCTCCAGGACCGGTGTTGCTGGTGGGCCATTCCTATGGCGGTGCGGTCATCAGCGAGGCAGGTGTTCACGCCAAGGTGGCGGGCCTCGTCTATATCAACGCCTTTACCCCTGACATTGGCGAATCAGCTTTGGGGCTGACCGCATTGGCCGAGCCGTCGCTGATGAGTGCCGAGATCCGCATAGATCAGGCGGGTTCGTCGAGCCTCACTTACGAGGGTGTCCATGAAGGCTTTGCTCAGGATGTGAGTGCGCAGGAGAAGCGTCAGCTGTTTGAAAACCAGCGTCCGACCGCTGTAGCGGCACTCACCGCACCACTCACTCAAGCCGCCTGGCAGGACAAGCCCAGCTGGTATCTGG
The DNA here is from genome assembly GCF_001648775.1 of Pseudomonas fluorescens. Taxonomy (GTDB): domain Bacteria; phylum Pseudomonadota; class Gammaproteobacteria; order Pseudomonadales; family Pseudomonadaceae; genus Aquipseudomonas; species Aquipseudomonas fluorescens_M. The sequence continues at coordinate 303,843 of NZ_LVEJ01000010.1, forward strand.
TGGCGACCCTTGATAACGCCATAGCACCGGCACTTCAAGAGCTGATGGTGAAGAAGATTGGCGCCGTCAGCGACCATGTCAATGCGGGCCATTGCTCAATGATTTCCAAACCTGCGGTTGTCGCCGACCTGATCATTCGCGCCGCCAAGTAACCGATATTTCCCCTTCATTGTTCACGCTTTGCATTTCTGTAATCTCAGAGGACTCACCCATGAAACTCACTCAAAACACCATCTTCATTACCGGCGGCGGCTCTGGCATCGGCCGTGGGCTGGCCGAAGCACTGCACAAACTGGGAAACCAGGTAATTATCTCAGGTCGGCGCAAGGGCCATCTGGAAGCCGTCGTTGCAGCCAACCCGGGCATGCACGCGGTCGAACTGGATATCACCGATCCAGCCAGTATTACCGCGGTCGCGAAACAGTTGATCAACGAATTCCCGCAACTCAATGTGCTGATCAATAACGCCGGGATCATGTTGCCGGACACTGCCGCCGGCCAAGTGGATGACGAATTGCTAGCGTCGACCATTACCACCAATCTGATGGGCCCCATCCGCATGACTTCGGCGCTGATCGAGCACCTCAAGAAGGCCGATGACGCCTATGTGGCGTACACCTCTTCAGTACTCGGTTTCGTGCCCATGGCGCTGACGGCGGTGTACAGCGCCACCAAGGCCGCGCTGCACTCTTATGCACTGTCTCAGCGCTTCATGCTGCGCGATACCTCGGTCAAGGTGCTGGAAATCGCGCCGCCATGGGTACGTACCGAGCTGATGGATAGCTCCGAAGCGGAACTGGCGATGCCATTGGATGAGTTTATTGCCGAGACGATAGCGGTGCTGGGTACGGACGCGGTTGAAATTCTGGTCGAGCGGGCCAAGCCATTGCGCGCTAATGCAGGGGCGGATGAACACGCCTTTGTCACTGAGTTCAATGCTCAGCTATTGGCACTCTACGCCCAGTGAGCACCCTACGGCGCTTGCATGAGTGCGGGCGCCGTTATCCGGACATCGACAGTTCGATCTCCATGATCGCCAGCATTACAGCCAAAAAGTCCGAAGTGATGGGAAACGCGGCCCATTTATTCACTCCGGGAAATCACCTTTACTGATGCCAAGCGCCCCAACCCCGAAAGCCCACATGGCTATCGACCCGGGCGGATATCCAATGGCTCTACACATACACTTCAATCGAGGCAACCATGTCCAAACTTCATTCCCCAGTTAAAGTCGGGCGGTTCACCTTCGCCCACCGCATTGTATTGGCGCCTCTGACCCGGATGCGTGCCGAAGATGGCGCTCGCCCTGGCGCCCTGATGGCCGAGTACTACGCTCAGCGCACTTCCGAAGGCGGATTCCTGATCGGTGAAGCAACAATTGCCGCACCAAACGGCAACGGCTATCTCGGCGCACCAGGCCTGTTCGACGACAGCCAGATCGTCGGCTGGAAACACGTCACTGACGCCGTGCACGCTAAAGGCGGCAAAATCTTTCTGCAGCTTTATCATGCGGGTCGCCAATCCAATGTCGACGTGCAGCCTGCAAACAGCATCCCCGTCGGCCCATCGGAAGTCCCGCACGGCGGCGTTGCTTACACCACCGAAGGTTGGGTACCCAATACCCCGAACCGCGCCCTGACCATCGAAGACATCGCAGGCCTGGTGGAAAGCTTCCGCACTGCTGCCGAACGTGGCGTGAAAGCCGGTTTTGACGGCGTGGAACTGCATGGTGCCAACGGTTATTTGATCGACCAGTTCCTGCAGGACAACAGCAACAAGCGCACCGACATTTACGGAGGCTCGTTCGAAAACCGCGCACGCTTTCTGCTGGAAGTGACCAACGCGCTGATTTCGGTGTGGGGCAGTGATCGAGTGGCGGTTCGTGTCGGCCCGAGCGGCACCTGGGGTGACATGGGCGACAGCGATCCAGAAGGCCTGTTCACCTACGTCGCGCAACAACTGGCGCCGCTGAACCTGGCTTACCTGCACCTGATCGAGCCGCGCATCCTGGGCAACATCGAGGACGAGAATGCCGACCCGGCGCCGGTCGCTGCCCAGCTGATGCGCAAACACTACAAAGGCGTGATCATTGCTGCCGGTGGCTTTGACGGCGAATCCGCCGAGGCCATCCTTCAGGCTGGCGACGCCGATCTGGTGGCCTTCGGTCGCCACTTCATCGCCAACCCGGATTTGCCGGAGCGCCTGCGCCACAATCTGCCACTGAACGCTTATGACCGTCCGACCTTTTTTGGCGGTACCGAGGTGGGTTACACCGACTACGAGTTCTATAAAGAAGAAGCGATTGCGTAACGTCTTTCGCCAAGCTCGAGTTGCTTTAGCGCAGATACCAAACGAAGCCCCCTCGCGGGGGCTTTTTTATGTGTACACGCGATCTACAGGGCGCCATCACTTTTTCACAGCTGGAATACCATGAACTCAACCCAATTCATCAAAAGCAACCGGCCGCTGTATTGGCTGGCCTTAGGCACGTTTGCCGTCGGTACCGAAAGCTTCATGATCGCGGGCTTGCTTCCCGGAATGGCGAAGGATCTTGGCGTTAGCGTTGCCACGGCGGGTCAGTTGGTCACGGTATTTGCTCTGGCCTATGCACTGAGCTCTCCAGTGCTGGCTGCGCTGACCGGGAACCTGAACCGGCGCAGGCTGCTGATTGGTGCCATGGCGATATTTGCGCTGGCCAATCTGCTGGCCTTCACGGCCAGTGGTTATTGGTCGTTGATGGCCGCGAGAGTGGTGCTGGCACTCGCGGCGGCAGTGTATGTACCCGGTGCGAACGCACTGGCCAGCGTGGTCGTGCCTCCCGAACAGCGTGGCCGCGCCATCGCTATCGTCAACGGTGGCCTGTCGCTTGCCATTGCCCTGGGAGTTCCGGCGGGCACGGTACTGGGGGCGGCAATGGGTTGGCGCGCCACGTTCGGCAGCGTCGCGATCATTGCCGCGTTGGCTGTTGCCGGTTTGCTGATAGGCCTTCCACGCGAGATAGGAACCGGACTCGCTACTGCCAGCCTGCGCCAGCGAATTTCAACTGCGGCTCAGCCTGCGGTATTGCATACGTTGCTGATCACTACGTTGTGGGCGATGGCGAGCTACACCACTTACACCTATCTCGCTCCGCTTTTGGAGGCCACCACCCTTATAAATGGCCCGGCAATAGGTTTCGTGCTATTTGGCTGGGGTGTTTCAGCCGCAATCGGCCTGGCCATCAGCGGCCGGGCGGTAGACCGAAGAGGTCCGCGCGCAGTGATCCTGCCAGCGTTGGCGACATCCACTACCGCGTTCGTCGTCCTGTCGCTGGCGCCGCACTTTATCGGCAAACAGTTTGTCATTGTGCCGATAGTCCTCGCCATCGCTGCCTGGGGCGTGGCGCACTGGGCTTTTTATCCTGCACAGCAAACCACGCTGGTCGGCGTGGCCGGCGTTGCGAGCGCGCCAGTGGTGTTGTCGCTCAACGCCTCCTTCATGTACCTCGGTTTCTCACTGGGTGCGGGTCTCGGCTCTCTGACATTGCACTACAGCTCATTGGCCAACCTTGGCTTTGTCAGTGCCCTCTGCGCAGCAACGGCCTTGGCCTTGGCCTACACATCCGGCCGCCGACCTGCACCGCAACTTCAACCTTCAAATTAAATAATCTATACGCTCTAAAAGTAGCGTTCCAAGAATGAATAACGGCGGCCAATGGCCGCCGTTATTCTGCTGCGAAAAAATAGAAGCTTATACCTCAGCGTTGGAACCGAAGGTCCGGCGCAACGATTGCGGGGATTGACCATACACGCGCAGGAAGGCCCGGCGCATGCGTTCACGGTCGCCAAAGCCGGTCTCCGAGGCCACCGCCTCAAGCGTTAGTCGCCCCTGTTCGATCATCAATCGGGCGGCCTCCAGACGTAGATTCTCAATGGCCTTGGCGGGTGAGCTTCCGGTCTGCTCGCGAAAGCTTCGACTGAACTGCCGAGGGCTCAGGCACGCTGCATCCGCCAGGTCTTCTACGGAAAGGTCGCGGCGCAGGTTTTTTCGAGCGAAGTCCAGCGATTGCTGAATGCGGTCGGAGCTCGGACTCAGTTCCAGCATCGCCGAATGCTGGGACTGCCCACCCGCGCGGCGATGGTAAAGCACCAGCCGCTGCGAGACGGTCCGGGCCAGCGCGGCACCGTAATCCTTCTCGACCATACCGATGGTTAAATCGAGCGCAGCGGTCATGCCTGCCGAGGTCCAGATCTTGCCATCGATGATGAAGATGCGATCTTCTTCTACCTTAATTGCGGGGAATCTATCGCGCATTTCCTTGGCGCGAGCCCAGTGCACTGTGGCTCGACGGCCATCGAGCAATCCGGACTCGGCAAGCGCGAAAGCACCGACGCACAAAGCGCCTACCCGCCGTGAATGTGCATTGGCTTCAACCAGAAAGGAGTGAATACCGTCCGACGCCGAACTGCGATCCATTGCACCACTGATCAAGACGGTATCGAAATCAGTCTTGTTGAACTGCTGAGTATCAACCGACGTGAACAGGGAGCTGGCGACCAAGCCTCCATGCTCGGATAGCACACTGATGTCGTAGAGTTTTTCACCCGCGGCCAGGTTGGCAAACTCGAAAGCTGAAAGCGCAGCAAGGCTCATCACTTGAAAATCGGGCCGTACGATTAACGCCACACTTTGCATAAAAACTCCCGTTCGCCCAGTTGAACACTGGCTTGACGCATGAATGTCTGGTGACAGGCGAAACGTAAGCATGCGCGAAAATCGCGGGACTGCAAGCAGAAACGCGATTTCGAGGGGGTTAGCGTTTTGCGCCGGATAAATTCAGTAAGACCGATACTGAGCTACGAGAAACTTCGGAATGCCAACATTTCCGGCCATAAACTTGACCAGACCAAGGCCGAAAATGATGGTTTTACGGCCTTTACCGACATACGGGCGTTCACTACTCTGGCCCTATTACATGCACCGCCTTTGGAGCAAACCGCATGACTCATAAAGGCACGGCCGTTATAACCGGCGCGGGTACAGCAATAGGCATAGCTTTCGCCCACCGACTGACTCAGCGGGGCTACGACTTGATTTTAATTGCGGTGGATCGGCCTCAATTAATGACGCTTGCTGCAGCGCTCACTGACTCCAGCGGACGATCGGTGGAAGTGCTGAATGCTGATTTGGCAGTGTCCGCCGAAGTTGTCCGCATCGAGGCCTTGTTAAGCCAGGACGCCAGTATCACATTGCTCATCAACCATCACGACATCACAGAGGAAAATGAGATAGGGGCCACAATCGCCTTGGGGATCACTGCTCCCGTACGCTTGTTCTACGCATTGGCAAATGGTTTCGTAAAGAGGGGCGCCGGAACGGTTATCAATCTGGTGCCCGTATTCGAGGCGAGTTCCGGTGCTGCCATTGAGTCGGCGAACAGCGCTTTTTTGCTCTCGCTATCCCACGCGCTGCGGCAGCATTTCAATAAAGTCGCAGTACGCGTTCAAGCAATTTTGTATGCAGGTTCACAGCAAACCCAATATCAAGGCGCAGTGGCCATTGTGGATGCCGCGCTAGAGGATTTTGATTCTGGAGAAGCCATCTCGCTACCCAAGTTTGCCGATCGGGTGATATGGAATAAATTCGAGGTTGCCCGACTGGAATTGCTCAGTCGGGTAGCAGGGGGTCCCAATATCGTCTCACCTGCACGTCTGCTCCATTGACCTAGGGTGGGTAGCGAATGCATGTCTCCCCGTTAAGTGATTACAGGTATCCTCGTCCAAATAGAGCGGATATCCGACCATCTTAGTTCAGGACCTCTGGGCACGACATAGGTCATCCTGTTAACCAAGCTGTTGGACGCGGCGCACCTATCCTGGTTTGCTAATGATGAAAATCCCCGGGTCGCTTCTGCCGGGTAGACTGCTCATGACGGTGAGCCACTTTCCGCAAACGGCCGCTTTGGGGCGATTTCGGCTTGTGACGACAGGCAGCTATTGGCCGACAACAGCCCCTCACCCATTCAACGACATCGGCCTGTCCCCACCCGGAGGCAGGCCAAACACCTTCCGCACGCCATTAAGAAACGCCCCATAAGGCCGTCCCAGAACGAGCATCATCACGGCCGCGCCAAGCGTGCCGCGCAGCAGACCACTTCCCGATGCACCACTGAAGGCAATGATCGCTGCATAGATCGGCACCTGAAAACTGACGAGGGCGAGACTGTCCCAGAACAACCTCGACGCCCGACCCGGACCGGCGTGCGTCATCACCCAATCTCGCCACAGGCCGTAAGGTCTCGCGACCGGAATCATCAACGCTGCGCCCAGCAGGCGCGCGTGCAGTACCTGATCCCACGTCATTCCGGCAATGAAACGTTCGTTGAGGATGCCGGTGGTGGTGAAGAACAGGATCAGCGCCGTGGTGTCGGCGAAAAAAGGCAGTCCGACGCGAGGGCTGTTGCAGGCGTTGCGGCACTTCATCTCTCCTGTCGTTGCGTCAGCATTCAGCTATACGCCGGCGCTTCATCGTGCTGTGACATCGGCAACACCGCGAGGTGCGGGGATTCGCCGAAGTACTCGATCAGCAATTCGGTGAGGACGCGAATTTTGCGCGCAGGATGCGGGCCCGGTGGGCGGATGATGTAGGCGCCGGCCGGAGGCGGTGGATGGTTGGTCATGATCGGCACGAGTGCGCCGGATGCCACGTGCTCATGGGTGAGGCAGTCGGGCAGGTAGGCGAGGCCCACTCCGGCGAGTGCGGCGGCGACGAGGGCGATGCCGTTGTCGGCCTTGAAGCGTCCTTGAGCGCGTACCGTGATGACCTTGTCGCCATCCATGAATTGCCAGGCTTCGGTGCCCTGCATCAGTGCTTGATGGCCGATCAGTTCATCCGGCGTCGCGGGTGCACCGTGCTTCTTGATGTAGTCCGGGCTTGCGACGAGCTTGCCGTAGACCGGACCGATACGCCTTGCGATCAGATTGGAGTCCTGCAGATAGCCGACCCGGATGGCGCAATCGTAGCCCTCGGTGATCAGGTCGACGAAGCGATCGCTGTAGCAGGTCTGAATGTGCAGATGAGGGTGTCGGCGGGCCATTTCCGCCAGCACCGGCGCAAAGTGCGACGGGCCGAAAGACAACGGCACCGCCACGCGCAAGCGTCCGCGCAGGGCGCCGGCGGGCAGGATGGTTTCCTTGGCGATGTCGATTTCGCTGCAGACTCTGGCGGCGTAATCGCGGAACGTCGCGCCGGCCTCGGTGAGTGCCGCACCGCGTGTCGAGCGTGCCAACAGTTGCACGCCGAGTTCCGCTTCAAGCCTGGCGAGTCGTCGGCTGACGATCGATTTGGAGACCCCGAGCCGCAGTGCAGCCTGTGAAATACCCCCGGCATCCGCCACTTCGACGAAGGTTTGCAGTTCATCGATATCCATTCTCGCGTTCCCCTTTGCGCGACACAGTTCGCCTCGGGATGCTACTACTGCAGCGGATATGGGAACAGCACAATGGCTGTTCCAGGCGCGGCGTCACTTGTGCGTGCTCTGGAACCCATTAGCCGCACGGGCCCCGGCCGCTGAATCAACGTGCGAACCCAATACAAAAGGACCTGCAAATGGCAAGCGAAACAATCCGTAACCCTCACACCGATCAACTCCTGACCCCTGAGAATTCGGCGTTGATCGTCATTGATTATCAACCGGTTCAGGTGTCCTCGATCCGCTCGATGCCGCGAGATGAACTGGTGTTCAACATCACCAGCGTCGCCAAGGCTGCGGTTAACTACAACCTGCCGATCATCCACTCCACCGTCAATGTCACGACCGGTCGCAACAAGCCGCCTATTCAGGAGTTGCAAGCGGTACTCGGCCACCTGCCAACCTATGACCGCACCTCGATCAACAGTTGGGAAGACACCGAGTTCAAACAGGCGGTCAAGGCGCTCGGGCGCAAGAAATTGATCATGACGGCACTGTGGACCGAAGCCTGCCTGGCGTTCCCGGTGCTCGACGCGATCCAGGAAGGCTACGAGGTTTACGTGCCGATCGATGCGGTGGGCGGCACATCGCTCGGCGCACACGAGGCGGCGTTGCGCAGAATGGAACAGGCGGGTGCGAAGCTCATCAGCCGCGTGCAAATGTACTGCGAACTGCAGCGCGATTGGGCGCGCGAGGTGACCGTGCCAGGCTTTATGGGCGTGTTCGAAAACTTCGACGGGTTCAATGCTGAAAAAGCGCTGGAGGAGGCGGGCAAAAAAGCCTGATTGTCGGGCGGCTACTGAAGGCAGCGCTGACGACCGTCGGCGCTGCCTCCATTTTTAATCCTGCAAAATAATCTGAACCGCGTCGGGACCTGCTCGCCTAATGATTAGCTTGTGGTCAATCGCACAGGCGCTGTGCCAATACCGGCACACTCCGAGAGGTGGTCAACGTGGCTAAAGACGAGAAGAAAGGCAAAGACAAAGGTGAGGCTTCGAAGGCCAGCAAGGACTTGAAAGACAAAAAGTCATCACCTGAGAAGAAATCAGCGGCGGCGTCGGCGCTGTCTAAATCTTCCGACAAGAAAGACAAGAAAAAAGACGCCGAACCGAAGAAGTCTGCGAAAAAAGCGGACAGCAAGCCTGAGAAGGCCAAGGACTCGAAGAAGGCTGATAAGCCGGCGAAAAAGAAAAAGTGATCTCTGTAATCCGCCAGGGCTTTACGCCCTGGCGATCTCGCCGGCGAACATTCAATAGCAGGCCTCTTGGCGGTTGCCGAATGCAGCTTATTGAACGGACTCAACGCGACTTTTGCGAGCGCGCAGAATACAAGGCAGCAATTGCCTGACTGGACCTGGAGCAGGGAGTGGCGACTTGTTGAACCCTGCAGTGCTCACACACTTCTTGCAGAAGCCGGCGCCCTTGGTGGGAGCCCGATTGAAGTAGCTGTCCTTGGTAGCCGTCACCGATTCATGACCGACGACACCGCACCAGAACGTAAGCTTTGTTTTGGTAGTGCTTACCACCTGAGTGTTCGGGTCAAACGGCCCTTCGTGATAACTGACAGTGGGCGAATAGCAGGGTTGGGTGAGCGGTTTGTGCCTGTGAAGTTCATGTCGGAGCAGCACCATGACCGCCTCAAGGTCGCTTATGGATTTGCCGCGATTGCCAATTTCGCCGTTACTAACGCCACACGCGTTGCACACATGAGTGGTGGGCCTGGCTTTACCCGCCCGCTGGAGGTTTCGCCAAGAGATCGAAAAATCTGGATGCGGACGACCATCCGGCAGAGTTTCGCCACAGTTAAAGTGTTCGTCTGTCCTGCCTTCAACATCAAAACCGGTAACGTAACGTACGTTCGGGTACATTCCGCGCAATGTGCTGAGACGGTGAAAAACCGTGCCCATCAAGACATCTCCAGGACCTACCGTCACCCCGGGATAGCAGCACTCAAGACAAGCTGACGGAATAAAGCTGCGATCCTGAAAAAAACCTCGTTGAAACCGGCGCAGATCAGGCCTGAGAAGCACAAAAGAATGCTCGCCCGCGGCGCACACAACCTTTGCCGCCATCTGTCCCTCCTGATAGGGAAGATCCTCGATAACCTTTAGTCCTAACGCCTCGATGCTGAGGTTGAAATCAATGCGGTATTGAACCTGCGGGGCAACCTGCTGAGCCGATATCCCTAATGCCACGCTTCGGCAGGTAGGGCATTCGAACTCGCCATTGTTCATATGTAATTGAGCATGCTCGGGGTTATGGATGGCAGTGACATGCTTACTATCACAGATAAACCGAAAATAGCGGGAATCATTCGGTGTTGTTCGCAGATTGTCGATGAAATTTCGGGGCAAGCTGAAATTTTCTTCCCAGAGATCGAGGCGTTTTTGACTGCGTGCCTGACCTGTTTTCTCGCCCTTGCAGGCGCTGCAAAAAGTCCGGACTTTACCCTCGGCCAGACTTCTTGCCGCCACCTCGTTCAGGGTGGTGCAGACACTGCACTCGTAGGTGACCAGAGTGGTGCGAGTGATGCGCTCCCGTAAGGGCGAGACAAGTTTGTGCTTTCCTAAATTGGATATCACCTTGGCCTGGAACAGTTGCAATGGATTTTGACAGGCGCTATTCCAATTGGCCCAGATGATGTCCAAATCCGGCGCCGCATTTATGGGATGTCGACCGAGCGTGGCTAACAGTTCGAGAATGGTGCGCAAAAAGGTTTCCGGGTCGAGATCCAGGTTGGGCACCACGACCAGTGAAATGTGTGATTTCTCGCACTGTTTGACCTTGAACACGTCGCGCCGTTGAATTTCCTCCAGCCTGTCCCTTGCTTCCTGCGTATTGGTCAGCGCCATGAAGTGCTGAATTCCCTGATACTCGAAAGCCAGCCCATGCTCCGGATTGAAGCCATCGAGTTCCAATACCGAAACGGTTCCGGACTTCGCAATGTAGCGAAGGAAATCACCGTAGCGGCGATTGAAAACCCATGATGTCGAGGGAAACAATGCCTGCATGATGATTGCAGTCAGCTTTTCTGCCTTTCTGATCCAGGTCTGCCCCCAGTACAACTCCTTGATCCGCCCTGGTGTATCGGTTCGAATATCCCCCAAACGATTCTTGTACCTGATCATCAACCCTTTGCCGGAGTGCTGCTCATAGGAAAGGATTTCTGCACCATTCAGATGGGCCGATCTGATCAGTTTTTCGTTGTAGACTCGATCCTTTCTTTCCCGGTGACAGATCTTCCGCAGACCAGCCAAACTGATGTACGGGGTGTTGACAGGGCTGCGCATCAACCGGGCTTCGGTCCGAATTTCAAAAAACGGACCCGGGCTTGTCTTTCCAGGCGCTTCCGTCCCTTTGTAGCGAATCAAGCCGTTGGGGAAGCACTGGGTAAATTCTTTGTACGCAATGACGGAGTCCTGGTAATAGCGCTCGACCTTCTCGCCAGGCCTGCGGCCCTCACGAAGTGCTGCGGAAATGGCACCGCGTCCAAGGCATTCAGGTTGCCACCCAAAGTCGGTTGGCAGTTCGTTGGGATCGGGGAACAACTGGTAGCGAGTTTTAGAGGAAGCGGGCGTGCCGCAAGTGTTGGCGGTTACCACTAATCGATGGGACGGAAAACGAGTGCTTATTTCATTGATTAACGCGTTGGAGTGTCGACAGATCGGACACCCTGCACCGTAGAGCACGTTATGAATCAGCATCATCCATCCGCCCTCGCTGCCCGCTTTACAGGTCAGACAGTGGAAGTCTTGTTTGGATTTGGCCAAAAACGTCACGTCGGTATTGCACAAGAGTTGAAGCTGTCCAGACCTGCCCGAGGAAGAATTGCCTGCGCTGAGCAGGACGTTTTGCTCGCTGTACATCAGTCGATTGATTCTATCCATTTGCTTGAACAACTTCCCTGGCTGGTGGCTTGGCATTATGCCAACGATTCCACATTCGACCATCAAAAGGAAGCGATGGAGCGGGCGTTTTGACGTCTGCGAATGACACCGAACCAAGAGCATTTTCAAGTATTTGGAACACAGGAATTGGGCCTGAAAAGTGCGATTTTCCCCTAATATTCCTGCGTCCGCTCTTTCACCCCATCTTCTGTAGGGAAATCGCCCACCAGTTCGGTAAATTAGCTAGGTGGGACGATGTCATATGGTCTTCGATTCAGTCGGCATCAAAGCGCCGCTTTGACCTGCAAACCAAACACCAGCGCGTTATCGATGTCCTGCCCGGAAAACGCGCCCGGCTCGATGATGTATTGCACATTCGGCCGCAGCGTCAGCCAGGGCGTGGCTTGATAGCCATAACCGAGTTCGATCAATTGCTCGGCGCTGTCCAGGTTGGGGAACGCGGTGCCATTGTTCAACGCGGCGTCCTGTTGCACGTCGCGGCTGCGCGGGTTCGGCACGGCGCGACCGTAGCCCAACGCGAGTGTGTCACGCGGTCGACCTTCGAACGGTTTGTACAAAACCACGCCGGTGCCGTACCACTTGCTGAACGGTGACGCCGCTTCGCTGGCGGCCGAGTATTGACCGAAGGCGTGCAGGCTGCGGCCTTCGGACGTCGGCGAGCTCCAGACAGCTTGATCGATCAACAGGTAATGACCGCCGCGACCGGACACTTCTTTGTCGCTGCCGATGCGTTTTACGTCGGAGCTGTCGTAGTAGTAGCCGAGCTTGTATTCGCCGGGCAGGGCGCCCGCGTGTTTGTACACCAACTCGATGGGCACCACGGTGCCGGTCGTGTGTTTCGGGTCAAGGTGCCAGGCACGGCTGGAATTGCCGTTGCTTTCCGGGTCGACGTTGAACGCGGCCACGCGCAATTGCCAGGCGGACGACAGGTCATATTTGACCCGCACGCCGAGGCGGGCGTTGGGGTAGTTGGTCCAGCCGCTGCCGCCGGACATGTTCAGCGGATGGCCGCAGAAACCGGCGTTCATGAAGTTGCAGAGGATGCCGCTGTCGAGGCCGCCGAGGTCGTTGCCCATGGCCATGTAACCGAGTTTGACGTTCAGCGCCGGGGTGAACAGCGTGCGCTCGTAACTCAGTTCGGTCAGGCGCGTGTAGAGGCCGCCGTAGTTTTCCTGGATTGGCAGACGGTTGCCGACCAGATCTTCCGAGGCGCTATTGCCGCGACGATCGTTGATGGTCAACTGAACCTTGCCGGCGTTGTCGACGCCGTACAGCTTGCTCAGATCGAACTGCACGCCGAGCTTGATGTTCTGCGAGTAGCGCGCTGAGCGGTGCAGGCCACCGTCGGCGTTGTAAGCGGTTTCGCCGCTGTAGTCGCCGGTGAATTTGACGCCTTGTTCATCCATCTGGTGACGCAGTCCGCCCCAGTCACCCGTAAGGGTGCTGCGGGTCAACAGATCGGAATCGTTGTCGGCCAGCGCTGGGAGGGCGGTGGTGCAAGCGAAGCCCATCAACAAGCCTTTGAACAGATCGGAACGCGAAAAACAAACAGCCGATAGCATGTAAATCTTCCTGCAGAAAACTTGAGCAATAGGGGAAAAGCAGCGCGGCACCCGAAGGTGCCGCGCTTTACGTGAACAGCGTGGTTTACGGCAAGGCGTAAGCCATCACGTAGTCGCCGCGATCGGTCGACTGACGCGCACCACCGGCGGTGATGACGACGTATTGCTTGCCGGTTTTCGGCGACACATAAGTCATCGGGCCGCCCTGACTGCCGACGGGCAGACGGGCTTTCCAGACTTCTTCACCGTTGCCGCTGTTGAAGGCGCGCAGGTAGAAGTCCTGAGTGCCGGCGATGAAGATCAGGCCACCTTGCGTCGACAGCGTGCCGCCGAGGGTTGGCAGACCGATCTTGATCGGCAGGTGCATGCGGATGCCCAGCGGACCGGTGTCTTCAACAGTACCGACTGGCACTTGCCATGCGACTTTCTGGGTCTTCATGTCGATCGCGGTCAGCGTGCCGAACGGCGGTGCCTGGCACGGAATGCCGGCCACGGACAGGAAGCGGTTTTTGTTCACCGCGTAAGGCGTGCCTTTCAGCGGAACGGCGCCCATGCCGGTGTTCAGCGCTTCGCCACCACCAGCGGCCTTGCCCTGGTTCTGCGACGGGATCATCTGAATCCACAGACCCAGACGCATGTCGTTGACGAAGATGAAACCGTGTACCGGGTCAGTCGAGAGGCTGCCCCAGTTCATGCCGCCCAGCGAACCCGGGAAGCTCAGCGATTTATCAGTGCCCGGCGCGGTGTACAAACCGTCGTAACGCATGCCTTTGAAGTCGATGCGGCAGAGCAGCTGATCGTACGGAGTGGCGCCCCACATGTCCGATTCGGTCAGGTGCTGTGCACCGATCTGCGGCATGCCCAGCGATTTTGGCTGGGTAGGCGAGTACGGTTCGTTCGGGATGTTCGCCGCTTTCACCGGTACTTCTTTAACGTCGGTCAGCGGTTTGCCGGTGGCGCGGTCGAGCACGTAGATCTGCCCGGCCTTGGTGCCGATGACCACGGCCGGTACGGTTTTGCCGTCCTTGGTGAAGTCGATCAGGCTCGGCTGCATGGGCAGGTCGAAGTCCCACAGATCGTTGTGCACGGTCTGGAACACCCAGCGCTCTTCGCCGCTGGTCGCATCCAGCGCGAGGACCGAAGCGCCGTAGGTGTGATCGAGTTTGCTGCGCTCGACACCATAGATGTCGGTGGAGGAGCTGCCCATCGGCAGGAAGACCGTGTTGGTGGCCGGGTCATAGGACATTGGCGCCCAGCTGTTCGGCGTGCTGCGCACGTAGGTGTTGCCGTCGGCCGGCGCTTTTTTATCCTGCGGGTTGCCCGGGTCGAACGCCCAACGCATGGCGCCGGTGATCACATCAAAACCACGGATCACGCCGCCGGGCATGTCGGTTTGCACGTTGTCAGCCACGCGACCGCCGACCACCACGGTGGTACCGGCCATCAACGGCGCGGAAGACAACTGATAGTAGCTGTCCGGCACATTACCCAGACCGGCCTTCAGATCAACCTGACCGTTGTTGCCAAAGCCCTGGCAGAACTCGCCGGTGTCAGCATCGACTGCGATCAGACGGGCATCAATGGTGTTGGTCAGCAGACGGCGCTGGCAGTTGGCGGCCGGCGCAGGCTTGGCTTCGATGATGGTCGAGTTGCTCGGCTGAGCGATGGCTTTGGTGGCATCGAAATAGGCCATGCCACGGCAACGCTGCCAGACTTTCGACTGGGCGTTGATCGCGTTCTTCCACAGTTCCTTGCCGGTGTCGGCATCCAGCGCAATCAGGTTGTTGTGCGGGGTGCAGATGAACACCTTGTTGCCGACCTGCAGCGGGGTGAGCTGGTCTTCGGCGCCGTTGCCATCGCTCTCGGCGACGTCACCGGTGTGATAGGTCCACGCGACTTTCAGTTTGTCGACGTTCGTGCGATTGATCTGGTCCAGCGCGGCGAAGCGGCTGCCACCTTCGGTATTACCGTAGTGCGCCCAATCCTTCTGCGCCTGATCCGGCTCGACCGGGGTCACACCCGGGCCAGTACCGGTCGCAGCAACCGTCGGGTGAGCAACGAACATGTTGCCGGCAGCCACTGCCAGCCCAATCGCCAGCACAGCGGCAACGCCGTAAGCGCCGCGACCTGGAACGCCACCGCTGGCCCGTTTGAGCAACGGGTAGACGAGGGCAACGGCCAGACCGACCGCGCTGAACATGAACAGCCGCGAGAACACCGGCCAGAACACCAGCCCGGCATCACTCACCGCCCAGATCGCGGTCCCGACCAGGAACGCGGCGAACAACCACGCACCCGCCGGCTTGAAGCGCGCGATCAGCAGACCGGCAACAGCCATCACCAGCCCACCGATCAGGAAGTACCACGACCCTCCCAGGCTGACCAACTTCACGCCGCCCGCAGCCAGCGCCAAGCCGAGCAGGGCGATGATCACGCCCAGCCCGACCAGAATGAATTTTGATATGCCCGAGAGGCGTTGACTCTGCTTCACGTTGAATGTCCCGTTGAAATGAGGCGGGCATTATATAGATAGGTAACTACCTAGTTAAATCATAAATTCAGTAATAAAGCATTGTCGGTTGTTGAATAAAGCGTTTGTGCCGGGAATCGCGTTCTCACTGGGCTGGATAGGTCTTTGAAATGTCGGTAAAACACGCATTTCTGTCAGGAAAAATGTGGGTTATGACAGCTCGGCCATTGAGTCGCGATCAGTGTTCAACCGACGCACGGCAGTAAAATCAGCTTAGCCCACATATTGCTCAAGCCCTGCGAGCAAGGATTCGAAAGCCAACCTGCATGGTCAGCCAGACGCCAAATGTGCGGCGATTGCGGGAATTCTGTCAGCCACGCCCCAATGGGGTCTGATCAACTCACATGCCCGCAATCGCCAGATAAACACCGCTAAAGCGTTTTCATGTACTCAATCAGCGCGTAACGATCGGCGTCGAGGAACGATGATGCTCCATAGTCGTGACCAGCATTTGAATTGCCTGGCAAAGAAGTGTCGAAGGTGAAAGGGCTACCAGGTCCGAAAGCATCTACAAATCCGACTTTCTCCGGATCGAACATGATTGAGCCTGTTTTGAAGCTGGAAGGTCGTTTATCTGGTGGGAGCAGCAGGTCATACAATGTGCGCACCGAGCCATTATGCAAATACGGCGCTGTTGCCCAGATGCCGGTCAAAGGACGCGCCTTGTAGGCCAGTGTCGGGTATTTCTTTTTGTCCTGGGCCAGCGCATAGCAGGCCTGGAGCCGTCGACTTCTTTCTGACTGGAAGGCCCGCAAAAAGCCGAACGTACCCTTGCGGATGACACGTGACGGGGCTGGCTCGACGTTCATAAAGTCCTTCAAGGCAAGTGCAACGATGTCGTGTTTTTGATTCAACAATATTTCCCGCGCCGTTACACCCAACTGAGTTACCAAAGTCGATTGATCAGTGATTTCGCCAAAAATTTTGTTGAGATGTATGCCCCTCAGTTTTCCCGGATCGCTGATAAATTGCACAGCGTTGCACGCCATCCAGGGATCAGTTGTGATTGAGCGGTTTGTTTCCGTCTCGGCGCTGATGGTTGACATCTTGGCGACGATTTTGGCTTTCAGGTCATCACGTGGCAGTGGCAGATGGCAGCTCGAACAATTTTGCGCAAACAATTCGGCACCGCGCTTCTGTTTGTTCTCATCTATACCCCCAAGCTTTTCCGGCCACTTCGGTGGTTTCAAGCGCGTAAGAGTGCGTTCAAGCTGGTCGAGGTTGTCGATGCGCACGCTTGAGGGGAATCCTTTGAAGTGCGTATCGGAACGAAACGAAACATCGCCGAAGACACCGACCACTTCAGATGCGTTACGCGCGAGGGCACCAATATCCAGTCCATTCGATCCCAGTTTCAAATTAGGGGCGACACCGTTCCACTGCACTTTATCGTGCTGCGGTGTATTCCACAGGAACGGGTAGCTGACTGGAGCATCGGAGGGATTTGGAGTCGGTTGCGGCGCGCCGTTAAGTTGAGCAACGCGATTGAGAATATGCCCAACGGCATCTACACGCCCCGGACCATACACAAGGTCGGTGTGATTGAGCGATGCGCCTTCTTCCAGGAACCGGTTCAAGGTGTCCAGTGCAGTGGACAATAACTGGCGATTGGCTTGAGTGTCCGTGCCTGCCAGCACTTTGCTGGCAAAACGATCGAATTTTTCTTTGTCGTTTTGGGTATCTGACAATGCTTCGCGAAAGGCGTGAAGAAACTTTTGAAAGTCAGCGTTGGTAGGTCCGCCCGGTATTTCCCACGTGTAGCCGTCGAAGGACACATTAGCGGTATGGCAGGCTGCACAGTTCATTCCCACCCACGGCTCCTGATCCGATTGGCCGTCTTTCCAGCGCAAACGAGAAAACGTCAGCGCTTTGTCGCTCTCTTTATCAACTACGAAGCCGCGCGGCAACCGGTAACTCTGGTAGGCAAACACTAGCGTACTGGGTGTATAGCCATATGTCTGGACGTTGGCGTCAGACATGAAGGGGACTTTCGATCCTTTGATCTCTAATGCCGTAATCCAGCTGAGAGGAAGCAAACGTGACCCTTGTGAAGTGTCTCGCCAGACGGCGAGGTCTTTGGCACTCCAGTTTTGGTCTAGGGTGTAATCGTTTGCCAATACAGCGGCCGAGATGAGGGATCCAGCACCGATGCTTGCGGCTACCAACACGGACTTCAATGTCATTTCTTCGATCCTTCATGGCTGATGCCAGGCTTTTTTATGATTGTTTGGGCTCGTAGAGTTTTTGACCTTCTGAAAACGTGGATAAAAGGCTCACTGTCACGTTATGAAGCCCTGTTAGCAGCGTAGAAGGCTTTTGCAAAAGTGCTGGCACTTTGTCATGAGCGATAAACGCCGCTTAGGTCCTTATCAGGATTGCAAGGCGCATGGGTGCTCTAATCAAAGCGAAACGGATTAGAGCTTTACTGCTGGATCAACTTGAATGTCCTGTCAGATAAAGCGCTATGAAGGCTTTGAAGCACGGCTTCCAACTCACCACCTTCTTTGACTTCAAACCGCTCAATTGTCTCTAGCGAAGCTTTCAGTGCCGGATTCGCGTTGACGAGCACTTCTTTGCCTGCAATATGCTTGAGCAAATCTTCACAGAGTTTTTCCCCTTGCCGCGTGATGCCTCTGTACAAGGTGATGCTGTAATCATTGGTTTGTACGCGGATGAAGCGTATGTGATCGTTGTATTTGTGGAACCTGGGATGAAACATTTCTGTGAAAGAAGCAGGCGATGGATAGGCCTCCTTATTTTTTTTCGTGGGGCAGGACCAGTCTTTAATGCCCTTCAGACCGTTGCAATCCACGCATGCTACCGAGAGGTTCCAGAAATGAAACGAATAGTGCTCGTAGGTCTCTCGCGGCAGGATGTGCTCAATGGGCTTGGCATTACCATTTTTGAACAGCCATCGCCGACAGTAGCAGCAGCGATCGCCTTGCT
This sequence comes from Pseudomonas fluorescens, assembly GCF_001648775.1. Taxonomy (GTDB): domain Bacteria; phylum Pseudomonadota; class Gammaproteobacteria; order Pseudomonadales; family Pseudomonadaceae; genus Aquipseudomonas; species Aquipseudomonas fluorescens_M. Next base: position 322,238 of record NZ_LVEJ01000010.1, read on the forward strand.
CTATCGCAATAAAATCTCGGAAGGCTCCCTTGATATCACTGATTTTTGGTGTGGCTACCTTCGCGCGTGTGCGCCTCTTCTTTGCGGCCGGAGCAGGGACCGCTTGCGCAGCAGCTGCGTCAAGGTCTGCTTCTTCGGCCAATGTGCCTTGGTCCAGAGCAACCGCAGCGGTGAGATCATCTTTTTCCTTGGTATGCTGATTGGAGAAGTCACTCCAGAGGTTACGCTTTTCGGGTGTCTTACCGTCTTGCAATAATTTGAATCTGTTGATTGCCTGAATGTGGAAGCGGGAAATATTAAACATTACCCGCCTACGTACCTTCTCGTCAGAATGGCATTGTGATTTGTAATCATCAAAGATGAGCTTCATTTCTGCTTCGTCCAAGACACAATAGTCAATCATTGTTGTCAGCCTCGACTACTTCATTCATGTGCTCGTCTGTCATGCGCTTCTCACGCAGAAGCATTTCTATCGCGGCGTACGCTTTACTTATAAGATCCAGGTCTTCCTGTTGTCCGGGCGGTATATAGGCACCTGGTTCTTTTTGCATGGCTGACTTTATTTTGTCCAGATCAGCCAGCGGATCGCGATCATCGTCCCCTGAGTTCGTCCTGGCTCCCATTGTACTGGCAACCAACCGTGCACAGGCCTCATGGACTCCCCGATTGTGGGGCGTGTAGGTGCCAAAGCCACCAAGAATGATCGATTCAACCGAATACCTGTCCTTCTCGCTCAGCTCTCTCAGTAATCCCATACCCAGGAGGAAGCTGTGGCTATGCTCATCGTTGGCGTTGCTGATCAGGGTCGGGGCATGAGTCGCAACTACGAAGGAACAACCGAAGCGTTTAGAGAGCAAGTGGAACACTCTGGGTAAGGTTTGCTGCCATTGAAGGTGCAAGCTGATCTCGGGCTCGTCGACCAGAAAAACCTTTCCAGGCTCAGCACTGGTGATGATGCTGAGGAGCAACTGATTAATATTTTGCTCGCCAGAACTTAGGGATGAGTAGGATATTATTCGCTGACTTTGCCCTTCGTTTTGAGGCCGGACGAGACCAAATTCATACTCCTCAAGGCGATCGGGAATACGGTTGTCACTGGCTGATGGTGACATTTGCATAAACCGGATCTCTGTCGGTGTCTCCTCTAGCGCCATCTCTGGCTTCAGGGTCAGATAATAGCGTGCAATGTAGCCCAGACATGTCTGACACTCAGTTAATGCATCAAGTTTTTGTTGATCAACAAAAACCTTGGCGGCCAGCGTGACGATACTTTTAGTGAGTTGCGAGGGTGAAATTGATTGAACTCGAGTGCGCACACCTTTGTATTCGAAACCGAGCTTCTGGGCCACTTGACCAAAGGGAAAGCGGTCATGGACTCCCGTCGAGATACCCACCGTTTTTCTTTGAAGGGTGCTCATTTGCTCAATCAGTTCACAGAGGATCAAAGTCTTCCCTGCGCCGTTATCGCCAATGACGTAGATGCAGGCGGGACGATTTGAGTCGTTCAATAAGTCAATGATTTTCTGGGGGTTTGCAGCGTTATTGAACGTTTCGCCATCAAGTTTGTGTGTACGGATAAAGCTTTTAGGCGAATGAATTTTTATAGAGTGGACACGGTCTGGTATGTGCGTGCTGCAAAGTGTTTTGACGTTGCGATATCCTTCGTGAAACTGGGCGTTGAGTATCGTTGCAACTTTTGACGGTGTGTGTTTCAAGTGGCTTGCAAAGCTACGCCCCTCATGAGTATTGAAAATATGTGCGGCAAGAATGGCTCGTTCTTGAAGATCCAGGGTTTTCAAGGATTTATTGGTATCTGAAACATCTACATAGAGTGTCGTATCGTTAAAGCGACGCACTCCTCGACTGAGGATAATCAATAATCTGTCCTTCCAATTCCCCTTGATCTCTACTGAGCTAAAGCATATCACTGCGTCAAGTCGAATGGCTGTCAACATATCCGAGCGGGACATTTTGTTCAGATGATTCTGGTAGGTTTTATCAGCAGGCAAAACCAGCATGAATCTGGCAGGCTCTCTGTGAGAACTTATAAACTCCAGAGAATGGTTGAGAGAAAAGGAGTCCGGTCTTGTTAAGTCAAGGCATGTGTCAATCAGGTACGACGGAGTATGAGTGGCGGTTATATTTGCTGAGAATTTGGTAAATAATGGATGGATCTCGTTGATCAATAACTTTAATGAGATCAATTTGCCCAGTGTTTTTGAACCTGGCTGCCCCATTGGAAAGGAATTGTTGTCAGTATGGCGAATCTTACCCAGAGATAATTCCGCGGTGATGGGAGAAACTTCAAAGATCGGTGTTTTAGTGGTCGATTGAATGCTGCCCACCAATGCTGCGACTACGACAGGGTGGCTCGTGGGGATCTCAAAATTCCCACAAATATAACTATCAATTAAATAAGTCGCAGTCTTGATCTTCTGATCTACTTTGTAGGATATGCCTCGATCTTGTCGAAGTTGCCTTAAACGATGCTCAAGGCCTTCTCTCAGCCTGACTTCTTCGCTCCTGTCCAAGCGTAATAATTCGAGTAATTCAGCGCTTGTATCTCTTATTTGGTACTCGAATTCGGAAGAGAACGCAATGTCCCGGATTAGATGGAGGGCGGCCAGAAGGCATGTTTGCTGATACGAAACGTTTGGATGTTCGTCACGAACATTGAGCATTGCATCAGCTATCAGGCGCGTCACAATAATGCTTTCGTCATATTCCATATAAATTCTCTAAATCCTGGCACCTGAAGGGGGTAGTGGCACAATGATATTCTTCGCAGAGAAAAACCACGACTTCTTTATCGCGTTATCTTCTTTGCTGTCCATAAGGCTCTCCTAGACTGGGTAAAACTTCGATCAAATCGGAGAACCAGGAGCGCCCATGTCCACTCCCACTAAGATTCGTACCCCGCGCGAGCTGATCGTTATTGCACATCTGGAGGCTGGATTACGCGCCCGAGCGAGGGGCATCGTATCGACGACAGGCACTGACACGGACGGATTAATTTCGGGACGCGCTAGCTGATCGCGGGAGCTGACAGTGAAGTTGAAAAGAAACAGGAAGCTGCGGCATACACCGCCTTCACTCCGACCACATCAAGGAAACTCACTGCATGGACATCAATCTGACCCGGCGACAAGCTCTCACCTTGGCATTGATGTATAGCGCGACACTTTCGGGATGCTGTTATCTACGGCCGAAGATCAAACCCTATTGCCCCACATCCCTCGCAGTAAGTTTTCCCAAGGGGCCGTTAACGATTGATACCCATTGCCACGTGTTTAACGGCTCAGACCTGCAGGTTTCAGCGTTTCTCTCCAAAGTGCAGGTCCATGACGGGGATGGCGCTGTGGCGCGCGCCTTTGAAGCGCTAACTGATCTTATCCAGAATATTTCCTGGGTGTTGGCTCCCCGTGGTGAGCGGGAACTGGTGGAGTTGGCCTCGCTGCAAGCCTGTGAAGGAGAGAGCACCACTTTTCAGCGTGCGAGTCTGCAGCAGCGTCCATACGATTATGGGGGAGCCGGGGCTTTGCATCAGCAAGCCCACAGGGTAGGGCGGGAGGAGCTGCAGGCCGCCCTGAAGCGCACGCCGAATATGCAAGCGCTGTTGCACTCGGCTCGGGCTGCAGAGCTGATAGCACCGGATGAAATCACACAAACGCAATTGGCGGCTGCACTGTTGATCGAGAACATACCGGAGAAGGCTGAAGATTACGTCGATGGCCGATCAGAAAAGGCCTTTTCAGCCATGTCCCTCAGTGAGAAGGCTGCCACCGGTGTAATTAAGTTTTTGCTGCAGAATTTCCAATACCGCTATGTGTCTGCGCACGACTACCTGCGGACCTACAACATTCCAGGCAAGCGTGTCGTGGACCTCATGCTGCCCAGCATGGTTGATTACGACTGGTGGCTTGCCGAGGGACGGTCGACACAAACGAGCCTGCCAGTACAGGTACAAGTGGCGGAAAGGATCTCCATTCTGACCGGGGGACGCGTTCATGCTTTCGTGCCGTACGACCCACTGAAACAAGTTGCCTTTGAACTATACGGTACGGGAGAAGACGCCTTGGGACTGGTGCAGCACGCAATCCAGTCTCAAGGTTGCGTCGGTGTGAAGCTCTATCCGCCAATGGGCTTCGCACCGTTAGGGAATGCTGATCTGAGAATGCCCGACGGCACCAGTTACTGGGCACGCGACTGGTTACCTGACCTGACGGACCGGCCCGACATTGGACAACGGCTCGATAAGGCTATGCGCGAGTTGTTCGATTGGTGCGTGGCGTTGCACGTTCCAATCATGGCCCACACCAATATTTCAAACGGCGTCACGCCCGAGTTCGAGGCGCTTGCTGGCGTGAAATACTGGGCGAAAGCCCTGAATGACTATCCCGGCTTGCGAATCAGTTTCGGGCATTTTGGAGGCGCCGGCGGTGAGAAAGCACTCAGTCACGCCAAAGAATTCGCAGACCTGATGTCCGCCGTGCCTGGAGCGTCGGGGCAATTCGCTTACGCGGATGCTGCCTACTTTTCCGAGGTGTTGGACGGCGATCCCAAGGCACTGGAAACGCTCAAAGAGCTTTATGACGATACAGTCGCGAAGGGTGGCGCGGCACTGGCCAATCGATTCATGTACGGTACCGACTGGGAAATGACATTGGCCCACGGCAATGTTGGCGGCTACCTGAAAGACTGGATCAAACTTATCCAGGAAATTGAAGCGAGACCTGCCATCAAGCAAGCAGGGGTTGCAGGTCTATCGGAGAAATTTTTCGGTCAGAATGCGGCTGACTGGATTGGTCTGCGCAAGGGGCAGGAAAGTCGCAAACGTCTGGACGACTTCTATGCTGCAAACGGAATTGACACACCCGACTGGGCCGTGAAGCTGGATGGTTGAAAGATTGCCGATGGCTCCTGCTGCAGAGGGTCATCGGCGTTTTGCTCTTCTCGTACTGTTGGCGCAGAAGTTGGGTATCGTCGAAGGGGCCGCGACAATCACTCTCACATTCAGCTTTTTATGTGCCTGCGTATTATATCGTCGATAAGTAAGCCCGCACCTGGATCCAGGGAGATGCTGATCGCACCCTCTCTATATTGTATTGTGACCGGTGCCGTGATTTCCTTACCAACTCTTACACCTTTTATAATCGCATAGTCATTGGGCTTTATTATTAGCCTGAGGCTTTTGGCTATAAATGGCGCTCCAAATTCCCTCTGGAGTAACTCTGGACTTACGCTGGAAGATATCCGAGGATCGGCATAGGCTGAGTCAGCGTTTCTATCGTAGTGATAAAATAACTGTTCAATGAGAACTCCATCGACCTGGTCGGTCGTCAGTATTGAATTCCCGCTTAAAAGGTCCAGTGGGTTAATTTCATGATTCTTTATGGCAAATGAGAGAATTCGCAAAAAGATCTGAGCAGCTTTGAAGTCAGGGTTGCTTCCATCAGACTGCAGACTTTCGGAAAGATGTAGGCGAGTGATGAATATTTTGTCATTTTCCACCACCAGGTTCAGGTCTACTCGAGCGGGAATGGGTTTTACACCGATTGGCTTGACACCATACCATTCATAATATCCTCCGAACCTTTCATGCATAGGTGTTTCTGGCTTTATTCCGTTGTTGATGTCCGATTCGTAATACAGGAGGGTTGAACATAGTGATTCAGCCAATTCTTCAGTAGGGGTGATACTCCAGATCCACTGATCAATATTTATAAAACGCCGGTCCTCGTCGTCAATCAATTTTGCCAGCAGATGAGTTCCGGAACCGGCTAGATAGCAAGTGCCAAAATTGATGGTGTTGATTTCTTTATCTGGTCGATGGGTGTAGGGCGTTCTATTGCCATTGACGTCGTTAATCACTCCAAGTATATGGAAGTCCTTTGCCTTGTGCCCCATTGCTACCAGAACCTGGTCGATAATAGTGCTGTCAATCAAGTAATCGGGATCGAAAGTCGAGGCAATATTGAACTTTTCTGAAAGCATTGCCCAAAACTCGAAGGCTGGACGGCAATCCCCGGCAAAGGCTAGTAGACCGCCGTTGTTAGGTAGGACGATTGTTTTTCTGCCTAATCGCACTACGTGCCATGGGCCGTCTTTTCCAACCCAATCTGTCTGGATGTAACCCAGTGAGGGGATCCACACGTGTTTGTTGTTTCGATGATCTTCACCGTCAGAACTCAAGAGACAGTCGGCAATGATATGAGGGTCGGTTTCAGCGTTAATTATTGCAATGACGGTCATAAGGATTGGTTCTCAGTATCTTTAGAATGAGCAGGTCGGTGATTTGAGCGTCCGTTGCGCGGCGCTCTGTTGCCTGAAGGCTTCTCGACCTAAATATGGCACAACACCGCCTGACGCAAGTCTTCGGTCACTCACAACTTTGCGCCTGTGGCGGGAAGGTCAACACGGCGTAAAGGGGCCACTCATTCAGCCAGCGCCTTGCCCCTGGCAACTGAAAACGCTTGCGGCAGGCGCGCACCATTCTTCGCGGCAAGTATCTCCGCCATCACGCTAACGGCGATTTCCGCAGGCGTCTTGCTGCCGATGTAGAGGCCGATCGGCCCGTGCAGGCGTTCAAGCGACGCCTCGGTCTCGCCAAAATGCTCGCAGCGCTTCGAGCAGGGCCAGATCGTCGAGTTTGGGGTCATGACTCAAGGCGACGATGCAGGTGCGCAGATCGACCGCAAAGTCGCGGACCACGTCATCCGGCATGCCAATGATGCGCTCCACGCCATCCACCGCCCAGGTCTCGATGTACTCGGGACGCGGATCGCACACCGCCACTTTGAAGCCGTTGAACAACGCCATGGTCGCTAGATACTCGGCCAGCGCACCGGCCCCGATCATCAGCATCCGATAGCCCGGCCCTAGAGTGTTGAGCATCTGCACGCCATCGAAACTGAACTGTTCCGGCGTTGCGGTCGGTTCGAGCATCACTTGTCCAGAATCCAACGTCAGGCGACGACGAACCAATTGCCCGGCGTCCAATTGCAACAGCAACTCATCAAGCGACTGCCACGCCGGGTTGAATTCAAGGATCAGTTCCAGCGTGCCTCCGCAGGGCAAGCCAAACCGATGCGCCTCATCGGCGCTGACGCCATAGCGCACCACGTGCGGCGTGCTGTCGCTGAAACCGTTACCGCCATGGGCGGTGGTATAGCGATGGATCAGATCGTCTTCGATGCAGCCACCGGACACGCTGCCCACCACGCGACCATCGTCACGCAAGGCCATCATCGACCCCGTCGGACGCGGTGAAGAACCCCAGGTCCGGGCCACCGTGGCGAGCACAACACGCTCGCCGGCGGCGAGCCAGTCCCGCGTCGTGCGCAGGACCAGCAAGTCGATGCTTTCCATCCAAACCTCCTCTTAGCGCATCTGCAGAATGATCGGACTGCTGCTGGCCGGATCGGTGTGCTCACGCAGTTTGCCGACTGTCTGCGCATCGACAGCACCGCCCTGATTGCCCCAGGTGCTGCGCATGAACGTCAGCACTTCGGCGATCTGCTGATCCGACAACTGCTCGCGGAAGGCCGGCATGCGATAGGCATCCGGCACGCCGGCCGCCACGACACGTTGCGAACCATTCAGGGTGATGTTGATCGCCGAGGCACTTTCCTTGGCCAGTGCAGAAGTCGCGCCGGCCAGCGGCGGCATCCATTCAGGTTGACCTTTGCCATCCAGACCATGGCAGGAAGCACAGCGCGTCACGTAGGTATGAGCACCGGGCGAGTCCAGACGTTGCGCTGCCGAAACCGCTTGATACTGCCACGGCGCGCCATCCCGTTCGCGATCCCCTGGAAGTGACTTCAGGTAGTGGGCAATCGCGCTCAGATCGTCATCGCTCATGAACTGCGTGGAGTTGTTGAACGCTTCGGTCATCGAGCCGTAGACCACCGCGTGTTGGTTGCGACCGGTCTTGAGGAACTGCACGATTTCCGCCTCACTCCAGCGGCCCAGGCCGGTGTTGTGATCATCGCGCAGGCTCGGCGCGTACCAGCCATCGAGCAAGGCGCCGGCGAGGTACGGCTTACCGGTTTCATCCAGAGCCTTTTCGTTGAACGCCAAGCCGCGCGGCGTATGGCAACTGCCGCAGTGCCCGGCGCCCTGAACGAGGTAAGCGCCACGGTTCCACGCTTGATCCTGCGACGGTTTCGCCACATAAGGCTCGGCGTCGACAAACACGCCGTTCCACAGTGCAATCGGCCAGCGCAGGTTCAGCGGAAACGGAATCGCACTGGGGATGTTCGCCTGTTTCACCGGCGCCACGCCTTTCATGAAAAACGCATACAGCGCACGCACATCATCGTCACTGAGCTTGGCGTAGGACGGGTAGGGCATCGCCGGGTACAAACGGCGGCTGTCGGGGGCGACGCCGTGGCGCACCGCCCGGTCGAAGTCCGCCAGGCTGTAATGGCCGATGCCGGTTTCCGTGTCGGGGGTGATATTGGTTGCGTGAATCGAGCCCAGCGGCGTGGCCATTTCCAGACCGCCGACGAACGGCGCACCGCCCGGCACGCTGTGGCAGGCCACGCAATCGCTAAGCCGGGCGACGTATTCGCCACGCGCGACCAGTGCCGGGTCGATGTCGGCCACGGCGATTTGATGGGTTTCAAGGCGCGAGGCGGGCTCGCGGGTGACATACCAGGCCAGCAGGCCTGCCGCGACCAGGCACGGCACTGCCAGCCAGCCTGCGGTTCTTGCGAATCGGCTGTTATTCATGGACGCTCCGGCGCTGATCAAGTGAAGGTGTGGCGGCTCATGGGCAGGCTGCGCACCCGCTGACCGGTTAGCGCTGCCACCGCGTTAGCGACGGCGGGCGCGACCGCAGGCAGCGGCGGTTCACCGATGCCACCCATTTTTTCGCCACTCTCGACCACACGCACATGGACCCGAGCCATCCGCGCAGGCGGCAGGATCGGATACAAGTCGTAGTTGCGCGCCCGGGGTTTGCCATCAATCCACACAGCTTCTTCCACCAGGGTTTGCGACAGTCCCAGCGCCACGGCGCCATTGACCTGCGCTTCGACAATCGCCGGGTTGACGATGCTGCCGGGGTCAATCGCCTGCCAGATGTCGTGCACCTTGACCTGACCGTTCTCGATAGAGACCTCGGCGATCACCGCCGTCTCTGTACCGAACGGCGAAGCCATGGCCACGCCGCGTGCACGTTTGCTGCCGTCTTCGGCGGTAAACGGCCCGCGCTTCCAGCCTCCGGATAGCTCACCCACCGCTTGCAGCAGGGTGGTCAGGCGTTTGTTGTCACGCAGCAAATGCAGGCGCAGGTCGAACGGGTCTTTGCCGCCCTTGTCGGCCAGCTCATCGAGGAACGATTCATAGAAGAAGTCGTTGAGCGAGTTGCCCACCGAACGCCAGTAACCGAGCATCGCCGGGCCTTTGACGTAGATCTGCGCGATGCGCTTGTTGGGGATCGCATAGGACTTGCCTGACAAGCCTTCAAGCGCTGTGGGGTCGAGTTTTTCACCCTGCTTGCCGGCGAGCGCTTCGGTCGGGCCTTCGGTGGCACTGATCGCTTCGATTGCCAGCGGCCAGCCGTCGCTGTCCAGCGCAGCGCGGAAATTCACTGCAGCAACGGGGCGCAGCACGTCGCGCAGGAACTCTTCTTCGCGGCTCCAGATCAGCTTGACCGGGCGGCCAACCGCTTTCGCCAGTGCGATCGCTTGCGGATACGGACTGGCTGAGTCATAGAGGAAATGCCGGCCGAAGAACCCACCCAGCAGTGGCGAATGCAAGGTGATGCGTGAAAGATCGAGGCCTGTACGCTTGGCGATGTCCGCGCGATACATGTCCGGCGCCTGATTCGGCAACCACACTTCTAGCGAACCATCCGGGTTGAATCGGGCCAGTGCCGACGGCGGTTCCAGTTGACCGTGGTTCAGGTATTGGTTGTGGTAAGTGGCGTCGATGCGGGTCTTGGTCTCCTTGAGAATCGACGCCACGTCGCCTTCGTTTTCATCATCTTTGGCCGGGCCTTTGTCTTCAGCGAGGCGTTTGAACCAGGCATCGCTGGAAAAGTCGGCGGGCATCGGCCGCACTTTGCTCTCGGCCGTTGGCTCTAGCCAGTCGACCTGGATCGCCTCGACGGCACGTTTGGCGTGCCACCAGCGCTCGGCGACCACCGCCACGGCCCCCGGCAGACGGTGCACGGAATGCACGCCTTTCATTGCCTTGACCTGCTCTTCGTTGCGCAGGTTGCCCACGGTCATGCCCAGGCGCGGGGCATGTTGCACGGCAGCATGGAGCATGTTGTCGACCTTGAGATCGATGCTGTACAGCGCCTTACCCGTGGATTTGTCGTAGGCATCGAGGCGCTTCACCGGTTTGCCGATCCAGCGGAACTGGCTCGGATCACGCAGCTTCACGGAAGCCGGATCAGGAACCGGCAGATCCATCGCGCGCTCGGCCAGTTCACCGTAAGCCAGCGAGCGGCCCGACTTGGCGTGCACGACTTTGCCAGGCTCGGTGGTCAATTCACTCACCGGCGCGCCAAGTTGCTGCGCGCCCGCCTGCAATAACATGGCGCGGGCGAGGGCGCCGAGGCGGCGCATGACCGGGTAACTCATGCGCACCGACATACTGCCGCCGGTGATGCGCATGCCGTTTTCCATCACCACGTAAGCCTCGCCGGGCGGCGCCGCTTCGACCAGAAAGGTCGACGGATCGGCATCGAGTTCTTCACCGACAATCTGCGCCATCGCGGTGAACGTGCCTTGCCCGCCTTCCATGAACGGGCAGAGCAGACGCACGCGGTTGTCGGGGCGGATCTCGAGAAACGCCGGGACCTGCGTGCCGCGTTCGGCCGTCGCCGCTGCCGCTGCTGCTTGCACGCGTGTTGCACCCAACGGCAGGCCGAAGCCGAGGACCAGTGCGCCGACGGCAGTACCGGTCAGAAAACGTCGGCGCGACACATTGATCGGTTCGTGCAGATCCAGCACCGAGGCTTGCTGTGAAGGGTCGATACGAACGGTCATCACGCGTCTCCCTTGCCGGCCAGTTCATGCACGGCGGCATGAATGGCGTTGTAAGTTCCGCAGCGGCACAGATTGACCATCGCCGCCTCGATTTGCGCATCACTCGGTTTGGGATTTTGTTTGAGCAGCGCCGTTGCGGCCATCACCTGCCCGGACTGGCAGTAGCCGCACTGCGCGACCTGCAGATCAACCCAGGTCGAGACCACCCGTTTGCCCACTTCATCGCTTTCGATGGCCTCAATCGTGGTGACCTCGCGGCCGACCACACCCGCCACTGGCGTGACGCACGAGCGCACCACATTGCCGTCGACCAGCACCGAGCAGGCGCCGCATTGCGCCAGCCCGCAGCCGTACTTGGTGCCGGTCATGCCCAGATCATCGCGGATCACCCAGAGCAAGGGCGTATCGGCATCGGCGTCGACCTGATAGGTCTTCTGGTTGATTCGTAGTTCCATGATTCACCCGCTGATCATCGGTTGACGTGCATTGTTATGAGCGGTGACACGCGGCGAGGCGCATCAGCGTTTTTCGTTCAATTGGCGACTGTGCCGAGCGCTTCTGCCTCGAACGGCTGCCCGCGCAACAGGGCAATGTCACGACTCGGCGCGGTGCCGAACAGGCGGCCATATTCGCGACTGAACTGCGAAGGACTTTCATAGCCGACCGCAAATGCCGCCCGCGACACGTCCAGGCGTTCTACCAGCATCAGTCGGCGCGCCTCATTCAGCCGCAGCCATTTCTGGTATTGCAGCGGACTCATGCCGGTGAGTTGGCGGAAATGATGGTGAAAGGTCGGCGCGCTCATCTGCACCCGCGCGGCCAGATCGTCGATGCGCAGGGCATCGGTGTAGTTGACCTTGAGCCAGTCAATCGCCTTGGCGATGCGATAACCCTGGCCATCGACGGCCGTGATCTGCCGCAGCCGCGCGCCTTGGTCGGTATGCAGCAACCGGTAGTGGATTTCGCGCAGAATCAGCGGCGCCAGGACCGGGATCGCCTCGGGTTCATCGAGCAATGCCAGCAGGCGGTCGAGCGCGTCCTCGAGCGCAGACGACAGGCTGCCAATCGCGGCGCCCGTGCCCGTTGCTGGCTGCCGCTTGGCCGGCAAGCCGCTCTTGGTGATGACCTCGGCGAGCATGCTGACATCCAGTTTCAGCACCAGACCGACACAGGGCTGTGTGGGGCTGGCGAGCATTACTTCGGAGTTGGCGGGCAGATCCAGTGAGGTCACCAGAAACCGTGAAGGGTCGTAGCTGTACCCCTCACCACCGACCCACAAGCGCTTTTCACCGCGACCGACGAGAATCAGGCTGGGTTCGATCATGCACACGGCGGGCGGTGCCGGCTGGTCGCGACGAAACAGCGACAAGCCGGGGATGGCCGTGGCGAAATCACCCGGTGCGCTCATGCGCGGGTCAATGTTCAGCGCCAGTGGTGATTCATGGCGCAGGGGGGGATCGATCATGGCGGGTCACTCCTGTTGATCGAACTCTAATCCGCGCAAGAGACGTTTCCTATCCATCACCCTGCATCGCCAGAGGATCAGGCAAGCATTCAAGAGGAATGCGCTAGGGAAGCGCCGGATCGACCGGGAGAATGTGTCTATCTGTTACAGGGGGCAGTGCCTGGATGGGCGACAAACTGCTTGCCCCTGCGCATCGCACCCATACGTTTTTCTCGCACCACAGGTAGTTCTGATGACCTTTCCTTCTACAGATCCTTCTAAAACAACAGGCGGCTGGAGCGCTGTGCTGGCCATGTCGTTGGCCGCATTCGCTTTGGTCGCTTCAGAATTCATGCCGGTCAGCCTGCTGACGCCGATTGCCGCAGACCTGCACATCACCGAAGGCCAGGCCGGGCAGGGGATTTCCGTGTCCGGTGCCTTTGCCTTGATCACCAGCCTGTTGATCGCCTCGGTCGCCGCGCGCATCGAACGCAAGAAATTGCTGCTGGGCCTGACCTTGCTGATGATCGTCTCCGGAACGGTCGTCGCGGTCGCGCCGGGTTACCCGTCATTCATGTTTGGACGTGCGTTGATCGGGATCGCGATTGGTGGTTTCTGGTCACTGTCGGCGGCGACTGCAATGCGTCTGGTGAAGCCTGAACAGGTGTCGCGAGCGCTGGCCATCGTCAATGGCGGTAACGCTCTCGCCACGGTTATCGCCGCTCCGGCGGGGAGTTTTCTGGGCTCGCTGATCGGCTGGCGCGGCGCATTCTTCTGCGTGGTTCCAGTCGCGGTGCTGGCCGCCGTGTGGCTGCTGATCAGCCTTCCGTCGTTCAAGGCCGAACGCCAGGCCGGTAGCGGCAACGTCCTGCGGCCGATGAAGCAATTGCCAGTGGCCTTGGGCATGATCGCCGTCAGCGTGTTTTTCATGGGCCAGTTCATGCTGTTCACCTACCTGCGGCCCTTTCTTGAAGGCGTGACGGGCGTCAGCGTTTCTACGTTGTCCTTGATGCTGCTGGGGTTGGGACTGGCCGGTTTTATCGGCACTTTTTTGATCGAACGGTTTATGGGGCGCGGCCTCTACCGCACGTTGACCGTCATCCCGCTGATCATGGCGGCCATCGCACTGGCGTTGGTCAGCTTCGGCAAATCACCGTTGCTGACCGCCATGTTGCTCGGACTCTGGGGACTGGTTGCCACCGCCGCGCCGGTTGGATGGTGGACATGGCTGGCGCAGACGCTTCCGGATGATGCGGAGGCCGGAGGCGGCTTGCTAGTGGCGATTGTCCAACTGGCGATCGCCGGCGGCGCAATTATTGGTGGTCTGGCTTTTGACTTGAGTGGTTATAAAGCTACGTTCGAGCTCAGTGCCGCGGCGTTGGTTGTCGCGTCTGTGCTGGCCTGGCTGGCGGGGCGCAATGCCACGGAGGTTCATCTTGTTGAGTCGGCAGTTCATTCGGACGCTGTTCCCGGCGAAGCTGAGTCCCGATTTGTCTGATCAAGCAGAAGGCTGCTCAGTGCGCCAATGACGGTTGGGTCGCGACCGAGACAGTGAAGACCACGACAAACAGCACGACGATTCCCCAGAACAACACCATGACTGTCACCATGACGGCCTTAAGGCCTTGATAAAGCCTGCGCAGCCAATGGCCTTCGGGTTTTGCTTCTGCGCGGGTTCTGAGTACGCCTTTCAAATAGAAGCCTAGGAGCGCCAATAGCGCGCCATCTATTGCCAGTGCAGGCAGGCCGGCTATGGGGAAAATGCTTTCCCACCGATAGAAAGAAGACCGGCTCAGAAAGACCACATAACACGTCAGGCTGCCGTAGGGCAGTGCTCTCCACCATTTGCCGGCCAGCGCGCCGACCATCAGGCACATGATCACCATGAACGGGCTGAGGAGAATATGGAGCATCCACTCCAGTACGTTGGGCAAGTAGTCCGGGGAATGGATGTTGCGCCAGAGGTGTTCCAACATTGATCGGGCTCCTGCCGTCCATGAAGTAAGTGCTGCTGCGGTGCTTCCGTGCTGCAGCACAGTATCGGCATGTTTTTGGGTTACATAAGGGCTGTTGGCATTTCGTCATCCTCTAGCGGCCGCTCGCGCCACGGTCATCAACCCTCGCTCTACCACGCTCTGTTTATCTCTGTTGATCCCCCGATTTAGCAGGTCTTTGATTGATTGCACCGATCAGACGGCCCCACTATTCCCGTTATGCTATACGTCAGCGCGGCCCGATTTTTGTGTCGTTTGGGGAGAGAAACCTGGCGTTCGCCAGGTGAGATGAAGCATTACGGTTGCACAAAGTGCGAAGGGCAATCCCACCGAGATCGACACTTTGTAGGCCAGCAATAGTCCCGCTGCGCAACCAACGAAAGCGGCTAAAACGAGAAAGCCGGCGTCTGCCATTTCCATTCCCGGTCGAATAATTAATTTTAGTAAGCCATGCATCTGTAAATTCTCTACAAAAGGTGTTTTTGCATCGCCCTGAAAGGCCTAGGTCTCATCAATCGTTATTGATACAAGTAGTTCTCTCTCGGCGTCATTGGGAATTAACCCTGTCGTTTCCGCGAGCAAGACAGCCAGGCCGCTACTGTTGGTCACGATTACCTCGGCTTGAGCCCGATTACCCTCATCGATCCCCATGATTTTCCACACGCATGTAAGCTCATCCCCCATATAAACGGGGCGCTTGAAGCGCAGACTCATGGAGGTAGCCAACCACCCCAACTGCCCTCCGATCTCTGTGATCAATGTCGCAGTAAGCAAACCGTGAGCGATGACACCATCAAAGCCTTTGGCCTCTGCATACTTGGCATCGGAATGCACTGGGTTGTGATCGCGCGATAGCGCTTCAAACTGGACGATGTCTGCGTCCGAAAAAGTGCGTTTGATTTCAAAAGTGTCACCTTCCTCCAGGCCTTCTATCGCCTTCTGGCGCAGTGTGCTCATTGCGATCTCCGATGCTCTAAAAAGTATGTTCTGGCCCAGGGAATGAGCCCGATTCGACATCTTTAGCAAAGGCTTGAGCAGCGTCACTCATCACCTTTCTCATATCCGCATACTGCTTGACGAATCGCGGCAACTGACCATCCCTTAGCCCCGCCATGTCCTGCCAGACAAGCACCTGTGCATCGCAGCCATTACCAGCACCAATTCCTACGGTAGGGATGGAGACTGTCTCGGTGATCCTCGTTGCTACATCGCCTGGGACCATCTCTATCAGCAGGCCAAACGCCCCAGCACGCTCGAAGGCAACGCTCAAATCAATCAACCGCTGCGCGTCTTCGCCTTTGCCCTGGATGCGGTATCCGCCCAGCTGATGTTCTGCCTGTGGGGTAAAACCGATATGGGCCATAACTGGTATGCCAGCGGCTACCAACATCTCTACCTGCGCAAGCATCTCGATCCCACCTTCGAGCTTTATGGCGTGAGCGCCGCCTTCCTTCATGAAGCGCACTGCGGTATGGAAGCATTGCTCAGGCGATCCCTGATAAGAGCCAAAAGGCAAATCGGCAATGACCAACGCTCGTTCGGCAGCATTCGAAACCGCCCTGACAAGAGGAAGCATCTCGTCAACTGTTACTGCCAACGTCGAGTTATGTCCAAACACGTTGTTGGCTGCGGAATCGCCGACGAGCAGTACTGGAATTCCTGCCGCCTCAAACACTGACGCTGCGTACATGTCATAAGCAGTCAACATGGCCCATTTCTGACCCCGTGCCTTCATGTCCTGTAAATGTGGAATTCGTACCCTTGCGCGAGGAGGGCTGTTATAGGGGGCGTTGATTTGATCAGACATTTCACTTCCTCAATTCAAATGGCCAGCCGCTCGGCAGCTAGAACCACAGCGATTACGATCATCGCGGCTCCCGATATCCGACTCACATGGGTTGCCGCTGCTGGTCGTGAAGCAAGCACCGCACCAGCGCCATAGCCGACCGCGAGATAGACGACACCGCAACTGACACCATGAATCAGGCCTAGAGCGACAATCTGAGCCCCTACTGGCCATGCGGCTGACGCATCAGTGAACTGAGGTAGTAGCGCCAGGAACAACAATAGGACTTTCGGGTTGAGACCGCTGACGCATAGTCCTTTTATCGCCCAGGCCATCCAGGCACCTTCATCGTGGGATGTCCCTTGAGCAGGCAGCGAAGGCTTGAGCAACATGTTGAGGCCGAGCCATAAGAGATAGGCCGCCCCCATCAGCGTTAACGTCAGCAACGCATAGGGAATTTTGACCAGCACTCCCCCCACACCTGCGGCGACGATCAGCGTGGCCACAAGATGGCCGGAAAGCATGCCGACTACGGCGGGTAAGACGCGGCCTCGCAAACCTGCCGAAATCGCGTAGGCCCAGTCGACCCCGGGCGTGATAACAAACAAAAATGATACGGCCCAAAACGCCATAATCAGAGAAACAGTCACGATCAAATCCTTCCTCTTCCATCAATTCAAAGCGCCGCTTGACCCTGAAAAACCGTGATAGAAGGATAATGAAAGCGAAGTGGTATTATCTTTCGAAGATACCTGTCGAAGCTGAATGAATTAGAAGGTTTTTCCTAATGGATCGTGTGGACAAGAAGATTCTTGCGCAACTACAGCAAGATGGTCGTCAGTCACTGACGGAGCTGGCCGACCGCGTAGGTCTAAGTTTGTCTCCATGCCATCGACGCGTTCGGGCGATGGAAGATCTGGGAGTGATCAAGGGTTATCGAGCTCAACTATCCGCAACTGAGTTAGGACTCAATTTCTCGTCCCTGGTATTCGTGACGCTCCGAGAGGGACACCAAAAAGCAGTAGCTGATTTTGAAGATGCTTTACCGCGAATTCCTTACATCGTCCAAGCTCAGAGACTTTTTGGCGATCCTGATTACTTGCTAATGGTGGTGACAGCAGATCTTCCTGCATTTCAAAAACTATACGATGAGGAACTGTCGAGGTTACCCAACGTACAGCGTCTGACATCGACGTTGGTGATGAAGCACGTGATCATTGATCGTCCGCTGCCGTTGGAATGAAGTTCAAATATTGCGGATAACGCAGGGAAGTCGTCAGGCTTTGTCGAATCGCCCCAGAGCTGAGATGCGGATGCTCTGGGGCCGGACTTAGAATGCCTAATCCGACCGCATCTGGGGCCCACGGCTAAAGACTAAATTCATAGGTTAAAGGCTGGGAGACAAGCGTGCCGCAACCACCAAGCCGTCCAGCCATTCCTGATGACCGTTGATCATCGGATTGGGTTTGGCCTTGGCGAGATCCTCCGCTGGTTTCCCCGGCAGGGGGCGGTTTTCATGGAGTGACGGATGATGCTCTGGAAAAACTTGGAAGATCACGTCGAGTGACAGTGTCGGTGACCAGCTCAGTTTCCAGACCATCTGTGACGGAGTCGTTCTTGGGCTCGCGGGGCACCTTTGAGCTATTGTCTGTTACTGATAGCCGCCCCTTGCGAGCGTCAGCAATGGGTAGATAACGACCATATACTGATGGCTGCTTATGGCCAAAAGCAGTCTTTAACGACGGCCATCCACCATCACGAGTATCCGCAAATATCAGCTTATGCCCCGGCTGACATCCGGTGATGTTCCACCAAAAAGTCCACGAATAATCGCACCCGCGCCGGCATCGCCGCGCCGCCGACGAATACCGCATGAATAGGTTCCTGGTCCCCGGGATTCCACGCGTCCAGCAGCGCAATCAGGTCGCCGCGCTGGAGATCCTCGCTCACGCTGAACTCTCCGATACGGGCAATGCCGGCACCTACACGCGCGAATTGTGCCAGCGCTTCACCACTGCTGCATTCGATGTTGCCGCTGACCTTCAGGGAAAACGCTTTGCCATCGCGGATAAACGGCCAGTTGGGTTCGGCACGCCGGAAGTTGAAGCGCAGGCAGTTGTGCTGGAGCAGGTCTTCCGGTTCCTGTGGGACGCCGTGACGCTGCAGATACTGCGGCGATGCCACCACGACCTGGCCGGTGGTGCCGATCCTGCGTGCGGTCAGCGGGCTGTCGGGCAGATGGCCGAAGCGCACTGCGACGTCGGCTTGTCCGGCAAGAATGTCGACCACTTCGTCGCCGAGGGTGAGGTCGACGACGATGTTCGGGTAACGGGCGCTGAAGGCTGCGATTAACGGAACGATGGCCAGCCTCCCATGGCCAAGAGCGGCACTGACCCGCAATCGCCCTCTGGGCACGCCTTGATCGGCGATGGCTTCTTCGACCTCATCCATGTCGGCGAGGATCCGCCGGGCGCCGCGCAGGAACGCTTCGCCCTCGGCGGTGAAGGTGATCGCTCGGGTGGTGCGCAATAGCAGGCGGGTGCCAAGCCGTTGCTCGGTGCGCGCGATGATCCGACTGACTGCCGAAGGTGTCAGGCCCAGTGCACGCGCGGCGGCCGACAGACTGCCTTCCTGCGCCACGGTGGTGAACACGCTCATTTCACCTGACCTGCCGTTGAAATCCACTTGTGCCTCCTACGCAAAGGTGATTGCCAAAAACGCTATCTACCGCCTGAAAGGGCGGGATCGTAGCATTGGCAGCATAGATAAGGAGCTTTCCATGCGTATCAATCCACCACTTGTTGCACTCGCCATCGGTGCCTTCGGCATCGGCGTTACAGAATTCGCCCCCATGGGCATGTTGCCGGGTATCGCTGCTGATCTGGGCGTTTCCATTCCTGCTGCGGGTTTGCTGGTCAGTGCTTATGCGCTCGGCGTATTGCTCGGCGCACCGCTGATGACCCTGACCACCGGCAGAATTCCCCGACGCTATTTGCTGATAGGGCTCATGGCGATTTTCACCCTGGGTAATCTGATGTCTGCACTGGCGACCGATTACTACAGCCTCATGGTCGCCAGGGTGGTGACCTCACTGAACCACGGTGCCTTCTTTGGCGTTGGCTCCGTCGTCGCCGCTACCCTGGTCGCCCCGGAAAAACGTGCCGGGGCGGTTGCGGCGATGTTCATGGGCCTGACCCTGGCGACCATCGGCGGTGTGCCGCTGGCGGCCTGGTTTGGCGAACTGTTCGGTTGGCGCACCGCTTTCTGGGGTATTACCGGCCTGGGCGTAGTGACGATGGCCGCGTTGTGGTTCGCCTTGCCCAACGTGCGGGCGCCGCAAAGCGCCGGTGTCATGGCGGAAATCCGGGTGTTGGGGCGCGGCCCGGTGCTGGCCGCGCTGGCCCTGACCGTCGTCGGCTCGAGTGCAATGTTCACCGTCTTCACCTACATCGCGCCGATCCTCAGCAGCGAGACCCATGCGTCCACCGCCTTCATCACTGCCATGCTGATGCTTTACGGTGTTGGGCTTACGCTGGGCAACATGTGGGGCGGCAAGGCCGCTGACCGCTCGATCGATCGCACCCTGATTGTCTCGCTGAGTGTACTGATTGTGGTCTTGGTGGCATTCACCGTACTGATGCGCTGGCCGCTGCCGGCCGCCGTGGCCATCCTGATCTGGGGTATTGCCAGTTTCGCCCTGGTGCCGCCGCTACAGATGCGTGTAATGGAAGCGGCGAAGGACGCGCCCAATCTGGCCTCGGCGGTCAACATCGGCGCCTTCAACTTCGGCAACGCGATTGGCGCAGCGCTGGGCGGCGCGGTGATCAGTAGTGGGCTGGGTTATCCGGCGATCTCCCTGGCCGGCGCGGCAATGGCGGGTCTGGGGCTGCTGATGGTGTTGGGGTTTGCGTGGCGTTCCAGAACGATTCAAGCGGCAACGGTGTGACAAGCTCCGGTCAGCCTGAAACAACCGAGCTGGCGTAACGACAAAAGCTCTTGATCGAGGCCCGCTCTGGCGGGCCTCTTGGTCCCCACGTCAAAGTGTGGTGATCTGCCCATTGCGATCCAGTTCATACACCTTATTCCCCTGCAATTTCTCCTTCAGCCACCGCTCCGCTTTACCCAGCGGCCGTTGCCGCGCCCAGAGCAAATCCACACCAATCTGCCAGTCGGTATGCGGATACGCCGAAAGCTGCAGTTCCACCAGCTCACCCTTGGCCAGTTCACGCTGCACAAGTTGACGGGGCAGGGTGGCCCAGCCGAGCCCGGCACGGACCATTTCCAATAACGCCAGATAGCTTTCCGCTTGCCACAACTGGGTCGAGCGCAGGTATTCGCTGCTTGGCAGTTTGCTTGCGTGGGCGCTGAAGGCCAGGCGGCGATGGACGTGCAGGTCGTCGAAGGTGACGTTATCGAGTTGCGCCAGTGGATGATCGGGATGGCAGACGTGGAGCATGATCAGTTTGCCCAGTTGCTGGAACGCCAGTTCCTTGGGGTAACCGGGCTGTGAGAACGCCACACCGAGTACCGCTTCACCGCTGCTGACCAGTTCGCTAACGTCGCCATACACCGGATGACGGATGATCAGGTCGACAAAGGGGAACGCGGCTTCGAAGGCTTTGAGCACCGGCATGATCGGGCCGTACGGCGTTTCAATCGCCAGTGTCAGGCTAGGTTCGACGTGTTCCGAAAGGCAGTCAGCGTGAGCTTCGAAGGTCATGCAGCGTTCGAGCACGGCCTCGGCCTGCACCAGCAATTTGTGGCCGCTGGCGGTGAGGGCAGGGCTGCGGTTGCTGCGGTCGAACAGGTCGACCCCAAGGTCGATTTCGAGGTTGGCAATCGCCGCGCTGATGGTCGATTGGGTCTTGCCCAGTTGGCGCCCGGCGGCGGAAAACGATCCGCTTTTGACCACTTGGACGAACATCAACAGTTGATCGAGTGAGAAGCGCAAGCGGTGAACTCCCGGATCGAAAATGAGGGTTTGCAGCGGCTAACGAACGCCTGATTGTGCCATCGAAAAAAGCGATGGTTGCTAATTTGTTTCATCGTAATAAACGTTCAACTATGGCCCCGCGTCAAACGATCTCCGGGGCGGATCTGACTTTCAACGCCCCTGAGCATGCCTGCGATCTCATCAGATGTTGCACCTTCAGGAGCGTGTGAAATGACCCCACAACGCATTCATCCGGTGGACGAGGTTTTGCCACTGCGACAGTTGTTCACGTTTGGCTTGCAGCATGTGCTGGTGATGTACGCGGGAGCGGTGGCGGTGCCGCTGATTCTTGGCAGTGCGATGGGGCTGACCTCGGCGCAGGTGGTGTTGCTGATCAACGCCAACCTGTTGACCTCGGGTGTGGCGACGCTGATTCAAACCCTCGGCTTCTGGAAATTCGGCGCGCGGCTGCCGCTGATTCAGGGCTGCTCGTTCATTGCCTTGGCGCCGATGATCATGATCGGCAAGGAATTCGGTCTCAGTCAGATTTTCGGTGCAGTGATCGCCGCCGGCTTTATCACCATTGCCTTGGCGCCGGTGTTCAGCCGCTTGCTGCGCTTTTTTCCGCCGGTGGTGATCGGCAGTCTGATCACCATCATCGGCATCTCGCTGATGCCGGCGGCGGCGATCTGGCTGGGCGGCGGCAATCCCGACTCGGCGGATTTCGGCAATCCGGCCAACCTTTTGCTGGGCCTGGCCACGGTCAGCGTGACGTTGGTGATCTACGCCAAATGCAAGGGTTTCCTCGGCAACCTCAGCGTGCTCATTGGTCTGTTCGTCGGCAGCCTGATCGCTGCGGCTTGCGGCATGACTCACTTCAATCGGGTCAGCGAAGCCGCGTGGTTTGAGCTGAGTGCGCCGATGGCCTTCGGCGCGCCGGAATTCGCGCCGGTGCCGATTCTGATCATGACCCTGGCGATGCTGGTGATCATGGCCGAGACCACCGGCAACTGCCTGGCGATTGGCAAACTGACCGGCAAACCGACCACGCAACAGACCCTCGGCAACGCGTTCCGCGCCGACGGTTTGTCGACCATGCTCGGGGGCTTGTTCAACAGTTTTCCTTACAACGCCTTCACCCAAAACACTGGTTTGATTGCGCTCTCGAACGTGAAAAGCCGCTTCGTGGTGGCCGCTGCCGGGGCAATCATGGTGCTGATGGGCTTGTTCCCGAAACTCGGCGCGTTGATCGCGGCAGTGCCGACGCCGGTGCTCGGTGGCTGCGCGATCGTCATGTTTGGCATGACCACGGTGGCGGGGATTCAGGAACTGTCACGGGTGCAATTCGAAGGGACGCGCAACGGCATCATCGTCGCGGTTTCGGTAAGTGTCGGCGTGCTGCCGATGTCCTTTCCGGCGCTGTTCGAACACGTCGGCCCGACTCTGAAACTGGTGCTCGACAGCGGGATCTTCCTCGGCGCGATCACCGCCATTGTCCTCAACATCCTGCTCAACAACGATAAAAAATCGACCGAAACCATCGGCGCTGAACTGGCCGACTGACTTTTTGTTTTCCACTGCCCAGGAGTTACCCATGAATCAATTCACTCAGCTCATCCCGGCTGGCGTCAGCGAGCTTGATCTGACCTTGCTGCGCCAAACCATTGCCTTGTCCGAGGCATCGAAACAGCGCGGTCGCCATCCGTTCGCGGCATTGGTGGCCGACCGCAACGGCAAGGTGATTGTCGAAGCGGGGAATAACTCGATGCCGCCGGAGGGCGATCCGACTCAGCACGCGGAGTTGGTGGCGGCCGCAGCGGCGGCAAAACTGCTGTCGCCGCAAGAGCTGGAACTGTGCACGCTGTACACCAGCGCCGAACCTTGCTGCATGTGCGCCGGCGCGGTGTATTGGACCGGGATCGGGCGGGTAGTTTATGCCTTGTCGGAGCATGCGTTGCTGGGATTGACCGGCGACCATCCGGAGAACCCGACGTTCTCGCTGCCATGCCGCGAGGTGTTCGCCAAGGGGCAGCGCAAGGTCAGGGTTTTGGGGCCGATGCTAGAGGGGGAGGCGGCTGAGCCGCATAAAGGGTTTTGGCGTTAAATGAATCGACGCTAGCGCTCAGGAGAGGGGATTGCCCAGTCAGTTCCGCTGGTTGATTCCTGAGTCTGCTGGCGGTTGTCACCGTTGTATGCGTCCTATAGCCGTCGCAATGAGGCACTTGTACGATGTCCTATCACAAGGTATTACTACGTCTCCCACAAAAAAAACAAAACCACGGAGATCGCTACATGGACTCATCCCTGTCCGCCAAGCCTGAAAGCCTCGCCCGAGCGCAAGGCAACACCCGCCGCAGCTTCCTGAAAAAATCCCTCGCCGTTTCCGCCACACTCGCCACCGTCGGCAGCGTCGCACTGCCCCGATTCTCCGAGGCCGCTGAACCCTTGAGTCAGCGCTACCCGGATCCACTGATTCACATCCTCGACGACAGCTTCCTTGAACTGCGTATTTTCAACGCCAGTGTTGAAAAACTTGCCACCGGTATGCGCTGGGCCGAGGGGCCGGTCTGGGTCGGTGATGGCCGCTATTTGCTGGTCAGCGACATCCCCAACAATCGCATCATGCGCTGGGACGAAATCACCGACACTTTCAGCGTGTACCGCGAACACTCCAACTTCTCCAACGGCATGTGCCGGGATCGCCAAGGGCGTCTGATCGTCTGCGAAGGCTCCACCACCACCAGCGAAGGCCGCCGCATCACGCGCACCGAAGCCAATGGCACGATCACCGTGCTGGCCGACAGCTTCGACGGCAAGCCTTTCAACTCGCCTAACGACATCGTCTGCAAAAGTGACGGATCGATCTGGTTCAGCGACCCGCCATTCCAGACCGGCAACAACTACGAAGGCCACAAAATCACCCCGAGCCAACCTCACGCCGTGTACCGCATCGACGGCGAAAGCAAAAAAGTCACGCGGGTCATCGACGACCTCAACGGCCCCAACGGCCTGTGCTTTTCGCCCGATGAAAAAACGCTGTACGTCGTTGAAGGTCGGGCCAAGCCCAATCGGCTGATCTGGGCGATTGCCGTAAAGGACGACGGCACACTGGGCGAACGTCGCAAGCACATCGAAGGGCTGGAGTATGCTGCGATCGACGGCATCAAATGCGACGAAGCAGGCAACCTGTGGTGCGGCTGGGGCGGCAATGGGGATCCCAAGGCTGACCTGGAAAAACTCGACGGCGTGCGCATTTTCAATCCGCAGGGCAAGGCCATCGGGCACATTTCTCTGCCGGAGCGCTGCCCGAACCTGTGCTTTGGGGGGCGCGAAGGGAATCGGCTGTTCATGGCCAGCAGTCACTCGATCTACTCACTGTTTGTGAATACTCGCGGGACTACGTTTGCGCTGTAAATCCGACGTACACCTCGCGATAGTTTCGTGAGTATCGAAACAGTAGCCTGCAGCGCATCCGAGGACGCGCTGCATTTTCGGCTGTTTAATGAAGCCCTACGGTTTGGATACGCCCGGCACGTCCATATTGATCTTGCGCCAGAACGCTTCAGAAAAGCTGTAAACCGAGAAGGCAATCAACCCCAGGGCCATCAACATCAAAATCAGCCAACCCGCGGGAAGATTCTGCAGCGCATCGAGCGCTTCTTTCAGACCCGGTGGATCCACGGCTTGATAGGTGGAACCGCTGATTGCCAGGAGCAATGCAATTTCTATAAACACCACTCCGCGAGCGATCAGACCAAACCGGGATACCGGGCGGACGTAGCGCATAACATCTTCGTCGGCCTCAAAATACTTTTCGAACGTCGCTTTCCAGCCCTTGATGAGGTGAGCAATGCCGACACCCAGCGGAACGACAGCGATCACATACACCAACACATTCGAGTATTCCCACGACAAGAGATGCGCCAGCCAATCTTTGGTTTGCCCACCGGTATTGCCCGAGCTTTTGATGCCGCTCAAGAGCAGGCCCAATGCAAAAAACGCCAGAGCCCCGTTGACCAGACCGCCTGCCAACAGGCCGGCGCGAATCACCAGTCCTTTGAGTTGTTTGCCGTGATGATCGACATCACGCGTCGCTTGCAAGACACGCCAGGCCGCAAAAGCGAGCAGACCTGCCACCACCAGTCCGACTAAAAAATAGCCGAATGGCTGGCCTAGCAAAGCTTCCAGACTCTTGTGGCTGTCTTTGGGTCTGGTCGAATCCCGGGCGGCGAGCAATGCGAAAATACCGATGATCAGATACAGCACTCCCCGAGCGGCGTAGCCTCCCCGAGCAAGTATGACGAGGCTGTGTTGTGCGGACATGAGGTGTATTCCTGAAGGGGCGTAGGAGAGCAGACCCTTCTTGCCAGGAGGGGTTCTATTTCGCCTTCCTGGCACTCAAACGTTGGTTATCTGCGGCAGGCAGAGGAGGGCTTACTCAACCATCACCTCATCCAGTGCCTGCTCCAGCAGGCTGACCGTGCGCTCGATATTCTGCAGCTTCTCCAGCCCGAACAGGCCGAGGCGGAAGGTCTGGAAGTCGGCCGGTTCGTCGCATTGCAGTGGCACGCCGGCAGCGATCTGCAGGCCGTGCTGGGCAAATTTCTTGCCGTTCTTGATATCGGCATCATCGGTGTAGCTCACCACGACGCCGGGTGCCTGAAAGCCCGCAGCGGCCACGCTTTTGATGCCTTTGCCGGTCAACAACGCACGCACCCGATCACCCAGCGCCTGTTGTTCATCGCGAACCTTGTCGAATCCGTACGCTTGCGTCTCTTTCATCACGTCGTTGAACCGCGCGAGGGAATCGCTGGGCATCGTCGCGTGATAGGCATGTCCGCCCTGTTCGTAGGCCTGCATGATTTGCAGCCACTTTTTCAGGTCGCAGGCGAAGCTGCTGCTTTGCGTTTGTTCGATGCGTGCAAGCGCCGCATTACTGAACATCACCAGGGCGCAGCAAGGGGAGGCGCTCCAGCCTTTCTGTGGGGCGCTGATCAGCAGGTCGACGGCGCATTTGTGCATATCCACCCAAATGGTGCCGGAGGCGATGCAGTCCAGCACGAACAGCCCTCCCACCGCATGCACGGCGTCGCCGACGGCCCGCAGGTACTCATCGGGCAGGAGAATTCCGGATGAAGTTTCAACGTGGGGCGCGAAGACCACCTGCGGTTTTTGCGCCGCGATGGCGGCCAGCACTTCGTCCAGAGGTGGCGGGGCGTAGGCTGCCTGGCGCCCGGTCTCGATTGGCCGGGCTTTGAGCACTGTGGTGGCCGCCGGGATGTTGCCCATCTCAAGGATCTGGCTCCAGCGATAACTGAACCAGCCGTTGCGTATCACCAGGCATTGCTGGCCGGTGGCGAATTGCCGCGCCACCGCCTCCATGCCGTAAGTGCCACTGCCCGGAACCACCGCTACCGCCTCAGCGTTGTAGACCTGTTTCAGGGTCGTGGAAATGTTCTTCATCACACCTTGAAAGGATTGCGACATGTGGTTCAGCGAGCGGTCGGTGTAGACCACGGAATACTCGACCAATCCCTCGGGATCGATGCTCGGATAGAGCTTGGACATGGTGACTCCTTTGGCAGAGGGCTAAACATCATTGGCAAGCAAGTGTAGGCAAAGGGCAGGGATCAGCTCATTGATTTGCGCAAATGAGGTTAGAGTACTCAGCAATGTCTCAATCGTTGCGTGAACCATGAAGCTGCCGCTGTTTATTTCTCTGGATGGGCCCAAGGGCACCGGCAAAACCACATTGCTGGAGGCCGTTACCGCTGCGCTGCGGGCGGACAAGCACAAAGTCATCCGGCTGTGCGAGAGAAAAAGCGATCCGTACCGCGGCGAAACCATGGCCCTCGTCAACCAACTCGCCAGACATCCTTCCCGGGATCTGGAGTGGGCGGTGTGTCAGCGCCTTGCGGATAGCCGAAGCTGGATTTCCCGGCAGGTGCTGCCCAAACAGCCGTTGGACAGCATCATTCTGATCGACCGCTGGTATCCGTCGGATGCCGCATTTCGCCATAGCGTGCCGTTTGCCGAGATTCTGCAGTTGAACATCGAGCGAGGCGTGCGCGTGCCGGATCTGCATGTCGGCGTCGTCACCACACCGGATATTTCATGGGCGCGGGCAACGGCCCGATCACGAGGCCTGGGCGGCACGGTGATCCAGAAACACGCCGAGCACGTCGTGTGCAGCGAGATGTTCGAGCAGGCGGTTGCCGATCACGGCTGGGTGCTGTGCCGTAATGAAGGAACCATCGAAGCCGCAACAACTCAGGTGGTTGCAGAGATCTATAAAGTGCTTGGCTGAGTGTCGAAGGGTGGCGCAAACCTCACCGAGCTTCACAGTGTGGTGAAGGCTCGCCGCTCAACGCATCCACCATCGGCGGATGCTCCTGCACCGCCTGACGCAAGTCTTCGGTCACCCGCAGTTCCGCACCTGTCGGCGAGAACGTTGCTGCAGCCGCAAACGGCGCGGGATTGGCCGGAACCGGGCGTTTGCCACGGCGCCACAGGAAGAAGGTGACCATGCACAGATTGACCAGCGCAAACACCCAGAACAAACCATTGGCACCGAACGAGTTCATCACCGGCGAGATCATCATCGGACTGAGCGCCGAACCCAGAGAGTTGATCAACAGCAAGCCCTGAATCATCGGCACCAACGCTTCGGCCGGGGCACGGTCAGCAGCATGGCTTACGGCTACGGGGTAAAGCGCAAACACTCCGCCGCCTAGCAGAAACAACATCGCCGCTAGCATCGACGTGGACAACGGCAGCAATACGATCACCAGCGATAGCACGGTGCACGCCACCGTCAGAATGGTCAGTACCTGCAAGCGATCCTTGCGATCGGACCAGCGCCCGACCGGGTATTGCAGGAGCATCGCGCCGAGGATCGTCCAGGCCATCATGCTGCCGACCTCACCGACATTCAGCCCGCTGCGCTGCAGATACAACGGCAGCAACGTGTAAATCGCCGCGATGGTGACGCCCGAGCCGAAACAGCCGACCAGCCCGGTCGGCGTCACGCCCAGCAGTTGCCGTGGCTTGAGCGGCTCAACCTGATCGAGCAATGGCGACACTCGCGGCAGGATCACAATCGGCAGCACCGACAACGAAGCGAGCATGCCGGCGACCATAAACGGTGCACTGTCGCTCAACCCGGTGATTTTCCCCAGCGTTGCCTGCCCCAGCACACCGGCGCCGTACAAGACGATCATGTACAACGCGAGCAAGCGCCCGCGAATCTTTGCGTCGCCCGCCAGCAACAGCCAGCTCTCGATCACCAGAAACACGCCGACCGTGGCCCAGCCATTGATCAGGCGCAGCGCGAACCAACCCCAAGTGTCATAGAACAATCCCTGCAGCAGAATGGTCACGGCGATCAACGAGGCAAAGCTGCCGTAGGCGCGGATATGGCCGATGCGCAGAATCAGGCGGTCATTGAATACGGCGCCCAGGGTCAGACCGATGAAGTAAGCCGATGAAACGATGCCGATCATCGTGGTCGACGCACCGGCAGCGTCGAGTCGAAGGGTGGTCAGCGAAGACAGAAAACCGTTGCCCAGCGCAACAATGAAAAGCCCGAGCAGGGGCGCCAGCGCCATGGCCAGCAAACGCGGAGACATAAAAACCTCTAGAAATCGAACAGCGCCACGTGCGCCTCTGCGCATGCGATTGCCAAGCCGGGGTGTGTGGTGCGGGCGCCCGCCAGACGGGCAGGGCGGTTGTATACGTTTCGGTCACCAGATCCGGCGACTGCAAGAGCGCGCGGATTCTAAGGCTTGTGCAGGATTTGCCAATAGCTGTTGACTGCGACGCTTGGACGCAGGCAAACAAAGGCAGAGATATAACGACAAGCTTTCAGTCATCCGCTTTTCTTCAGACATTTTGAACCTAACCCCAAATCAGCCGCTCAACCGGGAAATGTTCGGGGTGGGCGAAATGAACGCGTTCAAGAATCAACTGACATTCGCACAAGAAACCAAATTACTCGCTTTGGCTGCCTGGCAACGTGCACTGGAAAATCTTGAGTTACGCATGGACTGCCCAGACGCCTATCACGATGAACTGCTGCGCCAGTCGGATGAAATGGATCGCTTGGGCATACTCAGCTGGGACGAGTGGCGCGACCTGCGAAGAGAAGCAGACGTTGCGTACCTGCGCGCAGTCGCTGGAGACGATTACCATTGAGGTCATGTACGGTCGTTATGCGGATCCGCTGAAAAGATCGAATCAACGAAACAGGCGGTTGCCATGCCCGAACCGTTGACCTCATCAGCCGCACCAGCTCGCTCCTGGTTCGCTCGATTCTCAGAGTCTGGATGGGGCGGGCGCGTCTTCTGGTCGATTCTGATCGGCGTGACAGTCTTTCTGCTGATTAGCGGCTATGGCGCCTTCGTCGGGGCCAACAAACAGAATCTGTACTTCGCCTTTATCGGTGGCATGACCGGCTTCGCTGCCACGGCAATGGGCGCTGTCGTAGCGATCGCGTTGCGAGACATCGCCGCCCGAACCCAAGACATCATGCTCGGCTTCGCCGCCGGAATGATGCTGGCGGCCAGTTCGTTTTCGCTCATTCTGCCTGGCATAGAAGCGGCTCAGGCGCTCTGCGGTAACCCGTTGCTCGCAGCCTGCGTCGTCGTTGCAGGATTGGGATTGGGCGTTGCGCTGATGGTCGGCCTTGATTGTTTCGTCCCTCACGAACACGAGAAAAGCGGACGCCGGGGGCCGGACGCGCAGCGCATCAATCGTGTCTGGTTGTTCGTGCTGGCAATCACACTGCATAACCTGCCGGAAGGCATGGCCATTGGCGTGAGCTTCGCCAACGGCGATATGAAGGTGGGACTGCCACTGACGACTGCCATCGCCATTCAAGACATTCCCGAAGGTCTGGCTGTTGCCCTGGCATTACGCGTAACCGGCATCTGCGCACTGCGCGCAGCGCTGATTGCGGTGGGTTCGGGGTTGATGGAGCCGATTGGCGCCGTTGTCGGACTGGGTATTTCCAGCAGCTTTGCGTTGGGATATCCCATTGCGCTCGGTTTGGCAGCCGGGGCGATGATTTTTGTGGTGTCCCATGAGGTCATTCCCGAGACTCATCGCAACGGTCATGAGACCCCGGCCACCTTGGGACT
This sequence comes from Pseudomonas fluorescens, assembly GCF_001648775.1. GTDB lineage: Bacteria > Pseudomonadota > Gammaproteobacteria > Pseudomonadales > Pseudomonadaceae > Aquipseudomonas > Aquipseudomonas fluorescens_M. The sequence continues at coordinate 352,535 of NZ_LVEJ01000010.1, forward strand.
GATGCTCGGCTTTGGGGTGATGATGTTTCTCGATACTGCTTTGGGTTAATCACGCACCTGACCACTGGAGAGAACCCCTCACGCACTGACTTTAACCTCAGCATTGACCACTGATTTATGATAAGTCAGCAAAACGATGCCCATGACCACAATCACCCCGCCGACAATCTGTCCTCTACTGAGCATTTGGTCCAGCACGATCCAGCCCATCAGCAGCGTTGCCAACGGCTCGATGTTCATGACCGGCGCATTGCGCGGCATGTCGAGTCGAGGTACCGAAATGAACAGGACGATAAAACCTGTGCCGTACAGCACCACCAAAGTGGCGAGGGCCAGCCATCCGGTCGAGGTGGCGGGCAGGTTCAATCCGCCGGGAAGGGCGCCCGTCAGTCCTGCCAGGTTGACGCTGCTGAACACGATGAAAATGGTTAGCAAACTGCGCACCGAGCCGCGTACCTGAGACAGTTTGTGGTCGGTGATCCACAGCGCGCAGGCGAACACGCTGGCGGCGCAGAACGCGAGCGCGACGCCGGTCAGCCATTGCGCACTGACGTCTGTCGTGGTCGAGAGACGCCCGGGGACGTCCAGCACAAACACCAGGCCCAGCAGAATCAACCCCATTAACGTCGCAGTGCGTGCGCTCGGTCGCTGGCCACCCAGCGCCCAAGTGAGCAATGCCAGCAGAATAGGGAATACGTTCGCCACCAGCAGGGCCAGCGCCACCGGCACCCGCGCGACAGCGGAATACAGACACAGACTCTGCGCAGTGATCAGCAGCCCCAGCAACAGTTGCCAGCGCCAGGCACCCGCCGGCAAGCGCGGGCTTTGTCTTTGCCACAGCACCAGGATGGCGAGCACCAGCAAGGTCCCGCCGGAACGCATCAAAATCGCCAGCAGCACACCCGCACCGTCGTCAAATGCGACTCGCGCCGCCACATGATTGCCGGCAAACGCACAGCCCATGCACAACAGAATGATCACCGCCAGATAACGGGGGTAGGGTGGCGGAACGGTTTGCGTAGCGGTAGGGCGAGGCATGGCAGATCTCAGGATTGTTAGCCGTTCGAACGACTTGGTTTTATTAGGTTGTCGTACAACTAACCGGTTTGTACCGTATCCGACGGCGATGGGCAAGAACCCCATACAGCGTAAACACGGGGCTGCAGCACTCTACGCCTGACCTTTAGTGCCTTGAGAAAAAATAGAGATCGTATGACTTTGTGCAGCGAGACAAATCAGGTCTGGCCAGTTACGGAGGGGCGAAACCCCCTCCGTCACGGCTCAACGGCGCCCGGTCCGCGTACTCACATCCACCCAAACCGCCAACACCAAAATGCTGCCCTTGACGATCATCTGCCAATAGCTGTCGACATCAAGCATCGACATGCCGTTGTCGAGGCTGGTGATGACCAGCGCGCCGAGGAGGGCGCCGTACACCGTGCCGGAGCCGCCGCGCATGGAGGTACCGCCGATAAAGCACGCGGCGATGGCGTCGAGCTCACCCATGCTACCGGCCGAAGGCGAACCGGCAGCCAGGCGCGCGGTGTTGACCACGCCGGCGAGGGCGCACATGACGCCCATGATCCCGAAGATCCACAGCTTCACCGCCTGCACATTGATGCCGGACAGGCGCGTCGCTTCCATATTGCTGCCCACAGCGTAGACACGGCGACCGAACACGGTCTGGCTGGTCACGTAGCTGAACACACCCAGCAGAATCAGCAGCAACAACACCGGCACGGGAATGCCGTCGTAGCTGTTGAGCGTCTGTACGAAGCCGGCAAGCACGGCACCGATCACCAACACGCGGATGATGTCACGCACTAACGAGTGCGCCGCGAGGCCATGAAGAGCACGATTACGCCGTTGTTTCCAGGTGAGGAACACGGTCAGCGCGAACAACAAAATGCCCAGGCCAGTGCCAATTGCATGGGGCAGGTAACCCTGGCCAATGTAGACGAGCTCCGGCGATACCGGCGCGATGGTCGTGCCGCCGGTAATTCCCAGCAAAATCCCGCGAAAAGCCAGCATGCCGCCCAGACCGACGATGAAGGAGGGTATGCGCAGGTAAGCCGCCATGTAGCCATTGGCGAGGCCAATCATCAGGCCACACAGGGCGACCAGACTGAGGTTGGCCAACAGCGGGATGTGATAGACCACATCAAGAATGGCCGCGAGGCCACCGAGCAGGCCGAGCAACGAGCCAACCGACAAATCGATCTCGCCGCTGATGATCACCAGCACCATGCCGCAGGCGAGAATGCCGGTAATCGACATCTGCCGCAGCAGATTGGAGAGGTTGCGCGGGGTCAGGAATCCGCCCTCGGTCTGCCAGCTGAAGAACAGCCAGATCAGCACCACGGCAAACACCAGCGCGAGCATTTTGTAGCGGGTGAACAGTTGTTTGACCTGATTCATTTACACGGATTTCCGATCATTATTGTTATGGCTGCCAGGCGGGGTGAGGGCGGCGGCGAGTACCTGTTCCTGGGTGAGTTCATGGTTGATGAAGTCGCCACGCAACTGACCTTCGCCAATCACCAGCACGCGATCGGAAACACCCAGCACTTCGGCCAACTCCGACGAGACCATGATGATCGACACACCGGCAGCGGCCAGTGCGCCCATCAATTTGTAGATTTCGTATTTGGCGCCGACGTCCACGCCTCGGGTCGGCTCATCGAGAATCAGTACCCGGGGTTTGGCCAACAGCATCTTCGCCAGCACGGCTTTTTGTTGATTGCCCCCCGACAGGCTGGTGATCGGCAGGAACGGGCTGGCGGTCTTGAGGTGCAGCCGTGAGATTTCCCGGTCGATGCAGCCCAGTTCGGCTTCGGCATCGATGCGGGTCAGCTTCGAATAGTTGTCCAGCACGGCGAGGGTGATGTTCTGGCCGACGCCCAAGTCTGGAATGATCCCTTGGCGCTTGCGGTCCTCGGGCACCAGGCACAGGCCGGCACGGATGGACTTGAGCGGCGTGCGCGTGTCGATGGGTTGCCCGTCCAGCCAGACTTCACCCTCGTGGCGGCCGGGGTAAGCGCCGTACAGCGCGGTCACCAGTTCGGTACGGCCGGCGCCGACCAGCCCGGCGATGCCGAGGATCTCGCCGCGCTTGAGCACGAAGGAAACATCGTCGACTCGTCTGCGCTTGGGGTTGTCGACGTCGTAGCAGGTGATGTGGCGGGCCTCGAAAATCACTTCGCCAATGTCGTGTGGCTCGCTGGGGTAGAGGTTGCTCATTTCCCGTCCGACCATCTGCGTAATGATCTGCGCAATGTCCATGTCGGCCATGGCGGTGGTAGCGATGTGTTTGCCGTCGCGGATCACCGAAATGGTGTCGCACACGGCGGCCACTTCATCGAGCTTGTGCGAGATGTAGACGCAGGCAACGCCTTTGGCTTTGAGGTCGCGAATGATGTCCAGCAACACCTCGATTTCCGAACGGCTCAAGGCCGAGGAGGGCTCGTCGAGGATCAGCAGGCGGGCCTTTTTGTTCAGGGCCTTGGCGATCTCCACCAGTTGCTGATAGCCGCCGCCGTACTGCGAAACCGGCAGTGAAACGTTCATGTCCGGGACTTTCAGTTCGCGCATCAGCGCTTCGGCGCGGTGAATCATCGCCGGGTAATTCATGCGCCCGCCGGGCAGCGTCAGTTCATGGCCCATGAAAATGTTTTCGGCCACCGACAGGTCGGGCACCAGCGTCAGTTCCTGGTGAATGATGACGATACCGGCGGCTTCCGTTTCGCTGATCGATTGCGCCCTGAGCGGTTGTCCGTCCCAGAGGATTTCACCGTCCCAGGTGCCGTGGGGGTAAACCGCCGAAAGGATCTTCACCAGGGTGGATTTGCCAGCGCCATTCTCGCCGCACAGGCCAACGCACTCGCCCGGTTTGACCTTGATGTCGATGCCGTTCAGCGCTTTGACACCGCCGAAGGTTTTGACGATGCCGTTCATTTGCAGCAGATAGTCGGACATGGAGAGGGCTCGTATTCCAAAGACTCACACACCACTGAACCTGGGTGGGAGCGAGCTTGCTCGCGAAAGCGGTGGTTCAGCTGGCATCGATGCTGAATGTGCTGCCGTCTTGGCGAGCAAGCTCGCTCCCACAAGGGTTTTCGTATAAACGGAGATTTGTGATCCGGTCACTTCCCGGCAATTTGCGCTTTGGTGTAGAAGCCGTCCTGTTCGAGCAGGTCGATGTTGTCCTTGGTCAACGGGGTTGGCGTGAGCAGGATGGTGTCGACCTTTTTGCTGCCGTTGTCGTACTGCGAGCTGAAAGCGGGTTTTTCGTTGCGCGCCAGTTGCACCGAGAGCTTGGCCGCTTCGGAGGCGATGAGTTTCAGTGGCTTGTACACGGTCATGGTTTGCGTACCGGCGATCACTCGCTTGACTGCGGCAAGGTCGGCGTCCTGCCCGGAAATCGGCACCTTGCCGGCCAACTGCTGCGCTGCCAGTGCCTGGATCGCGCCACCGGCGGTGGCGTCGTTGGAAGCGACAATGCCGTCGATTTTGTTGTCGTTGCGGGTCAGGGCGTTTTCAACAATGCTCAGCGCTTCGGTCGGGTTCCATTCCTTCACCCACTGCTGGCCGACGATCTTGATATCGCCCTTGTCGATGGCCGGTTGCAGCACTTTCATCTGGCCTTCCCGCAGGATCTTGGCGTTGTTGTCGGTGGGCGCACCACCGAGCAAAAAGTAATTGCCCTTGGGCGCGGCATTCAGCACGCCGCTGGCCTGCATCTCGCCGACCTTTTCGTTATCGAAGGAAATGTAGGCGTCGACATCGGCGTTGAGAATCAGCCGATCATAAGACACGACCTTGATCCCGGCCTTCTTCGCTTCGGCCACCGCGTTGGTCAGCACCGTGGCGTTGAACGGCACGATGACGATGACATCGACGCCCCGGGAAATCAGGTTTTCGATCTGGGAAATCTGCTTTTGCTCGTTGGCATCGGCCGACTGTACGAACACCTTGGCGTCCATTTTTTCTGCTGCCGCGACGAAGTAATCCCGGTCACGCGACCAGCGTTCCAGGCGCAAATCATCGATGGAGAAACCGATTTTCGGGTGGGCAGCGTCAGCCATCACCGGCAGTGACAGCAGCGCCAGGGCAGTGGCCAATAACGTACGTTTCACGTTCTTCATAGTGGGGCGTCCTTTTATTGTTGTTGGAAAGACACGGCCTGACGATGAGTATCGGGCAGGTAAAACTGTAGAGAATCCGCAGGCGCCGCATGCACAGATTTGTCGTTGAAATGTCACCGCATGAATTCGCCCGCAGACTCCCTGTGTGATCAGCGATAGATAAACCGGTTAACGATGTTTTCGAGCATTTCCTGGCGGCCGCTGACGGCTTGCGGGTTCAACTCGTTAGTGAATGCGTGCTCGGCCAACGACTCAAGGTTGAAGTCGCCGGCCATCACCGCCTGCCCGAACGGCTGCTGCCAGCCGGCGTAGCGTTGATCCTTGAGCTGTTGCAACTGGTCGTTCTGGACCATGGCGGCGGCGCGCTCCAGAGACAGGGCAAGAACGTCCATCGCGCCGACGTGGCCATGGAACAGATCGATCTGATCGAGGCTTTGTCGGCGCACCTTGGAGTCGAAGTTGAAGCCGCCATTCTTGAACCCGCCGGCCTTGAGAATTTCATAGGTGGCCAGGGTCATTTCTTCGACGCTGTTGGGGAATTGATCGGTGTCCCAGCCGTTTTGCGGATCACCCCGGTTGGCGTCGATGCTGCCGAAAATCCCCAGCGAAACGGCCGTGGCAATCTCGTGATGGAAGCTGTGCCCGGCCAAGGTCGCGTGGTTGGCCTCGATGTTGACCTTGATTTCGTGCTCCAGCCCGAACTGCTGGAGAAAGCCGAACACCGTGGCGCTGTCGTAATCGTATTGGTGTTTGGTCGGCTCCTGCGGCTTCGGTTCGATCAGCAGGTCGCCGGTGAAACCGATCTTGTGCTTGTGCTCGACCACCATGCGCATGAAACGCCCGAGTTGTTCACGCTCGCGCTTCAAGTCAGTGTTGAGCAGGGTTTCGTAGCCTTCGCGACCGCCCCACAACACGTAGTTGGCGCCTTTCAGACGATGGGTCGCGTTCATCGCACTGAACACTTGGGCAGCGGCGCAGGCGAACACTTCAGGATCCGGATTGCTCGCGGCGCCGGCAGCGAAACGCGGGTTGCTGAAACAATTGGCGGTGCCCCACAGCAGCTTTATTCCGCTGGCTTCCTGGTGTTGCTCGAGGTGATCAACCATCTGCGCGAAGTGGTTGCGATACTCCTTCAGAGAGCTGCCCTCCGGGGCGACATCGGTGTCATGGAAGCAGTAATAGTCGATACCCAGTTTGGAGAAGAGTTCGAAGGCGGCGGCGGCCTTGCCGATCGCCAGTTCCATCGGGTCGCCGGCGTGTTGCCATGGGCGCTTGAAGGTCCCCGCGCCGAATACATCGGAACCCGGCCAGACGAACGTGTGCCAGTAACAGGCAGCCATGCGCAGGTGTTCGCGCATGGGTTTGCCGAGGATGAGTTTGTCGGCGTCGTAGTGACGAAAGGAGAGGGGAGAATCGCTATCCGGACCTTCGAAGCGAATCGGATCGACATCGGGAAAATACTGCATGGACCTTGTCCTTGTTGTTCTTGGCGGTGTCTCGATACTAGCAACGGCCCAGTGCCCGCTGATTATGAAAAACATCAACACGGGGTGCGATTTTGCGTATTGAGCTTCTTCGGCCACGCGCCTAGTCTGTGCAAACCGTCTCCTTTAGAAGGGGATTTCGAACAAGCATAAAAACAATGAAAACCGTACCGCCTGTTCACCGCATCGCCCTGTTGTTCAACGGCAGCAAGATCTACGACCGTGGCATCATCAGCGGCATCGGCAATTACCTGAGCAGCACTCGCGCTTCCTGGGACTTGTTCCTGGAAGAGGATTTTCTCTGTCGTTTGAAAGGCATCGAGCGCTGGCAGGGTGACGGGATCATTGCCGATTTCGACGATCCGCTGATTGGCGAGGCGCTGGCCGATATCCAGATGCCGGTAGTAGCGGTAGGGGGCTCGTACGAGGATAAACGCGCCTATCCGAAAGCGATTCCCTACGTCGCCACCGATAACAACGCGCTGATGACACTGGCCTACACGCATTTGATCGAGGCGGGACTGCAGCGTTTTGCCTGCTTCAGCCTGCCGGAAGCGCAAGCCAATCGTTGGGCTCAGGAGCGCGAAAAAGCCTTCCGCAAACTGATGAAACGCGACGGCCTGCACGGCGAAATCTATCGCGGCATGGGCACCAGCGCGCCGCTCTGGGACAGCGCCGTCGAACAACTGATCGCCTGGCTGCAAAGCCTGCCCAAACCCATCGGCATCATCGCCGTCAGCGACGCTCGCGCCCGGCAACTGCTGCAAGCATGCCTGACTGCCGGCATTGCCGTACCGGAGCAAGTGGCATTGATTGGCATCGACAATGATCCGCTGACCCGCAGCCTGACCCGGGTGCCGCTGAGTTCGGTTATTCAGGGCACGGAAACCATGGGCCGTACCGCTGCGCAATTACTCCATCAGATGCTCCATGGAATGCCGTCCACCGGCACGCAGATCCTGATTCCTCCGGATGCTGTGAACGTGCAGGTGTCGAGTTTGCACCAACCATTGGGCAATCCGTACGTCATGCAGGCGCTGCTGTTTATTCGTCAATATGCTTGCCAGGGCATTAAAACGGCGCAGGTGGCGGCTTATGTTGGTGTGTCGCGTTCGTCACTTGAAGCGCATTTTCGCAGCGAGCGAGGCTGTAGCGTGCATGACGAGATTTTGCGTTTCAAATTGGCAGCGGCCACCAAAGGCCTGACAAGTACCGACTCGGTGATTGCCGACGTTGCGCGCAGTTGTGGGTTTAAGTCCGCGCAGTATTTGCATACGGTGTTTCGGCGAGAGTTTGGGTGTACGCCGCGGGAGTATCAGCAAGGAGCGGGATCGTAGCAATGGAGACAGGCGTTACTGCCAGGGCACGTAGCGTAATACATGATTTAACATAATATACATTACACGTAACAAGACATTTCAGAATCAGCCACGTTGCCCTCAGCTTTTCAATCTCCAGCAGCACCCCAAATCCCCGCCAGTACGTTTTCGCAGCTCTCAACAAATCTACGCGTCTCAACCCTCATCACGCGTCAGCTTTTCAATCAGCGTTCGATGCTGTGGAAATTGCGCCGTCAGTTTCCGCCGCTGACTCATTTCCATGTCCGCAAAATCAAACCCAGGTGAAACCGCTTCGCTGATCAAACCGAAGCCATTTGGCCCATCGAGTAATCGCGACGCTTTCCAGATACCGCCCGGTACGTGTAATTGCAGATGCTGTTCTGCTAAAACGTCGCTGCCCATGACCAGTGTTTCCAGCTTGCCGTCGGCATGAATCAGGCTGTACTCGATCGCATCGCCCGTGTGGAAATAATGCAGGATGTCGGATTGATTGAAATGAAACTGGCCCACCGGTGATTGCGCTGTCAGCAAGTAATAAATCGAGGTCATCAGGTACCGCGGGCCACGGGTGGTTTCGAGCAATCCTCGATGGTCGGCCTGATAGGTTCTGCGGAAAAAGCCGCCTTCAACATGAGGCTCCAGATTCAACGCATTGATCAGCTCGTGTGCGTTTACCGGGCGTTGAGTCATGGTCTACTCCGTTGAAATGGCAGCTCTTTTTTGATAGCTCAACTAAACGGCTATTTAGTGTAGTTAACAGTAGATCGACGATTTTCGATACAATTACCCTGCTGACTAACCTTGCCGTTCAATCAGAAATCCACCGTCGCTGACAGCAAATAAGTCCGCGGAGTCGACAGCGTCAACCCCGGCTCGCTGTCATCCGAGGCGCCCGCTGAACTCCAGTAGCGTTTATCCAACACATTCTCGACATTGGCGCGCAAGGTAATGTGTTTGTCATCGACTTTGAACGCGTACCGGGCGCCTACGTCGAAGCGTTCCCAGGCATCGATTTCCTTCTCGTTCGATTGATCGAGATACTGCGAACTGGAGTATATGCCGCGCCCGGTCAGTGTCAGCCCCTGCACCTTCGGCACGTCCCATTCAGCCCCCAGATTGACATTGTATTTCGGCGTCGCCGGCGCGCGGTTGCCATCAAAGGTGCCGTTTGTGGTGTGGGTCAGTTCGCTGTCGATGTACATCACGCCTCCGAGCAACCGGAAGCCTTTCAGCGGCTCGCCGAATACGCTCAGCTCAACCCCGTCGTTCTGTCGTTTACCGTTGGGGCCAAAGACCCGCGTCGTTGCGTTGGTTTCATAGGCTGGCTGCTTGATGCGGAACACTGCAGCGGTCAGCGCATAGGCACCTGCGTCGTACTTGGCACCGACTTCAACCTGGCGGCTGATGAATGGCGGGAAGATTTCGTCCTCGTTGACCGACGTTGACGGAGCGATTTTGCCCTGGCTCAGACCTTCCATGTAGTTGGCGTACAGCGACAGCTTGTCCGTCGCTTTAAACAGAATGCCGCCCGATGGCGAGACCTTTTCTTCGTCATAGGCCGTGTCGCCTTTGATGTCATCACTCCAGTCATCGACTTTGACACGCTGCCAGCGAGCGCCCAGCGTCAACAACAGTCGATCATCGAAAAAGCCCAGGGTGTCGGACAACGCCACGCCGCTGAAGCGGTTTTCGGTGTAGACCTTGGCGTCGTAGCGCGTGGGTGTGCCTGGCTTCGCGGTTTCCACCGGGTCATACAGATTGCTGCGTCCGGCGGCATAACGCGCACCGCCATTTTCGAAATCCATATAGAAGTAGCTGGCGGCCAGGTTGACTTCATGGCTGACCGGTCCGGTATGGAACCAGTTACGCACGCCAGCCGTGGCAGTCCGGACGTTCTCGTCGCGGGTAAAATCGCGCGGTTGCACACTGAAATCGCCGGCATCGTTGGTGACGGAAACGGCGTGCCGCAGGAAGTCGTGATTGCTTTTGCGGGCGCCCACGCCGCCGTACAACATGACCGAATCACTGACGTCGAACTCGCCGTTGACGGTGCCAAAGGTGTCTTTGGTGCGCGCCTGGCTCCAGGGTTGCGCGTAGTTGTGCCGTACATCGTTGGCGTTCGGCACCTTGGCGTTCGCAGCGACTTGCACGCGCTCCTGCGGCGCATCGGTATCGCGTTCGGTGTGACCGACATCGGTCGACAGCCGCAGACGCTCACCGCGAAAATCCAGGCCCAGCACGGCCATGTCGCGATCAACACTCTGGTGATCCCATTCAGTGTCACCCGATTGTTTAACGCCGTTGAAACGCAGACCGAACTGATTGTCCTGACCAAATCGCCGGCCGACATCGACAGCGCCGCCGAGTTGATTGTTGGAGGCGTAATTGGCGGTCAGCGAGGTGATCGGTTGGTCGGTGGCGTGCTTGGGCACGACGTTGATCCCCCCTCCTACACTGCCCCGCGGCGATATCCCGTTGATCAACTGGCTCGGGCCTTTGAGGATGTCGACGCGATCAGCCATTTCCATGTCGATGGTGTAAGTCGGCAGCACGCCGTAGAGGCCATTGTAGGAAACGTCGCTGTTAAACAGACTGAAACCACGGATGGTGAATTGCTCATAGCGTCCACCGGCGGGGTTGGTCGCACGCACCGATGGGTCGCTGGCGATCAGATCACCCAAGGTGCGGGCCTGCTGGTTTTTCACCGTCTCGCTGGTGTAAGTGGTCATGCTGAACGGGGTTTCCATGAAGTCTTTCGAACCCAGCAAACCCTGCGAGCCACGCCGCGCGACTTGACCGCCGGCAAAGACATCGGCGCCTGTCGAATCGCTCGCACCGAGGATCGAAGTTGGCGCCAGTTGCAGGCTGCCGGCCTCCGGTGCAGGCACCAAGGTGTAAGCCTGATCGCCCACCGGTTGCAGTTGCAAACCAGAGCCCAGCAACAACCGGGTAAACCCCTCCTCCACGCCAAACTCGCCGGACAAACCATTGCTGCTGCGCCCGCTGACCAACGCGGGGTCGACCGACAGATTGACGCCAGCCAACCCGGCAAACCGCGTCAACGCGGCACTCAGACTCCCCGCCGGCACCTGATAACTGCGCCGGGCGTCTTCGGCCCAGCTCGACTGGATCAACACAGGGCTGGCACTCAGGCTCAGCACAAGGCTCAACTGCAACAACGGACGCAAACGACCTGGAAATACTGCGGGCATTGGAAGAAGCTCTCGATTTTGTTCACTTACCTGCAATGACCGGCGAGGCGAAAAAAAGGGACAGGCTTCAGACGATATTTTTTCGCGGCGTCAGTGTTACCCAGAAACGCGTGCGCGAATGCACCTCCAACGACAGGCTCGCCGCCAGCAGGGCCAGCACTTTATCGGTGTCGTCGAGGCGGAAACTGCCGGTGACACGCAGACTTTCAAGTGTCGGCTCCCAGCGCAGAAGACCCGAGCGATAACGGCTCAACTCGCGCAGGAAATCCCCCAACGGCTGGTTCTGCGCCATCAACACACCGTCACGCCAACCCGGCATCAATGTATCGAAAGCGGTAACGGTTCCTGCGCCAGACGCTTGCAGGCTGACCTGCTGCCCTTGATTCACCACCAGCGCTGGCCCGTGCAACGGCTGCAATTGCACCGTACCGCTGACGACCGAAACAGTGCAGTCACGCGCATTGAGGCGCACGCACACCTCGCTGCGACTGACGATGATCCGCCCGTACGGCGCGTTGACCGTCAACGCCGTGCTACCTGGAACACTGAGCGCCATTTCGCCGCGCACCAACGTCAACTGATGGCGGGTCAGATCGACGTTCACCGCACTGGCGGTGTTCAGTTGCAAGGTGCTGCCGTCAGCCAACCGTGTTCGCGTGTGCTCGCCGGTGGACGTCTGCAAATCCGCGCGCCAGACGTCGAGCGGCAACTGGCGACTGATCAACCACGCCGCAGGCACCAAAGCCGCCAGACCCAGCGCCCTTTTCAATGCCGCGCGCCGCGCCAGATCCGGGCGATCGAGTGTGGCCATGGCCAATTCTGTCGGCAGACTGGCAAAGCGCTGGCGCAGCAGTTGAATCTTCTGCCAAGCGTTTTCATGGCGGCTATCGCTGTCGCGCCAGTGCTTGAGTCGCAGATGATCGGCTTCACTGGCCTCGCCGGATTCGAGCAATGCCAACCACTGTGCGGCGGCATGGGCGACGTCACGCGCTTCGGTGCCGGGCGCGATACGCATCATAGATCCAACATCAAGCAATGCTCGTAAGCCTGCGCCATATAACGTTTTATGGTGCGCTCCGAGACCTGCAAGCGTTCGGCGATTTCACGGTACCCGAGGCCTTCGAGCTGACTCAAGAGAAATGCCCGACGCACCGCTCGCGGCAAACCATCGAGCAGTTCATCCAGCGCTTGCAGGGTTTCCAGCAACACCCAACGTTGCTCGGGCGACGGCACGCATTCTTCGGGCAACTGAGCGAGGGCTTCAAGGTAGGCTTTTTCCAGACTGCGGCGGGTGTAAAAGTTGCTCAGCAGGCGTTTGCCCACCGTCAACAGATACGCACGCGGCTCGCGCATGTCGGCGATCGGTTGCGCACTGCAGAGTACGCGCAGGAAGGTGTCCTGACTCAGGTCCGCCGCATCCCACGCGTTGCCCATACGCCGACGCAGCCAGGTTTCCAGCCAGCCGCGATGATCGCGATACAGGTCATGCAGGCTCTGCTCCGAGGGCGCCACTGCTTCAATCATGTCAAGAAAACCCGCGCGATAAGAATTCAAATGAGACTGATTCTAATTAAGTTCATTCGCGATACAAGGTCTTTTATTGTCGACAGGCCATCCGGGCGCGGTCAGCCGGAAGCTGGCCGCGCCCTCCCCTCAGCCGATCATGACGGCGTTGTAGTCACTGCTCAGCCCTTCCAGATGGGCGTGATAACGCTTCAACAGCATGCCCAGATCATTTGGCGTGTAGTCGCCGCCGTGCAGACGTTCAAGCGCCATGGCAAAGCCTTTCCAGACATTGGCGATCGCCATCACCTCCTCCCCGGCGACCCTGCGCAAGCGGCTGATGTCGACCACCGCGACAGCGTCGGCGAGGACATCCTCGGCCGCTTGCAGCTCATTGTTCAACGCAGCCACTGACTGCGTGATGCTCTCGATTTCCTTGTCGAGATGGTTACGTGAGGTCGCCAGTTCGCTGTACTTGATGCCGTCGGAGACAACGCCCAGAATTTTGCGCACCAGCTCGATTCCCTGCTTCACGGCCTCTTTCTTCGGGTTCGCCATGTCGATGCTGTTCAGCGCTTCAGCGGACGGAATGTAGTTTTTATACAGATCGGCCAGGTTGAACTCGCGGATCACGTCCTGTGCCTTGATCAGCGCGTTGCGTTGTTCCTCGCACGTAGCCTTGTTGCGCCCATGATCATTGAGTTGCTGCAGAATCCGCACTTTGCGGCTCTTGGCCACGTTCAATGGCTCATCCGCACGCGCGTCGATTTCAACTTTGTAAACGCTGCACACGTCGTCTTCCAGACGCTGCGCGCACTCGACGAACCGCACCTCAACGCGCGCCAGCATCGCTTCGATATTGCTTTTGAGGTTTTGAATCTCGGCGCTGATCATCTCGCGCTCTTGGTTGTTCAGATCCTTCCTGCCCAACGCTTCGCGCAACTCGGCAAGCGCTGCGAAGTGGCTGTCGCCCGAGGCATTGTTCAATGCCGTCAGCAGCACCGGCAGCGATTCGCGCAGGGCTTGATCGGTGTTGTTCAGATAAGCGCTGACGTGTTGTGCGCGTTCTTGCAGGACGTCGTCGTGCTCATGTCGGAAACGCGCCAGCCGGGAAATATCGCGAATGGTCTGCACGATCTTTCTGACGTCGAACGCTGGAATGTGCTGGGTAGTGATAGATGTCACGCCGTTCATGGCAATTCTCCTTGAGTCAGTCGGCAATCAGTGGAAGCTCTTTTTGTATTCTTCCAGGGCGTCGTTGAACGTCGCCACCAACTCCCCCGCCGTGTTTTTCACGTCACGCCATGGATCGATCACCAGCGCGAACTCCGCGACAAACGAGGTCAGGCGCAAGGCATCGTCGATGCGCTCGAACTGCTGTGCCGAGGCGTCGACCTTGCTCAGGATGGTTTGCCACAAGGTATTGAGAATATTCAGCGCCGCTTCGGCCCCGGCCATGCGGATGCCGATATCACCGAAGTTCGACATCGAGCTCTCGATCGCGTTTTGCAGGTTCTCGCGGCCGCTGACTGCCTCTTCCAGAGCATCGACTTCGCTTTTCAGCGCGTTGCGTTCCTTGCGCGCGGACTCGGCCTTGGGGCCGAAGATCGAGCCGGAAATCGGCCAGAAAATCGGCAATCCTCCGGAAAAAGACATGCCGACGTAATAGTCGTAGTCCTTGTCCAGTTGAGTGATCCGGGCTTTCTTGTCTTTGATCGTTTGCTTGCTGCTGGCGATGGATTCGACCAGGTTGTGGCGCTCCATCAGGTCGTACTTGCCCTTCACTTCGGATTGCAGGCCGAACACCCGTTTGCCGTTCGACAGGTCGCCGCCAGACAGTTCGATCTTGAAGTTGGAGATGCGGTCCTTGAGTTCCTGGGTCGCGCCTTGCTGACGTTGAATATCAACACGCATCAGTTTGATGATCTCGGTGACCGCCGAGGCGACTTCGCTATCATCGGCGGTGTACTGGATGCCGGCCAGATCGTTGCCGGACATCTGCCCGAGCGTGGTTCGGACGCGATCCATGATGGGCATTTCCTTGATCACCGAAATGATCTCGCCGCCACTGCTGACAATGTTCTTGGCGGCCGAAGCAAGATCGATGCTTTGCTGGATGATCTTGCTTTCGACGGCGTCCCAACCGGCCGCATGGATGCGGATTTTCTTGAACAGGACCTGGATGTCGGACGGCTCAAGACCGGCAACATCGATTTTCTTGTACTTGAGATAGGCCTCGACTTCCGGCAACTCGCCGGGCAGAGACAGGCCTTTCTTCACGTACTGTTTGATCTTGATCACATCTTCTTTGGTCAGTACACCGGCGTCGCGCGCAACGCCTGGATACTGCCCGGAAATCAGATGAAGGACTGCCTGGGGAAGGTTGTTGCTGCTTTGCGTTTCATTCAATGGAACAGCCATCTGGATCGCCTCAATGCTTGAAAGCCGACGCACCGTTGCATCGGCCAGCTGAAAGCTAGATGGCGTTTTTCGACAACTCCAAGGAGTCAAACAACATAAAATAAACTAGCCATGGCTATGATTTATAAGAATTTAATCATCAAGGATGGTTAATTCTGAAATATCACGCCACACCTATCGGAAATGTCCTGCGACGAGGGACTACAAGCGCTTCCGTCAGCCACTCAACACGCTGCCAGCGCGTTTACTTCTGTGCGCGCTTGAGCGTTTCACTCGGCAGCTCATCGAACAGCGCCCGGTAGCTGCTGGAAAACCGCCCCAAATGCCAGAACGACCAGTGCATCGCCACCTCGGCAACCGTGGTTTCGCTTGGCCGGCGCTTGAGCAATTCGCGCCGCGCACTGTTCAGCCGGCGCAGGCGCAACCAGTGGCTCGGGGTCATCCCGGTGTAGGCCTTGAAGGCCTGCTGTAATTGACGCAACGGCACGCCGGCAACGTGGGAAAGTTCGAGCAGGTTGAGGGTGTCTTCCGGTGAGTCGGCGGCCCATTCGCCGACACGTTTCATGATCGTCCGCTCTTCGGTGCGCCGCTGCAGGCCCCCGCTGTCCAGGCTTGTGCGCGCGTTATCGAGGATGAACAGACAGTCCTCGAGCAACTGCTGAGTCAGCGCCTCTTTACTAGGATTATCAATAGCTTGCGTCAACTTCGTGAGAGTTGAGCTTAACCAGCGACTGAACAACGCATTCTGCCCGCCGTTGAGCGGCGCCATGAACAGGCCTTCGAGTTTCGCCACATCGAGACCGTGCTGGCGAACGAATTCCGGGCCGAACACCACCGCGATTTCCTGGTAGTTCTCCGGGGTGATCCAGATGTTGCGGCTGTCTTCATTGAGCAAATAAAGCGCGTTGTCACTGCGATCGAAACAGAACGCCAAGGCACCCGATGGCGCGCTGAAATTCTGCTCGACGCGGGTGTTCATCTGCTCTTCATAGACCTCGACACCCTGCAGATCCAGATACCGGATCTGCCCGGCGAAATGGCCCGGCGACATCTGTTGGTAATGCTGAACCCAGCCCGGTGTGGCACGGACTTGCTCGGCCACATCGGCGGTGTTGAACGCTTGAACCTGGAGCGAATTGCGCGTTGTCATGGGGTGACCTTGCGCACTCTTTTGGTGCGCTTTGGTGCTGCTTAAAGTGGATAGATGGAACTGCAAGGCTCGCCCAAGATAGTCGTCAACGCGCCACAGGGGAAGGGGCGGAAGATGAAACCCGCCCTCCCCGGCGTCTATAAAACCAATAACGAGGTCTTTATGAATGCCCCTTTCGATCAGCTGTTCACGTGGCTGAAAGATCACAAGATTACCGAAGTCGAATGTGTGGTCAGCGACCTGACCGGCATCGCCCGCGGCAAGATCGCACCGACCAACAAGTTCCTGCATGAGCGAGGCATGCGTCTGCCGGAAAGTGTGCTGCTGCAAACGGTAACCGGGGATTTTGTCGACGACGACATCTACTACGACCTGCTCGATCCTGCCGATATCGACATGGTCTGCAAGCCCGTGGCTGACGCGGTCTATGTGATTCCATGGGCGATCGAGCCGACCGCCATCGTCATCCACGACACCTTCGACAAGTTTGGCAACCCGATCGAACTGTCGCCGCGCAACGTGCTGAAGAAAGTCTTGCAGCTCTATACCGACAAAGGCTGGAAGCCGATCGTTGCGCCGGAAATGGAGTTCTACCTGACCCAACGCTGCGAAGACCCGGACTTGCCGCTGAAGGCACCGCTGGGCCGCTCGGGCCGCGCGGAAAGCGGTCGTCAGTCGTTTTCCATTGATGCGGCCAACGAATTCGATCCGTTGTTCGAAGACGTCTACGACTGGTGCGAACTGCAAGGTCTGGACCTCGACACGCTGATCCACGAAGACGGCCCGGCGCAGATGGAAATCAACTTCCGTCACGGCGACGCATTGGACTTGGCTGACCAGATCACCGTGTTCAAACGCACCATGCGTGAGGCCGCACTCAAGCACAACGTTGCCGCGACGTTCATGGCCAAGCCGATCGGCGATGAGCCGGGCAGCGCCATGCACATTCACCAGAGCGTGGTGGACATCGCCACTGGCAAACCGATCTTTGCCAACGCTGACGGGCAGATGAGTGAACTGTTCCTGCACTACATTGGCGGTTTGCAGAAGTACATCCCGAAAGTGCTGCCGATGTTCGCGCCCAACGTCAACTCGTTCCGCCGCTTCCTGCCGGACACCTCGGCACCGGTCAACGTCGAATGGGGCGAAGAAAACCGCACCGTCGGCCTGCGTGTACCGACTTCCAGCCCTGAGGCGATGCGCGTGGAAAACCGTTTGCCGGGCGCCGATGCCAACCCGTATCTGGCCATCGCGGCGAGTCTGCTCTGCGGTTACATCGGCATGGTCGAAGGCATCGAGCCGAGCGCTGCGGTCCAGGGCCGCGCTTACGAACGGCGCAATCTGCGCCTGCCGATCACCATCGAAGAAGCGCTGACGCAGATGGAAGAGTGCGAGACCGTCGCGCATTACCTCGGCGACAAGTTCGTGCGTGGCTACGTCGCGGTGAAACGTGCCGAGCATGAAAACTTCAAGCGCGTGATCAGCTCGTGGGAGCGTGAGTTCCTGATGCTCAGCGTCTGAAACACAACACTTACCCCTGTGGGAGCGAGCTTGCTCGCGAAAGCGGTCACTCAGTCACAACTGATGTCGCCTGACACTCCGCCTTCGCGAGCAGGCTCGCTCCCACAAGGGGAATAGCGAACCACCTGAAAAATCCAACAATTTAAGAGGTGTAGATATGCGTCTGTTGAAAACCATGGTTCCCGCCGCTCTGGCCCTGATGTGCAGCATCGGAGCCCAAGCCCAACCCCAGGTCAGCGTCTACAACTGGACCGATTACATCGGTGAAACCACCCTCGCCGACTTCCAGAGCAAAACCGGGATCAAGGTGATCTACGACGTTTTCGACTCCAACGAAACCCTTGAAGGCAAGCTCCTCGCCGGTCGCACCGGTTACGACGTGGTGGTGCCGTCCAACCACTTCCTCGCTCGCCAGGTGAAGGCCGGGGCGTTCCTCAAACTGGATCGCGCGCAACTGCCGAACTTCAAAAACCTCGACCCGAAACTGCTCGAACTGCTGGAGAAAAACGACCCGGGCAACCAGCATTCGGTGCCGTACCTGTGGGGCACCAACGGCATCGGTTACAACGTCGACAAGGTCAAGCAAGTGCTGGGCATCGACCACATCGATTCCTGGGCCGTGCTGTTCGAACCCGAGAACCTGAAAAAACTCACCCAGTGCGGCGTGTCGATGATGGACTCTGCCGACGAAGTCTTCCCCGCCGTGCTCAATTACATGGGCATGGACCCGCGCAGCGAAAACCCCGAAGACTATAAAAAGGCTGAAGCGAAACTGCTGAGCATCCGTCCGTACATCACCTATTTCCATTCCTCGAAATACGTCTCGGACCTGGCCAACGGCGATATCTGTGTGGCGTTCGGTTATTCCGGCGATGTGTTCCAGGCGGCCAACCGCGCCAAGGAAGCCAAGAACGGCGTGAACATCGCCTACGCCATTCCGAAAGAAGGCGCCAACCTCTGGTTCGACCTTCTCGCCATTCCTGCCGACGCCAGCAACACCAAAGAAGCCCACGCCTTCATTAATTACCTGCTCGATCCGCAAGTGATCGCCAAGGTCAGCGCATCGGTCGGTTACGCCAACCCGAACCCTGCGGCCAAGCAGTACATGGATCCGGCGCTGGTCAACAATCCCGAGGTGTATCCGCCGCAAGAAGTCCTCGACAAGCTCTACATCTCTACCACCCCGCCTCAAGCGATCATGCGTCTGATGACTCGGTCCTGGAGCAAAGTGAAGTCGAACAAATGAATCAGTACACCGAGGAACACGCCCGCTCCTATTACGCCGCTTCAGCGCGGGCGAGCACACCTTATCCGCGCGTGGACGGTGACTTGACCGCCGATGTCTGTTTGATCGGCGGCGGGTTCACCGGGGTCAACACCGCTATCGAACTGGCTCAGCGCGGGCTCTCGGTGGTGTTGATCGAGGCCCGGCGCATTGGTTGGGGCGCCAGCGGGCGCAATGGCGGTCAGTTGATCCGCGGCATCGGCCATGAGGTCGAAGGTTTCGCCAAATACGTCGGTCAGCAAGGCGTGCGCTATTTGCAGCGCGCCGGCATCGACTCGGTGGACCTGGTGCGTCAGCGCATCGCCGACAACGGCATCGAGTGCGACCTGCGTTGGGGCTTTTGCGATCTGGCCAATACCCCCGCGCAGTTCGCTGCGTTCAAGGATGAGCTGGTCGATCTCGGCGAACTCGGTTACGCCCACGAAACCCGATTGATCGGCCCGGAGCAGATCCGCCAGCAAGTGGTGAATTCCGACCTCTATGCCGGTGGCCTGCTGGACATGGGTTCCGGTCACCTGCACCCGCTGGATCTGGTGCAAGGCGAAGCGCGGCTTGCCGCATCGCTGGGCGTACGGATTTTCGAGCACAGTGAGGTGCTGGAAATCATCCACGGCGCGACCGTGCAAGTGCGCTGTGCCCACGGCACGGTGCGTGCCGGCAGCCTGGTGCTCGGCTGCAATGCGCATCTGGACGAACTCGAACAGCAACTCAGTGGCAAAGTCCTGCCGGCCGGCAGTTACATCATCGCCACCGAACCGTTGTCCGAGGCGCGCGCCGCGCAACTGATCCCGCAGAATCTGGCGGTGTGCGACCAGAAAGTCGGCCTTGATTACTACCGGCTCTCGGCCGATCGGCGCTTGCTGTTTGGCGGTGCCTGCCACTACTCCGGGCGCGATCCGGCGGACATCGCCGCGTACATGCGGCCGAAGATGCTCAAGGTCTTCCCGCAATTGGCTGACGTGCGCATCGACTACCAGTGGGGCGGCAAGATCGGCATCACCGCCAACCGTTTCCCGCAGGTCGGCCGGCTCAAGCAACACCCGAACGTGTTCTACGCGCAGGGTTATTCCGGCCATGGCCTGAACGTCACGCACTGGTGCGCGAAACTGCTCGGCGAGGCGATTCACGCCGGCCACAGCCAAGGCATGGACGTGTTCAGCGGCGTGCCGCACATGACCTTCCCCGGCGGCCCGGCGCTGCGTTCACCGCTGCTGGCACTGGGCATGTTCTGGTATCGCCTGCGGGAAATGCTCGGCTGACGCAAAATCGTACTTGTGGCGAGGGAGCTTGCTCCCTCACCACACATCGCTCAGCGCTCATTTGTTTCTTGTCTGCGAGCTATACACATTTGCTCTATCGCCAAGCACTTCTATATTGATGAGGTGCTTTTGCGTTCCTGACGCTCAGTGCCCAATCAATCGAGGAGGACATGGATGAAGTCGTCAGCCACCGACGAGCCGCGAGCGCCAGGCCAAGCCCCAGTCAAAACCCGCCGTTTCGGCATTTCACTGGTCTGGATCGTGCCGATTGTCGCGGTGCTGGTGGGCATCTCGCTGGTGGTGCACAACCTCATGCAGGAAGGGCCGACCATCACCGTGACGTTCAAGACCGGTGACGGTCTCACGGCCAATAAAACCGAAGTCAAATACCGCAACGTCGTCATCGGGCATGTCTCGGATGTCGAACTGGCCGACGATCACAAAAGCGTGAACGCGACGATCAAACTGGCCAAGCAGGCGGAAAGCTTTACCCGTGAAGATTCGCAGTTCTGGGTGGTGCGGCCACGCATCGGCGCCGGTGGCGTCTCGGGCATCGATACGCTGCTGTCCGGCGACTACATCGGTGCCGACATTGGCGAGGCGAATAACCGCGCGAAAACCTTCAAAGGCCTGGAGAACCCGCCGCCCATCACCTATGGCGAACCGGGCAAAACCTTCTCCTTGCACACCTCGGACCTGGGCTCGCTGGACATCGGCTCACCGGTTTACTACCGCAAGATCCCCGTCGGCCAAGTGGTGTCCTATGCACTGAATCCCGATGGCAAAGGCGTCAACATCGAAGTGTTCATTCATTCACCGAATGACGCCTACGTCACCGAAAACACTCGTTTCTGGAACGCCAGTGGCGTTGATGTCAGCGTCGGTGCCAATGGTTTCGCGGTAAAAACCGAATCCCTGTCGACCCTGTTGGTGGGCGGCATCGCCTTCCGCGCACCGGATTACAGCCCCAACGACACGGTCGCGGCGGAAAACAAAGACTTCGAACTGTTCGCCGACCAGACCGCCGCCCTCGCCCCGCCCAACGGCAAGGCGCAGTACCTGAGCCTGCGTTTCGATCAGGCCTTGCGTGGGCTGAAGGTCGATGCACCGGTGGAATTCCTCGGCGTCGAAATCGGTCGGGTGGTCGCGGTCAATCTCGACTTCGACGAAGTCAAACGCACGTTCCCGGTCAACGTCGGCATCGTTATTTACCCGCAGCGCCTCGGTCGGGCGCATCAGAAAATGCTCAAGGCCTTCAATGGCGACGAAAACGACGAAGCCACTGGTGCGCGGCTGCTCGGCACTTTCATCGAAAACGGCCTGCGCGCCCAGGCCCGTAACGGCAACCTGCTCACCGGCCAGTTGTACATCGCGCTGGATTTCTACCCGAAAGCGCCGAAAGTCGCGTTCGATCCGACGGCACGTCCGATCAGCATCCCGACCCTCCCGGGCAGCCTCGAACAATTGCAGGAAAAACTCGAAGCGATGGTCAACAAGATCAACGCATTGCCAGTGGAGCGTATCGCCAGCAACCTCGACAGCAATCTGGTCGAGCTGCGCAAAGGCCTGAGCCAATTCAACGCGAAGACCTTGCCGGGCGTGCAGAGCACCCTCGCCGACGTCAGCAAGACCTTGCAGTCCGCCAGCTCGACCTTGGCTGAAGATTCGCCGCAGCGCGAGAAACTCACCGAGACCCTCGATGAGCTCGGACGCATGTCGCGCTCCCTGCGTGAACTGTCGGACTACCTGGGCCGTCATCCGGAATCGCTGATTCGTGGCCGTCCCGACAACGCGGCACCGCTGGACCTGAAAGGACCGCCACGCAATTGAGCACAGGAGCTAACCCATGGCTTTACCGCTGAAGATCACCGTGCTCGCTGCGTTCCTGTTGCTGGGTGCCTGCCGCAGCGACCCGATCAGCTTTCACACGCTGACCCCGGTGCAACTGGGCAGCACTCGCGCCGGCGCGCAAATCCCGATTGAAGGCATCAGTGTGCCGCCGCAAGTCGATCGCCCACAAATCGTCATCCGCCAAGGCAACAGCGGCCTGGCGATTCTGGAAACGCAATGGTGGGGCGCCAGCCTGGCCGATGAATTACGCAGTGCGCTGGTCGATCAACTGAGCAATACCAGCGGTCGTGGCAATGTTTCAGTGCGCATCGACGTGCAGCGCTTCGATTCGATTCCGGGGCAGTACGCCTTGATCGATGCGAAGTGGCGTCTGCGCCCGCTCGGCGATACCGACAATGGCCTGGTCACCTGTCGCTCGACGCTGCAAACGCCCTCAGGGCCGAGCATCGATGAATTGGTCAGCGCCCAGCAGAACAACGTCAAACGCCTGGCGGCGCTGATCAGTCAGGCCGCCGGCAATCCGCGCGGCTGTCCGCCCTCCTCCTGAGTCAGCGTCACAATAAAACGACAGCCGTTGGGTTCGCGGGTGCTGAGTTGCACCTGCCAGTCTTGTTGGGTACAGATCCGCTGGACCAATGAGAGCCCCAGGCCGAGCCCTTCTCCGCGCTGTTCATCACCGCGCACGAAGGGTTGGAACATGGCATGGCGTCGTTCTTCCGGGATGCCAATGCCGCTGTCTTCGACCACGAAACGGTTGTCGTTAAGGGTCAGCCGCACAAAACCGTGGTCGGTGTAGTGCCAGGCGTTGCGCAACAGATTGCCCATCACGGACTGCAAAAAAGTCAGGTTAAAGCGCTGCGCGCCGACCTGTTGCGGATCGTAAATAAACTCCAGGCCCTTTTCACGGATCAAGCAGCCCCAGACTTCAATCTGCGCATCGGCGACGTCCTTCAGTGTGCAGGTGGATTGCACGCTGACTTCTTCAGGCTTGCGCGCCAGCATCAGAAAGGTTTCGACCAACTGGCGCATTTCGTTGCTGGCCCGAGCAATTCGGCTGACTTGCGCCGTTGAACGCGGGTCGAGTGACGGGTTGGCCAGCAGCAGCTCGCAGGACGTCGCCAGCACCATCAATGGCGTGCGCAATTCATGACTGACGTCGCTGGTGAACAGTTTCTCCCGCCCCAAAGTGGAGCGCAGCCGCCCCAGCGTCTGATCGAATGACAGCGCCAGTTCGCCCACTTCATCGGCGGCGTAATCGGGGTGCAAGGGCGGCGCCACTTCGATGAGCTGATCACGATGGCGCACTTGTCGGGCCAGACGAATCACCGGGGCCATGACCCGTCGCGCGAGCAAGCGACCGAGGACAACCGCTAGCAGCAGGCTGAGGATGAACCCGACAATCACCACGATAAACAGCAAATGCTCGCGTTGTTCGAGGCTTTCCTGGTCGCGCAGCAGCACGTATTTGCGTCCACCGACGGCTTCGACCATGGCATAGAAGTCATCACCATGGAATTTGATTTCCTGAAAGCCGATCGGCAGCGCCGCCAATTGCCGGGTCAGTGCCAGTGGTCCTTGCCCGCCCTCGAAAAAGAACAACTCGCTTTTTTCCGGTTTATGGCTCCACTGGCTGATGTCGTCCATCGCCAATAACCGGTGCAGACCACCGCTCAGCGTGGTGGTGGTCAATTTGCGCTCCACCACATGCACGGTCGCGACGATGCCCAATGCAAACACACCGGCGACGAAGGCGCTCATCAGGGCAAATACGATCACGATCCGTTTCGTCAGGCTTTGCTTGAAATCCATGCGTTCGGCTGGCTCCTGTGGTGGTTCGGTGTCAGGCAACCATAGCCCAACGCTGCACGGTTGTTCGACAGGACTGAACTTCACCGCAACGGTGCAGGCCTGGTAAGACCCTGAGGAACAAAAACAGCATTTGAGTTTATTTATCAAATAGCCGCTTTAGTTACCCCGCTCAACTTCTGGCAATTTTTTCACATGTTCTTCACTGCGCCCCGACGCGGCTGAACATAGTGTTCAGCCTGCATTCAAGTAAACAGTCGTAAAGTTGCTCGCTGCCCAAGCCCTTACGTTGCACTGAATGAACTATCCGGCGTTTAAAGAGGCAACATTGTGGCGCAATTATTTCAGTTAAAACATTTATCCTGGCACCGCCGCACGCCTCGCTTTCGGTTGTTTATTGCCCTGGCGTGCGTCGTCGCGGTGGCCATTCTGGTCAGCGGCTTTGTCTGGTGGCCACGCTCGCCGACCGACCTCGATCATGCCGGACGCAACACCACGGCCGAATGGCTCAATGCCTGGCAGGCAGGTGAAGTGGTCGCTTTGGTGCGACACACCGAACGGTGTGACCGATCGAGCAATACCTGTCTGGGCCCGGCGGATGGCATCACCGAAGTGGGCAGCACCGCGGCGCAGGTGGTCGGCCAGGGCTTCGTGAAACTGGGCATGCAGCAGGCGATCGTGTTGAGCAGCCCACTGACCCGCACGGCGCAAACCGCGCATTACATGTTCGGCCACGATGCCAGCAGCGAAGACTGGCTGGCCACGTGTGGCCCGACGCTTCGCGATGAAATCGTCGCGCGCAAAGTTGCGCAACAAAATCTGGTGCTGGTCACCCACAGCGGCTGCATCAGTGATTTTGAAAAACAAACCGGCTTCCCACACGCCATTGCCGCGGAATACGGCAGCACCTTACTTGTACGAATTAATCATCAGAAACAACTTACCGTGCTGGGCATTATCAATACCCCGTTCTGGAAAACTTTAAACGTCACACCTGAACATTTAAACAACAGCCACTGACTCCAGCGTTTTAGCCCGACACTTTCAATTCGCATCAAGGTCCAGTCATGACGTCCGATAATCCACCGTTGCGCCACGCTGCCCGTCACTTGCTTCAACCGCCATCGATGATCGAACGCTGGGCAATCCCCGGACTCGTTCTGGCGTTTGTGCTGTTTTATCTGTTGCCGCTGGTGACCCACGGCCTGTGGATTCCCGATGAAACCCGCTATGGCCAGATCAGCCAGGAAATGCTCCTGAGCGGCAATTGGGTCGCGCCGCACTTCATGGGCATTCGTTACTTCGAGAAACCGATTGCCGGCTACTGGATGATCGCCATCGGCCAGGCGATTTTCGGTGACAACCTGTTCGGCGTGCGCATCGCTTCGGCCGTCAGCACTGGGATTAGTGTCTGGCTGGCTTATCTATTAGCCCGCAGGCTCTGGAACAACCCGCGCATCAGTGCGGCCTGTGCCCTGCTGTATATGAGTTTTGGTTTGGTCGCCGGCCAGGCAGGTTATGCCAACCTCGATCCGCAGTTCACCTTGTGGGTCAATCTGAGTCTGGTGGCGGTGTGGTTTGCCATCGACAGTTCCACGGCCAAGGCGCGTCTCGGTAGTTGGGCGTTGTTGGGTGCTGCCTGCGGCATGGGCCTGATGACCAAAGGTTTTCTTGCCCTGCTGTTACCAGTGCTGATCGCCCTGCCCTACATGATCTGGCAGCGGCGTTTCGGCGAACTGCTGCGTTATGGCCCCGTGGCTGTGCTGGCCGCCGCGCTGGTCAGCGTGCCGTGGGCGCTGGCCGTGCACGTGCGGGAGCCGGACTTCTGGCGATTCTTCTTCTGGCATGAACACATCCGCCGTTTTGCCGCTGGCGATGATGCCCAGCATGCCCGGCCATGGTGGTTCTACTTGCCGCTGCTGTTCGCTTCGACATTACCGTGGGCGCTGTTGTTGCCGTCGACACTGATCCGCACGTGGCGTGAAAAGCGCGAAGCGAAAACCGCGTTTCTGGGGTTGTGGTTCCTTTTGCCGCTGATCTTTTTCAGCCTGAGCAGCGGCAAACTGCCGACCTACATCATGCCGTGCCTGTTTCCGCTGGCCTTGCTGATGGGCTACACCGTGGTGACGTGGCTGCAGCAGCGCAATACGCGGGTGTTGCGCCTCAACGGGGTGATCAACACGCTGCTGGCCAGCGTGGCCTTGATCGCCCTGATCTATCTGCAGGCGAGCAAAGCAATCTACGAAAACACCGAGATGTTCAGCCTGTCGCTGGTGTTTATCGTGCTGATCGGCTGGATTATCGCCAATGCCCTGCAAATCATGCGGCCGCTGACGCTGTGGGCGATGCCGGCACTGGGCATCGGTTTGCTGATTGCGTTGCTGCCTGCGGCAATGCCAGCGCACATCGTTGCCAGCAAGATGCCTGACCAGTTTATTGCCGAGCATCAACCGGCGCTGAGTGAAACGTCTGCGCTGCTGAGCAATGATCTGGGCGCGGCATCGGCATTGTCCTGGCGCTTGAAACGCCCTCAGGTGGATCTGTTCAACACGGTCGGCGAGCTTAAATACGGGCTCGAGGATCCGGCGATGGCGGCACGCAAAGTCGGCCTCGACGATGTCGGCCAATGGATGACCGACGCGCGCAAAAAAGGCTCTGTGGGGGTGGTCATGCGCGTCAACAGCACACAGGAAGCCGAGGAAATCGAACGGTTGCCGGCGGATGGCAAGCATTACCAGCGCGGCAATCTGCACATCTACATTTTTGCCCGGCGCCAGCCATGACAGCGTCGATTAAAGAACGCCGGGCGTTATGGCTTCTGCTGGCAGCGACGGCCGTGATGTTGCTGCTCGGCTTGGGCAGTCGCGAACTCTGGGGGGCGGAAACCCGTTGGGCCAACATCGCGTTGCAGATGCTGCAAAGCGGTGACTACTTCGATCCGTACCTCAAGGGCGATCCGTATTACGACAAGCCCTTGCTGTCGTACTGGCTGATCACCGCGTCTTCCTGGCTGACGGGTGGGCTGGGGCCTTGGTCACTGCGTTTGTCCTCGGTCGTTTCGGCGTGGTTCAGCGTATGGCTGGTGTATCTACTGGGCGAGCAACTGTTTCGCAAAGGCACCGGGCTGATCGCCGGATGGATGCTGGCGACGACGTTCTATTTCGTGTTCTGGGCGCGGGTCGCCACGGCCGACATCCTCACCGTCTGCGGAGTCCTCGCAGCGGTGTGGTGGTATTGGCGCGGGCCGGACGACACGCGGCTCTGGCGCTATGCGGTGTTCTTCGGGTTACTGGCGTTGACGTCGCTGTTCAAGGGGCTGATCGGTTTTATCCTGCCGGGGCTGCTGTTGTTGCCGCATCTACTGCATGACGGGCGCTGGAAACGCCATTTCAACCTGCGCGTGTGCGCGGCGCTGCTGATCGCCGGGGCGTTCTACATGGCGCCGTTTCTGTTGTCGCATGTCTATGGCGCGTCGAACTTCAGCCAGAGTGGCCTGGACTTGGTGCTGCGGGAAAACGTCGTGCGGTTTTTCCAGCCGTTCGACAACATCGGTCCGATTTATACGTATTTGTTGTACCTGCCGGTGTACACCCTGCCTTGGGCGCCGTGCTGGATCATTGCCCTGTGGGTGGCGCTGCGTCACTGGCGCAACATCGAGCCAAACACCCGTTGGTTGATTCAGGGGTTGGCCCTGTTGTTGATCTTCTTCACCGCCAGCGGCAGCCGTCGCAGCTATTACGTGTTGCCACTGGTGCCGTTCGCGCAATTGCTCGGGGCGTGGTGGATCACTCGGCGAATGGCGACGCGCAACCTCGCAGGGCGTGGCTTGCACATCGGTTTTGCCATCGCCACTGTGGTCATGGTCGCTGTGCTCGGCATCCTCTACCCGTGGACCAACAGCGCTGGTGGCGTGATCCGTTTCGGCGAGAACGTGCGTGAACAAGCGAGCCAACAGGCACCGCTGAATCAGTGGCGAATGGTCATGGTCGAAGTCGACAACAAAGTGCCGATGTACCTGCAAACCGGCGGTGCGCCCTTCTATTACGTGCCAGAAACCGCAGACTTCCCGCGCACCGGCGACAGTACGGCGCTATGGGCCTGGCTTGAGCGCAGCAGCGGCCAACACTTCGATCCGCTGCGCACGATCATCGTGGCCCAGTACCGCAATGGCGATCCGTTGCCACTCGATTACCTGCGCGCCGATCACCGGGTCATCACCACCACGCCGACGCGGGGCGAACAGGTTTTCCACGGCCGCCAGGACCAAAGCGTCGCCTACCTGCCCAACCCCTCCTGAACACGCTCCTGATTATCTATGACGCAGGATGACGCACGGCAATCGTGCGTCAGCGAGTCGCTGCTAATCTGAATGGCAATGACATGTATTAACGGTGTGTTTGACGTTTTTTTCTCATTTGCCTCACTACATTGCCTGCGGCTGAATATCTGCAAATCATTCGCATTGAAGTCTGCCCGCGAGTGTCTGCCCATAACGTCTAAAAAATCAGGAGCGTTACCGTTATGAATCCAAAGGCCCCGTCCTTTTTGAAACGCGCATTGCTGGCCACCGCCCTGCTCAGTGCCGGTCAGGCGTTTGCCGCTGACAGCGTTGGCCTGCTGGTCTACAACGCCCAGCATGAAAGCCTGACCAAAGCCTGGGTGGCCGGTTTCACCGAAGAGACCGGTATTCCAGTGACCATTCGCAACGGCGACGACACCGAGATGGGCAATCAACTCGTGCAAGAAGGTGCGTCCTCGCCGGCCGATGTGTTCCTCACGGAAAACTCCCCGGCGATGGTGCTGGTCGACAACGCCAAGCTGTTCGCGCCCATTGCGCCGGCGACGCTGGAACAAGTCGATGCGGCGTATCGCCCGGCCCACGGCCAATGGATCGGCATCGCCGCGCGTTCCACGGTGTTCGTTTACAACCCGGCGAAGCTGGCTGAGAAAGACTTGCCCAAATCCCTCCTTGATCTGGCCAAACCGGAGTGGAAAGGACGCTGGGCCGCCTCACCGGCCGGCGCGGACTTCCAGGCCATCGTCGCCGCCGTGCTCGAGCAGAAAGGCGAAGCCGCCACACTCGACTGGCTCAAAGGCATGAAAACCAACGCCACCGTGTATCGTGGCAACAGCGCGGTGCTCAAAGCGGTCAACGCCGGGCAGATCGACAGCGGCGTGATCTACCACTATTACAGCTTCGTCGATCAGTCCAAGACCGGCGAAAACAGCAAGAACACCAAGCTTTATTACTTCAAGCATCAGGATCCGGGCGCGTTTGTCAGCACCTCCGGCGCAGGCGTGCTGGCCTCCAGCAAACATCAGGAGGAAGCGCAGAAGTTCGTCAAATACATCACCGGCAAAGAAGGCCAGGAGATTCTCCACAGCGGCACCTCGTTTGAATACGCCGTGGGCAAGGACGCACCGTCCAACCCGACACTGACGCCACTGAAGGATCTCGATGCGCCAAAAGTCGATGCGTCGAAGCTCGACAGCAAAAAAGCCGTTGAGCTGATGACCCAGGCCGGAATCCTCTAAGTGCTTCCCGAAACCCTACCGGCGCAGGTCGCAGCGGCCTCCTCCGCCAGCCTCAGGCTTAAACCCCGCGCCCTCAGCGGTCGCGGGGGCTCATGGGTGGTCGCGCTGGCGATCGGCGTTTCATTGTTGTCGTTGCTGCCGATCGCGTTTGTCCTCGGCGTGTCATGGGCCACCGGTTGGGCAACCATCGAGACCCTGGTGTTTCGCCCACGGGTCGCGGAACTGCTGATCAACACCGTGCTGCTGGTGTTGATCACCTTGCCGCTGTGCATTGTGCTTGGCACTGCATTGGCCTGGCTGACCGAGCGCACTAATCTGCCCGGTCGACGCCTGTGGTCATTGCTGGCCGTGGCGCCGCTGGCGGTGCCGGCATTCGTTCACAGCTATGCGTGGGTCAGCCTGATTCCGTCGATTCACGGATTGCCCGCCGGCGTGCTGGTGTCGGTGATCGCTTATTTCCCGTTTCTTTACCTGCCGGTTGCGGCGACGTTGCGCCGTCTCGATCCGGCGATTGAGGACGTTGCCGAATCCCTTGGCCTCAAGCCTTGGGCGGTGTTCTGGCGGGTAGTGCTGCCGCAACTGCGTCTGGCCATTTGTGGCGGCGCGTTGCTGGTCGGGCTGCACCTGCTGGCCGAGTACGGCCTCTACGCGATGATTCGTTTCGACACCTTCACCACGGCGATTTTCGACCAGTTCAAATCAACCTTTAACGGCCCGGCGGCGAACATGCTGGCGGGTGTTCTGGCGTTGTGTTGTCTGGCGATGCTGACCGTCGAATCCGCCGCTCGGGGCAAGGCGCGTTACGCTCGCGTCGGTTCCGGCAGTGCGCGTGAACAACGCACGGTGTTATTGGGGCGCGGCAGCGTCATCCTCGGCCTGAGCCTGCAGATGCTGACCTGCGTGCTCGCGCTCGGCGTGCCGTTACTGACATTAGGTCGATGGTTGATTGCCGGCGGCTGGGACGTTTGGGGCGGTGATGAATTGCTGCCGGCGCTGCTGCAAACCCTGTCGTTGGGCGTTGCCGGTGCGCTGTTGACCAGTCTGGCGGCGATTCCGATTGCCTGGCTGTCGATCCGCGCGCCGGGCAAATTGCAGCGCCTGCTCGAAGGTTGCAACTACATCACCAGTTCCCTGCCGGGGATTGTCGTGGCACTGGCACTGGTCACCGTGACCATCCATTTCGCCCGGCCGATCTACCAGACCACCCTTACCGTGCTGCTTGCCTATCTGCTGATGTTTCTGCCGCGTGCCTTGGTCAGCCTGCGCGCCGGTTTCGCCCAGGCACCGGTCGAGCTGGAGAACATCGCGCAAAGCCTCGGCCGTTCGCCGTTGCGCGCCTTGTGGCTGATTACTTTGCGTCTCGCGGCACCGGGCGCTGCTGCCGGTGCCGCACTGGTGTTTCTGGCGATTACCAATGAATTGACCGCGACCTTGCTGCTCGCACCCAACGGCACCCGCACGTTGGCCACCGGTTTCTGGGCCATGACCAGCGAAATCGATTACGCCGCCGCAGCGCCTTACGCCTTGCTGATGGTGCTGCTTTCGCTGCCACTGACGGCCATCCTCTACCACCAATCCAGGCGCACCGCTGGCCGATGAATGCACTCGAACTGATTTCCCTGAATAAATCCTTTGGCGCGCAGAAAGCGCTGGATGACATCTGTCTGTCAGTGCCGACCGGCAGCCGCACGGTGATTGTCGGCCCGTCCGGCTCGGGCAAAACCACACTGCTGCGGATGATCGCCGGTTTCGAATTCCCCGATGCCGGCAGCCTGACCCTCAACGGTCAGGTGCTGGTTGACAGCAGTCACGCCGTGCCCGCGTACCAACGGCAGATCGGTTACGTGCCGCAGGATGGCGCGCTGTTCCCGCACATGACCGTCGCCGCCAACATCGGTTTTGGCCTGGCGTTGACCGGTGCAGCGCGCACCGAGCGCATCCAGCAACTAATGGACAGTGTTTCGTTGGACGCGAACATGGCCACCCGTTGGCCGCATGAACTGTCCGGCGGCCAGCAGCAACGGGTCTCTCTCGCCCGGGCACTCGCACAACAGCCGCGCCTGATGTTGCTGGATGAGCCGTTTTCCGCCCTTGACACCGGCCTGCGCAGCGCCATGCGCAAAATGGTTGCGCGTTTGTTGGAGGACGCCGGTGTCACGACGATTCTGGTGACCCACGATCAAGGCGAAGCGTTGTCATTCGCCGATCAGTTGGCGGTGATGCGCGGCGGGCGGCTGGTGCAGTCCGGGCACCCGATGGACCTTTACCGCTTTCCCCACGATGAACAGACCGCGCATTTTCTCGGCGAAGCCGTGGTGATGCCGGCGCGCATCGAATCGGGTCTGGCCCACTGCGATCTCGGTCCGGTGCCGGTCAACAGCAACGGTTTCATCGGCAATGCGCAGATCATGCTCAGGCCCGAACAGTTGCAGTTATCCGGCGCCGTGCTCGGCACCCAAGGCTGTCGTGCCGTGGTCACCGAACGCGATTTTGCCGGCAACACCTGCACCCTCACCGTCGAGCTGCGCTCAGCGGTCAATCAGAATCCCGGGCGGTCGCTGCTGGTGCGCAGCTCCGGCATGCACGCGCCGCCCGCTGGCAGCGACGTGCAGTTATCGGTGCTCGGTGCGGCCCACGTATTCGCGACGTCCTGATCACAGATCGAAGCGATCCACCGCCCGCCGCCGCTCGTTGTCATCGCGCACATCGTAGTTGGCGGTGGTCTGGATGTTGCTGTGGTGCGCCAGCTTCTGCGCGATCGACAGGTCATGTTCCTCGATCACCCGGGTGATGAACGAACGGCGGAAATCATGAGGCATGATCTTCACCCCGACCTGCGTGCCGCGCTGGCGGGCGATGTAGTAAATCGCGTGTTTGGTGATGCGCTCGCGGGTGATGTGGCTGCCGCGCCGGATGCGATTGAACAGAAAGGCATCATCGCTCTCGCCTTCCTTGAGCTGCGAACGGCGCAGTTCCAGCCACGCGTCGAGTTTGGCGAACGCCCACGCCGGGGCGTACTTGATCAGTTGTTTATTGCCCTTGCCGGTAACGGTCAGGCTGCGCTCAGTGAAGTCGACCTGCTTCAAGTCCAGGTCCACCGACTCCGATTTACGCATGCCGGTGCCGTACAACAACGCAATCACCGCCGCGTCACGCAGGCCTTGAGGGCGTGGATCGGCGGCGCAGACTTCCATCAATTCGTGAATCAAGGTGCGCTTCAAGTTGCGCCCCTGAGACAACCGCGTGCCGGCGATGCCTTTGACTGAACGCATCTTCAAAAGATGATCCTGGCTGATCAAACTCATCCGCCACGCTTCATTCATCACCCCACGCACGGCATTTACATACAGCGAAGAAGTGTTCGGCGCGTAGTTGTCTTCGCGCAAAGCAGCGACCAGGGCGACAACATCCTCAGGTTGTAACGCGTGCCAGGGAATATCCTCGACATTCATGTCTTCAAAGCCGAGACGGTCGGCCGCATCCTGCAAAACGTAGCGCATGGTCAGCTGGCTCGAGGGTGCCAGGCGCGCCAGATACAGGGTCATCGGATTGGTTGGGCGGGTTTGCAGCGGTACAACGGACAAGTCAGTCAAACGTAAAGGCCTTGAGTAAAAGCAATTCAACACAACAACTAATAACTGCAACATTCCCAGTATAAGAGGGACACTTCTGTAGGACTTTTCTACTAAAAATGACGATAAGCGGTAGAAGTCTGAACAGTGGCTGTATGAGCTTCAGATAAACGATTCGCCAACCGGTTTTTCATGTTCCTTTCACAAAAACGGGCATAACCTTAATTCCAACAGATCCCGTGTCGGCGCCGTCCAAACTGCCGCGCGAAGCCACAAAAGTCAACCGAACCCCGACGGTAAGTCGTTTCAGCAACTTATTGATGCAAAGGAATTTTTTGCGTCTACGCTGAGATTGGATCCTATTTGATGAGTTGGTTTTCTTCTGATTGTTTGTGATGAGGTGTTCATGAGTCAGGCGTTTCTCCCCTTCTCTCGTCCGAGTATCGGCGATGAAGAAATTGCAGCCGTAGAACAAGTCTTGCGTTCCGGCTGGATCACTACCGGGCCGAAAAACCAGGCACTCGAAGAGCAATTCGCGCAGTACGTTGGCTGCCAACATGCGGTGGCACTTTCGTCCGCCACCGGCGGTATGCACATCGCCTTGTTGGCCTTGGGCATCGGCCCGGGCGACGAAGTCATCACCCCGTCGCAGACCTGGGTGTCGACCGCCAACATGATCTCGCTGCTCGGCGCCACACCGGTGTTCGTCGACGTCGATCGCGACACCCTGATGACTGACGCCGCTCTCATCGAAGCGGCAATTACTCCGCGAACCAAAGCGATCATTCCGGTGCATTACGCCGGCGCTGCGTTCGATCTCGATCCGCTCTACGCGTTGGCCGACAAACACGGCATCGCGGTGATCGAAGACGCCGCCCACGCTGCCGGCACCCGTTACAAGGGTCGCCACGTTGGTGCGCAAGGCACGGCGATTTTTTCCTTCCACGCGATCAAGAACATGACCTGTGCCGAAGGCGCGATGTTCGTCACCGACGACGAAGCGCTGGCCAGCCGCGTGCGCATGCTCAAGTTCCATGGTCTGGGCGTTGACGCCTACGATCGCCTGACCGGTGGCCGCAAGCCGCAGGCGCAAGTGATGGAGCCAGGGTTCAAATATAACCTCGCCGACATCAACGCCGCGATTGCCCTGGTACAGCTTGAGCGCCTGGACGCGATCAACGCCCGCCGCACTGAACTCGCCGCGGCCTACCGGCAAAAACTCGAAGGCCTGCCGGTGCAACCGCTGGCCGTGCCCGCCTACGCCCAACAGCACGCCTGGCACCTGTTCATCCTGCGCATCGACAGCGAGCGCTGCGGCATCGACCGCGAAGCCTTCATGAAAGGTTTGCAGGACCAGGGCATCGGCACCGGCATCCATTTCATCGCCACCCACCTGCACACCTGGTATCGCCAGCGTGACCCCGACCTGTATCTGCCCAACACCGAATGGAACTCGGCGCGGCTGTGCTCGATTCCGTTGTTCCCCGACATGAGCGATCAAGACCTTGATCGCGTGGTCGGCGCCATCGCCACCCTTATGGATAAACGCCTGTGAAAACCTATCCGATCCGCTGTGTGTCGATCGTCATCCCGGTCTACAACGAACAGGACAGCCTGCCGGAACTGCTGCGCCGCACCGAAGCGGCCTGCCGCATGCTGCGTCACGACTATGAAATCGTCCTCGTCGACGACGGCAGCCGTGATGAATCCGCCAATCTTCTTGAAGAAGCCGCGAGCCGTGAAGACAGTCCGTTCGTGGCGGTCATCCTCAATCGCAACTACGGCCAGCACGCAGCAATCATGGCCGGTTTCGAACAGTGCAAGGGCGATGTCGTCATCACCCTCGACGCCGACCTGCAGAACCCGCCGGAAGAAATTCCACGGCTGGTCGCCGAAGCCGAAAAGGGTTACGACGTGGTCGGCACCGTGCGCGGCAACCGCCAGGATTCGGCCCTGCGCCGCTACCCGTCGAAGCTGATCAACCTCGCCGTGCAGCGCTCTACCGGCGTCGCCATGAGCGATTACGGCTGCATGCTCCGCGCTTACCGCCGCACGATCATCGACGCGATGCTCGCCTGCCGTGAACGCAGCACGTTCATCCCAATTCTGGCCAACAGCTTCGCCCGCCACACCACGGAAATCGTCGTTGCCCACGCCGAGCGTGAACACGGCGATTCGAAGTACAGCCCGATGCGCCTGATCAACCTGATGTTCGACTTGATCACCTGCATGACCACCACGCCGTTGCGCCTGTTGAGCATTGTCGGTTTCACCATGGCCGGTCTGGGTCTGCTGTTTGCGTTCGCGCTGATCGTCATGCGTCTGGCGTTCGGTTCCGGATGGGCCGGTGACGGCATGTTCGTGCTGTTTGCCGTGCTTTTCGTGTTCACCGGCGGCCAATTCATCGGCATGGGCCTGCTCGGCGAATACCTGGGGCGCATGTACAGCGACGTGCGCGCCCGCCCGCGTTTCTTCATTGAAAAAGTCTTGCGCAGCCACGCCGCCGAGCCGGCGCCTGCGGTCACTGTTGACGGTCTCTCTTCTACTTCTACTACCGGTCAGGTTCACTCATGAGTGCAAAAACTGTTGTCTTCGCTTACCACGATATTGGCTGCGCCGGCATTCAAGGCCTGCTCGACAGCGGCTATGACATTGCGGCGGTGTTCACTCACGCGGATGACCCGAAAGAAAACGCTTTTTACGGCTCGGTCGCACAACTGTGCGCCACCAAAGGCATCCCGGTGCATGCGCCGGAAGACGTCAATCACCCGCTGTGGATCGAGCGGATTGCCAAGCTCGATCCTGACTATATTTTCTCCTTCTACTACCGCCACCTGCTGAGCGAGCCGCTGCTGTCCCTGGCCAAACAAGGCGCGTTCAACCTGCACGGTTCGCTGCTGCCACGCTACCGTGGCCGCGCCCCGGCCAACTGGGTGCTGGTCAACGGCGAAACCGAAACTGGCGTGACCCTGCACCGCATGGTCAAGCGTGCCGATGCCGGCGCCATCGTCGCCCAGCAACGCGTGGCCATCGAGCGCAGCGACACCGCGTTGAGCCTGCACGGCAAACTGCGTGTTGCCGCCACTGACTTGCTGCGCGACACCCTGCCAGCGATGCTGCAAGGCAAGATCAGCGAAACCGCGCAGGACGAATCGAAAGCCACGGTGTTTGGTCGTCGCACGGCAGCGGACGGCAAACTGCTCTGGGCGAAACCGGCCGAGCAACTGTTCAATCTGGTGCGCGCCGTGACTCAGCCGTATCCGGGCGCGTTTTGCGCTGTCGGTGAGCACAAGCTGATCGTCTGGAGCGCCGAAGTCGTCAAGGGCAACGACGGTCAGGCACCAGGCCGCGTGATCAGTGTCGATCCGCTGCGCATTGCCTGCGGCGAAGACTCGCTGCTGATCCTGTCCGGTCAGCGCAACGACAACGGTCTGTTCCTCAGCGGCCCGCAACTGGCCAACGAACTCGGTCTGGTCGACGGTTCGCTGCTGCGCGGCGCCGAATCCGGCCGTGCGCCGCGTCGTACGCGTGTGCTGATCCTCGGCGTCAACGGCTTTATCGGCAATCACTTGTCCGAGCGCCTGCTGCGCGACGACCGCTACGAAGTCTATGGTCTGGACATCGGTTCCGACGCCATCGATCGTCTGCGCAGTCACCCGCACTTTCACTACGTCGAAGGCGACATCAGCATTCACTCCGAGTGGATCGAGTACCACATCAAGAAGTGCGACGTGGTCCTGCCGCTGGTGGCCATCGCCACGCCGATCGAATACACCCGTAATCCACTGCGCGTGTTCGAACTCGACTTCGAAGAAAACCTGAAATTGGTGCGTTACTGCGTCAAGTACAACAAACGCGTGATCTTCCCGTCGACCTCGGAAGTCTATGGCATGTGCCAGGACAAGCATTTCGACGAAGACTCGTCGAACCTGGTGGTCGGCCCGATCAACAAGCAGCGCTGGATCTATTCGGTGTCCAAGCAACTGCTGGACCGGGTGATCTGGGCGTACGGCGCCAAGGGTTTGAATTTCACCCTGTTCCGTCCGTTCAACTGGATGGGCCCGCGTCTCGATCGTCTGGATTCGGCACGCATCGGCAGTTCCCGCGCCATCACCCAGTTGATCCTTAATCTGGTCGAAGGCACGCCAATCCGCCTGTTCGACGGCGGCGAGCAGAAACGCTGCTTCACCGACATCGCTGACGGCGTCGAGGCTCTGGCGCGGATCATTGATAACGACAACGACGCCTGCAACGGTCAGATCATCAACATCGGCAACCCGGATAACGAAGCCAGCATCCGCCAGTTGGGCGAAGAGCTGCTGCGTCAGTTCGAAGCGCATCCGCTGCGCGACAACTTCCCGCCGTTCGCCGGTTTCCGCGACGTCGAGAGCAAGGCGTTCTACGGCGCCGGTTACCAGGACGTCGAGCACCGCAAACCAAGCATCGCCAACGCCAAGCGCCTGCTCGACTGGACGCCAACCGTGGAAATGCGCGAGACCATCGGCAACACGCTGGATTTCTTCTTGCGTGAAGCCATGCTCGAAATCGCGGACAAGCGCTGATGCAAGCAGGCCTTCGCATTGATGTCGACACCTACCGCGGCACCCGTGAAGGGGTGCCGCGGTTGCTGGAAATGCTCGACGAGGCACAGATCAAGGCAACGTTTTTCTTCAGTGTCGGCCCCGACAACATGGGCCGGCATTTGTGGCGCCTGATCCGCCCGCAGTTCCTCTGGAAGATGCTCCGCTCCAACGCTGCCGGCCTGTACGGCTGGGACATTCTGCTGGCCGGCACCGCGTGGCCGGGCAAACCGATTGGCCGCGACCTCGGGCACCTGATGCGTCAGGCCCGCGCTGCCGGTCACGAAGTGGGTTTGCATGCCTGGGATCACCACGGCTGGCAGGCCAATGCCGGGCGCTGGAGCAACGCGCAACTGATCGAGCAGATCCGTCAGGGCGTCGACACCTTGAGCGACATTCTCGGCGAAAAAGTCGAGTGTTCGGCCGCTGCCGGTTGGCGTGCCGACGAGCGCGTGATCGAGGCCAAGCAAGCCTTCGGCTTTCGCTACAACAGCGATTGCCGGGGCCAACGCCTGTTCCGACCGTTGTTGGCTGATGGCACGCCGGGCACGCCGCAGATCCCGGTGGACTTGCCGACCTTCGATGAGGTGGTCGGGCCCATCGTCGCGGCGCGCGACTTCAACGGCTTCATTCTCGATCACTTCCGTGCGCAACAGCTCAACGTCTACACCATTCATGCCGAAGTGGAAGGGATTCTGATGGCTGAGGATTTTCGTCAACTGCTGGCCGAAGCACGCCAGCGCAACATCGAGTTCAAACCGCTGGGCGACTTGTTGCCCGAGTTCTTCAACACCTTGCCCGTGGGTCGTGTACAACGCGGCGCCCTCGACGGCCGTGAAGGCTGGCTGGGAGTGCAAGGCGCATGACTAAACGCTGGGCATTGCCGTTGCTGCTGTTGGCGATTTGTCTGCTGGCCTACTTGCTGCCGCTGGGCACCCATGGCTTGTGGATTCCCGACGAGACACGCTACGCGCAGATCAGTCAGGACATGCTGCTGAGCGGCAACTGGGTGTCGCCGCACTTCATGAGCCTGCGCTATTTCGAGAAACCGATTGCCGGTTACTGGATGATCGCGCTGGGTCAGGAGTTGTTCGGGCAGAACCTGTTCGGTGTGCGCTTCGCGTCTGCCCTGAGCACTGGGTTGAGCGTGCTGCTGTGCTATCTGGTCGCCCGCCGCTTGTGGAACGAGCCGCGTAAAAGCTTCGTCTGCGCCCTGCTCTACATGAGTTTCACCGTGGTCGCCGGTCAGGCCGGTTACGCCAACCTCGATCCGCAATTCACCTTCTGGGTCAACCTGAGTCTGGTGGCGCTGTGGTTTGCCGTCGACAGCCACACCAGCGGTAAGCGCATGGCCGCCTGGGCGGTGTTGGGGCTGGCCTGCGGCATGGGTTTCATGACCAAGGGTTTTCTCGCCTGGCTGCTGCCGGTGCTGATCGCCCTGCCGTGGATGCTCTGGCAGAAGCGCTGGCGTGAACTGCTGATGTTCGGTCCGGTGGCGATTGCCGTGGCGATCATTGTCAGCCTGCCGTGGGTGCTCTCGGTGCATGCGCAGGAGCCGGACTACTGGCGGTTCTTCTTCTGGCACGAGCACATTCGCCGCTTTGCCGGTGATGACGCGCAACACGATGCGCCGTGGTGGTTCTATCTGCCGCTGCTGGTGGCGTTCAGCCTGCCGTGGGCCGGCCTGCTGCCGACATCGTTGAAACAGGCCTGGCAAACCCGCGCGCAACCAAAAGTCGTGTTCCTGCTGCTGTGGCTGCTGATGCCGCTGCTGTTCTTCAGCCTGAGCAACGGCAAGCTGCCGACCTACATCCTGCCGTGCCTGCTGCCGCTGGCGTTGTTGCTGGGCAGTGCACTGGCCGACCGCTTGCGTCTTGAGCAAGGTCGCGCGCTGAGCATCAATGGCCTGCTCAATCTGACGCTGGGCGTCGTTACGCTGATCGCGCTGGTCTATCTGCAACTGACCAAACCGGTCTACGACCATGAACTGCACAGCATGGTGCTGGTGTTCATCGCGTTGATCGGCTGGATCATCGCCAACCTGTTGCAAGCCTTCCTGCCGCTGCAATGCTGGGCCGCGCCGGCGCTTGGCAGCCTGTTGCTGATCGCGGTGTTGCCGGCGGCACTGCCCAAGTCGGTGGTCGCCAACAAGACGCCGGATCAGTTCATCAGGCATCACGTCACCGAACTGGCGCAAACCGAACACCTGTTGAGCAACGACCTCGGTGCCGCTTCGGCACTGGCCTGGCGCCTAAAGCGCCCGCAAGTGGCGTTGTACAACACGATAGGCGAATTGAAATATGGCCTTGCCTATCCTGACGGCATTCAACAGCGGGTCGATCCCGATCAAGTGCAACAGTGGATGCGTGAGGCGCGCCGCAGCGGTTCGGTCGGCGTGGTGATGCGCGTCAAGGGGCAGGACGAACTGGACGAAATCGACCGATTGCCGAAGGACGGCATCCGTTACGAACAGGGCAACCTGGTGATCATGATCCTGCCCAAGGAGGCGTCATGAGCCTGTTGCTGCTGTTGGCCGCGTGCCTGTTGACGTGTCTCGGGCAGATTGCGCAGAAATACGCCGTGGAGAGTTGGCGCGACGTCGATTCTTCGCTGATCGCCAAACTGCGTTCGCCGTGGTTATGGCTGGCCCTGCTCGCTCTCGGCTGCGGCCTGTTGGTCTGGCTGCTGGTGTTGCAGCGTCTGGAAGTCGGCATCGCCTACCCGATGCTGAGTCTCAATTTCGTGCTGATCACCCTGATCGCGCGCTTCGTCTTCCGTGAACCCATCGATCGCCAGCATTGGCTCGGCGTGGCGTTGGTGATCGGCGGCGTGGTGTTGCTGGGGCAGCAGTCATGAATCCGCGTCGTGGAATCAGCTTCGCGTTGGGCAGCGTGTTCCTCGTCAGCGCTGCGCAACTGGGCATGCGCTGGAGCATGACCCGTCTGCCCGCACCCGAGCAATGGCTGCACATCGACAGCCTCGATTGGCACGCGCTGGCCGTGGTCATCGCGGCGATTGTTGCCTACGCCCTGTCGATGCTTTGCTGGCTCGTCGCCCTGCGCGACCTGCCGCTGGGCCGCGCCTATTCGCTGCTGAGCATCAGCTACGCGCTGGTGTACCTGCTGGCGGCCAGTCTGCCGCTGTTCAACGAATCCTTCAGTTTCACTAAATCACTCGGCGTGGCACTGGTCATGCTCGGGGTCATCACCATCAACACTCGTCCGGCTCGTGCGCCCGAATTCAGGAGTGCTCCATGAAAATCACAGTATTTGGCAGCGGTTACGTCGGTCTGGTGCAAGCGGCTGTGTTGGCCGAGGTCGGCCATGATGTCGTGTGCATGGACGTCGACCAGAAGAAGGTCGATCTGTTGCGCCAGGGTCACGTCAGCATTTTCGAACCGGGGCTGGCCAGCCTGGTGCGCGAAGGTCTCGACTCGAAACGCCTGCAATTCACCACCGATGAAAAACTCGCCGTGCAGCACGGTCGGGTCGGGTTTATCGCGGTGGGTACGCCGTCGCGTGAGGACGGCTCGGCGGATCTGCGTTACGTGCTGTCGGTGGGCGATGCGATTGCCCGTCATCGTGAGCAGCCGCTGATCATCGTCGAGAAATCCACGGTGCCGGTG
Organism: Pseudomonas fluorescens; assembly: GCF_001648775.1. Lineage (GTDB taxonomy): Bacteria > Pseudomonadota > Gammaproteobacteria > Pseudomonadales > Pseudomonadaceae > Aquipseudomonas > Aquipseudomonas fluorescens_M. Next base: position 393,823 of record NZ_LVEJ01000010.1, read on the forward strand.
GGCACTGGCGACACCCTTCGCACGCACATCGAGAAAGCCTTGATCAAGGTCGGTCGCCTGCTGCAGTTCGATATCGTCTCCAACCCGGAATTTCTCAAGGAAGGCTCGGCGGTTGCCGACTGCCGCCGTCCGGATCGCATCGTCATCGGCTGTGAAGGTGATGAGGTGCGCGACGTGATGCGTGACCTGTATTCGCCGTTCAACCGCAACCATGACCGCATCATGTTCATGGACCTGCGCAGCGCCGAGCTGACCAAGTACGCCGCCAACTGCATGCTGGCGACCAAAATCAGCTTCATCAACCAGATCGCCGAACTCGCCGAGCACCTGGGTGCCGACATCGAGTCGGTGCGTCAGGGCATCGGTGCCGACACGCGCATCGGTTACCATTTCATCTACCCGGGCTGCGGTTATGGCGGTTCGTGCTTCCCCAAAGACATGCGCGCGTTGATCCACAGTGCCGAAGAAGCGCACTGCTCCAGCGACTTGCTGCAAGCGGTCGAGGCGATCAACCAGCGGCAGAAACACAAATTGTTCGAGCGTATCAACGCGTTCTACAAGGGCGACCTGCGCGGCAAGACCTTCGCCCTCTGGGGGCTGGCGTTCAAACCCAACACCGATGACATGCGCGACGCGCCGAGCCGGGTTCTGCTGGAAGAGTTGTGGGCGGCCGGTGCCAGCGTGCGCGCCTTCGACCCGGAAGCCATGCAGGAAACCCAAAACCTTTACCCCGACGAGTCGAAGCTGATGCTGATGGGCACGCCGGAATCGGTATTGCCCGGCGCCGATGCGTTGATCATCTGCACCGAGTGGCAACAGTTCAAGGCGCCAGATTTCGACCTGATCAAACAACGCCTCAACACCCCGGTGATCTTCGACGGCCGCAACCTGTACGACGCCGAACGTCTGGCGCGCAACGGCTTCCATTACTTCCCGATGGGCCGTGGCGAATCGCGCACTTTGCCGATCCCGCTGCAACAGTGGCCACACGCGTCCGACGTCGCTTGATTACGCTGTCGCCTGACATTCGCCGGCAGTCCCTGATCGCAGGGCTGCTGGCGTTTTTATTGTTCATGGCCGGGGTCTACGGGCAGGCCCCGATCGGTTTCGACTCGCGGTTTGTGTTGTTCGCGCAGGAAATGCTGCGCCATGGGCCAACGGTGTTTCCGACCACTTATGGTCAGCCGTACGCCGACTATTCAGCCGTGTCGACGCTGTTCATCTGGTTGCTCTCGCTGCCGTTTGGTGCGGTCAATGCGTTGACCGCGTGGGCGCCGAGTGCGATCGCCGGGGCGCTGATCGTGACGTTGATGTATCGCCTGTTGGCGCCGTATTCGCGGCGCTGGGCGTTGATCAGTATTGCGCTGCTGATGCTCACCGGTGGCTTTGTCACTGAAGTACGTGCGGTGTCGCAGGACTTGATGCTCGCGGCGGTGGCGTTTGCGGTGTTTTATCTGGGTTATGCCCATGATCATTTTGGTGGCAGACGTCACTGGCCGTTGATCTTCGCTTTGCTGTTGCTGGGTTTCGGTATTCGCGGGCCGATGGGGCTGGTGGTGCCGACCGGCATGCTCTGCAGCTATTACCTGATCAACCGTGAATGGTCGCGGTTGCTGGTGTTCGGTGTGCTGGCTTCGGCGTTGCTGGTCGCGTGTGTCGGGCTGTTGTTGTGGCTGGCGCAGGTCAGCGGTGGCCCGGTGTTTCTGCGGGACGTGATCCGCATGCAGTTTATGGGGCGCATGGACGGTAGCGAAGGCGTCAGCGGTTCGCTGTATTACTTCACCAGTTCGCTCGGCAACTATGCGCTGGCCTATCCGTTGGCATTGCTGGTGCTGGCGGCGGCGTGGCTGAGCAAACCGCAGCAGCGTGGCCCGGCGTTGCGCCTGGTGCAGTTCTGCGCGGCGGCGGGGTTGATTGTGATGGTCGGGCTGTCGATTCCGCAGGCGAAGAAGGCCCGGTATGTGCTGCCGATGCTGCCGATGGCGGCGATCATTGCGGCGTATCCGTTTCAGGTTGCGCACGGTTGGGTGTTCCGTTGGTTGCGCGGGTTGATGCTGGGCTTGTGGCTGGTCACGCCGGGATTGTTGATGGTGGTGTTGCTGGTCGCGCGGCGGCGCTTTCCCGAACAGTTGAGTGACGTGTCGGTTGTCTTGATCGTGCTGGGCGTGCTGCAACTCTTGGCGTTGTCACGCTTGTTGGTCCCGCGTTGGCGCCCGGAAGTGCTCGCGCTGTGTGCGGTGTTGGCCCTGTGGACGGTGTATGCGGCGGTGTTCGAACCGGTAGAGCGGCGTCTCTACGACACGCAAACGTTCAGCCGCGCAGCCTTTGCTCAGGTTCAGCAAAACCCGGCGCCACTGGTACTGCACGGCATGGGCAAGGACGCGAAGGCGATCAAGTTCATGGTCAATCTCCCGCAGGATCTGCAACCGCAGTTCAGCGACAGTATCCAGCAACTGGAAGCGATCAAGGGCCCGGCGTGGCTGATGATGGATCGCAATGACCTGCCCTCCCTCAAGGGCACGCCACTGGAAAGCGCGCAGCCGGTGTTGAACGGGCGTTTCGACAAAAACGACTATGTATTGCTGTGGCTGAAACCGTAACCTGTCGAGCTCTTGACCGACAGGATGCGCCTCACCATGACCTTCGACGTACGCCGCGCCAGCCTTGCTGACGCGGTAGCCCTCCCCGCGATCGAGCGTTCGGCAGCGCAATTGTTTCGTCTTGATCCGCCGTTGGCGTGGCTGGCTGATGCCCAGGTGCCCGATGTTGCCCAACATCGGCTGGCCATCGAACAGGCATACGTGTGGGTTGCTGAAAATAGCGATGGGCAACTGACTGGATTTGTTCGTGCTGTAGACATCGATCAGCACATGCACATTGAGGAGCTATCCGTCAGTCAGGCTTTTCAAGGACAAGGCATTGGTCGCGCACTGGTTGCGGCCGTCATCGAACAAGCGCGCGCGATGCAGTTGAACTCAGTGACGCTGACCACCTTCCGCGATCTGCCGTGGAATGCGCCGTTTTATCAGCGGTTGGGGTTTGTCGAGTTGGCGAATGTACAAGCCGATCGCCATTTGCGCGATGCGCTGCAAGCCGAAGTCCGTTATGGCTTTCCCGCAGAACGCCGCTGCGCGATGCGCCTGCGCCTGATTTGAAAGCAATGAAGATCCTTGTGGGAGCGAGCCTGCTCGCGAAAGCGCAGTGTCAGTCAACATTGATGTATCTGACCCAACGCATTCGCGAGCAAGCTCGCTCCCACAGGGATAGTGTTGTGGCAGCTTGACCGGTGGTGATTGCCCGGTGAGGATGGCGTACGCCCGCCAGGCATTTGAAATAAGGACATTGACCCTTCGTGGCCACCTACTCGCGCCTCATCCGCCGGTTGATGATCAGCTCGCTGACCGTTGTTATCAGCCGCGCGCTGATCAGCCCGCTACTGACGCTGTTCCTCAGCAACAAGCTCGGCCTCAACCCGCAAGACGTCGGCCTGCTGCTGGGCATCGCAGTGTTCAGCGCCACCCTGTTGTCGCTGTACGGCGGCTACATCATCGATCGGCTGGACAAGCGCCAGTTGCTGATCCTGACCATGCTCTCCAGCGGCATCGGCCTGATCCTGCTGACCTTCGCGCAGAATCTGTATCTGGTCACCCTGGTGCTGATCATCAGCGAAACCGCGTCGGCGCTGTTCCTCATCTGCTCCAAAGCCATCCTCAGTGAAAACCTGCCGGTGGGCCAGCGAGTCAAGGCGTTTTCCCTGAACTACACACTGACCAACATCGGTTACGCCGTCGGCCCGATGATCGGCGTGGTGATTGCCGGCATTCAGCCGTCAGCGCCGTTTATCGTCGCGGGCGCGATTGCCATCGGTAGCATCTTTCTGCTGTTCGGTGCCGTGCGCGAAGTGAATCCGGTCGCCGCGGTCGCTCAGCCACAAAGTTTTCTGAAAACCCTGATCATTCTGAAAAACGACCGAACGATGATCCTGTTTACCCTGGGCTGCCTGCTCAGCACGCTGGTGCACGGGCGTTTCACCCTGTACCTGTCGCAATACCTGCTGGTCACTCACACCCAGCAACAGACGCTGGACACCATGGCCGCCCTGCTCGCCTGCAATGCAATCACGGTGATCCTGTTGCAGTACCAGATCGGCCGCCTGCTCACCCGTGAACACCTGCGCTACTGGATTGCCGGCGGCACTGCGTTGTTCATCGTCGGGCTGATCGGCTTCAGTCTGGCCGACAGCCTGGTCGGCTGGTGTGTGGCGATGTTCATCTTCACCTTGGGCGAGATGATCATTTACCCGGCCGATTTTTTGTTTGTCGACACCCTCGCCCCGGAGGAACTGCGCGGCAGTTATTACGGTGCGCAGAACCTCGCAGCCCTGGGCGGTGCGGCCAGTCCGGTCATGTGCGGATTTTTGCTGATGCACACGCCGGCGCCTAGCATGTTCTATGCCCTGAGCGCACTGGCAGCTGTGGGCGGCTACTTGTGCTTCGTCAGTGGCCGTCGCGTCGTTTAAATTCAAAATTAATGCACTAAATCTGCATTAATATGAATTTGTCAGCATCGAGTTTGCCCGGCACACTGTGCACGTTCCTCCCCCAATGTTGGAACACTTCGAGGGCTTTCCGGATATGCCGGACAAGTCCTTTTTTTTGCCTCGAATTTGCTGCAAGGATCAGGTTTACATGCTCGCTCGCTGGTTGCCCGCCGCCATCAATACCCGCCCCACCGAATGGAGCCGCGCCGCCATCGGCATGGCGCTGGGCACGTTGTTCAGCGTGTGGCTTTGCGCGCAGGTGTTCGGCCATGAAGTCGCCTATCACCTGATCGGCCCGCTGGGCGCTTCGGCGGTGTTGCTGTTCGCCGTGTCCTCGGGCGCCCTCGCCCAGCCGTGGTCGATTCTCGGTGGCTATTTGTGTGCCGGCGTCGTTGCGTTGCTGATTGCCCACGTACTCGGCCGAACCCTTGGCAGCGCCTGTCTGGCCGCGGGCATGGCGCTGATTCTGATGTGCTGGCTGCGTTGCCTGCACCCACCCGCCGGCGCGTTGGCATTGACGCTGGTACTGGCCGATCCCGCGACCATCGCCATGGACTGGAAAGCCATGGAACCGGTGATGCTCGGCGCGGCTTGCATGCTGCTCAGTGCCCTCGCCTACAACAACCTGACGCGAATCCGTTACCCGAAACGCCCGGCTGAACCGGCGCCTCTCGTGGCCTCGGTCGACACGCAGGCGATCACCGCCGAAGACTTGAAACTGGCATTGGCGGACATGGAGGCGTTCATCGATGTCACTCCCGAGGATCTCGAACAACTGATCCACGCCAGCGAACTGCATGCCAAGCGTCGGAGCATTGGTGAAGTCTTCACCCAGTAATCTTTGCTATTTCGACTAAGGTAAAAACGCAAACTCCCCCTGCACATATCCCCGTTGTACACGGCAAATTTGCACTGTTACGATCCGTTAACGCTCGCGCGCGAGCTTTTCGAATAAAGACAATAAAAGCAGGGAGTTACTGATGACAGCTCAGGCTTCATCCCCGCGGACACCGTCCATGGATGCCACGCAAAACGAAGTGCTGGCCGAGGTTCGCAATCATATCGGTCACCTGACCCTCAATCGCCCCGCCGGTCTCAACGCCATTACTCTCGACATGGTGCGTCTGCTGCAACAGCAGCTCGATGCCTGGGCAACTGACGCCGACGTGCATGCCGTGGTCCTGCGCGGTGCCGGCGAAAAAGCCTTCTGCGCCGGCGGCGACATTCGTTCCCTGTACGACAGTTTCAAAAGCGGCGATACGCTGCACGAAGATTTCTTTGTCGAGGAATACGCCCTCGACCTGACCATTCATCACTACCGCAAACCGGTGCTGGCGCTGATGGACGGTTTCGTCCTCGGCGGCGGCATGGGCCTGGTGCAAGGCGCCGATCTGCGCGTGGTCACCGAGAAGAGCCGGCTGGCGATGCCGGAAGTGGCGATCGGTTATTTCCCGGACGTCGGTGGTAGTTATTTCCTGCCGCGCATTCCCGGTGAACTGGGGATTTATCTCGGCGTCAGCGGTGTGCAGATCCGCGCGGCCGATGCGCTGTATTGCGGGCTGGCCGACTGGTACCTGGACAGCAGCAAACTGGCGCTGCTCGACGAAAGACTCGATCAGATGGAATGGCAGGACACGCCGCTCAAGGCCCTGCAAAACCTGCTCGCCAAGCACGCCGTGCAAACTCTGCCTGATGCGCCGCTGGAGGCCTTGCGCCCGGCCATCGATCACTTTTTCGCCCTGCCGGATGTACCGAGCATGGTCGAACAATTGCGCGCAGTGACCGTCGCCGACAGCCATGAGTGGGCGACCACCACTGCTGACCTGCTGGAAACCCGCTCGCCGCTGGCCATGGCCGTGACGCTGGAGATGCTTCGTCGCGGCCGCCATCTGAGCCTGGAACATTGCTTCGCACTGGAGCTGTATCTGGATCGCCAGTGGTTTGCACGTGGCGACCTGATCGAAGGCGTCCGCGCCCTGCTGATCGACAAGGACAAGACACCGCGCTGGAACCCGCCGACCCTGGCTGCGCTGGACGCGGGCCATGTCGCGGGTTTCTTTGAAGGCTTTGATGAGAGCGGGAGCTGAGCCATGCACGATCTCGAACTGACTGAAGAACAAGTAATGATCCGCGACATGGCCCGGGACTTTGCCCGTGGCGAAATCGCGCCCTACGCGCAGGCATGGGAAAAGGCTGGCTGGATCGACGATGCGCTCGTTGCGAAGATGGGCGAATTGGGTTTGCTCGGCATGGTGGTGCCTGAAGAATGGGGTGGCACTTACGTCGATTACGTCGCCTACGCCTTGGCCGTGGAAGAGATTTCCGCCGGTGACGGTGCAACCGGCGCGTTCATGAGCATCCACAATTCGGTCGGCTGCGGCCCGGTGCTCAACTACGGCAGCGAAGCGCAGAAAAAGACCTGGCTGGCGGACTTGGCCAGTGGGAAAACCATCGGCTGCTTCTGCCTGACCGAACCGCAAGCCGGCTCCGAGGCGCACAACCTGCGCACCCGCGCCGAACTGCGTGACGGCCAGTGGGTGATCAACGGCGCCAAGCAATTTGTCAGCAACGGCAAACGGGCGAAGCTGGCGATCGTCTTTGCGGTGACCGATCCGGACCTGGGCAAGAAAGGTATTTCGGCGTTTCTGGTGCCGACCGATACCGCCGGTTTCATCGTCGATCGCACCGAACACAAGATGGGCATCCGCGCCTCTGATACCTGTGCGGTGACGCTAAACAACTGCAGCATCCCCGAGGCCAATCTGCTCGGTGAGCGCGGCAAAGGTCTGGCGATTGCCCTATCCAACCTTGAAGGCGGACGCATCGGCATCGCCGCACAAGCACTGGGCATCGCCCGCGCAGCGTTTGAAGCGGCGCTGGTGTATTCGCGCGACCGCATCCAGTTTGGCAAACCGATCAATGAACACCAGAGCATTGCCAACCTGCTGGCCGACATGCACATGCAAATCAACGCCGCGCGGTTGATGATCCTGCATGCGGCGCGGCTGCGTACGGCGGGCAAACCGTGCTTGTCAGAGGCTTCGCAGGCGAAGCTGTTTGCCTCGGAAATGGCCGAGAAGGTCTGCTCGTCGGCGATCCAGATTCATGGCGGCTATGGATATCTGGAGGATTATCCGGTCGAGAAGTACTACCGCGATGCGCGGATTACCCAGATCTACGAAGGCTCGAGCGAGATTCAGCGGATGGTCATTGCGCGGGAGCTGAAGCACTATCAGTTGTAACTGTGTGGCCCCCTTTCCCTCACCCCAGCCCTCTCCCAGAGGGAGAGGGGGCCGACCGAGGTGTCTGGCGTTATACGCCGACCTGAAAGACCGGGGCGATTATGGATTCAATAAAGCAGGCGTAACATCCCCCATTCAGTCCCTTTCCCAAAGGGAGAGGGGGCCGACCGAGGTGTCTGGCGTTATACGCCGACCTGAAAGACCGGGGCGATTATGGGTTCAATAAAGCAGGCGTAACATCCCCCATTCAGTCCCTTTCCCAAAGGGAGAGGGGCCGACCGAGGTGTCTGGCGTCATACATCGACCTGAAAGACCGGGGCGATTGTGGATTTCGGCGATTGTGGATTCAGTGATGGGCTCTCAGGTCGGCGTAAATCATCAATATCCCCCGATCAGTCCCCTCTCCCTCCGGGAGAGGGTTAGGGTGAGGGGCTTTTGATTTTAGTGCTCAGTTCTGCCCGGAACGCCTGATCGCCCTCACCCCCAACGCCGCCAGATCACTCTCCCCCTCACCCAGCGCCACCGCATCCAGCAAGTTATCGCGCAGCACACTGGCAACCGGCAGCGGCACATGTTTCGGCTCGCCAGCCTTCAACGCCAAGCCGACATCCTTCAAGCCCAGGCGCAACGTAAACCCGGCGCCCTCGGTTTCGCGCCCGGCAATCTTCGGCCCATAAACCTTGTAGGCCGGCGCCGCAAACAAGGTGTTGGTAATGAAATCGACGAAATCGTTATTGGCCACGCCATAGCTCTGGGTCAACGCCATCGCCTCGCCCGTGGCTTCGATGGCGCTGATCAGCATCATGTTGGTAGCGATTTTCAGGATGGCGGCGTTGACCGGGTCTTCACCCATTGGCCAGGTTTTCTGGCCCATGACATCAAGCAACGGCTGCACCTTGCTCAGGGCTACCGCAGGTCCGGCGACGGCGATGTTGAGCGTGCCCGCCTCAGCCAGGTCATTGCGACCGAACACCGGCGCGGCGATCAGTTCGACCTTGGCGCTGGCATGCAGCGCGGCCATTTCCCTGATGAAATCGACGGACAACGTGGCCATGCTTAGATGAATCAGGCCCGCTTTGCTGGCAGCCAGCGCACCGCTGTCGATCAATACGCTGCGGGTCACGGCATCGTCGGCGAGCATGCTGATCAGCACATCGACATCGAAGGCGTCGCGAGGATGGCTCGCGGCAATGGCGCCCTGCTGCACCAGTTGCTCGACCGCCGCTTGGCTGCGGTTCCACACCCACAACTGATGCCCGGCCTTGAGCAGATTGGCGGCCATGCCCTTGCCCATGGAACCCAGCCCGATAAATCCGATACGCATGTCGACCTCCGCAATGGTTTGCATGATTGCGGACAGACTAGCGGGAGTCGCCAAGCCTTAAAAGCTTCGCGAGCAAGCTCGCTCCCACAAGGATTTCCGGTGAGCATGAATCCTGGACACACCAACAGACCATGTGGGAGCGAGCTTGCTCGCGAAAGCGTCAGTCAGGTCAGCACATTACTTGCCAGTAAACTCCGGTGCACGCTTGGCGACGAACGCCGCCATCCCTTCCTTCTGATCCTGCGTGGCAAACGCGGCATGGAACACCCGACGTTCAAAACGCACGCCCTCCGTCAAGCTGACCTCAAAGGCACGGTTGACGCTCTCCTTGACCATCATCGCAATCGGCAGCGACTTGCTGGCAATCACCGCCGCCACCTTCAGCGCTTCGTCGAGGAGTTCATCACTCGGCACAATCCGCGCGACGATGCCGCAACGCTCAGCCTCAACCGCATCGATCAAACGCCCGCTCAGGCACATTTCCATGGCCTTGGCTTTGCCGACGGCGCGGGTCAGGCGCTGGGTGCCGCCCATGCCCGGCAGCACGCCGAGGTTGATTTCCGGCTGGCCAAATTTGGCGTTATCACCGGCCAGAATGAAGTCGCACATCAACGCCAGTTCACAGCCACCGCCAAGGGCGAAACCGTTGACCGCCGCAATGATCGGCTTACGGCGGTTGGCCACGCGGTCGCTGTCGCTGAACAGGTCATCCATGTAGATCTGCGGGTAGGTCAGCTCGGCCATTTCCTTGATATCGGCACCGGCGGCAAAAGCCTTTTTCGAACCGGTGAGGACGATGCAACCGATGTTGGCGTCGACTTCCAGTGCATCGAGGGCCTGGTTCACTTCGCTGACCAGTTGCGCATTCAGGGCATTCAGTGCCTGCGGGCGGTTGAGCGTGATCAGACCGACGCGGCCGTGGGTTTCCAGCAGAATGGTTTGGTAAGTCATGATGAAAATTCCTTGTCAAAGATTGCGCGAAATGACCATGCGTTGAATGTCGCTGGTGCCTTCGTAGATCTGGCAGACGCGCACGTCGCGGTAGATCCGTTCCAGCGGGAAGTCGTTGAGGTAACCGTAACCACCGAGGGTTTGCAACGCCATCGAACAGACCTTCTCGGCCATTTCCGAAGCGAACAGTTTGGCCATCGACGCCTCGACCAGTGCCGGTTGACCGCTGTCACGCAGGGCCGCCGCGTAATGCACCATCTGCCGGGCGACGGCGATTTGCGTGGCCATGTCGGCCAAGCGGAAAGCCACGGCTTGATGCTCAATGATCGGCTTGCCGAAGGTGTCACGTTCACGGGCATAATCGCGCGCGGCTTCAAATGCCGCACGGGCCATGCCCACCGATTGCGAAGCGATACCGACGCGCCCGCCTTCAAGGTTGGCCAAGGCGATTTTGTAGCCCTCGCCCTCTTCGCCCAAACGGTTGGCCACCGGCACTTTGACGTCTTCGAAGAGGATCTGGCAGGTGTCGGAGGCGTGTTGACCGAGCTTGTCTTCGACACGCGCGACTGTGTAGCCCGGCGAATCGGTCGGCACGATAAACGCGCTGATGCCGCGCTTGCCGGCGCTCGGATCGGTGACGGCAAACACAATCACGATCCCGGCGTTTTGCCCGGAGGTGATGAACTGTTTGCAGCCGTTCAGCACGTAGTGATCGCCTTCCAGCCGCGCGCGGGTTTTCAGGCTGCTGGCGTCGGAGCCGGCCTGCGGTTCGGTCAAGGCAAAGGCACCGAGCATGGCGCCGCTGGCCAGCGGTTTTAGGAAGCGTTCGCGCTGGTCGTCATTGCCGAACTTGAGGATCGGCACGCAACCCACCGAGTTGTGCACGCTCATGATCGTCGAGCAGGCGCCGTCACCGGCGGCGATTTCTTCAAGGGCCATGGCGTACGCCAGATAACCGGTGTCGCAGCCGCCCCACTGCTCCGGCACGAGCATGCCGAAGAAGCCCAGTTCGGCCATTTGGCCAATGGCTTCCTTGGGGAAACGGTGCTCGCGATCCCACTCGGCGGCGAACGGCTTGAGGCGTTCCTCGGCGAACTGCCGGGCCATGTCGCGGATCTGGGTTTGGTCTTCGTTGGGAATCATGGTGAATCCTTACTTCAGGTTCAGACACAAATCCTGTGGGAGCGAGCTTGCTCGCGAAAGCGGTATGTCATTCAACTTCGATGTTGGCTGACACGATGCCTTCGCGAGCAAGCTCGCTCCCACAGGGATTGGCGTTTGTTTCAATACACGCATTCCACGGCCATGGCTGTGGCTTCGCCGCCGCCGATGCAGATTGCAGCGATACCGCGTTTGAGGTTTCGCTGGCGCAGGGCCGACAGCAACGTCACCAGAATCCGCGCGCCCGACGCGCCGATCGGATGGCCCAGCGCACAGGCACCCCCATGCACGTTCAACTTGTCATGCGGAATTTCCAGGTGCGTCATCGCCGCCATGCCGACCACGGCAAACGCCTCGTTGACCTCGAACAGATCGACATCACCCAGCGACCAACCGGTTTTCTTGATCAGCTTCTTGATCGCCCCAATCGGCGCCACCGGGAACAGGCCCGGGGTATCGGCGAACGCTGCATGACCATGGATCACAGCCAACGGTTTCAGCCCGAGTTTCTGCGCTTGCGACTGACGCATCAGCACCAGCGCCGCCGCGCCGTCAGAGATTGAACTGGAGTTCGCCGCTGTCACCGTGCCGCCTTCGCGGAAGGCCGGTTTCAGCGAGGCAATCTTGTCCAGTTTGGCTTTCGGTGGTTGTTCGTCGTGGCTGATCAGCACTTGTTCTTTGCCGACGGTCACGGTCAGCGGGACGATTTCGTCCTTGAAGCTGCCGTCCTTGATCGCCTGCTGCGCGCGGGTGGTCGAGGCGATGGCAAAGGCGTCCTGCGCCTCACGGCTGAAGTCATTGGTTTCGGCGCAATCCTCGGCGAAGGTGCCCATCAGGCGCCCTTTGTCGTAAGCGTCTTCGAGACCGTCGAGGAACATTGAGTCGAGCACCCGACCATGGCCCATGCGGTAACCGGCGCGGGCACGATCGAGCAGGTACGGCGAGTTGGACATGCTTTCCATGCCACCGGCGATCACCACATCGGCGCTGCCGGCAATCAGCATGTCGTGGGCGAGAATGGTGGTTTCCATGCCCGAGCCGCACATCTTGTTGACGGTGGTGCAGCGGGTCGATTTATCCAGCCCGGCGCCGAGCGCAGCCTGACGCGCCGGTGCCTGACCGAGGCCGGCAGGCAGCACGCAACCGAACAACACTTCATCGACCGCATCGCTGGCGACACCGGCACGCTCAACCGCAGCCTTGATTGCCGCAGCGCCGAGTTGCGGCGCGGTGAGGCTTTTCAGTTCGCCCTGAAAACCGCCCATGGGCGTGCGCACGGCGCTGACGATAACAATCGGATCGTTGGAAATAGTCATGACAAATCCTCCTTACTTGGCGGCCATGCGCAAGGCGCCGTCGAGACGGATCACCTCGCCGTTGAGCATGCTGTTTTCGATGATATGCCGAACCAGCGCGGCGTATTCGCCAGGCTTGCCCAGACGCGGCGGGAACGGCACGCCGGCGGCCAGCGAGTCGCGGACTTCCGGGGTCATGCCGGCCATCATCGGCGTTTCGAAAATGCCCGGAGCGATGGTCATCACACGGATGCCGAAGCGCGCCAGCTCACGGGCGGCTGGCAGGGTCAGGCTGGCGATCGCGCCTTTCGAAGCGGCATACGCTGCCTGGCCGATCTGGCCGTCGAAGGCTGCAACCGATGCGGTGTTGATGATCACGCCGCGCTCGCCGTCAGCGTTGGCCTCGGATTCGGCGATGGCCGCCGCGGCCAGACGCAGCATGTTGAAGCTGCCGATCAGGTTGACGTTGATCACCTGCGCGAAGCTGCTCAACGCGTGTGGGCCGTTCTTGCCGAGGATCTTCTCGCCACGAACGATGCCGGCGCAGTTGACCAGACCATTGAGACTGCCAAATGCGGCGACGGTCGCTTGCACGGCGGCTTCGGCAGCGGCTTCGTTGCTGATGTCGGCGACGACACTCTGTGCGCCGAGACGTTGAGCCTGAGCGGCGACCGCTTCGGCGTTCATGTCCACCAACATCACTTTGGCGCCGGCACTGACCAGCAATTGCGCGGTGGCGGCACCGAGGCCGGAGGCGCCGCCAGTGACGATAAAAACCTTGTTCTCGATCTGCATGACTGTAGGTCCTGATTCAAGCTGAAACGTTAGGCGCCGCGGCCTCTTGAGCCTTGGCGATTTCCTGGTTGCGCAAGATAAAGCGCTGCAATTTGCCACTCGGGGTCTTGGGCAATTCGCTGACAAATTCGATTTCACGTGGGTACGAATGCGCGGCCAGACGTTTGCGCACGTGTTGACGCAGTTCTTCGGCAAGCTCCGGCGCCGCACGGTATTGCGCGCTCAGCACCACGAAGGCTTTGACCAGTTCGGTGCGCTCCGGGTCCGGTTTGCCGACGACTGCCGCTTCGACGACTGCCGGGTGTTCGATCAGCGCGCTCTCGACATCGAACGGGCCGACGCGATAGCCGGACGTGGTGATGACGTCATCGCTGCGGCCGACGAAGCTGATGCTGCCGTCACCGTTCCATTCCACGGTGTCGCCGCTGAGGTAGTAATCGCCGACGAAGGCTTTGGTCGGCGCGCCTTCGTAACCACCGAACCAGCACATCGGCGATTGCGCACGGTCGATGGCGAGAATGCCCGGCTGGCCGACGCCGAGTTCGTTGTACTGATCATCGAGCACGACGATGCGATGGCCCGGCGAGGCGAAACCGGCGGCGCCGAGGTGCACCGGATGCTCGAGACCGTGGTGGTTGCACAGCACCATGCCCAGTTCGGTCTGGCCGTAATGGTCATGGATGACCACGTCGAGGTTGTCGGCGAACCAGCGGATCACTTCCGGGTTCAGCGGCTCGCCGGCGCTGCTGACGATGCGCAACTTGCCCTTGATCGACTTGGCGAACTGATCTCCACCGGCAATCAGCAAGCGATAAGCCGTCGGCGAACCGGTGAGGTTGGTGATGCCGTATTTGTTGATCACCCGGCAGGTGCTTTCGAGGGTGAACGGGCCATCGTAGAAAGTGATCGGATGGCCCATCGACAACGGCCCGGTGACGCCGAAATAGATGCCGTAGGCCCAGCCCGGATCGGCGACATTCCAGAACGAATCTTCCGGGCGCAGATCGACGGCGTCGCGGGTGTAACTCTGGAACGCGACGATGGCTTTCAGTGGTACGGACAGCGCTTTCGACGGGCCGGTGGTGCCCGAGGTGAACATCAGCAGAAACGGGTCTTCGCCGGTCAGCAGCAGCGGTTCGCAGACGCTGGAATAATTGGCCAGTTCGGCCCAGAAGCTGTAATCGCCACGGACGATGCCCTGGCCTTTAACGCCGCCAACGGTGACGAGTGTCGGGCAGTCGGCGACTTCAGCGAGTTTCGGCCGGTTGACCGCGTCAGTGACCACGACTTTGGCGCCGGAGCTGTTCAGGCGATGTTCGAGGGCTTTGGGGCCGAATGCGGTGAACAGCGGCTGATACACCGCGCCGATGCGCCAGGTGGCGAGCACGGTGATGAGCAATTCGATGTTGCGCGGCAGCAGGCCGGCGACTTTGTCGCCCTTCTGCACGCCTTGGGCGAGGAGGAAATTGGCGAAACGCGCGGCGTTATCCTGCAGTTCACTGAAGGTGTACGTCGCACTGGCGCCGTCGCGGCCCTCCCAAAACAGCGCGATGCGCCCCGGCAAGGCATGGCGGTCGCAGCATTCGACGCAGGCGTTGAGCGCCTCAAGCGTACCGCTGAGTGCGGCGTCCACGGTGTGCTGATAGTTGAACTGTTCAGTGGCAGACAAGTAATCGCGCATTGCCAGAATCCCTCTGTGTTTTTATTAGGTTGGGAACCGTAAACAACAGAGGGATAGTCGCGCTGTGCGGGGCTTGGGGCAATGGTCAAAGCCATCAAAGTGGCTGACTGGTTTGGCCAAGGTTTAAGTTTTTTGTTGCATGGACTGGCGCTTTCGCGAGCAGGCTCGCTCCCACAGGGGCGATGCATTCCAAATGTGGGAGCGAGCCTGCTCGCGAAGAGGCCGGGTCAGACAACCTCATTCAGGATCAGCGTGCGATAGTGGCCCGGATTCGATCCCGACCACTTGCGAAACGCCTTGTAGAACGAACTCGCATCAGCGAACCCCAACCGACTGGCGATCTCGACAAAACTGATAGAAGGTTCCGCCAGCCAGACAATGGCCAATTCCTTGCGCACACTGTCCTTGAGGCCTTGATAGGTCTGCCCTTCCTCGGCCAGACGGCGGCGCAATGTCGAGGCCGACATGCACAACTGCTGCGCCAGCGCTTCAGTCTCCGGCCATTGCTCGGCGGGCAACTGGCGCAGATCCTGCTTGATCCGACTGGCCAGGCTTTCCGGGTCGCGGTACTTGACCAGAATGTTCGCCGGCGCCTGGGCCAGAAAGCGTTTCAGCTCTTCGGCAGAACGTTTGATCGGCAGATCAAGGCAATCGGCGGAGAAAATCATCCGCGTACGCGGCCGATCAAAACGCAGGTTCTCGGAAAACATCACCCGGTAGTCATCGGTGAAGTCCGGCGCCGCACAGCGCAATTCAATCGCCAGAATCGGAATCCGCCGCCCGGCCAGCCAACAGGCGACGCCGTGGACGATCATCCAATAGGTGAAATAGGTGAAGGCGCGGCGGGGCTCGGGATCATCTTCGAGCAGAACGATTTCCGCCAGACTTTGCTGATGCACCAGTTGCGCCGGCATGCGCTCGAGCATCAGTGACAGAAAACTCAACCCCGAGCCCAAACCCGCCGCCAGTGTCGGTTGCGCCATCGCACTGCGGCAGAGGAACTCCAGGCTGCCGGACTTGAGCTTGCGCGGATCCATGCCGAAAAACTCGTCATCGCCGCGCCGGGCCAGCAGGCGCCAAAGCCTGGCGTACTGCGAGGCCGGCACCCTGGCGTGCTCATCGCGCAGCAACGCCGGAGCAATCCCGACCTTGTTCAAGACTTCTTCCGTGGCCACGCCCGGGGCACAACTTTGCAGCAGTGCTTCACGCACCAGTTGAACGGCGATGGTGTCTTTTTCCGACATGGATCGCGGTAAACCTTGTTGTTTTTAATTGACCGGCATCTTACCCCAAACCCGACTCCGATCCCTTGTGGGAGCGAGCTTGCTCGCGAAAGCGTTGGTTCAGTCACAGAGATGTCGACCGGTCAGCCCCCTTCGCGAGCAAGCTCGCTCCCACAGGGTTCTGTGTTGGGGCAAAAATTCAGGCTGTTCAGCTACCGTTCAGGTTCATGTCAATGATTGTCATGTGAGAATGCTTGTCATTATGTTACAACTTGTAACCTCTTCGAATGACTTAGTGGATGTCGAATGCTCGTTCCCTTTCTGATCATGCTGCGCGAAGGCATTGAAGCCGCGCTGATCGTTGGCATCATCGCCAGCTACCTGCAACAGACCGGCCGAGGCCAGTGGATGCCTGCCGTGTGGATCGGCGTTTTTCTCGCCGCCGCACTCGCGCTGTTGGTCGGCGGTGGCCTGGAACTGGTCAGCGCGGAATTCCCGCAAAAGCAGCAGGAGCTGTTCGAAGGCATTGTCGGACTGGTCGCCGTGGGCATTCTCAGTTCCATGGTGTTCTGGATGCGCAAGGTCGCGCGTTCGATCAAGCATTCGCTGCAAGCCTCGCTGGATGAGGCGCTGACGTCCTCCAGGCACCAGGTGATCGCGCTGATCGCCATGGTGTTTTTCGCCGTGGCTCGCGAGGGTCTGGAAACGGTGTTCTTCCTCCTCGCCGTATTCCAGCAAAGTGAAGGCCCGGGCGCGCCGATCGGCGCCCTGCTCGGCCTGATTCTGGCGATCATCGTCGGTTTCCTGATCTACACCGGCAGCATGCGCCTCAACCTTTCCGCCTTCTTCAAGTGGACTGGCCTGTTCATTCTGGTCGTGGCCGCCGGGATTCTCGCCAACTCGGTGCAGGCCCTGCATGAAGCCGGGCTGTGGAATCACCTGCAAACCGTGCTGTTCGACTTCAGTGCGACGCTGCCGATGGACGGCCCTGTGGGCTCGGTGCTGGCCGGCATGTTCGGGTACCAGGACACGCCGACCGTCAGCACCCTCGGCGCGTATCTGATTTATTTGGTGGTGGCGCTGGTGATGTTCTTCTACCCCGCCGCGCCGGCGACCCCCAAAGCCGCCAAATCGTCTTCAGTTTCCAGCCAATAAGGGCATTCATGTCAAAGCCTAATACTCCTCAGGCCTCCCCTCCCCGCGCCTTGCGCTGGGCCGTGGCCGGTTCAGTGGTGGTGATGTTCGCCGCCGGTGGACTGTTTTATTACGCCTCGAAAATGGCCGCGGCCAAGCGTCAACACAACCACGATGAAGTGGTGGTCAACATTCATCCGGGCAGTTGCGAACCCAACGCGCTGACGGTGCCGGCCGGGCGCGCCAGTTTCCGAATCGTCAACCGCTCCGAGCGCGCCGTGGAATGGGAAATTCTCGACGGCGTGCTGGTCGTCGAAGAACGCGAAAACATCGCTCCCGGCCTAAGCCAGGTAATCAACGCCAACCTGCAACCCGGCGATTACGCGATCACCTGTGGCTTGCTGAGCAACCCGCGCGGCACCCTGCACGTGACGCCGACGGCTGCGTCGGATGCCGCCGCCAAGGCCAAACCGTCGATGGTCGCCTTCGTCGGGCCGCTGTCGGAATTCCGCGTGTACCTGGCCAGCCAGAGCAGCGCGCTGATCAAAGCCGTGACCGCGCTTAACCAGGCGATTGAAAGTGGCGACCTGGAGCAAGCGCAAGCGTTGTACCTGCCGGCCCGCGCGGCTTATCAGCATCTGGCCCCGGCCGCCCAGCGTCTGGCCGAACTGGACAACAACATCAACGCCCGCGCCGACTACTTCGAGAAGCGTGAGCAGGATCCGGCCTTCGTCGGTTTCCATCGCCTCGAATACGGCCTGTTCCAGCAACGCAAACTCGATGAACTGGCGCCGGTTGCCCAGCGCCTGCTCGGCGACGTCACCACGCTCAAACAGCAATTGCTCGCCCAGAGCCTGCCGCCGGAGCAACTGGTGAGCATCATCGTGCGCAACCTCAACACCTTGGCCGACGTCCGCGCCGCCAGCGGTGAAGAAGAACGCTACAGCCACAGCGACCTCAACGGTTTCGCCGCCAACGCGCAAACCGCGCGCAAAGTCGTCGATCTGCTGCGGCCGATGCTGACCAAGTCGGCCGCCGACCTGTTGCCGAAAATCGACCAGGCACTGGCGGACTTCGACACACAACTCAACCGCTACAAGATCAAGGACGGCTACGCCAGCTACGACTCCGTCAGCGGCGAACAACGCAAGCAGATTGCCGACAAGGCCCAGGCCCTGGCCGACGCGCTGGATGGCATCGATCCCGCCCTTGGCCTCTCCGGCCTGTAAGCAGAAGACGAATTCGCGATGAAAGATTCAGAAAACCTCAACCTGCAACGTCGCCGTGTCCTGATGGGCATGGGCGCCGCCGGTGTCGCCCTCGCAGGTTCAGCCCTGAGCTGCCCGGCGATGGCCGCCGCGCCGGCACAAGTCACTGAAGCACCCAGCAGCGACAAGACCGAAGACCGCCACGATTTCCACGGTGTGCACCAGACCGGCATCGTTACCCCGCGCCCGGCCTCGGGCATGCTGGTTTCATTCGACGTGTTGGCCAGTGATCGTGAAGATCTGGAGCGGCTGTTCCGCACGCTCAACGAGCGCATCGCGTTCCTGATGAAGGGCGGCCCGGTCGCGCAGATCGATCCGAAACTGCCGCCACCGGACTCCGGCATCCTCGGCCCGAACGTCACGCCGGATAACCTGACCATCACCGTTTCCGTCGGTGAGTCGCTGTTCGACGAACGCTTCGGTCTGGCCGACGCCAAGCCCAAGCGCCTGCAACGCATGGTCGGTTTCCCCAACGATGCACTGGAAGCCGATTGCTGCCACGGCGACTTGAGCTTGCAGTTCTGCTCCAACACCACCGACACCAACATTCACGCCCTGCGCGACATCGTCAAAAACCTCCCTGATCTGCTGCTGGTGCGCTGGAAACAGGAAGGCAGCGTGCCGCCGCAAGCCCCGGCGAAACCGGGTGTGCCGGCGCAATCGGCGCGCAATTTCCTCGGTTTCCGTGACGGTTCGGCCAACCCGAACTCCAACGACGCCAAAGCCATGGACAGCATCGTCTGGGTGCAACCGGGCAGCGATGAACCGGCCTGGGCTGCGCATGGCAGCTATCAAGCGGTGCGGATCATCCGCAACTTTGTCGAGCGTTGGGACCGCACGCCCTTGCAGGAACAGGAAAGCATCCTCGGTCGGGTGAAAACCTCCGGCGCACCTATCGGCGGCAGCCATGAAACCGAGGTGCCGGATTACCACAAGGATCCAGAAGGCAAGCTGACCAAACTCGACGCGCACATTCGCCTGGCCAACCCGCGCACTGCTGCGAGCCAGGCCAACCTGATCCTGCGTCGGCCGTTCAACTATTCGAATGGCGTGAACAAAAACGGCCAGCTCGACATGGGCCTGCTGTTCATCTGTTACCAGGCCGACCTGGAAAAAGGCTTCATCACCGTGCAGACCCGCCTCAACGGCGAACCGCTTGAGGAATACCTCAAACCGGTCGGCGGCGGGTACTTCTTCACCCTGCCGGGTGTCACGGGCGACAAGGACTTCATCGGTCGCTCGCTGCTCAATGCCACACAACCGAAAACCGCTGCATAAAAACAACACTCAACACTGGAGCCGCCCCCATGAAAAAGACGCCACTCGCGTTATTGCTGACCCTTGGTTTGCTCAACACCCCGCTGTCGGCGTTCGCCGCGACAGCACCGCTGGATCTGGTCGGGCCGGTGTCGGACTACAAGATCTACGTCACCGAGCAACTCGATGAGCTGGGCAGCCACACCCAGCAATTCACCGACGCGGTGAAGAAAGGCGATCTGGCCACCGCGCAAAAGCTCTACGCACCGACCCGCGTTTACTACGAGTCGATCGAGCCGATTGCCGAGCTGTTCAGTGACCTCGATGCGTCCATCGACTCGCGCGTCGACGACCACGAAAAAGGCGTGAAGGCTGAAGACTTCACCGGTTTCCACCGCATCGAATACACGCTGTTCTCGGAAAAAAGCACTGCCGGCCTGAACGAGCTGGCAGACAAGCTCAACAGCGACGTCAAAGACCTGCAAACCCGCGTCGCCGGCCTGACCTTCCCGCCTGAGAAAGTCGTCGGCGGTGCTGCTGCACTGCTGGAAGAAGTCGCCGCGACCAAGATCTCCGGTGAAGAAGATCGCTACAGCCACACCGACCTGTATGACTTCCAGGGCAACATCGACGGCGCGAAAAAAATCGTTGACCTGTTCCGTCCGCAGATCGAGAAACAGGACAAGGCTTTCGTTGCGAAGGTCGACAAGAACTTTGCCACCGTCGACAAGATTCTGGCCAAGTACAAGACCAAGGATGGTGGTTTCGAGACGTATGACAAGGTGAAGGATAACGACCGTAAAGCGCTGGTCGGGCCGGTGAATACACTGGCTGAAGACCTGTCCACGTTGCGTGGCAAGTTGGGTCTGAATTAGGTTTTTGTAGCGTCGGTCTGGCCCCTTCGCGAGCAAGCTCGCTCCCACATTTGGAATGCATTTCCTGTGGGAGCGAGCTTGCTCGCGAAGACTTTATCAGCCGCGCTAGATAATTTCGATTTTAGAGAATCCGGTAGAGCAACCGCTCAATCCGCACCCGACTCACCCGCTTGAGAAACTTGGCCACCCCGGCCGGGTATTCCGGCAGCGTCTCCAGACTCTGGAAATTCTCGATCCGCGTGGTGTGGCGGAAAATCTCTTCCAGCTCCTTCGCTCGCGGTTCCAGCCATTCCCCTTTCGGATCATCGATCAACAACGCGTTTTCCAGATCCAGGCGGAACGCGCGTGGATTGAGGTTGTTGCCGGTCAGCAGCGTATAGCGCTGATCGATCCACATGCCCTTGAGGTGATAGGTGTTGTCGCCATCACGCCACAAGTGCAGGTTCAACTGACCGCTGTCGATGTTGCGCTGATGGCGCTTGGCGAAGCGACGCAGGCTGATCTCGTACAGATACGGCAGCGCGGCGATCACCTTGAACGGCTCGCTCGGCGGAATGTAGAAGTCGTTGGCGGTCTTGTCGCCGACCACGATGTCGATCTTCACACCACGGGCCAGTGCGCGATTGATCTCACGGATCACGCCCAGCGGCAGGTTGAAGTACGGCGTACAAATGGTCAGTTGCTTTTGCGCGCTGGCGATCAGTTCGAGGATCGCCCGGTTCAACGGGTTGTTCTTGCCCACACCCAACAACGGGCTGACCGACAAACCTTCATGCGCGGTGCTGCCGGCGCTGGTGTCGTACGTCGCGTATTTGAGGCGGCTGCGCAGGTCGCCGATGTCGTTGCGCAAGCTGCGAGTGGTCGGCAGGTTGGGCAGATCGAGGCGATGCACCGCTTTCGATTCGATCAAGCCGTGTTTGACCAGATGATGCATCGAGTCGGCCAGTTCAGCGCTTTGCAGGACGTGATAGCGGTCGAAACGGTATTTGTCGAACTTGTGCAGGTACACATTGTTCAGGCTTGCGCCGCTGTAGACCACGCAATCGTCGATTACGAAGCCCTTCAAATGCAGGACGCCGAACAGTTCGCGAGTTTGCACCGGCACGCCGTAGACCGGCACTTCGCTCTGGTGCGTGCGGGTCATTTCCTGATACCACGCCGAGTTGCCCGGCTGCTTGCCGGCACCGATCAGACCGCGCTGGGCGCGCAACCAATCGACCACCACGGCAATTTCAAGCTCGGGGCGTTTGAGCTTGGCGGCGTGCAAGGCATCGAGGATTTCCTGACCGGCTTCGTCTTGCTGCAGATACAGCGCGACGATGTAGATGCGCTGCGTCGCCGTGGCGATTTTCTCGAGCAGGCAACGACGGAACTCGGCGGCACCGGACAGAATGGTCACGGCCTCGGCGGTCAGCGGAAAGCTGCGCAGTTTGGGCAGCAAGGAGCGTTTGAAAAGCAACGGCATAGGGCTCGCAATGGGTCGAATCCGAAGAACCCGAGAGCTTACACCATCACATCCTTCGGGTCTTGTTAGTGTCTGTAATGGCCCCTTCGCGAGCAGGCTCGCTCCCACAGGGGAATGCATTTCAAATGTGGGAGCGAGCCTGCTCGCGAAAGCGATTTCACCAGCAATAAAAATACTTGCTTGACCATGGAGAACAATCGTTCTACTGTTCGCCACATGAACGAAATCACTAGCAACGACACACGCGACATCATCCTGGATGTCACCGAAAAGTTGATCTATAAAAGTGGCATCGCTGCCACCAGCATGGACCTTCTGGTGAAAACCGCCGGTGTCTCCAGAAAAAGTATCTACCGTTACTTTGCCGACAAGGACGCCTTGACCGTCGCCGCCCTGCAACGCCGCGACATACGCTGGATGCACTGGTACCGCAGCGCTGTCGATCAGGCCGAAACCCCGGCCGATCGCCTGCTCAACCTGTTTACCGTGCTCAAGAGCTGGTTCGCCTCGGAAGGCTTTCGCGGCTGCGCGTTCATCAACACCAGCGGTGAAACCGGCGACCCTCAGGATGCGGTTCGGCTGGTCGCCAAAGAACACAAACAGAAGCTGCTCGACTACGTGTGCGAGCTGTGTACCGAACATGGTGCCGAGGATCCGCAACTGCTGGCCAAACAGCTGCTGATCCTGATTGACGGCGCCATTACCGTAGCGCTTGTGATGGGTGATCACAGTGCCGCCGATAATGCGCAATGCATGGCGCGAAAGTTATTGGACCTGTAACGCCTTAATAAGCCGGACTTGTTGTTCAATTATTAATTAGATCGGGAGACTGAACATGTCTACTGCAGCCCAGGTACGTCCGCCATTGCCGCCCTTCAACCGCGAATCGGCGATCGAGAAAGTTCGACTGGCCGAGGATGGCTGGAACTCCCGCGACCCGGAACGGGTATCGCTGGCCTATACCCTCGACACAAAGTGGCGCAACCGCGCCGAGTTCGCCAACAACCGCGAAGAAGCCAAGGCCTTCCTGACCCGTAAATGGGCGAAAGAGCTGGATTACCGTTTGATCAAGGAGCTCTGGGCTTACTCGGATACCCGCATCGCTGTGCGTTACGCTTATGAATGGCACGATGATTCGGGTAACTGGTTCCGCTCCTACGGTAACGAAAACTGGGAGTTCGATGAGCAGGGCCTGATGTTTCAGCGCTATGCGTGCATCAACGACATGCCGATCAAGGAAAGCGAACGCAAGTTCCACTGGCCACTGGGGCGTCGCCCGGATGATCATCCGGGCCTGTCCGACCTCGGCCTGTAATTTCAAATAGATCGAATGTGGGAGCGAGCTTGCTCGCGAATGCGGTGTATCAGTAATCACAACATTTACTGAAAGGACGCCTTCGCGAGCAAGCTCGCTCCCACAGGGTTCTCTGGGATCAAACCACCGCAGCGGCATGCTGCGAATGCGCCTTGGCCTCAAGTCCGCGAACCAGCGGCAACACCCGCCGCCCGAAATACTCGACCTCTTCCTGAAAGTGCAGAAACCCCGCCAGCACCAGATCCACCCCCACCGCTTTCAACGCGACAATCCGCTGGGCAATCTGCAACGGCGTGCCAATCAAATTGGTCTTGAAACCATCGTTGTATTGCACCAGATCCTCAAACGTCGATTTTGCCCAGTTACCCTCACCCTCCGGCGATGCCCGGCCCGCCTGTTTCGCTGCGTCGCCAAAGGCATTCACCGCCTCCGGGTCGGCCTGTTCGATAATCTGCGCGAGCACGGCCCGCGCCTCTTCTTCGGTATCGCGGGCGATGACGAAGGCATTCACGCCGACCTTCACCGAATGATGATTCGCCGCTGCTTTGGCACGAATATCGTCGACCTGCGCCTTGATCCCTTCAACGCTGTTGCCATTGGTGAAATACCAGTCCGAGACTCGCGCCGCCATATCCCGCGCCGCACGGGAACTGCCGCCCTGGAAGATTTCCGGACGGCCCAACGGTTTTGGTTTCAAGCTGTAATTGTCGAAGCGGTAGAAGTCGCCGCGAAAGGTGAAGTTGTCCTGGCTCCACACGCCCCGTAGCGAACGAATGAATTCTTCGGAGCGGCGATAACGCTCGTCATGCTCCAGCCAGTGCTCACCGATGGCCTGGAACTCACCTTTGAACCAGCCACTGACGATGTTTACCGCGATGCGACCATTGGTGAGTTGGTCGATGGTTGCCAGTTGCTTCGCCGCCAGCGCCGGTTGCCACGGACCGGGCAGAATCGCGGCGATCACTTTGAGTTTGCTGGTGGCAGCGAGCAGTGCATGGCTGAACGCGACGGACTCGTGCTGAAACTCGGCACCGTAACCGGCGGTGAAGCGGATCTGCGTCAGCGCATATTCAAACCCGGCGGCCTCGGCGATCTGCGCCAGTTTGCGGTTGTAGTCGATGCCCCAATCGGTGCGCTGCTCGATCTTGCTGACCACCAGCCCACCGCTGACGTTCGGCACCCAGTAGGCAAATTTCACGGCTTGCTGACTCATTGGCGTGTCCTCGGGACATGTGGGGAGATGGGAGAGGTAGAGCAGCAAGCGTGCCAGGGCTGGAATGCCCGTTTTTGTTGGTGTTCGGCGTTGAATAGATGTTTTGGAGAGGGGAGATTTGTTGGCTGGATGTTGAGTGGGCAACAGTAGATTTTGCAGTGGCTGGAAAGCCGCCTTCGCGAGCAAGCTCGCTCCCACAGGGGATTTGTAGTGAATATCGATATTGCGAACAACCCAAAAACTGTGGGAGCGAGCCTGCTCGCGAAGGCGTCAGACGGGTCGCCGCAACACTTGGAAATGAGTAACATGACCGCCCTCCCCGCAGCCAAATCTGCGCCCTGCCGAATAAGCCGATTCCATGCCTTTCGAACTCAGCGTTGACCTCACCACCCTGGCCATTCTGGCCTTCGTCGCTTTCATAGCCGGTTTCATCGATGCCATCGCCGGCGGTGGCGGTCTGTTGACCACCCCTGCCCTGCTGACGGCCGGCCTGCCGCCGCATCTGGTGCTCGGCACGAATAAACTGAGTTCGACGTTTGGCTCGGCCACCGCCAGTTTCACCTTCTACAAGCGCAAGCTGTTCCACCCGCGCCAATGGACCCACGCGATTGTTGGCACTCTAGTCGGCGCACTGACCGGCGCCATCGTCGCCCATTACCTGCCGGCCGAATGGCTGAACAAGATGCTCCCGGTGATCGTCTTCGCCTGCGGTTTGTATTTGCTGTTCGGCGGTACGCCAAAAGCGCCGCTGGACAGCGACGCACCGATCAAAAAGAAATGGCAGTCGACCCAGGGTTTCAGCCTCGGTTTCTATGACGGCGTGGCCGGCCCCGGCACGGGCGCATTCTGGACGGTGAGCAGCCTGCTGCTCTACCCGATCGATCTGGTCAAAGCCAGCGGCGTGGCGCGCAGCATGAACTTCGTCAGCAACATTGCGGCGCTGTCGGTGTTCGTGTTTTCCGGGCAGGTGGACTGGATCATCGGCCTGAGCATGGGCCTGTCGGTGATGGTCGGCGCGTTCTTTGGCGCGCGCACCGCAATCAGCGGTGGCGCCAAGTTCATTCGCCCGGTGTTCATCACCGTGGTGCTGGGTTTGACCGTGCGCCTAGCCTGGCAGCACTGGTTCAGCGTGGCCTAAGCGCCGCGCCACGTAGACGTCGATCAGGTAACGGGCAATCGACTTTGACGCCGGCAACGGCGGCAGGTCGTGCACGTTGAACCACTGGGCGTCTTCGATCTCGTCTTCCTGACAAACAATCTCGCCACCGGCATATTCGGCATGGAAGCCGAGCATCATCGAGTGCGGGAACGGCCAGCACTGGCTACCCAGGTACTGAATGTTCTTCACTTCGATCTGCACTTCCTCACGCACTTCCCGAATCAGGCAATCTTCGGCCGATTCGCCAGGTTCGGCGAACCCGGCCAGCGTACTGTAAACGCCAGTGACGAAACGCGGAGAACGTGCCAGCAGGATCTCGTCGCCACGGGTGATCAGCACGATCATGCTCGGCGAAATCCGTGGATAACTGCGCAAATCACACGGCTGGCAATACATCGCCCGCTCACGCGGCACCTGCGTCATGGCCTGGCCGCAGTTACCGCAAAAACGGTGCTCGCGGGCCCACGTGCCAATCTGCGCGGCGTAACCGAGCACTTTGTAGATCGTGTGCTCGCCGTCGAGCATGAACGCCCGCAGACCTTTCCAGTTGCAACCCGGCACCTCGCTGGCGCTGCGCAGTTCGAGCAAGTACACCGGCTCGCCGTCGAGATGGCCGATGCCGTGCTCGGCGAGGACTGACAAATCCTGACGCTTGAGCCATTCGCGCGGGAACAGCGCGCCGTTGTCGTCGAACAGAAAACCGTCCGGGCTGCGCGCCACGGCCCAGCCGCCAGGTTGATCGGTGTCGAGTACTGCAGTGGTCCAGCGAGCTGTCATGGTTTCTCAGTCCAGAAATTCGGGTTTCTGTTTGCTCATGTGGGCGGCCATGGCCACGCGCAAGTCGGTGGATTGCAACATGGCGGCGTTCCAGGTGGCAACGTATTCGAGACCATCGTCGATGCGGTGGTCGCGCATGTAGCTGATCATTTCCTTGGTGCCGGTGATCGCAATCGGCGACTTCGAAGCGATCTCGCGGGCGATGTCGATCACGCCTTCGAGCAGCGCGTCTTTGTCGCTGTAGATGCGATTGACCAGGCCAATGCTGCGCGCCTCGTCAGCGCCGAAGGTGCGACCGGTGTAAGCCAGTTCACGCAGCATGCCGTCACCGATGATCCGTGGCAACCGTTGCAATGTGCCAACATCGGCGGCCATGCCGATGTCGATTTCCTTGATCGAGAATTGCGCGTCTTCGGCGGCGTAGCGCATGTCGCAGGCGGCAATCAGGTCGATGGCACCGCCCAGGCAATAGCCCTGAATGGCCGCGAGCACCGGTTTGCGGCAGTTATCGACGGCATTGAACGAGGCTTGCAGGGTGAGGATCTTGCGGCGCAGCAGGCGCGCGTTGCGGCCGACGTCCTTGCCCAGTTCATTGGCGACGCCGGCGAGCATCATCAGGTCGATGCCGGAGGAAAAATGCTTACCGTTGCCGCTGAGCACCACCACGCGCACTTCGTCGGTGTCGTCGATCCACTGGAAGATCTCGACGATCTCGCTCCAGAACGCCGCGTTCATCGAGTTGATCTTCTCCGGGCGATTGATCTGCACATGGGCGATGTTATCGGCCAGTTCGACGCTGAAGGCGGAGTATTGAGTCATGGCAGTGATCCTTTACCGGGCTGAAAATGAGGCCCGAACTATAACAAGGCATCACAGCGGCGGTTCGGCCAAATGCGGGACTGTCTTGAGTTTTACTTTGCCTGTGCCGGCCTCTTCGCGAGCAAGCTCGCTCCCACAGGGGGAATGCATTTCGAAATGTGGGAGCGAGCCTGCTCGCGAAGGCGTCCGATCAGTCACTACAAATCATCTGGCCAAACGCCGCAACCCAAACAACATCCCCCCCGCCCCCAACAACATCACCGCCAGAAACACCGGATAGGAAACCCACCACGGCGTCCCCGCCGTCATCATGCTGAATTCCGACATCCCGCCAATACTCGCAATCAGGTTCAACGGCAGAAACACCACGTTGATCAACGTCAGCTTGCGCAGCAGGTTGTTCATGCTGTTGTTCATCAGGTTGCCGCGCGCATCGATCAGCCCGGAAAACACCGTGGAGTAGATTTCCGCCTGCTTGTAGCACTGGTTGTTTTCGATGATCAAGTCGTCGATCAGGCCGAGCGCTTCACTGCCGAAGTGTTGTTTTTCCGCGTGATTGCGCAGCCGCGTCAGCACCGCGCCGTTGCTGTGCAGGGCGTTGATGTAATAGATCAGGCTTTCACTGAGGTTGAACATCTGGATCAGATGCTGGTTCTGCATCGAGGCGTTGAATTTCTGCTGCAACTCGCGGGCGACCAGTTTGATCACCTTCAAGTGCCCGAGGTAGTGATGGATGTTGTTGAACAACAGGTCGAGCAGCACATCCAGTGGCGTATTTAACGCCTGACGTGTGCCGAGGCCGTGCAACGGCGTGTCATCGGTGGCAATCACCAACAGTTGTCCCGGGGAGAACAACAAACCACACGACGACACTTCAAACGCCAGGCTGCCAGCCCCGGAATAGTTTTCCGGACGCTTCCAGATCAGAAACAGGTGATCGGGATGAAACTCGATCCGCGAGACCTCATCCGGATCCAACGCCGAGGCCAGCGCGTGTTCATCGACCTTGAAATGGCTGTGCAGCAAGTCACGCTCGGCGGCGTCGGGATTGCTGAACAGCATCACCTCGGCGTCCAGTCGCTCAACCCGCTGCAAGGCGCCGTGGCTCAATGCGAAGCGACTGATCATCGGCGCATCACCACGCCTGGCCGCGACGTTTGAGCTCCAGGCGCCGTACGAACTCTTCGAGCACCAGTGAATACAGGTCGTCCTGTAAATAAGCGTCTTCGATGCCGGCGTCGAGGTTAGGGTTGTCGTTGACTTCGATCACCACGACTTTGTCGCCGGCCTGTTTCAGGTCGACGCCGTAGAGGCCGTCGCCAATCAGGTTGGCGGTTTTCACCGCCAACTCGACCACCGCGCGCGGTGCTTCATGGATCGCCAGCGTGCGGCATTCGCCGTTGACGTCCTGGCCTTTGGCTTTGTGGTTGTAGATCTGCCAATGGCCCTTGGACATGAAGTACTGACAGGCGAAGATCGGTTTGCGATTGAGCACACCAATGCGCCAGTCGTATTCGGTGTAGAAGAACTCCTGCGCCAGCAGCAACACCGAGTGCTCGAACAGTTCGGCAGTAGCCTCAAGCAACGCTTGCTGGCTTTCGACCTTGATCACCCCGCGCG
Organism: Pseudomonas fluorescens; assembly: GCF_001648775.1. Classification (GTDB taxonomy): domain Bacteria; phylum Pseudomonadota; class Gammaproteobacteria; order Pseudomonadales; family Pseudomonadaceae; genus Aquipseudomonas; species Aquipseudomonas fluorescens_M. The sequence goes on from NZ_LVEJ01000010.1 coordinate 422,937, forward strand.
AGAAGCAGCCATCGGGAATCTTCAGCACCAACGGAAAACCGAGGCGTTCGCCGACCCGCTCGAAGTCTTCGGGTCGCTCCTTGTAGAGAATTTCGGTGGCGGGCATGCCCAGTTGATGGCTGTTGAGCAGATCGGTCAGATAGACCTTGTTGGTGCAGCGCAGAATCGACGTCGGATCATCCATCACCACCAGCCCTTCACTTTCGGCCTTCTTGGCGAATCGGTAAGTGTGGTTGTCGACGCTGGTGGTTTCGCGGATCAGCAAACCGTCGTACTCGGCCAGCCGCGCGTAATCCTTGCGCTCGATCAGCTCGACATCGATGCCCATGGTTTTGCCGACCCGGACGAAATTCGCCAGGGCTTTGGCGTTGGACGGCGGCAACGTTTCCTGCGGATCGTGCAGGATCGCCAGGTCATAGCGGGCAACTTGCGGCGAGCGCGGCGCCCGCCAGATTTTACGGCTGAAGCCATCCAGCGCGTTGGCGAACTGATCTTCCTGATCATCGCGCAACTTGTGCAAAGTGCCAGACTTTACCCCTTCGATGTGCCAACCGTTAGTTCGGCGAAACTCAACTAACAAAATCGGACACGGGAATAACTCAAACAACTGCCGGGCCAGATCCTGTAACGGCTCGATATGTGTTCGGCCGAAATACAGGGTCAGGGTAAAGCCTTCGGTGTCGCTGTAAAGATGATGGCTGAGCGCCTTTTCGAGGGTTTTATCCAGATCGTCGAGGGCCAGCCCGTAGAGTGATTTTCGCGTCAGCTCGCTGATCGTCCGCACCGATGGAATCACCTTGTGACCACGGGCTTCCGCCAGCAGCGAGCAGTAATAGCCGTGGCCCAGGTACTTGTAGCTGCGGCACAGGTTGATCACCTGCACGCGCTTGCCCGGCTCGGTTTCGCGGGTCTGCTCCAGGTATTCCTGTGCAGTGATGATGCCCTCGCTGGGAAAATACGAGGCCCAGTCTTCCTTGCGCTCGACAATGATCAGCACTTGACTGGAAGTTCTAGTTGCTGAATTTAAATAAGTTGCCGCCGGCAAACTTTGCTCGGATACTTCGCGCCAATGACCCTGTACCGCTGACATAGAGATTGATCCGTTGGAGAACAAGACCTTTTCTATTAAGCACGAAGTTTTTCGAAAGTCTCGTTTCGTTACGCAACTTTTACGGTGGTCATATGAGTGCTGTTTTTCGCCCGGCAACAGTTGAAGATTTGCCAGCGCTGCTGGCATTGGAAATGCAATGTTTCACCAGCGACCGGCTGACCAGTCGCAGCTTCCAGTGGATGATTACCCGCGCACACGGGCAGTTGCTGGTGGCAGAGCGCGAGGGCCATTTGCTCGGTTACGCCCTGGTGTTGTTTCACCGTGGTACCTCGCTGGCACGCCTGTATTCCATCGCGATTGCCGCTGATGCGCGGGGCGAAGGCCTGGGCAAGCACTTGCTGCAACGGATCGAAGCGATCGCTCTGCAACACGATTGCGCCTACCTGCGCCTCGAGGTGCGCACCGACAACCCTGCAGCGATTGCCTTGTATGAACGCAACGGTTATCGGCGTTTTGCCTTGATTCACGATTACTACGAAGACCATGCCGATGCGCTGCGTCTGGAGAAACGCATTCTTCAGCACCGCGATTCGCGCAGTATCAAGGTGCCTTATTACCGGCAAACCACCGATTTCACCTGCGGCCCGGCTTGCCTGTTGATGGCCATGGGCGCGTTGCAGGCACAGCGGTTACTGGAGCGTCGCGAAGAATTGCAGATCTGGCGCGAAGCGACCACGGTGTTCATGACCGCCGGCCATGGCGGCTGCAGCCCGCAGGGTTTGGCGCTGGCCGCATGGCGCAGAGGTTTTCGCGTGAGGTTGCAGTTGAGTCTGGCAGGCCCGTTGTTTCTCGACGGGGTGCGCGATGCGCATAAAAAAGACGTCATGCGCCTGGTCCATGAGGAGTTCATGACGCAGTTGGCCGAGACCGACGTCGAGCAGTTGCTTGGCACATCGCTCGACCTGCCGCGCTTGCTCGATGCGGGCGGACAACCGCTGGTGCTGATCAGCAGTTATCGCCTGACCCGATCGAAGTCCCCGCACTGGGTGATGGTGACCGATTGCGACGAGGACTTTGTTTATCTGCATGACCCGGATGTCGATCACAGCCAGCACCGACAGCCGATGGACTGCCAGCATGTGCCGGTCAGTCATGGCGAGTTCGAGAAAATGTGTCGGTTTGGCCGGGGTAAGTTGCGCGCTGCGGTGGTGCTGTTTGCCCGCAATGGCTAATTGTCTGTGGCGAGGGAGCTTGCTCCCTCGCCACAGGATTTGCCTTCACCCGACGGAGTCTATTTCAGGCCGACTTTGTACAGAGAACCCTTCGATTCATCTGTCAGCACATACAGATAGCCATCCGGCCCCTGTCGCACATCGCGGATGCGTTGCTTGAGTTCGCCGAGCAGGCGTTCTTCATGCACCACCTTGTCGCCATCGAACTGCAAGCGGATCAGTTCCTGAGTCACCAGCGCGCCAATAAACGCGTTGTGTTGCCACGGTTTGAAGCGATCAGCATCGTAGAAGGCCATCCCGCTCACCCCCGGGGATTTCTCCCAGACATGGTGCGGTGCAACGGTGCCTTCGACGGTTTTACCCTGCGCCTCCGGGATAGGTTGCATCGAGTAATTGATGCCGTGGGTCGCCAGCGGCCAGCCGTAGTTTTTCCCACGTTCGATGATGTTCACTTCATCGCCACCGCGTGGACCGTGCTCGTTCTCCCAAATTGTGCCATTCCACGGGTTGAGCGCGGCGCCCTGCGGGTTACGATGGCCGTAAGACCAGATTTCCGGGCGCACACCGGACTGACCGACGAAGGGATTGTCATCCGGTACTTTGCCGTCCGGATAGATGCGCACGACTTTGCCTTGCAGTTTGTCGAGATCCTGCGCGGTCGGCCGGTCGTTGTTCTCACCGAGGGTGATGAACAGGTAGCCGTCACGGTCAAACAGCAGCCGCGAGCCGAAGTGGTTGCCGACCGAGAGTTTCGGTTCCTGACGGAAGATCACTTTGAAATCCTTGAGGCTTTTCAAGTCATCCGACAAGCGACCGCGCCCCACCGCAGTCCCGGCCTTGCCACCTTCTCCGCCGCCCTCGGCGTAAGACAGGTAAATCAGCCGATCCTGTTTGAAGTCCGGTGATAACACGACATCGAGCAAACCACCCTGCCCCTTCGCCCAGACGTCTGGCACGCCGCTGATCGGCGCGGAAATTTTACCGTCGACACCGACCATACGCAGGTTACCCGGCCGTTCCGTCACCAGCATGCCCTGGCGATCCGGCAAGAATGCCAGGGCCCACGGGTGTTCGAGCCCTTGGGCGATCGTGGTGACTTCAAGTGTGCCCTGCTCGCTTTGCAACTCCTTGGGTGTTGCGGCAAATGCCGGTGCGCTGATCAGCGCACCGACGCACAGGCTGGCTAAAAGGGTTTTACGCAACATGCACGATTCCTTTTGTTCATTTGAATGGCTGACAGAACCTCAGTCCTGCCGTTCAACGGTTGCTGCCGGTGTCCCGCGATGGCGGGTTGGGAATGAAGGTGGGCGGTGTGCTCGGCACCGAACGGATCGGCTGCCCGTTGCCAATGCCACGGTTCTCGACTGTTGGCTGACGCGGTGTCGGCACCGTGTTCGGTCCCCGAATGGCGGGAGCGCTGGGCTGAGTGCCCTGCATGCTGTTGGGATTGGCCCGGCGAATCGGGCTGTTGTAAGGGTTATTGCTGGTGCCGGTCGGGCTTTGCGCCAATAAGACGTCGGCATGAACCAGACCGCCACTGAGAGTCAGGACGACGATGCCAAGCAGAATTCGGTTCATGACGCAGCCTCTCGATGGGCATGGGATAGAGCCTTCGAGTCCACGCTACGCCGTGGGTTCGGATTTGTTAACCCGTCCGCGTTAAACAACATGTAACACGGCTTGACCAAGTCATCTGAAACCACCGCAATCACTGGAAACTTTCGCGTCAGCAAACAGGTCACCTGATCATCACTCGGAGAACACACCATGGCTCGGGCAATCTGGAAAGGCGCGATCAGTTTCGGTCTGGTTCACATCCCCGTCGCGCTGGTGTCGGCGACCTCTTCGCAGGGCGTCGACTTCGACTGGCTCGACAGCCGCAGCATGGACCCGGTGGGCTACAAACGCGTCAACAAGGTGACCGGCAAAGAGGTGACCAAGGAACACATCGTCAAGGGTGTGGCCTACGAAAAGGGCCGTTACGTGGTGCTCAGCGAGGAGGAAATCCGTTCGGCGCACCCGGTGTCGACGCAGACCATCGATATCTTTTCCTTTGTCGACGCCGAGCAGATTCCGCTGCAGAACATCGACACGCCGTACTACCTGGCGCCGGACAAACGTGGCGGCAAGGTCTATGCGTTGCTGCGCGAAACCCTGAGCAAAACCAACAAAGTCGCCCTCGCCCGCGTGGTGCTGCATACGCGGCAGTATTTGGCGGCGCTGATGCCATTGGAAGATGCATTGGTGTTGGTGAAATTGCGTTGGCCGCAGGAAGTGCGCAGCCTCGATGAGCTGGCGCTGGGCCCTGAAGTGACCAAACCCCAGTTGGCCAAGGGTGAACTGGACATGGCCAAACGGCTGGTGCAAGACATGAGCGCGGACTGGAAACCCGAGGACTACAAGGATGAGTTCGAAGACAAGATCATGGCGCTGGTCGAGAAGAAAGCCCATGAAGGCAAGATCGAGGATGTCGAGACGGTGGGCGGTGAAGAAGAACGCAAAACGGCCGATGTTATTGATTTGACCGAGCTGCTCAAACGTAGCCTTGGCGGGAAAGCGCCGGCGAAGCCAAAGGCGAAAGCAGAGAAAACGGCGAAATCTGCGCCGGCGAAGAAAACCAAGAAGGCTTCCTGAGATTTTTGCTGTGATTTTGATGGCCCCTTCGCGAGCAAGCTCGCTCCCACCGTGGATTTGAGTGATTGCAAATTTTTGCATTCAACCCAAAACCCTGTGGGAGCGAGCTTGCTCGCGAAGGCGTCAGACACGTCGCCGCAGAATCTAGATCAGAATGAACACCGCCAGCAATCCACCGAAGATCGCCCACTTTTCCATGTAGTAGCGTTTGCGATTGCGCTTTTTCAGCTCTTTACCGCGCAGGCGGATCTTGTAGATGCGGGTGAACAAGCGGTTGATGCCACCGGTGCGGTCACCGGCATCGTTCGGCGCGCCTGCCGCCGACATCACGGTGCGGCTGAACCAACTGTTGAACGCCGCGGCCCAGCGATACTTCATCGGCCGCTCGATGTCGCAGAACAAAATGATGCGGTTTTTGTCCGTGGTGTTTTCGGCGTAGTGAATGAAAGTCTCGTCGAACATCACCGCTTCGCCGTCGCGCCAGTGATAGTTCTCACCGTCGACATTGATGTAGCAGCCGGCATCGTTCGGCGTTTCCAGACCGAGGTGATAGCGGTAAGAACCGGCGTACGGGTCGCGGTGGCGCACCAGTTTCGAACCGGGAGGCAGCTCGGCGAACATTGCTGCTTTGATCGAGCCGATGCTCTGCACCAGTTCAGTGGTGCGCGGGCACAGCTTCATCGCCGATGGATGGCTCTCGCCGTACCACTTCAGGTAGAAACGCTTCCAGCCGCTTTTGAAGAACGAGTTGAAACCCACGTCGTCATACTGGTTGGAACGCTTGATCTCACCGGCACGCAGAAGATTCTGGCCTTCTTCGCGAATTTCTTCCCAGTGCGCCTGCAACGGGCTCAAATCGGGAAACTCGGCCGGGTCGAGATACGGCTTGTTGGGCTTTTTCGAGAACAGGTACAGAAAGCAGTTGATCGGTGCGAGGAACGTCGAGTGATCGCTCAGTTGCCGACCCAGTTTGTGGCGCACACGACCACGAAGATGAACGTATGCAATGGAAATGACATAGATAGCAGCAATAATGAGTTTCACGGAAATCGTCACACGTCAAAAGTGAACAAACTGCGCGCCAGGCAGCTCGAGGCCAGCGTCTTATGCAGTGGTCTGGAAACAAATGGCACATCCTTGAGCCCGCGCCGTTGAAAGGCGCTGGGTGAATAGATGGCATTTTAGCCATACTTTGTAACCGATAGTTAACCCTCAACTGTGAAAATCTGTCCCGCGTTTGCGCCAATCGGCGATCTTGGCGTCATCGCCCTATCGTTTAAAGAGCCAGACCAGTACAATCGCCGCCAAACTTTACGCGCCCCCCTTGGTTGATGACGGGAACCTCCCCGCTTCAGCGCACTTTGACTCGGGCCAAGCGCTCCAGCCGCACCCTCGCTTTTTAAGAATGCTTCGCAGGAAAAACCCTTGATTTCTACAGCTAATATCACGATGCAGTTCGGCGCCAAGCCGCTCTTCGAAAACGTTTCGGTCAAATTCGGCGCGGGCAACCGCTATGGCCTGATCGGCGCCAACGGTTGCGGCAAGTCGACCTTCATGAAAATCCTCGGCGGCGACCTCGATCCGACCGGCGGCCAGGTCATGCTCGAGCCGAACGTGCGTCTGGGTAAATTGCGCCAGGATCAGTTCGCTTACGAAGAATTCACCGTGATCGATACCGTGATCATGGGTCACGAAGAACTGTGGAAGGTCAAGGCCGAGCGCGACCGTATCTACTCGCTGCCGGAAATGAGCGAAGAAGACGGCATGGCCGTGGCCGAGCTGGAAACCGAATTCGCCGAAATGGACGGTTACACCGCCGAGTCCCGTGCCGGTGAACTGCTGCTGGGCCTGGGTATCGGCATCGAGCAACACTTCGGCCCAATGAGCGAAGTCTCGCCAGGCTGGAAACTGCGCGTATTGCTGGCGCAGGCACTGTTTTCCGATCCGGAAGTGCTGTTGCTCGACGAACCGACCAACCACCTGGACATCAACACCATTCGCTGGCTGGAAAACATCCTGACCCAGCGTAGCAGCCTGATGATCATCATCTCTCACGACCGTCACTTCCTGAACAGCGTGTGCACGCACATGGCTGACCTGGATTACGGCGAGCTGCGCCTGTTCCCGGGCAACTACGACGAGTACATGACCGTGGCGACCCAGTCCCGCGAGCAACTGCTGTCGGACAACGCCAAGAAAAAAGCACAGATTTCCGAACTGCAATCGTTCGTCAGCCGCTTCTCGGCCAACGCCTCGAAAGCCAAGCAGGCCACTTCCCGCGCCAAGGCGATCGACAAGATCCAGCTGGCCGAGGTCAAGCCTTCGAGCCGCGTGAGCCCGTTCATCCGCTTCGATCAGAACAAGAAGCTGCACCGTCAGGCCGTCATGGTCGAGAAGATGGCCAAGGGTTTCGACGGCAAGCCACTGTTCAAGGACTTCAGCTTCCAGGTTGAAGCCGGCGAGCGCGTCGCGATCATCGGTCCGAACGGTATCGGCAAGACCACCCTGCTGCGCACCCTGGTCAACGAACTGACCCCGGATGCCGGCAGTATCAAGTGGACCGACGCCGCCGAACTGGGCTACTACGCCCAGGATCACGCGCACGATTTCGAAGACGACGTCACCCTGTTCGACTGGATGGGTCAATGGACTCAGGGCGAGCAGATGATTCGCGGTACTTTGGGCCGCATGCTGTTCTCCAACGACGAGATCCTCAAGTCGGTCAAAGTGATTTCCGGTGGTGAGCAAGGTCGCATGCTGTTCGGCAAGCTGATCCTGCAAAAGCCGAACGTGCTGATCATGGACGAACCGACCAACCACTTGGACATGGAGTCGATCGAGGCGCTGAACCTGGCGCTGGAAAACTACCCGGGCACGCTGATCTTCGTCAGCCACGACCGTGAGTTCGTATCGTCCCTGGCCACGCGCATTATCGAGCTGAGCCCGGATGGCGTGACCGACTTCAGCGGCACCTACGATGACTACCTGCGTAGTCAGGGTGTAGTGTTCTAAAACGCTGCTGAAAACTGAAAAGCCCTGTCCCTGTGACGGGGCTTTTTGCATTTCAGGGTGAGGAATTTGCTGGTGCGGCGACCTTCGCGAGCAAGCTCGCTCCCACAGGGGAATGTATTTCAAATGTGGGAGCGAGCTTGCTCGCGAAGACGCCAGTAGCTGCGACATCAATCTTTTGGGAAAATAGTTAGCCTGCTTTCTTTTATCGCAAGCCCAAGCCATGATGCGAACTCTCCCACCGCCGCCCGCGAACGAGCCCTCATGTCTGCACAGCAACAGCCCCCGCAAAGCTCCATGGCGATCACCCTGCAGATCGTCTCCATCGTGTTCTACACCTTTGTTGCTTTCCTCTGCATCGGTCTGCCGATTGCGGTATTGCCCGGTTACGTGCACGAGCAATTGGGTTTCAGCGCGGTCGTGGCCGGGCTGGTGATTGGTTCGCAGTATCTGGCCACCCTGCTCAGCCGGCCCATGGCCGGGCGCATGTCGGACACGGTCGGCACCAAACGGGCGATCATTTATGGCTTGTGGGGGATCGTGCTGAGCGGTGTGCTGACGCTGGCGTCCACCCTGCTGCAGGACTTTGCGCTGGCAAGCCTGATCATTCTGATCATCGGACGCCTGCTGCTGGGCATCGCTCAAGGGCTGATTGGTGTGGGCACGATCAGTTGGTGCATGGGCCAGGTCGGGGTCGAACACACGGCGAAATCGATTGGCTGGAACGGCATCGCTTCCTATGGTGCGATTGCCATTGGTGCGCCGCTGGGTGTGGTAATGGTCGCCGATTACGGCTTCACCAGCCTCGGCATTGCCCTCGCGGTACTGGCGGCCGGCGCATTGCTGCTGATCCGCAACAAACCGTCGGTGCCGGTGATCCGTGGCGAACGCCTGCCATTCTGGGCGGTATTCGGGCGCATCGCCCCGTATGGCGCCAGTCTCACCCTGGCCTCGATCGGCTACGGCACGCTGACCACGTTCATCACCCTTTATTACCTCAATCGCGGCTGGACCGGTGCGGCGTACTGCCTGACCGTGTTTGGCGTGTGTTTCATCCTGTCGCGCCTGCTGTTCATCTCGGCGATCAGTCGGTTTGGTGGTTTCAGGTCTGCGATCGCCTGCATGACCATCGAAACGCTGGGGCTGGTGATGTTGTGGCTGGCGCCCTCCACGGCGTTCGCCTTGATCGGTGCGGGGCTGGCGGGGTTTGGCCTGTCGCTGGTGTACCCGGCGCTGGGGGTCGAGGCGATCAAGCAGGTGCCGAGTTCCAGTCGCGGCTCGGGCTTGGGCGCTTATGCGGTGTTCTTTGATCTGGCGCTGGCGATTGCCGGGCCGCTGATGGGCGCGGTGGCGTTGAATCTGGGGTATTCGTGGATTTTCTTCAGTGCGGCGCTGTTGTCGGTGATCGGGCTGGGGTTGACCTTGCTACTGATGCGCCGTGCAACTTCCTGAACAATCGACGCAAAACCAATGTGGGAGCGAGCTTGCTCGCGAAGGCGGGGAGTCAGTCAGCACATGTATTGACTGACACTACGCCTTCGCGAGCAAGCTCGCTCCCACAGGGTTCTATGGCTGGCTATTGATCTGCGGTTTGCATCCCCGCCCGGGTCGGTTGACCCAGTGCATGAGAGAAGAACCGCCCGGCCTCGGAGATCAGGTTGCGATGGATGTCCTCGCGATCCACGCCATCGGCATCGGTGCACAACGCCGGCATGGCACGGATCTGTTCTTCGTTGCACGGCGCCATGAACACGAAGTGCCCTGCCCCGGCCAGCAATTTGAAATCCGGTGCCGTCGGCAGTTTGCGCGCCAGCGCCGCCGCGTTCTTGTCGAAAGCCACCAGTTTGTCGCCATCGCCGCTGTAGAGCAGCACCGGCACATGCACGTCCGCCAAGGTGTGGCGGCCGAATTTCAAACTCAACGGCGCCATCAACAGTAAGGCGTGCACCCGTGGGTCAGCCACCGGCTGCAAGTCATCGCGATCGACGATCAATTCACCCTGAGTGTTGCAGGCATCACGGTCATCCGGACGCTCCTGACAGTAACGACGCAGACGATCCAGATCAGGTTGCGCGCCCGAAAGAATCAACGCGGTCTCGCCACCCGCTGAGTAGCCGATCACGCCGACCTGATCGGCGTTGACGTAAGGCGCGAGCATGCGGTCGCCGAGGGTGGCGGTAATCGCTTCGGAAATCTGGATCGGCCGCCCGTAGAGATTGCTCAGGGTGCCGAGACGGCTGTGGTCTTTGGAGTTGTCGCCGGGATGGATCACCGCGACCACGACAAAGCCTTTGCGCGCCAGCGAGGTGGCGAGGTCGTGCAAGGCCAGCGGCGTGCCGGTGTTGCCGTGCGAAAGCATCAGCATCGGAAAGCGGCCAATGGCGACTTTGGTGTCTTCGCCGGCCTCCACCGAATAGCCTTCGAGCAGGCTCATGTGTTCGCGATCGCTGGACGGATAGAAGGCGATGGCGCGCATCGGTTGCAGGTCGAGCGGATCGAGGAAGGTCATCTCGTGATAACCGACGCTCCACACCGGATGTCGCCCAGGCGCAGCCTGCACTGAATTCAGGCTGCCAAGCAGGCAAATCAGTAACGCTGCACAAAGACGCATCATGGGATGCCCCACCCTGTTGTTACTCAATAGACAGATCCGTTGCATTGCGGGCCAGAAATGCCGGGGATTCGGCGTTTCGGTACGACACTGCACTCAGACGCTGATCGTGTGACTGCATAACCCGGGCCAGATTATGTAACAGTCAGAAACAAAAAACTCCGTAACTGGCCCTTGCAGAACCAGAATACAGAGTTTTTTGAGTGTTACCTGAACATCAGCTGTTCTTTACGCAAGCCTTACGCGGCGGCGAACAGTTGCTCGCTGATTTTCGCTTGAGCGGCGGTCATCGCGTTGTTGCGCACTTCGTCGCCATACGCCAGGCCTTCAGCACGAACGATTTCGATGTCGGTGATGCCGAGGAAGCCCAGTACCAGCTTCAGATATTCTTCGTGAGCGATGCCGCTGGCCTGACCGGCGTGGATGCCGCCGGAGGTCGACACGATCACCACTTTCTTGCCACCGCACAGGCCTTCAGGGCCGGCTTCGGTGTAACGGAAAGTCTGACCGGCAACGGCCACGCGGTCGATCCACGCTTTGAGTTGGGTCGGCACGGTGAAGTTGTACATCGGTGCAGCGATCACCACGGCGTCGGCAGCGATGAACTCGGCCAGGGTCGAAGCGCTCAGTTCGGCTTCGTGCTGTTGCGCGGCGTTGCGCAATTCAGCGGTGGTACCGGCGGCAACCAGAGTGGTCGACGAGAAGTGGCTGATGGCGTCGGCGGCCAGATCGCGGTAGGTCACCACGGCACTTGGCTCGGCGGCCTGCCAGGCTTTGACGACTTGGCCACTCAGCTGACGGGAAGCCGAGTTGTCGCCCAGAATGCTCGAATCGATATGCAGCAGTTTCATGTGGAATCTCCTGGAAGGAATCGCCGGTGGCGACGGAATGGAGACAATCCTACGGAAGAAACCAATGGATGATTAGCCGCCGACAATGCGATAGTTCGTCCCACTGATAGAACAGTTGGACAGCCATGCAAGATCTCAACGATCTCTACTATTTCGCCAAGGTGGTCGAGGCCGGCGGTTTCGCCGCCGCTGGCCGCTTGTTGGGCATTCCAAAATCGCGCTTGTCACGGCGCATTGCCGAGCTGGAAGAACGCCTCGGCGCGCGACTGTTGCAACGCACCACGCGCCAATTGAATCTCACGGCGGTTGGTGAACGGTATCTACGTCACTGCCAGGCGATGCTGCTGGAAGCGGAAATGGCCGATGAAGCGGTCGCCAGCATGTCCAGCGAACCGCGCGGACGTCTGCGGGTGTCCTGCCCGACCGGACTGGCGCGGGAAATGTTGCCGTGGGTCATCAGCGAATTTCTCGGCAAATTCCCGCAGGTGCAATTGGAGGTGGTGCTGCTCAATCGCCGGGTCGATCTGGTCGCCGAAGGTTTCGATGTGGCGCTGCGCGTGCGTGAGCTGGGCGACGAAGACCCGCTGCTGGTCACTCGCCGCCTGCGTCAGGCGCAAATGGTCGTGGTCGCCAGTCCGGCGTTTATGCACGGGCAGGCGATCAATCACCCGCAGGACCTGAAGAACCTGCCGGTGCTGGGCGCGCTTGAAGCTGATCGCATGGTGCACGTGCGGTTACTCGATCAACAGGGCAACCCTTTCGAGTTGAACATGGAAGCGCGATTGGGCATCGATGATTTTGTCGTGCGCAAAACCTGCGTGCTGGCCGGCCAGGGCTTTACCCTGTTGCCGATGATGTATTGCGAAGCGGAACTGCAAAGCGGCGCGCTGGTGCAATTGCTGCCTGAGTGGTCGCTGCCTGGTGGCTGGCTGCAAGCGGTGTATCCGCACCGACGCGGGGTGATGCCGGCGGTGCGCGCATGGATCGATCACTTGGTCGAGTCGTTCAATGCCTGTGGGGAGCGGTTGATATGAGCAAGGGAAAAATGAGCGAGGCCGATGTGGCGGCGTTCTGTCTGGCATTGCCCGGTGCACGGGAAGATTACAAATGGGGCGGCGTGCGGGTGTTCTCGATTGCGGGCAACAAGATGTTTGCCTTGCAGGGGCTGCGTGGGGATTCGCTGGCGTTCAAGGTCGACAAGGATTTGTTTCTCGGCCATTGCGACCGCCCGGGGATTCACCCGGCGCCGTATCTGGCGCGGGCACAGTGGATCATCATGCACCCGCCCTACCCGTTGGCTGCCGAGGAGTTGCGCGGGTTGTTGCAGCGTTCGCATCAACTGGTGGTGAGCAAGTTGCCAAAGAAAACCCAAATCGGTTTATTGCTGTAAACCCAATCCCCCTGCTCGCGAAGAGGCCGTGTCAGACAACATCATCGTTGAATGAAAGTCCGCTATCGCGAGCAGGCTCGCTCCCACATTGGTTTTTTGCAGTTCTTTAGAACAGCGCCAGCAGGTTCGAGCCTAGAAACAACTGGTCGATCCAGAACACCTGATGCAGCAGCACAATCACCCAGAACAGAATCTGAAACGACACCTTGCGCGTCTTGTGCCGGAATACCTGCTGGGCGATCAACGCGCCCGGCCAGCCGCCAGCCAGTTCCACGGCATGCAGGATGTTCTCCGGCGTGCGCCAGGCATCCGTGCGCGCCTTGCGCTTGTCTGCCCAGTACATGAAGAACGCCAGGACGCTGACGATCCCGTAAGCGGCCAACGGCACCAACGAGATCCCGCGCAGCCACATCGATACAGAGCCGAACAGCGGCAGCGCGCAGACGATCAGCAGTACCAGCAGTTTCAGTTTTAGATTCTGAATGTTGTTGCCGCCCGAAGGTCGCCCTTCGGGCCGGCGTGCGCGGGAATCACTCATGGCCTGGCCGCCGCCCAGTCAACCCAGCCAAACTGCCAGGTCGCCAGAATCAGCAGGCCAAACACAATCCGATACCAGGCAAACGCCGCATAGCTGTGGCTGGCAATGAACTTGAGCAAGCCACGCACGGCAATCATGGCGAAGATGAACGCAGTGACGAAACCGATGGCGAACACCGGAAAGTCCGCCGGAACGAACAAATGGCGGTACTTGTAGCCCGAGTAAACCGCGGCACCGACCATGGTCGGCATGGCCAGAAAGAACGAGAACTCGGTGGCGGTCTTGCGCGACAGGCCGAACAACAGGCCGCCGATAATCGTCGAGCCGGAACGCGAAGTACCGGGAATCATCGCCAGACACTGGGCGAAGCCGACCTTCAATGCGTCTTTCCAGGTGATCTCGTCGACCGTTTCGGCGTGCACCTCATGCTGACGCTTTTCCGCCCACAACATGATGACGCCGCCCACCACCAGCGCGGTCGCAACGGTAATCGGGTTGAACAGGTATTCGTGGATCAGGTCGGCAAAGATCACGCCCAGCACCACGGCGGGCAAGAAAGCGATCAGCAGATTGGCGGTAAAGCGCCGTGCGCTCGGCTGGGTCGGCAGGCCGATGACCACGTCGAGAATCTTGCGCCGAAACTCCCAGACCACCGCGAGGATCGCGCCGAGCTGGATGATGATATTGAACGCCATGGCCCGTTCGCCGCCGAAATCGAGCAAGTCGGCAACGATGATCTGGTGTCCTGTACTGGAAATGGGCAAAAACTCCGTCAGCCCCTCTACAACTCCTAGTATCAGTGCCTGCAAGGCAGTCCAAAGATCCATCAATCCCCCAAAGAGCGATGCGCGCCGGCATGCCCCGATAGTATTTTTTTACGTTCACTGCGATCAGCGTAGCTGTTTATGGCTGTACCGATTCCGCACGCACAGGATCCACACGAAACGGTCAAAATTCCGTGAAATATCAATTTGGATTCAGGTTTTCACGCGCGGGGCCGAAATCCTAACAGACAAGCCTTAATAGCGCTGCCGCGTTATACGACTTGGGTCGCGTATGCCCGCTCACAAATTCGTGGTTGGATGCTGGCGGTCGTTTATTACAAGAAAAAGAATCCGGAGTGACAGCGTTATGAACAGCTTGCGCAGTGTGTCGATCAGCCGACGCTTGTGGCTCATCTTGATTGTGGCAGTGGTCATGTTGCTGACCTTGGGCATGTTGATGCTCAAGCAGATTCACGACGACCTGTATCACGCCAAGGCCCAGAAAACCCAACATGTCGTGCAGACCGCCAGCGGCCTGCTGACCTATTACCACGACCTCGAAACCGCCGGCACCCTCAGCAAAGAGGCCGCGCAGAAACAGGCCCTGACAGCGATTCGCGGTTTACGTTACGACCAGAGCGATTACTTCTGGATCAACGACCTCACGCCCGTGATGGTCATGCACCCGACCAACCCGAAACTCGAAGGCCAGAACCTCTCGGCGATCCGCGATCCGGACGGTTTTGCGGTGTTCAACGAAATGGTGGCCATCGCCAAGGCCAAAGGTGCCGGCATGGTCGACTACCGTTGGCCGAAACCGGGCGCCAGCGAGCCGGTGGCCAAGACCTCTTACGTCAAACTGTTCGAACCGTGGGGCTGGGTGCTCGGTTCCGGGGTTTACGTCGACGATGTGCAGGCGGAATTCCAGGGCCAAGTGATCAAGGCTACGGTCATCGGTCTGGCGATTGCCGTGATCATGGCGCTGCTGGTGATTCTGATCGCGCGCAGCATCGTCCGGCCGTTGCAGGAAACCGTAAACGCGATGGCCAACATCGCCAGCGGCGAAAGCGACCTGACCCGCAGCCTTGATACCCACGGTAAGGATGAAGTGACTGAACTGGCGCATCACTTCAATGCCTTTACCGCCAAACTGCGTCGGGTGATCGGTGACTTGCAGGTGTCGGCCAGTGCGCTGGGCCAATCGTCCAGCGAGCTGGGCAACGACGCCTCGCAGGCGCAGCAACGCAGCCAACAGCAATCGCAGCAGATGGAACTGGTGGCCACGGCGATCAATGAAGTGACCTATGGCGTGCAGGACGTGGCGAAAAACGCCGAGCACGCGGCTGCGGAAATGCGTGACGCCGAAGCGCAGGCGCAGCAGGGCCAGATCAACATCGATGGCAGCTTGCAGCAGATCGACAAGCTGTCCGGCACGATTGATCAGGCGGTTGAAGTGATTCGTACCCTCGCGGCTGAAAGCACCCAGATCGGCAGCGTACTGGAAGTGATCCGTTCGATCGCCGAGCAGACCAACCTGCTTGCGCTCAACGCCGCGATTGAAGCGGCCCGCGCCGGTGAGCAAGGTCGCGGGTTCGCCGTGGTCGCCGATGAGGTGCGCTTGTTGGCGCAGCGTACGCAAAAATCGACGGCGGAAATCCAGTCGATGATCGAGCGTTTGCAGAATCATTCCGAAGCGGCGGTGAAGGTCATCGGTGACAGCAGCAAAGCGTCGCAATTGACCATTGAGCAAGCCGGGCTGGCCGGCGCCAGCCTGAATGCCATCGGCCAGGCGCTGCGCAATCTCAACGGCCTGAACGCCTCGATTGCCAGCGCCACGCTGCAACAGGCGCATGTGGTCGAGGACATTAATCAGAACGTGACGCAAGCGGCCGGTCTTTCGCACAGCACGGCGATCGCTGCCGAGCAATCCAGCGCCGCCAGCGTACGGCTTGGCCAGTTGAGCGAACAACTCAACAGCCTCCTGCGCCAGTTCCGCGTCTGACCCGTGTAACTCTGGTGAGCCCACCCCTCACCCCAGCCCTCTCCCCGAGGAGAGGGGGCCGACCGAGGTGTCTGGCGTCCAACACGGACCTGAACAATCGAGTCGATTATGGATTCAACCAAGATCTTCAGGCCGGCGCAGCTCCAAAGCATCCCCCAATCAGTCCCCTCTCCCTCTGGGAGAGGGTTAGGGTGAGGGGCTTTTGAGCTACAGCGGTCATCAGAACCTAGCCCAATGCAGTACAATCCGCCCCTCCTCAATTTCCCCCAAGGAACCCCCATGTCCGGGCTTGAACTGTTTGCCGCCGCCCTCGGTGTGATCGCCGTCTGGCTGACGGTCAAACAGAATCCGTGGTGCTGGCCGATCGGGCTGGTCATGGTGTTGCTGTACAGCTGGATCTTCTTTGAAGTGAAGCTGTATTCGGACATGTTGCTGCAAGTGATCTACGCCGCGCTGCAAGTGTATGGCTGGTGGCAATGGACCCGCGCCGGGACGATGCATGACGGCCGAGAGGTCTCGCGCCTCGATCAACGCTCGATCCTGATCGGGCTGGGCATCGGCGCTATCGGCAGCTTGCTGCTCGGTGCGGCCATGGCCCACTGGACCGACGCCGCGCAGCCGTGGCTCGATGCCGCGCTGACCGGTTTCAGCCTGGTGGCGCAACTGTGGATGGCGCAGAAACGCCTGCAATGCTGGGCACTGTGGTTCGTGCTCGATGTGATCTTTGTCGGCTTGTTCATCTATAAAGGGCTGTACCTCACCGCGGCGCTGTACGGCCTGTTCACCTTGCTGGCCATTCAGGGCTTTCGCGAATGGCGCGCTGATCCGGCGTTGCGCACATGAAGGTCGTGGTCCTGACCGGCCCCGAATCGAGCGGCAAGAGCTGGCTGGCGGCGGGCCTGCAACAACGCTTTGGTGGCTTGCGGGTGGACGAGTACGTGCGCCGCTTTATCGAGCTCAACCCCCGTGACACCTGCCTGGCCGACATCCCGGATATCGCCCGGGGCCAATTGCAATGGGAAGATCAGGCACGCGCGCAACAGCCTGCGCTGCTGATCCTCGACACGCACTTGCTGAGCAATATGCTCTGGAGCCAGACGCTGTTCGGCGATTGCCCGGCCTGGCTGGAAGCCGAATTGTTGGCGCGGCATTACGACCTGCATCTTTTACTGTCCCCGGAACAGGTCGACTGGACCGCGGATGGCTTGCGCTGCCAGCCGGACCTGGATGAGCGTCTGGCGTTTTACCAAGCCACTCGCGACTGGCTGGAGCAGCATCGGCAACCGCTGCAGATCATTCGCGGCAACTGGGCCGAGCGCCAGACGCAGGCCTTCGCCGCCGTCGAGCAACTGCTGACTGAGTGACCCGCTCGACGGGTGCCCTTCCCCGAGGTTTTCCCCTGTTTCGGGGGCAAAGTGTCCGTTCCTGAAACAGTCGTCCAAGCGCAAAGTGGCCGTTTCAGCGCTGTTCATTGCTTTGTCATCCGAGTTGTTACGTGGCTGATACACAGCGGCGCAAACCCTTGTTCCAGAGCTTTATTCAGCCAATAGACAGGTCCACGTGACCTTGCGTGTTTCAGCCATGAAACAGCCCGTGTATCAGGCCTGCGCGTCAATCCCCCAAGCTATTGAAATTCAAACACATTTCAAAAGCGGCACAGCTTTCGCTCTCTCCTTCACAACGCTGACCAAGGGCAGCCCACTGAAGAAGGAATTGCAGCCGTGGGGAATATCAATAAAGCCTTTACTTGCCTCCTGCTGATTGGATCAGCCGCCAGTACGTTGGTGAGTTTCAACGTACAGGCAGAAGGCAACGGTGTGATTGTTCTCAATCGCGATGTCCAGCCGATTCCTATCGGTCGCAGCGGCGGCAAAGACCCCTACCCGACCACCGTCAATGCCAACCCTTCCGGCCGCATCAACCAGGCGATGAACAGCACCGAACTCAACGACGGTGACTTCGCCAGTGTAGCCAGTGGTTCGTCGATTCGCGGCGGTATGTCGACCGCTACCGGTAGCCTGCCGGGAACCAATGTGCTGACCAACCCCAATGGTCTGCCCGGCATGAGTGCCGGTCATGGCGGCGGCGGTGGCAGTTCCATCTCCAACACCGTCAACCGCGCAATGGGCGCCGGCCTCGCTCCGCTGACCCGCATGGCTGGAGGCCAATAAGATGAATCGCACTCTGCTCCTGCTTGCCCTCTTCGGTTGCGCCAGTGCCATGGCCGCCGAACCCGGTTCAGTGAACAACGCAACTATTCAGGACACCGGCATCCAGTACCGCGGCAACTACAACATCAACCAGGCCGCTGGCGACCAGATGCAACAGACCAACACCAAGGCCATTGCCATCGGCACCTCGGCCAGCGCCACCACCACCGTTCGCCAGCATATCGACACACCGGGCAACCCGTCGACGAATGCCAGCGCGACCATTGGCGGCACCTCTTTCAGTAATGGCAACGGGATCCTCGGTGTGAACCAGGGTGCCGGCGCCAACAACCAGATGGCCAACGTGACACGCGTCAGCATCAGTGCTGCCCCGCAGAGCGTTGACGATAGCGCCCTTTCACAACAGAACGTGGTGCTTTTACCGAGCTCAGGAGCAACTGGTACCTCACCCGGCAGTCGCCAGGTCACGACAAGTGATCAGGCCTTCACCGGCAGCCGCGGGGTAATCCAGGTGAACCAGAGTGCCGGGGTGGGGAACCGTATGGCTAACACCCTGAGCATCCGGGTCGCTGACTGACCCAAACAACAAAAGCAGTGCAATTAGAAAGTACCAACACTTAACCAACTAATAAGCACGATGGAGAAACACCATGAAACCTACAATGGCTCTCAAACCACTGGTTTTCGCACTTGCAGCAGTGATGGCAATCGCAGCACAGGCAGGCGGTCGTGATGACAATGATCACGGTCATGGTAACGGGAACGGCAACGGTCATGGCAATGGCCATGATCCAAAAGGCCCTACCCTCGAAGAACTGCTGCAAATCGGCGCTGGCGCCGGTGCCGCAGTGCTCGATACGCAAAACAGCGACGGCAACACCGTGCTCAATCAAGGCACAAAAAATAATGCCACTATCGATAACTCGGCAAACGGTTCCAACGGCAACCTCGGCATGAACAACGCCGGTGGCGATGGCAACCAACAAGACAACGCCGCTGCACTGGCCACCGCCGACGAAAGCTTCATCTTCGGCACCGCTGTCGCTGCTTCCAGCGCCACTCAGGTCAATAACAACAACGTTGTTGCAAACGCCTCCACCAACAACAATGCAACCTTGAACAACGTGGGTAACGGCGGTTCCGGCAACATTGGCGTGAACAACGCTGCCGGCAACTTCAACCAACAGAAAAACAACCTGGCGATCGCCGTATCCGGTGGCCGTGTGGCCCAGGCTGCTGCCGCTGCCAACCAAAGCTCTACCGGTCTTAACGTAGGCAACTACGGTACTCAGACCTACAAAACCAATACCCTCACTGGCACTGTTGCTGCCGTCGGCGTGTTCGGCGCCGTGGGTGAAGCTACCATCAAAGATGACGATCACGGTCACGGCGGTGGCGGTTATGGCAACAACGACAAAGGGCATGGCGGCAGTGGCGGTAGCAAAGATCAGAAAGCTACCTTCGAAGCCGTGGGTGTCTTCGGTCTGGCTGGTGTGACCACTCAACAAGTGATGACCCCAGACGGCTGGAAAAACCCTGTGACCAACAATGCTACGCTCAGCAACGTTGGCAACAACTTCTCCGGCAACGCTGGCTTCAACAACGCCGCAGGTGCTGGCAACCAACAAAGCAACTCGCTGTCCATCGCTGCAGGTTGCAAAGCCTGCATGTAATCGCGATCGAAACGAAAGCCCCGGAAACGGGGCTTTTCCTCAGTCCGCAAAGGCGTATCGATCATGCGTAAGACTGCCCTTTTCGCTCTGCTTTGCCTGTCTGGCCTGACCCAGGCCGCGCAGATGCCAGTCGCTGCCCTCCCCGGCGGCGTACTCGTCTACAAGAACGTGCAAAGCATTCGTGAGCGCAAGTTTTCCGACATCGTCGAACAGAAAACCGATTTCAGCTGCGGCGCTGCTGCACTGGCGACGGTGTTACGCCAGGCCTATTGGCTCGACGTCGATGAGGAGCACATCATCAAAGGCATGCTGGTCAACGCTGACCAGGACCTTGTTCGTACTCAAGGGTTTTCCATGCTGGACATGAAGCGCTACATAGAAAGCATCGGCATGCGCGCCAGGGGTTACAAGATTCCGCCGGAAAAACTCGATGCTGTAACCATCCCGGTGGTGGTACTGATGGAAATTCGCGGCTACAAGCATTTCGTGGTTCTGCAGCGTTCGGACAAGGATTGGGTTTACATCGGAGACCCGGTATTAGGCCACAAGCGCTACAAACACGATGACTTTGTCAAAGGTTGGAATGGAATTGTTTTCGCCATCGTTGGCCCCGGATACGACAAGGCGAATGCCCTGCGTAGCCCACCGGTGCCATTGACCGCCAAGAACAAGCTGGATGGTTTCAACCCTGTCAGAGATGCTGAATTGATGGACTTCGGGTTCATACAGAGCGACTTCTTTTAATCGCCGATTATAAAGAATGGGGCTGGATGTCCCGGGAGCAGCAGATGAAAACCTCATACTGGCTGGCCGCCGCCTGCCTGGCAGCGAGCGCGTCAGGCTATGCCAATGCAGGATTCAAGCCTATCGAGATACAGGACAAGGAGTTGTCCGAACTACGTGGACGTTACGTCATGCCGGGGCGGATTATCAGCTTCGGCATTGTCATGAGCAGTACCTGGCGCAACGCCAGTGGCGATCTGATCGGGGCCGCGACCTCGATGCAACTTCAGGCAGCAACGGTCAAACCCGAATTCTATGTGCAGACGATCAAGGAGCACGGCAACGGCAGCACCCTGCCAACCGGCACCGGCACGATCACCGGTGGCGCCGGCCTCGACAGCAGCCAGGGCGTGACGCAAAGCGTGCGTGCCGCTGGCGATAGCAACACGGCCTATAACAATGTTGCCATTAACGTTTCGGAAGCCAATCAGGCCCCGGCGCTGGTGCCCGCACAAGGGCAGGCACTGATGGCCGGGCAGACTATCGGCGGCAGCAATGCTGCGGGCAGCGTGGCCGTTTCGGCCAACGGCGGTGGGGTACAAATGGCCATTCAGGCCTCTGGCAATCAGGGCACCGCCCTGCAACAGGTCGCCCAAGGCGGCTTGCTGCAGAACACTCGTTTGCTCGGCAGCGCCAACGTGGTCAACAACATGACTCAACTCAACGTCGTCCTCAACAATAACGGCATGAGTGCCGGCGCACTGGACTGCAACCTGACGCAACTCAGGGCACTACGCAATATTGGATATTGAACTACGCTGAGTCTCGATCATTGGGCTTAAAGGGACGGCTTATTCATGTATCGATCAGTATCACTGCGTGCCGCTGTTTGTTTGAGCACCCTTCTACCTGCAGCCATGCTGCAAGCGGCACCGGACGCCGATGTAGAAGTTCTGAAACAAGAGCTTCTGGAGCTGAAGCAACGTTACGAAGTACAACAAAAAGCCCTGGCGGTGCTCGAACAACGGGTCCGTCAGGTCGAAGATCAACCGGCGGCGCCACAACCCAAACGCCTGGCCAAGTCGCCGTCGGACCTCAAAGGCAATCCAAAAGTGGCCACCGGCACCGGGGCCGCAGCGGCGTCGGGGGGCGCAGCCGGGGGCAGTGGTGCTTCTTACGGGCAATCGCTGGCAGATGATTCGCAACCGGCACAAAGTGTGTCCAACCTGTACGACGAGGCCAGTGGCTTCTTCGGCGGTGGCAAATTCAGCTTCGAAACCGGTATCACCTACTCGCGCTACGACACCCGTCAGTTGATCCTCAATGGCTTCCTGGCACTGGACTCGATTTTCCTCGGGAACATCAACCTCGACCGGATCAAGGCCGACACCTGGACGCTTGACCTCACGGGCCGCTACAACTTCGACAATCGCTGGCAGTTCGACCTGAACGTGCCGGTGGTCTACCGCGATTCGACCTATCAGTCCGGCGGTGGCAACGGTGGTGCGTCCAACGTCACGACCGAACAGGACGTCGACCGCGACCCGACCATCGGCGACGTCAACTTCGGTATCGCCTACAAATTCATGGACGAATCGGTCAACACGCCGGATGCCGTGGTCACCTTGCGCGTCAAGGCGCCAACCGGCAAGGATCCGTTCGGTATCAAGCTGCGCCAGACCGATGCCAACTCCAACCTGTTCGTGCCTGACACCTTGCCTACCGGCAACGGCGTCTGGTCGGTCACCCCGGGTATCTCGCTGGTCAAGACGTTCGACCCGGCCGTGCTGTTCGGCAGCTTGTCCTACACCCACAACCTGGAGGAGTCGTTCGACGACATCAGCTCTACGGTCAACCAGAAAACCCCGGGCAAAGTGCGCATAGGCGACAGCTTCCAAATCGGCGCAGGTATCGCTTTTGCGCTGAACGAGAAGATGAGTATGTCGTTCTCGGTGTCTGACCTGGTGCAACGCAAGAGCAAGCTGAAACAGGATGGCGGGGATTGGGAATCGGTGGTGTCCAGCGACGCCAACGCCGGTTACTTCAACGTCGGCATGACCATTGCGGCCACCGACAACCTGACCATCGTACCCAACCTGTCCATCGGCATGACGGATGATGCCCCGGACTTTTCCTTCAGCCTGAAATTCCCGTACTACTTCTAAACGTGCAGCCACACAAAAGGCCCGTTGCGATCCTCTCGCAACGGGCCTTTTGTGTTTCCCCGCCCTAGCGGATCTGGTGCTTGTGCAGCAATCGGTAAAACGTCGGGCGGGACACGCCGAGGACTTTCGCGGCAACGCTGAGGTTATCGCTGTGCCGGTTCAATACGTCGCACAATGCCTGGCGTTCCGCACGCGTCTTGTAGTCTTCCAGCGTACCCATCGGTGTGGCGATCGAATGCTGGCTGATCAAGCCCAGATCACGCGCCTCGATCTGCCGGCCCTCGGCCAGAACCAATCCACGCCGCACACGGTTGGCCAGTTCACGCACATTGCCCGGCCAGTCATGCTTGCCCATGGCAATCAGCGCGTCTTCGCTGAAACTGCGGGGGCGGCGACCGGTTTCATGGCTGTAGAAGTGCGAAAAATGGTTGGCCAGCATCGACAGATCACCGTGACGCTCACGCAGCGGCGCGGTGACCACTTGCAGGACGTTGAGTCGGTAATACAGGTCTTCGCGAAAGCGCTTCTTCTCGATCGCCGCCTCAAGATCAACGTGGGTTGCCGCCAGCACACGGACGTCAACGGGGATCGGCTGACTGCCGCCGACGCGTTCGATGTGTTTTTCCTGGAGAAAACGCAGCAGGTTGGCTTGCAACTCCAGCGGCAGATCACCGATTTCATCGAGAAACAGCGTGCCGCCGTTGGCCGCTTCAATGCGCCCGACCTTGCGCTGATGTGCGCCGGTAAACGCGCCTTTTTCGTGGCCGAACAGCTCGGACTGAATCAGGTGCTCGGGAATCGCCCCGCAATTGATCGCCACGAACGGTTTGCTGTGTCGCTGCGACTGGCGATGCAAAGTGCGCGCGACCAGTTCTTTACCGGTGCCGCTTTCGCCGCGAATCAACACCGGCGATTCGGTCGGCGCCAATTTGCTCAGTAACTTGCGCAGCTCGCGGATCGGTTTGCTGTCACCGAGCAACTCGTGCTCAGGCTGGTCGACGTGAATTGTGCCCTGCCCGCGCAAACGTGCCATGCCGAACGCGCGGCCGAGGGTGACCTGGACGCGCGACACGTCAAACGGCAAGGTATGGAAATCGAAAAACCACTCGCACACAAAGTCGCCGACATTTTGCAGGCGCAAAACTTCCTGATTCAGCACGGCGATCCATTCAGTACCGCTGCGGCTGATCAGTTCTTTGACGGCTTCGGGGCGTTCGAGGTGAAAGGGTTGTAATCGCAGCAAGCCGACGTCACAACTGCGGTCGGCGGCATTTTCCAGGGAACAACTGTCGACATCCCACCCTACCGCGCGTAAACCGGGTAATAAGCGGTGGCAGTCGTCGCACGGATCGACCACCAATAAACGTCGTAACGCAGGCGCTTCGCTCATGACTGTTCCTTGGCGCCAAATTTTAGGAAAAGGTTGTAAAAACAGTCATTTGGCAGACCTGGCTGTAACATTAGCAAGAATTTGACAGCACCTTGTATCGATTGCTTATAGGTGTACAAGCTAACTAGTTATAAGGGCCGGCTTTGTTAGTTAGCTATCGACTGATTCCAGTAACAAAGCTTTCATTGCGCTTTCAAAAGCGCTCGCGAAATCGGCTATATGAAAGAAAGTGGAAATTTCTTTGTTTCGAGTGTGACCCGCTTGCGGGTTGCGTGCATCAGTACAAGTAACCAGCCGAACGGTAAGCCCAACCGACGGCACATCACTTGATTGGGCACTACAGAGAGAAGACCCCATGACCGCCCCGCTCCGTATCAACGAAGCTCTTTTGATTGCCAACCACGCGTTCAAACCGTTCCAGTGCGTGGCCTGGGCGCCACAAGACGGCAATGGCGAACTAAGCCTGACCGTGATCGACCGGACCAATTCGCGTATTGGCCGCAAACAAATTCCAAGCAGCGCCTACTCCGATCCGGCGCAACTGGAACAACTGCTGCAGCAAGCCCGCGCGGAACTCAGCGAAGAAGGCTACAGCTTGCAATCGTGGTCGATGCCACACTAATCGCCGGATCATGCGGATGACGTTAAGGTCATCCGCCCGCTTCGCTTAGTTGTAATCTTTTTATCGTCAGCTACTTTTGTACAACTATTGGCAACAGGCTCAGGCGTAACTGCTTGGCAGGCTTGCAATTGGTTCAAAAAGACACTGTTCTGGCACAGTACGACCCTCCACCTGTTAGTTCTTACAGTTGTACTTCTTTCTGTTCAGGGATTGAATGTTCCGCTCATGCAGTTACCCAGCCGGTTCCCGGTGATGGTCAACTCGCAAGGAGATGCGTGCATGTCCAGCCTGAACGCTTATGCGCTCCCGACGTTATTGAATAATGCCGGTCAACTCGACACAACTTTTGCCGTCAATGGCGTTGCTCAGGTGTACTTTGCCGGTAGCGTGTCCAGCCTGACTCAGGATGTCGCGCTCGATGCGCAGGGGCGAATCCTCGTCGCGGCAAAAATCGGCAGCGCCGAAGGCAGTCGTTTCGGCCTCGCCCGCCTGCTCGCCGACGGCTCCGCCGATCTGACCTTCGGCGATCACGGCAGTGTGATCAATACCTTCGCCCCGGGCTTCGAAGCCACCGCCGGCAAGGTGCAGGCGTTGCCCGATGGGCGAATCCTGCTGGCCGGTCTGCATTATGAAAACAGCCATCGCACCTTGCCCGCCCTGGCCTTGTTCGATGCGCTAGGTAATCCGGATCCCTCGTTTGGCGAGAATGGCCGTCAGGTGGTTCGTCTGCCTGGCGATTTATCCATGGGGTCCCGCGATAACTGGCTGCCACCGGGCGTACCGGGCGCCGAGGCCTGCGACTTCGCGGTACAGCCGGATGGCCATATCTTGCTGATCGCCAACCATCACTTTGAACTGGCCGACCATGCCGGCATGCTGATTCGGCTCAAGCCCGACGGTCGTCTGGACGAGACGTTCAATGGTCGCGGCTTCGTGATGATCCGGCACCTGCTGCTCAATACCTGGCTCAGTCGTTTGTTGTTGCAGGACGATGGGCGCATCGTCGTCGCCGGTTCCATCGATTTCCCTCAGGAAGGTTTGTTGGCGCGCTATCTGCCTGACGGCCGTCTGGACGAGCGTTTCGCGGTGGATGGCTTTCTCGCCTTCAAGGCTCATGGCAAAAGTGCTCAGGTCAGTCAGGTGCTGGAATCGGCGGACGCCCTGCATTGTTTCGGCAGCAGCCGCGACCCGATCCGTTGCCTGGCGTACAGCCTGCACCCCAACGGTCGTCCGGACCTGCACAGCAACGGCGGTCAACCGCATCTGCTGGAGATCGGCCCGAGCGGCTGCCAATGGAGTGCAGCGCAGTGCATGGCGGACGGTCGAATCATCGCTGTCGGTGCGACGATTGGCGGGGTCGAGGCTGACTTCATTGTCGCTCGCTATTGCTCCAACGGCTGTCTGGACGACAGTTTCGGCGGCGGTCGCGGCTGGTTGCGTACACGCCTTGGGCGCAGCCTCGACACCGCCAACTCGCTGGCATTGCAGGCAGACGGCGCGATTCTGGTGGGCGGTTATTCACTGGATGGCAACTACCGGGCGATGGTCGCGCGGTATCTCAATCTGTAAGCCCCTTCTACCGGGGTATTTTTTCGCCAGTTACAACTTGAACTTGTCCGACACATGCGGCAACTTGCGCGCTTCTTAATACAAGGAGCAACCGATGTCCGGTTCAATGGCGCAGGCGTTCGCGCAAAACTTCCTCGGGCACTCGCCACGCTGGTACAAGGCGACCATCGTCGGCTTCCTGATCCTCAATGCCCTGGTGTTGTTCACAGTCGGCCCGGTCGCTGCGGGCTGGTTGCTGGTGATCGAATTCATCTTCACCCTGGCCATGGCCCTCAAGTGCTATCCGTTGATGCCCGGCGGTTTGTTATTGATCGAAGCCCTGTTGCTGAAGATGACCACGCCGCAGGCGCTTTATGATGAGCTGGTGCACAACTTTCCGGTGATCCTGCTGCTGATGTTCATGGTCGCCGGCATCTACTTCATGAAGGACCTGTTGCTGTACCTGTTCTCGCGGCTGTTACTCGGCGTGCGTTCGAAAGCTGCACTGGCGTTGATGTTCTGTTTCTTGTCGGCGTTTCTCTCGGCGTTCCTCGATGCCCTCACCGTGACGGCGGTGATCATCAGCGCCGCAGTCGGTTTCTACTCGGTGTATCACCGCGTGGCGTCGGGCAATGATCCGCGTCAGGACAGTGAGTTTGGCGATGACCAGCACCTGCCGAAACTGCATCATGACGATCTGGAACAATTCCGCGCGTTTCTGCGCAGCCTGTTGATGCACGGCGCGGTCGGCACAGCGCTGGGTGGCGTGTGTACGCTGGTTGGCGAACCGCAGAACTTGTTGATCGGCCATGAGATGGGCTGGCACTTCGGCGAGTTCTTTACGAAAGTCGCGCCGGTGTCGCTGCCGGTGTTGGCGGCAGGCCTGGTGACCTGCGTATTGCTGGAGAAACTGCGCTGGTTCGGTTACGGCACACTGCTGCCGGACAACGTGCGCGCGGTGTTGGCCAACTATGCCGCCGAAGACAACGCCGAACGCACCACGCGCCAACGCGCGGCCCTGCTGGTGCAAGGCGCTGCGGCATTGATCCTGATCGGCTGCCTGGCTTTTCACATCGCTGAAGTCGGCCTGATCGGCTTGATGGTGATCGTGTTGATCACCGCATTTACCGGCATTACCGACGAGCATCGGCTGGGCAGCGCGTTCAAGGACGCGATGCCATTTACCGCGCTGCTGGTGGTGTTCTTTGCCGTGGTCGCGGTGATTCACGACCAACAACTGTTCGCGCCGTTGATTCAGTGGGTACTGGCGCTGCCGGTCGAGCAACAACCGGGCATGCTGTTTATTGCCAATGGCCTGTTGTCGGCGATCAGTGACAACGTGTTTGTCGCGACCATTTACATCACCGAAGTGAAACAGGCATTCCTCGCCGGCCACATGAGCCGCGAGCATTTCGAAACCCTGGCGATCGCGATCAACACCGGCACCAACCTGCCGAGCGTGGCCACGCCCAATGGTCAGGCCGCGTTTCTGTTCCTGCTGACCTCGGCGATTGCACCGCTGGTGCGTTTGTCTTATGGGCGGATGGTGTGGATGGCGTTGCCGTACACCTTCGTGATGGGCTTGCTCGGTTGGTATGCGGTGAGCTACTGGCTCTGACAAGCACTGAATAAACCTGTGGGAGCGAGCCTGCTCGCGAAGAGGGAGTGTCCGACAACTGATTCGTTGAATGACACACCGCTTTCGCGAGCAGGCTCGCTCCCACATTGTTTTTTCGGTGGTGTCAGCGAGGGAGGATGTATTTCTCGATCGCTTGCGCCACGCCATCTTCGGTGTTCGGCGCAGTAACCACGTCGGCCTGACGCTTCACCGCCTCCTCCGCCTGGCCCATGGCAATCGACCAGCCTGCGCAATGAAACATCGCCGGGTCGTTGCCGCCGTCACCAATCGCAGCGGTCTGCTCCAGCGGTATGCCCAAGTGCTCGGCCAGGGTCGCCAGCGCGGTGCCTTTGTTGGCTTCCAGCGCGGTGACGTCCAGATACACCGGCTGCGAGCGCGACACCTGCGCCATGCCGTTGACCTTGGGCAGCAAGCGCGCCTCGAGTTCGATCAACAGTTCGGTGTTGTGACTGGTCGCGACGATCTTGTCGATGCGCTCCAGGTACGGCTCGAAACTCTCGACCACCACCGGCGGATAACCGAGACCGTGCTGTTCGCGCGGCACCATCGGCCCGTGCGGATCCTTGAGCAACCAGTCGCCACCGCTGAACACCCAGATTTCCACATCCGGTTGATCGGCGAACGTTGCCAGGGCAATCAGCGCGGTTGTGGCCGGCAGGTAATGCGCGACCAACAAACTGCCATCGGGATTGACGATAGTGCCGCCGTTAAACGCCGCTGTCGGCAGGTCGACGCCCAAGGCTTCGATCTGCTGCAACATGGCTTTTGGTGGCCGGCCCGTGGCGAGGCTGAACAACACGCCAGCCTCTCGCAGCGAACGCACCGCATCGATGGTGCGCTGGCTGAGCGTGTGATCGGGCAGCAACAACGTGCCGTCCATATCACTGAGCAGAAAACGGATAGGTTGTTTCGGCGCGTCACTCATCCGAGGCCATGCCAGACGCGACCATCGCGAGTCAGCAAGTCTTCGGCGGCTTGCGGGCCATCTTCACCGGCGGCATAAGTCTGCACACTGGCGTCCTGCTGCCAGGCGTCGAGGAACGGTTGCACCGCACGCCAGCCGTTCTCGATATTATCGGCACGCTGAAACAGCGTCTGATCGCCGGTCAGGCAGTCGTAGATCAGGGTTTCGTAACCGGTTGACGGCTGCATTTCGAAAAAGTCTTTGTAAGCAAAACCCAGCTCGATGTTGGCCATGTTCAACGCCGGCCCCGGCCGTTTGGCCAACAGGTCGAACCACATGCCTTCGTTTGGCTGGATCTGGATGCGCAGATAGGTCGGCTGCAATTCGTCGACTTCGGTGTCACGGAACTGCGCGTACGGCGCCGGTTTGAAGCAGATGACGATTTCGGTGTCACGCACGCTCATGCGCTTGCCGGTGCGCAGGTAGAACGGCACGCCGACCCAGCGCCAGTTGTCGATCATCACTTTCAGCGCCACATACGTTTCTGTGGTGCTGTCCGGCGAGACGTTGGGCTCTTGGCGATAACCAGTTAGGGACTTGCCGTCGACCGAGCCGGCGCTGTATTGGCCACGAACCGAATTGGCCCGCGCCTCTTCAGTCGTCCACGGACGAATCGCGCCAACCACCTTGGCCTTCTCACCACGAACCGCGTCGGCGCCGAACGCCGCCGGCGGTTCCATGGCAACCATGGCCAGCAACTGGAACAGGTGATTGGGCACCATGTCACGCAGCGCGCCGGTGTGTTCGTAAAAGCTGCCACGGGTTTCGACGCCGACAGTTTCCGCCGCGGTGATCTGCACGTGGTCGATGTAATGGTTGTTCCAGAAGGCTTCAAACAGGCTGTTGGAGAACCGGCTGACCAGAATGTTCTGCACGGTTTCCTTGCCCAGGTAATGGTCGATCCGATAGATCTGCTTCTCGGACATCACCTTGAGCAAACAGGCGTTCAGCGCTTCGGCGGTTTGCAGGTCGGAACCGAACGGCTTCTCGATCACCACCCTTCTGAATGCTTCGGGGGTTTCTTCGAGCAAGCCAGCGCTGCCGAGTCGGCGCACCACTTCACTGAAGAAACGCGGCGCGGTGGCCAGATAGAACACCGCATTGCCGGTGCCGCTGTCGGCGATTTTCGCCGCCAGCGCGGAATAAGTGCTGTCGTCGAGGAAGTCGCCCTGGACGTAGCTGATACCTTTGGCGAGCTTGGCCCACAAGGCCGGATCAAGCATCTGATCGCCCTTGCCGACCTTCGCCGCCACTTCGGTACGGATGAAGTCTTCGAGCTTCTGCGCGAAGGCCTCATCGGTAATGGCGTTGTGGTCAACGCCAACGATCCGCAGATTTTCGTCAAGCAAGCCGTCGCGACTGAGGTTGTACAGCGCCGGCATCAGCAAGCGCTTGACCAGGTCGCCGTGGGCACCGAACAAAAACAGCGTGGTCGGTGGTGCGGGTTCTGCCTTGGATTTTCTGCGGATCGTATGGGTCATTTCTTCGGTGTCTCCACATGGCCGCCGAAGCCGAAGCGTTGGGCCGAAAGAATCTTGTCGCCAAAGGTGCCCTGACCGCGCGAGCGGTAGCGCGAGAACAGCGAGTTCGACAGCACCGGTACCGGCACCGCTTGTTCCATGGCCGCTTCGATGGTCCATTGACCTTCGCCGCTGTCGGCGACGGAGCCGGAGAAACCGTCGAGTTTCGGATCGCTGGCCAGTGCATCGGCGGTCAGGTCGAGCAACCACGACGACACCACGCTGCCACGACGCCAGACTTCGGCGATGTCGGCCACGTTCAGATCAAAACGCTGATCTTCCGGCAAGCGCTCGCTGGATTTGGTCTTGAGGATGTCGAAACCCTCGGCGAACGCGGCCATCATGCCGTACTCGATGCCGTTGTGAATCATCTTCACGAAGTGCCCGGCACCGGCAGGACCGGCGTGGATGTAGCCGTGTTCGGCGCGATGGTCATCGGACTTGCGATCCTTGGTGCGCGGGATGTCACCCATGCCCGGCGCGAGTGCGGCGAACAACGGGTCGAGGCGCTGCACGGTTTCAGCGTCGCCGCCGATCATCATGCAATAGCCACGCTCCAGGCCCCAGACGCCGCCGGAGGTACCGACGTCGATGTAGTGCAGGCCCTTCTCGGCCAGAGTCTTGGCGCGGCGAATGTCGTCCTTATAGTTGGTGTTACCGCCGTCGATGATGGTATCGCCGGCTTCGAGCAGCGTGCTCAGGGTGTTGATGGTGTCTTCGGTCGGCGCGCCGGCCGGCAGCATGACCCACACCGCGCGCGGTTTGGCCAGGCCGGCAACCAGTGCCGGCAAGTCGGCGACGCCGGTGGAGCCCTCGGCGACCAGGTTATCGATGAAAGCGGTATTGCGGTCGTAAACAACGGTGGTGTGACCGTTGAGCATCAGACGTCGCGCAATATTGCCGCCCATGCGGCCCAGTCCAATAATCCCGAGTTGCATGTGCTGATGCTCCTTACTACAAATAAATGTGTGTCATTGGTTATAGCCCAACGCGACTGATGGAGGTTAGTCCAGAGCGTTGCGATGAAGTTTCCGGGCATTGTGCCCGATCCAGACTGATAACGCCCCGAATCCTGTCGAAGACACACCGACCATGAAAAATAAAAAAGTTCCATTCACAGGCAAAAGAAATCAAAATCGGCGCCGATAGTAAGTCTGCACCCGCCACGCGGGGCGACCTACAGTTGATGCACGCCATTTGCGAGGTGAGCAATGGGCACAGTACACACAGCAATGCCGCCACAAACCCTGTACGTGACGATTCGTCGCGATGAATTGCGCCAGTTGAAAGACGAGCGTGACCAGTTGAAGCAGCAACTGGCCCAACTGCAATCGGCTTATGGCTTGCAGTCGAAACCCTTGCCGGTCGTTCAGCGTCACCCGCACGCCTGATCCTCCCCTCCCCTCGGGAACCGCAGCCGCTGTTCCCGACGCGATGTGCCCCCTCGCCAGTCAGGCAAACTAACAAACTTTTCACATTCGCTTCGTAATACTCCGCCCCATTCTGGCCGTACCTGCGTGTACGGCCTCCGTTCGTCGGCTTCATGGATGTTCCGGCGGTGGTTGTAACGAATGAGCTGGAGCGCCGAATGGCATTGTTCAAACGCAGCAAAACGACTGCGACAGGTTTCGACTGGGCCGGTCTTCTCTGGCTATTTGTATTTTTCTGGTACTTCTCGGGTATCACCCAACTGCTGATCCAGCTGACCGGCACCTCCGGTTTTAGCGGATTCCGTCAGGCGTTCTTCATGAGCGCGCTCTGGCTGGCGCCGATGCTGCTGTTCCCCAAGCGCACCAAACTGCTGGCGGCATTGATCGGCGTGGTGCTGTGGGCTTGCTCGATGGCCAGCCTGGGTTACTTCTTCATCTATCAGCAGGAATTTTCGCAGAGCGTCATCTTCATCATGTTCGAGTCGAACATCTCTGAAGCGGGCGAGTACATGACCCAGTACTTTGCCTGGTGGATGGTCGCAGCGTTCCTCGCCCACACCGCGTTCGCCTACTTCCTGTGGACACGCCTGCGCCCGGTGTACATGCCCCGTGGCCGCGCGCTGGTAGCAGCGACGGCCATCGTGATCGCAGTAGTCGGTTATCCGCTGGTCAAACAGACCATGAGAATGGGTAACTTCGAACAGGGCTTCGAAAAATTCGAAACCCGTATCGAGCCGGCGGTGCCGTGGCAGATGGCTGTGGCTTATCACCGTTACCTGGATACCCTCGCCGACATGCAGGGCATGCTGCATAACGTCAGCAAGATCCCGCCTCTGAAAAACCTCAAGGACGCGGCGGCCGATCAGCCGAAGACCTTGGTGCTGGTCATCGGTGAGTCGACCAACCGTCAGCGCATGAGCCTCTACGGCTATCAGCGCAACACCACGCCGGAACTGGACAAACTCAAGGATCAACTGGCGGTGTTCGACAACGTCGTCACCCCGCGCCCGTACACCATCGAAGCATTGCAGCAAGTGCTGACCTTCGCTGACGAAGAGCATCCGGATCTGTACCTGTCCACGCCATCGCTGGTCAGCATGATGAAACAGGCAGGCTACAAGACCTTCTGGATCACCAATCAGCAGACCATGACCAAGCGCAACACCATGCTCACGACGTTCTCCGAACAGGCTGACGAGCAGGTGTACCTGAACAACAACCGCAACCAGAACGCCGCGCAATACGATGGCGACGTGATCGAGCCGTTCAACAAGGCACTGGCTGATGCGGCCCCGCGCAAGCTGATCGTTGTGCATTTGCTCGGCACGCACATGAGCTACCAGTACCGTTATCCGCCGACGTTCGACAAGTTTCAGGACCGCACCGGCGTGCCAGCCGGCGTGCGTGACGACCAGGTACCCACCTACAACAGCTACGACAATGCCGTGCTGTACAACGATTTTGTCGTGTCGAGCCTGATCAAGGATTACGCCAAATCCGATCCGAACGGCTTCTTGCTGTACCTCTCGGATCACGGTGAAGACGTGTTCGACTCGGTGGGCCACAAGACCTTGGGTCGCAACGAAAACAAACCGACCGCACCGATGTACACCATTCCGTTCATGGCCTGGGCATCGCCGAAGTGGAAAGCCACCCACGACTGGAACTTTGTCGGCGATCTGGATCGCCCGTACAGCAGTTCGCACCTGATCCACACCTGGGCCGACCTCGCGGGTTTGAGTTTTGATGAACTCGACCACAGCAAAAGCCTGGTCAGCGACAGCTTCAAGGCGCGCCCGCTGCTGATCGGCGACCCCTACCAGACCGAACAGCGCGCGTTGATCGACTTCAGCCTGATGAAGCCGAAAAAACCCGAGGCGGCCGTCGCGGACGCCACAGAGCAGTAAAACCAAAGGGGCCTCCAACGGCCCCTTTTTTAATGCCCGAAACACCTTCAGATAATAATATTTCTCGTTTGTTACTAAATCGCATCCAGCCTCTTCGTCTTTGAACCAAAGGAAACTTTCCCTCGACGACAAGGAGTCGGCTGCGATGTTCGCGCCCATTACCCGTTCCATGACCCTCACCCTGGGTCTCTGCAGCGCTGCTTTGAGCGCTGATCTGTTGGCTGAAAACGATGCTGAAAAGCCACCGGAGTCCGCCGCACCGGCTCTCGAACTGGCCGCGACCAACGTCAGCGCCGAAGGCCTGGGCAGCACCACCGAAAACACCGAGTCCTACACCACCGGCGCCATGAGCACCGCGACCCGCCTGAACCTGTCGATCAAGCAAACCCCGCAATCGGTGTCCGTGGTGACCCGTCAGCAGATGGACGATTTCAAACTCGGTACATTGACCGAAGCCATGCGCCAGACCACGGGCGTGGTGGTCCAACATCTCGACTCGGATCGGGTCGGCTATTCGTCGCGCGGCTATGCGATCAATAACTTCCAGATTGACGGGATGCTCAACACTTTCGGCCGGATGAAGTCCGACGCCGATACCATCATCTACGATCGCATCGAGGTGGTACGCGGTGCGACAGGCCTGACCACGGGCGCCGGCGATCCGTCGGCAACCATCAACATGGTGCGCAAGCGGCCGACCGCCCAATTGCAGGCGCTGGCCGGGGTCAGCGGTGGCAGCTACGACGATTACTACAGTTACGTGGACGTCGGCGGACCGCTGGCCTTCGATGGCCGTTTGCGCGGCCGCACGGTGCTGGCGTATCGCGACAGTCAGTCGGTCCGCGACAAATACGCCCTGCAACGCGAGGTGGGCTACGGCATTCTCGAGGCCGATCTGACCGAGTCCACCGTGTTGGCGGTGGGGTATGACTATCAGGACAAACAGGTTCAAGGCACATCCTGGGGGACGGTGCCGTACTGGAATGCCGATGGCAGCAAGGCCGGGCTCGGGCGGTCGACCAACATGGCGACTTCGTGGAGCTCCTGGCCGCTGCGCGACAAGACGGCCTTCGCCACGCTCGATCAACAGCTGGCCGGCGGCTGGCACCTGAAAGCGGCGTACACCCACCGCAAAAGTGATTCCGACGGCAAGACTTACTACGGGGGTGGCGGTTTCCCCGAGGCTGATCGCAGCGGAATGACCGCCTATATGGGGCACATGATCGGCGATCAGAACATGAAGGCTTACGACTTCAACGTCTCCGGCCCTTACTCGTTGCTGGGGCGTGAACATGAGTTGATGCTCGGTTATGGCGAAGCCGAATACCGCGCCGATTCGCCCTACACCGTTGACGGCCCGCGCGCGGCGGATTACGAAAGCATTCGTGACTGGAAGTACATGGGCAATATCGGCAAATTCCCTGACACCGTGACTGGCCTGAACGGTTCCAAAAGCAAGACCCTGCAGAAGGCTGGTTACCTGGCCACGCGCCTGAGCCTCACCGACGAATTGCATGCCGTGCTCGGCAGCCGTTATGGCAGTTGGGAAGAATCCAGCCGCGACAGTTACTACGACAGCCAATTGCAGTTGAGCAGCGTCGATGCGACCAGTCAGCGCCAGAATGACATCTGGACACCCTACGCGGGCCTGCTCTACGACCTGACGCCGGAATACACCGCGTACGTCAGCTACACCGACATTTTCAAGCCGCAAAGCAATCGCGACAGCAACCGCAAATACCTGGAGCCGGTGGTCGGCAGCAATTACGAGTTGGGCCTCAAGGGCAGTCTGCTCGAAGAGCGCCTGAATCTGTCGACCGCGCTGTTCTGGAGCAAACAGGACAACATCGCCGAGGTGGATGACTCGGTACCGCCAGACCCGGCGACCGGCGAGGAGTTCTACAAGAGCGGTGGCAAGGGCAACAAGGTCAACGGCTTCGAAGCCGAAGTGTCTGGGGAAATCCTCGCTGGCTGGAACATGACCGCCGGCTACACCTACACCCACTCGGCCAATGGCGAAAAGCAACGCAGCAACACCAACCAACCGCTGAACATGTTCCGCTTGTCCACGGCTTATCGCCTGCCGGGCAACTGGAACGCGCTGACCGTGGGTGGCGCGGTGAACTGGCAGAGCGACGTCTACGGCACTGCCAATCGCCCGGTCGGGCGCGGCGCCAATGGGCGCATCATCACCGAACGCACGCGCATCAGTCAGGACGCCTACACCGTCGTCAACCTGATGTCGCGCTACGAGTTCGATCGACACCTGTCGGCGTCACTCAACGTCAACAACCTGTTCGACAAGAAGTACTACGACAATGTCGGCTTCTACAACGGCGTGTACTGGGGTGACCCGCGCACCGTCACCCTGAGCCTCGACTGGAAGCTCTGACCCCACCTCCAGGCACGGCACACCGTGGTTTCAGGTGTGTCGCGTCTGTCCGATAGTGCCTCGCAACATGCTGCAAAACCTACACTGAACGGGCGTTAACCCGGTGTTAATTCATGCCGCACAGACTCTCTTTCGAGATCTGCTTCATGGACGAACGGCTCCCACTTGTTCAGTAGGAGGCACCATGAAAATCACTACCGCAATTCTTGCCGGGCTGTTTGCCTTGGGTTCTGCCAGCGTTTTTGCCGAAGGCGGCGCTGAGCGCATGCACTATTACTACGACAACTTCCCGGTCCACCACGACCAGAGCGCGCAGAAGAGCGACGCCAACGCGAAAGAAATTCGCGTTCCCGCCGATCAGACGGCGCAAGTGACCGAGTCGTACCGTAACTGAGATCGACCGAGCAACCGATGGACCTTCCATGGCTCCGCTCTGGCCTGGGAGAAGACAGTTTGGCGCCCTGATTGGGCGCCTTTTTTATGGGCATTGAGCGGGGTGTTCGACCTTATGCTGTCGCGAGTTCGCAGAGAGGGTTGGGTCAGCAAGATCCAACCCCCTCACCCCAACCCTCTCCCCAAAGGGGCGAGGGGGAAAGGGAGCCGATTTTCATGCTTTTCAAAACCTGAGTTCGGCTTGATGTTTCAGATCGGCGTATCTCGCCCAAACACCTCGGTCAGTCCCCTCTCCCAAGACACAGGAGCTGTTTTGTGTGCTTTTCGAAACCTGAGTTCGGCTTGATGTTTCAGGTCGGCGTACTTCGCCCAAACACCTCGGTCAGTCCCCTCTTCCAAGACACAGGAGCTGTTTTGTGTGCTTTTCAAAACCTGAGTTCGGCTTGATGTTTCAGGTCGGCGTACTTCGCCCAAACACCTCGGTCAGTCCCCTCTCCCTTTGGGAGAGGGCTAGGGTGAGGGGCTTCTAGGCTTGGAGGTTTTTGATCCAGAACAGCATCTGCCCGTGGGCCGGGTCGAACATGCCCGGCGCGAAGCCGAACTTGCGATAGGAGCCCTGCGCCACGGCGTTGCCTTCCAGCACTTCGAGGGTGATCTTGCAGCAACCGCGCTGACGGGCGATTTCTTCAACTTTTTGCAGCATTTTCTGGCTCAGACCCAAGCCGCGGAATTTGCTGACCACGGCCACGTCATGCACGTTGACCAGCGGTTTGCAGGCAAACGTCGAGAAGCCTTCAAAGCAGTTGACCAGCCCGGCCGGCTCGCCCCCGACGAAGGCCAGCACACTGAACGCATGCGGGCGTCGGGCCAGCTCATCAGGCAGTCGGCGCAGCAAGTCAGGGTCGAGCGGATGACCGCCGCCCATGGGGTCTTCTGCATAATGATTGAGCACGATACCGATGGCCTCGGCGTGCGTTGGATTGCTGTAGCTGGCTTGAAGTACAAGAATTTCTGCGGAATCCATTTCCATCCCCGAACACACAAAAGCCCCGGCGCGCAAAGTGCGCACTGAAAGGCAACCTGACCTTAGCGCGGGCGTGATCCGCCGGGCAACCGGCAAATGCAAAAGATCGTTCGCTTGATCAGTGGCCCCAGATCAACTCTTCAGTCCAGCCCAGTTCGGCAAAGTCTTCGGCGCGCAGAGTGCTTTCGCCGGCGCAAAAGAATTCATCCAGTTGCGGCGGCTGCACCGGCGTATCACTGAGCATCGCGTGCACCTGGCCACGGTGATGGATCTGATGCTCGAACAGGTGCGAGAGCATGCGCAGACGGCTGTCGTGCTGCGGTGTGTCGCGGGCGATGGTGACGATGCGGGCCAGCTCGGCATCGCGCAATTGCTCGCAATAAGCGATCAGTCGCCGATCGACGTGGGCCTGCTCTTCGCGCAGTGGTTGCGCGTCAGTGAACGGCTCGTCCTGATTGAAAAACACATAACAATCCGGATGCGGCTCCGCACCACGCAACTCGCGTTCCAGCGCATCGACGTAGAACCAGTCGCAGGTCAGGATGTGATTGAGGGTCAGGCGAATGCCTGGAAAGAAGCTCACCCGTGGCGCCACTAGATCGGCCGCGTCAAGTTGCGTCCAGGCCTTGGCCAAACGGTGATTGGCCCAGGCATTTTGGTAAGCCATGGTCAGCAAATGATGGGACAGCGGCTGGGTCATGATTGCGCCCTCTTCACTCAAGCTTCGGCAAAGCGCTGCAGTTGCATCTCCTGCAAACGACTGAGGGTGCGGCGGAACGGGAATTCCAGATAACCCTCGGTGTACAGCGCGTCCATCGGCACCTGCGCCTCGACATACAGCGGCACCTTGCGGTCGTAGCACTCGTCGACCAAGGCAATGAAACGCCGCACCCCGTCGTCGTGAACGGACAACTGCGGCAACTCACGATCCCCCGCCACCACGCGTTCGGCGCCATCTTCGGTTCCGCGCGCGATGCGCCCTTCGCGCTTCTGTGCGCTGAGGTTGGGGACGTCGCTCAACAGAATAGCGCGGTAGGTGTCGCACAGCGTGATGAAGTCCATCGCGGCGAAAGGTTGCTCGCAGAGATCGGCGTAGCGACACCACAACACCGTTTCGCTGGCCTGCACCACGTGCAATTGTCGATGGCCGACCGACACCGCTTCAGCGTGAGCCGATTGTCCCGCCGTCAGCGTTTCAAAGACTTGCTGTAACGCGCTGGCCGAGCCCGCTGTGGCAACAAAGTAGCGTTGTTCCAGCGCGCCCGGATGCAGCCGATGATCCTCGGCGCCGTTCACCGCGACCACTTGCATGTGCGCCTTGATCGCGGCAATCGCCGGGACAAACCGGTCACGGTTGAAGCCATCGGCATACAAATCATCCGGCGGCAGGTTGGAGGTGCAAACGATCACCACGCCTTCATCGAACATCACCTGAAACAGGCGACCGAGAATGATCGCGTCACCGATGTCGTTGACGAACAGTTCATCGAAACACAGCACCCGCACTTCGCTGGCGAGTTCTTTAGCCAGTGCGCGCAACGGGTCGGCAATCCCGCTGAGCTGAAACGAGCGCTGGTGCACCCAGCCCATGAAATGGTGGAAATGCTGCCGTCGCGCCGGCACCCGCAGGCTCTGATAGAACTGGTCCATCAGCCAGGTCTTGCCGCGTCCGACCGACCCCCATAGATAAACGCCGGCGACCGATCGGGCACCGGCGTGCAGGGCTTCATGGCATTTTTGCAACGCCCAGACTGCGTGTTCCTGGGCTTCATCCTGGATGAAGCCCTTGTGCTGAACGGCGTGTTGCCAGGCGCTGAGAGGAGAGTCGAAAGTCATGCGCGGCAGTATGCCACGATGCCTACAGAGAAATATCCAGCCGGGCGATTTTGCCTTGGTTGTTGAGGCGCAACGTGTAGCGCAATTGCGCCGGGCTGCCGGGAAACGTCCCGCTGATCAGGCCGTGCACCAGCACTTTGCCGGTGCGCTGCTACACGTCGAGCACTTCGACCCGCAGTTGATAGCGTTGCGCGGTGTCTTGCATCCATTGCGCAATGGCTTGCGGGCCGATCTGATCCTGGCCTTCATCGAACACGTTGGCATCCTCGGCAAAAAAACTGCCGACGCGACGGGTATCACGCGCGTTGGCCGCGTCAAGGTACGCAGCGATCGCCGGGGCCAGTGCAGAGCCTGGTGTCAGAAAATGGCAGGAGTCTGGCGCCGGTGATGAGCAGGTTTGACCGTTGAGCGGCAAGCGTCTTGACAGCGAATATTATCGGCATAATCTTGGCGAAATATTTCGACCGTAATTTTATCAAACCAGACGAATTTCCATTGAGGACGTTGCCATGCATTACAAGGTTTTCGGCCGCAAAACCGGTCTGCGTGTTTCTGAACTGGCGCTCGGCGCCGGCAACTTCGGCACCGGTTGGGGCCACGGCGCCGAACGTGACGAAGCCAAACGCATCTTTGATGGCTTCCTCGAGGCCGGCGGTAATTTCATTGATACCGCCAATGGCTATCAAGGCGGGCAGTCGGAATCGATGCTCAGCGAATTCATCGCCCCGGAACGTGATCGCCTGGTGATTGCCACCAAATACAGCATGGGCACAACCCCGGCCGACGGCATTTCCCACACTGGCAACAGCCGTAAAAACATGATTCGCGCGGTTGAGGAAAGCCTTAAACGCCTGAACACCGATCACATTGATTTGTTCTGGGCGCACGTGACCGATGGCGTGACGCCGATGGAAGAAATCCTGCGTGGTTTTGATGACCTGGTGCGCGCCGGCAAGATCCACTACGCCGGTTTGTCGAACTTCCCGGCGTGGCGCGTTTCCCGCGCTGACGTGTTGGCAGAACTGCGTGGCTTTGCGCCGATTGCAGCGATTCAAGTCGAATACAGCCTCGCCGAGCGCACTGCCGAGCGCGAATTGCTACCGATGGCTGAAGCACTTGGCCTGGCGGCAACCCTGTGGTCACCTTTGGCCGGCGGCTTCCTCACGGGCAAATATCGCGGCGGCGATGACAACAATCGTGCGAGCAAACTCGGCATGTTGGTGCATGCGGAAAAAAGCGCCCGCGAAACCGCCCTGCTCGATACGTTGCTGGCCGTAGCCGCAGAAATCGACGCCAGCCCGACCCATGTCGCCATCGCCTGGCTTCGCGAAAAAGCCCGACGCTCGACTACCGCGCTGATTCCGATCCTCGGCTCGCGCACCCGCGAACAACTCGACGCCACCCTCGGCGCACTCGAGGTGCAACTGAGCGAACAACACATGGCGCGCCTTGAAGACAGCAGCAGCGTGCCGGCCGGTGTACCGCACGAGACGATTGCCAGTGCCACACCGCGCTTTACCGGCCCGCAAACGCTGGACCTGCCGATCATCCCGGCCGCCTGAATCGAGGCCTTCGAAAGCGGGCTCCTGCAAGGGATCGAGGACCCCATGTGGGAGCGAGCCTGCTCGCGAAAGCGGTCTGTCATTCAACAGCGATGGCGCCTGAATTGACGCCTTCGCGAGCAGGCTCGCTCCCACAGGGGTTATGTTGTGCTGATTAAATATCGACCTTGTGTCTGGCGGCGTACAGGCAGAGCATTTCCATCGCCAGGGTGGCCGCTGCCAGCGAGGTGACGTCGGCGTGGTCGTAGGCCGGGGCGACTTCCACCACGTCCATGCCCACCAGGTTGATTCCGCGCAAACCACCAAGAATCTCCAGCGCTTGCACAGTGCTCAAGCCACCGCAGACAGGCGTGCCGGTGCCGGGCGCGAAAGCCGGATCGAGACAGTCAATGTCGAACGTCAGGTACACCGGGTTATCGCCGACCCGCGCACGAATCGCTTCGACAATCGCGTCGCAGCCGCGCCGATGCACTTGCCGGGCATCGAGCACCTGAAAGCCCATATGATCGTCGTTGGTGGTGCGCAAACCGATCTGCACCGAACGCGCCGGATCGACCAGGCCTTCGCGCGCTGCGTGCCAGAACATGGTGCCGTGATCGACCCGCTGGCCCGCCTCGTCCGGCCAGGTGTCGCTGTGCGCGTCGAAGTGGATCAGCGACAGCGTGCCATGTTTGCGCGCATGGGCCTTGAGCAGCGGGTAGCTGATGAAATGATCGCCACCGAAGGTCAGCATCGCGCTGCCGGCGTTGAGAATGTGCTCGGCATGCGCTTCGATGCTTTGCGGGATGCTCTGCGGCGAGCCGTAATCGAAATCGCAGTCGCCGTAATCGATCACCGCCAGATGATCGAACGGGTCAAACGTCCATGGCCAGTGGCGTTCCCAGGCGATCCCGGTGGACGCGGCGCGAATCCCGCGAGGCCCGAAGCGTGCGCCCGGGCGATTGCTGGTCGCGGTGTCGAACGGCACGCCGCTGACCGCGACATCAACGCCGCGCAAGTCGCGGCTGTAACGCCGGCGCATGAAACTGGTGATCCCGGCGTAGGTGCTTTCAGCGGCGGTGCCGTAAAGGCTGTCGCGGGTCATGGCCTGGTCGTTTTGCATTGGCACGTCCATCGGTGTGCTCCTGTTGTTATTAGCGGTTATTGGCGGTTATTGGCGGCTACGGAAAGTGGTCCACAAACGAGTGCGCTGACGCATGTCCTTGAGGCTCATGCTGCGATCGGCATACAGCCGCTCACGCACCTCGGCCGGCGGATAGATGTCCGGATCGGTGCGCACCGCTTCATCCACCAACGGCGTCGCTGCCTGATTGGCGGTGGCGAAAAACAGCGTGTTGGTCAATTCGGCGACCGAGTCCGGGCGCAGCATGAATTCGATGAACGCCCGCGCGGCTTCGGGGTGCGGCGCGTCTTTGGGGATGGCCAGATTGTCCTGCCAGATCAATGTGCCTTCGCGGGGGATGCGGTACGCCACTTCAAACGGCTTGTTGGCCTTGCGCGCCTGATCGGCGGCCATGCTCGCGTCGCCGTTATAGGTCAGCGCCAGGCACACATTGCCGCTGGCCAGGTCGTTGATCTGCCGCCCGGTGGCGACGTACAGCACCGAGGGCTGCAGTTTCTGCAACAACGCCTCGGCAGCGGCCAGATCATTCTTGTCAGTGCTGTAGGGATCTTTACCGAGGTAATGCAGGGCCAGACCGATGACTTCCTGCGGCGAATCCAGAATCGCGATGCCGCAATCCTTGAGCTTGCTGGCGTATTCGGGCTTGAACAGCACATCCAGACTGTTCAGCGCAACGCCGGGCAAGCGCTGTTGCACCGCTTCGACGTTCATGCCCAGGCCCAGCGTGCCCCACGTGTAAGGCACGCCATATCGGTTACCGGGGTCGACCGCCGCGAGCTTCTCCAGCAAGTCCGGATCAAGATTGGCGTAGCCCTTGAGCCCTTCGTGCGGAATGTCTTTCAAGGCGCCGGCCGCCAGGCCACGGGCCAACACGCTGGAGGACGGCACCACCACGTCATAGCCACTGCCGCCGGTGAGCAGTTTGGTTTCCAGCACCTCGGAGGTGTCGAACGTGTCGTAACGCACGTGGATGCCGGTCTCCTGCTCGAAACGCTGCAGGGTTTGCGGCGGCACATAATCGGCCCAACTGTAGAGGTTGAGGGTTTTGTCCTC
Organism: Pseudomonas fluorescens; assembly: GCF_001648775.1. Classification (GTDB taxonomy): domain Bacteria; phylum Pseudomonadota; class Gammaproteobacteria; order Pseudomonadales; family Pseudomonadaceae; genus Aquipseudomonas; species Aquipseudomonas fluorescens_M. The sequence goes on from NZ_LVEJ01000010.1 coordinate 466,154, forward strand.
GGCCTGGGCCTGGAGAGCCACCGACAACAACAGCGCGGGGAAACACAGCTTGAACACGGGAGCCATGACGAACACCTGACCGGAGGAAGTGGTTGCAGGATGCGCCGTCGGATACAGTAGAAAAATACCTTAATTTTTATCCTGACTTTATCGCGGAGTAATGTGATGTTGGGTCAACTCCACGACATCGATTTGCAGTTGTTGCGCCTGTTTGTGCGGGTGGTCGAGTGCGGTGGGTTCAGTGCGGCCCAAGGGGATCTAGGCCTGAGCCAGTCGAGCATCAGCCAGCAGATGGCCAAGCTGGAAACCCGATTGGGTTACCGATTGTGCAGCCGCGGCAAGGCCGGTTTCAGCGTCACGCCCAAGGGTGAGCAGTTGCTGATCGCGGTGCGCTCGCTGTTTGAATCGATCGAAACCTTTCGCCATCAATCCAACGGCGTCGCCGGGCGTCTGATCGGCGAAGTGCGTTTGGGCATTTCCGAGGCGGTCGATCAATCGGTGCTGCAACGCGTCGCTGAGGCGATCCGGCGCTTTCGCGAGCGCGACGAATCGGTGCGCATTGAGCTGATCAGCGCAATGCCCGGGGAAATGGAACGCCTGCTGCTGCAACAGCGCCTGGATCTGGCGATCGGTTATTTCTCGCAAGTGCAAAGCGCGTTCGACTACCGCCAGTTATTCAGCGAAACCCAACATTTGTACTGTGCGCCGGGCCATCCTCTGTTCACTGATGAGACGCCCAGCGATGCGGCGCTGGAGGCGTGTGACCGGGTCGATCATCCGTACCGGTTCTTACGCAGTGACGAGCCGTTTCAGGGCAAGGTCTGTTCGGCGCGGTCGGAACAGGTTGAAGGCACCCTCACCTTTATTTTGTCCGGCAAACATGTCGGTTATCTGCCCGATCACTATGCGCGTAGCTGGCAGGACAAAGGTTTGCTGCGAACGGTGCGTGAGGGTGTGTTGAGTTTTGAGGTGGCGTTTCATCTGGCCCGACACCGGGCGCAGGTGCCGGGGGATGCGCAGAAAGCGTTTGAAGAAGATCTGCTCAGCGCATTTGCATGAATCGATTTAGCGCCCGACACCTGAAAAACCTGACCTTTCAGGCAATTATTGCTCGTTGCCCTCGCCGCCCTCTTCCGGCATCCTGCGCCTCCATTTTCTGACCCGGCCCCGCCTCGCGGCACGCAAACCACCATGACCGCCTCTGAAAAAGCCCCGCGCAACAACGACCTGATCTACGGCCTCAACGACCGTCCGCATCTCACCGCCACCGTATTCGCCGCGCTGCAACACGTGCTGGCAAGCTTCGTCGGCATCATCACCCCGACCCTGATCATGGGTGGCGCCCTCGGCCTGCAAAGCGAAATTCCGTACCTGATCAGCATGGCGCTGTTCGTCTCCGGCCTCGGCACTTTCGTTCAGGCCAAGCGTTTCGGCCCGGTCGGTTCGGGACTGCTGTGCCTGCAAGGCACCAGTTTTTCCTTTATCAGCGTGATTCTCAGCGCCGGTTTCATGGTCAAGGCGCGCGGTGGCGGCACCGATGAAATTCTCTCGACGATCTTCGGCGTGTGCTTTTTCGCCGCTTTCATCGAAGTGGTACTGAGCCAGTTCATTGGCAAATTGCGCATGCTGATCACCCCGGTGGTGACCGGCACGATCATCACGTTGATGGGCCTGTCGCTGATCAAAGTGGCGATGACCGACATCGCCGGCGGTTTCGGCGCGCCTGATCTGGGGGCTGCCAGCCACGTGTTTCTGGCGGCACTGGTGATCGGCACCATCGTGGTGCTGAACCGCGTCGACGTGCCGTTCCTGCGCCTTGGCGCGATTGTCATCGGTCTGACCCTCGGCTACGTGGTGGCATGGTTGATGGGCACGGTGGATTTCGCCTCCATGCCTGAGGTGCCGCTGGTCAGCGTGCCAGTGCCGTTCAAGTACGGCTTCAACTTCGATTGGGTGGCATTCGTGCCGGTGGCGGTGATTTTCCTCGTCTCGCCGCTGGAAGCTGCCGGTGATCTGACCGCCAACTCGATGATTTCGCGGCAACCGGTCAAAGGCCCGCTGTACATTCGCCGGATCAAATCCGGGCTGCTTGCCGACGGCCTCAACTCGGCAATGGCGGCAGTGTTCAACAGTATGCCGATGGTGACTTTCGCGCAGAACAACGGCGTGATTCAGCTGACCGGCGTGGCCAGCCGCTACGTCGCCTTCTTCATCGCCGGTTTGCTGGTGCTGCTGGGCTTGTTCCCGATGATCGGCGCGGTGCTGCAACTGATGCCGAAACCGGTGCTCGGTGGCGCCGAGCTGGTGATGTTCGGCACCGTCGCCGTGGCCGGGATCAAGATCCTCGCCGAAGCCGGCCTGCATCGGCGCAACATGCTGATCGTGGCGATTTCGCTGGGCATGGGCCTGGGCATCGCTGCCGTGCCGGAAGTCCTGCGCGAGCTGCCGCAAGCGTTGCGCAACATCTTCGAGTCGCCGATCACCGTCGGTGCGTTGTGCGCTATCGTGCTGAACATCTTTCTGCCGGAAGAATTCATCGAGCTGGAAGAAGACGACTTCGACCCGGAAGCTTCTATTCTTCAAGTCATGGAAAACCCGGATATGCCGGCCAAAGGTGAACCTGCCCAAGCGACGGCTGTCGCACAGTTGAACCGCTAACGTCTGGCCTTTAATAGAAAGGGCTGAGCCGGCAACGGTTCAGCCCTTTTTTGTTGAGAGACTGTTTATGCGCCGTGTCCAAGCCGTCATTCTGTCGTTACTGCTGTTGTCGCTCAGCGCCTGCGCGCTGTTTCCCAACCGTGATCCGGTGAACATCAACGTGGTCGGCCTCGAACCTTTGCCGAGCCAGGACCTGGAAGTGCGTTTCGCGATCAAGTTGCGCGTGCAGAATCCCAACGAAACCGCCATCGATTACAACGGCATCGCCCTGGATCTGGAAGTCAACGGCCATTCGCTGGCGTCGGGTGTCAGCGACCAGAGCGGCTCGATCCCGCGTTTTTCCGAAAGCATCGTCAGCGTGCCGGTGAGCATCTCGGCGTTCTCGGTCCTGCGCCAGACCCTCGGCCTGAGCCAGACGCAAACCCTCGACAACCTGCCCTACGTGTTGCGCGGCAAACTCGCCGGTGGCCTGTTCGGCACCATGCGTTTTGTCGACAGCGGCAAGCTCAGCCTGCCCAAGGCCAGTGCCGCCACCTGGTAAAAATCCGTTAGTCTGCCTCGTTCCTTAAAGACATTCATGAGGGAAGCTGCAGGTTTATGGAAGACACACCGACGCTGTACACCGAACGACTGATCCTGCGCCCGATGCAACTGGCCGATGCCGAAGCCGTGCAGCAACTTTTTCCGTACTGGGAAGTGGTGCGATATTTGAACGCTGCCGTGCCATGGCCGTACCCGGACGATGGCGCCCTCACCTACTTGCGCGACATTGCCTTGCCGGCCCTGGCGGCGGGCAAGGAATGGCACTGGTCGATTCGCCTGAAGAGCGCACCTGAGCAACTGATCGGCAATATCAGCCTCATGGATCAACCGGACAACCACCGGGGATTCTGGCTGGCACCGGCATGGCAAGGTCAGGGTTTGATGAGCGAAGCAGCAGCGGCGGTGAGCGATTACTGGTTCAACGTGCTTGATCGCCCGCTGATGCGCGTACCGAAAGCGGCGCCGAACACCGCCTCGCGCAAACTCTCGGAGCGAGCCGGGATGCGTTTGATTCGAACCGATGAGGACAATTTCGTCAGCGGCCGCTTCCCACGGGAAATCTGGGAAATCACCCGCGAAGAATGGCTGCAACAACACAAAACTTAAGCTTGTGACGAACCCCTGTGGGAGCGAGCTTGCTCGCGAAAGCGGCATATCAGTCAACACAAATGTTGAATGTGATGACGCCTTCGCGAGCAAGCTCGCTCCCACAGGTTCTCTATCAGGCTTGAGTCATGTGTTGAAACGCACTCCCGGCTTGGCGCGCTCATCTACTGACAGCTCAAACACGTCCGGTCGCGCATAGTGGCCGACCACATCGTAGTCATACCGCGCACGCACCAGCTCATCGGTATCGATTTCTGCCGTCAGCAACCCCGCCTCACCGCGCAACGGTCCCGCCAGCACATCGCCCATCGGCCCGACGATCACGCTGCCGCCGGCAATCAGCGGCCGATCCGCCGGCCAATTGGCAATCTCCACACCCAGCTCATTCGGCGAAGCCTGCACCTGGCAGGCACTGACCACAAAGCAACGACCCTCATGGGCGATATGGCGCATGCTGACCTGCCACATCTCGCGTTCATCCACGGTCGGCGCGCACCAGACTTCGATGCCCTTGGCGTACATCGCCGTGCGCAGCAGCGGCATCATGTTTTCCCAGCACACCACCGCGCCCAGCTTGCCGACCTGGGTCTCCAGCACCGGCAGTGTCGAGCCGTCGCCCTTGCCCCAGATCAACCGCTCGGTGCCGGTCGGCATCAACTTGCGGTGCTTGGCGAGCAGCCCGGCCTGCGGATCGAAATACAACGCTGTGCAATACAAAGTGCTGCCAGCACGTTCGATCACGCCGATGACCAGATTGGCCCCGGTGCGCGCCGACAAACCGGCCAGCGCTTCGGTTTCTGCGCCCGGCACATCAATCGCATTGGCGAAATAACGCGCATAGGCCTCACGTCCCTCGGGCAAGCGATAACCCAGCTGTGTGCCGAAACCCTCGCCTTTCGGGTAGCCACCGAGCAAGGCCTCCGGCATCACCACCAGCGCGGCCGCGGATTCACGGATAGCGTTCTCCCAACTCAGAATCTGTTCCAGGGTTTCGCCCTTACCACCGGGCAAGGCGCCGATCTGCAGCGCAGCAACAATTGATTTAGGCATCACGTTCACTCCATCAGATTCCGGTGTTGCTGATTCTCCGGCGCCACGCGATCATGAATAAAGCCCCGAACGCTGCTGAATGATATGAGCCAAATGAATATCGCAACCGTCGACCTCAACCTGCTGAAAGTCTTTGAAGCGCTGCATGAAGAATCCAGCGCCAGCCGCGCCGCCCTGCGCCTGGGCGTCACGCAATCAGCGGTGAGCGCGGCGTTGCGTCGTTTGCGTGAGGTCTATGGCGATCAACTGTTCGTGCGCACCGGGCGCGGACTGGCGCCGACGCTTAAAGCCAATCAGTTGAAACCGGTGGTCAGCGAGGCGCTGAACAAATGCCGGCAGAGTCTGGCCATGGTCGATCCGTCCACCCAGCACTACGACGGTCGCTCGGTGACGATCGGGCTCTCCGACGACTTCGAAATCGCCTATGGCCGGCGCTTGATTGAGGAAATCGCCCACCGTGCGCCGAAACTGCGGCTGATCTTCCGCCAGACCCACAGCCAGATCGTCGCGCGGGCATTGATGGAGCGCAGCATCGATCTGGCAATCACCGCTGGTGGCTTTGCCGAGCGTTTGCTCAGCCGTCAGGTGTTGGGCGAAGGCGGATATGCGTGTTTGCTCGACCCGGCGAGCCTGGCGCCCGGACAACAACAGATCAGTCTGGAAGAATTTGTCGCCCGCGAGCACCTGCTGGTGTCGTCCGGCGGTTTTATCGGCATCACCGATGAAGGTCTGGCGGCGCTGGGTTTGAGTCGGCGGGTGTGTGCGTCAACCAGCCATTTTGCCGCGTTGCCCTACCTGCTCAAGGGCAGTGCGGCGGTGGCGACAATTCCGGCGCATGCCGCCGAAAGCATCGCGGCCCTCAGCGGCCTGGCGCTGCTGCCCTGCCCGCTGCAATTGCCGCGTTATCCCATCGAGCTGGGCTGGCGCACCAGCGCGCCGATCGATCCGCTGGTGGTCAAGGTCCGCGAGGCGATTGCCGCGACGTTCAGCTGAGGCGTTACTTGTTGGCGGCCATCAGCCGATTGACTTCACTGCGCACCATGTTGGCGAATTCCGGCGGCGACATGCCGTCCAGCTCGGCACGAACCCATTCCGCCCATTTGCCCTTGCGCTTGGCGCGCTCGCCGAACAACCGCGCGGCTTCGCCTTTGGCTTTGCCCAGATTGTTCTGCCAGAGTTCGAACAGACGGGATTTCTCGTCTTCCAGCGCGGCGCGCTCTGCGAGGGATTTGTCGGCCAGATTGAAACTCATGGGGAATTATCCTGCTGCGTAAAATGGCGACATCTTACACGCTCGGGGTAAATCTCCGGCGCAGGTTTTTCTTTCTGGCCTAAATTCAGTGCAACTTTTCAGCAAGCGTCACACTCCATTGTTCACTGTCCATTCAACTGCAAGGAGTCACCCAATGGCCCGGAAATCCGCCGTGCAAGCCGCCGAAGACCAAATCAAGGATCAAGCCTTCAGCGAACTTCAGGCTCTGATCGAAGAGTCGGACAAACTGCTCAAGAGCAGCGCCTCACTGGTCGGTGAGGAAGCGGAAACCTTGCGCGGACAAATCGCCCTGAAACTGCAACAGGCGCTGGACTCGGTGTCGAGCGTACGCGATCGCACCAAACCGGCGGTTGATGCGACCGAAAGCTACATCGGCGGCCACCCGTGGCAGACCGTGGCGATCTCGGCCGGTTTCGGTCTGGTGGTCGGCTTGTTGCTCGGCCGTCGCTGAGTCAGGCGCGCACAAAAAAGGCGAACCCAACGGGTTCGCCTTTTTCATGCCTGCAAGGTTCGAACAGCTTAGTGCTTTCAAACCTCAGTTCAGCTCAATCTTTGACGTTGGCGCACCTCGTCCATTCACCTCAATCAGTCCCCTCTCCCTCCGGGAGAGGGTCAGGGTGAGGGGCTTTTAATTCATACACCCGCGAGCTCACGCAAACTCGCCAGTGTCGCCGCATCCAGCACAATCCCTTCAGCCAGCGATCTGGCGCGCTGCCAATGGCGACGATCCCCCGGCAGCCGCTTGAGCCCGACCCCGTGCATCTGCCGCACCAGCTCTTCGCTGCGTTCGGCGAAACTCTGCCCGGCGGCCTTGCTCGGATCGATCACGATCAGCAACTGCCCGGTCCACGGGGTTTTTGCGCCAGGATGATTCGACCAGTCAAACTCGAACGAGAAATTGCCACCGGTCAGCGCCGCTGCCAACAACTCCACCATCATCGACAACGCCGACCCCTTATGCCCGCCAAACGGCAACAGTGCGCCACCTTCCAGAATGGCTTTCGGGTCCTGGGTCGGCTGACCGAGGCTGTCGACGCCCATCCCCGCCGGCAGTCGTTCACCCTTGCGCGCGGCGATTTGCACATCGCCATGGGCAATGGCACTGGTCGCCAGATCGAACACGATCGGCGCGGCGCCGGCCCGCGGCGCGGCAAAGGCAATCGGGTTGGTGCCGAACAGCGGCCGGTCGGCGCCATGCGGCACCACACAAGTCATGCTGTTGACGACACTGAGCGCCACCAGCCCTTCCTCGGCGAACGGTTCGACGTCCGGCCACAGGGCCGCGAAATGGTGTGAGTTGCGAATCGCCAACACGGCGATGCCGGCGTTGCGCGCCTTCTCCACCAGCAATGGCCGGGCAGCAGCCAATGCCGGCTGGGCGAAACCGTTACCGGCATCGACACGGACAAAACCCGCCGCGACATCTTCGACCTGCGGCACGGCGTGGCCATTGACCCAGCCGCTTTTCAGGGTGGACACGTAACCGGGAATGCGAAAGACACCGTGGCTGTGAGCGCCATCGCGCTCGGCGTTGGCGCAATTGGCCGCCAGCACCTGAGCCACTTCGCTGGAAGTGCCGTGGCGCAGAAAAATCGTTTCGAGCAATTGCTTCAGCGCGTCGAGCGACAGCGCCGGCGAGACAGCAGCAGAGACATGATCGTGAGGCGCAGACATCTGAAGCTCCAGAATGATTATTGGAGGGAACAACAGCGTACGAACAAACGGCAAACCGATTAACCATGCCCGACCCGCCGGCTGTCAACCTTTCGATGTTGCCGGGAGCGCCACGCCTCTGCGCTTTGCAGGACGCGTGCGGTAACTATCTACCACCTGCGTCGCCCTCTCGCACCCTAGCCTTGCGTCTTATTTCTCGCGCCGGAACGCGCCTACCGAGACTCGAAGATGCCTGAGCCTATTGCGCCACTGCTGTTTCCCGAAACGCTGAATTTCCCCGGCCTGTGGAAGGCGCTGGGTAAAGCCCACAACCTCAACGACAGCGATTTCGACTGGCTGACCAACGTCACACTGGCCACCCACGCGCTGCGCATCGAGCAAACCCCGCCGATGCTCGCGCAAGCGATCTGGATCAACGCCGGCAGCCAGCCCCCCATCAACCTGGCCGGCAGTTTTGTCCTGTGCGGCGACAGCGACGATAAAGCCGCTTTCCTCTACACGCCCTACGACGGCATCAAAAAATACGAAAGCTTCGACACCCTGAAAACACTGTTTGAGGTGCGCTTGAGCAAAGCCGAGGAAGACGACGATCTGTTAGCGTTTCTCGCGCTGTCGCAGCGCAGGCAGGTCGCTGAGCAAAGCGCCCTGTCGCTGACGTACGAAACCCTTGAAGGGGATATTTTCGATAGCCAAACGGCTGCGATTCGCGCGTGTCAGCAATTGAATGCCGAAGCGCTGCTCGCCGAGCTCAAGCAATTGCCGGCGCTGACAGCCCTGTTGGAAAAACTGCTGGATGACGCTTTGAACAGCGCTTTTACCAACCTGCACCAAGCGCAAACCCGCATCAGCTTTTACACACCGGATGCGGACTCGACGCTGAGCCGCCAATGGCACGATTCAAAAAGCCTCAGTGAGGGATTGTTGATGCTTTACCGCCATCGAAACTGGCCGGTTAAACAGTTACACGAGTTTTCTAATCCCGCACATGTCCCCACCGCGGGTGACCAGCAGATCTGGGCAGAGGCACTCAAGCAGGTGTCGGACAAACTGTTGGTGTTGTTGTTCAGCGAAATGGAACGTTACTGGAACGCGCCCTGCGCGGCAGGATCGCCACGGCGCGTGTTTTTTGCCGAAGTGTTGCTGGAGCAGGCGCGCGCCGAACTGATGCTCAAGCGCGAAGCCGAGATCATCGACGCCCGCCAGTTCGCCACGCTGCATCAAATGATTCGCCCGGCGGCGTTGTCCAGCCGCCGGCCAACCATCGAAAACGTGCGCCTGTGGGAATATCAGGCCAACTATGTCGAACTGGCGGGTTCGTTGATGATCAGCCATGCCGATGCCTGTCTTTACACCCCGAGCCACGGCCTGCAAGTGCTCAAGGACTACAACGACCTGAAAGCCACTGTGTTGAGCAAATTCAAGGCGGCCGGCCATCAGGACGAATTTTATGCTTTGTTGAATCTCGAAGAGCGCAAACGCTTTATTGGTTTTGACCGACCCCATGTCACCGGCGAAAGCCTGGGCGGCGAGATCTTCAAAGTACTGTTCGAAGCCATCATCACCAAACAGCGGCAGAACATCGAATACGCCTTGCAGATGTTCCGGCACAGCGACGGCGCGGTCGATATCCATGCGATGTTCGACAAGGCCCTGGATATTCGCGCCATGGTCCATGAGCGGTTGATGGCACTGGATGCCGGTGAGCGCTGGTCGACGCGGCCAGTGCTGGCGGGCGTGCAACAGCCCTCGGCAGTGCTGGCGCATAAAGCACAAGAGGTCGAACGTTCCTGCAAGGGCATCGACGCGTTACTGACCGGTTCATTCCGCAGCCAGCCAACCACCCGGGCCAGCGAGCAGCGCAGTTTCCTTGAGAACATGAAGTCACGGCTGGCCCATTCTCTCTTTGTCGGTGTCACCCAGGAAGCCGCGTTGCGCGTCCTCAGTGGTTCACTCAACGCCGCTGAGCGGGCGATCGTCAACACGGTGTTTCATCCTGAGCAATCCAGTCGTGACAATCGCGGCTCGCTCAACGGTTTTCGCCCCGATGCCTGGTCACTCACACTGCAAAACCCTGGCACCCCCCCCCCCTTGCCGTTGGCCCACTGCGTCTTGCTCACCGAACGCGGTGGCCTCGACGACACTCACTCGGGCAAGGCCATCCTGTGGAGTCCTGCGCGGGGCCTCGAGGTATTTGCCAGCATTAACGCTGCGCGGCGGGCGCTCGAGCGGCGGCTCGAGGACAGTGTCGGACGCCTGTCGCTGGTCGAAAATCTGCTGCCCAGTGACCATCAGCCGCACCAGCAATACACCTTGGGCGCGCTGCGTCTGATTGAAGAGAATGTGCTGCACGAACGCATGCAGTCGGCCATCGAACATTTTCTCGCCCGCTGCGACACACTTCGCCAGCGTTTTCAAGGCCACCCCGGGCTGACCTCAGCACTGGCGACCAGCAAAAGAGCCACGGTGGATACCAACCTGCTGCGCAGCATCAATTTTGCGCAAGCCCTGCAGCAACAACAGTCGCTCCCGGCCTGGCTGGGCATGGCCCCGGTGGCGGAACAGCAACTGCATCTGGAACTGCTTGAGCAGTGGCGCCATAGCGTGGTCGAGCACAAAGACTATTTGAGTGATCTGCCCTCGCTCGCCGAGCACGTCAGCCAGACGCTGAAGTCGTTGCTTGGCGCTCGATTCAAGGGCAGTGATCTTGATCCCGAAGACATCCAGATCACGCCTGATCTGGCGCTGGCCGGCCCGGCTCGGACGCTGCCGGAATTTGCCCTGAACCATATCAATATCGCTCAGGGCACGGGGTTCTCTGTCGCCTCAAAGACCCGTAAAAAACTACCGACGGGGCTGGATCAAGGCGCCGTCCGGCAACTGTTGCTGTCATTGGCAATCCCGACGACGTTCGCGCAAAAAATCGTCGCGGCACTCTCTGATGGCTCATCACAGGCCATAGCGCGCAAGCAACGGTTTATTCGCCAGTTGCCTTGGCAACTGCTGCAACACGCGCATGGATTGAAGCTGCAGCAGAAACTTTCGGGCAGCGCCTTCGATTTCCTCAGTCAGGTGCTGGACATCCCCGATGGCATCGCCCGCGCGACGGTCGCTGGCGCACATGCCATTGCTTATCCGTTGTCGTTGATCAAGACCGCAGGCTCGACGGCAGTGGAAACGTTGGGCTTGTATTTGATTGGCCCGGGCAGTGGTCATCACGGCCCACTGACTTTGTACGCACCGTATGCCGAGCAGATTTTTCGCGAGTTCGCCGACGAAGCGAGCGTGATTGCGGCGGTGAACACACCGGGCAGTTTTCAGGATCTGGTCATCCGGCGCTTACCGCTGGACCAGCAGTCAGTGTTCCGTGGCTTGTTTCAGTCGACCGCAGGCGAGCGCAGTGAAATGACCCTGGCCGGCAACGCGATCACCGGCAATCTGTTGCAGCGTTTCTTCAGTGACAACCTCAAACTGCTCCCGCAATTATTGGGCTGCCAGTTGCAAAGCAGCGCTCAAGCCGATTGGGAGGCGGCAAAAAACCTCTTCAGCCATGGCGCCAATCTGATCGCCGGCCTGCTGCCCGGCAAAATTTCCTACGTCACGTTTCTTTGGCAGGCTTACAAGGACTTCAAGAATTCGGCGGAAAACCTGCAGGATCATCACTGGTCGCAAGCGCTGAAAACCTTTATCGCCGGTGCCGTGCAAATGATCAGTCTGGGCAGACTGGCAAACCAGGCAATCACCGAGCAAACCCTGCAAACAACAGCAACCCCTACGGTCACGATTGAAGAAAGCGACGCGATGCCAGCGTCCTCTGCATTGGTTGCTCCAAGCTGGTCACAGATTCGCCCGACCTCACCGCTGCGCACCGAGTTGCAGGGCCTTGAAGCAACGGACGTGGCCCTTGAGAACTTCAAGCGCGACGCCAGAACCGGCACTTATGAGGATCCGCTCAACAAGCGCAGCTATGCCGCCATTGCCGGCAAGGTCCACCGCGTCGAACAACCGGGGGCCGTGTGGCAGATCGTCAAGGACGAACAACCCGGCCCGTCACTCCGGCAAAACGGTTCGCGGCTGGTGCTGGCGCCCGACCGACATGCCGTGCACCACGGCAAAGCCGTGTCGAAACTGTATCGGCGCTACAGCGTCGAGCAGGATCGCCGGACGCTGTTGAACATCGAGGCAACGGGCATGGCGCAAATACGCCAGATGCACCCCGCCAAGGCGCAGATGATTCAGCACTCCATCGACCTTGCGCGCCTCTACGCTTTCAACAGCCTGCACAACCTCGCACAACTCAAGGCCAACGTGCCCGGCACACGTCTGGATGGTTTTCTGCGGGTGTTTTTCGGAGTGGATAGTGTTGAAACCGGTTTATTGAGCAAGCTCAAAGAAGTGATCGTACCGATCTGCAAAGCACTGGTGGATCCCGACGATGATCTGATGAACACCGAACGTTTCGTGGTCGGCTCCAACATTTTCGCGTCATCTATCATTGCGTTCGTGCTGATGAATGATCATCGGAAAATGGTGCATTTCACCGAACACTTTTTCGATCCCCAACTGGATGTGTACAAAGGGATGCTCGCTGAACCCTTCGACGTTGATGGTCATGCCCGCGCAGCGACACTGATCCACGAGTTCGCCCACCAGTTTGCCAACGCTGAAGATTTTGCTTCGCTGGAGTCGCGGCGGCCGTTTGCCGACCTGATCACCACCCTCACGTTGTATGGGGTGAGTATTCAGCACGATCTGCAACGTTTTCAGTCCGCGGCGCTGTCGCTGACGACTCCGCGCCAGGAACTGTTTGCGCGCTGGATCAGCAAGAAACACGCCTATGTCAGCCTGGAGAAGATTTCCGGGGCGAAAGACCTCAGCAAACAAATTCTGTCACTGACCCGCAGCCCGACCATGGAAGACGCCCGCGACGCCTTTCTCGATCCGGATAGAGCCGACGCGCGCATCGAGGTGATTTTGCGCAATGCCGACTCCATCGCTCGCCTCATCTGCGAGATGGGCCGACAACTGGATCCGGTGCCGGCGCCCTGAATCCAGGCAAAAAAAAGCGCAGGTCTGAACCTGCGCCTTGCGCGTGTCATGGGTGATCAGTCTTTCTGATCCCGCAGCACGTTGCCCGAAGCGCCATCGATGCGGAACTCGTAGACAACGCCATCGGCCTTGCGCCCCTCGCCTTTCCAGTAACCGTTGTTGTCCGCTTCGATCTCGTAGACTTCGGTGTAACCGGCCTTGGTCTTGACGATTTCGATGGCTTTTTCGATGGTGATCCAGCCCGCGCCCGGCTTGTCCGCCATGGCTGTACCGGCGCTGAGCAAACCGGCTGAGATAATCAGCGCGGTGAAGGTCTTTTTGATCATTTTTTCACTCCATTTATGGATAGTAGTCATTCGCGTCCTGTTTTTTGGGCGCCAACGGAGAAAATAAGTTCCACTTTGATGGGTAATTGCCATGACACAGGTTCTCGGCAACTTCCTGCAAAGGTTAGAATGTGCGAAATCAGGACGAGTCAATGACCCAAGACACTCTCTCGGAAGCCGAATACGATGCGATTACCGATGCCGCCGCGCATTGGTGCATGCGTCTGCACGCCGTCGATTGTACGGATCAAGAGCGTCGCGACTTCCAACAGTGGCACGACGCGCATCCCCTGCATGCCTTCGAATATGAAGCGATGCTGGAAATCTGGGACGTTGCCGAGCACCTGCCACGGCCTGAAGCCGCCAATGTCGTGCCGATCCGGCCACCTTCGCGTGCATGGCGGCAATACGCCCTAGCCGCTGGTGTCTGCGCCCTGGCGTTACCACTGGCGGCAGTCGCCGGCTGGAATCTTGGCTGGTTGCCCAACAGCTATCAGCATTTCGCCGCCACCGACAATGTCCGTCAGGTGACCCTGAGTGACGGCAGCCAACTCGAACTGAACCTCAATACTGATCTGACCTTCAGCAACTACAAGGACGAACGCCGCGTCACGCTGAAAAAGGGCGAAGCCTTCTTCACCGTCAGCCATGACATGACGCACCCGTTTGTGGTGCGCGCCGGCGAAGGCAAGATCCGCGTCACCGGTACCCGATTCAATGTCTGGCTGTATGAAGATCAGGTGCGGGTCAACCTGATCGAAGGCTCGGTGCTGGTCAGCAGCAATACGGCACTGCCCGGCGACGGCTTGCGTCTCGGGCCATCCATGCAGGCCCGCTACAAGCAAGGCGACTACATGCCGCAAATCAGCCAGACCTACCCGGGCGACAACGCGCTGGCCTGGCGCAACGGCAAACTGGTGCTGGATAACCTCGCGCTCAACGACGCCCTGCCATTGATCAACCGCTACCTCGACACACCGTTGATGCTCGCCGACAGCAGCACCGGCTCGATCCGTTTGGGTGGCATCTACAACATCAAAGAGTTGAACAACCTGCCCAGCGCTCTGCCCAAAGTGTTGCCGGTCTACCTGACGCGCAACAAGGAAGGTAACCCGGTGATCAACTCGCTGCCGCAGCAACCGCCAAAAAGCTGAAGGCCGCGCTCTTTGAGGAGCGCGGCCTTCGTTTTACCCGGCAACTTCAGCCCTTACTGCACGGCCACTTTACCGCTCTTGTCCAACGCTTCGCCGACGGTCTGAACCTGATACTGCGGATCAGCCTTGATCTGCTGTTCGGTGAATGGCAGCACGCTCCATTGCTTCTTCGAGAACGCCTCGGTCTGATCACGCGAATACTTCGACTGAGGATCGCTGGACAGCGAGAACGCCAGCAGACCTTGAGCATGCGGCCCCTTCTCGTCGAACGTCACGACTTGCAGGTAACTGGTGCCGCTGACCACTTCCAGTTTGCCGTCCTCGCGCGGCACACTTTGAATCGCGTTGTAGATGCCCAAGGTCCCCGGCCCGCCGTGAATCGGCGTCTGCTGGCCACCGCTGCTGACCACCTGGATATCGCCCCAACGCGTGCCTGGCTTGAGGCCCATTTTGGCAGTCGTGGCCACCGAGGCCAGCATCGCTTCACGCACGGCCTTGGCGACCGCAGGCTGCTCGACCGCCAACCCGCGCGGAGTGTGTTGCGCATCTTTTGGATCGAAGGCGACGCGCCAGATATCGGCAGATTCCTGTAACGCCTGCATGACGTTCTGGAAGTGCACCAGGCCCAGACCCGAATCGAGATTGGCCCGACCGTCCCACGCCTTGAGGCTGGCGCACAGCGGTTTCAGTGCTTGCGCATCGCTGCCGAGGTCACCGGCACAGAACTTCAGCAGGTCCGGCACCACCTGGGTCGCCAGATACACCTGATCGTCCATGACCATCTGTTGCAGATCCTTCACTGCCAGCGGACCTTTTTTGCTCAGGCTGCCCAGGCGATCCAGCGCAAACCGTGAGCGCAAGCCCAGCGGCTGGCCGTCCTGACTGATCAGCGGGGAGAAACCGGTCAGCGGTTGCGCCGGGTTGGCCAGCCACGCGGAATCGTTGGAGTGCTGCACGAAATCCTTGCGCAGCAGTTGCGGCAGTTGGCTGGAGGCGTAAATGCCCTTCTGCGCAGCCTTCGGGTCGATGTCCCAGGCGCAGGCACTGTGGGCGCCGTCGAGGACGATCATTTGCGTGCCGACGCGCGGATCGCTGCACTTGGCCAGTTTGTCCGCGCTGACGTTCGGCACCACCGACAGGTTCATGTACAGCGTCTGCCCCTGATCATCGACAGCCAGGGTGTTGACCCACGGAATGCCCTGAATCTTGTGCACCGAATCCTGCAGTTGCTCAAGCGTGGTGGCCTGATTCATCGCATACCACTGCTGCAGCACCCGATCATTGTCGAGGTTGGCATCGCGCAGGCTATAAGCGTATTGCTTGTCCCAGTCGAGCTTGCCCGGCCATTGCACGATCGGCCCGAATTGCGAACTGTAGAGGTCACGCGCAACCGCCACTAACTGGCCGTCCGGCTGTTTGACCTGCACCGTCACGGTCTGCTTGTGCATCGGCAGCGATTGGCCATCGAGCAGGTAGCGCGTTGAATCCTTCGGGTCCAGTTGCAGGCGATACAGGGTGAAGTGCTTCGACGAATCGACGGTGTGGGTCCAGGCCAGGTGCTGGTTGAAACCGATGTTGATCATCGGCAGGCCCGGCAACGCGGCGCCCATCACGTCGAGCTTGCCGGGAATGGTCAGGTGCATTTGATAAAAACGCATGCCGCCGACCCACGGAAAGTGCGGATTGGCCAATAACATGCCGCGACCATTGAACGAGCGCTCGCTGCCCACCGCCACGGCGTTGCTGCCACGATCCAGGGCAAAGCGTTGCTGCCGTGCATCCGCCAAACGGTAGGCCTGCGCACCCGGTTCAATAGCAGCGGTTGCCTGTGGCGGTGTCGCGCCGGCCAACGCTTCGGCGAACTGGCCAACGCCCCCTTCAACCAGCAGACGGCGCGTGAGCTTGACCAGATCCTGCGGGGCAATGTCCCGCACCCACTCGCCCTGGCATTGCTGGGGCAAACCCTGCTGACGGCGCTCGGCGAGATAACGGTTGTAACCCGCGGTGTAGCCCTCGATCAGATCGCGCACCGGGGCCGGCTGCGCTTGCCAGAACGCGGTCACCGCCTCAGGGGTATTGAGCCAGGTGAAGAACACATCGCTGACGCGGTTCTCGCGCTCCTCGACCGTCAATTGCTCCGGACCGAAATAGCGCGAGCGCTCGCCGTTGACGGTCACTATTTCGTTGGCCAACAGGCACAGGTTGTCCTGTGCATAGGCATAGCCAATGCCAAAACCCAGTCCACGTTCGTTTTCTGCACGAATGTGCGGCACGCCAAAAGCAGTGCGGCGAATATCGGCGCTGGCCGAGGTGGACGGCGCAAGCGCATGGGCCGACAGACTCAGCCCGAGAAACATGCTGGCAACGGCCAGTCCGGTTAATTGCCTGGAAATAGTCACGCCCGCTCCTGATCGAAATGCGAAGAACGCCCACGCGTCGCACGCGATGAGCCTGATCAAGAAACGAAGTCGAAGAAAATAATTTAGCCGACGAAGTTGCCAGCCTGAGCCCGGATGACAAGGAAAAGACGAATTGCCGACAAATTTTCTACATTTTTTCTTTCATGATTTGTCGTGCTGATACGTCTTGTTTAGAGAGAGCAAAATAACCTTTCCTGATCAGGCTCTGAAAAGGAGTAATCGCATGTACAACTCGCAACTACCAACGGACGGTAGCCAGGCGCCAAAAGGAGCTTCGATGAGCCCCCACGCGAGCGATTTCGAGCAACGCGTCGAGCGTCACGGTAACGAACGCATCCGGCTGCTGCTGAAAAGTTTCGGGCTGCGCACCAGCCTGATTCGTCTGAAGGTCATTGATGCCCTGCTCCTTGCAGCGCAAACCGACCGCCGGCTGGGTGTGCGCGGTGTCCACAGCCAATTGCTGGATCTGGACATTCCGCTGTCGTTTCTCAGCGTGCGCGAAGTGCTCAAACGGCTGTGCGCCGAAGGTGTCATCACCTTCAACGCAGACAAGAGCTACAGCCTGCATCCACAGGCTGCGGCCGTCCTCAACAACGATTGAAGTGTGCAGCGATCGCCGTCAAGGCTTGACCTTGCGGCGCATCACGCCGTTGATCACTACCACCACCACTGCCACCCCGATGGCGATGTACTGGAAGGTCTTTTCGTCGATCTTCCCGGCGTTCTGCAGCCAGGACAGGCCCAGCATGATGGCCAGGACCGACACGGCGATCAGAATCGAATATATCAAGCGTTGCTTGTGGGTCATTGCGGTTTCCTGAATCTTTGGAATGTATCCGGTTTGTATCCGATTGCATGCCATGCGCTTACCCTTTTACGGGGATGCGGCGCGGCAAACGGGGTCTCATGTTACAGCCGATGAAGAGTTTTGGCTTCATGACGGCGTAACCATGAGGATTTTTGAAATGCTGCGTCGAATCACCTGGCTGATTCCCGTTCTTGCCCTGCTGACCCTGAGTGGCTGCATCATCTTCCCCCACGGTGGCTGGCACGACGACCACCACCGTTACTATCAGGGTGGCCCGGGTTATTACCAACATCGATAGAACCGGATTGTTCACCCCGTCCACCGGCCAATGAACGGATCGAAGAGGACACTCACAAATCCGATCAACTTAAAACAAAGCCCGCCCTGTTGCGGGCTTTTCTGTTTTTGCCGCCCGTGGGCACTACGCCGCTGTAAATGTATCGCGCAGGAACTGCCATCAGTAAACAAGTTGCAAGCATTTGAAATCTAATGTCGCAGCAAAACCGTAGGTCAGGTGAAGTTATACAACTAGTCTCTGGGAACTTTCCTTAACTCACCAACAAGGACGTTTATGCAGAGAACCCTTATAAACATCGGACCACGACAGGTATTCGGATTTTGTTTTTTTATCAGTGCTTTTGAACTAGTGACGTACATGGCCAGTGATTTGATCATGCCGGCGATGTTGAGCGTCACCACAGAACTTCAGGCCGACGTGCGGCATGTTCCCAACGCCTTCAATCTTTATTTGCTGGGGGGTGTCTGCCTGCAATGGCTGATTGGGCCGTTGTCCGATCAATGGGGGCGCCGGCGCATATTGTTGATCGGCTGCGCAGTGTTTGCCGTGGCTTGCACAGGCGCCTTCGCCACGCAAAGCATCGAAGCCTTCAACCTGCTGCGATGGGTGCAAGGCATGGGCCTGGGTTTCGTGATCGCAGTCAGCTATCCAGCGCTGCAAGAGGTGTTCTGCGAGGCCGATGCCGTGCGCCTGATGGCACTGCTCGGCAACATAGCCCTGTTGTCGCCGCTCATTGGGCCGCTATTGGGCATTGTGTTGTTGCAGTGGCTGTCCTGGCGCGAATTGTTTCTGGGCCTGGGCCTTCTCGCATCGCTGGTCTGGCTGGGGCTGTTGCTGTGCATGCCGGAAACGATCGGCGTCGTCCGTCGCGATGGGCATCGACAAAATGCGCTGCGCTTTTCCTTGCGCCAGACCGGACAGCGCTACCGTCACCTGTTTGGCAATGGCCAGTTTCTCGCCGCCAGCTTCGCCCTGGGGCTGATGAGTTTGCCGCTGATCGCCTGGATCGGCCTGTCACCGCTGCTGCTGATCCAGTTGCTGGGGCTGACACCGCTGGAATATGCGCTGTGGCAGATTCCGATCTTCGCTGCAGTCATTGTCGGCAATTTGCTGCTCGACCGTTTGCTGCCCACCCATGCCTTGCCGCAACTGATTCGCCTGGCGCTTTGGCCCTTCTGCCTGGGTCTGGTGGCGCTGATCGTTTGCGCGCTGTCCGGCGCCAGCCTCGGCGCGGTGGTGGCGAGCCTGGCGCTATCCGCTGTCGGGCTGGGCATGAGCAACGCCGCGCTATATCGCCTGGCACTGTTTGCCAGCGATGACAGCAAAGGCCTGGTCTCGGCGCTGATCGGGATGATTTCAATTGCTGTAATGAGCCTCGGCGGCTCGCTTATCGCCTTCATCGGCGGAGGCACACGCCTAGAACTGTTCTCTCTCTTCGCTGCCGTCAGCGGCCTGATGTGCCTGCCGCTGTTAACGGGATTATTGCAAGGCAACCATCCCGATGGCGTTTCTACTCAATAAAGGATTATTGAATGAACCACTTCCCCGCCAGCGATGCGCTCTGCGCGTTGCCGCACCCCTATTGCCCGGCTTCCGTGCCAGCGGGCCTGTTTGATCAGGCCATGGCCGAGATCAGCCGGTTTCATTGTCAGCACACCCCTGGCTATGAACATTGGCTTGGCGCCAACGGTATTGACAGGCAGGACCTCGACAGTCTCGATGACTGGTCTTGTCTGCCGCCCATTCTGGCCAATTTTTTCAAACAGCAACCGTTGCTCAGTCCCACCGCAGAAAACGCCCTGGAGCTGACATCGTCCGGCACCAGCGGGCAGAAAAGCCGCATGCGCTATGACGCTGGCAGTCTGTCGCGCGCAAAATTCATGGTCGAACGAATCTTTTGCCACTATGGCTGGAATACACCGGACACGCCCTGCAACTACTTGTTGCTGAGCTACGAACCGAAGGGTGCAATCAGCCTGGCAACGTCTTACACCGACCAATTCCTTTGCCGTTTCGCCCCCGTCAACCGCGTCGCTTACGCGTTGCGCAGTAACGGCGACGGCCATCAGTTCGATGTGTTCGGGGTCATCGCAGCCCTGCAATCGTTCGCCGAGGAAGGCCTGCCTGTGCGCATTTTCGGCTTCCCGGCGTTCCTCTGGCAGACGTTGCAGCATATGCAGGCCACCGGTGTGCCTGCGCTGAAGCTGCCAAGTGATTCGCTGGTGTTCTTCGGCGGCGGCTGGAAAGCCCGGGCCAGCGAGGAGGTGCCCAAACAACAACTGTACGAGCGCATCACCCGGCAATTGGCTATCGAGCCATCGCGTTGCCGAGACGGTTATGGTGCGGTCGAGCATGCCGTGCCCTACATCGAATGTGCCCACCATCATTTTCATGTCCCGGTTTACGCCAAGGCCTATGTGCGCAACCCACTCGATTTCTCAATCCAGCCCTACGGCCAGCAAGGTTTGTTGGGGTTCGTCTCGCCCTATATTTCGTCCAGTCCGGCACACGCGGTGGTCATGAGCGATCTGGCAACGCTGCATCCCGGCGCAAGTTGCGGTTGTGGCCTTGCCGCTGACTGGTTCGAACTGCACGGCCGCGCAGGCACCGCCGTCGGCAGGAGCTGTGCGATGGCGGCGGCCGAATTACTCGGGAGCCATTGATATGTACCTGATCAATGGAGAGCTGCACACCGACTTCGACCTCGACCGTGCCCTGACGCTGCTGCAACAGACGTTGCCGCAACACCTGAACGCCGCGCTGGACAGCGCCACCGTGCTGATCGCTGTCGGCAACTTTGCCCGGCAGTTGCACAGCGTTGAACTGCCGCTGGATCAGGCGCAGCGCCAGGCACTCATCGACTTCTGCCAGCCGCACGCCCTGCAAAACAAGCTTGAACGTGAGTTGGGCAATCAAGCCGAATCGCTGCGGCGCATCGACTATCGACAATCGCGCTTCGAACGCTGGAGCCCGCTGGGTCTGGTTGTCCATGTCACACCGGCGAATGCGCCGCTGCTCGCCTGCTGCGCAGTGATCGAAAGCCTGCTGGCCGGCAACATCAATTGGCTACGCCCGAGCCGCAGTGACCAGGGGCTGACTGCGCGCCTGCTGCACACCTTGTTGCAGTGTGATCCCAGCGCCCAACTGCGCCATTACGTTGCCGTGTTACCGGTGGCGACGGCGCAGATCGGCCGCTTATGCAAAATGGCCAACGGGGTTTCAGCGTGGGGCGGCGTAGCAGCGCTGCAAGCCATCCGGCAACAACTGCCACCCGGCTGTCGCTGGATCGATTGGGGCCACCGTGTCAGCTTTGCCTACCTGACTGCAGAGGCGGCCTCGCCGCAGGCGCTCGACGCGATCGTCGATGAAGTCTGCCGACTGGATCAACAGGCCTGCTCCAGCCCGCAATGGTTACTGGTCGACAGCAATGAGCCAGCCGTTCTCAAGACAATCGGCGCAGCGTTGGCCGAAGCGTTCGAGCGCCGCAGCGGGCAATGGCCGGCGCTGCTGCCGAACGTTCAGGAGGCCAGCGAAATCACCACCCAGTGCCAGATGGCAAATCTGGGCAAGAGTTTTTCCGGCAAGACCGCGCAAGTCTGGAGCGCGCCGGGCTGGCGGGTGATCTGGAGCCATGATCAGCAGCTGGCGCCCTCCCCGCTGTTTCGCACGTTGTTGCTCAAACCGCTGCCGCGCGCGAGTTTGGTGCAGACCCTGCTGCCATGGCGCAACGTGTTGCAGAGCTGTGCGCTGGTGTGCGCCGACTCACAGATCGCTGAGCTGTCGCGTACGCTGATTGCGGCGGGCGTCAGTCGAATTACGCCGATCAACGCGATTCATGACGGTTACGACGGTGAACCGCACGACGGCGTCTATGCACTGCAACGTCTGAGCCGGCGGGTATCGGTCAGCGTCTCAGCGACGCAGTTGCCCACCCACATGACCCTTGATCGCACCGCTTGCCCGCTGACACTGGAAAGCCTGCCGATCACCGACAAAGCGGCGTTTATTGCACGACCGACAACGGCGGCGGCGCAATTGTTTTTCCGTTCCAGTGGCAGCAGCGGCACACCGGCGCTGGCGGGATTCAGCTACCGCGATTTTCACCGGCAAATGCAGGCGACGGCTGACGGACTGTTCGCGGCGGGCCTCGATCCGAGCCGCGACAAGGTGATGAACCTGTTCATCACTGGCAGCCTGTGTGGCAGTTTCTTCAGTTTTGCCAAAGTGCTGGAACTGTTGGGCGCCACCCATCTACCGATGGGCGCACCGAGCGATGACGACTACAGCGACATCGCGCAACTGATCATCGAGCAGCGCGTCACAGTCCTGATTGGCATGCCCAGCATCGTGCATCGCTTGTTCCTCAACGAACAGTCGCGTCTGAGCCGTTACGGCGCGATTGAAAAAGTCTTTCTCGGTGGTGAGCACATCAGCGATCAGTGCCGCGAATTGTTGCAGCGCTGCGGCGTCACCCAGATTCGCTCGGCGGTTTATGGCAGTGTCGATGCCGGGGTATTTGGGCATGCCTGCGCCGCAACCGGCGATGGCGTGTTTCATTTGCTGGACGCTATCCAGCACCTGGAAATCGTTGCCCTGGAGCAGGACGTACCGGTCGTTGACGATGAAGTCGGCCGTTTGCTGTTCACCTCGAAAAAACGCGAAGGTCAGCAGGTACAACGTTATGAGGTCGGCGACACGGGGCGTTGGCTACCCGGCCAATGCGCGTGCGGACTGGACTCGCCACGCTTCGAACTGCTGCAACGGCACGGCAGCTTGCTGCGAATCGGCAGCGATTTCATTTGCCTGAACGAACTCGGCCGCCACCTGCAAGCGCCCTTTCAGTTACACCTTGATCACGCGCCTGACGGCCTCGAACGCCTGCTGATTCGCAGCCCCGGCGAGCCTGCAGACATCCTCGACCGGCTGCAAGGCTACTCGAGGCTGGCCAACCTGGAGCGAACCGCGCTAGTCACCGTGCACGCGCAAACCTGTGAGCCGCTGAAGTTCGAAAAAAACCGACACAGCCAAAAGATGCCGCGCGTGATCGATGCACGCCGCTAGAGCCCAACACTGGCCGCGGCCAGAACAACTAAAGAGCACACCATGAATACAACACTTGAGCTGAACAAGTTGATCGCCTTCGCCCGCGAACATTCAAAGTTTTACGCCAGGCACCTGCAACAGGTTGCGCCACAGACAACTGCACTCGACCAACTTCCAGTGATAGACCCATCACAGTACTGGGCCAATAGCGAGAACTTCGAGCAATGGCCAGTACTGACTTCGACAGTGCAACGCGCCGTGGTGTTCAGAACAGGTGGAACCACCAGCGGCGGTAAACTTTCAGTATTTACCCGCGAAGAATGGCAGGCACTTGTGCGCACATTTGGCCGTCATCTCAGCCAGCAACTCAATCCGGGAGATCGGGTCGCAAATCTGTTCTATGCCGGCGATCTGTATGCCAGTTTTATCTTTATGCACGATGCCCTTGCACACGAAACAGCGGGGATCACCGAATACCCTTTTACCGGCAACGTCGAGCCGGCGGTACTGGCTGAGGCGATCGGCAAGTACCGGATCAACGTGTTGGCCGGTATGCCCGCGCAACTACTGGCTATCGCCGGCGTACTGCAGCGCCTGGGGCAAACCCTGAGGGAGGTCGAGACCGTGCTTTATGGCGGCGAAAGCCTGTTCGCGGGACAATTGCAGCTGTTGCATCGGGTGTTCCCCAACGCGCGGATCGCCTCCGCCGGCTACGCCAGTGTCGACGCGGGCTTCATCGGTGCCGCGAGCCGCGACTGCGCCTTGGGCGAACACCGGAGGCTGGACGGCCACAGCGTGTTGGAAATTATCGATGAACACACGGGGCAAGTGATTGATCACTGCGACCGTCCCGGGCGGCTGGTAATCACCCACCTGAGCCGTCGGCTGATGCCGTTGATTCGCTACCCCGTGGGCGACCTCGCCTGCTGGCGAGAGCCCGCCACGGCGCCAATGCGCAAGTTCGCCCTGATGGGGCGCAGCGCTAGCAGCCAGCGCGTGCGGGTGAGCAATCTGACCCTGCTGATCGAAGACATCGCCAGGATCGTCCAGTGCGTCACCGCCAGCGACGACTGGCAACTGCTGATCAGCCAATCGGCCAACGTCGATATCGTGTGCCTGAAGTGGGCGCCTGATGTGCTCGCGCCCGAAACCGCTGACGCTAACACTGCGTTGCACAGTGCCTTGATCAAGCATTACCCGCTAGTCAGCCGATTGCGCGCCGAGGGTCAGCTGGATTTACAGGTTGTCCCTTGCACGACCGATGCACTCGCTCGGCATCCGCGTTCCGGCAAACGTCAACGAGTCGTCGACCTGCGCATCTACGACCATCAGCGCCCGGAGCAACGCCCATGGATAACGTGACGCTGCGTCGCTATCGCCGCGCCGACGCCGCGGCTGTCAGCCATCTGTTCCGGGAAATCTACGGCGACCACTACGTCCAGCCGCACGTGTATTTGCCAGTGATGATCAACCAGAACCATGGCGATGGGCGTTGGCATTCATGGGTGGCGCAAGCAGACAATAAAATCTTCGGCCACGCCACGTTGTGCAGAACCAGCGGATCGCACGTGGCGGAACTGGCATTGAGCGTGGTCCATCCGTCGAATCGCAAGCAGGACATTGCTACGCGGTTGGCCACTCGGCTATTGATCCGTGCACAGGCGCTGGGTTGCCATGGCGTAACCATCAAACAGGTGACGCAGCACGTCTACAGCCAACGCATGGCTGACAGACTGGGCTTTTGCTGCAGCGGCTTGTTGCCCGACTACGTGCCCTCGCCGTTTGGCCTGACGCTGCCGGAGTCCATCGTCATCGGCTATATCCCGGTCGAAGGCCACCGCCGGCCGCTTCCGGCACTGCCATGGCCACAAAGCTGTCGCGAACTCATGGAGCATTTGTGCGGGGTCTACGGAACACAGAACGAGGAGACGCCCTGGATCGGGCCGCCGATCCAGGTTGAGCCTTGCATCGGGCGCTATGACGTGATGCTGGAAAAACTCGATAGCGGCCTGCTCAAGCAGCTGCAACAACTGCCTGCACACTGGATGATCTCAATCAGGCTCAAACTTGCAGTGGGCTTTGCCAGCGCCGTGGATAACCTGGCAGCGATGGGATTCATCTTCACCGGGATTGCCCCGAATGAACGTTGCGCGGGTTGGCTGGCGTTGTTTCATCGCGGCTACCGCCCGCGCTCGCTGACGCTGCATTGCCCGCACATGCAGCGTCTGCATGATCAGGCGCAACAGCACATCGCCGTGCACCCGCAAGCGGCATTACCGCCCTACTGAGCCAATCGGTGTCGCCCGTTCCAGCCTGGGGCGGGCGACAACCGCTGATTTTACGCCTTGGAGCTGACACCTTGGTCGGCCGGTTTGGCCATGTTGCCTTCGCCATAGGTCTTCAGGTTCTGCAGGACGTAGATCGCTTTCTTGAACTCGGGAATCAGGTTTTTACCGTAGGCGTTGCCATTCAGACCATTGTTCTGGATAGCATCGAGCTGGGTCGCAAAATATTCCAAAGCGTTGAATTTGGCGTCGATGTCTTTGGTCACGCCAAAACGGTCGAACTTGTCCCCGGCCGCTTTCAACGTGAAGGACGTGACCTCGGAGATCAACCCACGACTGCGCAGCATCTCGCTGAGATTGCCTAATTGCTTGACCGAGACATTCGACGGGTCGAAGCCCTTCATCGCCTTGCGCAACCCCTGCTTGTCCATTTCGGCAGTATTCAGCGCGGTGGGGTTGGTACCGACCAGGGTGAGCATCTGCTGCACTTTGACACTCTGGGACACCTGTTTCTTGGCACCGGTGTCGCGAACCATTACCCCGGCCTTACTCTCCCAGCCGCCGACAATACCGATCGTCATGAACAGACTCCCTGTGAAATGAGCATAAAAATATCCGTGTTGAGCACCAATAATGGGCGCGAGTATCAGCGGGCGAACTGATGGCACCAACCTCTTTCTGCACTTTTTTACAATTCTTGTACATTCTCGATACAAAAGCGCTAGCCCCCGTAATCCCTGATCCAGACTGTCATGCCAATGAAATGCAAATGACTTTTTCGGACGATCCAGCACCGGACCGCAGTGCATGTATCAAAGCCGATACCGACCAGTCATCGGCGCCGCTGCTTTTTAGAACGTCAGTACCTAAAGCTTCCCGCCGCAACGACGATACGCTGTGGATACCCGCACTGTTTTACCCCTGCCCTCCCTAATAAGAATCGCAGCTCAAGGACCGGTCTCCATGCCCGCATTCCGCACCATTCAGGCTCGCTACACGTTGTTTCTGGTTCTGTTCATCCTGCTGCTGTCGGTACTGACGGTGGTCGGTATCAGCCAACTGGTTGCACCCAAGCTGCGTCAGACCGAAGAACAGGTCGTCCTCAATCGCATCGCCGAAGTCGCCGAACAGATTCAGGGCGAACTGAACAAGGTTCAGGCGCAACAGCGCAGCATCACCCAGACCATCCCGCTGCTCGACAGCGCGGCCATCGACACGGTGTTGCCGGGGCTGGTGGATCAATACGGCGAACTGAAGGTATTCGGCGGCGGGATCTGGCCATTGCCGGGGCAACGTGAAGCCGGGCGCAACAAATTCAGTACCTTCTGGCACCGTGACGCCTCGGGCAAACTGGCGGTGAACACGTTCTGGAACAGCGACGCAGCGCCCAACTATTACGACCAGAGCTGGTACAAGGGCGGCATGGCCACCCCGCGCGGTCAGTGCGCCTGGGCAGCCGCTTATAAGGATGACGCCAGCGCCGAACCGCGCACCAACTGCGCCATGGCGATCCAGAAAAACGGTGCCGCGTGGGGCGTGTCGACCATCGACGTGACCCTGGGCTTCTTCAATGATCTGGTGGCGCGCAAGGAAAAAGACCTCAGCGCCGAAATGCTCATCGTCGAAGCGGACGGCAAGATCATCAGCAACAGCTCGCGCATCAGCGGCCCGATCGTGCTGAAAAACATCAGCGATCTGGCCGGCAACTCGACGTTCGCCCGTCAGGTCAAGGCCGGCCTGCAAAACCGCGAGCAGGCGCAGCGCGTCGAATTCGACAACAACGGTGAGGACAGCACCTTCTTCATGCGTCCGATCGAGGGCACACCGTGGTTTCTGGCAACTGCCCTGCCGACCAAAATGCTCACCGCGCAACGCGACGACGTCCTCAGCAGCCTGAGCCTGTTGCAGATTCCGTTGGTGATCCTGCTGGTGCTGTTGCAGGTCTATGCGATCCGTCAATTGGTGCAGCGCATGAAAGCGCTGAAAGCCAACATTGACTTGCTGTCCAGCGGCGATGCCGACCTGACGCGCCGCATCACCATCCGCGCCGAAGACGAATTGGGCGCGATCGGCCATTCGGTCAACACCTTTATCGCCTACCTGCAAAACATGATCGGTGAAGTGACGCAGGCCACCGGCGCCATGGCTTCGAGCCTGGATAACCTGCAACGAACCTCGGCGCATACCAGCCAGATTCTGTTGCGGCATGCTTCGGAAACCGATCAGACCGTCACCGCCATCACCGAAATGAGCTCGACGGCCGAAAGCGTTGCGCAAAACGCCGCTGAAACCGCCGCGTTCACCCAGCGTGCCAATGAAAACGCCGACCGTTCGCGGGTAGTGGTGGGCGAAGCGACCAGCAGCGTGGTGGCACTGATCGATGAAGTGGCCAGCGCCACCCACAAAGTTGAAAACATGCAGCAGGACGCCCAGCGCATCACCGAGATTCTTGGGGTGATCGGCGCGATCGCCGGCCAGACCAACCTGCTGGCGCTCAATGCTGCCATTGAAGCCGCGCGTGCCGGCGAACAGGGTCGCGGTTTTGCCGTGGTGGCTGACGAAGTGCGCGCCCTCGCCGCCCGCACCCAGGCCAGCACCTCGGAAATCAACGAGATGTTGAGCCGCCTGACTCAAGGCGTGAGTTCATCGGTCAGCGCCATGGAAAACACCCAGGCCAGTTGCCAGTCCGCCGCCGATGCTACGGCCCGGGTCAATTCGGGGCTGGATGAAATGGCCGGTTCGGTCAGCCATATCAATAGCCTCAGCACCCAGATCGCCACCGCCGCCGAGCAGCAAAGTGCGGTGACCGAAGAAATCAACCGCAGCATGGTGCAGATCCGCCACATGGTCGATGAACTGGTGCAGAGCGGCAAAGCCAGCGAACTCAACACCCACCAGTTGCTCGAAGCCAACAGCCGTGTCAGTGCGATCATGGGGCGCTTCAAAGTGCGCTGATTCACCGGGGATTTCTGCCCTGCACATACCCCCTGTGGGAGCGAGCTTGCTCGCGAATGCGGTCGTTCAGTCACTGCACCCGGTGCCTGACACCCGGCCTTCGCGAGCAGGCTCGCTCCCACAGGTGGGTGCTACGCCTTGCAACAACTGGAAACATTGCGTTGATGCCAAGCAGCAAAAACCGGTCAAAATGCGTTCTTTTCTGATCGTCACCCGAGCCGAGAATCCATTATGCGAACCCACCTGCGTCTGGTCGCCCTCAGCGCCCTGTTCATCTCCTCTCTGGCGCAAGCCGCCGACCTGATCCCGATCGAAGTGCATCGCGACGCCAATTGCGGTTGCTGCAAGAAATGGATCAGTCACCTGCAAGCCAACGGTTTCAAAGTCGAAGACCATGTCGAAAGCGACATGAGCAGCTTCAAGCAACAACACGGCGTGCCACCGCGCCTGGCCTCCTGCCACACCGCAATCATCAACGGCAAATTCGTCGAAGGCCACGTTCCGGCAGAGCAAGTGCTGGCGCTCAGCAAGCGCGACGACCTGCTCGGTGTTGCCGCGCCGGGCATGCCGATGGGTTCGCCGGGGATGGAAATGGACGGCATGAGCGATGCCTATCAGGTCATCGGCCTGAAAAAGGACGGTGCTGACGTAGTCGTGGCGGATTACCCGGCCCATTGATCGGCGCCGCGTACTTCGGGCTGTTCTTCGCCGCGTTCGCTGCCGCGACCTTGTTGCCACTGCAGTCCGAGGCCTTGCTGGTCGGCTTGATCGTCAGCGAGCATTACTGGTTGTGGGGGCTGCTCGCCGTGGCGACGCTGGGCAACGTGCTCGGTTCGCTGGTCAACTGGTGGCTGGGGCGTGGCATCGAACGGTTTCAGGAGCGGCGCTGGTTCCCGGTCAGCCCCAAACATATGGCCAAGGCGCGCAAGCACTATGAGCGTTACGGTCATTGGTCACTGTTGCTCAGTTGGTTGCCGGTGATTGGCGATCCGCTGACCCTGATCGCCGGTGTCATGCGCGAGCCGCTCGGGCGCTTCCTGCTGATCGTCACCCTCGCCAAAGGTGCGCGTTACGCGGTGTTGGCCATACTGACGCTGGGTTGGCTCGGTTGAACGATCAGCTCAGTTGAGTGCCTGTGTTTAACGTCGCCCTAATCCAGCCGTTCCAGGATCGGCCGATTTCAAACGGAGTTTGACCCTATGTCTGTCATGTTTTCCCGTTGGCTACCCGGCCTGTTTCTTTGCGCCGCCCTGCCCCTGTCGGCACAGGCCGCAACGCCAGGCGACGCCGCGCCGGAAGGCCCGGCCTACGGCCCGGAGTTGCAAGGCTTCGAATACCCTTACACGCTTAAACACTTCGCCTTCCAGTCCCAGGGCAAACCCCTGCAAATGGGCTACATGGACGTCGCCGCCCACGGCAAGGCGAACGGCCGCACCGTGGTGCTGATGCACGGCAAGAACTTTTGCGCCGCGACCTGGGACAGTTCGATCAAAGCCTTGAGCGAGGCCGGTTACCGCGTGGTTGCGCCGGATCAGATCGGCTTCTGCACATCGAGCAAACCGGACAACTATCAGTACAGCTTCCAGCAACTGGCGACCAACACCCAGCAATTGCTCAAAGCCCTGGGCATCCAGAAAGCCACGCTGCTGGGTCACTCCACCGGCGGCATGCTCGCCACCCGTTATGCCTTGCTGTTCCCCGAGCAAGTCGAGCAACTGGCACTGGTCAACCCGATCGGCCTGGAAGACTGGAAAGCCCTCGGCGTGCCCTATCGCACCGTCGATCAGTGGTATCAGCGCGAACTGAAAGTCAGTGCCCAAGGCATCCGCGAGTACGAACGCACCACCTATTACGATGGCCGCTGGAAGCCCGAGTTCGACCGCTGGGTCGACATGCTCGCCGGCCTCAGCAAAGGCCCGGGCAAGACGCAAGTCGCCTGGAACTCGGCACTGATCTACGACATGATTTTCACCCAGCCGGTGTACTACGAGTTCAAAGACCTGAAGATGCCGACCCTGCTGCTGATCGGCACCGCCGACACCACCGCCATCGGCAAGGATCTCGCGTCACCTGAAGTCAAAGCCAGGATCGGCCACTACGACGTGCTCGGCAAACAAGTGGCCAAGCTGATCCCACACGCCACGCTGGTCGAATTCCCCGGCATGGGCCACGCGCCGCAAATGGAAGAACCCGCGCAGTTCCACAAGGCACTGCTCGGCTGGCTGAACACACCCAATCCCGTTCGTTGATGAGGTAAGGCTGATGGCGGTGCAGATTGCAGTGATTGATGACTGGCAGGACGTGGCTCGCGACGTGGTCGACTGGTCGGTGCTCGACAGCATCGGTGAAGTGACCTTCGAACATGCCTACCCGGCGGACAACGCCACGCTGGCCGAACGTCTCGGCCGCTACCAGGTGATCTGCGTGATGCGCGAGCGCACGCGGTTCGACGAAGACCTGCTCAAGCGCCTGCCCAACCTCAAACTGCTGGTCACCGGCGGCATGCGCAACGCGGCGCTGGACATGCCGGCGGCGGCGAAACTGGGGATCAAGGTCTGCGGCACCGACAGTTACAAACACGCCGCGCCGGAACTGACTTGGGCGCTGATCATGGCGGCCACGCGCAATCTGGTGAATGAAGCCAATGCCCTGCGCGCCGGTGATTGGCAGCAAGGTCTGGGCGGCGACCTGCACGGCAAGACCCTGGGCATTCTCGGTCTGGGCAGCATCGGCCAGCGGGTTGCGCAGTTCGGCCAGGTGTTCGGCATGAAGGTGATTGCCTGGAGCGAAAACCTCACCGCCGAACGAGCAGAACAGCTTGGCGTGACTTACGTGAGCAAACAGGCCCTGTTCGAGCAAGCTGACGTGCTCTCGGTGCACCTGGTGCTGAGCGAGCGCAGTCGTGGCCTGGTCGATGCGCAAGCGTTGAGCTGGATGAAGCCTGCGGCGCTGCTGGTCAACACCGCGCGCGGGCCGATTGTCGATGAAGCGGCGCTGATCAAGGCGCTGCAGAAACAACAGATCGCCGGCGCGGCGCTGGACGTGTACGAGCAGGAACCGCTGCCCGCGCTGCACCCGTTTCGGACGCTGGACAATGTGCTGGCGACGCCGCATGTCGGGTATGTCAGCCGGCAGAACTATGAACAGTTCTTTTCGCAGATGATCGAGGATATTCAGGCTTGGTCTGCTGGGGAGCCGGTTCGCCTGCTGAACTGAGAACTCCCAGCATTGCGCTGGTGTAGCGACCACCGCCTTCGCGAGCAAGCTCGCTCCCACATTGGATCTGTGCCAGGAACAGATTTTCTGTCCACTGAAGATCTCCTGTGGGAGCGAGCTTGCTCGCGAAGGGGCACTCACTGTCCGCTCACCAACAAACTGCCCGCACCACAACAGTGCGAGCGCACTTCCCGCTAGCACGAAACTGTGACCAACCAGTCACCGTTTTGGCCCTTCCCCACAGAAAAACCTGCACTTCGTCGGTGCGTTTCGCCCTTCAGACCCCGGTTTCCGTTAACGGCAAACCGATTGTCGAACAATTTACCCATTTGCTCTGGCCCGCTCTAGGATCTGGCCTAGACTGATTTTCGCAGGGCTCGACCGGTCGGTCACAGGCCGAAAAAAAAGTCGAAACTTTTGCTCTGCGCGACGGGTCATCTGAAAGGCAGGGCCTAAGCGACTGGTGCAATCCTTGCAACGGCCTCACCACCCATTCTGCTTGCGCGTGTTGGGTAGCATTTGCTTACCGATGCGTGGCGCGTTTGCGCCCGGCCACAGGATTTGGCCATGGACATCGCTTGTTCAAGACAAGAATCAGATCAACAACACGGGAGAGTCATATGATCAGTGCGGCATTGGATATTCAGGGAGAGCGTGCTCAGCAGGCTGTTGGTGAAGTGAGCAACGTCAGTGTTCCCGGCAGCCGATCGATCAACGTCCCCGGCACCAAAACGCTGACTCCGGTAGCGAGCCAGAATCCCAACAAGAAGAAAGTGTTGTTCGTGACCTCGGAAATCGCCGACCTGGTGAAGACCGGCGGTCTGGGTGACGTCTCCGCCGCCCTGCCCCGCGCCATGGCGCACCTGCACGATGTGCGCGTGTTGATCCCCGGTTACCCGCAAGTGATGCACAGCGAAAACCCGATCCACATCATCGGCGAACTCGGCGGCCATGCGGCATTGCCACCGTGCAAGATAGGGCGCATGGATATGCCGGACGGCCTGGTGATCTATGTGTTGATCTGCCCGGAACTGTACGAACGCGAAGGTTCGCCCTACGGCGCCAACAACGGTCGCGACTGGCCGGACAACCACATTCGTTTCGCCCGCCTCGGTCTGGCCGCCGCCGACATCGCCGCCAACCTCGCACAAATTCACTGGTGCCCGGATCTGGTGCACGCCCATGACTGGCCGGCTGGCCTGGCCCCGGCTTATATGCACTGGCGCGGTCAGCGCACGCCAACCCTGTTCACCATTCACAACCTTGCCTATCAAGGCGTGACCAGCCTCGGCTCCTGCCCGGAACTGGGCATCCCCAACCACGCCCTGCAACAGGAAGGCATGGAGTTCTACGGCAAGATGTCGTTCCTCAAGGCCGGCATGGCTTATTCCAGCCACATCACCACGGTCAGCGCCACGTACGCGCAGGAAATCACTACCCCGGATTTCGGCTGCGGCCTCGACGGTTTTCTCGCCGCCAAGACCCAGCAAGGTTTGCTCAGCGGTATCCCCAACGGCATCGACGAGAGCTGGGACGCCGCCACCGATCCGCACCTGTTCGCACCGTTCGCCATAGGTGACTGGGAAGGCAAAGCGGTCAACGCCGCCCATGTGCGTGAGCTGTTTGAATTGAATGAGTCAGAAGGCCCGCTGTTCGCTGTGGTGTCGCGACTGGTCTACCAAAAAGGTCTGGACCTGACGATTGCGGTGTCCGAGTACATCGTGCAGAACGGCGGCCAGATCGCGATCATCGGCCGTGGCGAACCGGAAGAAGAACAAGCCATGCGCGAGCTGGCGCTGCGCTTCCCCGGCCAGATCGGCGTGCGCATCGGCTTCAATGAAACCGACGCCCGCCGCATGTTCGCCGGCAGCGACTTCCTGTTGATGCCTTCGCGTTACGAGCCTTGCGGCTTGAGCCAGATGTACGCCCAGCGTTTCGGCTCGCTGCCGGTCGCACGCAACACTGGCGGGCTGGCCGACACCATTGAAAACGGCGTCACCGGTTTCCTCTTCGACGAATCCACTGCCGAAAGTTACCAGGAAGCGCTGAGCCGCGCGTTCAAGGTTTTCGCCTTCCCTGAGCTGCTCAACGCCATGCGTTGCCGGGCAATGGCTGCGCCGTTCAACTGGTGCAAAGCGGTTGAACCGTACGCCGAACTCTACGAGCAACTGGTGGCCAAGGCACTGGGTAAAGCGCACCACAAATAACCAGGGAGATTTTCCACCATGCCGTTACGGTCCTCTGAAACCTGGCCCCACGGCGCGATCATGCAGGATGCCGAACACACGCAATTTTCGCTGTGGGCGCCGGACGCGTTTTACGTCAGTGTCGAGTTGGACAATGGCCAGTCCCTGCCGATGTTGCCGCAGGGCGATGGCTGGTTCGTGATCAAGGCCCGCTGTGCGGCGGGCACGCGTTACCGCTACAACATCGACGGCGAACTGGAGGTGCCCGACCCGGCCTCCAGAGCGCAGGACGGCGATCTCGACCGCCACAGCGTGGTCGTCGATCCGCTGGCCTACACATGGCGCCACAGTGCCTGGCACGGTCGGCCGTGGAGCGAAGCGGTGATCTACGAGTTGCACGTCGGTGCGCTCGGCGGTTTCGCTGAAGTCGAACAACACCTGGCGCGCCTCGCGGGCCTGGGCATCACCGCCATCGAACTGATGCCGCTGGCGCAGTTTCCCGGCGAACGCAACTGGGGTTACGACGGTGTTCTGCCCTACGCGCCGCAAGCCTCCTACGGCACCCCGGAACAGCTCAAGCACTTGATCGACAGCGCCCATGGTCATGGCCTCGCGGTGATTCTCGACGTGGTCTACAACCACTTCGGCCCCGACGGCAATTACCTGCATCGTTACGCCAAAGGCTTCTTCCGCGAGGACAAACACACGCCGTGGGGCGCCGCGATCGATTTCCGCCGCGACGAAGTGCGCGAATTCTTCATCGAAAACGCACTGATGTGGCTGCTCGAATACCGTTTCGATGGTCTGCGCCTTGACGCAGTGCACGCCATCGAAGACCCGGATTTCCTCACCGAGATGGCCCAACGCATCCGCGCGCAGATCGACCCGAGCCGCCATGTCTGGTTGACCGTGGAAAACGAACTGAATCAGTCGAGCCTGCTCGAATACGACTACGACGCGCAGTGGAACGACGACGGCCATAACGCCTTGCACGTTTTGCTCACCGGCGAAACCGACGCCTATTACGCCGATTACGCCGCACAACCCACCGAACAACTGGTGCGCTGCCTCAGTCAGGGCTTTGTCTTCCAGGGCCACATCACCCGCCACGGCGAACCGCGCGGCGAGCCGAGTGAGCATCTGCCTTCGACGGCGTTCGTGTTGTTCCTGCAAAACCACGATCAGATCGGCAACCGCGCGTTCGGCGAGCGCTTGCATCATCTGGCTGATCCGCGTGCCGTGCAGGCAGCCACCGTGCTGTTGCTGCTGTCACCGATGATTCCGCTGATGTTCATGGGCGACGAGTTTGCCGCCGAGCAACCGTTCCTGTTTTTCACCAGCCACCACGGCGAACTGGCGAAACGGGTGCGCGAGGGCCGCCGCAATGAATTCGCCGCGTTCAGCGCTTTCGCCGACCCGCACAAGCGTGAGCAAATTCCCGATCCCAACGCCGAACAGACCTTCCACGCTTCACAGCCAAGGTTGATCGGCACGGGCAGCGCAAAGCAGCAGGAAACCCTCGCGCTGTACCAAAAGCTTCTGCAATTTCGCCATCAATACATCATTCCTCATCTGTCCGGCACACAAGCACTCGGCGCCCATATGCTTGGGTTTGGCGCGGTCAGCGCGCGTTGGCGTCTGGGCAATGGCAGCGAGCTGCGAATTGACCTGAACCTCAGCGACACGCCAGTGGTCAACCCTCCACAGACCGAGACCGTGTGGCTGTTTCAGCAGCCACCCACTGCCGATCTGTCGGAATCGGGCGAACTGCCCGCGTATTGCGCGCTTGTCAGCCTCACGGCCGCAACCCCTTTGCAACCTCTGGATGGAGAGCGCCTATGAGCGATGCGCAACTGGAAATTCTTGCAAGCCGCGCCGGCCTTGCCGTCGACTGGATCGACGCCAACGGCCGTCCGCAAAAAGTCGCCCCGGCGGTGCTGCGCAATGTCCTTATCGGACTCGGCCACCCCGCCAGCACGGCGCAGGAAATCGATGCCAGCCTGTTGGAATTGCAAGCCGTTCAACAAGACCGCCACTTGCCGCCGCTGCTGACCAGCGATGTCGGCGTCGGCGTTGATCTGGCGCGCTATTTCCAGCCAGAAACCCCGTGTGAAATTCATCTTGAAGACGGCTCGCGCCTGAACCTCAAACTGGACAGCGAAGCCATTCTGCCCGGCGTGGTTCCGGTCGGTTATCAGCAAGTGCACATCGCCGATCAGTATTTCACCTTGGCCGTGGCCCCCGAGCGCTGCTTCAGCGTCGGCGATGCGGTCGATAATCCGATTCCCCGCGCCTGGGGCCTGAGCGTGCAACTGTATGGATTGCGCCGCCCCGGCGACGGCGGTTTCGGCGACACCCAGGCACTGGAAGAACTGGCCCGGGTGGCCGGTGAGCGTGGCGCGGAGGCGTTGGCGATCAGCCCGCTGCACGCGATGTTCAGCGCCGACACCGGACGCTACAGCCCTTACTCGCCGTCCAGCCGCTTGTTTCTTAACTCGCTGTATGCCGCGCCCGGCGCGATTCTCGGTGAACGCGCCCTGCGCGATGCCATCGATGCCGCCGGTCTCGCAGAGCAGTTCCAGCAACTGGAAGCGTTGAAACTGATCGACTGGCCCAGCGCGGCCGACGCCAAACAAAAACTGCTGCAAGCCTTGTACGAAGGCTTCATCGCTGGCGATCACCCGTTGCACCCGGACTTCGCCAGTTTCCGCCATGCCGGCGGCGAAGCGCTGGAAAACCACTGCCGCTTCGAAGCCATTCAGGAAATGCGCGCCGCCCGTGGCGAAAGCCTCGACTGGCGGCAATGGCCGGAGCACTGGCACGACCCGCGCGGTGCCGCGCTGGAAGCGTTCGCCGAGGAATACGCCGAGCGCATCGGCTACTTCGCTTTTTGCCAATGGCTGATCCACCGCTGCCTGGAACGTGCGCAAACCGCTGCACGCAGCGCCGGCATGGGCATTGGCCTGATTGCCGACCTCGCCGTCGGGGCCGACGGTGCCGGCAGTCAGGCCTGGAGTTTCCAGGATGAATTACTCGCCTCGCTCACCGTCGGCGCGCCGCCGGACATTCTCAATCGCTCCGGTCAGGGCTGGGGGATTTCCGCGTTCTCCCCGGAAGGCCTGATCCGCAACGGCTTTCGCGCCTTCATCGACATGCTGCGGGCGAACTTCGCCCATGCCGGTGGCCTGCGCATCGACCACGTGATGGGCCTGCAACGCTTGTGGGTGATCCCCAACGGCGCCGCCCCGGCCGATGGCGCGTACCTGTATTACCCGGTGGACGATCTGCTGCGCCTGCTGACGCTGGAATCCCATCGTCATCAAGCCATCGTCCTCGGTGAAGACCTCGGCACCGTGCCCGACGGCCTGCGCGAAAAACTCAGTGCGCGGGCGATGCTCGGCATGCGCGTGCTGCTGTTCGAACAGGACAACACCTATTTCAAACCGATTCTCGACTGGCCGGACAACGCGCTGGCGACCACCAGCACCCACGACCTGCCGACGCTCAACGGCTGGTGGCATGGCCGCGACATCGACTGGAATGCGCGCCTGGGGTTTGTCGATGCCAATGGCGAAATCGAATGGCGCCAGCACCGCCAGCGTGAGCGCGAAGGCTTGCGCAGCGCCTTGAGTCAGGACCCGCAAAACTTTCGCGAGGAATCCCACGAGGCCGATCAAGTGGTCGATGCCAGCGTGCGTTTCCTCGGCCACACCCGCGCACCACTGGTGCTGTTGCCGCTGGAGGATGCGTTGGGCATCAACGAGCAAGCAAATTTTCCTGGCACCATTGATGCCCATCCGAACTGGTCGCGACGTTTGCCCGGCACCAGTGAAGCACTGCTCGATGATGCCGATGCGGCGCGCCGCCTGGAATTACTCGCCTGCGCAAGGCTTCAGGCTGCCGAGCGTGACCAATGAACCAAACGCTCATTCAGCCGCTGCGCGCGACCTTGCGCCTGCAATTTCATAAAGGCTTCACCCTCGAACACGCGGTGCCGCTGGTGCCGTACTTTGCCCGCCTCGGCATCAGCCACATTTATGCCTCGCCGCTGCTCGCGGCGCGGGCCGGATCGATGCACGGCTACGACGTGGTCGACCCGACGCAAGTCAATCCGGAACTCGGTGGTGAAGCGGCGCTGCGGCGTTTGGTCAGCACCCTGCGCCAACACAACATGGGGCTGATCCTCGACATCGTCTCCAACCACATGGCGGTCGGTGGCAAAGACAATCCGTGGTGGCTGGATCTGTTGGAGTGGGGACGCCTGAGCCCTTACGGCGAGTTCTTCGACATTCAGTGGCATTCGCCCGACCCATTGATGGAAGGTCAATTGCTGTTGCCGTTTCTCGGCAGCGATTACGGTGTGGCGTTGCAGGAAGGCACGCTGAAACTGCTGTTCAACGCGCAGACCGGCAGCTTTTACGTCGAACATTACGACCACCACTTCCCGATCTGCCCGAACGATTACGGCGAGTTGCTCAAATCCGAGGAAGCGCTGAAGCCCTTGGCCGATCGCTTCAGCACCCTCAGCTATCAGACCGACGCCCATTCACTGGCGAAGCCGCTGAAAGACGAGTTGCGGCAACTGGCGACTGAAACGGCAATCGCCGAGGCCATCCACAACAACCTCAAGCAATACGACTCGACCACCGAGGCAGGCTTCGCCAAGCTGCATCAGTTGCTCGAACGCCAGAGCTATCGCCTCGCCAGTTGGCGTACGGCGGCGGATGACATCAACTGGCGGCGCTTCTTCGACATCAACGAACTCGGCGGGCTGCGCGTCGAACGCCCGGCGGTGTTCGAAGCCACCCACGGCAAAATCTTCCAGTTGATCAGCGAAGGCCTGGTCGACGGCTTGCGTATCGACCACATCGATGGCCTCGCCGATCCGCGTGGTTATTGCCGCAAACTGCGCCGCCGTGTCGATCTGCTTGCACCGGGCCGGCATCTGCCGATCTACGTCGAGAAGATCCTCGGCGCCGGGGAAACCCTGCACCGCGACTGGGCGGTGGACGGCACCACCGGGTATGAATTCATGAATCAGTTGTCGTTGCTGCAACACGATCCGGCGGGCGAATACGTGCTCGGTGATCTGTGGCAACGGCGCAGCGAACGCCCGGCGGCGTTCATCGAAGAAGCGCAACTGGCGCGCCAGCAGATTCTCAACGGCTCACTGGCCAGCGATTGCGAAAGCGTCGCCCAGGCCCTGCTACAAGTAGCGCGCGATGACTTGATGACCCGCGACCTGACCCTCGGTGCGATCCGCCGAGTGTTGCAGGCGTTGATCGTGCACTTCCCGGTGTATCGCACGTACATCAGCGCCATGGGCCGTTCGGCGCAAGACGAGGTGTTTTTCCAGCAGGCCATGGACGGCGCTCGGCAAACGCTGAGCGAGGCCGATTGGTCAGTGCTCGACTGTGTAGCGGCGTGGCTCGGTGGCACGCCGTGGCGACGCAAGCCGCGCGGGCGCTCACGCAAGATCCTCAAACACGCCTGCGTCCGTTTTCAGCAACTGACCTCGCCGGCCGCCGCCAAAGCCGTGGAAGACACCGCGCTGTATCGCTCGGCGGTGCTGCTGTCGCGTAACGATGTCGGCTACAACACCGAGCAGTTCAGCGCACCGGTCAGCGACTTCCATGCGGTCAATCAACAGCGCCTCAGCGAGTTTCCCGACAACTTGTTGGCCACCGCGACCCACGACCACAAACGCGGCGAAGACACCCGCGCGCGGCTCGCCGTGCTCAGCGAGCGCAGCCATTGGTACGCCGAGCAGATCGAGTTGTGGCGCGCCCTCGCCCGGCCGGTGCGCAGCGACGATCAACAGCCGTCGAGCGGCGATGAGTTGATCCTCTATCAAGCCTTGCTCGGCAGTTGGCCGCTGGATCTGCACGAAGCCGATCAGGCCGGGTTTGCCGACTACGCCAAACGCATTTGGCAGTGGCAACAGAAAGCCCTGCGTGAAGCCAAGCTGCAAAGCAGCTGGAGTGCGCCGAACGAAGCCTATGAAAACGCCGCGCAGGCCTTCACTGAGCGATTGCTCACCGGTGCAGAAGGCGAACTGCTGCGCGCGGCGCTGGCCAAGACCGTCAACAGTATTGCTGCTGCCGGTGCCCTCAATGGTTTGGCGCAAACCTTGCTGCGCATGACCGTGCCGGGGGTGCCGGATCTGTATCAGGGCAATGAGTTCTGGGATTTCAGCCTGGTCGATCCGGACAACCGCCGGCCGGTGGATTACCCCGCTCGCGAGCAGGCCTTGCAGGAGCAACTGCCACCTGTGGAATTGCTGGCGAACTGGCGTGACGGGCGCATCAAGCAAGCTTTGATCAGCGAGGTGCTGAACCTGCGCGTCGAGCATGCCGAATTGTTCCGGCGCGGCACCTATCAGGCGCTGGAGGTGCTCGGCAGTCAGGCGCACAACGTGCTCGCGTTTACCCGTGAGCATGAGGGGAAACAGGCCATCGTGATCGTACCGATCCGTTGCGCCAGCCTGCTGGAAAACGGTGCTGTACCTCAGGTCGATGCGCTGCGCTGGGGCGATACGCGGGTGGTTTTACCGTTCGCCGCCTCTGACACAAACCTGAAGGGACTTTTTTCAAGCGGTGCAGTCACAAAAAACAGGGAGCTGAATATCAGCGACGCGCTGGGGGATGTCCCGGTCAATCTCTTTATCCAACACTTAACGTAAGCATCAGTTCAGTTCAGGAGCATTGCGATGAGTACCGACGATAAACGCATTCGCGAATTCGCCTATCAAATCTGGGAGTCGGAAGGTCAGCCCGAAGGTCAGGAGGCGCGCCACTGGGAGATGGCACGCAAGCTGGCAGAAGCGGAAGCGCTGGCACCGAAGAAGCCACCGAAAGCGGCGGGCAGCAAAACCGCTGGCAAGACCGCTGAGGTCAAGGCCCCGGCCGCCAAACCGAAACCTGCGGCCAAAGCCAAACCGACCAGTGCCGCCAAAGTGATTCCCCCGGGCGAAAAAGCCGCCGAGAAAAAGCCTCGGGCGCCGAAGAAGCCTTCGGCGATCTGACGCTAAACCGATTATTGAACTGAATGAATGTGTGGCGGGCTCGCTCGCCACCGTGGGCTGACTCGCCCTGAAGAAATACA
Organism: Pseudomonas fluorescens; assembly: GCF_001648775.1. Lineage (GTDB taxonomy): Bacteria > Pseudomonadota > Gammaproteobacteria > Pseudomonadales > Pseudomonadaceae > Aquipseudomonas > Aquipseudomonas fluorescens_M. The sequence continues at coordinate 506,799 of NZ_LVEJ01000010.1, forward strand.
CAAATCCCTTGTGGGAGCGAGCTTGCTCGCGAATGCGATCTGCCATTCAACATTGAAGTCGACTGACACTCCGCCTTCGCGAGCAGGCTCGCTCCCACAGGGGAAACAGTGTTAACCGAACTACCCCCGATTTTTGCAGGAGCAATCATGACCCGTCCAAAGAAAGCCGAACCCGCCACGCACGCCGAGCCGTCGAGAATTCGTGAAGGCCTGCCCTTCCCGCTCGGTGCGACCTGGGATGGCCTGGGCGTCAACTTTGCCCTGTTTTCCGCCAACGCCACCAAGGTTGAACTGTGCATCTTCGACGATGCCGGCGAAGTCGAAATCGAACGCATCGAACTGCCCGAATACACCGATGAGATTTACCACGGCTATCTGCCCGATGCGCACCCGGGGCTGATCTACGGCTACCGTGTTTACGGTCCATACGACCCGGCCAACGGTCACCGCTTCAACCACAACAAATTGCTCATCGACCCGTATGCCAAACAATTGGTCGGTCAGCTCAAGTGGTCAGAAGCGCTGTTCGGCTACACCATCGGCCACCCCGACGCCGACCTCAGTTTCGATGAACGTGACAGCGCGCCCTTCGTGCCCAAGTGCAAAGTCATCGACCCGGCGCACACCTGGGGCAACGACCATCGCGTCAGCGTGCCATGGGACAAGACCATCATTTATGAAACCCACGTGCGCGGCATCAGCATGCGTCACCCCTCGGTGCCGGAAAACGTGCGCGGCACTTTCGCCGGTCTGATGGTCGACGATGTGCTCGAACACATCCGCAAACTCGGCGTGTCGACCGTCGAATTGCTGCCGATTCACGCCTTCGTCAACGACCAGCACTTGCTGCACAAAGGCATGACCAATTACTGGGGTTACAACAGCATCGCGTTTTTCGCCCCGGACCCGCGCTATCTGGCCAGCGGCAAGATCGCCGAGTTCAAGGAGATGGTCGCGCACCTGCACGAAGCCAATCTGGAAGTGATCCTCGACGTGGTCTACAACCACACCGCCGAGGGCAACGAGCAAGGCCCGACCCTGTCGATGCGCGGCATCGACAACGCCTCGTACTACCGCTTGATGCCCGACGACAAGCGCTTCTATATCAATGATTCCGGCACCGGCAACACGCTGGACCTGAGTCACCCGTGCGTGCTGCAAATGGTCACCGACTCGCTGCGGTACTGGGCCAGTGAAATGCACGTCGACGGTTTCCGCTTCGATCTGGCGACCATTCTCGGGCGCTATCACGATGGCTTCGATGAGCGTCACAGCTTCCTCGTCGCCTGTCGTCAGGACCCGGTGCTGCGTCAGGTGAAAATGATCGCCGAGCCGTGGGACTGCGGCCCCGGCGGCTATCAGGTCGGCAACTTCCCGCCGGGCTGGGTCGAGTGGAACGACAAGTTCCGCGACACCGTGCGCGCGTTCTGGAAAGGTGACGACGGCCAGGTCGCCGACTTCGCCAGCCGCATGACTGCCTCGGGCGAAATGTTCAATCAGCGCGGACGGCGGCCGTATTCGTCGGTGAACTTCATCACCGCCCACGACGGCTTCACCCTCAACGATCTGGTCTCGTACAACGACAAGCACAACGAAGCCAACGACGAAAACAATCAGGACGGCAGCAACAACAACCTGTCTTGGAACCACGGCGTCGAAGGCCCGACTGACGATCCCGAAATCAACGCGCTGCGCCATCGGCAGATGCGCAACTTCTTCGCCACGCTGCTGCTGGCCCAAGGTACACCGATGATCGTCGCCGGCGACGAATTCGCCCGTACCCAGGACGGCAACAACAACGCCTACTGTCAGGACAGCGACATCGGTTGGGTCAACTGGGACCTCAGCGAGGACGGCAAGGCGCTGCTGAAATTCGTCAAACGCCTGATCAAGCTGCGTCTGGCCTATCCGATCCTGCGTCGCGGGCGTTTTCTGGTCGGCGAGTACAACGAAGACATCGGCGTCAAGGACGTCACCTGGCTCGCCCCGGATGCCACCGAGATGACCACCGAACACTGGCATGACGCGCACAACCGTTGCCTCGGCATGCTGCTCGATGGCCGCGCGCAGGAAACCGGGATTCGCCGCAAGGGTGGCGACGCGACGCTGCTGCTGGTGGTCAACGCCCATCACGACATCGTCAATTTCAAACTGCCGGAAGTGCCGGATGGCGGTTTCTGGACCTGCATGATCGACACCAATCAACCGTCGATTCGTGGTCAGGAGCGCTTCGACTTCGGCCATGAATATTCCGTTACCGGTCGTTCGCTGCTGCTGTTTGAACTGCAACGTGATGAAGAAGATTGATATGGATCTGCACAGTTATCTGGCCCGCCGCCCAACGGATTATCCCGACACCGTAGCCCTCGGCGGGTGCCTGCGGGCATTGGTCGAGGCCGGCCTCGATCGTTTGCCGTTGCCGGGCAGCGGCCACACGCTGGAGCGTTTCCAGCGTCTGGCCGACGTCGCCGGGCATGATCTGGGCTTGTGCAAACTCTACGAAGGCCACACCGATGCACTGGCGATCATCGAACAGCTCGGTGGCTCGCCAACCCCGGGAAGTACCTGGGGCATGTGGGCCGCCGAGCCGCCGCAAGCGCGGGTGAAAGTCAGCCCGAACGGGCACATGGTCACGTTGAACGGGCGCAAGGCCTGGTGTTCTGGCGCAGCGGTGCTCAGCCATGCGTTGCTCACGGCGTGGGACGCCCATGACCAGCAGCAACTGGTCGCCGTGGCACTCGACCAACCCGGCGTGAGCGTCACCGATCAAGGCTGGCAAGCCGTGGGCATGGCCGCCACCGGCAGCGTCGAGGTGTTATTTGAAGGCGCCGAAGCTCAGGCCATCGGCAATCCCGGCGATTACTTGCAGCGGCCGGGTTTCTGGCAAGGCGGGATCGGCATTGCGGCGTGCTGGTACGGCGTCGCGCAACAGATCGCCGCACGCTTGCGCCAACACTCGGCGCAGCGGGAAGAGCCGCACGCCCTCGCCCACCTCGGCGCCGTCGACAGTGCGTTGCAGGCCGCCGCCGATGTGCTGCGGTTCAGCGCTTTGCAAATCGATGCGCACCCCGATGACAACGCCGAATTGCTCGCCCGCCGTGCCCGCGCGGTGGTCGAGCAGTCTGTGGAGCAGGTGATCCGCGAAGTCGGTCGCGCACTCGGCGCCGGCCCTTACTGCAAGGACCGCCATTTCGCGCAACTGGTCGCCGACCTGCCGGTATTCCTGCGGCAAAGTCATGCCGAGCGCGATCTGGCCGCGCTCGGCCAATTGATCGCGCAACAACCCGCCGAGGTCTGGTCGCTATGAGAAGCAATCCAATCGTCGGCCAAGGCACGTCGTTGCATCAGTGGCAAGCCTCGCGGCATCTGGCCGAGGTGCCCAACATCGACATTCTTGAACTGGTGCCGCCCGGTTCGCGCGCGGTGATCGTCGCCCCACACCCGGACGACGAGGTGCTCGGCTGCGGTGGCTTGCTGCAATTGCTGGCGAACGCCGGCCGGGATTTACAGCTGATTTCGGTCACTGACGGCAGCGCCAGCCACCCCGGTTCCGCGCGCTGGCCGGTCGAGCGGCTCAGCGTGGTGCGCCCGCAGGAATCCGCCGAAGCGCTGCGCCGCCTCGGCCTGCCGATGCATCGGTTGAAATGGCTGCGGGGCGGTTTCAGCGACACGCAGGTCGCCGCGCAGGAACACGCGCTGAGCGACTTCATCGAAAGTCATCTGCGCCCCGGCGACGTCGTGTTTACCACATGGTGCGAGGACGGCCATGGCGATCACGAAGCCGTGGGCCGCGCCAGTCTTGCGGCGGCTCGGCGGATCGGCGCGACCTGCCATGAACTGCCTGTGTGGACCTGGCACTGGGCCGCTCCCGAAGACGCCGGCGTGCCGTGGCACCGGGCGCGCAAGATTGCCCTGACGCCGGCGCAAGTCGCGCGCAAACGCCACGCGGTGCACGCCTTCGCCAGCCAACTGGAAGGCGACCCCGACGCCGGGCTCGCGCCGGTACTGGCGCCTTACGTGATCGATCGCCTGCTGCAACCCTTCGAAGTGGTGTTTCTATGAGTGTCGACGATCGTTACTTCGAAGGCCTGTTCGCCGGCAACGACGACCCATGGGCGTTTCGCCAACGCTGGTACGAGCAACGCAAACGCGCAATCACCCTCGCCGCCCTGCCGCGTGCACGCTATCGGGCGATCTTCGAACCGGGCTGTGCCAATGGCGAGTTAAGCGCGGAACTGGCGGCGCGCTGTGACCGCCTGTTGTGTTGCGACACCGCAAGCGCGGCGGTCAATCTGGCGCGCACCCGTTTGAGCCTGTTCGACCACGCCGAAGTCCGGCAAAACCGACTTCCCGGCGACTGGCCGGAGGAAAAATTCGATCTGATTGTATTTAGCGAGATCGGCTACTACCTCGATGGCAAAGATCTGACAGAAGTGGTGCGCCGCATCAGTGATTCCCTGAGCGCAGACGGCCAATTACTGGCCTGTCACTGGCGCCCGCCCATCGAAGATTGCCCGTTGAACGCCCGGCAGGTGCATGACCTGATCCATGAACAATTACACCTGCCGCGCCTGGTTTTGCATCAGGAAGCGGACTTCATCCTTGAGGTATGGAGCCGCGAACCGCGCTCCGTGGCGGCACTGGAGGGCTTGCGATGATCGGCATTCTGATTCCCGCGCATAACGAAGAAGACCTGCTCGATGAGTGCCTTACCGCCGCGCTGCGGGCCAGTAAACACGGGCTACTCGCCGGCGAGCCGGTCGAAGTGCTGGTGGTGCTCGACAGCTGCACCGACCGCTCGGCGCAGATTGTCAGCGGCTATCCGGTGCTGAGTCTGAGCATCGACGCGCGCAACGTCGGCCAGGCGCGCGCCGCCGGAGCGCGGCTGTTGCTCGAGCGTGGCGCGCGCTGGATCTCCTGCTCGGACGCCGACAGCCGCGTGGCCGATGACTGGCTGGTGGCACAACTGGGGCTTGGCGCCGACGCGGTTTGTGGCACAGTGACCGTCGAACACTGGCATGAGTCGTTTGATCAGGCCGCGCAGATTCGTTATCACCGCCACTATCAGGCCCGCGATGGCCATCGGCATATTCACGGGGCAAACCTGGGCATCAGCGCTGACGCCTATCGTTGGGCCGGCGGCTTTAAACCGCTGGTGTGCGACGAAGATGTGCAGTTAGTGCGCGAACTGGAGCTGTCCGGGGCCAACATCGCCTGGAGCCACCGTCCGCAGGTTCACACCAGCGCGCGTCTGGACGCCCGCGCACGTGGCGGGTTTGGCGACTATTTGCGACAACTGGCACAGATGGAATAAAAAAAACCGGCGCAGATTGATCTGTGACGCGACGAATTCAGGTTCATCAGCAATACTCTGCTGCGCGGCAATCCAGGGTTCGGAGCGTCGCAAGGCAATCAACCCGCCTTCAAGGGTCGGCGCCCGGCAATCTCTGCCCTGCCTCCGACTGAGGGCCAGATACAACAAGGACGTCGCACCCATGAAACCGTTATCCCTCAGCGAAAACAGCCTGCCGGCGCAAATCTGGAACAGCGCCCGACAAATCGACAACATCCCCGTCATCAACACCCGCAGCCTGGTCCCCGACGGCGCTCGCGCGGTGGTCATCGCCCCGCATCCGGGTGATGAAGTGGTGACCTGCGGCGGCCTCCTGCAATTACTCTCCAGCCTCGGCCACCCCCTGCAACTGCTCTCCATCACCGATGGCAGCGCCAGCCACCCCGGCTCCCGGCAATGGTCGGAAAAACGCCTGAGCGTGTTCCGCCCGCAAGAAAGCGTCGAAGCCCTGCGCCGCCTCGGCTTGCCCATGCACAGCCTGAAATGGGTGCGCGGCGGCTTCACCGACAACGCCTTGAGCGATCAGGCCGATCAACTCACCGAATTCATCAGCCGCTACCTGCGCCCCGGCGACGTGGTCTTCAGCACCTGGCGCGGCGACGGCAACGACGACCATGAAGCGGTCGGCCGCGCCAGCGCCAGAGCCGCAGAACTGACCGGCGCCACCTTCCACGACGTGCCGGTCTGGGCCTGGCACTGGCCGGAGCGCGAACACACACTGATCCCTTGGGAACGCGCCCGCAAACTGCGCCTCGACACCTGGACCGTCGCGCGCAAAAGCCACGCCACCCATGCCTACGCCAGTCAGCTTAAGGGCGAACCGGCGATCGGCATTGCGCCGATGTTGCCGCCGGTGCTTCTGGAGCGGATGCGGTTGCCTTACGAAATCGTTTTTGTCTGAGTCTCTGCAGCAGCGCAGCACCCTGTGGGAGCGAGCCTGCTCGCGAAGGCTGACTTACAGGCAACACCTGCCATCAGATCGAACAAACCGCCGCCCCTTTAGCTAGGACGGCGGTTTTTGTCGTTCTCAGGCTTCGACATCCATGACCATTCATCTGGAAACGGCCCTCACCTGTCAGATCTGACAGTAGGCAACCACTGCATCCTGATGTGTGATGAACCTCGTCCGCAAGGGCTCAAGGCTCATTACCCACCAGGAGAAAATGATGGACATCCAGTCTTCCGAGTTAAACCAATTGTTTACGTTGTACCCGGTGATCATTCCGGGCTGGGTGACCCCGGTGCAACCGGACGGCATCGCCGATGGCGGCATCCCCAAAGCACTCTACGACTATCAGACTCAAGGCCTGGAAATTCTGGTAGATCCGCCGACAGAGATGCTGTTGCGATCCTGGACCATGGCCGCCGATGATCGAGTAGACCTGTACGTCAACGACGATCCGACACCGGCGACCGGCAAGACCGTTGCCGCCGGCGAAGAGCATCTGCGCATTCGCCTCTACCTGCCCCATGGACGCCTGGACCAAGGCAAGAATCGTCTGTATTACAAGGTCACCCGTCCGAGCGGTAACGTCGAACCCTCGCGGGATTTGTTTGTGCTGTATTACCTGCGCATCGCGGAGGGACTGGACTTGGTGATTCCGCCCGACGTCCTCACGAATGGCGTCGATGCTGCACGCGCAGCGCAGGGCGTGGAGTTTGGGTTTACCTTTTCCAATCGTCGCGACTACAGTCGCATCGAGTTTCTGCTGGGTGATACGACGATCCGCTTCAACGCCGCCGACTTACCCACGCCCATCGTGCAAAAACTCTTCACCGATGCCTTTCAGAAAGCCGGCGACAATCCGAGTGCAGTGGCCGAGTTTTACGTGATCGATCAGTTGGGTAACCGCAGCAAGTCGCCGGAAAAAAGGCTGGGTATCCATCTGAGCCAATTGACCCTGTTACCGCCTACTGTGCGGGGCCAATCCGGTAACAATTTCAGCCCGACCCAACCGGAAATCCGGGTGCTGGTGCCGCAAGGGCCACTGCTCCCTCCTGACAAGTTAAGCGTGACCTGGGCTGGGGCGATTGCGGTGCCGGCAGCGTCTTACACCAGCCCTCAGCGCCTGGTCAGCGCCGGGCTGGAAATTGCCGTGCCGCGCTCGGTGCTCGCTTACAGTCTGGGCAAGACGGTCACCGTCACTTATGTGATTGAGCGCGACGGCGTACCCACCACGTCACCACCACTGACTTTGAACATTTTGCCGCTGCCAGCGACGGCCCTGAACCCACCGAAAATCATCGAAGCCGATGCGAGTAACGTCCTCGACATCATCGCGCTGGGTACTAAAAACGCCACCATTCATGCCTTGCTGCATACTTTGATGGAAGCGGGTCAACATTGCTGGCTGAGTCTGCTCGGCAAAAAAGCCGACGGTACGGCGCATAATCTGACGCTTTGGTCCGGCTACCCGGCCAAGGTCAATGACACCTGGGTCAGTCAGGGTTTCTGGCCTGCGGCGCTGGCCAACAATTATCTCAAGCAACTGGGACACGGCACAACGTTGACCATCAAATACAAAGTGGCGCTGGACAAGAGCAACCTTGAAGCCAATGCGGTGGTGTTTCCGGATCGGGTTTACACCATCAAGGCTGTGGAACTGGTGGCACCGACGCTGACCTCCGTCAAGGGCTCGCCGAGCGGCACAGAGATTCCGCAGAACGGAACCACGGTAGAAACCGCCGTCACGCTCTCCGGGGTCGCCGCCAAAGGTCAGGAAGTCGAAATATTCGATGGGGCCACCTCCAAAGGCCGAGCGCCGGCCAATGCCACCACCGGCGTGTGGACGTTGCCGGTGTCAGACCTGACGGTCGCCGCGCACAGCTTCAAGGCCAAGGCCTTGTACGGCACAGGTGCCGAATCGGCGGTCAGGACGTTGACCGTGACGGCGGCCACCGCGCCTACGCTCACCTCCGTGAAAGGCTCGCCGAGCGGCACAGAGATCCCGCAGAACGGAACCACGATAGAAACCGCCGTCACGCTGTCCGGGGCCGCCGCCAAAGGCCAGGAAGTCGAGATATTCGATGGCGCCACCTCCAAAGGTCGAGCGCCGGTCAATGCCACAACAGGCGTCTGGACGCTATTGGTGTCAGGCCTGACGGTCGCCGCTCACAGCTTCAAGGCCAGGGCCTTGTACGGCACAGGTGCCGAGTCGGCGGTCAGAACGCTGACCGTGACGGCCGCCACCGCGCCTACGCTCACCTCCGTGAAAGGCTCGCCGAGCGGCACAGAGATTCCGCAGAACGGAACCACGATAGAAACCGCCGTCACGCTGTCCGGGATCGCCGCCAATGGCCAGGAAGTCGAGATATTCGATGGCGCCACCTCCAAAGGTCGAGCGCCGGCCCATGCCACCACCGGCGTGTGGACGTTGTCGGTGTCAGGCCTGACTGTCGCTGCACACAACTTCAAGGCCAGGGCCTTGTATGGCACGGGTGCCGAATCGGCGGTCAGGACGTTAACCGTGACGGCCGCAGTGGCCCCCACCATCACGACCGTCAAAGGCTCGCCGAGCGGAGCCAATATTCCTCCAGGCGGAACGACTCGCGATACCACGGTGATCCTTACCGGCACCGCCGCCAAAGGACAAAAAGTCGATGTACTCGACGGCACAACGTCCAAAGGCCAGCCCTTCGCCGACGCGGCGACAGGAATCTGGTCCCAGACGGTACCAAATCTACGCGTTGGGAATCACAGTTTTACAGTCAAAGCCTTATACGGCTCGGGGGCTGCTTCGCAGGTTTGGACTGTGATTGTGCCGATTGCTCCGAGAATTACGTCGGTTTTTAATGCAAACACTGGATTGCCCATTCCGAGTGGAACAACTGTATATGCAGGAGGGGGTGATTATATATTTAATATTATTGGTTGGGCTGGTCCAGCCGGAACAGTTATTCTGAACAGACTTCCACAAGAAGGCGGTACCGGAATTACTATTGCTGCAAACTCGACGAACTGGATTGTTAAATCTTCGTTTTACAACTTGAAGGGCCGTGCCAATTTCGTATTAACGGACAATCGGACACGCCTATCGTCGGACGCTTGGATTATTAACTTTGTCTGGTAATTAACGGGGCGGATAATAGGGATACCAGGGACGGTTTTATTTCCCCCTTTTGTTTCATCTATGACTGATCGTTCCCACGCGCTGCATCACTAGTGTCCGGTAAAACCTGTGTCATAGCAGAAGGCAGTCTTGAGCTGCCTTCTGCTCCGTTCGCTTCTGCCTTCGGTGCTCAAGATGTTCGATGCTTGATGGACGTTCGAACAACGTGTGGGCTAGCCGAATAACAAAGCTGGAAATAGACCCGGAGCCACCTGACCGGCACTGATAAAGGGGGATTCCTCAAGGACAGACCACGTTTCCCCCAGATCTTCGCCCGACTTTTTGCCTTTTAAACTTGAATGTTTAAAAGACACCTCCAGACACGCCTTCAAGGCTACAAATTCTTGCGCCATTGCCTACAGCTACGCCAGAATCCGCCGGCTTGTGCGCCTTGGGGACGGGTTCTATTGTGGTGCGGTCGCTGACGAATCAGCGATCGGGTTTAGCAGCTCGGCAAATTTCAAGGCACGCGAGTATCGCCATTACGTTATGGCGGCTTTGCGTGGGGCACTTCGGTGCGCCGGGATCCTTGAGCCTGGTCTGCTAACCCGCGTACAGCCGCCACCCTATCCGTTTAGCAGCAATGGATGACGGCTCCACATCTCAAGGAGCTTCACCATGATCAAACCAACACCCAACCCACCCGAAACCGACGCCACCTCGCCCTACGAATCCCTCAACTCAAAAAAACTCCACGAAGCCGCCGACCGCGCCCTCGACCACTACCTCTGCCCGCCCGGCTCCCCTCCGATTCAACGCAAAACCCGTTCGATGTACGCCGTGACCGCCGACTTCAAAAACGAAGAACTGCTGGCCAACGCTTGCGAAACACTCGCCTCAGCCCGAACCATCGCCAATGACTTCGCCAATCTCATACCAGCGTCGCAGCGCCGGACGCTGTTGGGGATTGCGCAGTTGATTATGCTCGGGGAGCTGGCGGTGAATCGCGCGCTGGATAATCTGGAGTTGCCGCGGTGATTCAGGTGTGAATAGTCGCTGAGTAATCTGGAGCCAGTGCTGGCCTCTTCGCGAGCAGGCTCGCTCCCACAGGGATCTGTGCCGCTCATAAATCTCTGTTACACCACCGGACGTGTGGGAGCGAGCCTGCTCGCGAAGGCTGACTTACAGGCAACGCCTGTCGTCAGCCAGAAAAAAACCGCCGCCCCTTTATTCAGGACGGCGGTTTTTGTCGTTTCAGCTTTGATCTCCATAACCACTCATCCGAAACCCGTATTCACCTGTCAGATCTGACAGGTGACGCCACCCCCATTCGCGCATTAGATGTCTCCAAGGCCTTACCTCCTTCAGCCCGGAGATACCCATGAACAGCACCCGCACGATCCAAGCCTTTTCTCTCTCGCTGCCTAATGCACCCAAGATGATCGAACTGGTTCCCGCCGATTTAACCGCTCATGGCGGGTTGGGCATCAAAGATGCCAATGAAGCGGATGGTTTTCTGGTGTTGATGCTGGCGTATCTGGACCAAGCGGAACACGACCGGCTAGAACTTTGGCTGAATGACGACTTCATCACCAGCACCACCATCGCCAAAGGCAAGGAACAAGACGACACGCCCCTGCGCATCCCGCCGGGTCTCTTTCAAAAGGCCTTGAATCGCATCAAATTCACCATTCGACGCACTTCTGGCAACGATGACTCCACCAAAGACCTCATCCTCCTGCACCGCACCTCGCCACCCGGCGACACCCCGCCCGTACTGAACCTTAGCGTCAGCCACAAAAACATCGGCCCCGTTGAGGCAGACAAGGTCGCCGTCACGCTGAGCTACCAGAACATGCAGTGGTATGACCTGATCATCGTCAGTTGCAACGGCGTGCAAATCCGCCACACCTTGCAGCCGGACAGCACGGCGCCACTGCCCCCGCTCCCGCAAAATGTAGTCATCCCGATCCCGCGATCCGTGCTGGAACAGGGTGGCGACGATCCGACTTTCGAGTTCAAGTTTCGCGTGGCCGATTACCTGAGCAATCCCTCCGGCCCACCGACCTGGTCGAACTCGGTATTCGTCGATGTGCACCTCAATCGTCTGACCTTGCCAGTGGCGGTCCTGCGCGAAATCCCCACCGAAAACAACGACGACCCAGCCATCGTCGACCTCGCAAAAATGAAGGGCGGCCCGCTGTGGGCCCTGGTGCATCTGGTGGAAACGCTGTGGAGTGTCGGGGATTCCATCTACCTTAAATTCACCGCCGAACTTGATGGCAACCCAGTCGCCAGTCATGAGCAAACACTGCCGGTGACGCAGGTGGGCACGCAACTGGCCTGGGACATTCCCAATGCCAAAGTCGTGGCCAACAGCAGCGTGAGGATGACCTATGCATTGATCCGGAATGGCGCCACCATCGCCACTTCGACGCCGGCCATCGCTGAGGTGGTTGGCGCCTCGACCATCGAACTGTTACCGCCGTTTCTGGTGTCCCCGGCCGTTACTCCGATTGATGTGCTGGCGAGTGCTGCTGGAGTTACCGTCAGGTTTGAACATTTAGCGGCACGGACGGAGGACAGAGGGCGGTTGTGGGAGGAGGATGCGCTACCAGGTTCGCCACCGTTTCCGCTGGTTCAGTTCAATAGCAACAAGCGGGTGAATACGTTGTTGAGTCAGGCGTATCTGGCGGCGCGGCATGGGAAGACGATTGAACTGCGGTGGAATTTGAATCGGGACGGTGGGCGGGTTGGGCAGTCTCCGCCGATGACGTTTAGCGTGCTGAGAATTGCGGATGGCGATTCGCGGCTGCCAATACCCAATATTGCTGGAGAAACCGGCGTCGTACTGGATGTCATGAAACTAACCGATGACGCGAAAATATTCGCTGCCAAGTGGTCGTTTCAAACTGAAGGATTGCCGGTTTGGTTGAAACTTGACGGCATTGATTATGATGGTCGCCCTGTCAGCCTGCCAATCAAAACGGGCGAGCCGCATCTTTCAGCTGATGGATTGGAAATCCCGGTGGACGTCAATTGGCTGCGTAAGTTGAAAGACCGCAGTGAACTCACTGTCGTTGTTAGGGTTGGGCTTGACAAGCAAAGTACAGAGGAGTCGGCAGTAAGACTTCCGTTACGCAGCTACAGCATCAAAACGTTTGCTATTCCAACATTCGAGGACTTCTCATCAGTAGGCCATCGCATACTTCCTATCAACAGTCCCGTTGATATCAACAGCATGATACTCACAACCATAGCGCCGTCCACCGAGCGACAACAAATAGCGCAAAGCAACCCATTTCCTGGAAAGATCGATGGATACGTTATAGTACTAGGACTAACCGAAACCAGAGCAAAATTGCGAATGGACTTTAAGTTTTCTTATTCCAAGGTTACGTTCTGGTATTATCACGCGAATCTAATAGTTATTGCTGAGAGCTTTGACTCTGAGGGTAACTTCCTAGAAAAAATAGAGCTAAACCAACGCAGCCTCACTCAAATAAGCTTCTCCAAACCAGGAATAAAAAGAATAGAATTTGACAACAACCTAAACCAAAATCGCGCTTGCTTTCTGGACAGCTTCGAACTTACCCCATAACCCTGAAACCGATACCCGTGAAAATTTTAAACATGTAGCCATTAGAATTAACAAATAAAACATCGTTTCATTCGGCAGCTTCACATTGCTTAATACTGAAGCTGCCGCAGTTTGCGATACTTTTAAACCACCGCGTTTAAAAGACACCTCCAGACACGCCTTCAAGGCTACACAACCTTGCGCCTTTGCCTACAGCTAAGCCAGAATCCGCCGGCTTGTGCGCCTTGGGTGCGGGTTCTATTGTGGGTCGGTCGCTGACGAATCAGCGATCGGGTTTAGCGATCCGACACCTTACAGACGTAACAACCCCAGTCTCAATTGCAGTTCTTGTCGTTCTGCATTTGGCGTCATGGTGGCTGTGCGCGGGAGACCTTCGGGTCTACCCGGGGTTTCTGTGACCCGGATCGCTAACCTGCGTACAGCCGCCACCTTTACTTGTTTAGCGATGAGCCGTGGCGGCTAAATCAACCACGGAGCTTCACCATGATCAAACCAACACCCAACCCACCCGAAACCGACGCCACCTCGCCCTACGAATCCCTCAACTCAAAAAAACTCCACGAAGCCGCCGACCGCGCCCTCGACCACTACCTCTGCCCGCCCGGCTCCCCTCCGATTCAACGCAAAACCCGCTCGATGTACGCCGTGACCGCCGACTTCAAAAACGAGGAACTGTTGGCCAACGCCTGCGAAACACTCGCCTCAGCCCGAACCATCGCCAATGACTTCGCCAATCTCATACCTGCGTCGCAGCGCCGGACGCTGTTGGGGATTGCGCAGTTGATTATGCTCGGGGAGCTGGCGGTGAATCGGGCGCTGGACAATCTGGAGTTGCCAGGGTGATTCGGGCGTGAATACTTGTTGAGTTACTCGGGGTCAGCTCTGGCCCCTTCGCGAGCAGGCTCGCTCCCACAGGGGAGCAGAGGCAGGCAGTGAAGTAATGCGGACAAACTGTGAGAGTGAGCCTGCTCGCGAAGGCGGTGTATCAGTTAATGAATATGTTGATTGGGACACTGCTATCGCGAGCAGGCTCACTCCTACACTGGGCCATGTGGGTGGATCAGAAGGAACTGCCGCCCCTCCCCGTCAGTCGCATGATTAAGCAGACAGGATTCATAGGAGCGAACGTGTCCAGCGATCCCAAGCGTCACGTTGTCGACGCACCCGTCATTCATCGCCTGCGGGTGCTGACGGTCAATACTCACAAAGGCTTTACCGCGCTGAATCGGCGTTTCATCCTCCCGGAACTGCGCGAAGCGGTGCGCAGTACCTCGGCGGATCTGGTGTTTCTGCAAGAAGTGGTGGGCGAACACGAACGCCATTCCAGCCGCTACAACGAATGGCCGCAAACCTCGCAGTACGAGTTCCTTGCCGACAGCATGTGGAGCGACTTTGCCTACGGGCGTAACGCGGTGTATCCCGACGGCCATCACGGTAATGCCTTGCTGTCGAAATACCCGATTCGCGAATACCGTAACCTCGACGTTTCGATCACCGGCCCCGAGCGCCGAGGCTTGCTGCACTGCGTGCTGGATGTGCCAGGGCACGCCGAAGTGCATGCGATTTGTGTGCACTTGAGTTTGTTGGAAAGTCATCGCCAATTGCAGTTGCAATTGCTCTGTCAGTTGCTCGAATCGTTACCCGAAGATGCTCCGGTGATCATTGCCGGTGACTTCAATGACTGGCAATTGCAGGGCAACGCCGCCCTCGCCCGTCGCGATTACTTGCATGAGGCTTTCGAGCGTCATCATGGGCGCCCGGCCAAGACCTATCCGGCGAGGTTTCCGTTGCTGCGCCTGGACCGCATTTATCTGCGCAACGCCAGCAGTCATGACCCGCGAATCCTTGGCAACAAGCCGTGGACGCATTTGTCCGATCACCTGCCGTTGGCGGTGGAAGTGCATCTTTAGCGACGTGTTACGCGGGACCGCTCGTCAGTCGTTATGTCCAGAGGCGCAAATACCTTCTACACCTAATAGAGCTGAAGGATTGGCACTTCAAAACGTTAGGGTTCAGATCTCACGTAGTTGATTAGCTTCAGAGGTTTTTAGATCACGCACCCGTTCAAGGATGAATTCCCCTACCTGCACGGGAATTTGCAACGATGCGCTCTATTCGATCTCTGAGGGTTTTACCTCGCCGTTTTATTTTGCCCGCCTCCCTCGTACTGCTCGCCAGCCCGCCGGCCTGGTCGAGTTGCGTGTTGACGCCCGGCCCCGGCAACGACGCGTTCAGCTGTGACAGTGGCAGCAGCGGCCCGTTGACCGACCTCTCAGGTAACAACAGCCTGACCCTCCCGGCCAACGGCAGCGGCCAGATCAACGGCAGCGTGAGCTTTGGCGCCGGCGCTGACCGGGTCGAGATCAATTCAGGTGTTATCACGGGTGCAGTCAACCAAGGTGCGGGCGTCGATGATTTCGTCATGACCGCAGGCACGCTGGGTTTTCTCGCCCAAGGCGACGGGCGCGACACCTTTTTAATGACCGGTGGCACCATCGTCGCGGCCTTCGAGGACGGTGACGTGGCACGCATGACCGGAGGCACCATCGGCCGGGTCGATATGAAGCTCGACAACAATATTTTCGACCTGTCGGGCGGGCAGATTCTCGGCAATCTGGTCACCGGTTTTGGCACCGACATCATCATCGTTTCCGGCGGTCGCATCGGTGGCAACATCAGTGTCAGCGGCGGTAACGACAGCATCACTGTGACCGGCGGGGACATCGTCGGCGAGATTCGCGCCAGTGTCGGTGATGACCGTTTGTTGTGGGACGGCGGCGGCATTATCCGTTCGGCAATCCTGATGGACGTCGGCAATGACAGCGCCACCTTGCGCAATCTCGACGACAGCATTCTCGCGCTGACACCGAGCGTCGATGGCGGCGTCGGCACCGATACCCTGACCTTCGACAACAGCCGCACCGCCCTGCCCGCGCGTTTTATCAATTGGGAAAGCGTCAGCCTCAGCAACGGTTCGCAGCTGGATCTGGGCTCGTCCCGTTTGACACTCGGTGATGCTGGCAGCGGCACGGGTGTGTTGAACATCGACGCCAGCAGTGCGCTGTTCGCCACCCAAGGCGCGGTCACTTCTGCCGTGGCCGGTCAAGCGGTGACACTCAACAACGCCGGGATCATCGACCTGACCCGCAACAACAGCCGCAGCGACGACACCCTGACCGTGCAGGGCAACTACGTTGGTAACAGCGGTCAGTTGCTGTTGCAAAGCGTGGTCGGCGGCGATGATTCGCCGAGCGACAAACTGGTGGTCAACAATGGCAGCCTCAGCGGCGCCACGGTGATAAGCGTCAGCAACCTCGGCGGGCCGGGTGGGCTGACTCAGGTCAACGGTATCCAACTGGTGCAGGCGCAAGGCAGCACGGTGACGACCGACAACGCCTTTACCCTGAGCGCACCGGTATCGGCCGGCGCTTATGACTACTACCTGTTCAAGGGCGGCGTCACGGCTGGCACTGAAAACAGTTGGTATTTGCGCTCGGCCGTGGTCGCACCGCAGGTCGTCAGCGTGCCGAACCCTGACCCGACGTTGCCGCCGCAGCTCGTGCCCGTGGTCGCGACACCGGTCGTGGCGGCGATCACACCGATCGCCGCATCAGCGGGGCAACCCGCGCCGACGCTGCCCACGCTGCCGGTGCTGCCAGCCGCCATCGCGGGCGCCGAGCCGATTGCGCTGTACCGCCCGGAAGTACCGACCTGGTCAGTGTTGCCGCCCGCGGCGGCGCAACTGACGCTCAACGCGCTGGGGACCTTTCACGATCGCCAGGGCGATCAGCGTCTGCTGACGGAAACCGGTGCATTCAGCGCCGGCTGGGGGCGTGTCTATGGCAAGAATCTCGAGCAGAGCTGGGCCGGCACGGTCACCCCGCGCCTGGACGGCTCACTCAACGGCTTTCAGGTCGGCAATGATCTGTACAGCTCGCAGACCTCCGGCGGCCAGACCCAACGCGTCGGGTTCTTTGTCGGTCACAGCCGCTTGCAAGGTGACGTCGATGGGTTCAATGAGGGCTTCCAGCACAACAGCGCCGGCAAGATCAAACTCGAGGGCGACAGCTACGGCCTGTACTGGACGCTGACAGATCCGCACGGCGGCTACCTCGATACGGTGGTGATGGGCACCCGTTTCGACGGCGACAACCATTCCGATCGAGGAGTCAAACTCGACAATCGCGGGCATGCCCTGACGTTGTCGGCAGAAGCCGGTTATCCGTTGCCAATTAATGACACCTGGGTGATCGAGCCACAGGCGCAGATCATCCACCAGAAAATCTCCCTCGACAGCCAGGACGACGGCGTCTCCAAAGTGTCGTTCGATTCCGACGGTGCGTGGACCGGTCGACTCGGCGCGCGCCTCAAGGGCCGTTATCAGCTCAGCGGGCTGCCCGTGGAACCCTATCTGCGCGCCAATCTGTGGAAGACCTTTTCCGGCACTGATTCGGTGACGTTTGGCGACAGTGATGTGATCACTACCGAACAGAAATCCTCGACCGCGGACATTGGCCTCGGCGTCGTGTTGACCCTGGACCGCGCCGTCAGTGTGTACGCGAGTACTGATTACAGCAGCAATATTGACAGTAACGACGTGCGCGGCGTGGTGGGCAATCTGGGGATTCGGGTGAGCTGGTAGACCTTCTGTCGGCAATGGAAGCTTTCTACCTTGGGGCTTACGTCGCGTTTTTCCATACAAACAACCACTTAGTTATGTGCAGAAAAACAAACGCTTGCAAAGCGTGATTTGCGGTGACCGCTCATCGTTCAATTTCTTGACGGGCGGGCACCGCTCTTCTTATCTCTACCTTACTACCCCCGGAATCACTGCCCGGGGCGAGCCTTCGGACACTCGCGAAATCGAGCGGCCACGGTTCGCCCCGCTCCATTCGGTCGCCCCTCGTTCGGGGTAGGAGAGACGCCACACAGAGAGAATGCATGCGCCTGCAAGGTAGACCTCCATGAAAACCTCATTCACCCCACACGAGATCAAAATCACTTTCTGCACAGTGTCGAGTTCTATCTTGCTGTGCTCATCCATGGAGGCGCAGGCCGGTCCTGCGGCGGATGAAACCACGCCTTGGTATCGCGCGGATGTGCCGGTGATGACCCTGCCCACTACCGTCATCACGCCAGAACCGCAGCGCTTCAGTCCGCGTCCGGATCTGCAAGGCACACGGCTGATCACCGAAGACCTCGCGCCTTCGGCGTGGGATGAGTTGTATGGGCGCAGCGCGCGTCAGGCGCAAACCGATGTGCTGTCCTCGGGTTTCGCCACACCGGGCAGCGGCGATTTCAAAGGTCCGGCGGTGCTCACACTGCAAAGCGCCAGCCATACCCAGAAGATCGGTTTGATTGGCGGCCTCAACCAGATTCAGGCAAACGGCAACGGCCTGATCACTACCCGCGGCCTCGCCGACCCGACCCGCGACACCCTGAACTTGCAGGGCCAGAGCCTTGGCGCTTATTACAGCCTGATCGGTGCTCAGGGCTGGCATGTCGATCTGTCGGCCAGCGGTGGCCGGGTCAGCGGTTTCAGCCGCAACGAACAAGGCGCCCGGCAAGCCACCGAAGGCAGCGCGCTGACCTTCTCGGTGGAGGGTGGTTATCCGATTGGCTTGAGTGAGAACTGGGTGGTCGAACCGCAGGCGCAATTGATCAACCAGCGGATTACCGTCGATACGCCGTACGCCGGCTCCGGCAACGCCTCGTCGACCGACCTGAGCGCATGGAGCGGCCGTGTCGGTGCACGTTTGAAAGGCAGTTATGACTTGAACGGTCTGCCGGTCGAACCCTACGTGCGCACCAACCTCTGGCACACGGTGTACACCGGCAGCACGGTGACACTGGATCAGGTCGACAAGATCAGCAGCAGCCGCAAATCCTCGACCGTGGAGCTGGGCCTGGGTTTGGTGGCGCGGGTGACGCCGGCGGTGAGCCTGTATGTGAGCGCGGATTACAGCAGTGATGTCGATGACAATGATTTGAACGGGATTATTGGCAGCCTGGGGGTGCGGATGCGTTGGTGAGCGTCAGGTTACCGAAGATCCCTGTGGGAGCGAGCTTGCTCGCGAAAGCGGTTGAGCATTCAACATCATCGTTGACTGACAAACCGCCTTCGCGAGCAAGCTCGCTCCCACAGGTTTTACTGTGCCTTGGATCAACCCTCCGGCTTGAGGATCAACACCGCCAACGGCGGCAGATTCAGCTCCAGCGACAATGACTGACCATGGCTCGGCACTTCCTCGGTAAACGCCCCGCCGCCATTGCCGTAATTGGAACCGGCATAGGTGTCGGCATCGCTGTTGAGCAATTCAGTCCAGCGCCCGGCGAACGGTACGCCGACGCGATAGGCCTGACGCGGCACCGGCGTGAAGTTGGCCACCACCAGCACCGGCTTACCCTCCTTGCTCCAGCGCAACCACGCGTAAACGCTGTTGATCGCATCATCGCCGATCAACCACTGAAAGCCCTGCGGTGCGTCGTCCTGATCGTGCAGTGCCGGCTCTTGGCGATACAGCCGATTGAGGTCGCCGACCAGTTTCTGCACGCCTTTGTGCTCGGAATACTGCAACAGATACCAATCCAGTTGCTGATCGTGATTCCACTCGCGCCACTGACCAAACTCGCAGCCCATGAACAACAGCTTCTTGCCCGGGTGGGTCCACATGAAACTCAGGTAAGCGCGCAGGTTGGCGAATTTCTGCCAGCGATCGCCGGGCATCTTGTCGATCAGCGAATGTTTGCCGTGCACCACTTCGTCGTGGGAGATCGGCAGGATGAAACGCTCGGACCAGGCGTAGACCAGACCAAAACTCAACTCGTTGTGATGGTGCGCGCGGTACACCGGATCCTGCTGAATGTAATGCAGCGAATCGTGCATCCAGCCCATGTTCCATTTGTAGGCAAAGCCGAGTCCGCCCTGCTGGGTGCTCTGGCTGACGCCGGGCCACGCGGTGGATTCTTCGGCGATGACCAGCGCGCCCGGCGCTTCCAGTTCGACCACGTCGTTCAAGTGCCGGAGGAAGTCGATGGCTTCGAGATTCTCGCGGCCGCCGTGACGGTTTGGCACCCATTCGCCAGCCTTGCGCGAATAGTCGCGATACAGCATCGAGGCCACCGCATCGACGCGCAAACCGTCGACATGGAAATGCTTCAACCAATGCAGCCCGGAAGCGAGCATGTAGCCATGCACTTCGGTGCGCCCGAGGTTGTAGATCAGCGTGTCCCAGTCCTGATGAAAACCTTCCAGCGGGTTGCCGTATTCGTACAGCGCGGTGCCGTCGAACTGCGCCAGACCGTGAGCATCGGTCGGGAAATGCGCCGGCACCCAGTCGAGGATTACGCCGATCTCGGCCCGGTGGCAGGCGTCGACGAATTCAGCAAACTGCGCCGGCGAGCCGTACCGCGCGCTCGGCGCGAACTGCGACAGCAGCTGATAACCCCAAGAGCCACCGAACGGGTGCTCCATGATCGGCATCAGTTCGATGTGAGTGAAACCCAGTTCCTTGACGTACGGAATCAGCCGCTCGGCCAACTCCGGCCAAGTGTACTGACGGGCGACTTCGCCCAGATCATCCAATTCGCACTGCCAGGAACCGGCGTGCAGTTCGTAGATCGACAGCGGCGCCGAATGTTTCTGCCGTTCACGACGGCTGCTCATCCAGTCCTGATCCTGCCAGTCGATTTGCAACGGCGTGGCGACTTTCGACGCGGTGTCCGGCGGCAGGCTGGTGGCCAGTGCCATCGGGTCCGCCTTCAACGGCAGAATCCCGTGGGCGCCAAGAATTTCATATTTGTACAACTCACCCGCTTGCAGGCGCGGAATGAACAACTCCCAGACACCGGATGGATGACGCAAACGCATCGGATGCCGGCGCCCGTCCCAGACGTTGAAGTCACCGACCACCGAGACCCGCCGGGCGTTCGGCGCCCACACCGCGAAGCGCACACCGTCGACGCCATCAACGGTTTTCAGTTGCGCGCCAAGGCAGGCGCTGAGGTCACGGTGATTGCCCTCGGCGAACAGATACAAATCCATTTCACCGAGCAACTGGCCGAAGCTGTAAGGGTCCTCGGCAACCTGCTCGCCACCGGCCCAACGCGTGCGCAGCTGATACGGCCGCGCCTGATCGAAATGGCCGACGAACAATCCCGGGGTTTCGGTCTGCTGCAACGGGCCGCGCTCTTCACCCGAGTCCTTGTCCAGCACCACGACACTTAATGCACCGGGTAAATAGGCGCGAATGAACTGCCCGCCGGCGCCGTCGCCGTGGGGGCCGAGAATGGAAAACGGGTCGTGATGTTCGGCGCGCACCAGGGCGTCGATATCCTTCGCCGCCGGCAGCAATGCCTCTTTAGCCGGACCCTGTTCCTTGTTCGAGAAACTCATGACTACTCTCCACCAAGATCGGAAAAGGGTTTAAGCCCCGTCAATAACCCGTACAAACCGTGTAACGGTACGGGCAGCCACGTAGGGCGGTTTTCGGCTTCATAGGCCACTTCATAAGCGGCCTTCTCCAGGCCGAACAACGCCAGCGCGGCGTCGGCACCTTCAGGATCTTGCCAGGCATGATCAAGACTAGCTGCCGCTTGGCGATATGCCTGCACAAATGCCTCACGTGCTTCACGCAAATAACGTTCGGCCACCCGATGGCGCGCCGCTTCGGACTCGGCGCTGTGATCGACGTTGTGCACGTTGATGGTCATCGCCGCCGCGTAATCAAAGGAGCGCAGCACGCCGCTGACGTCCTTGTACGGACTGTGTTTGCCACGGCGCTCGCTCAGTGGCCGCGCCGGCTCGCCTTCGAAGTCGATCAGGTAAGCATCGCCCTTGATCACCAGCACCTGACCCAAATGCAGGTCGCCATGCACACGAATGCGCAAACCGCCGACGGCTTTTTTCGCCAGATCCTGCACGTGGGCAAGGATGGTTTTCTGCTCGTCGACCAGCCGTTTCACCAGTTTCTGATCCGCCGCGCTGAGTTCGCCCTGATGCTGTTTGAGCAACTTCAGTGCGTGCTCGACCTGTGCGGCAACATCTTTGCCCGCCGTCTGCGCATCCTTGGCCGTCGACACTTGCGGCTTGAAGTCGGGGTTGTCGGTGGGTGCGGCCAGCACTTTGTGCATCTCACCCAGACGCTGACCGAGCA
Source organism: Pseudomonas fluorescens (assembly GCF_001648775.1). GTDB lineage: Bacteria > Pseudomonadota > Gammaproteobacteria > Pseudomonadales > Pseudomonadaceae > Aquipseudomonas > Aquipseudomonas fluorescens_M. The sequence continues at coordinate 528,957 of NZ_LVEJ01000010.1, forward strand.
TGCCGGCAAAATCCTTCAGCTCACCCAGTGCGTTGTAATGCTGTTCCTGCTCGGACATGGCATCGGCCAGTTCATCACGCAGCGCCCGTTCGAGGTTGTTCTGCGTCCATTCCCAGGCGTCGCCCTGATTGCTCAGATAGCCTTGGGCGATCATCAGCAGATTGTCTTCGCCCTTGATGTCGCGGCGGATCACCGACCCGAGCAGCGGGGAGATATTGGCAAACCCGGCCTCGGTCAGGTAAGCGCTCATCTCCAGTTCCGGGTGTACGCCAGAAGCGACTTTACGTATCAGCTTGAGCACCAGACTGTTGCCGATCACCACCGAACTGTTCGATTGCTCGGCGGACAGATAGCGCACTTCCGACTCGGCGCCGAGGCCGAGTTTTTCCAGCTGCGGCGTCGGCGCAAAGCGGATTTCGCCGTCAGTGGATTCCAGCACGGTGTTGTTCTGCATGCCTTGCAGCACCGCGCGGATAAACGCTTCGAGGCTGAACGCGTCAGTGATCAAACCGACCTGTCGTACCCGGCGTACACGCGACAAGGCCAATTGCTGCGGCAATGCCGGGCCAACCTGGTCTTCGGCAATGAAGCCGAACGGCAGTTGATAGCGACTGGTCTGCCCGGCGCTGGTGACTTCGATTTCGCTGAGCAGCACCGGATGCTGCGCATCGCCGAAGCGCACGCCATAAGCCAGATGGACTTTTTCGATGGCCGCGTCCTTGCCGGCGAACCAGCGACGGTTCTGCAACCAGCTCGGCAGAATGTTCTGCTCCAGCGTATTGCGGGACGGCGCCTCGAGCAGCTCTTCCATGCGTTTTTTCAGCACCAGCGTGGTGAAGTCCGGCAGGCTCTGTGCCGGCTCAACGTGCCAGCTCGGCATCTGGTTTTCGCTGGCCAGCGCAAACCAATAGAAACCGTACGGCGCCAACGTCAGGAGGAAATTCAACTGGCCGATCGGCGGAAAAGCATTACCGCCGAGCATCTCCACCGGGACCATGCCGACGTACGCCGACAAATCCAGCTCCGCCGCTTGCGCGCTGCGCGACACGTTGGCCACGCACAGAATGATTTCATGCTTGCCGTCGGCGTCGGTGAATTCGCGGGTGTAAGCGAGAATCCGCCGGTTGCTCGGCGAGAGCATTTTCAACGTGCCTCGACCAAACGCCTTCGACTGTTTACGCACGGCGAGCATGCGTCGCGTCCAGTTGAGCAATGAATGCGGGTCGCCGGCCTGGGTTTCGACGTTGACCGACAGGTAACCGTATTGCGGGTCCATGATCGGTGGCAGCACCAGGCTCGCCGGATCGGCGCGGGAGAAGCCGCCATTGCGGTCGATCGACCACTGCATCGGCGTGCGTACGCCGTCACGGTCGCCGAGGTAGATGTTGTCGCCCATGCCGATTTCATCGCCGTAATACAGAGTCGGCGTGCCTGGCATCGACAACAACAGGCTGTTGAGCAACTCGACGCGACGACGGTCACGCTCCATCAACGGCGCCAGACGTCGACGAATACCGAGGTTGATCCGCGCGCGCCGGTCAGCCGCGTAGTAATTCCATAGATAGTCACGTTCTTTGTCGGTGACCATCTCCAGCGTCAGCTCATCGTGGTTGCGCAGGAAAATCGCCCATTGGCAGTTGGCGGGAATTTCCGGGGTCTGGCGCAGAATGTCGGTGATCGGGAAGCGATCTTCCTGGGCCAGCGCCATGTACATGCGCGGCATCAGCGGGAAGTGAAAGGCCATGTGACATTCGTCACCGTTGAGGCCCGCGGCATCGGTATCACCGAAATACAGCTGAGTGTCTTCCGGCCATTGGTTGGCCTCGGCCAGCAGCATGCGGTCGGGATAATTGGCGTCGATTTCCGCGCGGATCTGCTTGAGGACGTCGTGGGTCTCGGGCAGGTTTTCGTTGTTGGTGCCGTCGCGCTCGATCAGGTACGGAATCGCATCGAGGCGCAGGCCGTCGATGCCCATGTCCAGCCAGTAACGCATCACCGACAGGACGGCTTTCATCACTTGTGGGTTGTCGAAGTTCAGGTCGGGTTGGTGCGAATAAAAACGGTGCCAGAAGTATTGGCCGGCGACCGGGTCCCAGGTCCAGTTGGATTTTTCCGTGTCGAGAAAAATGATTCGGGTGCCGTCGTACTTCTGATCGTCATCCGACCACACATAGAAGTCGCGGGCCGCCGAACCCGGCTTGGCCTTGCGCGCACGCTGAAACCACGGATGCTGGTCGGAGGTGTGGTTGATGACCAGCTCGGTGATCACCCGCAGGCCGCGTTTGTGCGCCTCGGCGATAAAGCGCCTGGCGTCGGCCATGGTCCCGTAATCGCTGTGCACGCCACGGTATTCGGCAATGTCGTAGCCGTCGTCGCGACGTGGCGAGGGGTAGAACGGCAACAGCCAGATGGTGTTGACGCCGAGGTCGGCGATGTAATCGAGTTTGGCGATCAGGCCGGGAAAGTCGCCGATCCCGTCATTGTTAGAGTCGAAAAACGATTTGACGTGAACTTGATAAATCACCGCATCCTTGTACCAGAGCGGGTCTTTGATGAAGGTGGCTGCTGTGGGTTTCTTCGCCATGTGAAACTCCTGTTCAATTCTAGAAAAAACGTGAGCCGATCACCTGACTCCAATTCAATGAGCAACCTGTGGGAGCGAGCCTGCTCGCGAATGCGGATTAACATTCAGCAAAAGTGTCGCCTGCCAAATTGCTTTCGCGAGCAGGCTCGCTCCCACAGGGGTTCTGTGTTCAGGCAGTGATTCGCCAGATTCCAAACGGCTGGTACGCCGGGTCCAGGCGCATGAACTGATACTTGCCATGCCAGTCCCAGCGATGCCCGTTCATCAAGTCTTCGCCATGGGTTGTCGCGTCATCCGGCAGGCCCATTTCCCACAGCGGCAGTTCGAAATTCGCTTCCTGCACGTTATGCGGATCAAGGCTGACCGCGACCAGAATGAAGTTGCTGCCGTCAAAGCTGCGCTTGCCGAAATACAGAATGTTGTCGTTCCAGGCGTTGTAGACCTTCAGCCCCAGATGCGTGTGCAGCGCCGGGTTCTGCCGGCGGATGCGGTTGAGCTGGGCGATCTCGGCAATGATGTTGCCGGGCGCGGTGAAGTCGCGGACGCGGATTTCGTATTTCTCCGAATCGAGGTATTCCTCTTTGCCCGGCACCGGCGCCGACTCGCACAGTTCATAACCCGAATACATGCCCCACAACCCCGAGCCCATGGTCGCCAGCGCTGCGCGAATCAAGAAGCCCGGGCGTCCCGATTCATGCAGGAATGGCGGGTTGATGTCCGGTGTATTGACGAAGAAGTTCGGCCGGTAGCACTCGCGCCATGGCGATTCATTCAGTTCAGTGAAATACGTCGCCAGCTCAGCCTTGCTATTGCGCCAGGTGAAATAGGTGTAGCTCTGCGTGTAACCGACCTTGCCGAGGCGCGCCATCATCGCCGGTGTGGTGAAGGCTTCGGCGAGGAAGATCACTTCCGGGTACAGCGCGCGAACGTCGGCAATCAGCCATTGCCAGAACGGCAGCGGCTTGGTGTGCGGGTTGTCGACACGGAAAATCTTCACGCCTTCCTCAACCCAGCCGATGACGATGTTACGCAGCTCGACCCACAGGCTCGGAATCGCTTCCGGCGCGTAGAAGTCGACGTTGACGATGTCCTGATATTTCTTCGGCGGGTTTTCCGCGTATTTAATCGTGCCGTCCGGCCGCCAGTTGAACCAGCCCGGGTGCTGCTTGAGCCACGGGTGATCCTGGGAGCACTGAATGGCGAAATCGAGGGCGATCTCCAGGCCATGATCAGCGGCCGCCGCGACCAGTCGCCGGAAGTCTTCGCGAGTGCCGAGTTGCGAGTGAATCGCCTCGTGGCCACCCTCCTCGCTGCCGATCGCATAAGGACTGCCCGGATCCTCCGGCCCCGCCGTCAGGGAATTGTTGCGGCCCTTGCGATGGGCGCGGCCGATCGGGTGGATCGGCGTGAAGTACAGCACGTCGAAACCCATGTCCTGAATCATCGGCAGGCGCGCGTGCACATCATTAAAGGTGCCGTGACGGTGCGGATCGTCGGTGATCGAGCGCGGAAACAGTTCATACCAACTGGCGAACTCGGCCAGTTCACGCTCGACGTCCATGGGGAACTCGGCACTCACGCTCAGGTAAGCGCGGTGATCGGCCTGCGCCATCAACTGCGCACTGCGCGAGTGCAGAAACAGCGCGACCTGCTCGGTTTCGAGCAACCCGGACAGTTCGTGGTGCAACGCGGCCAATTGCTCGCTGAGCTGACCTTCGCTGCGTTCGGCGGCCTGTTGCACCATCGTTCGGCCTTCTTGTAGCTCTAGCGAAACCGGTACGGCGGCGGTGTGTTTCTTCTCCAGTTCATACTGAAAACTGGCGAAATGGTCGATCCACGCCTCGATGCAATACAGAAAACGGCCCTGATGCTCGGGACGGAACTGTCCTTGCCAACCATTATTGCCCTGGTCGGACATGACCTCGCTTTGCCAGGTCTCTTCGCCTTCTTCACGCCAGCGAATGCGCACTGCGAGTTTGTCGTGACCGTCGGCAAACACCTTGCTGGTCACCACGACGTCGCGGCCGGCGATCGACTTCACCGCGAACTGCCCGCCATCCAGGGTCGGCATGGTGTTTTCGATGGCGATGCGCGGCAACAGCAACGCCTGCGACAGCGGCATGTGCGGGTTGTAGCTCAGTTCAGAGGGTTTTTCAGCAGTCATTGAGCATCTCTCCTTAACGCCCAAAGGACGCTCTTGTGCCGGGGTCAGTGTTCGCAACGCAGCGCCTGCCCCGGAATGAACTCACTTAGGTTCCGAGCGACCGCCGCGGGGAAAAGTTCAGATGAAATTGTCGTGTCAGAAAAGCGGATCGAATGGCGCACGAGGTGGTCAACTCACTTAAGCACTTCTCACGCCATGTGCCACACGGAGGTCATCAGATGACTATCCCGATCCCGGCGGAAACGCCCGATCCGAACATCGACAAACCCACCCTGCCCGAGACGGAACCGCAACCGATCCCCGAGCAGGAGCCGCCGGGTACCACGCCACCGCCCAAAGAAGAACCGCCGAGCACGATGCCCCCCGTTATCGTGTAACTGAAAGTGTGGGAGCTTGCCTGCAAGCGATGAGGCCAGGTCAGTCAACCGCTGCATCGTCTGATGCGCCGCCATCGCCAGCAGGCTGGCTCCCACAACGATCATTCAGTGGTCATCCGTCTTCTGCTCTTTACTTTCGAAGAGCTTCACGATGCGCGGCATCACGCTGAAGATCGCCAGTGCCAGCAAGGTACTGAGCAACGCCGTCGCCTCTTTGCCCAACCCTGCTGCCACACCGATGGCCGCCGTCATCCAAAGCCCCGCTGCAGTGGTCAGGCCTTTGACATGGCCTTCGTCACCTTCAGGGTTTTTCAGGATTGTGCCAGCCCCCAGAAAGCCGATCCCGGCGATCACCCCCTGCAACACCCGACTCATCGCATTCGATTCCGCCCCCGAGGTCTGCGGCACCAGCACAAACAGCGCCGCCCCGAGCGCCACCAGCATATGCGTGCGCACCCCGGCAGCCTTGCCTTTGTGCTCGCGTTCAAAACCGAGAATGCCGCCGAGCACCGCCGCCATGAGCAGGCGCACAGTGATCCGGGTCAATTGCGAGGCATCGCCGATGTCGGCGAATTCTGTTTGCAGGGTTTCCCACACTTCATGCCACCACGCGTTCATCGTGCAGTCCTTGTTGTTTTGGCTCGATAGACGATGGACAACGGCGACCATTAATCGGTTGCGCAGAACGATCGTCGACGCGTGCGCCCTAACCTTGCAGACCTCCCTGAAAAAAGGACTGCTCCCATGCCTCTTCGAGTCGATGAATCCAATCCCGAGCAAAAAGTGTGTTTTTTCACTGTCGAGAATGGCGAGGAAATTCGCATTTGCGACACTCTGGAAGTCAAAACCGATAGCGACAAAGCCATGTCCTTCGTGGAAATCGAAGGCAGGCGCGTCTACGTCACCGAAGCAGAAGCCGACGCGCTGACCGTTGCAGGCGCCAGGGACGGTCGCAAGCATTTGAAGGCCGACGAGAGTGATTCGGTGATTTGACTGACCTTGATCAACACCCCGCGCAAACGTCTGCGATAGGCGTTTGCGCCTTTATCTGCGGGCTGCTTCAAGTTGTCGCAGGCGCTGCTGAAAATCGCATCTGATCCGCTTTTTATTGAAATACCTGAGTCTGTTATGCAAACAGATCGGCGCTCATAGTGCATTGGCCTGATGGAGGCTGATGAGCGACTAACCATGAGCGAACAAATCCCCGTCCGAACCGTAGAAGCAACGCCCACTATAAAGAGTGTGCCCGCACGCCCAATGAAGGCGACGGCCAAATCCAGCGACAACCAGATCCACACCCGCAGCTTCACTGGCCTGTTCCGCACCCTGCGCATGAGCGGCGCGGGTTTTCTGTTTTTGCTGTTTTTCGGCACCGTGTGGCTGAACTGGGGCGGACGTCAGGCGGTGCTCTGGGATCTTTCCGAAAGCAAATTCCACATCTTCGGTGCGACCTTCTGGCCACAGGATTTCATTCTGCTGTCCGCGCTGTTGATCATCGCCGCATTCGGCCTGTTCGCCATCACCGTGTTCGCCGGCCGGGTCTGGTGCGGTTACACCTGCCCGCAGAGTTCGTGGACATGGATCTTCATGTGGTGCGAAAAAATCACCGAAGGCGAACGCAACCAGCGGATCAAACTGCAAGCCGCGCCGTGGGGGCTGAACAAACTGGCCCGACGTGCGGCCAAGCACACCTTGTGGCTGGCGATCAGCGTGATGACCGGCCTGACCTTCGTCGGCTACTTCACGCCGATCCGGCCACTGGCCGAGGAACTACTGACCCTGCAAATCGGTGGTGTCAGCCTGTTCTGGGTGCTGTTTTTCACCGCCGCCACCTACATCAACGCCGGCTGGCTGCGTGAAGCGGTGTGCATGCACATGTGCCCGTATGCGCGGTTCCAGAGTGTGATGTTCGACAAGGACACTCTGGCGATTTCATATGACGTGGCCCGTGGCGAACACCGTGGCCCGCGCAAACGCGATGTGAAACCGCTTGAAGCCGGGTTGGGCGATTGCATCGACTGTCACTTGTGCGTGCAGGTCTGCCCGACCGGCATCGACATTCGCGATGGCTTGCAGATGGAATGCATCGGCTGCGCGGCGTGCATCGACGCCTGCGACTCGATCATGGACAAAATGAACTACCCACGCGGTTTGATCCGCTACAGTTCCGAACGTGAATTGCAGGGTGGCAAGACGCACCTGCTGCGCCCGCGCCTGATCGGTTACACCGTGGTGCTGGTGGCGATGATCGGCGCATTGGCATTGGCGTTGGTCGAGCGGCCGATGGTCTCGCTGGACGTGACCAAGGACCGTGGTTTGTTCCGGGAAAACGGTCAGGGCCAGATCGAGAACATCTACAGCCTGAAAGTCATCAACAAGACCCAGCAACGCCAGGACTACAACCTGAGCCTGGTCGACGGCGACGGTTTCCAGCTGCAAGGCAAGACCGAACTGAGCCTGGCGCCGGGGGAAATTGTCGATGTGCCGGTGTCGGTGGCGATGACCACGGAGCGCCCGACCAGCAGCTCGCAGACCTTGAGTTTCAAGATCGCCGACAGCGATGAGCCAGAGGTTTATAGCGTGGCGAAGAGCAGGTTTGTGGCGCCGATGAATCGCTGAGCCGTTAGAATCCGGCCCCTCACCCCAGCCCTCTCCCAGGGGTAGAGGGAGCCGACCGAGGTGTCTGTCGCTGTACATCGACCTGAGAGACCGAGTCGATTATGGATTCAGTAAAGCACTTTCAGGCCGAGTCGATTATGGATTCAGTAAAGCATTCTCAGGCCGAGTCGATTATGGATTCAGTAAAGCATTCTCAGGCCGAGTCGATTATGGATTCAGTAAAGCGCTTTCAGGCCGAGTCGATTATGGATTCAGCGAAGCAATTTCAGGTCGGTGTAGTTCACAAGCATCCCCCAATCAGTCCCCTCTCCCTCTGGGAGAGGGCTAGGGTGAGGGGCAGTTCCCCTGACACACCTCATCATCAACCCGCACCAAGGCTCCTCGATGAAACGCTACGAAAAATTCGCCGACGACATCGCTGAACTGATCCGCTCCGGCGTCCTCGGCCCCGGCCAGCGCGTGCCTTCGGTGCGTTACGCCAGCCAGACCTACGGCGTCAGCCCATCCACGGTGTTCCAGGCCTACTACCTGCTCGAACGCCGTGGCCTGATCCGCGCCCGGCCGCGTTCCGGCTACTTCGTCAACACCCACGCGCCGAGCCCGTTTTCGGAGCCGGTGATCAGCAGCCACGTCAACGACTCCACCGAAGTCGACGTCAGCGAACTGGTGTTCTCGGTGCTGGAATCGATCAAGGACCCGAGCACCGTGCCCTTCGGCTCGGCATTTCCCAGCCCGACGCTGTTCCCGCTGCAACGCCTGTCGCGCTCACTGGCCAGCGCCGCCCGCGAGATGGACCCGCGCATGGTCGTCACCGACATGTCGCCGGGTAACCCGCAATTGCGCCGGCAAATCGCCCTGCGTTACATGGTCGGCGGCCTGATGCTGCCGATGGAAGAACTGTTGATCACCAACGGCGCCCTCGAAGCGCTGAACCTGTGCCTGCAAGCGGTGACCGAACCTGGCGATCTGGTGGCCATCGAAGCCCCGGCGTTTTACGCCAGCCTGCAAGTGCTGGAACGGCTGAAACTCAAAGCCGTGGAGATCCCCGTGCACCCGCGCGACGGCATCGACCTCGGCGTGCTCGCGCAGACCCTTGAGCGGCATCCGATCAAGGCGTGCTGGTGCATGACCAGTTTCCAGAACCCGATGGGCGCGACCATGCCCGAGGCGAAGAAGCAGGAACTGGTGGAACTGCTGCGCCGTCACCAAGTGCCGCTGATCGAAGACGATGTCTACGCCGAACTCTATTACGGCCAGCAAGCGCCAAAACCCGCCAAGGCCTTCGACACCGAAGGTCTGGTGATGCATTGCGGCTCGTTCGCCAAAAGCCTGGCCCCCGGCTACCGCATCGGCTGGGTCGCCGCCGGGCGTTATGCGCAGAAAATCGAACGGCTGAAACTGATGACCTCGCTGTGCGCCTCGATGCCGGCGCAGGCAGCGATTGCCGACTATCTGCAACACGGCGGCTACGATCGGCATCTGCGCAAACTGCGTTACGCCCTCGAAGAGCAGCAAAGCGCGATGCTCGCCGCGATTGCCCGCTATTTCCCGGCGCAGACGCGGGTCAGCCAACCGGCGGGCGGCTACTTCTTGTGGCTGGAATTGCCACCGCAGATGGATTCGTTGAAGTTGTTTCAGATGGCGCTGGCTCAGGGCATCAGCATCGCCCCGGGGCCGATATTCTCGCCGACGCAGCGCTTCAGGAATTGTATTCGCCTGAATTACGGCAGCCCGTGGACCGAGGATTCGGAGAAGGCCATGGAGACGTTGGGGCGGATTGTGCGGTCGTTCTGACAGATTGATGGTGTTTGCTTTGGCCTCTTCGCGAGCAAGCTCGCTCCCACATGGGTTCTGTGTCATTCACACATCCAATGTGGGAGCGAGCTTGCTCGCGAAGGGGGCGGTGTTATCGAAACAAATCCAGGCGATTAACGCCCACCCCCCAAATCAACAAACGTCCCGGTCGCATACGAAGCCTTGTCCGACAACAACCAGACAATCGCCTCCGCCACCTCATCCGGCCGCCCGCCACGGGCCATCGGAATCGCTGACTCGAGTTTGCTGACCCGATCCGGATCGCCGCTCAACGCGTGAAAGTCGGTGTAGATGAAACCCGGACGCACCGCGTTGACCCGAATCCCCTCGCCTGCCACTTCCTTGGACAAACCGATGGTGAAGGTGTCGAGCGCGCCTTTGGACGCCGCGTAGTCGACGTACTCATTGGGCGAGCCGAGCCGCGAGGCCACCGACGACACGTTGACGATGCTGCCGCCCTGCCCGCCGTGCTTGGGCGACATGCGCAGGATCGCATGCTTGGCGCAGAGGATCGGCGCCAGAACGTTGGTTTTCATGATTTTGAGGATGCGGAATTCGGACATTTCATCGACCCGCGACTTGTGTCCGACGGTGCCGGCGTTATTCACCAGTGCGGTGACCCGACCCAGTTCGGTGTCGACCCGGTGGAACAGCGCGATCACTTCGTCTTCGATGCTGACGTCGGCGCGCACCGCGATGGCCTGAGCGCCCAATGCGCGAACTTGCTCCAGCACGCTTTGTGCGGCTTGTTCGTCTTGCTGGTAGTTGATGCAGATCCGATAGCCTTGCTCGGCAGCCAACAACGCCGTAGCGGCGCCAATCCCGCGCCCGCCGCCGGTGATCACAATGACTTTATCCATGCTGGCCTTTCCCCCAAATGCACACGTAACAGTCGGGGGGAAGAATAACCGCCATTGGCGGGTTTTGCATGAGGTCTGTTGTGTCTGGCCGGACGCCTTCGCGAGCAGGCTCGCTCCCACAGGGGGTATGCATTCCAAATGTGGGAGCGAGCCTGCTCGCGAAGAACGATAACGCGGTCGATCAAACCGCCGCCAGCGCCTCGCCCCGTGCAATATCCTGCATGAATTTATCCGCCGGCATCGGATGCCCGAGCAGATAACCCTGCAACGAATCACAACCCAATTGCGTCAGGAAATCCTGTTGCACATCGGTCTCGACACCCTCGGCGACAATTCGCAAACCCAGCGCCTGCCCCAGCGCGACAATCGCCGAAACGATGGCGGCATCATCGCTGTCGCGCTCCAGATCGCGGACAAAGCCACGGTCGATTTTCAGCTCGTTGGCCGGCAGACGCTTGAGGTACATCAGGCTCGAATAGCCGGTGCCGAAATCATCGATCGACAGATCGACGCCCATGTCCGACAACTCCTGCAACACAGTCATGCTCGCGTCGGCATCGCTCATCGCCGTGGTTTCGGTGATTTCCAGCGTCAGGCTGTTGGCCGGCAAGTGGTGCGTGGCCAGAGCCTTGGCGACGCTGCGCACCAGCCCGGTGTGGCAGAACTGCAACGCCGACAGGTTCACCGCGATGCGCCAATCGGTATAACCGAGGACAAACCACTCGCGCATCTGCCGGCAGGCTTCGTTGAGCACCCATTCACCGATCGGAATGATCAGACCGGACTTCTCGGCCAGGTCGATGAATTTGTCCGGCATCAGCATGCCGTGCACCGGGTGTTGCCAGCGCAACAGCGCTTCAGCGCCGACCGGACGGCCATTGGCGGCGTCGAACTTCGGTTGGTAATGCAGGCTGAACTGGCAGTGTTCCAGCGCCGCGCGCAGGTCCTGCAACAACTGCAACTGCTTGCGCGCGTTGTTGTTCATCGAGGCATCGAAAAAGCTGTAACCGTTTTTGCCGCCGCCCTTGGCGTGATACATCGCCGCGTCGGCGTTCATCAGCAACTCCTGGGCGGTCTGGCCATTGCCCGGATACAGGGCGATGCCGACGCTGGCGGATATCTGCAAGTCATGCTCGGCGACGCGGAACGATTGCGCGATCAGGCCGACCTGACGCGCCGCCAGCCCCAGCGCATCATTGGGTTCGCTCAGACGCACCAGCAACACGAATTCATCGCCACCGATCCGCGCCAGTGTGTCGAGGCTGCGCAAGTCTTCACGCAGACGCACCCCGACTTCGCGCAACAACTGATCGCCCATGTGATGGCCAAAGGCATCGTTGACCGGTTTGAAGCCGTCCAGGTCGATGAACATCAAGGCAAAACAGCCGCCCTGCTCATGAACCTTTTTCATCGCCTGATTGATCCGGTCGTCGAGCAGCATGCGGTTCGGCAGGCCGGTCAGGGTGTCGTGCAGGGCCAGTTGCGTGAGTTCGCGGTTGGCCACGGTCAGCGAGTGCGCCAGATCAGCGGTGCGCGCCTCCAGACGTGCGTCGAGAATCGAGGTGAGCAAGGCAATCGACAACACCGCCAACGTGGTGATCAGCACCAGACTGTCGAGGCCGTTACCCTTCAGACCATTGAGCGTAGCGCCACAAAAACTGCCATCAGGGAATTGTGCGGCAGCCATGCCGGTGTAATGCATGCCGACAATCGCGACGCCCATGATGATCGCCGCGCCGCCACGAATCAGCCTTACATAGGGCGAATGCTGACGCAGGCGAAAGGCAATCCACAGCGCGGCGGCAGAGGCACCGACGGCGATCAGCAATGAGGCACCGAAGAGGGTCGGGTCGTAATCGATCCCGGGCGTCATGCGCATCGCCGCCATGCCGGTGTAATGCATGGCGCTGATGCCCGTGCCCATGATCAGCGCACCAAAGGCCAGTTGCAGAATCGGCAGTTTCGGCTGACTGACCAGCCACAAGGCAAAACCGCAGGACAGTACGGCGATCAACAGCGACAGCGCCGTGATGCCGACGTCATAGCCGAGGTCGATGGGCAGTTTGAAGGCGAGCATGCCGATGAAGTGCATCGACCAGACACCGACGCCCATGGCCAGTGCACCACCCGCGGTCCAGAAATGCACTGCGCGCCCCTTGGCGGTGGCGATGCGCCCGGTGAGGTCGAGCGCGGTATACGAAGCGAGGATCGCCACACACAGCGAAATGAAAACCAGGGTGGAGGAATAACTACCGATGAGCATGAGCATTCTCGTGGCCACCCGACGCGGATTGCGTCCATTCTCGGTCGGGCAAATGCGGCGATTGTACTGATTGCACGGAAGAACGCACTGACAAAGTAAGCAAATTGCCATCAACCCGATGAAACGCTTGTTCGGTGGTTCGGCAAGGCTCTGGAATGGGCCTTTCTGCAACCGGCGCGCTTACTGTGGGAGCGAGCTTGCTCGCGAATAGGCCCTTCGATTCGAAACAATAAGTGAATGCACGGACGCCTTCGCGAGCAAGCTCGCTCCCACAGGTTGTTGATCATGGCGTGAGTTATTGGGTGTCACTGACATCCAGTTGCCCATCCCACCCACCGCCCAGTGCCGCGATGAGTTGCACGCTGGCGATCAAGCGGCTTTGCAGGATATTCAGCACGCTGCGCTCGTTGCTCAGTGCCGTGGCTTGCACCACGACCACATCGATGTAGGCGATCAATCCGGCCTTGTACTGGTTTTCCGTCAGGCGCAGGGAATCACGGGCGGCATCCAGCGCTTCCTGGCGCACCGCGGCTTCGTCCTCATATACCTTCAACTGCACCAGATAGTTTTCCACTTCGCGGAAACCGTCGAGCACGGTTTGCCGGTATTTGGCCACGGTCTGGTCGTAGACCGCTTCAGTGCGATCGACTTCGGCCGACCGGATGCCGCCATCGAAAATCGGCAGCGACAGTTTCGGCCCGACCGACCAGAAACGATTCGGCAGGCTGATCAGGTTCTGCGACGTACTGCTGCTGTAACCGCCACTCAGGCTCAAGGACAGATCCGGGTAATACGCTGCTTTCGCCACGCCGATGTTGGCGTTGGCGGCGATCACCGAGCGCTCTGCCGAGGCGATGTCCGGACGTCGCTCGAGTAACTGCGACGGCAGGCTCAACGGCACCTGCGGCAGGTTCGGGATGGTCTGGGTTTCGGCGATATTGAAATCCGCCGGTGCCTGACCGGTCAGCACGGCGATGGCGTTTTCAAACTGCGCGCGCTGCCAGATCAGATCGACCAGATCGGCCTGGGTGCTTTTCAGTTGGGTCTGCGCCTGCGCCACCGCATCGCGCCCGGAAACACCGGCGCGATACTGGTTCTGGGTCATTTTCAGCGAACGCTCGTAAGCGGCAACCGTCGCTTCGAGCAGGCGTTTCTGCTGATCGATCACGCGCAATTGCAGGTAGTTCTGCACCAGTTCCGATTGCTGGCTCAGGCGCATCGCTGCCAGATCGGCAAAACTGGCCTGGGCGCTGGCCTCGTCGGCCTCGAGTCCACGGCGCAACTTGCCCCACACGTCGGCTTCCCAACTGACACCCAATTCGGCGTTATAGGTGTCACGGATGCCGCTGGAGGAGCTGCTCAAACTCGAACTGCTGCTGCCGGTGCCCTGGCTGGAACGGGTTTTACCCAGGCTCAGATCGACACTCGGGTAAAACGCCCCGCGCGCACTGCGCACCAACGCCTGCGCCTGGCGGAATTGGGCTTCCGATTGCGCGACGGTCTGGTTGGAATTGTTCAGTCTTTCGATCAAGCCGTTGAGCTGTTGATCGCCATACAGCTCCCACCACGCACCGCGCGCCAGCGAATCGCTGGGCTTGGCCTGGGTCCAGCCTTCGGCTTCCTTGTACTGAGCGATTTCGGCGGTTTGCGGCCGTTGATAGTCCGGGCCGACAGCGCAGGCACTGAGCATCGCCACGCACAGCGACAGGCTCAACAGACGCGAACCGCGAACAGTGGCCAGATGAATAAGCGAACGGTCAGTCATAGCGGAGTTTCCAGAGCGGCGTCAGTACGCACGCCACGCCATTTGTTGAAACGATGGCGCAGCTTGTCGAGATAGAGGTAAACCACAGGCGTGGTGTAAAGCGTCAGCACTTGGCTGAAAATCAGCCCGCCGATGATCGTCAAACCCAGCGGCTGGCGCATTTCCGCACCTTCGGCACGGCCGAGCAGCAACGGCAAGGCACCGAGGATCGCCGCCAGCGTCGTCATCAGGATCGGCCGCAAGCGTTGCAGGCAAGCACTGCGGATCGATTCCAGCGGCGACAGGCCCTGATGGCGTTCCAGTTGCAGCGCCAGGTCGATCATCAGAATGGCGTTTTTCTTCACCACGCCAATCAACAGGAACAGCCCGAGCAACGAGATCAGGCTGAACTCGCCACCCAGCGCATAGATCGACAGCAACGCACCGACCCCGGCCGACGGCAAAGTCGACAGAATCGTCAGCGGGTGAATGTAGCTTTCATACAGCACACCCAGCACCAGATACACCGCCAGCAATGCACCGAGAATCATGAACGGCTGGCTCTTCTGAGTCGCGGCAAAGGCGTCGGCGGTGCCGGCCATTTTCGCGATGACGTCTTCCGGCAAGCCGAGCTTGGCAATCGCCCGCTCGATGGCGGCGCTGCCCTGCTCCACCGTCACGCCTTCGGCCATGTCGAAGGAAATGTCCTCGGAGGCGAACTGGCCTTCGTGACTGACGCGGTCGTCTTCCAGACTGTTTTCGTAATGGGCAAACGTCGACAACGGAACCCGCGCGCCGTCAGCAGTAATTACCTGCACTTGCTTGAGCGTCACCGGGTCCTGGGCGTATTTCGGATTGACCTCCATCACCACTTGATACTGATTGAGGCTGTCGTAGATCGTCGAAATCTGCCGCTGACTGTAAGCGTTGTTCAGTACCGCAGTGACCATGTTCATGTCCACGCCCAGGCGTTTGGCTTGATCGCGATCGACAATCAGCGTGACCTGTTGCGCGCCCTTGCCTTCGCGGGCATCAATCGCGGTCAGTTCGGGCAATGCGCGCAGCGCAGCGACCACTTTCGGGTACCACTCGCGCAGCGAGCCCAGATCACCGCTTTGCAGGATGTAGCTGTATTGCGACGTGGTCTGTTCGCGACCGCCGCCAAATTGCAGGTCCTGATCCGCCATCAGCATCAGTTGCGCACCCGGCACCTTGGGCATTTCCTTGCGCAAACGCTCAATGACTTTCTGCGCGTTGAGCTGACGCTCCTTGATCGGTTTCAGACGCACCAGCATGAAAGCGTTATTGGTGCCGTTGGTGCCGCCGATGAAGCCGGCAACGCTTTCCACCGCTTCGTCCTTGAGCACGGCGCGGCGGAAAATTTCCATTTTCGGCTGCATCACGCTGAACGACAGACCGTCGTCGCCGCGCACGAAACCGATCAACTGGCCGGTGTCCTGCTGCGGCATGAAGGTTTTCGGTACCACCACGTACAGCGCCACGTTGACGCCTACGGTGATGAGCAAGCTGAGCAGCGTCAGACGGCGATGGCGCAGCACCCAGTCAAGGCTGGTGGCGTATTTGCCGACCATCCAGTCGTTGGTGCGGCGGCTCCAGCGTTGCAGGCGGTTTTCCTGGCCCGGCGTGTGTGGCTTGAGCCAACGGGCGCAGAGCATCGGCGTCAGCGTCAGGGAAACCACCAGCGACACCACGATAGCCGCAGCCAGAGTGATGGAGAATTCGCGGAACAAACTCTCGACGATCCCGCCCATAAACAGGATCGACAGAAACACCGCCACCAGCGAGACGTTCATCGACAGCAAGGTAAAGCCGACTTCCTTGGCCCCCAGGTACGCGGCCTGCATCGGTTTGACGCCTTCGTCGATGTGCCGGGAAATGTTCTCCAGCACCACGATGGCGTCGTCCACCACCAGACCGGTGGCGAGAATCAACGCCATCAGCGACAGGTTGTTCAACGAGAAGCCGTAGAGATACATCACCGCAAAAGTGCCAACCAACGACACGGGTACGGCCAATGTCGGAATCAGCGAGGCGCGGAAGTTACCGAGAAACAGAAACACCACCAGAATCACCAGCGCCACGGCGATCAGCAAAGTCATCTCGGCTTCGTGCAACGTGGCCTTGATCACCGGCGAGCGGTCCATGGCCAAATTCAGCTTCACGCTAGCCGGAAGCACCGCTTGCAACGCCGGCAATTGCGCCTTGATCTCGTTGACCGTCTCGATGATGTTGGCGCCGGCCTGGCGGTTGATCACCAGCAACACCGCTGCGTCATCGTTGAAGAAGCCGCTGTTGTAGCGGTCTTCGACGCCGTCGCTGACCTTGGCCACGTCCTTGAGGCGCAGCGCGGCGCCGTCGGCGTAGTGGATGATCAGTGATTCGTAATCCTTGGCTTTCTCCAACTGGTCATTGGCCTGGATCTGCCACAAGCGCTGACCGTCCTCGACCGAACCTTTGGGCCGGCGCACGTTAGCGTCGGCGATGGTCTTGCGCACATCGTCGAGCGCCACGCCGTACTGGTTCAGCGCCTGCGGTTCGAGCTCGATACGCACCGCCGGCAACGAACTGCCGCCAATCTGCACTTCACCGACGCCCTGCACTTGCGACAGGCTCTGCGAAAGAATGGTCGAGGCCAAATCGTAGAGCTGGCCTTTTTCCAGCACATCCGAGGTCAGCGACAGCACCATGATCGGCGCCTGTGACGGGTTGACCTTCTTGTAGGTCGGCATGCTGCGCATACCGCTGGGCAACAGGTTGCGCGAAGCGTTGATCGCCGCCTGCACTTCCCGCGCCGCGCCGTTGATGTCGCGGTCGAGGTCGAATTGCAGAATGACCCGGGTCGAGCCCTGGCTGGAGCGACTGCTCATGGTGTTGACGCCGGCGATCGCGCCGAATGAACGCTCCAGCGGCGTCGCCACGGTGGACGCCATGACTTCCGGGCTGGCCCCGGGCAGGCTCGCCTGCACGACGATCACCGGGAAATCCATTTGCGGCAGCGGCGCCACCGGCAGCAGGCCGAAACTCACGCCGCCGAGCAGCATGATCGCCAGGCTCAGCAGCATCGTCGCGACCGGGCGCTTGATGAAAGGACCGGAGAGGTTCATTGACCACCGTTCCCTGCATCACCACACAACCCTGTGGGAGCGAGCTTGCTCGCGAATGCATTTTGACATTCAACGTAGACGTCGACTGATTGGCCGCTTTCGCGAGCAAGCTCGCTCCCACAAGGAATTCGTCGTGCATGCAGGGTCATACCGACACCTCTTCGCTGTCCGCATTGGTCTTGCGAAAGCGTCGACCGAGGCGATCGAAATACAGGTAGATCACCGGCGTGGTGAACAGGGTCAGCACCTGACTCACCAGCAGCCCGCCGACCATCACCAGACCCAGCGGCTGACGCAATTCCGCACCGGAGCCGGTGGCGAGCATCAACGGCACCGCACCGAACAGCGCCGCCAGTGTGGTCATCAGAATTGGCCGGAAGCGCAGCAGCGCCGCTTGGTAGATCGCCTCCTGCGGGGCCATGCCTTGGTTGCGTTCGGCATCGAGGGCGAAGTCGATCATCATGATCGCGTTCTTCTTGACGATACCGATCAACAGGATGATGCCGATGATCGCGATCATGCCCAGGTCGTTGCCGCTGAGCAGCAACGCCAGCAAGGCACCGACTGCCGCCGACGGCAATGTCGAGAGAATGGTGATCGGGTGAATGTAACTTTCGTACAGCACGCCGAGCACGATGTACATGGTCACCACCGCCGCCAGAATCAGCAGCAAAGTACTCGACAGCGACGCCTGGAACGCTTCGGCCGCACCCTGGAACTGGGTCTGCACGCCGACCGGCATGCCGATGTCCTTCTGCACTTGTTCAATGATGTCGACCGCATGCCCCAGCGCCACACCGGGCGCCAGGTTGAACGACATCATCACCGCCGGGAACTGGCCGATGTGGGTGATCGCCAGTTGCGCCTGACGCTCCTCGACGTGGGCCAGACTCGACAGACGAACCTGTGCGCCATCAGTGGTCTTGACGTGAATCTGGTCCAGCGCCTGCGGGCCGATTTTCTCTCCGGCCTGCGCCTGCAACACCACGCGGTACTGACTGGCCTGGGTATAGATGGTCGAGATCTGCCGCTGGCCGAAAGCGTCGTACAGCGCATCGGTGATGTTTGCCACTGAAACGCCAAGGCGTGACGCGGCATCGCGGTCGATCACCAGATAGACCTGTAAGCCTTTGTCCTGCAAGTCGCTGGCGACGTCGGTCAATTCCGGACGCTGCGCCAGTGCTTCGACCAGACGGCCGCTCCACTGGCTGAGCAGTTCGGAGTCCGGCGAGGACATGCTGAACTGGTACTGCGTACGGCTGACGCGGTCTTCGATGGTCAAGTCCTGCACCGGTTGCATGAACAGGCGGATACCGACCAGTTTGTCCAGTTGCGGTTGCAAGCGCGCGATCACCTCAGTGGCGGTCAGATCGCGATCACCATGCGGCTTGAGGTTGATCAGCAAACGGCCGCTGTTGAGCGTGGCGTTGTCGCCGTCGACACCGATGTAGGACGACAGGCTCTGTACCGCCGGATCTTCGAGAATGATTTTCGCCAGTTCCTGTTGACGCTCGCCCATCGCCGCAAAGGAAATCGACTGCGGCGCCTCGGAAATACCCTGAATCACCCCGGTGTCCTGTACCGGGAAGAAACCCTTCGGCACCACCATGTAGAGGACCACCGTCAGTGCCAGCGTGCCGATGGCCACCAGCAACGTCAGCGGCTGATGCTTGAGCACCCACTGCAACTTGCGTCCGTAGGCGGCGATCATCCAGTCGATGACAGCACCGCTGGCACGGTAGAAACGGCCCTGCTCGTGTGCTTCCGGCTCACGCTTGAGCAGACGCGCGCACATCATCGGCGTCAGGGTCAGCGAAACCACCAGGGAAATCAGGATCGCCACCGCCAGGGTAATGGCGAATTCGCGGAACAAGCGCCCGACCACATCCGCCATGAACAGCAGCGGGATCAATACCGCGATCAACGACAGGGTCAGGGAAATCAGGGTGAAGCCAATCTGCTTGGCACCCTTGAGCGCCGCTTGCATCGGGCTGTCACCCTCTTCGATAAAGCGCGCGATGTTCTCCAGCATGACGATGGCGTCGTCGACCACAAAACCGGTGGCGATGGTCAGTGCCATCAGGGTCAGGTTGTTCACCGAAAACCCGGCCAGATACATCACGCCAAAGGTGCCGATCAGCGACAGCGGCACGGCCACTGACGGAATGATCGTCGCACTGGCGCGGCGCAGGAACAGGAACGTCACCATCACCACCAGCGCGATGGCGATGAGCAATTCGTGCTGGACGTCAGTGACCGAGGCACGGATGGTTTGCGTGCGGTCAGTCAGTACCGTCACGTCGAGACCGGCCGGCAGGTTGTCGGTGATGCTCGGCAGCAAGGCCTTGATGCGGTCGACCACTTCGATGACGTTGGCACCCGGCTGACGCTGGATGTTGAGCAACACCGCCTGATTCTGGTTGGCCCACGCGGCGAGGCGTTCGTTCTCGGCGCCGTCGACGATTTCCGCAACGTCCTTGAGCCGCAGCGGCGCACCATTCTTGTAGGCAAGGATCAGGTTGGCGTAATCCTTGGGCGAAGTCAGCTGGTCGTTGGCGTCGAGCATCGACACCCGCGTCGGGCCGTCGAAGTTACCCTTCGGCTGGTTGACGTTGGAGGCGCTGATCAAGGTGCGCACGTCCGACAGGTTCAGGCTGTTGGCCGCGAGCGCCTCCGGATTGACCTTGATCCGCACGGCCTGGCGCTGACCGCCGGCAATGCTGACCATGCCGACGCCGCTGATCTGGGCGATTTTCTGCGCCATGCGCGTATCGACCAGGTCATTGAGCTTGGGCAGCAGCATGGTTTTCGAGGTGATCGCCAGGGTCAGTACCGGGGTGTCCGCCGGGTTGACCTTGTTGTACACCGGCGGTGCCGGCAGATCGGTCGGCAGCAGGTTGGTCGCGGCGTTGATCGCGGCTTGCACCTGTTGTTCGGCGACGTCCATGTTGATGTCGAGGCTGAAACGCAACGTCAGCACCGAGGCACCGCCGGAGCTGGTCGAGGCCATTTGCGTCAGGCCCGGCATCTGCCCGAACTGACGTTCGAGCGGCGCGGTCACGGCACTGGTCATCACGTCCGGACTGGCGCCGGGATACAGGGTCATGACGCGAATGGTCGGGTAATCGACCTGCGGCAGTGCCGACACCGGCAGCAAGCGATAAGCGATCAGGCCGGCCAGAACAATGGCCAGCATGCTCAGGGTGGTGGCTACCGGACGGAGGATGAACAGCCGCGAAATGTTCATGCGCCCTTCTTGGCCTTGTCAGTCACGGCGGCGTCTGGCGCGTTGGCTGCGGACTTGCCTTGCAGGTGTTCGGTCGGCGTGGTCGGGACCTGATTGCTGTCGTTGACCACTTCCACTTCACTGCCCTCTTTCAGGCGGTCGGTGCCTTCCAGCACCACGCGATCACCCGCCGCGAGGCCTTCGGTGATGACGGTGTTTTCACCGTCACTGGCGCCAATCTTCAATTGGCGAATGGTGACTTTCTTGTCGCCCTCCAGCGCATAGACGAACGTGCCGTTGTTGCCGAACTGAATCGCCGCCGACGGGGCCAGCACCACGCCTTTCAGCGTATCTGCCAGCAGGTGCACGTTGACGAACTGATTGGGGAACAGCGCCTGATCGCGGTTTTCGTAGCGCGCCTTGAACTTCAGAGTGCCTGTAGCGACGTCGATCTGGTTGTCGAGGCTTTGCAACACGCCGGTGGCTTGCAGTTTGGTGTCGCCACGGTCCCACGCCTCGGCCGGCAGCTTGGCGCCACTGCGATAGCGGGCGAGCACGGTTTCGAGGCTGTTTTCCGGCAGTGTGAAGGCGACGCTGATCGGTTGGGTCTGGGTGATCACGGCGAGGAACGTGGTGTCGTTGGCGGTCACCAGGTTGCCGACATCGACCTGACGCAGGCCCACGCGACCGCCGATCGGTGCGCGGACCTTGGTGAATTCGAGGTTGAGCTTGGCGTCATTGACGGCCGCCTGATTGGTCTTGACCGTGCCCAGGTACTGGCCGACCAGCGCTTCGGCGGTGTCCAGTGTCTGTTTGGCGATGCTGTCTTCTTTGAACAGGCCGCGATAACGCTCGACATCGACCTGAGCGTTTTTCAGCTGTGCCTGATTCTGCAGCAAGGTGCCTTCGGCCTGCAGCAAGGCGTTCTGGTACGGGCGCGGGTCGATTTCTGCCAGCACGTCGCCGGCCTTGACCATTTGCCCTTCTTCGAAATTGATCTTCATCAGTTCGCCACCGACCCGGCTGCGCACATTGATGGTGTTGAGCGCGGTCACGGTGCCCAGCGCCTTGTAATACAGCGGGAAGTCGCCGGTGACCGCCGGCGCCACGCGCACCGGAATCGGCCCGGTGCCGCCACCGAAGCCTGGCCGCATCATCCCCGAACGCCCGGCATGCCCGGCTGCAGCCTTCTCGCCGCCCTCCTTGTGGGCGGAACCGGCCGGCCAGAATTTCCAGCACAGGACGGCGATGACCAACAAGACAAGCAGGCTGATCAGCCAGCGACGGGATTTGCGTGGGGACGATTGCATGGAGTGATTAACCATTGGGCGCGTGGGCTTCTTTTACGGGAGGCTGAACGATAAGCACTGATGGGGAATTAGCAAAGCAGCTTTACCGGCAATTTACCTTCAACTTACGTTTCAAGGTGTGAGGCAAAACACTGATACACAAATGAAAACGGCCTGGACAGGGCCAGGCCGTTAACAATTGTAAAAGCGCTTATTTCAGAACGGACAGTGCCGCTTCGTAGTTAGGCTCTTCAGCGATTTCCTTGACCAGTTCGCTGTGCAGGACGTTGTCGTTTTCGTCCAGCACCACAACGGCGCGAGCGGTCAGGCCTTTCAGCGGGCCGTCAGCGATGGCCACGCCGTAGTTCTCGATGAACTCGGTGCCGCGCAGGGTCGACAGGTTCTGTACGTTGTCCAGGCCTTCGGCGCCGCAGAAGCGTGCTTGGGCGAACGGCAGGTCAGCGGAGATGCACAGCACCACAGTGTTGCTGATGTCGTTGGCCTGAGCGTTGAACTTGCGCACAGACGTGGCGCAGGTTGGGGTGTCGACGCTTGGGAAGATGTTCAGCACTTTGCGCTTGCCGGCAAAGTCTTTCAGGGTGACGTCGGACAGATTGCCGGCAACCAGAGAAAAGGCTGGCGCCTTGGAACCGGCTTGTGGCAACTGGCCGTTTACTTGAACCGGATTGCCTTTAAGGGTGACTTGAGCCATGACTTGAGTCCTTCTGATGTTTTGATTGGAAAGCATGCAAGAGGCCGAAGTTAACCACGAAATTGTCTGACGACCTATGCCCTGTTTGGAAATTGTTGGGGGGCTGCGCGAAAAATTGTATACAAAATCAGCGCAGTTCCCCCTGTGGGAGCGAGCTTGCTCGCGAAAGCGTTGGATCAATTCAGCATAAATGTTGAATGTGACGACCTCTTCGCGAGCAGGCTCGCTCCCACATTGGATTCTGTGGTGTTACTGGTCTTTTATTTATGAACCCTGTCGATTCACCGCTGGCCCGTTCGACTAAACCACGAATCCTCACAATCCACGGAGTCACTGCCATGCGATTCATGATCCTTGTAAAAGCCACCGTCGACTCGGAAGCCGGCATCATGCCCAGCGAAGAACTGATCACCGCGATGGGCAACTTCAACGAAGAACTGGTCAAGGCCGGCATCCTGATCGATTGCGATGGCCTGCACCCGAGCAGCAAAGGCGCCCGCGTACGCTTCTCCGGCGACAAGCGCACGGTCATCGACGGCCCCTTTATCGAAACCAAGGAGCTGGTCGCCGGTTACTGGATCTGGGAAGTGGAATCGAAAGAAGAAGCCATCGAATGGGTCAAGCGTTGCCCTAATCCGATGCGGGGCGATTCTGAAATTGAAATCCGCCAGATATTTTCTGCGGAAGACTTCGGCGACGAATTCACCCCTGAGGCGCGGGAACAGGAAGAACGCATCCGAGAGATGGTGAAGAAGTCTTGAGGAGTTGACATCCGGGCGGGGGAACGACATCCCTGCCCGGAAAGACCGCTAAATTGGGTGAATGTTTACCGCGACCAGGCCTCTCCTGGCATCGTCCTTAACTTCAAATTCAACCCTCTGACCCACCGTGAGCGTCTTGAATCCGCCACCCATGATTTCCGAGAAATGAGCAAATGCATCTTTGTTGTCGTCGTCCGACGTAATGAACCCAAACCCCTTAGAATCGTTGTAGAACTTAACTGTTCCCTTTGTTATCGCCATTTCTATCGCCCTCATTTTTAAATCGTCTTGCCATTTGACGAGACATTCCAGTCTCATCAGACGCCCGGTTCAGCCCTCCCACAACTGTCAAACCTGACAGGGTGTAAATATTCCCAGTACTCACGTCAACCTCCAACCCGAACGCTTTAGTACACGCTCTTCTTGATGGTTTGATCGTTCTCACGCTCTGCGTGGGAATGCCTCAAGGGACGCTCCGCGTTCCAGCTAGCGAATTTGACGCAGAGCGTCAGGGGCTGCATTCCTTTGCTGCGCGTGGGAACGATCATTCAACAGAGATCAGTTCTTGAGTTCGACGTGATCCAAGGCTTGATTCACCGCCAGTTCACCCAGCATCACAACTTGTGCAATACCCAGAGCAGTCTTGCGCTGAGAGGTTTCCAGCGAGGCGGCGAAGTTGATCAACATTTCGCTGGCCGAGCCGAGGGTTTCGCTGGCGTTTGCTAGCAGGGATTCGGTGTTGTACTTGGGATTGGCGAGGTACATGGGTTCCGGCTCGTTGGCGCTGGACATGATGCCGGCGGCGGGATTGAGGTAGTAGTCGAGGGCGCGGTCGGCGGCTTCGTGGAGTTTTTTGCTGTCGACTGAGGCGTAAGGGGATGTGGTGCTGGCGTCTGATTCTGGGGGGTTGGGTGTTGGTTTTTTCATGGTGTAACTCCACTGGAAAGTTGGAGCTGCCCCATTCGGTTTCCGGTCGAAGAGGTGGCAGCTGTACGCAGGTTGGAAACCCGGGCAGCGGCGACCCGGACGACCCGAAGGTCCCCCGCGCACAGCCGCCATAACGGAGTGCACACATTCGAAGTGCGCAAGGATACGTTATGAAAGGCGTGTACGCGCCACTAATACCCGTCGGGGTTTCCAGTCCCGGTCGCTGATTTGGCAGCGACGAACACAGGCTAGAGACCCGACGTCCGACGGACAACCTGAAAACCTTGTGGGAACGTTCCGCAAATTCCAAACAACGTTTAAACATCCCGAATTGAAATACGCATATGTAGCAGCAGCCCCATTTCACCCGACAGCGCCTACACCGTAAGCAATGGAATAGTTAGTACACAATAAGCTGTGAACCCGTACACAAAACCAAAGAATTAATCCATTCGGCTGGCTAACTCCCGATTAGCTGCTAGCGTCATTCAGACGTGTCCTACAGGCTTGATAAGAAAAGGGATTACGCCGTAACGGCCGAGATGTGCCGAGTTGTCCATAGGCCACCAGGGAATCGGGGATGATGTTCAATCGAGTGGGGAAGACTCTTTTTATGGCGAGTTCGCTGGCGGCTGCGTGTGGCGCGCAGGCGAATAACGCCGAGGACTCCAACAAGAGTAACAACCCGCTGAACATCGCACCCGGCGCCAATCTCCAGGACTACTACACCCCCAGACTCTACGACAGCAATGCGCACACCAATGATGTGTTGCTGCGCGGCACCTTGCCGATCGCCCCGAATGATTTGATCGGCGTGCCGCAACTGGTTCGCGCCACCCTGCCGATCAGCACCCGCCCCGATCCGCACCACGGTTACAGCACCGGCATCGGCGATCTGAACCTGTTCGATATCTTCATTCTGAAAACCGACGGCGTGCAGTTGGGCATTGGCCCGCTGATCACTGCACCAACCGCCGAACAGGACGAACTCGGTACCGGCAAATGGCAAGGTGGCCTCGCCGCCGTGGCCATCGACGCCTCGCCGCGCGGTTTGCTCGGCGCCCTGGTGCAGTATCAAAGCTCCTTCGCTGGTGACGACGACCGCACGCACGTCGAGAGCGCCACGATGCAGCCGTTCATCATCCATAACCTGGAAAAAGGCTGGTACCTGCGCTCCACCGGCACCTGGACTTTCGACCTGAAAAACGACACCCACTACATCCCGCTCGGCCTCGGCGTCGGTAAGGCCTGGAAGGCTGGCAGCAACATTCTCAACGCCTTCGTCGAACCGCAGTGGACGGTTGATCGCAAGGGCGACGGACTGCCGCAGTTCGTTGTGTACACCGGCATCAACGTGACATTCGGCAAATAAGGAAAACGCCATGCAAGCTGCCTTCAAAGTCGCCGGATACAGCCTGATGATCATGTTTGTCAGCTGTGGCGTTGGCGCCCAGAGTTTCAACGCCAGCCCTGATGAAGCCCTCGGCATCGCCAAGCGCACGGGCGTCGAGGTGCCCTTCAATCGGATCGGCACTACGACGCCGATGCTCAACCCAATCAATTCAAAACAGTAAGCGGAGATGTTGATGATCAAGCCCAACGTTGTGCGCCCGTTGTTGGCGCTGTGCATGATCGGCAGTCCTCTGCTTTACGCAGCAGAGGGCGGCGTCGGCCGACCGATCACCGGGCAGCAGGTGTTTTCCAACGCCGGGATCGTCCCGCCCGAACCGGGCTGGGTCATGTCGCTGACCAGTATCTGGTACGACGGCTCGCTCAAGGGCAGTAACGGTGCACCGATTTCCGGCGCGGTCAGCGGCGGGATCGACATGAAAGTCTCCTACACCATGGGCAACTTCACCCACGTCTGGGACACCGGCAAGGGCCGCTGGAATTACGCTTCGGCGATTGGCGTGCCGGTGCAATACACCGACATCAAAGCCAGCATCACCGGCCCGCGCGGACGGACGTTGGGCGACAGTGACTCGGGGACGCAATTTGCCGACGCCTTGATCACGCCGATTGCCGCCGGCTACCACTTCGATGAACTGAATCACCTTTCGCTGTCCCTGCCGATCTACGTGCCGACCGGCGCCTATAACGATAATCGGCTGGCCAATCCGGGGCAGAACAACTACACGTTCATGCCGACCGTGGCGTTCACTCATCTGGATGGCAAGGGCGGCGAGCTCACGCTGTCCAGCGGTCTTGAGTTCTATACCGAGAACGACGCCACCGACTATCGCAACGGCAATATTTTCACCCTCGACGCGCTGTGGACCCATGGCTTTGGCGATGGCTGGAACGCCGGTGTCGCCGCCGGTTATATCCAGCAACTGACCGACGACAAAGGCCAGACCGCCGATACCTTCAATGGCTATCGCGGCCGTTCGGTCGGTGCCGGTCCGGTGATCGGTTGGGCCGGCAAATTCGCCGACGCGCAAGCCAACATCAGCGCGCGCTGGGTGCCGGAGTTCGACACCAAGAACCGCCCCGAAGGCAACGGCTTCAGCGTCAACCTGACCCTGGCCTTTTTCTAGACCGGACACAAAGGACTGCCCCCATGACTGCGCTTACTGACCTCAACGCCCTGCAAGCGAGCATCGCCGAAGCGGTGCTCGGCCAGGATCAGGTGATCCGGCAGATCCTCCTTGGCCTGTTGGCCAATGGGCACTTGCTGCTGGAAAGCCTGCCGGGCTTGGCCAAGACGCGCACGGTCAAGGCGCTGGCCAAGCACCTCGACGCGAAGATGAGCCGCATCCAGTTCACCCCGGACCTGCTGCCGTCGGACATCACCGGCGCCGAGGTGCTGCATCAGGTCGAAGGCAAAAACGAAATCCGCTTTCAGCCGGGGCCGCTGTTCGGCAACCTGATCCTCGCCGACGAAATCAACCGCGCGCCGGCTAAAGTGCAAGCGGCGCTGCTCGAAGCCATGGAAGAACGGCAGATCACCGTGGCCGGCAACAGCCATGCGCTGCCAGAATTGTTCATTGTGGTGGCGACGCAAAACCCGATCGAACAGGAAGGCACCTATCCGCTGCCGGAAGCGCAGATGGACCGTTTTCTGATGAAGGTGCTGCTGGACTACCCGAGCGCCGACAACGAGAGCCAGGTCCTGCGATTGTTACGCGCCGAGGAGTTCGCCCAAGGTGCCAACACCGCACCGAACAAGGGTTTCAGCCTGTCGCAGGAGGTGATCTTTGCCGCGCGCAAGGAAGTCAGCGCCGTGCATGTTTCGCCGGCCATCGACAGTTATCTGATCGACCTGATCAACGCCACGCGCCATCCTGCAGATTACGACGAGGATCTCGCGCGCTGGATCGCCATCGGTGCCAGCCCGCGCGGCGGCATTGGTCTGGATCGCTGCGCGCGGGCCGATGCGTGGTTGCAGGGGCAGGATTTCGTTTCGCCGGACAACGTGCGCGCCGTGGTGCATCCGGTGCTGCGTCATCGCCTGCAATTAAGCTATGACGCGGTGGCCGATGGCGTCAGCGCTGATCAGGTGCTCGATCGCATTCTCGATAAAGTGGCGATTCCGGCATGAACGCCGACGGGCTGGTCTATGTCTCTCTCGCGCAATTGATGGCGCTGGAGTTCAAGGCCCGCGACCTGAGTTTTCTCGCCCGGCAACCGCGCGGCAGCATCCTCGCCGGCAACCATGCTTCGCGCCTGCGCGGGCGCGGCCTGAACTTCGACGAGTTACGCCGCTACCAGCCGGGCGATGACTTGCGCCACCTCGACTGGCGCGCGTCGCTGCGCACCGGCAAACCGGTGGTGCGCACCTTTACCGAAGAGCGCGACCGCCCGGCATTGATCGTGGTCGATCAGCGCATGTCGATGTTCTTTGGCTCGCGCCACAGTTTCAAATCTGCCCTCGCCGCCGAACTCGCGACGCTGGCCGCATGGATGGTGTTCAACGCCGGTGATCGGGTCGGGGGGCTGGTGTTCAACGATCAACGCATCGACAGCATCGCCCCGCTGCGCAGCCGCAAACGCGTGGAAGCCTTGCTCAGCCGCATTGCCGAACAGAATCAGGCATTGAACGCTGGCAACCCCGATGCCGAAGACGAGGATCAACTGGACAAGGTCCTGCAGCGCTGCCTCGCCCTGGCCGGGCACGACCATTTGATCTGCATCGTCAGCGATTTTGCCGGGGCCGGTGAACGCACTTTGCAACTGATGCGGCAGCTGTCGGCGCACAACGATGTGATCGCCTTGCAGGTCTATGACCCACTGGCGATGAAGCTGCCAAACAATGGTCGCCTGCTGGTCACCCAAGGCGAGTTGCAGGTCGAGCTGGCGGTGGAAAAACGCAATGTGCACCAGCCGTTGGGCGATTTCCTCAGCGGTCGGCTCAAGGACGTCGCCACCCTGCTGCGCCGCAGTCAGGTGCCGCTGATGATGTTCAGCACCGCCGAAGAGGCGCACGCGCAACTGCGCGCCGAGCTGGGTAAAAGCGCCGGGGCCCGCCGGTGAATCCGAATATCCCGAGCATCGAACAACTCAAGGAGTTGAGCCTGCCCGCGCCGGTCAGTTATGCGCCGCAAACGTGGGGCTGGTGGGTGTTGCTGGGGCTGTTGATCGTGCTTGCGATCGTGGTTGGTGTGCGGCGTTATCGGCAATGGCACAGGGATGCTTATCGCCGCGAGGGCCTGGCGCGTCTGGCGCAGTTGCGCAGCCGCAGTGACGACCTCAATGCCCTGCGCGAATTGCCCGCGCTGCTCAAACGCGTGGCGCTGTCGATGCCCACACACAAATCTTTGTTGTGGAATGCAAACCCTGTGGGAGCGAGCTTGCTCGCGAAGAGGCCGGCACAGCCAGCATCTCCGGTGACTGACACACCGCTTTCGCGAGCAAGCTCGCTCCCACAAGGGGTTGCGGCGCTTGGGCTGGACGATTGGCAAGGCTTTCTGCAACGGCACTGCAAAAAGCCGCTCCCGGCCGATTTCAGCGAACAACTCGCGCAACTCGCCTACGCCCCCGACGACACCCTGCACGCCCTCCCCGCGCCACAACGGCAGGCGTTGTTCGACACCTGCCAATCGTGGATGGAACATCACCATGTGGCAGCTTGATTACCCATGGCTGTTGCTCCTGCTGCCATTACCTTGGCTGGCTTACCGCTATCTGCCCGCCTACAACGAGGCCCGCAGCGCCGTGCGCGTACCGTTTTTTGCCGCGATGAGCCGCGCCGTCGGCGAGGCCCCGGCCAGCGCCGGCACCCGCCGCAATGCCTGGCAATTACTGCTGAACCTGTTGGTCTGGGCGTTGCTTGTGTTGGCCGTCGCGCGCCCGGTGTTTGTCGAAAAACCGATCGAACGCCAACAACCGGTGCGCGACCTGATGCTCGCCATCGACATTTCGCAGTCAATGGAGACCGAAGACTTCACCAATGCCCAGGGCGAAAAAATCAATCGCCTCGCCGCCGTCAAACAAGTCGTGCAAGGCTTCACCGACAAACGCAAGGACGACCGCCTCGGCCTGATCGTGTTCGGCAGCGGCGCCTATCCGCAAGCGCCGCTGACCCTCGACCACGCCAGCCTGTCACTGCTGCTGGCCGACACCGGCATCGGCATGGCCGGGCCCAACACGGCGATTGGCGATGCGATCGGTTTGAGCCTCAAGCTGCTCGATAAAGCCCATGAGCAGGAAAAAGTGCTGATCCTGCTCACCGACGGTAACGACACCAGCAGTGCAATCACCCCGGATCACGCCGCTGAAATGGCCGCGAGCAAAGGCGTGATCATTCACACCATCGGCATCGGCGACCCGAGTGCATCGGGTGAAGCCAAGGTCAATCTGCCGGGGCTGCAACAGATCGCCAAAACCACCGGCGGGCAGTCCTTCCGCGCCGAAGATCGCAACGCTCTGGATCAGGTCTACAGCACCCTCGATCGCCTCACTCCGCATCAAACGAAAACCCTCAGCCATCAACCGCAACGCGAGTTGTTCTACTGGCCGCTGGGCGCGGCGATCGGCTTGTTGGCGCTGTATCACTTCGGCGCCTCGCTGCGCCCACGGCTGTCGCGCGTGCGGCAAGAGCAGGAGGCCTGAGATGGAGATCAATCTCAGCGACTTGCACTTCCTGCGCCCGTTGTGGCTGTTGCTCGGCGTGTTCGGCGCACTGTTGCCGCTGATCTGGCGACGCAGCCGTGACCTGCAACGACAACTGCGCGGCAACATTGCCGAACACCTGCTGCCGCACCTGCTGGTCACGCCGCAGGACCACCAACGCCTGCGACCGGTGCACCTGCTGTGCGCGCTGTTGGTCCTCGGCGCGATCGCGGCGGCCGGGCCGACCTGGGAACAGGATCGGCCGGACTTCCTTGAAAATCGTGCGCCGCTGATTGTCGCCGTGGACCTGTCGCCGTCGATGGACGCCAGTGATGTGCAGCCGACCCGGCTGGAGGCGGCCAAACACAAACTGCACGATCTGATTCAACGCCGCGCCGGCGCGCGCACCGCACTGATCGCCTACGCCGGCAGCGCGCATCTGGTGTTGCCGCCCACCGACGACCCGGCGTTGCTCGACAGCTTCATTCAAGCGCTGGGTAGCGGGCTGATCGACAAACCGGGCAAGGACGTTGGCGCGGTCATCGAGCAGGCCAAACGTCTGCTCGGCGCGGAAAAAACACCCGGCAGCCTGTTGCTGATCACCGACGGCGCCGACACCGCACAACTGGACGGCCTCGGCCAACCGTTGCGCGACAGTCAGTTGCAAGTGCTGGTGCTGGCGGTCGGCAGTGAGGACGGCGGCATCATTCATGACGCCAACGGCCAACCGCGCACCGATGCCAACGGCCGTCCGGCGCTGGGCAGTTTCGATCAGGCGGCGATCAAGCAACTGGCGTCGGCCGTCGATGCGCCGCTCGGCAGCCTGACCCTCAACGACGATGACCTGGACTGGATCGAGTTGCACGCGCAACAGCACTTCCAGAGCGCCAGCGCCGAACAGCGCGAGTTGCACTGGAAAGATGCCGGTTACTGGCTGTGCTGGCCGTTGTTGCTGTTGGCCTTGTTCAGCGTACGCAAAGGCTGGAGCGTCAACTGGATGCCGGCGTTGGCGCTGGCGGTGGGCCTTGGCTGGCCGGCGGCCCCGGCACAGGCCAGTGCGTTGACCGACGCCTTCTTCACCCGCGACCAGCAAGGCCGCTGGGCCTTTGAACACGATCACTTGCCGCAAGCCGCCGCGCTGTTTGTCGACCCGTACTGGAAAGGCGTCGCGGCGTATCACGCGGCCGATTACGACCTTGCGCTGGCAACGTTTGCGCGGCTGGACACGCCACAGGCGTATTTCTATCTGGGCAATATTTACGTGCGCCGCTTCAAGTTCGATGAAGCCATCGCCGCCTACACCCAGGCCTTGAAACTGCAACCGCAGTTCCCCGAAGCCACGGCCAATCTGGCGCTGGCGCAAGCGTTGCTCAAGGACACCGAAAGCGCCGAGAAAAACGCCCCGCAGACCAAACCCGACGAGGTGAAATTCGACAAGGCGCCGGGCAAGGGCCAGAGCAAAAAGGTTGAGACCGAGCAGGCGGCATCGGATGCCTTGTGGCTGCAAAACCTGACCACCTCGCCGGCGAAATTTCTCAAGCAGAAGTTCAGCTTGCAGGATCAGCAGGGAGCCAGGCCATGAACCGAGTTGTAGCATTCGCGAGCAGGCTCGCTCCCACAGGGGATTTGCGGCCCGCACAGATCCAATGTGGGAGCGAGCCTGCTCGCGAAGGGGCCCGCCGGATCACCACAGCTCTGCTGATAGGTCTAGCCAGTGGCCTGTTCACACTTCAGGCCTTTGCCGCCGAACCCCAACTCAAAGTCCAGGCCCACCTGCAACCCGCCGAAGGCGCCATGGTTGGCGGCCTCGTCGAACTGCAAGTCGACGTCCTCACCGACACCTGGTTCACCAGCGCCGCCACCCTGCCCGACTTGAAACTCGACGGCGCGCTGGTGATGCCACCCGACGGTCAGGCCCAGCACCTCAATCAGACCCTCGACGGCCAAGCCTTCAGCGGTTTGCGCTACAGCTACCTGATCACCCCGAACGTTGCGCGCACGTTCGATATTCCAGCGCTGACCGTGCGTGCCACTCCCGGACAGGCGACGACGCAGATCAGCGCTCAAAGCCAACCGCTGCACTTCAGCGCCGCCCAGCCACCGGGGTTCAGCGCCAACGAAACACCGCTGGTGGCCAGCGGATTACGCTTCAGCCAAACCGTGACTCACTCGGCCACGCCGCTGAAAGTCGGCGACACCGTCGCCCGCCAACTGACCCTGCAAGCCGACGGTGCGCTGGCCATGGCCCTGCCGGTTCCAGCGTTCGCCGAGGTCGCCGGGCTCAGTCGCTACATCAACACCCCGCAGGTCACCCGCCTCGATGACGGTCGCGGCGATATCCTCGGCGGCCAGCGCATCGACACGGTCAGTTATCGCGTCGACAGCAGCGGCTCGCACACGTTGCCGGCCATCGACGTGAAATGGTGGGACTCGACCAGTCGCCAGACGCGCACCGCGCAAGTTCCGGCCGTGACGTTTACAGCGGCAGCCAACAGCGCCTACAAACCGGTGTTTTCGATCAGCGAGGACCTCAAGCAACTCGGCCAGCATCGCCTGCACTTTTCCACGCGCTGGCTGTTGTGGCTGACGGCGCTGGTTGCTCTGGTCGTCTGCGTTTGTCTACTGCGCCCCGCCGTCACCCGTGCCCACCAACAATGGCTGGCACGCCGACGCGCGCGGCAGTTGGCCTGGGTGCAATCGGCGGACTTCGCCTGGCAACAAATCGAGCCGCAATTGACCGCCTCACCGGCGCAATTGAGCGCCTTGTACCTGTGGCTGCGGCGCAGTCGCCTCGGGCTGAAACTGGTCGATGCCGGGCCGCGCCTGCAAGGCCTGTTGCGCGGGCTTTACGGCCGCGATCCTGCCGCCGGGCAAACACTTGTTCAACTGCGCCAATCGTTGACTACGCTTCACAGTCAGGCCGAACAGCAGCACGCAAAACCGGCCTCGGCCCTGCGCCCGCTCAACCCCGTTCACGAGAAGGATTTCCCATGACGAACCCGCCGCAGCACCGCCAACGTTTCAACCTGGCTCTGTTGTTTGCGCTCGCTTTGCCGTTGCTCGCGCAAGCCAGCGAACCGCTGCCTTCGTGGAACGAGGGGCCGACGAAAAAAAGCATCATCGAGTTCGTGCAGGCGGTCACCGACCAGAGCAGCAAGGACTTCGTCAAACCCGCCGAGCGCATCGCCGTGTTCGACAACGACGGCACCTTGTGGAGCGAGCAACCGGCCTACTTCGAACTGCTGTTCGCCTTCGATGAGGTCAAACGCACCGCGCCGCAGCACCCGGAATGGAAAACCACCCAACCGTTCAAAGCCGTGCTGGAAAACGATCACAAAGCCTTGGCCGCGTCCGGCATGGACGGCTTGCTGAAGATCGTCGGCGCGACCCACACCGGCATGACCACCGAAGCCTTCGACGACTACGCCAAGACCTGGCTCAGCCAGGCGCGCCACCCGAAAACCGGCAAACCGTACACCGAGATGATCTTCCAGCCGATGCTGGAAATGCTCGACTACCTGCGCAGCCAGGACTTCAAGACCTACATCGTTTCCGGCGGCGACACCGCGTTCATGCGCGCCTTCGCCGAAAAGGTCTACGGCATCCCGCCGGAACAGGTGATCGGCACCACCTTCATCACCTCGTTCCAGTTCAAGGACGGCAAGGCCTCGATCGTGCGCACGCCGAAACTGGCGCACAACGACGATGGCCCGGGCAAACCGGAAAGCATCGATGCGGTCATTGGCCGGCGGCCGATTCTGGCGTTCGGCAACTCCGACGGTGACCTGCAAATGCTCCAGTGGACCGCCGCCGGTTCCGGCAAACGCTTCATGGGCCTGGTGCACCACACCGACGCGAAGCGCGAATGGGCGTATGACCGAAAATCCGATATCGGGCGCCTCGACAAGGCGCTCGACGAAGCAAATTCCCGTGGCTGGACCGTGGTCGACATGGCGTCCGAATGGCGCCGGATCTACCCGTTCGAGTCACCGGCAACCGAGCAGGTGCAATAAGAAAGCGTGCTGCAGGACTGCAATAAACGTTAGTCGCAATAAACGACCCCCGCGCAAAGGAGCTAGTCATATGACTCGCATACGCAAGTGGCTTCCGAAACTCGCCTTGGTGGCGACTTCGGTCATGGCGCTGTCGGCAATTGCCACAGCGGCTGAGAAACCCAACATTCTCGTGATTTTCGGCGATGACATCGGCCAGACCAACATCAGTGCCTATTCGATGGGTGTGGTGGGCTACAAGACCCCGAACATCGACCGCATCGCCAAAGAAGGCATGATGTTCACCGACTATTACGCGGAGAACAGCTGTACGGCTGGACGATCGTCGTTCATCACCGGCCAGACGCCACTGCGTACAGGCCTGTCGAAAGTCGGCGTGCCGGGTGCACCGGTAGGCTTGCAAAAACGTGACATCACCATTGCCCAGGCGCTCAAGTCGCAAGGTTATGCGACCGGCCAGTTTGGCAAGAACCACCTCGGTGACAAGGACGAATACCTGCCGACCAACCACGGGTTCGACGAGTTCTTCGGCAACCTCTACCACCTCAATGCGGAAGAGGAACCTGAGCGTCCGTACTGGCCCAAAGACGATCCCGAGTTCGTCAAGGCGGTTTCCCCGCGAGGGGTGATCCACAGCTTCGCCGACGGCAAGATCGAAGACACCGGCGCACTGACCACCAAGCGCATGGAAACCATCGACGACGAAACCACGGCGGCGGCGCAAGCGTTCATCGAGAAACAGGCCAAGGCGGACAAACCGTTCTTCGTCTGGATGAACACCACGCGCATGCACTTGTACACCCACGTGCGTGATTCGATGAAGGGCCAGAGCGGCATGCCCGGCAACGACTACGCGGACGGCATGATCGAGCATGACGGCGACGTCGGCAAACTGCTGAAAACCCTCGATGACCTGAAACTCACCGACAACACCATCGTCGTCTACACCACTGACAACGGCCCGAACCAGTTCTCCTGGCCGGACGCGGCGACGACGCCGTTCCGCAATGAGAAGAACTCCAACTGGGAAGGCGCGTACCGAGTGCCCGCGATGATTCGCTGGCCGGGCAAGATCAAACCGGGTGAAGTCACCAACGAGCTGTTCTCCGGTCTGGACTGGTTCCCGACCTTGCTCGCGGCGGCCGGTGAGACCGATGTCGGCAACAAGTTGCTCAAAGGCTGGGCACCGACTGCCGGCGGCACCAGCTTCAAGGTGCATCTGGACGGTTACAACCAACTGCCTTTCCTGACCGGTCAGAGCCCGAAGAGTGAGCGTAAAGAGTTCTACTACTTCAACGATGACGGCGTGCTGGTGTCGGCGCGTTTCGGCAACTGGAAAGCGGTGTTCTGCGAACAACGCGCACCGGGTGGCTTCAAGGTCTGGAGCGAACCGTTCGTGTGCCTGCGTGTACCGAAAATCTTCAACCTGCGCATGGACCCGTACGAACGTGCTGACATCGTTTCCGATCAGTATTACGACTGGACGACCAAAAACGTATATCTGACCGAAATGGCCGTGATGAAGTCGGCGGCATTCCTGCAGACCTTCGTCGAGTATCCACCGAGCCAGAAACCGGCCAGCTTCAGTGTTGACCAGGTGCGCGCGGCGGTTGACGCCAAAATCGCTGAGAAAATGAAAGCTGCACAGTAAAACCGCTGGACCGCCGTCCGCCGTCACTGGCGGGCGGCCCTCTTTTTGACTTGGGACCGTGTTGGCTCCATTCGCGAGCAGGCTCGCTCCCACAGGGGATTTGTGGTGGCCACAGGTCCAGTGTGGGAGCGAGCCTGCTCGCGAAGGGGCCAGCACAGTCACAGTGACTCTTGAATTAAGGCCTTCGCATGTCCTCACGTATCGCCAGCAAGCCATCGGCCATACCCGTACCGCAAACCACCTCCCCAGCCTTGCTCGCCCCCGCCCTGCTGCTGTGCATCTCCGGCGCCGCCGCGCTGGTTTATCAAGTGTTGTGGATCAAGCAGTTGTCGCTGGTGGTCGGGGTCGAGGTGTACGCGATCACCACTGGCATCAGCGCATTTTTCGCCGGGCTGGCGATCGGTGGCTGGCTGTTCGGTCGCTGGGCGGATCGTTTGCAGCAACCGGTTCTGCTGTATGCCGGGCTGGAAGTGCTGGTGGCGATTCTCGGCGTCGGTGCGACCATTGCCATGAGCCTGGCGGCCAGTCCGTTTGCCTGGCTGCAAGGGCACGTCGGCCTGCTTGCGTGGCTATTGCCGTTCGTTTTGGTCGGCGTCCCGGCGGTGTTGATGGGCGGCACGCTGCCGGTACTGGTGCGTGCGCTGGCGAGTGACCCGGGCAAGGCCGGCGGTCAGTTGTATGCGGCCAACACCTTGGGCGCGATTATCGGCACCCTGCTCGCCGCCTTCGTATTGATCGCCAGCCTCGGTGTGCGTGGCAGCGCGTTGTTTGCGGCGATGCTCAATCTGCTGGCCGCCGTCGGGGCGTTGTGGTTGGCCCGTCAGCATCCGGCGATTGTGACAACTGCCGCTAAACATCATGCAGAGAAAGCCCCGGATCGCACCGCGTTGTGGCTGTATTCCATCGCCGGTGGCGTGGCGCTCGGCTATGAAGTGGTCTGGTCGCAATCGATCGTGCAATTCATGAGCACCCGCACCTACGCGTTCGCCGTGGTGCTGGCGACGTACCTGACCGGATTGTTTATCGGCAGCGCCCTGCTTGCGCGCCGGGTCGAGCGCATTCGTGATCCGTGGGGAGTGTTTGGCCTGCTGATTGCCGGTGCCGGGTTGATCGCCTTGCTGGAAATTGCCCTGCTCGGGCGCTGGCTGGTGATCGCTCAGAGCCAGGCGGAAATGTGGCTGTTGAGTCTGGGCGCCAGTGAGTTGGCGGGCATGAGTGCGCGTTTTGCAGTGGCCGCGTTGAGCATCGTGTTTGTGCCGACGCTGTTGCTCGGCGCGGCGTTTCCACTGGCCTTGCGGCTGAGTGTCGGCCATGAGCGGGTCGGTCGCGATGTCGGCGCGGTGGTGGCGTTCAATACCCTCGGCGGGATTGTCGGAGTGATGCTCTGCGGGTTTGTTTTGATTCCGCTGTTGGGGCTGGTACGCACGTTGGCCCTGCTGGCGATCATCGCCGCCGCTATCGGCTACTGCGCGGTGCGCAAAGGTCATCACGTGAAGAAAGGCCGGCGTCAGGCCGTGGTCGCCCTGGGGCTGGTGTCGGTGCTGTTGGCGGTGTTCACACCGGTCGACAAACTCGCCAGCCTCTTGCCCGGCGCGCGCAACGGCACCCTGGCGTTTTACGAAGAAGGTCGCGGCGGCACCGTGGCGGTGGTGGCTCAAGGTCGTGGCGAAAACAACTTTCACCGCTTGTACATCCAAGGTGTGTCGAACACCGGTGATGCCATGCCATCTCTGCGTTACATGCGTATTCAGGCGCTGTTGCCGTTGCTGATTCACAACGGTGAACCGCGCTCGACGCTAGTGATCGGCTTCGGCACCGGCATCACGGCCGGGGCGATGCTGCGCTATCCGGGGCTGGAACATCGGGTGGTCGCCGAATTGTTGCCGGCGGTGGTCAAAGCCGCGCCGCTGTTCAAGGGCAACTTCAACGCCGCCAGCGATCCCGGCGTCGATGTACGTCTGCGCGACGGTCGCCAGGAACTGCTGCGCAGCGCGCAAACCTACGACCTGATCACCCTCGAACCGCCACCGCCCTCCGCGGCCGGCGTGGTCAATCTGTATTCGCGCGACTTCTATCAGTTGGCGGCCAGCCGTCTGGAGCAACAGGGCATTGTTGCGCAGTGGCTGCCGTTGCCGACGCAGAACATCGACGATTCACGTTCGCTGGTGCGCAGTTTCCTGGATGTGTTTCCGTATGCCTCGCTGTGGACCAGCGAATTCCACGAAATGTTGCTGGTCGGTTCAATGCAGCCGATGCAACTGGACGCGGCAAAAATCACCGCGCGTTTCCAGCAGGACAGCGTACGCAGCACCTTGCAGGATGTCGGCATCGGCTCGGCCGCCGCCCTGCTCGCAACCTGGGTGACGGATCGCGCCGGGCTTGAACGCTTTGCCGCCGACGCGCCTGCGGTGACCGACGATCAACCACGCATCGAGTACGCGCCGTGGGTGCGCAGCAAGGAAATCACCCGCGTACTGCCGGCGTTGCTGGACCTGTACCAGCCGCCTGTGCTGGTAAATGCCGATGCCGGATTGATTGAACGGATGGAGACACATCGCCAGCGTTTGATGCAGTTTTATCGGGCGAGCTTGCACGCCTATGACGGCGATCGCGATGCGTGGGGGCGGGATATGCGCGAGGTGATGCGCTGGGATGGCGGGAATCCGTATTTCCGCTGGTTTACCGGGCAATGATTCGCTTTCTGATAGACCGCCATCGCGAGCAGGCTCACTCCTACAAGGGTTCTGTTTTGGTCACACGATATGTGTCCACCTGAATCCTTTGTAGGAGTGAGCCTGCTCGCGATAGAGCCATCAACTGCGCTGAATTATTTGGACCCTGACTTCAGCTTCAGATACGACTGACGCATGTCCGATGCCCAGCCATCGATCACCGGTTTGACGTCATTGGCCGTCATCGCCTGGGTGTCATTTTCCAGTGGTTTGCCGGTGCCTTTGCGTACCACTTGGGCGATCACTTTGTTGCTGGCGCCATCGAGGAACACCGCTTCGGTGGCCAGGGTGGTTTCCTGATCGCGGATACCGCTGGCCGTGCTTACGGCTGCGGCGACGAGGGCGATCGGAATCACCTCATACGCGTGCAGGCCTTCGGTCTTGCTGCTCACGGCGGTGATCGCCGCACGTACCACAATCACGCCCGGGCCAGGACCGGTCGCCAACGGCAGGTCTTTGCCGATTTCGCGCTTGAGTGCCTGATCGTAGTAGGAGGTGATGCCATTAAGGGTTTGCTGGGAGATCTTCGCGGTCGGCTGCGGTTTCGGGTAGAGCTGAGTCGGTTCGATGTACACACTGGTGAATTTTTTGATGTCGACCTTCGGATCGATCCAGCGCATCACCTCGGCGCCGGACGGTGATTTGGCCTCCTTGAGCTGGCTGTAGTCTTTGAGGAAGCCGGAATACTCTTTCGGGTCGACGGTTTTGCTGGAACACCCGACCATGGCGAGGGTGGTAATGCACAGCGTGCCCATCATCACTGCTAGCTTCATGCTGTAACTCCTGTCAGAAGGCCGAAAACTTTGCCTGGGGGAGTTACAGGTATAGCTAAAACCTCAGTAATTGCGATTGCAAAGCACAATATTCACGCAAGGCTGCGTGGCCGATCACAACCGTCATTTGACAGACGCCGGTCATCCGGCAAAGCTGCATCGAGCTTGAACGCACGCCAGACGGCAAATGCACCTGGACTACGGAAGTCGCAATGCCCAAGCATAAAAATAAAGCAGTACAACCTGACCCTGATTCGTCTCAATCTCCAATTTCAAAATATCTGTTCCCAATCGCCATCGGCGTGCTGCTGGCCGCCGTCGCAGGCATCGGCTGGTTTCTGTTCAGGCCCGCGCCGACGCCGGTGAAACCTGTGCCGATCAGCGCACCCGTCGCTGCCCCCGCCAAGCCTCAACCTGTCGCCACGAGCAAACCGGCAACAATGGTCGATGAGCAACAGTGCCAGGGCTGCCACACCGAACAGGTCAAGGATTGGCAAGGCTCGCATCACCAATTGGCGATGCAACCGGCGACCGCTGAAACGATGCTCGGCGATTTCAACAACATCACCTTCAAAGCCGAAAACGAGACCACACGATTTTCGCGCAAGGGCGGCGAATTCTGGGTCAACACGCCCGGCATCGACGGCAAGAATGCCGACTTCAAAGTCGCTTATACCTTCGGCATCGCGCCGTTGCAGCAGTACCTGATCGAGGTCGGCGAAGGTCGCTTACAGGCGCTCGGCGTGGCCTGGGATACCGAGAAAAACCGCTGGTTTCACCTCTACCCCGGCCAGGGCGTGAACTTCAAGAACCCGCTGCACTGGAGCAAGCCGAACCAGAACGCCAACTTCATGTGCGTCGAATGCCACACCACCGGTTTCAAACGTAATTTCGATGCGCCGAGCAATACTTTCAACAGCCACTGGAACAGCCTCGGCGTCGGTTGTCAGGCCTGTCACGGTCCAGCGTCCAATCACTTGGAGTGGACGCAGAAAAAAGGCGATCTGATCCATCAGGGTTTTGACGTCGATCTGAAGGACAAGAACGCCACCGTCGAGATCGAAACCTGTGCCCGTTGCCACGCGCGTCGTGCGCCGCTGGGCGATGGCTACACCGTCGGCAAGCGCCTGATGGACGATTACCTGCCGAGCACGCTCACCCGCGAGCTGTATGCGCTGGACGGCAAGATCAAAGATGAAGTGTTCGAACACGGCTCGTTCCTGCAAAGCAAAATGTTCGACAAGGGCGTGCGCTGCAGCAATTGCCATAACCCGCACAGCACCGAACTGAAGGCGCCGGGCAACGCGGTGTGCCTGCAATGCCACAACACTGCCGGCAAGACGTCGGTCGAAGGCGTTGATGGCAAGGGCCTGCAAGCGAAGAACTACGACTCCATCGAACACACCCGCCACACCATGGGCCAGCCCGGTTCGCAGTGCGTGGATTGTCACATGCCCGGCAAGTTCTACATGGGCAACGACTTCCGCCATGACCACAGCTTCAGCATTCCCAACCCTGAGCGCGCGCAGAAACTCGGCACCCCGGATGCCTGCCTGACCTGCCATCAGGGCAAGGCTGGCGACAAGGTCACCGCGCAGTTCAAGTTGTGGAGCGCCTCCAGCGCTACCCAGGCACCGCGTTATGACGAAAGCCTGTGGCTGATTCGCAATGGCCAACCGGGGGCTGCGGATGCGCTGTATGAGCAGTTGCAGCGCAGTAATTTGCCGGCGATTCAACGCGCGACCTTGCTCGCGGAGTTGCCGCTGTATCCGAGTGAGCAGGCGTTGAAGCTGGCGACCCAGGACTTGAAGAACCCGGCGCCGCAAGTGCGGGAAAGTGCGGTGCGGGCGATCAGCGCATTCTTGCCGCCACCGGAGCGTGCGCCGTTGTTGGCACCGCTGCTGGGTGATCCGGTGAAAGCCGTGCGCATCGTTGCCGCGCGCGATCTGCTCGGTGCGGCGCGCAACAACGGCCTCGGCGCGGCGCAAGCCAATTGGGACGCGGCGATTGCCGAGTACGAAGCCGTGCAGAAAAGTCTGCTGGAACGTGCCGAGGCCAATCTGAACCTGGCGATGTTGTATCAGGCCAGTGGCCGTGGTTCGGAAGTGGAAGACTTGCTGCGCTCGGCACTCAAGCGTGATCCGGACTTCTACCCGGCGCTGGTCACGCTGGTGCAGTGGCTGGAGGCCAATGGTCGCGGTCAGGAAGCACAAAAGTTGCTGGAGGACAGTCTCAAGGAACACCCGGACGCGGCGCTGTTGCAGCACACTCGGGGCTTGTCGCTGATCCGTGCCGGCAAGGCTGGCGAGGCCATGTCGCCGCTGAAGAAAGCCGCGCAACTGGAGCCACAGAACGCGCAGTACGGTTATGTGCTGGCGGTGGCGCTGCATGAAAGTGGCAAGGTTGATGAGGCGTGCGCGGTGCTGGAGGGTTTGCTCAAGGTTCAGCCAGCCAACCGCAACGCGCGGCTGTCGCTGATCCAGTGGTACCTCGACAGTGGGCAGGAGCCGAAGGCGCAGGTGCTGTTGCAGGGTTGGAAGAAGATGAACATGGGGGATCCGGCGCTTAAGTGACCGGCTGGAGATTGGCTTCCCTCACCCTAGCCCTCTCCCAGAGGGAGAGGGGACCGACCGGGGGATATTCAAGAATTCCGCCGACTTGAGCGATTGGCTTTGAATCCATAGTCGACTCGGTCTTTCACGTCGGTGCATTACGCCAGAAACCTCGGTCAGTCCCTTCTCTCAGAGGTAGATGGACGGGACCGATTGGGGGAGATTCAAGAGATGCACCGACGTGACCGATTCGCTTTGAATCCATAATCGACTCGGTCTGTCACGTCGGTGTCGCTCACCAGACAACTCGGTCAGTCCCCTCTCCCTCCGGGAGAGGGTTAGGGTGAGGGGCTTTCAAGGGTTCACCCCATTACCAGGACGACGTCTCACCACTGCGCAACGCCATCTCGCGCCGGCTATTGATGTGCATCGCCTTGATCAACGACACCGTGCCCACCAAAAGAATCGCCGCGCCCAACAGGAAGTCGATGTTGTACAACTGGAAGTCCTGCACCGGCCCAATCAGCAGCACCCGCACAATCGCCGCGCCCAACAGCGTGGCAAGGAAGTCGATCCCCGGTTCATTACGGTAGAACACCAGCAGCAACGGCAGACACAACACCAACAGCAGCAACAACACCACCACCTTGAACGAACCCTTGCGCTCGACGCTGAAGGCACATTCGTGCGGCCCGTAAGCCTTGTAATCGTCGTCACGAATCATCGAGGTTTTCTCGTTGATATAGTCGACGCGGTTGTACTTCTGGATCGGCGTAAAGGTGTTGGACATCTCCATCAGCGTGGTGATGTTCTTGAAACGCAGGTCAATGCGCTCGCTGCCCTTGAGGTAATAGAGCACCGGTTTGTAGCCGTAGCGATAGCTGTCGAAAGGAAATTCAGTGACCTGACCCTGCACACCGATCGGGCGCGGTTCAAGTTCGGCGTAGGCACTTTTGTTGGTGGCCGACAGGTTGCGGCTCAGCGGCTGCACCTTGACCTGCTCAAGGAAGATCGGCGTGACGCCGTAGGACCACTGCAAGGGCTCCATTCGCAAACGCAGTTCGTTGCGGCCCAGGTCATAACGGTTGAACGTACGTTCGGAGACCACCAGCGAACCACTGAGCATGAATTCGCCGCGCAGGTTGTTGGTGACGCGCAAGGTCAGTTGGTCCTTGCCCAGCAACGCCGCTTCATTGGACGGTGGCGTGCCGCACCACGCGGTGCTTTCGCCGACGCCGCCGAGCTGGCCGTCGCGGTTTTCCTTGAATACGTAAAAGTAACTGGCCCACAGCGTCAGCATTAACAGCAACGCCGTGAGGCCGAGGATTTTTTTGCCCGGACTCACTGATCAGACTCCCTTCTTCGGTTCCATCGTCCAGCCGAAAACCCGCTGGCGACGGCGACTCTACCAAAAGGCCACCACTGACCCAAGGGAAAATGCCCGAATGGCGAAGGTTCTAAGGGTTTCCCCGGTCCCGACAACACCGCAAAACTGTGGCGAGGGAGCTTAGCGTCTTCGGAACAGTGGACGCGGTTCGATGACTGAGCGGCCGTAGAGCACGCTCATGCCGGCCAGCCCC
The DNA here is from genome assembly GCF_001648775.1 of Pseudomonas fluorescens. Lineage (GTDB taxonomy): Bacteria > Pseudomonadota > Gammaproteobacteria > Pseudomonadales > Pseudomonadaceae > Aquipseudomonas > Aquipseudomonas fluorescens_M. The sequence continues at coordinate 572,775 of NZ_LVEJ01000010.1, forward strand.
TTCAGCGCATCCTCGGCGGATTTGTCTTCACGCACGGCAAAACTGTCGAACCCGCACTGGCGCATGTGGCTGAGCTGATCGCGCAGCACATCGCCAATCGCGCGCAACTCCCCGGCCCAGCCGAACCGACTGCGCAGCAGATACGCCTGACTGTAGGCGCGGCCATCGCGAAAACTCGGGAAATCCAGCGCGATCAGCGGCAACGATCCCAGCCACGGCAGCAGGCTTTCGACTTCGTCGTCGGGGCAGAGCCACACGGCGTGGGTCGACGGCGATTGCAGCCAGTGCGCCAGCGGCAACATCAGCAAACCCGAGGGCCGTGGCGCCGAGGGCTCACGCACCAGCGTCCACGGATCATCCGTGACGATCCGCGCCACACCCGACTCCAGCCGCAACAGATTGTTCATACCGCCGCCTCCAGCGTCTTCGGATAGACCCGCTCCTTGAACGGCTCCAGGCCGATCCGCGCCACGGTGTCGACAAACAATTCCTCGTGCTCGCGATAGCGGACAAACGTGCCGATGATGCGTTCGATCACTTGCGGCACCTCGGCGGCGCTGAACGACGGGCCGATGACTTTGCCCAGTGCGCTGTGTTTGCCTTGCGCGCCGCCAAGGGTGATCTGGTACCACTCGCTGCCGTTCTTATCGACGCCGAGGATGCCGATATTGCCGATGTGGTGATGGCCGCAAGCGTTCATGCAACCGGAGATGTTCAGGCTGATATCGCCCAGATCATGCAGGTAGTCGAGGTTGTCGAAACGCGCCTGAATCGCTTGGGCGATCGGGATCGACTTGGCGTTGGCCAATGCACAGAAATCACCACCGGGGCAGGCAATGATGTCGGTGAGCAGGCCGACGTTGGCACTGCCCAGATCGTGTTTGCATGCCAGTTGCCACAGCGCGTAGAGGTCGGTTTTCGCCACGTCGGGCAGGACGATGTTCTGCTCATGGGCGATACGAATCTCGCCGAAACCGAAACGCTGCGACCAGTCGGCGACGGCGAGCATCTGCACGCCCGTCACATCGCCCGGCGGTGCGGCCATGCCCGGTTTGGTCGACAGCACCACGCTGGTGTAACCCGGCACCTTGTGCGGTTGTACATTGCGCGCGACCCAACGGGCGAACGCCGGGCTTTCGGCCAGGCGCGTGCCGAAGTCCAGATCGGTGTCGGCCAGGCTGTGATAAACCGGCGGCACAAAGGCACTGGCGACCCGTTGATATTCGTCCTCGGTCAACTGCGCCGGGCCGTCCTTGAGGTGTTGCCACTCCTCTTCGACTTCCTTGGCGAACGCCTCGATGCCCAGTGCCTTGACCAGAATCTTGATCCGCGCCTTGTACTTGTTGTCGCGCCGGCCATGGCGGTTGTACACCCGCAAAACCGCTTCGACGTAGGACAGCAAATGCTGCCACGGCAAGCCCTCGCGAATCTGCAAACCGAGGATCGGCGTGCGCCCCAGGCCACCGCCGACGATTACGCGCAGAAGCATTTGCCCGTCGCGACCGGGGTAAAGATACAGGCCGATGTCATGCATCATGATCGCCGCGCGATCCTGCTTCGCCGAGCAAATCGCAATCTTGAATTTACGCGGCAGGAAGAGGAATTCCGGGTTGATCGTCGACCACTGCCGGAGGATCTCGGCCAGCGGGCGCGGGTCGATCATTTCGTCGGCGGCGACCCCGGCAAACGCTTCGGTGGTGATGTTGCGCACGCAGTTGCCCGAGGTCTGGATCGCATGCATGTTCACTTGCGCCAAGCGTTCGAGAATGTCCGGCACCTCGGCCAGTTCGATCCAGTTGAACTGCATGTTTTGCCGCGTGGTGAAGTGGCCGTAACCGCGATCGTAATCGCTGGCGATGCTCGCCAGCGTGCGCATCTGCTCGGCGCTCAACGTGCCGTAGGGAATCGCCACGCGCAGCATGTAGGCGTGCTTTTGCAGGTACAGGCCGTTTTGCAGGCGCAGCGGCAGAAACTCCTCTTCGCTCAGTTCCCCGGCCATGAAGCGCTCGACCTGATCGCGGAATTGCGCAACACGCTCGAACACCAGCGCCCGGTCGTAATCATCGTATTGATACATGCAACTGCCACCTCATCAGAATTGATCACGGATCAAAACTGTGGGAGCGAGCTTGCTCGCGAATGCGGTGTGTCAGGCAACGAATAGGTTGTCTGACACACCGCATTCGCGAGCAAGCTCGCTCCCACAGGATTTTCCCAGACTATGGCCGAACGGCGCAGCACGTTACAGATTCACCTGAAGCGATAAAAACCATATCAGGGCGCGGCAGAACGCCGCAGTCAGCACTTCAATCTGATCCGCACAAATGATCAATTCCTGAGCCTGTTTTGTTTCTGACGGGGTTTCTACAGTGCAACTCATGCCAGACCGGGTGGCCTGGCAAGACTTTGCAACCGTGGATGAACTGACCATGAGCACAGCAACAATCGGACAGGCTTATAACTACAAGGTCGTCCGCCAATTCGTCATCGCGACGATTTTCTGGGGTGTGGTGGGCATGGCGATGGGTGTTTTGATCGCCTCGCAACTGGTGTGGCCGGAGATGAACCTGGACCTGCCGTGGACCACCTTCGGCCGCTTGCGCCCGTTGCACACCAGCCTGGTGATTTTCGGTTTCGCCGGCAGCGCGCAATTCGCCGCCAGCTACTACGCGGTGCAGCGTACCTGCCAGGTGCGGCTGTACTCGGACACCCTCGCCGCGTTCACCTTCTGGGGCTGGCAATCGGTGATCGTGATCATGCTGATCACCCTGCCGCTGGGCTACACCACTACCAAGGAATACGCCGAGATCGAATTCTCCGGCGCGGTGTGGATGGCCGTGGTCTGGGTCGCCTATGCCGTGGTGTTCTTCACCACCGTGGTGCAGCGCAAGACCAAACACATCTACGTCGGCAACTGGTTTTTCGGCGCGTTCATTCTGGTGATCGCCATGCTCCATGTGGTCAATCATCTGTCGATTCCGGTGGACTGGTTCAAGTCCTATCCGGTGTATGCCGGCGCCACCGACGCGATGGTGCAGTGGTGGTACGGGCACAACGCGGTGGGTTTCTTCCTGACCACCGGATTCCTCGGGATGATGTATTACTTCGTGCCGAAACAGGTCAATCGGCCGGTGTATTCGTATCGTTTGTCGATCGTGCATTTCTGGGCGCTGATCACCCTGTACATCTGGGCCGGCCCGCACCATTTGCATTACACCGCACTGCCGGACTGGGCGCAGTCGCTGGGCATGGCCATGTCGCTGATCCTGCTCGCGCCGAGCTGGGGCGGCATGATCAACGGCATGATGACCTTGTCCGGCGCATGGCATAAGTTGCGCACCGACCCGATTCTGCGCTTCCTGGTGTTGTCGCTGGCGTTCTACGGTATGTCGACGTTCGAAGGGCCAATGATGGCGATCAAAACCGTCAACGCCCTCTCCCACTACACCGACTGGACCATCGGCCACGTGCACGCCGGCGCCTTGGGCTGGGTGGCAATGATCACCTTCGGCGCGACCTATCACATGGTGCCGAAAGTGTTTGGCCGCGAGCAGATGTACAGCACACCGCTGATCAACCTGCACTTCTGGCTGGCGACCATCGGCACGGTGCTGTACATCGCCTCGATGTGGGTCAACGGCATTACTCAGGGCCTGATGTGGCGGGCGATCAACGAAGACGGCACGCTGACTTACTCGTTCGTCGAAGCGCTGCAGGCGAGTCATCCCGGGTTCATCGTGCGTTTCGCCGGCGGGGTGTTCTTCCTTACGGGGATGTTGCTGATGGCTTACAACGTGTGGCGTACGGTGCGGGTTGCCGACGTCGCACTGGCCCACCGTGAAGCGCAGATCGCCTGAGACAGGGAGCCGATCGTGATGGAGATTTTCTTTGATGTGCTGGGCGTGATGTTTCTGTGGCTGGCGGTGGAGTATTGCTTGCGGCGGGAGACGGCGGACAGTCTGGATGAGGCGAGTATGGTGCCGTTTGCCGATGATCCGGAGGTGGCGCGGCGGGTTGAGCTGGCCACCGGCAAAACCGTGAGCGCGGTGGCGCCGGAGGTGGCGAAGCCGGGGTGGGTCAATCTCGATATGTGAGGGGTGTCAGGTGGGCTGCCCTCACCCTAGCCCTCTCCCAGAGGGAGAGGGGACTGAGCGAGTTGATCATTTGAGTTACACCGACCTGAAATATCAAGTCGAACTCAGGTTTTGGCCATCCCCCAATCGGCTCCCTTTCCCCCTCGCCCCCTTGGGGGAGAGGGCTGGGGTGAGGGGGTAAGCTCTTGATCTTAACCGCGCTCGCGCGGAATCAAGCTCTGCAACTGCTGCGCCAGAAAGTTCGCATCAAAGACAAACGTATCCGGATCCTTCAGCCCATTGGTCTTGCGCCACTGCCACTCGCCATTCGCCATTCCCACCAGCGAAATGCTGCCATACCGCGCCGCCGTCAGCCCCATCACCGCCAGTGAAATCTGCCCGCCACTGCCCATCACATCCGGCACGAACTCCACCGGTTTGCCAGCAATCACAATGCTCAGCTTCTCCGTCTTGAACGTGGACGTTTCCACCGGCGTGCTCGGCCCGAACGCTACATAAGCCACACGACTCACCTCCAGCAGATTCGGTGCCTGCACCGGCTCCAGCCATTGCTGGATCTGACCGAAAAGCTCGCCTATGCGTGTGGTCCACGTCGCCGATTGCGTCTCGAACAGTTGCTTCTTGTGTGCTTCGCTGTCGGCATAGTGGCGAAGCATTTCACCCAGTTGTTGTACGTCGTCCATAGCGGTGTTCCTCGGAAAGGACCTGCAAAGGTTGATAGTGGCAGATACCAGCCTCTGCGTACGTTTAAGCTGCAGCAAGGCCGATGAAGCACCATGACACTTGCGTGAAAGATCAGCAGTACAGTCACTTGTCGCTGGCATCGGATCGCGAACAAAAGGACACTCCGGGCAGACCTGAACCCTCAACACATGTCAATGCATGAGGACATCCAATGCGCACCATCGGCCTGATCGGCGGCATGAGCTGGGAATCCAGCGCCGAATACTATCGACTCATCAATCAACAAGTCCGCGACCGTCTCGGCCCGTTGCGCTCGGCGCAACTGCTGATGTACAGCGTCGACTTCGGCCCGGTCGAACAGGCGCAGCACGCCGGGCGCTGGGACGATGCCGCGGCGATTCTGGTGGAGGCCGCGCGCAGGCTCGAAGCCGGCGGCGCCGAATGCGTGGTGCTGTGTACCAACACCATGCACAAGGTCGCCGAACAGATTCAGGCAGCGATCAGCATTCCGTTTTTGCACATTGCCGAACCGGCCGCGCAGGCGGCGCTGGAAATCGATGCACACACGGTCGGCCTGCTCGGCACGGCCTTTACCATGGAGCAGGATTTCCTCAAGCAACGCCTGATCGCTCAGGGTTTGACCGTGCTGGTGCCGGACGAAGTCGAGCGCAAGGACGTGCATCGGATCATCTACGACGAACTCTGTGTCGGCGTGATCAGTGAACCGTCGCGGCAGATCTATCAGCGGGTGATCGAATCCCTCACCGCACGCGGCGCGCAGGCGATCATTCTCGGCTGCACGGAAATCGGCATGTTGATCAAACCCCAGCACAGTGCCCTGCCCCTGCTCGACACCACCGAACTGCATGCGCAGTCGGCGGTGGCGTTCGCCCTAGGCGACTGAGTCAGGTTTTCGGGCGATTGCGCAGGCGGGCCATGCTCAGGGTGTCGACCCATTGCCCGTCGCGCACGGCGTAGTCGCGGAACAGGCCTTCGGTCTCGAAACCGAATTTGCGGTAGAGCGCGATGGCGGCCTCGTTGTCGGCGTAAACCGAGAGTTCGACGCGGTGCAGGTTCATCCAGTTGTCGGCGACGTCGAGGGCGGCCGCCAACAATGTCGAACCGACGCCTTTGCCCTGCCACGCCGCGGCAACGGCCATACCGACGCTGCCGGCGTGGCTGCGACGAATCCGCGAATAGTTTTCCAGCCCCAGATGGCCGATGACCTGACCCTGATGCAGCGCGACCAGCTTCAACACCCGTTCGTTTTCCGCCAGCAGCCGTTGGCGCCAGACGTCGGCGGACTGAAACGGCATCTGCAACACCTGCCGGGTGACAGCCCGTTCGTTGTAGAGCGCAGTGACAGCCTCGATGTGCGACTCGCTGAAGCGTTCGATGTGAATGGCGGGGTTGTGCTCAGGCATGAAAGATCCCTCCTGGATCAGTGCGTGGCCGGTCACTGTAAACCGCTTCTTCACGGATTCGCCACGACTGTTTAAAGCCGTTGACCGAAACGTCCGGCAAGCCACAACGCCTTGCGCCATTGCCTACGCATCCGCCAGAATCCGCCGGCTTGTGCGCCTTGAGGGCCGGCTCTATCGTTTCCGGGTCGCTGATGAATCAGCGATCGGGTCTCGCAGCCCGCGATCTCTAGACGCACAACACCCTCCAGTTTTATGGCGGCTGTACGTGGGAGACCCTCGGGTCTGCCGGTTCTAGAGTCCCGGTCTGCGACCCGCGTATAGCTGCCACCTCTTCGTATCGCAGCGAATCTGTGGCGGCTTCATGACTCTGGAGATTCAATCATGATCAAACCGACGCCAAACCCACCCGAAACCGACCCGACCTCGCCCTACGAAACCCTCGACTCCAAGAAACTCCACGAAGCCGCCGACCGCGCCCTCGATCACTATCTCAATCCGTTCCACCCCAGAAAACCGCCGCTCAAACCCAACACCCGCTACCTCATCGCCCCCGGCATCGACAGCGAAGAACTACTGGCCGACGCCTGCGAAACCCTGACCTCGGCCAAAACCATGGCCACCGACTTCGCCGGGCTGGTGGACGGCTCGCATCGGCATGTGCTGTTGGGGATTGCGCAACTGATCATGCTGGGGGGAACTGGCGGTGAATCGTGTGCTGGATAATCTGGAGTTGGCGGCTGAGCCTCGGCCCCGATTATTGAAACTGGAACGGCCCCCTTCAAAGGGCCGTTTTTGCGTCTGCAGGAAACCGTTCACCGACGACCATTCGTCTTAAAGTCACGCTCACCTGTCAGATCTGACAGGTGACGAGGCGCTCCTTTCGCGGTGTCATGAGCTTCGCCCCGAAGATGGCTATTGACCGCACGCCAGGAGAGCAACATGAGCATCAACGTCAATTCGACACAGATCAGCACCTTGCTCCAGCTGTATCCGATGGCCATCCCCGGCGCACTAGAAAACCTGCAACCGCCAGGGGCCTACCATCTGGGCATTCCCGAAAGCATTTATTCGCCATCCACCAAACTCTTCATGGTGATCGACCCGGTCACGTTGTTTTCCACCTCCTTTGCAGCAGGTGACTCCGTAAGGCTGTGGGTCAACAAGCAGGCGACATCCGTGATCAAGACGATCAAACCGGGCGAAGAGAACGTCCGCATTTTTATGGAGTTGCCTTGGGGAGGGTTGAAGGATGGCCTCAATACCCTGTACTACGAAGTCACCCGGGTCAGCGGTAATAAAGATAAATCCAATCCGATACTGAATGTGCTGTTCAACAACCCGGTCTCCGGTATCACGGTCAGCCATCCGGCCAGCATTGGCCCAGAACAAACGGGACCAATCACCATCACCATCAGCTACCCCCGCCCCTACGGAACCGTGACGCTGACCATCGGCACCTGGAGCATCCCGTTTACCAATTTTGATCACACCAAATCGATCATTTACCACCTGACCGCCGCCGAACTCCAACAGATCGGCAGTGGCACCCATCCGGTGAGTGCCAGGGTGATTGATCAATTGACCAACAGCAATGTGTCGGCAACAACTTCAATCAGCATTACCGCTAATCAGAAAGTGTACAACCCACCGATCATCGTGGAGGCAGAACCGGGCAAGGTGCTGGATGTGGCATCGCTGGCAGGGAAGAACGCAACGCTTCATGCGCGAACCTGGAGCGGCATGGTAGATGGCCAGCCATGCTGGCTGAAATTGCTGGGGTTCAAGGCCAACGGCAGCGCGCATGACCTGCAAATCTGGAACGGCCTGCCGGCGCGGACTAATCCCACCTGGATCAGTCAGGGCAAATATGTGCAGACAGTGCTTAACAGCTATCTGGCGCAACTGGGGAACGGTAGGACGCTGACGGTGCAGTTCTGGGTGTCGGAGGACAAGAGCAACAACTTCGCAACGGCGACGAAGTTTGTGGATCAGGTTTACACCGTCAAGGCATCGAATGTCACGATCACTTCGTTTAAAGACTCGGCCGGCGCCAGCGTGCCCAATGGGGGCCGGACATTCCAGACAGGGGGTACATTGACCGGTACCGCAGGTAGCAACCAGCAGGTGCAAATTCTGCTCAACGGCACAGCTCGACAAACCGTGACTGCCAGCGCCACCGGAATCTGGAACTACAGCATCTCCGGGCTGGCGGTTTTTTTTCATACATTCATTGCCAGGCCATTGCCCGTCGGCGCACCGGACTCAACGCAATGGCGAGTCAATATCGAGTCGGAATGGAAAAATGACTATACCGACTTTCAAAATGACTCCTACAACGGCTGGTTATTGCATAACGCGGCCCGCTCCGGCTATATCCGGATTCACGCAGGCGTGAAGGCATTTTTCAACTTCACCGATGAAGGTTCGAATAAAGGATTTGCCGGGACGGTGATGTACAAGGATTTCGATTGCCTGCCGGGAACCTATTCCTTCCGGATGCAAGCCTGCCATGTCGCCGACAGTCCGGCGCCCGGCATACCGAATCCGATCCTGCAACTGCAATGCGGCATCGCGGGTGGCAATGGTGCCGTACGCGAATTACCGAAGACTGGTATCTGGTACGATTTTTTGCTCAACATCAACGTCCCCGCTCGCCGCATCGTTCGGTTCTACATACAGAACCATCAAGACAATGGCCACGGCAATGACTTCGGCATTCGCAACATCAGCGTAGTCCGCAACGATGGCGGTGGCGGCATAATGGAATCGCTGGAAGAGGCCCCGCTCTACAGCGGCCCGCCACTGCTTCCGCTGCCTCTGGTATGACGCATGAAGAAAAAAAGAAAAAAGGGGACGGATTTATTTAATTAAAGAATCCGTCCTTCTCTTAATATTCATTCAAACCACTCCGCCCGCTCGTTGAAAGTGCGCCTGATCAACTCCACCAGCACCTGCACCTCTTCAACGCCCTGCGACTCACTGTTCACCGCCAACCAAACCTGCAACCGCATCGCCTCCTCAAAAAGCCCCGGTAACGCCACGAGCCCACGATCAAATCGGCTCATATACATCGGCAGCAACCCGATGCACGCGCTGCACCGAATCATCTCCAGCATCAGCTCGTACGACTGCATCTGCACCACGCCAGCCAACCGCTGTTCGACCAGTTCATTCCACGGCCGAAAGCTGTCGATCTGCCGATCATGCTGCCATTGCACCAGCATGAAATCGGCGAGGTCGTCCGGACTTTCCGGGCGTGCAGTGACGCGGGAGTAACGTTTGGCGATATGCGGCTGGTATTCCAGTTGCGCGAGGCGTTGCGGTTCGCTGGTGGCGAAGGTCGGGCCCGGGTGCGGAGTGCCACCGTGGGCGAGCCACAGCACGATGTCGGCGCTGACGGCGCGCAGGGCCAGTTCGCTGTCGAGGGCGATGATCTCGAGGCGCACACTGGCGTTACGGCGCAGCAGCGCGATCAGGTCGCGGCCGAGGATGTCATGCAGGATCGATTCGGCGACAGCCAGACGAATCAGCGGTTGTTCGACCACCGGCAGTTTGCGTTCATTCGCCAGCGCCACCAGTTTGGCCTGCAGTTGCTGGCCTTCGCGGGTCAGGCTCAGTGCACTGCCCTGAAAGCTGAACAGCGAGTGCTGGAGTTCTTGTTCCAGTTGCGCCAATTGTTTACGCAGCAAGGTCGAGCGCACGTTGAGGCTGCGCGCGGCTTGCATGAAGCAGCCGCAGCGGGCGCTGACCAGGAAGTATTGCGCGACGTCCGGGTCGACCTTCGCGGCTTGCGCCAGCCAGGGTTCATTGCTGTCGTGTGGCCAGCGAAATTCGGCACTGCCCTGTCGTCCTGCGGGTTCGGTGAATGACATCGATGACTCCCTGTCGATCTTTGTATTTGTCTTGAGTGCGCCATAGATCCCTGTGGGAGCGAGCTTGCTCGCGAAAGCGGTGTATCAGTCAACGAAGATGTTGAATGTGCTGACGCTTTCGCGAGCAAGCTCGCTCCCACAGGGGTTTGTGGTGAAGGTGAGATTAGTGTTTTTCCTCGAGGACTTTGTTGAGCTCCGCGCCGTCGATGCTCAGTGTCGCGGTGTTGAGCATGCCGTCCAGATACGCCTGGGCAATCTGTTCCTGACGCTGCGCACGCAAGGCTTCGGTCAGTTGATCGCGCAGTTCATCGAGGGTCGCCAGACGCGCCGGTTGTTGCTCAGTGAGTTTGATCACATGGAACCCGGCAGCGCTTTGCACCGGGTCGGAAACGGCGCCGACCTTTAGCCGGGCGACAGCGCCTCGCACCTCCGGTACCAGTTGCTGCAACGGTTGCAGGCCACTATCGCCGCCGCGTTCAGCGGTGACGCGGTCTTGGGAATACTGAGTCGCCAATGCAGCAAATTCCGCCGGCGTTGCCTGAGCTTTTTTGCTCAACTCCGCCGCCTGTTTGCGCACTGCGTCCAGAGCCTGCGGATCACTCACTGCGAGGAAAATCTGACTGACCCGATACAACGCCGGTGTCTGCCAATTGGCTTTGCCCGCGTCATAGGCCTGCTGCAGTTCAGCCGCACTCGGGTAATCCGCCGGCACCTCACTGACCGAACGCAAGTAATCCCGGAACACAATCTGTTCAGTAGCCGCACGGGTCTGCCGCGCAACCTCCGGGCGCTGCGCCCAACCCTGGGCATCGGCCTGCTCCAGCACCGCTTTCTCGGCCAGACGCGTGCGAATCCAGCGCTCCAGCGCTTGACGATTGCCGCGCAGTTGTTCGCGGGTCTCGGGCGCAACCGTTGCCAGCAGCGCCTGCAACTCGGCCGGCGTGACTTGCTGATTACCCAAACGCGCGACCGCTGGCCCCGCAGCAACCGCCACCACTGGCGACGATTGCTGAGCGGCGACCGGGTTATTGCCCGGTCGCACCACCAGCGCCACGGCCACCACCAACAGCGCCACCGCAGCGGCGCTGATCACCATGGCAGGCTTTTTCACAGCGCGACTTCCTCTTGCTCGGCGACGGCGACTTTGGCGGTCTGCGCGGTGCCGGCCTGAGTGAAATCACGCAGATAGACGATGAACTCCTGCAACAGACGATCCCACAATTCCAGGTTACCGCGCAGGTGATCGTTGCTTACGCCCGCCGCCACGACCACATCCATTTCCATCACCAGAAACTCTCCCTGCAACGACAACCGCGCAAAACGACGGCTGGCGTTCCACTGCTCGGCCACACCCTGCGGCAGTTCACCCTGCACGCGCAGCGCACAGCTGAAAGTGAAGTCGACGTAGCGGCCCTGCTCCACCGCCGGGTTGCCGAAACGCACGGCGTAGCCAATGCCCTGGCTGGCGCTGAGCAACTGGACGATGCCGTTCTGCTCGGTTTCGTTGACGCGATAACCGGCGGCTTGCAGAACTTCGGTCAGGGATTTTGGCGATACGTGGCTGATCAATTGAGTCATTGTTTCTTCCTTGTTTAGCAGTCTTTTAAATCAATGCGCGAGCGCGGCTTGCGGCGCGTCGAATTGAGTCTTGTAAAGCTCGTCACCCAACCCCTGGGCCAGTTCATCGAACTTGACCCGGGCGCTGCCCGCGAAGGGCTGGCGGATCTTCATCACCTCGGCCACGTCGATGTTTTCGTAGGCGGTGAGGATCTGCTTGGCGACGCCGTACATCTGCTGATTCTTGACTGAACATTGCTGCACTTGTGTGTCACGTTCAGCCAATTGCGCTTGAAGCTTAGACCGTTCTGCCTCTTTGGCACGGGCCATGACCAACAGCTCGTCATAGGCTTTTTTGAACTTGCCGGTCTGCTCGGCACTGGCCGCCACTTGCGCCTGCGCCTGGCTGTGCAGGCTCTGTTGCTGCCCGGCGAGCTGCTCGGCAACGCCTTTGGCCTTGGCCAGTTCGGCACTCAATTGCTTGATTTGCGCCTGCGCAGCCTTGGCTTCGTTCTGCGCGGCCAATTGCGCGGCGCTGGCCTGAGCCTGCTGGCTTTGCAGGGCCTGCAACTGCTGCGTGGTGCTGCGCAACTGGGTGCGCAAGCGCTCTTCCATGCCTTCGGCACTGGCCCCGGTGGCGATTAACAAGCCAAGCCCCAGCGATAACAAACGCGTTTTCATCACCCTCTCCCGGCGCCTTAGAAGCGCGTGTTGAGCTCAAGCTGCAAGACGTCGATGTCGAACGGCGCGCCGTACACCGCTTCGGTGCTCATCCAGCGACCGGTGGCGTAAACGTTCTTCGCCAGACCGTAATTGCCGCCAATGAAATAACCCTTGGCGTTGGTGCCGCCGAGGTGGAACGAGGAATCGTTGAAGCCATCCGGCAAGGCATCCGGCTGGATGTATTTGTAGCCAGCGAACATGTTCCAGTCGCCCTGCTTTTTCAGCTCCAGGGCGCTGCCGAGGGTGAACTGCACCATCCACGCATTGGCGCCGCTTTCGATGTCGCCATTGCTGTCGAGGTTGTTGACGATCTGCCCGGCCGAGCGCTTGCGCATGTCGCCTTCGTCGTACGCGAGGTTGTGGATGTAGTTGCCCTGGCTGCGCAGTTTGAAATCTTCTGGCAGATCGGCGTCCCACACCACGTTCAGATCGAGCAGATTGAATTCCGAAGCGAGGCCAACAAACTGCGGCTGCGGCGTGGTGGTCGGGTTGAGCGGGTTCGGCGTGATGTCGCGCAGCAGGAACACGCTGTTGCCCTTTTGCATGAACGCCGCGCGGCTGCCATCGCTGTCGCAACCCGGCGCACCGGCCCATGGTTCGCAAGGGCTGGAACGCTGACCCTGAATATCGTCGAAGCGGTAGTACGCCAGTGCACCTTTCAAGCGGTTGTTGCTGTTGATCGCCCATTTGGCGCCGATCTGCGCGCCGTACAGCCACTTGTTGTCGCTCTCTTCCTTGTCGAAGCCGTTGCTGCTGGCGGTGTCGTTGGTGTAGTCCACCGGGAACGCGCCGACGGTGCCGAACACGCCCCAATCGCGGTTGAGTTTGTGGTCGAAAATCGCCGCCACACCGTCGAAATTCAAGTCGTTGGAATAGAGCATGTCGGTGGACATGAACGGGTTGGCGAAGCGCCCGCCGGTCAGGGTCAATTCATCCGTCGGCTTCCAGTTCAGGTAGCCCTGATCGAGCCAGATGTCCTTCTTGGCGAAACCGCCGCCGAGGCTTTGCGTGGTCGACACCGGGTTGTTGTCCGAGCCGGTGCCGATGCGGATACCCGCTGTCCATTGCGGAGAAATCTCGGCTTTCATGCCCAGCCGTGCGCGGATACGGAATTGGTTGGTGCGGTCTTCGCGGGTATTGAGCAACGGCGGCAGGTTGGTGCTGCTGTTCGGGTTTACGTCGTACGGGCCGTTATTGTTGAGCTTGGCAAAGTCGACGATCTCGTTGCTGTTGCTGTCCGAGTAGTAGCGCGATTCGTCACGCAGGCGAATGTCGCCGTCGAAACTGATGCGCGCCGCCCATTCCGGGAAGCTGTTGGGCGCGGCCCAGTTTTCCTGTTTGGCGGTGGCCATGACTTCGGCTTTGACCTGATCGCGGATCTGGTCACGCACCGCTGCCGGCACGTATTGCACACGCACGTCACCCGGCGCCGCCACTGGCCCTGCCGCGACTGCGGTGGATGCGGCAGCCTGTTTGGCCTGCGCCGCTTCGTTCTGCGCCTGAGCGATCAGGGCATCAGCCTTGTCCTGTTTCAGAATGCCCTGCTCGACTAGCAAGCGGATCAGATTGATCGTGGCGTTCTCCGAGGGCGCAGGCGCTGCCGCGGCCTGACCGACCAGGGTCGCAATGACCATGCCGACCGCCAGGGACAATCGATTCACGTTGGAAATCATCTGCACACAACTCCTTTTGGCAAAGCTTTAAAAATGAGGGTTAACCCGGACGCCGCCCTTGCAGGGACAGGCGCACAGGCAAAGTGATGGAGGCCGGTGGCCGTTCGCTCAGGGCCGGTGCACCGCGTAAAGCGGCCAGCACCTGCGTATCAATGTCGGGGTTGCCGCTGGACTTGATCAGCTCGACGCGGGTGATCTCGCCAACGCTGCTCAGCCACACATCGGCCTGCAGCGAAAACGCGAGGTTGCGCAGCTCAGGGTTTTCGCGCAGCAAACGCTGGAAAGTGAACGCCAGAAACTGGCTGTACGTCCCGGTGCCCAAACGTCCGCCGCCGGCCCCGGCCATGCCGCCGCCCTTGCCCGCGCCGATGTTGAAAGCGTCGTTGCCGCTCTGCGCGTCGCCGTCCATTTGCATCGGGTTGGCCAGATCGTCAGCCGGTGATGGCGGCGCTTCTTCCTCGGGCTTGACCTCTTCGGGCTCCGGCGTTGGCTCGGGCTCGACGACTTTTTCTTCCACCGGGGTTTCCGGTTCCGGTGGTTTTTCCGGCGGCGGAGGTGGCGGTGGCGGCAACGGAATGATCGTCGGCACCTTCGGCGCTTCACGGCGGATGCCGCTCATGTCATTGGCCCACTGCCACAGGAACCACGCGGCGAGCGCGCCGATCAGCAAGCCGGCGCCCCACTTCGCATAACGCAGCACTGGTTTTTTTACCGGCAGCGGCTCGATCGGGAGTTGTGCGGTCATGACTCAGCCCTGACTCGGTTTGCCGGTCACAAGACCGACCTGGGACAGCTCGAGCCGGCGCAACAGATCCAGCACTTCAATGACTTTCTGGTACTGCACCGTCGCGTCGCCGCGCACGATCACCGGGAAATCCGGGCTCTGCGCTTTCTCGATGCGCAGGCGTTCTTCGAGCTCGGCCAGGGTCACCGGGTAAGCGTCGAGGAACACCTGGCCGCCGTCGTTGACCGAAATCGCCTTGGTCTTGGCCTCGGACAGCGACACCGAAGCGCTGGCCTTGGGCAGATTGATCTGGATCCCCGAGACCTGCGCGGTGGCGGTGAGGATGAACATCACCAGCACCACCATCAGCACGTCGACCAGTGGGGTGATGTTGATGCTGTCCACCGCTGCATCTTCGTCATCGTCGTGGGAGGCATTTACGGACGCCATGTCAGTGCTCCTCAGGCCGGTACAGAATGGTTGGCGTGATGGCCGCGATGCGCCGACTCACTGAACTGGCTCTCGCCATGCATCTCCGCCAGCCGCGTGATGAATTCGTCGACGAACACGCGCATGTCGGCGCTGACTTCCTTGTTGCGAGTGACCAGGCGGTTGTAGCCAAACAGTGCGGGGATCGCGACGAACAGGCCCATCGCCGTAGCGAGCAAAGCTGCGGCCATGCCGGGAGCGATGGCATTGATGTTGACGTCACCGGCCATCGCCGTGCCGAGGAACACCACCATGATCCCCAGCACGGTGCCGAGCAGGCCGATGTACGGGCCGCCGGCGATGGCGTTGGACAGGGTCGAGAGTTTCGAACTCAGTTGCTGGTTTTCACGGGTGCGCACACCGTCCATCGAGCAGCGAATGGCTTCGATGGTCGCGGCGGAAACCGAGGAGGTATCGGCGCCCTGCTCGCGGCGGGTGCGGATCTCTTTCACCGCCACCAGATACAGGCGCCACAGCGACGAATGCTGCAACCGCTGGGCGAGTTGCGCGTCGTCGGCGAACATCTCCAGACGTGTGCCGACCTTGGCGAACTGCACGCGGAAGTCTTCGTTGGCGGCGGATACGCGGCTGAGGCTGCGGTTCTTGCGCAGCATGATGATCCACGACTGGAACATCATCAGCACCAGCACGGCGATGATCACCCATGCGTCGATTGGCACGGCGTTGAGCAGGAAGCCGAGGCTGCCGAAACCGAAACCGGACTGTTCTTCGTCGACGCCGTAAGCCACCAGTTTCGACTCGGCACCTTGCGAGGTGGCGTCGGCCAGCAACAGCGGCGCCGGACGGGCGACTTTCGACAGACGCATTTCATCGATAGCGCCCACAAATGGCTGGAACGGACCTTCGTGCAGGTCGGCGCCAATGGCCATGACCGAGTTGAAGGCCGGCATCGCCTGAGCAAGCGTGGCAGCTTCGCGACCGTTGATGAACAGGGTCACTTTGGCGCCTTCAGCGGTCAGCGCGAGGTGTTGCCATTGGCCCGGGTTCAGCGCTTGGGTGGCAACGGCACGTTGGCCATCGATTTCGACAAATGGCACGCCTTGGTTTGCACCGATCAGCAAGCTGTTGGCGCCTTCGCGACGGGCTAGAATCAGTTGCTCGCCATTGGCCTGATCCAGACGCAGCCAGGCACTGAAGGTGAACGCACTGCCGGCGTTGTGTTGCAACGAAGGACTGGCCGACAGCAACAACGGTTGACCGCTGAACTGCAAGGCGCGCCCTACTACGCCGTCAATCGCCGCGCCGGTCGCGCTTTGCGCGGTGTTGCCGTAGGCCGTGGTGTCTTTGGCCGGGGTGCCGGTGGCGCCGTCAAAGTGATAGAGCGCGGTGTAATTCGGATCGAAAGTCAGCTGGCCGTTGCCGGTCGCCGGGGCCTTTTGATTGCCGTAGTACATCCAGATGTCTTGGCGCTGACCGCCCTCGACATTCGGCACATCGACCCAGATCAGCGCCATGCCCATCAGCGCGTCGAAACTTTCGATCTGGTGGTTGAGCACGGTCTTGTCATCGGCGGCGACAAAGCGCAGATCCGCGCCGTCCTCTTTCACCCCGTCAAAGGTGAAGTTGCCGGTGTGCAGGCGCACCAGCAGCGCAGTACGCCCGAGTGCCTGATTGATGCCCGCGCCTTGTGGCGTGGTGTCGACGGCAACCTGTTTGCGGTAGTGCCAGTCGTCCTGCCACCAGGCCTGAGCCGTGGCCGGGAGCACGAAGCCCAGGCAGATCAACAACGAAAGAATGAGGCGCTGCATGAACGTGCTCCTTTAGAAAGTGGCTTGAAGGTTGAAGTGCAGGCGCGATTCCTGCTTCGAGGTGTTCGGCCCTTCGAGTAACGGGTAGCCCCAGTCGAGGCTGCCGGACAGCCATTTGCTCAGGCTGGCGCGGGTGCCGAGGCCGACGCTGGCCAGGGCGTAATTGGCGTCCTGGTCCGGCAGTTCGTCGCGCAGATACAGTTGCGCGCCTTCGGCAAAGGCGTAGAAACGCCAGTCCTGCATCCATGTACCGGCGTACTTGGCCAGCGATGGCGTACGCAGTTCCTGACTGAGCAGCAAGCCGTCATCGCCAGTGCGTTCGGCGGCCAGATAGCCGCGCACCGAAGTGGCGCCGCCGGCGGAGAATTGTTCGTTGGAAACCAGTGGCCCCGACGCCAGTTGGAACGCGGCTTTGCTTGCGCTCTGCCAATCGCTGTCGAAGGTCCAGGTGTAACTGGTGTCGCCCTTGAGCACGGCGAAACTCGGTTTGGCGCGATAGCGTTTGTAGTCGAAATCTTCGTCGGTGCTGCCGTAACCGAAGATGCTGCGAGTGGCGGCAACCAGGCTCAGGCCGAGGCCGAGCTGGCTTTTTTCGGTGTAGCGATAGCCGTTGTAGGCGAAGGTGAATGGCGCGTATTGCAACGGCACTTTGTCGCTTTCGCCGGACAAGGTCAGGCGTTCGTCGAAGTCCTTGAAGTCGATGCCGGCCGACAGTGAGTTCGACCAGTTGCCGCTGGAGGGCAGCGTGTAAATTGCCGAAACGCCATAGGAATGGCCCTTGCCGAGCACGTTGCTGCCGCCAATGGTGGCGACGTTGCTGTCGGACTGATAACCGGAGAACTGCACGCTCCAGCGATCCGTCAGTGGCGCGGTGTAGGAACCCGACCAGACCTTGGCGTTGTCGGTCTCTTGCGGGGCGGTGAAGAACGTCAGGTTGACGCTATGGCCGAGTTGCCAGAGGTTGTTGTAACCGAGGCTGGTGACGGTGCGCAGCTTTTCGGTGTCGGCGCTGTAATCGTTGTTGAGGCCGACGCTGGCGGTCCACGGGTTCTGGTCTTCGACCTGCAAATCAACGTCCATGGTGCCGGGGCGCTGACCTTCGCGCACCAGCGGCATGACTTGGCGGCCCGGGGTTTTGTTCAGTTGCGCCAGTTCGCCTTGAACCTTGGCGAAGTCCGGCACCTCGCCCTCTTTCAGCGCCGGCACGTCGTCGCGGATGTCCAGCGGCGAATAGTGTTTGGCGCCGACCACACGCACGCGGCCGACCTTGGTTTCACTGACTTGCAGATAGACGATGCCATCGGCGACTGCCTGCTCCGGCAGCTCGACGAACACCGATTGATAGCCGCGTTGCTGATAGGCCTTCTGCAATGCATCCCGCGCACCTTCGATATCGCTGAGGGCTTTTTGCGGGCCAAGAAACGGGTACACCGCCTCTTCAATCGCCCGTGCATCGAGCACGGTGTTGCCGCGCACGAAGTATTCGTTGACGTCGACCAGACGCTGCGCTGCGGCGTTTGGCGCAGCCTCTTCGGCCAATGCCGGCTGCGCGCCCGCCGTCACCAGCAGCCAGCCCCACAGCGCCAGCCGTGACTTGAAAATCGGTTCCACACTACCCCCTGAATTCGCGATGACCTGTTGGCGCCTCGGCGCCCTTGTGTGTTGCCGCGCTTAGTTGCTGACGTGCGGGGCACAGGCGTGCTTGCCCAGCCACGTGTGCAACAGCGCGAAGTTCAGCGAGAACTCGGGCATTTGCAGCAACGCGCCGCAGAACACTTCGCCGATGATTTTTTGAATGAGCAGCACCGCGCGCGGCTCGTTGAGCAGCGTGGCGATGTCGCGACTGAGGGCGTTGAAGCTCCAGACTTTCTGGTTCAGACCGAGGCCGACGAACCAGCGGAACAACAGGTTGTAATTGAGCTGTTCATACAGTTGCTGCTCGCTGGGCACCGAATACAGCAGTTGCAGGAGCAGGATGTGCATCACCGTTTGCGCCGGAATCAGCATGCCGGGCTCGGCATTGAGGTCGTGCAGGAGGTCGCGGTGGGCATCGAGCAAATCGTCGATCTGCGGGCGCAGCAACACCAGCGAATGGCCCGGCGGAATGTAGCTGGAGACCTCTTTCAAGGCGCCCTGCCAGTCATCCTGCGAGACGATCCAGACCCACGGCGCGCCGTAGCGATACACCGAAACCGGCTTCTTGCGCGCGGCTTCGACGATCTTCGACAAGCGTTGATCAAGTTCCTGCATGCCCACTTTCGAGTAGCGTTCCATAGTCCCCATTGCCTCACTCCCGGCGTCCCGCCTCGGCTTGTGAAAAGCGCCCCGTTGGGCCCCTCAAGCGCGTTACATAGGCATGACCGGACTGGCGATGTGCTACCGAACTTTTGTCATAAAAGCTTCATTACCGAATTGCTCGAGAAATCACAGACAACAGAAAACCCTGTGGGAGCGAGCTTGCTCGCGAAGGCGGTGTGCCAGTCGAGTAGAAGGTGACTGACAGGACGCCTTCGCGAGCAAGCTCGCTCCCACAGGGGGATGTGCGTGATTTCGGAGTCAGGTGTAGACCGGCCAGGTGTCGATGATTTTGCCGCCGCGCACCGCCAGCAAATCGCCGAACTGCAGGAGGACGGCTTCGGTCTGGGTCGGGCGCAGGAAGACTTGATCTTCTATCGTCAGGCCCACGGCATTCGAGCCATTGACCATCTCCTGATTCGAGCTGTGGCCATACACGCCATTGCTCTGCAAACCGGCTGGCGACTCGAATTCGGCCATCCAGTTGCCGCCATAGATGAAGAAGGTCTGCCGCTGGTTCTGGTCCCACCACGAAAACAGCTTCGACTGGTCATCCAGCGCCGGGATATTCACCGCGCCGGTGCTCTTCAATACGGGCGTGGCGATGTAGGTCGCGGGCACGTGCTCGGTGAGTGACGGCAAATCATAGTGTGTAGGCTTGAGCATCGCTGTTCCCACCGACACTTCAGTGCTGAGCCTCTCGTTTTCATGAATCCGATAACTCGGGCTGCCCGCGGTGTTCAGGCACAAACCGTCGTGCCACAACGCGGGGAACTGCTGCCGGGTGAAATCGACACAGCGCTGATAAATCACCATGACCTTGGCAAACAGTTCTTCCGGCGAGCCAAGAATCCCCGGCACGCCCATGCCCACGAACGGGTCGTAGCCCATGAATCCGGCAAACTCCAGATGCTGCGGGTTGGCGCTGATCAACGTGAGCATCTGCCCCAGCACATTCACATCACTGACGCCGCCCCGGTGCAGGCCGACGTCCAGTTCGATATTGATGCGCATGCGCGTGCCCAAACCCTGCGCCAACGCCAGGTATTGCTGCAAACGTTCAGGACCGTCGAGCAGCCATTGCAGTTGCTTCGCCGGGTCGAATGGGCCTTTGTGGGATTGATAGAAAATCTCGGCCGAGCGCACCGGCAGTGGCTTGCCGAGCAGGATGTCCGATTGCGCAAACGTGACGGCATCATGATTGAGAAATGGCTGATGAAACGACATCAGCTTCTGCGTCCCGGCACGCTGGCCGATGTAATTCAACAATCCCGGCGCCGGCAAGGATTTTTCCACCAGCCGCAACTGCTTGCCGCCGCGTTTGACCGACTGCATCACCACGTCGATGTTGTGATCGAGGCGATCCAGATCAATCAGCAGCACTGGGCGCATCGGCCCTTTTTCCTTCAGCTCCTTGTTCAGCGCGCGGAAGTATTCGCTGTACGGCGCGCCACGATCCCCCGGCCGCAACCACGCGCCGACGCCCACCAGCAAAGCCCCGACACCCAAAGTGCCGAGGAGGAAATTACGTCGATTGACCGCCATCAGCTCACCCCCAATATCGACGACAGATGCGCGCTGAGAAAGCGCCCGCTCGGATCCAGCGCCTGGCGCACATCGACAAATTCGCGCCAGCGCGGATACAGCGGTTGCAGGGTTCGCGCATTCAGCGTGTGCAACTTGCCCCAGTGCGGCCGCCCGTTGTACTTCCAGAAAATCGGTTCGACCGCCGCAAAAAAGTTGTGATGATCCATCTGGTAATGCTGGTGCACCGAGATCGAACAACTGTCGCGCCCCTCGAACATACTCAGCGGAATATCGTCGGCCTTGACGTAGCGGTACTCGATGGGAAACCAGGTGCGCAGGTCCTTGTCCTGAATCAGCTTGAGAATTTCGCGCAGGCACGCCGGGCCGTATTCGGCGGGCACCGAATATTCCATCTCGTTGAAACGCACAGTGCGCACGTTGGCATAGATGTCGAACGAGTCGCCGACGCGGTCATCGAAACTGGCCAGATGGCGCAGGCTGTTGAGCATCGTGCGGCGCAGGTCGGCGAAATCGCTGCCGTACTTGTCGATCTTCTCGATCAGGGTGACGAACTCGTTGCCACCCTCCTCTTCGGGCGGGATCGGCGGCGTGGCCGGGTCGTCGGTTTCGTTGAGGGCAATGGACAAGGCGTAGTCGGAATGGGTGACGACGAGCATTTCCCAGTGCTGGTTTTCACGGGTGTTCTTGTCGAGGTCTTCGAGCAGTTCTTCAGTCTTGGCGATCCACTGGCGTTCGCGCAGGCGATAGGCCGGGCGGTTTTGCAGGCGGATTTTCGTCGCCACACCCAGTGCGCCGAGGGAAACCCGAGCGGCGTTGAACACTTCGCGATGGCGTTGGCTGTCGCAGTCGAGCACCTCGCCATTGGCGGTCACCAGTTGCAGACCGCAGACGTGCGCCGAGTAGGACTGGAAGTTTTTGCCGGTGCCATGGGTGGACGTCGAGATCGCCCCGGCGAGGGTCTGGTAGTCGATGTCGGCCATGTTCTGCAGGGCCTGACCGATGTCTTTCAGCGGCTGGCCCATGCGTGACATCGGCGTGCCGGCGGCGAATTCGGCTTGCAGGGTTTTCGTATCGTGGTCGAGCAGACCGTTGAAGTAACTCAGCGACAACAGCGTGCCGTCGGTGGGCACCAACGCGCTGAAGGAATGCGCCGAGCCGACCGGGCGGATTTTGCCTTGTGCCTGCTTGATGACCGTCGTCAGTTCATCAAGATCCTTCGGCGCCAATCGTGCCGCTGGCAGGCAACTCTGCCCGCCCGACCAATTGCGCCACGGAATCAAGCGTGGCGCACGCATCAATTGGCCCAATGCCGGGTGGCTCGCCAAGGCACTGAAGGCGCCGACGATGCTTGCCCGTTGCAACAACTGACGCCGTGTCAGATCCATGGTCATGCCGGGCACCTTATTCTGGGAGGGGCTGGTCGGCCATGAAGCCGATCAATTGCAGGAACTGTTCTTCCGAGCACTCGACGCACTGACCCATCGGCGGCATGCCGTTATAGCCGTTGATGGCGTGGTCGAGCAGCGTGTCGGCGCCCTGCCGGATGCGCGGCTCCCAGGCTTTGCGATCCCCGGTCAACGGCGCGTTGGCGGCCGGGTTGGCGTGGCAGAGTTGGCAGCTGTTGGCATAGATCTGCGCCAGTGCCGGGTCTTTTGGCATGGCGTTATGATCGGTGGTGGCCGGGGGTTTGGGGTCTTCGCCGCAGCCTGGCAGCGTCATGGCCAACGCCAGCATTAGAGTGAGTCGGATTGCCCGCATAACGGCCTCGCTTATTGTTGTGCTCACACCTTAAGGCAGGCGGGTCGGCGGGTTGAGGGCATTGCGGGACAGCGAGGGGGGCAAACGGGGCCAGTTGGGGTTCACAAGCGGGGCTAAAGAGGTCTAGGCTTGAAACACAATTCCAAGACCTCCCCTTCTTTCAATGTGGGAGCGAGCCTGCTCGCGAAAGGGCCGTGTCAGTCGCCGAAGGTTGACTGATGAACCGCTTTCGCGAGCAGGCTCGCTCCCACAGGTTTCTGTTTTCAACCTGCATACAATTTTCTAATCACGGGGTAGCGACATGACCACAGCAAACATCCTTGGCAATCTGTTCCCTTCTGTCAGCGACATCCCGGAAAAATACCGCCTCGACGCTCAGGTCGAGCAACGCGAATATCTGGTCGATGGCCAGTTGCGCCGCTGGGACGGCCCGCTCGCCACCGTGCGCAGCCCGGTCTATCTGAAGGGCGAAAACGGCGACGAACAAGTGATCCTCGGCAGCACGCCGCTGCTCGATGCCGAGACCGCCCTCACCGCCCTCGACGCCGCCGTGCGCGCCTATGACCGTGGCCAGGGCCTGTGGCCGACCATGCGCGTGGCCGAACGCATCCAGCACGTCGAAGCCTTCCTCGGGCGCATGCGCCAACAGCGCGATGCCGTGGTGAAGCTGCTGATGTGGGAAATCGGCAAGAACCTCAAGGACTCGGAAAAAGAGTTCGACCGCACCTGCGACTACATCGTCGACACCATCAATGCGCTCAAGGAACTCGACCGCCGCTCCAGCCGTTTCGAGTTGGAACAGGACACTCTCGGGCAGATTCGCCGCGTACCGCTCGGCGTCGCCTTGTGCATGGGCCCTTACAACTATCCGCTGAACGAAACCTTCACCACGCTGATCCCGGCGCTGATCATGGGCAACACCGTGGTGTTCAAACCGGCCAAGCTCGGCGTGTTGCTGATCCGTCCGTTGCTCGAAGCGTTCCGTGCCAGCTTCCCGACCGGTGTGATCAACGTCATCTACGGCAGCGGCCGCGAGACCGTCAGCGCGCTGATGGCCAGCGGCAAGATCGATATCTTCGCCTTCATCGGCACCAACAAGGCCGCCAGCGACCTGAAAAAACTCCACCCGAAACCACACCGTTTGCGCGCTGCGCTGGGTCTGGACGCGAAGAATCCGGGCATCGTCTTGCCGGAAGTCGATCTCGACAATGCCGTCAGCGAGGCGGTCACCGGCTCGCTGTCGTTCAACGGCCAGCGCTGCACGGCGCTGAAAATCCTCTTCGTCCACGAAGACGTGGTCGACAGCTTCATCGAGAAATTCAACGCAAAACTGGCCACGCTGAAACCGGGGATGCCGTGGGACAGCGGCGTTTCGCTGACGCCGCTGCCGGAGTCGGGCAAGGTGGATTATCTGCACGGTCTGGTGGCAGATGCGCAGAGCAAAGGTGCGCAAGTGGTCAACCCGAATGGCGGCGAATCCCGCGAGTCGTTCTTCTATCCGGCGGTGCTGTACCCGGTGAACCCGCAGATGCGCGTCTATCAGGAAGAGCAATTCGGTCCAGTCGTGCCGATCGTGCCGTACCGTCATCTCGATACTGTGATCGACTATGTGCTGGAGTCGGATTTCGGCCAGCAACTGAGCATCTTCGGCACCAACCCGGTGGCGGTCGGTCGACTGGTCGACACCTTTGCCAACCAGGTCGGACGGATCAACCTCAACGCGCAATGCCAGCGTGGCCCGGACACTTACCCGTTCAATGGCCGTAAAAACTCCGCCGAGGGCACGCTGTCGGTACACGATGCGTTGCGGGTGTTCTCGATCCGCACGCTGGTGGCCACCAAGTTCCAGGACAGCAACAAGGACCTGATCAGCGAGATCATTCGCGGGCGTGATTCGAGCTTCCTGACCACCGACTACATCTTCTGAGCAAATTGGAAATAACCGAAGGATTCGACATCAGCTTCGAATCTAAAGCCGTGAAGCCCCCGGCCATTCAGTGTCTACACTGATCCCAGCGCTGCGCTGGATGCCGGGAGGTTGATCATGCTTGATTACTTCGCGTTGGGTCTGTTGGTGTTTGTCGGACTCGTGTTGTTTTACGGAATCATCGTGCTGCATGACATTCCGTACGAAATTGCTGTGCACCGTAACCACCCGCATCAGGATGCGATCCATGCCACTGGCTGGGTCAGCCTGTTCACGCTGCATGCGCTATGGCCGTTTCTGTGGATCTGGGCGATGGCGTACCGCGAGGATCGCGGCTGGGGCTTCGGTGACGGTAAACCGGTGCAGAACCATGTTCTGCGCCTGGAGCAGCAAGTCATCGAATTGCAAAGCCGCATTGAACGGCTTGAAGCCCTGGCGCCGGATGATGCACCGCCGCCACACATCGAGGGGCGCTGAGCCATGGACCTGCTCCTTGTCCTGACCTATGCCGCGTTCTGCGTCGCGCTGTTCAAGATCTTCCGCATCCCGTTGAACAAATGGACGGTGCCCACCGCGGTGCTCGGTGGCATTTTGCTGATCGGCGCGCTGATTTTCACCATGAACTACAACCATCCCTATTCGGAAGTGGCGCGTTCGTATTTTGTCTCGGTACCGGTGATTCCCATCGTCAGCGGCCAGGTGATCGAGGTCCCGGTAAAGGGTAACGAACCGCTGGAAAAAGGTGATGTGCTGTTTCGCATCGATCCCACACCGTTTGAAAACCGGCTGAAGTCGCTCAAGGCGCAACTGGTCGCCGCCAAGGGTGATCGCTACCGCATCACCGAATTGATCCGGCGCAACTTCGGCACCCAGCGCGAACTGGACGCCGCCATCGCCCGTACCGATGACCTGCAGGCGCAACTGGACAATGCCCAATTCGAACTGGACAACACCACCGTTCGCGCGCCGAGCAAAGGCTTCGTCACCCATGTTTCGCTACGGCCGGGGATGATGGCGAGCAAGTTGCCGCTGCGCCCCTCGATGGTGTTCATTCCCGAGGAAGGCCAATACTTTGCCGCGTGGATGCGCCAGAACAGCCTGTTGCGTCTGACCGTGGGCGACGAAGCCGAAGTGGCGTTCGATGGCATTCCCGGCAAGGTTTTTGAAGGCCGGGTGAAAAATGTCATCGGCGTGATTGCCGAAGGCCAGGTACAGCCTTCTGGCACGTTGATCGGCTATACGGGATCGCCGCCAGCCGGACGCGTGCCGGTAATCATCGAAATCACCGATCCCGACTTCGCCCAGTACAGCAAATTGATGCCAGGTGGCGCCTACGGCCAGGCCGCGCTGTACAGCCAGCACTTCCACCACATTGGCGCGATGCGCAAAATCCTCCTGCGCATGTCGGCGTGGATGAATTACATTTTCCCCTTCCACTGACTTCAACTGAAATAACGCGAGGCCCGCACTGAGTACTTACAGCACCCATCGACTTCCGCCCTTGCTGCGCCGTGTCTTGCGTCCGTTGCTTGATCCTTATCGACGTTACCGGCACGCGCGGCTGATTCATGCGGTGCGCGTGGCCCTCGGGTTACTGGCAACCATCCTGCTCACCACCGGCATCAACCTGCCGCATGGCGAATGGGCGTCAGTGACCATGCTGGTGGTGATCGGCGGCTTGCAGCACCACGGCAATATCGGCAAAAAAGCCGCCGAGCGCGCCACCGGCACCTTGATCGGTGCCGGCGTCGGGTTGCTGTTGGTGGCGCAACAGGCGTGGCTCGGCATGCCGTGGCTGACGTATTTTGCGATGGCGGTGGTCTGCGGTTTCTTCTCTTATCACGCGATTGGCAAGGGCGGTTACACCGCCCTGCTCTCGGCGATCACCGTGTTCATCGTCGCCGGCCATGGCGACAACCCGATCACCGATGGCTTGTGGCGCGGCGTCGATATCTTGATTGGTATTGCGCTGGCGCTAGCCTTCTCCTTCGCCCTGCCGCTGTATGCGGTGTATTCGTGGCGCTACAACCTCGCCGATGCCCTGCGCGATTGCGCCACGGTGTATGGGCGGATCATCAGCGGCCAGCCG
Source organism: Pseudomonas fluorescens (assembly GCF_001648775.1). Taxonomy (GTDB): domain Bacteria; phylum Pseudomonadota; class Gammaproteobacteria; order Pseudomonadales; family Pseudomonadaceae; genus Aquipseudomonas; species Aquipseudomonas fluorescens_M. The sequence continues at coordinate 599,401 of NZ_LVEJ01000010.1, forward strand.
GTCAGCGCCGATGAGCATTTGAAGCTGATGAGCCGCCTCGGGGCGGTGATGGTGCAGTTGCGCTCGCTGATGCCGTCGGTGTCCAAAGAAGTCAAAGTCTCGATGACCGAACTCGATGCGATCCAGCGCAACCTGCGCATGTGCATCAGCACCCTGGAAATCCTCGGCAACACGCGGCCGGATACCAACGATCCCGAGGCCATGGCGCATTTGCAATCAGCGCTGAAGGCCGAGCACCGGCAGATTCGTGTGCAATTGATCGGCATGGCCCGCGCGTTGAAAACCGGGGCTGCACAACGTCTGGAGCGGCCATCGGAATTACCGGACGCAAGCCTTGAAACTCCGGTTTACAACGCACTGGATGGCTATCGATTGTTGACCCGGCAACTGGCGGCGAACGTTGCCGAGATGCGCCAGCGCCTGGCGAAAACCGCGCCGCGCTGGAACATCTGACGGTTACTGCGCGGCCAGTCGCCGCGCCTTCAGGCCCCAGCCCTGTTGCATGCCGGCGGCGGCCAGCAGGATCGCTGCAACACCGATCCACTGGAGGATTTCCAGGCGATGGCCGAAGGCGAACCAGTCGACGAAAATCGCCGCGATCGGGTAGATGAACGACAGTGCCCCGGTCAGCGCGGTCGGCAGTTTCTGAATCGCACCGTACAGCAACACGTACATCAACCCGGTATGGACGATGCCGAGTGTGACCAGACTGGCCCAGGCACTCGTCGCCTGTGGCAAAGCGCTGAAATGCGCGAACGGCGCCAGCAGCAGAACCCCGGTGCAGACTTGGATCAGCGCGATCAGATGTGGCGGCGTGCCGGTCAGGCGTTTGATGATCAACGCCGCAATCGCGTAGAGAAACGCCGCGCCCAAAGCCAGTGCAATGCCCAGCAGATAGTCGTTACCGCTGCCGCCCTGCGTGCCATGGGCGCTGACGATTGCCAGCATGCCCATGAACGAAATGGCCAGCCAGAACAGCTTCTGCACGGTGATTTTCTCGCCAAGAAACAGCGCCGCCAATCCGACCAGCATGAACGGCTGCACGTTGTACACCGCCGTGCCGATGGCAATCGAGGCCCGTGAATACGAGGCGAACAACAACACCCAGTTGCCAACAATCGCCATCCCACTGACCACGGCGAGCAGAAATGTGGTGCGGGTCAGAATGCCCGGGCGCAAGAAGCCGAACGCCGCGCAAATCAGCAGCAAAGTGCCGGCGCCGAATACGCAGCGCCAGAACACCACGTCCAGCACCGGTTGCCCGGACACCAGCACGAACCAGCCGATGGTTCCGGATATCAGCATGGCGGCGGTCATTTCAAACGAGCCACGACGGATTGTTTTGTCCATCATCAATCTCCTGTCTTTGTGGCAAAAGTATGCCAAGTAAAGCTGCAAGCGCTCCAGCGCAAAAAGAAGGCTAAACTCGGCATCTGCCTTTTTTATCGTGGGTAGTTTTCGCCAATTGCCTAATGCTGGAGTTTTCTCATGACTGACGATATTGATCAGATCCTCATCGGCGCCTTGATGGAGGATTCGCGACGCTCACTCAAGGCTCTGGCACAGATCAGTGGCTTGTCGTCGCCAAGCGTGGCCGAGCGCTTGCGCCGGCTGGAAGAGCGCGGTGTACTCAAGGGCTACACCGTGGAGATCGACCCGAAGTGCTTCGGTTATCAATTGCAGGCGATTGTGCGGGTGCGGCCATTGCCGGGGCAGTTGCAGGAAGTCGAGCGGCAGATTCTGGCGATTCCCGAGTTCACCGAATGCGACAAGGTCACCGGCGAAGACTGCTTCATCGCCCGTCTGCACGTGCGCTCGATGGAGCAACTGGACACGCTGCTCGACCGCCTCAATACCCTGGCCGAAACCAACACCGCCATCGTCAAGAAGACGCCGGTGAAGCGTCGTTTACCGCCGATGGCATAAATGCTTTTTCCGCACGTTTGGCGTAAATTGAGGGTTTTCCGGCGAAGGATTGGCGGTATGAAAGTTCAGGCAGTGATGCTGGCGGCGTTGATGCTGGCGGGTTGCGGTACGGTCCAGACAGTGGTGCGCAGTGATCAAGCGGCGGCAGACGGTTTGAAAAAACAGAAATCCTATTGCGGCGCTGTGCCTCGGGTCTACAGCGGTCTGATGTATGATTTTTGTAGCCTGCACGCCCCCTTGGAAGAAGGTAAGAGCGCCGACGATTACAACACTGCCGTCCCGGGATTGCTGGTTGACGCGTTGGTCTCCGGAGCCCTCGATACCTTACTGTTGCCCTACACCGTGTACCGGCAAAGTACCGATGGCAGCATTGTCGTCAACTGACCTTCGTTGACTATGGCTCAGACAACAAAAAACCCGCCGAGGCGGGTTTTTTGTTACTTCATGAACTGCAATCAGTCGTCGCGGCTCATGATGCCGAAGATCTGCAACAAGCTGATGAACAGGTTGTAGATCGATACATACAGGCTGATGGTCGCCATGATGTAGTTGCGTTCGCCGCCGTGAATGATGGCGCTGGTCTGGAACAGGATGCACACCGACGAGAACAGAACGAAACCTGCGCTGATCGCCAGTTGCAGGCCGCTGATCTGGAAGAAGAAGCTCGCCAGCGTTGCACCCAGCAACACGAAGAAACCAGCGGTGATGAAACCACCGAGGAAGCTCATGTCCTTGCGGGTGATCAGCACGTAAGCCGACAGACCACCGAACACCAGCGCGGTCATCGCGAACGCCGAGCTGACCACTTCAGCGCCGCCCTGCATGCCCAGGTAACGGTTGAGGATCGGGCCGAGCAGGAAACCCATGAAACCGGTCAGCGCAAAAGCGGACACCAGGCCCCACGCGGAATCACGGAGTTTGTTGGTAAGGAAGAACAGCCCGTAGAAGCCGATCAGCACCACGAAAATGTTCGGGTAGCCAACGCGCATCTGCTGGGCAACGAAAGCCATGACGCCGCTGAAAGCGAGGGTCAGCGCCAGTAGGCCGTAAGTGTTGCGCAGGACGCGGCTAACCTCTAGCTGCTCAGCCTGCACGCTGTTATTAACTGCGTAATCCTGTTCGCGCATGGCGACACTCCTGTTGGTTTGAAACGTTCAGTCGCAAAGATCATAACAGACGCTCTGTAACAAGCCATGCAGAGAGTTTGACAGTGTGTTTCATTCAGGTATTATGGCGCCCGCAACGCAACGGAGGTGTGGCCGAGTGGTTTAAGGCAACGGTCTTGAAAACCGTCGACTGTAACAGGTCCATGAGTTCGAATCCCATCGCCTCCGCCATCTTATGTACGACAAAGCCCTGATTATTCAGGGCTTTGTCGTTTCTGGGGTTCTGGTTTTTTACTCTGCACGCATCATTCGTTTGCGCACCTTCTTCAAGGTGAAGACCAAGGGCTGCCCTTGCCAAAACTCCCTGTTTTTCTGCGTGGGCCTGATCAGGCCGGGACAACCGGCGCAGCGGGCTTTTTGATCCCCGTAAACCGAGATCCCTTCCTATGATCAAATTGCAGGAAAGCGCAAACGCCTTCCTTTAAGAACAGAAGAGTTCAACGATGGAATGTATCTGCCCCTGTCAGCATTGCACCCCACAGCTTATCGGGCTCATCTGCATCCTTTACGTTTTCAGCCAATAGCCACATCGTCTTGATAATATCTTTGACACCACTACTCGTGTGCTGCCCCGACCAACTGGTCAACGAGCCATACTTGCCGAAATTCACAGTGAACGACAGCAAATCACCCGCGGCAAAGCCAACCAGATCAAAGTCTTCAGTAGGATTGGGTGTACCAACACCGGTCCTATATGTACCGATAACTTTGCCCGTGGCCGCATCCACGCGTAACTCCATTTCCGAATGAAGTTCATTGCGCCACTTGCCATTGAAATCTACAGCAGGTACGGCAGTCTCGACCGGGGTCGAAATAGTTGAAAAATGTCTTAACATGTTGCCTCCTTGCCCACTATTAATTGGACTGTGTTGCCGTAATCAGTACGAATCAAAAGGCTGTCTTCTGTAATCGTCAGAACCGTCAATGCGGCCACCTTACGCTAGCTCAAATCGCCAGAGTTGCAAAAAACCGAAAACCCGCTCTACGGGTTGGCCTCAAGCGATGCACTGCCTGCCATTCCCCCTTAAATTCTGGCTGAGTGAAAGTAGCTAAGCCCCCCCCCTGAAAACCGGGTAAATTCACGGCGAAAAAGGCGGCCAGATGTACTTTGAAGGATGAATCCTGAATGCCGAAGAAACCACCATCCCCTAAAGACAACGCCACCGCAGCAGACATCGAGCGCTCGATCCAGGCCCTGAACAAAATGGCCGAACGCCTCTGGGGCGAAGGCCGAGAAGCCGAGGCCAAGGCCCTGCTCGATGCCCTGGATGCGTTGAACCGGGCGCTGGACCGAATCAGAATTGGCGAAAGTCGCAGGGTCGTGACGCTGCACTGAAGAGTGGAATCTGGAACTGGCTCATGAATCAGCCGTGCCAACGTGGCACGGCCAAGGATGAACGCTGATGCGTGCGATAAAAACCTTCTTCGGTATTCTGTTGTTACTGTGCGGTTTCGACTTCACCTACGAAAAACCCCGCAGGGTTTTTACTGCGGGGTTCGTCAGGTTGTGCGTGGTGGTCGCTATTGCAGAGTTGCTGACGCTGCACATGATTTATTACGGTCCGACGCGTTAGCGCTACGGCTTGAGAATCAGCACCGGCTCACCCTTCTTGACGATGTAAGTCGCCAGCTCCGAGCCTTTGTCTGCGCCAACATTCTTCGCAACATGCGCCACCCCTTCCGGGATAAACAACGAATCCCCCGCCTTCAACGTGACCGGCGCCCTGCCCTCCATTTGATACTCGAACGTGCCGCTGATCACATAGGCGACTTCCACACCCGGATGAGCATGTCGGGGCGAGGTCACGCCCGGTTCGAAATCGACGCGCGCCTGAATCACCTCGCGCTCGGCGGTACCGAGGTCCTGACGAACCAGATCGGTGCGGCTCAAGCCTTGTTGCCAGCTCTTGGCCGGCGCATCAGCCGCGTGGGCGACGCCGATCATTGAAGCGAGTAGCGCAGCGCTGGCCAGTAACAGTGGACGAAGCATGATGAAGCCCTCTCGAACATAGTGGTGTGGTGGCCTCTACTTTGAGCGGGGCATGTAGGAAGGATGTGTCGCAAAGCCTGAGTTTAGTGTTCACATGTGTATCCACGGCAGATAGATACACGCTTATACAAAGGCTTTGCCGGCTGACGCCTGTGCCAACAGCCACGTTCTGAAGGCGACAATTTTCTTCGCCTGCGCCGTTTCATGAGGCGTCACCAGATAGAAACCCAGTTCATCTTTCAAACGCAGATCGAAGGGCACCACCAAACGCCCGGCCCGCAGATCGTCGTCGACATAGGTTGAACGGCCAATGCACACGCCCTGCCCGTCAACCGCGGCCTGTACCGCCATCATCGCCAGATCAAAGGTCAGGCGCGAGCCGTCAGCGAGTTGCGGCGATTGACCCGCCGCACGTCGCCACGTGCCCCAGTCACTGGCCGTCACGCCACTGACTTGCAGCAGGGTGTGATTGGCCAGATCCGCCGGCGTGCTCAAGGTCTTTGCCAGTGCCGGACTGCACACCGGAAAAATCTCATCCGACATCAGGAAATGGGCACGCAGTCCTTTCCAGTCGCCGCGCCCGTAACGAATCGCGGCATCGATCCCGCCCCGGCGAAAATCCACCAATTCAGTGGACGCGCTGATGCGCACATCAATAGCGGGAAACGCCTGCTGAAAGGACGGCAATCGCGGCAACAACCATTTGGAGGCAACGGAGACCAAGGTATTGATGGTCAACACACTGTTGTGGCGCGACTCCGATAACGCCTGCGTTGAATGGCGCAGTTCGTGGAACGCTGAGCGAATGCCGGGCCAATACGCCTGGCCGTCCTCAGTCAGCGCCAGCCCATCCTTGAGCCGCAGAAACAGACTCACGCCCAACTCCTCTTCGAGCCGACGGATCTGATGGCTGATAGCGGTTTGGGTGACATTCAGTTCTTCAGCGGCCTTGGTGAAACTCATATGCCGTGCGGCGCACTCAAAAGCTTTCAAGCCATTGAGCGAAGGAAGTCTGGCGACCATGGCGAATCCATTACCCATGAGATTTTGTCATACGCTAGCACTGCAAATGACCTTTGCGAAGCCTTGCCGTGGCAATGGATGCTGACACCTCCTCACCCACTGGAAGTGCCATGAAACTGTATTTCGCCCCCATGACCTGCTCGCTGGCGCCGCACATTGTGCTGCGCGAATTGGGCCTGCCTTTCGAGCTGATTCGCGTCAACAACCAGAGCAAGCGCACGGCCGACGGGCAAGACTTTCGCACCATCAACCCCAAGGGTTACGTCGCTGCGCTGGTGCTGGATAACGGCGAAGTGCTGACAGAAGGCCCGGCAATCTTGCAGTTTCTCGTCGATCAGGTTGCCGAAAATGCGCTGGCGCCGGCACTCGGCAGTTGGGAGCGGACACGTTTGCAGGAGGACCTGAACTTCATCAGCACGGAAATTCATGGTGGTTGTGCACCGCTGTTCGATGCGCAGATCCCACAGGCGACCAAAACGATGTTCACCGACAAACTGTTCAAGCGCCTGGACTACCTGAACCGCAGGCTGGTGGATCAGGACTATTTGCTGGGCACGTTCGGCGTCGCCGATGTCTATCTGTTCACCGTGCTGGGGTGGTTGCCAAATTTCAATATCGACTTGCAGGACTGGCCGGCGCTGGCCGCCCACTCGCGGCGGGTCGCCGCCCGCCCCAGTGTCCTTGCCGCCATAGCGGCTGAAGCGGCGACGCAGCCGGTTTGATCAATCCCTAACAGACTGCCCGTGCGCAAACGGGCCATGTCGGCCCCGAAGCTGTAAACTGCCGCGATCTTTACTCGCTCAAACAAGGGATCCGCATGGCCAACCAAGACATCACTTTTACACCCGATCCGGACGCGGATTCGATTTCTTCGGACGTCACCACGTTCAACGGCATCATGGTTTCCACCCAGATCCCGACCCGTGCCGATGGCAGCCTGGAACTGGGCGATATCACCTTGCAGAGCGAATGCACCCTGCAAGCATTGAAGGTGGCACTGGAGCGCGCCGGCAGCTCGATGGACCGCGTCATGCACCTGACCATTTACCTCACCGACATGGCCGATCGCGCCGCGTTCAACGAGGTTTACAAGCGTTTCTTTGCCAAGCCATGGCCGGTGCGTGCCGCAGTCGGCGTCGCCTCCCTGGCGGTTGAAGGCATGCGTGTGGAAGTGACCGCGATGGCGGCCAAGGCCTGACTTCACACCGCAAAACCCTGTGGGAGCGAGCCTGCTCGCGAAGGCTTCAGTTCAGGCACCATTGATGCTGAATGTGATGGCCCCTTCGCGAGCAGGCTCGCTCCCACAAGGGGTTGTGCGGTGTCAGTTGCCATCGGGCAGCACAGGCGTGCCGGGCGCGCGTTTCACGGGTAGAATGCGCGGCTAACCGTGACAGCCTGACTAAAAAAACTATGTCCTTGCCCAAGCATCATCTGGAATTGCTCAGCCCTGCCCGCGATGTCGCCATCGCCCGCGAGGCGATCCTGCACGGCGCCGACGCCGTGTACATCGGCGGCCCGAGCTTCGGCGCGCGCCACAACGCCTGCAACGAAGTCAGCGAAATCGCCGAACTGGTGGAATTCGCCCGCAAGTATCACGCGCGCATTTTCACCACCATCAACACCATCCTGCACGACAACGAACTGGAGCCGGCGCGCAAGCTGATCCATCAGTTGTACGACGCCGGTGTCGACGCGCTGATCGTTCAGGATCTGGGCGTGATGGAGCTGGACATTCCGCCGATCGAGCTGCACGCCTCGACCCAGACCGACATCCGCACCCTTGAGCGGGCGAAGTTCCTCGATCAGGCCGGTTTCTCGCAGTTGGTCTTGGCCCGAGAGCTGAACCTGCAAGAGATTCGCGCCATCGCCGACGAAACCGACGCCGCCATCGAGTTCTTTATCCATGGCGCGTTGTGCGTGGCCTTCTCCGGCCAGTGCAACATCTCCCACGCGCAAACCGGGCGCAGCGCCAACCGTGGCGACTGCTCGCAAGCCTGCCGTTTGCCGTACACCCTGAAAGATGAAAAGGGTGGCGTGATCGCCTACGAAAAACACCTGCTGTCGATGAAAGACAACAACCAGAGCGCCAACATCCGCGCGCTGGTCGAAGCCGGTGTGCGTTCGTTCAAGATCGAAGGTCGCTACAAGGACATGGGCTATGTGAAGAACATCACCGCCTATTACCGCCAGCGCCTCGACGACGTGCTCGAAGACCGCCCGGACCTGGCCCGCGCTTCAAGCGGCCGCACCGCGCACTTCTTCCTGCCTGATCCAGAAAAAACCTTCCACCGTGGCAGCACCGACTACTTCGTCACCGATCGCAAGATCGACATCGGCGCTTTCGACTCGCCGACCTTCACCGGTTTGCCAGTGGGCACCGTCGAGAAAGTCGGCAAGCGCGACATGCAGGTTGTCACGCAAGAGCCGCTGTCCAACGGCGATGGCCTTAACGTGCTGGTCAAACGCGAAGTGGTCGGTTTCCGCGCCAACATCGCTGAAGCCAAAGGCGAGTTCGAAGAAGACGGCGAGAAGCGCTATCGCTACCGCGTCGAGCCGAACGAAATGCCCGAAGGCCTGTTCAAGCTGCGCCCGAACCACCCGTTGAATCGCAACCTCGATCACAACTGGCAACAGGCGCTGCAAAAGACCTCGTCCGAGCGTCGCGTGGCCCTCAGCTGGCTCGCACGTCTGCGTGAAGAACAGCTGGAAGTCACCGCCACCAGTGAAGAAGGCATCAGCGCCAGCGTCACCCTGCCCGGTCCGTTCGGTGTGGCCAACAAGCCTGAACAGGCGCTGGAGCAATTGCGCGATCTGCTCGGCCAGCTCGGCACCACGCAGTACCACGCCACCGACATCAAGCTGGATGCGCCAGAGGCGTTCTTCATCCCCAACTCGCAGCTCAAAGCCCTGCGCCGTGAAGTGATCGAGAACCTGACCGCCGCCCGTGTCGCTGCGCACCCGCGTGGCGGCCGTAAAGCCGAAACCAGTCCGCCGCCGGTGTATCCGGATTCGCACCTGACCTTCCTCGCCAACGTCTACAACCAGAAGGCCCGCGACTTCTACCACCGTCACGGCGTGAAGCTGATCGACGCAGCGTACGAAGCGCACGAAGAGCCCGGCGAAGTGCCGGTGATGATCACCAAGCACTGCCTGCGCTTCTCCTTCAACCTGTGCCCGAAACAGGCGAAAGGCGTGACCGGTGTGCGCACCAAGGTTGCACCGATGCAGTTGATCCACGGCGATGAAGTGCTGACGCTGAAGTTCGATTGCAAACCGTGCGAGATGCACATCATCGGCAAGATGAAAGGCCACATCCTCAACCTGCCGCAACCGGGCAGCGTGGTCGGCCATATCAGCCCCGAAGACCTGATGAAAACCATTCCGCGCGCACCGCACTGAGTGGTTGGCGAGTACGGTGCTTCGGCGCCGTACTCGCCCGCCCTTCTGCGAATACACCAAATCGCAGGCATAAAAAAACGCCAACTTCTTGCGAAGTTGGCGTTTTTTTCGAATATGGCAGGGGCGGCTGGATTCGAACCAACGCATGGCAGGATCAAAACCTGCTGCCTTACCGCTTGGCGACGCCCCTACTGCTCTGTACAGCTACTTCGTTAGGTTCGCTGTGAGAACGGGGCGCAATTTACCAAGGTTTTTTGGCTTTGGGAAGCGCGAAGTGAAATATTTTTTGTTTTAAAACAGCTACTTATTATTTTGGCCTGAATCAGGCCCATGCCGAGTCGGTTTCGCCGCCGTGTATCACACTGTGTACGAACCCCGCCGCGACACATCGACTTTCAACAAAGCCGTTTTACGACACAGGCCAGATACGTCCCTACGCTCTAATGCACTCAAGGTTTCAGGTGTTCATTCAGAACCCTTGGCCAAAGGCTCGCAAAGGAGACGTCACCATGAAAAAGGCACTGCACACCCGCAACACCGCGTTCGGTTTGTCGATTCTGGCTTTGTCGTTGTTCGGCGCTTTTGGCAGCGCTCAGGCGCAAACCGCTGAACCTTCCGCCGTCAGTTATTCCGCGCCCTCGCCTTTCGGCCCGCTCAAGCATGTTAAGGCCGGCGTGCTCGACGTAGCCTACGCCGAAACCGGCCCTGCGAATGGCCCGGTGGTGATCTTGCTGCACGGCTGGCCCTACGACATTCACAGCTACGACGAAGTCGCGCCGTTGCTTGCGGCAAAGGGTTATCGGGTGTTGATGCCTTATGCGCGGGGTTATGGCGATACGCAGTTCCTCTCCAAAGACACCCTGCGCAACGGTCAACCGGCGGCGCTGGCCAGTGACGTCATCGACTTCATGGATGCGTTGAAGATCAAGCAAGCGGTGCTCGGCGGTTATGACTGGGGCGCGCGTTCGGCGGATATCGTTTCGGCGCTGTGGCCAGAACGAGTGAAGGCGCTGGTCTCGGTCAGCGGTTACCTGATCGGCAATCAGGCTGCCGGGCAGAACCCGCTGCCGCCCAAGGCGGAATTGCAGTGGTGGTATCAGTTCTACTTCGCGACCGACCGTGGTCGTGCCGGCTATGCGAAGAACACCCACGACTTCGCCAAGCTGATATGGCAAACCGCTTCGCCGCAATGGAAGTTTGATGACGCCACGTTCGACCGCAGTGCCAAGGCGCTGGAGAACCCGGATCACGTCGACATCACCGTGTTCAATTATCGCTGGCGTCTGGGTCTGGTACAGGGTGAGGACAAATATGCGGCGCTGGAGCAGAAGCTCGCCACCGCCCCGTCGATCAGCGTGCCGACCATTACCCTTGAAGGCGACGCCAACGGTGCGCCGCACCCGGCGCCGGAGGATTATGCCAAGCGCTTTACTGGCAAGTATCAGTTTCGTTTGATCAATGGCGGGATTGGCCACAACTTGCCGCAGGAAGATCCGCAGGCGTTTGCCAAGGCTGTGATTGATGCGGATCACCTGTAGAAACAAAAAAGCAGTCAGCCCGCAAAGGCTGACTGCTTGATCATCAACGTGTGATTACTCGGTTGGCACAACCAGATCCAACGCCTTGTTCACCGCCAACTCCCCCAACATGACCACTTGCGCAATACCCAGCAGCGTATGGCGGTTTGATCCCTCCAGCACCCCGGCAAAATTGCCGAGCATGACCGTGGCAGACGCGAGGGAACCACTGGCATTGCTCAGCAAGGACTCGGCGTCGGATTGCGGGTTAACCATGAACATCGTACTGGGCGTGTAGGGTGTGGCCATGATCGCGGCAGGCAACAGGTAATGGTCGAGCGCACGCTCTGCCGCTTCGTGAAGCTTTCTTGAATTGGGCGATGCGTACGGGGACACCAGGTCTGTGACCGGTGGTTCGGGTGGTTGGGACATCAGCTGAAACTCCAGACAAAAACCGTTTGCGGTTCTTTGATAGAAGGCGTGAAGCGTCGCGATCGCGGACGCTTGCGTGCAAATGAGGGCGCGCGCGCCCTCACCCATCTACACCGCGACTAGTGCGGCAAGCGCTGGTTATCCAGGACTCGACCGACCACCAGCTCGCTGAGCATGATCACCTGTTGCAGGATCAGCATCTTTTTGCGCTGTGAAGGGTCAATCGAATCGGCGAGATCTCGGGCCATGTCACTGGCCGAGGACAGGGTTTCGGTCGCTTCGACGAGCAACGTTTCGTTATCCACTGTGGGGTCGATGAGGTAGATCTTGCCGGTCTTGCGGGTGGGTATTGAAGTCTTCTGCGCGGAAGGATTGAGGTAGAAATTGATCGCGCGTTCGGTGGCCTCTTTGATGTTTCGAGGTTCGAGTGCGGCGTCGTAGGGGATTGGATCGGCTTCTGGCGGGTTTGGCGTAATTTTGAACATAGATGACACTCGCTTAGCAAAAAATAAGGAGCCATCACTCACGCTACCAAACGAGGTGGTGACCATTGCGCAGGTTGGTAGACCGGTCTAAGCGAGTAAACCCCGGCGCTCCCGAAGGAGCCCCACGCATGGCCACCATATAAAAACGAGCCCCGAAAAGAGGCTGCATATAGCGGCGCATAACGCTTAGAAGACGGGCTACCAAACCCGATCACTGTTTTGCAGTGACAGAGAAACGATACAGCCCGCCTCAAGGCGCGTAAGCCGGCGGATTCTGGCGTACGCGTAGGCAACGGCGCAAGGTGTTGTAGCCGTTATGGCGTAACAGTGCGTGTAAGTTAAACGTGTGTCGGTGATGGTGTTTAAGAGCCCCTCACCCTAGCCCTCTCCCAGAGGTAGAGGGGACCGACCGTGGTGTTTGGGGGAGGTACGCCGACGTGGGATACCGTGGTGAACTCTAGTGAGGAAGCGGTTGGTGCCGCCGACAAAGCCCCTCACCCTAGCCCTCTCCCTAGCCCTCTCCCAGAGGGAGAGGGAACTGACCGGGGTGTTTGGGCGAGGTTCGCCGACGTGGGATTTCGAGGTGAATTCAGGTGGGTGACGGCTTGGGTTATTTGACCAGTCGTTTTTCTTTGGAAGGTCTGTAGCCGAAATACGAGCTGTAGCATTTGCTGAAATGGCTTGGGGAAACGAAGCCGCACGCTACGAGCACTTCCACTTGTGACAGCTCGGTGTGTTGCAGCAAACGCCTTGCTTCGGTGATGCGCAGTTCGAGGTAATAACGCTGCGGCGTGGTGCCCAGTTGTTCTTTGAACAAGCGCTCGAGTTGCCGGCGGGAGCGGCCGGCGTACACCGCCAGTTGCTCCAGCTCCAGCGGCTCTTCCAGATTGGCGTCCATCAGTTTCACCACTTCACGCAACGGCGCACTGACGCAGAGGTTTTCATCGGGTTTGATCCGGCGGTAGCGCGACTCCTCAAAAGCCAGAATGTCTTCGATACCTTCGACCAACGCCTTGCCGTGCAGGCTTTTGATCCAGTCGAGTGCCATGTGAAAAGCGCCGGACGGACTCGAAGCCGTCAGCCGGTCGCGATCAATCACGTAAGGCTCACTGCTGACGTGGGTGGTTTTAGCGATTTCGGTCAGCGCGGGGCGATGTTCCGGGTGGATCGCGCAGCGATAACCATCCAGCAAACCGGCCCGGCCAAGAAACCACGAGCCATTCCATAACCCGGCGAGCGAGATGCCGCGCTCCGCTGCAACCTGAAGCAAATGAATAAACTCGTCACTCGCGCGCAATTCGGTGCGATACCCGCCACACACCACCAGCAGATCCAGCTGCTGAAGCGCGACCGAATCCAGACGTGCATCGGGGCGGATGACCAGGCCCAGGTCACTGATGACTTCAGCTTCGCCGAGGCCGAACGTGCGCGAAGCAAACAGCCCCGGGCGCAGCAGGTTGCTGGTGATGATGGTGTCCAGCGCCTGGGTAAAGGCCGGCAGCGAGAAGTGTTCGAGCAGCAAAAAACCGGTGCGGGTCACGCGGGCGTTATCAGCGCTTTGCTCATTCAGATAGCGGAGGTTTTTCCCCTTCATGCCCCCGCTGAATTGGCGTCGTTCGATCAAGGTCTGGTCCATCGGTCATGTTGTTATGCGCCGATATTTGGCTTGATCCGCCAAAGAGTCAATCACGCCTGTGGTTGATGGCTGGTCACGCAGTGAATTCCGCCGCCACCGGCGGCGATGGCATCGATGTCGAGCTGGACGATTTCGCGATCCGGATACAGCTGCGACAGCAGGTCGAACGCTTTTTTGTCCGCGGCTTTGTCGCCAAATTCCGGAGCGATGATCGCGCCGTTGATCACGAAGTAGTTGATGTAACCGGCGGCGAAGTCCGGGTTGTTTTTGTTGAACTTGCTTTTGCGCGGATTGAGCGGCGGCGACATCGTGTGGACCTGGAGTTTGCGACCATCAGCATCGGTGGCGTTCTTGAGGATTTCCAGGTGCGCCAGGGTGACCTTGTGATCGTAGGATTCAGGGTCGGTGTCGAGGTTGGCAATCACCACACCGGGCTTGATAAATCGTGCGTAGAAATCAACGTGGGCGTCGGTGATGTCCTTGCCCTTGATCCCCGGCAGCCAGATGATTTTGCGCAGACCCAGACGCTCCTTCAGTTCAGCTTCGACATCAGCTTTGCTCCAGTCGCGATTGCGGTTGCTGTTGATCCAGCTGCTCTCGGTCATGATTCCGGTGCCGTGGCCATCGACCTCGATGCCGCCGCCCTCGCCCACCAGATCGGTGCGGATGTAGGTGGCTTGTGCGTCGTCGGCGACCAGTGCGGCGATCTTCGAGTCTTTGCTGTGCTGCTGTTTGCCGCCCCAACCGTTGAAGTTGAAGTCCACCGCGCCCAAACCACCCTTATCGTCGATAACGAAATTGGCGCCGATGTCACGCATCCAGATGTCGTCGAGCGCTGCGGTGACGTAAGTGATGTTGTGTGTGCCGCAGAATTCCTCGGCGATGCTGCGCTCATTTTTGCGGCAGAACACCGTCACTGGCTCAAACCGCGCGATGGCGCGGGCGACGCGGCCGAGGGCTTCCTGAACGTCTTCGGTGAAGTCTTCCCAGATCGCGTCTTGCGCGCCGAAAGCGATGTAGGCGCGCTCATGCTTATCGCCTTCGTCAGGCATGAACCAGCGTCCTTGCGCAGCGGCGAACACTGTGCCCGGCGACAGGCCAAGGCCCATAAATGCCGCGCCGACACCGGCGGCGACCGTGACTTGTTTGATGAACTCGCGACGAGTCGACATGTTGCTTTTCCTGTAGAAAAAAGGCCGGCGCAACACGCCGGCCATGGATCATTGGCCAGTGGCAGTCTTGAATTTGGTCCAGGTGCGCATGCGCGCTCGCATATCAGCCTGGGGAATGTCCTTGCCCGGAATCAATCGAGCATAGGTCGCCTCGTCGAGGTAGATATCCGGGTTGTCACGCATGCTTGCATCGACGTTCGCCCGCGCCTTGGCGTTGGAGGTCGGGTAACCGGTGAAATTGCTGATCGCTGCCATGTTCGCTGGGCGCATGACGAAGTTGATAAACGCGTAGGCGTATTCCGGATGTCTCGCGTCGACCGGAATGGCCATGGTGTCCATCCACACCGTGGTGCCTTCGCGGGGCACGCGATACTGAAACTTCGTGTGCTTACCGGCACTGTCCGAAGTGCGCTGAGCCTGGGTCATGTCACCGCTGTAACCCAGTGAAAGGCACAGGTTGCCGTTAACCAGATCGGTGACCGGTTGCGACTGGAACTTGCGGATGTACGGCCGCAGCTTCATCAGCAATTCGCTGGCCGCTGCCAGATCCTCGGCTTTGCCGCTGCGCGGATCGCGACCGAGGTAATTGAGCACCACGGCCAGCGCTTCATCCGGCGAGTCGATCATCGAGATTCCGCAATCGGCAAACTTCGCCGCCAGCTCCGGTTTGAACAGCATGTCGAGGCTGTTGACCGGCGCGTCGGCCATGCGTTTTTTGATCTGCTCCTCGTTGTAGGTCAGGCCGATGGTGCCCCAGGTGTAGGGCACGGTGGCTTTGCTGGAGTGTTCGTAATGGCCGCGCAGTTTCTGCAAACCGGGTTCGATGTCGGCCAGTTCCGTCAGCTTCGTTTGATCCAGCGGCATCAGGCTGCCGGCGCGCATCAAGCGTTCGGCGACGGTGTCGCCGGGGAAGATCAGGTCGTAGCCGCTGCCGCCGGAGAGCATTTTGGCTTCGAGGGTTTCGCTGCCGTCCATGACGTCATAAATCACCTTGATCCCGGTTTCGGCAGTGAAACGGCTCAGCGTGTCTTCGGCAAAATAATCCGCCCAGTTGTACAGCCGCAGGGTTTTGTCTTCGGCGTGCAGCGACGGCATCAAGCAGATCAGCGCCAGGCCGATCGCGCCGCGTAAGCGTTTGTGGTGGATAGCCATGTCAAACCCCTTGGGTGTTCCAGCGTGCATGAAGGTGGCGACCGTCCTGACTCAGCAGCGGCCCGTACATGTCCGGACGACGATCGCGATAGATGCCCCAGCTCAAACGCTCTTCGCGCATGGCCGCCAGATCGAGGCGCTGAACCAGCACACCGGTGCTGTCGCGGTCAGCGCTGGCGAGCAATTGGCCTTTGTGATCGCTGATGAACGACGAGCCGTAGAAGCTCATTTGCAGGTTCGAATCGGTGGTCGCGGTTTCTCGACCGACGCGGTTCGACGCCACCACCGGTAGCAAATTGGCCGCCGCGTGACCGCGCATGGTCATCTGCCAGTGATCGCGGGAATCCAGCGCCGCGCAACCCGGTTCTGAGCCGATCGCAGTTGGATACAGAAGTACTTCGGCGCCCATCAACGCCAGGCAACGGGCGGTTTCCGGGAACCACTGATCCCAGCAGATGCCGACGCCAAGGCGGCCGAACGCGGTATCCCAGACTTTGAAACCGGTGTCGCCGGGGCTGAAATATTCCTTCTCCTGATAACCGATGGCGTTGGGGATATGGGTCTTGCGATACACACCCAACAGACGCCCGTCGGCATCGGCCACACTCAGCGAGTTGAAGTAGGCATTGCCAGCCTTTTCGAACCAGCTCAGTGGCAACACCACGCCCAGTTCACGGGCCAGTGCGGCGAAGCGCGCAAGCACGCGGCTGTCGCGGTATTCCTCGGCCAACGCCATGTGTTTATGGCTTTGCTCGATGCAGAAGTACGGCGTGGCGAACAGCTCTTGCAACAGGATCACTTGCGCGCCCTGCTGCGCCGCTTCGCGCACGAGATGCTCGGCGCGATCAAGGTTGCCGGGTAAATCCCAGGTGCACGGCATCTGCGTGGTGGCGAGGGTTAATAACGTCATCGCTTAACCCTCCGCCGGCCAGGCTGGCTGCTGCTGGGTAATGCAATGCACGCCGCCACCGCCGTGAGCCAAATGGTTGATCCGCACCGGCACCACTTCGCGGCCGGGAAAGGCTTTCTCCAATACTTTGGCGGCGACGTTGTCAGCCTCGATGCCATACGCCGGCATGATGACCGCGCCGTTGGCGATATAGAAATTGGTGTAGGACGCACAGAACACTTCGGCTTCGGTGTCGACCGCATCGGTGGCTTCGAACAGTTCGATCAGCTCGAACTTGCGGCCCTGCGCATCGGTGGCCAGTTCCAGTGCTCGGCGGTTTTCCCGTGCCACTTCGGCGTACACCGACGATTGATCGTGGGTGGCGTCAACCAGCAACACACCCGGACGGGCAAAGGCGCAGACGCCATCAACGTGGCCGTCCGTCATGTCGCCAGTGACGTAATCAGGATCACCCGGCAACCAGATGGTTTTCTTCACGCCGAGCAAACGGCTGAAGATTTCTTCCATCTCGGCTTTGCCGATGCCGGGATTGCGATTGGGGTTGAGCAGCACCGACTCGGTAGTGATCAGCGTGCCTTGGCCGTCGACATGTATCGCCCCGCCCTCGTTGCTCAGCGGCGTGCCAAAGCATTCCAGGCCGAGGTGATTGAGCGCACGACGCGCCAGGCTTTCGTCGAGGTCATGCGCCGACTTGCCACCCCACGCATTGAAGCGCCAGCTCACACCGGCCAGACCTTGCTGAGGGTGGCAGACAAAGGTCGGGCCAGAGTCGCGGCACCAACTGTCATTCACGGCCAGCGCAATCAATTCGATGTTCGGCCCGCACAACGCTTTGGCACTGGCGATGGCCGATGGATCGACCACCAGTTTCACCGGTTCGAAGCGGGCGATGGCGTTGGCGACGCGTGCGAAATCTTCCTGCACTTGCGCCAGGGTCACGCGCCAACCGGATTCCCACAACGTCTGGTTGTGCGGCCAGACCATCCACGTCGCGGCGTGAGTCACCCACTCTGCCGGCATCATCCAGGCGCTGTTTTTATTGTCGTTGTACTGCATGATATGCCTCGTTAGTTAAGCCAATGTGTTCACGCCGACCATGCTACGGACGCGTAAACAGGCAAACAAACAATGGATTTAGTGGATAACTGATTAGAGGAGCTTATCGATATGCTCAAACACTGGCCGCCGCTCAGCTCCCTGCGCGGCTTCGAAGCGGCTGCCCGGCTGGGCAGTTTTCACAAGGCCGCCGAAGAGCTGAGCCTCACCCAGTCGGCGATCAGCCAGCAGATTCGTAGCCTTGAGGCGTACCTTGAGCAGCCGTTGTTTTTCCGCAGCGGTCGCAGCGTGGCGCTGACCGATGCCGGGCACGATTTGCTCAGCACTACCCAGGCGATGCTGCAGCAACTGGCGGTGGGGATTCGGCGTCTGGGTCAGTATCAGAAACCCAATCAACTGGTGCTCAACACCACGCCGGCCTTTGCCCTGCATTGGTTGCTGCCACGGTTGGCGGACTTTCGCGCACTGCATCCAGAGGTGGATTTATGGATCTACAGCACCGATGAAGTGCCGGACATGGCCACGCAGACCATCGACCTCGCCGTGCGCGACGACATCAGTTCGCAAGCCGAATGCAGCTTCAAAGTGCTGCACGCCGATCGCCTCTATCCGGCCTGCCACCCACGCGTGCTGAAGCAACCGCAAGCGCAGCGCACGACCTTGCACGGTGAGCGGGAAATGGACTGGAGCCACTGGGCGGTCGAGGCCGGGATCGATGTCGGCCAACAGGATCAGGGCCTGAACTTCTCCGACCCGGGATTGCTGCTGGACGCCGCATGCTCGGGGCTCGGCATTGCGCTGGTGAGCCAGTTACTCAGCCGTCAGGCGCGGGCGGATGGCCTGTTGCAGCCGCTCGTCGAAGGCACCATTCGCGGGCCGAACTGGGCGCTGCTGACTCATCGCGACAGCGAAAACGACTCGATGGCGCGCAGTTTCAGCGAATGGCTGATCAATAACCTGAGCGATCAATGACCGGTGCATGCGCCGCCATTACCTCGACAATCCAGTCGATGAACACTCGCAGTTTCAGGCTGACATGCCGGTTCGGCGGATAAGCCACATAAAGCGGCATCGGTTCGAGTTGCCAGTCCTCGAATAGCGCTACCAGTTCGCCCTGCGCTTCGTGAGCGCTGGACATGTACTTGGGCAGCCAGAGTACGCCCAAGCCGGCCAGTCCTGCCGCGAGGTAGGCGTTGCCGTCATCAACTGCCAGTACGTGGCGGCCTTTGATTTGCAGGTTCTCACTGGCATTGCGCAAGGCATACGGCACCGGTTTGCCGGTGCGCGCCCAGAGGAAACCGACCACGCGATGGTGGCTGTTTTCCAGCTCCCGTGGATGCACCGGCGTACCCGCGCGAGCCAGATATTGCGGTGCGGCAAATACACCCAACTGCAGATCGGCGACCTTGCGCGCCATCAACGACAAGTCCAACAGTTCGCCACCGCGCACCACGCAATCGACGTTCTCATCAATGATGTCGACGATGCGGTCGCTGACGCCCATGTCGATCTGAATGTCCGGATAACGCGCATGAAACGCGGGCAAGGCCGGCACCAGAATCAGCCGTGCCAGCGGGCTCGGTACGTCCACGCGCAGCCGGCCCGAAGGCAACGCTGCGGCGCCGGGCAGGCTGGTTTCGGCGTCGTCCATATCGGCCAGCAACTTGACCACCCGCTCGTAGTAAACGGCGCCGTCGGCGGTGACGTTGACCTTGCGCGTGGTGCGGTTGAGCAACTTGACCCGCAGCCGCGCCTCCAGTTGTTGCACCAGTTGAGTCACGGTGGTCTTGCTCATGTGCAGGGTTTCCGCGGCTTTGGTGAAACTCCCGGCCTCGACCACCCGGGCGAACGCCTGCATTGCATCAAATCGGTCCACGTTTAAGCCTCTGATTGTTTGGCATTCACGAACAGTGAACGCCAAGCTTGCGCGTTTATCGCACGACTGCAAATACCTAAAGTGGCTCCATCAACTCACTGATGGAGACACCCCATGACCCAGCGCGATGTTGTTTTCCCGCCTGCCCGCCGCGCACTTTACGAGCGCCATCGTTACTCGCCGGCGGTGCGCTCCAACGGTTTTCTGTTTGTCTCGGGACAGGTCGGCAGCACTGAGGACGGCACGCCGGAGCCGGATCTGCAAACCCAGGTGCGCCAGGCCTTCAACAACCTCAATGCGATCCTTAAGGAGGCTGGCTGCACATTTGACGACGTGGTCGACGTCACCGTGTTCATCGTTGATCCGCAGTCGAAGTTCGAGACGATCTGGAATCTGGTGCTGAGCGAATTCTGGGGCGAGGCCCCGCACCCGACCGCCACCGCGATTGGCGTGACCTGGCTGTACGGCTTTGATTTCGAGATCAAGGTGATTGCCAAGCTACCCGAAGCGGCCTGATCGTCAGGTGGATTTGCAGCGTGGGCCGGCAGTCTTCAGACTGTCGGCCCTTTAGTCTTTCCCGACATCCGCCATGTCAGTTTCATTGCTCGAACCGGCCCTCCCCGGCATCGCCCTGCGTCGTTGGCGCCTGTTGCATCGCGTCAAGCAAAGCCACGCCGCGCAGATGTTCAACGTCACCCAATCGACCATTTCCCGTTGGGAAAGCGGCGTGCTGGCGATGGATTCAGCGGCGCATCTACAGCTTGAACAACTGCTGGCCGCGCGCCTCGACACGGCGGCCGACCAAGCCCTCGCCCGCTTGGTGCGCGAAAGTGCACGACCGGTGCATCTGGTCTGCGACCTCACTCACCGTTTGCTGGCCTGCTCCCCGGCCCGTGCCGCACAGTTCGCCAGCCCGCTGAGCGAATTGCTCGGGCAATCGCTGTGGCGTTTCGTGACGGCGGAAATCGCCAGCAACGAACTCGCACTCGACACCCTCGGCTGGCGTGAGCTGCAGGCGCCACCGGCGCTGGAATTTGTCACCGGCAACAACGACTCCAACATTGTGCCGATCCGCCAAAGCCTGTGCCGCTGGACCCGCATTCCGTTGTCCGACGGCACGGCGGCGCGGCTGGTCGAGACGCTCTGAACGCATATTTTATGCGTGGACGCTCACCCACATCAGTTCTAGGCTTGCCTCTCGGTTCCACCATCGGGCAAGTTCATGGACCTCGAAAAAATCAGCGGACGCCTTGAATTCCTGCGTGAAGCAGAAAGGCTCAAGGACGTCCTCAGAAGCGCACACACCTCGAATGGCCGCACCGAAAGCACCGCCGAACACAGCTGGCGCCTGTGCCTGATGGCGATGGTTTTCGCCGATGAACTGGTCGGACTCGACCTGCTGAAAGTGCTGAAGATGTGCGTGATTCACGACTTGGGCGAAGCGATCAATGGCGACATCCCGGCAGTCGATCAGGCCGCGTTCCCCGACAAGGCTGAGCAGGAGCGTAACGACCTTCTGCTGCTCACCCGCTCGCTTGATGAGACGCTGAGAAACGAGATTCTCGCGTTGTGGGACGACTACGAACATGCCCGGTCTGCCGAATCCAAAGCGGTCAAGGCACTGGATAAGCTGGAAACCCTGTTGCAACACACTCAGGGCCAGAACCCGGCGGACTTCGACTACCGCTTCAATCTGACCTACGGTGAGAAGCACACCGGTGCTGCACCGATTTTCGCTGCACTGCGCGCCCTCATTGATCAGGACACTCAGGCAAGAATTCAACAAGCGAAGTGAACTCGTCGCGTCCGGCATAGCCCGCGCCCCGGCGAACAATACGATCAACGCTCACCTTCAAGGATTGGCCGGCTTACAAAACCACATCTGTTGATGCTGGTCTTTGATGCCTTGAGTGCGTATAACCTCGCCGTTTCGTCTACCCTGAGTTTGCGCCTCACGTCGCCACTTCAGCCCTTTTGACGCTCACGAAACGGAGAATTCCATGCTCAAACGAACCCTGGCACTGACCGCCGGCCTGGCCCTGTCCTTTTCTGCGCTGGTAACTCACGCCGCCGACGTTCTGCGCGTCAGCGCGATTCCCGATGAAGCACCGACCGAGTTGCTGCGCAAGTTCGAACCGTTGGGCGCTTATCTGGAACAGCAATTGGGCATGAAGGTGCAGTTCGTGCCAGTAGCCGACTACCCGGCGGTGGTTGAAGCACTGGCCACCGATCGCCTCGACATGGCCTGGCTCGGTGGTTTCACCTTCGTTCAGGCACGCTTGAAAACCGACGCGACCACGCCGGTCATTCCGTTGGTGCAACGCGAACAGGATGCGCAGTTCACCAGTAAATTCATCACCGCCGACCCGAATGTGCACAGCCTCGCCGACCTGAAAGGCAAGACCTTCGCCTTCGGTTCGGTGTCGTCGACTTCCGGCAGCCTGATGCCACGTTACTTCATGCTGAAAAACGACAACATCAAACCTGAAGCGTATTTCAGTCGCGTCGCCTACTCCGGCGCGCACGACGCCACCGTGGCGTGGGTGCAGGCCGGCAAGGTCGACGCCGGTGTGCTGAACGCCAGCGTCTGGCAAAAACTGGTCGACGCCGGCAAGGTCGACACCAACAAGGTCAAAGTCTTCGCCACCACCCCGACCTACTTCGATTACAACTGGACCGTGCGCGGCACCCTCGACCCGGCACTGGCGGCGAAAATCAAGAAAGCCTTCCTTGATCTGGACCCGGCCAACCCTGAGCAGAAGAAGATTCTTGATCTGCAAGCCGCCAGCCGTTTCATCGACACCAAGCCCGAGAACTACAAGGGCATCGAGGAAGCCGCCCGCGCCGCCGAACTGCTGAAATGACCCTACGCCTCAAACACGGCAGCCTGCGCCACGCCAATGGAGTCGACGCCCTGCGCGGTGTCGACTTGCAGATTGGCGTTGGCGAACAGGTCGCCATCATTGGCCCGTCCGGGGCCGGTAAATCGAGTTTGCTCAACCTGCTGGCCACCGCACTGCGGCCCAGCAGCGGCGAGATCGAAGTGCTCGGCGAACGCGCCTGGCACCTGTCGGCCCGTCAGCGTCAACGTCTGCGCGCGCGGATTGGTCTGGTGCATCAGGCGCCGCCATTGCCACCGCGTCAGCGCGTGGTTACTGCCGTACTGGCCGGCAAACTTGGGCAGTGGAATCTGGGTAAAAGCCTTTTGAATCTGCTGCATCCACTGGATGTGGCCGGTGCGCGCGCGGCGCTGGCGCGACTGGATCTGGGCGACAAACTCTTCGCCCATTGCCAGCAATTGTCCGGCGGCCAGTTGCAGCGCGTCGGAATTGCCCGGGTGTTGTATCAGGCGCCGGAGATACTGCTGGCTGACGAACCGGTGTCCGCCATGGACCCGGTCATGGCCGGGCACACCCTGTCGATCCTCTCGCGCCACGCTCGCGAGCACAACGTGACGCTGGTGGCCAGCCTGCATGCGGTGGATCTGGCGTTGTCGCACTTCCCTCGGATCATCGGTTTGCGCGACGGGCAGATTCTGTTCGACAGCCCTTCCGCTCAAGTCAGCCATGAAATGCTCGATGCGCTATACGCCAACGAAAAACTGCAATCACCGACCGCTGCGGTGGCGCCCCTGACTGTGCAGATTCCACGATGCTGAAGGCTGATTCACGCGATCCGGCGGCGTGGCCACGGCTGCTGCTGACGTTGCTGGCGATTGCCTTGCTGTGGCCGGGCGTTCAGCTCAGTGAGCTGAACCTGGGCGTGTTGCTGCCCGACAGCCAGAATGAAATGGGCCGCTTTGTCGCGCAATTCTGGCCACCGGCGCATGACGAAGCGTTTCTCCAGTTACTGCTCAAAGCCACCCTGCAAACCCTGGCCATCGCCACCGCCGGTATGGCCTTGGCGCTGTTGCTGGCGATACCGGCGGGCCTGATCGCCAGTCGCGCGCTGTCGCTGTCCGCCGCCTCACGCGGTGGCGTGCCCAGTCGACTGGGGCGTCTGCTGCGCTGGCCGGTGCGCGGCCTGCTGATCTTTTTGCGCAGCGTGCCGGAAATCGTCTGGGCGCTGTTGTTTGTCCGCGCCGTCGGCCTCGGTCCGGCGGCGGGTGTATTGGCCATCGCGATTACCTACAGTGGCATGCTCGGCAAGGTCTACGCGGAGATTTTCGAATCCACCGATCAGCGTCCGGCCCACGCGCTGTTGCAGGCTGGCAGTGGTCGTCTGGCGGCGTTTGCTTACGGCACGCTGCCCAATGTCGCGTCGGAATTGCTCTCGTACACGGTTTATCGTTGGGAATGCGCGATTCGCGCCTCGGTGGTGATGGGCTTTGTTGGCGCCGGAGGCTTGGGACAACAGATCGACCTGTCGATCCGCATGTTCGCCGGCGGTGAAGTCGCGAGTATTCTGCTGTGCTTTCTGATTCTGGTTTTGGCCGCCGATCAACTCAGCCGCTTGCTGCGCTGGAGGCTGATATGAACCGTCTGATCAACCTGCTGCTGATCGCCAGCATAGGGCTCGCCGTCATCGCCTCGTTCGCGTATCTGGGGCTCGATCTCGGTGAACTCGGCAGCGCCACCAGCCTCAAGCAGATGGGCGCTTATGTGCAGCGCTTTTTCAGCCCGGACCTGAGCGCCGATTACCTCAAGGCAATCTTCCACGGTTCGCTGGAAACCTTGGCCATGTCGGCCCTCGGCACGTTGCTCGCCGCCGTGTTTGGCATCGTCCTCGCGCTGCCTGCCGCCGGGCGTTTCGGCTGGCCACTGCAAAGTGCCTCGCGCCTGTTGCTCAATGCCTTGCGGGCGATTCCGGAACTGGTCTGGGCCGCGCTGATGGTGCTCGCCGCCGGCCTCGGCCCGAACGCCGGCACCCTCGCCCTCGCCCTGCACACCACCGGCGTGCTCGGTCGCTTGTTCGCCGAGGCGCTGGAAAACACCCCGCCACAACCGGCCGAAGCGATTCGTTTGGAGGGCGGCAATCCAATCCTGGCCTTCTGCTACGGGACCTTGCCGAACCTTGCGCCGCAACTGCTCGCTTACATGCTCTACCGTTGGGAAAACAACATCCGCATGGCCAGCGTGCTCGGTTTTGTCGGTGCCGGCGGATTGGGGCAGATGCTCTATGTGAGCCTCAGCCTGTTCCAGGAAGCGCAAGCCAGTACGGTGATTATGGCGATGCTGGTGCTGGTGTTTGTGGTGGACTGGCTGAGTGCGTGGAGCCGGCAGCGCTGGGTCAAGGCGTAGGCCGGCTCACCCACTCAGTTCAGCGAAAGGTTGTGTTGCGTGACATTGTCCATATTGAAATGGCTCAAGCGTCCCTGATCATCAAACAGCAGAAAATCGCTACCGACACAACGTACCCGTACACCGTGTCGAGGCCATTGCAGTGTCGCAACGAGGCGGTTGCTGGTCCTGGCGATAAAGTGCCAGCGCATGTCGTGATCGTTGATCAGGTAACCGATCAGCCGGCAGTGCTCCTGCAAATGCACTTCCACCAACTCCTCATGGTCTTGCTCGAAGTCACAATCCGGCAGGCTGTAGTTGTTGCAATCAGTCCCACCACCGAACACCAGAACCGAAACCTCGTCGTTTTCACGCCCCACACGCATAAACTCCAATCGCCCATCAGCGCTAAGCAGGTACTGCTGGTCTATACCCACCGCAGGCACCGGCATTCGCTTCATCAGTCGCCGCTCAGGCAAGCGGTAATGCCATAACTCCAGGCCCGCTTGCGCATCACTCAGCCATAAAGATTCGTTGTACGTGTCATCCTTCATGCCAATGACCTCGCCGGGCAAATCGCTCACGTGCCACAGCGTTTCGAATCCACGATCGACATCCACCACACGCAGTTGTCGCCCACGGCCGATGGTCCAGTTCGAACCGTTGAAGGTGCGGCTGAACACATTGAACATCTGCACGCCGAGATCCGTTGCGATGCGCGTGACCAGATCCACTTTGCTGATACGCCACACTTCATTGCGTCGGGCGACCAGCAGTGCCACTTGCCGCCCATGGGCCAGAACGATGTATTGCGCAGGCATCGCGAATTGGTAGAGCGTGTTGCCATGCGCGTCGACCACCACTGCGCCGGCCTCGCCCAATGCCAGCAAGTAGCGCTGATCATCGAGCGGCACAGCATCCCGGATCATCCGGCTGCCCATGGCCGGCGCAGTCCATTGTAGGGGTTCGCTGCCGGTGACCTGTGTGTAGGGCGCAGGCCGCGCGGGCAATTGCTGCGGCAGGTCGGCCTGCAAGAGTTTGTCCTTGCTCATACTGACCAGTGCCTGCAACTGCAGCAGAGACAAACGCCCCTGCCCGCCCACCTGATCGGCGATGATCGCGTGGACGGTGGCGCTCGCCAACCAGGCCAGCTGGCTGGCGTGCGCCTTGTGCTGCAACAGGCTTTCGGCCAGTACCGCACGCTCGGCGTAGCGGGCAGGATCATCACGCAATTGCTCGACCTGATCGGCATAAGCCAACAAGGTGTCGGGGAGCAGAATCGCGCGCTTGACCAGCGCTCCAAGGGCCAGGCTGCCGCCGGCCATTTCGGCATTCAACAACCATTGCGTGGCGCGCTCGCGCTCCGCCGGCAGCGGCCAGACAACCTCGACGGCTTGCAACCAAAGGCCTTTGCGCGCCAGGGATTCGGCCCACTCAAGACGCAGGCGCTCGGCGTATAACGGCGATTTGTCCTGGAGCAACGCCACGGCGTCAGCGAAGGCTTCATCGCGGCGCGCCACCAGCAAGGCGCGCTGCCAGTTACCGGCCAGGCATAGCAGACGCACGATGGTCGCGGCAGGCATGTCCCAGGCCAGCGCGAGGTCGGCGGCCTGTTGTTGGCGGCCGTGTTTTTCCAGATAGTCGAGCGCCTCCTGCTGTACCTTGAGCAGTTCGGCGAGGACGAACACCGCCTCCTCAATCCGGCCTTCACGGTCGAGTCGCTGGAAGGTCTGGCGGTAGATCTGGCGCAGATGCCCCTCGACGTCTTGCTCGAAGACTATCGAGCGGGCGAGCCCCTGGTGTTGGCTGATCGACAGATCCTGGCGCCGCTGTGGCGTGCCGAACGACTGCTCACCGCTGTGCTCGCCACCGCCCAGCGGAATCGCATGGCGCAGCGCCTCTTCATAATCGCCGTTCTCGAACATCTCGAACATGCGCTGCATATAGGCTGCCTGACGCCGGCCGTACAGCGCAGACAGCCGCGAGTGCCGGGTCAGACGTGTCACCCATCGACGCCACAGCGCAGGTTTGTGTTGGAGCGGTCGCGCCCGCGGCGCAATGTCTGCGGGCGAATGGGTCGGCGCACCCGGCAATGGCAACGGCACGGACGCCACGCGCCGCAACAGATGACGCAACCCGAACAGCAACAGGGTCAACGCGACCCCGGCAATCAGCGTGCCTACTACGACGGCACCGATCTGCAACGACAGCGACGTCACCGGCGCGGGCGTCACAGCGTTCACATCGGTGTGCCGGCCCTGGGCGCCCATCCAGAACACCGCCACCAGCAACACCAGCGTCACACTGAGTTTCAGCCACGGCAGAGTTTTGGCATCAGGCACTGTCCCGCCGACGCTTGCGGGTGACACGACGGCGTCGGGCGATGCCTGCGGCGCTTTCTGCTGACGCGCGATCAGCGCCTGCAGAGTCTTCTGCTGCTCGGGGCTGACCGGTTTCAGGTTTTTGCCGAGAATCTCGCGCACATCGCTGGCGACCTCCAGCGGCTCCAGCACTGGCGGCGGCAGTATGTTGCGACAGTCATAGGTGTCGAGCAACGTCACGCCACTGATATCAATCCACTCACCCGGCGCCAACACTTCGGCATCGCGCAGATGCAGAGCACTGACATGGCTGCCGCGTACCAGCCAGAGATCAGCGGCCGGCAGATCACGCATTTCCTGCGGGTCGAGCACGGCAGAACACAGCACCTTGCCCTGACGAATCAACGGCCAGCCAAGCAAGGTCTCGCACTGCACGGTCAGTGGCAGAGCAAAGCGCAGCAGATCACCGTCGGCGAAACGGTAAGCGCTGGCAGCGGTTTGCCAATGCTCGATGATCAAGCGCTCACGTTCGTGCTGGGCGAACCGTTCAGCGGAGAACCACAGCCCTTCGATGCGCTGGTGACCGCTCAAAACCGGGCGGCGAATCAACGCGGCGGCGTGTTCAAGCATGGCTGGCGTCCTTGTTTTCCGGTTTTTCATTACAAATTACCTGCAAACGCAGGAGGCGCTGGGGTACCGCGTAGACCAGCAGTTCGCGGGCGCTGGTCAGTACGGCAACCAGACCGCTCAAAGGACAGAAGCTGACCTTGGCAATCACCTCGCTGGTGGTGAATAACGTCTCCATGTCATCTCCGTGCCACAGGGCGATAGCCTGCTGACCGGGGCTGATCATCAACAGCGAGTAACGCTCGTTGTCGTCTTGCAGCAAACCGATGCCTTTCCAGCCACGGGCCAGATCAATGCGTTGCGCGTCGGATGGCGAAGCCTTGACCGAGACCACACGCCAGCTTTCGCACTCATTTTTCACTGTGAGCAACGCGCAACCCCCAAAACCGTTACGCCAGTGATAACTGGCGGCAAACAGCACCTGACTGACGCCATCGGCCAATCCCACTGCATGCGCAGAAGTGACCCGCCCTTCCGGATTCACCGAATGGGCGTACAACCGAGTGCCTTCGCGGCGCACATAAGCCATTGCGTCAGCGTCCACCTTGGCGATGGCGATTACCTCTGTCGCCAGGCGATGAGTCTGCCGGGTTCCCGGGGTATTGGCATTTTTTGCAATTTCCACGATCCAGAAGGCCAGATGTCCTTGGGTATCGAGCAGAAACAAACGGCTGGCGGAGTAACCGCGCAAACCTACCGCGGGAAGGAAACAGGCGGTCCCCGGCGGCAGCCCTAACTCTTCCAGACCCGGCTTATCGACAGGTTTCAGGCCGGGAATACTCCAGAATGTCAGCTGCAGAGAGTCGCTCAAAACCGCCCCGATTGCGCGGCCGAAGAACAGAGCCGTCAGCGCTGTACGTCCCGAGCTCCAGAGGTTGCGGCGCACTTCCAAAGGTTTTTTCTGGTATGGCGCTGGTAACTTGATCACCACCATGCCGGGTTCATCGAGCATCTTTAGCGCGACATGGCTGCCGGCACTGGAAATGACCGGCGGCCGCGTGAGCGCCACCCGCGGCACACAACCCTTGGCCGTCGGCGCAGCATTGACCACTTCACCCTCGAACTGGCCTTTGAGCAATTGCAGGGCCAAGCGCTCATCGGGCATCGGCAGGCGTACGCGACGGGTATCCGTTGCCTGCAATTGCACGGACAGGCTGCTGCCATCAAGACTGCGCGCGACCTGCACGCGATGGGTGCATATCTTCCCGTCAATGACCGGCAGACGTTGCCCCACCAGCCAGCACTCACCGACCGGCATTGACGTGGTGCGCAGCCAGCTGCGCCACGTCTGCCAGTGTCCATCACCCACAGTGGTAAAGGTTCGTGCACTCAGCAATCGCTTGAGTTGCGCCGCCGAATCGACCTCGTGCAAGACTGGCTCCTGCTGCAAAATGCCCCAACGCAGTTCGGCACCCGCCTCTTTCGCACGACGTGCCAGCAGAATCAGCAGCGCCATGTGCACCAGGCGCGCAGCGCCCAGTTGCAGCGGCCCGGCGTCAAACAGCGCGACAATCAGGCGACTGGCCTGTTGCCCACGATATTGCGGCGCGAGGAACAGGTGTTCGCCTACAGCCGCGCGGCGCAAAAACTCGTCAGGCACTTCGTCGGCCAGCAGCCATTCGCTGGTCAGCAGCCGATCATAAGGCCCACGCCGCTGCAAATCGCCCAAGCCATCGGGCTCGGGCACGCCGCCCTGTTGCACACCGCGCAGCGGGCCCAGTACCGGGTTGAGCCGTCCAAGCAGATCGGCGAATAGCGGCAGTTGTTCCGGGGCGAACCATTCCAGCCATTCGCGCCACGGTTGCAGAGATTCAGGTAACTGCATCAGCGCCCCGCCCAAAAATCGTCAATGCGCTGCAAATGTTCTGCGCTCACCGGCAATTGCCGATCGAGCGGTACCACCGCCGGTGGATCACGCCACAGCAGCAGCGGCGCCCGCGAGAAGCGGTGCGACAACGCCTGTGCCAGCAGGTCGGTCGGTACATCCGGCTCCCAACTGGTGGGCAACCACAGCCCGGGCGCACGCTCGTCCATCGCCGCATAGGCAACGCCATCGACCCACGGCAGATCCGCCGCCGCGCCGCTCACCAGCAGCACGTCGCGATTGGCCGTGGTATGCAGGCGCGAGGCCTGTTCATCCGGTATCGCCAGCAATCGCGCATGCAGACGCCGGGCGGCTTCGCCCCACGCCACGGCAGCCTGTGGCGCCGCTGCCACCGGCCGCAAGCGCCAGGCCCAACTCAGCGGTTTGCCATTCATGCGGCAGTCGTCAGCAAACGGGCGAGCTGGCCGCGAACGTCGTGCAACGTCGCCGGGATGGTCAGGTCGTTGAAGTTGGCGTCGATCTCACGCAGCAGACCCTCCAGCAAGGCACCGGCCGGCGGTTCAGTGCGCGCCAGATAATCTTCGGCGGTTTCCAGCAGGCGACTGACCCGCGACATCGGCTGCAGGGTCGCCTCCTCCACCGCGCTGAACAGATGGCGGTTGCTCGACTGGGTGAACATCTCGCGCAGCACCTCGCGACCGTGCTGCTGGGTTTCCTTGGTTGGCAACACGTACAGCAGCGGCCACAGATCGGCGGCGCTGGCCTCCACTCGACCACCGAGCAACGCGGCGGCAGCGATCAGGCGCTGGGACTTGACGATGCGTCGATCCGACAACTGAATGCCGGCCTCACGCAATCGGCGAATGGCTTGGGCCAGCGCCGGGCGCACGGCGCTCAGGTCAACGCTCTTCAGAGCCTGACCCAGCGTGTCGAGCTGGCTCAGACCGAGCAACTGTTGAACCGGGCGTTGCTCGGACTGCCAGCCGCCGGCGAGCATCGCTTCCAGCTGATTGTCCGGCACCGACTCGACGAACAGGTGCAGCAGAAAGCGGTCGCCAAACGCCGCCAGCGCTTCATCGTCGGGCAAGCCGTTGGAGGCGCCGACGCAGACCCGCAGCGGGCACTGAATCTGCGTATGCCCACGCCGGAAACGCCGCTCGTTAAGCACGCCAAGCAGCGTGTTAAGAATGGCCGTCGAACCGAGGAACACCTCATCAAGGAAGACGATATCGGCTTCAGGCAGCATGCCGCTGACGTCGGTTTCCACCGTGCCTTCGCGAAGCTTTTTCAGGTCGACCGCGCCGAACAGTTCCGAAGGTTCGGTAAACCGCCCCAGCAGATACTCGAAATAGCGCCCGCCCATCGATTGCGCAACCCGGCGCACGACCGCACTTTTCGCGGTGCCTGGCGGGCCGATGACCAGAATATGCTCCTGTGCCACCGCGGCCAGAACGATCAGTTCGGCCAACTGCTCACGCCCCACCAGACCTTCGGTGGCGATGCGAACGGCCTGACGGATTTGCGCGGCAGCGCTCTGCAATGAAGCATTCATGAGCATCTTCCCTGAAAAGTGAATTCTAAGTGGGCTGGTCGGCAGGTATCGGCCGCGGGCAAGTGATCTTTAATTGCCACTACGGCCAAGTACGCGAGTGGATATCTGCCAGAAGCTGATTATGCTCAAAGAAACCTTGCAGCAATGCGAGGCGGTCAGACTGTGCAAGTTTCACGCGAGAGCAGTTGCGGCATATGCCACAAGGCCAGAGTGCGATAAGCAGTAACGGGGGACTCCGGCCTACAACAATAAGCACGACGGAGAACACCCATGGCCACAATCGACACAGCATCCACCGGCAGTCCACCGCGCAGCGGCGGCATCACCAAGGAGGAGCGCAAGGTTATCTTCGCTTCGTCCCTTGGCACGGTTTTCGAGTGGTACGACTTTTACCTCTACGGCTCACTGGCGGCGATCATCGCCAAGCACTTCTTTGCCGGTGTCAACGAAACCACCGCGTTCATTTTTGCCCTGCTGGCCTTCGCGGCGGGGTTCGCGGTGCGGCCGTTCGGGGCGATTGTGTTTGGCCGGCTCGGTGACATGATCGGGCGCAAACACACGTTCCTCATCACCATTGTGATCATGGGTGTCTCGACCGCGATTGTCGGTCTGTTGCCCGGTTACGCGACCATCGGCGTCGCCGCGCCGGTGATCCTGATTACCCTGCGTTTGCTGCAAGGCTTGGCGCTGGGTGGCGAGTATGGCGGCGCTGCGACTTACGTCGCCGAGCACGCGCCACGCAATCGACGCGGCTTTTTCACCTCATGGATTCAAACCACTGCGACCCTGGGCCTGTTTCTGTCGCTGCTGGTGATCCTCGCCTGCCGCACGGTGTTGGGCACTGAGGCATTCGAAGCCTGGGGCTGGCGGATCCCGTTCCTGCTGTCGATCCTGCTGCTGATCGTCTCGGTGTACATCCGCCTGCAACTGAGCGAGTCGCCGGTGTTCCAGAAAATGAAGGCTGAAGGCAAGGCGTCAAAAGCGCCGCTGACCGAATCCTTCGCGCGCTGGGACAACCTCAAAGTGGTGATCATGTCGTTGCTCGGCGGCACCGCCGGGCAAGCGGTCGTCTGGTACACCGGGCAGTTCTACGCGCTGTTCTTCCTGCTGCAGACGCTGAAGATCGACCCGCAGACCGCCAACCTGCTGATCGCCGGTTCGTTGCTGATCGGCACGCCGTTCTTCGTGATTTTCGGCAGCCTCTCCGACCGGATCGGGCGCAAGCCGATCATCATGGTCGGCTGCATGCTGGCGGCACTGACCTACTTCCCGATTTTCCACGCGCTAACCCAGTACGGCAACCCTGACGTGTTCATCGCTCAGGAGAGAAACCCGGTCAAAGTCATCGCCAACCCCGACCAGTGTTCGTTCCAGTTCGACCCGGTGGGCAAGGCCAAATTCACCAGCTCCTGCGATCTGGCGAAGACTCTTTTGGCGAAACGGGCGATTCCTTATGAGAACGTGATCGCCGAACCTGGCACCGTCGCGCAAGTGCGCATCGGTGACAAAGTGGTCGAGAGTTTTGAAGGCAGTGCCCTGCCGGCTGCCGACTTCAAGGCGCGCAACGACGCGTTCACCGCGACCCTCGGCACCGCACTCAAAGACGCCGGTTATCCGGAAAAAGCTGACCCTGCAAAAACCAACTACCCAATGGTGCTGCTCCTGCTCACCGTGCTGGTGATCTACGTGACCATGGTCTACGGCCCGATTGCGGCGTGGCTGGTCGAACTGTTCCCGACCCGCATCCGCTACACCTCGATGTCGCTGCCGTATCACATCGGTAACGGCTGGTTTGGCGGCTTCCTGCCGACGGTGGCGTTCGCCATGGTCGCGGCCACGGGGGATATATACTACGGCTTGTGGTATCCGATCGTGATTGCGGTGATGACGGCGATACTCGGCACGTTCTTCCTGCCGGAAACCAAGGATCGCGACATTCTCAAGGACTGAACCTGAACCTTGCAGGAGCGGTTTACGGCCGCTCCTGCAGGGGCATTGCCGGTATCAGAACGAGCCCGCTTTGCGACGCAAAGTTTCTGCACCGTTCATTCCACTGAGCCACAGAATTATCGAACGCTTACCGTACCGCCACCTCCAACGTTTACACCACTGGAGGTCAGCACAATGAACAACGATGACAACAAAACCCCGAACGCCCCGCCAACCGATACGTCCGGCAAACCGGTGAATGTGGTCGAGCGCGATCTTGAAGACCAGGACGATGACACCAAAGCCGTGGATGAGATCATCACGCCTTCGTCCACCCGAGAGAAAGAGCAGGACGCCGAGACGCTGCAACGCAAGATTGATGAGATCGAACGTAAAGTGGCTGATGGTAATTAGTGCCGCTCAATGCAATCGCAGCAGTCTGCTGGATCTACCCCCTCACCCCCCCAAGGGGGCGAGGGGAAAGGGAGCCGGTTTGTGTGCTTTTCAAATCCTGAGTTCAACTCGATATTTCACGTCGGCGTAACTCGCATCAACACTCCGGTCAGTCCCCTCTCCCCCTGGGAGAGGGCTAGGGTGAGGGCTTCTTCGCCATATTGAGTTTCACGGCCGCCCGAATCAGCGCAATCAACGCTTTCTCATCAATCCGGTCACCCTCGTGGAAATCAATCGCCCGTCGCGTATTGCCCTCCAGACTGGCATTGAACAACCCCGCCGGATCGTCCAGTGACGCCCCCTTGGCAAAGGTCATTTTCACCGCAGCCTTGTACGTCTCGCCGGTGCTGATAATTCCATTGTGCGACCACGTCGGCACACCCCGCCACTTCCATTCCTCAACCACTTCGGGATCAGCCCTATGCACGATCACGCGGATCTGCGCCAGCGTTTCACCGCGCCAGTCCCCCAGCTCGGCGATGCGTTGATCAATCAGAACGGAAGCGGATTCGGTGCCCTCGGCTTTTTTCATCGCAAGATTCTCGACGGACAGGAGACCCACAACTCTAGTCCGCGCCCTTCCCCCTCGCCAATTCAGCCCTCACCGCACATTCCGATACAACATCAACCGCGCACTTTCATGCAGTCCACGCGTCAACTCCACCAACCGCTGAAATTCCTCCGGGTTCTGCTCAGCAACATTGTCCAGCGGCGTCGCAGAACGCAGATCATGCAATGTCGGCGCACTGCCGTCGTGTTGCATCTGCAGCAAATGGTGTTGCGTCACGCCACCAATCAACGGGAACGTGCCTTCGCGCAACACCAGCGGCACCACGCGTTCGCCTTCCGGCGCCGGCTGCTGAATATCGCGGCCCATCGCGCCGTTGCTGAACGGGATGCCAGCCATGCCTGCCACCGTCGGCAGCAAATCCACCAACCCCACCGCTTCATCGATCCGCTTGGGTTTAAGCAAGCCCGGCGCATGAATCAGCATGGGCACATGGTTGCTTTCCAGCCCCAGTTGTTCGAAGGCCGGTGGCATGTGCGGGATCTGGCTGATGCGGGTGTTGTGGTCGCCGAAGAACACGAAAATCGTGTTGTCGTAATAGCCGCCGGCCTTGGCCAGTTCCATCAGCTTGCCAATGTTGAAGTCCAGCAGGCGCACGGCATTGTATTGCTCGACGCTGCGTGAACCGGCAGCTTGCACCTGCTCCAGCGACAGATGACTGATCTGGAAGCCATCGTTGTCCTTGGGAATGGTGAACGGCCGGTGGTTGCCCGAGGTTTGCACGTAGGCGAAGAACGGTCGGTCTTTGAGCAGATCACGCAGGATGCGGTCGCTTTCCTTGAACAGGTCGAGGTCGGAAATCCCCCAGACATCCACCAGTGGCGAACGCCAGTCGCTCTCCTGATACAGCTTCACACCCTCGATGCTTTGCTGGATCAGCGCATTGATATTCGCCCAGCCGGCATTGCCGCCGATCATGTAGAGCTTCTGATAATCGCTGAAGGCGTTGATCAGCGTGTGCTGACGGGTGATCAACGGATGGCGGGTGGCGGTCTCCTGACGGGTCACGTCCGGCACCCCGGTGATACTGGCCCACACGGTTTTTGCGGTGCCGGTGACCGGCACGTAAAAGTGCCGGAAAAACCAGCTCTCGGTCGCCAGTTGATCGAGATTCGGCGTCGGGTTCAGCGGGTTGCCATAGGCGCCCACCGCACTGGTGCCCAACGATTCGAGCATGACGAACATTACGTTCGGCGCACCCGCGACCCGGTATGGCTGCACCGCTTGCTGTCGCTCGAATGTGAGGCGTTGCGGGTCCGGCTGATCGACACCCAAGTACCGTGCAATCACCGGGTAATGCTCGCGCACCTGGGCTTCATCGAACTGCGTCTGCCCAGCCTTGAGCGTGTCGTACAGAAACAGCACCGGGTTCAGGCCTACGGCGGCAATCTGCGCATTGCCGGAGAAAAACGCATCGCTCCAGCGCAACGGCACCGGGTTTTCCAGATTGAGATTTTCGACGCGACCGAGCAACGCCAGCAGCACGGTGACTAACCCGAGTCCAGTGCCCAAGGCCAGCGAGGTGCGGCGGATGACCCGAGGTTCGCGCGCCAGCGTCGCGCGTTCCAGGCGCAGAAATCCGTAGAACCACAGCGACAGCACCGCCAGCCAGCCGAGGGCAATCCACAGCACCGGGTAGCTTTCCCAGACCATTTGCTGCGAGATCTGCGCGTCTTCCAGATAACGCAACACCGTGGCATTGATGCGCACGCCGAGGTAGGCGTAATGGCCGAAATCGATGATGTAGATGAGGCCGACTGCGCCCAGCGCCAGCAACCAATAACCCCGCGTTACACGGCGCAACATCGGCACACGGGTCAGGTTCCAGCGCGGCAGCCAGGCCAGAACGGCCAGCGGCAACATCAGCAGCACGGCCAGACGCAGGTCGAAGCGCAAACCGATGCCGAGGGTTTCGCGCAGTTGCGGGTCGTCGGCAAACGCGCTGAGGTCAAGACCGGAAAAACCCAGCACAAACACCAGCCGCAACATGGCCAACAGTAAAAACACCAAACCTGCCGCGCCGACGCCGTAGCGCAGGCGCCGCGATTGCAACCAAGCCATCGTTGACCTCTGTGGGGTGATTCAGATTGAGGATGTCGGCACGGCCGAGACCGGGCGCAGCAGACGCCAGACTTCGCGGATGCACAATGCCGCGCCGGCCACCAGGCAATAGCCCAGCAACAGCGGATCGATCAGGTAATCCCAATAGTTTTCCGAAGCCTTGAGGCGTAGCGCGAAGGCCAATGTACCCAGCGCCAGCATCGCCACGCCCAACCCGTTGCGCAGCCACAACAGCGCCAACGTGGTCAGCCCGACCAGCACAATCATCGGTCGCGGGTTGAAGCCCCAGCGGTACGGATCGACATACGTCAGGCCCATCGTCGCCGGGTACAGCATCAGCGCCAACACGGTAAACAGCACCAGCACCTGCACGCGTTTGATCGTCGGCAACGGCGCAATCACGCCCAACCGCAGCAGACTCGCCCAGCCGAGCAACACCAGCGTGGTGATCGCCAGGTCGTCGGTAAAGCTGCGCACATAGGCTGCCAACGGCAGGTCGTTAACCGGGATAAAACTAACCAACGCCAACACCGGCAGCAGCCACGGCCGCCAGCGCCGGTTGAAGCGAAACGCACTCAGCAGGACAAAACCGAGCAGGACAAAACTCAAATGGGCTTGCCAGGGAAAGATCATCACAGGCGCTCCGCCAGCCACGCATCGTTGAAGCTGACATGTTTGATAAAGGTGTTATTCCACGAATACACCAGGTGATAGAGACCGTCCGAACCCCGGCTGAAATACGGGTATTCGTACTCGAAGTCACAGCCGCGCGGTTTGCACACGCGGTAGTCGAGATTGCTCAGAAAGCGCTGTTCCAGCGGCAAGCGTCGCGCACCACTGGAGGCCCGGAAGCCTTCGCCGATGATCGCTTTGTAGGTTTCAGGGGCGAACGGCTGGCCAAGCGGATCGGGCGATTGGTCGAGATCAATAACGCTGCGCCAATCGTTGAGGTTGGCATCGGTGCCGTACAGGCTGAGTTTGAAACGGCCGTCCTGCAGATCGTTGAGCGCCACCAGCAAGCCGTCATCGGCCGTGCCCACCGCCGCCAGCGACGAGTTGGGGTTGGCCGGCTCCAGCGGATACGGTTCGCTCCAGGTCTGGCCGGCGTCGTTGGTGCGGCTGGCAAGCACGCGATGATGGGTCTCGCCGGCATAGCGCAACATCGCTACGGCACGGTGGCCATCCAGCGGCACGATGGTCGGCTGCAACGAGTGTTTGCCACGGCTGATGCGGAACTTGTCGATCACCGCACCGTCGGCGCTCAGGTACAGGTACTCGGCAAATTTGCCCATGAATTCGTGGTACACCGGCAAGCCAATCGAGCCGTCGGCATGGAACACCGGCGCGGCGCGCACCAACGTGCTGATGTTGAAAAACGGCGAGGTGACTAACTGTCGAGGCGTCGACCAGTTGCGCCCGAAATCATCGGAGACCATCGCATTGATCGCACTGGTGGCCCAGCCGCCAACCGATACCGACACATAAAACATCCACAAACGCTGATCCGGCGCGAGGGCGATCACCGGGTTACCCAGTTTGCGAATGTAGCGGCGCGTGCCGTCGCGGGTGGATTCACGGGTCGCCAACACGTGTTCGGCGCCCCACTCCGAGGTTTTCGCGTCGAACCGCGCGGTGCGGATCTGCACGTCGGCAGCGCCTTCGCGCGAGCCGGCAAACCACACCGCCATCAAGTCACCGCCGGGCAGCGCCGTGACCGAGGACGAATGCACGAAATCGTCCAGTTGCGAGGAGACGAAACGGCTGTTGTACATCGGTTCGGAGGCTTGCGGTGCGGCATCAACCGGCGCGGTCGAGAGCGCGAAAGGCGCCAGCACGTGCGACGGATGACTGCGCCACGCAGCCACAAAGATCAGGCACACCGCGAGGCTGCCGAGAATGAATTTCAAGCGAAAGGACAACGCACGCATAGTGGACTCGCGGCAAGGACAGGAGGGTTAACAATCAGCAGACATCCTTGTCAGCGCGTCGAGTCGTCTGGCAAGCGGCGACGGCGTCCCGTGAGCATCGACAACGGCAAGTTGTCGCGCACCTGAAAGCTTTCAAACAGCGCCGCAGCGATGTGGATGCAGACGAGCACGAGCAGGCCGTCCGCAGCGGTTTGGTGGATCGATAGCGGCCAATCGGCGCCCCACAAGGCGTCGACCTCTTCCATCGCCCAACCGCTGAGGCCGATGGTCAGCAAGGCCAGCAACATCAGGATCATCACCAGCGCGCCAATGGGCGAGTGGCCGAGGCGATGTTCGGGCCGCCCGGCCAGCAGCGACCGTGCATGGCCGAGCAAACGCGATGGCGTCGGCCAGAAGTCCGCCCAGCGCGCACTGCGCGGCCCGATAAATCCCCACACTGTGCGCACCAGCAACCAGCCCATGGCGTAATAACCGAGCCAGACATGCCAGTCGTCGCCGGCTTCATTGAAGAAGTAATTAGCGACGAAAACGCCCGCGATCGACAGATGAAACAGCCGCACCACGGGGTCCCACAAGCGCAGGGACGCGCTCGGCATCAGCCCTTGATCTCGGTCTTGACCGCTTTACCGCTGACCGGGTCGTGGTAGATCTCGACTTTGCGCTTGTCCTTGTCGAACCCGTAAATCTCGTAGCAGTTGCCGTCGGTGACCTTGAACTTGCTGATCTCGTAGCCCTGGGCTTTCAGTTGTTCCTGAAAGACCTTCTGGTCTTGCCATTGTGAGCGCTCGGCGGTGGTGCATTGCGGGCCGGCGACGGCCAACGGGCTGGCGACGATCAAAGACAACAGCAGCAGTTTGCGCATGGAATCACTCTCGCTGGATGAGGAAGGCGTCACTGTGCAAAAGCAACCTTAGCGAAAGCTTAGTTGGCAACGAGTCGTTACATCTTTCCCGTCGGAAGGCCTGCCACGGCGCGATGCGCGGCGGCATGATGCCGCCCATCAAACACCGTATTGCCAACAGAGAACCGCCCATGCGCCTGCTTCTGGTCGAAGATGATCGTGCCCTCGGACAAGGCATTCGCGTTGCCCTGAGCAGCGAGGGCTACACCCTCGACTGGTTGCAGGACGGCGTCAGTGCCTTGCATGCGCTGCGCAGTGAAAGCTTCGATCTGCTCCTGCTCGACCTCGGTCTGCCCCGGCTCGACGGCCTGGCCTTGCTGCAACAATTGCGCGGCGAGCAACAGGATTTGCCGGTGTTGATCCTCACCGCCCGCGACGGCACCGCCGAACGCATTGCCGGGCTCGACGCCGGTGCCGACGATTACTTGATCAAACCGTTCGATGTCGATGAGTTGAAGGCGCGCATCCGAGCCTTGCTGCGGCGCAGTCAGGGCCGTGCGCAACCGGTGCTGGAACATGCCGGGGTGTGCCTGGATCCGGTCAGCCAGCAAGTCACCTGGCACGGCAATGAGGTGGTGGTGACGCCGATGGAGTATCAACTGCTGCATCAATTGATGGCCCGGCCCGGCAAAGTCGTCACCCGCGAGCGCCTGTCCGGGGCGCTGTACGGCTGGCAGGAACGGGTCGAGAGCAACACCCTCGAAGTGCTGATTCACAACCTGCGCAAAAAACTTTCGACCGAGTTGATCCGTACCGTGCGCGGCGTCGGTTACGTGGTGGCGGTCAAACCATGATCTCGATACGTGCGCGAATTCTGGTGCCGGTGCTGATTCTGGTGCTGATGGGCGATTTGTTGATCAGTTGGCTGGTGCTGCGCGACAGTCACCATGAAATCGAAGAGGTCTACGACGCGCAACTGGCGCAGAGCGCACGCCTGCTGCAAGGTGTGCTGGCACAACGTGCACCGGGCGATAACAACTGGCAGCGGCTGCATCAGGCCTTCGATCAAGCGATGAGCCGGGTCGGTGACGGCGAAGCAGCGCACCCCTACGAAACCCGTTTGACCTTTCAGGTCTGGCGCAGCGACGGGCAATTGCTGATGCGCTCGGCCGAAGCGCCGGAACTCAAAGAACCGCCGACCACCCTCGGTTCCCATGATCTGATGGAAAACGGCCGCGACTGGTGTGCCTTCCTGCTCAAGGACTCGCAGCAAGGGTTGCTGATCTGGGTCGGTGAGCGCGATGACATGCGCCAGGATTTGATCGAGCGCATTGTCGGCCACACGTTGTGGCCGAGTGTGATTGGCGTGCCAGCACTGGCGATCCTGATCTGGCTGGCCATCGGCTGGGGTCTGCAACCGCTGCGGGCCATGGCGCAGACCATTCGCGGGCGCAACACCGACACCCTCAAACCGCTGAATCTGCGCCCCCTGCCCCATGATCTTGAACCGATGCAAACCGCGCTCAATCGCCTGTTGCAGCAGATCGACAATCTGCTCGCTCGCGAGCGCCGCTTCATCGCGGACGCCGCCCACGAGCTGCGCACGCCGCTGGCGATCCTGCGTATCCATGCGCAAAACGCGCAGTTGGCCAGTACCGCGCAACAACGTGAGGAGGCGCTGGAGTTTCTGGTCAGCGCGGTGGATCGCGCTACCCGCATCGCCAGCCAGTTGCTGACGATGGCACGCATCGAGCCGCGCCTGGCCAACCCTCAAAGAAGTGCGGTGGAGCTGACCGCGCTGGTGCGCGAGGAACTCGCCGAACTGGCGCCGCTGGCGCTGGAAAAAGACGTCGAACTGACCCTCGACAGCGACTATCACTGCCCGGTCGAAACCGACCCTGTGGCGCTGGCCATCGCCTTGCAGAATCTAGTCACCAACGCCTTGAACTTCGCCCCGCCCGGCAGCGAAGTGCGCGTGCAGGTCCAGCCGCAAACATCGGGTGCGGTGTACATCAGTGTCGAGGACGCCGGCCCCGGCATCGACGAAGCGGATTACGCGCGGCTGTTCGAGCGCTTCTACAGCCACGGTCACGCCAATGGCGCCGGTCTGGGTCTGGCGATTGTGCAGATGATCGTCAGCAAGATCGGCAGCACCTTGCAGCTGTACAACTTGCCGCGTGGCGGCTTGTGCGCAGAACTGCGCATCAACGAGCGGCCGGCGTGACTTGTTAAACCTGATTGCCGATGCCGTGGTTTTGACGAAATTTTCATGTTTGCCCGCATAAGATCCGCAGCCTCGTTGGGGAGTAGCCTGTTTCCGAGCCTTTCGGAAGCGTTCGTATCAACATTCTCGGCAACATGCCGTGGTGCGAACACCTTTTGGTTGGTGAGACCGACGACACATCCATGCCTAAAGTCGGGCGTGTGGTTGTGTCGTTGACTCATAGCCCGACTGGAAGTGTGCCGCCGTGAATCCTGTTTCCCTCATTTTCCTCGCTTTGGCCATGTCCACGGATGCGTTCGCCGCCGCTATTGGCAAAGGCTCCAGCCTGCACAAACCGCGTCTTACCGAAGCCCTGCGCACCGGCCTGATCTTCGGCGTGATCGAAGCCATCACGCCCATCATTGGCTGGCTGATCGGCCAGGCGGCGACCCGTTGGGTGGCCGAATGGGACCACTGGATCGCCTTCAGCCTGCTGGTGATTCTCGGTCTGCACATGATCTACAACGGCCTGAAACACGAAGAAGAGCAAGAAGAAAAACCCGGCTCGCACTCCTTCCTGATTCTCGCCGTCACCGCGTTTGCCACCAGCATCGACGCGCTCGCCGTTGGCGTCGGCCTGGCGTTTGTCGACGTGAATATCTGGGTGGCGGCAGCAGCGATCGGTCTGGCGACCATGACCATGGTGACCATTGGCGTGATGCTCGGCCGGGTGCTCGGCGCAGTGGTTGGCAAGCGCGCGGAAATCGTCGGTGGCGTGGTGCTGATGATTGTCGGTGCGACGATTCTGTATGAGCACTTGTCGGTCTGATTCAACCTGAAGTCAGCGCGGTCAGCGCCAAGGCGTTGCCCAGCGCTGCGCCGCTGGCGGTGTTGTCGAAAATGCACCAGGTCGCAGCACCGGTCGCGGCCGCTGAATGCAGGGCTTGTGCGAGGTTTTGCAGATACGCCGAAGCGTAGGCGCTGTGGTAAATACGCGGTGAACCGTGCAGGCGCCAATACCGCGTTCCCGCCCAGCCACTGGGCGAAGCATCACTGCTGATGCGCGAGGGATTGACCGCCGCTTGAACGATCTGGTGAGTTATTAGCATCGGCTCGGCGCAGACCCACGATTCATGCCTTGGCTCAAGCACCACGGGGCCGGTAAAACGCTGGCGCAATGCCGTGAAAAAGCCTCCGGCGATGGCTTCATCGAACGCCAGCGATGGCGGCAATTGCACGAGTAAACAGCCCAGCCGATCACCCAACCCGCCGCATTCAGCCAGGAATGTGTCCAGCGCGGACTCGCATTCCGCCAAACGCAATTCATGGGTGATGTGTTTGGGTATTTTCACCGAAAAGCGAAAGGCCTCAGGTACGCCATCGGCCCAACGCTCATAGGTTTGTCGACGATGCGGGCGGTAGAACGAGCTGTTGATTTCCACGCAATCGAGGCGCGTGGCGTAGCGCTGTAGGTGCGTACCCTCAGCCGCAAATGCCGGCCAATGCTCGCGCCCTAAACTCCAGCCGGCACACCCGATGAAAATCAACAGTACACCTCCGCGTTAACCGGTTATTTCTTCCCGGGCAATACCGCCCCGAGCACTTGCTTGGCGGTTTGCATGATCACCCCGGCCTCATCCGGATCGCCCTTGAGCAGCGTCGTGGCGAATTTCTTCGCCTGTTCAAGTTTGATGTGCGGTGGCAACGGCGGCACATTGGGGTCGGTCTTGAATTCGATCAACACCGGCACCTCCGAGGCCAGCGCCTGCTCCCAAGCGGCAGCGACGTCTTCTTCGCGATCGACAAAAATGCCTTTCAGGCCGATGGAAATGGCGAACAAGTGGTAAGGCACATCGGGAATGCTTTGCGAGGCTTCGAACTTCGGATCGCCCTCCATCACCCGCTGCTCCCACGTGACCTGATTGAGGTCCTCGTTGTTGAACACCGCGCAGATCCATTTCGGGCTCGCCCACTGCCGCCAGTACTTGGCGACGGTAATCAGCTCGGCCATGTTGTTCATCTGCATCGCACCGTCGCCCACCAGTGCGATGACTGCCCGCTCGGGGTGGGCGAATTTTGCTGCAATCGCGTAGGGCACCGCGGCGCCCATCGAAGCCAGACCACCGGACAGTGAGCATTGCATGCCACGGCGGATTTTCAGGTCACGGGCGAACCAGTTGGCGCACGAGCCGGAATCGCTGGTGATGATGGCCTGATCGGGCAAGCGCGGCGACAGCTCATAGACCACCCTTTGCGGGTTGATCGGGTCAGCCTTGGCCATGGCGCGTTTTTCCAGGGTTTTCTCCCAGCTGCCGCGCCAGCCTTCGACTTTCTTGCGCCATTTGCCGGAGGTTTTCTGTTCGAGCAGGGGCAATAACGCGGCGAGGGTTTCTGTCGAGTCGCCGACCAGATTGACCTCCATCGGATAGCGCAGGCTCAGCATGTCGGGCTGCAAATCGATTTGCACGCCGCGCGCCTGACCTTCCTTGGGCAG
This sequence comes from Pseudomonas fluorescens, assembly GCF_001648775.1. GTDB lineage: Bacteria > Pseudomonadota > Gammaproteobacteria > Pseudomonadales > Pseudomonadaceae > Aquipseudomonas > Aquipseudomonas fluorescens_M. The sequence continues at coordinate 643,162 of NZ_LVEJ01000010.1, forward strand.
AAATTCTGCGTAGGGGAAACCCGAGCCGATCATCAGCAAGGTGTCGCATTCGCTCATCAGTTTGTAGCTCGGTTCGGTACCGAGCAGGCCGATGCTGCCGGTGACCCACGGCAGATCGTCGGGCAGCGCGGCTTTGCCCAATAGCGCCTTGGCGACGCCGGCGCCGAGCTTCTCAGCCACCGCGATGACTTGATCGGTCGCCTGCAATGCCCCGGCGCCGACCAGAATCGCGACCTTCTCGCCCGCGTTCAACACGTCGGCGGCTCGCTGCAAATCGGCGTCATAAGGCACGACTTTGGGTTTCGTGTAACCGACCCCGGAATGCGCGGTGCCATGGGCGCGCGCCGGCGCTTCGTATTTCAGGTCTTGCAAGTCGTTGGGCAAAATCAGCGCCGTCACCCGGCGTTCACCCACTGCGGTGCGCACGGCGCGGTCGAGCAAATGCCGCACCTGCGAAGGCGCCGAAGCCTGCTGCACAAAGGCCCCGGCGACGTCCTTGAACATCGACACCAGATCGAGCTCTTGCTGGTAGTGACTGCCCAGCGCCGTGCGTGCCTGCTGACCAACGATGGCCAGCACCGGCATGTGGTCCATGCGCGCATCGTAGAGGCCAGTGATCAGGTGCGAAGCGCCCGGGCCTGAGGTGGCGATACAGACGCCCAACTCGCCGGTGAACTTGGCATGCGCCGAGGCCATGAACGCGGCCATTTCTTCATGCCGCGCCTGAACGAATTCGATTTTGCCCTTGGCCCGGCTGAGCGCGCCGAACACGCCGTTGATGCCGTCACCCGGATAACCAAAAATCCGCGTAACGCCCCATTCGCTGAGCCGCTCAACCAGAAAATCTCCCACTGTCATCGTCATCTCGATCCTCGCCTTTCACCGGTGCATGGAGCTGTCCCGGCAAAGCATCCGCCGGGAAGGTGTAAGGGTCTGGACAGTTGGGTGGTTGGCGAAGTTTCGATTGATTGCTCGACGAGTTTTTCTGAGGCAAGTGCGCGTTGTGGCTGTCCACCCTTTAGCCGCTGAGTAAGCGGCGAAGCCATTCGCGAGCAGGCTCGCTCCCACAGGAGATCGAGGTCTAAATGTGGGAGCGGGCCTGCTCGCGAAGGCGCCGGAACAGTCAATACGCCAGAACAGGAGAACAGCATGCCCACGCCCGTACAAACCCTGCAGCTGAAACGCAACGACTGGGTCCCGAACAACCCGCGTCTGCCGGTGTTGATCTATCGGCAAGCGATTGAACTCAAGGGCAGCGATCCCGCCGCCCTGTTCGAACAAACCTTCCGCGCCAACGGCTGGCCGCCGCAATGGCGCTATGGGGTTTATGACTTCCATCACTACCACACCGAAGGCCATGAAGTGCTGGGTGTTGCGGCTGGCCATGCGCAATTGATGCTGGGCGGACCCGACGGACAAGTTGTGCCGGTCAGCGCCGGTGATGTGTTGCTGCTGCCCGCCGGCACCGGCCATTGCAACCTGAGTTGCAGCGACGACTTTCTGGTGGTCGGTGCCTATCCTCCGGGCCCGCACGCCGATATCTGTCGCGAGGCCCCCAGTCGCGAGCAACTGGAAAAAATCGCGAAGTTGTCATTCCCGCAAAGCGATCCCGTGCAGGGAGCGCAAGGCGCTGTCGGGCAATACTGGCGCGAATAATCCTCAACGATGCGGGTGCACCGTCAGCGCCACCAGCTTCACCACGATTGGCCGCACGACCAGGATGCACAAAAACGCCACGGGCATCGCCAGCTTGTAGGCATGCAGGGCATTACTCAGGTAATCGTTATCAATGCCCGAGTTGGCGGCGGTGATCACCAACGACATCAGAAACGCCATGATTGTCGCCATGTACAACGCAAACACATACGGCGTGGCACGAGGCGACAGCTTGCGGCGGCTGATGCTCAGGGCGTCGGCGCTGGTGGGTTGATTCATAGGGCTTTTCCATCCATTGACAGGGAGGCCGCACGTTAGCAAAGCCGCACCGGCGCAACTAGACGTTTAATCGCAGGTAATTTATAAAGCAAAACTTACGAATCAACCCTCAACGGGACATGGATGAATCTGTTAGCGGCGATTGCCAGTTTTATCAAAGTGGTCGAAGCCGGCTCGATTGTCGGCGCCGCCAAGGCTTTGGGCGTGAGCGCGGCAGCGGTGAGCCAGACGCTCAATCGGCTGGAAGCGCACCTCGGCGTGCGTCTGTTGCAACGCACCACGCGCAGCATGGCGCTGACCGAAAACGGCGCGGTGTACTACGAGAAAGTGCGGAAAATTGCCGCCGATCTGGAATCGGCACAAAGCTCGATCAGTAGCGATGAAACCGAGTTGCAGGGGCGGCTGAGCATTGCCTCGACATCCGCGTTCGGCCGCCATGTGCTGGCATCACTGATTGCCGGTTTCGGCGCACGGCACCCGCGCCTGCTCATCGAACTGTCGACCACCAACGGCAAGATCAACCACATCCAGGACGGTATCGATCTGAGCCTGCGGATCAAGCCGCAACTGGAGGACGGCATCGTCGCGCGCAAGATCGTTTCGCTGCCGTTCATCATGTGCGCCGCGCCGGCCTATCTGCAGCGCGCCGGGTGGCCGCAATCGCCAGATGATTTACACAACCATGCCTGCCTGGCCTTTCGTTACCCGCTGGACGGGCGTTTTCTGCGCTGGAGTTTTGTCCGCGACGGCCAGCGTTTCGACGCCAACATCAATGCCACCGCCATCAGTGATGACATCGATGCGCTGGCGCAGATGGCGGTCCAGGGCGCCGGGGTCACCCGCCTGGCGGAGTTCGTCGCCGCGCCTTTTCTGGCGAGCGGACAATTGGTGCCGCTGTTTGAACACAGCGTCGTCCAGCCGATGGACATCTACGCCTGCGTTCAGGAACGCGCGGCGATGACGCCGAAGGTCAAAGCCTTCCTGGATTATCTGAGCGCGCATCTGGCGACGCGCTGGCCGATGGAAAATGTTTAAGACTGAGGCTCGCTGAAGCGCGCGAAATCGGGCAAAGTTCGCCTCGCCCATTCGGCCCGTCACGGAAGATAACAACAATGAAAAAGTCTCTCGGTGTTCTGCTACTGATCTGCTTGAGCAGCCATGTATTCGCTGATGCCCAACCCGTCGGTTTTCAATACGCCACACTGGCCGATCCGCGCAACGAGCGTCCGCTGGAAATGGTTGTCTGGTACCCGAGTGCGACCACGGAGGCGACGCCGCAATTGTTCGGCGACAACCCGGTATTCGTCGGTGCGCCTGCGGTGCTCGACGCCCCAGCGGCCAAGGGCGAGCATCCATTGGTGGTGCTTTCCCACGGCAATGGCGGCAGCTGGATCAACCAGACGTGGCTGGCCAGTGCGCTGGCCCATCAGGGTTACATCGTCGCCGCCGTCAACCACCCCGGCACCACCAGCCGCGATCGCAGCCCACAAGCAGCGGCGCAACTGTGGCAACGCCCCGTCGACCTCAGTCGTGCCATTGATGCGGTGACGGCGCAACCGGATAAGTTCGGTACGGTGGCCAAGGATCGAATTGCCGTTATCGGCCATTCTCTCGGTGGCTGGACGGTGCTGGAAAGCGGCGGTGCGCGCTTCGACCCAGAGCGCTTTGCCGACGACTGCAAAGTCCATCCGCAACTGGCCAGTTGCACGGCGTACCAACAGATGAACACAGCAAGCACGGCGCAAGCGAAAACTCAGCTCGCCGCCGATTGGCGCGACAAGCGCATCACTGCCGTGGTTTCACTGGACCTGGGCTTGTCGCGCGGGATGACCGACGCCAGTCTGGCGGCCTACCCCGTGCCGATCCTGGTGATCGCTGCCGGCGTACCGTCGAAAGAATTGCCCGCGCAACTGGAATCCGTCGACCTCGCCAAACGCCTGCCAAAAACCTCATCACGCTTGGTCGAGATCAGCGACGCCAGCCATTTCACCTTCATGGCGATCTGCAAACCTGGCGCGGTAGCCATGCTCGATAAAGATGTTCCGGGCGACAGCATCATCTGCACCGATGGCGACGGCGGTCGTCCACGTGCAGTGATTCAGCAACAGGTAATTTCCCTGATCAGCGGGTTTCTGGCGCAGTCACCTGCGCCCTTGAAACAAGCCATCACTTACAAGGACCCGCAATAACAATGCTGACGCCCTCCCCTCAGACCTTCCGGGGCAGTTGCCTGTGCGGAGCGGTGAAATACCAGATCCGCTCACGGCCCAAAGCGCTTTCACACTGCCATTGCAGCCAGTGCCGCAAAAGCCACGGCGCGGCATTCGCCAGCTATGGCAGCGTGCTGCGCCAGAACCTGGAACTGTTGGAGGGCGCCGACCAGATCAAGTCGTATCAATCATCCGAATCGGTACAGCGCCAGTTCTGCACGCACTGCGGCTCGTCGCTGTTCTGGGCGCGTCATCAAGGTGAGCACAGCGACTGGATTTCGGTGGCGCTGGGCACGCTGGACACAACCTTCACCAGTGAAAAACAGCAGCATGTCGAAGTGACGTCGAAGGCGCCGTGGTTTGAAATCAAGGATCAATGGCCGCAGCGCTGAGCCTGAAACTGCCAAGCGGCACTGAGCGCACTCGCACGCAGCGCCATCGTTCTGCTTAACTGGTTCGTTGCAGTTCTTCTTTTCAGGAGGCCAGCAATGAAACCGGTAAAACTCACCGCCATGCTCGTGGCCGCCAGCCTGCTCGGCTGTGCGGGGTCTTCCAATCCCGGCACCAACGTTCAGTTGACCGCCACCCGGCAAAACAGTGGGCAAATCGGCAATGTCACGCTCGCCGACTGGGGCAAGGACACCGGATTCAGTTTCTTCATCAGCGGCGCGCCCAACGGCGCCTCGCTGCCGTTGCGTTTGTACGCGTTCGTTTATCAAGGCAGCTGCGCGCAGCCCGGGCCGGTGGCGTACGCAATGAACGACAAGGTCAGCACCGAACGTCAGCCGGTGCGTGGCTGGGCCTTCTCGCGCAGCGCCCCGGTCAGCCTGTCGACGTTGTTGACGGGCGAGTACTCGATTGTGGTGCGCACCGCCGCCACCGATGGCAACGTGGATATTTTCTGTGGCGATATCCGGCAGGCTGACAAGGTCAATGACACGGCGGATCAAGCGTTGAAGAAATCACCCTCGAGCTGATGGCTGCCAGCGTTGAACGCCAACGGAGGGATGGCGAAAACCACCTTCAACTCATCGGGCTGTGGAATACAAAGCGGGTTCTGTGGTGTCCTGTCTATTCTCAGCAGGTATTTTTTCCACTCGCCAACGATGAGGCCCCTTACATGAGCAAAGCGCCCTACGTACCGCCCCAAGTCTGGAAAAACGAGGCGCCGTCCGGCGGCCAGTTCGCCAGTATCAATCGGCCGATTGCCGGGCCGACGCATGACAAGACACTGCCGGTTGGCAAACATCCGCTGCAACTGTATTCGCTGGCCACGCCCAACGGCGTGAAGGTGACCATCCTGCTCGAAGAGCTGCTGGCACTGGGGCACAGCGACGCCGAGTACGATGCGTGGCTGATCCGCATTGGCGAAGGCGATCAGTTTTCCAGCGGTTTTGTCGAGATCAACCCGAACTCGAAAATCCCCGCGCTGCTGGATCGCAGTGTCGAGCCGCCAATCCGCGTGTTCGAGTCCGGTGCGATCCTGCTGTATCTGGCGGAAAAATTCGGCGCCTTCCTGCCGAAAGACCCGGCCGGCCGTACCGAAACCTTGAACTGGCTGTTCTGGCAGATGGGTGCGGCGCCATATCTGGGCGGCGGTTTCGGGCATTTCTATGCTTATGCACCGGAGAAGATGGAGTACCCGATCAACCGCTTCACCATGGAAGCCAAGCGACAACTGGATGTGCTCGATCGGCGTTTGGCCGAAAGTGCTTATCTGGCCGGCGACAGCTACACCATCGCCGATATCGCGGTCTGGCCGTGGTACGGGCAACTGGTGCGCAACAACGTGTACTCAGCCGCCGAATTTCTTGCAGCCCACGAGTACACGCATGTGCAGCGCTGGGCCGAGGACATCGCCAAACGCCCGGCGGTCATTCGCGGGCAACGCGTCAATCGCACGTGGGGCGATGAGGCAACTCAAGTGCCCGAGCGGCACGACGCTGCCGACTTGAACTGATAGCCCTTTTCCTCGCATTCATCCGCTGAGCTAGCGTCACCCGCAGCGCCGGTCACAGACCTTTGTGATCGGTCTGCTGCACCTGATTCCCTCCCCCGAAAAACCACAACGCTGCGCCAACCCGCGACGCAGAGCCCCCGCGCAAATGTGAAAAATTCGTTAACTAACTGAGCCGTACGCCTTTCTTCCCCCGGAATGATCTGACACACTAATGCGAATAATTCCTACACGCACTCGCACTGGATTCGTTTTCGTATCATTTGGGGAAGCAGATTGATGTCGTTTCGCACCATTCACCGCCGTTCCAACCACTCACCTAACCTGCTCGCAATCGCCATTTGCATGGCCAGCATTGCACCGGCGCTGGCCGATGAAACGCCCGCCACGCTGGAACTGGACGCCACTGAGATCGGCGCCACACAGATGAGCAGCACCACCGAAGATACCCAGTCCTACACCACTGGCCCGATGCGCACGGCGACCAAGCTGTCGCTGACCCTGCGCGAAACGCCGCAGGCGGTGACGGTGATCACCCGCCAGCGCATGGACGACCAGAACATGACCAGCATCAACGACGTGGTGAAAGGCACGCCAGGACTGTTCCTCAGTCAGGCCAGCGGCCCGGGGCGGCAGACCTACAGTTCGCGCGGTTTCGACATCGACACCATCATGTACGACGGCCTGCCGAGCTCGTACTCGCCTTTTTCGATGGCAGTGCAACCCAATCTGGCGATGTTCGACCGCGTCGAAATCGTCCGTGGTGCGACCGGTCTGGTCACTGGTGCCGGCAACCCTTCGGCGGCGATTAACCTGGTGCGCAAACGTCCGACCGCTGATCAGCGCGTGACCCTCACCGGCGCCGCCGGCAGTTGGGATGACTACCGTGGCGAAATCGACGCCTCCAGCCCGCTGAATGAAAGCGGCACCTTGCGCGGTCGCGTGGTGAGTTCCTATCAGGGTGCCGACAGCTTCCGCGACAAGGAAGAAAACGACCATGGTCTGTTCTATGCCATTGGTGAAGCCGACCTCAGCGACAGCACCACCGCGACGCTCGGCTTCTCGCGGCAGAACGAACAGACCAACTATTTCTGGGGCGGCCTGCCGATCGGCACCAACGGCCACCACCTGGATCTGCCCCGCTCCACCTATCCCGGCACCGACTGGGAAAACCGCAAGCTGCAAATCGACACCGTGTTCGGTGAAGTCGAGCACCGCTTCGACAACGACTGGAAACTGCACGTCGCCGGCTCGTCCTCGACCCTCGACGGCGAGTTCTCCGGGACTTACTTGTCGCGTTACGCCGGTCCGCTGGAAACCACCGCTTATCAATCGCATAACACCGACAAGCAACGTTCGCTCGACGCCTTTGCCAGTGGGCCGTTCGAAGCGTTCGGCCGCAGCCACGAACTGGTGGTCGGCGCCAGCAACCGTGTGTATGACGCGACCAGCAAGGAATACGACCCGTACACCACCGCCTGGCCGATTGGCGCGCCCAAGCCTGACTTCGTGCGTGACGGCAAAACCCGCAGCGTCACCACCCAGGACGCCTTTTACCTGACCACGCGCCTGAGCCTGGCCGATCCGCTGACACTGATCCTCGGCGGCCGCCTCGACTGGTACGATTACGACGACCGATCCGGCGATGGCGACTACAAGGTCACCCGTAACCTCACCCGTTATGCCGGCCTGATCTACAAGCTGGACGACCATCACTCGGTGTACGCCAGCTACACCGACATCTTCACCCCGCAGACCCAAAAGGACCTCGGCGGCAAAGTGCTCGACCCGATCGTCGGTGAAAACTACGAAGTGGGCATCAAGGGCGAGTACTTCAACGGTGCGCTCAACGCCAGCCTCGCGGTGTTTCAGATGGACCAGACCGGCCGCGCCACCCTGGCGGACGATCAGTTCGGTTGCCCGGTCATGACCTGCTACGGATCATCGGGCAAGGTGCGCAGCCAAGGCGTCGATATGGAACTGCAAGGCGCGCTGACCGAGAACTGGCAGGTCGGCGCCGGTTACACCTACACCCGCGCGCACTACATCAAGGACGAAAACCCGGCCAACAACAATCAGCGTTTCGAAACCGACACGCCAGAGCATCTGTTCAAGGTGTCCACCGTGTATCGCTTTCAGGGTCCGCTGCAACACCTGCGCGTGGGTGGCAACGTCTATTGGCAGAGCCGCATGTACAACGATGTCGCCTTGGCCAATAACGGTAGCTACCGCCTCGAACAGGGTGGCTACGCGGTCACCGACCTGATGGCCGGCTACGAAGTCAACCAACACCTGGATCTGCAAGTCAACGCCAACAACATCTTTGACCGCGTCTACTACTCCGCCATCGGCTCCAACGTCACGTGGGGTTCCAACGACAACTACGGCAATCCGCGCAGCTACATGCTGACGGCCAAGTACAAGTTCTGAATCGCTGACGCTCAACCACGCCACGAAAACAGGGCGCCCCGGTCATCCGTGGCGCCCTTGTGCTTTCTGGCCAACCTCATTAGTCATCAGCAGCAATACCAGATAGTCTCTTGGCAAACTCTTCACGAAGCATCGCCCCATGACCAACCCAGTATTTGCCCCCGACATCGAAGCCATCCGCAGCATTGACGCGGTGCCGGTCATTCTGAGCATGGTCAAACACCTGACGGGCATGCGTTTCGCGGCGGTGGCGCGGGTCACGGACAGAAACTGGGTGGCCTGCGCGGTCGATGACTCCATCGACTTCGGCCTGAAACCGGGCGGAGAACTGGTGCTCGAATCGACCATTTGTCATGAGATCCGCCAACATCAGCAGCCGGTGATTTTCGGCCACGCCAGCGCGCACCCGATCTTTTCCCTGCACCACACGCCAAAAACCTATGGCCTGGAGAGTTACATCTCCATTCCCATCATCAAGGCCAACGGGGACTTCTTCGGCACGCTGTGCGCGATTGACTCCGTCCCGGCGAACCTCGACGAGCCGGCCATCGCCAAGACGCTGACCCTCTTCGCCCAACTGATCGCGATGAGCCTCGACACGCAGGCCCATCTTGAGGCGACCCAGGTCGAGCTGAGCAACGCCAATGAACTCGGCCGTCTGCGCGAGCAATTCATCGCCGTACTCGGCCATGACCTGCGCACGCCACTGAGCGCCATTCGCATGAGCGCCGACCTGCTGGCAAGCAAAACCGAAGAAAAACGTTCGCTGAATCTGATTTCAGCCATCCGCAACAGCTCGGTGCGCATGGGCGTGCTGATTGAAAACATCCTCGACTTCGCCCGTGGACGCCTCGGCGGCGGGATTCCGGTGCAGCGCAAACTGGTCGATGACTTGCAGCAGACCCTGCAATTGACGCTCGCTGAGGTTAAAGCCTCGCACCCGCAAGCAATTTTCATCGATGAGCTGAACGTGCCGGCGGGCGTCTATTGCGATGCGTTGCGCATCAGTCAGTTGCTCTCGAACCTGCTCGGCAATGCCGTGACTCACGGTTCAACTCGCGCGCCGATCCTCCTCAAAGCGTATGCCGAGAACGATGAGATCGTGATCTCGCTGACCAACCAGGGCACGCCGATTCCCGCGCAGTTGATGCCGCTGCTGTTCGAACCGTTTTCCCGCTCCGAAGCCGGGCAACGCTGTGAGGGCCTGGGCTTGGGCCTGTACATCGCCTCGCAGATTGCCACGGCGCACAACGGCAGTTTGACCGTCAGCTCAAGCCTCGACGCCGGCACCTGCTTCGTGGCGCGATTCCCGGCGCAGTTCAAGTGGGTCTGAACAGACCCTTAACGCTTACGCCGTCTGGCGGCGCATGGTCAGAATCGCAGCACCAAAGCCAATGAACGTAGTGCCTACCACGCGACTGACCCAACGCGACAGCGCCGGCCGGGTCAGCACGCCTTTGGCCCGCGAGGCCAGCGCGGCATAAACACTCAGCGACGACACCGACAACGCCATGAAAATCGCCGTCAACATCAAAAACTGTGGCAGCAACGCCGCGCCCTGATCGATGAACTGCGGGAACAGCGCGGTGAAAAACATCGTCGCCTTGGGATTAGTCACCGCCGTCAAAAACGCCGACTTGTACAACTTCCCACGCGTCGGCCGTACCTTGCCCGCCTCGCCCTCAATCCCCTGCGCCAGCATGGGCCCCTTCTTGAACAACTGCTTCACACCGAGATAAAACAGATAACCGGCACCGATCACCTTCACCGCGTTAAACAACATCTCGGAACTGGCCAACAACGCCCCCAACCCCAACATCGCCGCAGCCGACAGACAGAACAAACCGCTGGCATTGCCCAGCGACGACCAAATCGTACTGCGCTGGCCATGAGCGAGACTGTTATTGATCGCCATCAGCGTCGCAGGCCCAGGACTGGCAATGGCAATCGCCGCGACCAGGGTGAACGTCAAAATCGAGTGAGAATCCATTTTCGTTGCTCGCAGGATTGAAGATGCCGCATCTTACAACAACCGGCTGCATAGCCCAGATCAAAAGCCCCTCACCCTAGCCCTCTCCCGGAGGGAGAAGGAACTGACCGAGGTGAATGGGAAAGCTACGCCGACGTGAAATACCGAATCGCACTCAAATTCCGAACAGATCACAGGCCCCTCACCCTAACCCTCTCCCGGAGGGAGAAGGAACTGACCGAGGTGAATGGGAAAGCTGCGCCGACGTGAAATACCGAAGCGAATTCAAATTCCGGACAGATCAAAGGCCCCTCACCCTGGCCCTCTCCCGGAGGGAGAAGGAACTGACCGAGGTGAATGGGAAAGCTGCGTCGACGTGAAATACCGAGGCGAACTCATATTCCGGAAAGATCAAAGGCCCCTCACCCTAGCCCTCTCCCAGAGGGAGAGGGAACTGACCGAGGTGAATGGGAAAGCTGCGCCGACGTGAAATACCGAGTCGCACTCAAATTCCGAACAGATCACAGGCCCCTCACCCTGGCCCTCTCCCGGAGGGAGAAGGAACTGACCGCGGTGAATGGGAAAGCTGCGCCGACGTGAAATACCAAGGCGAACTCAAATTCCGGACAGATCAAAAGCCCCTCACCCTAACCCTCTCCCGGAGGGAGAAGGAACTGACCGAGGTGAATGGCAAAGCTACGCCGACGTGAAATACCGAGGCGAACTCAAATTCCGGACAGATCAAAAGCCCCTCACCCTAACCCTCTCCCGGAGGGAGAGGGAACTGACCGAGGTGATTGGCAAAGCTACGCAGACATGAAATACCGAGCCGCACTCAAAACTTAAAACAGCCCCCATACTCGCCCCGCCCCTGCTCCCCCCCACTCAACAGGATGAGCGCAAGCTCGGCTGCAGCTCTTGATCTTGCCGTGCCGGCCCCATCGGAAGGCTGAGTGGAGGGATTTATCCGGGCGTGGGAGCGTAGCGACCGTTTGGCGCAGCCAAATGCATCGAGAGGAGGTGCAGCG
>NZ_LVEJ01000011.1 GCF_001648775.1 Pseudomonas fluorescens
GCCCGTGGATCAAGATCAAGATCAAGAGCAGGCGAGCTGACACTCGGCCTATTGAGTGGTGAAGAGCGGGGCGTGGTCGGCTTTGGATTTGTGGTGGATTTTCCCCTCACCCCAGCCCTCTCCCGAGGGAGAGGGAGCCGATTTGTGGGGCTTTCAGAATTTGAGTTCGGCTCGTTATTTCACGTCGGCGTAGCTCGCCCAAACACCTCGTCAGTCCCCTCTCCCTCCGGGAGAGGGCTAGGGTGAGGGGGCTGTTGATTCAGGCTTTGAAGCTCAAGTTCGACTCGGTATTTCACGTCGGCGTAACTCTACCAAACACCTCGGTCAGTCCCCTCTCCCTCCGGGAGAGGGCTAGGGTGAGGGGGCTGTTGATTCAGGCTTTGAAGCTCAAGTTCGACTTGGTATTGCACGTCGGCGTAGCTCGCCCAAACACCACGGTCAGTCCCCTCTCCCTCCGGGAGAGGGTTAGGGTGAGGGGCTTTTAGCTGTGTGCCGGAGGTTGGGGGATTTCGTGGTTATCCAGCACCTGGTTCACCGCCAGTTCGGCCAACATGATGATTTGCTGGATCGCCAGCACCGTACGCCGCTGCGGCAGGTCGATGTAGGCGGCGATGTCGCTGGTCATGAGGCTGGCCTGTGCCAGTGATTCGCAGGCGTGGACCAGCAGGCTTTCGCTGTCCTGATCGGGGGCGACCTGGAACATGGTGCTGGGTTTGTGGAAGCGCAGGGTGAGGGCGTTGGGTTTGAAGTAGTGGTCGAGGGCGCGTTCGGCGGCTTCGTGGAATTTCTTTGAGCCGGGGAATTCGTAGGGGGTGGTGTCTTCGGTTTCGGGTGGATTAGGCGTTGGTTTGAACATGGCAAAGATCCTTTTAAGAAAATGGAGCTGCCACTTTTCGTTTTCCAGACGAAGAGGGTGGCAGCTGTACGCGGACTGGAAAAACCGGCAAAGGATCAAACCCGGCAGACCCGAAGGTCTCCCACGTACAGCCGCCATAACAAAACTTCGGCGCCGAAAAAGCGCGGCATTATGTCATGTGCTGTGATCCTGCGGGTTTTCCAGACCCGGTCGCTGATGCGTCAGCGACACCCAAATCCTAGCCACCACACTTCCGACGGACAACCGTCAAAACCTGTCGGAAAGATCCGTGAAATACCCGTTTCTGTAGGCTCTGCCGTAGGTCGCGACTTGTTGATTTTTAAACAGTGAGGTCAAAAAATCCCCGACTGCAACAGCTCCTGCAGCGGGACGCGGTGCGTTTAAAAATCAGTTGGCGACACGCACCCCAGCCAGACTCCCACTCAATTCATACGCCGCCAATTCCGCCTGATGCGCCGCCAGAATCTCCGGCAACGACCCGCGCAAATACTCAACCCACGTCTTGATCTTCGCATCCAGATATTGCCGCGAAGGGTAGATCGCATACAGGTTCAACTCTTGCGAGCGGTAGTTGGGCATCACGCGCACCAGCGTGCCGTTGCGCAAGCCTTCGATCGCTGCATACACCGGCAACACGCCCACGCCCATGCCGCTGATGATCGCGGTTTTCATGGCGTCGGCGGAGTTCACCAGAAAAGGTGAGCTGTTGATGGTGACCATTTCCTGGCCTTCCGGGCCGTCGAAGGCCCATTTCTCCAGAGGGATCACCGGGCTGACCAGGCGCAGGCAGGCGTGGTTGAGCAGGTCGCTCGGTTTCTGCGCGCAGCCGTTGGCTTTCACGTAGGCCGGGGAGGCGCAGACGATGCTGTAGGTGATGCCCAGCCGTTGCGAGACGAAGCCCGAGTCGGGCAGTTCGCGGGCGAGCACGATGGACACGTCGTAGCCTTCGTCGAGCAAGTCCGGCACGCGGTTGGCCATGGTCAGGTCGAAGGTGACGTCCGGGTGACTCTTGCGATAACGGGCAATTGCATCGATGACGAAGTGCTGACCGATGCCGGTCATGGTGTGCACTTTCAATTGCCCGGCCGGGCGGGCGTGGGCCTCGCTGGCTTCCGCTTCGGCTTCTTCGACGTAAGCCAGGATCTGTTCGCAGCGCAGCAGGTAGCGTTTGCCGGCTTCGGTCAGCGCGATGCGTCGGGTCGTGCGGTTGAGCAGGCGGGTTTGCAGGTGGGCTTCCAGGTTGGAGACCGCGCGCGAGACGTTGGCGGTGGTGGTGTCGAGTTGCACGGCGGCGGCGGTGAAGCTGCCGGCTTCGGCGACACAACTGAAGGCGCGCATGTTTTGCAAAGTGTCCATGGGGTGCTCTCAAGGGAGATGGCAAATTGTGACACGAAGTTTCAGGGGCGAGACCCCCGACCAAGGGATTATCTCGTTAACCGTAACAAAGATTCACAGAAATCCCAGCTTATCGCCGTTCGGGGCGGCCCCTAGAATTGCGCCGTTGTGGGAATCGGGGTGCAGACGCCGGTTTGTCAGCTCAAACGGCGGCGCCGCTTTCGCGAGCAGGCTCGCTCCCACAGGGTCTCGGTTCTTCCCCCCTATTTCAGGAATTCGCAGCTGTGCCGCGTCGCATCAACAGAGCGCTTTTGCCGCTCAGTGTTCTGGCTTTTACCCTGGGTCTCAGCGGCTGCCTCTCAACTGACGGAATTGCCCCGCAAGGCAACGCGTTCGATGCCAATTCACTGGCCACCGACGACGCCATCGCTCACGCCGCCCGCGACGCCCATTGGCCCACCGCGCAATGGTGGCAAGCCTACGGTGACCCGCAACTCAATCGCTGGATCGACCTCGCCGTGCAAGGCAGCCCGAGCATGGCCATGGCCGCTGCGCGGGTGCGTCAGGCCAAAGCCATGGCCGGTGTCGCCGAAGCGGCCGAGTCGTTGCAGATCAATGGCGAGTCGACGCTCAAACGGCACAACTGGCCGACCGACCAGTTCTACGGTCCGGGCGAGTTGGCCAACACCACGACGTGGGATAACAACGCGGCGCTGGGTTTCAGCTACGCCCTCGACCTTTGGGGCCGCGAAAGCAATACCAGTGAACGCGCGGTGGATCTGGCGCACATGAGCGCGGCCGAAGCGCGGCTGGCGCAGCTGGAATTGCAGAACAACATCGTTCGCGCCTACATCGAGTTGTCGCTGCATTACGCTCAGCGCGACATCGTTGCGGCGACGCTCAAGCAGCAGCAACAGATTCTCGACCTCGCCCAAAAGCGTCTGAACGGCGGGATTGGCACCCATTTCGAAGTCAGTCAGGCGGAAACGCCGTTGCCGGAAACCCATCGGCAAATCGATGCACTGGATGAAGAAATCGCCCTCAGCCGCAATCAGCTGGCGGCGTTGGCGGGGAAAGGGCCGGGCGAGGGCGCACAGTTGCAGCGTCCGACCCTGGCCCTCGGTGCAGCGCTGAAACTGCCGTCGGCGTTGCCCGCCGAACTGCTCGGCCAGCGTCCGGACGTGGTCGCCAGTCGCTGGCAAGTCGCGGCGCAAGCACGCGGCATCGATGTCGCGCACGCCGGTTTTTATCCCAACGTCGATCTGGTTGGCAGCCTCGGTTACATGGCCACCGGCGGTGGTGCGCTGGAGTTTTTGACCGGCAAGAAGCTCAACTACAACGTCGGCCCGGCGATCTCTTTGCCGATCTTCGACGGCGGACGCTTGCGTGCCGAGTTGGGTGAAGCCTCGGCCGGTTATGACATCGCCGTGGCGCATTACAACCAGACGCTGATCAATGCACTGAAGAATATTTCCGACCAGTTGATCCGCCGCGAGTCGATGGACAAACAGCAGGGTTTCGCCGCCGAGTCGGTGGCCACGGCGCAGAAGACTTACGACATCGCGATGATCGCTTATCAGCGTGGGCTCACCGATTACCTCAACGTGCTCAATGCGCAGACGTTGCTGTTCAAGCAGCAGCAAGTGCAGCAGCAGGTGCAGGCGGCGCGACTCAGTGCGCATGCCGAGTTGGTGACTGCGTTGGGTGGTGGCCTAGGTGCTGGCAACGATGTGCCGACGGCCGAGAAAACCCAAGCGCCGAAAACCCCGGTACTCCTGCGTTGAGCACACAACCTGTGGGAGCGAGCTTGCTCGCGAAGAGGGCGTGTCAGCCAGCACATTGGTTGACTGACTCACCGCATTCGCGAGCAAGCTCGCTCCCACAGGGTCCCGGTCCGACCCGATTTTTTTGAGCAGAACTCATGACTCCCTTGCCCGCACCTCTGCGCTGGCTTTACACCCTGGAATGGCGCCGTGGTTTCTTCGACTGGGCGCGCAGCGATGGCGTGACCTGGGTCTACATCTTCAAGGTGTTGCTCGCCGCGTTCCTGACGTTGTGGCTGGCCATGCGCCTGGAACTGCCGCAGCCGCGCACGGCGATGATCACCGTGTTTATCGTCATGCAGCCGCAGAGCGGCCAGGTGTTCGCCAAGAGTTTTTATCGTTTCCTCGGCACGTTGGCCGGGTCGGCGATGATGGTCACGCTGATCGCGTTGTTCGCGCAAAACACTGAACTGTTTCTCGGCTCGCTGGCGATCTGGGTCGGCATCTGCTCGGCCGGTGCCGCACGTTGCCGTAACTTTCGCGCGTACGGTTTTGTCCTCGCCGGCTACACCGCCGCGATGGTCGGCTTGCCGGCGCTGGCGCACCCGGACGGCGCGTTTATGGCAGCAGTGTGGCGCGTGCTGGAAATCTCGTTGGGGATTCTCTGCTCGACGCTGATCAGCGCCGCGATCCTGCCGCAAACTGCGAGTGCGGCGATGCGCAACGCCTTGTATCAGCGCTTCGGCGTGTTCGCATTGTTCGTCACCGATGGCCTGCGCGGGCGCAGCAAGGCCGACGCTTTCGAGGCAAGCAACGTGCGTTTTATCGCCGAAGCCGTAGGCCTCGAAGGGCTGCGCAGCGTGACCGTGTTCGAAGACCCGCACATGCGCCGGCGCAACGGTCGACTGAGCCGTTTGAACAGCGAGTTCATGGGTATCACCACGCGCTTCAACGCTTTGCATCAGTTGCTCGAACGCTTGCGCGGCAACGGCGAAGAACACGTTGTCGCGGCGATCAGGCCGGGCCTGCAGGATCTCGCCGAAGTGCTCGACGGCTTTAGCGGCCGCGCCCTGACCAGCCCCGATGCCGCCCGTTTGGCGACCGCACTGGCGAGCTACAAGGAAGGCCTGCCGGCCCGTGTGCGCAGCCTGCGCGCAATCTTTCAGGACTCCGATCCGAGCGAAGCCGAACAACTGGATTTCCACACCGCGTACGAACTGCTGTATCGCTTCGTCGACGACTTGCACAGTTATGCACAGACTCACGCGTCGTTGGCCGATCATCGCCACGAACGCGAGCGCTGGGACGAACCCTTCACGCCGCAAACCAACTGGTGGGCTGCTGCTGCCTCGGGCATTCGCGCCTCGTTCATTTTGGTGGTGCTTGGCAGTTATTGGGTTGCCACCGCGTGGCCAAGTGGCGCGACGATGACCCTGATCGCCGCCGCCACCGTGGGCCTCTCCGCCGCCACGCCAAACCCGAAACGCATGGCGTTCCAGATGGCGTGCGGCACTTTCCTCGGTGCCCTGATCGGCTTCGTCGAGATGTTTTTCATCTTCCCGTGGATCGATGGTTTTCCGTTGCTGTGCGTGATGCTCGCGCCGGTGATCGTGCTCGGTTCGTTCCTCACGTCGCGGCCGCAGTACGCCGGTGTCGGCCTCGGTTTGCTGATTTTTTTCAGTACCGGATCGGTGCCGGATAACCTGACCATCTACAACCCTTACACCTTCATCAACGACTACATCGCCATGGTCATGGGCATGTTGGTCTGCGCGGCGGCCGGGGCGATTATTCTGCCGCCGAACAGTCGCTGGTTGTGGAAGCGGCTGGAGCAGGATCTGCGCGGGCAAGTGGTCTACGCGATCAGCGGCAAACTCAAAGGCCTGGCCTCGAGTTTCGAGAGCCGCACCCGCGATTTGCTGCATCAGGCGTACGGTCTCGCGGCGGGGCAGCCGAAGGTACAGAAGCACCTGTTGCGCTGGATGTTCGTGGTGCTGGAAGTCGGCCACGCGATCATCGAGTTGCGCAAGGAGCAGGCGATTCTGCCGGTGCACCCGGCCTACGCGGAATCGCAGCCGTGGCGCCAGGCGATCCGTGTGATGGGCCGCGCACTGGTGCGACTTTTTCTGCAACCAAACTCCAGCAATCTCGAGCGCGCACTGGTCGCCGTCGATCACGCCATCAGTCGCGTCGCGGCCACCGATGAGCCGTTCGCGCCGCACTTCGATACTTCCGCATTGCGCCGGGTGAAGAGTTATCTGCACTTCATCCGCACCTCGTTGCTCGACCCGCAATCACCGCTCACTGCCTACACCATCGCCAAGCCCGAAGGACTTGCCCATGCCTCGTGAAATCGCCTTCCACGGCGTGTACATGCCGACCATGACCCTGATGTTTTTCATCGCTGCGGCACTGGCCTGGGCGGTGGACCGGTTCTTGTCCGGGTTCGATCTGTACCGCTTCTTCTGGCACCCGGCGCTGCTGCGTCTGAGTCTGTTTACCTGTCTGTTCGGCGCCATGGCGCTGACTGTCTACCGTTGAGAACGATTTGATGAAAAAGTTTTTCAGCCTGCTCGCGACCCTGCTGGTGCTGGCCCTGGCGCTGTGGATCGGCCGCACGTTGTGGGAGCACTACATGAACACGCCGTGGACGCGCGATGGCCGCGTTCGCGCCGACATCATCAACGTCGCTGCCGACGTCACCGGCGAAGTGATCGATGTGCCGGTGCGCGACAACCAACTGGTGAAGAAGGGCGATTTGCTCATGCAGATCGACCCCGAGCACTACCGCATCGCGGTCAAACAGGCGCAGTCGCTGGTCGCTTCGCGCAAGTCGACGTGGGAGATGCGCAAGGTCAACGCCCACCGCCGCGCCGACCTCGACAACCTGGTGATCTCCAAGGAAAACCGCGACGACGCCAGCAACATCGCCGACGCCGCGCTCGCCGATTACCAACACGCGCAAGCGCAACTGGAAGCCGCTGAACTCAACCTCAAACGCACCGAAGTGCGCGCGGCGGTCGATGGTTATGTGACCAACCTCAACGTGCATCGCGGTGACTACGCGCGCATCGGCGAGGCGAAAATGGCCGTGGTCGACATGAACTCGTTCTGGGTTTACGGCTTTTTTGAAGAAACCAAATTGCCCCACGTCAAAGTCGGTGATAAGGCCGACATGCAGTTGATGAGCGGCGAAGTCTTGAAGGGTCATGTCGAAAGCATCTCGCGCGGCATCTACGACCGCGACAACCCGGAAAGCCGCGAGCTGATCGCCGACGTCAACCCGACGTTCAACTGGGTACGCCTGGCGCAACGGGTGCCGGTGCGCATTCACATTGATGAAGTGCCGGAGGGGGTTTTGTTGGCGGCGGGGATTACTTGTACGGTGGTGGTGCGGCAGGAGGTTGTGGATAAAGGATAAACCGAGGTGCTGCCATCGCGAGCAGGCTCGCTCCCACACTGGATCTGCATTGCACTGATGATCTCTGTGGGAGCGAGCCTGCTCGCGAAAGTATCAACGCCGTCTTATAGCCGCCCGCGCAAACCGAAGCGCTTCATCAACGTCGATTCCAGCAAGCCCTTGGGCAATAACATCGCCAGCAGCGGTAACGCCCGGCTGCCATTGCCGATGCGGATCAAGCGTGGCGGTTTGCTCTGCTGCACAGCCTTGAGCAACCCGGCGGCAAACTCACTGGCCGGTGTCGGCTTGTCCTGCGAGGCCTTGGCCCGCGCGCGAATGCCTTCGCGCAGGGGAAACCATGGCGATTGCTCATTGATCAATTGTTCGGCTTCATGCCCGGCGTTTTTCGCGAAGCTCGATTGAATTGCGCCGGGCTGGACTTCCATCACGCGAATGCCGAACGGCGCCAATTCCATGCGCAGTGCATCGCTCAGGGCATGCACGGCGGCTTTCGATGCGCAGTAGGCGCCGGCAAACGGGGTGACCAGCACACCGGACACGCTGCCGATATTCACCACCAGGCCTTTGGCCCGGCGCAGCAGCGGAAACAGTGCGCGGGTGACGCCGACAATCGAGAACACGTTGGTTTCGAACTGGCGCTGCATCGCCGGCACGCCGCCGTCGAGCAGCGGGCCCATGGCCCCGTAACCGGCGTTGTTGATCAGCACATCGAGGCCGCCGTGCTGCTGGTTGATGCGCTGGCCGAGTTGTTCCAGAGCGGCGCCGTCGTTGACGTCCAGTTGCACGGCGGTGAAGCCGGCGGTGCTGAGTGCGGCGACATCTTCAGCCTTGCGCGCACTGGCCCAGACTTCGTAACCGGCGGCTTTGAACGCATCGGCGAGGGCGCGGCCAATACCGCTGGAGCAACCGGTAATCAACGCAACGGGCATGGCGCATTCCTTGTGCAGAAAAGTTAAGGGAGGGATCAGTCGGAGAAACTACCCTGCAAGCGCTCGGCGCGAAACTCCAGGGTTTGCGGGCGATAACCGGGACGCAGTGGCGGCATGGGCAAGCAGTCTTCCCAGGCGCCGCCGGCCTGCAATTCGCCAGGGCCGCGATAACGTGGGGCAGCGTATTGATTGTCGGCCAGATTGACCGTGTCGCCCGGCGCGTAGGCTGCGATGCGCCAGCGCAGTTCGGTCAGGGGAACGTCGTTGCCGTTGTTCATTTTCAGTTGCAGCGGACGATCCGCCGGGCATTGCTGCGGTGCATAGCTGATGCGCATCTCAAGGCGCGCCAGTTGTTTGATCTCGCGGTTGTCCAGCCACACCACCCACATGGCCACCAGCCCCAGCCCGATAGCCGCGGCCACCGACACCGGCACAGCCTTGGCCGGGTAGCGCAGCAGCAGTATCAGCCAGGTGATGATCAGCAAGACGCCGATGAACATGTTGCAACACTCCTTGAGTTCGTGAGCACCATCCTACCGAAGGGCGGCGGGAATGGACATTCGCTGCGTGTGTGATTTGCCCGTTGGTCGGAACTGTAATTTCTGACAGTAGGCACCTTGTCGCGCGTCTGCTCAGATACTTGCAGGCGCAGAGGGCGCAGTTATTGCGGGGCGAGGTACATGGGCATGTTCAGCAACACACCAGTGCTGGCAGTAATCGATCCGCGTGGGTTGGCGATCCGCAGGGTCGACTACTGGCGTAGCGACGCCCGTCAACCGCCCGAAACCCGCATCCATCGCACGGCCCACGACGTGGCAGGTCACGCGGTGCAACAGTGGGACCCGCGATTGTGGACGCTGCAAAGTCATGATCCGCTGGCACCGCCCAATCTGAGCGTCGTGTACTCATTGATCGGGCAGGTTCTGCGCTCGAACAGTGTCGACGCCGGGGTGCAGATCAGCCTGCTCGGTTTGGGGGCTGAAACACTGATGGTTATCGACAGTCGCAGCACCCGTCGGGACATTGAACATGATTCGCTACTGCGGCCGACGGCAGTGTTCGAAGCAGGTGAGTTGCAACCACGCCGTTGCACGGAGCGTTTTGATTATGGTCAGCCGGGTATTGCCGATCCGCTGCGTAATCAGCTTGGCCAGTTGATTCGTCACGATGACCCGGCGGGAAGCGTGCTGCTCGAGGCCTTCGCGATCACTGGGGAAAACGTAGAGGGCGTCAGGCATCTCACCCTTGAACCCTCTTCTGCGGATTGGCCCGAACCGCTTGATCAACGTCAACATTTGCTGGAACCCGGAGAGGGCGCAACGACTCGCTGGCGTTTTGGGCCTCTCGGGGCGGTGCTCGCGCAGATCGATGCGAAAGGTAACCGGCATGGCAGCGAATTGACCCTTGAGGGTGCCTTGCGCGCTCGTCATCTGCAGTTAAAAGATCAGACTGAACGACAGGTGGTGGTCAGCGACATTCGCTACAACGCAGAGGGGCAAGTCACCCAGGAACGGGCGGGTAATGGCGTACTGACAACGTTGACGTATCGGCACGAAGACGGGCGTCTGACTGTGCGTCACGCCGAAAAAAGTCAGGGCGGGGTCTTGCAGCACCTGGTTTACCTATATGACCGGACAGGCAATGTGCTGAGCATCGAAGACAAGGCTCTGCCTGTGCGCTACTTCGCCAACGAGCGCATCGATCCGATCAGCCGTTTCACCTACGACAGCCTCTACCAGTTGAGCGAGGCCAGCGGGTGGGAGGCGGGCGATGGCGAGGGTGGCCCGACAGCGATCACCAACTATTGGCAACGTTATCGTTATGACGCTGGCGGCAATCTGCTCAAGCTCAGCCACGTTGGCGCACAGAGTCCAGGTCACGATCTGCAGGCTGCCCGCTACAGCAATCGTTGCCTGCCCTGGCGCAATGGCGTGCCTCCCGACGAGGCAGAGATCGCCGCGGCGTTTGATGCTTGCGGTAACAGGCGGCTGCTGGATCAAGGGCGGCAACTGCAGTGGAATCTGCGTAATCAACTGGCTTCGGTCACGGCGGTGCAGCGTGACTCTGACGCGGATGATCGCGAACTCTATCTCTATGACGGCGCTGGCCAGCGTGTGCGCAAAATTCGTTCGCTGCAGACCAATGTTCGTACTGTCGTTGCGCAGGTACGTTATCTGCCGGAACTGGAATTGCGCACCGATAACGGAACGGGTGAGGCGCTGCAAGTCATCACGGTGCACACCGCTTTGAACAGTGTCCGTGTCCTGCACTGGGAGAGCCCGCCGCCGGCAGGCGTCAACGATCAGTATCGCTACAGTTTCAACGATCATCTGGGTTCGACCAACCTTGAACTGGCGGCAGATGCACAACTGATCAGCCGCGAGTATTTCCATCCGTTCGGTGCGACCGCGTGGAGTGAGGAAAGCGACGTCAGTTATAAAACCGTGCGTTATTCGGGCAAGGAACGTGATGCAACGGGCCTGTACTACTACGGGTTTCGCTATTACTTGCCGTGGTTGCAGCGTTGGCTCAACCCTGATCCGAAAGGCTATATCGACGGGCCGAACCTATACCAGATGGTTGGCAATTCGCCCATGCGGCATGCCGATAGCGACGGCGGTGAAAAGACCGATACGTCAGCGTTGGCCGACAGCGCGCAAAAGCAGAAGGCACTGCTCGATTCGATGACGTCAACAGCGGCGGAAGTCAGAAATTCGTTACTCAACCACACTCAATCCCGACACCGGTTTCAAGCCTTGGCCAGGCGAGTGACGACACAACTGGTCAGCAGTGCGGTCAGTGCGGGGGCTAGAACATTGGGTAGTGCGGCAGGCGCTGCGTTGGGGGGGACGTTGGGGCCGGCAGCGGGCGCGCTGGGGGGCACACTGGGTGAACAGGTCAGCGGCAAACTGGCGGATACAGCCATCGACAAGATTGTGGATACCTTTCAGTTGAACCGTCCGATCAACTT
Organism: Pseudomonas fluorescens; assembly: GCF_001648775.1. Lineage (GTDB taxonomy): Bacteria > Pseudomonadota > Gammaproteobacteria > Pseudomonadales > Pseudomonadaceae > Aquipseudomonas > Aquipseudomonas fluorescens_M. The sequence continues at coordinate 11,297 of NZ_LVEJ01000011.1, forward strand.
CAAGGGCAGTGAGATGAACCCTAAGGCTTTTGTTGAAGGCGTAGAGCCAACAGCAAAACCCAGTCTCTTGACGGTGAAACTGGAGTTGGCCGCACATGATCCGCGCACTGCCGACGGCCGCTCACGCCTGTTGAAAATGGCCCGCAGTAAGGTCGAGGACAAAGTGATCGACAAAATCGGCGAAAAAGTGTGGTCGCAGGCGCCCGGATTGATCCAGACGGCACGGGAATTCGCTCATGCCGGGCAAGGATTGAATGCCGGCGACTTGAGTCAGGCTTACGAACATATTCCGGCAAACATCGACATGGTGACATTCAGGACGTTGGCCATCGTCACCGAGTTGGCTACTGCCGACAGCTCAGATCCTGAGCTATTCGAAACGGTCGCCGAACTGTCAATGCAAACCTGGAGCACCGTTCAAGCGCTGGAACGGACCCAGGATTTCATCGGATTGATTGCGCCCACGCCATACGCAGGAAGGCAGCAGTCGCTAGGAGGAAGTACCCGACCAAAACTGACCCGACAACATTCGCACGGTTGAAAAAAAGCCCCCGCCCAACCCACTGCGGATAGGGGACGCAGCGGGCTGGACGGGGGCTTCTTATTGCAGATCGATCACTGCGCGATGGTTTTCACCGATACGCCGCGTTCGACCGGGGTGGAGCGACCGTAGATATCTTCGAAGCGTTCGATATCGTCTTCACCCAGGTACGAACCCGATTGCACTTCGATGATTTCCAGCGGGATCTTGCCCGGGTTGCGCAGGCGATGCACCGAGGCGATCGGGATGTAGGTCGACTGGTTTTCGCAGAGCAGGAACACGTTTTCATCGCAGGTCACTTCGGCGGTGCCGCTGACCACGATCCAGTGTTCGGCGCGGTGGTGGTGCATCTGCAGCGACAGGCACGCGCCCGGTTTCACCGAGATGTGCTTGACCTGGAAACGCCCGCCCATGTCCACCGAGTCATACGAGCCCCACGGACGATAGACCTCGCAGTGGTTCTGGGTTTCGCTGCGGCCCTGCTCGTTGAGCGTGTTGACCATCTGCTTGACGCCCTGAACCGAGTCCTTGTGGGCAATCATCATCGCGTCTTTGGTTTCGACCACAACGATGTTTTCCAGACCGATCACCGAGACCAGTTTGCCATTGCCGTGGATCATGCAGTTCTTGCTGTCCTGGATGACCACGTCGCCTTTGCTGACGTTGCCGTTGGCGTCTTTCTCGTTGACTTCCCACAGCGACGACCAGCAACCGACATCGCTCCAGCCAGCGGTCAGTGGCACCACGCAGGCGCGCTGGGTTTTTTCCATCACCGAGTAGTCGATGGAATTGTCCGGGCAGCAGGCGAAGGTGGCTTCGTCGAAGGTGATGGTGTCCGGATCCTGTTCGCTGCGCTCAAGGGTCAGCAGGCAGGTGTCGTAGATGTCCGGGTCGTGCTTTTTCAGCTCTTCGAGGAAGCGGCTGGCGCGGAACAGGAACATGCCGCTGTTCCAGTAGTAACCACCGGATTCGACGTACTCGGTGGCGCGTTTGACGTCAGGTTTTTCGACGAAGTGCGAGACGCGGCTGACGCCTTCGGGCAGCAGCGAATCAGCGGTGGATTTGATGTAGCCATAGCCGGTTTCCGGTTTGGTTGCCGGTACGCCGAACAGGACCATCTCGCCATTTTCGGCGGCGACGGTGGCCAGCGCGAGTGCGCGTTGCAGGGCTTTCTGATCATCAAGGACGTGGTCGGCCGGCAGCACCAGCATCAGTTCGTCACGGCCTTCATTGACCAGCATCATCGCAGTCAGCGCCACGGCCGGCGCGGTGTTGCGACCGAACGGCTCCATCAGGATGCGCTGGGTTTCCAGATTGCGTGCACTCAACTGCTCGTTGACGATAAAACGGTGATCCTTGTTGCAGACCACGATCGGCGTGTCCATGCCTTCGAACACCAGGCGTTCCAGGGTTTGCTGGAACAGCGTGTGTTCGCCGGTCAGGGCGAGGAATTGTTTAGGGAATTGCTTACGCGAAAGCGGCCAGAGACGCGAACCGCTACCACCTGACAAGATCACCGGAATCATATTGTTTACTCCATAAAATCGATTGGTTAGAGGCACGAACGCTGTGTCGTTTCACTCTTGTTTTTGTCTCGTACCCGAACTGACAACCCGATTCATTGTGGGAGCGAGCTTGCTCGCGAAGGCGGCGTATCAGTCGACACATCTGTTGAATGTCAGACCGCTTTCGCGAGCAAGCTCGCTCCCACAGGGGATATGTGTCAGTCAGGAAAAATGATTAGCGAGTCGATACCGGGCGTTTCACCCAGACTGGCGACAGGCTGCTGCCGCTGCCGGTGACGTACAGCACCGCAGCTTCGCCGCGCTCCAGGGCGACCGGTTTGACGTCGCCGACTTTCTTGTCACCTTCGTACAGCGCCAGGCTGACTTTCACCGGGTTGATTTCACGTTCGCCACGGCCCTTGGCGGCCACGTTCGGCACCACGTCGGTCTTGCCGTCGGCGGTCTTCAGGGTCAGCGGCTTGTCGCTGAGGTTCTGCACGCGTACCAGGGATTTCTGCTTGTTCTTGAACGGCGGCTCTTCGATCAGTTGCGGCGCGCCGGAAGCGTTGTTGACCAGGGTGTAGTAGTGGTCACCGGCGAGTTTCACCGGCAGGGTCTGGCTGCCGACCTTGGCGCTGTAATCACCGCCCGGCATGAAGCTGAAGTCGCTGCTGGCCAGTGGTGCAACATCGCTCAGGTTGGTGCTGCCGACAGTCGCGCTGACTTCAGCATTGCTGGCGTTATAGACACGGACAAAGGTCGAACCTTTCGGTGCGGTCGGGCCGTAAAGGGCGGCGTCACCACCAGCGAAAGCCTGAACCGATAGCACGCTCAAACCTGCAACCAGTGCAATGCGTTTTGCGAGACGACGAGGAGTAGTCGTGAAAGTCATGGTGTACCTCTCTTTCAGTTTTGCGCCCGATCGGGCGTCTCGGATTTAGTGTTGATTGCTACGTTTTGTTGGCGCGCGCCGGCTTGTTTAAGCTCTGCGACCCACTGCGGGTCGGCGTCGCCGATTTCGTTGTTCACAGGCAGATAACGTTCAGGAAACTCCCAGATCAGCACCTGTGGCGGGCTGTTCTTGAAGTCATCGCTTTTCAGGTAGCTGAGCATTGGCAGGATCGGGCCGTGGCCGTCTTCGGCGTAGCTCACCACGTCGCTGTGCAGCGCTTGTTTCAGGGCACCGACGAAGTTCCAGTTAGGGTTTGCGCTGTAGCTGGTGCCGACCAGCGCGACCGGCACTTCATTGCTGGCAAACAGCGCGTCGTCACCGGCAGGCTGATCGCCGGCCGCGACGGTGTTGCGTTTTTGCAGCGGCTCTTGCGCCGGCATCAGGTTTTCGAACAGCGGGTCGAGCGGCAGGAACAAGCGCAGATCGCCCTTGTGCGTGACTTTCTCGGCTGGCGTGGTGACGAAGCGCTGCGGCTCGCCGCTGAGCGGGAACTTGTCGGCGATGGTTTTCGCCAAGGTGTTCGCGGCAATCTCGGCGCCCTCAGGTGTCCAGTGCGTATCAGTGCGCAGGAACACTTGCTGACCGCTTTGCTTGGCCTGTTGGAACGGCTTGAGCAGGTCAGGGGCGAGGATCTTGTCGGCGGCTACACGAGCATGGAAATCCTGATAGAGATTTTCGTGGATGCTCGCCGGTTTCACTTCACCCAGATGCTCCGGGTACAGACGAACCTTGGCCGGCACGATCGCCATCACCAGTTTCACGCCTTTCGCTTTGAGGGTCTGGCGCACGCCTTCGACCAGCGCGTAGTTGCCTTGCAGGTTCAGCTCTTCGTTGACGATCGGGTTGAATTCCTCATCGCTGTACAACCACTGATCGCGGCCGAGCACCACGCCCGGACGACCTTCGTTGAACAGTTTGAAATCCAGCGCGGCCCAGAGGTTGGTGCCCAGACGCTTGATCGGGAATTCATCGTCGTAATGCGTTTCCACCGCCTTGGTCCAGCGGCCATTGAGCACCGTCGCCTCGGCGTTGGTGCTGAAGCCGAAGAAACTGCGAACCGACCACACACCGAGGACCAACAGGGTCACCAGGAACAGGGCGATGTAGAAGATGCGTAATGAGCGGGTCATGTCAGATCCCTCAGAACTGGAAGTAAAGGAACGGCGAGAAGCTTTGCGCCGAAAGTTTGAGAATCGAGGCGATGAACAGCAGCAGGATCAGGCCGCGCATCACATAGCGTGACCAGTCCGCGCTCCAGTAGGCTGGTTGCACCTGGGCTTCGACGCCGACGGTGTAGCCAGGCTCATGGATGCTTGCCGGGTTTTCGCCAGGGGCTGCCTTGATCATTCCCGGAGTCGCGGTGGCAGGGCCGTTGGCCTCGACGTTGACTTCAGGTTTGGTTTTGGCTGGCGGTTGATTGGTGTACAGATCGCGCAGGCCGAAGAACGCCAGCGTCACGTACGCCACAACCAGAGTTGCCACTTGCAGACCGGTGAGGCTGGCCTGATTGAGTTCCGACAGCGACCAGTCGCCGAAGCTGAACATCGCACCGTACATACGACCGGCAACGTGCAGGTTCTCGGCACGGAAGATCACCCAGCCCATCACCACCAGCAGGAAGGTCAGCGCCCAGCGGATCGGGTTGAGGCTGCGCGGCGAGGTGTTCAGGCCCAGCGCTTTTTCAATCGCCAGCCACATGCCGTGCCAGGCGCCCCAGACGATGTAGGTGATGTTCGCGCCGTGCCACAGACCACCGAGGAGCATGGTCAGGAACAGGTTGCGATAGGTCATCAGCGTGCCTTTACGGTTACCGCCAAGGGTGATGTACAGATAGTCACGCAGCCACGTCGACAGGCTGATGTGCCAGCGACGCCAGAACTCGGTGATCGACTGGCTGATGTACGGCTGTTTGAAGTTTTCCATGAAGCGGAAACCCATCATCAAGCCCAGACCGATGGCCATGTCGCTGTAACCGGAGAAGTCGAAATACAACTGCGCGGTGTAGGCCAGCGCGCCGAGCCAGGCGTCACCCGTGGTCGGGTTTTGCAAGGCGAAGCAATGGTCGGCGACCACCGCGAGGGTGTCGGCGATGAAGACCTTCTTGATGAAACCCTGCATAAACCGCGTGCAGCCTTCGGAGAATTTGTCGAGGGTGTGCGTGCGGTTGTTGAACTGGTCGGCGAGGTCGCGGAAACGCAACACCGGGCCGGCGATCAAGTGCGGGAAGATCGCTACGAATGCGGCGAAGTCGATCAGGTTGCGCGTGGCCGGGGTGTCGCCGCGATACACGTCGATGATGTAGCTGATCGACTCGAAGATATAGAACGAAATCCCGATCGGCAGCAGCACGTGGGTGAGGATGAACGGCTCGAGACCGACCGAGGTCATCATCGCGTTGATGCTGTCGACGCCGAAGTTGGCGTACTTGAAGTAGCCGAGGATGCACAGGTCGACTGCGACACCGAGCAGCAGCCAGCGCTGCGCCGGTTTGGTCCGCACGCCAGCGGCACCGACTTTGAGGCCGATCCAGTAGTTCCACAGCGTAACGGCGGCGAACAGCGCGAGGAAGTCCACACGCCACCAGGCATAGAACACGTAGCTGGCGATCAGCAGCAGCAGGTTGCGATAGCGTTGCCCGCTCAAGTAGTACAAGCCGAGAAAGATCGGCAAGAACAGAAACAGGAACACGTTGGATGAAAATACCATCCCGATCTCTCCATGTTTGAACCAACAGTCAAGGGCCAAAGCCCCCCCAAACCCCCCGTGGTAGTGGAGGGGTGAAACGGTGTTTCTGTCAGGGTTGTGCAGGGCCTTGAAATCTTCCCCTCACCCCCCGCCCTCTCCCGGAGGGAGAGGGAGCCTGATCTCTGGCGCTGCCAATATGGAGATCGACTCGGTATTTCCTTGCAGCCTGATCTCCATGGTTTTCAAAAATGGAGATCGACCCGGTATTTCTTTGCAGCCTGATCTCGGTTGTTCTTCAAAGCCTGAGATCGGCTCGGTATTTCATTTCGGTGTAACTCGCACAGCCACCTCGGTCAGTCCCCTCTCCCTTTGGGAGAGGGTTAGGGTGAGGGGCTTTTGCTTTATGAGCCTTTGTTGCCCTTTTCATGGGATGGGTCATAGACCTTGGTCAGGTCGCCACCCAGCCGGAAAGTCTTGAACGGCTGCATGCCGCGCTTCTTCTCGATGACATCCGGCGCACAGGTGTAGAGCGTGCAGAACGGTTCGAGCCAGGCGAATTTCATGTCCTCTTTCAAGTCGGTCATGTCCTGCTCTTTGCCGTTCTTCTTCTCGAACTCATCCGGGTCTTTCACCCCCGCCAACACCCGATCACCCAGACGCTTCAGCGCGCCGTTGTTTTCCTGACGCAAATCAACACCGTTGACCTGGGCGAAACTGGCGATCATCGCCAGCGGCGGCAGCGCGTAGTTGTGGTAGGCGAGGGCGCGTTGCTGGCGCTTGAGTTCGTTCGGCAGGTAACCGTCGGCGTCGACTTGATTGGCGCCGACCTTGTATTCCTTCACCGCCCAGTCAAACAGGTCGCGGCGGTTGGTCGCGACCGAGGTCGCCATCACCGACCAGGCGGCCCAGTACGAGTGGTTGTTGGTTTTTTCCAGCGGCAGGTTGTCCCAGTCGCTGACCACCTGATCGGCCATTTTGCTGAACCACGCTTCGATCACCTGCGCTTCCTGCTGATGCTGCGCCAGCGGATGCGAGTCGGAGAACTTCAGGCGAATGTACGAAGAGGCCATGCTGCCCAGCGCCCATTTGCGCATCGACTTGCCGGTGTGGTTGAAGTCTTTCGACATCAACGCGTCGGCCTTGGCCCACGCGGTCAGCCAGTTCAGCGTGCAATCGAGCTGCTCCGGACGACCGTCGCGCATGAACTGCATCACCCGTTTGGCTGTGCCGCGTTCCAGCGTGGTGATGTCTTTGGTGGTGTCGCGGAAGGCCTTTTCCGACTGTACGTTCAGCGTCGAACGGGCCTTGTCCGAGCCTTCGTATTTGCTGCGAAATTGCAGCGGCCCGGTGTAGGGCGCCGGCATTGCATCGCAGCCTTCGCTGTTGTCACCGGTCTTGAATTTATCCACAGGCGCAAAATAGCCCTGTGGCGGACGCAGTGGCGCGGCGGCCTGCGCGGTGCCGGCGAAGATCGCCAGCCCGAGCAGCGTCGGCGCTAAAAGAGTTTTCAGTTTCGAGTTTCGCATAGCAGACCTCATTGCCCGACCTGAGCGGTTTGTGGCCCAGCGCCCGGGAATACGTTGCGTTTGCAGATTTTCGCTTCGACTTTTTGTGGCGCGGTGCCCGCTTCCGGGCCCTGGACTTCGACCGCCAGCAGGTTTTGCGAGGCCCAGTCTTCGTCCGTGCGCAGCTCAAAGGCGAAACGACCGTCGGTGTCGGAGGTTTCCGGTTTCTCGATCTTGATGTTCTCGTGGCGACCGTTCATGTACCAGAGGGTGGCTTGCAGGGTTTTCACCGAAGGGTCGGCGAAGCGGATGTCGACCTGATGGCTGCTGTTCTGCAGGTTCAGGTTCTTGCTGTTGACCAGCAGTTCTTGTTTGCCGCCCGGCTTGAGCGTGGTGCTCGCGGACATTTGCGCGTCTTTGCCTTCGCAGCCGTTGTCGAGAAGAGACATCATCTGGCGATAGATGGTTTCCTGGTCGAGGCGGTACAGCGGCGAGAATTCCCAGATGAGAATTTTCGGCGGAGTCTTCTGGAATTCGTCGCTGCCGAGGTACTGCAACATCGAACCTTCCAGACCGCCGCCCGGGAAGGCGACGTTGAGAATGTCGGCGCCGATGGCTTCTTCGAGGAAGCCGGCGAAGTTGTAGTTCTTGCCGCTGTGCGACGTACCGACGAGGGTAATTTGCGGATTGCCGGAATCACCGAACAGGTCGCCGTCACCGGCCTCGCCCTTAGGCTCGGTGGTGAACTGATCCATGTACTGGATCGCGTAACTGGTGCCACAGAGTTGCCCGGCCATGTTGTGCAGGGTGCCGGTCTTGCCCATGCGCCCGGAGCGCTTGGTTTCGAATTCGCGCTTGGGCACGTCGGCGAAGGCCGGGATCTGCTTGACCTTCTCGGCGACGATTTTCGCCGTGCGCTGTGCACCGTATGGCGTCCAGTGCTGGTCGCCGCGGAAGTAGAAATCGTGGGCGGGCAGGGTGTCCGGCAGCGATTCGTTGGTCAGCGGCGACAGGTCCGGCACCACGTAACCCATCTTGGCGAAACGGCCGAGCATGGTCTTGTAGTTGCCCAGCGCTTTCTCGTAATCGAACGCGGCTTTTTCCTGCGGGTTGAGCTTGTTGCGGTTCACCAGGCCACGGGTCGGCTGGTAGACGATCACCAGCTCAACGCCTTTGGCTTTGAACGCGTCGTGCAGTTGTTGCAGGCGTTTGTAGCCGGCCGGGGTGGTGTCGAACTCGGTGCGCAAATCTTCCTGAGTCCGGAACAGCCAGTCGCCTTGCGCCTGCACCAGGGTGGTGAAGTTCTGCTGATAACGCGTGGTGTAGTTCTTCGCGTCATGGGCAGCCGGGCACAGGTTGCAGCACGGTTCGGCGCTGAACTTCGGCGGCGTCGCGGTGGCACCTTCATCGGCGCGGGCGCCGTTGCTGGCCGCGAGAATGCCCACGGTCAGGGCCGACAGGCTGAGTAATTTGATCAAGTGTGGGTGCATAAAATTATCCTCAGTCCTGCATTTCGGTCTGGCGTTCGACAGGGTCGATCAGCACGGCTTTCTGCTGGCGTACCAGCAGGTCGAGAATTTCATCCTGGCGCTCGCCGAGGATGCCGTTGAAGCTGATGCCGCTGGATTTGGTCGGCGCCAGCATCGACACGCGATACAGCTCGACACTCAACGGTGAATCGATCGACAGCGGGCCGCTGCCGTTGGCTGCCAGCTCACCGCCAACGACGATCAGCGACACCTGCGCATCGAACGGGTCGAGCTTGATGTCACGGTCGGTGTCGGTGAGGTCCTTGATGTGGCCGTAGACGCCGGTCAAACCGTTGGCCATGGCGACGTTTTCGTAGAGGCGGATGTTCACGCTGTTACGAATGCGAATGCCGTGGCGCTTGTTGCTGATGACCTTGTTGCCCCACAGCAGGTTATCGGCGGACTCGTAGAGGGTGATGCCGTCGGTGTGGTTCTTGTAGATCTCGTTGTAGGCAATGATGTTGTTGACGCTGTTTCGGTCGATCACCAGGCCCGAGAGGTGGTTGTCGAAGCTCTTGTTGTTGAAGATGAAGCTGTCGTTGACCTCACGGGAAATAATGATCCCGTGCTTCTTCTTGGTGCCGTGCACAGTGTTCTCGGCAATGATCAGGCCGTGGGAACGGTCGTGCGGGTCGATGCCGTAAACGATGTTGTCTTTGTAGGTGTTGCCCTTGACCACGAAGTCGCGGGTCTCGTAGCAGTAGAAGCCGTACCACATGTCCGAGAACTCGGAGCCGACGATCCAGCCGGTCGGTTCAGGGCGCTTGAGCACCTTGGCCATGTTCGGCGTGTACTGGGAAATACTCACGCCGTACGACTTACTGTTGGCGTAACCGAAACTGGCCATCTTGCTGTTGACGATGTAGGTCTCGGTGCCGCCCCAGGCGAGCAGGAACGGACGGAATTCCTTCGGCGAACGGAAGGTCGCCGGGCCGTTTTCCTTTTCGCGCCAGCCGGTGACTTTGGTGTCACGCACGAACAACTGACCGTCGTTGACCATGAACGCACCGGCTTCTTGCGACAGGCGCAGTTCCTGGGTCTGGCCATCGATTTCGAGGATGCCTTTACGGCCAACGACGATCGGCAGCTTCGACAAGTACACGCCCGGCGAGGTCTCGCTGAAATACTGCTTGGGCAGTTTCTGCGCAAGATCCTTGAGGTTCATGTAACCGTCGTCGACGAAGATTGCCTGCGGAATGCCGTGCTGACGCACCACCCATTCGGCCATCTTGTTGTCGCCGCCGATGAAGTCCTTCAGCGCGTCTTCCTGCATCATCCGGCGCACGCTGATCTTGCCCGGTTTGCTGCGGACGATTTTCGCCGCAGCGGCTTCGGCGGTGTAGCCGGAAATGTCCGGCAGTTTCGGCGCGGCCAGATTCAGCGCTTCGGTCGGCGCGCTGCTGACGGTGTAGGTCTTGGCTTGTTGTAGTTCTTTGGCCACGGTGGCCGGCTTGGCCGGTTGTGGCGCCGTCGGCTCCACGTTGGCGAAGGCGCCAGCGCTGGCCAGCAGCATCGCGCCGGCCAGCAGGCTGAGTGAGCCTGTCCTGGTGCTGATCATGTCGGGCACTCCCTTGGCGGTTTGCATCAGAAGCGCCAGATCACGTCGATGAACGCGCGGTGCATGTACGAATCAACCTGCTTGCCGTAGGCATCGCCCGGTTTGAACACACCGCCACGGAAACGCACGAGGGCCGAAGGCTCGTCGATCGACTGGCTCAACGCCGCCGGCAACAGGCCTTGCTTGAAGTACTTGGTGACGACCAGGTCCATCTCCTGACCCAGGTCCTTGTTGCCGTCTTCAAGCGGCAGCGAGGTGCTGGAGAGAATGGCGCCGGTGGCGTCGTCGGTGTTGTTTTCCACCGCGTTGATGCCGTTGCTGCCCACCGGCTTGTTGCCGTCGACACGCCAGAACTTGTGGTAGATCAGGCTGGCGTCGTACTCGTCGTTGACCATCCACGAACCGAACAATGTCGCGGTTTGCATGTTGTTCATTTCGCCACGGAACGCTTCGCCGAAACGGTGCACCCGCGAGCGCGTACCGGTGTAGTTGGAGCGGTTGCTTTCCAGACCGTTCTGCTCGTAATCGGCGCTGGCGCGGGCATACGCACCGCCGACTTGCCATTGCGGATCAAGGCGCAGGCGCACACCGATGTCCGTGGCCCAGCCATTGACGTCATCGCTACGCTTGGCTTGTGCCGGGCGCGAACCATCAGCGTTCAGCGCGTTGACCGTGTCACGGTCGCCGCTCATGCCGGTGATGCTGCCCCAGTAGTTGACGGTGTTGGTGTTGCGCCAGTTGTAGGCGTCGCTGTCGGCGGTGAGGCCGAGCCAGCTGATGTCGCCGTTCTGGGTTTTATCCAGCGAGTCGCGTGGTACACCCGGCTCGGCGTAATCGAGTTTGCCGTCATCGTGGGTGTGGTGACCGCGAATGCCGACCCACTGGCCCGGCGTCCACTGGTATGCGGCATCGGCGTAGGCGTGCAGGCGATCCTTGTCTTTCGGCGCCAGCTCTTTCAAGTCGGTGCGGTACTCGCTGAAGCGTTCGGCGACACCAGCGTTGGCACGCAACAGGGTGGTGTCGAAGGTCCAGTTCAGCGCTTCGATGTTGGTGTCGCGCCATTGGCCATCGTCATTGCGCAGGCGCTGGCGACCGAACTTGAGCATCTCGCCCGGATACGGGGTGAGGCCGCTGTAGCCGACCCAGAACTCGCGCATCGCCAGGTAGTTTTTCTTGGTTTTGCGATCGCCGTTGTCGGTGGCTTGTTCACCGTCGGATTGTTGCAGGGTGTCGGTTTCGATGATGTCGGTCGAGGTCACGGCCTGGCCCATGGCGTAGGCGCTCCACGCGCCGCTTTCGCCGTAGATCCACGGACGCAGGTCGAGGCCGACGCCGTTGACGTCGCCGCCGCTGGCGGTACCGAGGTCGCGGTCGTCTTCGGACTGGCCGGTGACTTTCACTTCGAGGCCGAAGTTCTTGGTTTCAGTCATCGCGGCCAGTGTCGGGCAAGACCAGATCAGCGCGAAAGTGAGGCCAATACCGGCCTTCACGAATGGATTCAACTTCATAATTTTTCCTCGCCGTCTTCTTCTTGCAGGGCGTGCAGTTGCAGCGTGTTCGGGTTCAGAGCGCCACGGCTGGCTTGCTCCTGTTGCAGCAGACGTTGGGCTTCGGCCAGACGCTCGGGCGGCAATTGCGCGGCGACAGTGGTCGCCAGCTCATCGGCTTGCGGGGTGTTTTGCGCCTTGGCCAACTGGCTGAACACGTAGGCGTTGAGCGGATCGGGCTTGGTGCCTTTGCCTTGGGAGAACAGTTGCGCGATGGCGAAATCGGCGCTGTTCTGGCCGTTGCGCGCAGCGGTCAGCAAGTGGTCGAGAGCCTTTTGTGGATAGACCTTGCCGAGGTAACCACGGCGATAGATCTGGCCGAGGTAGTAGTCGGCGGCGACTTCACGGCCAACGGCTTTCTGGAAATGTTCTTCGGCGACTTTGGCGTCGGCCGGGACCATTTTCCCCTCGTAGTAGAGCTTGCCCAGCAACAGCTCGGCGCGCGGCTGGTCGGCGGCGCGGCCGTTGTCGAGGTACTTCATCATCTGGTCGACGTCGCCCAGTTCGGGGTAGTCGTAGAGCAATTGCGCGAGGGTCACCCACGACGCCGGGTAACCTGGCGCGATCGGCTCAAGCAGCGACTGCGCGGTTTTTTCGTCGGGCTTGCCCAGGGTCGAATCGGCCAATACACGGGCCACCGAATCGACGCGCTGAGCGGTGACGGTGCCACGGCTGTAACCGGCCTGCATCTGCTTGATCAGCTCGGCTTGTTGCTCAGGCTGAGCGCGTTTCTGATAAACGGTGGCCAGTTCGACGTAGCAAATGTCGGTGGTGTTGAGCGCGGCCTTGCAGATTTTTTCCACGTCATCCAGGTGCTGGTCGTAGGTGCCTTGGGTGCGATAGAGCAGCACTTGGGCCAGACCCGCTTCCGGATAACCGGATTTGCGCCATTGATCGATCTGCTGCTGTGCGTTGATGTTCGGGAAGCTGTGCGGGTATTGCAGATAGAGCATCGCCAGCGGGATCAACGTGTTGCCTTCGCCATTGGCGGCGGCTTTTTTCAGCAGGCTTTCGGCTTCGTGGTGCTCGGCTTCGGTGGAACCCGGTTTGGCCACCAGCAAGCGACCGAGACGCGCCTGAGCACGCGGCGAAACACTGGCGGCGGCACGGTAAGTCGCTTCGGCCTGTTTCATTTGCTCAGGGTCACGGCTGTCGACCTGGATATCGGCGAGGCCGACTTGTGCCTCGCTGTAACCCAGATCAGCCAGTTGCTGATAGTTCTGCGCAGCAGTGGCGGTGTCGCCACGCTTGAGCGCTTCGTTGGCCAGACGCTGATCGGGCAGGCCGGCGCAACCGGCCAGGCTCACCGCCAATGCCAAGGCGCACACTGAACCCATGTGGGAGCGAGCTTGCTCGCGAAAGCGGTGTGTCAGTCGGCACTGAGGCTGAATGTCAGAATGCATTCGCGAGCAAGCTCGCTCCCACAGGGTTTGTGGTGTGCTTGAGATGGGTGGAGTAGTCACAGGCATGTCCTCGACTTAAAGACCGGCAGCCATGGCTTTGTCGATCAGCCAGTTCAGGTTCGGGCCACGGTCGCTGTTCACTTCCACCGGGCGGCCGGCGAGGCTGCTGTCGAGCGGCTCGTCAGGCTGGATCTGTACGCGGATGTCGGAGGACAGGTCGGCGCTTTTCAGGCTGGTGCTGCTGACGATCTTGCCGGTGCGGGTCTTGTCTTCGCCGGCGATCTGGAAGCTCACTGACGTACCCGGACGCACGTCGCCGAACTGGCGATAGGAGAAGCGCGCATCAACGTTGGCCTGGGTGTTGCGCGGTACCAACTGGAAGATCACATCGCCCTTGCTGGCGTACTGACCGTCAGCCACCAGTTGCTGGGCCACGGTGCAATTGCACGGCGAAGTCAGCGTGCCGGTCATTTGCTTGCCGAACAGTTCTTCAACCTTGGCCGGGGCCAGTTGGTCTTCGTCCAGATGGCCCTTGAGCACGTCGAGCATGCTGGTGCTGAAGGTCGCCAGCGGCGCGCCTTTGGCGGCGACGCCATCGGACTTGACCAGGCTCTGCACGGTGCCGTCGCGCGGCATGGTGATGTTCATCCCCGGCACGCTGACGAGGCCAGCCTGCGCGTGGCTGACGAAGTACATGCCGTACACCGATTTGAAAATGAAACCCGCTGCAACCAGACCGACCGCGAAGATACCGGCGCTGAAGGTCACCGCTTTCAAGCGACCGAACGGGGTCATGCCGGAGCCACCGTCCTTGACCTTGCGCGCCTTGGTGAAGTTGTCGCGCTGCAAGGTCGCCAGCACTTCGCCGATGCTGACGATGTCGCCAGCCAGGTGCGAAGTGATCAGGTGGCGCAGGGTGGAAATGTCCTGCTGCTCGAGGTTCTGGAACTGGCAACCGACGCGGCCGGTCTGGCGGTCGTAGGAACGCACTTGCAGTTCAACGTCCATCGCCAGGCCAAGGTTGTCGATGACAAATTGCAGGCGCGCCTTGTACACCTCGCCGATGGTCAGCGGCAGTTGCCCGGCGTTGAACGCCAGACCACCGGCGGACAGGTCGAGCACCCGCGCTTCGACCGGCGTCCGGTCAGGACCGAAGAAGCGCAGTTTGGCCGGGATTTTCACGCGGGCGTGTTGGCGCTGGGCTTCGGATTCATGCACTACGTTGGCGTTGACGGCGGTATTCATAGGGGCGATTTCCTTGTTAATTCAATAGGGGCGGGTCAGACCATCATCAGCAGCACGGCGACGAAAATGCTGCCGGCGGAGAAGGTCATGGTCCGAGACGACCAGGTGTTGAACCAACGTTGAAAGCTGGCGAGATCACGGGTCAGGGATGTGGGTTGGCGCGTCCAGGATTGTTGGTCGAGGCGGAAGAACACGTAGATCTTCACCATCGCGCCGACGATCTGGTTGTAATAAAGAATCGCTGGGTAAGCCGGGCCGATGCGGTGACCGGAGCACGACAACAGCAAGGTCAGGATCAGGCGGGTGATGCCGATCCACAGCAGGTACACGAGAATGAACGCGGTGCCGTATTTGAAGCTGGCGATGATCGCCACGGTCAGGCCGAGCAAGGACGTCCACATCGATACGCGTTGGTCGAACAGCACCACCGAGGTGAAGGCACCGAGGCGTTTCACACCCAGGCCCAGCGCTCGCGAGTTCTGGCGCAGGTTGTTGCCGTACCAGCGGAACATCAGTTTGCGGCTGGCCTTGATGAAGCTCTTTTCCGGCGGGTGTTCAACGGTGTTGATCGCCGCGTCAGGCACGTAGAAAGTGTCGTAGCCGAGGCGCATCAGGCTGAACCAGCTCGACTTGTCGTCGCCGGTCAAAAACTTGAAACGGCCCAGACGCCAGTGTTGCAGCGAGTCGCTTTCAACGTCGGCGATGAATTCCGGGTTGGTCACCACGGTGGCGCGGAACACCGACATGCGCCCGGTCATGGTCAGCACGCGTTTGGACAGGGCCATCGAGCACATGTTGATGTGGCGCTGGGCGAAACGCAGCTTGTGCCATTCGCTCATGATGTAGCCGCCGCGCACTTCGCAGAACTCGTTGGTGGTCAGGCCGCCGACGTTGCCGAACAACTGAAACCACGGCACGGTCTTGCGCACAGTGCCTTCGCCGAGCACGGTGTCGCCATCGATCACGGCGACGACTGCGCGGTCGTCCGGCAGATGACGGGAGATCGCGCGGAAACCATAGGCCAGGCCATCACGTTTGCCGGTGCCGGGAATCCGTACGAAGTCGAGCTTCACACGCTCTGGCGGATTCATCCGCGCCCACAGCGCCTTGACCAGCAGTTCGTCGGACATTTCCACGATCGAGCAGACCACGGTGGTCGGCAGTTCGCAGTCGATGGCTTCACGGATCACCGAGCTGTAGACCTGCGCTGTGGTCAGCGCGTCGATACGGAAACTGGTGACCATCAGGAACACATGCGACGGGTCCGCCGCTTTACCCAGCTTGCGCACTTTGCGGCGCAGGTGCGGGTAAACGATGTAGAGGAAAATCATGCCGCGCACAAAGTGCGTTGCACCCATCGAGTAGCGCCAGATACCCACGGCGCCAATCAGGAAAATGAAGTCCTTCGACTCGGAGTCGAATGTGGACGTGGGCAGCATCAAGGCCAGGCCCATCAGCAGACTGAGATAAAAAAGCCAGCCGGCTGATTGCAGAAAAAAATGTTTGAGCTTGGTCATCAACGTCATCCGAAGGTGAGAAGGCTTCAAGCCGCAAGCTTCGAGCTGCAAGCGAAACGCTTTGGCTGGCAGCTCGAGGCTTGTCGCTTAGGGCTGCTTTACCAGCAGATACCTTCGGTGCGAGTACCGGCGTCGGTGGGTTTGGCCATGAAGCCGACCAGGTCGATGACTTGTTTGCCGTGTGGTGCTTGCTGAGCCAGCGAACGGAATTTCTCGTCGCGGTTGCCAAGGATGATCACGTCGGAGTTGTCGATCACCGAGTCGAAGTCCGCGTTGAGCAGGGACGACACGTGGGGGATTTTCGACTCGATGTAGTCCTTGTTCGCACCGTGAACACGGGCGTACTCGACGTTGCTGTCGTAGATGCTCAGGTCGTAACCCTTGCCGATCAGCATCTCGGCCAGTTCCACCAGCGGGCTTTCGCGCAGGTCGTCGGTGCCGGCCTTGAAGCTCAGACCGAGCAGGGCGACTTTGCGTTTGTCGTGGCTTTCCACGATGTCGAAAGCGTTCTGCACTTGCGATTCGTTACTGCGCATCAGCGAGTTGAGCAGCGGCGCTTCGACGTCCAGGGAGCCTGCGCGGTAGGTCAGGGCGCGCACGTCCTTTGGCAGGCACGAACCGCCGAAGGCGAAGCCCGGGCGCATGTAGTACTGGGACAGGTTGAGGGTCTTGTCCTGGCAAACCACTTCCATCACTTCACGGCCATCGACGCCGACCGCTTTGGCGATGTTGCCGATCTCGTTGGCGAAGGTCACTTTGGTTGCGTGCCAGACGTTGCAGGTGTACTTGATCATCTCGGCAACGGCGATGTCCTTGCGGATGATCGGGGCGTCGAGTTCTTCGTACAGCGATTGCAGAACGTCGCCGGAAGCTTTGTCGAACTCGCCGATGACGGTCATCGGTGGCAGGTCGTAGTCGGCGATGGCGGTGGATTCACGCAGGAACTCAGGGTTGACCGCGACACCGAAGTCGACACCGGCCTTCTTGCCCGAGCAGTCTTCGAGAATCGGGATCACCACGTTGGCGACGGTGCCTGGCAACACGGTGCTGCGCACGACGATGGTGTGGCGGGTGGATTTTTCACGCAAAACAAAACCGATCTCGCGGCACACCGCTTCGATGTAGTTCAGTTCGAGGTCGCCGTTCTTTTTGCTCGGCGTGCCGACGCAGATCATCGACAGGTCGGTGTCGCGAATCGCCTCGGCGAAGTTGGTCGTGCCGCGCAAACGACCGGTCTGGATACCCTGTTGCAGAAGTTCGCCCAGGCCCGGTTCAACAATCGGCGATTTGCCGGCGTTGATCATGTCGATCTTGTCTTTGGCAACATCGACGCCAACCACGTCATGGCCCCGTGCAGACAGGCAACCGGCACATACTGCGCCAACGTAACCCAAACCAAATATGCTGATGCGCATCGCAATTACCTCTGTATATATCAGGCCTTAGAGGGCCGGAGTTAATGGTGTTCAGCGGTCACTAGTGCACTCGAAAGTGCGGCTTACAGGCGCCACAATGCCGTGTGCAGGCATACTAAGTTTCGAGTGTCTAAATAAGTGCACTCAAGATGTGCGCAACTAGGCCTTGTAGTTATGACTTGCCCTGTTATGCAGCGAATCTTCTCTCGGGAAGACTCTTGTGCAGTGGTCTTGCGCGCTTGATGTCAGGCGGGAAGCCCGTGAATCAAGCGGTTGGGTGCTCAGGCGAGCACGTTTATAAGGGCGCGGCCATGGCCTTTGTAGGGGATATTAATGGTGCGTATCTCCTGTCCATCGGTTGTTTTGAGACTAGTTAGTCATCTAGGCAAGTTGCTGTGACAACTTGGTTACATGGCTATCTGCTCTGCGTAAGTTATCTCGTACAAACTCGGCGAGAATCGTTACCGGTGGTATGAGCTATGCATTCGAACGAAGTTCCTGCCCGCTCATCGTGAAAACTGAAATTTCTTGAAATATTGTCAGAGATGGCACTAGTCTCAATTTGATAGCACTTTCGTTTTCGACCTTTAATAACAGGCGGAAAATCACGTTAGATAGTTTTGTGCCACTACGGTGAAAAAAATCAGGTGCCACTACTGAAAAAAATGATCAGTGTCGAGTGAAACTAATCTTAGAAAAGACAGGATGGTTTTTCTGGCGCCAGTAAAATGGCGAAATGTGGCGAGGGTTTTTTGACATCGTGCGAGCTGCACGACTCTTTATAGAAAGAGTCGTGCATTGGGCATGCTTTATTCGGGGGCGTGGTCGCGCAAAAACACCAGATTGTCCGGTTTCGATTGCTCAGCGCTGTAGCGATAACCCTGCACATCGAACTGCTTGAGCAGGGCCGGATCGTTGATTTTTTCCTGGATCACGAAACGGCTCATTAGACCACGGGCCTTCTTCGCGTAGAAACTGATGATCTTGTACTGACCGTTCTTCTGATCCTTGAACTCGGTATTGATGATCCGCGCGTTCAGGGCTGTGCGTTTGACTGCCGAAAAGTACTCGTTGGACGCCAGATTGAGCAACACGTCATCGCCTTGATCGGCCAGCGCTTCGTTCAGCCATTCGCTGATACGCGTGCCCCAGAAGGCATAAAGGTCTTTGCCACGGGCGTTGGCCAGTTTGGTGCCCATTTCCAGGCGATACGGCTGCATCAGGTCGAGCGGGCGCAGCAAGCCATACAGGCCGGAGAGCATGCGCAGGTGTTTCTGCGCGTAGTCGAAATTGGCTTCGCTGAAGGATTGCGCGTCGAGACCGGTATACACGTCACCCTTGAACGCGAGCAGCGCCTGCTTGGCGTTTTCCGGAGTGAACGCTGGCGTCCAGCTGCCGAAACGCGCGGCGTTGAGGCCGCCGATCTTGTCGGACACGTGCATCAACTCGCTGATCTGCGCCGGCGTCAGGTCGCGCAGTTGCTGGATCAGCTCCTGCGAGTGGTCGAGGTATTGCGGCTGGGTGAAGCGCTGGGTCGCCGGCGGTGTTTCGTAATCGAGGGTCTTGGCGGGGGAAATCACCATCAGCATGAAGTCGTCTCCTTTAATCGTGGGGGCGATTCTAGGGGGTTGTCGGTGTTGACTCCAGCTATCAAGCCCATAGGTGATCGACGGCTCACCTCAAACCCCTGTGGGAGCGAGCCTGCTCGCGAAAGCGGATTCAGACTCACTATAAATATCGACTGATACACCGCATTCGCGAGCAGGCTCGCTCCCACAGGGGATATGTGTTGCTGCGGGAAATGGGGCAGGATCAGCTATAGTGCCGCGCGGGTTTTGTTATGGAGACACCCCTTTGCGCATTGTTCTTTTATTCACCGCGTGGCTGTTGAGCTTTGGTGCCGTGGCGGCGCCCGGCGATGTGGCGACGCTGGATCGCAGCACCTGGCCGGAGCAGCTCAGCAACCCGACCTTGTTTGACGTGGCCTCACGCGCGGAAATCCTCATGTTCGCCCGTGTTCTGCTGGGCTCCGAGTCGATGGACGAAGCCGCCCTGGCCCAGCGTCTGGGCTTGCGCACGGTCAATATCGACGCGATCAATGGCCTGCGCCAGCGCCTCTGGCAGCGCCTGTTGGCCAACTACAACTATGCCCAGCAGAGCTGCGATCAGGATGCGTCGTTCTGCTTCCTCGTCGAAGACCTGCCGACATTGCGTGAGCAAGCCGCCAAGTTTGTGGTCAGCGACGACAGTTATTACACCAAGTGGGCCGAGCCGAGCCGGATCTTCCATGTGCAGTATCTCGACGAACTGATGCGCAAGGCTGCGCTGTCGCCGCAGACCAGCAACGAATTCGATCGTTTCGGTGACTACGAGCGCAACGGCGACGAGATGCACGACCGGCTGTTTCTGCTGACCTTCGACAGCGCCGCGAACCTGCAACCGGACAACACCGGCTGGCTCACCGAATACCTGCGCAAGGCGAATCTGAGCGGCACGTTCTTTGTGTTGGGCAAGGATATTCAGGCGCGGCTGGCCGATCGTTCGGTCAGTAGCCTGCAAGCCGGGTTCTCGAAACAGTGCGTGGGCGTGCAGGGCTGGGAGTTCCGCTCGCACAGCCACTGGCAGGATTGGCAGGATTCGGTGCGGCGCAGTGCCGATCTGGTGAAGAACAAGTTGCCGGAAAATTACGCGCCGCTGTTCCGCCCACCGGAAGGGCAGCGTCGCAGCGATGCACAAGGTTTCTTCAACACTCAGGGCCTGCAAGTTGCGCTGTGGGACATCGATGCCCAGGACGGCGCCGGCAAACTCAAAGGCAACCCGAGTGCGCAGCGGGTGTTGACGCTGATGCTGCTGTGGCGGCACGGGGTGATCAATTTCAACATGAAACAGGATGCGGTGAAGACCTCGTTACCGTGGCTGATCACGCAAACCGCGCAGAGCGGCATCGGTTGGGAAGACTGTCAGGACGCGTTTCGCTGAGAAACGCAAAAAGCCCGGAAACATTGGGCTTGGGGTGAATTTTTCAAGGAATTTGCTGCAGGTGGACTTCCGACTCTAACGGTGTCGCGGGAGTCCGCCAAGGGCTATTCGTCACTTTGCAAAATAAACTTAAAAAAACCGTCAAAGTGCTTTTTTATGTCATGGGTTTTGGAGTATTACGAAGACAGACCGCCGAAACCTGCAACACAGGTGGCGTCTTCCAAGACCCGTTTGTTTTGCAGTCACTTGAATCTCCGCAGGTGAGATTTCGGCAGTCACTTCGAGGCGCAGCACCGCCAAGGTATTGCGTCTACTGGCTCTGACATAGGTGACCGAGTATGGATGATCACGGACGTAGCCCTTCCTCCAACCAGCCAATCCTGTATGTACTCGATACCAACGTATTGATTCACGATCCAAACGCCCTGCTGAATTTCGAAGAACACCACGTCGCGATCCCGATGACCGTGCTTGAAGAGCTGGACAAGCTCAAGAGCGGGCATCACAGCGTGGCCGCTGAATGCCGTCAGGCCATCCGGCTGATCGACAAGACCCTGGGCGATGCGTCCCCGGAAGACGTCGAACTGGGTGTGCCGATCCAGCGCGGCAAGGGCGGGCCGAAGGGCTTGCTGTCAATTCTGATGAGCAAGCAGGCTGAATCGAACCTGATTCTGCCCGAGCATCTGAACGACAACAAAATCATCAACCAACTGATCGACCTGCACACCCGCGACCCGAAAAAATCGGTGGTGCTGGTCACCAAAGACATCAACATGCGCCTCAAGGCGCGCGCCTGCGGGATCGATGCCGAGGATTACAGCACCGACCAACTGGTCGACGACGTGTCCCTGTTGCCCAACGGCTACCACAATATGACCGGCTCCTTCTGGGACCGCGTGAGCAAGGTCGAAACCCGTCAGGATCACGGCCGCACCTGGCACCAGGTGCAACTGATCGACAACCTGCCGGCGGTGCACATCAACGAATTCATCATTGATGAACAGGGCTTCGTCGGCTGGATCAAGGAGATTGAAGAAGACCGCCTGCTGATTCTCGACCTGCATCAGGAGCCGCTGCTGCATCAAGAAGCCTGGGGGCTCAAGCCGCGCGATATCTATCAGAGTCTGGCGCTGTATGCGCTGCTGGATCCGGACATTCATCTGGTCAACCTGTCGGGTGCGGCCGGTTCCGGCAAAACCATTCTGGCGCTGGCTGCGGCGATCGAGCAGACCATGGTCAGCAAACGTTATCGGCGCATCATCGCCACCCGCAGTGTGCAGGGGCTGGACCAGGAGATCGGTTTCCTGCCCGGCACCGAAGCGGAAAAAATGGAGCCTTGGCTGGGCGCCATCACCGACAACCTCGAAGCCTTGCACATGGATGATGAAAACACCCATGGCAGCGTCGATTACATCCTCAGCAAAGTGCCGTTGCAGTTCAAATCGCTCAACTACATTCGCGGTCGCAGCTTCCAGCAGAGCCTGATCCTGATCGACGAATGCCAGAACCTCACGCCGCACCAGATGAAAACCATCATCACCCGTGCCGGCGCCGGTTCCAAAGTGGTGTGCCTGGGCAACCTCGCACAGATCGACACCCCTTACCTGTCCGCGACCAGTTCCGGGCTGACCTACTTGACCGAACGCTTCAAGGATTTCCCTAACGGTGTGCACATCACCCTGCAAGGGGTGCCTCGCTCGATCCTGGCTGAATACGCCGAAACGCATTTGTAACCCTTCACCCAAAACCGGGCGGCCCTTAAAGCCGCCCGGTTTTTTATGGATAAATGCATATCCCCTGTGGGAGCGAGCCTGCTCGCGAATGCGGTGTATCAGTCGACATCTATAGTGAATCTGAATCCGCTTTCGCGAGCAGGCTCGCTCCCACAGGGGCAACGGTGATTTCATAATCAGTGATGCGAAAATTTGACTCTCAGGTTTACAATCCACGCTCCTGATCAGGAGTAATCCCGTGCTGACTCATCTCGATTCCCAAGGTCGCGCCAACATGGTCGACGTCACCGAAAAAGCCGTGACGTTCCGTGAAGCGACGGCCCAGGCGCTGGTGCGCATGCTCCCCGAAACGCTGCAGATGATCGTCAGCGGCGGCCATCCCAAAGGCGATGTGTTCGCCGTGGCGCGCATTGCCGGCATTCAAGCGGCGAAGAAAACCAGCGATCTGATTCCCCTGTGCCACCCGTTGATGCTGACCGGCGTCAAAGTCGAACTCAGTGCCGAAGGCGAAGACGCCGTGCGCATCGTTGCCCGTTGCAAGTTGTCCGGGCAGACCGGCGTCGAGATGGAAGCGCTGACCGCTGCCAGCGTTGCCGCCCTGACCATTTACGACATGTGCAAAGCCGTCGATCGTGGCATGACCATCGAAAGCGTGCGCCTGCTGGAGAAAGTCGGCGGCAAGAGCGGGCACTTTCAGGCGGAGCAGCCATGAACCTGACCGTGAAATTTTTTGCCCGTTACCGTGAAGCGCTGGGCGTCGATTCGGTGAAAGTTGAAGGCGATTTCGCTACCGTCGATGACGTGCGGGCGTTGTTGGCACAACGCGATGGCGCCGAGGTGCTGAGCGAGCAGAACCTGATGTGTGCGCGCAACGAAGACCTCTGTCAGCTCGACGAGCCGGTGGTCGATGGCGACGAAGTGGCGTTTTTCCCTACCGTAACCGGAGGCTGAGCCATGGCGATTCGTGTGCAGGCCACGCCGTTCGATCCGGGCGCTGAAGTCAACGCGATGCACGCGGCCAATGTTGGCGTCGGCGCGGTGGTGAGTTTTGTCGGCTACGTGCGCGATTTCAATGATGGGCTGGATGTGGCCGGGATGTTTCTTGAACACTATCCAGGCATGACTGAAAAAGCCCTCGGCAAGATCGCCGTGGACGCTGAACAGCGCTGGCCGCTGTTGAAACTGGAAGTGCTGCACCGCATCGGCGCGCTCGAGCCGGGTGAACCGATCGTGTTTGTCGGCGCCGCCAGCGCCCATCGCCAGGCTGCCTTCGATGCCTGCGCCTTCGTCATGGACTACCTGAAAACCCGCGCACCGTTCTGGAAGAAAGAAAACACCAGCGACGGACCGCGTTGGGTTGAGGGGCGGGACAGTGATCATGCGGCGGCGGATCGCTGGAAAAAGTAATTCCTCTAGCGCCCTTCAGTAAGCCTTCGCGAGCAAGCTCGCTCCCACATTGGATCTGTGTCGTTCACAAATCCAATGTGGGAGCGAGCTTGCTCGCGAAGAGGCCATCTGCAACACCCAAAACCTCGCAGACACTCTCTTCTCCCTGATTGACGACTTGTACCTATAAGTCCAATATGGATTTACAAGTACAAAAAAGCTTCAATCTTGCCGCTCGTAGCTCCCCGCTCGCAGCTGCTCTTCTTCGTCTTGCCAAACCAACAACAACCCGCGAGAGAACGAACATGAAGAAACTCCCCCTCATCACCGGTCTGGCCCTCAGCCTGTTGTCCTGCGCCAGTGTGTTCGCCGCCGAGCAAACCCTGCGCATTGGTATCGAAGCCGCTTACCCGCCCTTCGCCTCGAAAACTGACAAAGGTGAAATCGTCGGTTTCGACTACGACATCGGCAACGCCCTGTGCGCGCAGATGAAGGTCAAGTGCGTGTGGGTCGAAGGTGAGTTCGACGGGCTGATTCCTTCGCTGAAAGTGAAGAAGATCGACATGGCGCTGTCATCGATGACCATCAACGAAGACCGCAAGAAGTCGGTGGATTTCACCCACAAGTACTACTTCACTTCGTCGCGCCTGGTGATGAAGGAAGGCGCCAGCGTTGACGATCAATACGCCAGCCTCAAGGGCAAGAACGTTGGCGTGCAGCGCGCGACCACGACTGATCGTTATGCCACCGAGGTGTTCGAACCCAAGGGCATTAACGTCAAGCGCTACAGCAACAACGAAGAGATCTACATGGACCTGGCGGCAGGGCGGCTGGATGCGATTTTTGCCGACACCATTCCGTTGAATGACTTTTTATCGATGCCACGCGGCCAGGGTTATGCGTTTGTCGGGCCTGAGTTGAAGGATCCGAAGTACGTCGGCGAGGGCGCGGGGATTGCGGTGCGCAAGGGCAACGCGGAACTGGTCAGCCAGTTGAATGGCGCGATTGATGGTATTCGCGCGAGTGGCGAGTACCAGAAGATTTCCCAGAAGTATTTCAAGTCCGACATTTACGGCGACTGATCTACCGCTTTCGCGAGCAGGCTCGCTCCCACACTGGATCTGTGCCGTTCACAAATCCTTTGTGGGAGCGAGCCTGCTCGCGAAGAGGTCATTCCAGGCAATACAACTCCTGAATCTTCAGCCTTTCATTTCCTTCAAATGCTTGTACACCGTCGCCCGCCCCATGTTCAGCACATTGGCCACATAGTTCGAGGCACTCTTGCCCTTGAACGCGCCCTCGGCGTGCAGCGCCAACACCAGCTCACGTTTGTGATCGCGGGTCAGCACATTCAGGCTCAGTTGCCGCTCGCGCAGCCAGGCGTGGAGGAAGGTGTTGATGCGTTCCTGCCAGTCATCACGAAACAGTGAATCCGGTTGCGGGATCAGTTTGCTCGGCGACAGGAACAGGTCCAGCGCTGCCTTGGCATTCTCGAACAGCGAAATATTCAGATTGATGCACAGTACCGCCAGCGGCAGGCCTTCGCCGTCGCGCAGGACGCTGCTCAGGCTGCGGATCTTCTGGCCGTCCCAATTGAGCTTTTCGTACGGGCCGATATTGCGGTCGCTAACATCCTCGCTGAGCATGTCCTCTAGCGAGGAGTCGTCGCCGATTTCGCGCTTGGACAGGTTGTTGGCGATGTAGTCGACCTTCTGTGTGCGCAGGTCGTGCAGCACCACTTCGGCGTGCGGAAAGAACAGCGTGGCGATGGCATCGGCGATAGCACGGAAGTTATCCAGGGCCGGGTCGAATTCAGGGGCGGTCATGACAGTGGAGCTCCAGGCAGCGTCAACGCCTCCGTGATCAGGAGGCGCTGCGAGTGTGCCGCAATCCGTTGGGCGCGTCATCCGCAGGGACGATCAGGCGAGGCGGGCAGGGGAGAGCATGGCGCTGCTCAAGCCAAACTGCAGCAAGTGCTCGGGCAACGGTTGACCACGCACCAATGCCGCGCTGGCCTGGCCCATTGCCGGTGAAGTCTGAATGCCATAACCACCCTGCGCCGCCACCCAGAACAGCCCTGGCACTTGTTGATCGAAGCCGCTGAGCAAATCACCGTCGGCGACAAAACTGCGCAGACCTGCCCAGGTGCGGGTCGGGCGGCGGATGGTCAGTGTGGTGGCTTCTTCGATCTGGTAGATGCCCATGGCGATGTCGAGTTCTTCCGGTTGCACGTCGTGGGGTTCGACCGGGTCAGCGTTGGCGGGTGAGCCGAGAAACATGCCAGCGTCAGGCTTCATATAGAAGGACTCGTCGAGGCTGACCAGCATCGGCCAGTGGTGAATGTCGACGCCTTCGGGGCCGGCGAAAATGAACGCGGCGCGGCGTTTCGGTTGCAGGCCCAGCGGCCTGGCGCCGGCCAGTGCACCGATCTTGTCGGCCCAGGCGCCCGCGGCGTTGATGATCACCGGCGCGCTGAAGGTCTGGCCGTTGGTTTGAACCTGCCATAGGCCGTCGGCATCGCGGCTGAGGCCGAGCACTTCGCAATCGGTATGCACTTCACCGTTATTGCGGCGGATACCGCGCAGGTAGCCTTGATGCAAGGCATCGGTGTCGATGTCGCTGGCGCTCGGGTCGTAGATCGCGCCGTGGACTTTTTCCCGGCGCAGGATCGGCAGCCGCGCGCAGGCTTCGTCGGCGCTAAGCAGTTGCATCTCAGGGACCGTGGCTTTGGCGCTGAGGTATTGGTTATTGAGTTCGGCGGCGTCACCGCTGAAGTCCACGGTCATTTCGCCGCGCGGGGTCAGCAATGGGTGTTCGCAGAAGCCGCTGGGCGGATTGTCGAAGAACGCCCGGCTGGCCTGGGTCAGTGCGCGCACTTGCGGCGTGCCGTAGGCTGCGGTGAATAGCGCGGCGGAGCGCCCGGTGGAGTGATAGGCCGGGTGCGATTCGCGTTCGAGCACGATGACTTTGCCGTGCGGCGACAGCCAGAAACCGGTAGAGGCGCCGGCAATCCCGCCGCCGATAATGATGAAATCTGCCTGGCTCATGAAAGTCTCCGGTGGGTATGCAATATCAAGGCGTTCGCTATCCCCCTGTGGGAGCGAGCCTGCTCGCGAAAGCGGTGTATCAGTCAACAATAATGCTGAATGTAAGACCGCTATCGCGAGCAGGCTCGCTCCCACAGGGGATTTTTGGCGTTAGTGGGTTAAGTGATAAATCGCATTGGCGAGGGCAATGTCTTCCAGGCCAAGGCCGATTGAACGGAAAAACACGTGACGGTCGTAACCCGGGCGCGACACTTTCTCGCTGAGCAGATCCGCCAGGTCGCCAACAATCGAATCCTGGCTCCAGCCATGCTGGTCACTGGCAATCAACATTTCACCCGCCGACCCCGGCGTGGTCAGTCGATAGTCGCAGAACACCTGCATGTCGTTGAGGCTTTGCGGTGGCACTTCGTGGGCGCGTGGGGCGTTGGTGCTGATCGAGGTGATCAGCGCCGGTTTACTCAGCTCAGCAGGATCAATCACCGGACCCGCCGAAGAGGTGCAGAGCATGATCACGTCAGCCTCGGCGAGGGCGGCTTCACGGCTGTCAGTGATGTTCAGATTGGGCGTGATGGCCTTCAACAGGGCCTGGGTTTGAGCGTCGGCGCACAGGCTCGGCGAATACAGGCTGATGCTGTGCCAGTCACGCAGCGATTTCACGTAGTGCAGATGCGCTTGGGCGACCTTGCCGCTGCCGATGATTGCCAGTCGTCGGGCATTCAACGGCGCGAGCGCATCGATGGCGACGGCGGTGGTCGCGGCGGTGCGCGCGGTGGTCAGTTCAGCGGCATCGCAGAGCAGCAATGGCTGGCCGGTTTTCATCGACATCAACAACGTCCACGCCGTCACCAGCGCACCTTGCTCGCGAACGATGTACGGCGAGGTCTTCACGCCGTACACGCCATCCTCGGCCAACACGCCCAGATAGTTGATGAAGTCCCCGGCACCCTGGGGAAATTCCACCAGTTGCTGCGCCGGCTGCACAGCATGGCCGGCCGCAAGATCCCGGAACAGCTTGCGCAGGATCTGCGGCACGTCAATGCGTGCCAGCAGTTCACGGGCCTGGGCTTGGTCAATCACATAGGGCGTATTGGACATGTCAGGCTCCGAAGATAAAAACTAAACTTATTTGTCCATTATGGACTTTTAGTTTTGTCGGGCAAGTGCCTGGTGAAAATCCGCGCAAAAAAAAGCGCAGTCCGTTGCCGGCTGCGCTTTTCACTTAAACGTCGCTTACTGCGGACGTTTGCGCTCTACCGCACGCAACAGATGCGTCGGCGGCGTTTCACAGCTGATCTTGCGACCGAGCTTCTCTTCGATGGACGGCAACTGGTAGGAGTCGTCTTCCCCGGCGAAGCTGATCGACACGCCATCGGCGCCGGCACGACCGGTACGGCCAATGCGGTGCACGTAGTCGTCCGGGACTTCCGGCAGGGTGAAGTTGATCACGTGGCTGATGCCGTCGATGTGGATGCCGCGACCGGCAACATCCGTGGCCACCAGCACGCGAATCTTGCCTTCGCGGAAACCTTCCAGGGTCTTGATGCGCTTGTGTTGCGGCACATCGCCGGACAGTTGCGCCGCGTTGATGCCGTCGCGCACCAGACGTTCTTCGATGCGGCGCACTTCGTCCTTGCGGTTGGCAAAGACGATGACGCGTTCCCAGCCATTATCGTTGACCAGGTTGTAGAGCAGTTTGTATTTGTCGGCACCGGCCACCGCATAGATGTGCTGCTCAACGTTTTCGTTGGCCACGTTCTGCGATTCGATCTCGACGATCGACGGGTCGGTGGTCCACTGCTTGGCGAGGTTCATCACGTCTTCGGTGAAGGTCGCGGAGAACAGCAGGGTCTGGCGCTCGGATTTCGGCGGAGTCTGGCGAATGATCTGCCGCACTTGCGGGATGAAGCCCATGTCGAGCATGCGGTCGGCTTCGTCCAGCACCATCACTTCGACCATGTCCAGGTGCACGTCGCCGCGCTGGTTGAAGTCGAGCAGGCGGCCCGGGGTGGCGACCAGAATGTCGCAGTGGCGCGCTTCGAGGTGCTTGAGTTGCTTGTCGAAATCCATGCCGCCGACGAACGTCATGACGTTGAGGCCGGTGTACTTGGTCAGGTCAGCGGCGTCCTTGGCGATCTGCACCACCAGCTCGCGGGTCGGCGCGATGATCAGCGCACGGGGTTCGCCCATGTAGCGTTCTTTCGGCGGCGGCGTTTGCAGCAGTTGGGTGATGATCGAGATCAGGAACGCGGCGGTTTTGCCGGTACCGGTTTGCGCGCGGCCGATGGCGTCTTTGCCGGCGAGGGTGAAACCCAGCACCTGCGCCTGGATCGGCGTGCAATAAGGGAAGCCCAGGTCCTGAATGGCGTGCATCAGTTCTGGCGACAGTTTGAAATCGTGGAAGCGGGTTTTGCCTTCCTGTGGCTCGACGACGAAGTCTTCGAGTTTCCACGCAATGACCGGTGCCTTGGGCTTCGGTTCGCGGCGTGGTCTGGCCGGTTTCGGCGCTTCGCTCTGCGCAGGCTCGGCGGCGATTGGCTCGGCCGGTGCAGGTTCTGGCTGCTGTTTCGGTGCCGCTACGGGAGCGGGGCGGTCGGCCTGTGGGGCATCGGTGCGATGACCGGGGGCGTGCGACGGCGCACTGGGAACTGGCGCGAGCTGCTCAGCCTCGCTTTTACCGAACATCTTCTTGAGTGCTTTGAGCACGGTCATCTCATCAATTGATTAAGGAATGTACGCCGGCCAGTGTAATGCAAGAAACGGGCGCGGCGTAGTAGGAGGGATCAAAGGGCGTTTTTAAACTCGATGTTTAGCGCAGGCGTTCGGTCAACCAGACGCCGATGTCGCGAATTTCTTCGGGTAACACTTCGTGCTCCATTGGGTATTCCTGCCATGTCACGGTGACACCATGCTGCTTTAAATACTCGTAGGCGCTGCGGCCCATCGAGTTCTGCACCACGTTGTCGTGCTGACCGTGCAGCGATAGCACCGGAATCCGTTGCTGGCTGGCAGACAACTCCAGTTCATCACTGAACGTTGGCGCATACGTCGACAGCGCCAGTACGCCACCCAGCGCACCCTGCCACTTCAGAAAAGCGGTGTGATAAACCACCGCGCCACCCTGGGAAAAACCGGCGAGGAAAATCCGCGAGGCGTCTATTCCGCTGGCGCGCTCGTTTTCGATCAATTCGATGATGCGCTCGGCCGATGCTTCCAGCTCATCCCGATCGATCGCCCGCGCCGGGCTCATGGCTTTAATGTCGTACCAGCTCGGCATGGCATATCCGCCATTTATCGTCACTGGGCGTGTCGGTGCCTGCGGCAATACAAAACGCGTGCTCAGCAGGCTTTCCTGCAATGCCTCGGCCACCGGCAGGAAGTCGTAGCGGTCGGCGCCGAGGCCGTGCAGCCAGATCACGCAGGCGTCTGCGGGCTTAACAGGCTGAAGAATCAGGGGCTCGGTCATGTCTGCTCCAAAAATGTGCGGGCGCTCTCATTAAGTGCGTGATTGGAGTGCGCGCCAGGTTGATCCGTTAAGAAGATGTCGCAAGGTTACAAGTTTTGCTATTGACCTGTCGCCGAATCGATTCGGTGAGCGGTGTGGTACGGGCTTTGCTATGGCTTGAACCGTGCAACCGATCTTGCGTGGGCGGTAACACTATCAGTGTACGACCCGCGACGGGATTGCAAAGAATCCGGTGATGGATGTTCGCCAAAGGCCGCTACGGGCGCAGCGAACGTGAAAGGGCTACAGCCCGTTCGGCCGATTGGTGAGAAGTGAGTTGTCCATGATGTGGATTTTCTCCTGAAAGACTCATAGCGAAGGTCCTGACGTCGGTTGACCCCAAAAAAAGCCAACACGGGTCAACAACGCCTCAAAAGGGTGCGACTGGACTCAAGCTCCGACACAACAAGAGCAAAACTGGAGGTTTGAATGAAGATGTTGAAATCCACTCTGGCGATCGTGACTGCAGCAACAGTACTCGGCGTCAGCGGGTTCGCTCAGGCGGGTGCAACCCTGGATGCCGTGCAGAAAAAAGGTTTCGTGCAATGTGGCGTGAGCGACGGTCTGCCGGGCTTCTCGGTACCGGACGCCACCGGCAAGATCCTCGGGATCGACGCTGACGTTTGCCGTGCTGTGGCCGCTGCCGTATTCGGCGACGCCAACAAGGTCAAATTCAGCCAGTTGAACGCCAAGGAGCGCTTCACCGCCCTGCAGTCCGGCGAGATCGACATTCTGTCGCGCAACACCACCATGACCAGTTCGCGTGACGCGGGCATGGGCCTGAAATTCCCGGGCTTCATTACCTACTACGACGGCATCGGCTTCCTGGTTAACAACAAACTGGGCGTGAAAAGTGCCAAAGAGCTGGACGGTGCAACCATCTGCATCCAGGCCGGTACCACCACCGAGCTGAACGTTTCCGACTACTTCCGTGGCAACGGTCTGAAATACACCCCGATCACTTTCGACACCTCCGATGAAAGCGCCAAGTCGCTGGAATCCGGTCGTTGCGACGTGTTGACCTCCGACAAGTCCCAACTGTTCGCCCAGCGCAGCAAGCTGGCCTCGCCGAAGGACTACGTGGTGCTGCCGGAAACCATTTCCAAGGAGCCACTGGGCCCGGTCGTGCGTAATGGCGACGACGAGTGGCTGGCCATCGTGCGTTGGGTTGGCTACGCGCTGCTCAACACCGAAGAAGCCGGCATCACTTCGAAGAACGTCGAAGCTGAAGCCAAGTCGACCAAGAACCCGGACGTCGCCCGTATGCTCGGCGCTGACGGCGAATACGGCAAAGACCTGAAACTGCCGAAAGACTGGGTTGTGCAGATCGTTAAACAAGTCGGCAACTACGGCGAAATCTTCGAGAAAAACCTCGGCAAGAGCACTCCGCTGGAGATCGACCGTGGTCTGAACGCCCTGTGGAACAATGGCGGCATTCAGTACGCACCACCAGTGCGCTAATGGTTCTATCACCCGGCGGGCCAACCGCCGGGTGATGTTCTTGTTCCATTTTTTCCGGGGCACTTCATGCAAAATTCAATCGGCGCACCAAAGCAGAGGTTCAGCCTCAGCGATCCACGAGTGCGTGCGTGGCTATTCCAGATCATCACGGTTTTGGCGGTGGTCTCGCTGGGCTGGTACTTGTTCGATAACACGCAAACCAACCTTCAGCACCGGGGCATTACTTCCGGTTTCGGCTTTCTGGAGCGCAGTGCCGGGTTCGGCATCGCTCAACACCTGATCGACTACACCGAAGCGGACAGTTATGCCCGCGTCTTTGTCATCGGTCTGCTCAACACACTATTGGTGACCGTGATCGGCGTGATTCTGGCGACGATTCTCGGTTTCATCATCGGCGTGGCGCGGCTGTCGCAGAACTGGATCATCAGCAAACTGGCGACCGTGTATGTGGAAGTGTTCCGCAACATTCCGCCGCTGCTGCAAATCCTGTTCTGGTACTTCGCGGTGTTCACGGCCATGCCGGGACCGCGCAACAGCCACAACTTCGGCGACACCTTCTTCGTCAGCAGTCGCGGCCTGAACATGCCGGCCGCCTTGATGGCTGACGGCTTCTGGGCGTTTGTGATCAGTGTGCTGGTCGCGATCGTCGGCGTCGTGCTGATGACTCGCTGGGCCACCAAGCGCTTTGAAGAAACCGGCGTACCGTTCCACAAGTTCTGGGTCAGCCTGGCGATTTTGCTGGTGATCCCGAGCTTGTCCGCACTGATCTTCGGCGCGCCGTTGCACTGGGAAATGCCCAAGCTTTCAGGCTTCAACTTTGTTGGCGGCTGGGTGCTGATCCCTGAACTGCTCGCCCTGACGCTGGCCCTGACCGTGTACACCGCAGCGTTCATCGCCGAGATCGTGCGTTCCGGCATCAAGTCGGTCAGCCATGGCCAGACCGAAGCGGCGCGTTCGCTGGGCCTGCGCAACGGTCCGACCCTGCGCAAGGTGATCATCCCGCAAGCCCTGCGCGTGATCATCCCGCCGCTGACCAGCCAATACCTCAACCTGGCGAAAAACTCGTCGCTGGCGGCCGGTATCGGTTATCCGGAAATGGTGTCGTTGTTCGCCGGTACGGTGCTCAACCAGACCGGTCAGGCGATCGAGGTGATTGCCATCACCATGAGCGTGTACCTGGCGATCAGTATCAGCATTTCCATGCTGATGAACTGGTACAACAAGCGCATTGCGCTGATCGAGCGGTAAGGAAAAGCGCATGAGTACTCATACTTTCAAACCCGACATGCCTCCACCGAGCCGCAGCATCGGCGTGGTCGCATGGATGCGCGCAAACATGTTCTCCAGTTGGCTCAACACCCTGCTGACCCTGTTCGCGTTTTATCTGATCTATCTCGTGGTACCGCCGATTCTCAGCTGGGCGATCGTCGATGCCAACTGGGTGGGCACCACGCGCGCCGATTGCACCAAGGACGGCGCCTGCTGGGTGTTCATTCAGCAACGTTTCGGCCAGTTCATGTACGGCTACTACCCGGCGGATCTGCGCTGGCGTGTGGACCTGACCGTGTGGCTGGCGGTCATCGGTGTGGCACCGCTGTTCATCTCGCGCTTCCCGCGTAAAGCGATGTACGGGCTGGGCTTTCTGGTGTTGTACCCGATCATCGCCTACATCCTGCTGCACGGCGGTTTCGGCCTGAGCAACGTGGCGACCAGCCAGTGGGGCGGTCTGATGCTGACCTTGGTCATCGCCACCGTCGGCATCGCTGGCGCCTTGCCGCTGGGCATCGTGCTGGCGCTGGGTCGGCGCTCGAACATGCCGGCGATTCGCGTGATCTGCGTGACCTTCATCGAGTTCTGGCGCGGCGTGCCGTTGATCACGGTGCTGTTCATGTCGTCGGTGATGCTGCCGCTGTTCCTGCCCGAAGGCATGAACTTCGACAAGCTGCTGCGGGCGTTGATCGGGGTGATTCTGTTCCAGTCGGCCTATGTGGCCGAAGTGGTGCGTGGCGGTCTGCAAGCGATCCCCAAAGGTCAGTACGAAGCGGCTGCGGCGATGGGCCTCGGCTACTGGCGTTCGATGGGCCTGGTGATTCTGCCGCAAGCCCTGAAGCTGGTGATCCCCGGCATCGTCAACACCTTCATTGCGCTGTTCAAGGACACCAGTCTGGTGATCATCATCGGCCTCTTTGACCTGCTCAACAGCGTCAAGCAAGCCGCTGCCGATCCGAAATGGCTGGGCATGGCCACCGAAGGCTACGTGTTCGCCGCCCTGGTGTTCTGGATTTTCTGTTTTGGTATGTCGCGCTATTCCATGCATCTGGAACGCAAGCTCGACACTGGCCACAAGCGTTAGGAGTTCTGTAAATGAGTGAAGCAATCAAAAAGCCTGTAGGTCCTGAAGGCATTATTCAGATGCAGGGCGTCAACAAGTGGTACGGCCAGTTCCACGTGCTCAAAGACATCAACCTCAACGTCAAGCAGGGCGAGCGTATCGTCCTGTGCGGCCCGTCGGGTTCCGGCAAATCGACCACGATTCGTTGCCTCAATCGTCTGGAAGAACACCAGCAGGGCCGCATCGTCGTCGACGGCGTGGAACTGACCAACGACCTCAAGCAGATCGAAGCGATCCGCCGTGAAGTCGGCATGGTGTTCCAGCACTTCAACCTGTTCCCGCACCTGACCATCCTGCAGAACTGCACCCTGGCGCCGATGTGGGTGCGCAAGATGCCCAAGCGCAAGGCCGAGGAAATCGCCATGCACTACCTGGAACGCGTACGCATTCCGGAGCAGGCGCACAAGTTTCCGGGGCAACTGTCTGGCGGCCAGCAACAGCGTGTGGCGATTGCCCGCGCCCTGTGCATGAAACCGAAAATCATGCTGTTCGATGAACCGACTTCAGCGCTCGATCCGGAGATGGTGAAGGAAGTGCTCGACACCATGATCGGTCTGGCTGAAGACGGCATGACCATGCTCTGCGTGACTCACGAAATGGGCTTCGCGCGGACTGTGGCGAACCGTGTGATCTTCATGGACAAGGGTGAGATCGTTGAACAGGCAGCGCCGAATGACTTCTTCGATAATCCGCAGAATGAGCGGACGAAGCTGTTCTTGAGTCAGATTTTGCATTGATCTGACCTACGTTCTGAAATAAACCCGGACCGAGCTCCGGGTTTATTTTTACCAGATTTTGTCAAGGCACCGGTGCCGTCTCCTGTTCCGGGAAGCGCGCGGCGAGCAATCGCCGCAATTCACTGCCTTCGTTCATCGCGTGTATTTCGGCGAGCAGGTGAGGGTACCGGTCTAGCAGGCGCATAAGATTGAACAACGGTTGAGGCGGTGAAAGCTCGCCGCGTTCGTAGCGGGAAAAAGCGTTGTGACCTCCGCCGGATAGCAATTTAACTGCTTCTTTTTGGGTGAGATGCAATTTGCGGCGGATGCGTTTCATCTCGGCACCCATTACGTGGAAGCACTCTTCGAGCAATTTATCGCCGGCGTCAGAATAACGTTCGGCGCTGTCAGTATCGTTATCAAAAATGATCTCGCCGCAGGCTTTGCATTCCCACCCTGCAATGCCGTGCACCCAACGTGAAACATTCTTGTAGTTGACAGTCAAACTGCGACGTTCGAAATGTTGCATCGCCTCTTGAGTGCCACAGCTCAAGCATTGCCGTGTATTCATAAATTCTTCTCCTTGAAAGAGATCACGGGAGGACCGCCGTTGGGGCAGTAGGTGATTTTGATATACAACTCCAAGTCGTGAAATCCAATGTGGTAAACATCCTGCCAGTGTCTGTGGTTGGTGTAGCAAGTCATGGACTTGTAGAACATCCGGCGATCCAGCGAGCAGATGGCTTGCTGCATGCGTTTGAGGTTTAACCCCATGCCCTTGCCCGAGCTCATCGCGCTTCCTGTGAAGGCTTTAGCGCCCAGTCTGATGACTCTTGCTTCACTACCACCAAGTCGTAATGGGGTGTGTTCTTTTCCATAAGAAACCAAAACCCTGTCCCTGAAATTACCCTTAAAGGGTAATTTTGACCAATCGAAAATACCGCTCCATGTGTCGCCTTTTGACCCTAGGTGGTTGCCGTCCTATATGGGTCCGAATAACATGTCGGAAAATTCATCCTATGATTGGATGAAAGGGCGAATCCCATGTCAGACATTTCTCCACTCATTAAGCGATCCTTGGTCGATCAGGCCCTGGATCAGCTTCGCCAGCGCATCAACAGCGGCGCCTGGCAGGTTGGCGAGCGGTTGCCGACCGAACCCGAGCTGTGCGCCGAACTCGGCATCAGCCGCAACACCGTGCGTGAAGCCATGCGCGTATTGGCGTTTTCCGGCTTGATCGAAATTCGTCAGGGCGATGGCAGTTACTTGCGCGCGCTGGTCGATCCGCTCGATACGCTGAAAGCGCTGTCGCGTTGCTCGCTCGAACAAGCGCGGGAAACCCGGCACATCCTCGAAGTCGAGGCGATTGGCCTGGCCGCGTTGCGCCGCACCGACGAAGACCTTGCCGCATTGCGTGATGCCCTCGGCACCAGCGGCAGCCATTACCACGGCGACCTCGACACCTACATCGCCTGCGATCTGGTGTTCCATCGCCGGCTGGTCGACGCCGCGCACAACCCGACCCTCAGCGAGCTGTATCGCTATTTCTCCAGCATCGTCGGCGCGCAATTGCGCCAGACCCTGAACATCGTCCCGCGCCGTCAGGAAGTGTTCGACCTGCACATCGAGTTGCTCGATGCGGTCGAGCAACGCGACCCGGAACGGGCCAAAGCTTTGTCGAGGCAGTTGATCAATGAACCTTGAAACCGAGAAATCCATGTCCCGCAGTGAGATATCCACAGCCCCCAAACGCACGGCAGAGCTTGAAGAACTGCTGATCGACGCCGAGGCTGACGACGAGCAAGTGCAACAAACCCATCCACTGGTGAAACGCCCGTGGTTGTTGCTGCTGGGGTTGATTCTGGTGGCGCTGAACTTGCGTCCGGCGCTGTCGAGCATGGCGCCGTTGCTCAGCGACGTGTCGAAAAGCCTTGGTTTGTCGGCGGCTCAAGCCGGTTTGTTGACCACGCTGCCGGTGCTCTGCCTCGGTTTGTTCGCCCCGCTGGCGCCGATTCTGGCGCGGCGTTTCGGCGCTGAACGGGTGGTACTCGGGATTCTGCTGACGTTGGCCGGCGGGATCATTTTGCGCAGCAACTTCGGTGAAATCGGCCTGTTCGCCGGCAGCGTATTGGGCGGCGCCAGCATCGGCATCATCGGTGTTCTGCTGCCGGGCATCGTCAAGCGCGACTTCGCCAAACACGCCGGCACCATGACCGGCGTCTACACCATGGCGCTGTGCCTGGGTGCAGCGATGGCGGCGGGTTCCAGCGTGCCGTTGAGTGAACACTTCGGTCACAGCTGGGCGATGGGCCTGGGGTTCTGGGTGATTCCGGCGCTGGTGGCAGCGATGTTCTGGCTGCCGCAAATCGGCCAGAAACATGGCGCACACAATGTTGCCTATCGCGTGCGCGGTCTATTGCGTGATCCACTGGCCTGGCAGGTGACCTTGTACATGGGCCTGCAATCGTCGCTGGCCTACATCGTGTTCGGTTGGTTGCCGTCGATCCTGATTGGTCGTGGACTGACGCCGACCCAGGCGGGTCTGGTGTTGTCCGGTTCGGTGATCATTCAGCTTGCCAGTTCGTTGGCTGCGCCGTGGCTGGCGACCCGTGGCAAGGATCAACGTCTGGCCATTGTGGTGGTGATGGCGCTGACCCTCGGCGGACTGTTCGGTTGCCTCTATGCACCGATCGAAGGCCTGTGGGGCTGGGCGATTCTGCTGGGTCTGGGGCAGGGCGGGACGTTCAGTCTGGCGTTGACGCTGATCGTGCTGCGCTCGCGTGACTCACATGTCGCCGCGAACCTGTCGAGCATGTCTCAGGGCTTCGGTTACACGCTGGCGTCGATGGGGCCGTTCGCGGTCGGCGTGGTGCATGACTGGACCGGCGGCTGGAATGCCGTGGGCTGGATCTTTGGCATCATCGGTACCGGTGCGATCATTGCTGGCCTCGGTGCCGGGCGTGCGCTGTACGTGCAAGTGCAAAGCGAAAAAATCTGACGCCTAAGCCTTTTTTGGGGCCAGTGATATCCAATGTGGGAGCGAGCTTGCTCGCGAAGACGGTGGTTCAGGCACAGATCAAGTTGAATGTGCCGGACTCTTCGCGAGCAAG
The DNA here is from genome assembly GCF_001648775.1 of Pseudomonas fluorescens. Taxonomy (GTDB): domain Bacteria; phylum Pseudomonadota; class Gammaproteobacteria; order Pseudomonadales; family Pseudomonadaceae; genus Aquipseudomonas; species Aquipseudomonas fluorescens_M. Next base: position 49,025 of record NZ_LVEJ01000011.1, read on the forward strand.
CTCGCTCCCACAGTTTTTGGTGCGCCTTTAAGATCTTGCGTGGTATTCGGTTTACGAATGCCGATAGTGTTTCTGCGCATTGCAGATTATCGTGCTGGCAATCTGTACCTATTTGGAGATTGCCCATGAGCGAAGCTAACGCCGCGTTGATCACCCGCTTCTACCAGGCCTTCCAACGCCTCGATGCCGAAGCCATGGCCGCCTGCTACACCGACGACGTAGTGTTCAGCGATCCGGCCTTCGGTGAACTGCGCGGGCGCGATGCCGGCGACATGTGGCGCATGCTCACCACCCGGGCCAAGGACTTCTCGCTGACCTTCGACAACGTCCGCGCCGATGAGCGCAGTGGCGGCGCGCATTGGGTCGCGACCTACCTGTTCAGCCAGACCGGCAACATCGTCATCAACGATATCCAGGCCCGTTTCGTTTTCCGGGACGGCAAGATCTGCGAGCACCACGATCACTTCGATCTGTGGCGCTGGTCGCGTCAGGCCCTGGGTTTCAAAGGCCTGCTGCTGGGCTGGACACCACTGGTGCGCAACGCCGTTCGCGCACAGGCATTGAAGGGACTGAAGGCATTTCAGGCCGGTCGCTGATAAGATCGCCGCCTGTTTCCTACACGTCTTGATCCCGAAGTGACCAGCCTTAGCGAAAAATCTGTCGATGTGGCCGAACCGGTGAGCAAGTCCTGGTTCGTCTACCTCGTTCGCGCGGCCAATGGTTCGCTGTATTGCGGGATCAGCGACGACCCGGTGCGTCGTTTCGCCAAGCATCAAAGCGGCAAGGGCGCACGGTTCTTCCTCTCCAGCCCGGCCATGGCGCTGGTCTACACCGAACTGTGCCGAGACAAGAGCGATGCGTTGCGCCAGGAGCGGCTGATCAAAAAGCTGCGCAAGAGCGCCAAGGAATGCCTGGTCGCGTCTTATCAATCTGACTGATCGGTTCCCATCAGGCAGATCTGTAGGCTGCTAAGCAAATGCACGCTAAGCTGCCAGCTCACTATCTGAGCGGCGGAGCCGAGCATGTCCGAGTTGATTCTGCATCATTACCCGACCTCCCCATTTGCCGAGAAAGCCCGTTTGCTGCTGGGCTTCAAAGGCTTGTCGTGGCGCTCGGTGCATATCTCGCCGGTGATGCCGAAACCGGATCTGACCGCGCTGACGGGCGGCTACCGCAAGACCCCGGTGCTGCAGATTGGCGCTGATATCTATTGCGACACTTCGTTGATCGCGCGGCGCCTCGAGCAGGAAAAGGCTTTGCCGGCATTCTTCCCCGAAGGTCAGGAGTTCACCACCGCGAGTTTTGCCACGTGGGCTGACTCGGTGGTGTTTCAACATGCGGTGAGCCTGGTGTTCCAGCCAGAATCGGTGGCTGTGCGTTTCGCCAAGCTGCCGCCGGAAGCGATCAAAGCTTTTATCGCCGACCGAGCCGGTCTGTTCTCCGGTGGCAGTGCGACACGTTTGTCCGCTGAGCAGGCCAAGCATCAGTGGCCGACGATCATGGCGCGTCTGGAGCAGCAGTTGCAGCGCGAGCAGGGTGACTTCCTGTTTGGTGAACCGTCGATTGCCGACTTTGCGCTGGCGCATCCACTGTGGTTCCTCAAGGCGACGCACGTCACCGCGCCGCTGGTGGATGAGTATCCGGCGGTGTCGGCGTGGTTGGGGCGAGTGCTGGGCGTTGGTCATGGCGCCGCGAGTGCGATGACGTCTGAGGAGGCGCTGGAAGTGGCACGCAACGCGACACCGGCGGCATTGCCGGACGAGCAGTTTGTTGATCCGAATGGATTCAAGGCTGGCCAGCAGGTGGCAATCTCGGCGACGGATTACGGGGTTGATCCGGTGGTGGGTGAGTTGCTGTTTGCCGGTAGCGAAGAGTTGATCATTCGTCGTGAGGACGAGCGTGGCGGCGTGGTGCATGTGCACTTCCCGCGCTTTGGATTCCGCATCGAAGCCCGCTAAGGATCCATTGTGGGAGCGAGCCTGCTCGCGAAAGCGGTGTGTCAGACAACAACAGTGTTGAATGATCAGCCGTCTTCGCGAGCAGGCTCGCACACATTGGTTATTTCAAAGCGGCGAGGATTTCGTCCGGGTCAAACCCGCGAATCAACGTGCCGTTAACGTCGATCAACGGAATCCCGCGTCCACCCAGCGCCTCATACGCTTTGCGCGCCTCGGCATCCTTCTCGATATCGAACTCCTTGAAGGGAATCCCCTTGCTGTCGAGAAAGCGCTTGGTCTGCTTGCAGTAGCCGCACCAGTCGGTGGCGTAGAGCACCACGTTGGCTTGCGCGCGCGTCTGCTCGGCAACCATTTGCGACGGGTTGAACACCCGCTCGATCTTGCCCCAGTTCTGATAAACCACGACCACCAGCAGAACCAGGGCGACCTTCTTCAGCACATTACCGAGCATCAGTTGCGGCGCTTCAGCTGATCGGTGAGCGACGTTGGCAGGCCTTTGATCACCAGGGTGCCAGCTTCTTCGTCGTATTCGATCTTCGAACCCAGCAGGTGCGCTTCAAAGCTGATCGACAGGCCTTCGGCGCGACCGGTGAAGCGACGGAATTGATTCAAGGTGCGTTTGTCCGCCGGGATCTCTGGCGACAGGCCGTAATCCTTGTTGCGGATGTGATCGTAGAAGGCCTTTGGGCGTTCTTCGTCGATCAGCTCCGAAAGCTCTTCCAGGCCCATCGGTTCGCCAAGTTTGGCCTGACTGCTGGCGTAATCCACCAGGGTCTTGGTCTTTTCGCGGGCGGATTCTTCCGGCAGGTCTTCGCTCTCGACGAAGTCACTGAAGGCCTTGAGCAGCGTGCGGGTCTCGCCCGGGCCGTCGACGCCTTCCTGGCAGCCGATGAAGTCGCGGAAGTATTCCGAGACCTTTTTGCCGTTCTTGCCTTTGATGAACGAGATGTACTGCTTGGACTGTTTGTTGTTCTGCCACTCGGAAACGTTGATGCGCGCCGCCAGGTGCAATTGGCCGAGGTCGAGGTGGCGCGACGGGGTCACGTCCAGCTCGTCGGTCACCGCCACGCCTTCGCTATGGTGCAGCAGGGCGATGGCCAGGTAGTCGGTCATGCCTTGCTGATAGTGAGCGAACAGCACGTGGCCGCCGACCGACAGGTTCGACTCTTCCATCAGTTTTTGCAGGTGCTCGACCGCGACTTTGCTGAACGCGGTGAAGTCCTTGCCGCCTTCCATGTATTCCTTCAGCCAGCCGCTGAACGGGAACGCACCGGACTCCGGATGGAACAGGCCCCAGGCTTTGCCCTGTTTGGCGTTATAGCTCTCGTTGAGGTCGGCGAGCATGTTCTCGATGGCTGCAGACTCGGCCAGTTCCGTGTCACGGGCGTGCAGAACTGCGGGCGTGCCGTCGGGTTTTTTGTCGATCAGGTGGACGATGCAATGACGGATCGGCATGGGCTTCTCGGCTGTTGGAAGGGAGGAGGGCAGGCTCCCCCGAAAAAGCGCCCAGTGTACCGCAACCACTGGTTTTGGCGCGGGTTGTAGGGCAAAACCGGGGCGCACGACCGGCCTTATGCAGTTTTTTACCGATTTAGAGCAATAAAGCTGACCAAATGGGTAGCTAGAGGCGGATATTTCCCCGTCTCTGTGCTAGTTTTGCCCGGTCTTACGCGAAGTCACTGCGTTAAGCGTGCAATCAGCATTTGTCAGGTCGAACCAAACCCTGATTTCGGTATCTATAACCCGACTCGTCGTGGTTATCGCCGAGGGTGCCAGATCCAGAAGATCGGGCTCGATGGCTGACACTGCACTCTGCAATCCATATGAATTTGATAGGGAAGGAACACTACATGGCTCTTACTAAAGACCAACTGATCGCCGACATCGCTGAAGCTATCGACGCGCCGAAAACCACCGCGCGTAACGCTCTGGACCAACTGGGCCAAATCGTTGCCGATCAGCTGGAAAACGGCGGCGAAATCACCTTGCCAGGTATCGGCAAGCTGAAAGTGACCGAGCGTCCTGCCCGCACTGGCCGTAACCCTTCGACTGGCGCTGCCATCGAAATCCCTGCAAAGAAAGTGATCAAGCTGGTTGTGGCCAAAGGCCTGACCGACGCTGTGAACAAGTAAGACGCAGCGATAAAAAAACCGTGCCCCGGAGCGATCCGGGCACGGTTTTTTTGTGTCTGCGATTTGGTGGCGGACTCATGACCACCATAAACCATTGTGGGAGCGAGCTTGCTCGCGAAGGCTGTGTGTCAGTCAGAGTTGAATTGACTGATGCGCCGCATTCGCGAGCAAGCTCGCTCCCACAATTGATCTGTGTCCGTCGGTGCAGTGTTTAGCGAACCCAGCGCTCGCGGCGCCAGATCTGCTGTTCGGACTTGGTCTGGAAGGTCCACGCGACGAAGCGGCTTTGCTTCTGCCCTTGCGACATCTCCACCACCTGGCTTTCCAGCACGCCAGCCTTTTTCAGCGCGGTTTCAATGGCTGGCAGGTTCGATGCTTTCGACACCAGCGTGCTGAACCACAGAACCTTGTGCTGGAAGTTCGCACTTTCAGCGATCAGTTGCGTCACGAAGCGTGCTTCGCCGCCTTCACACCACAGCTCGGCCGACTGACCGCCGAAGTTCAACACCGGCAGTTTGCGTTTTGGATCGGCCTTGCCCAGTGCGCGCCATTTACGCTCGCTGCCCTTGGTCGCTTCGTCCATCGAGGCGTGGAACGGCGGGTTGCACATGGTCAGATCAAAGCGCTCACCGGGCTCCAGCAAGCCAATCAGAATGTGCTTGCGGTTTTCCTGCTGGCGCAGCTGGATAACCTTGCTCAGGTCGTTGGACTGGACGATGGCTTTGGCAGCGGCCACGGCGGTCGGGTCGATTTCCGAGCCGAGGAAGTGCCAGCGATATTCGCTGTTGCCGATCAGCGGATAAACGCAGTTCGCGCCCATGCCGATATCCAGCACATTGACGATCGCGCCACGCGGGACCTTGCCGTCGTTCATGCTGGCGAGCAGGTCTGCGAGGAAATGCACGTAATCAGCACGGCCCGGAACAGGCGGGCAGAGGTAGTCTGCCGGGATGTCCCAATGCTGGATGCCATAAAACGACTTGAGCAGCGCCCGGTTGAACACGCGCACCGCATCGGGACTGGCGAAGTCGATGCTTTCCTTGCCGTACGGGTTGGTGATCACAAACTTCGCCAGTTCCGGCGTGGTCTTGATCAGCGCCGGGAAGTCGTAACGACCCTGATGGCGATTGCGCGGGTGCAAGCTGGCCTTTTCACGCGGCTCGACGGTCTTGGCCGGGGTCGCGGAGTCAGGCTTCTTGCGCGCAGGTTTGGGTGTGCGGGGGGCGTTCATGGGCGTGGTCGATTCGGGTATGGCTGAAAGTGGCGGGTATTGTCCCACATCCAGCCGTTGCGAACTCAATATCAGCAACACCACCGATCTCTGTGGGAGCGAGCTTGCTCGCGAAAGCGTCCTCTCAGTCAACATCACTTTCGCCTGACACGGCCTCTTCGCGAGCAAGCTCGCTCCCACAGGGATTGGCAGTGGATGAAGGAAAGTAGGCAATAAAAAAGGCGCGTCACCCAATCGGGTGGCGCGCCTTTTTATTGCGATTTGCCGTTACAGGCTGGCAATCCGCGCATGCTGCTCGGCCAGTTTGCCCAAGGCTTGTTCCGCCTCGGCCAGTTTGGCGCGTTCTTTGTCGATGACTTCGGCCGGGGCCTTGTCAACGAAACCGGCGTTGGACAGTTTGCCGCCAACGCGCTGGACTTCGCCCTGCAGGCGCAGGATCTCCTTGTCCAGACGCGCCAGTTCTGCGCCCTTGTCGATCAGGCCGGCCATTGGCACCAGCACTTCCATCTCGCCAACCAAAGCGGTAGCGGACAGCGGCGCTTCTTCGCCAGCCGCCAGAACGGTGATCGATTCCAGACGCGCCAGCTTCTTCAGCAGCGCTTCGTTCTCGGTCAGACGGCGCTGGTCTTCAGCGCTGACGTTCTTCAGGTAGATCGGCAGTGGCTTGCCCGGGCCGATGTTCATTTCGCCACGGATGTTACGCGTGCCGAGCATCAGTTCCTTGAGCCATTCGATGTCGTTTTCGGCAGCCGGATCGATGCGCTCTTCGTTGGCCACTGGCCACGCTTGCAGCATGATCGTCTTGCCCTGAATGCCTGCCAGCGGCGCGATGCGCTGCCAGATTTCTTCAGTGATGAACGGCATGAACGGATGCGCCAGCCGCAGCGCCACTTCCAGCACGCGAACCAGCGTACGGCGAGTGCCGCGCTGACGCTCAACCGGCGCGTTCTCGTCCCACAGCACTGGCTTGGACAGTTCCAGGTACCAGTCGCAATACTGGTTCCAGATGAACTCGTACAGCGCTTGCGCGGCGAGGTCGAAACGGAACTGATCGAGTTGACGGGTCACTTCGGCTTCGGTGCGTTGCAGCTGCGAGATGATCCAGCGATCCGCCAGCGACAGTTCGTAGGCTTCGCCGTTCTGGCCGCAGTCTTCGCCCTTGTCCAGAACGTAACGCGCGGCGTTCCAGATCTTGTTGCAGAAGTTGCGATAGCCTTCGACGCGACCCATGTCGAACTTGATGTCGCGACCGGTCGAAGCCAGCGAGCAGAAAGTGAAACGCAGGGCGTCGGTGCCGTAGCTGGCGATGCCGTCGGCGAACTCGTCGCGGGTCTGCTTCTCGATCTTCTTCGCCAGTTTCGGCTGCATCATGCCTGAGGTGCGTTTCTGCACCAGGTCTTCCAGCTCGATACCGTCGATGATGTCCAGCGGGTCAAGGACGTTGCCCTTGGACTTGGACATCTTCTGACCCTGGCCATCGCGCACCAGACCGTGCACATACACGGTCTTGAACGGTACTTGAGGGGTGCCGTCCTCGTTCTTGATCAGGTGCATGGTCAGCATGATCATCCGGGCGACCCAGAAGAAAATGATGTCGAAACCAGTGACCAGTACGTCGGTGGAGTGGAATTTCTTCAGGAACTCGGTCTGCTCAGGCCAGCCCAGGGTGGAGAACGTCCACAGGCCGGAACTGAACCAGGTGTCGAGTACGTCGTTGTCCTGTTGCAGCGCCACGTCCGGGCCGAGGTTGTGCTTGGCACGCACTTCGGCTTCGTCGCGACCGACGTAGACCTTGCCCGACTCGTCGTACCAGGCCGGGATCCGGTGGCCCCACCACAGCTGACGGCTGATGCACCAGTCCTGGATGTCGCGCATCCACGAGAAGTACATGTTTTCGTACTGCTTCGGTACGAACTGGATGCGACCGTCTTCAACGGCAGCAATCGCAGGCTCGGCCAAAGGCTTGGTCGACACGTACCACTGGTCGGTCAGCCACGGCTCGATGATGGTGCCGGAGCGGTCGCCTTTCGGCACTTTCAAGCCGTGGTCGTTGACGCTGACCAGCAGGCCAGCGGCGTCGAACGCAGCCACGATCTGCTTGCGTGCTTCGAAACGCTCGAGACCGGCGTATTCAGCCGGAATCGCGCCGTCGATGCTGTCGTTCAGCGTACCGTCGAGGTTGAACACCTGGGCTGCCGGCAGCACGTTGGCGTTCTTGTCGAAGATGTTCAGCAACGGCAGGTTGTGACGCTTGCCGACTTCGTAGTCGTTGAAATCGTGGGCCGGGGTGATTTTCACGCAACCGGTGCCGAACTCAGGATCACAGTAATCGTCGGCGATGATCGGGATGCGGCGGCCAACCAGTGGCAGCTCGACGAATTTGCCGATCAGGGCCTGGTAGCGCTCGTCGTTCGGGTTAACCGCGACGGCGGAGTCGCCGAGCATGGTTTCCGGACGGGTGGTCGCGACGATCAGGAAGTCGTTGCCATCAGCGGTTTTCGCGCCGTCGGCCAGCGGGTACTTCAGGTTCCACAGGAAGCCTTTCTCGTCGTGGTTTTCCACTTCGAGATCGGAAATCGCCGTGTGCAGCTTGGTGTCCCAGTTGACCAGGCGTTTGCCGCGATAGATCAGACCGTCTTCGTGCAGGCGCACGAACGCTTCTTTAACCGCTTCCGAGAGGCCGTCGTCCATGGTGAAGCGCTCGCGGCTCCAGTCGACGGATGAACCGAGGCGACGGATCTGACGGCTGATGTTGCCGCCGGACTGATCCTTCCATTCCCAGACTTTCTCGAGGAATTTCTCACGACCGAGATCATGGCGATTCTGGCCCTGGGCTTCGAGTTGACGCTCCACCAGCATCTGCGTGGCGATGCCGGCGTGGTCGGTGCCCGGCTGCCACAGGGTGTTGCGACCCTGCATGCGACGGAAACGGATCAGCGCGTCCATGATCGCGTTGTTGAAACCGTGCCCCATGTGCAGGCTGCCGGTGACGTTCGGCGGCGGGATCATGATGGTGTAGGAGTCGCCCGCGCCTTGCGGGGCGAAGTAGTTCTCGGACTCCCAGGTGTTGTACCAGGAAGTTTCAATGGCGTGCGGCTGGTAGGTCTTATCCATGCGCGGCGGGACCCTATTGGCATTAATTCAGGAAAAGCCGACGAGTATAGCGGGGCATGGGGCCGAGGGCGAGCGGGGCAGGCCCGGAGGGGATCTAAATGTAGGCGTGAGCCTGCTCGCGATGCTGGCGCTGCGGTTTTTCAGGAAAACCGAGGTGCTGCTATCGCCAGCAGGCTGGCTCCCACAGGGGATTGGGGGTTATTCGTACTGGCTGAGTAGCCGTTCCATGCGCGCGTCGAGGCGGCGTTTGATTTCGGTTTCGATGTGCGGCGCGAAGTCGTCGATCACGTCTTGCAGGATCAATTGCGCGGCGGCGCGCAGTTCGCTGTCGAGGTGAAGCAGTGCGTCCGGGCCTTTATCCACAGGCGCCGCCGCTTGTGCGGCAGGTGTCGGGGCTGGCGCGGGAGGCGGTTCGACGGCTGCCGGCTCGTTGCCGACTGAATCGAACAGCATCGGAATCTGTTCCTGTTCACCGTCATCGACCGTATCGGTCAGCAATGGCGGCTGCAGGTTGTCGTCGCCGAGCAACTGGCGGATCGATTCCAGATCGTCCAGCAGGTGTGTTGGCTTTTGCTGCGGTTTCGGAGTGTCCATTGGAATGCTCAGAGTCGCTGTAAACGGTGATCTTGCAGAGGATAGCCCTGTTCGCGGTAGAAACGGAAACTCTCCCGCGCGGCCGCTCGAATCGTCGGGTCTTCCACCACCACTTCCGCCACTCGGGCGAATTTATTGGCGAAGGCCGGGACTTTCAGGTCGAGATTGACCAGCAAATCCTGATGCTGACCGCAGTCGTCACCCAAGCCCAGCACAATCAAACCGTCCGGTTCACTGTCAGCCGGGCCGTGAGGCACGAACGTTTCGCCCTTGAAGGCCCACAGGCGCGCATCGAGGTCATCACGCTGGGCCGCATCGCTGCAATGCAGGTAGATGCGGTGACCCATGCGCCAGGCTTTCTCGGTGAGTTTGCAGGCGAAGTCCAGGCGAGCCGAAGGATCGGCGCTGGGCAGGATATAAAAGTCGACTTTGGTCATTGCGGTTCCAGAGCAGCAAGCGGCGTCACCCGAAAGTGACGCCGCCCATCAGCGGGTTCAGGCTTTGGCGCGATCCAGCAGGTACTGGGTCAGCAGCGGTACTGGACGGCCAGTGGCGCCCTTGTCCTTGCCGCCGCTGGTCCACGCGGTGCCCGCGATGTCCAGGTGCGCCCAGTTGAGGTTCTTGGTGAAGCGCGACAGGAAGCACGCCGCAGTGATGGTGCCGGCTTTCGGCCCGCCAATGTTGGCGATGTCGGCGAACGGGCTGTCCAGTTGCTCTTGATACTCGTCGAACAACGGCAGTTGCCAGGCGCGGTCGTCAGCGGCTTTACCGGCGCTGAGCAGTTGGCCGATCAGTTCGTCGTTGTTGCCCAGCAGGCCCGAGGTGTGCGCACCGAGTGCCACGACGCACGCGCCGGTCAGGGTGGCGATGTCGATCACCGCTTGTGGCTTGAAGCGCTCGGAGTAGGTCAGTGCATCGCACAGCACCAGACGGCCTTCGGCGTCGGTGTTGAGGATTTCCACAGTCTGGCCGCTCATGGTGGTGACGATGTCGCCCGGACGGGTCGCGTTGCCGCTCGGCATGTTTTCCGCGCAAGCGAGGATGCACACCAGATTGATCGGCAGTTTCAGCTCAAGCACGGCGCGCAGGGTACCGAACACGGAGGCAGCGCCGCCCATGTCGTACTTCATTTCGTCCATGCCGGCGCCCGGTTTCAGGCTGATGCCGCCGGTGTCGAAAGTGATGCCTTTACCGACCAGTGCGTACGGCTTCTCGGATTTCTTGCCACCGTTGTATTGCATGACGATCAGACGCGGCGGTTGCTCGCTGCCTTGGCCGACGGCGTAGAACGAGCCCATGCCCAGCGACTTGATCTTCTTCTCGTCGAGGACTTCGACTTTCAGGTCCTTGAACTCTTTACCGAGGTTCTTCGCTTGTTCGCCAAGGAAGGTCGGGTGGCAGATGTTCGGCGGCAGGTTGCCCAGATCGCGGGTGAAGGCCATGCCGTTGGCAATCGCGGTGGCGTGATTCACGGCGCGCTGCACTTCGGCCTGCGCAGCCTTGATGGTCAGCAGGGTGATTTTCTTCAGGGCGCGCGGTTCGGCTTTCTGGCTCTTGAACTGGTCGAAGGTGTATTGGCCATCCACCAGGGTTTCCGCCAGCAGACGGGTTTTGCCGTAGCTGTCGCGGTTTTTAACAATAATTTCATCCAGCGCCAGCACGGCGTCGCTGCCGCCCAGGCCTTTCAGAGTGTTGAGGATGCCAGCGGCGATCTTACGGAACGGACGGTCGCCCAGTTCTTCATCTTTACCCACGCCGACCAGCAGCACGCGCTCGGCTTTCAGGTTTGGCAGGCTGTGCAGCAGCAGGCTTTGGCCAACTTTGCCGGCCAGGTCACCACGCTTGAGTACGGCGCTGATGGCGCCACCGCTCAGTTCGTCGACCAGTCTGGCCGCGACCCCGAGCTTGCGGCCTTCGCCGACGGCAACCACCAGGGTGGCGGTTTTCAACGTTTCTGGGCTAACGCTTTTTACAACCAGTTCCATGTCCGGATCCCTGAATGAATGGTCAACATGCAGGCGTTCGACGGTGTCCGCAGGCGCCTGCTTATAGATAGAAGAGGCGCAGGCCAAAGCCTGCGACAAGGGCCGCAGTTTGAACCTCGCTCCCCGCGCCTGACAACCCTCGGTTGTATGATCTGCAACGGATTACAGACATGGATGAGTGTGCGCAGTGACAGGCGCCCCCAATCACAGGATAATGCCGCATCTTTTTTCGACGGCTCTGCGTTGCGGGCCGGTCGATGTGTTTGCTTGTTTGGCCGCCTTAGCCTGACAACCCTGGAGTGTCTGGTTTGATCGTCTTCCGTTATCTGTCCCGCGAAGTCCTGTTGACCCTCAGCGCCGTAAGCGCTGTGCTGCTGGTCATCATCATGAGCGGTCGTTTCATCAAATACCTCGCTCAGGCCGCTGCCGGTCAACTCGATCCGGGCTCGCTGTTCCTGATCATGGGCTATCGCCTGCCGGGCTTCATGCAGCTGATTCTGCCGCTGGGGCTGTTCCTCGGCATCCTGCTGGCCTACGGTCGCCTGTACCTGGAAAGCGAGATGACCGTGCTTTCGGCCACCGGCATGAGCCAGCAGAAGCTGTTTCGCATGACCCTGTTTCCGGCGACGCTGGTCGCGCTGGTGGTGGCGTGGCTGAGCCTGGGGCTGGCCCCGCAAGGCGCCAATCAGTTCCAGTTGCTGCTGAACAAGCAGGACGCCCTGACCGAATTCGACACCCTTGAACCAGGTCGCTTCCAGGCTCTGCGTGACGGTAGCCGGGTGACTTACACCGAGACCCTGAGCGACGATCGCGTCAATCTGGGCAGCGTGTTCATCTCGCAGAAAAACCTCGGCGCCGATCAAAAGGACCGCGGGATTTCCGTGCTGGTGGCCGAAAAGGGCCGTCAGGAAGTGCGTCCCGACGGTAACCGCTACCTGATTCTCGATAACGGCTACCGCTATGACGGCAGCCCGGGTCTGGCCGACTATCGTGCCATTCACTACGAAACCTACGGTGTGCTGTTGCCCAAGCCGGACGTCAGCGAAGAAGTCACCGACCGTGACGCGATGCCGACTTCATCCCTTCTCGGCAGCGATGACATCCGCTCCAAAACCGAACTGCAATGGCGTTTGTCGCTGCCGTTGCTGGTGTTTATCGTGACCCTGATGGCGGTGCCGCTGTCACGCGTGAACCCGCGTCAAGGGCGTTTCCTCAAGCTGCTGCCGGCGATTCTTCTTTATATGGCTTACCTGACCATCCTGATTGCCGCCCGCGGCGCCCTTGAAAAAGGCAAGATCCCGCCGGCCCTCGGCCTGTGGTGGGTGCATGCGATCTTCCTGTTCATCGGTCTCGGCCTGCTCTATTGGGAGCCGCTGCGCCTGAAGATGGCCAGCCGTCGCGACGCTGCGCTGGAGGTGGCTCGTGGTTAAACTCGACCGCTACATCGGCAGCAGCGTGTTCATGGCGATCATCGCCGTGCTGGCAATCATTCTCGGTCTGGCGACGCTGTTCGCCTTCATCGATGAAATGGGTGATGTCAGCGACACCTACACCCTGGTTGATGTCCTCAGCTTCGTCCTGCTGACCGCGCCCCGCCGTCTCTATGAAATGCTGCCGATGGCGGCGCTGATCGGTTGCCTGATCGGCCTCGGCAGTCTGGCCAGCAGCAGTGAGCTGACGGTCATGCGTGCCGCTGGTGTGTCCATCGGCCGTATCGTCTGGGCCGTCATGAAGCCGATGCTGGTGCTGATGCTGGCCGGTGTACTGATCGGCGAATACGTCGCACCAGCCACCGAGAGCATGGCCCAGGCCAATCGCTCGCTGGCGCAGGGCAGTGGCGATGCGCAAAGTGCCAAGCACGGTATGTGGCACCGTCAGGGTGACGAGTTCATCCATATCAACGCCGTTCAACCCAATGGCCTGCTGTATGGCGTGACTCGCTATCACTTCGACAAGGAACGCCACCTGCTGAGTTCGAGTTTCGCCAAAAAAGCCGAGTTCGACGGCAATCACTGGCAGCTCACCGATGTCGCGACCACCAAATTCAACGAGCGCAGCACTGAAGTCGTGAGCACGCTGACCGAGCGCTGGGATGTGTCCCTGAGTCCGCAGTTGCTGAGTACCGTGGTCATGGCGCCGGAATCGCTGTCGATCAGTGGTTTGTGGGGCTACATCCACTACTTGGCCGAACAAGGTCTGAGCAACGGCCGTTACTGGCTGGCATTTTGGGTCAAGGTGTTGCAGCCATTGGTCACTGCTGCGCTGGTGCTGATGGCGATCTCCTTCATCTTCGGTCCGTTGCGCTCGGTGACCCTCGGTCAGCGGGTGTTTACCGGTGTGCTGGTGGGCTTCACCTTCCGCATCGTCCAGGATTTGCTCGGCCCTTCGAGCCTGGTGTTTGGCTTTTCGCCGCTGTTTGCGGTGCTGGTGCCCGCAGGTGTCTGTGCGCTGGCGGGTGTCTGGCTGCTGCGACGAGCCGGTTGATGCGCGCATTTTTGCCAGTGCTTTGACTTTGAAAACGCCTCGGTCGACAGATCGGGGCGTTTTTGCATGCAATCCGGGTGACAGGTGAACGTGACGCTTGCGCCGTGTATCAGGTACAATTCCCGGCTATTTTTCGGCGGGCTATGCCTGCAGCCTTTTTGAGTGTTGATCCGTGAGTGATTTGAGTCATATCCGCAATTTCTCCATCATCGCCCACATTGACCATGGCAAGTCGACGCTGGCTGACCGTTTCATCCAGATGTGCGGCGGCCTGGCCGAGCGTGAAATGGAAGCCCAGGTACTGGATTCCATGGATCTGGAGCGTGAACGCGGGATCACCATCAAGGCCCACAGCGTCACCCTTTATTACACGGCCAAAGATGGCATCAAATACCAGCTGAACTTCATTGACACCCCGGGCCACGTCGACTTCACCTACGAAGTCAGCCGTTCCCTGGCCGCGTGTGAAGGTGCGTTGCTGGTGGTCGATGCCGGTCAGGGTGTTGAAGCCCAGTCCGTGGCCAACTGCTACACCGCCATCGAGCAGGGCCTTGAGGTCATGCCGGTGCTGAACAAGATCGACCTGCCGCAGGCCGACCCTGAGCGCGTCAAGGACGAGATCGAGAAGATCATCGGTATCGACGCCACCGACGCCGTCACCTGCAGCGCCAAAACCGGCCTGGGTGTCGACGAAGTGCTTGAGCGTCTGGTTGCGACCATTCCTGCGCCGACCGGCAACATCGAAGATCCGCTGCAAGCGTTGATCATCGACTCCTGGTTCGACAACTACCTGGGCGTTGTCTCCCTGGTGCGCGTGCGTCATGGCCGCGTGAAGAAGGGCGACAAGATCCTCGTCAAGTCCACTGGCAAGATCCATCTGGTCGACAGCGTCGGTGTATTCAACCCGAAACACACCGCCACCGCTGACCTCAAGGCCGGCGAAGTGGGCTTCATCATCGCCAGCATCAAGGACATTCACGGTGCACCGGTGGGTGACACCCTGACCCTGAGCTCGACGCCGGACGTTGAAGTGCTGCCAGGCTTCAAACGCATCCAGCCGCAGGTTTACGCCGGTCTGTTCCCGGTCAGCTCCGACGATTTCGAGGATTTCCGCGAAGCGCTGCAGAAGCTGACCCTCAACGACTCGTCGCTGCAATACACCCCGGAAAGCTCCGACGCATTGGGCTTCGGCTTCCGTTGCGGCTTCCTCGGCATGCTGCACATGGAAATCATCCAGGAGCGCCTCGAGCGCGAGTACAACCTGGACCTGATCACCACGGCGCCGACGGTAATCTTCGAGCTGGTGCTGAAAACCGGTGAAACGATTTACGTCGACAACCCGTCCAAGCTGCCGGATGTGTCGTCGATCGAAGACATGCGCGAGCCGATCGTGCGGGCCAATATCCTCGTGCCGCAAGAGCACCTGGGCAACGTCATCACCCTGTGCATCGAGAAGCGTGGCGTTCAAGTCGACATGCTGTTCCTCGGCAATCAGGTGCAGGTCACTTACGACTTGCCGATGAACGAAGTGGTCCTCGATTTCTTCGACCGTCTCAAATCCACCAGCCGTGGCTATGCTTCGCTGGACTACCATTTCGATCGTTACCAATCGGCTAATCTGGTGAAACTGGACGTGCTGATCAACGGCGACAAGGTCGATGCGCTCGCATTGATCGTGCACCGTGACAACTCGCACTATAAAGGTCGCCAGTTGACCGAGAAGATGAAAGAACTGATTCCTCGTCAGATGTTCGACGTGGCTATCCAGGCTGCCATTGGTGGTCAGATCGTTGCACGGACAACCGTCAAGGCACTCAGAAAGAACGTATTGGCCAAATGCTACGGCGGTGACGTCAGCCGTAAGAAGAAACTGCTCGAGAAGCAAAAGGCCGGTAAAAAACGCATGAAGCAAGTCGGCAACGTGGAAATTCCACAGGAAGCCTTCCTTGCAGTGCTCAGGTTGGATAGTTAGGTCCTATGTCACTAAATTTCCCGCTGTTGCTGGTCATCGCCGTGTTCGTCTGCGGCCTGTTGGCGTTGCTTGATCTGTTGATCCTGGCTCCGCGTCGGCGTGCTGCCATTGCCTCTTATCAAGGCAGTGTCAGCCAGCCGGATGGCGTGGTCGTTGAAAAACTGAACAAAGAGCCGCTGCTGGTCGAATACGGCAAGTCGTTCTTTCCGGTGTTGTTCATCGTTCTGGTGCTGCGTTCGTTCCTGGTGGAACCGTTCCAGATTCCGTCCGGTTCGATGAAACCAACCCTGGACGTCGGCGACTTCATTCTGGTGAACAAGTTTTCTTACGGGATCCGCCTGCCGGTGATCGACAAGAAAATCATCGAAGTCGGTGATCCGCAGCGTGGCGATGTGATGGTGTTCCGCTACCCGAGCGATCCGAACGTCAACTACATCAAACGTGTGGTCGGCCTGCCGGGCGACACGGTGCGCTACACCGCTGACAAGCGTCTGTTCGTCAATGGCGAGTCGATTGCCGAGCAGATGGTCGGCGCCGAGCCGGGCACGCTGGGCAGTGCCGAGCTCTACAAGGAAAAACTCGGCGCTGCCGAGCACCTGATCCGCAAGGAAATGAGCCGTTACCGCGCCACGCCAGACCATACCTGGACCGTGCCGGCCGGGCACTACTTCATGATGGGCGACAACCGCGACAACTCGAACGACAGTCGCTACTGGGATGATCCGAACATTCCCAAGGATCTGCTGGGCATGGTTCCCGACCAGAATATCGTCGGCAAGGCCTTCGCGGTCTGGATGAGCTGGCCGGAACCGAAACTCAGTCACCTGCCGAATTTCTCGCGGGTTGGCCTGATCAAGTAATCACACACGGCGCTGTTGACCACAGCGCCGAATGCATTTCTGGAGCCGCCACAATCGGCTTCGGGGCATGAAGCCACGATATTCAGGACGTAATTTTTGAACACAGCGTTAATTGTCCCAGGCCTGCGCCGCATCCCGGCGATGGCAGTGGAATCCAGCCACGAACTCAGCGTGGGTAAACCGTGAGCGTTTCTTTAAGCCGTCTCGAGCGTCAGCTCGGTTACACCTTCAAGGATCAGGAGCTCATGCTGCTGGCCCTCACGCACCGCAGCTTTGCCGGGCGCAACAACGAACGCCTGGAATTCCTCGGCGATGCCATCCTCAACTTCGTCGCTGGCGAGGCGCTGTTCGATCGCTTCCCGCTGGCCCGCGAAGGCCAGTTGTCGCGTTTGCGCGCTCGTTTGGTAAAAGGTGAGACGCTGGCCGTACTGGCGCGCGGTTTCGACCTCGGCGATTACCTGCGACTGGGTTCCGGTGAACTGAAAAGCGGCGGTTTCCGTCGCGAGTCGATTCTGGCCGACGCCCTCGAAGCCTTGATCGGCGCGATCTACCTCGATGCTGGCATGGACATGGCGCGTGAGCGCGTACTGGCCTGGCTGGCGGGCGAGTTCGAGGGGCTGACCCTGGTCGACACCAACAAGGATCCGAAAACCCGCTTGCAGGAACACCTGCAATCGCGCGGTTGCGATCTGCCACGCTACGAAGTGGTGGATATCCAGGGCGAACCGCACTGCCGAACCTTCTTCGTCGAGTGCGAAGTTGTCTTACTGAATGAAAAAAGCCGAGGTCAGGGTGTCAGCCGTCGTATTGCCGAACAGGTAGCGGCCGCTGCAGCACTGATTGCCCTGGGCGTGGAGAATGGCAATGACTGATACAAACGCAACTCGCTGTGGCTATGTTGCCATCGTCGGCCGTCCCAACGTCGGTAAGTCGACGCTGCTGAACCACATCCTCGGCCAGAAGCTCGCGATCACTTCGCGCAAGCCGCAGACCACGCGCCACAACATGCTCGGGATCAAAACCGAGGGTGACGTGCAAGCGATCTACGTCGACACCCCGGGCATGCACAAGGGTGGCGAAAAGGCTCTGAACCGTTACATGAACAAGACCGCTTCGGCGGCGTTGAAAGACGTCGACGTGGTGATCTTCGTGGTCGACCGCACCAAGTGGACCGACGAAGACCAGATGGTGCTGGAGCGCGTGCAGTACGTGACCGGTCCGCTGATCGTTGCGCTGAACAAGACCGACCGCATCGAAGACAAAGCCGAGCTGATGCCGCACCTCAGCTGGTTGCAGGAACAACTGCCGAACGCGCAGATCATTCCGATTTCCGCGCAGCACGGGCACAACCTCGAAGCGCTGGAAAAGGTCATCGCTGACCATCTGCCGGAGAACGATCACTTCTTCCCGGAAGACCAGATCACTGACCGCAGCAGCCGTTTCCTCGCCGCTGAACTGGTGCGCGAGAAAATCATGCGCCAGATGGGCGCCGAGCTGCCGTACCAGATCACCGTCGAGATCGAAGAGTTCAAGCAGCAGGGCAAAACCCTGCACATCCACGCCTTGATCCTCGTTGAGCGTGACGGTCAGAAGAAGATCATCATTGGCGACAAGGGCGAGCGCATCAAACGCATCGGCACCGAAGCGCGCAAGGACATGGAGCTGCTGTTTGACTCCAAGATCATGCTCAACCTGTGGGTCAAGGTGAAGGGCGGCTGGTCCGACGACGAGCGTGCGCTGCGTTCGCTGGGTTACGGCGACCTGTAAATACGCGGTTGTCGCAACACCGAAGAAACCTGTGGGAGCGAGCTTGCTCGCGAAGAGGATGTAACATTCAGCATTGATGTTGACTGTCACACCGAATTCGCGAGCAAGCTCGCTCCCACAGTGGTTTTGGGGTGAATATAAAACCGCGTTTTATCCATGAGAGTTCCATGTCCTCAAACCCGCCGCCCGCCCAACCCGCCTACGTCCTGCACTCCCGCGCCTACCGCGAAACCAGTGCGCTGGTGGATTTCCTCACGCCGCAAGGTCGGCTGCGGGCGGTGTTGCGCAGTGCACGCGGCAAGGCCGGGACATTGGCGCGGCCGTTCGTGTCGCTGGAGGTCGAGTTTCGTGGCAAGGGTGAGTTAAAGAACGTCGGACGCATGGAGAGCTCTGGCACTTCGGCGTGGCTCAATGGCGAGGCGCTGTTCAGTGGTCTCTATCTGAATGAATTGCTGATCCGTTTGCTGCCTGCCGAGGATCCGCACCCGGGCGTCTTCGATCACTACGCCGCGACTTTGCTGGCACTGGCCGAGGGGCGACCGCTGGAGCCGTTGCTGCGCTCTTTCGAATGGCGCCTGCTGGACGATCTCGGTTATGGCTTCTCGCTGAACACTGATGTCCATGGCGAACCCGTCGCGCCGGACGGTCTCTATCGTCTGCAAGTGGATGCCGGTCTGGAGCGAGTCTTTCTGCTGCAACCCGGCCTGTTCAACGGCGTCGAATTACTGGCTATGGCCGAAGCCGACTGGACCGCGCCCGGTGCGCTGTCCGCGGCCAAGCGCTTGATGCGCCAGGCCTTGGCCGTTCATTTGGGCGGTCGCCCCCTCGTCAGTCGCGAGCTGTTTCGCAAGCCCTAGGCCCGTGTATGCTGTGCGCCGAATCTTTTCCTTCAGGAGCGCGCATCCGTGACCACCAGCAATCGCATTCTTCTTGGCGTGAACATCGACCACGTCGCCACCCTGCGTCAGGCCCGTGGCACGCGCTACCCGGATCCGGTCAAGGCGGCGCTGGACGCGGAAGAGGCGGGCGCTGATGGCATCACCGTGCACCTGCGTGAAGACCGCCGGCACATTCAGGAGCGCGATGTTTTGCTGCTCAAGGACGTGCTGCAAACCCGCATGAACTTCGAAATGGGCGTCACCGAAGAAATGATGGCGTTCGCTGAACGCATCCGTCCGGCGCACATTTGCCTGGTCCCGGAAACCCGTCAGGAACTGACCACTGAAGGTGGTCTGGATGTCGCGGGGCAGGAAGAGCGCATCAAGGCAGCGGTTGAGCGTCTGTCGAAGATCGGCAGCGAAGTGTCGCTGTTCATCGATGCTGACGAGCGCCAGATTGCGGCGTCGAAGCGTGTTGGCGCCCCAGCCATCGAGCTGCACACCGGGCGTTATGCCGATGCCGAAACCCCGACCGAAGTGGCTGAAGAACTCAAGCGTGTGGCGGACGGTGTGGCGTTTGGTCTGGCCCAAGGCTTGATCGTTAACGCGGGTCACGGCTTGCATTACCACAACGTTGAAGCTGTCGCGGCGATCAAGGGCATCAACGAACTGAACATCGGCCATGCGCTGGTGGCGCATGCGCTTTTTGTTGGCTTCAAGTCCGCAGTCTCGGAAATGAAGGCGCTGATCCTGGCGGCCGCGTTGAAAGGCTAAAGGTCAACGCATAACCCCTGTGGGAGCGAGCCTGCTCGCGAAAGCGGTGTATCAGTCAAAGATGATGTCGACTGACACGACGCCTTCGCGAGCAGGCTCGCTCCCACATTTGTTTTTGGGGTGTTGGTTACAGCGGGGCAGGTTCTTGCGCGGGTTTTGACTTGTCGATACCGGGCACATGCAGATTGCCCTCGGCCACCTGATCGCCCTCAAGCTGTGGCTGCGTCACCCAGGTCAAAATGTCGTAATAACGACGGATGTTCGCCACGAAGTGCACCGGCTCGCCGCCTCGGGCATAGCCATAACGGGTCTTGCTGTACCACTGCTTCTGCGACAGGCGCGGCAGGATCTTCTTCACGTCCAGCCACTTGTCCGGGTTCAAGCCTTCCTTTGCGGTCAGCTTGCGCGCGTCGTCCAGATGACCACTGCCGACGTTATACGCCGCCAGAGCAAACCAGGTGCGATCCGGCTCCTTGATCGAATCGTCGAGTTGATCCTTCATATAAGCCAGGTACTTGGCGCCGCCCATGATGCTCTGCTTGGGGTCGAGGCGGTTGGACACGCCCATCGCCTGCGCGGTGTTCTGGGTCAGCATCATCAACCCGCGCACGCCGGTTTTCGAGGTAACCGCCGGTTGCCACAGCGACTCCTGATAACCAATGGCTGCCAGCAGGCGCCAGTCGACTTTCTCTTTCTTTGCGTAATTCTTGAAGTGCTGTTCGTATTTCGGCAGGCGCTGCTGCAAATGCTGGGCGAAAGTCGTGGCGCCCATGTAGCCGAGGACATCAACGTGGCCGTAGTAGCGATCCTTCAGGCGTTGCAGGGTGCCGTTCTTCTGCACCTTGTCCAGATACGCGTTGATCTCGTTGAGCAGGCTGTTGTCTTCGCCCGGGCCAACCGCCCAGCTCTGGCTGCGCGCATCGCCGAGGTCGAAGGCCACGCGAATATTGGTGAAGTACACCTGATTCATCGCCACTTCGTTGGAGTCGACCAGGGTCAGGTCGATCTGGCCTTCATCGACCATGCGCAGCAGGTCGACCACCTCAACCGCATCGGACTCTTCGTATTCGATGCCGGGAAATTTCTTTTTCAGTTCCGCCAGTTGTTCGGCGTGGGTGCTGCCTTTGAGCACCATGATCTTCTTGCCGACCAGATCGCCCGGGTCGGTCGGCCGCGACTGGCCGTTGCGATAGATGATCTGCGGGGTGACTTCAAGGTAGGAGTGCGAGAACCGCACCTGCTGCTTGCGCTGATCGCTGCTGACCAGACCGGCGGCGGCCAGCACCGGGCCATTCGGTTTGCCGATCTGATCGAACAGGTCGTCGAGGTTGTCGGCGGTCTCGATCTTCAGCTCTACACCCAAATCGTCGGCGAAACGCTTCACCAGCTCGTATTCGAAGCCGGTTTCACCGCTGCGATCCTGAAAGTAGGTGGCGGGGCTGTTACGGGTGATCACCCGCAGCACACCATCCTCCTTTATGCGCTCCAGTGTGTTGGGTTTATCAACACAGCCACTGAGCATCAGGAAGAGTCCGGTTGCGATCAGCCATTTGGCGTACCGCGGACGCAAAGCCGTTGGGAAAAACATCTGCGCAGTATACGCAAACGGCCACGGGCGCCATATCTCGACAGCGCAGGGCGAGTCTGCTAGCGATCACAAAACCGGCCGAAACCCCGCAGAAATGGGCCTTTACGGCTTTTTGTTACAGTAAAAATAAGCGGCCTCTGAATAGCTGATTTACCTGACTCTGGAGTCGGAAACACAGATTGATACCCGAGTGCAACCGTGCGTAGCGTTTCGGGTGATGTTGAGGGCGGTTTAGGCTAGAATGCACGGCCTCAAAGCACACCCCTTCCCGAGGCTGTCCCGAAGATGTTGATCCTGCGCGGCGCTCCTGCCCTTTCTGCCTTTCGCCACAGCAAACTCCTTGAGCAACTGAGCCAGAAGGTTCCAGCTGTCAGTGGCCTGTATGCTGAATTCGCTCACTTCGCCGAAGTCACCGGCGTCCTGACCGGCGACGAACAGCAGGTGCTAGCGCGCCTTCTGAAGTACGGCCCAAGCGTTCCGGTACAAGAGCCAACCGGTCGTCTGTTTCTGGTGTTGCCGCGTTTCGGCACCATCTCGCCATGGTCGAGCAAGGCCAGCGACATCGCCCGCAACTGCGGTCTGAGCAAGATCCAGCGTCTGGAGCGCGGTATCGCCTTCTACGTGGCCGGTCAGTTCAGCGAAGCCGAAGCGCAACAGATTGCCGACGTGCTGCACGACCGCATGACCCAGATCGTGCTGGCGAACCTCGAACAGGCCGCCGGTCTGTTCAGCCACGCCGAGCCGAAGCCGCTGACTGCAATCGACATCCTCGGTGGCGGTCGCGCTGCACTGGAAAAAGCCAACACCGAGCTGGGCCTGGCCCTGGCTGAAGATGAGATCGACTATCTGGTCGACGCCTTCAACGGCTTGAAGCGCAACCCGCACGACATCGAACTGATGATGTTCGCCCAGGCCAACTCCGAGCACTGCCGCCACAAAATCTTCAACGCCAGTTGGGATATTGATGGTGAGAACCAGGAAAAAAGCCTGTTCGGCATGATCAAGAACACCTACGTGATGCACAGCGAAGGCGTTCTGTCGGCTTATAAGGACAACGCTTCGGTGATCGTCGGCAACGTCGCCGGCCGTTTCTTCCCGAACCCTGAAACCCGCCAGTACGGCGCGGTGCAGGAGCCGGTGCACATCCTGATGAAGGTTGAAACCCACAACCACCCGACCGCGATCGCTCCGTTCCCGGGCGCGTCCACTGGTTCCGGCGGCGAGATCCGTGACGAAGGTGCAACCGGCCGTGGCGCCAAGCCAAAGGCTGGCCTGACCGGTTTCACCGTTTCCAACCTGCAGATCCCCGGCTTCGAACAGCCGTGGGAAGTGCCGTACGGCAAGCCTGAGCGCATCGTCACCGCGCTGGACATCATGATCGAAGGCCCGCTCGGCGGCGCCGCGTTCAACAACGAATTCGGTCGTCCGGCCCTGACTGGCTACTTCCGTACCTTCGAACAGTCGATCACCACCCCGCACGGTGACGAAGTTCGCGGTTACCACAAGCCGATCATGCTCGCTGGCGGCATGGGCAACATCCGTGAAGAACACGTCAAGAAAGGCGAGATCGTCGTTGGCTCCAAGCTGATCGTCCTCGGCGGCCCGGCGATGTTGATCGGTCTGGGCGGCGGCGCCGCTTCCTCGATGGCCACCGGCACCAGCTCGGCGGATCTCGACTTCGCTTCCGTGCAGCGTGAAAACCCTGAAATGGAGCGTCGCTGCCAGGAAGTCATCGACCGTTGCTGGCAACTGGGTGACAAGAACCCGATCAGCTTCATCCACGACGTCGGCGCGGGCGGTCTGTCCAACGCCTTCCCGGAACTGGTCAACGACGGCGACCGCGGTGGCCGTTTCGAACTGCGCAACATTCCCAACGACGAGCCGGGCATGGCCCCGCACGAAATCTGGTCCAACGAATCCCAGGAACGTTACGTTCTGGCCGTTGGCCCGGAAGACTTCGCGCGTTTCCAGGCGATCTGTGAACGCGAGCGCTGCCCGTTTGCCGTTGTCGGTGAAGCGATTGCCGAACCGCAACTGACCGTGACCGACAGCCACTTCGGCAACAACCCGGTGGACATGCCGCTGGAAGTGTTGCTGGGCAAAGCCCCGCGCATGCACCGCTCGGTGGTTCGCGAAGCTGAAATGGGTGATGATTTCGATCCGTCGAACCTCGACATCAGCGAGTCCATCGAACGTGTTCTGCATCACCCCGCCGTGGCGAGCAAGAGCTTCCTGATCACCATCGGCGACCGCACTATCACCGGCCTGGTGGCCCGTGACCAAATGGTCGGCCCGTGGCAGGTTCCAGTGGCCGACGTTGCCGTCACCGCCACTAGCTTCGACGTCTACACCGGTGAAGCGATGGCGATGGGCGAGCGTACTCCGCTGGCTCTGCTGGACGCTCCGGCGTCGGGCCGCATGGCCATCGGCGAAACGCTGACCAACATCGCCGCGTCGCGCATCAACAAGATCTCCGACATCAAACTGTCGGCGAACTGGATGTCCGCTGCCGGCCACCCGGGCGAAGACGCGCGTCTGTACGACACCGTGAAAGCGGTCGGTATGGAACTGTGCCCTGAGCTGGGTATCACCATTCCGGTGGGCAAGGACTCGATGTCCATGGCCACCCGTTGGAGCGATAACGGCGAAGAAAAAACCGTGACCTCGCCGATGTCGCTGATCGTGACCGGTTTCGCGCCAGTGGCTGACATCCGTCAGACCCTGACCCCGGAACTGCGCATGGACAAGGGCACCACCGACCTGATCCTGATCGACCTCGGTCGCGGTCAGAACCGCATGGGTGCTTCGATCCTTGCGCAGACACACGGCAAGCTCGGCAAACACGCACCGGACGTCGATGACGCTGAAGACCTGAAAGCCTTCTTCGCGGTGATCCAGGGCCTCAACGCCGACGGTCATCTGCTGGCGTACCACGACCGTTCCGACGGTGGTCTGCTGACCTCCGTGGTGGAAATGGCCTTCGCCGGCCACTGCGGTCTGAGCCTGAACCTCGACGGTCTGGCGGAAACCACCGCCGACATCGCCGCCATCCTGTTCAACGAAGAATTGGGTGCAGTGATTCAGGTTCGTCAGGACGCCACGCCAGACATCCTCGCGCAATTCAGCGCCGCCGGTCTGGGCGACTGCGTGTCGGTGATCGGTCAGCCGATCAACAATGGCCAGATCAACATCACCTTCAATGGTGACACCGTGTTCGAAGGTCAGCGTCGTCTGCTGCAACGTACCTGGGCCGAGACCAGCTACCAGATCCAGCGTCTGCGCGATAACGCCGACTGCGCCGAGCAAGAGTTCGACGTGCTGCTGGAAGAAGACAACCCGGGCCTGAGCGTCAAACTGAGCTACGACGTCAACCAGGACATCGCCGCGCCTTACATCAAAAAAGGCATCCGCCCACAGGTTGCCGTACTGCGTGAGCAGGGCGTCAACGGTCAGGTGGAAATGGCTGCCGCGTTCGACCGCGCCGGTTTCAACGCGATCGACGTGCACATGAGCGACATTCTCGCCGGCCGTGTTGACCTGAACGAGTTCAAAGGTCTGGTGGCGTGCGGTGGTTTCTCCTACGGCGACGTGCTCGGCGCCGGTGAAGGCTGGGCCAAGTCGGCGCTGTTCAACAGCCGTGCCCGCGATGCATTCCAGGGTTTCTTCGAGCGTAACGACAGCTTCACCCTTGGCGTGTGCAACGGTTGCCAGATGATGTCCAACCTGCACGAGCTGATCCCGGGCAGCGAGTTCTGGCCGCACTTCGTGCGCAACCGCTCCGAGCAGTTCGAAGCGCGCGTGGCGATGGTGCAGATCCAGGAATCGAACTCGATCTTCCTGCAGGGCATGGCCGGTTCGCGTATGCCGATCGCCATCGCTCACGGTGAAGGTCACGCCGAGTTCTCCAGCGAGGAAGCACTGCTGGAAGCCGATCTGTCCGGTTGCGTGGCGATGCGTTTCGTCGACAACCATGGCAAGGTCACCGAGCGTTATCCGGCCAACCCGAACGGTTCGCCACGCGGGATTACCGGTCTCACCAGCCGTGATGGCCGTGTGACGATCATGATGCCGCACCCGGAGCGTGTGTTCCGCGCGGTGCAGAACTCGTGGCGTTCGGAAGACTGGAACGAGGACGCACCTTGGATGCGTATGTTCCGTAATGCTCGCGTTTGGGTGAACTAAGGCCTGTGTACAAGCTGGCGTTTTTTGTTCCTGACAGTCATGTCGAGGTGGTCAAGGGGGCTGTGTTCGCTGCCGGTGGTGGGCGGATCGGTGATTATGACCACTGTGCGTGGCAGGCGCTCGGTTTGGGCCAGTTTCGACCTTTGGACGGTAGTCAGCCGTTTATTGGAGAGGCGGGGCAGATCGAGCGGGTTGAGGAATGGAAGGTTGAGCTGGTGGTGGTGGATGAGTTGATCGTTGCTGTTGTGGCGGCTTTGAAGCTTAGTCATCCCTACGAGACGCCGGCTTATGAAGTGTGGCGGCTGGAAGATTTCTGATAGCCGCTTATTACAAGAAACCCGCAGATGAGAGATCGTCTGCGGGTTTTTTGTTGCTTACGATTTTCCGGGTGATGGGGTTCCAATGTGGGAGCGAGCTTGCTCGCGAAGGCGCCGGATCAGGCAATGATGTTCTGGCTGACCGGGTACATATCCGTTGCTGTGGTAACGGCTTCTTAGGGTTCCGCCCTTACGGCGAGTCACCT
>NZ_LVEJ01000012.1 GCF_001648775.1 Pseudomonas fluorescens
GCTTCGATGAACTGAAGCAACTTGCTGCCAAAACCTGCATAACTCATTGAATATCAAGGAGTTTTCCGTTTCGACTGCGCCGGAAGTGGGGCGAATTATAGACATCTGAAATCTGCCG
The DNA here is from genome assembly GCF_001648775.1 of Pseudomonas fluorescens. Classification (GTDB taxonomy): domain Bacteria; phylum Pseudomonadota; class Gammaproteobacteria; order Pseudomonadales; family Pseudomonadaceae; genus Aquipseudomonas; species Aquipseudomonas fluorescens_M. The sequence goes on from NZ_LVEJ01000012.1 coordinate 119, forward strand.
TCAACACCTATTTTCATAATTCTGTCACATCGGTCAAAAAACCCCGAAAACACGAAGGCCGACCTCAATGAGGTCGGCCTTCTGCCCTTCTACTTACAAGCTAGGAAAGGCGAACTGCGAAGCCTCATGGCTGGCACGCTGCGGCCAGCGCTGAGTGATCGCCTTGCGACGGGTATAGAAGCGCACACCGTCCGGACCATAAGCGTGCAGGTCGCCAAACAGCGAACGCTTCCAGCCGCCGAAGCTGTGGTAAGCCACCGGCACCGGCAGCGGCACGTTGACGCCAACCATGCCGACTTCGATCTCGTCGCAGAACAGACGCGCCGCTTCACCGTCACGGGTGAAGATGCAGGTGCCGTTGCCGTATTCGTGATCGTTGATCAGTTGCATCGCCTCTTCCAGGCTGTTCACGCGGACGATGCACAATACCGGGCCGAAGATCTCTTCTTTATAGATGCGCATTTCCGGGGTGACGTTGTCGAACAGGCAGCCACCGAGGAAGAAGCCTTCTTCATGACCGGCCACGCTGAAACCACGACCGTCGACCACCAGGGTCGCGCCCGCCGCCACGCCGTCATCAACATAGCCGCTGACCTTGTCGCGCGCCTGACCGGTTACCAGTGGGCCCATGTCCAGACCGCACGAAGTGCCGGCACCAATTTTCAGCGCCTTGATCTGTGGTACCAGTTTCGCTACCAATGCGTCCGCCACCTGGTCGCCCACACACACGGCAACCGAAATCGCCATGCAGCGCTCGCCGCACGAACCGTACGCGGCCCCCATCAGTGCGCTGACTGCGTTGTCCAGATCGGCATCCGGCATCAACACCGCATGGTTCTTCGCGCCGCCCAGTGCCTGCACGCGTTTGCCGCGCTTGGTGCCTTCGGCATAGATGTACTCGGCAATCGGCGTCGAGCCGACGAAGCTCAGCGCTTTGACTTCCGGCGCTTCGATCAGCGCGTCAACCGCAGTCTTGTCACCGTGCACCACGCTCATCACGCCCTTCGGCAAACCGGCTTCGAGTAGCAACTGAGCGATCAGCAGTGTCGAGCTTGGGTCACGCTCGGACGGCTTGAGGATAAAGCAGTTGCCGCAGACGATCGCCAGTGGGTACATCCACAGCGGCACCATGGCCGGGAAGTTGAACGGGGTGATACCGGCGACAATGCCCAGCGGCTGGAAGTCCGACCATGCATCGATGTTCGGGCCGACGTTGCGGCTGTACTCGCCCTTGAGGATTTCTGGCGCTGCGCAGGCAAACTCGACGTTCTCGATACCGCGCTTCAATTCACCGGCAGCGTCCTCCAGGGTCTTGCCGTGCTCTTCGCTGATCAGTTGCGAGATACGCGCCTCGTTCTGCTCCAGCAATTGCTTGAAGCGGAACATCACCTGGGCACGTTTGGCCGGCGGCGTGTTGCGCCAGGCCGGGAACGCAGCCTTGGCGGCATCGATGGCTTTCTGGATGGTTGCCTGGCTCGCCAGTGGCAACTTGTGGATAGCCTGACCGGTGGACGGGTTGAACACATCAACCGCGCGACCGTTCTCGGTCACCAGTTCGCCATTGATCAAATGCGGGATAACGCTCATCGAAAACTCCTGAATTCTTGTGCGCAGACGCCCACAAGGAGCGCCTGCTATTTGCATAGCTATATAGAAGGAAAAATCAGTCGAGCTTGTTCAGCACTTCGCCGACCGCGTCGAACAGACGATCAAGGTCTTGCGGCTTGCTGTTGAAGGTTGGGCCGAACTGCAGGGTGTCGCCGCCGAAGCGCACGTAGAACCCGGCTTTCCACAGGGCCATGCCCGCTTCGAACGGGCGCACGATGGCGTCACCGTCACGCGGGGCAATCTGAATGGCACCGGCCAGGCCGAAGTTACGGATGTCGATAACGTTCTTCGAACCTTTCAGACCGTGGAGCGCGTTTTCAAAATGCGGCGCAACTTCAGCGACGCTCTGCACCAGGCTTTCCTTTTGCAGCAGGTCGAGTGCTGCCAGGCCAGCGGCGCACGCCACCGGGTGCGCCGAATAGGTGTAACCATGCGGGAATTCCACGGCGTATTCCGGCGTCGGCTGGTTCATGAAGGTCTGATAGATCTCGGAGCTGGCAATCACCGCGCCCATCGGGATCGCGCCGTTGGTGACTTGCTTGGCGATGCACATCAGGTCCGGGGTGACGCCAAAGGTGTCGGCGCCGAACATGTTGCCGGTACGGCCGAAACCGGTGATCACTTCGTCGAACACCAACAGGATGTTGTGCTGATCGCAGATCTCGCGCAGACGCTTCAGGTAACCCTGTGGCGGCACCAGTACGCCAGCGGAACCGGCCATTGGTTCAACGAATACCGCAGCAATGTTCGAAGCATCGTGCAACTCGATCAGCTTCAGCAGTTCATCGGCCAAAGCGATACCGCCCTGCTCCGGCATGCCACGGGAGAACGCATTGCTCGCCAGCAGCGTGTGCGGCAAGTGATCGACATCCATCATCGCCTGACCGAACAGTTTGCGGTTGCCATTGACGCCGCCGAGGCTGGTGCCGGCGATGTTCACGCCGTGGTAACCACGGGCACGGCCAATCATTTTGGTTTTGGTCGCCTGACCTTTCAGGCGCCAGTAGGCACGGACCATTTTCACCGCAGTGTCAGCGCACTCGGAACCCGAGTCAGTGAAGAACACGTGGTTGAGGTTGCCCGGGGTCAGCTCGGTGATTTTCTCGGCCAGTTGGAACGACAGCGGATGGCCATACTGGAAGCCCGGCGAGTAATCGAGGGTGCCCAACTGCTTGGAGACCGCTTCCTGAATTTCCTTGCGGGTGTGGCCAGCGCCGCAGGTCCACAGACCGGACAGCGAGTCGTATACCCGGCGGCCTTTGTCGTCGATCAGCCAGCTGCCTTCAGCGCCAACGATCAGACGCGGATCGCGCTGGAAGTTACGGTTGGCGGTGTACGGCATCCAGTGCGCGTCCAGCTTCAGTTGGCTGGCCAGTGGCGACGGCGCGTTTTCAGGCATGTTCATCGGGCAAAACCTCGCAGGGCATAAGCGTCAGGGAGATAAAAAGCGTTGTTGCAGCTAAATTGCCACGGCGATAAAGTCGGTGAAATTCAACTCTTCTAACCTTCAGTTAGAACTTTGCTAAACAATGAGAACAATAAGATGAGCAGCCGCCGCGCCGATCCGCTGGCCCAGGTCAGTGACTTTGATATTCGCCTGCTGCGGATTTTTCGCAGCGTGGTGGAATGCGGTGGTTTCTCGGCGGCGGAAACCGTGCTCGGCATCGGTCGCTCGGCGATCAGCCAACAGATGAGCGATCTGGAGCAGCGCCTCGGTTTGCGTCTGTGCCAGCGTGGTCGCGCCGGGTTTTCACTGACCGAAGAAGGTCGCGAGGTGTATCAGTCGGCGCTACAACTATTAAGTGCGCTGGAAAGCTTCCGCACTGAGGTCAACGGCCTGCACCAGCATTTGCGCGGTGAGCTGATCATCGGGCTGACCGACAACCTCGTCACCCTGCCCCACATGCGCATCACCCACGCCCTCGCCCAGTTGAAGGAGCGCGGCCCGGATGTGCAGATCCAGATCCGCATGATTGCGCCGAATGAAGTCGAGCAAGGCGTACTTGATGGACGCCTGCATGTCGGCGTGGTGCCACAGGCCAGTGCGTTGTCGGGACTGGAATATCAGCCGCTGTACAGCGAGCGTTCGCTACTTTACTGCGCGGTGGGCCATCCGCTGTTTTATGTCGATGACAAGCAACTGGATGACGAGCGCCTGAACAGCCAGGACGCGATTGCGCCGACGTTTCGTTTACCGGCGGATATTCAGGCGCACTACCAGGCGCTCAATTGCACGGCCAGTGCTTCTGACCGTGAGGGCATGGCGTTTTTGATTTTGACCGGACGCTACATCGGTTACCTGCCGGATCACTACGCCAGTCTGTGGGTGCAACAAGGACGCTTGCGTGCGCTGAAAGCCAAAACGCGTTTCTATGACCTGAGCCTCGCATCGGTCACGCGCAAGGGTCGCCGCCCTCATTTGGTGCTGGAAAGCTTTCTCGAAAGCCTCGCGGCGACGCGCTGAAATACGCTTCAAGGCCCAGCAGCATTGGTCCTTAACGACAAAATTGGTGAATAACCTGAGCAAGTGGACAGCTTTTTGCAACACAGGATCAACCCCGATCCTTCAACAAGAAGTCTTAAGCCATGCAGCCAGATTCCGCACCGTCCAGCGACCTGATCTACGGCCTCAACGACCGCCCCAAACCACTCGCCGCCACCCTTGCCGCGCTGCAACACGTGCTTGCCAGTTTTGTCGGCATCATTACCCCGCCGCTGGTGATCGGTTCGGCCCTCGGGCTGACCGCGTATCTGCCGTACCTGATCAGCATGGCGTTGATGGTCTCGGGGGTCGGCACCTTTATTCAGGCGCGGCGGCCGTTCGGGATTGGCGCGGGGATGATCTGTTTACAGGGCACCAGTTTCGCCTTTCTCGGCGCGGTGCTGTCGGCCGGATTTCTGGTCAAGCAACGTGGCGGCAGCCCGGAAGACATTCTCGCGATGATCTTCGGCGTGTGTTTTTTCGGCGCGATCGTGCAGATCGTCCTTAGCCGTTTCATCGGTCAATTACGCCGCGTCGTTACGCCGCTGGTAACCGGGATCGTTATCACCCTGATCGGCATCAGTCTGATCAAGGTCGGCATCACTGATCTCGGCGGTGGTTTCAATGCAGCGGACTTCGGCGCGCCAGGCAATCTGGCGCTGGGCGTGTTTGTGTTGCTGACGATCATTCTGCTCAACCGCTCGAACACGCCTTGGGTGCGTCTGTCGGCGATCATCATCGGTTTGCTGCTCGGCAGTCTGGCCGCGTGGTTCAGTGGGAAACTGGTGCCGCAGCCGTTGCCTGATTTGCCGCTGGTAAGTTTTCCCACGCCCTTCAAGTTCGGATTCAGCTTCGACTGGACGGCTTTCCTGCCCGTCGCGCTGATTTATCTGATCAGCACCATCGAAACCGTCGGCGACCTCACGGCCAATTGCATGCTCGCGCGCCAACCGATCAGCGGCCCTTCTTATATAAGTCGCCTGCGCGGTGGCGTGCTCGGTGATGGTGTGAGCTGCATGATCGCCGCGACCTTCAGCGCTTTCCCCAACACCACGTTTGCGCAGAACAACGGCGTGATCCAGCTGACCGGCGTCGCCAGCCGCTACGTTGGTTTGTACATCGGCGCGATCCTGTTTTGTCTCGGCCTCTTTCCGATGATCGGCGCGGTGCTGCAACAGATTCCGAAACCGGTACTCGGCGGCGCGACCCTGGTGATGTTCGGTGCGGTGGCCGCTGCCGGCGTGCGTATCCTCGCGCAGTCGCCGCTGGATCGACGCAGCATGTTGATCATCGCCACGTCGTTCGGCGTCGGCCTGGGCATCGCCGCGCAACCGAACCTGCTGCACCTGCTGCCGAAACTGGTGCAAAACCTGTTCGACTCGGCAATCACCAGCGGTGGCCTGACCGCAATCATCCTCTGCCTGTTGCTGCCGGAGTCGAAAACCGAAGCCACTGAAGCACACGCGCCGCTGAACAAGATCGAACAGGCGTAACGGTTTTATCGCGCAAGGACTTGTCGGATCTCTGTGGGTGCGCTATCAACGCAACTGGTTGCACCCACAGACAAACCCGGAAGTGCCTATGACCTTTGAAGTCCCTGCCCATGGCGGCAAACCCGCCAGCCGCATTCGTCAGAAGAACGAAGAGACCATCCTCAAAGCCGCCGAAGACGAGTTCGCCCGTCACGGGTACAAAGGCACCAGCATGAACACCATCGCGCAGAATGCCGGGTTGCCCAAGGCGAACCTGCATTACTACTTCACCAACAAACTCGGTTTGTACGTGGCGGTGCTGAGCAACATCATCGAGTTGTGGGACAGCACCTTTAATACCCTCACCGCCGAGGACGATCCGGCCGAAGCGCTGACCCGCTACATCCGCGCCAAGATGGAATTCTCCCGTCGCCAGCCGCAGGCCTCGCGGATCTTTGCGATGGAAGTCATCAGCGGCGGCGAATGCCTCAGCGAATATTTCAATCAGGATTACCGCGCCTGGTTCACCGGCCGTGCGGCGGTGTTTCAGGCATGGATCGATGCGGGCAAAATGGACCCCGTCGATCCGGTGCACCTGATCTTCCTGTTGTGGGGCAGCACCCAGCATTACGCCGACTTCGCTACGCAGATCTGTCGCGTCAGCGGTCGCAGCAAGCTGACCAAACAGGACATGGAAGACGCCGGCAACAACCTGATCCGCATCATCCTCAAAGGCTGCGGCCTCACTCCTCCTCTATAAGACGTTTATGCCTTTCACCCTCAGCGGTTTTTGCGAGTACCGCGAAGAGATTCGCAAAAGCCGCTTTATTACCTTCGCCGCGCCGATCGGCAGCCCTGCCGAGGCCCAGGTGTTCTTCGAACAGCACAGTGACTTGAATGCCTCGCACAACTGCTGGGCGTGGAAACTCGGCGATCAATATCGCAGCAATGACGACGGCGAGCCGGGCGGCACGGCTGGACGACCGATTCTGGCGGCGATTGAAGCGCAGGATTGCGACCAGGTCGCGGTGCTGGTGATTCGTTGGTACGGCGGCATTCAACTCGGTACTGGCGGTTTGGCCCGGGCGTATGGCGGGGGCGCGAACAAGTGCCTGCAAACGGCGGCCAAGCTTGAGTTGATCAGCCGGGTGCCATTGAGTTGCGCTTGCGGGTTTGCCGAGTTGGCGTTGGTGAAGTTGCGCGTAGCCGATCTCGGTGGCTTGGTAGTGGCGGAAAACTTCACCGCAAACGGCGTCGAATTGCAGTTGGCGGTAGGCGCTGCGCAGATCGATTTGCTGCAAAGTCAGTTGGCCGATTTGAGCCGTGGGCGGATTTTGCTCCAGCGCTGAGGCGTTGCGATCTTTTAGGGCATCACTCGATTGGCTTATTCCCGCGAGTTGCCCACATCTGCTGTGCACCCGACTGTGGATAACCTGAGCACATAACGCTGCAACCCTTCTGTCACGTGGCTTTGCGCGGTTTGTTCACTTTTCGTTCAATTCACCCGACGAAACGTAAAATTCAAACAGAAACAATCAGTTAGCGACGTTTAGCACCATTAGAAGAAAGCACCACAGTGCTTATGCCCGGCGTTTCGGCTTGCACACAATAACTGTGGAGCAACCTGTGGATAAGCCGTTCATGACCGCCGCAGTCGCAGATTCTGCCTAGCTCCCACGCGGTTGCTCGTTTTTTGATCAGTTGCCGACGGGCAAAACTGGAGCCCGATCAAAGGCTTTGCTCTGATTTGGTGCCGGGCCCGCGCGTGATCAGTAACGTGATGCTCTGCAGCACGCGTCCACACACGCAGCCCACTCGGGTTCCTGACTCAATGGCCAGGAAATTGCTTTATCCACAGGCACAACTCCAAGCAAGTCGAGCCTGTCATGCCAATCGCTCCCGTAATCCCGCGCCTGCAACTGCGCCACATCAGCAAAAGCTACCCCGGTTGTCTGGCCAATGACGCCATCGACCTGAGCATCGCACCCGGGGAAATCCATGCCCTGCTCGGCGAAAACGGCGCGGGCAAAAGCACGCTGATGAAGATCATCTACGGCGTCACTCAGGCCGATGCCGGGGAAGTGCTCTGGCAAGGTCAACGGGTCAGTATCCGTAACCCGGCGCAGGCGCGACAGTTGGGCATCGGTATGGTGTTCCAGCATTTCTCGCTGTTCGAAACCCTCAGCGTCGCGCAGAACATCGCACTGGCGATGGGCGCAAAGGCTGGCACGCCGAAACAACTGGCACCGAAGATTCGCGAAGTGTCGCGCCGTTATGGCATGGCGCTGGAGCCGGAGCGACTTGTCCACAGCCTGTCGATTGGCGAACGTCAACGCGTGGAAATTATTCGCTGCCTGATGCAAGACATCCGTCTGCTGATTCTCGACGAACCGACGTCGGTGCTGACGCCGCAAGAGGCCGACGAATTGTTTATCACTCTGCGCCGACTCGCCGTCGAGGGCTGCAGCATTCTATTCATCAGCCATAAGCTCGGTGAAGTACGGGCGCTGTGTCACAGCGCGACAGTTTTGCGCGGCGGCCGCGTGGCCGGGCATTGCGTGCCGGCCGAATGCTCGGATCAGCAGTTGGCGCAGTTGATGGTTGGCGAAGCGGCGGCGCTGATCGGTGACTATCCGAAGGTCAGCGGCGGCGCGGCGTTTTTGCAGGTGAAGGGCTTGAGCTGGCACAACCCGGATCCATTTGGTTGCTCGCTGACTGACATTGATGTGCAGGTGCGCAGCGGTGAAATCGTCGGCATCGCCGGCGTTGCCGGTAATGGTCAGGATGAGTTGCTCGCCCTGCTCAGCGGCGAACAGACCTTGCCTGGGGCCGAAGCCGCAACCATCCGGTTTGCTGAGCAGCCCGTTGCTGACCTACGCCCGGATGCGCGACGCAAACTCGGCTTGGCGTTCGTGCCTGCGGAGCGTCTCGGTCACGGCGCGGTGCCGGAGTTGAGTCTGGCGGACAACGCCCTGCTCAGCGCTTTCCAGCAAGGCTTGGTCAGCCACGGTTTGATCGAACGCGGCAAAGTCGAAGCCCTCGCCCAACAGATCATTCAGCGCTTCGGCGTGAAAACCCCGGACACGCAAACCGCTGCGCGCAGTTTGTCCGGCGGCAATCTGCAGAAATTCATCCTCGGCCGGGAAATCCTTCAGCAACCGAAACTGCTGATCGCTGCGCACCCGACCTGGGGCGTCGACGTCGGTGCTGCCGCGACCATTCACCGTGCGTTAATCGCGTTGCGCGATGCCGGCGCGGCGATCCTGGTGATTTCCGAAGACCTCGACGAACTCTTCCAGATCAGCGACCGCCTCGGCGCCTTGTGCGGTGGACGTCTGTCAGCACTGCACAACACCGGCGATACACAGCTCAGCGACGTCGGCGGCTGGATGGCCGGCCAGTTCGACAACCCACCTTCTGCCGCCACGGTTTAACGGAGTTTTACTCATGCTGCTTTCCCTCGAACCCCGTGGCCAGCAATCGCGTGTGATGCTGTGGTGCTCGCCGTTACTGGCGGCGGCGCTGACACTTGGCTGCGGCTCGCTGCTGTTTATCGCCCTCGGCCACGACCCGCTGCAAACCTTGCACACGCTGCTGATTGCACCGGTCAGCGATATGTATGGCGTCTCCGAATTGCTGGTCAAAGCGTTGCCGATTCTGCTTTGCGCTTTGGGTCTGGCGGTGGCGTATCAGGCGCGGATCTGGAACATCGGCGCAGAGGGGCAATTGCTTCTCGGCGCGCTGGCCGGCAGTGCGTTGGCGGTGAACATCATCGACATGCAAAGCCGTTGGGCGCTGGTGTTGATTCTGCTGACTGGCACCCTCGCCGGGGCGGCGTGGGCCGGGCTCACCGCATGGTTGCGCACGCGCTTCAACGCCAACGAAATCCTCACCAGCATCATGCTCAATTACATCGCGTTGAACCTGCTGCTGTTCTGTGTGCACGGGCCGTTGAAGGATCCGGCCGGGTTCAACTTTCCCGAATCGGCGATGTTCGGTGACGCCAGCCGTTTGCCGCTGTTGATGGAGGATGGTCGTGTGCACGCCGGGGTATATTTCGCCCTGCTCGCGCTGGTTGCGGTGTGGGTGTTGCTGCAGAAAAGTTTTGTCGGTTTCCAGATCAAAGTGCTTGGGCTGGACAAGCGTGCGGCGGGGTTTGTCGGTTTTCGCGAGAAGCGTTTGATCTGGCTGGCACTATTGATCAGCGGCGGCTTGGCCGGGCTCGCCGGTGTCTGCGAAGTCACCGGGCCGATTGGCCAGTTGGTGCCGCAGGTGTCCCCGGGTTATGGGTATGCAGCGATCACCGTGGCATTTCTCGGGCGCCTCAATCCGATCGGGATTTTGTTCTCAAGCCTGCTGATGGCGCTGCTGTACATCGGTGGCGAGAGCGCGCAAATGACGATGAATCTGCCGCAGGCGATCACCCAGTTGTTCCAGGGAATGATGCTGTTTTTCCTGCTCGCCTGTGACGTGCTGATTCTCTATCGGCCACGCCTGAACCTGCGCTGGGTGAAGCGCACGTCGACCACTGCCGTAACCGCCGGAGCGCTGTGATGGATATCGACCTGTTGAGTAATATTTTCTACGCCATGGTGCGTTGCGGCACACCGCTGTTGCTGGTGGCGCTGGGTGAATTGATCTGCGAAAAGAGCGGCGTGCTCAACCTCGGGCAGGAAGGGATGATGCTGTTTGGCGCGGTGATCGGTTTTATCGTCGCGCTGAACAGCGGCAACCTGTGGCTGGGCGTATTGCTGGCGATGTTGGCCGGGATGCTGTTGTCGTCGCTGTTTGCGCTGGTGGCGCTGGTGTTCAACGCCAATCAGGTGGCGACCGGGCTGGCGCTGACGATTTTTGGTGTCGGGCTGTCGACGTTTGTCGGCGCGGCCTGGGTCGGGAAACCGCTGGCCGGTTTTGAGCCGTTGGCGATTCCTTATTTGAGTGAGATTCCGTTGATTGGGCGGATGTTGTTCGCGCAGGATTTGCTGGTGTACCTGTCGTTCGCACTGTTTGCGCTGGTGGCTTGGGTGATCATCAAAAGTCGTGTCGGGCTGATCATTCAAGCGGTCGGCGAGAACCCGGATGCGGCGAGTGCAATGGGGCTGCCGGTGTTGACCGTGCGTACGCTGGCGGTGCTGTTTGGCGGGGCGATGGCCGGGTTGGCCGGGGCTTATTTGTCGCTGGCGTATACGCCGATGTGGGCGGAAAACATGACCGCCGGGCGTGGCTGGATTGCCTTGGCGCTGGTGGTGTTTGCCAGTTGGCGGGTGTGGCGTTTGTTGCTCGGGGCTTATTTGTTTGGACTCGCCAGCATCCTGCATTTGGTGGCGCAGGGGTTGGGGCTGGCGATTCCGTCGAGTTTGCTGGCGATGCTGCCGTACGTGGCGACGATTGTGGTGTTGGTGCTGTTGTCGCGGGATGCGCTGCGGACGCGGTTGTATGCGCCGGTTTCGCTTGGGCAGCCTTGGCAGGCGGGGCATTAGTGCGGTGATTTCAATGGGCTCTTCGCGAGCAAGCTCGCTCCCACAGTTGACCGAGTTCACTCAGATCCCCTGTGGGAGCGAGCTTGCTCGCGAAGGCGTCCGCACAGGCAATACTTGAGCAACGCCCCACGCCAGTTCGAAGACCAGGAAAACCAACAATATCGAACTGGCGCCGTGCAGCAAGGCATACCCCTGCCAAGCCGCAAACAAAAACCGCGCCACAGCGTCATAGCGTCCATAAAGCGCCTGTGGATCACGAATCCGCAGCACCGCCCAAACACACACCAACGAACCCAACAAATTCGCCATCAACATATGCACAGGCTGAAACGCCGGCAGCTCACCCGGCAAATTCAGTGCGCTCAACAACCCGTGCACAAAAGCAAAACTCCACGGCGTGGCAAACGCTGCCGTGACGATCAAGTCATACCAGGCACTGCCGCGCACCACGTTGCGATACTGCGTTGAAGTCCACATCATCCATGCTCCAGAAATTCAGGGAGCAAGCACGGTAAAGCCTGGAGTATGCTCCAGGGTCAACAGCTGTTTTGAGAGCCCGCATGCGTATCGGTGAATTAGCCCAGGCCAGCGCCGTCAGCCGTGACACCCTGCGTTTCTATGAACAGCGCGGATTGATCGCGGCGCAACGCAGTGCCAACGGTTATCGCGACTATCCGCCGGAGATGGTGCAACTGGTGCTCTATATCAAAACCGCGCAGCGCCTGGGATTTACCCTCGGCGAGATCGGCGACAGCGTCGCGGCGCTGTGGAACGCACCCGATCCGGACAACGCCGTGGCGCAGTTGCTGCGCGACAAACTGCAACTGATCGAAACCCGCATGCGCGAACTCGACACGCTGCGGCAGGAGTTGCAACTTCGCCTCGGTCAGGCCTGTCCATTGAATCCATGATCCTCATTCATCAAGGAAGCCCATCATGTCTGCCAAACACGCACTGATCATCGGCGCCTCCCGGGGCCTGGGCCTCGGTCTGGTGCAAACCCTGCTGGCCGACGGCTGGCAAGTCACCGCCACCGTGCGCAATCCTGCCAATGCTCAAGCTCTGGAAGCATTGGGCAAGGTGCGAATCGAGAAGCTCGACATGGATGACCAGCAAGCGGTCATCGCGTTGAGCCAACAGCTCAAAGGCGAAACCTTCGACCTGCTGTTCGTCAACGCCGGGGTCAAAGGCCCGGCTGACCAGACCCCGGGCGGCGCGACACTGGCTGAGGTCGGTCAGCTGTTTTTCACCAACGCGGTGGCGCCGATCAATCTGGCCCAGCGTTTTGCCGGGCAGATTCGTGACGGCAGCGGCGTGCTCGCGTTCATGAGTTCCGGGCTGGGCAGCGTGACGGTGCCGGACGCACCTGAGTTGGCGTTGTACAAAGCGAGCAAGGCTGCGCTGAATTCGATGACCAACAGCTTTGTCACGCAATTGGGCGAGCAGAAGCTGACGGTGTTGTCGCTGCACCCGGGTTGGGTGAAGACCGATATGGGCGGTGAAGGCGCGGACCTTGATGTCGAGACCAGCACTCGCGGGCTGGTCGATCAGGTGAACGCGTATACCGGCAAGGGTGGGCATCACTTCATCAACTACAAGGGTGAAACGATTCCCTGGTAAATACTGAAGATCCCTATGTGGGAGCGAGCCTGCTCGCGAATGCGGTGTGTCAGCTACAGATTTACCATCTGATACGGCGCCTTCGCGAGCAGGCTCGCTCCCACAAGGGTTGTGTGGTGAATGGTCGGGTTGGGCTTGCCCGATGCGGCGTTTTGTTTGACACTGCGCACCTCGTCCCCGCGGCGACCCTGGATCAGCAGACAGGGCATCACTGAGCTGGCAACCCTGAACCCCATTTTCAGAGGAGCCGGCAACATGCCCGCGACCCGTACCTGGTTAAAAAATCCCCTCGCCATTTTCACCTCCAACGAGCTCGATGCCCGTGGCGGTCTTGTCGTGCAAGACGGCGTCATCGTCGAAGTGCTTGCCGCCGGCCAACAGCCGTCGGCGCCGTGCAATGAAGTCTTTGATGCCCGTGAATATGTGATCCTGCCGGGCCTGATCAACACTCACCATCACTTCTATCAAACCCTGACTCGCGCCTGGGCGCCGGTGGTCAATCAGCCGTTGTTCCCGTGGCTGAAAACCCTGTACCCGGTGTGGGCGCGCCTGACCCCGGAGAAACTCGCCCTCGCCACCAAGGTCGCTTTGGCTGAGTTGTTGCTGTCCGGTTGCACCACCGCTGCCGACCACCACTACCTGTTCCCGGATGGCCTGGAAAACGCCATCGACGTGCAAGTCGAAACCGTCCGTGAACTGGGCATGCGTGCGATGCTCACTCGCGGATCGATGAGCCTCGGTGAGAAGGACGGCGGCCTGCCACCGCAGCAGACCGTGCAGGAAGGTCAGGTGATTCTCGACGACAGTCAGCGCCTGATTCACGAGTACCACGAGCGTGGCGACGGCGCGCAGATCCAGATCGCACTGGCGCCGTGCTCGCCGTTCTCGGTGACCCCGGAAATCATGTCGGCCAGCGCTGAACTGGCGAACAAGCTCGACGTGCGCCTGCACACTCACCTCGCCGAAACCCTCGATGAAGAGGATTTCTGCCTGCAGCGTTTCGGTCTGCGCACCGTCGATTATCTCGACAGCGTCGGCTGGCTCGGCCCGCGCACGTGGTTGGCGCACGGCATCCACTTCAACCCGGACGAAATCGCTCGCCTCGGTCAGGCTGGTACCGGTATCTGCCATTGCCCGAGTTCGAACATGCGTCTGGCCTCGGGCATTTGCCCGAGTATCGATCTGACTGACGCGGGTGCGCTGTTTGGTCTGGGCGTCGACGGTTCGGCGTCCAACGATGCCTCGAACATGATTCTGGAGGCGCGTCAGGCGCTGTACATCCAGCGGCTGCGTTATGGCGCCGAGAAGATCACCCCGGAACGCGTGCTGGGCTGGGCGACCAAGGGTTCGGCGAGCTTGTTGGGCCGTACCGATATTGGTGAGATTGCCGTGGGCAAGCAGGCGGATCTGGCGTTGTTCAAGCTCGATGAGCTGCGCTTCTCCGGCAGCCATGATCCGATTTCGGCGCTGCTGTTGTGCGGTGCCGATCGTGCGGATCGGGTGATGATTGGTGGCAAGTGGCGTGTGGTGGATGGCCAGGTTGAAGGCCTGGATTTGAAAGGCTTGATCGCCGATCACAGCCAGGCGGCGCGCCAGTTGATCGCAGGTACCTGATCCGATCACCAATCCCTGTGGGAGCGAGCTTGCTCGCGAAGGCGTCGTGTCAGTCAGTACTTGAGTTGACTGATACTCCGCTTTCGCGAGCAAGCTCGCTCCCACAGTTGTTTTGCGTCGGGTTCAGAGGCCCAGCAGGGACAGCATGATGAAGGTCGCAAACAACACAAAGTGGGTCATGCCTTCGATGGCATTGGTCTCACCGTCATTGAGGTTGATCGCGCTGACGATCAACGTCAGAAAGATCATTACCGTCTGCACCGGTGTCATTGCCATTTGAAACGGCTGACCGGTGTACAGCGCCATCGCTTCCATCACCGGCACCGTCAGAATCACCGTCGACAGTGACGCGCCCATCGCAATGTTCACCACCGACTGCATACGGTTGGCCAACGCCGCGCGCAACGCGGTCAGAATCTCCGGCGCTGCGGAAATCGCTGCCACCAGAATCGCCGTGATCACCGGCGGAGCGCCCGTGCCTTCCAGGCCCAGATCGAGGGTCTTCGACATCACCTCGGCCAATGCGCCGATCACCACCACACCGAACACCAGAATGCCGATCGACAACGCCAGGCTGACCGGCTTCGGCTCCTGTTCGACCGGTTCTTTCTTGCGGCGTTTGTCCGGGTAGCTGTAGCTGAAAAAGTAACTGTGCGGGCCGACCTGCATGCGCAGAAACAGCGCGTAAAGCACCACCATCGCACCGATGGTGAACGCCGAATAAATCTTCCAGTTGGCCTCGGGAATAAACTCCGGCACCACCATCGACACGCCCATGGCGGTGAGGATCATCACGCTGTAGCTGCGCGCCGAATCGTCGTTGTAGGACTGCTCGCCATGCTTGATCCCGCCCATCAGCGCGGCGAGGCCGAGGATGCCGTTGATGTCGAGCATTACCGCTGAATAGATCGTGTCGCGCACCAGCGTCGCCGAGGCTTCGTTGCTCATCATGATCGCGAGGATCACCACTTCCACCAGCACGGCGGCGAGGGTGAGGATCATCGTGCCGTACGGGTCGCCGACTTTTTCCGCGAGCAGTTCGGCCTGATGAGCGACGCGCATCGAGGCGGCGACGATGAAGGCGATCAGCACCAGGCCGCCGATCAGCGCGACGATCTGGCCGCTGTGCAGCAGCCAGTGTTCCAGCGGATAGGCGACGCACGCGGCGATGACGGCCAATAGCAGAAAGCTTTCTTGCTTGAGGATCGAGAACATGGCGGGCCTTTTTGCCGAAGAGTGCGAATGAGCTACTGACTGCGGGGCGGCGCTAACGTTTCGTTACACCTTAGCGCACCAACCAATAGCAGCTGGTTTCAGGCATGCACTTTTATCGGCCCTGCCGGCCCCTTCGCGAGCAAGCTCGCTCCCACAGGTGAACGCATTTCAATGTGGGAGCGAGCTTGCTCGCGAAGGCCGCGCCTCGGTTTCGGATTGTTTGTTGTCCTGTTGGTCAGCAATTTGCATTGGCCCTGACCACACACAACAAAATGGAGTTCGAGTTCATGCAAATACGTCCGCTGCACAAACTGCTGTGCGCCGCCCTCGGCCTGGGGATCAGTCTGAGCGCCAGCGCTGCCGATCCGCTGAAGGTCGGTTTCGTCTACATCGGTCCGATCGGTGACCACGGCTGGACGTATCAGCATGAGCAGGGGCGCAAGGCTCTCGCCGAGAAACTCGGCACTCAGATCACCACCAACTACGTGGAAAACGTCGCTGAAGGCGCCGACGCCGAGCGGGTCATCCGCAACATGGCCAAGGACAACTACGACCTGATCTTCACCACCTCCTTCGGCTACATGAACCCGACGCTGAAAGTCGCCAAGCAATTTCCCAAGGTGACCTTCGAACACGCCACCGGCTACAAACAGGACAAGAATCTCGGCACCTATCTGGCGCGCACTTACGAGGGTCGCTACGTCGGCGGTTTCCTCGCGGCGAAGATGACCAAGACCAAAAAGATCGGTTACGTCGCTTCGTTCCCGATCCCCGAGGTAATCCGCGACATCAACGCGATTCAACTGGCGCTGAACAAGTACAACCCCGGCACCGAGATCAAAGTGGTGTGGGTCAACTCGTGGTTTGATCCAGGCAAGGAAGCCGATGCCGCCAACGCGCTGATCGATCAGGGCGTCGACGTGGTGTTCCAGCACACCGACAGCCCGGCACCGATTCAAGCCGCCGAGCGTCGAGGGGTATACGCGGTGGGTTACGCGTCGGACATGGCGCATTTCGGCCCGAAAGCAGTGCTGACTTCAATCGTCAACGACTGGGCGCCGCACTATATTCAGGCGACGCAAAGCGTGATCGACCATAGATGGAAGTCGCAGGATTATTGGGGCGGGCTGAAGGAAGGCACGGTTGAATTGCCGATCAGCGATCTGGTGCCAGCGCCGGTGAAAGCCGAGGCCGAGCAGCTCATTGCCGACATCAAGAGCGGTGCATTGCAGCCATTTACCGGGCCGATCAAGGATCAGGCCGGCGTGGAGAAAATCCCCGCAGGCGTGAGCGCGACGAATGCAGAGCTGGCGTCGATGAACTATTACGTTGAAGGCATGAAGGCTGAGATGCCGAAGTAAATCTCCGATTCACCACACAAAACCCTGTGGGAGCGAGCCTGCTCGCGAAAGCGCTGTGTCACTAAACAAAAATGTTGTCTGACACGCCCTCTTCGCGAGCAGGCTCGCTCCCACATTGGAAACTCAGCGTATTCAAGGATTGTGTATGGATCAGCTTCCGATCATCGATATCAGCCCGCTCTATTCCGACGACGAAAACGCCTGGCCTGCCGTGGCTGAACAAATCGACCACGCCTGCCGCGAGTGGGGCTTTTTCTATATCAAGGGTCACCCGATTTCGGCGCAACGCATCGACGCGGTGCTCGATCAGACTCAGCGTTTTTTTGCCCTGCCCGCAGCAGAAAAACTCAAGATCGACATCACCCAGACCCGCCATCATCGCGGCTACGGCGCCATCGCCACCGAGCAACTCGACCCGAGTAAACCCAGCGACCTCAAAGAAACCTTCGACATGGGCCTGCACCTGCCGGCCGAGCATCCGGACGTGCTCGCAGAAAAACCGTTGCGCGGGCCGAACCGTCATCCCGCGCAAGCAGGATGGGCTGAATTGATGGAACAGCATTACCTCGACATGCAAGCCCTCGCGCAAACCCTGCTGCGCGCGATGACCATTGCGCTGAACATCGAACGCGATTTCTTCGACAGCCGCTTCGTTGATCCGGTCAGCGTCCTGCGCATGATCCATTACCCACCGCGCCATACCGCCAGTTCCGCCGAGCAGCAAGGCGCCGGTGCGCACACCGACTACGGCTGCATCACCCTGCTCTACCAAGACAGCGCCGGCGGCTTGCAGGTCAAGAATGTGCAGGGCGAATGGATCGACGCGCCGCCCATCGACGGCACCTTCGTGGTCAACCTCGGCGACATGATGGCGCGCTGGAGCAACGACCGTTATCGCTCGACCCCGCACCGGGTGATCAGCCCGCTCGGGGTGGATCGCTATTCGATGCCGTTCTTCGCCGAGCCGCACCCGGACACGCGCATCGAATGCCTGCCCGGTTGTCAGGACGCAGAGCATCCGGCGAAATATCCGACGACCACGTGCGCCGAATTCCTGCTGTCGCGCTTCGCCGATACCTACGCTTATCGCCGTGAGCAGGAAGCCGTTTGATCGATCGCTTGGTCAGGTTTTGCCAATTGTTTCGGCGCGCATCTGTAGAATGCCGTCATTGCACCTGATGAGAAAAGAATATGTACGACTGGCTCAACGCCTTGCCCAAGGCTGAACTGCACCTGCATCTGGAAGGCTCGCTGGAGCCCGAGCTGCTGTTCGCCCTGGCCGAGCGCAACAAGATCGCCCTGCCGTGGAACGACGTGGAAACCCTGCGCAAGGCCTACGCCTTCAACAACCTGCAGGAGTTTCTCGACCTGTATTACCAGGGCGCCGACGTGTTGCGCACCTCGCAGGATTTCTACGACCTGACCTGGGCTTACCTGCTGCGCTGCAAAGCACAGAACGTGATTCACACCGAACCGTTCTTCGACCCGCAGACCCACACCGACCGCGGTATCCCCTTCGAAGTGGTGCTCAACGGTATCGCGGCGGCGCTGAAAGATGGCGAGCAGCAACTGGGCATCACCAGCGGTTTGATCCTCAGCTTCCTGCGCCACTTGAGCGAAGAAGAAGCCGAGAAAACCCTCGATCAGGCGCTGCCGTTCCGTGACGCGTTCGTCGCTGTCGGTCTGGACAGTTCCGAGATGGGTCACCCGCCGAGCAAGTTCCAGCGCGTGTTCGATCGTGCCCGCCACGAAGGCTTCCTGACCGTGGCCCACGCTGGCGAAGAAGGCCCGCCGGAGTACATCTGGGAAGCCATCGACCTGCTGAAAATCCAGCGCATCGACCATGGCGTGCGCGCCATCGAAGACGAGCGTCTGATGCAGCGGATCATCGATGAGCAGATCCCGCTGACCGTGTGCCCGTTATCGAACACCAAACTCTGCGTGTTCGATCATATGTCGCAGCACAACATCCTCGACATGCTCGAGCGTGGCGTGAAGGTCACGGTGAACTCCGATGACCCGGCGTATTTCGGCGGTTACGTGACCGAGAACTTCTATGCGCTGCATGAGCATCTGGGCATGACCCAGGATCAGGCCAAACGCCTGGCGCAGAACAGCCTCGATGCGCGCCTGGTAAAACCATAAGCAACAGCGAATAACCATTGTGGGAGCGAGCCTGCTCGCGAAGAGGGAGTGTCAGTTAACATTGTCGTTTAATGACACTCCGCTTTCGCGAGCAGGCTCGCTCCCACATTTACATCTGTGTCGACTCAGTCAGTTCCTCAAGGGTTTTCCCCCGCGTCTCCATCCCGAACAACCACACCACCCCTGCCGCAATCGCAAAGCACGCCGCGCCCAGCGCGAACACCCCGCCCTGCCCGGTAATCGGGAACACCAGCCCGGTCACCAATGGCCCGAGCAACGAACCCACGCGACCAATGGCCGAGGCAAACCCCGAGCCCGTCGCCCGTGCGGACGTTGGATAGAGCTCCGGCGTGTAGGTGTAGAGCACCGCCCACATGCCAAACAGGAAAAACTGCATCAACAACCCGGTGCCGATCAGCAGTGCCACGTTGCCACCGAACACCGCGCTTTGTCCGTAGAGAAACGCCATCACCCCGCCGCCGAGCAACGTGACGATGCACACCGGTTTACGCCCCCAGCGTTCGACCAGCCACGCGGCCATCAAAAACCCGGGAATCCCGCCCAGGGAAATCAGCACGGTGTAATACACCGACTGGGTGACGGCGAACCCCGACTGCTGCAGCAATGCACTGAGCCACGACGTCAGCCCATAAAACCCCAGCAACGCAAAAAACCACAGGCTCCAGATCATCGTCGTGCGCTGGCGATACTGTGGCGACCAGATCTGCTGGAGCGCCGAGAAGAAAGTGCCCGGTGCCGTAACCGTGCGCGGCAAGCGAATCGGCTCCGGCAGCCGCGCACCACCCAGCGAGGCGCGCACCCGCGTTTCGATCCCGCTCAAGACCTTGTCCGCCGCTTCATGCTTGCCGGCCTGCTCCAGCCAGCGCGGTGATTCGGGAATGAAAAAACGGATCGCCAGAACAAACACCGCCGGCACGGCCAACACCAGAAAGATGTCGCGCCAGCCAATCAGCGGCAGCAAGAAATACGACAGCACCCCGGCGGCGACAAACCCCAGCGGCCAGAAGCCGTCCATCAACGCGATGTAGCGCCCGCGCCGTTGCGCCGGAATCAGCTCCGACAACATCGACTGGGCAATCGGAAACTCCATGCCCATGCCGATCCCCAGCAGGATGCGGAACAACGTAAGCATTTCGACGGTTTGCGCCGTCGAGCACAGGTAACTGGCGACACCCCACAACACGATGCTCCACTGGAACACCGGTTTGCGTCCGAACCGGTCGGCGAGCAGGCCCGACAGCGATGCGCCCACGACCATGCCGAAAAAGCTCGAACTGGCGAGCAAGCCTGCCTGCGCACTGCTCAGGCCGAATTCGGCTTTGATCGAGCCGAGCAGGAACGTCATCATCGCCAGGTCCATGGAGTCGAAGAAAAACGCCAGGGCAATGATGATGAAAATGATTCGGTGATAACCGCTCAGCGGCAAGCGTTCCAGACGTTCTGCCGCGCTGAAGCCTTGAATACCCATGTCGAACTCCCCCTCCGAAAATTCCCCGGATCGAGTGTGCGCGATGGTGATTCAGAGGTCGTACTGGATGCGACCTGTTCGCAGTCGTAGACGACGCCGTGAGTCCTGACGTCGTACACGAATGCTCTAAAACGCCATTTCCAGCTCGGTTTCCTGAGCGAACCGTTGCAATTCGCGCTGCCCGGTGGCGGTCAATTGCAGCGCTCTCGAGTCGTTGGGCAAGGTCAGCCACCCCGATTGCATGAACAACTGCAGCAACGCCGCGCCGAGGGAGCCGCCCATGTGTGGACGTCTCTCGCTCCAGTCCGGGCAGGCGCAGGCCACCTGAACATTGCGATGAGCCAGTGCCTGGATGTAGACCCCGCGAGTGGCCAACTGCTGCGCACCTTTGTGGGTAACCACCACGCGCTGTTCGAGTTGCTCGATCCAGCCGGCATCGAGCAGTCGCTGATACAGATCAGCCGCCAGGGTGCCGCCCAGATGGTCATCGCAAAAACGTGCGCGTAACAGCGAAGAAGGCGCTGCCTGCGGTTTGACCATGGGCGTGGTGCGCTTGAACACTTCGGCCACTTCACGCGGCGCACTGGCGATGGTGGCGCTGGCCAACGCCTCGATGGCTGCGCCGACCTCCGGTGCCGAGAGCCGGAAAAAGCGTTTGCGACCACGGACTTCGACCTTCAACAGACCGCCAGCGGACAGCCGTGCCAGATGCGCGCTCGCCGATGACGGCGATAACCCTGCCAGCAACGCCAGCTCCTCGGATTGGCGGGCCGAGCCATCCATCAGTGCCCACATCATCGCGCTGCGCTTGGGATCGGCCAGTAATGTGGCGATCTGGCTGATGCAAGGTGCATGTTCCATGTATTCACTCCCTGTGGAATCGTATCGTCTACTGCTCGCAGACATCTTGACCAGTAACGGGGCATCGGCCAAGGCGCGCAAAATGCCATGAACCGCAGCAAGGCAGGCCATTGACACAACACGCTTGGGCATCGAACCCGCCGCCGCGGCGCGGCCATGATTTAAACAGCGGCCGGTCGGTATGTCGGCGTCCGGGCCGAGCTTCGCGTACTGGTATGAGGCGGGCGCTAGTATAAGCGGGATGGACGCCGCGTCCTGCGCCGGGGCCTGCACGGGTGGTGATTGTTCCTGACAGAAATTTCTCTATTTACCTGCGACTAATGATCAACTCTCGGGAAAGCGGGAAATTGACTACTCAGTTCAGCGCATCGGCTGGCGAGCATTTCCCTCAACAGGTTCACCGGCTTACTCAATTGGGCGCGATGGGCGCACAACAAATTCAGTGGAGCACGCTCACACAGCAGTTCCGGAAGCAACACTTTGAGGCGTCCGGCCAGCACATCGGCGCCCACGTCCAGCCAGGATTTGTAGGCAATGCCTGCCCCGGCCACTGCCCATAAACGCACCACGTCGGCGTCATCGCTGAAACGGTCGCCGCTGACGGTCAGGCCGACCTCACGTTTGCCGTCATGAAAACTCCAATGGTCGTGCACTCGGCTGCCGAGCATGTACAGCAAGCAATTGTGCTGGGCCAGTTGTTCGAGTTGGCGCGGCTCGCCATGCCGCGCCAGATAAACCGGCGATGCACACAGCACGCGACGGTTATCCGCGGCGATCGGCAAGGCGACCAGGCTGGAGTCTTCCGGCTCGCCGTAGCGCAACGCGATGTCGACCGGCTGGCGGAACAGGTCGGCGATCCGGTCACCGAGCAACAGACGCACCGTCAGCTTCGGATGCTCACGCTGAAACTCATCGAGCCACGGCAGCAACAGGTTGCGACCGAAATCCGAGGGCGCCGACAGTTGCAACACCCCACTGACCTGATCCTGCCCGCTGGCCAGCAAGCGCCGGCCCTCGTCGAGATTGCTCAGCGCCGCGCGCGCATATTCAAGGAAGCCTTCGCCCTCGGCGGTCAGGCGCAGGCTACGCGTCGAACGTGCCAACAGGCGTGCGCCAAGTTGCTGCTCGATCCGCTTCAACGCCGCACTGGCGACGGCGGCGGACATGTCCATGACCCGCGCCGCCGCCGACAGACTGCCCAGATCCGTCGCCCGGACAAACAACTGCAAGTCATCGAAACGCAGCATTCTCAGCCTCGATTATCAAAAAAATATTGAAAGAGACTGCTCTTTTAGCCGGTTTTATCTCGCAGAGAAATAGCCAATCATCGCTCCATCGAATTCATCCCGCTTCTCTGGAGCCGAGCATGTCCCAGCCCTTCACTGCCATCGCCACCCTGATCGCCAAACCCGGCCAGCAAGATTTACTCGAACAAGGCCTGCGCGCACTGGTGGAACCCAGTCGTGCCGAAACTGGCTGCAGCCAGTACGACCTGCACCGCGATCTGGCCGACCCGCAAGTTTTCTATGTGATCGAACACTGGGCCAGCGAGGAAGTTCTGCAGGCCCACAACGCCAGCGCGCACTTTGAGAATTTTCAGGCCACTGCCGGCCACACCATCGAACACTTCCAGCTCAAGCGCCTCGGCGCGATTGCCTGATTCCTTCTTCTATTACCTGTACGGAGCCACTCATGAAAGCCATTGCCTATTACGCCTCCCTGCCGATCAGCGACGCCAACGCCCTGCAAGACATCGAACTGCCAGAGCCGATCGCCGGCCCGCGCGACTTGCTGGTGGAGGTCAAAGCCATCTCGGTCAACCCGGTCGACACCAAAGTGCGGCAGAACGTGGCCCCGGAAAACGGCGCAGCGAAAGTGCTGGGTTGGGACGTCGCCGGTGTGGTCAAGGCTGTTGGCAGCGAAGTGACGTTGTTCAAGGCCGGCGACAAGGTCTTCTACGCCGGCTCCATCGCCCGTGCCGGCAGCAACAGTGAGCTGCACGTGGTTGATGAGCGCATCGTCGGCCATATGCCAAAAACCCTGGGCTTCGCCGAAGCCGCCGCCCTGCCGCTGACCGCGATTACTGCGTGGGAACTGCTGTTCGAGCGTCTGCAAATCCGCGAAGGCAAAAGCGCTGAAGGCCAGAGCTTGCTGATTGTCGGCGCGGCAGGGGGTGTGGGTTCGATTCTGACGCAACTGGCCAAGCAATTGACCGGCCTGAACGTCATCGGCACCGCGTCCCGCGAGCAGACCCGTGACTGGGTCAAAGAACTGGGCGCCGATCTGGTGATCGACCACAGCCAGCCGCTGAGCGAAGAGCTCAAGCGCGCCGGGATCGACAACGTGACCCACGTCGCCAGCCTGACCCAGACCGATCAGCACCTGGATCAACTGGTCGAAGCCCTGGCACCGCAAGGCAAACTGGCGCTGATCGATGATCCGAAGTCGTTGGACATCAGCAAACTCAAGCGCAAGAGCCTGTCGCTGCACTGGGAGTTCATGTACACCCGTTCGCTGTTCGAGACGCCGGACATGATCGAACAGCACAAACTGCTCAACCGCGTGGCCGAGCTGATCGATGCCGGGACATTGAAAACCACGGTCGGCGAGCACTTCGGCACGATCAACGCGGCGAACCTGCGCCGCGCGCATGAACTGCTGGAGAGCGGCAAGGCCAAGGGGAAAATTGTTTTAGAAAGTTTCTAAAATTGCAGAGTCGCAGCCTTCGCCAGCGCTAGAGCGGTTGGCGCGGCTGCGATTTTTTTTGCCGTCAGTCCGATGCTTGATCGTTGTCATAATTGCGATCGTATTCAGGACTACAATCGAAGCCTCTGCGATACATCTTTTACGCAAGGGAGGTCAGCAATGAAGATCCTGATAAAAGAAGTGGCAAAGTCTCAATGGCAGGTTCGTCTGGACCAACACGCCGTGACATTCCGCAGTGAAGCCGAAGCACTGGCTTTCACCCGCACCCTCGAAGCGCGACTTTGCGCGCCTCATCAGATTCCCGACCGCAGCCAGCAACGCGTTGCCGGCTGAGTTTTTCTAGACTTGGGCTTGAGCTTGCGCCAACGCCCGGGCGTTTTGCAGACGACGGGTCAGCGTCGCAACGCTCACCACCAGCACACCGCAAAGACTGATGACGATCGCCATCGGTACAGCCGTGCCGTCGTGCAACACCCCTACCAACGCTGAAGCCCCGGCCGCGACGCTGAACTGCATGCAACCGAGCAACGCCGAAGCGCTGCCGGCGCGGCCGCCCTGCCCGTTCATCGCGCAAGCGGCGGCATTGGGGCTGATGCAGCCCAGGCTCGACACACAGATGAACAATGGAATCAGCAGCGGCCACAAGGATTCGGTGTGCAAAGCGCTGACCGCGAGCAGCGTCAACCCGGCCGCGAGATAGACCCAGACCGCCCGTGACAGCAGGAACGCCGGCCCGCGCTTGGCCAACAGCCGCGCATTGACCTGCGCCACGAGAATGAAGCCCGCCGCGTTGGTGCCGAACAGCCAGCCGAAATGCTCGGCCGGCACGCCATACAGCTTGATGAAAATGAACGGCGAACCGGCGATGTAGGCAAACATCCCGGCAATGGCGATGCCACCGGTCAGGGCATGCCCGAGGTAGACCCGATCCTTGAGCAGGCGACCGTACTGGCGCAATGCGCCGGACAGCGGTTGGCGCGGCATGTGCGCCGGCATACTTTCCGGCAGACCCAACGCCACGGCCAATCCGGCCAGCGCGCTGAACCCGGTCAGCACCAGAAAGATCGACTGCCAGCCTGTGGTGTTGACCAGCAGGCCGCCGAGCATCGGCGCCAGAATCGGTGCCAGGCCCATCACCAGCATCAGTTGCGAGAAGACTTTCGCCGAGCCCACTGCGTCGCATTTGTCGCTGACCACCGCGCGGGAAATCACCATCCCCGCGCAACCGCCCAACGCCTGGACGAAACGCGCGCCGATCAGCCATTCCAGATTCGGCGCATAAGCGCAGGCCAAAGATGCCAGGGTGAACAGCGTGAGCCCCACCAGCAACGGGATGCGTCGGCCAAAACGATCCGCCACAGGGCCGTAAAGTAACTGGCCGATCGACAGGCCGGCGAAATACGCCGCCAGTGTCATCTGCACGTGTTTCTCGTCGGTGCCGAACGCCAGCGCCATGGACGGAAATGCAGGTAAATAGAAATCGATCGCCAAGGGCCCGAAGGCGGTCAAGGCACCGAGAATCAGAATGGTACGGAAGTTCATCAGGCATCCAGGTTGGCAAGTCGGCAGCCCGACAGTCTAGCTGCGCATGGACGCCTTGAACATTCCGATAGCTCGCTAACAATCAAAAAACACCCATCACATGTGGCGAGGAAGGGGGCTTATCAGGCGAGTTTTACCGCATAGCCTTCTTCGCTGATGACCTCGATCACCTGCTCGGCGCTCAGCACACTTTCGACGCCAACCTCTTTCGCCGCCAGATCGACCCGCACGCTGGCCGCCGGATCTTTGGCCTGAACCGCGCTGGTGATGGCTTTGACGCAGTGACCGCAGGACATGCCTTGAACGTTGAACACTTGCATGGAATGACTCCTTTGAGTGAGGTTGCCGGCAGTTTCGAGCTTGCCACGATGGCAAGGTCAAGTTCTTCAATTAACTGCCGGGCTGGCATTCGGCGCCGCGCTCGGCCAAGCTGCGAACATTAATGACTTCAATTCAGGAGATTCAGCCATGCGCTGGTCAGCTTTCAGCCTGTTTGGCTTTCTCAGCCTCTTTGCCGCCATCCCTCAAGTGCAAGCCGCCGGCGAGGACTACGCGGTGCTGATTATTTCCCGCGAGCGCCTGGAGGTGTCGACCTCCTGCGAGATCGGCGTGTATATCCAGGACCAGCTCTCGGCGCGGCTGCTGCAGGAGCAGAGCATTTCCTTCAACTTGCCGCCGGGCACCGTCTCGCTGCGCTTGAAGTTGCTGCCGGGGCAAGTCGCTGGTTGCAACCCGGGGATGCTTGCGCCGGGTTCGCAGGAGATCAAATTGCATGCCGGGGATGTACTGAAGTATCGGTTGGCGATGAATTCGGAAGGTGTCTACCTGAAGCGCGCCGATCTCGAATATTAAGTAAATCCCACTTGTGGGAGCGAGCCTGCTCGCGAATACGGTGTGTCATTCAACGATGATGTTGACTGACCCGCCGCTTTCGCGAGCAGGC
>NZ_LVEJ01000013.1 GCF_001648775.1 Pseudomonas fluorescens
GGCTGGGACGGCCCCTTCGCGAGCAAGCTCGCTCCCACAGGGGATGTTGGGTGTTTGCCGGACTTTGCGCATCACCGAAATCAGTGTGGGAGCGAGCTTGCTCGCGAAAGCGGTGGGTCAGTTGCGGTGATGTTGGCTGGGACGGCCCCTTCGCGAGCAAGCTCGCTCCCACAGGGGATGTTGGGTGTTTGCCGGACTTTGCGCATCACCGAAATCAGTGTGGGAGCGAGCTTGCTCGCGAAAACGGTGGGTCAGTTGCGGGGATGTTGGCTGGCCGAGCCCGTTCGCGAGCAAGCTCGCTCCCACAGGGGATGCTGGGTGTTTGCCGGACTTTGCAGTTCACCAAAATCAGTGTGGGAGCGAGCTTGCTCGCGAAAACGGTGAGTCAGCTGCGGGGATGTTGGCTGAGAGGGACCCTTCGCGAGCAAGCTCGCTCCCACAGGGGATGTTGGGTGTTTGCTGGACTTTGCAGTTCACCAAAATCATTGTGGGAGTTGTGGGGATCAGGCTTTGTTGAGGGCGTGCAGAATCCGTTCAAGCTCGGGCCGTGTCCAGCGTTCCCACGGGGAGACATCCCGGGTGTCGCCCGTGTGCCAATGCTCTCCTGCATCGAACGCACGGTAGATCGAGAATGCCGGTTCGGGCATGTCTTCGTGCATGCCCAGGTCGACGATGTCGCGAGACAGGATATTCATCACCTCGTCGCATGCGTGGAAGTCGCGAGTGCCGGCCAGGAACTGCCGGGCCATGGCGATGGCCACTTCATTCAACAGGTCGCGCGAGGTGATCTGCAAGCGCTGGCAAATGCTGCTCAAGTCATGCATCGCCGCTTGCAAAAGATCTTGCAGGACGTCCTCGACATCCGCTGGGCTCAGACGCGTTTTCATTGCTTCAGACTTCGTCCCCAAAGGCATCTCCTGAACAACGAGTGAGCGGCAGTGTGTTATTAATTCACAAATTTTCAAAGGATCACGGCCCATGCATCACCGCAATGTGCGAATCGTCGCCCAGCATCTGCTCTCGGACAACTGGTACCTGCTGAAAAAGATCGACTTCGAATTGCAGCGCCGCGACGGCAGTTGGCAGGCGCTGAGCCGCGAGGTGTACGACCGTGGCAATGGCGCGACGATTGCCCTGTACAACCTGGCGCAACGCACGGTCATCCTCATTCGCCAGTTCCGCATTCCGACGTTCGTCAACGACCATGACGGCTACTTGATCGAAACGGCGGCCGGGCTGTTGGACAACGCCGGTCCCGAAGAGCGCATTCGCCTGGAAGCCGAGGAGGAAACCGGTTATCGCGTGCGTTCCGTGCGCAAGGTGTTTGAAGCATTCATGAGCCCCGGTTCGGTCACCGAGCGCCTGCATTTTTTTGTCGGTGAATACCAACCCGAAGACCGCGTCAGTGCCGGCGGCGGGCTGGCCGATGAAGGCGAAGACATTGAAGTGCTGGAACTGCCTTTCGAACAGGCGCTGGCGATGGTCGACGACGGTCGCATCATGGACGGCAAAACCATCATGCTCCTGCAATACCTCAAGCAGATCATGCCGTCCTCACCGGCCCTGACAATTGTGCTGGCCGGGGCTAATCTGCCGGCGCTGCAAACATGCGCTGGCGAGTTGCTGCAAGCCGGGCACTTTCCACTGCTGGCCCCACTGCTCGCCAATGAGGGCAGCGTCGGCGATCAGGCTCATTATCATGAGTACGCGAAAGCGCTGTTGCAGCGTTGCGACGCGGTGCTGTGCATTGGCGGTGAATCCGCGGGCGCGGATCCGTTGGTGGAACTGGCCCGGCAGCGCGGACTGGCGGTCTATGACGATCCGCGCGAAGTCCCCGCCGCCAGGCCGCGTTGATCTCAGTGGGGTTGGCTGACGACCTCAATCTGCGTCAGGCCAACCCGCTCGGCCTGCTCGATAATCTGCTCAGGCGAGTCGTCCGCCGTGGGCATGAGCAGGCCGTTTTCGGCATCGCCAAGGTGCAGCTCCAGCAGGTGCATCGCCGCTTCGTGCTTGGCAAGCTGTGCTTCTTTGAGGTCAAGTTCGTACGTACGCGGCTCGCCGTTGAACAGGTACTTCAAGACAAAGTGATGCATGGTCTGCTCCTTGTAATGAGTGAAAGGCAACTGAATATCCTGACGCACCAGTCAGTTTTTAGTTCAAATCCATCGTTGCGCGGAGAAATCTGCCGGATCGCTTCAAACTTTTCGCTGCGCCGGGCGTCCCTTCTTTAACGGCCGACATGGCTTGGCAACCTAAACCAGCTGACCTCAGCTAAGGATTGGCGATGACCTTTTTCATTTTTCTTCTGGCCTGCGCAGCGGCGGCAAGCACCGGGATTATTTTCAAACCGGGCGCGTGGTATGAGTCGCTGAACAAACCCTCTTTCACCCCGCCGAACTGGGCATTTCCGCTGGCCTGGACGGTGATTTATCTGTTGCTGGCCTGGGCCGGTTACCGCTTGAGCCTGATCCCCGGCAGCCAGGTGGTGTTGGCCTTGTGGGCAGCACAGATTGCGCTGAACACGCTGTGGACGCCGGTGTTTTTTGGCGCGCATCAGGTGTTCGCCGCAATGGTCATCCTCACGCTGCTCTGGCTGGTGGTCGCGGCCATGGTGGTGCTGGCGTTGCAACTGGACCTGATCACCGGGTTGATCCTGTTTCCCTATCTGGTGTGGCTGTGCGTGGCGGCGGCGCTTAACTTTTCCATCCTGCGCAACAACCGCACGTGATGAATGCCAACGTGAACTCGCAAACACCCTGGCCACAAGGCGAGCGCGAGTTGGCGCAAGTGCGCGACTTCAACAAGAAGCTTGCCTGGCTGCCGCGCTTTAAAATTCGTAATCGCCTGACGCCGCGGCTGATTCAGGGGTTGCTGCGGGTCATTCAGCTCGGCGGCGACGCTAAATTGCTCAAGCATGGCCTCTCGGTGCAAAGCAAAACCCTCGCAAGCGGCGGCGCTCTGCGGATCATTCGGCCGCAAGGCAAATCCTTGGGCGTGGTCCTGGATTTCCACGGCGGTGGCTGGGTGATTGGCAATGCGCAGATGAATGACAATTTCAACCTCGCCATCGTCAACACCTGCAACGTCACCGTGGTGTCGGTCGATTACCGGCTCGCGGTGTCGACGCCGATTGAAGGTTTGCTCGAGGATTGTCTGTGCGCGGCGCGCTGGTTATTGAATGAAGAAGAGTTTGCCAGCCTGCCGGTGGTGGTCGTCGGTGAATCGGCGGGCGGCCATTTGGCTGCGGCCACTTTGTTGGCCTTGAAGCCATTCCCAGAGCTGTTGCGGCGGATCAGCGGCGCGCTGCTGTATTACGGCGTCTACGACTTGACCGGCACGCCGAGCGTACGCGCCGCGCCACCGGAAACGTTGGTGCTGGACGGCCCGGGCATGGTCGAAGCGTTGCGCCTGCTGACGCCGGATCTGACGGATGAGCAACGTCGCCAGCCGCCGCTGTCGCCGCTGTACGGCGACTTCAGCGACTTTCCGCCGGCGCTGATGTTGGCCGGGGAGCTCGATCCGTTGCGCGACGACACGCTCGACATCGCCCAGCGCTGGGCGCAATCGGCGCCGGTCGAAATGTACCTGCTGCCCTCCTCGCCCCACGGTTTTATCCACTTCCCCACGGCCATCGCTGAGGGTGTGCTGGCCTACAGTCGCCAATGGATTTCGGCCCGCGTCGCCGCCGCGACTCAACCGGCTTGAAGCGCGGCAGCCTCATACAATTGCCGATACGCGATGACCAGTTGTTCTTGAGAAAAAGCCAGGTTGCGCCCGCTGGGGTTGGGCAGCACCCAGACCGCTGCGCCGGCGAAAGTGTCAGTCTGCAAGCCCCACGGCACAGCCTTCTGGCCCGATAAGCCGAGATAGGCCGCTTTACCGAGAAACGCCAGATGGCGCGGTGTGTACCGGGCAATCTTCTGCTCGAATGCTGCGGCGGCAGCGACAAACTCCTGCGCCGACACTTGATCGGCGCGCGCGGTGGGTCGGGCGACCACGGCGGTCAATCCGCAGCGATAAGCCAGAATCGAGCGGTCGTTTTCCGGGCGCACTTCTTCAGCGGTGAACCCGGCCAGGTGCAGCGTGCGCCAGAAGCGATTGCTGCGCCCGGCGAAGTGATGCCCTTGCTCCGCCGCGAGCAAGCCGGGATTGATCCCGCAAAACACCACGGACAAATCCTCCGCGAGAATGTCCTCAAGAGCGTTCATGACGCCCCTCAGCCGCAAATGACACTGACGGCGTTGCGCACAATAGCCGCCAGTTCTTCACGGGATTTCCCCGCCCGCGCGCGGATCGAGATGCTGTGCAGCAGCGAAGATGCCAGCACCGCCAACGCGGCGAGGTCGCTGCCGGCTTTCAGTTCGCCGTTGTCCAGCGCGGTTTGCAGACGCGCTTCGAGATCAGCATCGAGCTGGCTGAGTCGGGCCGATAGCACATTGCGAATTTCCGGGTCTTCCACCGCTTCAGTGGTTGCCGTGCCGATGGCAAAGCAGCCGCGTGGCTGGCCGTCACCCGAGAAATAGATCGCCAGTTGCCCTTCATAAAAACCGTTCAGCGCTTGCGCCAGCGTCAGGCTGCTGTCGGTCAGCGCCGCCTGCATGGCGATGTGCGCGGTTTCCCAATATTGGTCGAGGGCCTTGATATACAGCGCGTGTTTGTCGCCAAACGCGGCGTACAGGCTCGGGCGGTTCATGCCGGCGGCACTGGCGATGCTGTCCAGCGAAGCGCCGGAGTAGCCGGTGTTCCAGAACACACCGAGGGCTTGTTGCAACGCGGTCTGCGGGTCGTACGCACGAGGGCGGCCGCGGCCTTTTCCTTCTGTCGGTTTATTTTGTGCCATGTCGTATAAATTCCTTGCGTGGAGAAGAACACGCTCATATTCTTACACCATCGCACAAAATTAAGGAACCAGAAATTCCTTGGTTGGCAGGTTTGTTGTAACGCAGCTCGAATCGGGTGTGACAACGACGCAACAGCGGTCAGGAGCGATCCTCCCCCACCGCGCACGGTTTTGCTTTCTCGCAGCAATTAATGACGTCGCGGCCACCGGCACATTGCCCGGGTCGGCCCGATTTCCCGGTTCAGGTTTCAACACTTGGAAACAGCAGATCATGACCAAGCCCTTTGATCTCACCGCAGAACAAGCCAGCGCCCAGCCGGTTTCAGACCTTGCCGGTGCGGCGCCGAAAAAACCGCTCAAGCAACGCTTGCGCCCACTGTTGATGACCGGCGTGCCCGCGCTCTTCGCCGTGATCGGCTACGCCCAATACGTAGCCAACGCGCCGTTCGTGTCGACCGACAACGCTTATGCCCGCGTGGCCAAAGCCTCGATCAATGCGCGGGTTTCCGGGCAAGTGGTCGAGATTGCCGTCGATGACAATCAGCCCGTGCGCAAGGGCCAAGTGCTGTTTCGGATCGACTCGCAACCCTTGCAGATCGCCGTCGACCGCGCCGAAGCACAACTGGGCAATGCACGCCTGCGCATCGACGGCCTCAAGGCCAGCTACCGCCAGCAACAGGCGGAACTGCAATCGGCGCGGGCGTCGGCGGATTACGATCAGAAAGAGTTCACCCGCAAGAAAGCGCTGATTGCCAGCGAGTTCGTCTCCCGTGCGGTTTATGAACGCGCCGAAACCGACCTGAAGGTTTCGCGCCAGCGCATCGCGTCCATCGAGCAACAGATCGCCAGCACCGTGGTCGCCCTCAACGGCGACCCGGACATTGCCGTCGATCGCCACCCGACCGTGCGCGAAGCCAAGGCTCAGCTCGACGAAGCGCAACTGTATTTGTCTTACGCGACGGTGACCGCGCCGGCGGATGGCATCGTGGCCAAGGTCGACGATTTGCAGGTGGGCAATTACGTCAATAACGGCAGCGCGGCCTTCGCGTTGATTTCTGATCATGAGATCTGGGTCGAAGCCAATTTCCGCGAAACCCAGCTCACGCATATGCGCCCTGGGCAGACCGCGACGATCACCCTCGACACTTATCCGGATCGGCCGTTCAAGGCCCACGTCATCAGCATGAGCCCGGGGGCCGGCGCCGACTTCGCCCTGCTGCCGCCGGAAAACGCCACCGGCAACTGGGTCAAGGTCGTACAGCGGGTGCCGGTGCGCCTCGAACTCGACGATGCCGACCCCGCGTTGCCGCTGTTCTCCGGCACCAGTGCGACGGTCAAGGTCGACACCGGGCACCGCACGCCTTGGTGGTATCCGCTCAAGTCGTTGCTCAGCGCAGGTAATTGGTGATGAACGCCACCGCCCGAATGACCTCGGCCGACGTGCGCCTGTTGCGATTCGTCGCGCTGCTGGCGACCTACCTGCAATCGATGAATCTGCCGTTGCCCAACGCGGCCCTGCGATTGATTCAGGGCAGCCTGTCGATGACCGATGATCAGGCCGGCTGGATTTTCACCGCTTATCTGGCGGCCAGTGCGATCACCTTGCCGATCGCGCAATGGCTGGCCGCGTCGTTCGGTTTGAAACGGGTTTATCAGTTGGCACTGGTCGCGTTTGCCCTCGGCCTGTGGCTCGGCACCTTGGCGAGCACGCCGCTGGAGTTCATTGCCGCACGCATTCTGCAAGGCTTGGCCAGCGGCGTATTGGCGCCGCTGTCGATGGCGATTGCGCTGGAAACCCTGCCTGCGGAAAAGCGTCCTGCGTTCGCCCCGAAATGGACGGCGCTGGTGCTGTTCGGCATCGTCAGTGGCCCGAGCATCGGTGGCTTGATCTGTGAGTATTTCGACTGGCGCCCGATGTTCTATCTCAGCCTGCCGCTGACCGCGTACATCTTTATGGTGGTGACATTGCTGCTCGCGGAGAAAAAAGCCGAGCAACGTCCACCGTTCGATTTCTTCGGTTTCGGCACCTTCACCCTCGGCATGATCGGCCTGCAGATGCTGCTCGATCGCGGCGAGCGTCTGGACTGGTTCGACTCGCTGGAAATCTGCCTCGAAGCGTTGGCCTGCGTGCTCGGCCTGTATTGGTTCTGCGTGCATCGGCTGACCGCCAAAACGCATTTCATCAGCAAGGCGTTGCTTGGCGATCGTAATTTCGTCCTGTCGACGGTGATGTTTTTCGCCCTCGGTTTTGTGCTGCTGTCGACCATGGCGCTGACCTCGCCGATGCTCGACGAAATCATGGGCTATCCACCGGACACCACCGGTTTTCTGACCATCCCGCGCGGCATCGGTCTGGTCGGCGCATTCCTGTTGATGGGCCGCGCGCCAGGCTGGATCGACAGCCGCGCGTTGATCGCGATCGGCATTGCGCTGGTGGTCTACGCCAACTGGCTGATGCTCGGCTACTCGCCGCTGATGGACTGGACGCCGGTGGCGTTGACCGGGTTCATCCAGGGCGTCGGCCTCGGCATTTTGATGCCGGCGCTGAGCAAGGTTGCGTTCAGCACGATCAACCCGACTTTGCGCCCGGAAGCCAGCGGCATTTTCAACCTGATGCGGGTGTACGGCAGCACCCTCGGTGTGGCGGTGGTGCAGATCTTTTTCTTCAACAACACCCAGGCCATGCACGTGGCGCTGGTCAGCCATCTGACGCCTTATCGCACGGTGCTGCCGACTTCGCTGCCGGCGCTGGAAGGCTTGAACCACTTGGTGACCCATCAAGCCGCGTTCGTTGCAGTCATGGGCCAATTCAAAATTCTGATGCTGGCGATGCTCGTGGTGAGCCCGCTGGTGTTGTTCCTGCGCAAGCCGGCTGCGGCCAACTGAATTTCGTGGAGTGTGCACAATGAAAACGTCCAAGCGTTTCACCCGTTCTGCAATCCCGAGCGCATTCAGCGCGCTGGCGCTGTTGGTGATGCTGTCGGCCTGCAGCGTCGGCCCTGACTTTCAACGACCCGATACAAGCTCATCGCAGCACTACGATCAACAGGCTGAGCGCCCTTCCGCCGATCAGCGCTTCGACATGGGCCAGCGCATCAACGGTGACTGGTGGTCAGCCCTGCGCTCGGTAAAACTCGATCAGGTGATGCGCCGCGCCATCGCTGGCAACCTTGAACTGGTCGCCGCCGATGCCACCCTGCGTCAGGCCGCCGCCTCGGTTGCGGCGGCGGAAGGTGCGCTGTATCCGCAGGTGGATTTCGTCGCGGCGGGCGGTCGGCAACGCACCCACAACGGGCCGGAGCCCAGCGTCGCCAATGTCTATGCAATCGGGCCGCGCGTTGCCTTCGATCTGGATGCCTTCGGCGGCATCCAGCGCGAAGTCGAAGGCCAGCAGGCGCTCACCGATTTGCAGAAACACCGCTACGAGGCGGCGTACCTGACATTGACCGGTGACGTCGCCCGCCAGGCGCTGCTGCTCGCGTCGGCGAATGCGCAGATCGCGGCCGTGCAAACGCTGCTGAGCAACGATGCGAAGAACCTCAATCTGGTGCAGCGCGCGCAGCAAAGCGGCAGCACGACGCGGATTGATGTGTCGCTGGCCGAAACCCGTCTGGCCCAGGATCGCACCCTGCTGCCGCCGCTCGCGCAACAGCGCGATGCGGCGCGGCATGCGTTGTCGATCCTCGCCGGCAAAGGCCCGGCCGACTGGATCGCGCCGGACTTCAGCCTCGACGAATTCACCTTGCCGGCGAACCTGCCGGTCAGCCTGCCCTCGCAGATGGCGCGCACCCGGCCGGACATCCTCCAGGCCGAAGCCGAGCTGCACATGGCCAGCGCCGCTGTCGGTGTGGCGACGGCCAATCTGTATCCGCGCGTCGAACTGTCGGCGTCACTGGCGCAAGCCGCCTCCGGCAATGGCGGTGCAGCGTTATGGGGATTCGCCGCCGGACTGACGGCGCCGATCTTCAATGGCGGCACGCTCAAGGCTGAACGTCAGGCAGCGGTCGATGGCTACAACGCCTCGCTCGCGCGCTATCAACAAACAGTGATTCAGTCGTTCGGCCAGGTCGCGGACAGCTTGCAGGCGATCCATCACGGCGCTGAGCAAAACGTCGCGCAGGACGACGCATTGCGCGCAGCCGACAGCAGTTTTCGCCTCAACCAACAGGCTTACGCCCAGGGCGAAAACAGTGTCCTGCAAGTGCTCGAAGCCGAGCGTGCCTACGAGCAGGCGCTGCTCGGCCAGATTCGCGCGAAGACCGCACGCTATCTCGACACGGTGCAATTGTTCGTGGCGCTGGGCGGCAACGCCGTCGGCGTCTTCGAGCAGAAAGTTGCCACCCGCGAACGCACTGATCAAACCCCGCTGTAATCACTGACACTGGAGAAATACCATGACCTACGAAGCCTTTCACGATGCGCTTCGCGACACTCGCTGGCCGCTGAACAACGGTGCAGGCTCGATGCCCGCCGTTGGCTTCGGCACCTTGTTTCGCGATTTGAGCACCACCACCGACGCGGTCAAATGCGCGCTGGAGGTTGGTTTCCGCCACTTCGACTGCGCCGAGCGTTACCGCAACGAAGCGCAGATCGGCATCGCCTTTCAGCAGGTTTTCGCTGTCGGGCAGATTCGCCGCGAAGACGTGTTCATCACCACAAAATTATGGAACACCAACCACCGGCCCGAGCGGGTTAAACCGGCATTCGAAGCGAGCTGCCAGCGCTTGCAGACCGACTACATCGATTGCTATCTGATCCACACGCCGTTCGCGTTCAAGGCGGGTGATGATCAAGACCCGCGAGACGCTTTCGGCCATGTCATCTACGATGGCGAAATCACTTTGCTCGACACCTGGCGTGCGCTGGAAAGTCTGGTGGATGAAGGTCGCTGCAAATCCATCGGTCTCTCGGACATCACCCTGGAAGCATTGCAGATGATTGTCGCGGCGGCACGGATCAAACCAGCCGTGGTGCAGATCGAATCGCACCCGTACCTGCCGGAATGGGAGATGCTCGAGTTCTGCCAGGCGCACGGCATCATCCTGCTGGCGTTCGCGCCGTTGGGCCACGGCATGGAACCGAACGTGCTGGAAGACGCCGTGCTGACCGGCATCGCCCGCCATGTGCAGAAAACCCCGGCGCAAGTGGCACTGGCGTGGGCGGTGCAGCGTGGCACGGCGTTTCTGACGACGTCAGCGACGCCGAGCCACATTCTGGAGAACTTTGATATCGCGACCTTGCCGCAGCGGGCGATGCGTGAGATCAAGGAGGA
Source organism: Pseudomonas fluorescens (assembly GCF_001648775.1). GTDB lineage: Bacteria > Pseudomonadota > Gammaproteobacteria > Pseudomonadales > Pseudomonadaceae > Aquipseudomonas > Aquipseudomonas fluorescens_M. Next base: position 10,113 of record NZ_LVEJ01000013.1, read on the forward strand.
CATCAGCACGCGGATTCGCTTTAACTCGGTGGTGGAGACTGGGGTGCCGGGGTTTATTCCACGGCGTCCGGCTTGAAGCTTGTGGCGTGATGTAGATCGTGGCCCTCACCCCCCGCCCTCTCCCGGGGGGAGAGGGAGCCTGATTGTGGGATGCTCAAGTAAGTCGCCACACCGAAAGCATGTTACCGAATCCATAATCGCTAAGGTCTTTCAGGTCGGCGGACAGCCTGAGACACCTCGGTCAGTCCCCTCTCCCTCCGGGAGAGGGTTAGGGTGAGGGGCTGCCATTAAAAGTGAACAGCGACGCACCAACACCACACAACCCACCATAAGGCGGAACAACGATGGACGTTTTCCAGAGCATGCGTTTCTTCGTCGCCGTCGCGCAAAGCGGCAGCTTCACGGCCGCCGCCGAACTGCTCGACACCACCACGACCAACGTGTCCAAAGCCGTGTCCGCCCTTGAAGCCCGTCTGCACACCCGCCTGATCAACCGCACCACCCGCCGCCTCGCCCTCACCGAAGCGGGCCTGCGCTACCTGCAACGCTGCGAAAAAATCCTCGACGATGTGCGTGAGGCCGACACTGAAGCCGGCACCGCGCAAACCCTGCCGGTCGGTCGCCTGAAAATCCATGCGATGTCAGCCATCGGCAACCACTACGTGATCGACGCCATCGCCCGTTACCGGGAGATTCACCCCACGGTCATGTTCGACCTGACGTTGACCAATCGCGTCCCCGATCTATTGGAAGAAGGCTACGACATGTCCATCGTGCTGGCCCGCGACCTGCCCGACTCAGGCTTCGTCGCGCAGCGTCTCGGCATGACGTACAGCATCCTCTGCGCGGCGCCGGCCTATCTGGAAAAACACGGAATACCGGACACACCCGCCGCGCTGGCTGAACATGAGTGCCTGCGGATCGTCAACACGGTGATGCCGGTAGAGCACTGGACGTTCGAAGGCCCGCAAGGCTTGGAGACCATCACCATTCCCCTGTCGCCCTTCCATATCAATACGGCCGACGGCATGACCATCGCCATCAGAAAAGGCATGGGTATCGGCATTCAGCCGATTGCATCGGCCGTGGAGGGCCTGCGGGCGGGGACGTTGGTGCGGGTGTTGCCGGAGTACCGGCTGGAGGAGTTGAACCTGTTTGCGATCTATCCGTCGCGCAAGTTCGTTGATGCGAAGACTAAAACCTGGGTGGATTTTCTCAAGCTGTCGATCCCGGAGTTACTGGCATCGGATGAACAGATTGCTGGAGCAAGAAAGCACTGAGCGCAGCAGACAAGGAGTGTCGACCCTCCCTTCTCTGCAGTGAATCAACTGGAGCAGCCAGTGCCCATGACCTGGTATTGCAGAACATGGCGCTCGCCATGGGAATCTTCATAGGTCATTTGAACCGGCACGGGGGCGCACTCGTTGGCCGGCTCGGTGATCGAGATCACATGCTCGATGTCGAGATTGGTCGAGTAGGCGTAGGTTTCAACCGGAAGATTTTCGGTCGGCACTGTATCCGCATACGCTTGCGCGCCCAGAGTGCCAAGCAGTAACGCCATTGCGATTTTCATTGTGTTCATGATGTTCACCGTCTCGTTGAGTGGGCCGCGTCAGCGTGATTGCTGGTGGCCTGGAGACGATGCTAGGGAATGACGATGGCGGGAAAAATCGGGCGGAGGGACAAACACTGTTGCCAAATCAGCGATGAATGTCAGAGGTGATAAGTCAGGGCGGGTGACTCATGCATCGCCGGCGTCTCAAGCGAGGTAAAAGAAGTACAGCGCCAAGCCCAGCAACTGCATGATCAGCAGGATAGAAAGCACATGATTGCAGCCCTTCCACGCCTGGCTCACCGGTTGTTTTTTTGCCACTCGGTAGCGAAGGTAACTGTCGAGTGACAGAGACGCTGTGGGGATGAGCACGAACAAAAACGTCAAAAAGAAATTAAACATTTCCGTTGCTCATCGACTCCCAACAGGAAACCCGGTGTGTTCGCTGCATTTTGTTCTGCTCAAGTCACTTGAACCGTTAGCGTAGCTGATAGGGCGAACCCTCAAAGCTGCAATTAAATGGCAGAATTCGCTGAACCTGATTATTTCGGAGACCCCAATGCTTCGCGTGTTTGAACGAAGACTCGACCCCTTTCCCCCTGACGAAGCACCCCCACCGCCAATCGGCCTGATGCGGTTTCTGTGGGCGTGCACGCGCGGCGCACGCGGTTATATCCTCGCGCTGGCGTTGCTCAGTGCCGGGGTGTCGATCTACGAGGCCTGGCTGTTTTCCTTTCTCGGTCAGGTCGTCGATCTGCTCTCGACCTGGCAGGCCGGCGGCGGTGTCAACGCGCAAGAAAGCCGCGTGCTGTGGGGCATCGGCATCGTCCTGTTCGTCAGCATCGGCCTGGTGGCGCTGCGCACCATGGTCCAGCACCAGATACTGGCGATCAATCTGCCGCTGCGGCTGCGCTGGGACTTTCACCGGTTGATGCTGCGGCAAAGCCTTTCGTTTTTCTCCGATGAATTTTCCGGGCGGGTCACGACCAAGGTCATGCAGACGGCATTGGCCGTGCGCGAAGTGCTGTTCACCCTCATCGAAATCGCGCCGGGCATCGGTGTTTACTTCATTGCGATCATCGCCCTGGCTGGCGGTTTTGCGCTGAAACTGATGCTGCCGTTCATTGCCTGGCTCGCGTTGTTCGGGCTGGCCATGCTGTATTTTGTGCCGCGCCTGGGCAAGGTCGGCCAGGAACAGGCCGATGCGCGCTCGTCGATGACCGGGCGCATCGCCGACGCCTACACCAACATCACCACGGTCAAACTGTTCTCGCACTCCAAGCGTGAAGCGCACTTCGCACGCGCGGCGATGGAGGATTTCAAGCTCACTGGTTTTCGCCAGATGCGTCTGGTCAGCCAGTTCGAGATCGTCAATCAGGCGCTGGTGGTCGGGCTGATCATGGGCGCCGGCGGCTATGCCCTGTGGCTGTGGCATCTGGGTCAGGTCGGCACCGGCGCCGTCGCGGCGATCACGGCGATGGCGTTGCGCATCAACGGCATGTCGCACTGGATCATGTGGCAGATGACGTCGCTGTTCGAGAACATCGGCACCGTGCAGGACGGCATGGCCACCCTCACCCGTGGCCCAAAAGTGCAGGATGCGCCGAACGCCGCCGTGCTCGCCCCCGCTGGCGGCGCGGTGTCTTTTGACAAGGTCTGCTTCAACTACAACGGCGAACGCCAGGTCCTCGACAACCTGAGCCTGAACATTCGTCCCGGTGAAAAGATCGGTCTGGTCGGGCGTTCCGGCGCCGGCAAATCGACGCTGATCAATCTGCTGCTGCGCTTCTATGACGTCGACAGCGGTGAAATTCGCATCGATGGGCAAAACATCGCGCAGGTGACTCAAGACAGTCTGCGCAGCGCGATCGGCATGGTCACGCAGGACACGTCGCTGCTCCACCGTTCGATTCGCGACAACATCGCCTACGGCCGCCCGGACGCCACCGACGAAGACATCCGCCGCGCCGCCGCCAATGCGCAGGCCGACGGTTTCATCAGCCAACTCAGCGACAAGCAAGGCCACAGCGGCTACGACACGCTGGTCGGCGAGCGTGGCATCAAGCTCTCCGGCGGCCAGCGCCAACGCATCGCCATCGCGCGCGTGATGCTCAAGAACGCGCCGATCCTGTTGCTCGACGAAGCCACCAGTGCGCTCGACTCTGAAGTCGAAGTGGCCATTCAGGAAAGCCTCGATGAAATGATGCAGGGCAAAACCGTGATCGCCATCGCCCATCGGTTGTCGACGATTGCGGCGATGGATCGACTGATCGTCATGGATGAGGGGCGGATTATCGAGCAAGGCACCCATACCGAATTGCTCAACAGAAACGGCATCTATGCGCGGCTCTGGCAGCATCAGAGCGGTGGGTTTCTCGGGGAAGATCAAGGCGTGGCGGCGGCGATGGATCAAGCATGAGGTATTCAAAAGGCTCAGGCCGGCCACCGACGCATCTCACGTTGATCAGCTCGGTGGACACCGAAACCGGCAGCCTGGTGTTTGCCGACACCGAAGTCGGGGAGCACAGCGTGCATTACACATCACGTGCCGAGTTGCTGAGCCTGCTCAACAGCCTTTTGCGTCAGCGCGTGCCCATTGCTGTCGGCGGCATGCTCCCGGGGCCTGCCGACGAAGTCGACATGTTAATAGCGAGCAAAGCACTTGAAGGGCCGTACATAGAACTGTCTTGGTCCGGCCCCGGGCAATGGACTCTGCGCGAAATTGGCGTCACTGCTGGGCAATGGCAATTAGTCGCCGACGCTCGAAGTATGGCCAATGTTTCATTCGATCCGCAGTCACTGAAAGTCTCACGCCGGTAGAGGATGGCATCGGCCAATAGCGCACTCACGGCCCATGCCTTCTTCGACCAGAAGGCGCCGACTGAAAGACAATTCATGACAGCTGTCTCAAATACGGGAAATAGAGCCGTGCAGTTTCAAATTATTTACACCCAGACAGATATGCTCCTCTCCAAGCATCCTTATCCATCCTGGAGAGAAATTCAAAATCAGTACAGTGACTACCTGACTTCTCTCGGTCCGTGGGATCAAGGCACGGTTATCGAATACCTGGCAGATGAATATCCCGATCTTTTCCCTCCTCCAAAACAGCAAGTCGTTGCGTTAATCGAGGATATTCAAGAGACGAGAGTGCTGACCTTTGCCGTGTAAAAAGTCTCCGTGGCGGCCATTCGCTTGCAGATCAGCGAGCTCCATCAGCCAGTCTTGTCAGGGCTGCCTGGATAATCGTGCCATTGCATCGGCCAGTGTGGCATCGGCACTTGCGGACTCATTTGCGATGCCTGCGAGAGCCGCTTGCGCGACACGCAATTCGTCGCGGCTTTGCTGAGCCTTCATGACCCGTCCAACACAATGCAGCGTGTCCTGATAACCCTGTTCGATCCACGTGGGGATCTTGTCGACATCAAAACCGAGCAAGTCCTGAGCGCCGCTCATGAGACCCGTCGCTCGGTTCAGGCTTTGCTGGGGCCGAATTTCCAGAATGGTCGCATCCGGAAATCGTTGACGGCTCCATGGCGATCCATCACTCAGGTGAGTAACGATCACCAGATTGCATCCAGCTTCCAGCAATGGGGTGATTGGCGTATTACCCTGCATCGTCTGCCAGCCACCTTGTCCGCCGTCCGAGTAACGTTTTTCACCGTGTTTGCGGGAGGCGAACAATAGCGGGATTGCAGCAGAAGCCAGCAAAGCCTGTTTGCGTAAGTCTTCCTCAAGGGACTGTATATGCACAAACTCCGAATCCGACGTATTGCTTAGCCCCAACTCGGCCATGAATGCTGACGCCAAGTCCTGTAGACCGCCGTTGCTGCGATACAACGAGACATAGAGTGGCATCCCTGTCGCTAGCTGCTTGCTGTCGAGAAACTCATCCATCAACTGCTTCAACGGCTGGTCGTCCAGCAAGCCTTCGTCGAGCCCGTCCAGCCAGCTCGGTAACTCGAACTCAAAGGCCCCCGCTATTTTCTTCACGGCATGAACAAGCCCCAACACAGCGCCTGCACCCTGGACCCGCAAGCCCGCTGCAGCCAACAGCGCCAGATACCCAGGCGCTTTCATGCTTAACGGGGATTCATTGGCCAACCGTTCCCAAACGGCCTCAAGGCGCTCGATAGCAATATCCAGTGATGGAGAAGAAGCCAGGACGCCGCCATTGAGGGCGCCAATGCTGGCGCCTGAAACTGCATCAATGCGGGTGCCGAGTTCGCGCAAGGCTCTGAGCACACCGACCTGATAAGCCCCCTTGGCCCCACCACCGGAAAGTACCAAACCGACCTTCATGGGAGCAGTCATCACAAGGCCTCCAGAAACAGCTCGCTGATCATGGCTTCTGTCACCCTTGGCGCCGCAATGATCCTTGGCAGATGCACAGGCAACGCTTCCGGGGTCTGCGAGGCCGCAAATGCGAACGGTGTGGAATATGGGTCCGTCCAGTCCCCCAGATAGCGAATAGCATCTTCGCCATCAGCCGAAACGACACTTCCAACAGGACGAGCCAGCCACCGGTCGCGAGTCGCGATACGCTCGCCCTGACTGATTCCTGCATCCTTGTTCATCTGAATGATTGCCTGATTGGCCAGACGCTCGAGCTGTTTCTGTCGTTCGTGCCCGGACACGGTCTGGCAATAGTCGCCAAACGCCCCCCATCGCAGTTCTTCAAGTGCTGCGTAGCAGCGCCCGGACAGCGTGAACATATTGAACCGCCCTGCTCCCCACTTCCCGAAAACATCGTCAAGGTGCAGATGCGCCTGCTGTAGTCGGTCAATCCTTGCGACATTGCGATCCAGCTCATCACAACGCTCATCCAGACGTTGCGAAAGCAGGTTAATGGCCTGGCGGCTCTCTATCGAAAAATCGACGAGGGTGGCGACATCATGTTTGAGGGCGTTGACCCGGGTGTTGACTTGAACAATCGCATGATTGCTTTTGGCCAACGACTCGCTCAAATCCTTCAACCAGTTCAACGCACCTTCCACGCCATCAGTAAGGCTTGCGTTGATCTCAGCCTGATTGCGATCACCCTGACCGGTAAAGCCGTCGAAAAGGCGAGTGAAAAACCCATCCCGCTTGGCCATGTAACGTTGGCGCTCCCGCGCGACATCAATGCCGTTGGCAAAATCCACCACGAATTTTTCGGGCAGACACGTCAGTGTCTGGCAGATATCCGAGCCGGGTGAAATCGGGGTCTGCTCACTCATACCGCCACCTCAACGCCCGCGGAAGGGACGTCACGTTTGAGCGCATCACTGTCCTTTTGAATACCTGGCACATGGCGTTTGAAGCCTGCCAGCAGTTTACCCAGTCTTTGCTGCTGCCCTTGATCGGACTGTTTGTCGCGAATACTTTGATTCAGGTCGCTGCGAATGGACTCGACGGTGAGCCTGAGTTCATCAAAGAAGTTGTCAACACTGGCTTCCAGTGGCTTGGCGATGGTCTCGACCGTGGCACTCGCCAAACCAGCGAACACATCGGCGACAGACTTTTCGATAGAGGCCTTCACCTTATTGACGTCGATTTCAAAATATTCCTCTTTCGACGAATAGGTTTCCCAACCCCAGTCATCTGTCTCGAAGAAGCTGCAAATGCCGCCCCACAGGCCACCGGCTCGACGCCGCCGACGCACACTGCGCTGCTTGTTTTCGATGACCTCACCCAACACTTCTCCACTGGAAGGTCGCATTGAAAGCGCTGGCATGGGAGGCAATTTGATTGCAATGGAAAAACCGCTGCGGTTCAAACGCTGGTTGAGTTGACTGATAATCTCACTGGCCTGAGTTGAAATGCCTTGCTCGAACAAAACATGAAAATCTCGCAAAATGAGCTCAGTCTCTGCGACTAAACGCCTTTCATTGAGCGTGATTATCTCCCGGACTCCATTCTCGATACCCTGCGTAATCTCTTGAGCTTTTTCCCGATTGCTGAGTTTGATGACAGGCGTGTCTTCATTAAACTCATAGCCGTAAGTCGTACGTCGTCTCTCCAGCCTCCGTTGGCTACCCGCACCCGTCAGCATCGAGAGCAGTCCGGTCAGAGACTCTCTTTTGCGCTCCGGAGGTTGTTGCTCTTCGGTTTCCTTGCCCGCTTTGAATCCCTCTTGAATCTGAGCGCTGATGGCGGCACGAATTTCAGAAAAGACCTTATTCATTTTTCCATCAATGGCTTGCAAGGCGCGTTCGGCATCCTTTCGCGTCTTGGCCTCGAGACCGGTGATACGTTCGATGTCACTGCGCAAAGAATTGATCTGCTCGCTCAATTCTTCTACGCCCTTTCCCAGCGCGGCATCTCGAACAGAGAGAAAGTTGTTCAATCTGCCCGCGATGTCAGCGAGCTTGGCGGCAGCAGAAGCCACGGCAAGTGTCGCAGCGCCGGCGTGGGCTTTACGAATGATCTGATCCAGAGGGGCCGCGAACAACGAGGCATTCCAGAGTGCGTTGGCCGCTGTTTTCACGGCCTCCGGATTTGTCACCATACTCGTCCAAAGCATGCCGAACGCCGCTTTACCGAAGTCCTCCACCCAAGCGTTCTGTTCGCCGACAATCGTAGGCAAGCAGCCATTGAGTGCCAACTCGCGTCGTGCACGGTTGGCAAGATCGCCGAATTTTGACGATACGGGGAATACCTGAGAATGCTGTAGTCGTCCCCCCATCAATGAATCAGCAACAAGGCGTTTGGTCTGCGCCTCATCATCACTGTTGCGATCTTTCTCATCGAACTTGTTGACGAGCGCAAACATCCGCCCTTGAGCTACATCTGCGATTCGCTCCAGCTCTTGGCGCACATGCTGGTCAGCATCTGACTTGAGTTGAGTGAAGTCCAGAACGGCTAAAACAGCCGAGGCGTTTTTCAGTTGCTCGCCTAGCATTTTGCGAAGATGCTGCTGGCCGGCTTCATTCGGGCCGGGCGTGTCGAGCAAGGTCAGACGGCCCAAACCTTCTGGCATTGCGGCCAAATGGGAAAACTCGACTTCAATAGCGGGGATTTCGTGAATTTCGTCATAGCTATCAAATGGGAAGTCCACGCCCAACTCGAGCGCTACGCGCACTAGATCATTCAAGCTTCTGAGAAACCAGAAAATGGCCTCAGCCCCCTGATAGCAGTTGTCAAACCGCTGATTCTCGTCAATTAGCCGCAGCAGGGACTGCATATCCTTGTCGTCACTCAGTTCGTAGGGCAATTGCTGCCCGGCGGGGTCACGCAACAACTCATGCAACTCAGCTACGACACTGTTGATCGGGCCAATGTTTTCCAGACGCAAAACAGGCTCGATCTGTCCAAGCGTGTGACGAATCAACGTCGGTAACGCGGTCATCGGCCGGTTGCGATTCGGGAGCACCTCGGTGCCGACAATGGCGTTAATCGTGGTCGATTTGCCTGCCTTCATCGTACCGACAACGGCCAGCACCATTTCCAGACGCTGAAGCTTGTCTACTTCGCCCCGGAGCATTTGCAAATCTTTCTGGATGCTGGCTTGGGTAAACGTCTGGTGCTCATGACTGTGCTCATCGACCACAACGCCGTCCGCGTCCTTCATTCGTTGCAGCAGATCGATTTCCACTTCAAGCAAACGCAGGGATTCTTCGCGCAGCAGTTCGATATTTTGCTCGTACATCTGATCTCCTTGAAAATTAGCGGCCCGGATTGTGGTCCTTGAATCTGCCAATGCTTTACTCACAACAGCTGTCACTGCATCTAATAACGAAGGGATCATGGCCAACGCCTCAGAAACTTGAAAACTCACGGCGTGCTATCAGCGAACGTCGTACCCCAACATAAACAACGAACGCTCCAACATGCTTAATGTCACCGTGTAACCCTGCGCGCCGAGAATTTCGCCCGTAGCCCGCAGCAAGCGGCTGCTCATCCGCACCAGTTCAGCCCACTCGCTGTTACGTGCAGGAATGTCGCTGGAGGCGGTATAGAGGTTTGTAAAAATGAACAGATCTTGCGAAGGATTTCTCGTTTCGTCCTTCTGGTTCTCGGTCTTGGTATTCGGGCCCCAGCGAAACGCCAAGTCCGTGGGAACTGTGCGTTGAGCGTTTGCCAGCAACCAAGTGCGCGCCAACAAGCCCAAGGCGGCTCCCACGCGACCGTCATAAATAATCAAGCTGTCCGGCGCTGCAGCGGCATAGATCTTGGTCATGGCCGAATTCATCAACAGTGTCTTCCCGTTGAAATCGATCAACGATGCCGCAGATTGACGGTCAAGCAAGTCAACGGCCTGCAGAATTGAGCGGCACAAAGTCTTGGCAGCTGCCTGCGACTGCACCCAAAGCAAAGAAGCATCATCCGCCTTTCGTGCAACGCCCCCCCAGGCAAAGATCGCCTTGCACGCAACCAACGCTGCAGCATCATCATTGGCCGCCAGACTCTTGCGCAGCTCAGCTGCAATACTCGCAAAATCATGCGGTGCGGCTTTTTCAGGCCAGCAATAGTGTTGATTCGCCTGGCTCAAGCTCTGGCACCACCAATCGCTGGCGCCATGCCGAGCTCTCCAGTCTTTCCAGGAATGGTGCCTACTGACCTTGTAGCGATGCGAAAACGAACCTGCTGCACCTGTCCATAACCCGCTCAGATACCGCGCAAAATCAAATTGCCTGGCAGTGAGCAAGCCCTTCCCGACTCGTCGTACCGGGTTCGAAAATGAAAGATCATTGGCTGCGAGAGGCGTCACGAGCCAGACAGCATTAGGCGTCGATGTGCGAATATCGACCACGCCGAGGGCTTGCAGAATTGGCAGTACGTAATTGATGTTTCGCGGTCCGTACGCCCCGCTCAACGTAACTCTACTGGCACGACAGAGCGGGCCGGATAGCGTCGGATCATTGTTCGACTTGATCAGGCACGGACTTTCAATCCCATGGCTGTGTTGGTGAAGGTAATTCAGCGCAGCTTCGAACGCCGATCTGAGCAGGACGTGGCGCTTGGAGGCGACCAATACGATCACCCGGTCATCGGCGAAATCCTCAACGATGTATTCACTGCGTTGGGACGGAGTACGAAGTCGACTCAGCTCTCCCATGCGCGACCAGGCACGAGAAATCGTTTGCACCACCCTCTGCGTCATGCTGATTCCTTTCGATCTCAAAGCTGCTCGCGACTGACTGAAACTGGCTGGCCGATCCATCTCCAAGATCGCCAATATGATGTCGAAAAGGCGCACGAAGGCGCTCCCTTTCCCATGATTCCACTTCAGTCTGCTTTGGCAGCGGCGCCCGATTATGCACAGGAAGACATCGAAATGCCATCACGCCAGACACCGACCAAAGTTCTATCGACGCGGCCGAAACTCAATCAGAAACGGCCCTGATTGGCTTACCGTACGAGTTTCAACGGGTGCGCCAAAAGATGCAGTGGCGCAAGGGTTAATGGCACAGCGATCAACGCTTTGATGAATACTCACTTTCAACCCATCGGCACCGCAAACACCGCACTGGCCCGTGCAACCGTTCGCTCACCGACATGCAAACTGACGGCAGCAAACGCCAGTTGCCGTCCTTTTTTCGAGTACTCAAGACGCACTTCCAGCCACTCATTCATTTTCACCGCGCCGAGATAATCCAGGGTCATGCTCGCCGTGATCAAAGGCTGTGGAGGGTCGCTGGAAAATGCCATGGCGTAGCCCATGCCGACATCGGCCAAGGTCGCCAGGACGCCGCCATGCAAGGTGCCACGGCCATTGGCATGACGTGAGTCAGTCAACAAGCCCAGTTCCAGTTGCAGCCCACTGCCCCGCGCGTAGATCGGGCCCAGCAGATCAAGCAACGGACTGCTGCGGGTAAACGGGGTGAAACCCTCGGGAATTGCGGTGGCGTCCATGATCCCTCCGTGCGCCGGCGACTACCGGCGTCATTGACCTGAATACTTCGCTTCAGTGAGAGGGTTTATGGGCGAACGCGTAACGGGGCAAGCACTATACGGATGCGGAATTTGCAGTGATAACGCCCGGCGACATCAATAGATCAGCGCAATCCGCTCCCTTTTTTACCCGACCGAAGTCACTCGCGCCGCCGGCGCAGGATGACGCGACGTCACCAGGCCGATAAAGGAAATCGCCAGCGCCAGGCCAATGGTGGTGGTGACTTCGGTGCGGTGCTCGGGGGTGATCATCATCACCGCCAGCGCGGCACAAATGAACACGATTACCAACCACGTCAGCCACGGAAACAGCCACATGCGAAAGGTCAGTTCGACCTTGCGCTGACGCAATATGCGGCGCATGCGCAGCTGCGAAACCGCAATCGCCAAATACACCAGCAAGGCAATCGCACCGGAGCTGGCCAGCAGGAATTCGAACAACCCGGCCGGCATGAAATAGCTCCACACGGTGATCGAAGCACCGAGCACGGTGCTGGCAATAACAGCGGCCCGTGGCACGCCTGCCGAGGAGGTTGTCCTGAGCATTTTCGGCGCGTCGCCACGCCGCCCCAGCGAATACAACATGCGCGAGGCGATGTAGATCGAAGAGTTCATGCAACTGGCCACGGCGATCAGCACGACCACATCGACCATGAACTTGGCATGGGGAATGTTCATGATTTCCAGGGCGCGCTGATAAGAGCCGACCGACGCCAGCAACGGATCATTCCAGGGCACCACGGAGATCACCACGAAGATCGACAACAGGTAAAACACGCCGATGCGCCAGATCACCGAACGCGTGGCCTTGGCAATGTTGCGCGACGGATCGTTGGATTCGGCTGCGGCGATGGTCACCGCTTCCGTGCCGATGAAGCTGAACATGATGGTGATGAAGGCGCCAACCACCGCCGACAGGCCATTGGGCGCAAACCCGCCGTGCGCAGCCATCAGCCCGCTCAATCCACTGACTTCACGGTCGGGCACCCAGCCCATCAACACGGCAAAACCGACACCGATAAAACCAATGATCGCCACGACCTTGGCCATGGCGAACCAGAACTCGAATTCACCGTACTTGGACACGCTGAACAGGTTGGTCACCACCAGCGCAATGATCGAGCCCAACGCGAACAGCCAGGCATCGACCTGAGGAAACCATTGGTTCAGCACATGCCCGGCGGCCAACGCTTCGATGGGAATCACCAACACCCAGAACCACCAGTAAAGCCAACCGATGGTGAAACCGGCCCAGCGCCCGATGGCCTGATCGGCATAGGTGGAGAACGAACCGGTGTCCGGATTGGCCACCGCCATTTCACCGAGCATGCGCATGACCAAAACCACAAGCAAACCCGAGAACAGATAAGCCAGCAGAACCGCTGGCCCCGCCGCCGCAATGGCATGCCCCGAGCCGACGAACAATCCGGCGCCGATAATCCCGGCGATGGACAGCATGGTGACGTGACGAGGCTTGAAGCCCTGCGCCAATTGGCTACTCGAATCCGTTGAGTTCGGGCTGATCATTGGTTTTTTTATTCTCTGCTGAGAGACATTTGAGCGAGTTGACTGGGCAAACGAGCACGATCGTTGCCTGTTGCCCCCCCGAAAGAAGACCGTCCAATCGCCGCAGTTCTTATCAACCCCATGATCTGGATGGGATTATTTTGATGTGAAGACACCTCACCTTACCGGGCCTGACGAATGGCTAAGTAGCCTGATTGCGCCATGGTTGTGTCTGATATCGACATTTGAAGACCGAAAGGTCGAGAGGGATACCCTTCAGTCAGCGACGCGGCTTCAACCTTTGTCCCCAGTATCAGATAGCCGGGAAGCGTGTTCGCCAGATGGTGATTGATGATCCAGTGTTCGGTTTCATGAATGATGAAATGCGGGGCAATTTCCATGTGCCGGAGGTCCTGAAGCTTCTGAGGCCGCAGAGCAATGCCCGCCATGGGCCAAAATGGTCATCACCCATGAGGTAACGTTTGAAGAGCTTGAAAAAATCAGGTCGCTCCTGACTGATATGAAGTCTTCTGAAAAACAAGGATTTTTTTGCCCTCCGGTGCAAGTCGCGTACGCTGACGCTTTTGCGCAAAACAATTTGCCCCCGCAAGGACGCACTGCCCGATGAACACCACACAAGACTGGCTGACCCGGTTGGCACAAAAGCAAGGACAGCCTGCCACTTATGAAGACTATCGGCGCAACGAGGCGCTGGAGATCCTCACTCGCCTTGGCAACACTGGCACTTGGGCAGATGTGAGCAATGACCACAACGGTTTTGTTCGCGAAGTCGCGGTGCGGGAGCTGTGCAGGCAGCCGTCTGCTGAAGCATTAGCGGTGTTGATCGAACGCCTGAACGACTGGGTCCCGCAGGTGCGCGACCTGGCGGCGGCGGGCCTGCAACACTACTTGTCGCCCGCCCACACCCAGGCTTGGCTGTCCGCCCTTGAACCGTTGATGGCACTGGCAGCGCAACGCCGGGTCGACCACAGCCAGACGCTGTCGACGGTGCGTGCACTGCTGCAATCGGCGCAATGCCGGGATGAGGTGTATGCCGACTTCTTGCATCGTCAGGGCAAAACCGCGCGCTACCTGTTTGCGCTGTTGCTGGAAAATCCTGAGAACCCCGAAACCCTGCTGCGCAGCGCTCTGGCGCATCGCGAGTTGACCGTACGCTCGATGGCAGTGCCGGCGAGTGCGATGTTGCCGGCGGCACAACGTCTGCCGTTGCTGCTTGAAGCGATGTCACACCCGGGCGCCAAAATCCGCGCGCTCGTGCTGTATGCGCTGCTGCCGCTGCTCGCCGATCCAAAACCTGTTCTGCGCGAAGCCCTGTTGGATGTGTCACCGGCAGTGCGCAATCTGGCGCTGTGGGCCGCTCCGCGTAACGACGTTGATGCGCACACAGTCCTCGCCGAGCGCTTGAGTCAACCTTTGCCCTCAGCAAAACAACACTGGCTGGGCGTGCTTGGCCTGACCAGTGAACTCGCTGACACGTTGCCAGAGCACTGGCATGCCCGCGCATTACGTTCGGCTTTTGTCACCGTGCGACAGGCCGCAGCGCGCCTGCTTCGCGATGATCAATTGCCTGAACTGTTCGCGGCACTCGATGATCCGTCGGATAAAGTTTTTTCGGTGGTGATTGCGCGACTGGACGAAGTGTCCTGGCCGCTGTTGATCCGTGGCGTGAAAGCCAAACTTGATCAAGACTGGCATGAACTCCCGCTGACGCGCCGCAGCGCCATTTTCCAACTGCTGCCGACCTGGCAACAAATCGGCTACTTGTTAGGCCGCCTCGACACGGGGCATGCCGGACAGACTTACTGGATCAGCCAAATCGAATCGTGGTGCGACCGGCAGTATCTGGCCGCCGATCCGATAACGCCCAAGGCCGAGCGCGAAGCGTTGCGGGAAAAGATTCGAGAGTTGACGGCACAAGGACTGATCCGCTCGGGTGTGCGTTTGCTGTCCTGAGTGACCGGGCTGATCAGCGCGGCCGTTGTGAACCGCCTATTAGGCACCGGATCGAACAACCCACGCCGTAAATCGGGAGAGCGCTGGCTTGATCAATTACCTGATTCGAAAGGCTACGCATACAGATGCGCCGGCCATCAGTCAAACCATCATCCACACGCTGCGCGAGTCCAATGCGCAGGACTATTCTCCGGAAATCATCAATCAAGTGACGCAACACTTTACGCCTGAGGCGATCCTTCAATGGTTGACCGAACGCCAAGTACTCGTCGCAACAATCGACAGCCGAGTCGTCGCAACGGCAAGTATGGATAAGAATGTTGTCCGCAGCGTATTTGTCGACCCGCGCTATCAGGGCAAGGGCATTGGAAGACACCTGATGGCGCAGATTGAATCAAGCGCACTCGACGCTGGCATGGAGGTGCTTCGTGTTCCCTCCTCAATCACCGCGGAGGGCTTTTACGCTTCGCTCGGCTTTCAGAAAATCCGCGACGAGTTCCACGGATCGGAGCGCACGATCATCATGGCGAAAGCATTGGACCTGTAGCATTGCTACTTCGCCCGGCCTTCACCGGGCGGAATTGTTTTGACCGTTTGCCGGCCAGTTCCTCGACAACCGCTACCTTTACTCCTTTACATGGAACGACGGTCAATCCTTGTTCTCTACCGCTGAACCTACAGCGGAGGGATTGACCATGATTGCCCCTGAAACCGGTATGAAACCGGGTGAGCGTTATCGCATTGAAAGCGTCGAGCGCGCGCCGCAATTTTCTGGATTTTTCCTCGACGGCAAATACTACCTGGGCCCTGAGTTGCAGACGGCCGTGGGTTGGCTCGAAGGGCAGAATTTCTTCTATGACCAACTCGATCCCAATGGCGAACCGGTGTATCCAGACAGACTCGTCGGCACGATCACCGCGCGCACCCTGGAGTTGTCAGATGGCCTGCGTCTGAGCATCGAGGAAATGCCCTTTCAGGCAGAAGTCGTTACGCCAATCCAGAGGCTTGACGAAATGACCGTTGAAACCCGACCACGGGCGATATCGCAGCGGCATACAGCGGCAGGCTTGCGCCAACCGATGCAACCTTCGGCGCTGCTCGTTGCAGGCGCAGCCCTGTTGGTCGGGCTGTGCCTGTTGGCAATCAATCGTTCTGGCGGCCGAGTCAAATAGGCTTTACACGACGCGGGCGGTGACCGTTTCTCTGTCACGGCCCGCGATCAAAGGCCAAGCACAGCGCTTGCTTCACGCATGAAAATTTCCACGGTTTTCGGACCGATGCCGTCGAATTCTGCCAGGCGTTTCTCAAACGCCTGGCGATCAGCGCTGACCTCGATCATATGGCTGACCTTGCCCGCGTACTCGTCGTTTAACCGGCGTGCCAAGGCGAGCAGCCGCACGGCGGTGGTTTCGTCGTAACGCACGTAATGCGCCTCCCCGAGCATCGCGACCAGTTCACGATGGCTGCACGCCGCCAGTTTGCGCGGTGTATCGCGCCCGTGTTTATCGGCAATCACCCGATAGGCTTCGGCGGCGATTTCGGCCTGTATCCGCTTGCCCATCAGGAAACTGGCAAGCAGCCACTTGAACAGGGCAGCGTCATCGTTGTGTTTTAGCTGAATGTTCAAATCCTCGGCGCTGATCGTCTTGTTCACTGGCAGCCTCCGGGGGTGAAATCGTGGGGTCTGTTAGTCCGCGCGGGGACTTGATTTTTAGGCTGCGGCCAGTCCCAACCGTTCAAAGCAAAACAATTGTCAGCGGCCTGAAACAAACCCCGAAAATCCTTTGAATTTTTTTTGTCGGCAAAACTCATTTGCGTATGAGCGTAAGGAGGAACGCATGAGTAACGTCGACATCTTCGTCATCGAATACAAACTTCACGGCCAGCCAAAGTCTTTCGTCATCCGCGCAAAAACCATGCGCAACGCTGACGCATGGCATTGGGCGAGCTGCGACGCCGGCATTGCGCCGATTCCCAAACCCGGCAAGCCACCGTTGAAAGTCATCTCCAAACCCCAGGCCGAGCGGTTCGGCATCACCGAGGTCAAATGGCGGGAAACGGCAACGGTGGACTGGATGGAGGCTTGATCATGCTCAAACAGATCGGCAACACACTGATCCGCCGCGACCATCGCGCCAGTTGCCATTGCGGCGCCGTGATCCTCGAAATCCACTTGCCCGACGGCCTGCCCACGCCCCATCGCTGCGACTGCTCGTTCTGCAAACGCCGGGGCGCGATTGTCGCCGCAGTGCCGGCGGCCGACCTGAAAGTGATCCGAGGAAAATCCGCACTGTTGAAGTACAGCTTTGGCCAGCAAGTGGCCGAGCATTTTTTCTGCGGTAACTGTGGCATCTACACCCATCACCGACGTAGCACCAATCCGCAGGAGTTCGGCTTCAATGTTGGCTGCCTTGAAGGGGTCAATCCCTATGATCTGGGCGAGGTGCCTGTGGCGGATGGTGGGGCTTGGCAGTCGCCTTAGAGCAAATGACCGCTGACGAGCGCATCAAGGCTCGTCAGCGGTTCAATGAGCAAGATCGGCATTGCCGATAGCGACCTGCCTTATTGCAACTTCAGCTCAAGCAACTCACCGCCCTCCTTGCTCAGACGCTCCAGATACGCGCCGGCCTCCAGCAACTGATAAGGGAAGTAAAGACCTGCCGGCGTAGGCGCTCGACCATCGAGCCCGAGCAGTCGCTCCAGCAGCATCGCGACACTCAACCCCGTCAGCGCCGCAGCACCTGCCGGATGAACGAGTGCATGCCGCGTGTGCATCGGTCGCCCGCTGCGATCTTCGCCGACCATTTCGATGAGAATTTCGGTAGACATCGGCTGTCCCGCGCGACGCGAAGAACTGACCCCGCTGCCGAGATTGAACTGCACATTCGGCGCATCGGTGGCGGCCGCCAGCCCGGTGACGTCGATGGACGAGAAACCGCTGGCTGGCATCGATATACCGTCTACCGCGCGGAAGCTAACGTTCTTGTCCTCCCCTTCACGCCAGACGTAATCGCCATCGCGCCGAATCAGGGCGGCCGGCAGCATCTTGTTCAGGTGCTCGAAATCCTTGGCCACGGTCGGCCCGCCACCGTCCTCCTCGTCGACCAGCGCATCGATGCGGATATCGCGCACCCGCGAAAACGACTCGGCAAGGTGCAGCGTCGCCACCGTCGTTGCACCCACCATCCATTCGTAACCGAGCACGATGGGCGCCGCGTCAGGGCGATGGATGTAACTGGCGATTTGCGGCGCAATCTCGAACACGCCGGAAGAAATGCTCAGATGCGGAATCTTGCGCTGCTGCGCGAAACGCAGCCCGGCCAGGGAATGATCCATGTAGAAAACCGCCACGGCGCTGACCGGGCGATCGCCCAGCCCCAAGTCGTCGGCAGCAGGATCAATGACCACGCCCTGTGCCCCGCCCATTTCCTCGGCGGCTTGCTGAGCCTTGGCCAGGTCACGGCCGCCGATCAGTAACGGTACGTCGGGATGGGCGGCGCGCAAGGCTTTGGCAGAACGGTGGCCGATGGCGCCGGAGCCGCCCAGAAACAGAATTGGATGAACTGACATAGGTATCCCTCCTCGTCTTTTTGAGTTGCAACTTAGTGTTGGTGCGTGCCTTGGCGTGAGGGTTCCGCACCATTACCTGAGCTGGAGGGTGGACTGACGGACGTCATTTTGAACGGTGTGTTGATGAAGCGTGTTTAGGAGTTTTTCGTGATTGTTTAAAAGACACGTCGCGTTACTTGCTTAAGGCTACAACTTCTTGCGCCGTTGCCTACGACTACGCCAGAATCCGCCGGCTTGTGCGTCTGGGGTGCGGGTTTTATCGTTTGTCGGTCACTGAAAAACAGTGATCGGGTTTGGTAGCCCGGTATTCCCAGGCGCATCGCGCACCTCTCTCAGAGATCGTTTTTCTTGATCTCCGTTTTATGGTGGCCATGCGTAGGGCGTCCTCGGACGCGCCGGGTTCCTGGGCCGGTCTACCAACCTGTGCATGGCCGCCACCCTTCGCTTGGTAGCGAATCGTGATGGCTCCTTAATCGTTTCCCAGGAGTGTCATCTATGTTCAAAGTCACGCCCAACCCACCAGAAACCGATCCAGTCTCACCCTACAAATTCCCGGACTCCCGAACACTCAACGACGCCGCCGAACGCGCCCTCGATTACTACCTCACGCCAACCCAACGCATCATGGGCAGCGACGAGAAACACGCCCCCATGTTTTTGGCCAACGCCGATTACGACAGCGAATCCCTGCTCGTCAACGCCAGCGAGTCCCTAAGCTCAGCCACCGAAATGCTCTGCAACTTCGCCGCCCTCTTGGACCCCGGCCACCGCAAAACTGCGCTGGGGATTGCGCAAGTGGTGATGCTGGGGGAGCTGGCGGTGAATCGAGCGCTGGATAATGTTGTGCCGGTGGATTGAGGGGTAATCCCTTTGTGGCGGCGGACAGACTGCCACAGAGGGATTAAAGCTACATGGTGCGTCTGTCTTTGGCCATAAATGGACGTTCACAATCGACCGCCAACGGTCGGAAGCAGTCATTCGTGGGTGGTCGTTTTCGGCCAGAAAAAGGATTGTGGATACCATGCAGTGGAGATGGTAGCGTATTAATAAAAATACTCGAAGTTGAGCCTCGAAATAACAACTCACTAAAGGTGTATTTTGAAACATTACAAGAATAGATTGATCTGCTTTCTAGACGTTCTTGGTTAATCCTCCATGATAGAGAAAGTTGGGATCGAAGAGATCTACAACAAGTATTCGCAATTTGTTGACATAGCGAAAAACAAAGTATTTTTCGGAACACCTGACGACTACGAAGGCCCGAGCAATAATTTCGAAATATCAGAGATTGTTTCCGACTCAATACTTTTAGTCTCTTATGATGTGGGCGATGTAGCATCTATCAATAACTTCATAGGGTCTATACACTTTTTTCTGGAATTAGGTCTTGCAAGCGGCTTTATGTTTCGCGGATGCATTAATCAAGGTGAAATTATATTCGATGAACAAAGGAATATTTTTTTAAGCAAGGAGTTTAATGAACTGGCCAAGTTCGAGCCAAAAATTGATGCTCCGGTATGCGTTATTTTCGATGAGGCGAAATCTACAATCCTGTCATCTTTGTTTGGGCCTAGGTTTGGAAAAGATGGAGTAGTACCTTCAAAATCCTTGCCAGTTATTAAATGGCCCACCCCTTTAAAAGGTGACATAACAAAAGATCTTTGGTGCATTAATTACACTTTTTTCTGTAATAAAAAACACATAACCGACTCTATTGAGTATTTAGCAGGAGATTCAGCAAAACAAAGAAACTTTATTAAGTATCTTGATTTTCTGGAGGTTTTGCCTGAGGAAAGGCTGACATCTAACAACCAAAACCCTGATAGCAACTATTTGAAAATAATGAAAAGTAGAAGCGGAATGCGAGTTGCATTTGCAAATAAACGCGATGAAATTACGCAGCCACCTATTCAGTGGGGTTTTCCTACTGTCTTTATTTCGCCGCCAGAAGAGATAATGATGCAAGTTGATCCCGTAACATGCCTGGTGAGCTTCACCGCGAAAGGACGATGGTGCTGAATAGTTCACCTTTGCGGTCAAAATCCTATCGCCGGAAGGAACGGGTAGATTAGCCACAGTGCACCGCTGTCTTTATTCGGCACAAAGCTGGCCCTTGCGAAGGGCAGCAATTGGCCAGAAGCAGTCAATCGTGAATGGCCGTTTTCGACCTAAAGCTGCCAATCAACGCCTGCGGAAGTCAGCAAACATTAGCCAATCGTTCTTGAGCTGAGTTACGAGGATTGTGAGAGGCTCCCATTGAGGTTAGCCTTCTGAAGCGTAAGCGCTGCAATTCCAGGTAAATTAATAGGATGGTAAGCCATGCTTCTACCCTTTCTCCTGACTGAGCGCAGTACGTTGCAATCATTTCGTACTGTGAACTCATACACAGCGCATTTAAAAGTGCCCTGTGTACCTACTGACGATTAATTATCATGCCAAATATATCGAAAGGATCTCTCAGGGTCAGACCTCCATTAACTTAAACGTGGTCTTACACCGACTTCACCAAGTATTTGCGTGCTAGGGAGCCTTGCCTATTACAATACTTCGACCAGTTCAAACTCTTCCGCCACAAGTTCCATAGCCTCGTCGAACCAGCCCTCTCTTTGGAAAAAATCTTTATGACCTTCCCTCCAGTACTTGAGGCTGAGATCCCCTTCGCCTTCTTTCCTTGCAAAATCTTGATCTACATCGCAGTAACGAGTGATACGCATCGAAACAACCCTGATCACGCATACCGGTTCGTCCTTACTGTTGAGGACGATGCTATAACCGCCAAGAGTGGGTGATTCATCTTCAAGTTTGAATGACGAGAACGAACTACATGTGGCTGTTTTTACGCCTTTAACAACCCGTTCAGCCAGCTCATCTGCCATTTCTGGAGCATCCCCAAATGACCAGGCAATGGCGCCGGGGTACTTGATCTTTAAATCATCAATCATGCTCATAATTCAATCCCTTTAAATCATGGAGAGGTCACATACTTATTTATATTTGGCTACGCCAATCATGAATCGCGGCGTTGTAGTGATCAATGGTTCGACGTCAGCTATCGGCCGAGTACAGTCATTCGCGAACGACCGCTTCCAGCGCTATGATCGAAACCCAGCTTCCAGAACGACCACCCATGCCCACCTCAATAAAACGCCCAACCCCCGCCCCGCTACTCAATCCGGGCGAATCCGTCGTCCTCTTCGACGGCGTCTGCAAACTCTGCAACGGCTGGGCGCGCTTCCTGATCCGCCACGACCACGAACGTCGCGTACGCCTGGCCTCCGTGCAATCTCCCGAAGGCCAAGCCCTCCTCGCATGGGCCGGCCTGCCAGTGGACCAATTCGACACCATGGCCGTCATCCGCGACCACCACTACTGGGAACGCTCAGACGCCTTCTTCGAAGTCATCAGCCAATTACCCGCCCGCTGGCAGCCATTGCGATTGCTGCGCGTCTTCCCGCGAGGCCTGCGCGACTGGGCCTACGACCGCATCGCGCTAAACCGTTATCGCCTGTTCGGCAAGTACGACACCTGCCTGCTTCCTACTCCGGACCATGAACAACGCTTCCTGAAAGCCACTGCAGCTAAAGCAGAAAGCTGAACAGCTGCACCGGGGTCATCTTCGTGACCATCATCAGCACGATGACGAACATCCCGGCGAAACCCATCACGCCCATCCAGAACCATTTGCGGTACACGGCTTGATATTGCTCATCCAGCCCCGCGCCCGCCTCGCTCGCATTCGCCGCCATCACGCACAGGCGTTTCTGCAACAGCAGTACCGGTAACCACAGCGCGCCGACGCAGAAGAAGATGATCAACGATGCCAGCACCCACTCGGTGCTCATGTTCAGCCCGGAAAGTCGCATCAGCACATAACCCGTGATGATCTGCACGAAACCGGCCGGCGTGGTAATCCATGTGTCGAAGCCGACGACCATGCGCGCGACGTGGGCAATCACTTGCGGGTTGCGCGTGCGGCTGGCGGCGATCAGGTAGAGGTAGGAGCCCATGCCGAAACCGAACAGGAAGATCGCGGCGATGATGTGCAGGTATTTCAGGCTCAGGTAGAGCATGTCAGCGCTGCCCGTCCGAGTAGTTCACGGCCAGGCTCAGGTTGGCCGGGTCGTTGATGGCGGCCATGTATTCGGCGACGCTGATTTCGCCCACGCACGGTCGGGCGCCGGCGGATGGCACGTAGCCTGAGGCCATTTTTGTCGCCAGCGCGACGGCGGCGCAGCTGGGGATTTCCGGGCCTTTGTCGTTCAGGGCGGTGAGTTGCGCGGTCATCGACAGCGGTTTGCCGTCGACACCCAAACCTTGAACGTCGATGTACATCGCACTTTTGCCATCGCCGAAACGTTCGAAGTGCAGGCCGAGGCGATGCAGTCTGGCCGCCCACAGCGCATGGTCGCGCACCAGTCCGACTTTCAGTGCCTGAGCCAGCAGGCCGTTGGCGATGCCGCCGAGTTTCAGCCCGGCGCCGGCCTTGAACTTCAGGGTCTGCGCGCCATAACGGCTGGCGAAGATGTCCATGTCCGGCACATCGACGTTGGCCAGCAGTCGGGTGCCCATCTGCGGCATTTTGCGCAAGGTCAGATCCAGCCAGCCGGACACCTCATGCACCTTGCCGTTTTTCAGTTGCTTGATCGGTTTGCCGGCGTAAGCGAGTACGCCTTCGATGGTCGACAGCCCGGGCATTTTTGCCGATGAAGAAATGCCGTGCTCGATCGAGTCGATGCGTGAAAAGCGTTGGCGCTGTTCATCGATGATCGCCGACGACAACGTCGGCACCGAGCTGCAACCGCTGAGGATCGCCACGCCAGCCTGTTTCGCACGTGCGTCGAGCACGTCGATGCCGTTGACGAAAGTGCGGCAATCCGCGAGATCGCAGTAGTTCACGCCGGCATCGATGCAGCTCTCGGCGACCGCATAGGATTGCCCTTGAAACGGCCCGCCGGTGTGGACGACCAACTGAATGTTCAGCGCGCTCAATGCGGATCTGAATTCGCCGCCCATGGCATCGCCGCACCAGCCTGCGCAGACGTTGGCTGATTTACTGTTGAGCTCATCGAGTTTGCTTTGCAACTTGCGCGGATCGCGCCCCGAAAGCACCAGTTCGACATCCGGCATCAGCGCCAGATGCCGGCAGACGATGCTGCCGAAATTTCCGTAACCACCGACCACCATCACCCTGAACGGCATGCAATTCTTCCCTAAGTCGTTCCATCACACAGGCGTGCAGGATATAGGGCCGAACGTCAGCAAGCCATTCAGATCAGTTGTTCGCCACCCATTTGCGGTACTGACGCGTACGCAAGGCATTGCCGATTTGCTGCATGATCAGCGCGCGCAGCGGTGACACGCGCGGATCGGGCTTTTGCGCCTGACTGAGTTTGCGCAACTGGAACTTGACCACCGCCATGTTGGCCAGCGACGCCATGGCTTTGTTCTTCCAGGTGATCGGTGGCAGTTCGGGGGCGCTGTCCTTGCCCTGCAGCCAGTCACGCGGCAGGTTCGGATCGATGGCCAGCGCAGTGCCGATGCCGACCATGTCCACGCCACTGTTAACGACCATTTCAGCGATCGGCCGACGGCGCACGCCACCGGTGACCATCACTGGCATCCGCGCGACTTTCTGGATGTCTTGGGCGAACTCGACAAAATACGCCTCGCGCGCGAGAGTGCGGCCATCGCGCGCCTCGCCCTGCATGGCCGGCGCTTCGTAACTGCCGCCGGACAGTTCGACCAGATCCACGCCCAGATCATTGAGCATTACAACCACCTGACGCGCGTCATCAGCACTGAATCCGCCGCGCTGGAAATCAGCTGAATTGAGCTTCACCGCCACGGCAAAACTCGGTGAAACCACCTGCCGTACAGCCTTGACGATGTCGAGCAACAGCCGCGCGCGATTCTCCAGAGACCCGCCCCACTCGTCCGTGCGCTGATTGGTCAGCGGCGACAAAAACTGGCTCAACAAATAGCCGTGCGCGGCGTGGATTTCCACGCCAGTGAACCCGGCTTGCTCGCCGAGTTGCGCGGTGCGCGCGAAGCGCTGAATGACGTCTGCGATCACGCGGGCTGTCATCGCATGCGGCGTGGAGAAATGCCTGGACAGGCTGCCCATGCTCAGCGGGACCGCCGATGGCGCCCAGGTTTTCTGGCCGAGGTTGGCCTGCATCTGTCGGCCGGGGTGGTTGATCTGCAACCAGAACTGCGCACCGCCGGAACGGCCGACCTGCGCCCAACGCTTGAACTTGGCCAGTTGCTGATCATCCTGCAACACCACGCCGCCCGGCCCGGTCATCGCGCGGCCATCGACCATGACGTTGCCAGTGATGAGCAAACCGGCACCGCCGTCGGCCCAGGCTTGATACAGGCGCATCAGTTGCTCGGACGGCGCCTGATCGGCGTCGGCCATGTTTTCTTCCATGGCGGCTTTGGCGATGCGGTTTTTGAGGGTGGAACCGTTGGGAAGCAACAGGCTGTCGAACACGTTCATGAGGAATCCTCGTTTGGGCGTGCGGCAACCATAAGATTAAAGCGAACTTTAAGGTCAAGAGCTTTTTATCAACGTTGATTATTTGACCGAGACGGCCTTCTCCTTGCGCATCTGATTGATCAACAACTGCGCGTTGTCCGCACAGCCGACGTCCGCCGGTTTGCTCTCGATGCCGTGGATGACGCGCAGCAGTTGCGCCTTGTTGTGCGCCAGGCGCTGCTGCAGCACTTCGATTTCCTCGACCTTGCGCTTGAGTCCGATCAGCATCTCTTCGTGCTGCCAGTCCTGCGCATTCACCGGCAGTAACTGGCGGATTTCCTCCAAGGAAAACCCCGCCGACTGTGCACCGGTGATGATTTGCAGAATCCACTCGGTTTCCGGGGCGTAATCGCGATAGCCGTTGGCTTTGCGCCCGACCGATTTGATCAGCCCGCTCGCCTCATAAAAGCGGATGCGCGAAGGCGCCAGGCCGCTGATTTTTGCCAGTTCACCGATTTTCATGTTTCACCTGAGCAGTGATCGACTTTGAAGTGAACTTTAACCCTTCACCTATCAAACGACCAAGTGCGACCTCGACCTGTTTTTAATGCAGAGCAGAGATCCTGTGGGAGCGAGCTTGCTCGCGAAGAGGCCGGGTCAGTTACATCATTGTTGATTGACACCACGCATTCGCGAGCAAGCTCGCTCCCACAGTGGCTAGAAGAGTACGCACCCGGGAAAGTTGACGAACGGTCTGTCGAATGTTCAGATGCCGCCCTGTTTCAGGTGCCCCCTGCCGCCGTGCATGGGGTGAAACGGGAAACCGGTACGTTCTTTTCGAACAAGTCCGGTGCTGCCCCCGCAACGGTAGGCGCGTGATGCTTTCGATACACCACTGTGGCCAGACGGCCATGGGAAGGTGAAAGCCTCGATACGCGCGAGCCCGGAGACCGGCCTGAAATGCTGTTTGGCAAAATCCTGCGGTGGGCGGGCATGGGCCGGTATTGGCTGTGCGCGATGCCTTCTCCTGCATGCTCTTCTGCGAAGATCCTTTTCGAGAAGACAATGATTCGACCTTTCAACACTTCTGCTCCCTCCCTGTTGCTTGGCTGCCTGTTCAGCCCGCTGCTGCTGGCCGACGACGCGCCGCTGGAACTCAATCAGCAAATCGTTTCTGCACCGTCCGTGGAATCCACCACCGTCGCCGACATGGCGAAGTTCGGCAGCAAGGTCGAGATTGTCAGCCGCGAGCAGATCGAACGCGCCGGCCCCAGCGCCGATGTCAGCCGCGTGATGCAGATGTTCATTCCCGGCCTCTACGTTGCGCCGAAAAACGGCCCGTTCGACTACGGCACTTATTCGTTGCTCGGCGGGCGCAACGACGACACGCTGATCCTGCTCGACGGCGTGCGCCTGAACAATCGCCTGTACGGCGGCCTGTACCTGGACACTCTGCCGGCCAACGCCATCGAACGCATCGAAGTGCTCAAGGGCGGCCAGAGCCTGTTGTTCGGCACCCAAGCCGTTTCGGGGGTGATCAACATCGTCACCCGCAGCCCGCAGAGCCGCAAAGCCGCCGGCGAGGTGAACCTGGGCGTGGATAGCTTTGGCGGCACCAGCGAAGATGCGCGGGTCGAGAATATTTTCACTAACGGTTTCGGCGATCTCGGTTTGCTGGCCTACGTCAGCCACAACGTCTCCGACGGTTACCAGCCGTATCGCAATCGCGACATGAAAAACGACTCCGGCAAGGATCGCGCCTACGAAGTCACTACGTTCGGCGGCAAGGTAATCCAATCGTTCGGCGATGATTCGCGGCTGGAACTGTTCTACCAATACGCCGACGCCAACCTCGATTTCGCCCGCCCGGTCGACAACCACAAGACCACCAACGACCGCGTTCAACAGATCGCTACCGCGACGTTCGAACAGAACATCAACGAGCGCCTGAGCTACTTCGTCAAAGGCCATATCAACGATTGGGACACGCGCTACACGCGCATCAACAACGTCGCCGGCGGCGGCACCAAAGTCATCAACCACAATGACTATTGGGGCTTCACCGATTGGGGTGTGCAGGCCGAGGGCAAAGCACAATTGCCCGGAGGCCATGTACTGGTGTTCGGCACCGACAACCAATGGTTCAAGGGCCAGGACGATGTGCTGGTCATCGACAACGACAAGGCCGAAGCCCACGCCGTCTACACGCAATTGCGCCCGCAGATCGACGCCCTGCCGAACTGGCACCCGAGCATCGGCGTGCGTCACGAAGCCATGAGTGGCGGCGACGGCGCCACGGTCGGCATGCTCACTTCGCTGTATGACCTCAACGACAACTGGTCGGTGCGTGGCCAATATGGCAGCGCTTACAAACTGCCGAACGCCGAGCAACTGTTCGTCAACGAACCGGGCGACGAGATCGGTAACCGCAATCTCAAGCCGGAAAAAAGCCGCAACGCGGAACTGGGTGTCGACTACAAAGGCTTCCTGCTGGATCGCGAATTCAGCGCCAGCGTGACCCTGTTCAAACGCAAGATCGACGACCTGATCACCCTCGACGACATTCAGTGGGTCAACGGCGAAGGTCAGGTGCGCATGCGTGGTTTCGAGGCCGATGCGAAGCTGGCGCTCAACGATCAGTGGAGTCTGCAAGCGGACATGACCCGCAACCTCACCGAATCACGCACGGGGGCGACCATCAATGATATCCCGAGCTTCTTCGCTCGCTCCCGTGTGGGTTACGAGTCGGAAAATCGCCTGTGGGGCGCCGGCGGCGCGATCCGCTATATCCGCGACATCACCAGTTCGAAACAGGTCGAATACGGCCACTATTCGGTGGTCGATGCCGACGCTTATCGCTACCTCGACAATGCCCACCAACACCGTGTCAGTCTGCTGGTGGAGAACCTGTTCGACCGCGATTACGTTACCAGCCGTTCGAGTAACGTCGACAACCTCGGCCGGCCGTTCACCTCCGAAGTGCGCTACACGTACCGCTTCTGATGAGTGAAATCAGCCCTGTCGACGGCGTCGACTCGCACCCGGACTGGTCACATGTGCCCGAGCATGCGCGTCATGTGTTCATCTGCACCGGCCCGCGCTGTACTCAGCGCGGCGCCCAGCAGTTATGGAAAACCTTGCGTCGGCATCTGCTGGAGCACGATCGCATCGAGACCCCGGGCGGCGTGTTGCTGACCCGCACGCACTGCCAGTTTCCGTGCAATCGGGGGCCGATCCTGACGGTGTATCCGGAACGCTGCTGGTATGGCGTGCACAGCAACGCGGACGTGCAGCGACTGGTCGAAGTGCATCTGGTCGGCGGTGACGTGGTCGAGGATTTGCTGATCAAGGCGCGGACATGAGGAGACTTTTATGTTTGTTCGGCGCCCTGCTCTGCTCGTCAGCGGTGCTCGCCGACAATTTCAGCAATTGCGGCGAAGACTGGCGCCAGGCACCCACACCGCCCTCGCGGATTGTGGCGCTCAACCAGCATGCGGCCGACATCGTATTGGCATTGGGCGCGGGGCCATCGTTGATCGGCGTCGCCTACCTGGATGACACCACTGCCGGGCAGCTGCCGTCCGAGTATTTCGGCGTGCCGGTGATCGCGCGGCAGTACCCGTCCAGCGAGGTGTTGTATGCGCAGAAGCCGGATCTGGTGATCGGCGGTTTCGCCACCGCGTTCGGAACCGGTGTGACTTCCCGCTCAGGGCTGGCGCGCAACGGTGTCGGCTCGTATTTGCTGGAGTCAGCCTGCAACGGCCATTCGCTGGATTACTTCGCGCTTGTGCGCAAGGACTTGCTGACGCTGGGCCAACTGCTGCACAAACAGTCGCAGGCGCGGCAATTGAGCGAAGCCATGGATGCCGATCTTGCCAGTGCCCGGGCCTTGGCCGGTGCGGGTAAACCGCTGTCGGTGTTCTATCTCGACAGCGAGGTCAAAGGCCTCGACAGCGAAGGCCGACGCGGCTTTGTCACGCCGCTGCTGGCCGCCGTCGGTGCGCGCAATGTGTTTGCCGACATCAACCTCTATCGAGTGACGGTGAACAGCGAAACCCTGCTGGCCAGCGACCCCGACGTGATTCTGCTAGCCGATGCGCAATGGTCGCCGGCCAGCCGTAAACGCTATCTGCTGACCCACGATCCCGTGCTCTCGCAACTGCGCGCCGTGCGTGAAAACCGCCTGATCGACATCCCCTTCACCCATTTGCTGCCCACCCTCAACAGCGGTCGAGTGGCATTGGAGCTGGCCCGCCAGCTCGACGCCTTGAACAAAAAATAAATGAACCCGCCGCACCACACGCCGCCTAACGCACAGACCATCAGGAGGTAGCCAATGCAAATCGAAACCGTGTGGATCGTACTGGCGGCAGTTCTTCTGCTTATCGAACTCTGGGCCATCAATCGGGTGCGCAAGAGCGAGGGGAAAGCGAGCAATAAAGGCGTGTGGATCGTACTGATCGTGTTTGTACCGTTGTTTGGCTTGATTGCCTGGGCGCTGGCGGGGCCCAAGCATGTCAGTCAGCATTCGGCGTCGTAACTCGATTCAACGCCGTGATGCGGGGCTTGCCATCGGCAGCGCCCCGCTGATCACGTTTGATCAACTGACGGGCACCAACGGCGGCATCTCCTCCATCTGCGCCAGCGGCACGTCACTGCTGCCGGGGGTCAGGATGACCTTGCGGCAGTTTTCCTCTTTTTTGTCGAAGATCTTGTAACCCTCGGCGGCCTGCTCGAGAGACAGCCGATGAGTGATGATTGCGTCGGGTTGCAAGGCGCCGGTTTCAATGTAGCCGAGCAGCTCCGGCAAGTAGCGCTGCACATGGGTCTGGCCCATTTTGAACGTCAGGCCCTTGTCGAAGGCATCGCCGAACAGAAAACCGTGGATGAAGCCCGAATACACGCCCGGCACGCTCACCACCCCGCCGCGCCGCACAGCCGCGATGCACTGGCGTAACGCTTTGCCGCTGCTGCCCTCAAGCTTGAGCGTGGCGAGGATCGTTTCGGTGGTGCTGCCCTTGGCTTCGAACCCTACGGCATCAATCACGGCATCGACGCCACGACTGCCCGGGGTCTGGCGAATAATCGTATCGGCCGGGTCATCGTCGTCATCGAAGTTGATCGGTATCACGCCATAAGTACGTTGCGCGTAGTCGAGCCGATACGGGTGGTGATCGACCATGAAAATACGTTCGGCGCCGAGCATCTTCGCGCATGCAGCGCTGAGCAGGCCAACCGGTCCGGCACCGTAAATCGCGATGTTTGAACCCTGACCGATGCCAGTATTGGTCACGGCTTGCCAGGCGGTCGGCAGGATGTCCGAGAGGAACAACACCTTCTCGTCCGAGAGTGTCCCCGGCACTTTGAACGGCCCCATATTGGCCTTCGGCACTCGGACCAATTCCGCTTGGCCTCCGGGGATGCCACCGTACAGACGGCTATAGCCAAACAACGCAGCAGGCGGCGGAATGACTTTCTTGTTCATCGCTGAACCGGGGCCGCTGTTAGTGGTTTCGCATGCGGCATACAGTTCCTGCTGACAGAAAAAACAGTCGCCGCAGGCAATCACGAACGGAATCACCACGCGGTCACCGGGCTGCACCGCAGTCACCGCCGAACCGGTTTCCTCGACGATGCCCATGAATTCATGGCCGAAGATATCGCCATGCTCGACAGTCGGAATCTTGCCCCGATACAAGTGCAGGTCGGAGCCACAAATCGCCGTGGCCGTCACCCGCAGAATGATGTCGTCGTCGGCTTCCAGTTTCGGGTCCGGCACGGTTTCGACTCTGACGTCATGGGCGCCGTGATAGGTCATTGCTCGCATGGTGAGTTCCTCGATCGCTTGAGTAAAATGGCTGCTGTCTCCCATACGGCAGGGCAACGCCAAAACGAGTTCAGAACGCTTTCGCACATTCGGATCAGCGGGCCAACACTTGCGGCGAAGCGGTGATCTGCAATGCCTGCGACCCCCGTTTCATGCAGCCTGCACGAAGGCTTTTTGCCTGTGCCGTCGCAAACCCCTTGATTCATCGCGCTTGAACTTCGCTCCCCGATTGGCACGCCAAATGCTGTGGGTTCAGGGCATTCACAGATCCGTGAGACAACGGCCTGTGTTCACTCCGTGACAGCAGAGGCAACGCCATGAACGCCATCGACCTACTCAAAGCCGATCATGCCAAAGTCAAAGACATCCTGAGCCAACTGAGCGAATCGACCGAGCGCGCGCTGAAAAAACGTGTCGAGCTGCTGGGCAAGCTGGAAATGGAAATTTCCATCCATACCCGCCTCGAAGAGGAAATCCTCTACCCCGCCTTCAAGGCTGCCGGCAGCAAAGAACAGGACGTCATGTACTTCGAAGCCAAGGAAGAACATCGCACCGTCGACTCGCTGGTGCTGCCCGATCTGAAACTCACCGACCCGGGCACCCCGGAGTTTTCCGGCCGGGTGAAAGTGGTCAAGGAACTGCTTGAACACCATATCGAAGAGGAGGAAACGGAAATGTTTCCTCAGGCGAAAAAGCTTCTCGGCAAGGAAAAACTCGAAGAGCTGGGCGCGCAGATGGAAGCCATGAAGGCCAGCTACAAAAAGGAAATGGCCGCAGGAAATATGGCTGCTTAATTCGTTGCAAGCGTCCGAGCCCGGCTTTGGCCGGGCTTTTTTCTGGTTGCTCGCATTGCCTCACTGTTGCAGGATCAGCGCGTCGACAACAGGGAGTGTTGAAATGAAGCAGAACGCATGCGAGCGAATTGTAGTGGTGGGTGCGGGCATCGTCGGCGCCTCCCTTGCGTATCACCTGGCTGCCAAAGGTGCGCAGGTCAGGTTGATCGAGGCCGGCGAGATCGCGAGTGGCGTCACGGCAAGCTCTTTCGCCTGGATCAATACCACGCACGCTGGCGCGGATCCGATTGCGCAATTGCGCGGTGCGGCCATCGAGGAATACCGCCGACTCGAAATCGAGTTGCCGGATTTGCAGATTCGCTGGACCGGAGCTTTGTCGTACAGCGAATCTGCGCAGAGCTGCGCTTTGACAGCGTTGATAAACCGCCCCGAGATCCTTGTACACGAACCCAACCTGAAGCATCCACCGCCTTACGCGCTATACAGCGCTGAAGAAGGCGCGCTCGACGCCGTACAGGCCACCCACGCCTTGATTGCCGGCGCCCAGGCGCTGGGAGCGACGCTGCTTACGCAAACCCGAGTGACCGGTTTCAAAATCTGCAACGCAGCCGTGAGCGGCGTTGAAACCACAACGGGCACGATCAATGCCGACCTTGTTGTGCTTGCAGCGGGGACCGGTACCCAACAGTTAACGCAGATGCTCAACGTCTGCCTGCCCATCGACGCCTCGCCGGCCATTTTCATCCGCTACAAGACCCAACCGGACCTCGTCAAAGGCATCATTTCCAGCCCCGAAATGGAAGTTCGGCAAAATGCCGACGGCACGTTGCTGGCCGCTGAAGATTATCTGGGAGAGGCGCCGGGTAACTCGCCGACAGACATCGCCTGGCGCACCGCCGAAGCCATACACAGTGAACTTCACGGGGTAGTTTCCATAGAGCCGCAAACCGTCGCCGTCGGGCTGAGGCCGATACCCGCTGATGGCATCCCCGTTGTCGGTTACCTGCCCGGTGTCGGCGGGGTTTACGTTTGCGCGATGCATCCCGGGGTGACGCTGGCGGCAATCGTCGGGCGCCTCGCCAGTGAAGAGCTGCTTGATCGCCAGTCATCTGCCGCCCTTGAGCCGTGCCGCCCAGAGCGCTTCGTTCAGGCTTGATTTAGACTTGCCGACGTTTTGCAGCTGGGGTCTGCGCGGCAATGCATCGTCATTCCGGGCAGTGGTAAATCGAAGTACAAAAGGAGAGCAGCATTGACGGTACGCAAGGACGCTTCATTCGCCTATCAGGAGGTCTACCACTACCTCGTCGGGTTGATCGATGCGGCCAGAGGCACGACTGAACAGAAACTGCCATCCCTGCGACAACTGGCCCTGCGCCTCGGCGTTTCGGTGTCGACGACCAAATACGCCTACGCACTGCTTGAAGACGAAGGCAGAATCCACGCCAAAGCCAGGTTCGGTTATTTCACCCGGGGAACACCGGCGGCGCCTGTGACGGCCAGCGCAGACAGCCTGCTGGACAACGTTTTCGCCAGTGCCCGTCAGCCCTCCATGCTGGCCCTGAGCAGCGATGCCCCGGCGATGCTGTTGTCGCTACAAGGTCCGTTGTTGACAATCGAGCGCGAACTGACCCGCCAATACCCGCGCTCGCACGCGCCGCTTTATCAGCCACTCGGCGAGCCCGAATTGCGCGCGGCGCTGGCTGAACGCTACACCCGTTCCGCGCACGGCCACTGGCAGGCCGAACACGTGTACATCGGCGCGGACTTGCGCAGCGTATTGGAATTGTCGCTCGACGCCTTGAACCTCGGCGGCACTGTAGCGCTGGTCGAATCGCCCTGCTCTTGGGCGATTCTGCGCCAGTTGCAGGCGGCCAACATCCGTGTGATCGAGATGCGCCTCGACGATGACGGCCGCTTCAACCTGCCTGCATTGAAGGCGTTACTGATGCGCGAACCGGTGCGCCTGGCGGTGTTTTCCTCCACGGTGAATATTCCTCAGGGCCAGTTGATGCCGGCCCACGACAAGCAGCAGATCTGTGACTGGCTGGCCGAGCGCGATATCTGGCTGTTCGAAAACGACACGTGGGGCGAGTTGTGTTTCGCCGAGTCAGCGCCGCGCTATCGCGATTTTGCCGATCCGCACAAGCTGCTGGTGTTCTCGACATTCGACAAAATCATGGGCGGCGAAGCGCCCTACGGCTACGTGCTGTGTCGCCAGCAGACCGCGTCATTTCATCGACTGTTTATGCAGCGCGGATTTCGTCTCTCGCCGATGCGGCAGAAAGCGATTGCCAGACTCTACGGTTCCAGGCGCATCGACCAGCACCTGACGACGCTGCGCGGGCTGTTGTTCAAGCGCATGCAACAGCTGCAGACCTTGCTGGAAGAGCACGGCAACGACCAGTGGCAGGTCGTCGCCCCGCAAGGTGGTGCGAGCTTCTGGCTCAAGGCTGTGCGTCCGATCGACATGCAACGGGTGTTCGAACGCCTGCTGGCCGAGCGGATCGTCATCGCTCCCGGCGAGATCTTCAGTCAGCAAGGCGCCTGGCAACAGTACGTGCGCCTGAGCTACACCGTCGATTGGGACAAAGACATCGGCCACGCGGTGAGACAACTGGCGCAAGCTATCGGCGCAGAACATCCGGCGTAACTAGAGTCCATAACAATGCCGCGCTTCAGGAAAGCGGCCATGGCGCACATCGTCGGCGAACTGCGCGCAAGCCTCGCTGATCACCGCGCCGACATCGGCGTACTGTTTGACAAAGCGCGGCGGCTGCCCACCGCCCAGTCCGAGTACATCTTCGGTGACCAGCACCTGCCCGTCGCAGGCCGGTGAGGCGCCAATGCCGATGGTGGGCATTGTCGAGTCCAGCGTAATCTGCCGCGCCACGCCCTCCGCTACCCCTTCGAGCAACAGACTGAAGGCACCGGCATCGAGATTGGCCCGGGCGTCTTCGGCAATCAGCGCGCCGGTTTCAGCGGTCAGGCCCTGGGCCTTGAAACCGCCCATGACATTGACGAACTGCGGCATCAGCCCGACATGCGCCATGACCGGAATCCCGCGCGCCACGAGAAACTCGACGGTCGACGCCATGGCCTGGTTGGCTTCCAGTTTGACCGCGTCGCAACCGGAACGCGCCAACACCTGAGCGCAATTGCGAAAGGCCTGCTCGTGGGATTCCTGATAACTGCCGAACGGCATGTCGGCCACCACACAGGCCAGGCGCGTACTATCGACCACCGCCCGCGTGTGGCCGATGATTTCTTCGAGCTGCATGCTCAGTGTCGAGGCGCGGCCATAACCGACCATGGCCGTCGAGTCGCCGATCAGAATGAAGTCGACGATGGGGTCGATCAGCTTGGCGATCGCACTGGAATACGCCGTGAGCGAGACGATTTTCTGCTGGCCTTTCATCGCGACCAGTTGCGGTACGGTCAGGCGTCTGGTGCGGGTATGCAGACTCATGAGCGCACCTGCGAACCGATTGCCCGCGCGCCCTGAATGTCGTCGAAATGAATGTTTATTGCTTGCATACAATGCCCAATTCCCAAGGATTCGAGCGCTCGATTATTGGTTTAACGCAGCAATATTCAATGTACAGATTGGCCCGAAAAAGCAACCCAGGCGCTTCCCACCTCAGGCTTCGTCCTGGAAAATGCGCACAACCTTTCGGATGCTTTATCTCGCCGTTTATCGCAGGATAAGTGGCTGATACAACGGTCAACCGATCGGTTCTGATCACGGGCTACAACTGGAAACGGAAGTCATCATGGAAGCAACCATTACCTACCGCACCGCCACACCTGACGATGCATTGAAAATGTGCGAGCTGGGCCAGTTACTCAATTCGGTACACCACGAGGCCCGCCCGGACATTTACGCCGCCGCGACCGCAGACTTTTCCCGTGATTTGCCGCACTGGTCCGGCGTTTTCGAGAAACCGGGCCATGTTGTGTTTCTCGCTAGCGTGGCCGACCAGGCCGTTGCATTCATTACCGCCAACCTGTCCGCCAGTTCCGGGCCGTTGATGCAGCCGCAGAATGTTGTTCGCATCGGCTCGGTGTGTGTCGCCGAGCCGTTCTGGGGCAAAGGCATTGGCCGCGCACTGATTCAACGGATTAAGGACTGGGCCATCGAGCAGAATGCGCAGGACTTGCGCTTGACAGTCTGGCCTTTCAACGAGCGTGCGGTGCGCATGTATGCCGAGTTCGGTTTCGAGACCCGTGCCCTGGAGATGGGCGTTCGATTGTAAGGAGCGGACACGTCCAATCATGAATAAACGTGAACAGCTCCATCAGCAGGGTTTTGCCCTGCTCCGTCGCGCTATACCCGCCAAGTGGCTGGACGACCTGCGCCAGGCGTTCGATGCGGGTGTGTTGCCGTCAGATCGCTGGCCCGTCCCGCGCGGTCATGACTGGCGCCATTCGCTGCTGGATGAGCATGCAACCGTTCGCGCGGTGTGCCGCTTGCCAGCAGTGTTGGCAGTGGTGGGCGAGCTGATCGCGGAGCGCTTCTTTCTGTCCCAGGTCGAGGGCCGCGAACCGCTTCTGGATGGCGGCCATCAGCAACTGCATCGCGACTTGTCCGCGCAACGCCCCGGAGACTGTGCAGTGGCCCTGGCTTTTTTCGATGATTTTGGCGCCGACAACGGCGCGACCCGTATTGTCCCCGGCAGCCATCGCCCCGCGCCGGGAGCGCCGCCCGTAGATGGCAATGATGAGACGGGGTCGGTGCAGCTCACGGGCCGCGCGGGTGACATTCTGGTGTTCGATGTCGACCTGCTGCATGCCGGCAGCAAGAATCTGTCGGGCGCACGCCGGCGCTCGATTCTGATCAACTACTGCGCCGAGCCGCTCTACGCGGCTCACCGGCAGACCATGGCGCTGCGAAATATCCGCATGGACCCTATCGAATGGTTCGATCCTGCCGACAACATCGTAGTGGACACCAAGAGGTTTTAGCGGCGAAAGTCCACCTCCGTACAAGAGCCACTTTCACTTACGATTCAAGAGGCTGCACCCATGAGCAACGCCTGGAACGAAGGTTATTTCACCGACGAAGGCTACACCTACAGCTATAGCCGGGAGATCAATCCGGTATTCCAGCGTTACTGCTTGCTGCTGCGCGGTTTTGCCAGCCTGGACAATCCCGACGGTTATCACTGCGAACTCGGTTTTGGTCAGGGTGTGTCAATCAATATTCACGCCACGGCCAACCCTGCCGGCTTCGTCGGAACCGACTTCCACCCCGGTCAAGCCGCTCACGCCATTGAACTCGCAGCGCTCAGCAACAACGGTGCAAAGCTGTATGACGACAGCTTCGAACAGCTGCTGGCGCGCCATGATTTGCCGCAGTTTGACAGCATCAGCCTGCATGGCATCTGGACCTGGGTCAGCCGCGACAACCAGAAGCTGATTGTCGAATTCGCCCGCCGT
This sequence comes from Pseudomonas fluorescens, assembly GCF_001648775.1. GTDB lineage: Bacteria > Pseudomonadota > Gammaproteobacteria > Pseudomonadales > Pseudomonadaceae > Aquipseudomonas > Aquipseudomonas fluorescens_M. The sequence continues at coordinate 47,126 of NZ_LVEJ01000013.1, forward strand.
CACCTCAAACCGGGTGGCCACCTGTACGTCAGCTACAACGTCTTCCCCGGCTGGTCGCCGTCAGCGCCGTTGCGCCAATTGTTCAGCCTGCACGACCGTTTTGCCAATCACTCCACGCGACCGGATCAGCGCATCGATGCCGCGTTGCAGTTTTCCGAAGCGCTGTTGGCGGCCAACCCCAAGTACGCCTTGGCCGCGCCGAGCCTGGGCGCCCGGCTGCAGACCATCAAAGGTCAGGACCGCCAATACGTCGCCCACGAATATTTCAATCGCGACTGGAACTGCATGTATTTCGCCGACATGGTCGATGCGCTGGCCCCGGCCAAGCTCGATTACGTCACGACGGCGGTGCCGCTGGATTCGGTCGACGCACTCAATCTGAGCGCCGAAGGCCTGGCCTTTCTCGACGCTATCGAGCATCCGGTGATGCGCGAACAGGCACGCGACTACTTCGTCAACCAGGCTTTCCGCCGCGATCTGTACGTGCGCGGTGCCAACCGGCTCTGCGCGACCGAGCGCCGGTCGCGCCTGCTCAATACGCGATTTGTGCTGATGCAACCGGCAGAAAACGTCGCGTCCAGCGTTACCGGCCCCGCTGGCGAAGCATCACTGCAAGCGGAAATTTACGGACCGGTTCTCGATGCACTCGCGGGCCAGACGTATGAAGCCAAAACGCTGCAGCAGTTGCTCGAATCGGTGTCGCCAATGGCCTATGACGATCTGGAACAGGCCATCGCCATCCTGGTCGGCATGGGCGCGGTAGCGCCTTGCCAGAGCGAAGCCGCCGAGGCGCTGGTGTACGAACGCTGCGCCGCATTCAACTTGCAACTGTGCAAGCGCGCGCTGTTCAACGCCGACATTCAGGTGTTGAGCAGTCCGGTCACCGGTGGTGGCGTCACGGTCAGCCGCTTCCAGCAACTGTTCCTGATTGCGATCCGCCAAGGCAAACAGCACCCGGCGGAGTGGGCACAACTGGCGTGGAGCATCATCGCCGATCAAAACGAAGTGTTGCTCAAGGACGGCAAACCGCTGACTACCGCCGAAGCCAACATTGCCGCGCTGACCGAACAGGCCCAGGCATTTGCCGAGCAGTCGCTGATCGTGCTGAGTGCTTTGAAAATCGTCTGATCAAGGTGGGTGGCGCGCAGTTATGCAAGCAGGAAATCGGCTGCCACCGGCCTGGTTTATTCCACCGCCCCTGACCGATACGTCTACGCTGTCTCCATCGCCATCACGCCTGGAGACTCGCCATGACCCGCACGCTGTTGACCGGCCTCGCCCTTTTCACCTTGAGCCTCGCGGCGCAAGCGGATGTCACGCCATTCCCGGCGACCTTCCACACCCAAGACATCAAAGTCGAAGGCGCGACCCTGCATGTGCGTGTCGGCGGCAAAGGCCCGGCCGTGGTGCTGTTGCATGGTTTTGGCGACACTGGCGACATGTGGGCACCGCTGGCAGCAGACCTGGCGCGCGATCACACGGTGGTGGTGCCGGATCTGCGCGGCATGGGCCTGTCGTCAATTCCCGACGGCGGCTATGACAAAAAAACCCAGGCCGCGGACATCCGCCAGGTGTTGAGCACCCTGAAGATCGAGCACTCGGTGGTCATCGGCCACGACATTGGCACCATGGTCGCCTTCGCCTACGCCGCGCGCTATCCGCAGCTCACCGAGCGGCTGGTGGTGATGGATGCGCCCGTGCCCGGCATCACGCCGTGGAACGACATTGTCCGCTCGCCGATGCTCTGGCACTTCGACTTCGGCGGCGCGGACATGGAACGTCTGGTGGCCGGGCGCGAGCGCATTTACCTCGACCGCTTCTGGAATGAATTCGCCGGTACGCCCGCCAAAGTCGATGAAGGCACCCGCCAGCATTACGCCAAACTCTATGCGCGCCCCGGCGCCATGCACGCCGCATTCGCCCAGTTTCGCAGCATTCGTCAGGATGCCATCGACAACGCCCCCGTCCTGCAGAAACACCTGAGCATGCCGGTGCTGGCCGTCGGCGGTGAAAAGTCCTTCGGCAACAACGAAGCGATCGTCATGCGCAATGCAGCGGACAACGTCACCGAGGTGGTGATTCCGGCGGCGGGCCATTGGTTGATGGAAGAAGCACCCGCGCCGACCATCAAGGCCGTGCGCGACTTTATCGCGATGTGAAGAATTGGCGTTGCCTTGGCCCGAGGCTTACGTCAGGATTCGCCCCTTTTCGAGCGAAAGGCGCAAACGTGGAGTGTCCATTCGTTTATGGGCTCGACCCTTGACGCGCACGTTCACGCCCTTCGCTAACCGATATTCAAACGTGTAAGCCGGATAGAAAACATGAATCGCCAAAAGAAACTCAAGCAGTTGTTCAAGGAAAAGGCCAAAAAGGCCAGCGCCAAACTGGCGCCGAAAAAAACCAAGTACATCAGCAAGGCTGACCGGGCGAAACTGGAAGCAGAGGCCGCTGCGCAACCCGTCGATACCACCGAGAGCTGATCGACGCTTGCAGGCGTCGATTGCCCTGCGGGTTAATCCGCCTGCAACTGCGACTCAGCAACGCCTTTGGGTGGATACAGCACTTCTTGAGTGTCCAGATTGCGAATTTCGGAATCGACGGCAATGCTCATCACCTCACGGCCCCGAGCGCCACTGATGCCTTCGCGCGTGGAGAAGTCGACGATGTAACGCTGGCCTGCGCGGAACTCGACATCGCGAGCTTCAAAGCCACATCTGGCGCCGCCGGTGCCCAAGCCATTCATCGATGCCCAGCACCACGTCAGCGAGTGTTTGCCCGGCGTCAGGCGCAGTGCTTGCATGCCGGACACGTCAAGGATCGAACGCCGGCCAGCGCCCTCCAGCAATTGGTCATCGACATGCGTGGCCAACAACAAGCGATGAAACGGCACGCCGAGCGCGCGGTAGCGCGTAGTTGCGAAGTAAACCACCGGCGCATCGGCCTGGTGATTGGACAGGTCATACGGGGTCATCGACTCCGGCGCCCAATCGGCCTGGTAATGCTTGTAGTGGTAGTTGGAGCAGGCGGTACTGAGCCCGGCCAGCAGGAGCAGGGCCGGGATCTTGAGAGACGACAGCAATGACAACGCGCGCATTTTTCTTCCTTGATTGACGAAGCGGCGCAGGATACCGCAGCGCGAGTCAGTAAGTAATTGCCCTCCTTGTCAAATGTTGACCAAGACGGTCGAGCGCTTGCTCAACCGTCCTCTGGATCGCGTCGAATGAAGCGTGCCCGTGCTGATCGCCGGGCTGGCGACTCAGTCGTCGCCCTTCTCTTGCGCCAGAACCGAGGCATTCGCCGCCGTGAGCAGGCCGGCTTCGGAGTAGATCCGCAGCTTGTCGAGGGTGTCGGCAATGTCCAGGTTGCGCATCGTCAACTGACCGATCCGGTCGCGTGGCGAGAACGTCGAAACGACCTTTTCCATCGACAGGCGTTCCGGGTGGTAGGTCAGGTTCGGCGACTGCGTGGCGACAATCGAGTAATCATTGCCGCGACGCAATTCGATTGTCACTTCACCGGTAATCGCCCCCGCCACCCAGCGCTGAGCGGTTTCGCGCAGCATGATCGCCTGTGGGTCGAACCAGCGTCCCTGATACAGGAAACGCCCCAGCCGGCGGCCGTTCTCGCGGTACAGCTCCATCGTGTCTTCGTTATGAATGCCGGTGACCAGACGCTCGTAGGCAATGTGCAGCAGCGCCAGGCCCGGCGCTTCATAAATGCCGCGACTCTTCGCTTCGATGATGCGGTTTTCGATCTGATCGCTCATGCCCAGGCCATGCCGACCGCCAATGCGATTGGCCTCGAGCATCAACTCCACGGCATCGCTGTAGACCTTGCCGTTCAATGCAACGGGATGCCCTTGCTCGAAACGGACTGTGACGCGCTCTCTGTCGATCCGCACGTCATCACGCCAGAACGCTACGCCCATGATCGGATTGACGATATCGATGCCAGTGTCGAGGCTCTCGAGGTCTTTGGCTTCGTGCGTCGCGCCGAGCAGATTGGAGTCGGTCGAATAGGCTTTTTCGGCGGACATCTTGTAGGCAAAGCCTGCCTGCTGCATGAACTCGGACATCTCGGCACGGCCGCCGAGTTCGTCAATGAATTGCGCGTCGAGCCACGGTTTATAAATCTTCAGGTCCGGATTCACCAGCAGGCCGTAGCGGTAAAAACGCTCGATATCGTTGCCCTTGTAGGTGCTGCCATCGCCCCAGATGTTGACGCCGTCGGCCTTCATGGCCGCGACCAGCATGGTGCCCGTAACGGCACGGCCGAGCGGCGTCGTGTTGAAGTAGGTCGCGCCCGCCGTCGTGATGTGAAAGGCGCCGCATTGCAGCGCGGCAATGCCTTCGGCCACCAGTTGCGCGCGGCAGTCAATCAGACGCGCATCTTCTGCGCCGTACTCCATGGCCCGACGCGGAATCGACTGATAGTCGTCCTCGTCCGGCTGCCCGATGTCGGCGGTATAGGCGTAAGGCACGGCGCCTTTGATACGCATCCAGTGCAACGCCGCACTGGTGTCGAGGCCTCCGGAGAAGGCAATGCCGACCTTTTGACCCAGCGGAAGGTTTTCAAGAATGTTGCTCATGACTCAGTTCCTTGTAGTCGGGGAGCAGGAGAATACCGCGAATTTCAACGTTGCACAGACTCCCGAACGTGCCCTTGGCAGCGCTGAATATTCGCGCGGACTAATTTTTAAATACGCCTCGCAAGGACATTGACGGTTGAAAAATCGTCGTCCATATTGGATCCAATCTATTGTTGATGCATGTTTACAATAACGACACAAGGACGTGTGTATTTCAAATGATTACAAAAAACCCTAGCGCTGAAACCCGAGCACGCCGCCACCGGTCACTTCAAAAAACAACATCCTGACCGGCCTCCAAGTTCTTCTATTTGCCTGTCACTGAAAAGTTCGAATCTGCTGACAATCAAGAGAGCGCCGTAATGGCCTTCTCCTGGTTGATCTCGCTTATTGATTGCGAAAGTTCTCACTCGCACGACGCGGTGAGCCAATGGAGAATGTTGAAATGGAAAACCAGATATACGATTGCGTAGGGATCGGCTGCGGACCGTCGAATCTCAGTATTGCTGCGCAACTGTATGGCCTGCGCGACGTTCGCAATATCTTCTTCGAGAAGAAAACCGAGTTCTCCTGGCACAGCGGCATGATGCTGCCGGATGCCTGCCTGCAAGTGTCGATGTTCAAGGACCTCGTCACACTGACCGAGCCGACCAATCCATTTTCGTTTGTCTCGTACCTGCATCAGCACGGCCGCTTGCTGCCGTTCCTCAACGCCCAGTTCGCGCAGATTTCCCGTCTGGAGTTCGCCGCGTATCTCAAATGGGCAGCGCACACCAATCAGAACGTTCATTTTGGCGAAGACGTTCAGGCTGTCGATTTCGATGGCACGCACTTCGTCGTACAAACGTCGAAACGCCAGGTACTGTGCAAACACATTATTGTCGGCGTCGGCATTGCACCGTACCTGCCTGATTTCGCGCGGCCGCACATCGATAGCGACAGCCATTTTCATATTTACGAGTTCGCCAACAAGCCGCGCCACTTGGGCGGTCAGCGGGTTGTTGTGGTCGGTGGTGGCCAATCCGGAGCAGAGATCGTGCTCGAACTGCTGCGGCGCACGGGCGATGAGGCACCGAGTCAGGTTTCCTGGATATCGCGTCGGGAAAACTTCTCGCCCATCGATGACTCACCGTTTGCCAACGATCTTTTCACGCCCGCCCACTCGGATTTCTTTTATAGCCAGGATGCGAACTTTCGCGAGGCGTTTCTCAAGCGCAATGAACTCGCCAGCGATGGCATTTCCGAGCACACATTGCGCAGCATCTACCAACGTATTTATACCCTGCGCTACATCGAACACTCGCCCATGAGCGTGCGCCTGATGCCGTCACGCAGTGTCTCGGAAGTCTGGCGCGAAGACGCTGGGTGGAAGCTCGCCGCGCAACATCCGGGCAGTGCAGCCGCAGAAATCCACGAAACCGATGTGCTGGTGTGGGCCACCGGTTTCCGCTCGGCCGCTCATCCATTCATGGGGGCGCTGGAGAGTCGCCTCGAACGCGAAGGCGGGGAAATTCGTGTGGACCGTGACTACGCCGCCGTTTGGTCAGGCCCGGCCGACCGCCATATCTTCATGCTCAATGCGACGCGGCGCCAACGCGGCCTCGCCGATCCGAACCTGAGCCTGATGGCATGGCGCGGCCAGATCGTCATCGACCGGATACTGAACCGCCCGCGCAGTACGGCCATGGACAATGACTCCTTTGTCAATTGGCAACCCCTGGCGGCCGGTTGAGCCGCCGACGTTGCGCAACCGCAGTCTCATCATTGAAATAACAAGGATCAAATCGTGAGCCGATTAGTCAACAAGGACGTCATCGTTATCGTCGGTGGCCTGTCGAGCGGTCGTCACCTTGCACCGCTGTTCAAAGGGTTGGGTTTCAGTTGCATCCACGTCTGTACCGTGGACGCTCTCGAGCACCCGATTCTCAAGCCGACATTCAACCCGCTCGATTACGCCGAAAATCACTTGCTGGCGTCGGAACAGGAGGCAGATCAATTCATCTCTGCCCTGCGCGGGCGTCATGTCAAAGCCGTGATTGCCGGGTGTGAACCTTGCGTGTTGTTTGCCGACAAACTCGCCGAAATGCTCGACGCACCACGCAACCTTGGCGCCCTGAGCACCGCGCGCAGAAGTAAATACCTGATGCACGACACGCTGCGGCGCCATGCACTGAAATCGGCCAGACAGCTGCTCACCGATGACCTGGAACAGATCTATGCATTCCACGAGGAGATCGGTGCCCAGATCGTGCTGAAACCGGAAGCGGGCGCCAACACCGATGGCGTGCATTACTGCAAAACACGCCAACAGATTGCTGACGCCTTCGATTCGATTCTCGGTGCGAAAAGCCTCTTCGACGACTTCAGCGAAACCTACAACAAGGTGCTGGTGCAGGAGTACCTCGACGGCAAGCAATACCTGGTCAACACCTGTTCTTCGGACGGGCATCACTATGTCTGCGATGCCTGGGGCGAAACCCGAGAGAACGACGATGCACCCTCGAACGACAGCCACGCGGACCTGGTGAGTCGCGAAAGCGCCCTCCACCATTCACTCTGCGAATATGTCGGCCGGGTCTGTGATGTGCTCGGCATTCGCTACGGCGCCGCGCATTTCGAACTGCGCATGACCGATGAGGGCCCCTGCCTTATCGAAGTCGCTGCACGCATGTCCGGCAACGTCGACTTTTCCGTCCTGTATGACACCCACAGCCTGACCCAACTCTCACTGCTTGCCGATGCGATGCTCGATACCCAGGCCTTCGTGACGCGTACACGTGGCGCCAATCCCAAGAGCAAAGCGGCGAGAAAGGTCTACTTGTCCTCCGACATCACGGGCGATGTGCTGCGCGAACCTGAGCTGAATCTGCTGCTCGATATCGAGACCGTGCGCAGTGTGCTGTTCCGGGTTGGCAACGGCGATCGGTTGTACAAGACCGACCGCTCTCAAGGCCACGACCGGCCGGGTCATCTGTATATGGTCAGCGATGATGCAGAAACCATCGAACGCGATTACCAACGCGTACGGCGCAACGAACGCCAGCTGTACGAAACGATGCTCTTGCGCCCCTGAGGCCACTGCCAGCATCAGGATTCAATAAACCAGGCCGTCGCCCTCCTCTTCCAGTCGATAACAGACAGGACGGGCCACGGCTGCGCCGCGACCTCATTTCATGTGTGCAGGCTTATGAAAATTACCCGTACCTTTCCGTCATCCTTTGATCTGCAATCCGGGCAAGTAAACGTTCGCGAGATCACCCTGGCCCCCTCGAAAAAGACCAACATCCACAATCACCACGACCGCGAATGCTGGTCAGTGCTCAGTGGTGAAGGCGTGCTGACGTCGGGCGCGCAACGCGTGACGATCCGTGCCGGCGATCATGTGCTTTTCATGCCGTTCGAAGAGCACACGGTCGAAAATCAGGGCGACGCAGACTTGCGCTTCACCTCGCACTGGTTCGTCGACTGGAGTGCGGTCGCCAATGAACACGATTCCCGCTCGCCAGCCGACGAGCACGTATTGATCGAGACGGCATTCCCGACGCCTAACGGCCCCTTGCATCTGGGGCATCTGTCGGGCGCATACCTCATGGCGGACGTTCTCAAACGCAGTTGCGAACTGACCGGCATCGACTCGTTTGCCTACTGCGGAACGTACGGCCACACCAATCACATCGACAAAACCGCCGCCGCCAAAGGCTTGACCTACGACGCGCTGGTGGCCAGTTGCGAAGGCGTCATCGGCAACGACCTTGAGATGTTCCACATCCAGTACGATGCTTTCCTGCCGCATTTTCCGGTTTCGCAAGGCTTCGAAAAGGCAAAAACGAGGTTCATCGATCTGTTGATGCAATCCGGTTTCCTCATCGCGCGCACGGTCGATCATCCTTACAGCGAAGCGTTGCAGCAGTTTGTCTGCGAGAGCTACGTCGCCGGTCAGTGTCCGCATTGCGCGAGCATGACCATCGCCATGGAGTGCGAAAATTGCGGTCTCTATCAGGATGAATGCAACCTGCTCGAACCGGTTCATTCGCTGACAAAAGAGCCGCTCGTGCAGCGCAAGGTCGAGCGTCTGTATCTGCGGCTCGACCACTCGATCATCGGTGAAATAGCGGCACTTCTGTACAGCCACAACACCGCTGCCAGCCGTATCTGCTACGACCGTTTGCTGGAATACATCAATGCCGGCGCCCTTCACGACATCCCGGTGTCGTCCTTGCGCGGTCAAGGCGTGCCCGTGAAAGGCGAGCAAGTGCTGACCGTGGTGATGGAGCGGGCACTCCGATCGTTTTTTGGCCTGTCGCTTTACCCTGTCGCTACCCGACACCTGTTCTTTTGCGGCTTCGACAACCTCTGCGGTTCGGGGATTCTGCTGCCGTACGTGTTGAAAGTTCTCGGCATTGCCGATGCGCAACTGCCGGTCGCCGCCATCAACCACTTCAGCTTGCTGGATAACCGCAAATTTTCTACCGGTGCCAATCACGCGATATGGGCCAACGATTTTTTGCAGGCCTACCCCGCCGATCTGGCGCGCCTTTATCTGTGCCATTTGCACAACCCGACCGGCGAAAGCAACTTCCGCGTTGCTGAGTTTGGCAACTATTCGCGGCGGTTTGTGCACACGCTGATCGACGTCTTCGCCAATGGCCGCGAACTCGTCGCACACTTTGCCGATGGCCCGATCGAGGCCGGGCCGTGGCTGAAGCAGGACATCGCGTTTTATCGTGAACTGAGCGCGGCCATGGACTACTGCCTCGATCATTACGCGCATCACTCGCCGCGCGCCGCCGTCCACAGAATTGATTATCTGCTGGAAGTAATCGCTGACTACATCGGCCAGAGTTACGCCTATCGCGATGATCGCAACCTGTTGCGCACCAAGGTCGCGTTAATCCTGCATGCCTATCAGTGCCTGGCTTACTGCCTGTTTCCGGCGATGCCGGAGTTGGCGACGCAACTCTTCAGCGGCCTCGGCGCAGAGCGCACGCAATGGCACGCCGAGCGCCGTGCCGTACGCATCACCGAGCGTGCCCAGACTGGCATCGACGCAATTGTCGAGGTCTTGAGCAGCCTGCAGAAAAAGGTCGCGCAAGCATGAAAAAGACCATCGCACTGATCGGTTGCGGCAATCTCGGTTTTCCGCTGGCGTTGCACATCGGCCAACTGGGGTTCGACACCTTGCATGTTCACGATCTGGATGCGCGCAAGGCGGCGCAACTCAAAAGTGACATTCAGCAGGCCAATCCGGCCTTGCATGTCGTCGACCATCTCGACACCCATGAACTGGACGTGGTGCTACTGGCGCTCAGCGGGCCGGCGACCATTGCCTTCGTCACCGATGAACGCAACTACGCCTTGTTCAAGGGTCGCGCGGTTTTCGTCAGCCTCGGCCGCCCCAGCTACGACGATTTCGCCGCGCACGAAGCGCTGCAAGGCTTTTTGCTCGAACGTAACGCCGCCCTGCTCTTCGGATTCGGCGTGGAACCGGGCCTCGTCGAACTGCTGATGCACGACCTCGCGGCACGCTACGAACCGGGCATGGTGAAGAGTCTGAGCGCGTTTTGCGGCGGCGTCCCGCAGCATCCCACGCCGCCACTGAACTACGATCTGTTGTTTGGTGATCGCCTGCCCGCGCTCAATCGCAAAGCGCTGATGAAGCTCGACGGCCACCTCGGGCATTGCCTGCGTTTCGACATGAAAGAGTCCCGGTTCATCGAAGAGGTGGGCCTGCTTGAGGTCTACCACGACGGTCTTTCGCCTTACCTTTTGCGCTCGCCGCACCTGCAGGCCATTCCAACGATCAAGCAACAGACCGCCCGCTGGCCGGGCTTTCATGACAGCGTGCGCAGCCTGATCGCGTTGGGTTTACTCGATGAGCAGGCATTGCCTGGCAGCACCGTCTCACCGAGCGATCTGGTGCACGACATCCTGGTGCGCAACGGCAGGCTCGCGCGTAACCGCCCGGACGTCAGCTTTGTGGAAGTGGTGGCCGAGCTGGTCTCGGGTGACCGCACGACCCTGCGCATCATCTCCCGGTTTGACGACGACACGGGGTTGACCGGCATGGCACAACTGACCAGTTTCCTCGCCGCGTGGTCGGCACGTCGGGTTGCGCACGACCCGGCGTCATACCAAGCGGGGCTGACCCTCAGCCATGAGTTTTATGACGGCGAGGCAACGCGTGAACTGCTGGCGGCGTATCAGCAATACGTGAAGTGCAGCGTACGCTCGTCAGTACAGCCTCATGACGTATCTCTCTAACCCCATACTTTCGACAGGACGTCCATGACCGCCACCCTACCTATCCCACTGACCCGGCCCGAACTGAAAGTCGTGACGATCGTCACCCTGTTGCTGCTGGTCGGTTTGCTGGGCACCGATATCCACCTTTCCGCGTTACCGCGAATGATGCAGGACATGCACACCACCCAGTCGCTGATGCAATCATCGATTTCGGTGTTCCTGTTCGGCATCGGCCTGAGCGCGCTGGTCTACGGCCCGCTCAGCGATGTTTATGGCCGCAAGCCCGTCGTCCTGACCGGGCTGGTCATCGCCATCTTCGGTAATCTGCTGGGTGCGTCACTGTCCGAAATCGGACCTTTCCTGGGTGCACGCTTCATTCAGGGGGTCGGCAGCGGCGTATGCCTGGCGCTGTCGCGCATCGTGCTTTCGGACATTGTGCGCGCCGATCGATACGCGATTACCAGTTCCTACATCACCTTGTTCACCGGATTGTCGATCGTGCTCGGCCCGGTCATCGGCAGCTTCATCGAAATGTGGTTTGGCTGGCGGGCCAACTTCATCACGCTGGCGATTCTGCTGGCGGGAATGCTGATGGTGTACGCCTCGCAGTGCCCGGAAACCAACGCTTACCGAAACAAAAACCTGCGCATCGGGAATGTCATCGCGAACTATAAGTTCGTCCTGCAAAACCCGACGTTCGTCTGCGCCGCGACACTGGCGGGCATCGGCATGTCGTGCTTCGTGATGTACACCGCAACCAGTCCGTTCGTGTTGCAGCAACAGTTCGGCTTTTCACCGACGCTGTACGGTTGGGTCACGGCGCTGGTCAGTGCGGGGTTGCTGATCAGTCGCTCGTTGCTGCCGCGACTTATCCGCCAGTACGGAATGATCAGAATAATCCGCCTGGGATTGCTCATTCTGCTCGCCTGCGGCGCTTCACTGCTGATCCTCAGCCGGCTCTGGGGCCTGTCGACGTTGTCCTTTCTGGCGAGCGTGTCGGGCGTATTTTTCAGCTATACGTTCATCGTGCTCTGCGCATCGGCGATTTCGATGACACCCTTTACCGACAAGCGCGGCGCCGCCGGTGCCGTTTATTCCTGTTCGCAAATGGCCCTGGCGTTTGCCGTCAATTCGCTGGCTTCGTCATTCTCCGGCAATGAAGTGCTGCTGCTCGGCGTGACCTTCATCGTGTTGCCGATTGTGGGTCTGTTGCTTTGCCGACGCATGCAGACCGAGTGAAGCGGGGATGGCCGCTGTTGCAGGCGTCACAACGGCAGCGGCCGATCCTGCACCACCCGTTTCATCATCAGCGTCGGGTCAGATCAATGTTTTCGGCTCCAGGTACGCGTTCATGCCCCACTTGCCCATTTCGCGGCCAAGGCCTGAGTGCTTGAACCCACCGAACGGTGCGCGCGGTTCGTGGGCCAGCGTGTTGATGAGCACACGTCCGCAATTGATCTGGCGGGCGATACGCCCGCAACGTTCGGTGTTCGTCCCCAGCACCAGTGCGCTCAGGCCATAGTCCGTATCGTTGGCAATACTGATCGCTGCAGCGTCATCTTCGTAGGGAATGATCGTCAGCACGGGGCCGAAAATTTCCTCACGGGAAATGCGCATCTGGTTATTGGCATCGGTGAAAATCGTCGGTTTGACGAACCAGCCGGCGTGCAGACCTTCTGGTCGACCTTCGCCACCGGCCAGCAATCGTGCGCCCTCTTGCTGGCCGAGTTGAATGTAACGCTGTACCCGCTCCCATTGTTTCTGGCTGACCATCGGGCCGATGTCCGTGTCAGCCTTGCGCGGATCGCCCGATTGAATCTGTGCGACGTGCGCCTGCGCCACTTTCTCGAACTCTGCCAACCGCGTGCGCGGCACCAGGATCCGGGTGCCGGCGATGCAAGCCTGGCCGCTGTTGAGAAACCCGGCTTGCAGCACCAACGGCATGATCGCCGGGAAGTCGGCATCATCGAGCACCACGGTCGGGGACTTGCCGCCCAGTTCGAGCGTTACGCGTTTCATCGTGTCGGCGCTGGTTCTGAGCAGATGCTGGCCGACAGCGGAGGAGCCGGTGAACGAGATCTTGGCCACATCGGGATGGCGGGCGATTTCCTCGCCCACCACATCGCCGCGGCCGTTGACGATGTTGAAGACACCCGGCGGCAGCCCCGCTTCGTGCAGAGCCCTGAGCACAACCTGCGTCTGCAACGCACTCATTTCGCTGGGTTTGATGACGGAGGTGCAACCTGTTGCGAGTGCGGTGGCCAGCTTGCTGCAGATGAAGCCCGCATTGCTGTTCCAGGGCGTAATCAGACCGGTAACGCCCACGGGCGTCAGCACGACCGTGGCGATACCGACCTGTTCCTCGAACTCGAACGCTTGCAGTGCATCGATGGCCTGCGCGATCACATCTGCCGGATAAGTCGCCATCCAGCGTCCGCGAACCGCAGGGGCGCCGTACTCGGCCAGGATGGCTTCGTGCAATTCCTGCTCCCGGGCCGCCAGCGCCCGGTGCATGCGTTGCAGCGCCGCGATACGCTCCTCGCGGGTGGTTAGCGCCCAGGCCGGAAACGCCGCTTTGGCGGCGGCGATGGCGCGCTGCGCGTCCAGTGCATCGCCCAAGCGAACCTGGCCGATGACCTCCTCGGTGCTCGGGTTATGCAGGTCGAACCATTCCTGGCCATGAGGAAGGACGAACTCTCCATTGATGTAGATGTGTTCAATGCGTTGCATGACGACTCCTGGTTGAGTGCTGCCCGACTGGATCGAGCTTCTGTGAACGGGAGTCTATGAAAGGTCTATTATTCCGATAAGCCACTCTTTACCTTATGAAGTATCCGTATTTTCAGGACAATTAATGCACAGAACAGGAATGACCGAGCTGGAAGTCGTGTTAGCGGTGGCGCGCCGCAACAGTTTTCGTGGCGCGGCACAGGAATTGGGCATGTCCACCACCGCGGTGAGCAGCGCGGTGGCCGGACTGGAAGCGCGGCTGAAGGTGCGCCTGTTCAATCGCTCGACGCGCAGTGTGGCCCTCACCGACATCGGGCAACGCTATGTGGAGCGCATTGCCCCGGCATTGGCGCAGATCAAAAGTGCCGGCGAAGAAGCCAGCGTCGGCCTCGATGAGCCCAGCGGCACGCTGCGCATCAATGCTCCGTATGGCGCGGCCTACCTGCTGCTGGAGCCACTGTTCAAGCAGTACGCCGAGCGCTATCCCGACGTGCGTATCGACATCGTCAGCGAGGCGAGCATGGTCGACATCGTCGCCGGGGGCTTCGACGCCGGAATTCGCCTGGCCGAGTCCGTACCGCAAGACATGATTGCCGTGGCGTTGTCAGGCGACATCCGCATGTTTGTGGTGGCAACGCCGGAGTATCTCGCCCGCCATGGCGTGCCCGAACACCCGCGAGACCTCCTGACCCACCAGAGCATCGGCATGCGCATGGCCCACGGCGGGCTCTACCATTGGGAACTGGAGCGGGACGGGCAGAAATTGCAAATGGAACTGCCCGTGCGCTTCGCGTCCAACGAAGTGTTGGCGATCAAGCAGGCCGTGGTGTCCGGCCTTGGCATCGGTTTCATTTCCGAGTGGTTTATCCAGGAAGAACTGGCAAGCGGTGCCCTGGTGCCACTGCTGATGCCGTGGTGCCCGGCATTTGGCGGATTGACGCTGTACTACTCGGGCCATCGCTTCGTGCCAGCGCGATTGCGCGCACTGATTGATCTGGTGCATGAGCTGCGACCCGCTCAGCGTTGAAATGGCGAGAACGCTCAGCGCAATTTACACGCCAGCCATGCGCCCCAGAACAGACTGCTGAAAAACCGCGTCGCCGCGCCAAACCCGGCCTCATGCAGCAACGCCTGAATCGCTGCCTCGGAATGCGGCGGATCGGCGCCCTGGAGAATCTTCCCCAGTTTGGCCTGCACTTCCTCTGCGCTGGCGCCCTGCTGCCGCCACCGCTGGCCCCACGCTTGCAGCATCAGTGGCTGACTGGCGTAAGCGTAATGGTTACCCGCGATAATCAGCGGTGCACCCGGCTTCAGGCGTGCCTGAATCGATCGCAGGATCTGTTGTTTGGCTTCATCGCCGTTGAGGTGATGCAGCACACCGATCAAGGTTGCCGCATCGAAGGACTCGTCTGCCGGCAAATCCTCGACATGCCCCAGATGCACCTCGGTTCTGTGCAGCAAATTGTTGGCTTGCAAGTGCTGTGTCGCGGCTTCCAGCATCGGCACCGAAGGATCGATAGCGGTGAAGCGCCAGTCGGGTTCCAGCGCCGCCATCGCGATGATCTCCTGCGCCGTACCACCCGCGCCGACCACCAGCACCCTGGCCGCCCGAGAGGAACCAAGCGTGGCAGCCAACATGCACGCGGCCAGATCGTGACAGGCGTCGTAACCGGCCAGGGCGATGCGGCTTTGCCGGGCGTATTCGCTGGCGCGCGAGGTGTCGAATTTTTCAGCGGCGCTTGAGGTCACGGGCGATTCTCCTTGGCTTTTGGAGGACGTTACGCCGTAGGGCTAGATAAGAAAAATTCATAAATTTTATGCGCTGTATTCCTGGGGGGAATGGGCCGTTAACTTATTTGCTGCTGCATCGGGTCAAACCCCGATGAAGGTTGGCATCGACCTCTAGCAGCAACTCCCCGCGGTCGACCACCTCAACTCCGCCCTGAGAGGCCCGATCGGTCAAGACAGAGTCGATGAGGGTGAAGATGTATCAGCGTCACCTCACTGCCGACGCCTGAAGCACGCCCCTTTAGGAGCAGGCGACGGCTGTGAATTTTTGGCTTTTATAGATTGCGTGGTGATGCATCCGCTCGTCGCCACTTGGATTAAATCCGTAATCCTGACAAGCGGTGATGAGGATCGGATTTCAGTTTTGGGCAAGGAACCTTTTCGACACTACTCTTTATACTTCTCACTCAACTCTTTTGTGTAGTCTTCCATCGCAAGCTTTTTCGCCCTGAACAAATCAAAAACATACTTGACTATTAATATAAAAACAAACAAGGGAGAGAGACACATAAGACCAATACCAACACCAATACCTTGTCTGAAAGCAGCTTCTTTCTCTTTCGCCAAGTCTACTGGAACATCCATAAAGTACATTGAATACACCCACCCCAAGGCGAATGACACCAATATTGCCAGCGCCGCATTTTTGAACAACGCCATAGCGGACGGCGCATATTTTTCATAGTATCTAACAGGATCTGTTGGTGACATCAGAGCTTATACCTCAATAAATTTACAGACAGAAGTAGCACAAGGCTACTACACTCAGTAAAATTGTACCACCTCGACTTTCCCGCCTATCGCACAGGGATAAGCATTCTCCAAGGATTAATAAAATATGAATACTCCAACTACGTTTGATCTCGATGCACATGGTTCAGGCTGGTACTCTTGGGATGATATACATAAGTGCTTTTGGCCTGGTGTTGGAAAAAAATCAATACACATAGATCCTGTACTTGGGGAAATTGCCACATCAAAAGGAATTTATTGCATTGCATGGAGAGCGACTGGAAAGGCTTCCCCTGATAATCCGGCCATTAAATATATCGGACAAACAAGTTCATTCAAATCTCGAATGGAGCAGTTTGGTTGGTCTGCCGGCTTCTGGGGTGAAAGGGCACGAGGACATTCAGCAGGTTGGCGCTGGCACGAAAGAAACAACGAAAAAATGTACGTCTCCTTCTTTCCCCTTGCCACTTCAAACTTGCCAAAACATATGCTCAACGGATATTTACACTGGTACGAAGCCCTTGCGTTGGATATTCATCACAAGCAGTGTGGGTCATTGCCATTTATCAACATACCAAAGAATGGCGTCATTGTTTTGAGTTAACTAATCGCTTATGTATGTATTACTATACTGCTTGCTTGACTACTCACTGAGCGAGCGCTGCTTCTGACCAAGGCAGCCATCCAAGACTGCTACTCTCTCCCATGAAAACCGCCCTCATCTCCGACACTCACGGCCTCCTCCGCCCCGAAGCCCTGACCGCCATCCAAGGTTGCGACCTCATCCTCCATGCCGGTGACATCGGTGCGCCCGAGATCCTCAGCCAACTCGCCGCCATTGCCCCGCTCCACGCCGTGCGCGGCAACAACGACCTCACCCTCCCCTGGGCCGCAAACATTCCCGACCACCTCACCCTCGACCTCGACGGCTGGCCAACCCTGCTCACTCACGACATCGCCGACGTTCCCGCCCTCCTTACTGACCACATCAAACTGATCATCACCGGCCATTCCCACAAGCCCTTGATCGAATGGCGCGACGACCGTCTCTACCTCAATCCGGGCAGTGCTGGCCGGCGGCGTTTCAAACTGCCGGTGACGCTGGCCTTGCTCGAAGTCAGCGCAGACGCCCTGCAACCCCGGCTCATCCACCTGCTGCCGTGAAACTTTTCCGCCCCATCCGGCCTGATCACCTAACCTCATAGACTGTGTGTTTATCGAGAGTCGGTCCGGCCCATGCGCAACACCTTGAAGTCGTTGTTTTTGGTCATGTTCGTTCTGCTCATCGGTGGCAGTCCTTCGCCGTGGGCAGCCGGTTTTCCGGCGCCCACCGTCACGGCGGCGGCGCCGCTGCCGGTGATTTCGCAGAGTGATCTGCAAGCGCTGCAGCAACGTCTCGATGGGCTCAAGCAGCAGATTTCTGCGGCGAATAATTACAACCAGTTGGAAGGTCCGCAGGATCGGGTGCAGGCGTTCATTCTGGATGTCGATAAGTTGTCGGCGGCGTTGTTGCCGCAGCAGGCGCAACTGGCGGTGCAGTTGGGCGTGTTGGGCGCGGCGCCGGGGACTGAAGTGGCGGCTGAGCAGGCGGATATTGTCGCGCAGCGTGCGTCGTTGACGGAGCAGAAAAACAAAGTCGACGGGACGTTGAAGAGTCTGGCAGCGCTGAAACAAAGTGCGGCGGATCTGATTACGCAGATTGCCGGGATTCGACGCACGTTACTGGAAAGCGAGCTGACGCTGGGCACCGAGAGTGTCTTGAGTCCGGCATTCTGGTCGCCACTGGTGCGGCCGACGGCGGATGATCGTCAGCGCCTGAGTTTTTTTGTCGCGCAGGTGCGTGATACCTGGGCGACGGTGTGGGCGCCGGGGGAGCGGTTTTACACCAGTGTGCTGGTGTTGCTGGCGCTGCTCATCTGGACCTTCGGACGCCGGCTGGCCGAGCGTGGTTTGACCTGGATATGCATTCATCGCATGCCCGAGGGGCGTTTGCGCCGCAGTGCGCTGGCGTTTGCGTCGGCGCTGGCAACCATTGTCACCACGGCGTTTGCCTTGCAACTGCTGTTCTACGCCTGCACCCGCCACCAACCTTTACCGCCGGTGTTGGAGACCTTTTCCGAGGAGTTCGAAAAGGTCGTGTATGCCTGCGTGCTGATCACCGGGCTGAGCCGCGCGCTGTTGTCGACGCAGCATCCTTCGTGGCGGCTGCCAGCGATTGCCGATCAGGTGGCCCACGCACTCAAGCCTTATCCACGCATTCTGTCCTGCACGTTGCTGGTGCTGGTGACGCTGGTGCAGGTGAGCAATGCCACGGGCATGAGTAGCCAGATTGTGATTGCCGGGCGCGGAGTGATTTCGTTGGTAGTGCTGGTGATTGTCACGTCGCTGCTGTTGCGCGTCGGCAAGGTGCGCAAAGCGCTGGTCGCCGCCAATGACCCGCAGGCGGGCAGTACGTTTGCCGGGGTGATTTACACCGTTGCGACCATTTCAATGTTCGTTTCGGTGATTGCTTTGCTTGCCGGCTACGTGTCGCTCGCGCGCTTCATCAGTTATGAACTGGTGTGGGCGTACATCGTGCTGTCTGGCTTCTATCTATTGATTCAGGTGCTCAAGGATGGCTGCGAGCATCTGTTTTCGCCCAAACACGCAAGCGGCAAGGCGCTTAAACAGTTGCTCGGCATTGGCGATCGGCGGCTGGATCAGATCTCGATTCTGTTGTCCGGTTTCAGTCGCGCCGGGTTGTTGCTGCTGGCGGTGATCGCGCTGTTCGTCGGCGGCATCGGCACCACGCTCGGGCAGTTGGCGACCAATATCATGGCGATCCTCGGCGGCGCCGGGTTGCGCAAACTGAACATCGTTCCGGGGCATCTGCTCAACGCGCTGCTGGCGTTGATGATCGGTATCTGGCTGATCCGCGCCCTGCGCCGCTGGCTCGACAATGAGTTTTTGCCCAAGACCGAGATGGACCCGGGCATGTGCGCCTCGTTGAGTACGCTGTTTTCCAACATCGGTTACGCCTTTGTGATTCTGCTGACGCTGTCGTCGCTCGGCGTGCAGTGGACCAATCTGGCGTGGATCGTCAGTGCGCTGTCGGTGGGCATCGGTTTTGGCTTGCAGGAGATCGTGAAGAACTTTGTGTCGGGACTGATTCTGTTGACGGAGCGACCGGTGAAGGTCGGCGATCTGATCAGCATCAGCGGCGTCGAGGGCGATATCCGCCGGATCAATGTGCGCGCCACGGAGATCCAGCTCAGCGACCGTTCGATTGTGATCGTGCCGAACTCACAACTGATCTCGCAGAACCTGCGCAACGTCACACTCGGCGGCAGTGCTCAGGGCGTGGCGTCACTGGAGCTGGTGTTTCCGCTGGATATCGATCCTGAAGAGGTGAAGGACCTGCTGCTCAATACTTATCGTGAAAACGAAACCATCCTTGAGAAACCGGCGCCGTTTGTGCGCTTCAGCAAGTTGTCGCCGGACGGCATCACGTTGACGGTGACCGGTTATGTCGGCAGCCCGAGGATTGTCGGGGTGACCAAGAGTGATCTGCTGTTCGAGATTCTCAGGCGTTTGGGGGCGGCGGGGATTGCATTGGCGAAGCCGCCGGCGAGTGCTTGAGGGCAAAGTGTTGTATCTGGCGTGGAGCAAGAGCGTGCTCAAGAGCCCAAGCCTGCTATACCTGCGCGACGACTTGCTGGCTGAGTTCAATCGGGCGGTCTGAAGCAGTCTTTTTCGGTTATGGATGGCTCTGCCGTCATGCTAATATGCCATCACTTTTTTCTTGATAGCGTGCACTCGCATGGATGCTTTGTCCCACCGTTTCAAATGCCTGTCTTTAATCACCCTTGTCCTCGGCCTGAGCGGTTGTCAGAGCGCCCCGACCGGACTGACCGATGCCGATCTGGATGCCTTGGGTCGCAAGGAACTCGACGCCGCCCTGCTCGACCAGCCTGATCCAGATTCCATCGTGCGTGACGGTGATCGCGTGACCTACGTTGTCTCGGCGGGCGAGGGACGGATCATCCACCACCTGGCCCGCTTCGATGCCGACTGCCATTTGCCGGATGCGCAAATGGCCTATCTGACCACCACCGGTATGCAGCGCTTCGCCGTTGATTCCAGAGGCAGAACGCCAGAAGGCCAGCAGATGCCGGCCGCCGAGAAAAACCGCTATTTGCAGAGTGCCCAGCTCAAGCAAGTGTGCGCTGAGGTGCCGGTGCCGCAATGGCGAGTCATTGCGGCGCCCGATCAGGAGGATTGGCACCTGATTGATCGTGCCAGCCTGAGTCAAAAGGACGGCCAGGTGGTTTTCTGGTCGGCGCGGGTTCCGGCCATGGAAACCTTGTTGCCATCTGACGAGGGTTTGTACGCCCAAACGCGGCAACGCTGGAGCGCCAATTGCGCGCGCGAGCAATTGACCTCACTGAGTACGTTCTACGTGAGTCAGCAAAACGTTGTTCGCGAAGGGTCAGTCTCCCAGCAAGCGAGGCCCCTGAAGAACCTCGATGCGGACCAGCGTCAGTTGCTCAAAGTGGCCTGCGGGACGACGCAGGCGCTGGATCAATACAAGCCTTTTCAGGGCCGGACACAAACGCCTTTTGTGCTGCCCGACCCGGTCTTGCCAAGCTCCATAGTGAAATCGATCGAGGCTTTGAAGCTCCCCACCCCGCAGCAAAATCTTCAGCACCTGCGCGTGTCGTTCCATGATTTTCATGAGCCTGACCGTGGCAGATTCGGACGCCTGGGGCGGGACACGAACTATCTTGCCTACCAGCCAGGCAAACAAATGACGGAGCGTTACAACGGCCAGCAACGTCAATTCGTGAAACTCAGTTTTCGCGGTCTGATCCCGTTGGCCGAGATCGATTACACCCATGACCGATACGGGACACGGGTCAACCGAGACGCTATCACCGACCTCAGATTCACTGGCGACTGGGCGACCCTGCCCGTCGGCGCACAGTTGAGCTACACCGAACAAAGATCCTTCACCCCATACGAGGGAGCACCGAAGCTGACCGACAGGACATTTGCCTGCGAGGTGCAATCCCACAAGTCCGCCAGTGAGCTTTATCCGACGTTGACCGGGATGGCCAACGTTATCCGCTGTACCGGTGAATATTATCGCCATGGTCTGGGCACCGGCACATACGCCTACCTGCAGAATTACGGGCTGTTTGTGCCGATCGATTTTCAGGAGCGATCGGCTTACGGCCAGTTCAAAATCCTCATGGCGGATTGAGTCTCGTGGCGCCGAGGGGGTTATTCCCGAAGCGCCTATCACCCTGCTTTTTAGGTCTTTATTGGCCGGCAAATGGCAACCTTATACTCGCGGGGCTCACCCCGAATTCAATAAGGATGTTCCATGCCTCAACGTCTTTTACTGGCGGCACTGTTCCTTGCCGTCGCCGGTTGCGCCAGCCCTCCTCCTGCGTCCGTTCACACCCACGATCCCGCCAGTTCGACCCTGCAAGGCGACGCCGCACGGCCGGCGCAGGCGCAGTGGCTTCGCACCGAGCTGTACTTCTCGGCGGGCTCGATCGATGGCAAGGAAGGTGCGGTCAGTCCGGCGCGCTGGCGCGAGTTTCTCGACAAGGAAGTCACGCCGCGTTTTCCGGACGGCTTCAGTGTGCTCGATGCTTATGGGCAGTGGCGGGATAAAGGCGCGCAAGAGCCCGAGCGCTTGAGCACCAAGGTCATTGTGATCTTGCATGAGAACAGCGCGAAGAATGGGGCCAGCATCGAAGCGATTCGTTTGGCGTACAAGCGTATTACCGGGGATTTGTCGGTACTGCGGTTGTCGCAGCCGGCGCAGGTGTCCTTCTAGAAGTAGAAGCCCCTCACCCTAGCCCTCTCCCAAAGGGAGAGGGCACCGATCCGGGGATATTGGAGGGATACGCCGACTTGAATTCGCTTTACTGAATCCATAACCGACTCAGCCTGAATTTGCACCACTGCATGCATAATCGACCTCGACCTGTATTTGGCTCAAGCCATAATCGGTTCGGTCTTTCAGGTCGATGTATCACCCAAGACACCTCGGTCGGCTCCCTCTCCCTCGGGGAGACGGCTGGGGTGAGGGCTTGGCGTTAGTCGGCTCAATACTGCCAGTATCACCGCCCCCACCAGCAACACCCCTATCCCCAAAAACGCCCCGTACCCGACCACCGTCACGCTGGAATACAGCATGTACAGGCACAAGCCGAAAAACAGTAACGGCAATAGCGGGTACAACGTCACTTTGACCGGCCGCGGCACCTCGGGAAAGCGTCGGCGCAGCATGATCAGCGCGACACTGCTCAAGCTCAAAAACAGCCAGTACACCGGGGTCAGGTATTCGACCATGGTGTTGAATCCGCTCTGAGTAAAACTGCCGAACAACACCAGCAACAATGCCACCGCGCCTTCCGCCAGCAAGGCTTTGCGCGGCACGCCATGGCGCTCATCCCAAGCGCCGAAACTGCGCAATTGCGGCACATCGCGGGCGGCGGCGTAGGTGGTGCGGGCGCCGACCAGCAAGGTCGAGTTGATGGTCGCAATCGCAGCGATGCCGACCATCAACAGGATCAGCGTGACGCCCGGGGCGCCGAATGCACGGTTCAACAGTTCAACCGCCGGTGCATTGCTGGCTGCCAGTCCGGCAAATCCAAGGCCTTCGACGAACGCCCAGTTCAGCGCCAGATAGATCACCATCAGCACGCTCAGCGCACCGAGCATGGCGATGAAAATGCCCCGTCGACCGTCGCGTACTTCTGCCGATAACGTCGCCGCATCGCTCCAGCCGCCGAAGGCCAGAAAGACGAAAATCATCGCTGCCGAAAACCCGGCCATACCGGTGTTTTCAGCTACAGGCGAGAGACTCGGCGCAGGCGGTTCAATGCCTTGCCACGCCAAAAACACACCGGCGCTGGCAATGCTCAAAAAGCCCAACGCCAACAGCCCGACCAGCAACGTCTGGGTGATGAAGCCGATGTGTTTGCCCGTGAGGTTGAGCAGCACCAGCGCTGTAATCACCGCGCCGGCAAACAGTCCCGAACCGTATTGCCCCAACGGCACCACGGCATTGACGTAGTCGGCAAACATGAACGCCGACAGCGCGATCCAGCCGGTGTGCATCACCGAAAACCGCGACCAGGCGAACAAGAATCCCATGCGCTCGCCATACGCCGTGCGCAGAAAGTGATAGTCGCCGCCCGGGTGCGGAAACGCCGTGGCCATCTCGGCAAAACACAGCGCGCCGATCATCGACGCGATGCCGCCGAGTACCCACACCAGGTAGAAATGTTCGGGCCCAACGTTGAGGGCCACGGTCGGCGCGGTTTTCAGGATGTCGGTGGTGATCACCATGCCCAGCGTGATCAGCAGCGCCTGAACAACCGGCAGGTGCCGCCCCGGTCCCGCGTTAGAAACCATAAGTGGCGCGAGCGTAGTAATAGGCACCGTTGGTGCCGATCGGCGAGAGCACGTCGTACGGCAGGTTGCCGCCGTAGTTGATCGCCGAACCGGAGCGTTCCGGGTAGTTGTCGGTGAGGTTGTTGCCGCCCACGGCAATGTTGAATTTCGGAGTGAATTTGTAGGCCACTTCGGCATCCAGTTGCCACACCGCGCCGTAGGTCTGCTCAGGTTGCGAGTCGCCGAAATCGAACACGCGAGTGGTCTCGCCCTGACGGGTCAGACGTCCGAGCAAGCCCCAATGCTCGCTGGCCCAGTTGGCAGAGAATACAAAGCGATCCTTCGGTGCCGCGTCGGTCAGGGTGTTGGTTTCTTCGACGCCGACCAAGGCGTCGTTGCCGATCCCCAGCGCGGTCAATTGCGACGGCGTGCCTTTGGTACTGGTGACGCTAGTGTGGTTGTAGGTGTACGCGGTGGTCAGGCCCAGTTGCCCCTCGTAGAACGGCTGATGGTAGTTGAGCACCAGTTCGGCGCCGTGGGTGCTGGTGTCGGCGGCGTTGGTGAAGAAGTTGACGTCGTGCACCCCGGCCACGCCAAAGTTGTCGTTGATGTAGTTCTCCAACGCGTCGCTGCCGATGCGTTGCGACAGGGTGATGCGGTCTTTGACGTCAATGCGGAACACGTCCAGCGAGGCATCGAAGCGTTCGTTCAACTGGAAGGTCAGGCCGAGGCTGAAGTTTTTCGAGGTTTCCGGATCGAGTTTTTCCGCACCGAGCGCGCGGGCAATCGGGTCGTTGACCGAGAGCACACGGATGTCGGTCAAGGTGCCGCCATCGCCGAAGTTGCTGGTGGTGTTCTGGAAGCCGCTTTGCGCCAGCGACGGCGCGCGGAAGTTGTTCGACACCGCGCCGCGCAACGCCCATTGTTCGGTGAGTTTGTAGCGACCGCTGAGTTTGCCGGTGAGTTTGCTGCCGGCATCGTCGTAATGCTCCCAGCGCGTGGCGGCGTCGACGAAGAAGCGGTCAGTGAGATCACCGGACAATTCGGCGTAGGTGCCGAACACGTTGCGATCCAGATCCGACTCTTCGCTGGGACGCAGACCGTTGGCGCCATCAGCGCCGGAGCCAATATAAGAGGCCTCGTCACCCGCGAAGGTCAGGTAGTTTTCATAACGGTATTCGCCGCCGACGGCCAGCACGAACGAGCGCTCGCCGAGGCGCAATTCGCGGCTGAAATCAAGGTTGGCCGTGGTCTGGCGCAGCTCGTAGTCACCGGTATCGAACTTCGTCGGCGAGTCTTCACCAAGACTGACGTTAAGGGTGCGTTGAGTCGAGCCGTCGAAGCGGTTGCGACCGTGGGTGACGCTACTGTCGAAGTCCCACTCATCCCCGAGCAGGCCTTTGAAACCGGCGGTGGCGGAGATGTCCTTGTTGTCGCCCAGCGACTGCGGCAGGTAGCCGTTGGGATAGAACTGCGGTTGCTCGTAGGGATAGCGATAAAACTCGGCGCCCGTGGTGTGGCGTTGGTTGTAGGTGCCGAAACTGTAGGCCTTGCCGCCGGCCAGCGGCAGTTCGCCGTTGAACCAGGCGTTGACGTCCCGCGCGACGCCATCGCCCATCACGTAATTGCGTTGGCCGGGGGTGTCGGCAAAACCGTCGAAGCCGGCGCGGTTGGTCGGGTTGCGATTTTTGTACTCGGTGCCGCCGCGAATGAAGCCGCCCTCCTCGCCGAGGCGCGTGCCGATCTTCGCGGTGGTGACGCTGTTCTGGCCGTCGGTGGTGGTTTTGTCGATGGCATCCTGATGCGTGTGATAGGCGCCATAGCTGGTCGACACCTCACCGCCCTCGGGCGCGTCATCGAGGATGATGTTGATCACCCCGGCAATCGCATCGGAACCGTATTGCGCGCCGGCGCCGTCACGCAGCACTTCGATGCGTTTGATCGCGCTGAGCGGGATCGAGTTGAAGTCCACCGGCGCGGTGCCGCGGCCGATTTTCGACGAGTCGTTGACCACCGCCGAGGTGTGCCGGCGCTTGCCGTTGACCAGCACCAGCACTTGATCCGGACTCATGCCGCGCAGTTGCGCGGCGCGCACATGGTCGGCGCCGCCAGAGTTGGACTGACGCGGCAGGCTGAAGGACGGCAACAGCGTCTGCAATGCCGCGCCCAGTTCACCGTCGGCGGCGCCGGCGGATTTCAGGTCTTCGGCGGTGAGCACATCGACCGGTACGGGTGAGTCGAGCACGGTGCGCGCGGTGCCGCGGGTGCCGGTGACCAACACCGTGCCGAGGCGCGATTCGTCTTCAGCGGTGGCGGTTTCTTCGGCTTTCGCAGGAAGTTGCCAAATCGCGGCCACGACCGCAGCAGCCAGTAATGAACGGGAACGGTAATACATGGAACAGCTCCTTGAATCGCAGCTAATACCTGGCCTCGCCAACCATAAGGAGTCGGCAATCAGTGCGCGGCAATGTCTGCTGTAGTTTTAAATATCTGAAAGGCAGTGCAGGCGGTTTGATCTTTTACATGCTGATAAAGCGCAGGATCCCCAACGTTAGTTATTCCCCTTGAAGACTGATCCTAGAGGACTTGATGGCATCTGCAAAAGAACCATTAACACTTAGGTTAGATCGGCTGAAAGGGTTGTTGTTAGTTCAACACAAGTGTTGCTGAGGCAACACTAAAGCCAACTAACAACAACTAACCAAATTGTAAATACCTCTCCCCTGTGGGAGCGAGCCTGCTCGCGAAAGCGCTGGATCAGCCAACTCGGAGAGAGCTGGCCCGGCCCCTTCGCGAGCAGGCTCGCTCACACACGTTGATCAGGCGTCTTAATCGAAGGCCTTTTCCAGCCAGGCATCTTCGGCAATGTCCAGTTGATCACCACTGAAACGCTGTTCGGCAAACGGATCGGCATGCAGGTGAAAACCGTTTCGCTCCCAGAACCCCGCGTGCTCATGGTCGACGAATTCAAGTCCGCGCAACCATTTGGCGCTTTTCCAGAAGTAGCGCCCGGCCACCACCAATCGTAATGGCCAGCCATGTTGCGCGGTCAGCGGTTGGCCGGCGTAATGGGTGGCGAGCAGACTGTGCGGATGCAACAGATCATCAAGTAACACATTGGTTTGATAGTCGTGATCAGCGTGGGCCATGACGAATGTTGAGGTCGGCTGAATATCGAAAGCCTGCAACACATCCTGCAAATGCACCCCGCTCCATTCGGTGTCGAACTTCGACCAACGCGTGACGCAATGGATGTCGCATTTCAACTGACGATGCGGCAACGCTTGCAGATCGGCGTAACGCAGTTCGATTGGCGTTGCGAGCGTACCGAACAGGCGTAGCGACCACGTCGCCAGGTCATATTCCGGCACTGCGCCTTCATGGAGAATCGGAAAGCGCTCCGTCAACACCTGCCCGGGTGGCAGTCGCCCAGCGAACGCCGGATCCGCTTTCGGCGAACGGCTTTTGCGCAGGCGCGAGGCTTTGTTGTGTTCTTTCATTCTTGACCCTCCCTCGATTTGCTCAACTGCCCGCCAACCTGTGGGAGCGAGCCTGCTCGCGAAAGCGCTGGGTCAGTCACTGAAGAGGTAACTGACCTGGCCTCTTCGCGAGCAGGCTCGCTCCCACAGGGACCCTGTTGCGGCTGATGTTTAGTTAGCCACCGGAATCCACGGCGCCCGCGCCACATTGGCGCTATCACCGAACGCCGGGAGTTTTTTGGCCAGGTCACGGACATTCTTCACATCCAGATCCAGCAGTTGCTGACGGGTGATCAGCGTCGGTGGCACCAGCACTTGATGGCCCGGATTTTCCCCGGCAATCAACATCGCCAGACTGCGTACACTGATCGCCCCCGCCACTTGCGGGTTGACCGCCGCCGTGGCGGCCCAGGCGCTGTCCGGTTCTTTCATGATCTGGATGTCGGCGGTGGAAATATCGGCGCTGTAGATCTTCACCTTGCTCGCCAGTCCTGCCTCGTCCACGGCGATTTTCGCGCCTTTGGCAAACTCGTCGAACGGCGCGAAGATCACGCTGATGCCCGGATTGGCGCGCAACACGGCGCTGGCCTGATCCGCCACAGAGTTGGCAATCGGCGGGTTCAACGTGCCGAAACGTGCCTTCTCAACGATCCCCGGATTGGCTTTTTTCACCTGGCTCCAGATTTCGTCACGCCGCTCCATCGGCGTAAAACCGCTGATGTACACGTAACCGGCATCGAAGCGCGTGCCGTTGTCCTTCACCGCTTGCTCCAGCGCCAGACGCGCCAGCGCATGGTGATCCTGCTCGACCTGGGTCACTTGCGGCGTGTTCAGATCGACATCGAACGCGACGACTTTGATGCCTTTGGCGATGGCCCGGTCAATCGGCGCCTTGAGGGTTTCCGCCAGGCCCAGTTGCACGATGATGCCGTCGACGCCCAGTGCAATCGCCTGATCGATCATCTCGCCCTGACTCGCCGCCTGCTGGCGCGCATCGAACACCCGCAGGTTGGCGCCGAGCGCTTCGGTCTGTTGCTCGACGCCACGCAGATACGCCTCGGGGAAGTCTCCGGAAAACAGATAACCGACCAGCGCGATCTGCACCTGCCCCTTGTCGAACGGCGCCGGTGCACCGGGCAAGGCCTTGGCCTGAGCGTTCACTGCCAACGCCGAAAGCAAAGCCGCCGCCAGGCAATGGCGGGCGAATTGTTTGATTGAACCGTGCATACAACGTCCTTGAATAAAGCGGCTCAACGCGCCCGATGCGCGAGGCCGAAGGTGAACATCAGGGCCAGCACCAGCACCAGTCCCTTGACGAAATCCTGCGCGTAATACGGCGCGTTGAGCATGGTCAGGCCGTTGAGCAACGAAGCCACCAGCAACGCGCCGACCAGGGTGCCGAAGGCGTTGGGTTTCTTCGCGCCGAGCACGGCAAAACCGATCAGCGCGGCACCCAGTGCGTCGAGCACCAAACCATTGCCGGAGCTGACATCGCCACGCCCCAGGCGAGCTGCGAGGAGCAAACCACCCAACGATGCCAGCAACGACGACAACACGTAGGCCAATAACTTGAAGCGCTGCACCGGCGCGCCGGCGAGTCGCGCCGCCTGCTCGTTGCCGCCAATGGCATAGAACAGCCGACCGATGCGGGTCCGTTCGAGAAACAGCCACACCGCCAACGCGATCAGCGCGGTAATCAGCACCGGCACCGGCACCACGTCCCATAACCGGCCACGGCCAAGCGCAAGAAACGCGACACTGAACGCGCCCTCGGTTTCCTCGCCACTGGGCAAGGTCATGCCGACGGCAATCGAGCGCCCACCGGTAGGAATCAGTTGCACACCGATCACCAGAAACATACTGCCCAACGTCGCCAGAATGTCCGGCACCCGCAGCTTGACGATCAGCCAACCGTTGAGCAGCCCGACCAATGCCCCACCGGCGAGGCTGATCAGCACCGCCGGCACTGCGCCCCAACCGAGCACTACCATCACGTAACTGGCGATCATCAGGCTCATCGCCGCCACCGCACCAATCGACAGATCGAGTCCACCGACGGCCATGGTCAGGGTCACGCCCAACGCCAGCAACGCAACGATCGACACTGATTGCAGGATGCTGAACAGGTTGCCGACGCGCAGAAACGCCGGCTCGGCAAAGCTGAAAAACACCACGATCAGCGCCAGCAGCCACAACAGGCCGTAGCGAATCAGCGCTTGCAGCAGACGCTCGGTCGGCGCTGGTGCGGTCGATAACAGTGAAGTCGAATCAGGCACTCGCTCTGCTCCTTGGCGTGGCTTGAAGGGGATGTTTGCTGACGTCGGTGCCCGCCAGTGCGGCCACCAGCTCTTCGCGATTAAGACCGGCGCGGGGGAATTGGGCGACCACCGCGTGATCACGCACCAGCAGAATGCGGTCGGCAATTTCCAGGGCTTCGTCGACATCGGCGCAAATCACCAGCGTCGCCCGGCCCTTGGCGGTGTCGCGCAGCAGTTGGCCGATCTCGCGGCGGGCGCGTACGTCGACACCTTGGAAAGGTTCATCGAGGATCAACACCCGCCCTTCGCCGAGCAACCAGCGACCGAGCACGACTTTCTGTTGGTTGCCGCCGGACAACGCAGCCATCGGCACATCGATGCCGGTGGTCTTGATGCCGAGCGCAGCGACCTGCGCTTGCACTGCGGTCGCCTCGGCACGATTGCGGATAAAACCCGCGCGGGTGAAGCGCTCGAGAAACGGCAAGGTCAGCGTGCGGCGCAAGGAAAAGTCGCCGACCAAAGACTGACTGGCGCGGTCCTCAGCGGCATAAAACACCCCGCTGCGAATGGCCTCACCCGGCGAGCCCGGCAGCCACTCGGCGCCATTGAGTTTGACCGTCCCGGACGCGGCTGTGCGCAGCCCGAACAACACCTCGGCAATGGCGCTTTTGCCGGCGCCGAGCAGCCCGGTCAGCACCACCACTTCGTTTTCGTGCAGGCTCAGATCGAAGGCTGTCGAGCGCGGTAATAGCTGCATCGCCTGCAACTCAAGCACGCCGCGCCCCGCCACTCGCGGCGTATAGACATGCGCGTCCAGCGCCTGGCCGAGCATGGCGTGCACCGCCTCGGGTAACTGCCGGGACGTGAACTCGCCCGCCAGGCGTCCATCGCGCAAGACGACGGCGCGATCGGCAACCCGTTGCAGGTCCGAGAGTCGATGTGAAATGTACAGAATCGCTACGCCACGGCTGCGCAAGGTATCGATCAAACCAAACAAGCGCTGCGCCTCGGCCTCCGATAACGCTGCGGTGGGCTCATCGAGAATCAGCAATCGCGGCTGTAACGCGAAGGCGCGGGCGAGCACCACCAGCTGCCTTTCCGCCTGCCCTAGATGTTCGATCGGTTGCTCCAGCGGCAACGTCAGGCCGAGCCCGGCGGCGATGCTGGCGGCGCGTTCCAGCAGGCGTTTGCGATTGAGCCAGAAGTCCGCGTCGGGGCGGCACAGTTCATCGAGCAGGAGGTTTTCCGCCACGCTCAAACCCGGCGCGATGCCCTCATTGATCTGCTGATGCACGGCAACGATGCCGAAGCGCCGTGCCGACAGCGGCGAGTTGAAATGCCGAGGTTCGCCGTCAACGCGAATTTCGCCGGCGTCTGCGCTTTGGCTGCCGGCGAGGATTTTCACCAGTGTCGACTTGCCCGCGCCATTGGCGCCCAACAACGCCACCACTTCAGCGGGATAAATATCCAGACTGACCCGATCCAGCGCCCGGTGCGGGCCAAACAGTTTGCTCAGTTCACGTACACGAATCAGCGGCTCTTGGGCCACGGCGAGCGGAACACTCATAGATTTCCTTAGCGGCGATGCGCCAGCGAACGCACCAGTCGATCGCCCAGGCTTTGCACGCCCTGAACGAGGATGACCAGCACCACCACGGTGGCAACCATCACTTCATTGTTGAACCGTTGATAGCCGTAACGGATTGCCAGATCACCGAGGCCGCCGCCACCGATGACCCCGGCCATCGAGGAAAATCCGATCAGCATCACCAACGTCAAGGTGATCCCCGCCAACAACGCGGGCAGCGCTTCGGGCAACAACACTTTGAAGATCACATGACGAATATCACCGCCCATGGCAATGATCGCTTCGATGCGGCCACGGTCGACTTCGTCCAGGGCGTTTTCGACGATGCGCGCGAAAAACGGAAACGCACCGATGGTGATCGGCACCACAGCAGCGGTGCTGCCCAGGGTGGTGCCGACCACCAGCCGGGTCAGCGGGATCAGTGCAATCAGCATCACCACAAACGGCAATGAGCGGCCGAGGTTGACCACGCCACTCAGCGCAGCATTCAAGCGTGGCAGCGGATACAAGCCACTGCGGCGGCTGACAAACAGCAACACGCCCAACGGCAAGCCGATCAGCAGCGTGAACAGCCCCGCGAGCAAGACCATGTACAGGGTCTCGCCGGTGGCGTTGAACACCAGTTGGAGGATTTCATTCCAGTTGATCGTGCGGTTCATGAGTGCGCCGCCCTTACCCCGTATTGTTTGAGAAAACTCAGGCCGGGCGCGTCGTGACCCAGCGGCAGTCCGCAGGTCGGACGCAGCGAAGCACCAAGACTCGACTGCGGATCGGCCAACAGCCGTGGCACCGGACCGGACTCGACCAGACGACCGTTGACCATGAACGCCGCGTGGTCGCAGATCGACTTGACCACGTCCAGTTCATGGGTGATCAGCACGATGGTCACGCCCAATTGCCGATTGATATCGCGCAGCAGGTCCAGAATCGATGCGGTGGTTTCCGGATCCAGCGCACTGGTGGCTTCGTCCGATAACAGGTACGCCGGCTCTGCCGCCAAGGCGCGGGCAATGCCCACGCGCTGTTTCTGCCCGCCGGACAATTGCGAGGGAAAGGCTTGTGCCTTGTCACTCAAGCCGACCAGTTCCAGTAGCTCGCGAACCCGCACATGCCGCCACGGTTTGCCGACACCGGCGATTTCCAGCGGCACCGCAATGTTGTCGAACACCGTGCGCGAGTGCAGCAAATTGAAGCCCTGGAAGATCATGCCGATGCGCTGACGCTGGCGGCGCAAGTCGCTGTCGGACAGTGTCGTCAGGTCGACGCCATCGAGCAGCACTCGTCCGCTGTCCGGGCGTTCAAGCAGATTGAGGCAGCGCAGCAGCGTCGACTTCCCCGCCCCGCTACGCCCGAGAATGCCGTAGACCGCGCCGTCGGCAATGCTCAGCGATACCTGATCCAGCGCCGGTTGCGGCGCCGCCGGGTAGGTCTTGCTCAACTGCTCGACGAGGATCATGGCTGGCTGCCCGCCACCGGAATCACTGAACCGGCGAAGTTGTCGGTGATGTACTTGGCCACTTGCGGCGAGGTCAGGTCCTTGGCCAGTTGCGCAATGCGCGGATCGCTGGCCAGTTGCGGCGTGGTCACCAGAATGTTGGCGTAGGGATTGTGCTCGGCCTTCTCCAGGCCCAACGCATCCTTGGCCGGCACCAGTCCGGCGTCCAGCGCATAGTTGCCGTTGATTACCGCCAGATCGACGTCGTCGAGCGAGCGCGGAATCTGCGGCGATTCGATTTCAAGGATCTTCAACTGTTTCGGGTTTTCGGCGATGTCCTTGGGCGTCGCCTGATCGGCAGCCGGATCGTTGAAGCCGGGTTTGAGTTTGATCAGGCCGTTGTCCTGCAACAGGTACAGCGCGCGGCTCAGGTTGGTGACGTTATTGGGCACAGCGACGGTGCCTTTTAGCGGCACGTCGGCGAAGCTTTTGTGCCGGCGCGAGTAGATGCCCAAGGGCTCGATGTGCACCGTGGCAGCCACCGCGAGTTTCTCGCCGAGGGCCTGTTCCTGCGACTTCAGGTACGGCAGATGCTGGAAGTAATTGGCATCGACATCGCCATGCACCAACAACTCGTTGGAGTTCACGCCGTTGGGGATTTCGATGACTTTGAGATTGAGTTGCGGATCGATTTTCTGGATGTACGCAAGGATCTGCGCGTGGGGCACCGGGTCGGCGGCCACGCGCAGCGGTTCCAGCGCCTGAGCACCGAACGAAGTCACCAGCGCGCCGAGAATGGCCAGGGTCAAACCTGCTTTCTTGATCATGTGCGGAGTCCTTGAACGAGGGCTGTATCAGGCGGATTTACGAACGGCAACTGGCGGCAGCAGCGCATCGGCATAGAAGCGCTGAGCGACGTCCGGATGTGAGCGCAACCGACCCTTGAGGTAGTTCCAGCCGACATCGCGAAACAGTGGATTGAGCGGATCACTCGCCGGCCCGCGTGCCTCGCGCAACAGTGCGGTGGGCAACGGGTACAACGGCACCGTGGCGTCGAGTTGCGCACCGAGGAAGAATGCGATGGACAGGCGCTCGCTGCCCTGAGGCGGCGACACCACGCGATGCACCGTGGCGCGCAAATAGCCGTTACTGGCCAGTTCGAGCAGCTCGCCGATGTTCACCACCAGGGTGTTCTCGCGCGGCAGCGCATCGATCCAGCGGCCCTCTTCGATTTCGACTTGCAGCCCGGCTTGCTGGTCTTGCAACAGGAAACTGAGGAAACCGGAATCCTTGTGCGCACCGACACCCTGATGGCTGTCCTCGACCGCTTGACCGGGATAGCGCATCAGCTTGATGTGTTCGTTGGGCTTGTCGCCATACAGTTGATCGAAGGCATCGGCGCGCAGCGACAGCGCCTGCGCGAAGGCGCGTAACAGGCGCAGCGACATGTGCGTCATCGCCTGCTGCCATTCGAGCAGCAAAGGTTTCAGTTCAGGCAAGGTCGCCGGCCATTGGTTGGGGCCCTGCAGTCGCGCCCAGAACGGACTGTCCGCTTGCAACGGCAAGGCTTCGCGCTCGGCGCCCAGATCGAACTGCTCACGTTGATCGGGCTGACCACGGGTGATCTCGGAGGCCGCACGGTTGTAGCCGCGAAAGTGCGGCGAGTTGATCATGCCGACGGCGGTTTTCTCGCTGTCGGGCAAGGCGAAAAATTGTCGGGCATGCGCCTGCACTTGCTTGAGCAAGGCGCTGTCGATGCCGTGACCGGTGAGGTAGAAAAAGCCGACGTCGCGAGCGGCATGGCGCAGGTTTTCCAGAAACTCATAGCGCTGTTGCGCCGTGCCTTCGAAGAGTGAAAGGTCGAGCGTCGGTAATGCGGTGATGTCGAGGGTATGCGGCATGATTCACTCCCGTGTGAACCAAACCTGAAGAGCCTTTGATCGATTCAGCGTGTGCCGTCATGGCAATCGGCGGGTCAGCGGTTTGATGCGTGTTGATTCGTCGTTGCAGACAAAACTAAACGATCTTAAAAACACCAAGCCAATACCTTTTTCGCATTACCTTAGGCATAAAAAAGCCCGGCTGATCAAGCTGGGCCTTTTGTTGAGACCTGCGGTTACAACCGGCATTCAGACTGCACGGCGTTCGAGCAAGCGATCAGCCCCCCCTTCAGCCAGCCGATTGCCTTGCAGGTGATCGGAACCGTCGGACGCAACGGCATCGCTGAACAGTGGATCGGTTTCGGTGGCGGCGACTGCGTCACTGAACAATGGATCGGTTTCGGTCGCGGCCACAGCGTCGCTGAACAGCGGGTCTGTTTCAGTCGCGGCCACTGCATCACTGAACAGCGGGTCTGTTTCAGTCGCGGCGAACGCGTTCAATGCGAAGAGCGAGAAAGCGATACCGAGGATAGTTTGGCGTTTCATCAGGGAGTGCTCCGATTGCAGTGGTTGGGAATGGAGCCGATCTTACGCCGCACCACTGATATGAGAACTTCATTGAGTTAATGGTTGTTATTGACGCGATCAATGATTGATTGGGTCTGGCTGCCCTCGCGATGCTTGAATTGCTCCAGCGCCTGCTCTGACCAGCGCTGATACCTACAACTATCGACGAATCGCCCTACAGCTCGCAAAGCAGAGTCAGCGGTAACTCCTACTTTTGACAGTAAAATAAAAACAAAAAAAACCCGTTTCAGCCGAAACTGAAACGGGTCTTTCCTCACCGTCTACGACCGTTACTTCAGGTCATCGAAGTGATCTCGCAGGAACTCGTAAAAGCGAAACGCTTTTAATAATCTCCATACGAGGCTCAGCGCACGTAGCAAAAGCTTCATACGTTTTGGCCTCCAGGCTTGGGGGCCAAACCTCCAGCAGACTTACCGGACCATGTGTGCCTTGGGCTTACAGGTCAGTGTTGCCAGTGAGGCGGCCGGTTGAAGTCCCTCCGAGGTAACATTCCGGCACGGGTGCAACACCGTGTCAGAGGGCATGAAACCGTTTAGTCGCCAGCCAAGCCTCACTGCTACACCTACATCGAGCGTCGGCATCATACCCCGTAATCTCTCCCTCACGGGCTCCCTTCAAAGTTTTCTGGCGAAGATAATTATGGTTTTTGTAAAACGTTATTTCTGTCAGATTTTTTCTCTGATCACATAGCAGTGTAAGTAGCCATATGAAGGCAAAATTGAGGGTTGCAGGGATGAACAAAGGCACATACCATGAACCCACGTCAGTGTAGCCAGTGAAGCAACAAATCTCGGCCGCAAACCGAGGTTTACAAAAAACCGCCCCGCAAGGCGGTTTTTTT
This sequence comes from Pseudomonas fluorescens, assembly GCF_001648775.1. Lineage (GTDB taxonomy): Bacteria > Pseudomonadota > Gammaproteobacteria > Pseudomonadales > Pseudomonadaceae > Aquipseudomonas > Aquipseudomonas fluorescens_M. Next base: position 82,668 of record NZ_LVEJ01000013.1, read on the forward strand.
TCGCCTGCCGTTTCACTGAAAGAACGATGAGAAGCATCACAAATCCCGCGCCCATGTCTGGCTCACCATCCTTGCCAAAACCGTGAATCGCCTCCTCTACCCGTTCAAACTGGCCATGGCAGCTGAACTATTTGGTGACTGGAAGAAACCTCAGGCAGGGAAACCCGGTTTTCATGCGCAGTTGCTGAATGGGCTGCACGCTTTCCTCGTCGCCGACTCTTTTCACGACACCGACGCCGCAGTACTGCTGGTCGTATTTGAAGACGGGAATGAGGCCTGGCTTGGTCTCACTCCAGAAGCCGGATTTGACGATGTACGTCGCACCGGCCTGTGGCGTGAAGGAAAACGGTATCCGGCACACGCTGCCACCGACGACATCGCTGTACGTCAGTACAAGTTCTTTGTCCACGGCCACTTTTGATTCGATGAAGTCACCGTTATAGGGCAGTGGCGTGAATCCGGCGTAGCAGGTTTTTTCGCTGAAGGTGATGGCGTCCAGCGTGGTGCCGCGTTCAGATTTCAAGCGCACTGTCGCAGAAGGCTCATCTGCGCGCGGAAACTCATATTGTTTTCCCATGAACAACGACGTGCATCCATTCAGCGCAAAACTTGCGACCAGCAATACACCCCAGCCAGACCTTTGAAGACCGTACATCAACTGCTCCCTGATATTTTCCCGACCTCCTGCAGATAGTCAGGAGACGGACGTTATTCGATTGTTGCGCCATTCAATTGTTGCTCTAGGGTCTGACTCGGCCGCTTACGCAAAAACCTTAGTGCTAACGTCCATTTGCACTCGATCCATGCCGCGGCGGGCGGCGGATCAAACATGCGCTGAAGCAGGGTCACAGGCTATTTGCACCTGGCCAACACCACCTGACAGGTAGCGGGCGTGCCGCCGGAACGCGCGGCATATCGCGCGCAGTTGTTCATCGACTTTTGTCGCGCCATGTTCAGGCTGGAACCCCAGGCGAGGCCGCCCTCGCCGACTGTCGGCAATGCTTTGGCGTAGCAGCTGTCGCCGACGCCTGACGGTGGGTAGTGTTTGCGGTTTGAACAGCCTGCCGGCAGCGTCAGGCTGAAAGTGATCAGGATGAGCGTGAGGCACCGCGAGCACCGGTATTTGAAGGTGCCGATCATCGCTTTTCACCTGCGGTTCGAAAGGGCTGACGTGTAGAGTCTAGCCGCATGCCTCTGTTCACTTGCACAAATCTTCTAAACACCGAGCGCCACTGCGCGCTATTTTAGCGGGCCAAATCGTTGAACGTTGAACCGTGATGTCTGGAGCCTTCCATGGATAAACGCAGCTGGATCGAACTGTCCCAGGATGGCGATACCGGGATCGAATCGATTCGCGCGCATTTTCAGGGGCATGCCTACGATCCGCATTGGCATGACAGCTTTCTGGTCGGCGTGACCGAACAAGGTGTGCAGCAATTCAATTGCCGCCGCGTGCGCCACCGCAGCACGCCGGGCAACGTGATTTTGCTTGAGCCGGGAGAAATCCATGATGGGCAGGCGCCCACCGAGGAGGGCTTCACCTATTCGATGCTCTACCTCGATCCGCATTGGCTTGAACGGGAGATGCACGCGCTGTTCGAAGACGCGCCGTCCGACAGTCAACCGGGTTTTGCCGACACCCTGAGTCAGGACCCGCGTCTGGCCACGGCGATCAATCAAGCCTTCCATGCGCTGCATGACGGTGACCTGCGTATGGTCCGTCAGACCGCCATCGACAGCCTGCTCGACTCGCTGACTCGCCATCTCGCCTGGCGTAAACGTCAGGATTTCGATCCGCGCCTGCCGCTGGTGGCGCAAGTGGCGCGCGATTACCTGCACGCGCATACCTATGAAGACATCGGCCTGGATGACCTTGCCTGCGTCTGCGGCGTCGATCGCTTTCGTCTGAGCCGCGCGTTCAAGACAGCCTTCGGCCTCGCGCCGCATGCGTACTTGATCCAGTTGCGCCTGGCCAAGGCGCGGCAGTTGCTGGCGCGCGGTGAAACACCGGCACAAGTTGCCAGCGTGCTCGGTTTTGCCGATCAGAGTCACCTCGGTCGCTGGTTCCGCCGAGCCTATCAACTGACCCCCGCCGACTACCGCAAACGCTGCTCAAACCTTCCAGACTGAGACCTCGGGACTGGCGATCATGCTTCCCTGTATTCACTTTCAGGGATTCTGCACCATGGCCTCATTACTGCCCTTCCTGCTGTTTGCATTCGTTGCATCGATCACCCCGGGACCGACCAATATTCTGGTGTTGAGCCACAGTTCGCGCCGGGGACTGCTCGCCACGCTGCCGATCATTTTCGGCGCCTGCGCGGCAGCGGCGCTGATTGTGCTGGTGGTCGGCCTTGGCGCGGGTGAAACGCTGTTGCGCTATCCGCGTGTACAACACGCCATGGCCTGGGCCGGTGTGCTGTGGCTGAGCTGGCTGGCCTGGCAGATCTTTCGCAGCGCGCCACCGTCGCTGGATCCGGCGGATGCGCAGGCTAAAGGTTTCAGTGTGTTCGGCGCCGCCATGCTGCAACTGGTCAATCCCAAGGTGTGGATGATGGCAGTGGCCGTGGTCAGCGTGTTTCTCGGCGGTGGCGACAAGACTTTGCGATTGCTGGTGCTGTCGTTGGCATTTCTGCTGGTGTCGTTGCCGTGCATGACGTTCTGGGCGCTGCTGGGTGTGGGCAGTGCGCGGTTGCTCGGATCGCCAAAGGCGTTCAAGCGCATGAATACCGCACTCGCGCTGCTGTTGCTGCTCTCGGCATGGCTGACGGTATTGGCCTAATGCCCGGTCGCCTGCCGATACTGGCGTGGCGTGAACCCGGTCGAAGCTTTGAACTGGCGGGTGAACGCACTGTGATCGGTGTAGCCGCATTGCAGCGCCACGTCGGTGATCGGCAGGTCTGTGTGCAATAAACGATGCGCGTGCTCAAGGCGCACTTTTTGGATCATCTGCCGTGGCGTCAGGTGGAATACGCGTTTGCAGTAGCGCTCCAGTTGCGCCACGGAAATGCCGGCAATCCGGGTCAGCTCACCCAAGGTGACCCGCCGATTGAAATTCGCGCGGATGTGCTCGTCGACAGCCGCCAGGCGTTCGAAAGCCGGATGCGTTTCGCTGGCCGATTGCAGGTCCACCGAAATCCCCGCCAAACCAATAATCACCCCGTCACGGTTGTACAGCGGCTGCTTGTGGGTCAGGCACCAGCCCGGCTCGCGACTGCCGTACAGATGCAGTTCGAGCTGATCTTCCAGCACAAACCCTTCCTCCAGCACTTTGCGATCCTGCTCGGTGTAACCCGGCCCCAACTGCGCCGGGAACACTTGCGCGCTGGTTTTTCCGAGCAACGGGCGCAAGTCTTTCAAGCCGCAACGCTGCACCAGCGTACGGTTGGCCAACACGTATCGGGCCTGCACATCCTTGATGAAAATCGCCGCATTGGGGATCACGTCGAGCATCGGCAACAGCAGCGCCGCACCGGCCAATAACTCCTCCAGCGTTTGCGGACGATGGCCGTCAACGCCTTGGGACAGGATCGAAAACGCGCTCTGCATCGAAGGTATCTCCCCGCTTCAAAGATCGGCCAAGTGCCCGTCATGCGACGTTCGCGTGCAGATTGCAGCATCGCTCAAGGCGTGTCGAGGGCCGCGTCAGATCGGCAGCATTGTGCTGATTTCGTCATCGATCGCGCGGCAAAAGATCAATCGCCGTCACGTCGATGCGTTCAAAGTCTGGCCGTCCCAGTGACACAACTGCCTATCCAATAACTCACAAGAAGGCGATGCCATGTCAGGCCAAGGCAAGTTCAAAAAACAGCTTTCACTGATCGACCTCACATTTATCGGGCTGGGTGCGATCTTCGGCTCCGGCTGGTTGTTCGCGGCCAGTCACGTGTCCGCAATTGCCGGGCCGGCGGGAATTTTCTCCTGGCTGCTGGGCGGTTTCGCCGTGTTGCTGCTGGGCATCGTCTATTGCGAACTGGGCGCGGCACTCCCGCGCGCCGGCGGTGTGGTGCGTTATCCGGTTTACTCGCACGGGCCGCTGCTCGGCTACTTGATGGGCTTCATCACCCTGATCGCGTTCTCAAGTCTGGTGGCGATCGAAGTGGTTGCCTCGCGTCAGTACGCCGCCGCGTGGTTTCCCGGGCTGACCAAGGCGGGCACAGGCGATCCGACGATATTGGGCTGGATGGTCCAGTTCGGCCTGCTCTGCGTGTTTTTCCTGCTCAACTACCGCAGCGTGAAGACCTTCGCCAAGGCCAACAACCTGGTCAGCGTGTTCAAGTTCATCGTGCCGCTGCTGGTGATCGGCGTGCTGTTTACCTTCTTCAAACCGGCAAACTTTCAGGTGCAGGGTTTTGCCCCGTTCGGCTTGTCCGGTATCGAAATGGCTGTGTCGGCGGGCGGCGTGATTTTCGCGTATCTGGGGCTGACACCGATCATCTCGGTGGCCAGTGAAGTGAAGAATCCGCAGCGCACCATTCCCATCGCGTTGATCCTCTCGGTGCTGCTGTCGACGTTGATTTATGTGCTGCTGCAAATGGCCTTTCTCGGCAGTATTCCGACAGAAATGCTCGCCAACGGCTGGGCCGGCATCAGTAAGGAATTTGCCCTGCCGTACCGCGACATCGCACTGGCATTGGGTGTGGGTTGGCTGGCCTGGCTGGTGGTCGCCGACGCGGTGATTTCGCCGAGCGGCTGCGGCAACATCTACATGAATGCGACCCCACGGGTGATCTACGGTTGGGCGCAAACCGGGACGTTCTTCAAGGTTTTCACCCACATCGATGAAAAGTCCGGGATCCCGCGCCCGGCGCTGTGGCTGACCTTCGCCCTGTCGGTGTTCTGGACCCTGCCGTTCCCGTCGTGGGAAGCGCTGATCAACGTGGTCTCCGCCGCATTGGTGTTGAGCTACGCCGTGGCACCGGTGTCGGTGGCAGCGCTGCGCCGCAATGCGCCGAACATGCCGCGCCCGTTCCGGGTCAAGTGCATGGGCGTGCTCGGCCCGGTGTCGTTCATCATCGCAGCGCTGATCGTTTACTGGTCGGGCTGGAACACCGTGTCGTGGCTGCTCGGCCTGCAGATCCTGATGTTCGTTGTGTATCTGCTCTGTGGCCGTTTCGTGCCGACCGCTCACCTCAATCTGGCCCGCCAGGTGCGCAGCTCGGCATGGCTGATCGCCTTCTACGCGGTGACCATCGTGCTGTCGAAACTCGGCACCTTTGGTGGCCTCGGCATCCTCGCTCATCCGTTCGACACGATCGTCGTCGCTGCATGTGCCACCGGCATTTATTACTGGGGCGCCGCGACCGGTGTACCGGCGCATCTGGTGCGTCTTGAAGAGGACGACGAAGAAAGCGAAGTCGTCGCCCCCGCCTCGAGCGTGTCTGCGCGCCCTGCCGGCGCTTACTGAAATCACCTAAAGGAATCTATCCATGAAAGCACTACACGTCATTGATTCCCACACCGGCGGTGAACCCACGCGTCTGGTGATGACAGGCTTCCCCGATCTGCCCGGCAACAGCATGGTGGAAAAACGCGACGCGCTGCGCACTCAGCATGATCAATGGCGCCGCGCCTGCCTGCTGGAACCGCGCGGCAACGATGTGCTGGTCGGCGCGTTGTATTGCGAGCCGGTTTCGCCGGACGCCACGTGCGGGGTGATTTTCTTCAACAACGCCGGTTATCTAGGCATGTGCGGCCACGGCACCATCGGGCTGATCAATTCATTGCAGTACCTGGGAAAAATCCAGCCGGGCGTACACAAGATCGACACCCCCGTCGGCCCGGTCAGCGCCACGCTGCATGAGGACGGATCGGTGACTTTGGGCAACGTACCCGCCTACCGCCATCGCAAACAGGTGCCGGTGGAGGTGCCGGGTTACGGCCGCGTATTCGGCGATATCGCTTACGGTGGCAACTGGTTTTTCCTCGTCTCCGAGCACGGCCAGACCCTGAACATGGACAACGTCGAACACCTCACGGCGTACACCTGGGCGATGCTCAAGGCCCTCGAAGATCAAGGCATTTATGGCGAGGACGGCGCCGTCATCGACCACATCGAACTGTTCGCCGACGACGCCAACGCCGACAGCCGCAACTTCGTCATGTGCCCCGGCAAAGCCTACGACCGCTCACCGTGCGGCACCGGCACCAGCGCCAAACTCGCCTGCCTTGCCGCCGACGACAAGCTGCAACCCGGCGCGACCTGGGTGCAGGCGAGCATCACCGGCAGCCAGTTCGAAGGCCGCTTCGAATGGGACGGCGAACGAGTCCGCCCGTTCATCACCGGCCGCGCCTACATGACCGCCGACAGCACCTTGCTGATCGACGAAGCAGACCCGTTCGCGTGGGGCATCTGAGCCGCCGCGCAGACTTTTCAGCGTAATTTGAATGATGTGCCAAGGAGTTAAAACAATGAGCGACAACATCTTCACCGGTTGCATGCCGGCCCTGATGACCCCGTGCACCGCCCAACGCAAACCGGACTTCGACGCCTTGGTAGCCAAGGGTCGCGAGCTGATCGATATCGGCATGAGCGCCGTGGTTTATTGCGGCTCGATGGGCGACTGGCCGCTGCTCACCGAGGCCGAGCGTCAAGAAGGCGTGGCGCGTCTGGTGGCGGCGGGAATTCCGACGATTGTCGGTACCGGCGCGGTGAATTCCCGCGAAGCGGTTGCCCATGCCGCGCATGCCGCGAAAGTCGGCGCACAGGGCTTGATGGTGATTCCCCGCGTGCTGTCCCGGGGTGCTTCGGCGACTGCGCAGAAGGCGCACTTCGCGGCGATTCTGCAAGCGGCGCCGAAGCTGCCGGCGGTGATCTACAACAGCCCTTACTACGGCTTCGCGACCCGCGCCGAGCTGTTCTTCGAACTGCGCCGCGAGTACCCGAACCTGATCGGCTTCAAGGAGTTTGGCGGTGGCGTCGACCTGCGTTACGCCGCCGAAAACATCACCTCCAAGGACGATGACGTGACCCTGATGGTCGGGGTCGACACGCAAGTGGTGCACGGTTTCGTCAACTGCAACGCCACCGGCGCCATCACCGGTATCGGCAACGCCCTGCCCCGTGAAGTGCTGCAACTGGTGGCGCTGAGCAAGCTGGCGGCCAAAGGTGATGCCAAAGCTCGTCGTCAGGCACGGGAGCTGGAATCGGCGCTGGCGGTGCTGTCGTCGTTCGATGAAGGCTGCGACCTGGTGCTGTATTACAAGCACTTGATGGTGCTCAACGGTGACAAGGAATACACCCTGCACTTTAACGAGAGCGATGCGTTGAGTGACTCGCAGCGTCGTTATGCCGAGAAGCAGTATTCGCTGTTCCGTCATTGGTACGAGAACTGGTCGGCGGAACAGAACTTCGCCTGACACGCCCTCACCTGCCGCGAAAACCGCGGCAGGTACTTCTCATTTTTATCAGGAAGACACCATGACTCTGACGGGCCACATGTTGATCGGGCAGCACACGGTTGCGGGTAATCGCGCCGCCATTCACGGGATCAACCCGGCCACCGATGAACCGCTGGAACCGGCGTATGCCGGTGGGTCGGCCGAGCATGTCGAACAGGCCTGCGCGCTGGCCTGGGCAGCGTTCGATGGGTATCGCGAGACAGCTCTGAATGTTCGCGCCGAATTTCTCGAAAGCATTGCCGAGCAAATCGAAGCCCTCGGTGAGGAGCTGATTGACCGCGCGCACGCCGAAACCGGCCTGCCACGCCCGCGTTTGACCGGTGAGCGCGGCCGCACCTGCCAGCAATTGCGCCTGTTCGCCCGCACGGTGCGAGCCGGCGAATGGCTGGACGTGCGCGTCGACACCGCGCAGCCGCAACGTCAGCCGTTGCCGCGTTCCGATCTGCGTCAACGGCAGATTGCGCTGGGGCCGGTAGCCGTGTTTGGCGCGAGTAACTTCCCGTTGGCGTTCTCGGTGGCGGGCGGTGACACGGCGTCGGCACTGGCTGCCGGTTGTCCGGTAATCGTCAAGGCGCACAGTGCGCATCCCGGCACCAGTGAGCTGGTCGGCCGTGCGGTCGCTCGGGCGGTAACAGCCTGTGGTTTGCCACACGGCGTATTTTCGTTGCTGTACGGTTCCGGGCGCGAAGTGGGCATTGCGCTGGTCGCTGATCGGCGCATCAAAGCGGTGGGTTTTACCGGCTCGCGCAGCGGTGGTTTGGCACTGAGCCAAGCGGCACAGGCGCGTCCCGAGCCGATTCCGCTGTATGCGGAAATGAGTTCGATCAACCCGGTGTTGCTGTTTCCGGCGGCGTTGCGCAATCGCGCGCCAGCGCTGGCGCAAGGTTTTGTTGCCTCGCTGACGCTGGGTGCAGGGCAATTCTGTACCAACCCGGGACTGGTGATTGCCCGCAAGGGCCCAGCACTGGATGCATTTATCGCCGCCGCTGGCGAACACATTCAGCGCAGTCCGGCGCAGACCATGCTTACGCCTGGCATCTTCAGCGCCTATGCGTCTGGCGTGAACGCACTGGCCGAGAACGCGCGGGCGAAGCTTGCCGCCAGCGGCCAACCCGCCACCGGGCCGAATCAATGTCAGGCCCATCTGTTCGTCACCGAGGCTGTGGATTTTCTCACGGATCAGACCCTGCAAGCCGAGGTGTTCGGTGCCGCCTCGCTGATCGTGCAGTGCGCCAGTGACGAAGAAGTTCGTCAAGTCAGCGAGCATCTGGAAGGTCAACTGACGGCCACCTTGCACCTCGATGATGACGATGTCGCTCAAGCCCGCGCATTGCTGCCAACGCTGGAGCGCAAGGCCGGTCGCCTGCTGATCAATGGCTGGCCGACCGGTGTCGAAGTCTGCGAGGCGATGGTGCATGGCGGGCCATTCCCGGCCACGTCCGATGCACGCGCCACGTCGGTGGGCACGGCGGCGATCCTGCGTTTCCTGCGGCCGGTCTGCTACCAGGATTTCCCCGAAAGCTTGTTGCCCAGCGCGCTGCAACAGGCCAATCCACTGCAGGTGCGGCGTCTGCTCGATGGCCATAGGGAAGCGCAGCACCATGGCGAATAACGTTTCCCACGACATCGCCGTGGTCGGCGCCGGCATCATCGGCGTCGCCTGCGCGCTGCGTCTGGCTCGCCAGGGTTTGCGGGTAGTGGTGATCGATCAACAGCTACCGGGCCAGGGTGCCTCGTTCGGCAATGCCGGGCATCTGGCGACGGAGCAAGTGTTTCCAATCGCCGATGCAACAATTCTCAAACGCTTGCCGGCCATGCTTATGGACCCGATGGGGCCGTTGCGGCTGGACTGGCAGTACCTGCCGCGCGCCCTGCCGTGGTTCACCCGACTGCTGTTGAATCTGCGCCCGGCGCCTTTTCAGAACACCGTTGCCGGTTTGCGCGCGCTGAATGAAAGCAGTCTGGATGCCTGGCACCGTTTGCTCAGCGACATCAAGCGGCCAGACCTGCTCAAGGTGGACGGATCGTTATTGGTGTTCGAACGTGCCGAGGCGCGTCAGGCCATCGACGCGCTGCAAACAAAGATGCGCCAGCAAAATGTGCCGGTCGACTTCTGGCAGGCCGCCACGGTTCGCGAGACGGCGCCGCAACTCAGTGACCGGATTCAGGGCGGTTTGTTCTTCCCACGCACCGGACACTTCATCGATCCGTACCGTGTGGTGTGTGAATTGGTCGAAGCGGCAAAGGCCAGCGGCGTGAGTTTTGTGCAACAACAGGTTCAGGGCGGCTCTGCGCAGGAACACGGCGTTTCGCTGATCACCGGCTCAGGTGAACTGACCGCAAGCCGCGTGCTGATCGCCTGCGGCGCGCACTCGGCGAAGCTGACCACGGCATTGACCGGCAAAAAAGTGCCGCTGGACACCGAGCGCGGTTATCACCTGATGCTGCCTCACGAACATGACCGACTGCCCTTCCCCGTCACCTCGCTGGAGCGCAAGTTCATCATGACGCCAATGTCCGAGGGCTTGCGCCTGGCCGGAACTGTCGAGTTCGCCGGGCTTACGAAACCACCGAACATGGCACGCGCATGGCAGTTGCAACGGTTGAGTCAGGGCTTGTTTCGCAAGGACCTGAACGTGGAAGCCGCGACGCCGTGGATGGGCTTTCGACCTTCGTTGCCAGATTCATTGCCGGTGATTGATCAGGTGTGTGATGGCAGGGTGTTGCTTGCGTTTGGGCATCAGCATCTGGGGCTGACGCAGGCGGCGGTGACGGCGGAGATGGTGGTGCGGATGGTTATGCCGGTGGCGCACGATGCTTGCACGCTGCCGATCAACAAACCGTACAGGCTGGATCGTTTTTGAGCGGAGTTCCTGCTCCTGCGCCGCAAGCCTGCTGTCCAGTGCAGGCTTGCGGAGCGCTCTGACAGATTTGCCGCGCCATGGAGACTCGGAGGTTACGAAGGCATTAACCAATGCCGCTCAGTGGTCCATCCCAGAAAAACCTTGGCGCCCTCATGTTCCTGACGACTCAAGGTCAGCCGATGCCCGTTAACGGCGACGCGCAAACCAACCATGGCGGGCAGAAATCTTTCCCGGAATTCACTCGATTGGGCTGCAAAATGCGACTCAAGACTGTCGAGCGCCGAACGCACCCGTTCGCCATCCAGCATCGACAGATAAAACACCATCTGGCGCCAGGCATACGCTGAATTTTTCAACATTAGCAGACGGCCATGGTAGTGCTCGATGTGCATTTGTTGCCGCTTGCAAACCCACTCGAAGCACGCAAGGGCCAGCGCACCCAAACGGTGATGCAGTAGCGCTTTCAGATTCAATTCGCCAAACAACGGCGCGAGGTTTTGTGTTGTCAGAATCTGTTGCTGTTCGAGGATCGTGCCGTTGACCGCTGGCTGCCATGTGCCCAAGGTGGCGTTTGCGCGCCGCGCGCACAGCGTCGCCAAGGCATCCGGGCCGTTTCTTTTGTGCCGCGATCGGCGCTGATCGGGGAGGTCTGCCAGCTCATCCGTATCAATGTCGTAATAGCGGGCGTAAAGCGTGCCGGCTATCAGCCTTGCCGATTGCCTGGCCGCTCTTGTGAACTTGTTGGAGAAAGCGCCCATGAAGATGTCAGCCGCCACCTCTTCGACGAAGGGAAGATCCAGCTTCGCCGTTTCAGCCAGTGAAACAAACTCCTGCAGCAGCTTGTTCGGAAGAATTGCCTGCGCAAATGCATTGAGGGTCATTGCAGAGGCTTCGACCAACGTCTGTCGGGCGCCCGCAGTGGCCATGCCGCTGTCCTCACGTTCACTCTCTATAGCGGCGACCCAAGGTAACTCGACAATTTTGACCTGACTTTGCAGGTTGAGCAGCAACAATGACCGCCGACGGCGGAAGGCACGATACGTGGCACCTGCCAGCGCCTGCAGCGTCTTGTCTTGATATCCGGCGCTACAGATTTCAGCCGTCATGGCTGGCAAAACCTGCGCCACAGTATCGCCAGATGAAATCAAGCCATGGTCAATCAACTCGGCGATTGTGCCTTTGCGGCAACGTTCGAGACGCCGACGAACAGCAGACGGAATAATCGCCCCAACGGTCAGCGCGTAATGCTTGGCTTCTGCATCGGCGATGGGTATCAGCAGCGGCGAAAAGTCACTGACACCGTCCGCCCCCGGATAACTTGCCAGACGCGCCGCAACAACCCGCGCAACCAAATGATGCCCCGGGGCCGCCACGTGATTGCGCTGCTCTGCTCGTTTGATGGAATGTGCGTCGGATTCGGGATGACCGTGTTTGGCGACAAAATCATCGACAATTTGCCGGATACGACCGACGTGTCGGCCCGTCAGCGAGGCTTGATCACGGAAACACTGCGCGAGTAACGCAAACAGCTCCGCTGACCGGGTCTTGAATGGACCATTGCTGTGAAGTTCAACGCCACAGGTTTCAGCGATCTGCGTTCCAAGTGCAGTTGCGCGCTCGAACCAACCTTCAGGAAAGTGTCTGCAAGGCCAGCCATCCTGATACGTCAACAGAAACAGCGAGACCGTTGCGTCGTAGAGAGGCAGGCGATTTTCAACGACGTGCTTTTGCATGGCCAGACGGGGTTGAGCCAATTGCTGCGCCAATTGCTGCCTGACACTGGCGGTGTCAAAAACGTGCACCTCGGCCGTCGAAATCGGCGGCTCATCGACGGCGGTCGGGAAGAAACGCAGGCGATCGAAGAACGGCGCGATCTGCTCGATCAGCGTTCGTGCTTCGTCAGTACGCTGATGCTGCAGAAGCCATGACACTGTCAGCAGCGCAGCTTCCTCCGGGACATCGATCTGATAATTGCCTTTCGCTAAACGCGCTTGCAGCGCTGCAATACCCGCATCCGAAAGATGCCAGACATTGAGATCGAGCCGCTCATGGCCTGCACGAATACCGGGGATCGACGCAGCCAACTGTTGCTCATAAGCAGTCAAGTTGCCACCGGCCAAGAGCTGCCCAGTGGCAAAGCCCCCCGTAGCCACTTCCAGTGTGACCCACGCCGGTATATCGGCGAACGGCACGCGCGAACCGTGCTGTGCGCTGCCCTGCATCAGATGCTCGACAACCCGCAGCCAACGTTCGATGCGCCTGCGTGCCTGTGGGTCAGCGTCGCTCGGCGAAGCGGTCAACGCTCGGGAGAGTTGATACACCGCATAACCGGCATTCACTCCACCGCGCTCGTCGAAATCACTGTCGTGCCTGGACATACTTCCTTGTGACCCTGAAATGTAATGGGTCCGGGGGCTGGATTCGAACCAGCGCCCACCCGGTTAAGAGCCGAGTGTTCTACCGCTGAACTACCCCGGAACAGAGCGCGCATTGTCGACCAGCCACGAACGGATGTGAAGCCCGGCGCTGCGGTTTCTATTGCGAAATAAATCTGCGAGCACGCAGCATCACACAGAGGCTCCCGACAGGTTTTTAATCAGTCGTAAAACGCCTCGACCGCCACCCGACTCCCGACAAAAAAACTATCCGCCACCAAGCGCAACGGCTGCACATCCAGGTCACGGGCCTTATCACCAATCAACTGCTGGAAATGCCGATAAACCGCCGCGTACTCACCCTCCTCCGACACCGACTGACGCACGCCGTCGATGCTCAACAACGCGCCGCCGTTGTCCAGACGCAAAACACCTTCGGCGCAACGAACCTCAATGCTCCACAGCTCATCATGCCCATGGTCGAAATCGAACTCCGCACGCACATCAAGCTGACGTGCGTCAGACATTTTGATCGACGCGGCAATCGGCGACTGGCAGTTGTTCGGTACGCGCAGTTCGGCGGATTCGACGAACAGGGGCAGCGGTAGCAGATGAGTGACGATCGACAAGGCGTTGATACCCGGATCGAACACGCCGAGGCCGCCGGGTTGCCAGATCCAGGTCTGGCCGGGGTGCCATTTGCGCACGTCTTCTTTCCAGTCGATCTGTACGCTTTGCAGGGTGCGGGTGGCGAGCCAGTCTCGCGCGATCTGGATGCCGGGCGCGTAGCGTGAATGCCAGGCGAATAACGCGCTGACACCCTGCGCCGCCGCCAGATCCACCAATGCCAACGCCTCGCCCAACGTGGCGCACGGCGGCTTTTCCACCAGCACATGCTTGCCAGCGGCGAGCGCTTCTTGCACCAGGGCAAAGCGCCCTTGCGGCGGCGTGCAGAAGGCAATCGCGTCAACCTGCGGGCCGTTCTCCAGCAATTCGCTCAGGGAATGGAAATTCTCGACACCGGGGCAAGGCTTGCCCTGGGTGGCGACAGACACCAACTGAAAAGCTGGATTGGCGTTGATCGCCGGGACGTGTTGATCCTGGGCAATCTTGCCGTAGCCCACCAGACCGAGACGGATCGGTTGCATCAGTGACTCCTGTTTTTATTGTTGTCAGCGAGCCGGCAGATTACCCGCAAACAGCGTGAGCGTCTGTCACCGCAACGTCACAAGCCCTCGCAGGATCAGGCAACGATTGCACAGGAATGCACTACTGCTCCGCGCCGCAGAACATCAAGAATGGTTTCACGACCCACCGATTGAGGATGTTCCCATGCTCGTACATGCCTACGGCGCCCACGCTGGCGACAAACCCCTTGAGCCGATGCAGATCAACCGCCGCGCCCCTGCCGCCCATGATGTGCAGATCGATATCGCCTTCTGCGGCATCTGCCATTCGGACTTGCATCAAGTGCGCGCCGAGTGGGCTGGCACGCAGTTTCCTTGCGTACCGGGGCACGAAATTGTCGGTCGGGTTTCGGCGGTCGGCGCGCATGTCGCGGACTTCAAAGTCGGCGATCTGGTCGGCGTCGGCTGCATCGTCGACAGCTGCAAACATTGTGATGATTGCGAAACCGGCCTGGAAAACTACTGCGACGGCATGATCGGCACCTACAACTTCCCGACCCCGGACTCACCGGGCTGGACGCTCGGCGGCTACTCGCAAAACATCGTCGTGCATGAGCGCTACGTGTTGCGCATTCGCCATCCCGAAGCGCAATTGGCCGCCGTCGCGCCACTGCTGTGTGCCGGTATTACCACCTACTCGCCGCTGCGTCAGTGGAATGCCGGGCCGGGTAAAAAAGTCGGCGTGGTCGGCATCGGTGGTCTCGGCCACATGGGCATCAAACTGGCTCACGCCTTGGGTGCGCATGTCGTCGCCTTCACCACGTCTGAATCCAAACGAGAAGCGGCAAAAGCGTTGGGCGCCGATGAAGTGGTGGTGTCGCGCAATCCCGAAGAAATGGCTGCGCACACCAAGAGCTTCGACTTGATCCTCAACACCGTCGCCGCGCCGCACGATCTCGATGCGTTTCTGGTGCTGCTCAAGCGTGATGGTGCGTTGACGCTGGTCGGTGCGCCGGCCACCTCGCACCCGTCGCCGAACGTGTTCAACCTGATCATGAAGCGCCGCACGATTGCCGGTTCGATGATCGGAGGCATCCCTGAAACCCAGGAAATGCTCGACTTCTGCGCCGAGCACGGCATCGTCTCCGACATCGAACTGATCCGCGCCGATCAGATCAACGACGCCTACGAGCGCATGCTCAAGGGCGATGTGAAATATCGTTTCGTGATCGACAACGCGACATTGGCTGAGTAAACCCCAGCGGCCCTGGCAGTTCTGCGCACGCGGATCTGCCAGACGCCAGCGACGATTCTGTCGGCGGCATTTGACAGCGTCGGCATTGCTCGCCAGAGTCGCCCCCCTTTGCCTGCCAAAGATGCCGCAGCACAGGGGTTGCCGTTGAACGAACAGACATTGTCCATGCGCCTGGAACGCGTGGCCGCACACATTCCGGCCGGCGCACGGCTGGCCGATATTGGCTCGGATCACGCTTATCTGCCCGTGGCGCTGATGCGCCGTGGTGCCATCGAGGCCGCAGTGGCGGGCGAAGTCGCATTGACGCCGTTTCATGCCGCGCAACGCACCGTGCGCGAGAACGATCTGCACACCCGCATCATCGTGCGCCAGGCCAATGGTCTGGCGGCGATCAAGCCCGCCGATGCGATCACCGCGATCAGCATCTGCGGCATGGGTGGCGAAACCATCCGTGACATTCTCGACAGCGGCAAGGCGCACCTGAGCGGCCGCGAACGCCTGATCCTGCAACCCAATGGCGGCGAGCAACCCTTGCGTCAATGGTTGATGGATAACGACTACTGCATCCTCAGCGAAGAACTGCTGCGGGAAAACCGCTTCGACTACGAAATCATCGTCGCCGAGCGCGTCGGCCCGGTGACGTACACGGCTCAGGAGCTGTACTTCGGACCCTTGCAGATGCAGGCGCGCAGCCCCGCTTTTCTGAGCAAATGGCAGCGCAAGCTACAACACAAACGAAAAACCCTCAGCCAACTTACCCAGGCCCGACAAGCTTTGCCGGCAGACAAAGCCGATGAGCTTGCCCGAGAGGCGCAGTGGATCACTGAACTGCTGACCTGAACGGCTCGTGGCTGATAGGAATAGGCAATGCTCGAAGACGAACCGGCATAGGTCGGCGTTTTGCGGCTCGTTACCATGACGCCACACCCAAGCATTGGAGTCGCTCATGAGCCGCACGAAAACCCTGTTCATCACTGGCGTCAGCAGTGGCTTCGGCCACGCGCTGGCTAGAGAAGCACTCGCAGCGGGCCATCGCGTGATCGGCACGGTGCGCAGTGAAGCCGACTTGCAGGCCTTTCAGGCGCTGTCCATGGATAACGCGTATGGCGTGGTCCTCGATGTCACCGATTTTGCGCGGATCGACAGCGTGGTCATGGCGGTTGAAGCCACGCACGGCCCGGTCGATGTGTTGGTCAACAATGCCGGCTACGGCCACGAAGGCATCTTCGAAGAGTCGCCGCTGGAAGACATGCGTCGGCAGTTCGAGGTCAACGTCTTCGGCGCGGTGGCGGTGACCAAGGCGTTTGTGCCGTTTTTCCGCCAGCGCCGCGCCGGGCATATTCTCAACATCACCTCGATGGGCGGCACGATCACCATGCCGGGCATCTCGTATTACTGCGCGAGCAAGTTTGCGCTCGAAGGCATCTCCGATACGCTGAGCAAAGAGCTGCGGCCTTTCAATATCTTTGTCACCGCCGTGGCCCCGGGCTCGTTTCGCACCGATTGGGCCGGTCGCTCGATGCAACGCACGACGCGCAGCATTGCCGACTATGACGCCAGTTTCGATCCGATCCGCAAGGCACGGGAAGACAAGAGCGGCAAGCAACTTGGTGACCCGCAAAAGGCCGCACAGGCCATGCTGCAAATTATCGACAGCCGTGCGCCGCCCGCGCATTTGCTGTTGGGCAGTGACGCATTGCGGTTGGTGCGCGACAAGCTCCAACACGCGGCCGCCGAAATCGATCAATGGGAAGCGTTGACCCGCTCCACCGATCATTGAGGGAGTATTCAATGCAGCAGGCCGATTCGACGAGCGCACGCATGGTGCAGTTGCTGGAGACCCTCGCGCCGGTCGAGGGCTATAACCTCAGCGCCCTTGAGGAGGTGCGTTTCCTGCGCTCGAATCGGCCGTTGACGCGCACGCCGGTGCTTTACGATCCGGGCATCGTGATTTTGTGTCAGGGCCGCAAGCGCGGTTATCTGGGTGAAGACATCTACGTCTATGACGCCCAGCATTATCTGGTGGTATCGGTGCCGATCCCGTTCACCATGGAAACCGACGCCACGGCCGCCGAGCCGATGCTCGCCATTTATATGCGCCTGGATCTGCAACTGGCCAGCGAGTTGATGCTGCAAGTCGACGAGATCCATGGTGTCAGCGATGCGCCGCCCAAAGGCATGTACGCCTCGCCGATGGACGACTCACTGCGCGAGTCGACCTTGCGCTTTCTGCAAGCGATGAGCGTGGCCGGCGAGGCGCAGATTCTCGGGCCGGCGCTGCTGCGGGAAATCTATTACCGCATCCTCACCGGCGAGCAAGGTGGCTCGATGCGTGCCGCGCTCAATCGGCAGGGGCACTTCGGCCAGGTCAGCCGCGCGATCCGCAAGATCCACAGTTGTTATCAGCAACGTCTGGACGTCGAGCAACTGGCCCAGGAAGCGAGCATGAGCGTGCCGAGTTTTCACCTGCATTTTCGCAACGTCACCGACGCCTCGCCCATGCAATACCTGAAGTCGACGCGGCTGCACCAGGCGCGCCTGTTGATGTTGCGCCATGCCATGAGCGCGTCGGCCGCGGCGTTCAACGTCGGCTATGAAAGCGCCTCGCAGTTCAGTCGCGAGTTCAAACGCTTTTTCGGCCGCACCCCGCAGGCCGAGATTGAATGGATGAAAGCCACGTATGCGCTACCGGCGCCGGCAACGCCTTCACTCTATGTTTCGTCGCATTAGTCACTTCACCAAAACCCCCATACCGATGGCACGGCGTGCTGTGGTAAACAGAGAGCGGAATGTCGGTTGATCCTCGGTGTAATCAAACATGAAGCGTCACTTTGATGACTTGCAATTGGGCAGTATCGAACTCTTTTGTCTCGCCGCCGAGGCCGGTAGTTTCACTGCCGCCGCCCAGCTTGCCGGGGTGACACCGGCAGCGGTGAGCCGCTCGATTCTGCGTCTGGAGAAGCGCCTCGGCTCGCGGCTGTTTGCCCGCACCACGCGCAGCATTCGCCTGACCGAGGCCGGGAAAAAGTTTTTCGAACACTGTAGTCAGGCACTGGCGCAATTGGTCGAAGCGCAACAAGAAGTCATGGGCGCGCAAACCTCGCCCTCGGGACGCCTGCGTATCAGCCTGCCCACCACCTACGGCCATCACCGCATCCTGCCGCTGCTGCCAAAGTTTCGCGCGCTGTACCCGCACGTCACCGTCGACATCCACTTGGGCAATCGCAACATCGACTTTGTCGAGGAAGGCTACGACCTGGCGATCCGCGTCCGTGCCCAACCGGACTCGAGCCTGATTGCCCGGTTGCTCGAAGACGCCAAACTGGTGGTGGTCGCCGCGCCCGAATATTTGCGCAAGGCCGGTACCCCGCAGACGCTGGAGGATCTGCTTGAGCACGAGTGCATCCAGTTCGAACTGCCCAGCAGCGGGCGGCGGATTTCCTGGTTGTTTCAGGAGGATGGCAAGGATCGAGAGGTGATGTCCGACGGCGGTTATTCTTGTTCCGACGACGTGCTGGGCGGCGTCACGCTTGCCAAACACGCTGCCGGGCTGTTTCAGACGTACAAGTTTATCGTCGAAGAAGAGTTGGCTGATGGTCGTCTGGTCGAGGTGTTGCAACCGTACCGCGGCCGCTCGCGACCTTATACATTGCTGTACCCGCATGGTCGTCATGTGCCGCAACGGGTGCGGGCGTTTGTGGATTTTCTGCTGGAATTTCGTGATGAGTGGGCGGCGCCCTAACCACAGTGTCGGCGTAATCGCCCGACATTAACGTTGGGACATTGCACTGGCTCTGGCGACGCAGGTAGTATTGAGAGAGATTCTCACTAACATCTGGAAAGTCGACCAGTGCAATCTCCTCCGTCCAGCAAGCTGGGATTCTTTTTCAGCGACCATCACCGTTGGCTGCTGCAACACATCAATCGGCAGGTGCGCAATCACGCGGACGCCGAGGACACCGCCGCCGATACCTTTTGCCAATTGCTGGTGGCGCGCGTCGACCCGGACAGCATCGAGCAACCGCGCGCGTACCTGTCGACCATTGCGCGCCGCCTGATATTCGATCGTCATCGCCGGCGCAAACTGGAACTCGCCTACCTTGAGCGTTTGTCGACGCTGCCCGAGGTGCTGGTGCCCTCCCCCGAAGAACAACTGCAACTGATTGAGGCGCTGGTCGCCATCGACCGGGCGATCGATGGTTTGCCGCTGATCGTCAAAGCCACGTTCCTCTACAGCCAACTGGACGGCTTGAGCTACGTGGCGATTGCGCAAAAACTCGGGCTGTCGGAGCGTACGGTCAGCCGCTACATGAAGCAGGCCTTGCGCCAGTGCTACCTGTGCGAAATGGCCTCATGAGCAAGCCGCGCCTGGACCCGGTCAGTGAGCAAGCCATCGACTGGATGGTCAAGCTTCGCGCCGGCACGCCCGACCTCGCCCTGCAGGAGCGCTTCAACGCCTGGCTGGCCAGCGATCGCGCAAACAGCCAGGCGTGGGACAAACTGCAGGAACGTCTCGGTGGCTCGTTCAACACCGTGCGCACGCTGGATCGACGCTTGCCCGGCCAAGCCAGCGAAGCCCGTCAGGTTTTACTGCAGCCACAGGCTTCGCGCCGCGACGCCCTGCGCGTGATCGCCGGCCTGGGCCTGCTCGGCGGCAGCCTGTGGCTGGGCAGCAAAAGTCAGTTCGGTGAATCGTTGCTGGCTGACCTGCACACCGGGCGTGGCCAGCGCCAGAGCTTCAATCTGAGCGATGGCAGCCGCCTGAGCCTGAACGCCGACAGTGCCGTCGACCTGCGCTTCGACGGTCAGCAACGCGTGCTCATTTTGCGCCACGGTGAACTGATCATCGACGTCGCTGCCGATCCGCGCCGCCCGCTGATCGTGCGCACGGCCGAAGGCGAAATGCGCGCCTTGGGCACGCGCTTTCTCGTTGCGCAGGAGCAGGACGCCAGTCGCCTCGTGGTGTTGCAGCACTCGGTCGAAGCGCGGCTGTTCGACGGCACCACGCAAATCGTCAAGGAAGGTCAGGCGGTGCTGCTCTCTTCGCACCACATCACGTTCGCCAGCGGCGATGAGCGCCGCCGCGCCGACTGGTTGAACGGCCGATTGAATGTGCTGGATGAATCTCTGGAGCAGGTGGTCGAGGCCTTGCGCCCCTACAGCCGAGGATTTGTCCGGGTTGCTCCGGACATTCGAGGCTTGCGCGTCCAGGGTGTATTCCCGCTGGACGACCCGCAGCGCACCTTCAGTGCGCTGGCCGAAACCCTGCCGATCCGTGTCGATCGCTACAGCCCGTGGCTGACGTTGATCAGTAAAAGATGAGACGGCAAAACTATTTTATGAAAATCGTTCTTGTTTGTGTCCGGTTTTCATTTCTCATCGCACCTATCTCCTGACACTTGCATAAAAACAGGAGAATGTTGTGTTCAACACGTGGCCCCGTACCCTTTCCGCTGCCGTTGCTTTGGCGACGTTGTCGGCCTCAGCGCTGGCGCAAGACCTGACGTTCAACCTGCCGGCCGGCCCTCTCGCCAGCACCCTCAACGCCATCGCCGGCCAGAGCGGGCAGATCATTTCGCTGGAGCCGGCGCTGGTCCAGGGCAAACGCGCGCCAGCGGTGATCGGGCAAATGCCGGCCGAGCAAGCGATGCAAAAAGCGCTGTCGGGCAGCGGTTTGCAGTTACGCGTGACGGGCCAAGGCAACTTCAGCGTCGAACCCGCCAGCGACAGCAGCGCCTCCCTGCAACTGGACGCCACCAACATCGTTGAACGCAGCCTCGACGCTACCACAGAAGGCTCGAACTCCTACACCGCACGCGCCGTGACCATCGGCAAAGGCACGCACACGCTCAAGGAAATTCCGCAGTCGATCACCGTGATGACGCGCAAGCAGATGGACGATCAGGATCTGGTTGATCTCAAAGACGCGGTCAACAAGACCACGGGGTTGGTCGGTTTGCAGGGCGTGGGCAAAGGCATGATCATTTCCTCACGCGGCTTTCAGATCGATGACTGGCAATACGACGGCGTGCCGATCCCGCGCAACACCTATGCCTTGGGTAACTGGGCGACTCAGGATCTGATTTTCTTCGATCGCCTGGAAATTTTGCGCGGCGCTTCCGGCCTGCTACAAGGTACTGGCAGCCCCGGCGGCGCGATCAATCTGGTGCGCAAACGCGGGCAGAATGCGCCGACCGTGACCCTCACCGGCAAGGCCGGCTCCTGGGATCACTACGGCCTGCAACTGGATGCCGGTGGCCCGCTGAACTCCACGGGCACCGTACGCGGCCGCTTCGTGGCCGACGAAGACCAGAGCCAGTCGTTCGTCGATTACGAATGGAGCAAAACCCACTCACTGTACGGCGCGCTGGACTTTGATCTGCGCGACGACACCACCCTGGGTCTGGCCATCAGCAATTCCGATGGCGAGTCACGCCCGATGATCCGTGGCCTGCCGCGCTACGCCGACGGCAAACCGCTGAATGTGCCGCGCTCCACTTATGGCGGTGCGCGCTGGAACCATCTGGACATCGACGTCACCACGCTTTATGCCGATCTGGAACACCGTTTCAACGACGATTGGGCGTTCAAGGTCGGCGCGGTGCGCATGGACGAAACCAACAAGGGCAAAAGCCAGCGTCTGCAAACCAGCGGCGACGGTATCAACCCCGATGGCAGCGGCATTCAGTACGCCGATTTCGTCACCGATTTCGATGCGACCAAACTCGGTCTCGACATGAACGTCACCGGCAAGTTTGAAGCCTTGTCCATGGCCCACGAAGTGATGCTCGGCGGCAACTACTCGAAATACACCAGTGACGACAAAATCGCCCGAACCTTCAACAACAACACCACCGATACCATTTTCGGCATCGATCACGACCGTCCGGACATCAGCTACGAAGGGATTCTCAACACACCGGGCGGCCAAGCCACGCCGAGCAAATACGAGATTCACCAAAAAGGCTTGTACGGCAGCTGGCGGATCAAGCCAATCGATCCACTGACCCTGGTGCTCGGCTCGCGCGTCAGCTGGTATGACTACAGCTATCAGTACTCGACGCAAAGAGCCTTCAACGCGGCGATCGCGCAACCGGAAAGCATCGTAACGGAAACCGGCGTGGTCACGCCGTACGCCGGTATCGTCTACGACTTGAGCCGCGAGTGGGCGGTGTACGCCAGCTACACCGATGTGTTCGAACCACAAACCAACCGCGACGTCAGCGGCAAGACGCTGAAACCGGTAGTGGGCAGCAACTACGAAGTCGGCCTCAAGGGCGAATTGATGGATGGCCGGGTCAATACCTCGCTGGCGGTGTTCCGCTATGACCAGGAAAACCGCGCCATCAACGATCTCGCCTCGGGCATGGTCTGCGACGGCTGGTATTGCTCCAACGCGGCCGGCAAAGTGCGCAGCCAGGGGATCGAGGCCGAGATCAGCGGCGAAGTCCTGAACAACCTGCAACTCTTCGCCGGCTACACCTACAACACCACCCAGTACCTGGATGACCCGGACAACGAAGGCAAAGTCTTCAGCACCTGGACGCCAAAGCACATGCTGCGCGTGTGGGGCGATTACCAGTTCAGCGGCGATTGGCAACGCGTCAGCACCGGCCTCGGTTTCACCACGCAAAGCCATACGCTGGGTTACGAACACACCTACGATGTGGCGGGCTACACCGTGTGGAGCGCGCGCCTCGGCTACCAGTTGAGCAAGGAAATCGGCCTGGCGGTCAACGCCAACAACCTGTTCGACAAGCGCTACTACGCCTCCGCGTACAACCAACTCAACGGCAACAACAACTTCGGCGACCCGCGCAATGTGATGTTCAGTGTGAAGTACACGCCGGAGTTTTGAGGCAATTACGCGAGTAAACACCGACTTGCCGTTGTCGGCAGGTCGGCTCTGAGTAAAACGCGATCAGACGCGCAGCAGTCGCTGGGTGGTGGCCATCGACGTGTTCAGCGACTGCCCGGTACGCTGCAGTTTGTTCAGCAGACTCGCGCCCAGCCACAGCTGATACAAGGTTTCCGCCAATTGCCGGGCATCGCCGTCGGGCAGGCTGTTTTCCGCCTGGCCTTGTTCGATGCATTCAGCGATACGCGCCACCACTTGCTCGGCGCCGTCACGCAAAGTGAGGCGCATCGCCTCGGACAAGTCGGCGACTTCGGCGCTGAGCTTCACCACCAGGCATTCATCGCCATGGCCTTCCAGTGTGCAGCGATCCTGCCAGCCCTGCCAGTAATCCATCAGCCGCTCGTAAGCCGTCAGCCCCGGCAGCGTCAGGCGTCGCTCCATGTCGGCGAGGTAGCCGACAAAGTAATCCGCGAGCAAGGCCTGGCC
Organism: Pseudomonas fluorescens; assembly: GCF_001648775.1. Taxonomy (GTDB): domain Bacteria; phylum Pseudomonadota; class Gammaproteobacteria; order Pseudomonadales; family Pseudomonadaceae; genus Aquipseudomonas; species Aquipseudomonas fluorescens_M. The sequence continues at coordinate 106,034 of NZ_LVEJ01000013.1, forward strand.
GTACAGCTCCTTCGATTTGAAGTAGTGATAGAACGAGCCCTTGGGCACGCCGGCGGTTTGCAGGATTTCGTTAAGGCCGACACTGGTGAAGCCCTTCTCGGCCATCATCCGGTGGCCGGTGTCGAGCAAGTGTTGGCGAGTGTCGTCGTAGGTCGGTTTCATGGGGCGCAAATTACCAGACAATAGACCAGTCGTATATTTCAGAGGATGGCGAGTTTGCCACACCTGCCGGAGAAAAACCTGCACTCGAAAAAATTACTAGACGACTGGTCTAATTGGAAACTATGCTGCGCCCCGTCAACCGCTTTTCCGGGTGTCGACGCCACGCGAATCCCTCGCACGGCGAGTCCACCTGATCAATCCAGGGTGCTCTATGAAAATCTTGATGGTTTTGACTTCCCACGATCAACTCGGCAACACCGGCAAGAAAACCGGCTTCTGGCTGGAAGAATTCGCCGCCCCCTACTTCGCCTTCAAGGACGCCGGTGCCGACATCACACTGGTGTCGCCAGCCGGTGGCCAGCCACCGCTCGACCCGAAAAGCGATGAGCCCGGTGCGCAAACCGCCGAGACCGATCGCTTCCGTAACGATCCCGCAGCACAACAGGCACTGGCCAACACCGGGCGCTTGGCGGACGTCCGCGCTGACGATTTCGATGCGGTGTTTTACCCAGGTGGCCACGGCCCGCTGTGGGATCTGGCCGAAGACCCACGCTCAATTGCCTTGATCGAAGCCTTCGCCCGCAGCAACAAACCCCACGGTTTTGTCTGCCACGCGCCGGGCGTATTGCGTCACGTGGTGACGGCGGACGGTCAAGCGCTGATTGCCGGTCGCGCGGTCACCGGTTTTACCAACTCGGAAGAAGCCGCAGTCGGCCTCACCGATGTCGTGCCGTTCCTGATCGAAGACGAGTTCCAGCGTCTTGGCGGGCGTTACTCGAAAGTCGCTGACTGGCAGGTACATGTGGTCACGGATGGCCAACTGGTCACCGGCCAGAATCCTGCCAGCTCCGCCGCAGTGGCCGAACAACTGTTGAAGATGCTCGGCTGATTCAGCGGCAAAAATTTTTTATCTCATTAATAGTCGACTGGTCTAATAAACCAGTCAACAAGGTATTTGCATGAACCACAGCAGCTATTTCCGACCCGCGACACTGGGTTTGCACACCCTGAAAAACCGCATCGTCCTGCCACCCCTCACCCGCCAGCGCAGCACCCAGCCGGGCAACATTGCCAATGAGCTGATGGCTGATTATTACCAGCAGCGCGCCGGTGCAGGTTTGCTGGTGACCGAGGGCACGCAGATCGAACCGCGCGGCCAGGGTTACGCGTGGACACCGGGCATCCACACCGCCGAGCAAATCGCCGGTTGGCGCAAAGTCACCGAAGCTGTGCATGCGGTGGACGGCGTGATCTTCGCTCAACTCTGGCACGTTGGCCGGGTGTCCCACACCGCGTTGCAACCGCACGGCGCGGCGCCGGTGTCGGCCTCCGCCGTGGCCACTGACCGGGTCAGCGTGTTCATCGAAACCGCGCCGGGCGCCGGTGCACTGGTTCCGCCTTCGGCGCCGCGCGCGCTGAGCACCGATGAAGTCCAGGAACTGGTCCAGTTGTATATCCAGGCCGCGCGCAATGCCATGGACGCCGGCTTCGACGGCATCGAACTGCATTGCGCCAACGGCTATCTGGTCAACCAGTTCATCTCCGCCCACAGCAATCTGCGCACCGATCAGTACGGCGGTTCACTGGACAATCGCCTGCGCTTTTTGCGTGAAGTGGTGGCCGGTGTTGCCGAGTGCATCGGCAAGGAAAAAGTCGGCGTGCGTTTTGCACCGCTGTTCACCACCACCGATGAAGCGCGGACTTATCTGGGCATGGTCGAGGAGGACCCGCACACCACCTACATCGAAGCGATCAAGATTCTGCAAGACGTGGGCATTGCCTATTTGTCCATTGCCGAAGCCGATTGGGACAACGCGCCCGCCATGCCACTCACATTTCGCCAGGCCGTGCGCGACACGTTCAGTGGCGCGATCATTTACGCCGGCCGCTACAACGCCGAGTCCGGCGCGCAGTTGCTCGATTCCGGGCTGGCTGATTTCGTCGCGTTCGGCCGCCCGTTCATGGCCAACCCGGACCTGCCCGCGCGTATTGCCAATGACTGGCCACTCAACGCGTTGAACCCGGCCACGGTGTATGGCGGCAACGCCGAAGGCTACACCGACTACCCCGTTTATCCCGGCTAAGCCTTCCCACGCGGCGTCAAGCGCTCCCGCAACAGCGGGAGCGTTCATCCGAGTCGGAGTCCAAGCCCTTGTGGGAGCGAGCCTGCTCGCGAAAGCGGCGTGTCAGTCAGCCAAAATGTTAAATGTGATGACGCCTTCGCGAGCAGGCTCGCTCTCACAGGGGAGATCTGAATATTGAGGCTTCGGTTAGATACGATTCACCAATACCCGGAATCACGCAATTCACCGCACAAAAACCTATACAAAGACTACAATCTGTACAACTATCTGGACTAAACAATTAAACGTCCACTTGGCAGCCTGCCGCTCTTACGCTGAATTCGTGAAATGAACAAAACTCGTCGGCTGTGCCTGGTTCTGGGTGACCAGCTCTCTTTTGATCTGGCGTCATTGGCCGATCTGGATGGCGAGCACGACCATGTGTTGATGGTCGAGGTCATGGAAGAAGCCACCCACGTTGCCCATCACCCACAGAAGATCGCGCTGATTTTCAGCGCCATGCGTCACTTCGCTCAGGCGCTGCAGAGCCAGGGCATCCGTGTGCAATACGTGACACTCGACGATCCGCAGAACAGCGGCTCGGTACCCGGCGAGTTAAAGCGCTGGCAGGCTTTATTGCAGGCGAGCGAAGTGCACATTACGGAGTGCGGAGACTGGCGCCTGGAACAATCGCTCAAGGCATCTGGCTTGCCGATCCATTGGCACGTCGACGGCCGCTTCCTGTGCAGCCGCGATGAGTTTCGCGCTTGGGCCTCGGGTAAAAAGCAGTTGCGCATGGAGTTCTTCTACCGCGAGATGCGCCGCAAAAATCGCCTGCTGCTCAACGGTGACGGTACGCCGGTCGGCGGCGCGTGGAACTTTGATGCCGACAATCGCAAAGCCCTGCCCAAATCCGTCAAGGCGCCCTACCCGGCCGGTTTTGCCAACGATGCAATCACCCTCGAAGTCCTCGCCCTGGTCAAGCAACGCTTTGCCAGTCACTACGGCAGTCTGGATGCCTTCAACTATCCGGTGACACACGCCGACGCCCAAAAACTCTGGGCGTACTTTGTCGACTATGCCCTGGCCGGGTTCGGCGACTATCAGGACGCCATGGCCAGCGACGAGCCGTTTCTATTCCACGCTCGCATCAGTGCAGCGCTGAACATTGGCTTGCTGGACCTGCGCCAACTCTGCAGCGATGTTGAGTCGGCCTACTGGTCCGGCAGCATTGCGCTGAATGCTGCCGAAGGCTTCATTCGCCAACTGATCGGCTGGCGCGAATATGTCCGTGGCGTGTACTGGCTGCACATGCCCGAGTACGCCGAGGGCAATGCATTCGCCAACCAGCGGTCGTTGCCGGAGTTTTACTGGACCGGCGCAACCAAAATGAATTGCATGCGCCAGGCCATCGGCCAGAGCCTCAAACATGCTTACGCCCATCACATCCAGCGGCTGATGGTGACCGGCAATTTCGCCTTGCTCGCCGGCATCGCGCCGAAGCAGATCTGTGAATGGTATCTGGCGATTTACATGGACGCTTTCGATTGGGTCGAACTGCCCAACACCCTCGGCATGGTCATGCACGCCGACGGCGGCTACCTCGGTTCCAAGCCTTATTGCGCCAGCGGCCAGTACATCAATCGGATGTCCGACTACTGCCGCGACTGTGCGTACTCGGTACGTGAAACCACGGCCGACAACGCCTGCCCGTTCAACGCCTTGTACTGGCATTTCCTGATGCGCCACGGTGACCTTCTGCGCGGCAATCAACGTATGGCCATGATGTACAAAAACCTCGATCGCATGCCGCCAGCCAAGCAACAGGCGCTGTGGCAACGCGGCCAACGCTTGCTCGACACGCTGGATAGCGGCGAAGCGTTATGACAACGCATGCGCACCGGGCCCGCGTGCAACTTAAACAGGCCACCCTGGGTCAATGGCTCACAAAGCTTGTGAAGCAGAGGGCTTGAAACCCGCCAATTGAACGCAAGCCAACCATCAACGCATGAAGGGTGAACATCCTGAAACAGCTTACTCGCGAGGAGCTTGAGTCCGAGGTCACGCGCCTGCGTCTGGCCGTCAAGGCGACCTGCGACGCCGTCTGGGACTGGGATCTGAAAACCAATCAGGTCGTCTGGAACGACTCGCTGCAACAGGCGTATGGCTACGCATCAACAGCCATAGAACCGACGTGTGACTGGCGTTTTGCGCAGATTCACACACAGGATCGCGCGCGCGTGACAACCTCGATTCGCTCGGCGATTGATGGCTGCGGCACGACCTGGAGCGCTGAGTACCGCTTCCTCTGCCACGATGGTTCATACGCCGAAGTGCTTGATCGCGGACATCTGATCCGCAATGCCGATGGCCAGGCCGAACGCATGATCGGTGCGATGCTTGACCTGACTCGCTCGCGCAGCGCCGAAACCGCATTGCGCCGCAGCGAAGAACGTTTCAGCACCATTCTGGAAACCATCGAAGCCGCATTCGCCATCGTCAAAGTCAAATTCGATGCTGACGACCACCCCATCGACTATTGCTTTGTCGAGGCCAACCCGGCGTTCGAACGTCAGGCAGGGGTCAACCTGCGTGGCAAGTGGGTCACCGAGTTTGCGCCCAACCTGGAAAAATTCTGGTTCGAGACTTACGGCCACGTGGCCAAAACCGGCGAGCCGGCAAACTTCGAGAACTACGCCAATACCTTCGAACGCTGGTTCGATGTGCGCGCCGTGCGCGTCGGTGACCCGGCCGATCGGCAGATTGCGATCTTCTTCAGCGACGTCACCGAGCGCCGCGACGCGCAAGAGCGCTTGCGCGTCAGCGAAGCGATCGCTCGGGAAAACATCGAACGGGTCCAACTGGCCCTGGCCGCCGGCGCCATTATCGGCACCTGGCACTGGCACTTGCCCAGCGATCGTTTCAGCGTCGATGAGGCCTTTGCCCGGGTTTTCGACCTCGATCCTGCCTGGGGTCTGGACGGTCTGAGCCTGGAACAGGTGGTGATGACCGTTCACCCGGACGACCGGGAAGGACTCACAACCGCCATCAACGAAGTCATTGCCCGAGGAGGCGCCTATTCGCACCAGTACCGAGTGCGCGGCGCGGATGGCAAATACACCTGGATTGAAGCGAACGGCCGCGTCGAGTGCGCCGAAGACGGCACGCCTTTGCGCTTTCCCGGCGTGCTGATCGATGTCGAAGACCGGCGTAACGTCGAAGCCGAGCGCGACCGGGTCACCGCCGCGTTGAAAACCCTCAATGACACATTGGAACAACGGGTCTCGGCGCGCACCGCTGACCTGATGCAGGCCGAAGAAAAGTTACGGCAATCGCAGAAAATGGAAGCGGTCGGGCAACTCACCGGCGGTCTGGCCCATGATTTCAACAACCTGCTGGCGGGCATCTGCGCTTCCCTTGAGCTGATGGAAAAACGCATCGCCCAAGGTCGCCTGAAAGATATCGACAAATACATGCTGATCGCCCAGGACGCGGCCAAACGCGCCACCGCCCTGACCCACCGCCTGCTGGCGTTCTCCCGCCGCCAGACCCTCGATCCACGGCCGACCGAAATCAACGCGCTGATTGCCGGCATGACCGAACTGATCCAGCGCACCGTCGGCCCGAGCATTCGTCTGAAGACGGTGATTGCCGCCGATCTGTGGCCGGCGCTGGTCGATGCCAGTCAACTGGAAAACGCCCTGCTCAACCTGTGCATCAACGCCCGCGACGCGATGCCCGATGGCGGCAGCATCACCGTCGAAACCGCCAATCGCACCCTGGATGCTGAATCGGCGCGCTCAAGAGAGATGCCCGAAGGGCAATACCTGTGCCTGTCGGTTGCCGACACCGGTACCGGTATGAGTGCGGAAGTGATCGCCAAGGCTTTTGACCCGTTTTTCACCACCAAACCGCTGGGCCAGGGCACCGGATTGGGGCTGTCGATGATCTACGGTTTCACCAAGCAATCCGGCGGGCAAGTGCGCGTGCAGTCGACCGTGGGTCAAGGCACCACGATGTACATTTATCTGCCGCGTTACCTCGGCGAAACGCAGCGCAATCACGCTGACGCGCAAAGCTCGGCAACCCTGCAGGCAAAGGCCGGTGAAACCATCCTGGTCGTCGACGACGAACCCACCGTTCGAACGCTGCTCAAAGACGTGCTGCACGATCTCGGCTACAACCTGCTCGAAGCAGGCGACAGCGTTGAGGGACTGGAAGTATTGCGATCCGGCGCGCACATCGATTTGCTCATCACCGATGTCGGCTTGCCGGGCGGCATGAACGGCCGGCAAATGGCCGATGCGGGTCGGCAAATCAGGCCGAGGCTGAAGACCTTGTTCATCACCGGGTACGCGGAAAACTCAGTGATCGGCAACGGTCAGCTCGGCCCGGGCATGCAGGTGCTGACCAAACCGTTCGCCGTTGACACCCTGGTCTCACGGGTCAGTAGCCTGTTGTCTGTCGACTTCGAATAAAGGTTGCGCAGCAGACGTCATGAACCGGTTGCGTCCTGCTGTTTTCGCTTGATACAGCGCCTGATCGGCGCACTCGATCAGCCCCTGCACCGCCTCCAGGTACGCACCGCGCGCAGCGGCAATGCCGATGCTCAGGCTCACCCGGGCCACCGGACTGCCGGGGTGGGCAATGTTGGCTTGCTGCAAGCGCTGAATAATCAGCTGCGCCACCACCGCCGCGCCGGCGCTGTCGGTATCGGGCATGATCACGGCGAACTCTTCACCACCGTAGCGCGCCACCAGGTCCGACGGCCGCCGCACACACTCGTCCAGCACGTGGCCGACGGTCTGCAGACAGGCGTCACCGGCAACATGACCGAGCGCATCATTGAACCGCTTGAAATAGTCGATATCGATCATCAGCAAGGCCAGCGATGAACCGTCGCGCTGTGCCCGACGCGCCTCTGTGGCGAGGGTCTGGTCGAAGCAGCGCCGATTCGCCAGACCCGTCAGCGCATCCTTCAAGGCCAACAGTTCCAGTTGCCGATTGGAGCCGAGCAACTGCTGCTGAGCGATGCGCAGTTCGCCTTCAACCTGGGTCCGGCGGCGAATATCGACGATCAAGAACCAGCCGATCAGGCCGGTGAGCCCCAACAGCCCCGCCACCACCACCGCCGACAACAGCGCCTCGGTTCGCCAGGCCCTGAGCGCTTCACGCTTGCCGATGGCGACCGTGGTGATCAGCGGCAATTTCTCGCTTTTGCGGAAGGCGTAGAGGCGTTCGACGCCATCCAGGCTGGAGGAATAGGACGCGGTGCCGACCGATTGATCGACCAGGTACTTGGCGTAGATCGGCGACTTGGAAAAGTTGCGCCCCATGTCCTGCTCGCGGAAGGGATAGCGCACCAGCAACGTGCCGTCGGTGTATGACAAGCCAATCGCGCCGTCCTGGCCGATGTCGAGTTTGCCGAACAGGCGCAGAAAGTTTTCCACGCCGAGCGTCACGGCCACGACCCCGGCAAACTCGCCGCGATCATCATTGAAACGGCGGCTGACGGTGATCACCCATTCCTGATTGGAGCGGCTGCGGATGGGAGGCCCGATATAGGGCTCGCGGCTCGGATCATCGCGATGATGAATGAAATAGGCCCGATCACTGCTGTTGGCGCCCACCGGAATCGGCCGGTTCGACGACATCAGCCAGTGGCCATTGCGGTCATAGATGGTGATACCGCTCAACTGCGGCATCAGCGGTTGCTGGCGGTTGACCAACGCACTCAGGCGCTGGATCTGCGCCGGCCCGCTGCCTTCGGTTTCCAGGCGTTCGACCAGCCCGAGCAACAGCAGCGAACTTTGTCGGACAATGCCTTCGGAGTAGGTCTCGAGTGCCTGGGTCAGGTTCAACCCATGCACGTTGACTTCCTCCAGCGCGCGATCGCGCGAAGACAGCACTTTCCAGATGGTCAGCGACGCCAGAGAGCAGCCGATGACCAGCAGCAAGAGGGTGACGAGGTGGGTATCACGCTTCACGAAAGTACCTTATGGAAAGTCCGGTTTCCCGTCCCGGCCGTTACTGATTCAAGGCAATAACGGCGGTCGTATGTCCTCGACCGGCAAGGATACAAGTAGCGCGTTGAATGCGCAGCAACCGCGTGGCGGAACGTCGGTTTCAGAGCCTTGGCGTTGTTGCTCAACGGTGCGGCAACGTTCTGCAGCTTATGTTCAGCCTGCAGAACCTCGCCCCACAGACAAAAATTCAGCCTTAACGCGCAGACAAAACAAAAGCCTGCTTTTCAGGGCAGGCTTTCGTTTGGCTCGCGTCGGCTTACTTCTGCTGCGCCGTCAGTGCCGAGTAGCTGTTCATCAGGTTGCGGTAGTTGGGAATCCGCTGCGACAGCAGATTACCCAAGCCTTCAATGTCGTTGCGCCAGTCGCGGTGCAGCTCACAGGCCACCGAGAACCAGTTCATCATCTGCGCGCCGGCCTGAGTCATGCGGCTCCAGGCGGCTTGTTGCACGGTGGTGTTGAAGGTGCCGGAGGCATCGGTCACCACAAACACGTCAAACCCTTCCGCCAGCGCCGACAAGGTCGGGAACGCTACGCAGACATCCGTCACCACGCCGGCAATGATGATCTGCTTGCGGCCGGTGGCCTTGATCGCCTTGACGAAGTCTTCGTTGTCCCAGGCGTTGATCTGACCTGGGCGAGCGATGTACGGCGCATCCGGGAACATTTCTTTCAGTTCCGGCACCAGCGGGCCGTTCGGGCCTTGTTCGAAACTCGTGGTGAGGATGGTCGGCAGGTTGAAGAACTTGGCCAGATCGGCCAGGGCCAGCACGTTGTTCTTGAATTCGTTCGGCGAGAAGTCCTGCACCAGCGAAATCAGACCGGTCTGGTGATCGACCAGCAGCACGATAGCGTCGTCTTTGTTCAGGCGGTTGTAGGTTGGAGTGGTCATGGTGTGCGTCCCTTTTCGATGTTGGAAGTTGTTGTTGCGTTCAAGTTGGGTACAGATTACTGACGCATCGAACAGGGATAAATCGGTTGAAAAGCGTTTCACCGTCAACCAGAAAGGGACAATTCAGCAACGGGGCTTTCAGCATTTCAACCTTGAACCCGCTACGTCGCGGTTATGAGCTAATAACACCTTCATTAAACCGTCGCTCAAACGTTGTACTAGGATAGGATCCAAGTCTGCGGTGTTTCGTCGATCAAGGAGATCGTCGACGGAGCTGCAGACGTTTTGAATCAACACCTCTCAGGGATGACACGCACATGAATTCACACTTGTTCCCCCACATCGGCAAGGTCATCGCAAGCACCGGCAGCCGACACTTTCCGCGCATGCTGCATGACCTGATCCTGACGCAATTGGCGGTTGACGCCACACACATCCGACAAATGCGTGTCGAACCGGTGGGCCGCGCGTCGAACCGCAGTGAGCCGGAGCCGATGAAAGAGCCGGCTCTGCTCGCCGAAACGGTGTTTTCCGAGCACAGCGCGGCTGCCGACCATTTACAGAACCCGCCGGCCGCACCCCGTACGGACGCCTCGCAATTGCACCTGACCCGACGCAAGGACGGCTATCGCTACGTGATTTCTGTTTACCGCAACGGCGAATCCCAGCGCTTTTCCGCGCAGGAGCGCAGCCTGTTGCAGGACATCTCTCCGGTGCTGCTGCCGATGGTCGAAAAACACATTCACGCCCTGCAGCCGGCCGACCCTGACTCGCAAAGCCAACCCGAGTCAGCCGAAGGCTCCGGCCTGGAAACCTTGCGTCTGCGCTTCGACGAACGTCTGGTGCAACTGGGGCTGAGCCTGTCGAACCGAGAAACCGAGGTGTGTGTCGGCCTGCTCGCCGGGCGCACGGCGCCGGAATTGGCCGAGCAGTTGGCGTTGAAGGTCAACACCGTGGAGAGCTACCTGAAACGCGCGGCGATCAAGTTGGGCATCAGTGGGCGGCATTCGTTGATGCGCTGGATGTATTCGCCGCTGGAGACGTCGGCGTCGAGTGCGGCCTGAAGAGTGAGGGCTGCGGTTTTTTCGGTGTGTCAGTGAGATTCCCCCCTCACCCCAGCCCTCTCCCCCAAGGGGGCGAGGGGGAAAGGGAGCTGATCTTTGTGCACTTCAAAACCTGAGTTCGACTCGGTAAGTCAGGTCGGTGTACCTCGAAAGAACACCGCAATCGGTCCCCCCTCCCTCCGGGAGAGGGCTAGGGTGAGGGTCAGATCTTAATCCCGCGCCAACGCCTCAATCGGATCAAGCCGCGAAGCATTCCGCGCCGGTACAAAACCAAACACAATCCCGATCAACGTCGAGCAGATCACCGCCGTCAGCACCGAGGTCAGCGAGAACACCATCTCCCACTCCTTGATAAACAACGAAAACAGATGCCCGATGGCATACGACAGGGAAATACCAATCGCACCGCCCAACAGACACACCATCACCGCCTCCACCAGAAACTGCTGACGAATGTCCGACTGCCGCGCTCCCACCGCCATGCGAATGCCGATTTCGCGGGTCCGTTCAGTCACCGAGACCAGCATGATGTTCATCACGCCAATCCCCCCCACCACCAGCGAAATCACCGCAATCAACGACAACAGCAACGCCAGCGAGCGGCTGGTTTTCTGCACGGTCTGCAAGACGCTGTCGAGGTTGTTGGTGAAGAAATCCTTGCTCCCGTGGCGTTGCAGCAACAGTTGCGTGACATGTTCTTCCACCACTTTGCTCGGCTGGCCGTCCTTCATGCGCACGCTGATGCTGTCCAGAAAACGCTGGCCCAGCACCCGCCCGGCCGCCGTTTCGTAAGGCACCCAGACGTTGAGGGTCTTGCCCGAGGCAAACAGGCTTTTATCCGGCGCGGCCACGCCGATCACCGTGCACGGCAGGTTGCCGATCAGGATCACCTGACCCAGTGGATCGACATCCTGGCCGAACAAGCGCTGTCGGGTGTTGTGATCGATGACCACGACTTGTGCCTGGCGCCGCGCATCGCTTTCGCTGAACGCGATACCCGCCGCGAGCTTGATGCCGCGCACCTTGAAGTATTGATCGCTGACGCCGTTGACCTGCGCATCCAGATCGATATTGCGGTAGCGCAACAACAGGCTGCGGCCGATCATCGGCGTGGCGCTGTCGACGTAGTACAGCTGATTCAGCGCCGTGACATCGGCCGGCGTCAGGGTTTCGATCGACGCGGCTCGTTTGTCTCCGTAGCTGCTGCCGGGATAGACATCGATGGTGTTGCTGCCGATGGCGGCGATGTCCTTGAGCACATAATTCTTGGCGCCCTCGCCGACCGCCGAAATCGACACCACCGAGGTGATGCCGATGACGATGCCGAGCATGGTCAGCAAGGTGCGCATGCGGTGCGAAATCAACGCCACCCACGCCATACTGAACGCCTCTTTGAACAGCCCGAGACTGGCGACCAGACGTCGAGAGGCAGCCGCTTTCGGTGTCACCGGCTCATCGCTGAGCAACTGCGTGGTGTCGCGTTCGTTGGCGCGGTCGCTGAGGATTTCGCCATCGCTGACTTCGATGATGCGTTCGGCATTGGCCGCAACTTTCGGGTCGTGGGTCACCAGAATCACCGTGTGCCCGGCCGCGTGCAGCTCCAGCAGAATGCGCATCACCTCTTTGCCGCTGGCCGTGTCGAGGGCGCCGGTCGGTTCGTCGGCGAGAATCACTTCACCGCCGTTCATCAAGGCCCGGGCGATACTCACGCGCTGCTGCTGACCGCCGGACAACTGGCTCGGCCGGTGCGTCAGGTGCCCTTCCAGACCCAGCCGCGCCAACAATTCACGAGCGCGGGCATGGCGTTGCAATTGCGGCGTGCCGGCATAAATCGCTGGCATCTCGACGTTGTGCATCGCGCTCAGATGCGGCAGCAAGTGGTAGCGCTGGAAGATGAAACCGAAATAGTCGCGGCGCAGTTCGGCCAGCGCCTGATTGTCCAGGTCACGGGTTTCCTGGCCGTTGATCTTGTAGCTACCGGCGGTGGCGTAATCGAGGCAACCGAGGATGTTCATCAGCGTCGATTTACCGGAGCCGGAAGCGCCGATGATCGCGACCATTTCCCCGGCATGGATCGTCAGATTGATGTTGTTCAGCGCGAGAAATTCGCGGTCACCGGCGGTGAAACTGCGGGTGATGCCGGTGAGCTGTAACAGTGGCTCAGTCATGCTCAAGCCCCCGCCACGTTGGTCAGCGGATCACCGATGACCACGCGATCACCTTCAGCCAGACCGTCGTTGATCTGCACTTTGACGTTGTTGTTGATCCCGGTCTGCACATTGCGTGACTGCGCGTGCCCCTTGGCGTCGAGCACGCGTACCGGGAAGCTGCCGTCGGCATTGCGCGGCCCGAGCGCCGCCACCGGCACGGTCAGCACAGCCTTGGCGGTGTCGAGGACGATGCGCACCTGCGCGGTCATCGAAATGCGCAGGCGATGGTCGGGGTTCGGCACTTCGAACAAGGCGTTGTAAAACACTGCCGAACTCTGTTTTGGCGTGCCGGCGGGCGGCGTTTCGAGAAAGTTCTGCGGCGCCGGATCCGTGCCACGCAGCTTGGCGTAATAGCGTTTGTCCTCACCGAGAATGGTGAAATACACCTCTTGCCCCGGCGCAATGTGGATCACATCGGCCTCGGACACTTGTGCCTTGACCGTCATGGTGTCCAGATCCGCCAGTTTCAGCAGAACCGGGGCCAGTTGGCTGGCGATCACCGTCTGGCCTTCCTGCGTCACCACGCCGACCACATCGCCATCGATTGGCGCAACAATCCGCGTGTAGGCCAGATTGACCTTGGCGGTGTCGATCTGGATGTGCGCACTTTTGATCTGCGCGTCCAGCGACATCAGGTTGGCCTGTTGTACCTGATAGTTCGACTCGGCGGTTTCAAAGTCCTGGCGCGAGATTGAAGCATCCTCCTGCAGGTTCTGATAGCGCTCGTAAATCGCCTTGGTCTGTTTCAGTTGCGCTTGCGTGGCGCGTTTTTGCGCCTGCAGGTTCTCCTCATCAACCTGCGCCTGACGCAGGGTGTTCTGCAGCACCAGCGGATCGATTTCCGCCAGCCACTGACCTTTCTTGACCTTGTCACCGACCTTGACCTTGAGCGACTTCAGTTGACCGGACACCTGCGCACCAACGTCAACCTGTTTGATCCCTTCAAGTACGCCGGTGGCCAGCACCGCGTTCTCGATATCATCCCGCGCGACCGTGGCGGTCAGGTACTGCGGCGCCTCCGCCGGTGCCTGCACCGTGTAGAACACCAACCCCGCCACCACCGCCAACGCCAACCCCATACCGACTTTGCGCAACTTCGACTTTTCCATAAATGACCACAAGTCCGTTCAGGATTGAACCCGGCCAGCGGCCGGGCTCTGGTAGATAAACAACAATCAGGACAACACTTCGCCGGCCGGTACCTTCAAGCCGTCATGCCACCACGCCGCGAGACTGAAGACGTTGGGCGCCTTGAGAATCGTGAAATGGTTGCCCGGCCCGTACCACACCGTCAGATCCTGCACTTGACGCTGCCAACCCTCGACCATCGCCGCTTGCTCACGCTGGTTGCCCCACGCATCCAGCGTCGGGTCATCGACCAGCGCCAGCCGTACGGGCCCGGTGTAGGCCCGTTGCGGTTGATAGACCGTGCGCAGCGCGGTGGCGAAGGTGCGGACCGGGCCATGCATCGCCTGCGCTGACGAACGCGCAGACAACACACCGGCGCGCACCATCCCGGCATGCAGCAAGCGCATTTGCGTAGCGTCATCAGCGTCGGCAAAAACCTGCGGATCGATCTCCAGCGACTTGCCACTGGACAGTTGCAGGGTGTCGATCAAGCGCTCCAGCGCCGCCGTACCGGTGTACGGCTTGCCCGCCGTGCCGTTGCCGCCCGGCGCTTCGCTGTCGATCAACGTCAACGAAGCCACCTCGCGCCCGGCCGCTTGCAACTGCGCCGCCATGGCATGCGCCACCCAACCGCCGAACGAATGGCCGATCAGGTGCACCGGGCCTTGTGGGTACGCCTGCGCGATCGCCTGCAGATAAAACGCGGCAGCGGCCTCGACCTGACTGTGCGGCACACTGCTGCCGTCCAGCCCGCGCGGTTGCAGGCCGATGATCGGCCACTCCGGGCCAATCGCTTCGGTCAGATGAATGAACCCGGTGACGCTGTCACCTGCCCCCGGCACACAGAAAATCGGCGCATGCCCCAGATGCCCGCTCTGGATCGTCAGCAGTGGCTGATACACCGCCGTGGCGGGCGCGACTACCGCCTCAAGTGCCTGGGTGATGGCCTGCCCCAACGCCTGAATATGCGGATTTTTCATCATGCTGCGGTGATCCCCGGGGATATCGATGCACTGCAACAGACGACTGTCGAAGCGCTCCTCCCAACCGCGAGTCGGGCTTGGCACAGACTGCCCGTCCATCAGCGCTTGCGCGCGGAACAGATGAACAGTCTGGCTCGCCGGGCTGACCCGGTAATGCGCCAAGGCCAAGCGATGCGCCGCCTCGCGATCGAAGTAATGCCAGGCATCGGCCGCGCTGACCGTGGCCAGTTCCGGATCGGTCAGTTGCTGCACCTGGCAACGCTGGAACAGCGCGTGGAAATCCAACTGCTCCATTTCGGCTTCCAGAGCCTCGACCGCCGCCAACGCGGTGGCGCCTTCAGCACCGAGCATCAGCGCACGCCCCCGGCAATGCCCGAGCAACTGGCGCTTGTCGAGATCCTTGCCGCTCCACATCGCCTTGTCCTGGGCCAGTGAGTTGGGCGAGTAGCTGTCGAGCATGCCGATGAAGTCCACCGTTTGGTCCTGACCGAGCAATTGCTGGGCAACTTCATGGGCCAGCACCCCGCCGAACGACCAGCCCGCCAGACGATACGGCCCGTGTGGCTGCACCGAACGGATGATCCCGGCCATCCGCGTGGCCATGCATTCGATTGTGCGCAGCTGTGGCTGACCCAGCGGCACGCCGGGCAGGCCATAAATCGCAAACTCGCCGCCGATGTGCTGCGCCAGTGTCGGGAAATACACGTCGCGGCCACTGAATTCATGCACCAGGAACAGCGGCGTACCGATATCCCCGGCACGTACTACGACCAGCCCCTCCGGTTGCCCGGCCATTTCGTCCTGAGCGAGCAACGCTGCCGCCGACTCGATGCTCGGGTGCTGGAACATTTCGGCCAGCGACACTTGCAATCCGCCGCGTTGCAGCAGATTGACCAACCGCACCGCGAGCAACGAATGTCCGCCCAACTCGAAGAAGTTGTCGTGACGACCGACCTGCTCGACGCCAAGCACCTCTGCCCAGATCCGCGCCATCGCGGTTTCCACCTCGCCTTGCGGCGCGACATAAGGACGGTTGATCAGCGCGTCTGCACCCGGCTCCGGCAAGGCCTTGCGGTCGACCTTGTCGTTGGGGGTCAGCGGCAATGCGTCGAGTAGCACATAGGCGCCGGGCACCATGTACTCCGGTAAGCGTTCCAGCACATGGGCACGCAAAACCTCCAGGTTTGGCGTTTCGATCCCTGCACGCAACGTGTACCAAGCCACCAGACGCTCGTCGCGCACCATTACCACCGCTTCGCGGATCGCCGGATGTTCGGTCAGCCGCGCTTCGATTTCCCCCGGTTCCAGACGCAAGCCGCGCAGTTTGATCTGGAAGTCATTGCGTCCGAGAAATTCCAGATCGCCGTCGTTGTTGTAGCGCGCCAGATCGCCGGTGCGGTACAGCCGATCACCGGCCACGAACGGGCTGTCGATGAAACGCTCGGCCTGCATCTGCGGCAGTCCGTGATAACCGCGCGCCACACCCACACCGCCAATGTGCAACTGGCCGCTGACACCCTGCGGCACCGGTTGATCGTAAGCATCGAGGACGTACAAGCGCGTGTTACTCAGCCCTTGGCCGATCGGCACCGCGTTGTGTGGCACCGGCTGATCCGGTTCAAGCGTCCAGCCGGTGCTGTCGACCGTGGTTTCGGTCGGGCCGTAAACGTTGTGCAAACGCACCCACGGCAAGCGATCGCGCACCTGACGCGCCAGGGCCGCGCTGAGTTCGCCACCACCGTTGAGCACATCGGTCAGGCTGGTGCACTGGCTGACGTCGGCCTGCTCAATGAAGTCCTGCAGCAGCGCCGGCACGAACTTGACCACCGTCACGTGGTGCTCGCGAATCGCCTGCACCACATAAGCCGAATCGCGGTTGCCATCCGGCCGTGCCAGCACCAGTCGCAGGCCGGAACACAGCGGCCAGAAAATCTCCCACACCGAACTGTCGAAGCTGAACGGGGCTTTTTGCAAGAGCGCGCCATGCTCGGTCGGCGCACTGATCTGCGAGCCCCAATGCACCATGTTGCAGGCGCTGCGATGCTCGATCATCACGCCTTTCGGCAGGCCGGTGGAGCCGGAGGTGTAGATCATGTAGGCCAGGTTCGCGGCACTCAGGCCCGGCACCTGCGGATCGTCAGCGGGCAGTTGTTGCCAATGACCTTGATCGAGGTCGATGAAGGTCATTGCAGGCGCGTCGAACAGCGAACGCGTCGCCGCTTGCACCAGCACCGCGACCGGCGCGCTGTCCTTGAGCATGTAGGTCAGACGTTCCGCCGGATATCCCGGATCCAGCGGCACATACGCCCCGCCGGCCTTTAGAATGCCGAGCAGACCGACCACCAGATCCAGCCCGCGCTCGACGCAAATCGCCACGCGTGAATCCGGCTCCACGCCCTGTTCGCGCAAGTGATGGGCCAGTTGATTGGCCCGTGCATTGAGTTCCCGATAGGAAAGCCGCCCAGCTTCGGACTGCACGGCGATGGCCTCGGGTTTAGCCCGTACCTGCGCTTCAAACAAGCAGTGCAACGGCTGTTCCAGTGGGCAATCGACTTCGCTGGCGTTGAAGTCGTGCAACAGGCGCTGACGTTCGTCCTGCGCCAGCAACGGCACCTGCTCCAGCAGCGTTTGTTCATCGCTCACCAACGCGGCCAGCAAGCGCTGGAAGTAACCGACAAAACGCCGCACCGTCGACTCATCGAACAACGCCGTGGCATAACGCAGCGAACCGCGAACACCATCGGCGCTATCGCCGAGACTCAGCGACAGGTCGAACTTCACAAAGTGGCTCTCCCCCGCTACGCCTTCCAGCGTCAGGTCGCCAAGTTGCAGGCTCGGGCCGTCATTGTTGTCCCAGCTCAGCAGGGTCTGGAACAACGCGCTGTGGGCCAGACTGCGCAGCGGTTTGCTGATGTCCACTACGTGCTCGAACGGCAGATCCTGATGCGCCTGCGCCGCCAGGGTTTGCGCCTTGACCCGCGCCAGCAACGCTTCGCCGCTGAGTGCGCCCGAGGTGTCGATGCGCAAGGCCAGGGTGTTGACGAACATGCCGATCAAACCTTCGATCTCGGCGCGGGTGCGGTTGGCCACCGGCGAGCCGATGACCACGTCGGTCTGGCCGGACAAGCGACTGAGCAGCATCGCCCAGGCACTGAGGATCACCATGTACGGCGTCACAGCGCGACGTTGGCACAGCGCTTTGAGTCCGCGACTCAGAGATTCGCCCAGCACCACCTCGACATGACTGCCGGCAAAGTCCTGTTGCGCCGGACGCGGTCGGTCGGTCGGCAGCGTCAGCAACGCCGGAGCACCGGCCAAGGTCTGCTGCCAGTAATCGCTCTGCCGTTGCAGCACCTCGCCAGTGAGCCAGCGGCGTTGCCACACCGCGTAATCGCTGTACTGCAGCGCCAGCGCGGGCAGCGGGTCTTGCTGATCATGGCTGAAGGCTTGATACAACGCCGCCAACTCACGCGTCAGCACACCCATCGACCAGCCATCGGAGATGATGTGATGCAGCGTCAGCAACAGCACGTGGTGATCGTCGGCCAGACGCACCAGACGTCCGCGAATCAGCGAATCGCGAGCAAGATTGAACGGTGCGCCGGCTTGCTCCTCGATCAGCCCACGCAAGGCGTTATCGGCCTGCGGGTGCTGGCGCAAATCTTCAACCTGCAGCAACAGCGCGGCCTCGGCCGGCACGATCAGCACCTGCGCTTGATCGTCGATCTGGGTGAAGCGGCTGCGCAGGGTTTCGTGGCGCTCGACAATACGCGCCAGTGCCCGTTGCAGCGCGTCTTCATCCAGCCGCCCGCGCAGACGCAGGCCCAGCGGAATGTTGTACGCCGTATTGCCGCCGTCCATTTGCGCCAGGAACCACAGGCGCTGTTGCGCAAACGACAGCGGCAGCGCTTGCTCACGCGCTGCCGGCACAATCTCCGGCAAGGTGCTGCGCGCGGCCCGGCTCAACACCTGCGCCACGGACGCCAACTCGGGATTGGCGAACAGTTCGGCCAGGGTCAGCTCCACATCCAGCTGTTGGCGAACCTGCGACAGCATGCGCATCGCCAGCAATGAATGCCCGCCTAGCTCGAAGAAATTGTCGTGTCGTCCCACCTGCTCGATCTGCAACAACCCGGCCCAGATGCGCGCCAGGTTTTCCTCCAGCGCCGTGACCGGCGCCATATAGACCCGGCTGAGCATGGCGGCTTGGGTCGGTGCCGGCAGCGCCTTGCGGTCGATCTTGCCGTTGTTATTCAGCGGCAACGCCTCCAGTTGCACCCACGCCGTCGGCAGCATGTACTCCGGCAAGCGCGCCGACAGTTGGGCGTGCAGTTCAACGCTGTCGAGTTGTCCCTCGTGCGCGGTGTAATAGGCGACCAGACGCGGGGTCTCATGAGCGTCGCGGCGCGCCAGCACCACGGCTTCCTTGATCCCCGCGCAGTTCAGCAGGCGGTTTTCGATTTCACCCAGTTCGATGCGGAAACCACGGATTTTGACCTGATCGTCGTTGCGCCCGACGCAATCGAGTTGCCCCGGCGCCAGCCAGCGCGCGAGGTCACCGGTGCGATACAACAACGCACCGGGTTTATCGCTGAACGGATCGCGGAGGAATTTCTCCGCGGTCAGATCCGCCCGGTTCAGATAACCCAGCGCCACGCCCTGCCCGCCGATATACAGCTCACCGGTCACGCCCATCGGCAGCGGTTGCTGATGCGCATCGAGCACATAGACCTGCGTGTTGGAAATCGGCCCACCGATTGGCACGCTCTCGGCGTTTTCGGCCACCGCTTGCACTTCGAACGTCGTGGCGTAAGTGGTGGTTTCGGTCGGGCCGTAGCAATGCACGATGCGCAGTTGCGGCGCTTCGGCCAGCAGCGTGCGGAACGCCTCCGGATCCCCACGCTCGCCACCACAGAGCAGAATGCGCAGGCCTTTGAGGGCTTGCGGAATCAGTTGCACGTACTGGTTGAATAACGCCGTGGTGACGAACAGGATCGTCGCGCCACTGGCGCTCAACTCACGACCGAAGGCCTGCGGATCAAGCAGGGTCTGATGGTCGATGATCACCACGCGACCACCGTTGAGCAGCGGCCCCCAGATGTCCATGGTGCTGGCATCGAACGCCGGGTTCGAGGCGAACACCACGCGATCCTGCGCATTGAAATCGGCGTAACCGTTATTGAGCACCAAACGGCCGATACCACGGTGCGGCACCATCACCCCCTTCGGCGTGCCGGTGGAACCGGAGGTGTACATGATGTACGCCAGCGACTCGGAAGACTGCGCAAGGTTAGGGTTATGCGTGGGTTGATCACTGAGTTTCAGCCTGTCCAGATCGATACGCGTTGCGGCGTAATCGATGACTTCGTCGCTCAGGGTCAGCAGCGCGGCCGCCCGACAGTCCTCGACCATGAACGCCTGACGTTCGCTCGGCGCATGGATGTCCAGTGGCACATAGGCCGCCGCGCACTTGGCAATCGCCAGTTGCGCTACCAGCAGTTCCAGCGAGCGTGGCAACAGGATCGCCACGTGATCCCCTGGTTGCACGCCTTGGCCGATCAGGTGATGAGCCAGGCGATTGGCCTGCGCGTTCAGTTCGAAATAACTCAGCGATTGTGCGCCATGCACCGCCGCCACAGCCTTTGGATGCGCCGCCGCTTGTTGCTGGAAAATCCCGTGCACGGTCAGGGCCTGCGGATAATCGCGCGCGGTGGCGTTGAATTCGACGAGCAAGCGCTGACGCTCCTCTGCCGCCAGTAACGGCAGGTGTTCAAGGACTGCGTGATCATCGCTGACCATCGCTTGCAGCAGCCGCTGGAAGTAACCGACAAAGCGGCGGATGGTCGCTTCGTCGAACAGCGCCGTGGCGTAGTTCAGCGAGCCGCGAATCACGCCGTTGACCTCGCCCAGGGTCAGCGTCAGGTCGAATTTGGCGACCTCGTCGGCGCCGGCCACCGCTGCCAGTGTCAGCTCGCCCAGCGCCAATTGCGGGCCGCCGTGACTGTCCCAGCTCAGTGTGGTCTGGAACAGCGGACTGTGCGCCAGGCTGCGCGACGGTCGGGTGATTTCCACCACTTGCTCGAACGGCAGATCCTGATGCGCCTGCGCCTCCAGTGTCCGTGCCTTGACCCGTGCCAGCAGCGTTTCGACACTCGGCTCACCCGAGGTATCGATGCGCAGCGCCAGGGTGTTGACGAACATGCCGATCAACCCTTCGATTTCAGCGCGGGTGCGGTTGGCCACCGGCGAACCGATCACCACATCGGCCTGCCCGGACAGACGACTCATCAGCAGTGCCCAGGCACTCGTCAGGGTCATGAACAGGGTCACGCCATGCCGCTGGCTCAGGGCTTTGAGTGCGGCGCTCAGATTTTGCTCCAGCGCCACTTCGAGGTTGCTGCCGGCATAGTCCTGTTGCGCCGGGCGCGGACGATCAGTGGGCAGCGTCAACAGCGCCGGAGCACCGTCGAGGGTTTGTTGCCAGTAATCACTTTGCCGTTGCAGCACTTCACCGCTGAGCCAGCGTCGTTGCCACACGGCGTAGTCGCCGTATTGCAGCGTCAGCACTGGCAGCGGATCGGGCTGGCCCTGGCTGAACGCCTGATACAAGGCCATCAATTCTCGGGTCAGCACGCCCATCGACCAACCGTCGGCGACGATGTGATGCACGGTCAGCAACAGCACATGGTGATCGTCGGCCAGACGCACCAGCTGTCCGCGAATCAGCGGGTCGTTCTGCAGATCAAACGCCGTCAAGGCTTCCTTCGCCATCAACCTTTGCAAAGTGTCCTCGGCCAGTGGTTGTTGGCATAAGTCTTCAACACGCAGCAGCAAGCCGCTGTCGACCGGCGCAATCGTCACCTGCGCAGTGTCATCGCGACTGATGAAACGGCTGCGCAGGGTTTCGTGGCGGGCCACGATGCGCGCGAGCGCCGCTTGCAGCGCATCGATGTCGAGTCGACCGCGCAGGCGCAGGGCGATGGGGATGTTGTACGCCGAGTTGCCGCCCGCCATTTGCGCCAGGAACCACAGGCGTTGCTGGGCGAAGGACAAGGTGCCGTCACGCGTTACCGGGACAATCGACGGCTGGGTGCTGCGCTCGGCACCCGCCAGGCACTCAGCGACCGCCGTCAGTTCGGCATTGGCGAACAGATCCGCCAACGCTAGCTCCAGCCCCAACCGTTGCCGGACCTGCGCGACCATGCGCATCGCCAGCAACGAATGCCCACCGAGTTCGAAGAAATGATCATGACGCCCTACCCGTTCGACCTGCAGCACCTCGGCCCAGATCTGCGCCAGGGTGGTTTCGGTCTCGCCCTGCGGCGCGGCGTAGTCACGGGTGAACAACGCGGCCAGATCCGGTTTCGGCAACGCCTTGCGGTCGACTTTGCCGTTGGCCGTCAGCGGTAAGGCGTCGAGCCTGACAAAAGCGGCCGGCACCATGTACTCCGGCAGTTGTTCCAGCAGATGCGCACGCAGCTCGCCGACGTTCAGCGCTTCGCCTTGCGCGGCTTCGGTGAAATACGCCACCAGTCGCGGCTGGCCGGGCTGATCTTCACGGGCCAGCAGCACGACATCCTGAATCCCCGGCAACTGATTAAGGCAGGTCTCGATTTCGCCAGGTTCGATGCGCACGCCACGGATTTTCACCTGGTCGTCATTGCGCCCCAGGTATTCCAGCGTGCCGTCCTCACGCCAGCGCGCAAGGTCACCGGTGCGGTACATCCGCGCGTTCGGCAAGCGGCTGAACGGGTCATGCAGAAAGCGCTCGGCGGTCATTAGCGGGCGGTTCAAATAGCCACGGGCGACGCCGGCACCGCCAACGTATAACTCGCCCATCACCCCCAGTGGCACCGGACGCTGCTGCTCATCAAGCAGATAAACACTGGCATTGCTCACCGGTTTGCCGATGTGCAGCACTTGCCCGGCCTCGATCAACCCGGACGTGGCAACCACCGTGGCCTCGGTCGGGCCGTAGTTGTTGATCACCTTGAAGGACTGGGTGCGATTGAACTGGCGCAGACGATCGCCGCCGATCAGCAAGGTTTTCAGGGTTGGATGCGCCTGCTCCTGGCTGAAGGCGTACTCGGCCACCGGCGTCGGCAGGAAGCTGACGTCCAGCGGCTGCGCGCGCCACCAGTCGAGCAGTGCATCGATGTCTTCGTTGCCGTCGTGGGCCGGCGCCAGATGCAGGGTCGCGCCGACGCACAACGCCGGCCAGACTTCCCAGGCCATGGCGTCGAAACCGAACCCGGCGAGGCTTGAGGTGTGGCTGCCGGCGTGCAGATCGAACGCCGCACAATGCCAGTCGAGCAGATTGCTCAGGGTGCGGTGCTCGACCATCACGCCTTTGGGCTGCCCGGTGGAACCAGAGGTATAGATCACATACGCCAAGTGTTGCGGCGTCAGCGCGGGCACTGACGGCGTGTCGATTCTGCTGTTTGGCCACTGGTGCAGATCAAGGTCGATCAGCGGCACTTGCAGCTCGGGCAGACGTGCGCGCAGTGTGCTTTGGGTCAACACGGCAACCGGCGCGCTGTCCTCCAGCAGATAGTTCAGGCGCTCCGCTGGATGCGCCGGGTCCACCGGCACATAACCGGCGCCCGCCTTGAGAATCGCCACCAATCCGACCAGGGTATCGAGCCCGCGACGGGCAACGATGGCCACGCGATCATCAGGCCGCACACCCGCTTCGATCAGGTGATGCGCCAAGGCGTTGGCCTGGTGGTCGAGTTCGGCATAACTCAGGCGCGCGCCAGCAAAAATCACCGCCGGCGCGTGCGGTCGCTCAGCCACTTGCTGCTCGAAACGCTGGCCGATGGTCAGCCCCTGAGGGTAGTCGGCGTGGCTAGCATTAAAGCCAATCAACAGCTGTTCGCGCTCAGCGGCCGGCAGGATCGACAAGCGTTCGAAGCCTTGATGCGGTGCCTGTTCCAGTGCCTGCACAAGGCTGTGCAAGGCACATTGCAGATAGTCGCAAACACGTCGCGCGTCGATGCTGGCACCGGCCGACGCGCTGAGGCTGAAGCCTTCGCCGAGGTCGTCGACGCTGAGGGTCAGGCGATAATTGCTGTGTTCCTCGGCTTCCAGCAATTGCATGCCGTGCCAGGCCGCCGCAGCCTCGGCCGAACTCGACGACGCCGCAGCCCCGTGACGATAGTTGAACAAAGTGCTGAACAGCGGCGTGGTCGGCGCCATCGCGCTGCAATGCTGGATGCGCGCCAGCTGCGCGTGTTCGTGCTGGAGCAATTGGCTCAGCCGTTGATGGGTAGCCAAGGCCGCGCCTTTGACGCTGTGCGCGGTCAGATCGATGCGCAGCGGCAAGGTATTGATAAACACCCCGAGCGCACGCTCGGCACCCTCGCCGCCGTGCAAGCGGCCAAGTAATACCGTGCCGAACACCACGTCGTCGCGGCCCGACAACTGCCCGAGCGTCTGTGCCCAGGCCAGGTGCATCAGGCTCGCGGCGCTGACACCCAGACGCCGCGCCTGCTGGCGAATATCGCGGCTCAGACCGAGGTCGAGGGGCAACCGCGCCTGCTCAGCCAGCCCTTCCTGTGCAGGAGCCTGGCCGTACGGCAAGGTTGGCTCGTCGATATCACCGAGCATGTCGCGGAAGAAGCTTTCATGCTGCTCATCGCTCATCCCGGTCAAGGTCTGCGCCACGTAATTACGGTATGGCACCGGCTCGGCGAGACGTTGCGGCTGGCCGCTGAGGAAGGCCTGCATTTCCTGTTGCAGCACTTCCAGCGCGACGTGATCCATCACCAGATGATGGAACAGCAGCAACGCGACAACCCGCTGATTGACCGCGTCCCACGCGTGGACCACGCGCATCAGCGGCGCCTGATTGACGGCCATGCGGTAATGGCCGGCATCGAAGCGAGCGCGCAACTGCGCCAGTGCATCGCCGCCCACGACCTCCAGTGCAATACCTTCGCAGGCCAGTGACGCCTGGCGCCAAACCACTTGCACCGGGTCTTCGAGGCCTTCCCAGAACAGCGAGGTGCGCAGAATGTCGTGGCGCTGAATGACCTTCTGCAGAGCTTCAGTGAAGGTGTTCAGGCGTTGTTCGTCGGCAAACGCAAACTGTGCCTGCAACACGTAGGGGTCGCCCTGCGCGGCCGCCAGGTGATGGAACAGAATGCCCGTCTGCAAAGGCGCCAACGGATAAATGTCCTGCACATTAGCCGCGCCGCCGGGGATGCTGGCAACGATGCGGTCAAGGCTCGCTTGATCGAGCGTCACCAGAGGCAGCAGATCCGGGGTGATGCGCGTGCAGTTCGGCGCAATGCGGTTGGCCGGAATCTCGGCTTGCGGCTCGCCACCAACGGCCGCCGCCAGTGCGGCGAGTGTCGGCTGGTTGAACAGCACGCGAATGTCGGCGCTGAGGCCGGCACGACGCATCTTCGCCAGCAGATTCACCGCCATCAGCGAGTGCCCGCCCAGCTCAAAAAAGTGGTCGTGACGCCCTACCCGTTCGACGTTGAGCAATTGCGCCCAGAGCGCAGCGAGGAGGATTTCCACTTCGCCGACCGGCGCCTCGTATTCACGTGCAGCCAATGCAGCCAGATCCGGGGCCGGCAGCGCCTTGCGGTCGAGTTTGCCGTTCGGGCTCAGTGGCAGCGCATCGAGGTGCACGAACACCGCAGGCACCATGTAGTCCGGCAAGTGCTCCAGCAGATGGCTGCGCAGCGTTTCGATGTCCAACTGTTCCCCGGTGTAATACGCGACCAGACGCTTGTCGCCGGGTACGTCTTCGCGGGCCAGCACCACCGCTTCCGGCACCCCCTCGATCTGGGTCAGGCGTGCCTGAATTTCACCCAGTTCGATGCGCAAGCCACGGATTTTCACCTGGTCGTCGTTGCGGCCCAGGTATTCGATATTGCCGTCGGCCAGATAGCGGGCAACGTCGCCGGTACGGTAAATACGGCCATTGGCCTGGAACGGATCATCGAGAAAGCGTTGCGCACTCAGTTCTGGTCGGTTGAGGTAACCACGGGCCACCTGCACGCCACCGATGTACAACTCACCGACAACGCCTTGCGGCACCGGTTGTTGTTGGCCATCGAGGATGTACATGCGGGTGTTGGCGATCGGTTTGCCGATCGGCGTGTTGTCCGGGGTTTGCTCCAGCGGCCCGGCGCAATTCCACGCGGTCACGTCGACGGCGGCTTCGGTCGGGCCGTAGAGATTGTGCAACGCAGTGCCCGGCAATTGCCGTTTGAACCGCCGCACCAGACTGCCCGGCAACGCTTCACCGCTGCACATCACCTGACGCAGTTGCGAGCAGCGCTGGGTGTCGCCATGGGCAAGGAACACGTCGAGCATCGACGGTACAAAGTGCAGCGTGGTAATCCGTTCTTGCTCGATGATTTCGCTGAGATACAGCGGGTCCTTGTGCCCACCGGGCTGCGCCATGACCAGACGTGCGCCGGTCATCAACGGCCAGAAAAACTCCCACACCGACACGTCAAAACTGAACGGTGTCTTCTGCAACACCGTGTCCGCTGCTGTCAGCGGGTAGGCGTCCTGCATCCACAGCAAGCGGTTGACCACCGCGGTGTGTTCGTTGATCACGCCTTTGGGCTGGCCGGTCGAACCGGAGGTGTAGATCACGTACGCCATGTGTTGCGGGGTCAACTCGGCGGTCGGCAGAGGGTCGCTCGGCAGCGACTGCCAGTGCGGTTGATCGAGATCGATCACAGGCAGGGTGACTTCACCGAGCAGCCCGCGAGTTGAACCTTGCACCAACACCGCCAGCGGCGCGCTGTCGTCCAGCATGTAGCCAAGACGTTCCAGCGGATATGCCGGGTCCAGCGGCACATAACCACCGCCAGCCTTGAGGATCGCCAGCAGACCGACAACCATGTCCAGACCGCGCTCGACGCAAATCGCCACCCGCGAATCCGCCTGCACGCCCACGCCACGCAGGTGTCGCGCCAGTTGGTTGGCCTTGGCGTTCAGCTCGGCATAGGTCAAGCGCTGTTCACCGGCGAGCAACGCCGGCGCCTGTGGCGTGCGCGCCACTTGCGCCTCGAACAGACCGTGGAGGGTCTGCTCAAGGTTGTAATCCACTGCCGTGGCATTGAAATCATTCAGCAGCCGCTGTTGTTCGTCCTCTGCCAGCAGCGGCACGTGTTCCAGCACCGTTTGATCATTGGCGACCATCGCCTGCAACAGACGCTGGAAATAGCCGGCAAAACGCAGCACCGTCGCCTCGTCGAACAGCGCCGTGGCGTACTCCAGCGAACCACGAATCACACCGTTGCACTCGCTCAGGTTCAGCGACACATCAAACTTGGCGAAGTGACTCGGTTCCGCCACGCCTTCCAGGGTCAAATCACCGAGGGCCAGCGCTGGGCCTTGCAGACCGTCCCAACTGAGCAACGTCTGGAACACCGGGCTGTGCGCCAGACTGCGCAGTGGACGAGTAATTTCCACCACCTGCTCGAACGGCAGATCCTGATGCGCCTGGGCTTGCAGCGTCAGCGCCTTGACTCGGGCCAGCAGCGCTTCGACGCTGAGTTCGCCCGAGGTGTCGATGCGCAGGGCCAGGGTGTTGACGAACATGCCGATCAAACCTTCGATTTCGGCACGGCTGCGGTTGGCCACGGGCGAACCGATCACTACTTCCGACTGACCGGATAAACGACTGAGCAGCATGGCCCAGGCGCTCATCAGCGTCATGTACAGCGTCACGCCATGACGCTGGCCCAGCGCCTTGAGGCCGGCGCTCAAACGTTCATCGAGCACCACTTCGACGCTGCTGCCGGCGTAATCCTGCTGCGCCGGTCGTGCACGATCGGTCGGTAACAGCAACAGCGCCGGAGCGCCCGTCAACGTCTGCTGCCAGTATTCACTCTGGCGCTGCAACACCTCACCGCTGAGCCAGCGCCGCTGCCACACGGCGTAATCGGTGTATTGCAGCGTCAGCGGCGGCAGTGGATCAGCCTGACCTTGGCTGAACGCCTGATACAGCGCCATCAGTTCGCGGGTCAAAACACCCATCGACCAGCCATCGGAGATGATGTGGTGCAGGGTCAACAGCAGCACATGATGATCGTCGGCCAGACGCACCAGACGTCCGCGAATCAACGCATCATCCTGCAAATCGAACGGCCCGGACGCTTCGCCCTGAATCAGCGCCTGCAAGGTTGGCTCGGGTTGCGGGTGTTGGCGCAGGTCTTCGACACGCAACAACAGGCCGCTGTCGACCGGAGCGATCAACACCTGTGCTTGATCATTGAACTGGGCGAAACGGCTGCGCAGGGTTTCATGGCGGGCAACGATCCGCGCCAGTGCACGCTGAAGCGCAGCGTCGTCGAGGCGGCCACGCAAACGCAGGGCCACGGGAATGTTGTACGCGGTATTGGCGCCTTCCATTTGCGCCAGAAACCACAGCCGTTGCTGGGCGAATGACAGCGGCAAGGCGCCGTCACGCGGCACCGGCACAATCTCTGGTTGCGTGCAGCGCCCCGCCTCGCTCAGTACCGCAGCGACCGCCGCCAGTTCGGCGTTGGTGAACAAATCAGCCAGGGCCAGTTCGACGCCAAGCCGTTGGCGCACTTGCGAGACCATGCGCATCGCCAGCAGCGAATGGCCGCCGAGTTCGAAAAAGTGATCCTGACGCCCGACCCGTTCGACCTGCAGCACATCGGCCCAGATCTGCGCCAGCGCGGTTTCCACTTCGCCTTCGGGTGCCACGTATTCGCGGGTGAACAGTGCCGACAACTCCGGTGCCGGCAAGGCTTTGCGGTCGACCTTGCCATTGGCGGTCAACGGCAATGCGGCGAGTTTGACGAACGCCACCGGCACCATGTACTCCGGCAAACGGCTCAGCAGTTGCGCGCGCAACTCGCCGACCGGCAGCGCTTCAACCTGTGCTTGTTCGGTGAAATACGCCACCAGTCGTGGCTGGCCGGGCTGATCTTCGCGGGCCAGCAGCACGGCTTCCTGAATCCCCGGCAACTGATTGAGGCAGGTTTCGATTTCCCCCAGTTCGATGCGCACGCCACGGATTTTCACCTGATCGTCGTTGCGACCCAGGTATTCGAGCGTGCCGTCCTCGCGCCAGCGCGCAAGGTCACCGGTGCGATACATGCGCGCGTTCGGCAGGCGGCTGAACGGGTCACGCAGAAAGCGCTCGGCGGTCATTTCCGGTCGATTGAGGTAACCACGAGCGACCCCCGCCCCGCCGACGTACAACTCGCCCGCCACGCCCATCGGCACCGGACGTTGCTGCTCATCAAGCAGGTACACCGTGGCGTTGCTCACTGGTTTACCGATGTGCAACGCGTCGCCGCTGTCGACCCGTGCCGATGTCGCGACCACCGTGGCCTCGGTCGGGCCGTAGTTGTTGATCACGTCGAAATGCTGGTTGCGATTGAACTGGCGCAAGCGGTCGCCGCCGATCAGCAGCGTGCGCAGGGTCGGGTGTTCGAGGTTCTGGCTGAAGGCGTATTCAGCCACTGGCGTCGGCAGAAAGCTCACGTCCAGCGGTTGCGCGCACCACCACGCCAATAGCGCGTCGATGTCTTCATTGCCATTGTGGGTAGGCGCCAGATGCAACGTCGCACCTGCGCACAGAGCCGGCCAGACTTCCCAGGCCATCGCGTCGAAACCGAAACCGGCGAGGCTCGAGGTGTGGCGACCGGCGCACAGGTCGAATGCCGTGCAGTGCCAATCGACCAGATTGTTCAAGGTGTGATGCTCGACCATTACGCCTTTGGGCAGGCCGGTGGAGCCGGAGGTGTAGATCACGTACGCGAGGTGTGAGGGGGTCAGCCCCGGCACGTTCGGGTCGAGCGTGCAGGTCAG
This sequence comes from Pseudomonas fluorescens, assembly GCF_001648775.1. Classification (GTDB taxonomy): domain Bacteria; phylum Pseudomonadota; class Gammaproteobacteria; order Pseudomonadales; family Pseudomonadaceae; genus Aquipseudomonas; species Aquipseudomonas fluorescens_M. The sequence goes on from NZ_LVEJ01000013.1 coordinate 135,379, forward strand.
TGGCCAGGTGCAGCGGTCGAGGTCGATCACCGGCACGTCCAGCGCCGGCAAGCGCTCACGCAGATCGGTTTGGGTGAGGACGACCACCGGCGCGCTGTCACCGAGCAGATAGTTCAAGCGCTCGGCCGGGTGTGCCGGATCGACCGGCACGTAACCGGCGCCGGCCTTGAGAATAGCGACGAGCCCGATCAGCGTATCGAGCCCCCGGCGGGCGACGATGGCCACGCGGTCGTCGGGTTTTACGCCGCGCTCGATCAGGTGATGTGCCAGGGCATTGGCGTGGCGGTTCAACTCGGCGTAGGTCAATTGCGCGTCGGCAAACACTGCTGCCAGCGCTTCCGGCCGTTCGGCAACCTGAGCTTCGAAGCGTTGCTGAAGGGGCTGGGCCGGCGGGAAACTTATTTGCATCGCGTTGAAGCCAACCAGCACTTGCTCAAGCTCCGCTGCCGGCAGAACCGGCAGTTGATTGACCGGTGTTTGCGGCGCCTGCTCCAGTGCCAGCAGCAGATTTTCCAGCGCGCAGTGCATGTAGGCGCAGATCCGCTGCGGGTCGATTTGCGTGCTCGCCAGCAACGTCAGACTGAACGCGTCGCCGAAGTCGTCAACGCTCAGGGTCAGCGGATAGTTGGTGCGTTCCTCGGAGTGCAGGGTGGCAATGCCCTCCCATGCCGCGAGCGTTTCAGCGCTGGCCGTGGTGACGTTGTGGCTGTGGCGGTAGTTGAGCAGCGTGCTGAACAGCGGCGTCGGTGCGACCACGTTGCTGCAGCGCTGGGCCAAGGCCAGTGGCGCGTATTCATGGCGCATCAGCGAGGTCAGCCGCGCATGGGTCGCGTTGACGGCGGCACGCACGTCGGCGCTGTCGACATTCACCCGCAACGGCAAAGTGTTGATGAAGATCCCCAGCGCCCGATCAATGGCTTCGGCGCCCTGCATGCGCCCCATCAGCACCGTGCCGAACACCACTTGCTGCTTGCCGGTCAACGCTGCCAGCACCTGTGCCCAACCGAGGTGAAACAGGCTCGCGGCACTCACCCCGAGCTGGCGTGCCTGGGCGCGCAAGCGCTGGCCCAGCAGCGGCTCGATCGGCTGGCTCAATTCAACAATCTCGCTGCCGTCACCCTGCACGTCTTGCAAGCCGTACGGCAACGTCGGCTCGTCGATGTCGCTGAGCATGTCGCGGAAAAACGCCTCATGCTCGGCTTCGCTGACGCCCAGACGCGCCTGCGCCACGTAATTGCGGAACGGCACCGGCCGCCCGAGCAACTCGCTCTGCCCGCTGAGGCAGGCGCGCATTTCATGCCGCACCACGTCGAGGGCCGAGTGGTCGAGGGCCATGTGGTGGAACAACAGGGTCGCAATCACCCGTTGCCCGGCTTCGTCCCAGGCATGGGCCAGGCGCATGAGCGGCGCGCGGTTGACGTCGAGGCGAAAGTGTCGGGCGTCGAAACGCTCGTGCAGGTACGCCAGCACATCGCTGTCAGCGTCAGGCACCACGACCTCTTCCACGGGCAGTTCGGCGCGGCGCCAGACCACCTGCACCGGAGCGTCCAGGCCTTGCCAGTGCACCGAAGTGCGCAGAATGTCGTGGCGATCGATCACCGTTTGCAACGCTTGCGCGAACGCCTGAAAACGTTCGCGACTGGCGAAGGCGAATTGCGACTGCATGACATACGGATCGCCTTCACCGCCACTGACGTGGTGATAAAGAATGCCTTCCTGCAACGGCGCCAGCGGGTAGATGTCCTGCACATTCACCGCGTCGCCTGGCACTTGCGCCACGAGGTGGTCGATGCTGGCCTGATCCAGCTCGACCAGACTCAGCATCGACGGGGTGATCTGCGTGGCGTCGGCAGCGATGCCGTTGACCGGCACCTCGACCTGACCGGCCTTGGTGGCCGAGTATTGCCCGGCCTTGATCAGTTCGATCAGCGCCGGTTTGTGCTCACGCAGCGCCGCCAGCAACGCCGGATCGCTCAAGGCCTGCTTGTTGCCGTTCACCCGCAACTGGTCATCCGTGACCGCCAACTGAATGTCTTTTGCCTTCAGGGTTGCCAACAGTTCGAGCACATTCACAGGACGATCTCCATTCTTTCGGTAATTGCGGCGTAGCCGGCCAGGGTCGGTTGTTCGAACAACGCCCTGACGTCGGCTTCCATGCCTTCCTGACGTAACCGGCCGATCAGACTGACCGCCAGTAGTGAGTGACCACCCAATTCAAAGAAATGGTCGTGGCGCCCTACTCGCTCGACGTTGAGCAACTCGGCCCACAGCCGTGCGAGGGTGATTTCGACGTCGCCGACCGGCGCTTCGTATTCGCGGGTTTTCAGCGCTTGCTGATCCGGCGCCGGCAGCGCCTTGCGGTCGAGCTTGCCGTTGGGGCTCAGCGGTAAAGCGTCGAGATGCACGAACACGGCGGGCACCATGTAGTCCGGCAAGTGCTCGAGCAAATGACTGCGCAGCAGGTCGATGTCCAGCCGTTCACCGGTGTAATACGCGACCAGACGTTTATCGCCGGGCACGTCTTCACGGGCCAGCACCGCCGCCTCCTGCACACCCTCGATCTGGGTCAGGCGCGCCTGAATTTCACCCAGTTCGATACGCAAGCCACGGATCTTCACCTGATCATCGTTCCGACCCAGGTATTCGATGTTGCCGTCGGCCCGATAACGGGCGACGTCACCGGTGCGATACATCCGCCCGCTCGGCTGGAACGGATCGTCGAGGAAGCGCTCGGCGCTCAGCTCAGGCCGGTTCAGATACCCCCGTGCCACCTGCACACCAGCGATGTACAACTCGCCGACGACGCCTTGCGGCACCGGTTGTTGTTGCGCATTGAGGATGTACATCCGGGTGTTGGCGATCGGTTTGCCGATCGGCGTGTTGTCCGGGGTCTGCTCGATGGACCCGGCGCAATCCCACGCCGTTACGTCGACGGCCGCTTCGGTCGGACCGTAGAGGTTATGCAAGGCGCTGCCCGGCAGTTGCAGTTTGAAGCGCCGCACCAGACTGCCCGGCAACGCTTCGCCGCTGCACATCACCTGCCGCACGCTGTCGCAGCGTGCGGTGTCGCTGTTGGCGAGGAACACGTCGAGCATCGACGGCACAAAGTGCAGCGTGGTGATGTGTTCACGCTCGATCACTTCGCTGAGGTAGTGCGGGTCCTTGTGCCCGCCGGGCTGCGCCATGACCAGTCGCGCGCCGGTCATCAGCGGCCAGAAGAACTCCCACACCGACACGTCGAAGCTGAACGGGGTTTTCTGCAACACCGAATCGGCAGCGCTCAGACGATAGGCGTCCTGCATCCACAGCAAGCGATTGACCACACCGGCATGCTCGTTGACCACGCCTTTCGGTTGGCCGGTGGAGCCGGAGGTGTAGATCACGTACGCCGTGTGCTGTGGCGTCAGCGCCGGGATTTGTGGATTGTCGGCGGACAGGGATTGCCAGGTGTTGTGGTCGAGGTCGACGACCGCTGCCGAGACATCTCCCAGCAATTCGTCGGTCGCCGCGTGCACCAGCACCACGGCCGGCGCGCTGTCTTCAAGCATGTAGGCGAGACGCTCCGGCGGATAGGCCGGGTCCAGCGGCACATAACCGGCGCCGGCCTTGTTGATCGCCAGCAAGCCGATGACCATCTCCAGGCTGCGTTCGACACAGATCGCCACCCGTGAATCCACTTGCACACCGAGGCTGATCAAGTGCCGGGCCAAGCGGTTGGCGCGTTCGTTCAACTGCGCGTAGCTCAATGCCTGTTCGCCGATGACGACGGCCACAGCCTGTGGCGTACGCCGCACCTGCGCTTCGAACATGCCGTGCAACGTCTGCTGCAAATCGTAAGCGACGTCAGTGTCGTTGAGGCCGAACAACAACGCCTGGCGCTCCTCGTCCGCCAACACCGTCAGGCGATTCAACGGTTGCTGCGGCGTGTGCTCCAACGCGTCAACCAATGCGCCCAGCGCGTTCTCCATGTACTGGCCGATGCGCGCCGCACCAATGCGCGACGGGGTCATCACTGTCAGTTGGAAGCCGCTGCCCAGATCATCGACGTTGAGGGTCAACGGGTAGTTGGTGCGTTCCTCGCCGGCAAGGGACTCGATGCCCTGCCAGGATTCACGCTTGGCGTTTTGTCGGGCCTCATTGTCGCTATGCCGGTAGTTGAGCATTGCACTGAACAACGGCGACGGCGCCGCAACGCCGCTGCAACGCTGGGCCAGTGCCAGCGAAGCATGTTCGTGGGCCAACAACGCACTGAGCCGCGCATGGGTCGCCTTGACCCCGGCGCGCACATTGCTTTCGTCGACATCCACGCGCAATGGCAAGGTGTTGATGAACATGCCCAGCCCACGATCCGCGCCCTCACCGCCCTGCATGCGGCCCAGCAACACCGTGCCAAAAACCACAGGCTGCTGAGCGGACGTTGCCGCCAGCACCTGCGCCCAGGCGAGGTGGAACAGGCTGGCAACGCTGACGCCGAGCAAGCGTGCCTGACTGCGCAAACGCAGCGCCACCGCTGACGGCAGCGGCTGGCAGACTTCCTCGATGTCATTGCCGTCGCCCTGCACATCCTGCAAGCCGAACGGCAGCGTCGGTTCGTCGATGTCGCCGAGCATCTCGCGAAAGAACGCTTCGTGCTCTTGCTCGCTGACGCCGAGGCGTGTCTGCGCAACATAATTGCGGTACGGCACGGCGGCCATCGGCAATCGTTCATCGCCGCGCAAAATCGCCTGCATTTCTGCACTGACCACCGCCAGCGCCGTGTGGTCCATGGCGATGTGGTGGAACAACAGCATGGCCACCACGCGCTGATTGTGCGGATCGAGGGCATGCACCAGACGCAGCAGCGGTGCCTGATCCAGTTCCAGACGCCAGTGCCGCGCATCGAAGCGCGCGCGCAACTGATCGATGGCTTGACCCTGCGCGGGCTCCAGCGCCACCGCTTGTACCGGCAGCTCGGCCTGGCGCCAGACCACTTGCACCGGCGCCGCCAGTCCTTGCCAGACAATCGACGTGCGCAGGATGTCGTGGCGCGTCATCACTTGGCGCAGCGCCGCCGCGAACCCTTGAAAACGCTCGAGGCTGTCGAACGCCAGACACGATTGCAGCAGGTACGGATCACCCTGCGCGGCGCTGAGGTGGTGATACAGAATCCCTTCCTGCAACGGCGCCAGCGGATAAATGTCCTGCACGTTGGCCGCGCCACCCGGCACCGTAGCGACGATGCGCTCGATGCTGGCCTGATCCAGTTGCACCAGTGGCAGCATGTCCGGGGTGATGTGCGTGCAATCGGCGGCAATCAGATTAACCGGCACCTCGACCTCGCGACCGCTGCCTACCGCCGCCGCCAGCGCGGCCAACGTCGGCTGGCTGAACAGCACGCGCACGTCGGTGCTCAGATCGACCTGGCGCATGCGCTCGATCAGCGTCACCGCCAACAATGAGTACCCGCCCAGTTCAAAGAAGTTGTCGTGACGGCCGACCTGCTCGACGTTGAGAACGTCAGACCAGATCTGCGCCAGCGCGATTTCCACCGAACCTTGTGGCGCGGCATATTCGCGGCTCAGCCACGCCGTTTGATCCGGCTCTGGCAATGCCTTGCGGTCGAGTTTGCCGTTGGCGGTCAGCGGCAGTGCTGGCAGGCGCACGTAAGCGGCAGGCACCAGCGCTTGCGGCAACTGCGCTTGCAGATGACTGCGCAAATCCTCGATGTCGACGCTCTGGCGCTCGGTAAACCACGCCAGCAACTGGCCGTCGCGCACCAGCACCACGCAATCCTGCACGGCTTCGTGAGCGCTCAGCGCCGCTTCGATTTCGCCCAGTTCGATGCGCACGCCGCGCAGTTTGACCTGATCATCGTTACGTCCCAGGTATTCGACCGAACCATCGGCGAGCCAGCGTGCGAGGTCGCCCGTGCGGTACATGCGCGCCTGCGGTTCATCGCTGAACGGATCGTCGAGGAAGCGTTCGGCCGTCAGCTCGGGGCGATGCAGATAACCGCGCGCCACCCCGGCGCCGCCGACATACAACTCACCGGCGACACCGACCGGGACCGGGCGCTGCTGTTCGTCGAGCAGATAAATTTTCGCGTTGGCCATCGGCCGACCGATGTGCAGCACCTGCCCGGCTTCAACCGCACCAGAAGTCGCGACCACCGTGGCTTCGGTCGGGCCATAGTTATTGATCACCGCGAAGGTCTGTTCACGCGGCAACTGCCGCAATTTATCGCCACCGATCAACAGCGTGCGCAAGGTCGGGTGGCCGAGGTCGCGAGTGAACGCGTATTCGGCCACCGGCGTTGGCAGGAAACTCACCTGCAACGGCTGCGCGCGCCACCATTGCAGCAACTCGTCGAGGTGCTCGTTGCTCACCGACTCTGGCGGCAGGTGCAGGGTCGCGCCGACACACAGCGCCGGCCAGACCTCCCATGCCATGGCATCAAAACCAAAGCCGGCGACACTCGACGTGTGGCTGCCGGCGCGCAGGTCGAAGGCCTCGCAGTGCCAGTGCACCAGGTTCTCCAGCGTCGCGTGTTCGACCATCACGCCTTTCGGCTGGCCGGTGGAACCGGAGGTATAGATCACATAGGCCAGATGCGCCGGGGTCAGCGTCGGCAGTTGCGGATTGCTGTCGGACAGCTGTTGCCAGGTGGGATTGTCCAGATCAATCAGCGGCACTGCGCCGAGCAAATCAGCGGTCGAAGCCTGTGCCAGCACCGCCATCGGCGCGCTGTCCTGCAACAGATAGGCGATGCGTTCCGCCGGGTACGCCGGGTCGACCGGCACATAACCGGCGCCGGCCTTGAGGATCGCCAGCAACGCGACGAGCATGTCCGGGCTGCGGCGCAGGCACACGGCGATGCGGTCATCGGGCTGCACGCCGAGCCCGAGCAAGTGATGGGCCAGGCGATTGGCACGCTGATTGAGTTGCGCGTAGGTCAGTTGCTGCATGCCCTGAACCACTGCCAGTGAATCCGGCTGCTGCTCGGCCTGAGCCTCGACCAAGCGCTGAATCGTCGCGCCACGCGGATACGCCGCTGAGTGCTGGTTGAAGCCGACCAGCAAGTGCTCGTATTCCGCCACCGAGAGCACCGGCAAGCGGTTGAGCGGACGTTGCGGCGCCTGCTCCAGTGCCGTCACCAGATGTTCGATTGCGGTGTGCATGTAACTGCAAATCCGTTGCGCGCCGATCTCTGCGACCGCGAGCACATTGAGGGCGAAGCCTTCGCCCAGATCATCGACCGACAGGGTCAGCGGATAATTGCTGCGTTCTTCGCCGCCAAGCATGCGCACGCCTTGCCAGATGCCCTGGCCGTCACGCGGCTGCTGTGCGGCGGCGCTGTGCCGGTAGTTGAGCAAGGCGCTGAACAGCGGCGCGGAACTGGCCATGGCACTGCAACGTTGGGCCAGCGCCAGTGACGCGTGTTCATGACCGAGCAGCGCCGTCAGCCGTGCATGGGTGGTTTTCACCCCGGCGCGCACGCCTTCAGCGAGATCAACCCGCAGCGGCAAGGTATTGATAAACACCCCCAACGTGCGGTCGGCACCCTCACCGCCCTGCATCCGCCCCATCAACACGGTGCCGAAGACCACGTCGCGGCGCCCGGAGACCACGCCCAGCACCTGCGCCCAGGCCATGTGCATCAGGCTCGCCGGGCTGACGCCCAACTGCCGCGCCTGTTCACGCAGGCGCAAATTGAGCGTCGCATCGACCGCTTGCAGCGCTTCTTCGATACCACGTCCGTCGCCCTGCACATCCTGCAAACCGAAGGGCAAGGTCGGCTCGTCAATATCACCGAGCATCTCGCGGAAAAACGCTTCGTGTTCCTGCGCATCGGCGCCCAAGCGCGCCTGCGCCACGTAATTGCGGTAAGGCATGGGCGGTGTCAGCGTGTCGAGCTGATCGAACATCAACGCGTGCATTTCCCGAGCGATCACTTCCATGGCGGTATGGTCGAGAATCGAGTGATGGAACAGCACGATCGCGACCACTTGCTGCTGCAACGGATCCTCGGCGTAGACCATGCGGATCAGCGGCGCCTGATTCAGGTCGAGGCGGTAATGGCGCGCATCGAAACGCGCGTGCAACTGCTCGAGAACGTCGGCGTCCTGCGCATCCAGCGGCACCTTTTGCACGACCATCTGCGCCTGCCGCCAGACCACTTGCTGCGGGCTCGGCAAACCTTCCCAGACCACGCTGGTGCGCAGAATGTCGTGACGGGCGATGACCTGCTGCAAGTGCTCGGCGAAGCTGTGCAGACGTTCAAGACTGTCGAAAGCCAGACGCGATTGCAGCAAGTACGGATCGCCCTGCTCGGCACTGAGATGGTGATAAAGAATGCCTTCCTGCAACGGTGCCAGCGGATAGATATCCTGCACATTCGCAGCGCCACCCGGCACCGTGGCGACGATGCGCTCGATACTGGCCTGATCCAGTGTGGTCAGGCTCAGCATGTCGGGCGTGATGTAAGTGCAATCGGCCGGAATCAGATTGGCCGGCACCTCGATTTCCCGGCCACTGCCCAGGGCACGGGCCAGCGCGGCCAGGCTCGGCTGATTGAACAGCACGCGCACATCGGCGCTCAGACCGGCCTGACGCATGTGTTCGATCAGGCTCACCGCCAACAGTGAATGGCCGCCGAGTTCGAAGAAGTTGTCGTGGCGGCCGATCTGTTCGATGTTGAGTACGTCGGCCCAGATCTGCGCCAACGCGATCTCGACCGGGCCTTGCGGCGCTTCGTATTCACGGCTGAGCCATGCGTGCTGATCCGGCTCGGGCAAGGCCTTGCGATCGAGTTTGCCGTGGGCGGTCAGCGGCAGGCTGTGCAGGCGCACGTAAGCGGCCGGCACCAAAGTGTCCGGCAGTCGGGCTTGCAGATGCTGGTGCAAGTCGCCGATGTCGACAGGCTCGATTTCGGTGAACCAGGCGACCAGACGGCCGTCACGCACCAGCACCACGCATTCGCGGACGGCGTCGTGGGCGCTCAACGCCGCTTCGATTTCGCCGAGTTCAATGCGCACGCCGCGCAGCTTCACCTGATCATCGTTGCGCCCCAAATATTCGATGTTGCCGTCAGCCAGCCAGCGCGCGAGGTCACCGGTGCGGTACATCCGCGCGTGCGGCTCATCGCTGAACGGATCTTCAAGGAAGTGTGCCGCCGTCAGTTCCGGGCGATTCAGATAACCACGCGCCACCCCGACGCCACCGACATACAACTCGCCCTGCACGCCAGTCGGCACCGGCTGTTGCAGGCGATCAAGCAGATAAATCCGCGCATTGGCAATCGGCCGGCCAATGTGCAGAACCCGCCCGGGTTCGATACGCCCGGAAGTCGCCACCACCGTGGCTTCGGTCGGGCCGTAGTTGTTGATCACAGCGAAAGTCTGATCACGCGGAAACTGCCGCAACTTGTCGCCACCGATCAGCAGCGTGCGCAGGGTCGGATGGCCCAGACCGCGACTGAAGGCGTATTCGGCCACCGGGGTCGGCAGAAAACTCACCTGCAGCGGTTGCGCGCGCCACCATTCGAGCAATTCATCAAGGTGTTCATTGCCGATCGAGGACGGTGGCAGGTGCACGGTCGCGCCGACGCACAGTGCCGGCCAGACTTCCCAGGCCATCGCATCGAAACCGCAACCGGCGACGCTGGCGGTGTGGCTGCCGGCGTGCAGATCGAAGGCTTCGGCGTGCCAGTGCACAAGGTTTTCCAGCGTCCGGTGCTCGACCATCACGCCTTTCGGTTGCCCGGTAGAACCCGAGGTGTAGATCACATAGGCCAGACTCGCCGGCGTCAGCTTCGGCCGTTGCGGATTGTGGTCAGGCAAGTGCTGCCAGTCGCTGGCGTCCAGATCAATCACCGGGACAACGCCGAGCAGGTCGCGCGTCGACGCCTGTGCCAGCACCGCAATCGGGTCGCTGTCCTGCAACAGGTAGGCGATGCGCTCTTGCGGATAATCAGGATCAATCGGCACATAACCGGCGCCGGCCTTGAGAATCGCCAGCATTCCAACAAGCATGTCCGGGCCGCGACGCAGGCACAGCGCGACACGGTCGTCGGTTTGCACGCCGAGGCCAATCAGGTGATGGGCGAGACGATTGGCGCGCTGATTCAGTTCGCGGTAGCTGAGCCGTTGCTCGCCCTGCGCCACCGCCAGCGCATCGGGATGCGCCAGGGCTTGCGCTTCAAAGAGGCGCGGCACTGTTTGCGCGGGCGGGTATTCACGACCGCTGATGTTAAAGCCGACCAGCACCCGTTGGCGCTCGCTCGGCGACACAATCGACAGCTGCTGCATTGGCGCCTTCGGCGTGTACTCCAGCGCCGTAACCAGACTGTGCAAGGCAGTTTGCAAGTAATCGCAGACCCGCGCGCCGTCCACCTGCGGCACCGCTTGCACGCTCAAGCGGAAACCTTCGCCGAGGTCGTCGACGCTGACCACCAGCGGATAATTGCTGCGCTCGCGCGAGCTGAGAATCTGCACGCCGTCCCAGATGATGGCGGCAGATTCCGGCGCACTGTGGCGGTAGTTGAGCAACGTGCTGAACAGCGCCTGCGAACCGCTGACACCACTGCAACGCTGGGCCAGCGCCAGCGAGGCTTGCTCATGGCCGAGCAATTGCGCCAGGCGCGCATGGGTGCCACGCACGCCACTTTCTACCGACTCCGCAGCGACGCTGACGCGCAGCGGCAAGGTGTTGATGAACATGCCCAGCGCCCGATCAGCGCCCTCGCCACCTTGCATGCGCCCGAGCAAAACGGTGCCGAACACCACGTCTTGCTGGCCGGATACCTGCGCTAACACCTGAGCCCAGGCCTGATGCACCAGACTGGCGACGCTGACACCGAGCCGGCGCGCCTGCTCACGCAGACGTTGGCCGAGGCCGGCGTCCAGCTCCGCATGACTGTCGAGGATACCGCTGCCGTCGCCGTGCACGTCCTGCAAACCGAAGGCCACGGTCGGCTCGTCGATGTCGGCGAGCATCTCGCGGAAGAATGCCTCATGCGCCTGATCATCGGCGCCAAGCCGCGCCTGCGCGACAAAGTGGCGGTACTGCACCGGCGGCGGCAGCTCGCTGCTGCGGCCGAGCATGACATCGTTCATTTCCGCGACCAGCACCTCCAGCGCGGTGTGATCGAGGACGATATGGTGCAACAGGAGGATGCCGATCCAGCGGCTGTGCGGCTGATCTTCGGTGTAGACAAAGCGCATCAGCGGCGCACGATTGAGGTCGAGGCGATAGTGGCGCGGATCGAAACGCGCCTGCATCTGCTCCAGCACATCGCCGTCGAGCTCATCGGCATCGACGCGCTCCAGCGCCAGCGGCGCTTCACGCCAGACCACTTGCACCGCCTCTTCCAGCCCTTCCCAGACGATACCGGTGCGCAGAATGTCATGGCGCTTGATCACGCCGTTCAAGGCACGCACGAAGTCTTTGATCTGCGCCAGGCCGTCGAAGGCAAATTGCGCCTGCAACACGTAAGGATCGCCAGCACTGGTCGCCAAGTGGTGATAAAGAATCCCTGCCTGCAACGGCGCCAGACCATAAATATCCTGCACATTGGTGATACCGCCCGGCACGCTGGCGACGACACGGTCGATCGCGGCTTGATCGAGAGTGGCCAGCGGTAGCATGGCCGGGGTAATGCGCGAGCAGCCCGGCTCGATCAGGTTGTCCGGCACGACGATCACGCGCTCGCTGCTCAAGGTCGCCGCCAGCGCCGCCACGCTTGGCTGGCCGAACAGCACGCGCACATCACAATGCAGATCCTGTTGGCGCATGCGCTCGATCAGCTTCACCGCCAGCAACGAATGCCCACCGAGTTCGAAGAAGTTGTCATGGCGACCAACCTGCTCGACGCCCAGTAGTGTCTGCCAGAGCCCGGCAATCAGCGTTTCCACGGCACCGACCGGTGCTTCGAAACCACGCCGGGCAAAGGCCTCGCTGTCCGGCGCTGGCAGGGCTTTGCGGTCGAGTTTGCCGTTGGTGGTCAGCGGCAAAGCGTCCAGACGCACGAAAGCGCTCGGCACCATGTACTCAGCCAGCGACACCAGCAGTTGATCGCGCAAATTAGCCACATCCGGCGCGGCGCCTGCGTCGGCCAGCCAGTAGGCGACCAGACGTTGATCGCCGGGGCTGTCTTCGCGAGCGATCACCACGGCTTCGCGCACGCCTGCGCAGGCCGCCAGGCGCGCTTCGATCTCGCCCAATTCAATGCGGAAACCGCGAATTTTCACCTGATCGTCATTGCGTCCCAGGTACTCGAGGCTGCCGTCGACGGCCCAGCGTGCGAGATCGCCGGTTTTGTACAACCGCGCCTCGGCGTTGTCGCCGAACGGATCATTGATAAAGCGCTCGGCCGTCAGCGCTTCGCGGTTCAGATAACCGCGCGCCACCCCGGCCCCGCCGACGTACAACTCGCCAATCACGCCGACCGGAACCGGCTCACGCTGAGCATCGAGGACATACAGTTGCAGGTCGGGAATGCGCACACCAATCGGGCTGACACCGACCAACGACGCATCGGCAGCCTGCAACGGCCGATAGGTTACGTGCACGGTGGTTTCGGTGATGCCATACATATTCACCAGCCGCGTACCGGCATTGCCAACCCGTGCATACCACGGTTTGAGCAGGCCCGGCTCCAACGCTTCGCCACCGAAAATCACTTCCCGCAGCGAGTGCTGCAGCGGACTGCGACCCTGTGCGGCGATCAATTGGCGGAACGCGCTCGGCGTCTGGTTGAGCACGGTTACGCCGGTTTGGCAGAGCAATGCATAGCAGTCATCCGGCGAGCGGCTGACGGCTTGCGGAACCAGCAGCAATTGCCCGCCGAACGCCAGCGCACCCCAGATTTCCCACACCGAGAAGTCGAACGCGAAGGAATGGAACAGCGCCCAGATGTCCTGTTGATTGAACTGGAACCAGTCATGGGTGGCCGAGAACAGCCGCGCCACGTTGCGGTGCTCGACCATCACGCCTTTGGGCAGACCGGTGGAGCCGGAGGTGTAGATCACGTAGGCCAAATGGGCTGATGTCAGTTCGGGGATCTGCGGATTGCTGTCGAGTTCGGCCTTGAGGTGGGCGCTGTCGAGATCGATCTGCGGCACCTCGAGATCAGCCACGCGATCGCGCGTCGCGGCTTGCATGAGCACGGCTGCCGGGGCGCTGTCCTGCAAGGTAAAGCTGATTCTGTCCAGCGGATAAGCCGGGTCGATCGGCACGTAACCGGCGCCGGCCTTGAGTACGCCGAGCAGGCCGATGATCATTTGCGGGCCACGTTCGACGCAGATCGCCACGCGGTCATCCGGGCGGATGTTCAATGCCAGCAAGTGATGGGCGACCTGGTTGGCACGACGATTGAGCTCGCCGTAGCTGAGCGTCTGCCCTTCGAAAATCAACGCCGTGGCATCCGGTCGGGCCTGCGCATGGGCTTCGAATTGCTGATGAATCAGTGGGGTGTCGAGGTACTGCGCCAACGGCGAATTGCCGCCGCGTAACAGTTGTTCGCGTTCGCTGGCGGGCAGAATTTGCAGCGTGTGCAACGCGGCGTCGGGAGCGTCTTGCAAGGCCGCCGCCAGATTTTCCAGCGCCGTATTCAGATAAGCCGCCATGCGCTCGGCGCCGAGTGCAGCGTCCGCCAGCGCGGTAATGCGCAAATCTGCGCCGAGGTCATCGATGTTGATGGTCAGCGGATAGTTGGTGCGCTCGCGGGCACCCAACACCTGCACACCGGGGGCAATATCGACCACATCAGCGACTTCTTCGACGCTGCTGTGCCGGTAGTTGAGGATCGCGCTGAACAGCGGCGTCGGCACCGCCACTGCGCTGCAACGTTGGGCCAGGGCCAGCGAGGCCTGCTCGTGCGCCAGCAACGCGGTCAAGCGCCGATGGGTTGCCAGAACCCCGGCACGCACGCTTTGCGCGCCGACATCAACACGCAGCGGCAAGGTGTTGATGAACATCCCCAACGCCTGCTCGCCGCCCTCGCCCGCGTCCATCCGCCCCAGCAGCACGGTGCCGAACACCACCGCTGTGCGCCCGGACAATTGTCCCAATACGCGCGCCAGCGCCAGGTGCGTCAGGCTCGCGACGCTGACCCCGAGCTGCCGCGCCTGCTCGCGCAACTGCCGGCTCAAGCGACTGTCGAGCATCAGCGCGGCTTCCTCGATGGCGTGGCCGTCGCCCTGCACATCCTGCAAACCACACGGCAGCGTCGGCTCGTCGATGTCGGCGAGCATCTCGCGGAAGAACGCTTCCTGCGCCGGCTCATTGCCGGCACTGCGCGCCATCGCCAAGTGATCGCGATACGGCACTGCCGCCGGCACTTGCGCGGTCTGCCCGAGCAGAAACGCCTGAATTTCCCGGCGCAGCACGTCCAGCGCGACGTGGTCCATGATCATGTGATGAAACAGCAACAACGCGACGACGCGGCCCTGAGCAGGATCCTGCGCATAGACCACGCGCAACAGCGGCGCTTGCTGCATGTCGAGGCGAAAGTGCTGCGGGTCGTGGCGTGCGAGCAGCTGCGTGAGCACATCATGGTCGCTGTCGAGGCTGATTTCTTCGCATACCAGCGGCGCCTCGCGCCAGACCACTTGCACCGCTTCATCGAGGTATTCCCAGACGAACGAGGTGCGCAGAATGTCGTGGCGCTTGATCACCCAGCGCAGCGCATCGGCGAAGGCGTCCAGGCGTTGCTGGCTGTCGAACACGAAGCGCGCCTGAGAAATGTAGGGGTCACCGGCCTTGGCCGAGAGGTGGTGATAGAGCATGCCCTCCTGCAACGCGGACAACGGATAAATGTCCTGCACGTTGGCGGCGCCACCCGGCACCGTGGCGACGATACGGTCGAGGGTGTGCTGATTCAGCGTCACCAGCGGTAGCATGTCCGGGGTGATGCGAAAGGCCGGGCTCAGCCAGTCGCCGCCGTGTTGGGCGACCAGTTCCAGCAGTTGCGCCTTGTGCGCCGAGAGGCTGTCCCACAACGCGTCATCCAGCGCGTCGTCGCTGCCCAGAATGACCAGGTCTTCATCTTCCTGTTGAAGGCGGATCGCATGGGTGGAAATAACAGCCATCAGTTCGCTGAAATGCATGAGGTAACCTGCTGTAAATGCGGAAAAAAGGAGCGCGCAGCAGCGAGTCCGTGCAGGCCGCGCGCAGCCTGGAAAAACTAAAACATCGAGGCGTGGGTGTCTGACATGGGAAGCGGGGACAAGCCACCAGCGTGAGCACTGCAGGCTCCTTGTGGGAGCGAGCTTGCTCGCGAAGGCGGTGTATCAGTCACCAGCAACATTGACTGAACCAGCGCTTTCGCGAGCAAGCTCGCTCCCACAGGAGTTGTGCCGGCCTTCAGAGCCGGCGTTTGCGATTGAGGCTCGGGATGGTGGTCTGGGCGATTTCGACCTGCCTCGCCTGCCGCGAGGTCTGTGCCGCCAGTGCGGCCAGTGTCGGCTGGCTGAACAGCGTGCGCGCATCGACATGCAGCCCGGCCAGACGCATCCGCGCCACCAGACTCACCGCCAACAACGAGTGCCCGCCCAACTCGAAGAAGTTGTCGTCGCGCCCGACCTGCTCGACCTTGAGCACCTGCGCCCAGATCTGCGCCAGGGCCGTTTCAACGTCGCCTTCGGGCGCCGCATATGGCCGACTGAGCAGCGCCTCCGCGCCCGGCTCCGGCAAGGCCTTGCGGTCGATTTTGTCGTTGGGCGTCAAGGGCAGCGCCGCCAGCATCACGTAGGCACCGGGCACCATGAATTCCGGCAACCGCGCCAATACATGCGCGCGCAACGCTTCCAGCGTCGGTGCAGCCAACTCGGCACGCACGCTGTAATAAGCCACCAGTCGCTCATCGCGCACCAGCACCACCGCCTCGCGGATCGCCGGGTGCTCGAGCAGACGCGCTTCAATCTCGCCCAGCTCAAGACGAACCCCGCGCAGCTTGACCTGAAAGTCATTGCGCCCGAGGAACTCGAGGTTGCCATCGGCGCCGTAACGCACCAGATCGCCGGTGCGGTACAAGCGATCACCGGCCACGAATGGACTGTCGATAAAACGCTCGGCCTGCAGTTGTGGCAGCCCCAGATAGCCGCGCGCCACGCCCACGCCGCCAATGTGCAGATGCCCGCTGACGCCAAGCGGCACCGGTTGATCGCTGGCATCAAGGACATACAGCCGCGTGTTGCTCAGGGCCTTGCCGATCGGCACCCATGTCGGCGGCACCGGCTCGCCGGGCTCCAAGGTCCAGCCGCTGCTGTCGACGGTGGTTTCGGTCGGCCCGTAGACATTGTGCAGGCGCACCCACGGCAGGCGTTCGCGCACTTGCCGGGCCAGCGCGACGGTCAATTCGCCGCCACCGTTGAGCACGTCGGTGAGGCTGGTGCACTGACTGACATCGTCCTGTTCGATGAATTGCTGCAACAAGGCCGGCACGAACTTGACCACGGTAATGTTCTGCTCGCGGATCACTTGCGTGACATAGGCCGAATCGCGATTGCCATCGGCCCGCGCCAGCACCAGGCGCATGCCCGAACACAGCGGCCAGAAAATCTCCCACACCGAACTGTCGAAGCTGTACGGCGCCTTTTGCAGCAACGCCCCGTGTTCGGTGGGCGGGGCCAACTGCGAGCCCCAGTGCACCATGTTGCAGGCGCTGCGGTGTTCGATCATCACGCCCTTCGGCGTGCCCGTGGAGCCGGAGGTGTAGATCATGTAGGCCAGATTCGCCGCGCCGAGGCCCGGCACCTGCGGATTGTCGTGAGGCTGGTCCTGCCAGGCGCCGAGGTCGAGATCGATCAGCGGCACGCCGGCTTCGCCGAGCAGATCGCGCGTCGCGGCATGCACCAGCAGCGCGACCGGCGCGCTGTCCTGCAACATGTAATTCAGCCGTTGCAGCGGATAATCCGGATCGAGCGGCACATACGCACCGCCAGCCTTGAGAATGCCCAGCAGACCGATCACTAATTGCGGCCCGCGCTCGACGCAGATCGCTACCCGCGAATCCGCTTGCACGCCCAGCCCGCGCAGATGATGGGCCAGGCGGTTGGCTTGCTCGTTCAACTCGCGATAGGTCAGGCGCTGCTCGGCAAATTGCACGGCGATGGCATCCGGTTTGCGCAGCACTTGCTGTTCGAACAGTGTGTGAAGCGGCTGGTCCATCGGGCAATCGACTGCCGTATCGTTGAACTCGACCAACAGCCGTTGCAGCTCTTCCTCCGGTAACAACGGCAGGCTATTCAATGGCCGTTGCGGCTCGGTTTGCAACGCCTCGACCAAGCCGCTCAAAGCCGCCTGCACGTAAGCGCAAATCCGTTGCGCACCGATGCTCGACACGGTTCTGGTGGTCAGGCGCAAGCCCGTGCCGAAGTCATCGACACTCAGGGTGAACGGATAATTGGTGCGTTCCTCGTTGGCCAGGGTCTCGATACCTTCCCAGGTTTGCCGGGAGTCTTTCTGCTCGACGTCATCGCTGTGTCGATAGTTGAGCAAGGCACTGAACAGCGGCGCGGGCGCGGCGACGCCACTGCACCGCTGAGCCAGCGCCAATGAGGCGTGCTCATGACCGAGCAAAGCGCTCAGCCGTGCATGGGTGGCTTTCAGCGCTGCGCGTGCGCCCTCACCGACATCGACGCGCAGCGGCAAGGTGTTGATGAACACCCCCAGCGCGCGGTCAGCTCCCGCGCCGCCCTGCATGCGCCCCATCAGCACCGTGCCGAACACGACACTGTGCTGGCCGGACGTCGCCGCCAGCACCTGCGCCCAGGCGAGGTGGATCAAACTGGCGATGCTCACGCCAGTCAGACGCGCCTGCTGCTGCATGCGCTGATAGAGATCGGCCGCCACGGCTTGCTCGGCTTCTTCGATGTTGCTGCCGTCGCCCTGCACGTTCTGCAATGCGAACGGCAAGGTCGGCTCGTCGATGTCACCGAGCATCTGCCGAAAGAACGCTTCATGCTCCTGCTCGCTGACGCCCAGGCGCGTTTGCGCCACATAGTTGCGATACGGCACCGGTACCGCCAGAGGTTCGGTGTGCCCGGACAGGCTGGCGTGAATTTCTTCACGCATCGCCTCCAGTGCAATGTGATCCATCGCCAAGTGATGGAACAGCAAAATGCCGACCACCCGGTTATGCGCCGGGTCACGGGCAACCATCAGGCGCAGCAGCGGCGCCTGACTGATGTCGAGGCGATAACGCCGCGCGTCGAAACGCGCGTGCAATTGATCGATGATCGCGCCGTGGGCGGGCTCAAGTTCGACTTCCTGCACCGGTAGAATCGCCTCACGCCAAACCACTTGTACCGGTGCCGTCAGCCCCTCCCAGACCACCGCCGTGCGCAGGATGTCGTGCCGCGCCATGACCTGACGCAGCGCATTGGCGAAGGCCTCGACCCGCTCGAAGCTGTCGAACGCCAGCAGCGATTGCAGCAGATATGGATCGCCCTGCGCGGCGGTGATGTGGTGATAAAGAATGCCTTCCTGCAACGGCGCCAAGGGATAAATGTCCTGCACATTGGCGGCACCGCCGGGCACTGTCGCGACAATGCGCTCGATCATCGCCTGATCCAGTTGCACCAGTGGCAGCATCTGCGGCGTGATGTGCGTGCAATCGGCGGCAATGCGATTGGCCGGCACCTCGACTTCGCGGCCACTGCCCTCTGCCGCTGCCAGCGCGGCCAGTGTCGGCTGGTTGAACAGCACCCGAACGTCGCTGCTCATGCCAATCTGGCGCATGCGTTCGATCAGGCCGACTGCCAACAACGAATGGCCGCCCAGTTCAAAGAAATGGTCGTGACGCCCTACCCGCTCGACCTGCAAGACCTCGGCCCAGATTTGCGCCAAAGCGGTTTCGACGTCACCTTGTGGCGCCTCGTATTGACGCCGGACCAACGCTTCCGGCCCCGGTGCCGGCAGGGCCTGACGGTCGAGCTTGCCGTTGGCCGTCAGCGGCAAACTCGCCAGACGGATGTACGCGGCCGGCAGCATCGCGGCCGGCAAACGTGAGGTCAGGTGCGCGTGCAGTTGCAGGATGTCCAGCGCTTCACGCTCGGTAAACCATGCCAACAGTTGACCGTCGCGCACCAGCACCACCGCTTCTTGCACCGCGTCATGGCTGGCGAGTGCGGCTTCGATTTCGCCCAGTTCGACCCGCACGCCACGGACTTTGACCTGGTCATCGTTGCGGCCGATGTATTCAAGATTACCGTCGGCGCGCCACCGTGCGAGATCGCCGGTGCGATACATGCGCGCACCCGGCTGCGTATTGAACGGGTCGTCGAGGAAGCGTTCGGCCGTCAGTTGCGGACGATTCAGATAGCCCCGGGCTACCCCGGCGCCGCCGACATACAGCTCGCCGATAATGCCGATGGGCACCGGGCGCTGTTGTTCATCAAGCAGGTAAGCGGTGGCATTGCTCACGGGTTTGCCGATGTGCAACGCCTGGCCCGGAGTGATCAGCCCCGACGTGGCGACCACCGTGGCTTCGGTCGGCCCGTAGTTGTTAACCACCGCGAAGCCCTGCGCACGGTTGAACTGACGCAGGCGATCACCGCCAATCAGCAAGGTGCGCAAGGTCGGGTGATCGAGTTGTTTACTGAAGGCATATTCGGCGATCGGCGTGGGCAGGAAGCTCACGTCCAGTGGCTGCGCACGCCACCACGCCAGCAGTGCATCGATGTCTTCACTGCCTTCGGTCGCCGGTGAAAAGTGCAGCGTCGCCCCGGCACACAACGCCGGCCAGACTTCCCACGCCATCGCGTCGAAACCGAACCCGGCCAGGCTCGACGTGTGCTGCCCTGGGCCGAGCCCGAACGCGGCGCAATGCCAGTCGACCAGATTGGCCAAGGTGCGGTGTTCGACCATCACGCCTTTGGGCAACCCGGTGGAGCCGGAGGTGTAAATCACATAGGCGAGGTTGCCGGGGTTCAGCCCGGCAACCTCGGGATCGGTGACGCTGTCGAGCGCCCACTCGCGCCGATCAAGCTCAATCACTGGCAGCGCTATGGCAGGCAAACGCTCGCGCACATCGCTTTGCGTCAGCAGCGCCACCGGAGCGCTGTCGCTGAGCAGATAACTCAGGCGTTCGGGTGGATGCGCCGGGTCAATCGGCACATAAGCGGCGCCAGCCTTGAGAATCGCCAGCAGCCCGACCAGGGTTTCCAGGCCTCTGCGGGCGACAATCGCCACCCGGTCATCGGGCCGTACGCCGAGGCCCAGCAGATGATGGGCCAGCGCATTGGCTTGCCGGTTGAGCTCGGCGTAACTCAGCGACCTCCCCTGATAAGTCGCGACCACGGCGTCCGGCTGTTCGGCCACCCGCGACTCGAAGCGTTGATGAATTGTCTGGTTTTGCGGATAGCTGACTCGGGTGTCATTCCACTCATTCAACCGGGCGAGTTCTGCCGGGCTGTTCAGGTTGAAATCGGCGACGATCCGCTCAGGACACTCCAGGCCTTGCTCCAGAATCAGCAACAAGCACTCGGTGAACGAGGCGATCTCATCCGCCGTGAAATACGCCGGCGAATACACCAGATGCCACCAGGCCTTGTCGTCGTAACGGTTGCTGCGCAGGTGAAAGGCCAGCGGTGTCGCCTCGTGCTGGTTGGAGACCTTGACCGAGTGTCCCGACGCCTCACCGTAACGGTAGTCATGGTCATCCTGCTCGTACGACACCGACAACTCGAACAGCTGCGAACGGTCTTCACGCAACAGGCCTAATGCGCGGTTCATCTCGCTCAGCGGGTAGCGCTGATGGCGGAAATCCTGCTTCAGGCCAGCGCCGATCGCCTTGATCAATTCGGCAAAGGACAACGCCCGGCCAAAGCCCATGCGCATCGCACTGACTTGAGTGAACAGGCCCAAGGTGCTTTTGAAGCGGGCACCGGAGCGATTGAGAATCGGCAAGCCGACCACCCACTCGTCACGTTGCGCGGTGCGACTGAAATACACGTGCAGCGCCGCCAGCAACACATGAAACGCCGAGCCGCCCAGTTGCCGCGCGGTGTCTTTCATGCGCTCGTGCAACAGTGCCGGAAAAGCCTCGACGTGGATGCGACTTGGCGCCTTGGCAGGGTCAAGGGGTTCGTGATTCCGGGGCGTCAATAAGGGCTCGGGAATACTGCGGTACTTGTCCAGCCAGTAACGTTGATCGAGTTCATAACGCGCCGACTGGTGGTAGTGCGCGTCATCTTCGATGAAGCCGACATAGGACGGAGCCGCCAGCGTTGGGCGTTCGCCACGGCACAGTGCGCTGTAGATTTCACCCACTGCCTTGAACAGCAGACCGAAGCCCCAGCCATCGATGATCAAGTGATGGGCCTGCCCCGCCAGCCAGTGGCGCTGGTGATCGAGACGAATCAGACAAAAGCGGAACAGCGGCTGCCCGCTCAACACACAGGGCTGCGCCATCTGCTCTTCGACCAACGCCTGAGCCGCCGACCGAGGGTCGCGGTGTGCGCTGAAGTCATGCAGCGGCATGGCCACCGGCAACGCCTGCGCAAATCCCTGCAACGGCAACCCGTCGCGGCCAACATCCGCGAGCAGAACAATGCGCAAGGCATCGTTTGCCGCCACCAGACATTCGAGCGCCGAGTGCAGCACTAGCGGATCCAGCGGCCCGGTCAGCTCGACGTAACCGCCAATGTTATACAGCGGCGAATCTCCGCGGCTCAGTTGGTCCAGCCAGATATCCCGCTGCGCGGCAGTCAGCGCAAATGTCTCGACAGGCACGGACAGATCGTCCGCCACGTTGGCAGAAGTAGGCTGCATAAGGTCCTTCTCATGTGATTTTGCCGGTATTCAAGCATCGGCCCCAGTGCCGGCATGACACCTGAAACCCGGACAATCATCACGCCCGCCACAGCGCAAACAGGCGATTCATGCAGGCACTGTCTAAAAGTTCGCAGAGGAAATACTGAAAAGCTTGTAGGAAAAGAACCACATACCAGCGCCGCTATTTACCCCGGTGCACTTGATGAAAAATCAGCATCGTCCGGGTTTACGGGGCCTCAAAGTGACTAAACAGTCACTCATGCCGGTAAACCGGTGCTCGCAGCCGTCAGAACCCCGGCGCCAGGATTCGGAAATAGTGGCATTTTGTGTCCCCGTTTTCCCCTACAGACGTAGGACAAATCCATAGGCTTAAATCCCGCTCCAGATCATGTTCAAGGAGAAATGACTGCGTGGGCGGCTTTTACAGAGACGGCAGACGATTCAGTGATGGCTCTGAACCAGGGATGAAGGATATGAATCTGACCGGCAGCATTCGCAACATGGAAAACCCGCATTTTTACTGGCAGCTCGGGGAGTTGATTGCCAGCACCGGCGATGATCACTTCGCCACGAACATGTTCCAGTTGGTCGACACGCTGGTGCCGGTCAACCGCGTTGATCTGAGCGAATGGACGCTGGATGAGCGACAGGCCAGCGTGGTCGAGATCAAGCCGCTGGGCAGTGCCGGTCTGTCGCAGACGTGTGCGCCGCCCGACCTGCTGGAGAGTCCTGATGATCATCCGTTGCTGCAAAAGATGATCGAGATGAATGACTCGCTGTTGATTCAACTCAAAGCCTCGTTGCAACCTCGGCACCCGCAACACAGCGCGCACCAATGCAATCTGGTGTCGCGTACCTCCAACCGCCGCTGCGTCATCTCGTTTTTCCGACCGCACACGCAGCGGGTGTTTTCCTTGCCGGAGTTGTCGTTTCTCAAGCGCCTGTCGGACACGCTGCTGCCGCTGATCGAGCGTCATGCGCACATCAGCCGACAAACCCTCGCCAGACAACCGCGCCTGCCTTTGGCCGACCTCGACCAGGCACCGCTGGCGCAGGTTTTCGATGAGCGTCTGGCCTTCAGTGGCGTCGTCCTGTCGGTGCGCGAGAAGGAAGTCTGCCTCGGTCTGCTGACCGGCGGCACGGTGCCACAAATGGCGGAAAAGCTGCGGGTGAAGAACAGCTCGATCGAGACCTATCTCAAACGCGCCACCGCCAAACTCGGGGTCAGTGGTCGCCATGGTCTGGCGAAATGGATGGCCGGAGCCTGACTGCCAGCAACGATGAATGTCGTTGTGGCGAGGGAGCTTGCTCCCGATGGACTGCGTAGCAAGCCCTGTTTTCAGGAGCAAAAGAAGGGCCGCTTCGCGACCCAGCGGGAGCAGGCGCCCTCGCCACAGCTTGGCTTTGCAAGCGTCTCCCCCCTTCAGATATGAGGCCGTTCGATGTTGACGTTGCGACTTTCCCTGCTGTCCATGGCGGTGCTGATGGGCGGTTGTTCATTGATTCCCGAGTATCAGCGGCCAGCGTCTCCCAGCGCCGCGCAGTATCCGACCGCGACGCAGGCGGCAACGCGCAGCGAGGACTGGCGCACACTGTTCAACGACCCGGCCCTGCAACAATTGATCGAGTCCGCACTGGTCAACAACCGCGATCTGCGCGTGGCCGCGCTGAACGTCGAAGCCTTTCAGGCGCAATATCGCATTCAACGCGCCGACCTGTTTCCGGCGGTGTCGGCCAACGCCAATGAGCTGCGCCAGCGTATGCCGCCGAGCGTGACCCAAGGCAAAGCGCTGATCAATTCGACGTACTCGGTCAACCTCGGCATCAGTGCCTATGAACTGGACTTCTTCGGCCGCGTACGCAGCCTCAGCGAACAGGCACTGCAAACCTGGCTGGCGACCGAACAGGCACGACGCAGTGCCGAGTTGAGTCTGGTGGCCAACGTCGCCAATGCTTACCTGACCTGGCGTGCCGATCAGGAACTGCTCGAACTGACCCGCGACACCCTCGCCGCCGATGAGCAGAGCCTGCACCTGACCACGCGCAACCGCGAGGCCGGCAAGTCTTCGGCGCTGGAACAGGCGCAGGCGCAAACCAGCGTCGACAGTTCACGGGCCAATCTGGCGCGCTATCAGCGCCAGGTGGCTCAGGACTTGAACAGCCTGACGTTGCTGGTCGGTGCACCGGTGCCGGCGTCGTTGCCTGCGCTGCCACTGGCCAACGATTTGGTCCTGCAACTGCCCGCCGGTTTGCCTTCTGACGTGCTGCAACGGCGCCCGGATATCCTCCAGGCGGAGTACAAACTCAAAGCCGCCAACGCCAACATCGGCGCAGCGCGGGCGGCATTTTTTCCCAGCGTCAGCCTGACTGCCAATGCCGGCACCTCGAGTCGCGACCTCTCCGGTTTGTTCGGCGGCGGCTCAGGCGCGTGGACCTTTCAGCCGCAGATCAGCCTGCCGATTTTCAATGCCGGCAGCCTGCGCGCCAGTCTCGATTATTCGAAGTTGCAGAAAGACGTCGCCGTGGCCGAATACGAAAAATCAATCCAGACCGCCTTCCAGGAAGTCGCCGACGGCCTCGCCGCGCGCAGCACCTATCAGCAACAGTTGCAGGCGCAACGCGATCTGGTCGCGGCCACCCAGACTTACTACAACCTGGCGCACAACCGTTATCAGAACGGCGTCGACAGCAGCCTGACGTTCCTCGATGCCCAGCGTTCACTGTTCAGTTCGCAGCAAGGCCTGATCACCGATCGACTGGCGCAACTGGTCGCCGAGGTCAATCTGTACACCGCGCTGGGCGGTGGCTGGCGGGCCGATGAGGCGCGTGTGCAGTAAGCCATCGTCACTTTTTCTTACACCTTTTGTCGCGCGATCCTACGTCGCAGGGCGATCCGCAGCCGTCGTCTGGTCTCAGTTTGGTATCATGCGCCGCTTTTACGGTTAACCCCCCGCCAGTCCTGCCGACTGACGGGCTGCAAAAGGCGGTATTAGATGACGGCTTTGTTGACTCGCCGCAAGGTGCTTGCGGGAATGGGCGTGCTCGGGCTCGGCCTGCTCGCCGGCTGCGACACCCGCGGCCAACTGTCGTACAAGTACGGCAAGGATCTGAGTAACAAGATCATGGGGCGCACCTTCAAACTGAAGAACACCGATGGCGAAACCATGACGCTGTCGAGCTTTCGCGGCATGATGCCGATGGTCTTCTTCGGCTTCACCCAGTGCCCGGCAGTCTGCCCGACTACCCTGGCCCGCGCGGCGAAAATCAAGAAGCTGATGGGCGCCGATGGCGATCGTTTGCAGGTGATTTTCATCAGCCTCGATCCCGAGCGCGACACGCCAGAAATCCTCGACGCCTACATGAAAGCCTTCGACCCGACCTTCGTTGCGTTGTACGGCACGCTTGAGGAAACCGCGGCCACGGCCAAGGAATTCGACGTGTTCTACGAGAAAGTCCCGGCCGGCGACACCTACACCATCTCGCACACCGCCACCAGTTACGTTTACGACTCCAATGGTGGCCTGCGCCTGGGCCTGTCCACCTCGCTTTCGGCAGAACAATGCACGGAAGATTTGCTCACTGTTATGGAGGTTTGCTGATGCAACCTGTTCTGAACCACATCAAACGCGCTGTCATCGGGCTGTCTCTGCTGGGCCTGTCGTTCCAGGTCTCGGCGCAGACCCAAGTCGACGACGCCTGGGTCCGTGCCACCGTGCCGACCCAGTCCGCCAGCGGCGCGTTCATGACCCTCACCGCCGACAGCGACAGCAAGTTGCTCAGCGTCGCGACGCCGGTGGCCAAAGACGTGCAAATCCACGAAATGACCATGAAGAACGACGTCATGAGCATGGGCCCGGTGAAGTTCGTCGAACTGCCGGCCGGCAAAGCCGTCAAGCTTGATCCGAACGGCTACCACGTGATGCTGATGGGCCTGACCGGTCAGTTGAAAGAAGGCGAAAGCGTGCCGCTGACCCTGACCGTGGAAAACGCCAAAGGCGAGAAAGAGACCATCGAGGTTAAAGCGCCGGTGCGCGCGCTGACCAACATGGAAGGTCACGATCACAGCAAGATGCATTGATCTGACTGAGCGGCAATAAAAAAGGGGCGGCCTGATTGATGATCAGGACCGCCCCTTTTTTTGACACGCATGCCTGATCCTGGGCCCATTGATAGGGCGAAGACAATAACTCGCCGACAACTCAACCGTTACGCGACAGTGCCTTGCGCACGCTGCTGCTGGTCATGCCTGCAGGTTTGGCGGTTGCCTGAGGCTGAGGCTGAGGTTGCTCAGGCATTTGCACCTGGCCGGACCGCCCTGCGTGGTATTGGCTTTCGACCTGCTGGTTCAAACGGGCCAAAAAGGCTTCCAGTTCGGCGATCAACAGCTTCTTGCGCTTGGAGCCTTTGACGCACTCATAGAGGTAGTAGCCCGTCCCCACCAGAAAGCCCAACACACCGGCAACCAGACCGATGCCGATCCATAGGGCAAAGGCAATCAACAAGGGCTTCCAGCGAAACGGCGACAACCCAAGCTCAGTGTTCAGCGCCTTGGCATCGCGAATCTGGTAGGTCTTGGCCGAGGCCTGGTTTTGCAGGTAGGTGTGCAGCACCTTCTCGCCATCCTTGCTCACCGCGCTGATCAGCGAAATGTCCTGGCCGCTGCGCAGAGGAATATCGAGCCCGCGAAAATTCACATCGTGCTCGATACCGTCCGCCGTTCTGATCCAGAACTCATGGTTGATCACCATCACCGAGTTGATGTGCACCGCGATAGGCTGACCATTGCTGTCGAATTGCCCGTTGCCACCTGTGGAGGTGATGTGGGTTTCGCTCATTTTCTCGCTGCCCACCACTTCACCGCTCAACACGGTGAAATCAACGGTTACATCGCCATGGGTGAACTTGTGCATTGGGGGTCCTTGATGCGTCGGTCGACGTTCGGGATAGAAATCCATAGGCCGCGAATGCTACTAAGTGGCCATCTCCCTGTCCAGAACGCCCCGCCCCTCATGATTAATCGCCTTCTTAGCTCCCGGCGCCTTCATGCGCCTCGTCAAAGAAGTAATCCTTCCAGCTCCCGGCCTTGTTCTTCAGCACACCGAGCTCCTGCAACTTCTCGGCATAGATAAAGGTGCGTTGCGGCACCACGGTGAAGTCGATTTCCGGATCCTTGACGATCTGCTCGACCAGCGCCAGTGGCAACTTCGACTGCTCGACGCGGATGTAAGCCTGTGCCGCCGCCGGTTTATCGGCCTTGATGATCTTCTCGGCTTCCGCCAGTGCGGCGTAGAACGCCTTATAGGTTTTCGGGTTTTCGTCGTGGAATTTTTCCGTGGTGTAGAGCACGTTGAACGTCGCCTGCCCACCAAGAATGTCGTAGGAACTCAGCACTTTGTGCACGTTGGGATTTTGCAGGGCCTGATACTGGAACGGCGGGCTGGAGAAGTGCGAGTTGATTTCCGAACCGCCGGCAATCAGTGCCGCCGTCGCGTCCGGGTGCGGCAGGCTGACCGAGATGTCGTCGAATTTCTTGTACTGCGCGTCGCCGAATTCCTTGGCGGTCTCGATCTGCAAGGTGCGCGACTGGAAGCCCACGCCCGCTGCCGGCACGGCGATACGGTCCTTGTCGCTGAAATCCTTGAGGGTCTTGATGTTCGGATTGTTGGTCAGCAAATAGTTGGGCATCGAGCCCAGTGCGGCGATGGCTTTGACGTTCTGTTTGCCCTTGGTGCGGTCCCACACGGTGAGCATCGGCGGCACGCCGGCAGACACCACGTCGAGCGCGCCGGTCAGCAGCGCTTCGTTCATCGCGGTGGCGCCGGAAATGCTGTTCCAGTCGACCTTGATGTCGAGGCCCTGTTCTTTACCGTGCTTTTCGATCAGTTGCTGATCGCGCACCACGTCGAGAATCAGGTAACCAATGCCGAATTGCTGGGCGATGCTGATCTTGCCTTCGGCGTGGGCGCCGGTGCTGAACAGCGCGCTGGCTGCCAGGGAAGCGGCCAACAGAGTCAGCGCGGAACGTTTGAACGGTGTGGCCATGACAACCTCGCAGCAGGGGGTGGTGTGCTGAAAGGCCTGACTTTATCGCTATAAAAAATAGAAATTAAATACCTTTATCGCATATCGATAGCACGTGAACGTCTGGCCGGCGAAACTCGCCGCGCGGTTTCCACAAAGGGCGTGACGATCAGGCTGTACAGCGTGAGGTAGCGCTCGCGATCCGCCTCGCCGGTGCCGAAACGCAGCGGTTCAGGTGTTGAGGTGGTGACGTAGAGCGTGCCGAACATCCAGTCCCACACGGAAAAATTGGTGGCAAAGTTCTTGTTGCGGTGGCGCATGGCGTCGCTGTGATGGATCTGGTGCTGAGCCGGGCTGTTGAGCACATGCTCGAGGGTCGGGCCAAACGACAGCCAGACATGGCTGTGACGCAGGTTCGCCCCCAGGCTGTTGAGCAACAGCACCAGCCCGGTTACACCCAACAAGGTGTAGCGACTGACTTCCCCACCACAGAGATACCAGACCACGCCGGCAAATGCGGCGATGCCGGCAATCATCACCAGCCGTTCGACCAGCGTTTCGACCACGTGAATGCGACTCGCCGTGGCCGGTACCAGCACCGGCGCCGAGTGATGCACCTTGTGAAACTCCCACAGAAAGCGCGAATGAAAGGCGCGATGAATCCAGTAATGCAGGAAGTCCTTGAGCAGGAATACGCCGACTCCGTAGCACAGCGCGATCAACGGATGATCCGGCACTTGCTCGCGGGCGCCCCAGAGTTGGGTAAAAAACCGTTGATAGTCGGCGGACCTGAGGATGTAAGGATCGACCAGCCCCGCGATCGGCAACACCCAAACCACCTTGAGAATGGCCTTGATGAAGTAATAGCGATAATCCAGCCACGCCGAGCGATGAGCGAATACGCGAGCACCGCCGATGAACTGCCAGAACGACTCGGAGTCGGTCAGTGCGCGGGATTTTCTGTAGCGAAACAAACCGTAGGCGACGGCGCAAGACGCGATGAGGAACACCACGCCGAGGCGACCATTGAGATCGAACAGGCCAATGAATTGCCCGCTGACCGGGGCGATGACCCACCGATCAAGGTGAGCGTAAAGTGGCGCGAGAACATCCACGGAGGCTGATCTCCATTAGAGGACGAGCATTGTAAATCGCAACGGTTCGCAAATGCAGCCTTTACAGATCAAAGGATCGCTGCATCAGCCAACACCCTTCAAATGTGGGAGCGAGCCTGCTCGCGAAGGGGCCAGAGCAGTCAACATTGCTTGCGCCTGACACAACGCTTTCGGGAGCAGGCTCGCTCTCACACTGATCGTTTGCAAGCCGCTTGTTAAACAGCCTGAAACAATAAATCCGTTGAGACGCTGCGGCAGCAATAACGCCGATTGCCGCGCAACACGAACGCCCCATCTGGGCTGCAGACATTCCTGGCCCCGCCGCAGCCATCCCGCCACCGTCTCAGCTGTGCGTTTAAAAGGGCGATCAGACAGCCTACCCTTGGTATCATCGCGCACACTTTTTTGACGTTTTGATGACTGGAAGGTCTTTTTTTGTGAGCGCTCTTTTTCACCGGTTGCGACAGTCGCACGCCCGCCTCTTTTCACTGATCGTTCTGGTGCTGATCGTGCCGCTGTGCCTGCGCGCAGCCCTCGGCTGGTCGACACCGCTGGGTTACCTGTCGGATCTGGCCATTGGCAGCCTGCTGGTGGTGTTGCTGCATCGTCGCGCGTGGTGGCTGGCGCTGCCGGTGTTGCTGTTCTGGGGATTGCTCGCGGTGGCGACGGCGGAACTGGTCAGCGCCGTCGGCCGGCTGCCGACGCCTTCCGACATTCATTACCTGATCGATCCGCAGTTCGTCGAAAACTCCACGGGCGGTGGCCTGGCACACCCGGCAATCGGCATCAGCCTGCTGCTGGCGTTGTTGTTTTGGTTGCTGACGCAATTCAGCGCACGCGGCGTGTCGCGCCCGGCCCTGCCCCGCGCGGTTTGGGCCGCACCGCTGGTGCTGTTCGCCGCCCACTGGGGCGCGCAAAACCTGTGGCCGAGTGAGGCCGACCCATGGCGCCTGTACAACCTGCCGCATCAATTGCTGGCGAGCGAGGTCGCTGATCTGCAGATCCAGGCCGAGGAGTGGCTGGACGGCGACGTCGAAGAAGCCGCACCGGCCATGGCCGGGCTCACCGATGTCGACCTCAACGGGCAGAAATTGCTCGCCGCTTCGGGGCAGGCGCGCAATGTGCTGATCATCGCGCTGGAAGGCATTCCCGGCGCCTACATCCGCGCCAACCGCGAAGCCATCGGCAGCCATTATCAGGAAGACCTGATGCCCAACCTCAGCCGCTGGGCCGAGCGCGGCATGAATACCCCGGATTACGTGCTGCACACGCACCAGACCATTCGCGGTCTGTACGCGATGCTCTGCGGCGATTACGACAAACTCAACAACGGCACGCCCAAAGGCGTGGAAATGCTCACCCTCAATGAGCGCAATCAAGCCTGTCTGCCGGCGCAGCTGCGCGAGCACGGCTTCAGTACCCACTACCTGCAAGGCGCCGGCCTGCGCTTCATGGCCAAAGACAAGATCATGCCGCACATCGGTTTCGATGCGACCCATGGCCTGGAATGGTTCAGCAACAGCAACTATCTGGAATTCCCGTGGGGCAAGGATGACAAGGCGTTCTTCGAGGGCGCGCTGGACTATGTCGACCAACTGAAAAAACACCAGCAACCGTGGATGCTGACCTTGTTGACCGTCGGCACTCATCAGCCCTACTCCGCGCCGGAGGACTATCTGCAGCGCTATGAAACGCCGAAACAGGCCGCCGTCGGTTATCTGGACGATGCGCTGGATCAGTTCCTCGCAGGCCTTGAGCGCCAGGGTGTGCTCAAAGACACGCTGGTGGTGATCACCTCGGACGAATCCCACGGCATCGACGGCGTGCGCCTGGCCTCGTCGTGGGGCTTCAATCTGACGCTGGCACCGGAGCACGAACAACTGCCACGCCTGAACAAAGGCGTCTACGGCCACGTCGACTTGAGCACGTCGATCCTCGACTATTTCGACTTGCCGGTGCCAACCGCACTGAGCGGGCGCTCGCTGTTTCGCGACTACGATTCCGGGCGCGAAATCATGTCGTTCACCAACGGCAAATTGCGCTACCACAACGGTCAGGGGATCTTCTCCGAATGCGACATGCCGCGCCGTTGCCGCTATTACGAAAGCGCCGGTTTCATTGCCGAGCGCGCCACCTTCAAAGGCACCTACAGTGGCCATCCGGCGCGCCAGATCGCCGCGCGGGCCAATGCCCTCGACTTGTCATTGCTGCGCACCCCGCTCAACCATCGTTATCAGTTCGGCAGCACCAACATCATCCAGCTGCAAGCACAGATCAACAATGACTGGGCCGACAACCTGATCGGCGCGCAATACCTGGAAATGCCCAAAGGCTCGCACACCCGCGTGCGCCTGACCGTGCGTTCGGTCGATCCGCAGCAGGCGGCGTACATTCAACTCAAGGCCAAGGAGTTTGAACAGGACGTGCAGATCGGTTTGCCACCGGAGATGGTTGCAACCGCCGAGCAACCACTGGAAATGAACTTCAGCTTCGACAACCCGCAAGAGCGCAAAGCGTTTTCCTTCCATTTGCTGGGTTATGGCTCAGGTGCGGTGGAAGTGACCGATTTCAGTGTGATTACGCAGCTACCGGGTCAGGACGATTTGCTGGATGAGTTACCTGAGGACGAGGCTGCGCAATCGAGTTGATTGTTTATTGAGTTGGCAGGATGGTTGAGTGCCCCGCCAATGCTGGGTCAATTATTTTTTCTTTCAATATCGAACGCTCCCTTCACCGTCGTTTTATCTTTCAAAGTGAAGGTAATGTTTCCAATAACCCTTACTCGATATTTATCATGAAAATTAAATGTCGCTTCAGCTGACTCGTACTCGACGTGAACCCCTTCAATAATGACTCCCCACTCAACTGGCGCGTCTTTATTCGTCACTGTGTGCGGGCCCAAGCCCTCCAGTTTCCTGGACACAGTAAAGGCTACCGAACTTGGTCCATAGCCCTCTCCAAGAAGATGAAAATCATCCTTAAGATTATCAAAAGCTACTTCTTTAGTAGCCAGAAATACAATTCCATTTTTCGATGCGTCGAAAGTGCCTTTGGCATTATATTCTTTTTCGCCTTCACTCATAAATAATTTTCCTTTTATTGAATCGAACCGTCACACCATTTATCCCGAATCAAAACTAATTCATCGCTGCAATCACTACCACTGTCAGATCTGACAGTCCTTTAGCTCATTTCGAAGTAAAAACCCGTCCCTTCATTATCTAAAACACAACGCTGAAAGAGCCTGCCTATCACCCTCCAATAGTCGGCCTATTAGCTGACTCTCCAAGTCGGGTCTAGCCTTACAAGTCCGAAGTCGGCACGAGCCGGCCGTAGCAGACCTGATAAGGACCCGAACATGGCAAACGAATCGAAATGCCCGTTCAACCACGCCGCCGGTGGTGGTACGACGAACCGTGACTGGTGGCCGAATCAACTCAACCTGAAAATCCTCAGCCAGCATTCGCCCAAGTCCGACCCGCTGGGTAAGGATTTCGACTACGCCAAAGCCTTCAAAAGCCTGGATTTCCAGGCGCTGAAACAAGACCTCACCGCCCTGATGACCGACTCTCAGGACTGGTGGCCGGCCGACTTCGGCCACTACGGCCCGCTCTTTATCCGCATGGCCTGGCACAGCGCCGGCACCTATCGCACCGCCGATGGCCGTGGTGGCGCCGGTTCCGGTCAACAGCGTTTTGCGCCACTCAACAGCTGGCCGGACAACGTCAGCCTCGACAAGGCCCGCCGTCTGCTGTGGCCGATCAAACAGAAATACGGGCGCAATATTTCCTGGGCTGACCTGATTGTCCTCACCGGTAACGTCGCGCTGGAGTCGATGGGTTTCAAAACCTTTGGCTTCTCCGGTGGTCGCCCTGATGTGTGGGAGCCGGATGAAGATGTGTACTGGGGTTCGGAACACGAATGGCTCGGGGGCGACAGCCGTTACGGCAAAGACAAGTCCGCGATGCAGGAACCCGGTGACGGCACGCTGGTGGCTGAGCCGGATCTGCACGGCAAAGAAGAAAGCCGCACCGATCAGGGCGAACGCAATCTGGAAAACCCGCTCGCTGCGGTGCAAATGGGCCTGATCTATGTGAACCCGGAAGGCCCCGAGGGCAATCCCGATCCTGTGGCCTCGGCCCACGATATCCGCGAAACCTTTGGCCGCATGGCCATGAACGATGAAGAAACCGTGGCGCTGATCGCCGGCGGCCACGCCTTCGGTAAAACCCACGGTGCCGGCCCTGCCGACAACGTCGGGCCAGAGCCGGAAGCGGCTGGCCTGGAGGAGCAAGGCCTCGGCTGGCGCAACGCGTTTGGCACCGGCAAGGGTGGCGACACCATCACCAGTGGCC
Organism: Pseudomonas fluorescens; assembly: GCF_001648775.1. Classification (GTDB taxonomy): domain Bacteria; phylum Pseudomonadota; class Gammaproteobacteria; order Pseudomonadales; family Pseudomonadaceae; genus Aquipseudomonas; species Aquipseudomonas fluorescens_M. Next base: position 168,626 of record NZ_LVEJ01000013.1, read on the forward strand.
TCGAAGTGACCTGGACCACCACGCCGACCCGATGGAGCAACAACTACCTGGAAAACCTCTTTGGCTTCGAGTGGGAGCTGAGCAAAAGCCCGGCCGGTGCGCATCAGTGGATACCGAAAAACGGCGCCGGTGCCGGCACCGTTCCGCATGCTCATGACCCGAGCAAGAAACTCTCGCCAACCATGCTCACCTCTGACCTGGCGCTGCGTTTCGATCCGGCCTACGAGCAGATCTCTCGACGCTTCCTCGCCAATCCAGATCAGTTGGCCGACGCCTTTGCCCGCGCCTGGTACAAACTGATCCACCGCGACATGGGCCCGTTGTCGCGCTACCTCGGGCCGGAACTGCCGAACGAAGAACTGCTGTGGCAAGACCCGATTCCGGATGTCACGCACCCACTGATCGACGACAGCGACGCTGCCGCGCTGAAAAGCAAAATCCTCGCGTCGGGGCTTTCGGTGTCGCAACTGGTCTCGACCGCTTGGGCCGCCGTTTCAACTTTCCGCGGTTCGGACAAACGCGGCGGCGCCAACGGTGGCCGCCTGCGTCTGGCTCCTCAGAAATTCTGGCAGGCCAACCAGCCTGAGCAACTGGCCAACGTGCTGCAAACCCTTGAGGGCATTCAGAACGAGTTCAATGGCGGCGGCGCCGGCAAGAAAGTCTCGCTGGCGGACTTGATCGTGTTGGCGGGCAATGCCGGCGTCGAACAAGCGGCAAAAAACGCCGGGCATTCAGTCACGGTGCCGTTCAAACCGGGGCGTACGGATGCCTCGCAAGAGCAAACCGATGTCGACTCGTTCGGCTTCCTCGAACCGATTGCCGATGGCTTCCGCAACTACAGCAAAGGCAAATACACCGTTTCGGCCGAAGCGTTATTGATCGACAAGGCACAACTGCTGACCCTCACCGCGCCGGAAATGGCCGTGCTGCTGGGTGGTTTGCGAGTGTTGAACACCAACGTCGGGCAGACCCGTCATGGTGTGTTCACCTCACAGACTGAAGCGCTGAGCAACGACTTCTTCACCAACCTGCTGGACATGGGCGTGGAGTGGAAACCGACGTCACGGGATGCGGATGAGTTCGAGGGACGCGACCGCAAAACCGGCAGCGTGAAGTGGACGGCGACGCGGGTGGATCTGGTGTTTGGCTCAAATGCGCAGTTGCGGGCATTGGCTGAGGTGTATGCCAGTGCGGATGCGAAGGAGCAGTTTGTTAAGGACTTTGTGGCGGCGTGGACGAAGGTGACGAATCTGGATCGTTTCGACCTGAAGTAATTTTTTCGGAAAATGAAAACGCCGCGTTTTTAATGCGGCGTTTTTTTGCATGTACGGCTTGGGGATTTATGTTGATGCATAAATCTTACCCCCTCACCCCAGCCCTCTCCCCCAAGGGGGCGAGGGGGAAAGGGAGCAGATCGGGGGCCGTTCAGAATCTGAGTTCGACTCCGCACTTTCAGGTCGGCGTATAGCGCAAAAACACCCCGGTCAGTCCCCTCTCCCACTGGGAGAGGGTTAGGGTGAGGGGCCGTTCAGAATCTGAGTTCGACTCCGGACGTTCAGGTCGGTGTATAGCGCAAAAACACCCCGGTCAGTACCCTCTCCCACTGGGAGAGGGTTAGGGAGAGGGGCCGTTCAGAATCTGAGTTCGACTCCGGACGTTCAGGTCGGCGTATAGCGCAAAAACACCTCGGTCAGTCCCCTCTCCCACTGGGAGAGGGTTAGGGTGAGGGCCGCTCCAAAGCTGGAACACCGACGCCAACACACCATCAAGCCAGGCTTTTGCTCACCACCTCATACACATCACTCGACAACTGCCCCGACGCCAGAATCCGCTCCAGCTCAGCCTTCATCAACGCCTGACGAGCGCTGTCGTATTTACGCCAGCGAGTCAGTGGCGCCAATTGACGCGAAGCAATCTGCGGGTTGAAACCGTTCAGCTCGATCACCAGATCCGCAAGAAAGCGATAACCCGAGCCATCGGCCGCGTGGAAGTTAATCAGGTTCTGCCCGGCAAACGCGCCGACCAGTGCACGCACCTTGTTCGGGTTCTTGATGTTGAACGCCGGGTGCTGCATCAACGCTTTCACACGCTCCAGACCGCCCGGCAAGGTGCTGCCGGCCTGCACGCTGAACCACTGATCCATGACCAACGGGTTGTCCTTGAAGTGCTCGGCGAAACTGGCCAGCGCCAATGCCTTCTGCTCTTCGAACGGCGAGTTGACCAACACCGCCAGCGCCGTCAACCGCTCGGTCATGTTGTCGGCGCTCTCGAACTGCTCCAGCGCCGCCGCCAGGACTTCCGGCTTGCCGCTCAGCATCAGGTACGACAGCGCAATGTTTTGCAGCGCGCGACGGGCGAAGTGCTCGGCTTCGGCGACGTACGGGGTTTGCTTCGACAGGTCACGGTTGGCCTGATAACGCAGCCACAGTGCCTCGAACAGGCCTTCGGCCAATTGCTTGCGGGCGAACTCGCGGGCGCCATGGATGGCATCGACGTCCGCCACTTCGCTGATTTCAGTGAGGTACGCCTCACCCGGCAGCGAGAGCATTTCGGCAACCATGGCCTGATCCAGGGTCTCATCCGACAGCACCGTGCGCAGCGCGGAAATCAGGCGCGGGTCGAGCACCAGGCTCTCGCCCTTCTGCTGCTGGGCAATCAGTTCTTGCAGCACTTGCACCGACAGTTGCTGACCGGCATCCCAGCGGTTGAAACCGTCGCTGTCGTGCTGCATCAGGAACATCAACTGATCGCGGTTGTACGGGAAGCTCAGTTTCACCGGTGCCGAGAAACCGCGCAGCAGCGATGGCAGCGGCTGTTCGGCAACGTCGACAAAGGTGAAAGTCTGCTCGGCTTCGGTCACCGAAATCACCCGCGTGGTGCCTTGCGCCGACGCTTCGCCAGCCAGACGCAGGGCAATCTCGTTGCCTTGGCTGTCGAGCAGGCCCAGTTCGACCGGAATCACGAACGGCAGTTTTTCAACTTTGTCCGGGGTTTCCGGGCAGCTCTGGCGGAAGGTCAGGCTGTAGGTTTTCGCGGCGGCGTCGTAAGACTCGCTCACTGCCAGACGCGGTGTACCGGCCTGGCTGTACCAGCGCTTGAATTGAGTCAGGTCGACGCCGTTGGCATCTTCCATCGCTTTGATGAAGTCATCGCACGTCACGGCTTGACCGTCGTGACGCTCGAAATACAGATCGCTGCCCTTACGGAAGCCTTCGGCGCCGAGCAAGGTGTGGATCATGCCAACCACTTCCGAGCCCTTCTCATACACGGTCAGGGTGTAGAAGTTGGAGATTTCGATGAAGCTGTCCGGGCGCACGGCGTGGGCCATCGGGCCGGCATCTTCGGCGAACTGGTGGGTACGCAGGTACGCCACATCCTGAATGCGCTTGACCGTGGCCGAGTTCATGTCGGCGGAGAAGCCGGAATCACGGAACACCGTGAAGCCTTCCTTCAGCGACAACTGGAACCAGTCGCGGCAGGTCACGCGGTTACCCGACCAGTTGTGGAAGTATTCGTGAGCGACGATCGCCTCAACACGCTGGTGCGCGGCGTCGGTCGCGGTTTCGGCGCGAGCGAGCACGGCGCTGGAGTTGAAGATGTTGAGGCCTTTGTTCTCCATCGCGCCCATGTTGAAGTCATTCACGGCGACGATCATGAAGATGTCCAGATCGTACTCGCGACCGTAGACCTCTTCGTCCCAGCGCATCGACTTCTTCAGGCTGGTCATCGCGTGCTGGCACTTGTCGATGTTTTCCGGCTCGACGTAAATGCGCAGCGCAACGTTGCGGTTGGTCATGGTGGTGAAGGTGTCTTCAACGCACCACAAATCACCGGCCACCAGCGCGAACAGGTACGCCGGTTTCATGAACGGGTCTTCCCAGGTCGCCCAGTGCCGACCGTCTTCGCCCGGGCCCGAGGCGATCGGGTTGCCGTTGGAGAGCAGCACCGGGTAGCTGTGCTGTTCGGCAACCACGGTGGTGGTGAACTTGCTCATCACGTCCGGGCGGTCGAGGTAATAGGTGATCTTGCGGAAACCTTCGGCCTCGCACTGAGTGCAGAACATCGTGCCGGACTTGTACAGGCCTTCCAGTGCGGTGTTGGTTTCCGGGTGGATCCTGACGCTGGTGTCGACCGTGAAGGTGTCGCTGGTCGGTTGCAGGGTCAGGTGGTTTTCGCTGACCTGGTAATCGCCGTCCGCCAGCTCCTGATCAGCCAGGGTCACCGACAACAGTTCCAACTGCTGGCCATCGAGCACCAGCGGCGGCAGGCCCGGGCCACGGGCCGGGTTGCGGCGCATCACCAATTGCGCGTGGACCAGGCTGTGATCCTCGAACAACTCGAAGGTCAGGTGCGTTTCGTCGATCAGGTACTCGGGCGCCTGATAGTCCTTCAGGTAAATCATCTTCGGTTGTTCGGTGCGCATGCTGGAGTCCTTATTGATGCACGGCGAGCTGATAAGCCGTGTACTTACGAATGTTGATCACGCCGGTGTCGAAGATCAGGTACTGGCCCTTGATCCCCAGCAGCGTGCCTTCGGCAATCGGGTTCTTGTCCAGGTTGAAGCTGACGATCTTGGCCGGGTACTGCTCGACCGGGTAACGAATTTCCAGCGGTTCGACATCGGCAATGGTCTGAATCGCCTGCAGGCCGAAGCGCTCCTGCAAACCTTGCAGACCTTCAGCGCAACTCTCGAACAGTTGATCGCGCACCTGCGCCAGATCCACCGCCACCGCGTCGCCCTTGAGCAGCGCGCGCCAGTTGGTCTTGTCAGCCACCTGACTGCGGAACAGGTCTTCAACGAAGCCCGATTGCTGCCGTGTCGAGACGCGCATGATCGGCAATGCCTGACATGCGCCCTGATCGATCCAGCGAGTCGGCAGTTGCGTAGCACGAGTAATGCCAACCTTGATGCCCGACGAATTGGACAGGTAAACCACGTGATCGGTCATGCAGAACTGCTCGCCCCACGCAGGATCGCGACAGGTGCCGGCGTCATAGTGGCAGCGCTCCGGGCTCATGATGCACAGGTCGCACTGCGCCAGTTTGGTCATGCACGGGTAGCAGTAACCCTGGCTGAAACTGGTTTTGGTCTTGCGCCCGCAATGGGTGCAGTGAATCGCCCCCAGGTATTCCAGACGCAGCGTGGTGCCGATCAACGGGTTGACCGGCACCTCGACGTCATCCAGACGAAACGCGTATTGCACGTTCGGCCCGTCCAGGCGCGCCGACATTTTGCTGATTGCACCGCGGCCAATCTCGATCAATGGATGGCATCCGACTTGAACAGGATGTTCGGCACTTCGATCGACTTCGATGCACATTCCTGCGGGCCCATGTAACCGGTGCGCTGGTCTTCCGGCAGGTTCTGGATTTCCCAGGCGATCATCGCCTGCAGCGACAGCTCGCGCTGCTCGGCGGTGAGCTTGCCACCGTCCGACCACTTGCCGATTTCCACGGCCAGTTTCAGGCTCTCGTAGATGTCCGGGGTGATGTTGTTGATCATGTCGTTAAAAGAGGACATCAGGGTCTCCGTGCTCTTTATCTACAGAAAATTTCAGGCGGCCAGTTTACGGCGGTTATACAAACCACCCAACAAACCGGTGAAGCATCCGATGAGTAACCCGCCGACGTGGGCGGCGTTGGCGATTTCGCCGAAACCGATCATCGAGATCAGCCCGGACATGCACACCAGCAGCCACACCAGCATCATCACCAGCACGCCGCGCGGCAGGCGATAGGCCGGATTCGGCGCCAGCAGCTGGAAGATCCAGCAATGCCCGAGCAAACCGTACAGCACGCCCGACAGGCCGCCAAACAAGGTCGCGCCGCTCCAGGCAAATTGCGCGTAGTTGGAAACGAGGCTGAACAACAGCGTCAGGCCGATCAGGTTGATGCTGCCCTGCCGTGACTCGATGCGCCGGCCCAGCTCCCAGTACCACATGCCGTTCATGGCCAGGTGGAGGATGCCGAAGTGGATCAGCATCGGCGTGACCAGACGCCACCACTGCCCCGCCGCCAGACTGTCTGCCAGCGGTGTGAAATGGATGTACTCACCGACCACCTGAAAATCGAGGAAGGTCAGCCAGCGCAGGGTTTGCAGGTTTTCGCCGAGGTACGTCAGCCCGCCAACAATCAGGCACAGCAACAGGATGAACCCGGTGGCCTTGGCATATTTCAGTTGCTCGGCGAAACTCGGGCGCTTGAAGGTTGGTGCGACAGGGATGTCCATTTGCTGATCGGGGTCGCCGGCCGGGAAGCGCTCATACAGCGAGCGCACGTCTTCACTGATTTCCGCCGGCGCCCACAACACTTGTTCGCCGGCCTCTTCGCTGACCCGATGCGGGACCTGCATGCGTTGCAGCAGTTTGACGAAACCGCTCAAGTCCACTGCCAACGGCAGACGTAATACCGCTACCGCACTCATTGCAGCACCTCCGGCCGCTCGACATCGACCCAGACAAATTTATGCGGATCCAGACGCGTTTCCTGATCCAGACGATAGGCCACCAGTTTGCCGTAGAGCACCGCGCTGTAATCCAGACACGCGAGGTTCGGACGGATCGGCGCCGGTTTGCCGCTGCGCCAATAGTGGCCGACGAACAGCAATGGCTCGTCGACGCCGTAACGCAGCAGGTTGTTTTTTTCGCTGGAGGTCAGCGGTTTCTGCGCCACCGGTTCTGGCAGTGCATCCGGCTGGAAGACGATATCGCCGTATGTTTTCGGGTCGTCTTCCCAGAACTTGGTGCGGAAGAACGAACGCACCAGACCGTCGCCGCTGGTCATGGTCAGACCATCCGGCAGGCGCATGTCGGTGCCACGCAGCAGGCGGTCGAACACGGTGCAGGCAAAACTGCCGGGCACGGCGGACGCCTGAAGAAAGTGTTCATCAATGCAGCCGTTCGCAAATTGCGCACGCAACGGTTCGATCAGGCCGGCATCCCAACAGGCATGCACGACGCGGAAGCGTCCGGCGTCGACAAACAGCGGCAGCTCATAGAACCAGCGCTGGAAGTCGTGCCAGTCGCCGGGATGGTTTTCGAACTGTGTCAGGGTTTCCTGCAGCAGGCGCGCATGGCGCGGCGTGTGTTCGCGGACGAACTGCTTGCCGCTGCCCGGAGGCGCCGGAGTGCTCCAGCCCAGAGCGTTGAATTCGTGGTTGCCCATGATGCACAAGGCCTGACCGGCCTCGACCATGTCATGGACGATGTGCAGCGCCTCGCGAATACGCGGGCCACGGTCGATGATGTCGCCGACGAACACGGCCATGCGCGATGGATGCCGCCAGACCCCGCCCTGCTTGTGATAACCGAGACGGTCAAGCAAGTGTTCGAGGGTCAGGGCGCATCCGTGCACGTCACCAATCAGGTCATAACTGCGCGCGGGATCGAGCATCAGTCGCCTCCACCGCCCAGCTTGCTGCCCCAGCCGAGCTTGGTGCGGCAGACTTCGTAGTAGTTGTGGTCGAGCGGATGGATCAGCCGCAGCTTCTGCGCTTTCTTGCTGACGGTAATGGTGTCACCCGGCGCGCAGGTGAAGTGGTTCTGCCCATCGCAGGAGACTTGCGGGTAAATCTGCATGTTTTTCGACACGACGATTTTCAGCTCACTGTTGCCATCGACCACGATTGGTCTACTGGACAACATATGGGGGTACATCGGCACGATCACAATGGCATCGAGCTTGGGGTGCATGATCGGCCCGCCGGCAGACAGCGCGTACGCGGTGGAACCGGTCGGCGTGGCGACGATCAGGCCGTCAGCCTTCTGGCTGCAGACGAACTGGCCGTCGATGTACAGCTCGAACTCGATCATCCGCGTCGATTTGCCCGGGTGCAGCACCACGTCGTTGAGCGCATCGCCCTGGCCGATGGCCTCGGCGTGGCGGCGCACTTCGGCTTGCAGCAGGAAGCGGTTTTCCACCAGGTAGTGGCCGTCGAGCACCTTGGCGACTTCGACTTCCAGCTCGTCCGGGCGAATGTCCGTCAGAAAACCGAGGCTGCCACGGTTGATCCCCAGCACCGGGATATTGTGTTTGGCCAGCGCCCGCGCGGCGCCGAGCAGGCTGCCGTCACCGCCGACGACGATGACCATGTCGCAGACTTCACCGAGCATCTTGCGCGACGAAGTTTGCAGGCCGTGGCCCGGCAGGACTTCGGCGATGGTGTCTTCGAGGATCACATGCAGGTGACGATCGAGCAGAAACCGTTTCAGTCGGCGGACGGTATCCAGCACCTGGGAACTGCCCAGGCGACCGATGATGCCGATATTACGAAATTGCTCCATGGGACCTCTGCGGACAATCGAAAACGCGAAAAACCCGATTATGGGCGAAAGCGCCGGTTAGACAAAATCCTTTCAGCCTCAAGGGTGTGCTCGTGTTTACGGCTATGCTCGCAAGATGATCCTATTTCCCGACTTGCTGCAGTTGCCCCACCAATTACGCCACCCGGAAGTGCGCGATCTGGCGTGGGTGATCCTTGCCCCGCCGATGCTCGCCACCACGCCGTGGCCGCAGCGCCATCCGTTGGCGGGCAGCGACTGGGTGCAGGACCCGCAGCAATTGGAACACTGGCTGCGCCAGCTCGACCGCGACAGCTATGGCTTGCTGCACTGGTTGTCGCAGGCGCGCACACGGCGTCTGGGCCTGTATTACGAACGGCTGTGGCAGTTTGCCGTGGAGCATGCGCCGGGCATCGAGCTGATTGCCGCCAACCTGCCGATCCGCCGCGAGGGCCATACGTTGGGCGAACTCGACATGCTGTTGCGTGACCGCGATGGCGTGCATCACCTGGAACTGGCGATCAAACTCTATCTCGGCCCGCAGAATGGCGACGGTCGTGATCCGGCGCAGTGGCTTGGCCCGGGCTGTCATGATCGGCTGGACCGTAAACTGGCGCATCTGGCCGAGCATCAGTTACCGATTTCGGCGCGCCCGGAAAGCCGTGAAGTGCTGGCGGCGCTGGACATCGAGGTGTTCAGTGCTCAGTTGTGGCTCGGTGGTTATCTGCTGTACCCGTGGCCGGGGCAGGCCGAATCACCGAATGGTGCACATCCGCAGCATTTGCGCGGCAGTTGGTTGCATCAGAAGGATTGGCCGGCGTTTGTAGCCCAGCGCCCGGCCGGGCGCTGGCAACCCCTGCCCCGCCATGCCTGGCTGGCGCCAGCGCATTATCCGGCGGATCAGACGTGGACTTTGGAGCATTTACGGATGTGGCTGGAAGACCTGGAGCCGCTGGCGCCGGCGCAGTTGCTGGTGCGCCTGATCGAGAATGCACGGGGGGAATGGGAAGAGGCGGAGCGCTTGTTTCTGGTGTCGGATCTTTGGCCGAATGTACCCGGCCAGGCCTGAAGTTTTTAGTGCCTGACCCGGCCTCTTCGCGAGCAGGCTCGCTCCCACATTTGGACTGGATTTCAAATGTAGGGAGATGAGATGCATTCCCCTGTGGGAGCGAGCTTGCTCGCGAAGGGGGCGACTCGGTCTAAAGGGAAAGCCGCAAAGCCAAAGCCGCCAACGTCACCAACAACACCGGCACCGTCAGCACAATCCCGACCCTGAAGTAATACCCCCAACCAATGTGAATCCCCTTGCGCTCCAGCACATGCAGCCACAACAACGTCGCCAGACTGCCAATCGGGGTGATCTTCGGCCCCAGATCGCTGCCGATCACGTTGGCATAGATCATCGCCTCCTTGACCACTCCGCTCGCCTGACTCGCATCGATCGACAACAAGCCAATCAACACCGTCGGCAAATTGTTCATGATCGACGACAGCAACGCGGTCAGCACACCGGTGCCCATTGCCGCGCCCCACACGCCGTGACCAGCAAACACATCCAGCCAACCGGCCAGATACCCGGTCAGCCCGGCATTGCGCAGGCCATAGACCACCAGGTACATGCCCAGCGAGAAAATCACAATCTGCCACGGCGCCTCTTTCATCACCTTGCGCGTGGAAATCTTGTGGCCGCGAGCAGCGATGCCCAGCAACAGCGCGGCGCACACGGCGGAAATCGCACTGATCGGAATGCCCAGCGGCTCCAGTGCAAAGCAACCGATCAGAAGAATCATCAAAACCGCCCAACCCGCGTAGAACGTGGCTTTATCGTGGATCGCGGTCTCAGGGTGTTCTAGTTGTTCAGGATCGTAAGCCGCCGGAATGTCGCGACGAAAGAACCACAGCAACATGCCCAGGGTCGCCGCCACGCTGACGAAGTTCACCGGCACCATCACCGCGGCATAGCGGTTGAAGCCGATGTGAAAGAAGTCCGCCGAAACGATATTGACCAGGTTCGACACCACCAGCGGCAGGCTCGCCGTGTCAGCGATAAACCCTGCGCCCATGACAAAGGCCAGCGTCGCCGCCGCAGAAAAGCGCAGCGCCAGCAACATCGAAATCACGATAGGCGTGAGAATCAGTGCCGCGCCGTCATTGGCGAACAGTGCCGACACCAGCGCGCCGAGCAGCACCATAAAGGCAAACAGCTTGCGCCCGCTGCCCCGCCCCCAACGCGCCACGTGCAGCGCGGCCCAGTTGAAAAACCCGGCTTCATCGAGCAGCAGGCTGATGATGATCAGCGCGACGAAGGTGCCGGTGGCGTTCCAGATGATCTGCCACACCAGCGGGATGTCGCTGAGGTGAACGACGCCGAAAATCAGCGCCAGCACGGCGCCAAGCGTCGCACTCCAGCCGACGCCGAGGCCTTTGGGTTGCCAGATGACAAGGGTGATGGTCAGCAGGAAAATCAGTGACGCAGCGAGCATCCGCAACAGCCTTAAATTAAGTAGAAGAGCTAAACACTAAAACCTGTGGGAGCGAGCTTGCTCGCGAAGGCGGACTGTCAGTCACCCATGATGTGTGGCTGACGCCCCCTTCGCGAGCAAGCTCGCTCCCACAGGATCTCTGTTGTGCCAGGGATTTCGGTGAAGTTACTTCTTGTGTTGCTCTACGAATTGACCGTAGGCATTGATAAAACTCTGCAGAAAAGGTTTCACCGATTCGCTCAACTTGCCGGCTTCATCAAACGCCGAACCCGCGCCACCGAGGTACGCTTCCGGCTGCTGCATGCACGGCACATCGAGAAACACGAATGACTGGCGCAGATGCTGATTCGCGCCGAAACCACCGATCGCACCGGGCGATACGCTGATCACCGCCCCCGGCTTACGACTCCAGACACTCTTGCCATAAGGCCGCGAACCGACGTCGATGGCATTCTTCAACGGCGCCGGTACGGAACGGTTGTACTCGGGCGTGACAAACAGCACCGCGTCGGATGAACCCACTTTTTGCCGAAAAGTGCTGTAGGCTGCGGGCGGTGAATCACCGTCGATGTCTTCGTTATACAGTGGCAGATCGCCAATTTCGACAATCTCAAGCTTGAGGTTGGCCGGGGCCAGCTCTGCCAGTGCCAGGGCGACCTTGCGATTGATCGATGCTTTGCGCAGGCTACCGACCACTACCGCGACGTTGTAGACATTGCTCATGGAAGACTCTCGATTGTCCGTGGGAGGAGCCAGTAGTTATAGATGATCCGGTGACGATTCCACCAGCACCCTAGGGAAATTCCCGCGTGTTGAATATTTTTTTCCTGTAGGAAAACTTACAGGCCTTGATGGCGGTCTACCAAGCCGCAAATCAAGCGTTTTATCTCCAGAGGTTCTAAGCAGATGGCAGCAGTACTCGTCGGTCAGTTCCATGCAAGAGATGCGGAAGGCCGCGTTTATTCCGTGCATGAATTCCAGGAATCCAACCCGTCGGTCGACGGTCTCACTGGCTCGGAGCCGATTTACAAACTGGCCATTGGCGATCGCATCAAAAAGATCGATGACCAGACGTTCGAACTGGTTCAGTCGGGCATCACCCTGATCCGCGAACCTGAGCCAACCGTCGCTTCATAACTGGCCGTTATGAGCAGAAGTCATATGCGCAGACTTGGGGTAGGATTCAGCCACTGACCCCACCTGCTGAACATGGACTTCACGCATGCGTTTACGTCATATCGAAGTGATTCAGGCGCTCTTGCAGACCGGTCACCTGGGCACCGCCGCCGAATGGCTGCAGTTGCCGGTGGCCGAGGTCGAAGAACGTTTGCGCGAAGCCGAGAGGCAGTTGGGGTTCATGCTGTTCGCCAGCGTGCGCGGACGCCTGCAATCGACGCCCGAAGCACGGGCGTTGCAGGTGGAAATCGCTCACGTTTATGCAGCACTGGAGCCGGTGCAGCGGCTGGCCAGCAGCCTCAAGCAATACCTCGCCCCACCCTTGCGCATCATCGGCACCCCGCCGCTGGCGCAACAATTATTGCCACAAAGTCTCGCCGCCCTGCGCCGACGTCTGCCGGATGCACCATGCAGCCTGCTCAGCGCGCCGACCCGCGACATCGTCCGCAGCCTGTTGCTGCGCGAAAGCGATCTGGGTTTGAGCCTGCACGATCCCGAACATCCCGACATCGATTGCCGGCCATTGGCGCAAGGCAAACTGCAATTGCTCGCACCCCACGGCTGGCTGCAGCCGAAGCAGAAATACATTTCCCTGCAGGATCTCGCGGGTCAGGCCATGGTCGGCCTCGAAGGTCAGGACCCGCTGAGCCCGGCGCTGGAGAACAAGCTACAGGCCTTGCGCCCGGCGCCGAGCATCCAGACCCGCGTACAAACCCATCAGATGATGCGCAGCATGGTCGAGGCAGGCGAAGGCCTGGCCATTGTCGATCCGTTCACCGCATTGGGCGCGCGTTCGGCCGGGCTGGATGTCTGCCCGCTGTCGCCGGCGGTGCCGATCAGCCTGTACGCCCTGACTTTCAAGCACGCGGCGCCGTCAGCGGCGATTCAGACCTTGCTCGCCATCGTCACGGAACAAGCCGAGGCGATGCTGTCGAGCTGAGCGGGTTTTCCAACGGGTTATCGAACAATCGATACCAGAACAGCGCCACTTCGGCGGTGTTCGGATCGATGCCGCGATAGCGCAACTGGTCGACACCACCAATCACATAGCCGCAGCGCTCATACAAACGACAGGCACCGAGGTTGTTGTTCTGGGTTTCGAGCATGATCCCCGGCAGCTTTTTCTTGCGACTCCAGAACTGCGCGACATCCAGCAATGCCTTGGCCACGCCATGCCGACGCGCGGGTGCATGCACCGCCAGTTCATCGATATGCGCGAAGCCGTTCCAGTTGGTGCTGATCACCAGATGGCCAACCGGCTCATCGTCCAGATAGGCCATGAAGATCGCGCTGTCGGGCGCGTTATGGAAGGCGCTGAACTCCTCGGGATCAATGCCATAGCACTTGCGGTACGGCACGATCGGCGTCACCCGCCATTGCTCGACTGGCTGGCCAATCACGGCAGCGCCATAGGCGGCAACTTCGAAACTGAAGTCGCTGCCCCAGATATATGGCGCAAAGCCTTCATCGGCGACGCGCACCGACAGCCCTGGGTATTTTGGATTCATGACCGGTTGCATACTCGGGAAAGTCCTCATTCCTTGACGCAATCGACGGTGTACTGCCGCCCATTGCCTTCATCTTCATGTTGCAGTCCATGCACATCAGCGACAAAACCGGGGAAGCTGCTATCGAACGTGCGGGCAAATTTCAGGTAATCGATGATCGAGCGCGTCGCTTCGGTGAAGCGCTCACCGGGCATGATCAACGGAATCCCCGGCGGATACGGCACCAGCATCACCGCAGCAATGCGTCCTTCCAGCTCATCGATCGGCACTGCCTCGACTTCGCCGCGTACCAGATGATCGTAGGCGTGGGCGGGTTTCATGGCGATTTCCGGGAGCACGGTGTACATGCGTTTAAGGTGTTTGGCGGTAGCATTGCTGCGGTAGCAGGCGTGCAACTGATCGCACAAATCGCGCAGGCCCATGCCGCGATAGCGTGCGGTGTCTTGTTGCGCCACACACGGCAGGCAGGTTTCCAGACGCACGTTGGCGTCGTAACTGCGCTTGAACTCGAGCAACTCGGTGAGGAGCGTGCTCCATTTGCCTTTGGTGATGCCCATCGAGAACAGCACCAGGAACGAATACAGACCAGTTTTTTCGACAACCAGGCCACGTTCCCAGAGGAACTTGCTGACCACCGCCGCCGGAATGCCCTTCTCGCTCAGCGCGCCGCCGGCATTCAGCCCCGGCATCACCAGCGTGACTTTGATCGGATCGAGCAACACGTAATCGTCACTGACTTCAGCAAATCCGTGCCACTCGGCATCTGGTTGCAACAACCAGTCTTCAGTCTGCACGCGGTCGATGCCCTCGACACCCGGCGGCTGCCAGATCGAAAACCACCAGTCATCGGCGGCAATGTGCTGGCGCAGATTGGCCAGCGCACGGCGGAAACTCAACGCTTCGTCGAAGGTTTCCTGCAACAGCGATCGCCCGGCCGGGCCTTCCATCATCGCCGACGCGACGTCCAGCGAAGCGATGATGCTGTACTGAGGCGAGGTCGAAATATGCATCATGAACGCTTCATTGAAACGGTCGCGATCCAGTTGCCGTGCGCCGCCGTCCTGCACATGAATCATTGAGGCCTGACTGAACGCGGCGAGCAGTTTGTGCGTGGAATGGGTGGTGAACACCAGCGGGCTGTCTTCGCTACGCGAAGTGGCCATGCCGTAGCGCCCGGCGAAAAACTCATGAAACGCCGCGTAGGCGTACCAGGCTTCGTCGAAATGCAGCACTTCGACACTGTTGCCCAGGCTTTGCTTGATCAGTTCGGCGTTGTAGCAGAGGCCGTCGTAAGTCGAATTGGTCACCACGGCAAGTTTGACTTTCGGTGCACGGCCCTTGGTCAACGGACTGGCATCGATCTTGGCTTGAATCGATTCGCGGCTGAATTCGCTCAGCGGGATTGGCCCAATAATCCCCAGTTCATTGCGCTCTGGGCACAGGTACAGCGGAATCGCGCCGGTCATGATGATCGCGTGCAACACCGACTTGTGGCAGTTGCGATCGACCAGCACCAGATCATCGCGCGCAACCATCGAGTGCCAGACAATCTTGTTGGCCGTCGAGGTGCCATTGATCACGAAAAAGGTGTGATCAGCGCCGAAATTACGCGCTGCGCGTGCTTCGGCTTCAGCGAGCGGGCCGGTGTGATCGAGCAGCGAACCGAGTTCCGGCACCGACACCGACAAATCCGAACGCAGGGTGTTTTCACCGAAGAACTGGTGAAACGCCTGCCCGACCGGGCTCTTGTGATACGCCACGCCGCCGCCATGACCAGGGGTGTGCCAGGAATAATTGGAATCGGCGGTGTGCTGCACCAGCGCCTTGAAAAACGGTGGCAACAAACCGTCCAGGTACTTGCGCGCGGCCCGCGCCACTTGCCGGGCCAGGAACGGCACGGTGTCTTCGAACAGATAGAGAATGCCGCGCAACTGATTGAGTTCGGCCATGGCATCGGCCGGGGCATTTTCCAGGGTAACTTGCTCGCCGAGGGCGAAGATTGGCAGATCCGGCGCACGCACCCGTGCCAGGCCGATCAGTTCGGCCATGTTCTGCAACAGATGCGAATTAGTGCTGGCGTCCTCGGCGGCAATCAACATGCACGCGAGGCCGTGGTGGGTCGACGCCACCAACCGCCCTTCGGCGTAGTCGATGGCCGAAACGATATTGAAACCTTCCTGCTCCAACTCCCGGGCGATGCCACGGATACGGTCCCCGGCGACCGTGTCGGCCTTGATGTCGCGATGGACGATCAACACCGGAAACTTCAAATCTTTGTACATGAGGCTCAGTGTCCTGAGGCGGCCGATTGGAATCTGCCAATGCACTCAGGGTAGAGGGTTGCAGCGAATGTGGCGAGGGTGGCCACTTGCTCCCATCGCATGAAGCACTTTGTGGCGAGGGGGCAAGCCCCCTCGCCACAGATCATCTGCTCAGAGGTAGTTGGTTTACGCCTGCGCGTCCGCTTCAGCGATCTGCGTCCACAACGCCGGCCCACCCGCCGACTTGGCGATGATCTCCAACCGCACCAGATGCGCCGCCAGTTCATCTTCCGTCGCGCGAATGATCCGCGCTGGCTGACGATCCGCCGGCAAACGACGAATCTCGGTCGCCGAGTTGTCCGCGCCCTCGCCCGAGCCATTGCCGTCCGACGCGTTGCCGGCCAGCGACAGACTGGTCTGGCCGCCGGTCATGGTCAGGTAGACGTCGGCGAGAATCTCCGAGTCGAGCAATGCGCCGTGCAGTTCACGGCCGGAGTTGTCGACGCCATATCGTTTGCACAACGCATCGAGGCTGTTGCGCTGCCCCGGGTGACGTTCCCGGGCCATCATCAGGGTGTCGAGGATCGAACAATGCTGGGTGATGTCAGCACGATCCTTCTGGCCCATCAGCGCGAATTCGTTGTTGATGAAACCAACGTCGAACGCCGCGTTGTGGATGATCAGCTGCGCGCCTTTGATGAACTCGAAGAACTCATCGGCGACTTCGGCAAAGCGCGGTTTGCCGACCAGGAATTCGTTGGTGATGCCGTGAACGCCGATGGCGCCTTCATCACTTTCGCGATCCGGTTGCAGGTAAACGTGAAAATGCCGGCCGGTCAGGCGCCGACCGATCAGTTCGACACAGCCGATTTCAATGATCCGGTGACCATCGGTCACCGGCATGCCGGTGGTTTCGGTATCGAGTACAACGGATCTGGTGGCCATCAGTGCTCAGCTCTCAACGGGTCGATCTTGCAAAAAACGCGGATGTTAACACGCTCGCCGGGGTGTTTCAGTCAGACCGTGGCGTCCCATTCGCGAGCAAGCTCGCTCCCACAGTGGATTTGTGTTGTGAACACGATCCAGTGTGGGAGCGAGCTTGCTCGCGAATGGCCGCACCACGGTTCAGAGGCGAAATCAGCTCTGCTTGTAACCGCGAACCTCATCCACCCCACGGTTAGCCAACTGGTCCGCCCGCTCGTTACCGTGATGACCAATGTGCCCACGCACCCATTTCCAGGTGACGGTGTGGCGGTTGACCTGCTCGTCCAGCTCTTTCCACAGATCAGCGTTTTTCACTGGTTCTTTCGCGGCGGTTTTCCAGCCGCGCTTCTTCCAGTTGGCCATCCACTCGTTGATGCCTTTCATCACGTACTGCGAGTCGGTCACCAGCAGCACTTCGCACGGGCGCTTCAAGGCTTCGAGGCCACGGATGGCGCCGAGCAGTTCCATGCGGTTGTTGGTGGTATTGGCTTCGCCGCCCCACAGTTCCTTTTCAACGCCCTTGCACACCAGCAAGGCGCCCCAGCCGCCCGGACCGGGGTTGCCCTTGCAGGCACCGTCGGTGAACAGTTCTACGGTGTCGACGCTTTCAACGCTTTCGCTCATGCCACTCTATCCAGAAAAATGCCTGTCTTGCCGATCACGGATCGACAATGACCGAGGCCGGAACAAGTCCGGCCACTTATAAAAAGAAGGTTTACGGTTCGATGCGGCGACGGTTGACCTTGGCCATCGGCAGCGGAATCAGCTTGCCCATCGGCTCGCGACGCTCCTGACGCAGCGGCCGCAGCCCGACCACAATCTTGCGCGCGACCAATAAATAAAAGCCGCCGCCCGACAGTTGCCAGTCACCGGCCTTGCGTTCCCAGCCGGCCAGACGGGCCTGCCACTTGGCTGACGCGAGCGGCGGACGATAGCACCCGAAGCGGCGTTTCTCCAGCGCAAAGCCGAGCAGATTGAGCCAGTCGGCGACCCGCGACGGCGAGATGCAACGCGCCTGACGCAAGGCGTCGTGGGCGAAAACATGGCGCAGGCCCCAGGTGCTCCAAGGGTTGATGCCGATAATCAGCAAATGCCCGCCGGGGCGCACGCTGCTCGCCGCTTCACGCAACAAACCGTGGGGCGACAGGCAGAAATCCAGACCGTGCTGCATCACCACCACGTCGGCGGCATGCTCGCTCAAAGGCCAGGCCTGCTCTTCGCAGACGATTTCGACCCCGGGCAGCGGCGCACCGAGACGCACGTTGCGCTGCACTTGCGGCGCGGCCGGCGGGGTTTGCGCCGATGGCCCGTAATGCACCAGATAACCACCGAAGAAACGGCCCAACTCGTCTTCGAGCATGCGCCGCTCTTCATCGAGCAGAAATTGCCCGAGCGGGCCGGACAGCCATTCACGGGCTGCACCGATCAGGGCCAGCCAGTCAGGATCAGCCTGTGCGAACGCTTTATCACTCATCGCATTCTCCAAAGCGCCAGGAACTACTAAGATGCGCCAATGTTTTCCGCTTGGCGAATTCCGACGATGATACAGATCAGTGCCCTGCCCGCGTTCACCGACAACTACATCTGGTTGTTACAGGATCACCGCACCCAGCGCTGCGCGGTGGTCGATCCCGGCGATGCCGCGCCAGTGCAGGCATGGCTCGCCGCCCATCCAGGCTGGGTGCTGAGCGATATCCTGATCACCCACCATCACCATGATCACGTTGGCGGCGTCGAGCGCCTGAAAGCGGCGACCGGCGCTAAGGTCTACGGCCCGGCCAGCGAGAGTATTCCGGCGCGCGATGTCGCGCTCACGGACAACGACACGGTCAGCGTGCTCGGCTGGGACTTCGACGTCTATGCGGTGCCCGGTCACACCCTAGGCCACATCGCCTATTACCACCACGGCCTGCTATTCTGCGGCGATACCCTGTTCGCTGCCGGTTGCGGTCGTTTGTTCGAAGGCACGCCGGAGCAAATGCACCACTCGCTCAACCGCCTCGCCGCCCTACCGGAAGATACGCTGGTCTACTGCACCCATGAATACACCTTGAGCAATCTGAAGTTTGCCGCTGCCGTCGAGCCGGGCAACCCGGACATCGCCGCCCGTCTGGAAAAAGTCACCCAGCAACGGCAAAACGGCGTGATGACCCTGCCCTCGACCCTGGCCCTGGAAAAGCTCACAAACCCGTTTTTGCGCACCACTGAAACATTAGTTACACAAAAAGTGGACGAACGGGCAGGCGCTCAAAACCGGGCGCCGAGTGAGGTTTTTGCGGCTCTGCGGGCATGGAAAGATAAGTTCTAAGACCCCCATTGCCTGGTACAAAAATTCTGAATGGTTGACCGCAAGGGGTGCGCTTTCTAGAATCGCCCGACATTTTTGCCCGGAACTTACTTCCAGCCAATGTCGTCATCCATACGTAAGTCCGTCAATTCAGACGCATTGACCCGCCTGGCGCAAGCCATCGCGGTGGCTGTGTCCGCCACGCTGGCGGGCTGTTCCAGCCATGCTCCGCAGACTGAAGCGACCCATACGCCGAACATTGCTGCGCGAGCCAAGCAGAAGCCGATCTGGCTGACCGAGAAGCCCAGCCCACAGGTTCCCCAGGATATCTGGGAACGCATGCGCCAGGGCTTCCAGCTGCAGGAAGGCCTGGGCGTCAACCCGCGCATCGAGCAACAGCGCCTGTGGTTCGCCAGCAATCCCTCTTTCCTCGAGAACGCCGGCGAACGCGGCAGTCTCTATATTCACTACATCGTCGAACGCCTCGAAGAACGCAACATGCCGCTGGAACTGGCCCTGCTGCCAGTGATTGAAAGCGCTTACAACCCGATGGCCTATTCCCGGGCCGATGCTGTCGGGCTGTGGCAATTCATTCCGTCCACCGGGCGTTACTTCAACCTGCGTCAGACCCGCTTTTACGATGGCCGTCGCGATATCACCGCGTCGACCACGGCAGCGATGGACTACCTGACCCGCCTGCACGACATGTTCAACGGCGACTGGCTGCTGGCCCTCGCCGCGTACAACGCCGGTGAAGGCACGGTCAGCCGCGCCATCGAGCGCAACGAAAAGCTCGGTCTGCCAACCGACTACTGGAACCTGCCACTGCCGGCGGAAACCCAGGCCTACGTACCGAAGCTGCTGGCACTGTCGCAAGTGGTGCTGGCGCCGGAAGCCTACGGGGTCAACCTCAACCCGATCGCCAACGAACCGTACTTCCAGGTCGTCGAAATCAACCAGCGCATGGACCTGTCCAAGGTCGCTGCGGTGGCCAACATCGACGAAGACGAACTGTTCCAGCTCAACCCGGCGTTCAAACAACGCACCACCATCGACGGCCCTCAGCATTTGCTGGTGCCGACGTCGAAGGCGCAATTGCTGACCGCCAGTCTGCAGACCATGCGGCCTGAAGAGCTGATCAGCCCGCGTTCGCTCAAGCCCGTGTTCGAAGGTGCCGATCCGTCGGAAGTGGCCCAGCTCAAGCGCGCTTATCGCGTGAAACGTGGCGACAACCTCGGTTCCATCGCCAAGGCCAACAAGGTCGAAGTCAAGGACCTGCAACGCTGGAACAAGCTGACCGGCAAGAACCTCAAGGTCGGCCAGACCCTGGTGATGCAAGACACCAGCAAGCGCGCTCCGGCACGCAAGTCTGGTCGGGTCAATACGGTGATTGCGTCGAACAGCAAGAGCAAAACCAAGGACGACAGCGCGCAGCAGACTCAGTACAAGGTCAAGCGCGGCGACACGCTGTACGTCGTGGCCAAGCGCTTCAACGTTGAGATGCAGCATCTCAAGCGCTGGAATCCGGGTGCGGGTAAAGCGTTGAAGCCGGGGCAGATGCTCACGGTTTATCAGCCGCACTGATGAAGAGCCCCTGAGTTTTCAGGGGCTTTTTTTTGGATCAGGTTTTTGTGGTGTGCTTTAGATCCATCCCCCTCACCCCAGCCCTCTCCCCCAAGGGGTAGAGGGAAAGGGAGCCGATCGGGGGCTTTCCAAAATCTGAGCTCGGCTCGCTATCGCACGTCGGTGCAACCCTCCAGAGCACCACGTTCAGTCCTCTCTCCCCCTGGGAGAGGGTTAGGGTGAGGGGCTTTTCAAAACGTGAGTTCGGCTCGACAGTTCAGGTCGGTGTAGCTCGAAGAAACAACTCGGTCAGTCCCCTCTCCCTCCGGGAGAGGGTTAGGGTGAGGGGCTCTTTAATCCGCATCTTTTTCCTGTCCAGACAAGCTGTTACTGTACGGCCCACAAAGCCCAAGCCGCCTGGATCGGATCTGACTTGAAGCGTCCCCTCCTCCTGCTCCTGATCAGCCTGGCCTTGAGCTCAACCGCAAGCGCGACGATTACCGAAAGTCACGGTTATGCGCAGTTCGGCACGCTCAAGTACCCGGCCAGATTTACCCACTTCGACTGGGTCAACCCGCAAGCGCCCAAGGGCGGTACGTTGCGGGTGATGGCGTTCGGCACCTTCGATACGGTCAACCCGTACACCTTCAAGGGCACCAGCCCGGTGACTACGCCGAATTTCCTCCAGTACGGCATCAACGAGTTGAACGAGCCGTTGATGGTCGGCACCGGTCAGTATTCGCCGTCCGGCGACGAACCCGCGTCGAGCTACGGCTTGATCGCGCAATCGGTGGAATACAGCGAAGATCGCAGCTGGGTGGTGTTCAATTTGCGCCCGGAAGCGCGTTTTCACGATGGCACGCCGATCACTGCGTATGACGTGGCGTTCTCCTATCGAACGCTGCTCAAGGACGGCCATCCGCTGTACCGCACCGCGCTGCAGGAAGTGCTGCGCGTCGACATCCTCAACAAACAGCGTATCCGCTTCGTGCTCAAGCGCTCGGGCAATCCGTTGTTGATCCTGCGCCTCGGTGAGTTGCCAGTGCTGCCACAGCATTACTGGAAGGACCGCGACTTCAAGGCCACCACCTTCGAACCGCCATTGGGCAGCGGCCCTTACCGCATCACCTCAGTGACACCGGGCAGGCAGTTGATCTTCGAACGGGTCAAGGACTACTGGGGCAAGGACCTGGCGGTCAATCGCGGCAAGTACAATTTCGATCGCATGGAAGTCGAGTTCTACCGCGACAGCGATGTGGCCTTCGAAGCGTTCAAGGCTGGCGAGTTCGACATCTACATCGAGCATCAGGCGAAGAACTGGGCCAACGGCTACAACTTCCCGGCCATACGCCGTGGCGACGTGATCAAGGCGCAGATCCCGCATCAGATCCCGACCCCGAGTCAGGGCCTGTTCATGAACACCCGCCGCGCCACCTTCGCCGATGTGAAAACCCGCGAAGCGCTGGGCCTGATGTTCGACTTCGAATGGACCAACCGCGCGCTGTTCAGCGATGCCTACAAACGCACCACCAGCTACTACCCCAACAGCGAATTCAGCGCCAGCGGCCTGCCGGTTGGCCACGAATGGCTGATGCTCAAGCCGTATAAAGATCAGTTACCGGCGAAGCTGTTCACCGAGCCGTTCACCTTGCCGCAAACCGACGGTCGCGGCATCCCGCGGGAAACCATGCGCAAGTCGCTGGCCCTGCTCGCCGAGGCCGGCTGGAAGCTCAACGGCCAGCGCCTGCAAAACGCCAACGGCCAGCCGCTGAGCTTCGAACTGTTGCTGGTCAACCCGAATCTGGAGCGAATCCTCCAGCCGTACATCGAGAACCTCAGCAGCATCGGTATCGATGCGCGCCTGCGCACGGTCGATCGCGCGCAGTACAAACAGCGCCTCGATCAATTCGATTTCGACATGATCCTGATGACGCTCAACCAAACCCTCAGCCCGGGCCTTGAGCAGTGGCAGTACTTCCACTCCAGCCAGGTCGGGGTCAAGGGCAGCAAGAATTACGCGGGCATCGCCAACCCGGTGGTCGATCACCTGCTCGAACAATTGCTCGCCGCGCGCACCCGCGACGAACAGGTCGCCGCCGGCAAGGCGCTCGACCGCGTGCTGCTCTGGCAGCACTACAGCATTCCCAACTGGTACCTCAATTATCACCGTCTGGCCTACCGCAACCGGTTGGCCTTCGTCACCACGCCGCCCTACACCCTGGGCCTGAGCGCGTGGTGGCTGAAGTCTTCGGAGAAAGATCAATGAAACCGATCCGCGCCCTGCTCGTCCAGGCCAGCGGCTTGCTGTTCGCCGGGCTCGCCTGTGCCGCCCCGCAACACGCCGTGACCCTGTACAACGAGCCGCCGAAATACCCGGCCGATTTCAAGCAGTTCGATTACGTCAACCCCGACGCGCCGAAGGGCGGGATTTTCCGTCAGGCCGGATTCGGCGGCTTCGACAGCCTCAACCCGTTCATCAGCAAAGGCGTGCCGGCCGATGACGTCGGGCAGATCTACGACACCCTGACCAAGCACAGCCTCGACGAACCGTTCACCGAATACGGCCTGATCGCCGCCAAGATCGAAAAAGCCCCGGACAACAGTTGGGTGCGTTTCTACCTGCGCCCGGAAGCCCGTTTCCACGACGGTCACCCGGTGCGCGCCGACGACGTGGTGTTCAGCTTCAACACGCTGACCAAAGAAGGCTCGCCGATGTTTCGCGGCTACTACAGCGACGTTTCCGAGGTGATCGCCGAAGATCCGCTGAAAGTGCTGTTCAAGTTCAAGCACAGCAACAACCGCGAGTTACCGTTGATTCTCGGTCAGTTGCCGGTGCTGCCAAAACACTGGTGGGCTGATCGCGACTTCAACAAGGGCAATCTGGAAATCCCGCTGGGCAGCGGTCCATACAAGGTTGCTGAAGTGAAGGCCGGGCGTTCGGTACGTTACGAACGGGTCAAGGATTACTGGGGCAAGGACCTGCCGGTCAATCGTGGTTTTTACAACTTCGACACGATGACCACCGATTACTACCGCGACAACACCGTCGCCCTCGAAGCCTTGAAGGCCGGGCAGTTCGATTACTGGCTGGAGATGACCGCGAAGAACTGGGCCAACGCCTACAACATCCCGGCGGTCACCGAAGGTCGCTTGATCAAGGAACAGATCGCCAACAGCAACCCGACCGGCATGCAGGGCTTCGTCTACAACCTGCGCCGCCCGGTGTTCCAGGACGTGCGCGTGCGTCAGGCGCTCGGCCTGCTGTTCGATTTCGAATGGACCAACAAGCAACTGTTCAACGCAGCCTACTTCCGCACCCGCAGCTATTTCGAAAACTCGGAAATGGCCGCCACCGGCCTGCCTGATGCTGATCAGTTGGCGATCCTCGACCCGTTCCGCAGCCAGTTGCCGGCACAGGTGTTCAGCGAAGCCTTCGACAATCCCAAGACCGACGCCAGCGGCATGATCCGTACCCAGCAGCGCGAAGCCTATCAACTGCTGCAAGAGGCTGGCTGGAAGATCGTCGACGACAAAATGGTCGACACCACGGGCAAGCCTGTCGTGATTGAATTTTTGCTCGCGCAGACCGAATTCGAACGCGTATTGCTGCCGTTCAAACGCAACCTCAGCGACCTCGGCATCGATCTGGTGATCCGCCGCGTCGACGTTTCGCAATACATCAACCGCGTGCGCTCACGGGATTTCGACATGATGGTCGGCAGCTTCCCGCAGTCCAACTCGCCGGGCAACGAACAGCGCGAATACTGGATGAGCGCTGCTGCCGATAAACCAAGCAGCCGCAACACCATGGGTTTGAAGGATCCGACCGTCGATCAACTGGTGGAAAACCTGATCAACGCAGAGTCACGCAAAAGTCTGGTGGCCCACGCCAGGGCGCTGGATCGGGTGCTGCAATGGGGCTACTACGTGATCCCCAACTGGCACATCAAAACCTGGCGCGTGGCTTATTGGAATCACATCGGTCACCCCAAGGTCTCACCCAAATACGACATCGGTATCAACACCTGGTGGGTCAAGCCTGACGCGAAACCGGCGATAGAAGTCGAAACCAAACTGCAAGCCGACCCTGCGGGCACGGAGTAATCAGATGCTGGCGTATATTTTTCGGCGACTGCTGCTGATCATCCCGACCTTGTTCGGCATTCTGCTGATCAACTTCGTGATCATCCAGGCCGCGCCCGGTGGTCCGGTGGAACAGATGATCGCCAAGCTCGAAGGCTTCGAAGGCGCCACCAGCCGGATTGCCGGCGGCGGTGCCGAGGTGTCCGTAGCCGGCTCGTCGTATCGCGGCGCGCAGGGCCTGGACCCGGCGCTGATCAAGGAAATCGAGCACATGTACGGGTTCGACAAGTCGGCCCCGGAACGCCTGTGGATCATGGTCAAGAACTACGCGACGCTGGATTTCGGCGACAGCTTCTTCCGCGACGCCAAGGTCATCGATCTGATCAAGGAAAAGATGCCGGTGTCGATCTCGCTGGGGCTGTGGAGCACGCTGATCATGTACCTGGTGTCGATCCCGCTGGGGATCGCCAAGGCCACGCGGCACGGCAGCCACTTCGATGTGTGGACCAGCTCGGCGATCATCGTCGGCTACGCGATTCCGGCATTCCTCTTTGCAATTCTGCTGATCGTGGTGTTTGCCGGCGGCAGCTATCTGGACTGGTTTCCGCTTAGGGGCCTGACCTCGAACAACTTCGATGAGCTGAGTTTCGGCGGCAAGATTCTCGATTACTTCTGGCACCTTGCGCTGCCAGTGACGGCACTGGTGATCGGCAACTTCGCGACCATGACCCTGCTGACCAAAAACAGCTTTCTCGACGAGATCAACAAACAGTACGTAGTCACCGCCAAGGCCAAAGGCCTGACCCGCCACCGCGTGCTCTACGGCCACGTGTTCCGCAACGCCATGTTGCTGGTGATTGCCGGGTTCCCGTCGGCGTTCATCGGCATCTTCTTCACAGGCTCGCTGCTGGTGGAAGTGATCTTCTCCCTCGACGGCCTCGGTCTGATGAGCTTCGAGGCGGCGATCAACCGTGATTACCCGGTGGTGTTCGGCACTCTGTTCATCTTCACCCTGCTCGGGTTGGTGGTGAAACTGATCGGCGACCTCACTTACACCCTGGTCGATCCGCGCATCGACTTCGAAAGCCGGGAGCATTGAGATGAACCTGTCCCCTCTCAACCGCCGCCGCTTCGAACTGTTCAAGGCCAACAAGCGCGGCTGGTGGTCGCTGTGGCTGTTTTTGATTCTGTTCGGGCTGAGCCTAGGTGCCGAACTGATCGCCAACGACAAGCCGCTGGTGGTGCATTACGACAACAACTGGTACTTCCCGGCGATCAAGCGTTACCCGGAAACTGCGTTCGGTGGCGAATTCCCGCTGGAAGCCAACTACAAGAGCCCGTACATCCGCGAACTGCTCAAGGCCAAGGACGCGTGGGTGTTGTGGGCGCCGATTCCCTACAACTATCAAAGCATCAACTACGACCTGAAAGTCCCGGCGCCGGCGCCACCGTCGGCGGACAACCTGCTGGGCACTGACGATCAGGGCCGCGATGTGCTGGCGCGGGTGATTTATGGCTTCCGTATTTCCGTGCTGTTTGCGCTGACGTTGACTGTGTTGAGTTCGATCATCGGCGTGATTGCCGGCGCCCTCCAGGGTTTCTATGGCGGCTGGGTCGATCTGGCCGGACAGCGTTTTCTGGAGATCTGGTCGGGGCTGCCGGTGCTGTATCTGCTGATCATTCTCGCCAGTTTCGTCCAGCCGAATTTCTGGTGGCTGCTGGGGATCATGCTGCTGTTCTCGTGGATGAGCCTGGTCGACGTGGTGCGCGCCGAGTTCCTCCGTGGCCGCAACCTCGAATACGTGCGCGCCGCGCGGGCGCTGGGCATGCAGAACGGCGCGATCATGTTCCGCCACATCCTGCCCAACGCGATGGTCTCGACCATGACCTTCATGCCGTTCATCCTCACCGGCGCCATCGGTACCCTGACCGCGCTGGACTTCCTCGGTTTCGGCTTGCCGGCCGGCAGTCCGTCGCTGGGTGAACTGGTCGCCCAGGGCAAATCCAACCTGCAAGCGCCGTGGCTGGGCATGAGCGCGTTCGCCGTGCTGGCATTGATGTTGAGTTTGCTGGTGTTTATCGGCGAGTCCGCTCGCGATGCCTTCGACCCGAGGAAGTGAAATGAATCAGGACAATCTGATCGAAGTGCGCGACCTCGCCGTCGAATTCGGTTTCGGCGAGCGCGTGCACCGGGTCGTCGAAGGCGTGAGTTTCGACATCAAGCGCGGCGAAACCCTGGCACTGGTCGGCGAATCCGGCTCGGGTAAATCGGTGACCGCGCATTCGATCTTGCGTTTGCTGCCCTACCCGATGGCCCGCCATCCGGCCGGCAGCATCAACTACGCCGGGCAAAACCTGCTGGGCCTGAGCGAAAAGACCATCCGCCATATTCGTGGCAACCGCATCGCGATGATTTTTCAGGAGCCGATGACCTCGCTGAATCCGCTGCACTCGATCGAGAAGCAGATCAACGAAGTCCTCGGCATCCACAAGGGTCTGACCGGCAAAGTCGCGACCAAGCGCACTTTGGAGCTGCTGGAGATGGTCGGCATCCCAGAGCCACACAAGCGCCTCAAGGCCCTGCCCCACGAATTGTCCGGTGGTCAGCGCCAACGGGTGATGATCGCCATGGCCTTGGCCAACGAGCCGGAACTGCTGATTGCCGACGAACCGACCACGGCGCTGGACGTGACCGTTCAGCTGAAAATCCTCGATCTGCTCAAGCAATTGCAGGCCAGATTGGGCATGTCGCTGCTACTGATCAGTCACGATTTGAACCTGGTGCGAAGAATTGCGCATCGCGTATGTGTCATGCAGCGCGGTTGCATCGTCGAACAGGCATCGTGCGAAGAGCTGTTCCGTTCGCCGCAGCATCCGTACACTCGGGAATTGCTCGGCGCGGAGCCCAGCGGAGGCCCGGCGAGCAATAAAATCGGCGCGCCGCTGCTTGAGGTCGAAGACCTGAAAGTCTGGTTCCCGATCAAGAAAGGCCTGCTCAAGCGCACGGTGGATCACGTCAAGGCAGTGGACGGCATCAATTTCAGCCTGCCTCAGGGTCAGACCCTGGGGATTGTCGGGGAAAGCGGTTCCGGCAAATCCACGCTGGGTCTGGCGATTTTGCGGCTGATTGGCAGCAAAGGCGCGATCCGCTTTGAAGGCAAGCAGCTAGACTGCCTGACGCAGAACGAGGTTCGCCCGTTGCGTCGGGAGATGCAGGTGGTGTTTCAGGATCCGTTTGGCAGCCTGAGCCCGCGCATGTGTGTCAGTGACATCGTTGGCGAAGGCCTGCGGATTCACAAGATGGGCACCGCAGCCGAGCAGGAAGCGGCGATTATTGCGGCATTGAAGGAGGTAGGTCTGGATCCGGAAACCCGGCACCGCTACCCCCACGAATTTTCCGGTGGGCAACGGCAACGAATCGCCATTGCCCGGGCCTTGGTGCTGAAACCGGCGCTGATCCTGCTGGACGAGCCGACTTCGGCGCTCGACCGGACGGTGCAGCGGCAAGTGGTGGAGCTGTTGCGTTCACTGCAAGCCAAGTACAACCTGACGTATTTGTTTATCAGCCATGACCTGGCTGTCGTCAAAGCGCTGAGCCACCAGTTGATGGTGGTCAAGCATGGCCAAGTGGTCGAACAGGGAGACGCGCAAAGTATTTTTGCCGCCCCCCAACATCCGTATACACAGCAGTTGCTGGAAGCCGCTTTTTTGGCACCAGCCACTGCGCAATAACCTGAAAGAGGAGCAACACATGGGTTTTCTCGCCGGTAAGCGCGTACTGATCGTCGGTGTCGCCAGCAAGCTGTCCATCGCATCCGGCATCGCTGCCGCCATGCATCGCGAGGGCGCTGAGCTTGCCTTCACTTATCAGAACGACAAACTGAAAGGTCGTGTTGAAGAATTCGCCCAAGGCTGGGGTTCGAGCCCTGAGCTGTGCTTTCCGTGCGACGTGGCCAGCGATGAAGAAATCGCCAAGGTCTTCGAAGCACTGAGCAAGAAGTGGGACGGCCTGGACTGCATCGTCCACTCCGTTGGTTTCGCCCCGGGCGACCAACTGGACGGCGACTTCACCGAAGCCACCACCCGTGACGGTTTCCGCATCGCTCACGACATCAGCGCCTACAGCTTCGTGGCCCTGGCCAAAGCCGGCCGCGAAATGATGAAAGGCCGCAACGGCAGCCTGCTGACCCTGTCGTACCTGGGCGCCGAGCGCACCATGCCTAACTACAACGTGATGGGCATGGCCAAGGCTTCGCTGGAAGCTGGCGTACGTTACCTGGCCGGCTCCCTGGGCCCGGACGGCACCCGCGTCAACTGCGTATCGGCTGGCCCGATCCGTACCCTGGCAGCCTCGGGCATCAAGAACTTCCGCAAAATGCTGGCCGCCAACGAAGCGCAAACCCCGCTGCGTCGCAACGTCACCATCGACGAAGTCGGCAACGCCGGCGCCTTCCTGTGCTCCGACCTGGCGTCGGGCATCAGCGGTGAAATCATGTATGTCGACGGCGGCTTCAACACCACCGCCATGGGCAACATCGAAGAGTGATCTTCGCTTAGCCAATAAAAAACCCGCCGATCTGGCGGGTTTTTTTATGCCTGCAACACTGGCCCCTGTGGGAGTGAGCTTGCTCACGAAGAGGCCGGCACATCAACAGAGATGTGCCTGACC
>NZ_LVEJ01000014.1 GCF_001648775.1 Pseudomonas fluorescens
GCCTGCTCTTGATCTTGATCCACGGGCGACATCGGAAGGCTGAGCGGAGGGATTGATCCGGGGGTGGGAGCGCAGCGACCGTTTGGCGCAGCCAAATGCATCGAGAGGAGGTGCAGCGCAGCAAACCGGAGGCGATGCCCCCGGATCGATCCCGCAGCGAAGGAACACCGAGCCCCAGCGAGCGGGCCGGACGCAGGAGCAAGCCCTTTTAGTTACTTTTGGGGCGTTTGCCAAAAGTGACCCGCCGTAAGGGCGGAACCCCAAGCAGCCGTTACCGCAGCAACGGATATGCTCCCAAATCCAAATCAACCAGCAGCGCGCGAACTGCTCCGATACATAAACACCAACGCCAACCCCAAACACCCCATCGCCAAAATCCGACTCGAAGAAAGCTCAATCGCCGGATTCCCCAACCAGCCAAAATTATCAATCAACATCCCCATCCCCAACTGCCCGACAATCACCGCCACCGTCGCCACAGCCGTCCCGACCACCGGCACCGCCCCGACCATCACCATCATGTACACCACGCCAAACAACGCCCCGGTCAGCTGCCACTTCGGCACCTGCAAAAGACTCACCGCCTGCGCCGGCTCAAAAAACAAAATCAACAACCCCGTCGTCACCGCCCCCACGACAAACGTCAGCAAACTACTGCGCAACACCCCGACGGTCTCACCCAAACGCCCATTGATCGCCGCCTGCACACTCAACACCGCACCGGCCAACACCACCACCGCCAACAAAATAACCAGACCCATCACTCACCCCCGCGCAATCAAAACAAGTGCCACCACAATCAACCCCAACGCCAGCCAGCGCTCGGCATTGACCTTCTTGCGCGTCGCCCCGAACCAGCCGAAATGGTCAATCAACACACTCTTGCCAACCTGCCCGGACAAGATCGCGATCATCGTCATCGCAATGCCGATATGCGGTGTCGCCAGCGTCAACACCACCACATACATCGGCCCCAGAAACCCACCGATCAACTGCCAGCGCGGCAGATCGGTCAGCGCCGGCCCCTTTTGTGGCCCGGCGAACAGCAGCAGCAAAAACAGAATCGCCGAGCCGACCCCAAAGATGCTCAACGTTGCCCACAGATGCCCGACCTGCACACCCAACGGCCCGAGCAACCCGGCCTCCACCGACAAGCCCATTCCCGCCAGAATCACCAGCGGCAACAGCAACAGGCGCAATGCCGATCTGCTCGCCGGTGCGCGGACACTCACCTCATCCAACGTCTGCATAAACAACATTCCACTCAAGTAAACGATGGCGCGGATTATCGACTGGCACAGCTGTGCGATAAATGGGAGCATCCGGACAACACTTTTGCGTAACTCGCACAGCAGGACGATCCATGCACGGGCTCAATGAACTGGGATTCAAGGCGTTAAGGCTGTTTGTCGCCGTGCTCGACCACGGCAGCTTTTCCGAAGTCGCCCGTCGTGAAGGCGTGGCGCCCTCGTCGATCTCCCGGCAGATTCAATTGATGGAGCAGGCGCTGAATCAGCAATTGCTCTACCGCCACACCCGCGCCGTGACGCCCACCGAAGCCGGGCGCATGCTCGGTCATCACGCGCGGCTGGTGCTGGTGCAACTGGAAGAAGCCGAACAAGCCTTGCAGGAACAACAAAGCGAACCCACCGGGCTGGTGCGTATCAACGCCCCGGTGGTTTTCGGTCAGCGGCATCTGACGCCGTGGCTGGGCCAGTTGTGCGCGCGCTATCCGAAGCTGCAGCTGGATATCCAGCAAACCGACCACTACGTCGATCCGCTGCAGGAAGGTGCCGACCTGTTGTTCCGCATCGGTCCGCTGCACGATTCGAGCATGCAGGCACGGATTCTGGCGCCGCATCGTTTTCAGGTGGCGGCCAGTCCTGCTTACTTGAAACGCTATGGCACGCCGCGCAAGCCCGAAGATCTCGCGCGGCATCAATGCCTGGCCTACAAAGGCGCGACCGGCCAGCAGCGCTGGTTTTTCCGTCGCGATGGCGAGGACTGGATACCGTATTCGGTCAAAGGCCCGATCACCGGCAACCACGCCGACACCCTCACGCAAGCGGCCGAACAGGGTTTGGGGCTGGTGATGTTTCCGTCATGGCTGATTGGTGAAGCGGTGCGCGAGGGCACGCTGGTGCCGGTGCTGAGGGAGTATCAGGTGTCGAACAGTCTGGAACCGCAACAGATTGCGGTGTTGTGGCCGGGGAGTCGCAGGTTGTCGGTGAAGGTGCGGACGGTGATTGATTTCTTTATCGAATGCTTCGGGGAAGTGCCCTACTGGGACAGGCCTTGAGTCTTTGAAGATCAAAAGCCCCTCACCCTAGCCCTCTCCCGGAGGGAGAGGGAACTGAATGGGGGATGCTGTGGAACTCCGCCGATCTGAAACAGCTTTACCGAATCCATAATCGACCCAATCTTTCAGGTCGGTGCATAGCGCAAGACACCTCGGTCAGTCCCCTCTCCCTATGGGCGGTCCGACGTTTCGGGAGGGCCAGGGTGAGGGGCTTTTCCAGCGGTCAGATCCGGAACTGGCCGACAAGTTTACCCAGGCGCTGCCCCAGATCCGCCAGACTGCGCGACGTCTGCGCGCCCAACTGTGTTTCATCAGCCACGTTATCCACCGCCACCGCAATCTGATGCACGCTGCGGTTGATCTCTTCGGCCACTGCCGTCTGCTCTTCCGCGGCACTGGCAATCTGCGCGTTCATCGAGTTGATCGTCGCGATCAGCTCCGCCATCGCATCCAGTGAAGCGCCGGCCTGATTGGCCTGCTGCGAGGTGCCGTCACCCGCTTCGCTGGAACGGCGCATCGCTTCAACTGCTTGCTGCGTGCCCGCCTGCAAACGATCAATCATCCCCTGAATTTCCTGCGTGCTGATCTGCGTGCGACTGGCCAACGCTCGCACCTCATCCGCCACCACAGCAAACCCGCGCCCGGCTTCACCGGCGCGCGCCGCTTCGATTGCGGCGTTGAGTGCCAACAAGTTGGTCTGTTCGGCGATCGAACGAATCACCCCGAGCACACCGACAATCGACGTCACGTCTTGCTGCAGGCTGTCGAGCGACACGCCGCTGCTGCGGATGTCATCGACCAGCGCATGAATCTGCTTGATGCTGCCGGCCACCACACGCTTTGCGCTCTGCCCTTCTTCATCGGTTTGCTGGGCGGCGACGGCAGCGTTTTGCGCGCTCTTCGCCACTTCCTGCGCGGCGGCAGACATTTCGTTGATCGCCGTGGCGACCTGATCGGTCTCATGGCGCTGACGCTCCATCGCCTGATCGGAACGTTGCGCCTGATCCGACACCTGCGTCACCAGCCCGGTGAGCTGCGTGGTCATCTCGGTGATCTGCCGCACCAGGCCATGAATCTTGTCGACGAAACGGTTGAACGAGCCCGCCAGTTCGCCGAGTTCGTCCTGGCTGGTGATGTTCAAACGGCGAGTCAAATCGCCCTCGCCCGCCGCGATGTCATCGAGGTTGGCCTTCATCAAATTCAGCGGACGCAAAATGGTATTGGCCAGCAGCAGGCCCGCTGCCGCGATCACCAGCAGCACCACCACCGCCACGCCGACGATGCTCAGCACCACGCCTTGCATGCGTTCCTGCACCTGCGCTTCAACCAGTGCCACTTGCGCTTCGATGCCGTCGAGGTTGACCGACGTACCCACGGCCATGTCCCACTTCGCCAGGTATTCGGTGTAACCGAGTTTCGGCACCAGCACTTGCGCGTTGCCCGGCAGCGGCGAGCTGTATTGCAGATAGTGAGTACCGTCCTTCGCCACGCTCACCAGACCACGGTTGACGTAAACGCCGTTCGGGTCGCGGTTGTCCTTGAAGCTTTTGCCCACGCCTTCGGGGTCGTTGGCCTTGAACAGGCGCACGGTCTCGGAGTCGTAGCCGAAGAAGTAGCCGTCCTTGCCATAGCGAATGCCGGAGAGCAATTTGATCGCTTGCGCCCGCGCCTCGTTATCACCGGGAGCAGCCGCGTCGTACAGCGGTTTGATCGTGGTCATGGCCACGGCGACGTAACTTTGCAGGGTGGCTTTGGCATCGCCGAGCAGGCGTTCGCGGGTCTGTTCGACCTCTTTGTGCGCCTGTTCCTGGAGGATGAACAGCGTGGTCAGACTGATGACCAGCGCAAAGAGCAACACCGGAAGAACGGCGAGGGAGAGGACTTTAGCCTTGAGGCTCAGGCGCATTGTGGGGGCTCACTCTTTTGATTTTATTGGCGTGGTTAAAGGCTTTAACGGCACGCCATCACAAAAGTTGAGCAAAGGGATTACCCCATTCCCCTGTGGGAGCGAGCTTGCTCGCGAAGGCGTCGTGTCAGTCAACCATTAAGTCGCTGATACACCGCTTTCGCGAGCAAGCTCGCTCCCACAGGAGATCGGCGGGGTTTAGAGGACCATCGCGGCCACCCAGCCGAACGCCAGCAGCGGCAGGTTGTAATGCAGGAACGTTGGCACCACGGTGTCCCAGATGTGGTGATGCTGGCCGTCGATGTTCAGGCCGGAGGTCGGGCCCAGGGTCGAATCCGAGGCCGGCGAACCGGCATCACCCAACGCGCCAGCAGTGCCGACAATGCACACGATCGCAATCGGACTGAAGCCCAGTTGCACGCACAGCGGCACAAAAATCGCCGCCAGAATCGGCACGGTGGAAAACGACGAACCGATGCCCATGGTCACCAGCAACCCGACCAGCAGCATCAGGAGCGCGCCGACACCTTTGCTGTGATTGATCCACGAGGCCGACGATTCGACCAGCGTCTGCACTTCGCCGGTGGCCTTCATCACTTCAGCGAAACCGGAGGCGGCGATCATGATGAAGCCGATCATCGCCATCATTTTCATGCCCTCGGTGAAGAGGTCATCGGTCTCGCGCCACTTGACGATGCCCGACACCGAGAAGATCAGAAAACCGACCAGCGCCCCGATAATCATCGAGTCCAGGAGCAGTTGCACAATGAACGCGGCGGCAATCGCCACGCCGGCAATCATCAGGCTCAGCGGGTTGTACTGCACCGCCACTTGCTCGACCTGTTCGATCTTGGCCAGATCGTACACGCGCCGCTTGCGATAAGTGATGAACGCCATCGCCAGGCCGAAGACCATGCCCAACGCCGGAATGCCCATGGCGTGGGTGACATTGATACCGCTGATGTCGACGCCACTGCGTGCCACATTGGCTAACAAAATTTCGTTGAGAAAGATGTTACCGAAGCCTACCGGAAGGAACATGTACGGCGTGATCAGACCGAACGTCATCACGCAGGCGATCAAGCGGCGGTCGATTTGCAGCTTGGTCAGTACATATAAAAGCGGCGGCACCAGCAGCGGAATGAACGCGATGTGGATCGGCAGGATGTTCTGCGAAGCGATCGCCACCACCCACAACAAGCCGATCAGCAGCCATTTGACGCTGCCACCACCGGTGGCGTGCTGGCGGTCAACCATCGCCAGCGCCTTGTCGGCCAGCGCATGGGCCAGGCCGGACTTGGCAATCGCCACGGCGAAAGCGCCGAGCAACGCGTAGGACAACGCCACCGTGGCGCCGCCGCCCAGGCCGCTGTTGAAGGCCTTGAGCGTGGCGTCGATGCCCAGACCACCGGTCAGGCCACCGACCAGCGCGCCGACGATCAAAGCGATCACCACGTGGACGCGGGACAGGCTGAGTACCAGCATGACGCCGACCGCCGCTATGACTGCATTCATTTCACTACCTCAAAAAACACTGCGGTGGAAAACACACCGCCAGACAGGATGAGTCCGCCAACGGTTCACCGGCGGATTTGCAAAGAGGGTCTTATTAGAAGGGCGCGCACTGTGCCGCAGAGTGGCGGCGCTGTCAAAACATCGGGGAGGACTGACGACAACCCTGTGGCCATCCAAAAAGGAGGATTCAGCCAGAGCATGCGGCAATTGGTCATATTGTGTTTCAAGGATAAAGAAAGCCGATTCGCGGCCGTTACAGTGCAAAGTCTCAGATATTTATCGAATAAGGACGTCTCCATGTCGCTCAGACAACTTTCCATCCAATGGAAAATCACCCTGCTCGCCGGCCTCTGCCTGGCCGGTATCGTGACCCTGTTGGTGGGTCTTTCGCTGTATCGCATGGAGCACAGTTCCGAACTGGTGAAAGCGTCCAGTATGGAGATGCTCACCGAATCGGCGCAGGCGCGTATCGAGTCGCAAGGTGAAGTGCAGGCCGCCGGCATTCGTCAGCAGTTCATGGACGCCTATCAATACGGCCACGGTTTCTCGCGCCAGGTGCTGTTCCTGCGCGAACAGGCCGAGAAGCGTTTCCTCGACGCCTTCGACCTGCGCGAAGACATGACCCGTCAGGTCAAATCGGCGCTGCAAGCCAACCCGGACCTGCTCGGCCTGTCGCTGGTGTTCGAGGCCAACGCGCTGGACGGCAAGGACGAGTTGTTTGCAGGCCAGGCTGAACTGGGCAGCAACGACAAAGGCCGTTTCGCCCTGTACTGGTCGCAACCGACGCCTGGCAAAGTCACCTCGATGGCGCTGCCGGAAACCGACATGGCCGACACTAGCACCGGCCCCAGCGGTCAGGCGGCCAATGCCTGGTTCACCTGCCCGCGCACCACGCTCAAACCGTGCGTGATCGAACCGTACTTCTATGTGATCGACGGCCAGAACGTGCTGATGACCAGCATCGTCTTCCCGCTGATGGTCAATGGCAAAGTCATCGCCTCGCTGTCGGTCGACATCAACCTCAACAGCCTGCAAGCGATCAGTCAGGGCGCCAGCAAAAAACTCTATGACGGCCAGACCGCCGTGAGCATCATCAGCCCTGCCGGCCTGCTCGCCGGTTACAGCCCGGATGCCGGCAAACTCAGCCAGCGCCTGGACGCCGTGGACAAAATCAGCGGCGCCGAGTTGCTCAGCAAACTCGCTTCCAGCACCAGCGTCAGCAGCCTGCACAGCAACGGCCAGTTGAAAGTGCTGTCGCCGTTCCAGCCGATTCCGGGTGGTCCGTCGTGGGGCGTGTTGCTCGATGTGCCGGAAAAAGTGCTGGTCAGCCGCGCCGAAGCGCTCAAGCAACAACTGGACGCGAGCAATAATTCCGGCACGTTGATCGAACTGAGCCTCGGCGTACTGGCCGCGCTGATCGGCCTGCTGCTGGTGTGGCTGATGGCGCGCAGCGTGACCAAACCGATTCTCGGTGTGGCGCACATGCTCGAAGACATCGCCAGCGGTGAAGGCGATCTGACTCGCCGTCTGGCCTACGACAAGCAGGATGAACTCGGACAACTGGCCGGTTGGTTCAACCGTTTCCTCGACAAGTTGCAGCCGATCATCGCCGAAGTGAAACGCTCGGTGCAGGATGCGCGCAACACCGCCGACCAGTCCTCGGCCATCGCCGCCCAGACCAGCGCCGGCATGGAACAGCAATACCGCCAGGTCGATCAGGTCGCCACCGCGTCCCACGAAATGAGCGCCACTGCGCAAGACGTCGCCCGCAGCGCCGCGCAGGCCGCCGAAGCCGCCAAGGATGCCGACCGCGCCACCCGTCGGGGCCTGACCGTGATCGACCGCACCACCGCGAGCATCGACACCCTCGCCGCCGACATGAGCGCAGCGATGATTCAGGTCGAAGGGCTGGCCGCCAATAGTGAAAAAATCGGCACGGTGCTGGAAACCATCCGCGCCATCGCCGAACAGACCAACCTGCTCGCGCTCAACGCCGCGATCGAAGCGGCGCGTGCCGGTGAAGCCGGGCGCGGATTTGCCGTGGTCGCCGACGAGGTCCGTAACCTCGCTCGCCGTACGCAAGAGTCGGTGGAAGAAACCCGTCAGGTGATCGAGCAGCTGCAAACCGGTACGCAGGACGTGGTCGGTTCGATGGGCAACAGCCATCGTCAGGCTCAGGGCAGTGTCGAACAGGTTGGCCAGGCGGTGACCGCGCTGCGCCAGATCGGCGATGCGGTGACGGTGATCAGCGACATGAACCTGCAGATTGCCAGCGCCGCCGAAGAGCAGAGTGCGGTGGCCGAGGAGATCAATAACAACGTGGCGACGATCCGTGATGTGACGGAGTCGTTGTCCGGGCAGGCGAATGAGTCGGCGCGGGTGAGCCAGTCGCTCAATAGTCTGGCGAATCAGCAGCAGAGTTTGATGGATCAGTTTCGCGTTTGATCCGAGATTTGGGGTGTGTCAGGTGAATCCTTTCCCCCTCACCCCAGCCCTCTCCCCCAAGGGGGCGAGGGGGAAAGGGAGCTGATCTGCATGTCATTCAAAACTTGAGTCCGGCTCGATATTTCAGGTCACGGGAAGTTTTTCATAACCTGAGTTCGACTCGGTATTTCAGGTCTCGGGGAAGTATTCAAATCCTGAGTTCGACTCGGTATTTCATGTCGGTGTACCTCGAACAAACACCTCGGTCAGTCCCCTCTCCCTCCGGGAGAGGGTTAGGGTGAGGGGCTTCTAAAAGGCTCACCGCCGAGGCAACTCGATCACCACCTTCAACCCGCCCCACTCACTCTCGCCCAACACCAGCAACCCACCCCAAGTGTCGACGATGTCACGCACAATCCCCAACCCCAAGCCATGCCCGTGGGTCTGCTCGTCCAGCCGCGTGCCCCGGCTGAACACCTCGGCGCGCTGCTCTTCAGGAATCCCCGGCCCATCATCTTCCACGCTCAGGGCAAAGCCATCCGTACGCTCGATCACGCTCAAGCGCACTTCGGCATCCGCCCATTTGCAGGCGTTGTCCAACAGATTGCCGAGCAGCTCGAGCAAATCCTCACGGTCCCACGGCAGTTGCAGTCCCGTCGGCGCGACATAGCTCAACGCCAGATGCTCGCCATGAATCATGTTCAACGTCGCCAGCAACCCCGGCAGTTCCGCGTCGCAATCGAACAGTGCTCCGGGCAGCGCATCCCCGGATAACCGCGCGCGATTGAGTTCACGATTGAGCCGTTGCTGCACCTGTTCCAACTGTTCGGTGAGGACCTTGCGCAGCTCGGGATGAGCATCGAGCCTGTCGCTGGACGCCA
Organism: Pseudomonas fluorescens; assembly: GCF_001648775.1. Classification (GTDB taxonomy): domain Bacteria; phylum Pseudomonadota; class Gammaproteobacteria; order Pseudomonadales; family Pseudomonadaceae; genus Aquipseudomonas; species Aquipseudomonas fluorescens_M. The sequence continues at coordinate 9,026 of NZ_LVEJ01000014.1, forward strand.
GGCTCAACAACACCGCCAAAGGTGTTTTCAAGGCGTGCCCAAGATTGCCCAGAGCATTGCGCGAACGCTTGAGACTGTCTTCGGTATGGGCGAGCAAATGGTTGATCTGCGCCACCAGCGGTTCCAGTTCCACCGGCACCTGATCATCGAGTTGCGAACGCTGGCCTTGCTGCAATTGCGCGATCTGCTCGCGGGCCTTTTCCAGCGGTTTCAACGCGCGGCGCACGGTCAAACGCTGCAAGAACAGAATCAACAGCAACGCCGCCAGCCCCATGCCCAGGCCGATCTGGCGCATGCGCTGAAAGCTCTCGCGCACTGGCGTGTAGTCCTGGGCAACGCTGATCGAGATCGACTGGCCCAAGCGTCGATAGTCCGAACGCAACACCAGCAACTGCTGGCCGTCCGGGCCCAGTTGCAGATTGCTGTGCAGACCGGGATGGTCGAGCAGCGGCAGATCCTGATCCCACAACGAGCGCGAGCGCCAATGGCTGTCGGCAAAATCGATACGGAAATAGTGCCCGGAAAACGGTCGCTGATAGGCCGGCGACAAATGTCGCTCATCCAGTTGCAAACCCTGCGGGCCGCGCACCAGCGCCACCAGCAGGCTTTCACTGTCATTGCGCAGGCCGGCTTCGAGGTAACGCTGCAAACCGACTTCGAACAACCACAGGCTGGTCTGCGCCACCACCACACCAACGATCACCATCACGCTGATCAAACCCAGGCTCAAGCGGCGCTGGATCGACCTCACGAAGCTTGCCCGCCGAACAGGTAACCCTGACCGCGACGGGTTTCGATCACGCTTTTGCCGAGCTTGCGACGCAGGTGATTGACGTGCACTTCGAGGACGTTGGAGTCACGCTCGGTTTCACCGTCATAGAGGTGTTCGGCGAGGTGGCTTTTGGAAAGGATTTGTTCCGGGTGCAGCATGAAATAGCGCAGCAGGCGGAACTCGGCAGCGGTCAGTTGAATATCGGCGCCGTCGCGAACCACGCATTGCCGCCCCTCGTCCAGATGCAGACCGGCCGCCTGTAATGTCGGCTGATTGGCCTGGCCTTTGGAGCGGCGCAACAACGACTGAATGCGCAGATAAAGCTCTTCGGGGTGAAACGGCTTGGTCAGGTAATCGTCGGCGCCGGCCTTCAGGCCCTCGATGCGCTCAGCCCAGGAATCGCGTGCGGTGAGGATCAGCACCGGGATCACGAGGCCGCCGGCGCGCCACTGCGCCAGCACCTCAAGCCCCGGCACGCCGGGCAGGCCGAGGTCGAGAATGATCAGGTCATACGGCTCGCTGCTGCCCTGATACAGCGCATCGCGGCCGTCCGCCAGCCAATCCACCGCATAGCCTTGGCGTTGCAGGCCGGTGAGCAATTCGTCGGCCAGCGGTACGTGGTCTTCCACCAATAGCAAACGCATCGATCAATCTTCCTTGTCTTTCACAAGTTCGCCGGTATCGGCCTTCAGGTGCAACTCACGGGCGACGCCTTCGACGGTGAGCAACTCGACTTCATAAATGTAGACGTCGTGCTTTTCTTCCAGCTCGACTTCCAGCAATTTTGCCCCGGGATAACGATCCATCGCCTGCTGCAGCACTTGCTCCAGCGGCAGGATCACCCCCTGCTTGCGCAGATTGAGCGCTTCGTCCGGACCGAGGTCGCGGGCCATCGCCGTCGAACAACACATCACCAGCGCCAACGCCGTGCGGCGGGTGGCGCGAACATTAACCTTCATTACGTATCCTGATGATCCTTGAGAACCTGCCCAGTCACCGCGTCTAATTCCAGATCCCATTCGAGCCCCTGCGGATCACGCATTTCGATCTGGTAGATGTACTTGCCGTACTGCTCTTCCAGCTCGGTATCGGTGATCGTCGAACCCGGGTGTTTGGCCAACGCGGTGGCGTTGAGCTTCTCGAAGGAGACGATAGTACCAGCGTCGCGCAGACGCAGGGCTTCGTCAGGGCCGAGATCGCGGGCGTGGGCGAGGCTGGCAGTGAGGCCGACGATCGCGGCAATGGACAGGGCAGTCAGGGTTTTCATGGTGTCTCCGTATTTTTATGTGTTGCTTACGGTGGGCACCTTAGCGGGATGAACTTAACTGAAACTGAATTGCCATCATTGCTCCAGCTCAACATATACCCCCCTGTGGGAGCGAGCTTGCTCGCGAAGGCGGTGTATCAGACACATCATCGTTGACTGACCCTACGCTTTCGCGAGCAAGCTCGCTCCCACAGGGGACATCATCGTTCTATAATCCTTCGCTTGCTAACGATCGAGACCGGTATGACCGCCATCCACATCAAATTCCCCGCCCTCACCCTCAAGGCCGGCCCGCGGGCCATGGCGCGGATTCGTGCGCAAGGCTTGAACGCCGCCGACGTCGGCACCCTGCCCGGCGCCGCCGGTGGGCCGAAGGCGTTGGGGATTCAAGGACTGGATCTGGCGCTGTTCGGTGAATGGCTGCCCGGCGCGCCACGCGAGCGCTCGTTGATCGGCGCCTCGGTCGGTTCCTGGCGCTTCGCCAGCGCTTGCCTGCCGGACGCCGCCGAAGGCATCCGTCGTCTCGGCCACCTGTACACCGAGCAGAACTTCAACAAAGGCGTGACCATGGCCGAGATCAGTCTGAGCTCGCAGCGCATGCTCAACGACCTGCTCGACGGCCGCGACGCGAGCATCCTCGACAACGCGCATTACCGCCTGAACATCATGGTGGTGAAAAGTCAGGGGCGTCTGGCCGATGACCATCGCGGACGATTGGGTCTGGCACTGGGCTCGGTGATCGCCGATAACCTGCGTGGCCGCGCACGGCTGTCGCGGCACTTCGAACGGCTGATCATCCACGATCCGCGCCTCGCCCCGCCGGTGAATGCGCTGAACGATTTCCCGTCACGCTTCGTTGCGCTGAATGCCGGCAATCTGCGCCAGGCCTTGCTCGCTTCGGGCTCGATTCCGATGGTCATGGAAGGCGTACGCGACTTGCCCGGCGCCGGTGCCGGCACTTTCCGCGACGGCGGCCTGCTCGACTATCACCTCGACTTGCCCTACAGCGGTGACGGCATCGTGCTCTATCCGCACTTCACTGATCGGGTGATTCCCGGCTGGTTCGACAAGACCCTGCCATGGCGCAAGGCGTCGGTGCAGCGCTTGCAGGACGTGTTGTTGCTCGCCCCTTCGAAGGACTATCTGGCGCGCCTGCCCTACGGCAAACTGCCCGACCGAAATGACTTCAAGCGCTTCATGGGCGATGCGCCGAGCCGGCAGAAATACTGGCACGCGGCGATGGACGAGAGCCGCCGGCTGGGCGATGAATTCCTCGAACTGACTGCCAATGGTCGCCTCGCCGAGCGCTTGCTGACCCTTTAGTCAGCACGGCCAAACACAAGCTGGTAAACTCGCCGCCTGCCCGAATCGCTGCGGCGAACACCATCTGAACAGAGCCGAAAATACCGTGGAAATCTTCAAGGAATTTACTTTCGAATCCGCCCACCGCCTGCCGCACGTCCCGGACGGCCACAAGTGCGGACGTCTGCACGGTCACTCGTTCAAAGTGGCGCTTCACCTCAGCGGCGACCTCGATCCGCACACTGGCTGGATCCGCGACTTCTCTGAGATCAAGGCGATTTTCAAGCCGCTGTACGAGCGTCTCGATCACAACTACCTGAACGACATTCCCGGCCTGGAAAACCCGACCAGCGAAGTGCTGGCCAAATTCATCTGGAATGAAATGAAGCCACTGCTGCCGGAACTGAGCGCGATCCGTATTCACGAGACGTGCACCAGCGGTTGCATCTATCGCGGTGAGTAATGCAGATATCACTGAAGACCATTGTGGGAGCGAGCTTGCTCCGGGCGGCGTTCCGACGAATGCGGTTTACCAGTGACGTAAATATTGACTGACACAATGCCTTCGCGAGCAAGCTCGCTCCCACAGGGATAGGCGGCGTGTCAGTGAATGAATAAACAGCCTTCACGGCTGTTTTTTTACGCCTATGCTTTTTGGCTCCCACCGCCGAGAGGACAGGCCCATGACAGACTGGCTGCTGGATCAAGTCTTTGACTTCAATGGCCGACAGGTACGCTACGCCGTGCGCGGCGACGGCCCGCCGCTGGTGTTCGTGCATGGCACGCCGTTTTCGTCATATGTGTGGCACCGGATCGCGCCGCACTTTTTTGCCACGCATCGCGTGCATTACTTTGATCTGCTGGGTTACGGGCGCTCCGGGCAACCCGACGCGGACGTTTCTCTCGGCGTGCAAAACCAGCTGCTGGCGCAGTTACTCGACCACTGGAATATTCAAACCCCCGACGTCGTCGCTCACGACTTTGGCGGCGCCACCGTGCTGCGTGCCCACCTGCTCAACGGCAAGGATTACCGCAGCCTGACGCTGATCGACCCGGTCGCGCTGACGCCGTGGGGTTCGCCCTTCGTACAACACGTGCGCCAGCATGAAGCGGCCTTCAGTGGCCTGCCCGACTACATCCAGCGCGCCATCGTGCCGGCTTATATTCGCGGGGCGATCCACCGCGATATTCCTGAGGACGAACTCGCGCCCTACGTACAACCGTGGCTGGGCGATCCGGGGCAAGCGGCGTTCTATCGACAGATTGCGCAGATGGATGAGCGCTACACGCTGGAAGCTCAACCGCTGTACCCGACGATTCGCTGCCCGGTGCAGATTCTCTGGGGCGAAGAGGATCAGTGGATCCCCATCGAACGTGGCCGTGCCTTACACAAGATGATCCCGGGCTCGCAATTCCACGCCATCGCCAACGCCGGGCACCTCGTCCAGGAAGACGCCCCGGAAGCCATCGTCGCCGCCCTGCTGCGCTTTCTCTAAACCAACACCCATCCCTTGTGGGAGCGAGCCTGCTCGCGAAAGCGGAATATCAACCACTGCAGATGTCGCCTGACACGCCGCCTTCGCGAGCAGGCTCGCTCCCACATTGGGCCTGGGTGTATTCAGGTGCACCGCTTTCGCGCCAATCCGCGCGACTCGTCTATACATAACCCGCGCCAACCGGCATTTGGCACGACCACTGCAACCCTCTCCCGCGTCTTCCCTTTCCAGCAAGGACCGCCCCATGACGCAGAACGCTACCGGCAACGATTACCCCCTCAGCGAAGTCCCGATGCATGCGCGCAAAGGCCTGGCCTCCACGGCGATGGTGTTACTGGGCTTCACGTTTTTTACCGCGACCATGTTCGCCGGCGGCAAGCTCGGTGTGGCGTTCAGCTTCGGCGAGATGATGGCGGTGATCATCGTCGGCAATATGCTGCTGGGTCTGTATGCGGCGGGCCTGGGTTACATCGCTTTCAAGAGCGGCCTCAACTCGGTGTTGATGGGCCGTTTCTGTTTCGGCGAAGTCGGCAGCAAACTCAGCGACCTGATTCTCGGTTTCACCCAGATCGGCTGGTACGCCTGGGGCACCGCGACCGCTGCCGTGGTGATCGGCAAATACTTCAATCTCGACGAAGGCACGGTGCTCGGGCTGATGGTGCTGTTCGGTCTGATGTTCTGCGCCACGGCTTATGTCGGTTATCGCGGATTGGAGATTTTGTCGTACATCGCCGTGCCAGCAATGATGTTGCTGCTGATGCTGTCGATGTGGGTGGCGACGGTGAAAGTCGGTGGTTTCGAGGGTTTGCTCAGCGTGGTGCCGAGCGGTTCGCTGGACTGGTCGACCGCCATTACCCTGGTGTTCGGCACCTTCGTCAGCGGCGCAACGCAAGCGACCAACTGGACGCGCTTTTCGCGATCTGCGCGGGTGGCGGTGCTGGCCAGCCTGATCGGTTTCTTTATCGGCAACGGCCTGATGGTGCTGATTGGCGCGTACGGCGCCATCGTCTACCAACAACCGGATGTGGTTGAGGTACTGCTGTTGCAAGGCTTCGCCATGGCCGCGATGGCCATGCTGCTACTGAACATCTGGAGCACCCAGGACAACACCATCTACAACTTTGCCGTCGCCGGTTGCAACCTGCTGCGCACCGGCCGACGCAAGACCGTGACCCTCGCCGGTGCGGTGATCGGCACCTTGCTGGCCCTGCTCGGCATGTACGACATGCTGGTGCCGTATCTGATTCTGCTCGGCACGGTGATTCCGCCGATTGGCGGGGTGATCATGGCGGACTTTTTCTTCCGCTGGCGCGGGCGTTATCCGCGCTTGGCCGACGCGCGGTTGCCGGCGTTCAACTGGCCGGGCCTCGGGGCTTACGCGGTCGGCACCGTCGCCGCGTTCAGCTCGCCGTGGGTCGCGCCGCTGGTAGGCATCGCCGCTGCCGCGCTAACGTATGTCATCGTCACCGGCGTGCTCGGCGCTCGCAGCGCGGCCGCGCCTCTACAAGACTTATAAAAAAGGATTCGCCTGATGCACATCATCAACGCCCGACTGCGCAACCAGGAAGGTCTGCACGAATTGCACCTTGAAGACGGCCTGATCCGCAGCATCGCCCGCCAGACCGAAGCACCCACTCTCGGCCCGGATGACCTCGACGCCGGCGGCAATCTGGTGGTGCCGCCCTTCGTCGAGCCGCACATTCACCTCGACGCCACCCTCACCGCCGGCGAGCCGCGCTGGAACATGAGCGGCACGCTGTTTGAAGGCATCGAATGCTGGGGCGAACGCAAGGTCACCATCACCGAAGAAGACACCAAGACCCGCGCGAAGAAGACCATTCAAACGTTGGCCGCTCACGGCATCCAGCACGTACGCACCCACGTCGACGTCACCGACCCGCAACTCACCGCACTCAAGGCCATGCTCGAAGTGCGCGAGGAAAGCCGTCATCTGATCGACCTGCAAATCGTCGCGTTTCCGCAAGAAGGCATCGAGTCGTTTCGCAACGGTCGCGAGTTGATGGAAGAGTCGATCCGCATGGGCGCGGACGTGGTCGGCGGGATTCCGCATTTCGAGTACACCCGCGACCAGGGCGTCAGTTCGGTGAAGTTCCTGATGGACCTGGCCGAGCGCACCGGTTGCCTGGTCGATGTGCATTGCGACGAGACCGACGACCCGCATTCACGCTTCCTCGAAGTGCTCGCCGAAGAAGCGCGCAGCCGCGACATGGGCGCTCTGGTCACCGCCAGTCACACTACGGCGATGGGCTCTTACGACAATGCCTACTGCGCGAAACTGTTCCGTTTGCTCGGGCATTCCGGGATCAGTTTTGTCTCCTGCCCGACCGAAAGCATTCACCTGCAAGGGCGCTTCGACAACTTCCCCAAACGCCGCGGCGTCACCCGCGTCAACGAATTGCTCGAAGCCGGGATGAACGTGTGTTTCGGCCAGGATTCCATCGTCGATCCGTGGTACCCGCTGGGCAACGGCAACATCCTGCGGGTGCTCGAAGCCGGGCTGCACATCTGCCACATGCTCGGTTATCGCAACCTGCAAAGTGCGCTGGATCTGGTCACGGATAACAGCGCCAAAGCCATGCACCTGGGTGAGCGTTATGGCCTGGAACAGGGGCGCCCGGCGAATCTGCTGATTTTGTCTGCGGACAGCGATTACGAAGTGATTCGCAGCCAGGGCTTGCCGTTGTATTCGATTCGCGGCGGCAAGGTGTTGATGAAGCGGCAAATGCCGGTGGTGGAGTTCAGTACTGATCTGAACTGATATCTGCGGCGGGGCTGATGGCCGCATCGCTGGCAAGCCAGACTACCACAGGATCGATGGCTCACCGTAAATCCACTGTGGAAGCGAGCCTGCTCGCGAAGAGGTCGGCACATTCGGCATCATCGCGTCAGACAGAGCGCTTTCGCGAGCAGGCTCGCTCCCACAGGGGTCGGTGTTTAAACATGATATTGATGTTCAGCACAAAAACCTGTGGGAGTCTGGCTTGCCAGCGATGGCGGTTGTGAATTCAGCCCATCAGCCGTGCCGTACCAAACAATCTGACCCTCAGCAATTCACCGTCTGCGTCTTCCAGCCAAATCGGCGCCGTGCCGCCGGGCATGACCACCTGCACTTCTCCCGCCACAACCCAACCCACTCGCCACGCCGCGCAAGCCACCGCACTGGCGCTGGTGCCGGATGAAGCCGTTGGCCCCTCGCCACGCTCGAAAACCCGGGCATGGATTCTCTGCGGTGACTTCAGCGCTGCCCATTGCAGATTGACGCCCGCCGGGCATGGATTACCGGCACCGACAGGCATGGCGTAGGCAATTTGGGTCAAGCCTTCGTTCAAGGGTAATTCACGCATCTGCTCGTTGCTCGGTAACGCCGCTGCATCACCAAGCATCGTCACGCAATGCGGATTGCCGATGCGCACGAACTGGCTGTGTGACCACGCCGGATCGAGTGTCGCCAGTGGCTTTACCCGACTCACGTCTCGCCCATTGAAGTCGAGGTTTTCGACGTTCTGCGCAGCCACTGCGCGCGGCCCGAAACCCGGTTGACCAAGATCGAGCCAAAAGCCTTGAACGCCTTCAACTTCGGCCGGTTTCACCGAGGTCTCCACGGCATCACCCTTGTCGTGATGCACGCGCAGCAACGCGCCCTCCGCCGGCATCAATCCGTGCTCAATCAGCGCCTGCGAGAAAATCGTCAGGCCATTGCCACTTCGTTCGGCGAGGGTGCCGTCGGTGTTGACGATCAGTACGTCGAACGGCGGCGAGGTCTGGAACGGGCCGATCAGCAGACCGTCGCTGCGGTGGGATTTGCTGTGCGGTGGACGTTGGCCTGCGGGCCAGTCGCAGCAGAGTTTGATTGCTGCTTCGCTCCACGTCTGACGTGACGAGGCGCATTCGGTGGCGCTGTCGGGCAGAGCAATGCCCTCCGAGCGCAGCGCTTGCGGAGCAACCACGCCATAAATATTGCCCCGTGCATCGTAGAATTGCGTCATCAGTGTTTGCCCCTGTCGCCGAAGAAAGCCACTGTAAAACGCAATCCCTTGTGGGAGCGAGCCTGCTCGCGAATGCAGTGTGTCAGCCGATATTTTCTATATCCGACACACTGCCTTCGCGAGCAGGCTCGCTCCCACAGGAATCGGTGCATGACGGCTGATTAGTAAGCCCGCTCCTTTCAATGTGGGAGCGAGCTTGCTCGCGAAAGCGGTGGGTCAGTCGATATATTTTTAGCTGACACACTGCCTTCGCGAGCAGGCTCGCTCCCACAGGGTAGGATGTCGGCTGTACTGCCTCGAATGATGGGCGATAGAACCTCGTCGCGGAATCACTGTCCTTCGGGGACGCGATGTTTTTTGCCAAGGATCGATATGACCAGCCTCAACGCCCAAGCCACCTTCGTCCCCGGACGCCTGCAACAGATGTCCACGCGCATCGCCTTTTTCATCGCCGGGCTCGGCATTGCCGCGTGGGCGCCCTTGGTGCCGTACGCCAAGGCGCGCGCCGGACTGGATGAAGGCACGCTGGGGTTGTTGCTGTTGTGCCTCGGCGTCGGCTCGATTCTGGCGATGCCGCTGGCGGGGATTCTCGCCACGCGCTTCGGCTGCCGACGCGTGGCCACCGGCGGCACGCTGTTGATCTGCGCGGCGTTGCCGTTGCTGGCGACCGTGTCGTCAATCCCGGCGCTGATCGCCACGCTGTTCATGTTCGGCGCAGGCCTGGGCACGGTGGATTCGACCGTGAACCTGCAAGCGGTGATCGTCGAACGCGCCAGCGGCAAGAACATGATGTCGGGGTTTCACGGCCTGTTCAGCCTCGGCGGGATCGTCGGTGCAGCGGGTGTCAGTGCCTTGCTCGGCCTGGGTTTGACGCCACTGGCCGCGATGCTGGTGGTGGTCGTCGTGCTGATCGCGGCGTTGTTCAAGTGCGTACCGCACATGCTGCCTTACGGCAGTGAAAGTTCCGGACCGGCATTCGCCATCCCTCACGGCATCGTGCTGTTTATCGGCGGCATGTGCTTCATCGTTTTCCTGACTGAAGGCGCGGCGCTGGACTGGAGTGCGGTGTTTCTGGCGCAGGAACGCGGCATCGACACGGCGTATGCGGGACTGGGTTACGCGGCGTTTGCATTGACCATGACGGCCGGGCGTTTGATGGGTGACCGGATTGTGCGGATGGTCGGTGCCACGCGGATCATTCTGTTTGGCGGTCTGTTGGCAGCGGCAGGCCTGTTTCTGGCGACGTTCGCCCCGAGTTGGGAAGCGGCCTTGGTCGGTTATGCGCTGGTCGGCGCTGGCTGCTCGAACATCGTGCCGGTGCTGTACACGGCGGTGGGCAAGCAAACGGTGATGCCGGAAAGCATCGCGGTGCCGGCGATCACCACCCTGGGTTATGCGGGGATTCTGGCGGGGCCGGCGGTGATCGGTTTTGTCGCGCATGCCAGCAGTTTGAGTTTTGCCTTTGGCTTGATGGCGGTGCTGTTGGTCGCGGTGGCCATCGGCGGGAAAGTCCTTAAAGTCTGAAAGCTTCGCGAGCAGGCTCGCTCCCACAGGATCTCAGTGATCCATGTGGGAGCGAGCCTGCTCGCGAAGAAGCTGATGCGGTCTGTCAGAAACCGACGCTGGCCTGCACAAAAAACGTGCGCGGCGCGCCGACATACATCCCCGAGTTGTTGTCGCTGGAGCGGGTGAAGTACTGCTTGTCGAAGATGTTTTTCACCCCGGCGCCAAGCTTGAGGTTCGACAACTGCGCGCCGAAGTCATAGCCGCCGCGCACGTTCCAGGTCACGTAACCGGGGATGTCGCCGTACTGCCCGTCCGCCGTGCCGTCAGTGATGTAGTTGCCGTTGAAGCTGCCATCAGCGTTGACCCCGGTACCCGGTGAACGCTGCTTCGACTGGGCAAAACCGTCGATGTTATAGGTCCAGCGGTTGACGTCGTAGCGCAAGCCAACGGTCGCCACCTGACGCGAATAGAACGGCAGATCACGGCCCTTGAAGCCGGGAATCTCACCCTCGTACACCGCGCGGGTGTAGGTCACGCCCGCATTCGCGGTCAGGCCGTCGAGGCGTGGATCCAGCGCCGCCATGTCGTAATGCACCGAGGCTTCGATGCCCTGGTGCTTGGTCGCGCCGAGGTTGGTCCAACCCACGTCGTTGCTGATGTACTGTAATTCGTCGTCGAAGTCGATGTAGAACAGCGTCACTTCACCGCCCCACACATCGTCGTTGTAGCGCGTACCGATTTCGTAGGTCTTGGCCTTCTCCGGATTCAGGCCGCTGGCGGTCTGGTCACCCGAGCCGCCCTGGCCGAGCTGGAAGTATTGCAAGGCGCCGAACGAAGTCTCGTAGTTGGCGAACAGTTTCCACGCATCGGACATGTGGTACATCACGCTCAGCGCCGGCAACGGTTCGTTGCTGTCGATGCTGCGACGTTTTTCCTGCACCGGTTTGCCCGAAGTGTCGAGCACCGGGCGGTCGTGCCATTCGGTGCTGATGTTTTCAAAACGGATGCCCGGGGTGATGGTCCAGTTGCCGACATCGATCTTGTTGTCGACGTAGAACGCATTGGCTTCGGTGCCGCCAGTGCGATCCTGATACACGTGGCCATCGGAGGTTTTGGTCGCCACCGGTTGATTGTTCACCAACGCCAGACGGCTGGCTTCTTCATGCATGCCTTCTTTGAGGTAGCGATAACCGACGCTGACTTCCTGAGTGGTCGGGCCGACGTCGAACACGTGCGACACGCGCGGCTCAATGCCGAAGGTGTAGTAAGTGCGCGGGTAGGAGCTGAGGGTTTTCTGATCGCGGGCGGCAATCGTGCTGCCACGGAAGCTGTCGGAATAGTACGTCAGCACTTCCGCCTGGGTGCGGTCGTCGATCTGCCGGATCCACTTGAACGACACGTCTTTGCGGCGGCCACTGAAGTTGTCGTAGTCGCGGTCGGACTGAAACGGCTTGTCGTCGTACTGCTTCTGGGTCAGGCCGCCGGGCATGTCGGCGCTGGCGTCGTAGTAATGGAAATTGAGACTGAAATCGTCCTGCTCGGTCGGCGCCCAATGGGTCTTGAGAATCACGTCGTCGATGTCGTTACCGTTGTTGCGCTCGCGGTAACCGTTGCCGTTGACCCCGGAATACAGCAGCGCCATGCCGATGCCGTTATCGGCGGTGCCGCCGAGAAACGCGGTATCGATGTGTTTCCAGCCGCCGTGTTGCGAGGTTTCCAGCGTGGTGCCGATTTCACCGGTGGTGTTTTCCGGAATCGCGCGGGTGACGAAGTTGATCACGCCACCGACGTTTTGTGGCCCATAACGCACCGAGCCGGCGCCACGCACCACGTCGATGCTGTCGAGATTGCCCGAGGAAATCGGCGCCATCGACAGTTGCGGCTGGCCATACGGGGCAAAAGCGGCCGGCACGCCATCGATCAACACGGTCGAGCGTGGCGACAGACGCGAAGTCAGACCGCGCACGCCGACGTTCAGAGAAATATCGCTGCCACCCGTGCCGTTGGAATCCTGCACCTGCACACCCGGAACACGCTTGAGCACGTCACTGACGTTCATCGCGCCCTGCTCGACCATGGCTTCGCGGCGGATCACCGTACGCGCGCCCGGGTGGTTCTGCACCACCGCAGCGTTGGCGTCACCGAGCCAGTCACCGACCACTTTGATGTCAGTCACACCGAGTTCCAGCGGGCCATTGCCGGCGGCGGAAGTCGCGGCTGGCGACAGGGTTACCGAACCTTCGTTGATCTGATAGTCCAGACCACTGCCCTGGAGCAATTGGCGCAGCGCCTGCTCCGGAGAAATGTCGCCATCGACCGCCGGGGCCTGTTTACCGGCGACCAGATCAGGACTGAAAAACACTTGCAGCGAAGTCTGCTGACCCAGTTCGCTGAGGGCCTGACCCAGCGGTTGTGCGCGGATATGAATGGCTTCGCCGGCATACGCCAGCGGCATCGCCGCGCTGACCGCCAGCGCGAGAGCCAGCGGTAACCAAGGGGATTTTTTATTGTGGGCAGTGGTGTCTTTCACGTCGTACGTAGTCCTGTGGATCGCAAGAGTGTGCGGCTGTTAATGCAAACCAGTTGCAGTTGAACAGGAAGACGATGAACTCGAAAAAAACCTGAATTTTATTTTGAAATTATTTCCTGACTGCCATCCGCGAGGGTGCGCACGGCCACGGGCAGGATGCTCGGCAAGGCCTTGAGCAAGGCTTCGGTGTTGTCCGATTTGAACACGCTGGTCAGGCGCAGACTGGCCACCGCCGGGTTGGCAACGGTCAGCGGTTTGTCACGATAGCGCGACACTTCAGCGGCGACTTCGCTGAGGCTGGCGTTGTTGAACACCAGTTTGCCGCTGCGCCACGCCGTCAACTCCGCTGGATTGACCGCATAAGCGGCGGCGACTTTACCGTGTGCATCGACATGGGTGCCGAGGCCCGCAGTCAGGCTTATGAATTGATTATCCGGCGCATCGCGCCCCTGCACTTTCACCGTGCCCTGCTCCACCGCCACGCGGGTCTGCGTGACATCGCGGCGCACATCAAAGCGAGTGCCGGTGACCGTGACCTTGCCGTTGCCGGTCTCGACCACGAACGGACGGGAAGTGTCGTGCGCGACGCTGAACATCGCTTCGCCTTCTGCCAGTTCGATGACCCGACGATCCTTCTCAAAGCGCACCTGCAAGCGGCTGCGACTGTTCAGATCGATCACAGAGCCGTCCGGCAGCGCCACGTGTTTACGTTCGCCCAACGCCGTGGCGAACTCGGCGCTGTAGCCACCCGGATGATTCAAACCACTGAACAACCCAAGGCCAAGCGCCACTGCCAGCACACTGGCCGCCACGGCATAACGCAGCATCGGTCGGCGTTCGCGACGGCTGGCCGGGGTTTCAACAAGGGCTTTGAGGCGCGGCGCCGGGAGCAAATCTGCCGCCGACCACAAGCCTTGCAGCAACTGGAATTCGTCACGGTGTTGCGGATGCTGATTCAGCCAGGCGTCAAAGCGCTGCTGCTCGTCGGCACTGACGGCCGGCTCCTGCAAACGCACAAACCAGCGAGCCGCGTCATCGCGCACCGTTGTTTGCCCGCACGCGCAATCACGAGTATCCATCATGGAATGTCCTGTTGGGCTGGGGATGAAAAGCTGCGGCGGTTCATGACTGCAACCCGTCGAGGCGATCACGCAGATGCCGCAGGGTGCGGATCATATACTTTTCGACCATGTTCTTGGACAGCCCCAGGCGTTCGGCGATTTCCGCCTGGGTCAGCCCTTCGATCTTCTGCCAGACGAAAATCTTCCGGCAATTGACCGGCAGCTCGGTGAGCGCGCGTTCGATGGAGTCAGCCAACTGGATCGCATACATGTAATGCTCCGGGTCGCCGGACGACGATTCATTGTGATCAAGAGCCTGCGACTCCATGGCGCCGCGCCGATCCTCACGCCGATACCCGTCAACCGCGATATTGCGCGCGGTCTGGTGCAAATACGCCCGTGGCTGCTGCACTGCTGCCGAATCGGACTCAAGCACCCGCACAAAGGTGTCGTGCGCCAGATCCTCGGCCTGCGCGCGATTGCGCAGGCGACGAGTCCAGGTGCCGATCAACTCTTCGTAATGCTCGAAAAAGCCGGGTCTGCGGGGACGCATAGGGGTTTGGCGGCGTGTTGAGGAAAGGGGTGCGAATAGTAATGCTTCCTATTAAGCCCGGCAATTCATTCCTTGGCAGGCCGACCGGCGTTAGCCGATCTCAAGGGAAAAGACGCCAGCAAAACCCAGCCAATTCAGCGAATCCTGCGGATCCGAGAATGATGTAACAGACCGTATCCCAGATCATGAACATGCCTAATGCTGCAATGAATTCAATTCGTTTTCATTCAATCAATGCCTCCTCCTAAAATGCGCCTTAATTATTAAGGCTTAGTAGAAGAAGCACTGAACAGCCCGCATTCAATTCAGGCTTCTTTTCGCGCATCGGGGCGTCAGATCACCATGAATACAGAATTTGTTTTTACCATCAAGAGCATCAGTTTCGACGAAAATTATCAGCCTTCTGAAAATACGCGTATCACCACCAACTTTGCCAATCTGGCCAGAGGCAACAGCCGCCAGGAGAACTTGCGCAATACGCTAAGGATGATCGACAACCGGTTCAATGCCCTGGCCCACTGGGACAACCCCAAAGGCGATCGTTATACCGTCGAACTTGAAATCATTTCCGTTGAAATGGGCATTGATGCTGAAAGCGCCGCCCCTGCCATTCCCTTGATTGAAATATTGAAAACCACGGTTATAGACCGAAAAACCAACGAATGCTTTGCCGGCATTGTAGGAAACAACTTTTCCTCCTACGTACGAGATTACGATTTTAGCGTTGTATTGCCGGCGCACAACAAGGCACCGGCCGACTTCAGTGTCCCGGCCAATTTTGGTGATCTGCATGGAAAGCTATTCAAGTGCTTCGTGAATTCGAGCACCTACAAGGCTCACTTCAATAAGCCACCGGTTATCTGCCTGAGCGTGTCGAGCAGCAAGACCTATCATCGAACGGAGAACCAGCACCCTGTATTGGGTGTGGAATACCAACAGGATGAATATTCACTGACTGATGAATACTTCAAGAAAATGGGCCTGAACGTTCGTTACTTCATGCCGCCCAACAGTGTTGCGCCTTTGGCCTTTTATTTTGTCGGCGACTTGCTGGGTGATTACAGCAATCTCGAACTGATCAGCACCATCAGCACAATGGACACGTTCCAGAAGATTTACCGTCCCGAGATCTACAACGCGAATTCTGCGGCGGGAAAATCCTATCAACCGAACTTGAAGCATCAGGATTACTCGTTAACCCGAATTATTTATGATCGCGAAGAACGTAGCCAACTGGCGATTGAACAGGGAAAGTTTGTCGAAGAGAACTTCATCAGGCCCTACCACACCGTTCTTGAGCAGTGGTCGGCTAATTACACTCTTTGATCATTTCAGAATACAAGGTCAAGCATCATGAAAAAACTGTTACCCACTTCCACCGCTGGCAGCTTGCCAAAACCTCGCTGGCTTGCCCAACCGGAGACACTTTGGTCGCCGTGGAAACTGCAAGATGAGGAATTGATTGAGGGCAAACAAGACGCCCTGCTGTTGTCGCTGCAAGAACAACAACTCGCCGGTATCGATATCGTCAGTGATGGTGAACAAACTCGCCAGCACTTCGTCACGACGTTTATCGAACACCTCGACGGCGTTGATTTTGAAAAGCGTGAAACCGTACGAATTCGTGACCGTTATGATGCCAGCGTACCCACCGTCGTCGGCGCTGTTTCTCGGCAAAAACCGGTGTTTGTTGAAGACGCCAGGTTCTTGCGTCAGCAGACCACGCAACCCATAAAATGGGCTCTGCCAGGTCCCATGACGATGATCGATACGCTGTATGACAATCACTATAAAAGCCGTGAAAAACTGGCGTGGGAATTTGCCGGGATCCTCAATCAGGAAGCCCGGGAACTGGAGGCTGCGGGTGTCGACATCATCCAGTTCGACGAACCCGCGTTTAACGTGTTCTTCGACGAAGTGAATGATTGGGGAGTGGCCACGCTGGAACGGGCCATTGAAGGCCTTAAATGCGAAACCGCCGTGCATATTTGCTATGGCTACGGCATCAAAGCCAATACCGACTGGAAAAAAACGCTCGGGTCAGAGTGGCGCCAATATGAAGAAGCGTTTCCCAAGCTGCAAAAGTCCAGCATCGATATCGTCTCACTGGAATGCCACAACTCTCATGTTCCCATGGAACTGATTGAACTCATTCGAGGTAAAAAAGTGATGGTGGGGGCCATTGATGTAGCGACCCATACCATTGAAACCCCCGAGGAAGTCGCCAACACCTTGCGCAAGGCGCTGCAGTTTGTCGATGCCGACAAACTCTACCCTTGCACCAACTGTGGCATGGCGCCGTTACCTCGTCGAGTTGCCAAGGGCAAGCTAAATGCTCTGAGTGCCGGCGCAGAAATCGTTCGAAGAGAACTCTCGAACCCGTACTGAGGCAACGTCACCCGTGCTCCAGGAGAAGATTGAAGCGGTCACTGCAAACATGAGCGGACTGCTTCGGCCTTCCCTGGCACTGTCGAGGTGCATCCCTATTCAGGACCTTTTATGTCACTTCCCAGTATGGCTATCGAGCCACTGAGCTTTCGCCAAGCGCTCGGGCACTACGCCTCCGGTATCACGGTGATTACCTCTTGCATTGATGGCGAGCCGATTGGCTTCACGTGCCAGTCGTTCTATAGCGTGTCGATGAGTCCGCCACTGGTGTCATTCAGCGTCATGTCCAGCTCGGCCAGCTATCCCTGCATTCGCCGCGCGGGTCGCTTCATGGTCAATATCCTGTCCGGTGAGCAGGTCGGGATTTCCAACCAGTTCGCGCGCAAAGGCACGGACAAGTGGGAGGGTGTCGAATGGCAGAAGTCACCGCTGGGTAATCCGATCATCGTCGGTAGCCTGCACTGGCTTGATTGCGAAATTCACGCCGAACACGTCGCCGGTGATCACCTGATCGTGATCGGTGAAGTCAAAGCGTTGAACCTGCAAGCAACTGCGGCAACCCAGCCGTTGCTGTACTTCAAAGGGCAGTATTGCAACCTCGCCGCACAGGGCGCGGCTTGAAGCCTGCTTCTGCCGCCCTCTTTCAGCCTTTGCGTGTGCCTGGGCTTTGTGTGCCCTTGGCCCAGATAATTATTTCTTCGAAATCAAACCACTCATGTATTGGTTAAGATCGCGCAGATCATTAACACTCCAGGCGTGCGGCGGGATCTTTACACCGTTCTCGCGCAATGTTTTCGGGATCAGACTGCCACTGGGGCGAAGAATGATCGATGAGACAATAACGCCCGGATAATCCTCAAGCCTTTTCCTGAAAGCAGCCGTTGTCAGGTCGGGGGTTGGTGGATTGCTTTTCTGCGCCAGCGGACCCGTTCCCTTTACATCGGCGCCGTGGCACACCGCGCAGCGCTGTGAATAGAGATTTTTGCCATTGCTGTTATCCGCGAAAGACGCTGATGTTTGAGTGATCAGCAAAGTCCCGAGTAACGCGGCGGATGATATTTTCATTGTTGGCCTCCTTGGCCCATCAGTCGCACAACACAGCATCACCTGCCGTCAGATCAAAGATCGCACACCCCGGCAGTACCTGCAAAAAACGTTTTCTGTCAAAACTCACAAATCAGTTAATTGACAGGCGCATTTTCTGCACCTAGCTTAAGCGGCGAAGTGTTACCAAATGCTTCAACCTCACAACAAGAAACACCGCCAAGGACTGGCGTCAAGCAAAGGTTCCAGCCCCGCCTGACTCACCTGGCGCACCCCTGAAAAAACTGAAACGGCGCTTGCCGTCGATTCTGCCTCTGTCGCTTTTGCGCCAAGCGGAATGGGCACGGTATTGCCTGCCGAAAACCCGACGCAACGGAAGAAAGGATGACTCTTATGCGTGACGTACACCCGTGCCCGCTTTCCACGGCGCAACAGGAAGTTTGCCTGGCGATCAGCCAGAGCCACAGCAATCTCAACTACCACTTGTGCGACGTCATCGAACTGCGCGGCGAGCTGCATCTGCCGTGGCTCGAAGCCGCGATCCGCGCGCAATTCCTGCAGACCGACACCCTGCGCGCGACCTTCGACATCGACCCGACAACCGGCACCTACGCGCAGCACATCCAGCCTGCCGATGCCCTGCCCGCCAAGGCCTTCGAAAGTCTCGACGTCAGTGATCAAGCCGATCCTGCACAGGCCTCCAACGAACTGCTCGAACACTTGCTGGATCAGGACATGGATCTGCAACACGGGCCGTTGATCCGTTACGTGCTGATCCGCCTCGCACCGCAGCATTACCGCATGATCGAACTGGCCTCGCACCTGGTGGTGGACGGTTTCGGCCATGGCATTCTGTTCGGCAATATCACCGCCCATTACAACGCCCTCAGCCGTGGCGAAACGGTCGAAGCGCTGGAGCTGGCGCCGCTGTCGAGCGTGTTCGACGCGCAAGAGGAATATCGCCACAGCGACATGCACAAAAAGGACCGCACCTACTGGCGTCAGTACTGCCTGAAGATGCCCGAGCCGACGCAACTGGTGCCTGGCGATGCGCCGCTGATCAAACTCAATCGTCTGCGCAAGGTGTTCGGCGGTGCAACCCTGCTGCAACTGCGCGCGGCGGCCAGCGAACATCAACTGCGCCTGTCGAGCATTCTGCTGGCGCTGTGCGCGACCTATCTGCAACGCATGACCGGGCAACACGAACTGGCCCTGGGCATGCCGGTCGCAGCGCGTCAGCTCAAGGCGTTGCGCAATGTGCCGTCAATGGTCGCCAACATCCTGCCGCTGCACTTGTCGTTCACGCCTGAAAGCACCGTGCTGAGCGTGGCGGCAAACCTGCAGCGACAGTTGCGTCATCACCTGCTGCACCAAAGCTATCGCAGCGAAAGCATGATCCGCGACCTGCATGCCGAGCGCGGTAACAAGCCGCTGTTCAACACACTGCTGAACATCGTTGCCTACGATCAGGGCCCGGGATTTGCCGGGTGTGACACCACCATCCAGAACGTCGCCAATGGCCCGGCCGATCACTTGGGCATTGATATTTTCGACCGCCACGACGATGGTCGGCTGGAGATCGGTTTCAATGCCAACGCCGATCTCTACTCCGCCGAGGCGCTGGAACTGCATTATCAGCGCCTGACTGCGCTGTTCGAACGCTTCGCCAACGCGCCGCAAACCCTGGCTGCCGACTACAACCTGTTCCTGCCCGATGAGCAGCAGCGCCATTACGCACTGCCGCCGCATCCAGAAAAGCTGCCGGTGTTCGCCGAAGCCTTTGCCAACGCCGTGCACGATTACGCCGAGCGTCCGGCACTGTCGCAAGGCGCACAGACCTTGAGCTACCGCCGCCTCGACGATGACGCCACGCGCCTCGCTGCACACTTGCGTGAACGCGGCGTGCGCGCCGGTGACTGCGTGGTGGTGATGTTCTCGCGCAGTGTCGAATGGGCGGTGGCCGCGGTGGCCCTGTTCAAACTCGGCGCCTGCTATGTGCCGGTGGATCCGGATCTGCCCGAGGCGCGCATCGAACACATCTTCAGCGATGCCGACCCGGCCGTGGTGATCGTTGCCCCGGGCAGTCAGCTCAAGGTTGAGGTCGCCGCCGACAAACTGCTGCGACTGAGCGCTGAAACCCTGGCGCAATTACCGGCGGTGACTCAGCCGTTGTCGGCATTTGATGCCGGCCTGCCGGGCTATCTGATCTACACCTCCGGTTCCACCGGCAAGCCCAAAGGCGTCGAAGTCACCCAGCGCAATCTGGTGCCGATTGCCCGCACCGCGATCAATGCCGCGCAATTGCAGCCAGGCGCGCGAGTCCTGCAATTCATCGCCGCCGGGTTCGACATGTCGGTGCTGGAAATCATGATGACCTTGCTCGCCGGAGCCGAACTGGTGATCACCGACAAAGTCAGCAGTGCTCCCGGCAAAGCCTTGGCTACATTGGTCAAACGCGAAGGCATCAACCTGTTGGTGATGACCCCGAGTCTGCTCGCCTGCCATCAGACCGAAGACTTCCCGCAGGACACCGTGCTCATGCTCGGCGGTGAACCGTGCACACCGGCATTGCTCGCACGCTTCGCGCACTGCCGCTTGCTCAACGTTTACGGGCCGACAGAAACCTCGTTCGCCACCTCGATCAATGCCTGTTACGGCGCGGGCGATCTGTCGATCGGGCCGGCCACGGCCAACACCCGGCTGTACGTGGTCGACGGCCAGCAGCGCTTGCTGCCACCCGGCGCGTGGGGGGATCTGTTCATCGGCGGTCCGGGCGTGGCGCGTGGTTATCGCAACCGTCCCGACCTGACTGCCAAAGGCTTTGTTGCCGATCTGCTCGACAGCGCCAGCACCATGTACCGCGCCGGTGACCGGGTGTTCTTCGACCATGCCGGGCGCATTCATTACCTTGGCCGTCAGGACAACCAGATCAAATTGCGCGGCCTGCGCATCGAGCTCGACGAGATCAAAAACGTCCTGCTCGGCTGCGCCGGGGTCGACGACGCCACGGTGATACTGCGTGAGCTTGGCCACGGTCCGGCCATTGTCGGCTATGTCGCGAGCAAGGACTCCAGCCTTGATGGTCAACATCTGAAACAGGCGCTGGGCCGTCACCTGCCTCAGCACATGGTGCCGAGCGTGATCATGTGCGTCAGCGAATTCCCGCTGACACCCAACGGCAAACTCGCGGTGGATCGCCTGCCGGCGCCGGCACTCTACGACGCCACCGAACTGGCGCCCGCGCAAAACGCGGAAGAAGCGGCGATGTGCAAGCTGTTCGCCGAAGCGCTGGACTGCAACGAAGTGTTCGCCAACCAGAATTTCTTCGACCTTGGCGGCCATTCGTTGCTGGGGTTGCAACTGGTCAGCAGGATCAAGGAGCAATTCGGTATCGCCTTGGGCATCGCCGATTTCCTCGCCGCGCCAACGCCGCGTCAATTGGCCCAGCGCCTGCAAACCAACAGTGGCGACAGCGATCCGTTCGACGCCGTGCTGACGCTGCGCAGCGAAGGCTCGCGGCCGCCACTGTTCTGCATCCATCCGGGCGGCGGGATTGCCTGGCCCTACGCCGGGCTGCTGCCGTTTCTGCCGGAAGACCAGCCGATGTACGCGTTGCAATCGCCGATCCTGCGTGATCCGACGCGGGTCATCGGATCGCTGGATGAGCTGGCTGCCGAATACCTGCAACGCATCGTTGATCTGCACCCCGAGGGTCCGTATCAACTGGCCGGTTGGTCGGTGGGTGGCAACCTCGCGCTGCGTATCGGCGCGATGCTGCAGGCGCGCGGGCGTGAGGTGAGTTTCCTGTGCATGTTCGACAGCTACCCGCTGCAAGGCGGTCCGGCCTCGTTGAAACTCGACGACGCGATGATCATCAGCCGCATGACCCGCGCCATCGTTGGCACACCACGTGCCGGGCTCAAGGGGTTGAAAAGTGCCATGGAAGAAGTGCTCGGCAGCCGGCAGATCGGCGATGAGTTCCTGACTCGTCTGGTGGACGATTCTAAGTTGATGCTGGAGTTGCTCGGACGCACGCAGTACGAGGTGTTCAACGGTGACTTGCTGTTCATCCGCGCCACCACCGACATCCTGCGTCAGGACGAGCAGCAGCCGGGATTGTGGGCGCCGTATATCAGCGGTGAGTTGATCCAGCACGACGTTGAAGCACCGCATGAATGCCTGCTGCAACGACAATATCTGGAGCAGTTCGGGAAGGCGTTTGTCGAGGCGTTGCTCAAGCGTCAGGCCAGTCCAGCCTCTGAAACTCAGAAGCTGAGCGAAGTCTAACGCCCAACGCAAAACCAAAGTGGGAGCGAGCTTGCTCGCGAAGGCGGTACATCAGGCACTGGTTGCAGTGACTGGACGGACGCTTTCGCGAGCAGCCTCGCTCCCACAGGTTTAATGGGGGGTTGAATCAGCCCTGCTGCTGAGATTCAGAAGGTGGTCGCAGTCTGACGTCCAGCGCAAAACCAAAGAGGGAGCGAGCCTGCTCGCGAAGGCGGTATATC
>NZ_LVEJ01000015.1 GCF_001648775.1 Pseudomonas fluorescens
GGGGTTCCTTCGTTACGGGATCGATCCGGGCGCATCGCCTCCGGTTTGCTTCGCTGCACCTCCTCTCGATGTGTTCGACTTCGTCGAACGGTCGCTGCGCTCCCACCCCCGGATCAATCCCTCCACTCAGCCTGCCGAAGGGGCCAGCACGGCAAGATCAAAAGCGGTACTCGAGCTTGCGCTCATTGTGTTGAGTGGTGAAAAGCAGAAGCGATACGAATATCTAACGGTGAACTCAATCCCTGTGAGAGCTGGCTTGCCAGCGATGGCGGCCTGACAGCCGACCAATTTCTGGCAGGCTGCACACGGTCCAAATGTGGGAGCGAGCTTGCTCGCGAAAGCGGCCTGACAGCCGACCTGATTTTCGCAGATTGCACGCGATCCAATTGTAGGAGTGAGCCTGCTCGCGATGGCGGCCTGACAGCCGACCAATTTCTGGCAGGCTGCACACGGTCCAAATGTGGGAGCGAGCTTGCTCGCGAAAGCGCCCCCACAGTCACCTCTTCCCTATTTGCCCGCCCCCGCATTGGCATACAAATAATCCGTCGCCAACGAGGCCAATGTCCTCACGCCCACCACCAGCGCCGATTCATCCACAAAGAACCCCGGATTGTGATTCGGCGCCGCTTTGCTCATGTCCTGATCCCGCGGGGTCACGCCGAGAAACACAAACAGCCCCGGCACTTCCTTGGCATAGAACGAAAAGTCTTCCGCGCCGCCCACCAGCGGTGCATTGACCACATCGTCCTTGGCCGCCCACTTCAAGGTCGGCAGCATTTTTTCGGTGAGCGCCGGGTTGTTGATGGTCGGGTCGTATTTTTCGATGATGGTGACGTCGGCTTTCGCGCCACCGCTTTCGGCGATTTTTTCCACGGTCTGGCGGACGTCGGCGTGCAGTTTCTGGCGGATGCCGTAGTCGTAGGAGCGGATGGTGCCGGTCATGTCGACCGATTCGGGAATGATGTTGTAGCGCGTGCCGCCGTTGATGGTGCCGATGCTGACGACTGATGGATAAGAGGAAATGTCAGTGCGGCGGCTGACCACGGTTTGCAGGCCGACGATGGTTTGCGCGCCGACGGTGATCGGGTCGATGCCGTCCCAGGGGCGGCCGGCGTGGGTTTGTTTGCCGAGGATTTTGATGCGCAGGTCGTCGGAGCTGGCGAGGGTGGCGCCCGGGCGGTAGGCGATCTGGCCGGCGGGGACGCCGGCCCAGACGTGCAGGCCGAAGACGGCGTCGGGTTTCGGTGATTTCATTACGCCTTCCTCGACCATCATTTTGGCGCCCCAGGTGTTTTTGCCGTCGGGGATGAAGTCGCTCGGGCCTTCTTCGGCGGGCTGGAAGTAAAACACCACGGTGCCGGGCAAGGTGTCGCGCATGCCTGTGAGAATTTTCGCCGTGCTCAGCAGGATCGCGGTGTGGGCGTCGTGGCCGCAGGCGTGCATGACGTCGACTTCTTTGTCGAGGTAAGTGCCTTTGGCTTTTGAGGCGAACGGCAGGTCCGAGACTTCCTTGACCGGCAGCGCGTCCATGTCGGCGCGCAGGGCTACGGTCGGGCCGGGCAGGGCGCCTTTGAGGATGGCGACCACGCCGGTGCGGGCGACGCCGGTTTTGACTTCCAGGCCCATGGTCTTGAGTTGTTTGGCAACCAGCTCGGCGGTGCGTTTTTCAGTGTTGCCGAGTTCGGGGTGGGCGTGGATGTCGCGGCGGGTTTCCAGCAGTTCGGGCTCAAGCTTTTGCGCCTGTTCGGCGATTGTGCTGCGGGTGCTTTCCAGCGTGGCGGCGCCGGCGTGGCTGGCAAACAGGGTGAGTAGAACGGCCTGGGCAATGCGCGTCAGCTGCATCGGGTTTCTCCATGGTTGTTGTTTTTGGGCTTCCCTGCCTGTGACTGCAACCGCGCGCGTGAGTGCTATTCCTTCGGCTGGCCACCACCGGCAGTGATCACTTGCACGCTCATGCGCGGCGTTGCCAGATCGAGCCCGGCTTCGTCGAGATGGCGTTTGAGCGACAGGTTGAAGGCGCGGGACACTTCCCACTGTTTGATCGGCGCGGTCTTGAACCGCGCGCGCAGGATGGCGCTGCCGGATTCGAAACTCTCGACACCCTGAATCTCCAGCGGCGACCAGATGTTGCGCCGTTGCAGCGGATCGGTACGCATCTTCTGCCCGACCTCGCGCATCAGTTTGATCGCGTCATCAATCTCCATGTTGTACGGCACGGCGACGCGGAAGATTGCGTAGCCGAATTCCCGCGAGTAGTTCTTGATGCTTTTGATTTCGCTGAACGGGATGGTGTGGACGATGCCGTCGATGTCGCGCAGGCGCACGGTGCGGATGGTCAGGCCTTCGACGGTGCCGAGGTGGCCACCGACATCGACGTAGTCATCGATGGCCAGCGAGTCTTCAATGATGATGAACAGGCCGGTGATCAAGTCGGCAACCAGCGACTGTGCGCCGAAACCGATGGCCAGACCGATCACACCGGCACCGGCCAGCAGCGGCGTGACGTTCATGCCCATGTTCGCCAGCGCGACGATCAGCGCAATGATGAAAATCGCCACGAACAGCACGTTGCGTATCAGCGGCATCATCGTTTGCGCACGGGCATTCGCCAGACCTTTGCGCGAGCGGGTGAGGGCGTGATGTACGGCGGTGTCGGCGAGGATCCAGATCAGCCAGGAGAAAATCAGCGTGCCGATCAGGCTGAACAGTTTGACGCTGACGTCATGCCCTTCGCCTTCGGCGAAACCGATCAGCGACTGGCCCCACACGCGCAGGCCGAGCTCGATGAAGACCAGCCACACCACCAGGTGCGCGAGGGTATAGAAGAAGCTCTTCAGGCGTTCGGAGTAGAGCGCGTGGCGTTTCGGCCCGCGTTGCGGTTTCAGGGAATGGCGGCGAACGAGGCCGTTGATGACCATGCACATCACCAGCAGCACGGTGCAGATCAGTGACTGGCGCAAGGCAGTGCTGGTGTCGCCAGCGGAAACGAAAGTGGCGAACAGTGAGATGCCCACCAGCACCAGCGCCGGTACGTACCAGAAGGTGCCGAGGATTTCGATGGTGTCGCTGAGGGCGCGGCGGGTCAGACGTCGTGACAGCGGCTGGTTGCGGATCAGGTGCGCGATCGGTCGACGGAAACGCAGGATGAACAGGCCGGTCGAGATTGCCGCGAGCACATTGGCGACGGTCGCGGCGGTGTGCGCCAGATGCACGCCGAGGCTTTCGATCAGACGCGGATCGTTCAATGCTTCACCGAACGCGGCGAAGCTGCCGATCAGCCACAACGGCCGGAACGCCTGATGACGAAGGATGTACAGCGCGCGATGGCGGTGCGGGCCGTCGAGCAGGGAAAACGCGATCACGCAGATCGCCGAGAAGCAGGTGCCGACCACCAGCGCATAGGCCAGCACCATCGCCAGGCTTTTGCCCAAGGACGACGGCAAGGCGTAGCTCATGTAGACCGTCATCACCAGCGCGATCAGCCACGGCCCGAGCTTGCGCAAAGCGAAGCGCAGCATGTCGAGCGCCCTGGGATGTTGCGGCAATTCTTCGGTGAGGCCGAAGCGCATGCGCACCCGATGCCCGAGCCAGATCAGCGCGGCGGCGAGCAGGCTCCAGACCATCAGGATCACGGCGAAGCCGAAGATGATCGGCAGCCACTCATTGGCGGGCAACATCATCGCGCTCAGTTCGTCCTTGGCCAGGTCGAACTCGTTGCCCCAGCGATTGAGCGGGCTGTCGGCGCCGGTAAATTGTTTTTCAAAGTTGGCGAGGGTGCCGCCGATCAGGCCGAGCACACCTTCTTCGGGGTTGGCCTGAGCTTTTTTGGTGGCGTCGCGCAGCTTCTTCAGATCGGTCAGCAACTGGGCGCGTTGCTTGTCGTTTTCCAGCGACTTGATGACTTCGTCGAGGGATTGGCCGAGCGGCTCCTGAGCTTCGGGCTGCGCCTTGTTGGTGTTGAGCAGGCCGGGCAACCCGACCGCGTGGGCGGGTGCCAACGGCAGCAGCGTCATCAGGCAGACGAGAAACAGACTGGGCAAAGCAAAAAGACGAGCGAACACTAGGCGGTCAACCTCGCAAGGGGCGGATTCGCTGGAGTGTACGAGGCCCACTAAAGCAATGCGAGCCGGGCGCGGATTTATTCGTTGAGTTTGGCGAGGATCTTGTAGATCACGGTGGCGAGGATCATCAGCATGCCGATCCACATGGCAAAGACGCCGGCGTTCTTGTCACGGAAGTTGAAGCCGATGGCCAGCAGGATCATCCCGGTCAGGATCGGAACGAGCATGGCGTGGAACGAAGACATCGAGATCATGGAGACTGCCTTGTCGAAATGAATGATGTAAGTCTAGGTCGGTTTTGGTGGAGCGGTTCTGATGTGTATCAGAATTGAGCCGGTGCAGAGATGAAATTTGTGTTGTCAGGACTGACGCTTTCGCGAGCAGGCTCGCTCCCACATTGGAATGCATTTCAAACGGTGGGAGCGACGGTGCGACGATTCGACCTGCTCGCGAAGCTTTTAAGGCAACTCGCGGCAGGCGTAGAACGCGCTCAGCACTTTGACCAGGTGCGCCAGGTCATGGCTGCCGCACAGTTCGCGGATCGAGTGCATGGCGAAGGTCGGCAGGCCGATGTCGACAGTGCGCACGCCCAAGTGGCTGGCGGTGATCGGGCCGATGGTCGAGCCACAGCCCATGTCGCTGCGCACCACGAAGCTTTGCACCGGCACTTCTTCGGCCATGCACAGATGGCGGAAGAAGCCGGCGGTTTCGCTGTTGGTGGCGTAGCGCTGGTTGCTGTTGACCTTGATCACCGGGCCGGCGTTGAGTTTCGGGCCGTGGTTGGCGTCGTGCTTTTCTGCGTAGTTGGGGTGCACGCCGTGGGCGTTGTCGGCCGAGACCAGCAGGGATTTCTGGATGGTGCGGACGAAC
The DNA here is from genome assembly GCF_001648775.1 of Pseudomonas fluorescens. Taxonomy (GTDB): domain Bacteria; phylum Pseudomonadota; class Gammaproteobacteria; order Pseudomonadales; family Pseudomonadaceae; genus Aquipseudomonas; species Aquipseudomonas fluorescens_M. The sequence continues at coordinate 4,932 of NZ_LVEJ01000015.1, forward strand.
TCGTCACCTTCCGGCAGCAGGCGGCGCAGGGTTTGTTCGAGCATCGGGCCATCGGCACCGCAGGCCGAGCAGGAACCGACTTCTTCGTGGTCGTTGCACACCAGCACGCAGGTTTCGTCGGTTTCGGCGGTGAGCAACGCTTGCAGGCCGGCGTAGCACGACAGCAGGTTGTCGAGGCGCGCGCCGGCAATGAAGTCGCCGTTCAGGCCAATGACTGCAGCACTTTGCGTGTCATAGAAGCTCAGCTCGTAGTCGAGCACCACGTCGGCGTTCAAACCGTGTTCGCGGGCCAATTGATCGGTGAGCACGGCGCGGAAGTCGACGCGCTCGTCGCCGGCGAATTGCGCGAGGATCGGCGGCAGTTCGGTCTGCGCGTTGATCGCCCAGCCCTGATTGGCTTCACGGTTGAGGTGAATGGCCAGGTTGGGAATGATCGCGATCGGTGCCTTGAAGTCGATCAACTGGCTTTCGACCTTGCCGTCGCGGCGGAAGGTCACGCGGCCGGCCAGCGACAGATCGCGGTCGAACCACGGTGCGAGCAGCGCGCCGCCGTAGACTTCGACGCCGAGCTGCCAGAAACCCTGACGTTGCAGTTCCGGTTGCGGCTTGACCCGCAGGCACGGGCTGTCGGTGTGCGCGCCGACCAGGCGGATACCGCCATGCAGCGGCGAAGTGCGGCCCATTTTGATCGCGACGATCGAGGAGTCGTTACGGGTGACGTAATAACGGCCGTTAGGCTCGGTGGTCCATGGCTCGCGCTCGTCGAGGCGCACGAAACCTGCAGCCTCCAGACGCTGAACAAGGCTGGCAGTGGCGTGGAACGGGGTAGGGGAGGCCTTGAGGAAGTCGATCAGGCCTTGGTTCAACTCTTCGCGCATAAGAAACTCCAGACAGCAATGGGCGGGAGTTTAACGCATCGGCTTGAAGCTTGGGGCATGACATGCGGTCTTGAAATGCATGCAAAAAACTGTGGGAGCGAGCTTGCTCGCGAAAGCGGTATCACATTCAACATTAATGTCGACTGATCAATTGCTTTCGCGAGCAAGCTCGCTCCCACAGGGGGGGCGGCGTTGCTGTCAGAACGGTGCAGGGCACTCGAAGCGCAGGCGTTCGCCGGTTTGCGGATGGGTGAAGCTGAGCATGCTCGCGTGCAGGCACAGACGTGGCCATGCCGCCAGCGCCTGCTCGTGGGCATAGAGCCCGTCGCCAAGCAGCGGATGCCCGATCGACAGCATGTGCACGCGCAACTGGTGCGAACGGCCGGTGATCGGCGTCAGCTCAACGCGGCACCAGTCGCCACAACGCTCCAGCACGCGCCAGAAGGTCAGCGCGTGTTTGCCGAATTCATGGTCGACCACGTGGCGCGGTTTGGTCGGCGGGTCGTAACGCAGCGGTAAATCGATGCTGCCGCTGTCGAGTTCCGGCTGACCCCAGGCCAACGCGGTGTAGGCCTTTTCGGTTTCGCGGTCGTGAAACTGGCGCGACAGTTCGCGGTGAGTGTCGGCGTCACGCGCGAGCAGAATGATGCCGGAGGTTTCCCAGTCCAGGCGATGGACGATGCGCGCTTCCGGGTAGCCGTTTTCCTGCAAACGGGTAATCAGGCAATCCTTGTTGTCGTCGGCGCGACCGGGCACCGAGAGCAGCAACGTCGGTTTGTTCACCACCAGTACGGCGGCGTCCTGATGGATGATGTGAATGTTGGACAGCGGCATTAAAACAGCCTCGTAACAAATGCCAACGGCGGCTCAGGACCATTCCACTGGGGGAATGGCCCTGAGCCGCCGCCGTTCCTGCTAAATCGACTCAGCGATCGGGCAGGGTGATATTGAGTTCCAGAATCGAGCAACTGCCCTGGCTTTCCAGTGCAACATGTACGTCGTCGTTGCCGATGTTGACGTACTTGCGGATCACGTCGACCAGTTCCTTCTGCAAGGCTGGCAGGTAATCCGGCGTGCTGCGCTGGCCGCGCTCATGCGCCACGATGATCTGTAGACGCTCTTTCGCTACCGAGGCGGTACTTGGCTTTTTGTTGGCACGAAAGAAGTCAAAAAGGTTCATTACCTACCTCCAAACAGGCGCTCGAAGAATCCCTTCTTCTCGACATCGAGGAAACGGTGGGCTTTTTCTTTGCCCAGCAAACGGTCGACGGTATCGCTGTAAGCCTGACCGGCATCGCTCTGGTCGTCGAGAATCACCGGCACGCCCTGGTTGGATGCTTTAAGCACAGCCTGGGATTCCGGGATCACGCCGAGCAGGGTTACCGAGAGGATTTCCTTGACGTCTTCAACGCCAAGCATCTCGCCCTTTTCAACACGCTCCGGGTGGTAACGAGTGATCAGCAGGTGTTCTTTGATCGGGTCTTCGCCACGTTCGGCACGACGCGATTTGCTCGCCAGCAGGCCGAGCATGCGGTCCGAATCTCGTACCGAAGACACTTCCGGGTTGGTCACGACGATCGCTTCATCAGCGAAGTACATGGCCAGGTGGGCACCTTTTTCGATGCCGGCCGGGGAGTCGCAGACGACGAACTCGAATTGTTCCTTGAGCTCCATCAGGACTTTTTCCACGCCTTCGACAGTCAGCGCGTCTTTGTCGCGGGTCTGACTGGCGGCCAGTACGTAGAGGTTTTCCAGACGCTTGTCTTTGATCAGTGCCTGTTGCAGGTTGGCTTCGCCGTTGACCACGTTAACGAAGTCATACACTACGCGGCGCTCGCAACCCATGATCAGGTCAAGGTTACGCAAGCCCACGTCGAAGTCGACGATCACTGTTTTGTGGCCGCGCAGAGCGAGGCCGGTACCGATAGCGGCGCTGGTGGTGGTCTTACCCACACCACCCTTGCCGGATGTAACCACGAGAATCTTGGCCAAGGTGTTTCACCCCTAAGGAAGAAGGACTTTTTAGCCCCTGAAAAACATCTCTTGAAAACTACTGCAGTCGGACAGCCTTGGCTGGAATTCGGCGTTGAGCCTTTTTCCTACTTCGTTTGAGCCGTTTTCGCTACGTTTTAGAGATGCTTGGAAAATGCGGCAGTATCCGTTAAAGCCGAATGATGTTCAACACGTCGCCCGACAGGCTGACCTGTACGCCCGAGCCCCACATTGGGTCGCGGCGCAAATCTTCGGAAACCTTGTAATGACCGGCGATGGAGATCAGTTCAGCGCTCAATTGCTGACAGAAAATCCGTGCCTTGGTATCACCCTTCACGCCGGCCAGCGCCCGACCGCGCATCGGGCCGTATACATGGATGTTGCCATCGGCGAGAAGTTCCGCCCCCGGACTGACCGAAGACACCACGACCAGATCGCCACCCTGGGCATATATCTGTTGGCCACCACGCACTGGCGTGGTGATGACGCGGGTCGGTTTGACCGTTGGCTCCGGCGGTTTTTCCGGCTTCTTCTTGACTTCGGCTTCGGGTGTTTCCAGCGGTCGTTCACGCGCGCCCGACGGCGGCAGCACCGGAATATCGATGGCGATGGCGGCGGCGATGTCTTCGATGCGGCTGGCGCGAATCGCCAGGGTGCGCAGGCCATGTTGACGGCAGACGCGCATCAGGCCCGGCAGATCGACGGCGCCTTCGCTTGGCGGCAGTTTGTCCAGCGCCAGAACCAGCGGCGCGTTGCTGAAAAAGTTCGGCGCCTGGGCGACTTTGGCGGCCAATTGCCGATCGAGGCTTTCGAGGTCGTTACGGGCCAGTTCCAGCACAGTAATGGCCAGCATGCTGCCCTTGAGCTGGAATACGGGATCTTGGTCTAACGGTTCGGTTTGGCTCATGTCGGCATACAACGGCTTGTCACTAAAAGTGCCGAGACTTATAACGAGAACGCCCGCAGGCCGCAAGCCGGGTCGAACGATGTAGAATGCGCGGCCACTGTATTTACGGAAGCTTTAATGGATCGCCCGCGTTTTCGAAAAGCATTTTTATTGCCACGCTTCTGGCCGCTCTGGTGCGGTCTGGGGCTTTTGTGGCTGATCGTGCAGTTGCCGTATCCGGCCTTGCTGACCATCGGTCGAGTTTTGGGCGCGTTGATGTATCGCGTGGCCGGCGACCGGCGGCGCATTGCCAAGCGCAATCTTGAGTTGTGCTTCCCGGAAAAATCCGCCGCCGAGCGCAAACGTCTGCTCAAGGAAAATTTCGCCTCCACCGGCATCGCCTTTTTTGAAATGGCCATGAGCTGGTGGTGGTCGCGCGAGCGTCTGGCCAAACTGGCCCACGTTGAAGGCCTGGAGCATTTGCAAAAGGCCCAGCGCGAAGGCAAAGGCGTAATCCTGATGGCGGCGCATTTCACCACGCTGGAAATCGGTGCAGCGCTGCTCGGCCAGCAGCACACCATCGACGGCATGTACCGCGAGCACAAGAATCCGTTGTTTGACTATGTTCAGCGCCAGGGCCGTGAGCGGCACAACCTCGACTCGCTGGCGGTGGAGCGTGACGATGTGCGCGGCATGCTCAAGTTGCTGCGCTCCGGTCGCGCGATCTGGTACGCACCGGATCAGGATTACGGCGCCAAGCAGAGCATCTTCGTGCCGCTGTTCGGCATTCAGGCCGCGACCGTGACCGCGACCACCAAATTTGCCCGCTTGGGTAAAGCGCTGGTGGTGCCGTTCACCCAGGAACGTCTGGCCGACGGCAGCGGTTATCGCTTGGTGATTCATCCGCCACTGGAAGACTTCCCCGGCGAGACCGAAGAGGCCGACTGCATCCGCATCAATCAGTGGGTCGAAAGCGCCTTGCGCGCCTGCCCCGAGCAATACTTGTGGGCGCATCGGCGCTTCAAGAGCCGTCCACCGGGCGAGCCGAAGTTGTACGCCAAACGCGGTTGATTCACCCATTCTTTTAAGCACCATGGAGTGTTGCGATGAGCCCAGCTGAACCGGTCACAGGTTTGATTCTTTCCGGCGGCGGGGCTCGGGCGGCGTATCAGGTGGGGGTGTTGGCGGCGATTGCCGAATTGCTGCCGCTGGGTGCGGACAATCCGTTTCCGGTGATCGTCGGCACCTCGGCCGGGGCGATCAATGCGGTCAGCCTCGCCAGCGGCGCTACCGATTTTCGCGCTGCGATCGAACGCCTCACTTTGTTCTGGCAAGGCTTTCGCAGCCATCGTGTGCTGCGCAGTGACTGGCCGGGCGTCATTCGCCAGGCCAGCCGTTTTGTCAGCCACAGCTTGTTGGGGATGGGCCGGCATCTGCCGGTCGCCTTGCTCAACAGCTCGCCCTTGCGCGACCTGCTCAATGAAAAACTACACATGCCCGGCATCGCCGAATCGATCGCGCGCAAGCAATTGCATGCAGTGGCGGTGACCGCGTTCGGCTATGAGTCGGGGCAAGCGGTGACGTTCTATCAGGGCGGCGGCAAGATCGATTCATGGCTGCGCCATCGGCGCATTGGCGTGCCGACGCAACTGTCGGTGGATCACTTGCTGGCCAGCTCGGCGATTCCGCTGTTGTTCGCGCCGGTGAAAATCGGCGATGAATATTTCGGTGACGGCGCGGTGCGACAATCGGCGCCGATCAGCCCGGCGCTGCACCTGGGCGCCAGTCGCGTGCTGGTGGTGGGTGTCAGCGGCAACCCGCGCGGTGTTGATCCGCAGCAGCCGCTGGAGCGCACCTACACCGGGCAACAGCCGACGCTGGCGCAGATTGGCGGGCACATGCTCAACAGCACGTTCATTGACAGCCTGGAGAGCGACATCGAGTTGCTGCAGCGTCTCAACCAGTTCAGCCACTTAATGCCTGCCGGCACGCCGACCCGTGAGTTAGGCGTGGCGCCGGTGGAGGTGCTGGTGATTTCGCCGAGTCAGCCGATCGATGAGATCGCGGCGCGGCATCGCCAGGAATTGCCGGCGGCGTTGCGCTTGTTTCTGCGCGGGCCGGGGGCGACCAAGACGAGTGGGGCAGGGGTGTTGAGTTATCTATTGTTCGAGGCGGGGTATTGCAGCGAGTTGATTGATTTGGGGCGAAGGGATGCGTTGGCCAAGCGCGAGGAGTTGTGTCGGTTTCTCGGGATAACCGAGGCGGTAGTTCCGGCCTGACATCTGCGCTGAGGCCTTCGCGAGCAGGCTCGCTCCCACATTGGAACTCGGTCGAGTGTGGGAGCGAGCCTGCTCGCGAAGCTTTTAAGATCAGAAGTGGAACTTCACCAGGAAGCTGGTCACGTTCTGATTGGTGGTGAACGCACGGGTGTCGTCGATCCCGTACTTGTCTTTCCAGTAGTCGTACTCAACACCGACGTACAACTGCTTCTCGCCAAAATTCAGCGCCTTGCCCAAGTCGTATTTGACCTGTGGGTTGAAGTGCAGGTTGGCGTGGTATTCGCCACGGTTGTTGACGTCGTTGTCGACGACCCAGTCCATGTAACCATCGATCAGCACGTTCGAATCGCCAACCGGGATGGTGTAGGACCAGACCGGGGTGATCTGCCAGACGTTGTCACCCGGGCGCGAGCCTTCGGTGTGACGCTGGTAGAAGTTCAGCTGGAAGTAGTCGAAACCCGGGATGGCCAGGTCGAAGCCTGGACCGATCAGGTAGGACTCGGTGTCACCCTCGCCGAACTCGTAGGTCATCGCCAGCAGGACGTCTTTGATCGGGCCGAATTCGATCTTCTGGTCGAGCACTTTACCCAGCGAGATACGCGGGCTGAATTCACCGTAGTAGGTGTTCGGACCGTTGTTGAAGTCCTTGTCACCGTTGTAGAAGATCTTGTCGACGAACAGGAAGTTGTCCCCATACTTCCAGGCATCGGCGTGCTCGAAGGTGACGGTCTGCTGGATCGCCGGGTTGACCTTGAAGTCTTTGCCGTAGAGGTAGGTCAGGCTGTTGTTCTGCCACTGCAGCAGACCATCGGCCATGGCCTGGCCGCCGGCCAACATCGATCCCGCGAGCATCAGGCTGGTGCACATACGTTTCATTCGGTTGCTCCCAAAGTAGGTGTTCCACGTTTATTTTTTTAAGATCGGCGCTCTGGTGTGGCGCCTTTTTTCGTTACTGCAAAAGTCATCCAGTCGGTCAGCTTTGCTGGTGTTAGCAAGAGCTGGGCCAAGGCTTTTCGAAAAGCAAAAAAACGCCCGTCGGCTGCTGCAAAACAGTCGATTGAGCGTGTTTTCGGGATGCCTCGGTACTGACCGGGGCCGGGATAAGTTGGCCCGTCGGTCAGGAATTAAATCCGGGCTTTTTTTTAGACCGAATTCGTGAGGCCGCGGAGAATACTGACTCCTCGGCCAGCTCTCAAGTGCCCCGCAACAGAGCACCGACGACAGGCATGGGGCACGGTTGCGGGCCATCTTAAAAATGCACCTTCACCAGCAGGCTGGCGGTGTTCTGATTGGTGTCGAAGTTGTGGGTGTTTTCGACGCCGTATTTATTTTTCCAATAACTGTATTCGGTGCCGACATACAGTTGCTTCTGACTCCAGCCGAGGGCTTTGCCGAGGTCATATTTGATCTGCGGGTTGATGTGCAGATTGGCGTGGTAGGTGCCGCGCGAGTTCTCATCGTTGTCGACCACCCAGTCGAGGTAGCCGTCGATCAGCACATCGGAATTGCCCAGAGGAAAGCTGTACGACCAGCCTGGAGTGATCTGCCAGACGCCGTCGCCGGGGCGCGGGCCTTCGGTCTGGCGGCGGAAAATATTGAGGGTGACGTAGTTGAAGCCGGGCACCTTGAGGTCGAAACCGGGGCCGATCAGGTAGGCCTCGCTGTCGCCTTCGCCGTACTCGTAAGTCATCGCCAGCAAGACGTCTTTGATCGGGCCGAACTCGAGTTTCTGGTCGAAGATCTTGCCGAAAGAGAAGCGCGGGGTGAATTCGCCGTAGAAGGCGTGGGGGCCTTTGTTCGCGTCTTCTTTGCCGTTGTAGAAGATCTTGTCGACGAACAGAAAGTTGTCGCCGTACTTCCACTTGTCCGCGTGCTCGAAGGTCAGCGTCTGCTGGATCGACGGGTTGATCGCGAAATTCTTGCCGTACAGATAACTGAGGCTGTTGGTTTGCCACAGCAGGAGATCGCCAGCCATGGCTTGACTCGCGGCCAGCAGGCCGCCACTCAACAGAACGTTGGTTTGCGTGCGAATCATCTGTTGCTCCCTCTTGTTTTTATTGTTGAGGCAGGGTGTTGCACAGTCCCTGTGGGAGCGAGCTTGCTCGCGAAAGCGGTGTGTCATTCAACAGTGATGTTGACTGACATGGCCTCTTCGCGAGCAAGCTCGCTCCTACAGGGATAATCGGTAATGCTGTTAATGCGCGTGGCAATCGTTGATCGCTGCGCGCTCTTTGCCGCCGAGAATGTTGAACAACAGGTTCAGCGTCAGCGCGCTGAGCGTTGCCATGGCGATACCGCTGTGGGTAATCGGGCTCATCCACAGTGGCAGGTGCGCGAAGAACTCCGGACGCACCACCGGGATCAGGCCCATGCCGATGCTCACCGCGACCAGCAACTGGTTGCGACGGTCACCGATGTCGGCTTCCTGGAGAATCTTGATCCCGGTCGCGGCGACCATGCCGAACATCGCAATTGCCGCGCCGCCGAGTACCGCCGGTGGAATGGACGCCACCAGGAACGCGGCTTTCGGCAGCAGGCTGAGGACGATCAGCAGGCCACCGGCAACGATGGTTACTGAGCGGCAGCGCACGCCGGTCATCTGCACCAGACCGATATTCTGGGCGAACGAGGAGTGAGTGAAGGTGTTGAAGAACCCAGCGACAAACGAGGCGCCGGCATCACACAGCAAGCCGCGACGCAGCATGCGTGGGCAGACTTCCTGGCCGGTGATTTTGCCCAGCGCCAAAAACATCCCGGTGGATTCGACGAAGATGATCACCACCACCAGACACATCGACAGGATCGGCGCGAGTTCGAATTTCGGCATGCCGAAGTGCAGTGGGGTAACGAACTGAATCCATGGCGCGTTAGCCATGCCGCTCAGGTCAACCATGCCGATCGCGCCGCACAACAGATAGCCGAAGCACATGCCGATCAACACGGAAATATTGACCCAGAAACCGCGCATGAAGCGGTGGATCAACAGAATGGTGCCCAACACCAAAGCGGCGATGGCCAGATAAATCGGTGAGCCGAATTGCGCGGCGCCAGCACCGCCACCGGCCCAATTCACGGCCACGGGGAACAGCGACAAACCGATCGAGGTGATGACCGTGCCGGTCACCAGCGGCGGGAAGAAGCGTACGACCTTGGACATGAACGGCGCGATGATCATGCCGAAGAAACCGGCGGCGATCGTTGCACCAAAGATGCCTTGCAGGCCGATACCGGGCATGCCGGCCATGGCGACCATGCTGCCGACAGCCGCGAAACTGGCGCCCATCATCACCGGCATGCGGATGCCCATCGGGCCGATCCCTAAGGATTGCACGATGGTGGCGACACCGGCGACCAGCAGGTCGGCGTTGATCAGGAAGGCAATTTCTTCACGACTCAGGCCAGCGGCCTGTCCAATGATCAGCGGCACCGCGATGGCACCACCGTACATCAGCAGAACATGTTGCAAACCGACCAGGATCAGTTGCAAAAGGGGCAATCGCTGAATGGCGGGTGCGTCGGGGATGCGCGCTTTGGACAGCTCGGACATGCAACACCTCGGATCTTTTTATTCTTGTGATTAACAGCTGCCGGGTTGCTCACAGCTGTTTCTTTGCATCAGGTCGACCGCGTTGCGGCCATTCGCGAGCAAGCTCGCTCCCACAGGAAATGCGCGATCTCTGTGGGAGCGAGCCTGCTCGCGAAGCTTTGTTGCTTAGTTGGTCTGCGCTCCCTGGGCGATCCATGCACCGATCAGGTCACGTTCCTGCTGGGTCATCTGTGTGATGTTGCCCAGTGGCATGATCTGCGAGGTGATGGCTTGCGCCTGGATGCGCGCCGCGTTCTGGCGGATCTGCTCGGGGGTGTCGAACATCACACCGGCCGGAGCTGCGCTGAACAACGGGCTGGTCGGTTTGGCCGAGTGGCAAACCGCGCAGCGTTCTTGAATCACGCTGTGCACTTTGTCAAAGGCCGGACCTGCATTGGAGGCTTGCGCCGGTGCTGCGGCAGGCGCTTCAGCGGGTGCGGCAGGAGCCGCCGCTTCAGCCGGTTTCGCGCCACCGCCCAGTGCCGTTTCCGGCAGGGGTTGGTACTCGATTTTTGCAGGAGCTTTAGCCACTTCCGGCGCGGTCGACATCGGTGCAGGACCGGTAACGTACGCCAGGGTGATCATGCCCACCGCTGCCACCGGCAGAGTCCAGGCAAACTTGTGGCTGTCATGACGGGTGTTGAAGTAGTGACGCACCAACACCGCCAACACTGCAATCCCGGCCAGGATCAACCAGTTGTACTGGCTGCCATAGGTGCTCGGGAAGTGGTTGCTGATCATGATGAACAGCACCGGCAGGGTGAAGTAGTTGTTGTGACGCGAACGCAGCAAGCCTTTGGCCGGCAGCGCCGGATCCGGCGTGCGGTTCTCGGCAATCGCCGCCACCAGTGCACGTTGCGCCGGCATGATGATGCGGAACACGTTACCGACCATGATGGTGCCGATGATCGCGCCGACGTGCAGGTACGCGCCACGACCGCTGAACACTTTGCTGAAGCCATACGCCGCGCCGATGATCAGCACGAACAGGATGAAGCCGAGCAGAGCAGGGCGTTTGCCCAGGGCCGAGTCGCACAGGAAGGAGTAGATGAACCAGCCGAGGAACAGCGAGCCGATACCGATGGCCACGCCTTCCGGGCCGCTCAGTGTGCTGCCCGGGGCCAGCAGGTAGAGCGTTGGGTTGGAGTAGAACACCACGCACAGCAGCGCGATCCCCGACATCCAGGTGAAGTAGGCTTCCCACTTGAACCAGTGCAGGTTCTCCGGCATCGCCGGCGGGGCCAGTTTGTATTTTTCCAGGTGATAGATACCGCCACCGTGGATCGCCCACAGGTCACCGGCAAGACCGGTTTTCGGGTTGACGCGGTTGAGGTTGTTCTCCAGCCAGACGAAGTAGAACGACGCGCCGATCCAGGCCACGCCAGTAATCATATGAACCCAGCGGATGCTCAGGTTCAGCCATTCCAACAGATGTGCTTCCACAGTCTTTACCTCTCGCCTGTCACTCTTGTTGTCGAGTGATCAGACCTTCTCTTATTGGTGGGGGGCGAGGATCAAACGCTCATCCTCTTTGAAAAAATGCTCATCGCAGTTATTGCCTGTGCCACTGCGATCAACCACCAGGAAGTCATCCCGCTTTTCGATCGTCAGCACCGGATGGTGCCAAACGCCGCGATGGTAATTAATGCCCTGCCTGCCGTTGGTGACGAAGGCGCGGACCAAGCCTGATACAGGTTCATCGCCAACGGGCGCGACCACGATCAGAAAGGGGTTGCCGAGCAGCGGTATGAAAGCCTGGCTGCCCAGCGGATGGCGTTCCAGCATGCAAACGGTCAGCGGCATGTCCTGCGCGTCGGCGCGGAAGATGCTGATGATCGCGTTGTCCTCAGGCTGAGCGGTTTCGACCGTCGCCAGTTTGTGGAAGCGCATGGTCGAACCGTTGTTGATCATGAAGTGATCGCTGCCTTCGGTTTCGATCACGTCACCGAAAGGGGCGAAGGCTTCTTTGCTCAGCGGTTCAATCGTTAGTGTGCGCATGCTGTTCTTCTTATCCGAATTCTGTGTTGACTGTTCTGACGCCTTCGCGAGCAGGCTCGCTCCCACAGAGGATTGCATTCCAAATGTGGGAGCGACGGTGCGACGATTCGACTTGCTCGCGAATGGGTTCAACCTTATTTAGCGACCTTGCCCAAAACGCGCAGGCGGCTTACACCACCGTCCGGGAACACGTTCAGGCGGATGTGAGTAATCGGGCCCAGTGCCTTGATCTGCTCGACGAAGGTGTGTTCGGCGTGCATTTCCAGTTTCTGGCTTGGCAGCAGTTCGCGCCAGAACAGCGATTGGGTTTCGATCTGGCTGTCAGTACCGCCTTTCACGAACGCGCCCTGGATCGAGCAGGTGTCCGGGTAGTTGCCTTTGAAGTGCAGGGTGTCGACGACGATCTTCTCGATCTCGCCCGGGTGACCCAGCGCGACGATCACCCAGTCATTGCCCGGGGTGCGACGACGTGCAGTTTCCCAGCCGTCGCCCATGTTGATGCCACGGCCCGGGTTGAGGATGTTGCTCATGCGGCCGAAGTGTTCGTCGGAGCAGGCGAGGGCGCGGCCACCATTGAGGGCTGCTGCCAGATCGACTTGCTCGTTATCGCCAACCGCCGACCAGTCGCGATGCGGCACACCGTACACGCGCAGACGGGCAACACCGCCGTCCGGGTAGATGTTGAAGCGCAGGTGGCTGAACGCCTTGTCGTTGCTGATTTCGTGGTAGTGGTGGCTGTTGCCCTGCAGCTCGACGGCCGACAGCACTTCTGTCCACTGAGTGTTTTCATCAGGCTCGCCGGAGGCCAGGAAGCACGCTTCCAGAGAGGCCGATGGCGGGAAGTTGCCGGTGAAGAATGAAGTGTCGATGTCCACGCCTTTGATCGAACCCGGTACGCCCAGACGGATCACAGCGCTGTCGAAGCCTTCGAAGCGCTTGCGGCGCGATTCCCAGCCGTCCATCCACTTGCCGTTGTCATCGAACACGCCCTCTTTCCATACGGCCGGGGTCGGTTGGAACAGACGATTGGCGTCTGCGAACCAGTCATCGGTGACCGAGATGATTTTGGTGCCCAGACGGGCATCGGCCAGGTTGACGAACTTCTCGAAAGGTACGGCGTAAGCTTTCATTCTTCTTGTCTGCCTTTAAATAAGTGGCTGGGGATGCTTGCAAGACCCTGGGTACTCTCCGCGTTTGATGTACTCGGGTCAGGCTCGCTATAGGGTCAGTAAACGGAACAGGGCAATCTTGTTGATCTCCGCCAGCGCGCATTTGAACTCGGTGTCTTGCGAGTTGTGAATGCGCGTTTCGAACGCCGCGAGGATCTGATGCCGGTTGCTGCCTTTTACCGCCATGATGAAGGGAAACTTGAACTTGGCTTTGTAGGCGTCGTTCAGCTCGGTGAAGCGCTGGAACTCTTCTGCCGTGCATTGGTGAATACCGGCGCCAGCCTGTTCATTGGTGCTGGCTTCGGTCAGTTGGCCCTGGACGGCGGCTTTGCCGGCCAGGTCCGGGTGAGCGTTGATCAGTGCCAGTTGACTGGCGTGATCGGCGCTCAACAGGATGTCGCTCATGCGCTGGTGCAGGGTTTCGATCTCGTCGATCGAAGCGTCCGCGCCCAGGTCATAGGCCTTCTCGGCCACCCATGGCGAATGTTCGTAGATGTCGGCGAAGGCTTTGACGAAAGCGTCGCGGCTCAGGCTCGACGGTTGCAGGGTTTGAAAGCGGCTCATTGGGCGGCCCCTTGGTACGGCTGGGTTTCGTGCCAGTGACGCGCGATGTCGACGCGACGGCTGAACCACACCTGTTCATGACTTTTGGCGTATTCGATAAAGCGCTTGAGCGAAGCGATGCGACCCGGACGGCCGATCAGGCGGCAGTGCAGACCGATCGAGAGCATCTTCGGTGCTTCAGCGCCTTCGGCATAGAGCACGTCGAACGCGTCTTTGAGGTATTCGAAGAAGTCGTCACCCTTGTTGAAACCCTGCACTTGGGTGAAGCGCATGTCGTTGGTGTCGAGGGTGTACGGGATCACCAGATGCGGCTTGCCGGTCGGGTTGTTCGGTTCCCAGTAGGGCAGGTCGTCGTCGTAGGTGTCGCAGTCGTAGAGGAAACCACCTTCTTCCATGACCAGACGACGGGTGTTCGGCCCGGTGCGGCCGGTGTACCAGCCCAGTGGGCGCTCGCCGGTGATTTCGGTGAGGATGCGGATCGCTTCGAGCATGTGCTCGCGTTCCTGCGCTTCGTCCATGTACTGATAGTCGATCCAGCGGTAGCCGTGGCTGCAGATCTCGTGGCCGGCATCGACCATCGCACGGATCACATCCGGGTGGCGCTGAGCGGCCATGGCGACGGCGAAGATGGTCAGCGGAATGTCGAATTCCTTGAACAGTTTCAAGATCCGCCAGACGCCGGCACGGCTGCCATACTCGTAAAGCGATTCCATGCTCATGTTGCGCGCGCCTTGCAGCGGCTGAGCGGCAACCATCTCGGAGAGGAAGGCTTCGGATTCTTTGTCGCCGTGCAAAATATTGCGCTCGCCGCCTTCTTCGTAATTGAGTACGAACGACAGGGCGATGCGGGCATTGCCCGGCCAGTGTGGGTGAGGAGGGTTACTGCCGTAACCGATCAGGTCGCGTGGGTAGTCAGCGCTCACTGCAGTCTTCCTTCTTATTCGTTGACAGATGGGTGTGGCGGCCTGGCAGGCTGGCGTCACAGCGATGGGCTGATTGTATACAACTTTATTCGCAATTTGTAAGCCTGAATTTTCGCATTTTTCACCGACTGTCATCTTTTACTGTTAATGGCGTGAGCCTGCAAGAAACCTGCCTGACCAGTCAGCTAATGGATAGGAGGTTCAATGCACAGGCGCTCGCCTGGCAGATCGGGGCGAAAGTGCCGAATGGCGGGGGCGAGCTGAAAAATGTCGTTTTTATTGTGTACAATTTTTTTGAAAAGTGTCTTAATCAGTCGCTCGCCGCAACTTTTCGTGCTCCGAATCGGTGCGGTCTCCTTTTCAACTGACTTCGGGAGGCGCGAAGTCTGACTGCTCCACGCAGGCAGGCGCGCAGAATCAATGGGACGTTTGACAACACACGTTTTGGACGCTGCACACGGTTGCCCGGGCAGTTCGATCAAGGTCGAGCTGTACCGCGTTGAAGGTTCGCAACTGGAATTGGTCGCCAGTGCCGTAACCAACAGCGATGGCCGGGTCGATGCACCGCTGCTGCAAGGCGATGATTATCGAACCGGCGTTTATCAGGTTCAGTTCCATGCGGGCGATTACTACCGCGCCCGTGGCGTTCAGTTGCCGGAACCGGCATTTCTGGACGTGGTGGTGCTGCGCTTCGGCATCTCTGCCGAGCAGGATCACTACCATGTGCCATTGCTGATTTCGCCCTACAGCTATTCCACGTACCGGGGCAGCTGACCCCCAAGCAGCTGCCCCCACCGGGAAGCGACTGCGCATATAGCTTCTTTGGTCTTTCGCCCGCCCACACTGCGGGCTTTTTTTATTGCGCTGGCGACGTTTGGCTAACGGTCAATAATCGGGCAGTTGCAGTGTCGGCAGGTGCGGGGTCTGGTGCTTGCAGCGGCTGAACACTTTCAGCTGTGAATAGTTGATTTCCCGCGACTTGTTACTGTCCAGAATCCACTTGCGGTTCGCCAAACTGTATTTGAGTTTGCCGCGAGTGCCATCGCTCAACGCAATGTTGCGCACGTTCAACTCGCGTTGCGCGACGCCAGCAAATGCCTCGGGCAAATCAGCCTCGGTGGGGGGCGTGAAGTAGCGGGCGTCCAGACTGTCGACATACACCCGGTCGAAAGACAGGTCCACGGTGTGAACCACGCCTTTTGGGCCGATGACAAAAACCTGGTCAATCAGATCCTCGGCCCCGTACTGCGGCAGGTGAATAGTGGCAGTGCCGATGTACAGCTGATTGTCCGCCAGGACGATTTTGAAGTCCTTGAGTTGTGTGGCGTCGATTTCCCAGGTCGACGAGTTGTTCAACCGGGTACTGGCCGTCGCCAGACCGCCCGGCGTTGAAATCCGCAAGACTCGATGCTCGAGCAAATGCACCAGGTAGGTCGCGCCCGCACCTTCAATGTTCTCGATCGCCGTCTGTTCGGCGATAGGCAACAACTGCGAGCAAGAAGAAATGTGGTCGAGCTTCAGTGCCTGAGTTTCGGGAATCTCGAAAACCGCGTTGAAAAGGGTTCTTAGCGGAAAGCGCAAGTCGTGGCTGGTCAGCGTGTTGGCGGTAACGTTGTGTTTATAGCGCGCCGCAGGCACGGCGTACTCTTCTTCGAGGATCAGCGTGTGGGCCTGACCATCGCGAAACACCAGCATGTAGCCATGGGTAGACATGTTGGCTGCGGCGTTCTTGAGTGCCGCTTCCAGCGTGGTTTCTGCGTACTGGCCGAACCCGGCGATCTGCAGCAGGTTCTTGCCAAAGTAAAACAGGAAGTCGCAAGAGACATTGACCTTGTCTTTGTCCGCCGCTGTGTTCATCACGGTAGCGGGGGTGGTCGCAAAGGCAACATGCGCACTGGTCATCTCGGCGTAGTCGTAATCAAGAAAAATTCGCGTGCCGTAATAAGGGTCGGGATTGTTGCCGGTGATGAATTGCGTGTGCGGGTTGAAGCGTTGCACGTAATAGTGGGTGTTTTGCCGGGTGGGCACTTTGCATATGGCTTCGTGGACGATGGTGGTTTTTTCCGGGCGTCCCACTTTGGTGATTTCTGCTCTTATCTCAACGGGATTGTCGTGTTCGATAGTTTCCGGCAAGTCCGGTTTCAAGTAGTAACCATCACGGGTAATGATGGTCAATTTGTCATTGTGCAGCACCCGCTGGCCGTCGACATTTTGGTAAATGTTGTCGAGGGTTATGTTGCTTCTGCGACCGTAATGGAAGTCGAACTTCAATATGAGGATAAGGCGACACCTGTCCACCTCCCATTTCTCGATCTGGTCCATTCGCCAACCCAGCGAGATATAACTTTCATCCGCGCCATCTTCCGAGATAAGCACCGAACCTTCGGCCAATGCCACGTGATAAAAATCCAGTCCCGCTTCACCGAATGCCTTGGCATTGTCCTTGAGCAAATAAATCGTGTCGTTGCCGGCGCCAGCATTGATAGTGTCCGCACCCCTTGAGGTCATCACGTTGGCTGCATCGGTACCGGTGACAATGCTTTTTCCATCTTCGAGCGTCTGCACGTTCTCAATGCTTTCGAGCAAGGCCTTGAAATCGTACGTCTCGCCATCCGTTACCGTCGGGTCCGGGTTTGGCGTGTAGATTTGCAAGGTGCCCGCCGCCAGATCGATGTCATAGCCACGGCCGCCAGCCGAATGCCACTGCTTGCCATCCATGATCAAGGTATCGCTGCCGGCCCCACCTTTCAGTCGGGAAAACTCAGTGCTTTCGACAGGCCTTACGAGGTCATCCGCCGCGTTCTGCGCGATGAATTTGTCATCCTTGTCACCCCCCGTGAGCGTCTTGACGCCTTCGGCGTAATAAAAGGCATTGGGCTTTTTCGCGACGCCGGTGACCGTGTCCTTGCCGTCGCCGATCATCCACAAGATGCCTTTGGTTTGCCCCTGCGTCCCCAGTACGGCGCCGGGCGTCTCAGCTGTCACGCCGTCGCGGGCATCAATCGTATCGTCGAGGCCGACCACCTCCGGCACGAAGACGATGGGCAGGGTTTCGACGCCCCACCAGTGCTTGACGCGCTCGCGACGTTTTTTCAGGCGATCTTCATAGCGGCCGTGCACGACCGCCTCGATGGTGTCCTTCTGCGTCTCGTCGAGGACCTTTCTGGCCGTGGTTTGCAGGCGTTTCGCGGTCTCGAGTCTGGCTTTCGCCAATTCATAACGATGCTTGACGCTCTGGTCGATATCCATCAGCGGCACAAACGAAAACCATCCGGTGCGCCACCGCTCTTCAACGGTGAGCTCAATGTAGTCATCGATGTCGTCCACCATGCGCACGGCGCCGTAGACCTGCGAGCCGATCGCCATCAGCGCACCCGCCGCGAGGCCGACCGGGCCGGCGAAGGAGAAACCGGCCATGGCGGCGCTACCGAGAATCACCGTCATCGTCGCGCTGGCAATGTTCAGACCGGCGCTGACGAAATGATCCATGGCCTCTTTGCCGGTTTTATTGCTGGCGGCATTGAATTCCCTGACAGCGCTGTAGATATCGAACGGCAATGTCAGTGCGCCACCGATGAATCCGCCGGAACGACCCAGCCGAATTCCTGCGCGGGTTTTGCTGAAATCCTTGAGGGCGCCGTTGCCGGCCTCGATCATGCGCTGGCCGACTTTGGTTACAGCCACGTCGGTGATAATCGAGGCGACTTCTGTGCCGATGCCGATGCTGTTGAAGATGATTTCATCCTGGTCATTCTTTTTCACGGCATCGTAAATGCCGCGAATGCCCATGAAGATGCCAAAGGCTTGAATGCCGACACTGGCGCCGATCATCGAGTGGTTTTTGATGATGACCCAACTGGGGCTGCTGCTCTTTCTTGAATAGGCCAGGCGCAGATCAAGACGCTGGGCCGAGTTCAACAGACGCGCCATTTTTTGCCCGTAGCCACTTTCCTCGACACGTGCCCCGATGTCTTCCCTGATGACCGGCGCAGCAGTGGCAGGACGCAGACTGGCGATCTCGAACAACAATGAGGGCAGTAAATAGTTATCGCCGAAAGCCGAGACTTTCATGCGCTGCTCGATGTCGGCGTAACTGAATTGCAGGGCGTTGACGAACGATCGGCTGGGTGTCCGAAACTGCGTGTTATGTCCGGTCAGCGGTTGGCCATCGAGGGTCGCGCCCAAGGCGTCCAGGGCTCGGCGTGTCACGCTGTGCGAACCTATTTTCAGCGGTCCGAACAGATCGTCGAGCAGCTTCAGTTGGCCGGGCTTGCGTCGGCCGGTCGAGGCTGGCGTATTTCCCGGCTCATCGGCATTGTTCGCTGCGAAGTCGATCGTCGCGGCGGTGCGTTCATTGGCCTGCAGGCCGATGTCGGACACTTCGACGGTGTCATTGTGAGCATAAGTATTTTCAACAGGTAGGGGCGTGGACATTGAAACTTCCTTGTTCGATATAGTTTGCCGCGTGCGGAGCGTTGTTGCTGATAGGGATATGAATCAAAACAATCAAATGATTGTTTTGATTGATTTAAATGGATCGCGATTGTGCACGGTTGTATCGAAATAGGATTTTAATTTGTATGACAGTAAGTTAAGTGTCACGAAGTGTTTGTTGTTGTCTGGAAGTTGCGATCAGCGCTCTCTGATCATAAAAAGAGTTGCTTGCCCCATCGAATCCGTCTGGACGCCGCCCAACAGGTAAATGAGCTGGTTTGCCCTACGGAAACTTTCGATTGTTTGCTGTTGCGCAGCAGCACGGTTCGACGACAGGGAGCCACTCTGATCGAAAAAAGGCGCTGTCGGCCGTTGTAGCCGGCCGTCGATGATCACTGGAAATTCGAGTATGAACACCGCGTTTAGTGTTTGCCGGTGAAACAGCAAGGCGTGCTCCTCGAAGGGATGGTGTGCCGCGCTGATCGTGTAGCCGTCGTCCTCGAGCACGTCGCTGAACAGCCTTCGCAGCAGAGGCACTGTTGGCGCCGCGGCGTATTCATTCCAGTAATGAGGAAAGCGTCCGGGATCAAAATCAAGCCGTTGCAGGCCTTCTGCCGATGAAGACCCAAGGGGAATTGCCACGGATGCGTCGCGGTCATTGCCAAGGCTGCGCAACATCAACAACGGGTCTGCGAGTTCTCCGTGCGGTGGCCTGACTCCTTGCCTGTCCAGCCAGTAACGGAATGTCTGGTTGATGACCGCGAGCCCATGACCACTGATGATCTCGGACTTGTTCGCCTGATTGAACATGGCACTGGCCAGTGCCCGAACCGCCTGATCCGACAGATGCCTGAAGGTTGTAGCAATGTATTGAGTGATGGGCATTTCAAAAGGAAAGCGCCGATCAAGGACGATCCACTGCGCATTTCTTTTGACCGCCCATTTTGGCTGCAAGGATGGATTGTCGCGCAGCATGGATTCGAAGGCGTCGTATCGCGTGGGTGAAAACGCAGGGTGTTGCAAATAGGCGAGCCGGGATTCGCCATTCAATACCTGCTGCACGATCCGGTAATGCAGTCCGTCGATTTCGATGTATTGGCCCGATAGCGACGGCTGCGTTTTGCCCCAGTTTCGCCAGAGCCCGAACGACAGGTTGAGCGCTTGAGGGTTGGCGGCCAGCAGACTGTCGGTGAGGCTTTGGCTGCTGCTCGCGGCGTCGTCCGCCTGTGTCCGTTTGCCGGGACCGGGTGTTGCGGCCTCGATCTCGCTTGGCGGGCGAGGCTGATGATCTTCCGGCACCGCAAGGGTTTCGGCGATTATGCGGCGCCACAGTCGGGTATCCGCGATCCGCTCGAAATACACGTCGGGTGCATCCATCAGCGTTGCGAACGCTTGCTGGTATTCCCCGGTAGCAGTCTTTCGCACCATGACCGTTCCTTCTGCCGTATCGACGTAAGTCTTGCGGTGTTTGTCATAGCGGATGCCGTCCGCCGTGTCCTCGGCCGCAGAGAGCCGGGCGGCGTCTGCCGGGGCCAGATAGCTCGGCGTTTGTGCCGGTTCGGGAACGCCAGCGGCGGTTCGTCGTGAGTCGGGCTCGGGGCTTTGCGTCAGCCACTGCGGGCGGTCGACTCTCCAGGTGGGCTGGCGCTCCGATTTGCTCAGGAACGGACCGGGCAGTTGCGGGCCGAGATTGAAAGGGATCTGGTAGCGGCCATCGTGCTGGCGCTCGACGAGGATATGACCTTCGTTTTCGACATGGGCAAACAACTTGCCTGCCGGGCTGCGGAACAGACCACTGGCGGCGTCGAGCGCATTCAACAGGTGCAAACGGTCGGCCGGCCAGGTGATCGAGTTCAGCAACTGATCCGCCGTCAGAGCGCCGGCCTGGGGTATTTCACTGACCTGCACGGATGGCACGCGCGGCACGGCGGCCGGCGCATGCTGCGAGGCGTCGGTGGCTGTCTGACTCCCGCCAGCAGGGTTCGGGACCGGGTGGTCGACCAGCAATCGATGGCCGTCAGGCTCGTCAGTCGAGGTGTTTCTGTGGATGGGCGGCGTGTCAGGCAACGGCGAAATGCCAGACACAGGCTTCGGTGGTTTGGCCATTGAGACGTTCTCGGTGTGGAAAGGAATGGGCGACGCACTGTCGGGATCGGCAGCAAGCCTTGGCAAAAACCTTGCGCTGAATGTTCAACCTTCTCTCACCAGGAACAGTGTCGGGGTTTGCGTGGGAGAGCGTTGGACGCCGCCGACCAGATAGATGATTTCGTACTCCGTCAGCGCCGTGCTGAGTCTTTGTTTGTTCGACGCACTGAGCCTGTTTTGAAAGTCCGTGCGGCTGAGTTCGGAGCCGGGCAGGGTGGGACGAGGAACGCTGTCTGTGCTGATGCGTGGCAGTTTCAAGACGAAAATCGCGGCAACGCCTGCCCGGTAAAAAATCAGGGCGCCTTCTTGGTGCGGGCGTGTCGTCGGGCTGACGGTATAGCCTTCGTGTTGCAGCACGCCGGTAAACAAATTTCTCAGGCTGGCACCCGTTGGCGCTGCGGCGTAGACCGCCCATTCGACGGGAAAGTGTTGCGGCTCAAAGTCGACGCGTTGCAGCAGTTCCGTAGCGCGTGGCGGCAGGGTGAGTATCCCTCCGGGCACCAGGTTGTCGGGCTGTGTCGGCAGTTTGGGTAACAGCAACAACGGGTCAGCGAGGGTGCGCCTCGGGATCTCGTCGTTGACCCGGTCCAGCCAGTTGCGAAATATCAGCGCCATCAGCGACAGCCCATGCGCGTCGAGCCCCTCAGGTCGCCTGACTTGATTGAACACCGACCTGGCAATGGCACTGGCTGTTGGCGGTGATAGATAGCTGAATGCGCTGGCAACGTATTGGCTCGGGGCCATGGTAAACGGCGGATGATTGTCCACCACCCGCCATTGACCATCGCGTTTCAACGCCCACTTCGGCTGTCGTAAAGGTTGATTGCGCAACATCTGATCGAAGGCATCGAAATCGCCGGGCGCAAACCCCGGGTGCTGCAGATAGACCAGAGCGGTGTCGGGGCGCAGGTGTTGCGCCACGATCGCATAGTGTTTGCCGTCTATTTCGATCGACGCGCCTGACGCTGGCGGGGTGGTTTTTCCCCAGTTTTTCCACTGACCGGCGGACAAGTCCAGCGGCCCAGGCTCCTGTGAAAACAGGTTCTGCGCCAGTGCGCTCGCATCGGCAGCGACCTCGGCCTCGGCCTCGTCTGCCAGACGCGCTTGCTTGCTCGAGTGTGCGATGCCTTCAGGCGGGATGTCAGACGCCTGACGTTTCATGGGGGTGGCGACGGCGGCGACCTGACGCCAGAGTGGGCTGCCGGGAATCTGCTCAACGCGTTCGCCGGACGGGATCGATTCCTGGGCATGGGTCTGTCGGTAACCGGCAGAGTCGTGGCGCACCATGACCAGTCCACCGTCCATTTCGACATAGGCCTTTTTGTGCTTGTCGTAGCGAATGCCTTCGGTTGTCGCGGGAGTTTTTTTCAGTAGGTTGGCCGATTCGCTATCAATGAAAACCGGATGTTGCGAGGTGCCCGATAGTGGGCTGTCGGCTGCCTGGATCGGTGGGGGCGATTGAGGTTGTGAGTCCGGCAAGGGACTGACGATGGCGCGGGTGCGCGGCTCGGATAGCCCCGGCACTATGTTCGCTGTAGACGAGGTCGAAATCGGATCTGCGCCTGTGCCCGGCGAAGCGGGGTGCCCAAGGTCGACGCGGGAGTCGCTCAGAGGATCTTGCGAGGGTCTGGTGGGCGAGGTCGGTCCTTCGGGGGAAGGCGAGTCAGTGAATTTGCGGGGTGGTTTTGCCATGGGGTTGCTCCGATGAATTGCAGATTCAGTGATCTGAAATGCACCCGGTGATCAGGTCGCAACGACGAGGGCAGAGGTGCCACAGCGCAGTTACCCGATTCGGGCTTCAAGGGAGTGATGTTCGGAAAAAGGCAGTGGCCGCGTGCGGTACATATGCCTTGAGTCGAAGGCAAACGATGCAAGACGTTACTGCGCCTGCGGCCGCTGATCCTCAACGTGGCGGGAAACAGGGCGGGCTGATTCAGCAGGAATCAGCCCGCCAGTGTCTCAATGGCTGCTGAGCAACGAGGCTGCGCCGGCACCACCAAACAAACCGGCACTGATCCGGTTGAACCAGCTCTGGCCTTTGCCACTGCGCAGATAGCGCGCGGCACCGTGGGCACCCAGTCCATAGGCCAGCTTGCAGAGCAGATCGAGCACCGTCCAGGTCGCGATCATCACCAGCAACTGCGGCAGGAACGGTTGTTCGGCGCTGAGAAACTGCGGCAGGAAGGCGGCGAAGAACAGGATGTCCTTCGGGTTGCTCGCGCCCAGCACAAAGGCGCGGCCGAACAGCGTACGGAAGCGTGGTACCGGCGCTGCTTGCGGCACTTCGGCGCCGACCGAGGGCTGCCGCGATTGCTGCCAGCTCTGCCAGGCGAGATAGAACAGGTACAGGGCGCCGACGATCTTCAGCGCGCTGAAAAGTTTTTCCGACGCCAGCAGCAATGCACCGAGGCCCAGGGCCGAGGCGCTGAGCAGGCAGATCGAGGCGCTGACGCCGCCGAGAAAGGCCGGGTAAGAACGGCGCAGGCCGTAGTTCAGACTGTTGCTGATCATCAGCAATGACAGTGGCCCCGGAATGAGGATCACCACCAGTGCAGCGCCGCTGAACAGCAGCCAGGTTTCCAGACTCATCACTTTCCTCCTTTTTTTGTTGTACTCAAGAATGTGCAAAAGCCCCACCGGTAAGGGTGAGGCTGTTTTGACGCTTGAACCGCGTGACGCTTACAGGAAGATGAACTTGGCGATGAAGATCGCGCAGAGCACCCACAGGCTGACGGAAATCTCTTTGTATTTACCGGTGCCGGCCTTCAGCGCGACGTAGGTAATGAAGCCCAGCGCGATGCCGTCGGCGACCGAGAAGGTCAGCGGCATCATGATCGCGGTAACGATCGCCGGGATCGCATCCGTGGCTTCGTCCCATTCGATGTGGGCCATACCGCCCATCATCAGCATCGCCACGTAGATCAGTGCACCGGCGGTGGCGTAAGCGGGAATCATGCCGGCCAGCGGGGCGAAGAACATCGCCGCTATAAATAGCACACCTACGGTGACCGCGGTAAGACCAGTCCGACCACCAGCGGCGACGCCGGCAGCACTTTCCACGTAGCTGGTGACCGGCGGAACACCGACCACGGCGCCGAAAACGCTGGACGCACTGTCGGCTTTCATGGCACGGGAGAGGTTTTCGATGCGGCCGTCAGCGTTGACCAGATTGGCGCGCTGGGCGACCCCCATCAAGGTGCCGGCGGTGTCGAACATGTGCACGAAGAGGAACGCCAGCACCACGCTGATCATGCTGACGTTGAACACGCCGGCAACGTTCATGGCCATGAAGGTTGGCGCCAGACTTGGCGGGGTCGACATGATCCCTTCGTAATGCACGATACCGAGGCCCCAACCGGCGAGGGTCACGGTGATGATGCTGATGAGGATCGCGCCGAAGACCTTGTGGTAGCTGAGGATCGCAATCATCAGGAAGCAGATGGCCGCGAGCAGCGGGCCCGGTTCGCGCAGGGAGCCGAGTTTGATCAGGGTCGCCGGGCTATCGACGACGATACCCGCGGTTTTCAGCCCGATCAGGCCGAGGAACAGACCGACACCGGCACCCATCGCAAAGCGCAGGCTGACCGGAATGCTGTTCAGCAGCCACTCACGAATGCGCGAGAAGGTCAGAATCATGAACAACACACCGGAGACAAATACCGCACCGAGGGCGGTTTCCCAGTTGTAGCCCATGGTGCCGACCACGGTGTAGGTAAAGAATGCGTTGAGGCCCATGCCCGGCGCCAGGCCGACCGGCCAGTTGGCGTACAGGCCCATCAACAGGCAGCCCAGTGCGGCGGCGATACAGGTGGCGACGAAGGCTGCACCGTGGTCAATCCCGGCATCGGCCATGATGTTCGGGTTGACGAAGATGATGTAAGCCATGGTGATAAAGGTTGTCAGACCGGCAATCAGCTCGGTCTTCACCGTGGTGCCATGCAAGCTGAGTTTGAACAGACGTTCCAGCAAGCCACTGCGTAATGGCGGCGAGAGTTCCAGCGTCGATGCTTCGGATTTGCGGCTTTCCACAGCGAGTACTCCTCAAGAGTTTTATTGTTATTTCCAGGGCCGGACCCATGAGGGGTGGCAGCGGCCCTTTGAGGCGAACGCGAATTTGTTGACCATGCGGTCAGGAACTCGCACGCTGTGGATTATGCTTTTGTGTACAAATAAAGCAAATATTGTTTTTGGTTTTGTTTACGAAAGTTCCGTCGATAGGGATATATCGCCTCCGAAGGCCCCCTTCGCGAGCAGGGGGACGCATACCCCTGTGGGAGCGAGCCTGCTCGCGAAGAGGTCGCCATTCAATCAAGAACTGTCTGGTTGTTCCCCAACGCCTTATTCACCGCCAACCACCCATTCACCGCCGCTTCCCCAGCCTCGGCAAACACCCGCTCCAGCAATTTCACCTGCTCACGCCGCAGTGCCTGTTCAAACTTCGCACCGTCCGCCGTCAGTTCCAGCAGCCGTTTACGCTTGTCAGCCTCCGACGCCACGCTGTCGACCAGATGCATTTCCTGCAACTGTCGCAATGGCATGTTCAACGCCTGCTTGCTCACCCCGAGCAACCCCAGCAATTCCTTCACGCTCAAATTCGGATAACGCGCGATGAAAAACACAATGCGCTGATGCACCCGCGACAGCCCGCGGCGCTCGAGCATTTCATCCGCCTTGGCGGTGAACGCCTGATAGCCGAAGAAAAACGCTTCCATCGCTTGCTGCTGACTGGATGGGTTTTTAAGGTCAAGCATGTTGACGTACTCGCTCAAGCTGTCGTAATTTCAGTCAACCAGTTTGACTCATTTTTCGCCTCCCTCGCTACCGGTGACCGCCATGGCTTTTTCCGAACGTGTCTCGCGCCTTAAAAGTTCTTTGATCCGTGAAATCCTCGCCGCGGCGCAGCGCCCGGAGGTGATGTCGTTCGCCGGCGGCTTGCCGGCCGAAGCCATGTTGCCGAAGGTCGAATGGGCCGACATGCCGCTTTCGCTCGGCCAATACGGTATGAGCGAAGGCGAACCGGCGTTGCGTGAGGCGCTGGCGGCAGAGGCGAGGGCGCTGGGGCTGGAGTGCGAGGCGGGCCAGGTATTGGTGGTCAGCGGTTCGCAACAAACCCTCGATCTGGCAGCCAAGCTGTACATCGACAAGGGCACGGAAATTCTCCTGGAAGCACCGACCTATCTTGCTGCGCTGCAAATCTTCCAGCTGTTCGGCGCCGATTGCCTGACCGTGCCGCAAGAAGCGGATGGTCCGAACCTGACGCAGTTGCGCCATCGTCTGGAACAGCATCGCCCGGCGTTTATCTACTTGATCCCGACCTTCCAGAACCCGTCAGCCGTGCGCTACAGCGAAGCCAAACGCGCAGCGGTCGCGGCATTGCTCGATGAATTCGGCGTCACCCTGATCGAAGACGAGCCCTACCGCGAACTGACGTTCGACGGTGGCAGCGCCAAACCGATTGCCGGCCGGCTGAAGAAGGCGAGCTGGATCTACACCGGCACCGTGTCGAAAACCTTGCTGCCCGGCTTGCGCGTCGGCTACCTGATTGCCAGCCCGGACCTGTTCCCGCACCTGCTCAAACTCAAGCAATCGGCGGATCTGCACACCAACCGCATCGGCCAGTGGCAGGCGTTGCAATGGATCGGCACTGAAAAATATCAGCAGCATCTGAGCGAATTGCGTGGGTTTTATCGTCAGCGGCGTGATGCCTTTCAAACGGCGCTGGAAACGCACTTTGCTGATCTGGCCGAGTGGAACATGCCGCAGGGCGGGCTGTTTTTCTGGCTGACGTTGAAGCAGCCGCTGGATACGCGGACGTTGCTCAATGAGGCCTTGGCCAATGATGTGGCGTTTATGCCGGGGGAGCCGTTCTTTCCGGATCCGGATAACAATCTCGGGCATTTGCGCCTGAATTTCAGCCACATCGATCCGGCGCGGCTGGAGGAAGGGTTGAAGCGATTGGCGGCGGTAGTGCGGCGGGCTCAGCTAGAGAAAGCGGCCTGAAAAACAAATAAACCGGCTCATGGGCCGGTTTATTTTTGTCTGGGATTTGTGGTGCCTGTAAGGGCCTCATCGCGAGCAGGCTCGCTCCCACAATGGAAATGCATTCCAAAGGGTGGGAGCGAGCCTGCTCGCGAAGGCGTCAATCAAATTCCGATATGAACCTCAGACCGCCGCAAACCGCTTATCCAGATAATCAATAATCACCTTGGACTCATACATCCAGGTTGTCTGCCCATTCTCTTCAATGCGCAGGCAAGGCACTTTGATCCGGCCACCCTGTTCCAGCAGGACCTGACGATCCTGCTCGTTATTCTTCGCATCCTTCAGCGCCACCGGCACATTCAGACGACGCAACGTACGGCGGGTTTTTACGCAGAACGGGCAGGCGTGGAACTGATACAAGGTCAGGTCTTTTGCTGCCGCATCCACCTGCGCCTGAGCGGCCACGGGGCGTTTTTTCTTGCCCGGACGGGTGATGAAGTCGATGAAGATAACCAGTTGGCCGAGGCCGACACGAAGCGCTTTGACGAACACGTTGAAAGCCTCACGGTGCACATTGAGAAAGGCGCGCAGCTTACCCGATTTTTCACGGACGAAAAAAAACCGGCGATGAATGCCGGTTTTCTTCGGGTAACGAATTACTTGATCAGGCTGAGAAACTCGCTGCGGGTCGCGGCGTTTTCGCGGAACTCACCCAGCATCACCGAAGTGATCATCGACGAATTCTGCTTCTCGACACCGCGCATCATCATGCACATGTGCTTGGCCTCGATCACCACCGCCACGCCCAGCGCGCCGGTGACTTGCATGACCGCATCGGCGATCTGACGGCTGAGGTTTTCCTGGATCTGCAGGCGGCGGGCGTACATGTCGACGATCCGCGCGACCTTTGACAGGCCCAGCACTTTGCCGCTCGGGATGTACGCAACGTGCGCCTTGCCGATGAACGGCAGCAGGTGGTGTTCGCACAACGAGTACAACTCGATGTCCTTGACCAGCACCATTTCGCTGTTGTCGGAGCTGAACAGGGCACCGTTGGTGACCTCTTCGAGCGTCTGTTCATAACCGCGGCAGAGGTACTGCATGGCTTTGGCGGCACGCTTTGGCGTGTCGAGCAGGCCCTCGCGGGAGACGTCCTCGCCCAATTGGCCGAGAATCGCGGTGTAGTTCTGTTCCAGTGTCACAGGGGCTGATTCCATAAGGGTTTCAGAGGGGTACTGTTTCTGTCTGTACCAATTTTGTACCAATCAAGCTGTTTTCGAGCTTACCGAGTTCAACCCAGTCAGTGCTGGAGTTGATCCATCGGGCGTAAGTCGATAGCAACATCTGAACGCTATGACCGAGCTGAGTGGCAATAAACGCAGGGTTCATACCCGCCATGAGGCACATGGTAGCGTATGTGTGTCGGCAGTTGTATTGCCGGCGGGCGCGAATCCCCAATTCGATCAGCGCGGCCTGGAAGAGTTTGTCCGCCACTTCGAATGAGCGCTCCGTTCGCGACAGGTGTTTGAATGGCAGAAAATAACCCTCCCCGGAACGCTCACCGACATCCAGTGCGCCAGCGTAGATCCCTCACTTCAGCGATTTTATCGAGTAAAATCGTGAAACATCATTTTTGCTATGGCGGCACTCGCCATACTCGCTGCTTCTAATGACCCGCAAAGGTGTCAGTGACGCAAAGGCCACAGTCAACCTTTACCCTGTAAAGAAGCCAGAGAGTTGCTGTGTGTCGAGGCTGAGTCTTGGCATTCGCAGGCAAGAAGAGATGGGTGAAAGGTTCATTTAAAACGACGGCCCGAAAGGGTCTTTTGCATTACCTGGATGCGATTTTCGCGCCTGTTAGCCAAAGGAAAATCATGAAAAGTTCAATCAATGATATGGCGTTTACCGAGCGTCGCCGCGTGCCTGTGAGGGCTTTATTGGGCGGTGTTTTATTCTTGGTCATGGCCATCCAGGGATTCCGTATGGAGTCCAATGGCATCGCTGCGCTGCTGCTGGTGTGTTCGATATGGTACTTGGGCATGGCGTGGCTGAACCGCAACGCGGGTTCGCAAACGTTGATGATCCTCAAGGACAAAGGCATCTGGTTTTTCAATGCGGATGGGTTAGTCCCTTACACATCGATTGAAGCCACAGAGGTCGAATCGTACAGCGGGATAGCTCAGATGCAACTCAATACGGTACTTCATATCATTGCCGAAAAGGCTGACACCCTGCCGAACTTTAATGACAGCCGGTGGAAGATCTTTTTCAAGATGCCAAGTGCGCGCAAGGGTAAAGGCTTTCGTAAGCATCTTGTCGTGTTCAACTATGGTGGTCTGCGCGACGAAGACGGCAAAAACGTCGACTATGAGAACCTTGAAGAAGAACTCACTTACCGTATCGAAAAGGCTCACCAAGAGGAACACGAGCAGAGCCATTCAGTTTATGTGCCCTCATCGTCAGCAAACGATGCGCTGTCGCCTGTCACTCATTGAATTGCGCTGAATGCGTCGGGCACTGGCAGTGGGTGCAAAGCCGACTGCCCAAAGCTGCCGTTCAGCACCGCCATTCGAACAGCTTCAGTAAAGTGAAAGCCCCGCATCGTGACTAACGATGCGGGGCTTCAGATGGGGCGGATTATTCGTCGCGACCTTCCATCATGGTACGTTTGAGCATCACGTAAACCGCGCCGGCACCGCCGTGTTTCGCCTGGCACGAGCAGAAGCCGAGCACTTGTGCATGCTGGCGCAACCACGTGTTGACGTGACTTTTGATCATCGGCCGCTTGCCGTCCAGACGCACAGCCTTGCCATGGGTGACGCGCACGCAGCGGATTTCGAATTTGGTCGCTTCGGCAAGAAATGCCCACAGGGTTTCGCGGGCCTTTTCCACGCTCATGCCGTGCAGGTCGAGGCTGCCTTCGAAGGGGATCTGGCCGACCTTGAGCTTGCGCATCTGACTTTCCTGCACGCCGTCACGGGACCACATCAGCTCGTCTTCCGGACCGACGTCGATCACGAACTGATCGGACAGGCCATCCACGGTCGTGGCGTCGGTGCGCACGGTGGCGGACTGGCGCAGCTTGGCGATCTGTGCGCGGTCAGCCTTGGGTTTGCCGGTGTCGGCGCGGTCGTGCTTGATCGGCTTGACGCCTTGGATCGCACTTTTGAACAGGGAAAAATCGTCGTCTTGCATGTCAGCCTCCGCGAAGGGCGGCCAGTTTACCCAAGTCGAAACAAAACGGCCCGGCAAAAAGCCAGGCCGGTGATTCAGTCGTGTTTTTTCATCAGGTGCGGGGACATGTTCAGTTCCCGCGATTGCCGTGCGCGACGGCGGCAGCGACGCCACAGGGCGACACCGAAATACAGAAACAGCAAGCCGACCGCCAGAATGATCGCCGAACCCATCGGTGTAGCGTTCAAGTCACCAAGCGCCGGTGGGCGCCCGAGCAGGCTGGCGGCCCCGGCCATCGCCAGCAGCACACCGAACATCGCCAGAATGGCGGCGATCGCTGCGCCGAATCGAAAACGCCAGTTGCTTTGGCCTTTGGGCCGCAAGCGGCGTGCGTCAAATCCATCGGATAACTTCATTCCGACCTTCCTCAATGGGTATCGGCCCTTCGACCGGGAGTTGACCGGGTTGTTCCTGAGGCTATGGCATTTGCGGCAAATGAGAGGATTTTGCAGATGAGCGGCGCCGTGAGCCGCTCATCAAAGCAGATCAGATCAGGTCTTGAGTCAGCGCGAGGGTGGCGAAATTGTCCGCCATGATCGCCATTTCAGCTTCCTGCACGACGGCAGCGCTGAGCACGCGGCCCTTGAACGGCAAGTCGCGGGTGGCGCAGGCGTCTTCCACCAGGGTGCAACGAAAGCCCAGGTTTTTCGCGGCACGCACCGTGGTGCTGACGCTGGAGTGGCTCATGAAACCGCAGACGATCAAATCCAGCGAGCCAAGGTTTTGCAAACGGTCCAGCAGTTCGGTGCCATGGAAGGCGCTCGGCAGCAGTTTGCCGATGATGGTTTCATCACCTTGTGGCTCGAGGCCCGGGATGAATTCGCCGCGTTCGCCCTGCGGGTCGAAAAGGCCACCGACGGTGCCGAGATGACGCACGTGCACGATCGGCCGACCGGCTGCACGGGCTGCGGCAACCACTTGTTTGATGTTCGCGACGGCCGCGTCCATGCCGCTCAGGGCCAGCGGGCCACTGAGATACTCTTTCTGGGCATCGATGATGACCACGGTGGCATGGCTCAGTGTGGCCGCTGCGTAACCGCGACCGCTGAGTTGAAACATCGTTTTTGGAACGGACATTCTGGGGCTCCTTGGGGTGGGGCTTTTGCGACATTGTCCTCTGGCTGAGCGGTTCTGTGAATCGCTACCATCGTAGGCACCGTCGTTTCTGGCCTGCAGCCTTGTCAAGTTACACGTTCTGTTCAATAGCTGATGCAAAAAAAAGAAAACTCCTACCGTCGCCGCGATGTTTTTCCTGCGTCGTCGTCGCGCGTTTTGGCTGTTAGAATCGCCAGTCGTTTTTTCTGGAGTTCTGCCCCGTGATCACTTCCCGACTTCGTACCCTGCGCGACCACATTCGTTGGGCCGTCAGCCGCTTCCATGGGGAGGATCTGTTTTTCGGCCATGGCACCGACAACGCCTGGGACGAAGCCCGGCAGTTGGTGCTCGGCGCTTTGCACCTGCCTTGGGAAATCGCTGACAGCTACCTCGATTGCGCGCTGGAAGACGACGAGCTGGTCAATCTACAGCGCCTGCTCAAGCGCCGTATCGAAGAACGCATTCCCACCGCTTACCTGTTGGGTGAAGCCTGGTTCTGCGGCATGTCGTTCATTGTCGACGAGCGCGTGTTGATCCCGCGTTCACCGATTGGCGAACTGATCGAAAATCACTTTGCGCCGTGGATCGGCACCGAGCCGGCGCGCATTCTCGACCTGTGCACCGGTTCCGGTTGCATCGGTATCGCCTGCGCCTACGAGTTCCAGAACGCCGAAGTGGTGCTTGCCGATCTGTCGTTCGAAGCGCTGGAAGTGGCCAACCAGAACATCGAGCGGCATGGCGTCGATGAACGTGTCTACACCGTGCAGGGCGATGGCTTCGATGGGTTGCCGGGGCAGCGTTTCGACCTGATCGTGTCGAACCCGCCGTACGTGGATGCGGAAGATTTCGCTGACATGCCGGACGAATATCAGCATGAACCGGAGCTGGGTCTGGCTTGCGGTGATGACGGTC
This sequence comes from Pseudomonas fluorescens, assembly GCF_001648775.1. Taxonomy (GTDB): domain Bacteria; phylum Pseudomonadota; class Gammaproteobacteria; order Pseudomonadales; family Pseudomonadaceae; genus Aquipseudomonas; species Aquipseudomonas fluorescens_M. The sequence continues at coordinate 37,009 of NZ_LVEJ01000015.1, forward strand.
TGAACCTGGTGCGCCGCATGCTCGCTGAAGCGGCGGATCATCTGACCGAGAAGGGCTTGTTGATCGTCGAAGTGGGCAACAGCCAGGTGCACGTTGACGCGCTGTACCCGGAAGTCGATTTCGCCTGGCTCGAATTCGAGCGCGGCGGGCATGGTGTGTTCATGCTGACGGCGGAGCAGTGCCGCGATCATCAGGCGCTGTTCGCTTCCCGCATCTGACCCTTAAAAGCTTCGCGAGCAGGCTCGCTCCCACAGGGAAATGCATTCCAAGGTGGGAGCGAGCCTGCTCGCGAATGGCCGCGACGCGGTCTCAAGCCATCAGCGGTGCGTCGCAATCCAGATCAACAACCCCGCCTGAAACACCGCAAACGCCACCAGACAAGTAATGGTGAAGCGCAATCCCGCGTCTTCACGCTTGAACTTGCTGACCTTCTCGTCCTGCTTCTTCAGCTTCACTTCCTGCTCAGCCAGATTCTGCTCGGCCTGCTGCAGCATCTGCGCCGCTTCAAGAATCTCGACGATCTGCAGCTTCTCGCTGTTCCAGTCGCCGAGCAGATCACCGACCAGCACATCCTTGACGCTACCCTTCAAATGCTGGGCATCGGCGTAGACCACATCAAAGCCGTGCACGCGCAGGAAATGATCGCGACGCAGACGCGTGTCTTCGTTCAGCGCGTCCTTGTTGTTCAAGTCCATGCCGTCGACGGTGTAGGCGGGCCAGCGTTTTTTCGCCCAAGTGATGGCTTGTGCGGCCATGAAACGGCCGATCCCGCGGTTCAGCGGTTCAATCTGCAAGCCGCTGTCCGGGCCGAAGCTGACGCGCTTGGTGGTGTGATCGACCCACACATCGAGATGGTTTTGCTCTTTGCGAACGCGCTGATTCGGCAGCTTGATCGCCATGCGCATCAGGCTTTTTTCTTTGCTGTTGCGTTCGGCGTAACCGAATTCGACAAAGCGCAACGGCCGCCCGCCGGTGTTGCGGTCGGTCTGCAGCGGGGCCAGGCGGAGCATCTTGTGGTGCTCGACGTGGACATCCGCCCACGGCAGCTCGACCGCTGGCGGTGCGTCTTTTTCAGCGGTGGTGTCGGGTGAAGTCTGGGTATCAGTCATAACGGCGAGATCCTGTCCAAGCCCTGCTTGCCGCCAGCCATTGCGCTGGCGACAAAGGCTTATCGGCCGTTTCTTTCAGGACTAGAGGGTAAACGGCGCTTATCAGGTGCGAAGTCCGTCAATAAACTCGATGATTTTGGCGCCGAGTTCTGCCGCCAGCGGCAAATTCGGATCCTTGTACGAGGCCAATTGGCGCTTCATGTCGTTGTGCACGATGCGCATGACATGGTTCATACCTTCAATCACTACCAGTTCGGCGTCCGGTTTGGCGGCTTTGAGCAGCTTCGCGTCCTCGGTGCCGACCTGAATGTCGTTGCTGCCCTGAACAATCAGCGCCGGCATCTTCAGTTGCGCGAAAGCCTTGGCCGGATCTTGACGGAACAGCGAAATCAGATACGGCTGCACGCTCGGGCGGAAAATCACCTGCAATGGCGGCGGGACGTTGTCATCGATGTGACCGGCCTTGAGGCTGTCGAGCAATTCATTGCTGCGCAGCATCAGCGGCGGGGGCAGGCTGCGCGCCAATTGCTCGCGAATCACCTGATCGACCGGGCGGGCGCTGCCGGACAGGGATATCACTGCCGCTGCGTCGACTTTCGGCGCGGCGAGGCTGGCGATCAACGCACCTTCACTGTGGCCCAGCAGGATCAGCTTGCCGAAACGCGGATCGGCCTTGAGCTTTTGCCCCCACGCCACCGCATCCGCCGCATAGGCCTCTACCGACAAATTGCGCTCATCGGGTGTCGCCGCCAGGCTCGCCGCAACGCCGCGCTTGTCGTAACGCACGCTGGCAATGTTGTGTTTGGCCAGCACCCACGCCAGCCGTTTCAAGCTGTCGTTGCGCCCGCCGTCGGGGTTGTTTCCGTCACGGTCCGTAGGACCCGAGCCAGAAATGATCAGGACAACCGGCACCGGACTGTCGGACTTCGGCAGCAACAGTGAGCCGAAAAGCTCACCGGTGCCGGTATCCAGAGTGACTGGGCGTTGTAGGACCGTCGCTTGGGCAAAGCCCGTAAACAGGGAAAGACTCAAGATCAAAACTCGCAGCATCATCACGCCATCATTCGTCAAGGTGCCGGTTGGACTCACCAACACCACTAAGGTTCGAGGATGAACTAGTCGGTTAGCCTGCGTATACTGGCGCGCATCACGAATTTGGGTTTGATTTCACGGAGCGTCCTGCATGTCCGGCAATACCTACGGCAAGTTGTTCACTGTCACCACCGCTGGCGAAAGCCATGGTCCGGCGTTGGTCGCCATTGTCGACGGCTGCCCGCCGGGCCTGGAGATCTCCCTCGAAGACCTGCAGCGCGACCTCGATCGCCGCAAGCCCGGCACCAGCCGCCACACCACCCAGCGTCAGGAAGCCGACGAAGTCGAAATCCTCTCCGGCGTGTTCGAAGGGCGCACCACCGGTTGCTCGATCGGCCTGCTGATCCGCAACACCGACCAGAAGTCCAAGGACTACTCGGCGATCAAGGACCTGTTCCGCCCGGCCCACGCCGACTACACCTACCACCACAAATACGGTGAGCGCGATTACCGTGGCGGTGGCCGCAGCTCGGCGCGCGAAACCGCGATGCGCGTGGCCGCCGGTGCAATCGCCAAGAAATACCTGGCCACCCAGGGCATCGTCATCCGTGGCTACATGAGCCAGCTCGGCCCGATTGAAATACCGTTCAAGACCTGGGATTCAGTGGAAGAGAACGCCTTCTTCAGCCCGGATCCGGACAAAGTGCCAGAGCTGGAAGCCTACATGGACCAGTTGCGTCGCGACCAGGATTCGGTCGGGGCGAAAATCACCGTCGTCGCCGAAGGCGTGATGCCGGGTCTGGGCGAGCCGATTTTTGACCGTCTCGACGCCGAACTGGCTCACGCGCTGATGAGCATCAACGCCGTCAAAGGCGTGGAAATCGGCGCCGGTTTCGCCTCGGTTGCACAACGCGGCACCGAACACCGCGATGAAATGACGCCACAAGGTTTCCTCAGCAACAACGCGGGCGGCATCCTCGGCGGCATTTCCTCCGGTCAGCCGATCGTTGCCCATCTGGCGTTGAAGCCAACATCGAGCATCACCACCCCGGGCCGTTCGATCGACATCCACGGCAACCCGGTCGACGTCATCACCAAGGGCCGTCATGACCCGTGCGTCGGCATCCGCGCGACGCCGATTGCCGAAGCGATGATGGCCATCGTGTTGATGGATCACTTGCTGCGTCACCGTGGCCAGAACGCCGATGTGCGTGTGAGCACGCCGGTGCTGGGTCAGCTTTGATGGCAGGCCTCGAAGCCGTCGCGGCATAACCGTGGCGGCGCTCCCGTACTGGCGGCTGTCCAGTTTCTATCTGTTCTATTTCGCCTTGCTCGGGTCGACAGCGCCGTTTCTGGCGCTGTACTTCGATCACCTCGGCTTCAGTCCGGCGCGGATCGGTGAGCTGGTCGCGATCCCGATGCTGATGCGCTGTGTGGCGCCGAACATCTGGGGCTGGCTCGGCGACTACACCGGCAAACGCCTGGCCATCGTGCGTTTTGGCGCGGTGTGCACGCTGCTGACGTTCTCACTGATTTTTGTCAGCAAGACCTACGCCTGGCTGGCGATGGTCATGGCGCTGCACGCGTTCTTCTGGCACGCGGTGCTGCCGCAGTTCGAAGTCATCACCTTGGCGCATTTGCAGGGGCAGACCTCGCGTTACAGCCAGATTCGCCTGTGGGGCTCGATCGGGTTCATCATCACCGTGGTCGCGCTCGGTCGTCTGTTCGAATGGCAGAGCCTAGACATCTACCCGGCGGCGCTGGTGCTGATCATGGCCGGCATCGTCCTTAGCAGTTTGTGGGTGCCGAACGCGCAACCGCCGCAATGCAACCGGCCAAGCGGCGAGGGTTTTCTCAAGCAACTGCGCAATACCGGCGTGCTGGCGTTTTACGGTTGCGTGGCGTTGATGCAGATGAGCCACGGCCCGTATTACACCTTTCTGACTTTGCACCTTGAACGGCTCGGCTACACACGCGGCACCATTGGCATGCTCTGGGCCGTGGGTGTCGTCGCTGAAGTGTTGATGTTCATGGCCATGAGCCGGATTCTCGCGCGGTTTTCCCTGCGCCGGGTGCTGATGGCGAGTTTTCTGCTGGCGGCGCTGCGCTGGTTGCTGCTAGGTTCGTTCGCCGAGTTTCTGTGGGTGCTGTTGTTCGCGCAGGTTCTGCACGCGGCGACCTTCGGTAGCTTTCACGCCGCGGCCATCGCCTTCGTGCAACGTAGCTTCGGCGCACGCCAGCAAGGCCAGGGCCAGGCGTTGTACGCCGCACTGGCCGGCACTGGCGGTGCACTCGGCGCGTTGTATTCCGGTTACAGCTGGAATGCCCTCGGCGCAACATTGACCTTTAGTATTGCCAGTCTCGCAGCGCTCGCTGCTGCCGTTATCATTGCCACACGTATGCAAGAGGACAGGCCATGAGCCTTACGCGTGAACAACTCGCCCAGCAAATCGTCGACGCCGGGCGTTTTCTGTACGGCCGCGGCTGGTCGCCGGCCACCAGCAGCAACTATTCGACGCGCCTGTCGCCGAGCGAAGCGTTGCTGACGGTGTCGGGCAAGCACAAGGGCCAGTTGGGCCTGGACGATGTGCTCGCCACCGATCTGTCGGGCAACAGTCTTGAACCGGGCAAAAAGCCGTCCGCCGAAACCCTGCTGCACACCCAGCTCTATCGCTGGCGCCCGGAGATCGGCGCGGTGCTGCACACCCATTCGGTCAACGCCACGGTGTTGTCGCGCCTGACCCCGCAAGACTTTATCGAGTTCGAAGATTACGAACTGCAAAAAGCCTTCAGCGGCATTTCGACCCACGAATCGCGGGTGCGCGTGCCGATTTTCGACAACGATCAGGACATTGCGCGCCTCGCCGCCAAGGTGCAGCCTTGGCTCGACGCCCACCCTGATTGCGTCGGTTATCTGATTCGCGGCCACGGCCTCTATACCTGGGGCGCGCAGATGAACGACGCGCTGCGGCAGATCGAGGCCTTTGAATTTCTGTTTGAATGCGAGTTGAAAACCCGCAGCGTCATGAACCGCCAAGGCTGACTTCACCGCAAGTAGCCCATTTGCCTGATGAAATGCTGTGCCCGACCGGTCTGCAAGAACCGGACGGCAAGGCCGATACCGAGGAATTGCCCCAATGAGCAGCCTGTCCGTCTATCACGTCTCAAGCCCCGACATTCCCAACAAAGTACTGACCCACTTTGAAGACATCGCCTCGACCCTGGCCAAGCAGGGCGTGCGCTTCGACCGCTGGCAAGCCGCCGCAAAGATCCAGCCGGGCGCGACCCAGGAAGAAGTGATCAGCGCTTATAAAGAACAAATCGACAAGCTGATGACCGAGCGCGGTTACATCACCGTCGACGTCATCAGCCTCAACAGCGATCATCCGCAAAAAGCTGAGCTGCGTGCCAAGTTCCTCGAAGAACACCGCCATGGCGAAGACGAAGTACGCTTTTTCGTCGCCGGCCGTGGGCTGTTTACCTTGCACATCGACGATTACGTCTACGCCGTACTCTGCGAGAAAAACGATCTGATCTCGGTGCCGGCCGGTACCAAACACTGGTTCGACATGGGCGAACATCCGCACTTTGTCGCGATCCGCCTGTTCAACAACCCTGAAGGCTGGGTTGCCAATTTCACCGGCGAAGACATCGCCGGGCGTTTCCCGCGTCTGGAGGACTGATTCGATGTCGATCAAAGCCATTGTCACTGACATCGAAGGCACCACCAGCGCGGTGAGTTTCGTCTTCGACGTGCTGTTTCCGTATGCAGCGAAACACCTGCCGGATTTCGTCCGGCAGAACGCCGAACGCGCCGATGTCGCTGAGCAACTCGACGCTGTGCGCCGCGATAGCAATGCGCCGCAGGCCGATGTTGAGCGGGTTGTTGAAATTCTCTTGAGCTGGATCGAGGAAGATCGCAAAGCCACGCCGCTTAAAGCTTTGCAGGGCATGGTCTGGGCCCAGGGTTATCACGCCGGGCAGTTGAAGGGGCATGTTTACCCGGACGCGGTGGAAGCACTGCGACGCTGGCACGCGGCGGGTTATCAACTGTTTGTGTACTCGTCGGGCTCGATTCAGGCGCAGAAACTGATTTTCGGCTGCGCGGAGGCGGGGGATCTGACGCCACTGTTCAGCGGGTATTTCGACACGACGTCAGGGCCCAAGCGTGAGGCGCAGTCTTACACCAACATCCAAAAAGCCATCGGTGTTGAACCGGCGGAGATCCTGTTCCTCTCTGACATCGTCGAAGAGCTCGACGCCGCGCAAGCGGCCGGCCTGCAAACCTGCGGCCTGGCCCGTGAAGGCGGGGAGTTGGGAAGCCATATCACTGTCGATACTTTCACCGGCATCGAACCCGAAGCTTTCTAAACACACATAAAACCAATGTGGGAGCGAGCTTGCTCGCGAAGGCGGAGTATCAGACGAAAAATTTATCCCTGACACACCGCTTTCGCGAGCAAGCTCGCTCCCACAGGGGATTGGCATCAGCCATAAAAAACAGGCCGTGAAGCGAGAGCTCCACGGCCTGTTTTGTTTAAAGCGCTTTAAAAGTTACAGCGAGTGATACGTCGGCAGAGCAAAACGCTGTTGGCTCTGCAGCATTGCAATTTGCGGCAGCTCACTGGCTTGTTCGGCCAGGTCACGACGAATCGCACTGATCGCCCACGACAGTTGGTCGCCCGCATGCAGTTGTTGATAAGTCAGTGCGCGTTTAAACACTTTGCCATCGCTGCTGCGCAGAGTCAGCAGGATCCCGCCATCGGGACGTGGCGCAGTGGTGACGTCGAAGTTGGAGAACAGGGAGGTAAATTTTTCTTGGATCAGGCTCATGTCTTTCAGCTCCGTATGCACTTGAATGGCAAGCATGCAGAGGAGGTTGCAGCGATTGTGCCAGCATTTGAAAATAAAATTATCGTTATAAATCAATAGCTTAAAAATAATGAAAATTGAGAGGGTCGTGCAAACTGCATGAATGGCCATCGTGCATCCTGCATTTTGCGGGATCGTTGTCGATTCGACGGAACCAATCGCCGATCCGCAGATCAGCTCCGCTCCCCAAAGATCAGCGGATACAAAACATTGCAAAAACCGCGTGTACAGGCCGAGAAGCGCTGACGTATTTTCGACCTCGACCCGCGCTCGAATGCGTCCGTTGGTCCACGCCAAAGCCCGAAAAATAAAAACATCGACCTGCACGCCAGGGTCGAACGGGGAGCTTCCATGAGTCACGCGCCAAGCGACACGATTACCTGGGGCATGATGCTCCGCAAACTGCCGATGATCGCCAAGGCCATCCCACGGGTGGTCAAAGGCATGAAGGTGGCCAACGTCACGGATCCGACCCAAAGCTGTGGCCTTGGCTGGACGTTTGAGCAAGCGACGCTGCGCAATCCCGAAGGGCCTGCGCTATTACAGGGTGACGTGCTGCTGACCTATGCGCAGGTCAACCAGTGGGCCAACCGCATCGCGCACTATCTGAACGGGCAGGGCATTGGCAAGGGCGACGTGGTCGCGGTGTTCATCGAAAACCGCCCGGAACTGCTGGTGACGATTCTGGCGCTGGCCAAAGTCGGTGCGGTCAGCGCGCTGCTCAATACCTCGCAGACCCGCGACACGCTGATCCACAGTGTGAATCTGGTGGTGCCGGTGGCGATTGTCGTCGGCGAAGAGCTGGTTCCGGCATTCGCGGCGATTCGCGATCAAGTGGCGATTACCGCGCCGCGCACCTGGTTTGTCGCTGATCAGGACACCTACAGCCATCCGGGCATTGCGCCCGAAGGCTACGTCAATCTGATCAGCGCCAGTGCCGACGCTTCCAGTGAGAATCCGCCGAGCAGCCAGCAGATCTTCTTCGACGATCCGTGTTTCTACATTTACACCTCCGGTACCACCGGCCTGCCCAAGGCCGGGGTGTTCAAGCACGGGCGCTGGATGCGCAGCTCCGCCAGTTTCGGCATGATCGCCCTCAACATGGGCCCCGACGATGTCGTCTACTGCACCTTGCCGCTGTACCACGCCACAGGTCTGTGTGTGTGCTGGGGCTCGGCAGTCAACGGCGCCTCGGGTTTCGCGATCCGCCGCAAGTTCAGCGCCAGTCAGTTCTGGAACGACGTGCGCCGCTACCGCGCGACCACCATCGGCTACGTCGGCGAGTTGTGCCGTTATCTGGTCGATCAGCCGGCCAGCGCCGATGACAGCCGTCACGATGTGCGCAAGATGATCGGCAACGGTTTGCGCCCGGGCGCCTGGGCCGAATTCAAGACGCGCTTCGCGGTGGATCACATCTGCGAGCTGTACGCTGCCAGCGACGGCAATATCGGTTTTACCAACATTCTCAACTTCGACAACACCATTGGTTTTTCGCTGATGGCCTGGGAGCTGGTCGCCTACGACCACGACAGCGGCGAGCCGCTGCGCAGTACCGACGGGTTCATGCGCAAGGTCGGCAAAGGCGAGCAGGGCTTGTTGCTGGCGCGCATCGACGAGAAAGCACCGTTGGACGGCTATACCGATCCACAAAAAACCGCCAAGGTTGTCCTGCACGACGTGTTCAGCAAGGGCGACCGCTTCTTCAACACCGGCGACCTGTTGCGCAACATCGGTTTTGGTCATGCACAGTTTGTTGACCGCCTCGGCGACACTTATCGCTGGAAGGGCGAAAACGTCTCGACCACTGAGGTGGAAAACCTGCTGCTGCAACATCCGCACATCTCCGAGGCGGTGGCTTACGGGGTAGAAATCCGCAACACCAACGGGCGCGCCGGCATGGCCGCGATTACTCCGGCAGAATCCCTCGCCACGCTGGACTTCGCCGAGTTGCTGACCTTCGCCAGGGAACGTATGCCGGCGTATGCGGTGCCGTTGTTCCTGCGAGTCAAGGTGAAGATGGAAACCACCGGCACGTTCAAATACCAGAAAACCCGCCTGAAAAACGAAGGCTTCGACCCCGGCCAGACGGGGGATGACCCGATCTTCGCCTGGTTGCCCGGCACGCAGACGTACGTTCGGGTGACTGACCAAGTGTTGGCGGAAATTCATCAGGGTAAGCATCGTTATTGAATCTGGCTATGAAGCGGCTTGAGAAAAAGGGGGTGACAGCCACCGTCGCGCTCAGGAAACTGTCGGCTTTCCGATTGACCGAAAGTGGAGTTGCCCCATGTCCGAACAAAGCCGCCAGATGACCCCTGAAGAAGCTGCCGAATTCACCGAGCAGGTTTTCAACAAGGCACGCGACGGTGATGCCGAGATGCTTGATCGCCTGGTCACGGCCGGTTTGCCGGTGAACCTGAAGAACAGCAAGGGCGACACCTTGCTGATGCTGGCCAGCTATTACGGTCATGTCGACGCGGTGAACGTGCTGCTTAAACACAAGGCTGATCCGGAAATGCGCAATGGCAATGGCCAGAGCCCGATTGCCGGTGCGGCGTTCAAAGGTGATCTGGCGGTGGTCAAGGCGCTGGTCGAGGCGGGCGCCGAGATCGAAGGTTCGTCATTCGATGGCCGCACGGCGTTGATGATGGCGGCGATGTTCAATCGCGTGGAAATCGTCGATTACCTGATCAGCAAAGGCGCCAATGCGCAGGCCAAGGATGCCAATGGCGTGACCGCGCTGGACGCGGCGCGCACGATGGGTGCGGTCGATACCACCGCGCAGCTGGAAAAACTCCAGGCCTGAAAACCGTCGCGGTTTTTGTGGCGAGGGGGCTTGCTCGCGTTCCGGTGCGTAGCGCCGGTTTTTTTTCAGGGCTGCTGCGCACCCCAACAGGGGCACGCCCCCTCGCCACAGATAACCCTTTCACCTCAGATGTCGGGTGAGCCGGAGAATGCGTTATCCTTCGCGCCCTCGAAATTCACCTTCGCCACAGGATCCGCCCTCATGAAAGCCGCACTCGTCGAACTCATCAGCAAAATCAGCTCCGGCTGCATGGGCGAGGACGAGATCCTGAACGTGGCCGATGAAGCGGCGCAAGCCTACGCCGATGCCGACGCCTTTCTCGCTGCCAACCCGGACATCAACTACGACGACACTTTCCCGATCCCGTTGGGCGAGTGGGTGGTGGTCGGCAGCCTGCCGGAAACCGTGCTGTTCCAGGCCGATACCTACGTTGACCTGTTCGCGCAGATCGTCGCTTCCTTCGGCCCGGGCGTGGACTTCAACCTCAAGCCCAAGCAACTGGCCAAGACCGAAGCGTTGACCGCACTCAACCGCATCCAGGTGCAGATGAGCAGCATGAACAAGGAAAACGGCGGTTACACGCTGATGAACTTCAGCCAGTTGCTCGACGATGAACTGCAAATGGTACTGGTCTACGGCAACGACGTGCCACGCGTACTGGAACTGTGCGCCGAAGTCGGCATTGCGGCTGCGCCATCGCTGGAAGCGTTGAAAGTCGCCGTTCACGTCTGATTGCAATAAAAGGGAACCCTGCGCGCGACCGTCTATCCTAAAAGTGCATGCCACTATTCTGGAGTGACACCATGGGTTCCACGTTTAACGGTCTGATCGGCCTGATTGTTCTCGCCCTCGACATCTGGGCCATCATCAACGTGTTGAAAAGCGGCGCGACCACCGGGATGAAAATCGTCTGGGTGCTGCTGATCATCCTCCTGCCGGTGCTGGGCCTGATCATCTGGGCGATTGCCGGACCGCGGGGCAACGTGCGGATCTGAAGCTGATAACGCTGCAACACCCCTGTGGGAGCGAGCCTGCTCGCGAAAGCGCTGGATCAGTCACCGACAATGTTGACTGACACGCCGCCTTCGCGAGCAGGCTCGCTCCCACATGGGATTGTGGTGGGCCGATGAAGTGAGGTTCGACCTGTCATCTTCGGCAACGTAGAATGCGCGCCTTTCCCGGGCAATCGTCCCCACGATTGACGCCCGCGCATTCATCGGAGCACTTCACCATGACCGTCACCAAAACCAGCGAGTACCTGGAAACCCTCTACGAAGGCTACGGCCAGCGTTTTCGCATGGAAAAACTGCTGCACGAAGTGCGCACCGAACACCAGCACCTGGTGATTTTCCAGAACCCGCGCATGGGCCGGGTCATGGCGCTGGACGGCGTGATCCAGACCACCGAAGCCGACGAATTCATCTACCACGAAATGCTCACCCACGTGCCGATCCTCGCCCACGGCAGCGCCAAGCGCGTGCTGATCATCGGCGGCGGTGACGGCGGCATGCTGCGTGAAGTGAGCAAGCATGCGGGCGTTGAGCACATCACCATGGTCGAGATCGACGGCACCGTGGTCGACATGTGCAAAGAATTCCTGCCGAACCACTCCAGCGGCGCCTACGACGATCCACGTCTGAACCTGGTGATCGACGACGGCATGCGTTTCGTCGCCACCACCACAGAAAAATTCGACGTGATCATCTCTGACTCCACCGACCCGATCGGCCCGGGCGAAGTGCTGTTTTCGGAGAACTTCTATCAGGCCTGCCATCGCTGCCTGAACGAGGGCGGTATTCTGGTGACCCAGAACGGCACGCCGTTCATGCAGATCGACGAGGTGAAAACCACCGCCGGCCGCCTGAACAGCCTGTTCCCGGACTGGCACTTCTATCAGGCTGCGGTGCCGACCTACATCGGCGGCTCGATGACGTTTGCCTGGGGTTCGACCAACCCGGCCTATCGCAAACTCAGCCGTGAAACCCTGCAACAGCGCTTCATCGGCAGCGGCATTGTCACCCGCTACTACAACCCGGAAATCCACATTGGCGCGTTCGCCTTGCCACAGTACGTGCTGCAAGCGATCAACAAGCCAAGTAACGACTAAAAGAACACCGCAATACCCCTGTGGGAGCGAGCCTGCTCGCGAAAGCGGTGCGTCATTCAACAAAAATGTTGCTGACATACCGCCTTCGCGAGCAGGCTCGTTCCCACATTTGTTTGCTCCACACGATAGATGTCGTTTTTTTCATCTTCGCCCGCTGTAATCCTTTTGAACCAACTTTCGGCATGTACAGTCGAGATAGGTGTAAGCCCACTTGCGGGTTTGATCGAGGAGGCACCGATGCAAAAGTGGAAAGTCACTTTCGTGGACGATCATGGTGAAATTGTCGATGAGGTGTTCGAGCGCGCCGAATGCCCCAGCGACGATGAGGCCGCACAACTGATCAAGGCGAAGCTTCTGCCCGTCGCCGCCGCCCTGGATCTGAACGATCTTGAAGGGCGCACTCCCGATGCTGGCGTCAAAAGCCTGAAAACCCAGAACAGCATCGAAATCCGCAGCATCACTCCCATCTGAAATACTTCTTGTCACCTGCACCACCAGGCCTTGGCAGCGGCTCTATCTTGGGGCTACTCTGCAAGCGAGATCAGCGAACGGATCGCTAAGGTCTGGTCTTGTCAGCTACATGCTTGTTTCCCGCGCGCAACGACGTTGCCGTAGTACTTTGGCCGGTAAGGCCCGGGGCGGGAATACGGAAAGTCTATCCATCTATCCGAGGGGGACGATTCATGAGCACAGCCTATCAAGAAGACATCAGCAGCAATGTACTGCGCCGCATGAAAGAAGGCGGTTTCGATTTTTCCCGATTCCATCCCATCGAGTTCTACGCCATTTTCCCGGACGAGGAGCGGGCGCGCAGGGCGGCAGGCAAATTTCGCGGTGAATCCATCAATGCCCAGGTCAGCGTGCGTGATGACGGTGCGTGGGCGCTGGAATTGAGCAAAGTGATGTACGCGACGTATGACGATATCGGCGACTTCGAGCAGGGTTTTTCGGCGGTGGTCGAGCCCTTGGGCGGCATTATCGAAGGCTGGGGCGTGAAGCAGGAGGTGCGCAATCGCCACCGTTTGAACTGATCTCCTTGCGTAACTGTTAAGCAACGGCTGACCTTTGGGTCGGCCGTTGTCGTTTCTGGCATGCGCAAAGCACCGTGGCAAAACCCTGAAACAAGAATCCGAGGCAAAAAAAAGCCACCGGAGAGGGTGGCTAAAAGGGAAGACCGAGAAGGAGAGGAAACCGCTCAGGGTTACAGCGGGGCGGGCTGCGAGGGCAGTCCAGGTCAGTTGAGCTGGCGACTTCGCGGCGCCGTGCGCGGGGAAGTTTTGCAGCGAATGCGCGGATTATCCGCAAGCAGCGCCGGGCAGTGAAATCAACTCTGACTATGCTGGTGATAGGCGATGCAGTGCGTCGCAATGAAGCGGGGGCAATCGGCTTGGGGCATTTGCCGCACAGGAATGGTGCGGCGCCTGTGGCGTGAATATCCAACCGATTGAAATCAAAGCGTTTATGCCGATGGCACGGGCCTTGCGAAGGCCTGTATGTCCGGGTGACAAGGAGTACGGCATGATCCGCACCTATTTTGATGAGATGTACGATGCCGGCGGCCAGGTTCGCCCGCATTATCGGGAGTTCGCCCGCTGGCTGGCCGACACGCCTGACGAGCTGCTGGCCCAGCGGCGACGCGAGGCTGACTTGCTGTTCCATCGCGCTGGCATCACTTTCACGCTCTACGGGGACGAGCAGGGCACCGAGCGCCTGATTCCTTTCGACACCATTCCACGCAGCATTCCCGCCAGCGAATGGCGGGTCGTCGAGCGCGGCTGCATCCAGCGGGTCAAAGCGCTGAACATGTTTCTCGCCGACCTCTATCACGAGCAGCGCATCATCAAGGCCGGGATCATTCCTGCCGAACAGGTATTGGCCAACGAGCAATATCAGTTGGCGATGCAGGGCCTGGATCTGCACCGCGATATCTATTCGCACATCTCCGGCGTCGATCTGGTGCGCGATGGCGACGGCACCTATTACGTGCTCGAAGACAACCTGCGCACACCGAGCGGCGTCAGCTACATGCTCGAAGACCGCAAGATGATGATGCGCCTGTTCCCGGAGCTGTTCGCCGCCCAGCGCATTGCGCCAATCGATCACTACCCGAACCTGCTGCTCGACACCCTGAAAAGCTCCAGCCCCATCGACGACCCGAGCGTAGTGGTGTTAACGCCGGGGCGCTTCAACAGCGCGTTCTTCGAACACGCGTTTCTCGCACGGGAAATGGGCGTGGAACTGGTCGAGGGCGCGGACCTGTTCGTGCGTGACGACAAAGTCTTCATGCGCACCACCGACGGCCCGAAAGCGGTGGACGTCATCTACCGTCGTCTTGACGACGCGTTCCTCGATCCGCTGGCGTTCAACCCGGACTCAATGCTTGGCGTACCGGGGCTTTTGTCATCCTATCGCTCCGGCAACGTCGTGTTGGCCAACGCCATCGGCACCGGCGTGGCGGACGACAAATCGGTCTATCCGTTTGTCACCGACATGATCCGGTTTTACCTGGACGAAGAGCCGATCCTGAAGAACGTGCCGACCTGGCAATGTCGCAACCCCTCTGAACTTTCCCACGTGCTGGCCAATCTTCCAGATCTGGTAGTCAAGGAAACCCAGGGCTCCGGCGGTTACGGAATGCTGGTGGGGCCGGCGTCGACGAAGGCGGAAATCGATGCCTTTCGCGAGCGCATCAAAGCCAAACCCCATGCGTACATCGCGCAACCGACACTGTCGCTGTCGACCTGCCCGACCTTTGTCGAAAACGGCATCGCGCCGCGCCATATCGACTTGCGTCCGTTTGTCTTGTCGGGACGTGAAACCCGCGTGGTGCCCGGCGGTTTGACCCGCGTCGCGCTGCGCGAAGGCTCTCTGGTGGTGAATTCCTCCCAGGGCGGCGGAACCAAGGACACCTGGGTGGTCGAGGATTGAAGGAAGCTTGCCATGTTAAGTAGAACTGCCTCGGATCTGTACTGGATGTCGCGTTACCTGGAGCGAGCGGAAAACCTCGCGCGGATGCTCGATATCAGCTATTCGCTGTCGCTGATGCCGCAGGACGGTCGCGGCGATGGTTTGCACGAACTGGCCATGCCGCTGCTGATCACCGGCACCCTCGATGATTATCTGGAGCGTCACGGCGCACTGCATGCCGAACGCCTGCTGCACTTTTTCGCCCTCGATGCGGCGAACCCGGCGAGCATCTACAGCTGCCTTGGCGCGGCGCGAGCCAGTGCTCACGCCGTGCGCGGACGCATCACGGCGGACATGTGGGAGAACATCAACTCAACGTGGCTGGAGATTCGCGGAATCGCCGAACAGGGCCTCAGCCGCTATGGCATGAGCCGTTTCTGTGAGTGGATCAAGGAGCGTTCGCACCTGTTCCGGGGTGCGTCGTACGGCACGATCATGCGTAACGATGCGTTTCGTTTCATTCGCCTCGGGACCTTCATCGAACGTGCGGACAACACGCTGCGCCTGCTCGACGCCCGCTATGAAATGGCTGGCGATCAGGCCGAAGCGGTCAGCGATGGCACGGCCCACGCCTATTATCAGTGGAGTGCCTTGCTACGGGCCTTGTCGTCATTTGAGGCGTACACCGAAATCTACCGCGATGCGCCCGGCGCCCGGCATGTCGCCGAGCTGCTGCTGTTGCGTGCCGATGTGCCGCGTTCGCTAAGGGCCTGCACCGAAGAGATCGATCAGATTCTCGCGCAATTGCCGGGCGCCAACGGCCGACCGGCACAGCGTCTGGCGGCAGAGATGGACGCGCGTCTGCGCTACACCGGCATCAATGAAATTCTCGAGGAAGGCCTGCACGCGTGGCTGACCGAATTCATCCCGCTGGTGCGCCAGTTGGGCAACGCCATTCACAGTTCCTACCTGGAGGCTGCATGAGACTTTCCATAAGCCACGAGACCACCTATCACTACGAAGATCAGGTGCGGGCGAGCATCCAGTACCTGCGACTGACACCTCACGACAGCGAGCGTCAGCATGTGCTGAGCTGGCAACTCGACCTTCCACGCCCGGTGCGTGCGCAGCTCGATCCGTTCGGCAATATCCTGCATGTGCTGACCATGGATGAACCGCACGAAGCGATCATCATCGGCGCACGTGGGCAGGTCGATATCGACGAATTGCGCGAGGCCGAACATGAGAGCCAGTCAGCGCTGCCGTTCCTGCGCTTTACCCGCTTGACCGAGGCCGACGAGGCGTTGCGCGCATTCGCCGAGAAATCCTGCAAGCAACGGCGCGATCGCACCGCGCTGATCGATCTGATGCACGGTTTGAATCAGCACATGACGTACACACCGGGTTCCACCGAAGTTGACACCAGCGCGGCGCAAGCCTTCGCCGGGCGTGCCGGGGTTTGTCAGGATCACACCCACGCGTTTCTGGCCTGCGCGCGCAGCCTGGGCGTTCCATCACGTTACGTGTCGGGGTATCTGTACAGCGAAGATTGTGAACATCTGGCCAGTCATGCCTGGGCGGAGGCGTGGCTGGATGACGCCTGGTACAGCTTTGACGTGACCAATGAACTGGCGCGGCCGGAGCGACATTTGAAACTGGCGGTGGGTCTGGATTATCTCGATGCCTGCCCGGTGCGCGGCATGCGCCGTGGCGGCGGCTGTGAGCAGATGCATGCGAAAGTGTTCGTCTCACCGACCCCAGTCATTTCCGTGCAACAACAGTAGTTTGCTTCACACAAAAACCTGTGGGAGCGAGCCTGCTCGCGAAAGCGGTTTATCAGTCAGCAATGCAGTGACTGACACGCCGCTTTCGCGAGCAGGGGATTGATATCAGGGCTTAACCTTGCGCCCAGCCATGTGTTTCAGATACCCCACCAGCAAATCCAAATCCCCCTCCGGCAAAACCTCCGCCGAAAACCCCGGCATCTTCGCCTGCGGCCACTGGCGCAAACTCTGCGGGTCACGAATGTAGCGCTTCAAGAAATCTGCGCCGAAATACTCGGTCGGGTTGTACGGAATATTCAGATCCGGCCCGAATTGCGCATCGCCCGCACCGTTCAACCGGTGACAGGCCAGACAATTCTTCTGAAACAGCGCAAACCCCAGATTCACCGGGTCATCCGCCTTCAACCCAGGATCCGGCAGCAGTGCCGGGAAGCGCTGGGCGACGGGGGCCATACGCTTGATGCTCGCGACTTCGAACGGCCACTGCTCCGGGCTGATATTGCCGGCCTGCGGGTCGGTCCAGACCAGATAAAACGGCCCGGCGCTGTGCTTGCCTTCCGACAGCGGTGGCCATGGCTGCGCCGGATCCTCAATCGCCAGCCAGGCCCGTGCGCCTGTTGTATTGAGCAGCGGCGCAGCGGCCAACTCGGCGGCAAAACCGTCCAGTGCCACCGCTTGCAGGTGATCTTCAGGTTTTATTCCGGTCAGCAACGCAGCCACGGGCACGGCGCGATAGGTCATGTCCTTCTTGTAGGACACATCGTTTTTGATAGTGAGGGTTTGTACCTGAGGATGCTTGAGCAATTCCTCGGTCTGCCAGGTGCGGCTGTTTGCGCCCAGTTGCAGATCCAACTGTGCGGCAGACAAGGGCATGCTCAGCAGCATGGCCCCGAATACGATGAGCGCTTTCAAATGATCGCCGTCCATGTCGTGGAAGTGCGCAAAGGTTGGCACAGCCACGCTGGCCCGGGTAGCGGGCCAGTCACATTTTCGGTGGCGATGAATTGCACCTGCCGCTCGATTCAGCCGATGACCTTGGTCAGATTCGGCAAAATCAACAACAGCGTCGTGGCGAAAAGAATGAGTCCTGCTTGACGAACTTTCGGTTGTTTGAACATGGCTTGACCGCCTTTATTGTTATTTCCTGATGCTTGCCTGCATATCCATGACGGCAAACGGTGCACTTCCTGTTGAAGAACGTCGGCCTCGGCAAAACCCGACGACCCTGACGTACATGTACTACCTTAGGGCCCGCGTCACGCTTGGCTTAGATCCATTTCATATGGAGCTGTTGTTAAATGCGATAAAAAAGGCATGAGGCGGATTGCCAGCTTCTTTGCCGCCCGCTGGCTAGACAACTCGCTGACCTGAACCGGTTCACCCACTCGGTAATGACCGTCCGTCTGAGCGTGTGCGTCAACGTCATTGAGCGCTGTGGTCATTGAATCCATGACCGTCCAGGCCAAGAGTGGCGGTACGAGCAATCACTCCCCGCACAGGTTCGAGGACGTCATGACCCAGGCTTTTATTTTCGACGCGTTACGCACGCCCCGTGGCAAGGGCAAGGCCGATGGCGCGCTGCACAGCGTCAAACCGGTGAATCTGGTCGCCGGTCTGCTGACTGCGCTGCAAGAACGTACCTCTCTGGACACCAGCCAGGTTGATGACGTGGTGCTCGGTTGCGTGACGCCGATTGGCGACCAGGGCTCGGATATCGCCAAAACCGCCGTGCAAGTGGCTGATTGGGATGTCAGCGTGGCGGGTGTGCAAATCAACCGCTTCTGCGCCTCGGGTCTGGAAGCGGTCAACCTCGGCGCCATGAAAGTGCGCTCGGGTTTCGAAGACCTGGTGGTGGTCGGTGGCGTCGAATCGATGTCGCGGGTGCCGATGGGCAGCGACGGCGGTGCCTGGGCGCTGGACCCGCAAACCAATTTGCACAGCCATTTCACCCCGCAGGGTGTCGGCGCGGATCTGATCGCCACCCTTGAAGGCTTTAGCCGTCAGGACGTCGATGCCTACGCGCTGCACTCGCAGCACAAAGCCGCGCGGGCGCGGGCTGATGGCTCGTTCAACAAGTCGCTGGTGCCGGTGCAGGATCAGAACGGCATCATCCTGCTCGACCACGATGAATTCATTCGCGCCGAATCGACCCTTGAAGGCTTGGGCAAGCTCAAACCGAGTTTCGAAATGATCGGGCAAATGGGCTTCGACGCGACCGCGTTGCGGGTCTACAGCCATGTCGAGCGAATCAACCACGTGCACACCCCGGGCAACAGTTCCGGCATCGTCGATGGCGCGGCATTGATGCTGATCGGCTCCGAAGCCAAGGGCCGGGCGCTGGGCTTGCAGCCACGCGCACGCATTGTCGCCACGGCAGTTACCAGCACTGACCCGACGATCATGCTCACCGGTCCTGCACCGGCGACGCGCAAGGCATTGGCCAAGGCCGGGCTGCGTGTGGAAGACATCGACCTGTTCGAGGTCAACGAAGCGTTTGCCTCAGTGGTGCTGAAGTTCATCAAGGACATGGCTGTCGACCCGGACAAGGTCAACGTCAACGGTGGCTCCATCGCCATGGGCCACCCGTTGGGCGCCACCGGTTGCGCGATTCTCGGCACCTTGCTCGACGAACTGGAAGCGCGGCGCCTGCGTTACGGTCTGGCGACGCTGTGCGTCGGCGGCGGCATGGGCATTGCCACCATCATCGAACGTCTCTGAGCCCCGAATTCAAGGAACCTTGTTATGAGCGAAGCCATTCGTTACGAAAAAGGCCAGGACGCGATCGTCGTGCTGACCATCGACATGCCGGGCCAGAGCGCCAATACCATGAACGCCGTGTACCGCGAGGCCATGGCCGCGTGCGTCGCGCGCCTGATGGCAGACAAAGACACCATCGCCGGGGTCATCATCACGTCGGCGAAGAAAACTTTCTTTGCCGGCGGCGACCTCAATGAGTTGATCAAGGTCGGCAAGCCAGAAGCCAAAGCCTTTTATGACATGGTGCTGACGCTCAAAGGACAATTGCGCACCCTGGAAACGCTTGGCAAACCGGTGGTCGCGGCGATCAACGGCGCGGCGCTGGGTGGCGGTTGGGAAATCTGTCTCGCTTGCCATCATCGCGTGGCGCTGGATGATGCGTCGGTGCAACTCGGTCTGCCGGAAGTGACCCTCGGGTTGTTGCCGGGCGGCGGCGGGGTGGTGCGGATGGTGCGCATGCTCGGCATCGAGAAAGCGCTGCCGTATCTGCTTGAAGGTAAAAAGGTGCGCCCGCAACAGGCGTTGCAAGCGGGTTTGATCGATGCGTTGGCAACCGATCGCGACGATCTGCTGGCGAAGGCCCGCGCATGGATTGTTGCCAATCCGGCAGCGGTGCAGCGCTGGGACGTGAAGGGCTATCAGATTCCCGGCGGTACACCGTCGAATCCGAAAGTCGCGCCAATGCTGGCGATTGCACCGTCGATTCTGCGCAGCAAGACTCAAGGGACGATGCCGGCGCCGGAGAAAATCCTCTGTGCGGCGGTGGAGGGCGCGCAGGTGGATTTCGACACTGCGCACTTGATCGAAACCCGCTACTTCACCGAACTGACCACCGGGCAGATTTCGAAAAACCTGATCGGCACGTTCTGGTTTCAGCTCAATGAAATCAATGCCGGTGGCTCGCGGCCGCAGGGGATTGCGCCGTACAAGACGCAGAAAGTCGGCGTGCTCGGCGCCGGCATGATGGGCGCCGGGATTGCGTTTGTCAGCGCTTCGGCGGGCATCGACGTGGTGCTCAAAGACATTGACCTGGCGGCTGCCGAGAAGGGCAAGGCGCACTCGGCGGCGTTGCTGGACAAGAAAGTCGCCCGTGGTCAGATGACAGTCTCACAGCGCGAGACTGTGCTGGCGAGAATCACGCCGTCTGAGAGTGACGCGGATCTGGCCGGTTGCGACCTGATCATAGAAGCCGTATTCGAGGATCGTGAACTCAAGGCCAAAGTCTCTTCTGCAGCCCAACGGGTGGTGGGCGCGGAAGCCGTGATCGCTTCGAATACGTCGACACTACCGATCACGGGGCTGGCGACGGCGGTGCCTGATCCTGGCAAATTCATCGGCCTGCATTTCTTCAGCCCGGTGGAAAAAATGCCGCTGGTGGAAATCATCAAAGGCGCGCAAACCAGTGATGAGACCCTGGCTCGCGGCTTCGACTTCGTGCTGCAAATCAAGAAAACCCCGATCGTGGTCAACGACAGTCGCGGCTTCTTTACCTCGCGGGTATTCGGCACCTTCACCAATGAAGGCATCGCCATGCTCGGCGAAGGCGTCAGCGCACCGATGATCGAGACCGAAGCGCGCAAGGCCGGGATGCCAGTCGGACCCTTGGCGATCTCCGACGAAGTTTCCCTCAGCCTGATGAGCCATATCCGCCAGCAAACCGCCAAGGACCTACAGGCAGAAGGGAAACCGCTGATTGAGCATCCGGCCTTTGCCGTGATTGACTTGCTGCTCAATGAATTCAAGCGTCCAGGCAAAGCCGCAGGTGGCGGTTTCTATGATTATCCGGCGGGTGGCCAAAAGCATTTGTGGCCCGAGCTGAAAGCGCGTTTCGAGAAAACCGACGGGCAGATCTCACCGAAGGACGTGCGTGATCGCTTGCTGTTCGTGCAAGCCATCGAAACCGTGCGCTGTGTGGAGGAGGGCGTGCTGACCTCGACGGCGGACGCCAACGTCGGTTCGATTTTCGGCATCGGCTTCGCCGCGTGGACCGGTGGTGCGCTGCAGTTCATCAACCAATATGGAGTGAAGGATTTCGTCGCGCGGGCGCAGTATCTGGCCGAGCAATATGGCGAGCGTTTCGCGCCGCCAGCAATGCTTCTGGATAAAGCCGCGAAAGGTGAAATGTTCTAAGGGCGCGAGCATTCCGGGGCTTGCCTTGTCAGGGTGTTTCAAGGCAGGCTCTGGGGTGTTCATTATTCCCATCACGTGTCAGGTATTTTTTATGTCGCTACGCATCTGCATCCTCGAAACCGACATCCTGCGTCCGGAACTGGTCGATCAATATCAGGGTTACGGGCAGATGTTTCAGCGCCTGTTCTCGCAGCAACCGATTGCCGCCGAGTTCACTGTCTACAACGTGATGCAGGGCGAATATCCGAGCGATGACCTGACCTTTGACGCGTACCTGGTCACCGGCAGCAAGGCTGATTCATTCGGTACCGATCCATGGATCCAGACCCTCAAGGAGTACCTGCTCAATCGTTACCAGCGTGGCGATAAACTGCTGGGTGTGTGCTTCGGCCATCAACTGTTGGCGCTGTTGCTCGGTGGCAAGAGCGAGCGCGCAACGCAGGGTTGGGGTGTCGGCACCCACAACTACAAACTCGCGGCCAAGGCACCGTGGATGAGTCCGGTACGTGAAGAGTTGACGTTGTTGATCAGCCACCAGGATCAGGTCACCGCGCTGCCGGAAAATGCCACGGTCATCGCTTCCAGTGATTTCTGCCCGTTCGCGGCGTATCACATCAATGATCAGGTGCTGTGCTTCCAGGGCCACCCGGAATTCATCCACGACTATTCGCGGGCACTGCTGGATTTGCGCCAGGAAGCGTTGGGTTCGCAGATCTACAGCAAAGGTGTGGCCAGCCTGGAACAGGAACACCACGGCTCCACGGTTGCCGAGTGGATGATGCGCTTTGTCGCGCACAAGCCAGAAACCGTCCAGGGCTAAAAGCATCGCCGGCAGGCTTACTCCCACAGGGTATTTGCGTTATTGCACAGGCCCTGTGGGAGCGAGCCTGCTCGCGAATGGCCCAGCCAACCCGGTCTGCACTACAACCACCCAGACTTCTTGAAACTCGCCCACAAACTCACACACCCGACCGTAATAAACCCCAGCACCCCGAAATAGCCGTAGTGCCAACTCAACTCCGGCATGTTCTGGAAGTTCATCCCGTAAATCCCCGCCACCGCCGTCGGAAACGCCAGAATCGCCGCCCACGCGGCAAACTTGCGCTGCACCACGCTTTGCCGTGAGGCCTCGAGCAACACACCAATCTCGATGGTCTGGCTGGCGATGTCGGCCAGTGTGCTCAGGTCTTCCATCTGCCGCGTGACGTGGATCTGCACATCGCGGAAGTACGGGCGCATGTTCTTGTCGATGAACGGGAAGCTCAGCTTCTGCAGTTCCTCGCCGATCTCCACCATCGGCGCCGCGTACCGGCGCAGGCGCACGACATCGCGACGCAAGCCGTGCAGCTTCTGAATGTCACGCTCATTCAAAGCGCTGCACAAGACGTTGCGCTCCAGTTCATCGATCTCGGCGTGGATCGCTTCACCGACCGGCTGATAGTTCTCGATGACGAAATCGAGCAGCGCGTAGAGTACGAAATCCTCGCCATGCTCCAGCAGCAACGGACGCGCCTCACAGCGTTGGCGGACATGTGCGTAGGACGCCGAGTGTCCGTTACGGGCGGTGATGATGTAGCCCTTGCCGGCGAAGATATGTGTTTCGATGAACTGCAGAACACCATGCTCGCGGATGGGCGAGTAGGTCACGATAAACAGAGCGTCGCCAAAGGTTTCCAGCTTCGGCCGGCTGTGTTTTTCCAGGGCGTCTTCGATCGCCAGTTCGTGCAGGTTGAACTGACGTTGCAGGTTGGACAGTTCCTGCGCGCTGGGCTCTTCGAGGCCGATCCACACAAAGTGGCCGGTTTTGGCGGCCCAGGCGGCGCCTTCGTCGAGAGAAATATTGGTGACTTTCTTACCTGCGCTGTACACCGCAGCAGCAACAACTCGACCCATGGTGGTGATTCACTTCTTCTTGGCAGATGGCAGGGGTTACACGGCTTCAGCTTAGCCGTGTCGCTGCTTGAGAGTCAGTGAAATCTGCACAGTTCACCGGGCAAAAGAAAACCCGCACAGGGCGGGCTTCTTTTTCAGGCGGCTTGTAGTTGCCGATCCATCGAGTCGATGCATTCGCGCATTTGCTCGCGGCACTGATTGATGAGCATGGGCATGTCGTCCATGGTCAGTCCGGCCGTAGGAATGGCCGGAAGCGAGCGTATGAGAATTTTCCCGCTGCGCCAGCGATTCAGACGCATGTGTTTGATGTAGCTGCTGACGCACACCGGGACGATCGGCACGCCGGCAGCAATCGCCATCTGGAACGCACCTTTCTTGAAGGGCAGCAATTCTTCACCGAGGTTGCGCGTGCCTTCCGGGAACACCCAGATCGAAGTGTCTTCGTTTTGCAGGGTGTTGGTCGTGGTGAGCATCGACTGGCGCGCCTTGTGCGCATTGCCACGGTCGATCAACACATTGCCGGCGAGCCAGAACAGTTGCCCGAACAATGGCACCCATTTCAGGCTTTTCTTGCCGATGCAGACGGTCCGGCGCGGCACAACGTTGCCGAACACGAACAGATCGTAGTTGGACTGATGGTTGGCGATGATCACGCAGCTGTCGGGTTTGTTGATCAAACCGCTGACATCGGATTTCACTCGCAGGCGCAAAATGCACATCGCCGGCAGCGCGTAGAGGCGTGCGCACAGACGGCTGTTGTCCGGATTGAACGGGCGGCATATCCCGAGGATCACCCCGAGCACACCGGCCAGAATAAAGTGCAGGCCCATCAATAACATACGAAACACGAACAGCATTTTCAGGCCCCACCGGGACAAAAGGTGGCGCAGTGTACGGATGTGCACTGTTTTCGGCAATTGCCGCTATAGAGTGCGGAGATAGCCGATGTTTAAGCGCATGTTTCAGAAATGTTGGTCAGACCTGTCCTAGAGCTGTCGCGGCCTTTTAAACCGCGCGTGCAAGAAAAAGCCCGACACGACGGTCGGGCTTTCATTGGGTGCTGGAGCCCGGGTTTAACCCAAGTGCTCCTGATCCTGGATGATCGCGTTATCCAGCGCGTCCAGCAGTGCCTTGCGCACTTTCAACTTGGTGTTTTTGTGGGCGGTCATGTTGATTTTCTTCAACTGACGCGCAGCGGCGAGGGCGGCACCTTGCAACTCCTCGGCGGCAACCACCTTGTCGAGGAAACCGGCATCCACAGCGCTTTTCGGATCGAACATCTCGCCGTTGATCACCGAGCGGTGGAACGCCGAACGACGCAGGCGATCGCGCGCCAACTCGATACCGGCGTGGTGCATGGTCATGCCGATCTGCACTTCGTTCAGACCGATGCTGAACGGGCCGTCGACGCCGATGCGGTAATCCGCAGACAACAGAATGAAAGCGCCCTTGGCCACGGCATGCCCCGGGCACGCGACGATGACCGGGAACGGGTGAGAGAGCAGGCGGCGGGCGAGGGTCGATCCGGCGGTCACCAACGCTACGGCTTCTTTCGGGCCAGCCGTCATCACTTTCAGATCATAGCCGCCGGACAGAATCCCCGGCTGACCGGTAATGATCACGATGGCACGATCAGTCACTGCCTGATCCAGCGCCGCGTTAAACGCCGCGATCACGTCGGGAGAAATGGCATTGACCTTGCCGTTGCTCAAGGTCAGGGTCGCGATACCGTCTTCGAGGTGGTAAGAAATCAACTCACTCATGACGCTATTCCTTATAAGAAAGATGCGCAGACGTTACCCACCGTCGCAGGCCAGGTAAAGCGCCGTGACTGACTCGCCAGTCACCGTTTCCCGGCTCAACCGGCGTAGCGAGGCATCGCGCTTCTATATAGAAGGGTTGCGCCCACCGAAGATTGGCCGGTTTGCCATGGTCTGCCGGTGAGGAAAACGACTTTTTCTCTTAACCGCATGAAAATTCTGAAAAAAAGTTTGCCATCGGAAAAGCTTTCGACTACATTAGCGCGCCTCGACAGACAGAACATGTTTGAAGAGATACGGTGAAGTGTCCGAGTGGCTTAAGGAGCACGCCTGGAAAGTGTGTATACAGGAAACTGTATCGAGAGTTCGAATCTCTCCTTCACCGCCACATTCAGTACACAAAACCCCTGATTTCGAAAGAAGTCAGGGGTTTTGTGGTTTTTGGCATCTGGAAAACGGCCAGTTGGACGAATTTTTTGCAGACGCTCTGTTCCGTTGTAGAAACACCTACTTAGTTAATGATCAAGTGGTGCGTCGTCCCTCTTCAAACTATCCCCCTATGTCTGCGCAATCAGGGACTGCAATCGAATCACAGGGTCTGGATGGTCTGGTTTTTTTTGAAATCGGCGATGGATAAGAGATGACCATATCGATGTCAGCACAGAACATTACCCGTCCTTAAAGGAAAAAATGTTCGGACTTAGAGCCTTTGTCCGGAATTGATATTAGAATGACATCCTGGCTGCGTCCTCCGAAGGCGACACTGGTGTGGCCGTGTGCACGGCATGGAGAAAAGTTAGCGATGGGGCTGATGGAAATGATCGGCGTGATGGGCGTGATGGATGTGGTAGTACTGTTGAGCGTCGTGTTTTTCGCAAGCTGGTGCACAGCTTTGCTGTTGGCCGAGGTCTGGCGACTGTTGTGGAACTGGCTGGACGATCATGCCCAGCCGATCGCGCGTAACCCGCTGATGGCATGGGTGTTGCGGATGTTCTTCCGACCTGATGAAGGCGCGTTCGAAGTCTGGGTGTATGTGCTGATGATCACGGTGTGGCCGCTGTATCTGGCGGGTTTCTTGACTTTATTTGTCGCGCGCGGCGCCCGTGGTTTGCGTCGTCGCTACAAACAACGTCTGTCTGCCGCTGTGAGTGCGTGATGGCCGGACGGCGGGTAAGTCCCGGTTTGCCAATCTGATAGGAACCCCACCATTACCGAGCGTGCTATCTAAATACCTATGCGCGCCTGATTGTCACGGTGCAAGAGAAGATCAAGCGCATCGAGCGCGAAGGGTAGGCCTTCAAGTTACGAGTAGACGCCCTTATGTTCAGAAGCCCCCATACCTACACCAGGTGTGGGGGCTTTTTCTTGGGTGTCAGACAGCAATCTCCCGGCGCTGTACGTGTCTTTCGACAGTCTGATGATCCGTCAACAAAAAAGCCGCCCGCCGGCCTTCTGCCGTTTTCGTTGAACAATCTAACTGAGTAGTTAAAATGGGCGCCACTGAAGGCTCAGCGTTACTCGCTGCATTAAAGGGTCGAGATTGACATTGCTGAGGTAGAGAGTAGTGGAACCACTATTTGCAGTCGTGGCGACAACAGGTTACCTGCTTCTGGTTGAGGTGCACTCCAGAAAGGTGATCCCGCTCGAGAATGAACGCACCGAATATTATGGTGTTTCGTGGTTTCCGGGCAGCAAGGATTTCGTCCTTTCCCACTCAGGGCTGGACAACGTAAAGCTGAAGGACATTCAGACTTACGCGACCTCTGAAGTGGGGTTCCTCTCTCACGGTTCTTTTCACTCCGAAACCTTTTTGTCTGAACCGCATCAGGTGCTCTGTGCATCCGATGGCCGTGTGGTGTGTGCTAACACCGGGCGTAATGCGATCAGTGTGGTTGATTTGGCAAAACCTGGGCACTACCAGGAGAAGCGCCTGAGCAGTGTTCGCTGGGATCGTCTGTCGCTGGAGGAAATCACCGGCGATCATCTCAATTCCGTATTTGAAAAAGACGGACATCTGTATGTCATTGCCCACGGACACCACAATGGCTCGTTGTTGGCAGTACTGACTTACCCGGGTCTGGAACTGGTCAGTCTGACCCCTATTGAGCGGCGCACCGGGCTGCACAATGTGTGGGTGTCTGACGAAGGACAGAAAATTGCCTGCCATAGCAACATTGGCGCGTTGATCGATCTGGACACCAATGATGTTCTTTGGGAGGCGGGCAGCCCTATCTATACGCGAGGTCTGGCGGTTTCGTCGGAAGTCATGCTGGTGGGGGAAAGCCAGATGACCGGGCGGGACCTGCGTCGCGGTTCGATGAGCGGCCTTTGGGTTCTGGAGCGCGGTACTTATAAGCCGTTGGACTACATTTGCCTCGGTCCCTACGGCGCGGTCAACGAAGTGCGTTTATTGAACGTCCCGGACTTTGCGCACCACGGCCACACCTTTCCTTCCGTCTCGCAGTTGTACGAAAGAAGTCTGTTCAACCGTAATTCTGAAGAGCGCCTGGGCGCTTTCCAGCGTTCGAAGAAAATTCAGCAGAACTGGGCGGGCGTGGAACAGGTTTACGGTGTTCCAAAGTTGCTGGAAGACGGCGGCAAGGAAGCCATTCTGGGAAATCTTTGCCTGATCAAGCAAATTGAAGAGCCGGCAGAACCGCAACGCACGCTGGCGTTCAGCTACTCTCTGGACACGCCGTCTACGGACTCTCACGTCGCGGTAGTGACTTATCAGGGCAGTGGCGGTGATACCGACATGAATGCCCTGTTGATTCAACCCATCAATGACATCGAAGCCGGACTGGTCCTGTGGACGAACGATGGTGCGCGTTGGATACCTGAGCCGGATGTGGGGATTTCGGGACTTCCTTATAGTGGCGATGTTCGCGTGGTGGCGAGCGAAACAGGACTGGAATTTTACTTGAACAGTAAATTGCTGATCACTGTAGACGCCGCCAGGCTTCCGTATCTAAGTGGTGCCTTGGGCGTTCGCTGGATCGGTTCCACTATTACTCGAGCTGTTGAACAAGCAGTCGATTGATATCTGGCTGATTCGCAAACCGTGAGCGGCAAAGCGGGTCACTGTCGCTCACGGTCAAAGTGTTTGGACTCAGACTCTACGCGAGATGAGGGAGCGGTATGACAACGGAAAAACCGGGTATTGCTGAAAACATCGTGCTGCACCCGACTCAGGTTGCAGAGGTTGATCGAGAGCGTGTCGTCGCTCAGAAGCCTTTTACCATTTGGTTTACCGGTCTGAGTGGTTCGGGCAAATCGACACTGGCGTTTTCCATTGAAAAGTTACTGATTGACAGTGGAAAACCGGCGTTCGTACTGGACGGTGACAATGTTCGTCACGGGCTTTGCAAGGATCTGGGTTTCAGCGCCGAAGATCGTTCCGAAAATATTCGTCGAATCGCTGAAGTGGCGCGGTTGATGAATGAAGCAGGCGTTACGGTAATGGTGGCGTGTATCTCACCAACCCGAGACTGCCGCGAGAAGGCCAGAGCAATCATCGGTGATGAACGGTTTCTGGAGGTTTATTTGAATACGCCATTGGCCGCCTGTGAGCGCCTTGATCCGAAAGGTCTTTACCGTAAAGCCAGAGCTGGCTTGATTCCTGACTTTACGGGGATAAGTGCGCCTTACGAGGTGCCTGAATCCCCCGCATTGATTCTGGATGCAAGTGAGAAGTCCGTTGCCGATTGCGTCGAGCAAATCGTTTCCAAAGCCAAGAGCTATGGGCGTTAACGACATTTTTCCGGTTTGATTTTCAGTTGTTTGACGTGGCGATCTACACGCTTGGCTCTGCCTTGTTTGTATTGATCGCCATGGGTCTTTAATGCATTACACAAGGATGGGGCAGATGATTACCACCACAACCCACTCAGTCGAGGGGCGACAAATAACTGCCTATCTGGATATCGTCAGTGCCGAGTCGGTGCAGGGCATCAATGTGATTCGCGACATGTTCACAGGCATGCGTGATTTTTTTGGTGGGCGTTCCCAAACGCTGGAACGGGCGTTGAAGGAAGCACGAATTCAGGCGACCGAAGAAATCAAGGAGCGCGCACGTGCATTGCAGGCGGATGCGGTGGTCGGGCTGGATTTCGAGATCAGTATGCCGGCCGGCAAGGGCGGTATGGTTGTGGTATTCGCGACCGGTACCGCTGTCAAATTGCGCTGATCAGTGACCATCACAGCGACCAAAATAGTCCACGTGCGAGCGCGGGCCGCTTTTCCTTTGTTTAATTTTTGTAGGCCGCTCGTCGGGCATCTGGTCAGCTGAATCACAAGTCCAGGAATGACCGGCTAGTCTCAAAAGCCTTGGAGGTCGATATTTTTTCAGGCAAAAAGGTTTTGCCGGTGTCGATCCGTTGCGAAGGGGCGATGGTATGACTGATCCGTATATCGAAGACGATGGCGCTGAATTCTCGTTCAACAACTGCGTGCGATGCGGCCAGACCGAGTACCAGGCCGGTTTCGGCGAGGACCCGGTGCAGACCGGCAAGATCAAGTCCATGGCACCGAAAGGGCCGAAGGCAAAATTTCTACCCAAAGTCGCGACTCGCGCTCGAAAATAGTCCTGCCGCGAACAACCCCGTCAATGAGCGGGGTTTTTTACATCCGTGATCGGCCAGAGAAATGTCTTACAGATGGCGGCTCACAGTGAATGGTTTTCACAAAGTTTTCACGTTGGGCAAAGTAGGGTGAAGCCATCCGTTAGAAAGCAAGTCTCCAGCCCGTTTCCCCAGCGGGCTTTTTTTTGCCTGTCATAAAACCTTTTCCAGAATCGCTGTCCAATCGGCGCCGAGTGCGCGGAGCGCACTGATTTCGTCTGGACTTTTACGTTGCGACGGCATTAAATCCCGGCCCCTTTTTGTCATCCCTATTGTTGAGGTTTTCGTCATGCGTTTAACACTGCCTGCTCTGGTTCTGGGGCTTCTGGTTGCTCAAGGTGCGATGGCTGCCGGTGATGGCACCGCTGCACTGGGCGGTGGCCTGGGTGGCGCGCTGGGTAACGTCGTCGGTCAGAAAATGGGCGGCAGCACCGGTGCAGCCATTGGCGCTGGCGTAGCAGGCGCGGCAGGCAGCGCAATGGCGGCGCGCAAGGGTAGCCGGACTAAAGCGGCGATTGGCGGCGGTGTCGGTGCGGCCGGTGGTTCGGTGATCGGCAATAGCCTCGGCGGCAGAACCGGCGCCACGATTGGTGCAGGCTTGGGCGGTGCAGCTGGCGGCGCAGTGGGCAGCAATCTGTCCAAAGGTCACAAGCGTCACTGAGACTCCACGTTTGTCAGAAAAAGCCCGGCTTGATGCCGGGCTTTTTCATGGCTGAACGTTTTCCCCGTCGGCGTCTCCAATCTCACATAGGCCCTTGTCTGGGCGAACTGTCCCGCTTCGGGAACTGTGAGGTTCATATGCGATTGTCATTGTCTGCACTGTTTTTCGGATTGCTGGTGGCGCAGGGCGCGATGGCGGCCGGAGATGGTTCGGCAGCCGTGGGCGGTGGACTGGGTGGCGTACTGGGCAACGTCGTCGGCGGTCAACTCGGCGGCAGCACTGGTGCTGCGGTCGGTGCTGGCGTAGGTGGCGCGGCCGGCGGTGCAGTCGGGGCGAATAAACACAATCGCACCGAAGCGGCCATTGGCGGTGGCCTCGGTGCCGCGGGTGGCTCCGTCGTCGGAAATAGCCTCGGCGGATCAACCGGATCGGCGGTCGGTGCAGGCCTGGGTGGCGCGGCTGGCGGTGCGGTCGGCAATAACCTGGGCGATGACGGCGGATCCCACTCCGGTGGTGGCCACAAGCACAAGAACAAACATAAAAACCGTCATCATTGATGGAGGGGTTAACGGAAACCCGGCGTTGTGCCGGGTTTTTCGTATTGGCTGATCCGAATCTGGAACGATTGGCTGCAGCGCTTTTCGAACGTCATACACTCCCTGAGATGATGAGGTTTGCCATGACTCCTGAAACCGAAGGCAAGGAAGAGAAAGGCCCGAGTGGATTGCCGTTTATCAATGATCCGGGCAATGAGGATCCGGGGTCGCTGATGGATGATGCGACGGTGCCGTTGAATGATTCGGATGAGGCGGATATGGAGTATGAGGGATGAGGATGAGCAGTAACTTGGAGTAATGGGGTTCCTCCGTTTGTATACCCGGTAAATCAAAGGGCCCTCAAGAGGCCCTTGTATATCAGCTTAGGATGTTATCCACTTTAGATAGAACTCTCGTTGTTCTTCCGGGTTGTTGGTTATATTTTCGTCTTCAAAGTCAAATATAAATACTATATCTTCTAGTGAAGGTTCTATTCCTAGTGCCAATTCGTATGCCTTTAAACCCAGAGACATTTGTGACGACATGCTCGATGGGTGGACATTTATCTTTGAGCCTTTGCAAAGAAACTTGATGTCGCGATTGTCGTTTCTTAGCTGGCCAAAGCACCTGTAGAAGTCTTTGTCTGTGTAGGTTTTGCTGTGATTTTTTTCTAGGTTAAGAGTGATAGATATTTTCGTACTGTCACAAATTAGCTCGATGTCTTTCTTTTTGCTATGTGTCTCTATGGAGACTTTAAATTTTGAGATCATTTGTCTATCGTCCTGTACGGATTAGGAAGTGAATAGCCGAGTTCTCTACCGTCGTCAATAATTAGGGTCGCACCGAGGATATCTTCTCTTCTGATTTCATTGGGAATAGCAATTTCTTGTTCTTTACTATATTTGTAGCTCTTGCCTAGCTCTTTTTTAAGGTCGTGCCCAGGGACCATTTTTAGCGTGTAAAGGAAGCCGGATTTGGTGAAATAGCTAGTGGCGAAGGCTTTTCCCATATCTCTTGAGAGAGATGTACTGATGAAATTGCTGGGAGGGAAACCACTGTCGATTGAATGAAGGAGTAGGTCATTACTATCCCCTTTGCTCCTAAAGCCGTTGGCGAAAATTATTGATGGGTCTGTCGTATCTCCTCTATACAAATACTCAGGTGTTGAAGGCTTAGGGAGTGCAGGGCTGAGCTCTTCAGCTTGATTTTTTGTCGTCGGGTCGACAGATTCAATTGATGGCTTACTGCATCCGTCACCGACCGGACAATTGGAATTCAACCCCAACGGATCCACCCACCCCGTCGGATTCGGCACGTACTGGTACTGATTCAACCCACCGGCCAACTTGATCGGGTCCGGCGTCAGATACCTCCCCAGCCTCGGGTCGTAATACCGGTGCCGGTTGTAATGCAGCCCGCTCTCCCCATCGAAATACTGCCCCTGAAAACGCAGCGGCTGGTTCAGGTAGTCGTCA
>NZ_LVEJ01000016.1 GCF_001648775.1 Pseudomonas fluorescens
AAGTGGGGCGAATTATAGACACCTGAGATCTGCCGTCAACCGTTAATTTCGCTTTTCTTGCAAAACCTGCTTTTTAGCCAGCAACCGCGGGATCCGACGCATTACAGGAGGGATACGCAGCGCCAGAAGCACAGCACCTATAAAGGCATAGATCGCCCACTCTTCCAGATCAGCGCGCACGATCCACAGCATATGCAGCAAACCCAGCCCCAGAATCACGTACACCAACCGATGCAATTTCTTCCAGCGCACACCCAACCGACGCTGACTGTAGCGATTGGACGTCACCGCCAACGCCAGCAGCCCAAGAAAACCCAACACCCCGACTATTATGTAAGGCCGCTTGCGCAGTTCGACCGCCAGTTGCGACCAATCGAAACCCAGAATAAATGCCATATAGCTGCACAGGTGCAAAACCACATAGGCAAAACACCAAAGTCCCAACTGGCGACGTACGGCGACCCACCCTGCCCAGCCGGTGAGTTTCTGCAGAGGCGTCATGCTTAAGGTAATCAGCAGAAGCACCAGTGTCCCCAGCCCCAGCCGATCGACCAACACTTTGCCGGGGTCCGGCCCAAGCAAATCCTCAAGCGCCTGATACAACCAGAGCATCGGCCAGATCGCCGCCGCGATGAAAACGCCTATACGCCAGAACGGAAATCGCATCAGTAGTTCTTCCGCAGGTCGAGCCCTGTATATAAAGAAGCGACTTCGTCCGAGTAGCCGTTGAACATTTGCGTATCGCGTACATTCGGCTTGAACAGGCTGTTCGGCAATCGCCGCTCCCGGGCTTGCGTCCAGCGTGGGTGATCGACCGTCGGGTTCACATTCGCATAAAAGCCATATTCGTCTGCCGCAATGCTTTGCCAAGTGGTCTTCGGCTGCTCGCTGACCAGACTGATACGCACGATGGATTTAACGCTCTTGAAGCCATACTTCCACGGCACCACCAGACGTAATGGCGCGCCATTCTGATTCGGCAACTCGCGGCCATACATGCCCACCGCCAGAATAGCCAACGGATTCATCGCCTCATCCAGTCGCAAGCCCTCTACATAAGGCCAGTCGATCAAAGCAAATCCGGAACGTTGGCCGGGCATGCTTTTAGGATCCTGCAAGGTTTCAAAGCGGATGTATTTGGCTTTGGAGGTTGGCTCGACCTGTTTGAGCAGCGCCGAAATCGGAAAACCTATCCACGGAATAACCATCGACCACGCTTCTACACAGCGCAAGCGATAGATTCGCTCTTCCAGTTGATAAGGCTTCATGAAATCTTCCAGCGCATAACGCCCTGGCTTACCCACCTCCCCGTCAATCACCACACTCCACGGTTCGGTTTTCAGCGAGCCTGCATTCGCCGCCGGATCGCCCTTGTCGGTACCGAACTCATAGAAGTTGTTGTAGTGAGTCGCGTCTTTATAAGGCGTGATCGCCTCATCCTTGACGCTGACGGCCCCCCATTTAGTAGAAGGGAGCTTCTCGGCAAACCAGGCAGGTGCCTTGCCCGGCTCGACATCGGCATATCGCGCCGCATCGTCGGCATTCGCCCAGCGCGGGAGACTGCCCACGGCGATACCGGCAGCGGTAGCTCCGAGCAATTGGCGACGAGAGAGATAAATGGATTCAGGCGTGACATCCGACTCGTGACAATCGGACGCTTTGGGGACTTTGATCAGCATGGCAACTCCGCAGCTTTGGAGGACAGATGCACCCATAGACTGCGGAGTATGCGTGAAATTACATCACTCGGCTTTTTTGTGCCGACGAAGATGCAACAGGTATTGCACCGGGCCGGAAGCCGCATAGGCGAGGAACACCAGCAGCAGAATGCGCGGTGGATCGCTGAACACCACAGCAAACACCAGCACCACGGCGAGGATCGCCACGAACGGTACGCGCCCCTTCAGATCCAGCTCTTTAAAGCTGTTGTACTTGATGTTGCTGACCATCAGCATGCCGGCGGCCGCCACCATCAAGGCAACCAGGAACGACATCTTCGACCCCTGAATGCCGTAATCGCTGAACGCCCAGACGATGCCCGCGACTACCCCTGCCGCTGCCGGGCTGGCCAGACCAATGAAGTAACGTTTATCAGCCGTACCGACCTGCGTGTTGAAACGCGCCAAACGCAACGCCGCGCCCGCCACATAAATGAAGGCGACCATCCAGCCGACTTTGCCCATATCGCCCAATGCCCAGCCAAAGGCCAGCAACGCCGGTGCAACTCCGAACGCGACCATGTCCGACAGTGAGTCGTACTCGGCGCCAAAGGCACTTTGCGTATTGGTCATGCGCGCCACGCGACCGTCGAGGCCATCAAGCACCATGGCGACGAAAATCGCGATCGCAGCAAACGCGAAATACTTGCTCGCATTCGCCGCGTCGCCAGCGCTCAGGGCAGCCTGCGCGCTCATCGAATTGATGATGGAGTAAAACCCTGCGAACAGGTTCGCAGTGGTGAACAGATTCGGCAGCAGATAGATACCACGATGCCGGACTTTACGACCTTCTGCGTCGTGCCCTTCTTCGATGTGCTCATCGATGGGCAGCAGGCTTTCGGCGTCAGAAGCCTTGTTCGGCTCTTCGGGACGTTCGCTCATGGACATTACCTTGCAACGGTTTGGAGAAAATTCGACAGAAGCTTGAGGACGACAGTTCGGCCACAAACGATGCAGCTTTATACCAGAACCACCGGCTCAAACGAAAAAACGCGGCCGAGGCCGCGTTTTTCGTACAAGGAACGACGACTTAGTTTTTGGCTTTGTCGACGATCTTGTTGGCACCGATCCACGGCATCATGGAGCGCAGTTGCTCGCCGATGATTTCGATACCGTGAGCGGCGTTGTTACGACGCTTGGCGGTCATCGAAGGGTAGCCGGTTGCGCCTTCGCTGATGAACATTTTGGCGTATTCGCCGTCCTGAATACGTTTCAGGGCGTTGCGCATGGCCTGACGGGACTCGGCGTTGATCACTTCCGGGCCAGTCACGTACTCGCCGTATTCGGCGTTGTTGGAGATCGAGTAGTTCATGTTGGCGATACCGCCTTCGTACATGAGGTCAACGATCAGCTTCAGTTCGTGCAGGCACTCGAAGTAGGCCATTTCTGGCGCGTAGCCAGCTTCAACCAGGGTTTCGAAACCGGCTTTGACCAGCTCAACGGTACCGCCGCACAGAACGGCTTGTTCGCCGAACAGGTCGGTTTCGGTCTCGTCCTTGAACGTGGTTTCGATGATGCCGGTACGACCACCGCCAACGCCAGCAGCGTAGGACAGTGCAACGTTTTTGGCGTTGCCCGAGGCGTCCTGGTAGATCGCGATCAGGTCAGGGATACCGCCGCCCTTCACGAACTCGGAACGCACGGTGTGGCCCGGCGCTTTCGGCGCGATCATGATCACGTCGAGGTCGGCACGCGGAACAACCTGGTTGTAGTGGATCGCGAAGCCGTGGGAGAAGGCCAGGGTGGCGCCTTTCTTGATGTTCGGCTCGATTTCGTTCTTGTACAGCGAGGACTGGAACTCGTCCGGGGTCAGGATCATGACCAGGTCGGCAGCCGCAACAGCGGAAGCAACGTCGGTCACTTTCAGGCCGTGAGCTTCAGCTTTGGCAACGGTGGCCGAACCTTTACGCAGACCAACGGTAACGTCGACACCGGAATCTTTCAGGTTGCACGCTTGGGCGTGGCCCTGGGAACCGTAACCGATGATGGCAACTTTCTTGCCCTGGATGATCGACAGGTCGCAGTCTTTATCGTAGAAAACTTTCATGAATTTCCCCTTTATATCCAGGCCGTTCAGGCCATTCGCTAATTTGGTTTAGATGCTGAGTACTTTGTCGCCGCGGGCAATGCCGGTCACGCCGCTACGGACGGTTTCCAGAATCGATGCGGTGCCGATGGACTGAATGAAGCTGTCGAGCTTGTCGCTGGTACCGGTCAGTTGAACGGTATACACGCTGGCGCTGACGTCGACGATCTGTCCACGGTAAATATCGGTGGTGCGTTTGATCTCGGCGCGCTGGGCGCCAGTGGCCTTGACCTTGACCAGCATCAGTTCGCGCTCGATGTGAGCACTTTCCGACAGGTCCACCAGCTTGACCACTTCGATCAGCTTGTTCAGGTTTTTGGTGATCTGCTCGATAACTTCATCGTGGCCAACGGTGGTCAGCGTCAGACGCGACAGGGTCGGGTCTTCGGTCGGGGCCACGGTCAGGCTTTCGATGTTGTAGTTGCGCTGCGAGAACAGGCCGACTACGCGAGACAAAGCGCCGGGTTCGTTTTCCAGAAGCAAGGAAATAATGTGCCGCATGATTAAGTACGCTCCGTCTTGCTCAGCCACATATCGCGCATGGAGCCGTCTTTGATCTGCATCGGATAGACGTGCTCGCTGGTGTCGACCGAAATATCGATCACCACCAGGCGATCCTTCATGGCGAACGCTTCTGCCATCTTCGACTTCAAATCTTTCGATTCGGTGATGCGTACGCCGACGTGGCCGTAGGCTTCAGCCAGCTTGACGAAGTCAGGCAGCGATTCCATGTAGGAGTGCGAGTGACGGCTGCCGTAGCTCATGTCCTGCCACTGACGCACCATCCCCAGAACACCGTTGTTGAGGATGACGATTTTGACTGGCAAGCCATATTGCAGGCAGGTCGACAGTTCCTGAATGTTCATCTGGATACTGCCTTCGCCGGTGACGCAGGCAACGTCGTCATCCGGGAAGCTCAACTTGATGCCCATGGCCGCCGGGAAACCGAAGCCCATGGTGCCCAGACCACCGGAGTTGATCCAGCGATTCGGCTTGTTGAACGTGTAGTACTGCGCCGCGAACATCTGGTGCTGACCCACGTCGGAAGTGATGAAGGCATCGCCCTTGGTCACTTCGCAGAGGGTTTCGATCACGGTCTGCGGCTTGATCTTGCTGCCGTCGCCCTTTTCGTAAGGGAACAGGCCGCGATCACCGCGCCATTCATCCACCTGCTTCCACCAACTGGCCACGGACTCCTTGTTCGGGGTCTCGCCGATTTCCTTGAGGATCGCAACCATTTCGGTCAGGACGCTCTCCACCGGACCAACGATTGGCACGTCGGCCTTGATGGTCTTGGAAATCGAAGCCGGGTCGATGTCGATGTGGATGATCTTGGCGTTCGGGCAGAACTTCGCCGCGCCGTTGATCACGCGATCGTCGAAACGCGCGCCGACCGCGAGGATCACGTCAGCATGGTGCATCGCCAGGTTGGCGGTGTAGCTGCCGTGCATGCCGAGCATGCCGATGAACTGACGATCAGTACCCGGAAAACCACCCAGGCCCATCAAGGTGTTGGTCACGGGCAGGTTGAGCATTTTCGCCAGTTCGGTCAGCGGTGCGGAACCGTTGCCGAGAATCACGCCGCCACCGGAGTACATGACCGGGCGCTTGGCCGCCAGGAGCATTTCTGCCGCCTTGCGGATTTGCCCGGAGTGACCGCGAACGGCCGGGCTGTAGGAACGCAGCTTGGCTTTCTTCGGGAAGATGTATTCGAACTTCTCGGCCGGGTTGGTCATGTCTTTCGGGATATCGACCACGACCGGGCCCGGACGACCGGATTGCGCCAGGTAGAAGGCCTTCTTCATGACTTCCGGGATTTCCGAAGCGTGCTTGATCATGAAGCTGTGCTTCACGATCGGCCGGGAGATACCGATCATGTCGGTTTCCTGGAACGCGTCGGTGCCGACCATGGTGCTTGGCACCTGACCGGAAATGATCACCATTGGAATCGAGTCCATATAGGCGGTCGCGATACCGGTAATGGCGTTTGTGGCGCCAGGACCGGACGTCACCAATACCACGCCGGCTTTACCGGTGGCACGGGCATAACCGTCAGCCATATGGGTTGCCGCTTGTTCGTGACGAACCAGGATGTGAGTCACTTCCGGTTCTTTGAACAGGGCATCGTAAACATGCAGGAGAGCACCACCCGGGTACCC
This sequence comes from Pseudomonas fluorescens, assembly GCF_001648775.1. Taxonomy (GTDB): domain Bacteria; phylum Pseudomonadota; class Gammaproteobacteria; order Pseudomonadales; family Pseudomonadaceae; genus Aquipseudomonas; species Aquipseudomonas fluorescens_M. The sequence continues at coordinate 5,964 of NZ_LVEJ01000016.1, forward strand.
GTAGATATATTTGACGCCTTCGTCACGCAAAAAGCGGACGAGCATCTCACCGCCAGATAAAAGATCCACGTTGTTCACCTCTAAAACGCCAGAATACCGTCCACACAAAAGGGGCGGGTCTTAATAGGTTTACTTCTCGGCAGAGCATGAGCGACGGTGGTCGCCGACTACGTCAGCACTGACTGAGCAAGTATTGGGATCGTCCCAAGTGTTGCGGGCCTTTCCCACCCAGCGCGAGGTAACGCGTTGCGGGTGTAACAGGTCGGCGCGGATGTGCGCCTCATGATCTACCGAGTGGGTCTGCTTCTGGCAGTCCCTCTACAGCGGACTTTGGATTCTTCTGTTTCGCCCTCTCCAAGTCAAGTCGTCTGTGTGGTTAATTGTGGGTAAGCACATGAGAACGCAAGAAAAAACCTGAAAACCGCTACTCTGTTAGTGTCAATTGCGCAATTTTGCCAAGGAATCAGCATGCGAACGCTCCTCCTTACTCTGCTGATCGGCCTCAGCCCATGGTGCATGGCCGCTCAAATCTACAAATGGGTCGATGCCCAAGGGGTCACGCATTTCGATGCGCAGCCGCCACCGGGTCAGGTGTCGACGACCGTGCAGACGCCCTCCTCGCCCCCACCAAAACCGGCGGCAATGCCGGGCAGCGGCGTGCTGGGTGATCAGAAGGCTATCGATGCCAAGGTCAAAAAACAGGTCGCTGATCAGCAGACGCAGCTCAAACAGTTTTGTGAGCAGGCACGGACGAACCTTGCGCAATTGCAGAACAATCCGCGATTGAGGGAAGAGGTCGAGGGACAGTTGCGAAGGCTGGATGATGCGCAGCGGCAGGAGCGCATCGTCGAGGCACAGAAACAGATCAGTGAAAACTGCCAGTAGCGACTGGCAGTTTTCAATTCAACGCGAGGCAGTGATCAGCAGGTCAAACTCTTTGAGTAGCACCTGTAGCTGACGATCCTTGCCGCCCACGTTGCGCTGGGCAAAGACCATTTCTGCCATCTCCTGAATACCCGAAGCATTCGGCAGCGGCAGATCCTGTTCGAGGATCATCTTCATGCGCGGCAGGAAGATCCATTGCAGCCACTGTTCGAAGTCCAGCGTATCGACCGAAAACGGCTCGACACTGCTCAGGGCTTCGGCCGATGGCGAAACTTCATCCCACCAACCCTGCGTGCGCAGCTCTCGCTCGATCAGCAACAGCTGATCGGCGATTTTCGGGAAACGGGCATCCATCACAGCGAGACCTTGGCCTTCTGACGGGCCAGAGTGGCGCCGGCGGAATCGCCTTGTTTCTCGCGGGCCTGAGCAATGACTTCCCACAGATTGGCCTGCAGGTCAGGACGACCGTTGGCCATGGTCAGCGCACGACGAGCGAACTGCTCGGCCTGCGGTGCATCACCTTGCGCCATGCGCACCTGCGCCAGGCGATAAAGCACTTGCGGCTCACGCGGAGCGACGCGCTGGGCACGCTCCAGGCTCGACGACGCGCCGTTGAGGTCGCCGCCAGCCTGTTGCTGTTGCGCGGTGGTCAGCAAAGCGAGCACCGGGCCGTCCAGTTGTTCGTCGGCCGACAAGCCGCCGCCACTGCTGGCCGAAGGAATCCCGCTCGGCGTCGAGGGCATGCTGTAGCTGCCGGAATTGATTGGCGCGGAGTCAGCCGGCGAAGGGTTGTACGGCCCCGCCGTGATACCGCCGGATGCCGGGCCCGGCACGATTGGCGAAGAGCTGATCGGTGCCGACACGGCAGCGCCGCCGCCCGGCACCATCACCACCACACCCGTATCGCCTTGCGGAATGGCCTGAGTCTGGCCCTGCGCAGGACGTTTCACGGTCGTTTGACGGAAGCCGCCATTGGCCGAGATGCGTTCGCTGTTGGACACCGCAGTGCCCGAGTCAACCACCGGAATCGAACCACGCTGTACGGTAGAGCAGCCGCTGAGCAAAGCCACGGCGGTCACCGCTGGAATCAACCACTTGTTCACTTGAAACCCTCTTTGCTTAATTCATCCAGCCCTTGACCCAATCCATCACCGACTCGCCGGAAGCAGGCGTTTCGCCCGCACACGCAGCGCCGGGTGGCGGTTCGCTGCCGCGAATATACGGCATCTGCACCGCCCCCGGGCAGTTGGCATCGGAGCCTTGCCCGGTACGCGAATCGACCCACGCCTGCACGACGTTGTCCGGCTGCGGCATGTCCAGCGGCAGCGGATCGGCCTTGCGCATGAAACTGGTCCAGACCTGCAACGCACCGGTCGCACCGGTGAACGGCGTCTTGCCGTTGTCATCGCGCCCCAGCCAGACCACCGCCAGCACATCCTGACTGAAACCGGCGAACCAGCTGTCACGGGAATCGTTACTGGTACCGGTCTTGCCCGCCAGCGTCAGGGTCTTGGGCAGCACGTTATAAACCGAACTGCCGGTACCTTCACGCATCACGCGCTGCATGGCGTTCTGGATCAGATAAATGGACGCCGGGTCGAAACGCTGCTCGATCTGGAACGGATAACGCTTGAGCGGCTCGCCTTCGGCAGTCAGCACACTACGAATCCCGCGCATCGGCGTATTGAAACCACCGTTGGCGAGGGTCTGATACATGGTTGCCACTTCGATCGGAGTCATGCCGCCAGCCCCCAGCAACATCGACGGGAACGCCGGGAATTCACGCGTTACGCCGAGACGACCGAGTGTTTTCAACACATTCGGCACGCCTACTTCCAGACCCAGACGCGAAGTCGACAGGTTGTAAGAATGCGCCAGGCCCTGATAGAGGAACACGGTACCGTGGGAGCGACGGTCATAGTTCTGCGGTTTCCACACCTGCCCGTTCGCGCCTTTGACCGACAACGGATCATCGGACAGCCAACTGGTCAGGGTGTACTGGCTCGGTTTTTCCAGCGCAGTCAGGTAAACCGCCGGCTTGATCAACGAACCGATTGGCCGCACCGCGTCCAGCGCACGGTTGAACCCGGCATAGCTGGCCTGACGGCTGCCGATCATCGCCTGGACTTCACCGGTTTCCGGATTGGTCACGACCATCGCCGCTTCGACATCATCGGAGCCTTTGCGCCCGGCCAGACGTTTAAAGGTGTCGTTGACCGACGCCTCGGCTTTCATCTGCAGGATCGGATCGAAACTGGTGAAGATGCGCAGGCCTTCTTCGGTCAAGTCTTCGTCGCGGTAATCTTCGCGCAGCTGACGTTTGACCAGATCGATAAAGCCCGGGAACGAGCTGTCGGCAAGCTTGCCGCGCGTGGTCACACCCAGCGGCATTTTCTTCGCCGCTTCGACCTGCTCGGCCGTCGCCACGCCTTGTTGCTCAAGCACGTCGAGCACCAGGTTACGCCGCTCGAGCGCGCGCTCCGGGTTGCGACGCGGGTTGTAGTAGGACGGGCCTTTGACCATACCGACCAATAGCGCAACTTGATGCAGTTTCAGCTCGGACAACGGCTGACCGAAGAAGAACTGGCTGGCCAGACCGAAACCGTGCACCGCGCGCTGACCGTCCTGACCGACAAAGACTTCGTTGAGGTAGGCCTCAAGAATTTCCTTCTTGTCGTAATGCAGTTCCAGCAACAGCGCCATCATCGCTTCGGTGAGCTTGCGGGTCAGGCTGCGTTCGTTGGTCAGGTAGAAGTTTTTCACCAACTGCTGGGTCAGCGTACTGCCGCCCTGAGTCATCTTGCCGCCAGAGGTGTTGACCCAGACCGCGCGGGCAATCGACTTCGGCGACACACCCCAGTGGCTGTAGAAATCACGGTCTTCGACAGCGACGAGGGTTTCGAGCAGGTACGGTGGCACCTGATCGAGTTTGATCAGAATCCGGTCTTCAAGATTTTTCGGATAAATGCCGCCGATCATCAGCGGCTCAAGGCGCACCACGGACAACTTCGATCCGTTGGTCGCCGACAGCTCGGCGACGTAATCGCCAGAGAAACGCACGCGCACCGGCTGCGGTTTTTCCAGGCCTTCATAGAACTGGAAGCCACGGGTATTCAGATCGACTGTATTGCCATTCACCGCAGCGGCACCGGGGCCATTGCTCACAGCTTCGCGGCGATAGCCGAGGGCATCGAGTTCGGTGAGGAAATCGTCTTTGCTGAGCTTTTGTCCGACGAACAGTTCGAGCGGCCGCGCGTAGACCTTGGCCGGGATGGTCCAGCGTTTGCCGGAGAACTTCTCCTGCACCACGGCATCGAGGTAAACGGCAAAGCCAGCCAGCACGACGAGGCCGACCAGACTGAGTTTAATGGCCCAGCTCAACCATGGGCTCAGGCCCTTGGAGGGTGGTTTTTTCTTGGTACGGGGAGATCGAGTTCGAGTCATGGCGGCGGATTATACGCACTTTATTCATCCTCAACAGGAGCGCTCCGAGGTTTGCGTAAGGCTGGCGAGCGGCCATAATGGCCGCCTCGAATTTCCCCCGTCTCTGAAGGATCGCCCGTGAGCCAATCACTGATCGCTGCCCTGCAAAACCCGGCCCTCTACCCGCACCCCGTGGAGGGGTTCCAGGTCATCGAAACCCATATCTCGTGGGTGATCCTCACCGGTCCCTTCGCTTATAAAGTGAAGAAGCCGGTGAATTTCGGCTTCCTCGACTTCACCGGCCTCGAATCGCGTGCGCATTTCTGCGCTGAAGAGCTGCGCCTGAACCAGCGTCTGACCGATGATTTGTATCTGGAAGTGTTGCCGGTGACCGGCAGCGTTGAAGCACCGCAACTGGGCGGCGACGGCGCGGCGATCGAATACGTGCTGAAAATGCGCCAGTTCCCGCAGAGCGGGATGCTCAGTACCTTGCAAGCCAACGGCGAACTGACCACCCAGCACATCGACGAAATGGCCGAGCAGATCGCACGCTTCCACCTCAACGCCCCCAAAGTCCCGGCCGAACACGACGCCGGCACACCTGAAAGCGTGATGGCGCCGGTGTCGCAAAACTTCGAGCAGATCCTGCCGTTCCTCAGCGACAAAAACGATCTGCTGCAACTCGACGCGCTGAAAGCCTGGGCCGAAAGCAGTTTCGAGCGTCTCAAGCCATTGTTCGCTCAGCGCAAGACCGACGGTTTCACCCGTGAATGTCACGGCGATATCCACTTGGGCAACGCCACCGTCATCGACGGCAAAGTGGTGATCTTCGACTGCATCGAGTTCAACGAACCGTTCCGTTTCACTGACGTCTGGGCCGACACCGGTTTCCTCGCGATGGACCTGGAAGACCGTGGCCTGAAATCCCTGGCGCGCCGCTTCATCAGCCAATACCTGGAGCTGACCGGCGACTATCAAGGCCTGGAAGTGCTGAACTTCTATAAAGCCTACCGCGCCCTGGTTCGCGCCAAGGTTGCGCTGTTCAGCATGCCGGCGGACGCGACCCCGGTGCAGCGCGCCACCACCCTGCGTCAGTACCGCAACTACGCCAACCTGGCGGAAAGTTACAGCACCATTCCTTCGCGCTTCATGGCCATCACCCACGGCGTTTCCGCAGTCGGCAAAAGCCACGTGGCCATGCGTCTGGTCGAAGCGCTGGGCGCCATTCGCCTGCGGTCGGACGTAGAACGCAAGCGTCTGTTCGGAGAGCAAACCGTCGCCAACGACGTGCAGGCCGGCATTTACAGTGCCGACGCCAGCGCTGCGACCTACGCGCGTCTGCATGAAATCGCGGAGGTGATCCTGCACGCCGGTTTCCCGGTGGTGATTGACGCCACTTACTTGAAGCGTGAGCAGCGTGACAGCGCAGCGAAAATCGCCGAAGCCACCGGCACGCCGTTCCTGATCCTCGACTGCAACGCGCCACAAGCGGTGATCGAGAGCTGGCTGGCGGTCCGTCAGGCCGACCAGAAGGATCCATCCGACGCCACCCTGGCGGTGATCGAAGCACAGCAGGCCAACCGTGAAGCGCTGACGCCGGAAGAAATTCTGCGCAGCAAGCGCGTGCAAACCAATGAATCCGGCACGCTGGACACCGTGGTCGCGCAGATCCGTCAGCGCCTGCCAGGCCTGTAAGAAACTATTTCGGCCGTGAAGCCCTCGCTTGCTTCACGGCCGTCAAATAGTGGCACTATACTGGCGTCATAAAACCAACGGTGATATGACATGAGCCAGCCGAAACTTCTCGACACCCCGCTGTATGCCTTGCTGCACAAAGACGACATCACAGGTTTCAACAAGGAGCGTCCACAGGACGGCCCGATCGACATGGTCGGCGGCGATTTCCGTGGGCTCGATTTGCGTGAACTGAATGCCGATGGCGTGGATTTCCGGGACGCATACTTCCGTTCCGCCGATTTGCGTGGGATCGATTTTCGCAATGCATCGCTGGAAGGCGCCAGCCTGGCCCACGCGCAGATTTCCGGGGCTTACTTCCCGCCAGAGCTGAGTGCCGACGAGATTCTGATGTCGATGAATTTCGGTACGCGCCTGCGCTATCGCACTCGCTGATATGCATACCCCTCTCTGATACAACACCCACCTGGTGGGAGCGAGCCTGCTCGCGAAGAGGGAGTGTCAGTCACCCTGATCGTGAAAGTCATAGCGCTTTCGCGAGCAGGCTCGCTCCCACATTTGGAATGTGTTTCCTCCTGCCTTTCTGCGCTCGCAAGCCTTACAAGCGCCCTTTCTTAGAAGCATTTGCGTCGAATCCGACCAAACAACCACGCTTTTCCTACTGATGGCTACACTCCTGAGAAGCTCGCCCACGCACCATTCGGCCGTCGCAAGGAGGCTTGATGAATGATGAACTGCAACACCTGAAGAATCTTGGCAAGACGTCGGCGCAATGGCTGCATGCCGTGGGCATCCACAGCGCCTCGGACTTGCGTCGCCTGGGCGCGGTGGACGCCTACCGGGCCGTGCGTACCCGCGGGTTTCGCGCATCGAAGGTGTTGTTGTATGCGATCGAGGGCGCGCTGATGGACGTGCACTGGAACGACATCCCCGCCGAACGCAAGGACGCCCTGAACAAACAACTTGAAGCCATTTCCTCGCGCCACAAGAACTGAACGGGCATTGACCGTTATGTATTTACTGGGGGAACAATCGGCTTGGGCCGATGCACTGATCAATCGCCTGCAGAATTTGCCTGCGCAATGGCTGCAGGGCTTGGCGCCGTGTGGCGCAGAACTGCAGCTGGACGCGCCGGATGATCTGCTCGCGCAGTTACCCGGCGATCAGTTGTTTCTGCTGACTGAGGGGGTGATTACCGGCTGCCTCGCTGCCCGCCCGCTGTTTTATTGGCAGGACGGCGATTTGATCGGCCTGCAGCGTGGCGATGACTGGGGCGATTGCCGCTTGTGCAGCGACGGGCCATTGCGCCTGACGCCCTATCGACGCGCTGCGGTGTTCGAGCATGTGTATGCCGATGCACCTCGGGCGGAGCAATTTCTTGCCTACCTGCTGGGGCAAATGGCAATGCTCGCCCATGCGGTGGCAGAGCTGAAACCTCGCGAGTTTCGCAGCACCAATGGTTTTAAGCGGGTTGAAGCCGGGACCGTTCTGATCAATCAAGGTGACGCCGCCGATCACGTATTCGTGATCATCGACGGGCATGCGGAAGCATTTGTCGATGGCCACAAGGTCGGCGAAGTGCCCAGGGACGAAATATTCGGCGCGATGGCGGTGTTCACGCACGAGCCGCGCAATGCCACGGTGATTGCGCGGGAAGCGAGCACGGTGATGCTGATCCCCGGTGAGCAATTTTTGAGCATGACCCGCACCAATCCGAAAATTGCCCACAGCCTGATCGAGAGCATGGCGCGGCGCATCGGCCAGTTGAACAAGCAAGTCAGCCAATTGAGCGCCAACAAAATCTGAGGCAGGGCCCTTTGTTTGCGGGCCATACCGGCCATTCCAGCGACTAAATCAACGAAATGAGAAAACAGTTGTTGACGCGGTAATGAGAATCGCTATGATTATCACAACTGGTCGCGAGATCAGTCGATATTCTGAAAAGCCCTTGGTTCGGACTCTCAGATTATCTCCTCATCAGGCTAATCACGGTTATTTGACCCGGTTTTTACCGGGTCTTTTTTTGCCTGTGGAAAAGTCATTTACCGAATTGTTTGCGCATCTGCTCGCAGTAGTCCTGCTTGGGTGTGGCCGGGGTGTACCAGACGTAGTCGGCCATTGCTGAGGTAACCTCACCGCCCTGCTCGGCCAGCATCAACACAGTCGGGGGCTGGCTGGCGCCCAGATCCAGTAGGTGCAACGGCACGCCCACATCCTTTCGCGCATGCCACGCGCCGGCCAACAACGTTGACGGCATCGGCGCTGCCATCAACCGTTCGGCCATGCGCCGGTCACGCTGCTGTTGAACCGCGAGCATCGCCGGCATTTGTGCTGCGGGAAGCAGGCCGCAGTGGGAATCAGCGATTTGCTCGAGCAATGTACTTTTCACGGAAGCGGTGTTCGTACGCTCCCCGCTCAACAACGGCGGAGCGCGATAGATCGGGCGGATTTCACTGTTATCCAGATTCGCCGACAGTAGCGGCCAGGGTTGCGCGAGGGCGAAGCGCACAATCGGCCCGTAAAGGGTCCAGTCCCAGCCATCCTGCCAGGCGAGTGCCCCCGGGAGATCGGCCGGAGGCGTCGCGGCCCGACGCACTTGATCGACGCGAGGCTGTTGCTCTGGCGTCAGCATCTCCAGTAACAGACTGCCCTGCGGCCGCTGTTCAGCGAGTACCTGCAACAACCATAACTGGGCGGCATGATGATCGGCATTGTCATGCTGCTCGCCAATGATCAGCCGCTCAGGCTGAGCAAGACGCGTCACCAGTTGCTGCGCTGTCAGCACCTCGCCGCTGCGCAGATCGCGAATCTCGCCACTGATCGGCGGTGGTGGCGCCACAACATGCTGACACCCCGCAAGCAGCAACATCGCCAACAGCCACATCCCACGCATGCAATCACCTCGATGAGAAATCAGCGGGCGATGATTAGCGGATGCCCACGCTCCGGGTGCGGCTGCACCAAGACTTCGAGACCGAATACGGCTTTCAGCAAATCCGGGCGCAACACTTGCTCAGGTGTATCCAGTGCGACCGGATGCCCCCCTTCAAGCAACAACACCCGATCACAATAGCGCGCGGCCAGATTCAGATCATGCAGGATCACCAATACCGCTGCACCGCGGTCGGCAAACTCGCGCACCGCTTGCAAGGTGGTGTGCTGATGCAGCGGATCGAGCATGGATGTCGGCTCATCGAGCAACAATGTTTGCCCGGCCTGGCCAGGCCATAGCTGCGCCAGCACTCGCGCCAGATGCACGCGCTGACGTTCACCGCCGGACAACGCCAGATAGCTGCGCCCGCTCAGATGCCCGGCATCCGCTGCCTTCAGCGCCGCGACGACGATCTCGTCATCGCGCACCCGGCCGCTTTGCCAAGGCAAACGGCCCATGCCGACGACTTCTTCAACACGAAAGGCGAAATCCAGGGTTGAGACTTGGGGCAACACGGCCAGGCGCTGGGCGCGTTGCGTGCCGCTCCAGTGACTCAATGCTTCGCCATCGAGGGACACCTCGCCGTCACTGGCCGTCAATTCACCGCACAAAGCCCCGAGCAAAGTGCTTTTACCGGCACCGTTCGGCCCGAGCACACCGAGTACTTCACCGGGCTCAAGCTGCAGAGTGATTTCGCTGAGCACTGCCTTGCGGCCACGACGGATGTGCAGATTGTGCGCACGCAACATCAGGCACGCCCTCGCAGCAGCAGATAAAGGAAGAATGGCGCGCCGATAAACGCCGTGACGATACCGATCGGCAACTCCGCCGGCGCCAGCGCCAGCCGTGCCACCAGATCGGCGAGCAGCAGCAGGCTCGCTCCGGCCAGCACGGACGCCGGCAGCAACACCCGATGATCGGGACCTGCGAGCAAACGCACCAGATGCGGCACCACCAGGCCGACGAAACCGATCATGCCCGCCGCTGCCACCGCCGCGCCGACACCCAGCGCCGTGCAGAACACCAACTCGCGTTTGAGCTTTTCGACATCGATACCCAAATGCCCGGCTTCCGATTCGCCCAGTAACAACGCATTCAACGCCTTGGCCCGACGCGGTAGCCACAACGCGACGCCGGCGCTGATGATCAGCAACGGCCACAACCGCGCGTAACTGGCGCCGTTGAGGCTGCCGAGGTTCCAGAAGGTCAACGTGCGCAAGGTCGCGTCATCCGCCAGATACGTAAACAGCCCGACCGCCGAACTGGCCAGTGCGGTCAGGGCAATACCCGCGAGCAACATGGTCGCGACATTGGTCTGGCCGTTGCGGCGACCGAGTCGATAGACCAGCGCCGTGACGCCAAGCCCGCCGAGAAACGCGCAGACCGACAATAAATAAGGCCCGAACCATTCCGGTAACCCGCCAAAAAACGAACCGCCGACAATCGCAATCGCTGCGCCCAACGCCGCGCCGCTGGAAACACCCACCAGCCCCGGATCCGCCAGCGGATTACGAAACAGCCCCTGCATCGCCACACCGGACAATGCCAGCACGCCGCCAACCGCCAGCCCGAGCAGAGTTCGCGGCAAACGAATCTGCCCAAGAATCAGCTCAGCCTGCTCCAGCCCCTCCGGCGCCAACGGCACGCCGAGCATGCGCAGCGCCGCGCGCAATGTATCCAGCAGCGGCAAGCTGACCGGGCCGAGCGCCAACGACAACCAGATCGCCAACAAACACAGAAGCGTCAGGCCAATAAACAAGGCACGGGGTTTTACCAGTGTGGTCATTGGCCGCTCTTGGCCGGGTAGAAACCGTCAGACAGGGTTTTCAACGCCGCAGGCAAACGTGGCCCGAGGCCGCCGACCAACAAGGTCGGATCCAGCTCCAGTACACGACCCGCCTTGGCGGCACGGCTTGAATTGAGAATCGGGTTTTCCTTGAACAGCGCCGCTTTCGCCGCTTCACCGGTCAGCGCGCGGTCGGCGAACACCAGCACTTCGGGATCGAGACTGGCGAGCGATTCCACAGAAAACGGCTTGTAACCGGTGTGCGTGGCGAGGTTATGCCCGCCGGCCTGTTGCAGCAGCCAATCGGCGGCGGTGTCTTTGCCGGCAATCAATGGCTTGCCACCGGCATGCCCGAGCAACAGCAGCACACCCGGCGCTTTTTGTTGGGTCTGCATTTGAGCAACCCGTGCCTGCTGGGCATCGAGTTGCTGTTGATAACTGTGCAGCAACTGCACCGCTTGCGGCTCGGCGCCAAGCAACTGGCCCAGATGTGTGAGGTTTTTTTCCAGGGTCGGCAGATCCGGCTGAGCCGAGAACAATTCCACCTGAACCTTGGCCGCTTTGACTTGCGAAAGAACCGGCGGCGGCCCCATTTCTTCGGTGCCGATCAAGAGGTCCGGGCGCAAACTGAGAATGCCCTCAGCGGAAAGGCTGCGCTGATAACCGATGCTTGGCAGCGCCTTCAGCGACTCCGGATGCTGACTGGTGGTGTCGACGCCGACCAGTTTCGCCTCACCGCCCAATGCTGCAACCCATTCGGACAACGCGCCGCCAGCACTGACCCAACGTTGCGGCAAATCAGCCGCTGCAGCCTGGTGGCTGACCATAAGTCCGACACACAGCACAGCAACGCGGGTACTCAGGCGCATACGCAGCTTCCTTGAACGTGGTTTTCCCGGGCATCCGGATGACAGGCCAAGTATCCTCGGCAGCAGCCAGCCGCCCTGCGGACGAAGGCCGTCATTTGATAATTGTTTGCATTTAAACGTCAAGCTCGGACATATCCGGACACGAGCCGACACTAAAGGATAGCCATGAAGTTTCTCTGCGCAGGCGCTGAACTCGCCGAAGCCGCCAGCCGTGGATTTGAAGTCGACGGGAACAAGCTGTTCGCCGTGCGCCGCAGCGGCCAGGCCTATGTCTACCTCAACCGCTGCCCGCATCGGGGCGTCGGACTGGAATGGCAACCCGACCAGTTTCTCGACCCGAGCAACAGCCTGATCCAGTGCGCCACCCACGGCGCCCTGTTTCTGATCGAGGACGGTGAATGCGTCGCCGGGCCTTGCGCCGGGCAAGCCCTCACCGCCATCCCTTGCCGCGAAGACGCGCAAGGCCTGTGGATCGATGTTTAACCGTTGAGCAGCACGTCGAGACGCCGGTCGATGACCATTTCCTCATGGTCCAGGCGTACGCCATACGCCAGCACTTCAACGCCGCAGGCGACCGCTTCAAGCAGTGCATCGGCGTAGGCCGAATCGATTTCCTTTGCCGGCCGCACCGCTTCAATCCCGCTCAGATTGACACAGTACAACTGCACCGCGCGAATCCCGTCCCGCGCCAGATGCGCCAACTCCCGCAGATGTTTGGCGCCACGCTGGGTCACCGCATCGGGAAATGCCGCCACCGCCGTACCGTCGAAGCCCAGCGTGACGCTTTTCACTTCCACGTACGCCGGACCACTGGGGTATTCGAGGCGGAAATCGATACGGCTCTTTTCCTGCCCGTACGCCACTTCGCGCTTCAACGCGGTAAAGCCGTTCAATTCGCTGATGACACCCGCCTGCAAGGCCTCTTCGACCAGACCATTGGCGCGCGCGGTGTTCACGCAAAACAAGCGGCCCTGCGGGGTTTCGCCAATTTCCCAGGTGCCAGGCAGTTTGCGCTTCGGATCGTTGGAACGGCTGAACCAGACCTGCCCGCCTTCGACCTGGCAATTGAGCATCGAGCCGGTGTTCGGGCAGTGAATGGTCAGCAACTCGCCGCTAACGGTTTCGATATCGGCAAGAAAACGCTTGTAACGACGAATCAGGCGCGCCTCTTCCAGAGGTGGATAAAAGTGCATCAGCCTTGCCAGCTCTTCAAGCCACGCGCAATACGCTCCACCGCTTGCTGTAAGCGAGGGAGGTTTTGCGTGTAGGCAAAACGCACATGGTGGCTGGCCTGATAGCGACCGAAATCCAGACCCGGGGTGAAAGCAACATGTTCGGTTTCGAGGAAATGTCGACAGAACGCGAAGGCATCGCCGCCGAACTGGCTGATATCGGCGTACAGATAGAAGGCACCCTCCGGCTCCACGGCGATGTTGAAACCCAACTCGCGCAACGCTGGCAGGAGGAAGTCGCGGCGACGACCGAATTCGGCGCGGCGCTCCTCCAGAATGGCGATAGTGTCCGGTTCGAAACACGCCAATGCCGCGTATTGCGCCATGCTCGGCGCACTGATGTAGAGGTTCTGCGCCAGTTTCTCCAGCTCGCTGACCGCGGCATCCGGCGCCACCAGCCAGCCCAGACGCCAACCGGTCATGCCGAAATATTTTGAGAAACTGTTCAACACGAAAGCACTGTCATCGACTTCCAATACGCTCGCCGCATCGGTGCCGTAAGTCAGGCCGTGGTAGATCTCGTCCACCACCAGATGACCATGGCGAGCCTTGATGGCAGTGGATAACCCGGCCAGTTCGTCGCGGGTCAGGATCGTTCCGGTCGGATTGGCCGGTGAGGCGACCAGGGCACCGACGCTGTCGTGATCCCAATGCCGCGCAACCAGATCCGGGGTCAGTTGATAACGTACGTCCGGCCCCACCGGCACCAGCTGCGCCGCGCCCTCGACCAGTCGCAGGAAGTGACGGTTGCACGGGTAGCCCGGGTCCGCCAACAGCCAGTGTTTGCCGGGGTCGACCAGCAACGCACTGGCCAGCAACAGTGCACCGGAACCGCCCGGCGTGATCAGAATCCGCCGTGGATCGATGTTCAGGCCATAGCGCGATTGATAAAACCCGGCAATCGCCTCGCGCAGCTCGGGAATCCCGCGGGCGGCGGTGTAACGGGTCTTGCCAGCCGTCAGCGCGGCCTGGCCGGCACGAATGATCGGCTCAGCGGTGGTGAAGTCCGGCTCGCCGATTTCCAGGTGGATCACGTCGTGGCCTTCAGCCTGCAATTCATTGGCCCGCGCCAGCAGCGCCATCACATGGAACGGTTCGATCGCACGACTGCGCGCACTGTAGGGAGCCATTGGTTTTCCTTCGGCAGGGAAAAAGAGACGATTCTACCCATCTGCCGGAACGAGCGAGAACCCGCAGCGGTCACAGCCTCAAGAACGCTGGACTGTAACGATATGAGCGTACGCTCCAGGATTGACTAAAATCAGTGATTGAACAGGTCTTCAACACCACCAGACACGGCTTGCCAAACATTTGCAAGCGCCACCCGCCGGGGCCTCGACATCCGGGAGTAGCGCAGGCCGAATTGATCTGGTAAGTTCGCCCGCTTGCAGCCGCAGGGCCGGCAGGTGTCGGTGATGGAGCAATCCTGCGCAATGGATTACAAGAGTAGAGGCGGTCCATTTCATGCCCACCCAAGCAAAGCAACAGCAGCAAACGACGATCAGCGGCTTCGAACCTTACGTTCCGAAGGCCGGTGAAGAGTACATGGGCGCTCCGATGCGCGCGCACTTCACCAAGATCCTGAACAAGTGGAAACAGGACTTGATGCAGGAAGTCGACCGTACTGTTGATCATATGAAAGACGAAGCGGCCAACTTCCCTGACCCGGCCGACCGTGCCAGTCAGGAAGAAGAATTCGCCCTGGAGCTGCGCGCCCGCGATCGCGAGCGCAAGTTGATCAAGAAGATCGACAAGACGCTGGAGCTGATTCAGGACGAAGAATACGGCTGGTGCGAGTCCTGCGGCATCGAGATCGGCGTCAAGCGCCTCGAAGCCCGTCCGACGGCGGATCTGTGCATCGACTGCAAGACCCTGGCGGAAATCAAGGAAAAGCAGGTCGGCAAGTAATCTCGACCTGAACGAAAAACGGAGCGTGCGAACGCTCCGTTTTTGTTTCTGACGTTTGCCTTTGCCTTTTGCTCTTGTGGGAGCGAGCCTGCTCGCGAAAGCGCTGTGTCATTCAGCATTTAATCGTCTGACACTACGCTTTCGCGAGCAGGCTCGCTCCCACAAGTTGACCTGCGTATAGCCTGAAAAGTAGTTTCGTCTTCATGACTGCCAAAACATCCCCCGCCTACATCGGCCGCTTCGCCCCCACCCCCAGTGGCCACCTGCACTTCGGTTCGCTGGTCGCCGCCCTCGCCTCTTACCTCGACGCGCGCTCGGTCGGCGGTCGCTGGCTGGTGCGCATGGAAGACCTCGATCCGCCCCGTGAAGAGCCCGGTGCGCAAGCCGCGATCCTCAAGGCGCTGGAAAGCTATGGCTTCGAATGGGACGGCGACATGGTGCGTCAGAGCGATCGGCACGACGCCTACGCCGAAGTGCTGAACAGCCTGTTCAATCACGGCCTCGCGTATGCCTGCACCTGCTCGCGCAAACAGCTCGAACCCTACAACGGCATTTATCCGGGCCTGTGCCGCAATCTCGGCCATGACCAGCAAGACGCCGCCATTCGCCTGCGCGTGCCGGAACTGGAATACCACTTCGTCGACCGCGTGCAGGGTGAATACCGCCAGCATCTGGGTCGTGACGTCGGTGACTTCGTGATCCGCCGTCGCGACGGCCTCTACGCTTATCAATTGGCCGTGGTGCTCGATGACGCCTGGCAAGGCATCACCGACATTGTCCGCGGTGCCGACCTGCTCGACTCGACCCCGCGCCAGCTATATCTGCAAGAACTGCTGGGTTTGCGTCAGCCGCGCTACCTGCACCTGCCGCTGATCACCCAGCCGGACGGCAACAAGCTCGGCAAGTCCTACCGCTCGCCGCCGCTGCAAGCCGATCAAGCGACGCCGTTGCTGCTGCGCGCCCTGCGGGCATTGGGGCAAAACCCCGGCGCCGAACTGGAACACGCCTCGCCACAAGAGTTGCTGGCGTGGGGCAGCGCGCACTGGGATGCCAGCAAGATCCCGCGCACACTGACCCTGCCCGAGGCGCAACTGCCATGACGACACTTGCAGTCGCGCGCCCATCCGTTACCATCGCCGCACGTTTTCGGGCACGCGCATAAAAAAGAGAGGCCGGGATGTACATCTATCGCTTGGTCCTGCTTTTAGTCGTGGGGATCTACCTGTTTTCCCCCGCCATCATGGATTGGTGGATCGACGCTACGGGCGCCTGGTATCGCCCCTATCTGCTTTGGCTGATCCTCATCGTCGTGACCTTCATCCTGCAGAGCCAAAAAGATGCCGATGAGCTTTAGCCTGACCCAGATGATCCTGATCAGCGCCGCGTACCTGGCGACGCTGTTCGGCGTTGCCTGGGTCAGCGAACGGGGCATGATCCCGCGCGCAATCATTCGCCACCCGCTGACCTACACCTTGTCGCTGGGGGTTTACGCCAGTGCGTGGG
Source organism: Pseudomonas fluorescens (assembly GCF_001648775.1). GTDB lineage: Bacteria > Pseudomonadota > Gammaproteobacteria > Pseudomonadales > Pseudomonadaceae > Aquipseudomonas > Aquipseudomonas fluorescens_M. The sequence continues at coordinate 22,197 of NZ_LVEJ01000016.1, forward strand.
CGTTCTACGGCACGGTCGGCCTCGCGTATCAGTACGGTTATGGCTTTCTGTCCAGCTACCTCGGCGTGTCCGGCGCGTTTCTGCTGGCGCCGGTGTTGCTCTATCCGATCCTGAAAATCACCCGCACCTATCAACTGTCGTCGCTGGCGGATCTGTTCGCGTTCCGCTTTCGCAGCACCTGGGCCGGCGCGCTGACCACGATTTTCATGCTGATCGGTGTGCTGCCCTTGCTGGCGTTGCAGATTCAGGCTGTGGCCGACTCCATCGGCATCCTCACGGGCGAACCGATCCAGAGCCGCGTCGCTTTGGCGTTCTGTGCGCTGATCATTCTGTTCACGATTTTCTTCGGCTCCCGGCATATCGCCACGCGTGAAAAGCACGAAGGGCTGGTATTCGCGATTGCCTTCGAGTCGGTGATCAAACTGGTCGCCCTCGGCGGCGTTGGCCTGTATGCGCTGTACGGTGTGTTCGACGGCCCGCAACAGCTGGAACTGTGGCTGCTGCAAAATCAGACCGCCCTCGCCGCCCTGCATACGCCATTGCAGGAAGGCCCGTGGCGCACGCTGCTGCTGGTGTTCTTCGCCTCGGCGATCGTGATGCCGCACATGTATCACATGACGTTTACCGAGAACCTCAACCCGCGTTCGCTGGTCAGCGCGAGCTGGGGTTTGCCGCTGTTCCTGCTGCTGATGAGCCTGGCAGTGCCGCTGATTCTCTGGGCCGGCCTCAAACTCGGTGCCACGACCAATCCGGAATACTTCACCCTCGGCATCGGCATCGCCGCCAACAGCAAACCGCTGGCGTTGCTCGCCTATGTCGGCGGTCTGTCAGCGGCCAGCGGTCTGATCATCGTCACCACCCTGGCGCTGTCGGGCATGGCGCTGAACCACTTGGTGTTGCCGCTCTATCAGCCACCGGCCGAAGGCAATATCTACCGCTGGCTGAAGTGGACCCGTCGGGCGCTGATCGTCGCGATCATCATGGCCGGTTTCGGCTTCTACCTGATGCTCGGCGCCGAACAGGATCTGGCCAACCTCGGCATCGTCGCGTTTGTCGCGACGCTGCAATTCCTCCCGGGTGTGCTGTCGGTGCTTTACTGGCCGACCGCCAACCGGCGTGGCTTTATCGCTGGTCTGCTCGCAGGGATTCTGGTCTGGGTAGTCACGATGCTGCTGCCGCTGGTCGGCAATCTGCAGGGTTTCTACATTCCTCTGCTGAACATGATTTACGTGCTCGACGACACCAGTTGGCACATGGCGGCCATCGCCTCGCTCGCCGCCAACGTGTTGATGTTCACGCTGATCTCGCTGTTCACCAACGCCAGCCCCGAAGAAGCCAGCGCCGCCGAGGCCTGCGCGGTGGATAACGTCCGTCGTCCGCAGCGGCGCGAACTGCACGCCGCCTCACCCCAGGAATTCGCCACACAACTGGCCAAACCGCTGGGCGCCAAGGCTGCGCAAAAAGAAGTCGAACAAGCGCTGCGTGATCTTTATCTGCCGTTCGATGAACGCCGTCCATACGCCTTGCGCCGTTTGCGCGACCGCATCGAAGCCAACCTCTCCGGCCTGATGGGCCCGAGCGTGGCGCAGGACATGGTGGAAACCTTCCTGCCATACAAGGCCGGCGGCGAAAACTATGTGACTGAAGACATCCACTTCATCGAAAGCCGCCTCGAGGATTACCACTCGCGCCTTACAGGTCTGGCCGCCGAACTCGATGCCCTGCGTCGCTATCACCGGCAGACCTTGCAGGAACTGCCGATGGGCGTCTGCTCGCTGGCCAAGGATCAAGAGATCCTGATGTGGAACAAGGCCATGGAAGAACTCACCGGGATCGCCGCGCAACGCGTGGTCGGTTCGCGCCTGAGCACCATTGGCGAGCCGTGGAAGGAATTGCTGCAAGGCTTCATCAATCTGCCCGACGAGCATTTGCACAAACAACATCTGGCCCTTGATGGGCAGACCCGTTGGCTGAACCTGCACAAAGCGGCGATTGATGAGCCGTTGGCGCCGGGTAACAGTGGCCTGGTGCTGCTGGTCGAAGATTTGACCGAAACGCAGATGCTCGAAGACAAACTGGTGCACTCCGAACGACTGGCCAGCATCGGTCGTCTCGCGGCGGGTGTGGCCCACGAAATCGGCAACCCGATCACCGGCATCGCCTGTCTGGCGCAGAACCTGCGCGAAGAGCGTGAAGACGACGGCGAGCTGACGGAAATCAGCGGACAGATTCTTGAACAGACCAAACGTGTATCACGCATCGTCCAGTCGCTGATGAGCTTCGCACACGCCGGCAGCCATCAGCATAGCGACGAGCCCGTTTGTCTGGCGGAAGTCGCGCAGGATGCCATCGGCCTGCTGGCGCTGAACCGACGCAATTTCGAAGTGCAGTTCTACAACCTGTGCGATCCCGATCACTGGGTCGAAGGCGATCCGCAGCGGCTCGCCCAGGTGCTGATCAATCTGCTCTCCAACGCCCGCGACGCCTCGCCGCCGCACAGTGCGGTACGGGTCAAGAGCGAAGCCGGCGAACACACGGTCGATCTGATCGTCGAAGACGAAGGCAGCGGTATTCCGAAGAACATCATGGATCGATTGTTCGAACCCTTCTTCACCACCAAGGATCCTGGCGAAGGCACCGGTCTGGGCCTTGCACTGGTCTATTCCATCGTTGAAGAGCATTATGGACAAATCACCATCGACAGCCCGGCTGATGTACAAAGCCAACGCGGCACCCGTATCCGGGTGACCTTACCGCGTCATGTCGAAGCGACGTCCGCTGTGAACTGAGACCGTCGAGAGTATCGAATCAATGCCGCACATTTTGATCGTCGAAGACGAAACAATTATCCGCTCCGCCTTGCGCCGCCTGCTGGAACGTAATCAGTACCAGGTCAGCGAAGCCGGTTCAGTGCAGGAAGCACAAGAACGCTTCACCATTCCTACGTTCGATTTGATCGTCAGCGATCTGCGTTTGCCGGGCGCACCGGGCACCGAGCTGATCAAGCTCGGCCAAGGTACGCCGGTGCTGATCATGACCAGTTACGCCAGCCTGCGTTCGGCGGTCGACTCGATGAAGATGGGCGCGGTGGACTACATCGCCAAGCCTTTCGACCACGATGAAATGCTTCAAGCTGTCGCGCGGATCCTGCGTGATCGTCAATCGGCACCGGCTGCCGGCGAAGCGGTTGCCAGCAAACCGGCCAATGGCAGCGGCAAATCTGCCGTCGACAACAGCAATGGCGAGATCGGCATCATCGGTTCCTGTCCGCCGATGCAGGATCTGTACAGCAAGATCCGCAAGGTCGCGCCCACCGATTCCAATGTCCTGATTCAGGGCGAGTCCGGCACCGGTAAAGAACTGGTGGCCCGCGCCCTGCACAATCTGTCGAAACGCGCCAAGGCGCCGATGATTTCGGTGAACTGTGCAGCCATTCCGGAAAGCCTGATCGAGTCCGAACTGTTTGGCCACGAAAAAGGTGCGTTCACTGGCGCCAGCGCTGGTCGCGCCGGTCTGGTCGAAGCGGCGGACGGCGGCACCTTGTTCCTCGACGAAATCGGCGAACTGCCACTGGAAGCCCAGGCCCGCCTGCTGCGCGTGTTGCAGGAAGGCGAAATTCGCCGGGTCGGTTCGGTGCAGTCGCAGAAGGTCGATGTGCGCCTGATCGCCGCGACTCACCGTGACTTGAAGAGCCTGGCGAAAATCGGTCAGTTCCGTGAAGATCTTTATTACCGTCTGCATGTGATCGCGTTGAAACTGCCGGCTCTGCGCGAGCGTGGCGCCGACGTCAATGAAATCGCCAATGCCTTCCTCGCTCGCCAGAGTGCGCGCATCAACCGTACCGACCTGAAGTTTGCTGCCGATGCCGAACAGGCGATCCGGCACTATTCCTGGCCGGGGAACGTGCGTGAGCTGGAGAACGCGGTCGAGCGGGCGGTGATTCTCAGCGAAAGCGCGGAAATTTCTGCCGAACTGCTGGGCATCGACATCGAGCTGAGCGACCTGGAAGACGACGAGTTCATCGGTCTGCCGCCACAAACCGCGGGTAACGCCAGCAACAGCAGCCATGAACCGACCGAAGACCTGTCGCTGGAGGACTACTTCCAGCATTTCGTCCTTGAGCATCAGGACCACATGACCGAGACCGAACTGGCGCGCAAACTGGGCGTCAGCCGTAAATGTCTGTGGGAACGCCGTCAGCGTCTGGGCATCCCCCGGCGCAAGACCGGGGTCGCCAGCGAGAGCTGAACGTTACCTGTCGAGTGTGCGGGTAACGCATGAAGATGTGAAAAAACTGTTACCTCAGTCGATTCACGTAACAGAAGCCGGGGTTATCGGTAACGAAACCCCGGCTTTTTTTCGCCCCGACAGAACGGTTATATCGACCTAACCCTTTGTTTTACTGGGTTTCGCAAAAGTTGGCACGACCCCTGCTATATGTTTGGTACAAGAACAATAACAAGCAATGCACAAGACAATAAAAATAAGACGAATCGACTCACGCACAATAAAAACAAGACGGCGAGAGGCGCAGCTAACTGATTCTTTTGGAGAGGCGTTGTATTTGGGGCTTGCCCCACGACCAGGCCGAGAACAACAAAAACTGTCCTAAGACAGAGCCTGTACTGGTTGGATCGAGAGATCACTGCAATTCAGCGACCAAAGCAATCCGTTTGCTCTTGGCTCCCGATTGGGAGGGTCACGAAGGAAACGCTTCGTGGCGAGGGCACTCAACAAAAACAAGAAGCCCGAATCAATAATAAAAAGAGCACGCAACTACTTCTTGGGGAGCTTCGGCTCCCCTTGTAGTTTCTCCTCCGCTGCAAAATCCCCCATTTTTATCGCGCGCGATGCCTGTAGCCTGCGGCTTGCAGCTCAAATCGGCCGTGTCCTACACCATCCCCCGACTAAATGCTAGAATCTGCGCCCATCATGCGGTCATTCTTTGGTATGGCCGAACATTCCTTCAAACAGTGCATCCCATGCTGAAGAAGTTGTTCCAGTCATTCCGAACTCCCGTGCGTCGTACGCAACACATCCGCAGCACCCCTGAAGTGCTCAACAGCGGCCAGCATTCGCTGCAGAAAACGCAATTCAGCCGCTATGCGGTGAATATCGTCGAACGCCTGCAAGGTGCCGGTTACCAGGCTTATCTGGTCGGCGGTTGCGTGCGTGACATGCTGCTGGGCATCACGCCCAAGGACTTCGACGTCGCCACCAGCGCCACGCCTGAGCAAGTCCGTGCCGAATTCCGCAATGCGCGGATTATCGGTCGCCGCTTCAAACTGGTGCATATCCATTTCGGTCGCGAAATCATCGAAGTCGCGACTTTCCGCGCCAATCACCCGGTCAACGAAGACGACGAAGACAGCAACCAGTCGTCGCGCAACGAGAGCGGGCGGATTCTGCGTGACAACGTTTACGGCACCCTGGAAGAAGACGCGCAACGCCGCGACTTCACCATCAACGCCCTGTATTACGATCCGGTCAGCGAGCGCATCCTCGACTACGCCAACGGCGTACACGACATCCGCAATCACTTGATCCGCCTGATCGGCGATCCGAAGCAGCGCTACCAGGAAGACCCGGTACGCATGCTGCGTGCCGTGCGTTTCGCCGCCAAGCTCAACTTTGGCATCGAGAAGCACACTGTGCAGCCGATCCGCGAATTGGCGCCGATGCTGCGCGAGATCCCGTCGGCGCGGCTGTTCGAAGAAGTGCTCAAGCTGTTCCTCTCCGGGCACGGTGCGATCACTTTCGAAATGCTGGTCGATCTGCAACTGTTCGCCCCGCTTTTCCCGGCCAGTGCCGATGCGCTGGAACACAATCCGGAATACACCCACACGCTGATCAGCGAAGCGCTGACTAACACCGACCTGCGCATCAAGCAGAACAAACCGGTGACCCCGGCGTTCCTGTTTGCCGCGCTGCTGTGGCCTGCCCTGCCGGCTCGCGTGCTGCGGTTGCAGGAACGTGGCATGCCGCCGATTCCGGCGATGCAGGAAGGCGCCCACGAGCTGATCGCCGAACAGTGTCAGCGCATCGCGATTCCAAAACGCTTCACCATGCCGATCCGCGAGATCTGGGACATGCAGGAACGTTTGCCACGCCGCAGCGGCAAACGTGCCGACCTGTTGCTGGACAATCCGCGTTTCCGCGCCGGCTACGATTTCCTGCTGTTGCGTGAAAGCGCAGGCGAGGAGACTGATGGCCTCGGCGAATGGTGGACGGACTATCAGGACGCCAACGACAGCGAGCGCCGCGACATGATCCGCGACCTCAGCGGCAAGGGTGATGACGCCAGCGGCGCACCGCGCAAACGTCGCCGCAGCAGCGGTTCCAAGCGCAAACGTGCCGGTGCCCCGAGCGCGACAGGCGAGTAAAGGCATGGAACGCATCTACATCGGCATGGGCAGCAACCTCGCTGACCCGGCCGAACAATTGCGCAGCGCCGTCGAGGCGCTGGGGCAATTGCCACAGACCTCACTCGCGGGCGTCTCCGCGTTCTATCAAAGCGATTCTCTGTTGCCAGGCCAACCGCGTTACACCAACGCGGTGGCGGCGCTCGACAGTTCGCTCGCACCGCTTGAACTGCTCGATGCGCTGCAAGCGATCGAGAACGACCAGGGTCGCGAACGCCTTGAGCGTTGGGGCCCGCGCACGCTGGATCTGGACATTCTGCTGTTTGGTGATCGACTGATCGACGAACCGCGCCTGAAAGTCCCGCATTACCAGATTCAGGAACGTGCGTTCGTCCTGTATCCCCTTGCCGAACTGGCGCCGCAAGATCTGCGTCTGGCCGATGGCCGCAGCCTCCCCGACCTGCTGGCAGCCTGCCCGTTCGTCGGCCTGGAACGCCTCCCGACAGACTGATTGCAATCCCCTGTGGGAGCGAGCCTGCTCGCGAAAGCGGTGTGTCATTCAACACTGTGTTGACTGATCCGCCGCCTTCGCGAGCAGGCTCGCTCCCACATTGGTTTATTCCAGACCCAGAATTTTGTCAGACAAAAAACCGTCGAATCAGCCCCGCCGCGCCGCTGAATCGCATCAGTAACGCCGGTAACACTCCCCTCGTAACATTGCGGTAACACACGCAATTGACTTCCTGTTGGCTCATCACGACTATAGGCGTCCCGCTGCCGCCAACCCGGCACATACGGGCGCAATCCAGGCCTTATAAGCACGACAAAAGAGCGTGCGCCTGAGTAGATGAAGAATCACGCGCGTTACTCGCAGTAGTTTCCAGAGCGCCTGAACGAGGATTTTTTACATGCCAGCCATCACCCTGACCACGCTCCAGAGCCTCAAGCAGAAAGGTGAAAAGATCACCATGCTGACCTGCTATGACGCGACCTTCGCCCATGCCTGCAACGAGGCCGGTGTCGAAGTGCTGCTGGTGGGCGACTCCCTCGGCATGGTCCTGCAAGGTCACGACAGCACATTGCCGGTGACCACCGCAGAAATGGCCTACCACACCGCGTGCGTCAAACGCGGCAACACCGACGCGCTGATCCTCGCCGATCTGCCGTTCATGGCCAACGCCACCCTCGAACAAACCCTGAGCAACAGCGCCATGCTGATGCAGGCCGGTGCGCACATGGTCAAAGTCGAAGGTCAGCTGTGGCTGGCCGAGTCGATCCGTCTGCTCGCCGAGCGAGGTGTGCCGGTGTGTGCGCACATGGGCCTGACCCCGCAAGCGGTGAACATTCTCGGTGGCTATAAAGTGCAGGGGCGCAACGAGAACCAGGCGCGGCAGATGCGTGCCGATGCGATCTCTCTGGAACAGGCCGGCGCGGCGATGCTGCTGCTCGAATGCGTGCCGAGCGAACTGGCGGCAGAAATCAGCCAGGCAGTGAAGATCCCGGTCATCGGCATCGGCGCCGGCAACGCCACTGACGGCCAGGTCCTGGTGCTGCACGACATGCTCGGCCTGTCGATCACTGGCCGCGTGCCGAAGTTCGTGAAGAACTTCATGCACGGTCAGGACAGCATCCAGTCCGCGCTGAAGGCTTATGTCAGCGAAGTCAAAGCCACCACGTTCCCAGGCATCGAACACGGATTCTCTGCATGAACACCGTTAAAACCGTACGCGAACTGCGCGCCGCTGTCGCCCGCGCCCGCAGTGAAGGCAAGCGCATCGGCTTTGTGCCGACCATGGGCAACCTGCACAGCGGTCACGTCGCACTGATCACCAAAGCCACGCAACGCGTGGATTTCGTGGTGGCGAGTATCTTCGTCAACCCGCTGCAATTCGGCGCCGGCGAAGACCTCGACAAATACCCGCGCACCTTGGCGGCGGACCAGGAAAAACTTCTCGAAGCCGGGTGTTCCCTGCTGTTCGCGCCAACGGTCGAGGAAATGTACCCCGACGGCATGGCCGGGCAGACCCGGGTCAGCGTGCCGCAATTGTCCGAAGGCCTGTGTGGCGCCAGCCGTCCGGGGCACTTTGAAGGTGTCGCGACAGTCGTCAGCAAGCTGTTCAACATGGTCCAGCCGGATCTGGCGATTTTCGGCCAGAAGGATTACCAGCAACTGGCGGTGATCCGCGCGCTGGTGCATGACCTCAATATGCCGATCCAGATCATTGGCGAGCCGACCGTACGCGCCCCTGACGGCTTGGCGCTGTCGTCGCGCAACGGTTTCCTCAGCGAAGAGCAACGCGCCGTGGCGCCGGTGGTCTATCGCTCGCTGAGCAACATTGCCGAATCGATCAAGCAGGGTGAACGCGACTTCCCGGCACTGATCGGTGCTCAGGTGCAGCAGTTGGAAGCTGCGGGGCTGCGTCCGGACTATCTGGAAATCCGCCATGCGCTGACCCTGCGTCCGGCGATGGCTGAAGACCGTGATCTGGTAATTCTGGCGGCGGCGTTCCTTGGCACTACGCGGTTGATCGATAACCTGCACCTGAATCTCGATACGCCGGTTTAAGCCTCACCGATAACCTGTGGGAGTGAGCTTGCTCACGAATGCAATCTGTCAGCTGACGTAAATATCGACTGACATGACGCCTTCGCGAGCAAGCTCGCTCCCACAGGTTTTTTTGTGTTTTAAAGATCTGGTTTCAGCTGTATTGCCGCCTTAAAAGCCTTCGGGCACACTGCCCGCCGTTCGATTCCAACCCGGGAAATTCCTCATGCACGCGATCATGCTCAAGGCCAAACTGCACCGCGCCGAAGTCACCCACGCGGTGCTCGATTACGAAGGTTCGTGCGCCATCGATGGCGAGTGGCTGGACTTGTCCGGCATCCGTGAGTACGAGCAGATCCAGATTTACAACGTCGACAACGGCGAGCGTTTCACCACCTACGCGATTCGTGGCGAAGAAGGCTCGCGGATGATTTCGGTTAACGGCGCCGCCGCGCACAAAGCCAAGGTCGGCGACCGGGTGATCATTTGCGCTTACGCTCATTACAGCGAAGCGGAACTGCTCAACTTCAAGCCGCGCATGCTCTACATGGCAGCGGGCAATGAACTGAGCCACACCAGCAACGCCATCCCGGTTCAAGTCGCCTGATCCCCCCGCCCCGCTCCGTTTGTCGGACGATTTGTAACTGCGATGTTAAAAAAGTACCGGAAACAGGTCAGACAAAGTCAAGACAGATCGCAGCGCGAGGTTTACTGTATTCGCCCTGCGCCAATAAATCGTGTCGACGCAGTTTGACCCCGCGCCCAAACATGGCGTGGCGGTCTGTTCAGTGTTCAAAAGGCCGTTCAAGTAAAAAGGAAAACCGCAGCGATGGCGTACTACCGCACTCCTCACGACGTTACCGCTCTGCCCGCCTGGCAAGCGTTGAAAGATCACCGCCAAGCCATGCAGGATTTCAGCATGCGCGAAGCCTTCAACGCCGATCCGCAGCGCTTCAATCAGTTCACCCTCAGCAGCTGCGGGCTGTTTCTCGATTATTCGAAGAATTTGATCAACGCCCAGACCCGCAATCTGCTGGTGGGTCTGGCCAATGAAGTCGATCTGAAAGGCGCGATCAAGGCGCTGTTCGACGGCGAAATCGTCAACGCTTCCGAAGGCCGCCCGGCGCTGCACACCGCCCTGCGCCGTCCGGTGGGCGACAAACTTTCGGTCAACGGCGTCAACGTGATGCCGGAAGTCCACAAGGTCTTGAACCAGATCACTGATCTGGTCGGCCGCATCCACGACGGTCTGTGGCGCGGTTACACCGAGAAGCCGATCACCGACGTGGTCAACATCGGCATCGGCGGCTCGTTCCTCGGTCCTGAACTGGTTTCTGAAGCACTGCTGTCGTACGCGCAGAAAGGCGTGCGTTGCCACTATCTGGCGAACATCGATGGCAGTGAGTTCCACGAGCTGACGCAGAAACTGCGCGCCGAAACCACGCTGTTCATCGTTTCGTCGAAGTCGTTCAACACCCTCGAAACCCTGAAGAATGCGCAGGCTGCCCGTGCCTGGTACCTGGCGCAGGGCGGTTCCGAAGCCGAGCTGTATCGTCACTTCATCGCCGTATCGAGCAACAACGCAGCGGCCGTTGCGTTCGGTATCCGCGAAGAAAACATCTTCCCGATGTGGGACTGGGTCGGCGGGCGTTACTCGCTGTGGTCGGCGATTGGTTTGCCGATTGCCTTGGCCATCGGCATGTCCAACTTCAAGGAGCTGTTGTCCGGTGCCTACACCATGGACCAGCACTTCCAGACCGCGCCGTTCGAACAGAACATGCCGGTGCTGCTGGCCCTGCTCGGCGTGTGGTACGGCAACTTCTGGGGCGCGCAAAGCCACGCGATCCTGCCGTACGACCATTACCTGCGCAACATCACCAAGCACTTGCAACAACTGGACATGGAATCCAACGGCAAGAGCGTGCGTCAGGACGGCACTTCGGTGTCGACCGACACGGGGCCGGTGATCTGGGGCGGCGTCGGCTGCAACGGTCAGCATGCCTACCACCAGTTGCTGCACCAAGGCACCCAGCTGATCCCGGCCGATTTCATTGTGCCGATCGTCAGCTTCAACCCGGTCTCCGATCACCACCAGTGGCTGTACGCCAACTGCCTGTCGCAGAGCCAAGCGCTGATGCTCGGCAAGACCTTGCCGGAAGCCGAAGCCGAACTGCGCGACAAGGGCATGAGCGAAGAGCAAGTGCATAAACTTGCGCCGCACAAAGTGATTCCGGGCAACCGTCCGAGCAACACCCTTGTGGTTGAACGCATCAGCCCGCGTCGTCTCGGCGCGCTGGTTGCCATGTATGAGCACAAAGTGTTCGTACAGAGCGTGGTCTGGGGCATCAACGCCTTCGACCAGTGGGGCGTGGAACTGGGCAAAGAGTTGGGCAAGGGCGTTTACAACCGTCTGGTCGGCAGCGATGAAACCACCGCTGATGATCCGTCCACTCAGGGCCTGATCAACTACTTCCGCGGTCGTCACCGCGGGTGATGTGAATGGGTTGCCCACAATTCCAGTGGGCAACCCATTTCCAATGTGGGAGCGAGCCTGCTCGCGAATGCGGTGTGTCATTCAGCATAATTGTTGACTGACACACCGCATTCGCGAGCAGGCTCGCTCCCACAGTGGTTTTACGCATGACTTGAACCTCTGCATCGCTCGGCGCATCTTTATCCTTGTCGCACCACAAGAATAAGGAACCGTCATGTTCGATATCAGCACGTTCCCCAAAGCCGATGCCGTCCGCCGGGCTGCTCAGTTGAGTCAGGAAGACTATCGGCGCCTGTACCGCGAATCCATTGAACACCCCACTACCTTCTGGGCCGAACAGGCCACGCGTTTTCTCGACTGGAGCACGCCGTGGCAGACCGTTCAGCGCTATGACCTGAAAACCGGTGAAGCCGCCTGGTTTGCCGGCGGCAAGCTGAACGTCAGCTACAACTGCATCGACCGCCATCTGGAACAACGCGGCGAGCAGACTGCCCTGCTCTGGGAAGGCGACGACCCGGCCGAATCGGCGCAAATCACCTACAAAAAACTCCATCACCACGTCTGCCGACTGGCCAACGTGCTGAAAAGCCGTGGCGTGAAGAAAGGCGACCGGGTGTGCATCTACATGCCGATGATCCCCGAAGCCGCTTACGCCATGCTCGCTTGTGCGCGGATCGGCGCGATCCATTCGGTGGTGTTCGGCGGTTTCTCCCCGGATTCCCTGCGTGACCGCATTCTCGATGCCGATTGCCGTACGGTGATTACCGCCGACGAAGGCGTGCGCGGCGGCAAGTTCGTGCCACTGAAGCAGAACGTCGACAAAGCCCTGCAAAGTTGCCCGGACGTCAGCACCGTCGTGGTGGTCGAGCGCAGCCAAGGCCAGGTTGACTGGGTCGAGGGCCGCGACCTCTGGTATCACCAGGCCGTGCGCGAGGTCAGCGACGATTGCCCGCCGGAACCGATGGACGCCGAAGATCCGCTGTTCATCCTCTACACCTCCGGCAGCACCGGCAAACCCAAAGGCGTGCTGCACACCACTGGCGGCTACCTGCTGCAAGCGGCGATGACCTTCAAGTACGTGCTCGATTACCGCGACGGCGAAGTATTCTGGTGCACCGCCGACGTCGGTTGGGTCACCGGCCACAGTTACATTGTCTACGGCCCGCTGGCCAATGGCGCGACCACGCTGATGTTCGAGGGCGTACCGAGTTATCCGAGCAGTTCGCGCTTCTGGCAGGTGATCGATAAACACAAGGTCAACATTTTCTATACCGCACCGACCGCTCTGCGCGCATTGATGCGCGAAGGTGCCGAACCGTTGAAGGAAACTTCGCGCGCCAGCCTCAGATTACTCGGCAGCGTCGGTGAGCCGATCAACCCGGAAGCGTGGGAATGGTATTTCAACGTGGTCGGCGAACAGCGCTGCCCGATCGTCGATACCTGGTGGCAGACCGAAACCGGCGGCATCATGCTCAGCCCGTTGGTCAGCGCACAACGAATCAAACCGGGCTGCGCCACGCAGCCGATGTTCGGCGTGCAACCGGTGTTGCTTGATGAGCACGGCAAGGAAATCAAAGGTGCCGGCAGCGGCGTGCTGGCGATCAAGTCAAGCTGGCCGGCGCAGATCCGCAGCGTCTATGGCGACCCGCAACGGATGGTCGACACCTATTTCAAACCCTACCCCGGTTATTACTTCACCGGCGACGGCGCACGTCGCGATGAGGACGGCGACTACTGGATCACCGGGCGCATCGACGACGTGATCAACGTCTCCGGCCACCGCATCGGCACCGCCGAAGTGGAAAGCGCACTGGTGCTGCATGACAGCATCGCCGAAGCCGCCGTGGTCGGTTATCCGCACGACGTCAAAGGTCAAGGCATTTACGCCTTCGTCACGCCCATGAACGGCGCTGAACCGAATGATGATCTGAAGAAAGAATTGCTCGCCCACGTCAGCAAGGAAATCGGCAGTTTCGCCAAACCGGACCTGATCCAGTGGGCGCCGGCCTTGCCGAAAACCCGCTCAGGCAAGATCATGCGGCGCATCTTGCGCAAGATCGCCTGCAACGAACTCGACAGCCTCGGCGACACCTCGACCCTGGCTGACCCGAGCGTGGTGCAGGGCCTGATCGACAAGCGCCTCAATCAGTAACACTTCGGGCGCGGTCAACTGGCCGCGCCTGCCCTTCGTCATTGAGTGGTCATGGAATTCATCCGCAGTCGCATTGAAAACCAACTCATGAGCCTGACCGGGCTGTCGCTCGGCCAACTCGATCTGGAAAATCCCAAGGGCGATCCCGGCCTGTTCGGCCCCGACTCGGTCAGCTGGCAGGTGCACGGTGATTTCAGCAGCATGTTGATCGGCGGCATCAGTGCCCTGTTGCTGCAAGCCTTGCATCCGCTGGCACTGGCCGGGGTTTGGGATCATTCGAACTTTCGTCAAGACATGCTCGGGCGTTTGCGCCGTACCAGTCAGTTTGTTTCCGGCACCACGTTTGGTTCACGCCGGGATGCCGACTGGTTGATCGAGAAGGTGCGCACCATTCACCTGCAAGTGGTCGGCACTGCGCCGGATGGCCGGCCCTACGCGGCGAGCGACCCGGATTTGCTCACGTGGGTGCACGTGGCCGAGGTCAGCAACTTCCTCGCCGCGCATTTGCGCTACCGCAATCGGCAATTGTCGCTGGCGGATCAGGATCGTTATTACGCCGAGATCGCGGTGATTGCCGAGCGTCTGGGCGCGCGGGATGTGCCGAAATCGCGGCAAGCCGTGGCGGATTATCTGCAACGCATGCGCCCGCAGTTGCTGTGCGATGAGCGCAGCCGCGAAGTCTTGCGCCTGCTGCTCGACGCGCCAGCGCCGAGTGTTTTGGCGCGGCCATTTGGCGATCTGATGATGAAGGCCGGCATCGACCTGCTGCCGGACTGGGCCAGCGACATGCTCGATGTCCGTCAGAGCTCGTTGCAACGCCAACTGATTCGCGCCAGCGTCAGACGCAGCGCGCCGATGCTGCGCTGGGCGATGCGCAATGGCTCGGTGCAACGCGCCAAACGCCGAATGGGCTTGCTGACCTAAAAGCTTCGCGAGCAGGCTCGCTCCCACATTTGGAATGCATTCCCATGTGGGAGCGAGTCTGCTCGCGAAGCCAGCACCTCGGTTACCCGCCAAGCTGCTAAACTCCCGCGCCCCCATTCTCACCAGCAAGGCGCCCGCATGTCTTCCTTGAATCAGGCGCTGCGCGCCGCCCTCGATCAACGCCAGGACTTGCTCGCTGAGCTGCACCGCCAGGGCACCGATTGCTATCGGCTGTTCCACGGCAGCCAGGAAGGCGCTGGCGGTTTGACCATCGACCGCTACGGCCCGCAACTGCTGGTGCAAAGCTTCCACCAGACGCTGGAGCGTGACGACCTGCTGCAACTGCACGCCTTGGTCAATCAGACGCTGGGCCTGGAAACCTTGCTGGTTTACAACGACCGTTCCCGCGGCAACTCGCGCATCGACCGTGAAGATACGGTCTACAAAGCCGACGACGCTGCGCTGGTCGATCTGATCGGTCACGAATGGGGCCTCAACTACCGCGTGCGCGGCCGCCACGCCGGCCAGGATCCATTGCTGTTCCTCGACCTGCGCAACACCCGTGGCTGGGTCAAGGATCACGCCAATGGCAAAAGCGTGCTCAACCTGTTCGCCTATACCTGCGGCGTCGGCCTCAGTGCAGCCGCCGGTGGCGCACGCGAGGTGTGCAACCTGGACTTCGCCGAAGGTAATCTGGCGGTCGGTCGCGAAAACGGTCTGCTCAACCCGCAACTGCCCGAGATGCAGTTCATCCAGTCCGATTATTTTCCGGCCATCCGTCAACTCGCCGGTCTGCCGATCAGCCAGCGTCGCGGACAGAAACTGCCGAGCTATCAGCGTCTGGAACAGCGCCAGTTCGATCTGGTCCTGCTCGATCCGCCGGCCTGGGCCAAGAGCGCGTTCGGCACCGTCGACTTGCTGCGCGACTATCAGAGCCTGCTCAAACCGGCCCTGCTGACCACCGCCGACAATGGCGTACTGATCTGCTGCAACAACCTGGCGAAAGTCAGCATGGACGACTGGCGCGAACAGGTCCTGCGTTGCGCCGAGAAGGCCGGCCGTCCGGTGCGCGAGTGGAGCGTGATGACCCCAGGCGCCGACTTCCCGTCCATGGACCAGCAACCGCCGCTGAAAACCCTGATCCTGCAGCTCTGAAGCGCTCGCGCGGCGGACAACTATCCAATGTGGGAGCGAGCTTGCTCGCGAAGGCGTCGTTTCAGTCGGCATATTTATCAACTGAACGACCGCTTTCGCGAGCAAGCTCGCTCCCACAGTGTTTTGTGGTTAAAGAGAAATCTGAACAATCCTGCAGCACGGCTATTACTTCGGAACCAGAATCGCGTGCCATACTCCAAGGCACTCCGATTCAGACAGATGAAGCCGCACATGCCCAAAGGATTGATTCGCGCGATTGGCGCCTTGTTGACTGCTCTGGCCCTCTACAGCCTGCTGGGGTTTCTGATTTTGCCGGGCATCGCCCTGCGTGTGGCCAATCAACAACTGGCCAATTACGCGACGGTGCCGGCACATATCCAGCGCATCGAGCTCAACCCGTTCAGCCTTGAAGTCACCCTGTGGGGCCTGGTCATCGGCGAGCCGGGCAAGGAGCAGATCGGCTTCGAACGTCTGTACGCCGACTTGCAAATCGACAGCCTGTGGACCAAGGCCCTGCATCTGGCCAACATCGAACTGGACAAACCGAAGAGCGAAATCCTCTTCGCCAAAGACGGCAAGCTCAACCTGCTGGGCCTGTTCAATGTGCCGGCCAGTGAACCCACCCCGGCCGATCCGAATGCCAAACCGTTCCCGCTGCGCATCGACAACATCAAACTGGCCGGCGGCGTCGTGCACTTTCAGGACGTGCGCCCCAGCGAGCCGATCGAATTCCTCTACGACGACCTCAGCTTCGAACTGAAAAACCTCAGTACCCTGCCCGAAGACAGCGCCGACATGACCCTGGTCGCCATCGGCCCCGCTGGCGGGCGCATCGACTGGAGCGGCAACTTCAGCCTGATCCCGTTCACCTCCGAAGGCACCCTCAAAGTCACCGACGGCAAGATGAAAGCCTTTTGGCCTTACGTGCGTGACTCGGTGCCGCTGGTACTGGAAGACGGCGTGATCAGCCTCAGCACCGAATACAAACTCAACCTGTCGAAAGAAACCGAACTACTGCTGAACAACGTGGCGGTGAGCATCGCGCCTTTCGCGATCAAGGCACCCGATGGACGCCCGCTGGCCAAGCTCGAACGCCTCGACGTCAGCGAAACCTCGGTGGATCTGGCCAGACAACAAGTGGTGGTCGGCAAGATTCGCAGCCAGAAACTGGAAACCTGGGCCGCCCTCGAAGCCGACGGCCAACTGGACTGGCAGAAACTGTTCGCCAGCCAACCATCGAAACCCGCCGCCAAAGCCGCTGCTGAACCCGCGAGCACACCGGCCGCTGCCGATTCGCCGAAGCCTGAACCGGGCGCACCGAGCAAGCCATGGCAAGTGCTGCTCAAAGACGTGCAATTGCGCGACTACACCGTGCATCTTGCCGACCGCTCAGCGACGCCTGCGGTGGCACTGGATGTCACCCCGCTGAACATCGATCTGCAGGATTTCGACAGCCTCAACGGCTCGCCCTTCAAGCTCAGGCTCGACAGCGGTCTGGGCAAGCAAGGCAAAGTCAGTGCCGACGGCACGGTCAATCTTGCCCCGGTCAACGCCCAGCTCAACGTGAAAACCTCGGACATCGACCTGCGCGTCGCGCAGTCCTACATCAACCCGTTCATTCGTCTGGAACTGCGCAGCGGCATGCTCGGCAGTGACCTGAAGGTCAACCTCAAGAGCACCGAACCGCTGGCGCTCAGCGTCACCGGCCGCGCGCAGATCGATCAACTGCACACCCTCGACACCCTGAAAACCCGCGACTTCCTCAAGTGGCAACAAGTGGTGGTCGAGGGCCTGAACTATCAGCATGGCGACAGTCTGTCGATCGACAAGATCAACCTGTTCCAGCCGTACGCGCGGTTCATGATCAACGATGACCGCACCACCAACATTGACGATCTGCTGATTCCGCAGCCCGCCGACAGTGGTGCAAAAAGTACCGCTGCGAAACCGGCCAGCAATGACAAACCGCTGGGCATTCACATCGGTGGCATCGCCATCAACGACGGCTCGGCCAACTTCGCCGACTTCAGCCTGACGCCGAACTTCGCCACGGCGGTCCAGCAGCTCAATGGCCAGATCGGCACCATCGACAGCCGTCAGGCAAAACCGGCCAGCGTCGACATCAAGGGCAAAGTCGATCGTTATGCACCGGTGACCATCAAAGGCGCGGTCAATCCGTTCGACCCGATGGCCAGCCTCGACATCGCCACCAGTTTCAAACGCGTCGAACTCACCACGCTGACGCCCTACTCCGGCAAATTCGCCGGGTACCGCATCCGCAAGGGTCGGCTCAATCTCGACCTGCATTACCTGATCACCAAGGGCCAGCTCAAAGCCGAAAACAAAGTGGTGGTCGAGCAGTTGCAGCTCGGTGAAAAGGTCGACAGCCCGGATGCCGTGAGCCTGCCGCTGAAACTGGCGATTGCCCTGCTCAAGGACGTCGACGGCAAGATCTCCATCGAGTTGCCGGTGACCGGCGACTTGAACAACCCGCAGTTCAGCGTGATGCCGATTGTCTGGCAGACCTTGCGCAACCTGATCGTCAAAGCCGCTGCCGCACCATTCAAAATGATTGGCGGGTTGATCAGTGGCGGCGGCTCCGAAGACCTTGGCACTGTTTCGTTTGCACCAGGTTCCAGCGAGTTGAGCAAGGATGCCGAAGCGGCGCTGGTCAAACTCTCTCAAGCACTGAAGGAGCGTCCGGCCCTGCGCCTGGAAATCGAAGGCACCGCGGCCAAGAGCAGTGACGGTCCGTTGATCGCCGAGCAGCGTCTGGAACGTGAATACCAGTACAACTACTACAAGATGCTGCAGCGTCGTGGCGATAAAGTCCCGGCTCAGGCGTCGTTGCTGCAAGTGCCTGACAGCGAGAAAGGTCCGCTGCTCGAAGGCATCTATCGCACCCGCCTGAAAATTCAGCCACCGGCGGAATGGAAGGATCTGGGCAAGGAAGAACGCACGGCGAAGATGCGCGAAGGGGTGATTCAGTTCTGGAGTGGCAGCGACGTGCTGCTGCGTCAGTTGGGGCAGGACCGCGCCAGCAGCATCAAGGATTATCTGGTCGACAAAGGCCAACTGGCAGACGACCGCGTCTACTTCATCGACGCCAATCTCGGTGAAGCCGAGAGCGATGGCCGCGTGGTGACGCAAATGCATCTGGATGCCGAATGATGAAACTACAGTGGCTGGCCTTGATCGCAATGACGCTCGCGGCCAGTCACGCCTCGGCGTCCGACACGCTGCGCTGTGGCAGCCAATTGATCAGCCTCGGCGACCGCTCCAGCGAAGTCCTGCAAAAGTGTGGTGAACCGGTCAGCCGCGATGCGTTGGGCTACAAACGCAGCGCCAATCGCCGCGAGGAGTTTCAGGTCGAGGAATGGACCTACGGCCCGAGCAACGGCATGTACCAATACCTGCGCTTCGAAGGCAATCGCCTGCGCCAGATCACCAGCAAACGCGGTAACTAAACCAACACCAACCCCCTGTGGGAGCGAGCTTGCTCGCGAAGGCGTCTGGTCAGTCGAGTCCATTGTGACTGGCATACCGCTTTCGCGAGCAAGCTCGCTCCCACAATTGTTTTGTGGTGCCCTTTGATCCTTTCGTCTCTGAAATAGAACAGGCCCCGACACGAGTGGCGGGGCCTGTAATGGTCACATCCATGTGACCGTTCGCATGAACTCTAAAGTTGCGGCAGACGTATTGCTCGGCCCGTCTGTCGCGCCTTCTCCCGGTCCAGGCGAGAAGTCATGCCTTACTCGGCTTTCAGGCCGTCAGCGGAGACCGCTTTGACGCCTTTGATTTTCTTGGTGATGTTCACTGCGGTGGTTTTCTGAGCTTCGGTAATAGCTACAGTCGACGACAGCGATACAACGCCTTTGTTGGTTTCTACTTTGATGTCAGTGCCTGGGATGCCTTTTTCGGTAACCAGGTCGCTTTTGACTTTGGTGGTGATCCAGGTATCGGAAGTAGTTTCTTTAGCCTTGGTCATTTCACCGGCGGCCAGAGTCATTGGAGCCTGGGTAGCCTGGGTGGTTTGTGCGAAAGCGCCGGTCATGGTCAGGGTCAGCGCGGTAGCAGCAGCGGCAGTGATAGCGAACTTCTTCATACGAGTAACTCCTGTTTTTCTGGAAAGTCTGCTGGATTACTTGTCAGCAGGGTTACCGAAGTAGTTGCGAACGTTGTGCCAACTTTTCCATCAAGACAATATCCTTATAAATCAATAACTTACCTTAAACGGTAATTTCCGTAATCATGCAATTTGCATGACATGCGCAATATTCACATGCAAGTTGCGGTTTTTTGGAAAGTTCCTAAGACGCTGAAATTATTGAGACTTTTATTTTCACCGAGTAAAGAAAAATGCCCTGCGTGGCAGGGCATTTGGTCATCACACGCTAGCAATCACGTACCGGTGGCGGTACAGCCTTTTGGCGAATAATCCGCGTTAACAGTAGTGCCACAGGTCCACACACCGGAGGTATTACCGGTAGCAGCGCCGGAACGAGTGAGCGTGATGGTTTTACCCAGTACCGGTCCCGGAGCGTTGAGCAGCGTGCAACTGATGCTGCCAGCGCCCGTCGCCGCTGTGCCTGTAACCGCCAACGTACAGTTGGAGGTGGTGGTTGTACCGCCATTCACAGCGGTTATATCCGGAGCGGTACCTTGGTTGATGGTGTCCTCGAACGGCACCTTCATCGCACTGATCTCCGCCAGCCCCGCCGTCACCTTCGAACGCGCCTGATATTTGGAATACTGCGGCAAGGCGATGGTCGCCAGGATCCCGATGATTGCCACCACGATCAGCAGCTCGATCAGAGTAAAACCTTGTTGTTTTTTCATAGACACGCTCCATGCATGAGTCGAAATCTCATGATCTGAAAGGGACGCAGCATAGGCCATGCCAATGCCTCCAGGCCCTGTGCATTGGGCGCAAAGCGTGTACGGCGCCATTTCCTACAACCTGCAACCGCACTATCTGACACTTTTTGTCACCTGCACCGACCGTGTTTGGCGCTGTCACTTGACTAGGCTATAAGTCATGAACTGCAAGCGTGCGGAATCCCCATGAATGACATCGCTCTGAGCGGTCTGGCCAAGCAATTGGTGCAGGCCGAATTGCTCACGGAAAAAACTGCCCAGCAAGCCTGGCAACAAGCCCAGCGCAATCGCCTGTCGCTGGTCAGCTATCTGGTGCAGAACAAACTGGTGAAAAGCTCACAGGTCGCCGAGATCGCCTCCGAGCATTTCGGCATGGCGTTCCTTGATCTCAATTGCCTCGACAAGGAAACCCAGCCCAAGGGACTGGTCAGCGAAAAACTCGTGCGCCAGCACCACGCCCTGCCCTTGTGGCGGCGCGGCAATAAATTGTTCGTGGGGATTTCCGACCCGAGCAATCATCAAGCGATCAACGACATCCAGTTCAGCACCGGCCTGAGCACCGAAGCCATTCTGGTCGAGGACGACAAGCTCAGCGATGCCATCGAAAAATTCTTCGACACCCACGCCAGTGGCCTGGAAGACATGGCCGATGTCGATCTCGACGGCCTCGATGTCGAAGCCATCGACGACAGCAAGCAGGACGCCATCGGCGGGCTCGACGCCGACGATGCGCCGGTGGTGCGCTTCGTGCACAAGATGCTGCTCGACGCGATCAAGAGCGGTTCTTCCGACCTGCACTTCGAGCCCTACGAAAAAAACTACCGGGTGCGGGTGCGCACCGACGGCATCCTGCGCGAAGTGGCCAAGCCACCGATTCAACTGGCCGGGCGCATCGCCGCACGCCTGAAAGTCATGGCCAGCCTCGATATCTCGGAACGGCGCAAACCGCAGGACGGGCGCATCAAGATGCGCCTGTCGAAAAGCAAGTCGATCGATTTTCGGGTCAACACCCTGCCGACCCTGTGGGGCGAAAAAGTGGTGATCCGGATTCTCGACCCGTCCAGTGCGCAGATCGGCATCGACGCACTCGGCTATGAGCCGGCGCAGAAAGAGTTGTACCTGGCCGCGCTCAAGCAGCCGCAAGGGATGATTCTGGTCACTGGCCCCACCGGCTCGGGTAAAACCGTGTCGCTGTACACCGGGCTGAATATTCTCAACACCGTCGACATCAACATTTCCACCGCCGAAGACCCGGTGGAGATCAACATGGAAGGCATCAATCAGGTCAACGTCAACCCAAGGCAAGGCCTCGACTTCGCCCAGGCGCTGCGCTCGTTTCTGCGTCAGGACCCGGACGTGATCATGGTCGGCGAGATTCGTGACCTGGAAACTGCAGAGATCGCGATCAAGGCTGCGCAGACCGGTCACCTGGTGCTCTCGACGCTGCACACCAACAGCGCCGCGGAAACCCTGACCCGCCTGCACAACATGGGCATTCCCGGTTTCAACATCGCCACCTCGGTCAGCCTGATCATCGCCCAGCGTCTGGCGCGAAAATTGTGCAGCCACTGCAAGAGGCCCATCGAGATCCCGCGTGAAACCCTGATCAAGGAAGGTTTCCCCGAGGAACGCATCGGCCATTTCACGATCTACGAGCCGGTCGGCTGCGATCACTGCAACGGCGGCTACAAGGGACGCGTGGGGATTTATGAAGTGGTGAAGAACACCGCAGAACTGCAACGATTGATCATGGCCGAAGGCAACTCTCTGGAAATCGACATTCAAATGCGCCGCGACGGCTTCGCCGACCTGCGCACCGCCGGGCTGCACAAGGCCATGCAAGGCATCACCAGCCTTGAAGAAATCAACCGGGTTACCAAGGACTGAACATGGCGGTCAAGGCAGCGAAAATCAGCATCTACGCCTGGGAAGGTACGGACAGAAAAGGCAGCAAAGTCACCGGAGAGTTGAGCGGGCAGAACCCCGCACTGGTCAAGGCGCAGCTGCGCAAACAAGGCATCAACCCAGGCAAGGTGCGCAAAAAATCCGCGTCACTGTTGAGCTTTGGCAAACGTATCAAAGCGCAGGACATCGCGCTGTTCACCCGGCAGATGGCGACGATGATGAAGGCCGGCGTACCGCTGTTGCAGTCGTTCGACATCATCGGCGAGGGCTTCGAAAACCCGGCCATGCGCAAACTGGTCGACGAGATAAAACAGGAAGTCGCAGCGGGTAACAGCTTCGCCACGGCCCTGCGCAAAAAGCCGCAATACTTCGACGAGTTGTACTGCAACCTGGTCGACGCCGGTGAGCAGTCCGGCGCCCTCGACACGTTGCTGGAGCGGGTCGCGACCTATAAGGAAAAAAGCGAACGCCTCAAGGCCAAGATCAAGAAAGCCATGACTTATCCAGCCGCAGTGGTGCTGGTGGCGGCGGTGGTGACCGGGATCCTGCTGGTGAAAGTGGTGCCGCAATTTCAGTCGGTGTTTTCCGGTTTCGGTGCCGAACTGCCGGCGTTCACCCTGATGGTGATCAGCCTTTCGGAATTCATGCAGCAATGGTGGTGGGCCATTCTCGGTGCGCTGGTCGCGGCGATTTTCGGCACCCGCCATGCGTTGAAAACGTCCCAGGCCTTGCGTGATCGTAAAGACACCTGGCTGTTGAAACTGCCGCTGGTGGGCACGTTGATGTACAAGTCCGCCGTCGCCCGTTTCGCCCGCACCTTGTCGACCACGTTTGCCGCCGGTGTGCCATTGGTGGAGGCGCTCGACTCGGTGGCGGGGGCCACCGGCAATGTGGTGTTCAAACGCGCCGTACTGCGCATTCGTCAGGACGTCTCGACCGGTATGCAGTTGAATTTCTCGATGCGCAGCACCGGTGTATTTCCGAACATGGCCGTGCAGATGACCGCGATCGGCGAAGAGTCCGGCGCACTCGATGAAATGCTCGACAAGGTTGCCGGCTTCTACGAGGAGGAAGTGGATAACATGGTCGATAACCTCACCAGCCTGATGGAGCCGTTCATCATGGTGGTGCTGGGCGTTATTGTCGGTGGACTGGTAGTGGCCATGTACCTGCCGATCTTCCAACTCGGCTCAGCGATCTGACATGCCTATCGACGAACTGTTTGCCCTGTATCCGCTGGCCTTTGTCGGCACCGCGTTGCTGCTCGGCCTGGTGGTCGGCAGCTTCCTCAATGTGCTGGTCTGGCGTCTGCCGAAAATGCTCGAGCGCGATTGGCGCCAGCAGGCCCATGACGTACTCGGCTTGCCCGTCGAAGCGCCGCTGCCCACCTATAATTTGATGCTGCCGCATTCCGAATGCCCGCACTGTGCGCACCGCATCCGTGCGTGGGAAAACATTCCGCTGTTGAGCTACCTGTGGCTGCGCGGGCGCTGCTCGGCGTGCACTGCACCGATCAGCAAACGCTATCCACTGACCGAACTGGCCTGCGGCCTGCTCTCGGCATTCGTCGCCTGGCAGGTCGGCTTTGGCTGGCCGGCGTGCCTGCTGATCTTCCTCACCTGGGGCCTGTTGGCGATGAGCCTGATCGACACCGCGCATCAATTGCTGCCCGATGTGCTAGTGCTGCCGCTGCTGTGGCTGGGGTTGATCGTCAACAGTTTCGGCTTGTTCGTACCCTTGCACGATGCACTGTGGGGCGCGGTGGCCGGTTACCTGGCGCTGTGGTCGGTGTTCTGGCTGTTCAAACTGCTGACCGGCAAGGACGGCATCGGCCACGGTGATTTCAAGTTGCTGGCGTTACTCGGCGCGTGGGGCGGCTGGCAGATATTGCCGCTGACGATCCTGTTGTCATCACTGGTTGGCGCCATCATCGGGGTGATTCTACTGCGTCTGCGCGAGCAGAAAACCTCGACGCCGATCCCCTTCGGCCCCTATCTGGCAATTGCCGGCTGGATTGCCTTGCTCTGGGGTGGTCAAATAACCGACTTCTATTGGCAGTTTGTCGGTTTGAAATGAATACCCCTGTGGAAAAACCCTGGATTCTCGGCCTCACCGGCGGCATCGGCAGCGGCAAAAGCGCGGCGGCCCAGCACTTCATTGATCTGGGTATCCACGTCGTGGATGCTGATCACGCTGCGCGCTGGGTCGTCGAACCGGGCCGCCCGGCGCTGGCAAGGATTGCCGAGCATTTCGGCCCCGGCGTGCTGCAAGCCGATGGCACAGTGGACCGTGCCGCGCTGCGCAAACTGATCTTTGAAGTGCCGGAGCAACGGCGCTGGCTCGAAGCGCTGCTGCATCCGTTGATCGCCGAGGAAATCGCGCATCACTTGGCGCTGGCAAAATCGCCTTACGCGATTCTGGTTTCGCCGCTGTTGATCGAATCCGGGCAATACGCGATGACCCAACGCATTCTGGTCATCGACGCTCCGCAACAACTGCAGATCGAACGCACCTTGCAGCGTGACCAGACCAGCGAAGCGCAGGTTCAGGCGATTCTCAAGGCCCAGTCGAGCCGCGAAGACCGCGTGAGCCGTGCCGACGACGTGGTGGTCAATGACCGCGACCTCGCCTCGCTGCACCGTGAGGTCGAACGTCTGCATCACTTTTACCTGACTTTATCCGGAGGCCAAGCATGAGCCAGATTCCAACCGTAGAATGCCCAACCTGTGGCGCCCCCGTGGAATTCACTCCCGAGAACAAATTCCGTCCGTTCTGCTCCGATCGCTGCAAGCTGATCGACCTCGGCGCCTGGGCGTCCGAGGAACACAAGATTCCAGTCGCACCGGATGCTGAAGACGAACTGTTTTCCGGCGATTTCGATCCGCGTCACTGATCCGGTCAGGGCCGCATAAAGCCGTAGTCCTGATCGTCGTCGAGGTTTTCCGCCAGAAAGCGCAACTCGTCGGCCAGGTCTTCGGCGTTGCGCACGGCCTTGCTCTGCTGCACCACTGCACTGAGCAAGGCGCGCAAACTCAACCCCGGGTCAAAGCCCACCTCCTGCGCCATGTCCAGACTCTGCCGGGTTTCCTGCCTCGCCCACTCGTAAACACTCATGCCGCCGCTCCTGAAGGGATTTGCGCGAGCATGAAATTTCCCGCGCATGGCGGGTTTGATGTGGATCAAGACTTCGGATCGTCGTCCTTCCAGGGCGCCGAAAGGTAGCGGGTACGGTTGAAGGTCTCCAGCCATTCCGGGCAAAACACCACCAGCGCGCTGATGACCATGCCGTTGATGAACGCCTCGGGAAACAGCAGCAGCCACAGATAACCGACGAAATCCTCCAGCCACTCCGGCATGGCGAAGAGACCGTCGTACCACAGCAGCGTCAGGCTCAGGATCAGGCACATAAGCGCCGAAAGCGCGGCGGCAAAAAAGCCGGAACAGAAGATGTACACGAACGGATTACGCGGCTGCGCGCGCTCGACAACAATCGCCACACACTCGGTGATCAGCACCGGCAGCAAAATCAGCAACGAACCATTGACCCCGACGGCCAGCAAATCCTGACGACCGAGCAGCACCAGGCCCATTTGCGCGACCAGCCCACCGACAATCGCCAGCGGCCAGTCCAGCAGCAACGTCACCGCCGTCATGCCAATGAAGTGATAGGACACGCCCGTGTCGAAATCCCTGCGCACCAGCCACAACAGAAACAAGGCGAACACGGTGCCGAACAATAAATGCTGACGCCGACTGTCGCTGAACAACTCGAGCCACGGCGCACGCACAATTGCCCAGAGCAGCACTGGCAAATAAATCAGCCAGCCGAGCGACAGGCTCGCCGATGACAGCAGTTCGGCACCGATCATGATTCCCTCATCTTTTCCATGGGTTTACCGCCTCGTCGCAGTCTACACCGCGATCCGGCGTGCATCAGCCCAAGCAAAGCTTTCTGCTTGTCGCAATTGAACGCTAAGCTTGGGCCTATGGATGACTCAGATTATTTACGCCTGCTGACCATCGCGGCCGAGCAGGCCAACGCGTTCCTGTCCAATGCCCGCAAATGGGAGCGTGAGCGTTGGGTTTGCCAGCGCCTGCTGCAAGGCCTGAACATTCCCTACCGCGCCGACGAATTCGCGCCGGCCGGCGAGCCGCCGGACGTGCTGTTTCGCGATGCCAACTTCGAGGTGTTCTTCGTGCTCGATGAGGGGCGCCGGCTCAACGACGAATGGCGCGATGAATTGCAGCGCCGCCGAAGCGCCTTTTCCCTCAGCCAACTGGTGCGCCGCGAAGCCAAGCCGAAACGCATTCCGGCCAACGAATTTCTCCTGCGCCTGGCGCCGACCTTGCGCAAAAAGGCGCACAACTACAAGGAACGCGGCATGGATCTGGGGGAGCTAGACATCATTGCCTTCGCCAGTCTTAAACGTGAGGTGCTGGATCTGAACAGCCATTTCCCACCGCCGACCGAATACCTGCGCCAGGGCTGGCGCTCGCTGTCACTTGTCGGCCCGACCTTCGCCCGCGTGCTGTTCGCGCATCCGGATGCGCCGGACTTTCTGCGCAGCAACCTCGGGCGCAGCATCGTTTTCGATGTCGGGATCAGCCTGTGACGCCACTTCAGCAATTGATCGCCGATGTGCCACAGACCGGATGTGTACGCTGGATCGGCGTGCGCCCAGAATCCCGTGGGCCGATGATCGAACTGGACGCCGTGGAGGCGCGACTTGAGGCGGGACTGACGGGTGATCACGCGCGTCCCGGTGTGCGTAATGCACGTCAAGTCACGCTCATCCAGTGGGAACACCTCGCGGTGATCGGCGCATTGATGGGCCGGCCGCACGATCAGCCGGTCAGGCCTGAAGATCTGCGGCGCAATCTCGTTATCAGCGGTATCAATTTGTTTAGCCTGAAGGGTCGGCGCTTTCGCATCGGTCAGGCAATATTCGAAACCACGGGTTGGTGTCAGCCCTGCGCACGCCTGCAAAACAACCTTGGCCCCGGCACCTTTCAAGCCGTGCGCGGGCATGGCGGAATTACCGCGCGAGTGTTACAAAGCGGGATCATTCGCCTCGAGGACAGGGTCTGCGTCGAACCGGTTCCGGACAGCGGCTATGCTGCGTTCAACCCCGGATAAAAACCGCTTGTAGCTTCTGCCCATTCAGCAACGTCTACCTGACGAGGCAAATATGACCAGCCGCCTGAACCCCGAAGACCAGAAACATGTCGAAGAGTACCTGCAACTGTCCCAACACCGAGTCGAGCGTCGGCCATTCCGGCCGTGGATGCTCCTCGTGCTGGTGCTGGCAGTGACCATTGGTCTGGGCCTGTTGAGCCGATTTATCAGTTACCTGACGCTATGAGCTGCCTGGCGCTCGCTTGGGTAACCGCACCGATTTCCTTTAAAAACCTTGCGAGTTATCCCCATGTCCCATCGTATTGTTATTGTCGGCGGCGGCGCCGGCGGTCTGGAGTTGGCTACCCGTCTGGGTAAGACTCTGGGCAAGCGCGGCACGGCCAGTGTGATGCTGGTCGACGCCAACCTGACGCACATCTGGAAGCCCTTGCTGCACGAAGTGGCGGCCGGATCGCTGAACTCTTCCGAAGACGAACTCAACTATGTTGCCCAGGCGAAATGGAACCACTTCGAGTTCCAGCTGGGGCGCATGAGCGGGCTCGATCGCGCGCAGAAGAAAATCCAGCTGGCTGCGACCTACGACGAAAACGGCGTCGAACTGGTACCGGCGCGTGAAGTGCAGTACGACTCGCTAGTGATCAGTGTCGGCAGCACCACCAACGATTTCGGCACTCAGGGCGCGGCGCAGCACTGTCTGTTCCTCGATACCCGCAAACAGGCCGAGCGTTTTCATCAGCAACTGCTCAACCACTATCTTCGTGCACACGCAGGGCAAACCGATGTGGTCGAGCAGATCAGCGTAGCGATCGTTGGCGCTGGCGCCACAGGCGTTGAACTGGCGGCAGAACTGCACAACGCTGCCCATGAACTCGCGGCTTACGGCCTCGACCGGATCAAACCGGAAAACATGCACATCACCCTGATCGAAGCCGGCCCACGGGTGTTGCCAGCCCTGCCGGAGCGCATCAGCGGGCCGGTGCACAAGACCCTGGAAAAACTCGGGGTCAATGTGATGACCAACGCGTCGGTGAGCGAAGTGACGGCCGACAGCCTGATCACCGCCGACGGCAACGAGATCAAGGCCAGCCTCAAGGTTTGGGCGGCTGGTATTCGGGCGCCGGGTTTCCTCAAGGACATCGACGGCCTGGAAACCAACCGCATCAATCAGCTGCAAGTATTGCCGACGCTGCAAACCACTCGCGACGAGAACATCTTTGCCTTCGGCGATTGCGCTGCGTGCCCGCAACCGGGCACCGATCGCAACGTGCCGCCACGCGCGCAAGCCGCGCACCAACAGGCCTCGCTGCTGGCCAAGTCGCTGAAACTGCGCATCGAAGGCAAGACTCTGCCCGAGTACAAGTACACCGACTACGGCTCACTGATCTCGCTGTCGCGTTTTTCGGCTGTGGGTAACTTGATGGGCAACCTGACCGGCAGCGTGATGCTCGAAGGCTGGCTGGCGCGGATGTTTTACGTGTCGCTGTACCGCATGCACCAGATGGCGCTGTACGGGCCGTTCCGCACGGCGATGTTGATGCTCGGCAGCAAGATTGGTCGCGGCACTGAACCGCGTCTGAAACTGCACTAAAACCTGTGGGAGCGAGCCTGCTCGCGAATGCGTCAGATCAGTCGCATCATCATTGACTGACAGAACGCTTTCGCGAGCAGGCTCGCTCCCACATTGTTTTGTGTTGATCGAAAGATCTGTTTCTTACTGTATCCCCGCCCCGCTTTTCCCACCTTCGCTTACAAACTCCCCTGCCGCGCGACACAGACGCGATACACCGCCACCGCTTAATGGCCACACCCGAGCAACACCTGCTCAGGCAAGTGTCCTTAACGTGTGGTTGCGCAGCGCAGCCCAGGAGAATGTAAATGTCCCGTACTTCTACTCTCGCTAAAAACTCCCTTGGCCTGGTCGGCGCGGTTCTGGCTGGCGGCCTGATGTTGTCCGGCTCGGTATTCGCCGCGCAGCCATTGGCCCAGGGCTACATGGTCGCTTCGGCAGAAACCTCGGTAAAAGCGCCGGAAGGCAAATGCGGTGAAGGCAAATGTGGCGACGCGTCGATGGCCAAGACTGACAGCGATGGCGACGGCAAGGTCTCCCGCGCCGAGTTTCTGAAAGTCGCGCCGAAGTCCGACTTCGACAAGATCGACACCAACCATGACGGTTTCATTGATGAGCAAGAGGCCTACAACAACGTGAAGGCCAACTTTGAAGCCAATGGCAAGAAAATGCCCAAGGGTTTGTTCGAACACCTGAAAGATCAAGACGGCGCCTGATTGCCAGAAAAAACCAAGCCGCGTTTCTCGTGTGAGGAACGCGGCTTTTTTACGCCTGCCCGCTTACAACTGGAAGCGCCGCACCATGCCTTGCAACGCATTGGCCAATTGCGACAACTCATGACTGGAGGCACTGGTCTGATCGGCACCGGCGGCCGAGCGAACCGACAAATCACGAATGTTCACCAGATTGCGATCCACTTCGCGTGCCACCTGCGCTTGTTCTTCCGCAGCGCTGGCAATCACCAGATTGCGCTCATGGATCTCATGCACCGACGCGGTGATGGTTTGCAGCGCCTCACCGGCGCGCTCAGCCAACGCCAGCGTGGTGGTGGCACGTGCCGTGCTGGCCTGCATCGAGTCCAGCGCCAGGCTCGAACCGCTGCGCATGCCCTGGACCATTTGCTCGATCTCCTGGGTCGATTGCTGCGTGCGATAAGCCAGCGCGCGCACCTCATCGGCAACCACGGCAAAGCCTCGTCCACTCTCACCGGCGCGCGCCGCTTCAATCGCCGCGTTGAGCGCCAGCAGATTGGTCTGCTCGGCGATCGCCCGAATCACGTCGAGTACCTTGCCGATATCCTGCGACTGGTTGGCCAGTGATTGCACCAGCTCACCGGTCTGTTGCACATCGTTGGCCAGTGCATTGATGGCCGTGGCGGTCTCACTGACGCGCACTTGCCCCAGATGCGCCGACTCGCTGGACTGACGGGTCGCGTCAGAGGTCGACACGGCATTGCGTGCGACCTCCTCCACCGCTGCCGTCATCTGGTTGACGGCCGTCGCGGCTTGTTCGATTTCGTTGTTCTGCTGTTGCAGCCCCTGCGTACTGTCGAGTGTCACCGCGTTGAGTTCATCGGCAGCCGTCGCCAGTTGCGTGGCCGAACCGCTGATGCCTTGCAGCGTCTCACGCAGGTTCTGTTGCATGGTCGCCAAGGCTTTGAGCAAGCGACTGACTTCATCGTTGCCATGGGTTTCGATCGGCCGGGTCAGATCACCCTGCGCCACACTTTCTGCGGCGCTGACGGCACTGCTCAGCGGCCGAACGATACTGCGCGTGAGCATCATCGCCAGTGCCACCGTGGCCAGGGCGGCCAACGCAATAAACAAACTGACAATCGTGCGCGAGTTCTCGTAGTGCGCAGCGGACTTCTGGCTTTCGGCGGCGACCTGTTTGGCGAACAGGTCCGCCAGGTCGTTGAGTTGCTTGCCGGAGCCATCGACGACAGTTTTCATGTCGACTAGCAGCAACCTGGTCAGCTCATCACGCTTGCCTTGCTCGGCGAGGGTGAAGGATTGAGCGATGCCGTTGCGATACGCGGCGAAGGTTTTCTTGAACTGGTCGTATAGCTGCTGGCCTTCCGGAGTGTTGACCAGTTTGTCGTAAGCGGCGATTTTCTCGCTCAGCTCCTTATCGCGGGTATCCATCTGGCTGCGGTAAGTCGCAATGTTGGCCGGATCCTGATCCAGCGCCATGCGCAACGAGATGGTGCGGATGCGCAGCATGAGCTCGCGAATCTCGTCGCCACCTCGAATACTCGGCAGCCACTGATTTTCTACCGCGACCTCACTGTCGCGAATACTCGACATCTGTCCGAGCGCAAATACGCCGAGCAACGCGACCAATACTGCGATCAGGGCAAACCCCAAAGCAGCCCGGGGAGCAATATTCAACTGACGAAGCAACATGACGCACGCCCTTATTCTTGTGTTGGCCAGATTCAAGGGGCGAAAGCCATGGCAGTCCCCTCGTGTTAGCGGGCTATCGGCAAGTTGTACGATGACTTGAAGGGAATCGTCTTTTTCGCAGGCAAAAAAAATCCCCGTATCTTTCGATACGAGGATTTTTAATATGGTCGGGGTAAGGGGATTCGAACTCCTGACATCCTGCTCCCAAAGCAGGCGCGCTACCGGACTGCGCTATACCCCGGTAAAAAAAAGGCGACCTTTCAAAGATCGCCTTCTTCGATCAGCGCTTTTGGCCTCTGATCTTAAGATTCGATCCCAGCGCTAACTGGTTTCAAAAATGGTGGGTCGTGTGGGATTCGAACCTACGACCAATTGGTTAAAAGCCAACTGCTCTACCAACTGAGCTAACGACCCAAAAATGGTCGGGGTAAGGGGATTCGAACTCCTGACATCCTGCTCCCAAAGCAGGCGCGCTACCGGACTGCGCTATACCCCGGCTTGAAATTGGCTCCGTGACCAGGACTCGAACCTGGGACCCAATGATTAACAGTCATTTGCTCTACCGACTGAGCTATCACGGAACTACATATTTCAATTTACAACGGTGAAACTTGTTGCTTCCAGTCACTCGTTCGCATCGCTGCGTTCGTGTGTCTGAGGCGCGCTATTCTACAACCTAGAACACCTCTGTCAACCCCCTAAATTGCTTTCAAGTTAATGATTTGCAACTTATTTCAGATTTCAACTCAGTGAGCTGAGACCGTCTTGGCGACTGACTGCGGGGCGCACTTTACAAGCCTTTTCCTTTGAGTTCAACAGCCTAACGAAAAAAAAGGCCCCACAATGTGGGGCCCTCCTTTTTTCATTGGCGTTTGGACTCAGTTGAAAACGATTTCGTCGTTCTCGACCTTGCCGGTCGCCGTGTCGCCTGGCATGAAGTGACCCGAAAGGATCAACTGCGCCAGCGGGTTTTCGATCCAGCGCTGAATCGCCCGTTTCAAAGGACGTGCGCCATACACCGGGTCGTAACCCACGGCGATCAACTTGTCCATCGCCTCCGGGCTGAGTTCCAGCTTCAGCTCGCGCTCGGCCAGACGGCTGCGCAGACGGCCCAACTGGATCTCGGTAATGCCCGCGATCTGATCCCGCGCCAAAGGCTCGAAGATCACCACTTCGTCGACCCGGTTAATGAACTCCGGACGGAAGTGCGACGTCAGCGCATCCATTACAGCAGCACGCTGCGCTTCACGATCACCGACCAGTTCCTGAATCTGCACAGAACCGAGGTTCGAGGTCATGACGATCACGGTATTGCGGAAATCCACCGTGCGGCCATGACTGTCGGTCAGGCGCCCGTCTTCAAGCACTTGCAGCAAGATGTTGAACACATCCGGGTGCGCCTTCTCAACCTCGTCCAGCAGGATCACCGAGTAAGGCTTGCGACGCACCGCCTCGGTCAGGTAACCGCCCTCTTCGTAACCGACGTATCCCGGTGGCGCACCGATCAGCCGCGCCACGGAATGTTTCTCCATGAACTCGGACATGTCGATCCGCACCATCGCCTCTTCGGTATCAAAGAGGAATTCGGCCAGCGCCTTGCACAGCTCGGTTTTACCGACACCGGTCGGGCCGAGGAACATGAACGAACCGCTCGGACGATTCGGGTCAGACAACCCGGCACGCGAACGGCGTACCGCGTTGGCCACAGCGACCACCGCTTCTTCCTGGCCGATCACGCGTTTGTGCAACAGGCTTTCCATTTTCATCAGCTTGTCGCGCTCGCCTTCGAGCATTTTCGACACCGGAATGCCGGTCCACTTCGACACGACTTCAGCGATCTCTTCTTCAGTCACCTTGCTGCGCAGCAACTGGTTTTCGCTCTTGCCGTGCTGATCGACCATTTGCAGGCTGCGCTCCAGATCCGGGATCACCCCGTACTGCAACTCGGCCATGCGGTTCAGGTCGCCTTTACGACGCGCGGCTTCCAGCTCCTGACGCGACTGTTCGATCTTCTGCTGAATCTGTGCAGAACCCTGCACCTCGGCTTTTTCCGAGTTCCAGATTTCTTCCAGATCGGAGTACTCACGTTCGAGACGGACGATTTCTTCCTGGAGTTTCTCCAGACGTTTCATCGCCGCTTCGTCGCTTTCTTTCTTCAGCGCCTGGGATTCCACCTTCAACTGAATCAGGCGCCGCTCGAGACGATCGAGCACTTCCGGCTTGGAATCGATTTCCATGCGGATGCGGCTCGCGGCCTCGTCGATCAGGTCGATGGCCTTGTCCGGCAACTGCCGGTCAGTGATGTAGCGATGGCTGAGCTTGGCCGCCGCGATGATCGCGCCGTCAGTGATCGCCACCTTGTGGTGAACCTCGTAACGCTCCTTGAGGCCACGCAGGATGGCGATGGTGTCTTCTTCGCTCGGCTCATCCACCAGGACTTTTTGGAAGCGTCGTTCGAGCGCCGCGTCCTTCTCTATATATTGGCGGTACTCGTTAAGCGTGGTCGCGCCGACGCAGTGCAGCTCGCCGCGCGCCAGTGCAGGCTTGAGCATGTTGCCGGCGTCCATCGAGCCTTCGCCTTTACCGGCGCCGACCATGGTGTGCAGTTCGTCGATAAACAGAATGATCTGCCCTTCCTGCTTCGACAGCTCGTTGAGCAGCGACTTCAGGCGCTCTTCGAACTCACCGCGATACTTGGCACCGGCAATCAACGCGCCCATGTCCAGCGAAAGCAGACGTTTGCCTTTGAGGCCGTCCGGCACTTCGCCGTTGATGATGCGCTGGGCCAGACCTTCGGCAATCGCGGTTTTACCCACACCAGGCTCACCGATCAGCACTGGGTTGTTCTTGGTGCGGCGTTGCAGAACCTGAATGGTGCGACGAATTTCGTCGTCACGGCCGATCACCGGATCAAGCTTGCCGTCTTCGGCGCGCTTGGTCAGGTCGACAGTGTATTTATCCAGCGCCTGGCGCGACTCTTCGTGGTTGGCGTCATTCACTGCTTCGCCACCGCGCAGGTTGTTGATCGCGTTTTCCAGGGCTTTCTTGCTCACGCCCTGGCCGAGCAGCAACTTGCCGAGCTTGCTGTTCTCGTCCATCGCCGCGAGCAGCACCAGTTCGCTGGAGATGAACTGGTCGCCCTTCTGCTGGGCCAGACGATCGGCCTGGTTGAGCAGGCGCGCCAGATCCTGCGACATGTTGACGTCGCCGGTCGGGTTCTGGATTTTCGGTAATTGGTCGAGCTCTTTGGTCAGCTCTTTACGCAAGCTGTTGACGTCGAAGCCCACCTGCATCAACAGAGGTTTGATCGAACCACCCTGCTGTTCAAGCATGGCTTGCATCAAGTGCGCCGGCTCAATCGCCGGATGATCGTGGCCGACTGCCAACGACTGGGCATCGGACAAGGCCAACTGTAATTTGCTGGTTAAACGGTCTATTCGCATAAGTCACCTTCCTTTTGAGCAGGCCGGACCTAAAAACCATCCTGAATAAAGAAACCTGCCAGATACCGCTATAGATGCGGTCGATTCTGCAAGATTCAAGCGTCAGAGGGTTGATTCAGGTCAGGCAAGTCTAGCGGGTGAGCCAAACGAGGGAGGCAAAGCGACCGGTGCGCGACGCACGGCGATAAGAGAAAAAGCGTGAATCGGTCACGGTGCAGAAACCGCCACCATAAACAGCAGTGACACCCCGTTCAGCCAGAAGCAGACGTGCCAACAGATAGATGTCAGCCATGAACTTGCCGGAATTGGCGCTCGGTACGAAGGCTTCTGCCGCTTGAGGCAATTGATTGATGAAGACTTCGCGCACTTCCGGGCCGACTTCAAAGGCTTTCGGGCCAATAGCCGGACCGAGCCAGACCAGTACGTCGCCTGCCGGTACATCCAGCGTATCGAGCGTGGCTTCCAGCACGCCCGCCGCCAGACCACGCCAACCGGCGTGAGCCGCAGCAACACGAGTGCCGGCGCGATCGCAGAACAATGCCGGCAAGCAATCCGCCGTCATTGCCGTGCAGGCAATTCCGGGGGTTGTCGTCCAACTGGCATCGGCGGTCGCGACAATGCCCGGATCAGCATGCGCCACGGCAATCCCGTGCACTTGCTGCAACCAGGCAGGCTGTATAGAGAAGTGATCGGTCAGGCGCCGTCGGTTCTCGGCAACAGCCTCAGGACGATCATCAACGTGATCGCCCAGATTGAGGCTGTCGAACGGCGCCTCGCTGACACCGCCCTCGCGGGTGGTGACGCAGGCTTTGACGCTGGCCGGCGCTGGCCAGTCCGGCGTCAGCCAGTTCATCCGATGAAAGCCTCACGGTCTTGCTTGAGCAGGGTCAGCAGCCAGACGAAATCTTCTGGCAGCGGCGATTCCCAGCTCATGCGCTGACCGGTCGTCGGATGATCCAGCTCAAGGAAACGCGCGTGCAGGGCCTGACGCGGGAAGTGCTTGAGCGATTCAACCATCGTCGGGTTCGCCGCCGGCGGAATGCGGAAACGACCGCCGTACGCCGGGTCGCCGACCAACGGAAAGTTGATGTGCGACATGTGTACGCGAATCTGGTGAGTACGACCGGTTTCCAGTTTCACCCGTACATGGGTGTGGGAACGGAAGCGCTCCAGCACGCGGTAGTGGCTGACGGCAGGCTTGCCGCCTTCCATCACCGCCATGCGCTGACGCTGCTGGCCGTGGCGACCGATCGGGGCGTTGATCTTGCCACCGGCGGTCACGACGCCGATCACGATGCACTCATAGATGCGGCTGACACTGCGACTCTGCAATTGAGTAACGAGCTTTGTCTGAGCCTGAATGGTCTTGGCCACCACCATCAAACCGGTGGTGTCCTTGTCCAGACGATGCACGATACCGGCGCGCGGGACATTGATGATGTCCGGCACATGGTGCAGCAAGGCGTTGAGCAAAGTGCCATCGGCATGACCGGCAGCCGGGTGCACCACCAGGCCCGCAGGCTTGTTGATCACCAGAATGTCGTCGTCTTCATAGACGATGTCGAGCTCGATGTCCTGGGCGATCCACTCGCCCTGGGCTTCCTGTTCGGCAATCAGCTCAAGGATGGCACCGCCGTGCACGATGTCGCGAGGGCGGATGACCGCCCCGTCCACAGTCAGGCGACCTTCTTTGATCCAGGCGGAAAGGCGCGAGCGAGAGTGCTCAGCGAAGAGTTGGGCAGCGACTTGATCGAGGCGTTGGCCGCCCAATTCGGACGGCACCTCTGCGCGAAGTTCAATTTTATCGGACATGCTCTGACTGTGCGTCGGCACAGCTTTTGGTTTCGGCTGCGCGCTTGTGGTTAAATACGGCGTCTTTTGCCCCGAGGCTTTTCAACGGGGCGCTCATCATAACAGGACGGCCCCGCCCAAGACAGCGGCCGTCATAGGGACGCAAGCCGCCATGCAAGTGAAACACCTGCTGCTGATCGCCATCCTCGCATTGACCGCTGCTTGCTCATCGAAGGAAGTCGTAGACGAAAACCTCAGCGAAGCCGAGCTGTATCAGCAGGCTCAGACTGACCTGGACAACAACAGCTACACCAGCGCCACAGCCAAGCTGAAGGCTCTGGAGTCGCGTTATCCGTTCGGTCGCTACGCCGATCAGGCACAGCTGGAACTGATCTACGCCAACTATAAAAACGCCGAGCCGGAAGCTGCAAAATCTGCCGCCGAGCGTTTCATTCGTTTGCATCCGCAGCACCCGAACGTGGATTACGCGTACTACCTGAAAGGTCTGACTTCGTTCGACCAGGACGTTGGCCTGCTGGCGCGCTTCCTGCCGCTGGACATGACCAAGCGTGACCCGGGCGCCGCGCGCGACTCGTACAACGAGTTCGCCCAGCTGACCAGTCGCTACCCGAACAGCCGTTACGCGCCGGACGCCAAGCAGCGCATGATCTACCTGCGCAACCTGCTGGCGGCCTACGAAATCCACGTGGCCGACTACTACCTGACCCGTCAGGCGTATGTAGCCGCTGCTAACCGTGGCCGTTACGTCGTAGAAAACTTCCAGGAAACCCCATCGGTCGGTGACGGCCTGGCGGTAATGACTGAGGCTTACCAGCGTCTGCACCTGGACGAGCTGGCCAACACCAGTCTGGAAACCCTGAAGCTCAACTACCCGAATCACCCGAACCTGCAAGACGGCCAGTTCGTGCCACGGGTTGCCGAAGCCGACAACCGTTCGTTCCTGAGCAAGGCAACCCTCGGTCTGATCGAGTCGCGTCCACCGCTGCCGCCGGGCGAAACCCGCGCCAACCAGGACGTGCAGAAGCAGTTCCAGGACGCGAAAGACGCGATCCCGAACGAGCTCAAGCCTAAAGACGAAAACGGCGACGTGATCGAAGAGCCAGAGCCTGAGTCGAGCAACACTGACCGTTCGTGGTTCAGCTACATGACCTTCGGCGTGTTCGACTGATCACACCGGATGGACAAAAAAGGGAGATCTGCGGATCTCCCTTTTTTATTGCCGCGCGTTAATAGGCTGTGCGCTTGTCGGGTCCTTGGCTAAACTGCCGGATCATCAGTCGAAAAGCCGCTCATCATGCTTCGTTTATTGTTCTGGATCGTCGTGATTTTCGCCGCGATATGGTTGTGGCGTAAATTCAAGGCGCCTGCCGCGTCCAATCAATCCAGTCGCGCCCCCCGCGAACAGGACGCCCCGCCAATGGTGCGTTGCGCCCATTGCGGCGTGCATCTGCCGCGCGATCGTGCACTGAGCGTTCAACAACAGTGGTATTGCAGCCAGGCTCACCTCGAGCAAGGCCCGGGCTCCAGTGATCGCTGAGGCCACCCACGCCGACAGCAAACAGGCGCAGCGCCTGCTGCGCCTCTACCATCTCTACCGTTTAAGCGTCGGCATCACCCTGGTGTTGCTGATCTCCAGCAACATGGACAACCGCCTGCTGACGTCGGCCAACGACGAATTGCTGCGCGGCGGCAGTTGGCTGTACCTCGTTCTCAACATCCTGCTCGTGGTCTTTCTTGAAAACACCCGACGCCCGGCCCAGTTGTTCAGCCTGGCGCTGGTCGATGTGCTGTTGCTGTGCGGTCTGTTCTATGCGGCCGGTGGCGTGGCCAGTGCCCTCGGCAACTTGCTGATTGTCTCGGTGGCGATCAGCAATACCTTGCTGCGTCGTCGAATTGGTTTGTTGATCGCCGCGATCGGCGCTCTGGGCATCGTCGCCTTGAGCTTTCTGCTGAGCTTCAGCCACCCTCTGAGCGCCAATGAATACTTGCAGGCCGGCACCCTCGGCGCGCTGTGTTTTGCCGCCTCGCTGTTGGTGCAAGGCCTGATCCGTCGCCTGGAGGTCAGCGAAACCCTGGCTGAACGCCGTGCCAGCGAAGTGGTGGGGCTCGAAGCCCTCAACGCACTGATTCTGCAACGCATGCGCACCGGCATTCTGGTCCTCGACGAGGAGCGCCGGGTGCAACTGGCCAACCACAGTGCCCAGACGTTGCTGGCGCAAGCGCATCTTCACGGCCATTTGATCGACGAGTATTCGACGGCATTGGTCGATCGCCTGCAACTGTGGATGAACAACCCGACCCTGCGCCCGCAAAGCCTGAAAATCCCCGGTAACGGCCTCGAACTGCAGCCGAACTTCATCGCTCTGGAGCAGAGCCCGAACCAGCAAACCCTGGTCTTTCTTGAAGATCTGGCGCAAGTCGCGCAACAAGCCCAACAACTCAAACTCGCCGCGCTCGGACGCCTGACCGCCGGCATCTCCCACGAAATTCGCAATCCGCTGGGCGCCATCAGTCATGCCGCGCAGCTATTGGCCGAGTCCGAGGAACTCGACAGCGCCGATCGGCGTCTGACGCAGATCATTCAAGATCACTCTCAGCGCATGAACCGAGTCATCGAAAACGTCCTGCAACTGTCCCGCCGCCAGCAAAGTGCCCCGCAACGGCTGGATCTCAAGCCGTGGCTGGAAAATTTCGTTGCCGAAAGCCGCGAACAGGCCAGCGAGCGACAACAGATTCATCTGCGGGTCAACTCAGGTGACTTCAGTACCCTGATGGACCCCAACCAGCTCACGCAAATTCTCGACAATCTGTTGCGCAACGGCTGGCGCCACAGCGCCCTGCTGCACGATCAGGCGGAAGTCTGGCTGGCCTTGTTCATCGATCCCGACAGCCAGTTGGCGGTACTCGAAGTGCAGG
The DNA here is from genome assembly GCF_001648775.1 of Pseudomonas fluorescens. Taxonomy (GTDB): domain Bacteria; phylum Pseudomonadota; class Gammaproteobacteria; order Pseudomonadales; family Pseudomonadaceae; genus Aquipseudomonas; species Aquipseudomonas fluorescens_M. The sequence goes on from NZ_LVEJ01000016.1 coordinate 61,892, forward strand.
ACAACGGCCCCGGCGTACCCGCCGAAGAGCAAACGCATCTGTTCGAACCGTTCTTCACCACCAGCAGCCAGGGCACCGGCCTTGGGCTTTATCTGTCCCGTGAGCTGTGCGAAAGCAACCAAGCGCGCCTAGACTTCCAATCACGCCAAGGCGGCGGCTGCTTTCGCATCACCTTTGCTCACGGACGGAAACAAAGTTGAATACGAGCCCACGGCAAAAAGTTCTCATCGTCGACGACGAACCGGATATCCGCGAACTCCTGGAAATCACCCTGGGACGGATGAAACTCGACACCTACAGCGCCCGTAACCTGAGCGAAGCCCAGGCGCTGTTGAACCGCGAGCGTTTTGACCTGTGCCTGACCGACATGCGCCTGCCCGACGGTACCGGGCTGGAACTGGTGCAGCACATTCAGCAACGTTATCCACAACTGCCGGTGGCAATGATCACCGCCTACGGCAGTCTGGAAACCGCGATCAACGCGCTGAAGGCCGGTGCTTTCGACTTTCTGACCAAACCGGTGGACCTCAATCGACTGCGCGAACTGGTTGGCTCGGCCCTGCGCATGCCAGCGGCGGGCGGTGGATGCACCTCGATTGATCGGCGCCTGCTCGGTGACTCGCTGCCGATGCGTAACCTGCGCAAACAGATCGACAAACTCGCCCGCAGCCAGGCGCCGGTGTATATCAGCGGCGAATCGGGCAGCGGCAAGGAACTGGTCGCACGACTGATTCATGAACAAGGGCCACGCGCCAACCAACCCTTCGTGCCGGTGAACTGCGGCGCGATCCCTTCAGAACTGATGGAAAGCGAATTCTTCGGCCACCGCAAAGGCAGTTTCACCGGCGCGGTCGAGGACAAGCCCGGGCTGTTTCAGGCGGCCCATGGCGGCACGCTGTTTCTCGATGAAGTCGCGGACTTGCCGCTGTCGATGCAGGTGAAATTGCTGCGCGCGATTCAGGAAAAAGCCGTGCGCAGTGTCGGCGGGCAGCAGGAAAGCGTGGTCGATGTGCGGATTCTCTGCGCCACGCACAAGGACCTCGATGCAGAGGTCGCGGCCGAACGGTTTCGGCAGGATCTTTATTACCGCTTGAACGTGATTGAACTGCGCGTGCCGTCTCTGCGCGAGCGCCGTGATGACATTGAAGTGTTGGCGGCGCACATGCTCAAGCGCTTGGCCAAGGACACCGGTCAACCCGCGGCGCGCCTGCATGCGCAGGCTTTGGAAGCGCTGAAGAACTACCGGTTTCCGGGAAATGTGCGGGAACTGGAAAACGTGCTTGAGCGGGCGCACACCTTGTGTGAAAACCGCACGATCGAAGCTGAAGATTTACGTTTGAGCGAGGGCAACTGCGCGGCGGATGGCGCAATTGCTGATCTGACGCAGATCGACAATCTTGAGGATTATCTGGAAAACGTCGAGCGGAAGCTGATTCTGCAAGCGCTGGAAGAAACGCGCTGGAATCGTACGGCGGCGGCGCAGCGCTTGAGTCTTTCGTTCCGGTCGATGCGCTATCGGCTGAAGAAACTGGGCCTGGATTAAGGGCCCCTTCGCGAGCAAGCTCGCTCCCACATTTGATCTTTGTCGTTCACAAAATCCAATGTGGGAGCGAGCTTGCTCGCGAAGGCGGTCTGCCAAACGACAGAGAAATATCTGACTAAATCCGCCCTTCTGGCGCATACGGCGCCGGATCAATAATCGGCGCCCGCCCCAGCATCACATCGGCAAACAACTGACACGACGCCGGCGCCAGCACCAGCCCATTGCGGTAATGCCCGCAGTTCAACCACAACCCGGCAAACCCCGGCACCCGGCCAATGTACGGAATCCCCTCCGGCGACCCCGGACGCAACCCCGCCCAGTGCCCGACCACTTCGGCCTCCGCCAGCGCCGGCAATAACTCCACCGCCGAGGCTTTGAGGCTTTCCAGGGCGACGTCGGTTGGCGTCTTGTCGTAGCCTTCGTGCTCCAGCGTGCTGCCGATCAAAATATGCCCGTCGCGACGCGGAATCGCATAACGCCCTTTCGCCAGTACCATGCTCGGCAGGAAGTCCGCCGCGCACTTGTAGAGAATCATCTGGCCTTTAACCGGCTCGACCGGCAGCGTCAGGTCCAGTGTCTTGAGCAAATCACCGCTCCACGCACCGGCCGTCAGCACGACCTGATCCCCTTTTATCACGCCGTTGGAGGTGTCGACACCGACGACCTGCGCGCCCTCACGGATAAACCCGCTGACTTCGCATTGCTCGTGAATCGTCACGTTCGGCAACGCCAGCAACGCCGCTTTCAGCGACTTCACCAGACGTGGATTGCGCACGTTGGCGACATCGGCCATGTAGATCGCTCGGGAGAACCCGCTACCGAGCACCGGCACCGCGTCATGCGCCGCCGAGATATCCACAGCCCGCAGCGGACGGTTTTCCCGCTCGGCCCAGGCCAGTGCTTCGGCTTCGTCATCCAGATCCAGCCAGTACAGGCCGGTGGTGTGCACTTCAGGATCGACCCCGGTGTCAGCGAACAAACGCTCGCCGAGCTGTGGATAAAAATCCTGCGACCAGTGCGCCAGCGCGGTAACCGCCGGACTATAGCGCCATGGATACAACGGCGAAACGATACCGCCGCCCGCCCAGGAGGATTCCTGACCGAGGTTCGAACGATCCAGCAGCACCACGCTGCGCACTTCGGAGGCGAGGTTGTAGGCGGTCAGCAGGCCAATCACCCCGCCACCGACAATCACCACTTGCTGTTGCCTGGTCATGTTTGTTCCAACCATAAAAAAGACAGTGGGCGCAAAAGGCACCCGAAAGAAAGCGCCTCAGCGGCCCCAGCAATCCTTGGTGGTCAGCCCGGTGGTCGCGTTGTTCATGCTTCTGACACCGGTGTTGGTCAGGGTGAAGTCCCCGCACTTGTCGGTGGCCATCGACGTCCCCGTTTTGCGGGTGGCAGTGAGCAGGAAAGTCTGGTCAGCGATGGTTGGGGTGATGGTGTAGAAGTCATTACCCGTGCTGAGCCCGGTGATGCCGGTATAGACATTATTCTTGGTGTAGAAACGTTCGAGGGTCTGCGCCTGCTCCGAGAGCAGCGACACCACTTCGGCGCGACGGCCCTTTTTCAGGTACTCGGTATAGCTCGGTGCGGCGATGGTGACGACGATCCCGATGATCGCAATCACGATCATGATTTCGATCAGGGTGAAGCCTCGGTTGAATCTGCGCATGCCTCAAACTCTCACTTACTGTATTTGTCGCCACATGATACGACGGCTGCCACCGCCGGATTTTTCCACCAGGGTCGTTATGCCGCCACTGGAATCATTCACGATCTTGCGTGTGGCGCCGTTGACGATGGCGTTCAGCGTCGGAATGCCGCCCGTGAACACCACGCCACTGGAAATCGTGTCGTTGCTATCGACCACGCCATCGGCGTTGGTGTCGAGCACCGCGTAGTTGAGCATCTTACCGCTGAACGCATCGAGTTCGACCAGTTTGCCGGTACCGAAACTCGAACAGGGGTCGGTGGTATCGACACTCGCCGTGGTGAAGATGATCCGCCCCAGCACCAGGCTGGCCTGATTGATCACCCGCTCGCCCGTCAGCGCGTTGTTATACACCAAGGGCAAGTACCAGCCCTTCTCGCCTGGATAGGTCGTGTCGTTCTGCGTCGTTGTCACGAACTGCCCACTACTGCCGGAGAACACGCCAGTAACCGCCTGCGCCTGCAAACTGCTGACGGTAAGCTGCCCTGAGCCGCCATCGGCATCCCACACCGAATAGAACGCCTGCAGATCCTTGTTGGTCTTGTCAGCCGTCTCGTTGAATTTACCGGTGCCAACGAAGATCTGTTTGCCGCCGAGCGAGTTGTCCGCCAGCAGTGGTTGCGCGGTGATCGGTTGAGTCGCCCCACCCGCCGTCGTGAACAGCGGCTTGCCGGAAAATGCCACACCCCAGCTATCCGTCGATGTCGCGCTCAGATCGAATTTCCACAGGCGCCCTTTCAAGTCGCCGCCATAAGCGGCCTGCACCACGTTCGAAGAATTGACCTTGAGTTTTACCGACGACAAGCCATTGGTGGTTTCCGTGCTGTCGATGACGATTTTCTTGATCAGCGAACCATCACGTACGTCCAGCACATACAACGCCGCCACGCCGGAGTTGCTGCCGTAACCGTTGGCAATGAAAGCCGCCCAGCGACCATCGGCCAAGCGTGCCACTTCCGGTCGCGCGTAGGCGTAACCCAGATCATTAAAAGCGTTGGCGGTGCTTGCGGTCGCCGGCGCACTGACTTCCCACAACGCACGCAAAACGTTACCCGCCGAAGCGTCGAACAGTTGCAGCGCGTAGAACGTCTTGCCTCCGGCACCGGTGCCGCCGATGGCCATGGTTTTCCATGCGCTATTGAGCTGGGCGTCATACACGCCCACTTGGCCGTCGACGAGAAACTTGTGGCTGACACCGTTGATGTAGTTCGGATCGGCAATCAGCCGCAGCGACGGCAATACGCTGGAAGGCATATAAGCGTAGCGACGGGTGCCGTTGGCCGAGTTGATGACGTTGACGAAACCGTCGTTGGCGTTCACCACCAGATTGGCATTCATGTTTGCCGCTTTGGTGGTCAGGTAAGCGGTGTACGTGGTGTCGCCCGACAGATCGGAGGCGGTCTTGTCCGTCGGTGACGCCAGCACCAACGGCGAGTTGATGATGTCGCCGAGCAACACGCTGCGCACCTTGAGCCCGGTCTTGTTGGTGCCTTTGCTCCACTCCACCAAGTCACTGCCGGTGATACCGGTGGGCAGGCCTTGGTTGAGTGTGGTCTGTTGCGCGGTGGCGAAGTTGCCGTAGGCGAGCGTCACCGCGGCATTGTTCGCGGTATTCCACGATTGATAAGTTGGTGCAGTGGCTCCCGGCACGATGGTCGTGTCGGTGGTCCAGAGCGCCGCCGAGGTATTCACCGCCCCGGCAGCCGTAAAACCGAAAGATTTGATCGTGCCGCGCCAGTCCTTGGGATCGTAACTGGTCTGAAAATAACTGGTGCCGCTGGCCAGTGTGGTGCCGCTGGTGACGCCACTGCCGCCGGAACCTGCCTTGGAGGTGATATCACTCAACGCCGACGACAACGCGGCGTTGAGCCCGGTACTGTCGGTCGCCTGGTAATACCTGCCCTGTCCGTAACTGGCGGCGTCCGACAACATGTCGTTATCGGCGGTGAAGCCCACGGTGTAGGTGTTCAGGTTCTGCTTGGGAAAATCCACCGCGTTCCAGCTCTTGCCTGCCGCGTCAGTACCGGTTGAGCGCATATCGATATCGAAGGCGAACTTGGCGATGTCATCCAGATACAACGTGTCACCTTCGTTATCGCCATTGAGGTTGTTGCCGTCATTGTTGACGCCGTCCCAGTTCGGCAAACGGCTACCGCCCAACGGGTCGTTGGTCGGGAAGGTCCGGTCGAAGGTCGGCAAACCGTCGGTAATCACCACGCCATAGTTTTTCTGGCAGCGGTACTGGATCGGGCTGGTATAGGTCGCCGGAGTGCTGTTGTAGTAAGGCGCCATGCCGCGCATGTAGCGAGTGATTTCATAGTAGGTTTCTGCCAATGGCGTGTTGGCCACAGCACTCAAACCATTGATCGATGAAATCAGCGCGTTGTAGTTGGTGTCTGCCTGCGCCTGAGTCACGCTGCCGGAAACCGGTGACAAATCGCTGATCGAGCGGGCGATGAAACCACCGTTACCGGAGTTGTTGCTGGTGGCAGGGTTGAACGTCGATAGACCGATACGCAAGGTGCGGTTGCTGGTGACCAGCGCCGTCGAGACGTTACGCGCAACGTTGATGCGGTAGTCGTTGGGAATCGCCCCTGCGGTGAAATCGCGCGTGCCGTTGTTGATGGCCAGACCGACGACGTAGGCAATGTAATCCCCGGAATAACGCGTGTTGCCGCTGCCCACCGGATCCGGCAGTTTCAGACACAACGGCGCCAGACTGTTGTTGTAGAACGCATAGGCACCGCCGGAACACCCGGAGGTCGGCAGGCTCGACAGAAAGATCGTGTCGCCGGTGATCGCCGTCGAACTCAGGCACAAACCGAGCAATGCGTTGCACTGCCGCGCCGGTGTGCGATCAACCGTCGGATCGAATCCGGACGCATAAATGATGCTGTTCATACTCCCCGAGTCGTCGATCAGCAACATGACGTTGGGAGCCACCGCTGCCGCACTCAACAGCGGCGAATCAGACGGCGTGAACGCATACGCCGGCGCCGCCAGATAAAAGCTCATCAGCATGCCGAACAGCAGCGATCCGTAGCGCTCAATACTTCGCATAGACACTCTCCACAACGCTACGCGAAGTGCCGGCGATGCCGACGGCCGTGACCCGATACAACGTCGCCGACGTATTGCTCGGCACGTTCACGGCAGTGAGTGTGGTGCCAATATTCTGTACACCGTAGAAGCCATTACCGGTCGCAATCCAGGTCACCCCCGAGGTTGAGTTGAGCCCCGCCGCACTCACCACCGATGACTCCGCAGGCGGAGCGCATTGCGTGGTGCCGCTGCAAACCGCGAGGGTGTAGCTGTCGAGTTGCACCGCACTCTCACCCACGCGCAACGCCGCCTCGGCGGTTTGAAACGACTGATTACGCAGACTCACGCTACCGGCCATTTTTTCCTGCAGGTTGGCACTCTGCATCGACGACAGGCCGATCAGCGTCAGCAACAACAGAAACACCAGACTGACCAGCAACGCCATGCCGCGTTGCGCTTGCCGGTCATGAAGAGAAATCCGCATCGCCACGGCCCTCACTGCAAGCGGTTGCGCAAAGCGGCAACCACGTTGAAGGTTTGCGTGGCGACCCGGCTGTTGGGGTCGGTGAGGGTCAGGCTCAGGCGCACACTGCGAATGCGTGCCGGGTCGCTGGGGTTGGCGCTGTACGTCGAGGCCGCCACATCCGTCGCCGAACTGGCCAGACCAAATGTCACGTTAAAGGCACTGACGTTGTTCACCAACACCTGCTGGGTGGGCGTGCCGCTACCGGTGCCCATGAGAATCTGGTTGTTGCTGAAGCTGTAAATCAGTCGCCGGATCGGAAAGGCAATCTGCCCGCTCGCCGCCGCTCGTAAACCCGTATACGCTGTGGCGCTGTTGCGGCAATCGGAAACTACCGTCCAGGTCGGCGTGCCGCCGCCGCTGCCGATATCGGCGGTGACCAGCGTCAGTTTCAGGTTGGCGTTGTCCCAGTTGATCGGCGCTATCTGCGCCGCATTGAAATCCCCCGCCGAGCTGGAGTCCGTAATGGTGCCGAGGCATCCGAACATCCCGACCATGCGTATTTCCTGAATCATTTTGCTCAGCACAAAACGCGCGTCTTCCTGCATTGCCGCGGCGCTGTTCTGACTGACGTAGGTGTTTTTCGCCGCGATGAAAATCTGCACGACTCCCAGCACGATGATCAAGCCCAGTGCGAGGGCAATCAGCAATTCGATCAGGCCGAAACCCCGTTGATGGCGCGTCATGGTGTGGCCACCGGGTCGACGGCAGCGCGACTGCTCAGAACGAAACTGCGCGGCGCACTGGCAGTGTTGGTCGCCCGTGCGTCACTCCAGTTGATCGTGATGGTGTACACCCGCTGACTAAGGGTAATGCTACCGGTCGCGGTCGGGCCGCCGAAATTGACGATGTTGGTGGTGAAATCGTAGAGATCCTGATCGCGGGCAACGCTGAGGTTGCCCGAGGTCGGCGGCGTGACGGTGTAGTCGGCGCCGGAGTTGGCGCGAATACGGTCCATCATGTCGTAGGCGATGAAACTGGCCTGACTGGTCATCCGCGAGCTGTCGGTGTACTTCAGCGCATTCAGTTGCACCGCTGCTGCACCGAGCAGTCCGACCGTCAGAATCAGCAACGCGACCAGCACCTCGATCAGCGTCATGCCCTGCTGTGTGTATTGACTCCCTGCCCTCATCCGCAACTTCCACCCAATTGAATTCGTCCGTTCAAACACACGTTCAGCGTCCTGCTTTGCGTTCCCAGCGTGTAACTGATGACCACCGCCGTCGACGGTGCCGCCAGACCGCCGAGATTGTTGAAATCCAGCGCGGTCACTCCTGAGGTTAGCGTCAGAGTTGCGCCGCTGCTCATCGCGGGAACAACCCGCAACACATTGGCCGGAGTGCCAGTACTGTCGTAGACCGATAACTCGCCGGTCCACACGCTGCCCCCGGCGGTCGGGCGCAGACGCAGAGTAGTGCCACGATCAATGGCTTCCAGGCGGGCGAAATTGATCGCGCGCTGCAGGTCGCCCATTTCGGTATCGGCCCTGCTGCCTTGTATCGAGCGGGTAAACGCTGGCACTGCCAGGGTTATCAGGATCACGAAGATCGCGAGCGCGACCAGCAACTCGATCAGCGTGAAACCTTTTGTACGAAGATCCATCGATGCCCTCCGTTGCCGTCGGCTATACCTGCTTCTACACGCTAGAACATTCGACCGACCTGTGTCGGTTGATTTGCCCTGCCCGGCGTACGGACCGCGCCGCCAATCACGCTCCATGGAGGGAGTTTTCATGCCACAACAGGGTTTCAGCCTGATCGAACTGCTTATGGGACTGGCGATTGGCGCAATTGTTCTGCTGCTGGTCAGTCCGGCGTTTGCCACGCTCAGGGAATCGAATCAACGTGATCAGGCCGCGCAGTCCTTGCTCGACGGTATTCGTCATGCCCGCACACTGGCGATCACGCGCAATCAGAGCGTGGTCATCCATGGCATTAATGGCGACTGGAGTCAGGGCTGGCGAATCATTCTGGACATCAGCGGCAAGGGGCCGGAGGACAGCAGCAATCCGCTACTGGTAGAGCACGCGAGTGACGCCAAAGTACCGATTGTCGGTAATTGGTGGGTGCGTCGATATGTGCGGTTCGGCAGCCTGGGGCAGCCGCTGATGCCCGGACGGGCCTTTCAGGCGGGGACATTACATATCTGCTCGGCGCGCGAGCCGATCAGCCAGCGCCAGGTGGTGCTGGCGGCGACCGGTCGCGTGCGCCTGAACAGCAAAAGCGCCGAACAGGCGTTGTGTCAAAAAGCCAAAAGCGTCAAATCGAGCGGACGCGCAGCTCTTTCGGCATCGAGAACGTAATGTTCTCTTCACGCCCGGCCAGTTCATCGGCGCCGGTGGCACCCCAGGCCTGCAACTGCTGAATCACGCCGCGCACCAGCACTTCCGGTGCCGAGGCGCCGGCGGTGATGCCGATACGCTCAACACCATCAAACCAGCTCTTTTGCAGGTCTTCGGCACCGTCGATCAGGTAGGCCGGTGTGGCCATGCGTTCGGCCAGCTCACGCAGACGGTTGGAGTTGGAGCTGTTCGGGCTACCGACTACCAGCACCACGTCGCACTCGTCGGCCAATTGCTTGACCGCGTCCTGACGGTTTTGCGTGGCGTAGCAGATGTCATCCTTGCGCGGGCCACCGATGGCCGGGAAACGCGAGCGCAACGCATCGATGACGCGACTGGTGTCGTCCATCGACAGCGTGGTCTGGGTGACGAAGGCCAGTTTGTCCGGGTTGTGCACCTGCAATTCGGCAACGTCTTTTTCGTCTTCAACGAGGTAGATCGCGCCGCCATTGCTGGCGTCGTACTGGCCCATGGTGCCTTCGACTTCCGGGTGACCGGCGTGGCCGATCAAAATGCACTCACGACCGTCGCGGCTGTATTTCGCCACTTCGATGTGCACCTTGGTGACCAGCGGGCAGGTGGCGTCGAATACTTTCAGACCACGGCCAGCGGCCTCGGTACGCACCGCTTGAGAAACGCCGTGGGCACTGAAAATGACGATGACGTCGTCCGGCACTTGATCCAGCTCTTCGACGAAAATCGCCCCGCGACTGCGCAGGTCTTCGACGACGAACTTGTTGTGCACCACTTCATGACGCACATAGATCGGCGGCCCGAAAACTTCGAGGGCGCGGTTGACGATTTCGATCGCCCGGTCCACGCCGGCGCAGAAGCCACGGGGGTTGGCGAGTTTGATTTGCATGCTGTGCCTCGTGTCTTGCGCGCGAAAACAGTTAAAAACACTGTGGGAGCGAGCTTGCTCGCGAAGAGGCCATCACCTGCAACATTACTGTTGGCTGACACACCGCATTCGCGAGCAAGCTCGCTCCCACATTTGACTTCATAGAGTCAGTTAGATCGCTTTGACGTTGATGATCTCGACGTCAAAGGTCAGCGTCTTGCCTGCCAGCGGGTGGTTGAAGTCGATGGTCACTTGCGTGTCGTCGAACTCTTTCACCACACCCGGCAGCTCAGTATTGGCCGCATCGTTGAAGATCACCAGCAAACCCGGCGACAGCTCCATGTCGACGAACTGCGAGCGCGGAATGATCTGCACGTTCTGCGGGTTCGGCTGGCCGAAGGCGTTTTCCGGCTCGACGGTCAGCGTACGCTTGTCGCCAGCCTTGAAGCCGAACAGCGCCGCCTCGAAACCCGGCAGCAGGTTGCCGTCGCCGACCTTGAAGGTCGCCGGGGCTTTGTCGAACGTGCTGTCGACGGTGTCGCCGTTCTCCAGGCGCAATGCAAAGTGCAAGGTGACTTCCGTGTTCTGGCCGATGCGTTGCTCAGCCAATACCTGTTCAGTCATGAACGGCTTCTCCGGTCTTTTTACTTTTGAACATATCCAGTGCCAGCATCACCGCACCCACGGTAATGGCGCTGTCGGCGAAGTTGAACGCCGGGAAGTACCAGCGGTTCTGCCAGTGCACCAGAATGAAATCGATCACATGGCCCAGGGCAATGCGGTCATACAGATTGCCCAGCGCGCCGCCCAATACCAGCGCCAGCGCGATGGCCAGCCAGGTTTCGTTGCGGCCCAGGCGCTTGAGCCAGACCACCAGCACCGCACTGACCACAATCGCGATCAGGGCGAACAGCCAGCGCTGCCAGCCGGAGCTGTCAGCCAGGAAGCTGAACGCAGCGCCGGTGTTGTAGGCCAGGGTCCAGCTGAAGTAATCGGGAATGATCACGATCTGCTGGAACATTTCGAGCTTGCCTTCGAAGTAGAACTTGCTGGCCTGGTCGATGACCAGAACCAGCAAACTCAACCACAGCCAGCTCAACCGTCCAAAACGGCCAACGGCATTAGGCATAGTGACGAACCTCGCCAGCGCCGCTGATGTTGTCGACGCAACGACCGCAGATTTCCGGATGCTCCGGGTTCACGCCGACGTCTTCACGGCAGTGCCAGCAACGGGCGCACTTCGGGAAGGCCGATTTGACGATCTTCAGCTTCAGGCCGCTGACTTCAGTCACGACCGCGTCGGCCGGAGCCTGGACGAATGGCGCAACACTGGCCGTCGAGGTGATGAGAACAAAGCGCAGTTCGTTGCTCAGCTTGGCCAGATCGGCGCTCAGGGCGTCTTCGGCGTACAGCGTCACTTCGGCTTGCAGGTTGCCACCGACGGCTTTCGCCGCGCGCTGGATTTCCATTTCTTTGTTGACCGCTACTTTGACCGCCATTACGCGTTCCCAGTATTCGCGGCCCAGTTCTACGTCGGCCGGCAGTTCGGTCAGGCCTTCGTACCAGGTGTTGAGCATCACCGATTCGTTACGCTCGCCCGGCAGGTATTCCCACAGTTCGTCGGCGGTGAAAGCGAGGATCGGCGCGATCCAGCGCACCAGCGCTTCGGAGATGTGGAACAGCGCGGTTTGCGCCGAACGGCGGGCCTTGCTGTTGGCGCCAGTGGTGTACTGACGATCCTTGATGATATCGAGGTAGAAACCGCCCAGCTCCTGCACGCAGAAGTTGTGGATCTTCGAGTAGACGTTCCAGAAACGGTATTCGCCGTAGTGCTCTTGCAGCTCGCGTTGCAGCAGCAAGGTGCGGTCGACCGCCCAACGATCCAGCGCGAGCATTTCTTCAGCCGGCAGGATGTCGGTGGCCGGGTTGAAACCCGTCAGGTTCGAGAGCAGGAAGCGCGCGGTGTTACGGATACGACGATAGGCGTCCGCACTGCGTTGCAGGATCTGGTCGGAAACCGCCATTTCACCGGAGTAGTCGGTCGAAGCGACCCACAGACGCATGATGTCGGCGCCCAGGGTGTCGTTGACTTTCTGCGGTGCGATCACGTTGCCCAGCGATTTGGACATCTTGCGGCCGGCTTCGTCGACGGTGAAGCCGTGGGTCAGCAGTTCGCGGTACGGCGCGTGGTTGTCGATGGCGCAACCGGTCAGCAACGACGAGTGGAACCAGCCACGGTGTTGGTCGGAACCTTCCAGGTACAGGTCGGCACGCGGGCCGCTCTCGTGACCCATCGGGTGCGAACCGCGCAGGACGTGCCAGTGCGTGGTGCCCGAATCGAACCAGACGTCGAGGGTGTCGCTGATCTTGTCGTACAGCGGCGCTTCGTCGCCGAGCAGTTCGGCAGCGTCCATCTTGAACCAGGCTTCGATGCCTTCGACTTCAACGCGTTTGGCGACTTCTTCCATCAGCTCGACGGTGCGTGGGTGCAGTTCGCCGCTTTCCTTGTTGAGGAAGAACGGGATCGGCACACCCCAGTTGCGCTGACGCGAGATGCACCAGTCCGGACGATTGGCGATCATCGAGTGCAGGCGCGCCTGGCCCCAGGCCGGGACGAACTGGGTGTCTTCGATGGCTTTGAGCGAGCGCACACGCAAGGTGTCGCCGCTGGTTGGCTCTTTGTCCATGCCGATGAACCACTGCGCAGTCGCGCGGTAGATCAGCGGGGTCTTGTGGCGCCAGCAGTGCATGTAGCTGTGTTCGATGACGGTGGTGTGCATCAGCGCACCGACTTCGGTCAGCTTGTCGACGATCGCCGGGTTGGCCTTCCAGATGAACTGGCCGCCGAAGAATTCCAGCGACGGCACGTAAACGCCGTTGCTCTGCACCGGGTTGAGGATGTCGTCGTTGACCATGCCGTATTTCTTGCAGGTCACGAAGTCGTCCACGCCGTAGGCCGGCGCGGAGTGAACCACACCGGTGCCTGCGCCCAGTTCGACGTAGTCAGCCAGATAAACTGGCGACAGACGGTCGTAGAACGGGTGACGGAAGTTGATCAGCTCAAGTTCTTTACCGGTGGTGGTGGCGATGACCGAACCTTCAACGCCGTAGCGCGCCAGGCAGGCTTCAACCAGCTCTTCAGCCAGCACCAGCAACTTGTCACCGATGTCGACCAGGGCGTAGTTGAATTCCGGGTGAACGTTCAGCGCCTGGTTGGCCGGGATGGTCCACGGGGTGGTGGTCCAGATCACGATCGAGGCAGGTTTGCTCAACGACTGCAGACCGAACGCGGCAGCCAGTTTGGCTTCGTCAGCGATCGGGAAGGCGACGTCGATGGTCGAGGACTTCTTGTTTTCGTACTCGACTTCCGCTTCAGCCAGGGCCGAACCGCAGTCGAAGCACCAGTTCACAGGCTTGAGGCCCTTGAACACGAAACCGCCCTTGACGATTTCAGCGAGGGCGCGGATTTCGCCGGCCTCGTTCTTGAAATCCATGGTCTTGTACGGGTTGGCCCAGTCGCCCAGCACGCCGAGACGGATGAACTCGGACTTCTGCCCTTCGATCTGCTCGGTGGCGTAGGCACGGCACAGCTCGCGGGTCTTGTCCGCGCCCAGGTTCTTGCCGTGGGTCACTTCAACCTTGTGCTCGATCGGCAGGCCGTGGCAGTCCCAACCCGGAACATACGGCGCGTCGAAACCCGACAGGGTCTTCGAGCGGATGATCATGTCCTTGAGAATCTTGTTCAGAGCGTGACCGATGTGGATCGTGCCGTTGGCATACGGAGGGCCGTCATGCAGAACGAACTTCGGACGATCCTTGCCAATCTCGCGCAACTTTCCGTACAGGCCAATACTGTCCCAGCGCTGCAGGATCTGCGGTTCGCGCTGTGGCAGGCCGGCCTTCATTGGGAAGGCGGTGTCCGGAAGGTTAAGCGTGGCTTTATAGTCGGTCATTTAAGGCTCTTCATTAGCGATGGGCGCTAGGTGCGGCTAGTGCACGGGCGGTGGCGACATCCGCATTGATCGCCGTTTTCAATGCCTCCAGGGAGGCGAAGCGCTGCTCTTCACGCAGCTTTTGGTGGAAAACCACCGTCAAACGCCGGTCATACAGATCGCCGGCAAAATCTAAAAGATGGACTTCAAGGTGGGCCTTGCCATCACCTTGTACCGTGGGCCGCACGCCGATATTGGCGACGCCGGGCCAGGTCTTGCCGTCGATGTCGACATCCACCAGATACACCCCGGTGAACGGCACGCGACGACGCTTGAGTTGAATGTTGGCAGTGGGCGTACCCAGTTGCCGGGCCAGTTTCTGGCCATGCAGCACGCGACCGGCGATCCGGTACGGGCGACCGAGCAAACGTTCGGCCAAGGCAAAATCGGCGGCGGCCAAGGCGTTGCGCACCTGCGTGCTGCTGACGCGAATGCCGTCCAGCTCGACGGTTTGCGCCGCTTCCACGGTAAAACCGTGCATCTGCCCGGCCTGCAACAGGAAGTCGAAATCACCGAGGCGATCACAACCGAAGCGGAAATCGTCACCGACCTCCAGATGCTGCACGCCGAGGCCATCGACAAGGATGGTATCGACGAACTCGCTGGCGCTGAGCTTGCTCAAGCGCTGGTTGAAGGCCAGGCACAACACCCGGTCGACACCTTCGGCGGCCAGCAGCTGCAGCTTGTCGCGCAACCGCGCCAGACGCGCCGGTGCGGTCTCCGGGGCAAAGAATTCCCGTGGCTGCGGCTCGAAAATCACCACGCAGCTGGGTACGCCCAACTCGAGCGCACGCTCACGCAGTCGGGCCAGGATAGCCTGGTGACCACGGTGAACACCGTCAAAGTTGCCAATAGTGGCGACGCAGCCCCGATGCTGGGGGCGCAAGTTGTGGAGGCCTCGAACCAGCTGCATAACGCGCTTCTTGCTCATAAAGTGGTCGATTATAACCACACCCGACGGTCGACGACAGGCAACACCGTAACGCAAAGTGAACGAGCCGACAAAACTGCCGGCCCGCGCCTGTTTATAAAGGGTAAAACCTTAGCTCAGGGCCTTGCGATTGAAGTCACGCAAGCGGAAACCGAGCAGCAGCAACATACCGAAATAGGACACCACGCCCGCCGCGACCAATGCGCCCAGACGCAGGAAGCGTTCAAGCATGTGACCTTGATCCCACGCCGGCATGAAATGCATGCCAAGCAGCAACACTGCCGACATCACCGCCACCGCGATCACCAGTTTGAAAGCGAACTTGGCCCAGCCCGGCTGCGGCTGATACATCTGTTGTTTGCGCAGTTGATAGAACAGCAGCCCGGCGTTGAGGCAGGCACCGGCACTGATCGCCAGGGCCAGACCGGCGTGAGCCAGAGGGCCAATCAGCACCAGGTTGAACAACTGAGTGACGACCAGGGTGAAGATTGCGATTTTTACCGGGGTACGGATGTTCTGTTGCGCATAAAAGCCCGGCGCGAGCACTTTGATCACGATAATTCCGAGCAGGCCGACAGAATAGGCAATCAGCGCACGCTGGGTCATTTCCGCATCAAAGCCACTGAACTGACCGTACTGGAACAGCGAAACGGTCAACGGCTCGGCGAGAATCCCCAGCGCCAGTGAGCACGGCAGCACCAGCACAAAGCACAGACGCAGGCCCCAATCGAGAATCCGCGAGTATTCGTGGCGATCTTTGCTTGCGTAAGTTTTCGCCAGGGTCGGCAACAGGATTGTGCCCAGCGCCACACCCAGTACGCCGGATGGCAACTCCATCAAGCGGTCGGCGTAATACATCCACGACACCGAGCCCGCGACCAGAAACGAGGCGAAGATGGTGTTGATGATCAGCGAGATCTGGCTGACCGACACGCCGAGAATCGCCGGCAGCATCTGTTTCATCACCCGCCACACACCGCTATCTCGCAGGTTCAGGCGCGGCAGCACCAGCATGCCGATCTTTTTCAGGTGCGGCAATTGATAGAGCAACTGCGCCAGACCACCGACCAATACCGCCCAACCGAGCGCCATTACCGGCGGATCGAAATACGGCGTCAGGAACAGCGAAAACACGATCATGCTGACGTTGAGCAGGGTCGGCACGAACGCCGGCACCGAGAAACGGTTCCAGGTATTGAGAATCGCGCCCGCCAGCGACGACAGCGAGATCAGCAATATATAAGGGAACGTCACCCGCAACAGATCAGAGGTGAGCTGAAATTTTTCCGGCGTGTCGGTAAATCCCGGAGCCGTGGCCCAGATCACCCAAGGCGCAGCGATCATGCCCAGCGCCGTGACGATCGCCAGCACCAGTGTCAGCAGACCCGACACATAAGCAATGAAGGTACGGGTCGCCTCTTCGCCCTGCTGGCTTTTGTATTCGGCCAGAATCGGCACGAATGCCTGCGAGAAAGCACCCTCGGCGAAGATCCGCCGCAGCAGATTGGGCAATTTGAAGGCGATAAAGAAGGCGTCCGTCGCCATTCCGGCACCGAATGTACGGGCAATCAATGTGTCACGAACAAACCCTAAAACCCGGGAAAGCATCGTAATAGAGCTGACAGCGGCCAACGATTTGAGCAGATTCATTGAGGGAATTTGTGCCTGTCGATAAACAGCAGGCGAACAAAGCGCCTACTTGTGCGATACTCCGCGCCGCAGCAGCACAGAGCCAAAGCTCGCGAGTTTACAGGTCAAGCGCCGGAAATAAATATCCCGCCTCTTTATACCTACCACTTAGCGGAACGTTTCAAGTGCCCTTGACAAGACTTCAACTCATCGGCATGATTCGCGGCCTATTTTGTTTGCTATTTCCTAAAAAGTCTTTCGAGGAGCTCGACGGTGGCCAACTCACCTTCCGCCAAAAAACGTGCAAAACAGGCTGAGAAGCGTCGCAGCCACAACGCCAGCCTGCGTTCCATGGTTCGCACCTACATCAAGAATGTAGTTAAAGCCATCGACGCAAAAGACGCTGAAAAAGCTCAAGCTGCATACGTTCTGGCTGTGCCAGTTATCGACCGTATGGCCGATAAAGGCATCATCCACAAGAACAAGGCTGCTCGCCATAAGAGCCGTCTGAATGGCCACGTCAAAGCGCTGAAAGAAGCCGCTTAATCCGACGTAGTCATTAAAAAACCGACCTTAGGGTCGGTTTTTTATTGCCTGTGATTTAACAAATCCAGCGCAAAAAAAATGTGGGAGCGAACCTGTTCGCGAATGGGATCTGCCAGTTGATAGCTCTATCGACTGACACGACCTCTTCGCGAGCAGGCTCACTCCCACATTTGCATCTGCGGGGTTATTGCTGGACGGGCACCCATGGCAGGATCGGAATGGCAGTCACGGCATTCTGCGGACTGCCTTCGATCAAGCGATCGCTGTAGACCAGGTAAACCAGCGTATTGCGCTTCTTGTCGAGGAAACGCACCACCTGCATGGTTTTGAACACCAACGAAGTGCGCTCCTTGAATACCTCATCGCCGTCCTTCAGATCGCCCTTGAACTTGATAGGGCCGACCTGACGACAAGCGATCGATGCTTCCGCGCGATCTTCAGCCAAGCCCAAACCACCTTTCACGCCGCCAGTCTTGGCGCGCGACAGGTAGCAGGTCACCCCTTCAACCTTCGGGTCATCGAATGCTTCGACGACGATCCGGTCGTTCGGGCCGACGAACTTGAACACCGTCGACACTTGACCGATTTCCTCGGCCGAGGCCAGCAATGGCATTGCCATCAGCAAGCCCAACAATCCTTTCGCTAAACGCATCGAGTTTTCCTTAGACCAGAATCAGGTTGTCACGGTGAACCAGTTCAGGCTCCGCCATGTAACCGAGCAAACCGACAATCGCATCCGACGACTGACCGATGATTTTTTGTGCTTCCAGCGCACTGTAGTTGGCCAGGCCACGGGCGATCTCACGACCGTCCGGCGCTACACAGACCACCATTTCACCGCGACGGAAACTGCCCTGCACCAACTTCACACCCACCGGCAGCAGGCTTTTGTTGCCCTGCGATAGCGCCGACACCGCACCATCATCCAGCACCAACGTGCCGCGAGTCTGCAGATGCCCGGCCAGCCATTGCTTGCGCGCCGCGAGCATGCCGCGCTCAGGCGACAGCAACGTGCCGATGCGCTCACCCGCCTTCAGACGATCAAGCACGCGCTCAAGTCGTCCACCGACAATGATGGTGTGCGCACCGGAACGCGCCGCCAGCCGCGCCGCGCGCAACTTGGTCTGCATGCCGCCACGCCCCAGCGCGCCGCCGGTACCACCCGCGACCGCATCGAGGCTCGGATCATCAGCGCGCGCCTCGTAAATCAGCTGCGCATCAGGGTTGTTGCGCGGATCGGCGTCGAACATGCCGTCGCGATCGGTGAGGATCACCAGCAGATCGGCCTCGACCAGGTTCGCCACCAGCGCTGCCAGCGTATCGTTGTCGCCGAAGCGGATTTCGTCGGTGACCACGGTGTCGTTTTCGTTGATCACCGGAATGACTTTCAGCTCGACCAGTGCGCGCAGGGTGCTGCGGGCATTGAGGTAGCGCTTGCGGTCGGACAGGTCGTCGTGGGTCAGGAGAATCTGCGCAGTGTGCCGGCCGTGCTCGGCAAAGCTCGATTCCCACGCCTGCACCAAGCCCATCTGACCAATTGCAGCGGCCGCCTGGAGCTCGTGCATCGCACTGGGTCGTGCGGTCCAGCCCAAACGGCTCATGCCGGCCGCCACCGCCCCGGAGGACACCAGCACCAACTCGACGCCAGCCTCATGCAAGGCCACCATCTGCTCGACCCAGACACTCATTGCCGCGCGATCCAGCCCTTTACCATCAGCTGTCAGCAAAGCGCTGCCGATCTTCACGACCCAACGCTGCGCACCTGTCACCTTGCTCCGCATCATCTTCAACCTTAGCTTGAGAGCAGCGCGACCCAGCGCTGCCCATGACGTTATTTGTGACTTGCGATTTCCAGATACTAAAACGCCGCTCGATTGAGCGGCGCTTAAGTTTACTGCAACGAATCAGTCACGCACGTAAATGATTTCCGGACCGTCTTCGTCATCCACATCTTCTTCGTCCCAGTCATCGTCGCCGATGTCATGGACCGACTTCACGCCACTGCGACGCAGGGCACGCTTGTCATCCAGTGCCTGCAGCTGCGCGCGCGCTTCGTCTTCGATGCGCTGATCGAGATCGGCCAGCTCTTCCTTGTAAGCCGGGTCGGCAGCAAGGCGATCAGCACGGTCTTCCATGTAACGCATGATGTCGTGGCACAGACGCTCGGTACCGATCTTGGCGATGGCCGAGATCACGTAGACCGGACCAGTCCACTCGAGGCGCTCAACGATTTCCTTGACGCGCTCATCGTGATCTTCTTCAAGGATCTGGTCGCACTTGTTCAGTACCAGCCAACGATCACGCTCTGCCAGAGACGGGCTGAACTTGATCAGTTCGTTGACGATCACTTCTGCCGCGTCTGGTGCACTGGAATCATCCAGCGGCGCCATGTCGACGAGGTGCAGCAGCAGACGCGTACGCGCCAAATGCTTGAGGAAGCGAATGCCCAGGCCGGCGCCATCGGAGGCACCTTCGATCAGACCCGGAATGTCCGCGACGACGAAGCTTTTCCAGCGATCGACGCTGACCACACCCAGGTTCGGCACCAGCGTAGTGAACGGATAGTCAGCCACTTTCGGCTTGGCGGCAGAGACCGAACGGATGAAGGTACTTTTACCGGCGTTCGGCAAACCGAGCAGACCGACGTCAGCCAGCACTTTCATTTCCAGTTTCAGGTCGCGCTGCTCACCCGGCTTACCCGGCGTGGTTTGACGCGGCGCACGGTTGGTACTGGATTTGAAACGGGTGTTGCCCAGACCGTGCCAGCCGCCCTGCACGACCATCAGTTTCTGGCCAGCCTTGGTCAGGTCGCCAATCACTTCCTGAGTGGCGGAGTCGATCACCGTGGTGCCGACCGGCACGCGCAGGATCAGGTCTTCACCTTTTTTCCCGGTGCAGTCGGTGCTGCCGCCGTTGGAGCCACGCTCGGCATCGAAGTGCCGGGTGTAACGGTAGTCGACCAGGGTGTTGAGGTTTTCGTCAGCCATCATGTAGATGGAACCGCCGTCACCGCCATCACCACCGTTCGGGCCACCGTTTTCGATGAATTTTTCCCGACGGAAACTCATGGCACCGTTGCCACCGTCACCGGCCTTTACGCGAATCGATACTTCATCAACAAACTTCATAACCAACGCCTCTCGCCGTACGGACGAGCCGAAAAACAATCAAGACATAAGACTCTTGCAAAAATGAGCGCAGCGACCCCAAAACACGACCTGCATCGCACGCCGACAGCCCATACAAACAGCTTTGCAAGAGACTCACCCCACAAACGAAAAAGCCCCGTCGCGAGACAGGGCTTTTCCAGCGATCGCGCAATTAAGCGGCGACAACGCTCACGTAACGGCGGTTGAACGCGCCTTTTACTTCAAACTTGATCACGCCTTCGATTTTCGCGAAGAGGGTGTGATCCTTACCCATACCAACGCCGTAGCCAGCGTGGAATTGGGTGCCGCGCTGACGCACGATGATGTTGCCCGGAATGATTTTCTGGCCGCCATACATCTTAACGCCAAGGCGTTTGGCTTCTGAGTCGCGACCGTTACGGGTACTACCACCAGCTTTTTTGTGTGCCATGAGTCAATTCTCCTAGTGAGGAATTAGGCTGAAATTAAGCCTGAATACCGGTGATTTTGATCTCGGTGTACCACTGGCGGTGGCCCATACGCTTCATGTGGTGCTTACGGCGACGGAACTTGATGATGCGGACTTTATCGTGACGACCTTGGGAGATCACTTCAGCCACAACGGTAGCGCCAGCAACAACTGGAGCGCCGATATTCACGTCGTCGCCATTGGCAACCAACAGAACGCGATCAAAGGTAACGGATTCGCCGGTAGCGATTTCCAGTTTTTCGATCTTCAGGTATTCACCTGGGGCGACTTTGTACTGCTTGCCGCCAGTAACGATTACTGCATAAGACATGGTATTTCTCCGATAATCCTGCTCACCCAGCTCTTTATAAGAAGAGGTATTGGCTGGCATGGCTGCATAAGGCTGGAAGGCCCGTTGCAATTGCGTAAGGCAGGTGCTGCCCAGGAAGTTCAGGGTGCGCGATTGTACGCAAGGCGCGGCAGGCTTGCAAGTAGCCGTCTATCGCGCCTTGACAGGTCTGGATGGGGGTCCTAGCATGCCGCGCAACCCTTCTGGAGCGACTCTCGCTGATGCAACCCCAAGCTTTCTACCGCGCGGTGGCGGACGATTTTAGCGCCGTCGACGGCATCATCAAGAAGCAGCTGACTTCCCGAGTACCGCTGGTATCGAAAATCGGCGATTACATCACCTCGGCTGGCGGCAAGCGTCTGCGTCCTTTATTAGTGTTGCTGTGTGGCAAGGCCCTGGGTCGCGAAGGCGACGACATGCGTCTCCTAGCCGCCACCATCGAATTCCTGCACACCGCGACCCTGCTGCATGACGACGTCGTCGACATGTCCGGCATGCGCCGTGGCCGCTCGACTGCCAACGCCATGTGGGGCAACGCCCCGAGCGTACTGGTCGGCGACTTCCTGTACTCGCGCTCGTTCGAAATGATGGTCGAACTGGGCTCGATGCCGGTGATGAAGATTCTGTCCCAGGCCACGCGCATCATCGCCGAAGGCGAAGTGCTGCAGTTGTCCAAGGTGCGCGACGCCAGCACCACTGAAGAAACCTACATGGAAGTCATCCGCGGCAAGACCGCGATGCTCTTTGAAGCCTCGACCCACAGTGCCGCCGCATTGGCCGGCGCTACCGCTGAGCAGAGCGAAGCCCTGCGGACCTTCGGCGATCACCTGGGCGTGGCGTTCCAACTGGTCGACGACCTGCTCGACTACAAGGGCGACGCCGAGACCCTGGGCAAGAACGTCGGTGACGATCTGGCCGAAGGCAAGCCGACCCTGCCGCTGATCTACACCATGCGCGAAGGTACGGCTGAACAGGCTGCCCTTGTGCGTCAGGCGATCCAGAAAGGCGGGATCGAAGACCTGGAAAGCATCCGCATTGCCGTGGAAGCGTCCGGCTCGCTGGAGTACACCGCGCAACTGGCCCGTGATTACGTGGCACGCGCGATCAAGTGCCTTGAGGCGCTGCCAGCCAGCGAATACCGCGATGCACTGGTTGAGCTGAGCGAATTTGCGGTCGCCCGTACGCACTGATACAACCCACTGTGGGAGCGAGCCTGCTCGCGAAAGCATTCTGCCAGTCGATATCAATGCTGACTGACAAAACGCCTTCGCGAGCAGGTCGAATCGTCGCACCGTCGCTCCCACAGTTGTTTCTGCGCTATGCCCTCCCTCGCGTAAAACCCTATACAATGTGCGACTTTTAGCGATCCCTACCAAGGAGCCTTAGTGAGCACGTTGCCACCCTGCCCGAAATGCAATTCCGAATTCACCTACGAAGACGGTACCCAACTGGTGTGCCCGGAGTGCGCCCACGAATGGTCCGCCAATGGCGAAGCCGAAGTGGCGTCCGATGATGCCGTGAAGAAAGACTCGGTCGGCAACGTCCTGCAGGACGGCGACACCATCACCGTGATCAAGGATCTGAAGGTCAAGGGCACCTCGCTGGTGGTCAAGGTCGGCACCAAGGTCAAGAACATCCGCCTGTGCGATGGCGATCACGACATCGACTGCAAGATCGACGGCATCGGCCCGATGAAACTCAAATCCGAGTTCGTCAGAAAAGTCTGATTCTGCTGTGATCCATCCCGCGCCAGCCGTGGGATGGAGCTTTACCCTCCCCCCGCTTCACCCCGATAAAACCACGCAATAGCTAAACGCCAGCCGTTTTGACCTTACGCAATCTTTACCCGGAAAATTTCAGAATCCGCCAATAGACGCTTGCTATTTGATGAATAAGAATTATTCTCATTGAAACCCTTCAAGGAGATGAGAACCATGACTTATTTGATCGACGCGTGGCTGGATCGCCCACACCCTTACCTCAGAATCCTCCATCGGGAGACCGGTGAAGTCTGTGCGGTTCTTGAGGAAGAAGCCTTGCATGAGCTGCAGGATCAAGGCGATCTGGACGTCAGCAGCCTCAATTCCAGCGAGCCGCTTGTGCTCAAGGAGCTGGTGCGCAATCTGTTCCTGTTCTGCTACGCCCGGGCCTTGCGCCCTTCGCATGAACTGCACCACAAGATAGAACTATGAAAATGCAACATGTCGGAGCAAGCCCTGTGGGATCGAGCTTGCTCGCGAAGAGGCCATAACATTCAACATCATCGTTGAATGACATACCGCTTTCGCGAGCAAGCTCGCTCCCACATGACCGAGCCCGCTCCAACAATCAGGGATTACAGAACGTCCAGCAGCTCGACGTCGAATACCAGCACGCTGTGCGGCGGGATGCTGCCAACGCCTTGAGCGCCGTAAGCCAGTTCGCTCGGCACGTACAGACGCCATTTGCTGCCGGCATTCATCAGTTGCAGGGCTTCGGTCCAGCCAGCGATCACGCCGCCAACCGGGAATTCTGCAGGCTGGCCGCGCTCGTAGGAGCTGTCGAACACAGTGCCGTCGATCAGCGTGCCGTGGTAGTGGGTACGCACTTGATCTTCACGGGTCGGCTTGGCGCCTTCGCCCTGAGTCAGCACTTCAAATTGCAGGCCGGAAGCCAGAGTGGTGATGCCGTCGCGCTTGGCGTTTTCAGCCAGGAAGGCCAGACCTTCGCCAGCAGCGGCTTCAGCTTTGGCAGCCGCTTCGGCTTGCATGATTTCGCGGATAACCTTGAAACTGGCGGACAGCTCTTCCTGACCCACACGGCTTGGCAGACCGCCGAACGCGTCGGTCAGGCCAGCCAGGATGGCGTCCAGGCTAACGCCCGGTGGCG
This sequence comes from Pseudomonas fluorescens, assembly GCF_001648775.1. Classification (GTDB taxonomy): domain Bacteria; phylum Pseudomonadota; class Gammaproteobacteria; order Pseudomonadales; family Pseudomonadaceae; genus Aquipseudomonas; species Aquipseudomonas fluorescens_M. Next base: position 85,808 of record NZ_LVEJ01000016.1, read on the forward strand.
GGTTGTCGCGCAGCTGGTCACCCAGCTGACGGCCGATGCCGTAGCTGACGCGGGTTTCGTCGGTGGACAGATTTACTTCGGACATGACACTGCTCCGCTGTGCGGACGGCCACAAGACTTGCCGTGCGTGCACAGCGCGTCCCGGCGCGCCCGGAACCAAAAGGGCGAGCAGACTAGCACAGATGCTCAGGCGTTGGCGCGCAACGCCTACAGGGCTGAACGCCAGGCGAGCGGCACTTTCAGGCTTTCCTCGCCACTGGCGCCCAGGCCACACATTTCATCGTGGACCGAGGTGTGGACTAGATTGAAGGGCAGCACCGGAAAGGCATGCAACAAGTCCCGGGCATGCTCCACCGAACGCAGGGTCAGCATGTTGCCCTTGAGATCACTCAACGGATACGCCGCCCCGTGCATCCGTGCTTCGAGCAGATAAATCCCGCCTTCCATGGAGATCAGGTTCAACTCATCGACCTTCCTGGCGATGGCAAACGCATTCAACTCTTGCAGGTTCATGAACGCACCTCGTGCAGTGGCGAGTCAGGACGTCTACAGGGATATGCCCGCGCGCACCAAAGCACAAGCCACAAACGACACCGCCCGTCTGTTTCGCAACAGACGGGCGGTGTTTTTGCATCGATCAGCGATTGATCAGTGCTTGGTGACCTTGTCCAGGTAACCCATGGCGAATGCCGAGACCACAAACGTCATGTGGATGATCACGTACCACATCAGGTGCTCGGGATCGACGTTCTTGGCGTCCATGAAGATGCGCAGCAGGTGGATCGAAGAGATCGCCACGATCGAGGCCGCGACTTTCATCTTCAGCGACGACGAGTCCATGGTGCCGAGCCAGCTGAGCTTTTCCTTGCCTTCATCGATGTTCAGTTCAGAGACGAAGTTCTCGTAGCCGGAAATCATCACCATCACCAATAGCCCGCCGACCAGCGCCATGTCGATCAGCGACAGCAGCACCAGGATCAGTTCCGATTCGGCCATCGAGAACACGTTGGGCAGGATGTGGAACACTTCCTGGAAAAATTTCAGTGCCAGCGCCAGCAACCCGAGGGACAGCCCGATATAGATCGGCGCCAGCAGCCAGCGCGAGGCGTACATTGCATTTTCGATAAAGCGTTCCATTGAATCTCACACAAGGGGCTGGAAATGGCGGCGAGTATACCAGCGACCTGTGACAGCCAGAAACCGCCCGCAAATCCGTCACCTGCGTGTGTGTGTCATTTTTTTTCTGCTAGTGTCCAAACCATTGACAGCCCGTGACTGTGGACAGGACGAGTGGAAATGGATGTGCGATTGCCGATAACGACTGCCGGAATGTGCCTCGCGCTGCTGCTGGGCGGCTGCTCACCCAGCGATGAAAAACACGCCGCGAGCCTTGAGGAAAAAACTGCAAAGTTCGAACAGTCACTGGATGCCATCACTGACCCGAAGCTCAAGGAGGCCGTAGCCGAGCTCGGCAGTTCCCTGCTATTGCTTGAACGTGCGCAGGTCAAACTCGACGACATTCCAGCGCGCACCGAATACGGTGAAGATGCCCTCGCCGTGCTCAAGCACTACCCGGCTCCGCAGGCGTTGGTCGACACCTTCATCAACGGCCTGTTCGTGCTGCACAAGGACTCTAGCTCCGACTACCTCACCGATCTGCAACCGGTATTCCCGTTCAACCTGAACATTCCCGGCGGTTTCCTGTTCCCCCATGGGGTGGAATGGCAGTCAGTGACGTTGAGCAACAAGCGCGTGATCCCTTACCAGCCGGAATGGTCGGAAACCGATCCCGGCATTCAGCTCAGCCCTTCCAGCTCCAACGTCACTAACCCCGATGACCTGACGGTGACCTACCCGTTCATCGACGGCCTCGACGTCGACAAGAAGTCCCTGCCGCAACCGGTCAGCCTGCAAGGCCAGATCGAAGTCATCGCGCCGCGCCGCTTGTACAGCTTCGACCTGACGCAAAAGGATGTCGGCCAGACCCGCACCAATGACAACCTCAGCGTCAAACTGCTGAAACTTGAAAAGAACTACGCCGAAGTCGAATTCAGCAACAACCTGCCGCTGGCCGCGGAAGTGGCAGACGCGCAGCTCAATCCATTGATCGTTCAGGCCCGCGATAAAACCGGGCAGTATCTGATACGCGCCGGCTCGATCAATGAGAGCCCCGAGCAAGTGGCGTTCTACGAAAAACAGCTGACTGACCTGCAACAGCAAAAGAGCTGGAGCGATTCGCTGGAAAAGCAGCTCACGCAAGAGCAACAGGCATTCGAGGAACAACACCCGCGTCGCTACAACAAAGTTTATTTCAATGGCCCGATCGAAACCCTGGAAGTCAGCGTGCTCGACTTTTCCTCGGCGACGGTGACGCGCAAAAAGCTGGATCTGCCGATCCGCACGTTCAATCAACACACCACGGAAAAAGCCATTGCGCCGCTGGATCTGCCGGTGACGGTTTATGACGATCTGGCGGTCAACTGGCTCAAGGGTGCGAGCCTGACCGAAGAACAACTGAAGGCTGGCATTCGCGTCCATCAGTCGGTGGAAGAGCCGAGCGCGGCACGCATCGAGTTTTCCCATCGCCGTTCTTTCAACGATGAATTACTGGGCGATGACTTCAATCCGGGCGTCAGCCCGGTAACGTTTTTTACCGAAAAGCGCAGCGGCAAGCTTGATGAGCCGATCGAATTGCCGCCCGAGGCGTATCAAGTCGATCCGCTGCGCGCGACGATTACTTACGACCTGAATCTGTTCCCGGAAACCCCGGCGATTGCCGTCGGCTCAATGCCATTGTTTCTCGCAACAGTCGCCAAGCAGGCGTACGACGCCAAGTCGTTGCCCAAAGGTCTGGAGATCAAGAACAATCAACTGGTGGTGGATCTGAAACTGTTCCCACCCAACGAGTGGCGTTTCTTCGTCAAAGACGACAGCGGCAACTACCTCAAGCAGGTTCTTTCAGTCAGCCATGACGCGAGCGCAGAAGGCCCGGCGTTGTTCGGCGTGCATTACTTCTATGGTCGCCCGACCCACGTGGAAACCTATCAGCGCACCGACCTCGCCACCGTGCAATACGGCTTTGAGGTCAAACTCGACAAGGCGCCACAGGCCGGCACGGCGCACTAACTGTTGAGGCTGCGGCCACGTCCGCCGTTGATCTGGCGTAGCTGGGCTTGCAGGTGCAGGCTCCAGATTTGCGGATCATCGGCCAGTTCGTAGCCATGCAAGGTCAGGCTTTCAACGATGGTGTCGAGTATCGATTCGGCGGCGACCGGCCCATGAAACGGGCCCTGGGCTTTAATCGCGGAAGGTTGTTCGCCGGCCATGCCGGCCGCGAAGAGCAGCGTCCACATGCCGTTATCGCCGGCCAAGGGTTTGATGGCGCATTCGATACGAGTCACAAGACCCAGGCATTGACGGGTGAGACAGAGGTTGCGCGACATGGCGGCGACCCTCGGTGAAGCCGGTATTCAGCCCCCACGGGAGGACTGGCTCGATCCAGTGATACTGTCGATATCCTTGAGCTGAGAATAGAAGAAAAGTCTGCTGCGCAAGCCGAATGGAACCAGAAGGCGCCGAATGGTCATTGTGTGAATATTGGCGCCAGAGTTGTGGCGAATTTCCGGAAGATCCCCACAAAGACCAATGTGGAAAAACAACTGTGGGAGCGAGCTTGCTCGCGAATACGGAGTGTCAGGCAACTGATTCGTTGACTTATACACCGCTTTCGCGAGCAAGCTCGCTCCCACAGGGTTCGTTTTAAGACTGTTAGGCCGGTTTTGCTTCGGCTAACGCCTCTTGGGCCAATTCCTTCTCGGCTTCCTTGAGGTCCTCTTCGCTGATCATTTCGGCGATGTCGCGCAGGCGCTCCACCACCCGTGCGTTGATGCTGCCTTCCGGGAATTCGCCATCGGCATTCGGCTCACCGGCCGGTTCACCGACCAGCAGGCTCAACGCCTCGTCGGCCTGACGCACCGCGTATACGTGGAACTGCCCGGCACGCACCGCCGCCAGCACTTTCTCATCCAGCATCAATGTCGCGACGTTGGCCTGCGGAATGATTGCGCCCTGTTCACCGGTCAGCCCGCGCGCTTCACAGAGGCGGAAGAAACCTTCGATCTTCTCGTTGACCCCGCCCACCGCCTGCACTTCGCCGAACTGGTTGATCGAACCGGTGATCGCGAAGCACTGCTTCAATGGCGTTTTCGACAGCGCCGAAATCAGCGTGCACGCCTCACCCAGCGACGCACTGTCGCCATCGACGTAACCGTAGGATTGCTCCAGCGCGATGCTCGCAGAAATCGCCAGCGGGAATTCCTGGGCGTAACGGCTGCCCAGATACCCGGTGAGGATCATCACGCCTTTGGAGTGGATCGGCTGACCGAGGTTGACCTCACGCTCGATGTCGACGATGCCGCTGCCGCCCGGGTACACCGTGGCGGAAATCCGCGCCGGCACACCGAACGCCGAGTCGCCGACTTCGAGCACGGTCAGACCGTTGCACTTGCCGACCGCCGCGCCGTCGGTGTCGATCAGGATGATCCCGGCGAGCATGTCGTCGAGAATCCGCGCCGACACACGTCCGGTGCGCGTGGCCTTGGCTTTCAGCGCACGCTCGATGTGCCCGGCATCAGTCATCTCATCGCCGGCCAGATGACGGATGAAATCCGCTTCGCTGACCAATTGGAACAGATCACCGATACGCGCCGACAAACGCCCCTGATGCTCGGCCAGTCGTGCGCTGTAAGTCGCCAGACGCGCCACCGCATCGGCGGTCAGCGGCGCCATGCCTTCTTCCGAAGTACGGGTTTTCAACAGCTGGGCGAATTGCTCCAGGCTCTCGTCGACCATCGGGATGTCTTCGTCGAAATCCACCAGAACGCGGAACATCTCCTGGAAGTCCGGATCGAGGTCTTGCAGGGTGTAATACAGCGAACGCGCACCGATGATGATGACTTTGACCTGCAGCGGAATGTGCTGCGGGTTGAGGGTCACGGTGGCGAAACGGCCCATCTCGCCCAGCGGCGATTCCATTTTCAGCTTGCGCGATTGCAGGGCGCGTTTCAGCGCGTCCCACACGAACGGCTCGCTGAGCATTTTTTCCGCTTCAAGAATCAGGAAACCGCCGTTGGCGCGGTGCAAGGCTCCCGGACGCAACTGGCGGTAAGTGGTGTAGAGCGCGCCCTGATCGGTGGTGTATTCGATGCGGCCGAACAGGTTTTCGTAAGTCGGGTGCGGCTCGAAAACGACTGGCGCACCGCCGCTGAGCGGATGACCGACCACCAGGCTCGGTGCGTATTGCTCTTCCAGCAGCTTGCGCGCAACGGCGTCAGTCTTGCTGTCATCGACCAGTTGCTCGACAACGGTTTTCAGCAGATATACCTGCATCGCTTGCAGGTAACCGCAGACGGCCGCGTTCTCGGCGTACTTCTCCGACAGCGGCGACAGCAATGGCTGCAAAGCCAGGGTGATGGTTTCTTCGTTGAGCGCACGCAGTTGATTGTTCGACTCACGCTTCCATTGCGGCAGGCTGGCGAGCTCTTCGTTCAGACGCTCTTCGAGGCCGGAGATGTCTTCGTGAAAACGCTCGCGATCGGCTTCCGGCAACTGGGCGAATTCGGCTTCGTCCAGCGCTTTACCGTCGAGCATCGGCGTGAAGGCAACGTTGCTGCTGTCGCGGTACAGGGCGACGTCTTTTTCCAGGGCCAGACGCTCGATGATGTCGAGGGCCTTGTCATAGCGCTGGTTGAAGGCGCGGTCGATGGCGCTTTTCTTTTGCTGGTAGGACGGGTGCTCAAACACCGCTGGAAACGTTGCCAGCAGGTTGTCGATCAAACCGTTGATGTCACCGATAAACACGCCGGCAGTGCCCGAAGGCAATTCCAGGGCGCGCGGCTCGCGCGGCTCATCGAAATTGTTGACGTAGACCCAGTCCGCCGGGGTCTGCAGGCGTTTGCCTTCGGCCTTCAGGTAGCGTTTGACGAACGAGAAACGGCCGGTGCCGGGTTCGCCCATGACAAAGACGTTGTAACCGGGGCGTGGCATGGCCACACCGAACTGCAAGGCTTCGACCGCGCGTTCCTGGCCGAGCACACCGCGAAAGGGCTCCAGATCATTGGTGGTAGTGAAGCTGAACTGTTCAGCGGAAAACGGACGGGTCAGCGCTTCGGGCGCGAGACGCAAGCTGGCAGCAACAGGATCAGGCATCGGGCTTCCTTAACAATCAGGCGGGGCAGATAGCGGCATTCTGGCGCTGCCCGTGCCCCACTGGCAAGGCGCGCCATGTGACAAAGCATAGACAACCGGCCGCCCCAGCGGCGCGCCCCCTGAAACCGGGGTCATGAGCGAATCTTTTGTAAAAAATCACGGAACCCCGGGAACGTGCCTAAACTCCAAACTGCGCGGCTGGAACTAATACCGGCCCACTGGCTTCGTTTGGGTCTGTTTCGTACAGAGCTTGGGGGGCCAGAACCCTGTCCATTGGTATGCACACAAAGAGAACAAAGCTATGAAACGGATTCTTCTCGGTACTCTCTTCACCGCTGTATCCATCAACGCAATGGCGCAAGCTCCAGGCGGCCCGGATTGCGGTTGGGGCAACATGCTGTTCGAAGGTCAGCGTGGCACCCCTGCTCACTTCCTCGCTTCCACCACCAACGGCACTTCCGGTAACGCGACCTTCGGTATGACGTCCGGCACCAACGGTTGCTCGACCAACGCTTCGCTGACCTATGGCGGCAAATCCTGGTTTGCCATGAATGGCATGATGAACGAGCTGTCCGAAGACATGGCCAAAGGCAACGGCGAAGCGCTGACGACTTATGCCGTGGTACTGGGCGTGGCGCCGGAAGATCGCGCGCACTTCGCTGCTGTGACTCACGAGCACTTCCAGCAGATTTTCAGCAAGGCTGACGTGACCGCTGAAGACGTGCATACCAACACCCTGGCCGTACTGAAATCGGATCCTCGTCTGGCCAAGTACGCAACTCAGGCTTAAGCTCGACCCCACCCGCTTCCTTCGGGAAGCGGGTTTTGTTTTTTCGGCCCGCCCTCCTTGGGTCTTTATTTCTTTCCTGTTCAAGTTGCCGACTATGCTCAAACGCCTTGCCTGGCTGGCGCTCTGTGTCTGCGCCCCGCTGTCCGCCGCGCCCCACATCGACCCTCAACGTTTGCAGCAACTGGCCAACGACCGCTTCTGGATTTCCCTCGGTCACTACGAAACCGCCAAGCTTGGCGGCTGGCGCAGCTATGTCAGCGACAAGAAATTCTTTCTCGCGCCCGATGGCAACGAACATCCCGATCATGAACTGGCGGCCACCGTGCAAGCGCTGTACGCCCCGGCCCGTCTTGGCGAGCAACATGCGCAATGCGTTTATCCGGCGCGCACTCGCTGGCTGAAAGCACAGCTCAATCTCAGCGATCTGCCGACGCCAGAATGCGCCGAGTACAAAAAGTGGTTCAAGGATGTCTCGCCGCACAGCGCGGTGATGATCTTCCCGGCGGCTTATTTGAACAGTCCGTCATCGATGTTCGGCCACACCCTGCTGCGTATCGATCAGGCCGATGTGCAGGCCGACAAGACGTCGCTGCTGAGTTACGCGATCAACTTCGGCGCCTACATCGAAGGCTCGGACAACAGCATTCTTTACGCCTGGAAGGGTTTGATGGGCGGCTACCCAGGGTTGTTTGCACTGGTGCCGTATCAGGAAAAGCTTTCGGAATATCGGAGCCTGGAAAACCGCGATTTGTGGGAATACCGACTGAATCTGACCCAGGAAGAAACCGCGCGCATGGTCGAGCATGTGTGGGAGCTCAAGCAGATTCAGTTCGACTATTTCTTCTTCGATGAAAACTGCTCGTACCGTTTGCTCGAACTGCTGCAAGTCGCCCGGCCGAGTCTGCGCCTGACCGACCAATTTCCGTTGACCGCCATCCCCACCGACACCGTCAAAGCGGTGAAGGAAGCCGGGCTGGTGGAAAGTATCGAATATCGCCCGTCCCGCGAGCGCGAACTGCTCAGCCGTGCCGAGCCTTTGAACAGTGACGAACAGCAATGGGTGCTGAACGTCAGCGCCGATCAACAGGTTTTGCAAGACCCGACCTTCAAAGCCCTGCCCCGCGACCGTCAGGCGTTGATCATCGACGCGGCGTATCGCCTCGAACGCTACCGCGCCAACGGCCAGGGACGCGATCCGCAAAGGGCGCAACGCAGTTTCGAATTGCTGCGGGCGATCAACAAGAACCCCGCGCCCGAACTGGACATTCCACAGCCGGGATTGCCTGAGGATGGCCATGAATCGCGCACCTGGCAGGCCGGTCTCGGCACCCGTGGCGATCGCGCGTTCGGTGAATACGGTTTGCGCATGGCCTATCACGATCTCAACGACAACGCCGAAAGCTTCCCGCTCGGCGCGCAGATTGAAATCCTGCAGATGAAGTTGCGCCAGTACGAAGGCAATCACTGGCAATTCCAGCAACTGGATCTGGCGACGATTCGCTCGCTGACGCCACGCAATGAGCTGTTGCAGCCACTTTCGTGGCAGGTCACCGGTGGTCTTGAGCGCGTACCGGGCAAGCATGATGACGAGACGCTGGTCAGCCATGTGAATGGCGGCGGTGGCGGCACCTGGGCGCTGGGCGACGATGTGCTGGGTTTTGCCCTCGGCACCGTGCGCGTTGAACACAACAATGACTTCGCCGAGTTCGTGTCCCCTGCAGGCGGTTTCAATACCGGCGTGTTGTGGAAAAACCCGTTGGGCAATCTCAGCCTGGAAGCCAAGGGCGATTATTTTTTCAATGGCGAAGTGCGCCGCAGCCTGAGTTTGAACCAGCAGTGGGAATTGTCACGCAACCTGGGTTTGCGCCTGAGTGCGCAGCGTGAGTTCAGCCACCTTGCCACGCCGGAAACCGAGGTCATGCTTGAAGTGAAGTGGTATCACTACTGACTCCGAACACAACACAGAACCAATGTGGGAGCGAGCTTGCTCGCGAAAGCGGTGGGTCTGTCGATATTAAAATCGCCTGACAGGACGCCTTCGCGAGCAAGCTCGCTCCCACATTGGTTTTGTGGTGTTAATGGATTTTTCACGGGGCTTCGACAGCCGTGTCATGAATCCCCTTCTAGACTTTCCCTATCAGCCGAGACCGGCGCGGGAGAGTGCAATGTGGCGGTGTGCGGGTTGGCTGGGTGTTGTTTTGTTGCTGGGCGGTTGCCAGACCACTCACGAAGATTTGATCGCCAAGGGATACCCACCGGCTTTCGCCGACGGCTTTGACGATGGTTGCGTCAGTGGTCGCCAGGCCGCCGGTTCGATCAGCGGTGAGTTTCGCAAGAACGTGCCGCGTTATCTCAAGGACAAGCAATACGCCGAAGGCTGGACCGACGGCTTCCGCCAGTGTCAGGCGATGCTGGAGAACAAGGATCGCGAGCAGTATCGCAACGAACACTGGGACGAACGCGAGCGCGCCTGGCAGCAACAGAAAGATCAGGACGCCGGGCGGGCCTATCGCTCGCCATAGGTCGTTTCCAGACATCCAGTGAAACCAAATGCCTGCGAGCATGGCCCAAACCTCATATGAGGAGGACACCATGAGTCGCGCATTCGTCAACGAAGACAACGCCGCCGCGCAAGCCGATCAGCCCGTCGAACGGCAGGTCAGCACGCAGCCCAATTACGTCACGCCGCAAGGGCTGGCGCAGTTGCAGGCGAAAGTCGCCGAACTGCAAACCCTGCATGCCGAACAATCGGCCAAAGGTGAGCAGGCCGACAAACAACGGTTGGCGGATCTGCAAAGGGATTTGCGTTATTTCAATCAGCGCCTGAGCAGCGCACAAGTCGCGGTTGCCGCCACATCCACCGACAAGGTGCAGATCGGCAGTTGGGTGACCTACGCCGACGAACACGACACCGAACGTCGGGTGCAACTGGTCGGCGAAGATCAGGCCGATGCCGGCAAAGGCCTGATCAATTGGGGCTCACCGCTGGGCCGGGCGTTACTCGGTGCCCGGCTCAATGACGAGGTGCTGTGGCAGCGCCCCGCCGGCGATCAAATCATCGAAGTGATCCGCATCGAACCGGCTTAAACCACGCCCTGCGCGAGCATTGCGTCGGCGACTTTGACGAAGCCGGCGATGTTCGCGCCTTTGACGTAGTTGATCCGCCCGTTCTCTTCGCCGTAATGCACGCAAGCGTGGTGGATCGACTGCATGATCGCGTGCAGCTTGCTGTCCACCTCACCCGCCGTCCACAGCAGGCGCATAGCGTTCTGCGACATCTCCAGACCACTCACCGCCACGCCGCCGGCATTGGACGCCTTGCCCGGAGCAAAGAGAATGCCGGCCTCGATAAAGATATCCACAGCCTCCAGCGTGGTCGGCATGTTCGCGCCTTCGGCCACGCATACGCAGCCATTGCGCAGCAGCGCGTGTGCGGCTTCGGCGTCGAGTTCGTTCTGCGTGGCGCACGGCAGCGCGATGTCGCATGGCAGCGACCACGGCAACTGACCGGCGCGGAATTCCAGACCGAAGGCGGCCGCCAGTTCGCTGATGCGACCGCGTTTGACGTTTTTCAACTCCAGCAGCGCCAGCCACTGCTCTTCGCTCAAGCCTGCTTCGCAATACAGCGTGCCTTCGGAGTCGGACAGGGAAATCACCTTGCCGCCCAGGTCCATGACTTTGCGCGCGGCGTATTGCGCGACGTTGCCGGAACCGGAGATCGCTACGCGTTTGCCTTCGACGCTCAGCTCGCGACGCTTGAGCATTTCTTCCGCGAAATACACGCAGCCGAAACCGGTGGCTTCCGGGCGAATCAGGCTGCCGCCGTAGGTCATGCCTTTGCCGGTCAGCACGCTGGTGAACTGATTGCTCAGGCGTTTGTACTGGCCGAAGAGGAAACCGATCTCGCGCGCACCGACACCGATATCACCGGCCGGCACGTCAACGTCGGCGCCGATGTGGCGGTACAACTCGCTCATGAAGGCCTGGCAGAAGCGCATGACTTCAGCGTCGCTCTTGCCCTTTGGATCGAAATCCGAGCCGCCCTTGCCGCCGCCCATGGGCAATGAGGTCAGGGAGTTTTTGAAGGTCTGTTCGAAGGCGAGGAATTTCAGCACGCCGAGGTTCACCGAAGGATGGAAGCGCAAGCCGCCCTTGTACGGGCCAATCGCGCTGTTCATCTGGATGCGGAAACCGCGATTGACCTGGACTTTGCCCTGATCGTCGACCCATGAAACGCGGAACACCACGGCACGCTCCGGCTCGCAGATACGTTCCAGAATCCCCGAGCTCAGGTAGTGCGGATTGGCTTCGAGAAAAGGCCACAGGCTACGCAGGACTTCTTCGACGGCCTGGTGAAATTCGGGTTGATCCGGGTCGCGTTTTTTCAAGCGGGCGAGGAAGGATTCGACGGATTCGATCATGGGAAAAGTCTCGGCAAATTTATTGTCGTTGGAGGAGATTGGGCCGGACTGTAACAAACGAAATGCGCACAGGAACAGAGCAAAATGTCGCAGTTATGAAATTAAATGGTGCACAGGATATAAATCAGGGGGGTTTTTTGGAGTGTTTTTGCACCTGAATGGTGATTCAAGATTTGAGTTATGCACCAACAGTTACACCGCCTTCGCGAGCAAGCTCGCTCCCACATTTGAAATGCGTTCCCCTGTGGGAGCGAGCTTGCTCGCGAAGGGTGCGACTCGGTAAACCTGAAAAAAACCGGGCAAAAAAAACGGAGCCCGAAGGCTCCGCTCTTTCATGCAACCGACCCGATATCAGGCCAGTTTCTTGTGACGTACCCGGTGTGGCTGGGCAGCCGCTTCGCCGAGGCGTTTCTTGCGATCCGCTTCGTACTCGGTGTAGTTGCCTTCAAAGAAGATCGCTTGAGAGTCGTCTTCGTACGCGAGGATGTGGGTCGCGACGCGGTCAAGGAACCACCGATCGTGAGAGATCACAATGGCGGCGCCCGGGAAGTCCAGCAAGGCTTCTTCCAGCGAACGCAAGGTTTCAACGTCGAGGTCGTTGGACGGTTCGTCGAGCAGCAGGACGTTACCGCCCTCCTTCAGGGTCAACGCCAGGTGCAGACGACCACGCTCACCACCGGACAGATCCTTGACGAACTTCTGCTGATCGCCGCCCTTGAAGTTGAAACGACCGACGTAGGTGCGCGACGGAATCTCGTAGTTGCCGATGCGGATCTGGTCGGAACCGTCGGAGATTTGCTGGAACACAGTCTTGCTGCCATCCAGGTCATCGCGGCTCTGATCGACGCAGGCCAGTTGCACGGTTTCGCCGACTTCGATGCTGCCCGAATCCGGTGTTTCCTTGCCCATCAGCATGCGGAACAGGGTCGACTTACCAGCACCGTTGCCGCCGATCACGCCGACGATGGCGCCTTTGGGCATCGAGAACGACAGGTTGTCGATCAGCACGCGATCGCCGTAGCCCTTGGTGACGTTCTTGAACTCGATGACCTTGTCGCCCAGGCGCGGACCGGCCGGGATGTAGATCTCGTTGGTTTCGCTGCGCTTCTGGAATTCCTGCGATTGCATTTCTTCGAAGCGTTGCAGACGTGCCTTGGATTTCGACTGGCGGGCTTTCGCGCCTTTGCGCACCCACTCCAGTTCTTCTTTCATGGCTTTTTCGTGTGCCGACTGCTGCTTGGATTCGGCGGCCAGACGATCGGACTTGGCTTCGAGCCAACCCGAGTAGTTGCCTTCGTACGGAATGCCCGCGCCGCGGTCGAGTTCCAGAATCCAGCCGGCGACGTTGTCGAGGAAGTAACGGTCGTGCGTGATCGCGACCACGGTACCCGGGAAGTCGTGCAGGAAGTGCTCCAGCCACGCAACGGAATCGGCGTCCAAGTGGTTGGTCGGTTCGTCGAGCAGCAGCATGTCCGGCGCAGACAGCAGCAGACGGCACAGGGCCACACGACGTTTTTCACCACCGGAGAGGAATTCGACCTTGGCGTCCCAGGCCGGCAGACGCAGTGCGTCGGCGGCGACTTCCAGTTGGCGATCAAGGTTGTGACCGTCGCTGGCTTGCAGGATCGCTTCGAGCTTGGCCTGTTCAGCAGCCAGTTTGTCGAAGTCGGCGTCTTCTTCAGCGTAAGCCGCGTAGACCTCGTCCAGGCGCGCCTGGGCGTTCTTGATCACGCTGACCGCTTCCTCGACCACTTCACGCACGGTCTTGGTTGGGTCAAGTTGCGGCTCTTGCGGCAGATAACCGATGTTCAGTTCCGGCATCGGACGGGCTTCGCCCTCGAACTCGGTGTCGACGCCGGCCATGATTTTCAGCAGCGTGGACTTACCCGAACCGTTGAGGCCGAGTACGCCAATTTTGGCGCCGGGGAAGAACGACAGCGAAATGTTTTTGAGAATTTCCCGCTTCGGCGGAACAACTTTGCCCAGCCGATGCATGGTGAAGACGTATTGAGCCATGGAGAACCTTGGGTCAGTGACAGATGAATGATTGCAGCGCAGGCGAAGCCCGGCCAGACCATGCGCGTCGTTCACTTGATGGTTATCAATGCGTGCGCGCTGAAAAAGTCTGAGTCTAGGAGCTGGACCAGACGCTGTTAAAACGTAACGAGCGAAGGAAAGACAAGGCGAAAACAGGCGAGGACGCGGAGTTTACGGGTTGTAAATGAGCAGTCCGAGCCTGTTTTCAACGCAGTATTTCCGAGCGCAGTAGTTTTAACAGTGTCTGGGCTCCCGCGTAACCGGCAAAGCTACCTTAATGACCGGTGGCAGTCCAGCCGAGCGGGGCTGGCACTTCGCCACAACTCAAGGCATGCTAGCCGCCCTTTGGGCGTCCGGCTTATAGTGCACGTCGCGCCAGTCCAGCCAGACCGCAGGATTACAGCTTGTCCAATGTCACTCCGCCAGCCTCTGTGAGCAGCACCCAACCGGCGCCCGGCTCGCCCCTGCGCGGGACATTAAAGGGCGCGCTGGCGACGCTGGTGCTTTTGCTGCTGGCGCTGCTGTTCTGGCAACTGCTCGATCAACTGCGCGAAACCCAGAAAAACCAGCGCCAGTACACCATCGATTACACCGCCGACCTCGCTTCGCAGGTCAGCCTGAACATGGCGCTGAACGCGCAAATCGCCCTCAATCTGCTACCGATCGTCGAGCAGCCGCAATCAGCCGACGAACAGCAGGCGCTGCTGCGCAAACTCCAGCAATCGTTGCCGGACCTGCGCAGCATGGCGTTGCTCAGTCCTTCCGGGCGGATCATCAGCGACAGCGCTGCCGACAGTTCCGACGCCGATTACCTGACCGAACTGGTCCGGCGCAGCCACGCTCAAGCGCACTACTTCAGTAATGCCGATGACGGCTCGGTGGTGCATCTGTTGCTCCATCAGGCCAGCGGCAGCACCCGCGGCTATTGGGCCTTGCGCCTGACTCCGACCTTCTTCGATTCGCTGACCAAACAGGGTGACACCGGCCTGCGCCCGCTGTGGCTGGTGGAAAACCGCATCAACCATCAGATCATCAGCCGCGACGAAGCGCTGCCCGCGGCCAAGCCGGGCGTGCTCACGCCCGATGATCTGGCCAACACCGTGCTGACCGTGCCGCTGAGCAGCAGCGACTGGCAACTGCGTGGCCTGTTCGACCGCCAGCGCGTGCTCGAAGAATTGCTGCCGGCGTTCATCGGTAAATGCCTGCTGGGTCTGGCGTTCTCGATGCTGCCGGTGATTGCCCTGTTGAACATGCGCCGCCGCCAGCGCCAGTTGCATGAAGGTCGCCGGCGTTATCAGGACATTTTCGAAGGCACCGGCGTCGCGCTATGCGTGCTCGACCTGTCCGGGCTCAAACAAGTCTTCGACAAGGCGCAGATCCAGACCAGCGATCAGCTCAAGGCCTGGCTCGACCAGCCACTGCAGCGCCAACAGTTGCTGCAAGAACTGCGCGTGACCGAGGTCAATCAGGTGGCGCTGCAACTGCTCGACGTCAATTCCTGCGAGCACGCCTGGCAACTGCTGATCGATGGCCATCCGCACTATCACTGCGCAATCGGCAATCAGGTGCTCGACGCGGTTCTGCAACAGCAAAAGCAGCTGGAACTGGAAGTCAAACTGCCCAACAGCAGCGGCCGCGACCAGCACCTGTGGATGGTCTTGCGCCTGCCGCAGGAGCAGCACGACTACAAAGCGGTGATCCTCAGCATCAACGACATCACCAGCCGCAAGCTGATCGAACTGTCACTGCTGGAACGCGAAGGTTTCTGGTCGGACGTGGTGCGCACCGTGCCGGATCATCTGTACGTGCAGGACGTGATCAGCCAGCGGATGATTTTCAGCAACCACCACCTCGGGCAGACTCTCGGCTATAACCGCACCGAACTGCACCAGATGGGCGAGTATTTCTGGGAAATCCTCCTGCACCCGGAAGATGCCGATTATTACCATCGCTCGCGGCAGATGCAGCGTCACGCCGGTTACAGCCAGTTGCTGCAATGCCAGTTGCGCTTCCGTCATCGCGACGGCAAGTGGCGGCGTTTCGACATTCGCGAACAGGCACTGGCCCGCGACAAGCACGATCAGGTCACGCGGATCATCGGCGTGGCCAAAGACATCACCGAGCAGATTGAGGCCAGCGAATCCCTGCGCGACAGCGAGCAGCGTTACCGCATGCTCGCCGAAAGCATCAGCGACGTGATTTTCTCCACCGACAGCAAACTCTCGCTGAACTACGTCAGCCCGTCGGTGCAAGCCGTGCTGGGTTACGACGCCGAGTGGATTTTCCAGAACGGCTGGCAATCGACCATCGCCAACCCGCAGCAACTGAGCGGCATCTACACGCTGATGGATCGGGTCAGCAAGGCGCTGGACAAACCAGAGCAACTGGCGCTGTTGCGCAGCCAGGTGCAGACGCAACTGTTCCTGTTCGACTGTCTGCGCGCCGATGGCCGCAAGATCCCGATCGAGCTGCGTCTGGTGCTGGTGTGGGACGAGCACGGCGCGTTCGAAGGCGTGCTCGGTGTCGGTCGCGACATCAGCCAGCAGCGTCGCGCCGAGAAAGACCTGCGCATGGCCGCCACGGTTTTCGAACACTCGACCTCGGCCATTCTGATCACCGACCCGGCCGGCTACATCGTGCAAGCCAACGAAGCCTTCAGCCGCGTCAGCGGTTACGCGGTGAGCGAGGTGCTCGACCAGTTGCCGAACATGCTCACCGTCGATGAGCAACAGGACGCGCACCTGCGTTACGTGCTCAAGCAATTGCATCAGCACAACACCTGGGAAGGCGAAGTCTGGCTCAAGCGTCGTAACGGCGAGCATTACCCGGCGTGGGTCGGCATTACTGCGGTGCTCGATGACGAGGGCGACCTGGCCAGTTACGTGTGCTTCTTCAGCGACATCAGCGAGCGCAAGGCCAGCGAGCAGCGGATTCACCGCCTCGCTTACTACGACGCCCTGACCCACCTGCCGAACCGCACGCTGTTCCAGGATCGTCTGCACACCGCGCTGCAATCGGCCGAGCGGCAGAAGTCGTGGGTCGTGTTGATGTTCCTCGACCTCGACCGTTTCAAACCGATCAACGACTCCCTCGGTCATGCCGCCGGCGACCGCATGTTGAAGGACATGGCCACGCGCCTGCTGACCTGCGTCGACGATGACGACACTGTGGCGCGCATGGGCGGCGACGAGTTCACTCTGCTGCTGCAACATCGTTCCAGCCGTGAAATGGCGCTGAACCGGGCGATTCATGTCGCCGAGCAGATTCTTGGCAGCCTGGTGCGGCCGTTCGTGCTCGAAGGCCGCGAGTTCTTCGTCACCGCCAGTATCGGCATCGCCCTGAGCCCGCAGGACGGCAACGAACTCAGCCAGTTGATGAAGAACGCCGACACCGCGATGTACCACGCCAAGGAACGCGGCAAGAACAACTTCCAGTTCTATCAGGCCGACATGAACGCCAGTGCGCTGGAGCGTCTGGAGCTGGAAAGCGACTTGCGCCATGCCTTGGAACAAAACGAATTCGTCCTGTATTACCAGCCACAATTCAGCGGCGACGGCAAACGCCTGACCGGTGCCGAAGCGCTGTTGCGCTGGCGTCATCCACGTCGTGGCCTGGTGCCGCCGGGGGATTTCATTCCGGTGCTGGAAGAGCTCGGGCTCGTGGTGGACGTCGGCGATTGGGTGATCAGCGAAGCGTGCCGTCAGTTGAAGACGTGGCACCAGAATCGTGTGCGTGTGCCTAAGGTCTCGGTGAACATCTCCGCACGGCAGTTCTCCGACGGCCAACTCGGTACGCGGATCGCCACGATTCTGCGCGAGACCGGCCTGCCGCCGGCGTGTCTGGAGTTGGAGCTGACCGAAAGTATCCTGATGCGTGAAGTCAGCGAGGCGATGCAGATTCTCGCCGGATTGAAAAACCTCGGCCTGAGCATTGCAGTCGATGACTTTGGCACTGGTTATTCATCGCTTAACTACCTCAAGCAGTTCCCGATTGACGTGCTGAAAATCGACCGCACGTTTGTCGATGGTTTGCCGTCGGGCGAGCAGGACGCGCAGATTGCCCGGGCGATCATCGCCATGGCGCACAGCCTCAATCTGGCGGTGATTGCCGAGGGTGTGGAAACCCATGAGCAGCTGGACTTCCTGCGCGAGCACGGTTGCGATGAGGTTCAGGGCTATCTGTTCGGGCGGCCGATGCCGGCGAGCCGGTTTGAGGCGCAGTTCAGTAACGATGCGCTGTTCATGTTTGACTGAACATCGGCGGCGTTGCCTTCGCGAGCAGGCTCGCTCCCACATGGGATTGATGTCGGTCAGAAAATCGCAAGAGCACCTCGGTTACTGTGGGAGCGAGCCTGCTCGCGAAGAGGCCTTCAAAAGCACCGCACATCTGTCATGAACGCCACTTGTCTGCGACATGATGTCGTTTCATATGCCATCCAAAACCCATTGGGTTAGAATGCCCCCCTTTTCTGCCCCCGATCCTTGAGGACCGCCATGTTCAGCCGTGATTTGACTATTGCCAAGTACGACGCCGACCTTTTTGCCGCCATGGAGCAAGAAGCTCAGCGCCAGGAAGAACACATTGAGCTGATCGCTTCGGAAAACTACACCAGCCCAGCGGTGATGGAAGCTCAAGGCTCGGTCCTGACCAACAAGTACGCTGAAGGTTACCCAGGCAAGCGTTACTACGGTGGTTGCGAGTACGTCGACATCGTTGAGCAACTGGCCATCGACCGCGCCAAAGAGCTGTTCGGCGCCGATTACGCCAACGTTCAGCCACACGCCGGTTCGCAAGCCAACGCTGCGGTTTATCTGGCCCTGCTGCAAGGTGGCGACACCATTCTGGGCATGAGCCTGGCTCACGGCGGTCACCTGACCCACGGCGCCAGCGTTTCCTCCTCGGGCAAGCTGTACAACGCCGTTCAATACGGTATCGATGCCAACGGCCTGATCGACTACGACGAAGTCGAGCGTCTGGCCGTTGAGCACAAGCCAAAAATGATCGTGGCCGGTTTCTCTGCCTACTCGCAGATTCTGGATTTCCCACGCTTCCGCGCCATCGCTGACAAAGTCGGCGCCTACCTGTTCGTCGACATGGCTCACGTGGCCGGTCTGGTTGCCGCTGGCGTTTACCCGAACCCGGTGCCTTTCGCTGACGTCGTGACCACCACCACGCACAAGACCCTGCGCGGTCCACGTGGCGGCCTGATCCTGGCGCGCGCCAACGCCGACATCGAGAAGAAGCTGAACTCCGCGGTATTCCCGGGCGCCCAGGGTGGCCCGCTGGAGCACGTGATCGCCGCTAAAGCGATCTGCTTCAAGGAAGCGCTGCAGCCTGAGTTCAAGGCCTACCAGGAACAAGTGGTGCTGAACGCCCAGGCCATGGCCGAAGTGTTCATCGAGCGCGGTTTCGACGTGGTTTCCGGTGGTACCAAGAACCACCTGTTCCTGCTGTCGCTGATCAAGCAGGACATCTCCGGTAAAGACGCTGACGCCGCTCTGGGCAAAGCGTTCATCACCGTGAACAAGAACTCCGTGCCAAACGATCCACGCTCGCCGTTCGTCACTTCCGGCCTGCGCTTCGGTACCCCGGCTGTGACCACTCGCGGCTTCAAGCAAGCCGAGTGCAAAGAGCTGGCCGGCTGGATCTGCGACATCCTGGCTGACCTGAACAACGAAGCGGTGATCGACGCCGTTCGTGAGAAAGTCAAAGCCATCTGCAAGAAACTGCCGGTATACGGCGCTTAATTGCGACGTTAAATCTGCAGCATGAAAAACCGGCCAAGTGATTGGCCGGTTTTTTTTCGCCCGGATTTTTTTCAAACGCCTGAACCGCTCAAGAATGGGACTTGTCGCACAACTGGTCAGACCGGTCATGCCAATTCGTCATTTTTCACTTGCGATCATGGAAAACCAGCGCCTAGACTGCGCCTGCACTGGACATACCGGTAAGACCACAATAATTAAGTTCTGAATCTGATGCGCTTCAAGCGCACGGCAGCCAGGACACCGACCAGGATTCCTCCCATGCTCAGATGGTGCTCGCGTTCAATCTTCCTCCAAGTGGTTCTCGGACTGATGCTCGGCATCGTCTGCGGGCTGACCCTTCCTGAATACTCGGCCCAGCTCAAACCGCTCGGCGACGGCTTCATCAAACTGATCAAGATGCTCATCGGCCTGATCGTGTTCTGCGTGGTGGTCAGCGGTATCAGCGGCGCCGGCGATCTGAAGAAGGTCGGGCGCATCGGCCTCAAGTCGGTGATCTACTTCGAAGTACTGACCACCATCGCCCTGGTGATCGGCCTGGTCTTCGCCTTCAGTACCGGCATCGGCAGCGGCGCGAATATCCATCTGGAGCAACTCTCCGCCGCAGACATGGGCGACATCGCCGAGCGCGGTCAGCACATGCACACCACCACGCAGTTCCTGATGGACCTGATTCCGACTTCAGTGATCGGCGCCTTCGCCGACAACAACATCTTGCAGGTGCTGCTGTTCTCGGTGCTGTTCGGCAGTGCGTTGAATCTGGTCGGCGAAGCGGCTTCCGGGATTTCGCGGCTGATCAACGAACTGAGCCACGTAATCTTCCGGATCATGGGCATGATCGTGCGTCTGGCGCCGATCGGCGTGTTCGGCGCCATCGCCTTCACCACCAGCAAATATGGCCTCGATTCGCTGCAACACCTGGGCAGTCTGGTCGGTTTGTTCTACCTGACCTGCATCGCATTTGTCAGCGTGATTCTCGGCTTGGTGATGCGTGCCTCCGGCCTGCGTATGTGGCCACTGCTCAAGTACCTGCGTGAAGAGCTGCTGATCGTCATGGGCACGGCGTCGTCCGACGCGGTGCTGCCGCAGATCATGCGCAAACTCGAACACCTGGGCATCGGCAGCTCGACCGTGGGCCTGGTGATTCCGACCGGGTACTCGTTCAACCTCGACGGTTTTTCGATCTACCTGACCCTGGCCATCGTGTTCATCGCCAATGCCACCGGCACACCACTGGCCATGACCGATCTGCTGACGATTCTGCTGGTATCGCTGATCACCTCCAAAGGCGCCCACGGTATTCCCGGTTCGGCGCTGGTGATTCTGGCGGCAACGCTGACAGCGATTCCGGCAATCCCGGTGGTCGGTCTGGTGCTGGTGTTGGCGGTGGATTGGTTCATGGGCATCGGCCGGGCACTCACCAATCTCATCGGCAACTGCGTCGCCACGGTTGCGATCGCCCGTTGGGAAAAAGACATCGACGTACAACGCGCCAACAAAGTACTCAGCGGTCAGCAGGGCTACACCTTTCAACCGCGTAAAGCAGCAACTCCGGCGCACCAGCAGGAGTTCTGATTTCAACCCTGTCGGCGCTGCCGCAAGCGGAAATCTTTTGATCCCGGTTTGCGGCGCGCCGTCAGGCACATGGAGCAAGACAAGTGATTACCACATCAACCGTCGTCAACTCAGTCGTAGAAAAACTCCGCGCCGCATTGGCCCGTGGCCAGTGGCGCTCCGGCGACATGCTGCCCGGCCAGCGCGAACTGGCGGAACAGCTGGGCATCAGTCGGCCAAGCCTGCGTGAAGCGGTGATCGTCCTGGAAACCCTCGGCCTGGTGCGTTCGATGCCGGGCAAAGGCGTGGTCGTGCTCGACGCTCAGCTCAGCGACAGCCCGAGCCACGACAGCGCGGTGGCCGGCGCCAGCCTCGAAGATGTATTGCAACTGCGCTACACCCTTGAGCCGTTCATCGTCGGTCTGGTGGCGCAGTCGATCAGCAGCAAGGAAGTCGGCCAGTTACGCCTGACGCTGATGGACATGCGCGAAGCCCTTGAGGCCGGCGACAGTGAAGCCGGGGTCAACGCCTACATCGCCTTTCATGAAGAGCTGTTCACGCTGACGTCCAATCCGATTTTCCAGAGCGTGGTGCAACAAACCAGCAACGCGCTCAAACAAAGCGCCGAGGTGCTGCGCAATTCCCCGGAACACTTGGCCGAACGCCTCGAAGAGAACGAAGCCGTGGTGCGCGCCATTCGCAGCAAGAACAGCGCCCAGGCCAGCGCCGAAATGCGCCGGCACATTCTGCGTGAAGGTCAGCGCATGGGCATCGAACTGAATATTCCGGAAGACAACTTGAGTCGCTGATCCCAATTGGAGACAGGCCATGAACAGTTTCGCTTCACCCTCCCATGCCCAGCCGACTGCGGCGCCCCTGCCCTTCTCCCGCGTCGGGGTGCCGGCGGACGATCTGTATCCGCGACTGTTCGATGCGATTCTGGAACAGCGCATCGACTCGACCAGCCGCTTCACCGAAGACAGTTTGAAAGAGATGTTCTGCGTCAGCCGCGCCGATGTGCGTCGGGTGCTGACGCAGTTGTCGCTTGAGCAAGTCATTGTGCTGCGGGCCAACCATCGCCCGCGTGTGGCAGCACCTGATCGGGAGCAGACCCGACAGGCTCTACATGCGCGGCGGCTGGCCGAAAACACGTTGGTGCGTCTGGCGTGCCAGCGTCCGCAAGCTGACGGTTTCAAGCGCTTGCGCGGGTTGACCGAGCGCGAGCGTCAGGCCGTTGAGCAGGGTCGGCGTGGTGCGGCGATTCGTTTGTCCGGGGAGTTTCATTTGCACTTGGCGCAGATGGCGGGGAATGCACCGTTGGCGAATTTTTTGGGTAGTCTGGTGCCGTTGACGTCATTGGCGATTGCGCGAAGTGAGGGTTCTACGCACAGCTGTTGCGCGTGGCGGGAGCATTTGGCGCTGGTTGAAGCAGTGGAACATCGGGATGTTTCCAAAGCAGCCATGCTGATGAATCAACATCTGGATCATCTTGAGCAGACCCTGTTGGGTTCAGACCTTGAGCATTGTGCTGTCGGTTAGACCGCCTTCGCGAGCAGGCTCGCTCCCACAGTGAACTGCATTCCTCCCGACAGAATGCGAATTACTGTGGGAGCGAGCCTGCTCGCGAAGAGGCCATCACTGACAACCAGGATCCATCAGGCAGAAGCGACTTTGGCAAACCCCGCCCGAATCTTCTCTTCCGGCAAATCATCAGCAATAAACACAATCACACTTTCCCGCGCCTCACCCTCGGCCCATTCGGTGTCCCAGTCGAAACCATAGAGTTTCAACACTCCCTGAAACACCAGGCGCCGATCCTCACCGGCAATGTTCAGCACGCCCTTGTAACGCAGCAATTGCTTGCCGTGTTCTTCCAGCAGTTCATTCATGAACTCACTGAGCTGATCGATATCCAGCGGCTGATCGGTGCGCAGCACCAGACTGGAAATGCGATCGATCGACGGCGCCTTGCTCACCGGGCGCAGGCTCAAGCCGCCGCCAAGATCGGCGTTGAGGTTGAAGCCGCGCACATCCAGCAATTCAGCCAGATCAATATTGCCGTGCTCAACCACACGCACGGGCGCACGCCGATTGATCCGCGTCAGGCGTTCGCTCAACGCGTTGAACGTGGCCTCGTCGACCAGATCGGTCTTGCTCACCAGCAGGCGATCGGCAAAACCGATCTGGGCTTGAGCGATGGTCTGGGTCAGGTGCACGTCCGCGTGCGCCGCATCGACCAGGGTGATGATGCCGTCGAGCAGGTAACGTTCGCGCAGTTCTTCATCGATGAAAAAAGTCTGCGCTACGGGTGCAGGATCGGCCAGACCGGTGCATTCGATCACCAAGCGATCAAAGGCGATTTCGCCGCTGTCCAGACGTTCGAGCAGCAGATACAGCGCTTTGGTCAGGTCAGTGTGAATGGTGCAGCAGACGCAGCCGTTGGCCAAGGTCATGACTTGCACCGGCTCATCACCCAGCAACTGAGTGTCGATGCCGGCATCGCTGAATTCGTTTTCGATCACGGCGATTTTCAGGCCGTGCTCGGCTTTGAGGATATGGCGCAGCAAAGTGGTCTTGCCGGCGCCGAGGAAACCGCTGAGTACCGTTACCGGGATGGGAGAGGACAAAACTCGATCTCCTTCACAAAATGAATGAACAACACAAAAACAACTGTGGGAGCGAGCCTGCTCGCGAAAGCGGTGTGTCAGTCAAATCAATCATCAACTGACACTCCGTATTCGCGAGCAGGCTCGCTCCCACAGGGGGATTACCTCAACCGCAGGCTGTCAGCTCAACAGCACTTCGGCCCACCCTTGCCACCGTAACGGGCTTCCTGACGTTCGCGGAAGAACATCTCGTAGCTCATCACCGGTTTGTCCGGGTGCTTGGTTTGCATATGCTCGACGTAGGTGTCGTAGTCGGGCATGCCGACCATCAGGCGCGCGGCCTGACCGAGGTATTTACCGAGGCGACTCAGGTCATTGAACATGGTGCAATCCTCTGGTTACGCGTCCGGCAGGGCCTGGAATGGCGATTCTTTATCCGTACGCTCTTTTTTGCCCCAGGCGGCGATGCCGACTTTGAGCGCATAGAACAGGATGCTGAAGACCACGAACAGGAACAGCGCGGTAAGCGTTGCGTTGGTGTAGGCGTTGAAGATCACGTGCTGCATCTGATCGATGCTTTTGGCCGGGGCCAGAATCTGACCGTTGGCCAGCGCATCGCTGTACTTCTTGGCCAGCGACAGGAAGCCGATCGCCGGGTTGGCATCGAACAGCTTGATGAAGCCTGCGGTCGTGGTGCAAATCAGCAGCCAGGCGGCTGGCAGCAGGGTGACCCAAATGTAGCGCTGTCGCTTCATTTTGATCAGAACCACGGTGCCGAGCATCAGCGCGATACCGGCCAGCATCTGGTTGGAGATACCGAACAATGGCCACAGGGTGTTGATGCCGCCCAGTGGATCGATCACGCCTTGGTACAGCAACCAGCCCCACATCGCCACACAACCGGCGGTGGCGATCAGGTTGGCAGTCCACGATTCGGTGCGCCGCAGTGCCGGAACGAAGGAGCCGAGCAGATCCTGCAGCATGAACCGTCCGGCACGGGTACCGGCGTCGACGGCGGTCAGGATGAACAGCGCTTCGAACAGGATCGCGAAGTGGTACCAGAACGCCATGGTGTTTTCACCCGGCAGAACACTGTGCAGGATCTGCGCGATACCGACCGCCAGGGTCGGCGCACCACCGGCACGGGCCAGGATGGTGGTTTCGCCAATGTCATGCGCCACGGCTTGCAGCGCTTCCGGCGTGATCGCAAAGCCCCAGCTGGAGACCACTTGCGCAACCGAAGCGACATCACTGCCGACCACAGCGGCCGGGCTGTTCATGGCGAAGTACACGCCAGGCTCGATCACCGAAGCGGCGACCATGGCCATGATGGCGACGAACGACTCCATCAACATGCCGCCGTAACCGATGTAACGGGCGTTGGTTTCGTTATCCAGCAGCTTCGGCGTGGTGCCCGAAGAAATCAGCGCATGGAAACCGGAAACCGCACCGCAGGCGATGGTGATGAACAGGAACGGGAACAGACCGCCCTTCCACACAGGGCCAGTGCCGTCGACGAACTGGGTCAGCGCCGGCATTTTCAGCTCGGGCATGGTCACCAGAATGCCGATCGCCAGGGCGATGATGGTGCCGATCTTGAGGAACGTGGAGAGGTAGTCGCGCGGCGCCAGAATCAGCCAGACCGGCAGCGATGCCGCGACGAATCCGTAACCGACCAGCATCCAGGTAATCTGCACGCCAGTGAAGGTGAACGCCTTGGCCCACACCGGATCAGCAGCAATCTGCCCACCGAGCCAGATCGAACCGAGCAGCAGCAACACGCCGACCACGGAGATTTCGCCGATGCGGCCCGGGCGGATATAGCGCATGTAAATGCCCATGAACATCGCGATAGGGATGGTCGCCATCACGGTGAAGATGCCCCACGGGCTCTCGGCCAGCGCTTTAACCACGATCAGCGCCAGCACCGCGAGGATGATGATCATGATCAGGAAGCAGCCGAACAGTGCGATGGTGCCGGGAATACGGCCCATTTCTTCACGCACCATGTCGCCCAGGGAACGGCCGTTGCGACGGGTCGACATGAACAGGACCATGAAGTCCTGCACCGCGCCCGCCAGCACCACCCCGGCTATCAGCCACAGCGTGCCGGGCAAGTAGCCCATCTGCGCTGCCAATACCGGGCCGACCAGAGGTCCGGCGCCAGCGATCGCTGCGAAGTGGTGACCGAAAAGAATGTGTTTGTTGGTCGGCACATAGTCCAGACCGTCGTTGTTGAGCACGGCGGGGGTGGCCCTACGCGGGTCGAGTTGCATCACATTGTTAGCGATGAACAGACTGTAGTAACGGTACGCAACCAGATAAATGGCCACGGCAGCGACCACGATCCACAAGGCGTTGATCGCCTCGCCGCGGCGCAATGCCACTACGCCCAGGGCGCACGCTCCTACGATTGCCAGCACTAGCCAGGGTAAGTGGCGTAGCAGGCTATTATTATTTTTCATTTTATTATTCCAGCCAGGGTGGACAAGAAAGACAGCCACCCCGAGTTTAGCGCTACTGGCGGTAAAGGCCATACCCCGACATTGGTCTATCTGGCCCGTCTGCGCTGGCACGCTGGAACCCTGCGGGTCTATAGTCAGCGAACCTTCGGAGGATTGCGCCATGAGCGAGCACCCAGCCAACCGTCGTCGCTTCAAACGTATTGCGTTCGATGCCAGAACCGAGCTGAGTCAGGGCCAATTCATATGGCCGGTGAAGTTGATTGATCTGTCGCTCAAAGGGCTGCTGATCGAACGGCCTGAGCCGTGGCTTGGAGATAATGAACAGGATTTTTTCGTCGACATTCATCTGAGCGATGACGTGGATATTCAGATGGATGTGCACCTTGCCCATGAGGATCACGGGCAACTGGGGTTTGTCTGCCGGCATATCAGCCTGGAGTCGATCCAGCGCCTGCGGCGGTTGATCGAGCTGAATCTGGCTGACGAAGCCGAACTGGAGCGCGAACTGGGGGCCCTGATCGAAATCTAGCCATCAATACAAATCCCCTGTGGGAGCGAGCCTGCTCGCGAAGACGGCGTGTCATTGAGCAATGATGCCGACTGACACGGCCCCTTCGCGAGCAGGCTCGCTCCCACAGGTTAGTAGTTCACTCAAACAATGCGTCGAGGGCCTGTTCGAGGCGGGTCACGGCGATGATCTGCAAGCCCGGCGGCGATTCCTTCGGCGCATTGCCCTTCGGCACGATCGCCCGTTTGAAGCCATGCTTGGCCGCTTCCTTCAACCGTTCCTGACCGCTCGGCACCGGCCGCACTTCGCCAGACAGGCCCACTTCACCGAATACCAGCAAGTCATGCGGCAACGGCCGATTGCGCAGGCTCGACATCACCGCCGCCATCAGCGCCAGATCGGACGCGGTTTCCAACACCTTCACCCCGCCGACCACGTTGAGGAACACATCCTGATCGTGCGTCGGAATCCCGCCATGGCGATGCAAGACCGCGAGCAACATCGCCAGACGGTTCTGATCCAGGCCCAGCGTCACCCGACGCGGATTGGCCAGATGACTGTCGTCGACCAGCGCCTGCACTTCCACCAGCATCGGGCGCGTGCCTTCCCAGGTCGCCATCACCACACTGCCCGGGACTTCTTCTTGCGCGCGGGTGAGGAAAATCGCCGAAGGGTTGGAAACTTCTTTCAAGCCCTTGTCGGTCATGCCGAACACGCCCAACTCGTTGACCGCACCGAAACGGTTCTTCACCGCGCGCAGCAAACGCAGACGACCATCGGATTCCCCCTCGAAATACAGCACGGTGTCGACCATGTGCTCCAGCACGCGCGGACCGGCCAGCGCGCCTTCCTTGGTCACATGGCCAACGAGGAAAATCGCCGTGCCGCTTTGCTTGGCGTAACGCACCAGCAGCGCCGCACTCTCGCGCACTTGCGACACGCCGCCGGGCGCCGATTGCAGTTGTTCGGTGAAGATCGTCTGAATCGAGTCAATCACCATCACCTTGGGCTTTTCCTGACGGGCGGTGGCGATGATGGTTTCGATGCAGGTTTCGGTCATCACCCGCAGTTGATCCTGCGGCAAGCCGAGGCGGCGCGCGCGCATCGCCACTTGCTGCTGGGATTCTTCGCCGGTGACATAGAGGGCCGGCATGCTCTTGGCGAGATTGCACAGGGTCTGCAACAGAATCGTCGACTTACCGATCCCCGGATCACCGCCGATCAGCACCACCGAACCATCGACCAGACCGCCGCCGAGCACCCGGTCCAGTTCACCGGATGCCGTCGAGAAGCGCGGGATCTCTTCAATGCTGACTTCGGCCAGTGTCTTGATCTGCGCCTGCTGCCCGGACCAACCAGTGCGGCCGGCGGGTGCCGCGGCACCACCGCTTTCGATCATGGTTTCGGTCAGGGTGTTCCAGGCACCACATTCACCGCACTGCCCGGCCCACTTGGGAAACGTTGCGCCGCATTCGGTGCAGCCGTACATGCGCTTGGCCTTGGCCATCTGAACCCCCGGGGCAAAACCGCGATGATAACGCAGACCTCGCGGCTCAGCGCGGCGCGGCTGTGCGGATCTCGCCACTGGCCAGACGCGCGGCGCTATTGCCCAGCGGATCTTCGGCATTCAAGTCGGCGCCTTTGGCTTTCAGCGCCGCGAGCAATTCTTCGCGTTTGAACAACCCGGCGTACATGGCGGCGGTCTGTCCGGCGCCGTTGCGTTGGTCGGGGCTGCAATCGGTGGCCATCAAGCGCCGGGCAATCTGCAACTCGCCTTTGAAAATCGCCCCCATCAACGCCGTATTGCCGCGTTGATCCTGGGCACAGGCATCGGCGCCCGCAGCAAGCAAACGCTCCACCGCCGGCGCCTGACCGTGATACGCCGCCAGAATCAGCGCGGTGTAACCCTGGCGGTCGCGGGTATCGAGTGAATAACCGGACTCGATGAAGGTCTCGAGCATCGGCACATCGCCGCGCCGGGCAGCGTCGAAATAGTAGTCCTGCAGATGTGCCTGAATCGCCTCAGGGTTTTGCTCGACCGGTGCCGCCCATGCCGCGAACGACAGGCACCCGGCTATCAGTAAAAGACAGATTCGCATCAGTCGTCTCCTTGAACGGAACGGGGCCCGACTCAGGCCCCGCGTGCTACATCGCGATCAGTCGACCAGTTTGGCCGCCAGCGCCTTGACTCGGTTCAGGTCGCCCCTGGCCACGTCTGTCACACCGCTGCCGTACTCCGGATCGGCCTTATAAAGGAAGGACAGGATGATGTGCTTGCTCTCGTCATCGGTGCTAGCCAGCGAGCCACCGAAGTTTTCAATCAGATCGCGGCGTTCTTTTTTGCTCAGCGAACGATACAGATCGCCAGCCTGTTTGAAGTTCTGCTCGCGCTGGATCTTCGCCTGTTGAGTGCTGCCCGCCAGCGCCGACTGGCTATAGCGCGCATTGGCTGTTTCTTCGCGCGGCTGCAAACGGCTCGGCTGATAGTTGACGCCGGAGTTACTCGCGCCAAAATTCATCGCACCGTCCTGATTGCCGTTATTCACGGCGACCTTGGGCGCATTGATCGGCAGTTGCAGGGCATTGGCACCCAGGCGATACATCTGCGTGTCGGCATATGAGAACACTCGGCCTTGCAACAAACGGTCTTCCGACGGTTCGATACCCGGGACAACATTGGCCGGAGCCATGGCAACTTGTTCTGTTTCCTGGAAGACATTCGCCGGATTGCGGTTCAACACCATTTGTCCAACTTTTCGTTCAGGAATACCTGGCCAGATCTTGGTAGCGTCCAATGGGTCGAAGTCAAACTTGGACAAATCTTGTGGTTTCAGCACTTGAACGTACAAGTCCCACTTGGGGAAATTACCTTTATTGATGTTGGTCACCAAGTCGTTGGTCATATGACTGTAATCCTGACCCTGAACTTTCGCGACTTCCTTTGGCGTCAGATTCTTTATCCCCTGCAAACTCTTCCAGTGAAACTTGACGTAGCTCACTTCACCCTTGGCATTAATCAACTTATAGGCATGTACGCCATTGCCGTCCATCTCACGATAACTGGCTGGCGTGCCGGAGTTGGAATACAACTCGGTTAATGTGCGGGTGGCTTCTGGTACGTGCGAGAAGAAATCGAAACGCCGCGAATCATCATCAAGGTTAGTGCGCGGGTCAGGTTTGAAGGCGTGAACCATGTCCGGAAACTTGATGGCGTCGCGAATGAAGAAGGTCGGGAAGTTATTGCCGACCAGGTCCCAGTTGCCGTCAGCGGTGTAGAACTTGGTGGCGAAGCCGCGCGGATCACGCAGGGTTTCCGGTGAATGGTTGCCGTGCACCACCGCGGAAAATCGCACGAACACCGGTGTGCTCTGGCCCGCAGCAAAGACTTTGGCCTTGCTCAGGTCGCTGAGATCGTTGGTGACCGTAAAGGTACCGTGGGCACCCGTGCCGCGGGCATGCACCACGCGCTCGGGAATGCGCTCACGGTCGAAACGCTGCAGCTTCTGGATCAATTGCACATCCTGCAACAGCACCGGGCCGTTGGCTCCGGCGGTCTGCGAATTCTGATTGTCCCCCACCGCTGCGCCGTTATCGCGGGTCAACGGCGCGGCATGCACGGAGAAGGTCAGCAGGCTGGCGGTCAATACGCCAAGGGTGCGGCGATAGGGAAAAGCCCCCAAGCCAGGAGTGGTCGTCATATCAGGTTCCTCTGGTTTTTTTGGGCGCATCCAGGTGCGCCAATCAGAGGCTAGAGGGCAGAACCGGCAAACATAAATAGAAAGTTCGTAACTCGACGATTGAGAAATTTGGCTTCCCGATCAGCGAGTTACAGCGTATTTCGCGCGCGATTAGTGGCACTTTGCAAACTATTCGCCGATTAATGTGTCGATAAAAACGGGCATTGTAAGAAGGTGTTTCGCGCAGGACGCGTTTTGCTGATTTACACTGCGTACACCAAACTCATCTGTAACAAGGAAATAACCTATGGGCGTGCTAAGTGAGTTCAAGGCCTTCGCGGTCAAAGGCAATGTGGTCGACATGGCCGTCGGTATCATCATCGGTGCGGCTTTCGGCAAGATTGTTTCGTCGTTTGTCGGTGACGTCATCATGCCGCCAATCGGCCTGCTGATCGGAGGAGTGGACTTCAGTGATTTAGCCATCACGCTCAAAGCTGCCGATGGCGCTGCGCCTGCGGTGGTGATGGCCTACGGCAAGTTCCTCCAGACCATTCTGGACTTCGTGATCGTCGCTTTCGCGATCTTCATGGGTGTCAAAGCGATCAACCGCCTCAAGCGCGAAGAAGCCGTGGCCCCTACCCTGCCGCCGGTGCCGACCAAGGAAGAAGAGTTGCTTGGCGAGATCCGCGATTTGCTCAAGGCCCAGAACAACCGGCCCTGAACCTGCTGCACAATAAACAACGGCGCCCGCGAGGCGCCGTTTGTTTACCAATAGTTTTCCACCGCCACCTGACCAGGCCGGCGAGTAAGGCTGAGGCTCATGTGGCGTTTTTTCAGCAGCGCGCGGGTGTCATCAATCATCTGCGGATTGCCGCACAGCATCACCCGCGAATGTTCGGCTGACAGCGCCACACCGGCGGCGCGTTCCAGTTCGCCGCTTTCAATCAGCGTGGTGATGCGCCCCTTTAGCGCACCGGGATACGCCTGGCGGGTGAGCGTCGGGATGAACTGCAATTTGTGCGCATATTCGCTCAGGTATTCGCGTTGCGTCAGCTCGGCAATCAATGCCTGATAGGCCAACTCGCGCGCCTCGCGCACGCTGTACACGAGGATGATCCGTTCGAATTTTTCCCAGACCTCGAAGTCCTGCAGGATCGACAAAAATGGCGCCACGCCGGTGCCTGTGGATAACAACCACAGATCCCGACCGTCGACGAAACGATCAAGGGTCAGATAGCCGAAAGCCTGACGATCCACCAGCAATGTATCGCCAACCTTGAGCCGGCTCAGCTCACTGGTGAATTCGCCGCCCGGGACCACGATAGAGAAGAACTCGAGAAACTCGTCGAACGGCGATGACACCATCGAATAGGCGCGCCAGACGATGCTGCCATCAGCCTTGCTGACACCCAGCCTGGCGAATTGCCCCGCGCGAAAACGAAACCCCGCGTCGCGACTGGTACGCAAGGTGAAGAGGCTTGGGGTCAGGGGTTGCACGTCAAGCAGGGTCTGCGTGGTGTACTTCTCTGCGCTGGCGGTCATGGGGTACTCCATTGAACGATTGCCGTCAGTGTCGCGCAAATGGAGCGGGGTAAACACCGATGATTGGTAATGTTATTCGCCAGGCTCCAGCATGAATCTCAACGAAATCATTCGATTAAAAAACTGAATAAAAACTCCGAACCTTAAGATGACGCTTTAAATACCATTAGCTGATTAATGGCTAATAACGCTTTATAAAAATACGCTTGTCTTCAAGAGCGAAAAAATTTAGAGCCTATTGTAGGAATCATCCTACACTGCGGTGCGTACCGGATCTTTTGGATCCATTCGGTGCCCCCCCGCTACACCAATGGAGACTCAGTAATGGAAACGTGGAAGGAGTCGCAGTTAAAACAACTGACTTTCGCCAAGGGAATAGATGCTGCCTATCCGATTTTACTGCGATTTGCCGAAAACCTCGGGTTTAACTATTGCGCAATCGCAGTGACCTCTGCGCATCGGGAGTTACATCTTAATACCTTGCAAATCAACAATTACCCTAAAGAATGGAACCTGCAATATGAACAAAAAAAATACAGTCAAATCGACCCGGCAATAGCACACTGCAATCACTCAATGATGCCGCTTGTATGGAATGAAGCGGTGTACCGAGATACCCCGGTGTTATGGCAAGCCTTGCAACAACATGGACTGCAACACGGCTGGTCGCAGGCGTACCACGACGAAGAAAGTGGCTTGTGCAGCATGATAAGTCTGGCGCGAAAGCACTGTCCGATCAGTCCATTGGAGTTGTATGAGCATTTTGGCTATATGTTCTATGCCACCAGTCATCTGAGCGAACTGTTCGCCAAGGCTTTGCCGGCGCAGGCCATCAAGCCTCGCCAGCCACACCTTTCGCCACGCGAACTGGAGGTGCTGCAGCTATCCGCCAACGGCAAGACGGCCTATGAGATCTCAAAAATCCTTAGCCTGAGCGAGCGGACAATCAACTACCACGTGCAGAACGTGATCGAGAAACTCAACGTGTGCAACAAGATTTCTGCCGTCATCGCGGCCGCCAGAGCCGGCATCATCTAAACACCCAGCCTTGCACCCGGATCAAAACTTGCGAGTATTTACAGAGAAAAAAACGTACCATTTGTGGCCTTTCTGAGTGATGACGTGAATGTTGCGTTGCAGTCCACTCAGTCAGTTCCGCCGCACGACGCCAGGGCAGCGGGACATCCCTCGATTACCCTGAGTCCCCGCCCCATGCCTTTGCTCGATACGCCCTTCGCCCAACTTGACCTGATCCGCCAGCCCGAACAGCAGAATGAACCGCTGCAGGCTTTCGATGCCGCAGACGAATACCTGCTCAACCATTTGGCGGCGCAGCAACCGACGATCGACACACGGGTATTGGTGCTCAACGACAGCTTTGGTGCACTGGCGGCCAGCCTGCTCGGTAAGGTTACGGTCAATAGCAGTGGCGATTCATTCCTGGGTTTTCAGGGTCTGGAAAAAAACCTGCTGCGCAATGGTCAAGCGTTCGACGCGATCATCCCCATTCCGGCCAGCGCGCCGTTAGTCGGACCGTTTGACTGCGTACTGATTCGTGTACCGAAAACCCTGGCGCTGCTGGAAGAACAACTGATTCGTCTGCAAGGGCAACTGGCGCCCGGCGCGCAGGTCATTGCCGCCGCCATGGTCAAGCATCTGCCCCGCGCAGCCGGCGATCTGCTGGAACGCTATGTCGGCCCGGTACACGCCTCACTGGCAGTGAAAAAGGCTCGACTGCTGATCGCCACACCCGAGGCGAAAACTGCGGTGGTTTCGCCCTACCCGTCGAGTTATCGCCTCGATGAGCCGGCCATCGAATTACGCAATCACGCCAACGTGTTCTGCCGTGAAGGACTGGACATTGGTACACGCGCTTTCCTTCCACATCTGCCGAAGAACCTCGGCAGTGCACGCGTTGCCGATCTTGGCTGTGGCAACGGTGTATTGGCGATTGCCAGCGCCCTACAGAACCCTGACGCGCATTACACGCTGGTCGATGAATCGTTCATGGCGGTGCAATCAGCAGAAGAGAACTGGCGCGCAGCACTGGGCAATCGCGAGGTGATCGTGCGGGCCGGCGACGGTCTGGCCGGACAGGAACCGCAATCGCTGGACGTGGTGCTGTGCAATCCGCCGTTCCATCAGCAGCAGGTGGTTGGCGACTTCCTCGCCTGGCGCATGTTCCAGCAGGCCCGCGAAGCGCTGGTGGTGGGCGGCGCGCTGTACATCGTCGGGAACCGTCATCTGGGTTATCACAGCAAACTGGCGCGCTTGTTCCGTGGCGTTGAGCAAGTCGCCGCCACGCCGAAATTCGTCATCCTCAAAGCGCGCAAGTAAAGCGCAAGGCAAAAAAAACCCTCCGCAAGGAGGGTTACAAAGCCGTACCCGAAGGCGCCGGGACGGGATGATTCAGTGCGTGGTCAGGCCTGCCGCATTCATGAACAGGCGCATCAGGCTGGCGGCGATAAACAGCACGCCGACACTACCGACCCAGATCAAGGCCAACCAGCCGAGCCGCTGCCATAGCGGTTTTTTTTCGGCTTCTTCAATGTCGTGCAGGGAATGTTTGCCGGGCATTGCATCGATCCTCCGTTAAGCAATGGCGTCACTGAAGACGCCTTCGCGAGCAGGCTCGCTCCCACAAGGGGAGCGCAGCAGCAGACTAGTGATAACCGTCTTCATGGGTGACCTTGCCGCGGAACACGTAGTAGCTCCAGAAGGTGTAACCCAGGATGAACGGAATGATGAACAGCGTGCCCACCAGCATAAAGCCCTGACTTTGCGGGGGTGCCGCGGCATCCCAGATCGAGATCGACGGTGGCACGATGTTCGGCCACAAACTGATGCCCAGTCCGCTGTAGCCGAGGAAAATCAGCACCAGCGTCAGCAGGAACGGCATGTAGTTGGCATTGCGCGCCACGGCGCGAATCAGGCCGTACATCGTTACCAGCACCAGAATCGGCACCGGCATGAACCAGAACAGATTCGGCATGCTGAACCAGCGCGAGGCGATTTCCGGGTGGGCCAGTGGCGTCCACAGGCTGACGATACCGATCACTGCCAACAGCACGAATGCCAGTGGCCGCGCCAGATTGTGCATCTGCTCTTGCAGCTTGCCTTCGGTTTTCATGATCAGCCAGGTGCAGCCGAGCAAGGCGTACGCCACCACCAGTGCGGCGCCGCAGAACAGCGTGAACGGTGTCAGCCAGTCGAGTGAGCCACCGGCAAACTGCCGATTGACCACCGGCAAGCCGTCGATGAACGCCCCCAGCGCCACGCCCTGGAAGAACGTCGCCGCCACTGAACCGCCGATAAAGGCCTTGTCCCACAGATGTCGCTTGTCGTCCTTGGCCTTGAAGCGGAACTCGAACGCCACGCCGCGGAAGATCAAACCAATCAGCATGAAGATCAATGGCAGGTACAGCGCCGACAACACCACCGAATAGGCCAGCGGGAATGCGCCGAACAACGCCGCGCCGCCCAGTACCAGCCAGGTTTCATTGCCGTCCCAGACCGGGGCGACAGTGTTCATCATTACGTCACGATCGACTTTGCCGGGGATAAACGGGAAGAGAATCCCGATGCCCAGGTCGAAGCCGTCCATGACCACGTACATCATGATGCCGAAGATGATGATCACGGCCCAGATCAGTGGAAGATCAATACCCATGAGTCAAATCTCCTTGGTCAGGCGGACATCGTCGTCGCCGTGATCGGCATCCGCCGAATCGTCGGCAGCGGACAACGGACGGGCTGGTGTGCGTTTCTTGCCAGGACCACCGTCCGGCGTTTCCGCGCCCTCGCTGATCTTCGGCCCTTTGCGCACCAGACGCATCATGTAGCCGAGACCGGCGCCGAACAGCGCGAAATACACCACCACAAACATGATCAGGGTGATGCTCATCTGCATGAAGCTGTGGTTGGAAGACGCATCCGCCGTGCGCATCAGCCCGTAGACCACCCACGGCTGACGGCCGATTTCGGTGGTGAACCAGCCAGCGAGAATCGCGATCAGGCCGGACGGCCCCATCCACAACGCCAGATAAAGGAATGGCCGCGAGGTGTAGAGCGTGTCGCGTTTGCGCAGCCACAGGCTCCACAGACCGGTGAAGATCATCAGGAAACCGAGGCCGACCATGACCCGGAACGACCAGAACACGATGGTCGAATTCGGCCGGTCTTCTGGCGGGAATTCCTTGAGTGCCGGCACCTGTTTGTCCAGCGAGTGCGTGAGGATCAGGCTGCCGAGATACGGGATCTCCACGGCGAATTTGGTTTTCTCTTCTTTCATGTCCGGCCAGCCGAACAGAATCAGCGGCGTGGCTTCGTCGCCTTTGTTTTCCCAGTGACCCTCGATTGCGGCGATTTTCGCCGGCTGATGCTCGAGAGTGTTGAGGCCATGGAAGTCGCCGATGACTGCCTGGATCGGCGCGACAATCAGCGCCATCCACATCGCCATCGACAGCATCGTGCGGATCGCCGGATTGTCCTTACCGCGCAGCAAGTGCCAGGCCGCCGAGGAGCCGACGAAGAACGCGGTCGCCACGAACGCCGCCGTCGCCATGTGCATCAGGCGATAGGGGAACGAAGGGTTGAAAATGATCGCCAGCCAGTCGGTGGGAATGACCTGGCCGTTAACGATTTCGAAGCCCTGCGGGGTCTGCATCCAGCTGTTGGAGGCGAGAATCCAGAAGGTCGAAATCAGCGTACCGATGGCCACCATCACCGTGGCGAAGAAGTGCAGCCCGCGTCCGACCTTGTTCCAGCCAAACAGCATCACCCCGAGGAAACCGGCCTCAAGGAAGAATGCCGTGAGCACTTCATAGGTCAGCAACGGCCCGGTGACGGCGCCGGCGAAGTCCGAGAAGCGGCTCCAGTTGGTGCCGAACTGGTAGGCCATGACCAGCCCCGAAACCACGCCCATGCCGAAGTTGACGGCAAAGATCTTCGACCAGAAATGGTAGAGATCACGGTAGGTATCGTTGTGGGTTTTCAGCCACAGGCCTTCGAGCACCGCCAGGTAACTCGCCAGACCAATGGTGATGGCCGGGAACAGGATGTGGAACGAGATGGTGAACGCGAACTGAATTCGGGCGAGATCTAGTGCCTCTAAACCGAACATATGGCTTCCTCTGTCAGGTAATACCGGCTGCGGACCCGGAGGCCTGCACCCACTGCCCCCACGGATATGGAGTGCGGCGAATTCTGATTCGTTCTTTTTAAACAACCATCGCAACGCAGGGAGTCTGGCCAACTGGCCACCGGATCAATTCCGTATGAGGTCTTGATCTGGATCAAGCAACGTTGAAAGAGTAGTCCCATTTTTGCCGATGAACTGCGTGGTCGTTTGCCGCGTGACAAGTTGCCTCATCGGCGTGGCAATGCTCTGCAATGGATTTCTTGCGGCGAGCTTGAGGAAATCGATGTCTGGCTAACTAAATTTTTTGTCATAGCAACTTCCTGTTACAGACTGGTGATAATCTCGCGGTTCCCCCCGAACCAGACCTGCCCTCAGATGCCCAGCCAAGAGCCCCTGCTGTTACGTCATCACCGTCCATTTCTCGCTTTCTGGTTCGCGCGGATCTTTACCGCCAGCGGTTTCCAGATGCTCACCGTGGCAATCGGCTGGAACCTCTACCAACTGACCGGCAACGTGCTCGATCTGGGTCTGGTCGGCTTGGTCGAATTCGCCCCGCGCGTGCTGTTCATGCTGCACACCGGGCATGTCGCCGACCGCTATGACCGACGCAAAGTTGCGGCGATCTGCCAGTCGTTGCAGGCGTTGATTGCGCTGGCGCTGGCCATCGGCAGTGCGACCGACAACGTGACCCGCGAGATGATCTTTATCCTCGCCTTCCTGCTCGGTGCGGCGCGCTCATTCGAAATGCCGACCACTCAGGCCTTGCTGCCAAGCATCGTCCCCAGCGCGCTATTCCCCCGAGCGGTCGCTGCAGCGCAATCGGCGCAGCAATCAGCCACCATCGTCGCCCCGGCCCTCGGCGGCTTGCTCTATGCATTCGGCAGCGTCTGGGTGTATGGCCCGACGGTGTTGCTCTACATCATTGCCTGCACCTTGATGCTCAACCTGCCCGCGCGCCAGACGCCATTGAACAAAGGCAAAGCCACGCTGGATTCGTTGCTCGCGGGGATTCGTTTCATTCGCAGCCGCCCGGACATTCTCGGGGCGATTTCGCTGGATCTGTTTGCGGTACTGCTCGGTGGCGCCACGGCGTTGTTGCCGGTATTCGCCAAAGACATTCTGCTGACCGGGCCGTGGGGCCTCGGTCTGCTGCGGTCGGCGCCGGCGGTGGGTGCACTGGGGATGTCGCTGTTTCTCGCGCGATTTGCTGTGGAGCGCAATGTCGGCCGGGTGATGTTCACGGCGGTCGGGGTGTTTGGCGTCGCCACCATCGCCTTCGGCTTGTCGACCTCGTTCTGGTTCTCGCTGGCGGTACTGGTGGTGCTCGGCGCGGCGGACATGATCAGCATGGTGATCCGCGCCTCCTTCGTACAACTGGAAACCCCGGACGAAATGCGCGGCCGGGTCAGCGCGGTGAACGGGCTGTTTATTGGTGCTTCCAACCAGTTGGGTGAATTCGAATCCGGCGTGACCGCCCACTGGTTCGGCACCGTACCGGCAGTGGTCATGGGCGGCATCGGCACGCTGGTGGTGACGGGGACGTGGATCAAGTTGTTCCCGACGCTGGCTAATCGGGATCGGATGCATGTGCCGGTGGAAGAGGCGAAGGTCTGAAGCGATCCAGACCTACAACTCCCCCGCCACTTTCGCCCGCAAGGCCTTGCCGCCCAGTTGCTCGACCAGCGTCAGGGCAAATTCCAGCGCAGCGCTGGAGCCTTGCGCGGTGATGCAGTTGCCGTCGACCACCACTGATTGATCAACAAATGTACAGCCCGAGAGTTGATGGCTGGCGCTGGGCAAACAGGTCATGCGGCGTTGACGCAGCACGCCAAAGGTTTGCAGGGCGACCGCCGGGGATTCGGCGATGGCGGCGAACAGGCGGCCGGCGCTGGATTGGTCCTTAAGCAATTGTTGCAGAGGCTGGTGCGCGGCCAGGTGTTGCGAACCGACCGCGCCGCCGGGCAAGACGATCAGGTCGAAGGTTTGCGCCAGCACATCGACCAGCATGCCGTCAGCGGTCAGGCGCGTGCCGCGGGCGCAGGTGAGCATCCGCCGGCCTTCGATACTGGCCGCCACCACTTCGATGCTGGCGCGACGCAATACGTCGATCAGGGTCACGCTTTGCAGATCATCGATGCCCTCGGCGAGGGTAATCAGAGCTCTAAAGGTCATGGGCGCTATCCGCTGGGTGATACTTGAAGCGTAGTCAGCTTCACCCGGATCGCGCTGCAGCAGCCGTTACTTGATGTAAAGCTGGGTCGACATGGTGTTGCGTGGGGCGTTGATCGACGTGTTGCTGAAACTGAAGGTGCCTTCCTGTTTGCCTGCAAGATCGAAGGTATAGAGAGAACCAACGGTGCTGCGGCCGGGGGTGCATTCGGTCAGGTTGCCATTATCGAAAGCACACACAGGCGTCCGGGTGCCTTTGACTTCAAAACCGTCCAGGGTAGCGTGCGGCTGGTTCTGGCCGTAACCGACTTCCAGCACATAGACCTTGATGCTCGGGCCGTTGTGATTGCATTGGGTCTGCGCCTGCCCGTCGCCGATGTCTTCAAGCCCACAGGCAGGCGATTGCACCTTGATCACTTTCACTTGCGTCAACGGCGCCGCCGATGCAGCCCAGACACCCGAGGCTGCGGCCATCAGCATTGCGATTAACCCGAAAGCGTTCATCCAGCCCTTGCTCATACGATCCCCAGCGCAAAAAATTCAGCGCGCAGTATGGCCCAGTTGGCTTCAGCGCAAAACTTCGCCGACGATCGACACCAACAACCGCCATATTCCTCACGCTGCTGGTATGATGCGCGGCTTTTTCCGGCCCACCACAATTTTCCAGGCGCTTGCGACGGTCTGTGCTTTGCTGTTGAGGTCGATACATTCACGGCGCCACGCGCGCCACGGGGAGCAGACATGCTGGAAAGGCTGTTTCAACTCAAGGCACATAACACCAACGTGCGCACCGAGATTCTGGCGGGCATCACGACTTTCTTGGCCATGGCCTACATTCTGTTCGTCAACCCGAGCATTCTCGGCGAGACCGGCATGGACAAGGGTGCGGTGTTCGTCGCCACCTGTCTGGCGGCTGCCATCGGTTCGACCGTCATGGGCCTGATCGCCAACTACCCGATCGCCCTCGCACCGGGCATGGGCCTGAACGCCTTCTTCACTTACACCGTAGTTCTGCACATGGGCCACACCTGGCAAGTGGCGCTGGGCGCGGTGTTCATTTCGGCGGTGTTGTTCTTCCTGCTGTCGATCTTCCGCATCCGTGAATGGATCATCAACAGCATTCCGCTGCCACTGCGCTCGGCGATTGCAGCCGGTATCGGCCTGTTCCTGGCACTGATCGCCCTGCACAACGCCGGCATCGTAGTCAGCAACCCGGCGACCATGGTCGGCCTCGGTGACCTGAAACAGCCAGCACCGATTCTCGCCACCCTCGGCTTTGCCCTCATCGTCGCCCTCGAAGCGCTGAAAGTGCGCGGTGCGGTACTGATCGGCATTCTGGCGGTGACCATCGTTTCCATCGTGATGGGCTTCACTCCGTTCAACGGCGTGACCTCGATGCCACCTTCGCTGGCCCCGACTTTCCTGCAACTGGACATCAAAGGCGCACTGGACATCGGTCTGGTCAGCGTGATTTTCGCCTTCCTGTTCGTCGACCTGTTCGACAACTCCGGCACCCTGATCGGCGTCGCCAAGCGCGCCGGCCTGATGGGCAAGGACGGTCATATGCCGAAAATGGGGCGTGCGCTGATCGCCGACAGCACCGCGGCCATGGCCGGTTCGTTGCTGGGTACTTCGACCACCACCAGCTACATCGAATCCGCGGCCGGCGTGAGTGCGGGCGGGCGTACCGGTCTGACAGCCATCGTCGTGGCGATCCTGTTCCTGCTGGCGCTGTTCTTCTCGCCACTGGCGGCCAGCGTTCCGGCCTTCGCCACTGCACCAGCGCTGCTGTTCGTCGCCGTATTGATGACTTCGGGCCTGGCGGAAATAGACTGGGACGACATCACCGTCGCCGCGCCAGTTGTCGTGACCGCGCTGGCCATGCCGTTCACTTACTCGATCGCCAACGGCATCGCCTTCGGCTTTATCTCCTGGACCGTGATCAAGCTGCTGTCGGGCCGTGCCCGTGAGCTGAACCCGGCGCTGGTGATTCTGTCGATTCTGTTCGTGATCAAGTTGGGTTGGTTCAACGCATGACATTCGATTCCCAGGCTTACGCCGAGCAACTAGAAGCCAAGGTCACGCGCTTGCGTGACCTGCTGGCGCCGTTCAATGCCCCCGAGCCGACGGTGTTCGATTCGCCACTGCAGAACTTTCGTCTACGCGCCGAATTCCGCCTGTGGCGCGAGGGCGGCGATCGGCATTACGCGATGTTCGCTCAAGACGACAAACGCACGCCGATCCTCATTGAAGAGTTCCCGATCGCCAGCCTGCGCATCAATCAGTTGATGCCGCAGTTGAAAGCGGCATGGCAGGCCAGTTCGGCGCTGAGCCACAAGCTGTTTCAGGTCGAATTCCTCACTACGCTGTCGGGCGATGCAATGATCACCCTGTGCTACCACCGTCCGCTGGACGAACACTGGCACGCGGCGGCGACCAAACTGTCGGCGGATCTCGGCGTCAGCATCATTGGTCGCTCGAAGGGCAAACGCGAAGTGCTCGGGCTCGATTACGTGGTGGAGAAACTCGACGTCGGCGGTCGCACGTTCAGCTATCGCCAGCCGGAAGGTGCGTTCACCCAGCCTAACGGCACGGTGAATCAGAAGATGTTGAACTGGGCATACGAAGCACTGGGCGATCGCACAGACGATCTGCTCGAGCTTTACTGCGGCAACGGCAACTTCACCCTGCCGCTGGCCACTCGCGTGCGCAAAGTGCTGGCCACCGAAATCAGCAAGACCTCGGTCAACGCCGCACTCAGCAACCTCAGCGAAAACGCTGTGGATAACGTCACGCTGGTGCGTTTGTCTGCCGAAGAACTGACCGAAGCGCTCAACGAAGTGCGCCCGTTCCGTCGCCTGCAAGGCATTGACCTTAAGAGCTACGAGTTCGGCAGCGTCTTCGTCGACCCGCCTCGCGCCGGCATGGACCCGGACACCTGCGAGCTGACCCGGCGCTTCGACAACATCCTGTACATCTCCTGCAACCCGGAAACCCTGGCAGCCAACATCGCCCAGTTGCACGACACGCACCGTATTACCCAGTGCGCGTTGTTCGACCAGTTCCCGTGGACGCATCACATGGAATCGGGTGTGTTGTTGACCCGGCGTTGATAGCGGGGAGCTGATACGAGAAAGCCGTCGTGATTGACGGCTTTTTTGTGTTTTACAACGCGGGATCGGCCTTGCGTGGACGCCCGCCCTTTTTGCCATTCGCTCGAGCAGCTTCGGACTTTGCAGCACTGCTTTGACGACCGTTACGCGATGCAACCACCGACGCAGCCATCTTCATGAGTGACGGGCTCGCTGAAATCATCCCGGCAATGGAAACGTCAAGGTCTTTGCCCTCATGGCAAAGCGCAGTACCTGCGAAGCCGACTGTCAGCCCCTCGTAATCGCCTGCATCAAACCCGTCGAACTCTGGATAACGATCCACCGGTAGCAACACACCGCTGCCGTCTTCAAACCGGATGATCAGGGATGGTTTCTCAAAGGTGACGGAGATAGCCTGCAAGCTATTCGCTCGGCGTGCTTGCCCTTGCTGGATGGCGGCGTCGATCATCTCCTCCGTGAGGGGAAGACGTGCGGATGGCTTAGCTTTGATGACTTTCATAAATCGATTTCCACTCCTTCCAATGCGTCTATCAATGTCAGAAGAGTTTTGCCACTGAACTGTAATCGGGCACTCCAACTGCCCGCATTCACGTGAACGTGTGGTGGGCAATGTTCATCTCGCAGCATGATGACAATCGATAATCCTTTGTAGCTGCACACCTTCATGCTAACCCATCCGTTAGGTTAAAAAGTTTCAGGATTCGAGACTCCTTTCAAATCCGACGACTGGTGATCAAGCACATGACGTTTCACCGCTTTTGAGGCTAGCGTCGGAACGGGTCATGAGTCGGTCAATCTCCGGTAAAAAACGTAAGCAAAGCTGTCGTCATATCTCGATCAATATTGCTTCTGTGCGATCACCGAACATAAATCGGCCAGACCATTTTTGTTCAATTGACCATGGTAACCATCTAGTACATTTTATCTCCACAGGCCGAAACCTCTGGCCAAAGCCAAAAACAATAAGTGGAGTCACCCCTCATGCCCCCTATCGTTCTGGTGCTCAACGGCCCGAACCTGAACCTGCTCGGCACCCGCGAGCCGGCGACTTACGGTCACGAAACCCTGGCGGATATCTCGGCGTTGTGCGGTCGCGCTGCTGAAGAATTCGGCCTGGCCGTGGAGTTTCGCCAGACCAATCACGAAGGCGAACTGCTCGACTGGATTCACGCCGCCCGTGGCCGTTGCGCCGGGATCGTGATCAATCCCGCAGCGTGGACGCACACTTCGGTGGCGATTCGCGATGCGCTGGTGGCCAGTGAATTGCCGGTGATCGAAGTGCACCTGTCCAACGTCCATGCCCGCGAACCGTTTCGTCATCACTCGTTTGTCTCGGCGATTGCCACGGCGGTGATGGCCGGGTTTGGCAGCAATGGCTATCGCCTGGCGCTGGAACATTTCAGTCAGCGGTTGAAGGGGTGAATCACATGTCTCGCTCTAACGTGATACTCGCCGGACTGATCGGCGCAGGCATTCAGGCCTCGCGCACGCCGGCGCTGCATGAACATGAAGGCGATGCGCAGGGCATGCGTTATCTGTATCGATTGATCGATCTCGATCAGTTGAAAATGGACAGCACCGCCCTGCCCGACTTGCTGCTGGCGGCCGAGCGGATGAACTACACCGGCCTGAACATCACCTTCCCGTGCAAGCAGGCGATCATCCCGCTGCTGGATGAATTGTCGCCGGAAGCCAAGGGCATCGGCGCGGTGAACACGGTGGTGTTGAAGGACGGCAAACGTGTCGGCCACAACACTGACTGCCTGGGTTTTGCCGAAGGTTTTCGCCGTGGCCTGAAGGATGCTGCGCGTGAACGTGTAGTCCAGATGGGCGCCGGCGGCGCGGGTGCGGCAGTGGCCCACGCATTACTGAGCGAAGGCGTGCAGCAACTGACTATCTTCGATGTCGACAGTGAGCGCGCCGGGAGCCTGGCGAACAATCTCAATGAGCATTTCGGCGTTGCTCGTGCGATCGCCGGGCATGATCTGCCGAGCTCGCTGAATCAGGCTGACGGGCTGGTGAACACCACGCCGATGGGCATGGCCAAACTGCCGGGCATGCCGGTGCCGGTCGAACTGCTGCGCAAGGAATTGTGGGTGGCGGAGATTGTGTACTTCCCGCTGGAAACCGAACTGCTGCGCAATGCCCGCGCGCTGGGATGCCGGACGCTGGATGGCGGCAACATGGCGGTGTTTCAGGCAGTGAAGGCGTTTGAGTTGTTCAGCGGCGTGGTGCCGGATGCGCAGCGGATGCTGGCGCATTTTCAAAGCATGAATGGTTGAACCTGTGTGGGAGCGAGCTTGCTCGCGAAGGCGTACCGTCAGGCAATACATGCATTGCCTGATACACCGCTTTCGCGAGCAAGCTCGCTCCCACAGGGAAAAGCGTCAAGCCTGCAGGTAGCGCAACACCGATTCGCAAATCATCTCGCGATGCCGCTGCTTGATGCTTTCATCCGGCAGATCAATCTGGAAGATCTCGCCAAACGT
The DNA here is from genome assembly GCF_001648775.1 of Pseudomonas fluorescens. Lineage (GTDB taxonomy): Bacteria > Pseudomonadota > Gammaproteobacteria > Pseudomonadales > Pseudomonadaceae > Aquipseudomonas > Aquipseudomonas fluorescens_M. The sequence goes on from NZ_LVEJ01000016.1 coordinate 130,291, forward strand.
GTGCCGGTTCGACACGCGATAGAAACAGAACGAACTGATCAGCAGATGCACATCCAGCGCATCCAGCCCGGCACGGAATACACCTTCATCAGCGCCACGCCGCAGAATCTCGCTCAGCGAATCGAGGATGGTGTTGTTCATCGCCTTGATCGCATCGGAACGCTTCACGTATTCAGCGTTGTGGATGTTTTCGATGCTGACGATGCGCACGAAATCGACGTTGCGATCATGGTGATCGAAGGTGAACTCGACCAATCGGCGAATCGCCGCCACCGGCGCCAACTCGGCCAGGTGCAGGCGGTTTTCGGTGCTGCGGATATCGCCGTAAAGCTTCTCCAGCACCTCGACGTACAACTGTTCCTTACTGCCGAAGTAGTAATAGATCATGCGCTTGGAGGTGTGGATACGCTCGGCGATCGCATCGACGCGGGCACCGGACAAACCCTGCTGAACGAACTCGACGATCGCCTCCTGCAGGATATTCTCGCGGGTCTTTTCCGGGTTGTTCTTGCGACTCTTGCGCGGCTCTACGGCGGAAACTTCAGTAGCTGCGGAAAGTTCTGTATTCATCGTCATTGCGGGCTCACGGCCATCACTGCACAGGCGGCGATTATGGGCCGCGCAGCACAGTGAAGGAAGCCGCGGGACCTGTGTTTAATCCCGCGTTTACGAATTTCCTACAACTTCGCCTGGCGCACGGCGCCACTGCGTGATTTGGCCATCGCCGCCAGTCGCACCGCGACGTTCGCCGCACCGTAACCGGCGTAGCCGTTCTTGCGCTGGATGATCTCGAAGAAGAAGCGCCCTTCGAACGGCTCGGTGTAGACGTGAAACAGCTCACCACCCTGCGCGTCACGGTCGTACAGCACGTTGTAATACGCCAGCTCACTGAGAAATTCGTCGTCGAAATCAAAGCGTGCGGCGAGGTCGTCGTAATAGTTGAGCGGGATATCCAGCAGCGGCACGCCGGCCTCTTTGGCGCGACTGACTTCGGCGAAGATGTCGTCACAATCGAAGGCGATGTGATGCACACCGGAGCCGCGATAACTCGACAGCGCGTGGGAAATGGCGGTGTTGCGGTTCTCGGAAATGTTCAGCGGCAAACGGATCGAGCTGTCGCGGCTGCGCAGTGCGCGGCTTTTCACCAGACCGTACGGGTCGGGCAGCACCACTTCATCGTCCGCTTCGAAATCCAGCAGGCTCTTATAGAACAGCACCCAACTGTCGAGGCTGTCGGCTGGCAGCGCCATGGCCATGTGATCGATGCGTTTGAGACCGCCACGGGCCGGCGCATCCGCGAGCAGATTGAAATCGGTGCCGTAGACATCGGCCTGTTCATCGACCAGATAAATCAGGCTGCCGTCCGGCGCGCGCACCGCCGCCAGTTCCAGTTCGTTGGGGCCGACCAGTCCGCGATAAGGCTGACCTTTGTAAGCGACCGCGCGCGCCAGCGCACTGGCGCTGTCCTTGACCCGCACAGCCGTGGCGCACAACGATGGGCCGTGGGCTTCAAAAAAGCTGTGAGCAAACGAATACGGTTCGGAGTTGAGGATCAGGTTGATATCGCCCTGGCGCAACAGGCTCACGCTCTTGGAGCGATGCTGGCCCGCTTTGACGAAACCGAGACGCTCCAGCCAGTTCGACAGCTTGGCGCCGAGGCTTTCATCAACGGCGAACTCAAGAAACTCGATGCCGTCGTACTCGCTGGCTTTCGGTGTTTCGAAGAGTATTTCGCGGTTGGCCACAGGTTCGGCGTCCTCCAGACGCTGGCGGGTCTTCTCTTCCAGATACAGCAGCGAACGCAAACCGTCGGCGGCATTGGCCCGTGGTGGCGCGGCGCGGAAGCCGTCATTGAAGATTTCCAGCGACAGCGGCCCGGTGTAACCGCTCTGGATGATCGGCGCGAGAAACCCCGGCAGATCGAATTCGCCCTGCCCCGGGAAACAGCGGAAATGCCGGCTCCACTCCAGCACATCCATGGCCAGGATCGGCGCATCGGCCATTTGCACGAAGAAGATTTTGTCGCCGGGAATGTCGGCGATGGCGCGCGGATCGCCCTTCAGCGACAAGGTGTGAAAGCTGTCGAGCAACACCCCGAGGCTCGGGTGATCGGCCTGACGCACGATGTCCCAGACCTGTTGATAAGTATTCACGTGACGGCCCCACGCCAGCGCTTCGTAACCAATGCGCAAACCGCGTGCGCCGGCATGCTCGGCCAGCAAGCGCAGATCATCGACCAGGATTTGTTGATCGCCGACGCTGTCGGCCGAGGCGTTGCTGCAGACCAGCACCAGATCGGTGCCCAACTCCTGCATCAGGTCGAACTTGCGCTCGGCGCGTTCCAGATTGCGCGCCAGACGATCGCGGCGGCAGCCTTCGAAGTCGCGGAACGGCTGAAACAGGGTGATGGCGATGCCGAGGTCGGCGCACATCTGCTTAACTTCGCGCGGACTGCCGTCGTAATACAGCAGGTCGTTTTCGAAAATCTCCACCCCGTCGAACCCGGCGGCGGCGATGGCTTCGAGTTTTTCCGGCAGGGTGCCGCTCAAGGAAACGGTGGCAATGGAACGCTGCATGTTTCAACTCCCGGACTTCGCCGCTTTTTGGCTGGGATGGTTTTTGTAGTGAGGGAAATTATTGGCTGCATCGAACGTGGCAGCAATTTAAAGTGTACTACCCGGTTAGTTTTGCGTGCGATTATCGAACACAATGGCGGTTTGGCGAATTGACGATTTTTCGTCCACTGCCCAACATCGACCGCACATTGAGTCCGGATCTGAACCACCGGTCGCAGCGTGCACAAAAAAAAGCACACCAAATAACAAATCCAAAAACGGGTGGAACACATGATTCCTTCACAGACTTCCCGCATGGCTCCGGCCATGAGCACTGCCACGGGTGGCATCGGCGACAAGATCCGCGGCGCCATGGCCGTCGGCAAGACCCGATGGGGCATGCTGGCGCTGGTGTTTTTCGCCACCACCCTGAACTACATCGACCGCGCCGCCCTCGGCGTCATGCAGCCGATCCTCGCCAAGGAAATGAGCTGGACGGCGATGGATTACGCCAACATCAACTTCTGGTTTCAGGTCGGCTACGCGATCGGTTTCGTCCTGCAGGGGCGGTTGATCGACCGGGTCGGCGTCAAACGCGTGTTCTTCTGCGCCGTGCTGCTGTGGAGCCTGGCCACCGGCGCTCATGGCTTGGCAACGTCAGCCGTCGGTTTCATGGTCTGCCGGTTCATCCTCGGCCTGACGGAAGCGGCGAACTACCCGGCCTGCGTGAAAACCACGCGCCTGTGGTTTCCGGCCGGCGAACGTGCGGTCGCCACCGGCATCTTCAACGCCGGCACCAACGTCGGCGCGATGTTCACGCCCATGCTGCTGCCACTGGTTCTCCACGTCTGGGGCTGGCAAGCGGCGTTCCTGTGCATGTCGGCGCTGGGCGGCATCTGGTTGCTGTTCTGGGGCTTGAAGTACTTCAACCCGGAAGATCACCCGAGCGTTAAACAGTCCGAACTGGACTACATCCAGCAAGAAGTCGAGCCGGAACAGGCCCGCGTGCCGTTCTCGAAAATCCTGCGCATGCGCGGCACCTGGGCCTTCGCCCTCGCCTACTCGCTGACCGCGCCGGTGTTCTGGTTCTACCTGTACTGGCTGCCGCCGTTTCTCAATCAGCAATACAACCTGGGCATCAACGTCACCCAGATGGGCATTCCGCTGATCATCATCTACGTCACGGCTGACTTCGGCAGCGTTGGCGGCGGCATCTTGTCTTCATTCCTGATCGGTCGCGGGATGAATTCGATCAAGGCGCGGCTGCTGTCGATGTTCCTGTTTGCCTGCTGCATCATTGGCGTGGTGATGGCGGCCGGTTCGGCGAATCTGTGGGTTGCAGTGGCCGCTATCTCTCTGGCCATCGGCGCGCATCAGGCGTGGACCGCGAACATCTGGAGCCTGGTGATGGACTACACGCCCAAGCACATGATGAGCACGGTGTTCGGTTTCGGTGGCATGTGCGCGGCGATCGGCGGGATGTTCATGACCCAGATCGTCGGCCACATTCTCACCGTCACCAATAACAACTACACGGTGTTGTTCACCCTGATCCCGGCGATGTATTTCATTGCGCTGACGTGGATGTACTTCATGGCACCGCGCAAAATTCCTACCATCACCGAATAACCTGGCCACTTGATTGGCCCCTTGTGGGAGCGAGCTTGCTCGCGAATGCGGACTGACAGTCGAAACAAATGTGACTGACACACCGCTTTCGCGAGCAAGCTCGCTCCCACAGTTTCTTGCGCTGCCTGCTCAACGGCGGCTCTGTTGCCACGCTGCCGCCAGTCCGCTGCAACAGATCACTGCAATACCGATCACCGTCAACAGGCTCGGCGTGTGATTGAACAGCAGCCAGCCCAACAACCCTGCGAACACAATCTGGCAATAACCGAACGGTGCGAGCAACGCCGGAGCGGCATGGCGAAACGCCTGGGTCAGAAACAAATGCGCGGTCATCCCACAGCTGCCCAATGCCAGCATCAGCCCGGCATGGGTCAGCGTCGGCACCTGCCAAAAGAACGGCACTAGCGCACTCATCACCAGCGTGTTGCACAGCCCGGCAAAAAAGTTACTGGTGGTCGGGCTGTCGATTTGCGCAAGCTTGCGGGTCAGCAACTGATAGAAGCAGAAAAACAGCGCCGAACAGAACGGCAACAACACCGCAGGTGTGAACAGTTCGCCGCCGGGGTGGACGATGATCAGCACGCCGATAAAGCCGCAGATCACCGCAATCCATTGGCCGCGACTGACCCGTTCCTTGAGCAGCGGCACGGACAAGGCTGTCACCAAAACCGGCGCAAGAAAGTTGACCGCCGTGGCTTCCGCCAACGGGATGTACAACAGCGCGGTGGTGAAAAACAGGCTGGTGCCGAGCAGACAAAGTGCCCGGACCAATTGCCATAACGGCTTCTTGGTACGCAGGACGCGCAACCCGGACTGCGGCAGAAAAATCCCTGCCATCAGCAAGGTGTGCACCAGATAACGCGCCCAGACCACCATCACGATGGGATAGAACCCGGACAGGTATTTCGACAGCGCGTCATGGCTGGAGAACAGGAAGGTTGCCACGACAATCAGCAAGATCCCCTTGAAGGGTTGGTTGACACCGGAGAGCGGAGTGCTGACGGTCATTGAGTTTCCTTGTGTTGCCAAAAAGATCAAAAATCTTCGCAGGCAAGTATCGCCGCCACAGGAACGACACTGTCCCTGTGGGAGCGGGCTTGCCCGCGATAGGTGCGCAGCACCGCTTACAGCCGCGCCAACAACGCTCGGGTTTTATCAATCGCCATCTGCGCTCGCTGCAATCCGCTCACGCCCTGCTCCAGCAGTTTCACCGTGGGAATTTCCAGGCTCAACGCAATATTAGTCGGCAGTGCCCGCAACAACCCGAGCAAATCACAATCGCCCTCGCCGGGAAACCGCCGCTCATTGCGCGCCTGACGCAAGATCTCGGCCATGTCTGACGGCCTCGGCCCCGCCACATCACATAATTGCGCATAACGCAGGCGCGCCGCTGGCACCGCTTGCAGATCCTCCAGTCGCGACGCCGAACGATCAAAGTGGAAAGCGTCGACCAACACCGCGGCGTTGTCCCGATCAGCGTTTTCAACAATTCGCAGCGCTTGCTGCAGATTGCGTGCATCCGTCCAGGGCATGAACTCCAGGTGCGGATGCAACCCGTAAGGCGCGGCCAGATCACACAGTGCCGCAAAGTTATCGGTGAGCCGCTGCTCGTCAGGATCATTGCCGGCGACGAGTAATTCAGTGGCGCCCAATTGCGCGCCCACGCTGAGAAGTTTCTCAAAGTCAGCGACGACGGTTTGCGGCTTCAGACGCAGGATTTCCACATCGAGCACGCGGATGCCGGTGTCGCGCAAGTGCGCCAACGTCTGACGCCGCAAGTCGCCATCGGCCACCAACGGGAAGTGATATTCCTCAGGCGTCGCCGGCTCAAGGCGTAAACCGACATGGCTGTAACCGGCACGCGCCGCCACTTCGACCATTTGCGGTGGCGACAACTCCAGCACCGTGAGGCTGGCCAATGAGAGGATTCGTTCACTCATGTTCAAGCCTCGATCAGTGCAGGGGCGCAGGCTCGACCGGTAGCGGCGGCCTCGCGAATGGCGTCAATCAGCGCAAGGGTGCGGGCGGCATCGGCGGCACTGACCAACGGCTCGACTTCACGCCGCGCCACTTGTACGAAATGCAGTAACTGCAGGCGCAAAGCTTCGTCACCGCTGTAGGACTCTTCGACCACCAGCAACGGATCATGCCAACCGGCGTCGACCTGATCAGCCGCGTAATGCCAGCGTTTGAGCTGCGGAATGCTCAAGGCCCCGGCCGTACCGGCCAGCAGATAGCACGGCTGATCGGCCTGACGCGGATACACCGGGTTCTCGCCGCAACTCAGCTCCCAACTCCATGGCGCGGCGACCCCATCCGATCCGCTCAACGTACCCAATGTGCCGCCCTCGAATTGCAGCAACACCGCCGCGCTGTCTTCATTGGCAAAACCCCGCACAGCGTTGTCGGTGATCGCTTGCACCGAGCGCACTTCGCCGCACAGGTGCCGCAGCAAATCGAGGTCGTGAATCAGGTTGGTCAGCAACATCCCGGCGCCCGGTTCGCGGCGCCATGGGATGTCGAAGTAGTGATCCGGTTTGCGCAGCTGGAACAGCGCCGTGACCGTGGTCAGACGCCCGAGCGCCCCGCTCTGCACCCATTCATGGGCGCGCACGATCAGCGGATTGTGGCGTCGATGGTGGCCAACCAACACCGGCACGCCGCTGCTGTTTACCGCAGCCACCAGTTCGCGCACTTCATCGAGGTGCACGCCGACCGGTTTCTCCAGAAGCACCGGCACACCCGCCGCCAGACAATCGAGCGCGGTGCTGACGTGTTGATTATTCGGATTGGCGACGATCACCGCGTCTGGCCTGACGTGCTCGAGCATCTGACAGTGATCGGTGAAATGCCTTACACCCCATTGCGCCGCAAGAGCTTGTGCTTGCGGGCCCGGATCAGCCACCGCGCACAGCGTCGCTTCGCTGAGGGTTTGCAGATGCCGGTAATGTTGCTGGCCCATGTTGCCGGCGCCGATCAGGGCGATTCGAAGGGGCGAATTCAAGGCGCGATCCTCTTGTGATTGTTATTGGAATACCACTCCAGCAACAATTTAGAACCGAGTTCCAGAATCAAAAACCCATCAACCACAAAACCGTGCGAACACCGCACAATTTCCATGAACAACCCAAAATCAAATGTGGGAGCGAGCTTGCTCGCGAAAGCGGATTTTCAGCTGACCTGAATACTGAATGACAGAACGCATTCGCGAGCAAGCTCGCTCCCACAGAGGCCTATGTGAATTCGGATTAGATAAACAGTTCCGAGGCCAGGCTAGCCGCTGATAATTCCTCGGTGAATTTCAGCAACAACGGCGCCAGCTCATGCAACCGCGCGCCCGGCATTCGCGCACTCGGCCCGGCGATACTGAGCACGCCGATCACCCGACCATCAGTGGGATGTCTGACCACCGCCGCAATCGCCGAAGTCCCCACTGCCGAACTCTCTTCGACACAGGCATAACCTTGTTCGCGAGCCAGGCGCAGGCGTTCCAGCAATTCGATATTGGAGCGCGGCGCATTCGGCCCGACGCCCACCGGCACCTCTGCCGCCTGGCGCTCGACCAACGACAGCGCCTCAGCGTCACTCATGCACGCCAGCCACGCATGCCCGGAGGCGGTGTAAAACAGCGGCGCATCGCGGCCCATGTCCGGGTCATAACGCAAACCGGTGCGCGCGCCCTGAGCCTTGGCGATCCAGGTCTGCCGCTCGCCATCGATTACGCCCAGACGCACCAGTTCACCGGTTTCCTGAGCCAGCCGATCAAGCACCGGCTGGACAATATCGGCACCGCTGCTCGACAGGTATTGAAAGCCCATCGCGACCAGTTTGGTCGACAGGTGATAGCGCAAGGTTTCCGGATTCTGTCGCACGTAGCCCAGGCGTACCAGCTCGGCGAGCAAGCGGTGCGTTGCGCTCTTGGGGATGTCCAGTTGCTCGGCCAGCGTCTGCATCGGCAGCCCGCGCGGATCACTGGTGAGGCTTTCCAGCACGCTGAAAACCCGTTCGATTTGACTGCCGGCCATGGGGAAATCCAAATGAAATTTCGCCAATTCTAGAAGACATCGGCGACAAAGCGAAATCTGGAACCAGCTGTTCGATAACCGCCCGCTTTGTGGGTTCAAGGCTTGTCGCACGACAGCAACACTGGTTACTTTCTGGAATCAAATTCCAAAAACAATTGATCGCTGGAGCGTTGTTTGATGCCTGCCGAACTCCCTGATATCGACTGCGACGTATTGGTCGTCGGTTCTGGCGCCGCCGGGTTGTCAGCCGCCGTGACCGCCGCATGGCATGGATTGAAAGTCATCGTCGTCGAAAAAGACTCAGTGTTCGGCGGCGCCACCGCCTGGTCGGGCGGTTGGGCGTGGGTGCCGTGCAATCCTTTGGCACGGCGTGCCGGCATCATCGAAGACATCGAACAACCACGCACCTATCTGCGCCATGAACTGGGTGAGCATTTTGATCCGGCAATGATCGACGCCTTCCTCGAAGCGGGGCCGCGCATGGTCGCGTTTTTCGAGCAGCACACCGCCCTGCAATTTGCTGACGGCAACGCCATTGCCGACATTCATGGCGACACGCCGGGTGCCGGCACCGGCGGCCGCTCGGTGATCGCAGCGCCTTATGACGGACGCAAGGTCGGACGCCTGCTCAAGCGCCTTCGTACAACGATGCGCGAAACGTCCTTCATGGGCATGCCGATTATGGCCGGGGCGGATCTGTCGGCATTCCTCAATCTGACCCGCTCATTGAAAGCTGCATGGCACGTGACCCAACGCTTCACTCGACATCTGTTTGACCTTGCCGTGCATGGCCGGGCCATGCAACTGGTCAACGGTGTGGCGCTGGTGGCACGGCTGGCAAAGTCCGCCGAAGACCTTGGCGTTCTGCTCTGGGAATCGGCGCCTGTGACGGAACTGCTGCGTGACGGTTCACGCGTTTCGGGCGCCGTGATCAACACTCACAAAGGCCCGGTCCGCATTCATGCACGCAAAGCCGTGGTGCTCGCCGCCGGTGGTTTCGCCAACGACATCGAGCGGCGCAAAGCCTTGTTCCCACGCACTCCGACCGGCCATGAACACTGGGCACTGCCACCGCTGGCCGTCAACGGCGATGGCCTGCGCCTGGGCGAAAGCGTTGGCGCACGGGTCAATACCGATGTGGCCTCACCCGTGGCCTGGGCACCGGTATCGCAGGTGCCACATGCCGACGGCAGCACCGGCCATTTCCCACACATCATCGAACGCGGAAAACCGGGGATCATCGGCGTGCTGCGTAACGGCCAACGCTTCGTCAACGAAGCCAACGGTTACTACGACTACGTCAGCGCCATGGTCGATGCGGCGCCGGAAGGTGAGGAGGTCGCCTCGTGGCTGATCTGCACCCACGCCTTTCAACGGCGTTATGGCCTCGGCATATCGAGGCCGTTTCCGCTGCCCGTGTCAGAATTTATCCGCAGCGGCTATCTGAAAACCGGTAACAGCGTTGAAGAATTGGCCAGCGCTTGTGGCATCGATCCAGGCGGCTTGCGCCACACCGTCGACGACTACAACCGCCATGCACGCCATGGCGTAGACCCGTTGTTCGGGCGCGGCACAACACCTTACAACCGCAAACAGGGTGACCCGGCGAACCTTCCCAACCCTTGCGTTGCCCCAATAGAACACGGCCCTTTTTACGCGGTGAAAGTCCAACCGGGCTGCTTCGGCACCTTCGCCGGGCTCAGGGTCAACCCGCACGCGCAAGTGCTGGATGCCAACGAACAGCCCATCGCCGGCCTCTACGCCGCCGGCGGTGACATGGCCAGCATCATGGGTGGCCACTACCCGGCGGGCGGGATCAACCTCGGCCCGGCCCTGACTTTCGGTTACATCGCCGCCCGGCACATTGCCGGCATGACTGCTTTCGAACAGGAGATCGACCATGCAGCACATCGTTAATGCCCAGGGTTTGAACATGCCGAAACTCGGTCTCGGCACCTGGCCGATGCTCGACGACGAATGCACCCGCGCCGTCGAGCAAGCGCTGGAATTGGGTTATCGACACATCGACACGGCAGCGGCCTACAACAATGAAGACGCGGTCGGACAAGCATTGGCGAATACGCCGACACCGCGCGAGCAGATTCACGTCACCACCAAGGTCTGGTGGGACCAGTTGCAACCCGATGCGATGCGCCATTCCCTGGACCGCAGCCTTACTGCTTTGCGCAGCGACTACGTTGACCTGTTCATGATCCACTGGCCGACCACCGACTGGGATTTGCCAAGCACCCTCGCCACGTTGGCCTCCTTCAAGGAGCAAGGCTTGGCACGCAACATCGGTGTGGCGAATTTTCCTCTGCCGTTGCTGCGCAATGTCGTCGAGGAATATGGGATTGGTCTGTCAGCGATTCAGGTCGAGTACCACGTCCTCCTCGGCCAAAACGCCCTGCTCGACTACGCCCGCCAACACGACATGGCACTGACGGCCTACACGCCACTGGCACGCAACAAGGTCTCGGACATCCCGCAGATTCAACAGATCGCCCAAAAGCACGGCGTGCTGCCGACTCAAGTGGCGTTGAAATGGTTACTCGATCAACCCAACGTCGCGGCGATTCCCAAGGCCAGCAGCCGTGCCAATCAACTGGCCAACCTGGCATCACTCAAGGTCGAACTCGACGATGAAGACCGCGCATTGATCGCCGCACTGTCGAAACGCGAACGTCAGGTCAGCCCGGATTTTGCCCCCGAGTGGGATGCCTTTGATCGCTAAACCATGACCTGCTGAAAGAAACCCGCCACGGGATTGAATTCGCAGGCCTCGCCATCGTCAATAACAGGCCCGACCTCGTCAGCACGAGGCCGGGCCTGTTTGCGTGTGGCCAATAGACGGACGACCGGACTGGCGCCACACTCACACAGCAGCAACACTCATCAGCACCCGATACAAACAGAGGATTCCCACATGCTATGGAAAAAAGGCCGACGCAGTGACAACGTCGTCGATGCCCGTGGTGATGATGCCGGCGGTGGCGGCGGCATGCGTTTCGGCGGCGGCAAAGGCCTGAGCCTCGGGGCGATTCTGCTGATCGTCGGTATCGGCTGGATCACCGGGCAGGACCCGTTGCAGATTCTCGGCCAACTGACCGGGCAAGTGGGTCAGCAACCGGCGCCGACCTCGCAAACCCGACAGGCGCCGCCAGCCAACGATGAACAGGCCGAATTCGTCCGCTCGATCCTCGGCGATACCGAAGACACCTGGGGCGCGATTTTCCAACAGGCCGGGCGCCAATATAAAGATCCGACCCTGGTGCTGTTCAGCAATCGGGTCAATTCCGCCTGCGGTCTGGCGACCTCGGCAACCGGTCCGTTCTACTGCCCGGCTGACCAGAAGGTCTATCTGGACATGGCGTTCTTCCAGGAGATGTCGCAACGCTTCAAGGCCGCCGGTGATTTCGCTCAGGCCTACGTGATCGCTCACGAAGTCGGACACCATGTGCAGACGCTTCTCGGCGTCTCGGCGAAAATTCAGGCAGCCCGCCAGCAGGGTCGGCAAATGGAAGGTGACGGCGGTTTGCTGGTGCGCCAGGAATTGCAGGCCGACTGCCTTGCCGGCGTCTGGGCCTACAGCGCGCAAAAGCGTCTGAACTGGCTGGAACCGGGCGACATCGAAGAAGCCTTGAACGCGGCCAACGCCATCGGTGATGATCGCTTGCAACAACAAGGTCAGGGCCGTGTGGTGCCGGACTCGTTTACCCACGGTACGTCGGCGCAAAGGGTGCGCTGGTTCAAAACCGGATTCGCGCAGGGCCAGGTCGGCCAGTGCGACACCTTCGCGGCGAAAAACCTGTAAATGCATAAATGGCTTTTGGCTTTACTGATTGTTGGCAGCACCGCGCAAGCCGCCGGTGTCGATGCGATCAGCCCCGGTCGTTTGCAACTCAAGGCCGGGGAAATGGCGCTAGGCATCGGACCTGCGCCGGAGAAAATCGAACGCGTGCTGATCGTCATTCATGGCCGATTACGCAACGCCGAGACCTATCGCAAAAGCGCCGAGAGCGCTGCAGAGCTGGCGGGACAAACCGCTCATACGCTGGTGATTGCCCCGCAGTTTCTCAATGAAAGCGACGTGGCCCTGTATTCGTTGCCGCCGACGCTGCTGCGCTGGCAAGGCAACGAATGGATGGGCGGCGGGTTATCCACAGGACCGAATCCGTTGAGTTCCTACGCGGCGCTCGATGAGATCGTCGCGCGGATCAGCGATCGCAAACAGTTTCCCGACGTGAAGCAGATCGTGATTTTCGGCCACTCCGGTGGCGGTCAAGTGGTGCAGCGTTATGCCCTGCTCGCCAAGGATCAGCCAGCGTTGAAGGCCAACGGCATTCGCCTTCGTTATGTAGTGGCCAATCCGTCTTCCTATGCGTATTTCAATGAGCAACGACCGGTGGCGTTCGATCACGCCAAGTGCGTGGGTTTCAATCGCTGGAAGTATGGTCTGTCAGACACGCCGGTGTACGCCGGTGGGCAAACGCCGTTGCAGCTTGAAAGCAGTTACGTCAAACGCGAGGTGATTTATCTGCTCGGGCAGCAGGACATCGATCCCAAGCATCCGGCGCTGGACAAGGGTTGTGAAGCCGAGGCGCAAGGTGCGTATCGCCTGGAGCGTGGGAAGTTGTACTTCGGGTATTTGCTGCGCCGGCATCCGGAAGGGGTGAATCAGCGGCTGGTGGAAGTGCCGGGGGTCGGGCATAACGGCGATGGGATGTTGACCTCGCCGGAGGGGCAGAAGGCGTTGTTTGAATAATAAGCTCTCTGGTGGACCTTATGCCCTCTTCGCGAGCAAGCTCGCTCCCACAGGGGAATGTGTTCCAAATGTGGGAGCGAGCTTGCTCGCGAAGAGGCCAGCTCAGGCACCGGAGATTTCAGGCCAGAAGCATCCGCCGCAACTCGACACAATCCTTCGCATGCCAATCCGTCAACTCCGGCCACGGGTTATCCGGCAGATTCACCAACACCGTTCGCGCGCCCGCTGCTCGCCCGCAATCCAGATCGAAACGGTAATCACCGACCATGACCATCTCGCTGGCCGGCACTTGCCAGGCGTCTGCCAGTTTCAACAAACCACCCGGATGCGGTTTCGGCGGCGCTTCGTCGCGGCCCAAAACGTCTTCGACGGCAAAGCAGTCAGCCAGCCCAATCGCCTCCAGCGTCACATGCGCCAGTTCCCGCGCATTGCGGGTCAGAATGCCAAGGCGATAGCCGCGCGCATGCAGATCGCGCACCAGCTCCACCGCACCGGTCGCCGGGGTCGAACCCTGCGCCAGATCCCTTTCGTGTTCAAGCAACCAGGCGTGCTTCGCTGCGGCCTCATCTGCCGGCAACGCGGCCAGATGAGTGAGGATGTCGTCCTGCGGCGGAATCGCCAGCGCCACGCGAATCGCCGCAAAATCATGCACGGCGACGGTCAGCGTGCCGTCCATGTCGAACACCCAGTGCTTCACCTCTTGCAGGCTCATGCCCAATCCTTGCGATGGCGGATCAAGCCTTCCTGCGTCACCGACGCGACCAGTTGCCCGGCGCGGTTGTACACGCTGCCACGGGAAAACCCGCGGGAATTGCCGGCCCAAGGACTGTCCATCGCGTAGAGCAACCAGTCATCGGCGCGCAGATCGTTGTGGAACCACAGCGCGTGATCGAGGCTGGCGACCTGCATGTCTTTCTGCCAGACCGACTTGCCGTGGGGCAGCATCGAGGTGGTCAGCAGGCCGAAGTCCGAGGCGTAGGCCAGCAGGTATTTGTGCAGCGCCGGGATGTCGGCCAGTGCGCCATCAGCGCGAAACCACACGTACTTCACCGGATCGGCCGGTTGCGGGTTGTACGGGTCTTTCTCGGTGACCGGGCGCACTTCGATCGGTTTCGGGCACAGCAGTTTTTCACGCATGTGTTCCGGAATCAGGTGCGCGCGTTGCTGAGTCAGTTCCAGCTCCGACGGCAGGTTTTCCGGGCCGACCACGACCGGCATCTGACTCTGGTGCTCGAAGCCTGCCTCGTCGTACTGAAACGAAGCGCTGCAGGTGAAAATCGGGTGGCCCTTCTGAATGGCGGTAACCCGACGCGTGCTGAAACTGCCGCCATCGCGCACGCGATCAACCGAATAAACCACCGGCAACTTGGCATCGCCCGGACGCAGGAAATAACCGTGCATGGAATGCACATGACGCGCCTCTTCAACCGTCTGACTGGCCGCCGACAGCGACTGGCCGAGCACCTGACCACCGAACAACTGACGGAAACCCAGGTCCTGGCTACGGCCACGGAACAGGTTTTCTTCGATCGGTTCCAGGGTCAGCAGGTCGACCAGATCTTCCAACACTTGGCTCATTCAGACTCTCCTCACACAAAGCTATGCCGCGCAGTCTTGGCTGCGGCGGCCGATTCAGATTCTGGCACGGGCCAATGATATGGCGGCCATTGTAAACGTCCGTGTCGGCTTAGCCATGCAAGGTTTGCAGCCATTGTTCCCGAGTGATGCGGTACAGCACATGCCGGCGTAGCGGGTGATCGACGGCCAGTTTCGGGTGATCGAAATCATCTTCCGGGGCGTGATGCATGCCAATCGCCTGCATGACTTTCTCCGACGGCAGATTGCTTTGCGCAGTGAAGGAAACGATTTCCTTCAAGGCCAAGCGGTCAAAGCCGCAACGCAGAGCGGTCCACGCCGCTTCACTGGCATAACCCAGCCCCCAATGTTCCTTGGCCAGACGCCAGCCGATTTCCACCGCTGGAGTGAACGGCGCATCAAAGCCGACCACGCCGAGTCCGGTGAAACCGATAAATTCGCCGCTGTCCTTGCGCTCCAGCGCCCACAAGCCGAAACCGTGCTCGGCAAAATGCCCGCGCACGCGGCCGATCATCGAGGCGCTTTCCAATCGGCTCAACGGTGCCGGAAAATAGCGCATCACCTGAGGATCGGCACACATCGCCGCAAATGCCGGCAAATCCTCGTCCTGCCACTGTCGCATCAGCAGGCGCGCGCTTTGCAGTTCCAGTATCGGCTCCATCGTGCTCCTCCGTTTCCATGCCGCAAGTCTACATCGCTGGTAGGATCCTTCACTTATTCCTACGTTCCTACACGAAATCGCCATGCCATTGCCGCTGATCTACCACGAAGACTACAGCCCCGAGTTTCCGGCGGATCACCGCTTCCCGATGGACAAGTTTCGGTTGTTGCGCGATCACCTGGTCGACAGCGGTTTGACCCGCGACGCCGACCTGTTGCGGCCGGAGATCTGCCCCAACGACATCCTCGCCCTCGCCCATGACCGTGCGTATATCGAACGCTACATGAGCGGCGAGTTGTCCCGCGAAGACCAGCGGCGCCTTGGCTTGCCATGGAATGAGGCTCTGGCGCGACGTACGGTGCGCGCGGTCGGCGGTTCGATTCTGGCCGCGGAGAAAGCCTTGGAGCATGGGCTGGCCTGTCACTTGGCCGGCGGCACTCACCATGCGCATTACGACTATCCGGCAGGCTTCTGCATCTTCAATGACCTGGCGATCATCAGCCATTACATGCTGCAAAGCGGCCGGGTGAATCGCGTGCTGATCTTCGATTGCGACGTGCATCAGGGTGACGGCACCGCACGGATCCTGCATGACACGTCGGAGGCAGTTACCGTTTCCCTGCACTGCGAGAAGAATTTTCCTGCACGAAAAGCGGAAAGTGACTGGGACATTCCGCTGCCCAAAGGCATGGGCGATGCTGATTATTTGAAAGTGGTCGACGACACACTCAATTACCTGCTGCCGCTGTATCAACCGGATCTGGTGCTGTACGACGCCGGAGTGGATGTGCACAAGGACGACGCCCTCGGTTATCTGCAACTGACCGACGCAGGCGTCGCTGCTCGTGATGAAAGCGTGATGCGCCATTGTCTGGGCCGCGATATTCCGGTGATGGGCGTGATCGGCGGCGGCTACAGCAAGGATCGCCACGCCCTCGCCCGCCGCCACGGCATCCTCCATCACAGTGCGCAACGGGTCTGGCAGTCACACGGTTGTCATTGAGCTGTGCTGCTTTACCCACAATCGCTGTGGAACTGCCTGTGGATAACCTGAGTGAAAGGGACTACAGGCCATACCGGTTATGGCCTGCAGCGCACTGATCATTTTTCAACCACATACTGAGCTCATCAAACTCTCCTGTGGGAGCGAGCCTGCTCGCGAAGGCGTCGGTACACTCAACATTTAATTGACTGACCCACCGCTTTCGCGAGCAAGCTCGCTCCCACAAGGATCTCCCACATTGATCTGCGCTGTTAGAATGCGCGCCTTATCCCGCCATACCGCAGCGCACGCCATGACCCAGAACTCCGCCTCCTCCTCCGCTCACGTCGCCATTATCGGCGGTGGCCCTGCCGGCCTGATGGCCGCTGAAGTGCTGAGCCAGGCTGGAATTCGTGTCGACCTCTATGACGGCATGCCTTCTGTGGGACGCAAATTCCTGCTGGCCGGCGTCGGCGGCATGAACATCACCCACTCCGAAGCCTACCCGACGTTCCTCTCGCGCTACGCCGAACGCGCACCGCAAATCGCCCCGCTGCTGCGCGGCTTCGACGCCGATGCGTTATGCCAATGGATTCATGATCTGGGCATCGAAACCTTTATCGGCAGCTCTGGTCGCGTATTTCCTACCGACATGAAAGCCGCCCCGCTGCTACGCGCATGGCTCAAACGCCTGCGCGACAGTGGCGTAGTTATCCACACCCGCCACCGCTGGCTCGGTTGGGATGAACACGGCGCGCTGCGCATTGACAGCCCCGAGGGCGAAATCACCGTGAAACCCGACGCCACCCTGCTCGCCCTTGGCGGCGGCAGTTGGGCTCGCCTCGGTTCCGACGGCGCTTGGATGCTGCCTCTGGAGCAACGCGGTGTAGGACTGGCGCCGTTGCAGCCAAGCAATTGCGGCTTCGAGGTGCAGGCCTGGAGCGAATTGATGGTGAGTAAATTCGCCGGCGCGCCGCTGAAAAATATCGCCATCGGTTTGAACGACGATGTGCCGCGCTTGGGCGAGTGCGTGATCACCGCGACCGGCATTGAAGGCAGCCTGATTTACGCGCTGTCGGCGCCGATTCGGGAGGCGATCAATCAGCATGGCGCGGCGCTTATTCACATCGATCTGCTGCCCGACCGGCCTGTGGATAAATTGCAGGCGGCGTTGAGCAAGCCACGCGGTTCGCGTTCGATGGCCAAGCATTTGCACAGTCAGGTCGGGATTGATGGAGTGAAAGCGGCGCTGTTGCGGGAGTTGACCGATTCGGCGACCTTCGCCGATCCGGCGCTGTTGGCGCGGGCGATCAAAGCCTTGCCGCTGACTCTGCTCAAAACGCGGCCGTTGGACGAGGCGATCAGCAGTGCCGGGGGCGTGACGTTCGAGGCGATGGATGAGCGCCTGATGCTCAAGGCGTTGCCGGGGGTGTTCTGCGCGGGGGAGATGCTCGATTGGGAAGCGCCGACGGGTGGCTATTTGCTGACGGGGTGTTTTGCCAGCGGGCGGGCGGCTGGGTTGGGGATTGTGCAGTGGCTCAAATCCGCGGCGTCTGCCTGAACCCTCACCCCAGCCCTCTCCCAGAGGGAGAGGGAGCCGACCGAGGTGTCTGACGTCATCCATCGACCTGAAGGACCGAGTCGATTATGGATTCGGCAAAGCACTTTCAGTAGGGCTGGCCGAGGTGTCTGACGTCATCCATCGACCTGAAACACCGAGTCGATTATGGATTTTGTCAGCCGACCGAGGTGTCTGCTGTCATGCATCGACCTGAAAGACTGAGCCGATTGTGGATTCACAACAGTCGGACCAGGTCGGCGTAATTCCGAATATCCCCCAATCAGTCCCCTCTCCCCCTGGGAGAGGGTTAGGGTGAGGGGCTTTTGACTTTAAGGCTTACGCTTGCGAGGTCCAGTGTTAAACACCGGCACTTTACGCACAGGCTTGATCGATGGCTCCGGCGCCTGCGTCTCGCCACTGTCCACCCACTTGCCCAGATTACGCTTGCCGCCACCGCCAGAAGCTTTCGGCTTCTTCGGTTTCTTCGGCTTCTTGATCACCTGACCACTGGCGTCGGTATCCGGCACGCGGTGCTCAGGTTCGAAATCCGGTTCGTTCTGACGCTTCAAGGTCTGCCGCGTCAGCATCTCGATCGCCGACAACATGTTCACTTCATCCGCACAAACCAACGAGATCGCCTCACCGGTCGCGCCCGCTCGGCCGGTACGACCAATGCGGTGGATGTAGTCTTCAGCCACGATTGGCAGATCAAAGTTGATCACCAACGGCAAGTCTTCGATATCCAGTCCCCGCGCTGCAACGTCGGTTGCGACCAGAATCTGCACTTCACTGAGTTTGAAACGATCCAGCGCGCGCTGACGGGTTGCCTGCGGCTTGTCGCCGTGGATACCGTCGGCATTCACACCGAGGCCCTGAAGTTTTTCCACCAGCGCATCGACACCATTACGGGTCTTGGCGAACACCAGCACCTGCTTCCACTTGTTCTTGCGCATCAGGTGCACAAACAGTTCGGCCTTGCGCTTCTTATCCACCGTCACGATCCACTGCTTGACCGTATTGGCGGCGACGTTGCGCGGGCTGACTTCAACGCTCAGCGGATCGTTGAGCATTTGCCCGGCCAGCAGGCGGATATCATCGGAAAAGGTCGCGGAGAACAGCAGGGTCTGGCGCTTTTTCGGCAGCATGCGGTAAATGTTCGCCAGCTCTTCGGAGAAGCCCAGGTCGAGCATACGGTCGGCTTCATCCAGCACCAGAGTCTGCAACTGATCGAGTTTCAGCGCGTTCTGGCGGAACAGGTCGATCAGGCGACCCGGCGTGGCGACCAGCACATCGACGCCGCCGCGCAGCTTCATCATCTGCGGATTGATGCTGACACCGCCGTAAACCGCATAAGTGCGCAGCGGCAGGTTTTCGGCGTACTGGCGCACAGACTCATGAACCTGCTCGGCCAGCTCACGGGTCGGCACCAGAATCAGCGCACGCGCCGAATTGGCAGCGACTTTCGGCCCTTCCATGCTCAGCAACTGCAGCAGCGGCAAGGCGAAACCGGCGGTCTTGCCGGTGCCGGTCTGGGCGGCAGCCATCAGGTCACGACCCGCCAGCACGGCCGGAATGGCTTGCGCCTGAACCGGCGTCGGGGTCTGGTAGCCGAGCGTCTCGAGGGAGCGCAGCAAGGGTTCGATCAGGCCAAGGGTGGCGAAAGTCATGGGAGTACCGTAGGAAAAAATGACGCGGGCATGCAATGCCGCGCAGTTTACCCTAATTCGTACGCTGTTCTTCGCGAACGGCTGTCGGCGCTACGATCGGCGGCTGTGAAGGACGGCGCCACTGCGGCAGCCCGATCAACACCACAGCGCTGATGATCACCAGCATCGCCAGCGCTTCCTCGATCCCGATGGTCTCGCCGACAAACACAATCCCCAGCAACACCGCGACCGCCGGGTTGACGTAGGCATAACTGGTCGCTGCCGCTGGACGCACGTGCTTGAGCAAATACATATAAGAGTTGAAGGCGATGATCGATCCAAAGAAGATCAGGTACGCCAGCGCCAGCCAGCCTTCAACTGGCGGCATTGCTTGCAGACGCTCGCCACTGACGGCGCTGCCGATCAGCAGCACCACACCGCCGACCAGCATTTCCACGGCACTGGCCATGGCGCCCTGCGGCAACGGCAAATGTCTGCTCCACACCGAACCGAACGCCCAGGCTGCCGCCGCGAAAATCAGCAACGCCGCGCCCATCGGACTCGATTGCAGGTTGGAGCCCATGTTGAGCATGGCAATACCGACAATCCCCAACGCCACACCGGCCCACTCCAGACGCGTATTGCGCGCGCCCCAGAAATATCCGCACAGCAGCGTGAACAAAGGCACGGTCGCCACCGCCAACGCCGCTACACCAGAAGCCACGCCGGTGTGCTCGGCCACACTCACCGCGCCGTTACCGAAACTGAGCAGCAAAATCCCGATGATCCCCGCCGCTTTCCATTGCGCCCAGGTCGGCGCCGGTGCCCCGCGCCAGCGCAGGAAGGCGTACATCAACGTGCCAGCGATCACGAAGCGCACACCGCCAAGCATCAGCGGTGGCCAGTATTCGACGCCGATGCGGATCACCAGATAGGTCGATCCCCAAATCACGTACAACGCAAAAAACGCGGCGATCAGCGGCAAGGAAAAACGGCGCAAGGCAGGCATGGGCAGCTCAAATATCAGGCTCTCGGGATTAGTTATTCTAGAAAGGCTTGCGGGCAAAAATAAGTTACAAAACCTGTTTATAGCGCCGGTACACTTTAGAAATCACGGAGATCGGTGGAATAAACCACGATTTCGAAAGTCTGGCATTTTCAGGAGTCCGGCCTTGGACAAATACGACCGCATGCTGCTCAGCGCCCTGCTGGAAAACGGCCGCGCGTCCTACGCCGACCTCGCGCGCAAAGTGAACCTCTCCGCCCCGGCCGTCGCCGAACGCGTGGCCAAGCTTGAGGCAGCCGGGGTGATCACCGGATATGAGGCAAAAATCGACCTGTCGAAAATCGGCCTGCCGATCCAGTGCATGATCGAATTGCGCCTGCATCAGAACGGCAGTCAGAAGGTCTACGACGAGCTGGTGAAAATCCCGCAACTGACCGAGTGCTTTCGAGTGACGGGCGATCCGTGCGTGATGATGAAGGCCGCGGTGGGATCGATGACGGAGCTGGAGGAGTTGATCAATCGCGTGGCGAAGTTTGGCTTCAGCAAGACGTCTATTGTGCTGTCGAGTGCGATCGAGAAGCGCGTGCCGTTAGGCCAGATCGAAGGCAACGGCAAATCCTGAAGACGATGATTCCCCCTGTGGGAGCGAGCCTGCTCGCGAATACGGTTTTTCATTCAACATTGATGTTGTCTGATACACCGCTTTCGCGAGCAGGCTCGCTCCCACAGGGGTTTTGTACTGGGTTCAGGTCAGCGGTAGCGCTGCAAATGCTCGGTGACTTTCGCGGCCGGGACTTTCTGCAATTTGCACAGCAGCTCATGCGACAGCTCGCTGACGCCGTGCTTGCGGCGCAACTCCTCCGCCAGATGCGCCATCAGATTCGCCGCCATCTCCGCATCCGCCATCGCCCGGTGAGCCTGCCCCGTGTGCGGCAAACGCGCAAAAGTGGTCAGCGTACCGAGCTTGTGATTCGGCGCCGCAGGCATCAACCGGCGCGCCAGTAACAACGAACAGGCAAAGTTCTGCAACCGCGTGCGTTTGATCCGCCCCAGTTCAAAGTCCCAGAACTTCTGGTCAAACGAGGCGTTGTGCGCCACCAGCGGCGTGCAGCCGACAAACTCGTTGACCTCGTTCATCACCTGTTCGGCCGGCGGCGCGGTACGCAGCATGGCGTTGCTGATGCCGGTCAGTTGTTCGATGAATGCGGGGACGCGCACGCCAGCGTTCATCAGGCTCTGGTAACGCTCGACGATGCGGCCGTTTTCCAGCATGACCACGGCGATTTCCGTGGCGCGGCAGCTGCTGTTCGGCGAGAGGCCGGTGGTTTCAAAGTCGATGACTGCAATGCGTTCCAAACCGGGTTCAACTCCGTACAAATCAAATTTTCTGCTTAATTCTTCAGCAGCAGCGCGCCTTCGATCGGCACGTAACGGCTGGCGGCGCGGATCAGCGAATTGGCGGTCAGGCCCGGCACGCCGTAGGCGACTGCTTGTACGCCGTGCTTGCTGATGATGCGCTCCAGTAGCATGTCGAAATCACCGTCACCGGAGGCCAGGACGATTTCGTCGACGTGGTCGGCGGCGTCCATGATGTCGAGGGTGATGCCGACGTCCCAGTCGCCCTTGGCCGAGCCGTCGCTGCGCTGGATGTAGGGCTTGAGCTTCACGGTGAAACCGAGGTTGCGCAGGATCTGCTGGAACTGCTGCTGCTTGCTGTCGCCACGGTCGATCGCGTAGGCGTAAGCCTCGACGATCTGCCCGTCCTTACTGATGTCGGCCCACAATGCGGCGTAGTTGAAGTGACAACCATAGGCCTGACGCACGGTGTAGTAGAGGTTCTGCACGTCGGCGAACACTGCGATTTTTTTCACCGGAGTTCCTGTGGGCGCGCAAGCGCACGAAGCGGGATCGGGCGCGGGGCCCGAAAAAGGCGCTCAGTATGCCAGTAAAAACCACTGTGGCGAGGGGGCTTGCCCCCGTTGGGTTGCGTAGCGACCCCATCTTTTCAAAGAAAGGCCTGCTGCGCAGTCCAACGGGAGCAAGCTCCCTCGCCACAGTGTTTGTGTTGCCTGGTGATTGACCGTTGGTCAGACGAAGGAATCGTCGTCATCGAAGAACGATGAGTTGTCGTCGCTGCTGTAGTCAGTGTCGGTGAATCCGCCCTGGTCGTTGCCAGAGAAGCCGTTATCGGCCACACGCTGATCATCGCCCCAGCCATTGTTGCTCTGGTCAGCGACCTGCGCCGGCTCTTCCTTGATCACTTCAACGATTTCTTCCGGCTGCTGATTGTGATGGAACAGGCTGCTGATGCCCTGCGCCAGCATCACGCCACCGGCGACACCGGCGGCGGTTTTCAAGGCGCCACCAAGGAAACTGCTGCCCGCTGCCGGAGCCGCTTGCTGAGCGTAATTAGGCGGTGTTGCGCCGAAGTTCTGTTGTGGTGCTGGAGCGCCGAAGTTCTGCTGCGGGGCCGGTTCACGCCAGCCGCCAGTCGACGCCGGGGCGGCACTTTGGGTCGGCGCCGGACGCGAACTGCCACCAAAAATGCTCGACAGGAAACCACCGCCGCCGCTGGATGCCGGCGCGGCACTCTGCGCCTTGGCCGATTGCAACTCGGCCTGCAAACGCTGGACTTGCTGAGTCAGTTGTTTGTTCTGCTCATCGAGGCTCTTGAGCGCCGCCTCTTGCACCAGAATCGCCTGGGTCATGAAATAACCTGCCGCCGGTTGGCGCGTCAGGTGTTCCTTGATCCGCGTTTCAGCCTGGGCGTCGCGCGGGGCTGCCTCCGTTTCGGCCTGTTGCAGCCGGGAAAACAGTCCATCGATCAGGGTTTGCTCTTCGCTGTTCATGGCGACCTCGTAGATTGCCGGGGATAACGTTGCCCTCGTCCACGTTGGCCGAGGTGCTCTCCTGTAATGGAGGCGGTGACAAAACGTTTCAATGACCTTTACCGAATGTTTACGTTTGTGTCGCGCCAGCCATCATCGGTTAAAGTGAGCCACTGTTTTCGACCTGCGATACCGACCGATGAATGCCCTCGAAGTACTGCGCGACTCTCTGTATTTTTTCAAACGCCATTTGGGCAGCATCGTGCAGTTGTGCCTGCCGCTGGTGATTTTCGAAGCGTTTTTGCAACAAGTGGTCGACCACGCCAGCGGGCCGGAAAACATCTCGGCGATCAGTATCGTCGTCGGTCTGCTGGTGTATCCGCTGTACACCGCCGCCCTGATCCTGTTCCTCGATGCGCGCAGCCGTGGCGAGGCGCCGCGCAACCGTGATCTATTGGCGATGGCCGCCACCCTGTGGCCACGTTTCGCCCTGCTCACGGCGCTGAACACCTTGCTGATTCTGTTGGGCCTGTCGCTGTATTTCCTTCCGGGTCTGATGTTGATGGTCATGCTCGCGTTCGGCGAATACCTGCTGGTGCTGCGCGGCATGGGACCGTTGCAGGCCATGAAAGAAAGCCTGCGCCTGACCCGCGGGCACTTCTGGCGGATCCTGCTGTGCATTCTCTGCGTGATGACGCCGCTGTGGTTGCTCAAAGGCGCGACGCTGGCGGTCTACCCCGAACCGCAGAATCCTGTGATCGCGATATTGATCGACAGCGCTCACAGCTTCCTGCAACTGTTCACCAGCGTGGTGCTGTTTCGCCTGTTCATGCTGATCAGTGAATTGCCCGACAAGCGTGATGGCGCACGCTGACCGCTCTGCGCTTGGGCTTCGCGCCCGCGCTCAGGTATGCTCGGGGCCACTTTCTGTAACGCTATAAGTCGAGCCATGACCCGCCTACTGCGCTACACCCTGTTGCTCGTTGTGCTCGCCATCGTGCTGATCGGCGGGCTGATGTTCAGCCTGACCTGGCGCCCCGACGCCCGCGAAACCCTGCCGGTCAGTTGCACCGCCACCGCGCCGACGCTGGTGCCCGGGCAAGCGCTGAAGGTCATGACCTGGAACGTGCAGTTTCTGGCCGGCAAGCGTTACGTGTTCTGGAATGATCTGGCTCAGGGCGATGATGAAGCGCCGACGCCGGAAGACATGGCCTTCAGCCTCGACGAAGTGGCGCGGGTGATCCGCGACGAACAGCCCGATATGGTGCTGTTGCAGGAACTCGATGACGGCGCCAAGGCCAGCGACTATCAGGACCAGCTCAAACTGTTGCAGGAACGCGTCGCCGATCTGTACCCGTGCAGTGCCAGCGCTTTCGACTGGAAAGCCGACTTCGTCCCTGATCGGCATATCTTCGGCAGCGTCGGCCGACAACTGGCGACCCTGAGCCGCTACCGCATCGAGCACGCCGAACGCCTGCAATTGCCGGTGGCCTCCGCGAATATCATCAGTCGTCAATTCCAGCCAAAAGACGCCCTGCTCGCGACCAAACTGCCCTTGAGCGATGGCGGCCAACTGACTGTGTTCAATACGCACCTTGAGCGCGCCAGCCAACCGGATGACACCGCGCAGGCACAAGTGAGCGCCGTGGCCAAAGTGCTCGACAAGTACGAGAGCCAAGGCCTGCCGTGGCTGATCGCCGGCGACTTCAATCTGTTGCCGCTTGGCCAGTACCACCGCCTGCCGGCCGAACAGCGCACGCCCTACTCCGCCGACAGCGAACTGCATCTGCTGTGGGACAAATACCCGATGATCCCGACCAACAACGAAGCCAGCGGCATCGACCGTGCGCAGTGGCTGACCCACTATCCCAACGACCCCGGCCTGAATGGCCCGGACCGCACGGTCGATTACCTGTTCTACAGCCCGAAGATCAAACGGGTCGAAGCGACGGTGCGCCAGGACGATACCCTGCGCATCTCCGATCATCTGCCGGTGATCGCGCGCTTCCTGTTGCCGGCGGCGCCCTAGCGACGGACGTGCGCAAACTGTCGGGCCAGCCCCACCGAACATGGCGTCAGCCGCCGAATTGAAGAAATGGAACTCGCATGAAAATCTTACTGGTGTGCAAGGACATCGGCGGTTACGCCAGCAAACTCGCCGACTATCTGAGGCGTGACAACGATGTGTGCTTCATCGATACATCGTCGCTGTCCAACCGCTTTGATCGAGCCCCGAAAATCATCCGCCGCCCGCTGAAGCGCTGGGCGCAGTTGCGCCAGTTCAAGAAGCGCCTCGGTGCATCTGCGCATTTTGACGTCGCGTTGATCATCAACCCGGCGCAAATCGAGCCCAGGCAACTGACCGCCGGCCTCAATGCCAGCGCGCGCAAGATCGCCTACCTCTACGACAGTTTCAGTCGCTGGCCGATGACCCGCGAAGCGCTTGCCGGCTATGACGAGGTGTTTTCCTTTGATCCGCAGAATGCTGAAAGCTACGGCCTGAAAAAACTCTACAACTTCATCTACGACGACTACAGCGCCGACGGCGCGCCCGGTGAATATTCGGCGTTTGTGGTGATGGCGGGCAAGGATCGGGTGCCGGCACTGGCCGGCCTCGCGCAGGAGTTCGATCGCCTCGGAGTCACCGATTACAAGTTTCTGGTCCAGTGCAAACCGGTCTCGGGCGCGCATCCGGGCATCACCTTTTTCGAGCAGAGAATGTCGCTGGAATCGGTGGGTGAGCTGGTCAAACGCTCGCGGATCATTCTCGACATTGCCAAGCCCGGTCAGGCCGGGTTGAGCTTCCGTTTCTTCGAAGCCATGGCCTCACGGAAAAAAGTCATCACCACCAACCAGAGCGTAGTCGACTATGACTTTTACAATCCGGCGAACATTCTGGTGATTGACGAGGCCAATCCGGTGATTCCTGAACGGTTCATTACGGATCCGTATGTCGACGTGCCTGAACACATCTACCAGAAATACACCCTGCAGGGATGGGTCAAAACCGTGTTTGCCCTGCCGTGAAGTCACATTGTGGGAGCGAGCTTGCTCGCGAATGCGGTGCGTCAGGCAATAAATACATCGACTGACACTACGCCTTCGCGAGCAAGCTCGCTCCCACAGGTGTTGTGTATCTCCGCATTAATGCACTTCTTCCAGGTCGTCATGCAGCAGCCCGAAGATCTGCCGTTTCATGTCGATGAACGAGCGCTCCATGACCATGTCCAGTGAGCGCGGACGCTCGATCGGCACATCGAGAATCTGCTTGATCCGCCCTGGTTTCGCGCCCATCACATAGACCCGGTCGCCGAGCAGAATCGCTTCGTCGATGTCATGGGTGACGAACAGCACGGTCTTCTTGCTGTTGCCCCAGACCCGCAGCAACAACTGCTGCATCTGCAAACGCGTCTGGCTGTCGAGCGCGCCGAACGGTTCGTCCATCAGCAGAATCTGCGGGTCATTGGCCAGTGCGCGGGCGATCGCCACGCGCTGCATCATCCCGCCCGACAGCTGCTTGGCGTAGTTGTCGGCGAACCCGGTGAGGCCGACTTCGTTGACGTAGTAATCGACAATCTCCTTGCGCCGCGCCGCCGGCATGCCGCGGCGTTTGAGGCCGAACTCGACGTTCTGCCGCACCGTCAGCCACGGGAACAACGTGTAACTCTGAAAAACCATGCCGCGATCTGCGCCGGGACCTTGCACCTGCTGACCACCGACGTAGATCTCGCCGGAGGTCGGCTCAGCCAGGCCGGCAGTCAGGTACAACAGGCTCGACTTGCCGCAACCCGAAGGCCCGACCAGCACGGCAAACTGTTGATCCGGCACCTCAAACGAAACTTCTTCCAGCGCGGTAAAGGTGCCGCCGTCAGGCTTCTGGTAACGCAGGCTGACCTTGTCCACCTGCAAACGTGGCGCGGCTTGCGCCGGGGTTGCGACGGGTTCGATAAAACGATGATTGGCAGCTGTCACTGAGCCCATGCGGCAACCCTCAAGCGGAGAAAACGGAACAGTTGATCGGTGACCAGACCGAGCAGGCCGATGATCGCGATGGCGAGGAAAATCACGTCGACCTGAAAACCGCGCATGGCCTTCAGGCTCAGGTAACCCAAACCGCTGGAAGCAGCGACCAGTTCAGCCACCACCAGATAAGTCCAGGCCCAGCCCATGGTGACGCGCAAGGTGTCGAGTACACCCGGCACCGAGGCCGGCGCGATCACGTGCAACACCGCATCGCGGCGATTGGAACCCAAAGTGTAAGAGGCGTTGATCAAGTCCTTGGAAATACCCTTCGACACGTCGGCGATCATCACCAGTTGCTGGAAGAACACACCGAAGATAATCACCGACACGCGCTGCTCCAGACCGATGCCGATCCACAGAATGAACAGCGGCACGAACGAGGTCACCGGCAGGTAACGGATGAAGTTCACCAGCGGTTCAAGGAATGCCTGAACGATGCGGAAGCTGCCCATCAGCAACCCCAACGGCACCGCCACCAGCGACGACACAATAAAGCCGACCATCACCACTTCGACACTCGCCCACACATGCGTGCCAAGTGTGCCGTCGCGGCTCAGGCGCACGGCGGCTTCAACCACCGCGCCCGGCGTTGGCAGGAACATCCCCGGGACGATGCCGCCATAAGAAAGTCCGGCCCACAAGCCGACCAACAACACCCAGGCCAGAGCGCTGGCGCTCCACACCACTTGCACCGGCAAAGCGGTTTTCGGCGTGAGGCTGCGGCTCAGCCACGAATTGCGCTTGAACATGGCATACCTCCTAGAGCGGGCTGACGAAACGGTTGTCGACCAGCTCGTCGTTGCTGACGTTGTAAGGTTTGCCCTGCAGTTCGCTGGCGGTTTCGTTGGCCAGTTTGATCAGCGCTGCGCTGTCGCCCGGTTTGCCCGGCGAGCCGAGAAGTTTCTCGCTCATAGCCTGATCGTAGAAACGCACGCCTTGTGCGGCGGCAGCCAGCTCCTTCGGATCAGACAGGTAACCGCCGACGCCTTTGGCCATGATTTTGTACGCGTCTTCCGGGTGATCCTTGGTGTACTGCACGGCTTTGTACAAACCGGCGACCAGCGCCTTGACGTCTTCCGGCTGTTTTTCGATAACCGTGCAATTGAGCGCGACCACATCGACGATCACCCCGGGGGTGCTGCTGCTGTCGATCAACACTTTGCCTTGCTGCTTGTCGCGCACCATCGACAGATGCGGCTCCCAGGTCACCGCGGCGGGCACGCGACCGGCGATGAACGCGGTGGCGGCATCGTCAGCGGTCATGTTCTGCACGGTGATGTCGCTCATCTTCATGCCGTTCTTTTTCAGCAGATACGAGAGCCAGAATTGCGAGGTTGAACCCTCGTTGACCGCGACGGATTTGCCCTTGAGTTCTTGCAGGCTCTTCACATCCTTGCCGACCAGCACACCGTCGCCACCATGGCTGTCATCCAGTGCCGCGACCGCTTTGAAGCAAAACTGCGGGCGGTATTTGAGCACTTCATCGATGGTCGACGCCGAACCGGATAATTGCCCGGACGCCTGTGCGGCCATGTACATCGAGGCCTCTTCGACCACCGGCAATTCGACGGTCAGACCGTTTTCCTTGAAGTAGCCCAGGTCCTGAGCCAGATAAAGCGTGCCGTAGCCGACCCACGTGGTGTGGCCGATGGACAAGGTGCCGGCCTGGGCGCTGGTCGCGACCGTGGCGGCCAGAGCAGTAATTGCCAGAGGATGAGTGAGACGAATACACAAGGACTTGATCATGGAGCACTCCCGACGCTGTTGATTTAGTTTTGTCATGGGCAGTACGGTCGCCGGCCGTTGTGCAGTTGCTGCCGTTGGTCTCTCGCGGACGCTTGGGCGGACAAACTTCGGCTGGCGGGCAAGATCGATGGTGGCCCATGTGCGCGGTGAGGAAAATCAGGAAATTGTTGGCTGCAAATGATGAAAAAACTGGGTAGTGCGCACTGCTAAAGGGCGGCGATTGCGCGGGTGCGCGAGGTGGGTGCATGTCTGGAGAAATGCTTTGAACGGGCGAACGCATTCGCGAGCAGGCTCGCTCCCACAGAGGATCTTCGGTGTGGCATAGATCCAGTGTGGGAGCGAGCCTGCTCGCGAAGGGGCAACTCGGTGTCAGCGCAACTGAAACCAGGTAGTTTTCAGCTGGGTGTATTTGTCGAGCGAATGCAGCGATAGATCCCGGCCAAATCCCGATTGTTTGCCGCCGCCGAAAGGCACCGTCACATCCAGTGCATCCACCGTGTTGACCGATACCGTGCCTGCGCGTAACAGCCGCGCCACACGATGCGCGCGGTTGAGGTCATCAGTCCACAACGACGCCGCAAGCCCGTACACGCTGTCATTGGCCAGTCGTACAGCCTCGGCCTCATCATCGAACGGCATCACCGCCAGCACCGGGCCAAACACCTCTTCACGAAACAACGGCATGTCCGCCGTTACGCCAGTGAAAATCGTCGGTTCAATGAAGTTGTCCGAGCCGTTGAAGCGCCGCTGCTGACCGCCACAAACCCGGGTCGCCCCTGACTGCTCGGCACTGCGAATAAAACGCATGATGCCCGACGTCTGTTTGTGGTCGACGATGGCGCCAGCGCTGCTCTGCGGATCCAGCGGATCGCCCGGCAACCAGAGCTCGGCCTGGGCTTTCAAGCGTTCAACAAACTCATCATGAATCG
The DNA here is from genome assembly GCF_001648775.1 of Pseudomonas fluorescens. Lineage (GTDB taxonomy): Bacteria > Pseudomonadota > Gammaproteobacteria > Pseudomonadales > Pseudomonadaceae > Aquipseudomonas > Aquipseudomonas fluorescens_M. The sequence goes on from NZ_LVEJ01000016.1 coordinate 160,243, forward strand.
AACGTTCCACCAGCAGTCGCGAGTTGGCCGAGCAGACTTCCCCCTGATTGAAGAAGATGCCGAACGCAGCTTTCTCCGCCGCCAGATCCAGATCCTGACAATCGGCGAACACCAGATTGGCGCTCTTGCCGCCGCACTCCAGCCACACCTGCTTGAGGTTCGACTGCGCGGAGTACTGCATGAAATATTTGCCGACCTGGGTCGAGCCAGTGAACACCAGACAATCGACATCCGCGTGTAAACCCAAGGCCTTGCCGGTTTGCTCACCAAGCCCCGGCAAGACGTTCAGCACACCCGGCGGCAGCCCTGCTTCCAGCGCCAGCTCGGCTAGACGCAACGCCGAAAACGGTGACTGCTCGGCTGGTTTGAGGATCACCGAATTCCCCGCCGCCAAGGCCGGCGCGAGCTTCCATGCGGCCATGTCCAACGGGAAGTTCCATGGCACCACGGCCGCCACCACACCCAGTGCTTCGCGGGTGATCGTCGCCAACACATTCGGCGCACTGGGGGCGAGCTGATCGTAAAGTTTGTCGATGGCCTCCGCGTACCAACGGAACACCCCGGCGGCGCCCGGCACGTCAATGTTGTAGGCATCCATCACCGGTTTGCCCATGTTCAGCGAATCGAGCAGCGCCAGTTCTTCGCGATGCGTCATCAGCAAATCAGCCAGACGCAGCAGCACTGGCTTGCGCTCGGCCGGCGGGCGTTGCGACCACGTCCCGGCCTCGAACACCTGTCGCGCATTGCGCACCGCCGCGTCGACATCCTCCTCGCCGCACGCCGCCACATTGGCCAGGCATTCGCCAGTCGCCGGGTTGATCGCGGCAAAGGTCTGCCCCGACAGCGCGGCGCAATGTTTGCCGTCAATCACGGCCTGATCGGGAAATTTCAATGCAACGGCGCGGCGCTGCCACTCTGCAAGCTCGAACACGACGGATGCTCCTGAGACGTTATTGTGCCTCGATGGTCGCTCAGGCCCGCATGGGCTAAAAATAGTAAAAATATCTTCGCAGGCAATAAAAACACTGGGCAATGACTTCCCCAAAATACCGCGCAGGTGGCTATGGTTGAGGGATAACAACATCGTCGCGCAACGGACGTGGCGGCGCACAAATTGCTTGGAAGTCGAGTCCGCTCGTCCTGAGGTTTGCCGTGGCCGCCTACAATTTGCGTCAGCTGAAATACTTCATCACCACCGTCGAATGCGGCAGCGTTGCCGAGGCTTCGCGCAAGCTGTACATCGCGCAACCGGCGATCTCCACGGCGATCAAGGCGCTGGAAGACAGCTTCGCCGTGCAACTGCTGATCCGTCATCACGCCCAAGGGGTTTCCCTCACGCCGAGCGGTGCGCGCTTTCTGCGCAAGGCTCAGGAACTGCTGCGCATGGCCAAGGAGTTCGAACAGAACGCCCTCGCCGACAACGACGTGGTCGCCGGACAGATCGATATCGGCTGTTTCGAAACGGTTGCGCCGTTGTACTTGCCGCAACTGATTGCCGGATTTTCGGCGCTGTATCCGGGGGTGAAAATCCGCATCCGCGACGGCGAGCAGCAAGAGCTGGTGCAAGGCCTGACCTCGGGGGCCTTCGATCTGGTGATTCTTTACGAACATGAACTCGACGCGACCATCCAGACCGAACCGCTGATGCCCGCGCAACGGCCGTATGCGCTGTTACCCGCTGACCATCGCTTCGCCGAATACAAGCAAGTGTCACTGCGCGATCTGTGTCTGGACCCGATGATCCTGCTCGACGTGCAGCCGAGCCGAACCTACTTCGTCAGCCTGTTTGAAGAGTTGGGCCTGACGCCGCGTATCGAGTTCAGCTCGCCGTCGATCGAGATGGTGCGCGGGATGGTTGGCCAGGGGTTCGGCTTTTCGATTCTGGTGACCAAACCGCATTCGGAATGCACCTACGACGGCAAGAAAGTCGTGTGCGTGGACATCGTCGAAGACGTTACCGGTTCAGGCCTAGTGGCGGCGTGGCTCAAGCGCGGGCAGTTGACCAAACCGGCGCAGCTGTTCGCCGATTATTGCCGCGAACAATTAACCGCCAAGACCCACCACTAAAAATCGGATCATGCCGCGAAAACCTGTGGGAGCTGCCGAAGGCCGCGATCTTTTGCTCTTCAGGTACCGCGCGGTTTCGCCCGTGCAGTCGCCTCGGCCACCAACGGATCATCCGGCCAATAGTGCTTCGGGTACCGCCCCTTCAGATCCTTCTTCACCTCGGCATAGGTGCTGCGCCAGAAGTTGGCCAGATCCTGCGTGACCTGCACCGGTCGCCGCGCTGGCGACAGCAGATGCAATTTGACCACCTGCCGCCCGCCGGCAATTCGCGGCGTATCGGCCAGCCCGAACAATTCCTGCAAACGCACCGCCAGGATCGGTGGGAACTCGCTGTAGTCCAGACGAATCGACGAACCCGACGGCACGCTCAAATGATGTGGCGCCAGCTCATCGAGCTTTTGCGGCAGCGGCCAGGGCAGCAGATTACGGACGATGCTCGACAGGTCCAGGTTGGCAAAGTGGCTGAGCCGCGAGACCTTGCCCAGATAGGGCATCAGCCAATCTTCAAGGGTATCCAGCAGCGTCGCATCACTGACATCCGGCCACTGACTGTCAGCCTGATTATTCAATTCCAACTGACGCAACAACGCCACCCGCGCCTGCCACTGGCGCAGCTCCGGCGTCCACGGCAGCAACTCCAGACCTTTGCGCCGCACCAGATTCACCAGCGCCTGACTGCGTGCATTTTCGTCGAGGCCGGTCAGCGGTTCGCGGCTCAGAACCAACTCGCCGACCTTGCGCTGACGCTCGGCGCGCAGCACGCCTTCGCGCTCGTCCCAGTCCAGTTGATCGACGTTGCGTACCTGTTCAGCGAGCACGGAATCAAACAGCGCCGGATCAAAATCAGCCGCCAGATAAATACGCTCTTCACGCTGACCCTGGCGGCTGCCGAGGTCGGCGATGACGATCCACGGCTCTTTCATCAAGCTGTCGGCTTCGGCGAACAGCGCCGCACGACCGTTGGCCAGACGATATTCGGCACCTCCGGCGCGCCGCTGTTGCGCAACGCGATCCGGATACGCCAGCGCCAGCAACGCACCGAGCCAGCGCGGATGATCGGGATCGCTGACCGGCTCGCTGGACTTGCCGCGCAGGTAACCGCGATATTGCCGCGCCAGTTGCTTAGCCCGTTGCACCCCGCCCTGCGCACTACGGGCCGCGCGTTCTTCACCGGACAGCAGGGCCAATCGACTGTGCAAATCCGCTCCGGCGCCGCGCAAGATATCGCGCTCACCGAGCAACGCGGCAACGTCGCACGCCATGGTGGCCAAACCCAGCGCCTGACCGCGCAACAACAAATGACCGATGCGCGGATGCGCCGGCAACTCAGCCATGGCCTGACCATGGGTCGTCAGCGCTTCACCTTCCAGCGCGCCAAGTCGTTGCAACAAATCCTGCGCCTGGGCATAAGCAGCGGCTGGCGGAACATCGAGCCAAACCAGTTCGCCCGGCGTCACGCCCCAGCGCCCCAATTGCAGCGCGAGACTGGCGAGATCCGCCGAGAGAATTTCCGCACTGCCGTAAGCCGCAAGCTGTTCGTGTTGATCCTGCGACCACAAGCGATAACAAACACCCGGTTCCAGTCGTCCCGCCCGGCCCGCGCGCTGAGTAGCGCTGGCCTTGGAAATTCGCTGGGTATCGAGACGCGTCATGCCGCTGCCAGGATCGAAACGCGGCACCCGCGCCAGCCCCGCATCGATCACCACGCGCACGCCGTTGATGGTCAGACTGGTCTCGGCGATGTTGGTCGCCAGCACCACTTTGCGCTGACCGGCCGGCGCCGGATCGATCGCCGCGCGTTGCGCATTGAGGTCGAGTTCACCGTGCAACGGGCACAGCAACACATCGCTGCGCTCGCCGATCGCGTCGGCCAATTGTTGATGCACGCGACGAATTTCCGCCTGCCCCGGCAGGAACACCAACAGGCTGCCGGTTTCGTCGTGCAGTGCTTCAAGCACGGTTTGCGTGACACGTTGATCGATGTATTCGCCGGGCTGAAACGGCCGCCCCCAGCGCATCGTCACCGGATACATGCGGCCTTCGCTGCGCAGGATCGGCGCGTCATCGAGCAATCCTGCCAGGCGCTCGCCTTCGAGCGTGGCCGACATCAACAGAATCTTCAGCGGCTGTTCAGCTCGAAACAGCTCGCGACCGTTCAGACTCAAGGCCAGTGCCAGATCGGCATCGAGGCTGCGTTCGTGGAATTCGTCGAAGATCAGCAGGCCCACGCCTTCCAGCGCCGGATCATCCTGCAAGCGGCGGGTGAGAATGCCTTCGGTGACCACTTCGATACGGGTGTTGGGGCCAACCTTGCTGTCGAGACGGATGCGATAACCGACGGTTTCCCCGACCTTCTCGCCCAGCTCACTGGCCAGCCGTTCCGCCGCTGCACGCGCGGCGAGACGGCGCGGTTCCAGCATCAGAATGGTCTGCCCGGCCAGCCACGCTTCATTGAGCAAGGCCAACGGCACGCGCGTGGTTTTACCAGCGCCGGGCGGAGCTTCGAGCACGGCTTCGTGGCGCGTCGCCAAGGCTTCACGCAGGGCGGGTAAAACTTCATCGATTGGCAAAGAAATCATGCTGGCTCCCCAGGGCGTGCCCACAGTAAATTGCGAGTCGCGTTAAAGTTGTGAGCGTGCCAGGCAAGGCGCGGGACGCAGGTAAGGGTCGTTTCCTTGCCAAGTCCCGCAACGCAGCATGGCGCGCTCACAGCTTTAGCCCGTAGGGCCGAACCCCGATAGGATTCATTAGCCTTCACGCGGTGTCGATCTGGAGAAAACAACTTCAATCCTCAACGTATTTCGGTAGGGGTGAGACGAGGCCGCAATTTACTGTGGGCACGCCCTGCCAGGCGCGAGTATAACGGCGAACTGCCGGGCGTTCGTCAGGGTCTTAATTCCAGACGACTACGCTTCGTTTTCAAATGACTCAGGAGATTTCCCCATGCGCTTACCTTTTCGCCTGATCGGCGGTGTACTGGTCGCCACCCTGCTCACGCAAATCACTGCGTGCGGTTCGATTTTCTATCCGGATCGTCGCGGTCAGATTGACGGCAAAGTCGACCCGGCGATTGCCGTGCTCGACGCCGTGGGCCTGCTGTTCTACATCATTCCCGGGCTGATCGCGTTTGCCGTCGACTTTGCCACTGGCGCGATTTATTTCGAACCGGGCCACACCGCGCAAATCGATCCGGCCAAGCTCAAGCAAGCCATCGGCCCCGACGGTCAGGTCGATAATCACAAGTTGCAGGCTATTCTCGAAAGCGAGCTCGGCAGAGACTTCCCACTGGATGACCCGCGCCTGATTCAACACAAGGGCAGCACTCAACAACTGGCCATGTTCGGCCTGCAACCTGCCGCATAAAAAGGAAACGCAATGACCTCCAGCCCCGAACACGCTCGCCTGCTACGGCTGGCGACCCGCGCCTCGGTGGCGGTCGCTTGCACGCTGATCGTCGCCAAAGCCATCGCCTGGTGGCTGAGCGGCTCGGTGAGCATGCTCGCCGGCCTCACCGACTCGGCGCTGGATGGCATCACCTCGATGCTCAATCTGCTGGCGGTGCATTACGCGCTGCGCCCGGCCGATGACGATCACCGTTATGGCCACGGCAAGGCAGAATCGCTGGCGGGCATGGCGCAGGCGTTGTTCATCGGCGGCAGTGCGGTGTTGATCGCGTTTCAGGCGTACGAGCGGCTGCACGATCCGCAACCGCTCGGCGCGCCATGGTTGAGCATCGGCGTGATCGTGTTTTCGCTGCTGCTGACGGCGGCGTTGCTAGTGTTGCAGCATCGGGTGATCAAACAGACCGGTTCCAACGCCGTGCGCGCGGATTCGCTGCACTATCGCTCGGACATGTTACTCAACGGCAGCATTCTGATTGCGCTGATTTTGGCCGGGTTTGGTTTTGATCAACTGGATGCGTGGTTCGGTCTGGGGATTGCTGCGTACATTCTGTGGAGCGCGATCCAGATCGCCCGGGAAAGTTTTTCGGTGTTGATGGATGAGGAGCTGCCGACGGACGTCAGTCAGCACATGCTCGAACTCGCCTGCAGTGTGCCGGGGGTGTTGGGCGCGCATGACTTGCGCACGCGGATCTCCGGCAACCACTGGTTCGTGCAGTTGCACCTGGAATTGCCGGGAGAGTTGACGCTGTCAGTGGCCCACGGCATCAGCGATCAAGCCGCCGATGCCATTCACAAGGCCTACCCGCGCGCCGAAGTGCTGGTGCACGCCGACCCGCAGGAAGTGGTCAAGTCTGAAGGGGCGCAAACCCGGCTTCAGTAGCTCACCTGATAACCGCGACTGCTCAGGCAATTACCCTGAGCCTGGCGGTACGCCTGAACCACTTCGGGCGCCGGTTGATACGTCGCGGTGCGCGGGTCGAAACCACTTTGCTGCACGGCGTACTGGTAGCACTGGTATCCGTCCTGCTGCACTTGCTCCGGCGACTGGCCGTTGGCCGGGTACGCTTCGACGTCATAACCTTGTGATTGCGGCTGAGGCTGTTGCTGCTGCACTGGCGGTTCGACCACCACGTAATCCTGCGTCGCTTCCTGGTACGCGTAATAGGAACCGGCGGCGAGGAACAGCAACGACCCCCCGATCCATACTTCACGGGCGTAATCGGGCAAGTACTGGATACGAATCCCACGCGGTGGCTGCACAACGATGTAGCGCGGGCCTTGCGGGCGATACCAGTAGCCGCCAGAGAAGAAGTAATCCTGGCCACGATACGGCACGCGGTAATCGCGATCCGGGAAGCGGTCGATCACATGCCCCGGCCGGTATTGCGGGCCCGACCCCCAACCGTTGCCGTGTCCATCGGGACGCCCCGGCCAGCGATTGTCATTGGGCCGGTTGTTGGTTTGCCAATGCTGGTTGTTGTAGCCGTTTTGCGGACGCTCGTCGCGGTAGTAGCCTTGGCGCGGCTCCTGAGTCTGGCGCACGGTGTCGGGGCGTGGCTGGATCGGCAGGCTGTTGGCCGGCAGTTGCGGCGGCGGTGGCGGCTGACGGACCGGGTTCGGGTTGTAGGCCGGGCGGTTCTGGTCGTGGTTTTGCCACTGGCCATTGTTGTTGTGCTGCTGGCCGTTGTGCTCGAACTGGCGGCTGTTGTCGCCACGAATGATCTCGTTGTTCTGCGGGCGCGGCTGATTCTGTTGCGGCTGGTTCTGCGATGGATTGTTCTGCGGGCGCGGCTGATTGTTGCCGCCATGCCCCTGATTATTGCCCTGATGATCCGGACCATGGCCACCGCCGTCCGGTCCACGATTCTGCGGCTCATCGGCAAGCGCTTGCGCACTGACACTCACACACAGCAAACCAACACCGGCCAGACGCCAGATGCGCGACTTCATGCTTTTTCTCACTGCGGGGCCTGTAAATGTAAGAGGGCTTGTCACTAAGACCGGGAATACCCACAACGGGTTCTGCAACAGGTTATCAGTCGCGCAACTTATTTATTGAGCGTCTGGCATGAAATCGCAGGCAAGAAAAAAGGGAGACCCGTCGGCCTCCCTTCTAGAGAACTTCGTCCTGGCTCGACGCTTTTGACGTCGGCTCACCTCACGCCGTCTTCTGGACAGTGTGCAGCTCGGGGGCCGGCACAACCCCGGTGGGGGTGGCGGCCGCGGCAGGCCGGATAGGGCGGGCCGCGTGGACTGTGTTACCGAGCAGTGATTCTGGTGATAAGAATAGGCCTGAGGCCGCGACAGAGGATTGCGAAGATTGCTGAAATAAACACCACTTGCGCAATTTTTAACCCTGGATAGATAATCCGCCGCAATAGTTACAACCAAGGACAGACTGATGAGCAAACTCGACCGTTACGACCTGAGCATTTTGGCGGAATTGCAGCGCGACGCCCGCATCTCCAACCAGGAGTTGGCCGAGCGCATCGGTCTGTCGCCCTCGCCTTGTTCGCGTCGGGTCAAACAGCTGGAAGACGACGGTTATATCTCGCGTCAGGTCGCTTTGCTCGATCGCAAGATGCTCGGGCTGAGCCTGACCGCGTATGTGCTGATCGGCATGGACCGGCATACGCCGGAGCGTTTCGAGAACTTCGAGGCGGCGATCCGGACGTTGCCGCAGGTGCTCGAGTGCAGCCTGGTGACGGGCGTGGATGCCGATTACCAGTTGAAAGTGGTGGTGCCGGATATGGATCACTATCAGAAGTTGTTGCTGGGGCATTTGACGCGGATTGAAGGCGTGACAAGCGTGCGCTCGAGCTTTGTGCTGAATCAGGTGCTCAACAGCACTGAATTGCCCCTCACCCATTTACGTAGTTGATCAAGGGCACCCTCATCGGAACGCCGCCCGCCCAGCCCTCTCCCGGAGGGAGAGGGGGCCGACCGTGAGATGCTGAAGAAGTACGCCGACCTGAGGGCTCTGCTGTGAATCCATAATCGACTCGATCTTTCAGGTCGATGTATGACGCCAGACACCTCGGTCAGTCCCCTCTCCCTCTGGAAGAGGGCTAGGGTGAGGGCTAAAGGCTTCGGATCAGACCCAGATCAATGCCACCCCACACACCTTGGCGTATACTCGCCGCGCCCTTTTAGCCGCGCCCAAGCCGGAGAAACCCAATGGATCCAGCATTATTAGAAGAGTGGATGATGACCGGACTGGTCAGCATCCTGATCATTTTCATGGGTTTCATCGTCTGGGATCTGGCGAAAAAGTCCAAGGCCGGGCGCTTTGGCTCGTTCATTCTGTTTTTCGTGCTGGGCCTGGGCGTGGCCGCGTTCATCATCAAGAGTGTGGTGATCGGCCTGATCGAATCCGGCGCTCTATAAGCGCGCCGGCACTTCTTTCCACTGACCTTGGTCGAGCCCTTCGATCGTCCAGTCACCAATCTTCACCCGCACCAGCCGTAATGTCGGCAGGCCGACTGCCGCCGTCATCCGGCGCACCTGACGGTTGCGCCCTTCGCGAATCACCAGTTCCAGCCATGAAGTCGGCACGGTCACGCGAAAGCGCACCGGTGGATTGCGTGGCCACAATTGCGGCTCATCGAGTGGCCGCGCTTCGGCAGGCAAGGTCATGCCGTCGTTCAACTCGACGCCATCGCGCAGACGCTGCAACTGCTCGGCCGTCGGCACGCCTTCGACCTGCACCCAATAGGTTTTCGCCAGTTTGTGTTTCGGATCAGCGATGCGCGCCTGCAACTGCCCGTCGTTGGTCAACAGCAACAATCCTTCGCTGTCACGATCAAGGCGTCCGGCCGGGTAGATACCGGGCACATCGATGAAATCCTTGAGCGTCGCCCGCCCTTCTCCGTCGCTGAATTGCGTCAGCACATCGAACGGTTTGTTGAACAGGATCAGTTTCGGCTCAGCCGGTGGTGCCTTGGCAACACGGCGTGGCGAGGACGACTGAGGCTTCGCGCCAGGGCGGCGGGAAGGTGGACGCGGGGGACGAGACATAGGGAGGGCAAACATTTAGCGATCAGGACTGACAATGCTAGTGCCCTGACCGCCAAATGACCACGACTAACCGTTAACGGAACGGCGGTTCGTCGAAGCTGCGCAGTTTGCGCGAGTGCAGCGAGTTGAGTTCGGTGCGCAGCAGGTCCACCGCTTCGATGCCGATCTTCAAGTGCTGGCTGACCGCGCGTTCATAGAAGGCGTTGGCCGAACCCGGCAGCTTGATTTCACTGTGCAGCGGTTTATCCGAGACGCACAGCAACGTGCCGTACGGCACCCGCAAGCGATAACCCTGCGCGGCAATCGTGCCGCTTTCCATGTCCACCGCGACCGCACGGGACAGGTTGATCAGCGGCCGTTCCTGCGCCCAGCGCAGTTCCCAGTTACGGTCGTCGTAGGTCAGCACGGTGCCGGTGCGCAGGCGTTTTTTCAGGTCATCGCCCTTCTCGCCGGTGACATTCGCCGCTGCTTGTTGCAGCGCCATTTGCACTTCGGCCAGTGCCGGGATCGGAATGTTCGGCGGCACCACACGGTCGAGAATGCCATCGCGACGCATATAAGCGTGAGCCAGCACGTAGTCGCCAATGGTCTGCGACTGACGCAGGCCACCGCAGTGGCCGATCATCAGCCAGCAATGCGGACGCAGTACGGCGAGGTGGTCGGTGATGTTCTTGGCGTTAGATGGGCCGACGCCGATGTTGACCAGCGTGACACCATGGCCATCGTTGGCGATCAGGTGATACGCCGGCATCTGGTAACGGTGCCACACGACACCGGCAGCGATTGCCGAGGCTTCGCCGTGATCCATGCTCTTTTCGATGATCACGTTGCCGGGCAAGACCATGCGCACGAAACGCGGATCGCTGCGCAGTTGCTCCAGACCATGGACGATGAACTGGTCGACGTAGCGGTGGTAGTTGGTCAGCAGAATCCACGGTTGCACATGACGCCAGTCGCTGCCGGTGTAATGCACCAGACGGCGCAACGAGAAATCCACGCGTGCGGCGTCGAACAGCGCCAGCGGCAGTGGATCGGTGTTTTCCCAATCGTAGAGACCGTCGGCGATACCATCGGTGGCGGCGGACAGGTCGGTGCTCGGAAACACCCGCGCCAGCACGGCAGCGGTGACGCCGGAGCCGGCGAGTTCATCGCCCTGCTCGACCACATACGGATACGGAATGTTTTGCTGGCTGACGCCGACTTCCACGGTCACGGTGAAGTCGTGCATCAACGGCACAAGTTGCTCGAGCAGGTATTTGCGGAACGCCGCCGGGTGGGTGACGGTAACGCTGTAAGTGCCCGGTAGTTGCACCTTGGCGTAAGCCCGAGTGGTCTGCGGGACTTCGCCCTGGCAGTGATAGGTCAGACGCAGTTCGGGATAACGAAACAGAGCACGCTGCGCAGCGTCGGGTTCGACGCGATCCTTGAGGTAACGCTTGAGCGCCGAGTTCAGCGCAGTGGTGGCCCGCTCATGCAGCTCGGCCAGACGGTCCACGGCTTGTTCGGCGGTTTGAACGACAATAAACGCTTCGGTCACGATCAGCTTCCTGTGTTCTGACTTGCAGAGCTTCATCTTGCCTGCATCGTCGCGTCACGGGAACAGTGGCGTTGTGGGTGTACCCAAATCTTCCCATCAACGGATATCCCCTGTGGGAGCGAGCTTGCTCGCGAATACGGTTTGTCATTCAACATTGATGTCGACTGATGTACCGCTTTCGCGAGCAAGCTCGCTCCCACAGGGTTTTGTGGTGTTGGGGAGATTGAGCTCAGAAGCCTTGCGGGGTTGAGCGGGCGACGAGGGCTTCGACGTCCAGCCCCCGCGGCAAGGCGCCGTAGACGCGGCCACCACCGCTCAGGCGGCTGGCAATAAAGGCATCGCTGACCACCGAATTGCCGGCCTCCAGCAACAGCTTGGCCTGCAACCCCAGCGCGATGTCTTCGGTCAACTGCCGCGCCCGGTATTGAATGTCGCTGGTGTCCTTGAACTGCACCTGCAACTGCTGAATATGCGCGGCCAATCGCTTGTCACCGTGCCCGTCGCCCAACTCGCTGAACAACACATCCAGCACACCCGGCTCTTTCGATAACGCGCGCAGTACGTCGAGGCACTGCACATTCCCCGAGCCTTCCCACGTCGAGTTCACCGGCGCCTCGCGGTACAGACGCGGCAGGATGCTGTCCTCGACATACCCGGCACCGCCCATGCATTCGGCGGCTTCGTTGATCATCGCCGGCGCGCGTTTGCAGATCCAATACTTGCCCACTGCTGTCACCAGCCGCGCGAATTGCGCTTCGTGGCGATCGTCCAGATGATCCAGCGCCTTGCCCATGCGCAAACTGAGGGCTAGCGCGGCTTCGCTTTCCAGGGCCAGATCGGCCAGCACGTTCTGCATCAACGGCTGTTCGCTGAGCAACTTGCCGCCGACCTTGCGGTGCGCGCAGTGGTGGCTGGCCTGGGTCAGCGCCTGACGCATCAACGCACTGGAACCGACCATACAATCGAAGCGGGTCATCGCCACCATCTCGATGATGGTTGGCACGCCGCGCCCTTCTTCACCGACCATCCACGCCAGCGCGCCCCGAAACTCCACTTCGCTGGAGGCATTGGACTGGTTGCCGAGCTTGTTTTTCAGGCGCTGAATGTAGAACTGATTTCGCGTGTCGTCCGGGCGATGCCGTGGCAGCAGGAAGCAGCTCAAACCCTTGTCGGTCTGCGCCAAGGTCAGGAACGCGTCGCACATCGGCGCCGAGCAAAACCATTTGTGCCCGACCAACTCATACGCCTCGCCCGGGCCACTGGCGCCGACCGGATAAGCCTTGGTGGTGTTGGCGCGCACGTCGGTGCCGCCCTGTTTTTCGGTCATGGCCATGCCGATGGTCACGCCGGCCTTGTGCGCCATGCCGACGTTGCGTGGGTCGTATTGGGTGGCGAGGACTTTCGGCAGCCATTGCTCGGCGAGGTTCGGCTGCAAACGCAAGGCCGGCACGCTGGCGAAGGTCATGGTCAACGGGCAACCGCTGCCGGCCTCGGCCTGACTGTGCAGATAACTCATGGACGCGCGGGCGACGTGTGCACCGTCCTGCGGATGGGTCCAGGGCATCGACGTCAGACCGTGCTCGATCGCCGTGCGCATCAGCTCATGATAGGCCGGATGAAATTCCACCAGATCGATGCGATGCCCGTAGCGGTCATGGCTGGCGAACGTTGGTTTGTTCTGATTGGCGAGGAACCCGGCTTCCATCAGCGCCCCGCCGGCCAGCGCGCCATAGGCATCGATCCGCGACTCGGCCCAACCGGCGCCGAACCTGCGCGACCACTCCTGCAACGGCAGGTCGATGCGGTACAGGTTGGTGCCGTCCAGCGACGGTGGCTGGTTGGTGACTTCGTGGGTTTCGGCGAACTGATGCAGGTTCATGACGGGGCTCCTTTGGGCAACCAAGGAACTCAGTTAAGCACCGCACCGAAAGCGGTCAAAGTGTCATATCAGCCGAATTTGCGGCGTGTTTACCCTATCAGCAGCACAACACGCGCCGCTCCAGCGCAGATTGCAGGTCTTCGAATTTCACCGGTTTGTTCAGGTAATCGATCGCCGCGCCCGTTGTGCAAAGCTCGCGATCAGCATTCAACGCCAGCATGAACACCGGCAGATTGGCGCAGCCCGGCAGCGCATGAATCTGGCAGCACAACGACGCGCCTTCGTGGCTCGGCAACTGACAATCGATCAGCACCGCGTCGACCGTTTCACGCTGCAGGCAATCGAGCGCCGCCGCGCCGTTGTCGGCGGTACGCACGCGAAAACCGAGCTTGAGCAACATGCCGCGCATCACCAGTTGGTTGACGCTGTTGTCGTCCACCAGCAACACCGTGCAGTCCTGCGGTGCACGCACGCAATCGTGTGAAGGAATCGGCGTCGATGCCGCCTCAACCACTGGCAACTCAAATTCGACATCCAGCTGGAAGCGGCTGCCACGCCCGGGCTCCGAGCGATGAGTGAGCTTGCCACCGAGCAACTCGACCAACTGTCGGCAGATCGCCAGACCGACGCCCAAACCACCGTACTCGCGGGTCATCGAACCGTCGAGCTGGAAGAAACGCTGGTACATCGTCGCCTCGCCCAGATCGGTGAAACCGATGCCGGTGTCGATCACCGCAAACGACAGCGCCAGACGATTGTCCGTCGACGGTTTACCGGTGACGCGCAACGCCAGACCACCGACGCGGGTGAACTTGATCGCGTTATCCAGCAGGCATTCCAGGCATTGCGCGAGTTTGGCGCTGTCGCCGTGCAAGCGATCCGGCAGGGTCGGCAGCACTTCAACCTTGAAGTCCAGCGATTTGCTCGCGGCGTTGCCGTCGAACTGCACACGCAACGCTTCGACCACCGCACGCAAACTGAAACTGCCCGGCGCAGCCTTGAGCTTGCCGGCCTGCAATTCGGTAAGGGTGAGGATGCCGTTGACCATGCGCATCATGTCCCGCGCGGAACCGGCGGCAGTCTGCTGGTATTGCTCAAGCTCCGGGTCCATCTCGACCGTCTGCATCAGTTCCAGCGAACCGATCACACCGTTCATCGGCGTGCGCAGTTCATGGGTCAAGGTCGCGAGGAATTCGTCCTTGAGCTTGTTGCTGTGCGCCAGCTGCTGGTTGAGCACTTCGAGTTTCTGCCCGGCGTCGTACAGCGTTTGCGCCTGTTGCTCGCGCATCGCGTTGATACGGTCGGCCAGCGCCAGCGACAGCAGCGCCACCTCAATGGCTGAACCGATCTGGCTGGCGTACATGGTCAGGAACACGTTCGGCAGCAGACCCAGCACCATCAGCGTGTTGACGACGCCGCCGAGCAGGAACGCCGACCAGGCAATAATGAAATAACGCGCCACGCGCAAGCCGCGCCACCAGGCCAGAATCCCCGCCGCGAAAATCACCACGGTGAAGGTCAGCGCCAGCGTCGTTGCCAGGCGCAAGGCCAGGGCGTAACTGGTCATCAGCGACAGGCCGATGACCAACGCGCTGAATGCAATCAATCCGATCAGCACACGATCGAGCCCACGGCTGTGGTTTTTGGTCTGCAGGAAGCTGCGGGCGAACTGGCTGCCGAACAGGCCGGCGCAACCAATGAAGAACGGCGTCGCGGCGTTGGCCCACCACGGATTGTCCGGCCAGAAATACTCGACTGCCGCGCCGTTCACCGACAACTGATAAAGACCGAACGAGGCAATGTAGAAGATGTAATAGAGATAACTGGTGTCGCGCACGCTGAGGTAGATGAACAGGTTGTAGACCAGCATCCCCAACAACACACCGTAAATGATGCCGAGCACATACAGGCGCACCGGTTGGTCTTCGAGATACGCGGTGCTCGACCACAACGTCACCGGTGCCTGGATCGAGCCTTCGCTGGCCAGACGCAGGTAGACGGTTTGCTGTTGATCGGGTTGGAATGCAAGGTCGAACAAATAGTTGTTCTGGCGAATCTCGCGGCTGGCGAACGGCCAGGCGTCACCGGTCTGGCGGACGAGGCGATAGTCGCCACTGGCGTCAGGCATATAGAGGTCGAGATGATCGAGCGGTGGATACGCCAGTTCCAGCAGCCAGGTGCGCTGGGCGGCGGGATTGCTCGGACGATAGTGCAGGTCGATCTTCAACCAGAACGCCGAGCGCGAGTAACCGGCATTCAGTGTGGCTTTATCGTGGGCTTTGAAATTGCCGGCGGCAGCCTGCGCGCGAACATCGGCAATGCTCGCCTGACCGCTCGGGTCTTCGAACACTTGCAGCGATCGGCCCAGAGGGAGGCTCTGGGTAAATTCGTCGAATTCGACAGCGCTCGCCATAAAGGGCAAGCAGAACAGCAACATCAGCAAATAGCGCATTGAAGCCCCAGCGTGGCTCGTCCGGTTGTGTCAGGAAGCCCCCCATTCCCTTTGAGTAGACGTAAAACCGGTATTACCTGTTATTGGTTTGGATCCAGACTAGCATAGCCGTTGATGGCCATTGAGCACCATCGAAATTTTTCCTACAAAGGCTCTAGAACGGGCGTTTCAGAGCAAAGCAGCGGGCTAGAGCTGTTGAGTTGGTCAAGTCACTGAAACACCTGAAGTTGTGAATACCTTTGTGGCAGCAGCTTGTCAGACAATCTATCGGCGAACGCCCTCAGGACTGAACCCGAAAATCAGCTTTGGTGGTAAGCTCGCGCACCATGAATATCTACAGCTCTCGCCCCGTTGTCCTCTGTCTCTCCGGCCACGACCCAAGTGGTGGCGCCGGCTTGCAGGCAGATATCGAAGCCCTGCTCGCGCAGGGTTGCCATGCGGCTCCGGCCGTCACCGCGCTGACCGTGCAAGACACCGTCAACGTCACTGACTTCCGCGTCCTCGACCGTGAGTGGGTGTTGGCCCAGGCCAATGCCGTGCTCAACGACTCCGAAGTCGCCGCAGTCAAACTGGGCATGCTCGGTTCGCTGGAAATGGTCGACACCGTTGTCGAACTGCTCTCGGCGCACCCGCACTTGCCGGTGGTCTGCGACCCGGTGCTGCGCGCCGGTGGCGGCGGACGCCTGGGCAAGGACGAGGTCGGCTACGCGATGCGCGAGCGCCTGCTGCCGTTGTCGATCATTGCCACGCCTAACCTTCCTGAAGCCCGGATCCTCGCCGAACTGCCCGAAGGCACCGCGGACGAGTGCGCTGAAAAACTCCTGCCGTTCGTCAAAAACCTGCTGATCACCGGCGGCCATGGCGACGAAACTGAAATCCACAACCGCGTGTACAGCCGCGACGGCCTGCGTGAAACCTTTATCTGTCAGCGCCTGCCGGGCAGCTATCACGGTTCCGGCTGCACACTGGCCAGCGCGCTGGCCGGTCGTCTGGCGCAGGGCGAACACCTGGCCAGCGCTGTGCGCAGTGCTTTGGATTACACCTGGCGCACCCTGCGCGATGCCGAACAACTGGGCAAAGGCCAGTTCGTCCCGCGTCGCCTGCCGCTGGATTTCTGCTCGTAACGTCGTGAGGTCTGCCCGATGAAACTACGTGGCCTGTATGCCATTACCGACAGCCAATTGCTGGCGGGCAAGTTTCTGTCTTACGTGGAGGCGGCGCTGGAAGGCGGCGTCACCCTGCTGCAATACCGCGACAAGAGCAGCGACGAGGCCCGCCGCTTGCGCGAGGCCGAGGCACTGCGCGATTTGTGCGAGCGCTACAAGACGCAGCTGATCATCAACGATGACGCCGAACTGGCCGCGCGCCTCAACGTCGGCGTGCACCTCGGTCAGACCGACGGCCCGCTGTCGCCGACCCGCGCGCTGCTCGGTTCAAAAGCGATCATCGGTTCGACCTGCCACGCGCAAATCGCGCTGGCCGAACAAGCCGCCAAAGAAGGCGCGAGTTATGTCGCCTTCGGCCGTTTCTTCAATTCCAACACCAAGCCCGGTGCGCCGACCTGCGGCCTCGATCTGCTCGACGAAGCCAAGCGCACGTTGCACCTGCCAATCTGCGCGATTGGTGGCATCAGCCTCGACAACGCTGCGCCGCTGGTAGCCCATGGGGTCGACCTGCTGGCCGTGGTTCACGGTCTGTTTGGTGCCGAGAGCACCGCCGAAGTGACCCGCCGCGCCCGCGCATTCAACGAATTGTTCAAATCCTGAAGATTGAGAGCCCGATCATGTCTCGTTCCGAAACCCTGTTTGCCAACGCCCAGAAACACATTCCCGGTGGCGTCAACTCGCCCGTTCGTGCGTTCAAGAGCGTTGGCGGCACGCCGCTGTTCTTCAAGCACGCTGAGGGCGCCTACGTCACTGACGAAGACGACAAGCGTTATGTCGATTACGTCGGCTCGTGGGGTCCGATGATCCTTGGCCACAGCCATCCGGACGTGCTCGACGCGGTGCGTAACCAGCTGCAACACGGCTTGTCGTACGGCGCGCCGACCGCGATGGAAACCGAGATGGCCGACCTGGTCTGCTCGCTGGTGCCGTCGATGGACATGGTGCGCATGGTCAGCTCCGGCACCGAAGCGACCATGAGCGCGATCCGTCTGGCTCGTGGTTACACCGGCCGCGACAGCATCATCAAGTTCGAAGGCTGCTACCACGGTCACTCCGACAGCCTGCTGGTCAAGGCCGGTTCCGGCGCCCTGACCCAAGGCGTGCCAAGTTCGGCCGGCGTGCCGGCGGCGTTCGCCAAACACACCCTGACACTGCCGTTCAACGACATCGACGCTGTGGAAAAGATGCTCGCTGAAGTGGGCGAGGATGTGGCGTGCATCATCGTTGAGCCGGTGGCCGGCAACATGAACTGCGTGCCACCGGCGCCGGGCTTCCTCGAAGGCCTGCGCTCACTGTGCGACAAGCATGGCGTGGTGCTGATTTTCGACGAAGTGATGACCGGTTTCCGCGTCGCCCTCGGCGGTGCTCAGGCTTACTACGGGGTAAATCCTGACCTGACTACTTTCGGCAAAATCATCGGTGGCGGCATGCCGGTGGGCTGCTTCGGTGGCAAGCGCGAAATCATGGAACGCATCGCGCCGCTGGGCCCGGTGTATCAGGCCGGTACGCTGTCGGGTAACCCGCTGGCCATGGCCGCCGGGTTGACCACGCTGCGCCTGATCAGCCGTCCGGGTTTCCACGCCGAGTTGACCGACTACACCACGCGCCTGCTCGACGGCCTGCAACAACGTGCCGATGCTGCTGGCATTCCGTTCGTGACCACTCAGGCCGGCGGCATGTTCGGTCTGTACTTCAGCGGCGCCGATGACATCGTCACCTTTGAAGACGTGATGGCCAGCGACGCTGCCCTGTTCGGTCGCTTCTTCCACCTGATGCTGGAAGGTGGCGTGTATCTGGCACCGAGCGCGTTCGAAGCAGGTTTTACCTCGATCGCCCACGGCGAAGCCGAGTTGAAACTGACACTGGACGCTGCCGAGCGCGCCTTCGCTGCACTGAAGTAATCGCCGTACCGCTGACGTTGGCTATTGCCAGCGTCAGCATTCACCTACACCTCGCCGGTTTTTCCGACGCTTCTGCCAAAAAGCTTGCATAAAGTGGGCGATATATTCCCCGCGCAGCAGAAAAACGAGTAAAGACTTTGTAAGGTTGGCCCCGCTTATTTCATAATGCGCGCTTATTGGATCCCTCGATGGGTCCGCGTGCCCTTCAGAGGTAAGTCGATTCCCATGAACCGCACCGGCCGCACCCTTGCCTTGGGCTGCCTGTTGCTCCTTCAGCCCCTGCTCGCGCATGCACAAGCAGGCGGCAACTCGTTGTTGATCCCGGCGATGGGTCGTTGCACCCTCAATACTCAGCCGCAAGACGTCACGCAGGCACTGGCCGCCTGCCAGAAAGCGGCGGACGAAGGGGATGCGCAAGCGCAATACGAGTTGGGTGAGTTCTACTACGACGGCAAGAATGCGCCGCGCGACCTCAATCAAGCCCTGAGCTACTTCGAAAAAGCCTCGCTGCAAGGCCACGCTCAGGCGCAATTCAAGCTCGGCACGATGTTCTTCCACGGCGAAGGCGTGCAGGCCAACAACATTCAGGCATACATCGTGCTGAAGATGGCCGCGGTCAACGGCGCTGAAGATGCGCTGGACACGGCCGACGAAGTCTCGGAAAAAATGTCCCGCGAAGACCTCGAAACCGCTACCCAGGTGCTCGGGCAAATTTTCCGTAAATACCTGATGGAACTGCAGAGCGCCGATGGGCGTACGCCGTTTTCGCCTCTTCCCTGATTTTTGCGCCGATCTTTCCGGCCCCTTCGCGAGCAAGCTCGCTCCCCCAGTAGATCTCCAGTGTTCAGAAGATCCCCTGTGGGAGCGAGCCTGCTCGCGAATGAGGCGACTCGGTTTTACTTTTCAGGCATCGGCATCGGGAACGGCATCACATTGCCGACCGCGCCACGGGCTTCGCTGATTTTCGGGGTACCCAGACGCTCAACCTCGTCGATGCGCACAATCGAATGCATCGGCACAAAGCTGCGCACCACGCCTTCGAACTGCGCCTTGAGCTTTTCTTCGCTCGGGTCGACAACCACTTGCGTGCGCTCGCCAAAGACGAACTCTTCCACTTCCAGAAAACCCCACAGATCACTTTGATAGATCTGCTTGGCGTACATTTCGAACACCTGGCCCTGGTTGAGGAAAATCACCTTATAGATTGGAGCTTCGCGTTTGGTCATGGCGGGGGGATAACATCGGGGATAAAAATGAGGGCGCAAACTATAGCATAGCCTCCGGGCGCACAGCGGTAGGAACCTGAGGGCTTGTTCCCTATAATGCCGGGTTCTTTGAATCACGTGACGACACTAATCCATGGCCAAGAAGCTTTACATCGAAACCCACGGTTGCCAGATGAACGAGTACGACAGCTCGCGCATGGTCGATCTGCTGGGTGAACATCAGGCCCTGGAAGTCACCGCGCGTGCGGAAGACGCCGACGTGATTCTGCTCAACACCTGCTCGATCCGCGAGCGCGCCCAGGACCGCGTGTATTCGCAGCTCGGCCGCTGGCGCGAACTGAAACTGGCCAACCCGGACATGGTGATCGCCGTCGGCGGTTGCGTGGCCAGCCAGGAAGGCGCAGCGATTCGCGATCGCGCGCCGTATGTCGACGTCGTGTTCGGCCCGCAGACCCTGCACCGTCTGCCGGAAATGATCGACGCTGCACGCATCACCAAGCTGCCGCAAGTCGACGTGTCGTTCCCGGAAATCGAAAAATTCGACCACTTGCCCGAGCCGCGCATCGATGGCCCGAGCGCCTATGTGTCGGTGATGGAAGGCTGCAGCAAATACTGCACGTTCTGCGTGGTGCCTTACACCCGTGGCGAAGAAGTCAGCCGGCCATTCGACGACGTGATCGCCGAGGTTATCCACCTGGCTGAAAACGGCGTGCGTGAAGTGACCTTGCTGGGGCAGAACGTCAACGGCTATCGCGGTACGACCCACGACGGTCGCCTGGCCGATCTCGCCGAGCTGATTCGCGTAGTCGCCGCCATCGACGGCATCGACCGTATCCGCTACACCACTTCGCATCCACTGGAATTCTCCGACAGCCTGATCCAGGCCCACGCCGACGTGCCGGAGCTGGTAAAACACCTGCATTTGCCGGTGCAATCGGGCTCCGACCGGATTCTTGCGGCGATGAAACGCAACCACACGGCGCTTGAGTACAAATCCAAGCTGCGCAAACTGCGCGCGGCTGTGCCGGGGATCTGCATCAGCTCGGACTTCATCGTCGGTTTCCCTGGCGAGACCGAGAAAGACTTCGAACAGACCATGAAGCTGATTGCCGACGTCGGTTTCGACTTCTCCTACTCGTTCGTTTACAGCCAGCGCCCGGGCACCCCGGCTGCCGACCTGGCCGACGAGACCCCGGAAGAGCTGAAGAAGGAACGCCTGAACGCGCTGCAACATCGTTTGAATCAGCAAGGTTTCGAGATCAGCCGACAAATGGTTGGTTCGACACAGCGCATTCTGGTCACCGATTACTCCAAGAAAGACCCGGGCGAGCTGCAAGGGCGTACCGAGAATAATCGTATCGTCAACTTCCGCTGCGACAATCCAACCCTGATCGGTCAGTTCGCCGACGTGCACATTGATGCGGCACAACCGCACTCGCTGCGCGGCTCGCTGATCCAGTAACACTGCATTCCCCCTGTGGGAGCGACCCTGCTCGCGAAGGCGGCGGCACATTCAACATAGATGTGTCTGGCAAAACGCTTTCGCGAGCAGGCGCGCTCCCACAGGTCCAGCGCCGGACTCTGAAATCGGGCGACCTCATTTAAGAGCTTTCGCACCCAAGCCTCTGGCGTTATCCTTGATTTCATCTTAATTGCCCCAGGGCGGCTAAATACGACCTTGAACGCACCCATAGAACCACATCGTTTTATCCTCGAGCCCTTTGAGGCTCGCCGCTTCGCCAATCTGTGCGGGCAATTCGACGAGCATTTGCGCTTGATCGAACAGCGCCTGACCATCGAGATCCGCAACCGCGGAAACCAGTTCGAGCTGATCGGCGACCCCAAACACACCACGTCTGCGGAAAACCTGCTGCGCCGCCTGTACCGGGAAACCAAAGGTACCGAGCTGTCGCCGGACCTCGTGCACCTGTTCCTCCAGGAATCGGCCGTCGTCGAGCTGGACAATCACGCCCCCGCCGAAGCCTCCGTCGCCCTGCGCACCAAGAAAGGCATGATTCGCCCGCGCGGCTTGAATCAGTTGCGCTACGTGAAGGAAATCCTCGGTAACGACATCAACTTCGGCATCGGCCCGGCCGGTACCGGCAAGACCTATCTGGCCGTCGCGTGTGCTGTCGATGCGCTGGAGCGCGAGCAGATCCGCCGCATCCTGCTGGTGCGCCCGGCGGTTGAAGCGGGTGAAAAACTCGGCTTCCTGCCGGGGGACTTGTCGCAGAAAATCGACCCGTACCTGCGCCCGCTCTACGACGCACTCTACGAAATGCTCGGCTTCGAATACGTGGCCAAGCTGATCGAACGTCAGGTGATCGAAGTTGCGCCGCTGGCCTACATGCGCGGTCGCACGCTGAACAACAGCTTCATCATCCTCGACGAAAGCCAGAACACCACCGTCGAGCAGATGAAGATGTTCCTGACCCGCATCGGCTTCGGTTCTACCGCCGTCATCACCGGTGACATCACCCAGGTCGACCTGCCGAAAGGCACCAAATCGGGTCTGCACCATGTGATCGAAGTGCTCAAAGACGTACCGGGTATCAGCTTCACCCATTTCCAGCCTAAAGACGTCGTGCGCCATCCTTTGGTCCAGCGGATCGTCGAAGCCTACGAGCGCTTCGAAAACCGTGACGAAGCACCCAAGGACACCCCGCGAAATGCTTGAGCTAGACCTGCAAATCGCGACTGAAGCGAACGCGCCGAGTGAAGCCGACTTCCGCCTGTGGTGCGAACTGGCCCTGCGCCAGCGCACCGCCGACTCGGAAATGACCATTCGTCTGGTCGACGAGGAAGAAGGCCGCGAGCTCAATCACACCTGGCGCCAAAAGGATTACGCGACCAACGTCCTGTCGTTCCCGGCTGAAGTGCCCGACGAGTTTCTCGACATCCCATTGCTTGGCGATCTGGTGATCTGCGTCGCCGTGGTCGAACGCGAAGCTGCCGAACAGGGCAAGGAACTAAACGCCCATTGGGCACATCTGGTCATTCACGGCTGCTTGCATCTGCTTGGTTACGACCATATAGATGATGAAGAAGCCGAGGAAATGGAAGCACTGGAACGCGAGTTGCTTGCCGAATTGGGCTATCCCGATCCGTACGCGGACGACGAAACCGAAACATCCCCTATCGTTACAACAAAGGATTCAGAGTAATCGCTATGAGCGAAGATCGATCGAGCAACGGGCAGAAGTCATGGCTGGGTAAACTGACCCAGGCTTTTGCCCACGAGCCGAAGAACCGTCAGGAGCTCCTTGAGCTGCTGCGTGATGCACATCAGAACAAACTGCTGGACAGCGAAGCGCTGGCCATCGTCGAAGGCGCCATTCAGGTGGCTGACCTGCAAGTCCGCGACATCATGGTGCCGCGCTCGCAGATGATCAGCATCAAGGCGACCCAGACACCGCGTGAATTCCTCCCGGCCGTGGTCGACTCGGCCCACTCGCGCTATCCAGTGATCGGCGAAAGCCATGACGACGTGATGGGCGTGCTGCTGGCCAAGGATCTGCTGCCGCTGATCCTCAAGGAGAACGGCGACAGCTTCAATATCAAGGACCTGCTGCGCCCGGCCACCTTCGTGCCGGAGTCCAAGCGCCTGAACGTGTTGCTGCGTGAATTTCGCGCCAACCACAACCACATGGCCATCGTCATCGACGAATACGGCGGCGTGGCTGGTCTGGTGACCATCGAAGACGTGCTGGAACAAATCGTCGGCGACATCGAAGACGAGCACGACGTCGAAGAAGACAGCTACATCAAGCCCCTGCCAAGTGGCGACTTTCTGATCAAGGCCCTGACGCCGATCGAGAACTTCAACGAGTTCTTCGACAGCGAGTTCTCCGACGATGAATTCGACACCGTCGGCGGTCTGGTGATGAGCGCGTTCGGGCACTTGCCAAAACGCAACGAAATCACTGAAATCGGCGCCTATCGTTTCCGCATCCTGAATGCCGACAGCCGTCGGATTCACTTGCTGCGACTGACCCCAATCGCCCGGTAAATTTAAGGACTGAAATGCGCTGGACAACCCGCCCCGGCTGGCCCGGTAACCTGCTGGCCGTGGCGGCCGGTGCAATCACCACGCTCGCTCTGGCACCTTTCGATATCTGGCCGCTGGCTTTGCTGGCGGTCGGCTTGTTCTACGCCGGTTTGCGCGAGCTGAGCCCGCGTCAGGCGCTGGGCCGTGGCTGGTGTTTCGGTTTCGGTCTGTTCGGTGCCGGGACTAGCTGGATCTACTACAGCATTCACCATTTCGGCGGCGCTTCAGTACTGCTGGCCGGGTTCCTGATGCTGCTGTTCACCGCGGCGATTGCCTGGTTCTTCGCCCTGCCCGCCTGGTTATGGGCGCGTTGGTTACGCCGTAACGAGGCGCCGCTGGCCGATGCCTTGGCCTTTGCTGCGTTGTGGGTCGGCCAGGAAGCGTTTCGCGGCTGGTTCCTCACCGGTTTCCCGTGGTTGTACTCCGGCTACAGTCAGCTCGACGGGCCGCTGTCGGGACTCGCGCCGGTTGGCGGTATGTGGCTGGTTTCGTTCGTTCTGGCGCTCACTGCCGCGCTGATCTACAACACCCCACGCCTGCTGCAAACCGGCCGCAAAGGTTTTGTTGCCGCAGGTCTGGTGCTGCTGGTTGGGCCATGGGTCGCAGGCATTGCGCTCAAGGGCCATGCCTGGACCAGCCCGTCCGGCGCGCCGCTGAGTGTTGCGGCGATTCAGGGCAACGTCGCACAGAGCATGAAATGGGACCCGGCCGAGCTCAACGCGCAACTGGCGCTGTACCGCGATTTGAGCTTCCGCTCAAAACCGGTGGACCTGCTGATCTGGCCGGAAACCGCTGTACCGGTGCTCAAGGAGTCCGCCGAAGGTTATCTGAGCATGATGGGCACCTTCGCCGCCGAGCGTAAATCGGCGCTGATCACCGGCGTGCCGATCCGCGAAACGGTTCGCCACGAAAAACGTTTCTTCAACGGCATCACCGTGGTCGGCGAAGGCGATGGCACGTACCTGAAACAGAAACTGGTGCCGTTCGGCGAATACGTGCCGTTGCAGGATGTACTGCGCGGGCTGATCGCCTTCTTCGACCTGCCCATGTCGGACTTCGCCCGCGGCCCGGCCGATCAGGCGCTGTTGCAGGCCAAGGGTTATCAGATCGCACCGTTTATCTGCTACGAAGTGGTCTATCCGGAATTTGCCGCCAGCCTGTCAGCGCGCAGCGATCTGCTGCTGACGATCAGCAACGACACCTGGTTTGGCACCTCGATCGGCCCGCTGCAACATTTGCAGATGGCGCAGATGCGCGCACTGGAAGCCGGGCGCTGGATGATCCGAGCAACCAACAACGGCGTGACCGGTTTGATCAACCCGTTCGGGCAGATCACCGCGCAGATTCCGCAGTTTGAACAAGGCATTCTGTACGGCGAAGTGGTGCCGATGCACAACCTGACGCCTTATCTTGAATGGCGTTCGTGGCCGCTGATCATTGTCTGCTTGCTGCTGTTTGGCTGGGCACTGATGGCCAGCCGGATGTCGAAAACCCTTTAAAAGCTTCGCGAGCAGGTCGAATCGTCGCACCGTCGCTCCCACATTGAAATTCATTCCAAATGTGGGAGCGAGCCTGCTCGCGAAGAGGACATCAAAATCACCGAATCAATCGAGTGTCACGTCGCCTCGGTAGAACAACGAATACCCCACCTGCCCCACCGCTTCATTCAGCAACTGCCCGCTCTGCCAGATCGATTTGAACTCCGGCAACCAGCCACCAAACGGCCTCGCGTTATCCGTGCCCAGGAAGCCGACCGGCGCCGGCACCACTTCAAATCCTGCCTGCTGAAAACTCCACACCGATCGCGGCATGTGCCAGGCCTGCGTCACCACGACCACACGCTTGATGCCCTGCGGCAACAGAATGTCAGCGCTGAATTTGGCGTTTTCCCAGGTCGTCCGGCTTTCACCTTCCTGCCAACGCACGGTCACGCCGAAGTCATCACGCAACGAATCCGCCATCAGTTTCGCCTCGGTCGGCGGCGTACCGTAGTGCAGGCCACCACTGGTCAGAATCGGCAGGCCAGACGCCTTGGCCAGCCGCGCCGCGTAACGCTGACGCTCAAGCCCCACACCGGTCGGCTGATCCTCACCCCACGCCAGATCACCACGCTCGCGCCCGGAGCCCAACACCACAATGGCATCGGCCCGCTGCGCCAGCGTCGCCCATTCTGCGCGAGCCAGCGGCGGCTCGCGCTCCAGCGCCTTGGCGCCCCACTGCACCACCACCGGCAAGCTCATCAGCCACAATCCGCCAAACCCCATGGCAAAACACACGCCGGCAAGGCGCGGCCGTGAGCGGCGCAACCACCACGCGGCCAACAACAGCAGCAGCAGAATGCCGGGCGGCAATAAAAGTTGTTTGATGAAATAACGAAAAGGCATCGGGCATCTCCACAGATGCCCAAAGCCTAAGAGTGTTAATAAAGCGTTACAACCGATAGGTGGGATCCTGTTGAAAAAGATCCGTTTTTTGACCTGCCATGCGCTTACTTGGCCTGCAGAGAGCGAACCTTGACGGTGTCTCTGCCGGGCGCCTTGTCCTTGAGCCAGATGACCTTGGCCGAATGTGCTGCATCGAGTTGCTTCACTGCTTGTGACAAGCATCCGTGCGATTCACGTTCACTGCGATCCAGATAGGCCTTGACCAGTTTGAACTCGGCGGGGCTCAAGCCACGCAATTCCAGTTCCAGGGGGCGCTCATCGCGCAGCCGGTCAGCGGTTTTTACTGCGTCCAGGGCCATACCCAGACGGTCGATCAACCTCTCGTACAACTCGGGTTTCGTTACGTTTTTTTTCCGTTGCTCCACCATCCCTCACCTCATTGAAGATAAGACTCACTCCCCAGTTAGAGCTTAGCTTCGCTGTACAAACCGGCTGCACGCCGCGACCAACGGCCCTCGTACAAATATTGCGGGGTATGTAGCTGTAATCAGGGTTTCCCTAGGCCAAGCGCGGTCATGTATGCTACGGCGCTTCCTGTAATTCCACTTCCAGCTCGTCCGGGCCATCCCGGAACCTGCGTTGAAGAGGATTAGGCCACCCCTATCCAGTACAAAAGTAGCCATGCACGAACAATATCAGCCCCGTGAAATCGAAGCCGCCGCCCAGTCGTTCTGGGACGAGCAAAAGTCCTTTGAAGTCAGTGAACAGCCAGGCAAGGAAACTTACTACTGCCTGTCGATGTTCCCTTACCCCAGCGGCAAACTACACATGGGGCACGTGCGTAACTACACCATCGGCGACGTGATCTCCCGCTACCAGCGCATGCTCGGCAAGAACGTTCTGCAACCGATGGGTTGGGACGCTTTCGGCATGCCGGCGGAAAACGCCGCGATGAAGAACAACGTCGCCCCGGCCAAGTGGACCTACGAAAACATCGCCTACATGAAAACCCAGCTGCGCAGCCTGGGTCTGGCGGTCGACTGGTCGCGCGAAGTCACCACCTGCAAGCCGGATTACTACCGCTGGGAACAATGGCTGTTCACCCGCCTGTTCGAAAAAGGCGTGATCTACCGTAAAAACGGCACCGTGAACTGGGACCCGATCGACCAGACCGTTCTGGCTAACGAGCAGGTAATCGACGGTCGCGGCTGGCGTTCCGGCGCGCTGATCGAAAAGCGCGAAATCCCGATGTACTACTTCAAGATCACCGCCTACGCGGATGAGCTGCTGGAGAGCCTCGACGAACTGACTGGCTGGCCTGAACAGGTCAAGACCATGCAGCGCAACTGGATCGGCAAATCCCGCGGCATGGAAGTGCAGTTCCCGTACAACGTCGACTCGATCGGCGAAGCCGGCACCCTCAAAGTCTTCACTACCCGTCCGGACACCCTGATGGGCGCGACCTATGTCGCCGTGGCTGCCGAGCACCCACTGGCCACTCTGGCCGCGAAAAACAATACCGAGCTGCAAGCGTTCATCGCTGAATGCAAGGGCGGCAGCGTTGCCGAAGCCGACGTCGCCACGCAAGAGAAGAAAGGCCTGCCGACCGGCCTGTTCGTCGAGCACCCGCTGACCGGTGAAAAACTGCCTGTGTGGGTCGCCAACTACGTGCTGATGCACTACGGCGACGGCGCTGTAATGGCGGTACCGGCGCACGATGAGCGCGATTTCGAATTCGCCCACAAGTACAACCTGCCGGTGAAATCGGTGGTGCGTACCAGTTCCGGCGAGACCAACCCTGAGCCATGGCAAGACGCCTACGGCGAGCACGGCACGCTGATCAATTCCGGCGAGTTCGACGGTCTGGATTTCGCCGGTGCGTTCGACGCCATGGAAGTGGCCCTGATCAAGAAAGAACTGGGCGCCTCGCGCACTCAGTTCCGCCTGCGCGACTGGGGCATCAGCCGTCAGCGCTACTGGGGCTGCCCGATCCCGATCATCCACTGCGACACTTGCGGTGACGTGCCGGTGCCGGAAGATCAACTGCCTGTGGTCCTGCCGGAAGACGTGGTGCCGGACGGCGCCGGCTCTCCGCTGGCGCGCATGCCAGAGTTTTACGAATGCAGCTGCCCGAAATGCGGCCAGCCTGCCAAGCGTGAAACCGACACCATGGACACCTTCGTCGAGTCGTCGTGGTATTACGCCCGTTACGCCTCGCCGCACTTTGAAGGTGGCCTGGTGGAAAAATCCGCGGCCGATCACTGGCTGCCGGTCGATCAGTACATCGGCGGCATCGAACACGCGATTCTGCACCTGCTCTACGCGCGCTTTTTCCACAAACTGATGCGTGACGAAGGTCTGGTCAGCTCCAACGAGCCGTTCAAGAACCTGCTGACCCAAGGCATGGTCATCGCCGAAACCTACTACCGTCGCGAAGCCAACGGTGCCTACACCTGGTTCAACCCGGCGGACGTGGAACTCGAGCGTGACAGCAAAGCCAAGGTCATCAGCGCCAAGCTGAAATCCGACGGCCTGCCGGTGGAAATCGGTGGCACCGAGAAAATGGCCAAGTCGAAGAACAACGGCGTCGACCCACAATCGATGATCGATCAGTTCGGCGCCGACACCTGCCGCCTGTTCATGATGTTCGCCTCGCCGCCTGACATGAGCGCCGAATGGTCGGACTCCGGCGTTGAAGGTTCGCACCGCTTCCTCAAGCGCGTCTGGCGTCTGGCGCAAGCCCACGTTAGCCAGGGCTTGCCGGGCAAACTGGACATCGCCAGCCTGAACGACGACCAGAAGGCCGTGCGCCGCGCGATCCACCTGGCCATCAAGCAGGCCAGCCACGACGTCGGCCAGAACCACAAATTCAACACGGCCATCGCTCAGGTGATGACGCTGATGAACGTGCTGGAAAAAGCCGCACAAGGCACCGAACAGGATCGTTCACTGATTCACGAAGGCCTGGAAGCCGTGACCCTGTTGCTGGCGCCAATCACGCCGCACATCAGTCACGAGTTGTGGAATCAGCTGGGTCACGCCGATGCAGTCATTGACGCCGGTTGGCCTGCGGTGGATGAAAGCGCTTTGGTGCAGGACAGCCTGACTCTGGTCATCCAGGTCAACGGCAAGTTGCGCGGCCAGATCGACATGCCGGCCAGTGCCACCCGTGAAGAAGTGGAAGCGGCAGCGCGCGCCAACGAAAACGTCCTGCGTTTCGTCGACGGCCTGACTATTCGTAAAGTGATCGTAGTGCCCGGGAAACTGGTCAATATCGTCGCCAGCTAATTGGATCGGGCGTCAGGTTCGCCTGACGCCAAGTAAAACCTTTCGGGCCGTACAGTCGGCCCACGTGGTTTCAAGGGGAGCAACACAATGATCAAACGCAATCTGCTGGTGATGGGCCTTGCCGTCCTGTTGAGCGCCTGTGGTTTCCAGCTGCGCGGTACCGGTACCAACGAACTGACGATCAAGGAGCTCGACCTGAGCGCCCGCAATGCTTATGGCGAGACCGTCACCCAACTGCGCCAGACGCTCGAGACCAGTGGCGTCAAGGTTTACAGCGGTGCACCTTACAAGCTGTATCTGGCTGACGAGCAGGAAAGCCAGCGCATTCTCAGCTACGCCGGCGCCGGCCGTACGGGCGAATATCAGGTCAGCACTGTCCTGAGCTACGACATCCGCGGTGATAAAAACCTTTCTCTGCTGAGCGACAAGCTTGAGGTGCAGAAGGTATTTATCCATGACGGCAACAACCTGGTCGGCTCCGATCAGGAAGCTAACGACGCTCGCCGCGAAATCCGTCGCGAACTGGTCCAGCGCATGATGCTGCGTCTGCAACAGCTGACCCCAGGTCAACTGCAGCAGTTGCAACAAGCGGCCAACGACCGCGCCAAGGCCGAAGCCGACGCGCTCGAGGCGGCGCAAAAAGCTGAAGCGGAAACCCCGCGTCAGTCGCCGCTCGAAATACCGCAGCAGTAAGACGTTCGGGGCGCTCAGGCGCCCCGTTCGACCTTTCTTATGAAGCTCGCTCCCGCCCAACTCGGTAAACATCTGCAAGGTGCTCTGGCGCCGGTCTACATCATCAGCGGCGATGACCCGCTGCTGTGTCAGGAAGCCGCCGACGCCATTCGCAGTGCTGCCCGCCAGCAAGGTTTTGACGAACGCCAGGTCTTCGCCGCCGACGCCAATTTCGATTGGGGCACGTTGCTGCAGGCCGGCGCCAGCATGTCGCTGTTTGCCGAAAAACGTCTGCTGGAACTGCGCCTGCCTTCAGGCAAGCCCGGTGACAAGGGCGCCGCTGCATTCATCGAGTACTGCTCGCGCCCCGCTGAAGACACCGTACTGCTGATCAGCCTGCCCAAGCTCGATGGCAGCGCGCAGAAGACCAAGTGGGGCAAGGCGCTGGTTGAAGGCCCGCAAACCCAGTTCATCCAGATCTGGCCGGTGGATGCCAATCAGTTGCCGAGCTGGATTCGTCAGCGTTTGTCGCAGGCCGGCTTGTCGGCCAGCCAGGACGCCGTCGAGCTGATTGCCGCGCGCGTCGAAGGCAACTTGCTTGCTGCCGCGCAGGAAATCGAAAAACTCAAATTGATGGCCGAAGGTGGCCAGATCACCGTTGAAACCGTGCAGGCCGCTGTGGCGGACAGTGCCCGATTCGACGTGTTCGGCCTGACCGACGCCGTGCTCAATGGCGAGCCGGCGCACGCCCTGCGCATGCTCGAAGGGTTGCGCGGTGAAGGCGTCGAACCGCCGGTGATTCTCTGGGCACTGGCGCGGGAGCTGCGGCTGTTGGCCAACATCTCGTTGCAATACAGTCAGGGCACGCCGCTGGATAAATGCTTCAGTCAGGCGAAGCCGCCGGTCTGGGACAAACGCAAGCCGCTGATGAGCAAGGCCCTGCAGCGCTACTCGGCGCAACGTTGGGCGCAGTTGTTGCTCGAAGCGCAGCGTATCGATGCGCAGATCAAGGGCCAGGCGGCCGGTTCGCCGTGGATGAGCCTGAGCCGCTTGGCGTTGTTGATGTCTGGCCAGCGTCTGACACTGCCCGCCGAATAACCTGTCCTACCGCATAACGGCCATTCGCGAGCAAGCTCGCTCCCACATTGAAATGCATTCCAAATGTGGGAGCGAACTTGCTCGCGAAAGCGTCAACACATTCCCACATATCAGGGACTGGACAGACGCCCGACATCGGCAGATTATTTGCCGCGCAAAACCCACTCAATCGAGAGAACCCTCATGAGCAAAAAGCCATCGAAACATGGCCCCAACAAGGCCAAATCCATCGTCGCCCAACCCTTGTTCCGCAGTCGTCAGGAACGACCAACCAAGGGCAAAGGCAGCTACCGCCGCGAAGCCTTCCAGTCTGACAGCTGGGAGGCTTCTTACTTTCTGGCTGCCTGAAGCGCAGCACCCCTCGGTCATGTTAAGGTCTGCACCTGATTCGTTTCCCCTGGAACTGTGCATGCCCCTAAGTCTTTCCCGTCGCTGGCCTGTTCGCCAGATGATCGCTGCCGCAAGCTTCATTCTGCTGGTCGCCTGTGCGGAAAAACCCACCGCCGCCGACGCGCAACCTCTGCAAGCCGCCCCTGTCGCCACGGCCCCGGCGATTATCCCGCCGGTAGTGCCGTCCGCCGACCCGCTCGATCTCCAGCCAACCCAGACCTTTGCCGAATGGCAGGCAGGCTTTCGCAAAGATGCGCTGGCCGCCGGGATCAGCCCTGAGCTGTTCGATCGCGCCTTTGCCAATGTCAGCTTCGACGCCAGCGTGATTCGGGCCGACCGCAGCCAACCGGAATTCTCGCGCCCCGTGTGGGAATACCTCGACGGTGCGCTGTCGCCTCTGCGTGTACGTAAGGGTCAGGCACTGATCAGTCAGTACGCCGACATCCTGCAAAGCATCGAACAGCGTTATGGTGTTGATCGCCAGGCACTGGTGTCGGTGTGGGGCATGGAAAGCAACTTCGGTCAGTTCCAGGGCAGCAAGTCGGTGATCAACTCGCTGGCCACCCTCGCCTACGAAGGCCGTCGCCCGGGGTTTGCCCATGCGCAATTGATCGCTGCCCTGCAGATTCTGCAACAGGGCGATATCACGCCAGAGAAGATGCTCGGTTCCTGGGCCGGCGCCATGGGCCAGACCCAGTTCATTCCGACCACCTACAACACTCACGCCGTGGACTTCGACGGTGACGGTCGGCGCGACATCTGGGGCAGCCCGGCCGATGCGCTGGCCTCGACCGCCCATTATCTGCAAAGCTCGGGCTGGCAACGCGGCCAGCCGTGGGGTTTTGAAGTGCAACTGCCGAGCAGCTTCAACTACACGCTGGCCGATGGTGCGATTCGCAAAAGCGTTGCCGAATGGCGTCAATTGGGCGTGATTCTGCCAAATGGCGGCCAGGTGCCGGCGGGCTCCGAACAACTGTCCGCCGCCCTGCTGTTACCGGCCGGCTATCGGGGCCCGGCGTTCCTGATCCTCGATAACTTCCGGGCGATCCTCAAGTACAACAACTCGTCGTCGTATGCCTTGGCGGTGAGCCTGTTGTCCGAGCGCTTCAATGGCGGCGGTTTGATCAATGGCACCTGGCCGAAAGATGATTTGCCGCTGAGCCGATCCGAGCGTATCGAATTGCAATCCCTGCTGAGCGCGCGCAATTACGATGCGGGCACGGCAGACGGGATCATCGGCGCCAATACGCGCAAGGCGATACGCAGTGCCCAGCAGTCGTTTGGCTGGCCGGCGGATGGCTATCCGACGCACAAGTTGCTGGAAAGCCTGCGTACCCAATAGAACGAATGCCGTATGGCTGATATCGCTTTCGCGAGCAGGCTCGCTCCCACATTGAAATGCATTGCAAATGTGGGAGCGAGCTTGCTCGCGAAGAATGACTATCAGGCAATCAACCTTTAAGCCTTGATCACCACATCCTGCTCCAACATCAATTCCTGCTTCCCCGCATCCAGCCGCACCAACGCGCCCATCGGCAGCGTCAGGTTCGGATCGCAATGCCCGCTACGCCATCCCGACAGCACCGGAATCCGCAACGGCTCGAAGGTCTGCTTGAGCAAGCGGTTCAGTGCCGCGACATCCACCCCCGCCACATCCCCGACCAACACACCACGCAATTTGGCCAACTTGCCGGCCAGACGCATCTGCGTCAGCAAGCGGTCAATGCGATACAGCGGCTCGTTGATGTCTTCGATGAGCAGAATCACCCCTTCGACATCGATTTCGTAGGGCGTACCCAATGTCGACGCAATCATCGCCAGATTGCCGCCAAGCAAACGCCCGTGGGCGATACCAGGCTCGACGGTGGTCAACGGATAAGCCACCGGATGGCTAAACACACTCCCCGCCTTCAATTGCCCGCGCAGCATGGCAAAGAATGAAGTGACGGTCGGCGGCTCCTTGTCGCCCAGCAGGTCGGCATTGAGCAGTGGGCCGTGGAAGGTCACGAACCCGGCATAGCGGCTGATAGCCAGATGCAGTGCGGTGATATCGCTGTAACCGACAAATGGCTTGGCGTGGCAACTCAGCAGGTCATAGTCGATGCGGTCCAGCAGGCGCGGCGTACCGTAGCCACCGCGCAAACAGATGATCGCATCCACTTGCGGGTCGGCAAACGCTGCATGCAGATCGTTGAGCCGTACGTCGTCGCTGCCGGCCAGATAGCCGTCCTTGGCGTAAACGCCCGGAAATATCTTCAGTGCATAGCCCCGGGCGCGCATCCATTGCACAGCCTTGTCGGTGTCCAGCGCTCCTGGGCCGGCAGGCGCAATGACGCCGATCGTGCCCTCGGCGGGCAGTGCGGGCACGGCTCTGTGCGGGCAAAGTGTGTGGGTCGGTCGAACAGTCATCCATGGATCTCCGTGCGTAAAATCATGCTCACACAGTAGTCAGGAACGGGGACAAACAGAAGAGGCTCCGTTGCCCCGCAGGTTGCGGGAAAAGTAGGCGCTTGCCGTAGGACAGGCAAAAAAATGCCCGCGTAGACATAAAGCCTCGCGGGCATTTTTATGACTCAACGCCGGATCAGGAACCCAGCAGCTCAGCCTTGACCAGCTTCGCCTGCTCGTCGGCGTGGTACGAAGAACGTACCAGCGGGCCCGAGGCAACGTTTTTGAAGCCCATCTTGTAACCTTCCTCGGCGAACCAGGCGAAGGTGTCCGGGTGCACGAAACGCTGCACCGGCAAGTGGCTGCGCGACGGTTGCAGGTACTGACCGAGGGTCAACATGTCGATGTCGTGTTCGCGCATGCGCTTCATCACTTCGATGACTTCATCATCGGTCTCGCCCAGCCCCAGCATCAGGCCGGATTTGGTCGGAATGTGCGGCATCATCTGTTTGAAGCGCTGCAGCAGGGTCAACGACCACTGGTAGTCCGAACCCGGACGCGCAGCCTTGTACAGGCGCGGCACGGTTTCCAGGTTGTGGTTGAACACATCCGGTGGCTCGGCCGCGGTGATTTCCAGCGCGACGTCCATGCGGCCACGGTAGTCCGGAACCAGGGTTTCCAGCTGCACGTTCGGCGACAGTTTGCGGATTTCGCGGATGCAGTCGGCAAAGTGCTGGGCACCGCCGTCACGCAGGTCGTCGCGGTCAACCGAGGTGATCACCACATACTTGAGCTTGAGGTCGGCGATGGCGATGGCCAGGCTTTCCGGCTCGTTGACGTCCAGTGGCTTCGGACGACCGTGGCCAACGTCGCAGAACGGGCAGCGACGGGTGCAGATGTCGCCCATGATCATGAAGGTCGCGGTGCCACCGGAGAAGCACTCGCCGAGGTTCGGGCAGGACGCTTCTTCGCAAACGCTGTGCAGCTTGTGTTTGCGCAGCAGGCTCTTGATCCGGTCGACTTCCGGCGAAACCGGGATGCGTACGCGAATCCAGTCAGGTTTCTTCGGCAGCTCGGTGGTCGGAATGATCTTTACCGGGATGCGTGCAACCTTCTCGGCGCCGCGCAGCTTGACGCCGGCTTCTACCTTGGGACGCGGGGCCGGGCGCTCGGTCACGTCGAGCGTCGGGATCATGGTTTGCACTGCATC
This sequence comes from Pseudomonas fluorescens, assembly GCF_001648775.1. GTDB lineage: Bacteria > Pseudomonadota > Gammaproteobacteria > Pseudomonadales > Pseudomonadaceae > Aquipseudomonas > Aquipseudomonas fluorescens_M. Next base: position 195,370 of record NZ_LVEJ01000016.1, read on the forward strand.
AGTAGTCATATCAGTCGATTCCGCCCGTCAGGGTCGTCTGCTCAGCATAGTCGAGGTGTTTGACGAGCTGCGCGCGCAGCCGGGCACTTACCTCGGCAAATTCAATCGATCCTGCGTGATCGCTCAGCTGGGTCATCGCCAGCCCGGCATAGCCGCAGGGATTAATCCGTCGAAACGGTTCCAGGTTCATATCCACGTTCAGGGCCAGGCCATGAAAGGAACAACCGTGGCGAATCCGCAAACCCAGAGAAGCGATTTTCGCTCCATCGACATAGACGCCGGGAGCATCTGGCTTGGCTGCAGCGGTTACGCCGTAGCTGGCCAGCAGTTCAATCAGGCAAAGCTCCATGCGGCTGACCAGATCACGCACACCGAAACCCAGCTTGCGTACATCCAGCAACAGATAGGCCACCAACTGGCCGGGGCCATGATAAGTCACCTGCCCGCCGCGATCGACCTGCACCACCGGGATATCACCCGGCAGCAACAAATGTTCGGCCTTGCCGGCCTGGCCCTGAGTGAACACCGGTGGGTGTTCGACGAGCCAGATTTCGTCGGCGGCATCGCTGCCGCGTTCGTTGGTAAAACGTTGCATGGCATGCCAGACCGGCTCGTAAGCCATCTGGCCGAGCTCACGAAAGCCCAGCGTGCCCGGCATCACAACACCATGTGCACGAAGCCGGTCGCCCGCAGTTCGCTGTTGATGTTGTACAGCTGATCCTGATCGGTCGCGACGATGTGCAACTGAATGGTGGTGTATTTGCCGTTGGTGCTTTGACGCTCGTCGATGCGCTCATCATTGATGGTCGCGTGTTTCTTGACGATGTCGATGATCTTGTCTTTGTTGCCCACACCGGTATCGCTGATCACCTTAACGGGATAATCCGTGACAGGGAATTCGATCTTTGGCGCCTTTACTTCGGTATCGGTCATGGCGTAACGGCCTCTTGAGCGCAAGCCGTGATAACGCGCATGGCCCCGCACCGGATCGGGGCGGGGCCATGCAGGTCAACACAAATCAGTTGAACAAGCCGTAGAAGAATAGACGGATGCTATCCCACATGCGGCGGAAGATACCACCCTCCTCGACGCCATCCAGAGCGATCAGGTCAGCGCTGTGCACGACCTTGTCTTCCAGTTTGACTTCGACTTTACCGATCACGTCGCCCTTGGCGATTGGCGCGGTCAGTTGCGGGTTCATGGTCATGCTCGCAGCGAGCTTCTTCAGCTGGCCTTTTGGCAGGGTCATGGTCAGGTCTTCAGCCAGGCCGGCCTTGACTTGATTGGTGGTGCCTTTCCACACCGGGGCCTGAGCCAGTTCGGTGCCCTTCTGATAGAAGGTCTGGGTTTCGAAGAAGCGGAAACCGTAGGTCAGCAGCTTCTGGGTTTCAGCGGCGCGAGCCACTTCGCTGTTGGTGCCGAACACCACGGCGATCAGGCGCTGGCCATCACGTACAGCCGAAGACACCATGCAGTAGCCGGCTTCGTCGGTGTGACCGGTCTTCAGACCGTCAACGGTCTTGTCGCGCCACAGCAGCAGGTTGCGGTTAGGCTGCTTGATGCCGTTCCAGAAGAACTCTTTCTGCGAGTAGATCGCGTAGTGAGCCGGGTCTTCGTGGATGATCGCACGGGCCAGGATCGCCATGTCGTGAGCCGACGAGTAGTGCTCAGGGTTTGGCAGACCGGTCGGGTTCATGAAGTGGGAATTGGTCATGCCCAGATCAGCGACGGTCTTGTTCATCAGGTCGGCGAACGCGTCTTCGCTGCCGGCGATGTGCTCGGACAGGGCCACGCTGGCGTCGTTGCCGGACTGGATGATGATGCCGTGCAGCAGGTCGCTGACAGTGACCTGCGAGCCGACTTTGATGAACATCCGCGAACCGCCGGTGCGCCAGGCGTTTTCGCTGACGGTCACTGGATCGTTTTCACCGATCTGGCCACGACGGATTTCCAGGGTCGCGATGTACGCGGTCATCAGTTTGGTCAGGCTGGCCGGAGGCAGACGCTGGTCGCCATTGTTCTCAACCAGCACGTTGCCGCTGCTGGCATCCATCAGAACGTAGGCTTTGGCGGCCAGTTGCGGTGGCGACGGCATCATCTCGGCCGCGAAGGCGGCTGGCGAGAGGAGCAGCGGGACTAGCAGACACAGGCGTTTGGCAAAGGTGGTGATGTTCATCCGTCTCTCGAAATCGCTAATGGAAACTGTCCTTGCGGACAAAATTTAATCAGATGACTTTCTAACGAGCCATCGCGTGTTCAGTTGCTCACTCCAGTCACCCTTGCCGGGCTTTTGTTCTTCGACGAGCCAACAACCTGATTCACCCCCCAATCGCTGGTGAATCGTCAATCAAGTTCTACGTGTTGCTTACTCGGTAACCACACTTGGCGAACCAAGGTTGGCCAGGCGCACGCTGTTCTGCACCTGGGCGATTTCACCCGGCGAGCCGATCGGCCCCAGGCGTACCCGATGCAGGGTCTGCTGATTGCGCACGATCGAGCTGATGAACACCGGAGCGCTCACCATCCCGCTGAGCTTCGACCTCAGGAGTTCTGCAGCGTCCGGGTTGGCGAACGCGCCCACCTGCAGATACTGGCCAGTTGCTGTTGCAGAAGCGTTTTTTTTTGCACTCATCGGCACGGGGACGGTGTCAGAGGCGTGTTGCTGCGGGGGCGGCGTCCATTGCTCGACGGTGCCGGCCGACGCCGTGATCACCGGAGCGCTGTTCTGCGCGACCTGCGGCTCATTGAGCATCAACGGTGCCGGACGGCCCTTGGCGGCCCAATACTGCTGCGGATCGATGCCTTCGACCTTGACGTGCGCCGTGCCGGTTTCGGCATAACCGAGTTTTTTTGCGGCGGCGTAAGACAAGTCGATGATGCGATCGGAATAGAACGGCCCCCGGTCATTGACCCGCAGGATCACCGTGCGGTTGTTGTCCAGGTTGGTCACCCGAACGTAACTTGGCAGCGGTAATGTCTTGTGGGCGGCACTCATGCCGTACAGGTCGTAGACCTCGCCGTTGGCGGTGTTCTGACCGTGAAACTTGGTGCCGTACCACGACGCTGTGCCGGAAGCGACGTAGGTCTTGGATTCCTGCAACGGGAAGTAGGTCTTGCCCAGTACGGTGTACGGGTTGGCCTTGTACGGGCCGGTGTGCAGGGTCGGCGTGGCATCGGGGATGCGCGACACGTCGACATCCCACCAAGGCGCGCCGTCTTTGTGCGCACGGTTGATGTCCAGACCCGGCTGCGCACGCACAGCAGTGGATGTGGTTGTTTTCGGCGTCGGCGAACGGCTGGTCGTGCAACTGGCGACCAGCACCGCCAACGCAGCGAAGGCCACCAGCTTCAGGGGTTTATTGTTAGGCAATGCCCGCATTACTTGACGCCCCGTGCTTGTACCAGCTGTTCAGACAGTTGATGTACGGCCATGGCGTACATCACGCTGCGGTTATAACGCGTGATCGCGTAGAAATTCTTCAGGCCCATCCAGTATTCAGGGCCGTTCTCGCCTTCGAGGCGAAATGCAGTCACCGGCATATCATCGCGCAGCGCATCATGACTTGACCAGCCCAGCGCTCGCAACTCTCCGACCGTCTTCGTCGGCTCGATACCGGTGGTCAGGCCTTCGTCGACCTGCTCGCCACGCACATCGGCGCGGCTGACCACCGGTTCGCCGGCGACCCAGCCGTGACGCTTGAAATAACTGGCAACGCTACCGATCGCATCATCCGGGTTGTTCCAGATATTGATGTGGCCGTCACCGTCAAAGTCCACCGCATACGCGCGAAAGCTGCTCGGCATGAACTGCGGCAACCCCATCGCCCCGGCATACGAGCCTTTGAGGGTCAATGGATCGATCTGTTCTTCGCGCGCCAGCAGCAGGAACTCACGCAGTTCCTTGCGGAAAAATTCGGCACGGGGAGGATAGTCGAAACCGAGCGTGGACAATGCATCGATCACCCGGAAATTACCGGTATTACGTCCGAAAAAGGTCTCGACGCCGATAATCGACACGATGACTTGTGCCGGTACGCCGTATTCCTGTTCGGCACGGGCCAGGGTCGCCTCGTGCTGGCGCCAGAAGTCCACACCGCGGGCGATGCGCGCGTCGGTGATGAACATCGGACGGTATTCTTTCCACTGTTTGACCCGTTCGGCGGGTTTGGAAATGGCGTCAAGAATCGACTGCTTGCGCTCTGCCTCGCGGAACACGCCCATCAGTTGTTCACCGGCGAAACCATAGTCGCGGGTCATTTCACCGACGAACTCGGCCACCTGCGGCGAGCCTTCGTATTCGCCGGCCAGCGCTTCCTGCACGCTCCCCAGCAGGCCCATCAGGCCAACCAGCGGCGCGCATCGAGTCGCCCAGCCACGCATTACTTGCATTGAACTCTTCACCTTATTCAAACCTGTGCGATCCACTTGCGATGGGTATGGATCGACATCAAAACCCCAAACGCTGACAGCAGTGTCACCAGCGAAGTTCCTCCGTAGCTAATGAACGGCAACGGCACCCCTACGACCGGCAACAGGCCACTGACCATACCGATGTTGACGAAAACGTAAACAAAAAACGTCATGGTCAACGCCCCGGCGAGCAATTTGCCGAACAGCGTTTGCGCCTGGGCGGTAATCACCAGCCCCCGGCCAATCAGCAACAGATAGATCAGCAACAGCGCACAAATGCCCACCAGCCCGAACTCTTCGCCGAGTACGGCAATGATGAAGTCGGTGTGGCTTTCCGGCAGGAAGTCCAGGTGTGACTGGGTGCCGAGCAGCCAGCCCTTGCCGAACACGCCGCCGGAACCGATCGCGGCTTTCGACTGAATGATGTTCCAGCCAGTACCCAACGGATCGCTTTCCGGATCGAGGAAGGTCAGGATTCGCTGCTTCTGGTAGTCGTGCATGATGAAAAACCACATCGCTACCGACACCGGAATCGCCGCCGCCAGCACGCTGAGGATCCAGCGCCAGCGCAGCCCGCCCATGAACAGCACGAACGCCCCGCCCGCCAGAATCAGCAGCGAAGTACCGAGGTCAGGCTGACGCACGATCAGTACAAACGGCACGCCGATCAACATCAAACTGATGCCGACGTGCTTGAGTTGCGGTGGCAGCGTGCGCTTGGACAGGTACCAGGCGATGGTTGCCGGCATCAGGATCTTCATGAATTCCGAGGGCTGGAAACGAATCACCCCGGGGATGTTGATCCAGCGCGTCGCACCCATGGCGTTGTGGCCCATGATGTCGACGACCATCAGCAACACCACGCCGATCACGTAGCCCAGCGGCACCCAACGCGCCATGAAACGCGGTTCGAACTGGGCGATGACGATCATCGACACCAGGCCGATGCCGAACGAAGTGGCCTGTTTGGCCAGCAGGTCCCAGCTCTTGCCGCTCGCCGAATACAGCACGAACAGGCTGCCCGCCGCGAGAATCAGCAGCAGGATCAGCAATGGGCCATCGATATGCAGTCTTTGCAGCAACGTCGCGCGGCGACGCATCACATCCTCACTGGAGAGCATGCGATCAAAGTTATTCATCACGGGCCGTAGCCTCCGCACTGATTGGGCTGGCGTATTCGGCCTTCAAACGTCCGTCCTGATCGAGCAGCCAGGCGTCCATGACCTGACGCACCACCGGCGCGGCGACGCCGGAACCGGACTCACCGTTCTCGACCATCACCGACACGACGATGCGTGGATCATCGGCCGGGGCAAAACCGACGAACAAGGCGTGGTCGCGGTGACGCTCCTGAACCTTGGAGCGGTCGTACTTCTCGCCCTGCTTGATCGCTACCACCTGCGCGGTACCCGACTTGCCGGCGATGCGGTATTGCGCGCCGATCGCGGCTTTACGCGCGGTGCCGCGAGCACCGTGCATGACCTGCTGCATACCGTGGTTGACCTTGGTCCAGTCCGACGGATCGCGCAGGACAATGTCCGGCATCGGGTTTTCATCGACCGGCTTCACCCCTTCCAGGGATTTGGCCAGGTGCGGACGGTTCCAGATGCCTTTGTTGGCGACCAGCGCCGTGGCTTGCGCCAACTGCAGCGGGGTCGATTGCATGTAGCCCTGGCCGATCCCGAGAATCAGGGTTTCGCCAGGGAACCACGCCTGTTTGCGTGTGGCACGTTTCCACTCGCGGGACGGCATCAGACCGGGAGATTCTTCGAACATGTCCAGCGAGACCTTCTGGCCGATGCCGAACTTGTTCATGTAAGTCGACAACCGATCGATGCCGAGCTTGTGCGCCAGGTCATAGAAGTAAGTGTCGTTGGAACGCATGATCGCCGTGTCGAGGTCGACGAAACCGTCACCGGTGCGGTTCCAGTTACGGTATTTGTGATCGTAGTTGGGCAGCATGTAGTAGCCCGGGTCGAACACCCGGCTGGATGCTGTCACCACACCGGAATCGAGGCCGGCAATCGCCACCGCAGGCTTGATCGTCGAGCCCGGCGGATACAGACCGCGCAGCACCCGGTTGAACAACGGCCGATCGATCGAATCACGCAGCTCGGCGTAGGCCTTGAAGCTGATGCCGGTGACGAACAGGTTCGGGTCGAAACTCGGTTGGCTGACCATCGCCAGCACTTCACCGGTCTTCGGATCAAGCGCAACCACCGCACCACGACGCCCACCCAGCGCAGCCTCGGCCGCTTCCTGCAACTTGATGTCGAGACTAAGGACGATGTCTTTACCAGGAATCGGATCGGTACGCTTGAGCACGCGCAAGACGCGGCCGCGGGCGTTGGTCTCGACTTCTTCGTAACCGACCTGACCGTGCAATTCCGGCTCGTAGAAACGCTCGATGCCGGTTTTGCCGATGTGATGGGTGCCGCTGTAGTTGACCGGGTCGAGGCTCTTCAGCTCTTTCTCGTTGATCCGCCCCATGTAACCGACCGAGTGCGCAAAATGCGCGCCCTGCGGGTAGTGACGAACCAGTTGCGCGACCACTTCCACGCCGGGCAGGCGGAACTGATTCACCGCGATCCGGGCGATCTGCTCTTCGGTCAGCTCGAACAGGATCGGCACCGGCTCGAACGGCCGGCGCCCCTGACGCATGCGTTTCTCGAAGATCACCCGGTCCTCGGGCGTCAGCTCCAGCACTTCGACAATGACGTCGAGCACTTGCTGCCAGTCGCCGGAGCGCTCGCGGGTCATGCTCAGGCTGAAGCTGGGACGGTTGTCCGCCACCACCACGCCGTTGCGGTCGAAAATCAGCCCGCGGGTCGGTGGAATCGGCTGCACGTGGACGCGGTTGTTTTCCGACAGCGTCGAGTGGTACTCGTACTGGATCACCTGCAAGTAATACAGCCGCGCGATCAACACGCCGATCAACAGCACAATCGCAATGGCCCCGAACACGACGCGGCTACGCACCAGGCGTGCGTCCTTTTCGTGGTCCTTGATGCGGATCGGCTGAGACATGAGGGCAGGCTTACTTGTGGTAAGGGTGACCGGACAGCACGGTCCAGGCACGGTACAACTGTTCGCCGATGAGGATTCGCACCAGCGGGTGCGGCAGCGTCAGTGGCGACAACGACCAGCGCTGATCGGCGCGGGCACAGACTTCCGGCGCCAGCCCTTCCGGGCCACCAACCATGAAATTGACCGTGCGCGAATCCAGCCGCCAGCGGTCGAGTTCGACCGCCAGCTGCTCGGTGCTCCAGGGCTTGCCGTGGACTTCCAGCGTGACGATCCGCTCGTTCGGCCCGACCTTGGCCAGCATGGCTTCGCCTTCCTGGCGGATGAATCGGGCCACGTCGGCATTTTTGCCACGGGTATTGAGCGGAATTTCCACCAGTTCCAGCGCCAGCTCGGACGGAAGACGCTTGGCATATTCATGCCAGCCTTCTTCCACCCACTTGGGCATGCGTGAACCGACGGCGATCAGGCGCAGTCGCACAGCAATCCCTTACAGCTGGTCTTTGTTGAGCTTGGTGAAATGCTCGTGGGTGTTTTCCGGGCTGTGGTGTTTGGCATCGGCCGCACGGCTTTGCTCGGCACCGGCCCACAGGCGCTCCAGGTCGTAGAACTGACGTGCCGAGGCCGTCATCATGTGCACGATCACCAGGTCCAGGTCCAACAGCACCCAGTCGCTGTCGCCCTTGCCTTCTTCGCCCAGCGGCTTGGCGCCCTGCTTTTTGACTTCTTCGCGAACCTTGTCGAGCATCGCGTTGATCTGGCGGTTGGACGTACCGGTGGCGATGATCATGTAATCAGTGATGCTCTGCTTGTCGCGAACATCGATGATCTGGATATCTTGCGCCTTGACGTCTTCCAGGGCAGCAACGGCCAGTTTGACCAGCTCGTCGCCCTTCAGCGGTTCGTTGGTGTTGACCGGCTCTGGCAGCGGGGCGCTCTTGAATGTGCCTTTGCGCTTTACTTTGGTTTGGTCTTTGTCAGTCATATAAAACTCGTTTTGCTCATATATTCGGCGGCTTGGCGATACGTGGATTCGTATCAGTGAAGCACGCCTTGCTCAGTTCGACGCACGGTAAAGACCGTGCGCATCGATGTAGGCCAGGACCGCGTCGGGCACCAGGAAACGTACCGACTTACCGCTGGCCAGCAGTTGACGGATCTGGGTGGCGGAAACCGCGAGCGGTGTCTGCCAGACGAATGCAATCTGTCCGCTCGGCCCTTTCAGGGCCAGCGGGTCGCTCACCGAACGCGCTGCCAGCAGGTTGCGCAAGGCATCCGGCGGTTCGCTGTCGGCGTCCGGGCGCTGTAGCACCAGGATGTGGCAATGCTGGAGCAACTCTTCCCAGCGGTGCCAAGTGGGCAGGCCGCAAAATGCGTCCCAGCCCAAAAGCAGAAAAACCTGGGTTTCAGCGGGCATTTCGGCGCGCATCAACTCCAGGGTATCAATGGTGTAGGACGGTTTGTCCCGCTGCAATTCGCGGGCATCCACCACCAGCGGCGGCACTCCGGCCACCGCGCACTCGACCATCGCCAGGCGGTCCTGCGCCGACACCTGCGGCGTATTGCGATGCGGCGGCCGCGCACTCGGCGTCAGGCGCAACTCGTCGAGCGCCAGCGCTTCGGCAACTTCCAGCCCACCGCGCAAATGGCCGATGTGCACCGGGTCGAATGTGCCGCCCAGCACGCCGATGCGGCGGGGGCGCGACTCGCTACCGGTTTGCGCCGCTGTCAGGTCGAGGTCGGTCAAGTCAGACCGTCGCCTGGCCGCGCAACTGGCCATCACCGACCACGATGTACTTCTCGCAGGTCAGTCCTTCAAGGCCCACCGGGCCGCGGGCGTGCAGCTTATCAGTAGAAATGCCGATCTCGGCACCCAATCCGTATTCAAATCCATCGGCAAAGCAGGTCGGGGTGTTGATCATCACCGACGCCGAGTCGACTTCCGCCACGAAGCGACGGGTGTCGGCGAGGTTTTCGCTGACAATCGAGTCGGTGTGATGGGAGCCGTAATGGTTGATGTGTTCGATGGCCTGATCCAGACCGTCGACGACGCGGATCGACAAGATCGGCGCCAGATACTCGGTATTCCAGTCTTCTTCACTGGCGGCAACGGCTTCGATGATCGCCCGGGTACGCTCGCAACCGCGCAGTTCGACGCCTTTTTCGCGGAACTGGGCGGCCATCGACGGCAGGAAATCCTTGGCAACCGTTTGATCGACCAGCAAGGTCTCCATTGCACCGCAGATGCCGTAGCGATAAGTCTTGGCATTGAAGGCGATGCGTTGGGCTTTCGGCAGATCGGCGTGGGCACTGACGTAAACGTGGCAGATGCCGTCCAGATGCTTGATCACCGGTACGCGGGCGTCGCGGCTGATGCGCTCGATCAGGCCACGGCCACCGCGCGGCACGATCACGTCGACGTACTCAGGCATGGTGATCATCGCGCCAACAGCAGCACGGTCAGTGGTTTCGACCACTTGCACCACGGCGGCGGGCAACTCGGCCTCGGCCAGACCGCGCTGGATGCACGCGGCAATCGCCCGATTGGAATGAATCGCTTCGGAGCCACCGCGCAGGATCGTCGCGTTGCCGGACTTCAGGCACAGGCTGGCAGCATCGATGGTCACGTTCGGCCGGGATTCGTAGATGATCCCGATCACGCCCAGCGGCACGCGCATCTTGCCGACCTGAATCCCCGACGGACGGAAGCTCATGTCACGAATCGCGCCGACCGGATCCGGCAGCGCAGCCACCTGACGCAGGCCGACGATCATGCCGTCGATACGCGCCGGGGTCAGTTCCAGACGTTCCAGCAATGCCGGCTCCAGACCATTGGCGCGACCGGCGGCCAGATCCTGTTCATTGGCTGCAGCGAGCTCGGCGCGCGCAGCGTCCAGCGCATTGGCAGCAGCCTGCAAGGCGCGGTTTTTCTGCGCAGTGCTGGCACGGCCGATGACCCGGGAGGCTTCGCGGGCGGCGCGACCCAATCGGGTCATGTAGTCAAGAACGGACTCAGTCATGGTCTGCTGGGGTCTTGGCAAAGAGGAAAGCGGCAGATTATAGCTGTCGCGTCCCGGGACTAACAGCGGTGACGGGCGGATGGTCGAAATGAACCACGAATCGCCGACGTTCAGGCGTAATTAAGCTGTGGATTGTTATCATCACGACCTCTTCAGCCTGGATAAACCGTGCCTGCCATGTCCAACCTGACCGTTCGCTCCCGTGCCGAGCGCCTGCCGCTGGGGCTCCCGGACGCTTTTTTCGACCGTGACGCGCAAGTGCTTGCCCGCGAGTTACTGGGCAACGTCATCCGCCACCGGGTCGGCGATCTGTGGCTGAGCGCGCGCATCATCGAGACCGAAGCCTATTACTGTGCGGAAAAAGGCAGCCACGCCTCGCTCGGCTACACAGAAAAGCGTAAGGCTTTGTTTCTGGATGGCGGTCACATCTATATGTATTACGCCCGTGGCGGCGACTCGCTGAACTTTAGCGCGCAGGGGCCGGGCAACGCGGTGCTGATCAAATCGGCGTATCCGTGGGTCGATGAGCTCAGCGGGCCGGCGAGCCTGGCGCAGATGCTGCTGAACAATCCGGATGCTCAGGGCCGCCCGCGCCCCTCACAGAAACTCTGTGCCGGGCAGACGTTGCTGTGCAAATCGCTGGGTTTGAAAGTACCGGTGTGGGACGCCAAGCGCTTCGATCACGAGGTGCTGCTGGTCGAAGACACCGGCCCGGCACCCTCGCACATCATCCAAACCACCCGTTTGGGCATCCCCCAGGGTCGCGACGAGCACCTGATGTACCGCTTCGTCGACGCGGCTTATGCACAATGGTGCACGCGGAACCCGCTGCGTCGGGGTCAGGTCGAAGGCCGGGATTATTTCTTGCTGAGCTGAAATGAGCGCAATTGTTGAATAGCTGAAATCCCCTGTGGGCCAATGAAGATTTGATGGAGTTGTTTGTATGGGCCCTTGGCTCGATAGCGTGACCGGTTGGCTGGCGGCCAATCCACAGTGGCTGGCCGCTGCGGTCTTTATCGTCGCGTGCGTGGAATGCCTGGCGATTGCCGGATTGATCGTGCCTGGCACGGTGTTGCTGTTTGCCGTGGCCGTGCTGGCTGGCAGCGGCGCGTTGTCATTGAGCGAAACCTTGCTGCTGGGGTTTCTCGGCGGGATTCTGGGTGACGCGATTTCGTACTTCCTCGGCCGCCACTTTCATCAGAACATCCGCCGCCTGCCCGGCCTGCGCCATCACCCGGAATGGATGGCCGGCGCCGAAAGCTACTTCCAGCGTTACGGCATTGCCAGCCTGCTGGTCGGACGTTTTATCGGCCCTCTGCGGCCGATGTTGCCGATGGTCGCGGGGATGTGCGACATGCCCTTCCCGCGCTTTGCCGCCGTCAGCCTGCTGGCCGCCGCAGGCTGGAGCGTCGCCTATCTGCTGCCGGGCTGGGCCACGGGCGCCGCGATCCGTCTGCCACTGCCGGAAGGCTTCTGGCTGCAGGCCGGCATCGTCGCCGCCAGTATTGCCGTGATGGTTGGCCTGAGCGTCAACAGCAGCCTGCGCCGGCATCGGCGCGCGACCGTGTGGATCAGCAGCATGAGCCTGCTGATCCTGATCGGCCTGTTCGTCGGCTATCCCTACCTGACCGCGCTCGATCAAGGGGTGATGACGCTGGTTCAGGAGCACCGCCAGCCGTTGCTCGATGAGATTGCCGTCACGTTCACCCTGATCGGTGAATTCCGCAACATGCTGATGTTCAGCGCCCTGTTCGTGGCCCTGCTGTTGCTGTGTCGACAATGGCGCCATGCGTTGTTTGCCGGCGGCACGCTGTTGGTCACCGCCCTGGCCAACACCGGGACAAAATACTTTTTTGCCCGGGTGCGCCCGGAGGTGCTGAGCGATCCGCTGACCACCTACAGCATGCCCAGCGGCCATGCTTCGGGTTCGTTTGCGCTGTTCCTGACCCTTGCCGTGCTGGCCGGTCGTGGCCAACCGCCGCGCATGCGTCTGACCTGGTTGCTGATCGGCTGCATTCCCGCGCTGGCCATCGCCCTGTCGCGGGTATATCTGGGGGCACACTGGCCGACCGACGTGCTCGCCGGAGCCATGCTCGCCAGTTGCGTCTGTGCGGCGAGCCTGTGGTTGAGCCAGCGCTCGACGCCGCTCAATCCCATGCCGCTCAAGGTCTGGTGGCTGATCCTTCCCGCGTTGCTGGCGATGTTCGGTTTGTTTGTCCTGCGCCACTTGCCACACACCCTGATGCGCTACGCCTACTGATCCTTCCCCACACTCTCTGCGGTTTATTCCAAAGAGAGTGCTGCTGTCCTCTTCTCACCGGCAGAACAGAAACTTTGACACGTTCAAAGTTTCTGTCTGACTGACTGTGCACGCCTTAAACAAAAATCTGAAGTTACATAATCAATCACCCGACAGCTAATCAAACTCTTCCAACACTTAAAAATTCAATTAGATTGAGAGCGCAAACTTACCCAGAACGTTTCAACAACAAAAACCTTACATACAACCAAAGTCAACCAATCGTACAAACAGAAAATTACACCAATAAAATCCAAATTAACCAAGAGAGTTCCATGAGCCCAAAAACACCGCGCAAACCGTCTGTTTCAACTGCCCGCAATACAGACCCGACGACTCAATCTGCTGGGCATCCGCTAAATCCGATTGATGCCTATTTCTCCCGAAATCCGGACTTCATCACCCCTGACCTGACAAACCCGTCTCAAAGTTCTGCGCAACGTCCAAGTGTCGACCAGTCGCCGTCACCGGCCGTTGAAATCACCCCTATTACGCCACGCAATGTCGCCGAACACCCCGTCGACAGTTCCATTGAGAAATACTGGTTATCCGAAGAGTTGCTGCGCAACATGGCGGCCGCTGACGACACTGGGGTGCGGTACATCGTCGGGCGAAAATTTGTCGACGTGGAATACGACGGGACGCTGCACACCGCGAATGTCGACCAGACGCCTGTCCAAGGGGCCTATCGGCTAAGACTGCTGACCGAACTGAAAGCCTCCGGCCCGCTGGTGTATAAAAACCCGCATGCCCCTACCTGGCGCCTGGCCGAAAGCCCCCCGTCGGCAGCAAAACGTCCGGCGACTGGCACCGACGACGCGCCACTGGCGCAACGACCCCGCGCCACCGCAACAATCGAGTACGTGGATGCCGGAGCCTACGTAGAGACAATGCGTTCACCCGATGCGCAAGGCTATTACGAATTGCGGCCTCGAACGCTGTTGCCCACACGGCCGTCGGACATGTTGTTCGCCTTTCGCGATAGGTACGGCAGATGGGTCAAGGTCGATCCACCCAGCGGCGGCTTCGGCGCACAACCGGCGAATCTGCCGCACTGGACCGACAAGGAGATCTTTGATCTGTACCGCATTCACGGCCAGGACGTCGAACGTTTTCGCGCCCAAGTGCAAACGTCTGGCTTGCGCCCGCAATGGGTTGAACCGGTGACCGCCGAGAACCCGTTCAAGTCGCTGCTCAATGATGGCCTGCGGTGGCTGCATCCGTCGTTCACTGCCAGTCAACGCGAAACCTGGCTGCAAAGTTACAACCTGTTGCCCAGCCAGATAGCCAGCCTGCAATTGCACCTGCACCGGCACAGCGAATCGACATTTCCCCAATGGGCCGAATCGCATAAGCAGATGGCTCAAAACCTTTCCGATCCACGCCAACTAGAACAATTTGCCCTCGACACCGCCCGTGAACTGGAACTCAAACGTGGCGCCAAGCACGCCTGGTATGACCCGGAGCGTTGCATGACCGCACCCGTACGCGAAGCACTGCTGGGGAAACTGGGTTACCGGCGCAACAAGCACAACTTGCTCTACCGAACTGATGTCCCTGCGCTGTTTCGCGGCGATGATCGCAGCCCGTTCGAAATGGCCAACGACGACACTATGCTGCCGCGCATGAAACACAAGCCCGGTGCAACCACGGACGACCGGCCGATGAGCGCAACATTCAGCCTGAAAGAGGCAATGATGTATGGCAAGGAGCCAGACCCTGAGTACCTGCTCTACAACTCGCAGACTCATAAGCATCCGGGCAAGCAACGCAGCGACGACGCCAGTGATTCCAGTGACACTGAAAGCTCTGACGCCAGCGATTCGTCCGATGATGACGGCGCAGTGGCCTGGACGCGTGAGCGCAACTACACCGCCGTCCGCACGCGGCAAACCGACATGTTCATCTACTTGCTCGACACGCGCGGCATCGAAGTCGTCCCCCGCGAAGAGAACGTGAGCTTTAATTCCGATGCCGAGAAAAATCCGGTCTGGTTTCCAGAGGACGACTACGAGGGATTGATTTCAGCGACGCCAAAGGGTCTGGAAGCCAGCCGGGTGTGGATGCTGAACGCCACACTGACCAAAGCCGCCAACATCAAAGACATCACGCGACTGGCCGACTCCAGAGCGGAAACCCTCGAAGCCGTTTCCCACGCCGGGCATTCGACTCAACATCAGTACGATGAACTGATCGATAAGGCCGAAGCACTTGGCAACGAGATTGTTCGACTTTCAGGGCGCAAGAATGAGTATGGCGATGACATTGTCTGGCCTTGACATCTGAACGGCAACTTCATCTGCCGATAACGAAAGTTATCAATGCCTGGCAATACAATTTATTCAACCACGTTAAATATAAACATCCGTAAACCATCAAACACTCTGTTCTGTCTGGCAACTCACCTATATTCGCCGGCGCAATTACGAAACGACGGCATGGAAGTCGTGGTTTATTCATCTATTTAAAAGGACTTACAGTGGCAAAGCTTATTCGGCCTTCAGTGGAATCACCTGCTCTATCAGGCATCCACATCACCTCAATCAGCGCTTCGCTCAATCGTCATGCCCCCGCGGCCGGGCACACCGAGATTATTCCCGCCACCTCCGCGCCTCGCTCACTTAAGTCAGCCGACAAACGTCTGGGGCCGATGCGCATCGGCGAGTTCATGATCACCCGGGCTGAGTTAAAGGCCATGGGCGCCAAGGTCAATGGCCAGGACATCAGCCCTGCCAACAGCCTATTGAAAATCCCCGACCAGGCGTTTCTCGACGCGCTCAGTTTCGACCCGGCGCAAGTGCAGGCCAGGATTCTGTCCACTGACACGCCCGACAGCAGTCGCGTGGCCACGCTGTTTTTCGAACTGGCCTGCAAACGCTCGGTGAATGCCGGTCCGGTGTTCGTCGCGGCCGCCCCGATAGCACCGGACAGTCCGATGTCACGCTTCGAAAAACTCGTCGGTTCGGCGCAGAAAATCGACTTGCATCACGTTGCTTCGTACGAACACATGCCGACCTGGATCAACAAGAGCAAAAGCTACCTGCAGAGCGGCGCGGGCGTCGGTCTGCAAGCCTACGGGATTTACAGCGGCCTGATCGGCATGGCCGAGGCGATGAAGACCGGGGACATCGGCGAAGCGGTACTCAACGGCGGCGGCATCGCCAGCGAACTTGGTTCGATGATCATCGAGCAAGGTCTGAACAAAGGTGGCGCGGCCCTGTTCAACAGCGGCGGCAACGTATTCAAACGGTTTCCCGCGACCACTTTGGGCAAGACCCTGAGCCGGGGCTCCGGGTTGTTTGCCAGCGTCATCACCCTGCCCTTCGACATCATTGGCGCGGTCAACGCCTTCAACGCCGCCGCAGGTGCAACGGGTAAAACCGCCCAGGATCACTACGTCAGCGGCGCGCTCAACATCGCCGGCGCCGGCCTGAGCCTGGCGCTGGGAACGGCGGCGCTGGCCGGTTTTGGCAGTGTCGCCGGCCCGCTCGGCCTGGCCGCGGCTGCCGTGCTGATTCTGGGCGCAGAAATCTACCGTGCCGCCCGGGTGGTGGACGACATCGATGACTACATCGAGTTGAGTTTTCACGAACGGTTGCGTTCCGGCTGGTTTGCCTTCACTCATCAGGAACTCGATCAGTCGGTCATGGATCGCTTCAAGTCCAGCAAACTGTTGAGTGATCACACCAAGCAACTGCACGACTCGGCGAAATACCTGTTGCAAGGGCCTTATAAAAACATCATCGAACACGTGGTGAGCGGCAGTTTCAAGGTCGAGTTGCGCCCGGTTAAAGTCTGGAAGTACCAGTGGGACGAGCGCGCAGGCGAAAAGCCGTTCCAGCTACGCAACGAACCGGTGGTGGTCGACAGCGATGACATTATCGATGCCCGCGACGGCCTGCCAGCCGAACTGCCGCACATCGTCAGCGGCGAACCGGGCGAAGGCAAAGGCGTGTTCTGGCGACTGGGTGGCGGTCACGACCGGATTGTCGGGGTCAACAACACTGCGAACCATTTCGCCTACGGCGCGGACGCCAAAGCAATCAGCGGCGGCGAGAAGAACGACACTTTCCAGTTCAACGTCCCGGAGCAAGAACTGGATCGCAGGGTTCGCCCGGCGCACATCAGCACCCTCGACGGCGGCGCCGGCAACGACACGTTGACGTTCCATGGCGAGCGGCCCACGCGCGACACTCGACAGACAGGCTACAAGATCGACCTGCAATCCGGTCATGTGGCGCTGCGCAGTGGCGACCCGGCGCTTGATGAACTGCCGATGGCGCACCTGCGCAACATTGAAAACGTCTCGACCCTGCTACGCGGTGCCAGTCAGGTGACCGGCAATGACGAGGCCAATGTGATTGCCGCCAACGGCAACGATCATGTGGCGGCCGGTGCGGGTGACGACAACATCATCATTCGCGGCGCGCATTGTCGGGCCGATGGCGGGGCTGGCGCGGATCGTTACTACATTGCCGAGTCCTCGACAGACCCGACGATCATTGAAGACGGGCAGCAGACCAGCCTGATCGAGTTTGGCTGGCCAATGGCGCAGATCCAGCAATGGCAGATCGTCGGCAGCGCACTGATCATCACTTCGCGCCAAGGCGAAGACGGCGAACTGCCCGAGCACCGTCTGACCCTCGACAACGTCTACTCATTGCTCGACGGCCAGCGCACATTGCACAACAACCTGCTGCTGTTCAGCACCTCAGACAAGTACGAACTACTACCGATTTTGCCGGCGACGTTGCCAGGCGATCAGCCGATAAACCTGGAAGTGATCGTCACCCGCAACGGCCATCTGCCGCCGGCGCCGTACACCGTCAACAGCGGCGTAATACGCCCCACGGCACAGGCGCAAAAACACTATTTCGTGTCACGGAGCGAACGTAGCGTCGACTTCATGCTGCCTGCCGCTGCCGCAAAAACATCCAGCGTCATTTATCTCGACCACGACAGCAACGAACTGCGCGAAACCACGCTCACTTATCACGTCGACCTGACACCTGGCGCACCCGGCTACAGCGCCCTGGACTACGGCCAGTTCAACATTCTCCTGCAACTGGCCTCACGTTCGATTTCCATTTCAGAGGCTATAGGGGAAAGATCCGGCCCAAAGCACAACACCGGCGCAGGCCTGATGGCCGCCGGCGTCCAAGCCAGGCATGACGTGTTACTAGTGTTCAGAGACGGCGCTTCCTACCGGGTCGTGCCGCCTTATCTTTCCTACAACCTTGACGCCGCCGAACCGGGCAACAAATCCCGTGACGGCCAGGATTGCCTGAAACGTCGCCATGGCAACTATCCTTTCAATACGCCGCGCGTGGCAGAAACTCACTTGATGCCGGACACCCCGCACCAGGTCAATATCGACTCGATCGACCATCGTGGGACTTACGTATTGCAGGGCCAAAGTTCGGCGTATGACGTCTACCCATCGAGCAACATGACTATCCATCTGTCGACGCCGGCCGCCCTGGCCAAAACCGCCAACGCGTCGACCTGGACGATTTACACCTCACACCTTGAAGAAACCGTCAGCCGTGACGACATTCGCCTCGACGCTGACGAACTGTCTGTCGGCAGCGTTCTGTTCAAGTTGCCGACGGTGGATGAGGAAACACCCGTCGAGTCCATCAGCGTGGCGACCTCCAACGGCAACCTTTATGAAGTGTCGCTGCTGTTTGAAGTGCTGCAGCTGTACGTCGTCGATGCGCGCAGCTATACCAGCGTTGAAGCGCTGATGGCCGACCTTGATCGGGCGCAGCAGCGCAACGAACTGGCCGGCAGAGTTCATGTCGTCCACATCAAGCGTCAATCCTCGACCACCGGCGCGCTGTTTTATAACTCGCTGAAGAAATACTGGGGGATTGATGGCGACCCGCAGGCACGGGTCAACCCTGAAGAGCTGCAGATCATCCGGGCGATTACAGCCTGACCGCTACCCGGATGCCTTTACCTCGCGGAGAGGCTCCGGGATCAAGCTCAACTTATTAACACTAAGCGAACAGTTCACCCTGCAATTCATCGAGCAAGGCCTGAATCGCATCGAGGCGTTGCTGCGGGTCATCGAGTTGCAGAAGGTCGATCTTGTCTTCCTCGGCGAAGGGCAGCAGATACGCCAATTGGTTCGCCAGCGACTGCTGCCCTAGCGCTTCGGTGCCCATGTTCAGTGCTTCGACCATCGGGTGTTCAGCCAGCGCCTTGAGCAACGCCACCAGATCGGCATCTTCGTCCTGCAACGGTTGCTCGGGTTCGTCGTCCAGCCATTCGATATCGGCGAGGATCAACTGGTCGCGTTGCACTTCGGTGTGCAAGACCGTGAAACGGCGACCGCCCTGTACGCGTATCCCCAGCAGGCCGTTGTCCTGCTGCTGGAAGTCGGTGATGCGAGCTTCGCAGCCAACCAGGGCAAAGCCTTCTGGCGCGACGCCGACCTCGTGGCCGTCAAGAATGCACACCACGCCGAAGCCGCCGCCCTGTTTCATGCAGCGGCCGATCATGTCGAGGTAGCGCGCCTCGAAGATCTGCAAGTCAAGGTTGCAGCCGGGAAACAGCACTGTGTTCAGCGGGAAAAGCGGCAGACTCATAGACATTTCCTTACACCACCATCGACACCGCCAGCGGCAGGAAGACTGCCGTGGCCACGCCCATCAAACTCATCGCCAGCGCCGCAAAGGCGCCGCACTCATCGCTTTCCTGCAACGCCACCGAAGTGCCGACCGCGTGGGCGGTCATGCCCAGCGCCATGCCTCGCGCTTCGGGACTGTGCACGCCGAGGCGGGTCAACAGCGCCGGGCCGAAGATCGCGCCGATCACCCCGGTGATCAGCACGAACACCGCTGCCAGCGCCGCGACGCCACCAATTTGTTCGGCCACCAGCATCGCAATCGGCGAGGTCACCGACTTCGGCGCCATGGTCATCAGAATCATGTGCTCGGCACCGAACCACCAGCCCAGCAACACGCCCATGCCCGTGGCAACCACTCCGCCTATCACCAGCGTAGTAAAAATCGGCCAGAACAATTGCCGAATACGTCGCAGGTTGAGATACAGCGGCACCGCCAGTGCCACGGTGGCCGGGCCGAGCAGAATGCTCAGGATCTCGGTGCTCTTGCGGTATTCGGCGTAGCTCAGGCCGCAGCCGACCAGCACGCCGATCACTAACAGCATGGAGACCAGCACCGGTTGCAGAAAGATCCAGCGGGTTTTCTCGAACGCCGCCAGCACCAGTTGATAGGCACCGAGGGTGATGCCAATGCCGAACAACGGATGATGAATCACCGAAGCCCAGGCGCCTTGCCAGTCAAAGAGCATCAGGACTCCTCCGACGACGGCGCGTGACGCTTGACCAGGCGCTGCATCAGCACGCCGGCGAAGGCCATCGACAGAATCAGCGACAGCACCAGCGCACCGACAATCGCCCAGAAATCGGCGGCAATGTCGCTCGCATAGACCATCACGCCCACCGCCGGCGGCACCAGCAACAACGGCAGATAACGCAGCAGACTGCCCGCCGCCAGGTTCAGCGGTTCACCGACTTCACCGCGAACGATCAGGAAGATCAGCAACAACAGCAGCCCGATAATGGGCCCCGGCAGCACCGGCAACAACAAATGATTGAGTGCCGTGCCGAGCAATTGGAACAGCACCAGCATGGTCAGGCCACGTAACAACATCAGACATCTCCCCCGCAAGTCGCCCGCATTATAAGCACGCCTGCGCTATGGATCGGCATTCGCCAAAAGCATGGTCGGTTGACCGGAGCAAATCGCCATGATGATCTACAGTGGTTCGCAGGGAGGTCAAATCCCCCCACCTGAAAAACTATAAAACCGATGAACCCAAGGAGAGTCTCAATGCCCTATGTTCCCGTTGCAGAGCTCAAAGATTATGTCGGCAAGGAACTTGGACGTTCCGAATGGCTCACCATCGATCAGGAGCGCATCAACCTGTTCGCCGAAGCCACCGGTGATTATCAGTTCATTCACGTCGACCCGGTCAAAGCCGCGCAAACGCCATTTGGCAGCACCATTGCCCACGGTTTCCTGTCGTTGTCGCTGATCCCGAAACTGATGGAAGACATCCTCATCCTGCCGCAAGGCGTGAAGATGGTGGTCAACTACGGTCTGGACAGCGTGCGTTTCATCCAGCCAGTGAAGGTCAATTCGAAAGTTCGCCTCAAGGTCGACCTGGGCGAAGTGACCGAGAAAAAACCCGGCCAATGGCTGCTCAAAGCGACCGCAACGCTGGAGATAGAAGGCTCGGACAAACCGGCCTATATCGCCGAGCCGCTGTCGCTCTGCTTCGTCTAAACGTCCTGGATGCGAAGCAGCGCACGCTGTTTCGCGTCACGTCTCTATTTATGCGACGCATAGCTGCGGCATACTCGGTCGCCTAATTGCCCGGATCCCGCTATGCGCTCACTCGCTTCTCTTGCACCCATTGCCCTGACCTTGATGCTCACCGCTTGCGGCGACGGCGAATCGCTGTTGCCGCCGGATGCGCGCCTGCCGGACGGCGGACGCTATCGCGGTGAACTGGTCGATGGTTTGCTGCAAGGTCAGGGGCGCGTCGATTACCCCAACGGCAGTTGGTACGCCGGCCAGTTCGACAAAGGCCAATGGCATGGTCAAGGGGAATGGCACGGCAGCAACGGCGAGGTCTATCGCGGCCTGTTCCAGCAAGGTCTGTTTGATGGCCAGGGCAGCCTGACCACCAACGCCAGCAGTTACACCGGCGGTTTCAAACAAGGTCGGCGTGACGGTGAAGGTACGCTGAAAGAAAACGCCATGACCTACCGTGGCGAGTTCAAGGCTGATCAATATTCCGGGCTCGGTCGTCTGGAAATGGACGACGGCAGCTCCTATCAAGGCCAGTTCGCCCACGGCAAACCCAACGGCGAAGGCCAGCGCGGCGATGCCAGCGGCAACTCGTTCACCGGGCATTTCGTCAACGGTCAGCTGGAAGGCAACGGCACCTTCAACAGCGCCGACGGCGACATCTACGTCGGCGGTTTCAAGAACAATCAATTGCACGGCAAGGGTCGCTACGAAAACGCAGACGGCGATGTCTGGCTCGGGCAGTTCAAGGAAGGTGCGCTGACCGGCAAGGGCGAACTGATCGGCGCCGACGGCAGCCATTACATCGGCGCGTTCAGCGACTGGCGCTTCAGCGGTCAGGGACGTTTGAACCTGTCGGACGGCAGCTTCTATATCGGCGGCTTCGACAACGACAGTTACTCGGGACGCGGCACGCTGGTGCTCACCGACGGCAGCGTAATGAGCGGTACGTGGATCAACGGCCAGCGCGTGCGCGACGCCGACGGCAAGTTGCTGCCCGACACCCTCGAACTCGGTTTGCTCGCTCAGGGCCGTTTGCTCGATGACGCGTTGGCCGCCATTCCCCCGTCAACCCCGGCAGTCGAGCTATACACCCTGACCCTCGGCGGTGACGGTAAGCAAAGCGTGTTCCTGCGTGAATCCGATTATGTCGCCAACATGCTCAACACCCGTTTCGGTGCCTATGGCCAGATCCGCCTGGTCAACCACCGCGACCACCTCGCCGACCGGCCGATGGCCACCCGCGAAAACCTGCGCCGCGCCGCGCAAACCCTGGCCGAACGCAGCGGCCCGGAAGACTTGCTGTTCATCTACCTGACCAGCCACGGCACTGCCGAACATGAACTGGTGCTCGATCAACCGCGCATGGAACTGGCCGACCTGCCCGCCGACGAACTCGCCGCCGTGCTCGCGCCGCTGAAAAACCGCGACAAGATCATCGTGATTTCGTCGTGCTATTCGGGCGGTTTCATTCCGGCGCTGAAAGATGAACGCACGCTGATCATGACCGCCTCGCGCGCCGATCGAGTGTCCTTCGGCTGCTCGGAAGAAGCCAACTTCACCTACTTCGGCGACGCCTTGTTCGCCCAGGCGCTGAACCAGACCGACGATCTGGAGCAGGCTTTCAAACTGGCCAAGGCCACCGTGGCCGAGCGTGAACTGGCGGACAACTTCGAAGCCTCGGAGCCACAAATCTGGGCGCCGAAAACCGTGCTGGCGCACTGGCAACTGCTGCGTAAACAGCAAGCCAGAAAAGCTTTGCAAAGTGCTGCGTTGAACGACGCAGCGGTAAAGAGCAACTAAGCTGAACAGTATCAAGGGAGAGACACTATGTACTTGACGCCTCAGCACGTATTGCTTGCCGGAGCCACCGGCTTGACCGGTGAACATCTACTCGACCGTTTGCTCAACGAGCCAACGATTTCTCGCGTGCTCGCCCCTTCGCGTCGGCCATTGGCCGAACATCCGCACCTGGAAAACCCGGTCGGTGACCCGCAGGCGTTTCTGCCGCAGCTCAGTGGCCGTGTCGATATCGCCTACTGCTGCCTCGGCACCACGATCAAACAGGCGGGCTCGGAAGCGGCGTTTCGTGCGGTGGATCTGGACATGGTCGTGGCATTCGCCAAACGCGCGCGGGAAATGGGCGCGCGGCACCTGATTGTGATCAGTGCGATCGGCGCCGATCCGAAATCGTCAGTTTTCTACAATCGGGTCAAAGGCGAAATGGAACAGGCCTTGCGCGCGCAGGACTGGCCGCAGTTGACCATTTGCCGGCCTTCGCTGTTGTTGGGTGAACGCACGGAGCCGCGTCTGGCCGAGCAATTGGCCGGGCCGTTATCGAAGTTGATTCCGGGCAAGTATCGCGGTATCGAAGCGTGCCAATTGGCGCGGGCGATGTGGCGCCTGGCGCTGGAAGAGCAGGATGGGGTGCGGGTGATCGAGTCGGATGATCTGCGCAAGCTCGGCAAATAATCTATTTCGCCTGGAAGAAAGCTTTCGCGAGCAGGCTCGCTCCCACATTTGCACCGCGTCCCCCTGTGGGAGCGAGCCTGCTCGCGAATGGAGTGCGCAGCACTCCCCTACAATCCGCCAGTTGCCTGAAAACTCACGCCGATCACGGTAAGAAGCGACAACGGCAACAACAGCGTATCGAGCAACGCACTCCCCGGCAGATCCACACCCGGATAGCTCGGCGCCTCAGCCCCGAAACGATCCATCGCACAGCATCCGCCATTCAGCGCGTACAAATCCAGTCGCGTCCCGGAATACACCACCGGCGCTCCCGGTTTGGCCGCATCCAGTGTACGCACCGTGGCGCACCCGCTCAGCAACAACGCCAGCCCGATGACCAGCAGCTTATTCATCGCTGCTCAAATGATGCTCACCCCAACGCGGCAGCATGTCCTGGGGTATGCCGAGCAGATTGAGAATCCGCGCCACGACGAAATCGATCAAGTCATCGATGGTCTGTGGCTGGTGATAGAAGCCCGGCGAGGCCGGCAGAATGGTCACGCCCATGTTCGACAACTTGAGCATGTGTTCCAGATGAATGCTCGAATACGGCGCCTCGCGGGGCACCAGAATCAACTGGCGACGCTCTTTCAACGTGACATCGGCGGCGCGCTCGATCAGGTTGTTGCAGGCGCCCGTGGCAATCGCCGACAGCGTCCCCGTCGAGCACGGCACCACGACCATCGCCGCTGGAGCACCCGACCCCGATGCCACCGGCGACATCCAGTCTTCCTTGCCGTACACGCGGATCTGCCCGGCGGCAGCTCCGGTGTATTCAGTCAGGAAGGCCTGCATCATCTGTGGCTTGGGCGGCAACGTCACATCGGTCTCGGTGGCCATCACCAGTTGTGAGGCCTTGGAGATCAGGAAATGCACCTCGCGGTCTTCACGCACCAGGCAATCAAGCAGGCGCAAGCCGTACTGCGCGCCAGACGCGCCGGTCATCGCCAGCGTGATGCGTTCGGGGCCATTGTTCATATCAGCGCCTCGGCGAGTTTGCCGTGCAGGCCGCCGAAGCCGCCGTTGCTCATGATCACCACGTGCGTGCCGGGCTGGGCCTGGCTCTTCACACGCTCGATGATGCCTTCCAGCGAATCGCTGACGATCGACGGCACCGTGCACAGCGCGGCAGTGCCGGCCAAGTCCCAGCCGAGGTTGGCCGGGGCGTACCAGATGACCTGGTCGGCATCGACCACACTGTCCGGCAAACCATCACGGTGCGCGCCGAGCTTCATCGAGTTGGAGCGCGGTTCGATGATCGCGATCAGCGGCGCGTCGCCGATGCGTTTGCGCAGGCCGTCGAGGGTGGTAGCGATGGCGGTCGGGTGGTGAGCGAAGTCGTCGTAGATGGTGATGCCGCGGACTTCGGCGACTTTTTCCATGCGCCGTTTGACGTTCTTGAACGCGCTCAGCCCGGCGATGCCCATCGACGGCACCACGCCAACGTGCCGTGCTGCAGCCAGCGCGGCCAAGGCGTTGGCGACGTTGTGCTGGCCCGTCAGTTCCCATTCGACGGTGCCTTGCGACACGCCTTCGAACATCACTTCAAACGCCGAACCGTCTTCGCTCAGCAGTTTGACCTGCCACTGACCGCCGGCGCCGGTGGTCTGCACCGGGGTCCAGCAGCCCATTTCGATCACCCGCTGCAGCGCAGGCTCGGTGGTCGGATGGATGACCAGGCCTTCGCTCGGGATGGTGCGCACCAGATGGTGGAATTGCCGCTCGATCGCCGGTAGATCCGGGAAGATGTCGGCGTGATCGAACTCAAGATTATTGAGGATCGCGGTGCGCGGACGGTAGTGCACGAACTTCGAGCGCTTGTCGAAAAAGGCGCTGTCGTATTCGTCGGCCTCGATCACGAAGAACGGCGTACCGCCCAAACGCGCCGACACCGAGAAATTCTGCGGCACGCCGCCGATCAGGAAGCCCGGGCTCATGCCGGCGTGTTCCAGCACCCAGGCGAGCATGCTGCTGGTGGTGGTTTTGCCGTGAGTGCCGGCAACCGCCAGCACCCAGCGCCCTTGCAGCACGTGATCGGCCAGCCATTGCGGGCCGGAGACGTATGGCAAGCCTTTGTTCAGCACATATTCCACCGCCGGGTTGCCGCGGGACATGGCGTTGCCGATCACCACCAGATCCGGCGCCGGATCGAGCTGCGCCGGGTCGTAGCCCTGCGTCAGTTGAATGCCTTGGGCTTCAAGCTGTGTGCTCATCGGTGGATAGACGTTGGCGTCGGAACCGGTCACGTGATGGCCCAGCTCTTTGGCCAACACTGCCATCGAGCCCATGAAAGTCCCGCAGATACCCAGAATATGAATGTGCATAGTCGACCTCGTAAAACATGGCCGCAGGTTAGCGTAGGGAGGGGGAAATCGCACTCTTTAGGTGAGGGGCGGGGTGGGTGGGCCGTAACATCTCGACTCGACTGCAGACTGCCGCCCTCACCCCAGCCCTCTCCCAGAGGGAGAGGGAGCCGATCTCGGTCGCTGTCTAATCCTGAGTTCGGCTCGATATTTCAGGTCGGCGTAGATCAGTAGAGCGACTCGGTCAGTCCACTTTTCGGCGGGAGAGGGAGCCGATCTCGGTCGCTTTCAAATCCTGAGTTCGGCTCTATAACTCAGGTCGGCGTAGATCAGTAGAGCGACTCGGTCAGTCCCCTCTCCCTCTGGGAGAGGGCTAGGGTGAGGGCCTTTTAACTGGCCCGCCGCTCAATCCCATGCTTGCGCAGCTTTCTATAAAGGGTATTGCGGCTAACCCCAAGCTGTTCTGCCGTATGCGTCATATGCCACCGCGTTTTTTCAAGAGCTCCGAGCAAGGCCAACCGCTCGGCGTCTTCCAGTGGATGTTCAGATAAATCAGGCTGCAAGATCGGTACCCGCACCTGCCGAATCATCCCCGGCAAATCCTCAATCCCGATCCGCCCTTCATCACACAACGCCGCCAACGTACGCAGCACATTGCGCAACTGCCGCACATTCCCCGGCCAGTTGAACGCCAGCAACGCCTGACGCGCCGGTTCTTCGATCAGGATCGCTTCAGCGCCCGCCTCTTCGGCCAGGAGGAAATCCAGCAACTGCGATTTATCACTGCGCTCTCGCAACGCCGGCAACGCCACTTCCAGGCCGTTGAGCCGGTAATACAAATCCTCACGGAAGCTGCCGTCCGCGACCCGCTCCAGCAGATTGCGGTGGGTGGCGCTGATGATCCGCACGTTGACCGACTCCGGCTCGCCGCCGATCGGCACCACTTGGCGATCCTCCAGCACCCGCAGCAGACGCGTCTGCAAAGCCAACGGCATGTCGCCGATTTCATCGAGGAACAACGTACCGCCATCGGCCTGCTGCAACTTGCCGCGCATACCGTCCTTTCTTGCCCCGGTGAAACTGCCGCCGCGATAGCCGAACAGTTCGCTTTCGATCAGGCTCTCGGGGATGGCCGCGCAATTGAGCGCAACGAAGGCTTTGCCGGAGCGCTGACTGGCCTGATGCACAGCCTTGGCGAAGGCTTCCTTGCCGGAGCCGGTTTCGCCGTTGATCAGCAGCGGTACGTCACGCTCGAACACGCGCAAGGCTTTACGGAAATCCGCCTGCAATGCCTGATCACCAAGGCAGATGCCCGACAGGCGCGGCGCTTCAGCGACAACCGGAGCCGGTACCATCGGTAAAGGTTTGCGCGACTCACCGCGCAGTACGGCAAACAAATGCCGCCCGTCACGAGTGCGCAGCGGCCAACTGGTGCTGGCATTGGCGCTCGCGCGGCCCAGCAATTCATCCAGCGAACAATCGAAAAACGCCTCCACCGGTTTACCCAGCAGGCCGCCACGAATATGCCCAAGCAAATTCAGCGCGCTCTGATTGACCGCACTGATCCGCCCTTCGCCGTCAAACGCCAGCAAACCTTCGCTGAACAGCCCGACCGATTCGGCTTGCAGATGAAAACGCAGCAACCATTGATTATCGAAACAGCGCAGGAAGTAGCAGCTCTCGATCATTTTCGCCGACAGATTGACCAGCGCCATGGTGTGGAACTGACTTTGCCGCGAGACATCGTGGCGCGCCGACGACACGTCAAGAACGGCCAGCAGTTCGCCGTGCGGGTCGAATACCGGGCTCGCCGAACAGGTCAGGCCCGTGTGGCGACCGCGAAAGTGTTCCTCCTGATGGATGGTCAGTGCCTGGCGCTCGACCAGGCAGGTACCGATGCCGTTGGTGCCTTCGCAGGCCTCGCTCCAGTCCGCGCCGAGCCACAGCCCGGCGCGTTCGAAGATCTTGCGCTCGGATGGCGCGGTGACGCAGTTGAGGATCACCCCGCGCGCGTCGGTCAGCAACACTGCATGGCCGGCGCCGGAAAGCTGTTGATGCAAGCTGCTCATTTCATTGCCGGCGATCTGCAACACTTGCTGCAGGCGTTCGCGGCTTTCGAGGACGCGCCCGTGTTCGAGCACGGTCGGCGCCATGGTCAGCGCCGGGTCGAGGTGATAGTCCTCAAGGCAGCGCAGCCACGAACGGGCAATCGACGGATCGGCACCGGGACCGTGAACATGCGGTTTGCCCTGGGTAACGGTGAGAACCTGTTGGGCATGGCGACTCAAATGGTTGTCGTGCATTTCTTATTGTTCTCCCCGAGGCTCGACGGCCCAATGCTGAGGTGACGCCCAGCATCCTCCAGCCACCGACGCATTGCAATGCTGGCAAGACTGCCCGGTCACTGCCTGTGCCATAAGCGGTACAAACTGTCACCCAGACTGTACCGAAACCGTCACAGGCACAATCCGCTCGTCCGACAAAAACCACGCAAAGCCTTGATTTACCTGCCCTGCACGGCAGTGGCCCGACCTTTGCTCTACGCTTATAGCAAGCGCACTTGCGCGTTTCTCTAATAAGTACAAAGCCAAGGAGAACATCATCATGCGTTACGCTCACCCCGGTACTGAAGGCGCCAAAGTCTCGTTCAAGAGCAAGTACGGTAACTACATCGGCGGCGAGTTCGTCGCGCCTGTCAAAGGTCAGTACTTCACCAACACCTCGCCAGTCAATGGCCAGCCAATTGCCGAATTCCCCCGTTCCACTGCCGAAGACATCGACAAGGCACTGGACGCCGCTCACGCCGCTGCCGATGCATGGGGTTCGACCTCCGTGCAGGCGCGCTCGCTGATCCTGCTGAAAATCGCCGACCGCATCGAACAGAACCTCGAACTGCTGGCGATCACCGAAACCTGGGACAACGGCAAAGCCATCCGCGAAACCCTCAACGCCGACATCCCGCTTGCCGCTGACCATTTCCGCTACTTCGCTGGCTGCCTGCGCGCCCAGGAAGGCAGCGCTGCCGAAATTGACGGCAACACCGTGGCCTATCACATCCATGAACCGCTGGGCGTGGTTGGCCAGATCATCCCGTGGAACTTCCCGATCCTGATGGCCGCGTGGAAACTTGCACCAGCGCTGGCCGCCGGCAACTGCGTAGTGCTCAAGCCCGCCGAACAAACCCCGCTGGGCATCACCGTGTTGCTGGAACTGATCGGCGACCTGCTGCCGCCGGGCGTGCTGAACATTGTTCAAGGCTATGGCAAAGAAGCCGGCGAAGCGCTGGCCACCAGCAAACGCATCGCCAAGATCGCCTTCACCGGCTCGACGCCGGTCGGCTCGCACATCATGAAATGCGCGGCCGAGAACATCATTCCGTCGACTGTGGAACTGGGCGGCAAATCGCCGAACATCTTCTTCGAAGACATCATGCAAGCCGAGCCGACATTCATTGAGAAAGCCGCTGAAGGTCTGGTGCTGGCGTTCTTCAACCAGGGCGAAGTCTGCACCTGCCCATCGCGCGCGCTGGTACAGGAATCGATCTACGACGAGTTCATGGCCGTCGTCATGAAGAAAGTCCTGCAAATCAAACGCGGCGATCCGCTGGACACCGACACCATGGTCGGCGCGCAGGCGTCCGAGCAGCAATTCGACAAAATCCTTTCGTACCTGGAAATTGCCAAGGGCGAAGGCGCCGAGCTGTTGACCGGCGGCAAAGTGGAAAAACTCGAGGGCAATCTGTCGACCGGCTATTACATCCAGCCGACCCTGCTCAAGGGCACCAACAAAATGCGCGTGTTCCAGGAAGAAATCTTTGGCCCAGTGGTGAGCATCACCACGTTCAAGGACGAAGCCGAAGCCCTGGCGATTGCCAACGACACCGAGTTCGGCCTCGGCGCCGGCCTGTGGACCCGCGACATCAACCGCGCCTATCGCATGGGCCGCGCGATCAAGGCCGGTCGCGTGTGGACCAACTGCTACCACCTGTACCCGGCGCATGCTGCGTTTGGCGGGTACAAGAAGTCCGGTGTGGGGCGTGAGACGCACAAGATGATGCTCGATCACTACCAGCAAACCAAAAACCTGCTGGTGAGCTACGACATCAATCCGTTGGGCTTCTTCTAAAACCTGAGGGCGACTCAGATATTTCTGTGTCGCCCGTTCAACGGCTTTCGCGAGCAGGCTCGCTCCCACAGTGGATTTGTGGCGAGCCAATTCCTTTGTGGGAGCGAGCCTGCTCGCGAAGGCGTCCTCAATCACACAATACACAAGGCCTGGCCGCTCTGGCACGGCCCTTGCGTACCCGTCATTCAGGTTTTGCGTGATAACTGCCGCTGCGTGAACAGCACTCATCCACCTCAACCGCCACACCCGAAAGTCCAACAGATCAAACAATAAAAAACAGAGAGGACTTATGACTTCCACCACACAGCTCAAACCCACACTCGGCACCCTGCACCTGTGGGGCATTGCCGTCGGCCTGGTGATTTCCGGCGAATATTTCGGCTGGAGTTACGGCTGGGGCACCGCCGGCACCCTGGGTTTTCTGGTCACGGCCTTGATGGTCGCAACCATGTACACCTGCTTCATCTTCAGTTTCACCGAATTGACTACTGCGATCCCACACGCCGGCGGGCCGTTTGCCTACAGCCGTCGGGCGTTCGGCGAGAAAGGCGGATTGATCGCCGGCATCGCCACGCTGATCGAGTTCGTCTTTGCGCCACCGGCGATTGCCATGGCCATCGGCGCTTACCTCAACGTGCAATATCCGGAGCTTGATCCGAAGATCGCCGCCGTCGGCGCGTATTTCGTCTTCATGACGTTGAACATCCTCGGCGTCAGCATCGCGGCGACCTTTGAGCTGGTAGTCACCGTGCTCGCCGTCGCCGAGTTGCTGGTGTTCATGGGCGTGGTCGCGCCGGGCTTCAGCTTCAGTAACTTCGTGCTGAATGGCTGGTCGGGCTCGAATGAATTCACCCTGGGGTCGATCCCCGGGATCTTCGCGGCGATACCGTTCGCAATCTGGTTCTTCCTCGCCATCGAGGGCGCCGCCATGGCCGCCGAAGAAGCGAAGGACCCGAAACGGACGATTCCCAAAGCCTACGTCAGCGGCATTCTGACCCTGGTGTTCCTCGCCATCGGCGTAATGGTCATGGCCGGCGGCGTCGGCGACTGGCGCCAACTGTCGAACATCAACGACCCGCTGCCACAAGCGATGAAAGCTGTGGTCGGCAACAATTCGTCGTGGATGCACATGCTGGTGTGGATCGGCCTGTTCGGCCTGGTGGCGAGTTTCCACGGGATCATTCTTGGCTACTCGCGGCAGTTCTTCGCCCTCGCCCGCGCCGGTTATCTGCCTAAAGGCCTGGCCAAGCTGTCGCGCTTCCAGACGCCACATCGGGCGATTCTGGCCGGTGGCGTGATCGGCATTGCGGCGATTTACAGCGACGGTCTGGTCAATCTGCAAGGCATGACCCTGACCGCAGCGATGATCACCATGTCGGTGTTCGGCGCGATCGTGATGTACATCATCAGCATGCTCAGCCTGTTCAGACTGCGTAAGACCGAGCCGAACCTGGAGCGCACCTTCCGTGCGCCGGGCTATCCGGTGGTGCCGGCGATTGCGCTGTTTCTGGCGGTGGTGTGCCTGATCGCGATGGCGTGGTTCAACACGCTGATCGGTTGTGTGTTCCTTGGCTTCATGGCCGCTGGTTACCTGTATTTCCAGCTGACCGCCAAGCAACGCGCCGAAGCGCCGGCAGACGCTATGCTCGAAGGTATCTAGTTGCACCGGCACCGGGCCTTTCGCCCGGTGCCCGCTATATAGAGGTGCACACAAATCCAATGTGGGAGCGAGCTTGCTCGCGAAGGCGTAGGGTCAGGCGAAAGGGATGCTGAATGACACACCGCATTCGCGAGCAAGCTCGCTCCCACAGGGAACTGAGTTATCCACAGAATCAGGAGGACACCGCCCCATGGCCGCATTTGCCCATTCCGTCGGCGCCCAGACCTATCGCTTCGACAGTCTCAAGGACGTCATGGCCAAGGCCAGCCCGGCGCGCTCCGGGGACTTCCTCGCCGGCGTCGCCGCCCTCAATGATGGCGAGCGCGTAGCTGCGCAAATGGCACTGGCCGACATCCCGCTCACGCATTTCCTGCAAGAAGCGCTGATTCCTTATGAGGCTGATGAAGTCACCCGGCTGATCATCGACACCCACGACAAGCAAGCCTTCGCCGTGGTCAGCCACCTCACCGTGGGTAGTTTCCGCGACTGGCTGCTCAGCGAGGCCGCCGACGAAACCAGCCTGCGTAATCTCGCCCCCGGCCTGACTCCGGAAATGGTCGCGGCGGTATCAAAGATCATGCGCGTGCAGGATCTGGTGCTGGTGGCGCAAAAGATCCGCGTGGTCACCAAATTCCGCGGCACCCTCGGCCTGCGTGGGCGCCTGTCGACGCGCCTGCAACCCAATCACCCGACCGACGAACCGTCGGGCATCGCTGCAAGCATTCTCGACGGCCTGCTCTACGGTAATGGCGACGCGATGATCGGTATCAACCCGGCCACCGACAGCATCGCCTCGATTTGCGCGATGCTGGAGATGCTCGACGCGATCATCCAGCGCTATGACATCCCGACCCAGGCCTGCGTGCTGACCCACGTCACCACCTCGATCGAGGCGATCAACCGTGGCGTGCCGCTGGACCTGGTGTTCCAGTCGATTGCCGGCACCGAAGCGGCCAACGCCAGTTTCGGCATCAACCTGAATGTCTTGCAGGAAGGCTACGACGCCGGCCTGAGTCTGAATCGCGGCACTCTCGGGCAGAACCTGATGTATTTCGAAACCGGCCAAGGCAGTGCGCTGTCGGCCAACGCCCATCACGGTGTCGATCAGCAAACCTGCGAAACCCGGGCCTACGCCGTGGCGCGACATTTCAAGCCGTTCCTGGTCAACACGGTTGTAGGATTTATCGGCCCGGAGTACCTCTACAACGGCAAACAGATTATCCGCGCCGGGCTCGAAGACCATTTCTGCGGCAAGCTGCTCGGCGTGCCGATGGGCTGCGATATCTGCTACACCAACCACGCCGAAGCCGATCAGGACGACATGGACACCCTGCTGACGTTGCTCGGTGTCGCCGGGATCAACTTCATCATGGGCATTCCCGGCTCCGACGACATCATGCTCAATTACCAGACCACTTCGTTCCACGACGCGCTCTATGCGCGGCAGACGCTGGGCCTGAAACCGGCGCCGGAGTTCGAGCAATGGCTGGCGAACATGGGCATCTTCACCCAAGCGGACGGCAAGGTCCGCTTCGGTAACAACTTGCCGCCGGCCTTCCGCCAGGCGCTGGCGCAACTGGGATGAGTCACATGGAAAAACCGCCCATCGACCCGCAAAACCCTTGGCTGGAACTACGCCGCCTGACTCCGGCGCGTATTGCTCTGGGCCGCACCGGCACCAGCCTGCCAACCACTGCGCAACTGGACTTCCAGTTTGCCCACGCCCAGGCGCGCGACGCCGTGCATCTGCCTTTCGATCACGCTGGCCTCAGCGCGCAACTGAGCGAGCGCGGACGCGAATCCTTGTTGCTGCACAGCGCCGCCGTGGATCGCAACAGCTACCTGCAACGCCCGGATCTGGGGCGCAAGCTCAGCGACGACTCGGCCCAACGCTTGCGCGAATACGCGCAGGCGCATCCGGGCGGTGTCGATCTGGCGATTGTCGTGGCTGACGGCCTGTCGGCGCTTGCGGTGCATCGGCATACCTTGCCGTTTCTCACACGACTGGAAGAGCAGATGAGCGCCGACGGCTGGTCGATGGCGCCCGTTATTCTGGTGGAACAGGGCCGTGTTGCAGTTGGCGATGAGATCGGTCAACTGCTCGGCGCAAAAATGCTGGTGATGCTGATCGGCGAACGCCCGGGCCTCAGTTCTCCGGACAGCCTCGGTTTATATTTCACCTACAATCCAAAGATCGGCCTGACCGACGCCTACCGCAACTGCATTTCCAATGTAAGGCTCGAAGGCTTGAGCTACGGCATGGCGGCGCATCGCTTGCTGTATTTGATGCGCGAAGCTTGTCGCAGACAGCTGTCGGGCGTGAATCTGAAGGACGAAGCACAGGTTCAGACGCTGGAGTCGGACGCCGGTGCGGACATGAAAGGAAACTTCCTACTCAGCCCGCCTCCTGCCTGAACCGTTTCCGCATTGCGTTTCTGCGCAGGTTTCAGGCAGGATCGATGCACGGCCGCACGGGTTTCCCATCGCCGTCAGAGCAGTTGAAGACAGCCACTTGAAGACGAGACCTATCATGCGGATTATTCAAGCGACCCTCGAACATCTGGATTTACTGACTCCGTTGTTCGTCAAATATCGCGAGTTCTACGGTTCCCTGCCTTACCCGGATTCCTCCCGCGCGTTCCTCGAAAAACGCCTGCGCCGCAAGGAATCGGTGATCTATCTGGCCCTGGCCGATGATGACGACAAAAAACTGATGGGTTTCTGTCAGCTCTATCCAAGCTTTTCCTCGTTGTCGCTCAAACGCGTATGGATCCTCAACGACATCTATGTCGCCGAAGATGCCCGCCGCCAACTGGTCGCCGACAACCTGATCCGCACCGCGAAGAAAATGGCCAAGGAAACCCAGGCCGTGCGCATGCGCGTCTCCACCAGCAGCAACAACGAAGTCGCGCAGAAAACCTATGAATCCATCGGGTTCAAGGAAGACACCGAGTTCAAGAACTACGTGCTGCCGATCAGCGACGAACTCTGACTGTCAATGAAACGTGTGATGAGGGAGCCCGCTCCCTCAGGCACGCCGACTGCTTGCTGACAATTGTTCACACCTCGACATCCCTCGCTACAAAACCAACGCGCTTTTCATCCTTCAGACCGTATAATCCCGATCTTTCCGGCTTGTAAGAAAAACTACACCCGCTTGTAGGCTTACACGAAGTCATCCGCACAGGCCTGCCGAGTCGGGCCGTCAAACAGGTGCCCCCATGGATTTCAACCCGCTCGACCTTATCCTGCATCTCGATGTTTACCTCGATTTGCTAGTGAACAACTATGGGCCATGGATCTACGCCATCCTGTTTCTGGTGATTTTCTGTGAAACCGGTCTGGTGGTGATGCCATTCCTGCCGGGTGATTCGTTGCTGTTCATCGCCGGCGCCGTTGCTGCAGGCGGCGGCATGGATCCGGTGCTGCTGGGCGGTCTGCTGATGCTCGCGGCCATACTCGGCGACAGCACCAACTACGTGATCGGACGAACGGCCGGCGAAAAGCTGTTCAGCAACCCGAACTCGAAAATTTTCCGTCGCGATTACCTGCAACAAACCCACGACTTCTACGACAAGCACGGCGGCAAGACCGTGACGCTGGCGCGCTTCCTGCCGATCATCCGCACCTTTGCGCCGTTCGTCGCCGGTGTGGCGAAGATGCCCTACCCGCGGTTCTTCGGTTTCAGCGTGTTCGGTACGGTGTTGTGGGTTGGCGGTCTGGTGACCTTGGGTTATTTCTTCGGCAACGTGCCATTCATCAAGAAAAACCTGTCGTTGCTGGTCGTTGGCATCATCCTGTTGTCGCTGGTCCCGATGATCATCGGCGTGGTTCGCAGCCGATTCGGCGGCACCAAAGCCCAATCACACTAAGCCGATGTGGTCGCTGAGCGCCTGGCGTCGCCGGCGCCTGCTGGCAAAGCACCCGATTGCCGATGAAATGTGGCGACGGGTGCGCCATCACCTGAGCTTTCTTGACGGCATCAGCGCTGCCGAAGATCAGTGGCTGCGCGAAGCCTGCGTACTCTTCCTCGACGACAAACACCTGACCGCCCTGCCCGGCGTCGAACTGCATCAGGAACAACGCCTGTTGCTCGCGGCGCAGGCGCAATTGCCGCTGCTGCATCTGGGCGATTTGAACTGGTATCAGGGGTTTCATGAGATCGTGCTGTATCCCGACGACTTCCTCAGCCCGCAACGTCACCGCGACGCCAGCGGTGTCGAACACGAATGGGACGGCGAGCACAGCGGCGAAGCCTGGCAACAGGGGCCGATCATCCTCGCCTGGCCCGGCGTGATGGCCAGTGGTGGCTGGGAAGGCTACAACCTGGTGATCCACGAACTGGCGCACAAACTCGACATGCTCAACGGTGACGCCAACGGCCTGCCGCCGCTGCACGCCGACATGCGCGTCAGCGACTGGGCCGAGGTGATGCAACACGCCTACGACGACCTCAACCGTCAGCTCGATCGCAACCCTGATGCCGAAACCGCCATCGATCCGTATGCGGCGGAAAACCCCGCCGAGTTCTTCGCCGTCACCAGCGAGTACTTTTTCAGCGCCCCGGATCTGCTGCACGAGGCTTATCCACAGGTCTATGCGCAGCTACAGCTTTTCTACCGTCAGGACCCGTTGGGCAGGTTGCGGCAACTTCAGGCCACAGACCCGGTCTATCAGGCGCACGACTAAGCGCTGCACGACTTTCGGTACATGGCGTCGACGGCAGAATATGCCTATAATCGCCGCCACTTTTTGGTCAATCCGGCCAAGTGTTTTTGGTCAACTACGGGGGCAACGCCCAATGAGCTACAGCAAGATTCCGGCTGGCAAAGACCTGCCGAACGACATCTACGTCGCGATCGAGATTCCGGCCAACCACGCGCCGATCAAATACGAAATCGACAAAGACAGCGATTGCCTGTTCGTTGACCGTTTCATGGCCACCCCAATGTTCTACCCGGCCAACTACGGTTACATCCCGAACACCCTGGCTGACGACGGTGATCCCCTCGACGTGCTGGTTGTGACCCCTTACCCGGTTGCTCCAGGCTCGGTGATCCGCGCACGTCCAGTCGGCATCCTGAACATGACCGACGACGGCGGCGGCGATGCCAAAGTCATCGCAGTGCCACACGACAAGCTGTCCCAGCTGTACGTCGACGTGAAGGAATACACCGACCTGCCGCCACTGCTGATCCAGCAGATCGAGCACTTCTTCGCGAACTACAAAGATCTCGAAAAAGGCAAATGGGTCAAGATCGAAGGCTGGGCCGGTGCAGACGCCGCCCGCGAAGCAATCACCAAGTCGGTTGCCGCCTACAAAGGCTAAGCTCCCGCGCTACGCGTGATGCTTGAAGAAAACCCCGGTTGATCCGGGGTTTTTTGTGCCTGTGAAAAGCTGCCTTAAACAGAGTGTTTATAGCGGACTACAGAAAAGTTTTAACCTGTGTAATTTCCCACAAGAACGTCTTACATCCCGTCGCAAAATTCAGCCCGTTTTTGAACGCCCGGTTTATTCAAACTGCTCTAGCACGGCCGTAGACTCCGTGTTTATGAGAAAGAACACTAGCGGTCCAAGATTCAAGGCACTCCTGGAAGCTGCGAACATCTCGACGACGGGTTTCGCAAAGTTCTGGGGCACGGAAGCCCAAAATGTCCACAACTGGTACACCCGGGGCGTCCCGGCGTATCGCATGGAAGAAGTCTCACGCCTGCTGTCCGTCAACAGCGAATGGCTGAAAACCGGCGAAGGCGCCAAGGAATCGCCGAGCCTGACACCCCCTGCCAGCAACGGCGACACCTACGACGCCCACGATCCTCAGGGCGCCTATCGGTTCATCAATCCCAACGACATCGACCTGGCCTTCTTCAAGGAAACGCCGCTCACCAACGGCTCCGGCAAAACACACGTCATCCATGACCCGGACCAATCCATTCGCCTGCTGCGCGCGCACCTCGACAAACTGGACATTCGCCATACAGACGCCATCTGCGCGCACATGATCGGCAACAGCATGGCCGAGCGCATCGAAGATGGCTCCGTCGTCGCCATCGACCGCGGCCTGACCCAAGTCGTCGACGGCGAAATCTACGCCATCGAACACGACGGCATGCTACGCATCAAATACCTGCACCGCATGCCCGGCAACGGCTTGCGCCTGCGCAGCCACAACAACAGCGAATACCCGGACGAAGTGTTCCATCCGGCGCAAATCGAAGAGCAGCGAATTCATATATTGGGCTGGGTGTTCTGGTGGTCGACAGTGAGCAAACGGCGGCCGGTGGTGCCGTTTCTTTGATCCGGTGCGCCTTTTCTACTTTGCACAATCCCTGTGGGAGCGAGCCTGCTCGCGAAGAGGCCCGGACAATCGGTACAAATCCCGGATTTCTGGCGAAGAAGTCGCTCTAAACCGCACTTCAGACTGGGAATCCCAGGCAAAACTCAGTATCCTGCGCCCCACATTTGCGCATCGACCCGCCCCGCGGCTCAGGCAGCGCCCGACGCGGCAGACCAACGTCTGACCAAGTCCCACAGCCGGACGCAGATCCGGATGTACGTTTTGAAGGCTGGCAAGGCTTACCAAAAATAGGCCAAGCCAGTCCCCGAGAAGCCGGCCACAAGCCGGCTTTTTAATGTCTGAAATAAACCCGTCCCCACATTATTCGCACACGTATCAGTCCACAGCCGACATCGAAAAAACGATTTGCATGCCGTCATTTCCGGTGACATCAATAGGCATCCGGCGCCAAGGGGCATCGATGAGCAAACTTACCCGTTGTCTGATCCTGTTTAGTGGCGCGAGCCTGTCCTTTCTGGCGAAGGCAGCCCCGGTACAATTCAGTGATTACCGTGCTTTTTATGAGTCGCTGGGCAGCAACCTGTTTACAGGGCCCGGGACCGAACTGAGCATGCCCTGCTCGGAATCACCGAGGCACTGCCTTTGGGTCAATGCCATGCGCCCGGCGTTTGAACGTTATGACCAGGCGCAGTGGAGCGCCCCCGAAGATCTGGCTCTCAGCCCGCCCAAAGGCATGCCCGAGATTGTCTTCGATGGCGAGGCCCTGATGATCGGCAAACAGCGTTGGCTACTGCGCGACGCCAGCAACTTCGCGCCACCGGCATGGCGCACAAATGATCCCGTCGACCCGGAAAATCTGGCGTCGGCTACGGTTTGGCGCCATGGCACCTCGACGTGTGTCGAGATGCAGTATGTGAGCAGTGGCCACGGTGTTCGCTACACTCAGGTGCTGTTGGTGCACGAGCGACACCTTTACGCACTACCGCCGCTGTTTGCGTCCTGTGCAGGCATTCGCAGGGCGCCGCGGAACCAGTTCAGTTATCCGGACAATTCCTATCTGGGTCCAGAGCTGGAAAACAGCCCTCTCGGTCTGAAAATGGATTATCGGCTGTCCGATGGTAAAACGCCGGTTGCGCAGTACCTGCTGCACTTCCCGGACCCGGGAAACCCCTACGTATTCGAGGCGCACCGTCAATAAGCGGCCGCGAGCAAAGCTGTCATGAGTTTGCCCCCGCACGATGGTCATCATGGTCGGGGATCAACGTGAAAGGTCAGCCACGGGGTAACTTTCAAGGAAGAAACACACGATGACCGACGCAACTCAAGTAAAGAAAGTCTGCTTCGCCCCTTTGCGCACACTGGATAGCGACAGCCGGTGCGCCGACGATGGCGGCACGGCCAGCCTGCGTCGCAAGCGCAAAAACCGCCTGCCTATCAATCCTGCCTGCCTGCTTTTCATCGGTTTTTTCCTGACCGGCCCTCTGCCTCAAGCGGCTGAACAGCCGCTGACGCTCACTCGTTGCTTTGTCAGTCCACCCTCCACCGTCACGCCCTACACTTCGGCCAATGAAGCGCCAACCATGCCCGTGAATGACCGTTACCGCGCGCCAGCCACTTCGCCCCGTCTAGGCACTCTGGATGTGCTCGCCGTCGGCATAAGTCTCGATGTATTCCGGCAGGGTCAGGTCTGGAAAGCCTTGCAGGAGCAGAATGCGAAACAGGCCGATTCCCTGCACGCGGGCAGCATCCTGCCGACCGATCCAGGAAAATACCCAGTGGATAGCGACGACAAGGACCTGGCCTACGAAAAGCGCAAGGCTGACGCGCTCGAACTGGGTTTACGCGACTTCGTGGAGAAATGGCCCATTCCCACCATCACCGTGGTCCGAGGCTGGAACCCCGCTACGCCGAACCTGCGCTTCTCTCCAGATAGAACCCGAAAGATGCTCTCAGGCATGGTCGACTCTTACCGCACGGAGGCGGGCCTGCACTGGCATCGCGTGCGTAATCTGCAAGACGGCATAGTCTGCAACGACACCCCTGAAGGTCTGTTGGAAGCGTTATTCCAGTTGTTCGAGCAAAACCCCGACCTCCCCGCCGTGCTGATCTACAACGTAGAGGGCTTCAGCATGTCGTTTGCCCTCTCCGCAAAAAAAGCGCCGCTGATTGGTGGGCCCGGGCCGCGTAAGCCCGGTGAGCTCACCGACTCGATGGTCGCCATGGTCGTCGGGCGCCCCGAGCGCGTTGAATGGCTGCGTTACTACGCTCAGTTTGCCAGGATCAACGAGAACAGAATCGACCCGGAGTTCACCGGTTGGGGAGCACGCAAACCCGCCGTGGCGTTTCAGCCCTCGCCGTTCATTCCTCAACCCTGGACCCAGCGTGCGTTCGAGCAATGGGATGCGCTGCCGGTACTGGCCAGGCTGCATCGGCCGGTCAG
Source organism: Pseudomonas fluorescens (assembly GCF_001648775.1). Lineage (GTDB taxonomy): Bacteria > Pseudomonadota > Gammaproteobacteria > Pseudomonadales > Pseudomonadaceae > Aquipseudomonas > Aquipseudomonas fluorescens_M. Next base: position 235,806 of record NZ_LVEJ01000016.1, read on the forward strand.
CGTGTCGCTGCGGCGGCCGAATAACGGCGAACCGCTGAAGCGTGAGGCGATGACGCTGAAGCTGGCCGCTGGCTGGAACGAGGCAACGGCCGGGCTCACGCAAAAGCCCACCCGGCTGTTCTTCGACAGTGGCTCGAACGCCACGGCAATGGCGCAGCTGTTGCCAGCGCTCAACGCAACACACAGTTCGCTGAACCTGCTCGATTCGCGCGCGGGTTACGACCTTACTCAGCGCTTGGGTGACACTGGCTCGGCTTCGCCTTTTGTCGGGCTCACGCTCGCGACGATGGCCAGCTACTTGAATGCCGACACCAGCGTGGTGATGCCGATGCGCCGTCAGGATCAGGCGACGATCATCGCCGTAACCTCTCCAACACCCGGAAAGAAACCAGTGGGCAACGAGCACTTCAGCGTCACCTTGATGCCATCCTCCGCCAGTACCTATTCAGCCCCGTGAACCGCGGATACGGCGTGAGCCTTTAGGCGGTTCCGCTGTGTCATTCGGCAACCGACACTTGCCAATTGCAATGGCTCGGTGCTAAATCCAGCCCTGTCACCGCCCTCTGTTTTTACCCGCATCCCCGACCCCGGCCGGATTCCGGTATTGAGCCTCACGGGAATCCATGGAATGGCCCTGCATATCCCGACCCTGCTGGTCGTTTCGGTCTTCGTCTTCTTTTTGATGGGGTTGTTGACGCTGCACGCCTGGTATCGCGAAACCCGCGAGCCGCCGCTTGCCTATCTCGGCAGCATGATGCTGCTGGGCGCCCTGGGCGTGGTGCTGGTCAGTTGGCGTGATCGAGGCGTCGACTTGATTCCCATTGTGTTTGGCAATGTGATTTTACTGCTCAGCGCCGCAATGAACTGGACGGCCATGCGCACGCTGGTCGGGCGCAGGCCTTCAGTGTCCGGCATTATGGCGGGGGCGTTCGCCTGGCTGACGTTGTGCCTGATTCCCGCCTTCTACGAGTCGATGCCCAATCGGGTTCTAATCTACTCCTTGCTGGCATTCGGTTACGGCGTGATGACCACGCTGGAGCTCTGGCGCAGCCGCCACACCCTGGACGTCGCGTTTATGCCGGCGCTGGTGCTGACCGTTTTGCACACCGTGTTCTACGCGGTTCGCAGTGCGACCGATGAAGGGCTGCCGGTGACCAAAGCTTTGCTGGGCAGTGGCGAGGGCGTGCCGTTTTTCTCGTTCATGCTGTTCGAGTCGATGCTCTATGTCATCGGCATTGCCTACATCACGCTGGCGATGGTCAAGGAGCGTGCAGAGCTCAAGCTCAAAGCGGCGGCGTTCAGCGATCCGCTGACGGGCATTGGCAATCGTCGCGCGTTCATGATGAACGCCGGGCAGTTGCTTGCCGAAAGTCAGCAATACGGGGAACCGGCAGCGTTGTTGCTGTGCGACCTGGATAACTTCAAGCGCCTGAATGACACCTATGGCCATCCCGTTGGGGATCAGGCGTTGATCGCGTTTGGCCGGATCGTGGTCGAGAGCCTGCGCAAGGAAGATGTTTGCGGGCGGATCGGCGGTGAGGAGTTTGCTTGCCTTCTCAGCGACTGCGACGAGCAGACTGCACTGGAGATTGCTGAGCGAATCCGCCGCTCCTTTTCGCAATTGTCGATTCTTGAGCCGGGGTTGCTCAGCGTCAGCATCGGCGTAGTAACCACTCGCGAATCCGGCTACGACTTGTCCCGCCTGCTCTCGGAAGCCGATCAGGCGCTGTACGGTGCCAAGGATCAGGGGCGCAATCGTGTGCAGACGTTGCGCTCGCTGTACCTGAGTCTCACGGATAACTGAACGACTTCACCAGCGTCAGCTCCCCCACCGCGCGCATCGGGATCAGAAACGTCTCCATTTTCTCGTTCGGTGTGCCTTCTTCAGTAATCACCGTCACCTGCGCGGTGGTCAGCGCCTGCACCGCCTCATCGCCGCCATCCTCATCCCCGCGATAGCCACCGCCGTAGTAATTCACATACACCAGATACTGGCCCTTGATCGGCGCCGGCATGGCGAAGATTTCCGGGCCGTAGCCGGTGGTGACGTCAACGTCGAGTGCTGCACCGTTGGGTGCGACGCGGTTGCCGTACCAGATGTGTGCGCCGTCGGGGGTGACGAGGTGCAGGTCAAGGTCGGTGCCGTCGCTGTCCCACGCCAGCAGTACGCGCAGTTTTGCCGGGGTGGCGCCGCCGCTGGTGTTGAGAAATTGCGTGCGGTGGCGTTGTTGGCCGTCGGGGCTGCGCACTTCGACGCTGTTGCTGCCATTGGGGAAGGAGAACGGACGATCGAAGTGGCCGCTGTCGTCAATTTTCAGCGGCATGCTCACGCCGTTGACGATCAGTCGGCCGGGCTCGTTGCTTTTGGGCGAGGCTTTGATGTCGCCGCTGATGCGGGCAGTGTTGGCCTGGCCGACCGGGGTGTTGACCGACGAGGCCGGGTAGTTGACGGTCTGGCGAAAGCTTTCGCCCTCGCCTTCGGGGGCGCCGCTGCGCCAGCCGCCGACCGGGGTGTCGAGTTTGTCGCTGTCGGCAGCGATGGCCGGCGCTAGTGCGGTCAACGTGCAGAGCAGCAACAAGACCTGTGGATAACGGAGTGTCATGGTCTATTCCAGCAAAAGATGACGGGCGAGCCCTTCGATGTAGGTTTCATCCTGGCCATTGGGGTGTGCTTCAAAGGCCAGGTGCAGATATTCGTGGGTCAGGTCGAGGCGATCCTGCAGGGTCAGCACGCCACGTACGTAAATACGTTGGCGTTCACGGTCGACGAAGGGCCGGCCGAAGGCGAGTTTGCACACGGCGAATGTGCTGACTTCGTTGTAGCCGGTTTCGCTTTCCAGCTTCGGGCGCCAGCCGCGTCGCTGTTTTTGCAGCCAGTCTTGCGCGGTGGGCAGCGCTTCGCAGGAAGCAACCGGGTTGTCCCAACGGCTAAGGCTGGCGCGCGGGTAGGCGTGCAGCAGAATCGCGTCGTAACGTTGACCGGCGTTAGCCTGCTCGACGGCTTGTTGCCAGGCGAGTTTGTCCGGGCCGGGTTGATCGGAGTGATAGGTGACGGTGCTACCGGCCAGCACCAGATCCGCTGTCCACGCCGCGATGTTGCGTGATTCCACCGAAGCTGGCCGTGGTGCGACGCGCTGGCGATTGCTGCTGTCATCGATACTCAGGCAGTCGCCGTTGCGCGTGGCGTTTTGCAGCAGATACGTGCGAATCGCCACGGCCAACGCCTTGGCGGCTTCGGCAGGTTCCGGTTTGGCTTCGCGCTCAAGGACGCGGGCGACGTATTCTTCGCGATCAAGCCTGGCGACGAGTTTGTCGTTGAGCAGAAACAGTTCGCCGTCACTGTGGATATCCAGCGCGTTGCCATTGGCGAATTCGACGCGGTAATCGCCTTGTAACGGGCCGGAAGTCACCACCCGCTCGCCAGTTAGAACCCGCGTAACCGGATAACGCGAGAACAACCCGACTTCAACACAACGCCCCGCCTCTGCCGGCCATACCGCTGGCAAAACGGTCGCCAACCCCTGGCCGTAATGGCGCAAGACCATCTGGCTGGTGCCACGTCCGCCCGCCCAGATCGGCGAGCCATCAGCTGTCCAGCCAGCAAACCCACCCTGCCGCGATTGCGGGTCCTGATCGCCAAGCCAGCTCCAGGTTTTCACCCGCAAGCGCCCGCCCAATTCACCCACGACATTGCCGTCCGCCGCATTCAGCACCACATCGAGAAGCACTCGACGCGCCTGATCCTGCGCCGGCAACACGGCCAATACCTTCAATAACTCAACCACGGAAACCCGTTGAGCCGGTTGCACCGACGGCAAATCCAGCAACCACGACGGAGCCTGTCGCGCCTGCCAGTACGCCCGCCAATCGGCAGAAGAAATGCCCAACCGCGCAGGCTCGAAATACAACCCACACGACTTAACCAACGCCTGATCGCGTTCGATCTTGCCGCCCGCCGTGCAGCAATAAACCTCTTCCTTCGACTGTCCGCGACATTCATAAGCCGGTTCGCGCGCGCCGGTGTCCACCAGCCATGCGTAGACAAACAACTTCCACAAACTGCCCAGCGGTGTATCCAGTGACGACGGCAACGGTTCACGCTTGATCAGTTGCGTCTGACTCAACGACAACAACTCACCCTTGTATGCCACGCGCAGCGGCTCATCCTGCGCCGTCGCCAGCGCAGGCATCACACACATCAGCAGCCACAGCAGCGGCCGGGTCATGTCAGTTGACCGTGACCTGACCGAGGGCCGCTTTCGCTTCCTGGGCCTGATGCTGCGGTGCGTAGACTTGCTTGAAACGCACCGGCGGCAGGTTGAACTGGCCCTTCTGTGAGAAGCGCACCAGATGGCGCAGGCGCAACTCACCGCTCAACGCATCGACCGGCACCGCATAAGCCAACTGACCCGGTTCGAAGCGCGCTTTCTCCAGCGCCGTCGGTTCGGTGCCGTCCTTGCCCTGCAACTTGATGCCCCACGTCGTGCGCTCGACATCGGCACCCGGTGGCAGCGGCACTTCGAGCATGCCGTAGCGCAGCGGTTTCGGCGCTTTGCTGGTGAGGATCACTTCGTCCAGATACAGACTGTCGCTGGACAGCGGCTTGCTGCCGACCGGCTCCAGTTTGAAGGTGAACGCTTCGTCGCCTGGTACCAGTCGCGACAGGCGACGGGTGATGGTCACGGCCATCGGATCGACCGCAGGTTGTTGGGTCTGGAAGCTCAGCGCCGCACGCAGCGGACGCTCTTGTGTGCCCGACACGGTCAACACGCTAGGCACTGGTGTCGCGCCTTGCCACGTCCAGTACATCTCGCCGCTGGCACCGTAGTTTTTCTTCCAGCCTTCACCCGGTGTCAGGGCAATGGTCGGCGAAGCCTGAGCGATGCTGCGTTGCAGCCAGGTCAGCGCCAGCGCACGTTCAAGGGTTGATTGCTGAGGCAGCAGACGTTGCAGTAACGCTTGCGCATGGGCCTGATCGAACGGTTGCAGCGACAGGTTCAACGCTTCGGCAAACGGCTGCGAACTGACCGACAGACGCTGTTGCGCAGCCGCCACCTGACGATTGAACGCGTCTGGCAAGGCCACTTTCGATTGCGTGGCCAACGAAGCGGTCAACACCCGCGCTGCCGCCAGACCGAGCGCCGAATCCGGATCACTCATCACCAGACTGTCTTCACCATCGTCGAGCATGGTTTCGGCATTGCCTTCACCGGCCTTGGCCAGATCGTCCATCAAGCCGCTGAGCAGTGTGTTCACCGGCAAATGCATCTGCTTGGCGAACGACAGAATCAGCGCCCGTTGCAGCAACGGCGTGTTCGGCGCCTGCTTGGCGTACACCTCCAGCACACGCTGCCAGTGCTCCGGCGGTAGGGTGAGCTCCAGCACTTGGCTGGCGTTCCAGTCGGCGTAATAGGCGTAGGCAGTGAGGAAAGCATCCGGCTCACCGTCGTACCCCCACCAGGTGAAGCTCGCCGATGGCCCGGCCATTTGCACCAGACGCAGACGGCTGTTCTGCATGATCAGGCGCAAGCGATCACGGATCTGCGGATTCGACGCCAGCGACGGATAAGCGATGCTCAATGGCAGCAAACGACTGGCCGTCTGCTCGACGCCGCCGTACGGATAGCTGAGCAGATCATCAAGAGCCGAACGGAACAGCGCTTGCGGACTGTCATCCAGACGCAAACGAATATCCGTGGCGTCGGCCGGCAGACTCAACGGCGTGTCACCACTGGCGACATCAAGACTTTGCGTCTGCGTCACTTGCCAGCCGTCACCGGTCGCACTCAGGCGCACGGCAAGGGAGTCGGCGGTTTTGCCGTCCTGCACCAACTCCGCCGTCCACTCGCCGGAAGCCAGGGCGAACGCCGGCAGCGGCAGGTAATTGATGCCGTTGTTCAGGGTTACCGGCAGGCGTTGTTCGGCACCGGCGTAGTGAGTGACCAGTTCAGCCTTGACCGGTTTATCGGCCTGACTGAACGCGAACACACCAAGTTGCGGTTGATCGCCTTTGCGGAATTTGCTCGGGCCGCTCCACTTCAGGTACAGCGGTTTTTCCGAACGGACGAATTGCTTCTTCTGCCCGACCTGACCGTCATCGGCGATCGCGCGGGCAGTGATGCGCCAGCGGGTCAGCGAGTCCGGCATCTTGAAGGTGAAGCGGGTTTTGCCGTCGGCACCGGTCAACAACTCCGGCTGCCACGCGGCGGTGTCGACGTCCTCACGACGCGGACGTTCCAGCACTTTCACCCCGCGCTCGCTGCGGTTGGCTTTGCCGGGTGCGCCGGGGCTGCCCGGCAAAGCAACGTCGTAACTGATGAACGACAGGCTGGCGCTGGTGCGCACGTTGTTACGGCGCGGGTGGTAGAAGAACTGGTCGATGGTCGGCGCGACTTCCGGTTGCAGCGCGTAGACCATTTCGTCGACGACGCTGACGGTCAGATGCGCCGGAACCGCTTTGCCGGCGAACTGCGTAGTCAGGTCAACCGTGACCGTGTCGCCCGGCAGATACACCGCTTTGTCGGTGCTGATCGCCACGTCGATTTGCGGCGCGACCACTTTTATCCCGGCGTTCTGGAAGCTGTACTGCCCGCCCTTGGTGTAGAGCACCGAGAAGGTCAGGTTCGGCGCGAAGTTGTCCTTCACCGGGATGCGCGCGCGGTATTGGGTGTCGCTGAGTTTTTCCAGTTTCAGCCAGTCGCCGCCCTTGGCCAATAGCGCGGTGGCTTCGACCTTGTCGCGCTCCAGCGACAGCAGAGCATCGCTGACCGGCTCCGGGAACGTGATCAGCGCCAGCGCTTCATCGCCCGCCTTGTACTCAGGCTTGTCGAGGACGATTTCCACGGTGCCCGGCACCGCTTTGACGCCGTCGCCAGTGACCGAATGCCCAGTGGCACCGAGCACGCGACCGTGTTGATCTTTCAAGGTCAGGTTGTAGGTACCCGGACGCTCAAAGGCCAGACTGAAACCTTTATCCGTCGCCGCCAGTTTGCCTTCGCCAGTGCTCTGGTCTTCCAGACGCACCCAGCCATACGTGCTCGGCGTCACCGCTTTGCTTTGCTCGCTGCCGCCTTCGTTGGCGTAGCTGAACGCAACCTTGTCGCCGACCGCACTGAAGCGTTGCGGCGCGCTCAAGAGAAAACTCGCGGCGCCACGGTCGATGAGGATTTCCTTGGTGGTCTTGACCCGATACGCCGCGCCATCGCTGGCGAACACGGTAAGCATGTAGCGGCTCGGTTTGTCGGCCGCCGGCAGGTCGAGAGTCGCGTTACCTTTGCTGTCGGTGGTCAGTTCGGTGCTGGTCAGTTCCACCGGGAATTGCCCGAGGTATTGCAGCTCGTTGTCGACCATCGACAGTTGCTGGGCGCGCAGGCTCAAGGTCAGTTTGGCGTTGGCCACTGGTTTGCCGTCCGGGTAGAGCAACACCAGACTGCCTTTGACCGGTTCGCCGGTGCGGTAATCCTGCTTGGCCAGATTCAGCGAAATCTCGAAATGCGGCTTGATGTATTCGGCCACACGGAAGGCGCTGCTGTAAGCCTGATCCTTATAGTTGAAACGAATCTCGTAACCGCCCGCCACCGCGTTGTCCGGCAACTGGAAACGGCCCTGAGTGCCGGCCTTCGAATCGAGTTTCAGATCGAGGTGCTGCAACTCGGTACCGGTAGCATCGAGCACGCTGACCGTGACATCTGCCGCGCCCGGCAACACCGAATCCCGCGCATTCTTGAATTCGCGACCGACGATTTTCAGCGACACCCAATCGCCCGGGCGATACAGCGGCCGGTCGGTAAAGGCATACAGTTTGGTGTCGTAGATTTCGCTGTCGTAATAGAAGTTTTCCGAGACGAATACACCGCCCTCTTCGTCCTCGCCAATCACGAACGAACGCTCCGGGCTGACGTGTTTCAGGCGCAGCAAACCATCGGCGTCAGTAGCGCCGCTGCTCATCACGCCGAGGCCATCGGTCCACAGCACGTTGACCTTCGGTACCGAACTGCCTTCGTGTTTGCGCGCAGCCCAGACCAGCAATTCATCGCCGGCAATCTTGCTTACCGCGACGGTATTGGAAACGAAGACCATGGTGGTCGCGCGGTACTTGCCGATCAGCGCTTCGACCAGATACAGACCCGGCTTCAAATTGCCCAACGGGATGTAAACGTTGCCCGGCGCGACGCTGACGAAATCGCTGGAAGACCCGGCCAGATTGACCCCGGCCGGAGGCTCGATCGGCTTGGCCTGCCACAACGGATAACGGAACTGGCTGACCACCGGCAGACCGGGAATCAGCGCAAATTGCGGCTGCGCGTCGTACGGTGTCGGCGCGGCGATGGCGTTGCCCATCTTCAGTTCCGGCACTTCTTCGGTGACCTGTTTGCGCGATTCATAAGAGAACGCGCGCTGCATCACCCGACGGGATTTGCGGTACCAGTTGTCCCACAAGTAAGCGAGGGTGTTGGACAAGCCTTCGCCCTTGAACTGACCGTCACTGACCACGCGATGCAGGTTCTTCTGGCGCTTGAGGAAATCCAGCGGCTTGTCGATGCGGTACACGCGGATGTCGGCGCCGCCATACGGTTCCATGCGGAAACGACGGTAGTCACGACCCGGCGCTTCGAGGCGCACCATCGCCTGTTCGTCGGCCGCGAAACTGCTATCGGCCAGCAGGAAAAAGCTTTCGCCCGAGACCGGCGTATAGCCGCTCGGCTCGACCGAATCTTCGGCACTAACGGTGGCCACTGGCAGCAACAGCGCCAGCAGCAAAGGAATTCGGGAACAGAGTCGCAACATGCGGGCACCGGTCATTGGGAGAGAAAGTTCAGTCGATAGACGCCGATGAAGTTGGGGTTGGCTGCGTCGGGTATCCATCGGGTGTCCTTCCATGTCATGAGTTGCTGCAGGCTTGCCGAACGCATGCCGTTGTCAGTTGGGGTAGTGGTGCCGGTGTGATAGGCGATGTAACGGCCCATCCAGATCATCAGGTGCTGGTCGTCGCCCTGATCGAAAAACATCAGATCACCGGGCCGTGCCTGCGACACGTCGCGACTAACCAAGTGGCTGTTGAACTGAATCAGTTTGATCGCATTGACGTATGGCCCGACCTTGCCGCCGCCCTGCTGCCATTGCTGGGCAAGCTTGCGCTGCTCATCGCTGAGCGACAGTTCCGGGGGCAGATAGCGATTGGACAGGCCATTGCTGCGCAGCCATTTGTCGTCGTGGACCTTCAATGCCTCATTGGCGGCAAAGCGCACCAACCCGGCACAGTCCTGCTGATACCAGCGCGGGCTCGGGCCCTGGCTCAGTTGCTCCTGGGCGATGCGCACGAACCAGGCACGAAACACCTGGGATTGCGCCGGATCCAGCGCTGGCGCTTCGACGGCTCGGGCGCCCGCACTGAGTAACAGCGCGAGCAAGCCGAGGCTGCGGATCAGTGCGGTCACAGCGCTTTCCATTCCAGCGGCAACCATTGCCAGTGGCCATCGGGCTCGCTGCCTTCAGGCAAGGTCAGGGTATATTTGCCGTAGCCGCCGAGGGTGCGCAGTTTCGGGATCAGGTAGGTTTGCGCGGCGTTGTAAAACACCGGCTCCATGTCCTGCGGCAGGCTGTCGAGGGTTTCCTGCTGCATCAGTTGCGCCATCGAATCCGGGCCGAAGTAGATCGGCATCGGTACATCTTTGGGCAGCACGTCGGCCATCGGCGGGAAGCGTTTGTCGAGGGTGCCGAGGGCCTTGTCGACGAGTTTGTCGTCGAGGGAGAACAGCAGGGTCGAGCCATGACGGGCGAGGCTGACCTTCATGAACGCCTTGCCGGAAATCGCGTCCGGGTTTTCCGCAGTCTTCGCCGCGTACGGACCGAAATTGGAGCTGACCTGACGCTGCCAGACGTGGTTCTGGCCTTCCTGCTTCTCTACTACCGGGAACACGTTTTCGTCGACGTTGGCCTCGAACGCACCGACCATCGAACCGAACAGCTTGCCGAGGTCGCCATCGAGTTTGCTGCTGTCCTCATCTTTCAGGCTGGCCACCAGCAACGGCGTGTACAAACGCGAATCGGCGTACCAGCACAGGCCTGCCGCGCCGGCCACGTGTTCGGTGAGCGTTTGCGCCACCGCTTCTTCGGCGCCGAGTTTTACCAACAATGGTTTTTGCGGTTCGGCCGCGACCGGCAAGGTGACGCAGGCACTGGCACCCAGCGGCATCGCTTGCCAGACCGGTTTGAAATCGAAGTCTGGCTGGTTATCCAGTTCGTCCATGGCCAGATAGCTGTGCCAGCCCTTGTCGTCCATGTCGAAACGCAGCCCGGCGAAGTTCGGGATGAAACGCTGATAACCCATGGCCAGAACACTGGAATTAACCGACAGGCGCTGTTTGGTTTCCGCGGTTTTCGCCGGCAGGCCGAACGCTTCAGGGAACAGTTTTTCGCCATTGAGCAACGCCGCCAGCGCTTGTGGCGAGACGTGGCCGGACTCTTCAGAGGCGCCGCTTTGCGGGTCGTAGTACTTGGCCGGATTGGACAGCACCACCAGTTTGTCGCCGTGGGAGGCAAACAGCAGGGCTTTGCTGGCGTTATAGGTCAGTTGGTACAGCGGCACGCTATCGCCGCCGACTTTGAGTTCGCCCATCTGACTGAGCTGCGTGTCATCCAGCGCGACTTTCGCCAGCGGTTCGAGCAGTTTCGCCAGCCCGCCGCGATCCATCACCAGCAGAAAATCCTTCAAGCGACCATCCGCGCCACGCCACAACGCTACGTCAGCCGGTTGATCGAAAAGCTGTTCGATCAGGCTGTCCTGCAGCTTCAGGTCATGCTCGTAGATGATCCGGCGCAGGCTGCCGATCAAGCCGAGGCGATCCGCGTGGGTCTCGTAATAGAAGACAAAATCTTCGGTGAGCGTGGCCTTGAGGAACGGCACCGTCAGCAGGTCCTTGGGCAACTGGCTCAACGAGCGGGTTTCCAGCAACGCGTCAGGGCGGCTCAAGCCGAGCTTGTCACTGGCCAAATCCGTCGGCGGCGCTTTGGGCTTGTGCAAAAACCAGCCAAGACCGCCCGCCACCCCGGCCACCAGGCACAGCCCGGCCAGCAGCAACGGCCATTTCCGGGAAGGTGGAGTCGCTGGCGTAGCGGCAACTGGAGTCACAGTGTTATCACTCATCGTTAACAAAACCCGATTTCATCCGTGGCGGGATGCTTAATAGTTGAAAGTCTTGACCAGCAGCAGATCACCGATCGCCCGCAGGGGCACGATGAACGTTTCGCGTTTTTCGTCGACGGTGTTTTCGTTGAGCACCAGGGTGATCTGCGAGGTGATCACCTCGTTTTGATTGCTGGTCTCCTCGAAGTTATAGCCGCCGTTGCCGAAGTTGCCCCAATAGTTGACGTAAACCAGATAAGTGCCGTGCAGCGGCGCGGTCATGGTGAACATTTCCGGGCCCGGGCCATCGACGCCATCCGGGTCGAGGCCACCGCCATTGCTCAGCGCCGGCTGCGCCCAGAAGGCATGCTGACCATCGGGCGTGACAATGTGCAGATCGAGCTCGGCCTTCGGGTCGTCCCATCCCAAGACAAGACGAATTCGCGCCGGCGTGCGCAAGTTATTTGCTTCATAAAATTGCACGCGCTTGAGCGACTGGCCTTCGGCGCTGATCACTTCGACACTGTTGGAGCCCGCGCCGAACGCGTACGGGCGAGCGAAACGGCCCTGATCGTCGGTGTACAGATTCAATGGATTGCCATTAACCGCGAGGCTGTGCGGCGGGCGCATATGCCCAATGGCCTTGAGCTCGCCCTGGATCATTGTGCGATTGCGCTGGATGCCACGATCGATTGGCGGCGTCGGGTAGGCGACTTGCGGGTTTTCCGTGCGATCGAGCAGACCGTGATAGCGCCAGCCACCGACCGGTTCCGACAACTCGGCCGTCGGCGCGGCCATCAGCGCAGGCGCACAGGCCAACCCGATCAGCAGCAAAAGAAATGAACGCATGTAATGCCTCCTGCCATGCTTGAACGAAACCTTGCACCCGATCCTCGGTACTTCACAGCGGTGAAACTGCGTTTCGTCTGAAAGACCCGTGACTATCGGGTCGTAGAAGGCGCGAAGATTAGCGATTCGGCGGTTTTTTAACAATCAGATACATGTGCTGTTGCTGTAGGAAACCTGCTTTTTAAGGGGTGTGAGCCGAATAGAGAGATTATTCGGCTCACAAAATGAGCCGAATAGGTTTCAGCCTTCCAGAATCGCCTCAGGAAAAAGGCCCGGTCGCACCCTGCTCATTTGCCCATAAACCCCCTATCTGCTAGTGTCGCGCCGGTTTAACGTCAACCGGAAATCGCCGCCATGGCCCGCAAAAAAGCTGCACTGGATTTCGAACAGTCCCTCGCCGACCTGCAAACATTGGTCGAGCGTCTGGAGAACGGTGAATTGTCGCTGGAAGACTCGCTGACCGCTTTCGAGCAGGGCATCGGCCTGACCCGTGACTGCCAGGCAGCGCTGGCGCAAGCCGAGCAGAAGGTGCAGGTGCTGCTGGAGCGCGATGGCGAACTCGCCGAGGAACCCTTCGACGCGGAACAGCCAGAATGATCGCGGCGTACACGGCGACCAGCCAGACCCGGGTCAATGCAGCGCTGGAAACTCTGTTCAATGCGCCGCTGCCGGAGTTGGCGCGGCTTTATGAAGCCATGCGCTACAGCGTGATGAACGGCGGCAAACGCGTGCGTCCGCTGCTCGCCTATGCGGCGTGTGAAGCACTGGGTGGCAAGGCTGAGCAAGCCAACGGCGCGGCCTGCGCGGTTGAGTTGATCCACGCTTATTCGCTGGTGCACGACGATTTGCCGGCGATGGACGACGACGATTTACGCCGCGGCCAGCCGACCACCCACAAAAAATTCGATGAAGCCTGCGCGATTCTTGCCGGTGACGGTTTGCAGAGCCTGGCCTTCAGCGCCCTGCTCGATCCGCGCCTGAGCGATTGCAGCAGCGACATCCGCCTGCAAATGGTCACCGCGCTGGCCCAGGCTGCAGGCCCGGCAGGCATGGTGGGAGGCCAAGCCATCGACCTCGGCTCGGTGGGTCTGAAACTCGATCAGAAAGCCCTCGAACAGATGCACCGGCACAAGACCGGCGCGCTGATCGAAGTCAGCGTCAAACTCGGTGCGCTGGCCAGCGGTCGTGCCGAAAAGGACGAACTCAAGGCCCTGCAGACTTATGCACAGGCGATCGGCCTAGCCTTTCAGGTGCAGGACGACATCCTCGACGTCGAAAGCGATACCGAAACCCTCGGTAAACGCCAGGGCGCCGACATCGCTCGGGACAAGCCGACCTACCCGGCGCTGCTCGGTCTCGACGCCGCCAAGACCTACGCGCTGGAACTGCGCGATCAGGCCCTGCACGCCCTGCGACCGTTTGACGCGGCAGCCGAGCCATTGCGTGAGCTGGCCCGGTATATCGTTGAGCGGCGCAACTGACGGCGAATCAGCCAAAAAAGACCAACGCGTGGGCAGGGGGCGATGCATCAGGTAAACTGCCGCATCTTTTATACCTATAACGATTCGCCTGATGCCCACGACGTTTCATGAGATTCCCCGCAAGCGCCCGACCACGCCCCTGCTCGACCGCGCGAATACGCCGGACGGCCTGCGCCGGTTAGGCGAAGCCGAGCTGGAAACCCTGGCCGATGAGTTGCGCCTGGAATTGCTCTACACGGTCGGCCAGACCGGTGGGCATTTCGGTGCCGGCCTGGGCGTGATCGAGCTGACCATCGCGTTGCATTACGTCTTCGACACGCCGGACGATCGTCTGCTGTGGGACGTCGGTCATCAGGCGTATCCGCACAAGATCCTCACCGGTCGCCGCGAGCGCATGGGCACCCTGCGCCAGAAGGACGGCATTGCTGCCTTCCCGCGTCGCGCCGAGAGCGAGTACGACACCTTTGGCGTCGGCCACTCCAGTACCTCGATCAGCGCTGCGCTGGGCATGGCGATTGCCGCCCGCCTGCAAAACAGTGATCGCAAGGCGATTGCCGTGATCGGTGATGGCGCGTTGACCGCCGGTATGGCTTTCGAGGCGCTGAACCATGCGCCGGAAGTCAACGCCAACATGCTGGTGATCCTCAACGACAACGACATGTCGATCTCGCGCAATGTCGGCGGCCTGTCGAATTATCTGGCGAAGATTCTTTCCAGCCGTACTTACGCGAGCATGCGTGAAGGCAGCAAGAAAGTCCTGTCGCGCCTGCCCGGCGCCTGGGAAATCGCCCGTCGCACCGAAGAGTACGCCAAAGGCATGCTGGTCCCCGGCACCCTGTTCGAAGAGCTGGGCTGGAACTACATCGGCCCGATCGACGGCCACGACCTGCCAACGCTGATCGCCACGCTGCGTAACATGCGCGATCTGAAAGGCCCGCAGTTCCTGCACATCGTCACCAAGAAAGGTAAAGGCTTCGCCCCGGCGGAAGTCGACCCGATCGGTTACCACGCCATCACCAAACTGGAACCACTGGACGCTCCGGCCGCTGCGCCGAAGAAAGCCGGCGGGCCGAAGTATTCGGCGGTGTTCGGTGAGTGGCTGTGCGATATGGCGGCGGCTGACCCGCGTCTGGTCGGGATTACCCCGGCGATGAAGGAAGGCTCGGACCTGGTGGCGTTCAGCGAACGTTTCCCGCTGCGCTACTTCGACGTGGCGATTGCCGAGCAACACGCGGTGACGTTCGCCGCCGGCATGGCCTGCGAAGGCGCAAAACCGGTGGTGGCGATCTACTCGACGTTCCTCCAGCGCGGATATGACCAGCTCGTCCATGATGTGGCGGTGCAGAACCTCGACGTGCTGTTCGCCATCGACCGTGCCGGCCTGGTTGGCGAAGACGGCCCGACCCATGCCGGCAGCTTCGATCTGTCGTACCTGCGCTGCATCCCGGGCATGGTCATCATGACCCCGAGCGATGAAAACGAATTGCGCAAAATGCTCACCACCGGCCATCTGTACAACGGCCCGGCGGCTGTGCGTTATCCACGCGGTAGCGGCCCGAATGCGACCATTGAGAAAGATCTTGAGCCGATTGAAATCGGTAAAGGCATCGTCCGTCGTCAGGGCAGCAAAGTGGCCTTGCTGGTGTTCGGCGTGCAACTGGCCGAGGCGCTGAAAGTCGCTGAAAAGCTGGATGCCAGCGTGGTCGATATGCGCTTCGTCAAACCGCTCGACGAAGAACTGGTGCGCGAGATTGCCGGCAGCCATGAGTTGCTGGTAACCATCGAAGAGAACGCGATCATGGGCGGCGCCGGTGGTGCGGTCAGCGAATTCCTTGCGCGGGAGAACATCCTCAAGTCGATGCTGCATCTGGGCTTGCCTGATGTTTACGTCGAACACGCCAAGCCTGCGCAAATGCTGGCCGAGTGCGGGCTGGATGAGGCCGGGATCGAGTCGTCGATTCGTCAGCGTTTGGCCTTACTCGACAAATAAACGCAATACCCTTGTGGGAGCGAGCCTGCTCGCGAAAGCGGACTGTCAGTCGACTCATTTTTGACTGACACACCGTCTTCGCGAGCAAGCTCGCTCCCACATTTGATTTGTGTACACCTGAAACACCAGTGGACTGTCCATGAAACTCTCGCGCCTAGCCCTGCCCTTCTTCCTGCTGCCAACCGCCAACGCCCTCGCCGATACCTTCGAACGTGATCAGGCGCTGAAACTGCCCGACACGCTGATCAGCGCCAACCGTCAGGTCGAAGCCCGCAACGACAGCAGCGCCGCCAACACCGTGTTCACCCGCGCAGACATCGACCGCCTGCAACCGAGCGACGTGCCGGACTTGCTGCGTCGCGTCCCCGGCGTGCAAGTGGCGCAGACCGGCGGGCGCGGCAGTCTGCCGGGGATCTACATTCGCGGCACGCAGTCGGCGCAGAGCCTGGTGCTGGTCGACGGCCAGCGCATCGGCAGCTCGACCTCCGGCGACAGCAATCTGCAGCATCTGAACATCGAGCAGATCGAGCGAGTGGAAGTGCTGCGCGGTTCGCGTTCGGTGATTTACGGCAGCGATGCGATTGGCGGGGTGATTCAGATTTTCACCCGGCGCGGCACCGAGCAAGGCTTGCAGCCACGGATGCACGTCGGTTTTGGCAGTAACCAGACCTGGGAGCGCAGCGTTGGCTTGTCCGGCGGCGATGAGCAAACCCGTTTCAATCTCGGCGCCAGCCTCGATGAAACTGCCGGGATTGACCGCACTAACGAGTCATACCCAAGCGATGGCGATCATGATGCCTATCGCAACAAATCGATCAGCCTGAGCCTCAGCCATGCGCTGACCGATGACATCGAAATCGGCGCCAATCTGCTGGATAACCGTGGCAAGAGCGAGTTCGACAACCCGTTCGGCCGCTTCGACATGAACACGTTCGAGTCGGTGCAACAGCAGCCGTACAGCGATTTCAACGTCAGTAGCGTCAGCAGTTACGTCGATGCGCGGGTCAACGAAACCTGGAAAACCCGCGTCGAGTTCGGCCATACCGAGAACCGCGAAAAGACCCTCGACAAGCTCAGCGACGAGCGCACGGTGTTCAACACCTACCGTGACTCGGTGAACTGGCAGAACGACCTGACGCTGGACCCGCGCAACAGCCTGATACTCGGTGGCGACTGGTACGAAGATCGGGTCAACAGTAGCACCGCATTCGATGAGGACAGCCGCTGGAACCGTGCCGCCTTCATCCAGCATCGTTATCAGGCTGACAGCTTTTCCACCGAGCTGGGCCTGCGCCATGACGATAACCAGCAGTTTGGCAGCCAGAACACCTGGAGCGGCACGTTCACCCTGCCGTTGAACCCGGACAATGATCTGTTGCTGAGCTACAGCGAAGGCTTCCGCGCGCCGACCTTCAACGACCTGTACTACCCGGACTTCAGTAACCCGGATCTGAAACCGGAAACCTCGAAAAGCTACGAGCTGCAATGGCGCAGCCAGTTGAGCGACAGCAGCCGCCTGGAAGCGTCGATTTACCGTACCGACCTGGAAGACGCGATCATCTTCGGCAGCCATTCACGTCCGGAGAACGTAGCTTCGGCGCGAATCAACGGTTTCGAAGCAGCGCTGAAGCAGGAACTGTTCGACTGGCAGAGCAACCTTGGTGTTTCGATCATCGATCCACGCGATCGCGATACCGGGCACACCTTGGCACGGCGTGCGCGGCGCACGGTGAGTTGGGATCTGGATCGTCAGTTTGACCAGATCAGACTCGGCGCCAGTTGGCAGGCGGTCAGCAGCAGCTATGACGATCTGAAAAATGAAAACCCGCTGGGTGGTTATGCGTTGTTCGGCTTGCGCAGCAGTTGGGCGCTGAACCGCGAGATCAAGCTGGATTTGAAAGTGGATAACGTTTTCGACAAAGGCTACAGCCGGGCGAATTACAGCTATGACGGCAGTCAGTATGGTTATCGTGAGGAAGGTCGGGCGTGGATGTTTGGGGTCACCTGGACTCCCCAGCTTTGATTTGAATCTTCGGTGATTTGACTGGCCCCTTCGCGAGCAGGCTCGCTCCCACATTTGGAATGCAATCCCCTGTGTGCGAGCCTGCTCGCGAAGAAGTCACACCGGTTTCAGCGGTCAGGCGCGATCAATTGGCAGAGTTTGGCGGTGGCATCGATCATTTGGCCGCTTGGGCGCTCAAGGCCTTTATCGGTAACCAACAGTAGTTTTCCCTGCTTCACTGCTGCTACCTGCGGCCAGGTTTTCCACGCATCGAGTTGCGCCTGATCCCCCGCCAGAATCACCTCAGGATCACGCTGCAACACCGCCTCGATACTCACCTGCGGCGCCGGTAGACTCAGGTCGGCGAACACATTACGCGCGCCACACACCTCTAGCGCATCACTGATGATCTGCCCGCCACCGACGGTGTACAGCGGCTTGTCCCACACCTGATAAAACACCCGCAAGGGCACTTCCCGGTGATAGCGCTGGCGTAGGTCGGTGAGTGTTTGCCGCAGATCTGTAGCCAGTTTCAGCCCACGTTCAGGCCTGCCCAATTGCGTGGCAATGGCTTCTATCTGCATGGAGAGTTGATCTAACGAATGCGATTCGGCGACGAAGATCGGAATGCCCAGACGCTTCAGTTGATCACGCTGCGCCGGGCCGACACTGCCGGGCCAGAGCAACAACAGGTCAGGTTTGAGGCTGAGCAACTGCTCCATGTCGAGCTGGCCATAGCGCCCAACCGACGGCACATTGGCAATCTCGGCAGGACGCTCACCGGCATCCAGCACGCCGACCAACAAGTCAGCCGAATCCAGCTCGACAACGATTTCAGAAAGGGACGGCGCGAGGCTGACCACCCGCAGGTTCGCCAGCACCGGAGCCGAGACGGCCAGCAGCAGAAGCGCCAGCCAGAGAAGGCGCATCAGCCGAGTTGACGCGGGATACGGTAAAGATAGAACAGCACTGCTGTGGACAACGCCAGCAGCATCAGCGGCACGGCTTCGAGGCCGACAAACACCGCCAGTGCGCCGATCCACGCCGGCAACGCTGCCGCGAGAAAAGCCGTGCGACGACGTGCTGCGAGAGCAATCCACGCTGCCGGCTCATCCGGGGTATCGAGGGCTTTTTGTGTGGCGATCAGTGCATGTTTGTAGCGGCTGAAAAACTTCAGGCTGACAAACATCGACGCCACGCCGGCAATAAAGAACGGCATCGCCAGCACTGGCAGAATCCCTTCGCCCTGACCGAACAGGGCGTTGAGCACGAACAGCGGCAGCAGCGCCAGTGCGAGGTATTTCCACCAATCGACCGACAACCGGCGCCGCACCTGACCGCGGGTCACGCGCGGTCGACCTCGCCCTGATGCTCATTGCCCATCATGTGGTCGAGCTTGCTGGCCTTGGTCGCCAGATAGAGTTTGTTGTGCGGATTGTGGCCGGTGTGCAGCGGCACGCGCTCGGCGACGGTGATGCCCATGTCGGTCAACGCCTTGACCTTGCGCGGGTTGTTGGTCATCAGCCGCAGGGATTTCACGCCCAGATGCTCAAGCATCGGCAGGCACATCGCGTAGTCACGCTGATCGGCGGCAAAGCCCAGACGTTCGTTGGCTTCAACGGTGTCGGCGCCGCCGTCCTGCAACTCATAGGCGCGGATCTTGTTCAGCAGGCCGATGCCGCGACCTTCCTGACGCAGATACAGCAACACGCCACGGCCCTCGCGGGCGATGGCTTTGAGGGCGCCTTCCAGCTGCGAGCCGCAGTCGCAGCGCTGGCTGAACAAGGCATCGCCGGTCAGGCATTCGGAGTGCAAACGGCCGAGTACCGGGGCGCCGTCGGCGAATTCACCCAGGCTCAGCACGACGTGCTCGCGGCCGGTGGCTTCATCGAGAAAACCGTGCATGGTGAATTGCGCAAAAGGCGTTGGCAGCTTGGAAGCGGCGACAAAGACGACAGGCACCGGTGTGCTCCTGATCTAAAGAGTCTGAAAATTCGCAGGCCGGCATTGTAACAGCAGGTTCCTACAGACGCTTAGGCTGAATTATCGGGCATAACGATCAAAAAGTTTGATAACTACTGAGTTGCCTCGATCCCCTGTGGGAGCGAGCCTGCTCGCGAAGGCGTCATGTCCATCGCCCCAATGCTGACTGAACCACCGCTTTCGCGAGCAAGCTCGCTCCCACAGGGGTAAGTGGTCAGTTCGAGGTGAACGGATACGGCTGCTTCCACTTCTCGAAGATCGGCTTTAGCTCACCGCTCTTCACCAACTGCTCCATGCGCTGGTCATACAGCGCCATCAGCGCCCGCGCCTGAGTCGTGTCGGCGAAGCCGAGAAACAGCGGCAACTCGGCCAAGTGTGAATAACGATACTGGGATGGATCAGCTGCGGTTTTCACCACCGCTTCAATCTCGGTCAGTGCATCGATGTAGTAATCCGCCCGCCCCTGCTTGAGCATCAACAGAATCCCGGTACGGCGTTCGATCTGGTTGTAACGCTTGATGTTCGGCAGGTAGTTTTCATAGCGATAACCGCGCACCCAGGCCAGCCGATACTTGCCCAGCGTCGCCTGGGTGGGCGAAGGATTGCTCGCCAGACCCAACGCATAGATGTGGTCGGAATCAAAATTCCAGTGCGGATACAGGACCTGCTCGGCTTCATCGCGATAGGAGCCGACCAGCGCGTCGACCTCCTTCAACTGCACCAGACCGACCGAACGGGTGTATGGCACGGTGCGGATATCCAGCTTGACCCCGACCGGTTCGAACACCTTGCGCAGCACGTCCCAGCCCAGGCCATGGCCGTCGGCGGCGGTGTAGTCTTCCCAGTCTTCGCTGGCCAGATGGATGACCGCCGGCGTCGGCGCAGCTTCCTGCGCACCGGCCACGGTACTCAGCAAAGCCAAAACCACTAGCGCCAACCAGCGTCGAGCCATCCCTTGTCCCCTCACTTGCCCCTGATATCCCTTGGAATCAGGCGAAAATCCACACCAGTCCCTGCATGGCCAGCCAGGCGAACACGCCGGCCAGGACGTCGTCGAGCATGATCCCTACGCCGCCATGCACATGCCGGTCGATCCAGCGGATCGGCCACGGCTTGAGAATGTCGAAGAAGCGGAACACGAGGAAACCCGCGAGCAACCAGTACCAACCTTCCGGTACCAGCCACAGGGTAATCCACATCCCGACCATCTCGTCCCAGACGATGCCTTCGTGGTCGTGCACCCGCAGATCGTCGGCGACTTTGCCGCACAGCCAGAAGCCGAACAGCATGGTGATCCCCAGCATCAGCCAGTAACCCCAGTCGGGCAACATCTGCCACAACGGGATAAAGGGTAGCGCAACTAACGAGCCCCACGTGCCCGGGGCTTTCGGCAGGGTGCCGGAACCAAAGCCGAACGCGAGGAAATGCCAGGGATTGCGCCAGACCGACGGCGGAACGAATTCGGCCGGAACCTGTTTCGGGTGATCTGTCACGGTGTCTCCTGAAAATGTTGATAGCCCCGGATTTGCGGGGTGATGTCCTTCCCTTCACGGTCCAGCAGGACCACGCCCTGACCTTCTGACACACGACCGATCACATGGATCGGCCAGCCATTGGCCAGCAGCGCCGGCAACTCGACGGACGGTAGGGTGAAGGCCAGCACGTAATCATCGCCACCGCTCAACGCCGCGCGCTCGGCGCCACGCTGACCAAGAAACGCCACTAAAGCATCCGACAGCGGTACGCGCTCGCGTTCAATCTCAAGCCGCACCTTCGACGCCAGTGCGATGTGGCCGCAGTCGGCGAGCAGGCCATCAGAGATGTCCAGTGCCGAGGTGGCTTTGCCGCGCAGGGCCTGACCGAGGGCGAGTTGTGGCTGTGGTGACCAGTAATGATCGAGCAGCGGTTGGGCGACATGAGGTTCGGCGTCACGCTGACCGAGCACCAGCGGCAGCGCGCCAGCAGCATTGCCCAGCTCACCACCGACGCAAAGCAAGTCACCCGGCTGCGCACCGCAGCGGGTCAACGCCTGGCCCGCAGGCACGCGACCAAACACGGTAACCGTCAGACTCAACGGCCCACGCGTGGTATCGCCGCCCACCAGTGCAATGCCGCAACTCTGCGCCATCCGGTTCAAACCGTGGGCATAGGCTTGCAGCCAATCGGCGGTCACCGTCGGCACAGTCAGGGCAAGGGTAAAGGCAACGGGCGTGGCGCCCATGGCGGCCAGATCGCTGACCGCAACGGCCAGCGAGCGCTGACCGAGCAGAAACGGATCGCAGGGGTCGGCAAAATGCACACCGGCCACCAGCGTATCGGTAGAAATCGCCAGCTGTTCCCCGGAAGGAACAGCAAGCAAGGCGCAGTCATCGCCGATCCCCAGAGCAACGCCTTCGCCGCCCTGCGCACAAGGCGCGGCGGCGAAGAAATTGCGGATCAGCTCAAACTCGCCCATAGCCGTTTCAAGCGCCAATCAGCGCTTGAACGCCTTCACTTCAGCTTCACGCAGGCGCGGGGCCAGCTTGTCGAGCACGCCGTTGACGAACTTGTGACCGTCGGTGGAACCGTAGACTTTCGCCAGTTCGATCCCTTCGTTGATCACCACGCGGTACGGCACGTCGACGCGCTTGAGCAGTTCCCAGGTCGACAGGCGCAGTACGCACAGTTCAACCGGGTCGAGCTCTTCGATGGTCAGGTCCAGGCACGGCGCCAACGCATTGTCGATCTCGGTCAGACTGGCCGGAACACCGTGCAGGATGTCGTGGAAGTAGCTGGCATCGGCGAAGGTGAAATCGTTGTCGACGCGAAACTGCGCTTCGATTTCGTTCAGCGAAGTACTGGCCATGTGGCGCTGGTACAACGCTTGCGTCGCCAACTGACGGGCAGCGCGGCGCTTTTCACTTTTCGAAGGCTTGCCGGCGTCCGTTGGACGCGGTTCGCGCGGGTTGAAACGATCGCTTTCGTCGCTAATCACTTGGCCTCCAACTGTGCCAGCAGGCTGACCATTTCCAGAGCGGACAGGGCAGCTTCGGCACCTTTGTTACCGGCTTTGGTGCCGGAACGTTCGATGGCTTGCTCGATGGAATCAACGGTCAGGACGCCGAAAGCGACCGGCACGCCGAACTCCATGGACACCTGGGCCAGACCCTTGGTGCATTCGCCTGCCACGTATTCGAAGTGCGGAGTACCGCCACGAATGACCGCGCCGAGGGCGATGATGGCTGCGAACTCGCCTTTCTGGGCGACTTTCTGCGCAACCAGCGGGATTTCGAAGGCGCCAGGTGCGCGGATGATGGTGATGTCGCTTTCGCTCACGCCGTGGCGAACCAGGGCATCAACTGCACCGCTGACCAGGCTTTCAACAACGAAGCTGTTGAAACGGCCCACTACCAAAGCGTAGCGGCCTTTAGGGGCGATGAAGGTACCTTCGATGGTCTTCAGGGTCATTCGTCAGTTCTCTTAAAGAGCCGGGACGCGTCTGCTACGCGTCCCTCAGTGATTTATTTGCCGCGAATTGGCGTCCGGAAACAACCGGTCATTATTCGGAGGGCACGTATTCTACAACTTCCAGATCGAAACCGGATATCGCATTAAATTTCATTGGTGCAGACATCAAGCGCATTTTGCGCACACCGAGGTCGCGCAGGATCTGCGAACCGGCACCGACGATGCTGTAAGTGGTCGGTTTTTTCGGCGCGGGCTGATCACCGGTTTCACGGATATGCGCCAGCAACACGTCGCCATCGAGCGGGTGACCGAGCAACAACACCACACCGCTGCCGGCCTCGGCAACCGCCGCCATGGCGGCGCGCAGGCTCCAGCGGCCCGGTTGTTTGACCATCAGCAGGTCGCGCAGCGGGTCCATGTTGTGCACGCGAACCAGCGTTGGCTCTTCGGCGCAAACAGTGCCCAGGGTCAGCGCCATGTGCACGTCGCCTTCCACCGAATCACGATAGGTCACCAGGTTGAATTGACCCAGTTCGCTGTCCAGTGGCTGCTCGGCAATCCGCTGAACGGTACGTTCGTGGATCATCCGGTAGTGAATCAGGTCGGCGATGGTGCCGATCTTGATGTTGTGTTCAGCGGCGAAAGCTTCCAGTTCGGCGCGACGGGACATGGTGCCGTCGTCGTTCATTACTTCGCAGATCACACCGCTCGGCTCGAAGCCGGCCATGCGCGCGAGGTCGCAGGCGGCTTCAGTGTGGCCGGCGCGAGCGAGGGTGCCGCCGGCCTGAGCCATCAGCGGGAAGATGTGGCCCGGGCTGACGATGTCTTCAGCCTTGGCATCCTTGGCGGCAGCCGCTTGCACGGTGCGCGCACGGTCGGCAGCGGAAATACCGGTGGTCACGCCTTCGGCCGCTTCGATCGAGACGGTGAACTTGGTGCCGAAACCGGAGCCGTTGCGCGGCGCCATCAGTGGCAGCTTCAACAGTTCGCAGCGCTCGCGGCTCATCGGCATGCAGATCAGGCCACGGGCGTGCTTGGCCATGAAGTTGATGTGTTCGGCCTGGCAGCATTCGGCGGCCATGATCAGGTCACCTTCGTTCTCGCGGTCTTCGTCATCCATGAGGATGACCATCTTGCCTTGGCGGATGTCTTCAACCAGTTCTTCGATGCTATTGAGCGCCACAAGGCACCCCCTTCAGTCAGGATTTGAGGTAGCCATTGGCGGCCAGAAAGCTTTCAGTGATGCCGCCAGCGCTTGGTTCGGCAGCCTTGTCGCCAAGCAGCAGACGCTCCAGATAACGCGCCAGCAAGTCGACCTCCAGGTTCACCCGGCGACCTGGCTTGTAGGACGCCATGATGGTTTCGCTCAGGGTGTGCGGAATGACCGTCAGCATGAATTCGGCGCCATCGACTTCGTTCACGGTCAGGCTGGTGCCGTCGACCGTGATCGAGCCTTTGTGGGCGATGTACTTGGCCAGTTCTTTCGGCGCGCGGATGCGAAATTCCACGGCGCGGGCATTGTCGGAACGCGAGACGATTTCGCCGACACCGTCGACGTGGCCACTGACCAGATGCCCGCCGAGACGGGTGCTCGGGGTCAGGGCTTTTTCCAGATTGACCGGGCTGCCGCTTTTCAGGTCGTTCATGGCGGTGCAGTCGAGGGTTTCGCGGCTGACGTCGGCGGCAAAGCCGTCGCCCGGCAGCTCGACGGCCGTCAGGCAGACGCCGTTGACCGCGATGCTGTCGCCAAGTTTGACGTCGCTCAGGTCGAGCTTGCCGGTGGCGACGTGGACCCGCACATCACCGCCCTTTGGGGTCAGTGCGCGGATACTGCCGATGGATTCGATGATGCCGGTAAACATGGGGTTCTCCTTGAGAACTGAGCCAGCGCTAACGCGATGGCCGGGAATTATACGCTCGCCGAAAGGACAGGGATGGCAGTGACTCGCCAGTCATCGCCCACCGCGCGAATTTCAGTGATTTTCAGCTCGGGAGCGTCCTTCATATAGGCCAGCGGCCAGTCCAGCAATGGACGCGCTGAAGAACCGAGGAACTTGCCGGCGATGAAGATCACGAACTCGTCGACCAGACCAAGCTGAGCAAAAGCACCGGCCAGACGCGGACCGGCCTCGACCAGCACCTCGTTGACGCCACGGTTGGCCAGTTCGATCAGCAATTGATGCAGATCGACCTGACCGTCATCACCCGGCACGATCAGACACTCGGGGCCGTGAGCGTATTGCTCTTCGATCGCGACACAGGTGGCGACCAACGCCGGGCCGGCCTTGAAGAACGGCGCATCCAGCGGTACCCGCAGGCGGCCGTCGATCAACACGCGCAGCGGCGGACGGCTCATGGCCAGCGCGGTTTGCTCGGCATCCAGACCCAACTCGTCGGCACGCACGGTCAAACGCGCGCCGTCGGCCAGCACCGTGTCGGCGCCAGTCAGCACCACAGCGGCCTGAGCGCGCAAACGCTGGACGGCCGAACGTGCGGCGGGACCGGTGATCCATTGGCTCTCGCCGCTTTCCATCGCCGTGCGACCGTCGAGGCTCATGGCCAATTTGACCCGCACGAACGGCAAGCCGTGTTCCATGCGTTTGAGAAAACCTTGATTGAGCTTGCGCGCCTCCGCTTCCAGCACACCACTTTCAGTGGCGATGCCGGCATCGGCCAGACGCTGCAAACCACGACCGGCGACTTGCGGATTCGGATCACGCATCGCCGCTACCACACGGGCGACACCGGCATTCACCAGCGCATCGGCGCACGGCGGCGTACGCCCGTGGTGACTGCACGGTTCTAAAGTCACGTAAGCGGTGGCCCCACGGGCTAACTCACCGGCAGCGCGCAGCGCGTGGACTTCAGCGTGCGGTTCGCCGGCGCGTTCGTGCCAGCCTTCGCCGACAATCTGCCCATCGCGTACCACCACACAGCCAACCCGCGGATTGGGATGGGTGGTGTAGTGACCTTTGCGCGCCAGTTCCAGCGCACGCGCCATAAAGTGGGCGTCGAGGATGGCCTGCTCGGCGACGGTGGTCATTCTTTCACCGGTTCGCGGGCGAGGCGGTCGATTTCTTCGCGGAATTCGTTGAGGTCCTGGAAGCGCTTGTACACCGAAGCGAAACGGATGTAGGCGACTTCATCAAGCTTCTGCAATTCAGCCATCACCAACTCGCCGACCACGAGGGATTTGACCTCGCGTTCGCCGGTGGCGCGCAGCTTGTGCTTGATGTGGACCAGAGAGGATTCGAGACGCTCGACGCTCACCGGACGTTTCTCCAGCGCGCGTTGCATGCCGGCGCGGAGTTTTTCTTCGTCGAACGGTTGGCGGCTGCCGTCGGTTTTGATCAGGCGCGGCAACACCAGTTCGGCCGTCTCGAACGTCGTGAAACGTTCGCCGCAGGCCAGGCATTCACGCCGGCGGCGCACCTGTTCGCCCTCGGCGACCAGACGCGAGTCGATGACCTTGGTGTCGTTGGCACCGCAGAAGGGACAGTGCATGGTGGCTGGCAACAAAAAAAGGGAGGGCCATGGTAGCGCATCCCGGTGGCAAGACAAGCCATAGGCTTTGCGGTATACAGAACGGCATGATCGTTTGATCCATGGATTTCATTTTGCCGGAGCCTCCAATGCCGTT
The DNA here is from genome assembly GCF_001648775.1 of Pseudomonas fluorescens. Classification (GTDB taxonomy): domain Bacteria; phylum Pseudomonadota; class Gammaproteobacteria; order Pseudomonadales; family Pseudomonadaceae; genus Aquipseudomonas; species Aquipseudomonas fluorescens_M. The sequence continues at coordinate 262,323 of NZ_LVEJ01000016.1, forward strand.
ACGTCCGCTCGTTTTGCTCAGTCTTTTCAGCCTGTTGGTGGCCTGCGGCAGCGATGCACCCAAGCCCCAGCCGCCGACGCCGGGCCCTGCACCGCAACAGGCACAGAAAAAAGCCAAGGAAGCTGCCGAGCTTGGCCCGCTGCCGGCCTATCAGCGCGAGCTAAGCGGTACCCTGCAAGGCGTGCCGGCCGGCGCCGAAGTCGAACTGGCGCTGCTGGTGATCGATGAAAAGGATCGCCCGCAACAATTGCTCGCCAGTTCCAGCCTGATCGGCAACAACCAGATCCTGCCGTTTCGCCTGCGCTTCAACCCGGACGCATTCCCGGCCGGTGCGCGGGTTGAGCTGCGTGGTCGCGCCAGCCAGTCCGGCCAGTTGATCCTGCACCTGCCGTCGCAAACCATCACCCAGGCGACCACTCAAGCGCTCGGCCAACTGCAATTTGTCAAAGCACCATGAATGCACCGCTTGACCTGCAACAGGCGTTAGGTGAATTGCTCGGCGACGCCAGACTCAAGGTCTGTGCGTTGCCCGACACCGATTTGCAGCTATGGCTGATCGATGGCGACAACATGGGTCGCCAATTCAGTCAGGAAGAAACTCAGCGAATCCTGCATGAGCCGCCGTACTGGGGATTTTGCTGGGCCAGCGGTCTGGCGGTGGCGCGTTACCTGGCCGAGTTCCCCGAGTGGGTACGCGGCAAGCGCGTGCTGGATTTCGGCGCCGGATCGGGGATTGCCGGGATTGCAGCGGTTAAGGCCGGGGCACTGGAGGTGGTGGCGTGCGATCTCGATCCACTGGCGATTTCCGCATGCCGGGCGAACGCCGCGCTGAATAACGTCGAGATGGGTTATTCGACGGATTTCTTTGCTGAGGCCGATCGCTTTGATCTGATTCTGGTGGCGGACGTGTTGTACGACCGGGCGAATCTGCCGTTGCTCGATGCGTTTCTCAGTCGCGGTCGTGAGGCGTTGGTGGCGGATTCGCGGGTCAGGGATTTTCGGCATCCGCTGTATGAGCGCATTGAGATGCTTGAAGCGATGACGTTGCCCGATCTGGCGGAGCCGGAAGAGTTTCGGCATGTCAGCCTTTATCATGCGCGGCGTGACTAAAAGCTTCGCGAGCAGGCTCGCTCCCACATTTGGAATGCGTTCCGCTGTGGGAGCGAGCCTGCTCGCGAAGGCGTCCTGCCAGACAACACATCTCTGCCTTCCGGCCACCCCCCGCCAAGCCGTATAGTTGCCCCATCCACGCTTTGACGAGATCCCCCATGAGTGAGCAAACGCCGTACATCTTCGACGCCACGACGGCCGATTTCGACCAGTCGGTGATCGAAGCCTCTTTCAACAAACCGGTGCTGGTGGATTTCTGGGCCGAATGGTGTGCGCCGTGCAAGGCGTTGATGCCGATGCTGCAAGGCATTGCCGAGAGCTATCAGGGCGAGTTGCTGCTGGCCAAGGTCAACTGCGACATCGAGCAGGACATCGTCGCCCGTTTCGGCATTCGCAGCCTGCCGACCGTGGTGCTGTTCAAGGACGGTCAGCCGGTCGACGGCTTTGCCGGTGCACAACCGGAATCCGCCGTGCGCGCCCTGCTTGAGCCGCATGTGCAAATGCCACCGCCGGCCGCTGCCGACCCTTTCGAACAGGCTCAAGCGTTGTTCGATGACGGCCGTTACGCCGATGCCGAAGCGGCGCTGGTGGTGATGCTCACTGAAGACAACACCAACGCGAAAGCGCTGATTCTCTATGCGCGTTGCCTGACTGAGCGCGGCGAACTGGACGAAGCGCAAACCGTACTCGATGCGGTCAAGAGCGATGAGCACAAGGCCGCACTGGCCGGGGCCAAGGCACAGATCAAGTTCCTTGGTCTGGCGCGCGACCTGCCGGATGCCGCTGACCTCAAAGCGCGCTTGGCGAAAGATCCGCTGGACGATGAAGCGGTGTATCAACTGGCGATCCAGCAACTCGCTCGCCAGCAGTATGAAGCGGCGCTGGATGCACTCCTGAAGCTGTTCATCCGCAACCGCAGTTACAGCGAAGGCCTGCCGCACAAAACCTTGCTGCAGGTGTTCGAGCTGCTGGGCAATGATCACCCGCTGGTCAGCGTTTACCGCCGCAAGATGTTCGCGGCGCTGTACTAAGCGCTCATTCGATCCAGCTATAGAGCGGCGTATCCCCGCCGCTCGCCACTTTCACGTCCGCGCTATGGCGCAAACGCACCAGCAAGCGCTTGCCCGCCACCGCGCTGCCGGTCAGCCCTTCCAGTTGATCGAGCAGGTCCGGCCCGCTGAGCTGCCCGGCCTTGCGCAACAGATCCTTGGCCACCTGCCACAACGCATCGTCCTGATTCAGCGGTTTCGCCGCCGGGGCTGATGCGACCGCCTCAGATTGAGCGACCGGCGCCTGCCCACTCAGCGCCGAACCGAGCTTCGCCCAATCGCCGTCATCCAGTTCCACCGTCAAGTCCACCGGCACGTCGCCGACGGTTCCGCGTATCCGCAACATTAAGTTCGCTCCCGCACATTTCTGACCTGCATGCTCCCACGGGACTTGTGCAACGCCAAGCGCACGGGCAAACTCTGCGCACTTTCGTTATAAGATTACATAACAAACTCTTCACTTTACTTCCCGGAGACCGCCATGCGTCGTCTGCTGCTCGCTTTGCCGTTTGCCCTGTTGCCGCTGGCCATCGCCCACGCGGCTGATGAGCATGACCACGATCACGATCATGAACACGGCAGCCTTGGCGCGCATGAACACGGCGTCGGTCGCTTGAACGCGGCGCTGGATGGCCAGACCCTGGAGCTTGAGCTGGAAAGCCCGGCGATGAACCTCGTGGGTTTCGAGCACGTCGCCACTTCGGATGCCGACAAGGCCAAGGTCGCCGCTGCCCGTGCGCAACTGGAAAAACCCTTGGCCCTGTTCAGCCTCCCTGCAGCCGCCGGGTGCAAAGTGGTCAGTCAGGAACTGGAAAGCCCACTGTTCGGCGATAAACCGGATGCCGACGACCATGACGATGATGAAGCGGACAAGGACGGTCACGAGCATCACCACGACCACAGCGAAATCCACGCGCATTACCAATTCAGCTGCGCCACACCGGGTGCGTTGAAGACGCTGGATCTGGCTAACGTCTTCAATACCTTCCCGGCGACGCAGAAAATTCAGGTACAACTGATCAGCGCCAGCGGCCAGCAAGGCACCGAAGTGACGGCCAAGGCTGCGTCGTTGAAATTCTAAGCCTCACCGGAATCCCCTTGTGGGAGCGAGCTTGCTCGCGAATGCGACTCGTCAGGCGCCTTTGAATTGACTGATCTGCCGCTTTCGCGAGCAAGCTCGCTCCCACAGGGGTTATGTGTTCACCTCATGAAACTGGTGCCATGACCCAAGCACTCATCGAACTGTCCGACCTGGGCTTCAACTGGCCCGGTCATCCGCCGCTGCTGGACATCCCGGCGTTTCGTCTGGAAGCCGGCGAAACCCTGTTCCTCAAAGGCCCCAGCGGCAGCGGCAAGACCACCCTGCTCGGCCTGCTCGGCGGCGTGCAGAAACCCGGTCGCGGCAGCATTCGCCTGCTCGGTAAGGAACTCACCGAACTCTCCGCCGGCGCCCGCGACACGTTCCGTGTCGATCACACCGGCTACATCTTCCAGCAGTTCAACCTGCTGCCATTTCTCTCGGTGCGTGAGAACGTCGAACTGCCTTGCCACTTTTCCAAACTGCGCGCCCAGCGAGCGAAACAGCGCCACGGCAGCGTTGATCAAGCCGCCGCGACCCTGCTCGCCCACTTGGGCTTGAAAGATGAAAGCATCCTTAGTCGTCGTGCTGATTCACTGTCGATCGGCCAACAGCAACGGGTTGCCGCCGCACGCGCATTGATTGGTCAGCCTGAGCTGGTGATCGCCGACGAACCGACCTCGGCACTGGATTACGACGCCCGGGAAAACTTCATTCGCTTGCTGTTCGCTGAATGCCGCGAGGCCGGTTCCAGTCTGCTGTTCGTCAGCCACGACCAGAGTCTGGCACCGCTGTTCGACCGTCATCTGTCCCTGGCCGAACTCAATCGTGCCGCCACGTCTGCCGAGGTCTGAGATGTATTTGTTTCGTCTGGCCATGGCCAGCCTGGCCAACCGCCGCTTCACTGCTTTGCTCACGGCTTTTGCCATCGCCCTCTCGGTGTGCCTGTTGCTCGCCGTTGAACGGGTGCGCACCGAAGCCAAAGCCAGTTTCGCCAGCACCATCAGTGGCACCGACCTGATCGTTGGCGCCCGTTCCGGCTCGGTAAATCTGCTGCTGTACTCGGTGTTCCGTATCGGCAACGCCACCAACAATATCCGCTGGGACAGCTTCGAACACTTCGCCAGCAACCCGAAAGTGAAGTGGGCGATCCCGATGTCCCTCGGTGATTCCCATCGCGGCTACCGAGTGATGGGTACGACCGAAGCCTATTTCGAGCATTACCAGTACGGTCGCCAGCAGCATCTGGAGCTGGCTGACGGTCGCGCGTTCGCGACTGATCCGTTTGAAGTGGTGCTCGGCGCTGAAGTGGCCGATGCGCTGCATTACAAACTCGGCGACCAACTGGTGCTGGCCCACGGCGTGGCGGCGATCAGTCTGGTCAAGCACGACGACAAACCGTTCACCGTGGTCGGTATTCTCAAGCGTACCGGTACACCCGTGGATCGCACGCTGCACATCAGCCTCGGCGGCATGGAGGCGATTCACATCGACTGGCACAACGGCGTGCCGGCGCGCGGCAATGGGCGGATCACGGCGGATCAGGCGCGCAACATGGACCTGACGCCGCAAGCGATCACCGCGTTCATGCTCGGCCTCAACAGCAAGATTTCCACCTTTGCGCTGCAACGCGAGATCAACGAATTCCGTGGCGAGCCGATGTTGGCGATCCTGCCGGGCGTGGCCTTGCAGGAGTTGTGGAGCCTGATGAGTACCGCTGAAAAAGCGCTGTTCGTGGTCTCGTTGTTTGTCGTGTTGACCGGGTTGATCGGCATGCTCACGGCGATTCTCACCAGCCTTAACGAGCGGCGCCGCGAGATGGCGATTCTGCGCTCGGTCGGGGCGCGACCGTGGCATATCGCGAGCCTGTTGGTGCTCGAGGCGTTTGCACTGGCGCTGACCGGGGTGATTGCCGGGGTGGCTTTGCTGTACATCGGCATTGCCGCCGCGCAGGGTTACGTGCAGGCCAATTACGGTTTGTTCCTGCCGCTGGCGTGGCCGAGCGAGTATGAATGGACGCTGCTCGGTGGCATTCTGGCGGCCGCGCTGCTGATGGGCAGCGTGCCGGCCTGGCGCGCTTATCGCCAATCCCTGGCCGATGGCCTGTCGATCCGTTTATGAGGATGTTCACCATGCCCCGCGCCTTGCTTGCGCTGCTGTTGCTGGTCGCCCTGCCCGTGTGGGCAGCGGCGCCGAAAGACTTGACGTGGTCGGAGATGATCCCGCCGGACGCCGCGCCGGAAGTGCCGAACATGACCCCGCTGCACGACATGTCGAAGATGAGCGATGCGCTGTCTGCCGAGTCCGCACCAGCGGCCAAGCAGGACCTGCCGAACGCGCCGGTGGTGAAGGCGCTGAACGGGCAGAACATTCGTTTGCCGGGCTATATCGTGCCGCTGGAAGTCAATGAAGAAGGACGCACCACGGACTTTTTGCTGGTGCCGTATTTCGGCGCGTGCATCCACGTGCCGCCACCGCCGTCGAACCAGATCGTGCATGTGAAAAGCGAGTTGGGCGTGAAGCTTGATGAGTTGTATCAGCCGTACTGGGTCGAGGGGCCGTTGCAAGTCAAGGCGTCGAGCAGTGAGTTGGCGGATGCGGGGTATCAGATGGATGCCGACAAGATTTATGTGTATGAACTGCCGGAGTGAGTCCGGCGGTTTTGTATTGATTGATCCATCGTCTTCGCGAGCAGGCTCGCTCCCACAGGAAATCACATTCCAGGGTGGGAGCGAGCGTGCTCGCGAAGAGGCCGGCAAAGGTTCCACAGAAACCCGCCCCTTCACTGTTTCATTGAGCTGAGTCAAAAGACCGTATCAGTTGGCTTCGTACCATAGGACATCAGACATTTTTAACGTCCTTTCGGAGCCCCCATGAACAAGTCCTTGCTCAGCGCCTCGCTGTTTGCCCTCGCGCTCGCAGCCCCGCTCGCCCACGCCCATGAAGCCGGTGACATCCTCATCCGCGCCGGTGCGATCACCGTCAACCCGAAGGCCGACAGTTCCAGCGTCAAGGTCGATCAGGGTCCGTTGAGCGGCACCAATCTGGGCGGCAAGGCGACCATGAGCAGCGACACCCAACTGGGTCTCAACTTCGCTTACATGCTCACCGATCACGTCGGCCTCGAACTGCTCGCGGCGACGCCGTTCGAGCATGACGTCAAGCTCAAGGGCACTGCCCTGCCAGCGGCCAACGGCAAGCTCGGTACCCTGAAACACCTGCCGCCAACCCTCAGCGTCGTCTACTACCCGCTGGACTCGAAGTCGCCGTTCCAGCCGTATGTCGGTGGCGGTATCAACTACACCTGGATCTATGACGAACACGTCGGCAGCGAAGCCAGCGCCAACGGTTTCAGCAACTTCAAGGCGAAAAACTCCTGGGGTCTGGCCTGGCAGGTCGGTGCCGACTACATGCTGACCGACAACATCATGCTCAACGCCCAAGTGCGTTACATCGACATCGACACCCGCGCTACCGTCGAGAACAACGCGGTGGCGCCAGGCACTCGCGCTCGGGTCAATGTGGATGTGGATCCGTTCATCTACATGGTTGGTTTGGGCTATAAGTTCTAAGTCGATTGACCGAACGTTCACGTGGTGGTGGATGAGGCTTGGTGGTGAGCAGGCATAGAACTGACGGCGACCGTACGCAGTTGATCGGGGGATAACATTCCCTCGCCACAGGAGTAGCGACATATTCCGGCCGTGAAAAAGGCGCCTGTCAAAGGGCGCCTTTTTCATGTCTGCCTGGAATGCGTGGTGAGTTTGAGATCCATCCCCCTCACCCCAGCCCTCTCCCTCAGGGCGAGGGGGAAAGGGAGCCGATTTGTGTGCTCTGCACAACTGAGCTCGACTCGGTATTTCACGTCGGCGTAACTCGAAAGTACACCTCGATCAGTCACCTCTCCCTCAGGGAGAGGGTTAGGGTGAGGGTTCTTTTCAGGAACGACCGAGCAACCGCGCCAAACCCACGCTCATCGGCGTCTGCTCAGGCAACTTGAACCGCTCCAGCAAGCGCGCGTTGTTCGCCCGCGAGTGGCGGATATCACCGGAGCGCGCCGGGCCATAGCTGATCGGCGGCAACTCACCCACCACTGCTTCAAGCGCCCCGAGCATCTGCTTGAGGCTCATCGCCTGATTCCAGCCAACGTTCACCGCACCGACTTCCACCTCAGGCTTTTCGATTGCCTGTACCAGCAGATCGACCAGATCTTCGACATAGAGGAAATCACGCGTCTGCTCGCCATCGCCGAACACCATGATCGGCAGGCCTTTCTGCGCACGCTCGCTGAAAATGCTGATGACCCCGGAGTACGGCGAGGACGGATCCTGACGCGGGCCGAAGATATTGAAGAAGCGGAAAATCACCGGTTCCAGCGCATGCTGGCGGCGATAGAAATCGAAATAATGTTCGCCCGCCAGCTTGTCCGAGGCATAAGGCGTCAACGGAGCCTTGGGCGTGTCTTCATCGATCGACGCGCCCTCGCCATTGTTGCCGTACACCGCTGCACTGGAGGCGTACAGCACACGTTTGACACCAGCCAGGCGCATGGCCTCGCAGACGTTCAGCGTGCCAATGAAGTTGCTCTGATGCGTCTTCACCGGATCGTCCACCGAAGCCTGCACCGAGGCCACGGCCGCCAGGTGGGCGACGGCGCTGCAACCTTGCATCGCCCGTGCAACCAGGGCGGCGTCGGCGACGTCACCGACAATCAGTTCAACCTTGGGATTATCCAGTGGCAGATTGCTGCGCTTGCCGGTCGACAAGTCATCGAGCACTCGCACCGAATGCCCCTTGGCGAGCAAGGCGTCGGTCAGGTGCGAGCCAATGAAGCCGGCGCCACCGGTGATTAAAACAGTCCATTCAGCCATGACGGTAGAACCTATCCAGTAAGCCCGGGAGTGCCGCGCGCCAGGCGCGGGGTTTGATCCCGAAAGTGTGCAGAATTTTTTTACAGGCCAGTACCGCGTGCTGTGGCTCTTCGGCAGCGTCCGGGCGCGCGGCGTGTGCCTGGGCGGTCGGTGCTTCGATAGCAAGCGCATGCAGGCTGCGGGCTTCGGTCAAAATAGCTTGCCCCAGCGCCAGCGGCGTCGTCGCCTCGTGGCCGGCGTAGTGATAAGTGCCCCACAGCGGCGCCGCGCAATCAAGTTGCTTGAGCACCGAAATGATCACCCGTGCGGCGTCATCGACCGGCGTCGGATTACCGCGGCGATCATCGGCCAGCAGCAATTCTTCTGGCTGCTCGGCACGCGCAAGGAAGCGACCGAGGGTGCCATCCGGGCTGTCATCGAGCAACCAGCCAAATCGTAGCAAAACGTGTTGCGGGCACGTGGCGCGCACACTTTGTTCGATCCGCCACAACGCTTGCCCGCGCAAGCCCAGCGGCACGGGCTCGTCTTTTTCGCTGTAGGCAGTGGCGCGCGAGCCGTCGAACACGCGATAACTCGACGGTTGCACGAGAACGATGTTGTGGTGCTGGCACAGTTCGGCCAGCCGTTCGATGGCACGCTCCTGACCGGCCATACGGCTTTCGCTGACGGCCTCGGCCTGGAACCAGTCGAAATAGTAGGCGAGGTTGATCAACGCATCGGGACGGGTGTCGTCGAGCAATTGGGTCAGGCTCGCGGCATCCCAGCCGTCTTCGGGCGGGCGGGGGGCGAGGAAACCGATGTCTTCTTCCGCACCGAGGCGAATCAGCGCCTGCCCAAGGGCATTTCCGCCGCCCAGTAACATAAGGCGCATTCGCATAGAGTCAGCAGGCCCAGTCTGATTGGAACGATGGCTGTAGCGACGGATCTTGTGGAACCGTCGTCGATAATTGCCGGAATCGTTGCATTTTGCGGGTTTAGTGCGCAACCGTCATCCGTAAAGTGTTCATCCCAAGGATTTGTGCTGTGGCATCTGGCCCCTTCGCGAGCAGGCTCGCTCCCACAAGGGATGCGCGGCGCTCATAAATCCAGTGTGGGAGCGAGCCTGCTCGCGAAGGGGCCCTGCCAGACACTGAGGATCCCGAGCGGTACTTGCATCTTCCCCCCTGCGCCCGCATAACTTAAGCCATGAATCTGCCCATCCCCACGGACGCGGCCCTGGCAGGCTTTCACCCCGCCGTCAGCGCCTGGTTCAGTAAGACTTTCCCGACGGTCACCGCCGCCCAGGCCCGTGCATGGCCGTTGATCCGCCAGCGCCGCTCGACGTTGATCGCCGCGCCCACCGGCTCCGGCAAAACCCTCACCGCGTTTCTCGCCGTGCTTGATGACCTCGTCCACCGTGGCCTGGAAAACCCTGAAGGTCTGCCCGACGAAACGCTCGTCGTTTATGTCTCGCCGCTGAAGGCGCTGTCCAACGACATCCGCCTCAACCTGCAAAATCCGCTGGCCGGTATCACCGAGCAACTTCGGCAGATGAACCTGCCGGAAGTACACATCACCACCGCCGTGCGTACCGGTGATACCCCGCAGAAAGAACGCGCGGCCATGCGCAAAACCGCGCCGCACATTCTGGTGACCACGCCGGAATCGCTCTACGTCCTGCTCGGCTCGGAATCCGGGCGAAAAATGCTCGGCACCACGCGCACGGTGATCATCGACGAAATCCACGCCATGGCAGCGGGCAAACGCGGCAGTCATCTGGCCCTGAGCCTTGAGCGTCTGCAAGCGCTGTGCGCCGAACCGTTGACCCGCATCGGCCTGTCCGCCACGCAGAAACCGGTCGAAGCCGTGGCGCAATTTCTGGTCGGCCATGATCGCCCCTGCGAGATCATTGACATCGGCCACGCCCGCCCACGGGATCTGGGCATCGAAGTGCCGCCCGTGCCGTTGTCGGCCGTCATGGCCAATGATGTCTGGGAACTGGTCTACGACCGCCTCGCCGAACTGGCCCGCGAGCACCGCACCACGCTGATTTTCGTCAATACCCGGCGCCTCGCCGAACGCTTGAGCCGACACCTCAGCGAGCGCCTCGGCAAGCACGCGGTAGCGGCGCACCACGGCAGTCTGGCCAAGGAATTCCGTCTTGACGCCGAACAACGGCTCAAGCGCGGCGAACTGCAAGTGCTGATCGCCACTGCCTCGCTGGAATTGGGCATCGACATCGGCGAAGTCGATCTGGTCTGCCAGATCGCCTCGCCGCGCTCCATTGCCGGTTTTCTGCAAAGGGTCGGCCGCTCCGGGCACCAGGTCGGTGGCACGCCAAAAGGTCGATTGTTCGCGACCACCCGCGACGACCTGATCGAATGCGCCGCCCTGCTCGACTGCGTGCGCCGTGGCGAACTCGACACCCTGCACATCCCCGTCGCGCCGCTGGATGTTTTGGCGCAGCAAATCATCGCCGAAGTCAGCTGTCTGGAATGGTCAGAAGACGCCTTGCTGGCGATGTTCCGCCAAGCCTCGCCCTATCGCGACCTCGACGAAAAACACTATCAAGCCCTGCTGAGCATGCTCGCCGAAGGCTACAACGGTCGCCAGGGCATCCGCAGCGCCTATCTGCACCGCGACGCCGTCAGCCGCACCTTGCGTGGCCGGCGTGGCGCGAAACTGACTGCCGTGACCAGCGGCGGCACCATTCCCGACAACGCCGATTACAGCGTGATGCTCGAGCCGCAAGGCCTGAACATCGGCAGCGTCAACGAAGACTTCGCCGTGGAAAGCATTGCCGGCGATGTGTTCCAGCTCGGCAATACCTCCTATCGGATCCTGCGCGTGGAAACCGGCAAGGTGCGCGTCGAGGATGCCCACGGCCAGCCGCCGACCATTCCGTTCTGGCTCGGCGAAGCGCCGGGGCGCAGCGATGAATTGTCGTTCGCGCTAGCGCGTCTGCAAGCGCAGCTCGACGAACTGCTGGGCGCCAGCCCCGGCGATCTGCACCCGGCGCTCGACTGGTTGACGCAGACCCTTGGCCTCAACCTCGCCAGTGCCGAACAACTGGTCGAATACCTCGGCCGCGCCCGCCAGACCCTCGGCGCCCTGCCCTCGCAAGACACGCTTTTGATGGAGCGTTTTTTCGACGAGTCCGGCGGCACCCAACTGATCATCCATTCGCCGTTCGGCAGCCGCATCAACCGCGCCTGGGGCCTGGCCCTGCGCAAGCGTTTCTGCCGCACCTTCAACTTCGAATTGCAGGCGGCCGCCAGCGAAGACGCGATCGTGTTGTCGCTGTCCACCAGCCACAGTTTTGAACTGGATGACATCTTGCGCTACCTGCACAGCAACAGTGCCGAGCACATCCTGATTCAAGCGGTACTCGACGCGCCGTTATTCGGCGTGCGCTGGCGCTGGAATGCCGGGGTGGCGTTGGCGCTGCCGCGCTTTACCGGCGGGCGCAAAGTCGCCCCGCAGTTGCAGCGGATGAAAAGCGAAGACCTGATCGCCAGCGTGTTTCCCGATCAGATTGCCTGCCTGGAAAACCTCGCCGGTGAACGCGAAATTCCCGAGCACCCGTTGATCGAACAAACCCTCGACGACTGCCTGCACGAAGCGATGGACAGCGAAGGCTGGCTGAATCTGCTGCGGCGCATGGAGCGTGGCGAGGTGCGCTTGATCAGCCGCGACCTGCCGGCACCCTCGCCGCTCGCGGCAGAAATTCTCAGTGCGCGGCCGTACACCTTTCTCGACGATGCGCCGCTGGAGGAACGTCGCACTCAAGCGGTGATCAACCGGCGCTGGAGCGATCCGCAATCGACCGACGATCTCGGTGCGCTGGATGCCGACGCCATAAACGCTGTGCGTGAGGAAGCGTGGCCGACGCCGAACGCTGTCGATGAAATGCATGAAGCGCTGATGAGTCTGGCGTGCATCAGCGAGGCGGAAGTTCAGGCAAACGAAGGTTGGCGTGAATGGTTGCAGACCTTGGCCAGCAGTGGTCGCGCCTGCCGTTTGCAGATCAACCCGGAGCATGGCGTGTGGCTTGCCCGCGAACGCCTGACCTGCCTGCAAGCGCTTTATCCACAGGCCAAAATGCAACCCGAGCTGGAGACGTTGCCGGGATTCGATCAAGCCTGGACGTTCGATGAGGCGCTGGTCGAAGTGCTCCGCGCGCGCCTCGGTGCGTTCGGCCCTCTGCCGTTATCCGCCATTGCCGAGCCGCTCGCGTTGCCGACTACTCAAGTCCAGCAAGCCCTCGCGCAACTGGAGCGCGAAGGTTATGTGCTGCGCGGTCAATTCACGCCCAAGGTCAATGTCGAGGAATGGTGCGAACGGCATCTGCTCGCGCGCATTCACCGCTACACGGTCAAGCGCCTGCGCCGGGAAATCGAACCGGTGGCGTTGCAGGATTTCATGCGTTTTCTGTTCGACTGGCAGCATCTTTCGCCGTCGACTCGCGGTCAGGGCAGCGCCGTGTTGCCAGCGATTGTCGCCCAGTTCGAAGGCTACGCGGCGGCGGCTTCGGCGTGGGACAGCGACCTCCTCCCGGCGCGATTAAAAGACTATTCGCCGAGCTGGCTGGATGACCTGTGCCGCAACGGCAAACTGGTGTGGACGCGCCTCAGTGCCCGGCAAAAAATCAGCGGCACGGCGTTGCGCAGCACGCCGATCGTGTTGCTGCCGCGCAATCAGGTGGGATTGTGGAGTGCGTTGGCGGAACAGACGCCGGTGAGCGAACTGTCGCCGAAAACCCAGAAAGTGTTTGAAGCACTGAGCCAGCACGGCGCGTTGTTTTTCGATGAGCTGATTCATGAAGCGCATCTGCTGCGCACAGAGCTGGAAATCGCCTTGCAGGAACTGGTCGGCGCCGGCCTGGTAAACGCCGACAGCTTCGCCGGCCTGCGCGCGCTGATCACCCCGGCGAGCAAGCGCCAGCAGCGCAGCAGTCGGCGTGGCCGCGGTGCGTTTATCGGTGGCATGGACGATGCCGGGCGTTGGGCGTTATTGCGGCGCGGAGCGGCTGTGGATAACAGCGCAACCCTGGAACATGTCGCCATGACCTTGTTGCGACGATACGGCGTGGTGTTCTGGCGTCTGCTCGAACGTGAGGCAGACTGGTTGCCGAGTTGGCGGGAATTGCTGCGCACGTTTCATCGGTTGGAGGCGCGGGGCGAGATCCGTGGCGGGCGATTTGTCAGTGGGCTGGCGGGCGAGCAGTTTGCCTTGCCGGAGGCGATTCCATTGTTGCGCGAGGTACGGCGGCGGCCGCATGACGGCAGTCTGGTGGCGGTGTGCGGGGTTGATCCGTTGAACCTGGCCGGGACGTTGTTGCCGGGGGTGAAAGTGCCGGCGCTGGTGAGTAATCGGTTGGTCTATCGCGATGGGTTGCCGGCGGCGGCGGAAATTGCCGGCAAGCCGCAGTTCTGGCTGGAGCTGGATCAGCCGGAAATGGCTGAGATACGAAACAGGCTTATCCAGCATTGAGGTTGTCCTCACTGGCCCCTTCGCGAGCAGGCTCGCTCCCACAGTTTGATCGCGTTCCCCCCGTGGGAGCGAGCTTGCTCGCGAAGAGGCCGGCACTGCACCACTAATCTTGCGTTAAGTCCGCGATTCCTGCGGCACCTCGCTCGCCACCACCTCACTCCCCTGCTGCCGCTTCGGCAACAAAACCTGCTGTGGATAAGTCTGCGCGAAATGCACCGTCGCGGTGTTATCCACAAGCTTCTTCAAACGCTGATTGAACGCCCGGCTGACTGCATACTGCCCGCCCGACACCGTACGAAACTGCGCCGTCAGCACCACCCCGTTCAAATCCATCCTGTCGACGCCAAACACGTCCAGCGGCCCTTGCAGGTTGTACTTGAGGAACGGGTCTTCGCGGATCGAATCGCCGGTCTCGCGGATCAGTTCGATGGCTTTGTCGACATCCGTGTCGTAGGTGAACTGCACCGAGAAAAACGCGAAAGCGAACTGCCGCGATTGGTTTGTCACAGCCTTGATCTGCCCGAACGGCACCGAGTGCACAAAACCCTTGCCGTCACGTAGCCGCAACGTGCGAATGGTCAGCCCTTCGACCGTGCCGGCATGCCCCGAATCGAGCACCACCCAATCGCCGATCGACAGGGTGTCTTCGATGATAATGAACAGCCCGGTGATGACGTCCTGCACCAGTTGCTGCGAACCGAAACCGATGGCCAGACCGACTACCCCGGCACCGGCCAATAGCGGTGCAACGTTGATCCCCAGATTGGCCATGGTGGTGATCGCGCAAATCACCACGAGGATGATTTTGATCGCGTTGCGCAGCAGCGGCAGAATGGTTTTCACCCGCGTACTCGGCTGGCGCGCCGCGCGTTTGCTGAGCGGCGGTTTCAGTGCTTCCTGAATCGCTGTGTCGAGCACCACCCACAGCAACCACGTCACCAGGAAGATCAGGCCGATGCTGCTCAGCGCATTGCTGATAGCCCGGCCGACCGTGCTGCTCTGGGCGAAATCGAGTAGAGAGACGCCCCAGATTCGCCCGAGGATATCGATGAAAGCGATGGCGATGACAATGCGCAGCAAGGCGTGCAACAGGCTGAGAAAACGTTCTTTGTAGGCGCTGCTGCGCTGGATCGCTTCGGCTTTTCGCGACTTGAACAAGTGCTGCAGGATCGTGCTGAGAAACACTGTGCCGATCAGCAATACAGTGGTGAACAGCGCGCAGCGCAGGGCTTTTTGATTGTCCTCGCCGATGCCGATCAGATTCACCGCCGAGACCAGCACCATCAACACAATCGGCCAGTACCACAGCCCGGAAAAAATCCGCAGCGACTCTTGCAACGAAGGCTGTTTCAGGCGTTGGCTCAGCGAGCGGTTGCGGATCAGATGCGCCACCGGGCGGCGCAGGCGAATGACCAGCAAGCCGAAAATCACCGAGGCGATCAGCCCGGTGAACACCGCAATGCTGCTGGTGATATTGCCGCCCAATTGGCGAGCGATCTGCGGGCTGGTCAGCGCATCGCTGAGGGCGGCGAGAAAGCCGATCAGGAACAGCGGTCGCGGGCAATAGTTGCGGATAATCCGCGCGGCCGGGCGTTTGTGGCCGACGTTGAACATCACCACCACGCACAACAACATCGAGGTGGAAAAAATGCCGCTGCTGGTGGCGTAGGCCAGACACAGCGCCAGCGCACGGCCTACCGAGGCTTGGAGAAAATGGCTGACGTACAGGGTCAGCGGCAGGCAGATCAGCGCCGGCACGGTGTACGGCAGCAAGTAGCCGATCAAATCCTGACTGCGCTGGCGGGTGCGCAACCAGCGGCCCTCACGCAGACGCTTGGTCAACAGGCTGCCGAGCACGGTCAACAGCGCGAAACTGCCGAGCCAGGTGCCGGACAACGAGAGGAAATCCCCGGCGACGCTCCAGCCCGAGCGGTTCGATGGCTGGTTGACCAGTTTGTCGACTTCATCGGCGGCGCGGTCGGCGCGCAGGCGCCAGGCGTCGACCAGATGTTCGTTGAGGTCGAGTTTGTCTTGTACGTCATCGATGCTCGAACTGATCGCACCGAGCAGCCCGCCCTGCACCAGCGGCTCGGGTTTGGCCGGCTCTTCGGCGGCGGCCGGGACGCCCGGCAGTGCGGCGGCCTCCAGTTCGTTGGCACCGAGAAACAGCAATGCTCCCAGCAGAATGGCGATCCTGAACTTGATCAAAACTCCGATCTCCCGTGGCTGAACCTGTAAGGAACTGATCGATATTTGTACGGCAAGTTCAAGAGCGCCCTCACCCCAGCCCTCTCCCGGAGGGAGAGGGCGCCGACCGGGTTGTCTGATCTTGCTGCACTGGCCTGAAAGTCCTGAGTCGAACTCAAACCCTGAAAACCCTGAAGATCAGCTCCCTTCCCCCTCCCCCTCTCACTGCGAGAGAGGGAGCTGACCGAGTTGCCTGCGAGAAGTACACCGACTTGCAAATCCGGAGTCGAACTCAAATCCCGAAAACCCTGAAGATCAGCTCCCTTCCCCCTCGCCCCCTTGGGGGAGAGGGTTGGGGTGAGGGGGAGTGCTATTGATCTTCGCCTTCGAAGTGACCGTCCGTAACGCCATCGAAACTTTCCCGAACCGCCCGCAGTCATCAAAAGATACCGGCAACACGAGGACTTTCGACGGGAGGGTGGCATGGCGACGATTCACATCGGTATTTCCGGCTGGCGCTACGAGCCGTGGCGCGGGGACTTCTACCCCAAGGGACTGGCGCAAAAACGCGAATTGCAGTTCGCTTCGCGGGCGGTCAACAGCATCGAAATCAATGGATCGTTCTACGCCCTGCAACGCCCCGAACGCTATGCCCAGTGGTACGCCGAAACCCCTGACGACTTCGTTTTCAGCGTCAAGGCGCCGCGCTTCATTACCCACATCCGTCGCTTGCGCGAGATCGAAAAACCGCTGGCGAATTTCTTCGCCTCCGGGGTGCTGGAACTCAAGGAAAAACTCGGCCCGATCCTGTGGCAGTTCCCGCCCAACTTCAAATTCGAGCCTGAGCGTTTCGAACAGTTTCTCGCTCAACTGCCCCACGATACCGAAGCCGCCGCCACCCTCGCCCATCAGCACGATGCCCACCTGCACGGCCACGCGAGCATGAAAGCCTGGCGCAAAAAACCACTGCGCCATGCGGTGGAGATCCGCAACGACAGCTTTATCGATCCCGACTTTGTGCGCCTGTTGAAACGCCACAACACCGCGCTGGTGATCGCTGACACCGCCGGCAAATGGCCGTACCGCGAAGACCTCACCAGCGACTTCGTTTATCTGCGCCTGCACGGCGCCGAAGAGCTTTACGCCAGCGGCTATACCGCGCCAGCGCTCAAACGTTGGGCCGAGCGCATCGACGCCTGGCACCACGGCCAGCAACCCAAAGATGCGCACCTGATCGCGCCGCGCCTAAAGCCACGCGCACGCAAATCCCGCGAAGTGTTCTGCTATTTCGACAACGACATCAAAGTCCGCGCGCCCTATGACGCCCGCGATCTGCTGCAGCGCTTCGAGCTGGATAAAGACCTCGCCACCACGCCCGGTGAAGTGGCAGGCGAAGGAGTGTTGTCATGAGCATTCCAGAACCGGTCGGCTTCACCGATGAAGGCTCGGTGGTCGCGCCAACGGTGCGCACTTTCACCGTGCTGACGGTCAATACCCACAAGGGCTTCACCGCCCTCAACCGGCGCTTCATCCTGCCTGAATTGCGGGAGGCGGTGCGCAGCGTCGCCGCCGACGTGGTGTTCCTCCAGGAAGTCCACGGCACTCACGAGCATCACCCCAAGCGCTACTCCAACTGGCCGACGATGCCGCAGTACGAATTCCTCGCCGACAGCCTCTGGCCGCAGTTCGCTTACGGGCGCAACGCGGTGTACCCGGAGGGCGATCACGGCAATGCACTGCTGTCGAAATTCCAGATCATCCGCCACGACAATCTCGACGTGTCGATCAGCGGCCATGAGAACCGTGGCTTACTGCATTGCGTGTTGCGCCTGCCCGGCGACGGCACCGAGATCCATGCGATCTGCGTGCATCTGGGCCTGCGCGAAAGTCATCGCAACGCACAGTTGACGTTGTTGGGCGAGCGTCTCGCCGAACTGCCGGACGACGCCCCCGTGATCGTCGCCGGTGACTTCAACGACTGGCGCCAGCGCGCCGACGCCCTGCTCAAACCCTGCGGCCTGCGTGAAGTCTTCGCCGAGCATCAGGGCAAATCGGCGCGCAGTTTTCCCGCGCGTCTGCCGACCCTGCGCCTCGATCGCATCTACGTGCGCAACCTCAAGACCAGCCAGCCAAAAGTCTTGGCGAATCGACCCTGGTCACACCTGTCCGACCATGTCCCGTTATCGGTGGAGATCGAGTTATGAGCAGCGCGCCGCTGGAGAAATCCGCCGTGGAACCGATAGCCATCACCCCGCCGATACGCGAGCCGGGCCAAGTCGAGGTCGAGTACCGCTGGCAGGGCAACAACCGTGTCGAGTTGCTGGAAAATGGCGAGGAGTATTTCCCTCGGGTCTTCGCAGCGATGCGTGCGGCGAAGAGTGAAATCCTCCTGGAGACCTTTATCGTTTTCGAAGACAAGGTCGGCGCCGAGTTACAGGAGATTCTTATTGATGCGGCAAAGCGCGGTGTGCGCACCACCGTCAGCTTCGATGGCTTTGGTTGCGGTGAGTTGAGCACCGGTTATCTCACCGCGCTGAGCGAGGCCGGCGTGCATTTGCAGATCTTCGATCCGGCACCCAAACGTTTGGGCATCCGCACCAACTGGTTCCGCCGCTTGCATCGCAAAATCGTCGTGGTCGATGGCCTGATTGCGTTCATCGGCGGGATCAATTTTTCCGGTGATCATCTGGCCGATTTCGGCCCCGAGGCCAAGCAGGATTATTCGGTGGAAGTTCAGGGCCCGGCGGTCGCCGACATTCATCATTTCGCCCTGCTGCAAAGCGGTCGCCCGGGCCGCGCGCGATTCTGGTGGCAGCGCCGACGCCAGCGGCGCGCGGAAATGGCCTTCAACGATCACGACGGACAAGTACGGCTGGTGTTCCGCGACAACGATCAGCACCCCACCGATATCGAAGACGTGTATTTGCAGGTGCTGCGCCGCGCCAAACGCCGCGTGGTCATTGCCAACGCCTACTTCTTCCCCGGTTACCGCTTGCTACGGGAAATCCGCAATGCCGCACGTCGCGGTGTTGATGTACGCCTGATCTTGCAAGGCCAGCCGGACATGCTGGTGGCCAAACTCGCGGCGCGCATGACCTACGACTACCTGCTCAAGGCCGGCGTACAGATTCACGAATATTGCCAGCGCCCGCTGCACGGCAAAGTGGCGCTGGTGGATGACGAATGGAGCACCGTCGGTTCGAGCAATCTCGACCCGCTGAGCCTGTCGCTGAACCTGGAAGCCAACGTGCTGATCCGCGACCGCGCGTTTAATCAGCACTTGTTCGAGCGCCTCGAAGACCTCAGCCAGAATCACTGCAAAGCCATGGACGCGAGCAAATCCCCGCGCGGGCGCATCTGGCACATGACCGTGGGGTTTATGGTGTTCCACTTTCTGCGGCATTTTCCTGCGATGGCCGGTTGGCTGCCGGCGCACAAACCGCGGCTCAAGCCGTTTCGAGGTGACCACTCATGAGCCATTCCGAAGCGCACCCGAGTGGTCATTCGGCGCCAGCGACGCACTCGAAATGGAGTCGCTGGAAACGTCCGCTGACGCTGCTGTTTTTCCTCGCCCTGATTGTCTTGCTGACGCTGTTCGCTACGCGCATTGAATGGGCGGAAGTGCTGCAAACCCTTGCCGACTTCAAGGTGCGCACGCTGATCATTGCCGCCGGCCTGACGCTGCTGAGTTTTCTCGTTTACGCCAGTTTCGACCTGATCGGCCGCACTTACATCCGCCAGGACCTGACCTGGAAACAGATCCTGCCGGTGGGGATCATCAGCTACGCCTTTAATCTCAATCTCAGCGCCTGGGTCGGCGGCATCGCCATGCGCTATCGGTTGTATTCGCGCCTCGGTGTGAGCAAAGGCAACATCGCCAAGATTCTCGGCTTGAGCCTGGCGACGAACTGGTTTGGCTACATGACCATTGCCGGTGCGGTGTTCAGCAGCGGACTGGTGAGCATGCCGCCGGGATGGAAAGTCAGCAGTGATGCGTTGCAAGGCATCGGGGTTTTATTGCTGTTGACCAGCGCCGGGTATCTGGCGGCGTGCCAGTTTTCCAAGCGCCGCGAATGGTCGATTCGTGGCGTGGAAATCAATCTGCCGTCGTTGCGCATGGCCGTCCTGCAACTGCTGCTGGGCGCGCTGAACTGGTCGTTGATGGCGGCGGTGATTTTCACTTTGCTGCCGAGCAAACTCGATTATCCGTTGGTACTCGGCGTGTTGTTGATCAGTGCGATTGCCGGGGTCATTACGCACATTCCGGCGGGGCTTGGCGTGCTCGAAGCGGTGTTTGTCGCGCTGCTGCAACATGAGGCTTCGCGGGGCAGTCTGGTGGCGGGATTGCTGGCGTACCGGGCGATTTATTTTCTGCTGCCGTTGCTGATTACGGTGGTGATGTATCTGGTGGTCGAGGCCAAAGCCAAGGCGCTGCGGATCGAGAAGAAACCTTCTTGAGTTTTCGGTGAAGTTGATGGCCCCTTCGCGAGCAAGCTCGCTCCCACATTTGAAACGCGATCCCCTGTGGGAGCGAGCTTGCTCGCGAAGGCGTCCGCAAGAACACTAAAAGATCAAGCCGACTGAATAATGCTCAACCGCTCCCCAACAACCATCTCGGTAATCCAGTCCACCAGAATCGAGGTGTAGGCCTGCTGCGAAACCGGTTCGCTCAACGCATGATCGGCGCCGTCGATAATCCGGTGCGTCAGCGAGTGGGTCTGCTGACACGCGGCGCGGTAACTCATGATCGCCGCATGCGGTACGTAATCATCGGTTTCCGATTCCACCAGCAACACATCACCGGTGAATTGCGAGCACGCATGCAGCGCTCGGTTGCTATCGGCGCGCACCAGCGTGCTCCGATAATCACGCAGATCCGCTTTATCCAGATCGCGTTTTGGCGTGTGCCACTGTTCGTCGCGATACAGCGCCGGCACCCGCAACGCGAGCCAGCGCACCGGGCGCAATGACGTAAGGATCGCCGCCAGGTAACCGCCATAACTGGTGCCGACCACGGCGATCGCCGACGTATCGAGCGCCGGATGCGCGAGCAGCCGATCATAGGCCGCCAGCAAATCGCGCAGGTTGTCTTCGCGGGTGACCCGGGTCAGCGGAATCCCGGTGCCGCCGGTGTGGCCGCGCAAGTCGAACGTCAGACACACACAACCCAGCCCGGCGATGCCTTTGGCCCGTTCAAGATCGCGCTCCTGACTGCCGCCCCAACCATGGACAAACAGCACCCCCGGCACTTTCGATTTGGGACTGAGAAATGTCCCGCTCATCTGCTCATCATCAATGTCGATTTGAATGCTTTCGCTTCTAGCCGTCATAGGATTTGACCGTTACGTATTTGAGGAGAAATTCGCTGTTCTCAGCCGGGCCGCGATAGACCTCGATGGCGTCCGCCGGCAGCGGCTGATCGATGTAGGTTTCCACCGAAGACACGCGAATCGCGCGCATCGCCGGATCATTGACAAAGCTTTGCAGTGCCGCGACTTCGGCACTGCTGGCGCCGCCCATGCGCCAGGATTGTTCGAGCACGCCGCTACGGGATTTACCGTTGCTGTCCAAACCCTGGGCAATGTCGTAGTTGCGCCGCGAGGCATAAAAACGAGGGTAGGCTTCATCCGCAGCGTTGTCGAAAACCTGCGCCTGTTCGATGGCCAGTCGCACATCGACGGGCAATTCCAGCGCCAGCAAATCGTCATAACCACCCTGCACCACCAGCAGATTCGAGCCGCCGTAAACCTCTTCCCCATGGGCATCTTTGGTCAAGTATTGATCACCGCAGTAGCTCAGCACCTTGTCGCCGATGAATGACTGGCCGACGCTGTGGGTGATCACGTCGCTCAAGTCCTGCTCCAGCACCACGCCTTCGCTGAACTGTTTTTCAATGTCGGGGCGAGCAAGGATTTCGTCGAAGGCGTCGAGGCTTTTGATCACTTCCTGGCCGCGACCGGCGCAGGCATGGATCGGTTTCAAACGGATCGGGCCGTTGTACAGAAGATGCTCGGCGGCGGGTCGCGCATCTTCCAGCGCAAACACGCTGAGACCATCGAGTACCACGTTGCGCACCCGCTCGGAAAACAGCGGCGCCCAGCCTTGCGGGGCGTGCGCCAGATGACTACGCAAGCCGTGGCTGATGGCTTTGGTGCAGATGAAGTCGTGTTCGACAAAGCCGCCCCACAGATCCTCCGGGCCCTTGATGCCAAGCTCGTGAGCCTGGGCGGCGCCGACGATGGTTTGCGTCGGTAACAAATACAGGTCACGGCCGCGATGTTTTTCCGGGTCGTAACTGCCGCCGAATTTGAACCCGAGAATCTGCGCCAGCCAACGTGCCAAGGCTTTATTGGTGTGAACTTCGTGCTGCGGCGCGTCGGGGCGCACCGAGTGGGCGACGACGATTTTTCTGCGAGGTGTCGGGGTCATGCGTCCCCCTTCCATCGGTTCGATGACTGTAGCGGTGAGAGGTGCAGAGATCAGGCCAACGGCCGATTGGTGAAAATCCTCAGCGAATCAGAATGTTGCTCGAATCATGCTGGCACCGCGCCTGTTTCAATCTGCACGACCGCGCGCAAAACCCCGGCAAATTGCACGATCCATAGCCCTATAGAACTCAATGTGAGAGCGAGCCTGCTCGCGAAGGCGTCGTGTCAGCCGACATCAAAATTGCTGATCCATCGCTTTCGCGAGCAGGCTCGCTCCCACATTAGGAATTGGATAGCTTGGCTGTCGGTGTTACACCAAACCGCGCCCGATATTCACTCGGCGCCAGCCCGGTAATCTTCTTGAAGATCGCCCGAAACGCCCCGGGATCCTGATACCCGACCGTCCAGGCAATGTGATCAATCGTGCCATTGCTGAACTCGAGCATCTCCCGCGCCTTGCCGACTCGCAGGTGCTGACAGTACTCAGTCGGCTTCAACCCTGTCGCCGCGCGGAACCGACGCAGGAACGTGCGCTCCTCCAAGCCTGCCCGCTCAGCCATCGCAGTCAGCGAAACATCCGTCGCGCCAGTGCTTTGCAACCAATGCTGGACCTTCAAGATCGCGGCGTCGCCGTGACTTAGGATCGGCGCGAAGTTACTGCCGCACTCGCTGGCACTGTCACTGTGCTCCACCACCAGAAACCGCGCCGTGCTCGAAGCGATGCTCGGCCCGAGCAGGCGATCAACCAAGCGCAACCCCAGTTCCGCCCAGGCCATCAGCCCGGCCGTGGTGATCAGGTCACCATCATCGACAATCGGCGTATCCGCCTTGAGTTTGATCTTCGGGTAACGCTCGGCGAAAGTCTTGGCCGAGGTCCAGTGGGTGGTGGCGCTGCGACCATCGAGCAGACCGCTTTCGGCCAGCAATAAAGAACCCACACAGACGCCGCCGAGGGTCGCGCCGGCGGCATGCTGATCGCGTAACCATTGGCTGAGGCTGGCGGGCATGTGCGCGGCGGCAAAACCGCCAATAGAGGGTGGAATCAGCACCGCCAGCAAAGCACTGTCGTCAACCGCATGACTGCTGTAAATCCGCGAGGGTGGCTGATCACCTTCGACCTGCCAATGACTGACCCGCAGCAACGGCAATTGCGCAGCATTATGTTCGGCGGCAATCCGGTTGGCCACCGCGAACAGATCGGTCAGACCGTGCACCGCTGCCATTTGCGCACCGGGATAAATCAACACGCCCAGTTCAGCAACAGCGGCCCTTTCTGCGCCCATTGTCAGTTTTCCCCTGTCTATTGTCGGTGCGGCCAATCCTCGAATCGCTGGCCAGCGCCAATACTGAAGCCACTTCCAGCCAATCCATCGAGGACACACCCATGACCAAGCAAGCGCTCATCGTAGTCGATATCCAGAACGACTACTTCCCCCAAGGCAAGTGGCCGCTGGCCGGTGCCGACGCCGCCGCCGACAACGCCGCCCGACTGATCGCCGCGTTCCGCGAGGCAAACGATTCGGTGGTGCATATCCGCCACGAATTCACCTCAGCGCAGGCGCCGTTTTTCACCCCCGGTTCCGAAGGTGCCAAGTTGCACCCGAAAGTGCTTAATCATGCCGATGAGCCGGTGGTACTCAAGCACTTCGTCAATTCGTTTCGCGAAACCGAACTGCAGTCGATCCTTGATGAGCGAGATATCAAGGAATTGGTGGTGGTCGGCAGCATGAGCCACATGTGCGTGGACGGCATCACTCGCGCCGCAGCGGATCTGGGCTACAGCGTTACGGTGATTCACGACGCGTGCGCCAGCCGCGATCTTGAGTTCAACGGCCTCACCGTACCGGCAGCCCATGTCCACGCCGCCTTCATGTCGGCGCTGGGGTTCGCCTACGCCAGCGTGGTATCGACTGACGAATTCCTCGCCGCCCAGCGCTGAGCAATATTCTGCAAAAACACCAGGCCCGCCATGCAGCGGGCCTTTTTTCGCCTGTCATAAAAATCTCACGCGTGAGCCATTGATGGCATTTTGAATTGGTTGTAGTGTGGCTCACGCGTGAGATATCCATAGCCGAGCCGTTGCCATGAAAAGCCGTTCCCCCACAGCGAAATCAGAGACCCCGAAGGGAGAGCGCGCGAAACCGTCGGCGAAAAAACCGTCGAGCTTCTATATGAAGCAGATGCGCGCGGGCCTGGCCGCTGCCGGTTATGTGAAACACGAAACTTGGGTGCTTCCCGAAAACCGAAGCTTGCTCAAGCAAATGGAGCAACAGCTACGCCAACCGATTCTGGCTGGCTCTTTCATGTCGGAGAATTACATGAGCGCAGGCAACAACTGGACCATCGATAGCCTCTTCAACGCCCTCAAGGCCCTGGACGAGGTGGCTTCGCAAGAAATCACGCTGTCGCTGATCCAGAGCTCCGAACCCAGCATCAAGCTGGAAATGAACGAATTCGGCGGCCTGCCGATTCACATCGCCCTGGCCGGCCAGCAGATCATCGTCGACACCGTGCTGGTGGACATCGACTCGATCAGCGACGTACGCGCCTTCAACGATGCCGTGCTGCGCAGCCGAGAAATGTTCCCGCTGTCGTCGATCGGGATCGAGTCGATGCCGAACGGGCAGACCGTTTACAACATGTTTGGCGCCCTCAGCGCCGACTCGAGCCTGACCAACGTCGTCACCGAGGTGAAAACCCTGGTCGACAACGTGCAGCGCGCGAGTGAAGCCTTCGAACACTTCTTCAAGTAATCAACAGGGAATATCCAATGACTCAGTCCATCTGGAGCAAGTTGTTCACCGCACTGCGCGGCGGCGCCAATGAAGTCGGCGAAGCCATCGCCGACCAACAAGCCCTGCGCATTCTCGACCAGGAAATCCGCGACGCCGATACCGCACTGTCGAATGCGCGCCGTGAACTGGTCACCATCATGGCCAAGCACAAACTGGCTGCCGACCGCGTGAGCGAGTACGACGCCAAGATCAAGGATCTGGAAGCCAAGGCTGTCTCGGCCCTGAACGCCGGCCGTGAAGACCTGGCGCTGGAAGTGGCCGAAGCGATTTCGACCCTGACCAACGAACTGGATGTCGAGAAAAAGCAGAGCGATGAATTCGGCACTTACGCCGAGAACATGCGCAAAGACATCAGCAAGGCCGAGTCGCGAATCAAGAGCCTGCGCCAGCAAGTGGACATGGCCAAGGCCCGCGAAAGCGTGCAAAAAGCCCAGGTCAGTGCCTCCATCGCCAGCGGTGGCGCCAATGGCAAACTGGAAACTGCGGTCGGCACCTTGAACCGCCTGCAAGCCAAGCAGCAGCAGCGCGCAGCCGAACTGAGCGCAGCAGATGAACTGGCTGACGCTTCGACCGGCAACGACCTGGAACGCAAACTGCGCGACGCCGGCATCACGCCGAACGAAGGCAGCGCCAATGCGATCCTTGAGCGTCTGAAGCAAAAGTCCGCTCAGTAAACACTGCGGAAAAAACCTGTGGGAGCGAGCTTGCTCGCGAAAGCGTCGTATCAGTCGACATCAATGTTGACTGACACGCCCTCTTCGCGAGCAAGCTCGCTCCCACATGGTTTACGGCGCAGAAATCGCTATGCTCGTTCGCCGCTCGGCCCGGTACACTAGCGACGCTTTTTCGCCGACGAACACTTCCACCCGCTTCAAGGAACGTACCCATGGGATGGTTTAAAGATTTGCTGGGCACCAGCAACTGGCAGAACGCTGCGCCAACACCCACCGTTGCCAGTGGCCCACTCGGCATGGCCCAGGGCAAGGCAGTCAGGTTTGATACGACGCTGGCGCTGTTGCTCGATGGCTCGACGACGGTGCGTGTGCCTTTCGATCAGGCGATCTGGAGCCACGGTTGGGTCGACCTCGGCCAATCGAACAAACTGCATCGCTATTACATGAACGACGAGGATTTCTGGCTGCAGATCCACGTCACCGGTGAAGATCAGGTCGAATCCGTCACGTTGTTCAACTACGCCAGCTACGTGACCGTCAACAGTGACGCCGAGCTGCAGCGCCTGGCGGGCGCGAACAGCCTGATCGGTCTGCCGACCTACACCCATGAGGGTGTCGAATACACCCGCGAATGGGGCACCGAACAAGGCCAGACCGAACTCGTGCCGATGACCGAACAAGTGGTCAATCCGGACGAAAGCTACACCATCGAACACCACTCCATGCTGTATGCGCGCGACACCGGCCTGACCGATCGCCGCGAACTGCTGCTGTTCTCTGTCGAACAAGACGAAGAAGGCACCGTCAGCCTGAGCACTTCGCTGGGCATCTCGCTGTACACGACTGATCTGAGCACCATTTAAAAAAGGAAGTTTTTCATGCTGGAAGTGCTGGCCGTTTCCCTGAACAAGACCGCATTGGTCGGTTTCATCGTCTACCTGATCGGCGCCGTGCTGCTGTTCATGCTGTTTCAATTCATCTATACGCGGATCACCCCGCACAAAGAGTTCGAGCTGATCCGCTCCGGCAATATCGCTGCCGCCATTGCCCTGTCTGGCGCGATCATTGGTTTTGCAATCCCGGCCAGCAACGTGATTGCGTTTTCGGTCAACGTCCTCGATTTCGTACTCTGGGCGGTGATTGCCGCGGTGGTGCAGCTGCTGGCTTTTCTCGCCACCGGCCTGGTACTCAAAGGCACTTCCCAGCGCATCGCCAACGGTGAAATTGCTTCGGGCATTTATGTGGCAGCGGTCGCAATCAGCGTCGGCATGCTCAATGCGGCGTGCATGACCCCGTCCAACTGACCGGCAGGAAGCCTTAGATGAAACGCAGCAAATACGTTCAGCTGTCCCTCGCCGCTTCGGTGGCCATGGCCGTTTCCGGCCAGGCGGCAGCCGCGGATCAACCACGCAACTTCCAGAGCGTGGAACAGTGTGTCGACGCCGCAGTGGCTGCCGATGTCTGCTCCAACGCCTACGTCGCCGCCCTGACCGAACACCGGCGCATCGCCCCGGCGTACGACGACAAAAGCAAATGCGATGCGGACTTTGCCGCCGACTGGTGTCAGAAAAATTCCGATGGTCGCTTCGTGCCAAAACTGGGCGGCTTCAAGGTGCCGCAAACCGGTGAAGCCGCGCAGAATCTCGATGCTATCGCCAATGCACAGATGCCCGCCGGTGAAGCGGCCGCCGCGCAAAATGTGCAGAGCACCTCACACGCTTCCGGCGGCGGTGGTGGTGGCGGTGGCGGCAACGGTTGGTTGACCGGCTGGCTGATCGGCAATGCCATGAGCAACAACGCCAACCGCACGGTTTACCGCGATCGCGATACTCGCCAGACCTACAACACGTCGACGCAGTACCGCCGAGCCGAAACGACGTCGCGCAACCAGGCGGATTACGAGACCAGCAAAAGCAAACCGGTCAACGTCGCCTCGTCGACATCGCGCGGCGGCTTCGGCAGCCAGTCCAGCGCCCGCAGCGGTTGGGGTGGCTGGGGTAGCAGTTCTGGCCGTTCGAGCA
Organism: Pseudomonas fluorescens; assembly: GCF_001648775.1. Taxonomy (GTDB): domain Bacteria; phylum Pseudomonadota; class Gammaproteobacteria; order Pseudomonadales; family Pseudomonadaceae; genus Aquipseudomonas; species Aquipseudomonas fluorescens_M. Next base: position 290,008 of record NZ_LVEJ01000016.1, read on the forward strand.
GCTGACGATGAAAAAGGTCCATTGCGCCGAGCGCCCCGACTGGAAACACACTGCCGAAAGCCTCGGCTTCATGTTCCACACGATCGACGACGAGCCCTACTGGGACGAAAGCGCGTACTACCAGTTCACGCTCGCGCAAATCGAAAACGATCTTGAGGACCCGACCACCGAACTGCATGAGATGTGCATGGATCTGGTCGATCGCGTAGTGCACAGCGAAGAGCTGCTGGATCGCCTGAGCATTCCGGCGCCGTACTACGACATGATCCGGACCTCCTGGCTGGAAGGTCATCCGCATCTGTATGGGCGCATGGACTTTTCCTACAGTGGCAACGGCCCGGCGAAACTGCTGGAGCTCAACTACGACACGCCGACCAGCCTCTACGAGGCGGCGGCGTTTCAGTGGGGCTGGCTGGAGCAATGCATCGAGCGCGGGATGCTGCCGCGCCATGCCGACCAGTTCAACAGCATCGATACCAAACTGCATCAGGCGTTTGCTGAATTGCAGCTCAAGCGGCCGTTCTACTTCGCCTCGATGAAAGACTCGGTCGAAGATAAAGGCACCACCGATTACTTGCGGCTGATCGCGGAAAAGGTTGGTATTGAGTCGCGGCACATCGACATCGAAGACATCGGCCTGACAGCCGAGGGTCGTTTTGTTGACCTGGAAGATCGCTGGATCCCGCACCTGTTCAAGCTGCACGCCTGGGAGTTCATCTTCCACGAACCGTTCGGCGCGGCGATTGCCGAGTGCGACACGCAGTTTTTCGAGCCAGCGTGGAAAGCCATACTGTCGAACAAAGGTGCATTGCCGTTGCTGTGGGAACTGCACAAGGGCCATCCCAATCTGCTCGCGGCACATCTTGATCCGAATCCGACCAGCGCCGTTCCCAAAGGCTGGGTGCGCAAACCGTACTTTTCCCGTGAAGGCGCCAACATCGAGCTGCAAACGGCGCAAGGCCTGATCGTCAAAGAGGACGGCCCCTACACCGATGCGCCATTCATCCTGCAGGAATTTGCGCCACTGCCCAAGTTCGATGACAGCTATACGCTGATCGGCTCCTGGGTCGTCGGCGATCAGGCGGCGGGGATTGGCGTGCGTGAAGACAACAGTCTGATCACCAAGGACTCAAGCCGGTTTCTACCGCATTTGATCCTCGACTGATCGCTGTGGCACAGCAGGGGCCGGCCATAAAAAAACCGTAGCGTTGACGCGCTACGGTTTTTTTATGGCTGTGACTTACGACAGTTCTGTCGTGCGCGAGCGATCCGTTACCGGAGCATCTGTCTTGACGGTCTCGGTCGTGGCAATGCCGGCCATTCTGCGACGGGAGATTTCCGCGCCGCGACGACGCAATGGTGTTTCGACGAACCGGTAGTTCAGTTCGCTGCACACCAGCATGATCAACAACGACGTGAGCAATAACTCAACCGTGTAGTCCGCTCCCAGCGTCCCGCCATTGCTGTTGGCCATGCGCGTCCAGATTTCGGTACTCAGGTGGTAGGAAAATACGTGCACAACGTACAAGGCGTAGGAGCGCGAACCCAACCAGTCGAACACGCCGCGCAACAGCGCCGGGCAATAGATGTAGCCTTTGTCGTAACTGGCCAGCCAGACCATGATCAGTGCGGTTATCGCGATCAGCCCGACAGCGATCGGCATTGCGAGCAACTGCGCGGCGATCGCACCCAACATGTACAGAAGCCCCAGGGTCAGCGCCACGCGCTTGAACAGACTGGCGCCAAGCGCGACCGGTTCAAGCTCCTTGTACAGCGGCGTGCGGGTGAACAGGCAGAGCAGAATCCCCCACATCATCGCATCGAGCCGGAAGGAAAAAAGCATCGGCGCCGGCGCTGCGCCGAAGGCATTGCGATCAAAGCCGAACTGCGCGGCGATCAGCGCGATCAAGACAATCACCCGCCAGCGCGTCGAGGTTACCAGCAACAGGAACAACGGAAAGATGAAGTAAAACTGTTCTTCCAGCGCCAGGCTCCAATACACCGAGTTAGGCCCCAAAATCGCGCCGTACTGGTTGGCCAGGTTGCCCGAGAACGTCGCAACAGCAGTGAAACTGCGCAAGTTGTCGAACCAGGACTGAAAGGCGTTCGACTGATTGAAGAAAATCGAGAACGCCAGTGGGATCAATACCCACAGCCATGCTGTCGGCAGAAGGCGATAAGCCCGGCGAATCCAGAAAGAGGTCGCGGCCATGCCGAAGCGATTCTGCTGGCGGTTTTTGTCGAAGTAGTCGAGATACGCCTTACTGACCACGTATCCGGAAATGCAGAAGAACAGATCCACCCCGGTCCAGGGCGAGTACACCGAAAACAGCTTGGTCAGGAACACACTCTGAAACGGCAGCAGTTGAGGAAGATGGGCCATGATCGTCATGAGGATAGCGGCCCCCCGCAAATACTCGATTTCCTTGTTTTTGCTACTGCTCATTGGACTCTCTTGTTGTTGTGAATGAACAGTCTGCGAAGCTGTTCTGGCGAAGACGGGCAGGATCAACAGTCGACGGCACGGATCATGGAACGGCTGGCGACAGCCTTCAAGGCTCTGCGCGACACTTTATCGGGATATCAGCGCAGACTGGTTAGTCAGTTGGCGGTCATCGCCTTGAAGTGTGCCCCCCTGAAACGACAAAACCCCCGCAATGCGGGGGTTTTGGCTAAATCTGATCAGCTTCAGAACGGAATGTCGTCATCAAAGCTGTCGAAATCCGGAGCCGGTTGCGGCGCGGCCTGCTGTGGAGCCGGGGCCGAGCGCTGTTGCGGAGCCGACTGCTGCGGGCGTGGCGCCTGCTGACGTGGAGCCGGAGCCGATTGCTGGTAGTTGTTGCCGCCGCCTTGTTGGTCGCCCTGTTGTGGACGGCCGCCGAGCAGTTGCATGGTGCCTTGCATGTCGACCACGATTTCGGTGGTGTAACGCTTGATACCGTCTTTTTCCCACTCACGGGTCTGCAGCTTGCCTTCGATGTAAACCTGCGAACCTTTGCGCAGATATTCACCGGCGATTTCGGCTACTTTGCCGAACATCGAAACACGGTGCCACTCGGTCTTCTCGACCTTCTGACCGGTTTGCTTGTCGGTCCACTGTTCGCTGGTTGCCAGACTCAGGTTGGTCACGGCGTTACCGTTAGGCAGGTAGCGAACTTCGGGATCCTGGCCGCAAGTGCCGACCAATATGACTTTGTTAACCCCACGGGCCATAACGTTCTCCTAGGCGTCGCAAGCAGCCCCGGCCGGGTTGTTCACCAGGCGTTCGAGGGTGTCGCGATCCACTAATTCTTTGTCCAGTTTGATGTAAACAGCCGCTTCGTCAGCAACTATCACTGCATCGGTTACCCCCACGAGGGCCTTGAGGCGCTCGACCAGACCCGCTTCGCGGATCGCCTCGGGCGACAACGGCAAGCGCAGGCTCGTCACGTAGGGAGGTTCACGCATGGTAACAGCAAAGGCTAACCAAAGTGCAGCCAGCCCCGCGCATCCAAGGAACACAACCGACAGACCGCCATGCTGAAACAACCAGCCGCCGAGTATCCCGCCGAGTGCCGAACCGAGGAACTGGCTGGTGGAATACACGCCCATGGCCGTGCCCTTGCCACCCGCCGGTGAAACCTTGCTGATCAGAGACGGCAATGAGGCTTCCAGCAGATTGAACGCGGTGAAAAACACCACCGTGCCGATCACCAGAGCCCGCAAGCTGTCACCGAACTGCCAGAAGAATAGCTCAGTCAGCATCAGCGTCAGGACGGCGCCGAGCAAAACTCGTTTCATTTTGCGTTTCTTCTCGCCATAGATGATGAACGGGATCATGGCGAAGAACGAAATCAGCAGCGCGGTGAGGTAGACCCACCAGTGCTGCTCCTTGGGCAAACCGGCTTTTTCCACCAGCGCCAGAGGCAGCGCGACGAAACTCGACATCAACATGGCATGTAACACAAAGATGCCCAGATCGAGGCGAAGCAGGTCCGGATGCTTGAGCGTCGGCATCAAAGCCTGACGCGCCACGCCGGACTCGCGATGCGTCAGCGGTCCAGTGGATTTGGGCACCATGAACATCACGATGACGATGCCCACCAGCGCCATGCCACCCGTGGCAAGAAACAACCCGGACAAGCCGAACGCGCGGGTCAGCAAAGGCCCGACGACCATGGCCACGGCGAACGACAGGCCGATGGTCATGCCAATCATCGCCATCGCTTTGGTGCGGTGCTGTTCACGGGTCAGGTCGGAGAGCAACGCCATGACCGCGGCGGAAATCGCCCCGGCACCTTGCAGGATTCGCCCGGCAATCACGCCCCAGATCGAATCTGCCTGTGAGGCGAGAACACTGCCGAGGGCGAAGACGATCAGCCCGAGGTAAATCACCGGGCGACGACCAATGCGGTCAGAAATGATCCCGAACGGAATCTGGAAAATCGCCTGCGTCAGGCCGTAAGCGCCGATGGCCAACCCGATCAGAGCCGGGGTCGCTCCCGCCAGATCCATGCCGTAGGTCGCCAGTACCGGCAACACCATGAACATGCCCAGCATACGGAAGGCGAACACCAGGGCCAGACCGCTCGCCGCGCGGGTCTCGCTGCCACTCATGCGTTCGCTGTGGGGATCGTGCATGGAAAAACCTCGTGTGAACCGGCGGCGATTCTACCAGTCCCATCGAAAGACGGGGTAGATCGCGACGCTTTGACGCGTATAGATGAAACTCTCTTCATCCGGGGCAAAAAACCCTTCGTTTGATAGTGTGCATCCATCCAGTATTTGGCCGTATACTCCTACGTTTTCGACGCCCGCCGAGCGAGGCCACTTTGGACAAGATCCTGATACGTGGGGCCCGTACCCACAACCTGAAGAACATCGACCTGACCCTGCCACGGGACAAACTGATCGTCATCACCGGCCTGTCCGGATCCGGCAAGTCGTCCTTGGCCTTCGACACACTGTACGCCGAAGGTCAGCGCCGCTATGTCGAATCGCTGTCGGCCTACGCCCGCCAGTTCCTGTCGATGATGGAAAAACCCGACGTCGACACCATCGAAGGCCTGTCGCCGGCGATCTCCATCGAACAGAAGTCGACCTCGCACAACCCGCGCTCCACGGTCGGCACCATCACCGAAATCTACGACTACCTGCGCCTGCTCTATGCACGCGTCGGTACGCCGCGCTGCCCGGATCACGACATTCCGCTGGAGGCGCAGACCGTCAGCCAGATGGTTGACCTGGTACTGGCGCAACCTGAAGGCAGCAAACTGATGTTGCTGGCCCCGGTGATTCGCGAACGCAAAGGTGAACACCTTTCGGTCTTCGAAGAGCTGCGCGCCCAGGGTTTCGTCCGTGCGCGAGTCAACGGGCGGATCTGCGAGCTCGACGAACTGCCGAAACTGGATAAACAGAAGAAGCACTCGATCGACGTGATCGTCGACCGCTTCAAGGTCCGCGCCGATCTGCAGCAGCGTCTGGCCGAATCCTTCGAGACCGCGCTGAAACTTGCGGACGGCATCGCCCTGGTCGCACCGATGGACGACGAACCGGGCGAAGAGATGATCTTCTCCGCGCGCTTCGCCTGCCCGATCTGCGGCCATGCGATCAGCGAACTGGAACCCAAGCTGTTCTCCTTCAACAACCCGGCCGGCGCCTGCCCGACGTGCGATGGCCTGGGCGTGAAGCAATTCTTCGACATCAAGCGCCTGGTCAACGGTGATCTGACCTTGGCCGAAGGCGCGATCCGCGGCTGGGACCGGCGTAACGTCTATTACTTCCAGATGTTGGGCTCACTGGCCTCGCACTATGGCTTCAGCCTCGAAGTACCGTTCAACGAACTGCCGGCCGATCAGCAGAAATTCATCCTGCATGGCAGCGGCTCGCAGAACGTCGACTTCAAATACCTCAACGACCGTGGCGATATCGTCAAACGCTCGCACCCGTTCGAAGGCATCGTGCCAAACCTGGAACGTCGCTACCGCGAAACCGAATCGGCGAGCGTACGTGAAGAGCTGGCCAAGTTCCTCAGCACCCAGTCCTGCCCGGATTGCCGTGGCACCCGTCTGCGTCGCGAAGCGCGGCATGTGTGGGTTGGCGAGAAAACGCTACCAGCGGTGACCAATCTGCCGATCGGCGATGCCTGCGAGTACTTCGGCCAACTGAAAATGACTGGCCGTCGAGGCGAGATCGCTGACAAGATTCTCAAGGAAATTCGCGAGCGTCTGCAGTTCCTCGTCAACGTCGGCCTCGACTACCTGTCGCTGGATCGCAGCGCCGACACGCTGTCCGGTGGCGAGGCGCAGCGGATTCGTCTGGCCAGCCAGATCGGTGCCGGCCTGGTGGGCGTTCTGTACATCCTCGATGAGCCCTCCATTGGTTTGCACCAGCGTGACAACGATCGACTGCTCGGCACGCTCAAGCACCTGCGTGATATCGGCAACACGGTGATCGTGGTCGAGCATGACGAAGATGCGATTCGCCTGGCCGATTACGTTGTGGATATCGGCCCGGGCGCCGGTGTGCACGGCGGGCAGATCGTTGCCGAAGGTACGCCGGCTGAAGTCATGGCGCATCCGGACTCCCTGACCGGTAAATACCTGTCGGGCCGAGTGAAGATTGAAGTGCCGGCCAAACGTACGCCACGCAACAAGAAGCTGACCCTGTCGCTCAAAGGCGCACGCGGTAACAACCTGCGAAATGTCGATCTGGAAATCCCGATCGGCCTGCTGACCTGCGTGACTGGCGTGTCCGGCTCGGGCAAATCGACGCTGATCAACAACACGCTGTTTCCGCTGAGCGCCACCGCACTTAACGGCGCGACGACGCTGGAAGCCGCCGCGCACGACAGCATCAAAGGTCTGGAGCATCTCGACAAAGTCGTCGATATCGACCAGAGCCCGATCGGTCGTACCCCGCGCTCCAACCCGGCGACGTATACCGGACTGTTCACGCCGATCCGCGAACTGTTCGCTGGCGTTCCCGAGTCTCGCTCGCGCGGTTATGGCCCGGGGCGCTTCTCCTTCAACGTCAAGGGCGGTCGCTGCGAAGCGTGCCAGGGCGACGGCCTGATCAAGGTGGAAATGCACTTCCTGCCGGACATCTACGTGCCGTGCGACGTGTGCAAGAGCAAGCGCTACAACCGCGAAACCCTGGAGATCAAATACAAGGGCAAGAGCATCCACGAAACCCTCGAGATGACCATCGAGGAAGCCCGAGTATTCTTCGACGCAGTACCGGCGCTGGCGCGCAAGCTGCAAACGTTGATGGATGTCGGCCTGTCGTACATCAAGCTCGGGCAGTCGGCGACGACGTTGTCCGGCGGTGAGGCGCAACGGGTCAAGTTGTCTCGCGAATTGTCCAAACGCGACACCGGCAAGACCCTGTACATCCTCGATGAGCCGACCACGGGTCTGCACTTCGCCGATATCCAGCAACTGCTCGATGTGCTGCATCGCTTGCGTGACCACGGCAACACCGTGGTGGTGATCGAGCACAATCTGGATGTGATCAAAACAGCGGACTGGCTGGTCGACCTCGGGCCGGAGGGTGGTTCCAAGGGTGGGCAGATCATTGCCGTGGGTACGCCGGAGCAAGTGGCCGAGATGAAACAATCTCACACCGGCCATTACCTCAAACCGTTGCTGATCCGCGATCGGGCTTAAACGCCGGGCATGAAAAAGCCCCTGTCACTTCAACAGTGACAGGGGCTTTTTTATATCTATCGCGATCAGGACGCGTGGGATTGCAGGTAGTTTTCGAGACCGATCAGCTTGATCAGACCCAACTGCTTTTCCAGCCAGTAGGTGTGATCTTCTTCGGTGTCGTTGAGCTGAACCCGCAGGATCTCGCGGCTGACGTAGTCTTTATGCTGCTCGCACAGTTCGATGCCTTTGCACAGAGCCGCGCGCACTTTGTACTCAAGGCGCAGATCTGCTTCGAGCATCTCCGGCACGGTGGTGCCGACATCCAGGTCATCCGGACGCATGCGCGGCGTGCCTTCGAGCATCAGAATCCGGCGCATCAATGCATCAGCGTGACCGGCTTCTTCTTCCATTTCGTGGTTGATTCGCTCGTAGAGCTTGGTGAACCCCCAGTCCTCATACATCCGCGAATGAACGAAATATTGATCACGTGCGGCCAGTTCGCCGGTCAGCAACGTGTTGAGGTAATCGATTACGTCTGGGTGGCCTTGCATCGCCCTACATCTCCCTACTTGAAAGTCTGTAGTTTGAACCAACATGACCGGAAGGTCACCCGATTAGCGCAATAAAAGCGAAGATATTCTTAGAAAAGCAGCCTAAATAACGCAAAAACCGCCCAAATGAGGGCGGTTCTGCTTCTCGTTTAGACTTCGTTAAGCTGTACGTTGAGCAGCTTTGCGATTGCTTCTCCATACGCCGGATCGGCTTTGTAGAAGTGTTGCAGCTGGCGATCGACAACATCACTGGAAACACCACCCATCGCACCGGCGATGTTGCTGACCAGCAGGGCTTTCTGCTCGTCACTCATCAGACGGAACAGTGCACCGGCGTGGCTGTAGTAATCAGTGTCTTCACGGTGATCGTAGCGATCAGCAGCACCGTTCAAGGCGAGCGCAGGCTCAGCGTAACGCGGTGCTTGTTTTGGCGCTTCGGTGTAGCTGTTCGGCTCGTAGTTAGGCGCAGAACCGCCGTTGCTGCCGAAGGCCATCGAGCCGTCACGCTGGTAAGTGTTGACCGGGCTGCGCGGAGCATTCACCGGGAGTTGCTGGTGATTGGTGCCCACACGGTAGCGGTGGGCATCGGCGTAAGCGAATACGCGACCTTGCAGCATGCGGTCTGGCGAGAGACCAACACCTGGCACCATGTTGCTTGGGCCGAATGCGGCTTGTTCGACTTCAGCGAAATAGTTGAGCGGGTTGCGGTTCAGTTCCAGTTCACCCACTTCGATCAGCGGAAATTCCTTTTGCGACCAGGTTTTGGTCACATCGAACGGGTTCTCGTAGTGCGCCGCGGCCTGGGCCTCGGTCATGATCTGAATGCAGACGCGCCATTTCGGGAAGTCACCGCGCTCGATTGCCTCAAACAGATCGCGCTGAGCGTAGTCTGGATCCGTCCCCGCCAGACGCGATGCATCGGCCGGCGCAAGGTTCTTGATACCTTGCTTGGTTTTGTAGTGCCACTTGACCCAGTGACGCTCACCTTTAGCGCTGATCAGGCTGTAGGTGTGACTGCCGAAGCCGTGCATATGGCGATAGCCGTCAGGAATGCCGCGGTCGGAGAACAGAATCGTGACCTGGTGAAGCGCCTCAGGCGAATGCGACCAGAAATCCCACATCATCTGCGCGCTTTTCAGGTTGCTTTGCGGCAGACGTTTTTGCGTGTGGATGAAATCAGGGAATTTCAGTGGATCGCGAATGAAGAATACCGGCGTGTTGTTGCCAACAATGTCCCAGTTACCTTCTTCGGTGTAGAACTTCAGCGCAAAGCCGCGTGGATCACGTTCAGTGTCGGCCGAGCCGCGCTCGCCACCCACTGTGGAGAAACGCAGAAACGTTGGAGTTTGTTTGCCGACAGTTTCGAACAGTTTGGCGCTGCTGTACTCGGTAATGTCGCGAGTCACCGTGAAGGTACCGTAAGCGCCCGAGCCTTTAGCGTGCACGCGGCGCTCAGGGATGTTTTCACGGTTGAAATGGGCAAGCTTCTCGAGCAGGTGAAAATCGTCGAGCAGCAGCGGGCCACGTGGGCCGGCGGAGCGAGAATTCTGGTTATCAGCGACAGGTGCGCCACTGGCGGTCGTAAGCGTTTTGATCTGGCTCATACGGTCTTCTTCCTCTGTCAGTCTTGAAACTGCCGGCTAATCGGCTTGCTGAGAAGTATTGATCATCCATGTGACAGCCACAAATTCATTAACTTGCGGGCATCGATAGATAATTACTAATTATGTTTCCCAGCACATAGTGACAACAGGAAGGTGTCAGAAGCTTGTATGAACCGCGCGTTTTCTTGCGGACATAAAAAACCGGGCACTAGGCCCGGTTCTTCGTTTCAGACTGACGTCTTACTCGGCGGATACAGCTTCGCCAGCAGTAGCACGATCAACCAACTCGACGTACGCCATAGGCGCGTTGTCGCCAGCGCGGAAACCGCACTTGAGGATGCGCAGGTAGCCACCCTCACGGGTAGCGTAACGCTTGCCCAGGTCGTTGAAGAGCTTACCAACGATAGCTTTCGAACGAGTACGGTCGAAAGCCAGACGGCGGTTAGCCAGGCTGTCTGTCTTGGCCAGAGTGATCAGCGGCTCAGCAACGCGACGCAGTTCTTTGGCTTTTGGCAGAGTAGTTTTGATCAGCTCGTGCTCGAACAGCGACACCGCCATGTTTTGGAACATGGCCTTGCGGTGCGAGCTGGTGCGGCTCAGGTGACGACCACTTTTACGATGACGCATGGTTCATTCCTTACCAAACACTACGTTCGGTGATTACGACGATCAGGCAGTCGCCTTGTCGTCCTTCTTAAGACTTGCAGGCGGCCAGTTGTCGAGGCGCATGCCGAGGGACAGACCGCGGGAGGCCAGAACGTCCTTGATTTCAGTCAAGGATTTCTTGCCCAGGTTCGGAGTCTTCAACAGCTCTACTTCGGTACGCTGAATCAGGTCACCGATGTAGTAGATGTTTTCCGCCTTAAGGCAGTTAGCCGAACGTACAGTCAGTTCCAGATCGTCAACCGGGCGAAGCAGGATCGGATCGATCTCGTCTTCCTGCTCGACAACCACTGGCTCACTGTCACCTTTGAGGTCGACGAACGCAGCCAACTGCTGTTGCAGGATGGTTGCAGCGCGGCGGATAGCCTCTTCAGGATCCAGAGTACCGTTGGTTTCCAGATCAATAACCAGCTTGTCCAGGTTGGTACGCTGCTCGACACGGGCGTTTTCCACCACGTATGCGATACGGCGAACCGGGCTGAACGAAGAGTCAAGCTGCAAGCGACCGATGCTGCGGCTTTCGTCTTCATCGCTCTGACGCGAGTCGGCTGGTTCATAACCACGACCACGAGCTACGGTGAGCTTCATGTTCAGGGCGCCGTTAGACGCCAGGTTAGCGATTACGTGATCGGGATTAACGATCTCGACATCATGATCCAGCTGAATATCGGCAGCGGTAACCACCCCCGAACCCTTCTTCGACAAGGTCAGCGTAACTTCGTCACGACCGTGCAGCTTGATGGCCAGACCTTTAAGGTTCAACAGGATTTCAATTACGTCTTCCTGTACACCTTCGATGGCGCTGTACTCGTGGAGCACACCGTCAATCTCGGCCTCGACTACTGCGCAGCCGGGCATTGAGGACAACAGGATGCGGCGCAGCGCGTTGCCCAGGGTGTGGCCAAAACCACGCTCGAGAGGCTCGAGAGTGATCTTGGCGCGGGTTGGACTGACAACCTGCACATCAATGTGGCGGGGTGTCAGGAACTCATTTACCGAAATCTGCATGGATGCACCTATTTTCTAGCCCTTACTTGGAGTAGAGCTCGACAATCAGGCTTTCGTTGATGTCGGCGGACAGATCACTGCGAGCAGGAACGTTCTTGAAAACGCCCGACTTCTTCTCAGTGTCTACTTCTACCCATTCTACGCGGCCACGTTGGGCACACAGATCGAGAGCTTGGACAATGCGAAGTTGGTTTTTTGCTTTCTCGCGAACTGCAACCACGTCACCAGCACGAACCTGATACGACGGAACGTTTACGGTCTGACCGTTAACGCTGATCGACTTGTGCGATACCAGCTGGCGGGATTCGGCACGAGTCGAACCAAAGCCCATACGGTATACAACGTTGTCCAGACGGCATTCGAGCAGTTGCAGCAGGTTTTCACCGGTTGCACCTTTCTTGCCAGCAGCTTCTTTGTAGTAGCCGCTGAATTGACGCTCGAGAACGCCGTAGATACGACGGACCTTCTGCTTTTCACGCAGTTGGGTGCCGTAGTCGGACTGGCGACCGCGGCGTTGGCCGTGGATACCAGGTGCTGCTTCAATGTTGCACTTCGATTCGATCGCGCGCACGCCGCTCTTCAGAAAGAGATCGGTGCCTTCGCGACGAGCGAGTTTGCATTTTGGACCAATGTAACGAGCCATTCTTTACAATCTCCTGGATTACACGCGGCGCTTCTTCGGCGGACGGCACCCGTTGTGCGGGATTGGCGTCACGTCGGTGATGCTGGCGATCTTATAGCCACAGCCGTTCAATGCACGGACAGCGGACTCACGACCTGGACCTGGACCCTTGACATTAACGTCGAGGTTTTTCAGGCCATATTCCAGCGCAGCTTGACCAGCACGTTCAGCAGCTACTTGAGCAGCAAACGGGGTGGACTTGCGGGAACCGCGGAAACCCGAACCACCGGAGGTAGCCCAAGAAAGCGCGTTACCTTGACGGTCGGTGATGGTCACGATGGTGTTGTTAAAAGAAGCATGGATGTGGGCGATGCCATCAACCACTGTCTTTTTAACTTTTTTACGAGGACGAGCAGCAGGTTTTGCCATGATTAATTTCCTGTCGATTCGCGTGGGCGATTACTTGCGGATCGGCTTACGCGGACCTTTACGGGTACGCGCGTTAGTCTTGGTACGCTGACCGCGTACTGGAAGACCACGACGATGACGCAGACCACGGTAGCAACCGAGGTCCATCAAACGCTTGATTTTCATGTTGATTTCGCGACGCAGGTCACCTTCAGTGGTGAACTTCGCCACTTCGCCACGCAACTGCTCAATCTGCTCGTCGCTCAGATCTTTGATCTTTGCGGCTGGGTTTACCCCAGTCACTGCGCAAATTTTCTGCGCAGTAGTGCGACCAACACCATAGATGTAGGTCAGCGAGATAACAGTGTGCTTGTTATCTGGAATGTTAACGCCTGCAATACGGGCCATTCAGTGGGACTCCAATTGACAGCTACCTACGCCCCGGAAGCCAAGAAATAGGGCGCGAGATAATATCGCTGTAATAACAAATAATCAACCCGGCAGCGCACTAGCTGCCGGGCTTCAAGCGGATCACACTCAGCCTTGGCGCTGTTTGTGACGCGGTTCCGCGCTGCAAATTACTCGAACAACACCTTCGCGGCGAATAATCTTGCAGTTACGGCACAGCTTTTTCACCGATGCACGAACTTTCATCACCAACTCCTCGAACCTTATGGGTACTCAGCGCAACATGCCGCTGCCGTAACCCTTCAGGTTGGCTTTCTTCATCAGGGATTCGTACTGGTGCGAAACGAGGTGCGATTGTACTTGGGACATGAAGTCCATCACAACCACGACCACGATCAGCAACGAGGTCCCGCCAAGGTAGAACGGAACGTTTGCTGCAACCACCAGGAACTGGGGCAACAGGCACACGGCCGTCATGTAAAGAGCACCGAACATGGTCAAGCGAGTCAGAACGCCATCAATGTAGCGCGCAGACTGCTCACCTGGACGGATGCCCGGAATAAAGGCACCGGACTTCTTCAGGTTTTCCGCTACGTCTTTCGGATTGAACATCAACGCCGTATAGAAGAAGCAGAAGAAAATAATCCCTGCACTAAACAGCAGAATATTCAACGGCTGACCAGGAGCGATCGACTGCGAGATGTCCTGCAACCAGCCCATACCTTCAGACTGACCGAACCAGGCACCCAACGAAGCCGGGAACAGCAAAATGCTGCTCGCGAAAATAGCCGGAATAACGCCGGCCATGTTCACCTTCAACGGCAAGTGGCTAGTCTGCGCAGCAAAAACCTTACGGCCCTGCTGACGCTTGGCGTAGTGAACAGCGATACGACGCTGACCACGCTCAATGAACACCACGAAACCGATAATCGCTACTGCCAGCAAACCGATGGCAACCAAGGCGAAGATGTTGATATCACCCTGACGCGCAGACTCGAAAGACTGCCCGATTGCTCTCGGAAGACCGGCGACGATACCCGAAAAAATCAACATCGAGATACCGTTGCCTACACCACGCTCAGTAATCTGCTCACCCAGCCACATCATGAACATCGCACCAGCCACAAATGTGGATACCGCGACGAAATGGAAGCCAAAGTCACCAGTGAACGCAACGCCCTGCCCCGCCAGACCAATGGACATGCCAATAGCCTGAACGAGAGCGAGGACGACGGTGCCGTAGCGGGTGTACTGGCTGATCTTGCGACGGCCAGCTTCACCTTCCTTCTTCAACTGCTCCAGCTGCGGGCTGACGGCTGTCATCAGTTGCATGATGATCGATGCCGAAATGTACGGCATGATCCCCAGTGCAAAGATGCTCATCCGTTCCAGCGCGCCGCCGGAGAACATGTTGAACAAGCTAAGAATGGTCCCCTCATTCTGTCGAAACAGGTCTGCGAGTCGGTCCGGGTTAATACCTGGAACCGGGATGTGTGCGCCTATTCGGTAGACGATAATCGCCAGGAACAGAAAACGCAGACGAGCCCAGAGTTCAGACATACCGCCTTTGCCGAGCGCAGAGAGAGCACCTTGCTTAGCCATTTATTCCTCGAACTTGCCGCCAGCTGCTTCGATAGCCGCACGCGCACCTTTGGTGGCGCCGATTCCCTTGCCGATAGTGACAGCGCGAGTCACTTCACCGGACAGCATGATTTTCACACGCTGTACGTTGACGTTGATCACGTTGGCATCTTTCAGGGACTGCACGGTGACGATGTCGCCTTCCACTTTAGCCAGCTCGGACAGACGCACTTCTGCGCGGTCCATGGCTTTCAGGGAAACGAAACCGAACTTCGGCAGGCGACGATGCAGCGGCTGTTGACCGCCTTCAAAGCCTGGAGCAATGGTGCCACCGGAGCGGGAGGTTTGACCTTTGTGACCACGGCCACCAGTCTTACCCAAACCGCTACCGATACCACGGCCCGGACGATGCTTTTCGCGACGGGAACCCGGCGCTGGACTCAGATCATTGAGTTTCATCGATTAACCCTCGACACGCAGCATGTAGTAAGCCTTGTTGATCATCCCGCGATTCTCGGGAGTATCCTGGACTTCTACAGTGTGACCGATGCGACGCAGACCCAAACCCTTAACGCACAATTTGTGGTTAGGGATGCGGCCGGTCATGCTTTTGATCAGCGTTACTTTAACGGTAGCCATGATCAGAAGATCTCCTTGACGCTTTTGCCACGCTTGGCGGCAATGGATTCAGGAGACTGCATAGCTTTCAAACCTTTGAAAGTGGCGTGAACCACGTTTACCGGGTTAGTCGAGCCGTAGCACTTGGCCAGAACGTTCTGAACGCCAGCAACTTCGAGGACAGCACGCATAGCGCCGCCAGCGATGATACCGGTACCTTCAGAAGCAGGCTGCATGTACACCTTCGAAGCGCCATGAGCGGACTTCATTGCGTACTGCAGAGTGGTGCCGTTCAGATCAACTTGGATCATGTTGCGGCGAGCAGCTTCCATTGCCTTCTGGATCGCAGCAGGCACTTCACGCGACTTGCCACGGCCGAAGCCAACACGCCCTTTACCATCACCAACCACGGTCAACGCGGTGAAAGTGAAGATACGGCCGCCTTTAACGGTTTTGGCTACGCGGTTAACTTGAACCAGCTTCTCAATGTAGCCTTCGTCGCGCTTTTGGTCGTTATTTGACATAACTTAGAACTCCAGCCCAGCTTCACGAGCAGCATCAGCCAGCGCTTTAACGCGGCCGTGGTACTTGAAGCCAGAGCGGTCGAAAGCCACTTGCGAGACGCCAGCGGCCTTAGCACGCGTAGCGACCAGCTGGCCAACCTTTGTGGCCGCGTCGATGTTGCCAGTGGCGCCATCACGCAGTTCTTTATCCAAAGTCGAGGCGCTTGCCAGGACTTTGTTGCCGTCGGCCGAGATGACCTGGGCGTAGATGTGCTGCGACGAGCGGAACACGCAGAGACGCACGACTTCGAGTTCGTGCATTTTCAGGCGTGCTTTGCGAGCGCGACGCAGTCGAGTAACTTTTTTGTCGGTCATTTGCTATGCCCTACTTCTTCTTGGCTTCTTTACGACGGACGACTTCGTCCGCGTAGCGCACACCTTTGCCTTTGTACGGCTCTGGTGGACGGAAGTCGCGGATCTCAGCGGCCACTTGACCTACCAGCTGCTTGTCGATGCCCTTGATCAGGATATCGGTCTGGCTAGGAGTCTCAGCGGTGATGCCTTCCGGCAGTTCGTAATCCACTGGGTGCGAGAAGCCAAGGGCAAGGTTCAAAACCGTGCCTTTTGCTTGCGCTTTGTAACCAACACCGACCAGCTGGAGCTTACGCTCGAAGCCTTGGCTTACGCCTTGGACCATGTTGTTTACCAACGCACGCGTGGTACCGGCCATTGCGCGAGTTTGTTGATCGCCATTGCGAGCAGCGAAACGCAGCTCACCAGCTTCTTCAACAATCTCAACGGACGAATGGATGTTCAGTTCAAGAGTACCCTTGGCACCCTTCACCGAAAGCTGTTGGCCTGCGAATTTTACTTCGACACCGGCTGGCAGCTTAACGGGGTTCTTAGCGACGCGAGACATGCTTATCCCCCCTTAGAACACAGTGCAAAGAACTTCGCCGCCGACACCGGCAGCGCGCGCAGCACGATCCGTCATCACACCTTTGTTGGTGGAGACGATAGACACGCCAAGACCGCCACGAACTTTCGGCAGATCTTCAACGGACTTGTACTGACGCAGGCCTGGACGACTAACGCGCTTCACTTCTTCGATAACCGGACGGCCTTCGAAGTACTTCAGCTCGATGGACAACGACGGCTTAGCGTCGGTGGTGATCTGAAAATCCGCGATGTAACCTTCGTCCTTCAGGACTTTTGCTACAGCCACCTTCAGCGTGGAAGACGGCATGCTTACGACAGACTTTTCAGCCATCTGGGCATTACGGATTCGAGTTAGCATGTCCGCTAACGGGTCCTGCATACTCATGGGCTAGACGCTCCTAATACAGAAAAATTAGCCTTGCGGCTACTACTTGTCGCCGAGAACTTCCGGGCATGAAAAACACGGGCTCAGGCGAGCCGGTCATTCTAGACACACCCCAGAAATGAATCAAGCCCCAAAAGGGGCTTGATTCAGATTCAAGGCCACCGATGGTCAGGTTCTTGCGAACCTGAACATCGAGACTTTGACAGCAATTACCAGCTGGCTTTAACCAGACCTGGTACGTCACCACGCATTGCAGCTTCACGCAGCTTGTTACGGCCAAGGCCGAACTTGCGGTAAACGCCGTGCGGACGACCAGTCAGGCGGCAACGGTTACGCATGCGCGCAGCGCTTGCGTCACGTGGTTGCTTCTGCAGAGCTACGGTAGCTTCCCAACGCGCTTCTGGACTTGCGTTCAGATCGACGATGATAGCTTTCAGCGCTGCACGCTTGGTGGCGTACTTGGCAACAGTGAGCTGACGCTTCAGCTCACGGTTTTTCATGCTCTTCTTGGCCATTTTCCTACTCCAATCAGTTGCGGAACGGGAATTTGAAAGCACGCAGCAGAGCGCGGCCTTCATCATCGTTCTTGGCAGTGGTGGTCAGGGTAATGTCCAGACCGCGGAGAGCATCGATCTTGTCGTAGTCGATTTCCGGGAAAATGATCTGCTCTTTCACGCCCATGCTGTAGTTACCACGACCATCGAAGGACTTGGCATTCAGGCCGCGGAAGTCGCGAACCCGAGGCAGGGAGATCGACAGCAGACGATCCAGGAACTCGTACATACGCTCACGGCGCAGAGTCACTTTGACGCCGATCGGCCATCCTTCACGGACTTTAAAGCCAGCGATGGATTTACGAGCGTAGGTCACAACGACTTTTTGGCCGGTGATCTTTTCCAGGTCAGCAACAGCATGCTCGATGACTTTCTTGTCACCAACAGCTTCGCCCAGACCCATGTTCAGGGTGATTTTTGTAACGCGTGGAACTTCCATCACGTTCGAAAGCTTAAGTTCTTCCTTAAGCTTCGGTGCGATTTCCTTCCAGTAAATCTCTTTTAGTCGTGCCATGGTCTTCTACCTAGCAGTGTTCAAGCATCAACCGCTTTTTGGGTCGACTTGAAGACACGAATTTTCTTGCCGTCTTCTACTTTGAAACCAACGCGGTCAGCCTTGTTGGTTTCGCCGTTGAAAATGGCGACGTTAGAAGCGTCCAGTGGAGCTTCTTTTTCGACGATACCGCCTTGTACGCCCGACATCGGGTTAGGCTTGGTATGACGCTTAACCAGGTTCAGACCGCCAATAACCAGACGGTTATTAGCGAGAACCTTAAGCACCTTACCGCGCTTACCTTTGTCTTTGCCGGCGATCACGATGATCTCGTCGTCACGACGAATCTTTTGCATGTCGGATCTCCTTACAGCACTTCTGGGGCGAGCGAGACGATCTTCATGAACTTCTCAGTACGAAGTTCACGGGTCACTGGCCCAAAGATACGGGTGCCGATCGGCTCTTGCTTGTTGTTCAGAAGAACAGCAGCGTTGCCATCAAAGCGGATAATGGAGCCATCAGCACGACGTACGCCGTGACGAGTGCGGACTACAACAGCAGTCATCACTTGGCCTTTTTTCACTTTACCGCGAGGAATTGCTTCCTTCACGGTAACTTTGATGATGTCACCGATACCAGCGTAACGACGATGGGAGCCACCCAGCACCTTGATGCACATAACGCGGCGAGCGCCGCTGTTATCGGCCACATCGAGCATGGATTGAGTCTGAATCATATAATTTCTCCGACCCCTAGTCCTTAGACTTCCACAGCGCGTTCGAGAACATCAACCAGCGCCCAAGACTTGGTCTTGGCCAAAGGACGAGTTTCACGAATAGTGACTTTGTCGCCGATGTGGCACTGATTGGTTTCGTCGTGCGCGTGCAGCTTAGTCGAACGCTTAACGTATTTACCGTAGATCGGGTGCTTAACGCGACGCTCGATCAGTACGGTGATGGTTTTGTCCATCTTGTCGCTGACAACACGGCCAGTCAGCGTACGGACAGTTTTTTCGGCTTCAGCCATGATTACTTACCTGCCTGCTGGTTGAGCACAGTCTTCACGCGAGCGATGTCACGCTTAACTTGCGAGAGCAGATGAGACTGCCCCAACTGGCCAGTTGCTTTCTGCATACGCAGATTGAACTGGTCGCGCAGCAAGCCGAGCAGTTGCTCGTTCAGCTGCTGTGCGGATTTTTCACGAAGTTCATTCGCTTTCATCACATCACCGTCCGTTTAACAAAGGCGGTGGCGAGCGGCAGCTTTGCAGCAGCCAGGGCAAAAGCCTCACGCGCCAGCTCTTCAGAAACACCCTCGATTTCATACAGGACTTTGCCTGGCTGAATCTGGGCAACCCAGTACTCCACACTACCCTTACCTTTACCCATCCGAACTTCGAGTGGCTTCTTGGAAATAGGCTTGTCCGGGAATACACGGATCCAGATCTTGCCGCCACGTTTAACGTGACGGGTCAGTGCACGACGCGCTGACTCGATCTGACGAGCGGTGAGACGACCACGAGCTACAGACTTCAGCGCGAACTCGCCGAAGCTGACTTTGCTACCGCGCTGAGCCAGACCACGGTTGTGGCCTGTCATCTGCTTGCGGAACTTCGTACGCTTAGGTTGCAACATTTGGCGTACCCCTTACTTAGCAGCTTTTTTACGAGGCGCTGGTGCTTGTGGTTTCAGCTCTTCTTGGCGACCACCAATTACTTCGCCTTTGAAGATCCAAACCTTTACACCGATCACACCGTAAGTGGTGTGAGCTTCGTAGTTGGCATAGTCGATGTCGGCACGCAGGGTGTGCAATGGCACACGACCTTCGCGATACCATTCAGTACGTGCGATTTCAGCACCGCCGAGACGACCGCTCACTTGGATTTTGATGCCTTTGGCACCAATGCGCATGGCGTTCTGAACGGCGCGCTTCATAGCGCGACGGAACATTACACGACGCTCCAGCTGCTGAGCTACGCTCTGCGCAACCAGCATACCGTCGAGTTCCGGCTTGCGGATCTCTTCGATATTGATGTGCACAGGCACACCCATTTGCTTGGTCAGGTCCTGACGCAGTTTCTCAACATCTTCACCTTTCTTCCCGATAACGATACCTGGACGAGCGGTGTGGATGGTGATACGTGCAGTTTGGGCCGGACGATGGATATCGATACGGCTTACGGACGCGCTTTTTAGTTTGTCTTGGAGATACTCACGCACTTTCAGATCTGCGAACAAGTAGTCCGCATAAGTCCGACCGTCTGCGTACCAGACGGAGGTGTGCTCCTTGACGATTCCCAGGCGAATGCCAATGGGATGTACTTTCTGACCCATCTCTTCGACTCCGTTACTTGTCAGCAACCTTGACAGTGATATGGCAAGACCGCTTGACGATGCGATCAGCACGGCCTTTGGCACGTGGCATGATGCGCTTCAGCGAACGCCCTTCGTTGACGAAAACGGTGCTGACTTTAAGGTCATCAACGTCTGCGCCTTCGTTATGCTCGGCGTTGGCTACGGCCGACTCCAGCACTTTCTTCATGATCTCGGCGGCTTTCTTACTGCTGAAAGCCAACAAGTTGAGCGCTTCGCCCACCTTCTTCCCGCGGATCTGGTCGGCGACCAAGCGGGCTTTCTGGGCGGAGATTCGAGCGCCCGACAACTTAGCGGCTACTTCCATTTCCTAACCCCTTAACGCTTGGCTTTCTTGTCAGCCACGTGCCCACGATAAGTGCGGGTACCGGCGAACTCGCCCAGTTTATGGCCGACCATGTCTTCGTTCACGAGAACTGGGACGTGCTGACGACCGTTATGTACGGCGATGGTCAGACCGACCATCTGTGGCAGGATCATCGAACGACGCGACCAAGTCTTAATTGGTTTGCGATCGTTCTTTTCCGCCGCCACTTCGATCTTCTTCAGTAGGTGAAGATCAATAAAAGGACCTTTTTTCAGAGAACGTGGCACTGTCGTATCCCTCTATTTACTTGCGACGACGGACGATCATTTTGTCGGTACGCTTATTACCACGAGTCTTCGCGCCCTTAGTCGGGAAGCCCCATGGCGATACCGGATGACGACCACCAGAGGTACGACCTTCACCACCACCATGCGGGTGGTCAACCGGGTTCATGGCAACACCACGAACGGTTGGGCGAACGCCACGCCAGCGTTTGGCACCAGCTTTACCCAGCGAACGCAGGCTGTGCTCGGAGTTCGAGACTTCGCCCAGGGTCGCACGGCATTCAGCCAGGACTTTACGCATTTCACCGGAACGCAGACGCAGGGTAACGTACACGCCTTCACGAGCGATCAGCTGAGCCGAAGCACCAGCGGAACGAGCGATCTGTGCGCCTTTACCTGGCTTCAGTTCGATGCCGTGTACGGTAGAACCGACTGGAATGTTGCGCAGTTGCAGAGCGTTGCCTGGCTTGATTGGAGCCAGAGCGCCTGCGATCAGCTGGTCGCCAGCACTCACGCCTTTAGGGGCGATGATGTAGCGGCGCTCGCCGTCTGCGTAGCAGAGCAGTGCGATGTGAGCAGTACGGTTTGGATCGTATTCGATACGCTCGACAGTGGCGACGATGCCATCTTTGTCGTTGCGACGGAAATCGACCATACGATAATGCTGCTTATGACCACCACCGATGTGACGCGTGGTAATACGGCCATTGTTGTTACGACCACCAGTCTTCGATTTTTTCTCGAGCAGCGGTGCGTGAGGAGCGCCTTTATGCAGCTCCTGGTTGACCACCTTGACCACAAAACGGCGGCCAGGGGAAGTCGGTTTGCATTTAACGATTGCCATGATGCACCCCTTCCTTACTCAGCACTGCTGCTGAAATCGAGATCTTGGCCTGGCTGAAGGGAGATAACTGCCTTCTTCCAGTCATTACGCTTGCCCAGACCGCGAGCAGTGCGCTTGCTCTTACCCAGAACGTTCAGGGTAGTGACGCGCTCTACTTTCACGCTGAACAGGCTTTCGACGGCCTTCTTGATTTCCAGCTTGGTTGCGTCAGTAGCAACCTTGAAAACGAACTGGCCTTTCTTGTCTGCCAGAACCGTAGCCTTCTCGGAAACGTGCGGGCCAAGCAGAACTTTAAATACGCGTTCCTGGTTCATCCCAGCAGCTCCTCGAATTTCTTCACGGCCGACACGGTGATCAACACCTTGTCGTATGCGATCAGACTAACTGGATCGGAACCTTGAACGTCACGTACATCTACGTGCGGCAGGTTACGAGCAGCCAGGTACAGGTTCTGATCAACAGCGTCCGACACGATGAGAACATCGGTCAGGCTCATGTTGTTCAGCTTGCCCAGCAGATCTTTGGTTTTTGGAGTTTCAACAGCGAAATCCTGAACCACGACCAGACGATCAGTACGCACCAGCTCAGCAAGGATGGAACGCATTGCTGCGCGATACATCTTCTTGTTCAGCTTTTGGGAGTGATCCTGTGGACGAGCTGCGAAAGTGGTACCGCCGCCACGCCAGATTGGGCTACGGATAGTACCGGCACGAGCACGGCCAGTACCTTTCTGACGCCATGGGCGCTTACCGCCACCACGAACGTCGGAACGGGTCTTTTGCTGCTTGGTACCCTGACGGCCGCCGGCCATGTAGGCCACGACTGCTTGGTGAACCAGCGTCTCGTTGAACTCGCCGCCAAACGTCAGTTCGGAAACTTCGATCGCTTGAGCGTCATTTACATTTAATTGCATGTCAGCTTCCCCTTAACCGCGAGCCTTGGCTGCTGGACGTACAACCAGGTTGCCGCCAGTAGCGCCAGGAACAGCACCCTTGACCAACAACAGATTGCGTTCAGCGTCCACGCGCACTACTTCCAGGGACTGCACGGTCACGCGCTCAGCGCCCATATGACCGGACATTTTTTTGCCCTTGAATACACGACCAGGAGTCTGGCACTGGCCGATAGAGCCTGGGACGCGGTGGGATACGGAGTTACCGTGGGTGTTATCTTGCCCGCGGAAATTCCAACGCTTGATCGTACCCTGGAAGCCTTTACCCTTGGACTGACCGGTTACATCAACCAGTTGACCAGCGGCGAAGATTTCAGCGTTGATCAGATCGCCAGCCTGGTACTCGCCTTCTTCAAGACGGAATTCCATGGTGGTGCGACCAGCGGCAACGTTCGCCTTAGCGAAGTGGCCAGCCTGAGCTGCTGTTACACGCGAAGCACGACGCTCGCCTACAGTGACTTGCACTGCACGATAGCCATCGGTCTCTTCAGTTTTGAACTGGGTGACGCGATTCGGTTCGATCTCAATGACCGTGACCGGAATGGAGACACCTTCTTCGGTGAAAATACGGGTCATACCGCATTTACGACCGACTACACCAATAGTCATGTTGTAAACCTCATGAGTGTACGGGGCTTTCACCCGCTATGGCCGCCCATTTCAGAGCGTTACACGACTAAGACCGAGTCTTAGCCGAGGCTGATCTGCACTTCCACACCGGCCGCAAGATCAAGCTTCATAAGTGCATCAACGGTTTTATCCGTTGGCTGGACGATGTCCAGAACGCGCTTATGAGTGCGGATTTCGTACTGGTCGCGCGCGTCTTTGTTGACGTGCGGGGAAACCAGAACGGTGAACCGCTCTTTACGGGTAGGCAGTGGAATTGGACCACGCACTTGAGCACCAGTACGTTTCGCGGTTTCCACGATTTCCTGGGTTGATTGGTCGATCAGGCGATGGTCAAAAGCCTTCAACCTGATACGGATTTGCTGATTTTGCATTGGATTTCAGACTCCGGCTGCTATTCCCACCGAGCGCAATACGCCCGTTAAAAGGAGGCGCAATTCTATAGACGCCCCAGATAGGTGTCAACCCAATAAAAAAGCCCCCGCTGAGCGGGGGCTTTTTCAATTCATCAAGCAGACTCTATAAAAGAGATTACTCGATGATTTTGGCTAC
>NZ_LVEJ01000017.1 GCF_001648775.1 Pseudomonas fluorescens
CGGCCTCTTCGCGAGCAGGCGAAGGCCTACAGTTGAACTGCGCTCGGCTGATGATCAGGGCTATCAGCATCAACGCCACCGCTACGCCAAAAGTGATGTGCAAACCGCTGGCAATCGCCGTTGCCGGCGCCTGTGTCGGATCCCCCGCCGCCAGCGCAAACACCGCGCCCATCACCGCCGCCCCGGTGATCAAGCCGAGGTTGCGCGCCAACCCGAGCATCGCCGAGACCACGCCGCGTTGATCCTGACGGACGCCCGCCATCAACCCGGTGTTGTTGGCCGCCTGGAACAATGCGTAACCAACGGCGACCAGTGCAATCGGCAGCAAATAGGCGGGCAACCCAAGACGCATCGGCAACAGCGTCAACAAGCCGCAACCGCAGGCCATGGCGAACAACGCGCCCGGTACTATCCGCCTCGCGCCAAAGCGATCCACCAGACGTCCGGCCGGTACGCCGCCAAACGCAGACAACAACGGACCGACCGATAACGCCACTCCGACCATTGTGCTACTGAGGCTCAAACCCCGGTGCAGGTAAAACGGACCGACCACCAGCGTGGTCATCATCACCGTCGTCACCAACAAAGTCAGCGCCAGACTGCTGCTCAGTCGCGCGTCGCTAAACAACGACAAACGAATCAACGGCGACTTGGCCTTCATCTCGACCAGCATAAACAACCCTGCGCCGCACAAACTGGCCAGCAGCAACGGGAGCATCAAACCTTCAAGCGTCATCGCCAGCGCATAGGCCGCCAGCGTCAGCACCAACACGGCGCTGCCAGGATAATCAAACGCTGCGCGCGGCCCTGTTGCCCGATCCGCTGGCAAAAAACGGTACACCAGCCACATATTCAACAAGCCCAACGGCACGTTGAGCAGAAAAATCGCCTGCCAGCCGACCTGCGCCATCAACAGCCCACCGAGCGACGGCCCGAGGGTGGTGCCCGTCGCCGACATCGTCGCCAACAAACCCATCGCACTGCCCGCCCGCGCCTTGGGCACCGCATCGGCCACCGACGCCACGGTCAAGGCGAACATGATCGCCGCGCCGACACCTTGTACCGCCCGTGCGCCGATCAACCAGCCCAGCCCCGGTGCCAGCGCGCAGGCTAACGACGCGCTGGTGAAAATGCCGACCCCGATCAACAGCAATCGGCGCCGACCGAAGCCATCACCCAGACGCCCGACACTGACGATCAATGTGGTGATCGCCAGCAGGTAGGCGAGCACGATCCATTGCACCTGCTGGAACGTCGCCTCGAACGCCGTCGCCAGAATTGGCAGCCCGGCATTGGCGATGCTGGTGTCCAGTGAAGGCATCAACATCGACAAGGCCAGACTGGTCAGCGCCCATCGGGCGGGAGTGCTCAGGGGTTCGCGGGGCATGAGGGGCTCGCAGGGGCAGAGGTGATGCGTCATAGCGTGAGCCTCGACAAGGCACGGCGCAAGACGCATGCTTTGCACTCGATACCTGCATGGAACGCCATGTCATGACCGCACCGGACCTGAACCTGCTGATCACCCTCGACGTTTTATTGCGCGAAGGCAGCGTCGCGCGCGCGGCCAAATGCCTGGGGCTGAGCCCGTCGGCGATGAGCCGTGCCCTCGCCCGTCTGCGCGAAACCACCGGCGATCCGTTGCTGGTGCGCGCGGGGCGTGGCCTGGTACCAACGCCGCGCGCTCTGGAATTGCGCGAACGGGTCAGCCATCTGGTGCAGGACGCCGAAGCGGTTTTAAGGCCTGCCGAAGTGCTCGACCCCGGCCGCTTGCAACGCACCTTTACCCTGCGTAACACCGACGGTTTTGTCGAAACCTTTGCCGCCGCCCTGCTTGCGCGCATCGCCGAAGAGGCGCCCGGCGTGCGCCTGCGTTTTGTGCAGAAAGCCGACAAGGACAGCACGCTGCTGCGCGAAGGCCGCGTTGATCTGGAAACCGGCGTGGTCGACGACAGCACCGACCCGACGCTGCACAGCCGCATCCTGTTTCGGGATCAGTGGATTGGCGTGGTGCGCGAGGAGCATCCGTTGAGCGCGGGGAACGTCACCAGCAAACGCTTCGCGGGTGGACAGCACATTCTGATCTCTCGACGCGGGCGCAGCAGCGGCCCGGTGGACGAAGCGTTACTCGCGCTCGGACTGACACGGGACATCGTCACTTCATTCGGCGGATTCTCGGCGGCGCTGACGCTGGTGCGTGAATCAGAGCTGATCGCCACGGTCCCGCAAAGGCATACGAGCAAACTGCGCACCGGCCTGCACAGTTTCGCCCTGCCCTTCGCGATGCCGGACATTAGCGTGTCGATGCTCTGGCATCCGCGCATGGACGCCGACCCGGCGCATCGCTGGTTGCGCGAATGTGTGCGGCAGGTCTGCGCTTAACGCGCGTCGCCACCGGCCGGTTTGTAGAAGAGGAATTTGCCGGTCTCGGCAGTCTTGCGGTACTCCTTGGCCCAGCTCGGATGCACGTTGCGGTCGTGGAAATACAGCGCGCCGTTGGTGCGATCCTTGAGCTGGCGGTTCAAAGCCTTGCGGGCGATATCCTTGGCCAGCGTGTATTCGGCATCTTCCTTGACCTGATCCGGCTTGCCATCGCACCACCAGGAAAACTGGCAGCTCTTGGTTTCCGAACCTTGTTTGACGACAGCGCAAATGTTGTCGGGAAAGCCCTCGTGGCCCAGGCGATTCATCACCACACTGGCCACGGCTTCCATTTCCGGCGTGTCTTTGCCTTTGGCTTCCCAATAGATACTGCGCGCCAGACAAGTGATCGGATCGTCCAGCGGCGCGGCGCCGGCCGGGTCGACCGCCTGCACTTCGGTCGGGGTGATGGCTTCGGCTTTCGGCGCCGGTGCGGCGCTGACTTTGTCCGCCGCTTTCTCTTCCAGCACTTGCGCTTTCTCTTCAGCCTTCGCTTTGATCGGAGCATGATCGGTGGCCCATACAGAGCCTGCCAACAGGGTGAATACAAGACAGCCCGCCCAGCCTTTCAATCCCATGTCAGTTCTTCCGGCAGCGCCCGAGTCGGGCAAGGTGTTACGTCGGGGAGACACCCGGTTTGCGGGCTCTTCGGTGAGTGTAGACGGCAAATACAGAGACAAAGTTGCGCAGAAAAACGGCTGAATGAAGAAAAAAGACATTGCACGCACCGGGGGCCTTTCGCGCATCATGGGCGCATTCAGCTCAAGGGAGATTTCCATGCGCTTCATGCCATCCGTTTTGCGTCTTGCCGCGTTGTCCGTGGGCGTTGTGTTTGCCATCCCGGCGCTCGCCGGCGATGAGTCGCAATTGATCGAGTCGATCAACAGCTACCGCAGCCAACCGCAGCGTTGTGGTTCCCAGGCGTCGAATGAACTGCCACCACTGTCGGCGGATCCCCGGCTGAGATTACGCGCCACCGGGGCTGTCGATCTGCAACAAGCCATGGCCAGCGCCAGTTACCCGATGGTCAACGTGCAGGCGATCACCCTGAACGGTCCGCGCGATGCGGCGTCGGCGATGAAGGCGATTCAGGAAAGTTTTTGTCAGGTGGTGCTCGATCCGCAGTTCGTCGATGTCGGGGTCAGCCGCGACGATCGCGACTGGCGCATTGTCTTGGCGCGGCCACTGTTGTCGGCCAAGTTGGGGGATGCGCAAAGTGAAGGACAGAAATTGCTCAGTGAACTCAACGTCGCCCGCGGTCAGGCGCGTCAGTGTGGCGGACAGGCTTTCGCTGCGGCTGCACCGCTGGCCTGGAACGCAACGCTGGGCACGATTTCCCAGGACCACAGCCGCGACATGGCCAACAACAATTACCTCGACCACAAAGACCGCGATGGCCGCACCCCGGGCGATCGCGCGGAACTGGCTGGCTATGGCGGCCAACTGGTCGGCGAAAACATCGCTGCAGGACAAGACACGGTGCACAAAGTCGTCGAAGGCTGGCTCGCCAGCCCCGGCCACTGCGCCAACCTGATGAACCCGCAATACCAGGAACTCGGCGCCGCTTACGCCACCGACCCGAAAAGCAGCGCCGGGATCTACTGGACCGCGATGTTCGGCGCCCAGTAAATCCCAAAACACGACAACACCTGTGGGAGCGAGCCTGCTCGCGAAGAGGCCCTTACATTCAACATCAACATTGTCTGACCTGACGCCTTCGCGAGCAGGCTCGCTCCCACAATGTCCGGTGGTACATCCGAAATTCCTGACAATAAAAAACCGCAGCCAGGCCGCGGTTTTTCAGGCTCAGTGGGTTCTCATCCCCGCGGCATACATCGCCAGTTTCAGCAGGCTCGCCACCACCGCCAGCGACACCACGCTGCCCAGCCAGATCAACAACAGCCAGCCCAGACGCTTGTACCAGCGGCTGGATTTCACTTCGCGCGAATCAATGGTAGCCATCGCCAATCCTCACTTTGCCGCGGAATACGTAGTAGCTCCAGAAGGTGTACATCAGGATCACCGGCAGGATGAACAGTGCGCCAATCAGCGCAAACAACTGGCTCGACGGCGGTGACGCGGCGGCCCAGATGCTCACCGACGGCGGGATGATGTTCGGCCAGATGCTCAGCGCCAGGCCGATGTAACCGAGCAACATCAACACCAGCGTAAACACGAATGGCCAGTGCGTATGGCGCTGACGCAACGTGCGCAGCAACCCGAACACCGCCAGCAATGCCAACACCACCAACCCGGCTAACACCTGCAGATGCCCGTGCGTCGACCAACGCGCCGCCAGCTCCGGATGCAGTTGCAGCGTCCATACGCCAATCACCAGCACCATCGCCATCAACAGCAAGGCCAGCGGCCGGGTGAACAGCCGCATCCGCGACTCCAGCATGCCTTCGGTCTTGACCAGCAACCACGTGCTGCCAAGCAACGCATACGCAATCACCAGGCCCACGCCACACACCAGCGGAAATGGCGCCAACCAGTCCAGACCACCACCGGCAAATTGTCGATCGACCACCGGAATCCCGGATACATACGCGCCAATCACCACACCTTGAGAGAACGTCGCCAGCAGCGAACCACCGATAAACGCCTTGTCCCACCAATGGCGTTTTTGCGGCGACGACTTGAAGCGAAACTCAAACGCCACACCGCGGAAAATCAGCCCGCAGAGCATCAGGATCAGCGGCAGGTACAGCGCCTCGAGAATCACCCCGTATGCCAGCGGAAACGCGCCATACAACGCCGCGCCACCGAGCACCAGCCAGGTCTCGTTACCGTCCCACACCGGGGCGACGGTGTTCATCATCACATCGCGTTCCTGCTCGTCCGGGATCAGCGGAAACAGGATCCCCAGCCCCAGATCGAAGCCGTCCATGATCACGTACATCATCACCCCGAAGGCGATGATCACTCCCCA
The DNA here is from genome assembly GCF_001648775.1 of Pseudomonas fluorescens. Lineage (GTDB taxonomy): Bacteria > Pseudomonadota > Gammaproteobacteria > Pseudomonadales > Pseudomonadaceae > Aquipseudomonas > Aquipseudomonas fluorescens_M. Next base: position 5,351 of record NZ_LVEJ01000017.1, read on the forward strand.
GATCAACGAGAGATCGATACCTTGAATACCCATGACTCAATGCTCCTTTATCAGTGGACCGAGGTCGCGGATTCGAGGGGAGTGATCGCGGCCGAAAGCGGTCGGCGCGGTGTCTGTGTGGGGTCGTCTTGCGGAGGATGTTCGTGATGCGGCTGCGGGCCTTTTTTCACCAGTTTCATCATGTAGCCGATGCCCACGCTGAACACGGTGAAATAGATCACCACGAACAGCGCCAACGATGTGCTCATCTGCGCCACCGAGTGATGCGATGCCGCGTCATGAGTGCGCAGCAAGCCGTACACCACCCACGGCTGACGCCCGACTTCCGTGGTGATCCAACCGGCCAGCAACGCAATCAAGCCACTCGGCCCCATCAGCAACACCAAACGCTGAAAGCCGCGATGCTGATAAAGCTTGCCGCCCCGACGCAGCGCCAACCCCAGCAACCCAACGAGGATCATCAACATCCCCAACCCGGCCATGACGCGGAAGCTCCAGAAAATCACGGTCGAATTCGGCCGATCTTCTTTCGCGAAGCTCTTCAGCGCCGGGATCTGCTTATCGAGGCTGTGGGTGAGGATCAGGCTGCCGAGATACGGAATCTCCAACGCATACTTGGTCTTCTCAGCCTGCATATCAGGGATGCCAAACAGCACCAGCGGCGTAGGCCCGTTGTCGGCGTTTTCCCAGTGCCCTTCGATGGCAGCGATCTTCGCCGGTTGATGTTCCAGCGTATTCAAGCCATGGGCGTCACCGACCACGGCCTGAATCGGCGCCACGATCAGCGCCATCCACAACGCCATGGAAAACATCTTGCGCACCGGCGCGGTGTTATTGCCGCGCAGCAAATGCCAGGCAGCCGAGGCACCGACGAAGAACGACGTCGCCACAAACGCGGCAATCGCCATGTGCGCCAGACGGAACGGGAATGACGGGTTGAACACAATCGCCAGCCAGTCCAGCGGCATCACCCGACCGTCGACGATTTCAAAGCCCTGCGGCGTCTGCATCCAGCTATTGGACGCAAGAATCCAGAACGTCGAAATCAGCGTGCCGATCGCGACCATTACCGTGGCAAAGAAGTGCAAGCCACGGCCGACGCGGTTCCAGCCGAACAGCATGACCCCGAGGAAACCCGCTTCAAGGAAGAATGCCGTCAGCACTTCATAGGTCAGCAACGGCCCGGTGATACTCCCGGCGAAATCCGAAAAACCGCTCCAGTTAGTGCCGAACTGGTACGCCATGACCAGCCCCGAGACCACACCCATGCCGAAGTTGACCGCGAAAATCTTCGACCAGAAATGATAAAGATCGCGGTATGTGTCGTTACGGGTTTTCAGCCAAAGGCCTTCGAGTACCGCGAGGAAACTCGCCAGGCCAATGGTGATCGCCGGGAAAATAATGTGGAACGAAACCGTGAACGCGAATTGAATGCGCGCCAGGTCCAGTGCCTCCAGAGTGAACATGATGATGTCCTCATCCAGGCTGAAAAGCGGCAGCACGAACCCGGGCCACCGCCAGGCGCGAACGCCTGCAGCCAATCAAATTTCTATGGTTTTTATGGGTTGGGGGTTACGCCACCGACGACGGGATCAGGTTGCTGACCTTCGCGGCTTCGAGGCGAATCGCCACGAACTTGGAGGTCGGCGTGTACGTCCGGTCGCCGTAGCTTTCCAGCGGCACCAGAGGGTTAGTCTCCGGGTAATACGCCGCTGCCTGCCCTGCCGGAATGTCGTAAGCGATCAGGGTGAAACCGCTGACCCGACGCTCGCGCTCGTCATCCCACAGCGCCACCAGATCGACCTTCTGCCCCGGTTCGAAACCGAGGCGCTGGATGTCCTGTTCGTTGGCGAAGATTACATCGCGCATGCCGTAAACCCCGCGATACCGATCATCGAGGCCGTACAGCGTGGTGTTGTACTGATCGTGGGATCGCATGGTCTGCAGGATCAGATGCGGCTTGACCGGAAGGTTGCGTACGCCTTCGCTGATCAAGTGCTCGGGCAACACACACGGGGTGAACTGCGCCTTGCCGCTTTCAGTGTTCCAGACCCGATCCGAGGCTTCGTTGCCAAGGTGGAAGCCACCGGGAATCAGCAGTTTTTCGTTGAAGTTTTCGAAGCCCGGAATCACGTCGGCAATCAGGTTGCGAATGCGCCCGTAGTCGCCCACCACCCACTCCCAATCAATCGGATGTTTGCCCAGTGTTGCGGCGGCGATCCCGGCAATGATCGCCGGCTCGGACTTCAAGTGCGCCGACTTCGGTTTCAACTGACCGAACGACAAATGCACCATGCTGAAGGTGTCTTCGACGGTCACACCTTGCGGACCTTCAGCCTGAATATCGATGTCGGTACGCCCCAGGCACGGCAGGATCAACGCGTCGCGACCGGTGACCAAATGGCTGCGATTGAGCTTGGTCGCGATGTGCACGGTCAGGTCGAGTTTGCGCATCGCCGCATGGGTGCGCGGGGTGTCCGGCGTGGCTTGGACAAAGTTGCCGCCCAGACCGATGAACACCTTGGCTTCACCACGCTCCATGGCGCCGATCGCCATCACCGTGTTGTGCCCGTGCATGCGCGGCACGTCGAAGTTGAAGCGCTTTTGCAGCGCATCCATCAAGTCTTTCGGCGCCAGTTCGTTGATGCCCATGGTGCGGTCGCCCTGCACGTTACTGTGGCCGCGCACCGGCGACAGCCCCGCGCCCGGACGGCCGACGTTGCCGCGCAGCAGTTGCAGGTTAATGACTTCCTGCAGGGTCGCCACCGAGTGCACGTGTTGGGTCAGGCCCATGGCCCAGCACATGATCACGCTCTTGGCGCGGCCATACATGCGCGCGGCCAGTTCGATGTCATGCAGCGGCACGCCGGACTGCTCGAGAATGTGCTCCCAACTCGTCGCCTCGACTTCAGCCAGATAGCTGTCGAACCCTGTGGTGTGCTCGGCAATAAACGCATGATCGAACACCGGTTCGCCGCCCGTGGCCTGAGCTTCGCGCTCCCACTGCAAGAGGAATTTGACCATGCCGCGAATCATCGCCATGTCGCCGCCCAGCGCCGGGCGGAAATACGCGGTGTTGGTCGCTTCCCAGCCGTTGCTAAGCATTTCGAGCGGGTTCTGCGGGTTCTGGAACCGCTCCAGGCCACGCTCTTTCAGCGGGTTGATGCAGACCACTTGCGCGCCGCGCTTTACCGCTTCACGCAGCGGTTCGAGCATGCGCGGGTGGTTGGTGCCGGGGTTCTGGCCGATGACGAAAATCGCGTCGGCGTGGTGCAGGTCCTCGTAAACCACGGTGCCTTTGCCGACGCCGAGGGTCTCGTTCATGCTCACCGCACTGGCTTCGTGGCACATGTTCGAGCAGTCGGGGAAGTTGTTGGTGCCGAACGCACGGACGAACAATTGATAGAGAAACGCTGCTTCATTGCTCGCGCGGCCCGAGGTGTAGAACTCGGCCTCGTGGGGCGATTTAAGGTTTTTCAGATGATCAGCGATCAATGCGAACGCATCTTCCCAACTGATTTCCACATAGCGGTCGATCCGCGCGTCGTAGCGCATCGGGTGGGTCAGACGGCCCTGATATTCCAGCCAATAGTCGCTCTGCTCGGCCAGGCTCGACACCGTGTACTTGTTGAAGAACGCCGGGTCGACCAACCGCCCGGTCGCTTCCCAGTTCACCGCTTTCGCACCGTTTTCGCAGAACTTCAACAGGCTCGCGCCCGGCGCCTCACCCCAGGCACAACCCGGGCAGTCGAAGCCACCGTTCTGGTTGGTCTTGAGCATGGCGCGGATGTTTTTCAGGGCGTTTTCACTGCCCAGCCAGCTTTTGGTCAGGCTGATGACAGCGCCCCAACCGGCAGCGGCGCCTTTGTAGGGTTTGTAACGGTCAACTTGTGACATGGGACTCTCCATGACGATGCACACAGGCATGAAACTGATTCAGTTAAACAGCGACGGCCGACTTTAAAGGTTGAAAAGTGGTCGTTGGGTTTGCCGGGGCAAGGATATGAACCGTTACAAAACATTGTCTAATCGCTATTAATGACCACTTTATCGAAAGCATCTATCACGGATAAAAACCCTTTATTTACGGTGTCTTGCGAAACTAACGGAGCAACTTTCAGCGAAAAATAATTCATCATCGACGGGATCAATCAGCTGTTCATTAACAGTGATTGGACGGCACTGAAAGTTGCCCATAATCTGCGCTGACCAAACTCCTTCAACCGGGGTTTTCATTCCTGCGAGGCTGTCATGTCAGAGCGTGTCTTGATCGATGGTTACAACCGCCGCGTCGACTATCTGCGCATGTCGGTAACCGACCGCTGCGACTTCCGCTGCGTTTATTGCATGGCCGAAGACATGCAGTTTCTGCCCAGGCAAAAAATCCTCACGCTGGAAGAGATCTATCAACTGGCGCAGAGCTTCGTGGTGCTCGGCACACGCAAGATTCGCCTCACCGGTGGCGAGCCGTTGATTCGTCCGGGCGTGGTCAAGCTCTGCGAGCAGATCGCTGCCCTGCCCGGCCTGCGCGAGTTGTGCATGACCACCAATGGCTCGCAGCTAGGCAAACTCGCCGCGCCGCTGTTCGATGCCGGGGTCAAACGCCTGAACATCAGCCTCGACAGCCTCGATCCGCAGCGCTTCAAACAGATGACCCGTACCGGTGATCTGGCGCAGGTGATCAACGGCATTGATGCCGCGCGCAAGGCCGGTTTTACCCGCACTAAACTCAACGTCGTGGTGATGCAGGGCCGTAACGATCAAGAGATCAATGATCTGGTCAGCTTCGCGATTGACCGTCAGCTCGACGTCTCTTTCATCGAAGAGATGCCGCTGGGGATCATCAGCGAACACAGCCGCGCCGAGTCGTTTTTCTCCAGCGCCCAGGTGCGGGAAAAGATTGCTGAACGCTACACCCTGATCGACTCGGCGGAATCGACGCAAGGCCCTTCGCGCTACTGGCGGCTGGCCGAAGCGCCGGAGATTCGCTTGGGCTTTATCTCGCCGCACAGCCACAACTTTTGCGGCACCTGCAACCGCGTTCGGCTCACCGTCGAAGGTCGCCTGCTACTGTGTCTGGGTAACGAGCATTCGGTAGATTTGAAAGCGGTGCTGCGCGCACACCCGGGGCAACCGCAGCGGCTGGAGAAAGCCATTATCGAGGCGATGAAGCTCAAGCCGTATCGGCATAATTTCGAAGTGAACGACGATGTTCAGGTCGTGCGTTTCATGAACATGACCGGCGGCTGATCCCGCCAGTTTCATCGGTTATCGGAACCGCACAGCATGATCATCAGACCCAAGGTCAATCAGTTCGCCATTCTCTTCACCCTCAAGGGTTCGATCGCCAAGCGCATCGCTCTGCGCACATTGATGGTCACCCTGCTGGCGTCGGCCATCGTCCTGGTGGAAATCCTCCATCCGAGCAACTTCACTAAGGTCAACGCGACGCCATTTACCTTGCTCGGTTTGTCGCTGTCGATCTTCATGAATTTTCGCAACAACGCTTGCTATGACCGCTGGTACGAGGCGCGCAAGGCCTGGGGCGAAGTGATCGTGCACATTCGCTCGGTGATTCGCGAAACCCATGTGATTCGTGAGTCGGCTGAGCGCAAGCCGTTGCTGCTTAATCTATGCGGTTTCGCCCATGCGTTGAACGCACGGTTGCGCAAGGAAAGCGAGGCCGATGCGAGCAGCCAATGGATCATGCCGAAACCCGACCCACTGACGCCGGATTACAGCGGGCGCATTTTGCAAACGGTCGGTCAGCAATGTTCCGATCTGCATGAAAACGGTGAACTGACTGAATGGCGCTACATGCTGCTGGCCAATCACCTGACCAGCCTGACCCAGGCGCAAGCGGTGTGCGAACGGATCAAAACCACGCCGCTGCCGTTTCCCTACACACTGTTATTGCACCGCACGATCTACTTGTTTTGCATCCTGCTGCCGTTTGCCATGGCCGAGCCGCTGGGCTGGCTGACACCGTTGTTCACGGCGATTGTCAGCTACACGTTTTTTGGTCTGGATGCGATAGCCGATGAACTGGAAGACCCCTTTGGCCGCGACGAAAACGACCTGCCCACCGATGCACTGGTGCGCACCATCGAACGCGACATCCTCGCCGAACTCGGAGCAGAAGTACCGCCGGCGTTGAAGCCTGTGGACTATGTCTTGAGCTGATCCCTCTCTCCAGACACCCCGGAACCCTGTGGGAGCGAGCCTGCTCGCGAAGGCGCCCTTTCAGTCACTATCGATGTTGCCTGACACTCCGCCTTCGCGAGCAAGCTCGCTCCCACAAGGGTTCGCGTACACCGCCGATATTGATGACCACCACAAAACCAATGTGGGAGCGAGCTTGCTCGCGAAGAGGTCCTGTCGGCCAACATCGATGTTGACTGACACTACGCCTTCGCGAGCAGGCTCGCTCCCACAAGGGTTCGCGTACACCGCCGATATTGATGACCACCACAAAACCAATGTGGGAGCGAGCTTGCTCGCGAAGGGGTCCTGTCAGCCAACATCGATGTTGACTGACACTACGCCTTCGCGAGCAGGCTCGCTCCCACAGTTTGATTGGTGGTGAGGTCAGAAGAGTTCGTTGAAGGGGATGAAGCGCAGCGGGTCGCCGAGGTTGTGTGTGCTGTTTTCGGGAATTTCCACCAAGCCATCGGCCCAGGTCGCGCCAAGCAGAACGCCGGAGCTTTGATTCGGGTAGAGCACCGCACGCCCCGCCTCCAGCTTCACCCGCAGGTATTCACGGCGGCCACCCGCCTTGTGCCAATCGAAGCCTGCGTCGACTGTGAAGCTCAGCGGCGTGACATCTTCGACGCCTTGTATGCGCAGCAAATACGGCCGCGCCAACAACCCGAACGTCACCAGTGCCGACGTCGGATTACCCGGCAACCCAATCACCGGCACCGCACCAAAATGCCCGACCGTCAGCGGTTTGCCTGGCTTGATCGCCAGTTTCCACAGCAGCGGTTTACCGCTGTCGCGCAGCACCTGCCCGAGGCAATCGGCATCACCCGCTGACACACCACCCGTGGTCAGAATCAGATCCGCGCTCACTTGCAGTTGCTCAAGCTTGAGCCGCGTCTGCGCCGGGTGATCCGGCAGGATCCCGGCGTCGATCACCTCACAACCCAACTCACGCAGCCAATGCCCCAGCAGCACGCGATTGCTGTTGTAGATGCTGCCGGGCCGCAATGGCTGACCCGGTTCGACCAGTTCATCACCGGTCGATAACAGCGCCACCTTAGGCCGGCGCACCACATGCAACTGCGCCAGCCCCTGCCCCGCCGCCACCGCCAGTTCAAACGGCCCGAGGCGCTTGCCTGCACGCAACAAAATATCGCCGACGCGGTTTTCCTGGCCTTGTGCGCGAATGTTCTGCTCGACCTTTAACGGCTGCAAAAACCGTACGCGACCGTCGTCCAGTACCTCGACGTTTTCCTGCATTTCCACGCAGTTGGCACCGGGCGGCACCGGCGCTCCCGTGAAGATCCGCGCGCAAGTCCCAGGCAACAACGCCTCAGGAGCGGCGCCCGCGTAAACCCGTTGCGACACCGCTAGCGGCTGCTGATCCAGATCGGCCAGGTTCAACGCATAACCGTCCATGGCGCTGTTCGGCCACGGCGGTAAATCGAGGGTCGCTACCAGATCACTGGCCAACATCCGGCCGCGCGCCTCATCGAGCGCCAGCACTTCGCTGTCGGCCAGTTGTTGTTCATTGGCCATGAGCAATAACTGCTCGATCGCATCCTCCACCGGCATCAAGGGTGAACGGCTCATCCGCGCGGCCCACACGCCTGCACCGCTTTCAGGTGCGGGACGAAGTTGCACGGGCGATGGCGGTTATCCAGTTGCTCGGCAAGAATGCCTTCCCACGCGGTGCGGCAAGCGCCGGTCGAGCCCGGCAGGCAGCACACCAGGGTGCCGTTCGACAGCCCGGCCAGCGCACGGCTTTGCACGGTGGAGGTGCCGATGTCCAGTATCGAAATCGCCCGGAACAGTTCGCCAAAACCATCGATCTGTTTGTCGAACAAGCAGCCCACCGCTTCCGGCGTGCTGTCGCGACCGGTGAAGCCAGTGCCGCCAGTAATCAGCACCACCTGAATGCCTTCATCGGCAATCCAGTTCGCTACCTGAGCGCGGATCTTGTACAGATCATCCTTGAGCAAATTGCGCTCGCTCAAGGTATGCCCGGCTTCCAGCAGGCGACTGACCAGCAACTGGCCCGAGGTATCGCTGGCGTAATCGCGGGTATCGCTGACCGTCAGCACGGCAATATTCAGGGGGACAAACAGGGCATCGGCTTTGGCGCTCATGGCAGTTCTCCGGCAGCAGTCAATCAACATTGCCGAGCAGCCTAAGTGCCACTTATGAGGACTGTCTAATCACTCTGGCCAACCACATTATCGACCGGCTCTATCGGTGCTTTTCATCTCACTGAAAGCCAGTAAAACCGCGACTGATAGAGCTGATCGATAGTGTTTTAAATGCTTCCGATTGGACGAATAACCGCTCAGATGAGATCGTCGCACCCTGCGCTTTTCGTGCGTCTGGCGCATCGGCGTCAATACTCCATTCAAAACTCCCCATCGAGCAGGTGCCGTCGTGGACATCAAACAACTCAAGTTCCTGATCGCGCTGGACGAAACCCGTCACTTCGGCCAGGCCGCCGCACGCTGCCACATCACCCAACCGACGTTGTCGATGCGCCTGCGCAATCTCGAAGATGAGCTGGATCTGGTGCTGGTCAATCGTGGTCAGCGCTTTGAAGGTTTCACCCAGGCGGGCGAGCGCGTGCTGGCCTGGGCACGCACCTTGCTCGCCGCGCATGACGGTTTGTTTGCCGAAGCGGCGGCATGTCGCGGGCAACTGGTCGGTAGTTTGCGTCTGGGTCTGGTGCCGCTGAGCAGCTTCAATCCGGTCAATTACATTCAGGGTTTGTCCGGCACTTATCCGGAGTTGAAATTCAGCCTGTCGTCGCTCAGCTCCGACGAGATCATCGCTGGTCTGGGCAACAATCAGCTCGATCTGGGCGTGTGCTACCTCGACCACGTCAACCCGAACTATTTCGAGTTTTTCGAGATTGGTGAAACCCGTGTCGGCCTGCTCTACGACAACCGCCACTTCCATTTCGAAGGCTCGGAAATGAGTTGGGAAGACGCCGCCGAATTGCCGCTGGGCATGATCACTGCGGGCATGCATTACCGCAAATCCATCGACCTGAGCTTCCGCAGCCGTGGGCTCAGCCCGCAGCCGATCATGGAAAGCGATTCGACCTATCAGCTGTTGCAGGCGATTCACCAAGGTTTCTGCTGCGCGATCATGCCGCTGGACAGTGGTCTGGAAGAGCCGATCGAGCACTTGTCGTTCATGCAGTTGCCGGATGCCAGTGTGCTCGCGCCATTGGGGCTGGTGATGCGCAAGACCGAACCGCGCTCGGCGATTGCCGAGAAGTGTTTTGCCGAGGCGCGGAAGTTGTTTGGGGTTGAAGTGTCTGCTCAGTAATTGATGTTGGATGTCAGGCCGCCTTCGCGAGCAGGCTCGCTCCTACATTTGGAATACATTCCCCTGTGGGAGCGAGCCTGCTCGCGAAGAGGCCCGACCAGACAGCAAAAATTTTGGATGTGACGGCGTTGATCGACCAAAGCAATCACCACATCGGAACAAGCGATTGGACGCAGTTTTGACGCCCCCGTAGCCTGAACACTCTTCAGCGCTTCGGGACTGTTCAGATGCTCTGCCACGTCGAAACCCTCACAGAATCCACCACCGAACCCAACGCCCCCGCACCTCAACCGGCACAAGTGGTGTTTCGCGAATACCTGCCGGATGCCCCGCTTTCGCACGCGGCCCTGGCCTCGGAAATCGCTTTGGCCATCACCTACAACGGCCTCAGCCAGGCGGTGATGATGGTCTCGCCCGGCAACCTCGAAGACTTCATCCGCGGCTTCAGCCTGAGCAACGCGATCATCGACAGCGTCGACGAGATCTACGACGTCCGCCTCACGCATTTCGATCAGGCCTGTCAGGCCGATGTACAGATTTGCAGCCGGGCGTTCTGGGCACTCAAGGATCATCGTCGGCAAATGACCGGGACCAGCGGCTGCGGCATCTGCGGCGTCGAAGCGCTGGAGCAGGCGCTGCCGCCACTGCAGATTCTGCAGCCTTCGCCACTGCCGCCAGCCGAACATTTCGACGGCATTCGCCAACGCATCGAAGCCGCTCAACAACTGGCGCGCAGCAGCGGCGCCCTACACGCCGCGCTGTATTTCGACGCCGAGGGTGAAGCCTTGATGTGCCGCGAAGACATCGGCCGCCACAACGCCCTCGACAAGCTGATCGGCGCGATGCAGAGCGATGCCATCGATGCCGCTGAAGGCTTCGTCGTGGTCACCAGCCGTTGCAGCCTCGAACTGATCCACAAAGCCGTGCGCGCCCGCCTCGGCACCCTCGTCAGCCTGTCCGCGCCGACCGCGTTGACCGTGCGTTGGGCGCTCAGGCATCGGCTCAATCTGATCCACGTGCCGCACCGCAACGCCCCACGAATTTACAGCCCGATCCAGGAGTTTCCCGCATGAGCCACACCCTCACCCACCTCGACGATCAGGGCCACGCCAACATGGTCGACGTCAGCGACAAAGCCGCGACCCGCCGTGAAGCCACTGCGCAAGCCTGGGTGCAAATGCGCCCGCAAACCTTGCAGATGATTCAGGCCAACGGGCACCCGAAAGGCGATGTCTTCGCTGTCGCGCGGATCGCCGGCATCCAGGCCGCCAAGCGTACCCACGAGCTGATCCCGCTGTGCCACGCGCTGCTGCTCAGCTCGATTCACGTCGAACTCAAGGCGTGCGAGCCGGACCGCGTGCAGATCACCAGCACTTGCCGTCTCACCGGCCAGACCGGTGTTGAACTCGAAGCCCTGACCGCCGCCAGCGTTGCCGCGCTGACCATTTACGACATGTGCAAAGCGGTGGATCGGGCGATGGTTATCGGCGATATCCGCCTGCTCAGCAAACAGGGCGGACGCTCGGGGCACTTTCAATGGGAGGACGCGCAATGATCCTGATCAACTACTTCGCCAGTTACCGGGACCGGCTCAATCTGGGCGGTGAAAAGATTCCGCTGAGCGCTTCGCTGAACAGCGTTGAGGACGTGCGGCAGATGCTCATGCAGCGCGGCGATCTGTGGCGCGAAGTGCTCGGCGCCGGGAATCTGATGTGCGCGGTGAATCAGGAACTGTGTCAGCCGAGCCAGGCGATTGAGGATTTCGATGAGATCGCGTTTTTTCCGCCTGTGACCGGGGGTTGATCGATGGCTATTCGAGTCCAGCACAAAAGCTTCGATGTCGGCCAGTTGACTGCCGACCTTCACGCGCGCAATCCACGGGTGGGCGCGGTGGTGAATTTCATTGGTTATGTGCGTGATCTGAACATTGGCCAGAGCGTGAATGAACTGTTTCTTGAGCACTATCCGGGCATGACCGAAAAGGCCCTCGAACAGATTGCCGAAGAAGCCCGCGAACGTTGGCCGCTGTTGGGGGTGGAGATTGTGCATCGGGTCGGCGCGCTTTCGGTGAGTGAGCCGATTGTGTTTGTCGGGGTCAGTAGCAAGCATCGGCATATGGCGTTCGAGGCCTGCGCGTTCATCATGGATGTGCTCAAGACCCGTGCGCCGTTCTGGAAGCGTGAGACTACACCTGAGGGCTCTCACTGGGTCGAGGGCCGGGAGAGTGATCGGAATGCTGCTTTGCGCTGGAGTTTGGCGCACGCCTGAAAAGCGAAAGCCCCTCACCCTAGCCCTCTCCCCGAGGGAGAGGGGACTGATTGGGGGATATTGCAGAAGTACGCCGACGTGAAGGAGTTGTGGTGAATCCATAATCGATGGGATCTGTCCGGTCATGGAGAACGGCAGACACCTCGGTCGGCCCCTTCGGGTAACCATCAAATCCATAATCGACTCGATTTTTCAGGTCGATGGATAACGCCAGACACCTCGGTCGGCCCCCTCTCCCTCTGGGAGAGGGCTGGGGTGAGGGTTGAAAGTCTGATTAGATAACCGCTCTGCCAGGATTCAACTCCGGAGTTTCGCTTGAGCACAGCGCCGAACAACCTGCCCCGACCCGACCCCGTCACCCTGCGCCAGGCCTGGCGCTTTTGGCTGAAACTCGGCTGCATTGGTTTCGGCGGGCCGGCCGGGCAGATCGCGATCATGCATCAGGAGCTGGTCGAGCGACGGCGCTGGATCTCCGAAAAGCGTTTTCTGCACGCACTCAACTACTGCATGTTGCTGCCCGGCCCCGAGGCTCAGCAACTGGCGACCTACATCGGCTGGCTGCTGCATCGCACCTGGGGCGGTGTCATCGCCGGAGCGCTGTTTGTGCTGCCATCGCTGTTCATTCTGATTGCCTTGTCCTGGCTGTACATCGCCTTCGGTGACGTGCCGGCAGTGGCCGGAGTGTTTTACGGAATCAAACCGGCAATCACCGCGATCGTGCTGCACGCCGCGCATCGCATTGGTTCGCGCGCGTTGAAGAATGCGTGGCTGTGGACGATTGCCGGGGCGTCGTTCGTGGCGATTTTCGCCTTCAATGTGCCCTTCCCGTTGATCGTCCTCGGGGCCGGGCTGATCGGGTATCTGGGCGGGCGATTCGCACCGCAGCGGTTCAGCAACGCAGATGTGCGCAACAGCGAGAAATCCTTCGGCCCGGCGTTGATCGACGACGATACGCCCGCCCCCGAACATGCCCGCTTCAACCTGGCGAAGTTGCTGCGCCTGGCGTTGATCGGCGCAGTGCTCTGGTGTTTGCCCATGGCGTTGTTGACGGCATTGTTCGGCTGGGACGGCACGTTCACGCAAATGGCCTGGTTCTTCACCAAAGCCGCGCTGCTTACCTTTGGCGGCGCCTATGCGGTGCTGCCTTACGTCTATCAGGGCGCCGTCGGGCATTACGGCTGGTTGACGCCGACGCAGATGATCGACGGCCTCGCGCTCGGCGAAACCACTCCCGGACCGCTGATCATGGTGGTGGCGTTTGTCGGTTTCATCGGTGCCTACGTGCAACCGGCGTTCGGCCCCGAGCATGCGTTTGCCGCCGGCGCGCTCGCGGCAACGCTGGTGACCTGGTTCACCTTCCTGCCCTCGTTTCTGTTCATCCTTGCTGGCGGGCCGTTGGTGGAATCGACGCACAACGAACTGAAATTCACCGCACCGCTTACGGCAATCACCGCTGCCGTGGTCGGGGTGATTGTGAATCTGGCGTGTTTTTTCGCTTATCACGTGTTGTGGCCGAACGGGTTTGCCGGGGCGCTGGATCTGTTTTCGCTCATGCTGTCGGTGGTGGCGGCGTTGGCGCTGTTCGTTTTCAAACGCGGCGTGATCAGTGTGTTGATCGTTTGCGCCCTCGCCGGGCTGGGCTTTCACCTGATGCGCTGAACCCGGGCTTGTGAATCTCCCGTTTACACGCCCGCGAATTCCCCCTTACTATCCGGGCACACCGGTCGGCGGGTCAGCCCGCCACCGACGTTTTCCGCCAACGGAAACACGCGTTATGAGTACGTCACCACAACAACCAGAATCGTTGAACGTCTCTGCCCTGCGCGCCCTCTCTCACAGGGGCGGCGTATGAATCGTATCGTCAATCTCCCCATGGCCCTGCGCCGCTCCAAGTTGCGTCATTCCGCACGCCCGCCGGATATCTCTCTGCCTGTCTGATCGCGCCCGTTAAAAAAGCCGCGACAGTCCCCTACCTCTTGATATCCCTGCCAGGACAGCCACGCCTGTTGTCGCGTCGTGTCCAGCCCGAATCTGCGCGCCTGTGCGGCGCCATCGTGAGTGATTGATTATGAAATTCGCAGCCATCGAAGACGCACGCCTGTTCCTTGAACAGAACCCCGATATCGACATGATCGAGTTGTTTATCCTCGACGCCAACGGCGTGCCGCGCGGCAAACTGTTGCACCGCGAAGAACTGCTCGCCGTCTACGAAAGCGGCCGGCCGCTGCCGAGCACCATTCTCGGCCTGACCGTGCAGGGTGAAGACGTCGAGAACTCCGGTCTGGTCTGGGACGTCGGCGATATCGACTGCCGTGCCTACCCGCTGGAAGGCAGTCTGGTGCGCCTGCCGTGGCGCAAGATTCCGACCGCCGCGGTGCAGGTCAGCATGCACCCGACCGAGGGCATGCCGGCGAGCATCGCCGACCCACGGCACTTGCTGATCAAGGTCATCGACGGCCTCAAGGCCGAGGGTTATCACCCGGTGATGGCGTGTGAGCTGGAGTTCTACCTGCTCGACGCCAAACGCGATCACAACGGTCGACCGCAACCAGCGCTGGATGCCGACGGAGGCCGACCGCGACATACGCAGGTCTACGGTTTGCGCGAACTGGAGCAGATCGAACCATTCCTCGCCGACCTCTACAGTGCCTGCAAACTCCACGGCATTCCGGCGCGCACGGCGATCTCCGAGTACGCGCCGGGTCAGGTGGAAATCACCCTTGAACATGGCGATGCACTGCAGGCGATGGACCAAGCCGTGCGTTACAAACGTCTGGTCAAAGCCATCGCCCACAAGCACGGCATGCAGGCGACGTTCATGGCCAAGCCGTTCGATGATCTGGCCGGTACCGGCATGCACATGCACGTGAGTCTGGCCGATGGCGCGGGACATAATCTGTTCGCCTCTGAAGACCCGGCCGGCACCCCGCTGCTGCGCACGGCGATTGGCGGCATGCTCGCGTCCCTGCTCGATTCGCTGCTGCTGTTCTGCCCGAACGCCAACTCGTATCGGCGCTTCCAGGCCAACAGCTATGCACCGTTGGCGCCGACCTGGGGCGTCGACAACCGCACCGTCAGCCTGCGTGTTCCCGGTGGCCCGGCCAACACGCGGCATATCGAACACCGCATCTGCGGCGCCGATGCCAACCCGTATCTCGCCGCAGCGGCGATCCTTGCCGGCATTCATCGCGGCATTCGTGAAGAGCTTGATCCTGGTGCGCCGGTTGAAGGCAATGGTTATGCGCAAGCGAAGGAGTTACTGCCGACCGATTGGCTGACGTCCTTGCAGGCGCTGGAGAACTCGGTGTGGGCGCGGGATGCCTTGGGGCAGGAATTTCTCGGGGTGTATCTGGCGGTGAAGCGTGCCGAGTATCGGCAGTTCATGGCTGAAGTGGGTGAGCAGGATTGGCGCTGGTATCTCACCGAGGCATAACGATCCGACACCGAACCTGTGGGAGCGAGCCTGCTCGCGAAGGCGTCGTCACATTCAACATTTTGGGTGACTGACACACCGCTTTCGCGAGCAAGCTCGCTCCCACAGGGGACTGCACTCCGACTTCCGAACTTTGTGTGGACACTGACATGACCGAACGCTGCAATTCCTACTACACCGCCACCCTAAACCAGGACACCGACTACCCGACCCTGCAAGGTCGGCACACCGTCGATGTGGTGATCATCGGCGGCGGCTTCACTGGCGTCGCCACCGCCGTCGAACTCGCTGAAAAAGGCCTGAAAGTCGCCATCGTCGAAAGCCACAAGATCGGCTGGGGCGCTACCGGGCGCAACGGCGGGCAAGTCACCGGCAGCCTCTCCGGCGACGGCGCGATGCGCAAACAGATGCGCGCGAAACTCGGCGATGACGTCGATGATTTCATCTGGCACCTGCGCTGGCGCGGGCACGAAATCATCCAGCAACGCGTCGAGAAATACGGCATTCAATGCGACCTCAAACACGGCCATTTGCACGCGGCGTACAAGCCCAGCCACATGACTGATTTGCGTAAGGATTATGAAGAAGCCGTACGGCGCGGATTAGGCGATGAGGTCAGCCTGCTCGACCGCAGCCAGGTGCGCGACCTGCTGCAAAGCGACCTCTACCACGGCGCAATCAAGAATACGCGCAACCTGCATCTGCACCCGCTCAACCTGTGCATCGGCGAAGCGCGGGCGGCGGAAAGTCTCGGCGCGCTGATCTTTGAAAACAGCGAAGTTCTGGAGATCATTCACGGCGATACTCCTGGCGTAAGAACCGCCCACGGCCAGATCGATGCCAATCAGGTGATGCTCGCCGGCGACGTTTATCACAAACTCGAACCGGGGCAGCTCAAGGGCAAGATTTTCCCGGCCATGGGCGGCATTGTCACCACCGCGCCGCTCGGCGATCTGGCGCGGCAGATCAACCCGGAAGATCTGGCCGTATACGACTGCCGCTTCGTCCTCGACTACTACCGCCTCACCGCCGACGGCCGCTTGTTGTTCGGCGGTGGCGCCAACTACAGCGGCAAGGATTCACGCGACATCGCCGCCGAGTTGCGCCCGTGCATCGAGCAAACCTTCCCGGCGCTCAAAGGCGTGCAGATCGACTATCAGTGGAGCTGCGCGATGGGCATCGTCATCAATCGCATCCCGCAACTGGGCAAGCTCTCGGACAACGTCTGGTATTGCCAGGGGTACTCGGGGCACGGCATCGCGACGACGCACATCATGGGCGAAATCATGAGCCGGGCGATCACCGGGCAGATGGAGCAGTTCGATACGTTTGCCCAGTGCCAGCACATTCGTGTGCCGATGGGGGATTTACTCGGTAACCCGTTGTTGGCGGCGGGGATGTGGTACTACCAGATGCTTGAGCGCCTGCGCTGAAAGATGGGTTGAATGTACCGGCCCCTTCGCGAGCAGGCTCGCTCCCACATTCGACCGCGTTCCTGAGCTAGATCTCGGTCACATGTGGGAGCGAGCCTGCTCGCGAAGAGGCCCTCAAATCCACCAAAAATTCAATCCGGCAACTGCTCGACCACAATCCCCAACCGTCGATAATCCTCGACACTCCCCGACGCAACATGCTGCTCGGTGATCAGCGTATGCAGGCGCGTACACGGCGCCACCACAAACGGCTCCACCGCCCCCAACTTGTCCGCCGTGGTCACCGCAATCACCCGCGCCGCGCCCTCCAGCATCGCCTGCTTCACCGGCACCTCGTCGAAATGCAGCGAGGTAATTCCCACCTCCGGATGAATCGCGCAGACGCCGGTAATCGCCAGATCCGCCCGGATCCCGGCCAGCAACCGCAGCGCCTCATGCCCACCCGCCGCCATCGTGCGCGGGTTCAACTGGCCGCCAGCGAGAATCACTTTCACAGCCTTGAATTCCGAGAGCGCAATCGCCGTCATCGGTGACGCGGTCACCGCCGTGATGCAGATATCTGCACGCAACGAGCGCGCCACTTGCAGCGTGGTCGAGCCGGAATCGAACAGCACAATCTGCCCATCTTCAATCTCCTGCGCCGCCCGTTGCGCCAGGCGAATCTTCACCTCATCCGTCTCGTCCAGCCGCGTGAAGTAATCCTTGCCGGAGTCTTTCGGCCGCGGCAACGCCCCACCGTGCACGCGCTGCACCAGCCCGGCGTTGTCCAGTTCGGCGAGGTCGCGGCGGATGGTGTCCTCGGACACCGCGAAGTGCTGGCTCAACTCGGACGCCATGACCTTGCCGTCACGTTCGAGGAGCAAAAGGATTTTCTGTCGACGCAGGGACGGCAGTTCTGCCGCAGAATGATCGTGCATGGTTGTGCCTGTTTGTGCTTGTAGTTGCAGGTTTCTGCGAGACTAGCGAAAGCTTTGAGTAAACACAAACCGACCAGGTATCAATTGTTTCGATCTTTGCAATCAACAAGGCGAATTTTTTCTTTGCTTTCAACCTGTTCAGAATGGCCGCACTTCTAAAAGGCTCAGGATGAACACCTCATGAATCTCAATTTTGCGTTTGCGTGCATGATCGTCGTGTCGTTTGCGATTGCCCTCGGCCACGCCTGACAGTGCCTCAGACCGACGCTAACAAATGCTCACGCAGCCATTTATGCGCCGGATCGCGGTGCGAGCGTTCGCCCCAGAACATCGCCATCTCATAACCGGGTACTTCCAGAGGCGCGTCGACCACTTGCAGTGCCCGGTTGCCACGCACCAGGCGTGACGGCAGCATCGCCACCAGATCGGTGCTGGCCAACACCGACATTGCCATCAGAAAGTGCGGCACCGACAACACCACTTTGCGCATCAGCCCGACATCGGCCAACGCCCGGTCGGTCACCCCGAAAAAGCCCCCGCCCTCGCGCGACACCATCACGTGTTCCAGCGCACAGAATTGTTTGCGTGTGGGTGCAGACTTTAATCCCGGATGCCCGACTCGACCGGCCAGCACATAACGCTCGGTGAACAGCGGTCGACGGTGCAACTCCGGCGGCGCGTCTTCACTGATGTGCAGCGCCAGATCAAACACCCCTTGCTCAGCCTGTTTGACCAAATGTGCCGGCGTCAGATCGATCACCGCCAGCCGCGAGCCCGGCGCCTGTTCACGCAAGCCGCTCAGCGCCGGCAACACCACCGTCGACTCGCCGTAATCGGTCGCGGCGATTTTCCAGGTGTGCGTCGCCAGCGCCGGGTCGAACGCACTGGCCGGCGCCACCGCCCTCTCCAAGGCTTCCAACGCTTCGCGCAACGGTTCACGCAACTCATCGGCGCGCGCCGTCGGGCGCATGCCGCGAGGGCCGGGCAACAGCAACGGATCGCCAAAGATGTCGCGCAACTTGGCCAGATGCACACTCACCGAAGGCTGCGACAGGTTCAGGCGCTGCGCAGCGCGGGTGACGTTGTGCTCCGACAGCAACACATCCAGCGTCAACAGCAAGTTGATATCCAGCCGTCTCAAATTATTCATGGCTATACCAGACATATCAGACATTCATTTCCAATATACCGGTTGAACGCCGATCCTGCAGTCACTTAGCTAACGGAGCTTCAACATGAAAGTGCTACTGGTTTACGCCCACCCGGAACCGACCTCCCTCAACGGCTCGCTGCGCGACTTCAGCGTGCAGCGCTTGCAAACCGCCGGCCACACCGTGCAGGTCTCCGACCTCTACGCGATGAACTGGAAAGCCACCCTCGACGCTGACGATGCCCCAGAGCGCGATGCGACTAAACCGTTCCACGCTTCGCTCGACTCGAAAGTCGCTTACGCCGAAGGCACTCAAGCCGCCGACATCGCTCGCGAGCAGGAAAAACTGTTGTGGGCGGATGCGCTGATCCTGCAGTTTCCGCTGTGGTGGTTCACCATGCCCGCCATTCTCAAAGGTTGGGTTGATCGGGTGTACGCCTACGGTTTTGCCTACGGCGTCGGCGAGCATTCCGACAGCCGCTGGGGCGAGCGCTATGGCGAAGGGAAAATGAAAGGCAAACGGGCGATGTTGATGGTCACCACTGGCGGCTGGGAATCGCACTATGCGCCGCGTGGGATTAATGGGCCGATGGATGATCTGCTTTTTCCGATCCAGCACGGGATTTTGTACTACCCGGGGTTTGAAGTGGTGCCGCCGTTTGTGGTGTATCGGACCAGTCGGATGGATGCGGCGCGGTATGCCGAGACTTGCGAGGAATTGGGGCAGCGGCTGGATGAGTTGTGGAGTGCAAGGCCGATTGGGTTTCGGCAGCAGAATGGTGGGGAGTATGAGATTCCTGCTTTGACGTTGAAGAGCGACATCGCGCCGGATAGCGAAGGCTTCGACGCACACATCCGCTAGCGCCGCATCAACCACGTAGAGCAAAAGCCCCTCACCCTAACCCTCTCCCAGAGGGAGAGGGGACTGATGGGGGGATATTGACGAAGTACACCGACTTGAACGCTTTTCACCGAATCCATAATCGCCACGATTTTTCAGGTCGATGCATGACGGTAGAC
>NZ_LVEJ01000018.1:0-117378 GCF_001648775.1 Pseudomonas fluorescens
TGTTTTGCCCGCAGGAAAGTTTTTCAGCGCGTTCGTGTAGCTCTAATCATGCCCCGTCGTTGTGTCAGGGGAGCACCTGGTAATGCTCCCTGTCGGTGCCATTAGCGACATGCGCCTTATGGCCTTTGAGCAGCCCATGGCCGCGTAACAGCACGCTCGCGATGTGAAGGGCGCCATAATCGCTATTTGGCCTGCGGCCCTCTCACGAGCCTCTGTAAGGCGGTGTTCGAATACACGCTCAAGATAGCTTGGGAAGGCCTGTCAGAGGGGCGGCTAGCGCAATGCCTATACTCAGTTAAACCATAAGGGCAAGGCACGAGCCATTGAGCAAAGTGGCTTGCTGCCTGGTAGGTCTTGAGTTGCAAGTCGGTGAGGTGTGGCGTGACTGTACGCTTGGGAATCTGTACAGAGCCTGCAGCAAAAAAAGGCTGGCTTGCGAGGGGAGTGAAGGATGAAATCCCGGAAACAAAAAAGCCCGCAGTTAGCGGGCTTTAGAGTTGTTACGTAGACGCTGGTAGTCGTCTATGTCTTGCAAATGGTGCCGAGGGAGACTCGAGCGTTTCATATAAACCGTGGTCTGTAGCCCTTTTATACTGCAAGGGATACATGTAGGGATACATGGTCATAAGTGCTGTGCTTTACAAAAGGGTAAGTCGGGGGCCCGGCCAGGTCAATCGACCAGTCCACCGCGAGCGAACTGCTCCATTTTGTTTGGTCCGGCTTCTTTCAAGCCTTCCGCTTGCATAGCTCCATACCAATCGATCAAAGCCTGCTTCATTTGTCGGTCACTCCGATTCCAAACAGGCTTGAGATGTTCAACCCATAGTGCGATCTCTCGCTCAGTCGTCTGGGAGCCGGAGCTTAAGATTTCTGCTGTGTTGACGAGCATTTTCGCCAGATCGAGGTCGATGACCTCTTCCGGAAGAGACCAATGAGCTTTGCTCCCCAGGCAATCAGTATAGAAACCGATTTGTTTCAGTTGATCCAGCAGATGCGGGTGATCCGAATCCTCGTCAAACAGTGGGCGCATGTCATCGAGAGATCGGGCTCCAGTGGCCACCAGTTGGGGAAGAATCCACTGTAGATTCTTGCTGGTATGAGACCGATACCTCCTCCACTCCGTTTTCAGATCCTGCTCGTTTTCGGCAAAAGCCAATGAGCGGAGAATTGAAATCTTCCCGGCCTCTTCAATGGAAAGGATTGCGAGTGATACGGCTGAAGGGAGACGACCAGCGTCAATAAGCAATCTGGCATCCTTGGCGAGACGTGCCGCGTTTTTTAACGCGGCGTTCATTCCATCAGCTATTTGAGTATTGGAAAGTGGGCCTTTGTAGCTGTCGAGTTTTTGCTGCATGGCAGCCCCCTCATGCACTTTATGGATGGGCACATGTGGCTGCGCCGGTGAAAGGTTCTGCTATAACCGGTCTCTACCGGTGTGACGCTTTTCAAATTTCAAGATAAGAGTGTTAGCAATGCATTCCAACCAGGCAGTGAGCCAAGCTTTACAAATTAGATTCGGGGCTTTCGAGCAGCGCGAAAGGGATGATTACGAAAGCGAAGGCATCGCCCATGGAGCCGCTCTTCTTGCTCTGGATGTCGGGATCATAACGAATGACTCATTACTGATCGCACAGGCACAAGAGGTTCTCGACAGCATTAATCGTAGTCGTGAACTTGAAGACGAACAGGAAGCGCAGTACATGGCCGACACCTACGCTGATTGGGACGCATCGCAAGAAAAGCACAAGCAGGCGTTTGCCATGGTGAAAGAGCTAGTAGGTAAGGAGTTTCATGACCTACGTTGGAACGCGTTGGTTGAAGTGTACAAAGAGGCGTTCCCGACATTTCTGGTGAGAGATTCGGTCTATGCGAGGATTGGTCCAAAACAGGCGGCTACTCGTCTTCGTGCTGAGCTGGTTGAGCTGGTGAAGAGCAAGCGGTTGGACAGAGCACCCACCAGAGGTGAGGTACATGCACTGCTGCCAGATGCCAAAGCCCTATTAGAATCGCGAACCCTTGGATATTTAGAGCGGGCCTTGCCAGGGTTCGATTTTCAAGGTCATCCGATCTTCAGCTCGAATTAGGTGCCGGGGACCCTGGGAGTTTTGCAGTTGCACGGGGTCGGAAACCCGCAGGACTGTGTTAGTGGGAGGATTTCAAAGTTACTGAAATTTCAGGCATTGAAATCGAAAGAATTCTGCTGAAAAAAGGCCATCGTTACCGCAGCGGTAACGATGGCCTTTTGTGTTGATGATAATGGACACCTTGGGCCGTCAACCAAGTCAACCTGTCAACCACTGTACAAAAATCAGCCACTGCCAAGATCACGCGGGTTTTGTGCCCCGTGTCATTCAGAAACGCACAGGGGCCTCTGCGACCTCCCATCATCTGTGCAACTGCACTGGTGAACTGCGTGTTCACCCGGTTCACCTGTTCACTAAGCTGGGTACCTGTCTGCTAACAAAGTCCCGCGGGTTTCCGACCCCGTATGAAGCCGAAGTCTTCAGGGGCCCCGGCTACGACAAATGGAAACCCCATCATGTCCGCTGGTGGTAACAATGTCGTAGGGGGGCGGGGGCTAGCCAGATGAAAGCTGTGTTACAAGTGTTACTCGTGTAACGGTCTTCACAAGTAATTGTATTTATTGGATTTTTTCATGTAACACTTTCCCGTCGCTTCCGATAGGTGTGGTGTTACCATCCTCGCAAGTGTAACGCTACGCATGGCCAGTGCTCCTCCTCTTTAGAATGTAAACTACCTTCCGGTCCAGCTTCGGAGCAGGTTGATCGAGTCTCCCTTAGGTTGGCTGCATGAACTGGGGATTGTAGGCTTGGCTACACACATCCACCTGAAGCGACGCATGGCGAGCTTACAATCAGTCTCAGAAGAGGTTATTTCAAAGCAATGCTAAGGTACATGCATTCGTCTGCCTTGAAGGCAGGTTGTGTTTTGCTGGAGCGGTTGAAACGACGGTAGTATGATGCTCTGTTAAATGGTGCACAGTAAGTCGTACATGATCTAATTGAATGTTGTATAAAATATAATCGCTAATGGAGTGGCTGTGAGTACTACAACTCAAATTGAACTAAGGCGAACCTTTATTGCAATGTTGTTTGCCCTCGTGGCAGCAACGGTTGCTCAACAAATATCCGAACTGTTATTTGTTGTCACTGGAGGCTGGGATTCGGCTTCAAGCCCGTCAAAAATGTTTGAGAATTTGACTGCTGAGCGCGGTGCTTTGTTTGCAACGCTATCGCACTCCTTACTTGCCCTTCTATTGGTATCCATGAGTTGGGTGATGTGGTCGAAGTCGCAAGCGGGTGGATTAAAAAAGGATATCACCTCAATTTTTTCGAAAGAATTTGTAATTCTTTTGGTTGAGGTTTTTCTAGTTGTTCTATATTTTGCAATTGTCAAAACAATGGAGCAAAATTTCCAAGAGTATACTAGTAAGAAGACAATTGCGGCGTATGTTGGAGTCACTTCCGCCAGGCCTGAGGCGCTTCAGTTGATGTGGGTGTTTGCAGTATATTTAATCTGGGATTTAATTGTTGATGTTATCACAAGCCCTAGACTCGACTCTCAGCGGCAAGCACTGCCTTCGGGGTTTTTAAGTTATCTTAGTGGTATAGGTGCGTACTGTTCCGTTTCAATATTCTGCCTTCTCGGTGCATGGTTAGTCAGCAGTGTTTCAGCTTCAATTGCGTCACCCTTTCAAGCTGTCCTAGGCGATATTGCATTATTGTGCATGCTATTGCTTTTTGTTCTGGCTAAGCAGTTGGAGTATTACACTACGAAAATTTTTCCGCTGGAAAATACGAGAGATAATACACCGCGGAAAAACCCTCCTAGCGTCAAGGCTTGTGTTGGGATGGTTGTTCTGATTTCTGTTTATACCTATATTGTGATGGTGTTGATATGGCCGCCCAGCTTCCTAAAGTAATCGGTATGGTTGGCCCTGTTAGGGCTGGTAAAACTACTGTTACTAAGTATCTTGTTGAGCGGTACGGATACACTCTGGCTTCTAACTCTGAAATATTAAGAACGATTCTTGCTGATATGGGCCTTGAGCAAACCAGAGATAACCTTGGCATGCTTGGGAACTCGCTTTTTAATATGTTTGGGAATGACCTTCTAGCAAGATACAGGATCGAGAGGCTTGGTCTCGACAGAATAGTAGTTGATGGTATTAGGTATTCTGAAGAACTGACACACTACAGAACTATCCCTCAGTTTAAACTATTGGGAGTTAGGGCTACTGATGAAGCACGTTTTGAGAGGGCTCTTTTTAATTCAGAGGAGTTCAAAGACAAAGAGCTAACTCGTGTGAAATTCGATCAGATGGTTTTCTCTAGAAGCGAGCTGCATGTTCCAGCGCTGTTGGAGCAGGCAGATAAGGTGATCGACAATAATGATTCTCTAAGTCAGCTCCTATCAAAAGTTGATCAAGCTATCGAAAACTGGATAGCTTGAGCTCAGGGCTAAACTGCGTCGACGCGCATTAGTACTTCGCCGCAGTTGTATAGATGGTTTAGGTCTTTTCCGATAATCCAGTACTCATGATCTCTGCAAAGCTCTTTTGTGTCATGTATCTTATATATCTTAAAGCCGGCTTCTTCCATGTCAGCATGAAGACGCTCTTTCGCTTCAATTGTTCTTCTGTAAACATTTGCAATCATGGCGCCATGTGGGCTCATTGTTCGATAGAGCTCGATGAGCTGTTCCTTGTAAAAGGGAAAGTGTAGAACGAACACAGCCATCACTAACTCAAAGTGATTATCGTTGAAGTGGAGCTTGTATTGAGTGTTGGAGAATAGTTGGCATTTGTTTTGTTGGTTTTCAAGCCTGTCAATTACGTCTTGGTCTGCGTCCGAGATTATAAAATCCGTCGAATTCTGAGGTTCGTCGTAGAATATCGGATGGGAACCTGCACCAATTTCAAGAAAAGTCTTAGGGGATAGCTCTACCGCTACCCTCTTAAATAGATTACGGACGTCGATATTGGTTTGGCTAATCAATTCCGGGTGGTTCGCTCGGGCTCTACAAAGATCACTTACTTCGACGGCAGTTAGTTCGTCAAGGTATGGAGTGTAGGTGTAAAAAAAATCCATAAACCTGTAATAGGTTTTTCCTTCGTGCTCAGCTTTGTCTGGCCCTTTTTTATCGCCCAATACTTTTAGGACTTCGGGCTCAATCATTTCAAACCTGTGATCACTCATTCTCCACTCCATGGGAAAATTATAATTTTTCAAAAATTAGAATATCTTCGCACTTGACGCTTGCCATAAGCCGTCTCCGGCTTGATTTGATGTCTCTTTCTTTACGAAGGCTTAATTTGAATCCTGTTGATTCAGCAGCAGATATCAACTCAGTCGTAGTTGACGCCCTCGCGGCAGATTCTCCGACCACCAAAGCCATTGAGCAGTCTTTCTTCAATGTGCGATGGCACTGAACAAAAAAAGAGTTTATAAAATTCATATAAAGCTCATGGCTGTTCTTTCTGGTGCGATTGGATCTAGCACCTGACTCGTGCGCTCGCAGTTTTTCGAAGTCCCTAAAGCCGAGCTGATCTGGAGCAAGTTCCTCTTTATCAAACCAAAGATAGCTTAGTCGCTGTGATTTTATA
The DNA here is from genome assembly GCF_001648775.1 of Pseudomonas fluorescens. Classification (GTDB taxonomy): domain Bacteria; phylum Pseudomonadota; class Gammaproteobacteria; order Pseudomonadales; family Pseudomonadaceae; genus Aquipseudomonas; species Aquipseudomonas fluorescens_M. The sequence continues at coordinate 5,627 of NZ_LVEJ01000018.1, forward strand.
TAGTCCGCTACCCCATAATATGGTGGGGAGGTAACTATAAAATCTATATGTTCATTCGGCAATTGCTGCATGTTTTTTACACAGTCACCGTGAATTAGTTTGTATCTAGATCTAGTGAGTTTTCTTGTCTCGTTTTCTGAGTGCACCTGAATTAGCTTGTGTGACTGATCGGTAATCGTTATATAGTCATTCGCCGCGTTTATGAAAGTGGATAGTGCGTCTTTAAAGGTTAATTCGAAGGGCTTAGGTTTGACGTTGTCACAAACCCATCCCCAATGGCGTCCCTGCGAAGAAGTATTTTTTAGTATTCCTGAAAATACTGCAAGGAAGCATCGTTTGGTATCTGCATTGGTAATTCTTAAAATTGCGGCCAGAATTCTATTTAAGGTGTTTAGTGTGTCTACGTGATACCAGGCTGCCAGCTCTTCATGGTGCGGGTGTTGCGAAGCTTCATTTGTGACGAAGAACTTCTCGGTGTCCGTAATTATGGTGTCAAGATGCCGTCGTAGATGTTTTGGCTCGGGGAAATGTAATTTCGCCTCGCTCATGAGTAATGCGATTGGGTTAGTGTCCATACCAATAAAGTTTCGTCCCAAGCGTATAGCCTCTACGCCAGAAGTTCCCGATCCATTGAAAGGGTCGAGTACTAAATCGCCTTTTTCTGTGAAAACGGGAATCAATGTTCCCGGAATTGCTGCAACATATGTTGCCGGATACCAATGTAAAGAATGTATTCCGGAATTCCCAAGGTTGGGAAAAGACCAGTCAATATTTTCAAGTTGCTCATTTGTATTCAAGTTGAAGCTCGTCCGTCTTAGAGTAGAAACTTCCTGTGTACGTTTCGGGGAAATCAAAGTTAAATATGTCAGTTTCAAAGAGCTCAATGAAATTCTTAATTGCTTCTTGGCGCCATTTCGTTGATTGCGCTTTAGTAAATCTAATTTTTTCGCTACTCTTTTTAACTAGTGCGATCATGCAGCTTGTCGAATTTTTGCCAATATGAACGGTTTTGTTATCGTCCAGTGTTGCTTTAATACGTCTGCTTACTAATCCTTTTTCATTCCATATAAAATAGCCGGAATTTTTTGTAACTTCAGGTATGTTATTAGACATGTGGTCGGATATGTCTTTGTTTTTGAGTTTTTTAGTTGTGGAGAAGTTCTTGATCCATACATAGTCTACCAGTTGATACTCACAGCCTGAGATAAGCTGCCATCCAAGAGTTTCAGTAGATGGTTCATGACGAAGCTTATCCTCAAATTCCGGCTCAGTCATATACCAGTCGGTAGGCGTAATTATATCGTGCTCAACGGCAAGTCTGACGAGATCGGTCTGAAGGGCGTTGTATGGAATGCACTCTGGATGTGCAATTATCATTGTGTATATGCGTTCTCTGAATTCGAGCCATCTGTTTAGCGGCTCAATGGCCTCTTTTGTAAAAGTTATGCCGCTTAAACCTTTGAGGCGCATGGAGTTGCGTATTGCTTTAATGTTTTCTTTAGCCCCATCCCAGCCAAGCATAGCTGCCATACGATGCACATTATCAATGTTGTCGATATCTATGTCGGCCGAAACAGGGCTTGTTGTCCCTTTCTTGGGGCAAACTATATTAATCACAGCTTCGATGTCGACGCCGTGTTTTTGCAAGATGGGTGTCAGCTTTAGTTCTTTATTCTTAACAATGTGCTGAAATGTATTTTCGTTGCCTAGAGTGCCGCGAATGATCTTTGCTAAATTCTCTTCATGGTTGAAGTCTGGAGTTATATATTTCAGCTCGGACTCAACCAGATGTCCGTACGGAGGTATAGCGGCGTCGTGTAGCAGTGCTGCAGCGAGTAGCGCTTTAGTGTCATTTAAGTTGAGATTGCTCTTATGTGCCAACTCCACAGCTAGGAAAGTCACACCTATGGAGTGTGGGAGGCGACGAGATCTTCCTAGCTCTTGAATTAGCGGCACATCAAAGTTCATCTGCCGCATATTTCGCAGTCGGTGAATCTCCGGGCTATCTATAAGATCTGCGAGTAGGGAGGTCAGATTCTCATCAGAGAATCGCATGAGCCCATGTAAAATGTCGTGGAATTCCATATGGCCCTTCAGTCAAAGCGCGTGCAAGGTGTACGCCCAAAATCGGGTGCTATGCGGCGATTGTACACAGATAACGCGAACAGATCATTTGTGCAAACGTCATCCTGCAACCACAGACTATCTAGGGTTTTTTACCCGCTCAAACCACCTTTTAGGCTTGGTAAGGCCTGGCGTCGGCTTAAGCTGGGAAGCAAGCCTACAACGGCGATTCACTGGGCAAAATTGATCGTTAAAAAGACGCTATAGCTTGAGTTTCGAAAGGCCGCGGAAACGGGTGGTATCCGAAGCACCCTGGATGGTCTTCTCAGACGAAAAACTGGGATCCTGGCTACCCATCACGGCGTATCAGTAGTAAGTAACTGTTAGCAAATACGTGTCGTGTATGCTGGTGGCGAAGTTTTGGTCTATCTAATTGTATTGAAAAGACAAGTCCAAAGTTGGTTGGCTGGCATAAAATAAAAATGTATTGTATTTGTTTTTAGTAAGTTTGGAGCGTTTTGTACGTGTTGTTTTGAATGTAAGTATTGATCTTAAGATGTTAAAAAAGGCCCCTTAAGGCCTTTATCTTTCGAACTTTTAAATTTGTTATTCGTCTAGCTTTAAAATTGCGTCGAATTAGTCTTCGACTTTTAGTTTTTGAGTGCTTGTTATCACACCTTTGGGCTCTAAGACTTCCCTTGGAGGTAGGACGTTTTGAATCGCATGCTCACGAGACTTGCGAATACCAGTCGTGGAAGTCTGAGGTGTGCCGTATCTGGCGCTTCTTGGATCATTACGGCCGGCCTTTCAATTTACCTTCCACATAGCTCATTTCATTCTTGATGAGATTGATGGTGAGTGCCTGGACCTTTGTGGTCTTTCCGGTTTTGAGGTCGACAATTTTTAGCAAAGCGGTCAAGTGCTCCTTGCGCGCTTTCAAGGTGTCGCTCCAGCTCGCGCTGCTTCGGATTTGGTTGATCATGGTCTTCGTCCTTTTTGTGTTACAAACAGCCCGCGTGCGCAGGCTGTTTCCGGTGGCTCAGTGCGTTACAGCGAAAAGATGTCTTCTACGGTGAACTTGTACGAGCGGTCAGCGAGTTCACGACTGCCCCATGTGTCGAAGCCTTCACCTTCTTTAGGCAGCACCAACCTTCTAAGGCTGAGTTGGTCGCCGCCCAGCAAACGTTGGGTAGCCCACAGCTTGGCGCCCATATCCATCAGTGCTTGAGCTTTTTCGTTCCACTGCTCTGCCAGTACCTTTTCGGCCAGCAACAAGGCCGTTCTTTGGATGGCTAGGTTTTCGCTTTGCGCCTCGGCAATGTGTTGGTCGACGATGACCAGCTCCTGCTCCAGCGCGGTAATGATTAGGTGCTGGCGACGATTGTGCTCGATGGCAGTCGCAAGGTTTTTCGCAGCCTTTTGCGCGTCTGTATTGGCGTTCTTTTCGCCCTCAGTGTCGCCCCAAGCCACTGCCTGTGCGTAGGCGGTGGCTGCATCTGTTTCGGCTTGCCGGGCCTTGGCCAAGTCTTCTACCGCTTGCTGCTGGATTTGCTCCAAACGGGTGCTGAGGCTCTCGCGTTTTTCGTTGAGCTGTTGCTCGTCGGCTTTCCAGTTCGCCATCGATTCGGTGTAACCGGCCATCAAAGTTTCGTGATTGAGCAGTTGTTCGCGTCGAGTGATCTGAGTATCTAAGATCCAGGCATGGTGTTTATTTGAGTCGTATGGGAGTTTCAGCGTGTTGTACTCACTGCGGACTTCAAGCAGACGATTTGCATCCAATTCGTCGTCGCCCTCCAGTAAGGCTTCCAGCGGTGCCATCTCGGCGTATTGCTCTTCAGCCGTCCTCAGGTATTTATCACGGCGGATGGTGAGTTGGTCGATCTCATCGATCAACCGTTGCTTCTTTTCGTAATTAGCGGTCGCGTGAGTGCTATCCGAGTTCGGCAGTGCAAGTAAGGTGGTCTCGCTGCAGTTCAGTTCGCTGACCAGCAGTGCATGTTGTTCGGTAGAAGCTTGGAATTCTTTCATCTGTCTTGTTCCTTCAAATTAGGTTTGGGTTGAATGAGCGGCTGGCGAGGCCGGGAGTAAGCCGGCGTTACCTCGATCAGCGGGGATGCCCTCAGGCAGCCCGAGCCTCGCTTTCATCCGCTCCCGGAATCGTCTTCACGATGTAGCAGCGTTGCGGGCCGAGGCCGGGCAACCGGACCAAGCACGATGCTTTGCCGTCGCTGGCCGGTTCCAGCACTCCGCGCTGCAGCAGTTCCTTGTTCACGGCGTTGATGTTCATGCCCCGGAAGATCTCGGAGCGCCACGCCTCAGGCAGCACGTAATAGGTGTTGGTGGTGTGCATGGTGTCGCCCATGCCGTGCTCCAGCGTCTTGCGAAAGCCGAGACGGTCGATGGTGCGCGGACCGTGTTCGTCGATCTTGGCTGCCGCCGATTCCCAGCGGGTGAAGCGGCTTTCGCCGAAGCGTTCGATGACCTGGCGCAGGCGCGCCAAGATCGCATCACCCTCGAAGTTACCGGCGCCGCCTCGTTCGTTTAGCCAAGCATTCAGGCATACGCGAGCAGCAGTGGTAGCGGTTCCGTCCGGCCAGCCGGTGATGCCCATTGCTGTGGCCAGCTCGCCTGCTGCGGCGGCGAGGCCGAAGCGAGCAGCGGCACGGTGTGCCTGTCCACTCGCGGACGCCGGGAGCGACTTGGCAATAAAGCCTTCCAGCGTGCGGCGCAGGATGGCGGACCATCCATGATGCTTACCGGGTTCACACAGCGCTGACAGGAAGGCAGTGAGTGGTGTGCCGTAGTACTTCGCTACGCGAGCCTTGAGCGCGTCGGACAGGGCAGCGGCATCTTCGAAACCGTTGAGTGTGTCGAACATACCAAGGCCTTTGCTGGCATCGGCCGGGACTGCAAGCATGCGCACCTCCATGCCTGCCTTCAGTTCCTTGTTGGCTTCGGCCATGTGCTGGGCTAAGGTCTTCTCGCCGGTCGAGAGAAACAGCAGGCGCCACTCCTGTACCTGTCGGCCAGCTTGGCCTCGATCGTTTGCGCGTGCCTTCCCGGTGCCATTACCGAGCATGTACACCGTCTCGCCGATGATGCGCGGGTCGCACATGCCGATCTCATCGAGCACCAGAAGGCCATCGGAATGCGCGGCGGCGATGGATTCGAGCGCGTTGTCGGTGGACCGCCACGAACGCACCAGGCGCGGTCCGCCGTAGATCGAAGCGGCAACTTGCAGGTGCGTGGTCTTTCCGCCGGAGCTATCGCCGTACAGGTGAAAGCCGCCCGACTCATGGCCGAGCATGTGCAGCAGCGGCCCTGCGAAGGCCACGCCGACGACAAATGCCAGACGATGATTACCGACGCACAGCGCGCCGATCTGCTCCTGCCATTGTTCAAGCGTGCCCGCTTCGCTGATCGGAGGAAGTTGCGAACCGGCTTCGTAGAAGTGCAGGTGCTCGCTGTGCGCGCCGACCTGCTGCTCGGGCAGAAGAAACGCAGTATCATGCCAACCCAAGCGCGTGACCAGCCGTGCCCTTTGGGCGCTGTCGAAGCCTCCGAGATAGCTCTGCAGGTCATTGCGTGCATTGCGCCCCGACCGACTGCCTGCGAGGCGTAGCCCCATGTCCACCAGCGGCCCGAGCACGTCTTTGCCGAAGTCACCCGTCATAGTGCGGGCCGGGATGTTCCAGCGTTTCTTAGCGCCGTCGGGATCGTCAAATTCAACCAACAATCCCCAGTTCTGACCCTTGTCGTCGCGAGTACGGGCGAGGATCTCCAGTGGCGAACACACCGGACGCGCCTCACCGTCGTCACCGGCATAAAACACACCTTCGGATGTGAGGCGAAAGCCACCGGGCATCAGATCGTTTTTCGATTTGGTAGGGCGTTTGGCGGCTGCCTTAGGCTTCGCTTCCGGCTCGGATTTGACTGGAGCAGCAATCACCTCTTGCTTGATCACGCCGAATAGCTCACCGCTGTTTTCCAGTTCGGCGAAGTGGGCGGCTGTCCAGCCTTTGGCGAGAGCATCGGCGGCATCATCACCGTCATCCCATTGACCACCTTTGGCAAACGCGGCTCGGTCGTTTTTCAGCACGGGCTTGCGTTTGAACACCTCCAGCGCGACTACCCGGACCGAGCCGGCGCCGATTCCGCGCAGCTTTTCGGCAACGGTGGCCATGCAGGTTTTGCCGCTGTCGTCGTTGTCCGGCCACAACACAACATCGCGGCCTTGGAGCGGCGTCAGGTCTGCTTTGTGCCATGAGTTGGAACCGTTCGGCCAGCAGGTGGATACGTAATTCGGCAGCAGTTCGGCGGCGGCATCGGCGGCTTTTTCGCCTTCGCACAGCACTACCGATGCATCAGCACGCTGGGCCAGTTCATCACGGCGCAGTAGGGGGCGGGGATCTGGCAGACCCTGCCAACGCCATTGCTTGGTTTGACCATCGGAGCGCTGACACCACGTGAGCGGCGCAAAGACCTTCTTCGGCTTGCCGTCTTCATCCGGGCCGAGGTCGAAGCGGTACAGCGCCATGAGGGGCTGACCCTGCACGTCACGATAGATCCACACCTTGGACGGTGCACCGTGATCGCGATGCTTGGCCGGGCACTTGTTCATGGCTTCGGCCGGGATCGGTAGGATGGCGTTCCATGTCGGCGCCTTGGGTTTGATCGGTGCCGTCTTCGTCTTGGCTTCGCCGGGCGCAACGTTTAGCCAATCAGCAAGCTTGTTGCACGCCTCGACATCGGTGCCGCCGTCCAGATAGCGCACCAGATCGATCAGGTCGCCGCCCTTGTCGCCGGTGGCGAAGTCGGCCCAGGTGCCCTTGTTCAAATTGACCTTGAGAGAGCCGGCGCGTTTGTCGCTGCGGGTCGGGTTCGGTGCGGTGTATTCCTTACCGCCGTCGACGCGCTTGCCGTTGGGCAGCCAATGCGACAGGACGCGATCGATGTCTTTCAGCGCGGCGGCCTTAACGTCGGCGAAGCTCGGACGTTTATCTGTTCTGCTAGGTCGCTGGCTCATACGTCAGCCCTCGGCAGAAACAACGCGTCGTTGATGTCGTCAATCAGGGCTTTGGCCATCTCACCCAAGTACAGGGCGGGCCAACTGAAACGCTCGCCGTTGTCACTCATGGCAGCGTCGAAATTTAGTTGGTTCGCGTGATGCTGAAGCAACGACACCATCTCCAGCGCGTCCTCAACGGGCCTACCGGCATTTACTCTAAACAGCTTCAAGTCGGTGGCGTTGACGCGAGAAAAAGTAGCGTGGCCGGGTGTAGTGGAAGCGCTCATAGCGCACCGCCTTTCTGCACAGCAGGCTTTGAGGTGTTATCGCCGTGCATTGCAAGAGTCTTGATCAGACCGAGGGTGCCGCGCACATCCCAAAGGACCGCAGCAATGATGTGATTGGCAAGGCGCGAGGATTCGTTTTCGAAGTGATCCTCAAGCAGCGTCAGCACTGAGTCGGCACGATCAATGGCGCAGGTAATGGCGTCGATGGGCACACCGGCATCAGCTTTTGGATTCACGCAAAGCAGGTCTTCAGGCAGCGAGAAACTCAGGGCGTTGTTCATTGGGTGCCACCTGCGATTTCGAGTGCGCGGGCTTTGGCCATGTGAGCGTTGTAACGGGAGAGGCGTGTAGCGAGGCTGGAGTTGGCGTGTAAAGCGGCGAGAGCCATTGCACGGTGTGCAGCGGCGCGAATTTTGGACGGATTGAGTGCGGGCATGGGTGACGCTCCAAGTTTGAGGATGGAGCTGCCACTGATCGTCGCCAAACGATTTAAGGTGGCAGCTGTGCGCAGGTTGGCGAACCGGGAACTTGGAACCCGGCAGACCCGAAGGTCTCCCACGCACAGCTGCCATAACACGAAACGGCGGGCACAAAAAAAGCGCCTGCTGTCGGTTGGGGCGCCTGTGCGCCAAGTATCTCGGGTCGCCAAACCCGGTCGCTGAATTTGCAGCGACGGTCAGAGAGTAACGTCCGTTTTTCCAAAGTGCAACTGCGCTGATGGCTTGCGGTTTTTTCAGGTGCGGCATAAATTGTTCGTGCATTTAGATTGACCTCAACGCCTCCGGATCGCCCCCGGAGGCGTTTTCGTTTCAGGCATGGGCTTCCCAGCGCAGGGAAAGAAGGGGCAGAAATCCGCCGCTGAGCATGGAGCGGGCGTCTTCGTAAGCGTCGACCTGCTGGCCTTCGTCGACGATAACGGCCCCGGTCTTTTCGCAGTGGAGGGAGAGGGCGCACCAGGTGCCGTCGGCCCAGCTGAGCACGCTGACAACGCGACCTCGCCTGCCCTGCTGGCTGCGGTAGCGTTCAAGACGCTGCATGACACGAGACGAGAAACCGATCCGACGCAACACGGAAAAGGGGTGCATCAAAGCGTTCTTTGCAGTCTTGTGGCTCATGCAGCCACCTGATCACGTGCCTCGATGCGGCTGCGTGCCCAAGCTTGAACTTCGGAAAGGACCCAAGCGACAGGGGCGCCGCGTGCGTTGCTGTTGCTCAGTTTGACGGGCTGCGGAAAGCCGCAATCGGTGCGCTGCATCAGTTTGTAGATGGTCGAACGCTTCATCCCCACGATGCCTTCCACCTCCCGCATACGGATTAAAGTTGAAGCGGCATCAAAAAGTGAGGCTGCGTTGGCGGGAGTCTTGCGGGGAAAATCGGTGACAGAGGTGCTCATAGGTATTGCTCTCGATTGATTTGGACAACGAGAGCAATGGTCTAGAGATTGGTCGGCGGTGAGCAGTTCACTTCCATTTGAAATGACATTGAAATATCGGTCACACCACAAAATTGCGCTTGAGGATTCCCTCCACGCTTTTGCGGGTTAGCGCTTTTTCGGTTTCCAGTGTCACCCACTCAGCGCGCTGTTTGAGTGGTTTGGACACCTCCCGTTCCAGCCAGGCGTGAACCGCCGTGGTCACGTTTCGCCGTGACATTCCGCTAGCCACGTAGTGTCGACCTTGCCTAATGATTGCTGTATCCCGTGCGCTGATTTCTTCGTTACGCTCCATTCCGCTGATGATGCCGCCCTTAGTGCGGATAGCGTTCTCGATTGCCCTGTTAGCGATTGGGGTCAGCTCGTCACTGATCAGGCAGGGTAGGGATGTTATGGGCTCCAAAAACAGCACGTACTGGTCCAGTGCCTCAATACGTTCGTTAGGATCGACCTGCCTTTCCACAACCTGACAATAAAGGTCCCACGACCAATCCGTTGGAGGCTCGGCAACATGCGACCAAGCCTCTTGTTCGGTGGAGCGCATCCAGTCAGCTAAGGCGCTCAGCGCTTTTACTGCGCAGGCCATAACGTAGGCTGCATATGCCTCGCGCTCCGATGCTGAATGACACTTGCTGTATTGGCGAACCCAATGCGCGAGACGGTTTTTTTTGTCGGTTGAGGCGTACTGAAAAATAGCCTCCTCATGCATCGTTGTCTGGATGCACATGCTGCTCATGTCGCTGCTGATGTCGCCGGTCTGGATGCGAATACAGCACTGATTGATCAGCTCGCACACGTCAGTGATCTGTTCATTGCAGAACTCGTAGAGTGGCTGCTCTGAGAGATATTGGATGAGGCCAGCGGTTAGCGCCGAGTGCAAAATCGGGTGGGTATCAATCATGCCAATGGCTCTCGACTTGCAACGCACTGTCCCGCGCCCTGCGAGTTTGAAGCATAGGCAGCGAGATTTGCGCTGTTGCCAAGTGTGAGGAGTGTCGGCCCGCAGCGGGCAAGGGGTTTGTCGCGGCGTTACACATTCGGCGTGCGTTACATCGAATGTACGGAACTGCGTGCTGAAGTGTAACGGGATTGAAAGCCAATGAATCCGGGTGTTTGGCCGGCACCGTTACACGAGTAACACCCGTAACATGGATTTTGACGGTGGTACGGATAGATGCACTCATACCGCTTTTCCAAATTGTCCCTTGATCACCTTCTCGCATGCCAACGCATCAAGGTGATCTGCATACCACTGCATCATCTTCACCCTGTGCTCTAGGTATTGAGCCTTGTTGTATACCCCGGATATTCCCTCTTCTTTGTGAGCAAGCTGCGCTTCGACATGCTCTTTCGGCCAGCCGTGTTCCCTGAGCAAAGTGCTGGCGGTGTGACGAGTCCCATGACCAACCAAACGGCCTTTGTAACCAATCGTCGCGAAGACTTTGTTGATGGTGTTTTCGCTAATCGTCGGATTCTTCGCGCCCACTCCGGGGAATAGCCAGCGACTGCGACCTGTTAGGCTGTGAAGTTCTTTGAGAGCGGAAAGCGCTTGCTTAGGGAGTGGACAAACAAAGTCCCTGCGCATCTTCATCTTGGCGGCAGGCGTCGTCCATATTGCTTTATCAAGGTCGAACTCTTTCCATTCAGCTAACCGAACCATGCCCGGTCTCGATGCGGTCCAGATACAGAGCCATGCTGCAGTTCGGGCCGTCAGCCTGCTGGGAGTGTTTTTGAGTGCTTGGAGGAACTCTGCCAGCTCAGGCTCCAACAAATGAGGATGCTGCTGAGTCTTTGGGGCTCGAGCTGCAATATCTCGTAGGCGACTGCCCGGATCGTTTTCCGTGAGGCCTAGGCCGATGGCACGCCCGAATATCTGATTGATCCAAGTGCGGCACTTTTCCGCCACGTTGTGTGCGTCTCGGGCTTCGAGAGATGCCTGAAGTTCTGCACAGTCGGTACGAGTGATTTCGTCAAGGGGCTTATCTCCCAGCGCTGGGAGTATGTCTTTGTCGAGGTAAGTGCGGATTTTGTTAAGAGTGGAGGGAGCGAGTCCCTTTTCTTCCTTGGCCTTGAGCCAAGCTTCAGCTGCGGCTCGGAAGGTCCGAGTCCTGGCAGCATCAATTGCTGCTTTGGCAGAGCGTTTTTGCTCGAGAGGATCGGCCCCGCTGCTCACTACCTTGCGCAGTTCAGCAGCTTTGTCCCGTGCCAATGCACCGCTGACTTCTGGATAACCCCCCAGCCCCATCCAAGCCCAATTGCCCGCCGGACGTTTGTAGCGGAGCTGCCAGGATTTACCACCGTCAGGTTTAACCCTGAAGTAGACGCCGTTTCCGTCCAGCTCTCGGTATTCCTTTGATTCCGGCTCCAATCCCGCAAGTGTCGTGTCAGCGAGAGGGCGGCGCTTGATGTCTGCGCGCTTCATCCTTGTATCCCAAAGTTCGGTATTTTTCTCAGGATACAAGCAGGGATACAGGGATACAACGGATAAGGGGAGACAGGGGTAGACAGACAGGCACAAAAAAACCGGCCAAGTGGCCGGTTTCTCTGGGTCTGAGAGGCTGGTAGAGACTCTCAGATACTGCTATGTGGTGCCCCGAGGGAGACTCGAACTCCCACTCCTTTCGAAAACGGATTTTGAATCCGCCGCGTCTACCAATTCCGCCATCAGGGCTCAATGGCGGCGAAGTATAGAGATGAGATTACCGTTGGTCAATCACGTTTCATGGTCTATTTTCGATATTTCCGCTAAACTTTCCGGCCCTGCTAGACGAACCCCATCATGCGTGTTGCTGACTTTACTTTCGAACTCCCTGATTCGCTGATCGCTCGCCATCCTTTGGCTGAGCGTCGCGGTAGTCGCCTGCTGACCCTTGATGGGCCGAGCGGTGCCCTTGCACATCGTCAATTCACTGATTTGCTTGAGCATTTGCGCCCGGGCGATTTGATGGTGTTCAACAATACCCGGGTGATTCCGGCGCGGCTGTTCGGGCAGAAAGCCTCTGGCGGCAAGCTGGAAATCCTCATCGAGCGGGTACTCGATACGCATCGGGTGCTGGCCCATGTGCGTTCCAGCAAGTCGCCGAAGCCGGGTTCGAAGATTCTCATTGATGGCGGTGGCGAAGCGGAGATGCTTGCGCGTCACGATGCATTGTTCGAGTTGGCCTTCGCTGAAGAAGTGCTACCGCTGCTCGATCGCGTCGGGCACATGCCGTTGCCTCCCTATATTGATCGCCCGGATGAAGGTTCGGACCGCGAGCGTTATCAGACCGTGTACGCCGAGCGCCTGGGTGCAGTCGCCGCGCCGACGGCGGGGCTGCATTTCGATCAGTCACTGATGGAGGCGATTGCCGCCAAGGGCGTCGAAACCACGTTCGTCACGCTGCACGTGGGCGCGGGGACGTTCCAGCCAGTGCGCGTCGAGAAACTTGAAGATCACCACATGCACACCGAGTGGCTGGAAGTCGGCCAGGATGTGGTTGATGCCGTCGCCGCGTGCCGTGCGCGCGGTGGTCGTGTGATCGCTGTCGGCACCACCAGTGTGCGTTCGCTGGAAAGTGCGGCGCGTGACGGCGTGCTCAAACCGTTCAGCGGCGACACCGATATCTTTATCTTCCCGGGCCGCCCGTTCCACGTGGTCGATGCCTTGGTGACCAATTTTCATTTGCCGGAATCCACGCTGTTGATGCTGGTTTCCGCGTTTGCCGGTTATCCCGAAACCATGGCCGCCTACAAGGCTGCCGTCGATAACGGTTACCGCTTTTTCAGCTACGGTGATGCGATGTTCATCACCCGCAATCCCGCACCGACTGCCCCTGAACAATCAGGCCCAGAGGAAACAGAATGAGTCGCGAATGTCGCATGTCCTTTGAGCTCCTTGCCACTGATGGCAAGGCCCGTCGTGGTCGTCTGACCTTCCCGCGCGGCACCGTCGAGACCCCGGCCTTCATGCCGGTGGGCACGTATGGCACGGTCAAGGGCATGTTGCCGCGTGACATCGTCGCCACTGGCGCGGAAATCATTCTGGGCAACACCTTCCACTTGTGGCTGCGTCCCGGCACTCAGGTGATCAAGGAACACGGCGACCTGCATGATTTCATGCAGTGGAAAGGCCCGATCCTGACCGACTCCGGCGGCTTCCAGGTGTTCAGTCTGGGTGCGATGCGCAAGATCAAGGAGGAGGGCGTGACCTTCGCCTCTCCGGTCGACGGCGCCAAAGTGTTCATGGGCCCGGAAGAGTCGATGCAGGTTCAGCGCGACCTCGGTTCCGACATCGTCATGATCTTTGACGAGTGCACACCGTACCCGGCCGACGAAGACGTCGCGCGCGTTTCGATGGAATTGTCGCTGCGTTGGGCTCAGCGCTCGAAGAATGCCCACGGTGACAATACCGCGGCGCTGTTCGGTATCGTCCAGGGCGGCATGCACCAGGATCTGCGCATGCGCTCGCTCGAAGGCCTCGACAAGATCGGCTTCGACGGCCTCGCTATCGGCGGACTGTCGGTGGGCGAGCCGAAGCATGAAATGATCAAGGTGCTGGATTATCTGCCGGGCATGATGCCGGCTGACAAACCTCGTTACCTTATGGGTGTTGGCAAACCGGAAGATCTGGTTGAGGGTGTGCGCCGCGGTGTGGACATGTTCGATTGCGTGATGCCAACCCGTAATGCCCGCAATGGGCATCTGTTCATTGATACCGGCGTGCTGAAGATCCGTAACGCGTTCCATCGCCATGATGAATCGCCACTGGATCCGACCTGCGATTGCTATACCTGCCAGAACTTCTCCCGCGCTTATCTGCATCACCTGGACAAGTGCGGCGAAATGCTGGGAAGCATGCTCAATACCATCCATAACTTGCGCCATTATCAGGTGCTGATGGCTGGTTTGCGCGAGGCTATTCAACAGGGTACATTGGCCGCCTTTGTCGATGCCTTCTACGCCAAACGCGGGCTCCCTGTTCCGCCTTTGGACTGAGTTTTCTGACCCCAAGATTCAACATTTGCAACTGGAGTGCTAAATGAGCTTTTTTATCTCTAACGCCATGGCTGACGCAGCTGCACCGGCTGCTGCCGGCCCAATGGGCGGCGGCTTCGAGTGGATTTTCCTGGTCGGCTTCCTGGTCATCTTCTACCTGATGATCTGGCGTCCACAGGCCAAGCGCGCCAAAGAGCAGAAGAACCTGCTGAGCAGCCTTGCGAAAGGCGACGAAGTTGTGACCACTGGCGGCATCGCCGGCAAGATCACCAAAGTGGCCGATGACTTCGTGGTTCTGGAAGTTTCCGACACCGTCGAAATGAAGTTCCAGAAAGGCGCCATCGCCGCCACGCTGCCAAAAGGCACGCTGAAAGCGATCTAAGAGCAACAACTTCTACTCAATCGACGGGGCGCGCAAGGCGCCCCGCGTCATAACGGGCGGCGTGATGCTGAACAAATATCCTCTGTGGAAATACATTCTGATCCTGGCGGTGCTGGCGATCGGTCTGATTTATTCCGCTCCGAATCTATACCCCGATGACCCGGCCATTCAGATCAGCGGCGCCAGCACGGCTCTGCAGGTCAATCAGGCCGATCTGGACCGCGTAAGCACCGCGCTTCACGAGTCCGGCATCAACGTCAAGGCAGCTACGCTGGCGGCAAACGGCAAGGGCGGCCTGATTCGTCTGAGCAAGGCTGAAGATCAGTTGCCGGCCAAAGACGTTGTGCGCAAGGCGTTGGGTGATGACTATGTCGTCGCGCTGAACCTGGCACAGACCACTCCGCAATGGCTGCGCAACCTCGGCGCGCACCCGATGAAACTGGGTCTGGACTTGTCCGGTGGTGTGCACTTCCTGCTGGAAGTGGACATGGACAAAGCCCTTGATGCACGCCTGAAAGTCTACGAAGGCGACGTCAAGAGCCTGCTGCGCAAAGAGAAACTGCGTTATCGCAGCCTGCCGCAACTGGGCGGTGCCATTCAGTTGGGCTTCAGCGATGAAGACTCCCGCGAACAGGCTCGTGCACTGATCCGCAAGAACTTCAACGATTTCGACATTGTTCCGGCCGACCTCAACGGTCAACCGGTGCTGCGTCTGGCGATGACCCCGGCCAAGCTGGCGGAAATCCGTGAATACTCCATCAAGCAGAACTTGACCACGGTACGTAACCGCGTCAACGAGCTGGGTGTTGCCGAACCGATCGTTCAGCGTCAAGGCGCCAACCGCATCGTGGTTGAGCTGCCGGGCGTGCAGGACACTGCCGAAGCCAAGCGTATCCTCGGCAAGACGGCCAACCTTGAGTTCCGTCTGGCTGCAGAGCCGGGTGCTTCGAAAGCCACTTCCGAAACCTTCGAGTTCCGTGAAGGCAAGCGTCCGCCAGCACAGATCGAACGTGGTCTGATCATTACGGGTGACCAGGTCACCGACGCCAAGGCCGGTTTCGGCGAGCACGGCACGCCTGAAGTGAACATCCGTCTGGATGGTCACGGTGGCGAGCTGATGAGCCGCGCGACGCGTTCGAACGTCGGCCGCAGCATGGCGGTGATCTTCATCGAGCAGCGTCCGATCACCACTTACACCAAGCAAGTGGTCGACGGTGTCGAGAAAGACGTCGCGGTGCAAACGTTTAAAGAAGAGAAAAAGATCATCAGCCTGGCGACCATTCAGTCGCCGCTGGGTGCTCAGTTCCGCATCACTGGTCTGAACGGCCAGGGCGAGTCGTCCGAACTGGCGCTGCTGCTGCGTGCCGGTGGTCTGGCGGCACCGATGTACTTCGCTGAAGAGCGCACCATCGGCCCGAGCCTGGGTGCTGACAACATCACCAAAGGTATCGATGCGTCGCTGTGGGGCATGCTGTTCGTGTCGCTGTTCATCATCGCCATCTACCGCTTCTTCGGCATCATTGCCACCGTCGCGCTGGCGGTGAACATGGTGCTGCTGCTGGCCTTGATGTCGCTGCTGGGTGCAACGCTGACCCTGCCGGGTATCGCCGGTATCGTTCTGACCATGGGTATGGCGGTCGACGCCAACGTGCTGATCTTCTCGCGGATTCGTGAAGAGATCGCCGCCGGCATGACCGTGCAGCGTGCAATCAACGAAGGCTTCGGCCGGGCATTCACCGCGATTCTCGACGCCAACCTGACCACACTGTTGGTTGGCGGGATTCTCTTTGCCATGGGCACCGGCCCGGTCAAAGGTTTCGCAGTGACCATGTCCCTCGGGATCTTTACCTCGATGTTCACGGCCATCATGGTGACCCGCGCAATGGTCAACCTGATCTTTGGCGGACGTGACTTCAAGAAGTTGTGGATTTAAGGGGCTGCCATGTTACGTACAATCAACTTCATGGGCGTTCGCAACTTCGCGTTCGGCGTCACAGTGTTTCTCACGTTGCTGGCTATTTTCAGTGTCGTGCACAAAGGCATGAACTGGGGCCTGGACTTCACCGGCGGTACGCTCATCGAGCTGACCTACGAGCGTCCGGCCGATGTCACCAAGGTGCGTGAAGAGCTGGTGACTTCGGGTTACCACGAAGCCATCGTGCAGAGCTTTGGTGCGACCACCGATCTGCTGGTGCGCATGCCGGGTGAAGACCCGCAGCTGGGCCATCAGGTCGCGCAAGCGCTGCAGAAACTCGGCGGCGATAACCCGGCGACGGTCAAGCGCGTCGAGTTCGTTGGTCCGCAGGTCGGTGAAGAACTGCGCGACCAGGGCGGCCTCGGCATGCTGCTGGCGCTCGGCGGCATCCTGATCTACCTGGCCTTCCGCTTTCAGTGGAAGTTCGCGGTCGGCGCCATCGTTTCGCTGATCCACGACGTGATCGTGACCATCGGTATCCTGTCGTTCTTCCAGATCACCTTCGACCTGACGGTACTGGCGGCGGTACTGGCGATCATCGGTTACTCGCTGAACGACACCATCGTGGTATTCGACCGGGTTCGTGAGAACTTCCGTGTGCTGCGCAAGGCTTCGCTGATCGAGAACATCAATATCTCGACCACCCAGACCCTGCTGCGGACCATGGCGACGTCGATCTCCACCTTGCTGGCGATCGCTGCGCTGCTGTTCTTCGGTGGCGACAACCTGTTTGGCTTCTCGATTGCCCTGTTTATCGGTGTACTGGCGGGTACTTACTCGTCGATCTACATTGCTAACGTGGTGCTGATCTGGCTGAACCTGAGCACTGAGGATCTGATTCCTCCGGCCAACACCGAGAAGGAAGTCGACGACCGTCCATAACGGCGATCGTTTTCCCGGCTGTCAGCCCAAGAAAGGCGCGAGTTGAACTCGCGCCTTTTTTTATGCTCCAAGGCTGGGAGAAGCGCGGGCGTGTCCCGCATGTGATGGTCAGGAGGTTCATGTGAACAAGTCGTTGCTGGTTGGTGCGGTATTGGGTGCTGTCGGTGTAACTGCCGGGGGTGCTGTTGCCACCTACAGCCTGGTTAAAAGCGGCCCTGAGTATGCGCAAGTGTTGGCCGTTGAGCCGGTTAAAACACAGATCAAGACTCCACGTGAAGTGTGCAAGGATGTAGCTGTGACCCGCCAGGCGCCGGTCAAGGATCAACACCAGATCCTCGGCACTGCGATCGGTGCGGTAGCGGGCGGTTTGTTGGGTAATCAGATCGGCGGCGGCACCGGCAAGAAAATTGCCACGGTGGCTGGCGCGGTCGGTGGCGGTTATGCCGGTAACAAGGTGCAGGAAGGCATGCAGAATCGCGATACCTACACCACGACCCAGACTCGCTGTAATACAGTGAATGACATCAGTGACAAGGTTGTAGGTTACGACGTGCGTTACTCGCTGGACGGCAAGGAAGGCAAAGTGCGAATGGATCGTGATCCGGGCAACCAGATTCCGGTCGACAAGGAAGGTAAGTTGATCCTGTCGCAGAACGAGCCGGGTCAGTAACAGGCTGGTCGTTTAGAAAG
This sequence comes from Pseudomonas fluorescens, assembly GCF_001648775.1. Classification (GTDB taxonomy): domain Bacteria; phylum Pseudomonadota; class Gammaproteobacteria; order Pseudomonadales; family Pseudomonadaceae; genus Aquipseudomonas; species Aquipseudomonas fluorescens_M. The sequence goes on from NZ_LVEJ01000018.1 coordinate 23,321, forward strand.
AAGCACCCTGCGGGGTGCTTTTTTTGTGCCCGGAATTTTCGGCTAACCCCGGATCTCCTGTGGGAGCGAGCTTGCTCGCGAATGCGGTCTGGCATTCAACATCTATGCAGCCTGATCCACCGCTTTCGCGAGCAAGCTCGCTCCCACAAGGATTTGTGTTGGTCTGAATGCAAGCATAAAAAAAGCACCCCGAAGGGTGCTTTTTTCGTTTCGCGTGAAGCTTAGCGCTTCAGCGAAGCCGGCAGGTGCGGCTGGATCGCCGTCAGTACTGCCTTGAAGCACTTGGTGTTGCCGGCAACGATGTGGCCTTTTTCAAGGAAGTCGTGACCGCCGGTGAAGTCGCTCACCAGGCCGCCGGCTTCTTGAATCAGCAGGGCGCCTGCAGCCATGTCCCACTCGGACAGGCCCGACTCCCAGAATGCATCGAAACGACCGGCAGCAACATAAGCCAGGTCCAGGCTGGCGGAACCGGCGCGGCGGATGCCGGCAGTCTGGCCAACCAGGGCGCGGAACATGCCCAGGTAGTTTTCCAGGTTGTCCATCTGGTCGTCACGGAACGGGAAGCCGGTACCCAGCAGGGCGCCGTCGAGGCTGGTACGACCGCTGACGCGCAGACGACGACCGTTCAGTTGAGCGCCGCGACCACGGCTGGCGGTGAATTCTTCCTGACGAACCGGATCCAGAACAACAGCGTGTTCCAGGCGACCGCGGTATTTGCAGGCGATGCTGACAGCGAAGTGAGGAATGCCGCGCAGGAAGTTGGTGGTGCCGTCCAGTGGATCGATGATCCACAGGTACTCTTCGCCTTCGATGCCGGTACCGGCGTGCAGGCCGGTCTCTTCACCGCGGATCGAGTGGTTCGGGTAAGCCTTGCGCAGCGCGTCGATGATTTTCTGTTCAGCGGCGCGATCGACCTCGGATACATAATCCTTGGCGTCTTTTTCGTCGACCTTGATGGTATCCAGGCGCTCGATGGAGCGGAAGATCAGTTCACTGGCGCTGCGGGCGGCGCGCAGCGCGATATTCAGCATGGGCTGCATGGATGTGTCACCTAAGGTTGTTAAAGAAAGCCGCGCATTCTATCAGAACTTTTCTTCAGGTGAAGGACGCTGTTCGCTTTCATAGCTTAACGGTAGGCTGTTCTGTAAGATTTGCCCCCCTTTCCTGTGTCCGAGAGCGCCTCCCTTGCTGCAGAACATTCGTGTCGTCCTGGTCAATACCAGCCACCCCGGCAATATCGGCGGGGCCGCGCGCGCCATGAAAAACATGGGTCTGTCGCGATTGGTGCTGGTCGAACCGCGCCTGTTTCCGCACCACGAGGCCGATGCTCGCGCCTCCGGTGCCGGTGACATCCTTGAAAACGCGCAAGTCGTCGCCACTCTGGAAGACGCCTTGGTCGGCTGCAATCTGGTGCTTGGCACCAGCGCCCGTGATCGCCGAATCCCCTGGCCGCTGCTGGATCCGCGTGAATGCGGCACCAAAGTGGTCGAGGAGGCCGGGCAGGGCGCTGAAATCGCCCTGGTGTTTGGTCGTGAAGATTCCGGCCTGACCAATGACGAGCTGCAGCGATGTCACTTTCACGTGCACATCCCCTCCGACCCTGAGTTCAGCTCGCTGAACCTTGGTGCGGCGGTGCAGGTGTTGAGCTATGAAGTGCGCATGGCCTGGCTGGCCGCGCAAGGTCAGCCGAGCAAAATCGAGAAAGAAGAAGTGGCTTCGGTGAAAAGTGCCGAGCTGGCGACCATGGATGAGCTGGAGCGATTCTATGAGCACCTGGAGCAGACGCTGGTCGCCATCGAATTCCTCGATCCGGAAAAACCCCGGCACTTGATGGCGCGCCTGCGTCGGTTGTACGGACGCAGCTCGGTCAGCCGGGCGGAAATGAATATTTTGCGAGGCATCCTCACGGAAACCCAAAAAGCGGCCCGTGGTGAGCTTCTTAAGCGGAAGGACTAAATGATGTTTGAGCGTTTGCGTGAAGATATCCAGAGCGTTTTTCATCGAGACCCGGCGGCGCGTAACGCTTTTGAAGTCCTGACCTGCTACCCCGGCATGCATGCGATCTGGATTCACCGATTGGCTGGCATGCTGTGGCGTAACGAACTGAAATGGCTGGCGCGGCTGGTGTCGAACTTCGGTCGCTGGTTGACCGGAATCGAGATTCACCCCGGCGCAAAAGTCGGTCGACGCTTCTTTATTGACCATGGCATGGGCATTGTCATTGGTGAAACCGCCGAGATTGGCGATGACGTGACCATCTATCAGGGCGTGACCCTCGGCGGCACCAGCTGGAATAAAGGCAAGCGTCACCCGACGCTGGGCGATGGTGTTGTCGTGGGTGCTGGCGCCAAGGTGCTTGGCCCGTTTACGGTCGGTGCCGGTGCCAAGGTTGGTTCCAATGCCGTGGTGACCAAAGAAGTGCCACCGGGTGCCACTGTGGTGGGGATCCCGGGGCGCATCATTGTCAAATCCGACGAAGAGCAGGACGCCAAGCGCAAGGCCATGGCCGAGAAGATCGGTTTTGATGCGTACGGCGTCAGCGAAGACATGCCCGACCCGGTGGCGCGCGCCATCGGTCAGTTGCTTGATCACCTGCAAGCGGTGGATGGGCGGCTGGAAGGAATGTGTGGCGCGCTGAAGGATCTGGGCAGCAATTATTGTGCGAAAGAACTGCCTGAGCTGCGTGAAGAAGACTTCGCCTGCGTCAAAGGCAAAGACGAGTCGAAAGCTAGCTAAACCGCAGCGCTGCTTTCGCGAGCAGTCTCGCTCCCACAGAGGATTGCATTCCAATGTGTGCGAGCCTGCTCGCGAAGAACGATAACGCGGTACTGCTGGCTGTACGCCGCCAGCCTTTGCTATGATGCGCGCGCACTTTTGCGGGTAATCCTGACTAAAGTACTAGGTCTTAAAGTTGACTTAAATACTCGGGAATTGCATACTCGCCCCATTCTGAACTCCGTGGTAACTGTCCATGCGACTGACTACAAAAGGCCGATACGCCGTGACCGCCATGCTTGACCTGGCATTGCACGCGCAGCACGGGCCCGTGTCCCTGGCCGATATCTCCGAGCGCCAAGGCATCTCCCTGTCCTACCTCGAACAGCTGTTCGCCAAGCTGCGCCGCAGCAACCTGGTTTCCAGTGTTCGCGGTCCGGGTGGTGGCTACCAGTTGTCCCGCGACATGCAGGGCATCCAGGTCGCCCAGGTGATCGATGCGGTAAACGAATCGGTTGATGCCACCAAATGCCAGGGCCAAGGCGATTGCCATTCCGGCGACACCTGTCTGACCCACCATCTGTGGTGCGATTTGAGCCTGCAGATTCACGAATTTCTAAGTGGTATCAGCTTGGCTGATCTTGTGACTCGCCGTGAGGTGCAAGAAGTAGCCCAGCGTCAGGACCAGCGTCGTTGCAACAGCAAGGCGCCACGCCTGGACAAGATTGAAGCGTCCGCCGTCGAATGACAGCCAAAGAGCTAGCGGCACGCCAGCCCTGATTTAGGAGATAGTCCATGAAATTGCCGATTTACCTTGATTACTCTGCGACCACCCCGGTTGATCCGCGTGTTGCGCAAAAAATGAGTGAATGCCTGCTGGTCGACGGAAACTTCGGTAACCCGGCGTCCCGTTCCCACGTGTTCGGCTGGAAGGCTGAAGAGTCCGTCGAAAACGCTCGTCGTCAGGTGGCCGATCTGGTCAACGCCGATCCGCGCGAAATCGTCTGGACCTCGGGCGCTACCGAATCCGACAACCTGGCAATCAAGGGTGCGGCGCATTTCTACGGCTCCAAGGGCAAGCACCTGATCACCTCCAAGATCGAGCACAAGGCTGTCCTCGACACCATGCGCCAACTGGAGCGTGAAGGTTTTGAGGTCACCTACCTTGAGCCGACCGAAGACGGTCTGATTACTCCGGCGATGATTGAAGCTGCACTGCGCGAAGACACCATCCTGGTCTCCGTGATGCACGTGAACAACGAAATCGGCACCGTCAACGACATCGCTGCGATCGGCGAAATGCTCCGCGCCAAGGGCATTCTGTTCCACGTCGACGCCGCTCAGTCCACTGGCAAGGTCGACATCGACCTACAGAAACTGAAAGTCGACATGATGTCGTTCTCCGCTCACAAAACCTACGGCCCTAAAGGCATCGGCGCGCTGTACGTCAGCCGCAAGCCGCGTGTGCGCATCGAAGCGACCATGCACGGCGGCGGTCATGAGCGCGGCATGCGTTCCGGCACCCTGGCGACCCACCAGATCGTCGGCATGGGCGAAGCGTTTCGTGTAGCCAAAGAAGACATGGCGGCCGAAAACGTCCGCATCAAAGCGTTGAGCGACCGCTTCTACAAGCAGGTCGAGCATCTGGAAGAGCTGTACGTCAACGGCAGCCTGACCGCCCGCGTTCCGCACAACCTGAACCTGAGCTTCAACTACGTTGAAGGCGAGTCGCTGATCATGGCACTCAAGGATCTGGCGGTATCGTCCGGTTCGGCGTGCACCTCGGCGTCGCTGGAGCCTTCGTACGTACTGCGCGCCCTGGGCCGCAACGACGAACTGGCACACAGCTCGATCCGCTTCACCTTCGGCCGTTTCACCACCGAAGAAGAAATCGACTACGCCGCGCAGAAAGTCTGCGAGGCCGTTACCAAGCTGCGCGCTCTGTCGCCGCTGTGGGACATGTACAAAGACGGCGTCGATATCTCGAAAATCGAGTGGGCGGCACACTAAATATAGAAGCCGCCGGATACAGATCCTGTAGCGACGCGGCGGTTTACGCAGCGCAGTTGCAGGGTCTCAAGAGCGGCCCTGATGAGTGAGGATTGAGAATCATGGCTTACAGCGAAAAGGTCATCGACCACTACGAAAACCCGCGCAACGTCGGCAAGATGAACGCGGAAGATCCTGATGTCGGCACCGGCATGGTCGGCGCTCCGGCATGCGGCGACGTGATGCGTCTGCAAATCAAGGTCAACGACGCTGGCATCATCGAAGATGCCAAGTTCAAGACCTACGGCTGCGGTTCGGCTATCGCTTCCAGCTCCCTCGCCACCGAGTGGATGAAGGGCAAGACCCTGGACGAAGCAGAAACCATCAAGAACACTCAGCTGGCCGAAGAACTGGCCCTGCCGCCAGTGAAGATTCACTGCTCGGTACTGGCTGAAGACGCTATCAAAGCGGCTGTTCGCGATTACAAGCAGAAGAAAGGCTTGATCTGACTTTCTGGATTTGGCGACGAGTAAGGAGTCACCGATGGCTATCAGCATGACAGAAGCGGCTGCTCGACACGTGCGGCGCTCCCTCGACGGGCGCGGCAAAGGTGAAGGGATTCGTCTGGGTGTTCGCACCACAGGCTGTTCCGGCCTTGCCTACGTGCTGGAGTTTGTCGACGAGGTGGTTGCAGAGGATCAGGTGTTCGAAAGTCACGGCGAAAAAGTGATCATCGACCCGAAAAGCCTCGCCTACCTGGACGGCACCGAGCTCGATTTCGTCAAGGAAGGGTTGAACGAAGGCTTCAAGTTCAACAACCCCAACGTACGCGGTGAATGTGGCTGCGGCGAAAGCTTCAACATCTGAGGCTTGTCGTGGGTATTCCTTGTCATTTCGCTTTATTCGAGCTGCAACCGAGTTTCCGTCTGGATCTCGAGCAGTTGGCCACGCGCTATCGTGAGTTGGCGCGCGGCGTTCATCCTGACCGCTTTGCCGACGCTTCCGAGCGTGAGCAGCGGTCGGCGCTCGAGCAGTCTGCGCGGCTCAACGATGCCTATCAGACGCTCAAGAGTCCGGCCCAGCGCGCACGCTACCTGCTGACCATCAGCGGGCATGAAGTGCCGATGGAAGTCACTGTCCATGATCCCGAGTTTCTTCTGCAGCAGATGCAATGGCGCGAAGAGCTCGAAGACCTTCAGGACAGTGCTGATCTCGACGGTGTCGCGGTGTTCAAGCGGCGCTTGAAAGTGGCTCAGGAAGAACTCAACGAAAGCTTCGCAGCCTGTTGGGATGATGCGGCGCAACGCGAACAGGCCGAACGCCTGATGCGGCGCATGCAGTTCCTCGACAAGCTCACCTACGAAGTGCGCCAGTTAGAAGAGCGCCTCGACGATTAACCCAGTGCCGCTCCGGTCGCACGCCTGATATACAGATAAGTCCTGATCACGATGGCCCTACTGCAGATCGCCGAACCCGGCCAAAGTCCTCAACCGCACCAGCGTCGTCTGGCTGTGGGGATCGACTTGGGCACTACCAATTCGCTGGTCGCTGCGTTGCGCAGTGGTCTTTCCGAGCCGCTGGCCGACGCCAACGGGCAGGTCATCCTGCCGTCCGCCGTGCGTTATCACGCCGATCGCGTTGAAGTCGGCGAGTCGGCCAAACTGGCTGCCGCCTCCGATCCTTTGAACACCGTGCTGTCGGTCAAGCGCTTGATGGGTCGTGGTCTGTCCGACGTCAAGCAATTGGGCGAGCAACTGCCATACCGCTTTGTCGGTGGCGAATCGCACATGCCGTTCATCGACACCGTGCAGGGCCCGAAAAGTCCGGTCGAAGTCTCCGCCGATATCCTCAAGGTCCTGCGTCAGCGCGCTGAAGCGACTTTGGGTGGCGAACTGGTTGGCGCGGTGATTACCGTTCCGGCGTACTTCGACGATGCTCAGCGTCAAGCGACTAAAGATGCGGCGAAACTCGCTGGTCTGAATGTGCTGCGTCTGCTCAATGAGCCGACTGCGGCCGCTGTGGCGTACGGTCTGGATCAACATGCTGAAGGCCTGGTCGCGATTTACGACCTGGGCGGGGGCACCTTCGATATTTCGATTTTGCGTCTGACTGGCGGTGTTTTCGAAGTCCTGGCCACCGGCGGCGACAGCGCGCTGGGCGGCGATGACTTCGATCACGCGATTGCCGGCTGGATCATCGAGAGCGCGGGTCTGTCCGCCGATCTCGATCCGGGCGCACAACGCAATCTGCTGCAAACCGCGTGCGCGGCCAAAGAGGCCCTGACCGATGCGGCCAGCGTTGAAGTGGCCTATGGCGACTGGAAAGCGCCGCTGACCCGTGAAGCCTTCGATGCGCTGATCGAACCAATGGTCGCGCGCAGTCTGAAAGCCTGCCGCCGTGCCGTTCGCGATTCCGGCATTGAGCTGGAAGACGTGCACGCCGTGGTCATGGTTGGCGGTTCGACTCGCGTGCCACGTGTTCGCGAAGCCGTTGCCGAAGCCTTCGGTCGTCAGCCTTTGACCGAAATTGACCCGGATCAAGTGGTGGCCATCGGTGCCGCGATCCAGGCCGATACGTTGGCGGGCAACAAGCGCGATGGCGGCGAACTGCTGCTGCTTGATGTGATTCCGCTGTCCCTGGGGCTGGAAACCATGGGTGGCTTGATGGAGAAGGTGATTCCACGCAACACCACCATTCCCGTCGCTCGCGCACAAGACTTCACCACTTATAAAGACGGCCAGTCGGCCATGGCGATCCATGTGCTGCAAGGTGAGCGCGAGCTGATCAGCGACTGCCGCTCGCTGGCGCGCTTCGAATTGCGCGGCATTCCAGCGATGGTCGCCGGTGCAGCGAAGATTCGCGTGACCTTCCAGGTCGATGCCGACGGTCTGCTCAGTGTTTCTGCCCGTGAACTGGGTTCGGGCGTTGAGGCGAGCATTCAGGTCAAACCGTCCTACGGCCTGACCGACGGCGAAATCGCCAAGATGCTGAAAGATTCGTTCCAGCACGCTAATGACGACAAAGTCGCCCGCGTCCTGCGCGAGCAGCAAGTCGACGCCCAGCGCCTGATCGAAGCGGTGCAGGGCGCTCTGGAGGCGGATGGCGAGCGGTTGCTCGACGCCGAAGAGCGCATGGTCATCGACCTGCAGTTGCAGGAACTGGCCGAACTGATGAAAGGTACTGATGGTTACGCCATCGAGCAGCAGACCAAGCGTCTGTCGCAAGTGACCGATGCTTTTGCTGCCCGCCGCATGGATCTGACGGTGAAAGCCGCTCTGTCGGGGCGCAATCTGAATGAAATCGAGGATATCTGATGCCGCAGGTCATTTTTCTGCCCCACGATAAGTTTTGCCCGGACGGCATGGTGGTCGAGGCTGCGCCCGGCACCTCGATTCTCGAACTGGCCCACGAACACCACATCGAGATGGAAAGCGCCTGCGGCGGCGTCTGCGCTTGCACCACCTGCCACTGCATCATCCGCGAGGGTTTTGACTCGATGGAAGAGGCGGACGAGCTGGAAGAAGACTTCCTCGATCGTGCCTGGGGCCTGGAAGCGCAATCGCGCCTAGCCTGTCAGGCCATCGTCGGTGAAGAAGACATCACCGTCGAGATTCCGAAATATTCGCTTAACCATGCGGCTGAAGCGCCGCACTGACTGGTAAGACTGTCATGAGCTACGGTTGGAATGATGTTCAACGCATTGCAGAAGAGTTGGCCGAGGCCAAGCCGGGTGTAGATCCGTTTTCTGTCAATTTCGTCGATCTGCAGCAATGGATCAAAGAGCTGCCTGATTTTGACAATGCCTCTGGTCGAGTTGGCGAGAAGGTGTTGGAAGCGGTTCAGACGCTCTGGGCTGAAGAATTGGACTGATCGTCCTCGCAGGTTAGGCAATACCCAAGAACCCGCGTATAATTCGCGGGTTTAATTTTTCGCAAATTACCGTTTCTGGAGTTACACCATGGCTGTTCAACGCACTTTCTCCATCATCAAGCCTGACGCTGTTGCAAAAAACGTCATCGGCGAAATCACCACTCGTTTCGAAAAAGCCGGCCTGCGCGTTGTAGCTTCGAAACTGAAGCAACTGTCCAAAGCTGAAGCTGAAGGCTTCTACGCTGAGCACAGCGCTCGTGGTTTCTTCGGCGACCTGGTTGCTTTCATGATCTCCGGTCCTGTTGTTGTTCAGGTTCTGGAAGGCGAAAACGCTATCGCTCTGAACCGTGAGCTGATGGGCGCTACCAACCCTAAAGAAGCTGCTGCCGGCACCATCCGTGCTGACTTCGCTGATTCCATCGACGCCAACGCTGTTCACGGTTCGGACTCCGAAGCCGCAGCTGCTCGTGAAATCTCGTACTTCTTCGCAGCTACTGAAGTAACCACTCGCTAAGCATTGGCTTAAGAGTGAAGGTGAATCCATGACTACATCGACTGTAAAAACCAACCTGCTGGGTCTGACTCAACAGGAAATGGAAAAATTCTTCGACTCAATCGGGGAGAAGCGTTTCCGTGCCGGTCAGGTAATGAAATGGGTTCACCACTTTGGCGTCGATGATTTCGACGCCATGACGAACGTCAGCAAGGCCTTGCGCGACAAGCTCAAGGCCATTGCTGAAGTCCGTGGTCCGGAAGTGGTCAGCGAGGACATCTCCAGCGACGGCACCCGTAAATGGGTGGTGCGCGTGGCGTCCGGCAGCTGCGTCGAGACCGTGTACATTCCCCAGGGCAAACGCGGCACTCTGTGCGTTTCGTCCCAGGCAGGCTGTGCCCTGGATTGCAGTTTCTGCTCCACCGGCAAGCAAGGCTTCAATAGCAACCTCACCGCCGCCGAAGTCATCGGTCAGGTGTGGATTGCCAACAAATCTTTCGGCAGTGTCCCGGCAACCGTCGACCGTGCCATCACCAACGTGGTGATGATGGGCATGGGTGAGCCACTGCTGAACTTCGACAACGTCGTCGCCGCCATGCATCTGATGATGGATGACCTCGGCTACGGGATCTCCAAGCGCCGCGTGACCCTGTCCACCTCGGGTGTGGTGCCGATGATCGATGAGCTGGCCAAGCACATCGACGTCTCCCTGGCGTTGTCCCTGCACGCACCGAATGACGCATTGCGTAACCAATTGGTGCCGATCAACAAGAAGTATCCGCTTAAGATGCTGCTCGAGTCGTGCCAGCGCTACATGTCGTCCCTGGGCGAGAAACGTGTGCTGACCATCGAGTACACCTTGCTCAAGGACATCAACGACAAGGTTGAACACGCCGTCGAGATGATCGAGCTGCTGAAGAACATTCCGTGCAAGATCAACCTGATTCCGTTCAACCCGTTCCCGCATTCCGGGTACGAGCGGCCAAGCAACAACGCGATCCGTCGTTTCCAGGATCAGTTGCACCAGGCCGGTTTCAACGTCACTGTCCGCACCACCCGTGGTGAAGACATCGACGCCGCGTGTGGTCAATTGGTAGGGCAGGTGCTGGATCGCACCCGTCGCAGCGAACGTTACATCGCCGTGCGTGAGTTGAACGCCGACAGCGATCTGGCACAGAACGCCGCGAACACTAACTAAGAGAGGATCTCTATGTCCCTGCGCTTTGCGCTGCTGTTGCTGTTGGCCAGCCTGTGTGCTGGTTGTGTCCTGTCGGGTGACTACAACCCGATGAAGACCAGCAAGGGCCGCGATGAAGCGCGGGCTGCCTATGTGCAGTTGGGGCTGGGGTATTTGCAGCAAGGCATGAGCGAACGGGCCAAGGTGCCGCTGAAGAAGGCGCTGGAAATCGACGGCTCCGATCCAGACGCCAACGCTGCCCTCGGGTTGGTGTTTCAGTCCGAAATGGAGCCTGAGCTGGCCGACGAACACTTCCGCAAGGCTTTGTCCTCCCGTCCTGCCGATGCGCGCATCCTCAACAACTACGGCAGTTTTCTCTACGAACAACAGCGTTATAAAGAAGCCTACGAGCGTTTTGAACAGGCCGCCGCCGATACCCTGTATCCTGAGCGTTCGCGTGTGTTCGAAAACCTCGGCATGACGGCGGCGAAGCTCGGTCAGCGTGATCTGGCGCAGCAACAGCTGGAAAAGGCACTGCGTTTGAATCGTCAACAACCGCGCGCATTGCTGGAAATGGCTGAGTTGTCCTTCGAAGACAGGCATTATGTGCCCGCACGTGACTATTACGACCGTTTCAGCCTGCTGACCGAACAAAATGCACGTAGTCTATTGCTCGGCGTTCGGCTGGCAAAAGTGTTTGAAGATCGCGACAAGGCCGCCAGTTATGGCCTGCAATTAAAACGACTCTATCCCGGTACGCCGGAATATCAGCAATACCTGTCGGAGCAATGATGAAAGCGGCGCATCCCGAAGTTGTAGCAGCGAATCGCGTTAACCCCGGTGAGACCCTGCGCCAGGCCCGCGAAAGCAATGGCTGGTCGCTGGCCGAAGTGGCCCTCAAGCTCAACCTCACCGTGACTTCCCTGAGCAATCTTGAAGCCGGCGCTTTCGACAAGCTGCCGGGGCATACCTTCGCTCGCGGTTACATTCGCGCGTACGCCAAATTGCTCGGCATGGACCAGACCGTTCTGGTCCAGCAATTCGACCAGTCCACCGGCACCGATTCCCAGGGCAGCAACGTCCACGCCCTGGGCCGAATCGAAGAGCCTGTACGGGTTTCCCACACCATTTTGCGTATTGTCAGCCTGCTGTTGCTGATCGCGGTCATCGGCGGTGGTTTCGTCTGGTGGCAGGATCAGACGTCGCTGCGTACCAAGGACCTGACTTCGCTGGCGCCAGAGCACGTTGAAGTCGAAGGTGCTGACGGCACCACCCAGATTCACCCGATCGATGAGCCGGAAGACCAGGCTGTCGAGGAGAATCAGGCCGACAGTTCGACGACGCTGGCACTGCCTCAGTCTGAAACCACCGCGGAATCGACCGGTGCCGAAGGCGCTGCGCCAACCACGACTCCAGCCGCTCCGGCTGCTCCCGCTGCGACCCCGACGGCCCCGGCTCATACGCCTGCTCCGGTTGTTGCAAGCCCGGCCACCCCGACGCCAAACGTTCCGGCTACGCCAGCGCAGACCGTTACTGCCCCGGTGGTTCCTGCGACGCCAGCGCCAAGCGCTGAAGTGGCTGCTCCTGCTGCAGGCGACGGCCAGGTACAACTGCAGTTCACCGGCGATTGCTGGGCACAAGTCACCGATGCTCGTGGCAAAGTGATCTTCAGTGGTCTCAAGCATAAAGGCGATAATGTGACCGTCAGTGGCAAGCCGCCGCTCGCCGTGCGCCTGGGCGTTGCCCGCGCCGCACAGGTCAGCTACAACGGCCAATCGGTCGATATCGCTCCGTTCACCAGTGGCGAGACTGCTCGCCTGAAGTTGGGTCAATAAGTCATGCACGGCGAATCTCCAATCAAACGTCGCGTTTCGCGCAAGATCTGGGTCGGCAACGTACCGGTGGGCGGCGATGCGCCGATCGCTGTGCAGAGCATGACCAACAGCGACACCAATGACGTGGCCGCCACTGTTGCGCAGATCAATCGTCTGGAAGCCGCTGGCGTCGACATCGTCCGCGTATCGGTGCCGGACATGGACGCCGCCGAGGCGTTCGGCAAGATCAAACAACTGGTTAAGGTGCCGCTGGTTGCCGACATCCACTTCGACTACAAGATCGCCTTGCGCGTGGCCGAACTGGGTGTGGACTGCCTGCGCATCAACCCGGGCAACATTGGTCGCGAAGACCGCGTGCGTGCCGTGGTTGATGCTGCGCGTGATCGCGGCATTCCGATCCGCATCGGCGTCAACGCCGGTTCCCTGGAAAAAGACCTGCAAAAGAAATACGGCGAGCCGACTCCGGCCGCGCTGGTCGAGTCCGCTCTGCGCCACGTTGAACACCTCGAACGCCTGAATTTCCAGGACTTCAAGGTCAGCGTGAAGGCTTCCGACGTGTTCATGGCCGTCGAAGCCTACCGCTTGCTGGCGAAAGAAATCATTCAGCCGCTGCACCTGGGCATCACCGAAGCCGGTGGATTGCGCTCGGGCACAGTGAAATCCGCCGTGGGCCTAGGTATGCTGCTCGCCGAAGGGATTGGCGATACTATCCGCATCTCGCTGGCGGCCGATCCGGTCGAAGAAGTGAAGGTCGGTTACGACATTCTCAAGTCTTTGCATCTGCGTTCCCGTGGCATCAACTTCATCGCCTGCCCGAGCTGCTCGCGGCAGAACTTCGATGTGGTTAAAACCATGAACGAGCTGGAAGGGCGCCTTGAGGACCTGCTGGTGCCGCTGGATGTCGCGGTGATCGGTTGCGTGGTCAACGGCCCCGGCGAAGCCAAGGAAGCCCATATCGGTTTGACCGGCGGCACGCCAAACCTGATTTACATCGACGGCAAGCCGGCGCAGAAACTGACGAATGACAATCTGGTGGACGAGCTGGAAAGGCTGATCCGCCAGAAAGCGGCCGAAAAGGTCGAAGCTGACGCTGCGGTTATCGCGCGCGGCTGAGCCTGACTGAACGCCGAACGAATTTAAGGATTTAAAGTGAGCAAGTCTCTGCAAGCCATTCGTGGCATGAACGATATCCTGCCCGAACAGACCCCGCTGTGGCGTTATTTCGAGGGCACTGTTGCGCGTCTGCTGGATAACTACGGTTACAAGCAGATCCGCATGCCGATCGTCGAGTTCACCGAGCTGTTCAAGCGCTCGATCGGTGAAGTGACCGATATCGTCGAAAAAGAGATGTACACCTTCGAAGACCGCAACGGCGACTCCCTGACCCTGCGTCCGGAAGGCACCGCGGCGTGCGTGCGAGCTGTGCTCGAGCACGGCATCACCGGCGGTGGCCAGGTACAGAAACTCTGGTACATCGGCCCGATGTTCCGCCACGAACGTCCGCAGAAAGGTCGTTATCGCCAGTTCCACCAGATCGGCCTGGAAGTGTTCAACCTCGACGGTCCGGACATCGACGCCGAGCTGATCGCCATGACCTGGCGCCTGTGGGGCGAGCTGGGCATTCGTGATGCGGTCAAGCTCGAACTCAACAGCCTCGGCACCAGCGAGTCCCGCGGGCGTTATCGTGAAGCGCTGGTCGAGTACCTCTCGGCGCACCACGACAAGCTCGACGAAGACAGCCAGCGTCGCCTGAAAACCAACCCGCTGCGCGTGCTCGACACGAAAAATGCCGACACTCAAGCGGTGCTGGTCGATGCGCCGAAGATGGCCGACTACCTCGACGACGAATCCCGTGCGCACTTTGAGGGCTTGAAGGCTCGTCTGGATGCCGTCGGCATTCCTTACGTGCTCAACCCGAAACTGGTGCGCGGCCTCGATTACTACAGCAAAACCGTCTTCGAATGGGTCACCGACAAGCTCGGCGCCCAGGGCACAGTTTGCGCGGGCGGTCGTTACGATGGTCTGGTCGAGCAAATGGGCGGCAAGCCAACCACCGGCGTCGGCTTCGCCATGGGCATCGAGCGTCTGGTGCTGATGCTCGAAACCCTCGAGCAGATCCCGGAAGAAATCTCCCGTCAGGTTGATGTCTATCTGTGCGCCTTCGGTGAAGAAGCCGAGCTGGCCGGTCTGGCCCTGGCAGAACGTGTTCGTGATCAACTTCCAAACCTGCGCCTGCAAGTCAATGCCGGCGCCGGCAGCTTCAAAAGCCAGTTCAAGAAAGCCGACAAGAGCGGTGCGCTGTACGCACTGATTCTGGGTGACGACGAAATGGCCCAGCAAGTGGTAGGTTTCAAACCCCTGCGTGGCCAGGGCGAACAACAAAGCATTGCCTGGGATGCGCTTGCCGCTCACCTGGCCACCTGCGTCGTGCAGGGTTGAAGCTGTCTAAACAGCCGATTTAGCGATTAAGGAGTATTGGGGTGTCGAGTACCGAAGACGAACAGTTGGCGGATTTGAAGGACTGGTGGACACGCAACGGCAAACCTCTGGTCACTGGCGGCCTGTTGGCGCTGGTCATCGTGTTCGGCTGGCAGGCCTATCACAAATATCAGAGCAACCAGTCGCAAGGCGCCTCGGTGCTCTATCAGCAATTGCTGGAAACCACGCTGACGCCTGACGGCAAGCCTGATGCTGCCCGCGTTGCGGATCTGGCCGGCAAGCTCAACAGCGAATTCGGCGGTTCTGCCTACGCGCAGTACGGCAGCCTGTTCGTGGCCAAAGTAGCGGTCGACAGCGGCAAGCTGGACGACGCCGCTACCGAACTCAAAGCCATCGTCGACAAGCCGGCCAACCCGGCGCTGGGCGAAATCGCCCGTCAGCGTCTGGCGCAGGTACTCGGCGCGCAGAACAAGGCTGAAGATGGCCTGAAACTGCTCGACGGCGATGCCGACAAAGCGTTCCTGGCCACTCGCGAAGAACTCAAGGGCGACCTGCTGGTACAGCTGGGCCGTACCGATGACGCGAACAAGGCGTATCAAAAAGCCAAGGCGGCGCTGTCGGATGAAGCGGCGGTCGGTGGCCTTCAAATCAAGCTCGACGACCTGGCCAAAGGGGATGCGTGACGTGATCCGTTGGAAGCATGCAGCATTGCTGGCTCTGGCCCTTCTGGCCGCGGGTTGCAGCAGCAACAGCAAAAAAGAATTGCCACCGGCCGAACTGACCGACTTCAAAGAAGAAGTGGTTCTGCACAAGCAGTGGAGTCGTTCGATCGGTGACGGTCAGGGCGAAACCTACAACATGCTGGTGCCGGCGATCGACGGTGACACCATCTACGCCGCCGATGTAACCGGCGTGGTGATGGCCATGGATCGCGGCAATGGCGACGTGAAATGGAAGCAGGATCTTGAACTGCCTGTCTCCGGCGCCGTTGGCGTGGGTTACGGTCTGGTGCTGATCGGTACACTGCGTGGCGAAGTCGTCGCTCTGGACACCAGCAATGGTGAAGAGAAGTGGCGTGCTCGTGTAAACAGCGAAGTTCTCGCGCCGCCGGCCAATAACGGCGACGTGGTAGTAGTGCAGACTCAGGACGATCGTCTGATCGGTCTGGATGCCTCCACCGGTACCCAGCGCTGGGTGTATGACAGCACGCCTGCCGTACTGACCCTGCGTGGCACCAGTGCCCCGCTGGTCACCAACCGCCTCGCGGTGGCTGGTCTGTCGACCGGTAAAGTGGTCGCTCTGGACATTTCCAACGGCGTGCCGGTGTGGGAACAACGCATCGCGATTCCACAAGGTCGTTCGGAACTGGAGCGCGTGGTCGACATCGACGGCGGTCTGCTGCTGTCCGGCGGTACGCTGTACGTTGCCAGCTATCAGGGTCGCGTTGCGGCACTGGACCTGGAAAGCGGTCGTCAACTCTGGCAGCGCGATGCGTCGAGCTACGCCGGTATCGCTCAGGGTTTCGGCAGCGTTTACGTGAGCCTGTCCTCGGGCACCGTTGAAGGCGTCGACGAACGTTCCACCACAGCCTTGTGGAGCAACGATTCGCTGGCTCGCCGTCAACTGTCGGCTCCGGAGGTGTTCTCCAGCTATGTTGCAGTGGGTGACCTGGAAGGTTATCTGCACCTGCTGAGTCAGGTTGACGGTCGTTTCGTCGGCCGTGAGCGCATCGACAGCGACGGCCTGCGTGCCCGTCCGCTGGTGGTGGGTGACACGATTTATGTATATGGCAACAGCGGCAAACTGGAAGCCCTGACCATCAAGTAACAACTATGCTTGGGGTTAACACCCCCAGGCAGCTTCACTTGTGAGTATGAATGTGGGAGCGAGCCTGCTCGCGATGGGCGTCAACGATTACGCAGATGGCCTGAATAAACGCGGTGCTTTGGCGTTTTTCGCGAGCAGGCTCGCTCCCACAAAGAACACCCACAGTGTTGCCCCGAGCACCAGCCGCTGCCTCGCAGCGGCTTTTGTATTTTCTGAAATAACGAAGTGGAGAGCCGCATGGTTCCCGTAATCGCCCTGGTGGGCCGACCGAACGTCGGCAAATCCACCTTGTTCAACCGCCTGACCAGGACTCGCGACGCCATCGTCGGCGACTTGTCCGGTCTGACCCGTGATCGCCAGTACGGTGAGGCCAAGTGGCAAGGGCGTTCCTACATTCTGGTCGACACCGGTGGTATCTCCGGTGACGAGCACGGTATGGACGAAAAAATGGCCGAGCAGTCGCTGCTGGCCATTGAAGAAGCAGACGTTGTGCTGTTCCTGGTAGATGCCAAGGCCGGTTTCACCGCCGCCGACCAGATGATCGCCGAACACCTGCGCAAACGTAACAAGCGTTCCTACGTGGTCGCCAACAAGGTCGACAACATCGACCCGGAAATGGCCCGCGCTGAGTTCGCGCCGTTGGGCATGGGCCACGCGATCCCGATCGCCGGTGCTCACGGTCGTGGCATCACCCAGATGCTGGAAATCGCCCTGGGTGATTTCCCCAAAGACGAAGAAGAGCCAGAAGACGGCGAAGAAGAGATCGTCGCCGAAGGCGAGGAAGCCAAGCGCATTCCTGGCCCGAGTGAAAAAGACGGGATCAAGATCGCCATCATCGGCCGTCCGAACGTCGGCAAGTCGACCCTGGTCAACCGCATGCTCGGTGAAGACCGCGTAATCGTCTACGACCAACCCGGCACCACGCGTGACAGTATCTACATTCCGTTCGAACGCAATGAAGAGAAGTACACGCTGATCGACACCGCGGGTGTGCGCAAGCGCGGCAAGATCCACGAAGAAGTCGAAAAATTCTCCGTGGTGAAAACCCTGCAAGCGATCAAAGACGCCAACGTGGTGATCTTCGTGATGGATGCCCGCGAAGGTGTGGTCGATCACGACCTCAACCTGCTGGGCTTTGCCATTGAGTCGGGTCGTGCGCTGGTGATCGCGATCAACAAGTGGGACGGCATGACGCCGAGCGAGCGCGACTATGTGAAGGTCGAGCTGCAGCGTCGTCTGTTCTTCGTTGATTACGCCGACATTCACTTCATCTCGGCCCTGCACGGCACTGGCGTGGGTAACCTCTACGCCTCCGTACAGAACTCGTTCAAGTCGGCGGTCACCCGCTGGCCGACCAACCGTCTGACCCAGATTCTGGAAGACGCCGTTGGCGAGCACGCGCCACCGATGGTCAACAACCGCCGGATCAAGTTGCGTTATGCCCACTTGGGTGGTGCCAACCCGCCGATCATCGTGATCCACGGTAACCAGATCGAGAAAGTGCCGAAGTCGTATGTGCGCTATCTGGAGAACACTTATCGCCGTGTGCTGAAGCTGGTCGGTACGCCGATCCGCATCGAGTTCAAGGGCGGCGAGAACCCGTACGAAGGCAACAAAACCACGCTGACCGACCGCCAGGTCAACAAGAAGCGTCGTTTGATGTCGCACCACAAGAAAGCCGACAAGAAGCGCCGCGACAAGAAGTAAGGTCGCTGGCCGCATGAGAGAAGGGTGCCATCCGGCGCCCTTTTTTTATGGGCGCCGGATGGGCTATCCTCGGGCTCTCCCGCGCCGTCGTCAGAGCCGGGTGTTGAGCAGGGAACCCCCGATGATCACCAGTAAGCTGCCGAATGTCGGCATCACGATTTTCACGCAGATGTCTCAGCTCGCGGCGCAAACCGGCGCGATCAACCTGTCACAGGGTTTTCCTGATTTTGACGGCCCGCAGTCGCTGCGCGATGCAGTCGGTCGACACATCGCCAGTGGCCATAACCAATATTCACCGATGACGGGCCTGCCGGCGCTGCGCGAGCAGATTGCGGCGAAAATCGCTCGCAGCTATGGCGTACAAGTGAATGCCGACAGCGAAGTGACGGTCACGCCGGGCGCGACCCAGGCGATCTTCTGTGCGATTCAGGCGGTTATCCACAGCGGCGACGAAGTCATCGTGTTCGATCCGTGCTACGACAGCTATGAACCGGCGACGGAATTGGCGGGCGGTCGTTGCGTGCATGTGCAACTGAACCCGGATGATTTCTCCATTGATTTCGACCAGCTCGCTGCGGCCCTGAGTCCGCGCACGAAAATGATCGTCATCAACACCCCGCACAACCCGAGCGGTGCCCTGATCAGCCGCGCGGAACTGGATCAACTGGCAGCGCTGATCCGCGACCGCGACATCTACTTGATCAGCGACGAAGTCTACGAACACCTGGTGTTCGACGGCGTGCCGCACGTCAGCGTGCTGGCCCACGAAGAGCTGTATCAGCGCGCCTTCGTGGTCAGCTCGTTCGGCAAGACTTACCACGTCACTGGCTGGAAAACCGGTTACGTCGTTGCACCACCGGCGCTGACCGCCGAACTGCGCAAAGTGCATCAGTACGTCAGTTTCTGTGGCGTGACCCCGCTGCAATACGCCTTGGCCGATTACATGGCCGAACACCCGGAGCACGTCGAAGAGCTGCCGGGTTTCTATCAGGCCAAGCGCGATCTGTTCTGCGATTTGCTGGCGCCGTCACGCTTCACCTTCAGCCGGGTTACTGGCACGTATTTCCAACTGGTCGATTACTCGCAGATTCGCCCCGATTTGAATGACGTCGAGATGGCGATGTGGATGACCCGCGAACACGGCGTGGCGAGTATCCCGGTCTCGGTGTTTTACCAGAGTCCACCCGAAGGCCAGCGCCTGGTGCGCTTGTGCTTCGCCAAACGCGAGGAGACGCTGCGTGAAGCGGCGGCGAAACTATGCGTGATCTGAGTGCGTTACCCGATCTCAACCTGGCGCTGATCCAGACCAGTCTGGCCTGGCATGACCGCCAGGCCAATCTCGAGCATTTCGATGCGCTGCTGGAGCAGGCGCGCGGGGCGGATCTGATCATCCTGCCGGAAATGTTCACCACCGGATTCTCCATGGAGTCCGAGACCCTCGCCGAAGCCGAGAACGGCCCGACCAGCAAATGGCTGCGGATTCAGGCGGCCAAGCTCAATGCCGTGATCACCGGCAGTGTGATCATTCAGGCGGCTGACGGCAGCCATCGCAATCGCCTGCTGTGGGCACGACCGGACGGCGAAGTGCTGCATTACGATAAGCGTCACTTGTTCCGCATGGCCGGCGAGCACAACCACTACACCCCCGGCGAGCGGCAGGTGCAGTTCGAACTGAAGGGCTGGCGTGTGCGTCCGCTGATCTGCTACGACCTGCGCTTCCCGGTGTGGAGCCGTGATGCGCAGGACACCGATCTGCTGCTGTACACCGCGAACTGGCCGGGCGCACGGCGTCTGCACTGGAATCGCCTGTTGCCGGCACGCGCCATCGAGAACCTCTGTTACGTGGCGGCGGTGAATCGCGTCGGCACTGACGGCAAAGGTTTTGCCTATACCGGTGACAGTCAGGTGCTGGATTTCCAGGGTGAAACCTTGCTGGCGGCGGGGGAGGCCGATGGCGTGTTCAAGGTCGTGCTGGAAGCCGCGCCCCTGGCAGCTTATCGCGAGCGTTTCCCGGCAAATCTGGATGCCGACACCTTCGAGTTCACCTGATTCCTGCTGCGCCTGACAGAACGCCTTCGCGAGCAGGCTCGCTCCCACAGGGGAATGCATCCCAAATGTGGGAGCGAGCCTGCTCGCGAAGGGGTCATAAAAGTCAGCCCAAAACTTGCAGGCAAAAAAAGGCCCCGGCGTTCAAACGCCGGGGCCTTTTGCATTTCAGCGAAGGCTTAAGCCGCTTTCGCCTCAGGCTGGCTCAGCGAACGGTTCAGCGCACTGAACAGCGCCTTGAAGCTGGCCGTGGTGATGTTTTCATCGATACCCACGCCGTGCACCGCACGTTCACCGTTCACACGTAGCTCGATGTAGGCCGCCGCTTTGGCATTGGTGCCCGCGCCGATCGCGTGTTCGTTGTAGTCCATGATCTCCACCGGAACTGGCAGGCCGGCCACCAGTGCTTCCAGCGCACCGTTGCCCTTGCCGCGCCAGTGCAGGTTGGTTTCGCCCTGACCTTTG
The DNA here is from genome assembly GCF_001648775.1 of Pseudomonas fluorescens. Lineage (GTDB taxonomy): Bacteria > Pseudomonadota > Gammaproteobacteria > Pseudomonadales > Pseudomonadaceae > Aquipseudomonas > Aquipseudomonas fluorescens_M. The sequence goes on from NZ_LVEJ01000018.1 coordinate 43,884, forward strand.
CTCGCCACTTCCACTTCAACATTGCTGTTGCCGTTTTCTTCCTGCAGGCGATGGCTGACCAGCGCGTACGGAGTGTTGGCTTGCAGGTATTCGCTGATCAACAGCGAGTGAATCTGCTTGGCGGTCATCTCAAGGCCCAGACGATCGGTTTCACGCTGCACGACCTGGCTGAATTCGATCTGCATGCGACGCGGCAGGCTGATGCCGTATTCCTGTTCCAGCAAGTAAGCGATGCCGCCCTTGCCCGACTGGCTGTTGACGCGGATCACCGCCTCGTAGCTGCGACCGATGTCGGCCGGGTCGATCGGCAAGTACGGCACTTCCCAAAGGGCGTCCGGTTTCTGCTGGGAGAAGCCTTTGCGGATCGCATCCTGGTGCGAGCCGGAGAACGCGGTGTGGACCAGGTCGCCAACGTACGGATGACGTGGGTGAACCTGAATCTGGTTGCACTCCTCAACCACTTTGCGCACGCCGTCGATGTCGGAGAAGTCCAGCTGCGGGTCGAGACCCTGGGTGTACATGTTCAGGGCGACGGTGACGAGGTCGACGTTACCGGTGCGCTCGCCGTTGCCGAACAGGCAGCCTTCGACGCGATCGGCGCCGGCCATCAGGCCCAGCTCGGTAGCGGCGACACCGGTGCCACGGTCGTTGTGGGTGTGCAGGCTGATGATCACGCTGTCACGACGGTTGATGTTGCGGCCGAACCACTCGATCTGGTCGGCGTAGATGTTCGGCGTCGCACATTCAACGGTGGCCGGCAGGTTGAGGATCATCTTGTGCTCAGGCGTCGGGTTCCACACCTCGATCACTGCATCACAGACTTCCTTGGCGAATTCCAGCTCGGTGGCACTGAAGGTTTCCGGCGAGTATTCGAAGGTCCATTCGGTGTCCGGCTGCATCGCCGCGTATTTGACGAACAGCTTGGCGGCGTTCACGGCGATGGCCTTGATGCCGTCCTTGTCTTGGTTGAAGACGATGCGACGGAAGGAAGGCGAAGTGGCGTTGTACAGGTGAACGATGGCTTTCTTCGCCCCGCGCAAGGATTCGAAGGTGCGCTCGATCAGGTCTTCACGGCCCTGGGTCAGCACCTGAATGGTGGTGTCGTCCGGGATGTGGCCTTCTTCGATCAGGGTGCGCACGAAGTCGAAATCAGTTTGCGAAGCGGCCGGGAACGATGCTTCGATTTCCTTCACGCCGACTTGCACGAGGGTTTTCCAGAAGCGCAGCTTCTTCACCGCGTCCATCGGCTCGATCAGCGACTGGTTGCCGTCGCGCAGGTCGGAGCTGCACCAGATCGGCGCGGTGTCGATGGTTTTCGACGGCCAGGTGCGGTCCGGCAGGTTGATGACAGGAAACGCGCGGTATTTCGAAGACGGATCTTTGAGCATGCTCATCGGGAAATTCCTTATTGTCTGGGCCGAAAAGAGGCGGCCTGCCGGTGTTACGAATGTTCTGGGAAAAGCGTGGGACGAGGTGCGGCGATTCAACCCGGCAGTCGTGCGCTGACGAGGCACAGGCTGCGGTGCTGGCGAAGCTGAATGAGGGTGTGTGAGGTTTTCATGCCTTCAACCCTAACCGCGAGGGGGGAGGATGGCAAGCAGTCGAAAAAAATTGAGAGGAATACTCGGAAAGCGGGTTTTTGCGGGATTTTATTGCGCTGGAGATCGCTGATCGTTGTGATATTTGCGCGAGGTTTGATTGGGGCGCAATTGGGATTTATAGCAATTCAGTAAGTATTGATGTGCTTTATAGGCCGCCTTCGCGAGCAAGCTCGCTCCCACAGGGATTTGTGTTTTGAACGCAATCCAATGTGGGAGCGAGCTTGCTCGCGAAGGGGCCATCAGCCCATCGGCTGTCTTAAGGCTGGAAGGCACCAATGAAAATCGCCGGATCCACCCGCGCATCATTCAGGCTGACATTCCAGTGCATGTGCGGCCCGGTCGCCCGTCCCGTCGAGCCGACCTTGCCGACCACCGCGCCACGCGCCAGTTGATCGCCGACTTTCACATCAATCTTCGACATATGGCAGAACATGCTGATAAAGCCCTGCCCATGGTCGACAAACACCGTGTTGCCATTGAAGAAGTAATTGCCGGTGAGGATCACCTTGCCCGCCGCCGGAGTCTTGATCGGCGTGCCCGCCGGCACCGCGAAGTCGAGGCCTGCGTGCGGGTTGCGCTCTTCACCGTTGAAGAAGCGGCGCACACCAAACTTGCTCGACAGCGGCCCATTGACCGGTTTATCCAGCAACAGATTGCTTGGCGTGTTCGGGCTGAAGCTACGGTAAGCCTTGATCTGCTCGGCCAGTTCGCCTTCGATGCGCTTGAGGTTCGATTGATCCGGATTGACCTGCTGCTTGTTCTTCAGGGTGATGCGTTGTTCCGGGTACTTCTTGTTGCCCACGGTGAACGGCAGATTACGCCCGCCACTGCTGATCTGTTGCGCGCCCGGTTTAACCGTCAACGGCACACCGACAATCGCCAGCCAGTTGTTCTGTTCCTTGACCACCAGCACCGGTTTGCCTTGATACGTGGCTTTCGGCGCCTGCGCGGCCGCGCCCAGATCAACCACTGCCACGCCACCCGGCACCGGTTTGTTCAGCAGTCGGGTGATGTAGCTGTCGGCGTGGGCATTGAAGGTCAGACACAGGAGAAACAATGGAGCCAGAAAACGCGGCATGGATCAGTCCAGTAAAGAAAGGGTGACAGGCGTCAGGTGATTATCTTCGACGCGCACTTGCAGTTCGCCTTCACCGAGTTTGGCTTTCAGGCGCTGGCCAGTGTGGGTCTGCGCGGCGTTGCGGATCGCGTGCCCGCGCTCGTCGAGCAGAATGCTGTAACCACGGCCGAGCGTTGCCAGCGGGCTGACCACGTGCAGCGTCTGCATCTGGCTGTGCAATTGCAGACGACGGTTCTTCAGGCCTTCGCGCATGGCCCGGGGCAAGCGTTCGGCGAGGCTGTCGAGGCGCTGGCGCAACATCGCCAGTTGCCGTCCCGGATGTTGCCCGGCGAGGCGGGTTTCCAGGCGGATCAGGCGTTCGCGGCGGGTATTGAGATGACGCTCGAACGCCCGACGCATGCGCATGTCCAGATCGTCCAGGCGCTGCGCCTGTTGGCGCAGACGTTCGCCGGGATGACGCAGGCGACGGGCCATGCCTTCGAGGCGCAGACGGTCACGCATCAAGCGATCACGCATGCGCATCACCAAACGGCGATGCAGGCTGTCGACCTGACGGATCAAATGGCTGGAATCGGGCGCGAGCAGTTCGGCAGCCGCAGACGGCGTCGGTGCACGCACATCGGCGACAAAGTCACTGATCGACACATCGGTTTCATGGCCAACCGCGCTGACAATCGGCGTCACGCAGGCATCGACCGCACGGGCCACGGCTTCTTCGTTGAAGCACCAGAGGTCTTCCAGCGAACCGCCGCCACGGGCGAGGATCAACGCGTCGAAGCCACGGGCATCGGCCATTTTCAGCGCACGAACAATTTGCGCGGTGGCTTCGCGACCCTGCACGGCGGTCGGGATCAACGTCAACTGCACCTGCGGCGCACGGCGGCGGAACACACTGATGATGTCGCGAATCACCGCGCCGGTTGGCGAACTGATAATGCCGATGCGTTGCGGATGTGCTGGCAACGGAACTTTGCGTTCGGCACTGAACAGACCTTCGGCGCTGAGCTTTTCTTTCAGTGCATCGAAGGCCAGACGCAGTGCACCGTCACCAGCCGGTTCGACGGTGTCGAGAATCAACTGGTAGTCGCCACGGCCTTCAAACAGCGAGACCTTGCCGCGCACCTTGACCGCCAAGCCGTCCTTCAGCGCCTGGCGCACGCGCGCGGCGTTCTGCCGGAACAGCGCACAACGCACCTGCGCGCCGCTGTCCTTGAGGGTGAAATAGATGTGGCCGGACGCCGGGCGGGCAAGGTTGGAGATTTCGCCTTCGACCCAGATGTTGCTGAACACGTCTTCGAGCAACACCCGCGCGCGGCCGTTGAGCTGGCTGACGGTCAGGACTTCACGGTCCAGGCCAAGTCTTGCAAAGGGATCTTTAATCATGGGGCGCAGTTTAAAGGCATTTGCTGATCAATCACCATGAATCACCATAAATCCCTGTGGGAGCGAGCTTGTTCGCGAAGGCGGCGTGTCAGTCGACATCTGAATCGCCTGCAACGCCGCTTTCGCGAGCAAGCTCGCTCCCACATGGTTTTGTAAAAGTCTGGATGAAGTGTTGGATCAGTGGAGTGGGATTTTGCCGATAGGCGAGGGCGACGGTGCTGTGGCAGTCGGCATCGGCCAGCGGCAGGAATCGTACGCCGCTCGGCGCGATGTCCTGCATCGATTCCGGCAGCAGGGCGATGCCGAACCCGGCCTGAATCAACTGTAACTGTGTGGTTTTACGCGACATCACCCGCGCCGCTTTCGGGAAGAAACCCTGGCGCATGCACAGGTCTGCACACAGATAACTCAAACCGCCGCGCTGTGGATGCGGAATGGAGATGAACGCTTCGTCCTTCAGTTGAGCCAGATCGACACGCTCAGCTTCGGCCAATCGATGATCCATCGGAACTGCCAGCAGCAGCCGTTCAGTAAACAGCGGCACAATTTGAATGCCCTCGCGCTGGCGCAACACCGGCAGGCGCAGCAGGCCGATATCGAGACGTCCTTCGGCCAACTCTTGCAGTTGCGCCTCGGACGACAGCTTGCCGATGTCCAGCGACACACCGGGTTGTTGCTGCAGATAAGCGCCGATATCGCTGAGCAACGTCCGCTGATCGACACCGTGCTGGAATGGCTGAGACGCAACGTGCCGAGTTGGCCGTTGCCGACTTCAGTGGCCATCGCGCTGGCCTTGCTCAGCTCATGGAGCAGATTTCTTGCCCGCGGCAGAAACGCTTCACCCGCCGCCGTCAGTCGAGGCTGGCGCGCGGTGCGTTCGAACAGTGGCGTTTGCAGACGCGTCTCCATGTCCTTGATCTGCCGGCTCAGTGCCGATTGCGCAACGAACAAACGTTCAGCCGCCGCACTGAAACTGCCGCAGTCGGCAATTTCGACGAAGTAACGCAATTGGCGGGTGGAGAGCATGAGTCATGCCTTTTCGAGATGAGTAAGCGACTCTGAATATATTAGTCGCAACCCTCGGCGCTGGCTAAAGTCATCTCAGGCTTATTAAGGAAGCGAATCGATGAGCGTGGCGGGATTGCTGAGTGAGTGGGCGTGGGGGCCCGGCGGCTGGGCGGTGATCGGGCTGGGGATCGCCCTGGCCTATATCGTGTTCGGCATTGCCGGGTTTGGCACGGCGTTGGTGGCGGGACCGATTCTGATTCTGTTCATGCCGTTGTCGAAGATCGTGCCGCTGCTGGTGTTGCTGGATTTCGTCGCGGCGTTCGGCAATCTGCTGCCGTCGCGGCGGGATGTGGCCAAGCCGGAGTTATTGCGGCTACTGCCGTGCATGGCGGTGGGCTGCACGCTGGGAGTGATTTTCCTGCTTAACCTCAAGTCGGATGTGTTGCTGCTGTTGATGGGGCTGTTTATCAGCGCTTATGCGGTTTACAGCCTGTGGGTGAAAGCGCGGCCGGCGCAATTGTCGGCAGCGTGGGCAGTGCCGATGGGCACGGTGGGTGGGTTATTTGGTGCGTTGTTTGGCAGCGGCGGCTTTTTATATGCGATTTATTTGAACAGCCGATTGCCGAAGGAAGCGGCGCGAGCCACGCAAAGTGCGCTGATCAGTTGCAGCACGGTGGTGCGTTTGAGCCTGTTTGCCATCGCCGGCGTGTATGCCGAGCTACCCTTGTTGATGCTGGCGCTGTGTCTGTTGCCGGCCATGGCGCTGGGGTTGTGGATCGGACGGCGGTTGACCATGAAATTGTCGCGCGAGGCGTTTGTGCGGCTGGTGACGTGGCTGGTGCTGGCGAGCGGGCTCGCATTGATCGGGCGCTACCTCAGCACTTGACCGGATTTTGTCAGGGATTAAGCTGCCGGCCTTTAGGGCCTCTTCGCGAGCAGGCTCGCTCCCACTGTGGGAAATGCATTCCATTGTGGGAGCGAGCTTGCTCGCGAATGCGTCAGCAGCCACACCGCAGGACTTTCCATGAATTCGCAAAGCATCATCGTCCCGAAAATCTCCACCCTGCCGGTGCACGAACCCCGGGCCCGGGCGATCGTGCGCTGGCTGGTGCGCAAGAACATCATCAAGGAAGAGCTGACCACCTGTGGCCGCACCGGCAATCGCATGGCTTACGCGATTGCCGATGGCGCGCGTGCCGTGGTCCTGCACCCGCAGGCGTTGCCGTTCGGTGAGCCGATCAACGGCTTGGAGATCGTCACCAAACGCTGCATCTACACCCCGGCCAAGGGTTTCCTCGAAGAAGCCGGTTGCGCCGAGTGCCGCCGTGAAGTCGGCGAAGCGCTGTTCGAAAGCCTTGAAGACTGGTTTCCAGGGCGCACTGACAACTTCACCTGCCCCGAATGCGGGCATGAAGACGATATCAACGGGTTTCTGTTTTTGCAGGAATGCGCGTTTTCCAACCTCGGTTTCATCTTCAACAACTGGCTGGAGGCGGGCTTCAAGCAAAGCTTTATCGATGAGTTCGCCGATTGGCTCGATCAACCTGTCTCTTGGGTCAAGGTGGAGCTGTAGGGCCGGGGATCTCCGTATATCAGTAACATTGATATTAAGCTGAGTTTTACATTGAACAGCAGGGGGTGTCTGACTATAATGGCGCGCTTCCATTTTCCCGCTCGGGAGCCCCCGCGATGCTGCGTATCAGCCAAGAAGCTCTGACATTCGACGACATTCTCCTAGTGCCTGGTTATTCCGAGGTGCTTCCTAACGAAGTCAGTCTCAAGACCCGCCTAACCCGTGGCATCGAGCTGAATATTCCTCTGGTTTCTGCCGCAATGGACACCGTCACTGAAGCCCGTCTGGCAATCGCCATGGCTCAGGAAGGTGGCATTGGCATTATCCACAAGAACATGACCATCGAGCAGCAAGCTGCCGAAGTTCGCAAGGTCAAGCGTTACGAAGCCGGTGTAGTCAAGGACCCAATCACCATCGAGGCCGATGCCACGGTGCGTGAACTGTTCGAACTGACCCGTCTGCACAACATTTCCGGCGTTCCGGTACTGCACGATGGCGACCTGGTCGGCATCGTCACTTCCCGTGACGTGCGTTTCGAAAACCGTCTGGAAGCCACCGTCCGTGAAGTGATGACGCCTAAAGAGCGTCTGGTCACGGTCAAGGAAGGCGCTGACAAGAACGACGTTCGCGAGTTGCTGCACAAAAACCGCATCGAACGCGTTCTGATCGTCGACGACAAATTTGCCCTCAAAGGCATGATGACCGTCAACGACATCGAAAAAGCCAAAGCCTACCCGCTGGCCAGCAAGGACGATCAAGGTCGTCTGCGCGTGGGCGCTGCGGTCGGTACCGGTAAAGACACCGGTGACCGCGTCGCCGCTCTGGTCAATGCCGGTGTGGACGTGGTGGTGGTCGACACCGCACACGGTCACTCCAAAGGCGTGATCGACCGCGTTCGCTGGGTTAAACAGAATTTCCCTGAAGTGCAGGTGATCGGCGGCAACATCGCCACCGGCGCCGCTGCCAAGGCGCTGGCCGAAGCAGGCGCTGACGCCGTCAAGGTCGGTATCGGCCCTGGCTCGATCTGCACCACCCGTATCGTCGCCGGTGTCGGCGTCCCGCAAATCAGTGCCATCGCCAACGTCGCCGCTGCCCTTGAAGGCACTGGCGTTCCGTTGATCGCCGACGGCGGCATCCGTTTCTCCGGTGACCTGTCCAAGGCCATCGTTGCCGGTGCTTCCTGCGTGATGATGGGCTCGATGTTCGCCGGTACTGAAGAAGCGCCGGGCGAGATCGAACTGTTCCAGGGCCGTTCGTACAAGGCTTATCGCGGCATGGGTTCGCTGGGCGCCATGTCCCAGGCTCAAGGTTCTTCCGACCGTTACTTCCAGGACTCCTCGGCAGGCGCCGAGAAACTCGTTCCGGAAGGCATCGAAGGCCGCGTGCCGTACAAAGGCACCCTGAGCGCGATCATTCACCAGTTGATGGGCGGCCTGCGTTCCTCGATGGGTTACACCGGCAGCGCCAACATCGAAGAGATGCGCACCAAGCCTGAATTCGTGCGGATCACCGGCGCCGGCATGGCCGAATCCCACGTTCACGACGTGCAGATCACCAAAGAAGCGCCAAACTACCGCGTAGGTTGAGCCTTCAAGCAACAAGCAAAGCAACCGGGGCTGTTTGATTCAGCCCCGAGTTGTTTCTGAATCACGACTGTTTCTGAATGACTTAGACGAGACTGAATCATGGCCCTCGATATTCACGCTCACCGCATCCTGATCCTCGACTTCGGTTCGCAATACACCCAACTGATTGCCCGCCGCGTGCGCGAGATCGGTGTGTACTGCGAACTGCACCCGTTCGACATGGACGAAGATGCGATCCGCGAATTCGCTCCTAAAGGCGTCATCCTCGCCGGCGGCCCCGAGTCCGTGCACGTTGCCGACAGCCCGCGCTGCCCACAGGCAGTGTTCGATCTGGGCGTACCGGTCTTCGGTATCTGCTACGGCATGCAGACCATGGCCGAGCAACTGGGCGGCAAGGTTGAAGGTTCCGAACTGCGTGAGTTCGGTTACGCCCGCGTTGATGTGGTCGGCAAGAGCCGCCTGCTCGACGGCATCGAAGACCACATCGACGCCGACGGCCTGTTCGGCCTCGACGTATGGATGAGCCACGGTGACAAGGTCACCAAGATGCCGCAAGACTTCCACATCCTCGCCAGCACCCCGAGCTGCCCGATCGCCGGCATGTTCAACGACGACCGTGGCTACTACGGCGTGCAGTTCCACCCGGAAGTGACCCACACCAAACAGGGCGGTCGCATCCTCTCGCGTTTCGTTCTCGACATCTGCGGCTGTGAAGCCCTGTGGACGCCGTCGAAGATCGCTGAAGACGCCATCGCCAACATCCGCGCACAAGTCGGCACCGACAACGTGTTGCTGGGTCTGTCCGGCGGCGTTGACTCCTCGGTGGTTGCTGCGCTGCTGCACAAAGCCATTGGCGACCAACTGACCTGCGTCTTCGTCGACAACGGCCTGCTGCGTCTGCACGAAGGCGAGCAAGTGATGGCCATGTTCGCCGAGAACATGGGCGTCAAGGTGATCCGCGCCAACGCTGAAGAGCAGTTCCTGAACAACCTGGCCGGCGAAGCCGACCCGGAGAAGAAGCGCAAGATCATCGGTCGCACCTTCATCGACGTCTTCGATGCCCAGTCGAACAAACTGGAAAACATCAAGTACCTCGCTCAGGGCACCATCTACCCGGACGTGATCGAGTCGGCTGGCGCGAAAAGCGGCAAGGCCCACGTAATCAAGTCGCACCACAACGTGGGCGGCCTGCCGGAAGAGATGAACCTGAAACTGGTCGAGCCACTGCGCGAACTGTTCAAGGACGAAGTCCGTCGTCTGGGTCTGGAACTCGGCCTGCCGTACGACATGGTCTACCGTCACCCATTCCCGGGCCCGGGCCTGGGCGTACGCATCCTCGGTGAAGTGAAGAAGGAATACGCCGACCTGCTGCGTCGCGCTGACCACATCTTCATCGAAGAACTGCGCAAAGCCGACTGGTACCACAAAGTCAGCCAGGCTTTCGTGGTGTTCCAGCCAGTGAAGTCGGTTGGCGTGGTGGGCGATGGCCGTCGTTACGCCTGGGTCGTGGCCCTGCGTGCCGTAGAAACCATCGACTTCATGACCGCACGTTGGGCACACCTGCCTTACGAACTGCTGGAAACCGTATCCGGCCGCATCATCAATGAAATCGAAGGCATCTCGCGCGTGACTTATGACGTGTCGAGCAAGCCGCCGGCGACGATTGAGTGGGAGTGATTGAGCGTCCGGCATTGTCCGGCACCACCTAGCAAGAGTTGCCCTTAAGCCCGCGTAAATGCGGGCTTTCGGCTTTTTAGGTCTAGCAAATTCTCGCAACTCTGTGCATCGCCAAGCACCGTGTTCGTGTGGCATGGTGCGGGGCATTGACTGAGCCCAATGCCATGCTTAGTGCTCGATACCATGTTGCCTCCCTTAAGTGACGGCATGGTATCAAGCCCCATCATCCGCCCGGTTCATTGGGTTTCTGGTGGTGTATGAGTGCTTTTCTGAGTATGTTTTTTTACGCGAAATCCGTGACCTACATGCCGACCGTTAACACGCTGCGTAACCTCAAACGCAAAGAAAAACTCTACAAGGTGAACGACCGCGACAAGCTATATGCGGCTGCCACCAATGCCGGCTCCATCTCATTTCGCTACAGCCGCTCCATCCGCGGCCGTCAGGAGATCATTACGTTCGGTCGGTATGGCGTGGGTGGCATAGTTACGCGTCCAGCCGCCTACCAAAGCCAAGAGCTTGCCGCTATGATGCCGGGACCCAACGGAGAGATCGAAAAAGAGTATGCGCTATTCAATCCTGCATCTTTCCGATCTTCATCGCGATTTAGCCGACGAGGTGCCAAACGTCTGGCTGATTGATTCTTTGGTGCGGGACCTTGAGGCCGTTTCAAATGACGAGGCTGCTCCGCCGAGCCCTGCCCTATGCGTCGTGAGCGGTGACCTGGTTTATGGCGTTTCGGCCAACGCAGCCGATGCTGACAAGGAGATTAAACGTCAAACGGCGCAAGCCTTGGAGTTCCTTGTAGGTTTAGCCGACCGGCTGTTCGCGGGGGACCGTGAAAAGGTCGTTATTCTACCTGGCAATCACGACGTCACGTACAAAAGGGTTTTGGAAAGCATTGCTCTTGTCCCGATGCCGACCGACAGTGGCGAACGTGCCGCACTTGTGGCTGAGTTTTTCAAACCGAATTCTGCCCTACGTTGGTCATGGCGAGAGCTGGCATTCTACAGGGTTGTAGATCAAGCAAAGTACTCCGAACGCCTCGCCGAGTTTGCTGGCCTGTATGCCGATTTCTACCAAGGTCGTCGACGTTACTCACTCCAGCCGGAAGAGCAATTCGACTTTTTCGACTTTCCCGACCAAAAGCTCTCGTTGCTCGCCTTAAGTAGCTGTCATGGCAACGACCCAATGCAACGCGCAGGTCGGATGCATCCGACAGCGTTGGCCGAGGCAAGACGACAACTGTCCGCGTCATCGAGAACAGGTTGGTTGCTAGCAGCCGCTTGGCATCACAATTTGGCTGGTGGTCCTTCTCAGGACGACTATCTGGACTCGAGCTTTCTACAGTTATTAATCGATGGCGGTGTAGCTCTCGGTATGCATGGCCATCAGCACCGTACCGAGTGTTTCGATGAACGATATCGCCTAGGCCCTGAAAAGCGAAAGATCGTGATAGCTAGTGCTGCGTCGCTCTGCGCCGGGCCTACGAACCTAAGCCCAGGGGCACCCCGTGGCTACAATATCGTAGAGATCGACACCGACGCCTTGACCGGACGTCTGCACCAGCGACAGATGGTCAATCTGCAGTTCAGCACGCCGGTCTGGGGTCCTGGATACTTTTTCGATACCAACCGAACCTACGTGGACTTCGAACTATCCCCCCCACTCGCCTCGCGCCCCAATGGTCTTGACCTGCAACTTGTCATGGAGAGTGCCGATCGTCTCCTTGGTGGCGGCGACTGGCGAGGAGTGGTGGATTTGCTATCCGAGCACATGGAAGATTCTCTTGTCCGTAAATACTGCTTCCGGGCGCTACAGGAGTTAGAAGATCCCTTTGCCACGATAAAGTTGCTTTCAGGTCCTCGCGATATATCCGAGGCGGTGCTCCTAGGGACTGCCGTGGCCGAAACCGGAGATTCCGAGGCTCGCGAACGGTATTTAGCTGATCCATTCGTGTTGGCGTCCACCGACGCTAGTATTGAACACATCGTATCCAGCATTAAAGCGAGGGCTGCAAAATGAGTGACGGTATTGTCTTTCAGGTCGAGACGGGCCGGGTTTTGCAGATTCTTGCTAAAGAGATCTACGACTCACCGCTCGCCATGCTGCGCGAGAACCTGCAGAACGCCTACGATGCCGTCAGGGAGCGATTCGCTTCCTCCGGTCCTCTCTTACAAGGTGGCCGCATCGAGGTCAAGATTGAAGGCAACGAGATCATCATCGTGGACAATGGCGTCGGGATGGACGAACACGTACTGCGGGAGAACTTTTGGAAGGCAGGGTCGAGTGGGAAGCATTCCGTTCGAGCTAAGCAGGCAGGGGTCGTTGGAACTTTCGGTATCGGCGCCATGGCCAACTTTGGCGTCTGCTCTAAGCTCACAATTGTTACACGATCCCACGAAGCGGCGGGAGCACTAGCGACCCTCGCCGAGCGGGACAATCTGAAGATTGGTGAAGAGTGCATAACGTTTGAAAAGCTTGAAACTGAGCAGCCGATTGGGACCACCCTATCAGCAACTTTGGATTCGGCAAATTCGATCACCAGCGAACAGGCCAAGTCCTACCTCGACCCTTATGTTGCACTTCTACCGGTCCCGATTTATCTTGACGGCGAGCTGATCAGCACACGCGCGATGATGGACGTATTGCCGATACAAGCTAAGCAATTCAACCCGCTGGGAAATGTCGAGTTGGAAAATCAGGGCTTCAAAGCTCGGTTTTCAGTGAGCGCAGATGCCAATGCTCAGATCCTCGTAGTGGTCAGTGATATATCAGTTTCTGGTATTTCGATTGATGGCGAGATGGCATTGCTTCAGAGCGGCGGCCAACTAATGGGCCTAAGGTCTTACTTCGGTTTGGCCCCTATACCGGTTGCTGGAAATTATCAGTTTGGCGGTTACGCCAACCTGCCGTTTTTGCAGCCGACCGCGGGGCGAGACGCGCTGAACCGGGAAAGTATCGATCAGGCGTTAATTCTCATAGCGCTTGCTGAGAAAGCGGCCTCTCAAATGTTGGGGGAGAGTCATCTGGGAGACCGTAGCAATGCATTGCTTGCTTGGATTTCCGCACATGGTCGGTACGATCTCGCCAAACGTATTAGTATTCTCGTCCACCCCCGAGAAGAAAACGTAGCCCTAGGTGATTTATCTGCCTATATCGGATCTCGTAATTCCTATCAGTACGCGAGTAATGACCGGTCTGTGATTGGGACTTTCGCCAACGAAGATAACTTCGTGGTTCAACTGTCGCCAAATCAACCAAGACGCAAGGTGCAGCAGCAGTATCTGACATCTGTCTTACGGTTGAAGCAAGTTCCCCATAGCGCGCAAATCCTCAAGGTATATTCCGGCCAAGATCTTGAAATCCCGGAAGCATCCGTTCTATTCCGTATCGCAAATATCCTGCGAGACGACTATCTCGTGCCTGATGTAGACGTCGCTTTCGCAGATATCTCACACGGAGTGACCGTGTTGGCTGAAGAGAACGGAGGCACGGTCAAATTATTTATTGCGAAAGGGAACTCTTCAGTAAAGCCGCTAATGGAAATCCAAACAAATGCCTATGAACTCTTCGCGCAGTTTATGAAAGACTATGTTCGGGTCAACATCTACCCGAAGATTCAGCAGTACGTGCCTTCTTCGACTAAAGGAGGTGTAGAGGCGTTAAGAAAGGTGCTGCTCCGTAGCAAGGAGCTTTACCGGCTTGAAGAGTCTGACCGTGGCGATCTTGAGGGGGTTCTTGGCGATTACCTGGCGGGCACGTCATCTTTTCCTGCTGTCCTCAAAGCTGCTAAAGCCCTAGCACGCCCACAAACGCAGCGGGTTTCGGCCGAGCAAGTGGGATCGATAGAGCACGAAGTACCGGGTCTTGTCGAGTCCCCCGTGCGGTCTGACGTAGCGGTGGAAGGACAAGAGTTCATGGCCACGCCTCCGATCATTCGGAACAGCATCTCTTCGTCCATGAAGATTTTGACCACGGAAGGACATTACCCTCTACTAAACCAGTTCACCATGTTGCTTGGACTATCCGACCGTCTTATGACGACCGAGGTGGACTTTTTCATGGTCCCACATACCACCCGAATTCTTTGGGGCGGACATCGCGTAGTCTATATTTTTACTGAGGTGACGGAGAGGCTGAGCCTCTATTACGACATCGAGCTTAGGGACGCGATTGACAGTAACAAGACGGGAGGCGGAATGTTTGCCACGACCACTCTCATCACCAAGGAGCGCATATTCGTTCCTGTTCCGAAGGTCTTGGAAGCTGAGTTTCATGTGGCGAAGGGGCCGCGAGAGTTTTTCGTCAGGTTTGACTTGCTGGCCAGTCGAGGTTAACGGGTAGGAATTCGTAATAAAAAACGCCCGCTTAATAGCGGGCTTCTGCTTTTGATATGTCTTACAGTCTTCGATCAAACCAGCTCGTACTCGTGAATCCGCCCAGGGGATCAGTTTGAGAATCTTTTTCGAGAACGATATCGTCCAGAATTATTCTGTTTCGCGTTGATTACAGCGTACGGATCTTCGCCAATGCCAGTCAGTTTTACTGACTGGCATTTTTGTTTTCGGGCGCAAAGCCCAACGGTAACAAGTTGCTTCGCTGGCTAATGGGATCAACATCGTGAGTTGCTGGAAACGGTATCCAGCCGCCTCATCAAGCCGCTGAAAACCTATCACAAAGGTATACGACTTTGCAGTTTCAGGCCCAGTTCTATCAGGCGTTGAGACAACGCGGCGATGTCCGGAAACAGCACGCCGCTGATGCGTGGCATCGACTGCAGCCAGATGTAGACCTGGCCATCCTGAGTCTGGTTTACCAGTGTTCGCGCGATGGTGCCGAAGCTGTTGCGGCGGACGAGTCGGTAATCGTTTTGCGACTTCTCGAACAGGTACATGCCATTGCGGTGCAGCAAGTGGTCGAGGGTTGCCTCGTTCCAGATCGGTTCGGGCGCTTCGATTTGCAGGCGCAGGTCGGCGTAGAGGATGTCGAATGCATCGCGCGTCATGGTGCCGTTGTCGAAGGGGCCGCGCGCTACTTTCAGACCGGGGTCGATAGCGACGCCCGGCTCTTCGGCCGGGAAGGCTTCTTCAATGCGCAGACCAATGCCGCCGCGCAGTTCACTGATGCCCGGCAAGCCCCGGAAATTATTGGTGTTCTCTGCACCGATCAGCGCGATCCATTTGCCCGGCCGATTGAGAATCTCATCGCCCCACATGATCAGGGAGCTGAGGCGAGCGCCCATCATCTGCTCTTCGAACGTGGTCAGCGGGATTTTCATTTTGTAGCTCGCCGCGCAATCCAGGCCCTGAATCCGCACGCCATGGGCCTGAGCGGTCTTCGCCAGTTCGAGGGCGTTGAACGCTTCATCCGGGTCGGTGCCGAGGCTCGTCAGATAAATCCGCAGATCCTCTGTCATCACTCCAGTGGCATGGAAACTGTTCAGGTCTGCCTGGGCAAAGTCGCTCAGCAGATCACGCACGTAGAGCGTGGTGGCGTGGCGGGCGAGCGCCGGCATGTTCTCGATCATGAAGCGCATGCTGGTGATGCGATCCAGGGTTTCGCCCACGACCAGACCCTGAGTCTTGGCGAAGATCCGCTCAATCAGCTCATCCATTTGCATCGAATGGCTGATCTCGGGCATGGCCGGACGTGCCGGCAGGTTGGTCCATTTCAGCTCCGAATAATGCTCTTTGGCTTCGTTCAGCAGTTGCGTGCGCAGGTAGCGGAAGTAGCGTGTATACAACTCCTCGGCGCTCAGGGCGCCGGTGGCGGCTCGAGGCATTTCGGCGGGTTCCTCGGGCAAGTTCATCGCCCACTTTTTCAGTTGGTCCATGTCTTGACCCATCACGTCATATTTAGTCGTCACCAGACGTATCGGACGGGCAGTCGGCGGAACCGGCTCGACCAGCGGTAGATCCGGCGACGGCGTAGAGGTCGTGGTAAATGAGCGCAGTTCAACCTCAGGCGTACACGGTTTGCCCACACATTGCCCGCCACCGTTGAGGCGCAGCGCGGGCATGCGCTCCCATATCCCGGCGGCATTCAAGCGTACCGGCAATGAGTAAGCGAACTGGTTGGGGCGCTCAGGGGCGACGATTGCCCAGTTGCCACTGGCCTCGGTGGCGGCGAAGTAGCGCACGTAGTAGGCGTTGCCACCGATCTTGATCGCATGGGGCGGGTCGTTATCGAGGCGGTAAATGCCCTGGAATTTCCCGGGGGCGGTTTCTGCCGTGTAGCGATCGAGCAATTCGTTGCATTGATAACGGGCGGGAATGCCGGGGCTTGCCGGGCTGATCGGCGCGGGGCTTTCGAGCGGGGTTGAGGGCAGTGTTGACTGAGTGGGGATTTCGTTTGAAATCTCTTCAACCGCTTCGCTCGCGACCATGACCGGCGCCGGCTCCCTGGCGGGCAGCGGCGGTTCGCTGGCCGAGGTGAATTCGATCAGCCCGGCCATTTCCTCGGCATCGGCAATTTCCACCTGCGGCCCGACCTCGAGCAACTCACCGGCGCCCGCCAGGAATGCCACGTTGAACAGCGTTTCGATGCCGTTGAGGATCGCGCCGAGGGTGCCGGTCTTGCGCTCGACGGCCGTCCTGCCGTTGACGGCCTGATCGATATTCAGGCCCATATTGGCAATGCCGGCACCAATCACCGGCAACGCCAGCGGCCAGCCCACCGCCGCCATCGGCCCGAATACCTTGAGGCCGGCACTCAGGTAACCCATCCAGAGTTTTTTGCGCAGGTCGCTGTTGGACGTCAGCGACAGGCTTGCCTCGGCCGCCATCGCACGGTGCGTCGAATCGCTTAACCAGGTAAACGCGTCACCGCTGATGGCGATGTTGCTGCGATTGATCATTTGATGATCGCTGTGACCCCAAGTGCTGACCAGACGATTCATCAGGTCGGTGAGGTTTTCAGTTATCTGCTCGCGGTCAGCCAACGGCCAGTGATTGAGAAAGGTCTTGCGTTTGTTCTCCACGTTCATCTGCTCGAGCGTCCACCAGTGCAGATCCGCTTCATCCTCCATCAAGCGAAAGGCCTGGGCTTCGCCCGGCAAATACAGGGTTTGCCGGCCGCTGTCCTCGACCCAGCGCAAGACATTCGTGGCGACGTGACCGTCGAGATCCAGCGCCCGCACGTCCGCGCTGACCGGGTGCATCGCCTCGAGCATTTGCAGGGTGACGGGCCAGGTGATAGGGCCGATCACCGAGTCGGTGACACGCTGGAAATCGTTGCCGTCCAGATGGCCCTGCTGCAGTGCTCGTATGGCCTGACTGAGAAAATTGCACTTGGCCAACGTGCGGAAATTGGTCGAAGAGGCTTGCCAGAAGGTGCTCAGTTGGCGGGTGTAGCGCGTGCTGAAGTCAACGCTCCAGAACACCCGTAGCACGTCGCTGCCGAGCAGGCGCACCTCATTACTCTGATTGAAGTTTTCGGCCTGCGGCCCCTCCGAATAGAAGCCTGCGTAAAGACCCAACAGATCCGCGTTGTCCTGATCGGTGGCGCGGAAACGATGGATCACCAATTGGGTGAGGGTCAGCGATTCGTAGGGCTTTTCCAGCAGATGCTCCCAACCGGTGAAGGTCAGCGTGCTGCTCTGCGCTGTGCGGAACCGGTGGAAATACACCCGGTCCGGGTCGAGGTCTGCCAGGCCTTGGTCGCTCAGCAATTGCCGGGCGACTTCGCGGGCCGCGTCCAGCAGGCTGGGGCAGGTTTGTACGAGGGTTGTCGCGATGGCCTTGAGGCTGGCCTTGTCGGCGGCGTTCGGCAGCAGGCGGCGTTCGGGTGCGATCATGCATTTCTCCATCCATGGGGAAAACGGAGAGCGAGCATGGCCGATCCGCTGCGCCGCCATGCACTAGTTATGTATCGCACAGTGACGTTTCGCCGCTCGTGCTGATGTGCGGCCCTGAGTCGCCCTTACTGTTTCCCAACCGCAGGTGTATCGTATTCGCCTTTTACGGGCCTCAGGCCCGTCGCAGATACGTGAGGTAGTTGAGTTCATGTCCTTTACCCGTCGCCAAATCCTCGGTGGCCTGGCCGGTCTTGTTGTCGTTGGTGTCGGAGCGGGGGGCGCGTCGCGGTACTGGCTGGGCAAAATGGCTGACGCTGACGCCGGTCACGATTACGAGTTGATTGCCGCGCCGCTGGACGTTGAGCTGGTGCCTGGGCACAAGACCGAGGCGTGGGCGTTCGGCCCCTCGGCGCCGGGCACCGAGTTGCGCGTGCGCCAGGGTGAATGGCTGCGGGTGCGCTTCATCAATCATCTGCCGGTAGCGACCACCATTCACTGGCACGGCATTCGCCTGCCGCTGGAGATGGACGGCGTGCCGTACGTGTCGCAACTGCCGGTGTTGCCGGGCGAATACTTCGATTACAAATTCCGCGTGCCGGACGCCGGCAGTTACTGGTATCACCCGCACGTCAGCAGCAGTGAAGAGCTGGGGCGCGGGTTGGTCGGGCCGCTGATCATCGAAGAGCGCGAGCCGACCGGTTTCCAGTACGAAAAGACCCTGAGCCTGAAGAACTGGCACATCGATGACGAAGGTAATTTCGTCGAGTTCAGCATCCCGCGTGAAGCGGCGCGGGGCGGTACCGCTGGTCGTTTGTCGACGATCAATGGCGTGCCGACGCCGGTGATTGAATTGCCCGCCGGCCAGATCACCCGCGTGCGCCTGCTCAATCTCGATAACACCCTGACTTATCGCATCAACATTCCCGGCGTCGAGGCGAAGATCTACGCACTGGACGGCAATCCGGTGGAGCCGCGCCCATTGGGCAAGGAATACTGGCTGGGTCCGGGCATGCGTATTTGCCTGGCGATCAAGGCCCCGGCGGCCGGCGAAGAACTGTCGCTGCGCAACGGCCCGGTACGTCTGGGCACGCTGCGCTCGGTGGCCAATAACGATGCGCCGACGGACTGGCCGAAAGCCCTGCCGGCCAACCCGGTGGCTGAGCCGGACCTGGCCAATGCCGAGAAACTCAACTTCAATTTCGAATGGGTTGGTTCGGTGTCGGTCAACGTCGACAACGGCAAGCCGCCGAGTCTGTGGCAAATCAACGGCAAAGCCTGGGACATCACCGACAAGACCTGTGCCGATCGGCCGATTGCCAGTTTGAAGTTGGGCCAGAGTTACATTTTTGAATTGAAAAACATGACCCAGTACCAGCACCCGATCCACCTGCACGGTATGAGCTTCAAGGTGATTGCGTCGAACCGGCACAAGATCATTCCGTACTTCACCGACACTTATCTGCTGGGCAAGAACGAGCGCGCGCAAGTGGCGCTGGTGGCCGATAATCCGGGGGTGTGGATGTTCCACTGTCACGTGATCGACCACATGGAAACCGGCCTGATGGCCGCCATCGAGGTGAAGTGATGCGCCAGATTCGCCCTGCGGCGATCATCGACCGCAGCCGTGATCGCGATTTCATGCGCGAAGCCCTGGCCCTTGCCGCACAAGGCGCAGCGCTCGGCGAAGTGCCGGTGGGCGCGGTGCTGGTGCAGGACGGCGAGATCATCGGGCGCGGCTTCAATTGCCCGATCAGTACCAGCGACCCGAGTGCCCACGCAGAAATGGTCGCCATCCGCGCGGCGGCAGAGGCGGTGGATAATTATCGACTGCCGGGCAGCACGCTGTATGTGACGCTGGAACCGTGCAGCATGTGCGCGGGCTTGATCGTGCATTCGCGGGTGGCGCGCGTGGTGTATGGCGCGCTGGAGCCGAAGGCGGGGATTGTGCAGAGTCAGGGGCAGTTTTTTACCCAGGGCTTTTTGAATCACCGGGTGTTGTATGAAGGTGGGGTGTTGGCTGAAGAGTGTGGCGCGGTGTTGACCGAGTTCTTCCGCGCCCGTAGAGCGAAGAGCCCCTCACCCTAACCCTCTCCCAGAGGTAGAGGGGACTGACCGGACTGGATGGGCGATCTCCGCCGACCTGAGAGACCGAGTCGAACTCAAGTTTCGAAAAGCCCAAAGATCGGCTCCCTCTCCGACAGGGAGAGGGGGCTGACCGGGTTGGATGGGCGAGGTCCGCCGACCTGAGATACCGAGTCGAACTCAAGTTTCGAAAAGCCCAAAGATCAGCTCCCTCTCCCACAG
Source organism: Pseudomonas fluorescens (assembly GCF_001648775.1). Classification (GTDB taxonomy): domain Bacteria; phylum Pseudomonadota; class Gammaproteobacteria; order Pseudomonadales; family Pseudomonadaceae; genus Aquipseudomonas; species Aquipseudomonas fluorescens_M. The sequence goes on from NZ_LVEJ01000018.1 coordinate 63,892, forward strand.
TGAGAGGGGACTGACCGGACTGGATGGGCGAGGTGCACCGACCTGAGTTATCGAGTCGAACTCAAGTTTTGAAAAGCTCAAAGATCAGCGCCCTCTCCCTTGGGAGAGGGCTGGGGTGAGGGGTGGGCTCACCGCAGTGTTTGAAAGATTGGATTACTTCTTGGCGACGATCACCGCGCGCATCGGTGCCGGCAATCCTTCGATGGTTTTGCTGTGATCTTCCGGATCAAGGAAATCGCTGAGCGACTGATACTTCATCCACTCGGTACCGCGCTGTTCCTCGACCGTCGTGGTGCTCACGTCTACGCAACGAATGTCGGTAAACCCCGCGCGACGCAACCACAATTCCAGCGCCGGCACCGACGGCAGGAACCACACGTTGCGCATCTGCGCATATCGATCCTCCGGCACCAGCACTTGATGCTTGTCGCCTTCGACCACCAGCGTTTCCAGCACCAGCTCACCGCCCTTGACCAGGCAATCCTTCAACGCCAGCAAATGCTCGATCGGCGAGCGACGGTGATAGAACACACCCATCGAAAACACCGTGTCGAAACCTTCCAGATTCGGCGGCAGGTCTTCAAACGGGAACGGTAAGTGCCAGGCGTTCGGCTCTGAGAGATAACGCTGCACCGCCTGGAACTGGCAGAAGAACAGCCAGTTCGGGTCGACACCAATCACACTGTTCGCGCCGGCGCCGAGCATGCGCCACATGTAATAACCGTTGCCGCAGCCGACATCGAGGATGCGTTTGCCTTTCAGGTCCAGATGCGGCGCCACCCGTGACCACTTCCAGTCCGAACGCCATTCGGTGTCGACGTGCACGCCAAACAGATCAAACGGCCCTTTGCGCCACGGCGACAAGCCCATCAGCGCAGTACGCATCTGCGCGCGGGTTTCCTCGTCGCAATCGGTGTCGAGTTTCAAGCCGTTGAGCAGATCGACTTCGCTCGGCTGGATCTTCGGCAAGGCGTCCAGCGCACTTTGCCAGCGCTCCAGATCGCCGTGACCTTTGTCCATTTTCTTGTCGAGTTGACGCTGCAGGGTGTTGGCCCATTCGGCCAGCGGTGTGCCAGCCAAGCGGCGGGCGAGGGGGGACAGATCAATCATGGCAAGGCAATCAACGAGGCAAAGTTAAGACACTGAAACCACGGCACGACTTTCGAGAACCCGGCGGCCAGCAGGCGTTCGCGGTGTTCTTCGAGGCTGTCGGGCTTCATGACGTTTTCGATGGCGCTGCGCTTCTGGGCGATTTCCAGTTCGCTGTAGCCGTTGGCGCGTTTGAAGGCGACGTGCAGATCAGTGAGCAGCGCGTGTTCTTCGGCATCGTTAAAGCGCAGCTTTTCCGACAGGATCAGCGCGCCGCCCGGCAGCAGTGATTGGCGAATGCGCGAGAGCAACGCGGTGCGCTGATCCGGGGCGATGAATTGCAGGGTGAAGTTCAGCGCCACCACCGAGGCTGGCTGAAACTCGAGGGCAAGGATGTCGCCTTCGATCACGTCCACCGGCAGCAACTCCTGGAACATCGAGTCCTGACCGTTGAGGTATTCACGGCAGCGCTCGACCATGGCGGCGGAGTTATCCACAGCAATCACCCGGCAACCGTCGGTGCGCACGTGACGGCGCAGCGCTTGAGTCACCGCGCCCAAGGATGAGCCAAGATCGTAGAGCACGCTGTTCGGCTGAGCGAACTGCGCGGCGAGCACGCCGAGGTTTTCGACGATGGTCGGGTAACCCGGCACCGAGCGCTTGATCATGTCCGGGAACACCCGCACCACGTCTTCGTTGAAGGCGAAGTCGGGTACCTGGGCCAAAGGCTTGGCGAAAATGCGATCGGGTTCTTTGCTCACGGCGGTTCCGGCAGTGTCGGTGGAAAAGGCCGGCATTTTAGCCAAAGTGGCGTCGGGATGCTTGGGTTGTCTGATAAAGCGCCGCACGCAAGCCGCAAACACCCACCTGTGGCGAGGGAGCTTGCTCCCGCCGGGTTGCGAAGCGACCCAAAAACCGCTGCATACGATGCTGCAGGTATATCTCGTACTCAGGTTTGGCGACTGCTGCGCAGCCGAGCGGGAGCGAGCTCCCTCGCCACAAGGATTAGCGTTTGGTCTGGGAGAACGCGGAGGCGGCGATGCCCCACTGGCCCAGCCAGTAGCTGAGGATGATGACGTACGGCGCGGCGTGGAATGGCGATACAAAGCGATCAATACCAATCACGCTGTCCGAGAACACAAACGCCAGCGCGCCACCCGCCGCCAACAGCGCCGAACGTTTCGGCACATTGGTTCCGAGTCGTGCCAAAGCGCGCCAGAGCATCGCGCTGATGGCCGTGCCGTAGACGATCACTGGCACCAGCAACGGCCCCAGACCGCTGGAAATCAGCAGCCCCAGCAGCACCGCACCGACGGCGAGGGCAAGCAGCAGCGGCAATATCGCCAGACGCTTGCAGTCACTCAGATAAGCCTTCAGATAAGCCAGATGCGCGACCAGAAACGCACCAAGCCCAAACACAAAAAGATCCCCCGGCCACGCCAGCAACACATCACCGAGCAGCGAGAAAATCAGACCGAGGCTGATCCAGCGTCGATAGTCGCTGGGTGGCGCATCGTGCAGCCAGCCGAGCAATGCCAGCACCGGCAGCGGTTTGACCAACAGGCAGAGCAGCGCCGCGTGGGTGCTGACACCGTAGAGAAACGTCACCGCGCCCATCAGCGCCAGAATCAGCCAGCCCACGATCAATTCACCGAAATGGCGCAGTCAAAGGTTTCCACTGGCAACACTTCCGGCGCCCACGGCTGTTGCGAAGTCAGGCGCAGACGCCCGGTGCCGGGGGCGAAGGCCTGGAAGCGCCAGGTCGACAAACCCGCTGCGCCGACCACGCCGGCATCTTCCGGATTGCTGTAGACCTCGGGGCTGAGTGCGCGCAATACGCCGCCAGCGGAATCCTGAATGGCCCAGCGATAACCCGTGGTCGGGTTGCTTGGTAGCATGATGATGAGGTTTTGCCCGTTGGTGAGCCGTACGGGGCATTCGCTTTGTTTTTCCACGGTCACGTTGTGTTTCGGTTGCGTGGCGCAAGCGGCCAGCAACGAGAGGGCGAGGGGGAGAAACAGGCGAGTGGGGGACATAAGGTCAGCGGCTCCAGGCGTTCACGACGAACGGCGAGCATAACTGAAGATGAGACAAAGTGTGACAATGCCAAGCCCTCACCCTAGCCCTCTCCCAGAGGGAGAGGGGACTGATCGGGGGATATTGGCGAGGTACGCCGACCTGAGCGTGCGTCAGCGAATCCATAATCGACCCGGTGTTTCAGGTCGGCGCATAGCGCAAGACGGCTCGGTTGGCTCCCTCTCCTGGGGGAGAGGGCTGGGGTGAGGGGCTACGGGCTACCGGTCAGAACAGTACCTTCGCCACATCGGCAAACCGCTTGGCGAAGTGCACGGTAATCCCTTCCTTCAGATAATCCGGCAGTTCCTCAAAATTACCCCGATTCGGCTCCGGCAAAATCAGCTCGAAAATCTTCTGCCGCCGTGCCGCAATCACCTTCTCACGCACTCCGCCAATCGGCAGCACATGGCCGGTCAGCGTCAGTTCACCGGTCATTGCCACGCCTTTTTTCGGCGGCTGATTACGCGCCAGCGAAAGCAGGGCGCTGGCCATGGTCACGCCGGCGCTCGGGCCGTCTTTCGGTGTCGCGCCTTCCGGTACGTGCAAGTGGACGAAAGCCTCATCGAAGAATTTCGCGTCTCCGCCGAACTGTTTCAAGTGCGAGCTGACGTAGCTGTAGGCGATCTCCGCCGATTCCTTCATCACATCGCCGAGTTGCCCGGTGAGTTTGAAACCGCGATTGAGCGTGTGAATCCGCGTCGCTTCAATCGGCAAGGTTGCGCCGCCCATGCTGGTCCACGCCAGACCGGTAATCACGCCGGTGCCGGACAACACTTGTTCATTGCGGAACACCGGATGACCCAGTGACGCTTCGAGATCTTTCGGTCCGAGCTTGATCACCGCTTTCGGGTCGTCGATCAGTTTCATCACCGCTTTGCGCACCAGTTTGCCCATTTGTTTCTCGAGCTGGCGCACGCCGGCTTCACGGGCGTATCCGTCGATCAGGGATTTGAGGGCGCTGTCGCTGATGCTCAGGCTGCCCTTGGACACACCGGCCTTTTCCAGCAATTTCGGCCACAGGTGACGCTTGGCGATGGCGACTTTTTCTTCGGTGATGTAGCCCGACAGGCGAATCACTTCCATGCGGTCGAGCAACGGGCCTGGGATCGAATCGAGGGTGTTGGCGGTGCAGACGAACAGGACTTTAGACAAGTCCATGCGCAGGTCGAGGTAGTGGTCGAGGAATTCGACGTTCTGTTCCGGGTCGAGGGTTTCCAGCAGCGCCGAGGCCGGATCGCCCTGGTAGCTCTGGCCCATCTTGTCGATCTCGTCGAGCATGATCACCGGGTTCATCACTTCGACATCTTTCAACGCCTGCACCAGTTTGCCCGGCTGTGCGCCGATGTAGGTGCGGCGGTGGCCCTTGATCTCGGCTTCGTCGCGCATGCCGCCGAGGCTGAAGCGGTAGAACGGCCGGCCGAGGGATTCGGCGATGGATTTGCCGACGCTGGTTTTACCCACGCCCGGCGGGCCGACCAGCAGCACGATGGAGCCGCTGATTTCGCCTTTATAAGCACCGACGGCGAGGAATTCGAGGATGCGATCCTTGATGTCGTCGAGGCCGGCGTGGTGTTTGTCGAGGATTTTGCGCGCGTGCTTGAGGTCGAGTTTGTCCTCGCCGTACACGCCCCACGGCACCGAAGTCGCCCAATCAAGGTAGTTGCGGGTCACCGCGTATTCCGGCGAGCCGGTCTCGAGGATCGACAGTTTGTTCATTTCTTCTTCGAGGCGCTTCTGCACCTGCGCCGGCAGGACCTTGCCTTCCAGACGTTGCTCGAACTGTTCGAGGTCAGCGCTGCGGTCGTCCTTGGTCAGGCCGAGTTCCTGCTGGATGACCTTGAGTTGTTCCTTGAGGAAGAACTCGCGCTGATGCTCGCCGATCTTACGGTTAACTTCCGCCGAGATTTCTTTTTGCAGGCGCGCGACTTCGACTTCCTTGCGCAGCATCGGCAGGACTTTTTCCATGCGCTTGAGCATCGGCACGCAGTCGAGCACGGCTTGCAGCTCGGGGCCGGTGGCGGAGGTCAGGGCGGCGGCGAAGTCGGTGAGTGGCGACGGATCGTTGGGGCTGAAGCGGTTGAGGTAGTTTTTCAGCTCTTCGCTGTACAGCGGGTTGAGCGGCAGCAGTTCCTTGATTGCGTTGATCAGCGCCATGCCGTAGGCCTTGACCTCGTCGGTCGGCTCGGTGGGCTGGTGCGGGTATTCGACTTCGACCAGGTACGGTGGGCGGTGGTGTTTGAGCCAGGTTTTGATGCGCACACGGCTCAGGCCCTGGGCGACGAATTGCAGTTTGCCGTTCTCGCGGCTGGCGTGGTGGACTTTGACCAGCGTGCCGTATTGCGGCAGGGCGCCGGTGTCGAAGTGGCGCGGGTCTTCCTGGGGCGTGTCCATGAAGAACAGGGCCAGGGAGTGGTGTTCGGATTTGCTGACCAGTTCGAGGGTTTCGGCCCAGGGTTCTTCGTTGACGATGACCGGCAGGACTTGGGCCGGGAAGAACGGGCGATTGTGGATCGGGATGATGTAGACCTTGTCCGGCAGGTTCTGGCCAGGCAGGGCGAGGCCTTTGCCGGAGGAGGTGTGTTCGATGTTTTCGGCTTCGGTGTAGTCGTCGGGGTTTTCCGGGAATTCTTGCTGGTCGCTCATGGGGCACCTGCGCAATGGGGTATGGGTCTTAGATGGGGCAGGGGCTGGGTGGTTTCAATGGGGGGCGGTGTTTCTGATTGTGTGTTCAGGGTTTTGACAGGGTTCACGCTTTGGGCTTGGCGGCCTCTGGGCCGACCATGTTCTTGGGGGTTTGGGGGGATATCCGTTTCTTCGGTAACGGCTTCTTAGGGTTTCGCCCTTACGGCGACTCACTTTTTTGACAAACGCCTCAAAAAAGTAAGCAAAAAAACGCTTGCTCCTGCGTGCGGCCCGCTCGCTGGGGCTCGGGGTTCCTTCGCTGCGGGATCGATCCGGGGGCATCGCCTCCGGTTTGCTGCGCTGCACCTCCTCTCGATGTGTTTGGCTGCGCCAAACGGTCGCTGCGCTCCCACCCCCGGATCAATCCCTGCGCTCAGCCTTCCGATGTCGCCCTACAGATCAAGAGCTGCAGCCGAGCTAACGCTCATCCTGTTGAGTGGTGAGGAGCACAGCGTGGCCGGCTTTTGATTTGCGTTGGATTCGCCCCTCACCCCAGCCCTCTCCCGAGGGAGAGGGGGCCGATTTGTGGGCTTTTCAAGATTTTCGTTCAACGCGGTATCGCACGTCGGCGTAGCTCTCCCAAACACCTCGATCAGTCCCCTCTCCCTCTGGGAGAGGGCTAGGGTGAGGGGCTTTTGATCTGTTTCAAACCTGAGTTCGACACGGTATCGCACGTCGGCGTATCTCTTCGAAACACCACAGTCAGTCCCCTCTCCCTCTGGGAGAGGGTTAGGGTGAGGGGCTTTTGATTTTTTTCACGGTCTGCATTTGGGTACGGGTTTGCCTGACCAAGATCATTACAACGGCCACGTCAGTTCCTGAAGCAGGAAGAACCCATTACAGGTGAGTTCACGCGTGTCATTCGTCTGGCGTGCCTTGCCGGCCAGCTTGAAGTCGTTGAAGGCATATCGATATAGGTTGGGATTGGGTTGAGTGACCGCGATGGTTGAAGAGGATGTCATTTCATATTCATAGACCTGGGTGCCCCGTTCGGTAACGACGCTTTCAGAGTAGTCAGGTGTGGAAGGAATCAGCAGGTTGCGAAACGACAGGTAAAGGTACCGTTTGCTCGATAAGCCATCGTTATGCCGGAAGGAAAAGTCGTAACCCCCCAACGGATTGAAAGACACCAATATGGCTGTCGTCGTGTAGCTGGACAGATCTAAATAGGTACCGCCAAGAGTGCCTTTCACATCAACGGTCAGTGACCCGAAAGTGAAGACTGCTGGGGACGCTTTTGGATTTGTCATGGGTGCTTCCTTGCCTGATTGGGTTGGAGAAGGAAGTCTGAGAGAAACGGCATAAACAGGTAACTGTCACATCTGACAGGTTTTTATGCCTGTTCGTGATGATGCCCTGTGAGGCGAGTTATATAGGCCCTGCTCGCGAAAGCGGTGGGTCAGTCACCACGCCTTCGCGAGCAGGCTCCCACAGGGGTTAGTTGTGCGCGGAAGGTTGGGGGATTTCGTGGTTATCCAGCACCTGATTCACCGCCAGTTCGGCGAGCATGATGATTTGCTGGATCGCCAGCACCGTCCGTCGCTGCGGGATGTCGATGTAGGCGGCAATGTCGCTGGTCATCAGGCTGGCCTGTGCCAGTGATTCGCAGGCGTGGACCAGCAGGCTTTCGTTGTCCTGATCGGGGGCGACCTGGAACATGGTGCTGGGTTTGTGGAAGCGCAGGGTTAAAGCGTTGGGTTTGAAGTAGTGGTCGAGGGCGCGTTCGGCGGCTTCGTGGAATCGCTTCGAGCCGGGGAATTCGTAGGGGGTGGTGTCTTCGGTTTCTGGCGGATTGGGTGTTGGCTTTTTCATAGTGACGCTCCGAATGATAAGTGGGGCTGTCACTCTCAATCACCGCGACGCGACTGAGGGTGGCAGCTGTACGCGGGTTCGCGGACCGAGCCATTCGGCAATCTCGGCATACCCGAAGGTATCCCGCGCACAGCCACCATCAAACCAAACAACAAGCGCCTGAGCGCTCCGGTCTGGGCCGGCGATTATGCATCAAATCGAATGAACTGCTCGGGCCGCGACGCCCGTTCGCTGAATTTGCAGCGACACCCAGAGCCTATCCAGCCGATTTCCGAGGCACAACCGACGCGACTTGTCGGAAAACTCCGCGCCACTTTCAACGTCTGTAGGACGAGTACATTTCCCACAGACAAACACTTTTCAACCTGTGGGAGCGAGCTTGCTCGCGAAAGCGCTGTGTCAGGCACCGTAGATGTTTAACGTGCTGACGCCTTCGCGAGCAAGCTCGCTCCCACAGGGTTCTCCTGTGGATGCAGAAATGGCGTGCACAAAAAAGGCGATGCCCCTTGCGGGACATCGCCTTTGTTTTACCGCCGCTACAGCTTATTCCGGCAGTTTGTAGGCAATGATGTAGTCGCCCATCTTGGTGCCCAGCGAGCCGTGACCACCGACAACCAACAGGACGTATTGCTTGCCGTCCTTGCCGGTGTAGGTCATCGGGGTCGCTTGACCACCCGCCGGCAGACGCGATTTCCACAGCTCTTTACCGCTGTTCACGTCGTACGCGCGCAGGTACTGGTCGAGGGTGCCGCTGAGGAAGCCGACGCCGCCCGCAGTCACCATCGAGCCGCCCATGCTCGGCACGCCCAGGGTGAAGCCGATCGGGATTGGCGAGCTGTCGCGGCTGGTGCCGTTTTTGCGTTTCCATACGACTTTGCCGGTGGTCAGGTCGATACCGGCAACGTAGCCCCAGGCCGGGGCCTGGCACGGTACGCCGAGTGGCGACATGAACGGGTGCATGATCACCGCGTATGGGGCGCCAGTGTTCGGTTGCACGCCAGCGGTTTCGCTTTCGCGTTTGCTGCCGGCGGCGACTTGCTCGCGTGGCACCATTTTCGAAACGAAGGCCATGTAGTTCGGGCTGGTGAACAGCATTTGGCGAACCGGATCGACCGAAACGCCGCCCCAGTTGAACACGCCGACGTTACCCGGGTAGATCAGGCTGCCCTGTTCCGACGGCGGGGTGTACTGGCCTTCATAACGCAGTTCTTTGAACTGGATGCGGCACAGCATCTGGTCGAACGGGCTCGCGCCCCACATGGCTTTTTCGGTCAGTTCCGGGGCCAGCAGGTTGAGGTCCGAACGGGCCTGGGTCGGTGCGGTGTGGTCGCCTTTGACGGCGCCTTGCGGTACCGGGATTTCCTTGATCGGAATGATCGGCGTGCCGTCACGACGGTCGAGGACGTACAGGCTGCCCTGTTTGGTCGGGGCGATCAGCGCCGGTTTGACGCCGTCGGCGGTTTTCATGTCGAGCAGGGTTGGCTGGCTGCCAACGTCCATGTCCCACAGGTCGTGGTGGGTGAACTGGTAGTTCCAGCGCACTTTACCGGTGGCCAGGTCCAGGGCGACGACGCCGGCGCTGAATTTCTCGGCGCCCGGGGTGCGGTCTGCGCCCCACTGGTCTGGGGTCTGGTTGCCCAGTGGCAGGTAAACCATGCCGAGTTTTTCGTCGACGCTGGCCAGCGACCACATGTTGGCCGAGTTGCGGCTGTAGGTTTCGCCCGGTGCCAAAGGCTCGGTGGCGTCTGGCTTGTCGCTGTCCCAGTTCCATACGAGGTGGCCGTCGCGCACGTCGAAGGCGCGGATCACGCCCGATGGCTCGTTGGTCGATTCGTTGTCGGTGACGTGACCGCCCATGATCACCAGATCACGAGTAATCGCCGCTGGCGAGGTGGAGTAGTAGCCACCAGCGGTGAACGGGCCGATGCCTTGGGTCAGGTCAACCACACCGTTGGTGCCGAAGCCTTCGCAGATTTTGCCGGTGTCGGCGTTCAAGGCGATCAGGCGGGCATCAGCGGTTGGCAGGTACAGACGACGCGGGCAAGCCTGAGCAACGGCTTTGCCGGCTTCGGAAATCACAGCCGAGGCTGCGTTTTCAGTTTTCGCGTAAGCCGCTTCGTCGTAGTACGACACGCCACGGCAAGTCATGTGGGCGAAGCCTTTGAAGCCGACCGGGCTCTTGATCTGCGGGTCGAAGCGCCACAGTTCTTTGCCGGTGTCCGGATCCAGTGCCAACACTTTGCTGTGCGCGGTGCAGGCGTAGACCATGCCGTTGGCTTTCAGCGGGGTGTTTTCGTTGGTCAGTTCAACCGGGTCATCAGCGGTCGGCAGGTCGCCGGTCTGGATGCGCCAGGCTTCTTGCAGCTTGCCGACGTTGGCCGGGGTGATCTGCTTCAGCGGCGAATAACGGTCACCGAATTCGGTGCGGCCGTAGGCCTGCCAGTCGCCATCGGGCATCGCTGGTGCGGTGCTGGTGGTGTCAGCGGTGTCGCGGCCCAGTTCGCCGAAGGTTTCGCCCGGGTGGGTGAACAGGCTGATCAGCGCGGTGAGACCGGCCAGAACCACGGCCACAGTCAGGCCGCGAGTGCCCATCGGCGCCGGGCCGTCAAGCAGCAGCGGACGACGGAACCACGGCAGCAACATCACGAAGCCGAGGACGAACCACAGGGCCAGACGTGGCACCAGTTGCCACCAGTCCAGACCGACTTCCCACAGCGCCCAAACGGTGCTGGCAAACAGGACGATGGCATACAGGCCCAGCGCCGCACGACGGCGCAGCAGCAACAGGATGCCGCTCAGCGCAATGCCGATACCGGCCAGCAGGTAGTACAGCGAGCCGCCGAGCATGCTCAGCTTGACCCCACCGGCCAACATGGCCAGGCCCATCAGTAGAAGCAGAATGCCGAGCAGGCTCGGTAGCAAACGGCCCCGACTCGAAGCACTTTCGGTGCTCATAGTGTGATTCTCCGTGACGTTTTATGTAGTCCCGCGCTGTAGTCACTGTAGATGACGATTTGGCGTGGGCATGGTTCAGATAAAAACTTGTCTAGCTAACGAATTTCATGTGGGAGCGAGCCTGCTCGCGAAAGCGCTATGTCAGACGACTTCTTTGGTGAAGTTGAAATTGCTTTCGCGAGCAGGCTCGCTCCCACATTGGGGTTCAGTGGTTCTTTAGAACGACGACTGGATCTTGATCCCGCCGATCAGGGCGTCGTCGACGTTGTTCACGCCACCGGGGTGGCGGATGTATTGCAGGTTCGGGCGTACGGTCAGCCAGTTGGTCACGTGCACGCCGTAATACAGCTCGGCGCTGTATTCGGTGTCTTGCGGCGGCAAGTAGGACGGATCGTCGTAGTCGTAAACCGCGTTGGCCTGATTGCTCGCCTCGGCGTTTTTGCGGAAGGCCGGGTTGACGTGCACGCGGGCGAGGGCGAAACCGATGTCGTCCTTGGCGCGCGCGTCGAACGGGCCTTTGTAGGTGATGCCGGCCTGCACGTAGTTGTCGATCGCGTTGGTTTTCTTGTCGTGCATCGTGCCGTTGGCGAATACGCTCAAGCCGCGGCTGTTGTCGCTGGCAACGCTGGTGACTTGCTGCTGGATGCCCAGCCACACGCCGTGTTTGCTCGACGCGCTGCGATAGGCTTCGCCGCTCAGCGCTGCCGGTTGGCCTTGGCTGTCTTTATAGACGTCGCTGGCCTTGGCATTGCTGTAGTAGTAACCGGCGCGGTATTCGCCTGGCAGGCCGTTGAATTTCGGCGTCCACACCAGTTCGATCGGCAGGATTGCGCCCTGGGTGCCGCTGCCGCTGAGTTTGAAGCCGTTGCCGCGATCGAGGTTCGACGGGTTCTGCTCGTAGGCGCCGACCTGCGCATACAACTCTGGCGTCAGGTGATATTTGACGCGTAGCGCCCATTGGCTGACCGGCCAGTTGTACCAGATGCCGCCCACCCAGTTGCCGACCTGCGAGCCGCAGAACGCGAGGTTCTGGAAGTCGCACGGGAAGCTGTTGAAGTCTTCGCCTTCGCCGAAACGGCCGACTTTGATGTCGAGTTTCTGATCGAAGAATTTCTGCTGATACCACATCTGCGTCAGCCGCGTGGTCTGGCCACGGCCCCAGACTTCCTGCGCCGAGGTGAAGCCGCCAACGCGCGGATCGTTGATGCGGTCGTTGCTGATGTTGTTGCCGCTGCGTTTGGTGATGGTCAGTTGAAACTCGGCGTCGTCCCAGCCAAGGATCTTTTGCAGGTCCAGGTGTGTACCCAGGCCGAACTGATCGCTGTAACGCGCGGTGCGGTCGTGGTCGTAGCCGCCGTGCAGGTTGCTGCCCATTTCGCCGGTGTAATCGAGCTTGAAGTCGTAGCCTTTTTCCGAGAGTTCGGTGCGCGTGCCGTTCCAGTCACCGAGCATGTACGGTGATTCACTGTCGAACGCGGGCGCCGCTTGGGCGCAAGTGGCGAGGCCCAGGGCGGTGCAGCCGCCAAGGGTGCGCAGAGCTAAGATAGCGCTGTCTCGGGAGAAGGAAAAATCGGGCATGGCTAAGTCTTTTTTTGGTGTTTTCGGGGTGCGGGCTGAGTGCTTCAATAAGTCGCAGGCAGTGAAGCGATTCAGCGGAAGGGCGGCAGGATAATGATCTGTTACAAAAAGACAAAGGCCTTTTGTGAACATGCAGCGTTTCGGATTCGGTAACAGTGCGGCAAACGGGCGCATTGTGAGCCGGGTCGTGGCCTGCGATCTTTCCGGGTTGGCCTACATTTGAAGGTAGGCCTTCCACCCAACCAGCCCCTCGGCTAAGGTGCGCGGCTTCTGCATTTTCACTTCGCCCAAAGGCCTGGCATGAACGAACAAACCCCCGATCCGCTGCACGGCGTCACCCTTGAACAAATCCTCAATGCACTGGTGAGCCATTACGAATGGTCGGGGCTGGCCGAGCGCATCGATATCCGCTGCTTCAAGAGCGACCCGAGCATCAAGTCGAGCCTGACGTTCCTGCGCAAAACCCCGTGGGCACGTGAGAAAGTCGAGCGTCTGTACGTGAAGTTGATGCGCACCAAGCGACCGCTCTGACATGGACGCCGGTTGGCGCCGTCGCCTGATCACCTGCGCAGCCGTATTGGGCTGGGCCGGATTGGGCATTCAGCTGTACCTGATTTTCTTCGCACGCTTGAGTATCGGTGCCAGCCTGTTGGGCGGGCTGGTGAGTTTTTTCAGTTACTTCACGATTCTGACCAACACGCTGGTGGCGACGGTGTTGACCTGCGCCGTGAGCGAGCGCGAATCCGCCGCGCGCCGCTGGTTTTTGCAGCCGTGGGTGAGCAGTGGGATTGCCGTGAGCATTGCGGTGGTCGGGCTTGCGTACAGCCTTTTGCTGCGGCATTTGTGGCATCCCGAAGGTTGGCAATTTATTGCCGATGAACTGCTGCACGATGTGATGCCGCTGCTGTTTCTGGGCTATTGGTGGGTGTGCGTGCCCAAGGGCACGTTGCGCTGGTGGCATCTGCCGCTGTGGCTGATTTATCCGTTGGTTTATTTCATCTACGCCTTGCTGCGCGGGCATTTGCTCGGCGCGTATGCGTATCCGTTCATTGATGTGGCGCTGTTGGGTTATCCACAGGTGCTAGTCAATGCCGGGGGGATATTGCTGGGGTTTTTGGTGATTGGGTTGGCGTTGATTGGCCTCGATCGCTGGCGGTCAGTACGAAGTTAAAGTTCTATGTGGGAGCGAGCATGCTCGCGAAAGCGGTTCGTCAGTCAGTATTGAGGCGACTGATCCGCCGTATTCGCGAGCAAGCTCGCTCCCACAGGGATATCACGCTTCTTCAGATCCTTCGGCGCGCCAGTAGCCGACGGCTTTGATCAGTTGCTCATCCAGCCCGTGCTCATCGATCAGCACCCGGCGAATCTGCCGTGAAACTTTCGTTTCGGTCGCCACCCACGCATACAGATTGCCCTTGGGTACCTGCAACTGCTTCACCGTGGTCAGCAGATTGTCCTTGCCGCCTTCGCGCAGCACCCAGATCACATTGACCTGCGCCGCACTCTCCAGCACTTGCTGCTCGGCACCGTTTTCCACTTCGATCACCACCAGCGCCTTGCGATTGGCCGCCAGGCCTTCGAGGCGACGGGCGATGGCGGGCAGGGCGGTTTCGTCGCCGATCAGCAAATAGCTGTCGAAAATATCCGGCACGATCATCGAGCCGCGCGGCCCGCCGATGTGCAGAAATTGCCCCGGCGCGGCTTGCTCGGCCCAGGTCGATGCAGGGCCGTCACCGTGCAGGACAAAATCGATATCCAGTTCCAGCGCATCGAGGTCATAACGGCGCGGCGTGTAGTCGCGCATTTCGGGCGTCGGGCCGTCGTTCTTGCCACCGAGCACCATGGTTTCGAGCGCCGCCGTCTGTTCGGCGTTCTGCGGGAACAGCAGTTTGACGTGATCGTCCGTGCCCAGGCTGATGAACCCGGCCAGTTGCGGCCCGCCGAGGGTGATGCGGCGCATGCGCGGCGTCAGGTCGACCACACGCAACACCTCAAGCTTGCGGCGTTTGATTTCGTGCATCACGCGGTGAATGGTTTGGGTATCGACTGCAGTCATTCGGCTTTCTCCGAGGCAGGTTGAACGGCAGGGCCGTCGACGATGGCTTTGGCGGTGTCGTTGAGCAGGTCACGCACCCGCAGGATTTCTTCCGGGCTCCAGCGCCCGTGGTGCATTTGCAGGGCGTGGCGCAAGTTGTGCACCGCCTCATGAATTTCTGCCGGCCGGTCATGGCCGCGCAGTGAGCGTTTGCTGACGTCGATGCGCATGCGCACGCCGTCGAGGGCAACGGCTTGTTCGCTCAAGGACAAACGTCCGGCCTCGGTGACGCTGTAGCGTTTTTTGCCGCCCTCGGCGTCGCCGGCAATCAGGTCGCTTTCTTCCAGAAAGGTCAGCGTCGGGTAGATCACGCCGGGGCTCGGGCTGTAGGCGCCGTCGAACATGCCTTCGATCTGGCGGATCAGATCGTAGCCGTGGCACGGCTGTTCGGCGATCAACGCCAGCAGCAGCAATTTCAAGTCGCCGGGGGCGAATACCCGTGGGCCACGGCCGCCGCGTTCGCGTCCGGGCCGCTTTTCAAAGCCGTCACGGCCGTCGCCATGCTCGCGGTGGGGGGAATGATGGTCTCTCATTTCAGTCTTCTCTCGTCGTGTTTAGATACAACTTAAGATATATCTTTACGCCATGACAAGCGCTTTTTCCCCGGCCGTGCATTCGCCAGACCAGCGGCGATTCGCTGCCCGAACCTGTTGCGCAAGCAAGACGCAACCTCACAGATCAGACTTTTATCAGCGCTATTTACAACTACAAAGTTAAAGCTTTAACTCTATTGGTGTTTGAGTTATTACTCTATAAGTTGCAAGTGGGCGTATTTACTGGCTGAAGTTGCTGTATGGTTTTTTCAGTAAAACTGTCTGTAGGGCGCAACTTACAGTCATCGTTTTATATTTGAGTTTTTCGGTATTTTTTCTTTCTGGTCATGGGGTTGTTTAACTACAAGTTCTTAGGAAGTTACTTGCTTACTTTCCAGAGTGAACAGCCGATCATGCCTCGGCGTTGAAAGCTCAAAACAACACCGGTGCCAAGCAGGTAGGCGTTGTTTGAACTTTCAATGAATCTTTTCACTAAAGAAAACAGGTACTGACCGATGTTCAAGAAACTCGTAATCGCTGCACCTCTGGCCTTCCTGGCGCTGAACTCTTCGATTGTTTCGGCAGCGGGTGAAGCCAACCACTCCATCAGCCTCATTGCCCACGTACCGACCAACGGTTTCTACGTTGTGCCTGTCGATCCGGATCTGGTTAACAAGGACCAGGACATGAGCTATCAGCCGAGCACCGGCAAGATGGGCGAAGTCAACGGCTTCTTCGATGTGCGCAACAACAACGGTTCGGTTCACGCCAGCCTGGAAAGCCAGCCAAAGCTGATCGCCGGCAACGCCTCGATCGATCTGCAAGTGATGCTCAACAACAAAGAACTGACCCTGACCCCGCAAATGGTCGTGGGCGAGGCTGAATCGGACGTCAACTTCCGTGCGCCACTGAAAATCGCCGCCAAGGGCAGCAACTTCCAGCCGGGTGATTACACCGGTTCCGTAGCGATGATCTTCGATGCGGTAGCACCGGTTGGCACGTTTTGATCGCGTGATCAGGCGTTAAGCGCTGGCTTTCACCGCCCGCGCTCACCGGCGGGGCCGGCTGCATGGCCTGCCCCGTCGGACTTCCATTGATTGAAATCAGAGTACGAGTTCATGTTCCCGATGACACCCATCGCGGCTGCGCTTGCGCTGATGTTTTGTGCCAGCGCAGCGGCGGCTCCCGATACCGCCAGTTCGACACCGCGAAGTCTGTTGGCGCAGGCCAAAGGCTTGCCGGCGGATTTCGAGGAGCATTTTTTTGATGTGCCTCTGGCTGTGCGGGTGGAGCTCGATCATCAGCCGCTGGGGGAGGCCATGGTGGTGTTGTCGCGCGATGACCGCATTACCTTGCTGGAATTTACCGACACCAGCGACAACCGTTTCGGCGCGGCCGAGCGGGAAAAGTGGGCGGCTTATCTGAAAACCGGCGTGGCGTTGGGCAATTGCACGGGCTCTTGTCCGGATCAGGTGCTGGCCGTGCACTACAACCTGGAGGAGTCGCTGGTCTCGATCCTCACCGAAAACGCTGAACGCGATGTGCAAGCCAAGCGCTTTCACGAGCAGCCCGATGGCGGCAGCCACGGTCTGATGGTGCGCAATCAGCTCAACCTCAATGGCGGGCAGGATCAGGACCTCGGTGGTCGTTATGGTCTGGAAGCCAGCGGCAGCCTGGGCAACTGGAGCCAGACATTCAACATGCAACTGGCGCGCCTCGGCGGCCCGGACGACAAGCTCTATCGTGCGGTGCACGAGCTGTACACCCAGCGTGAACTGCAAGGCAGTTTTTTCCGCCTGGGTTATTTCACCCCCAATTCCGAAGGGCTGACCCGCCAGCCGCGTACGTTTGGCACCAGCCCCGACACCGCCGTCGGCCTCATGTACGGCAGCTCCGACAGTCTGGCGATCAACAGCCCGATGCCCAGCGTCTATCCGATTTATGTCACCGCCAACCGCCAGGGTTCGGTGGAGATCTATCGCGATGGCCTGTTGATCAACACGCAATCGGTGCCCGCCGGCTTGCAGACGCTCGATACCCGCCCGCTGCCCGGCGGCATCTATGAAGTGGAAGTGCGCCTGATCGAAGACGGTCAGATCACTTCCACCACCCAGGAGCTCGTGTACAAGCCCAGCAACTGGCGCAACCTTGACGAGCGCTGGCGCTACAACCTGTTTGCCGGCGAGGAAAGCAAACTGTTGAGCAACTGGGACACCCAGTCCAGCGGTAGCCCGACGGCTGGCGCCTCGATCAATTACCTGCTGCACCCACGGGTGATTCTCGGCCTGTCGGCGCGGCAGATCCGCGAAAAACTGCAATACGGCAGCTCCATCGACTGGACGCTGGCCAATCATCTGAGCGTGTATGCCAACGTCTACCAGACCGAAGACCACGGCACCGGCATGGATCTGCAAAGCCTTTATAACTATGGCGCCGGCAGTCTGATCTTCAGCCACAGTCGCGCCTGGCTCGACACCACTGACACCTATGACACGCTGCCGGACGGTACGCGGGTGCGGCAACGTAATGTGTTCGTCGGTCAGACCAGTAACTCCTCGCTGGCGCTCAACCACCGTTTGAGCAGCAAAAACTCGCTCAACGCCCGCGTGGCGCACAGTGAAGGCAACGTCGAAGGTGTCGGCGTCGATCTGGGCTGGACGCGGCGCACCGATCTGTTCGGCAGCGATGTCAGTTGGCGCCTGTCGCTGTTTGATCGGCCGGGCAGTTACAGCAGTGGCGATGCGCGTAATCGCGGGGTCGACTTGAGCCTGAACATGGCCCTCGGTGCGCCCGGCCAGCAACTGACCGGCAGCATCGGTTCGCGGACCGCCCGGGATGGCAGTCGTGACAACAATGCGTCGCTCGGCTGGCGCAAGGACTTCGCCGACCACATGCTGCAAAACGTCTCGGTGACAGCGCTCACCGACACCTACGGCGTGGGCATGTCGAGCCTGGCGAGTTTTCGCACCGACTCGGTCAATGGCGATGGTTTTGTCCAGCGCTCGTCCTACAACGGCAACTTCACCGGTGGCTTGAACCTCGACAGCACGCTGGCCATCGGCGGGCAGCAGATGATGCTGACCAGTGCCTATGAAATGCGCGGCGCCGGGCTGATCGTCGACGTCGAGTCAGACATCGAAGGCATCGCTCTGCGCGCAGACGACTTCAGTGGCGGCAGCGCGGCGTTGAAACCGGGGCGTAATTTCATCCCGATCACGGCGTATCAAAACAGCTCGGTGAGTTTCGACTTTGAAGGCAACCACGTTCCGGCCGCGACCATTGAACCGTCGCGCAGCCGTTATCACCTGAACAAGGGCGGGGTGGAGTACCGCAAGGTGCGGGTGATGAAAACCTTCACCGTGCTCGGTCGCCTGATCGACCCGCAGGGCAATCCGCTCAAGGGCCACCACGTGATCAACCACGCCAGTCGCGGGGTGACCGAAGTCGACGGGTTTTTCTCGATGGAAATGAATGCCGGCTCGCCGACGCTGGAAGTGCGCCAGGGCAATCAGTTGTTGTGTCAGTTCCGCCTCGACGCGAGTCGTCATCGCAGCGAAAACAACGTGCTGATGATCGGCGACTTGCGCTGCACACCGGACACGCTGGCCGATCTCTCCTCTACCGAGCAGAAGGCGGCGGGGTGAAGCGATGAAAAAAATCACGCCATGCCTGGGCTTGCTGGCGGCACTCAGCCTGCCGACGGCGGAGGGCGCCAACATGGAAATTCGCGCGCTGTTTCAACCCGATCCGTCGCAACCCGGCAAAAATGTGTTCGTCAACAAAACGCCCAACAGTGGCTATTGCGCAAGCTACCCGGCGGAGTGCGCGGCGAACAACATGTTCAGCATTCAGTTACCGGTGCGTTTTGACGCCAAACGAGGCCTCCAGGCCGGTGACAGCATCACGCTGAAGGCGCCTGCCAACTGGCGACAGTTGACGGTCACCAACAAGGACACTCAGGAAACCGAGATAGTCGAAGTGCGCATCATCGGCATGGGTTCCGATTTCATCCTGAACCAGCCGGCCACCGAGCTGACCGGCGAAACGGTACCGGTGACCGCGCACCAGAAGCTCTGGACCAGCAGTTCCTGGGTCAATGCCCCGGCGCCCTGTTTGTACAGTGGCGTCGGCTGGTTTGGTGCCAGCTCATACCGGTTTTTCTGGAAAACGCCGGTGGAGGCGGCGTGTACCAAAGTCGCCGCGTTCACCATCCCCCACATGAGTTTCAGCACCCTGGATTTTGCCTATGAACTGCGCACGCCCAATCCTCTGGGCATGTCGAGCGGGCTGTATACCGGGCAACTGACTTATACCCTCGGCCCCGGTGGCGATTTCGATCTGGGGCCAGTGTTTAACCCGGACGACAACAGTCTGACCCTGGATTTTGTGCTGGATGTGCAGCACACCTTGAAGGTCGACCTGCCGCCCGGTGGCAACAAGGTCAGCCTTGAACCCGAAGGCGGCTGGCGCAGCTGGATCGACAGCGGCCGCAAGCCGACCCGGCTGTACCGCGACCAACTGTTTTATATCTCGGCGTCGTCGCGTTTCAAGGTGCAGATGAGTTGCGAGATCGACGGGCTCTTCGATTGCATGGTGCGCGACCCGGTGAGCCAACGTTCCGCCGCCGTGCAACTGAGCATCAGCCTGCCCAACGGCTTGATGGGGGTGGATGGGCAACCGGTCAAGCGCACCTATCTGCGTAGCGGGGAGGTGAATGCGATTCAGGTGGTGCCAAGTACTTATGTGGACCGCAAACCGGGCGTTCTGCATTTCGAGATGCCACGGTCTTACATCGATTTGATCGTGCAGCCCGGGCTGGGCGGCAGCTACAGCGGCAACATCACGGTGATCTGGGACTCGGAAGCATGAACTTTCGGGCGCGACCTATTTTCTTTTTCTGGGAGTTCAAGATGGTGATGCGTGGTTTTTTGCTGGGCGCGCTCAGTGTGTTGTGCATGACGGCGCAGGCCGGGCCGCAGATCAATGTCGGCACGGTGTACGACTATCTCGATGGCGATAAAAGTACCTACCTCAAACGGATCTTCAACAGCGGTGACAGCACCGCGTTCGTCAAGGTCAACGTCTTGGAAATCGTCTATGGCGCCGACGGCGTGCCGCAGGAAATTCCCGTCGCCGCGTCAACCGATGGCACCTCGCGCAACGGCGTCATGGCCAGCCCGGCGCGGTTGATCGTGCCGGCCAAGGGCATGCAAGGCACACGATTGTTGTACCTCGGCGAACGTGACACCGAGCGTTATTTTCGCGTGCGCTTCGTCCCGGTGGTGCCGGAAAAGGAAGACGACTTCGTGGTCAGCAACGACGAGCGCGAGGAATACAAAAAGACCCTGTCCGCCGGGGTCAACGTGATGACCGGCTTCGGCACGATTTTCTTCGTGCGGCCGAAAAACGTGCGTTACGACACCGCCATCAATGACAGCGCCAACCGCTACGAACTGCGCAATAACGGCAATACCGTGCTGGTCGTCGATGAGTTCAAGAGCTGTTCGCTGAGCAACGAAAACGACTGCGGCCCGACCACCAAACACCATGTGCTGGCCGGCAGGAGCTTTGCTTTCGATAAGGACAAGGGCCGGGAATACCGCTTCATCCTGGTGGAAGGCGACAGCAAGAAAAACCTCAAGGTCGCCGGCCGCTAGTGCGGCTGGCCATTGACGCAACAGGTATCGAACATGATCAAGCAATGGACCGTTGCCGCGATGGCGGCAGTGATCGCACTGATGGGGTCTGTGAGTTGGGCCGCCCGCGAAGAACATACCTTCGAGGTGTCGGTGACCATCCCCACCCGCGCGTTTTATGTGATACCGGTGGAACCGGACTGGATTCACCGCGAGCAGCGGCTGAACTGGAACACCGCCACCGCCAACCTCAGCAGCGTGCGCAAGACTTTCGACGTGCGCCATGACACCAGCGCGATCGAAGCGCGGCTGGAAGCGCCAGCCTACCTGTCCAATGGCAAAGCCGAAGATGACATCCATTTGCGGGTCAGCTTCAACGGTGTGCTGTTGAGTGCCGACAGCGTGCCGCAGGAAGTGGTCTCGGCGGCGGACGCTGCGAGCGGTTCACGGGTGATGCTGGAAATCGTCCCGGTGAAACCCGCCGACGGATTTCGCGCAGGCGATTACCGCGGCAACGTCCTGCTGCAGTTCAACGCCCGGGCGCCAGGCGCATGAGACAGATATTGCGAACCCCTTTTTGGAGAACGCCTGTGAGTTTTTCAGACACCCTCGCGCGTGGTTCATGGATCGGCTGTCTGCTGGCTTTGGTTGCTGGCGCGGCATCGGCTGAAGTGCATCACATTGAAGCCACGTTCGAGCCGGATTTTGCCAATCCGCAACGCAATCAGTTCAAGAACCAGACGCCGTCCGAAGGCTTTTGTCGCCAGGTCCCTGCAACCTGTGAAGCCCTGGGGCTCTTCAGTCTGATTGCCAAAATACCGTTCGCCGCCAACGCCCCGATCAAGGCTAATCACGCCGATCCCAGGCAAGGCGGGATGGCCAAAGTGCCCTCCGACTGGCGCGACGTCACCGTCACGCATGCTTCTGGCGATACTCGGTTAGTGCAACTGCGGATCGCCGGTGTCGGCCATGAAGCCGGGTTCCCGCTGCCGGTCAGGCAGTTGACCGGAGGCGGCTGGTGGGGCGATTTATGGGAGGGTGGCGCGTGGGTGTATGCCCCGCCGCCGTGCATCGGCGTGGGTACATCTACGGCGGGAGAACAGGGTTACAACAGTTTCTGGCGGGTGCCAGAAGGCGCCGGAACCTGTAGTAAACGAGCGCTGTTCGACATTCCACTCGGCATGAACTATCAGTATTTCGTCTACGCCTACGAACTGCGCACACCCAATCCGTTGCAAATGGAAGCGGGCGACTACACCGGAACGACCACCTACACGGTCGGCCCCAATATGGATTTCGACATGGGCGATGTGCTGCTTCCGAGCGATTCCCTGTTGACCCTCAATTTCCATCTCAAAGTCACCCACACGATGAAGGTCGACATCCCGCCGGGCGGCAATCGCGTGTTGCTGGAACCCAATGGCGGCTGGCAGTCCTGGCTCGATCAGGGGCGCAAGCCGACTCGGCTGTTTCGCGATCAGACCTTCAATATCTCCGCGTCCAGCCGTTTCCGCATAACCATGGAGTGTCAGTACTACAGCGGTGTCAATTGCGCCTTGATGGATCAGCGGATCCAGGACTCGGTGCCGCTGGAGATCAGCGTGACCTTGCCGACGGGCCTGATGGATCCCTCGGGACAACCGGTGAAGCGCCGCCGACTGTTGCGCGATGGCTCCGGCACCGAGCTGTTTCAGCCGGGCCACTATGTGGATCGCAAACCCGGCACGCTGCATTTCGAAGTCGCTCAGGGCGCGGTCGAGCAAATGCTCATTCAGGGCTCGGGCCGTCACTATGCCGGCAACGTCACCATCGTCTGGGATTCGGAGGTGGGATGAGGCCAGTCCCAGGCACCAGATGCGTGAGAAGGCTCCCCGTAAACCGATGGCTTGAATGTCGTATCAGGAGATCGCAATCAATGAATCACATCGTCAGGCCACATTGCGCGTTGATCAAGGGCGGGGCCGTGATGGGTTGGCTATTCGCGCTGCTGGCCACGCCAGTGATGGCCGAGGTGCACAACATCTATGCCACGTTCGAGCCCGACTCGAGCAACCCGCAAAAAAACCAGTTCAAGAACCAGACACCGTCGGAAGGTTTCTGCCGTCAGGTGCCTCAGGCGTGTGAACCGTTTGGGCTGTTCAGCCTGATTGCGCACATTCCGTTTACTGCGATTGCGCCGATTCAGGCCCATCATGCCGACCCGCGCCAGGGCGGTATGGCGCAAGTACCGTCGAACTGGCGAGACGTGGAAGTCACCCATGAATCGGGCGACAAAAAGGTGCTGCAGTTGCGCATCGCCGGGATTGGTCACGAAGCCGCGTTTCCGCAGCCGGTGGTGAAATTGACGGGCGGTGGCGGTTGGGACGACTTATGGGAAGGGCGCGGCTGGATTTACGCGCCCCCACCTTGTCAGGGCGTGGGTTGGAGTACGGTGGGCACGCAGGGTTACAACAGCTTTTGGCGCGTGCCTGAAGGCGCGGGTGTCTGTGCGAAGAAGGCGCTTTTCGAGATTCCATTGTCGATGCGCTATCTGTACTTCGTGTATGGCTATGAGCTGCGCACGCCCGATCCGTTGAACATGCAAACGGGTTCCTACACGGGGACGACCACCTACACGGTGGGTCCCGGTCTGGACTTCGACATGGGCGATGTCATGCTCCCGGCCGATTCGCTGCTGACGCTGAATTTCTCGCTGGAGGTGAGTCACACGCTGAAAGTCGATCTGCCGCCGGGCGGTAATCGGGTGTTGCTGGAACCCAATGGCGGTTGGCAATCCTGGCTCGATCAGGGCCGCAAGCCGACGCGCCTGTTTCGCGATCAGACCTTCAATATCTCCGCGTCCAGCCGTTTCCGTATGAGCATGCAGTGTCAGTACTACAGCGGTGTCAATTGCGCCTTGATGGATCAGCGCATCAGTGATTCGGTGCCGCTGGAGATCAGCGTGACCTTGCCGACGGGCCTGATGGATCCCTCGGGACAACCGGTGAAGCGCCGCCGCCTGTTGCGCGATGGCGCGGGTACCGAGTTGTTTCAGCCGGGCCACTATGTGGATCGCAAACCCGGCACGCTGCATTTCGAAGTCGCTCAGGACGCGGTTGAGCAAATGCTCATTCAGGGCTCGGGCCGGCATTACGCCGGCAACGTCACCATTGTCTGGGATTCGGAGGTCAACTGAGGCAACGGGGCCGGGCGCGTCAGGCCCGGCCCCGCAGCCAGTCGAAGGTCAGATTCCGGCGTCCGCCATTGCCTGTCGGGTCAGGGTTCTGCCCAAGGCTTTGCGCGCTTCGGTGATGCCGTCGAGCAAGCGGTTGTACAGTTCGTCACTCATCGGTTTACCGGTAAACACTTCCCGCTCAGGGACATTCAGCGCACGAGCCAGTCGCTCCAGATTGGCTTTATGCCCGGCCAGCGCCGTCGGTTCCTTGAAGCTCGCCCAGGCCTTTTGCGCTTCGCGCAGATCCTCGAGCAGACCGAGTTGTTCGTCGATGTGCTGATCGTTTTGCGCGAACCGCTGCGGATGCGACTCAAGCAAATGCTGCTCCCAGAATGGATCCTCCATTAACCCGTTCATGCGATCGATCAAGCCATTGCCCTGCTCCTCGCCGAGGATCTTGTTGTAAGCACTGTCGATGTCAGCCTGGCTGATATCGGCCGTGTCGCTATAGAGCATGTCCTGCGACTGCCAAGGCAAGTCCAGGCGTATGGCGAGCCCGGTTTCGTAGGCCAGATGCACTTCAACTTCATCCGGAGGGTTGCGGCGCTGACCCCTCGTAAACGCTGACTGTTGCCGCTTGATCTGGTCTCTGGCGATGTCGCCGATGCTTTCCAGCCGTGCGGCGCTTTTTGCCAGTCTGACCAGCCGGGCCTGGCGTTCGGTGAAGGACAGTGACTCGGCCCTGGCCTGCGACACCAGCACCCTCATGCCCATATTGTTGAACAGTTGGGAGCCTGCATCACCGCAGGATTCCGGGGCTCTGGCCTGCTTGAACAACTCCTCGCGCAAGGCGCTGTCCTGCGCCGCTGCCTCGACCATTTGCCAGACCCGTTGGGTCAGTAATTTGCGCGAGGCGGCGTAGCGGTAGTCCTTGCTTTCGCGCTGTTTGCGGATGAGGCGGAAAAAACCTTCCGAACCCGGTTCCGCCAGTACGTCCTGCCAGGACTGCGCGCGGTAATTGCCCAGGCCGGGAGCGCCGGCCAGAAACACCCCGGTGTCCTCCGCCGGCGTCCAATACGTCAGCTCGCGGGCCGTCGACTTTTTATAGACTTGTTCGGCGGCGAGGCCGACCGAACGGCGATAGTCGGCAAAATTCACTTTGTCGACGTCACTCAGGCTCGACAGGTCCAGGCGGGTGCGGGCGACGATAAACGCGTGATCGGAACCTTTGATCACCTCCGGCAGGCTGTCGATCGGACAACCGCTCAGATCGAGGTAGAAACCGCGTCGACGGTTTTTCGGCCCGGCGGCGTCGTAGAACAGCCCCGGCGGCCATTCACTCAAACCGCTATTGCTCAGGCTGAGAACTCTGAGGCGCGGCATGCGTGCGACATCGGGCGGACGTTGCAGCGGATTGTTGTCCAGCCGCAGGGTTTGCAGGCGCGTGAGGTGGCGCAATTGCTCGATGGCTTGGCTATTCAGGGAAATGTGGTTGTCGCTCAGGCGCAAGGTTTCCAGTTGACGCAAGCGGCCGATGGCGTGCGGCAGTTCGGTCAGGTCGCACTTGCGCGCACTCACATGACGCAGATTGGGCAAGTCGTTCAGCAGACCGTTGCTACCGCTGGAAAAGTGGGCCCGGTCGAGGGTGATTACGTTGATCTGATCGAGGTACTTCTGGATGCCGGGCAATTCGCGCAATTTAGCCCACCAGCGATCCAGATTCAGTTGGCCGAATTCCGAAGACAGGTCGAGGGTGTAGCCGCCCTCCGGATGAACGCTGCGTTTGTCGAAGGCCTCGCTTTCGCGTTCGAAACACTCAAGCAACTGCTCTTTGATGGCCTGTCCGCCATTGCGATTGAAGTCATGCAAGTCAGCGAGGGACTGCGGGGTGTCGTGCCCGGAACTGTTCGGTAGCAAACGCTCGCGCCAGTTCTCCAGAAGCGTGCGCAACTCATCGAGTTCATCTTTGAGGCGGGTGATCGCCAGATCGGGATCGCCCTTGCTGCGCAAAGCTTCAACGAAAGCCTGCACCTCGTGTGTGCTCATGCTCGGGTAAAGCTTGCTGACCCGTTGCTCCGGCGTGGTGGCCGTTTTCGACAGCCATGGGCCGCGAACCAGCGTCTCGGTGGCAAAGGGCAGCACTGGGGCGATCGGCGGTTCTGCCAACACGCTGCGGCGATCAGCCGGGGCTGCGGATTTTTCCATGATCCATGCCTTGAGCAACGGGCCATGTCCGCGTCGGTAGCCCAGGGTGTCGAGTGCTTCGTCCGGCAGTGCATACAGCATCGCCTGGTAGAAATCACCGGCGGCGTAGAGTGGCTGATTGGCCTCGTCGAGCACCGCGTAATGGCCATGCTCATCGCGAATCAGGCGTCTGACGAGCGCAGCGTCCTCGGGCCCGGCACGGCCGCGCAACTCACCGTCATAAGTGCCGTTACGCACTTCGATGCGTAAATCACCGAAGCTGTTTGTGTGGTATTTGAGCGTGTTGAGCGCCAGGCGCTCGGTGTCGGCGGTCATGCGTGGCGGCTGATAAAAACCATCGTAGGCACGTGCCGTGGCCGCTTCGAAGTCGATGTCGCGGGCCTGGGTCTTGATCCGCAATGGCAGACGGTTTTCATCACTGATGCGTTGCAACTCGGCCGCCCTGGCCTGGCGCAGGAGTTTTTCCGCGGCGCTGAGCGGCAGCTCGGGAAAGGCCTGGCGCAGGACCTGCACGTCGATTTTGCTCGACCTTTCGCTGGCCTGGTATACGCGTTTTGCCAGCTCGGCGCGTTGCCCGACGACCGCGTTCGCCAACTGTTTGCGCAAGGCCCGGACGCGCTCGTCTGCGGCGATGTCGCGGCCCAGCAGGGTCTCGATCTGCGATTCATCGAGAAACCCCAGAACACGCTCCGGCAAGCGGCCAGAGGTCAGCTGCGACAGACTGATGTTCAGGGTCTCGCCGGCGGTGGCTGCCGGGTTGCCATATTGGCGCGATGGTCCGCCAAGGTCGGCGTTTTCGAATACCTTCAGCGCGCATTCTTTCGGCCATCCCGAGAGCGATGTCAGGATCGGCTCGAACCACACCGAAGCTGCATCGATCGGCAGGCCATCGCGAATATTGGCGCCGGCAGCCTGCACGTCGTCGTAGGCACTGAAGCGTTTGATGGCATCGCTGAGCAGGGGCGGCGGCTCGGCATTGGCGCTGTACATGTGTCGCAGGGCATCGTCTGCAGTGCCGCTGCTGATGCGGATCTGCTCACGCTCGGTCGCGGAAAAACGCGCCACGCGATGGCCGAGGCGGCGCATCAAGGTCGGGCTGTCCCACTCGAGCGGGTTCTCGCCTTCATGCACCCAGGCACCGTGGCCGTTGTGTTCGATTTTCGGCGAGTAGGCAGTGGGCCGGCGCGGATGCTTGATCCGGTGCGTGGTGGAGAGCGTGACGTCAGCGGGTTTTTCCAGGTGGTAAAGCTTGCCTTCCAGCGGCAGCAGGGTTTTCTCGGCGTGTTGGTGCAGGCCGTGGTGGTCGGGTTTCGATGCCGACGGCAGGGCGAGTGTGTTTTGTTCGTACGGGCTCAGGTCGGGGTGCCACAGGCGCGTCTTGCCGTCCGCCAACCTGACCGGCTGCATGCCGTCGACCAGTGCTGACAGCTTCGGTCGTAACAGCGCACCGAGCTCGGAACCGGCCTGAAAAGTCGCCAACTGAATGATGTCGGTGACCACGCTGAGCACATGCGCGGCGGCTTCACTGGCCAGGCCCTCGGCGAGATCGACCACGCCTTCGATCACGTCGCTGGTCAGTTGATACGCGGTGTAGGCCATCATCAATTCGCCCAGCCCCGGCACGAACGGGGTGGCGATCAACAGCGCGGCATTGAAAATGTCCGAGACGATCTGCTTGAAATTGTCCCACCACGCCCAGCGCGCCAGCGCGTCGGTGTCGGCGGTGGACACGGCGATCTGCCGCGCATCGTTGAGGATTTTGTTGAGCTTGTTTTGGTAAACCTGTTGCCACACATCCGGGCCCAGATAGACCTGGCGAAATTGCAGGTTCGGCGTCGCGACGGGCTCTTTGCGCCAGGTCGGTCGCTGATCGCTGCGCTCGGATTTCTCGTGCCATGTCGTTTTGTACAGACGTTGCTCAAGCTCGGCGAAAAAGTGCCCGCGATCTTGTTGGTCGACGAACTGTGCGAAGAACTGCCGATAGCTTTGTTCCGCCGAGGCACTGACCTTGTCCTCGCGCAGTTGCCGCGCCAGTTCGTCGATGAACTCGGCAGGCGAGGCGTATTCCTTGAGTGGGTGGTCAGGGTCGTGCGGGACATAGACGATCACCCGGCGGATACCGCGCTTGTCCAGTTTCGCCGGGATCAACAGCACAATGCCGGTCAGGCGCTTTTCCAGCATCGACAGTTCGCAGCAGTGCATTTCCCGGCGCTGGTTGAGCAACAGCGGGGTTTTCCCGGCGAGCAGATCCAGCACCAGTTTGTAGGCGTCGTATTGAATGTCGCCCTTCAACAGGGCCATTTCGGCAGCGAAGGCCAGGGCATCTTGCTGGCTCTGGATGACCTCGGTTTGCAGCACCGCTGCGGCCAACGGTTCACCGGGCAGCAGGTAATTGGCGAGGTGCCGTTGATATTGCGCACCGATATCCAGCTCCCGGCACAGCGCTTGAAACTGGTCGATGGGCATTGTGTCCTTGAGCGCGATGACGTCGAAGCGCCCGTCCTCTTTGTCGGGTTCGGTGATGTATTGCGAGTCGGCGTCCACGCGCTCTGTTTGCGCGAAGTTATGCAACGCCGCTTGCAGCAGAGAAACCGTTCGGGTGGTGCTGCCACCGGTTACATCGAGCGCGTACCAGGGCAGCGTTTTCGGCAGGTAAAGGCGCAGGTAAGTGGTGTTGACGTCATGCTCGACGCCGAAGCGTTCCTTTAACCTGGCCTGGAGCAAGGGCGCGGCAAATTTTTGCAGATCCGCCGCGTTGCCGAGCAAGCGGTCGACCTTGCCTTGCGAGGCCCAGGTCTTGAGGTTGGCGGCTTGCAGTTTGTCGTGCTGGCGGGCGGTCGCCATGGCGTACCACGGATCGATTTTCAGCGGCGTTGCCGCCAATGCCACGGCCCGATCAAGGCTGGCGCGGGTGAAGGTTTTGTCGAGGGAATGTTTGATCAACGGGTAGTGCCGACCCTTGAATTCATCCGGGGTGGGCGGCGTGGAAACAGACATGGCAATCATCCTTGAGTGCGTGTTCGGGACGATCAGCCTATCGGTCGCGGCTCAAAACAAAAGACTAAACATAGGCAACGAAACGGCGCTTATCGGCGCCAATCCGTCGAATATTCGAATCTGAAAAATAGCTATCTACCACCCGCGACGGGCAAAACCGCGAGCGGCTTGCGCGCCGCAGGTGGGCTCAGAACGACGGTTTGGCGGCCTGAGCGACTACCGCCACCTGCGCTGTTTGTGGGGGCGTGCATTGCGAGTCGCTGCCCGGTTGCAAGTAGGGCGTGAGGATCGGTGCCATGCCCTTGAGCACCTGCACTGGCAGGGCCGAAGTGAATTTGAAGTTCTCCGCCGAGCGCCCCGGAACGAACGCGGTGAGGGTGCCGAAATGGTGATCACCGATGTAGAAAACGAAGGTCGCGGTGCGGTTGATCGACTTCGAACTGAGGATCCTGCCACCCGAACCGATGGCCTCGATGCGGTTGTCACCCGTACCCGTTTTGCCACCCATGGCCAGTGGGCTGCCATCAGCCAGTTTGAAACTGCCGGAAACACGTTTTGCCGTGCCCGCATCGACCACTTGCGAGAGCGCTTCACGCATGGCCGTGGCAACCTCCGAGGGCATCACGCGCTTGCCCACGTGCGGGTCATTGACCAGTTGCGTTTCGTAGGGCGTGCCGGCGGCGAAGTGCAGGCTGTCGATGCGCAACGTCGGCATGCGCACGCCGTCGTTGAGGATGGTGCCGATCAACTCGGCGAGTGCCGCCGGGCGGTCGCCGGAACTGCCGATGGCGGTCGCCAGCGACGGCACCAGATGGTCGAACGGGTAACCGACTTTCTGCCAGCGCTGGTGGATATCGAGGAAGGCTTCGATCTCGAGCATGGTGCGGATGCGGCTGTCGCGAGCGCCCTTGTGTTTGCTCTTGAACAGCCAGCTGTAGACTTCCTGACGCTCGAAATGGCTGGCCTTGACGATCTCGCTGAACGTCGCGTCCGGGTGATGCAGCAGGTAACCCATCATCCACAGATCCAGCGGGTGAACCTTGGCGATGAAGCCCTGATCGGGCAGGTCATAACTGCCCGGACCGTAGGCGTCGTAGAGGCGGATCAGGCGATCGTCAGTGAGTTTTTCGGTGAGCTTGGCGCCCTTGAGGTGGGAGCGCACGAAGCTGTTGAAATCTTCCTGACTGGCATCGGGCAGCAGGTAGCGATGCACTGCGGCCATGCGGATCGGCGTTGGGCGCATGCTGTCGAGGAAGGTCTCGAGCCGTGCCTGAGTGTCTTTGTTTTTGTACTTTTTCCAGAACTTGAGCTGGAACGACGTGCCTTCGCGGTCGGCGAAGTTGGCCAGGTATTCCTGCCGCCGCGGGTCGCGATCATCCTTGAGTAATTCGGCGCTGTTGTTGGGGCCGGAGTAGGTGGTGTAGCGCACCAGATCGCGCATCAAACGAATGAACGGCAGGTTGATCGACTCACGCAGGGCGTCACGCAAGGTCGGTATGCGGCCGTTGTCTTCATTGCGAAAGTTATGGAACACATGCAAACCGCCGCCGGTGAAAAACGCCTCGCCGGGGCTTGCCGAGTATTTACGGTCGAGCGCGGCACCGAGCATTTTCGACAGATCGTGATCCTTGTTCTGGATCAGGTAGTCGATGACCCACTGGCTCAGACGGTCCTGATCCGGCACCTCGACTTTCTTCAGTTCCGGCACGCTCATGGCGCCGTACTTGTCGTGCAGTTCGGCAATGATCTGCAAGTAGGTGGTCAGCACGCGCATCTTCGCCGTCGAGCCGAGTTCCAGTTTGCTGCCTTCGTTGATGTCGAACGGCTGATCGGTGCTGTCGGTCTGAACGCGCACGCGCGAACCGTCGGGGGTCAGTTCGAACAGGGTGAAGCTGTAGCGCACTTGCGTGGTGCTGGTCGGCGTCAGCAAGCGTTCACCGAGCAGGCCGACTTCGGCAGCGTAGGCCGGGTCGGCGAGTTTTTTCAGGTAGGCGGTGGCCTGTGTTTGCAGGTCGCCTTGCAGGGTGCTGGTGGCGGACAGGTCGAGGCGGTCGAGGTCGTACAGCGGCCGGTTGAGCATGCTCGCCAGACGGCTGCGCGCGACGCTGATGCCTTTGTTGGTTTCAATCGGCTGAATGGTTGGCTGGGTCTGCCAGTCGCGGTAACTGACCTTGCTGGCGAGGGCGGCGTCGGCCAGTGCACTGTCGATCACGCCGTTCTGCTTGAGCAGGCGCAGGTGACTGTCGGTGAGGTCGGCGAGCTCTTCGCGGCCCTTGGTCAGGTAATGCGAAGGGCGGCGTTGGGCGATCATCAGCGAGAGCATCTCGCGCAGGGCCAGGCCTTTGTCGGCCATGGTTTTCGGGTCGGTCGCCGGGCTGTTCAATTGTTCGTTGGCTTTATTGAAGTCGCTGCCGTACCAGACCCGCAACCCTTCGGCCATGCCATGCACTTCACCATGCCCGGGCACCGCCGAGAGCGGCACGCTGTTGAGGTAATCGCGCACGATGTTCTGCCGGGCACCGAGGGTCTGCGCACCGGGTTGGTAGGCGCGCACGCTGGCGGAAATCATCTGGCGGATCTTCTCCGCGCCCGACACCGTCAAGCCGTCGGGGGAGTGGCGGTACTTCTCCAGTTGCGTGGCCAGGGTGCTGCCGCCCGCTGATTGCCCGGGCAGGTGGAGCAACTTCGCCACCTGCGACCACGCCGCCATGCCGAAGCGCGGCCAGTCCACCGCGGGGTTGGCGAGTGGCTGTTTGGGGTCGAGCAGGAAGCGGTTCTCAACGAACAGCAAGCTGCTGACCACCACTGGCGGAATGCTTTCGAAGCTTGAGTACAGCTGTTGCGGATAGTTGTATTTGTACAGCGGCGCGGCCCGGCAATCGGTGATCGACAGCCCGGCCTGAATCTTCTCCGAGTAGGGCACGAACAGGCCTTTGTCGGTGTAGCTGAGCAGTGCAGGGGAAAAGCGCGTCTGCTCGGTGACCACGTAATTGCGCTTGAGCAGGCGCGGCAGGAATTCATCGAGGGAGCTGTAGCCCAGACGCAAATCGAACGGGCCATTGCCGGGGTATCGAATCGCTTCGCTGGGGCCCGGTTCCAGTTTGTAGGTCAGCGAGGCGGCGTATTGGCTGAGCTCGCGCGACTGAAAGCGCGAGGTGCGCATTTCCTTGGACGCAGCCAATCCCACCACAATCGCGATAATCACCAGCAACAACCAGAAAGCCTTCCAGCCATGCCGGCGACGGCGTGGTTTTTCAGGGACAGGCGCTTCATCCACACGTTCAGTCGGAACCACGGCTTTACTCGAATCGGTTTGCCACAAAGCGCCCATAGTCGATTGATCCATTCACGCAGATTGATCGGACTTGTCTGAAGCTTAGACGGTGGTTGGCACTGGTGAAAAAATTGTGAAGGGTGGGCGAGGGGTGGTTGCTGAATAAATCTGAAAAGGTCAGCGGCGGGGTGAAATGCGTCTGCAGCCAACTCTGTGGCGAGGGAGATTGCTCCCGCTGGACTGCGCAGCAGGCCCAAACCCTGCGATTGCGGTTTGCCTGAAACACCGCAGGCTCAGGGTTTACGACTGCTGCGTAGCCGAGCGGGAGCAAGCTCCCTTGCCACGGGGGCCATACTCGCCAAAACCTGCTGACTAGAGCGCTCAGCAGGGCAATGCTGGCAAAGCAGGGGCATGACGGTGCACCAATGCTGTGCAATACTCGGCGCCTTTTTCGGTGGTGAATATTCCTACGTGAAGCAGGGAATGCCTCTCCGCAAACCGGGCTTTTGCCGAGAGTTGTCGCTGAATGTTGTGGTTTATAGAGTGAAAAGCCCTGCCCAAGGCTTTTTATACTGCACGCCCCGCTGATCTTGCAGGTTTTGTCCTACAAGACGCATTTGCCCACGAGGCCAATGCGGTTTCACAGCAGCCAAGGCTTACCGGCCGACGCTGCGACACTCGGTGGTCATATCCAATAACAAGACGAGGTTGCACCCCTATGCCAGTTGGCAATCACCTGCCTCACGGCGAAACCGCTCAGGGCGGTCCGCTCAAACGCGAACTCGGCGAACGGCATATTCGCCTGATGGCGCTCGGTGCCTGTATCGGCGTCGGTCTGTTTTTAGGTTCGGCCAAGGCCATTGAAATGGCCGGCCCGGCAATCATGCTGTCGTACATTCTGGGCGGTCTGGCGATCCTGGTGATCATGCGCGCCCTCGGCGAGATGGCCGTGCACAACCCGGTGGCCGGCTCGTTCAGCCGCTATGCGCAAGACTACCTCGGGCCGTTGGCCGGGTTTCTCACCGGCTGGAACTACTGGTTCCTGTGGCTGGTGACGTGCGTCGCGGAAATCACCGCCGTCGCCGTGTACATGGGCATCTGGTTCCCCGATGTACCGCGCTGGATCTGGGCCCTCGCGGCGCTGATCAGCATGGGTTCGATCAACCTGATCGCGGTGAAAGCCTTCGGTGAATTCGAATTCTGGTTCGCCTTGATCAAGATCGTCACGATCATCGCCATGGTCATCGGCGGCGTCGGCATTATCGCCTTCGGTTTCGGCAATGACGGCGTGGCGCTGGGCATTTCCAATCTGTGGGCGCATGGCGGCTTCATGCCGAACGGCGTGACCGGTGTGCTGATGTCGCTGCAAATGGTCATGTTCGCCTACCTCGGTGTCGAGATGATCGGCCTGACCGCTGGTGAAGCGCGTAACCCGCAGAAGACCATCCCGAACGCGATCGGCTCGGTATTCTGGCGGATTCTGTTGTTCTACGTCGGCGCACTCTTCGTGATTCTGTCGATCTACCCGTGGAACGAGATCGGCACGCAGGGCAGCCCGTTCGTCATGACCTTCGAACGTCTGGGCATCAAAACTGCCGCCGGCATCATCAACTTCGTGGTGATCACCGCGGCGCTGTCGTCGTGCAACGGCGGCATCTTCAGCACCGGGCGCATGCTCTACAGCCTGGCGCAGAACGGCCAGGCGCCGGCGGGTTTTGCCAAGACGTCCAATAACGGTGTGCCACGTCGTGCGCTGTTGCTGTCGATTGGGGTGTTGCTCTTGGGCGTAATGCTCAACTATCTGGTACCGGAAAAAGTCTTTGTCTGGGTGACCTCGATTGCCACCTTCGGCGCGATCTGGACCTGGGTGATGATCCTGCTGGCGCAGCTGAAATTCCGCAAAGGCCTGAGCGCCAGCGAGCGTGCCGGCCTCAAGTACAAGATGTGGCTGTACCCGGTCAGCTCGTACTTCGCGCTGGCATTTCTGGTGCTGGTGGTCGGCCTGATGGCGTACTTCCCCGACACCCGCGTGGCACTGTATATAGGGCCGGCGTTCCTGGTGCTGCTGACCGTGTTGTTCTACGTGTTCAAGCTGCAACCGACCAACGCAGCGCAAGGCGCAGCGCGTTCGACTTCGTAAGTTTCAGCACCTGCACCAACAAAGCCCCGGTCGAAAGATCGGGGCTTTTTACTGCCCGCGCCACAGATCGTCTCGCAAGGCTGAGCACCTGCCTTTGCCGTAAGGGCAGGGCGATGACCGCTCGTCGGAAGTAGCCCTGCACCTGTAATTTCTGACAGTAGACCGAACACCGTCCATGCCCTAGGTTGAAACCTCGCCAAACGAGGCAAGGGTAAGGCACCGGCATGAAGGGATTCTCGGCATTGACGGTCATCGGAATCGCCGACGGATTGATCCACTGGCAGATCTTTTTCGTCCTGTGCACGGCCGCCGGACTGACCCAGGCCGCCAGCAACTTCGCGGCGTTTTGCGTCGCGGCCGCGTTCTCGTTTTACGTGAACATGCTCTACACCTTCGACAGCCGAACGTCGGTGCTCGGCTATCTGCTGTTTATCGTGGTGATGGGCGCGCTCAGTTTTGCCATCGGTGCGTTCGCCGATGCGCGGGGTCTGCCGGGGTTGCTGACGGTGGGGGTGTTTACCCTGGTCAATCTGTTGTTGGGGTACTGCTTTTTTCGTTTTTTTCTGCTGCATGAGCGTGAAAGCTGAAGCGTCGATCTGATGCAAAGACTGACGCTTCATGCAGGTTCAGGCCGCCGCCACTTCCTGCGGCTCAAAACTGTCCGCCCGCGCCATCTGCCACATCCGCGAATAGAACTCGCCATTCACTTCCCCGGTGAGCAACTCTCCCGGTTTCAGGAACACATGCAACTGCGAGAACAATTTGATCTCGGTCGCCGACATGCGGCGCACCAGATGCTTGGCCGACAGTTGTGACGGATGCTCAAGCCCGGCCGCGGCGAGCATTTCCGCCAGCGCCTTCAACGTATTGCGGTGGAAGTTGAACACGCGCTGCGCCTTGTCCGGTACCACCAGGGCGCGTTGGCGCAGGGCGTCCTGCGTGGCCACGCCGGTCGGGCATTTGTTGGTGTGGCAAGACTGCGACTGGATGCAGCCGATGGCGAACATGAAGCCGCGTGCGGAGTTGGCCCAGTCGGCGCCGATGGCCAGCACGCTGGCGATGTCGAAGGCGCTGACGATCTTGCCGCTGGCGCCGAGTTTGATCTTGTCGCGCAGGTTCAGACCGACCAACGTGTTGTGAACGAACAGCAGACCTTCGCGCATCGGCACGCCGATGTGATCGGTGAATTCCACCGGTGCAGCGCCGGTGCCACCTTCCTTGCCGTCTACGACGATGAAGTCCGGAAGAATGCCGGTTTCCAGCATGGCTTTGGCGATGCCCATGAACTCCCACGGATGGCCGAGGCAGAACTTGAAGCCCACCGGTTTGCCGCCGGACAGTTCGCGCAGTTGCTGGATGAACTGCATCATCTCGATGGGTGTGGAAAACGCGCTGTGGCGTGACGGCGACACGCAGTCTTCGCCCATCATGATTCCACGGGTTTCGGCAATTTCCTTGGTGACTTTGTGTTTGGGCAGGATGCCGCCGTGGCCGGGTTTGGCGCCCTGGCTCATCTTGATTTCGATCATCCGCACTTGCGGATTTTGCGCTTGAGTGGCGAAGCGTTCCGGGTCGAAACGGCCGTCGCTGGTGCGGCAGCCGAAGTAGCCACTGCCCAGTTCCCAGGTCAGGTCGCCGCCGTGTTCGCGATGGTACGGGCTGATGCTGCCTTCACCGGTGTCGTGGGCGAAGTTGCCGAGTTTGGCGCCCTGGTTCAACGCGCGAATCGCGTTGGCGCTGAGCGAGCCGAAGCTCATTGCCGAGATGTTGAACACCGACGCCGAGTACGGCTGCGAACACTGCGGGCCGCCGACGGTGACACGGAAACTGCTCGGGTCGCTCAGCGGTGCCGGACGCATCGAATGGCCGATGAATTCGAAACCCGATTGGTAGACATCGATCAGCGTGCCGAACGGTTTGTCGGCGGTTTCGTTTTTCGCTCGCGAATAGACCAGCGAACGTTGCGCGCGGGAGAAGGGCAGGGCGTCGCTGTCGGACTCGAGCAGGTATTGTCGGATTTCCGGGCGGATGCCTTCGACCAGATAGCGGATGTTGCCGAGGATCGGGTAGTTACGCCGCACCGCGTGCGGGCTCTGCAGCAGGTCGAACAGACCGATCAGGCTCAGCACGCCAGTGACGGCAGTGATCGGCCACAGCCAGTCATGTTCGAGGAAAGGCAGGCTGGCGAGGGTGAAAATCACGCAGACGGCAAAGAAGGCGTAGCGGCTCAGGAGTGACAGGCTCATACGGTTTCCTTGGGTTCGGACTCGGAATAATCAGCGCCGCAGTTCCTTGTGGGAGCGAGCTTGCTCGCGAATACGGTGGATCAGCCAACATGAATGTTGGATGTGATGGCCCCTTCGCGAGCAAGCTCGCTCCCACAAAAAAGTGTAAATCGCGCTGTTTCAGGCGTTTTGTGCCTGAAGAAAAATCGAAAACAGCTCGGACTGGGATTTGATCCCCAGCTTGCTGTACATGTGTTTCTTATGGACTTTCACGGTTTCTACGGAGATTTCCAGCTTACGGGCGATTTCTTTACTGGAGCAACCGCTGAGCATCAAGCGCCCGACATCCAGTTCGCGGGCTGTCAGTTGTGCACCCTTGAGTTGCTGCACCGACGCTTCCAGTTGCACGCGCCAGTCTGCCTGCGCAGGTGTGGCGGCGAGCGCTACGGTTTCGTTGATTTCATAAGGTAGCCGCTGGCGTAACAGGCCGAGCACCCACGGCTGGATCAGCGACAGCAGGGCAATTTGCTCACCACTGAAACGCTTTTCGCTGCCCAGTGACAGGCACAACGTGCGATCGCCTTCGAGCTGATAATTGAACTGGATTTCGTCGGCCACCACATTCAGACGAAAGTATCGCTGGTAATACTCGGTCAGCTCGAAGTGCTCCGGCGCCACCTCCGAGAGGCGATACAGACCGGTGCGCGATTGCTCACGGCAGGCGATGTAGAACGGGTCGAGCAGGTACAGACCGCGCAGATAATCCTGAAACAGCTGGTCGGGACTGCCGTCTTCGCCGGGGCATTCAGCAAAGACCTGCGGGTGTTGATCGGCGCTGAACAGCAGCGCCACCCAGCTATCGAACGGCACGTACTGGTCGAGCAGACGCACCAGTTGCGCCCAGAAATTCGGCTTGTCGAGCGCGTCGATCAGTTGCCCGACGGCGCGGTGCCAGGTGATGTCGTCAAACGAAAGTGTCATCGATCTACCCCTATCGGGTTACCCCGGCCGCGTGATTCCCTGGCCGGCTGCTTGCTGCGCATACTGGGCCACAGACAGCCACCGGGCAATCTTTCAGCGCCCGGCGCTCATCACAAGGAATTCCCATGAAAGTCGAACTCGCCCAACTGGCGGGCCGTGACAATGCCACGGCCTACAACCTCGAACGCGCACTGGCGGCGATTGGCGCGTGTGCAGCCGACACGCAGTTGATCGTGTTTCCGGAAACTCACCTGATGGGCTTTCCGAGCGCTGAAACCGTTGCGCAAACGGCCGAGCCGCTCGACGGTCCGACGGTCAGTGCCGTGCTCGCCGCCGCCCGTCAGCGCAATATCGCCGTGGTCATCGGCATGGGCGAGAACGACAACGGCCGCTTCTACAACACCACGCTGTTGATCACGCCGGAAGGCATCGCCCTGAAATACCGCAAGACGCATTTGTGGGCGTCGGATCGCGGTGTGTTCGAGGCCGGTGATCGTTACGCCACGTGCGAGTGGAACGGCGTGCGCGTCGGGTTGTTGATCTGCTACGACATCGAGTTCCCGGAGTCCGCCCGTGCCCTCGCGCAGTTGGGGGTGGAATTGCTCATCGTCACCAACGGCAACATGGACCCGTACGGCCCGACCCACCGCACCGCGATCATGGCCCGTGCCCAAGAGAATCAGGCGTTTGCGCTGATGGTCAACCGCGTGGAGGCGGGGGACGACGGTTTGATGTTTGCCGGTGGCAGTGCGCTGGTCGATCCGCTGGGCTCGCTGTTGTTCGAGGCCGGGCGCGAAGAAGGCACGTTCAGCGTTGAGCTGGATTTCGCTCAATTGCAGATTGCGCGCAAGGATTACCGCTATCTGGATGATCAGCGTTTGAAGTTGCCGGGGGAGGTGGTGGAGCACAGCGGTGGTGGTCGTGAATTGTTGATTCCACAGCGTTGACCGATGCCCTCACCCTAACCCTCTCCCGGGGGGAGAGGGGACTGACCGAGTTGATTGTGCGAAGTACGCCGACCTGAAATACCGAGTCGAACTGAGGATTTGAAACCCACAGAGATCGGCTCCCTTTCCCCCTCGCCCCCTTGGGGGAGAGGGCTGGGGTGAGGGGGCAAAAATTTCAAGTCGAACACAAAACTCAAGCCACACCAGAACAACAAAGCCACACCCGAAACATTCGCCGAACTCGGCTCTGCCATAAATCCAATAAAATTCGGAGTAAGTCGCCCATGGCTCATCTGCAGCGCACTCTTTCATTAGGCTCGGTGGTGCTGTTCGGCATCGCCTACATGACGCCGATCATCGTCCTCGGCACCTTCGGCATCCTCGCCCAATCCACCGCGGGCATGGTGCCCGCCGCGTATCTGGCGGCACTGGTGGCGATGTTTTTCACCGCGATGAGCTACGGCCGCATGGCCGCTGCGTTCCCCGTCGCCGGTTCCGCCTACAGCTACGTGCGCAAGGCGATCAGCCCGAAACTCGGCTTCATCGCCGGCTGGGCGGTGCTACTCGATTACCTGTTTCTGCCGATGGCGATCTGGCTGATCGGCGCGGCGTACCTGGCGTCGGCGTTCCCGTCGATCCCGCAATGGATCTGGGTGCTGGCGTTCATCGGCATCACCAGCGCGATCAACATTATTGGCCTGAAACTGGCCAACGGCATCAACGCCTTGCTGATGCTGGTGCAGTTTCTGGTGTTGATCGCTTTCGTCGCGCTGTGCGTGCACTACATCGGCGGCGATGCGAGCACGCCGTTGTGGTCGATCAAGCCGTTCTTCAACGGCGACATGCACATGCCACTGATCATGAGCGGTGGGGCGATTGCCTGCTATTCGTTCCTTGGCTTCGATGCGGTCAGCACCTTGACCGAAGAAACCCGCGATCCACGCCGCACCATCCCACGGGCAATCATGCTGATCACCTTGATCGGCGGGCTGATCTTCGTCGGCGTTTCGTACTTCGTGCAGATCGCGCACCCGTCGTTCCAGTTCGACAGTGTCGATTCGGCGGCCTATGAAATCGCCCGCAACATCGGCGGCGATCTGTTCGTGTCGATCTTTCTGATCGGTTTGATTGTCGGCCAGTTCGCCTCGGGGCTGTCGGCGCAGGCCAGCGGCTCGCGACTGCTGTTCGCCATGGGCCGCGATGGTGTGTTGCCGAAGTCGTTCTTCGGCACTTTGCACGCGCGCTTCGGCACACCGGTCAACAGCATCCTGCTGTGTGCGGTGGTGGCGTTGCTGGCGCTGAAACTCGATGTGACCACCTCGACGTCGTTCATCAACTTCGGCGCGTTCCTGGCGTTCAGCCTGGTCAACCTCTCGGTGATTTTCCATTACTGGATCGGCGGCGAGAAAAAAGGCCCGCGTGAGGCGGTGCTGTTTTTGCTCTTCCCGTTTATCGGTCT
Source organism: Pseudomonas fluorescens (assembly GCF_001648775.1). Lineage (GTDB taxonomy): Bacteria > Pseudomonadota > Gammaproteobacteria > Pseudomonadales > Pseudomonadaceae > Aquipseudomonas > Aquipseudomonas fluorescens_M. The sequence goes on from NZ_LVEJ01000018.1 coordinate 103,730, forward strand.
GGTCGCGGATTTGTGGCTGATGGTCAGCCTTGATCACCTGGCGGTTTACCTGGGCCTGAGCTGGCTGGCGGTGGGTGTGGTTTATCTGGCGGTGCTCACCGGTGGCTTCCGTCGCCAGCCGCCGGAAATGGATTTCCAGGAAACGGCATAGACGATTGTCTTCGTCAGTGACGCGATGCCGATGAGCGTGGGATCCTAGCGTCCTTTTAACCAAGGCCTGAATCGACCCATGACGCTCATCTCCGCCGCTTCGCCCCGCATCATTCGCATCGCCGCCGCCCTGTTGATCGGTGCCGACGGCCACACCCTGCTGGTGCGCAAGCGCGGTACCACGGCGTTCATGCAACCGGGCGGCAAGATTGAAGCGCATGAGTTGCCGGTGCACGCGCTGGCGCGGGAGCTCGAAGAGGAACTGGGCTTGCAGATCAATCCGGCGCAGGCGACGTTCCTCGGCGAGTTTTCCGCCCCCGCCGCCAATGAGCCGGGCTTTGTTGTTCAGGCGCAGATCTTCCAGCTGAGCATCGACGCCGAGGTCACGCCGGCAGCGGAAATCGAAGAGGTGATCTGGGTCGATCCCGCCACTGATCCAGCCGTCGATCTGGCGCCATTGACACGCGACCTGATCCTGCCGTTTTATCGCCAATCATTGACGGCCATCGCCTGATCATCCTCGCAAAGGACTTTGCCATGATCCCGCTTCAAGACTTGCTGATCTTCGCCGCTGCAGCCTTGTTGATGGTGCTGACACCGGGGCCGAACATGATCTACCTGATCTCGCGTTCGATCTGTCAGGGGCGCAAGGCCGGGGTTACCTCGTTGTTGGGCGTGGTCGCGGGCTTCTTTGTGCACATGTTTGCCGCAGCAGCCGGGTTGACCGCGGTGTTCCTCGCGGTGCCGATGGCCTATGAAGTGTTGAAGTGGGCCGGTGCGCTGTACCTGCTGTGGCTGGCCTGGCAAGCGGTCAAGCCCGGCGCGCGCTCGCCGTTCGAAGCGCAGCAATTGCCGCCGGATTCGTCGCGCAAACTGATCACCATGGGTTTCCTTACCAGCGCGCTGAACCCCAAAATCGCCGTGTTCTACCTCTCGGTGTTTCCGCAGTTCATCACGCCTGAGCACGGTTCCGTGTTCACTCAGAGCATCATCCTTGGCCTGACCCAGATCAGCGTCAGTTTCAGCGTCAACCTGCTGATCGCGCTGTTCGCGGCGGGCATTGCAACGTGGTTCGTGCGTAACCCGACGTGGCTGGCGCTGCAGCGTTACTTCATGGGTTTTGTCCTTGGCGGCCTCGCGTTGCGTCTGATGCTTGAGCAACGCAGGACGGCTTGACCATGTGGATCGAACGTCTGGATGCCAGCCACGCCCTGGCTTATCGCGAGCTGATGCTTGAGGCTTATGACCGGCATCCGCAGGCCTTCACTTCCAGTGTGCGTGAGCGCGCGGTGATGCCGCTAAGCTGGTGGGAAGGGCGCCTGACCAGCAAGCTCGACGTCGTTCTCGGCGCGTTCGAAGCCGGCACGTTGGCAGGCATTGTCGGCCTGGCATTCGAGCCACGCGAGAAGGCCCGACACAAAGCCACGTTATTTGGCATGTATGTGTCGGCGGACTTTCGTCAGCACGGTTTGGGCTTTGAGCTGGTGCAGGCGGCCCTCGCCGAAGCGCAAAATCATCCCGCGCTGAAACTCATCCAATTGACCGTCACCGCCGGCAATGCGGCTGCGTTCAACCTCTACCAGCGCTGCGGCTTCATCCAGTACGGCCTCGAACCGCTGGCGGTGCGAGTGGGCGAAGATTATTTCGACAAGATCCACATGTGGCGCCAACTCTGACACCCCATTTAACCCTGTGGGAGCGAGTCAACGCACCGCGCTGACACCGTCCAGGGTCGAGAACGAGGTGTCCTTGGCCGTCAGCAGGAAATCGCGCATGTACGGCGCATCCAGCATGTCGGCGCGAATCGCCGCGTACAGCGTGGCGAACAAACCTTTCTCACCGAGGCGCTTGGCCTTCACGTAACCGCGCGAGCTGTATTCATGCAGCGCCCAGTGCGGCATGCCACACACGCCGCGGCCGCTGGCGACCAATTGCATCATCATCACCGACAGCTCCGAGGTGCGCACCTGCGCCGGTTCAATGTCGGCCGGTTCGAGGAACCGCGTGAAGATGTCGAGGCGATCGCGTTCCACCGGATAGGTGATCAGCGTTTCTGTGAGCAGGTCTTCCGGCACGATGTACGGTTTGCTTGCCAATGCGTGCTGATTGGCCACCGCGAGCATCGCTTCGTAGGTAAACAGCGGCACGTAAGTGATGCCGGCGATGTCCAGTGGATCGGACGTCACCACCAGGTCCAGATCGCCACGGGCCAGCGCCGGCAGCGGTGCAAACGAGAATCCCGACGCCAGGTCCAGTTCAACTTCCGGCCACGCATCGCGGAACTGGTCGATGGTCGGCATCAGCCACTGAAAGCAACTGTGGCATTCGATGGCCATGTGCAAACGTCCGGCGGTGCCCCCGGCGAGTCGGCTGATATCCCGCTCGGCCGCGCGCAGCAGTGGCAGCGTGGCGTCGGCCAGTTGCAGCAGGCGCAAACCGGCACTGGTGAAACGCACCGGTTTGGTCTTGCGCACAAACAACTGCATGCCCAGGCGCTCTTCCAGTTCCTTGAACTGGTGGGACAGCGCCGACTGCGTCAGATGCAGACGATCAGCCGCATCGACGAGGCTGTCGGCTTCGCGCAGGGCATGCAGGGTTTTCAGATGACGGATCTCAAGCACCGGGGGCTCCATGAACAAAATTTGTCGATTAAGCGATGGCGGTGAGTTTGTCTCATGTTGGTGAGGCTGTCGACAGCGGCTGATCGCGCATGAGCAATGACCGCTCGGCACTCTTCATCAAACTGTCACGCAACTGTGGCAGCGCGCTTGTACAAACTTCATCAGACTCGCGCTCTACTGGGGTTCTGCGTTTCGGTGTTTTTCATGCACAAGGTGTTTTTATCGGTCGCGGCCATGTTGGCCGCGCTTTTGTTCGGTGGGCCGTCAATGGCGGCGGCGCGTTGCGATGTCAACGTGCCGACCGAGCACGTCGATCTGCAACAAGTCAGCCTTGCTTATCAAAGCATTGGTCGCGCTTCGGACCCGGCGTTGTTGCTGGTGATGGGGCTGGGCGGGCAGTTGATTCACTGGCCGGATGAGGTGGTGGTCGCGCTGTGTCAGCAAGGCTTTCGGGTGATTCGTTATGACAACCGCGATGTTGGTCTGTCGACCTGGCGCCAGGCCCCGCTTGAGGCCAATCTGACCTTTGAAGTGCTGCGCTACAAACTCGGCTTGCCGGTCGCGGCGCCCTACAGCCTGACCGACATGGCCGACGACGCGCTGGGCCTGATGTCGGCGCTGCACGCCGAGCAGTTTCATGTTCTCGGCGCGAGCATGGGCGGGATGATCGCCCAGCACATGGCGGCGATGGCGCCGCAGCGGGTCGAGAGCCTGACGCTGATCATGACCACCTCCGGCGCTGAAGGCCTGCCGGCGCCGAGTGCGGCGCTGGTGCAATTGTTATCCCGGCGTGGCGCGCCGAATCGGCAAGTGGCGCTGGAGCAGCAGGCCGATTTGCTGGCGGCGCTGGGCAGCCCGGCGGTGAGCGATGACCGCCAGGCGCTGTTGCATCAGGCGGCCGTCTCGTATGACCGGGCGTTCAACCCGGAGGGTGTGAAGCGCCAGATCATGGCGATCCTCGCCGAGCCGAGCCGGGTGGCCTTGCTCAATCAGTTACGCGTACCGACGCTGGTGGTGCATGGCACGGCCGATCCATTGTTGCCGGTGATGCATGGCGTGCATCTGGCGGCGCACATTCGTGGCAGTCAGTTGAAGCTGATTCCGGGGTTGGCCCATCGTTTTCAGGAGGCCTTCAAGGAACCGTTGCTGGCGGCGGTGTTGCCGTATTTGCAGGCGCATCGTGAAGACACTTCGCATTGGGCGCAGATTGAGCCGGTGGTGGGTGGGAATCTGTTGTAACCGAGGAACGTGTGGTGTTGGTCATGGCCCCTTCGCGAGCAAGCTCGCTCCCACAGGGGAATGCGATCTATATGTGGGAGCGAGCTTGCTCGCGAAGGGGGCGTTACAGTCACCACAAAACCTTGCCCAGGTGTATCGTGCAAACTTTCCCGCACGATTTCCCCTCGCGAGGTGTGTGATGAGTTCCGCTTTGAAAATCGACTTTGTCAGCGATGTCTCCTGCCCGTGGTGCGTCGTCGGTTTGTATGGCTTGTTGCAGGCGTTGGAAATCCTGCGCAATGAAGTGCAGGCCGAGATTCGCTTCCAGCCGTTCGAACTGAATCCGAAGATGGCCGCCGACGGGCAGAACATCGCCGAGCACATCCACGAAAAATACGGCTCTACCCCCGAGCAATCGCAGAAAAATCGTGAAGCCATCCGCGCCCGTGGTGCCGAACTCGGTTTCGCGTTTCGCACTGATGGCAACAGCCGCATTTACAACACGTTCGATGCGCACCGCTTGTTGTATTGGGCAGGGCTTGAAGGTGTGCAGCTGCCGTTGAAAGAGGCGCTGTTCAAGGCGTATTTCAGCGATGGCGGCAACCCGTCGGATCACCCGCAATTGCTGCTGATTGCTGAGAGCGTCGGCCTGGACCGGCAGCGCGCCGAAGCGATTCTGGCGTCAGACGAGTTCGCCGATGAGGTGCGTGAAGAAGAGCAGGTGTGGTTGCAACGCGGTGTGAGTTCGGTGCCGACTGTGGTGTTTAACGGTCAGTACGCGGTGACGGGTGGGCAGCCGGTGGAAACGTTTGTCGGGGCGATTCGGCAGATTATGGCGGAGTCCAAAGGTGGCACCGTCAGCTGAAGAGCTAAAAGCCCCTCACCCTAGCCCTCTCCCGGAGGGAGAGGGGACTGATTGGGGGATGTTTGAGTACTGCGCCGACCTGAACGTGCTGCACCGAATCCATAATCAACTGGATCTTTCAGGTCAATGTCAGACGCAAGACACCTCGGTCGGCCCCCTCTCCCTCTGGGAGAGGGCTGGACGGGCGGCGTTCCGATGAGGGTGGCTTTTGACCTTAGCTGTGCAGGCGAACCCAAACAGTCACCAAAACAGTGGCAGCCATCAACCAGGCCACCGCCGCCACGGCCAGTGACGCCTCAAGCCGCATCCGATCCACCATCACATACAACGTCGCCAGATAAACAAAATACGGAATGATCGACCACATGCCGAACACGATCGTGGTCTTCAAATCGTCAACCGAGCGTCCCTTGCCGACGATGTAATGCGCAATCAGCGCAAACGTCGGAAACAGCGGCACCAGTCCTGCGATGTAATAGTTTCTGGTTTTCGACAACGCTGCAAGGATCAACACCACCGCAGCGCCGATCGCCGCTTTCAGAATCAGATCCATCAGTGGCTCAACCCGTACTTTTTGACTTTGTCGAACAGCGTGGTCTTGGCCATGCCCAACTCAAGACTCGCCTGAGTCAGGTTGCCGCCGCTGCGTTGCAGGGCGTCGCTGAGCAGGTTGCGCTCGAACGCTTCCACCGCTTCGGCGAAGGCCAGGCCCTGGCCGCTACTTGCACCGGACTTCTTGAATGCCGGCAAACCGAGGGCGAAGCGTTCGGCGACGTTGCGCAGTTCGCGCACGTTGCCCGGCCAGTCGTGGCTCATCAGGTTCGACAGGGTCTGGTTGTCCAGCTCCGGCAGCGCGCGATCAAAGCGCAGCGCCGATTGCTGGGTGAAGTGTTCGAACAATTGCAGGATGTCTTCGCGGCGCTCGCGCAGTGGCGGCAATTCCAGCGTTACCACGTTGAGCCGGTAGTACAAGTCGCTGCGGAACTCGCCGGCCTTGCTCGATTCGTCGAGGTCGGATTTGGTCGCCGCAATCACCCGGCAATCGACCGCCACGCTCTGGTTCGAACCGAGGCGTTCGAGGGTGCGCTCCTGCAACACGCGCAGCAGTTTGATCTGCAGCGGCAGCGGCATGCTTTCCACTTCGTCGAGGAACAACGTGCCGCCGTCAGCGTGTTCAATCTTGCCGATGCGGCGTTTGCCGGCGCCGGTAAAGGCGTTGGCTTCGTGGCCGAAGATTTCACTTTCGAAAAGGTTTTCCGGCAGACCGCCGCAGTTCAGCGCGACGAACTGCTTACTGTGGCGGCGACTGAAATCGTGCAGGCAACGCGCGACCAGTTCCTTGCCGGTGCCGGTTTCGCCTTCGATCAACACGTTGGCCGAGGTGTCGGCGACGTTGGCGATCAGCTCGCGCAGGTTTTGCATCGCCGGCGAGCGCCCGATGATCCGCCCTTCAAGGGAGTCACGCTCGGCCAGTTGCCGACGCAGCGATGAGACTTCGCGGGCGAGGCTGCGTTGTTCCAGCGCACGCCGTGCGACATCGACCAGACGCTCCGGCGAGAACGGTTTTTCCATGAAGTCGTAGGCGCCTTTCTGCATCGCGCCAACGGCCATGGAAATGTCGCCGTGACCGGTGATCAGCACCACCGGCAGGCTGCGATCACGTTGTTTCAGGCGGGTCAGCAGTTCCAGACCGTCAATGCCCGGCAGGCGGATGTCGCTGATGACGATGCCGGCAAAGTTATCGCCAACCTTTTCCAGCGCCTCCTCGGCACTGCCGACGCCGACGCAGGGAATGTCTTCAAGGGTCAGCGCCTGCTGGCAGCCGAGCAGGACATGGGGGTCGTCTTCGACGATCAGCACACTAAGGTCGTGGTTCATATTGGCTCGGCAGGAGTAGGGCTTACCAACGGTAAACTGAGGACGAAGGTGGTGCCACCGCTGGCCGGGTGTTCGACACCCAGATGCCCGCCGGTGGCGGCCGCGAGGCTGGCGGAAAGCGTCAGGCCAAGGCCCAGGCCTTGCTCGCCGGGCTTGGTGGTGAAAAACGGCTCGAACAAATGCTTGCGTGCTTCGGCGTCGATGCCGTGGCCGTTGTCGCGCACGCGCAGGCGATACTTGGCGTTGAACTCTTCGCCCTCCAGCCACAGTTCGGGCTGTGGTTGCGTCTGCATGGCGTCGAGGGCGTTGCCGATGAGGTTGACCAGAATCTGTTCGAGGCGGGTCTGGTCGATCTGCACCTGGACATCAGTGAACTGGCGGTGAATGTTGACCGCCGAACTCTCCAGGCGTGCACCGAGCAATTGCAGCGCTGCCTCTACGGCTTTGCCGAGGCTGGCCTGGCCCTGGTTGTCGCCGCGCCGGGCGAACGAACGCAGGCTGGCGGTGATTCGGCCCATGCGGTCAATCAGCTCGTTGATGGTTTTCAGATTGGTGCTGGCAACATCCAGCTGACCACGTTCGAGGAAGCGCACGGTGTTGCCCGACAGCGTGCGCATCGCTGCCAACGGCTGGTTCAATTCGTGGGCGATGCTGGTCGACATCTGGCCGATGGCGGCAAGTTTACCGGCCTGGACCAGTTCATCCTGCGCGCGGCGCAAGGTCTCTTCAGCCTGACGCCGTTCGCGGATCTGGCTCTTCAGGCGTTCGTTGCTGGCGCGCAGGTCGCTGGTGCGTTCGGTAATCCGACGCTCCAGTTGATTGTTGGCTTCCTGCAAGGCTTCACGGGCGGCGAGGCGGGTGGCGATGACCTTGCGGCGCTCGTTCCAGGCGATCAGCAAAAACGCCACCAGAGCAAATGCAACCGCGACCAGAATGCCTTGGTTGATCGCTTCGCGCCGCAGATCCTGCAACGGCGTGAGCAGGGTGAAATTCCACGGCGTGTCGCTCAACGGGCGGGTCTGCGCCAGATAGCTGATGTCGTCCTCGCCGGACTGCACTTCGCTGTTGGCCGGGAAGGTGAGTTTCTCCACGCCTTCGGACAGGGTTTCGCGTGCCAGCGGTTGCAGTTCGTTGAGCGGGAACCAGTAGTACTGCAGGCTGCGGGCGAGTTTTTCCTTGGTCTCTTCGCTCAACGGAATGACCGCTTTCAGGCGCCGGGCCGGATCGCTGGACAGAATGATGATGCCGTTTTCATCACTGACGAAGGCTTCCAGGCGCGCGCGCTGCCAGCGTTCTTCCATGGCTTCGAGGCGCACTTTGACCACGGCGACGCCGATGATCTTGCCATGCTCTTCGAGACCGTGAGCGAGGTAGTAACCGGGCTCGCCGTTGGTGCTGCCGATGCCGTAGAAACGCCCGGGTTCGCCACGCACGGCTTTCTGGAAATAGGCGCGGAAGGACAGGTCTTCACCGAGGTAACTGTCGACATCGCGCCAGTTACTGGTGGCCATCACGCGGCCGGTGGTGTCCATGACGTAAATGGCCCGACTGCGGCTGCGCCGGTTCAGGCCTTCAAGGTAAGCGTTGACCGTTTGCCGGTGTTCCGGGGTCGGGTCGGCCAGCAACTGCGGCACACTCGTTTCGAGTTCCAGCAGACTGGGCAGGTAGGTGTATTTGCTGATCTCGCTTTCGACCGCGCGGGCGTGCAGTTCCAGCTGACGCTGGCCGTTCTCGCCGAGGCTGCGGATGCCGAAATGTTCACTGATCCAGAAGCCGGCAAAACCCAATCCGATCATCAGCGCGATGATCAGCGGCGGCAGGAACAAATGACGGATCAGACGGGGTTTCACGGCAAGTGATGGCGGCGCGGCGCGATAGAGATTGGGGTCGCATTTCATCACAGATGCCTTGGGTCAACCACAACACTTGCAGGCTCACCGCTGTCCCTGTGGGAGCGAGCTTGCTCGCGAAGAGGCCGGAGCAGTCAACATCGATGTTGAATGTCAGCCCGCTTTCGCGAGCAAGCTCGCTCCCGCAGGGATCAGTGTGCTGGCGCAAGTACTCGGTTTTAGTGCTGCAGGATTTTCTCGAGGAAGTGCTGCGCGCGCTCGGAGCGGGCACTGATGTCGCCGAAGAATTCCTCTTTCGGGCAGTCCTCGATGATCTTGCCGGCGTCCATGAAAATCACCCGGTCAGCCACTTTGCGCGCAAAGCCCATTTCGTGGGTTACACACATCATGGTCATGCCTTCGTGGGCCAGTTGCACCATCACGTCGAGCACTTCGTTAACCATTTCCGGGTCAAGCGCCGAGGTCGGTTCGTCGAACAGCATGACGATCGGGTCCATCGCCAGCGCCCGGGCAATCGCCACACGTTGTTGCTGACCGCCGGACAGTTGCCCCGGATGCTTGTGCGCGTGCGCCGACAAACCGACGCGCTCGAGCAGTTGCAGGCCTTTTTTGGTCGCCTCTTCCTTGCTGCGGCCCAACACCTTGATCTGCGCAATGGTCAGGTTTTCGGTGATGGTCAGGTGCGGGAACAGCTCGAAATGCTGGAACACCATGCCCACGCGCGAACGCAGTTTTGGCAGGTTGGTCTTCGAGTCGGCAATCGAGGTGCCGTCGACGACGATGTCGCCTTTCTGGAACGGCTCCAGCGCGTTGACGCATTTGATCAGGGTCGACTTGCCGGAACCCGACGGGCCGCAGACCACGATCACTTCGCCTTTTTTGACCTCGGTGCTGCAATCAGTCAGCACCTGGAAGTCCCCATACCACTTGTTGATGTTCTTGATAGAGATCATACGGCGAACCTTTTTTGCAGACGCTTGACCAGCAGCGAGGCGGAAAAGCTGATGATGAAGTAGACGACACCGGCGAAAATCAGGAACTCGTTGGAGCGGCCAATGATGTCGCCGCTGGAGCGGGCGGAGTTGAGGAAGTCCACCAGGCCCACGGTGTAAACCAGCGAGGTGTCCTGGAACAGGATGATCGACTGTTGCAGCAGCAACGGCGTCATCTTGCGGAACGCCTGGGGCAGGATGATCAGACGCATGGTCTGCCCATAGGTCATGCCCATCGCCTGCGCGGCGGCCATCTGACCTTTGGGGATCGACTGCACACCGGCCCGGACGATTTCGCAGAAGTACGCGGCTTCGAACATCATGAAAGCCACGACGCAGGAGGTGAACGCGCCAATCGGCGTGTCTTCACCGGTGATCCAGCGCAGCACGAACGGCACCGCCAGGTAGAACCAGGTGATGACCAACAGCAGCGGGATCGAACGGAAGTAGTTCACATAGGCGCCGGCCACGCGCGACAGCAGTTTGCTCGACGACAGGCGCATCAGTGCGAGGATCGTCCCCAGCACGATGCCGCCGACGACGCCCATGACCATCAACTGCAAGGTCATGACCATGCCGTTCCACAGGCCCGGAATAGCGGGGATGATGCCGCTGAAATCGAAGTCCATTATTTGCCCCCCACGGAGATCAGGCCGGGCACGGCGACTTTCTTCTCGACCATGCGCATCAGCAACATCAGGCTCATGTTCAGGGTGAAGTAGATCAGCGTGGCCAGGGTGAAGGCTTCAAACAGGTTGGCCGAGAACTCGGCGGTCTGTTTGGTTTGCGCCAGCAATTCCATCAAACCGATCAAGGACGCCACGGAGGAGTTCTTGAAGACGTTGAGGAATTCCGAGGTGAGCGGCGGAATGATGATCCGGTAGGCCTGGGGCAGCAGCACGTTCCAGTAGATCTGCGGCAGCTTGAAACCCATGGCGCGGGCGGCGGATTCCTGGCCGCGTGGCAGCGCCTGGATGCCGGTACGCACTTGCTCGCAGACACGGGCGGCGGTGAACAGGCCCAGGCACACGACAACGCTCAGGTAAGCCGAAGTGGTCGGGTTGAGGTCCTGTTTGTACCAGTCCTGCAGGTTTTGCGGCAGCAGGTCGGGTACCAGGAAGTACCAGATGAATAGCTGAACCAGCAGCGGCACGTTGCGAAACAGTTCCACGTAGCAGGTCGCGATGCCCGATACGATGCGGTTTGGCACAGTGCGCATGACCCCCAGAATGGAGCCCAGCAGCAAGGCGATAATCCATGCCACGACAGCGATGGCAATGGTCCAGCCCAGGCCGGCGATGTACCAGTCGAGATAAGTCTCGCTGCCAACGCCGGTGGACTTGAAGAACACGCCCCAGTCCCAGTTGTAATTCATTAGGGTCTCCCCTCGAGATCGATCGATGTACAAGCACCCGCTTGGGGAAGATCCTTTCCCTTCCGACGTTGAACGCCGGGCACACGCGATCGGCTCGAAAACCGCCAGGTCGAGTGTTCCACAGTACAGCCCGCAGGTAGTAACAGACGCCTGAGGGAAAGTGGCCCCTCAGGCAATAAGGTTAGTCAGTAATCAGATTTTTACGTCAGGCGCCGGTTTGTCGCTCGGGGTGGCGATCAGATCTTTTACCTTGTCGCTCATCGGGAAGTTCAGGTTCAGGCCTTTTGGTGGAATCGGGCTCTCGAACCATTTGCTGTAGATCTTGTTGATCTCGCCGGATTTGTACAAAGCAACGATGGCGTCATCGACCGCTTTCTTGAAAGCCGGGTCGTCTTTACGAACCATGCACGCGTAGGCTTCGAACGACTGCGGCGTACCGGTGATGATCCAGTCAGCCGGCTTCTTGGCCTTGGCTTCTTCGCCGGCCAGCAGGGCGTCGTCCATCATGAAGGCAACGGCGCGGCCGCTTTCCAGCATGTTGAAGGATTCGCCGTGGTCTTTGGCGGAGATGATGTTCATGCCCATCTGCTTGTCGGCGTTCATCGCTTTGATGATGCGCTCGGACGTGGTGCCGGCGGTGGTCACGACGTTTTTGCCTTTCAGGTCGGCAAAGTCAGCGTAGGACGGCTTGCCATCCTTGTCTTTCTTGACCAGCAGACGGGTGCCGATTTCGAAGATGTTGACGGTGAAGTCGACCTGCTGGGCGCGTTCGGTGTTGTTGGTGGTCGAGCCGCACTCGATATCTGCGGTGCCGTTCTGGATCAGCGGGATGCGGGTTTGCGAGGTCACCAGGTTGTATTTGACCTGCAGGTCTGGCTTGTTCAGGTCTTTTTTCAGGGCTTCAACGATAGCCACTTGAATGTCGTGGGAGTAGCCGACTGGTTTGCCGGAAGCATCCGCGATGTAGGAAAACGGAATGGAGCTGTCGCGGTGAGCGAGCGTGATGGTGCCCGAATCGTTGATTTTCTTCAGGGTGCCGGTGAGTTCGGCGGCGAAAACTGGCGTGCTGATCAGAGCGGCCGCAATGGCTGCGCCCAGGATATGGGGAACGATGCGCATCAAATTTTCCTCGAATTGTTTTTTTTATGGAGCCAGTTCGTCGGCCCTTTTGTGCTTCGAATGCCTGACGGCTCCTGAAGTGTTGGCACAGCAGGCATTCGTCGAGAGAGTGTAGAGCATGAGTCGTGCCAGACCAGTCGCAAATGATTAACTCGTTGTTTTATAACGTTATTGAACTTTTGTGGCGGTGTTTTTCTGCCGGACTGATCCGGTTATCCGAATCGACTACAAGGTCGCGTTCGGAAAACCGAACGCGACGCCTCAGCGCCACACCGGCAGGTAATCAAACACGAACAGCAGATGAGCGACCGCGCAGAGCACGCCGAAAAACAGCACCAGCACGATCATCGGCGTGCCGCCCCACACGCGATAGCGCGGGCTGCCAAAGCGCTTGCGCGAAGCCCGCGCCAGCAGGGCCGGGGTGATCACCGCCCACAATGTCGCCGCCAACCCGGCGAAACCGATGGCGTGCAGAAAGCCTTCCGGCCACAGAAAGCCACCGAGCATCGGCGGCGCGAAGGTCACGGCGGCGGTTTGCAGGCGACCGACGGGACTGTCATCGAAACCCAGCACATCGGCCAGGTAATCAAACAAACCCAGAGTCACCCCGAGAAATGAACAGGCCACGGCGAAGTTGGAGAAAAACGTCAGCAGCAGATCGACGTTGGCGCTGTTGAGCCTTGAACCCAGCGCGCTGATCAAGACATCGATGTTGCCGCCGCGCTGAGCAATGTCCTTGAACGCGTCGCGGGGAATGTTGCCCATGCTGCACAGCATCCACACCAGATACAGCGCCAGCGCGATCAGGGTGCCGCCGACCAGGCAGGCGCGAATCCGTTGCGGATCCTTGCCGTAATGCTTCATCAGGCTCGGCACGTTGCCGTGAAAACCGAACGAGGTCAGGCAGAAGGGCAGGGTCACCAGCAGGTAGGGCCAGTAATGGCTGTCGCCGTTGTTCAGATTGAGCAGCGTGGTGCTTTGCACATGGCCGAGCAAGCCGCCGAAGGTCAGGAAGAACGCGAGGATTTTTGCCCCGAACACCAGCGTGGTCATGCGGCTCACCGCCGTGGTGCTGAGCCAGACAATGAACGCCACCAGCAGGGTGAAACACAGACCGCCGGCGCGCGATGACAGCGCCAACCCAAGCGATTGCGCGGTGTGATGAATCACCGAACCGCTGGCTGAAATGTAGGCGTAGGTCAGGGTGTAGAGGACAAACACGATGCTCAAGCCATTCAAGCGGTTCCAGCCACGCCCGAGCAGATCGCCGGTGATCGTGGAGAAACTCGCGCCTTCGCGGTAGTTGAGGTTGGCTTCAAGAATCATCAGGCCTGAATGCAGCGTGCAGAACCAGGCAAACAGCAGCACGGCGACCGAGCCGTAGAACCACAGGCCGGACATGATCACCGGCAGCGAAAACATGCCGGCACCGACGATGGTGCCGCCGATGATCATGGCGCCACCGAGGATCGAGGGCGCACGTTCGACAGCGGGAACGGAGGATATTGAGGTGGAACGCATGGCAAGGCCCGCAATTTGAATTGTTATAGGTGCATCGACGCAAGGTCCCCTGTGGGAGCG
>NZ_LVEJ01000018.1:117402-384053 GCF_001648775.1 Pseudomonas fluorescens
GGGAGCGTGGTTTAGGCGATGTTGAGCAAACGAGCTAACCGTTGAACATTCGCCAGCAAAAAGCCGTCCTGCCCCGGCAACGCATCGAACGACAGGCCGACCGGCAAAGCACCCGCCGCCGCGACCGGAACGCTGATACTCGGCGCCGCCAGATTGCTCGCCGGATCGGTATTGCGCACGAACGTTTCAAAGTTGCTCTCGTCCGCGCAGGCGCTCAGCAGCGGTGCGCTGCACGTGACGGTCGGGTACGCCAGCAGATCCAGTTGATGGCGGCTGAAGAGGGCGCGGTATTCCTGCTCCAGACGCAGTTTGCTCATCAATGCCTGCACGTAGTCGGTGTAGGAAATCGCCGGGCTCTCCAGTTGGGCGGTGAGGATTTTCTTGATCGCCGGATCGCGAATCTGCGCGAGGATGTCGAAAAACTGTTCACCGCGTCCGGCTTTCATCAGGAAGCGTGGAAAGTCGATGAAGAACTCGTAGATCGGCAGCGGAAACTGGATGCGCTCGTTGATCTCGCCAATCATGGCGTCGTCGACCGGCACGATGATCGCACCGCGATCGGCGAGGGTATCGATGGCCGCGCGGCAGTCACGCTGCACATTGTCGGCGAGCTCGGCCCAGAGGAAACGCTCGGGAATGCCGATGCGCAACGCCCGCGTTTCTGCCTGATGCAGGCTGCCGGTCAGTTGCGTGTGAACGAACTGGCAATCTTCCACCGTGCGGGTCAGCAGGCCCGGGGTGTCTTTGGTTTGCGACACCGGGACGATGCCGTCGACCGGATAAACGCCGGTGGTGGGGCGAAACCCGACAATCCCGCAGAACGCCGCCGGGATACGCACCGAGCCGCCGGTGTCGGTGCCGACCGCGCACGCCACCAGCCCGGCAGCGACAGCCGCCGCGCAACCGCCGCTGCTGCCGCCGGCACTGTGGCGCTCGTTGGCGGGGTTGAGCACGGCGCCATGAGCATGGTTGGCCGAGGTCACGCCGAACGACAGTTCATGCATGTTGTTCTTGCCGACGATCTGCGCGCCCAATTGGCGGAAACGCTGAACGATGCCGGCATCGGCCGGCGGCACATAGTCGGCCAGCCCGGGCGTACCGGCGGTGGTCGGCATGCCGCTGACGTTGATGTTGTCCTTGAATGACACCGGCAGGCCATACAGCGCGCTGTCGCGCCCGGCGGCATTTGCCTTGAACGCTGACGGGTCGAAGGTGATGAAACTGTTCAGGTGTTGCAGGTGCACATGACGCTCGCGCAGGGCGTGCTGCCAGGTGTCCGGGCAGTGTTGACCACTGCGAAATCCGTTGACGAGCTGTTCAATGGAAAGCTGGCTGTACATGGATGATTCTCGGCGTGGGAAGGGACAGGGTCAGCAGTAGCGGTACTGCGAGTGCAAGTCGTCGAGCGGGTTACCGGCAATCAAATCGCCGCCCAGACTGCTGATCACCGCACATGCGCCATTGAGCGCAGTTTGAATCGCGCCTTCGGCCCAGCCGCCGGTGAACGAGGCGCCGCAACCGGCGAGGTACAAACCGGTGTCCTGTTTCGGATCGAGGGCGGTGCGGAACTGGTAGAACAGGCGCTCGGAGTAAATGTCGTCGCCGGGGAAATTCAGCTTGAAAGCGCCGAGTGCGTGCTTGTCGGTCAGCCAGTCGTATTCCAGAACGTAGCGTTGGTAGTCGCCGTCGAGCGGGAGCAGATGGCTGGCAAATTCCGGCGCGCTCATCGCCAGTTCATCGACCAGACGCAGGCAGCGTTGCACCTTGTCGGTCATCGAAACCATCTTGTGCGAGTCGTCTTCCCAGGTGTAACTGATCAGCACCACGCCCCAGGAGTCCGGATCGTGCGGTGCGTAGTCGAGGCAATACACGCCCTTGACCAGGGTGTCGGTCTGGATGTTGTGCGCCAGGCCATGTTTGAGCCAGAACTTGTCCTTGGTCAGGATAAACAGCTTGGATGAGCCGACCATGTGCGTTTCATTGATCGCCCGCGCCACGTCGCGATTAACGAAGGCCTGGTTCTGCGTGAGCTTGAGGTTGACTTGCAGGGCGCGGGTCGTGGTAGTGGTGATGACGCGATCACAGGCATAGGTTTCGCCGTTGCTGCCGGCCAGCAGAATTTCGCCTTTGGGCCCTTTGTTGATCGATTCGATGCGCGTGCGACAGATCATGTCGCGCACCTGAATGCCGTTGAAGGAGGTGTCGGCAATGCGCTCGGCCAGCGAGGAAATGCCGTTGGGCACCAGACGCTGATTGACCTCCAGCGCATTCACCACCAGGCGCAGGATCTCGGTGAACGAGGCACGGTACACCGACTGGAAACCGCCGGAGCCAATGCCCAGCGAGCCGAACAGATGGAAGTCTTCAGGCTTGCGCCACGGCTTGCCGCCCGGCGGTTTTTTGCCGGTGAAGATGCGCACCATCGCCGAGTAAAACGAGCTGTCGCCGAAGCAGTCCAGATAGCGTTGCCACTCGGGCTGCACTTCGCAGTAATTGTGCTGCTTGAGCAGTTCGGTGATCAGTAGCGGTGGCGCCAGGCACGTGCCGTCATCGAGGGTGACGCCTTCGCTGAGAAAGGCGATCCAGCCCTGGTGCACGGTGCTGAACAGCGCCGGCGGCGGTTGCATCGCCGCCCAGTGATGGGCCTCGCCACGGTAGTGGATTTCGGTGTCGACGACGCCTGGGTCGGGAAACGCTTCGGTGGTCTGGATACCGAAACGATTGAGGTAGTGAAACAACCCGACCTCACTCGGCGGAAAGCGCATGGCGCCCATTTCCGCGATGAACTGCGGCTGTTCCTCATCAAAGCACTGCGTCAGCAGACGCCCGCCGACATGCGCAGGTTCGGCTTCAAACAGGGTGACGCGACGTGCCCCGGCGCGCAGCAATTCGTAAGCAGCGACCAGCCCGCTGAGGCCGGCGCCGACGATGCCGATGTGTTTCTCGGCAGTTTCCGCTGGCAGGTAACCGATGGCTTCATCGGCACTGCGCAGGAACTGGCCATAGTCATACAGCAGATCGACGTAGGGAAAAGACAGGCACGCGGACGCCTGACTGACATCATGGGAAATAGGTTTCACAGGGGGACTTCTCGATCGATCAGATAATGAGCTGCAGGCTTTCAAGGGCGCGTGCGGGGTTGAGCAACAGGATTTTCTTGCCGTGAATCTTCCAGGTGCCATCGATATTGATCAGTTGATGTTCGACGGTCACCGGGTAGTGCCATTCGTTGTCGCCGCGCGCTTCGCAATAGAGCATGTTGGAGCTGGCGAAGGCGCTGAACGAGGCTTCGACAAGGGTGATGCGCGGGCGCTGGGCGATGTGCAGGCTGCGGCTCTTGGGTTGCTGGGAAAAGTTGCGCGCGTTGGCCAGCCGATTGATTCGCAGCGTGGTCAGAAAGCGGTCCTCATACACCAGCGATGATTCGTGCAGCGGGCTGACCTGTTCGCGGGTCATCGGGATCCAGTAGTGGTAGTCATCGCTGAGCAATTGCTGCCAGGCGTCGAAATCCTGCTGGTCGAGCAAGTGCAGTTCGGTCTCGATCAGTTGCTCGATGGCGTGGTGATTAGATTGATCGTGTTGCATGGTCGTCCTGCATCAAGTGCTGCCAACTGTTATAGAAATTACGCATGGCCATTTCGCTGGTGCCGGACACCACTTGGCTCTGCGCGTAGGATTCGTTCGGGCTGAACAGGCGGGCGACGTTGACCCATTCGTTGGCGTCGCTGCCCAGGCCTTCCATGGCCCGTTCGTACATTTCTACGTCGTCGTGGGCGACCATCGAGCAGGGCGAGTTGATCAGGTTGTTGTACTGCACGGTTCTTTCCAGCAACTGCACGGGCGCGCCTTGCAGTTCGAAGATCCACGACTCGACGATGGTCTCGCGGGCGCTGACCGGTTTGATCACGCGCAAGGTCTGGATCGGCCCCTTGACCATCAGGTTGGGGAAATACACGGTGTTGTGGCGGGTGTCGTCGAGGATCGCCCGGGCCTGCTCTTCACCGTAGTTTTCGACCATCAATTCCCAGTACCCGGGGATGTCGGTGTAGGCCTTGTGGATCGAATTGCTGACCCCGGTGTGCCCGTGGCCATTGGGCCAGACCCGAATGCCCATGCCGGCGAAAAATTCGTAGGAGGCCATGAACGGCGAGAACAGCTCGACGGCCATCGGTGGCTTGCCCTGATCGCCGGTTTCCTGCCAAAGGCGTATCGCTTCGCCGGCCGAAGATTCGTGGGCGATCATCGGGTGGCAGGTGTCGGTCTGGTTGTCGACGACCATTTTCCAGTTACAGCGATGGCGGTGCAGCAGCGGCTGGCCGACCACTTTCAACTGACCCAGCGGCGAGCGCATGACCATGTTGTCCAGGGTCGACAGCGACTCGCCAAAAAACGCCTCGAAGCCGATGCCTTCTTCCGTCAAACGGACAAACACGAAGCCGCGATAGTTGTGCACCGCGTTCACCGGGCGCATGCCTTTGTGCGCGGAACAACTGCTGAGGTCGCAGTCGTCGTATTCCTTTTTCACCGGAATGCTCAGCAACTCGCCGTCAGTCTTGAACGTCCAGGCGTGGTACGGGCAACGCATGAAACGGCCGACATTGCCGCGCGCTTCGGCGAGGACTTTCACACCTTTGTGCGGGCAGCGGTTGTGCAACACGACGATGGTGCCGTTCTTCTGCCGAACCATCGCCAGTGGCTGTTGTGCGAGGGTGGTGGTGAAGTAGTCACCGGTTTCGGGGATCAGGCTGTCGTGACCCAGGTAACACCAGCTCGCGGCGAACACGCGCTGCTGTTCCTGTTCGAAAAGCGCCTGATCAAGGAACAGAGATTTATGCACTTCCCTGCCATTGAAATAGTTGTCCAACGCGGTGTCCTCTCTCAGATCGCCAGTTTCAGGCGCGGGCTTTTTGCGCGCGAGACGCAGGGGTAGATTCGTGCACTGCAGGCCGCTTCCTGTTCGCTCATGATGAAGTCGCGGTGATCGACATCGCCTTCCAGTACATCCAGCGCACACACGCCGCATTCACCACGACGGCAGTCATAGAGCGGATCGAGTCCGGCCGCTTCCAGGGCTTCGAGCAACGACTGTTGCGGGCCGACATTGACGCTGACGCCGGAGTCTGCCGCCTCGATGACACAGCCTTGTGCGGCGTCATCGCGGGCAACGTTGAACACTTCCAGATGGATCTGCTCACGGGCCAGGCCAGCGTTTTCGGCGTGGCTGAGTACTTCACCGAGCATTGCCGCCGGGCCGCAGACATACAGACGGTCATCGGCGCGCAGATCGGCGAGCACTTCGCTGATCGCCGGGCGACTGCCGGAGAGGTGCAGTTGCATGCGTTCTTGCAACTGGTCTTGCAGGTGTCGGGCGTAGACCGCGTCGTCGGCGCTCTTGGCGAAATAATGCAACTGAGCCGGGCGGTTCAACACGCTCAGGTGGCGCAGGATGCCGGTCAGCGGCGTGATACCGATGCCGCCGGCAATCGCGATATCACGCCCGCTGTCAGCGTCGAGCGGGTAGTTGAAGGTGTTCAACGGACCTTCAAGTTCCACGCTGTCATTGACCGCCAAGGTGCGGATGTACTGGCTGCTGACCGAGTCTGGCGAGAGGCGGATGGCGAAGGTGAACCGGCCATCCGCAATCTCGTCCACGTGCACCGTCGAGTAATGCCGACAGTCGTCCAGCCCCGGAATCAACCATTTGAAGTGCGCACCGGCATGAGTCATGTCCGACAGGGAGGCCGGACCGCTGACGGTGACTTCCTTGATCGATGCCGAGAGCATCCGGCAGTGGGTGACGGTGTACTTCATGCAGGTTTTTCCTGGTTGATCGGTGTTTCGTGCAGGTACAACCACTGAACGTCGTGGTGCTGGACACGCAGGATCGCCAGCGAAATACGTGAGGTTTCACTGTGGTTCAGGCGATGGGTTTCCTTGTAGCGCAGGGCCACGGTCGAACCTTCGTGCCAGACCGTGTGCAGGTCGCTGATCAGGATCTCCAGACCTTTGCGGGCACCGACGGCGCCGCTGAACAGTTGCTCGACTTGTGCCCGACCGACCACGGCGGCCGAGGTGGTGACCATGCTGAAGTGCTCGGCGAACACCTCCATCAACGGCGCGATGGCGTCTGCGCCGGCACCGTCGGCATTGGTGAAGACACGGTGAATCAGTTCGTGCACGTGGTGAATACTGTGTTGCGCTCGTTCAACCAGGTTGTTGTTCATGGCATTCCTTTGGAGGGTTCAATTGACTCATCTGAAACAGCGGGAACAGCCCGACCAGAGCGGCAATCGCGAAGGTCGCGTGGTAAGCCTGTGTGGTATCGAACTGCTTGAGCAGCACATTGAAGATCATCAGAAACAACGCGGCACCGAGGCTGAACGACATCTGCCGATTGATATTCCAGATCACGCTGGCCTTGTGCGTATCGCCGCCGGCAAAGTCCATCAACGAGGTGGTCTGCGCGGTGTTGGCGCCGATGCCGCCACCAATGCCCATCAGGCTGTAAGCGATGACGATCACCCACAGGTCCGCCGGGTCATTGACCAGCATCAGCGTGGCGATACCGGCGCTGTGCAGGAGCATGCCGAGGGTGAACAGGCGTTTCGCGCCGACGCGGTTGTAGACCCGGCCGCAAAGGGTCATGGCGATGAAGGCGCCGATGGCATAGAGGATCATGAACATCCCGGTCAGCCGGGCGCTGAAGTGCAGGGTGTTCTGCAGGAAGAAAATGCTCATCAGGTTGACCCCGGTGAACACGCCGGGAATCGCGTAATAGATGAAGATCGAGGTGCTGAGTTTTTTGCTTTTGAGCAGGCTCAATTCGATGATCGCGTTGCTGCAGCGGCGGTAATGCAGCAGGTACAGCGCGATAAACAGCAGGCCCGCCGCGACACAGATCAGTGCGGCCAGCGCCGGGTAGTCGCCACCGTACAACGACATGCCCATCAGCAGGCTGGCGAGTGCGGCGCTGACCAGCAGCAGGCCTTTGATGTCCGGGCGCGGCAGATCGGTTGGTTTGCTTTCCTTGATCCAGAACCACGACAGCCCGGCGGCGAGCAACGAAAACGGGATGTTGCTGTAGAACACCCAGCGCCAGGAGCTGCTGTCGACAATGATGCCGCCGACTGTCGGTGAAATGGCCGGGGCAATCAGCGCTACGGCCATCACCAATGTGGAGATCTTGGCCCGCTGCTCGCCCTGAAACAGGTTGAAGGTCAGTGCCTGACCGACCGGAATCAGCAGCCCGCCACCGACGCCCTGAACGAACCGCCAGATCACCAGTTCGTGGAAACTGTCGGCCATGCCGCACATCCACACTGAACCGCTGAATACCAGCATCGATGCGGTAAGAATCTCGCGGCTGCCGAAGCGCCCGGCCAGCCAGGTGCTCACCGGAATAATCAGGGTCAGGCCAAGAATATAGGCGTTGGCGACCCACGCCACCGATGAAGTACTGACTTGCAAAGTTGCCGATATACTCGGCAATGCCACCGCCGACATAAATATGTTTATACAGTCAATAAAGAAGCCGATCAGAAAGATCAGCGCAATCTTATAGCGATAGTTCATGTTGAATCCCCTTTGCCGCGCAGCATAGGGGCGATGGACTTGAAGTGTCGATACGACTATGCTTAAAACAATGTTTGACAGGATTTAACAGTGAGCCATAGCGCCATGCACTCTCATCTTAATCGGGTTCAGACCTTCCTTGCGGTGGTGGATTTTGGTTCTTACACCAAGGCTGCGAATTATCTGAGTATCAGCAAAGCTATGGCCAGCCTGCATGTCAAGGCGCTGGAGGAGGTTTTGTCGGCGACGCTGTTGATCCGCAATACCCGCAATATATCGCTGACCGAAATAGGTCAGGAGTTCTATGAAGAGTTCAAGGGCATTGTCGCAGACATCGACAATGCCTTTGATAATGTCCTCAAAGGTAATAATCGGGTGTCCGGAAAGTTACGGATTAGTTCGACCAGTGAATACGGTGAGAAGTATATTTTGCCGTTGATTCCGTTGTTCTCCGAGCGTTATCCGGAAATTCGTTTGTGCTACAACTTTAACTCTTCATTGAATGATCTTGTCGCGGAAAAGCTTGATCTGGTGATTCGTCTGGGCAACTTGGCGGATTCGGCATTCAAGAGTCGCAAGTTGGCCGATTATGAAATCGTGCTGGTGGCCACCGAGCAATTTCTCGCCCGACATCCGGTGCGTGAACCGCAGGATCTGAACAATGTGCCGTGGATTGCCAACAGCAATTTACAGGCGCCGACCCAGTGGACATTGCGCCTTGGGCAAGGGCAGGGCGCCGAGGTCGGCGGCACCAGCCACTTTGAATCGAATTCTTCGACGGCGATTCGTTCGATGACGTTGTCGTCGCTGGGGGTGTCGGTCTTGCCGGCGTGGGTGGTTGCAGAAGACATTGCCGCCGGGCGTCTGGTGCGCTTGCTGCCGGAGTATTCGCTGCCTTCGCAGTCGATCAATGTGGTGTTTCCCAATACTCCGCACCTGCCCCACAAGTCGCGGGCGTTTATCGACTTTCTGTTGTTGCATTTGGCGCAGTGATGCCAGCCCAAAAGCCCCTCACCCTAGCCCTCCCGAAACGTCGGACCGCCCGGAGGGAGAGGGGACTTGACCGCGTTGCCCTTGCGAGTTACGCCGACCTGAAATATCGAGTCGACCTCAGAGTTTGAAAAGCCCCGATTGACTCTCCCTTTCCCTGCGCGGTATTTGAACGACCCCCGATCGGCTGCTTTTTTCTTGCGCGGTATTTGAACGCCCCCCGATCAGCTCCCTTTCCCCCTCGCCCCCCTTGGGGGGAGAGGGTTGGGGTGAGGGGGGCCTGGATCTTGTTGGCACAACAAAAAGCCCCTGAATCTCACAATTCAGGGGCTTTCGTTCAAGCGACGGTGCGAAGATCAGGCCGCTTCGGTCTTGCGGTTCTGTTCAACCTTGCCCAGATAAGCCGCCAGTTTTTCCTGCTCCGCCGGGGTGGTGAACAAACCGAGTTTGCTGCGGCGCCAGAGAATGTCATGCGCCGTGGTCGCCCACTCTTCGCTGCACAGGTAATCAACTTCGCGGGTGTAAAGCCCGCCACCCAGGTGTTCGCCCATGTCGGCCAGGGTTTCCACGCCTTCGAGCATGCGCCAGGTGCGGCTGCCGTAGGTGGTCGACCAGCGACGGGCGATCTCGGTCGGGACGAAGTCGAACTTGTCGCGAATCAACGCGCTCAACGCCTGCGGGGTGGTCATGTCTTCGCCGCCGGGCAGGGTCGCCGTAGCGGTCCAGCTCGGGCGCATCTGGGTGAAGAACGGCATCAACTGCGCCATCGCCGACTCAGCGAGTTTGCGGTAGGTGGTCAGCTTGCCGCCGAACACCGACAACAGTGGCGCTTCTTCACCGCCGGCCGACAACGCCAGGGTGTAATCGCGGGTCACGGCCGACGGATTGTCGGATTCGTCGTTGCACAGCGGACGCACACCGGAATAGCTGTGCTGGATGTCGTCGCGGCTGACCTGCTTCTTGAAGTGCGCATTGACCACTTTCAGCAGGTAATCGGTTTCGCCTTCAGTGATCGCCACTTTCGCCGGATCGCCGGTGTATTCGCGGTCGGTAGTGCCGATCAGGGTGAAGTGGTTCAGGTACGGAATGGTGAAAACGATGCGCTGATCTTCGTTTTGCAGAATGTGCGCGTGATCGCCTTCGTACAGCTTCGGCACGATGATGTGGCTGCCCTGAATCAGGCGAATGCCGTACGGCGATTCCATCTTCAGGTCATCACGAATGAACTTGGCGACCCATGGGCCGGCGGCGTTCACCAATGCTTTGGCGGTGATCGAAAACAGGCTGCCGTCGGCGCGTTCCAGGTTCAGGTGCCACAGGCCTTTCGCGCGACGGGCGCTGACGCAGCGAGTCTGGGTGTGCACGTGGGCGCCTTTTTCGCGGGCGGCCATGGCGTTGAGCACCACGAGGCGGGCGTCGTCGACCCAGCAATCGGAATATTCGAAGCCTTTCTTGATTTCACTTTTCAGCGCGCTGTCGGCGCCGAATTTCAGGCTTTTCGAACCCGGCAGTTTTTCGCGCTTGCCGAGGTTGTCATACAGGAACAGGCCGGCACGGATCATCCACGCCGGGCGCAGGTGCGGTCGGTGCGGCAGCACAAAGCGCATCGGTTTGACGATGTGCGGCGCCTTGGCCAGCAATACTTCGCGTTCGGCCAGCGCTTCCCGCACCAAGCGGAATTCGTAATGTTCGAGGTAGCGCAGGCCGCCGTGGATCAGCTTGCTGCTGGCCGACGAGGTATGGCTGGCCAGATCGTCCTTTTCGCAAAGGAACACCGAAAGCCCGCGACCGGCGGCATCCGCTGCGATCCCCACGCCATTGATCCCGCCGCCGATAACGGCGATGTCGTAGATCTCGGAGATTGGGGGCGTACGCAAGGTAGAGGTGGACATCGGCTGGCCTCGGGTTCTTTTGATTTTCTATATTGGAAATCGAACATGAATGTTCATTTGCGAAAATGGTAGCCCATAAACACGCGCGCAGCCAGTCACGTTCGATTGAAAAAACTCATCGAAGACCAAAGAAAGGAAAATTTTCGAACATGGGAGGCGCTTAATGGCGCGAGAGGTGTGTTGTTTGAGTGATCGCTTTCGCGAGCAGGCTCGCTCCCACAGTTTGAAATGCATTCCAGTGTGGGAGCGAGCCTGCTCGCGAAGGCGTCGGTACAGCCAATGAAGATAAGTGGGGTTAAACGACTTCCAGGCGAATCTTGTGCTGACTCAACAACTGCGCCAGCGCCGGCACCGGCTGCTGATCGGTCACCAGGCAATCAATCAGGCTGATCGGCCCCAGCCGAATCATCGCGTTACGCCCGAACTTGCTGGAGTCAGCTGCCAGAATCACTTGGCGTGCATTGGCGATGATCGCCTGGGAAACCCGGACTTCCTGATAATCGAAGTCCAGCAAACTGCCGTCTTCATCAATACCGCTGATCCCGACCAGGGCGAAATCAACCTTGAACTGATTGATGAAGTCCACGCTCGCCTGACCGACCACACCGCCGTCACGGCGTACGTTACCGCCGGTCAGCAGCACATCAAAATCATCCTTGGCACTGAGCATCGACGCCACGTGCAGGTTGTTGGTGATGATCTTCAGGTGATTGTGATTGAGCAGGGCGCGAGCAATCGATTCAGTGGTCGTGCCGATATTGATGAACAGCGAGGCGTGATCGGGAATCTGGGCGGCGATGGCTTCACCGATGCGTTGTTTTTCATCGCGCATCTGATCGGCGCGCATCGCATAGGCAGTGTTCTCGACGCTGGAATCGTAGGCGGCGCCGCCATGGTAGCGACGCAGCAGATTGGCTTCGGCGAGTTGATTGATGTCGCGGCGGATGGTTTGCGGGGTTACAGCGAACAGCGTGGCCATTTCCTCGATGCTCACATAGCCGCGTTCGCGGACCAGCTCGAGGATTTGCTGCTGACGGGGAGGCAGATTCATGGGGCTTCCTTTGGGCTGCCGTGCAAAATTTGCCCATGATGCCGCAGGAATCCGCTCCCGACCAGTTAGTTACCTATCAGTCTCTGAAGGTTGGCTTATTCAGCGTCCTCACGCGCCCAGTCACGGGTGCGGCTGACGGCTTTTTTCCAGCCTTTGTACAGCTTCTCTTTCTCCACTTCGTCCAGGCTCGGCTCGAATTCACGTTCGATCACCGCTTTGCCGCGCAGTTCTTCCAGGCTGCCCCAGAAGCCGCACGCCAGACCGGCCAGGTATGCCGCGCCAAGTGCCGTGGTTTCGCGCATTTGCGGGCGTTCAACCTGCGTACCGAGGATGTCGGCCTGGAACTGCATGAGGAAGTTGTTCGCCACCGCACCGCCGTCCACCCGAAGGGCTTTGAGGCGTTCGCCGGAGTCCTGTTGCATGGCGTCGAGCACGTCGCGGGTCTGGTAGGCGATCGATTCCAGCGCCGCACGGATGATGTGATCCACACGCACGCCGCGCGTCAGGCCGAACAGCGCGCCACGGGCATACGGGTCCCAGTACGGAGCACCGAGACCAGTAAACGCCGGCACCAGGTACACGCCGTTGCTGTCTTTGACTTTATTGGCAAAGTATTCGGTGTCGTGGGCGTCGTTGATGATCTTCAGTTCATCGCGCAGCCACTGCACGGTCGAACCACCGTTGAACACGGCGCCTTCCAGTGCGTAAGCGACTTCGCCGCGCGGGCCGCACGCGATGGTGGTGAGCATGCCGTGCTGGGATTTCACCGCTTTGTCGCCAGTGTTCATCAGCAGGAAGCAGCCGGTGCCGTAGGTGTTTTTCGCCTGGCCTGGCTCCACGCACATCTGGCCGAACAGCGCCGCTTGCTGGTCGCCGGCGATACCGCCGATGGCGATGCCGCTCTTGGTGCGACCGTAGATTTCCGAGGAAGCTTTCACTTCCGGGAGCATTTCGCGCGGGATGTCGAGAATTTCCAGCATCTTCGAATCCCACTCCAGCGAGTGGATGTTGAAGAGCATGGTGCGCGAAGCGTTGGTGTAGTCGGTGACGTGTACTTTGCCGCCGGTGAATTTCCAGATCAGCCAGCTATCGACGGTACCGAACAGCAGTTCGCCGTTGCGCGCACGTTCGCGGCTGCCTTCGACGTTGTCGAGGATCCACTTCAGTTTGGTGCCGGAGAAGTACGGGTCGGTGACCAGACCGGTGTTGTCGCGGATGTACTCCTCGTGGCCGTCACGCTTGAGCTGCTGGCAGATCTCGGTGCTGCGGCGGCACTGCCAGACAATGGCGTTGTACACCGGGCGGCCGGTGGTCTTGTCCCAGACCACAGTGGTTTCGCGCTGGTTGGTGATGCCGATGGCGGCGACCTGGTCGTGGTGCAGACCAGCCTGTGCCAGCGCTTCAACCATGACGGCGCTTTGGGTGGCGAAAATTTCCATCGGATCGTGTTCGACCCAACCCGCCTGCGGGTAATGCTGAGCGAACTCGCGCTGCGCGGTGCAGACCACGTTCGCATCGCGGTCGAAAATGATCGCGCGGGAGCTGGTCGTACCCTGATCGAGGGCAATGATGTAGTTCTTATTCTGAATGTCGGTCATGTCGATTGCCTTGGACGAAATAAGGGAGAGTGGGCCGTGGCGCAGGCTCGGATTGGCAGGAGCCTGCGCCGACTGTTTCAAGAAGTTCTTGGTTTGCCGTCAATGGCCGGTTCTGCATCCTTTGTAGCAGGTGTGGCGCCGGTCAGGTGACGGGCGATCAGCCCGCGATACCCGGCAGCGCCGAGGCAGGCACCGACAATCGGTGCAAAAATCGGAATCAGGAAGTACGGAATATCGCGACCACCAGTGAAAGAAATTTCACCCCAGCCAGCGAAGAAAGTCATCAGTTTCGGACCGAAGTCACGCGCCGGGTTCATCGCAAAACCGGTCAGCGGGCCCATCGAACTGCCGATCACCGCGATCAGCAAACCGATCAGCAGCGGTGCCAGCGGGCCTTTCGGCAGGCCGTTGTTGTCGTCGGTCAGCGACATGATCACGCCCATCAGGATCGCGGTGATGATCATCTCGACCAAGAAGGCCTGAGCAGTCGACAGCACCGGGTTCGGGAAGGTCGAGAACACCGAGGCCAACTCAAGGCTGGCGGTCGAGCCGCGAACCATTTGGTGAGTTTGTTCGTAATCGAAGAATAGATTGCTGTACAGCGTGTAAACCAACAGTGCGCCGCAGAACGCGCCGGCGATCTGGGCAAGAATGTAGAACGGCAATTTGCGCTTTTCAAAGTCGGCGAAAATCGCCAGGGCGATGCTCACGGCCGGGTTCAGGTGCGCGCCGGAAACGCCCGCAGTGAGATAGATCGCCATGCTTACGCCGACGCCCCAGATGATGCTGATTTCCCACAGGCCGAAGCTGGCGCCCGCGACTTTGAGCGCGGCGACACAACCAGTGCCGAAAAAGATCAGCAGTGCAGTACCCAGAAACTCGGCCATGCATTGGCTCGATAGCGATGGTTGCTGTAAAGCAGTTGTCATTGAAAACCTCGGTTTTTGTTGTTGTCTGGCGCGTTTGCCGACAGGGCAAGGCGCGATTTTCACCGGGTAGGAATCCCCATTCCGTCGCCGGTTTACTGCTGAGTGCTGCGATGACGATAATTCTTACATTATTCAGATTCGAAAAAATATAGACAAGAAACAAACCTGTCAAAGGTCGAAAGTGAACCATCGGTCACAATAAAACTATTCGCGGTGTGAATGATCCTGTGTGATCGAGGCGCACGGATATGCTCGCAATGTCTGCAAGCCACGGGAATCGCGGCTTGGGATAGAGCCTTTTGGTGGCTGATCACCTAGAATCCGACGCAGTATTTTTCTGTCACTGCCGAGCCTGGAGTTGCCATGACCCCTGCGTTGGATTTGTTGAAAAAAGTTCGTGCCGAACATCGCGTGCACAGTTACGAACATGACCCCAAAGCCGCGTCGTATGGGCTGGAGGCCGCAGAAAAACTCGCGCTTGAGCCGGCACAGGTGTTTAAAACGTTGCTGGCGGCCAGCGAAAAAGGTGAGTTGCTGGTGGCGGTGGTGCCAGTCGTCGGAAGCCTCGACCTCAAAGGTCTGGCGCATGCCGCCGGGGTGAAAAAAGTCGAAATGGCTGACCCGGCAGCGGCACAGCGTTCCACCGGTTATCTGTTGGGCGGCATCAGCCCGTTGGGGCAGAAGAAGCGCCTGCGCACCTTCATCGATAACTCGGCTCAGGGTTTTGCGACTATTTATGTCAGCGCCGGTCGGCGCGGCCTCGAAGTCGAATTGGCGCCTGCTGTGCTCGCCGAGCACACCCAGGCGAAATTTGCCGACATCGGCCGCACTTAAGCGTTATCGCTGTATGCAGAAAATTGGCCGGTTCTGTCACTGGCGCTGAGCGCCTCGCGCTTGCATGCTCTGGCGACTCATTCAGGGAGAAGGTTATGCAACTCGAGTTTCATCAGGTCGATGCGTTCAGTGATCGGCCGTTCAGTGGCAATCCGGCGATGGTTTATCGGCTCGATGCCTGGCTTGCGGACGAGCTGATGCAGAAGATCGCCGGCGAACACAATCTGGCGGAAACCGCCTTTCTGGTGCGCGAAGGCCAGGCCTGGCATATCCGCTGGTTCACCCCGACCACCGAAGTGCCGTTGTGTGGACACGCCACACTGGCCAGCGCTTATGTACTGTTCGAGATCTACAAGGAAAACGCCGAGCGTATCGACTTCACTTGCAAATCCGGCCCGTTGAGCGTCACCCGCGAAGGTGATCGGTTGTGGCTGGATTTCCCCTCGATCGTGCCGTCAGAGATTGGCGTGACCCTGGATGTCGAGCGGGCGCTCGGTGTTGAAGCCGTTGATGTGCTCGGCTCCAACGAGTTGTTTGTGGTGCTGGAGTCAGAGCAGGCTGTGCTTGATTGCAAGCCGGACATGGTGGCACTGGCCAAGCTGCCGTGGCTGGGTGCGATCGTCACGGCGCGCGGTAATCAGCATGATTTCGTCTCGCGCTATTTCGCCCCGGCGATTGGCATCAATGAAGATCCGGTGACCGGCTCGACGCATTGCAGCCTGATTCCGTATTGGTCAAAACGTCTGGGCAAATCGAGCCTGACGGCGTGTCAGCGTTCGGCGCGGGGTGGGGAGTTGTTCTGCCGGCTTGAGGGTGAGCGAGTGAAGATCGGTGGCAATGCAACGCTGGTTGCCAGCGGAACCTTGTTGTTGGGCTAGCCCAAAAACACTGTGGGAGCGAGCCTGCTCGCGAATACGGTCGGTCAGTCAAATCATCTGTGACTGATACATTGCATTCGCGAGCAGGCTCGCTCATTAGTTTTGATCCGGGATGGATCAGAGCGCGGTGCTGTAGCGGCGCACGCCGTTTTCCACCGCCGGGATTTGTGCAGCGGTGCTGCCAGAGGCCTGGAACAACACCAGATGTTCAGCGGCAACGCGAATCCCCACCTGCGCACCGACCTGATGATCAGCGTGGCTGGGGAAAATCGATTCCAGCTGCGCACCCGTCGGCAGTTGCAGGCGATACAACGTCGAAGCGCCAAGGAACGTCTTGCCGACAATCCGTGCTTTCAACGCACTGTCCGGCGCATAAACAATGTCATCCGGACGCAGCAACACATCCACCGCGCCGCCAATCGGCCAGGTGTAAGCCCGATTGCCGCGCAGCTCACCCAGTTCGGTCTGCACCGATTCCGGGCTGCCGAGCTGGCCGCGAATGAAGTAACCCTGACCGATGAAGCTGGCCACAAACGGCGTCGCCGGTTCGTGATACAGGTTGTACGGCGTGTCCCACTGCTCCAGTCGACCTTCCTTGAACACGCCAACGTGATCGCTGACGGCGAAGGCTTCTTCCTGATCGTGCGTGACCAGAATCGCGCTGGTGCCACGGGCCTTGAGGATGTCGCGCACTTCATGACTGAGCTTGCGGCGCAGCTCGCCATCGAGGTTGGAGAACGGCTCATCTAGCAGCAGCAATTGCGGTTCCGGCGCCAACGCGCGGGCGAGGGCGACGCGCTGTTGCTGGCCGCCGGACAACTCGTGCGGGAAGCGCTTGCCGAGGTTTTTCAGGTTGACCAGTTCGAGCAGCTCTTCGGTGACGCGCTCCTTGTTCGGGTGCTTGCGGATACCGAAGGCAATGTTGTCGGCGACGCTGAGGTGCGGAAACAGTGCGTAGTCCTGGAACACCATGCCGATCCGGCGTTTCTCCGGGGCCAAAGTGAAACCGGCACTGGAAATGGTTTCGCCACCGAGGGTGATTTCACCTTCGTGCACCGGTTCGAAACCGGCAATCGCGCGCAGGGTGGTGGTCTTGCCGCAGCCGGACGAGCCGAGCAGGCAGCCGATGTCACCGGCGTTGAGGTGCAGATTGAGGTTCTGCACCACACGTTGATCTTGATAGCCGCAAGCGAGGTTGCGCAGGTTCAGCAGTAATTCATGGCTCATGCGTGGTGATATGCCGGTTCGACGAGGAACTCGAGCAGGGCCTTCTGTGCGTGGAGACGGTTTTCTGCCTGATCCCAGGCGACGGAGCGCGGGTCATCAAGCAGGTCGAGGCTGATTTCTTCGCCGCGGTGCGCAGGCAGGCAATGCAGGAACAGCACGTCCTCGGCAGCGAGGTCGAGCAGGGCACGCGTGACCTGGAACGGCGCGAACAACTTTAGCCGCTTGGCAGTTTCCTCTTCTTGACCCATCGAGGTCCAGACGTCAGTGCTCACCAGATGCGCGCCGCGCACGGCGTCTTGCGGATCGCGGACGATGGTCACGCGATCACCGGCCCTGGCGACGAACTCAGGATTGGGCTCGTAACCTTCCGGGCAGGCGATGCGCAACTGGAAGTCGAACTGCATCGCCGCTTCTATATAGCTGTTGCACATGTTGTTGCCATCGCCGATCCAGGCCACGGTTTTGCCCTGGATCGAGCCGCGGTGCTCAAGGAAGGTCTGCATATCGGCGAGCAACTGGCACGGGTGCAGGTCATCGGACAGGCCGTTGATCACCGGCACGCGCGAGTTGGCGGCAAATTCGGTCAGGGTGCTGTGGGCGAAGGTACGGATCATCACCGCGTCGAGCATGCTCGACATGACAATGGCGCAATCGCCGATCGGCTCGCCACGGCCCAGTTGGGTGTCGCGCGGCGACAGAAAGATCGCCTGGCCGCCGAGCTGGATGATGCCCGCCTCGAAGGATATCCGGGTACGAGTCGAGGATTTCTCGAAGATCATGCCCAGCACGCGGTTTTTCAGAGGCTCGAACAGTACGCCGCGGTTACGCAGGTCCTTGAGCTCAACGCCTCGACGGATCACGCTGACCAGCTCTTCGGGCGTGCAATCCATCAGGGAGAGAAAGTGCCTTGCGCTCATCATTGACTACCTTTTTGCTACAAACCGCAGATGCTCAAAGCCTTGTTTAACGGAACAACGGGCGAGACCTGCGGCGTAAGCCGCACGGGGCGACGAAATAGGGGGAGGCGCGATATTGACACTAAATGTCGCGTTATGCCAATACCTGCGGTTTTTGCGGGAATAGAAGGGTGCACAGGATGTTGCCGTCGCGCATTTTGAGCCGGGTTCTGGGCCGTCGCGAGCCCCTTTGTACACTGGCCTCGCCGGGCTTGGCAATGCGCCGTGGCGGGGATCGGGTCACTTCGGTCGGTTTACGACCGTGGCGCCATGCCATCATTTGGTCGGATGCTCAGGCTGAAACATTTGCTAAAGCAAAGTGCTGAGTTATAACTACCTTTCGAGCGACGCAGGAAGCCTCCGCATGGAATCGAAAGAAAAACTGTTAATGGAATTGCTGGGCCACACGGCTCGCTCACTGACCCATCTCACCGCTTCAGTCACCTCAATGTCTTTCGAATTGCTGCGCAGCGAAGACGAGGTGGTCAAGACCGCCGGTCGCCACATGATCGATCGCATGGCGACCATCAGCGCCGGGCTCGACGAGCACTGGCGCCTGATCGGCGAACTCACCGGCGTGCATGTCGCCCACGAGCAGATCGAAACCATTCAGGAAATCCAGCTGGCCGCACCGCCTCAACTGCCGTCGAACTGACCACGGCGGTTTATCGGCTCGCCTGATAACCGTCGATTCACAAGACGAACGTCGCTGGCGCCAGACCTGCGCCGGGGTCATAGTTTTGTTCCCGCGGGCGTGATTGCCCGCCCAGAACAAGACAGAGACTGGCCATGACCAAGACTCTCCATCACCGCGCCTGCCACCTGTGTGAAGCCATTTGCGGGCTGACCATCGAGACCACTGAAACTGACGGCAATGTCGCGATCACCTCGATCAAGGGTGATGCGCTCGACACCTTCAGCCGTGGCCACATCTGCCCCAAGGCTGTGGCCTTGCAAGACATCCAGAACGACCCCGACCGCCTGCGCCAGCCGATGCGCCGGATTGGCAGCGAGTGGCTGCCGATCGAGTGGGACCAGGCGTTTGCGCTGGTGGCCGAGAAACTGGCGGCGATTCAGGAGCGCCATGGGCAGAACGCCGTTGCCGTCTATCAAGGCAACCCGAGTGTGCATAACTACGGGCTGATGACCCACAGCAACTATTTCCTCGGGCTGTTGAAAACGCGCAATCGTTTTTCGGCGACCTCGGTCGATCAGTTGCCGCATCACCTGAGCAGCTATCTGATGTACGGCCACGGCCTGCTGCTGCCGATTCCGGACATTGATCACACGGACTTCATGTTGATCCTCGGCGGTAATCCGCTGGCGTCCAATGGCAGCATCATGACCGTGCCGGATGTCGAAAAACGTTTAAAAGCGATTCAGGCGCGTGGCGGTAAAGTGGTGGTGGTCGATCCACGGCGCAGCGAGACGGCGGCGATGGCCGATCAGCATTTGTTCGTGCGCCCCGGTGGCGATGCGGCCTTGTTGTTTGGCGTGCTCAACACGCTGTTCAGCGAAGGCCTGACCCGCGAAAGCCATTTGCCCGTTGATGGGCTGGATGACGTTCGCGCAGCTGTCGCAGGTTTCACTGCTGAGGCCATGAGCCCGCTGTGCGCCGTGCCTGCCGGACAGATCCGCCAACTGGCCCGCGACTTCGCCGCCGCGCCGAGCGCGGTGTGCTATGGCCGCATGGGCGTATCGACGCAGGCTTTCGGCACGCTGTGTCATTGGGTGGTGCAGTTGATCAATCTGGTCACCGGCAACCTCGATCGCGTTGGTGGTGCGCTGTGCACAGAGCCGGCGGTGGACCTGGTGGCGTCGACCTCGGGCGGGCATTTCAACAAATGGCAAAGCCGCGTTTCCGGGCGTCCCGAGTACGGCGGCGAGTTGCCAGTGTCGGCGCTGGCCGAAGAGATGCTGACAGAAGGTGAGGGGCAGATTCGCGCGTTGATCACCGTCGCCGGCAACCCGGTGTTGTCGACGCCGAACGGGCGGCAATTGGAGCAGGCGCTGGACGGCCTGGAGTTCATGCTCAGCATTGATCTGTACATCAACGAGACCACGCGTTACGCCGATCTTATTCTGCCGTCGACCTCGGCCCTGGAAAATGATCACTACGACACCACGTTCAACCTGTTTGCGGTGCGCAACGTCACCCGCTTCAACCGTGCGATCCTCGCCAAACCCGAGGGCGCGCTGCATGACTGGGAGATCTTTGTGGGCCTGGCCAAGGCCTTCGCCGAGAAGACCGGCAAAGAACTGAAACCGACCATGCCGCCCTCGAAGATG
Source organism: Pseudomonas fluorescens (assembly GCF_001648775.1). Taxonomy (GTDB): domain Bacteria; phylum Pseudomonadota; class Gammaproteobacteria; order Pseudomonadales; family Pseudomonadaceae; genus Aquipseudomonas; species Aquipseudomonas fluorescens_M. The sequence goes on from NZ_LVEJ01000018.1 coordinate 137,619, forward strand.
ATCGACATGGGCCTGCGCATGGGTATGTACGGTGACGCGTCCGAACAAAAACTCTCGTTGGCGACCCTGTTTGATCATCCTCACGGGATCGACCTCGGCGCGCTGAAAGCGAACCTGGCGTCGCGTCTGAAAACGCCGAATCAGCGTGTGCAGGCCGCGCCGCCGGAAATCCTCGCTGACCTCGCACGTTTCGCTGAATTGCAGGCGCCGGCCGCCGATGAGCTGTTGATGATCGGGCGCCGCCATGTGCGCAGCAACAACTCCTGGATGCACAACTATCACCGCTTGGTGAAGGGCAAGCCGCGTCATCAGTTGCTGATGCACCCGGATGACCTTGCCAGTCGTGGGCTTAACGATGGTCAGTGGGTGCGCGTCAGTTCGCGGGTCGGGCAGATCGAGGTGGAGGTGATCGGCAGTCTGGACATGATGAAAGGCGTGGTCAGTCTGCCGCACGGTTGGGGGCATGCGCGGCCGGGTGTGCAGATGGCGATTGCCAGTGGTCAGCCAGGGTCGAGTGCCAATGACCTCACCGATGAATGCCAGCTCGACGAGTTGTCCGGCAACGCGGCACTTAATGGCGTGCCGGTGACGGTGGCGGCGGCTTGAACGTGACTGTCGGGGAGACCGAGCATGGCGCTCGGGATTCCGTTACAATGCGTCACCGTGCCGACCCATGAGTCGGAAAGTTCAGCCGAGGTGCTCCATGGATATCATCGAAACGATTAAAGAGCAGATTGCCAACAACACCATTCTGCTTTACATGAAAGGCTCGCCGAATGCCCCGCAGTGCGGCTTCTCCGCGAAAGCTGCGCAGGCTGTAATGGCGTGTGGCGAAAAGTTTGCGTACGTGGACATCCTGCAGAACCCGGAAATCCGCGCCAACCTGCCGAAGTACGCCAACTGGCCGACTTTCCCGCAACTGTGGGTCGGCGGTGAACTGGTCGGCGGTAGCGACATCATGACCGAGATGGCTGCAGACGGTTCGCTGCAAAGCACCATCAAAGCAGCTGTTGAAGCAGCAGCGGGGAACAAGTCCGAAGCTTGATCAGCTTTTGTGGGAGCGAGCTTGCTCGCTTCCACATGGGTTTCAGCATTGACTGAAATCCGGGCAATAAAAAGCCCCGCGCCTCGAAAGAGGGCGGGGCTTTTTAGTGTCTCGAGTTTAGCGGGCGCTAACTTACTCTTCGCCCATCTGCGATTGCAGATAGTTCTCAAGACCGACTTTATCGATCAGGCCCAGTTGGGTTTCCAGCCAGTCGATATGTTCTTCTTCGGATTCGAGAATGTCTTCCAGCAGTTCACGGCTGCCGAAGTCGCCAACGGTTTCGCAATGCGCGATCGCGGTCTTCAGGTCAGCGTGGCCAGTCTTCTCGATACGCAGGTCGCACTCCAGCATTTCCTGGGTGTGCTCGCCGATGTGCAGCTTGCCCAGATCCTGCACGTTCGGCAGGCCTTCGAGGAACAGGATGCGCTTGATCAGCTTGTCCGCGTGCTTCATCTCGTCGATGGATTCTTTGTACTCGTGTTTGCCGAGCTTGTTCAGACCCCAATCTTCATACATGCGCGCATGCAGGAAGTACTGATTGATCGCGACCAGCTCATTGGCAAGGATCTTGTTGAGATGCTGGATGACTGTAATGTCGCCTTTCATGATCGGAGTCCTGCCCTGTAATAGCTGTATATACGGCAGAGTTTGAGCTTCGTATTTATAAGTGTCAAACCTAAGTTATTGAATAATATATGAAAATTAATCGGAATAAGAATGTTTGTGTTCCGCGTCTGGAGCCTAAGCGTTTGATTTACAGGCATAAAAAAACCGGACATAAGTCCGGTTCTTTGAAATAGGGTGTATTACGCAGCGGTAAATTCTACCGGATAGGGGATCGCGGCCTGGGCGGTTTGCAGCTTGGTCAGGGTTTCGCGAACGACTTCCTTGGCAAGGCACGCACATTTGCCGCATTGGCTGGCGACGCCGGTAGCCTGGCGGACTTCTTTATAGCTGCAGCAACCTTCATAGATCGCTTCGCGGATCTGTCCGTCGGTGACGCCAGTGCAGAGACAAACATACATAAGTGAGAACCGTCGCTGGTTGTGACTCAATTGCGATGGATCTTAATGTTAACGAGAATGATTGTCAAAGTGCTTTCGGAACGCTTCAGCTGAATAACAGCCATGACTGACGAACGGTATTTGCTGGCGATTCGCCTGGCCCCGTAAATGCAGCGGCGTTGCGCGCCTGCTTTGAAAAACCGTTAAGGACAGGCCAAATTCGCAGTGTATGATGGTCGGCCCTTGCGAAGGGGGTTCGTGTCACAGGGCTGTCGCCTGAGGGTGGCAGGCTGGCGCGGACCCTGAACTTCAAGTTTTTACACCAGGAGATATCAATGAGCGTACTCGTAGGCAAACAAGCCCCTGACTTCACCGTCCCGGCCGTACTCGGCAATGGCGAGATCGTTGACAGCTTCACCCTGTCCTCGGCCATCAAAGGCAAATACGGCCTGGTGTTCTTCTACCCACTGGACTTCACCTTCGTCTGCCCGTCCGAGCTGATCGCTCTGGACAACCGCATGGCCGACTTCAAGGCACGCAACGTTGAAGTGATCGCAGTGTCGATCGACTCGCACTTCACTCACAACGCATGGCGCAACACCCCAGTGAACAATGGCGGCATTGGCCAGGTGAAATACACCATGGCTGCCGACATGAAGCACGACATCGCCAAGGCCTACGACGTTGAATCCGAAGGCGGCGTGGCTTTCCGTGGCGCGTTCCTGATCGACGACAAAGGCGTTGTCCGCTCGCAGATCATCAACGACCTGCCGCTGGGCCGTAACATGGAAGAGCTGATCCGTCTGGTCGACGCTCTGCAATTCCACGAAGAGCACGGCGAAGTCTGCCCTGCCAACTGGAAAAAAGGCGACAAAGGCATGAACGCTTCGCCAGAAGGCGTTGCGGCTTACCTGACCGAGAACGCTGCTGCCCTGTAAGGCGCAACGTCGAGGTACAAAAAACCGGCCCATGTGGCCGGTTTTTTTATGCGGGGAATTATTGGCAATAGCCGCTCGGCATCATTTGTTTCAAATGCGCGTAAAAAATACTGGATGACTGAACAGTGGCTGGATAGGGTTGTGGTCGAGCAATAACGGGGTGCGAGGGCGATGGCCTTCGCCTGAATCGCGCCTCACTTCAGTAAGAACGGTGCAATGGATTGCATGATGCAGAAGGGGGTTCAAATGCCGAGTAGCTTGGACGTTGCGGGTTATTTTCTCAGCCTGGAAGGGCATGAGGGCGAGATCTCCAATCTCAAAATTCAAAAAATGGTTTATTACGCTCAAGGGTTCAGTCTGGCAGTCCATGGCGAGGCTCTCTTCCCTGAAAAGCTGGAAGCGTGGATGCACGGGCCAGTGGTTCCGGATCTGTATCGAAGATTCAGCCAATTTGGATCGAGTGCCATTCCTCCTCCAAGTGATTTCAACCCCGAAGTTTTCAGTGCCAAGCAACAAAGTTTACTCAACGAAGTGTTCGACGTTTATGGCCAATTCTCGGCGTGGAAACTGCGTCAGTTGACGCATGAAGAGGCCCCATGGCGTAGAAACTTCAAGGAAGGGCAGTTCAGCCGAGAAATTCCCGCCTGCGAGATGCAGGAGTATTTCCGGGAGCATTTGGTGAACTGAAAAATGGCCAGGTTCAAACGCAGGGAACGCGATGCGGTGATAGTAACGGCACGGACGTCCACCATCGAAATGGATTCATCGGAAGCGCGACCTCCGGTTTTCTCATTTGAATATTTGCAGAATGGCTGGTGCATTCAAGATTGCGAGGCCGTCGAACGGTCGAAAATGCTTGAGCGTCTCAGGATCCTGGGAAAGATGCCTTGGAGAGAATTGCGCAAGGAGCATAGGCATCGATATGGCTGTGAAACGATTGAGAGAAACAGCCTGAAAGTCGGGATACCTGATTTTTTAACAGGTGATGTCAGATTGTTGGTGTTTCGGGCTTTCGAACGTGTAGCGATGGTCGGTTACAAGAACCATCGGGTTTTTTACGTCGTGTGGATTGATCGAGAATTTAAGCTCTACAAGCATTAAACAAAAAACCGGCCCACGTGGCCGGTTTTTTTATGCGCGGGATTTACTCAACGAAGATCAGTCGTCGAAGTCTTCCCAGCCGCCCATCTGTTTCCAGCGGTTGACGATGCCGCAGAACAGCTCAGCGGTTTTCTCGGTGTCGTAACGCGCCGAGTGCGCTTCACGACCGTCGAAATCGATGTCGGCGGCCTGGCAGGCTTTCGCCAGTACGGTTTGACCGTACGCCAGACCGGCCAGCGTTGCGGTGTCGAAGCTGGAGAACGGGTGGAACGGGTTGCGTTTCATGTCCAGACGCGCGACCGCAGCGTTGAGGAAGCCGAGGTCGAAGCTGCTGTTGTGGCCGACCAGAATCGCACGCTTGCAGCCGTTGGCCTTCAGCGCTTTGCGGATACCACGGAAGATGTCGGTCAGCGCGGTTTCTTCGCTGACTGCCATGCGCAGGGGGTGATCGAGCTTGATCCCGGTGAACTCCAGCGCCGCCGCTTCAATGTTGGCGCCTTCAAACGGCTCAACGCGGAAGAAGTAGGTGTGATCGGGGTAAACGAAACCCTTTTCGTCCATGGCGATGGTGGTCGCGGCAATCTCCAGCAACGCATCGGTGGCTGAATTGAATCCACCGGTTTCTACGTCGACGACAACCGGCAGGTAGCCACGAAAGCGTGCTGCCATCGGGTGACGGGAACCGCCACCGCCACTTTGACCGTCCAGTTCGTCGTCGAAATGGTCTTCACTCACGCGTGTTCCTCCAGCAGGCGCCAGCGCAGTTTTTCACCGGCGCGCAGCGGGATAACGTTCAGCTCGCCAAACGGCAGGCTCGTTGGGGCAGTCCATTCTTCACGAACCAGGGTGATGCGATCGGTGTTCGTCGGCAAGCCGTAGAAGCGCGGACCGTTGAGGCTGGCAAAAGCTTCGAGCTTGTCCAGCGCGTTACGCTGTTCGAAGGCTTCGGCATACATCTCGATGGCCGCGTACGCGGTGTAGCAGCCGGCACAGCCGCAGGCGGCTTCCTTGGCGTGCTGGGCGTGCGGCGCCGAGTCGGTGCCGAGGAAGAACTTCGCGCTGCCGCTGGTGGCGGCATCGAGCAGGGCTTCCTGATGCGTGTTGCGCTTGAGGATCGGCAGGCAATAGAAGTGCGGCCGAATCCCGCCTACCAGCATGTGATTGCGGTTGTAGAGCAGGTGATGCGCGGTGATGGTCGCGCCAACGTTGGCCGAAGCCTCGTTGACGAATTGCACGGCGTCGCCGGTGGTGATGTGTTCGAACACCACTTTCAGGGTCGGGAAACGCTCGACCACGCGGCGCATGTGCTCATCGATGAAAATCTTTTCGCGGTCGAACACATCGACGTCGCCACGGGTGACTTCACCGTGGATCAGCAACGGCATGCCGACTTCGGCCATGGCTTCGATCGCCGGCAGAATCTTGTCGATGCTGGTGACCCCGGAGTCGGAGTTGGTGGTCGCGCCGGCCGGGTACAATTTGGCGGCGTGGACGAAACCGCTGGCCTTGGCTTCACGAATTTCTTCGGGCTGGGTGCGGTCGGTGAGGTACAGCACCATCAACGGCTCGAAGCGACTGCCGGCCGGGCGGGCAGCGAGAATCCGCTGACGATAGCCGTCGGCTTCAGCGGCGTTGCGCACCGGAGGTACCAGGTTGGGCATGATGATGGCGCGGCCAAAAGTGCGCGCAACATCGGCAACGGTATTGGTCAACACGGCACCATCGCGAAGATGAATGTGCCAGTCGTCGGGACGCAGCAGGGTCAGGCGGTCGGACATGAGGGGATTCCAGGCGGGTCAAACTGAGGCGAATGCTACCGGAAAAGACTCTTGCAGGCACTCGCTATCAAGTTTTGCGGCAAGCGTCCGATATCCCGTAGGTATGCCGTAAACATAGTGTGAATCGGTCTTTGTGTTTCAGAAGCCAATGGAGCCTCCCGTGCGCCAGCGTTATTTAGCCTTGCTCAGTGTGTTTGCCAGCCTTCCGGCGATGGCGCTCACGTACCAGACCCGTCTGGAGAACATTGAGTGGACGGTCGCCGGCGACAAGTTCGAATGTCGTCTGACCCAGCCGATCACCGATTTCGGTTCGGGCGAGTTCGTGCGCAAGGCGGGCGAGCAGGCGATTTTCCGCCTGAATGCCTACAACGCCATGCTGGGTGGTGGCTCGGCGACGTTGCTGGCAGCCGCTGCGCCTTGGCAACCCGGCCGTGGTGACATCAATCTGGGTTCTGTCAGGCTCGGCAGCGGTAATGTGCTGTTCAACAGTTCGCAGTCGCAGGCCGGTGGTCTGATCAGCGGTCTGCTGGATGGTCGCAGTCCGGTCGTACGCCGTGCCTCGGGCGATGGCCGGGTCTCGGAAGTGCGTTTATTGCCGGTCAAGTTCAGCAAGGCGTTTAACGACTATCAGACGTGCGTGGCGAAATTGCTGCCGCAGAATTTCGACCAGATCAAGCAGTCTCAGATCGGCTTCCCCGGTGAAGGCGTTGACCTTGATGCCGCCGCCAAGGCCAAGCTGCAAGTGATGCTCGAATTCATGAGGGCCGATCCGACGGTCAATCACATCGAGCTCGACGGCCACTCCGACAACAGTGGCAATCGCCTGACCAACCGTGAGCTGTCGCGTCGCCGGGCGTTGGCGGTGGTCGATTTCTTCAAGGCCAATGGCATTCAGGAATCGCAGATCACCGTGCGTTTCCATGGCGAGCAATATCCCATCGTGCCGAACACCAATGCGGCCAATCGCGCGAAGAACCGTCGGGTCAATGTCAAGCTGGCGCGGGTGGCACCGACCACGGCTCCAGCACCGCAAGCGAGCACGCCTGCCAGTACCGCGGCGACTTCCTGACCCGCCGGTCATCGTCGCGCTCTCGACAGCTTCTGTCGCTTTGTCGTCTTAAGCTGTCGCGCCTCTGTAAATTATCGCGTTTGGGCGGTAGACTCCTCGGCTTTCCGTAGAACCCCGTGGAGTGATGGCATGGCGGACGTAAACAAGGTCGTTCTGGCGTATTCCGGCGGCCTGGACACTTCGGTGATCCTCAAGTGGCTGCAGGATACTTATAACTGTGAAGTGGTGACCTTCACCGCTGATCTCGGTCAAGGCGAAGAGGTCGAGCCGGCCCGCGCCAAGGCTCAGGCCATGGGCGTCAAAGAAATCTACATCGACGATCTGCGCGAAGAGTTCGTGCGTGATTTCGTGTTCCCGATGTTCCGCGCCAACACCGTTTACGAAGGCGAGTACCTGCTGGGTACTTCCATCGCACGTCCGCTGATCGCCAAACGTCTGATCGAAATCGCCAACGAAACCGGCGCTGACGCCATTTCCCATGGCGCCACCGGCAAGGGCAACGACCAGGTGCGTTTCGAACTGGGTGCCTACGCGCTCAAGCCTGGCGTGAAAGTCATTGCCCCATGGCGTGAGTGGGACCTGCTGTCCCGCGAGAAGCTGATGGATTACGCCGAGAAGCACGCGATCCCGATCGAGCGTCACGGCAAGAAGAAGTCCCCGTACTCGATGGACGCCAACCTGCTGCACATCTCCTATGAAGGCGGCGTGCTGGAAGACACCTGGACCGAGCACGAAGAAGACATGTGGAAATGGACCGTCTCCCCGGAGAACGCTCCTGACAAAGCGCAATACCTGGAACTCACCTATCGTAACGGCGACATCGTTGCACTGGACGGCGTCGAAATGACTCCGGCCACCGTGCTGGCGACGTTGAACAAGATCGGTGGTGCTCACGGTATCGGCCGTCTCGACATCGTCGAAAACCGTTACGTCGGCATGAAGTCCCGTGGCTGCTACGAAACCCCGGGCGGCACCATCATGCTGCGCGCTCACCGCGCCATCGAATCGATCACCCTTGATCGCGAAGTCGCTCACCTCAAAGACGAGCTGATGCCGAAATACGCCAGCCTGATCTACACCGGTTACTGGTGGAGCCCAGAGCGTCTGATGCTGCAGCAGATGATCGACGCTTCGCAGGTCAACGTGAACGGCGTTGTGCGCCTGAAGTTGTACAAAGGCAACGTGATCGTCACTGGCCGCAAGTCCGACGATTCGCTGTTCGATTCCAACATCGCGACCTTCGAAGAAGACGGCGGTGCTTACAACCAGGCCGACGCGGCGGGCTTTATCAAGCTCAACGCGCTGCGCATGCGCATTGCTGCCAACAAGGGCCGCAAGCTGTTCTGATTTTCAGAAGAACGCATAAATGAAAGGGCGATCTTGTCTGCACGACAAGATCGCCCTTTTTATTGGAGGATCTACCTTGCTCGCCCAGTCTGCGCAGCAAGGACTGTTTCTTCAAACCCGCCCCAGCAGCGTTACCGCTTGCGAACACACGTTGTAAACAATGCAGGGCGTTGCGCCCGAGCCTTTCTTGGCCTGTTTGATTTGCAGTAAGGCGTTGTGTGTCAGTAGAGCGTCTGAAACGTGATTGCTGATAAAAACGATGACCCGCCCGGTTTTCTTCTCGCTCCGGGGGATTTTTTCCAGAAGCATGGCGAGTTCTTTCGAAGCATTGATATCCCGCGCATCGACGATGTGCACATGGCTCGAGGGCGTGGCTAACTGAACATTGTGTTGTACGACCGTTTTGGCTTTTGTGGCGTTTTCTGCCGGTGGGTCGGGCACGCTATGCGCCTTGCACGTGTTCTGGCACGGATCTGCAACGGTCTCTGCGGACGCGATGTGGCTTGAAACGCCGAGAAAGCCGTGTGCGAGGGGATCTTGCGTCGACGGGTTTCGCTTGCTGTTGCGATCATTGTTGTCGATGGCTTTTAAAAAGCTCTTGTCGGTCTCGAAGTCAGACGGAGAATAGAGCGATCGATAGTTGAAGTTTAATGTCATAAAGAACAGAAACAACAAATAGAACGGAAAGGTCACCAGGAACCAGACGTAGAACTCCCGATCCTCGTTATCTAGAAACGGCAGAGAGACGGCCGCTGAGGCTTCGGATATTGCAGCGAAGATGGCGATGACGGTCATTGGATTGGTGATTTTGCTTTTTATCTTTATCATTCTTTCTTCTCTTTTATTGATGTTTGTCAATGTCTCGTAAGTCGGTCTTGCGGGTTCTTGGTATTTTTGGTTATAGCAAAAACATGCGATGAAGTATAAGTAACCTTGCTTTGAATCGTTGTAAGTTATTGGCGTTGCGCCGATGCAGCCAGTGGGTAATGTTGTTGCCTGGTATGTCTATTCGCTTAATTAATGCAAGTATTATCAAGTGAGTGTATTGGGCCAGCCATGACTGTCAGCCTCGACAAGGCTCGATCTCTGAGAGAGTGCCAGCAGTGATGCGGGGCGGACCGCGCGAGGTTGAAAAGCGAGAAATTGCCGCGAAGAATCAGGCCAAATAGCGTCAGATGTGTAGATGGACAACGGTTTTTTGTGGGATTTATCCTCAATGGCTGTAGGGAACGTCTCTCGATGCAAGTGCATGTGAGACTTGGCATGCCATGGCACAAGTGACTGGGCTATTGTGCGGGCTCTAAAAATTCGAACAGCGAAACTGGACTTGCCCATGAATAAAGTGCTGATCGTGGATGATCACCCCGTCATTCGTCTTGCGGTGCGTATGCTGATGGAACGTCATGGCTACGAAGTCATTGCGGAAACTGATAACGGTGTGGATGCGTTACAACTTGCTCGCGAACAAATGCCGGATATTGTCATTCTGGATATTGGTATTCCGAAACTTGATGGTCTGGAGGTTATTGCGCGACTGACCACGACGGCCATGCCAATTAAAGTGCTGGTGTTGACGTCGCAGGCACCCGGGCACTTTTCAATGCGCTGCATGCAATCGGGGGCGGCAGGTTATGTATGTAAACAACAAGACCTGACTGAATTGCTCAGCGCGATCAAAGCGGTGTTGTCCGGTTACAGTTATTTTCCCAATCAGGCACTGCATACCGTGCGGACAAGCCTGGGCAACGCCAGTGAGGCCGATATGGTCGATCGTCTTTCGGGGCGCGAGATGATGGTGTTACAGCAATTGGCACGTGGAAAAACCAACAAGGAAATCGCCGATGGCATGTTTTTGAGCAACAAGACTGTCAGCACCTATAAAACCCGCTTGTTGCTCAAGCTCAATGCTCGCTCGCTGGTCGATCTGATCGAGTTGGCGCAACGCAACGGACTGGTCTGAAAGTCTGAGTGGCTGACGGAATCATGGGCCGATCGAATTCAGCTAATCGCAGAAAGTAAAAAGCCTCCGTTTCGGGAGGCTTTCATGTGTCAAAGATCAAAGTCGTAATCAGCCAATTGCCTTTGCAGTCGGCGCTCCTCAAGCAGGTTGTCGATGGTGCGGCGTTTGCTCAGATTGGTTTTGGCAACCTCGACCACAGGTTCGGCGTCATCAGTCCCGACGTTCTCGTCGTCGTCCACATCCAGTGCTTCTTTGTCAGTACTCATACAAGGTTGACTCCCGGCTAATACTGCCTTTGGCGCTCCTTATATCGGTAATGCAGCGACGGGTAAAAAAGATTTTTTCAATCGACTTATCAATTATTGCAATAGCCGGTCAATCGTCCGAAGTTTTGTGTTTGTACTCGCACAGATCTTCAATGCGGCAACTGCCACAGCGCGGCTTACGGGCCAGACATACATAACGCCCGTGCAGAATCAGCCAGTGGTGTGAGTCGAGCAGAAATTCCTTGGGCACAAACTTCATCAGCTTGTTTTCTACTTCAACCACGTTTTTACCGGGGGCGATCCCGGTGCGGTTGCTGACCCGGAAAATGTGCGTGTCGACCGCCATGGTCAACTGGCGAAAAGCGGTATTGAGTACGACGTTAGCCGTTTTGCGGCCAACCCCGGGAAGGGCTTCCAGTTCTTCACGCGTCTGTGGCACTTCACTGTCGTGACGTTCGACCAGCAAGCGGCAGGTCTCGATGACGTTCTTGGCTTTGCTGTTGTAGAGGCCGATGGTCTTGATGTATTCGGACAGCCCTTCGATACCCAATGCATAAATGGCTGCCGGGGTGTTGGCCACGGGGAACAGTTTCGCCGTGGCCTTATTGACGCCGACGTCAGTCGACTGCGCCGAAAGAATGACCGCGATCAGCAGTTCGAACGGCGAGGAGTAGGCCAGTTCGGTCTTGGGTTCGGGATTGTCTTCATGCAGTCGACGAAAAATCTCAAGACGTTTTGCAGCATTCATGGGCGATGCGTTTCCTTGGAAATAGAGTTCGAACGAGTCCAGGCCTGACCAGCCGCCAACAGCAACCCGGCGAGAATCAAGGCGCCGGGAACCAGCGTTGCCACATGCAGGCCGTCGCCGAAGAAAACCAGGCCATGCCAGTGCTCCGTCAAGCCGACAGCGAGGCCGCCGTGGCCGATGAGTTCGCGCAGCACGGCAAACCCCAGCATCAAGGCGCCGAACAGTGCGCAGCGTTTGAAGCATTCGGCCAGCGGCTGGCGAAAGAAACCAGTATGTTCCAGCATCAGGCATTGCCAGGCGATCAAGCCTGCGTAGAGTGCAAACGTCTGCTGCCATGGCAGAAACCAGCGTTGCGCGAGAATCTCGGCACAACTGGCCAATGCCGCAGCGAGCACGACGCTGGCCAGCCATGCGGCGCTGCCTGTCAGGCGCGAGCGCAGGGGCGCCATGCACACGCCATAAGCGCCGATCACGGCGACCAGCATCAGAAACGCCCCCAGCGCGCCCGCCAACGTGGCAGTTGTGCCGAGCAGAAACACCCACAGTAAAGCGCTCGCTGAGCGGTTCATGTTCCGCTCCCCAGTAACGCTGCCCGATGTTCATCAAAGTAGCGCAGTGCATCATGGATCGCGTTGATCGCCGCCCGCGAGGTGATGGTCGCCCCGGCGATCTGATCAAACTGTCCGTGATCTTTCTTCAGTGCCCAGCCAGCCTCGCTCGGCTCTTGGATCGACTTGCCGGAAAACGCCTGCAGCCAGCTATTCGGCCAATCGCCGATCAGGCCACCGAGTGCCGGGGTTTCGGTGTGCTGGAGGGTTTTTACGCCGAGCAATTTCCCGTTGGCATCAATGGCAATCAGCAATTCGATGATGCCGGCATAACCCTGAGTCTGGCTGCGCAGCAACACGGCCACCGCTTGCCCGTCTTTGCTCGCGCGGTAAGCGCCGACGAGTGTGCTGTGGCTCAACGCAAGGTCGCTCAATGTCAGCGGTTGTTCCAGCGGCTGGTTGTCGTAGCTTTCGGCGGGGAGCACGTCGAGCAATTTGCGACTGTCGAGCAAACGTTGCTCGGCGGCAATCTGTGGCGCGCTGCTGCGCTGTACAAAACAGGTCGCACCGATACCCATCACGGCCAGCAGCATCAGGGCCAGTGTGCTGGACGTGCGGTTCATGGGCTCACCTGTGGCTGACGGCTGGCAGCAAAGCGCTCCAGTGCCGGCACGCAAAGGTTCATGAATAGCACCGCGAACGCGACGCCGTCCGGGTAACCACCCCAAGTGCGAATCAGATAAGTCAGCAACCCGACGCCTACGCCAGACAACAAGCGAGCGAGCGCTGTTTTAGCGCCGGATACGGGCTCGGTGACAATGAAAAACGCACCGAGCATGGTTGCGCCGCTGAGCAGATGAAACAGGGGCGAGCCATGCGAATCCGAGCCCGAGCCGTTCCAGCCCAGCAGGCTTGCAACAAACAGACTGGCGAGCATACCGACCGGCGCCTGCCAGGCAAAAACGCGGCGTTGCAGCAAGAACAACCCACCGGCGAGGAACGCCAGGTTCACCCATTCCACACCACGCCCGCCGAAGTGACCGAACGCCGGATTGCTGGCGAACAGCTCGTCCATGGTCAGGCTTTTGTTGATGCGCAGGCTGTCCAGCGCGGTGGCCTGTGCCCAGGCATCCGGCGCCTGGCCGAGGTTGAATACATGTTGCAGCGTGGCTGACAGATCCAGCCCGTGCGCTGGCCACTGAGTCATTGGCTGGGTAAACAGCACCATCGCCAGGGCGAAGCCGAGCATGGCCGGATTGAACGGGTTTCTGCCGACGCCGCCGTACACATGCTTGCCGAACAACAGCCCGGCAGCCATCGCCGTCACCGTCAGCCACCACGGGCAATAAGGGGGCAAGGCGGCGGCCAGCAATGTTGCGCTGACCAAGGCACTGCCATCACTCAGCACCGCTGGTAGCGGTTGTCGACGTAGCCGCGCGACGCCTGCTTCAATCAGCATTGCACTGCTCGCGCACAGGATCAGGTTGATCAGCACGCCCCAGCCATACAACCAGAACAGCGCCAGCAGCCCCGGCAGGGTGGCAAGCAGTACCCGCTTCATCGCCTGTTGCAGGCGATCATCGGGTGCCTCAAGGGGCGACATGATCTTGCACCTGGCGCTCGGCGTCTTGCAGGCGGGCGCGGGCCTTGTCGAGGATTTCGCTTGGCGTGTCAGCCTGGCGTTCGAGTTTGCTGAGGTCGGCACGGGCGTAGGCCAATTCCGTTTTCAACTGGCGAAGCTGGCTGTCGATCGGGCGTTTCTCAACGCGCACCAGATCAGGCGCAGGCTGATCACTACTGGCTTCGGCGGCGTGCAGCGCCTGTTCGGCATCGCGTAGCGCCTGTTCCAGCGTCGCTATGTGCGCCGGTGCGGCATCGGCAGCCTGGGCTTTTTTCAGTTCGGCGCGGCGCATGGCCAGCTGGATTTTTGCCCGCTTCAAGTCGGCATCCTTCGCCGGGGCTGCGACTGGCGGTACGGCTGGCTGGCTGCTTTCCAGTTGCGCCAGCGCTTGCTCAGCCGCTTCGAACTGCTGCTGCAACACGATCAGTTGTGACTGTTGTTCGAACGTCGGCGGATGACCGAAGGCTTTCAGCGATTTGTGCAATTGCGCACGGCTCATCGCCGCATCGATCTTGGCTTTCTTCAGCGCCGCATCGACGTTGGCGGCTTTCTGCGCGCGAACCCGCTCCAGCGCAGCCTGCACCGGATCGCCGGTGCTGACTTGCGGTTGCGCAGCACGCTGGGCTCGCGCTTCGCGCTCTGCCTGTTTCTGCTGTTCTTCGCGTTGCAGGCGCGCATTGCGTCGCTCGAAACGTTGGCGTGCGTGATCGCGTTTGGCCGCGCGGGCACGTTGCTCCTCCAGGCTGAAGGCCAAGCCACCGACCACCGGCAACGTGCTCGGCGGCAACGGATGCATCTCGATGCAGTCGACCGGGCAGGGCGCAACGCACAGGTCGCAACCGGTGCACTCATCAATGAGCACGGTGTGCATCAGTTTGGCGGCGCCGACGATGGCATCGATCGGGCACGCCTGAATGCATTTGGTGCAGCCGATGCATTCGGCTTCGCGGATATACGCGACTTGCGGCGGTGCCGAACCGCGGCTGATGTCCAGTTCCAATACCGGCACTTTCAACAGTTCGGCCAGCGCCGCGATGGTTTCGTCACCGCCGGGCGGGCACTTGTTGATCGGCTCGCCCTCGACGATGCCGGCTGCGTACGGCTTGCATCCGGGATGGCCGCACTTGCCGCATTGGGTCTGCGGCAGGAGCGCATCGATGCGTTGAATCAGACTCATGTTTTGATCAGTCCACTGAATCCGAGAAAAATCACCGCGATCAGTCCGGCGCCGATCAAGTCGATCGGCAGGCCGCGAAAGGGCAGGGGAATGTCGTTGTCGGCGGTGCGTTCACGCAAATCCTGGAACAGGCTCAACACCAGCCAGAAACCCAGACCGGCACCCAGACTCAGGGCGGTTGCATGTAACCAACCCTGGTCATTTTGCGCATTGATCAGCGCCAATCCGAGCACGCCGGCGTTGCCCAGCAACAGCGGCCACAAACCGTCGAACGACAGGCTGGGCAAGCCGCGCGCAAGACCTTTGAGCAGTGGCGCGATCAGCAACACACTCAATGGCAGAAACACGAACAAGCGCAGCGCCTCAAGTTGCAGCGGTACCAGCAACCAATGCCAGATGGCGTAACTGGTGATGCCGACAATCAGCATCAGGCACAACGTAGCCAAACCCAGCGCATGCACCTGACGACGACTGCCTGCCAGCAGCGGATCGACGCCCAGCGGCCAGTGCAACACAAAATTGTTGAGCAGGGCGGCACTGATCAGCGTAAGCACGAGTTCGGTCATGGTTCTGCCGGCCAAGCGGGCGGAGGTCTCTTAAGGTTAGGCATTATCCGGCAGCCACGTTGGCTGGGCCAGATATGAAAAATCCCACCGGCATGCAGGGCACGCCGATGGGATCGATTTGTTGCAGTCGCTTACTTGATGCGTTGACCCGGCTTGGCGCCGCTGTCGGGGCTCAGCAGGTAAATCTCTTCACCGCCAGGGCCCGCTGCCATCACCATGCCTTCGGAGATACCGAACTTCATTTTCCGTGGCTTGAGGTTGGCGATCATCATGGTCAGGCGACCGTCGAGTCTGGACGGATCCGGATAAGCGCTCTTGATCCCGGAGAACACGTTGCGTTGCTCGTCACCGATGTCGAGGGTCAGGCGCAGCAGCTTGTCAGCACCTTCCACGTGTTCAGCCTTGACGATCAGCGCGACGCGCAGGTCGATGGCGGCAAAGGCGTCGAAGTCGATTTCCGGCGACAGCGGGTCCTTGGCCAGTTCGCCATTGCCGGCCGGTGCAGCAGCGCCGGTGTCGGTCTGGCTGGCGGTCAGGTCTTCTTTCGAGGCGTCGCTCATGGCTTGTACTTTTACCGGGTCGATGCGAGTCATCAACGGCTTGAATTCGTTCAACTGGTGGTTGGCCAGCAGCGTGGTGTGGTCGTTCCAGGTCAGCGGGGCGACGCTGAGGAACGCCTCGGCATCGGCGGCCAGCAGCGGCAACACCGGTTTGAGGAAAATCACCAGTTGGCGGAACAGGTTGATGGCGGTGGCGCAGATCGCCTGGACTTCAGCCTGTTTGCCTTCCTGCTTGTTCAACGACCATGGTGCCTTGTCGGCGATCCAGGCGTTGGCGCGGTCGGCCAGGGCCATGGTTTCACGCATGGCGCGGGCGAAGTCGCGGGCTTCATAGGCGTCGGCAATGCTTGGCGCGGCGGCGAGAAAGGCCTCGGTCAGCTCTGGCGCGGCATTGGTGTCGACCAGCAGGCCGGCGTTGCCTTTCTGGATGAAACCGGCGCAACGGCTGGCGATGTTGACCACTTTGCCGACCAGGTCGGAGTTGACCTTCTGCACGAAGTCTTCGAGGTTCAGGTCGAGGTCATCGACGCCACGACCGAGTTTGGCCGCGTAGTAGTAACGCAGGTATTCCGGCGACAGATGATCGAGATAGGTCCGGGCCTTGATGAAGGTGCCGCGCGACTTGGACATCTTCTGGCCGTTGACGGTGAGGTAGCCGTGCACGTTGATGCCGGTCGGCTTGCGGTAGCCGGCGCCTTCGAGCATGGCTGGCCAGAACAGCGCGTGGAAATTGACGATGTCCTTGCCGATGAAGTGGTACAGCTCGGCGGTGGAATCCTTGCCCCAGAACGCATCGAAGTCCAGCTCCGGCGTGCGGTCGCAAAGGTTCTTGAAGCTGGCCATGTAGCCGATCGGCGCGTCCAGCCACACGTAGAAGTACTTGCCCGGCTCGCCCGGAATCTCGAAACCGAAGTACGGCGCATCGCGGGAGATGTCCCACTGTTGCAGGCCGGCGTCCAGCCATTCGGCGATCTTGTTGGCCACCGCGTCTTGCAGGGTGCCGCTGCGGGTCCAGGCTTGCAGCATTTGCTGGAAGTCCGGCAGTTTGAAGAAGAAGTGCTGGGAATCCTTGAGCACCGGGGTGGCGCCGGAGATCGCCGACTTCGGATCTTTCAGATCAGTCGGCGCGTAGGTCGCACCGCATTTTTCGCAGTTGTCGCCGTACTGGTCTTCGGTGCCACATTTAGGGCAGGTGCCCTTGATGAAGCGGTCGGCCAGGAACATTTTCTTTTCCGGGTCGAAGTACTGGGTGATCGAGCGCTGGGCGATGTGCCCGGCATCACGCAGTTTCAGGTAGATCTGGCTCGACAGCTCACGGTTTTCTTCGGCGTGAGTGGAGTGGAAGTTGTCGAAATCAACCAGGAACTCGGCAAAGTCGGCGCTGTGTTCAGCCTGCACGTTGGCGATCAGTTGTTCCGGGGTGATGCCTTCCTTTTCTGCACGCAGCATGATCGCCGAACCGTGGGCGTCGTCGGCGCAGACATAAATGCATTGATTGCCGCGATGCTTCTGGAAGCGCACCCACATATCGGTCTGGATATATTCCAGCATATGGCCAAGGTGAATCGAACCGTTGGCGTAGGGCAGGGCGCTGGTGACGAGGATCTTGCGTGGTTCGGACATGTGGGGCTTCGCTACTTGATGAAACGGAGGTCGGCCACTATAAAGCGCCGTGCAAGATATTTCACCCCTGCAAATCGTTGCCGGGCATGCCGTCCGGAGTATAGAAGGGGTAGGATACCCGCCATCTTTTCCCAGTCTTGTTATCGGAGTTGCCCATGAGTGCCGTCACTCGCGCAGCGGTGGAAGCCGTCCTCAGCCAATACACCGACCCTTACCTGAACCAGGATCCGGTCAGCGCCGGATGCGTGAAAAACATCGAGATCGTCGGTGACCGCGTCAATGTACAGCTGGAAATCGGTTATGCCGCCGGCCTGTTCAAGAGTGGTTGGGCGCAAATGCTGCAACTGGCCATCGAAAACCTCGAGGGTGTGACTGCGGCAAAAGTCGAAATCAACACCGTGATCGCCGCGCATAAGGCTCAGGCGCAGATTCCCGGGCTGGCCAACGTCAAGAACGTGGTTGCCGTGGCCTCCGGCAAGGGTGGCGTGGGCAAGTCGACCACCGCCGCCAACCTGGCACTGGCCCTGGCCCGTGAAGGCGCCAAGGTCGGCATTCTCGACGCCGATATTTACGGCCCGAGCCAAGGCATCATGTTCGGCATCCCCGAGCGCACCCGTCCCGAGGTCAAGGATCAGAAGTGGTTCGTGCCGCTCAAGGCGCATGGCGTTGAAGTCATGTCGATGGCGTTCCTGACCGATGACAACACGCCGATGGTCTGGCGCGGGCCGATGGTCTCCGGCGCGCTGCTGCAACTGGTCACGCAAACCGCGTGGGGCGATCTGGATTATCTGGTGATCGACATGCCGCCAGGCACTGGCGACATCCAGCTGACCCTGGCGCAAAAAGTCCCGGTAGCCGGTGCGGTCATCGTCACCACGCCACAGGATCTGGCTTTGCTCGACGCGCGCAAAGGTGTGGAAATGTTCCGCAAGGTCAACATTCCGGTGCTGGGCGTGGTGGAAAACATGGCCGTGCACATCTGCTCGAACTGCGGGCATGCCGAGCATCTGTTCGGTGAGGGCGGGGGCGAGAAACTGGCGACGCAGTACGGCGTTGAACTGCTGGCCTCGCTGCCGCTGTCGATGCTGATCCGCGAGCAGGCCGACGGCGGCAAGCCAACGGTCATCGCCGAGCCGGACAGCCAGATTGCCATGGTCTATCAGGAACTGGCCCGCCACGTCGGCGCGCGGATTGTGTTGCAGGAAGCGGCGACACCGGCGATGCCGAACATCACCATCAGCGACGATTAATCACCTGAAACACTGATAACCCTGTGGGAGCGAGCTTGCTCGCGAACGCGGAGTGTCATTCAACCTATCAGTTGTCTGATGCGACGCCTTCGCGAGCAAGCTCGCTCCCACAGTGGTTTGCGGTGTGGGTCAGATACGCAACCCGCCATCCATCTCCAGAATCCGCCCGGTGTAATAGTCGTTTTCGAAGATATACGCCGCCGAATGGGCGATCTCTTCCGGCTTGCCCATACGCTTGAGCGGAATCCCCGAAGTCATCTTCTCCAGCGCTTCCGGCTTCATGCTCAGGGTCATCTCGGTTTCAATGAAGCCCGGCGCAATGCCCGCCACGCGAATGCCGTATCGCGCCAGTTCCTTGGCCCATGTCACCGTCGCCGCCGCCACGCCAGCCTTGGCCGCGGAATAGTTGGTCTGGCCAACGTTGCCGGCACGCGAAATCGACGAAATGTTGATGATCGCGCCGCTGTTCTTCAGCTCGACCATTTTCGCCGCGACTTCGCGGGTGCAGAGGAACACGCCGGTCAGGTTGACGTCGATCACCGCCTGCCACTGTGCCAGGCTCATCTTGCTCATCTCGCCGTCCTTGACCTTCAGCAGCAGGCCATCACGGAGGATCCCGGCGTTGTTGATCAGGCCGTGGATCGCGCCGAAGTCGGCGGCGACCTGAGCGACCATGTGCTCGACCTGCTCTTCATTGGCGACATTGCACAGATAGCTGCGCGCCTCGACGCCTTTGGCTTTGCACGCCGCGACCGCGTCGTCGAGCTTTTCCTGATTGAGGTCGACCAGCGCCAGCTTCGCGCCCTTGCCGGCGAAATACTCGGCCATCGAACGGCCCAAACCCTGGCAACCGCCGGTGATAATGATTACTTTGTCGTTGAGTTGCATTCGCATGCCCCGATAGCAGGTCTGAGTAGTTTTTGTTTTCAGCGACTCCCGATCTGCACCGGCCGTGGCTGGGTTGCACATGAGAATTGCCCGCTGGCGTGACTGGGACTTGATTCCCGGCGCCTGTCCGTTTTTTCGACGGATTCTATTTAAGGAGTCATAAATTGAGCGTTGAAGTGGCCAAGAATGCCCGAGAATTGCTTCTCAAGGAATACCGTGGAGTGCTGTCGACTCACTCCAAATCGATGCCCGGTTTTCCTTTTGGCTCCGTGGTGCCGTATTGCCTGGACGAGCAGGGCCGGCCGCTGATCCTGATCAGCCGCATCGCCCAGCACACCCACAACCTGCAAAAAGACCCGAAATGTTCGCTGCTCGTCGGCGAGCGTGAAGCCGATGACGTGCAAGCCGTTGGTCGCCTGACCTATCTGGCGCAAGCACAGAAACTCGAAGACCCCGCGGCCATTGAAGCGGCCGCCGAGCGTTATTACCGCTATTTCCCGGACTCGCAGAACTACCACAAGGCCCACGATTTCGATTTCTGGGTACTGACCCCGGTGCGCCATCGCTACATCGGCGGTTTCGGCGCGATTCACTGGGTCGATCAATTGACCCTGCCCAACCCGTTCGCCGGCAAGGCCGAAGTCAGCATGGTCGAGCACATGAACAGCGACCACACCAAAGCCATCGCGCACTATGTCGACCTCACCGGCTTGCCGAAAACCGTGCCGGCGCAACTGGCGGGCATCGACACCGAAGGCATGCACCTGCGCATCGGCCAGGCGCTGTACTGGCTGCCGTTTCCGACCCCTTGTAATACGCCGACACAAGTGCGCGAAGCCTTGGTTTCTCTGGCTCACGCCGAGGTCTGGCCAAAAAATGAGGTGGCCGACGCTTGAATTCACGAAAGGGCGACGTCATCTAAGGCTTACTGCAAGGCATTTCTTGCGTTGAGGAAACTTTGATGCGCCCTTTTCTGTTGCTCTTTCTGCTGTTTCCAGTGCTGGAGCTGTTTGTATTCGTCAAAGTGGCAGGCTCTATCGGGTTTTTCCCGGCCCTGCTGCTGATCATTGTCGGCTCGATGTTCGGTGTGTTTGTGCTGCGCGTCGCCGGTCTGGCCACGGCATTGCGTGCCCGTGAAAGCCTGAACCGCGGCGAACTGCCCGCGCAAACCATGCTCGAAGGGTTGATGCTGGCATTGGCCGGCGGTCTGTTGATCCTGCCGGGCTTCATCAGCGATGTGGTCGGTCTGGTCATGCTGCTGCCGATCTCGCGTCGTCTGCTGGCGAATAAAATGCGTCAGCGCGCCGAAGAACAGGCCATGCGCCAGCGTGCGTTCGCCGATGACCTGCAGCCTCGTGGCGGTCCCGCACCGCGTCAGCCGCTGGGCCGCGAAGGTGATGTGATCGAAGGCGAGTTCGAACACCGCGACAGCAAGTAACTGCTCTCTCTACACGGCACCTTCGGGTGCCGTGTTCGTTTATGGGCTGCTTTTGTGCAACATATCGGTGAAAAATTTTTCGCCTCGCCCTTGTAATAAGCTTATGCGCCCTTATGTATCGGTCACCGAAAGGTTTCCGACATTCGAGTCGGACAGACTTCCGCGGCTCGCTCGACGAACCGCAACCGGCGCAGGCCGGATTCGTTAAACCCGCCGGGACTACACCGGCCGATGAAAACCACAATTAGGAGAGATCGACAATGAAGCTTCGTCCTCTGCATGACCGCGTCGTAATCCGTCGCAGCGAAGAAGAAAAGAAAACCGCTGGCGGTATCGTCCTGCCAGGTTCGGCTGCTGAAAAAGCCAACCACGGTGTGATCCTCGCTGTAGGCCCGGGCAAAGCTCTGGAAAACGGCGAAGTGCGCGCACTGTCCGTGAAGGAAGGCGACAAGGTTGTGTTCGGTCCTTACTCCGGCAGCAACACAGTGAAAGTCGACGGCGAAGATCTGCTGGTAATGAGCGAGAACGAAATCCTCGCTGTTATCGAAGGCTGATACCCCGCTCATTTTCCCGCTACTACAAAGTATTTAAGGAATATCGATCATGGCTGCTAAAGAAGTTAAGTTCGGCGATGCCGCCCGCTCCAAGATGCTCAAAGGCGTCAACGTTCTGGCTGACGCGGTAAAAGCGACCCTGGGCCCGAAAGGCCGTAACGTGATCATCGAGAAGAGCTTCGGCGCTCCGACCATCACCAAGGACGGCGTTTCCGTCGCCAAAGAAATCGAACTCGAAGACCGTTTCGAAAACATGGGCGCGCAGCTGGTCAAAGACGTTGCCTCCCGTGCCAACGATGACGCTGGTGACGGTACTACCACCGCTACCGTTCTGGCTCAGTCGATCGTCAACGAAGGCTACAAAGCCGTTGCCGCCGGCATGAACCCGATGGACCTGAAGCGCGGTATCGACAAGGCGACCATCGCCGTTGTTGCTGAGCTGAAAAAGCTCTCCAAGCCATGCGCTGACACCAAGGCAATCGCTCAGGTCGGTACCATCTCGGCCAACTCCGACAGCTCC
This sequence comes from Pseudomonas fluorescens, assembly GCF_001648775.1. Taxonomy (GTDB): domain Bacteria; phylum Pseudomonadota; class Gammaproteobacteria; order Pseudomonadales; family Pseudomonadaceae; genus Aquipseudomonas; species Aquipseudomonas fluorescens_M. The sequence goes on from NZ_LVEJ01000018.1 coordinate 159,620, forward strand.
ATCGGCGAAATCATTGCCGAAGCCATGGAAAAAGTCGGTAAAGAAGGCGTGATCACCGTTGAAGAAGGCACTGGCCTGGAAAACGAACTGTCGGTTGTAGAAGGCATGCAGTTCGACCGTGGCTACCTGTCCCCGTACTTCGTCAACAAGCCGGAAACCATGGTTGCCGAACTGGACAACCCACTGGTACTGCTGGTCGACAAAAAGATCTCGAACATCCGCGAAATGCTGCCAGTGCTGGAAGCCGTTGCCAAAGCCGGCCGTCCACTGCTGATCGTTTCCGAAGACGTTGAAGGCGAAGCCCTGGCGACGCTGGTTGTGAACAACATGCGTGGCATCGTTAAAGTCGCAGCCGTCAAGGCGCCAGGCTTCGGCGACCGTCGCAAGGCCATGCTGCAGGACATCGCTGTTCTGACCGGCGGTACCGTTATCTCCGAAGAGATCGGCCTGAGCCTGGAAGCTGCCACCCTGGAAAACCTGGGCAGCGCCAAGCGCGTGACCATCTCCAAGGAAAACACCATCATCGTTGACGGTGCTGGCGTTGCTGGCGACATCGAATCGCGTATCGCTCAGATCCGTGCTCAGGTTGCCGAAACGTCCTCGGACTACGACCGTGAAAAACTGCAAGAGCGTCTGGCCAAGCTGTCCGGCGGCGTTGCAGTGATCAAGGTTGGCGCTGGTTCCGAAGTTGAAATGAAAGAGAAGAAAGCCCGCGTTGAAGACGCCCTGCACGCGACCCGTGCAGCCGTTGAAGAAGGCGTGGTACCTGGCGGTGGCGTCGCGCTGATCCGCGCTCTGGAAGCCCTGACCGAACTGAAAGGCGACAATGCTGATCAGAACGTTGGTATCGCTGTGCTGCGTCGCGCTGTTGAAGCGCCGCTGCGTCAGATCGTTGCCAACTCCGGTGACGAGCCAAGCGTTGTGGTCGACAAGGTCAAGCAGGGCGGCGGTAACTTCGGTTACAACGCTGCGACTGGCGAATACGGCGACATGATCGAAATGGGCATCCTGGATCCTACCAAGGTGACTCGTTCCGCTCTGCAAGCTGCAGCTTCGATCGGTGGTCTGCTCCTGACTACCGAAGCTGCTGTAGCTGACGCGCCGAAGAAAGACGGCGGCGCTGGCGGTGGCATGCCAGACATGGGCATGGGCGGCATGGGCGGCATGGGCATGTAAGCCTGCCTTGTCCCTGTAACGCAAAACCCCGCTGGCGCGAGTCAGCGGGGTTTTTTATTGCCCAAATATCAGCATCACCGCAAAAAACTGTGGGAGCGAGCTTGCTCGCGAAGAGGGCGTGTCAGTCAACCTATAGGTTGTTTGACACACTGCATTCGCGAGCAAGCTCGCTCCCACATTGGGTTCTTTGTTTCAGGCGCTAACTGGGTTTGATGCCAATACCGGCTGAACCTTGTCCGCCGGGCGATACAGCACCCAGTAATACGACCCCAGACAAATCAGCCAGCAGAAAATCGCCGTCCACACGTTGTGCGAAAAGAAGTGCGCACCCTGCATCATCCGGCTGATCGAAAACACCGAACCCAATGCAAAGGCAAAGATAAACGCCTGACGCGCCAGACGCGGCCGGCGATCGCGCAGCACAAAGAACAGCGCAAACAAGGTGAAACCGGTGGCCGCATGACCACCGGGCCAGCAACGGCCGGGCTTGTCGGTCTGCGGTCGATGCTCCATCAACTTGCTGTAGGTTTCATGGCCGCCGAACTGCTCCAGGCTCCACGGACATTGCACCGCAGTCACCGCTTTCACCGGCGTGACGAACGAAGTGGCGAGGCCCAGCGAGAGCACCAGACAGCCCAGTTCCCTTTTGAAGGGTTTAAGTCTGTCGACGAAGAACGCGCCGATGAAGCCGAGAATGGCAAACACCGAAAACGCGATGACTACCTGTTTGGCCCGGTCATGCAAGATATCTTCGAGGAAGTAACTGTGTCGTCCGATAAAGTCGCCGGCGACCGGGTCATAAAAAAGTCTGGCCAGATCCATGTCCAGATCGGTCAGTTCAAGCAGCACCAGAATAATCGCCGCGACGGCGGGTATTCCCAGGCACAACCAGAAATTCAGTGGCCTTGAAACGGGGCGGGCAGAAGTCGACGCCATGGGCAATTCCTTGGTCGGTAGATAGGTTCTGAAAAAGCGCAAACCCGCAGAGTCTGCGCGCGCTCGCGTCGCTGAATTGTTAATCGAAAGTGAAAAAAACGTTGGCAGGAACAATGAACGGTTTTCTCGCGAAACAACCCAACGCACGCCTAGCCGTGAGCCACACTTGGCCGTAAGCTGCGCGGGCCAAGACGGCCGTTACCCCGTACGGAGGAGGTGCCCATGCGAATTCTGCTGGTCGAAGACAACCGCGACATCCTGGCCAATCTGGCTGATTATCTGGGCCTCAAGGGCTATACCGTCGACTGTGCGCAGGACGGTCTGTCGGGCCTGCATCTGGCGGCTACCGAGCATTACGACCTGATTGTCCTCGACATCATGTTGCCCGGCATCGACGGCTACACCCTCTGCAAACGCCTGCGTGAAGACGCTCGTCGGGATACGCCGGTCATCATGCTCACCGCACGCGATCAACTCGATGACCGTCTGCAGGGCTTCAAGTCTGGCGCCGACGATTACCTGATCAAGCCATTTGCCTTGTCCGAACTGGCTGCGCGGGTCGAAGCGGTGATGCGCCGCGCGCAAGGCGGAGGCCGTCGGGCGCTGCAGGTCGCCGATCTGAGCTACGACCTCGATACTTTGGAAGTGACCCGCGACGGTAAATTGCTGAAACTCAACCCGGTCGGCCTCAAGTTGCTGGCGGTGTTGATGCAAAAGAGCCCGCACGTGCTGCGTCGGGAGATTCTCGAAGAAGCGCTGTGGGGCGATGATTGCCCGGACAGCGACAGCCTGCGCAGCCACGTTCACCAATTGCGTCAGGTCATCGATAAGCCGTTCGCCAAGCCACTGCTGCACACCGTGCACGGCGTGGGTTACCGGTTGGCCGATGTGTAATGGAGTTTAAGCAAAGTCTTTCTCAGCGGATCATCATTGCCTTCGCGTTGATGAGCGCACTGGTCGCCGGTGCGTTTGCCATGGGCATCGTCGCGACCGTGCACCTTGTGGAAGAAAAACTGATTTCGGCCGGGCTGGGCGGCGACTTGCAGCGTCTGCTGCTGATGGACAACGTCTCGGACTGGAGCCATCGCCCGGAGCCGGACCAGCTGTTCTATTTCAGCGGCGGGCCGGGTGATTTCGAGCTGCCCAAGGATCTGCGTCACCTCGATTCAGGCTTCCATGAGGTGTTCCGCGAGCAACTGTCGTACCACGCGATGGTCGAGATCGTCGACGGTCGGCGTTATGTGCTGTTGCAGGATCAAAGTGATTTTGAAGAGCGTGAGCGCGTGCTGTTTGCCGTGGTGCTGGTGGGCTTTGTGCTCAGTCTGGCACTGGCGGTGTTCCTCGGTTGGGTGCTTGCGCGCAAAGTGATGGCGCCGGTGGTACGCCTGGCGCGGCAGGTGCGCCATCGCGATCAACTGCTCGGGCTGGCGCCGCCGCTGGCGCCGGATTATGCGGCTGACGAAGTCGGCGAGCTGGCGGTGGCCTTCGATGCCACATTGGGGCGCCTGCGTCAGGCGCTGACACGCGAACGCTTGTTCACCAGCGACGTCAGCCATGAATTGCGCACGCCGCTGATGGTGCTGGCCAGCTCCTGCGAACTGCTGCTGGAAAACCCCGGGATCGACCAGCGCGGCCGTTCGCAAGTCGAGCGCATCGCCCGCGCGAGTGAAGAGATGCGCGAGCTGGTGCAGACCTTCCTGATGCTGGCGCGGGCCCAGCACGAAGATGCTGGCATGGCACTTCAGCAGGACCTCTCGCAGGTGGCCGAAAGCCTGTTATGTCTGTGGCGCGGTCCCATCGAAAACAAGGGGCTGAAGCTGGTCTTTGAGCCCGGCAATCCGGCGGACACTCGTTACAACGCGACCCTGCTGAATGCCGTGATGGGTAACCTGTTGCGTAACGCGCTGCATTACACCGAAAACGGTTTCATACGCCTGACACTCAATGCCAACGGGTTTGTGGTGGAGGATTCCGGCGTCGGTATTCCGGAAGAAAAACGCGAAGCCATGTTCGAACCCTTCGTACGTGGCAGCGAAAAGCGCGGCGAAGGCCTGGGATTGGGGTTGTCACTGGTTCAGCGGATCTGCGAGAACCAGGGCTGGACCGTCAGTCTCAGCACGATGCAACCCAATGGCTGTCGCTTCGAGGTTGATCTGGGCAAAATCTGACGCAGGGGTGGCTCAAGGCTACTCCCTCTCACCTGTCTAAATCCTGTATAACTCTGTAATAGTTTGTCGGTTTACCGGACGTTTTTTTCACAAATGGATGACCTGACGCTGACACGCCGCTCCCTAAGGTGGTGCCATCAGCAACTCAGGAGTCCTGGTGATGGCCGGCCCGATCAAACTCGATTTTTCCGAGAAGTACGACGATCAACACGCGCAGAAATACCTGCGCAAACACAAAGAAAGCCTTGGACGTCGGCTCTCCCACTGGCGTGACGAACAGTTGGCCCGCAAGGCGCTGGCGTCCGTCGGTGAGCCGGGGCTGGTGCTCGATCTGCCCTGCGGTGCAGGGCGTTTCTGGCCACTGCTGGGCGAAAAAGCCAACCGGGTGATCATCGGCGCGGACAATTCCGAGTCGATGATCAAGACGGCGATGCAGTCGCAACCGGCCGATGTGGTGAAACGGGTACAACCCTTGCACACATCTGCGTTCGACATTGCCCTGCCGGACAACGCAGTCGACAGCATTTTCTGCATGCGTCTGCTCCACCACATCGGTGAAGCCAAGCACCGCATGGCGATTTTGCGAGAGTTCGAGCGCGTTACCCGTGACAGTGTGATTGTTTCGTTGTGGGTCGACGGCAACTTCAAGGCCTGGAAGCGCGAGCGTGCGGAGAAAAACCGTGACAAGCGCGAGTACCAGAATCGCTTTGTGTTACCGGCCGCTACGGTCGAAAAGGAATTCGAAGCAGCAGGTTTTCGAATTCAGGAACAACTGGACTTTATTCCGCTCTACGCCATGTGGCGGGTTTACGTATTACGCAAGAGGTAACAGGATGGCAGTGCAATTTGCAGCAGAAACGGAAGTCGCTCCGCAAGATCGCTTTGACTTTTACTGGAACCAGCGCGGTGAGTGGGTGGAAGAACCCAATGTCCGTCGCGGTGGCGAAAGTGGTGTGCAAAGGGTCGTGGGGCGCGATGGTCAACTGCTGTATGCGAAACGCCAGACCGGTCATATCTATCGCAGTTGGTTGCACCCTTTTGGCCGTCCCACTGTGTTGCGTGAGCTGGATGCGCTGACCGGCGTCAGCAAGCTCGGTGTACGCGTGCCGGAGATCGTTTTCTGTGGTGCCCAGCCTGATCCGCAACACAAGTGGCGAGCGCTGTTGGTGACCAAGTCCCTGGACGGTTTCCAGGAACTGGAACACTGGCTGGCAGCGGCTGGCGGTCGCGATCAGTGTGGCGAGGTGGTTTATGAGCGTGTGCTCAAGGACCTTGCCGAGAATCTGGCGCGCATGCACAAGGGTCGTTGGCAGCACAGCTGCATCTACATCAAGCATGTGTTCGTGCGAGTGATCGGCGAAGGCGAATCGGCCAAAGTCGAAGTGGCTTTGATTGACCTGGAGAAGTGCCGCCAGCGTCTGACCGCTTACCGCGCAGCCTCCCACGACATGAAACAATTACGTCGCCATTCGTCGTTCCGCGACGCGGACTGGAAGAAACTCGTCTATTTTTATGAGACGGCGTTTGGCAGCGCTATCAAAGGTTTATAGCGATGAAACTAGAAATTGCTAGAGGTTTGTTCCTGGTGGGGGCCTTGGCAGTTGCTTCATTGGCGGTGGCTGCCTGGGAGCAGCCCCGCATGCAGGTTGTTGGCGCATCGGTAGACGATGCGCACTGCGCGGTACCACGGGTGGCGAAAGCCTCCGTGGCGACTAAACCCGACCATGATCTGTTGTTGTTCATGTTCGGGCTTTCTCAAGGGATGAGGCCACAGAGTTGATTCGATTGAAGCCAATATAAAAGGCCTCGCAGCCGTTGCGAGGCCTTTTTTTATGCCCGGATTTTATGGGTATACGCAGGCCAAATGTGGGAGCGAGCAGGCTCGCTCCCACAGGGGACGGGAATTATTTGAGGTCGGGTTTCGCCAGCAGGGTGTAAACACACGGCAGAACGAACAGCGTAAACAACGTCCCGATCGACATCCCCGTGGCAATCACCATGCCGATATCAAATCGGCTGACCGCGCCCGCACCCGTGGCGAGAATCAACGGCACCATGCCAAACACCATCGCTGCTGTGGTCATCAATACCGGACGCAGGCGAATCGCCGCCGCTTCCTCAACGGCTTCACGCGCCGTCAGGCCCTTGTCCTTGCGCAACTGGTTGGCGAACTCGACGATCAGAATCCCGTGTTTACTGATCAGCCCGATCAGCGTCACCAGCCCGACCTGGGTGTAGATGTTCATGCTCGACCAGCCGAGGAACAGCGGGATCAACGCCCCGCAGATCGACAACGGCACCGTCACCAGAATCACCAGCGGGTCGCGGAAACTCTCGAACTGCGCCGCCAGCACCAGAAAGATAATCGCCAGCGCCAGCGCAAAGGTTACCCACAGGGCGCTGCCTTCCTGGACGAACTGGCGTGAGGCGCCGCCATAGTCGAAGGCGAACCCGGCGGGCGCTTCTTCGCGGGCAATCTGCAACACGGTGTCGATGGCTTCGCCCATGCTCACCAGCGGGAAACCGGAAATCTTCGCCGCGTTGAGTTGCTGGAACTGGTTGAGCTGGCGCGGTCGGGCGCGGTCGCTGACCTTGATCAGCGTCGACAACGGCAACAACTCACCCTGAGTGTTTTTCACGTAGTAATTGTTCAGCCAGTCCGGGTTGTCGCGATAGGGGCGTTCGACCTGGGCGATGACCTTGTAGCTGCGCCCTTCAATGGTGAACCGGTTGATTTCCGCCTCGCCCAGCAGGGTGGCGAGCGTGCCGCCGAGGTCCTGCATCGACACACCCATCTGCGCCGCTTTGGCGCGGTCGATATCGACCACCACCTCGGGTTTGTCGAACGCCAGATCGAGGTCGACGAAGGCGAACTTGCCCGACTCCATCGCACGTTTCTTGATCCGGTCAGCCACTTGCAGCAGCAGTTCATAGTCGTTGGCGGTGTTGACCACGAACTCGAACGGCAAGCCTTCACCGGTGCCGGGCAGGGATGGCAGGTTGAAACCGAAAATCTGCAGGCCCGGGATTGCGCCCAGCTTGCCTTGTACCTCGGGGAGAATCTGCATCTGCGTGCGACTGCGCTCGTTCCACGGTTTGAGCAGGAAACCGCCGATGCCGGCCTGCACACCGTTGTACCCGTTGATCTGGAACGAGGAGTAGTACTCCGGGAATTCCTTGAAGATCTTGATGAATTCGTCGGTGTAGGTGCTCAGGTAATCGAGGTTGGTCGGCTGCGGCGCGTTGGCCATCATGAAAATGATGCCCTGATCCTCGTCCGGGGCCAGTTCCGACTTGGTGAACTTGAGAAACACCGGAATCAGGCACAGCACGATCACCGCAAACACCAGCACCACCGGCCGCGTGTTCAGCGTGCCGTGCAACATACTTTGGTAGCGGCGCTTGAGGCCTTCGAAGACACGGTCGAGGCGGTGCGCCAGGCCACTGGGGTTTTCCTCGTGGCGCAGCAAAAACGCGCACATCATCGGCGACAGGGTCAGGGCGACGATCCCTGAGATCACTACAGCGCCGGCCAGAGTCAGCGCAAACTCCTTGAACAGCGCCCCCGTGAGTCCCGTCAGGAAACCGATCGGCGCATACACCGCTGCCAGGGTGATGGTCATCGACACCACCGGCATGGCGATTTCCCGTGCGCCTTCCAGCGCCGCATCAAATGGCGTCTTGCCTTCCTCGATGTGCCGGTGGATGTTCTCCACCACGACAATCGCATCGTCGACCACCAGACCGATGGCCAGCACCATCGCCAGCAGCGTCAGCAGGTTCATCGAGTAGCCCATCATCTGCATGAAGAACATCACGCCGATCATCGACAGCGGAATGGTTACCACCGGGATCACCACCGAGCGTAATGCGCCGAGGAACAGGAACACCACGACGATGACGATCAGCACCGCTTCGAACAGGGTTTTTACCACCTCGTCGATCGAGGCCTGAATGAATAGCGTGGCGTCGTAGGCGATCTCGCTTTTCAGGTTCGGCGGCAGCTGCGCTTCCAGTTCCGGCATCAGCTTGCGCACTTCCTTGATCACGTCCAGCGGGTTGGCCCCCGGCGTGGCCTTGATGCCGATGTACACCGACGGTGTGCCACCAAACGAGCTGATCGAATCGTAGTTTTCCGCGCCCATTTCCACCCGCGCGACATCGCTGAGCAGCACCCGGCTGTCGCCACTGACCTTGAGCGGAATCGCTGCGAACGCCTCGGCGGATTTCAGTTCGGTGTTGGCGTTGATGCTGGTGACGACGTACTCGCCTTTCACTTCCCCGGCGGCGGAGAGGAAGTTGTACTGGCGCACGGCGTTGGTCACGTCGGCGGCGCTGAGGCCAAAACCGGCGAGCTTTACCGGGTCGAGCCACAGGCGCATGGCGAACACCTGGTTGCCGAGAATCTCCGCTTCGGCCATGCCCGGCAGGGTTGCCAATTTCGGCTGGATCACCCGGGACAGGTAGTCGGTGATCTGCGGGTTGCTCAAGTCCTTGCTGAAGAAGCTGATGTACATCAGCGCCGAAGCGTCGGCGGACTCCTTGCTCAGCACCGGGTCCTCGGCGTCCTGCGGCAGCTTGTTCTTCACTTCGTTGGCCTTGGCCAGCAGCTCGGTGAACAAACGGTCGGTGTTCGAGCCGATGCGCGCGTAGATCGAGATCACCGAAAAGTTCTGCCGGCTGACCGAAGTCATGTAGTCGATGCCCTCGGCACTGGCCAGGCTCTGCTGCATCGGCTGGGTGATATAGCCCTGAATAGTTTCCGCGTTGGCCCCGGGGTAAGCCGTCGTGACCGTGATCAGAGCGTTTTCCATTTGCGGGTATTGGCGCAGCGGCAACTTGCTCCAGGCCTGGAAGCCGAGCAACACAATCAACAGGCTGACCACAGTGGCGAGCACCGGGCGGCGGATGAACGGATCGGTAAAAGCCATGGGGATTCCTTGATCAGTCGGCGCGAGGCGGACTGTTCTGCTCGCCGAGGGTCTTGTCGTCGCTGATGGCGATGTGCGCACCGTTGTCCAGTTTGATCTGGCCAGCCGTCACCACTTGTTCGCCGCTCTGCACGCCCTTGTTGATCATCACCAGGCCATCGCGGCGTTCACCGGTTTCGATGAAGCGGCGTTCGGCGATCAGCACCGGTTGGCCCTTGTCGTCCTTCTCGACGTTGCCGTCCTCGGCTTTCTTCTGCCCGACCACGTAGATCGAGTTGCCGTAGAGGGTGTAGGTGATTGCGCTTTCCGGCACGACGATGTGTTTCTGCGGATCCGGCAGCAGCACCTCGAGGCTGGTGAACATGCCCGGCAACAGTTTGCCGTCGGGGTTGGCCAGCGTGGCGCGGATCAGAATATTGCGCGTAGTGCTTTCAACGATCGGGTTGATCGCGCTGATCTTGCCGGCGAAGTTTTGCCCGGGGTAAGCGGAGACCGAGATTTGCACCGGTTGACCGATGGCCAGTTTCGGCACCGATTGTTCGGGCAGGTAGAAGTCGGCGTAGAGACTGCTGAGATCCTGCAATGTGGCGATCTTGGTGCCGCTGGCGAGGTAGTCGCCGACGTCGACCTGACGGATGCCGATGGTGCCGCTGAACGGCGCGAGGATGCGTTTTTTCGCCAGCGATGCGTTGAGCTGATTGACCGTGGCTTTGTTCTTTTGCAGCACGGCGGAGAGGCGGTCGTACTCGCCTTTGGAAATGGCGCGGCTGTCGACCAGTTGGCTGCCTCGGCCGAAGTCCAGTTGCGCCAGACCCAGATCGGCTTTGGCGGTTTCGAGGAGGGCGCTCTCGACGGCGCTGTCGAGTTGCAGCAACGGTTGCCCGGCCTTGACCTTCTGTCCGGATTCGAACTTGAGCTCGGTGACGGTGCCGGCGACCTCCAGACTCAGCTCGACGCCTTGCAGCGCCTTGAGCGTGCCGACGGTGGGCAAGCGCATCTGCCACGGTTGCTCGGTGGCGTGGGCCACGGCGACGCTGATCGGCGGTTTAGGCTTGGAAAAGCCCTGGATCATCGTGTAGATCGAAAAGGCTTTGTACCCGCCCAGCACCAGGACGATCAGCAAAACAACACCCAACATGATCAGCATGCGGCGACGCAGCATATTTCCAGTTCCTTGGATAAATCAGGTGAGACAGGCGGGCACATTACTCCGAGTACAGGGGGGATTCCAACTGGCAGTTATTACAGGTGATGCCGCAGACAAATCCTCTGGTGAGGGGGCAGGCCCCTCACCACCGGCGAACTGGCAATAGAGGGTTACGCCATCAGATGCAGATGGTTGTCCCAGAGCCCCGCCGGCAATTCCAGCGGTTTGGCCAGCAGCTCATCCTGACGGCAATCGTAGTAACGGCAACGCCCCTGACCGGAGGTCACGACAAAACCATCCTTCACTGCACCGACGCCGGCGCAATCGGGCAGCGGCGCATCGAGGCGCACTTCGCCGCTGTCCAGATCCCAGATAAAGAAGCGATTGCCACGCGGTGCCGTCAGCGCGACCAGACGCAAATCGCTGTGCACCGCGACGCTGGCGGTGTAATGCCCCATCGACTGCAACTGATGCTCCGGCACCGGGAACGCCACAAACGGTTGCCCCGGACGCTTGATCGCCAACAGCTCCGAACGCTCGTGCGAGGCGCCCATGAATTGTTGACCGGCGACGATGGTGCCATCGCTGGCGATGCCCAGATGGCGCACGCTGTTCATCTGCTGGGCGAGGGTTTCCTTGCTCAGCAGTGTGCCGTCGCGCTGCATCAGCACCAGGCTTGGCTCCATGGCGTTGAGGTTCATGTCGACGCGGCTTTCCGCCTCGGTGCGAATCCCTCCATTGGCCACCACCAGTGTCTCGCCATCGGGCATCCACGACACTTGATGCGGACCGAGGCCGTGGGTGGAAATCTCACCGCTGTGCACCAGCCGTTCGCCCTCGAACTTGTACACACCGAGCAGACCACGACCTGGATCGGTGGTGTCGTTCTCGGTGGCGTACAAGTATTCGCCGTCCTTGTGCACCACGGCGTGACCGTAGAAGTGCCGGTTCGGCTGCGAGGTCACGGTCTGCAGCAATTTACCGTCGCGCAGGTCGATCAGGTAACTCTCGGTGCCCGGACGCCGTGCGACGAACAGCGCAATCGGCTGCGTCGGGTGGTTGATGATGTCGTGGCAACGCTGGCCGACTTGCGTGGCGAACACACGCGTGCCGTCCAGCCGATAACCGACGGCGTAATGCTTGCCGTCGGTGTCGTCGCGCGCCGACAGCAGCAGCGGGCTCTGATCCTTGCGTTTGAACAGCGTCCAGCCGCCCAGCGTCACTGCTCCCAGCAGTGCACTACCTAAAGTCAGAACCTGACGTCGCAGCATGGCACTTGCCCTCATCAGTCACCGTCGTTGGCGTTGAAGCCCAGTTGGATGCCCAGCGCCTTGGCCAGTTCGCCTTCGTGCAGGCGATGGACGACGTTGAGGCTGTCGTAGATGTCATTGAGTTGCTGACGCCCGGCGTCGTCTTCGAGCATTTCGCCGAGCGAACGCTGGGTGCTGTCGAACAGTTTCAGCGAAGCGGCGTAGGCAGCATCGATCTTGTCGGCCAACGGCTTTTGCTCAGCCGGCAACAGACCGCGCAGGCCTTTGTTGTCGACGCCTTCCCACACGGTTTTGGCGGCGGCGAGGCTTGCTTCCAGTGCGGTCAGCGAGGACTGGCTGCGCCAGGCATCGGCCTGGAACGGCTGTGGCACGCCCTTGCTCTGGCGGCCCATTGGCGTGCCGAGTTTTTTCTTCAGGGTGTCCAGCGCGGTGACCTGCACACGCAGCAGATCGGCGATCGCTTCGTGGGAGTCGGCGTAACGCTGATTCGGGAACTTGGTCATCTGCGCGAGCATGCCATCGGTGTTGTTCCAGTTCTGCAGAATCTCTTCAGCCAGTTGTTTCTGACGCTCGCCGATGGCGATCAGCAGCGGGCAGTACTTGGCTTTCTGTTCGGCATTGGCCACGTCAGGCTTGGCGTCAAAGAGGATGTATTCGTAGGCCGACAGGCCTTGCACCACGACGCTGGATTTGGCCAGTGCGGCGGCGTCGATCTGCGGCTGGGCGACGACCAGTTGCTCGACCTGACGGCCGACAAGGTTTTTCTTGTCCGGCCAGAACTGCACCTGCCACGAACGGTTGCCCTCGGCCAACGGACCGATCAGCAGCGGTTGCAACTCGGCCCAGGCTTTCTGCGCGTGGAGGAAGTCGGCGCGGGCGGTTTCCAGGGTTTCTTTGCCCTGGCAGTAGGCGAGGGCGCTGACCGCCAGTTGTTTGTCGGCTTCGACCCAGCGGGTGTAGGTCGGCAGGATCACCGATTTGGCGATGGCCGCCGAGGTGACCGCTTGCGGATCCTGCGGCGAGCAGGCGCCGAGGGCGAGTGCGGCAAGGCTGGTGAACAGTAGCTTGGGACGGAACATGTCGGGCTCCCGATTCTTTTATCAGTGTTTAAAGTGAGTTCAAAAAAGCCAGCAGCGCGGCGCGCTGCTCGGCATTGAAAGACAAAACCTGTTGCTGTGCCGCTTGCGCTTCGCCGCCGTGCCAGAGCACCGCTTCGAGCAGATTGCGCGCACGGCCATCGTGCAAAAACTGGGTGTGGCCACTGACCGCTTGCGTCAGGCCAATCCCCCACAACGGCGGCGTGCGCCAGTCGCGGCCGGAGGCCTGGAATTCCGTGCGGTTGTCGGCCAGGCCGTCGCCCATGTCATGCAGCAGCAGATCGCTGTACGGGCGAATCACTTGATGGGCCAGTTCAGGTTCGGCGGCGTTGGCGGCGGTGGTGTATTTCGGGGTGTGGCAGGAATCGCAACCGGCCTGGAAAAACAGGTTCTTGCCGGCGATGACGTCTGCTTCGTTGACGCCACGACGCGCAGGGACGGCGAGGTTACGGCTGTAGAACAGCACCAGACGCAAGATGTTGTCGCTGACTTCCGGCTCGCCGTCCGGGCCATTGCCGTTCGGCGCCTGTTTGCAGGCGGTTTGCGCGTCGGTGCAATCATCGAAGGGTCTCAGGCTGGTCGTGAGACCCATATCACCCGAAAACGCGTGAACATTCTGTTGATTGAGATTCGGTTGCCCGGCTTTCCAGCCGAATCGGCCCATGACGGTCTTCTGCAATGCGTCATCCCAGACCTGGTTGGGGCGGCCATGGATGCCGTTTTTCGCTTTGGCCTGCGCGGCGGCGTTGGCGAGGATCGCTTCTTCGGGGATCGCTTCGAGCAGGCCGAGGCCGATCATCGGCGGGGCGACCCGTGCGGAAAAACGCGTGTCCGGGTGCATCGGACCGTAACCCAGCTGGGTGATCTGCAACAGCGGCTTGCGCAGTTCAACTTCGGTGCCGTCCTTGAAACGCACGGGCACCGGGGTGTAGTCGACGCGCACCTTGCCTTCCGGGGCGACGCCGGGCACGGCCATGTCCTGGAACTGGCCGCCGTAGACCGGCTCCGGCACCACGCCGACCTGCTCGATGAGCCGGGCATATTCCGGCGCATCGGGAATCGACAACCGGACCAGCATCGACACCGCGTTGGCCGCATCCGGCGTTGGCGGATGACCGCGACCGTCCTTGATGTGGCAGTTCTGGCAGGCGTTGGTGTTGAACAACGGGCCGAGACCATCGCGCGCCGTGGTGGTCGACGGCGCGATCACCCATGGGCTGCGAAAGAAGCTGTTACCGACGCTGAAGTCCACCCGCCGCGACGGCGGCAGATTCGCCGAAGGCAGCGAGAACGCATTCTGATCAGTCTTGCGCACGGTCGCCGCGCCACCCGAGCGTGCTTCACCAGGCTCGGCCTTGGTGAAGCGCGGGGCGTCATCGCAGGCACTCAGGCCCAGGGCCAGCAACAGTGCAGACAAGCGAAGAGGCAGCGAGGGCATCAGACATCCTGCGGACGGGCGAAAATAAAGGCGCAAAGTCTAACAGGGCGAGGGGGTTTGAATAAGAGGAATTATCGTTTGCTTGATACAGCGCAAGCCTTGGACCCCATGGAAACCCTGTGGGAGCGAGCCTGCTCGCGAAAGCGGTGTCCGACGCGCTGAAAATGTGGCGGCAGATACCGCCTTCGCGAGCAGGCTCGCTCCCACAGGGATGGGTGGTGTACCTGATATCGAACACACCCTGAAGTAGGGGGTTGTGTTTGGCAGACATGAAAAAGGCGACCCGAAGGTCGCCTTTTTTTGACGCGGACGCTGTTGATCAGAACTCGTGATCAGCGTTGTCCGGGTTCAGGTCGCTGATGCCCAGCTTACCGGCAGCGGCTTCAATCGAACCGGTCTGCTTGACCAAGGACGCGATGGCGTCGCGAACGATCTGGTTGCCAGCGGTGTTGCCGGCAGCGATCAACTGGTCGTAGTGCTCACCCTTGTTGGCGTGATCGACCATGACCTGGATCTTCGCTTCAGTTGCCGCCAGATCGGCTTTCAGTGCGGTGTCAGCCGCCGGATCAGCCTTGGCCACCAGCGACGACAGGCTGGCGCCGGTCATCTTGGTGCCGTCAACACGGGTGTACTCGCCCAGGTAAACGTTACGAACGCCTTTGGCATCGTAGAAGTGCGAGTTGTGGGTGTTGTCGCTGAAGCAATCCTGCTCGTCTTCAGGGGAGTTGGCTTCCAGGGACACCTTCATGCGCTCGCCTGCCAGTTCGCCCAGCGACAGGCTGCCCATGCCGAAGAGCATTTTGCGCAGACCGCTTTCGCCCGGCTCGGCTTCCAGAGTGGCGCGGTAGTTGTCAGCCACGTTCGGCTTCCAGTTGCCGACCATTTCTTCCAGGTCGCTGACCAGCAGTTGGGTCACGGACTTCAGGTAGGCACGACGACGATCGTTGTGACCGCCAGTGGCGCCGGCGCCTTCCAGGTAGTCGGAAGCCGGACGGTTGCCAGCGCCAGGGCCGGTACCGTTCAGATCCTGGCCCCAGAGCAGGAATTCGATGGCGTGATAGCCAGTGGCAACGTTGGCTTCGGAACCGCCCAGCTCGTTGAGGCTGGCGAGTTTTTCCGGGGTGATGTCTTTGACGTCGACCTTGTCTTCGCCGACCTGAACTTCGGTGTTGGCGATGATGTTGGCGGTGGCGCCCGGGTTACCCAGTGCGTGCTCGTAGGATTTGTCGACGTAGTCGATCAGACCCTCGTCCAGTGGCCAGGCGTTAACTTGACCTTCCCAATCGTCAATGATCGTGTTGCCGAAGCGGAACACTTCACTCTGCAGGTACGGAACGCGCGCGGCGACCCAGGCAGCCTTGGCGGCTTTCAGGGTGTCGGCGTTCGGCTTGGCGAGGAAGGCGTCGACGGCGGTTTGCAGGGTTTTCGCGGTGGATTCGGCATCGCTGTAAACGGCGAAGACCATGTCGGCATAGTGCGCGACCACGGCCTTGGCGGCGGCTTCGTCGACTTTACCGGCAGCGGCAGGCGCAGCCGCAGGAGCGGTGGTGCTGGCGGCTGGCGTCGGCGCGGCTGGAGCTGCAGCCTTGTCTTTGCCTTCGCCGCAACCGGCGAGGGAAATAGCGATGGCCAGCAGACTGGCGGTAGCCAGAGGCATACGAATCATGGCGAACATCCTGCTTCGATAGTTGAGTGGACTCGCGCTGGGGGTGCGCAAAACTGCGACATAATGCAAATCTTTCGCATTATGTGTAAAGGGTTGTGGCTGGAAATATTTCTTATTTACGACGGTGCAGTGGCATGGATCAAAGGATCGCCGCGTTACTGCGCTGCGCCTGTTTGAGGTAGGCACTCAGCTCGCGCGCCGGCAGCGGCTTGCTGTAGTGGTAACCCTGACCCTCGTGGCAGCCCTCGGAGATGATGTACGTTTCCTGCTCAGCCGTTTCCACGCCCTCGGCGATGACCTGCATGCCCAGGCTCTTGCCCAGTTGAATGATTGCGCGAACGATGGTCGCATCGTCGTCGTCATCCAGCAGATCCTGAACGAAGCTCTTGTCGATCTTGATCTTGTCCAGCGGCAGGCTTTTCAGGTAACTCAGCGATGAATACCCGGTGCCGAAGTCATCGATGGCGATCAGCGCGCCGGAGCGGCGCAGGCTGAGCAAATGTTGGGCGGCGGTGCTGATGTCTTCCATCAGGCCGGTTTCGGTGACTTCCAGTTCCAGGCTGCGCGGCGGCAGGCGGTACATCTGCAGCAGATTGTTGACCACGCGCGGCAACTCGGCGTGGTGCAGTTGCACGGTGGACAGGTTCACTGCCATACGCAGATCGGCAAAGCCCTGATCGTGCCATTCGCGCAATTGCTTGCAGGCCTGATCCAGCACCCATTCGCCAATGGCGATGATCGTGCCGTTCTGCTCGGCCAGCGGAATGAACAGGTCCGGCGGCACCAGACCGTGTTCCGGATGCTGCCAGCGAATCAGCGCTTCGACGCCGACCACACGGTGATCGCGATAGCTGATCTGCGGCTGATAAACCAGATAGAACTGATCGCGCAGCAAGGCATCGCGCAGGTCTTTTTCCAGTTCGCGACGACGACGCATCTCGCTGTCGACGCTGGCGATGTAGAACTGATAACGGTTGCGCGAGCGGGTCTTGGCCAGCGTCATGGTCTGCTCGGCCTTCTGCAACAGTTTCTCGGTGCTGTCGCCGTCCTCCGGAAACAGGGTGATGCCGATGGTCGCGCGCAGGCGGATTTCCTGATGGTCGAGGGCGAATGCCGCTTCCAGATCATCAAGAATGCTCTGCGCCAGTTCTGCCGCTTCGTAGGGTTGTTCGATGTCGGCCTGGACCAGTGCGAACTGATCGCCACCCAAACGGGCGAGGGCGCCGAGGCGGCCGCTGTGGGCGCGCAGGCGATCGGCCAGGGCCAGCAACAATTGGTCGCCGGTCTGGTAGCTGAATTGTTCGTTGATGCCTTTGAAGTCATCCAGCCCCACGCACAACACCGCGACCCGCCGTTGCAGCTTGCCGGCGTCGACCAGAATCTTGTCCAGTTGCTGCTGCAATTGCTGGCGATTGGGCAGGCCAGTGAGGAAGTCGTACTGAGCCATGCGCAGCAGGCTGTTTTCCGCTTCGTGGCGCAGATGGGTGTTGCGCTCGATCGATTCGAGCAACTGGTTGGCGGTGTTGATCCAGATCCCTAACTCGTTTTTCTCGTGGCCCTTGAGCTGCGGGATCTTGTGCTCGCTGGGACGATCCGGGTTGATCTCGGTGAGGTGCTCGATGATCCGCGACAGCGGTTTGGTCAGCAGCCAGTGGTAAACCAGATACAGCACCAGACCCATGGCCAGTGCGCGCAGCACGCCGGAAATGAAAATGATCACCGAACTGACGATGAAACCCTCGCCATAGGTGGCGGTGTCGAGGGTGATGCTCAGGTCGCCGTAATATTCGCTGTATGGACCACGCCCCACCAATTGCGTGGTGAAGGTGCGTTCCTGACCGAGGATCAGGTCAGTCAGCCAGCGACTGTTGGAATGCTGCAACTCGCGGGATTTCTGCGCGAGCATGGCTTCGTTGGGATGGCCGATGGAGGCCTGACGCACGGCATCGTCCTGAAACAGGCCTTCGATCACCTGCATGCCCATCTCCCGATCGAGGCTGTAAACGGCCTGAGTCGAGGGATCGCGGAACATGTCGAGGATGCGTTCGGCGTCGCCAGCCACCGCCTGACGGGTTTTGTAGGCATCGAAAACAATCTGCGCGCAGCTCAAGACTACGCCGACGATCAATGCCGACAGGAGCACGACCCGGAGCAACTTCACCGACAAGCTGTTCTTGAGTTCCAGCTTCAAAGGGTTATTCCTTAATCCGTGCGGGTAGCGTCAAGTTGCCATGAGTATTGGCAATCCCGAGTTGGCAGTCAAAGGGACAATCAGGCCCAGGGGCATTTGCCTGTGGCGTTGGCCGAAATGCTGCTGTCTGGAGTATTAGCCCTATTTGTACTGTGTCGGTAGTTTTGGCCCTCAACTTGAGCGGTTCGCAGCATTTTTTCGCTGTTTTGATGTTAGCCCGCTGTGGCATGGCGGCAAGGGGCGGGAGGATGCTTTTGCCGTGAGAGAAATCCGATCTTGAGGGAGACAATCTGCGAGCATAAAAAAACCCGGCAAAAGCCGGGTTTTTTGACTGGCGCGCAGCTTAAGCGGTGAAGGTTTTGCCTTCGAACTGCTCAGCAACGAACTTCCAGTTGACCAGGTTCCAGAACGCTTCGACATACTTCGGACGAACGTTGCGGTAGTCGATGTAGTAAGCGTGTTCCCAGACGTCGCAGGTCAGCAGCGGGGTGTCGCCGCTGGTCAGCGGGTTGCCGGCGCCGATGGTGCTGGCCAGGGCCAGGGAACCGTCAGCCTTTTTCACCAGCCAGCCCCAGCCGGAACCGAAGGTGCCGATCGAGGTTTTGCTGAACTCTTCCTTGAACTTGTCGAACGAACCGAACGAAGCGTTGATGGCTTCAGCCAGCGCGCCGGTTGGTTGACCGCCGGCGTTTGGCGCCAGGCAGTTCCAGTAGAAAGTGTGGTTCCAGACCTGAGCGGCGTTGTTGAAGATACCGCCCGAGGAAGTCTTGACGATTTCTTCCAGGGTCTTGCCTTCGAACTCGGTGCCTGGCACCAGGTTGTTCAGGTTCACGACATAGGTGTTGTGGTGCTTGTCGTGGTGGTATTCCAGGGTTTCCTTGGAAATGTGCGGCTGCAGGGCATCGTGTGCGTAAGGCAGCGGCGGCAATTCGAAAGCCATGATGATTCTCCTAATCAGGTCTGTTGCGGTGAGCGCAAGGCCGATCACGGGCGGCCAGAAATGCACCGGCGAGTTTTTACTCTTTGCGGCGCAGGGTTTCGATCATAGCACCGGGGTTGCGGCATAACCACGCAACAACTGTGTGGAATAGAGGTTCCAGAGCCTTTTGGAATAAATCAGGAAGCCAATATCAGTTGCCCTGCGACCGTGAACATCATCAGCGCCACCACCAGATCGAGAATCCGCCAGGTGCTCGGACGCGCCAGCCATGGCGCCAACCACGCAGCGCCCAATGCCAAGGTGAAAAACCACAACAGCGAGGCGCTCGCAGCACCGACCACGTAAGCGCCCGGCACCGATTGCTGCGCGCCGAGAGAGCCGATCAGCAACACCGTATCCAGATAAACGTGCGGGTTGAGCAGTGTCACCGCCAAAGCGCTGAGCATCACCGCGCGCAGCGAACGTACGGTCTGGTTTTCGCCCTGATCCATGCTCTGTTTCGAACAGGCCCGGCGCAGCGCCTGGCTGCCGTACCAGATCAAAAACGTCGCGCCGCCCCAACGCGCGATCGCCAGCAGCGTCGGGTTCTGCGCCAGAATCGTCGCCAGCCCGAATACCCCGGCGGCGACCAGCAGCGCATCGCACACCACGCATAATGCCGCCACCGGCAAATGGTGCTCACGACGCAGGCTCTGCGCCAATACAAACGCGTTCTGCGTGCCGATCGCCATGATCAGTCCGAACGCCACCAGCAGGCCGTTCACATAGCTTTGCCACATAAGATTCACTCCGCGTTGGCTGCCAGATCGCGCAGCACCTGCATGGCGCGCTCGGCATCGGCCTGGCCGACAAACAGATGGTCGTGGTAGTAACCGGCGATCACGTTGCAACTGATCCCGGCCTTGCCCAGTGCGGTGGCGAAAGCGGCGGTGAGGCCAACGGCTTCCAGCGCCGAGTGCACATTGAGGGTGATCCACGCGGCGACGTAGTCGAAATTGAAACCGGCCTGTTCGGCCTGCGCGCGTTCGAGAATCACCGTCAAACCTTCCTGCTCACGAAAGCTGCCGAGGATGTCCACACCGCTCGGCAACTGGCCGTCGCGCAGGGTACAGAACACGTATTCACCGGCATTGAGTTGCGGGCTCATGCTGCGCAACAGGGTTGTGAGTGAGGTTTCGCCAGCCATTGCAGTGTTCCTTGATAAAGAGTGCTTGCTGGCTATTCTCCGGTCGAACGCTGTATAAGAAAAACCAATAGTGCTGATCGCTCATTAGGAAAACTGATGTTCGACTACAAATTGCTTTCCGCTCTGGCCGCCGTGGTCGAGCAGGCCGGCTTCGAACGTGCCGCGCAGGTGTTGGGCTTGTCGCAATCGGCGATCTCGCAGCGGATCAAACTGCTCGAAGCGCGGGTTGGTCAGCCGGTGCTGGTGCGCGGCACGCCGCCATCGCCGACCGAGATTGGCCGGCGTCTGCTCAACCATGTGCAGCAGGTGCGTTTGCTTGAGCGCGACTTGCAAACCCTGGTGCCTGCGCTGGACGAAGAGGGTTTGCCGGAGCGCCTGCGCATTGCCCTGAATGCCGACAGTCTCGCCACGTGGTGGGCCGAAGCGGTTGGCGATTTTTGTGCCGAGCAACATTTATTGCTTGATCTGGTGGTCGAGGACCAGACAGTCGGCCTCAAACGCATGCGCGCCGGTGAAGTGGCCGCGTGCCTTTGTGCCAGTGAACGACCGGTAGCCGGCGCACGCAGTGTCTTGCTCGGGGCGATGCGTTATCGCGCGCTGGCCAGCCCGGCGTTCATCGAGCGGCATTTCCCCGACGGCGTACGCGCCGAACAATTGCCGCGCACGCCGGCGCTGGTGTTCGGCCCGGACGACTTTCTCCAGCATCGTTATCTCGCCTCGTTGGGCGTCGACGGCGGATTCGAGCATCATTTGTGCCCGTCCTCGGAAGGTTTCATCCGCCTGACCGAAGCCGGTCTCGGCTGGGGACTGGTGCCGGAACTGCAAGTGCGCGATCAGTTGCAACGCGGCGTGTTGCGCGAGTTGTTGCCAGATAAACCGATCGACGTGCCGTTGTACTGGCATCATTGGCGCAATGGCGGTCAGCTTCTAGGCTTGCTGACCGAGCAATTGGTGCGTTCATCGGCGCAATGGCTAGTGCCTTTAAAACAGCCATAAGCGTCAAGCTGCAAGCGGCAAGTTGTGGGCTTGCGCACCGTTTTTACTTGCAGCTGGAGGCTTGATGCTTGCAGCTGCTTTTTGTTGGAGTTTTGCATGAAAATTCTGGTCACCGGCGCAAGCGGCTTCATTGGCGGACGCTTTGCGCGTTTCGCCCTGGAGCAGGGCCTGGACGTGCGGGTCAACGGTCGCCGGGCCGAGAGCGTCGAGCATCTGGTGCGCCGTGGTGCCGAATTTGTGCCCGGCGATCTGACCGATCCCGATCTGGTACGCGAACTGTGTGCCGACGTTGAGGCCGTGGTGCATTGTGCGGGTGCCGTCGGCCTGTGGGGGCGTTACCAGGACTTTCATCAGGGCAACGTGCAGGTCACCGAAAACGTCGTCGAAGCCTGCCTGAAGCAGCGCGTTCGGCGCCTGGTGCATCTCTCGTCGCCATCGATCTATTTCGATGGTCGCGATCACCTCAACCTCACCGAAGAACAGGTGCCCAAGCGCTTCAAACATCACTACGCCGCGACCAAGTACCTGGCTGAGCAAAAGGTCTTTGGGGCGCAGGAGTTCGGCCTCGAAACCATCGCGCTGCGCCCGCGTTTCGTCACCGGCGCCGGCGACATGAGCATCTTCCCGCGTCTGCTCAACATGCAGCGCAAAGGCCGGCTGGCGATCATCGGCAACGGCCTGAACAAAGTCGATTTCACCAGCGTGCAGAACCTCAACGAAGCGCTGCTCAGCAGTCTGCTTGCTGCCGGTTCCGCGCTGGGCAAGGCCTACAACATCAGCAACGGCGCGCCAGTGCCGCTGTGGGATGTGGTCAATTACGTGATGCGCAAGATGGACGTGCCGCAGGTCAGCAAATACCGTTCGTATGGCCTGGCCTACAGCGTCGCGGCGCTCAACGAAGGCGCGTGCAAGCTCTGGCCGGGGCGCCCGGAGCCAACCCTGTCGCGCCTGGGCATGCAGGTGATGAAAAAAAATTTCACCCTCGACATCAGCCGCGCCCGGCATTATCTGGACTACGATCCGAAAGTCAGCCTGTGGTCGGCGCTGGATGAGTTCTGCGTATGGTGGAAAGCTCAGGACATCCGCTGAAACGAATTGGCCGGCCGGCAATGAACCGCGTACCCGCTTGGGGGTCAATCCCTGCGGCTGCGGCGGTTATACTTCGCAGCATTTAGCCATCACCGCGTTTCACAAAGGTTGCCTCAATGTCCATGCGTAATGATGCCCACGACGATTTCGATGATGTCCCGAGCCTGCGTGCCGACACCTTCGACGACGATGACATTCCGACCACCGCCCGTACTTCCGTGCACTCGCGTACACCGCCGGTGGTCAAGGTCAAAGCCGCCAGCACCGGCCCGTTGTGGGCCTTGGTCGGCGCGTTGTTTTTCGCCTTCATCGGCCTCGCCTGGTGGAGCTTTCAGCAAATCTCGTTGATGGAGCAGCAACTGGTCGCCACCCAGGAAAGCTTTGCGCGGATCAGTGAAGAGGCGGCGGGGCGCTTGCAGGACATTTCCGGCAAGGTCGTGGCCAGTCAATCCAACGTCAGCAGCGACAGCGAAGCGCTGAAGCTGCAGATCAAACAGCTCGAAGGCAAGTTGCTCGACCAGAGCAAACAGCAGCAGGGCGTGGCCGGTCAGGCCAGCGATCTGGACAAGCGTCTGGCGCAGATGACCGCGCAGACCACCGAACAGCAGAACGCCAATACGCAGTTGCAGGCACAGGTCAAAGCCTTGAGCGCGGAGCTTGCGACGGTGAAGAGCACGCCGGCCGATACCAGCAAGGTCGACGCGCAGTTGAAAGCCTTCGATGCACAGTTCAAGAGCCTTGGTGCCGATATCGCGGCGTTGAAGAAACAGGGTAATCCGAGCGCTGCGATTGATCGTCTGGAGCAGGAAATCGTCGTGCTCAAAAGCGAGCAGGACAATCGTCCGGCTGCACCTCAGGGTGGCGGCAATACCGCCGAATTCGACGCCTTTCGTGGGCAGATGACCCGCAATATCAACACGCTGCAGGCACAGATCCAGAATTTGCAGCAGCAGATCAATTCCCGCCCATGAAGCTTTGTTGATCAGTGCAGGGGACTCTGTAATCCCCTGCATCATTCTGAATACTCGTACATCACCCCAAGCCGTCTACGCTCTTGAAACACCAACAAGAACGAGGGATGCGTCATGGGGTTTGTGCAAAAATTCGCCTGGCTCTGTTTGATGTTATTGGCCGGCCTTGGCCAGGCCAGCGCCGCCACCACCGCCAAGGATGACAGCCAGGCCGCCATCGCCTTGCTGGAGAAAGCACTCGCTTACTATCACGACAACGGCGACAAGGCGTTTGCCGCGTTCAGCCGCCAGGGCGAGTTTGTCGACAAGGATCGCTACGTCTTTGTGGTCGACACCAAAGGCGTGATGCTCGCCAGCGGCGGGCCTTCCTCAGCGTTGATCGGTCGTGATGTCAGCGAAGTGCTCGGCGCGGATTTGCAGAAAGCCTTCAAGGAGGCGTTGCGGGTGCCCGAGGGCAATGGCATCCAGCAGGCGGAATACCGCTGGCAGAATCAGGCCGACGGCAAGGTCGAGCGCAAGCACGTGTTTTATCAGCGCATCGGCCAGCGGATTCTGGCGGTCGGTTATTACTTGCCGCGAGCCTCGGCCGAGCAGGCCAAAGCCTTGCTCGACAAAGCGGCGACTGACCTGAGCAAGGACGAGAAGGGCACGTTGACGGCGATCAACTCGCTCAAGGGCGGCTATTTGCAGGATGACTTGTACGTGTTCGTGGTCGATCTGGACACGCAGCGCTACGTCGCTCACGGCACCAATCTGCGGTTGATCAACACCGACTTCGGCAAGGTCAAGGATCCGGAAGGCAAGCCGGTGGGCGAGCCGATTCTGGCGTTGATCGGCAAGCAGGATGAAGGTGAGTATGAATACCGCTGGAAGAACCCGGTGACCGGCAAGGTCGAGGACAAACACGCCTATCTGAAGAAGGCCGGGCATTTCCTTGTCGCCGTGGGTTACTACAGCCCTTGAGCGAAATACTTACCCATGTGGGAGCGAGCCTGCTCGCGAATGCGGCGTGTCATTAACGATGATGTCGTCTGACACACAGCTTTCGCGAGCAGGCTCGCTCCCACAGGGTTTTGTGGTGTTGCAGCTATTTTGCGCCGTGCTCACGCCCGCGCAGCAGGTTGTTCGGCATCGCAATCGCCGCCGCCAACCCCAGCAACGACACCGCCGCACTGACCCACAGCAAATGCCGGAACGTCACCAGCAATTCCGCCCGCAAGGCGTTCTGCGCATCCCCGGGAGCGGCGTTCAGACCATCGAGCAGGACGTTGCCCGAATGCCCCTCGCTCATCAGCGAACTGCTCGCCAAATGGGCGAAACTCGAATCCTGCAACAACGCCAGCAACAGCGCCGACATCAACGCCACACCCACCGCGCCGCCCAGCGAGCGGAACAGATTGGTGGTGCTGGTGGCCACGCCGATGTCGCGTTGTTCCACCGAGTTCTGCGTGCCGACCAGCGAAGTCGGAAACTGCATACCGCTGGAAATACCGCAGAGCAGCATGAACAAGCCGCTGATCAAGGTCGCCTCGGGCGGACTGAAGGCCATGCCGAGAATCGAGATCGGCATCAGCATCGCGCCGGTCAGAATCTGCGGTTTGTAGCGCCCGGTGATCGAAGTTCGACGGCCGGCGAAATACGCACCAATCGGCAACCCCATCGCCAACGGCAGCAAGTGCAACGCGGCACTGTCAGCCCCGGCACCGGTGACACTTTGAAAGCGCAGCGGCATCAGCACGATCAGCGAGATTGCCTGGAAACTGGTGAAGAAAATCGTGCACCAGCACAGCAAGGCGTTGCGGTTGGCGAACAGGTGCATCGGCAGCAACGGTTCGCGCGCCCGACGTTCGTGCCAGACAAACACCGCCAGCACCACCGCCGCGCCAGCGAACAAGCCGAGCACTTCGCTGCTGCGCCACGAATGACCCTGACCAACCTGAGTAATGCCCAACAGCAGGGCGGTCAGGCCGATGATCATCAGCAAGGTGCCAAGGTAATCGATGATCGGTTTACGCTGCGGAATCGGCAGCCCGCGCAAATTGCGTCGCGCCACCCAGTAAGCGCCAAGGCCCAGCGGCAGGTTGATCAGGAACACCCAGCGCCACGACAGGTATTCGGTCATGTAACCGCCGAGCACTGGCCCGGCGACACTGGCCACCGCATACATGCTGCTGAAGTAACCCTGATAACGCCCGCGTTCACGCGGCGGCACGATGTCGCCGATGATCGCCTGGCTCACCGAAATCATCCCGCCAGCGCCAATGCCCTGAAGGATCCGTGCCAGCACCAGTTGTTCCATGCTCTGCGCCATGCCGCAAAACAGCGAGGCGAGGGTGAACAGGCCCATGCCGAACAGCATCAGTTTGCGCCGCCCGTACAAGTCGCCGAGCTTGCCGTAGATCGGCACTGCCACGGTCATCGCCACCATGTACCCGGAAATCACCCAGGCCAGCAGGCTGACATCCTTGAACTGCGCAGAGATGGCCGGCATCGACACGGCGACGATGGTCTGGTCCAGCGCGCCGAGAAAGATCGCCATCATCAGCGCGACCAGCACGCTGCGAATGGCCGGTTTGGGCGTTTCGGGGTGATTGAGATTGGTCACGGGCGAGCCTGCGGGCAGTGATGGACCCGCGCGGCCATTGCGCGCGGGTGGATGCTCGCCAGTGTAAGTCGGTAGCAGGCTATTCGATAGCCTCATAAGGAAGTCCGACGTAATTTTCTGCAATGGTTTTTCGCCCTGCCTCTGAACTGACAAAGTAGTCCAGTTCCGAGGCGCTGATGCGCTGGCTGAAGTCATCGTGATCATCGAAACGATGCAGCATCGAGGTCATCCACCAGGAAAAACGCTCGGCCTTCCACACTCGGCGCAGGCAGATTTCCGAGTACTTCTCCAGCAGGTCAGTGCGCCCGTCGCGGTAAACCTTCAGCAGAATATTGAACAGCGTACTCACGTCACTGGCGGCCAGATTCAAGCCCTTGGCGCCGGTAGGCGGGACAATATGTGCGGCATCGCCGACCAGAAACATCCGTCCGTACTGCATCGGTTCCACGACAAAACTGCGCAGCGGCGCGATGCTTTTTTCAATCGACGGGCCAGTGACCAGTTTTTCGGCAAGCTCCACCGGCAAGCGATTTTTCAACTCATCCCAGAAGCGCTGATCGCTCCAGTCCTCGACGTTTTCATCGGCCGGCACTTGCAGGTAATAACGCGTGCGCGTTGCCGAACGCATGCTGCACAGGGCAAAGCCGCGTTCATGGCGGGCGTAGACCAATTCGTCATGCACCGGTGGCGTGTCGGCGAGAATCCCCAGCCAGCCAAATGGATAAACCCGCTCGAAGACTTTCAGGCATTCAGCCGGAATCGACTGGCGAGCGACGCCGTGGAAACCGTCGCAACCGGCGATGTAATCGCAATCGACACGCCAGGTTTCGCCGTCCTTTTCGAAGGTGACAAAGGCTTCGTCGCTTTTCATGCCGTGAGGAACGACATCGCGCGCCTGGTAAATCGTCGGCGCGCCAGCCTCCCGACGAGCGGCCATCAGGTCGCGAGTGACTTCAGTCTGACCGTAGATCATCACGGTCTTGCCGCCGGTCAACGCGTGCAGATCGATGTGCACCTGACGTCCGTCCAGGGCCAGATCGAAACCGCCGTGAACCAGCCCTTCGGCGTCCATGCGCTGACTCACGCCAGCCTGACGCAACAGCTCTACCATGCCCTGTTCAAGCACACCGGCGCGGATGCGGCCGAGGACATAATCGGGTGTCTGACGTTCGAGGATGAGGGTGTCGATGCCGGCGTTGTGCAACAACTGGCCGAGGAGTAAACCGGACGGACCGGCGCCGATAATGGCGACTTGAGTTTTCAGCGTTTTCATTGTTTTTATGACTCGCAAGCTTCACGCGGCTCAGACCGGTGAATGATTTTTATGGATCGAGTGCTTGCATTTTTCCCTTGCGGGTCTGTCAATTGAAGGTGAAAACTGAGCCGATACCTGTACATTCTGCCAATCGGTGCGATTATCGCCCACAACCCCTGAGGCCTGGATTGAAGTGATGAACAAGCCTGAGCTGCCTTCGATTCCAGTGTTCAAGCTCTACGGTGAAAGCCTGGACTGGCCAACCCCTGACTTGCTGCACTGTGAAACCATTTCCTCCCGCAGTCGCGAACATGAATGGGAAATCAAACCCCATCGCCACGCCGATTTGTGCCAGTTGCTCTTCGTCTTCAAAGGTCAGGCAGAGCTTGAGATCGAAGGACAGCGCACCCAGCTTCAGACCCCGGCCATTCAAGTTTTGCCGCCGTTATCGGTGCATGGCTTTCGTTTTTCCGAGGACGTGGAAGGCTTCATCGTTACCCTCGCCACCCCGCTGATCAAGCACTTGCAGGCGCAACTGGGCGATTCGGTACACGCGCTGGCCAGCGCGGACAACTACCCGGCCGCACAGGACGGCGATTACCTCAACAGCCTGTTCTCGGCGTTGCAGGCCGAATACAACGGTCATCAACCGGCGCGGGAAATGCTCATGCATTCGCTGGTCAGCGTGATCATGGTCTGGGTCAGCCGTCAGGCGCTGGTACGGCACAAAGCCAGTCAGCGCCCGCAACGTCAGCGCGAATACCTCAATGGTTTCATTCAACTGGTGGAGGAGACTTACCGTCAGCACGTCAAAGTCGAAGACCTGGCGCATCGGCTGGGGATTTCGGTGTCACACCTCAATGGCACGTGCCGTGAACTGGCGGGGCAACCGGCGTTGCAGATCATGCACGAGCGTCAGTTGCTGGAGGCCAAGCGCTTGCTGACTTACACCAGCATGACGATTTATGAGATGTCGGAGTTGTTGGGGTTTTCCGACCCGACCAACTTCACGCGGCTGTTTCGGCGCAGGGTGGGGATTTCGCCAAAAGCCTTCCGCGACAGTCTGAAGGCCGAACAGTAATTTCATAACCACCCTAAACAATGTGGGAGCGAGCTTGCTCGCGAAGCGGTGTATCAGCCGCCAGTAATGGCGATTGACACAAAGCATTCGCGAGCAAGCTCGCTCCCACAGGGGCGCATTCCAGCTCACTTACCTCAGCGCAACGCGTTCAGCGTGGCATTGTGCGGAATACACCGCTCGAAGTTACAGCTCGCGTACTCGCGCGGCAGCTGTCGCAGTTGCTCGACCCGCCAGGCCGCGGTGCCGTACAGCGCCAGCGTCGCGGCGCAGGTGATGAAAATCGCGAAGTACCTTCTTGTTTTGATGTTCATGGCGTAGACCTATGAACGACATACCCTGCGGTATTACTTTCAGCATAGGTCAGCGGCGGGGAGTTGCCAGCGAGTGCGCTTGAGGATTTAACCCGCCACTCAGCACATCGATAGCCACTGTGGGATCGGGTTTACAGGCCGATATCCCATTCGGGATTTTCGGGAAATCTGAGCACCAGAAAATCCAGCATGCTGCGCAACGCCGCCGGCATGTGTTTGCGCGAGGCGTACACCGCGTAGATGTTCATCTGCCGCGGCTCGGCATGGGGCAGCAGGCGCACCAGTTCACCGCTGTGAATATGCACCCCGGCCTGATAGGTCGGCAGCATCGCCACCCCCGCGCCGGCCAGTGTCGCGCGCAATAACGTACTGGCCTCGTTGGCGCTGATATTGCCCTGCACCGGCACCGACACCGGTTCGCCATTCTCCTCGAAATGCCACAAGCTCTTGCCGAAATACGAGTGCGTCAGGCAGTTGTGCCGACTCAATTCCTCGACCCGTTGTGGCGCCGGCTGTTCTTGCAGATACGCCGGCGCGGCGCAGACCACCGAGCGACAGACGGTCAGGCGCCGGGCGATCAGGTTGGGGTCCAGATCGTTACTGGTACGAATCGCCAGATCGATGCGCTCATCGACCAGATTTACCGTGCGATCGAGCATTTGCATATCGATGCTGACACCGGGATAGCGCTTGACGTAAGCCGCCATCGCATCGGCCAGTTGCGCCTGACCGAACGAGGTACTGACGCTGATCCGCAGCAAGCCGCGTGGCGCATCATGGGGTTCGCTGACGGCGGCTTGCATGTCGGTCGACAGTTCGAGCATCTGCCGACAGCGCGGCAGAATCTCACTGCCGGCGGCGGTCAGGCTCAACTTGCGCGTGGTGCGGTGCATCAGGCGGGCGCCGACCCAGTCTTCCAGCTCCGCCAGATAACGTGAAACCACCGGCCGTGAGAGGTCCAGATGATCGGCCGCAGCCGACTGACTGCCCAGATCCACCACGGTGACAAACACCCGCATTGCTTGGAGACGATCCATGATTTGCCCGCTTTCAGAAACAAACTATGTTCAAGCATCGCATTTTTTGTACTGAGTCAGGCAACTAAGCTCTGTCCCATCGCCAAGCACGGCATTCCGACACCGGAGCAACAGATGATCGGCTTCACCACACTCAAACGCGTTCTACTCGCCACCGCTTCCCTGGGTTTCGCTGCGCACGCCGCTGCTGCCAACCTGACTCTCGATGTCTACAACCCGGGGACTGACGCCATTTTTCCGGTGACTTCGGTGCTGGTCAGCGGCGAAAAAGACGCGATCCTCGTCGATGCGCAATTCGGCAAATCCCAGGCTGAACAGGTCGTGGAAAAAATCCGCGCCAGCGGCAAGCACCTGACCACCATTTACATCAGCCATGGTGACCCGGATTACTACTTCGGCCTCGACACCCTGACCCAGGCCTTCCCTGACGCCAAGGTGCTGGCTTCGCAGCCGACCGTTGACCACATCAACAAAACCGTCGCCGGCAAACTGGCCTTTTGGGGGCCGAAAATGGGCGCCGATGTGCCAGCGAAAACCATCGTGCCGGGCGTGCTCAAGGGCGACAGCCTGATGCTCGAAGGGCAGAAGTTGCAGGTAGTCGGCCTCGACGGCAAACAGCCGGATCGCAGCTTTGTGTGGATTCCGTCGCTCAAAGCCGTGGTCGGTGGCGTTGTCGTTGCCGAGAACATCCACGTGTGGATGGCCGACACCCAGACCGCGCAATCCCACGCCGACTGGCTGGAAACGTTGCACTCGATCGAAACCCTCAAGCCGAACACCGTGGTGCCGGGTCATTACCTCGGTAACAGCCGCCGTTCGTTGGCCAGCGTGAAATTCACCGCCGACTACATTAAGGCTTTCGACGTTGAAACCGCCAAGGCCAAAGACTCCACCGCACTGATCAACGCGATGAAAAAGCGCTACCCGAAACTGGGCGAAGAAAGCTCGCTGGAGCTGAGCGCGAAAGTCGCCAAGGGCGAAATGCAGTGGTAAGCCGATTCTGAAAAACGCAGCACTCTCAAGCCAACTGGAGAATGTCATGAGCAAGATCGCAATCATTGGTGCCACCGGCCGTGCCGGTAGCCAACTGCTGGAAGAAGCCCTGCGTCGCGGCCATAGCGTCACCGCTATCGCTCGCGATACCTCGAAGCTCGGCGCGCGTGCCGGTGTGGTCAGCAAGAATGTCGATGTGCTGGATTCGGCGGCGTTGCAAGACGCAGTGGCCGGTCACGATGTGGTGATCACCGCCGCGCATTTCGCCACTGTTCCTGCGAGCGCTATTGTCGGGCCAGTGAAGCAGGCGGGTGTGAAGCGCTTGCTGGTGGTGGGCGGTGCCGGTTCGTTGTTGCTGCCGGACGACACGCGAGTGATCGACAGTGCGGGTTTCCCGGCGGAGTACAAAGCTGAGGCCAGCGCCGGTGCGGCGTTTCTTGAGGCGTTGCGTCAGGAGCAGGCGCTGGACTGGACCTTTCTGTCGCCGTCGGCGGAGTTTGTTGAAGGTGAGCGCACGGGTAGTTTCCGTGTCGGCCAGGATCACTTGCTGGTGAGCGCTGAAGGGCGTAGCTGGATTACCTTTGCCGATTACGCGATTGCGCTGATCGATGAAGTGGAAACGCCGAAGCATTCGCGTCAGCGGTTTACTGTCGGGTATTGAATTAAAGCTTTCCCCTCACCCCAGCCCTCTCCCGGAGGGAGAGGGGGCCGACCGAGTTGTTTGGCGCTGTACATCGACCTGAGTGATCGAGTCGATTATGGATTCAACACAGTAATTTCACGTCGGCGTATTTCTAGAGCATCCCCCAATCAGTCCCCTCTCCCTCTGGGAGAGGGTTAGGGTGAGGGAAAAAAGTCTCAGCGCAAATGCGCCTGCTCAACCAGCCAGATCATCAGCTCTTCCAACTGCGGCGAGGGCTCGGTTCCCGCAGGCACCACGACGAAATACGCCAATCCCGTCTTCACCTTCAATTCAAACGGCATCACCAGCCGCCCGGCGCGCAGGTCATCGCCGATCAACGACCAATCGCCAATCGCCACCCCCGTCCCATGCGACGCCATCGACATCGCCTGATCCAGCGTTTCGAAATGCTGGCCCATGTTGACGTTATCCAACTGCAAATCGGCCGCCGTCAGCCACACCTTCCAGTCCTGAGTGTCGCGAGTCGGGTGCAGCAATAAATGCTGTTGCAGATCGGCCGGGTCGGACAGTTCCGGCGGGCCTTTCAACAATGCCGGTGAGCAGACCGGGGTCAGTTGTTCATCGAACAGATGCAGCGCGGTCGACGAGTTGTCCGGTGGCGTTCCATAGATCACCGCCGCATCGAATGGCTCACGCTGGAAGTCCACGCCATGGGCCAACGTGGTGGTCAGTTTGACCGGCACATCCGGGCGCTCCTTTTGCCATTGCAGCAGGCGGGGCACCAGCCAGCGCATCACACAACTGGGGGCCTTGAGTTGCAGGGTTTCACGCTTGAGACCGATCTGCTCGGTGGCCTCGGTGATCAGGCCGAAGACCTTCTCCACTCGCGGCAGCCACTCACGACCTTCAGCCGTCAGCTCCAGACCACGGGCCAGACGGATGAACAATTCATACCCCAGATGATCCTCCAGCCCGGCGATCTGCCGGCTCACCGCGCCTTGGGTGATGTGCAACTGCTCGGCCGCCCGGGTGAAGTTGCAGCACTGCGCGGTGATCAGAAACGTATGCAGGGCGGGCAGGGGAGGCAGTCGTTTCATGTGGATCCAAGGTATGACGTGAGGACATGGCTAGTATGACTTTTAATCGATTGTTGCCGCTACCTGCCGACCGTTCAATGAGCCCATGTTCAGGTCATGTGGGGGCGAGCCTGCTCGCGAAGGCTGTATCACATTCAGCATTGATGTTGGCTGATCCAGCGCTTTCGCGAGCAGGCTCGCTCCCACAAGGGATCTGTGTTTTTAGCTGACAAAAGGGCAATGACATGGCGACGTGTGGCGAAGTACTGGTCAAGTTACTCGAAGGTTATGGGGTCGAGCAGGTGTTCGGCATCCCCGGCGTGCACACCGTCGAGCTGTATCGCGGGCTGGCCCGCTCGAGCATCAACCACGTCACCCCACGGCATGAGCAGGGCGCCGGTTTCATGGCCGACGGTTATGCGCGCACCAGCGGCAAACCGGGTGTGTGCTTCATCATCACCGGCCCGGGCATGACCAACATCACCACCGCCATGGGCCAGGCCTATGCCGATTCGATCCCGATGCTGGTGATCTCCAGCGTGCAGAGCCGCAACCAGTTGGGCGGCGGGCGCGGCAAGCTGCACGAATTGCCGAACCAGAGCGCGTTGGTCGCTGGCGTCGCCGCGTTCTCCCACACGCTGATGTCGGCGGCGGAATTGCCCGGCGTGCTCGCTCGCGCATTCGCCTTGTTCCAGGCCGGGCGTCCACGTCCGGTGCACATCGAAATTCCGCTGGACGTGCTGGTGGAAGAGGCCGATGACTTGCTCGCCAGCGTCCCGGTCCACATCGACCGCGCCGGTGCCGCACCCGCTGCCGTCAGTCGCATGAGCGAGTTGCTCGCCGGCGCTCAGCGTCCGTTGATCCTCGCCGGTGGCGGTGCGATCGATGCCGCAGCAGAGCTTACCGAACTGGCCGAACTGCTCGACGCACCGGTGGCGCTGACCATCAACGCCAAAGGCATGTTGCCTTCGACGCATCCACTGTTGATCGGCTCGACGCAAAGCCTGGTCGCCACCCGTGCACTGGTCGCCGATGCCGATGTGGTGCTGGCGATCGGCACCGAACTGGCCGAAACCGATTACGACGTGACCTTCGCCGGCGGCTTCGAGATTCCCGGCAAACTGCTGCGCATCGACATCGATGCTGATCAGACCGTGCGTAACTATCCGCCACACGTCGCGCTGGTTGCTGATTCGCGCAACGCCGCGCAAGCGCTGCTCAGCGCCTTGTCGCACAAACCGTTGGCCGAGCGCCGCAACGATTGGGGCCAGGTGCGCGCGGCGCGTCTGCGCGAAGATCTGGCGGCGACCTGGGATGCTCCGACCCTGGCGCAAACCCGCTTCCTCGAAACCGTGCTGCATGAATTGCCCGACGCGGTATTCGTCGGCGACTCCACGCAACCGGTTTACACCGGCAACCTCACCTTCAACCCGGAGCGTCCGCGTCGCTGGTTCAACTCATCGACCGGTTACGGCACCCTCGGCTATGCGTTGCCGGCTGCGATTGGCGCATGGCTCGGTGGGCAACTCGACAAAGGCGCGCGCCCGCCGGTGGTGTGCCTGATCGGCGACGGCGGTCTGCAATTCACCCTGCCGGAACTGGCCAGCGCCGTCGAAGCACGCACGCCGGTGATCGTCCTGCTGTGGAATAACCAGGGCTACGAAGAGATCAAGAAATACATGGTCAACCGCGCCATCGAGCCGGTCGGTGTCGACATCTACACCCCGGATTTCATCGGTGTGGCCAAGGCCCTCGGTTGCGCTGCCGAAGCGATCAGTTCGGTGGAACAACTGCGCACTGCGCTACGTGCGGCGACCGATCGCCAAGGCCCGACCGTGATTGAAATCGACCAGCACCAGTGGATGCAGGCGGTGGCCAAATGATGAACTTTCCAACCACACTCGACGGCCTCTACATCAACGGCCAATGGTCGGCCGGTCGCGAACATCTGCGGGTGATCAACCCGGCTACCGAGGCGCTGCTGACCACGGTCAATGGCGGTGACGAGCACGCGGTCGAGCAAGCCGTCGCCGCTGCCACTGCCGCGTTCAAGGATTGGTCACAAACCAGCGGTGCCGAGCGCAGCGCAATCCTGCGCAACATCGCCAATGGCGTGCGTAACGGTCGCGACCACTTGATGAACCTGCAGTCGAGCAACAACGGCAAACCGCAGTTCGAAGCGGCCATCGACGTCGATGACGTGATCGCCACGTTCGAGTATTACGCCGAACTCGCCGAAGGCCTCGACGCGAAACAGGACAGCAACGTGCCGCTGCCCAGCGATGATTTCAGCGCCCGCCTGCGCCGTGAACCGTGCGGTGTGGTCGGGCTGATCGTGCCGTGGAATTTCCCCATGGTCACCACCGCGTGGAAACTCGCCCCGGCCCTCGCCGCCGGTTGCTGCGTGGTGCTGAAACCGTCGGAAGTCACGCCGCTGCCGGAGCTGGAGCTGGCGGCAATCATCGCTGAATCGGGTCTTCCCAAAGGCGTGTTCAACGTCGTCTGCGGCACCGGTCTGGCGGTCGGTGCGCCACTCTCCGGCGATCCGCGAATCGCCAAAATCTCCTTCACTGGCAGCAACGCCGTCGGTGTCCAGGTGATGCAGCGTGCCGCCGAAACGGTGAAGGGCGTGAGCCTGGAACTGGGCGGCAAATCCTCGCTGCTGGTGCTCGAAGATGCCGATCTGGAACTGGCGGTAGAGCTGGCTTGCGGCGGCGGTTTCTTCAATGCCGGGCAAATGTGCTCGGCCACCAGCCGGGTGTTGGTGGCCGATGAGCTGGCAGACGAATTCCTCGAACGTTTGCAAAAGCGTGCGCAAGCAATTCGCGTCGCCGACCCGTTCGACCCGGACGTGGAGATGGGCGCACTGGTCAATCAGGCGCAATACCAGCGTGTGCTCGGTCACATCGACCGTGGTTTGAGTGCCGGGGCGAAGCTGATCTGCGGCGGTAATCGTCCGGCAGATTTGCCGCGCGGCTATTTTTTGCAGCCGACGGTGTTCACCGACGTGCCCCTCGACAGTGCGCTGTGGTGCGAAGAGATTTTCGGCCCGGTGCTGTGCGTGCGCCGTTTCAGCAGCGAAGCCGAAGCGATCGCCCTGGCCAACGACAGCCAATTCGGCCTCGTCGCCAGTGTGGTGACGCGTAACGCCGAAACCGCTGATCGTGTCGCTAACGCCCTGCAAGCGGGGCTGGTGTGGCTCAACGCGCCGCAAGTGATCTTCCCGCAAACGGCGTGGGGCGGTTACAAGCAGAGCAGCATCGGCCGCGAATTGGGGCCGTGGGGCCTCGCCGCTTTTCAGGAAATCAAACACGTGATCCGGGCGCTCTGAACGCCCGAAAAAGGTCAGCGCATGCCTCGCAACGAGGCATGCGTCGGCGTCATGGCTTCAATGAGTTTTTATCGATAGTCAGGTGTTTTGCACGACCTCAGGATGAACCCGTCGGCAGCGCTGCAGGCCTTTAAAAACAAGGCTTTCAGCGGATCCGGCCGCGCGGATGCAACGGTTGCGACCAACCTCATACTTAAAAGAACAAAGGGAGTCCGTCATGGGCGAGCACGATCTGAACAGGCGTCAATTCATTAAAACCGTCGGCGTCGCCTCGGTGGCGGCGGCCGCCCTGAGCATGCCCTTCATCCGGGCGAGCGCCAGCGACACGCGATTCGCTGGCAAGACCCTGCGTTTGCTGACCTGGTCGGATGACACCGGCCTCGCCGCACTGCGCAATATCGCCGCCACGTTCGAAGCCAAAACCGGCGCCAAGGTCATCGCCGACCGTACCGGCAGCACCTCGGAAATGGTCGCCAAACTCAAGGCCGGCGGTGACCGTGCGCAGTACGACATCATCACCCTGGCCGGCGTCGGCGCCGAAGGGCTGGCCGCCGCCGGACTGCTGGAAAAACCCGACCTCAACCGCATTCCCAACCTGGTCGACGTCCCGGAAAAATACCGCACTGGCGCCAATGGCCACGGCATCGGTTACCTGTTGTGGTGCAACAGTCTGGTCTACAGCACCCGCACGCAAAAAGAAGCGCCAACCAGTTACGCCGCGCTGTGGGATGCCGATCTGGCGCCGAACATTTTCCTGCCGCCGCCGAACTGGACCGAGGCCATGGACCTGATCATCATCGCCGCGAAACTGGCCGGCGGTGACGAACACAACATCGAGCCGGGCTTCAAGAAACTCGCCGAGCTCAAGGATCGCGTGGTGACCCTGGGCGAAAACCCGAACCAGATTGCCGAGCTGTTCCGCACCGGTTCGCTGGACATGGGCGGCCTCTATGCGCCGGCATTTTTCCCCAAGCAGATTCGCGATCCGAACTATGGCCTCGGCGCTACCTTCGGCATGAAGGAAGGGTTCTACACCGACCTGATGTTGTCGGTGATGCCGAAGAATCGTCCGGGCGATACCGATCTGGCTTACGCCTTTATCGACCACTCCCTCGACCCGCTGGTGCAGGGCAAGATGGCCGAGGACATCTTCAACGGCCCGGTCAACGCCAAGGCGATCATCTCCGCCGAAGCGCGCAAGAGCCCGTTCATCCTCACGCCGGAGCAGATTGCCGAGAAGGCGATCATGCACGACAACGCCTTCCTGGCCACCGTGCATGACCAATGGATTCGTCGCTATACGGAAATTTTTTCTTCCTGACGTCGCCCTCCCAGACACCACAGAGTCCACTGTGGGAGCGAGCCTGCTCGCGAATGCAATCTGTCAGTCACCACAGTGTTTGACTGACCCACCGCTTTCGCGAGCAGGCTCGCTCCCACAGGAAACAGAGGTGTTTGGCAGATTCGTTTTCCATTGACGAGATCATTGCTATGGAACATCAATCCCTGACCCAAGCGGTCGGCGCCGCTGACGTGCGCCCGGCGCGCGCTGTTTCACCGACCGCGCGGGCGTGGCTTTTCCTCACGCCGTCGATGCTGTTTCTCGGCGTGCTGATTGCCGCCAGCCTGCTGGTGCTGCGCATGAGTGTCGGTACCAAAGGCGCGGAGTGGACAGGTTTCAGCCTGGCCAGTTACGCCCAGTTGCTCGAACCCTATTACCTGAAATCCTTGTTGCTGACGTTGCGTCTGGCGCTGATCAGCGCGGTGATTGCCGTGGTGCTGGCGATCCCGGTGGCGTACACCATGTCGCGGCTGACCTCGCCGTTCCTGCGGCGGATTTTCCTCGCTGCCGTGCTGCTGCCGTTGCTGGTCAACCTGCTGCTGCAAAGCTACGGCTGGCTGGTGATTCTCGGCCCCGCCGGCATGCTCAATCAGGCGCTGATGGGCCTGGGCCTGATCAAGCGGCCGATCATGTTGCTGTACAACCAGAACGGCGTGTTGATGGGCCT
This sequence comes from Pseudomonas fluorescens, assembly GCF_001648775.1. GTDB lineage: Bacteria > Pseudomonadota > Gammaproteobacteria > Pseudomonadales > Pseudomonadaceae > Aquipseudomonas > Aquipseudomonas fluorescens_M. Next base: position 197,164 of record NZ_LVEJ01000018.1, read on the forward strand.
GGTGCAAACCGCGTTTCCACTCGCGGTGTTGCCAATTGCCAGCGCCATGCGCGGCGTCGCCCGCACCTATGAGGAAGCGGCTGCGACCCTCGGCGCCAGCCGTTTTCAGGTGTTCCGCCAAGTGGTGTTGCCGATGAGTTTGCCGGGGATCATCACTGGCGCAACGCTGGTGTTCGCTTACAACGCCAGCAGCTTCGTCGTGCCGTTGCTGCTCGGTGGCCGGCGCGTGCCGATGCTCGCGGTGATGGTGCATGATCAGATCGCGCCGCTGATGAACTGGCCTGCTGCGTCCGCTGCCGGCGTGGTGCTGATCATCACCACGCTGGCGATCATGACCTTGTCCGAATACATCACCGGCCGTCGTCGGCGTCTGCTGGAGGCTTCGCAATGAGTGCCCTGACCAAGAAACGCATGGCCCTGTTACCCGGCGAAACCGGCAAGTTTGCCGGCATCCTTTCCGGCTTCATTCTGCTGTTGGCGGTGTTGCCGATCCTGACCATGATCGTCATGTCGTTCAGCGGTGCGTCGAACCTCGACTTCCCACCGAGCAGCTACAGCCTGCAATGGTACAAAGCGGCCTGGCACACCTTCGTTTCGCCGGACGCCAGCGACGTGTTGAGCCTCGGTCAGGCCATGGCCACCAGTCTGTTGGTGTCGTGCCTGACGATGGTCTTCGCCACGTTGATCGCAGTGCCCGCCGCTTACGCGCTGACCCGTTGCGAGTTCCGTGGCAAAGCCGTGGCATTGCAACTGATGTCGCTGCCACTGGTGTTTCCGATGGTGGTGTTGGGTCTGGCCTTGTTGCTGGTGTTCGACAGTCTGCCGTTCCACATGACCACCTCGCGATTGGTGATTGCCCACGTGATTCTGGCGCTGCCGTTTGTGGTGAAGAACTGCACCGCCGCGATGCTTTCGATCGGCAGTGAAGTCGAAGAAGCGGCGCGGATGCTCGGCGCCTCGCCATTGCGCGCGATTGTCGATGTGGTGGTGCCGTTGATGAAGTCGGGGATTCTGGCCGGCATGCTGCTGGCGTTCATCGTCTCGTTCAACGAATTCACCGTGACCTATTTCCTCTACACCATCGACGTCATGACCGTGCCGATCTGGATGTATAGCCGCACCGTGTCATCACTCGACCCTACCGTGTTCTCGTTTGCCGTGCTGATCGTGCTGATCGACTTCGTCCTGATCTGGGCGCTGGAGAAGCTGGTGGGCGAGGGCGGCGTTTCCTTTTGATTTGAGGTGCAACATGACTGGTCTGATTCTGGAAAACGTCGAGAAATTCTACGGCTCGGCGTGTGCGGTACAAGACGTCAATCTGCATTTGCCGGAAGGCAAACTGGTGTGTTTCCTCGGCCCTTCCGGCTGCGGCAAAACCACTTTGCTGCGAATGATCGCCGGGCTGGAAACCCTCACTGGCGGCGAGATACGCCTGGACGGCGAGGACATCGGCCACACCCCGGCGCACCTGCGCAACTTCGGCATGGTCTTTCAGTCGCTGGCGCTGTTCCCGCACATGACCGTCGGCGAGAACATCGCCTACCCGCTGAAGTTGCGCGGCGTGAGCAAGGCTGATCAACACAAGCGCGTGGTGGAGTTGCTGGAACTGATCCAGTTGCAGGCGATGATCGATCGTCCGGTGGCGAAGCTCTCCGGTGGGCAAAGGCAACGCGTGGCAATTGCCCGGGCGATTGCCTCGCACCCGAAAATCCTTCTGCTCGATGAGCCACTGTCGGCGCTCGACGCCAAGCTGCGTGAGTCGATGCAGGTGGAAATTCGCCAACTGCAACAGCGCCTGAACATCACCACGATCATGGTCACCCACGATCAGCGCGAAGCGATGACCATGGCCGATATCGTCGTGGTATTGGGCGAGCACAAGGTGCAGCAGATCGGTACGCCGATTGAAATCTATCGGCATCCGGCCAACGAGTTTGTCGCTGACTTTATCGGCTCGGGCAACATCTTCCCGGCCACCGCATTGGGCGACGGCAAGGTCAGCCTGCCGGGTGGCGATGCGTTGCAAGTGCCGATCTGCAGCAGCATTGTCGTCGGGCAGAAAGTGAAGATGCTGATTCGCCCCGAAGACCTGCAACTGTCGGCAGCGCAGGCGACGGCGGGGAATCGCTTGCTCGGCAAGGTGACGTTTGTGCGTGATATCGGCGCGACCATCGAGACCACGGTGGAGTGTTCCGGGGTGACGTTTACCGCGTTGAGTACGCCTTGTCAGGGGATCGGGTTGGGGATTGGGCATCCGGTGTCGGTGACGTTGCCGGCTGAGGCTTGTCGGGTGTTAGGGGCTTAGGAACCCTCACCCCAACCCTCTCCCGGAGGGAGAGGGAGCCGACCGAGGTGTCTGGCGCTATCCATCGACCTGAGATATCGAGTCGATTATGGATTCGGCGAAGCAGGCGATATCCGTCGACCTGAGATATCGAGTCGATTATGGATTCGGCAAAGCACTTTCAGGTCGGAGTACTTCTTCAATATCCCCCAATCAGTCCCCTCTCCCTCTGGGAGAGGGCCAGGGTGAGGGGCTTCTAAAAGGTCACACCGAAAGCCGCAACCGCGCCAGATCCCGCAACGGCGGCGCACCAAACAGGCGGCTGTACTCACGGCTGAACTGTGACGGACTTTCATACCCCACGCGATACCCCGCCGCCGAAGCCTCCAGCCCCTCCGCCAACATCAAGCGCCGCGCTTCCTGCAAACGCAGCTGCTTCTGATACTGCAACGGACTCATCGCCGTCATCGCCTTGAAGCGGTGATGCAAGGTCGACACGCTGAGGTTCACTTCCTTGGCCAGATCATCAATGCGCAGTGGCTGCTCGAAGTTGCCGTTGAGCCATTTGATCGCCTGGCTGATGCGATGGCTCTGACTGTTGGCAATCGCGATTTCATACAAGCGATGCCCCTGCGGACTGCGCAGCAGGCGATAGAGAATCTCCCGGCGAATCAGCGGCGCGAGCATGGCAATGTCTTTCGGTGCATCGAGCAAACGCGCCAGACGCAGCACCGCATCAAGCATTGAACTGTCGATCTGCTCGACATACAAACCACGCCCGGTCGGCCGGGTCGGTACGCCCATCGGACCGGCATCGGCAATCAGTGCGGTGATTTCGGTCGGGTCGATGTCCAGGCGCACGGCGAGGATCGGATCTTCCGGCGACACGTTGACCACGCGCCCGCTCAACGGCATCGAAACCGACACCACCAGGTAATTCAGCGGGTCGTAATTGAAGTACTCATCGGCCAGCCGCACCTCTTTACGCCCCTGCGCCATGATGCACAGCGCCGGTTGCGCGAGCACCGGGGCGAAGTCGTGGGACTGGGTGTGGCGCGACATGAACAGCGAACCGATGGCGGTCTCGTAGCTGCCATCGTCGGTGGTGTTGCGGCGGATGATCGCCGCCAGCTCCGCGCGCTGTTTTTCCATGTCAGCGGTGGGTTCGGCTTGAAAACGATCGAATGACGTCATGCACGGCATCCTCGGCAGGGGAGGTGGAATGGAGCAGAGCATATGTTTGTGCAAGCGGCAGCGGTAGACACATCCTGCGAAATGCTTGCCTGATTCTGCTTGGGCTTATGGGCATGCCCAGCCATAGCAGGACGCAGAGTGGCAAACTTGCTTGATACGCCGTATGACAACCGTGTGACGCTGTTTTACAGGTTGTTACAGCTTCTGTGTGCAGTCTCGCAGGATTGTGCAACGCGGCGGCAGGATTCGACTAACGGCGAAGTGTGTGCGGCCCTTAACCTTTGATCCTGTCGCAGCCCGTCCCCCGGCTGCCACGCGACTCCCTGGGAGGGTTGAACATGTCCAAGCAGATTCCCGTCAGTCATATGGCCTTCGTCCGAGCGCGCGCCGGGCGTTCGGCGGAACTCGGTGTACGCCTGAGCGCGTTGATCGATCCGTCCCGCGCCGCCCCCGGTTGCCTGAGCTTTGCCTTGCAGCATTCGCAGTGTGATCCCGAGTTGTGGCTGGTCTCCGGTTTCTGGAGCAGCCAGCAAATGATGACCAACTATTTCAAAAGCCCGTCGATGGAAATCTTCGCCGAGCTGGTGCAGGAACTGGTGGTCAACAGCCTCGACTTCCACACCTTCAAGGACGTGTCGGCGGCGCAAGCGCTCGGCCAATGCCCGGCGCCGGTACACAAACTCGTCGGTTGAGGGTTTAATGTCCGGCTTATCTGTCTGAGCCGGGATATGTGACATGGCACGTAAAGAGTTCGAACACTTCGAAGCAGTTTCCGCAGTCGTCCCCGTCGAGTTGGGCGGCAACAAGGGGTATCACGCGGCAATCGCGGTCAAGGCCCTGGTCGATGGCGGTGCACCACGCTTTCACAAACTGCTGAATGATCAGGTCTTCCCCGGCGCCATTGCTGCCGATGAAGCGGCCATCAATGAGCTGGATAACCTCAAGGGCGTCACTGAAGACGCCGAGTTGATCTGGTAACGCGTTACGGGTTGGCGCCCGGACGCCACATCTTGAACAGGGCCTCAGGCCCCAGCTGGAAATAATCCGCCGGCCCGCCGCCGCGCAGAATCGGTTCTGCCGCGGCGGTGTCGTAGATGCCGTCCTTCAACAGCCACTTGGCGATATGCACGGCGACCACTTCGCCGAGGATCAGCCAACTCGGCACCGTTTCGCCATCGGCGCGCTGCAACTGAATGATCTGCGTGACCTTGCACTCGAAGGACACCGGACTCTCAGCCACCCGTGGCACCGAAATCACCTTTGACGCGACGGTCGTCAATCCCGCCAATTCAAACTCGTTGACCTGCGGCGCAACCATCGCGCAGCTCTGGTTCATTTGCTCGGCGAGCGGGCGGGTGGCGAGGTTCCAGACGAATTCGCCGGTCTGCTCGATGTTGTTCAGGCTGTCTTTGCGCCCGACGCTGGAAAAACCAATGATCGGCGGAATGTAGTTGAAGGCGTTGAAGAAACTGTACGGCGCGAGATTGAGCTGACCGTTGGCATCCTGCGAAGAAATCCAGCCGATCGGGCGCGGACCGACGATGGCGTTGAACGGATCGTGGGGCAGACCGTGGCCTTTGGCGGGTTCGTAGAAGTGGATGTCATCGGGCATGGTGGGTGGTCCTGGAGAGGGCTGGATCAAGTGGCCAATAGTGCAAGCACACGACGCATATTTCCAGCCGGACACCGATATTCCAGGCTATGAAATTCCCCTGTGGGAGCGAGCCTGCTCGCGAAAGCGTCGGGTCAGTTGCATTGATATCGCCTGACACGACGTCTTCGCGAGCAAGCTCGCTCCCACAGGGTTTGATGTGAACTCAGGAAATTGTCATCCCCCCAGAGATGACTAAGCCCGGCCGAAGCCGGGCTGTGGGAGGCCTGCTGATTCTTAGCTGATGGCAGCCGCAGTACCGGTTTTATCGAAACCATCAGCAGCGACGGTTTTACCCAGGTTGGTCTTGTCGAAACCATCAGCAGCCACGGCTTTACCAATATTGGTTTTATCAAAACCGTCAGCGGCATAAGTGCCGGTATGGCTGGTTTCGATGGCGGCGCTGGCGCCGTTGATGAAGTCGGCGGATTTGGTTTTGTCCGAACCGTCGGCGGCGAAGGTGTTGGCGGCCAGCACGGACAGGGTCAGGGCGAGGATCAGTTTGGTTTTCATGTCGGTTGCTCCAGATTCGTTGGCGGGTGTGTCTTGCATGGGTTTAATGCTACGCCAACTAAATTGATTAAAAAGCGCAAATTAATGCTAAAAACTATCGATTAACTTGATATTAATGGCGGCGCATTCAATTCGCTTTCGTCGTCGGAGCGAGCGTCGCGCAGGTCATCGATCAGGTGATTGCAGAATGCGGGGGCAGCATTAATTAGCGATTAATCGCTGTGCGGCGGATGTGAGGAATTTTTCATGCGGGTCTGGGTAACGCGGTGACCCCATTCGCGAGCAGGCTCGCTCCCACAGGGAAATGCATTCCAAATGTGGGAGCGAGCCTGCTTGCGAAGGGGCCCTCACAGCCACCATTGCAGTGGCTGTGAACACCCGATCAGTCAGTCACGATGCGCGAATGTTTCTGGGTGTCTTTCATGGTGATGTACACCAGCAACGACACCGCGATGCACGCCGTCACGTACCAGTAGTAACCGGTTTCCATGCCGATGCTCTTGAACCACAGCGCGATGTATTCGGCGGTGCCGCCGAAGATCGATACGGTCAGTGCGTACGGCAGGCCGACGCCTAGCGCGCGGATTTCGGTCGGGAACAATTCAGCTTTCACCACCGCGTTGATCGAGGTGTAGCCGCTGACGATGATCAGCGCTGCCATGATCAGGAAAAACGCGCCCCACCAGCTCTGAATGGTGTGCAGGGTCATCAGGATCGGCACGGTGAAGATCGTCCCGAGCACGCCGAAGGCGATCAGGATCGGACGACGACCGATCTTGTCCGACAGGCCACCGATGATCGGTTGCAGGCACATGAACAGGAACAGCGTGGCGGCGGAAATGGTGGTCGAGTCAGAGATGCTCATGCCGACGGTGTTCACCAGATATTTCTGCATGTAGGTGGTGTAGGTGTAGAACGCCAGGGTGCCGCCCATGGTCAGGCCGACCACGGTCAACAGCTCTTTGGGGTGGCGCATCAAGGTGCGCATGGCGCTTTCCCTGGACTTTTCTTTCTTGGTGAACGACTCGGTTTCTTCCATGCCGCGACGCAGGTACAGCGCGACGACCGCACACAGCGCGCCGATGGCGAACGGAATGCGCCAGCCCCACGCGTACAGCTGTTCAGTGGTCAGCACGTTCTGCAGCACGATCAGTACGCCCAGCGCGATGAGCTGGCCGGAGATCAGGGTCACGTACTGGAAGCTGGAGAAGAAGCCACGGCGTTCCTTGGTCGCCATCTCCGACAGATAGGTGGCCGAGGTGCCGTACTCGCCGCCGACCGACAGGCCTTGCAGCAGACGGGCGAACACCAAGAGGATCGGCGCACCGATGCCGATGGTTTCGTAGTTCGGGCTCAGGGCGATCAGCAGCGAGCCGAAGCACATCAGGTAGACCGAGGCCATCAGGGCTTTCTTGCGGCCGACCTTGTCGGCGTACAAGCCCATCATCCAGCCACCGATCGGGCGCATCAGAAAGCCGACGGCGAAGATCGCGGCGGTGTTCATCAATTGTGCGGTGGAGGAGCCGGCGGGGAAAAAGGTCTTGGCGAAGTACAGCGAGAAGGCGGCATACACGTACCAGTCGTACCACTCGACCATGTTGCCGACGGAACCGCTGAAGATCGATTTGATCCGGCTGGCGGTGGTTCTTTCTTTGGCGGGCACGGCAGCCGACCCAAGTGGCAGGGCGTTGGAGTTATCCATTGAAGGATCCTTCATTTAATTGTTTTTGTGGAGCGCGTTGAAACGCAGCCTGCTGGGGCTATAGCAGGAGGTGTGCCAACGGGGGGAGTGCCGGTTTAGAGGGCGGGACGGGGTTGGGTGGGCGGTTTTATGCCGATTATTTTGGTTTGGTGAGCGGATTTCCGCTCATGGGGATGAAAGTCCAAAGCCCCTCACCCTAGCCCTCTCCCAGAGGGAGAGGGGACTGACCGAGTGGATTGTTCGAGGTACATCGACCTGAGATATCGAGTCGAACTCAGGTTTGAAAAGCACGAAGATCGGCTCCCTTTCCCCTCGCCCCCTTGGGGGAGAGGGCTGGGGTGAGGGGGGGAAAGATTTCAGCCACAGCGAAAATCCCAAGCCCTACTCACTCGGCCAAAAACATCTCCCGACTCAACCCATGCCGCTGCAGCTTTTCATTGAACGTGCGGCGTGGCAGTTGCAACTCTTCAAGCACCGCTTTCACATCGCCCTTGTGCCGGGTCAATGCCGCGCGCAAACACTGCGCTTCAAAGGCCTCCTGCTGCGCCGCCAGCGACTGGCCCGGATCAATCCCCGATGGCGGTTCATCCAGCCCTAAAACCTGGCGTTCGGCAACGTTGGCCAGTTCGCGGACGTTGCCTGGCCAGTCATGGCTGAGCAGGTGACTCAACTGCGCGCCACTCAACGGCGGGAACGTACGGCCCAAACGCTGAGCAGCACTCTGGGCAAAGTTTTCGAACAACAACGGAATGTCTTCGCGGCGCTCACGCAGCGGCGGCAGACGCAGTTCGGCGACGTTCAGGCGGTACGCCAGGTCTTCGCGAAAACGTCCGGCGCGGGCCTCGTCGAGCAGGTCGGGTTTGGTCGCTGCGACAATGCGCAGGTCGACGCGAATGCTCTGGTTCGAGCCGAGGCGTTCAAGCTTCTGCTCCTGCAACACGCGCAGCAGTTTCACCTGTTGGGCCAGCGGCATGCTTTCGATTTCATCGAGAAACAGCGTGCCGCCGTCGGCGTATTCGAGTTTGCCGATACGCTTGCCCGAGGCGCCGGTGAACGCGCCGCTTTCATGCCCGAACAGCTCGGCCTCGAACAACTGTTCCGGGATCGCCGCGCAGTTCAGGGCGACAAAGGGCTTGTCCGCACGCGGGCCAAAATCATGCAGGCAACGCGCGACCAACTCTTTGCCGCTACCGGTCTCCCCTCGGATCAACACATTCACCGGCAGCGCCGCCAGATCCAGCACCTGTCGGCGCAAGGTCTGCAAGCCACGGGACACACCAAGCAGCGTCGCATCCAGTTTGGCGCGGTTGTCGGCCTGTTCGTGCAGGGCGCGGTTTTCCAGCACCAGGCGACGCTTTTCCAGCGCCCGGCGCAGGCTGCCGAGCAGGGTTTCCGGGCTGAACGGTTTTTCCAGAAAGTCGTAGGCGCCATCGCGCATGGCTTCGACGGCCATCGGCACATCGCCATGGCCGGTCAGCAGAATCACTGGCAGATCAGCATCGCGTTTCTGCACTTCGGCCAATAACGCCAGCCCGTCCATACCCGGCATGCGCACGTCACTGAGGATCACCCCGGCGAAATGCGCGGGCAGGGCGGCGAGGCATTCTTCGGCGCGGCTGAACAGCTGCACCTCGAACCCCGACAGGCTCAGCCACTGTTCGACGGCGTTGCGAATGCTGCTTTCGTCATCGACCACCATCACCGAATTGAGCATCAGATATGCGCCTCCAGATCGATCGGCAAGGTCAGGGTGAACACCGCGCCACTCTCGCCATTCTCGACGCTCAGGCGACCGCCGGATTCATGCACGATGGCGAACGAGACCGCCAGCCCAAGCCCCAGCCCGTCACCCACCGGTTTTGTGGTGAAGAACGGGTCGAACACTTGGCTCAGGTGCTCTTCGGCGATCCCGCCGCCGTTGTCGATCACGCTCAAGCGCCACAATTGCTCGTCGGCTTCCAGACGGATTTGCAGGCGCTTGCACGGTTTGCTGTGCATCGCATCGAGGGCATTGCGCAGCAGGTTGATCAGCACCTGTTCGAGACGAATCGCGTCGCCGCGCATCCACGCCGGCCGCGTCAGGTGCAGCACCAGGCTGACCTGTTCGTCACGCAGGCGCGCGTCCAGCAACTGCAGCGATTGATCGACCACCGTCGCCAGATCCAGGCGTTCGCGCAAACCGCTGGGGCTTTTGCGCGCGAAGGTTTTCAGGTGACCGGTGAGGGCGGCCATGCGCGTGAGCATCTCGTCCACCGGTTTGAGCGCCTTGTACGCGTCGTCGACGCGGCCATGATCGAGCAGCAGGCGCAGGGTCGCCAGTTGCATGCGCTGAGCGGTCAGCGGCTGATTGATTTCGTGGGCGAGGGCGGCGGACATCTGCCCGAGCGCGGCGAGTTTGGCCGATTGCACCAGGCCTTCTTGCGCGGTGCGCAGGTCACGGGTGCGCTCTTCGACCAATTGTTCGAGTTCTTCGCGGCTACGCTGGCGGATCTTCGACAGGCGCCAGCGCTGGTTGAGAAACAGCAGCAAAAAAACCAGCGCCAGCCACACTCCGGCGGCGGCGAGGCCGGCATTGCGCAGGTCTTCGAAGGCCACTTGCGGGCGTCGCAGCAGGTGCAGGGTCCAGCCTTCGGCCGCCAGCGGCAGCGACTCCCATAGATAATCCGCCGTGCCTTGCGGGCCTTCGACGCGACGCAGATCGCTGTTGTCATCGAAGCGGCGCAGCGACAGATGGGTCAACGGCACGAGGGCCTGTTTGTCGTATTGGCGGGTGGTTTTGATCTCGGCCAGATCGGCGCTGTTCAGCGCCCGCAGCGAGCGATAACGCCAGCCGGGCTGGTTGGCGATGAAGATGATCCCGCGTGCATCACTGACCAGCAGCGTGTCAGTGCCTTGGCTCCACTCGCGCTCAAGTTCAGGGAATTCAAGCTTGACCACCATCGCGCCGAGAAACTCTTCCTGGTCGCCGAGTACCGCGCTGGAGAGGAAGTAACCGGGAATGCCGCTGGTCACGCCCACCGCATAAAAGCGCCCGGTGCCTTGCGTGCGGGTCTGACTGAAGTAAGGGCGGAAACCGTAATTGTGGCCGACGTAACTGCTCGGCAAACGCCAGTTGCTCGCGGCTACGGCCAAGCCAGTGTGATCAAGCAACTCAAGGGTCGAGGACTGCGCCGCGCCGTTGATCTTTTCCAGTTTCAGGTTCAACGCCGCCTGTTCTGCGGCATCGACTGGGCCTGCCAGTGCCGCACGCAACTGCGGGTCCAGCGCCAGCACCGCCGGCAGTGCGCGGTAGCGGTCGATCAGGGTATGCAGGGAGTTGGCATACAGCGCCAGTTGCTGATTGGCGCGGGCGGCGTCTTCCTCCAGCGCCTGTCGCTCGGCATGGCGGATGGCAAGCGTTGCGGCAATGGCCGCGCCAGCGATGATCAGCAGGGTATACAACGACAGACGCAGGGTACGGGAAGTCGGCAGCATGCTGGGCAGATGGGTGGCAGGTCGGGCGGGCACGATAGCATGGGCCAACGTGGCTCGGCGCGCTGTTCAATCGCGTCATGAGAATTCACGTCTGCGACTGTGTGGTGGTGATTCCAATAAGGTGTCTGGTTCTGGGTTTGGCGACGGGCTTTTGCCTCGGCTCCTCAACGTTGGGCTGTTCCAGTTGAACAAAGGCATCGGCTGTGTCGATCACTGTCGAGGCAATCGAACTCAGTGTTTTTGCCTGTTTTATCGCCTCGAACAGATTGGTGCCGCTGTCGATCAGGATGAGGGCTTCAAGCCTTTGGTCTTTGGTAAGGGAGTCGAGTTGCTCCATGACCAGTGTTTTAAATTCAGAAGTCATATTTTTGAGGGTTTCATCGAGCTTCAGTGTGTCATTGAATAATGCGGTCCCTCGGTTGATCAAATCGTTCGCACCGTCGACCACGTTTGAAACGGTCTCGCCGACGGTATTGAGGCCATCCTTGAGTTCCTGGGTGTGCAGCGTTTGCGCCAGCTTCAAACCTTTCTTGAAGAAGTGGTAGCGCAGCAACGGCATCACCACGCCACCGACCACCCCACCGACAGCCAGACCGATCGCGTTGCCGGCGCCCGGTACAACGCTGCCCAATATGCCGGCCAGCGTACCTCCCGCCGTTACGCCCTTAAGGACTGATTTGATACCGTGTTTCGACTTGAGGAATTTGCCGAAAGTCATACTTTCACGCAGTTCGTTGATGTCGGCGTTTTCCGGAACAAGCCCGTCGAACTCAGTCGCCAGATTGTGTAACTGAGCCGCGGCTGTCTGAGCCTTGTCGAGCATTCCCACAAAGTCGCCAAGTAATTCGAATACGGCTTTTTTGCCGCCGGTCCTGTCGACGTACAGGAGTGGGTTGTTGCCAACCATCGCGTACAGATTCAGGCCATCGACTTCGCCATTCGGATCGGCACTGAGCCAACGCTGCAACCACGCGGCGTAATAACGTTCGCCGTAGTAATACAACCCACTGACATCCATTTCCTTTCCCGAGTAACGCACGGTCTTGTAGTCGATCCCGTCTGCCGGGTACTTGAGCATCCAGGCGGTGGCACCGAACGGGTAATAACCTTCGTGGCTGATGATGTGTGCCTGTTGATCGAGTTCCATCACGCAGGAGCCGAGGTGGTCGTCGAGGCTGTAGCGCAGTTGATCGTCGTCGACGTCCTTGGGTTTTCTCCGGGCCCAATGCAGGCAGCGCGCGTTGCCGACGCTGATGACGTGGAGTTCTTCGTCATTGTCGCGGGTGCGGATTTCCAGTCCTGGCAGGTAGCGCACCTGATGAAAGTGTTCAGCGTTGCCCGCATGAGTTTCGTGGCGCTTGAACACCCGTACGCCCTGACTGTAATGGTAATGCTCGGCGTCGTGGCTTCCGTTTTCGCGATGGATCAGGGTGACGCTTGCCAGTTCATCGCGCGGGTTCCAGTACAAGGGTTGCCCCGGCTGCATGCCTTGCAGATTGCCGTGAGGGTCGAACAGGTTATCGAACACCGGCTCCGGGTCGCCCGACTGCCAGCGCACCCCGCGATTGCTGTTCGGGTCGATGCGCATCTGCCGGGTGTAGTTGTTACCAGCGCGCACGTGGCGCAGTTCGATCAGGTTGTTGCCGTGGTCGTACTGATACGTCTGGCTGTAGTTGAGGCGGTTGCCTGGGTCGCTCGGTTGCGGCAGGCCGGGAATGTCCGAGGGCGGGGCGTCGTCGTAACCCGTGGCGCTGGTCAGTCGGTAGAGCGAGTCGTAAGTGAAGTCGCGATGGCCGTCGATCAGCTGGTTGGCGAAGTATCGCGGTTGAAAGGCGTGGTCTTCGATGCGAATGATGTTGCCGACAGGGTCGTAAAAATATTCGAAATCCTGCAGGACAGCGCCACTGTCCTTGCGACTGGACTGGGTGTGCAAACGGCCGTCCGCCGGGTCGTAGGTCCACTGACTGCGCACCTGATTGCCGGCGAGTTGTTCGCAGATCTGGTCGGCAGCGTTGTACTGCGCATCCAGCAGCACCGCTTGCCAGTCGGTCTTGCCGTTGATTTGCAGGTGCGTTTGCCTGAGCTGCCCGGCCAGGCCGCGGCGCGACTGTTGTCGATGACCGCCGGCGTCGGTTTGCTCCAGCACCGCGCCGAGCGGGTTGAATCGCCGCTGGCTGGTGAACGCCTGGCCATCGCTAAAGGTGCGGGTTTCTGTCAGCGGCTGGCCGATGAGGGCGAAGCTGTCGGTGCGCAATAAACCCGAACGGTCTCGCTGTTCCAGCAGTTGGCCACGCTGATTATGCCCTGCGTCAGCCGTGGCATCGGCGTAGGTGAAGACATCCACCTCGGCTTCGTTGTTTTCCTCGACAGCGACGACCCGCAGTTGCTCATCGAAGGTCGTTCGCCAATGCGCGTCGCGCGCGTCCCAGCGTTGCAACGGCTCACCGGCCAGCCCAGGCAAATCGAGGCGCCAACCGGCGTCGACACTGTCGATTTTCAATGGCCCGCCGGCGAGGTTGTAGATCCTGCTCAAGCTGGGGCAAAGCATGGTATCGAACAGACGTGGATCGTATTGTTCTACCAACTGACCAGCGGGGTTATAGCGTTGGCGGGCGATCAGGCGCTCAACCTCTCCATCCCACGTAATACGCAGATATGCAGTCTGTCTGACCGTGAATGACCGAGGGTCTCTAGCCTGCACTGTGGGTGTGCGCAAATGTATTGATCTATTCATGAGCGGGTGCTTGCCATTCATCCAGCCGCAAAACCACACAGTAAAAAGCGTCGAGAAAGATCGACACGCTCTAGGCCGCTTTTTGTTTGTTGTATTGGCTATATTTGCCAATCAGTTCGATACCTCGCCGGGCTTCTGCCAGCCGCACCGAAATGCCATCCATGATTCGTTCCCGGCTGATGGACATAGCATCCTGGGTTCCAACGTTACCCTTTGCAAGATCGACGATAAATCCGACTGAGCCCATGACACCTTCGTCATAAAACTCGTTGATCCCAATACTGCTGAAGGCCGCATTGACGTCGCTTCGATCCTGTTCAAGCATCTCGGTAATCAAGACCAGCGCTGTTCTGAGGTCATCAATTTCGATATCCCTCATACCCGCCAACGCTGTCGCTGCGTCTATGCCTGAATGACCAATTGCCATCATTTCACTCGCGGCAGGTATGCCCGCGATTTTGGAAAGGGCTTTCTCAGCGGCTGTTTCGGCCAGTTTTTGTCGGCCCGCTGAGGTCATCGGATTATAGGATTTAACCACTTTTTTTGCGTATTTCAGGGGCGTGAAAAAGCCAACAGTCGCATTGCTGTGGATGCTTTTCGGATTCAGTTTTTGGGTATCGGGCAAGACGGGTGTCGAGGTGGTCGTATATTCACCCAGCTTGTCTATTGCCGCGCCGGCGGCTTTGGAAGCAAGCGTCCCTACGATGATCGTCCCGACGACAGGAATAACACTACCAATTGTTGCGCCCGCCGCGCCTGCTCCTGTAGTAAGAGCTCCTTTGGCAATGTTGAAACCTGTGTGGGTGGCAACGCGTTTGCCAATGTCGGCAGCGCTGAACATTCCGTTCAATTGACGATTGATCGTTTGAAGTTCAACGCCCAGGTTGTTCAGGACTTTTGTGTAGTCCGCGATGTCCTTCCTGTCGTTCGACGGCGTGTCTTTTTGGGTGCCGTCATTATCGATGTACAGGATTGGATTATTCCCTACAAATCCATACAGATTCAGCCCATCCACATCCCCCGCCGGATCCGCACTGACCCAACGCTGCAGCCACGGCGCGTAATAGCGCGCGCCGTAGTAGTACAAACCGCTGACATCCAGTTCCTTGCCCGAGTAACGCACGGTCTTGTAGTCGATGCCGTCTGCCGGGTACTTGCGCATCCACGCCGTGGCCCCGAACGGGTAATAGCCTTCGTGGCTGATCAGATCGCCCTGTTGATCCAGTTCCATCACACAGGAACCGAGGTGATCGTCGAGGCTGTAACGCAATTGATCGTCGTTGATGCCTTTGGGTTTTCTGCGGGCCCAATGCAGGCAGCGCGCGTTGCCGACGCTGATGACGTGCAGCTCTTCGCCATTGTCGCGGGTACGGATTTCCAGCCCCGGCAGGTAGCGCACTTGCTGGAAATGCTCGGCCGTGTCAGTGAAGGTTGTGTGGTGTTTGAACACCCGCGCGCCCTGACTGTAGGCGTAATGCTCAGCGTCACTGCGCTGGTTTTCGCGGGGGATGAGGATCACCTGTTGCAGCTCGTCGCGGGCATTCCATTGCAGGTTCTGGCCCGGCAACAGGGCTTGTTGATTGCCATGGCAGTCGAACAGCTGATCGAACACTGGTTCCGGATCCTCCGGTTGCCACTGCACCGCGCGATTGCTCAGCGGGTCGATGCGCATCGTCCGGGTGTAGTTGTTGCCGGCCCGCACATGGCAAAGTTCGACGAGGTTGCCGCCACTGTCGTATTGGTAAGTCTGGGTGTAGTTGAGGCGATTGTTGGGGTCGCCCGGCTGCGACAGACCGGGAATGTCTGGCGGCGGGGCGTCGTCGTAACCGGTGGCGCGGGTCAGCCGATAAAGCGAGTCGTAACTGAAATCGCGGTGGCCGTCGACGAACTGGTTGGCGAAATAAACCGGCTGGAAAGCGTGATCTTCGATGCGACTGATATTGCCGACGCGATCGTGAAAGTATTCGAAATCTTGCAGGACCTCGCCGATTTCCTTGCGGCTCGACTGAGTGTGCAGGCGGCCGTCCGCCAAGTGATAGGTCCAGCGGTTGCGCACGTGGTTGCCGGCCTGTTGCTCGATGATCTGTTCGGCAGCGTTGTACTGCACATCCAGCAACACCGGTTGCCAGTCAGTCTTGCCGTTGATACGCAGATGCATTTGTTTGAACTGTCCGGCCAGACCGAAGCGCGAGCGTTGTCGGTGGCCGCCGGCATCGGTCTGCTCCAGTACTGCACCCAGTGGACTGAACAGCCAGTGGCTGGTGAATGCTTCGCCATCCTCAAAGGTCCGGGTTTGCGTCAGCGCCTGGCCGGTGAGGGCGAAGCTTTCCGTGCGCAGCGTGCCCGAACGATCCTTCTGTGCCAGTAACTGGCCGCGCAGATTGTGGGCGGCGTCGGCGCTGGCATCGGCGTAGGTAAATACATCGACATCAATCTCGTCGTTTTCGGCGAGTGCGATCACCCGCAGTTGTTTATCGAAGGTCGTGCGCCAATGCGTGCCGCGCTGGTCCCAGCGCTGCAACGGCTCACCGGCCAGACCGGGCAGGCTGAGGCGCCAGCCGGCGTCGACGCTGTCGGACTTGAGCACTGAGCCGTCGAGGCGGTGAACCGAAACCAGACAGGGCACGCAAAGGCGCGGGTCCCATTGCTCGACCAGGCGTCCTGCGGCGTCATGTTGCTGGCGGGTGGTCAAGGCAGTGGGCGTGTCATCGACCACCGCGCGCAAGTAGGCAACCTCTCGCACCGGCAGGCCGCGAGCATCACTCACGGCCAGCGCTGGCGTACGCCGATGCATGTTGGCCGTCATGACCGTGGCGGCTTGGCGGGCGTTGCCGGTTCGGCGGTGTCGTTGAAATCTTCGCTGGCGTGGTACCAGGGGTGGTAGCTTTCGCGGGAGAAATCGCCGCGCGCATTGATCAGCTTGATCGGCCGGCCCAACGGGTCATAGAACAGTTGATCGAAATAGCCGAGCTCGCGCAGGGATTGATCGTTGACGTAGCCATGGCTATTGGCGAAAAACGGCCGGAACTTCCGCACCGGCAAGCCCTTGTTGTTGTATTCGACACGTTCGCTGATGCGCCAGCGCGGGTCGGCGTCGACCTCTACGAACTGGCCATCCTCGACGATCAGCGAGCCGTCGGCGTCGACCGCGTACGCCTTGCCCGGATCGACCAATTGCTGGCTTTGCAGGGCCCGGCCGAAGCCGTCGACGCAAGCTTTGATGATCTGGATCTGTGTCGGTATTTCATCGTCCGGGTAGCGATCGGCGCTGAGCACCACACTGTGCACCGGTTCTTGGTGAGCGTTGTCAATGAACTCGCGCAGCGCCAGTTCCGCGGCGCTCAGCACGGTGCGCCGCGTCAGTTGCCGGCGAGCACTGGCGCGAATATGCCCGCTGGGCAGCACGTATCCAAGGTTGACCCATGCGGTCAGTGCAACGGCGTCCGGCGATACCTGGCCCATCCAGCTGAACAGGTCCTTGCGTAGCGTGCTCGCGGCTTTTTGCACCGCGCCTTCGGGGTTTTCAATGGCCGGGTCCGGACGATGATCTTCCGGTGGTTGATATTCGCTCAGGGGTTTGAAGCCCGCCGCGACACCCCGTTCGGTGCCGTAAAAAGTGGTGGTCAGTGGTTGTCCGGAAGGCTCGTAAAGCGCTTCTTCGATGTTTTCGTTGGCGTCGATGATGCGTTGCGGCTGCAAGGCGTGGTAGTCGTACTCGATGTGCGTGGTGCAGTGATCCGGCAGTTCGACGCGGGTGATCGCCAGGTGGTAGGCGTCATATTCGGCGAGAGTCGCGCCCTGACTCAGGGTCTCGTGGTAGCTGCGCACCTTGTAGAAACCGCTGAGGTCGGCGTAATCGGCATAGCCGTAATGCACCGACCAGAGGTTTTGTTCCTCGTCGATGGCAGGGGCTATTTCGAATAACAATCGCATCGGTGTGTAGCCGATCTTCGCCAGTTCGTCGCGAATATTGAAGGGTTTTGGTAAAACGTCGTAGGCATCCAGCGCGGTCTTGTCCAGCTGCGCCAGCTCCAATGGGCCGACGAGTGCGACAAAATCGGCTTTGCCCTCCTCGTGCGGTGTGCCATCGGCCTTCACATAACGTTGCACCGACTGCGTCGTCAGTACCCGCAGCGCATCCCAGTGCGCTGAATCCTGATGCTCAAGCAGGTCTGTATAGTTGACCTGTTGCGGCGTCAGACCTTCCGGCAACAGACCTTTGGGCAGCACCAGTGCATTGCCGCGCTGTTGCCACGGCAAACCGTGCCGCCACTGTTGCACATCGTCGGTCAGATCGATAAAGCATGCGCGTGTTTCGCTCAGATAAAAGGATTGCTGCGCCTCGTCGTGTGCATCGCGCCACCACTGTTGCTCATCGACATCGGCAAAGGGCGGTGTGTCCGCGTCGGTCAGGCGCCGCGCATAGCTGACGGTCAGCGCATGGGTGGATAAACCGTGGGCGTCCCAGCTCAGATTGAGGTCGTGGCGGCACAGCGGATCGTCGATGAATCGGTCGTACTGGTAGCTGATGTTTTCCAGCGCCAGCGGCAGCAATACCGCTGAGGCGTATTGGCCTCGGGCCCGCACTTCGCGCACCAGCCAGCGGTTCTCCTGCACCGCAAAAGGACGGGGTATCCCCGGTGTATCGATGTCGTCCTCGGCGTAGGTTTCGATGCGCATGACCGAACCCACCAGTGCCCGGGCGATTTCGTATTCGGTGTCGGCATCAGGCGGGGTGATGGTTTCATCGCACTTGTCGGTAGCGTGATAGCGGCTGAACAGGGTTTCGCCCAGCGGGCACGCCTGTTGATCGCCATTGAAGTAATGTGCACGCGAAGGGTTCAGCGACTGCCCGGTATGAAACCAGGTACAGACCCGCACCGGCGCAGTAAAACCAGCCTCGTCATCAGCGCTGGCGCGCTCGCTGTCGGTCTGTTGCAGCTGGCCGAACCCGCGGAACTCACGTTCTCTGGCGTCATAGGCACCCTCGCGGTAGACGAACGTCTGGGTCAGGCAATTGCCGGTGATTTCGTCCAGTTGCCGTTGTTTTTTGACCACGGCCACGGCAAACGGCAAATGACAGACCGGCAGGTTTTTCAGCGTCAGCATGCGCTGCTTCTCATCCAGCCACTCCTGCGCCGAGCTGCGATAAACCACGCTGGCGCTGCAACCCATATTGTTGTTGCTTGCGGTCAGCAGATAGGGTTTGGCGGCAACAAAGTCGTAGCGCCAGTGCTGCGGCGTGATGTGTGGCACGGTCAGAATCAGGCTCGCGCAGCCGAGGCCTTGCAGGTCGGCGAAACTGACCAGGCTCAAGCGGTCGTAACGCACGCCTTCAGGCCACGGCACGTGGATCGGTGTCTGTTCCAGCCCGTTGCCGCCACGGTTGCGGTAGATATCGAACCCCACCGATCGCAGATAAATCAGCGCAGGCGCACCGCTGCCATCGAGGTCGGCGATGCGCACGCGCGATGCATCGAACGATTCGTAGGCAAAGGGCAGGGCGCTGATGACCCGGCCTTGGCCAAAGGTGCCGTGCCCAAGATTTGGCCAGCATTTGATTTCGTCATGACGGATCCGGCACAGCTCGGGCATGTCGCTGCCGAGCAGGTTGCCCAGCATCACTAACTCGCTCGGCGAGTTGCTGAACAGCGGCAGACGATCATCGCTCGGCTTGTGCTCTACCTCTTCGGCGGCGGCGAAGCCTTCCTCGCGTCGGTTGGCATACAGACGCACCGAGTTCGGCCCGATCAGCGCCAGTGAGCTGAGCCCGTCGCCGCTCAGGTCACCGAGTTGCGCCAGCGTGTGGAAAAACTCCAGCGGAAACGCCTTGAACGGGACAAAATCGGCAAATTCACGCTGTGCATTGAGCGTGCGAAACGCGCTGATGCCCGGTTGCGCGCTGATCCAGTCGAGGCGGCCATCGCCGGTCAGGTCCGTCAGCAGTTGTTGCACCGGGCGCTGGCGATCGCCCACCGGAATGCTCTCCAGCGCCTGCCACGGCCCGTAACCGATCTCATCGGTGCCCGATGTTTTGCGCAGCGGCTCACGGTAATACCAGCACTGATCATAGCGACACAGAAAACCCGGCACGCCTTCGCCATAAAGGTCAACGCACTGGTAAAAACCGCCGTCTTCCACGCCGGGCTGATTGTCGGATTCGAGCAGGCGTGTGGGGGTGCGGTTGATCTCGAACGTTGAATACTCAAACTCCACCGGCGGGCTGTTCTCGACACCGCCGTCGGCGTCATAGGACTGATAATGGGCGGCGCTGATCTGGCTGAAAGACCATTCGCTGGAAGGTGTCGAGTATTCCAGCAACAGACGTCGTACCAGCGCCGGTTTGAGCGCGGGCTCATCGCTGAAACGGTGGAACATCAAGACTTGCCGACAGAGCCGGCGCGTCGCCAGTTCAAAGCCCTGCCCATAGGTCGAAAACGGATCCTGGCGCGTGAGCCACGGTTGCAGGGTGTCGCCATCGTAGGCCGGCACATCGGTCAGCGCGGTACTGCGCTCGCCGTAATCGAACAGCAAGTGAAAGTGCCAGTCCAGATCGGCCGGGTTTTCCACCTTCCAGCTATACAGATCCTTGCTCGCCGTGACGTTGCCGTAGCACACCCGGTGCAGGTAGCGCTGGGCGCGGTGATCATGGATCGGGTCGGGGTCCTGATCATCGCTCTTGTAGGCATAACAGATGTGTTCACCGCGTGCGTTCATGCTCTCGCAGAGCAGCCAGGCCGAGACGCGCAGCGGATCTTCGGGATCGGCGCGGCGGGAGGCGTGGGTTTTCCCGTAGAGGTGCAGCGAGCCGTCAGCGCCGTGCACCAGCCAGAATGGCGCCTGGCCGGTTTGCTGCCAACGCTCGCACAGGGCAAAGCCACTTTCGACCCGTGGCCAGTAACGCACCACGCTGTGCGCGCCGATGTCGACGCCGTCGTAACGGGATTCCAGGCGTGATTTGAGGCTGCCATCGTCAGCCAGCTCCGGCATCCACACTTCGCCGTCATGACCAATGATCTCGTCGTGATCGGTGTAGCGCGGCACGCCTTTTTGCGTGCGCCGGCTGATGGCGCCAGCTCCCACGGTTTCCCAGCCAATACCTACAGGGCCATTGCCGCTCTGGCTGCTGTAGCTCAGGCTCATTTGCGGGTCCCAACCCCGCCCGCTGGAGATCGGCAATGGCAGCTCGAACGATGCCGCTCCCGTTGGACCAACGACGCCCCAGCTCTTGCCGATGGTGGCAATCGAGGCGCTTTTGGCGATGCTCGGGGGCGTGATACTCAGTTCTTGATCGGCCATGATCCAATCCATTGCGTACGTGAACACGAAGGTGGATTGACGCTAGCAAGAAAAGGCGTGCGCGTAACCTGTCAGATCTGACAGGTCATCAAGAATAAAAAGTGTGGTAGATGGCGGTTTTTATCGCCAAATCCCGATCAAGCCGTAAAAGCCAAACGACGGGCATAAAAAAGGCCGGCCCGTCGGGTGACGGGCCGGCCTTTTCATGGCTGCGAAGCTTACTGCACTTCGACGGCCAGGCTTTCGCTGATTTTCTGTTGCCAGATCGCCGGGCCGGTGATGTGGACCGACTCGCCTTTGCTGTCAACGGCAACCGTCACTGGCATGTCCTTGACCTCAAACTCGTAGATCGCTTCCATGCCCAGTTCGGCAAACGCCAGCACTTGCGACTTCTTGATCGCTTGCGCCACCAGATAAGCAGCACCGCCGACGGCCATCAGGTACACGGCTTTGTTGTCCTTGATCGCTTCGATCGCGGTCGGGCCACGCTCGGATTTGCCGATCATGCCCAACAGGCCGGTCTGCTCAAGGATCTGCCGGGTGAACTTGTCCATCCGCGTCGCGGTGGTCGGGCCAGCCGGGCCAACCACTTCGTCACCGACCGGATCAACCGGGCCGACGTAGTAGATGAAGCGACCCTTGAGGTCGACCGGCAGGGTTTCACCCTTGTTGAGCATCTCGACCATGCGCTTGTGCGCGGCGTCGCGACCGGTGAGCATTTTGCCGTTGAGCAGGACGGTTTCGCCCGGCTTCCAGCTCTGCACGTCTTCCGGGGTCAGGGTGTCGAGGTTGACACGACGAGCCGACGGGCCGGCTTCCCAGACGATTTCCGGGTAGGCGTCCAGCGGAGGTGCTTCCAGCGAAGCTGGACCTGTACCGTCGAGCACGAAGTGTGCGTGACGGGTGGCGGCGCAGTTCGGGATCATGCACACCGGCAGCGAAGCGGCGTGGGTCGGGTAATCCATGATCTTCACGTCGAGCACGGTGGTCAGGCCACCGAGGCCCTGGGCGCCGATGCCCAACTGGTTGACCTTCTCGAACAGCTCCAGACGCATTTCTTCGATGCGGTTCTGAGGGCCACGGGCCTTCAACTCGTGAATGTCGATGGATTCCATCAACACTTCCTTGGCCATCACCGCAGCTTTCTCGGCGGTGCCGCCGATGCCAATACCGAGCATGCCCGGTGGGCACCAGCCGGCGCCCATGGTCGGAACGGTCTTCAGTACCCAGTCAACGATCGAGTCGGACGGGTTGAGCATGGCCATCTTCGACTTGTTCTCGGAACCGCCGCCCTTGGCCGCCACGTCCACTTCCACGGTGTTGCCCGGGACGATGGAGTAGTGAATCACGGCCGGGGTGTTGTCCTTGGTGTTTTTCCGAGCGCCCGCCGGGTCGGCGAGGATCGAGGCACGCAGGACGTTTTCCGGCAGGTTGTAGGCGCGACGCACGCCTTCGTTGATCATGTCGTCCAGGCCCATGGTGGCGCCATCCCAACGCACGTCCATGCCGACGCGCACGAACACGGTGACGATACCGGTGTCCTGGCAAATCGGGCGGTGGCCGGTGGCGCACATGCGCGAGTTGATCAGGATCTGCGCCATCGAATCACGGGCCGCTGGCGATTCTTCGCGCAGGTAGGCTTCGTGCATCGCCTGGATGAAATCCACGGGGTGGTAATAGGAAATGAACTGCAGGGCGTCGGCAACGCTCTGAATCAGGTCGTCTTGCTTGATCACGGTCATGAGTCGCGCTCCTCTAAAAGACGGGAACATTCAATAAGGTGCCTGCGGCTTGGGTGCATCGGTCGGTCGCAAGCACCTTTCAAGGCACGCCGGGGCTGCTGGCGCGACGCTAAAAAGGCGCGGCAGTATACCGCGCCTCGGTGGGGCGTACACGTGCCGGCAGTCATTCGTTGGTCGCATGGCTGGGCGAATATCGGACAGCGGGTTTGCACTTCAGGATTGACCCCCTCACCCCAGCCCTCTCCCCCAAGGGGGGCGAGGGGGAAAGGGAGCCGATCTTCATGTTGTTCAAACCCTAAGTCCGGCTGGGGGAAAGGGAGCTGATCTTCGTGCTATTCAAAACCTTAGGCCGGCTCAGGAAAGGGGCCGATCTTCATGCTGTTCAGACCTGAGTTCAGCTCGGTATTTCAGGTCGGTGTAACTCGGATAAACAACGCGGTCAGTCCCCTCTCCCTCTGGGAGAGGGCTAGGGTGAGGGGCTTTTGGCAGTAAGCGCAGGCCACACTTTTGACGTCAAATTTCGAGCCCGAAAATCGGTGGTCATTTATCGACTACGCCACTAAAGTGGCAGCCGGTCTGTAGAGTAGGACACTCTGTCAGCCTCCTATCGCACGGTGAGTCAACGATTGACCCATAACGCCATTCAACGTCTTTTGCTCAAACGTTTTGCCCTTGCTGCGGCCACCTATGGATTGGCTTTGCTGCTGCTGTGGCTGGCGTTTTTCACCGGTCATTACGGCCAGTCCCTGAGTTCTGTGGCCATCGGCAGCGCGCTGGTGGTGATCAGTCAGGCGAGCCTGTTCGCGCTGTTCTGGAGCGGGCGCAATCAACGCTTTGCCGACCCCAGCCTGACCGAAGTGCAGGTGCTGCTGGGGCTGGGCTGGCAAACCTGGCTGATCGCGCATCTGGATGACGCCCGGGGCGCCTTTCTGGTGTTCTATGTCTTGATTCTGCTGTTCGGTTTGTTCCACCTCAGCCGGCGGGCGTTCATTCGCTGTGCGCTGCTGGTGTTCTTCAGTTTTTGCGCGATCACGCTGTGGGACGGCTATCACTTCCTCTTGCCGGATCCGGCGCTCGCCGCCCTGCAGGTGTGCATTCTGGCGATGGTACTGGCGTGGCTGGTGCTGTATGCGCGCTTCGTGCAGGTCTCGCGGCAACGCCAGCGTCAGCGCCGGTTTGCCTTGCAGGCGCATCAGGACACCCTGCGCGGGATGATGCGGCAGCTGGAAGATCTGGTGGCCACCGACGAGCTGACCGGGTTGTTCAATCGCCGCCATTTTCTGCGCCTGGCTTCGCGTGAGCTGAACACGATGGACAGCGACGTGGTGCATGGCCTGGCGCTGATCGACCTCGACCATTTCAAACGCATCAATGACCTGCACGGTCACGCCGCCGGCGATCAGGTGTTGCAGGCGTTCGCCGGCGTTGCCCAGGCGTGTCTGCGCGACGGCGATGTGCTGGCGCGCTATGGTGGTGAGGAATTTGTGGTGTTGCTGCCCGATTGCGACGCTGAACGCATGACTGCCTGTTGCGAGCGCCTGCGCCTGGCCTTTACCGATGTTGAACTGGTCGGCCTGAACGTGCGCAACCTCAGCCTGTCGGCGGGCATGACCCTGCTGGAACTGGGCGATGATCTGGACGACGCCTTGCAGCGCGCCGATCAGGCGCTGTATCGGGCCAAGCGCGACGGACGCAATCGTTGTGCCGCCGCCTGGGAGAATCTCGATGCCTGAACTTCGCGTCGGTCAACGCCAGTGGTCGGTGGCGGCGGGCAGCAACCTGCTCGATGCCCTCAATCAGAACGGCGTCGCCGTGCCTTACAGCTGTCGTGCCGGCAGTTGCCACGCCTGTCTGGTGCAATGCGTGCAAGGTCTGCCGGCCGACAACCGCCCGGATGCCTTGAGCGCCGAACAACGCCATGAGGGCTGGCGACTGGCCTGTCAGTGTCAGGTCGTCGAAGATTTGCAGGTGCATACCTTCGATCCGCTTGCCGACGGTCGCCCGGCCGTGGTCGAGGCACTCGACTGGCTGAGCGATGGCGTGCTGCGTTTGCGCTTGGCCCCGCAGCGGCCATTGCGCTACAGCGCCGGGCAACATCTGGTGCTGTGGATCGATCACATCGCCCGGCCGTATTCGCTGGCAAGCCTGCCGGAAGAGGATCGCTTCCTCGAGTTTCACCTCGATTGTCGCCTGCCCGGCGAATTCAGCGATGCGGCGCGGCGCTTGCAGATCGGCGACCCGGTGCGCCTTGGCGAACTGCGCGGCGGCGCTTTGCATTACGATCCGGACTGGCACAGCCGGCCGCTGTGGCTGCTTGCCGCCGGCACCGGTCTTGGTCCGTTGTTCGGTGTGTTGCGTGAAGCCCTGCGGCAGGATCATCAAGGCGCCATTCGTGTTATTCACGTCGCCCATGACGCGGATGCGCACTACCTGGCCAAACCCTTGGCGGCACTGGCCGCGCAGCGCGAAAACCTCAGCGTCGAGCTGTGGACGACGGCCGAGTCAGCCGCCGCTTTGGCGCAACTGCGCCTTGTCTCCCGGCAAACCCTGGCCTTAGTCTGCGGCTCGACGGCCAGTGTCGACGCCTTTGCAAGGCGCCTGTATCTGGCCGGATTGCCGCGCAATCAACTGCTGGCCGACGTCTTCCTGTCCCGTGGTTAAGCGCTGAATTCTTCATCGGATCGAGAGCCGCCCGAACTGTCGAGAGATGCCATGACCGAAGCCATCCTGCTGGAACGCGAACGCGGTTTACTGACCTTGCGCCTCAACCGCCCGGACAAGAAAAACGCCCTGACCCGCGCCATGTACAGCTGCCTCGCCGAAGCGTTGAAACAGGCCGACAGCGACCCGCAAATCAACGCCGTGCTGATCACCGGCAGCGCTGAATGCTTCACGGCCGGCAACGACATCGCCGACTTCATTCAGCAACCGCCAAGCGACCTCGACAGCCCGGTGTTCCACTTCATGCTCAATCTGCTTGAGTGCCGCAAACCGGTGATCGCTGCCGTGGCCGGTGCAGCGGTGGGCATTGGCACGACGTTGTTGCTGCACTGCGATCTGGTTTACGTGGCCCGCGATGCGCGGTTGCGCATGCCGTTCGTCAATCTTGGTTTGTGCCCGGAGTTCGGCTCCAGCCTGATCCTTGCGCGTTTGCTGGGGCAGGCCAAAGCGGCGGAGTTGTTGTTGCTCGGTGAAGGATTCAGCGGTGAACAGGCTGCGCAGTGGGGGATTGCGACCGAAGCGTTGGGCAGCGGCGATGCGGCGTTAAGCAAGGCGCGGGAAATGGCCCTGCGTTTCGATGAGTTGCCGGCCGAAGCGGTGCGTATCAGCAAGCAATTGATGAAGGCACCGGATCGCGAGCTGATCCGTAAGGTGATCGAGGAGGAGGGTGTGCTGTTCACCCAACGGCTGCGCTCGCCGGAAGCGTTGGCGGCGTTGAGCGGGTTTATCAAACGGCATTGAGATCTTCACTGACTGATCAGTCCTCTTCGCGAGCAAGCTCGCTCCCACAGGGGACGCATTCCAATGTGGGAGCGAGCTTGCTCGCGAAGGGGCCGGGGCAGTCAGCACATCTTCCAGATCAGAATGCAAAAAGCCCCGGCACTCACATGCCGGGGCTTTTGTTTTTCAGCGTCACTCAGACCTGCGGGTCGCCCACGTGCAGGATCTTCATGCCGTTGGTGCCGCCAGTGGTGTGGTAGCTGTCGCCCTTGGTCAGGATGACCCAGTCGCCTTTTTCCACAACGCCGCGCTTGACCAGCTCGTCGATGGCCTTCTGGCTGACTTCGTGCGGTTCCAGCGAAGCCGGATCGAACGGTACGGTGTACACGCCACGGAACATCGCTGCACGCGCCTGAGTTTCACGGTGCGGCGAGAACGCATAGATCGGCACCGAAGAACGGATGCGCGACATGATCAGCGGGGTGTAGCCACTTTCGGTCAAGGCGATGATCGCTTTAACGCCCGGGAAGTGGTTGGCGGTGTACATGGTCGCCAGTGCGATGCTTTCGTCGCAGCGAGTGAATTCGGTGCCGATGCGGTGGCCCGAAGTCTTGCCGGTCGGGTGCTTTTCAGCGCCGACGCAGATGCGCGCCATCGCCTGCACAGCTTCCAGCGGGTACTGGCCAGCGGCGGATTCAGCCGAGAGCATTACGGCGTCGGTGTAGTCGAGCACGGCGTTGGCCACGTCGGACACTTCGGCGCGGGTCGGCATCGGGTTCTGGATCATCGACTCCATCATCTGGGTCGCAACGATCACAGCCTTGTTGTGGCGGCGTGCGTGCAGAATGATTTTCTTCTGAATGCCCACCAGCTCGGCGTCGCCGATTTCCACACCGAGGTCACCACGGGCAACCATCACCGCGTCGGAGGCCTTGATCAGGCCGTCGAGGGTTTCGTCGTCGGCCACGGCTTCGGCACGTTCGATCTTCGCCACCAGCCAGGCAGTACCGCCAGCCTCATCGCGCAGTTGACGGGCGTATTCCATGTCGGCAGCGTCACGCGGGAAGGACACCGCGAGGTAGTCGACTTCCATTTCTGCGGCGAGCTTGATGTCGGCCTTGTCTTTTTCAGTCAGGGCCGGTGCGGTCAGGCCGCCACCGCGACGGTTGATGCCTTTGTGGTCGGACAGCGGGCCGCCGATGGTCACGGTGCAATGCAATGCATCGTCAGTTTGGGTATCAACGCGCATCACCACACGGCCGTCGTCGAGCAGCAGCTCGTCGCCCACGCCGCAGTCCTTGACCAGATCCGGGTAGTCGATGCCGACTACTTGCTGGTTGCCTTCGGTCAATGGATGGCTGGTGGAGAAGGTGAATTTGTCACCGATCTTCAGCTCGATCTTCTTGTTGGCGAATTTGGCGATACGGATTTTCGGGCCTTGCAGGTCACCCAGCAGGGCGACGAAGCGGCCGTGCTTGGCAGCGAGGTCACGCACCAGCTTCGCGCGAGCCTTGTGCTCGTCGGGGGTGCCGTGGGAGAAGTTCAGACGGGCAACGTCCAGACCAGCCAGAATCAGCTGTTCGAGAACTTCCGGCGAGTTACTGGCCGGGCCAAGGGTAGCGACGATTTTGGTACGACGGACGGACATGCAAAGACTCCTGAGTTCAAGCGCAAGCGAAGGCTACTATGCTCCGAGGGTGTAGTCATTGTTCGAATGCACTACTTAATGGTTTCTTTATTGAACACGGTAACTTTGGGACAAACGCGCCTGAAGATTTCCGACCCTGGGTCGATACATTGCTCAAGACAGGAGAACCTTCATGCGATTCGTACCCATTGCCGCCCTTGCCCTCAGCGTCCTCGCCGTCACGGGCTGCACCCGTTGGTCGATGAACCATCATTTGAACAACGCCTACAGCGCCTATGATCGCGGCAATTGCGAGCAGGTCATGCTCGAACTGTCCAAGGTCGAACGCGCCAGCCGTGCCCGCCCGTATGTGTGGCCGGAAGTGTCGATGATGCGCGGGCAGTGCCTGGAACGACAGAAAATGTTTGTCGATGCGGCGCAGACCTATCAGTTCATCATCGCCTCATACCCGAACAGCGAATACGCTTTCCGCGCCCGCGCCCGCCTGGAAACCTTGCAGAGCCTGGGTCACTACCCGACGCGCAGCGCCGCCGCCGTGGTCAAGCCGACGCGCTTCTGATGACAGTTGTCATACAAAATCTGGCCGGTTGTACAGGCTGAGCTATAGTCGAATGATCCGGGTTTAGAGCAGTGTTTCTAATCCGGGGCAACACCTGCGACTGGCAAGTGGTCACGTGACAGCGAGGTAGCGACTGTCACACCGGAAGCGGGGAGAGCGTGCCGGCGATACCGGCGCGTTCCGAAGCAAAGGTGCGGCTCTGTGATGGAGCCTTGCATGGCGAACTGCGCATCATGTTTACCGACCGCCGAATCGAACGGCACCAGTTGCCGTATTTCCTCAGGGTGTTCAACAGCGTCACCGACAAGCCCATCGGCTTTCTCGGCAACGTGTCCGCAGACGGGCTGATGCTGATCAGTCAGTTGCCGATGATGACCGGCGTGGATTTCCATTTGCGCTTGAAGATCCCCTGCGGCGACGGCTGCCAGCAGGTAATCGACCTGACAGCGTGCTGCCTGTGGTGCCACGAAGACGCGACCCCCCTGCATTACGACGCCGGCTTCAGCCTGCTGCGCCCGCCGCCGGAATATGGGCAGCTGGTTGAGGCGTTGCGTCAGTATTTCAGTTTTCAGCCGTTGCCGGCGTCGGCCTGATTTTCCCCCGCAGCCCGAGCAAAGGATCGCAGCCTGGCGGCTACTACCGGGTGTACACACCCACACCCACGTCCGATTTGGAGTTGCCGAAGACTGCGATCTCTTTGCGCTTCAGGCGCTAAGCGCGATCACTCCTGATTCGCTGGAACCCGTTACCGTTTGTCGGGACTGTCAGATTTTACAGGTGTCAGTAGTGCTGCCGTGCCTGTAGACATTGTGTAAACGACGAACCACGGAAGATCGCTACCATGGCTGACATTACTGTAAGGGTATTGGAAAAACCGGATATCAACGATCTTGAAGATGTTCCGCTGCTGCCAAGAGAAAGTATTGGGGGTAAGCCCGACGGACCGGTGTTCAGATTTAGAGACGAGATAATGCTGGGCAGCTCCATAACGAAGCTTACCTTTTACATTCCTCAAAGTGATGGCACTCATCCGGTCTGGATCGATTATCACTGTGGTTCTTATTACAGCAGAGTGGTAGATGCCAGGTTATTCAAAGCGTTGGATTGGCACACCATCGAGATTTCCGGACTCGTTGGCGAGGGCGGCGCAAGGTTTGATGCCAGGTGGCGGTACTACGGGCAAGATTCTGAGTGGACATCCCAGCATGCGCAAATGTGGCCTGAAGCCACGTTTGATTCGAGGTTAATCATTGCTGATGGGGAGTTAAGGGGAACCGCCCGTGGTCAGCATATTATTACCGTAGTGCGTCCGGGGTCTGCCACGGCACTGACCGAAACAGTGACTGCCACGAGCGGCAATACCTGGACAGCCAAATTGCTGCCCAACGTTGAGTCAGGCGACTTCCTTATTGAGGAAAACTATCCAGGAGTGCGTGGCAGATACACTCAGACCAGGCACTTCACAATCTTGAACGCTCCCGTTATTACCTCTCCAGTCGCCGGGGGTCATGTAAAGGAGCAAAGGCCCGTAGTCTCTGGCGATGGAAAGCCCAATGCGACAGTCAGGATCTATCAAGAGAACTCTGGCGTCACTCTTTACGGCGAAGTACTGGTCCCGCCAAACGGCCATTGGTCAACACCTGTGCGCGTGGAGCTGCCAGAGGGATCCTTCACGTTCACAGCGCAGCAGACTTTTGGCACTACCTTGTCTCTTTGGGCGAAAGGCGTAACCGTTACTGCCAGCAATCGTCCTGTCATAAGTCCTGAGCCAATCTTTCAGGAAACAAATTTCAAGCTGTCTGGAAGCCAAAGCGAGGCGGGAGCCACGGTTCAGGTGTTCCGTGATTTGACTCAAGACATGGTCGGGGAAAGTTGGCCGTTGACGGGTGAGAACTGGGAGGCGGCCGTCAACGTCCCGCCAGGACCTGTGTCACTGGTCGCCATCACTGTCGTTCCAGGATTGCAGTCCAGGCGCAGTGTGCCCCGTGCGTTCAAAATTCGCCCTCCCAAGTTGATCGGCATCCAGGTCGAAGTTTTGGCCGATGATTCGATCAGGTTCTCAGGCACCGCCTACCCGGGTGCGACAGTTGTGATCACTGTCCTTGAGTCGTCAGTCGAGTCGCCTGCGGAGGTTGAGGCAATTGACGGTACTTGGGTTACCACGGCTAAGGGTTGGCCCTCCGGTATTTACAAACTCAAGGCTATTCAAAAGGTTTCTGATAACGCCAATGGCTGGATCGAGTCAACGCATGGGGAAGAGGATGAGTTGTCTCAACCCATCATACTGAACGTGAGCGAAGTCACCTCCACCACCACCTATCAACCCATTGTCAGTGGTAAAGGCGTTGACGGTGCCAAAGTTGAGTTATTGATACCCGGAGGCGTGGCGTCGCACTTTCCCGATGCAACCGTCAGTGAAGGCCTGTGGTCGAGCACTGCGAAGACTGAAGTGGGTCCGTTGAAGGACTACGTACTGCACATTCGCCAATGCCACGACGAGTTGGGCTGTTCCAAGTGGTTTGAGCACATAGTCAACGTTCCGCCATTAGCCCCCGGTCTGAACGACCCGGTTGAAGCCGGCATGTCACCCAAGCTCTGTGGTACTTGCTGGCCGGGGGCAAAGGTCTACATCCGGTACAGCGACGACAACGAGGTTGCACACGCGGCGAAGGTCACTGGTAGCACGTGGTCCTTCCAGCGGGCAAAGCCATTTGCCCCGAATGTGCTGCATACCGTAACCGTGACCCAAGTGGTCGGCGTGCAAACCTCCGACGCCGCGTCTAAAACCTTCACTGTCAAACAGCCGATGTTCACGCCGGTTATCACACAGCCGGGAGCGGGCGAAAAGGTGGGGCGCGAGGTCGTCGTCGAGGGTACTAACGGTATGAAGGGCGCTACGTTGCAGTTAACGAACGCTCAATTCACGGAGGAAATAGGGCTGCCGTTTCTGGTGGGACAGAATGGCGAATGGGCGGTGAAACTCAGCGATCTGCCTTTTGGTCCATTCACGGTCTATGCGGTGCAAACACTTAATCAAATTCCCTCCGAGAAAAGTGAACTGCGAAGCTTCCAGGTCGTGCTGTTACCACCTCAATTTACCGCGCCGTCGCCCGATGGCAAGTTGCCGCGTAATGGCATCCTTAAAGGGCGGGGCATGCCGTTCGGGCGGGTCGATATCTGGCTGACGGGCGGTGAAGAGCCCTGGTTGAAAAATATACCGGTGGATGAGTACGGTGACTGGGAGTGGGGAGTGGATTTGCCATTGGGCCACAACACGATGCGGGCTCGGCAGTATTTCGATTTTGCTGGCAAACCCTATGAGTCTGAAGACACCCAGGACTTGATGTTTGACGTAGTTCCGGCAGCGCCTTTCATCGAGACGCCACTCTTGCAGGAACACGTCGGACGGAGGGTGGTGGTGTCGGGCTTCGGTGTACCAGGCGATACCATTAGCGTGGAGTTGGGGAACGACATGCAAAGCACCGTGGTGCTTGAGGATCGCACCTGGTCGGTCGGTGTCAGCCCTGGTCTGGACGATGGCAACATGACTTTGATCGTGAGGGCAAAACTGGGCGACTTCGAGTCAGACGCCACACGACGCGATGTCGTGACGGGTACGTACTTGCCCGTCATCAATAAGCCGGCAGCAGGTCGCTCGATCAGCGAGCCGGTGGTCTTTGCCGGCATGGGCGAGGAAGGTAGCGGGCAGGTCGCAGCCTGGTTCAATCCGGAGATTAAATTGACGCCTGCGTTGACTATCGAAAAAGGCCAGTGGCGTGGCATCTCCGATACGTCCTCGAGGCCGGGTGGCAACTGGTGCCGCTTCAGGCAGACGATCACTCCAGGGGCAAAGTTGTCCGACTGGGGCTTGAGTGCACGTTTCGAAGTGCTGTCCGAGCCTTCGAAAAAAACCTGAGCTGCAGAATGCCGATGAACGGTCATTAAACCTGTCAGATCTGACAGTAGACGTTAATGACCATCTGGCGCTCAATTCTCTTGAATGAATACGCGACCTGTAGCAATCGACAGGCCGCGCGTGCCCGGTCTCGCCCTAAGGAATCTGATCATGGCTGATTTACGCCGTCCCGGTTTGCAGCTGTACACGCAGTTGTTTACCGAAGAGGCAACTGTCCAGAACACCGGATTGCAAAATCTCAAAGCATACCTGGAAGACGGAGGTTCGATTTTTCCTCTGGTGGAGATGGGCGTACCGGGTATGGTCAGCAAACATGAGATTAGCGTCGAGGAGGCTCAGCGGTTTTTGCACCGGGCCAACAGCATGGCCACTTATTTGAGCCGCCAGTTCATCGAACGCGAGTTGCACGCTGGCAGCGGTACACAGACGTCGTCGTCAGGGCTGTTGTCGATGGTGCCTGGCCCCAGGTATGAGGACCTGTTCTTTACCCCATTCGACAGTATGTGTTTGCCAGAGGCTTTGGAGTCGCTCGCCTCACCAGTGGCCTATCTGATTGACCTGCTGCGCTGGGTCCGCGACCGGATCGAACCTTATCGTCAGGGACAAGAGTCTCCACCGGAAAAGTACGAACTGCATACTCGCCGCCGCGATCTGATGGGGTTGTCGGTCGATTTCAATGCGGTGTATCAGTCGGTGTCTTCGGTGGACATCATCGTCTCGGTGCTTGAAACCTTCATCGCTACCCATCCGGGAACACGCGGATTGACTGCAAATGCCTCGATCGAAGACGCGTTGATTAACGCTCGTTATCCCAATGGCCTGCCGTACTACCAACATTGGGTCACGATTGACGGTGTCGCGCAGCTCAATGATCTGTCGGTAGGTGATTTTGCGCACAAAGTGGATAAAGGCTACCCGTACTTTTTGTCAGCGGCTGCCTGGACGGAAAACGCCGAGCGTGCGTTGGCACATGCCTCGCGATTGGGGCCTTATCAGCGCGCGTTGTTAACGGAGCCTGCCGCAAACTTCAACAAGTTAAACGATTTTTATCAGGATAACTACGGCGTGGAAGAACTTCCCGCAGGTAACCTTTATCAGGTCCCGTTCTTCGCCGAACACACAAAACTCGATGCACCCTCGATCGAACGATTGTTGTCGATCCACGAGTTCGCCCCGGTGCGTTCCGCCAATGTGACGTACAAGGAGGAGGATACCGGGCACGCGGAAAGCGCACGCTCCGGTTCGGTTTACATCAATGCCCACTCGCACCCCGGCATACACATCAATAAACCGGATATAGCCCCTGCTTTTATGCATCGGCTATCAGTATTACCCAAAGATGAAAAGGGGTTTCCCAGTTTTGACCGGATGAACCGGATGGTGCGCCTGTGCAACTGGCTGGCATTGCCCAGTGATCAGGTAGACGCCTTGCTGGTTGCCGCAACCCGGGCTGAAGAACGCGGCGGTTTGGCTGAAGGCGCATGGTGGATAACCAACAACGGTGTACATGCTCTCGGACTGTTCCAGACCTTGCGCGAACGTTACAACTGTTCAGCCGTGGACTTCGCGGCGTTCATCGATCAGTTGGGGATTTACGGGCGCGGCGAAGCGTTGTCGCCATTCGATCAGATATTCAACAACCAGGGGAGCTTTCGCGAGCCGCTGAAACTGGATGACGGAATTTTTCCGGTGACACCTGCACCCGGTGAGGTCAACTTGACGATCAACCAGTTGTGCAATGGCCTGGGGATCGACATCCAGACCTATCAGTACCTGGCAGTGCAAGTGGCCAGCGCGCACAACGCCAGCGGCACGTTCACCCGCTGTTTGCCCATCATTTCCAGTTTTTATCGACTAGTCAGGTTGCCAAGGTTGCTCAACCTCACACCGGTTGAAGGTGTGTTGATGCTGTTGCAATTGGGTGGCAAGGAATGGCTGGACGGTGTGGCGGGCCCTCCGGCTATCAACGCTGGCCAAAGCACCGCGCCCGATATTTTGCAGATCATCACCGCTCTGCTGGCGTGCGTGCAGTGGTGCGAGCAAAGCGAGCTGCCAGTGTTGTGGATGTTGCAACACGCGGCAGACCCGCAACCTGCGCGCGAAGCCAGCGAGCAGGATCGGCAGTTGTTCGATCAGATACGCAATCTGCTGCCAACGGCACAGTTCTCCAACGCGGGTGTGTTGATGGCCGGTCTGCCGCGTGCCGGTGCGGCCGACTGGCTGGACTTCCTGTCCGCCGAGGCCGATGGCATGCCGGCTGTGGTTGATGCCGGCGGTCTGGTGCTGGCACCCGTCGGGACGCCGGAGGATTACCTGATTGAAACCCGCAGAAGGCTCGAATGGTCGGTCGATAATGCTCTTGGCGTTGTCGAGGCGGACTCGCGCACGGCCATGGTCGACATTCTGCTGAGCGTGCTTCTGGACGCCAGAGATGCGCAAGAGTCGCTGGTCAAGCAAACGCTGGCGGTCTATGCCGGGGTCGAGGTGGAACAGGCGATACCCGTACTGAATTGGGCCAACGCGACGGTTTACCGGTTATTGCAAGAGGTGAGCGCACGTGTCGATTCCAGCATCGAGCCATCAGCTCGCCGAGGTGAAGCGAAGCCTGATCCATTGCTCGGTCTGCTGGCCGACGTACGGCGCCGCAGCGAGGTCGTGTCGACGCTGGGTTTAAGTGCCGTGCTATTGCAGGAGTACCTGGATTACGGCTACGACGCCTGGATGGGGCAGAGCGACAAATACGTAATGTCGATGCAAACGCTTTATCACCTGACAACGCTGACTCGGGCGTTCGGCTTGAGCACGCAACCGGCGCAGAAACTGCTCGACTACCTGCGCGCGGTGCATCTTGTTGAAGCCAGGGGACCAGACGCGCAGCGCCTGTTGCAACTGGCGGCTGCCACCCGACTTGCCGCGTTTTTCGGCTGGAGCGTGCAGGAGGTGCGAGAGTGCGTCGAGCGCATGGACACCCCGGCAGCGATTCTCACAGACCTGACCCAACTGGCTCTGTTGATGCGCGTGCGTGAACTGTCGATGGATACGGGCATGGATGCACTGACGATTTTCCTGATCGGCAATTTGCCTGAACAGGTGGAAAGGGTGGTCTACGCCGAGGCCGCCGAACTGGCCTTGCTCAGTGAGTCCGTCGCGCGTGCCCCCATCGTTCAACTGCCAGCCGATCTGCGGCAACTGGTAACCACGACGTGCACCGTGGATAAAAGCGAAATTGTCGCCGGATCCACAGAAAAAGCCGTCTACACGGTCACGCTCAAAGACGCTAACGGAAATTTCCTGAGCGGTGTCAAAGTGCATTTTCGCGCAAGCCTGGGCCACATCGAAACGGGCAATACCCAGCCCGACGGCACATTCACAGCCACCTATACCCCCGGTAAGGAAATGGGCATGGACACGCCTGTGTACTGGCTGGATTTGTTTGAGCCGCAGAACGCTCCTGCGATCAACCTGACTTGCGATTTCGAGAGTCTGGAGTTTGTCGCTGCACTGATGTCGCCGGTGCCATCGGAAATCGTGGCGAGCGGCCAGGAGGTCGAGCTCTACGTGCCACTCATGGATAGATACACAAACCTTGGAAAAAATGAATGGGTGAACTGGACGGTTGAAGGGGGGCAGGAAGGCGAAAGCGCACTGATCCGCCCAAGTCGAGCGCTGACCAATCAGGAAGGGCTGGCGCGGACTTTTGTTTCCAGCGTGACGGGCGGCGAATTCACATTCATCGTGACCTGGGAGAGTACAAGTACCGATAAAAGTCTGTTGTTCGATGCCATTACGTTCAAGGGAAGTGGGACGCCGCAAAGGAACATCCCCTGACCAGCGTTTATTCCGCAATTTTTCCAAGGAGCACGGATCATGGCACTGAATGACATTGGCGGTCTGCTGGAAAAGCGGCGCACCGCATTGCTTGAATACTGCATCGGACAAACCAGTCAGACCCATTACGGCTTTGTGAAGACGCCGGCAGACTTGTTCGAACTGCTGCGTATGGATCCTCTGGACAGCTTCGCGGTGCAAAGCTCCAAGGTGGCCGAAGCGAGCAGTTGTGCGCAGCAATTCATCCACGCGGTGTACCGCAGGCTTGAGCCTGATTTTGCAAATCACCAATTCCCCGCCAGCGATCTCGCGCAATGGGAACTCTACAATAACTATCCCGATTGGGCGGCGGTGCAACTGATCCGGCTCTACCCGGAAAACTACATCAATCCGTTCGTACGCCAGCGCAAGAGCAGCCTCTTCAGGGACCTTGAAAACGACCTCAATCAGGCTCGCCTGAGCACTGACTCGGTGCAGACGGCATTGCAGAACTATCTGCAAGCGTTCGAGCAGACCTGTGATCTCGATGTCATCAGTTGCTACATGGACGGCATCTCACCAGAGCGAGCCGATTATTATTTTGTCGGCCGGCAACGCGTGCAGCCATTCCAGTATTTCTGGCGCAAGGCCGAGATTGAACTCACCCCCACCTGTACGGCGGTCAATCCGGCTGCCTGGAGTGAATGGCAGGCCGTGGATATTCAGCCCGCCAGCCGGGTGCTTGATATGCGCCCGGTGTTCTGGAACGGACGGTTGTGTCTGGTCTGGGCGGAGTGGAGTGACAGGGTAACCGGCAAAACACAGGATGATTTCATCCCTGACAAACTCAGTGTCAACCTGGCCTTCATGAAGCAAAACGGTCAATGGTCGGCGCCGCTGAGTGTGTATGGCGCGGAGGCAGATATCGCTCATGCCGAGAATTTTCGGCTGATTGCAACGGTGTGGACGGACGCTTTTTCTCCCAAAGGCAAGTTGGGGGTGTTGATCTCGGGCGGTAAAAACGAAGGGCCGACCAGACAAGCACTGCTAAAGGAGTACAGAGTTTATGACGTGCTGATGCGTCTGGATCCGACGGATGCCGGTGGCTGGCTGGACACCGCACGCAGTCGATTCGCCACGCCAGAAACAGTGCAGCACGCCTTCGGCACCCAAGTGACGATGACCGCCGAAGGTATTCCGAAGGGTCTCATGTCGGACTATCTGGATCTGCGAGCTTCGGCCCAGCGAGTAGGTAAGGACGATGTCCTGACCGTCAATGGTTTGTGCAGGCCCACGGGGTTGCCCGATGACCGTTCAATTCTTTATACCTTGACGCTGGTGCAATCCAGTGGGAGTGACCCAACTCCCGAAGCTGAACCCCGTTCGCAGGCGGGTGATTGGGTCACTAAATCCTATTCGTTCAGGCGTGCCGAGGGATCATGGCCGGCCCCCGCAACGTTTACTTTACTGACGTCATCTGCCGAACATGGCGGTAAAACATTCAAACTGACGATCAAGAATCTAGCGGATTTCACCCCGCCCACACTGGTGAAAAACAGCGTCGATGCGGCGCAGTTTCTGTCTTTCGAATTGCCGGGGACGTACCTCAAGTACACCCGCCTGAACTCATTGTTCGGTCCCGAACTGGTTCAGCGCTCCAATATTTCCGTCGATGCGGTACTGGACTGGGACACTCAGTTTATTGCCGAGCCACCGCCAACCCTGCAGGCCTTCGATGAGCCTAACGGGGCGTTCGATGGCGCCAACGGTCTGTTTTTCTGGGAGCTGTTTTTCCATTTGCCACATCTGGTCTTCACGCGTTTGCGTGATGAAGAGCGTTTCGCTGATGCTCAGAAATGGGCGCATTACGTCTTCGATCCGCAAGCCATTGCCGACCCTGCCAGCGCTGCACCTCAAGTGGCCTATTGGCGCTGCCGACCGTTGGCCCACGATGCTGGCAATGCCGGTTGCGAAGCACTGGCACCGGCAGACCCGGATGCCATCGGTTACGCGGCGCCCAAGCACTTCAGGATTCTGATGTTCTGCGATTACGTGAAAAATCTGATGGGCTGGGGCGACTGGTATTACCGTCAGTTGACGCGTGACAGCCTGGTAGCGGCCAAGCTGTGTTACGTGCAAGCCGGGTTTCTGATGGGCAAGGCGCCGCTGGCGCGCACGGTCAGCGGTTGGCAAGCCGACACCGTGGAAAACCTGCTGAAACTGAGCTCTACGCGTCCTGCACTGGAACAATTCGAGCAAACGCTGGACTTCAGCCTGGCGGACATCGCTGCCGGTTCCGAAACCACGGCAACCCTCGGCTTGTTGGCCAACGAGCCTTTCAAAGCGCCGATCAACCAGCCACTGCTTGACTTGTTTGCCGGGCCGGAACAACGCCTGTACACCCTGCGCCACAACATGACCCTTGATGGCAAGCCGCTGGATATCAGCTTGTTCAGTCCGCCGACGGATCCCAATCAGCTGTTACGCGATCTGGCCTCGGGTGGTGTCGGTGGGCCAAGGCCGATGGGCGGGCGGCTGGTGGTTAACGCGTTTCGCTGGCGTGTCACCTTCGAAGTTGCCTTGCGTGCGGTGCAGGCATTACAGGATTACGGCAGCCAAGTACTCAATTTGCTCGAACGCCGAGATCGCGCCGAGCAGGAGGAGTTGCAGCAAACTCACCTGCTGGAGTTGGGCACTTATGCCCAGACCCTGCAGGAGCAATCGATCGCTCAGCTGGAAGCGAACGTCACGGCGCTGCAGATGAGCCGGGTAGTGGCGCAGCAGCGGGCGGATGCCTACGCACAGCGCTACGACGAGAATATTTCGGCGGTTGAATATGAGGTCATGGCGAGCCTGAAACTGTCGAAGTATTTCGCTCTGAACGCAAAAGTCCTCAAACCCACCGGCGCGCTGATTGCGGCGCTGCCGAAAATCTATGGCACCGCCAATGGCGGCATGAAACCTGAAAATGCCATTGATGCGGTGGTTTTCGGTCTGGAAATAGCCTCGTCCATGGCGCAATCGGAAGCCGACAGTCAGGCCACGACCGAAGGCTATCGTCGACGCCGTGGTGAATGGGGTCTGCAACGTGATCAGGCGTTGGCCGAAGTTGACGCGATCAATGCGCAGATCGAGGCGCAAGGCCATGCGGTCACAGCGGCTCGCACAAACCTTGCACAAACCCTGCGGGCCAATGCTCAGGCGTTGACGGTTTATAACTTCCTGAAAAAACGCGCGAGCAATGCCGAGCTGTTCGGCTGGATGCTGGGGCAACTCAAGGCCTTGCACTATCAGGCTTATGATGCGGCGGTCAGTCTGTGCCTCAGCGCGCAGTCGTCGATGAATGCCGAAACCGGCGATTACGAAGCGCAGATCCCCTTGCCACAGGCATGGCTCGATCAACGTCATGGTTTGACCGCTGGCGAGCATTTGCGTGGGCATTTGCTGCGTATGGAACGCGAATACCTGCAGCGCTACGAGCGGCGGCAGGAGTTGGTGAAAACCGTTTCCCTGCGCAAGTTGTTCGACGACCAGGTTGAGCGCCAGATCGGTATCAGCAGTTGGGCTGCTGCACTTAAACAACTGCAAGACACCGGCACCCTGGAATTCCAGCTGACCCAGTTGCTGTTCGACCGTGATCATCCGGGGCACTACTGCCGGCAAATCAGTTCATTGGAAGGCGACCTGCCGTTGTTAGCCGGGCCATTCGAGAACGTGCGGGCTACTTTGCGGCAGATCGAAAGTAAAACGGCGACCCGTGCAACCACACAGTCGGTGCAGTACCTGCACAACCCGGTAGGCCAGGCGCCAGGCGATGTGTTGATCAACTTGCGCAGTGGCCAGCAAATTGTCCTGTCGGCAGGGATTGCCGACAACGGTTTGACCGCGATGAAGCCCGACGAAGGTTTGCTCAACAGCTTTGAAAACACAGGGGCGGTTTCCAAGTGGCAATTGAACTTCCCGTGGCCGTTGAAAGAGCCCCAGGCGGGTATGTTGCGATCAATGACTGACTTCATCTTACACATCCGCTTTACGGCCAAAGTGGGTGAGTCGACCTTTACCCGTAACGTCGAAGATCTGGTGACCAAGGCTGAAAAAAACGTACCCGCCGTCAAGCGCAAGGGAGTGGGCAATCATGAGTGAACCCGTCATTCAAGCGAACAAGAATCTGGTTCGCAACGGCGACTTCAGCCAGGCATTGAAGGAATGGACACGTAACGGCGTCGGCACG
Source organism: Pseudomonas fluorescens (assembly GCF_001648775.1). Taxonomy (GTDB): domain Bacteria; phylum Pseudomonadota; class Gammaproteobacteria; order Pseudomonadales; family Pseudomonadaceae; genus Aquipseudomonas; species Aquipseudomonas fluorescens_M. The sequence goes on from NZ_LVEJ01000018.1 coordinate 237,359, forward strand.
AGCGCGGTTACTCAGGAGGATTTCGACGGTGAACGCGTCAGGATTCTGGACCTCAGTAACGCGGGGGGCGTCAGCCAGGATATTGCGATCCCCAAGACGCCTGACGCCAGTGCACGTTACACGCTGAGTTTTCTCTGCCAGACCCTGCATGTCGAATCCGGTTGGCTGCGCATCTTCAAGGACGAACAAGCGTTGTGTGCGATTGAGCTCAAACCCGATCCCACGCGTCATCTGCAAGACGACCTGGCGCGATTGGCGGCCGGGCAACCGCTGGCCTTTGAACCGACGCCATACGAGCTGAATCTGGATGTGTTGGTGGTGGCCGAGGACACACTTCGCTTCGAAATCATCAGCCCGAAGAACGAGCCCGCCGATTATTACTCCAAAGTGCGTATCACCCGGCTCAACGTCCAGTTGCATCTGGACCCGTTGACGTTACAAACCGTGCAGCTCGATGAGCAATCCCTGTCGGCGGACAGCACGGTGTACCTCTGTCTGGGGGCAACGGACTCCCAGGCGCACAAGTTGATCTTCATGCCGCCGCCGGACAATGCCTGGGACGGCACGCAAGCGTCTTTGACGCTGGATGGCAATCCGCAGGAAGCGATCATTATTACCCCGAGTGAAGATATCGAACAGTTGCTGACAGAACACTGGATGCTCGATTGCCCGGTGTTGGGGGATGAGGATCGTTATTCGCTCACGCTGAACCTGCTTAACCGCTACGCCTCTGCCCCCTACAAGATTCCCGTGTCGCTGGGGCATCACCGTCTCAGGTTTCGCCAGACGCTCGAAGCCGCGTATTACCCGATACTGGAATATGAACAGCGCGTTCAATTGGGCGTACGCGTGGCGTCTTACTACACCGGGCAGGTACTGGCAGGGCTGACGGTCAACTGGTTGGTGCCGGGGCAAGGGGTAACAAGCGCTTCTGTTACCGATGACGAAGGCTGGGCCTATTACGACTTTTTACCAAAGGAGCCGGGGGAGATTGCCATCGAGGCGTCAGTCGAAAGCCGCTATTACAGCACCGGTGTGACCACTGAACAGTTCACGGTGCGGGTACTGGCCACCGATCCATGGCGGGACCTGCGGGCTGTCGTTGACGATGGCGAGACCGCCTGGGATGCGCAAGGCTATCCGAACCGGGGCAGCGATTATGAGCTGAAGGTACGCCTGCCGGCTGATAGTCCTTTGCTGGAAACCGAGTTGTCCTTGTACTGGACTGGCGACAGCCATGCGCAGTTGGAAGTCGAAGTCTTCCCGGAGCTTGAAAGTCCGGTGCCCGTCGACACTGTGCAAGTCGTCTGGACGCTGAGCAGTGAGGATACACTCGACGGCCGATTCGAGCTGTCGTTGGTCTGCTCGAAACTGCTGCGACCTTCGCCGGGTAAACCGATGTCGCTGGCGCGTAATCGGGTGAAAGTGGGTGAAGTACGCGAGGCCAACAAGTCTCCGGTGGTCGATGAGCACGAGAGCGTGTTACTGCGGTTGCAGGTGCTGCACGACACGACAGGCACTGAAAATGTGCCGGTCAGCAATGCGCTGGTCGACTGGCAAACGCGCGAGGGCCCGATGGCTGCCCGGTCCGGCGCCGATGGCTGGGCGAGTTTGCTCTACACGCCGGAAGCGTTCGGGGATCTGGAGGTCAAGGCCTGGGTCAAGGCGCACCCGGAGGCTGTGCCAGTCGAGCGAGTGTTTAAAGTTCACGCGATCGAAACCAGTCCCTGGAAAGATCAGGTCGAGATTCTGTTGGACGACGAACCTGTCGAGCTCAATACGTTGGGTCTGGTGTGTCAACCTGGGAAGTCATACACCTTATCCGTCAAACCCCGCACCGAAAGCCCGTGGATCAATCGGAACATCAGTCTGCACTGGCGCCAGAATGTGGACCCGAATATCGGGCTAGAGCCTTCCGATCTGGCAATACCGAAGCCATTGGCGACGGAGGGCGTGCAATGGACACTGGCGGTGACTGAGCAGGGCCTCAGCAGTCTGTTTGATCTGGAATTGCGCCTGGGGGGTCTGAGCGTTGTTCGCGCGTTGCCGGGGCGCTTGCTGCCTGCGGATCTGAACAAAGGAGTGAGCCTGTTGCTCGATCAGATCCGGATACAGATGAATGACCAGGCGCTTTATCCCTGTCTGGGCGCCATTCACCGCTTCAATGTCTTGCCCAACGGATTAAGTCCATTGGTGGGGCTGCACGCTGCGCTGATCTGGGAGCAAACCGAAGATCTGGGGGCAGAAGTTTGCCCGCCGCTGGACGCTCCACAAGTTTTGACCGACGGTGGTGCAGTCTGGGAGCTGAACTTTTCCAGGAGCGAACAGCCCGGCCGGTTTGCGTTGACGCTTCATTTGCCTCAACTGAATTTCAGGGCCATCCCCAAACCGATGGTGCTGCACCATAACAAAGTCAGAGTTCATGTCATGCGTGAGCCGGCGGTGGATCCGGTCGTCAATCAAGTACCGGCGCACTTGTGGGTGCAGATCCTCTCCCACTTCACCGGCAGACCGGTGGCAGATGTACCGGTGAAATGGTGGCTTGGCGCAATCGGGGATACCGTGCGCACCGATGACGAAGGCTGGAGCGGTTATGCCTTTGCGCCGGAAAAAGCAGATACGTATACGGTGATCGCGTTGGTAGAAAATTTTTTCGACGACTACGAGGACACTCGTTCGATCGATGTCACTGCGCTTACAGAGGATCCATGGGCCGGCTTGAAGGTCAGTTTTGATAATCAGCCAGAACAGCCGTGGGCTGAACGAACTTTTTTCCCGCGTCGCAAGGCTCAGCACCAGTTAAAGGTCACGGCTGCCGCCAACAGCGCTCTGTTGGGTAAAGGTCTGGCGCTGGGGATGGCGAGTGGGGCGGGGCCAGCGGAACTGGACATCAGTTTTGTTGGAACCTCGCTCGGTGAACCCGAACCTTTCAGCGAGGATGGATTGACCTACACCTTCAAGGTTGGCGACCTGAAGGACGGTGGCTTTGGCTTGTGCTTCGCCTCCGAACGGCTGGCGAGCCTTTCGCCGGTCAACGCAATGTCTGTAGGGGAAGGCGCGCCCGCGATGAAAATCGTCAGTGGCGAACGTGTCATGCAAACCCTGCTCTGGGAGGACGCGGTGTCGGAACAGATCACCGTGATCTCGGTGATCAACGGCAAGCCGATGGCGGGTGTAGCGGTGACGTGGTGGAGCCAGGATCTTGGCGAGGTCACGGCGCTCACCAATTTTTACGGGGTGGCGAAGGTGCGGTTCGTTCCGACCACGCCGGGGGCGTTTGAGCTGACGGCGCGGGTGGGCAATGCGTTGTATTCGGAGACGGTCTCGATGCCGTTATTCTTGCATGAACCACGGGAAATACAGGCGTTGGTCAACGTAGATCCGCCGGGCTACCCAGGTCAGGAAGTTCGTGTGCATGCAACTGTTATTTCCGCTTTGACAGGTGAACCCTTGCCGGATGTATGGGTGAATTGGTCCTTTGAGAGCGCTTCGATTGAGCCGAGCAAGACAAATGCCGAAGGGATTGCCGAGGTCACTCTGGTATTGCCGTTTATCAGGCAAGGGGTGCTGCAAGCCATTGTCGAAGGAGGGATTGCCGGATGGGATATGAAATCTCTGGTCGTTGCTGTAGACGTTCCTGAATTTAAGTCATTGATCGTACCGGGAGGGGACGTGATTCAGGTCGGCCAGCTAACACTCGTGTATGCCAACGTCATTGCTTCGCTCAGTAAAAGGCCTGTTGAAGGACAGGAGGTTGTTTGGGTGAAGAACGACATCGAACAAGCCTGGCGCACGACCACCAACGTACGCGGAGACACCCATGAAAACTTCACCGCAAGTACCGTGGGCAGTATGACCATTGAGGTCCAGATACGTGATCCACAACAAAAGGTTTTCGATCGCAAAGCATTTGTTTTCACCGTCGTTGCGCGGTCATAAATCTGCTGAGCAGGGTTACAGGATCCCTGCTTTTTTCCATTGCAGATAACGAGTCACCAACTCGACCCCCAACTCCCCAGGCCGAACATCCACCACCGGAACCCCATGAGCACTCAAGCGCTCATGGAGTTCTGCGCGCTCATTCAAATAACCCACCGTGCCGCAATAAGTCATCGCCTCGGACAAGGTTTGCACGGGGGTATCGCGCAGCGTGTCGAGCATTTCTTCACGCAGGCTCGCCACCATGACTCGATGTTGCGTGCTCAGGCGTTTAACCGCGTTCAGCAGTTCATCATCGTCTTCATCGCGCAGGTTGGTCACGAGAATGACCAGCGCGCGGCGCTTGTGCCGAAGTAGTAACTGATTGGCGGCGGCCTGATAGTCGGCAGGGCGTTGCGTGCTGTCGAGGTCGTAGACGCTGTTGAGCAAGACGTTGAGCTGGCCACTGCCTTTGACCGGCGCGAGATGGCGCGGGCGGTCGCAGGCGAACGTGCTCAGGCCTACCGCATCACCTTGGCGCAGTGCCACGTAACTGAGCAGCAGGCAGGCATTGAGTGCGTGGTCGAAATGCGAAAGTTCGGCGTCCTGGCTGCGCATGCGTCGGCCGCAGTCGAGCATGAAGATGATGTGCTGATCGCGCTCGTCCTGATACTCGCGGGCAATCGGCGTGCGCTGGCGAGCGGTGGCTTTCCAGTCGATCTGGCGCAGGCTGTCGCCTTCGCGAAATTCGCGCAATTGATGAAACTCCAGACCCTGACCACGGCGTTGGCGCTGACGCACACCGAGCTGGCTGAGCCAGTTGTCCACCGCCAGCAGTTCACCGCCATAGAGTCGGGCAAAATCCGGGTAGACGCGGGTGTGGTCGGGAACGTCGAGCAGGCGTTTGCCCGACCATAATCCCAGCGGACTCGGCAGGCTGATCTCGCAGTGGGCGAAGCTGAAGTGACCGCGCTTCAGCGGGCGCAGGCGATAGTTGATCAGGCTGCGCTGGCCGGGTTGCAGTTCGACCGCCAGCGGCAAGTGCTCGAAGCTCAAACCCTCGGGGACGTGATCGAACAATTCAACCTGCAACGTCTCGGTCAATTCATGCGCGACCTCCAGACGTACCTCGCTCCAGCGGCCGAGGGCCAGGCTGCCGGGGATCTGCCGACTGATGCACGGTGAGGGCAAGCGTTTGAGGCGTATCGCATCGAGCGCTGCCAAGGCCAGCAAGGCCAGCAGCAACCCCCAGTTGATCGCCAACAGGCTCGCCGGGACGTTGATCTCCAGTGCTTGCAAGGTGCCCAGCACGATGCCGATGGCCAGCAGGATCAGCAGCCAGACCAGCAGCAGGCGCGAGGGTTTCACAGGCGCGGCGCCGGGACTTGATCAAGCAATTGCTGCAACACCTGATCGACTTGCAGGCCTTCGATGTCCAGTTCCGGGGCGAGGCGCACACGGTGGCGCAGCACGGCCAGGGCGCAGCCCTTGATGTCATCGGGAATCACGAACTCACCGCCGCGCAACAACGCGCGGGCGCGGGCGCAACGGACCAGCGCAATCGAGGCGCGCGGCCCGGCGCCAAGGATCAGACCCGGCCAGCTGCGGGTGCTGCGCGCGAGCCTGACGGCGTAATCGAGCACCTGATCATCCAGCGGCAAGTCACTGGCGATGCGCTGCAAGGCTTGCACATCCTTGGCCTGCAACACCGTGCGCAGCGGTTGCACATCGAGCATGTCGGCGCGGGTCGAGCGGCTGACCTGACGGACCATGTTCAACTCTTGGTCGGCGTCGGGATAGTCCATGCGCACCTTGAGCATGAAACGGTCGAGTTCGGCTTCCGGCAACGGATAAGTGCCTTCCTGTTCGATCGGATTTTGCGTGGCCAGGACCATGAACGGTTGCGCGATCGGCAGGGCGCGGCCTTCGAGCGTGACCTGACGTTCCTGCATCGCTTCGAGCAATGCTGCCTGGGTTTTCGCCGGGGCGCGGTTGATCTCGTCGGCCAGTAACAGGTTGGTGAACAACGGCCCTTTGCGCAGCTTGAACTGCTCGGTATGCAGGTCGTACACGGCGTGGCCGGTGACGTCGCTGGGCATCAGGTCCGGGGTGAACTGGATGCGCGCGAACTCACCGCCAAAGCAACGCGCCAGTGCTCGCACCAGCAGGGTTTTGCCCAGCCCGGGCACGCCTTCGAGCAGCACGTGGCCACCAGCAATCAGCGCGGTCAGCACGTCGTCGATCACCGGGTTCTGGCCGATCAGGGCTTTCTGCAATTCGCCGCGAACCGCCTGCGCCAACTGGCTGGCACGCTGGCGTTGCTGGGCGGCGTGGCTGGCGCTGCCGGGCTCAATCTGTTCAGTCATTCGTTCTGGATCCTTCCTAACTGTTAAATTTGGTTTATTTTCCATAAATCAGTCACTTACCTAATCTAACTTTTTTTAAGTTTTTTACGTGGAGCATTACGTGGACTTCGCTCTGTCTGATCGCCGTCCACTGGCCTCCCTCACTACATTTTGTCAGAGGTGGAGGTTAGTCTATGAGGGGCAGAGGGCACACGACTTCCGAATCGATTAGGTAGCCAAAAGACCAGTTTTTGTGGGCGAGCTTTCGTTGGATCATTGCAGTAGTTGGATCTGCCGTTTGTTTCGAACATGGCCAGAGTGTTTAAAACCTCAAAAAAGCAAAGCCCTCAATAATGAAGGGCCTGGTTACGATGTGATAGCCATGTAGCCACTGCCGAAGGAGCAACCAGTCTCTCAAGACCAGACTTTAAAAAGTGAGCAGATATGACGGATGAAGAAAAGCGCAGGACCATCTTCATCTCCTATGCATGGGGAGATGGATTCGAGAACAAGGAATGGGTACGCCAGCACATTGTTTCCCATTTGGACTGGAACTATGACGTCTTCTGGGATCGAGACAACATCGGCTATGGTGAGTTGCCAGACGCTGCTATTTCCAAGCAGCTCGCCAAGCGGCCACTTACTGTTTTGTGCCTCTGTGATCAGGATTACCTGCGTTCAGCAAAAAAAGAAAATTCAGGCCTATCTCGCGAGCTGCAGATGCTGGCTCACATTGTTGATCAACCAGGCGTGAGGGTTATCCCGCTAATCCTTGAAGCAGATTGTGCCAAGGAGTTGCCCGCGCCTTTGACCAAACGCATCTACCTCGACCTACGGCCCTTATTGCAGCGGAATATCGATATTTGGGTGACGGTAGCATGCCTGGCTGAAGGTCGCAGTCAAGCAGCAGTGCAATCAGGTATCAATGAGCAGTTGGCCGGATTTGAGTTACGAGAGCGCGCCGAGAACTATTTGGGGCAGTTTCCCCTAATGATCTGGGGCAATGGACGCAATCACGAGGTCACGGTCTATTCTGATGAAGCTGCCCCCTACCTACTGAAGCCTCCTCAGTGGATGTGGGAAAGTGATCGTTGGAACTACATGCTCAATGATGACGGCCCGACCTTTTGCCCCACAAAAGGAGTTTGGCATTGGGAATATTGCGCGATCTCCCTAGACATAAGGCCGTTGAGCACAGCGGTAGTATCGACGTTCTTTCCGCAGCTGGTCAGTAAGGACGAACAGGGGTTACTGAATACAGCAGGCATGCTGCTGGCATCTAAGCTATTCAAGACCTTCAAGATCGATGAGGCGTTCAGGTTCGTTGCTGAGGATCTAATTAATTTCCTGATCACCCACGACGAAGGCTTCCAAGTCCTAAAGCGACTACTGGACGCTGCGGAGGCTCGTGCCACTGTCCCTGCCTGAATCCAATGGTGAGCGGCAGCGGACACCCACTGCCTTCAGTCATTTTTTATCACGGGATTAAAGGTAAATCACTAGGACTGCCGTAGCTGCATAATCGCATCAGTAATCGCCATTGCATTTGCGTCCAATGTTTCCATCGCCACGAGAGCGTTGACTGCAACGTTGCCTGCGCCATTTTCCGAAAGCCATTTGGTGATTTCTTCAATTGCCGCACTTAGTGCGTGCTGATTGTGCAGGAGCAACGTCAGGACATCTGCGGTGGCGATCTTGCAGTTTGAGTTATCAGGCATGGAGATCGTCCTTGAGGAGTGATTCAGGAAGCCTAGTTCATCTCGCCACTGACTAAGATGACAGATATAGCGCATAGCCAACGGGTCAACCCGATGCAATCGACGAGAGCGAATGCAAAGCGGATATTGGAAGGGAACAGTAATGAAGCTTTCGAAGCGCTGTTTTGATTGAAATATGTACCGGTGAGGTCTCGCGCATTCGGGATGTAGCCGTTCGCAGCTACACCTCGAATTTTTACACGCAGCCACGAAACACATCTTAAATGGAACGCTGATTCACCCTTTTGGACAGGTCTTCAGCCGACTCTTTGCGTTCCGAGTAACGGTCTACCAAGTAGTCCTGACGGTCACGCAATAGCAGGGTGAACTTCATCAACTCCTCCATCACGTCGACCAGGCGATCGTAGTAAGACGAAGGCTTCATACGCCCATTCTCGTCAAACTCGGTAAACGCTTTGGGCACTGAAGACTGATTGGGGATCGTCACCATGCGCATCCAGCGGCCCAGTACCCGCAACTGATTCACCACGTTGAAAGACTGAGAGCCGCCGCACACCTGCATAACGGCCAGAGTTTTACCTTGGGTCGGACGCACTGCGCCCATCGCCAATGGCACCCAGTCGATCTGAGCTTTAAAGACGGCGCTCATCGATCCATGACGCTCCGGAGAACACCACACCTGCCCTTCAGACCACTGCATTAGCTCGCGGAGTTCCGCGACTTTGGGGTGGGTATCCGGAGCATCATCAGGCAGTGGTAATCCTGATGGGTTGAAGATTCGTGTTTCCGCACCGAAGTGCTCCAGCAACCGAGCTGCTTCTTGGGTAACCAACCGGCTGAACGAACGCTCGCGGTTCGACCCGTAGATCAGAAGGATGCGCGGTTTATGCGTGGACGGCTCACGAGGAGTGAGTCGTTCCATGCTTGGGACGTCGATGAGATCTGCTTCGATGTTTGGGAAATGGTCTTTCATAGTGACTCCTGGCACCAGCGGGACATGGCCTACAACGTGCCGATGCGGGCTAGCTCAGTTTTAAGGTCGTCTGTGCTCAACGTAGCGATAGGCAACGAAATGAAGGCGTTTACCCGCTCTTGGATTTTGCTCAGGGTTTGCTGGAATGCCGCCTCGATTTGCGCTTCAGATCCCGTAGCTTCGGAGGGATCTGCCAGTCCCCAGTGAGCCTTGAGCGCCGGGCCGAAGAAAATCGGACAGGCTTCGCCGGCAGCCCGATCGCAGACCGTGATTACGATGTCTGGTGGCGACCCTTCAAAGGCGTCGGACGCTTTGCTGCTAAGGCCGTCAATAGGGATACCAGCAGCTTTGAGCGTTTGAATCGCCTGGGTGTTTACCCGGCCACTTGGGAAGCTTCCGGAACTGACGGCTTCCATTCCATCAGGAGCAAGGTGATTGAACACCGCTTCGGACAAAATGCTCCGGCAGCTGTTGTGGGTGCACATGAATAGGACTTTCATCGTGATCTCCTGGAATCAAAAGCTGAGGCGCAAAGCCAAGGCGCTCAGGGTGGCAATGAGGATTGGAAGCGTGAGCACCACACCGGTCTTGAAGTAGTAACCCCAACTGATGGTGATGTCCTTTTTAGCCAGCACGTGTAGCCAGAGCAGTGTGGCTAGGCTGCCGATTGGAGTGATTTTCGGACCAAGATCGCAGCCAATGATGTTCGCGTAGACCATGGTTTGATGAACTACGCCAGTCGCTTCCGTTGCATGGATCGAGAGCGCGCCGATGAGCACTGTTGGCATGTTGTTCATGATCGAAGAAAGCACGGCGGTCAGGAGTCCTGTACCCAGCGATGCCCCCCAAATGCCATATCCAGCGAATACGTTGAGCAATTGAGCAATTGAGCAATGTGGTCAGTCAGTCCGGCGTTCTTCAAGCCATACACCACCAGGTACATGCCCAGCGAGAAGATCACGACTTGCCACGGAGCACCCTTGAGCACCTTACTGGTGTTGATGGCGTGACCTTTGGCGGCGATGACGTAGAGCACCAATGCGCAGGCGGCGGCGATGGCACTGATTGGTATACCCAGTGGCTCGACAACGAAAAAACCGACCAGCAACGCGAGCAACACCCACCCTCCAGCCACAAACGTTGCGCGATCTCGAATCGCATCCTCTGGGGCATGTAGCTGTGCCAGGTCATAAGTCTTGGGTAAGTCTTTTCGGAAAAACCACAGGAGCATTCCCAGCGTTGCAGCGATGCTGACTAGGTTGACCGGCACCATGATTGCCGCGTACTCGCTGAAGCCAATGTTGAAGTAATCGGCCGAGACGATATTCACTAGGTTTGAAACCACCAGCGGCAGACTCGCGGTGTCGGCAATGAATCCTGCGGCCATCACAAACGCCAGAGTCGCTGCGGGTGAAAAGCGCAGGGCTAGCAACATGGCGATCACAATGGGAGTAAGGATCAGCGCCGCGCCGTCATTGGCGAACAGTGCTGACACAGCTGCTCCCAACAAGATGATGAAGGCAAACAACTTGCGGCTGCTGCCACCTCCCCAGCGAGCGACATGCAAGGCAGCCCACTCGAAGAAACCAGCCTCGTCGAGCAGCAGACTGATGATGATCACGGCGATGAACGTCGCCGTGGCGTTCCAAACGATATTCCATACCACTGGGATATCGCCAATGCTGACCACGCCGCTCAACAGAGCAAGGGCGGCACCCAATGAGGCACTCCAGCCGACACCCAGCCCCTTGGGCTGCCAGATGACCAGAACGATGGTGACGATGAAAATAAGTAGAGCGATAAGCATGCGAGCGGCTCGTTTCGAAAGGTTGGATCAGCCGCACACGGCCTGATTGACTGGACGATCGTTCATTTCACAGAGCCGCTTGGTTTCTGTGTCCAACCACTGCTGGTTGGCATCAACGACACCCTTAAGCACTTCGGTGACCCAGGTCGGCAGTTCGGGGTGGAGTCGGTAGTAAACCCATTGGCCCTGCCGGCGGTCCGCCAGTAACCCGGAGGATCTCAGCAGTGCGAGATGTCGAGATATCTTTGGTTGGCTCTGCTCAAGAGCGGCGGTCAGTTCGCATACACAGAGTTCTCCCTCGCGGGCGATGAGTAGCGTTATTTTGGTTCGAGTGTCATCTGCCAGGCTTTTGAACAAAACGGTAGGAGTGATTGGCTCGTTCATGAGGCCTCCAGGTGTTTGGTTTTAACCAATACAAATAATTTGATGCGTTCGTGGATATCGTGAAGGGCGTGTTTGAAGGCGTCCGGGTGAGAGCTGCTCACTGGATCCTCAAAGTCCCAGGCAAGCATTTCACCTGCCTTGGGCATCGCCAGACATTCACGCGCAGACTTGTCGCAGAGGGTAATTACGTAGTCGAAATGCTCGTCACGAAACTCTTCGACGGACTTGCTATGTAGGCCTTGGGCGTTAATTCCGACTTGAGCCAGTTCAGCAATGGTTCGAGGATCAACGTCAGTCGGTTCGGTACCTGCACTGAACGCTTCGAAACGCGCGTCGCTGTGTCTAAGCAGTGCTTCTGCCAGCTGAGATCGAGCGGAGTTAGCAACGCAGATAAAAAGCACTTTGATGGGGGCGCTCATGGACACACCTCACGCATATGGAAAATCGAATATACGATAGTTCGAATATGCGGTAAAGCGAATGTGTCATGAGACGCGCGCGCTACCATTCTGCGATTTTCACGAGAACCGCAGATTGGTTATTTCACTCGGAAACGGAACTGGGGAAGAGTCGTTGAAATCAGGGGAGGCGGCAGCCTTACCGCAGCGTCAGCAGCATTTGCTTGGCAAATACTCGTCACGGCTGAGGTCTTTCAGACCGCAGCGTTGTTCGGTGGCTTTGGCGAAGCGACGAAGCATTTCGATCGCCCCGTCACGTGCTTCTTTCGACAAATCGCAGGCCAGGTTGCGAGCTTCACCCACCAGATCCGACCGAATACTTTCATAAAGGGCCGTGCCTTCTGGCGTCACCGTGATCGCCAGGGCGCGGCCGTCAGTTGCGTCGGTTACACGGCGAACTAGCCCTTGTTTGGCAAGCGAATCGACCAGCCGGCTGGCGTTGCTCTTATCGAGAAAAAGCTCGCTGGCCAACGATTGAACGCGAACCGGCCCTGCCTTAATCACATGCTCAAGTGCGTAGCATTGAGTGACGGATAAGCCCTCGCAGCAGCTGCGATCTCTATCACGAAACTGGTACACGCGAACCAAATGACTCAGCGCTTCATAGAGCTGTTCGGCATCCTGGTCGATCTGATCAATTTTTGGCATAGCACTCGGCTCGCAATTCCGGGGAAAACGCTAATACCACCTTAGCAGTCGTAGCGACACATTTTTTTGGGCATAAGGGCCGACGAAATTGTTCCAAGATATTAGTTGCGGTGCGCAACGTATTTTGCGATTGTGAATTGGAGGTATGGCTTGCGGGCTTTTCAGAGGCGGCTGCGGTAACGCTTGGAGGTACAGGGATGTTGGTAGAAACGCTTAGGACGAAAACAGGCTCCCGGTTACGAAACCTATGGAGCAGTGTTTCCATTCCTCTACCTGTAGCGATGCTACTGGGCGCGATTCTGATCCCACTTCTTGCCGGCAGTAGCAGCGGGGACGTATTCCAGTCGCTGAGCAAAGGCTTCGGAAACAACCTCGGTTATTTCGCCATCGTCATCCTGAGCGCGTTTTTCATTGCCGGGTGGATCTCGGCGCAAGGAAGTGCGTCTTTCGGAAAATTCGGTATCTCTCTTTCACCTCTGCTGGGTGCTGGGATGGTTTGTCCCGATACGGCCTACGCCTCTCTTGCTCCCATTGCGGGGCAACACAGGAAGTACATCGCGATCGGATGCTACTCAGGGTTCAAGCTTCTGATGCCCGCTGGCCCGCTGATCATCGGGATTGGGCTGGGAGCCAACACTCATGACCCAAAGTTTCTGTATCTAGGATTGCTGCTTACCGTCGTCACGTGGATTACCGGGACGATCTGGACTTACTGGACGACCCGCTCGGACTTTTCATCCACCAGTGATCCGACTGATCCAACCGCTTCTCAGGATTCGGTTATCAAAGTAATTCTGCCTCTGGCTGTATTTTTTGCACTCCTGATCGCCGGGTACACCATCACCAAGAACCAGCATTCCGTAATCGAGTTCTTCACGACTCCCGCCGGTGCGCTGATCGCCACATCGTTATTGATCGCGATTAGCTGCAAACCTGGCGAGGTTCAAGATCTGCTGTCCAAAGCAATGCGTAGAACCAGCTCGCTATTGTTCACCATAGGTTGTGCGTCTGCGTTGGGCCAAGCCCTCGGTATGGTGCTTCCCAAGGATCTGATTCAGCAGGCATTCAGCGCGTCGGGCAGCACCACGCATATTTTGGTTGGGGTGTTCCTGCTGGCAGCGGTATTCAAAACACTGAATGGTTCTTCGCTTGCGACCTTTGCTGCCATCCCACCTGTTCTCTCGCCAATCTTGGCGTCGAGCGGAGTGGATTTGATGAGCATCACGTTCGCCGTATGCCTGGGATCCTTCGTCGCCATTCTCCCTAACGACAGCTATTACTGGTTGGTCAAAACCGACGCCTTTCCCGAATACAGCACCGGCAGGTACATGCGCCTAGTAACCGCCGGCTCAGTTCTACAAGCATTAATAGGCTTGGCAGTCCTTCTGCTGATCTCGCTTTAACTTCGAATTCCTACAAAACCATCAGTGACTCCAGTCACCGAATCGTCGTGCCTGAGCTCAAGGAGAAAGAGAATGAAGTACTTGGTCGCCAGTACATTCGAAGGGGGGTATCAACCGCTCAACGCGATATCTGCAACCACAGCTCTACTCGATGCAGATATCGAAGCGCAGTTGATCGATATCTACGTCGAGGGACTTGCCCTGGAGAGATTCAGTGACGCAGATTTGGTCTTCATCTGCGTACCGCTTTTTGACTCTCTGACTGCCGGAACGCAGCTGGCCAAGCAGCTTAAAGAAGCTAAGCCCTCCCAGAAAATTTGCTTCTTCGGTCAATACGCGACCATCAATGCAAAGAGCCTGGCCTCCAAATACGGAGACTATGCGATCGCCGGCGAGTGGGAAAAACCCATTGTCAGCTTGGCTAAACACCTGAGTGGCGAACAGGGACAAGATCTGCGCGGAGTGATCGATCGGACTCGCGGCCTTTCCAGTGAGATTGTTGTGCCTCAGTTGATACGTGACGGGTTCCGCTTGCCGCGCAGGGACCTGGCACCGCCTCTACACAAATATCCCCAACCTCAGCTGGAGAAGTTGCTCGGCGAAAAGAAAGTTGTGGGTGGGGTCGAAGGGTCGCGCGGATGTCACCATAAGTGTTCCTACTGTTCGGTGTATGCGGCCTATGACGGCAAGGTGCTTTTGGTCTCCGATGATCTCGTTGAGCGCGACGTGGCGAACCTCGTCGCACAGGGAATGACTCACCTCACCTTCACGGATGCCGATTTTTTCAATGCCAAGAAGCACGGTTTGAAAATCATCCGGACTCTGCATTCGCAATTCCCCGATCTCACGTACGACTTCACCACTCGCGTGGATCATATTCTGGAGAACAAAGACGCCATAAAGGAAATGGGGCAGCTCGGGCTTGCTTTCATCACCACCGCGTTGGAGTTCCCCAAGCAGGAAGTTCTCGATCAGGTCTTCAAGGAAATGAACGTGCCCATGATCGAGGAGGCGTTGGCGTTTCTGAAGGAGGCCGGCGTCAAGGTTAACCCGACCTTCATCACATTCAACCCTTGGGTGAGCCTTGAAGACATGGCCGAGCTGCACGATTTCATTGCTCGCAACGAGCTGGAGAACATCGTCGACCCCATCCAGTTTGAGACTCGGCTGCATCTCTATAAAGGCTCACCGCTGCTCAACAACGACACGGTGAAGGAGTTGCAGTTGGAGGAGCATGAATTTCACTTCGACTGGCAGCATTCGGACTCTCGCCTGGACAAGCTCTTCATGGACTCGGTCACACCGCCAGAAGAAGGTGTGTTCAAACGTTGCTGCCTGAAATGCTAAGGAGATAACAGATGTCGTCACTTACTTTGTTGCAGGCAGCTCTCAGGCTGGCCAACCAAACTGATGGTCTCCAAGTGCCGGGCCATATTGCTTGGCGTACGCATAATGAGGCGTTGAACAGGTCGCTGAAGGATGGCAAGGACACTCTTTTCATCTGCTCCGCGAGCCGCAATGACGAACTCACAGCCCAGTATGGGCAGGCTCAGGGTGTAGCGTTCAGTCCGAGTGCGGATGAAGCCAATCCCGCTGCGGCTGTGTTCGCGAACATTTACTGGGAAGGGTTCAATGCTGAGCCCGAGTTTGGCCGAATCGCGCAGTCGCTCTATGAGCGACTGCAACGTCATGGTCGCTTGGTATTCCCGGCGATTCTGTCTGACGAGGAAGTCGTATCGCTCCGAGCCTTCACTGTTGAGGGGTTGGAGTGCAATAACGCGCTCACGGAGCCCGCTGTTGCCGAGCAACTCTGCGAGGCGGGTTTCCATGGCATCACCTATGAGCTTGCATCCGAGGTGCCTGTCTCCATTCAGGACGGCATTGAGTTCCGCCTGTTCACCGTGAGCGCATACAAGGGTAAAGCCGGCGTGTGCCTCGACCAGGGACATGCCGTTATCTACAAAGGCCCCTGGAAACATACCGTCGACGACGACGGCCATACCTACCAACGCGGCATCCGTACAGCGGTGTGCGAGAAGACCTTCAATCTGCTGATGTCCGCGCCTTACCAAGGCCAATTCATCCCAGTGCGTTGCTATGTCGAGCCAGCCTTGGACAAGAGCGGCTACTTCGACTGCAACACGCCTTCAGTTCGAGATCCCAAGGTCACCAAAGGGCTTGTACCTATCGTAGGCTCTGCCGAGGAATCGTGCTGCGCTGATGGTACTTCGTGCTGCTAATCCGGAGATGTGAGTAATGACTTCTGCAATTGAAAACACAATCATCGCCGACTACACCGAGGCGTTGGGCAACGGTAACGTTGTCCTTGAATCTCAGCTGACTGAGAGCTGCTGCAGCGACGCTTATGGTGCCCAGTACCTGAAGAACATTCCAAAGCGAATCATCGAGGCCAACTTCGGGTGCGGTAACCCGACCAAGTATGTGCGCGAAGGTGATGTCGTCTTGGACTTGGGCTCAGGGGCCGGTCTGAATTGCTACGTCGCTGCCCAAATCGCCGGCCGGAACGGTGCTGTCTTTGGTATCGACATCAACCCAAGCATGTTGCAGATCGCTCGTGAAGAAGCGAAGGCGTTTCAGAAGGCAACGGATAGCGCACCTTTGCGTTTCTACAAGGCATCCGCGAGCAACCTGAAAGTCGATCAGGAGCTGGCCGAAGAACGCCTGCGTACAGAGCCTTGTGCTGATTGGGCATCATGGAAAAACTTCGAGCAGTTCATCAGCGATAGCTCCCAGTCCAAGCCTCTTATCGAACGCCAGTCTATCGATCTGGTGATTTCGAACTGCGTGATCAATCTGGTTGGTGAGACCGAAAAGCAGAATGTTTTCGCCGAAATTTATCGGGTACTGAAACCAGGTGGCCGTTTTGCAATTTCTGACAACGTCTCAGATATCGCCATTCCTGACGAATTGAAACGAGACACCAAGCTGTGGTCGGCCTGCTACTCAGGCGTGCTTCAGGAGCAGGAGTTCTACAAGCAGCTTCAGGAAGTCGGTCTCACGGGAATAAAGATTGAGGCCCGGAACGACGCCTCAACCAAGCGAATTGGCTCTGTCCGGTTCTACTCCGTCACTGTCACTGGTACCAAGCCTGAAGTTCAGAATGAGAAGTCCGTGACGGTGATCTACCGTGGGCCTGGGCTTGAACTAACCGGCGATAGCGGCAGGGTTTACAAGCGCGGTGTACCCACGGAAGTGGCCTCACAGGATGCCTACCTTTCCACAGACGATGCGCTGTATGTTGTGGAGGGAAGTCAGCCCGTCAAGCCAAAGTCCTGCTGCTCGTAACAGCGTCTGCGGCTACGAGCCAGCTCAGCAGCCGCTACCCCCTAAAATCTCTCCTCATAGAGCCTATCCAATGAGTACTTCACGGAAGATCTTGGCTGAGTTTCTCGGTACAGCAGTTCTGCTGTGCACCGTAGTTGGTTCTGGAATCATGGGTCAGCGCCTGGCGAACGGTAACGATGCGCTAGCGCTTCTTGCCAATGCGCTGGCAACTGGCGCGAGCTTGTATGTACTGATCGTGTGCTTCTCCACTTTTTCCGGTGCGCACTTCAATCCGGTGGTCTCTGTAATCGATTATTTGCGCGGAGGACTGAGCAGTAAGCAACTGGGCCCCTACGTGGCGGCTCAAACAACGGGTGCAATCTTCGGAGTATTCGCTGCGCATTTCATGTTCGAGCTGCCTGTGGTCGAGTTATCCCATCATGTTCGCACCGGGCCGTCGCAGTGGTTCAGTGAGTACCTGGCAACGTCGGGATTGGTGCTGACAATTCTGCTGTGCGATAAATATCACAAAGCAAAAGTGCCTCAGGTGGTTGCCGCGTATGTTGTCGCAGCCTACTGGTTCACGTCCTCTACGAGCTTTGCGAATCCGGCGGTGACGATTGCTCGCGGGTTCACCGACACGTTCTCGGGGATACGGATATCAGACGTAGCGCCGTTCATCATTGCGCAGTTTTTCGGTGGGCTAACGGCGCTGTTCCTGGCGAAGGTTCTCGGTGGCAAAGACGTCGTCGTAGATATCCCGCAGCCTGGTCTCCACGAGCAGAAGCTCCCAATTCAGTAAACGGTGCTCTCTGCGGTACGTGGATGCGGTGAGCCCGTTTGAAGGAAAGTTCACGGTTCTATCGCGACATTCTGAAGGGCTTAGCCTTGCATGGGGCAGCCCTTCAAACACAATTCTTCACAGGGGCAGCAAGGAAAGACATGAATTACAAAGTGAGGGTTGCCACACCCGCTGATGCCTCTGCCATCCAGGCTATCTACGCGCCAATGGTTTTGGACACGGTCATCTCGTTCGAGCTGATACCACCGACTGTTGATGAGATGGCCGCACGAATAGCCGCAACACTGCCGACGTATCCCTATCTGGTAGCCGAGGTGGAAGGCAAGGTCGTTGGATACGCTTACGCAAGCCAGCATCGAGCGAGAGAAGCCTATCGTTGGTCGGTGGATGTCACCGTGTACATCGATCCGGCTGTGCACCGAAAAGGGGTTGGTCGTGCGCTTTATCAGCAGCTTCTACCAGTCCTAGAGATGCAGGGGTTTCATGCCGCCTATGCCGGTATCGCCTTACCCAACGCGGGGAGCATCGGTATCCATGAGGCGCTCGGGTTCGCACACATCGGCACCTATCCGGAGGTTGGGTTCAAGCACGGCCAATGGCATAGCGTGGGTTATTGGCGCAAACCACTTCGTCCTGGTACTCCGCCAATAGAAATCATTCCGTTCAGTAACTTGAAGGACGGCGTAATTGTCTGAGCTTGGCCGTCCATCAACCCGTTAGGTAGTTAGTGCCGAAGACGACGTCCTCTAAAGTACTCACGCGAAGCCCACTGCACTAGCCCCCGTGATTGGGAGCAAGCGTTCCTACTCGGATCCAATCCGCATTGGCTTACGATCTGCAGCGTTTTGCAGGTGACAGTTTTTACACAAGGCCTGTAGTGTCGCGCTCTGATGTGCCTTAAGCGTGAAAGCGAGAGCGGGGTTGTCTGCAGGTAAGATGAAAGGGTTCTCGCTCCACCAATCAAAACCACGAAACGCTTTATGGAACTCAGAAGTCGTCATTAGCTGCATAGCCTGATGAACTATTGCTCGAAATTCGGGATTAACGTGATCCACCTCGGTAGAGGGAGAAATGCCACAGCGTTCACAAATGGGGAACGCGCGCCTTCGAGCGGTTAAGAATGGCGCGGAGGCCAAGCGCAGGGCAGATTGAATCCAGTCGTTTTGATCCCTTGGATCTAAGCACTGAGACCAAGACACTTTATGCCATCTATTTGAATCAAATAGACCATAAAAGTCATAGCCGCCTCCAGGTCGGTTGAGCATGCGGAATTGGCTTGGACGCAGGTCGTGAACAGCGCAATAGTAGTGTTTTTCAGCGATAAGATCGGAAATCAATTCATCCTGAAAGGCCACCTCTAACTCTCGCTCTTTCAGCCGCAATCGGATACAGGCGCGCAACTGAGCCTTGGTCATTCCTGCAAAAAAAACTGCACCTCGTGCCATGCTCTTGTCTCCCTGTACGTTGATCCATCTTCAGTCGCCATGCCACTTTGACGGCCGTATCTCACCTTATTGAAGATCTTTATCCCGTTACTTACTCGCGGTACCGGTGTGTGTGAATGCAAGCGTGCTCAGAAATGCATTTGCCTCATTCCGCAGTTCGCTGCGGAGGTCTACAGTCATGGGTGGTGAACCTGCCACATTTGTCGAGTTCGCCAAGTCGGCGTATACCTCGCGCCCCTATGCCACCTATTGCGGCGGATCAAAATGGACGATCACTTTACCTTTGCTCGGTTTTGGCGCTGTGCCCTACAAGTCAATCCCTTTAGTTATCAAGGTGCCTACCGTGGCTCTGATCACGGCTTTGATGAGGATCAGTACAACCACGCATTGCTTGAAAAGTGCCTGGCACATGACATCAAGGTTGTTGGGATCGCTGACCATGGCAGCGTAGTCAGTGTGCATAGCTTGAGAAAGGTGCTTGAACCGAATGGGATCGTTGTGTTTCCGGGTTTCGAGATCGCCGCAAATGACAAAACCCACTACGTATGCTTGTTCCCTGAAGATACGGGTACACAGCAGCTTGAACGTTACCTCGGCAATCTCGACTTGCTTGATCCTGCGGACGGCGTTAGACCTTCTGGCTTGAGCTCTGAACAGTTGATTGACAAAGTAGATCAACTTGGAGGCTTTATTTACGCCGCGCATTGCACTCAGGATAGCGGTTTGTTGAAGAACCGACTTAACCACGTGTGGAAGCTTCCAAAACTTCGGGCGGCCCAGATACCGGGGGCTTTGGAGGATTTGGCAGGAGTCGAAAGTGATTTCTACAGCCGAGTACTAAAAAATAAAGACGATGCCTACAAACGAAAGCGTCTGGTTGCCTTGATCAATGCCAAGGACATCTCCAAACCATCAGATTTGGAACATGCTGGGGCGACATGTCTGATCAAGATGACGCGTCCCACATTCGCGGCTTTTAAGGTGGCGTTCCTCGATCCCGCCTCCAGGATTCGGCTAAATTCTAAGTTGGCCAAGAGCCCAGTCGGCAGGGTTCTTAGCATGGCGGTCGCCGGTGGCTATCTGGATGGTTTGAAGGTTAATTTTTCTGACCATCTCAATACTGTCATTGGTGGACGCGGCACTGGTAAATCCACCCTCTTGGAATGTCTTCGTTTCGCATTGGACCTTGCGCCGAAAGGCAAGCAAGCTCAAAAACTGCATCAAGAAATTATCAAAGAAAATTTAGGAAGGGCGGCCGGTCGAGTGGAATTGGTCGTGGTCTCATCAGCGCAAAATGGTAAGCAATACACTGTGTCTCGCCGGTACGGTGAGCTGCCGGTGGTGCGTGACGTGAATGGTGACGTATCTACCATGCTGCCCAGAGAACTCCTACCTGGCTTGGATATATATGGACAGAACGAAATCTACGAGTTGGCCCAGGATGAAGCCAGCCGATTGCAGCTGCTCGACCGATTTCTGCCGCAGGACGATGAT
Source organism: Pseudomonas fluorescens (assembly GCF_001648775.1). Classification (GTDB taxonomy): domain Bacteria; phylum Pseudomonadota; class Gammaproteobacteria; order Pseudomonadales; family Pseudomonadaceae; genus Aquipseudomonas; species Aquipseudomonas fluorescens_M. The sequence goes on from NZ_LVEJ01000018.1 coordinate 258,039, forward strand.
TATGAGAAAAAGCGATTTGATGCGCAGAAGCGTTTAAAGGAAAACCACCTCGAATTTGTGGATTCCCTGTCTGGGCTGGACGACATTGAGTTCGAACTCAACCGGCTCCCTAATCTTGAAGAACAATTGCGTGACTACGAGACGTTGGGTGTTGCTGAAAAATTGGCCACGACGTCTTTGCTAGCAAGGGAGCGAGTGCTAGTCGGTACCGCTAAAGAAAGTTTGAAAAGCTACGAAAATGCGCTGGTTTGCCTGAGACAAGCCTTTCCGGACCTGTCTTTTATGAATGACGAGGCGATCAACGGGGTGCCCGATAGGGACGTGCTTGTGGCAATGCGCAGAGTTTTAGAATCACTCAAGATGGATTTCGAAACCCATTTGACCGTAATGGAAGGGCTTGTTTCCATCGGTCAAACGCAGTTTTCGACTGAACACGATGCCTGGCTGCTCGCGGTCCAAGAACATGACAAGGACTTGGAAAAGGAACTCCGCAAGCTTCCTGAGACTGCCGGTAAGTCAGGGCAGGAAATTGGTGTTGCTTATCAAAAGCTGCAAGGAGATATCGAGCACATACGGCCATTAGGGGCAAAGCTACCTTTATATCGAAAGCAATGCGAAACGCAGGAGCTGGAGCGAAGAAATATATTGGCGGAGCTTTCAGGTTTGAGAAGTCTTCGCCTTGATGCCTTACAGAAGGGGGCTAAGAAGCTAACGCGTAAGCTGGATGGAAAATTAAGAATTGAAGTTGTGCCTGAAGCTGACCGTTCACCACTGATGGCGTACCTATTGGCTTGCAAGCTGGAAGGGATTGCTGAAAAGAGATTGGCGTGGATCGAAGAGGTAGAAACGATCAGTCCATCCCTGCTGGTAGCATCGATCCGGCAAGGGAGCATGATGCTGCAACTGGAATGGGGTTTGACACCTTTGGTCGCTGACGCATTGGCCAAGCTCCAACCGTCGCAGATAATGGAGCTTGAGGCGCTGGAATTGGAGCATCGCGTGGACATTTCTCTGAACGTTGCTCATGGAGATGCTGAGCCATTATTCCGTCCTTTGAATAAGCTTTCGACTGGTCAACAGTGCACGGCGATTCTGCACATGCTGCTTCTGGACAACATTGATCCGCTATTTATGGATCAACCGGAAGACAACCTTGATAACGCTTTCATCGCTGAGAGAATTGTAACCGAGTTGAGGGACGCCAAAACTAATCGGCAATTTCTCTTCGCCACTCACAATGCGAACATCCCTGTATTCGGCGACGCAGAGTGGATCGGGGTGTTCACTACTGAAGAGAACCGCGGTTGCCTTCCACCTGATGCGCAGGGTTCCATCGACGTCACCCTAATCCGAGACCAGGTGGCGAGAATCTTGGAGGGAGGCCGAGATGCCTTCATCCAGCGCATGGAAAAGTATGAGTTTTAGCAGTCTGGTTATCCATCGCAGCCACCACCTCCAGTGTTCGTTCACTGAGGTGATACTTCTTCAAAAATACATCGAAGCTGCCCAGCTCGCCCTCCTGGGTCATCTCAACGCCGGGAATTTTCGTAGCACGTAGCGTTTTTCTATGCCGCCAAATGCATCACGTCTCTGCTGGGCACGTATAGAAACTCGGTCTGCGGATCGATATAGCGAGTCTTCGCTACGTCCTAGAGCCTGTATGCTGAAAGTAAGAATCAAAGCCGTCGAAGGAGTCATCGATGAAAATAACCGGGAGAGTCGAAGTCGAGACCACTGACGTCTTATGCGATGTGTGTGGTTGCTCCACCCGCCTGGATACTGGTGGGCATCAGTTTGGCACCCTACAAGCACACTGGGGGTGTGGCACTACCCATGAAGGGGAGCGCTATGAACTGCACCTGTGTGAAGAATGTTTCTTCCTGTCGTTGGCTCACCTTAAGCAGGAACGGCGAATTCAACATCTATTCAGTGAGGACGGCCAAGATTTCACCGATAACTTCGGTCTTGTCGCGAAGGATGACTATTTTGGTGACGTTGGGAGTCGATAGATAATCTCCGACTGACTGGTTCAAAGCCGCAAGATAGGGGGGAGCGTCCAATTTGGGGGTATGAGGGCGCTGCTAACAAACAGGAGCTTGTCATAGCATCATCTGATGGCACTAATGTGATGAAGAATTCACAAAATCAAACGCCCTGACGGTCGGGGCGCTTAATCGAGCTTCATCAGGGTGGTGCACTGCTTTTGTCCGTGGGTGGAGACTCTCGCCTGCGTTTCCCTCGGCTAGCAATTCAATATAAAAATTTGCGCTCTTGATGTCAACGCTCAGCACGTTACCCCGCTAGCTATGTTGCGGGAACGCTTACGATGAATTGCAGCTCCCTGTTTATGCGTGCAAGGAAGGTCTCAACGTCAGTTTCGCCCTCCTTTCGCATGTAGCACGCCGATAGTAGGCTGACGGGGTGAACATCAAGCACTTGGCAAAGCTCGGCTAGTTTCTCTAGGGTCGGATTGGTGGCTCCACGTTCCAACAAACTGATGTTGGTGCGGCTGCTCACAATCGAGAAGTCTTCCTGCGTGAGGCCTTTTTGATGGCGTACGTGCCTCAAGGATGCTCCAAACGCGTCTTTCAGTTCCATTTTGCGATCTCACAAAAGGAACGATGGAGCGATATTGCACAATATATGACTACAACATATATTGGTCATTCGTGATTCAGGGGGGAGCTAGCGATGAGTAGAGACCACGAAGCGTCGGAAATTCTTACCGGCCTTTTTGATACCGACTTTCTCGCTCAACCCTTCATCCGTCAGGCAATGGCGTGCCCTTGGTTTTATCTAGAAGCACAGATCCGTGAGGGTAAAAATTTCGTCGGCGAAATGCTAATGATCTCTTCATTTGAGTCATTGAAATCTATTCTCTCACTCCGACATGAGTCCTTTCGGGTCCAGTCAATAAAATTCGTCACTCCCAGTTTCGTCAATCAAACTGGAGACTGGAAAATGGAGCCTCTTTTGGAGGCGATTGAGGCAACAGACCAAAACGGGGAGCTCATTTCTCTCTTCAGGGTTTCCGGCCAAACCTACTCGAACTTAGGAGATACCCCGGAAACAAACCTGCAAAATGTCAAAGTCTTATTCCCGCTACAGCATGAGGTTTGACCATCAGTGGCTAGGCTGTCTCATCGGCGCAATCGACTCAACTTGGATGATTTTTTGGGCGCACATTGAGCTGCCTCGGAAGAACATCCATCCACTGGAGTGAGCATGACGTTGGCAGATAAACGTAAAAGATCTCTCATTCATGCCAGGGATTTTTTGATTGATCTTTCCGGTGATCACACGGTTGCTGAACCCCTGCGCCTAAGGGCTTTTCATCTATTAAGGCACTATCCTGATCCGACTGAAATTCTGTCAGCCGAGTTTTCTGATGATCAATCACATTGCGTTGATTCACCCGCCCCTTAAGCGCCGTTACTTACGTTCTGTTCGCCACTAAGCTGACTATTGTGAAGTGCACGAGTCGACCCGGTTCAGCCCTTCGCCCCCAGCGGAAATTGCCGTTGCTGACTGATCGCAATGGGGCGATTCTGTTGAGCTTTAGGTCGGTGTTTACAGCAGAAAATTAAGCGTCTGATATTCAGATCCAACGGTGGCGCAGAAGTGAGCAGACGTACCACCACCGCACCCCGTCACTTCGCGGATCGAATCTGGTAAAGAGGATAGACTTTCAGTAGAGAAATTCGATCGAGTTGACGTCATTGTATAACCGCTTACTGTCCTGACATCGTAGTAGTATTAGCTGGCAGCGCGAAATCGTCGTTCTACCAGGCACTCTGACTCGCCTCGTAACTCTCGTGTCATGCTGATTGCATCAAGTCAGATTCGAGGGCAAAGGTACCTGTGAATGATCTTATGTCTGACGAGCATTAGCGACCTGGTCTTGGCGCGGATTGGAGTAACAATGCAGCATGAACTACGACTTCAGAAATCTCTCATCAGCGGACTTTGAGGATCTAGTCCGTGACCTCATCGGAAAAGAAGAGGGGGTTCGCTTTGAGGCATTCTGTGCAGGCCCAGATGGTGGTCTTGACGGTCGGCACGCGCACGCCAGCGGGAACGTTGTTCTACAGGCGAAGCATTATGAAGGTTCGCCGTTCAGCAAGTTAACCGCGGTCATGAAGCGTGAACGTTCTTCAATCGATAGACTGGCCCCCGGCCGCTACATACTCGCGACTTCCTGTAGGTTTACGCCGCTTGGCAAAAACAGGCTCTCCCCACTCATAGGGCCAAGTTTGAAATCAGAGGCGGATATTTTCGGTCCGGAGGATCTCAATGGTCTTCTCCGGAAGTACCCAGAAATTCTCAAGTCGCACATCAAACTCTGGCTCTCGGGTGCGGGGGTTCTGGAGCGCGTAGTACATGCGGCGGCCCACACCTTTGCAGCGCTAACCCTCGAAGATATTGAACAAAAAGTTCGTGTCTACGCCGCAAACCCTAGCTTCGACGAATCACTGGTCACGCTAGAAAAGCATCGGCTTCTGATCATATCCGGGCCGCCGGGCGTCGGAAAGACCACATTGGCCGAGATGCTTTGTTACACATTTTTAAGCGAGGAGTGGGAGCTTATTCCTATACGAAGCCTGGAAGACGGTTTCGCGGCCATTAAAGACAGCAAGAAGCAAATTTTTCTTTTCGATGACTTCCTTGGAAAAGTCGCCCTTGATCGACAAGCTTTGGCGCATAAAGACTCTGATCTTGCGCGCTTTATGAGCCGCATACGTCGCTCACCGAATGCCCGTTTCATTCTGACAACAAGGGGTTATATATTTGAAGAAGCCCGTAGAGTCTCTGAACATCTTGGTGATCAGCGCCTCGATGTGACGAAATATGTGCTTGATGTTGGCATTTACACTCGTCGAATCAAGGCGCGAATTCTCTACAATCATCTTTTCGTGTCAGAGACGCCGCAGTCGCATATCCGGGCGTTACTGGAGAGTAAGAGTCTCCCAGAAATCGTTGATCACAAAAATTATAACCCACGTGTCATCGAGGCAATGACCGATGCATTTCGCGTCGGTGACATTGAACCCGTCAACTATCCCGCTGCCTTTATCGGCGCCCTGAACAATCCGAGTCAGATTTGGGACACCGCGTTCCGAACGCACATTGACCATCGTTGTAGGCATCTACTGATGGCGATGTTTTTCCTCTCAGAATACGGTGTCTCAATTACGACTCTTCGCTCATCTTTCGATATCCTGCATACGTCGATGAGCACGACCTATGGTCTGCCGCACGGTCCTAAAGATTTCGAAGAAGCCCTTCGTATTCTGGAGGGTAGTTTCGTCAATGTCGTCATCTTCGACAGGCCAACGGTTTCTTTTCTTAACCCTTCGCTCAAAGACTATCTATCAACCTACCTGTTGGACACAGAACTCCTTATTCGCCTCGTTCCCACGGCGGTTTCAATCGACTGGTTGTCGAGCCTTTGGGACTTCGTGCATACGTCTGGGCTTAGCGAGGCCGACCAAGCAAAGATCGCTAATGCCTGCGCTGATAAGGTCGAGATGATCGAAGAGCGCCCAAACTGGCGGCCGCGAGCCGGTGACACTCGCTCGCTCGAATACAATGATGCCGCAAACTCCAGGCGACTCCGGATGCTGATGGATTGGTGGGAGATCACTGACGATCGACGGTTTGCAGATAGCATAATCAGGGTCGCGCGCAATCCACAGCAGGGCTTCAGTGCATGGTCAGATGGGGAGGCTCTGATTGAGTTCTTTTCCCTGCGAGGCGGGAGTGGTTATGACCGGCCGTTCATTTATGAAGCCGAATTTCTAGAGCTCATCGAAAAGGCACTCACCGACGTCATACGCTGGAGTTCAAGTGACATGCTCTCCACCCTTGTCGATGCAGTGGATGCTGCGAATGGACTGCCCGATAGCATCACCTGTGCCTTGCAGACGGCTGTGCTAGAGGAGTTCGAGGATAACGCTAGCCGCATTCGCGAGGACGATAGCGAGTCCTCCCTATCGGACCGGATCGATGCCTTAAAAAAGTTCGCGCCGCGGTTTGGTGTGCCGGAAACTGAGTTGAATAGCGCCGTCTCAGCCATCGAGAATCGAATGGACGAGATTGAAGACCGAAGCAGTCGCGCACCCTCTCCGAATATCCCTTTATCGATCAAGCGGGACGGGGAAAAATTTGACGACCGCGCTCTTCGAGACCTTTTTATCCCTCTCCTTGATCGCTAGGCCAGCTTCGCGGAATGGGTGCGTCTCCCTTGGTAACGTATTGGAGCTGTCTCTTGTCGTGTTCTCTGCATCCCGACCATCTGGTATTGATCCAGTCTGTGTGGAAACGACCAGTAGTGCTGCTTTAGTGATCCCATGATTGCGAAGCGTAGAGGCCAAGTCGAATGCAACGGGTGACCAAGTGGAGTGCTATTTCCCACGAGTCACGCGAACCTTCCATTAGGCAGAGCAGACGCAGGCAGAAAGCTTATCGGCAAATGATCTTCCAAAGCCGAGGTCATGGACTTGCTCCACTCCTCGAATGGCGGAGCAGATTACCCTTAAGGGTGATGCAAGATCTGCTGCCTGGCGATTGTTCCGTTTGCTATCTAAACCGGACACATTCATCAGTGATCAATAACGGGATCGAATGGCCAGGCAGACTCGGTTGCGTAGCTGTGACATAGACTTACACGCGTGGCTTCTTCAAAACCAGCGCAACTACCTTGTGATCGCTTATCTTTGCTTTGAGAACATGGTTCTCTTCCAATAACACCTCATTGACCGACGCGAGTTGAGAGACTTTGGCCCGCAGTTCCTCAATTTCCTTACGGTAGTCTGCTGACTTCTTGCGCTCGGCAATCAAGTCCTGTTGTTTCTTATCTCGCATGGCTCGACTGGCGCGTCCCTGAATCTCGCGGATCGCCTCGGCAAAGCTCGGATAATGATTGTGGATTAGCGCTGTCGATACGCCTGCCTCGCGGGCTACTGCGGCAATAGTTACCTTGGTCTCCCCGGTTCGGGCACGGCCTTTTTGGACGCGGTAGAGTGCGAGCTTCAGATCCTTCTCGCGATCCTCGGCTGGCTTGTAATTGGTTGTCTTGTCCTTGGGCTTCATGCGATCAGAGTCTCCGGAGCTACTCCCAGTTGGGCCAGTACGTCACGGCAACGCGTCAGGTCGCGCACAATACGTTGGTGGCCGCCCTCGCCAATATCCCGGCAACTCAGTAACTCTTTAAGATTATTGTAGAGTTGTTGGTAGATAGCCACATGGCCGCGCCCGATTACGGCATTGTTGCAGTTTCCGCATCGAGTGCGCTCAAGGGTATTGCCCACACATCCGTCATTGTCAGCTGTGCACCAGGCATGGCCATTGCTGCGAATCGCGGTGCTCTCGGAAATGGACCTCAGCATCGAGGCATGATCCTTGAAAATTAACAAGTTTTCCGGCTCTCGCCGCCACTGCGTTAGCGCGATGCCGTAGCCCCCTGCCAAGGGTTCGTCACCAAGCCAGCTATCCACGACGCCGAGTTTGACATCTTCCAACTCTCCCCGAATATCGGCATACAGCTCGAGGTCCAGATGCTGTCCCCAGCTATCGTCCATGGCATAGCTCAAGGTCATATCCAGTGCCCAGTGCGCGTAATGCTCCTTGAGGTAGCGAAGATCCCCATAGCGGCTGTGCGCGGCGTAGTTAGCGAATTTACGGCGGAACTGGTGGGTAGCAAGATTCCAATTCAGTCCGCAATCCTTGGCGAACTCCTTAAGGTATGTGTTTAAAGAGCAGTTGCTAAGGGTGCGCACTTTGGTATCTGCGCTAGGAAAGAGGCCGAGAAAAAGTGCGTGACGGTGTTTTTGCGCCTCGGCGATCTGCGGATCAAGCGGGTTGGCACGGCGGCGGCGCGCGATCTCTTCGGCGATCATGGCCTGATAGGGCAAACTCCAGCGCTCGATCAAGCGTAGAGCACGTACGGCTGCCGCGGGAATCATCCAATCGTGGGTACCGGTATCAGTTTTGTTAGATTGTGAACGCATCCAGTGGTAGATGGTGCCCTCGTCGTCTTGGGTACGGTGATGCGCGCCCGATTGCACATTAGCTAGCTCGTGGTTACGACATCCCGAAGTACTGGCTAGCACAATGTAGCAGGCTGTGCGCAGGTCTCTCAGCGCTCTATTAAATGCCCGCAGACCGCTTTCCCAGCCAAGGTTGCGCAGGTAAAAGCGTTTTTTCCTACTGATTGAATATGCAGGTAGCACATTTTGCTGAGCCGCAAGTGGCTGTAGGGCATCTTGCAGATCAAGCAATTGCTGGCCGCGCTCAATTTGCTGGTAGGCCCGCTCAAAAATAATGCAGAACACATCATCTGGGATCAGCGGCGTTTTGCCGCCGTGAATGCTGCCGATTAGCCCCGACATCTCGGTCGCGGAAGTCTCGGGCCAAGGGGCCTGAGGCATCCGCTCATTAGTGTACTGGCTCAACTCATGTAGCGCCTCAATGGCACGGAAGCGCTTAAGTAGCCATTCCTGTGACAGTGGCTTGCCCTCGGTTCGATGTGTCTGACGGTGAGCCTTACAAGCGGCCGCATACGACGTACAGATCAGCGGTGTAACCTCGGTTAGGTGATAGATATTCAATGCTTCGAGGTACTGCAGAAATGGCTTCACATCATTCAAAAGTATTCGCAGCGTCATGCCTTTTGGCCGACGTCCCACGCTTATCCCACGCCGCAGATAGCGGTACAGCGCCGCTTTCATTACTGCCCGAAACGACCCTGGCACTTTGCCGAAGTCTAGCCGTTTATGACTGGCCGGCACGTTGCTCGCGATGTCGACGAGTTGCCAGACGTTGTCGGCGTAGCGACTGAGGACTACCCATTGCTCGTCCACCTGAGTAGCGCTGATGATCAAGGCGTTGCGCTCGGATTCTGGGAGGCCACGCACGTCGCCTGGTTGAGTGTCAAATGGAGCCCAGAGTATCTCCGACATGGTGTTTACCCTCATGCAAAAAGCTCTAGGCTATCGATTAGATCTACCGACCAGAAAAGATGCGGCGTGCTCCTAGCGTGCTCACGGGCGGCCGCCACTGCCGGGGGCTTGAAGATGCCACGCCGTAGTCCTTCGGCAACGATATAGTGATCAATCAAACGGGGGATATGTGCGTATTCACGGGCCCAGCGATGCTTGCTCATGCGAGAGCGCTCGGCTAGCACGCGGAAGTAAAAGCTGAATAGCTTGTAAAGATCTTCAGCAGTTATCGCGTAATGCTTGCAGCGCAGGCAGTTTAGGAAATTCATGCACGTAGCTCCCTCGCGCTGTGGTGCGTATTGGCCGTTCACCGGGTCCGCGCAGCGGCCCATGGGAGTTTCCTTGTAGGTCGTACCGATTGTCCGGGTCAGCAACTCCTGGACTAGTACCTCGCCCATAAATTGCCAATTGCGCCGAATGTTATCGTCAGATGCCAGATAGTTTCGGTCGGTTACCTGTGGTGTACTACCGAGCGCCGCAGCGGTGGTCGTCAGATCGCCGTCGGTTAGCTCAAAAATGCGGTTGGCGAAGGTCTTTCGTATGCGCGATACGTTGATTCGTAATGGTCTTCCGTCGCTGTCGCGTAGACCATAGTTGGTTACTAGGCAACTTATCATCCGAGCTAATGTTTCTGCGCTTAATGCTTTGACTCGTCCGTCACCGTTAGTGTCGTGAGAACGATAAAGCCAAACGCGATTTTTTAGATCATCCGGAGCCTCTGCCTGTAGCGGCTCAGTCAGAACCATTACGCGGCGAATCAGGCGCTCCACGTTGATTCTCACGGTAGGTGTTGATTCTAATAGGCGCTCGGCCTCCGAAACGGCACGCAGGGCCACTTTGCTAGAATTGTACCCACGCCGTTTCCACAGCACCATGAACACCGTGTTCTCTTTGGGGTGTGGGCGCAAGCAGTCACGGTTCATTTCCAGCAGTGGTGTGGTATTGCGTCCGGTATATAGCGCCACTATCAGAAAGGCGTAGGACGCCAGTTCGCTAGTTACAAACGCGTTTTCAAACCAGATCGGCTTGATGGCCTGCTGCAGAGCCACTATTAAAGATTGCCGCTCACGCTTAGACAGACCCGTCTCACCCTTGGCATTGCGGTTGCTGTTCGGAAAGGGATTGCGCGGGAATGTGGCCTCATCACCCGAGACGACTATGCGAATCAGCCCACGCCGACCCAAGGCAAGCAGCACAGACTTGATATGCACGAATCGATTCTTCCGAGTATTGATCGCCCAGCCCATTCCAGCCAGTTGACCTAGATAACCATCGATCAGATTTCGATTAAGATCGGTCAAGGTCAGGCCTCGTCCCAAACTGGTTGCCAGCAGCGAGCAGTAATCGAGAAAAAAGCGAAGCCCGTTTAGACAGTGGCCAGCTATGGTACTTATGGCGATCGCACCTTCTTGGCCTGCGAGAAAACGTTCAATTTGGCGCTGGCAGGCGTAGGTGATAGGGTCGATGCCAGCACCGTACCAACAAGCAAAATCGAACGTTCGGGAGTGCGAGGCATTCCGCTCGAACTTGACCACACTGTTTGCCGGTGGGATCGCCTCGGGCAGAATAGCTACGTTGCCTGAGATATCGGTGGTGTGCTCGACTTGCGGGACGCTCAGATCAGCCTTAGCAAATACCTTGCGCTTGCCCATCAGGCCACCTCCGACAGAGCGTTCAATTCATCGTCATAGGCTAGCACCGCCTCGTCGGCCCTTTCGTTGACCAAGTGCAGGTACACCATGGTTGTCTGAATCGAACTGTGGCCAAGTTGCCGCTGAAGAAACACCAAGGGGTCCAACCCGCTCGCGGGATTACGCTGAAGACTGACCAAGGTATGGGTGGCATAGGAATGCCTGAGCATGTGCGTGTGAACCTTGACGCCGGCCCGCTTGCCTATCTTGCTGATGATCCGGTTGAGGCTCTTGCCATCGTCGCCATAGGGGACCCCGGACTGATTCAGGAGCAGTGTTTGTTGCTGAGTCTTGCTCAGAGAGGCGCGCTCGCCTCGCACTTTCGTCACATAGCGCCAGAGCTCAGTCATGAACTTGCGACTGACATAAATATCTCGCGGCTTGCTGCCTTTGGTCACCATGCCGCTGCCGTCGAATGGATTGAGACGAATGCGGAGATTGCGTTCGGTTCGTGCCGCAGTGTCTGGATCGAAGACATAAACGAGAGGGAAGGCAGCGATTTCTTCTCGGCGCAGACCTGTATGTAGCGCCAGGCGCATCATCATTCGGTGATGGGGGTTCTCCACTGCGGCCAAGAGCGACCTGATCTCAGCCATGCTCAGAAACTTGGGCAGAGCCTTTTGGCTTCGCGGCATCACATCTTTTGCCATTGCTATGCCGCCGCTGGCATCCAAATGGGAGAGGAAGCATGTTTCCCGTTTGACGATGCGCTCCTCATAGGCGAAGGGCAGACGCTTCACCCACCCCTCCTTCAAGGCGTACTCGTAGAACTTGCATATGTATGTTAGGCGCTGGCGAGTGGTGTTCGGTGCCAATTTGCACGTCACCAGACAGTAGTCCCGATAGGCCGCTACAAGGCTCTTTGCCTCGCCACGATCTACGTCGCGCCAGTCAATCTCATGTGTTTGTAGAAAACTGAAGAAATCGTACAGTGCGCGTCCGGTACTGGGCCAAGAACGCTCAGAACCGATGACTCCGCGAAGAAGGTAATGACGAAAAAACTGATTGGCTGGGATGCAACTCTCCATTGAGTCCCATAGCAGAATGGGAAACCCTCGATAAGGTTGCCCAGCGATCACTAAATCCGCTGTAGACCATACAAGCTCCATATGCCGTCCTCCGTGCTAATCAGACCAGAACACTTTGTCTGCTCTGACCAAATCAGGAGATTAGATCGGCCGTAAAAATTATGAGCTTTAAGTGTCGATTTCTAATATCACAGCAATCTAACGCTTGCCCAGTACCGGATCATAGCGTGTTCCTCAAGGTTTGCAGGTGGGCGACCCGGCGGCAGAACTCGGCGCTGGACAGGCGCTTGTCCGGCACCGGGCTCAAGGCCTGGCTGATGGCGCGGGTGGGTTGCCGGGTCAGTCGCGACAACGCCAGCCACTGTTCGGCAACGTTCAGTTGGTCAAAGCCTGGATAGCGGCGTCGGGCGCGGCGCAGCACGTCTTGTTGCAGCGCTTGCAGCAAGGTCTGCTGACCGTTGTGGCGCAACACGAAGTCGCTGCTGGCGCGCAGGTGATCCTGCAATTGTCGACGTCCACTTGGCGCGGGTAACTGAAGCGGGCCGTGGCGTACACCGACGTGCCACAGCCACAGCCCGAGCAAGGCGAGCAGGGCGACGATGGCTTGCGGGAAATAACGCCAGAGCAACGTCAGCAGGCCATCGTGGCGGGTGTTGTAGATCAGCGTGACGTCGGTGTCGGCGCTCAGGTACCAGAGCAACCAGGCGTTGTCGTACTGGGCGATGCTGGTGCTTTTCCACAGCTCGGCGTCGGTGACCACGGTGATCGAACCGAGGCCGTGTGCCAGTTGCATCATGTGCGTCGCCTTGGCGCTGTTGGCCCAGGCTTGCGCAAGGTTCTTCGGGTCGTCGAGGTGGAAGTCGGTGTCGAAGCCGGCATAGGCCGGTGCGTCTTCATCTTCAAGATAGAGCTTGGTCAGTTTCGGCAAGCGGCCCTGCTCCAGATCCTCGGGGGGATCCTTGAGGTCCTTGCTCAGGGACTGATGCAATTGCACCCGATCCAGCAACAGGTCGTTGCTTTGTTTGCTCTGCTCATCCCACAGCGATTCGGCGACAAACACCAGCCGGCCACCGGCGCGTGCCCAGTTCAACACTTGTTCGACCTGACGCTGGGTCATCCTGGAACGATCGTTGAACAGCAGCAGCGTGTGCCGGCGCGGGTCGATATCGGGCAGCACGGCAAGGCTTTCGGCATGGCTGACATGCAGGCCGCGCTCGCGCAAAAACAGTTCGGCTGCCAGATAGGGATTAGCCTGTGCGGCAGGTGACGGGCCGTGATCCACCACTTCCTGATAAGGCCTGGCCTTGATGAACAGAAAAACGCTCAACGCGCCCAGCAGTGCGATGAGCACTGCACCGACGCACGCCATGGTACGGCGACTCAACGCGCCGCTCCGGGGCCGAACAAGGCGCGCCAGCCGTCGCACAATTCCTGTCGCAGATGCGCGGGCGGTGCGCGATGCCCATAAGCGATGTTCTGCCAGTGCGCGGTCAGACTCCGACTGAACGCCACCAGTTCAGGGCGCTGCAATTGCTCGACGTGCGCCAACACCTGGTTCTCGGTGTCGGCAGGTTTCAGGGTCAGAGCAAAATCGTTGAGCAGATGGCTGAGCAGGCCGCGATACAGCAGGCTCAGCGCCGCGCGTGGCTGGGTGTGCCAGAGGTTCTCGGCAGTGGCGGCGATGTCCTCGGGCAATGTTTCCGGGTTCAAGTCCAGACCGAAAGCTTGCTGTGGTGGCGTTGGTTTTGGCTTGTCGGGCAATCTCGGACGCCGACTGACGAACGCCTGCAGAAACTCGCGATAGCGCCAGACCAGCCAGCCAAGCGCTGCGATGACGAGGCCCCACAGCAGCACCTCGATCACGTTGGCCAAGGTATTGAGGTGCTGGCCGTTGAGCCAGCCGAGCAGGGTTTTCAACCATTGCGGCGTTGCAGTGGTTGGCTGTTTTTTGTCTGAAGTGGCCGGATCTTCGCCAAAGCGGTAGCGCGTGACGCTTTCCTTGTTCTTGAACGGCGGCTGTTCCAGCAAGGCCTCGATGCTGTCGTGCGAGGCCTGACTGGTCAGCGGCTGATTCAACAAGCGCGGGGCGTCCGGGCTGCTGTCGGGCTCGCCCGCCCAGGCCGAAGGCAGATTCGGCAGCAACAGACAGACCGCCAGCAATAAACCCAACGCACTGCTGTTCAGGCGCTGGCGCAAGCGGCGGAACACCAGTTCGATGTCCCAGGCTTCCAGTTGGGTGCGCCGGTTTAGATAAAGGCTGAAGCCGCAGGCGACGTAGATCGGCTCCCACACCACCAGCACCAGTGCATAAAAAGCGTTGGTCAGGTGTTCGAGCCAGCGCCAGTCGTGATCCGCCGCAAGGATCAGCGCTTGCCAGTCCCAATCGGTTTCGATCTGCTGCGGCAGCAACATATAGAACAACACCATCAGGCCGATCCACAGTGCGGTTTCCAGATGCACGCCGATGAGGGTCAGCCATTGCGCGGCCCCGGCGTTGCGTTGCAACAGCACGTGCAGGCGTTGTTGCCGGGCGCTGCCGTCGAGGCCTTCGAGTTGCATTACCGGCAGCAGGAAGCTGCGGCTGAAACTCAGTCGGCGCCACGTCAGGCTGGCCAGCAGTTGTGGCTTGAGCAGGCGTGGCCATGCGCGCAAGGCTTGCTTGAGTGTCGGCGTTTCCCCGAAGAGCGCCTTCGAGAGGATGTACAGCGGCAGGCGTTCGTAGGCCGGTTTCAGCCACCAGAAGATAAACACTGCCAGTGACGGCGAATCCCACAGTAACAGGCTGAGCAGGGCAAACAGCGGCAGGGTGACGATCGCCCAACTGGTCATCAACAGGCGTCGATGCTGTTGGCTCATGAGCACGCCGAGGTCCATGGCTTCCCACGTCGTGCGTGGCCGGATCACCACCGTGGCGTCACTCAGGCGCATGGCGGGTCCTTCCGGCAAACAACAGATAGCTCGCGACAAATACCCACAGGCCGGCACCCACCAGGTATTTGGTGTGTGGGGCGATGCTGGTTTTCGACGACCAATACGCCTCAATGAATGCCGCGATCAGCAGGAACAACATCACCCCGCAGATCAGTAGTACGCTTTTGCGCGCCGCGCGTTTCAATGCTTCGGCGCGGGTCAGCCGTCGCGGTGCGATCAGGGCCCAGCCGAGTTGCAGGCCTGCCGCGCCGGCGAGGGCAATCGCGGTGAGCTCAAAGGCGCCATGGGCGATGACGAAGGACCAGAAGGTCTGGCCGAAGCCGATTTCGCTCAGATGCCCGGCCACCGCGCCGATGACCAGACCGTTGTAGACCAGAAAGAACGCACTGCCTACGCCCAGCAACAAACCGCTGGCGAAGGTCTGGAAGGCGATGCCGATGTTGTGCATCACGTAGTAGCCGAACATCACCCAGTCTTCACTGGCCGCGCGTTCGGCGGTGCGCCCGAGGTGGCCGGCGACCGGATCGTACATGCCTTGCATTTCGCGCACCTGATCGGCGGGGAGCAGGTTGTAGACCAGTTCCGGAAACCCATACACCAACACGCCAACACCGATCAGGCTGCCGAAAAACAGCAGGGCAGCGACCAGCACAAAAGGCCATTCGGCGCGGACCAGACGTGGAAAATCAGCGAGGATGAAACTCAGCAGGTTGGCGCCGAGCCGACTGCGATGCCGGTAGAGTTGTTGATGCCCGCGCCATACCTGGCGCTGCAGCGAGTCGATCAGAAAACTGCTGTAACCACGTTCCTGGGCCAACGCCAGATGCTGGCAAAGTCGGCGATAGGCTTTGGGGAAACCGGCGACCTGCGAGGTGTTCTTGCCGTGTTCAAGGCGTTCGAGGGCGAGGGTAAAACGCTCCCATTCGGCCTTGTGGCGACTTTCGAAAAGGCTCTGCTTCATGTCGGGCCCAACAAGCCGCGGGCGATGCCGTTGAGTTCGGTGACCGCTTTGGGCGCGCTAATGTGCAATGGTCCCGCCAGCAGGCCTGCCAGTTCATTGACCCGCGCCGGCGTTAACTGCGCCTGGCGTTCGGCAAATCCGAGTACGGCGCGTTGTTCGCTGAGCGTCAGGGCGACGGGCGAGCGACGGGGTTCGGCCTCTGGCAATTGCGGGCGAGTCAGCGGGCGTTCGCTGTAGATCACCAGCGTGCCGGCAGCCATGTCGCCAAGGCGTTTGAAGGTCGGATGTTGCAGGCAACTGATCGCGCCCAGGAAGTAGCCAAACGGCAGCAGATCGACGAAGCGCAGCAGATTGCGCAGCAGCGAGGCTGACCAGCCGACCGGTGTGCCGTCCTCATGCACCACGCGCAGGCCCATCCACTGCTTGCCCGGCGAACGGCCCTGGCGCAGCACCTCGAACAGCACCATGTACCACCAACTGATCGCAAACAGCAGCAGCGAGCCGAGGCCCATGCCGAGCTTGCCGAGAAACGCCAGCGCGATGAACAACACCGACAGGATCGCCCCGCGAATGCCCAGATCGATGGCGAAGGCCACCGCCCGCACCATCAGCCCGGCGGGCCGCAACGGCAGGTCGATGCCTTCCGGCGTTTCGACCTGATGCCGCGTATCCAGCGGCGGGGCCAGCGATGCTTTCCTTGGCGTTGCTGTGGGCTCGAGCATGGGCTACCTGATGTTCGCCTGTCTGAGTGCAAGTGCATCCGATGCTAGCAGCCTCTCGGGGTGAAACGACATAACTATGTATTGCACAGCGTATGACACGAGGTATTTGAATGTTTCAAGGCTGGCCGCGACCGCGCTTGAGCGCCTAGACTTCGCCGATCTTCAGTTCAGGAACCGCCCGTGACTTCTATCTTCTGGTACGACTACGAAACCACTGGCATCAATCCCCGCAGCGATCGGCCGTTGCAGGTGGCCGGGATTCGCACCGACCACGCGCTCAACGAAATCGATGCGCCGGTCAACCTCTACTGCCAGCCCAGCGAAGACATCCTGCCGCATCCGGCAGCGTGCGCCATTACCGGCATCACGCCGAGCCAGCTCGCCGAGCACGGCTTGAGCGAAGCCGATTTCATGACCCGGGTGCATGCACAACTGGCGGCACCGGGCACCTGTGGCGCCGGTTACAACACCTTGCGTTTCGACGACGAGATGACGCGTTACAGCTTGTATCGCAATTTTTTCGATCCTTATGCCCGTGAGTGGCAGGGCGGCAACAGCCGTTGGGATCTGATCGATGTGGTCCGGGCTGCCTACGCGCTGCGCCCCGATGGTCTGGTCTGGCCGACCGACGATGAGGGCCGGGTCACGCTCAAACTCGAACGCCTGACCGCGGCCAACAACATTGATCATGGGCATGCCCACGAAGCGTTGTCCGATGTGCGCGCAACCATCGCGCTGGCGCGTTTGATCCGCGAGAAACAGCCGAAACTGTATGACTGGCTGTTTCAATTGCGCAGCAAACAGAAAGTCATGGATCAGATTCGCCTGTTGCAGCCGTTGGTGCACATCTCCGGGCGTTTCTCGGCGGCGCGCAGTTACGTCGGTGTGGTCCTGCCGCTGGCCTGGCACCCGAAAAACCGCAACGCGTTGATCGTCTGCGACTTGCATCTGGACCCACAGGGTTTGCTCGATCTGGACGCGCAAACCCTGCGTCAGCACTTGTACACACGCCGCGACGACTTGCCTGAAGGCCAATTACCGGTGCCGCTCAAGCTGATTCACATCAATCGTTGCCCGGTGGTTGCGCCGCTGGCGGTATTGCGCCCCGACGATCAACAGCGGTTGGGTCTGGACATGGCGCTTTATCAGGCGAGGGCGCTGCGACTAACTGACGCACAACAAGTTTGGAAAGATAAAGTTGCGGCGATTTATGCCAGTGAAGATTTCACCCCCAGCGAGGATCCGGAACAACAGTTGTACGACGGATTTATCGGTGACCGCGACCGGCGTCTATGTGAGCAAGTGAGGACGGCTGATCCTGCTCAATTAGCGCAAGAGCAATGGCCGTTCGATGACGAACGTTTGCCCGAATTACTCTTTCGATATCGAGCGCGTAACTTTCCGGACACGTTGAATTCTGAAGAGCAAGAACGTTGGAGACTATTTTCTCAGGCGCGTTTGTCCGCACCTGAATGGGGCGCTCCGAATACCTTGCAATCTTTTACAGAGGCCGCCGCGCAATGGATGCTTAGTGCGACACCGATGCAGAGAGATGTGCTCATCGAATGGCAGAATTATGTCGAGGCATTACGCAAACGTTTGAATCTTTGAAAACGAACATTGCCGGCAGTGAAATGCCGGGCATAAAAAAACGCCAGCATTCGCTGGCGTTGTTTTTTCGCGGATCGCTCTGCGAAGGCGTTGCGGCTTAGCCCAGCAGGGTAGCCCAGCCTTCAACCACGTCACCGCCCCACTTGGCTTTCCACTCTTTCAGAGTCTTGTGGTTGCCACCTTTGGTTTCGATGACTTCGCCGTTGTGCGGGTTTTTGTATTGTTTAACTTTGCGAGCACGCTTGGTGCCAGTAGTTTTTACTGCGCCGCCGCGAACTGCTTTGGTTTTTGCTTCCGGGTCCAGCAGCGCGATGATGTCACGCAGGGATTTGGAGTATTCACCCATCAGGGTGCGCAGTTTGCCTTCGAATTCCAGCTCGGCTTGCAGTTTGTCGTCTTGCGACAGATTCTTCAAACGGGCTTGCAGCTCTTTGATAGCTTCTTCGGTGGCGCGATATTCGTTGATCAAGGACATGATTACTACCTTAGTAGAGTGCTGAATGGCAGGGGACAGTGGCGCAATAATAGTCAGGCTGTTTCATCAAGTAAACATTTAACCGGACTTTTTATTTAAATTAGTTACGAGAATTAGCGGCAGATTGAATGTTCAGTTAAATAGTGTGATGCAGTCATCACAGATATTCACAGTTGTCTGATCGAAGCCGCCAGCCTCCTGACGATTGGCCCGCGCCCCAAAGGCGTACGCCGAGGCATCTGCCAGGGCAACGGTCATCAATACTGCAGTTTTCCTGCGCAGTCGCTAGAATGGCGGCCTTTGCGAAGTTCTGGAGTTTCCCCCTCATGCGCACTTTTCGGCTGGTGATCTCTTGCCCCGACCGCGTTGGCATCGTTGCCAAAGTCAGTAACTTTCTGGCGTCCCACAACGGCTGGATCACCGAAGCGAGCCACCATTCGGACAATCAGAATGGCTGGTTCTTCATGCGTCACGAAATTCGTGCCGACTCGCTGCCTTTCGGTATTGAAGTATTGCGCGAGAAGTTTGCGCCGATCGCCGAAGAGTTCTCGATGGACTGGCGCATCACCGACACCGAGCAGAAGAAACGCGTTGTGCTGATGGCCAGCCGCGAATCGCACTGCCTGGCTGATCTGCTGCACCGCTGGCACAGCGACGAACTGGATTGCGAAATCTCCTGCGTGATTTCCAACCACGACGATCTGCGCAGCATGGTCGAGTGGCACGGCATTCCTTATTACCATGTCCCGGTCAACCCGCAGGACAAGCAACCGGCGTTCGCCGAAGTGTCGCGTCTGGTCAAACAGCACGACGCCGAAGTCGTGGTGCTGGCGCGTTACATGCAGATCCTGCCGCCGGAACTGTGCCGCGAATACGCGCACAAGGTGATCAACATTCACCACAGCTTCCTGCCGTCGTTCGTTGGCGCCAAGCCGTACCACCAGGCATCCCTGCGTGGCGTGAAACTGATTGGTGCGACCTGCCACTACGTCACCGAAGAGCTGGACGCCGGTCCGATCATCGAGCAGGACGTGGTACGCGTCAGCCACAGCGACAGCATCGATGACATGGTGCGTTTCGGCCGTGACGTCGAGAAGATGGTGCTGGCTCGTGGCCTGCGTTATCACCTCGAAGATCGCGTGCTGGTGCACGGCAACAAGACGGTGGTGTTCTGATCGAACCCACGCAGGCTTGAAAAACCAAGGGTCTGGGCGTTCAATCGCTCAGACCCTTTTTCATTCAAGCCCCGAGGAAACCTTCATGAGTGATCCACTGGACAAAGCCACTTCCAAAGCGCCGGCGACATTGGGCGAGGGGTGTTTGAGTCGATACGATCCCGAGGACATGAGCCCGGAGGATGGCACCGAGTTTCCCGGCGCTGCCGAGTTGTGGGAACAACTCCAGGAAGAGCGTCAGGACGACGTCAAGAAGCCTGTCTGACGTTCATCAACTTCTTCAACAGCGGCCTACCCAACATCAACAGAAACACCGGGCCACCGACCAACAGATAAAAGTAATACGTCACCACCCGCCAGATCAGAATCGCCGCTGCGGCGGTGGATTTCCCTACCATCGGCGCCAACAGTGCCGCCGAGGTCAGCTCCGCCGCCCCCGCACCGCCCGGCAGCAAGCTGAACTGGCCAGCGCCCAGCGAAAGCATCTGCACCAGAAAACTCCACGCCCACTGCAAGTCCGCGCCCAGGCCGCGCAACGCCAGATACAGCACGCTGTAACGCAGCAACCAATGCACGCAGGTCAGGGCGAATACTTTGCTCAATGTTTGCCAGGGCAACTTCAATGTATCGGTGAACGCCGCGAGAAAGTGCAGCAACTTGCGCGCCCAACGACGACGCGTGCCGGCTTTGACGTTGATCCTCGCCAGCAGGCGACCGCTCAGGCGAATCAAGCGGCGGTGATAACGCGCCAACAGCACACAACTGAACAAACCGCCGAACAGCGAAATCGCACTGACGGTCAGCAGCCACTCGAGGCGATCGCTGAGGTGCTGGAACAGCGCGTAAATCAGAATCCCGCTGAGAGCGCAGAGAAAGAACAGCAGATCGCTGAGCTGATCCATGGCAAACACTGCGCTGCCGCGAGCCGGGCGCACACCGGAGCGGGCCAGCAGGGCCATGATCGTCAACGGCCCGCCGCTGCCGCCGGGCGTCGCGCAGTAGGCGAACTCGGCGGCCATCACCACGCCAAGGCTTTGCAGCGGCGTGACGCGCTCGCGCTGATCGCCGAGCAGCAAGCGCAGGCGCAAGGTATTGATGCCCCAGCACAACAAAATCATGCCGAACATGATCAGCAGCCAGTGTAACGGGAAGCTTTGCAGCCGCGCCCAGGTGTCGCCGCCGCCCAGTACAACCGGGATCAACACTGCTGCGAACAGGCCGATCAGCAAGAGAATACCGCGACTCATGCGGCGCATCCCTGTTGACCGCGCTGTTGGGCGAGCCAGTGGATTTTGCTCATCGGTACGCGTCCTTCATTCAGTAGTCGTTCGAGGGTGTGCAGCCAGTAATGACGGGAAAAATCGTGGCGCATGTCCACTGGGTGCAAGCCTAGCCGAATCACCGGCGCCTCGCGCCAGCGCTGTTGACGCTGCTCGCTGACAATCTTCGACAGGCCACGGCGCCAGGCATTGCGGGCGCTCCAGACCAGACCCGGCGCATCAATGGCGGTGAACTCCGGCAAACGATAAAGATGCTGCGGATCACTGGTATAGCGCAACGGCAGCTCGCGCAGGGCCTGGCGGGTGCCGTCGCTCATCAGCCACGCCGGGGCAACGAAACCGTGCAGCGGCCAGTCGTGGCGCTGGAACATGTCGATGCCGGCGCGCAGGCGGGCGAGGGCGGTTTCACGGGACAAACGATAAAACTCGCCCTCATGGGTGTAAACGCGGCGCATGAACCAATCGCGCGGTGTCGTCGGGCCGGGCTCCTGGTCATCGTGGAAGTAACCATGCAACGCCAGCTCATCGCCACGGGCGACGCGCGCATCGAGCATTCGACAAAATGCCGGGTGATCGTCGAGGGCGTTGTGCCGGTGGAAGTCCGGTACGAGCAACCACGTCATTGGCACGTTGCCCATCGCGTCGACGGCCTCGACAAACGGTTGGTAATCCGCCCAAGTCGACGGGGCCACGTCGTGCAGCACCAACAACAGGGCGCGGCGATTCAGCGACTCAGCCATTGGCCACCCGTGGCAGCGTATGCCCGAGCACGGCGTGATAGTGGCCCAGCAGGCTGTCGACCACTGTGTCCCACGCATAGTGGGTTTCGACATGCTGGCGTGCCTGGGCGCCGAGTTTGGTACAGCCGCGACTGAACAATTCGCGCACGGCATTGGCCATCGCCTGCGGGTTGTTCGGTGCGCAAAGCAGGCCGCAGGTCTGCGTGACGATCTCTTCGAACGCTCCGGCGGCCACGGCTACCACCGGAATGCCGCAGGCCATGGCTTCGAGGATCACCAGACCGAAGGTTTCCTGATCGCCGGCATGCAGCAATACATCCGCACTGGCCATCAACTGCGCGACGCGTGGCGCCGGGCAGAACTCATCGATCACGCTGACATTGTCCGGTACGGCGGCGGGCATTGACGAGCCGACCAGCAGCAAGTGATAGCGCGGGCCGAGGCGTTGCATGCATTTGAGCAGCACCGGCAGATTTTTCTCTTTCGAACCGCGCCCGGCAAAAATCAGCAACCGGGCGTCTTCGGCGATGCCCAGTTCTGTACGCAGTTGCGGGTCGCGGGCATTGGGGTGAAAAGTCTGCAGATCAACGCCCAGTGGTTGCACGTAGACATTGCGTACGCCGAGGCTGCGGAGCTTGTTGGCCATGACCTGGCTTGGCGCCAATACCCGGTCGAAGTTGCCGTAAAGCCTGGTGACATACGCCTCGATATTCGGCATGACCCAATGGCCCATGCGATTGCCGACCAGCAGGGGTAGATCCGAGTGATAAAAGCCGATCACCGGCACATCCAGTTGTCGCCGCGCATCCAGTGCGGCCCAGGCGGTCAGGTAGGGATCGCCGACCTCGATCAGCTCGGGCTGCAAATCGTGCAGCACGTTGCGCCAGGGGGCGAGGCGCAGGGGGAATCGATAACCTTTGCCGAAAGGCAGGGCGGGGGCGGGAACCGTATAAATGCCATCGTGTTCGCTGAACTGCGCGCCGGGGATCAACAGGCTGTGGCGAATGCCGGGCTTGACGCTCAACCGGCGGTGTTTGGCATCCAGATAGGTGCGCACGCCGCCGCTGGCCGGGGCGTAGAACATGGTGATGTCGGCGATATGCACGGTGATCAACCCTCCGCTGCGTGGTTCTCCCTTGGTTGACCTTTATCAAGAATAGATGTTCGGTCGGGATTGCGCGGTGGGGCTGAACAGCTGAAAAGCCCCTCACCCTAGCCCTCTCCCGGAGGGAGAGGGGACTGACCGAGGTGTTTGGGCTTTATGCATCGACCTGAAAGTCTTCAGTCGAACTCAGGTTTGAACAGCCCGAAGATCAGCTCCCTTTCCCCCTCGAGGGGACTGACCGAGGTGTTGGGCTTAATGCATCGACCTGAAAGTCTTCAGTCGAACTCAGGTTTGAACAGCCCGAAGATCAGCTCCCTTTCCCCCTCGATGGGACTGACCGAGGTGTTTGGGCTTTATGCATCGACCTGAAAGTCTTCAGTCGAACTCAGGTTTGAACAGCCCGAAGATCGGCTCCCTTTCCCCCTCGGGGGGACTGACCGAGGTGTTGGGCTTAATGCATCGACCTGAAAGTCTTCAGTCGAACTCAGGTTTGAACAGCCCGAAGATCGGCTCCCTTTCCCCCTCGCCCCCTTGGGGGAGAGGGCTGGGGTGAGGGGGTAGGCCTTTGATCTTAAATGCGGAAGCTGCCAACCAGTTGTTTCAGCCGCGAAGCCTGCTGCTCCAGGTCCGAACACGCCCGCAACGTCGCTTGCAAGTTCTCCACACCTTCCTGGTTCAGCGTGTTGATCTCGGTGATGTCGACGTTGATCGACTCGACAACAGCGGTCTGCTCCTCGGTCGCCGTGGCCACCGACTGGTTCATCCCGTCGATCTCGCCAATGCGCTGCGTCACGCTGTTCAAGCGCTCACCGGCGAGGTTGGCAATCTCGACGCTGTCCTGACTGTGACGCTGGCTGTCGCTCATGGTGCTCACCGATTCACGGGCGCCGACTTGCAGCTCCTCGATCATGGTCTGCACCTGTTGCGCCGATTCCTGGGTGCGATGGGCCAGATTACGCACTTCATCCGCCACCACGGCAAAACCACGGCCGGCCTCACCGGCACGTGCCGCTTCAATCGCCGCGTTGAGCGCCAGCAGATTGGTTTGCTGGGAAATGCTGGTGATCACTTCGAGAATCTGCCCGATGTTCACGGTCTTGCTGTTCAGCGACTCGATGTTGCTGCTCGACGCGCTGAGCATGCTCGACAGTTGATTCATCGCTTTAATGCTGCGATCCACCACTTGCTGGCCGTCTTCAGCCAGGCCGCGTGCGTCACTGGCCTGATTCGAGGCCTGCGCGGCGTTGCGGGCGATTTCCTGTGCGGCGGCGCCGAGTTGGTTGATCGCTGCCGCCACGCTGCTGGTGCGCGAGGCTTGCTGGTCAGAGTTATACATCGACGAATTCGACGCAGCGACCACGCGCAGGGCGACTTCGTTAACCTGACCGGTTGCCGAAGACACTTCGCGGATCGAACCGTGAATACGCTCGACAAAACGGTTGAACGCCGTACCGAGCACACCAAATTCATCGTTATTGACGATGGTCAGGCGTTTGGTCAGGTCGCCTTCACCGTCGGCGATGTCTTCCATGGCGCGAGTCATCACGTGCAACGGCTGGATCAGAATGCGGATCAGCATGCCGAGCAACGCGATGATAATCGCCACCGCGATCACGGTGGCAATCACCGCCGAGGTACGGAACTGGCTGAGCATGGCGAATGCCTGGTCTTTATCCACCGACAGACCGATGTACCAGTTCACCGACGGCAGGCCTTTGATCGGCGCGAAGGTGACGATGCGGGTCTTGCCATCGACAGTGACTTCGCTGAAGTCGCTGCTGATGCGCGGGGTGTCCTGTGGATAGGCTTCTTTCAGTGATTTCATCACCAAGGCCTTGTCCGGATGCACGAGGATCTTGCCGTCGGCGCTGACCAGGAACACATAACCCATGCCGTCGAAATCGCGGGCGGCGAGGGTGTCGACCAGCGATTGCAGGCTCAAATCGCCGCCGACCACGCCGACGCTCTGGCCGGCCTTTTTCGAGGCGGTGGCGATGGAGATGATCAATTGGCCGGTGGCCGCGTCGATGTACGGTTCGGTCAGGGTCGAGGTGCTGCTGCCCTCGGCGCCTTTGTACCAAGGGCGCACGCGCGGATCGAAACCGTCGGGCATTTTCGTGTCCGGACGGATGGTGAAGTGCCCGGTGGCATCGCCCAGATAGGTGGCCATGAACGTCGAGGTCAGGGTTTTCTGTTCCAGCAGACTGGCGACGTTGGCGGGCTCGGGGTTGATGGCGATGTTCTGGGCGGCGTTCTCGACCAGCAGAATGCGGCCGCTGAGCCAGGTCTGGATATTGCCGGCGGTAACCTCGCCCATCTCGTTGAGATAGTTGTTCAGGTCATCGCGGATCGCATTGCGCTGCAACCAGTCGTTGTACAGCGTAAACGAGGCGAAGGCGGCGATGACGATGAGGGCGGCGGCAAGCAAAATTTTATGGCTGAAGCGCAGATTTTTGTTCATGGCTTGGGGTTCCGCTAAGGTCTTAATGTCCAGGGCGTGCTTTTATAGAGGCGCGCAAAATGGGCAAGGGTGAAAACAAGCTGATATTTCCGTCTCTCCTTAGGGAAATGTCCGGCATGACTTGTGGTCGGGGTCTCTCACTCCTCTTTATCGGCCATGCAGAATCAAAGATTAACCATTAGGTGACAAAATGCCTGACTCCTCGCAACTCGTAATCGGCGCTGATCTCGCAGGCCAACAGATTGCTCAGGCGATGCGCCTGGCCAACCGCCACGGCCTGGTCGCCGGCGCCACCGGTACCGGAAAAACCGTCACCTTGCAGCGTTTGGCCGAGGCGTTCAGCGACGCTGGCGTGGCGGTATTTGCCGCGGACATCAAGGGCGATCTGTGTGGCCTCGGCGCTGCCGGCAACCCGCAGGGCAAGGTTGCCGAGCGTATCGCCGGGATGCCGTGGCTCAACTACAAGCCGCAGGCGTATCCGGTGACGTTGTGGGACATCCACGGTGAATCCGGTCATCCATTGCGCACCACGTTGAGTGAAATGGGCCCGCTGCTGATCGGCAGCTTGCTGGAGCTGACCGACAGTCAGCAGTCGGCGCTCTACGCAGCCTTCAAGGTCGCCGACCGCGAAGGCCTGTTGCTGCTGGATCTGAAAGACCTGAAAGCGCTGCTCAATCACCTCAAGGACAATCCGCAACTGCTCGGTGAAGACGCGGCGCTGATGACCACCGGTTCCAGTCAGGCGCTGTTGCGCCGTCTGGCGACGCTGGAACAGCAGGGTGCCGAAGCGTTGTTCGGCGAGCCGGCGCTACAACTCGAAGACATTCTGCAACCGACCGCCGATGGCCGCGGGCGCATTCATTTGCTCGATGCCAGCCGGCTGGTGCATGAAGCCCCGAAGGTCTATGCGACGTTCCTGTTGTGGCTGCTGGCAGAGCTGTTCGAGCAGTTGCCGGAACGTGGCGATGCCGACAAACCGCTGCTGGCGCTGTTTTTCGATGAGGCGCATTTGTTGTTCGGTGATACGCCGAAGGCCTTGCAGGAACGCCTGGAACAGGTGGTGCGCTTGATCCGTTCGAAAGGCGTTGGCGTTTATTTCGTCACGCAATCGCCGGCGGATTTGCCGGATGACGTGCTGGCGCAGCTGGGTTTGCGCATCCAGCACGGCCTGCGCGCGTTCACCGCCAAAGAGCAGAAATCCCTGCGCGCTGTGGCGGACGGCTTCCGGCCGAATCCGGCGTTCGACAGTTTGTCGGTGTTGACGGAGCTGGGGATTGGTGAGGCGCTGGTGGGGACGCTGACCGAAAAAGGCACGCCGGAAATGGTCCAGCGCGTACTGGTTGCGCCGCCGCAATCGCGGATCGGGCCGTTGACCGAGACCGAACGCACCGTGCTGATCGCCGGTTCACCGTTCAAGGGGCGTTATGACAAGCCAATCGATCGGGAATCGGCGTATGAAATTCTGATGGGACGCAAAGGGCTGGCGCCTGAGGCTGAAGCGCCAGCGGCTTCGCAAGAGCCGAGTCTGGCGGACAGGGCTGGAGAGTTCCTGGGTACGGCAGCAGGGCAGGCCTTGAAGTCAGCCATGCGTCAGGCTGCCAATAACCTCGGCAAACAACTGGTGCGCGGCCTGATGGGGTCGCTGCTCGGCGGCAGCAAACGCCGCTGAAACCTGTGGGAGCGAGCTTGCTCGCGAAGGCGCCGTGTCAGGCAACACATAGGTTGAATGACAGTCCGCATTCGCGAGCAAGCTCGCTCCCACAGGGAATTTGTCAGGTCTTGTCTTTGGCGTGCGCCGCCAGTCGCTCCAGCGCCGCGCGCAACCCCGGATCACTGATCCCGTCCGCCGTCGCCTGAATCGTCGCCGCGGCATCCGTCGACAAATCCATCGTGTGCCCGACCGCTCCACGCTGCACCGTCGGCGGCTGCACCTTGAACAGAATCCGCGTCAAACTGGTGAACTCGTCAAACATCTGCAATTGCCGCTGCAAGCGTTTTTGCTGGTAGCGCAGACGCGTGGCCCAATGACCATCAGTGACAATCAACAACAAACTGCCCTCACGCCACGAGGCCACATGGCAGTGTTCACGGGCGGCGGGTTGCAGTTGGCTTTCGAGCAGGCGTTGCAAATGACCCAGTCGTTGGGCATGGCCGAGGATGGCTTTGAGCGGCTTGGCTTCGCGTAATAGAACGGCGGGTGCTCTGGCCGTAAGAGGGCGAAATGCCATGATCGAACACCTGAAGTAACAGAAACGCCATGGTAGCAGAAAGGGCCCGTTTCACTCGCCCATTGCTTTTGCCCCCGCTTTACCCATTAAATCAACAACTAACTTCTGCCTTGTATGACTTGAAGTTGAGCAAAACGCCCCTATTTTAAGTGAGCCCCGTCAAAGCGCAGTGCCAGCATCGTGGAACATCGCCACTTTCCTCACTTCCGTTTCCGGGTAGAATGCTCGTTCGCATGCGGCCATGAGGGCTGCACGGGCGACGCTCACGGGGCCGCCCTCCATCCCTTTAGTGTGGAAGATCCTGCCGATATGTTTGCGCCTTTGTTAAAGAAACTTTTTGGAAGCAAGAACGAGCGTGAAGTCAAACGCATGCTCAAGACGGTGCAGCTCGTCAATGCCTTCGAAGAGCAAATGGTGGCCCTTTCGGACGATCAATTGCGCGCCAAGACCGCTGAGTTCAAGGCCCGCATCGCCAAAGGGGAAACCCTCGACAAGCTGTTGCCAGAAGCCTTTGCGGTCGCCCGCGAAGCCGGCAAGCGCATCATGGGTATGCGCCACTTCGACGTACAGCTCGTCGGTGGCATGACCTTGCACGAAGGCAAGATCGCCGAAATGCGCACCGGTGAGGGTAAAACCCTCGTAGCGACCCTGGGTGTTTACCTCAACGCATTGTCCGGCAAGGGCGTGCACGTTGTGACGGTGAACGACTACCTGGCGCGTCGTGACGCCAACTGGATGCGCCCGCTGTATGAATTCCTCGGCCTGACCGTCGGCGTCGTGACGCCGTTCCAGCCACCGGAAGAGAAACGTCTGGCCTACGCCGCCGACATCACCTACGGCACCAACAACGAATTCGGTTTCGACTACCTGCGCGACAACATGGCGTTCAGCATGGAAGAAAAATTCCAGCGCGAACTCAACTTTGCCGTGATCGACGAAGTCGACTCCATCCTCATCGACGAAGCGCGTACCCCGCTGATCATCTCCGGTCAGGCCGAGGACAGCTCCAAGCTGTACATGGAGATCAATAAACTGATCCCGCAGCTGGAACTGCACGTTGAAGAAGTCGAAGGCGAAGTCACCAAGGCTGGCCACTACACCGTTGACGAGAAGACCCGTCAGGTCGAACTCAACGAAGCCGGTCACCAGTTCATCGAAGACATGCTCACCCGCGTCGGCCTGCTGGCTGAAGGCGAGAGCCTGTACTCGGCGCACAACCTCGGCCTGCTGACCCACGTGTATGCCGGTCTGCGTGCGCACAAGCTGTTTAACCGCAACATCGAATACATCGTGCAGGACGGTCAGGTCGTACTGGTCGACGAACACACCGGCCGTACCATGCCGGGCCGTCGTCTGTCCGAAGGCCTGCACCAGGCCATCGAAGCCAAAGAAGGCCTGAACATCCAGGCCGAGAGCCAGACCCTGGCCTCGACTACGTTCCAGAACTACTTCCGTCTGTACACCAAGCTGTCCGGCATGACCGGTACCGCCGACACCGAAGCGTTCGAATTCCACCAGATCTATGGTCTGGAGGTCATGGTCATTCCGCCGAACAAACCGTTGGCGCGTAAAGACTTCAACGACCTGGTGTTCCTCACCGCCGAAGAGAAATACGCGGCGATCGTTGCGGACATCAAGGAAAGCATGGCTGCCGGTCGTCCGGTGCTGGTGGGTACTGCGACCATCGAAACCTCCGAGCACATGTCCGCATTGCTCGTGAAGGAAGGCATCGAACACAAGGTTCTCAACGCCAAGTTCCACGAAAAAGAAGCCGAGATCATCGCGCAGGCCGGTCGTCCGGGCGCACTGACCATCGCCACCAACATGGCCGGTCGTGGTACCGACATTCTGTTGGGCGGTAACTGGGAAGTTGAAGTCGCGTCGCTGGAAGACCCGACCCCTGAGCAGATTGCCCAGATCAAGGCCGACTGGCAGAAGCGTCACCAGCAAGTGCTGGAATCGGGCGGCTTGCAGGTGATTGCTTCCGAGCGTCACGAATCCCGTCGTATCGACAACCAGCTGCGTGGCCGTGCCGGTCGTCAGGGCGATGCCGGTTCGAGCCGCTTCTACCTGTCGCTGGAAGACAGCCTGATGCGCATCTTCGCCTCTGATCGGGTGAAGAACTTCATGAAAGCCCTGGGCATGCAGCCGGGCGAAGCGATCGAGCACCGCATGGTGACCAACGCGATCGAGAAGGCGCAGCGCAAGGTTGAGGGCCGCAACTTCGACATTCGCAAGCAACTGCTCGAGTTCGACGACGTCAACAACGAACAGCGTAAAGTGATCTATCACATGCGCAACACGTTGCTGGCCGCTGACAACATCGGCGAAACCATCGCCGACTTCCGTCAGGACGTGCTCAACGCCACCGTCAGCGCGCATATTCCGCCGCAATCGCTGCCAGAGCAGTGGGACGTGGCCGGTCTGGAAGCCTCGATTGCCAGCGACTTCGGCGTGACACTGCCGATCCAGCAATGGCTCGACGAAGACGATCACCTGTACGAAGAAACCCTGCGCGAGAAGCTCATGACCGAGCTGATGGCGGCGTACAACGAGAAAGAAGATCAGGCCGGTGCCGACGCACTGCGCTCGTTCGAGAAACAAATCGTGCTGCGCGTACTGGATGACCTGTGGAAAGACCACCTGTCGACCATGGATCACCTGCGTCACGGTATCCACCTGCGTGGCTACGCTCAGAAGAACCCGAAGCAGGAATACAAGCGCGAGTCGTTCACGCTGTTCTCCGAACTGCTCGATTCGATCAAGCGCGACTCGATCCGTGTGCTGTCGCACGTTCAGGTGCGCCGCGAAGATCCCGAAGCCGAGGAGCAACGTCTGCGTCAGGAAGCCGAAGCACTGGCGGCCCGCATGCAGTTCGAACACGCCGAAGCGCCAGGTCTGGAGCAACCGGAAGTATTGGGTGAAGAGGTTGATGTAGCCCTCGCCACCGCCCCGGTTCGCAACGATCAGAAGCTGGGCCGCAACGAACTGTGCTACTGCGGTTCGGGCAAGAAATTCAAGCATTGCCACGGGCAGATCCAGTAAAACCCGTTTCAATCGCTGAAATACCCGCGCCGCGACCGGCTCCTGCCGTCGCGGCGTTTTGCCATTTAAATCACCGCCGCATCGATTGGCGGTGCTGACATCATTGAGTAAGGAGCGCATTCATGGCTGTTGGTCTTGGTCCTTTGCCAACGTTGCACCCGGTTGCCGGTTTTGAACTCGGTATCGCCTCGGCCGGCATCAAGCGCCCCGGGCGCAAAGATGTCGTTGTGATGCGCTGCGCTGAAGGCTCGACCGTGGCCGGTGTCTTCACGTTGAACGCCTTTTGCGCGGCGCCGGTGATTCTGGCGAAAAAACGCGTACAGAATGACGTGCGTTATCTGCTGACCAATACTGGCAACGCCAACGCGGGCACCGGTGAGCCGGGTCTGGCCGCCGCTGAGCGCACCACCGCCAAACTGGCTGAGCTGACCGGCGTCGATGCCAGCCAGATCCTGCCGTACTCCACCGGCGTGATCGGCGAACCGCTGCCGGTCGAGAAGATTGAAGGCGCATTGCAAGCCGCGCTCGACGATCTGTCGGAAAACAACTGGGAAGCCGCTGCCACCGGCATCATGACCACCGATACCCTGCCGAAGGGCGCCAGCCGTCAGTTCGAGCATGACGGCGTGACGATCACCGTCACCGGCATCAGCAAAGGCGCGGGCATGATCCGTCCGAACATGGCGACCATGCTCGGTTACATCGCCACCGACGCCAAAGTCTCCCGCGACGTCCTGCACAATCTGATGCTCGACGGCGCCAACAAGTCGTTCAACCGCATCACCATCGATGGCGACACCTCGACCAACGATTGCTGCATGCTGATCGCCACGGGTAAAGCCGCACTGCCGGAAATCACCCGTGCCGAAGGCGAACTGTTCGCCAAGTTGAAGCAAGCGGTATTCGAAGTGTGCATGGACGTGGCTCAGGCCATCGTGCGTGACGGCGAAGGCGCGACCAAGTTTGTCACTGTTGAAGTGAATGGCGGCGGCAATCATCAGGAATGCCTCGACGTCGGTTACACCGTGGCGCACTCGCCGCTGATCAAGACCGCGCTGTTCGCCTCCGACCCGAACTGGGGCCGCATTCTGGCTGCCGTCGGTCGTGCCGGCGTGCCGGATCTGGACGTGAGCAAGATCGACGTGTTCCTCGGTGACGTGTGCATCGCCAGCCGTGGCGCCCGCGCTGCCACCTACACTGAAGCGCAGGGTTCGGCGGTGATGCAGCAGGAAGAAATCACCATCCGTATCGAACTGGGTCGCGGCGATTGCAGCGAAACCATCTGGACCACCGACCTGTCGCATGAATACGTGAAGATCAACGCTGAATACCGTACTTGATCCAAAATGTGGGAGCGGGCTGCCGGCCTCTTCGCGAGCAAGCTCGCTCCCACAGTGGTTTCGGCCGTTCATACATGTTGTGTACATCCAAGATCCTGTGGGAGCGAGCTTGCTCGCGAAGGCGATGGTTCAGACACGACAAGTTTAGAAGCTTTCCTCTGACGAAAAGGCGCCACACCCATGTCCCTGCACCTGATCATCGGCGACAAACTGCTGTCCTCCTGGTCCCTGCGTGCCGCCCTGGCCGTTGAACTGACCGGCGCTCCTTACACCGAAGAACTGATCAAACTCGGCAAGCCCGACACCCGCGAACGGCTGCTCAAGCATTCGCCGACCGCCAAAGTGCCGCTGCTGCAAACCTCGCGTGGCACGGTTGCCGATTCGCTGGCCATCGCCGAATACCTCGCCGAGCAGTTCCCGTCCGAGCAACTCTGGCCAAGCGATATCTTCGCCCGTGCTCAGGCCCGATCCGCTTGCGCACAGATGCACAGCGGCTTCTTCGCCATGCGTAATCACATGCCATTCAACCTCAGCCATGACGCGCCGCTGAACCCGGTGCCGCCAGAAGTGAAGGTCGACATCGAACGCATGCTCGCGCTGTGGGCCGAGTGCCGCGCCGCCGCCACCGAGAGCGGACCTTATCTGTTTGGCCGGGTCAGTCTGGCCGATGCCTTCTTCGCGCCGATTGCCGTGCGTCTGCGTACCTATCAGGTGAACCTGCCGGCCGCCGACCAGGCCTATGTTGAAACCGTCTACCAATGGCCCGCCTTCAGGGCGTGGCAGAAGGCCGGACTGGAGGAGTTGAATCCGTGAAACGCGTACACGTCGCCGCTGCCGTCATTCGTGACGACAACGGCAAGATCCTCATCGCCCGCCGCGCCGACACCCAGCATCAGGGCGGTCTGTGGGAGTTTCCCGGCGGCAAGGTCGAGGCCGACGAGTCGGTCGAAAGCGCGCTGGCCCGCGAGCTGCACGAAGAGTTGGGCATCGTCGTTGGCGCCGCCCGACCGCTGATCAAGGTGCGTCACGACTATCCCGACAAGCAGGTGTTGCTGGATGTCTGGGAAGTCTCGGCATTCACCGGTGAGCCGCACGGTGCCGAAGGCCAGCCGTTGGCCTGGGTCACGGCGAAAGAACTGGCGAACTATGAATTCCCGGCGGCTAATCAGCCGATCGTGGCGGCAGCGCGTTTGCCGGCCGAATACCTGATCACCCCGGAAGATCTGGAAACCCCGGCGTTGCTGCGCGGTATCCAGAAGGCGATTGCCGGCGGGATCAAGTTGATTCAGCTGCGCGCGCCGAATGGCTATGACCCCAAGTACCGTGATCTGGCGGTCGATGCGGCCGGCCTGTGTGCGGGCAAGGCGCAGTTGATGATCAAGGGGCCGTTCGAGTGGCTTGGCGATTTCCCGTCGGCCGGTTGGCACATCACTTCTGCACAGCTGCGCAAATACGCGGCGGCGGGGCGGCCGTTGCCGGCGGAGCGCTGGTTGGCGGCGTCCTGCCACAACGCTGAGGAGTTGGCGTTGGCGGAACAGATGGGCGTGGATTTCGTCACGCTGTCACCGGTGCAGCCGACGCTGACCCACCCGGATGCGCAGCCGCTGGGCTGGGAGCAGGCTGAGGCGTTGATTGAAGGCTTCAGTAAACCGGTGTTTCTGTTGGGCGGGGTTGGTCCGGCGGAGCGCGAAAAAGCCTGGGGCGTTGGCGCGCAGGGTGTGGCGGGGATTCGCGCGTTCTGGCCTGATTCTCTGTAAAGGCTGCTGGCCCATTCGCGAGCAGGCTCGCTCCCACATTTGATTGCATTCCAACTGAAGAAATCCGATCAACTGTGGGAGCGAGCCTGCTCGCGAAGGCGATCTTTCAGGCGCTACTTTTCTGCAGGCTTTGCCGCCGGCTGCCAAAGAATCTCCGCAACCCCCTGCCGCCGCGCAATCAACCGCGCCGCCACAAACAACAAATCCGACAACCGATTGATATACGCCAGGCCAACCCCGGCCAACGGCTCGATCGCGTTCAAATGCTGACAGCGGCGCTCGGCACTCCTCGCCAGGCTCCGGCAGACATGGGCTTGGGCAATCAGCATCGACCCGCCCGGTAGTATGAAATTCTCCAGCGGCCCCAATTCTTCATTCCACACATCGATCGCCGCTTCCAGGCGTTCGATTTCGGCCGCGTTCAACGCCTGATATTCCGGCATCGCCAACTCGCCACCCAAATCAAACAGCCGATGCTGACAAGGCGCCAACACCTCAATCAGCTCATGGAGGCCCGGACACGCCTCGCGCTCGGCAAGCAACCCGGCCAACAACACCCCGACCTGACTGTTAAGCGTATCGACCTCGCCAATCGCCTCGATGCGCGGGTGATCCTTGGGTACGCGGCGGCCATCGCCAAGGCCGGTTTCGCCTTTGTCGCCAGTGCGGGTGTAAATCTTCGACAAGCGAAAGCCCATGGGTTACCTCGGTAATTGATTGTTTTCGACCGCAATCGGCGCAGGTTGCGCCAGCGGCAGGCGCAGGGTGAAGCAGGTGCCTTGACCCGGCGCCGACTGCACTTCCATCTGGCCTTTGTGGTTGTTGGTGATGATGAAGTACGACACCGACAAGCCAAGCCCGGTGCCCTGGCCGATTTCCTTGGTGGTGAAGAACGGTTCGAAGGTGCGTTTGCGCACGTTCTCGCTCATGCCGATGCCGTTGTCCTCGACCTGAATCTCGGCCCACGGCGGATTGAGTCTGGTGCGCAAAATAATGCGCCCCGGCTCGCTGTCGTCTTCGCGCTGATGAATCGCTTGCGCGGCGTTCTTCAGCAGGTTGAGCAGTACTTGTTCCAGTTCGTTGGCGGTGCCCGGCACCGGGCCCAGCGCCGGGTCGAACTGGCGAATGATCGCCTGACCCTTGAAGTCGAAACCGATGGCCAGGTCGAAGTCGTTGCCGGCGATGTCCACCGCCTGGTCGATCAGCGCCGGCAGGTCGCACGGCGCCATTTGCCGGGTACTGCGGCGGCTGAAACTGAGCATGTGCGTGACGATTTTTGCCGCCCGGGCGCCGGCCTGTTGAATGCCGTCGAGTAATTGCGGGACTTCGCGGCCCTGCAGGTAACGGTTTACCGAGTCCAGCTCGATGCCCAGTTGCTCGGCGGTTTCGAGGTTTTTCGGCAGGTCCGTCGAGAGCCGTCGGCGAATGTTCTGCACGTTGTGCAGAATCGCGCCCAACGGGTTGTTGATTTCATGGGCCATGCCGGCCGCGAGGCCGCCGACCGAGAGCATTTTTTCCGACTGCACCATCATTTCTTCCAGCGACAGACGCTGGGTGATGTCGTCGATACGGATCACCACGCCACGCCCGGCACCGCCCATCAGCGGATAGAAGGTCAGCGCGTAATGTTTCGGCTCGTCGTCCTTGAACCAGGTCACCCGCTCGATTTTCGCCACGCTGTGTTGTTCGACGGTTTCCTTGAGTTGTGGCAGAAACGGCTTGAGCGGCTCGAAGGCGAGAAAGATTGGCTGATTCAGCGCTTCGTCCAGCCGTGTGCCGGAGAGGGCGCTGGCTTCCTGGTTCCACTGGGTGACGTAAAGCTGCTCGTCGAGGGCGATCAGCGCCGAGGGCATCGAGTCGATGATGCTGTTGAGGTAGTTCTGGAAACCAGTGAGTTTCTTCTCGATCTTGCTGCGCACCTGGACTTCCAGTTCCAGTTTGCGGTTGGTGTGGCGGGTTTCCTCGGCCAGCCCCTGCGCCTGATCGTAAGCGGCTTGCGAGTCATCGCGGGCGCGCTTGAGTTGCTGCTCGCGGGCTTCGATGCGCGAGAGCATGGTGTTGAACGCCTCGGCGAGACTGCCGATTTCATCGTGGTTACCACGCGAGGCACGCAGGGCGTAGTTTTCTTCGCGGGTGACCTGACGCGACAACTCTTCGAGTTGGTGGATCGGCCGGGTGATCAAACGCTTGATCTGCCGGGCAATCACCAGCCACAGCAGCACGCTGAAAATCAGGATGCCGAGGCTCGCGGTCAACGTACCGGTGTAGAAGGCCATCGGCAGTTCGCTGCTCGCCACCAGCAACAGATGGCCGGGCGCGGTGCCGGGGCGGGGCAGGGTGATCAGCTGGTTGCTGCGAAATTCGGTGATCTGCCAGGCTTCGATGTGCCGATAACGCTCCGGCAGTTTCAGTTTGTCGCCGCGCTGCACCTGAGCGAGGCGTTCGCCTTTGCCGTCATACAGGGCGGCGGCGCGCAGCGGTGAATAACTGTCGAGCTCCTTGAGCAGGCGTTCGGCGCTCTCCGGTGATTGCAGGGACTCGCTGACCAGACTCGGGTTGGCAATCAGTCGGCCGATGGTCTGCAAGGCCTGCGGTGCCATGCTTTCCTGGGAAATATAATAGGCGGCGCTGATAAAAGTCAGGTTGGCGACCAGCAGGACCGTGGTCAACAGCACCAGCAGGGCGGCCAGCAGTTTCTGGCCGACCGGAAGGTTTTCGAGGCGCTGGCGCAATGGCATCAGGTTTATCGCGGCAAAGGAACAAGTCGCCAGCGTAGCCGCTGCTCAGTCGCTGGGCAATCCAAGGCTGCGCAGATGCGCAACCAGCCGCTGCTGCAATTGATTGAGGTGCGGCAGATTCAATTGGTGGCGCGCGGCGACTGTGCAGGCGTAGCCCAGCAGATAGCTGATCTCGGTGCGGCGCTGGTTGGCGACGTCCTGATACATCGACGAATAGTTGGCTGCGGTGGCCAGAATCACCCGCTCGACTTCCTGCTGCAGGTTGTCGGCGGCGGCTGGTTGCCCGCAGCGCTGCAACAACTCGGTGAGTTCGGCGCACAGGGTGGCGACCTCGCAATGGTGTTCCTGCAAGCCACCGTTGCGGCAATGGTGCAACACAGTCAGTGGATTGATCGCGCAGTTCAGCGCCAGCTTGCGCCACAACCGGGTGAGGATATCGGTGCTCCACTCATGGGGGATTTTTGCCGCGTCCAGATCGTCCAGCCAGATGGGCGCGACCGGATGCCCGGCATCGCCCAGCCAGGTGTAACCGTGACCGGCGAATACCACGCGCCAGTCGCCGTCGCGAAAGGCGCCTTCGGTACTTGAGGCGCTGATGCAGCGGGCCTGCGGTACACGGCTGGCGACGGCATCCTGACTGCCGAGGCCGTTTTGCAGGAGGATCAGTTCGGCGTCCGCTGTCAGCCGTGGGGCGAGGCGGGCAACGGCGTTTTCTGCGTCATAAGCCTTGCAGGCCACCAGCAAACGGCGGATCGGTTCGGGGCTGTCGGGTGTTTCGCCGGGCACCGCGTAGGTAGTGGCCACACCTTGTTCGATCAGCGTCAAGCCGCCCGCGGCTTGATAGCTTTGCAGGCGCTTGGTATCGCGCACGATCAGCCGGACCGGCAGGCCGGCCCGGGCCAGACGTGTGGCCCACAACGTGCCGAGGCTGCCGGCGCCAAGTACATGCCAGGGGGTGGCCATCAGTTTTTTGCTCGATTGCGTACAGGCATGTGCGGCTCGCCGTGTTCGTAGGAAAAGACCCGTTATAATGAGCCCGATTTTAACCGCAAGCCAAGCGCGCTCCATCCTCATCGAGCGCGCCTTTTTATTGGAGAGATTACATGCCGTCGTTCGACGTGGTATCCGAACTGGACAAACACGAACTCACCAACGCGGTCGAGAACGCCGTGAAGGAACTCGATCGTCGTTATGACCTGAAAGGCAAAGGCAGCTTCGAGTTCAAGGAAAAAGACCTCACCGTCAGCCTGACCGCTGAAGCCGGGTTTCAGCTGGAAGCGATGATCGAAATCCTCAAGCTGGCGCTGGTCAAGCGCAAGATCGACGTGCAGTGCCTTGAGGTCAAGGACGCCTACGCTTCGGGCAAGCTGATGAAGCAGGACGCCATCCTCAAGGAAGGCATCGACAAGGAACTGGCGAAGAAGATCGTCGGCCACATCAAGGACGCTAAGCTCAAGGTCCAGGCCGCCATTCAAGGCGAGCAGGTCCGTGTGACCGGCAAGAAGCGTGATGACCTGCAAGAAGCCATCGCTGCACTGCGTGCCAAGGAATTCGGCATGCCTCTGCAGTTCAACAACTTCCGCGACTAAGCTCGGTCAGATGATCTGTGGGAGCGAGCCTGCTCGCGAAGGCGGTGTGTCAGTCAACTCATTGCTGAATGACACGGCGCCTTCGCGAGCAGGCTCGCTCCCACATTGTTTTGTGTACACCCGGCGGTTTGCTGCCGCTTACTTTTCGCGTGCCGAATGGCCGGAAATCAGGAGATAGAACATGGATTTGAATGCTGAGGTAGACAACCTGGTCAAGGCATCCCAGGCGTGGATCCCGATGATCATGGAATACGGCAGCCGTGTGCTGCTGGCAGTGATTACCCTGGCCATCGGCTGGTGGCTGATCAACAAGGTCACGCAAAAACTCGGCGGTCTGCTGGCTCTGCGTAACGCTGATCTGGCGCTGCAAGGCTTTATCAGCAGCCTGGCGAACATCATTCTCAAGGTGCTGCTGATTGTCAGCGTCGCGTCGATGATCGGTGTTGAAACCACCTCGTTCGTTGCAGCGATCGGTGCTGCCGGTCTGGCGATCGGTCTGGCCTTGCAAGGCAGCCTGGCGAACTTCGCCGGTGGCGTGCTGATTCTGCTGTTCCGTCCGTTCCGTATCGGTGACTGGATCGAAGCGCAAGGCGTTTCGGGTACAGTCGACAGCATTCAGATTTTTCACACCGTGCTGCGTACTGGCGACAACAAGACCATCATCGTGCCAAACGGTAATCTGTCGAACGGCATCATTACTAACACCAACCGTCAGCCGACTCGCAAAGTCGTATTTGATGTAGGCGTGGATTACGAAGCCGATCTGCAGAAGGCCCGTCAGGTGCTGCTGGATCTGGCCAAGGATGAGCGTGTGTTGCAGGATCCTGCACCTCAGGCCGTGATTTCGACGTTGGGCGACAGTTCGATCACTGTTTCCCTGCGTGTGTGGGTTAAAACTGCAGATTACTGGGACGTGATGTTCATGTTTAACGAACAGTCGCGTGATCGTTTAAAGACTGCCGGCATTGATATTCCTTTTCCGCAACGCGTGATTCGTGTCGTACAGGAATCGGCAACACAATGATAGGTTGCTAATTAATTGCCTGACTTGTCGGTCAGGCAACTATGACAAGTGACAGGCAATAAAAAAGGCCCATTCGAAGATGGGCCTTTTTTTATGCGTCCAAACTAACCACTGACAATTACAAGATGTTCAGTGGGTATTCGGTGATCAGGCGGAACTCTTTGACGTCGCCTTCGCCTTCGTCAGCGTTAGCGGTGTGCCACGCTTGGCGAATACGGAAAGACAGGTCTTTTGCCGGACCGCTTTGAACCACGTACTTGGCTTCAAAGTTGGTTTCGTGATGTTTGCCGTCTTCGCCGTAAGCGCCGGTATAAGAGCTGACGGTCGGAGTGTTGGTGCCGTCGATGTTCCAGCCATTGACGTAACGGACCATGAAGCTCAGACCAGGAACGCCATA
This sequence comes from Pseudomonas fluorescens, assembly GCF_001648775.1. GTDB lineage: Bacteria > Pseudomonadota > Gammaproteobacteria > Pseudomonadales > Pseudomonadaceae > Aquipseudomonas > Aquipseudomonas fluorescens_M. The sequence goes on from NZ_LVEJ01000018.1 coordinate 297,336, forward strand.
CTCGGCCATTTTCAGGTCGTAGCGGGCTTGAACGGATTTCTCGCCAGGACCGTTGAAGTCAGAGTACTGGATGGAGTTGGCGAGGAAGATCGAGTCACCACCGCGGTTCGAAGGACCGTGGCCGCCGACACCGATGTAGTCAAACGGAGTGTCACCGTTGACCTTCTGGAAGGCGAGGGTGAAGGTGTGAGCTTTCAGGAACGAGAACGCAGCAGCCAGGGAGAACGCAGTGTTGCTGATCTCGCCTGCTTCAGCACGACCGGTGTCGGTGGTGCGGTAGATGTTACCGTCCAGGTTCAACGACTGATCGCCACCCATCGGGATGGTGTAGTTCAGGTTGGCGTAGTACTGGTTCCAGATGTCTTCCAGCTTGGCGCCATACAGCGAAGCGGACAGATTGTCAGTGATACCGTACTTACCGCCGAAGTAGTCGATGGAGTCAGCTTTGACGCCGGCGTAAGTGGCCCACAACTCGCCATCACGGGCGTTTTTGTCCTGGCTGGTGGCCGAGTAGAAGTGACCGGCTTCGAGGTCAAGGTCTTTGACTTCGCTGCTCTGCAGCTGGAAGCCGCTGGCAGTTTGCGGAATGATCCGGGAACCACCGACAGCGAACACTGGAGCAGTGCTTGGCTGCATATCGCCGACTTTCAACTCGGTTTTGGATACGCGGAACTTGATGGCTGCGCCGGCTTTACCTTGACTGTCATTGACGTCGCGGGCGTAACCGTTGGCTTTGATGGTATCGCTACGGCTCATGTTGCCCGAACCGGAAGTACCGTCACCGCCATCGAGTTTCAAGGCCAGGTAACCGAATGCATCAATACCAACACCAACGGTACCTTGGGTGTACCCGGAGGTGAAGTTGCCCAGGAAGCCCTGAGTCCAGTCTTTCTGGTCATGGCCGCCGTTTTTGTTGTCGCGGTTGAAGTAGTAGTTCTTCAACGTCTCGGTGAGTTTCGCGTCTTCAACAAAACCTTTGGCTTCAGACTGGTCACTTACAAACGGTGCGGCCGTAGCCATTTGAGTACTGGCTGCTGCAGCAACTGCCAGTGCGATCATGCTCCACTTCATCACGCGCATCGTGATTTGCTCCTTTGGTTTTAGAAGAGTACTGCCGTCCCACCTGTTTTATTATCTGGGCGGCTCTTTCTTTTTGTGTCGGCGCAAACTTATATCACGCCGACAATGTTGGCGATACTTGCTAATCCAACCTTTCAGCTTCTTTACGACGGTGTCGCAAACGGCGTGGTGGAGGTCGCAAATTCACAGTACCAATGCAGCCGGACTGACAACTTTATCGCTGTTTCTGGGCCTTTTTGCATCGGTAAAAAAGAGTCCCTGGCAAAACACTTGAATCTCCATCGGGCAACCCTGCCACTGTTCTTATTGGGCTTGACGCAACCACTTCCGGTGGCGCGCTTATAGTCCATATGGGTACGAATGCAACAAGCGTGCACAAACCGCGATTTCACTGCGGTTATTTTTCTGAACCCCCGCCTGCTTCTGTAAAAACCTCATAAATACGGGGCGCCAAGCCGCTTTTTATCAGGGCTTGACGCCATTCCTCCTATGGTGTTGCCACGCTCAATAACGCGCGTGACAACCAAAAACGTTACCGGTTCACCCCGCCAGTGAGTATTTGGCGGATGCCCGACGCAGTGAGCGTAGACGCACTGTGCGGTTTTGGTGCAAAAAAATTTACAGCTGTTCTGAATTCATACAGCTTGCACAGGCAGTAACGCTGAACGCCTCTGCAGATTTCGGTCATTTTTTCGAGCTCAGCGGCGAAGTTGGTTCCGTGCTGGTGCGTTGGCGCCCGTAAATGTCACATGTCGGGGCATCGGCAGGGCGCCGGATTACACCGTCGTCGTGAAGGCGGGCGCATTCGCAGGTATGCTGCCGTCCTGTCGCTTGGTGCGCTGTCTCTATGGATCAGCCGCTAAGCTGAATAATGAAGATCAGCCGGGAGTGCATGCAGTGTTTGCTTTAGATTCACGACTTCAACAGGACACGCTGACCATCGGTGATTTCCCACTGTGCCGATTGCTGCTGTCCAACGACGCCAATTACCCGTGGTTCATCCTGGTGCCTCGTCGCGACGATATCAGTGAGTTGTTTCAGTTGGATGTCGCCGATCAACAGCAGCTGTGGCAGGAAACCACCGCCCTGGCTGAGCTGCTCAAGGATTTGTTCGACGCCGATAAGCTGAACGTCGCAACGCTGGGCAACGTCGTCGCTCAGTTGCACATGCATGTGATTGTGCGCAAGCGCGACGACGCAGCATGGCCGGCGCCAGTCTGGGGCAAGCACCCGGCCAAGCCATACAGTGCCGAGCAGGTCGCCGCCATTCGCGAACGTTTGCAGCGGGTCTTGACCGAGCATTTCACCTTTGTGGAGGGCTGAGTCATGAGCCTGGAAGATCGCGTTACCGATCTGGAAAGCCGTCTGGCGTTTCAGGATGACACCATTCAGGCGTTGAACGACGTGCTGGTGGCGCAGCAGCGAGTGGTCGAGCGTCTGCAATTGCAGATGGCTGCACTGCTCAAGCGCCAGGAAGAAATGGTCGGGCAGTTCGAGTCCTTCGAGGAAGACGCGCCGCCCCCGCACTATTGAGTCACGGCACAGTTTTGTGCAGGCATAAAAAAACCGCGAGCAGCCAGGCTGTTCGCGGTTTTTTGCTTTGGATCAGCGACGCGGCAGAGCGGCGATCACGTCCTCGGCTTGCAGGCCTTTGTCACGGTTCATCACCGAGAACTCGACGCGCTGGCCTTCGACCAGTACGCGGTGGCCTTCGCCACGGATGGCACGAAAGTGCACGAAAATATCATCGCCGGAATCCCGGGAGATAAAGCCGAAGCCTTTGGAGGTGTTGAACCACTTCACGGTCCCGGTATCGCGGTTGCTCATGTCGTAGCTGGTCGGTGCAGCGGCAGGTGAAGACTTATAAAAGCTGACGGCCAGGTGCACAACCACCGCAACCAGAGCAATCAACAGGCTGAACAACACGGCAGGCTGGCCGGCGATGACGGGCATCGGCGCGATCAGGGTCAAGGTTTGCAGGACGACAGTCAGGACCAGAAGAGCGCTGACGATATTTTGCAGATGCTGACGCGGGCCCTTGTTCCAGTAAGGAATCACTGGCGCGAGAAGCAGGTTCAGCAGGCCGAAAAAGGCCAGGTAAAGTGCATCGGGTTGTTGCAGGTAGGGAACGGCTTCGGATTTCAAGCTAGGGATGAACGACAGCAGCAATGCCGCTGCGCCCATTAGCAGGTGGACGATTTTCAACATTTTAATTGGCTCACGTTTATGACGGCTCACAAGGAAGAGCTGAAGGCGTACGGTTCGCTTCGTAACGAAATAAAGAGGCGGTAGGCACGTACACGGCATCAGCCTATGCGCAAGACCCCGAAAAACGGGGCATAGCGACACACTGCCTATTTAACAGTAAAGGCGGCAGCTACTCAAATCAGCCCGGCCAGTGGCACTGTGCCGGTCGATTTGTCGCAGCCTGTGCCGCCGATCAGGGCTGCGAGGTGTCGGCAGCCTTGCTAGAGTGGGTCTGCACCTGCTGGATGAATTCAATCGCCTTAGGGGGTAAACATGGCAATCGATATCGGTATCAGTGAAGAAGATCGCAAGTCCATCGTCGAAGGGCTGTCGCGTCTGCTGTCGGACACCTACGTGCTGTATCTGAAAACCCATAACTTCCACTGGAATGTCACCGGTCCGATGTTCCGTACGCTGCATTTAATGTTCGAGGAGCAATACAACGAGCTGGCGCTGGCCGTGGACTTGATCGCCGAGCGCATTCGGGCGCTGGGGTTTCCGGCGCCGGGCGCCTATGCCACCTACGCACGTCTTTCTTCTATTAAAGAGGAGGTGGGTGTACCCAGCGCCGAGAACATGATCAAGCAACTGGTCGAGGGTCAGGAAGCCGTGACCCGTACCGCACGCGGTATTTTCCCGCTGCTGGACAAGGTCAGCGACGAGCCAACGGCAGACCTGTTGACCCAGCGCATGCAGGTGCACGAGAAAACCGCGTGGATGTTGCGTGCATTGCTCGAAGCCTGATCGACAAAGGTGCGCGGGCTTGTTTGAAAGGCCCGCGCGTTGTCCGAAGTCTTACTTGTGTGGTCGGCTTATCCTACGGCGTCGGTCAACAAGTCATCTGGATATAACTTTGCGTCTGCGTTTTTATGAAGGGCACAGGATGTGTCTTTTTCAATAAGCAGAGATGGCAAAGGAGTGTCACCTATATGGTAGATGGAGACAGGCGAGGCGACAGGGTTGTCGGTTTGCCACAGGCGTTGAAAGTCGATCCGTTCGTCAACGAATTCGACATGTCGTTGATCCAGCCTTTGTCGCGGTCCGTGCGTCTGAACGGGTATGCGACCTGCCTGCGGCTGGAGCAGGTTTACTGGAATATCCTCGGCAACATGGCGGCCGATAATGGTTGTTCGGTCAGTTCGCTGCTGTCCCACGTTGATCGTGAAGTGCATTTGCGTCACGGCGGGGTGAAAAACTTCAGTGCGCTGGTGCGAGTGGTTTGCGTAATGAATGGGGTCGAGAAGCAAATGCCGGCGGTTTCAGTCTGAAACGGCGTTTGCCAATGAGGTCGCGGCCTGTGCAGTCTTACGGCTGCACAGGCCGCATTTAATGGATATAATCCCGCTCTTTCGCCGCAAAGCCCTGCGCGCGGTGGCAATCTGATCGCCGAGACACCCCCATGCCGATGTACGATTACCAATGCGCTTCCTGTGGTCATCAGTTGGAAGCCATTCAAAAGATCAGCGAGGCACCGCTGGTCGACTGCCCTGCCTGCCAGGCGCCAGAGCTCAAGAAACAGCTGTCCATGCCGGGCTTTCGCCTCAGCGGCAGCGGTTGGTACGAAACCGATTTCAAGACCGGGACCAAGAAGAATCTGGCCGGTGGCGACAAATCTGACTAGGGTCTACAGCCTGAGTCGAACGACACGCGCGAGCTACCGGGTCGCTTGAATGCGCCGGGATCTCCACCGAATTTCGAATTACGAGAAGCGAACCACTATCATGATGCGCAGCCACTATTGCGGCCAACTGAACGAAAGCCTGGAAGGTCAGGAAATTACCCTTTGCGGATGGGTTCACCGTCGTCGCGACCACGGCGGGGTGATTTTCCTCGATATCCGTGATCGTGATGGTCTGGCTCAAGTGGTATTCGACCCGGATCGCGCCGAGAGCTTCGCTGCTGCTGATCGTGTGCGCAGCGAATACGTAGTGAAGATCACCGGCAAGGTGCGTCTGCGCCCGGCCGGTGCGACCAACGCGAACATGGCTTCGGGCATGATCGAAGTGCTGGGCTATGAGCTGGAAGTGCTGAACGAATCGGAAACCCCGCCGTTCCCGCTGAACGAGTTCTCCGACGTGGGCGAGGAAACCCGTCTGCGTTATCGCTTCCTTGACCTGCGTCGTCCGGAAATGGCCGAGAAGCTGCGTCTGCGTTCGCGCATGACCACCAGCATCCGTCGCTTCCTCGACGAGAACGGCTTCCTCGACGTCGAGACGCCGATCCTGACCCGTGCCACCCCTGAAGGTGCGCGTGACTATCTGGTGCCGAGCCGTACTCACGCCGGTTCGTTCTTCGCCCTGCCGCAATCGCCACAGCTGTTCAAGCAACTGCTGATGGTCGCCGGTTTCGACCGTTACTATCAGATCGCCAAGTGCTTCCGCGACGAAGACCTGCGCGCTGACCGTCAGCCAGAATTCACCCAGATCGACATCGAGACCAGCTTCCTCGATGAAAAAGAGATCATGGGCCTGACCGAAGAAATGATCCGCAACCTGTTCAAGGAAGTGCTGGGTCTGGAATTCGGCGACTTCCCGCACATGACCTTCGAAGAAGCCATGCGCCGTTACGGTTCCGACAAGCCAGACCTGCGTAACCCGCTGGAACTGGTCGACGTTGCCGATCAACTCAAAGAAGTCGATTTCAAAGTGTTCAGCGGCCCGGCCAACGACCCGAAATGCCGTATCGCTGCACTGCGCGTTCCAGGCGGTGCGAGCATGCCGCGCAAGCAGATCGACGATTACACCAAGTTCGTCGGCATCTACGGTGCCAAGGGCCTGGCGTACATCAAGGTCAACGAGCGCGCTGCCGGTGTTGATGGTCTGCAATCGCCGATCGTGAAGAACATCCCGCTGGAAAACCTCAACGCCATTCTCGATCGCGTTGGCGCAGTCGATGGCGACATCGTGTTCTTCGGTGCCGACAAGGCCAAGATCGTCAGCGAAGCCTTGGGCGCACTGCGCATCAAGCTCGGTCACGACCTCAAGCTGCTGACCTGCGAGTGGGCGCCAATGTGGGTCGTCGACTTCCCGATGTTCGAAGAGAACGACGACGGCAGCTTCTCCGCACTGCACCACCCGTTCACCGCACCGAAGTGCACGCCGCAAGAGCTCGAAGCCAACCCGGCTGGCGCTCTGTCCCGCGCGTACGACATGGTCCTGAACGGCACTGAGCTGGGTGGCGGTTCGATCCGTATCCACCGTAAAGAGATGCAACAGTCGGTATTCCGTCTGCTGGGTATCAACGAAGCGGAACAGGAAGAGAAGTTCGGCTTCCTGCTCGATGCGCTGAAGTACGGTGCACCGCCGCACGGTGGTCTGGCCTTCGGTCTGGACCGTCTGGTGATGCTGATGACCGGCGCCCAGTCGATCCGTGAAGTGATTGCCTTCCCGAAAACCCAGAGTGCTGCCGACGTCATGACGCAAGCGCCGGGTGTGGTGGATGCCAAGGCATTGCGCGAGCTGCACATTCGTTTGCGCGAAACGCCAAAGGCTGAGTAAGACGGGCCTGAAGGCGCATCTTCGGATGCGCCTTTTTTCTTTCTATAGAGAGCAGGTCGAGATTTTTTTGTTTGCTGGCCGCTGCATGAGCAGGGCGGGCAACGTTTCAAAGAGAATTCGGAGCGAGTTATGGCAGGTCATTCCAAGTGGGCGAACATCAAGCACCGCAAAGAACGTCAGGATGCCAAAAGAGGCAAGATCTTCACCAAGTGGATCCGTGAACTGACCGTTGCGGCCCGTCAGGGCGGCGGTGATCCGGGCTCCAACCCGCGTCTGCGTCTGGCCCTGGACAAGGCGTTGAGCGCGAACATGAGCCGCGACATCATCGACCGTGCCGTTGCGCGCGGCGCCGGTGCCACCGAAGCGGACAACGTTGAGGAGCTGACCTACGAAGGTTACGGCCCGGGTGGCGTGGCGGTGATGGTCGAATGCATGACCGACAACCGCAACCGCACCGCAGCGGCTGTGCGCCACGCGTTCAGCAAGTGCGGTGGCAACCTCGGCACCGACGGTTCGGTGGCGTATCTGTTCGAGCGTAAAGGCCAGATCAGCTTCGCGCCGGGCGTCGATGAAGACGCGCTGACCGAAGCAGCACTGGAAGCCGATGCCGATGACGTGGTCAGCCACGAAGACGGTTCGATCGACGTGTTTACTTCGTTCACCAGTTTCTACGCCGTGCGAAACGCGCTGGAAGCCGCTGGCTTCAAAGGTGATGACGCGGAAATCGTCATGCAGCCAACCACCAGCGCCGAGCTGGATCTGGAAGGTGCGGAGAAGGTGCTCAAGCTGATCGACATGCTTGAGGATCTGGATGACGTGCAGAACGTCTACTCCAACGCGGATATTCCGGAAGACGTGGCCGCTCAGCTCGGTTAAGAGCGGCTAGGCTTCAATGTGGGAGCGAGCCTGCTCGCGAATGCGGATTTTCAGGCAACATCGTTGCTGACGATAAAACCGCTTTCGCGAGCAGGCTCGCTCCCACATTTGTTATGGGTTGGTTTGAAAATCGTGCTTTTACCGAATCTGCAGGCGTTATGACTTTAATTCTTGGTATCGACCCCGGTTCGCGCATTACCGGTTACGGGATTGTTCGCGATACCGGGCGTGGCGGCTGTATTTATGTGGCTTCGGGCTGCATCCGTACCGGTGCGGGTGAGTTGCACGAACGTTTGCAAATCGTTTATCGCGGTGTTCGCGAAATCATTCAGACTTACGGCCCGGTGACCATGGGCATCGAAAAGGTCTTCATGGCGAAAAACGCCGATTCGGCGTTGAAGCTTGGCCAGGCCCGCGGCGCTGCGATTGTTGCCGGTGCCGAAGAGTGCCTGGAAATCGCCGAGTACACGGCCACTCAGGTCAAACAGGCGGTTGTGGGCACAGGCGCCGCCAATAAAGAACAAGTGCAGATGATGGTCATGCACATGCTCAAGCTCACCAGCAAACCGCAAATCGATGCCTCGGACGCCCTCGCAATTGCCATTTGTCACGCGCATACACGTTCCAGTCTGCTGCCGCACGGCTTGGGAACGGCACGCAGTCGTGGCGGGCGCCTGCGTCTCTGATAGCATCAGCATCAATTTTCCTGAAAGCGGATTCCTGCGCCTGAGTCGTCGGCCCGAGATTCGCCTTTCGACAGTCGCCAGCCCACGGTTGGCCAACGCTCAAGGATCTGAAACGTGATTGGACGCTTGCGCGGCACCCTGGCTGAGAAACAGCCGCCGCACCTGATTCTGGATGTAAACGGCCTCGGGTATGAGCTGGAAGTGCCCATGACCACCCTTTATCGTCTGCCGTCGGTCGGTGAACCGCTGACCCTGCACACCCATTTGGTCGTACGCGAAGACGCGCAGTTACTCTATGGTTTTGCCGGCAAGCGTGAGCGAGATTTTTTTCGCGAGTTGATCCGTCTCAATGGTGTCGGGCCCAAATTGGCCCTGGCCTTGATGTCGAGCCTGGAGGTCGACGAACTGATCCGCTGCGTACAGTCGCAAGACACCTCGGCGCTGACCAAGGTGCCGGGCGTCGGCAAGAAAACTGCCGAGCGTTTGCTGGTCGAACTCAAAGACCGTTTCAAGGCCTGGGAAACCTCGCCGGCCATGTTCGCGCTGGTGCCGAATCAGCCGGACGGCCCGGCGCCGGTCAACACCGCCGAGAACGACGCGGTCAGCGCGCTGATTTCCCTGGGTTACAAGCCGCAGGAAGCGAGCAAGGCGATTACCGCCATCAAGGACAAGAATTTGAGCAGTGAAGACCTGATCCGCCGTGCCCTGAAGGGAATGATTTAAGTGATTGAAGCTGATCGTCTGATCACCGCCGCGCACAGTCCGCGCGAGCGCGAAGAAGTCCAGGATCGGGCCATTCGCCCGGTCAGTCTCGCCGACTACATTGGCCAGCCAACCGTGCGCGAGCAGATGGAACTGTTCATTCAGGCTGCCCGTGGCCGTAACGAATCTCTCGATCACACGCTGATCTTTGGCCCGCCGGGTCTGGGTAAAACCACCCTGGCCAATATCATTGCCCAGGAAATGGGCGTGTCGATCAAGAGCACTTCCGGCCCGGTGCTGGAACGCCCGGGTGATCTGGCGGCGCTGCTGACCAACCTTGAACCGCACGATGTGCTGTTTATCGACGAAATCCATCGTCTGTCGCCGATCGTTGAAGAAGTGCTGTACCCGGCGATGGAAGATTTCCAGCTCGACATCATGATTGGCGAAGGGCCGGCAGCGCGCTCGATCAAGCTTGATCTGCCGCCGTTCACGCTGGTCGGCGCCACGACTCGCGCCGGCATGCTGACCAATCCCTTGCGTGACCGCTTCGGTATCGTTCAGCGTCTTGAGTTCTATAGCACGGCCGATCTGGCGACGATTGTCAGCCGTTCGGCAGCCATTCTCGGCTTGCCGCTGGATCCGGAAGGTTCTTTCGAGATCGCCCGTCGCGCCCGTGGCACGCCGCGAATCGCCAACCGCCTGCTGCGCCGGGTGCGTGACTTCGCCGAAGTGCGCGCCAAGGGCCACATCACCAAAGCGGTGGCGGATCTGGCGTTGAACCTGCTGGACGTCGACGAGCACGGTTTCGATCATCAGGACCGGCGCCTGTTGCTGACCATGATCGAGAAGTTCGATGGCGGTCCGGTCGGGATCGACAGCCTCGCCGCTGCGATCAGTGAGGAGCGCCACACGATTGAAGATGTGCTGGAGCCGTATCTGATTCAACAGGGTTACATCATGCGCACGCCACGGGGCAGGGTGGTGACGCGGCATGCGTATCTGCACTTCGGTTTAAACATTCCGTCACGAATGGGCGAAATGCCCGTGGCAGATGAGTTTCTCGATGCCGTGGACGACTAATACACATTTGTTGTCGATTTATTCAGGGTTTGTACTGTCAGAGGACGGTACTTTTGCAGTAATGCCCCGAAACCATGAAAAACAGTTGCCTGGCCGGATTGGCAACCTGAGGAGTAAGCACTAGAGTATGCGCGCGCAAAACGGGCTTGAGCCGTTCGCACATCGTTGTCGCGTTTATTACGAGGACACCGATGCGGGCGGCATCGTGTATTACGTTAATTACCTCAAGTTTATGGAACGGGCTCGAACCGAGCGGCTCCGCGAGCTGGGCTTTGCCCAATCGCAGCTTGCCGGGGAGGATCTGTTGTTTGTCGTGCATTCCAGCGAAGCGCGTTACCACGCGCCGGCGCGACTGGACGACGAACTGCTGGTAAGCGCTGAAGTAATCGAATTGAACCGTGCCAGCCTGCGCTTTAAACAGCAGGTCAGGCGGGCTACGGATAATGTGCTGCTCTGCGAGGGGCAGTTTTTGGTGGCCTGTGTGCGCACTAACAGTTTGAAACCCCGGGCCCTTCCCGAAGATCTGCGTGCGGCCTTCGCCGACGCGGTCGGCCCGGGTACACACTCAAAGCAGGAGATAAAGCGTGGAAGCTAACGTCGTCGACCATTCCTCCATGTGGAGCCTGGTCAGCAATGCCAGCATCGTGGTGCAGTTGGTAATGTTGACTCTGGTGGCCGCATCGGTGACCTCATGGATCATGATCTTTCAGCGCAGCAATCTGCTGCGCGCCGGTCGACGTGCCCTGGAGAGCTTCGAGGAGCGCTTCTGGTCGGGTATCGATCTGTCCAAACTGTACCGTCAGGCCGGGAGCAACCCGGACCCTGATTCGGGCGTGGAGCAGATCTTCCGTGCCGGTTTCAAGGAATTCTCCCGTCTGCGTCAGCAGCCAGGTGTTGACCCTGAAGCGGTGATGGAAGGCGTGGCCCGTGCCATGCGCGTTGCCATCTCCCGCGAAGAAGAGAAGCTCGAGCAGAGCCTGCCGTTTCTCGCCACTGTCGGTTCGGTCAGCCCGTACATCGGCCTGTTCGGTACCGTATGGGGCATCATGAACTCCTTCCGTGGTCTGGCCAGCGCCCAGCAAGCCACCCTGGCCACCGTGGCCCCGGGTATCGCCGAAGCCCTGATCGCCACCGCGATCGGCCTGTTCGCGGCAATCCCTGCGGTTATCGCTTACAACCGTTTTGCTGCCCGCAGCGAAACCTTGCTGGGCCGCTACTACACCTTCGCCGATGAATTCCAGGCGATCCTGCACCGCAAAGTGCACACCAGCGAAGAATAAGCAGGTAATTTCCAATGGCTTTAATCGCTCGAGCTCGCAAAAAGCGCAAGCCGGTCGCCGAGATGAACGTGGTGCCCTACATCGACGTGATGTTGGTGCTGCTGGTGATCTTCATGGTGACCGCGCCGATGCTCAATCAGGGCGTGAAAGTTGATCTGCCCAAGGTTTCCAGCGAAGCCTTGCCGCAGGACAACAACACGCAAGTCCTGACCATTTCGATCAAGGCTGACAAGACCTACTACTGGAACCTTGGCAGCGAAGTCGATACCGAGAAGCAACAGGACAGGGCCATGACCCTGCCGCAAATGACCGACGCGGTGACCAAGATCATTCGTGCCGGCACTGAAGGCGGCAAGCGTACCCAGGTCTTCATCCGCGGTGACAAGACCGTCGATTATGGTTCCGTCATGGGCGCCATGGGCGGGTTGCAGAAAGCCGGGGTCGGTAATGTTGGTTTGATTACCGAGGCCCCCTGATGCAGCAACAGCGAGAGCCGTCCGCCTCGGAAAGCTACTTCTGGCCTAGTGTTCTGGCAATTGTCCTGCACGTGCTGGTGTTCGGCATGCTGTTCGTCAGTTTTGCCTTCACACCAGAGTTGCCGCCGGCCAAGCCGATTGTCCAGGCGACCCTGTACCAACTGAAATCGAAAAGTCAGGCAACCACCCAGACCAATCAGAAGATTGCGGGTGAGGCGAAGAAATCCGCCGCGCGCCAGACCGAAGTCGAGCAGATGGAACAGAAAAAGGTCGAGCAGGAAGAGATCAAGGCCGCTGCGGAACAAAAGAAAGAAGAAGCGGCTCAAAAAGCCGAGGAAGCCAAGAAGGCCGATGAGGCTAAAAAAGCGGATGAAGCTAAAAAGGCGGATGACGCCAAAAAAGCTGACGACGCGAAGAAAGCCGAAGCCAAGAAGGCCGAAGAGAAACAATTGGCTGATATAGCCAAGAAGAAGGCTGAAGAAGAGGCTAAGGAAGAAGCCAAAAAAGAGGCTGCTGAAGAAGCCAAGAAGAAGATCGTCGAAGACGCGAAGAAGAAAGCCGCCGAAGACGCCAAGAAGAAAGCTGAAGCTGAAGAGGCGAAGAAGAAAATAGCCGACGAAGCGAAGAAGAAAGCTGCTGCCGATGCTGCGAAGAAGAAAGCGCAGGATGCGGCACGTAAATCGACCGAAGACAAAAAGGCTCAGGCCTTGGCCGATCTGCTTTCCGACACGCCGCAGCGCCAGCAGGCCTTGGCCGATGAGCAGGGTGACGAAGTTGCGGGCAGTTTCGATGACCTGATTCGTGCGCGGGCTGCAGAAGGTTGGGCGCGTCCACCTTCGGCACGCAAAGGCATGACGGTCGTGCTGCAGATCGGCATGTTGCCGGACGGGACGGTGACCTCGGTCAGCGTGTCCAAGTCCAGTGGCGATGGTCCGTTCGATGCGTCGGCAGTCGCGGCAGTCAAGAATATTGGACGTTTGACAGAAATGCAGGGAATGAAGCAGAGCGATTTCGCTCCGTATCGTTCATTCAAGATGACATTCACACCTGAGGATCTAGCCTTGTGAGAAACCTTCTTCGAGGAATGCTGGTCGTGATCTGCTGCATGGCAGGGATCGCGATGGCTGATGAAAAGAATATTCTGGTCACCAGCGGCAGCGATCGGGCTACCCCGATCGCCGTCGTACCGTTCGGTATGCAGGGCGGTGCCGTGCTGCCGGACGACATGGCTGAAATCATTGGTAACGATTTGCGCAATTCGGGCTACTACTCGCCGATTCCAAAGCAAAACATGATCAGCCAGCCAAGCCAGCCGAGCGAAATCATCTTCCGCGACTGGAAGGCGGTAGGTGCCCAGTACATGATGGTCGGCAGCATTGCTCCAGCAGGCGGTCGTCTGCAGGTGCAGTGGGCACTGTTCAATGTGGCCACCGAACAGAAAGTGGCTGACGGCAGTGTTTCCGGTACCACCGAGCAACTGCGCGACATGGCGCACTTCATCTCCGATCAGTCGTTCCAGAAACTGACCGGTATCGAAGGTGCGTTTTCGACTCGCCTCCTGTACGTGACGGCTGAACGCTTCTCCGAGAAGAACACCCGTTACACCCTGCAGCGTTCGGACTACGACGGTGCTCGCGCAGTGACGCTGTTGCAATCGCGTGAACCCATTCTGTCGCCGCGTTTCGCACCGGACGGCAAGCGCATTGCCTACGTGTCGTTCGAGCAGAAGCGTCCGCGTATCTTCATGCAGAACATCGACACCGGTCGCCGCGAGCAGATCACCAATTTCGAAGGCCTGAACGGTGCACCAGCCTGGTCGCCGAATGGCGATCGCCTGGCGTTCGTGCTGTCGAAAGACGGTAACCCGGACATCTACGTGATGAACCTGGCTTCGCGTCAGATCACTCGCGTGACCGCAGGTCCTGGTATCAACACCGAACCGTACTGGGGCAAGGATGGTTCGACCATCTACTTCACCTCGGACCGCGGCGGCAAGCCACAGATCTATAAAACCAGCGCCAGTGGCGGCGGTGCCGAGCGTGTGACCTTTATCGGTAACTACAACGCCAACCCGAAACTGTCGGCGGATGAAAAGACTTTGGTGATGATCCATCGTCAAGATGGCTTCACCAATTTCAAGGTGGCAGCTCAGGATCTGCAGCGAGGTAGTGTAAAGATCCTCACTGATAGCACTCTGGACGAGTCACCTACTGTTGCGCCCAACGGCACCATGGTAATCTACGCCACCCGCCAGCAGGGCCGGGGAGTCTTGATGCTCGTGTCCATTAATGGACGCGTTAGGCTCCCGCTTCCTACCGCTCAAGGCGAAGTCAGAGAACCGTCCTGGTCCCCTTACCTGAAGTGAGCGGGCGCTACACGTTTTACTTAACACACTGGGGTTCATTAGGAGTTTCACGATGGAAATGCTGAAGTTTGGTAAATTTGCTGCGCTGGCTCTGGCCATGGCTGTAGCTGTAGGTTGCTCGTCCAAAGGCGGCGACAACGCCGGTGAAGGCGCTGTTGATCCAAACGCTGGTTACGGCGCAAACACTGGTGCCGTTGACGGTTCCCTGAGCGAAGAAGCTGCTCTGCGCGCAATCACCACCTTCTACTTCGAATACGACAGCTCGGACCTGAAGCCAGAAGCCATGCGCGCTCTGGACGTTCACGCCAAAGACCTGAAAGCAAACGGCGCTCGCGTTGTTCTGGAAGGCAACACCGACGAACGTGGTACTCGTGAGTACAACATGGCACTGGGCGAGCGTCGTGCGAAAGCCGTTCAACGCTACCTGGTACTGCAAGGTGTTTCCCCAGCTCAGCTGGAACTGGTTTCCTACGGCGAAGAGCGTCCAGTTGCTACCGGCAACGACGAGCAGTCCTGGGCTCAAAACCGTCGCGTCGAACTGCGTAAGTAATTCGATATGCAAACGTGCCGTCGTGCTGTAACTGTTCTGGCTCTCAGCCTCGCGCCGCTTGCGGCGTGGGCTGCGGTTCCTGTGGTCGATGACAACTCCGGTTATAACAATAGCGGGAGCAGTTATCCGCCTGCAGGTTACGGTACGAACGGCGCCTATGCCGGGGGAGCGGCTTCGGCCCCTGCCTCGGCACAAGGCATGCTGTTCAACCAATTGCAACAGATGCAGGATCAGATATCGCGCCAGCAAGGCGTGATCGAAGAACTGCAGAATCAGGTTGCGCGCATGAAGCAGGAATCCCTGGAGCGA
The DNA here is from genome assembly GCF_001648775.1 of Pseudomonas fluorescens. GTDB lineage: Bacteria > Pseudomonadota > Gammaproteobacteria > Pseudomonadales > Pseudomonadaceae > Aquipseudomonas > Aquipseudomonas fluorescens_M. The sequence continues at coordinate 312,487 of NZ_LVEJ01000018.1, forward strand.
TACCAGGATCTTGATCGGCGCATAGGATCCGGCGGTGCACCTGCCGCGACTCCTGAGAATTCTTCTGCCGGTGGCGATGCAAGTGCTGCTGCCGGTGCTGCCGCTGGCGCCGGGGCTGCTACGGCTGCCCAGGCACCTGCTGCAAGCAGCGAACCGGGTGATCCGGCCAAGGAAAAGCTGTATTACGATGCCGCTTTCGACCTGATCAAAGCCAAGGATTTCGACAAGGCCAGCCAGGCTTTTGCCGCTTTCCTGCGCAAATACCCGAACAGCCAATACGCGGGCAACGCCCAGTACTGGTTGGGCGAAGTCAATCTTGCCAAAGGCGATCTGCAAGGTGCAGGTCAGGCTTTCGCCAAGGTTTCGCAGCTGTATCCCAAGCACGCCAAAGTGCCGGATTCGCTGTACAAGCTGGCTGATGTAGAGCGCCGCCTTGGTCACACCGACAAGGTCAAAGGCATTCTGCAGCAGGTGGTGGCCCAATATCCGGGTACCTCCGCCGCTCAGTTGGCTCAACGCGATCTGCAACGCATGTAAGCAAGCTTGACCCGTTTGGAAGAAACCCGCGCTTGCCGCGGGTTTTTTCGTTAGAATTCACGCCCTTTTTCTGAAACACGCTTCTTGTGGTCTGCGCGTTGGCGGGATTACCTGAAGTGCCTGACGGAGGCGGACAGCCTGTTTAGCTGTTACGCCCGTGGCGACTATGCAAGACACATTGAGAATTACCGAAGTTTTCTACTCGTTGCAGGGGGAAACGCGGACTGCCGGGCTGCCCACTGTTTTTGTGCGCCTGACCGGTTGCCCATTGCGTTGCCAATATTGCGACAGCGCCTATGCGTTCAGCGGCGGCATCGTCCGCACCCTCGACGACATCCTCGAGCAAGTGGCCGGATTTCGTCCGCGCTACGTCTGCGTCACCGGCGGTGAGCCACTGGCTCAGCCGAATGCCATTCCTTTGCTTAAACAGTTGTGCGATGCCGGTTACGAGGTCTCGCTGGAAACCAGCGGCGCTCTCGACGTCTCGGCGGTCGATCCGCGCGTGAGTCGCGTCGTCGACCTGAAAACGCCGGGTTCGAAAGAAGCCCACCGCAACCGTTACGAGAATATCGAGCTGCTGACCCGCAATGATCAGGTGAAGTTTGTCATCTGCTCGCGGGAAGACTACGACTGGGCGGTGTCCAAGCTGATCCAGTACGGTCTGGATCGACGCGCCGGCGAAGTGCTGTTTTCCCCAAGCCACCATGACCTCAATGCTCGCGATCTGGCGGACTGGGTGGTAGCGGATAACTTGCCGGTACGCCTGCAATTGCAGCTGCATAAATATCTTTGGAACGACGAGCCGGGGCGCTGAGATGACTGAACAACTGAATGGCACCGAAAAACGTGCGGTAATCCTGCTGTCCGGTGGTCTGGATTCGGCAACGGTCGTGGCCATGGCTCGCGCGCAAGGCTACAGCTGCTACACCATGAGTTTCGACTACGGCCAGCGCTCGCATGCCGAATTGCACGCCGCTGCACGTGTCGCCCGCGACTTGGGCGTGGTTGAGCACAAAGTCATCGGCCTGAACCTGAATGGCATGGGCGGCTCGGCCCTGACCGACAGCAGTATCGAAATTCCGGAAGAACTCGGCGAAGGCATTCCGGTGACTTACGTGCCGGCGCGCAACACCGTGTTCCTGTCTCTGGCGTTAGGCTGGGCAGAAGTGCTCGGCGCGCGTGACATCTTTATCGGCGTCAACGCGGTGGACTACTCCGGTTATCCGGATTGCCGTCCCGAGTTCATCGAGTCGTTCGAGCGCATGGCCAATCTGGCGACCAAGGCGGGCGTGGAAGGTAATGGCTTCCGCATTCAGGCGCCGTTGCAGAACCTGAGCAAGGCGCAGATCGTCCAGGCGGGCGTCAAGCTCGGCGTTGATTATGGTCTCACCGTGTCCTGCTATCAGGCCGACGATGAAGGCCGTGCGTGCGGTAAATGCGACAGCTGCCGCCTGCGCGCAGAAGGCTTTGCGGCTGCTGGTGTAAGCGACCCAACAGCTTATTTTTGATTATTTTCAAAAAGGTGTTGAATAGTCCTTAAAAATCAGTATTATACGCGCCACCACACAGCGGGTCGTTAGCTCAGTTGGTAGAGCAGTTGGCTTTTAACCAATTGGTCGTAGGTTCGAATCCCACACGACCCACCATATTTGGCGGTTTAGAAAATCCGGAAGGCCCACGAAAGTGAGGATTTCCGGGTTTTTTTTTGCCTGCAATTTCGCTACGCGTTATTTCAATACCCGCAGCGCTGACGCAGGTCAGAATCATCTTTTGTATCAACGGGATATTCTGTAGCCTTGCGCAGCTTCAATGCTGTCCGTGCCTGATAATACTCACTCTCCCGGCGGTACCCTCAAGCGGTCCGGAGCCGGGTGTATACTCGACTTTCGCGCGAACGCGCCTGCAGGTCTTGCGAACATGACGCAGATTTCCGAACGCCTTTTGGTTCAAGCCCACCTCGATGCCAAGCAGCCCAAACCGCTGACGGCTGAGGAAGAGGCTTATTACCGTTCTGCCATCGCCGCCGAGCTCAAGGCTCAGGACGCGGTGCTGGTGGCCCACTTCTATTGCGACCCGGTGATTCAGGCTCTGGCCGAAGAAACCGGCGGTTGCGTGTCCGACTCCCTGGAGATGGCTCGCTTTGGCAACGCTCACCCAGCCAAGACGGTGGTGGTTGCCGGCGTAAAATTCATGGGCGAGACGGCGAAGATTCTCAACCCGGAAAAACGCGTGCTGATGCCGACCCTCGAAGCAACGTGCTCGCTGGATCTGGGTTGTCCGGTCGACGAGTTCTCGGCGTTCTGCGATCAGCACCCGGAACGTACGGTGGTGGTCTACGCCAACACCTCCGCTGCTGTTAAAGCGCGAGCCGACTGGGTGGTGACATCGAGTTGCGCGCTGGAAATCGTCGAAAGCCTGATGGACAACGGCGAGACCATCATCTGGGGTCCGGACAAGCACTTGGGCACTTACATTCAACGCAAGACCGGCGCTGACATGTTGTTGTGGGACGGTGCCTGCATCGTTCACGAAGAGTTCAAGTCCAAGCAACTCGAGGACATGAAGGCGTTGTACCCGGACGCCGCGATTCTGGTGCACCCGGAATCGCCGACGTCGGTGATCGAACTGGCGGACGCCGTCGGCTCCACCAGCCAATTGATTGCCGCTGCGCAGTCGTTGCCGAACAAGACGCTGATCGTCGCCACCGACCGTGGCATCTTCTACAAGATGCAGCAGCTGTGCCCGGACAAGGTCTTCATCGAGGCACCCACCGCCGGTAACGGCGCCGCGTGCCGCAGTTGCGCACATTGCCCGTGGATGGCCATGAACACCCTTGAGCGCACGCTCAAGAGCTTGAAGGAAGGCGCGAACGAGATCTTTGTGGATCCGGCGTTGATTCCGCAGGCGATCCGGCCGCTCAAGCGGATGCTCGATTTCACCCAGGCCGCACGGATGAAGCTGGCCGGCAACGCCTGACATCTAAACCCAAACACGAACCCTGTGGGAGCGAGCCTGCTCGCGAAAGCGGTGTATCAGTCACCATTGGAATCGACTGATACGACGCCTTCGCGAGCAAGCTCGCTCCCACAGTGGTTTTTGGGGTATGGAAATTATTTGCTCTTCTTCGGGATTCGTACGACGCGCGTATCCGAATAGATGTCATGCCACGTACGCTTCTGCTTGTCGTACAGCGACCAGAAAAAACCCAGCCCCACGCACAGCCACGACGCAATCGACACCATGAAGCGCAACAGCGCCTGCCACAGGCTGATCGCCGTGCCATTGGCGTTCTGTACACGAATGCCCCACACCTGCATGCCCAGCGTCTGCCCGCCATGGGTCCAGAACTTGGCAAAGAACGCGAACAGCACCAACAGCAGCACGGTGGAGTAGAGCGGATCGCCATCGAGCTTGCCGGCATCGGTCATCACCCGCAGACGTTCTTCACCAATGATCGCTGCCTGGATCATTTTGTAAACGAAACCGGTGACGATCAGCAGCGCGGTACACAGCAGAAAATCATAGAACATCGCTGCCAGGCGACGACCTAGGCCAACGGGAGGAAAGTCTCCTTGGGGCGTGAGCAGGTTTTTCGACATGGCAGCCTCTGGACGCAAATGGAAGCGCCATTTTACGGATTCGCGCGCACAAAAAAGCCCCTGATATCAATATCAGGGGCTTTTTCGTTACAGAAGATTAGGCTTCTGCTTGTACTTCGTCAGCCTGCATGCCTTTCTGGCCTTGCACAGCAACGAAGGTCACTTTCTGGCCTTCTTTCAGGCTTTTGAAGCCGTTGCCCTGAATGGCGCGGAAATGCACAAACAGATCCGGACCGCTTTCTGGAGTGATAAAACCAAAACCTTTCTCGTCGTTAAACCACTTGACGGTACCGCTCTGACGTGTGGACATTTCTTATTTCCTTTGACGCAAAAATTGATGACAGCCTCTTTCTCATGAAAGAGTACTGGGGCTGGTTGCAGGAGAGTAAGAAGACGTCGAACGGGATGTAGCTAACTTGTAGGCTACTGCCCAGGTCACGATTCCAAGCTGACCCATGCAAACACAGTGGATAAACTCTACGCCAACTACGGGAGAAAAAACAAGCCCCGCGAAGGCCCCGGTTTTCCTGCGCTTGCTGGCAGTTAGTCATTCCACTAGTGCGGCTTAGACGATTAGCTTGTTCAATTGTTTTCGAACGTTATAAGCAAAGTTCATATTCGAATCGGATGTTAGAAAATGCACTTTTTTGTGGCGATTGCGTTACACATTAGTGCACGTATAACGCAATCGCGTTACTTATAGAAACAGTCAATCAACCACGATAGTAGCGTTGTGGAACAAATGGCAATTTGCTTACAAGCATTTGCACCTTTTTCCCACGCACGATGGCCCAGACCGGGGTATCGATAGAGACATAAGCACTGTCGAGGTAACCCATTGCCAACGGACCGCCCAAGGTCGGACCAAAACCGCCACTGCACACGCTGCCGATGATGTCGCCAGTTTCGTTGACGATTTCTGCGCCTTCACGCACCGGGGTGCGTTCTTGCGGTAGCAGGCCGACGCGTTTACGTGCGACGCCATTCTGCTGCTGGGCGAAAATGTTTTCCGCCCCCGGGAAACCACCGGCCCGTGCACCATCGGCGCGGCGTGGCTTGGACATTGCCCACAGCAGACTGGCTTCGATTGGCGTGGTCTCGGTGTTCATGTCGTGGCCGTACAGGCACAGCCCGGCTTCCAGGCGCAGCGAGTCGCGGGCACCAAGGCCAATGGCCTGGACTTGCGGTTCGGCGAGCAGAGCGCGCGCAAGTTTTTCCGCGTCCGCGGCCGGTACCGAGATTTCGAAACCGTCTTCACCGGTGTAACCCGAACGGCTGACAAAGCAATCCACGCCCAATAACGACACGCGGTTGAACTGCATGAAGGTCATCTTCGCGACTTCTGGGGCAAGACGTGCCAGCACCGTAACGGCCGCTGGGCCTTGCAGCGCCAACAGCGCGCGCTCTTCAAACAGCGCCGTAATGGTGCACTGATCGCCGATGTGTTGTTGCAGGTGGGCCAGGTCCTGATCCTTGCACGCGGCGTTGACCACCAGAAACAATTCGTCGTTGCCGAGGTTGGCGACCATCAGGTCATCGAGGATACCGCCGGTCTCGTTGGTGAACAGCGCGTAACGTTGCATGCCCACCGGCAGGTCGATGATGTCCACCGGCACCAGGGTTTCCAGGGCTTTGGCGGCGTTGGCGCCGGTCAGGCGAATCTGGCCCATGTGCGAGACATCGAACAGCCCGGCCTGCTCACGGGTGTGCTGGTGTTCTTTCATCACGCCGAGCGGGTATTGCACCGGCATGTCGTAGCCGGCGAACGGCACCATGCGGGCGCCGAGTTCGAGGTGCAGAGCGTGCAGCGGGGTTTTCGACAGTTGTTCGGTGGACATGCGTGGCTCCTTGAAAATTTGGGTTTGAGGTAAAGGGCAAGATTGAGATCAAGATCAAAAGCCCCTCACCCCAGCCCTCTCCCGGAGGGAGAGGGAGTTAGTTACGTTGCTCTCCCGGAGGGAGAGGGGGCTAAATGCGATGTCTCCCTGAGGGAGGCGGAGTTAATTAAGGCTCAGCACTCGATAATGTTGACCGCCAGACCGCCGCGGGCGGTCTCTTTGTATTTGCTTTTCATGTCGGCGCCGGTCTGGCGCATGGTGCGGATGACTTTGTCGAGGGAGACGAAATGCTGACCGTCGCCGCGCATGGCCATGCGCACCGCGTTGATGGCTTTCACCGAGCCCATCGCGTTGCGCTCGATACACGGCACTTGCACCAGTCCGCCAATCGGGTCGCAGGTCAGGCCGAGGTTGTGTTCCATACCGATTTCCGCAGCGTTCTCGACTTGCTGAACACTGCCACCGAGCACTTCACACAACGCGCCGGCGGCCATCGAACAGGCCACGCCGACTTCACCCTGGCAACCGACTTCGGCACCGGAGATCGAGGCGTTTTCCTTGTAGAGAATGCCAATGGCCGCCGCGGTCAGCAGAAACCGTACGACGCCGTCGTCATTCGCGCCGGGGATAAACCGCATGTAGTAATGCAGCACCGCCGGAATGATCCCCGCCGCACCGTTGGTGGGCGCGGTGACCACGCGCCCGCCGTTGGCGTTTTCTTCGTTGACCGCCAAGGCGTAGAGGTTGACCCAGTCGAGCACCGACAACGGATCGCGCAGTGCCGATTCCGGGTTTTTGCACAGTTGCCGATGCAGCGCTGCCGCACGGCGCTTGACCTTCAAACCGCCGGGCAAGATGCCTTCGTTGCGGCATCCCGCAGCCACGCAGTCCTGCATCACCTGCCAGATTTTCAGCAGGCCGGCACGGGTTTCCGCTTCCGGGCGCCAGGCGCTTTCGTTGGTCAGCATCACCTGACTGATCGACAGGCCATAGGTGGCGCAATGACTGAGCAAATCCTTGGCACTTTTGAACGGGAAGGTCAGCGCCGTGGCGTCTTCGACGATGCGGTCGGCACCGGCCGCGTCTTCATCGACGACAAAACCACCACCGACCGAGTAGTACTCGCGGCTGCGAATCTGCAGGCCTGCCGCATCAAAGGCGCGAAAGATCATGCCGTTGGGGTGATAGGCGAGAGGCTTGCGGATCATCGCCAGGTGTTCTTTCTCGTTGAACGCGATGCTGTGTTCTCCGAGCAGATTGAGCCGGCCGTTACCGCGAATTTCCTGCAGGCGGGCGGCGACGGTTTCGGTATCGACGGTATCGGGGTGTTCGCCTTCGAGGCCGAGCAGCACGGCTTTGTCGCTGCCGTGACCTTTACCGGTGGCGCCGAGGGAGCCGTACAGTTCAACGCGCACACTGGCGGTGGCTGTCAGCAGGTTTTCACGGCGCAGGCCTTCGGCAAAGCGCGCAGCAGCACGCATCGGGCCGACGGTGTGGGAACTGGAGGGGCCGATGCCAATCTTGAACAGGTCGAACACGCTTAACGACATGAGTGGTTCTCCGGTTTCTTGTTATAGGAATTGGCGAAACATCAGGCTGGTTACATCCCCTGTGGGAGCGAGCTTGCTCGCGAAGGCGGAGTGTCAGTCACCATCAATGCTGGCTGACCTAGCGCTTTCGCGAGCAAGCTCGCTCCCACAGTGTTTTGTGGTGTTCTGGAGTAAGGGGCAGGTAAACCCGCCCCTCATTCAATTAAGCGTAGCTTTCGATCGACGGGCAGGCGCAGACCAGGTTGCGATCGCCGAACACGTTGTCGACGCGACCGACCGGTGGCCAGTATTTGCCTTCGATCAGCGACGCTACCGGGTACACGGCCTGCTCGCGGCTGTACGGGTGAGTCCACTCGCCAACCAGCTCTGCCGCCGTGTGCGGAGCGTTTTTCAGTGGGTTGTCGTCCTTGTCCAGCGTGCCGTTTTCCACCGCGCGGATTTCTTCGCGGATGCGGATCATGGCGTCACAGAAGCGGTCCAGTTCTTCCTTGGATTCACTTTCGGTCGGCTCGATCATCAGCGTGCCGGCGACCGGGAAGGACATGGTCGGCGCGTGGAAACCGAAATCGATCAGGCGCTTGGCGACGTCATCAACGCTGATGCCGCTGCTGTCTTTCAACGGACGCAGATCGAGGATGCACTCGTGCGCCACCAGACCGTTGCTGCCGGTGTACAGCACCGGGTAGTGCTCTTCGAGGCGACGGGAAATGTAGTTGGCATTGAGGATTGCCAACTGCGAAGCGCGCTTCAGACCGGCGCCGCCCATCATGCGAATGTACATCCAGGTGATCGGCAAAATGCTCGCGCTGCCGAACGGTGCCGCGCAGACCGCGCCTTCCTTGCGTTCCATCTGGCCGTGGCCGGGCAGGAATGGAGTCAGGTGCGATTTGACGCCAATCGGGCCGACGCCCGGGCCGCCACCGCCGTGTGGGATGCAGAAGGTTTTATGCAGGTTAAGGTGCGAGACGTCGCCGCCGAACTTGCCCGGTGCGCAGAGGCCGACCATCGCGTTCATGTTGGCGCCGTCGATGTACACCTGGCCGCCGTTGTCATGAATGATCCCGCAGATTTCGCGGATGCCTTCTTCGAACACGCCGTGGGTCGACGGGTAAGTGATCATCAGCGCGGCGAGGTGTTCGCGGTGCTCGATGGCTTTGGCGCGCAGGTCTTCGATGTCGACGTTACCACGCGCATCGCACGCGGTCACAACCACGCGCATGCCAGCCATGTTGGCGGTGGCCGGGTTGGTGCCGTGAGCGGACGAGGGGATCAGGCAAATGTCGCGGCGCTCATCGCCACGGCTCTGGTGGTAGGCGCGGATGGCCAGCAGGCCAGCGTACTCGCCTTGCGAACCGGCGTTCGGTTGCAGCGAGATCGCGTCGTAACCGGTGGCGGCGCAGAGCATTGCTTCCAGTTCATCGGTCAGTTGCTGGTAACCGGCGCTTTGCGCGGCGGGGGCGAACGGATGCAGAGCACCGAATTCAGCCCAGGTCACCGGGATCATTTCGCTGGCGGCGTTGAGTTTCATGGTGCACGAACCCAGCGGGATCATGGTGCGATCCAGCGCCAGATCCTTGTCCGCCAGTTTGCGCAGGTAGCGCATCAGCTCGGTTTCCGAGTGATAACGGTTGAACACCGGGTGGCTGAGGATTGGCGACTGACGTACCAGCGACGCAGGAATGGTGCTCTGCACGGAAGCGGCCAGCGCAGCGAAGTCCGGCAGAGTCTTGCCGTCGGCGAACAGGCCCCACAGGGTTTCGATGTCAGCCTGCGTGGTGGTTTCGTCGACCGACAGGCCCAGACGCTGAGCGTCGATCACGCGCAGGTTGATCTGCGCAGCGTGCGCCTTGTCGTGCAGCGCGGCGGTGTGTGCGCCGGTAGCGACGGTCAGGGTGTCGAAGAAACTGGCTTGTTCGACTTTCGCGCCCAGCGCGGTCAGGCCCTTGGCCAGAATCGCGGTCAAGTGATGGATGCGGTTGGCGATCTGCGTCAGGCCTTTCGGGCCGTGGTAGACGGCGTACATGCTGGCGATGTTGGCCAGCAGCACCTGTGCGGTGCAGATGTTCGACGTGGCCTTCTCGCGGCGGATGTGTTGCTCGCGGGTCTGCATCGCCAGACGCAGCGCCGGCTTGCCGAAACGGTCAACCGAAACGCCGACCAGACGGCCCGGCATGTCGCGCTTGAACGCATCCTTGGTGGAGAAGTAAGCGGCGTGCGGGCCACCGAAGCCCAGCGGCACACCGAAGCGTTGTGCCGAACCGATGGCGACGTCAGCGCCGAATTCGCCCGGGGCGGTCAGCAGCGTCAGGGCCAGCAGGTCGGCGGCTATGGCCACCAGAGCGTTGGCGGCGTGGAAGCGTTCGGTCAGTTCGCGGTAGTCGAACACGTCACCGTTGCTCGCCGGGTATTGCAGCAGCGCGCCGAAGAACGGCGTCACGTCGGTCAGTTCACGCTCATCGCCAACAACCACGTCGATGCCCAGCGGTTCGGCACGGGTGCGCAGCACGTCGAGAGTTTGCGGGTGGCTGTGGATCGAGGCGAAGAATTGGTGGCTGCCCTTGTTCTTGCTCAGGCGTTTGCAGAAGGTCATGGCTTCGGCAGCGGCGGTGGCTTCGTCGAGCAAGGATGCGTTGGCGATCGGCAGACCGGTGAGGTCGCTGATCATGGTCTGGAAGTTCAGCAACGCTTCGAGACGGCCCTGGGAAATTTCCGGCTGGTACGGCGTGTAAGCGGTGTACCAGGCCGGGTTTTCCAGCAGGTTGCGCAGAATCGGCGAGGGTGTGTGGCAGTTGTAGTAGCCCTGGCCGATGTAGGTTTTGAACAGCTGATTCTTGCCGGCGATGCCTTTGATCATCGCCAGGGCATCGGCTTCGCTGAGGCCGTCATCCATGCCGAGCACGCTGGTGCCCTTGATGCTTTCCGGGATGACGCTGGCGCTCAGCGCTTCGAGCGAGTCGAAGCCAAGGCTGTTGAGCATGGCTTGCTCGTCACCGGCGCGCGGGCCGATGTGACGGGCGATGAATTCGTTGGCGGTGCCGAGGTTGATTTGGCTCATGTCGGTATTCCTCAGGCTTCGGCTTGGGCTTTGATCAGGCGGTCGTACGCGTCCTGGTCGAGCAGTTTGGCCACGGCCGATGCGTCGCTAGGTTTGAAGCGGAAGAACCAGCCTTCGCCCAGCGGATCTTCGTTGACCAGTTCCGGGGCGTCTTCCAGCGCCGGGTTGACTTCCAGTACGTCGCCGTCGAGAGGCATGTACACGCCGCTGGCGGCTTTTACCGATTCCACGGTGGCGGCTTCGGCGCCTTTATCGTAAGCCTGCAGCTCAGGCAGTTGCACGAACACCACGTCGCCCAAGGCGTTCTGCGCGAAAGCGGTAATGCCGACAGTAACGCTGCCGTCAGCTTCAGTGCGCAGCCATTCGTGATCTTCAGTAAAACGCAACTCGCTCATGGAAACTCCTCAGGGGGCCAGACTCGTCTGGTGGACGCGGTGGAATAGTCGGGCGCGAAGGCCCTTATTTATGAGGGGTTGATTAGCAAGAACGCGGCCAACGTTTATTTATCGTTATAAATCAATGATTTGCGTGTATTGGTCGGTTGGTTGGCTGCGACGTGTGTAGCGAAATCGCTACAGGCTGGGGCGGGGATAAAAGCTGAACGGGATCAAAGCCTTGCACAGCGGTGATCGGAGGAGTGTGTAGCGATATCGTTCCGCTGTAGCGCTTTCAGTACAGGTGGAGGTCGTTTTTGAACGGATTTCGAATGCGCCACATAACCCTGTGGGAGCGAGCTTGCTCGCGAAAGCGTACTGTCAGCCCACATGTCTGTGAATGAAACACCGCATTCGCGAGCAAGCTCGCTCCCACAGGGGGCTGCGGTGTGATTAGGCTTTGTTGGGAATGCCGTACTTGCGCAGGCGATGGGCGATGGCCGTGTGCGAAGTTTGCAGACGGCTGGCCAGTTGGCGGGTCGAGGGGTAGCTGACGTAGAGTTTTTCCAGCAGCGTTTTTTCGAAGGACTCGACCGCTTGTTCGAGGCTGTCGACATCGCTGTCTGACTGCCGTGCGACCGAGGTGCCGGCAATGTCGAGATCGCCAATATCCACCAGACTGCTCTCGCAAATGGCCGCCGCGCGGAAGATCACATTCTGCAATTGCCGCACGTTGCCCGGCCAGCGGTTGCCGAGCAGGGCCGGGTAAGTCCCCGGGGCGAGGCGGCAGACCGGGCGCTGGATCTGCGCGCAGGCCTGCTGCATGAAATAGCGCGCCAACAGCAAAATATCCTGGCCGCGTTCACGCAGCGGTGGCACTTCAACGTTGAGCACGTTGAGGCGATAAAACAGGTCTTCGCGGAACAGGCCTTCGCTGACCATTTTTTCCAAATCGCGGTGGGTCGCGCTGAGGATGCGCACATTGACCTTCACTTCACGATCGCCACCGACGCGGCGGAAGCTGCCGTCGTTCAAGAAACGCAGCAGTTTGGCCTGCAAGTACGGCGACATCTCGCCGATCTCATCAAGAAACACCGTGCCCTGGTTGGCCAGTTCCATCAGCCCCGGTTTGCCACCGCGCGCCGCACCGGTGAAGGCGCCGGGGGCGTAGCCGAACAGCTCGCTTTCGGCGAGGTTCTCTGGCAACGCTGCGCAGTTGAGAGCGAGAAACGGTGCGCTGTGTCGCGTGCTGATCGCATGACAGGCGCGGGCAACCAGTTCTTTGCCGGTGCCGGTTTCGCCTTGAATCAACAGCGGCGCATCGAGGGCGGCGACCCTTTGCGCCCGGGCCTTGAGGGTGCGGATCGCCGGGGATTCGCCGAGCAGCGCATCGAAACCTTCGGCATGGTCGTGGTGCAGTGCCGAGAGTTGTTCGCCGATGCGGTTCGGTTGATAGAGCGTCAGCAGGGCGCCGGCGTCAGTGATCGGCGTGGCGTCGAGCAGCAAGGTCTGACCGTTGACGGTGATTTCGCGCAGCGGCAAACGGAAGCCGTGTTCGAGCAAGGTGTCGAGCAGTGCCGGATCGTTGAACAGTTCAGCGACACTTTCACCGGCCGGCTCACGACCGTACAGCGCGATCAACGCCGGGTTGGCCAGCAGCACTTTGCCGGCGCTGTCGAGGGCCAGCACCGGGTCGGTCATCGCCGCCAGCAATGCATCGAGCTGCAAGTGCCGACGCTGGCCGGGGAGGATGTCGACCACGGTCACCGCTTCCACGCCGAGCACGCGAAACAACGCATCTTTCAGTTCTTCGAGCACTTGCGGACTCAAGGTCGGCGCATCGATGTAGACGTTCGGCGGGATCATCTCCACCGCATCCAGATTGAGATTGCGCCCACCGAGGATAGCCAGGACTTCCTGGGTGATGCCGACGCGGTCGATGAAACTGACGTGGATACGCATGGGGCGGTTCAGTGATCTGCAGAGCGGAGGGTGGCAAGTATGCCTTAAATCAAAAGCCCCCTCACCCCAGCCCTCTCCCGGAGGGAGAGGGAGCTGACCGAGTTGTCTGAGGTTTGACATCGACCTGAAAGAACCAGTCGATTATGGATTCGGTGATGCAATATCAGGTCGGCGTAATTCTGAAGCATCCCCCAATCAGCCCCCTCTCCCTCCGGGAGAGGGCTAGGGTGAGGGGCTTTTGAGGTTTACTCGAAATGCTCGGGATTGACCGGATCCCCGGATTGCATATTCAACTTCTGTCGAATGTCTTCAAACATCAAATCGTAATGCTTGTGCACCGAACCGATCTGGCTGTGAGCCTTGGGAATCCCGTACTTCTCGGCGATCCGCGTCACGTCGCGGGCGAAGTTGTACGCCTCTTCCTTGGGCAGGAAAAACGTCTCCTTCATGTCCTTGCCCTGCATGCTGCCGTGCAAAGTGAACTGGATCCCTTTGCCTTTCTGCGGGTCGGTGAACACTTCATAGTCGAGGTGCACGTTGTAACTGACGTCATCCGGCGTCAACGCGTGCCGCTCGATATGCAAATGACCGGGTTCAAACTGGGCCATGGTTTTCTCCTTTCAAGGCATGGGAGAAGGGCAGACCTGGGGCCTGCCCCCGCAGTTTCTAATTATCGGTAAGTGATGCCGGGTTTCGCGGTGGTCACGCGAGTACCGGCAGTGCCCTGGACAATCGCTTCGATGTCCGCCAGCGAGCCGATTACCGCAACTTTTCCAGTATGGCGTGCGAATTCGCAGGCTGCCTGCACCTTCGGTCCCATCGAACCGGCGGCGAAACCGAGGCGTTCGAGTTCATCCGGGTGCGCTTCGGCGATGGCTTTCTGCGTCGGCTTGCCGTAATCGATGAACGCCGCGTTGACGTCCGTGGCGATCACCAGCAGGTCGGCTTCCAGTTGCTCGGCAAGCAGCGACGAGCACAGGTCTTTGTCGATCACCGCCTCAATACCCTTGAGGTTGCGGTTCTCGTCATACATGGTCGGAATCCCGCCACCACCGGCGCAAATCACGATGCTGCCCTTGTCCAGCAGCCACTTGATCGGGCGGATTTCGAAGATGCGTTTTGGCCGTGGACTGGCGACGACACGACGAAATTTGTCGCCGTCCGGAGCAATCGCCCAACCTTTGTCGGCGGCGAGTTTTTCCGCTTCAGCCTTGTCGTAAACCGGGCCGATCGGCTTGGTCGGGTTCTTGAACGCGGGGTCGTTGGCGTCGACTTCAACCTGGGTCAACAGGGTGGCGAACGGTACTTCGAAGTCGAGCAGGTTGCCCAGTTCCTGTTCGATGATGTAGCCGATCATGCCCTCGGTTTCGGCACCGAGCACGTCCAGTGGGTAAGGGGTGACGGAGGTGTAGGCCGCTGCTTGCAGCGACAGCAGGCCGACTTGCGGGCCATTGCCGTGGGCGATGACCAGTTGGTTGCCGGGATGGATTTTGGCGATTTGCTCGGTGGCGATGCGGATGTTGGCGCGCTGATTGTCAGCGGTCATCGGTTCACCACGGCGGAGCAGGGCGTTACCGCCCAGCGCTACGACGATACGCATGGTGCATGTCCTTCTAATCAGAGGAGAGGCAAACAACTCGATCTTCCTGTCGGAACCGGGATCCCTTGTGGGAGCGAGCCTGCTCGCGAAGGCGTCAGATCAGTCGACATCTCTGTTGAATGACCCACCGCTTTCGCTAGCAGGCTAGCTCCCACCTTTGGAACCGGTTCCTTCAGTGGGAGCTATTTCGGTTACAGATCAGCCAGGGTGGAGACCAGAATCGCCTTGATCGTGTGCATGCGGTTTTCCGCTTGCTCGAAGGCGATGCAGGCTGGCGACTCAAACACGTCGTCGGTCACTTCGATGCCGTTTTTCAGGTGCGGATACTGCTCGGCGATTTGTTTGCCGACTTTGGTATCGCTGTTGTGGAATGCCGGCAGGCAGTGCATGAACTTGGTGCGCGGGTTGCCGGTGGCTTTCATCAGCTCGGCGTTGACCTGATACGGCAGCAGTTGCTGGATACGCTCGGCCCAGGCTTCCACCGGTTCGCCCATCGATACCCAAACGTCGGTGTGGATGAAGTCGACGCCTTTGACTGCCGCTTTCGGGTCTTCAGTCAGGGTGATGCGCGCGCCACTTTCTTCGGCGTACTTGTTGCAGCGCTCGACCAGATCGTCATGTGGCCACAGCGCTTTCGGCGCGCAAATGCGCACATCCATGCCCAGTTTGGCGCCGACCAGCAGCAGCGAGTTGCCCATGTTGTTGCGCGCATCGCCGAGGTAGGCGTAGCTGATCTCATGGATCGGCTTGTCGGCGTGTTCACGCATGGTCAGCACGTCGGCGATCATTTGCGTTGGGTGATATTCATCGGTCAGGCCGTTGAACACCGGCACACCGGCGAACTTGGCCAGCTCTTCGACGATTTCCTGTTTGAAGCCACGGTACTCGATAGCGTCGTACATGCGCCCCAGCACGCGGGCGGTGTCTTTCATGCTTTCTTTGTGGCCGATCTGCGACGAGTTCGGGTCGATGTAGGTGACGTTGGCGCCTTGGTCATAGGCGGCCACTTCGAAGGCGCAACGGGTGCGGGTCGAGGTTTTTTCGAAGATCAGGGCGATGTTGTTGCCCTTCAGGTGCTGCTGCTCGGTACCGGTGTATTTCGCGCGTTTCAGATCGCGGGACAGGTCGAGCAGGTAACGCAGCTCACGTGGGGTGTGGTGTTCCAGGCTGAGCAGGTTACGGTTGTGGATGTTGAACGCCATGATGATTCTCCTTGGATTCGGTAATCGGCCCGGCCGCTACGGGGTGGGTGCGGCCGGGGAGATGGTCGTTTAGTAATCGATTGGGTCACGCACGATCGGGCAGGTCATGCAGTGGCCGCCGCCACGGCCACGGCCGAGTTCGCCGGCGCTGATGGTGATGACTTCCACGCCGGCCTTGCGCAGCAGGGTGTTGGTGTAGGTGTTGCGGTCGTAGCCGATGACCACGCCCGGCTCCACGGCCACCACGTTGTTGCCGTCGTCCCACTGCTCGCGCTCGGCGGCGAAGCTGTTGCCGCCGGTTTCCACCACGCGCAGCTTCGGCAGGTTGAGGGCCTTGGCCACGGTGTCGAGGAAGGTGCCTTCTTCGCGGCGGATGTCGATGCCGCCCTGTTTGCTTTCATCAGGGCGCAGGGTGAACGCGACAATCTGATTGACCACCTCAGGGAAAATCGTCACGAGGTCGCGGTCGCAGAAGCTGAACACGGTGTCGAGGTGCATCGCTGCGCGGGATTTCGGCAGGCCGGCGACGATGACTTTTTCCACGGCTTTGTTCTTGAACAGGTTCAGCGCCAATTGGCCAATGGCCTGACGCGATGAACGTTCGCCCATACCGATCAGCACCACGCCGTTGCCGATTGGCATGACGTCGCCACCTTCCAGCGTCGAGCTGCCGTGTTCCTTGTCCGGGTCGCCGTACCAGATTTCGAATTCGGCGTTGGTGAATTGCGGGTGGAATTTGTAGATGGCGGTGGCCAGCAGGGTTTCCTGACGACGCGCCGGCCAGTACATCGGGTTCAGCGTCACGCCGCCGTAGATCCAGCAAGTGGTGTCACGGGTGAACTGGGTGTTCGGCAGCGGCGGCAGAATGAAGCTGGAGTGGCCGAGGAAGTCGCGGAACATCTGGATGGTCTTGCCACCGAAGCTGTCCGGCAGGTCATCGGCGGAGACGCCGCCAATCAGGAATTCGGCGATGTGTCGCGGCTCGAGGCTTTTCAGCCAGGACTTCACTTCGCTGATCAGGCCCAGGCCCACCGAGTCGGCGGTGACCTTGCGCTCGAGAATCCAGTCCAGCGCTTCCGGGATCGCGACGATGTCGGTCAGCAGGTTGTGCATTTCCAGCACGTCGATGCCGCGCTCGCGCATCTTGGTGACGAAGTCGAAATGGTCGCGTTTGGCCTGGGCTACCCACAGCACATCATCGAACAGCAGTTCGTCGCAGTTGTTCGGGGTCAGCCGCTGATGGGCCAGACCTGGGGAGCACACCATGACTTTGCGCAGTTTGCCGGCTTCGGAGTGGACGCCGTACTTAACTTTTTCCGTGGTCATTTCAGATCCTCCAGATAACAAAACAATCAGGGGTTACAGAGTCAGGAAGCCGTCGTAGAGACCGTAGGCAGCCACCAGGGCACCCACGACCACTGCGGCGAAAATCAGCTTCTCGACGTTAGTGAAAATCGGTTGTTTGAGTTCCAGCTTGGCTTTGGCGAACAGGATCGCGCCAGGTGCGTAGAGCAGGGCCGAGAGCAGCAAGTACTTGACCCCGCCGGCATACAGCAGCCACACCGCATAGATCAGCGCGATGCCGCCGATAATCAGATCCTTGCGCCGTTCGGCCGCAAAGCCTTCGTAGCTTTCGCCGCGCACCGCCAGCAGCAGGGCATAGGCCGCCGACCACAGGTACGGCACCAGAATCATCGAAGTGGCGAGGTAGATCAGCGACAGGTAGGTGCTTGCCGAAAACAGCGTGATGACGAGGAAAATCTGCACCATCGCGTTGGTCAGCCACAGGGCGTTGACCGGTACGTGGTTGGCGTTTTCCTTACGCAGGAACTCCGGCATGGTGTGGTCTTTGGCGGCGGCGAACATGATCTCCGCACACAGCAGCACCCACGACAGCAGCGCTCCCAGCAACGAGATGATCAGACCGACGCTGATCAGCACCGCGCCCCAGTGACCGACCACGTGCTCAAGCACGGCGGCCATCGACGGGTTCTGCAGTTTCGCCAGTTCCGGTTGGGTCATGATGCCCAGCGACAGCACGTTGACCAGCACCAGAAACAGCAGCACGGTGATGAAGCCGATCACGGTGGCTTTACCGACGTCCGAGCGTTTTTCGGCGCGGGCGGAGAAGATGCTCGCGCCCTCGATGCCGATGAACACCCACACGGTGACCAGCATCATGTTGCGCACCTGGTTCATCACACTGCCCAGATCCGGATTTTTGATGCCCCAGATGTCGGCGGTGAAGATGTCCAGTTTGAAGGCGAACACCGCGATCAACACGAACAGCAGCAACGGCACGACCTTGGCGACCGTGGTCACGAGGTTGATGAACGCCGCTTCCTTGATCCCGCGCAGCACCAGAAAGTGCACGGCCCACAGCAGCACTGACGCGCCGATCACCGCCGCAACAGTGTTGCCCTCACCGAAAATAGGGAAGAAATAGCCGAGGGTACTGAACAGCAGAACGAAGTAGCCGACGTTGCCCAGCCAGGCACTGATCCAGTAACCCCAGGCGGACGAGAAACCCATGTAGTCGCCGAAACCGGCTTTGGCGTAGGCGTAGACACCGCCGTCCAGGTCAGGCTTGCGATTGGCGAGGGTCTGGAAGACAAAAGCGAGGGTGAGCATGCCGACAGCGGTGATGGCCCATCCGATCAGTACCGCGCCGACGTCGGCGCTGGCGGCCATGTTTTGTGGCAAAGAGAATATCCCGCCACCGATCATTGAGCCGACTACCAATGCAACCAGTGCACCGAGTCGTAGTTTTCCGGGAGCTTCAGACATTGCATGACTCCATTGCAGGAGAGAAGAGATCACAGCGTAGTTCTGTTGTCTGTTCAAACAGCTGACTTAGATCAGTGCATGGTCACATTCCATTGTTAATGAATGACTTAGGCTTCGACTGAAGGCATAAAGCTATTGCCTGCAAGGCCCGTCCTAGAGGCTTTCTGGCTACATTTTTGGGAATGGCTATTATTACTTTCGAATTATCACGCTAGTTCTTTTTCAGCTTTTGGCAAATTTTCCGCCTCTGTTTTCAGTACAGAATTGAATTATCGGGATCAGCGCACAAAACTGTCTTAACGTGCTAGGCGTTAGCGTCATCCGCTATATATAAATGGGCGTTTGTCGGTATTACCTGATAAACGTGATCAAGCTTTATCCGTTTAGTTAATAGTTGTTACAAATAACAACTCACAACGCACTTGAATGGAGATTCAGATGTCGCAACCGACGCAAAAGCTGCGATTAGGCGCGTTGATCGCCCTGGTGGTGGGTTCGATGATTGGCGGGGGGATTTTCTCGTTGCCGCAGAACATGGCGGCGCGCGCCGATGCCGGAGCAATCCTGATCGGTTGGGGCATCACGGCGATCGGCATGCTGACCCTGGCATTCGTCTTTCAGACCCTGGCCAACCGCAAGCCCGAACTGGATTCCGGCGTGTATGCCTACGCCAAGGCCGGGTTTGGCGACTACATGGGGTTTTCCTCGGCGTGGGGTTACTGGATCAGTGCGTGGCTGGGCAACGTCGGTTATTTCGTCCTGCTGTTCAGCACCCTCGGTTATTTCTTTCCGGTGTTCGGCCAGGGCAACACGCCAATCGCCATCGGCTGTGCCTCGGTGCTGCTGTGGGCCGTGCATTTTCTGGTGATGCGCGGGATCAAGGAAGCGGCGCTGATCAATCAGCTGACCACAGTGGCCAAAGTCGTGCCGCTGATCATGTTCATCGTCATCGCCGCCATCGCGTTCAAGGCAGACATTTTTACCCGTGACATATGGGGCACCAGCAACCCGAATTTCGGCGGGGTGATGGATCAGGTGCGCAACATGATGCTGGTCACGGTGTTCGTGTTTATCGGCATCGAAGGCGCCAGTGTGTACTCGGCGCGAGCGGAAAAACGCAGCGACGTCGGCCGCGCCACGGTCATCGGTTTTGTCGGCGTGCTGGCGCTGCTGGTGTTGGTCAACGTGCTGTCGCTGGGGATCATGAGTCAGCCGGAGCTGGCCAATCTGCAGAACCCGTCGCTGGCGGCGGTGCTTGAGCACATTGTCGGGCCGTGGGGGGCGTTGCTGATCAGCATTGGCCTGGCGATTTCACTGCTCGGCGCGTTGCTGTCGTGGGCGTTGCTGTGCGCGGAAATCCTTTTCGCCACGGCCAAGGACAAGACCATGCCGGCGTTCCTGAAAAAGGAAAACAAGAACCATGTGCCGGTCAACGCGTTGTGGCTGACCAACGCGATGATCCAGATTTTCCTGTTGATCACGCTGTTTTCGGCCGGCACTTACACCAGCCTGATCTATTTGGCGTCGTCGATGATTCTGGTGCCGTATCTGTGGTCGGCGGCCTACGCGGTGCTGCTCAGCGGCCGCGGCGAAACCTACGAACACGCCTCGGCCGAGCGCACCAAGGACCTGCTGATCGGTGGCATTGCCCTCGGTTATGCGGTGTGGTTGTTGTATGCCGGCGGGGTGAAGTATTTGCTGTTGTCGGCGTTGCTCTATGCGCCGGGGGTGATCCTGTTTGCCAAGGCCAAACATGAAGCGGGCGAACCGTTGTTCACCCATGTCGAGAAGGGCATTTTCACCTGCGTGATCATCGGCGCGGGGTTGGCAGCGTATGGGTTGTACAGCGGTGTGTTGTCGTTGTGAGGTTGTCGCTGGCGTATGTGCCGCCGTATGACTGGGAGGCGATGTTGGGGTTTCTGGCGGCACGGGCGGTGGTCCGGATGGAGACCGTGGGCGATGGCGTGTATTCGCGCAGCATCGGGTTGAACGGTGTTCACGGCACGGTTTCGGTCTGGCTTGGGACGGCGGATGCGCTGGAGGTCGAGCTGGACTTTCCTGATCCGGCAGCGGTACCCGAGATCGTTTTCAGGTTGCGGCGGATGTTTGATCTGGATGCCGATGTGGCGCTGATGCAAGCGCATCTGGCGAATGATCCGTTGCTGGCGCGGTTGAATGCCGAGCGTCCGGGGTTGCGCATTCCCGGTGCGTGGGACGGGTTGGAGTTGGCGTTTCGCGCGGTGCTTGGGCAGCAGATTACGGTGGCGGCGGCGATTCGTCTTGCGGGGAAACTGGTTGCGCAATATGGCGCGCCGCTGGATTCCTCAGTACCTGGATTGACGCATGTGTTTCCCGAAGCGCCGGTATTGGCAGTGGCAGATCTGGCCGCGTTGGGCATGCCGAAAAGTCGCGCGGGGACGCTGTCGGGCGTGGCGCAGGCGTTGCTGGATGAGCCCTCGTTGTTTGAGCCGAATCGCGAGGGCGGCATGGCGCGGTTGTTGGCGCTGCACGGGATTGGCGAGTGGACGGCGCAGTACATTGCGTTGCGGCAGTTGCGCGATCTGGATGGGTTTCCCCATGGCGATGTCGGGTTGTTGCGGGCATTGGAAGAGTTGGAAGGGGAGCGGCCGACAGCGCGGGGATTGTCCTTGCGCGCTGAGGCCTGGCGGCCTTATCGAGGGTATGCGGCGCAGCTGTTGTGGACGTCCTTGAGCCGTGCTGATTGATAGATCATCGCCCGGCCTTAAATTGCAGCCCTCACCCCAGCCCTCTCCCAGAGGGAGAGGGGGCCGACCGTGGTGTCTTGCGTTGTACATCGACCTGAAATACTGAGTCGATTATGGATTCACAGCCAATCGTTCAAGTCGGTGAATCTCTTCAGTATCCCCGAATCAGTCCTTCTCTCTCTGAGAGAGTGGGCCGACCGAGGTGTTTTGCGCTGTCCATCGACCTGAAACATTGAGTCGATTAGGGATTCACCGATATTCGTTCAAGTCGGTGAATCTCTCGAATATCCCCCAATCAGTCCCCTCTCCCTCTGGGAGAGGGTTAGGGTGAGGGGCTTTTTAAGCCCACTGTGGTTGATGAGAACCCAGTTCTGTGGCCGGCAACGCCCACTGAATCGGTGTGCCGCTGATCTTCACCGGCACCTGTAAGCGATGCGCCGGTCCCCACGGGGTCTGCTCAATCAGCAAACCCTGATCCTGTTCATCCTCGGCGCGCAGTGCTTCGTTTGTGCCGGGCCCATGTTCGATCAGCAAATTCGCGGTCCGCGCCAGCGACAATCGGGCAGAGCTTCCCCGGCCGTTGCGCAAGCGCTCGCTGAGCAACCTGAGCGCACTCGCCGCCATCAAATACCCCGTCGCATGATCCAGCGCCTGCACCGGCAACGGCGTCGGTTTATCGACCTGCTGCCAGCGCTGCCCGGCCTCGGCGATGCCGCTGCTCATCTGCACCAGACTGTCGAAGCCGCGGCGGTTCTGCCAAGGGCCGCTCCAGCCGTAGGCGTTGAGGCACACGTCGATCAGCCCCGGCGCCAATTGCTGGCGGCGTTCGCTGCCGAAACCGAGATTTTCCAGCGCATCGGCGCGGTAGCCGTGCAGCAGAATGTCAGCGTCCTTCAATAGATGTTCGAACACCGCGCGATCCGCCGGCTCCTGTAGATCCAGCCGCGCGCAGCGTTTGCCTAGAGTCATTTCCGGCACCACACCGGGCTCGTTCCAGGTCGGTGGATCGATGCGCAAAACGTCAGCCCCGAGCCCGGCGAGGAAACGGCTGGCGGTGGGACCGGCGAGCACGCGGGTCAGATCCAATACTTTGATTGCGGCCAATGGTCGCTCGACTGAGCCTTGCCACGGTTGCGCGTTTTCATCCGGCGAATCGAGGAAGTGCACCAGTTGCTCGGCATTCACCGCCAACCCCTGTGGATGTTGCTGCCACTGTGCCCAACTGCGCATCTCGGCGGCGCAGCCCTTGGCCTCGACCACTGCTTGCTCCAGATCCGTGCTGGTCCATTGCGCGACTTTCGCCGCCATCGCGGCGCGGTCAGCGCAGGCACCGAGCACGCGTTCAGCAGCGGCGCGATGGTGCGGGGCATTGGTGTGCAGGCGGATCCAGCCGTCCTCGGTGGCGTAGTCGCCGGCGACCGGATCCCACAGCGGTGGCACTTGCCAGCCCAGCGGACGTAGCGAGTTGGAGAACCAGAACGAAGCCAGACGCCGATCCACTTCAACCGCAGGCAGGTGACCGGTCTGTTGCCGGATAAACTCGCTGGCGGCCTGACCGGCAGCGGCCATGCTGGCGCAGGCAAGGTCGGTGACGGCGAACGCCGAGGGCAGTGCGCCACGGTCAGTGAACGGGATCGGCGTGTGCGGCAAGCCGAGTGCGGCTTGAATGGACGTGAGTAAATCAGTCATCGAAGGCCCTCCGGAGCGAGAGGGCGATGATAGTGCAAAAGAATGTCGGGTCAGATGAAATCCCGCAGGTGAACACTTACCCCTGTGGGAGCGAGCCTGCTCGCGAAAGCGGTGGATCAGTCACATTAATGTTGAATGTGCTGCCGTCTTCGCGAGCAGGCTCGCTCCCACAGGGATTTTTGCAGGTTTGCTAGACGCGGAACTGATCCATCAACTTCATCTGCTGACTGGCCAAAGCATTGAGCTGGCTGCTGATCGCTGCCGACTCAGTGGCTTGCCCGGTCAAGGTTTCGGTCACGGTACGAATCGCCGAGACGTTGCGATTCACTTCTTCAGCCACCGCACTCTGCTGTTCCGCCGCGCTGGCAATCTGCAGGTTCATGTCGCTGATCACCGTCACCGCGTCGCTGATCTTGCCCAGCGCATCCACCGCTTGGCGAATCTGCCCGGCGTTGTTGTGCGCCTGGGTCTGGCTCGAATGCATGGTCGCGACCACCCCACGGGTGCCAGTTTGAATGCGCTCGATCACGACGCGAATTTCTTCCACCGAGTCCTGCGTGCGCTTGGCGAGGTTGCGCACTTCGTCGGCAACCACGGCAAAACCACGGCCGCTCTCACCGGCGCGGGCCGCTTCAATCGCCGCGTTGAGGGCCAGCAGGTTGGTCTGTTCGGCGATGCTGCGGATCACTTCCAGCACCGAGCCGATCTGCTCGCTGTTGACTGCCAGCGCTTCGACTTCAGTCACCGCTTTGCTGACTTCATCGGCCAGTTGATTGATGTCGCGGGTGCTGCGCTCGATGATCGACATGCCGTCCTTGGCCGATTGATCGGCACCTTTTGCAGCATTGGCCGCGTTCGACGCGCTGTTGGCGACATCGTGGGCGGTGGCGCTCATTTCGTTGGAGGCGGTGGCCACCTGGTCGATCTCGCGGAACTGCACCTGCATGCCTTCGCTGGTCTGGCGGGCAATCTCCGAAGACTGGTCGGCGGTGCCGCGCGCTTCGGTGATGCTCTGTTTGATCTGCGCGATGGTCGGTTGCAGCTTGTCGAGGAAGCGGTTGAACCAGTTGACCAGTTCGCCCAGTTCATCCTGTTTGCTGTAGTTCAGGCGTTGGGTCAGGTCGCCTTCACCGCTGGCGATATTTTTCAGCATCTCGGCGACGCTGTTGATCGGACGGGTGACGCCGGACGCGGTCAGCCAGATCAGCAACAGGCCAACCAGACCGGCAACCACGGCGACCAGCAGCGCGGTGAGCACGCCGGTTTCCTGAGCATCATCGAGGACCGCTTGCAGCTTGACCGAGTCGGCCAGCAGCACTTGTTTCGGCAGATCGATGACCACGCCCCAGGCGCGCGAGTTGCCGATCGGGTCGACCGGGTAAACGGCGCGAATCAAGTCGCCCTGTTCGAGAATCTTCGGTGTGCCTGAGCTCAGCAGTTGCAGTACATCCTGGCCATCGGCGCCGAGGGTGTCGCTGATCTTTTTGCCGACCTTGTTGGCGTCAGAACTGTCGGCACCGAGCACGCCGCTGCCGGAGACGATCAGCATGTGCCCGGCGTTGTTGAACAGGTTGCGCTGGGAATCCACGGCCGCTGCTTGCAGGGCGTCGAGAGCAATATCGATACCAACCACGCCGATGGCTTTACCGTCGACGATCAGCGGCACGGAAATGGTCGTCATGAGCATTTCCTTGCCGCCGACGGTGTCGGCATACGGGTCGAGCAGGCAGGTGCGCTTGTTGTCGCGAGGGCAGGTGTACCAACTGTTGTAGGGCGTGCCGCTGACGCTGAGGGTGGTTTTGGTCAGGTCTTCTTCGACCATGATCGTGTTCAGCGAGGCGCCGGCGGCGCGGCTCCAATAGGTGGCGAAACGTCCGGCTTCGTTGGACTGGCGCGCGGCATCGTTGGCGAATTCGCTGTCCTTGCCGTCGAGAGCGTTCGGCTCGAAAGCGAGCCAGATACCGAGCACTTTGTCGTTGCGCTCGAACGCGGTTTTAAGGCTCAGGTTCAACTCTTCGCGCAAGGCGCCGGCGTCCAGCGAACGCTTGGCGGCCATCACCCGCATGTCCTTGATCTGGTCGGCCAGGGCGGTGATCACCGTCAGGCTTTCGCCGAAGGTTTTCTGCACCCGCACCGCTTGTTCGGCGGCTTTGGCTTGCAGCAGGTTCTGCACGCTGGCAGTGAGCAGCTTGTTGCTGGAGTCACTGACCAGTTCGTCGTTCTGGTTGGTCTGGTAAATGTTCATGCCGACGATCAGCGCAACCACACCGAGCAGGCACAGACCGGAGAGCAGGACGATTTTCAGGCGAATGGACAGAGAGTCGAACATGGGGCGATCTCGCGAATGAATAAACGGGTGGCAGGCGGATATGAACTATCCGGTTCGCCAAATCCATTCAGCGCCATTCAATGCTCATCGGCGCGAGGCGAGAGGGCATGAGGCGCGTGCCGACGGACGGTCACCGCTAAACGTTTGCGCAGGAGAATGTGCTGAAAAAGCGAATAATTACAGGGATGTTTCAGTGCGAAGACGGGTCAGTGCAGACCCGGATGGATTCCGGGCGCGACCAGATCCACAAATTGCCCAGGCTCATGCCGGCAATCGCCAGGTAAACCGGCCAGCCGTGGTCGAGCATCACCAGCATCAACGTCGCGCAAAGCAACATGCTCACCGTCGCGCTGACTTTGGCCTTGCGCGCGATGATCTTGCCGTTGCGCCAGTTGCTGAGGATCGGCCCGAACAGCCGATGGTTTTCCAGCCAGGCACTCAGGCGCGGCGAGCTGCGAGTCGCGGCCCAGGCGGCGAGGAGGATGAACTCGGTGGTCGGCAGGCCGGGCACGACGATGGCGATCAGGCCAATGCCGAGGCTGACGTAGGCCAGCAGGCCGAACAGCACACGGGCGAGTTTCGAGGAGGCGGGTTGCGGCATGGGCTCGGGATTGCTGTAAGGCGAGATGGGGATTCTACAGACTTGCGCTGTTCCCATGTGGGAGCGAGCCTGCTCGCGAAAGCGGTATGTCAGTCACATCTGTGTTGAATGTGCCGCCGTCTTCGCGAGCAAGCTCGCTCCCACAGGGTTTTGTGGTGTGTCGGGAATCAGGCCGGTTCAGCTTCAGTGGCGTAAGCCTGTTCCAGCAACACGGTGAAGCGGTTGAACGCGTCGATCGCGCCTTGCTCCACTTCGGCTTCTTCTTCAGCAGTGAATTGCAGCGAATCGAGGGTGCGCACAAAGCTCTTCCAGCCTTCGGCACGGCCACCTTCAGGCTCACCGAGGTGACGGGCGCCAAAGGTTTCGCTCAGCTCCAGCGCCACGGCACGTTTGATCAGGAATGCCGCACCGAGCTTCGAACCTTCGGAGACAAAGATCCAGCCCAGTGCGCGAGCCTTGCTCGGGTTTTTCACCGCGCCTGCGACCGGCGCCGGCACTTCGGTGTCGAGGTCGGCGAGGTCAGCCTTGGCCGCTTCAGCGCGGCAACGGGCCGGCAGATCCGGCACGATGGCGGTCAGTTCGGCATCGTTGTACAGGTCGACCAGTTCCGACTGGAACAGGTACTGCGCGACGACAAAACGGGCGAAGTTGGCGCGGGTCTCGAACGGCGCGTGAGCCTTCACCAGCGCATCGAGCTTGGTGTGCGGCTCGTTGGTGATCTGGTTCAAGCGTTGCGAACGCAGGGCAGGACGTTGTTCGGTGTCTTGAGCGGTCATGGGAAATCCTTGAGAAAAAGAAGCGCTTGCTAACGAGACGAACAAGAAGACGTGCAAGCGTAAAAAAACCTCACTGCACGCCACATGAATACGTGCAGTGAGGTCGACCGGATCAGATGTCCCAGATCAGGTTGATCGCGAAGTTGCGGCCCGGTTGGGTCAGGCGATCAAGGTTGGCCGGTTGCGTCACCGAGGCTTCGCCGACGCTGTCGTAACCACGGACGTCATCCCACAGCCAGTATTTCTTGTCGGTCAGGTTGTAGATGCCGCCGCTGACGGTGACGTCGTCGGTGACTTTGTAGTACCCGGCCAGATCCAGAATGCCGAAGCCTGGGGTTTTGAACTGACTGCTGACGCCATCCGGCGACTTGAAGTTGCTGTCGTCGACGCGATCCTTTTTCTTCACCACAGTCCAGCTCAGCAGGCCGCCGTAGTTGTCCTGGTCGTAACCCAGACCGAACACGCCGGTCAGCGGGTTGACGCTGTTGATCGGCTCGCCGTTGTCGTTGTTGCGACCGTAGGCGTAGGCGATAGAACCTTGGGTGTAGAGGCCTTGCGGCGCGCCGAACGCATCCAGATTCAGACGACCTTTGACTTCAGCACCCTTGATGGTGGCGTGCTTGATGTTGGCCGACTGGAAGGTCAGTTCGTTGCGGCCCGGGGTCACAGCGTCTTCGTTGATGAAATCGCGGTACTTGTTATAGAACACCGCCACATCGAACGAGCCTTGCTCGAAGTTGCCGCGCAGACCGGTTTCATAGCTTTTGCTTTTTTCCGGTTCCAGGTCCGGGTTCGGCGCCACGCTGTAGCCAGTGGTGGTGTTTTCGAAGCGGCCGTACAGGGCTTTCGCGGTCGGGGTGCGGAAGCCTTCAGCGTATTGACCGTACCAGGTGTAGTTTTCGGTCAGGGCGTAGGTCAGGCCGAATTTCGGCGAAACTTTGTGCCAGGTCTTGTTCTCGTCGCTGACCGTGCCTTGGCCGTCAGCTGCCACGGTGTTGAGGAATTCCTGAGTGATGTGCGGCTTGAGCTGGGTGTAGTCGTAGCGCAGGCCCGGCAGGAAGGTCCAGTTGTTCCAGCTGATCTGATCCTGAGCGAACACGCTGTAGGTGTTGATGGTAGGGTCCGGGAAGTCGGTAGCCTTGGCCAACACATCAGCGGGGCTGGTCGCACCGATGGCGGTGCAGCCACGACCGACCGCCAGGCAGGTGCCGTCGCCGCTGCGCGAGCCGGTGACTTTCTGCTGCTTGATGGTGGTGCCGTAAGTCAGCACGTGGTTGGTGTCGCCGATGGCAAACGCCTTATCCAGCTGCGCGTCGAACACCCACTGCTTTTCTTCGTAAATCGTGTCGCGAGTACGCAGCACTTTACGGGTGATCGGGTAGTAGAACTCGGTGGTGCTCTGGTCGGTTTTGGCGATCTGGTGGTTGAGGCTCCACTTCACGTTGTCGACCAGCAGGCTGTCGAGGGCGAACGAGTGCTCGATGCCGAAACGTTCACGGGTGATCGTGTCGTTGCCGGTGCGCCACTGGTACATGCCGCCGGGCAGGACGCTGTTGGGGATAGTTGGGGCGCCGTTGAAGTATGGGCCGCCGTAAGCGCTTTTCTGATCGGTGTCGCGATCATCCTTGTACTTTTCGTAGGTCAGGCCCAGACGTGAATCTTCGTTGTAGTTCCAGCCGATCTTGGCCAGCACGTTGTAGGCATTGACGTCTTCCGGGTTGGCGGCGGTGCGCTCAAGGCCAGTGCCATTGTTACTGCCGTAGGAATCGGTTTCGTGACCGTCACGCTGGCTGTAGTGCAGCAAACCGTCGAACTGATCGGCGCGACCGGCCACGGTGGCGGACTTCAGCCAGCTGTCATCGGCCGAGCTGTAACCGGTTTTCAGACGGGCGCCGACGTCCTCGCCAGGCTTGATGATGTCGTCGGCATCGAGGGTGTAGTAGCTGACGGCGCCGCCGATGGCGTTGCTGCCGTAGAGCACCGAGGCCGGGCCACGGAGGATTTCCACGCGTTTGACGATTTCCGGGTCAACGTAGTTGCGCTGGGTCTTGGCGTACGGGCCGTTGAAGAAACCGTCCGGCACTTCCACGCCATCAACCTGAGTCAGGATGCGATCACCGTCGATGCCGCGAATGTTGTAGCCGCTGATGCCGCCACGGGTGCCTGCGCCGCCGACGGACACGCCCGGCTCGTAACGCACCAGATCCTTAATGGTGTTGACGTTGTTGCGGTCCAGATCCTGACGGGTCTGCACGGTGACAGTGGCCGGCACGCTGTTGACCGATTGCTCCTGACGGGTGGCGCTGATGGTCACCTGATCGAGATTGAGCGTGCCGCTGGCGTTGCGCTTTTCCAGCACGACGTTGTTGTTGCCGAGTTTACGGAACGTCAGATTGGTCCCCACCAACAGACGCTCGAGGGCTTTTTCCGGTGGCAGCGAGCCACGCACGCCCGGCGATGACACGCCCTGACCCAGTTCTGCCGGCAAGCCAACCTGCCAACCGGTCACGGTAGTAAAGGCATTGAGCGCTGACACCAGCGGCTGCTGGCCGATGGAGAACGAGTAATCACCCATGTTGCGTGCCGGTTGCTCGGTGGCAGCCATCAGCGGCGCAGTGCCGGCCATCAGGATGGCCGCGGTCAACAGCGACAACACGCGGGAAGGGGAAGCAGTCTGGCGGGTAAGGCGAGAGGACATCGATAGCGCTCCGTGTCGCACGAATCTTTATAGGTGCTGATTCGCGTCCGATGATGCGAATCAATTGCATTGGCTATAACGAGACGTACTGACGGTGGCTATCGAGTAAAAATAATTCTCATTTAGTTCAAGATCACCAGCGCGGGGAATTCCTGCAGGCGCGCCGAGGTGATGTGCGCGAGGGAGCGCACCACGTCGAGGGGCTGATCGAGACGGTAATTACCGGTCACGGCGACGTCGGCCAGTTGCTCATTGGTGTTGATGATCCAGCCCGGGTAGTAGCGGCGCAATTCGGCCAGCACCTGATTCAGCGGGCAGTTCTCGAACACCAGTCGACCCTGCACCCAGGCCAGATCGGTATTGGCATCGAGTTTGGCCGGGCGGTCGAAACCGTTGGGACCGATGCGAATGCTTTCGCCGGCAGTCAGGCGCACCCGCGCATCGTTATGCGTGGCGCGCAGATCGACATCGCCACGTTGCACATTGACCTGGGCCACGCCATCGAGATAACGCACGGCGAACGCGGTATCGCGCACGCTGGCAGTGACCGGGCCGGCATCGATTTCCAGCGGCTGACCGCGACCGCTGGCGATCTCGAAAAACGCCTCGCCCTGAAACAATCGGGCAACGCGCTGCTGATCATTGATGGTGCTGGAAAACGCTGAATTGGTATTGAGCAGGACTTTCGAGCCGTCCTCCAGTTGCAGACGCTGGCGCTCGCCGACCACGGTCAGATGATCGGCCTGAATGCGCATAGGCAAGTTACTGAAACTGAACAAACCGAGAATCAGCACGGCGGCTGTGGCCAGCGGTTTCCAGTGCGGACGCAGACGCTTGAGGAAGGTGACTTTCGCTGGTTTGGCCGCGAGGTTTTGCGCGCACTGGGCGATTTGCGGGCCGTCCCAGATCGCCTGCGCCTTGGCAAAGGCCTCGGCATTCAGCGGGTCGGCCGCCAGCCAGGCATGGAATTGCCGGGTCTGCTCCTCGTCCGGGCTGCCGAGCACGATGAGCCAGTCCAAAGCCTGGTCCATTGCGTTTGCAGCGTCCTGCACCGAATCCGGCGAAGGCGAGCGGTGGGTGTCCGTCACGGTGTTTCCTCGGCAGTGTCTGCGCACGGCTGTTTTTTCAAGTGAAGCGTAAAAGTCGGGCAAGGGTAACAAAGCCCGATGATCCGTGCAGTCGATCCTGGCAATTACAGAAAAGCCCTACAGCCTCAGTCGCCATTCAGACGTTCGGCGACGCCGATGCAAATGGTCATGATCAGCTTCAGTTCTTTCTGCACAGTGCTGAGGGAGACGTTCAGTTCGTCAGCGATTTCCTGATAACTGTTCCCGTGCAACCGGCTGAGGATGAAAATCTGCTGCTGGCGGGGGCTGAGTTGACTGAGACTCACGTTCAGGCGCTCCAGCATCTGTTCGGCGTGGGCGGCGTCTTCGGCGCTGCTGGCGGGGGCGGCGACGCTGTGCACGACATCCTGCGGCACATCATCGACCATGGTCCGTGAATGGATCTTGCGCGCGCGCAAATGATCCAGCGCCAGATTGCGCGCGGTCTGGAAGACAAAAGGTTCGAGGTGATCGATGGCCCGTTCGCTCAACGCCCGCGTCACGCGCAGGTAGGTCTCCTGCAACAGGTCTTCAGCGGTGCTGTGATTGTTGACCATCCGTTCCAGCGTGCGCAGCAAGGACGTGCGCTGGGTGAGGAAGACGTGGTTGAAGCGCGATTGACTCACGGGAGGACCTGATCCATTTCGAGCGAATGATAATGCTTATCATCTAGTCAAATGGTCAAGCCCTGATTTTGAAAGCTGCGCAAAAAACTGTGGGAGCGAGCCTGCTCGCGAAAGCGGTGGATCAGCCAACATAAATGTTGAATGACACATCGTATTCGCGAGCAGGCTCGCTCCCACAGGGATAGGGGATTACTTGAGATTACTCGGCGTTACACAGCGCCAGGCAGTTATCCAGCATGCGGTTGGAGAAGCCCCACTCGTTGTCATACCAGGCCAGCACCTTCAGCAATTTGCCGCTGGATTTGGTGTGGTTGGCGTCGAAGATCGACGACAGCGGGTTGTGGTTGAAGTCGCTGGACACCAGCGGCAGGGTATTGAAACCGAGAATCTTCGAATGTTGGCTGGCGGCTTTCATCAGCGCGTTGACTTCTTCGGCGCTGGCTTCTTTTTTCAGCTGTACGGTCAAGTCCACCAGCGACACATTGATCACCGGCACGCGCACGGCCATGCCGGTCAGTTTGCCGGCCAGTTCCGGCAACACCAGGCCTACTGCTTCAGCGGCGCCGGTCTTGCTCGGGATCATGTTCTGCGTGGCCGAACGCGCGCGGTACGGGTCGGTGTGATAGACGTCGGTCAGGTTCTGATCGTTGGTGTAGGCATGAATCGTGGTCATCAGACCGCTTTCGATGCCCAGTTCGCGGTGCAGCACTTGCGCCACCGGCGCCAGGCAGTTTGTGGTGCATGAAGCGTTGGAGATGATCTGGTGCGACTGGCGCAGAATGTCGTGGTTCACACCATAAACGACGGTGGCGTCGGCGCCTTTGGCCGGGGCCGAAATGATCACTTTGCGTGCGCCGGCAGTAAGATGCGCGGCGGCTTTGGCGCGATCGGTAAAGAGACCGGTGCATTCGAACACCACATCAATCTTTTCCGCAGCCCATGGCAGCTCGGCCGGGTTGCGAATTGCGCTGACGGCAATGCGGTCGCCGTTGACGGTCAGGCTCTCATTATCATGTTCGACTTGTGCGTCGAACGTGCCGTGAACGGTGTCGTATTTGAGCAGATGGGCATTGATCGAGCTGTCGCCCAGATCGTTGATGGCGACGATCTGCAAATCCTGTCGATAGCCTTGGGTATACAGTGCGCGCAGGACATTACGGCCGATGCGGCCAAAACCATTGATTGCGATTCGAAGAGTCATGGAACAGCGCCGCCGTCGTTTTGTTGTTGGAATTACAAGATTATTCGCATAAAAATAGAAAACAAGCCTTTTTAGTGGCAATATTTTGTTTTATCTACAACGAGCGACCTGAATCAACTGGTCCGAATGGTCAAAAAAGCCGTCTGTCATTCCAACAACAACGGCGTTTGATCAGCATAGACAATCAGGTCGCCACATCCGTTAGCCTGGAGTTCTACACATGCATCCCCGCGTTCTTGAGGTCACCGAACGGCTTATCGCCCGCAGCCGCGCCACGCGTCAGGCTTACCTTGCACTGATTCGCGGCGCCGCCACTGACGGGCCGATGCGCGGCAAGCTGCAATGCGCCAACTTCGCCCACGGCGTGGCCGGGTGCGGCAGCGAAGACAAGCACAGCCTGCGGATGATGAACTCGGCGAACATCGCCATTGTTTCTTCGTATAACGACATGCTCTCGGCGCACCAGCCGTACGAAGTGTTCCCGGAACAGATCAAGAACGCCCTGCGCGAAATCGGCTCGGTCGGCCAGTTCGCCGGCGGTACCCCGGCGATGTGCGACGGCGTGACCCAGGGCGAACCGGGCATGGAACTGAGCCTGCCGAGCCGCGAAGTGATCGCGTTGTCCACGGCGGTAGCGCTGTCGCACAACATGTTCGACGGCGCGCTGATGCTTGGCATTTGCGACAAAATCGTCCCGGGCCTGATGATGGGTTCGCTGCGTTTCGGCCACTTGCCGACGATTTTCGTCCCGGGCGGGCCGATGGTCTCGGGGATTTCCAACAAGGAAAAAGCCGACGTTCGCCAGAAGTACGCCGAAGGCAAAGCGACCCGCGAAGAGCTGCTGGAATCGGAGATGAAGTCCTACCACAGCCCGGGCACCTGCACCTTCTACGGCACCGCCAACACCAACCAGTTGCTGATGGAAGTCATGGGCCTGCACTTGCCGGGCGCCTCGTTCGTCAACCCGAACACGCCGCTGCGTGACGCGCTGACCCGCGAAGCCGCGCACCAGGTTACGCGCCTGACCAAGCAGAACGGCAACTTCATGCCGATCGGCGAAATCGTCGACGAGAAGTCGCTGGTCAACTCCATTGTTGCGTTACACGCCACTGGCGGTTCGACCAACCACACCCTGCACATGCCGGCCATCGCCATGGCGGCGGGCATTCAACTGACCTGGCAGGACATGGCCGACCTCTCCGAAGTCGTGCCGACCCTGAGCCACGTCTACCCGAACGGCAAAGCCGACATCAACCACTTCCAGGCCGCCGGCGGCATGTCGTTCCTGATCCGCGAACTGCTCGGCGCCGGCCTGCTGCACGAAGACGTCAACACCGTACTCGGCCACGGCTTGAGCCAATACACCAAAGAACCGTTCCTTGATAACGGTGAACTGGTCTGGCGCGAAGGCCCGGTTGACAGCCTCGACGAAAATATCCTGCGTCCGGTCGCCCGCGCATTTTCGCCAGAAGGTGGTTTGCGCGTGATGGAAGGCAACCTCGGTCGCGGCGTGATGAAGGTGTCCGCCGTCGCGCTGGAAAACCAGATCGTCGAAGCACCGGCGATGGTATTCCAGGATCAACAGGACTTGGCCGACGCGTTCAAGGCCGGTCTGCTGGAAAAAGATTTCGTCGCCGTGATGCGCTTCCAGGGCCCACGCTCCAACGGCATGCCCGAGCTGCACAAGATGACGCCGTTCCTCGGCGTGCTGCAGGATCGTGGCTTCAAAGTCGCGTTGGTGACGGATGGGCGCATGTCCGGCGCTTCGGGGAAAATTCCGGCGGCGATTCACGTCAGCCCCGAAGCTTATGTCGGTGGCGCTTTGGCGCGCGTGCAAGAGGGCGATATCATCCGCGTCGATGGCGTCAAAGGCACTTTGGAACTGAAAGTGGACGCCGACGAATTTGCAGCGCGCGAACCTGCCAAAGGCCTGTTGGCCAACAACATCGGCAGCGGTCGCGAACTGTTTGGCTTCATGCGCATGGCCTTCAGCTCGGCGGAGCAGGGCGCCAGCGCCTTCACTTCTGCCCTGGAGACGCTTAATTGAAACTGGCTTTGGTCGGTGACATCGGAGGCACCAACGCGCGGTTCGCGCTGTGGAAAAACCAGCAACTGCAATCGGTTCAGGTGCTGGCCACAGCCGACCATGCCAGCCCGGAAGAGGCGATCAGCCTGTATCTGAGTGGGCTCGGTCTGGCGCCGGGTTCGATCGGTTCGGTGTGCCTGTCGGTGGCCGGTCCGGTCAGCGGGGATGAATTCAAGTTCACCAACAACCACTGGCGCCTGAGTCGCACCGCGTTCTGCAAAACCTTGCAGGTCGAGCAGTTGTTGCTGGTCAACGACTTCTCGGCGATGGCGCTGGGCATGACCCGTTTGCAGCCAGGCGAATTTCGCGTGGTCTGCGAGGGCACGCCGGAGCCGTTACGTCCGGCGGTGGTGATCGGCCCGGGCACTGGCCTTGGCGTCGGCACTTTGCTTGATCTGGGTGAAGGTCGTTTCGCCGCGCTGCCGGGCGAGGGCGGTCACGTCGATCTGCCGCTGAGCAGCCCGCGTGAAACCCAGCTGTGGCAGCACATCCATAACGAGATCGGCCATGTCAGCGCCGAAACCGCGTTGAGCGGCGGCGGCTTGCCACGGGTTTACCGGGCGATCTGCGCGGTGGATGGGCATGAGCCAAAGCTTGATACACCGGAGGCGATTACCGCGGCCGGTCTGGCGGGTGATCCGATTGCGCTGGAAGTGCTGGAGCAGTTCTGCTGCTGGCTCGGCCGTGTCGCCGGCAATAACGTGCTGACCACGGGTGGGCGTGGCGGGGTGTATATCGTTGGCGGGGTGATTCCACGCTTTGCCGATTTCTTCCTCGAAAGCGGTTTCGCCCGCAGCTTCGCCGACAAAGGTTGTATGAGCGATTATTTCAAAGGCATTCCGGTGTGGCTGGTGACGGCGCCGTATTCTGGCCTCGTTGGCGCCGGTGTAGCCCTGGATCAATCAATCCCGACCTGAAATGCAACCCCCCCTGTGGGAGCGAGCTTGCTCGCGAATGCGGAGTATCAGTCAACCCAAATGTTGAATGTAATGACGCCTTCGCGAGCAAGCTCGCTCCCACAGGGGTTTCTGTGGTGTTTGTAAGTTCCATGCTTAAGGCATAATCCGCCCCAATTCCAACAACAAGGATGCCTTCGAAGTGAGCTCAGTCAACAAGTCGATATTGTTGGTCGATGACGACCAGGAAATACGCGAGTTGCTGGAAACCTACCTGACCCGCGCCGGGTTTCAGGTGCGGGCCACCGCCGATGGCGCCAGTTTCCGCCAGGCACTCAACGAGGCGCCGAGCGATCTGGTGATCCTCGACGTCATGCTGCCCGATGAGGACGGCTTCAGCCTGTGCCGGTGGGTGCGTCAGCATCCGCGTCAGGCGCAGGTGCCGATCATCATGCTCACCGCCAGTTCCGACGAAGCCGACCGTGTGATCGGTCTGGAACTCGGCGCCGACGACTACCTCGGTAAACCCTTCAGTCCACGCGAACTGCAAGCACGCATCAAAGCCCTGCTGCGGCGTGCGCAATTCGGTCAGGAGCGCAGCGGCAGTGAAGTGCTGGCGTTCGATGAGTGGCGGCTGGACATGGTCAGCCATCGGCTGTTTCACACCGATGGCGAGGAAGTGATTCTTTCCGGCGCCGACTTCGCCCTGCTGAAACTGTTCCTCGATCACCCGCAGGAAATCCTCGACCGCGACACCATTGGCAACGCCACCCGTGGCCGCGATCTGATGCCACTCGATCGCATCGTCGACATGGCCGTCAGCCGTTTGCGCCAGCGCCTGCGCGACACCGAGAAACCGCCACGGCTGATCCGCACCGTGCGCGGCAGCGGCTACCAATTGGCAGCCAACGTGGTTGCCGGCAATGGTCATTGAGTCGCTGCGTAAACTCGCCGCCAAGGTGCCGGTGCCGCGCTCGCTGCTTGGGCGGATGTTGTTGCTGACGTTGCTGGCGGTGTTGTTCGCGCAGACGTTATCCAGCGTGATCTGGGTCTCGCAATTGCGTGCCACGCAGCTTGAAGGCCTGGTCACCAGCGCCCGCAGCCTCGCCCATTCGATGACCGCCAGCGTCAGTTACTTCCGCTCGTTGCCGGTGGCTTATCGTCCATTGGTGCTCGACCAATTGCGCAGCATGGGCGGCACTCGTTTCGTCGTGACGCTCAATGACAAACCGCTGGGCATGGACGTGCTGCCAGTCACCCCGCGAAAAGCCGCGGTGATGAAAGCCGTCGACGAAGTGCTGCGCCAGACCCTCGGTAATGACACGGATATTTCAGTGACCTTTGTCAGCCCCGAAGACCTGCGGATTTTCAACGCCGGGCTGAAACTCGATGAGTTGCCGCGCTCGTGGGCGCATTACGCCTTGACCCTCGAACCGGTCAACCCGCCCGTGCTGGTCACGCAGATTCAGATGGCGCCGGGCGAATGGCTGTACATCGCCTCCTTGTTGCCCGAACCGTACACCAGTCTTGAAGAACAAGGCCTGCCCTCGCAGCAGGTGTGGTTCATCGTCCTCACCAGCGGCTTTCTGTTGTTGTTCATCGGTCTGCTGGTGCACTGGCAGAGCCGGCCGCTCAAGCGTCTGGCGCGAGCGGCGCGGGATCTGTCGCTGGGCGCCGACGTCGAGCCGGTGGCCGAGGGCGGCGGCAGTGAAGTGGTCGAAGTGGGCCGCGCGTTCAATACCATGCGCGAACGCATCAGCCGTTACCTGACCGAGCGCAGCCAGTTGTTCAGCGCGATTTCCCATGACCTGCGCACGCCGATCACCCGTTTGCGTTTGCGCGTCGAATTGCTTGAAGACGAGAAGCTGCAAGCCAAATTCGGCCGCGATCTGGATGAGCTGGAACTGCTGGTCAAAGGCGCGCTGCAATGTGTGAAGGACACCGATATTCACGAGAACATCGAACCGGTGGATCTCAACCATGTGCTCGATTGTCTGGTCGAGCCGTACCTGGCGCCGAACGGCAACGGTCGCGTGACTCAGCATGGTCGTGCGTTGGCGGCGTATCCGGGCAAACCTTTGGCGTTGAAACGCTGCATCGGCAATCTGATCGACAACGCGTTGAAGTATGGGCAGAACGCGCATCTGCACATCGATGACGATGACAGTGCGTTTGTCTTGCACGTTGATGATGAAGGGCCGGGGGTGCCGGAGCAGCGGCTGGAACAAGTTTTTGAGCCGCACTTCAGGCTGGCGGGGCAGCAGCAGGGCTATGGTTTGGGGTTGGGCATTGCGCGCAACATTGCCCACAGCCATGGCGGGGAAGTGACGTTGCAGAATTTGCGTGAGGGTGGGTTGCGGGTGACCCTGCAACTGCCGCGTTCGGCGGATTAGGTCAAAAGAGCCCCTCACCCTAGCCCTCTCCCGGGGGGAGAGGGGAGTGACCGAGGCGTATTTGGCTATCCGCCGACCTGATGCATTGAGTCGATTATGGATTCGGTACAGCACTTTCAGGTCGGCGCAACTCTCCAGCATCCTGCGATCGGCCCCCTCTCCCTCCGGGAGAGGGCTCGGGTGAGGGTGTCTTTTTTGTCACGGATCAGTGACAAACCCCGCCCCCTTCG
Organism: Pseudomonas fluorescens; assembly: GCF_001648775.1. Taxonomy (GTDB): domain Bacteria; phylum Pseudomonadota; class Gammaproteobacteria; order Pseudomonadales; family Pseudomonadaceae; genus Aquipseudomonas; species Aquipseudomonas fluorescens_M. Next base: position 350,348 of record NZ_LVEJ01000018.1, read on the forward strand.
TTACAAGCCCGCCTCGGCCCGTTGTTTAGACTCCCCGCAGTCATAACAACAAAAAAGGCCACCCATGGATCTTTTCCACCCAGGCTTCAGCAGTTGGCTGAACGCCCCTGCCCACCAGCAATGGCTCGCCGCCGAAGGCCTGCGTCTGCTGGATTTCGCCAAGGCTTCAAGACTCCCGGAAGGCTTCGGCAACCTCGACGAACGCGGCCGTCTGCCGGCGAACGCGCAAGCCGAAACCATGAACACCGCGCGCATGACCCACAGCTTCGCCATGGCCCATGTTCAAGGCTTGCCGGGTTATGCCGAATTGGTCGATCACGGCATCGCCGCCCTGCGCGGGCCGTTGCGTGATGCGTTACACGGTGGCTGGTTTGCGGTCGCCGAACACCGCGACGGCAACACCGGCAAGAATGCTTATCTGCATGCCTTTGTCGCGCTGGCGGCGAGCTCTGCGGTGGTCGCGCAACGCCCCGGCGCACAAGCGCTGCTGGACGACGCCATCGACATCATCGACACGTATTTCTGGAGTGAAGAAGAGGGCGCCATGCGCGAGTTCTTCAATCGCGACTGGAGCGAAGAAGAAGCCTATCGCGGCGCCAACAGCAACATGCACGCGACCGAAGCGTTCCTCGCGCTGGCCGATGTCACTGAAGATCCGCGCTGGCTGAGCCGTGCACAACGCATCGTCGAGCGAGTAATCCACGGTCACGCGGCCGGTAACGGTTACATGGTCATCGAGCACTTCGACCGTGATTGGCAACCGTTGCGCGAATACAACCACGACAACCCCGCCGACGGTTTCCGCCCTTACGGCACCACACCGGGCCACGGTTTCGAGTGGGCGCGGCTGTTGTTGCACCTCGAAGCGGCGCGGGTGCAGGCCGGTATGCTCACCCCCGGCTGGCTCGCCACAGACGCGGCAAAATTGTTCGAGAACAACTGCCACAACGGCTGGAACGTCGATGGTTTGCCGGGCATCGTTTACACCCTCGACTGGGACAACAAAGCCGTCGTCCGCCATCGCTTGCACTGGACGCACGCCGAAGCCAGCGCCGCGGCCAGCGCCTTGCTCAAACGCACTGGCGATGCGCAGTACGAAACCTGGTACCGCCTGTTCTGGGAATTCTGCGAAACGCATTTCATCGACCGTTGCGACGGCAGTTGGCACCACGAACTCAACCCGCAAAATATCCCGAGCGCCGATATCTGGCCGGGCAAACCGGATCTGTACCACGCCTGGCAAGCCGTGCTGATCCCTCGTCTACCCTTGTCACCGAGTATGGCGACTGCTTTAGCGCAGTTGTCTCACGGTTCTCCTGTGTAACCATGTGGTGACATTCGCGCGTCCCTTCGTTACCTGCGAAGGGAATCGCCCTGTTTAAACTCCTGTGCAGCGCAAGCACCAGACTTGCATGCATAACAACAAGAAAGGTACATCTCAGATGAATGCGATTTCTCGCCTCGCTACTGTCATTTCTGTCGCCTCCCTGTTCCCGCTCGCAATTCTGCCTCTCAGTGTTTCCGCTGCCGAATCCAAAGGTTCGGTCGAAGTCGTGCACTGGTGGACGTCCGGTGGCGAAAAAGCCGCCGTTGATGTGCTCAAGGCGCAAGTCGAAAAAGACGGTTTCACCTGGAAAGACGGCGCTGTCGCCGGTGGTGGCGGTGCCACTGCCATGACCGTGCTGAAAAGCCGTGCCGTTGCCGGCAACCCGCCTGGCGTAGCCCAGATCAAAGGCCCGGACATCCAGGAATGGGCGTCGACCGGCCTGCTCGACACCGACGTGCTGAAAGACGTCGCCAAGTCGGAAAAGTGGGACAGCCTGCTCGACAAGAAAGTCTCCGATACCGTGAAGTACGACGGTGATTACGTGGCCGTGCCGGTGAACATTCACCGCGTGAACTGGCTGTGGATCAACCCGGAAGTCTTCAAGAAAGCCGGCATCACCAAGAACCCTACCACCCTCGAAGAATTCTACGCCGCTGGCGATAAGCTGAAGGCTGCGGGCTTCATTCCGCTGGCCCACGGCGGTCAGCCTTGGCAGGACAGCACCGTGTTCGAAGCCGTGGTGCTTTCGGTCATGGGTGTCGATGGTTACAAAAAGGCCCTGGTTGATCTGGACAACGCCGCGCTGACCGGCCCGGAAATGGTCAAGGCGTTGACCGAGCTGAAGAAAGTCGCGACCTACATGGACGTCGACGGTAAAGGCCAGGACTGGAACCTGGAAGCGGCCAAGGTCATCAACGGCAAGGCCGGCATGCAGATCATGGGTGACTGGGCCAAGTCCGAATGGACCGCCGCGAAGAAAGTCGCCGGCAAGGATTACGAGTGCGTGGCCTTCCCGGGCACCGACAAGGCGTTCACTTACAACATCGACTCGCTGGCCGTGTTCAAGCAGAAGGACGCAGGCACTGCGGCCGGTCAGCAAGACATCGCCAAAGTCGTGCTGGGTGAAAACTTCCAGAAAGTCTTCAGCATCAACAAAGGCTCGATCCCGGTTCGCAACGACATGTTGAACAACATGGACAAGCTCGGTTTCGATTCCTGCGCGCAGACCGCTGCCAAGGATTTCCTGGCAGACGCCAAGTCCGGCGGCCTGCAGCCAAGCATGGCGCACAACATGGCGACCACGCTGGCGGTGCAAGGCGCGTTCTTTGACGTCGTGACCAACTACATCAACGACCCGAAAGCCGACCCGGCCGACACCGCCAAGAAACTGGGTGCAGCGATCAAGTCGTCCAAATAAGCGTCGTTAGCGCAGGCTCTCGCTCCCACAAGGGATCTCACTGTAGTTTTTATTCCCTGTACTGGATTTCCCCATGAGTTCTGTTGCTGTGTTCAGCAAGGCCTCGCCGTTCGATGCATTGCAACGCTGGCTGCCCAAACTGGTGCTGGCGCCGAGCATGTTCATCGTGCTGGTGGGCTTCTATGGTTACATCCTGTGGACGTTCGTGCTGTCGTTCACCACCTCGACTTTCCTGCCCAACTACAAGTGGGCCGGCCTGGCGCAATACGCGCGGTTGTTCGACAACGATCGCTGGTGGGTCGCGAGCAAAAACCTCGCGGTGTTCGGCGGCATGTTCATCGGTATCACTCTGGTGATCGGCGTGTTGCTGGCAGTGTTCCTCGATCAGCGCATCCGTCGCGAAGGCTTTATCCGCACCATTTACCTGTACCCGATGGCGCTCTCGATGATCGTCACCGGTACCGCGTGGAAATGGCTGCTCAACCCGGGCATGGGCCTGGACAAATTGTTGCGTGACTGGGGCTGGGAAGGCTTCCGTCTCGACTGGCTGATCGACCCTGATCGCGTGGTTTACTGTCTGGTGATCGCCGCTGTCTGGCAAGCCTCGGGCTTCATCATGGCGATGTTTTTGGCCGGCCTGCGTGGCGTCGATCAATCGATCATCCGCGCTGCGCAGATCGATGGCGCGAGCATGCCGACGATCTACTGGAAAGTGGTGCTGCCAAGCCTGCGTCCGGTGTTCTTCAGCGCGGTGATGATTCTCGCGCACATCGCGATCAAGAGCTTCGACCTGGTCGCCGCGATGACCGCCGGTGGTCCGGGTTATTCCTCCGACTTGCCGGCGATGTTCATGTATTCCTTCACCTTCAGTCGCGGCCAGATGGGCATGGGCTCGGCCAGTGCGATTCTGATGCTCGGTGCGATCCTCGCGATCATCGTGCCTTACCTGTATTCCGAGCTGAGGACCAAGCGCAATGACTAGTCTCGCTGCCAAACCTGCTATCAGCCTGAGTCGCATCGCGATCTACGCGGTGCTGATCCTCGCCGTACTGCTTTATCTGGTGCCGCTGGTGGTCATGTTGCTGACCAGTTTCAAGACCCCGGAAGACATCAGCACCGGCAACCTGTTGAGCTGGCCGACCGTGGTCAGCGGCATTGGCTGGGTCAAGGCCTGGGCCACGGTTGACGGTTACTTCTGGAACTCGATCAAGATCACTGTGCCCGCCGTCATCATCTCCACCGCCATCGGTGCGTTGAACGGTTATGTGCTGTCGTTCTGGCGCTTCCGTGGTTCACAGTTGTTCTTCGGTCTGCTGTTGTTCGGCTGCTTCCTGCCGTTCCAGACCGTGCTGCTGCCGGCCTCGTTCACCCTCGGCAAGATGGGCCTGGCGAGCACCACCACCGGCCTGGTGTTTATCCACGTGGTTTACGGTCTGGCGTTTACTACGCTGTTCTTCCGTAACTACTACGTGAGCATTCCGGATGCGCTGGTGAAAGCCGCACGCCTCGATGGCGCGGGTTTTTTCACGATTTTCCGCCGCATCATCCTGCCGATGTCGACGCCGATCATCATGGTCTGCCTGATCTGGCAGTTCACCCAGATCTGGAACGACTTCCTGTTCGGTGTGGTGTTCTCCAGCGGTGATTCGCAACCGATCACGGTGGCGCTGAACAACCTGGTCAACACCAGCACCGGCGCCAAGGAATACAACGTTGATATGGCAGCGGCGATGATCGCCGGCCTGCCGACCCTGCTGGTCTATGTGGTCGCAGGCAAGTATTTCGTGCGCGGGCTGACGGCCGGCGCAGTCAAGGGGTAATCATGGCAACGCTCGAACTTCGCAACGTAAACAAGACCTACGGTGCCGGCCTGCCGGACACCCTGAAGAACATCGAACTGTCGATCAAGGACGGTGAGTTCCTGATCCTTGTCGGCCCGTCGGGCTGCGGCAAGTCGACCTTGATGAACTGCATCGCCGGTCTGGAAACCATCACCGGCGGCGCGATCATGATCGGTGACCAGGACGTCAGCGGCATGAGCCCGAAGGATCGCGACATCGCCATGGTGTTCCAGTCCTACGCGCTGTACCCGACCATGAGCGTGCGCGAGAACATCGAGTTCGGCCTGAAGATTCGCAAGATGGCCCAGTCGGCGATCGACGAAGAAGTCGCGCGCGTGGCCAAGCTGTTGCAGATCGAGCACCTGCTCAATCGCAAGCCAGGTCAGCTCTCCGGCGGTCAGCAACAGCGTGTGGCGATGGGCCGTGCACTGGCGCGGCGGCCGAAGATTTATCTGTTCGACGAACCGCTGTCCAACCTCGATGCCAAGCTGCGCGTCGAGATGCGCACCGAAATGAAACTGATGCACCAGCGCCTGAAAACCACCACGGTCTACGTGACCCACGACCAGATCGAAGCGATGACGCTGGGCGACAAGGTTGCGGTGATGAAGGACGGCATCATTCAGCAGTTCGGCACGCCGAAAGACATCTACAACAACCCGGCCAACCTGTTCGTGGCGAGCTTCATCGGTTCGCCACCGATGAACTTCATTCCGCTGCGTCTGCAACGCAAGGACGGTCGTCTGCTGGCGCTGCTCGACAGCGGTCAGGCGCGTTGCGAGTTGCCGATGAGCATGCAGGATGCCGGGCTGGAAGATCGCGAAGTGATCCTTGGCCTGCGCCCTGAGCAGATTGTTTTGGCGAACGGCGAAGGTAACGGCCTGCCGAGCATTCGTGCGGAAGTGCAGGTCACCGAGCCGACCGGTCCGGACACCCTGGTGTTCGTCAACCTCAACGAAACCAAGGTCTGCTGCCGTCTGGCGCCAGACGTGGCACCGCAGGTGGGCGAGAGCCTGACGTTGCAATTCGATCCGTCGAAAGTGTTGTTGTTCGATGCCAACACCGGCGAGCGCCTCGGCACTGCCGGTCAACCACAGACCGATGCGCGGTCTGCGAACGTGGCGCAATTCAAAGGCCGCTGAAGAACAAATGTGGGAGCGAGCCTGCTCGCTCCCACAAAGGAGCACGCGCTGGATTGTCTGTAATTCATCGCACTTTATGTAAACCGCGTTAGATAAAAACAGTTAATAACAATAAAGACGAGGATGTAGGGATGAAAAAGAAACACGTCAATGCCCGGTTGATCTGCCAAGTGTCAGCTGCGGCGGCATTGGTGCTGGCCGGTAACGCCATGGCGGCGGATGCCTTCAGCTCCGACTCGAAATGGATGACCGGTGACTGGGGTGGCGAGCGTACCAAGCTGATCGAGCAGGGTATCGACATCAAGGCCGACTACGTTGGGGAAGTCGGTGGCAACCTGAACGGTGGCTACAACGACGACAAGACCGCGCGTTACGCTGATCAGTTCGGTCTGGGCGTGGCACTCGATCTGCAAAAGCTGTGGGGCTGGGATAACACCCAGGCGAAGATCCAGCTGACCAACCGTAACGGCTACAACATCTCCAACGACCGCGTTGGCGATCCGCGTGCCGGCACCTTGAGTTCTTCGCAAGAAGTTTACGGTCGTGGCCACATGGTGCGTCTGACCCAGTTGTGGATTCAGCACCAGTTCTTCGACAACAAACTCGACGTCAAGGCCGGTTACTTCGGTGAAGGCGAAGACTTCAACACCTTCCCGTGCGACTTCCAGAACCTGGCGTTCTGCGGTTCGCAAGTGGGTAACTGGGCAACCAACATCTGGTACAACTGGCCAGTCAGCCAGGCCGCGATCCGCGTCAAGTACAACATCAACGACGAGCTCTACGCGCAAATCGGTGCGTACAACCAGAACCCGTCGCAGCTGGAACACGGCAACGGCTTCAAACTCAGCGGCAGCGGCACCAAAGGTACTGTGTTGCCGGTCGAGCTGGTCTGGTCGCCGAAGGTCAACAGTCTGCCGGGCGAATACCGCGTCGGTTACTACAAGAGCACCGCTGATGCCAGCGACGTTCGTGAAGACGTCAACGGTTTCGACGCTGCAACCACTGGTGATGCCTACAAGACTCACAGCAGCAAACACGGCTACTGGTTTGTCGCGCAACAGCAACTCACCAGCCACAACGGTGATGCCTCGCGCGGTCTGAACATCGCCGCCAACGCGACCTTCCACGACAAAGACACCAACTTCATCGACAACTACCAGTCGGTGATGTTTGTCTACAAAGGCCCGTTCGACGCGCGTCCGAAGGATGACGTTGGTATTGGCGCGGCGCGTATCCACGTCAACGATGACGTGAAGAAAAACGCCGAGCTGCTGAATGCATCCAACGGTGTGTCGGACTACGACAATCCAGTGTTCTCGCCGATTCGTGAAACCGAATACAACTACGAGATCAACTACGGCTTCCACGTCACCAACTGGCTGACCGTACGCCCTAACCTGCAGTACATCACTCACCCGGGTGGTGTGGATGAAGTGGACAACGCATTGGTCGCTGGCCTGAAAATTCAGTCTACGTTCTAACGCGTCTGCGATAAGCTCCTCTCTATGTGCGCATATTTGCGGACAGCCCAGGCTGTCCGCTTTTTTTTGGGGCAAGCGCCGCCCTGTGAAAGTCGAGTTCAGGACCGTGGCAAATGCATGAGCATCCGCTGCAACGCTTCTTCAAATCCCTGCGTGAACAACCGGTGTTCGCCTGGGAGCGCTATCAGATGCGCGACGTGTTGGTGATCGATCACCCGCTGTGTCAGGCGGTGTTCAGTCGTCAGGGCGCCCAGTTGCTGCACTTTCAACCGCGCGGGCAAAAGCCGTGGTTGTGGTGTGCGGCAAAGTGGCCGCATGTCGGTGCGATCCGTGGTGGCGTGCCGGTGTGCTGGCCGTGGTATGGCCGTCATCCGAGCGAAAACGCGTGGCCGTCGCATGGCTGGGCGCGACTGCTCGACTGGAAGTTGCTCGACAGCAGCAGCGCCGAAGATGGCGTGCGCCTGCACTGGCAATTGCAACTGTGCGACTGGCAGGTCGACCTGCACGCGCATCTGGGCGAACGCATGGAATTACGCCTGAGCACCGAGCATCAGGACGACATGCCGTGCCAGTTGAGCCAGGCTTTGCACGCTTACTGGCGTATTGGTGATGTTGCCGAGATAGCGCTGTCTGGGCTCGAAGGGGCGCAGGGTTATGACCAGTTGAACCGTCAGGTTTGTCAGCAGGAAGGTGAGTTGCGGGTTGATGGCGGCTGTCAGCGAGTGTTCCAGCATGACGGTGAATTGCAGCTCAAGGATCACGCCTGGCAGCGCGAGTTGTGCATCGATACCGGTGACAGTGCCGACACGGTGGTCTGGCATCCTGGGGCGCGGCCGTTGTTGGGTGTGAGCTGGGATGAGGTGTTGGAGTTTGTTTGCGTGGAAGCCGCGGCGGGTGGGACTGACAGCTTGCACCTGGCACCGGGGGAGAAGGCGCATTTGAGTTTGCAGGCGTGGGCGGCGGCTTAGTGTGTCAAGTACACCGCTACCCTCACCCTAGCCCTCTCCCAGAGGGAGAGGGGACCGAATGAGGGGTGTTGAAGAATTACGCCGACGTGAAAGTGCAGTGCTGAATCCATAATCGACTCTATTTTTCAGGTCGGTGTATAGCGCAAGACACCTCGGTCGGCTCCCTCTCCCTCCGGGAGAGGGCTGGGCGGGCGGCGTTCCGATGAGGGTTGGCTTTTAAGCTATCAATGACTCAGTTGAACTCGTCACCCACCGGATACCGGCTGGCATTCAGGCTCTCTTTGATCTTGCGCAGATGCGGCTGGAAATCCACCCCGCGACGCAAGGTCATCCCGGTCGCCAGCACATCCAGTACGGTCAACTGAATGATCCGCGAAGTCATCGGCATATAAATGTCGGTGTCTTCCGGCAGCGGAATGTTCAGGCTCAAGGTACTCGCCTTGGCCAACGGCGAATTCTCCGCCGTCAGGCCCAGCACCGAAGCGCCATTCTCGCGAGCAATGCGTGCCACTTCCACCAGCTCACGGGTGCGGCCGGTGTAGGAAATGATCACGAACAGCTCACCGGTGTGTGCCACCGACGCAATCATCCGCTGCATCAACACATCGGCATGCGCGGTCACCGCGAGGTTGAAGCGGAAGAACTTGTGCTGTGCATCCAAAGCCACTGGCGCTGAAGCACCGAGGCCGAAGAAGTGGATCTGCCGCGCCTGAATCAACAGGTCGACAGCACGGCTGATCAGGTTCGGATCGAGCGCCTGGCAAGCACTGTCCAGCGAGGCAATGGCGCTGCCGAAAATCTTCTGCGTGTACGCCTCGGGATTGTCGTCGGCCTCGACCGCGCGGCTGACATACGCCGCGCCGCTGGCCAGGCTCTGCGCCAGTTGCAGCTTGAGTTCGGGGTAGCCGCTGACGCCGAACGAACGGCAGAAACGGTTGACCGTCGGTTCGCTCACCTTTGCTGCCTGGGCGAGGGCAGCGATGCTGAAGCGGGTGGCCTGCTGCGGGTTGAGCAGGATCACCTCGGCGACTTTGCGTTCGGCCTTGTTCAGGTCTTCAAGGCGACTCTGGATCTGTTCCAGTAAATTTCGCACGCGGTCCATATGGAATTCCTAATTCACCTGCGCAAAGGTGCGCCGGGCTATGCAAATTGGGCCTTTGATATGGCCCGTCACGGTGGCCTATCCTACTGATGCGTCCGAGCGACCACCACTCGGAATCTGTATTTTGCGAAAATGTTGTGGTTATTACTACATTTTCCCTTGAGTGATGCCTTGAAAAAAGGTATTTGTAGCTTAACTTGATAAAAGAACAAACATCATGCCTTCGATTACGGTTGAACCGTGCACCTTTGCCTTGTTCGGCGCGCTTGGCGATCTGGCCCTGCGCAAGCTGTTTCCTGCCCTTTATCACCTCGATGGCGCCGACCTGCTGCACGAGGACACGCGCATCATCGCGCTGGCCCGTGAAGAAGGTTCCGAGCAGCAGCACATGGCGTTTATCGCCGCCGAACTGCGTCGCTACGTGGGCAAAGAACTGGACGAGGCCGTCGCCGAGCGTTTTCTCGCACGCCTGACCTATCTGCACGTCGATTTCCTCAAATCCGAAGATTATGTGGCGCTGGCCGAACTGGCCGGCAGCACGCAACGCATGATTGCCTATTTCGCCACACCGGCCGCGGTGTACGGCGCGATTTGCGAGAACCTGGCGAAAGTCGGTCTGGCAGAAAACACTCGTGTAGTGCTGGAAAAACCGATCGGCTCCGACCTCGAATCGTCGCGCAAAGTGAACGACGCCGTGGCGCAGTTCTTCCCGGAGAACCGCACCTACCGCATCGACCACTACCTGGGCAAAGAAACCGTTCAGAACCTGATCGCCCTGCGTTTCGCCAACAGCCTGTTCGAAACCCAGTGGAACCAGAATTACATCTCCCACGTGGAAATCACCGTGGCCGAGAAGGTCGGTATCGAAGGCCGTTGGGGCTACTTCGACAAGGCCGGCCAGCTGCGCGACATGATCCAGAATCACCTGTTGCAGTTGCTCTGCCTGATCGCCATGGACCCACCGGCCGACTTGTCCGCCGATAGCATCCGTGACGAAAAGGTAAAAGTGCTCAAGGCGCTGGCGCCGATCAGTCCGGAAGGCCTGACCACCCAAGTGGTGCGCGGCCAGTACATCGCCGGCCACAGCGAAGGCAAGTCCGTACCGGGCTACCTCGAAGAACCGAATTCCAACACCCAGAGCGACACCGAAACCTTCGTCGCTTTGCGTGCCGACATCCGCAACTGGCGCTGGGCCGGCGTGCCGTTCTACCTGCGTACCGGCAAGCGTATGCCGCAAAAGTTGTCGCAGATCGTTATCCACTTCAAGGAACCGTCGCACTACATCTTCGCCCCTGAGCAGCGCTTGCAGATCAGCAACAAACTGATCATTCGCCTGCAGCCGGACGAAGGCATTTCCTTGCGTGTGATGACCAAAGAGCAGGGCCTGGACAAAGGCATGCAACTGCGCAGCGGCCCGCTGCAACTGAATTTCTCCGACACCTGGCGTAGCGCGCGGATCCCCGATGCCTACGAGCGGTTGTTGCTGGAAGTGATGAACGGCAATCAGAACCTGTTTGTCCGTAAAGATGAAATCGAAGCCGCGTGGAAATGGTGTGACCAACTGATCGCCGGATGGAAAAAATCCGGTGACGCGCCCAAGCCGTATGCGGCCGGGTCGTGGGGGCCGATGAGCTCCATTGCATTGATCACGCGGGACGGGAGGTCGTGGTATGGCGATATCTAATGTGCAACTGCCGGCGGGCGTAGATGCCCACGAATTCAACAGCCCGGTGTTGTTGGCCGAAGGTCTGGCGCTGAACGTTGCCAAGCAACTGAGCGAAGCCATTACGGCACGCGGCAACGCGGTGCTGGTGGTGTCGGGCGGTCGTAGCCCGGTGGCGTTTTTCCAGCACTTGGCCAAGCAAGATCTGGACTGGTCGAAGGTCGTCGTGACCCTCGCCGACGAGCGTTGGGTACCGGTTGAACACGCTGACAGCAATGCCGGCCTGCTCAAGCAATACCTGCTCAAAGGCCCAGCGGCCAAGGCGCAGTTCCTCAGCCTTTATAGCGCGGCGGCCAACGTCGAGCAGGCGGCCGAACAGGCTGATCGCTTGCTCGCTGAGCTGCCGCCAATTGACGTGCTGGTGCTGGGCATGGGCGATGACGGTCACACCGCGTCGCTGTTCCCCGACAGCCCGAATCTCACCGAAGCGCTGCAAGCCGATGGCACTCGCCGTTGCTGGCCGATGCTGGCGCCGAGCGTGCCGCGTCAGCGCCTGACCATGAGCCGTGCGCTGCTCGCGTCGGCCAAGCACAAGATTCTGTCGATTTCCGGTCAGTCGAAACTGACCACCCTGAATGCCGCGCTGGCATCCGATGACGTCGCCGCCATGCCGGTGCGCGCGTTTCTGCAACCTACGTTAGAGATTTACTGGTGCCCATGAGCCAAGGAACAGCCGCTATGACAACCCCATCCCCGACCGTTTCCATGGCGGACAAAGTTGCCCTGATCGACAGCCTCTGCGCCAAGGCGCGGATCCTGCCGGTGATCACCATCGCCCGCGAACAGGACGTGCTGCCATTGGCCGACGCCCTGGCCGCCGGTGGTCTGACCGCGCTGGAAGTGACCCTGCGTTCGCAGTTCGGCCTCAAGGCCATCCAGATCCTGCGCGAGCAGCGTCCGGAACTGATGACCGGTGCCGGCACCGTGCTCGATCGCAACATGCTCGCGGCGGCAGAAGCGGCTGGTTCGCAATTCATCGTCACCCCGGGCATCACCCGTGATTTGCTGGAAGCCAGCGTCGACAGCCCGATTCCGCTGTTGCCGGGCATCAGCAACGCCTCCGGCATCATGGAAGGCTACGGTCTGGGTTATCGCCGCTTCAAGCTGTTCCCGGCCGAAGTCAGCGGTGGCGTTGCGGCCATCAAAGCCCTGGGCGGTCCGTTCGGTGAAGTGAAATTCTGCCCGACTGGCGGCGTCGGCCCGGCCAACATCAAGAGCTACATGGCGCTGAAAAACGTCATGTGCGTGGGCGGTAGCTGGATGCTCGATCCTGAGTGGATCAAGAACGGCGACTGGGCGCGCATTCAGGAATGCACCGCCGAGGCGTTGGCGCTGCTCGACTGATGCCGCCGGATTCAATTGTTACCTGACACTTCGTTGTGTGTTCTACGGCTTTACGGTGCGCTTGGTCGGTGCACCGTTTTTTTTTGCCTTGAAGAAAGTGCCAGGACATCACGCGATACATAGTTACCGCACAGGCGGATTTGTGTGGCGCTAATCTGCGTTCATCTTACGGAAGAGAGAACGCCTCATGGACGACCATCAATCTGTCGCTTTATCAATCAACGCTCTGTGCTCGCGGCAGTTGCCCGTGGTTGGCAGTTTCGATTGGCACAACAGCAAGGGCAAGGTGCGCAACATCAGTGCGGGCATCGAAGGTTTGCCTCTTGTATTACGGCTGGCCTTGGTCGATGCCATGACCGGCGAGCCGGTCAGCGGCGCCGTGGTCCGCATCGAGCAGCACATTGGCATCGACACACTGTGCGGCAGTCAGTCGACCGACACTAAAGGCATCGTTCGTTTCACCAGTCTTTACCCTGATCGGCAAACTGCCTTTTCGTGCATCGCTCTGAGCGTCGCCATCGCCAATGACGATCAACAGCCGCAGCTGTACCAGGAGGCCTGGGCAGGACGCCTGCATTTGCCTTGTGTCTGCAATTGCACAGCCGTTGATAACGATGCCGTTCGGCTGGTGTTGCGCCCGATCACGGAGGATGGCCCGGAGGACGGCTACTTCGGCAATCTGACGATCGGCGTCGACACCTTTGCACTGTCATCGCAGATCGGCGTGGCTGGCTACGACAAACATCTGATTACGGTGTTTTAACGCAGCTCGTTCAGTGCGCGAACCAGCAACTGCATCTCGGCAGCGGTAGTGGTCAGCCCCGGAGTGATGCGAATGCTCGGTCCGCTGGCTGCACCGTTGCGCACCACGGTAAACAGGTTGTAATCGTTGAGCAGACGCTCGGCCATCGCCACTTGATCGTCGTGCCGGGTAAAGCGCAGGGAGGTGATGCCGCAATACAGCCGCGGATCGTCCGGCGTCATCACCTCGATACCCGGCAACAGGCGCACCGCGCTGACCCACAGATTGCGCAGATAATTCAGGCGAGCACCTTTGGCCGGCGCGCCACCGAGTGAGCGGTGCTCTTCGAACACCAGCGGCAAGGTCATCAGCGCTGGAATGTTGGGTGTGCTGTACGAGGTGCGTGCCCGGATGTCATTGGCCGGGTAATGCATTTCATCCATGTCCGGATCGATGTCGGCCAAGCGTTGCGGCGCGATATAGAGGAAGCCGAGGGTGAGCGGTGCGCCGATCCATTTGTGCAGGTTGTAACCGGCGAAGGCGATACCCAACGCTTCAAGATCGAACTCGATCTGGCCAAGCGCATGGGCGCCATCAAGGATGACATCGACGCCATGTTCCTTGGCGAGTGCGGCGATGGCTTGCACCGGCATGACCAGACCGGTGCGGTGAGTGACGTGAGTCAGGGCCATCAGCTTGAGTTTCGGGTGACCTTTGAACGCCTCGCGATAAGTCTCCAGCAGGCTGTCGAAACTCGCCGGGTGCGCGTGGGCAATTTCGATCACCTCGGCGCCACGGTGCCTGGCCAGCCAACGCATCGCACCTTTGACCGTGTCGTATTCCAGATCACTGATCAGCACCTGATCGCCCGGTTGCAAGCGGTTGTAGTTGCGGATCAGCGATTGCAGGCCTTCAGTGGCGTTGCGGGTGAAGGCGACGCTCTGCGCGCGCACGCCGATCAACTCGGCCAGTTGTGCGCGGATGTCGAGGTTGTCGTGCTGTTCGAAACGCTGGCGTACATACACCGAATTACTGGTGTTGATCAGCTCGATATTGCGCTGGTATTCCTCGATCACCGTGCGCGACATGCGCCCGAAGTAACCGTTTTCCAGGTTCACGGGGCCGGGTTGAACGTCGTAACGATCAGCGAACGTTTGCCAGAAGGCTTCGTCACGGGCGCGGCGGGTGTTATCGGGCATGGTCGGCTGACTCTAAAGAGGAGGGCGCTTCAATGGCGCGGGGCAGGTTTGCCGTGTTTGGCGCGCAGCGGTTCGAGCAAGTCCGAGAGGCCGTTATGGTCGATCTCCTGCATCAGCGCGAGCAAGCCACCGAGTTCGCCGTGCGGGAAACCTTCACGGGCGAACCAGTTCAGGTAGGGGCCCGGCAGGTCGGCAATGATCCGGCCCTTGTACTTGCCGAAGGGCATTTCGCGGGTGATCAGCAGTTCGAGTTTTTCGGGATTCATCAGTGAGATCGTCTGGCTTCAAATCAGATTGGAAAATACAGGCATTCTGCATGCAGGCCAAATGACAGATCATGCAAATAACCGTGATACAGATAGTTCATTTATCTTTAACTTGTTGATATTTAACGATTTTATGTAAATAAAAAAGCTGGCACGCACACTGCAATATCCCTTGCATCTTCCACCGATCGCAAGGAATTGAAAAATGACCGACATGAATAAAGAAGCCATCTCTGTACTCAATGACCTGATTGAAACCAGCAAGGACGGTCAGGAAGGGTTCAAGACTTGCGCCGAAGACATCAAGCACCCAGAACTGAAAACTCTGTTCGTGACTCGCTCTGCCGATTGCGCCACTGCTGCAGCTGAACTGCAAGCCGAGGTTCGCAAGCTGGGCGGTGATCCGGAAACCTCTACCAGCGTCAGCGGTGACCTGCACCGTCGCTGGGTCGACGTCAAAGCCATGTTCACCGGCAAAGACGAAGAGGCTGTGCTGAACGAAGCCGAGCGCGGTGAAGACCATGCGCTGAAGGCTTATCGTGAAGCCATCGAGAAGATCAACAAGCACAACCTCGTGGGTATTCGTGATCTGGTTGAACGCCAGTATCACGGTGTGCAACGCAATCACGATCAGGTGAAGGCGCTGCGTAACCAGGCTCGCGCTCGTTCGTAAGCGTTTGCCGGGTAGAAAAAACGCCAGCTAGTCTGGCGTTTTTTTATGGGGCTGGGAAAAGCACAGGCAGAAGTAGAAGCCCCTCACCCTGGCCCTCTCCCAGAGGGAGAGGGGACTGATCGGGGTGGATGTTCGAGATGCACCGACTTGAGCGATCTGAGGTGAACTCAGGTTTTGAAAACCACGGAGATCGGCTCCCTTTCCCCCCTCGCCCCCCTGGGGGAGAGGGCTGGGGTGAGGGGGAAAAGCTCTACCTGACACCCCACCAATCAATCAGCCAATGCTGATCGCCGGCAAAGTCGGCAACGTCACCGTCTGCTGCTTGCGCGGCGCCAGAATCTCCGCCTCGCCATCCACCACCAACTCATCACGCTGGTTGAACACGCGAGTGGCAATGCGCACGCGAAACTTCGGCAGTTTCTCGAGAATTTCCAGGCGTACCGTCAGCGTGTCGCCAATCTTCACCGGCTTCTGAAAGCTCATCTGCTGACCGATATAAATAGTCCCCGGCCCAGGCAGCTCGCAGGCAACGGCGGCACTGATCAGCGCACCACTGAACATACCGTGAGCGATACGCTCCTTGAACATGCTGGCGGCGGCGAACTCGGCGTCCAGGTGCACCGGGTTGTGATCGCCCGACATCGCGGCGAACAATTGAATGTCGCGCTCTTCGACGGTCTTGCTGTAGCTGGCGGTCTGGCCGACTTCGAGGGCTTCGTAAGGGATGTTGGTAACCTGGGTCATCGGGCTTGATTCCTCTGATGGATTAAATGAATCCACAAAAAATTATTCGCTGCGGTGAGGGCGTGGATGGCTCAGGACCTGGTCGATCCAGGCCAGCACATCGGCGATCACTTCGTCGCGGTTGGTTTCGTTGAACAATTCGTGCCGCGCCTGCGGGTAGATCTTCAGTTGCAGGTTTTGGCTGCCGGCGCTGCGCAAGGCATTGGCCAGATCTGTCAGACGCTTGCCTTCACTCACCGGATCACATTCACCGCCAATCACCATCAGCGGCAGGCCCGGATCGATCTGGGCGAGATTGGACGCTTTGCTGATCTGCTGCAAGCCGCCGAGCAGGTCGATCCACAGCTGATTGGTGCAGCGAAAGCCGCACAGCGGGTCGCTGGCGTACTTGTCGACTTCCACCGGGTCGCGGCTCAACCAGTCGAACGGCGTGCGCACCGGTTTGAATTTGTTATTGAACGAGCCGAACGACAACCACTCGATCAACGCACTGCGGCCCTTGCCGCCCTGACGCAGTTTTTCCAGGCGGGCGATCTGTCGGGCAGCGCCATACAGCGCCACCGGCTGGAAATTCGAACCGCTGAGAATCGCCCCGTGCAAACTGGCGCTGTGGTGCAGCAGATAGCCCTGCGCCAGGTAGCTGCCCATGCTGTGCCCGAGCAAAATGATCGGCACACCGGGATGCTGTTGACCGATGTGCTGATTGAGGCTCGCCAGATCGCCCAGCACTTTGCACCAGCCGTCGTCATCGGCGAAATGCCCGAGCGTGCCCTGATCGGCCGTTTGGCCATGACCGCGCAAATCCGGGGCATACACCCCGTAATCTTTGTCGCAAAAAATGTCGGCCAAGCGGGCATAACGGCCGCTGTGTTCGGCCATGCCGTGGGCCAGCAGAATCACGGCTTTCAACGGCGCGGTGGGCAGCCACTGATTGACGAACAGGCGGCTGCGGTCACTCGCGTCCAGCCATAGGGTGTGGTGGATCATGGCGATTCCTTTGCTCAGAGTCGGAACATTGTATAGCGCGTCTGATCAGCCCACGCCACGGCAGGAAGATTCACACGATCAATGACGGCTTTGCCCGTATTTGCCTCAATGCCCATAACTGCTAGTGTCCGTGAAGCTCCGCTTTCAGAAATGACAGAAAGCGGCCCGGATCGGCTCAGGTAAAGAGGACAAGAACAATGCAACCTGATTTCTGGAATGACAAACGCCCGGCCGGCGTACCGCTGGATATCGACATGAATGAATTCAAGTCGGTGATCGAAGTGTTTGAGCGTTCCTGCAAGAAATTCGCCGATCGTCCGGCCTTCAGCAACATGGGCGTGACCCTGACCTACGCCGAACTGGAGCGCCAGAGCGCGGCCTTCGCCGGCTATCTGCAAGCGCACACCGATCTGCTGCCGGGCGATCGCATCGCGGTACAGATGCCCAACGTCCTGCATTACCCGATTGCCGTGTTCGGTGCGTTGCGCGCCGGGCTGATCGTGGTCAACACCAACCCGCTGTACACCGCGCGGGAGATGCGCCACCAGTTCAAGGATTCCGGCGCGCGGGCGCTGGTGTACTTGAACATGTTCGGCCAGAAAGTCCAGGAAGTGCTGCCCGACACCGACATCCAGTACCTGATCGAAGCGAAGATGGGCGATCTGATGCCCACCGCCAAGGGCTGGCTGGTCAACACCGTGGTCAGCAAAGTGAAAAGAATGGTCCCGGCGTATTCACTGCCGCAGGCGATCTCTTTCAAGAGTGCGCTGCGCATGGGCCGTGGGCTGGGCATCAAGCCGCTGAAGGTCGGCCTCGATGACATCGCCGTGCTGCAATACACCGGGGGCACCACCGGGTTGGCCAAGGGCGCGATGCTCACCCACGGCAATCTGGTGGCGAACATGCAACAAGTGCGCGCCTGCCTCGCGCAACTCGGCCCGGATGGCCAGCCGCTGTTGCGCGAAGGTCAGGAAGTGATGATCGCGCCGCTGCCGCTGTATCACATCTATGCCTTCACCGCGAACTGCATGTGCATGATGGTCTCCGGCAACCACAACGTCTTGATCACCAATCCACGCGACATCGCCGGGTTTATCAAGGAGTTGAAGAACTGGCGTTTCTCGGCACTGCTGGGGCTGAACACCCTGTTCGTCGCGCTGATGGATCATCCGGATTTCAAGACCCTCGATTTCTCCAGCCTGAAACTCACCAACTCTGGCGGCACCGCGTTGGTCAAAGCCACCGCCGAACGCTGGGAGCAGATCACCGGTTGTCGCATCACCGAAGGTTACGGTCTGACCGAAACGTCGCCGGTGGCCTGCACCAACCCGTATGGCGATCAGTCGCGGCTCGGTACGGTCGGTTTGCCGGTGCCAGGCACGCTACTGAAAGTCATCAACGATGACGGCGTCGAGCAGCCGATGGGCGAGCGCGGCGAGCTGTGCATCAAGGGCCCGCAGATCATGAAGGGTTACTGGCACAAGCCTGAGGCCACTGCCGAAGTGCTGGATGCCGAGGGCTGGTTCAAGTCCGGCGATATCGCGGTGATCGATCCGGACGGTTTCGTGCGCATCGTCGATCGCAAGAAAGACATGATCATCGTCTCCGGTTTCAACGTGTATCCGAATGAAATCGAAGACGTGGTGATGGCCCACCCGAAAGTCGCCAACTGCGCGGTGATCGGCGTGCCGGACGAGCGTTCGGGAGAGGCGGTGAAGCTGTTTGTGGTGGCGCGGGAAACCGGTGTGAGTCTTGAGGAGCTCAAGGCCTACTGCAAAGAGAATTTCACCGCGTACAAGGTGCCGAAACACATTGTGTTGCGTGAGTCATTGCCGATGACGCCTGTCGGCAAGATTCTGCGCAGGGAGTTGCGCGATATCGCGTAGCCCTTGACCGCTGCGCTTCGCACATTCGCGAGCAGGCTCGCTGCCACAGGGCAAAATATGATCCTTGTGGGAGCGAGCCTGCTCGCGAATTTTTGTTTGATGACCCCGAAAACCGGGGCTTTCAAGGCGCTCTAGGATTTTTGCTCTAAAATGACTGCTAGCAAGTCTTGAGTCATGAATATGACTGTAGGGGCCTCTTTTGGCTCTAGTCGACCCTCGGCAAAGCTGCTACTCTCGGCGCGCTTTGTGACTTCTCGGCCTCTCTGAAAGCCAGATTCACCAATACAAAACACACACCAATAATAATCGCATCAAATGCGGTGAAGAATTCGCGTTGCTGAGGAGTGGGCTTCCATGATCGAAGACTTTTGGAAGGATAAATACCCGGCTGGAATTGCTGCCGACATCAATCCAGACGAGTATCCGAACATTCAGGCAGTGTTGAAGCAATCCTGCCAACGCTTCGCCAACAAACCGGCTTTCAGCAACCTGGGCAAGACAATCACCTACGGTGAACTGTACGAATTGTCCGGTGCGTTTGCCGCGTATCTGCAACAGCATACCGACTTGCAGCCCGGTGATCGAATCGCCGTGCAACTGCCCAACGTTCTGCAGTACCCGGTCGCCGTCTTCGGTGCTATTCGTGCCGGGCTGATCGTGGTCAACACCAACCCGCTGTACACCGCGCGGGAAATGGAACACCAGTTCAACGATTCCGGTGCCAAAGCCCTTGTTTGCCTGGCGAACATGGCGCATCTGGCCGAAGCCGTGGTGCCGAAAACCGGCGTCAAACACGTCATCGTCACTGAAGTCGCCGACCTGTTGCCGCCGATCAAGCGCTTGCTGATCAACAGCGTCATCAAGTACGTGAAGAAGATGGTGCCGGCCTATCACTTGCCCAAAGCCGTCAAGTTCAACGACGTGCTGAGCAAGGGCCAGGGCCAGCCTGTGGCCGAAGCCAATCCGGACAGCGGCGACGTTGCGGTGCTGCAATATACTGGCGGCACCACCGGCGTGGCCAAGGGTGCGATGCTGACCCACCGCAACCTCGTAGCCAACATGCTGCAGTGCAAGGCGCTGATGGGGTCGAACCTCAATGAAGGTTGCGAGATCCTGATCACGCCGCTGCCGCTGTACCACATCTATGCGTTCACCTTCCATTGCATGGCAATGATGTTGATCGGCAACCACAACATCCTGATCAGCAACCCGCGTGACCTGCCGGCGATGGTCAAGGAACTGTCGAAGTGGAAGTTCAGCGGTTTCGTTGGCCTGAACACCTTGTTCGTGGCGCTGTGCAACAACGAAGGTTTCCGCAAGCTGGATTTCTCCGCGCTGAAAGTCACCTTGTCCGGCGGCATGGCCCTGCAACTGGCCGCTGCCGAGCGCTGGAAAGCCGTCACCGGTTGCTCGATCTGCGAAGGTTACGGCATGACCGAAACCAGCCCGGTGGCCACGGTCAACCCGATCCAGCACATCCAGATCGGCACCATCGGCATTCCGGTGCCGTCGACCCTGTGCAAAGTCATCGACGACGCTGGTGTCGAGCAGCCGCTGGGTGAAATCGGCGAACTGTGCATCAAGGGCCCGCAAGTGATGAAGGGCTACTGGCAGCGTCAGGAAGCCACCGATGAAATGCTCGACAGCGAAGGCTGGCTCAAGACCGGCGACATCGCGCTGATCCAGCCGGACGGCTACATGCGCATTGTCGATCGCAAGAAAGACATGATTCTGGTCTCCGGTTTCAACGTTTATCCGAACGAACTGGAAGACGTACTGGCAACCCTGCCGGGTGTGTTGCAGTGTGCCGCGATTGGCGTGCCGGACGAGAAGTCGGGTGAAGCGATCAAGATTTTCATCGTCGCCAAACCGGGTGTCACGCTGACCAAGGAAACGGTGATGGAGCACATGCGCGCCAATGTCACCGGCTACAAGGTGCCGCGTTCGGTGGAATTCCGCGATGCGCTGCCGACGACCAACGTCGGCAAGATCCTGCGCCGCGAGTTGCGGGATGAAGAGCTGAAAAAGATCAAGGCCAAGAACGCCGCCTAAAAACACGAAGCCCCGCAGATGCGGGGCTTTTTGTTGGTGCAGGCTGTAGATTTTCAGTGTCAGGTAAATCTACCCCCTCACCCCAGCCCTCTCCCCCAAGGGGGCGAGGGGGAAAGGGAGCTGATCGGGGGCTGTTCGAAACCTGAGTTCGACTCGATATTTCAGGTCGGTGTAGCGTGTCCAGCCAACTCGGTCAGTCCCCTCTCCCTCTGGGAGAGGGCTAGGGTGAGGGGAAGGGGGGTGGTACAAATCCTACTGACGGAACGGCGCGAAATTCACGTTGGTCCCCGCCGGACGCATGTCCTGCAGATACGAATCCTTGTCCGCGCTCAATTCCAGGCTCAACGCCGCCTTGCGCTTGCCTTCATTGCGAATCACCAGCCCTTCAAGCTTTTCACGCAGGAACACCGTCGGCACCTTCAGGTGCAGCAATTCGTCGGTGGCCGGTGTGTGCATGAGCAAGTGAATCCACTCGTACTGACCCACGGCCAGACGCGTTACCGGCAGGTCGAACCACCAGATGTTGCGGTTGCGGTTGAGTTCGGCGAAGTGGCAGTTGTTGGTGCCGAGCACGGCACCGCCCAGTTCCTGGTTACGACGGGCGATGGCCTGCTTTTTATCGAGTTTCATAACATTCCTGCGGGATCGGTCTCTGGCGCACAGCGCCCATATGTTGCGCATTCTCGGGGCAATGCCCGCAAACATAAAGCCCAACCTGCACGCCGCGACGAAATGAACCGCCAAAAATAAATGAAACTTGGCGCAAACCCGGCCAGTCAATCATTACGTACTGACTTTTCCCCCTAATTGCACCAAGGAGAAACACCATGAGTAGCACAGGCGATAAAGTAAAAGGCATGGCCAACGAAGCGGTCGGCAACGTCAAGCAAGGCGTCGGTAAAGCCACCGACAACACCAAGCTGCAAGCCGAAGGCAAGATTCAAGAGAAAAAAGGCGAAGCCCAGCAAGCGGTCGGCAAAGCCAAAGACGCTGTGAAAAAAGGCGTCGACAAGGCGTAACTCAGCCTTGAACGAAAGACACGAACGGCCATCCAAGGATGGCCGTTTTTGTGTCGAAATTCTGCTGAGACCCGGCAAGGTTCGCCAAACAGGCTACCTTGATGTAAAAAACGGCCCCTGAGTCGCCACGACTTCAAACCTGTATAGCGGCGAAAGGAGACGCGAATGATTTTCCCGGACATGAAAGGTCTGCCCCTGCACCGGGTGATGGTGCGCACGGTGACGGAATTCGTCGACGACGAAATGTCGACTTACGCCTCGGCACTGGCCTACCAGATGCTGTTTTCGCTGTTCCCGTTCATCCTGTTTCTGATCGCCCTGATCGGTTTCCTGCACCTGCCGGATTTCTTCTCCTGGCTGCGCCTGCAATCGGAACTGGTCCTGCCGCCGCAGGCGCTGGAGCAGGTCAACCCGGTGATCGACCAGTTGCAGCAGTCCAAGGGTGGCTTGCTCTCGGTCGGTATCGTCATTGCGCTCTATACCGCCTCTGCCGGTGTGCGCTTGATGATGAGTGCGATGAACGCGGCGTACGACGTGGTCGAAGGCCGGCCGGTGTGGAAGCGCTTTCCACTGTCGATTTTCTACACCGTCGGCATTGCCGGCATGCTGTTGGTGGCTGCCGCGCTGATGGTGCTCGGGCCGCAGGTGATGGGCTGGATCGCCGCGCAGGTCGGCCTGGAAGAAGTCATCGTCACCGTGTGGACCATCGCGCGCTGGCCGGTGATCGTGATTCTGATGATGGTCGCCGTGGCACTGATCTACTACGTAATGCCGGACGTCAAACAGGAGTTCCGCTTCATTACTCCCGGCTCGGTGTTGGCGGTAGTGGTGTGGATCATCGCTTCGTTGGGCTTCGCGTTCTATGTGAAAACCTTCGCCAACTACAACGCGATGTATGGCAGCATCGGTGCGATCATCGTGCTGTTGCTGTATTTCTACATTTCCGCCGCGGTGTTGTTGCTCGGCGCGGAAATGAACGCGGTGATCGAGCACATGTCCAGCGAGGGCAAGGACCCGGGCGAGAAAGTCCCCGGCGAACTCGATGAACAACCCAAACAACACGTCTCGGGCCTGGGCCGCGATCATTCGCTCAAGCCGGACACTGACGAAGTCTGATCATGATCCGTGAAATTCTGAAAATGGGCGACGAGCGCCTGCTGCGCATTGCGCCGCCGGTGCCGGCAGAGATGTTCGACAGCCCTGAACTGTGGCAACTGATCGATGACATGTTCCAGACCATGGAAAGTGTCGGCGGCGTTGGCCTGGCTGCGCCGCAGATCGGCGTTGATCTGCAACTGGTGATCTTTGGATTCGAGCACAGCGAACGCTACCCGGACGCTGAAGCGGTGCCGCAGACGATCCTGATCAATCCGCTGATCACGCCGCTGAGCCCGCTGACGGAAGAGGGCTTTGAAGGCTGTCTGTCGGTGCCGGGTTTGCGCGGTGCGGTGGATCGTTATCAGCAGATTCGCTACGAGGGTGTTGATCCCAAGGGCGAGCCGATTGTGCGTATCGCCTCAGGTTTCCACGCCCGCGTTGTGCAGCACGAATGCGATCACCTGATCGGCCGGCTGTACCCGTCGCGCATCACCGATTTCAGCAAGTTCGGATTTACCGAAGTGATGTTCCCGGACCTCGATCCCACCGCCGACGACTAACTCAAGACCCAACACATCCCCTGTGGGAGCGAGCCTGCTCGCGAATGCGCAATATCAGTGACAGATTCTGTGACTGACACACCGCTTTCGCGAGCAGGCTCGCTCCCACATTGGTTTTTGCATGTCCCTCAGGATTGAGCAGGAATCAGCTCCATCGCAATCATCGGCTTGCTCCGCGCATACCGACTCAAGCGCTCCGCCATCGCCTGCGGCAGGGCCGGGTCGAAGGTGAACCCGCGCCGCTCATAAAACCCGCGCAAATCCGGATGACAAAACAGCCACACCGGCTCGCTCACGTCCTGCACTGCCGCCGCGATCAACTGTGCGGCAATCCCTTGCTCACGACACCCCGGATCAACAAACAAGCCGGTCAACCAATGCCCACCCGCGACGGGCCGCAAACACAACGCGGCGACAATTTCGCCGCGCCGCGCTACCCACAATTGTGCCTCGCGAACGGCTTTCATCGAAGACTGGTGGCTGCGGTAAAACTTGTTCATCAACGGCCATAAAGACTCGTCGAGCAAGGTGTATTGGGTCTCGGGCATGGGATCGGACTGTCGGTGGGCAAAGCGGCGATTATAAAAGAACGTGCGCGGCGCGATAGGTGTATACCTGAGCCTACATCCCCTGTGAGTGGAGTACGCATCATGTCCAAAGGTATGGATTCAAAGAAAGCCGCGAAGAAGAAACCGGCCAAGACCGCGATTGAAAAGCGTGCGGAGAAGAAGGCCAAGAAAGTCGACATCTTCGGTCACTGATCACGCCTTTTCGGAGCCCGGTTCTCGGGCTCCTGCCTGAACCTGAAAATAATCTGCAAGATTGCACCGCGTCGTTGCACAGAAGGGCAAGACTCCCGTTTCGAGCAACGCCATGCCCCATTACTTCGACGCCGCCCACCGTCAGCAAATCGAAACCCTGCGCCAACGCTTTACCGCCCGCACCGAATGGCCCACCTGGCTGTTGCTGATCGGCGTTTACGGCAGTTGGTTCACCATTGTGCTCAATAGCCATTGGCTCGGTCGTGGCGTGAGCACGGTGCTGCTGATCCCGTTGCTGGTGCTTTGGTTGTCAGTGCAACACGAACTGCTTCACGGGCATCCGACGCGCTGGAACCTGGTCAACAAAATCCTCGGCTATGCACCATTCGCAGTCTGGTATCCGTACACGCTCTATCGCGACAGTCACTTGCTGCACCATCGCGATGAGGATTTGACCGTGCCCGGTGTCGACCCGGAAAGTCGCTACCTGACGGCAGCACGCTGGCAGGGCAGTTCGCTGTTCGAACGCAGTCTGCATTGGCTGAACAAAACCGTCCTCGGCCGTTTCGCGATGGGTGCGCCACTGGCGCTGTTGGCGCTCGCCAGCGAGGAGCTGCAACGCTTGAAAAACGGCGAGCGCCAGGCTTGGCTGATGTGGCTGACCCACGGCGCGTTCACCCTGCTGATGCTGGGGTTCATCGCCCGCTACAGCGCGCTGCCGGTGTGGCATTACCTGTTGTTGATCAGCGTGCCGGCGCTGTCGATCGCGATGATTCGCTCCTACTACGAACATCGCCCGCATGCGCAACCGGAACAACGCACGGTGCTCAATGAGGCCGGTTGGCCGTGGCGCTGGTTGTTCCTCAATCTGAATTTTCATCTGGTGCATCACGACTTGCCGAAGCTTTCGTGGTACGACTTGCCCAAGGTTTACCGGATGCATCGCGAGCAATGGATTGCGCGCAGTGGCGGGTTTCTGGTGCGAGGGTATGGCGAGTTCTGGCGCCGTCATGGCATCAAGCCAATCGACAGCCCGCAGCATCCGTTCCACTGACCCAAGAACATCACAAAACCTGTGGGAGCGAGCCTGCTCGCGAAGGCGTCGTGTCAGTTGATAGATCTGTTGTCTGACCCAGCGCTTTCGCGAGCAGGCTCGCTCCCACATTGGATATTTGTAACTCGGAAAATATGTGTATGGCTCAACACCACACCGAACTCCTGATGTACGTCGCCCCCGAGCCGATCCGCGCGGCGAATGAGCGCTGGATTGCGCGCATCCTCGAGCAGCTTGGGCACACGCGTCTGAGCGCTGATGGCCTGTCATTGCCCGAACTCTGGTTGTCACCGGATCTGTTGCTCACGCAAACCTGCGGCTATCCGCTGATGACCGCGTTGCGCGGGCAGGTGCGCCTCGTCGGCCGCCCACGCTACGAGCTCCCTGACGCCAGCGCCGGCAATCATTGCAGCCTGATTCTCAGCCGTGCCGATGACCCACGCCAAACCCTCGCGCAGTTGCGCGACAGTCGCGGGGTGATCAACAGTGAGGATTCCAACAGTGGCATGAACCTGTTCCGTCAGCGCCTGGCCCCGCTGCATCAGCACGGGCAATTCTTCGCTTCGGTCGGCATCAGCGGCGGTCATCGCGAGAGCCTGCGCTGGTTGCGCGAACACCGCGCCGATCTGGCGGCCATCGACAGCGTCACCTACGCCTACCTGGCGCAGCATGCGCCGCACGAGGTCAGCGCCTTGCGAGTGATTGCGCGCAGTGCCCTGAGCCCGACCTTGCCGTTCATTACTGTCGCCAGCGCCACGGACGAGCAGATCGAAACGCTTCGGCACGTGATGAACCAGACCTTGCGCGAACTGCCCGACGTCGCGAAAACACTGGGCTTGCCGGAAATACTGCCGGCGAGCACCCGCGATTACCAGATTCTCCTCGACTATCAACAAGAGGCCGAGGCGGCGGGCTATAGCCATGTTCGCTAATGCATTAATGGAATATAAGAATTCGTTTTAAGTATTTTTAACGAATAAGGCGCCTTGCTACGATCGCGCCACCGGACGACCGGACATTCAAGCGACCCCTAACCCAGGAGCCCCTATGTCCGGCGCCGAGCTTTGCCATCGCCACACCGTGGACGGTCTGTTCCGCGCCCACTACCGCTGGCTCTGCGCTTTCCTGCGCGGTCATGTGCATGACCGCGCCAGCAGCGAAGACATTGCCGCAGAAACCTTCGCGCAATTACTCCAGGCCCCGGCACTGACGGCCATTCGTGAACCTCGCGCCTTGCTGACGACCATCGCCCGGCGTCTGCTTTATCAGCGCTGGCGACGGGCTGACCTGGAGCGTCGTCATCGCCAGTCAATCGATGTCGATTACGCCGCCTCCCCCGAGGACCTCGTCACGCTCTCGCAAACCCTCCACCGCCTCGATCACAGCCTGCAACGCTTGCCCGGCAAGGTCCGCACGACTTTTCTGCTGGCGCGCATCGATGGCCTGACCTACCCGCAAATCGCTGCCGAACTGGGCATCTCCCAGCGTTCGGTCAGCGTGTACATGACGCGTTCCCAAGCACTGTGCGATCGCCACAGCGCCAACCAATTCCTGCAAGACAAGAGGTCCGCATGAGATCGATCAAAACCCTGCTCGGCAGCTCGCTATTGGCGTTGAGCCTGAGTGTCGGCGCTGTATCCGCAACGGAAAAAACCGCGCCGATTCACTTCGGCGACATCACTTGGGAAAGCGGCAGTTTCATCACCGAAGTGCTGCGCCTGATCGTTGAAAAAGGCTACGGCTACCCGACCGATACACTGCCGGGCAGCACCGTCAGCCTCGAAGCGGCGCTGGCGAAAAACGATATTCAGGTGATCGGCGAAGAGTGGGCCGGGCGCAGTCCGGCGTGGGTCAAGGCTGCCGGCGAGGGCAAGGTGTTCGGCCTCGGCGACACGGTCAAAGGCGCGACCGAAGGCTGGTGGGTGCCGGAATATGTGATCAAGGGCGACCCCGAGCGCGGGATCAAGCCGCTGGCGCCGGAGTTGAAATCAGTGGCGGACCTGCCGCGCTACAAGGATGTGTTCCGCGACCCGGAAGATCCGTCGCGCGGACGTTTCCTCAACAGCCCGACCGGCTGGACCTCGGAAATCGTCAACAGCCAGAAGCTCAAGGCTTATGCGCTGAACGACAGCTTCGTCAACTTCCGCACCGGTTCCGGCGCGGCGCTGGATGCCGAGGTGGCGTCGTCGATCAAGCGCGGTAAACCGGTGTTGTTCTACTACTGGTCACCGACGCCGCTGCTGGGTCGATTCAAACTGGTCAAACTCGATGAACCACCGTTCGATGCCGAGGCCTGGAAGACCCTGGCCGATGCCAACAACCCGAACCCCAAGGGCACGCGGTCGATGCCGGCAAGCCTTGCGATTGGTGTGTCGGCGCCGTTCAAGGCGCAGTACCCGGAACTGGTAACGTTTTTTGAAAAGGTCGATCTGCCGATTGATCTGTTGAACCAGACACTGGCGGGAATGAGCGAAAAACGCTTGCAGCCGAGAGTGGTGGCGCAGGCGTTCTTGCGTGATCAGCCGCAGGTCTGGAAAGCTTGGGTGCCTGCGGATGTGGCGACCAAGGTGACAGGAAGTCTGTAAGTCATTTCTGTTGTTTTTGTAGTGCTGCAACTTTTGCCTTCGCGAGCAGGCTCGCTCCCACAAGGGAATGCGTTCCATATGTGGGAGCGAACCTGCTCGCGAAAGCGTCCGCCCCGGCAACATTTCTCCCCGCGCTGAACCGATTCTTGTGCAAAAAGTGCCAGATACTGGCCGACTAGTGGCCTTGCGCAAGGCTTCCCGCTGGCTATGCTTCCTGTAACTAACTATGTCGACCGTCATGCCAAACCATGCCGGATGCACAGCGTTGGTCCGTGAATTCATGCTGCCAGAGTGCGCAAGCCAAGGCACCGACACTGAACCAACAAGGAGCGTCGCCTACATGGAAGTTCTTCAACGCGTTAGGGCTGGCCCGCGTGCGGGCTATCAAGAGAAGGATGTCTTGATTAGAGCGTCGCTGCATGGACGTTCCGATTGATCATCATTTATCACCTGACAACTTCCTCCTGTGGAGGAATGCGTGTGCCTGTTCTGTGGAACGTAGTGGTGGATCTTGAAAGAACTGAACTTTCATCAAATCAAAAGTCCGCGCGGAAGGTGATACAACCATGTTCAACCTACATCACAAGGCTGACCTGCAGGAAATCGAGCGCTTCAGCTGCGCCCTGACCGAGGCCAACGCCAAGTTGGCAGCGATCAGCCGTTCCATGGCAATGATCGAGTTCAGCCCGGATGGCATCGTGCTCGATGCCAATGAAAACTTCTGCAAGACCATGGGCTACAGCGCCGATGAAGTGCGCGGCAAACATCACCGAGTGTTTTGTGAAGAGGCTTTCTATCGCAGCGAGGAGTACGCCAAATTGTGGCGTGATCTGGCTCGCGGTGAACCGATCAGCGGCACCTTTCTGCGCTTGAACAAGGCCGGTAAAGAAGTCTGGCTCGAAGCCAGTTATATGCCGGTGTATGGCCCGGACAAACAAGTCAGAAGCGTGATCAAAGTGGCGGCGGACATCACCGCGCGGGTCAATAAAGAACACGAAGAAGAAAGCATGCTGGCGGCGATCAGTCGCTCGATGGCGGTGATCGAGTTCACCCCGGAAGGCAATGTCATCGCCGCCAACGACAACTTTCTGAAGACCATGCAGTACTCGCTCAATGAAATCGTCGGTCATCACCACAGCCTGTTCTGCCATCGTGCCGAAGCCGAATCTGCGCAGTACAAGGCCTTCTGGGCTTCGCTCAACCGCGGCGAATATCACTCGCATCGTTTCGAGCGCAAGAACAAGTCCGGGCAGATGGTTTACCTCGAAGCCTCCTACAACCCGCTGTTCGATGCCAAGGGCCGACTGTACAAAGTGGTCAAGTTCGCCAGCGACATCACCCATCAGATGACCACTTTGCAGAACGCTGCGGAATCGGCCCACAGCACTTCGGTACAAAACGACGCCTGCGCGCAAAAAGGCTCACAGGTCGTGCAGCAAACGGTGCAGATCATTCAGGACATTTCCCGCGACCTCAACGAAGCGGCGTCCAGCATCGATGCGGTCAGCAAACAATCGGACATCATCGGCACCATCGTCCAGACCATCCGCGGCATTGCCGATCAGACCAACTTGCTGGCGCTCAATGCTGCGATTGAAGCGGCGCGGGCCGGGGAACACGGGCGCGGCTTTGCGGTGGTCGCCGATGAAGTGCGCAGCCTCGCGGCGCGCACCAGTCAGGCCACGCTGGAAATTGTCGAAGTGGTGCGCAAGAACCATGACCTGTCGCTAAGTGCGGTGTCGAGTATGCAGTCGAGCCTGAGTCGGACCGGGCTCGGGGTGGAACTGGCGAATGAAGCGGGGGAGGTGATTCTGGAGATTCAGCAGGGTTCGCGGCATGTGGTGGATGCGATCAGCCAGTTCAATGAAACCCTGCAACTGAACTGATTTCTTCAGCTGGATACAATCAATGTGGGAGCGAGCTTGCTCGCGAAAGCAGTGTGTCAGTCGATGGAAGTTTCACTGAAACACCGCCTTCGCGAGCAAGCTCGCTCCCACATTTCATTTCAGGCGACCTGGAGATCAGAGCGCAGCGAGAAACTTGTCCGCTTGCTTGTCGCTGTCCTTCACGTCGTTGTCTTTCTCCGTCTGGGCCAATTTCATCTTGTCCTGCAAACGCTCGGCAATCTCTTTGCCGATGGCCTGTTGTTTCTCCGGCGGCATGGCTTTGATGTCATCTTCGGTCAGCCCCATCGACTGCAGAATACTGTCGCGCAGACGCTGTTCCGGCGTCTTGCTCATGTAGTCCTTGAATTCGTCAGTGGCGGATGTTGCCGAAGCGCTGGTGGCGTCGGTCGATTGCAGGCCAACGCGGGTCTTGGCGAAGGCTTCGTCGACGTTGTCGCTGATGCGCGAGGCTTCGCTGACTTGCTGGGTGGCGATCTGCGTGGCCGAATCCTGCACCTTGGCAGTGGCTTCAGCGGTTTGCGCCTGGGTCTGGTTTTGCAGGGTTTGCAGCATGGCGCCGTGCAGGCCACCTTGCAGGCCGGCGGCGGCGATGGACGTCGCATCGTCGTTCAGCGCTTTGGGCAGATGAATGATTTGCTGTTGTTTGGCACTGATCAACATGATGTGTGGACCTGTTGGTAATTGCTGACTGGGGTAGCAGAGCAATTACCGTGCCTTCTGAATAAATCCTTTTATTTCAATATGTTGATCATTTTCATAGTGTTCGCTGCGGTCACCCCTTGCCGATAAGCGGCAGAGGATGACCGTTGCCTCTCAGCGATGGGCAATATTCTCCAGCGCCAGATTGCGTGTGCGCGGGCCGAACCAGCCGATGGTCAACATTACGATCAGCATGCTGCTGACGATGAACGCCAACACCCCGGGCGTGCCGAAATTGTCGAGAAACAAGCCGATCAACAGGCTGCTGAACACCGTCGACAAACGACTGAACGAATAGCAGAAACCTACTGCGCGGGCGCGGATGTTGGTCGGGAACAGTTCGCTCTGGTACGAGTGATAACTGAAGCTCAGCCAGGCGTTGCAGAAGGTGATCATCACCCCGCAGAAGATCAGCCCGAATGCGCTGGTCTGCAGGGCGAACAAGGTGCCGAAGGTCATCGCGCCGAGGGCCGAGCCGACGATCTGCCATTTGTTCTCGAAGCGGTTGGCAAACTTCACGAACAGCAACGGCCCGAGCGGGTAGGCGAGGGTGATGATGAAGGCGTACATCAGGCTGTGGGTGACGCTGACACCCTGACCGGACAGCAGCGCCGGCAGCCAATTGCCGAAACCGAAGAAACCGATGGCCTGAAAGATGTGGAAGACAATCAGCATCAACGCGCGACGGCGATAAGGCGGCTGCCAGATATCGGCGAAGCGGCCCTTGCCCTCGACATCGACCGGGACCGTTTCGGGCACGTCCAGTGGCTGGCCGTGATCCTTTTCGCAACGTGCTTCGATGTGGTCGAGAATCCGGTTGGCCTCATCAAAGCGGCCATGCTGCGCCAACCAGCGCGGCGATTCCGGCAGGCGTTTGCGCAGCCACCAGATAAACAGCGCAAACACCGCACTGGCCAACACCACCCAGCGCCAGCCGCTGATGCCGAACGGTGCTTGCGGCACCAGCCACCAGGACATCAGCGCCACTGCCGGCACCGACAGAAACTGCACAAAAAACGCGAAGGCAAACGCCGAACTGCGCATGCGTTTGGGCACCAGTTCCGAGAGGTAGGCGTCGATCGTCACCAGTTCGATGCCCAAGCCGATGCCGACCAGAAAGCGCATGCAGATAATGCCCAGCGCCGAACTCTGAATGCCCATCAACACCGTCGCGACCGTGTACCAGACCAGCGCAAAGGTGAAGATCGCACGGCGGCCGAAGCGATCCGCCAACGGGCTGAGCAGACTGGCGCCGAGGAACAGGCCGAGGAACGTCGCCGAGGCAAACGCCGCCTGATCGGAGAAGCCGAACACGCCCTGATTGCCGGTGGCGAAGATGCCGTCGCGAATCAGGCCGGGGCTGATGTAGGCGGTCTGGAACAAATCGTAGAGTTCGAAAAAACCACCGATCGACAGCAACGCCACCAGCCGCCAGATCGTCGCGACGGCGGGGAGACGGTCGATGCGGGCGGAAATCTCGGCGGCGCGTACCGGGTCGATGCCATCGCGTTGCGCGGCGGCGGGGGCGTGTGCAGTCATGGGCTGATCCATTTTTTATTGATGGAAAAGCTTAGCCTGCTATCGGAGTGAGCGGATTGTGAATATCGGCGGTTTAACCAGGTAAACCGCTGATTTTCAGCAATATCTACTTACGAATTAACGATTTATGCCGCCGCTGCCGAATCCGGCAGTGCCGAGGCTGGCAGCCCGAAGATCCGGTCAAACAGCCAGTTGAAAGCAAACGTGTAGCACGGGATGAAGATGATCAGCGCCAGATCCAGCAGAAACGCCTGCACCAGGCTGATGTTCATCCACCAGGCGATCAACGGAATCAGAAACACGATCAGCGTCAGTTGAAAGCCAACCGCATGGGCGATGCGCCGTTTAACCGTGCGTGTGCGCGAAAGCTGACGGCTTTCCCAATGCTCGAACAGCGAGGTGTAAATGAAATTCCAGGTCACGGCGATGGTGGTGATGATCACTGCCAATGGCCCGGTGCTGCCCGGCGAGGTGCCGGACAACAGCGCCAGACCGAGGGCGGAGAAGGTCATGCCGATCACTTCGTAGAGCGATACGTAGACCAGTTTGCGTTTAACGCCTTGCATGGGAATTGCCTCTTTCTTGCGACTTGTGGCCAGTAGCACTGGCGAAGGCGGCGGAAGATAGCTTCAATAGGGCTGACAGAAAAAGTCAGCTACTTTCACTTTTATTGATAGGTGTTCAGGTGAATTTCAACAGCGACAGCATCGAGCTGTTCCTTGCCGTGATCGAGCGCGGCTCGTTTTCGGCGGCGGCGCGGGCGTTGGGCAAAGTCCCTTCGGCGGTGAGCATGGGCATCGGCAACCTTGAGGCCGAGCTGGGTTATCTGCTGTTCGACCGCAGCCACCGTGAACCGCAACCCACGGCGATGGCGTTGTCACTGGTGCCACACGCGCGACTGATCGCCGAACAACTCAAACACCTGCAAGTGCACGCGGTGGAACTGTCGTTGGGACTGGAGAGCAAGTTGTCGATCGGCGTGGTCGCGGACATCGACCGGCGCCGTTTGCTGGCGGCGATCAAGGTGATTGCCGAGCGGCACCCGCTGCTTGATATCGAAGTGCTGACCGCCCCGCAGGATGACGTGCTGGCGATGTTGCACAGCGGCCGGGTCAGCGTGTGCCTGGCGTTCGCCGGGTTGAGCATGAACGTGCTGGAGCGTTTTCAGTTTGTCGGCAGCGAACGGATGATCGCCACGCTGGCGGCGGACAGTCCGCTGTTGCGGGGGCAGGGTCTGTTCCTCGAAGACTTGGTGCATGTGCGGCAGATCATCGTCGCCAGCCGCGATTTGCCAATCAGTGAGACGCGGCCGTTGGTGGCGCAATCGTATTGGCGCACCGACAGTCTGGAGACGGCGATGGAAATGGTCGAGGCGGGATTGGGCTGGGGTAATTTTCCGTTGTCGGTGGTGCAGTCGCGGATCGACTCCGGGCGGCTGAAACGCCTGAATTTCCGCAACATCGAAAACGGCCTGGTGATGCCGGTGCACGCGGTGTGGCTCAAGAGCCAGCCATTGCAGAAGGGCGCGCTGGCCCTCGTTGACCTGCTCAGCCACTGAACATTGCGCAGATCCAACTAATGAAATGGTTA
>NZ_LVEJ01000019.1 GCF_001648775.1 Pseudomonas fluorescens
GCGAGCCTGCTCGCGAAAGCCATTGTTCAGACGACAAAGATCCTAAGGGTTACTTCTTTTCTGTATCCGCCACCTGCGGCACTTGCGGCAACGCCGCGCCTTTTGGCCAGAGCATCCAGATCTGCCCTTGCTGCTTCATGTCCCCGGCCAGTTGCCCGGCCGCCTCCCCGGTGCCCCAGAACAGATCTGCACGAACCTCGCCGGCAATTGCGCCGCCGGTGTCCTGCGCCGCCACCGGACGCACCAGGGCCGTACCATCCGGTTTTGTCGTCGAC
Source organism: Pseudomonas fluorescens (assembly GCF_001648775.1). Classification (GTDB taxonomy): domain Bacteria; phylum Pseudomonadota; class Gammaproteobacteria; order Pseudomonadales; family Pseudomonadaceae; genus Aquipseudomonas; species Aquipseudomonas fluorescens_M. Next base: position 276 of record NZ_LVEJ01000019.1, read on the forward strand.
AGCCACAGCAGACTACCCAACGGAATCACCTTGCGATCCACCGCTGCGCTGTAACCCGCCGTCAACGGTACGTTCAGCGAACCGCGCGGGCCTTCGTTGCTGTCCGGGTTGCGGGTGAAGAACACATAGCTCGGATTGCTGCCGAGCAGTTCCGGGATCCGCGCCGGGTTGGCTTTTGCCCAGTTGCTGATCGCGTTCATGGTCACGTCTTCTTTCTTCAGCTCACCCTGCTCGACCAGCCAGCGGCCGATCGGCCGGTACGGGTGGCCGTTCTGGTCGGCGTAAGCGATGCGCAGCTGTTTGCCGTCCTGGGTCTGAATCCGCCCTGAACCCTGAATTTGCAGGAATTGCAGGTTCATCGGATCGGTCAGGTAGGCAACCACGGGGGCTTTGACGCCTTTGGATTCGATGGTGGCTGCGTCGTCGTAAGGCTTGAGCACGCGACCTTCGAGGCGACCGCGCAGACGCTTGCCTTTCAGTTCCGGGTAAATGCTGTCCAGCGAGACGATGATCATGTCTTCCGGCACGCCGTACACCGGCACATTGGCCGTGTCTGTCGGCGTCAAACTGCCGGGGTAGACCGGTTCGTAGTAACCGGTGATCAAGCCGTTGGGGTTGTCGTTTTCAGCGCGCAGGCCGTAGACGTCGAGGTTTTGTTTGAGGAAGGCGCGAATCTCGTCGGCGCTCTGCGGCACAGTGGCCGCTGCTGCGCAGGTCGGGCCCCAGACCGTATCAGCCTTGAGTCGGGTGCAGGCGCTGCGCCACGAACCGAAACCTGCCACCAGATCGCTGTCGGACACAACCGGCAGTGCTTCCCACGTGGCGCTGGAATAAGTGGCCAGTGCGTGGGTTTTCGGCTTGGCAGTCTCGCCACCGGTGCAGCCGGCGAGGATCGCCAGCAGCGGAAGGGTTGCGATCAACGGGTGACGCCAGGCCTTGAAACGGCTGTTCATGGAGTGATTCCTGTGCCGGTTGCCCGCGTGCTCCATGCGCTCGGACAACCCGTATTTTTAATAGGGCTATTGGTGTTTGACGGTGACGCGAGGATACTGGCCGCCGAATTCCGTGACCTGAAGCCATCATGACTCTTAAAAGAATTTCTGTTGTATTGCTGGCCTGTCTGACCCTTGCCGCCTGTGGCGGTGTCGACCCGAATTCCCCGCTGGGTCAACGCAAGGCGATCTTCAAGCAAATGCTCAAGACCGGCGAAGACCTCGGCGGCATGTTGCGTGGACGCATTCCGTTCGACGGGCCGAAGTTCGCCGAAGGCGCGGTCAAACTCGATGCGTTGTCCCATGAACCGTGGAAGCATTTCCCGCAGGTTCGCGAAGAGGATCACACCAGCGCCAAGGACGATGTCTGGAAACAGCAGGCGCGTTTTCAGGAAATGGCCCGCACCCTTGAAGCGGCCACCGGTGAATTGGTGATCGCCAGTCAGGTTCAGCCGTACAAAGCCAGCAACCTGGGGCCTGCAGTGCAGAAAGTTGAAGACGCCTGCACTGCTTGCCATAAACAGTTTCGCGATCATTGATTTTTGTAGTCTGAACTGACGCCTTCGCGAGCAGGCTCGCTCCCACAGTTGACCGGGTTGTCTAGGTGAACGCCGTCTAATGTGGGAGCGAGCCTGCTCGCGAAAAGGGCATCAAGTCCACCGCATTGCTTATCACTTATCGATTTCGTCCAGCGCGTCCTGCAGTTCTTTGCGCGACTCGGCCAGTTTGTCTTTGCGCTTGTTGATCTTCTCCGGATCGCCTTTCTTCATGGCCTTGTCGAGATCCGCCTGACGCTGACTCACTTGGTGCTTGGCTTCGAGCACCTTGTTTTCGCGCTCTTTCTTCAGGCCCGCGTCGGTGCAGTGCTCGTTCACTTCACGCAGGGCCGTTTCCAGGCCTGCCTGCTGATCGGCATTGCCGCGCGTCTTGGCTTGTTCGATCTGGTTCATGATGCCCTGCTTTTTCGCAGCGCAGCCGGTCAGGCCCGGGGCGTCTTCGTCGGCCATTACGGGGGCGGCCATCATGCCGCAGAGGGTGAGCATGGCGAGCGGTGCAAGAAATTTCATAAAAGCTCCATGTGCAAAGGCAATCGGGTCGTTCAGGCACTGCGCTGTTGGAGCGCCTCGGCGGCCGATGGGTTCCCGGTGCGCCGGGATTGCGTGGTCAAAAACCGTCGATTCCGGCGGCATGTAAGGTTTCGCTCAAGGCCAGTACCTGCGGGTCGCGAAAGAATGCGCTTAATTGCGCGGCGCGTCCCGGGCCGATACCGGCTTCTGCCAGCCATTGTTCGGTGTTGCGTTGTGCCAGCGCCTGCCACGAATCAGGCAGTCGGGCCTGACCGGTTGGCGGCAAGCCCAAGGCCCGGAGCCATTGAGCGAACGGCCGCTGGCGCGCACCGTTAAAACTGTTCATCAGGCGTTCGCTGCTGCGCTCGCCGAAGCCGGCAATGTTAGCAAGCTCTGGCGCGTCGAGGGTCAACCAATCCAGCAGGTTGTTTACGCGGCGTGTTTCGAGAAGTTTCTCCCAGGTGCCACGGCCGACATGTTGCATCGCCAGACCCTGCTTGCCACTGAGCCAGGTCAGGCGTGCGAGAAACTGGCTCTCGCAGCCGGCGGTGGGTTGCCAGCAACTCAAGGTGTGGAAGTCTTCGGCGTTGGGGATATTGATGTCTGCCCGTTCGCTGGTGCGCAGCACGACACTGTCGAGCCGCGGAATGGTCAGGCCGGCGAGGCTGATCGCGATCTGATCACCGGGGCGAATATCCAGCGTTTGCCAGCGCTTCAACGAGCTGGCGCTGACCCGTTTGATCTCTCGGTCATCCAGCATGACCGGGATCAACTCGATCACCGGTGTGATACGCCCGGTGCGACCAATCTTGAAGTTGACCTTGCGCACTTGCGCCAACGCTTGCGCAAACGGATATTTCCAGGCGACCGCCCAGTACGGCGCCCGCGCCTGCCAGCGCTCGGCGGGTGGACGCTGGCTCTGGCGCAAAACCACGCCGTCCGTGGCAAACGGCAGGGGTGAGCGATACCAGTGCTCGCGCCATTTCTGCGCCTCGGCGAAGTCGCTGACGGGATGGCTGAACGGTTCGATTGTGGCGAAACCCAGTGCTGCCAATCTGGCGATTCGCTCGGGCAAGTCCAAGGAGTCTTGCGGCCAGTCCCAGACGAACAGTCCGATGCCGGCGGCATGTTCGGCCTCAAGCGACTTTCTTCCCATCAGGCCTGCCACGGTCGCGCGGGCGTTGACGCTGCCGGCTCGAGCTTGCACGTGTTCGTTCAAGCGCCAGTAGAGTTCGCCTTGCACCAGCAGATCCACGGGTTGTGAAAGGCGTTGAGGGATAGCGCCAATTTTCTGTGCCGATGCCGTCCAGTCTTGGCCACGAACGCCGTCACCACGACTGATGGCCTGATGCAGAACGCCTGCGCGATAAATCAGCGTCACCGCGACGCCGTCGACTTTGGGTTGTACCCAGACATCCTGGCGGTCGCGTAGCCATGCTTCCACAGCCTGGGCTTTGTGCAGTTTATCCAGGCCGGTATGGGCGATGGGGTGCGCGATCGAGCCTGAGGCCGTGCGCAAGGGATCGGCTGGCGAGGGCAATTTGAAGCACTCTCGCCATTCGTTCAGGCGGGTGCGCGATTGATCGTAGAGCTCATCGGCAATCAGTGAACGACCTTCGCGGTGATAGGCGTCGTCCCATTGGTCGATCTGTTTTTGCAGGGCGGCGATTTCGCTTTTTGCTTGAGTGGCCGGCCATTTCGGGCAATCGGCGTGGGCGTTGAGGGTCGTACAGGCGAGGAGAAAAACAGACAGCAGGCGCAGAGTAGCAAGCATCGTGAGCGTCCTTGCTCAGGGGGAATGCTTGAAGGGTAGAAGACGAAAAGGCGTTCGGTGGGTGGGGTGTTTTGCGGGGTGTGTCTGCTCGGGAAGTGATGCCGGTCCGGCGGGCCTCTTCGCGAGCAGGCTCGCTCCCACAGGGGTTCGGGGGCAAGTTCAAAATTGTAGTTCAGGCATGAAAAAGCCCCGCACGGCGCGAACCGTGCGGGGCTTTTTTGTACCGCGGGGGAAGTCTTACAGACCCGCAGCAGCGCGCAGGGCGTCGGCGCGGTCGGTTTTTTCCCAGGTGAACGTGGTGAAGGTGTCTTCGCCAACGGTCTTGGTCTCTGGCGTGCGACCGAAGTGGCCGTACGCTGCAGTTTCCTGGTACATCGGGTGCAGCAGGTCGAGCATGGTGGTGATTGCGTATGGACGCAGGTCGAACACTTCACGCACCAGTTTGACGATCTTGTCGTCGCTGATCTTGCCGGTGCCGAAGGTGTTCAGCGAGATCGACGTAGGCTGAGCCACGCCGATCGCGTAGGACACCTGAATCTCGCAACGCTCGGCCAGGCCGGCAGCGACGATGTTCTTGGCAACGTAACGGCCAGCGTAGGCCGCCGAACGGTCAACCTTCGATGGATCTTTACCGGAGAACGCGCCGCCGCCGTGACGGGCCATGCCGCCGTAGCTGTCGACGATAATCTTGCGACCGGTCAGACCGCAGTCACCTACCGGGCCGCCAATGATGAACTGGCCGGTCGGGTTGATGTGGAACTGGGTGTCTTTGCTCAGCAGTTCGGCAGGCAGCACGTGCTTGACGATGAGCTCCATCACGCCTTCGCGCAGGTCTTTGTACGACACTTCAGGGTTGTGCTGGGTCGACAGAACAACGGCGTCGATACCGACAACCTTGCCGCCTTCGTAACGGCAAGTCACTTGCGACTTGGCGTCCGGACGCAGCCAAGGCAGCAGACCCGATTTACGGGCTTCGGCCTGGCGCTGCACCAACTGGTGCGAGAAAGTGATCGGCGCTGGCATCAACACGTCGGTTTCGTTGCTGGCGTAGCCGAACATCAGGCCCTGGTCACCGGCGCCCTGATCTTCAGGCTTGGCACGGTCAACACCCTGGTTGATGTCCGGGGACTGCTTGCCGATGATGTTCATCACGCCGCAGGTCGCGCCGTCGAAGCCGACGTCGGAGCTGTTATAGCCGATGTCGAGAATCACGTTACGCACGATCTCTTCCAGATCGACCCAGGCGCTGGTGGTGACTTCACCGGCAACGATGGCCACGCCAGTCTTGACCAGCGTTTCCACGGCAACGCGTGCGTGCTTGTCCTGGGTAATGATGGCGTCCAGCACCGCATCGGAAATCTGGTCGGCGATTTTGTCCGGATGTCCTTCAGACACGGACTCGGAGGTGAAGAGGGAGTATTCGCTCATCTCGATGTTTTCCTGAATTTACCGATGGTGAGTGTCGCCAGCCGGTCGCTGAAAATGGCGGACCTGGATCTGGAAACCATTACGTAAGCCTACATAGAGGCTGTCCCCGGGAACGAGTCCCGCAGCGGTGGCCCAACGGGCCAAATCGTCCTGTTCAAACCCCAACCACAGATCACCGCAGGCCTCCCTGGCCCAACTCTGGTTGTGGCTACATAACTCTGTCACGAGCAGACTACCGCCCGGTTGCAGCAGGTCGGCCATGTGCTTGAGCGCATCGGCCGGCGCGGCGAAATGGTGCAACACCATATTCAGTACAACGCAATCGGCCTTAAGGCTTGTGCCGTTCAATGCATCGGCCAATTGCAGGCTGACGTTAGCCAGCTGTTCACGTTCGCATACCTGACGCGCCAGTTCGAGCATCGCCGGGCTGTTGTCCAGCGCGGTTACGGTGCCGAAACGACGCGCCAGTTCCGGCAGAAAAGCACCATCGCCGGGGCCGACTTCAATGGCCGTGGCAGCACCATTGAAATTCAGTTTGTCGAGCAGGGCCAACACGCTTTCGCGGTACTGCGGCAAGCCTGCGATCAAATCCTGCTGGGCGCGAAATTTCTCCGCGACCCGGGCGAAAAAGTCCTGACTGGCCGCCGCACGTTGGCCGTGCACCTGTTCAATGCGCGTCTGCACATCGTCAGGCAGCGTCAGGTTGTCGACTTCTTCTAACAATGCTGCGTGCAACTTGCCGCCCAACAGTTCGGTGTGGGGCAGGGCGCGGCGATAGAAAATCGCGTTGCCTTCACGGCGGGTCGCCACCAGGTCGGCTTGTGCCAGTACCTTGAGGTGGTGGCTCATGCCGGACTGACCGATGCCGAAAATCTGCGCCAGCTCCAGAACACCAAACGAATCGTTGGCCAGCGCGCGCAAGACATTCAGGCGCAGCGGATCGCCGCCGGCCTTGCACAGGGCCGCCAGCTCGTCGCAATCGTCATGGCGAATGGAAGGCACGCGTAAATTCATAGGGCCGCAGTCTAGTGACGGTGAGAATTGATCGCAAGGCCAATATCAAAAAGTTTTGATATTGCTCGATAAATGGCACTTCTCACGAGACGGTTAACTCTACAAACGAGTAGCGGAAAGGTTTCACCAACAGAAAGCGCCGCTATCCATTGGAAAAACGCCCCCCGATGACTATCTGTCATTGCCCCGAGGCGCCCCGGTGAGGGAAAATGCCCTCCTTTTTTCCGTTTCAATCTATTCACACCCAGGAGATCAGCGATGCCTAGCCGTCGTGAGCGTGCCAACGCCATTCGTGCCCTCAGCATGGATGCCGTGCAAAAAGCCAACAGCGGCCATCCCGGTGCCCCAATGGGTATGGCAGATATTGCCGAAGTGCTTTGGCGCGACTACCTCAAGCACAACCCGAGCAATCCATCGTTCGCTGACCGTGACCGCTTCGTGCTGTCCAACGGCCACGGCTCGATGTTGATCTACTCGCTGCTGCACCTGACCGGTTATGACCTGTCGATCGAAGACCTCAAGCAGTTCCGTCAACTGCACAGCCGCACCCCGGGCCACCCGGAATTCGGTTACACCCCGGGCGTTGAAACCACCACCGGCCCGCTGGGTCAGGGTCTGGCCAACGCCGTCGGTTTCGCTCTGGCTGAAAAAGTTCTGGCAGCGCAGTTCAACCGTCCGAACCACAACATCGTCGACCACCACACCTACGTGTTCCTGGGTGATGGTTGCATGATGGAAGGCATTTCCCACGAAGTCGCTTCGCTGGCCGGTACGCTGGGTCTGGGCAAGCTGATTGCGTTCTACGATGACAACGGCATCTCCATCGACGGCGAAGTCGAAGGCTGGTTCACCGACGACACCCCGAAGCGTTTCGAAGCCTACAACTGGCAAGTGATCCGCAACGTTGACGGTCACGACCCGGAAGAGATCAAGACCGCCATCGAAACCGCGCGCAAGAGCCCGCTGCCGACCCTGATCTGCTGCAAGACCACCATCGGTTTCGGCTCGCCGAACAAGCAGGGCAAAGAAGACTGCCACGGCGCCCCGCTGGGTGATGCGGAAATCGCGCTGACTCGCCAGGCGCTGAACTGGAACCACGGCCCGTTCGAAATTCCGGCCGACATCTATGCCGAGTGGGATGCCAAGGAAAAAGGTCGCGCGGCCGAAGCCGAGTGGGATCAGCGTTTCGCTGCCTACTCCGCTGCATTCCCGACCGAAGCCAACGAACTGGTGCGTCGTCTGAGCGGTGAGCTGCCAGCTGATTTCTCGGAAAAAGCCTCGGCCTACATCGCTGAAGTCGCGGCCAAAGGCGAAACCATCGCCAGCCGTAAAGCCAGCCAGAACACCCTGAACGCGTTCGGCCCGTTGCTGCCGGAACTGCTTGGCGGTTCGGCTGACCTGGCCGGTTCCAACCTGACCCTGTGGAAAGGTTGCAAGGGTGTCAGCGCTGAAGATGCCAGCGGCAACTACATGTACTACGGCGTGCGCGAATTCGGCATGACCGCAATCATGAACGGCGTCACCCTGCACGGCGGCCTGGTGCCTTACGGCGCGACCTTCCTGATGTTCATGGAATACGCCCGCAACGCCGTGCGCATGTCCGCGCTGATGAAGAAGCAAGTCATCCACGTCTACACCCACGACTCTATCGGTCTGGGCGAAGACGGCCCGACGCACCAGCCGATCGAACAACTGACCAGCCTGCGTACCACACCGAACCTCGACACCTGGCGTCCAGCCGATGCCGTTGAATCGGCGGTGGCCTGGAAAAACGCACTGGAGCGTAAGGACGGCCCATCGGCGCTGATCTTCTCGCGCCAGAACCTGCAGCACCAGGAACGCGATGCCGGCCAGATTGCCGACATCAGCCGTGGTGGTTACGTGCTGAAGGACTGCGCAGGCGAGCCTGAGCTGATCCTGATTTCGACCGGTTCGGAAGTCGGTCTGGCGGTTCAGGCTTACGACAAACTGACCGAGCAGGGCCGCAAGGTGCGTGTGGTTTCCATGCCGTGCACCAGCGTGTTCGATGCTCAGGATGCTGGTTACAAGCAAGCCGTGCTGCCGTTGCAGGTCAGCGCACGTATCGCGATCGAAGCGGCGCACGCCGACTTCTGGTTCAAGTACGTGGGTCTGGAAGGTCGCGTGATCGGCATGACCACGTACGGCGAATCGGCTCCGGCTTCGGCACTGTTCGAAGAGTTCGGCTTCACCCTGGAAAACATTCTGGGTCAGGCTGAAGAGCTGCTGGAAGACTGATCCGGAAAAGATGTCGTCTGAGCTGACGCCTTCGCGAGCAGGCTCGCTCCCACATTGGAATGCATTTCCCTGTGGGAGCGAGCCTGCTCGCGAAAGCGTTGGTTCAGGCAACATCGCACTGACTGATTCCCCACGGTAATCGAGAACCCCATGCCTCAACCGCGTCCCTTCAAAGTTGCACTCAACGGCTACGGCCGGATTGGTCGTTGCGTCTTGCGTGCGTTGTTTGAGCGAGGCGAAAAAGCCGGGTTTGAAATTGTCGCGATCAACGATCTGGCGGACATGGCCAGCATCGAATACCTGACACGCTTCGACTCCACCCACGGCCGTTTTCCGGGCGAAGTGCGAGTAGAAGGCGATTGTCTGCATATTAATGGCGACTGCGTGAAGGTCCTGCGCAGTGCCACCCCCGAAGGCATCGATTGGGCGTCGCTGGGCGTCGATCTGGTGCTCGAATGTTCCGGTGCCTACAACACCCGTGAAGACGGCCAGCGTTTCCTTAACGCCGGCGCGCCGCGCGTATTGTTCTCGCAGCCGATGGCCAGCGAGGCGGATGTCGACGCCACCATCGTTTACGGCGTCAATCAGGATTGCCTGACCGGCGACGAACTGCTGGTGTCCAACGCCTCCTGCACCACCAACTGCGGCGTGCCGTTGTTACGCCTGCTCGACAAGGCCATTGGCCTCGATTACGTGTCGATCACCACCATTCACTCGGCAATGAACGATCAGCCGGTGATCGACGCCTATCACCACGAAGACCTGCGCCGCACCCGTTCGGCGTTCCAGTCGGTGATCCCGGTGTCCACTGGTCTGGCGCGTGGTATCGAGCGCCTGCTGCCGGAACTTGCCGGGCGAATTCAGGCCAAAGCCGTACGCGTGCCGACGGTCAACGTGTCCTGCCTCGACATCACGATGCAGACCGCCACCGCGACCGACGCCAATGAGGTCAACCGGATCCTGCGCGAGGCCGCCACCCATGGCCCGCTCAAAGGCCTGCTGGCCTACACCGAGCTGCCGCACGCCAGTTGTGATTTCAACCATGACCCACATTCGGCCATCGTCGATGCCAGTCAGACCCGTGTTTCCGGCCCCAAGCTGGTGAACATCCTGGCCTGGTTCGACAACGAATGGGGTTTTGCCAACCGAATGCTGGACGTTGCAGAACACTATCTGCAAACAGCAACTTCAAAAAAACCGTAGGAAGTGCGACCCATGACCGTGTTGAAGATGTCCGACCTCGATCTGCAAGGTAAGCGCGTATTGATCCGCGAAGACCTCAACGTCCCAGTCAAGGACGGTGTTGTCACCAGCGATGCGCGTATCCTGGCTTCGCTGCCGACCATCAAGCTGGCCCTGGAAAAAGGCGCGGCCGTGATGGTTTGCTCGCACCTTGGCCGTCCGACCGAAGGCGAGTTCTCTGCCGAGAACAGCCTCAAGCCTGTCGCTGACTACCTGAGCAAGGCGCTGGGCCGTGAAGTGCCGCTGGTCGCTGATTACCTGGGCGGCGTTGACGTCAAGGCCGGCGACATCGTGCTGTTCGAAAACGTGCGCTTCAACAAAGGCGAGAAAAAGAACGCTGACGAACTGGCCCAGCAATACGCCGCCCTGTGCGACGTGTTCGTGATGGACGCTTTCGGCACCGCTCACCGCGCCGAAGGTTCGACCCACGGCGTGGCCAAGTTCGCCAAAGTCGCCGCTGCTGGCCCGTTGCTGGCTGCTGAACTGGATGCACTGGGCAAGGCTTTGGGCGCACCGGCACAACCAATGGCGGCCATTGTTGCCGGCTCCAAGGTCTCGACCAAACTCGACGTACTGAACAGCCTGAGCCAGATCTGCGATCAACTGATCGTCGGCGGCGGCATCGCCAACACTTTCCTCGCGGCAGCCGGTCACCCGGTTGGCAAGTCGCTGTACGAACCAGACCTGCTCGACACCGCGCGCGCCATCGCTGCCAAAGTCAGCGTGCCGCTGCCGGTCGACGTAGTAGTCGCCAAAGAATTCGCCGAAAGCGCTGAAGCCACCGTCAAGCTGATCGCTGACGTTGCTGCTGACGACATGATTCTGGACATCGGCCCGCAAACCGCAGCCAACTTCGCTGAACTGCTGAAATCGTCGAAAACCATTCTGTGGAACGGTCCGGTCGGCGTGTTCGAGTTCGATCAGTTCGGTAACGGCACCAAAGTGCTGGCTCAGGCCATCGCTGAAAGCTCGGCGTTCTCCATCGCTGGCGGTGGCGACACTCTGGCTGCGATCGATAAATATGGCGTGGCTGAGCAAATCTCCTACATTTCCACCGGTGGTGGCGCGTTCCTCGAATTCGTCGAAGGCAAAGTGCTGCCAGCCGTTGAAGTCCTGGAAAGCCGGGCCAAGGCCTGAGGCCGCCCGTTTGGCCAGGCAAAGGAGTGTTTACATGGTCAAGTCGTTAGCGCTGTTGTTGCTGACCGGTACGCTGGCGGCCTGCGGGAGTAACCCGAAGGCCGAAGCCACGCCGGCGCCGAGCGAGTCGCAGAAGGGCTGTTACCAGGCCGACTGGCAGGCCGAAACCAACCCGGTGCTGAACAAGCGCTCGGGGCCGGACGGCCTGGAGAAATACGAGACGCAAACCCCGGCCAAGGAACATGGTTGTCCTTGACGGGTCTGACTCTTTAACTCAGGGCTGGCGGCGTGCGCCGTCAGTCGAGGAACACGGATGAAAGGCTTGATCGCCATTGCGGCGTTGGCATTGTTGGGCGGTTGCGCGCAGTTGAACCTGTTTCAGTCGTCTGCCCCGGCGGATAACTGGACGACCTGGACCTGCGACAGCCAGGCCAAAGTGCTGTGGCGTTACGCCGATGCCGGCCAGAAGGAAGTCGACGTTCGACTGGGTGGCGGTGATCAGGTCTATCGCCTGAAAGAAGAGCCGGGCGCCTCGGGCACGCTGTACAGCGACGGCATGCTGGCGTTTCACGTCAAAGGTGAGGAAGGCCTGGTGTACTGGGTCGCCACCAATGACCTGATCGGCCGCGGCTGCAAAGCTGAATAATTGCAACACCGCAGGCCCAATGTGGAAACAGATCCAACTGTGGGAGCGAGCTTGCTCGCGAAAGCGGTGGATCAGCTTGCATCAATGTTGACTGTTGAAATGCATTCGCGAGCAAGCTCGCTCCCACAGGAGGTCTGTGTAGCTCTCAGGATTTTGCTTTATCGAATCACCAGACCGGGCCTCAACCCCCGATCTGCAATCACTTGAATAGCCGCCGCCGCTCCGGCAGGCTGGCACGATTAACGACCCTCAACCGGGAGAGACACACACAATGGCACTTATCAGCATGCGCCAGATGTTGGACCACGCAGCCGAATTCGGCTACGGCGTTCCAGCTTTCAACGTCAACAACCTTGAGCAGATGCGCGCCATCATGGAAGCCGCTGACAAGACTGACTCCCCGGTGATCGTTCAGGCTTCGGCCGGCGCTCGCAAATACGCCGGCGCGCCTTTCCTGCGTCACCTGATCCTGGCCGCGATCGAAGAATTCCCGCACATCCCGGTGTGCATGCACCAGGACCACGGCACCAGCCCTGACGTCTGCCAGCGTTCGATTCAACTGGGCTTCAGCTCGGTGATGATGGACGGCTCGCTGGGCGAAGACGGCAAGACCCCGACCGACTACGACTACAACGTCCGCGTTACCCAACAAACCGTGGCCATGGCGCACGCCTGCGGCGTTTCGGTAGAAGGCGAGCTGGGCTGCCTGGGTTCGCTGGAAACCGGCATGGCCGGTGAAGAAGACGGCATCGGCGCCGAAGGCGTTCTGGATCACAGCCAAATGCTGACCGATCCGGAAGAAGCCGCTGACTTCGTCAAGCGGACCCAGGTTGATGCCCTGGCCATCGCCATCGGCACCAGCCACGGCGCCTACAAGTTCACCAAGCCACCTACCGGTGACGTGTTGGCGATCGACCGCATCAAGGAAATCCACAAGCGCATCCCGAACACCCACCTGGTGATGCACGGTTCGTCCTCGGTGCCACAAGAGTGGCTGGCGATCATCAACCAGTACGGCGGCGACATCAAAGAAACCTACGGCGTACCGGTTGAAGAAATCGTCGAAGGCATCAAATACGGCGTACGCAAAGTCAACATCGACACCGACCTGCGTCTGGCATCCACTGGTGCGATGCGTCGCCTGATGGCCACCAACCCGAGCGAATTCGACCCACGTAAATTCTTCGGCGCCACCGTGACCGCAATGCGTGATGTTTGTATCGCTCGTTATGAGGCGTTCGGTACTGCGGGTAATGCTTCGAAGATCAAACCGATCTCGCTGGAAGCGATGTACCAGCGTTATCTGAAGGGTGAGTTGAACGCTAAGGTAAACTAAGTGTTTGGTCTCAACTGCGTTATAAAAAACCCGCCATAAGGCGGGTTTTTTATTCTTTGTTATTTCACTTTGTCGGCTTTAAAATTATACGTTTTACCCACATTATCCCCACCTGCGTTAACCGTGACCGTACCGTTCAACTTCTCATCGTTGGCGTCGGCCGATTTCAAAGTGATGGTGAGTGTACTGTCACCATGTCCATATTCATCTCCATCTGAGGCTTTTGCTTTTGCTTGAAGATTAAAGGACCTTGAATTCTTCGCGGTATAGGTACCGGTGACGGTGAAATTAAGTCCGTAATATTGCATTTTGCCATTTTTTAACTGTCCATTTTGTGGGCTCAGTTCGTCAAATGTAAGTTTTAAGCAATTGCTTTCACCTGGATCAGAGACGGCGCCGTTGTAAGTAACCATTATGTTTGTCCTGTGTTCGCGATATTTAAGACTCGGGCTAAATGTCAGTCCGAAGTTGATTTTTTCGTATCACGTTGATGAGGTTAGATTGAAGGCTGTTTTTTGTAACCTGATAGAAATGACAGTTTTTTATATTAATTCGCGATGCTTTGGTCGAGTATTTCGTAAGTTCGATATATGTGTGGGTGATTTAAATAGGTTTGTTCTACTTGTTTTTATCAGTTCGAGCGAATTCGATTGCGTAAGTTGTTAAAAAAGGACGGATTTATTTATCAAGATTCCGTTCCCTTTATTCGCCTGTGTCGTGTCAGTCCCGCTAGATCGGCAAGCTGTGCCTGCGTCAGGCCACGACTTACAAGTTTTTCGCGTAATTGAATACCGAGACGGATGATTGAAAGAGGGTATCCATGTTGCGCTACCGTCACATTTTGATGTGTTGCGTATGGGGAACATTTAGTCCATTTGGTTCAAGAAACCCGCCATGAGGCGGGTTTTTTTGTGGGCGGCTATTTCTTTAGTTCGACATGATCCAGTGCCTGATTCACCGCCAGTTCACCGAGCATGACCACCTGCGCGATGCCTAGCGCGGTCTTGCGGTGTGAAGTGTCCAGCATGGCGGCGAAGTTGTTGAGCATTTCGCTGGCTGAACCCAGGGTTTCGCTGGCGTTGGCCAGCAGGGATTCGGTGTTGTACTTCGGGTTGGCGAGGTACATGGGCTCGGGTTGATGCGTGCTGGCCATGATGAAGGCGGAAGGTTTTAGGTAATGGTCGAGGGCGCGTTCGGCGGCGTCGTGGAGTTTTTTTGAGTCGAGGGATTCGTAGGGGGATGCGGGATCTGTTTCTGGCGGGTGTGGCGTTGATTTGATCATGTTTCGTCTCCGGTAAATGGAGCCGACACCGGATCGCTACTAAACGAAGAGGGTGGCAGCTGAACGCAGGTTAGTAGACCGGGGAGACGCGACCGGCGCACCCGAAGGCGCCCTGCGTACAGCTACCATCAAGCGCAGGCGTAGAAATACCTGACTGAACGGATGCACATACGCTTCGCGTAACCACGGGCTACTAAACCCGATCACTGGAAATCAGTGACGCGAATCAAGTTACCGATGGCCCGCCAGGCGCACAAGCCGGCGGATTCTGGCGTACCCGTAGGCAACGACGCAAGGTGTTGTAGGCATCCGGAAGTAACCGCTGGGTGGCTTAAACAACGTTGTTGAATGCAGACCGTCGGGTCCACAGTGCGTTTGTTATCTTTTGTGTACAGAGTTCTGCAATTCACCGGCCAATTTAGAAGTTGGATAATTCCAAAATCGTATAAAAAACTGTCAGAAATTACAGGTGTCTTGGGGTTGTTTATAGTTGAAGATAGAGTCTCTTCAATATCGTAAAGGAGTACGGCCATGAGTATCAGCGCAGCAAGCTTCACATTTGGTGCACGATATAAAGTCATCAGTAATTCTGGCGTAGAGATAGAGGGGGTCGTGGAAGAGAATGATCCAACCTCTCTGTTGATTGGGCTAGGGGCGGATCCAAAACAAACAGTCCCTTATCAAAAGATTGCTAGTTTTGAGAAGGTTGAAATTGCAATTCAACAAAGAGGCGGAGCAGCGAATGCCAATGCGATTAAGGCAGCTGTTGCAGCTGGGAAGGGCAAGTATTAGTAAACGTCGACACAATGTTGATCTCAATCGTGATGCAAGTCCTTTACTTGACTCGCAATATATTGGTTGGCGAGTGTGTTAAGTGATTTTATTTTCGCGTTGAGTCATATCTTTTCACTTAGAAAATTAACCCGCCCAACGGCGGGTTTTTTTGCGTTTGATTGGTTGATATCACTATTTGTCGTGATCGATGTCGAGTTTGGAGAAGGTCACTTGCCCACCTTCACTCGTGTACCCGGTATTGTCCTGCACATAAACCCCAGCCTTGAAGTACAACGGCTTGTTCCGCCAGGTCGCGCTGATCTGGCTGTCCCACTGATAACCCGCCGCGCTGATGCCGAGTGCGCCGCCGGGGCTTAAGTGGATGAGGTAGTTGAATTCGCGATCCAGTTTGATCCCGGTCGCCAGGGTGATGACGCGGCTTTCATCCTCGTCCGGATGCATGCGCACCTTGATCACGAGGTTGCCGGTTTCGGTTTTTGTCTTGTACTGATATTCAAGTTTGACCATCGGCTTCTGGCTTTCATAAGCGTGGATCTGGCCGATGACGATCTTGCCGGAGCTCGGTACTTTGTTCACCGTGACGGTCGCGCGCAGCAAGTTGTCGGCGTCCGGGTAGTACCAGTTGCGCAGGGTGCCGTTGCTGTAGGTTTCGCGCAGTTCGGTGCGTGGGTAGATGGCGTTTTCGGTTTTTGACCCGGTAACCGGTGACCAGAAGAACAAGGTGCCGGTGTCGGAATGGAAGTACTGATCTTTGAAGCCGTTCACCAGTTTTGAGGTTTCGACGGTGTATGGCGGGCTGCCAACGGGAACGCTGAGGTTCCAGGTTGCGAGATCGATCATGTCGGTTCTTCCACTCAAGTTTCACTGCACGCACGTGCCAGAAGCTCTAGCCCGCACGTTTTGGGGCGGCCTTTATAAGCGTAGAGGGATTTTTTGTTAATGCCCGTTTGGCAGATGATTGACGTCAACATCCTGTCGAAATGCCATCTCTGCCGGTTTCCGGGGGCTTCAGCGGTGACCGTTAGTCGGCAAATTCACGCTTTGGTTAAATGATGGCCTGATGACAGCTTCTGCTTTCTTGGATCCAGTACTAGAGTGAAGGCTCAGTATGTGTACGGTTTTACCGGAATCGCCCTGAAGTCCCGACAAGAGAAGCAGCATGGAATGCGCGCAACCCCCGCCAGGTGAAGGCAGCTCTGTCCTTTTGATCGTTGATGATTACCCTGAAAATCTGATCAGCATGCGCGCGTTGCTGCAGCGTCAGGATTGGCACGTCATCACGGCCGCCTCCGGTTTCGAAGCGCTCAATCTGTTGCTGGAACATGACGTCGACCTGGTGCTGCTGGATGTGCAGATGCCGGGTATGGACGGCTTTGAAGTCGCACGATTGATGCGCGGCAGCCAGCGCACGCGCCTCACGCCGATTATCTTTCTGACCGCCAACGAACAATCTCAGGACGCCGTGATCAAGGGCTATGCCAGTGGCGCGGTGGATTACCTGTTCAAACCGTTCGACCCGCAAATCCTCAAACCCAAGGTGCAGGCGTTGCTGGAACACCAGCGTAATCGCCGCGCCTTGCAGCGCCTGAGCCATGACCTGGAAGTGGCGCGCGCCTTTAACGCCTCGGTGCTGGACAACGCCGCCGAGGGCATTCTGGTGCTGGGCGAGGACGGCTTGATCCGCTTCGCCAATCCGGCAATTTCACGGCTGCTCAATGCGCCGGTGAAAGAGCTGGAAGGTAAGGAGTTTCTCGACTATCTACAGAAGCCGCACATTCCGTTGTGGGCCGATTCCGAGTTTTATGCCGGCTACAAGCGTGGCGAAACCCTGAGACTGCACGATGCCTTACTGCGCACAGCGCCCGGCCAGCAAGTGCCGGTGGCCTTGTCTTGCGCGGCATTGCCCTCCGAGCAACATGCGATGGTGGTGACGGTGCTGGACATGTCGGTGGTGCGGCACCTGCATCAGCAACTGGAGTTCCAGGCGGTCACCGATCCACTGACCGGGTTGCTCAACCGACGTGGGTTCTACCAGACCGTTGAAAATCTGTTGTTGCGTGGTGAGCGCAGCGACAGCAGTTGGGTATTGCTGTATCTGGATCTCGACGGCTTTAAACGGGTCAACGACTCCCTTGGTCACGATGCCGGTGATCGCGTGTTGCGCTGGGTCTCGGAGCAGTTGAAGGCCTGCCTGCGACCTTTCGACATTCTCGCGCGCATGGGCGGCGATGAATTTACCGCGCTGCTGGACCTGGAGTTCCCCGAGCAAGCGGCGAAGATTGCGGAGAAGCTCATTGAACGGGTGTCGATCTGTCAGCAGATCGAAGGTCTGGACATCGCCCTCGGCGCCAGCATCGGCATCGCCACTTACCCCGATTGCGGTTCGAACCTCGACGGCTTGCTGCGCGCCTCCGACATCGCCATGTACGAAGCCAAACGCGCCGGCCGCCAGCAATATCGCTTCTACGATCATGAAATGAATGGCCGGGCGCGCTCGCGGCTGATGCTCGAAGAAAGCGTGCGCAGCGCCATCGAGAACCGTGATTTCAATCTGGTCTATCAGCCGCAAGTCGCCATCGACACGGGGCAGATTCGTGGTTTCGAAGCCTTGCTGCGCTGGCAGCACCCGAGTGTCGGCGATGTGCCGCCGGGATTGTTTTTGCCGTTGCTGGAGGAAGCGCGGCTGATCAGTCGCCTCGGCAGCTGGATCTATCATCGTGGCGCCGGCCAGCGTAAAGCCTGGGAAACCCTGTTCGCCGACGACTTGGTGCTCGGCGTGAGTTTGAGCAACACCCAGTTCAGCCTGCCGAATCTGGTCACCGAGTTGCGTCAGGTGATGGAGCGGCACGCCCTGCAACCACGGCAACTGGAAGTCGAAGTCACCGAAGAAGCGTTGATGCAAAACCCCGAGGAAACCCGCAAACAACTGCGCTTACTGCGCAATCTCGGTGTGCGCGTGGCGCTGGATGATTTCGGCTCCGGCCCTTGCTCGTTGGCGCATCTGCGCGATCTGGAACTGGATACGCTCAAGCTCGATCGCCATCTCATCGCGCGATTGCCGGACTCCAAACGCGACGCCTCGCTGGTCAGCACAGTCATCAGTCTGTGCAAGCAATACGGATTGCTGGTGATCGCCGAGGGCGTGGAAACCATCGAGCAATACCAATGGCTACAAGCCCACGGCTGCGAGTACGTGCAAGGCTTCCTTGTGGCGCGGCCATTGATCGCCGAGGACGCCGCCAGCTTTGCCGAACCGTTTGACTGGAGCGCGCTGCCCGGCTGAATTCGCTACACTGGCGGACCTTTTTCGAACCGTGTCGCTCGTCCATGACTGTGTTGAAGTACCTCCAGGCCTATCCCGCGCAATTACAGGATCAGGTGCGCCAACTGATCGCCGAAGGACGTCTGGGTGAATACCTGAATCAACGCTATTCGGGGCGCCACGACGTGCAGAGCGACAAGGCCTTGTACAGCTACGCGCTGGACATGAAGCAGGAATACCTGCGCAACGCGCCGGCCATCGACAAGGTGCTGTTCGACAACCGCCTCGACCTGACCCACCGCGCACTGGGTCTGCACACCACGGTTTCGCGGGTGCAGGGCGGCAAGCTCAAGGCCAAGAAAGAGATTCGTATCGCTTCGTTGTTCAAGGATGCCGCGCCGGACTTTCTGAAAATGATCGTCGTGCACGAACTGGCGCACTTCAAAGAGTCGGAGCACAACAAGGCGTTCTATAAATTGTGCGAGCACATGCTGCCGGGGTATCACCAGGTCGAGTTCGATCTGCGCGTGTACCTGACCTGGCGCGATATGCAGGCTTAACCGTACGCAACCAGGAAGGTGGGGATGGACGTCAGCAAGACCAAAAGCAGTTTCTACCGCCGCTTGTATGTGGCGTACCTGATCGACAGCGGTCTGGCGCCGAGCGTGCCGACGCTGACCGAAGTCACCGGCATGCCCCGGCGCACGGCGCAGGACACGATTGCGGCGCTGGCGGATCTGGATATCGTCTGTGAATTCGAGCAGGAAGAGGGCGCGCGTAATCATGCGGGGCGCTATCGGATTCGTGAGTGGGGGGCGATTGATCGTGGGTGGATCGAGCGTAATTTGCGGCAGATCAAGGCTGTTCTTGAATATCCCTGAGTCCTGCGGCGCCTGAGCTGACGCCTTCGCGAGCAGGCTCGCTCCCACAGTTGGAATGCGTTTCCCTGTGGGAGCGAGCCTGCTCGCGAAGGGGCACTTAAGGGCGACGCATCCCGATATGCGGAATGTCATCCTCCAGATATTCCTCACCCGCCACAACAAACCCATACTTGCCGTAATACCCCTGCAAATGCGCCTGCGCCGACAGATAGATCGGCACCTGCGGCCAATGCTTTTCGGCCTGCTTCAGCGCCTGCTCCATCATTTCGTGCCCCAGCCCTTTGCCACGACCTTGCGGTGCGGTAATCACGCGGCCAATCACCACGTCGCCGCCCTGAGATTCCGGATCCAGCAGACGCAGATAGGCCATCAACTGGTCATCCTCCCAACCCATCAGGTGAAAGGTATCGCCTTCCAGATCCTGGCCGTCGAGGTCCGGATAGGCGCATTTCTGTTCGACCACGAACACGTCCGAGCGCAGTTTCAACAGCGCATATAGCTGTTCCTTGCCCAGATCACTGTGATGTTTGCAGACCCACTCGATTGTCATTTTTCGATTCCTTGAACGTGTCGCCCGATACTAAGCGCCTGCGGCAAAGATGTCTTTATGGCGTAAGAGTCTGTGACAAAGGTCAAAATGCCATCATTCCTTTCTCGCAGCCTCCGCGACTTTGTGTAATCTGCAGGAGAGCGCTGTGCACTGGCTGCAATGAGCTAATGTTAGGGCCTGGGTTTTGCCGGTAAGGGGCCTTGGGGTTTTGACTGAAAACATGCCGGGCATCTGCCCGCTAAGGATTTTCAAGCATGCCGCGATTGCATCGAGCCTTTGCTTTGATCGGATTGCTCTTGCTGAGTCAGAGCGCTGCAGCGGAGAAGCTGCGGCTGGTGTTTGATATCTGGCCACCCTTTACCGACGACACCTTGGTCAACGGTGGTCTGGCCACCGACATCGTCAGCACGGCGCTGGCCCGGGCCGGTTATGCCAGCGGTTATGAACAGGTGCCATGGGCGCGCGCCCTGCTCGGCGTCGGCGAGGGCCGTTACGATGTGTTGGTCAACGCCTGGTACAACGACGAGCGGACCAAACTCGGCCAGTTCTCCGGTGAATATCTGCTCAACCGCATCCGCTTTCTCAAGCGCAAAGACACGCCACTCGACTACTCAAATCTGCAGCAACTGCACACCTATCCGATTGCAGTGGTGCGCGGCTACGCCTACTCGGCGCCGTTCGATGCCGACACGGCGTTGCAGAAAGTCCCTGTGCATAACTTCGCCATGGCCGTGCGCATGCTCGCGGCGGATCGGGTCAAGCTGACGCTGGAGGATGAGTTTGTGGCGAAGTATTACCTGGCCAGGGAATCCGCCAAGGTGCGCAACTCGGTGGAGTTTTTGCCCCAGCCGTTGAGTGAGAACAGCCTGCATATCTTGGTCAGCCTGAAGAATCCGCAGCATGAGCAGATTGTCGCGGGGTTTGACAAGGCGATTGCGGCGATGAAGGCGGATGGGAGTTATGACAAGTTGTTGAGGCAGCATGGGATGTGAGGGCTGATCCAGAATCCTCTGGGTGGCTGATGGCCTCTTCGCGAGCAAGCTCGCTCCCACATTGGATTCGTGAACGACACAGAACAAATGTGGGAGCGAGCTTGCTCGCGAAGGCGTCCTGTCAGCCAGCGCTGACCTCACTGGTGTCCTTGATAAGATGCGCCGCCAACGTCCGCAACGGCCCCAACTGCCGGCAGATCAACGCCAACTGCGTCTGCACCAGCCGCTGCCCCTCATCGATCTCATCGGCCATCTGCTCCAGCTCATTGGCCAGCGCTTCTTCCTCGTCACTCTGAATCGCCACCGGCTGCTTGTTCGCCAACCCCTGAGCGATTTCATCGATGCTCGTCGCCAGTTTCACCCCGGCGCCATCAATCAAATGCTCGCGCACATCCGCCGGTAACTGCGTCTCGCGATGCGCGCCCAGCCCTGACAGATAACTCAACAACGTGTGTGACAGCACCAGAAAGCGGAAGCCGACATCCGCTTCCTTACGGAAATGCCCCGGTTCCATGAGCATGTTCGCCAGCGTCGTCGACAGCGCCGCATCGGCGTTGTGCGCGTTGCGTCGCGCCAGGCGATAAGCGAGGTCGTCGCTTTTGCCAGCGGCGTATTGCTGCATGATCTGGCGCAGGTAGATGCTGTTGCAGGTCAGGGTGTTGGCCAGCACTTTGTTCAGGCGTCGGCCCTGCCAGTCCGGCAGGAACAGGAATACCGTCAGGCCGGCAATCAGGCTGCCGAGCAAGGTATCGAACAACCGTGGCAGGAACAGCCCGTAACCATCACCGACCTGGTTGAAGCAGAACAGCACCATGATGGTGATCGCCGCCGTCGCCAGGGTGTAGCGGGTGGTTCGGTTGGTGAAGAACACCACGCCGGCGGCGATGGCGAAGCAGGACTGCACCAACGGGCTCGGGAACAGATCGAACAACGCCCACGCCACGGTCAGGCCGATGGCCGTGCCGAAGATCCGCTGACCGAGCTTGCGCCGGGTCGCGCCGTAGTTCGGCTGGCAGACGAACAGGGTGGTGAGGATGATCCAGTAACCCTGCGACGGGTGAATCAGATGCACCATGCCGTAGCCGATACTCAGCGCCAAGGGCAGACGCAGGGCATGACGGAACAACAGAGACGTTGGCGTTAACTGCGTGCGCAGGCGAATCCAGACGTCCTTGAGGTTGCGCGGCGAGCGGTCGAGCAGGCTGCTGTCGGTTGCGTCGGCCAAGGCATCGGGGTTGCTCGCGTCGCTGAGCAAACGGTCTAGGGTGCCGAGGTTGGCCGCCAGTGCGCGCAGTGAGCGCAGCAATCCGCGCCATGCCGGGTTGCTCTGGATGCGCAGGTGTTCGAGGGAGGCGTCGAGGTCGCTCAGGGCTTCGGCGAAACTGGCGTCGTAAATGAACGGCTGGCGCATCTGGATCGATTCGGCCAAGGCGCGGCAAGCCTTGCCCTGTTGACGCAACAGGCGCTGGCAGCGGAACAGTACGTCGCTGTGGAAGAACGCTTCGGCCAGCGCGTTGTACGGATAGTGCGAGGAGCTGGCGCGTTCGTGGATGTCCTGAGCGAGGAAATACAGTTTCAGGTAGCGACTGACCTTCGAGCCGGGGCGGCCGTTGCCAACGCGGTGCAGGATGATTTCCTTGGCGCTGTTCAACGCTGCGACCACGCGGCCGTTTTGCTGGGCCAGTTCCAGACGTCGGGCTTCGACGTCCATCTGCCGGATCGGCTCGAACAGCGAGGATTTCAGCTTCAGGTAAAAGCCCAGTTCGCGGAATAATCGCGCCAGACTCTGCTGCACCGGCTGGTTGGAAAACAGCGCCTGCCACAACACCGAGAGCAAGCCGTACCACGCCGCACCGGCCACCAGCAGCATCGGCTCGTGCCAGAAGTCGGTGACCGCGCCGCCGCGCTGATCAACGCCGATCATCGTGTACACCGACAGAATCAGCGTCGCCGAGGCAATCGCCCCATAACGCTCACCGAGCGCACCGAGCATGGTCAGGCCGAAACTGGCCAGCGCCAGAGCAATGGCAAACACGATGGGGTAGGGGAAGAGCAATTCCACCGACAGCGCGGCGATGCTGAAACACACCAGCGTCACGGCGAGGGCATTGAGGCGGCCCTGCCAACTGTCGTCGGTTTCCGCCAAAGCGCTGGCGATGATGCCGAGGAACAACGGGATCAACAGGCCCATTTCATCCTGATACCAACACAGCGCCATGCTGCCGGTCAGGGCGATGAACACCCGCACGCTGTAGCTGAATTTATCCAGCGCCCACAGGCGCCGCAAAGACTGACGAAACGAGGTCGAGGACATGAAGTGCGAAGGCCTTCCGAGGCGATGCCGCTAAATTGAGCCAGTAATGACGCCGACGCAATGGCGCCGATCACATCTGACAGCAAAAAGTGTTCCTTTTACTTACACCACAAACCACTGTGGGAGCGAGCTTGCTCGCGAATGCGATGTGTCAGTCACCACAATGTTGACTGAAAGACCGCTTTCGCGAGCAAGCTCGCTCCCACAGGGTTTTGTGTTTGGCTTTGGATCAAGCGTACTGCGCGGCGGCGTAACCGGAGGCCCAGGCCCACTGGAAGTTGAAGCCGCCCAGGTGGCCGGTGACGTCGAGCACTTCGCCGATGAAGTACAGGCCGGGGCTTTTCAGCGATTCCATGGTCTTGGAGGAAACTTCGCGGGTGTCGACACCGCCGAGGGTTACTTCGGCAGTGCGATAACCTTCAGTCCCCGCCGGAACGACTTTCCAGCTGCCCAGCTTCTCGGCAATCTCCGCCAGTTCAGCGTGGGTGTACTGCTTCATCGGCTTGGACACGAACCAGTTGTCCGCCAGCAGATTGGCCATCTTC
Source organism: Pseudomonas fluorescens (assembly GCF_001648775.1). GTDB lineage: Bacteria > Pseudomonadota > Gammaproteobacteria > Pseudomonadales > Pseudomonadaceae > Aquipseudomonas > Aquipseudomonas fluorescens_M. The sequence goes on from NZ_LVEJ01000019.1 coordinate 23,789, forward strand.
TTGGTGAAGATCTCACCCAGTAGGGTTTTCAATTCGCTGTTCGGGCGCTCGGTGACTTGTTGCTGCAGCCAGCTCGCCGCATCGTGATCCGGCAGCAGGTTGATTTCCACCGTGTCACCGGATTCCCAGAACGAGGAAATCTGCAAAATCGCCGGGCCGCTGAGGCCGCGGTGAGTGAAGAGGATGTTCTCGCGAAAGCTCTGGTCGTTGCAACTGACCAGACAATCCACCGAAGTGCCGGACAGCTCGGTGCACAGTTCCTTGAGCTGATCGGTGATGGTGAACGGCACCAGACCGGCGCGGGTCGGCAGCAGTTCATGACCGAATTGTTTGGCCACTTGGTAACCGAAACCGGTGGCGCCCAGCGTCGGGATCGACAGACCGCCGGTGGCGATTACCAGCGACTGGCACTGGATCTGGCCGAGGGTGGTGTCGAGCAAGTAACCGCTTTCGACCTTCTCGATGGTCTGGATCGACGTGTCCAGATGCAGCTCGACGCCGACCTGATCGCACTCGGTCAGGAGCATTTCGAGGATGTCGCTGGATTTGTTATCGCAAAACAACTGGCCGAGTTTCTTCTCGTGGTAGGGCACGGCGTGTTTGCCGACCATGCCGATGAAATCCCACTGGGTGTAGCGCGCCAGCGCGGATTTGCAGAAATGCGGGTTCTGCGAGAGGAAATTGCTCGGCTCGGTGTACATGTTGGTGAAATTGCAGCGGCCACCGCCCGACATCAGGATTTTCTTGCCGGCCTTGTTCGCGTGGTCGAGCAGCAACACCTGACGCCCACGCCCGGCGGCGGTCAGTGCACACATCAACCCAGCGGCGCCAGCGCCAATGATCACGACTTCGGTAGAGCGCAAAACGGTGTCCTCATGGTGGGTCGCTACAAAACAAACTGTGGGAGCGAGCTTGCTCGCGAAAGCGGTGTGTCATTCAACGTGATGTCGACTGACAGATTGCATTCGCGAGCAAGCTCGCTCCCACAGGGGATCTTCGTTAAATGGAAGATCGGTTACAGGATACGCACGCGCAGCGAACGGCCCTTGATCTTGCCGTCGTTCAGGCGCTGCAGGGCTTGCATCGCCACGGTACGGTCCACGGCCACATACGCCTGGAAATCGAAGATCGCAATCTTGCCCACCTGTGCACCCGGAATGCCGGCATCGCCAGTCAGTGCGCCAAGAATGTCACCCGGACGAACCTTGTCTTTACGGCCAGCGCCGATGCACAGCGTGGTCATTGGCGGTTGCAGCGGGGCGAGGCCCTGGGACTTGAGGTTATCGACCTGATCCCAGTTCAGTGGCGACTTCTGCAGTTGTTCGATGGCCTGTGCACGGTGCGCTTCACCCGGCGCAACCAGGCTGATCGCGATGCCTTTCTCGCCAGCGCGACCGGTCCGGCCAACGCGGTGAATGTGGATTTCCGAATCGCGGGCCAGTTCGACGTTGATCACCATGTCCAGCGCATCGATGTCCAGACCACGGGCAGCCACGTCGGTGGCGACCAGTACCGAAGTACTGCGGTTGGCGAACATCGCCAGCACCTGATCGCGGTCACGCTGTTCCAGATCGCCGTGCAGGCCGACGGCGGAAATGCCTTTGGCGGTCAGGTGATCGACAGTTTCCTGCACTTGCTGCTTGGTGAAACAGAACGCTACGCAGGACGCCGGGCGGAAGTGGTGCAGGACTTTGGTCACTGCGCTCATGCGATCTTCCGGGGAAATCTCGTAGAAACGCTGCTCGATCTGCGTGTCATCGTGGAACGCCTCGGCTTTCACCGTTTGCGGGTCACGCATGAATTTCGACGCCAGTTGCTTGATGCCCACTGGGTAGGTGGCGGAGAACAGCAGAGTCTGACGGCGCTCCGGGGTCTTGATGATGATGTCTTCGATGGCGTCGTAGAAACCCATGTCGAGCATGCGGTCGGCTTCGTCGAGGATCAGCGTGTTCAGGCCATCGAGCACCAGCGAACCTTTGCGCAGGTGCTGCTGAATGCGGCCCGGGGTGCCGACGATGATGTGCGCGCCGTGTTCCAGCGAAGCGATCTGCGGGCCGAAGGACACGCCGCCGCACAGGGTCAGGACCTTGATGTTGTCTTCGGCACGGGCCAGACGACGGATTTCCTTGGCGACCTGGTCGGCCAGCTCACGCGTCGGGCAGATCACCAGTGCCTGGCAGCCGAAGTAGCGCGGGTTGATCGGGTTGAGCAGGCCGATGCCGAACGCGGCGGTCTTGCCGCTGCCGGTCTTGGCCTGGGCGATCAGGTCCATCCCCTTGAGGATCACCGGCAAGCTCTGCGCCTGGATCGGCGTCATCTGGGCATAACCGAGGGATTCGAGGTTAGCCAGCATGGCGGCGGACAGCGGCAGAGTATTAAAAGCGGTGGCGATGGTGGTCACGGGACTGGCCTGCAAAACAAAATGTCGCGCAGTGTAGCAGCCCCGTGCCACTTTCTTCGAAAGTTCTGGACGAACAGCGGTTAATGTTCGATGTGTTCTTCCGGGCGTTTGGCGCGGCGGCCGTCTTCTTTCGACAGTTGCGAGAAGATCGTTGCCGCGAGCATCGCCATGATTCCGACGGTGACAAAGGTCAGTTGGAAGGCACCGAGCACGGTTTCCACGCCATCGTTACCGACCTCTGCGGTAAACCCGCCCAGCAACGCACCGGCGCAGGCAACCCCCAGGCTCAATGACAACTGCGCCACCACCGACAGCAAGCTGTTGCCGCTGCTGGCGCTGGCGTCATCCAGATCGATCAATGTCACGGTGTTCATCGCCGTAAATTGCAGCGAGTTGATCGCACCGAGAATCGCCAGCAGACACAGCAGCAACCAATACGGCGTTTGCTCGCTGACCAGACCCATGCTCGCCAGCATGATCCCCAATGCCAGCGTGTTACCCGTGAGGACGATGCGATAGCCAAGCCGTTCGATCAGCGGCCGCGCCACCCACTTGGCGATCATCGCCGCTGCGGCCAGCGGCAGCATGCTCATCCCCGCTTGCGACGGTGAATAGCCGAGCGCCACTTGCAGCAGCAACGGCACCAGAAACGGCAATGCACCGCTGCCCAAACGGGCAAAGAGGTTGCCGAGAATACCGACGGCAAAGGTGCGGGTCTTGAACAGCGACGGCGCGAACAGCGGGTTTTCAATGTGCCCGGCACGCAACCAGTACGCCGCCAGACAGGCCATGCCGCCGAACAGCAGCAACATCACGCGCAGGTGCGGCAAGTGCAATTCGCCGAGGCCTTCCATGGCGATGGTGATGAGGATCATCGCCGCGCCGAACAACAGGAAACCGAGGCTATCGAAGCGCGTGCGTTCGGTGCCGCGCAGGTCGGGAATGAATTTCCACACCGCGTAGCAACCGATGACGCCGACCGGCAGGTTGATCAGGAAGATCCAGTGCCATGTCAGGAATTCGACCATCCAGCCGCCCATGGTCGGGCCGATCAACGGGCCGAGCAGGCCGGGGATGGTGATGAAGCCCATGATCCGCACCAGTTCGGATCGCGGGTACGCGCGCAGCACCACCAGTCGCCCGACCGGCAGCATCAGCGCACCACCCAGGCCTTGAATGACGCGGGCGCCGACCAGCATGCTCAGGCTGCTCGACAGCGCACAGAGCAACGAGCCGAAGCTGAACAGCAGAATCGCGCCGAAGAAGATTTTCTTGGTGCCGAAGCGGTCGGCGATCCAGCCTGAGGCAGGGATCAGCAACGCGACGGTGAGCATGTAAGAGATGACCACGCCTTGCATGCGCAATGGATCTTCGGCGAGATCGCGGGCCATGGCGGGCAGCGCGGTGTTGAGGATGGTCCCGTCGAGGGACTGCATGAAGAACGCGATAGCGACGACCCACGGCAACCAGCGGGCGGTGATGGCGTCGAGAGGCGGGCGGTTGGGCATGGAACCTCTTGTCGTTGGAGTTAATGCATATCCATTGTCGAACGCGGTCAGTGTGGGAGCGAGCTTGCTCGCGAAAGCGGTAGGTCAGTCGCCATCAATGTTGAATGACATGGCCTCTTCGCGAGCAAGCTCGCTCCCACAGGTTTTTGCGGTGTTACAGGGTCAAGGTCAAACGGCTGACCAGTGCCCCCGGCAGCAACGCCGACGACGTGTTGCGTTGGCTGTAGGTACTCGCCGACAGCAACAACTCACGCTCGGCGGTCAGCGCTTCCAGCTGCGAACCCAGCAAACTGTAAGCGCTATCGTCAAAACGCATGGTGCTGACCGGCGCCTGGATCTCGCCGTTCTCGACCCAGAAAGTCGCGAAGCGGGTCATGCCGGTCATGCGTGCCGCCGGTTGATCCGAGTAGTTCAGGTACCACAGGTTGCTGATGTACAGCCCGGTGCCCAATTGCTTGAGGATCTCTGTTTGCGACAGATCACCGGCGGCCATGTTCAATGCACTCGGCATTTCACCGCCGCCAGCGCCGTTGGCGGTCAGACCGTATTCGGCGGCACTGCGCGAGCCGACCAGTTGATCGCCAGCCTTGCCTTCGACAATCAAACGCAAATCACTGCGCGGATAACCTTCGCCGGAAAACGCCGGGCTCAGCGATTCGCTGACCTTCTCGTCCAGCGACAGCAGCGGACTGAAGGCCTGATCGCCGACATACAGCTTCTGCAACGGGCTGCTTTTGCTGGCAATCGACTGCGCCGAAAAACCGCCCCAGCTCAGCATGCCCATGATTTCTTCCAGCGCCGCTGGCGCCAGGTACGCGCGGTATTGCCCCGGTGCCAACGTGCGCAACGGACGACCGAGAAATTCCAGTTGCTCGCGTGCCTGGGCAAAGCGCTTGGCAAAACCTTCGCGGCTCCAGTCATGCCCGGCATAGCTGGCTTTCACCGCTTCGCCGTTCTCGTGAAACAGGCTGAAGTCGAAGTTGAAGCTGTTGGCCTGATGCCAGCCAAACGCCCCCGAAGAACTGGCGAAACCACGGCTGATCGGGCCCGCAGCATAGAAGCCGACCAAATCCAGACCTTCAGCTGCTGCGCAGATTTCATCGACAACCTGTTCGGTGTCCGGCAGCGGATGTTCCTGCACGTTCTGGCTCTGCCAGCCGTTGTGATTGAGCAGCAGATACGGATCCTGCGGCAGCAGCGGCAGGGTTTCGCGCAGTTGTTGCAGGCCTTCGGCGAGGCGTTGCAGATCGCCCTCCTGATCACCGGAAAGGGTGACTTGCAGGTCGGCGTGACGTCCGTCGTTGATCAACTTCAGAACGATGTTGGCCTGCTGCACTTGCCCGGCCTGACGCACCTTGGCGTGATTGAAACGCACAAACGCCGAGGATTCAGCAGCGTAGCTGAGGGTGAACTGCTCCGGTTCACGCACGCTGTCGCGCAGCCAATTGACCATGACCTTGAAGGCGTCGGACTGACTCTTCGAAATGCTCATCAGGCGTCTCCCCCAAACACATCAACGTTGCTGAATACGCAGGCCGGCGAAGCGTGGCCGACGCGGATCACCTGGTTCGGTTCACCCTTGCCGCAGTTCGGCGTGCCCAGCACCTTGACGGTGTTGGCGTCGCCGACGGCGCGCAGGCTTTTCCAGAAGTGCGCGGAAATTGCCCGGTAGTTCGGGTTTTTTACCACGCCTTTGAGTTCACCGTTTTCGATCAACTGGCCCCATTCGCAACCGAACTGGAATTTGTTGCGCGCATCGTCAATCGACCACGAACGGTTGGTGCTCATCAGAATGCCGTTCTCGATGCCTTCGATCAGTTTGTTTAAAGGCTGATCGCCCGGCTCGATATTGAGGTTGGCCATGCGGTCGATCGGCGCGCGGTTCCAGCCGCAGGCGCGACTGTTGGCTACGCCTTCCATCCCGGCACGATATTGCGACAGCGCACCGCCCAGCGGCCGCAGCAGCAAGCCATCGCGAATCAGAAATTGTTTGCTTGCTTGAGTGCCGTCGTCGTCATGGCCGTAGCTGGCCAGTTCTTCGGGAATGCCCGGATCGAAGGTCACGTTGAGCAGTTTCGAGCCGTATTGCAGGCTGCCGAAGTCGCTGGCTTTGACGAAACTGGTGCCGGCGTAATTGCGTTCGTCGCCGAGGATGCGGTCGAGTTCCAGCGGATGGCCGATGGATTCGTGGATCTGCAGCATCATTTGATCGGGCATCAACAGCAGGTCGCGCGGGCCTTGCGGGGTGTTCGGCGCGAGCAGCAGTTGCAGCGCCTGATCGGCGACTTGCGGGCCGGCGCCGATCAAACCGCAACGGCTGATCACGTCAGCGCCGCCCTGTTGGCCGAAGTTCTCGCGGCCGAGGCTGCGGGTCTGGCTGTCGTTGCCGTCATAGGCGGTGACGTCGAGGCCTGGGTAAACGAAGCGCTGGGCCTGGCGCAATTGCGCCCCGGCGCTGCTCAGGTAGATCTGCTCGACGTGGGTAATGCCAATGCTCACCTGCCAATTCACCAGGCGCTCATCCTTTGGCACCGAGGCGGATTCCGCGCCGAGCAACTCAAAGCATTCGCTCAGGGACGGAAAGGGTTGTTCGAGATTGGGCGAAAAGTAATCAGCACGATCGCTGGACACTGGCTGATCGCGCAGGTCGAGCAAGGCGTGCGGCTTGAGCCGGCGCGCTTGCTGCTCGGCGCGTTCGAGGGCGGCTTGCAGACCTTGTTGCGACAGGTCATTGGTCGCGGCATAGGCTTCAACGCCGTTGACGCGCACGGTGAGCATCGCGCCTTCGTCGCGGCTCAGGCTCGGCGGTTCGGCGACATTCTTGCGTACCGACAGGTACTGGCCGGACTCGCGTACATACCGCAGGGAAAAAAACTCAGCGCCCGTGCGCAAGGCAGCAAAGCGCTGCTTGAGCTGGGGGTGGAAATCGAACATTCGGGAACCTCCTTGTCAGGGGGAAGCGGTAGAGCAGCGGCGGGGAGGGGTGAAACGGTTGCGCGAGGTCTAGAGTAGGCCTGCGTGGGGGTAGGATCAAGTGAAGAGGGGGGGTAGGAGGATTTACTGTGCAGCGAGGGAATTTGTGCTGAATGTGAGGGCCCCTTCGCGAGCAGGCTCGCTCCCACATTTGATTTGTGAACGACACAGATCCAGTGTGGGAGCGAGCCTGCTCGCGAAGGCCGCGCCTCGGTATTACGTCTTACTGAGCAGCCGGGGTGATATCACGCATCGGCTTGCCCTTCACCGGTGCATCGCCCGCGACGTAGTACGGTGCGGTGCTGCGCGGCAGCGGCTGGCGGCCACGGATCTTGTCGGCGATTTTCTCGGCGATCATGATCGTCGGCGCGTTCAGGTTGCCGGTGGTGATGATCGGCATGATCGAGGCATCGACCACACGCAGGCTCTGCATGCCGTGTACGCGACCTTCGCCATCGACCACAGCCATCTCGTCGGTGCCCATCTTGCACGAGCAGGACGGGTGGAACGCAGTTTCGGCGTGCTCGCGGATGAACTTGTCCAGCTGCTCATCGGTTTGCACTTCGATGCCCGGGCTGATTTCGCGACCACGGAAAGCGTCCAGCGCAGGCTGTTGCATGATTTCACGGGTCAGGCGGATGCCGTCGCGGAACTCCTGCCAGTCTTGCTCGGTGGCCATGTAGTTGAACAGGATGCTCGGGTGCTGGCGCGGGTCTTTCGACTTGGCCTGGATGCGACCACGGCTCGGCGAACGCATGGAACCCATGTGCGCCTGGAAACCGTGCTCTTTCACACCGTTGCTGCCGTTGTAGTTAATCGCTACCGGCAGGAAGTGGTACTGGATGTTCGGCCATTCGAATTCCGGACGCGAACGGATGAAACCGCCGGCTTCGAACTGGTTGCTGGCGCCGATACCGGTGCCGTTGAACAGCCATTCGGCACCGATGGCCGGCTGGTTGTACCAGAGCAGCGACGGGTACAGCGAAACCGGCTGAGTGCAAGCGTATTGCAGGTACAGCTCAAGGTGATCCTGCAGGTTTTCACCGACGCCCGGCAGGTCGTGAACGACCGGGATGTCGAGGCTTTCCAGCAGTTTCGCCGGGCCTACGCCGGAGCGCTGCAGAATCTGCGGCGAAGCGATGGCGCCGGAGCACAGCAGGACTTCTTTGCGCGCCTTGGCTTCAACACGCTCTTCAGCGTCGCCAACCAGGTAACGCACGCCAACAGCACGCTTGCCTTCAAACAGAATCTTGTCGGTCAGGGCGTGGGTGACGATGGTCAGGGTCGAACGCTTTTTCGCGGTGTCGAGGTAGCCACGGGCGGTGGAAGCACGACGGCCGTTTGGCGTCACGGTGCGGTCCATCGGGCCGAAGCCTTCCTGTTGATAACCGTTCAAGTCTTCGGTGCGCGGGTAACCGGCTTGCACGCCAGCTTCAACCATGGCGTGGAACAGCGGGTTGTTGCCAGCCTTCGGCGTGGTCACGCTGACCGGACCTTCGCCACCGTGGTAATCGTTCGGGCCGATGTCGCGGGTTTCGGCTTTGCGGAAGTACGGCAGGCAGTCGAGGTACGACCAGTTTTCCAGGCCTGGCAGTTTTGCCCAGCCGTCGTAGTCCATCGCGTTACCACGGATGTAGCACATGCCGTTGATCAGCGAAGAGCCGCCGAGGCCTTTGCCGCGACCGCATTCCATCCGACGACCGTCCATGTGTGGCTCTGGATCGGTTTCGTACGCCCAGTTGTAACGACGGCCTTGCAGCGGGAACGCCAGTGCGGCGGGCATTTGCGTGCGGAAGTCGAAACGGTAGTCCGGGCCGCCTGCTTCGAGCAGCAGAACGGTGACGCCAGCGTCTTCAGTCAGACGGGTCGCCAGGGTGTTACCGGCCGAGCCGGCACCGATGATGATGTAATCGAATTCTTGGGACATTGAATGCACCCTCTTTAGATGTGGTCAGGTCGGGCCTGACGAGTGCTTTGCACTCGATTCGCGAGCGGGCTCGCTCCCACAGGAGACACTGCTCCAATGTGGGAGTGAGCCTGCTCGCGAAGACGGCCTCGCGAGCAATACAAGACTCGGGTCTTAGAACACCGAAACGTAATCGCCCAGCTCGACCTGTACCGATTTGATGCGGGTGAAGTTGTTCAGCGAGCTGATGCCGTTCTCACGACCAACACCCGACTGCTTGTAACCGCCGACCGGCATTTTTGCGTCGGACTCGCCCCAGGCGTTGATCCAGCAGATACCGGCTTCCAGTTGATGAATCACGCGGTGGGCGCGGTTCAGGTCTTTGGTGACGATACCGGCGGCCAGGCCGAAGTCGGTGTCGTTGGCGCGGCGGATCACTTCTTCTTCGGTTTCGTAGGAGAGGATCGCCATCACCGGGCCAAAGATTTCTTCGCGGACGATGGTCATGTCGTCGGTGCAATCGGTGAACACGGTTGGTGCCACGAAGGCGCCTTTGGCGAATTCGCCGTCGGTCAGACGGTCGCCGCCGCACAGGACGCGGGCACCTTCTTCTTTGCCTTTGGCGATGTAGCCCAGCACGCTTTCCATGTGCGCGAAGCTGACCAGCGGGCCGAAGTTGGTGTTTTCGTCTTCCGGGTTGCCGACGCGGATGCGTGCAACGCGCTCAACGATCTTGGCTTCGAAAGCGGCTTTCAGGTGCGCCGGAACGAACACGCGAGTGCCGTTGGTGCAGACCTGACCGGAGCTGTAGAAGTTGGCCATCATCGCGGTGTCGGCAGCGCGATCGAGGTCGGCGTCGTCGCAGATGATCAGCGGGGACTTGCCGCCCAGTTCCATGGTCACGTCTTTCAGCGACGAAGCCGAAGCGCTGGCCATGACTTTCTTGCCGGTGTCGGTGCCGCCGGTGAAGGAGATTTTTTCGATGCGTGGGTGCTCGGTCAACCAGGTGCCGACTTCGCGGCCGCTGCCGGTCAGGACGTTGAACACGCCGTTTGGCAGGCCGGCTTCGGTGAAGATCTCGGCCAGTTTCAGGGTGGTCAGCGAGGTGACTTCGCTTGGCTTGAAGATCATCGCGTTACCGGCCGCCAGGGCTGGAGCGGATTTCCACAGCGCGATCTGGATCGGGTAGTTCCACGCGCCGATACCGGCGACAACGCCCAGCGGCTCGCGACGGGTGTAAACAAAAGAGGTGTCACGCAGCGGAATCTGCTCGCCTTCGATCGCCGGCACCAGGCCTGCATAGTATTCCAGCACGTCAGCGCCGGTAACGATGTCGACGTACTTGGTTTCGGAGAAGGATTTACCGGTGTCCAGGGTTTCCAGCGCGGCCAGCTCATCGTTGCGCTCGCGCAGGATGTCGACGGCACGACGCAGGATGCGCGAACGCTCCATGGCGGTCATTGCAGCCCAGATTTTCTGGCCCTTTTCAGCAGCGACCACAGCGCGCTCGACGTCTTCCTTGGTCGCACGTTGCACTTGGGCGAGGACTTCACCGTTCGCCGGGTTGATGGCTTCGAAGGTGGCATCGCTGCCAGCGTCGGAGTACGCGCCATCGATGTAAAGTTTTTGCAGTTCGAAACGGGCCATAGTGTCCTCGCAAGTGCATTAGTGGTTGGCGTTGACCACCGCGGTGAGGCTGCGGTGGCAGTGAGGGGCCGAGCGTTTTCTGTGTGCTCTAGCTCACCTTCTTGGCCAATTGGAAATCCATGTATTCGTAAGCGATCTGTTGCGCCTGCGCTGTGTCGAAAGCGTCTCCCGACAACGCGCCGCGCAACCACAAACCGTCAATCAACGCTGCCAGGCCACGCGCTGCGGTGCGCGCATCTTCGAGCGGCAACACACGGCGGAACTCGCAGCACAGGTTGGAATACAGGCGGTGATCGTTGATCCGCTGCAACCTGTGCAAAGACGGCTGGTGCATGCTGGTGGCCCAGAAGGCCAGCCAGGTTTTCATTGCCGGGCCATTGACCTGGCTGGCGTCGAAGTTGCCTTCGATGATCACCTGCAGATGCGCCCGTGGGCTGTCATCTGCCAGCGCTTGGCGGCGCAGGGTGACGTTCTCGCTGAGGACGCTCATCAGATACCGCATCGTGGCGGCAATCAGGCCGTTCTTGTCCTGAAAGTAATGACTGATGATGCCATTCGAGACACCGGCCAAACGGGCGATCAGCGCAATGCTGGCGTCCCCCATTCCGACCTGATCGACCGCCTGCAATGTGGCTTCGATCAGTTGTTGGCGGCGGATGGGTTGCATACCGACCTTGGGCATCTTGCACATCTCCTTAGGCCTTCCGAGCGGCGAATCACGCCTATCGGATTGACGGCCAGTCTATTTTGTTTTGATTGAACGTTCAATCAACAAAGAATAAGATCTGCGACAAATCGTCGCTGCCTACAGATTTTTCCTGCGTGTAAGTGGCGATAAAACCGACATTCGAAAAAGCTCGAAACCTGCGTGGGGCATGGCGCGGTTCGCGATTCGATGGACGTGTTGAAAGGGCAAGACGCTCAGGGCCAGGTTTCGGATGAACGTCCGTCCACCTTCGGCCACGAAAGCGATTCGCAGCGCCATTTCGGCAGGTTCGGGCATTTTTCGGGGTGTCTTTATATCACCCGCCGGTCGGCTGCCAACTAACCGATTGGTCGGGTTCCGTGTTGCCTTGTGTTCTTCTCTCGCACTGCCTGGAGCATTTGTGCCATGAGTTCTGCCTCGCTTATAAAGACCCCGCCCGAGAAGGTGACGGTCAACGGTTGGGTGTTTTACACCTCTACCGCGCTGATTCTGTTGTTGACCGCCATTCTGATTATCGCCCCGCAAGAGGCCGGCAGACTGTTGGGTATCGCTCAGGCCTGGTTGTCGCGCAGCTTCGGCTGGTACTACATGGTGGTGATCGCCGCCTACCTGGTATTCGTCGTCGGCCTGGCGTTTTCCTCGTACGGCAAACTCAAACTGGGCAGCAAGGATGACACCCCGGATTTCAGTTACGGCGCCTGGGCGGGGATGCTGTTCTCGTCGGGTATCGGTATTTCGCTGCTGTACTTCGGCGCGTCCGAGCCGCTGGATCACTACTTCAATCCGCCGGAAGGCGCATCGGCCAGCAACCTGGCTGCGCGTCAGGCAGTACAGCTGACTTTCCTGCACTGGGGCCTGCACGGCTGGGCGATTTACGCACTGGTCGGTCTGGCCGTGGCGTACTTTGCTTACCGTCATAACCAGCCACTGGCACTGCGTTCGGCGTTGTATCCGCTGGTCGGCGAACGTTGGGTCAAGGGCGCGGCCGGTCACGCGGTGGACGGCTTCGGCATGTTCGTGACCCTGCTGGGTCTGGTGACGAACCTGGGGATCGGTTCGCTGCAAGTGTCTTCGGGCCTGGAAAACCTGTTCGGCATGGAACACAGCAACACTAACCTTTTGATCGTGATCATCGTGATGAGCACCGTGGCGACCATCGCTGCCGTGTCCGGCGTGGAAAACGGCATCCGTCGTCTGTCCAACCTGAACATCGTGCTGTTCAGCGGTCTGCTGATTTTCGTCTTGCTGTTCGGCCCGACCCTGCACCTGCTCAATGGCTTCGTGCAGAACATCGGCGATTACCTCAACGGTATCGTGCTGAAAACCTTCGACCTTTATGTGTACGAGGGCGACAACGCCAAGTCCGAGCGCTGGATGGGCCTGTGGACCCTGTTCTACTGGGCGTGGTGGATTTCCTGGGCGCCATTCGTCGGCATGTTCATCGCGCGTATTTCCCGTGGTCGTACCGTGCGTGAACTGGTGGCTGGCGTGCTGCTGATTCCACTGGGCTTTACCTTGGCCTGGCTGTCGATCTTCGGTAACTCGGCGCTGGACCTGGTGATGAACCATGGGGCGGTGGAGCTCGGCAAAACGGCGCTGGAACAGCCGTCGATGGCGATCTATCAATTGCTTGAGCACTACCCGGCGTCGAAAGTCGTCATCGGTGTGTCGATCTTTGTCGGCTTCGTGCTGTTCCTGACCCCGGCCGACTCCGGCGCGGTGATGATGGCGAATCTGTCCTGCAAGGGCGGCAACGTCGACGAAGATGCGCCGCACTGGCTGCGGATCTTCTGGTCGGTGGTGATCACGCTGGTGACCATCGGTCTGCTGTTCGCCGGTAACTTTGAAGCCATGCAAACCATGGTGGTACTGGCCGGTCTGCCGTTCTCGGTGGTGCTGGTGTTCTTCATGTTCGGCCTGCACAAGGCGATGCGCCAGGACGTGCAGATCGAACAAGAGCAGGCGCAACTGGCCGAGCGCGGTCGTCGTGGTTTCAGCGAGCGTCTGACGCAACTGGACCTGCAACCGAGCCAATCGGTAGTGCAGCGCTTTATGGACAAGCAGGTCAGCCCGGCGCTGGAAGATGCCACCGCGCAAATGCGTGCGCAGGGTCTGGAAGTGCAGACGCTGTTGGGTAAATCCAAGCGCTGCATGGGCGTGCGCGTCGAGATGGAAGAGGGCAACCCTTTCGTCTACGAAGTCAGCCTGGACGGCTATCTGGCGACCCCGACCGAATCGGCTCAATCCGATGAAGCGCGCCAGCGTTACTACCGCGCTGAAGTGTATTTGCACAACGGCAGCCAGGATTACGACCTGATGGGCTTCACGCAGGATCAGATCACGCGCGATGTGCTCGATCAGTTTGAAAGCCATCGGCAGCTCCTTGGCCGGGTGTACAGCTAAAGTCAAAAGCTTGCCCTCACCCCAGCCCTCTCCCCAAGGGAGAGGGAGAAAGGGAGCAGATCGGGGGCTTTTCAATACCTGAGTTCGACTCGATTTCTCAGGTCGATGTAGCTTGAAAATACAACTCGGTCAGTCCCCTCTCCCTCTGGGAGAGGGCTAGGCGGGCGGCGTTCCGATGAGGGGCTTTTCCCTGACCCAATAAAAAAGGGATCGCTCACCGCGATCCCTTTTTTTATCCCGCCTTAACCGAGGTTCTTGCCCAACAGCGCGTGATACAACTCGCTGTCACCCAAGATCCCCACCACATGATTGTCATCGTGCAGCACCAGCTTGTTGCCGGTCTGATAACGAATCTGCAACGCATCACGCATGCCGATATTCGAATCCACCAGCGTCGGCTTGCGCTCCAGCCCCTCAACCGCTTGCCCCGGTGCCCAGTTCTGCAGGTTCAACACTGAACCATTCTGCCGCGCACCCTTGATGGTGTTGCCTTCAGCCAGGTCCAGCCACGAGTCGCCGCCCGGATCGAGACACACCGAACCGTTGATACGTTTGCACTTGTCCAGTGTGCGCATCAGGCTGCGACCGCAGAGCACATTGAGCGGATTGGTGTGCGCGACGAAGGTGCGCACATAATCATCCGCCGGGTTCAGCACGATCTCTTCCGGCACGCTGTACTGGATGATCCGGCCGTCCTTCATGATCGCGATGCGGCTACCGAGTTTCAGCGCCTCGTCGAGGTCGTGACTCACGAACACAATGGTCTTGTTCAGCTTGCGTTGCAGTTCCAGCAGTTCATCCTGCAAGCCCTGACGAATCAGCGGGTCGAGCGCCGAGAACGGTTCGTCCATCAGCAGTATGTCGGCGTCCATCGCCAGTGCCCGCGCCAGACCGACACGCTGCTGCATGCCGCCGGAGAGTTCGTCAGGCTTCTTGTTGCGCCATTGGGTCAGGCCAACCAGTTCGAGTTTTTCGTCGACGAGCTTCTTGCGTTCCTTCTCCGGGCGACCCTGCATTTCCAGACCGAAACTGATGTTCTCGCGCACCGTCAGCCAAGGCATCAGGGCGAACTTCTGGAACACCATGGCGATGCGCTTGGTGCGCATCATTTTCAGCTCGGCCGGGGTGCAGGAGGCGATGTCGATCTGGCGGTTTTCATGCTCGACGAACAGCTTGCCGCGACTCACGGTGTTGAGGCCGTTGATGCAGCGCAGCAGGCTCGACTTGCCGGAACCCGACAGGCCCATCAGCACGCAGATCTCGCCTTTGTTGATGTCCAGCGTGGCTTTTTCCACGCCGACAATCTGTCCGGTCTTCTTCAGGATTTCGTTGCGGGTCATGCCCTGATCCAGCAGCTTGAGCGCCTCGCGTGGATCCTTGGAGAAGATTACGTCGACGTCTTCGAAGCGAATTATGCTCATGCGTCACCCCCTACTTTGGCGTCGGGTTGTTTGCAGATACGGTCGAGCATGATCGCCAGCAGTACGATCGCCAGGCCCGCTTCGAAGCCCAGGGCGATATCAGCAGTGTTCAGTGCGTTGACCACCGGTTTGCCGAGTCCGTCGGCGCCTACCAGTGCCGCGATCACCACCATCGACAACGACAGCATGATGCACTGGGTGATGCCGGCAGCGATGCTCGGCATGGCGTGAGGCAGTTCGATCCGTGAGAGCAATTGGCGACGCGAGCAGCCGAAGGCCTTGCCGGCGTCCATCAGTTCTTGCGGGACATCGCGGATGCCCAGGTAGGTCAGGCGGATCGGCGCAGCGATGGCGAACACCACCGTGGAGATCAGGCCCGGCACCACACCCAGCCCGAAGAGGGTCAGGGTAGGAATGAGGTAAACGAAGGTCGGTACGGTCTGCATCAGATCGAGTACCGGACGCATTAAAGTGTAGAACATCGGTTTGTGCGCGGCGACGATGCCCAACGGCACGCCGATGACCACGCAGACCAGGGTCGCGAACATGACCTGGGCGAGGGTTTCCATGGTTTCCTGCCAGTACCCCAGATTGAGGATCAGCAGAAAGGAAGCGATAACGAAAACGGTCAATCCCCATTTGCGCTGGATGAAATGCGCGAGCAGGGCGATGAGGCCGATCAAGACAAAAGGGTTGAACCAGGTCAGCGCAAACGTCACGCCGTGGATCATCGTTTCCAGGGTCACGGCGATTGCGTCGAACGTGCTGGCGCCGTGTTGCGTCAACCATTCAACGAAGCCCGCGATGTACTGGCCTAGAGGTATTTTCTGATCAATCAGCATGGTAGTGAACGTCCGCATGCAAGGAAATAAACAGCCCGGACGGCCGCAGCCGTCCGGCATAAGCGATTACTGAAGCTTGGCTTTCACGGCCTCCAGGCCAGGTTTACCGTCAATGGTGGTCACGCCAGCGAGCCAGGTATCGAGCACTTGTGGATTCTTTTTCAGCCAGGCCTTGGCGGCCGCGTCAGGCTTCATCTTGTCGTCGAGGATGTTGCCCATCAGTTCGCTTTCCATGTCGACGGTGAACTCCAGGTTCTTCAGCAACTGACCGACGTTGCTGCACTCCGCGGCGTAACCCTTGCGGGTGTTGGTCGCCACGGTTGCAGCACCGAAATCGGGGCCGAAGAAATCATCGCCGCCGGTCAGGTATTGAATCTTGAAGCGCTTGTTCATCGGGTGCGGCGCCCAGCCGAGGAAGACCACGGCGGTGTCGCGTTTCTGCGCGCGATCAACCTGCGAGAGCATGCCCGCTTCCGAGGATTCGACGACTTTGAAACCGGCGGTCTTCAGGCCGAAGGCGTCCTTGTCGATCATGCTCTGAATCAGCCGGTTACCGTCGTTGCCAGGCTCGATCCCGTAGATCTTGCCGTCGAGCTCTTTCTTGAATTTGGCGATGTCGGCGAAGTCATGCAGACCTTTGTCATACAAGGCTTGCGGCACGGCGAGGGTGTATTTGGCGCCCTTGAGGTTGGTGCGCACGGTTTCCACGGTGCCGGCGTCGCGGTAGGCCTTGATGTCGTTTTCCATGGTCGGCATCCAGTTGCCGAGGAACACGTCCATGTTCTTGCCGTCGGCCAGCGACTTGTAGGTCACGGGCACGGAGATCATGGTGGTCTTGGTCTTGTAACCGAGGGCGTTGAGCACGACGGAGGTGGTGGCGGTGGTCGCGGTGATGTCGGTCCAGCCGACATCGGAGAAGTTAACGGTACTGCACTGCGCCGGTTCTGCAGCTTGCGCCAGTAACGGCAGACTCAGCATGGCGGCCAACAACAACGACGGGGAACCTTTCATGGATGGACTCCTTGGTGTTTTTTTTGGCAGTGTTCCGACTGTGGACCACCGCACTTATAGGTTGCGGTTGGATGGCGTTCTGGAGACAGCTCTACCACGGCGCCTTGCAATCGAGTCACAACGATCATGTACCAGTGAAAATCTGACGCCTACAGGGGGGGTCGTATCCAGTACAGGGATGGTCGTATCTAGTGTCGGTGACGTCGTTTACAGCTTTTTTCAGCCCCCGATGGCCATCTGAACCGCAAAAAAACGGCGAAAAACCGGGGCGAAAACGGCGCGGCGCTGGTGGACATGAGTGCGTCGGTGTCAGACGCCGTGCGCTCCGACAAAAGCCTGATGATGCGGGCATTCCGGCGGATCGCAGCTTGAGCGTAGCAGCTCCGCCAGCGGGCGCTTTTGCGTCCCGGACCGGCACCCTCAGGAGCTCTGCAGCAATGGCTATCAGCGTTTTCGACCTGTTCAAAATCGGCATCGGCCCGTCCAGTTCCCACACCGTCGGGCCGATGCGCGCGGCGGCGTTGTTCGTCGAGTCGTTAAGGAGCCAGCATCAACTGGAACAGGTGCGGCGAATCGAGGTGCAACTGTTCGGTTCGTTGTCGGCGACCGGTATCGGTCACGGCAGCGACAACGCGGTGATCATGGGTTTGATGGGCGAATGGCCGGACGCAATCGACCCGGCGCAGATCGGCCCGCGGATTCAGGCGCTGCGCGAAACTCATACCCTTCTATTGGATGGTCGTTTGTCGGTGCCGTTTGTCTGGGCGCGGGACATGCGTCTGATCGACGAGAACCTGCCGTTCCACCCCAATGCCATGACGATTGTGGCCGAGGGCGATCACGGCGAACTGCATCGCGACACCTACTATTCGGTCGGTGGGGGCTTCGTCGTGGATGAGGCGCAGGCGTCCAGTGGCGTGGTCGATCTGGATCGCACTGAACTGCCTTACGACTTTTCCAGCGCGGTTGAATTGCTGGAGCTTTGTAAAAAGAACAACCTGCGGGTCGCCGAACTGATGCTGGCCAACGAAAAGGTCTGGCGCAGTGAAGAAGAGATCCGTGCCGGCCTTATGAAACTGTGGCGGGCGATGCAGGATTGCGTCGAGCAGGGGCTGAAACACGAGGGCATCCTGCCCGGCGGTTTGAATGTGCGGCGGCGTGCGGCGAAGTTGCATCGCAGTCTTCAGGAATTGGGTAAGCCCAATGTGATTGGCTCGACGCTTAGCGCGATGGAGTGGGTCAACCTGTTTGCGCTGGCGGTGAATGAAGAGAACGCGGCGGGCGGGCGCATGGTGACGGCGCCGACCAATGGTGCGGCGGGGATCATTCCGGCGGTGCTGCATTACTTTATGAAGTTCAGCGAGGCGGTGACTGACGCCAACGTGGTCGACTACTTCCTCGGTGCGGCGGCGGTGGGGATTCTGTGCAAGAAGAATGCTTCTATCTCGGGCGCTGAGGTTGGCTGTCAGGGTGAAGTCGGCTCGGCGTGCGCGATGGCGGCGGCGGGGCTGGCAGAGATTCTTGGCGCTACGCCGGAGCAGTTGTGCAACGCGGCGGAAATTGGCCTGGAGCATAACCTTGGGCTGACTTGCGATCCGGTCGGTGGCCTGGTGCAAGTGCCGTGCATCGAGCGCAACGCGATTGCGGCGGTGAAGGCGATAAACGCGGCGCAGATGGCGCTGCGTGGTGATGGTCAGCACTTTATTTCGCTGGACCGGGTGATTCGCACCATGCGCGATACCGGTGCCGACATGCATGACAAATATAAAGAGACTTCGCGCGGTGGCTTGGCGGTCAGCGCGGTTGAGTGCTGAATCAGTGACACCGAGGTGAATTCTTCGCGAGCAGGCTCGCTCCCACATTGGAACCTGGCGTTCACCAATTTTGTGTTCGCTGGAGATCTACTGTGGGAGCGAGCCTGCTCGCGAAGGGGCCAGACCAGTCAAAACTGCTCACCAAGTGAACACGGACAATAAATCACGCCACCTTTTAGCGCGTCGCAAACAGATAAGAGTCTTTCCCAGCTGTTACATGCATTCAGCACCCGCTACCGTCCGTCACCCGTGCCTGCGGTGACACTCCCCACAAACTGCGCGCAGGCCAGTTCCCACAAGTGCTACCGATTTGCTCACAGACGTCGGGGCAGGGCTTTCACCGTCGCTGATGGCACTTCGAAATACCTTTCGTCGGACGGCTCGGATAGACACGTCGCGACGTCGTTTTCAGGAGTTATTGAACGGCCATCCAATTTTAGGCATGGCAATTGCTCTGTCATAACAAAGCCCGTCTCCCACGCGAGAACGCTGGCAATAACAAGAGCCTCCGCCTGAGGCCATCACCCGCTTTGTGTGAGGAGATACCGCGATGACGTCGTTCAACTCCGGGGCCCAACCCCAGAACCGTGCGCCTCAATCCATCGGCTTTCTGCTGCTGGACAATTTCACGCTGATTTCTCTGGCCTCCGCAGTAGAACCCCTGCGCATGGCCAACCAATTGTCCGGTCGCGAGCTGTATCGCTGGAGCACCCTTACCGTCGATGGCGGCCAGGTGTGGGCCAGTGACGGTCTGCAAATCACTCCCGACGCTTCCATGCACAAAGCCCCGCCACTCGACACTGTGATCGTCTGCGGCGGTATCGGCATTCAACGCACCGTGACCCGTGAACATGTCTCGTGGCTGCAAAGCCAGGCGCGTCAGTCCAAGCGCCTCGGCGCCGTGTGCACTGGCAGTTGGGCGCTGGCCTGCGCCGGGTTGCTCGACGGTTTCGATTGCAGCGTGCACTGGGAGTGTCTGGCGGCGATGCAGGAAGCTTTCCCGCGCGTGGCCATGAGCACGCGCTTGTTCACCCTCGACCGTAACCGTTTCACCAGCTCTGGCGGCACCGCGCCGCTGGACATGATGCTGCACCTGATCAGCCGCGATCACGGCCGTGAACTGTCCGCCGCGATCTCGGAAATGTTTGTCTACGAACGCATCCGCAACGAGCAGGATCACCAGCGCGTGCCGCTCAAGCACATGCTCGGCACCAATCAGCCGAAACTGCAGGAAATCGTCGCGCTGATGGAAGCCAATCTGGAAGAGCCGATCGACCTGGATGAGTTGGCGGTGTACGTCGCCGTGTCGCGTCGACAGCTGGAGCGGTTGTTCCAGAAATATTTGCACTGCTCGCCGTCGCGCTACTACTTGAAGCTGCGCCTGATCCGCGCCCGGCAACTGCTCAAGCAGACGCCGATGTCGATCATCGAAGTGGCGTCGGTGTGTGGTTTCGTCTCCACGCCGCACTTCTCCAAGTGCTACCGCGAATACTTCGGCATTCCGCCGCGTGACGAGCGCGTCGGCTCCAACACCACCCAGCAAGTGGCGATGTTGCCGCTGCCGCAGGCAATCGTGATGTCGCCGCTGTCGGGGCCGATGTCGGCGTTGAGTCAGGCGCGCAATGAATCGACATTTGCCAGCGTGAGGCTGTAGACCGAGTCATCGTTCTTCGTCGGAACGCCGCCCGGAGACAGGCTCGCTCCCACATTGGAATGCATTCCTACTGTGGGAGCGAGCCTGCTCGCGAATGGATTTATCAGGCGCTATGGCTTTGCTGGTAGTCCGCCAATGCCGGCAACAACTGTTTGTCGATCGCCTGGCGCACCGCAGGCTGAATGCTGGCGCCGCTGGTGTACATGTCCTTGACCATCTTGCGCAGTTCAAACGCGCGAACATTATCCAGACCGCGCACCGCGCACTCGCAAGCCTGATCGGCGGTAGTGCCGCTGGGTACTTGAATACCCAACGCCTTGAGCTGGCCCAACAAATCTTCCTGATCGATCAAATCGGCATACATCATGACGCGCATCCTTCTTCGGTAACGGAGGTCGTGGCTCGATTCTGGTAGCCACACCGGGGCACGGCAAGGGCGATTTGTCGCAGTGGCTGCGACGGCTATGAACAGGTCGTTTTCGGCTAACTTGCCGCTCAAGGGAGTGGGCACACTGAACTCAGCTTGCAACACGAAGGTTTGGTCACCCTCGCTTGGCAGCTCCTCAACAGTACCCTCTGCCCCGATCCTGTCACGGCTTGCATCGGGGCTTTTTTTGGGCTGTGATTCGGTTAGTAGCGCGTTGTTTGGACTGACGCTTTCGCGAGCAAGCTCGCTCCCACAGTTGAAATGCATTCCAATGTGGGAGCGAGCTTGCTCGCGAAGGACGATGATGCGGTCTAGCGCTGCAATACCAGAATCCGCGACAACAACTCATCCCGGTCGACATAGCAGCCCTGAAAATGTCGTGCCCCGGTAGCAGGATCAAACGCATTGCGCGCATGCAACGTGCGGCGGTTATCAAAGCACCACAGCTCACCGGGATTGAGCCGCTGCATCAGCCGAAACCGCGGCTCACGGGTCATTGCAATAAACCGCCGATACGCCCGATACAACAGCGGCATCTGCTCCACCGACGTCTCAAACGCCCCGCGCAAAAAGTTCGCCATGCGAATCTCGGCGACTCTGCCCAGAGCATCCAAAGCAATGATCGGCGCCAGGCAGCGATAGTCGCTGTGGCGATCCTTGTTGCGAAACTCCACGGGGATTTCACACAACGCCTTGAATGACTCGGGATCTTCCTGGCGCAACGCATCGGCAATCGCAAACCCATCAACAAAAATGCTCTCGCCACCCTCGGCGTCATTCACCAGGCAATGCAGAAATTGCAGCCCCGGTTGCAGCTCACGAGTGGGCAGGTCGGTGTGCAACGGCAGGTTGAAAGCGGTGTAGGCATTGCTGTCGGCATCGGCTTTGGATTGCACGTTGAACAGCACGCCGAAGTTGCTCTCGCGGATGAATGAAATGCGTTGCACGATGAGCTTCAGCGAGCCGGGTTCGGTGGGCACACCGCGCACTTGCGTCAGGCCGATGTCGCGAATGGCGATCATCCATTGCAGCAGGGTGGCATTGTCGTTCATCAGCGCCGCGTATTCGAATACCGGGAGTTGCAGATCGTTACGCCAAAGAAAGGGCTTGGGCTTGGCGGCCAGACGTTCGGCGCGGGATTCATCATCGTAGGCATGCGCGCGCAACCAGCCCGGATCGAAACGGCTGAGGTGACCGTTCGCCCAGTCGATGCGCAGGCAGCCGTCGGTATCGATGTGCGCGGCCGCTGGTTTCAGATCATCAGGCGCATCGACAATCTCGAATACCTGTTCACGGGTGACGTTGTAAACGCAACGTTCGCACGGGCAGTTGTCTCGCAACCAGACATGGTGAAACGGGCTGACGCGACCGTCAGCCCACTCAATGGCAACACGATCCGCCAGGCTCTGCACGCCACCGAGCGCGCTGATCAACGGATAAGTACGGAAATCGGCAACAGCGGCAGCGGTGTTCATGGCGGCTCCTTGCGATCGATGGATTTACCTTGCAGGTGGCAGCGCGATGACGCGGCCGAGGTAAGCGGGAACGGGCAGGTCTTTCTGTTCGGCGACGATGCTTTGCAGGAGGCCCAATGTGTCTGGGCTGAACGGTGCCGAGCGTGGGCCGGCGAGGTCGACGTGCAAGAGCATTTGTTCGTTGCCGGCCAGTTCCTGCTCATCGCCGACCTTGTGCAGGCTGTGATAGAGGTGCAGGCGTTTGCTGTCGTGACCGATGATTTGCGTGTGCACTTCGACCTCGGTGTCGAGCTTCACTTCGTGCAGGTAATTGAGGTGCAGTTCGAGGGTGAACAGTGAGTTACCGCTGGCTTCGCGGTGGTTGCTGTCCATGCCGAGACGGTCCATCAGGGCGTCGGTGGCGTAGCTGAAGATCAGCAGGTAGAAGGCGTCGCGCAGGTGGCCGTTGTAGTCGACCCAGTCGGGGATGATTTTGGTTTGGTAGGTGGTGAGGGTGGGCATGATTGGGTTCCGGCAGTTGGCGGGTCGTTAAGATAGCTACCCCCTCACCCCAGCCCTCTCCCCCAGGGGGGAGAGGGGGAAAGGGAGCAGATCGGGGGCCTTTCAAAACTTGAATTCGGCTCGGTGGTGCAAGTCGGCGTAACTCTAACAATCAACTCGGTCAGTCCCCTCTACCTCTGGGAGAGGGCTAGGGTGAGGGCAGCGGTTTGAAGCGACCCCATCACTCGCTGAACGTCATCCCATGTTTTTCCTTGGTGGTCTTCACCGCCTCAAGCACCGCCAGCAAGCAATCATCACGATAACGCTCCAGCGCCGAAATGCTGTGACGACCAAGCTGATCACTGGTGCCATCGACCACATCGTCAATCAACTTGTCCGTCAGTTCCGGCGCTGGCAGATAGGTCCACGGCAATTGCAACGCCGGGCCGAATTGCGACATGAAGTGGCGCATGCCCGCATCACCCCCCGCCAGCGTGTAAGTCAGGAACGTACCCATGAACGACCAGCGCAACCCGGCGCCAAACCGGATCGCATCGTCGATCTCGCCAGTGGTGGCCACGCCGTCATTGACCAGGTGCAGGGCCTCACGCCACAACGCTTCAAGCAGGCGGTCGGCAATGAACCCCGGCACTTCCTTGCGCACATGCAACGGACGCATGCCGAGAGATTCGTAGACTTTCATCGCCGCTTGCACAGCTTCCGGCGCGGTGTTCTTGCCACCGACCACTTCCACTAGCGGCAGCAGATAAACCGGGTTGAACGGGTGGCCAACCACGCAGCGCTCAGGGTGCGTCGAACTCTCGTAAAACTCACTCGGCAGCAGCCCCGACGTGCTCGAACCAATCAACGCATTCGGCTTGGCCGCTGCACTGATTTTGCTGTGCAGATCGAGTTTCAGCTCCAGACGTTCCGGGGCGCTTTCCTGAATGAAATCGGCATCCCGAACACACTCTTCGATGGTCGCGACAAAGCGCAGGCGATCCTGCGAAGCGCCCGGCGCCAGGCCGTTTTTCTCCAGCGCACCCCAGGCATTGGCCACGCGTTTGCGCAGCGCCGCTTCGGCGCCTGGCGCCGGGTCCCAAGCGACCACGTCGAGGCCATGGGCGAGGGCGCGGGCCACCCAGCCACTGCCGATGACACCACTGCCCAGCGCGGCGAAGGTTTTGATTTCGGTGATAAAGCTCATGGCGACATTCCTGAATAGTTCGGCGATCAACTGTGGGAGCGAGCCTGCTCGCGAATGCGCTGGCTCTGCTGCTGAAGACGCTTCGGATGGACCGGCCTCTTCGCGAGCAGGCTCGCTCCCACAGGGTTTTGAGGTGAGTTCCTTAACCGCGCTGGGTCAGGCCCATTTTCTTGCGGCCTTCCGCCGGGGTCAGCACGCGGGCGCCGAGGCGGCTGAGGATCTCGGTAGCGCGCTCGACCAGTTGGCCATTGGTCGCCAGCACGCCTTTGTCCAGCCACAAGTTGTCTTCCAGCCCGACCCGCACGTTGCCGCCCAGCAGCACCGCTTGCGCCGCCATCGGCATCTGCATCCGGCCAATCCCGAACCCGGCCCACACCGCATCCGCTGGCAAGTTATCGACCATGGCTTTCATGGTCGTGGTGTCTGCCGGCGCGCCCCACGGAATGCCTAGGCACAACTGGAACAACGGGTTATCCAGCAAACCTTCTTTGATCATCTGCTTGGCAAACCACAGGTGACCGGTGTCGAAAATCTCCAGCTCGGCTTTCACACCCAACTCGGTAATACGCTTGGCGCCGGCCCGCAGTTGCGCCGGGGTGGAGACGTAAATGGTGTCGCCATCGCCGAAGTTAAGGGTGCCGCAATCGAGGGTGCAGATTTCCGGCAGCAACTCTTCAACGTGGGCGAGGCGGGTCAGCGGGCCGACCAGATCGGTGTTCGGGCCGAACTCCATCGGGTTCTCGCCGGCGCCGATTTCGAGGTCGCCGCCCATGCCGGCGGTGAGGTTGACGATGATGTCGACATCGGCCTCGCGGATGCGCTCCATCACTTCGCGGTACAGTGCCACGTCACGGCTGAACTTGCCGGTCTGCGGATCGCGCACATGGCAGTGCACAACGGTGGCGCCGGCCTTGGCCGCTTCAACGGCTGCCGCTGCGATCTGTTTCGGGGTGACCGGCACGTGCGGGCTCTTCGCGGTCGTGTCGCCAGCACCGGTGAGTGCGCAGGTGATGATGACGTCGTGGTTCATGGTGCGGTTTCCTTCAGGCGTGATGGCTCTGTCCGCAGCCCTTTTTCGGGCTGCGTAGCGTCGGTCAGTCCTCTCTCCCGTCAGGGAGAGGGGCTTTTCAATAGAGGGTTATTTGCTGGTCAACTGAAGGTTTTCAGCGGCCGGTTTGCCATCGAAGGTGGTCACACCTTCCAGCCAGCGCTGCTTGTCTTCGGGGTGATCCTTGAGCCATTGCCTGGCCGATTCGAAAGCGTCCTTGTGGTCGAGCAGCGGCTGCATCATCCGGCTCTCGTCCTCGGCGGTGAACGTCAGGTTGGTCAGCAGACGGCCAACGTTCGGGCACTGCTCGGCGTATTTCGGTGCGGTGACGGTCCACACGGTGGCCATGCCTTCGTTCGGGCCGAGGGCGTCGTCGCTGCCGGTCAGATAAGTCATTTTGACGTTAACGTTCATCGGGTGCGGCGCCCAGCCGAAGAACACCACAGCCTCTTTGCGGCGCACGGCGCGATCGACAGCGGCGAGCATGCCGGCCTCACTGGACTCGACCAGCTGAAATTTGCCGAGACCGAACTGGTTCTTGGCGATCATTGCCTTGATCTGCGTATTGGCGCCCGAGCCTGGCTCGATGCCATAGATCTTGCCGCCCAGTTCTTTTTCGAATTTGGCGATGTCGGCGAAGGTTTTCAGGCCCTTGTCCGCCAGATAAGTCGGCACCGCGAGGGTCGCACGGGCATCTTTCAGGCTCGGCGCTTCGAGAACTTTGACCTGATTGGCGTCGACGAACGGCGTGATGGTCTGTGTCATCAGCGGGTTCCAGTAACCGAGGAACAAGTCCAGACGCTGATCGCGGATCCCGGCGAAGATAATCTGCTGGGACGCGCTGGTTTGTTTGGTGTTGTAGCCGAGGCCGTCGAGCAGGACCTGGGTCATGGCACTGGTGGCGATCACGTCGGTCCAGTTGACCACGCCCATACGTACGTTCTGGCACGCTGCCGGGTCGGCCGCCATGACGCTGGCGCTCAAGAAAGCGGTACCGCTGAGTGCAAGAACACAGCTGCTGATCAGTCGTTTCATGTCGGGTTCCTCGGCAGGTCGTTTATTGTGGTTTCCGGCGTCTGATGCGCCGGTGATGCAAAGTTACGCAGCAATGCGCCCGTGAAAACGCACTGCGGCGACTGGCATTTGCACTGTAGCGACCTGTGCGCTTGAACGCCGACGACAATCGGCGTATCAACGAGCCACGCTCCCCTCCCTCTCGTTACCCGCGAATCGAGTGCGCACATGTCTCAGGATTTCTACTTTCTGCTGATGCCGGGGTTCTCCGCCATCGGCTTTATTTCCGCGATCGAACCGTTGCGCGTGGCCAACCGCTTTCGTGGCGAGCTGTACCGCTGGCATGTGTTGAGTGCCGATGGCGGGGCAGTGCTGGCGAGCAATGGCATGTCGGTCAACGCCGACGCCGCGCTGGAGCCGCTGAAGAAAGGTGCGACGTTGTTGGTGGTGGCCGGGTTTGAACCACTGAAGTTCGCCACGCCAACCCTTGAACACTGGTTGCGGCGGCTGGACAACGAAGGCGTGACCCTCGGCGCCATCGACACCGGCAGCTTTGTCCTTGCCGAGGCGGGCCTGCTCGATGGCCATCGCCTGACCCTGCACTGGGAAGCCATCGACGCCTTCAAGGAATCTTATCCACAGCTCAGCGTCACGCAGGAATTATTCGAGATCGACCGTCGACGCATTACCTCGGCGGGCGGCACGGCTTCCATCGATTTAATGCTCGATCTGATCGCCCAGGCCCACGGCCCACAACTGGCGATTCAGGTCAGCGAGCAGTTTGTGCTGGGGCGCATTCGTCCGCGCAAAGACCACCAGCGCATGGAAGTCGCCACGCGTTACGGCATCAACAACAAGAAGCTGGTGCAGGTGATCGGCGAAATGGAACAGCACAGCGAACCGCCGCTGACCACGCTGCAACTGGCGGAATCGATCAAGGTGACGCGGCGGCAACTGGAGCGCTTGTTCCGGCTGCATCTGAATGACACGCCGAGCAATTTCTATCTGCGCCTGCGCCTGGAAAAAGCCCGGCAGCTACTGCGCCAGACCGACATGAGCGTGCTCGAAGTCAGCATCGCCTGCGGCTTCGAGTCCCCGTCGTACTTCACCCGCAGCTACCGGGCGAAATTTGCCCGGTGTCCACGGGAGGATCGACGTACGATACCTATAGATTAGAGGTTGAATATTTTGGTAACTGGAAGTCTATAAAGACTACCGCTAACAGTTCTTTTTTATTTTTGGGGGGTTAGCGGATTTTGTTATAACCTCTGTTTTGATAGGCTACACATTCTAAATAGCCGGGAAAGTTGCTATCGGTGAGAAAGTCTTTTCTTTCTCGTGCCCATCCGTCATAAGTTCTTATTTGGATGTAGTGGTTTTCTTCGGTCTTGGCTGTCCATCTATCCTGTCTTTGGATGCTGTTAATCTCGGCGCTTCGACCGTATATCAGTATCCCTCGGGGGGCATACATTGTGATCGCGTCCCCGGATTTTCGTCTTAAAGGTTCTAATTGTTGACTTAGTGATTCTCTATTTTTGGAGCACCAAATTAGCCAGTCATTGACTTGTTGCAATGCTTGATTGAAATCTTGAGTAAATT
This sequence comes from Pseudomonas fluorescens, assembly GCF_001648775.1. GTDB lineage: Bacteria > Pseudomonadota > Gammaproteobacteria > Pseudomonadales > Pseudomonadaceae > Aquipseudomonas > Aquipseudomonas fluorescens_M. The sequence continues at coordinate 51,325 of NZ_LVEJ01000019.1, forward strand.
GATCGTTTTTTGTGAAGATGGATTTGCTCGGGCTTTCTAGCTCGACCAGATAAACAAAGCACCGTCCCGACTGAGGGTTAACATATGAAAAGTCAGTTACGTAGTCGGTGCCAAGTGGAAATTTTCGTATAACAGCGTTGCCCATGAAGTACCCGCTTCCGCAGATGGCTCCAACATTAGACTCGAAAAAATTTTGGCAGTCGCGCTCTTCGGGGTTTGTTTGTAATAGTGCTTCTAGTGTGTTGTTCGTCATGTTTTATTTTAATGTTTTAGTATGTTTGTGATTGTGCTGATTTTTTTGCGTGAAGTAAATTTGGTCTTGTTGTATTCGTTTCACTATGCATCAGTCATAGTGAGTGTAAATAGATACGGTCTCGGTACGAGCAGATTAATTTTTACCGATCAATCCCTAGATTTTTTTAACCAATGCCGCGCAACCGGCCTTGTACGCCTCATGCTGATACTTGTTCAGCGTTCCCGGCAGCTCAAAGTTGTGTTTCTTGGCCTGGGCATTGATCGTCTGCGGAGACAGCAGCGTCACCTCGCAGCCATCCAGCAACTGAAACACGCCCTCGATCTTGAACGTGGTCGGCCCGCCGGCAAATTCGCCCTTCTTGCTGCGCTTCTTGATCGCGATGCGATCAATGGCGTTTTCCCGCACAAAAGATGCTACCTGCGCGGCGAATATTTTGACGTTGGCCGCCTCGTCGTCATCGTCCAGCGCAATTTTCTTGGTGCTCAGAGCGACATGGCTCAGCACCGAACCGTTGACGGACGCCACGGCGATGATCGCTTCACTGCCTTTGATTTCGATTCCGCAGATGTTCATGTGTGTACCTTAATTGGCTAAAGCACTGCAGCTTACAACTCTAGAGGGGTATCGGAAATGGCAAACGCTGCTTCAGTTTTCTCCCTGTGGTCTCGTGCGTTGTGGCGATGCTCTAAAAATGATGGTGCAAAGTTTTTTCGGGCCCCTCCTATCGAGCCGAAAGCTTTCTCAAAAAGTGATAAAGATTTGTGTCGTGCATTACTGGTACTAGCGTAGAGATGTTCCCTGTATTTAAATTTACGTGTTTTTTTGGAGTGCGCCCTTCTCGTATGTCGCGCTCATCCCAGCGGCTCCTGGATTTAAAAAAAATTTCATTTTCTTTTTGTTGTGATTTTTGAGGCTGTTTTGCATCAATCATAGCGTTTAATTTTTTGAGGCTTATAAGTCTTGGATCTGGTTGTAAGAAAAAAGAATCCCCGATAGAGGGCCAGAATGTTGTTTTAATGTTTGCTTCAGGGAAAAGCCAGTTTTTATCTAGCGCCCCGATATATTTTTTAGAATTTGTTTTTAGTATAAAGTTTATTGCGATTACTTCTTCTTCAGAGACCTCTCTTCCGAACTGAATAGTGCTGGTGTCAAATACGCTGGTTTCGTAGTACTTCGGCGATGATCTTATTTTTAGGAGGTTCATGCCTGGATTTTTGACTAATTCAGGACGAGTGATGATCAGGCATCTGTCGATGCAAAGAGGGAATATCGTCTGCGTTCCAACTCTTTCGATGATTGCTTGGCCCGCTATTGTACATTCATTAGATTTTGGAAATACTTTCCGATTGTAAGTCGTGATAGGCGCGTCAGAGATTATGAATTTTGTTTGGGATTGAGTGCAAGATACTATTTCCCATATCCCTTCCGTCCAACTATTCAGGAATAACTCGTATGAAACTCCCATGGCTCCGATTTTGAATTGATGATTCATTGCTTTTGTATTGTCAAAGATCTCAAGCATCTTTGGTGTTCTGAAGAGTTGGGCACACATGAATTTCACAAAATCTAAAAAACTTTCCGTTGTGTTTTCTAACGATTCAGGATGTGAGATGCTTGAAATGGTTTGCTCTCCCTTTCTGTCTACATCGCCGAAAAATTTCTTTTCTACTATGTCGGTCGAATTCTCTCCAAAATAAAGTGTGTATAAATGCTCCTTCTTGAATGCTTTTTTTGTTCCGAAGTGTTCGAGTTCCCTTTTTGGGGTTTTTCTTCCGTCTTTTTGTGTATTAAATCCTGGGTTTAAATCTAGATAATGAAGTTTGGTGTTTTGTGGGTAGTTGATAAATCTCTTCTGCAGCCACTGAGGAACATAGTGATTGTTTTTTGTGAAATTCCCTTTCATCGATTTCCCGTCAAATAATTGTTTGAGTCAAACTGGTGGCAGGACTGGCCAAGCCGACCTCCGCTGGCTGTTGTATAGCTTGTTCGATCAGCATTGAATGGCGTACGGGCGATTTACTCTTGGCCTATCGACTCCAAAAACTCCGACCGCTCATCACTCATCCGCGCCACGCAGTCATTCTGCGCAATCGTGAACGCCTTGCTCCCCGCCGTCGCCGGGAACGCTTCCACCGCGCAATCGGCATCCCGCGTCTTCAGCCACTGCTGCTGAGCCGTCTTCAGCTTGGCAGTGATGTCCGCCAGTTGCGTCGCGTTTTTGCCGTACGCGGTCTGCATGCGTTCGGTCAGGCTGGCGTAGTTGTCCTTGAGCAGGTCTTCGGCGGTGGTGCGGCTGTAGGTCGAGCATTCCAGGGTCTGGACGTCGTTTTCGACGGCGTCGCAGGGGTTGTTGTCGGATTCCTCAGCGGCGTGTACGCCGGTCGCCATCAGTGCCAAAGCCAGGAAGATCGATTTCATTGTTGTCGCCGCTCTAATCCAGTGGTGTTTCCAAGATGGGCCAGATTCTGGCTCAAGCTGGCGGGCTTGAACAGGTAGCTGATCGGAGCGTCTGGCGACCCTTTGTCGCGGATTGACGCTTTCGGCAATTCCCCTGTCGTTTTTGCACCCGGTCGCCCCGGCACCGAGGCATATGCTGGCCCCAAAGCGCCGGCAGACGATTCGGCGCATGAATTGCCAATAAGGGGACGCCTGATGAGCCCAGCCGAATTACACGCCGACAGCATCGTTATCGACGGTCTGATCATTGCCAAATGGAACCGCGAGCTGTTTGAAGACATGCGCAAGGGCGGTCTGACGGCAGCCAACTGCACGGTGTCGGTGTGGGAAGGCTTTCAGGCGACCGTGAACAACATCGCTGCCAGCCAGAAGCTGATCCGCGAAAACAGCGACTTGGTGATGCCGGTGCGCACCACCGCCGACATCCGTCGCGCCAAAGAACAGGGCAAGACCGGCATCCTCTTCGGCTTCCAGAATGCTCACGCCTTTGAAGACCAGATCGGCTATGTCGAGGTGTTCAAGCAGCTCGGCGTTGGCATCGTGCAGATGTGCTACAACACCCAGAATCTGGTCGGTACCGGTTGCTACGAACGTGACGGCGGCTTGTCGGGTTTCGGTCGCGAAATCGTTGCCGAGATGAACCGCGTCGGCGTCATGTGCGACCTGTCCCACGTCGGTTCCAAGACTTCTGAAGAAGTCATCCTCGAATCGAAAAAACCGGTCTGCTATTCCCACTGCCTGCCGTCGGGTCTCAAAGAGCACCCGCGCAACAAATCCGATGAAGAACTGAAGTTTATTGCCGACCACGGCGGTTTCGTCGGCGTGACCATGTTCGCGCCGTTCCTCGCCAAGGGCATTGATTCGACCATCGACGACTACGCCGAAGCGATCGAATACGTGATGAACATCGTCGGCGAAGACGCCATCGGCATCGGCACCGACTTCACCCAGGGTCACGGTCAGGACTTCTTCGAATACCTGACCCACGACAAGGGCTACGCCCGCCGTCTGACCAGCTTCGGCAAGATCATCAACCCGCTGGGCATCCGCACCGTCGGCGAGTTCCCGAACCTGACCGAAACCCTGCTCAAGCGCGGCCATCCCGAGCGCGTCGTGCGCAAGATCATGGGCGAGAACTGGGTCAACGTCCTGAAAGACGTCTGGGGCGAGTAACGCTGACTCAAGACCGCCGCCGATCTGCTCCCTCTCCCTCTGGGAGAGGGCTGGGGTGAGGGCTGCGGCCAACACTGAATCTAAAATTTTTCTGGAGTTAAGTTTCCATGGCCAAGATCGCCCCGCAATTGCCAATCGAAGTCGACAGCGAGACCGGTGTCTGGACCTCCGACGCCCTGCCAATGCTCTACGTACCGCGTCACTTCTTCGTGAATAACCACATGGGCATCGAAGAGGTTTTGGGCGCTGACGCCTACGCAGAAATCCTCTACAAGGCCGGCTACAAGTCCGCCTGGCACTGGTGCGAAAAAGAAGCCGAATGCCACGGCCTGGAAGGCGTCGCGGTGTTCGAGCACTACATGAAGCGCCTGTCGCAACGCGGCTGGGGCCTGTTCAAGATTCAGGACATCGACCTCGACAAAGGCACCGCCAGCGTCAAGCTCGAACACTCGGCGTTCGTCTACGTCTACGGCAAGGTCGGGCGCAAGGTCGATTACATGTTCACCGGTTGGTTTGCCGGGGCCATGGATCAGATCCTTGAGGCGCGCGGCAGCAAGATCCGCACGGTTGCCGAGCAAGTCTACGGTGGCTCCGAAGAAGGCCACGACGACGGCCTGTTCACCGTCAAGCCGTTGTAAGTCGAGGAACCCGCCATGGCTTTCGAAGCAATGTTTCAGCCGATCCAGATCGGCAAACTGACCATCCGCAACCGCGTGCTCAGCACCGCGCACGCCGAGGTCTACGCAACGGACGGTGGCATGACCACCGACCGCTACGTCAAGTATTACGAAGAGAAAGCCAAGGGCGGCATCGGCCTGGCAATCTGCGGCGGCTCCTCCGTGGTCGCTATCGACAGCCCGCAGGAATGGTGGAGCTCGGTGAACCTGTCGACCGACCGGATCATTCCGCATTTCCAGAATCTGGCCGACGCCATGCACAAGCATGGCGCCAAGATCATGATTCAGATTACCCACATGGGCCGCCGTTCGCGTTGGGACGGCTTCAACTGGCCGACCCTGATGTCGCCGTCGGGCATCCGTGAGCCAGTGCACCGCGCCACTTGCAAAACCATTGAACCGGAAGAAATCTGGCGGGTGATCGGCAACTACGCCCAGGCCGCGCGCCGGGCCAAGGCCGGTGGTCTTGACGGCGTTGAACTGTCGGCGGTGCACCAGCACATGATCGACCAGTTCTGGAGCCCGCGCGTCAACAAGCGTACCGATGAGTGGGGCGGCACCTTCGAAGGCCGGATGAAGTTCGGTCTGGAAGTGTTGAAAGCCGTGCGCGCCGAGGTTGGTGACGATTTCTGCGTGGGCATGCGTCTGTGCGGTGACGAGTTCCACCCGGACGGTTTGTCCCACGAAGACATGAAGCAGATCGCCAAGTATTACGACGACACCGGCATGCTCGACTTCATCGGCGTCGTCGGCTCGGGTTGTGACACGCACAACACCCTGGCCAACGTGATTCCGAACATGAGTTATCCACCGGAGCCGTTCCTGCATTTGGCCGCCGGGATCAAGGAAGTGGTCAAGGTGCCGGTGCTGCACGCACAGAACATCAAGGACCCGAACCAGGCCACGCGCATTCTCGAAGGCGGTTACGTCGACATGGTCGGCATGACCCGCGCGCACATCGCCGACCCGCACTTGATCGCCAAGATCAAGATGGGCCAGATCGACCAGATCAAACAGTGCGTGGGCGCCAACTATTGCATCGACCGCCAGTACCAAGGCCTCGACGTGCTGTGCATCCAGAACGCCGCGACGTCCCGTGAGTACATGGGCGTGCCGCACATCATCGAGAAATCCACCGGGCCGAAACGCAAGGTTGTGATCGTTGGTGCCGGCCCTGCCGGGATGGAAGCGGCGCGTGTTGCTGCCGAGCGTGGCCACGACGTGACCCTGTTCGAGAAGAAAGAATTCATCGGCGGGCAGATCACCACCGCATCGAAAGCGCCGCAGCGCGACCAGATCGCCGGTATTACTCGCTGGTTCCAGCTGGAACTGGCGCGGCTGAAAGTCGATCTGCGCCTGGGCACGGCGGCTGATGCCGACACCATCATGGACTTGCGTCCGGACGTGGTGGTGCTGGCGGTCGGTGGGCATCCGTATCTGGAGCAGAACGAACACTGGGGCGCCGCTGAAGGTTTGGTCGTCAGCAGTTGGGACGTGTTGGATGGCAAGGTCGCACCGGGCAAGAACGTGCTGGTCTACGACACCATTTGCGAGTTCACCGGGATGTCGGTTGCCGACTTCCTCGCCGACAAGGGCAGCCAGGTCGAGATCGTCACCGACGACATCAAACCGGGTGTGGCCATCGGTGGTACGTCGTTCCCGACTTACTACCGCAGCATGTACCCGAAAGAAGTGATCATGACCGGCGACATGATGCTGGAGAAGGTCTACCGCGAAGGCGACAAACTGGTCGCGGTGCTGGAGAACGAATACACCGGCGCCAAAGAGGAGCGGGTGGTCGATCAGGTGGTGGTGGAGAACGGCGTGCGTCCGGATGAAGAAATCTACTACGCGCTCAAAGAGGGTTCGCGCAACAAGGGCCAGATCGACGTTGAAGCGTTGTTCGCGATCCAGCCGCAACCTTCGCTGAGCGAGGCGGGCGACGGCTATTTGCTGTTCCGCATCGGCGACTGCGTGGCGCAGCGCAACACCCACGCCGCGATCTACGACGCGCTCAGACTGTGTAAAGACTTCTAAAGGCTTGCACACAACCCTGTGGGAGCGAGCTTGCTCGCGAAAGCGGTGGATCAGTCGACATCGATGTTGAATGTCAGTCCGCCTTCGCGAGCAAGCTCGCTCCCACAGTGACCGAGTAAGGCAACTCGACCTGCAAGACCCTGCGGTCTTTGGGAGCTTCACCTATGTTGAACACCCTTCTTCCAATCCTGTTGTTCGCAGCTATCGGCCTTGGTGTCCTTGGCGCGTTGCGGCGGGTAGCGATGTGGCGCCGGGGCCGGGCCTCGAAGGTCGATCTGATCGGCGGCCTGTTCGCCATGCCCAAGCGCTACATGGTCGATTTGCACCATGTCGTGGCGCGGGACAAATACATCGCCAACACCCACGTCGCCACGGCGGGCGGGGCGGTGGCGTCGATTGTGCTGGCGTTGCTGGTGCACGGTTTCGGCCTGCACAACCGCATCCTTGGTTACGCCTTGCTGTTGATGACGGCGGTGATGTTCGTCGGTGCGCTCTTCGTTTATCTGCGTCGGCGCAACCCGCCGGCGCGGTTGTCGAAAGGCCCGTGGATGCGCCTGCCGAAAAGCTTGCTGGCATTCTCGGCGTCGTTCTTTCTGCTGACGTTGCCGGTGGCCGGGATTCTCCCGGAGAACTTTGGTGGCTGGGTGCTCGCGGCCATTTTGGCGATCGGCGTGCTGTGGGGCGTGTCGGAACTGTTCTTCGGCATGACCTGGGGCGGGCCAATGAAACACGCCTTTGCCGGAGCCTTGCACCTGGCTTGGCACCGTCGCGCTGAACGTTTTGGCGGAGGTCGTTCCACCGGTTTGAAGCCGCTGGACCTGAATGATCCGAGCGCGCCACTGGGCGTGGAAAAACCCAAGGATTTCACCTGGAACCAGTTGCTCGGTTTCGACGCCTGCGTGCAGTGCGGCAAGTGCGAAGCGGCGTGCCCGGCCTTCGCTGCCGGCCAGCCGCTTAACCCGAAAAAGCTGATTCAGGACATGGTCGTCGGCCTCGCTGGCGGCACCGATGCCAAGTTCGCAGGCAGCCCGTATCCCGGCAAACCAGTGGGCGAACACAGCGGCAATCCGCATCAACCCATCGTCAACGGCTTGGTCGACGCCGAAACCCTGTGGTCGTGCACCACCTGCCGCGCCTGCGTTGAGGAATGCCCGATGATGATTGAGCACGTCGACGCCATCGTCGACATGCGCCGTCACCTGACCCTGGAAAAAGGCGCGACGCCGAACAAGGGCGCCGAAGTCCTCGAAAACCTGATCGCCACCGACAACCCGGGCGGTTTTGCCCCGGGCGGGCGAATGAACTGGGCGGCGGATTTGAACCTCAATCTGCTCAGCGAAAAGAAATCCACCGACGTGCTGTTCTGGGTTGGCGACGGTGCCTTCGACATGCGTAACCAGCGCACTTTGCGCGCGTTCGTCAAAGTGCTGAAAGCGGCAAAAATCGACTTTGCCGTGCTCGGTCTCGAAGAACGTGACAGTGGCGACGTGGCCCGCCGTCTCGGTGACGAAGCGACCTTCCAGTTGCTCGCTAAACGCAACATCCAGACCCTGGCCAAATACAGCTTCAACCGCATCGTCACCTGCGATCCGCACAGTTTCCATGTGCTGAAAAACGAGTACGGCGCGTTCGAAGGCAACTACCTGGTGCAACACCACAGCACTTACATGGCGGAAATCATTCAGGCCGGTGCACTCAATCTCGGTCAGCACAAAGGCAACAGCGTGACCTATCACGATCCGTGCTACCTCGGCCGCTACAACGGTGAGTACGAAGCGCCGCGTGAAGTGCTGCGTGCGCTCGGCATTGAAGTCAAAGAGATGCAACGTTCCGGCTTCCGTTCGCGCTGCTGCGGCGGTGGCGGCGGGGCGCCGATCACTGATATTCCGGGCAAACAGCGGATTCCCGACATGCGCATGGAAGACATCCGCGAAACCGGTGCCGAGCTGGTGGCCGTGGGTTGTCCACAGTGCACGGCGATGCTCGAAGGCGTGGTCGAACCGCGGCCGCTGATCAAGGACATCGCCGAACTGGTCGCCGACGCGCTGCTCGAAGACGCTGCGCCAAGCAAGCCTGCCACCCCGGCCAAACGTGAACCTGCGGAGGCCCACTGATGAGCGACATTATCCGCCGCGACCCGCGCGCCGAATGGATTGCGCGTAACCGCCTGCATCCGCTGCACGCGGCGATGCAACCGGCGCAACACAGCTGGATGGGGCCCAACGGCATCATCCGCAAGAACCTGCACGGCATCGGTTTTATCGGCCCCAACGGCATCAAGCGTATCGACCGCAGCGGCGCGCAACAGGGCGGGGCGGTCAAACGTACCGCCGCTGTGGACGTGCAATTGCCGCTGCGTCAGGTGCCGGCCCCGGCGTTCTACATCAGCGTGGTACCGGACATGGTCGGCGGCCGCTTGAGCCGTCACGACCGCGACTTGCTCGGCCTCGCCCATCAGCTTGCCGGCCAGGATGGCGCAGTGTTGGCGGTGATCTTTGGTGAGCACAAGGAAAGCGCTTTTGCGACCGCAGGCGTCGATCGCTTGCTGGTGCTCGAAGGCGAACAGTTCAGCGGTTATGCACCGGAACAGCGAGTGCAAGGTTTGCGCGCTGTGGATAACCAGTTCAACCCGCGCCACTGGCTGCTGCCGGACAGTCGCAGCGGTGGTGGCGAGCTCGGCCGACGCTTTGCCGCTGCATTGGGCGAGCGCCCGGCCACACGGGTCTGGCAGGTCAAGGATCAGGAATGTATTGGCCGCGCAGGTGCTGGTTTGCAAGACCTTGCCCGTCCGGTTTCGCGGTTGATTCTCGCCGCCGCCGAATGCGCCGAGCCAGTCAGCGAAACCCGTCACGAAGCGTTGCCGGTGGAGTTATCCACAAGTGTCGTGCGCAGTCTTTCGCGAATCGAAGATCTCGGTGCGGTGGCGGTGGACCCAGCGGCGATTCCGATGGCCGAAGCCGAGTTCATTTTCTCTGGCGGCAACGGCGTCAAGGACTGGGCACTGTTTCACGAAACGGCCGCAACACTTGGCGCCACCGAAGGCGCCTCGCGGGTCGCGGTGGACGATGGCTTCATGGCCCGTGATCGCCAGGTCGGCGCGTCCGGCACCTGGGTCACCGCGCGGGTTTACGTGGCTGTGGGTATCTCCGGGGCGATACAGCACCTGCAAGGCATTGGCGCTTGCGACAAAGTGGTGGCGATCAATCTTGATCCGGGTTGCGACATGATCAAGCGTGCCGATTTGTCGGTGATCGGCGAGAGCGCAGAGATTCTTCAAGCGTTGATCGAAGCGGTCGCGGCTTACCGCAACGAAGCCAAGCGCGATGCGGCTTAAGGAAACGCTATGAACACGAAAGTTATCAGTCTGGTTTCAATCGGCGCCCACCCGACTTCCGGCAGGCCACGCCGCGCCGACCAGGACGCGCGCGCCGTGGAACTCGGCCTGCAACTGGCTGGGGATAACCTGCAAGTGCTGCACGCCGGCGACGTTGCGGAACCGGCGTTGCGCGCCTATCTGGGCATGGGCCTGGAGCAGATGCACGTGCTGGAGCAACCGGCTGGCGCCGATGCGCTGCCGGCGCTGACCGCGTATCTGCGTGATGCCGGGGCGCAGGTGGTGCTGACCGGCAGCCAGGCGGAAACCGGGGAAGGTTCGGGGATGTTGCCGTTTCTGCTGGCGGAAGGTCTGGGCTGGCCGCTGGTAGTGGGGCTGGCTCAGGTGGAGTCGATCAATGACGGTTCGGCGCTGGTCCTGCAGGCGTTGCCGCGTGGGCAGCGGCGGCGCTTGAAGGTCAAGCTGCCGTTTCTGGCGACTGTGGATAACGCTGCGCCGAAGCCTCGGCAGAGTGCTTATGGGCCGGCGCGACGGGGTGTTTTGCAGGCTGACGATGTTGAAGTGGTGGACGATGAGTTGCTCGCGGTTGCCACTTTGCAACCGGCCAAGCCTCGGCCGAAACGCTTGAAGGTGATCAAGGCCAAAAGCGGGGCGGACCGGATGAAAGCCGCGACGGCCAAGGCCAGTGGCGGCGGTGGGCAGGTGCTCAAAGGGGTTACTGCACAGGCCGGGGCTGAAGCGATCCTCAAGTTGCTGATCGAAGAGGGCGTCGTCCGCTGAAAGCCCCTCACCCTAGCCCTCTCCCGGAGGGAGAGGGGACCGACCGAGTGGTATTGGCTAATTACATCGACCTGCGATTGCGCGGTGACCTTGGCTTGGCCAAGCCTGAGATCGCAATGTTCGTTCAGGTCGATGGGGTTCAAATAGGCGATTCGGTCGGCTCCCTCTCCCTCTGGGAGAGGGCTGGGCGGGCGGCGTTCCGATGAGGGTAGCTGTTTACCCACAATCCCTGTTGGCGGATCTGTGGATAACGTGTTCGCCCCTCTCTAGATCCCACGCCAATCAAGCCCTACAGCCCTCCGATCAAAAAACAACCAGCCTAAGTCACGGATTTTCAGGGCTTTTTCTCTTGGATAACTGAGCAAGTTGCCCCCAATCTCTGTTGGCGCTTCTGTGGATAAGATGTTCGCTATCCGCTAAGACCCATACAAACCGTGGCCTGCGAAGAATCGATCAAAAAACAATCAAATCAGCTGTTTCTACGCAAAACTCCCACGCAAACCCCGATTTCACACAGCCTCCAGCGCTTTTCCACAGCAAAGCCAAAGTTACCCCCGAACTCTGTTGGTGCTTCTGTGGATAACGTGTTTGCCATCCGCTACAGGTCATTAAAACCGTGGCTTTCAAGGATGTGATCAAAAAACAGCCAATGCCTCTCGCAAACCGTACTTCTGGATAAGTCACGATTTTTCTTCACAAATCAGTCCGTTATTTTCCGAGTCATCCACAGTTACCCCCATTTGCTGTGGGTGGCTATGTGGATAACTTGTTCGCCAAACCCTGCAAGCCCCGCCCTGCATAGTCCAAACGGCAATTGATCACATTTCATACAGTTCTAAGGCGTTGCCTTGACTTCGATTCCAGCGCTGTCTTCACTGCAATGGCACAAGGACAGCCGTCACTTATCCACATCAGGTTCTGGGAGAACGCATGATGGATAGCCCGTCGCACCGCCCCCCGCCCGTTCCACGCAAGCGCACGCTTCGGCGCGCCGCCAATCAGCACGCTCGCCTGTAGCGCGCTCGACCTGCCAGACCGCTGTGCTGTCGCCGGACTCGTTCCGGAGGCCAGGTGCCCGTTCGCCCATTGATTGCAGGCAACCGCAGAGTTGCTCCCATCTGCCTGATTAGAGGATGCACCTCATGACACGGATCGCAACGCCCATCAGCGAGATCAAGGAACACTACGATGTCATCGTTATCGGTTCAGGCTACGGCGGCGGCATTGCTGCGTCGCGCCTGTCCCGTGCCGGCAAGCGTGTGTGCCTGCTCGAACGCGGTCGGGAAATCCAGCCCGGCGAATACCCCAACACCATGATCGCCGCTACCGAAGAACTGCAGGTGCATGACCCGGATGGTCATATCGGCTCGCGCACCGGTTTGTTCGACTTGCACGTCAACGCTCAGCAAAACGTCGTGGTCGGTTGCGGCCTCGGCGGCACGTCGCTGATCAATGCCAACGTTGCCCTCGAGCCGGAGCCGGGTGTGTTTGATGACCCGCGCTGGCCGCAAGCGGTACGTGAGCACCGCGACACGTTGCTCAAGGACGGTTATGCCCGCGCCCGGGAAATGCTCAAACCCAATCCTTATCCGAGCACTGCGCCGAATCTGCCCAAACTCGACGCCAACAAAAAATCGGCGGATTACCTCAAGCAAGGCGCGCACTTCTACAAGCCGCCGATCAACGTGACCTTCGACAAATTGCCGAATAACCTCAACCACGTCGGTGTTGAGCAACTGCCGTGCAACCAGTGTGGCGACTGCGTGTCGGGCTGTAACAACAAGGCCAAGAACACCACGCTGATGAACTATCTGCCGGACGCCTGGAACCACGGCGCGGAGATTTTCTGTCAGGCGGAAGTGCGGCACCTGGAGCGCGATGGTGATGGCTGGATCGTGCACTTTCAGTATCTGGACAGCGGTCGCGAGAAGTTTTCCGCGCCAACGTTGTTTGTGAAGGCTGACATCGTCGTGGTCTCCGCTGGCACGCTCGGCTCCACGGAAATCCTCCTGCGCACGCGTGACAAAGGCGTGGTGATGTCCGGCCAGCTCGGCGAGAACATGAGCGGCAATGGCGACATCCTCGGCTTTGGCCACAACTGCGAACAGGTCATCAACGGCATCGGTTTTGGCGCGCACCCGGCCAAGGAATTGCACCCGGTCGGTCCGTGCATCACTTCGGTCATCGACATGCGCACCGAAGGCGACTGGCGCAGCCGCATGGTCATCGAAGAAGGCTCGATCCCCGGCGCGCTCGGCCGGCCGATGGTGCCGGCGATGGCCGGGTTTGCCGAGATGATCGGCGTGGCCAGCGACGACAGTTTCAGCGCCAAGGTGAAATACAAGGAGCGAGAAGCGGAAAGCTTCCTGCGCGGCCCGTATTACGGCGCACTGCACAACATGCAGACCTACCTGATCATGAGCCACGACAGCGGCCAGGGGCGGATGATCCTCGACAATAAAGATCAACTGCGCATCGATTGGCCCGGCGTTGGCGAGCAGGAGAACTTCAAACTCGGCAACCAGCGTTTGCAGCAGAGCACCCAGGCGTTGGGCGGGGTCTGGGTGGAGAATCCGATCTGGACCAAATTGCTCAAGCACAGCATCGTTTCGGTGCACCCGTTGGGCGGTTGCGTGATGGGTGAAGACGCGGCGCAAGGCGTGGTCAATCACAAGGGCCAGGTGTTCAGTGGCGCCAGTGGCAGCGATGTCTACGCCAATTTGTACGTGACCGATGGCGCGGTGATTCCGACGTCATTGGCGGTGAATCCGTTGCTGACGATTTCCGCCGTGAGCGAGCGCAACATGAGCCTGCTTGCCGCCGACCGTGGCTGGCAGATCGACTACACGCTGCCCTCGGCGCCACGCAAAGCGGTGGCGCCGCCGACCCTTGGCGTGCAGTTCACCGAAACCATGAAGGGCTATTTCTCTCGCGCCTTCACCGCTGCGCAAAGCACCGATCTGAAAGTCTACGAAGCGGCAGCCAAACGCGGCGAGGCGGATAATTCGCCGATCGACTTCACCCTGACCATCACCGCCAATGACATGAACCGGATGATCAAGGAGCCGGAACACGCAGCGACCATTGTCGGCACGGTGAACGCGCCGGCGCTGTCGCCGCAGCCGCTGACAGCGAGCAACGGCGTGTTCAACCTGTTCGAGCAGTTCGAGCAGCAGGTCGATACGCGCCACATGAAATACGACATGAAACTGACCGCCGAGGACGGCAGCGACTATTTCTTCAGCGCCTTCAAAACCGTGCCGGAAGACAACGGCGTGCTGAACATCTGGCACGACACCAGCACGCTCTACGTGACGCTGTATCGCGGGCCGGACAAGACTGGCGAGGTGATCGGCTCCGGGGTGATGCACATCCATCCGACCGATTTCGCCAAACAGATGACCACCATGAAAGTCCTCAACGCGCGCAACGAGCGTGAGCGCATCGAAGGGCTGGCGCGGTTCGGCAAGTTCTTCGCCGGGATTCTCTGGGAAAGTTACGGCGGCGTGTTTGCCGGCGATATCTACTTCAACCCCGACGCACCGCCACGGCTGAAACGACCGCTCGATGCACCCGTACCGGCGGTGCACTTCTTCCCGACCGAAGACGGCGTGGAGCTGCGGCTGACCCGTTATCAGGCTGGCAGCAAAGGCCCGGTGATGCTGGTGCATGGCTTGGGGGTGGGGTCGAATATCTTCTCCACCGACACCATCCAGACCAACCTTCTCGAATACCTGTGCAAGCACGACTATGACGTGTGGCTGCTGGATTTTCGCGTGAGCATTTTGCTGCCGGCGAGCAAGAAGGAGTGGAACGGCGACCAGATTGCCCAGTATGACTTCAAGGCTGCCATCGCGCAGATCCAGCAGCAAACCAACGCCAAAGACGTGCAATGCGTGGTGCATTGCTATGGCGCGACGACGTTTTTCATGTCGCTGCTCGCCGGGTTGCAGGGCGTGCGTTCGGTGGTCTGCTCGCAGATTGCTGCGGACACGGTGGTCGCCACGGCGACGGGTTTGAAGGCCGGTTTGCACTTGCCGGGGATGCTCGATGCGATCGGCATCAAGTCGATGACCGCGTACGCCGACAGCAAGGAGAACTGGTTCAACAAGCTCTACGACAAGGCCCTCAATGGCTACGCGCGGATCGAGGCGCAGGGCTATTGCACCAACCCGGTGTGCCACCGCATCACTTTCATGTACGCGTCGCTGTATCGCCACGACACCCTCAACGAAACCCTGCACGACAACCTGCACGAGTTGTTCGGCGAGTCGAACATCGAGACCTTCGAGCACCTGGCGCTGATCGTGCGCAAAGGGCACCTGGTGGATTTCAAAGGCAACGATGTGTACATGCCGCACTTTGACCGGCTGACCATGCCGATCTGCTTTATCAGCGGCGCCGACAACCAGTGCTATCTACCGGAAAGCACCCTCAAGACCTACCAGCGTTTGTGCGATATGCACGGGCCAGAGCGCTATAGCCGGCAAGTGGTGCCGGGCTACGGCCACATCGACTGCATGTTCGGCAAGAACGCGGTGGTCGATGTCTATCCGATCATCCTTGAACACCTAGAGAAAACGGCCCTCGGCTGACTGCAGACCGAGTCGACCGCTTCGCGAGCAGGCTCGCTCCCACAGGGGCACGCATTCCAATGTGGGAGCGAGCTTGCTCGCGAAAGCGGCAGGTCAGGCGCTGCATCTCTTGGGTCTGCACAAGGAAATGGATGATATGGACAGCTACATCCGCTGGTTTCAACGCTTCATCTGGCTAGGCATTGCGATGAACATGGTGTTCGCCATCCCCGCGCTGTTCGCGCCGGGATTGCTGACATCGGTGGTCGGTTTGCCGCCGCAACTCTCCGACCCATGGCTGGAAAACGCCGGGATGCTGCTGGTCGGCATCAGCGTGTTTTACATGCCGTCGGGTTTCAACGCGCCGCGCTACGTGGTGCATTCCTGGCTGTGTGTGCTGACGCGGTTGATCGCGGTGATCTTCTGGATTTACCTGATCAACACCAGCATTCAAGGTTCGGTGTTCGTGCCGATGCTGATGGGCGACCTGAGCTTCTTTCTGATCCTCGGCATTTTGCTGTACCTCGGCACATCGCCGGAAAACCGGCCGTGGGCACTGCTCTGCGATGGTTGCCGTGAGTGGCGCGCGGCGTGGCAGCGGCAATGGCAGAGCCACGCCTTCAAGGTCGGCACGCTGGTGGTGGCCGCGGTGCTCGGCTTCATCGGTTACCAAACCTGGTATCAGATGCTCCGCGTTGTTCCCGAACAGCAATACGCCTCGGACGAAGATCACTACAAATACGCCGCCATTGGCCTCGGCATCGAAGCGCGCATCCCCTATTACCTGTTCGCCGTGCTGCCGCAAATGTGTCCGGAGAAAATGCCCAAACCCGGTGGCTGGGAAGTCTTCGGCTTCCTCTTCGAAAACGGCAAGGACCTGCCGATCGGCATGGCCAAACGGCAGATTGGCTACCCGACCGTCGAGCCGAACTGCGCGCTGTGCCACACCGGTTCCTACCGCGCCAATGCCAGCGATGTTGCCGTCAATGTCCCTAGCGCGCCGGCCAACACCCTGCAACTGCAAGCGTTCCAGTGGTTCGCCTACGATTGCGCCAGCGACCCGAAATTCACCACCGACGCGGTGATGGCGGCGATCAACAGCAAGTTCCAGCTGGGCTTCTTCGAGAAACTCTACAACCGCTACCTGATCATGCCGATGGCGAAAAGCGCACTGCTCAAGCAGAAACAGGCCTACGCCTGGCAGAAGCTGCGTCCGCAACAGGGCCCGGGCCGCACCGACACGTTCAACCCGACGAAAATGGTGGTGTTCGGCTTCCCGGATGACTCGACTATCGGCACCGTCGACCTGCCGCAGGTGTGGAACCAGAAACCGCGCGAATCGATGTACCTGCACTGGGACGGCAATAACAACAAGATCCACGAACGCAACTACGCCGCCGCCATGGCCGTGGGTGCGACGCCGGAGTCGGTACTGCCGCCCAGCTTCAATCGCGTGACCAACTGGCTGCTCGGGCACAAGGCGCCGACGTGGCCGTGGGCGCTGGATCAGGCCAAGGTCACCCAGGGCAAGCCGATCTGGGAAGCGAACTGCGCTGCTTGTCATGACTTCGGTCGCGCCGATACCGGGCAGGTCACCACCAATATCGATCAGCTCGGCACCGATCCGCATCGGCTCGACTCGTTCACCACGGGGCTGGTGGCCGCGTTCCACTCCTTCAAAAAACCGCCGTTCGATTTCGGCGCCTACCGCAAGACCCAGAGCTACAGCAACACGCCGACCGATGGCGTCTGGCTGCGCGCGCCGTACCTGCACAACGGCTCGGTGCCGACTTTGTGGGACTTGCTACAACCGCCGGAAAAACGTCCGCAGGTGTTCATTACCGGTTCGGATGTTTACGACCCGGTCAACGTCGGTTTCGTCACCAGCGGCGCCCAGGCCAAAGCCTCAGCCGACTTCACATACGACACGCACCTGGAGGGCAACCACAACAGCGGTCACCTGTACGGCACGACGCTGTCGGACGACGACAAGCGTGCGCTGATCGAATTCATGAAAACCCTGTGAACCCTTACGGATAGAGGAATTTGCCATGTCACTGGTCAGTCATTGGGAACACGAGTACGACAAGGTCAAAGTGCGCATTCACGGCTTGTTCACGCGCATGGAAATGGCCTGGATGAAACTCATCAGCGAACTGGAGCCGCAGGAGTTTCAGGCGATCATCAAGTTGCTCCAGCGTGGGCACGATCAGGCGCAGTACGTGCTGAAAAACGGCGAGTTGCCGGACGACGAACCCGCCGTGCCGTGGGAGTTGTCGCACGGTTTGTCGATCCTGCGCATCGGCAATGCCACGCCGCTGCCGCAATCGCCCGATCAACTGGCAACCCGGGTGCTTAAGGACGGCACTCTGCTCGGGTGTCGCAAGTGGGAACTGCTTGATCTGTTGTGGAGTGAGGCGCTGCTGAAGTGGATCGAAAACCTGCGCCATCACGCGACGTTCGGCACCGACCCGGCGGTGGTGCAAATGGATCGCGAGGTGACTCTGGCGATTGCCGGCGACTGGGGCACCGGGCCGTTCGACAGCCACGCACCGGCGGTGTCGGTAGCCAATCAGATGCAACTGGCGCAGGCGGATTTCACCATTCACCTGGGCGATGTGTATTACGCCGGCAGTCATTCCCAGGAAGACGTCGACATGGCCGGTTGGCCGATGGGGACGCATGGTTCGTTCACCCTCAACTCCAACCACGAGATGTACAGCGGCGCCCACGGCTACTTCAAGGAGTTGAACAAACGTTTTCCGGGGCAGCAGGGCACCAGCTATTTTGCGCTGATCAACGATGACTGGCTGGTGGTCGGGCTGGATTCTGCCTATGCGTCGGACGCGATGAACCTGTACATGGACGGCACCTTGAACGAGCCGCAGATCCAGTGGATGAAAGGTCTGCCGAAACGCAAAAAGATCATGGTGCTCAGCCATCATCAGGGCTTCGATATTTCCGGGCACAACAAGACTGCGCTGTATCAACCGGTGTGCGATGCACTGGGGCGCGAGCCGGATTACTGGTATTGGGGGCATCTGCACAATGGCATCGTCTATGCGCAGCAGGGCGGTTTGCAGGCGCGTTGCGCCGGGCACGGGGCGATTCCTTATGGCAATTCCAGTGAGCTGAACGGGCATTCGCGAGTGTTGTGGTCAGAGACGCAGGATGCCAACGACCCGGCTTATCCGCTGCGGGTGTTGAACGGGTACGCGAAGATCAGGTTGGTGGGAGAGGAGATATTTGAGGAGTTTATTGGCGAGGATGGATCGGTGAGGTGGTCATCGAAGTGAAGCGGTGACTGAGCCGGCCTCTTCGCGAGCAGGCTCGCTCCCACAGGTGGAACGCATTCCAAATGTGGGAGCGAGCTTGCTCCGGGCGGCGATCCGACGAAGCTTTTGCTTTTAGCCTTGGACGGGGACGCCTTTGAGGTAAGGCGCAGGCTCGGCGCCGAGGTTGTTCAACAGGCGCTCGCTGTACCAATCAACGAAGTTGACCACGCCAAACTCATAGGTCTTCGAATAAGGCCCTGGCTGATACGCCGTCGAGTTGATCCCGCGCTGGTTTTCCTCAGCCAGACGCCGGTCCTGATCGTTGGTCGCATCCCACACCTGGCGCATGCGCTCGACGTCGTAATCGACGCCCTCAACCGCGTCCTTGTGCACGATCCACTTGGTGGTGACCATGGTTTCCTGCGCGCTGATCGGCCACACGGTGAAGACGATGATGTGGTCGCCCATGCAGTGGTTCCACGAATGCGGCAGGTGCAGGATGCGCATCGAACCCAGATCCGGGTTCTTGATCCGGCCCATCAGTTTCGCGCAACCCTGTTTGCCGTCGAGGGTCATCGACACGGTGCCCTTGAGCAGTGGCATGCGCACGATACGGTTACGCAGGCCGAAACTGGCGTGGGCGTACGGGATCTTCTCGGCTTCCCAGGCGGCAGCGGAGGCGGCGACGTGATCCTTGAACGCCTGATCGGCGCGCGGGTCGGTGACGTCGTCCCATTCCAGCAGGGTTTTCAGCAGTTCCGGGTGCGACGCGTTGCAGTGGTAGCACTCGCGGTTGTTTTCCAGCACCAGTTTCCAGTTGGCCTTTTCCATCAAGGTGGTGGTGATCGCCACCTTGGTGTTCTCCATGTCGTACGGTTCCATGTAATGGTTCAGCGTCGACAGGAAGTCATCGATGGCTGGCGGGTTCTCGGCCAGGCTGATGAAAATGTAGCCGCCGGCGGTTTTCACGTTCACCGGTTTGAGGCCGTACTGCTTCATGTCGAAGTCGGCGCCCATTTCGGTGCCGGCGAACAGCAGGCGACCGTCCAGCTCGTACGTCCACTGGTGGTAGTGGCAGACCAGTTTGGCGACTTTGCCTTTTTCACTGGTGCACAGGCGCGAGCCACGGTGGCGGCAGACGTTGTGGAACGCATGCACCACGCCCTCGGCGCCACGGATGACGATGATCGGGTTCTTGCCGATCTGCAGGGTCAGGTAATTACCTTTGGCCGGGATCTCGCAGGTCATGCCGGCGATCAACCACTCTTTCTGGAAGATCTCCTGCATGTCGATATCGAACAGGCGCTCATCGCTATAGAACGGTTGCGGCAGCGAAAAGGTGCGCTCGCGCTCTTGCAGCATTTGTGCGGTGGCCTTGCGTGCGGGTTCCAGCGGATCGCCCAGGCTGATTTTTGCGGTGACGTCCATCGATGTGATCCTCATGGCCATCTGCGTGGCCGGCGAAAAGTGGCTGATCAGGTGTGCTGCTAACGGGTGCTACGCAAGGTGTAAAGAAGCTGTCTTGGTGTTGGGGCGAGTGTGGGCCCGGCGCAGGGTGCAACCTTATCCATGGGCGACATGGTGCAATCTGTTCCCGACGCGCAACCCCCGGTGGTTGGGGGCTGGTCGCGATAAGTATGCCGATGTCGCGGATAGGTAAACGGGCGGTTCGCGCTATACGCAGAATCGCCGACATGAGGCCGACAGTCGGCCGTGGAGAACAGCATGTCCAACAGCTTCCTGAATCCGGTCACCACCCAGACCTGGGCCAATGGCCGACACATCGTCCGTTGCGTCAAAGTCATCCAGGAAACCTGGGACGTGCGCACCTTCTGCTTTATGGCTGACCAGCCGATCCTGTTCTTCTTCAAGCCCGGGCAGTTCGTCACCCTGGAGCTGGAAATCGAAGGCCAGCCGATCATGCGTTCGTACACGATCTCCAGTTCGCCGTCGGTGCCGTACAGCTTTTCGGTGACGATCAAACGGGTGCCGGGCGGCAAGGTTTCCAACTGGCTGCACGACACGTTGCATGAAGGCCAGGAGCTGGCGGTGCACGGGCCGGTCGGGCTGTTCAACGCCATCGATTTCCCGAGCCCGAAAGTCCTGTACCTGAGCGGCGGTGTCGGCATCACGCCGTGCATGTCGATGGCGCGCTGGTTTTACGACACCAACGCCAACGTCGACATGACCTTTATCCACAGCGCGCGCTCGCCGAAAGACATCATTTACCACCGCGAGCTGGAACACATGGCGTCGCGGATCGACAACTTCAGCCTGCACCTGATTTGTGAGAAGCATGGCTTGGGTGAACCGTGGGCCGGGTATCGCGGTTATCTGAACCACAAGATGCTCGAATTGATGGTGCCGGATTTCCTTGAGCGCGAAGTGTTCTGCTGCGGCCCGACGCCGTACATGAACGCGGTCAAGCGGTTGCTGGAAGTGGCCGGGTACGACATGTCGCGTTATCACGAGGAATCGTTCGGTGCTACGCCGCCGGAAGCGCGTGCCGATGCGGTGGAGCAAGCCGAACAGGCAGCGGATGCGCCGGAGATCGATGCGGCGGATCTGCATCAGGTCGAGTTCACTTCGTCCGGCAAGAGCATTCGGGTGGCCCCGGGTGAGACTGTGCATGCGGCGGCGGCCAAGCTGGGGTTGATGATTCCGAAAGCTTGCGGCATGGGTATTTGCGGGACGTGCAAGGTGCTGAAGCTGGGCGGCGAGGTGGAGATGGAGCACAACGGCGGGATTACCGAGGACGACGAGGCCGAGGGGTTCATTCTGTCGTGCTGCAGCGTGCCTAAGGGGGATGTGCGTATCGATTTCTGAGTGGGGCGAATTTTTGCGTACGGCTTACCCCTCACCCCAGCCCTCTCCCAGAGGGAGAGGGGGCCGATTTTTGGGCTTTTCAAAATGTGAGTTCGGCTCGGTATTTCACGTCGGCGTAACTCTGATAAACACTACGGTCAGTCCCCTCTCCCTCCGGGAGAGGGCTAGGGTGAGGGGCTTTTCAGTCAACGAACAAATCCGGCATTAGTGCCGCGTCGCTTTCTCGATCAAAGCGATATTGACCGAACTCCGTCACACCGCTCTCCCGCAAAATTTCCTCATCAATCAACAACCGCCCGGTAATCTGCCGCCCGCTGCTATCCAGAATCACATGCGCCGCATCCGCCATGATCGCTGGCGTTCGCGCCTGCTTGAACGACTCCCGATTCCCCAACTGAAACTCAATCGCCGCCGTGGCAATCATCGTCTGCGGCCACAGTGAATTGACGCTGATCCCGTACCCGGCAAATTCCTCGCTCATCCCCAGCGTCAGCATGCTCATGCCGTACTTGGTCACCGTATACGGGCTGAACTGCGCAAACCATTTGCTCGCCAGATTCAGTGGCGGCGACAGGTTGAGAATGTGCCCGGCGGATTTCTTCAGATAGGGCAGGGCGGCCTGGCTGCACAGCAGCACCGCGCGGGTGTTGATCTGGTGCATCAGGTCGAAACGCTTGAGTTCGATATGTTGCACGCCGGTCAACTTGATCGCCCCGGCGTTGTTTACCAGCGCATCGATGCCGCCGAAATGTTCGTTGGCTTGGGCCAGTGCCTGACGCACCGCGTCTTCATCGCGCACATCCACTTGCAATGCCAAGGCCTTGCCGCCCGCCGCTTCGACTTCGGCGGCGACGCTGTGAATGGTCCCGGGCAGTTTGGCGTGAGGTTCGGCGCTTTTCGCCGCAATCACGATATTGGCCCCGTCCCTGGCGGCACGCAGCGCAATCTCACGGCCAATGCCACGGCTGGCGCCGGTGATGAACAGGGTTTTGCCTTGTAACGACATGCCGATGCTCCTGCTTATTGTTTTGTGAGCGGAGGGCTCGACAGACAATGTAGACCAAGCAGAAGCACAACCCGTGTAGTCAGGTCAGGCGGACATGACTTCGCGGATGTCGCGGGCCAGTTCGCGGACGCGTTCTTCTTCGGTGTCCCACGAGCACATGAAGCGTGCGCCGCCCTTGCCGATGAAGGTGTAGAAGCGCCAGTTTTTCGCGGTCAGCGCGGCGATCGCCGGTTCCGACAATTGCAGGAACACGCCGTTGGCCTGGACCGGGAACATCAGTTCGACGCCGGGAATGTCGCTGACCAGTTCCGCGAGCAATTGCGCGCAGTGGTTGGCGTGGCGCGCATATTTGAGCCAGGCGTCGGTTTCGAGGATGCCGACCCACGGTGCCGAGAGGAAGCGCATTTTCGACGCCAGTTGCCCGGCCTGTTTGCAGCGGTAATCGAAGTCTTCCGCCAGTTTGTGGTTGAAGAACAGGATCGCTTCACCCACGGCCATGCCGTTCTTGGTGCCGCCGAAGCACAACACGTCAACCCCGGCCTTCCAGGTCAGATCCGCTGGCGAGCAGCCGAGGAACGCGCAGGCGTTGGAGAAGCGCGCGCCGTCCATGTGCAGGTGCAGGCCCAGCTCCTTGCAAGTGGCGCTGATGGCGCGGACTTCTTCCGGGGTGTAGACGCTGCCGACTTCGGTGGCTTGGGTAAGCGTTACCACGCGCGGTTTCGGGTAGTGAATGTCCTGGCGCTTGAGCGCGACTTCGCGGATCGATTGCGGGGTGATCTTGCCGTTTTCAGTGCCGGCGATCAGCAGTTTCGAGCCGTTGGAGAAGAATTCCGGGGCGCCGCATTCGTCGGTTTCGACGTGGGCGGTTTCCGAGCAGATCACGCTGTGGTAACTCTGGCACAGCGACGACAGGGCCAGCGAGTTGGCCGCGGTGCCGTTGAAGGCGAAGAACACTTCGCAGTCGGTTTCGAACAGTTTGCGGAAATGATCGGACGCGCGTGCGGTCCATTCATCGTCGCCGTAAGCGCGCTGGTGGCCGTGGTTGGCCTGCTCCATTGCAGCCCAGGCTTCAGGGCAGATACCGGAGTAGTTGTCGCTGGCGAATTGTTGGCTCTTGTCGGTCATGGCCGGCTTCCGTGGTCGAGACTCTTGTGAAGGCTCGTGGTCAATGATGGTGCGCACTTTACCGAAGATCTTCCGGGGAGCACACGGGATGTCGCTGTCAGAACATTACATGGACGCAGGCCGATTATGCACCTGACTAAACGCGACGGCGCGCTGGATCTGCTCAAGTGGCTGGCGCTGCTGAGCATGTTGCTCGATCACCTGCGATATGTCGGGTTCTCCGCCGATTGGTTGTATGTGCCGGGGCGGCTGGCGTTTCCGTGGTTTTGTCTGGCGATGGCGGCGAATCTTTCGCGGGATGGTTCGCGGAGGATGGAGTGGCGCTATCTGGGCTGGTTGTTGCTGTTCAGTGCGGTGAGTGAAATTCCTTACCGGTTGTACATTCCAGAGCCCGATACGTTGAATGTGATGCCGACGCTGGCGCTGGGGTTATTGGTGGCGCGTGGGTGGCAGGATCCATCGGTCATGTCGCGATTGCTCGGTGTCGCGGCGCTGGTGTTGGCCGCTGTGTTCACGGAGCGACTGATGTTCGGCTTCTACGGGGCTCTGCTGCCGTTGGCGATGCTGCTGGTGTTTCGCCGGCCGTGGTATTTCAGCTTGCTGGCGGGATTGATTTGTCTCTCTGCCAATCAATGGCAAGTGCTTTGTGAATCGGCAATCTTCGGTAATAGCGTTGCCATTTTCGGCATCGCCACCTGTCTGTTCGCGCCAGTGCTCGGAATGTTCCTGTTGCGACATGGGCGACATCTCCAGCCACCGCCGATGCGCCGCTGGGCTTACGCCCTGTATCCCGCGCATTTTCTCCTGCTGCTCGCCGTCCGCCAACTCTTCACATAACCCTGTGGGAGCGAGCTTGCTCGCGAAAGCGGTGTATCAGCCAGCACTGATGCTGACTGACACGGCCTATTCGCGAGCAAGCTCGCTCCCACAGGGTTCTTCGTCATATTGAGGATGGTGTTTGTCAGGGCATTTCCAGCCATGTCGTAAACGCACCTTTGCGTGGCGCGCGCAGGCATTTGAGCTGTCTGCGCCGGTCATACCATCGGCATCAAAGGGCACTGCCGTGATTGCCAGTGCCTTACCGAGACGAATGGCGCACAGATGCCGCTGGGAGAGACGCGATGTTCAGCAAGCAAGACCAGATCCAGGGTTACGACGATGCACTGCTGGCGGCGATGAATGCCGAGGAGCAACGTCAGGAAGATCACATCGAGCTGATCGCGTCGGAGAACTACACCAGCAAACGCGTGATGCAAGCGCAAGGCAGCGGCCTGACCAACAAATACGCCGAAGGCTATCCGGGCAAGCGCTACTACGGTGGCTGCGAGCACGTCGATAAAGTCGAAGCGCTGGCCATCGAACGCGCCAAGCAACTGTTCGGCGCCGATTACGCCAACGTCCAGCCGCACTCCGGTTCTTCGGCCAACAGTGCTGTTTACTTGGCGCTGATCCAGCCGGGCGACACCATCCTCGGCATGAGCCTGGCCCACGGCGGTCACCTGACCCACGGCGCCAAAGTGTCGTCCTCGGGCAAGCTCTACAACGCTGTGCAGTACGGCATCAACACCGACACCGGGCTGATCGATTACGACGAAGTCGAGCGACTGGCCGTCGAATCCAAGCCGAAAATGATCGTCGCCGGTTTCTCCGCTTACTCGAAGACTCTGGACTTCCCGCGCTTCCGTCAGATCGCTGACAAGGTCGGCGCGCTGCTGTTCGTCGACATGGCCCACGTCGCCGGTCTGGTTGCCGCCGGTCTGTACCCGAACCCGCTGCCGTACGCCGACGTGGTCACCACCACCACGCACAAAACCCTGCGCGGCCCACGTGGCGGGCTGATCCTGGCCAAGTCCAACGAAGAGATCGAGAAGAAGCTCAACGCCGCCGTATTCCCCGGCGCGCAGGGCGGCCCGCTGATGCACGTCATCGCCGGTAAAGCCGTGTGCTTCAAGGAAGCGCTGGAGCCAGGCTTCAAGGCGTATCAGCAACAAGTGATCGACAACGCTCAGGCGATGGCCAGCGTGTTTATCAAACGTGGCTACGATGTAGTGTCCGGCGGCACCGACAACCACTTGTTCCTGGTCAGCCTGATCCGTCAGGGCCTGACCGGCAAAGACGCTGACGCCGCCCTCGGTCGCGCGCACATCACCGTCAACAAGAACGCCGTGCCGAACGACCCGCAATCGCCGTTCGTGACCTCGGGTCTGCGCATCGGCACCCCGGCGGTCACTACGCGCGGTTTCAAGGTGACCCAGTGCGAAGTGTTGGCTGGCTGGATCTGCGACATCCTCGACAACCTCGGTGATGCCGATGTCGAGGCCAATGTTGCCCAGCAAGTGTCGGCCCTGTGCGCAGACTTCCCGGTTTATCGCTGAGTGTTCTGGAGTAACTGACTATGCAACGCTATTCGGGCTTCGGCCTCTTCAAACACTCCCTCAGCCACCACGAAAACTGGCAGCGCATGTGGCGCACGCCAACGCCGAAGAAAGTCTACGACGTGGTCATCGTCGGCGGCGGCGGGCACGGTCTGGCGACTGCCTACTATTTGGCGAAAGAACACGGCATCACCAACGTCGCCGTGGTCGAGAAGGGCTGGCTGGGCGGCGGTAACACCGCGCGCAACACCACCATCGTTCGCTCTAACTACCTGTGGGACGAGTCGGCGCACCTTTACGAACACGCGATGAAATTGTGGGAAGGCCTGTCACAGGATCTCAACTACAACGTGATGTTCTCCCAGCGCGGCGTCTATAACCTGTGCCACACCCTGCAGGACATTCGTGATTCCGAGCGTCGGGTCAGTGCCAACCGCCTCAATGGCGTCGATGGCGAATTGCTCAACGCCAAGCAAGTCGCTGACGAGATTCCGTACCTCGACTGCTCGAAAAACACCCGCTACCCGGTGATGGGCGCAACCGTTCAGCGTCGCGGCGGCGTCGCCCGTCACGATGCCGTGGCCTGGGGCTTTGCCCGTGCCGCCGACGCCCTCGGTGTCGACTTGATCCAGCAGACCGAAGTGATCGGTTTCCGCAAGGAAAACGGCGTGTGCATCGGCGTTGAAACCAACAAGGGTTTCATTGGTGCCAAGCGTGTCGGTGTGGTCACCGCCGGTAACTCCGGGCACATGGCCAAGCTCGCCGGTTTCCGTCTGCCGATCGAATCTCACCCGCTGCAAGCGCTGGTGTCTGAGCCGATCAAACCGATTATCGACAGCGTGATCATGTCCAACGCCGTGCACGGTTACATCAGCCAGTCCGACAAGGGCGACCTGGTGATCGGCGCCGGTATCGACGGCTACAACGGCTACGGTCAACGCGGTTCGTACCCGGTGATCGAGCACACCATTCAAGCGATCGTCGAGATGTTCCCGGTGCTGTCGCGCGTACGCATGAACCGCCAGTGGGGCGGCATCGTCGACACCACCCCGGACGCTTGCCCGATCATTTCGAAAACCCCGGTACCGAACATGTTCTTCAACTGCGGTTGGGGCACCGGTGGCTTCAAGGCAACTCCTGGCTCGGGCAACGTGTTTGCTGCGAGTCTGGCCAAGGGTGAAATGCACCCGTTGGCCGCACCGTTTTCCATCGACCGTTTCCACAACGGCGCACTCATCGACGAACACGGCGCTGCTGCCGTCGCCCACTAACAGGAGAAATCCCCATGTTGCATATCTTCTGTCCTCACTGCGGCGAACTGCGCTCCGAAGAGGAATTCCACGCATCCGGTCAGGCGCATATTCCGCGCCCGCTCGATCCAGGCGCCTGCACCGACGAGGAGTGGGGCGACTACATGTTCTTCCGCGATAACCCCCGTGGTCTGCACCACGAGTTGTGGGATCACGTCGCCGGTTGCCGCCAGTACTTCAACGTCACCCGCGACACCGTGACCTACGAGATTCTCGAAACCTACAAGATCGGCACCAAGCCGCAATTCACCGACAAGGCTGACTCGGCGAAAACAGCCACGACGGCGCTGGGAGAGAAGGTATGAGCCAGACCAATCGCCTGTCCAACGGTGGACGGATCGACCGCAACAAAGTGCTGAGCTTCACCTTCAACGGCCAGAGCTACAAAGGCTTCGAGGGTGACTCGCTGGCCGCCGCACTGATCGCCAACGGCGTCGACATCATCGGCCGCAGCTTCAAGTACTCGCGTCCTCGCGGGATCTTCGCCGCCGGTGCCGAAGAGCCGAACGCGGTGCTGCAGATAGGCGCCACTGAAGCTACGCAGATCCCCAACGTGCGCGCCACGCAACAGGCGCTGTATCAAGGTCTGGTCGCGACCAGCACCAACGGCTGGCCGAGCGTCAACAACGACATGATGGGCATTCTCGGCAAGGTCGGCGGCAAGCTGATGCCGCCGGGTTTCTACTACAAAACCTTCATGTACCCGCAATCGTTCTGGATGACGTACGAGAAGTATATTCGCAAGGCTGCCGGTCTTGGTCGTTCGCCGACCGAAGTCGATCCGGACACCTACGACTACATGAACCAGCACTGCGACGTGCTGATCGTCGGCGCCGGCCCCGCCGGTCTGGCGGCTGCACTGGCAGCGGCGCGCAGCGGTGCCCGAGTGATTCTGGCGGACGAGCAGGAAGAGTTCGGCGGCAGCCTGCTCGATTCCCGCGAAAGCCTCGATGGCAAACCGGCGATGGACTGGGTCGCCAGCGTCATCACGGAACTGAAGAACACCCCGGACGTGCTGCTGTTGCCGCGCGCCACGGTCAACGGTTACCACGACCACAACTTCCTGACCATTCACGAACGCCTCACCGATCACCTCGGTGACCGCGCGCCGATCGGTCAGGTGCGCCAGCGCATTCACCGGGTTCGCGCCAAGCGTGTGGTGCTGGCGACCGGTGCTTGCGAGCGTCCGCTGGTTTACGGCAACAACGACGTGCCGGGCAACATGCTTGCTGGTGCGGTGTCGACTTACGTCCGTCGTTATGGCGTGGCACCGGGCAAGAAGCTCGTTCTGTCGACCAACAACGATCACGCTTATCGCGTCGCTTTGGATTGGCTCGACGCCAGCCTGCAAGTGGTCGCCATCGCCGATGCGCGCAGCAATCCACGTGGTGCGCTGGTGGAAGAAGCGCGCGCCAAAGGTATTCGTATCCTCACCGGCAGCGCCGTGATCGAAGCCCGTGGCAGCAAGCGCGTCACCGCTGCCCGCGTTGCCGCGATCGATGTCAAAGCACATGCCGTGACCAGCCCGGGGGAATGGCTCGACTGCGACGTGATCGCCAGTTCCGGCGGTTACAGCCCGGTCGTTCACTTGGCTTCGCACCTTGGCGGCAAACCGACCTGGCGTGAAGACATCCTCGGTTTCGTACCGGGCGAAGCGCCGCAGAAACGCGTGTGCGTCGGTGGCATCAACGGCGTTTACGGCCTCGGCGATTCACTGGCTGATGGTTTTGAGGGTGGTGTGCGTGCTGCCGCTGAAGCCGGTTTCCAAACCGTCGAAGGCGTGCTGCCAAAAGCCCTGAGCCGTCATGAAGAGCCGACGCTGGCGCTGTTCCAGGTGCCGCATGAAAAGAACACCGCACGGGCGCCGAAGCAATTCGTCGACCTGCAAAACGACGTGACTGCCGCCGCCATCGAACTGGCAACCCGCGAAGGTTTCGAGTCGGTCGAGCACGTCAAACGCTACACCGCGCTGGGTTTCGGCACCGATCAGGGCAAGCTCGGCAACGTCAACGGTCTGGCCATTGCCGCGCGATCGCTGAACGTGACCATCCCGCAGATGGGCACCACGATGTTCCGCCCGAACTACACGCCGGTGACTTTCGGCGCCGTGGCCGGTCGTCACTGTGGGCACATCTTCGAACCGGTGCGCCACACCGCGCTGCACGCCTGGCATGTGAAGAGCGGCGCCGAGTTTGAAGACGTCGGTCAGTGGAAACGTCCTTGGTACTTCCCGAAAAACGGTGAAGACCTGCACACCGCCGTGAAGCGCGAATGCAAAGCCGTGCGCGACAGCGTCGGCCTGCTCGACGCCTCAACCCTCGGCAAGATCGACATTCAAGGCCCGGATGCCCGCGAGTTCCTCAACCGCGTGTACACCAACGCCTGGACCAAACTCGACGTGGGCAAGGCCCGCTACGGTTTGATGTGCAAAGAAGACGGCATGGTCTTCGACGACGGTGTCACGGCGTGTCTGGCCGACAACCATTTCGTCATGACCACCACCACCGGCGGCGCGGCGCGCGTGCTGCAATGGCTGGAGCTGTACCACCAGACCGAATGGCCGGACATGAAGGTTTACTTCACGTCCGTCACCGACCACTGGGCAACCATGACCCTGTCCGGGCCGAACAGCCGCAAGCTGCTCAGCGCCGTGACTGACATTGATCTGAGCAACGAAGCGTTCCCGTTCATGACCTGGAAAGAAGGTCTGGTCGGCGGTGTGCCGGCGCGGGTGTTCCGTATCTCGTTCACCGGGGAGCTGTCGTACGAAGTCAACGTGCAGGCCGACTACGCGATGGGCGTGCTGGAGAAAATCGTCGAGGCCGGCAAGCAGTACAACCTGACGCCGTACGGCACTGAAACCATGCACGTCCTGCGCGCCGAGAAGGGTTTCATTATTGTCGGTCAGGACACTGACGGCTCGATGACCCCGGACGACTTGAACATGGGCTGGTGCGTCGGTCGCACCAAACCGTTCTCGTGGATCGGCCAGCGTGGCATGAACCGTGAAGATTGCGTGAAGGATCAGCGCAAACAGTTGGTGGGCTTGAAGCCGATCGATCCGAACGTCTGGCTGCCGGAAGGTGCGCAGTTGGTGTTCAACACCAAGCAGGCGATCCCGATGACCATGGTCGGCCACGTGACTTCCAGCTACGCGCACAACTCCCTCGGTTATTCGTTTGCCATGGGTGTGGTCAAGGGCGGTCTGAAGCGTCTCGGTGAGCGGGTGTTTGCACCGCTGGCCGATGGCAGCGTGATCGAGGCGGAGATTGTTTCTTCGGTGTTCTTCGATCCGAAGGGTGATCGCCAGAACATCTGACAGCTTCGGGCCCTGTGGGGTGGCTGATGTCGCCTTCGCGAGCAAGCTCGCTCCCACAGGTTTCGGGTTGTTAATGGAATTTGTGTCAGGCATCAGTCCAGTGTGGGAGCGAGCTTGCTCGCGAAGGCGGCAGTACAGCCACTACAGGGACCGGAACCAACAGAATTGATATAGGTGCTTTATGACCACAGCCAACGTGTACCAACAACGCCCGATCACCGGTGCCCGTGCCGAGTCGTCGCTGCACCATGCCGACCTCGCCAGCCTGGTCGGCAAGGGCCGCAAGAACGCCGGCGTGATCGTGCGGGAAAAGAAACTCCTCGGCCACCTGACCATCCGTGGTGATGGCCACGATGCCGCGTTCGCCGCCGGTGTGCACAAAGCCCTGGGCATTGAACTGCCCGGCGCTCTGAGCGTTATCGTCAAAGGCGAAACCAGCCTGCAATGGATGGGCCCGGACGAGTGGCTGCTGATCGTGCCGAGCGGTGAAGAGTTCGCCGCCGAACAGAAACTGCGTGAAGCGCTGGGCGATCTGCACATCGCGATCGTCAACGTCAGTGGCGGCCAGCAAGTGCTCGAACTGAGCGGGCCGAACGTGCGTCAGGTGCTGATGAAGTCGACCAGTTATGACGTGCACCCGAATAACTTTCCGGTGGGTAAGGCGGTTGGCACAGTGTTCGCCAAGTCGCAGTTGATGATTCGTCACACGGCCGAAGACACTTGGGAATTGCTGATTCGTCGCAGCTTTTCGGACTATTGGTGGTTGTGGTTGCAGGATGCCTCGGCTGAGTACGGCTTGAGCGTTCAGGCCTGACAGATCAAAAGCCACCCCCTCACCCCAGCCCTCTCCCCCAAGGGGGAGAGGGGGAAAGGGAGCGGATCTCGGGTGTTTTTGTGATCTATATTCACCCGCGATATTTCAGGTCGGCGTAGCTCGAACGAACACCTCGGTCAGTCCCCTCTACCTCCGGGATAGGGCTAGGGTGAGGGGCAAAAATCCCCCAGACACCCCGCACAAAGAACAGGAGTCACCGCACCATGAGCCGCGCCCCAGACACATGGATTCTGACCGCCGACTGCCCCAGCGTCCTCGGCACGGTGGACGCGGTCACGCGTTTCCTGTTCGAGCAGGGTTGCTACGTCACCGAGCACCATTCGTTCGATGACCGCCTCTCCGGGCGTTTTTTCATTCGCGTGGAATTCCGCCAGCCCGACGGCTTCGACGAACAATCCTTCCGCGCAGGCCTCGCCGAACGTGGTCAGGCCTTCGGCATGATCTTCGAGCTGACCGCGCCGAACTACCGGCCAAAAGTGGTGATCATGGTCTCCAAGGCCGATCACTGCCTTAACGACTTGCTCTACCGCCAGCGCATCGGCCAGTTGTCGATGGACGTGGCGGCGGTGGTCTCCAACCATCCGGATTTGAAACCGCTGGCCGACTGGCACCAGACTCCCTACTACCATTTCCCCCTCGACCCCAACGACAAGCCGTCGCAGGAGCGTCAGGTGTGGCAGGTGATCGAAGAGTCCGGCGCTGAACTGGTGATCCTCGCCCGCTACATGCAGGTGCTGTCGCCGGAGTTGTGCCGCAAGCTCGATGGTAAAGCGATCAATATTCATCACTCGCTGCTGCCGGGCTTCAAGGGCGCCAAGCCGTATCACCAGGCCTATAACAAGGGCGTGAAACTGGTCGGTGCGACGGCGCATTACATCAATAACGACCTCGACGAAGGGCCGATCATTGCCCAAGGCGTCGAGGCGGTGGATCACAGTCATTACCCTGAGGATCTGATTGCCAAGGGGCGGGATATTGAAGGCCTGACCCTTGCCCGTGCCGTTGGGTATCACATCGAAAGAAGGGTGTTTTTGAACGCCAACAGAACCGTCGTTCTTTAGATCGCTTTCGCGAGCAGGCTCGCTCCCACAGGGATTTGTGTGAAACACAGGTCTCTGTCACACCAAAGATCAACTGTGGGAGCGAGCCTGCTCGCGAAGGGGCCATAACTGACAACGCAAAACCAACAAGCAGTAACCCGAGCACTTAACGCGCTGCCTGCCTGGGCAACGCGGTTCCATAAAAACAACAGCGAGGTGAAAGCATGTCTGGCAATCGTGGTGTGGTGTATCTCGGCGCTGGCAAGGTCGAAGTACAGAAAATCGACTATCCGAAAATGCAGGACCCGCGCGGTCGCAAGATCGAGCACGGGGTCATTCTCAAAGTGGTTTCCACCAACATCTGCGGCTCCGACCAACACATGGTGCGCGGCCGTACCACGGCGCAGACCGGTCTGGTGCTGGGCCACGAGATCACCGGCGAGGTGATCGAAAAAGGCTCCGACGTCGAAAACCTGAAAATCGGTGATCTGGTCTCCGTGCCGTTCAACGTCGCTTGCGGGCGCTGCCGTTCCTGCAAAGAGCAACACACCGGCGTCTGCCTGACCGTCAACCCGGCGCGTGCCGGCGGCGCTTACGGCTACGTCGACATGGGCGACTGGACCGGTGGCCAGGCCGAATATGTGCTGGTGCCGTACGCCGACTTCAACCTGCTGAAACTGCCGGATCGCGACAAGGCCATGGAGAAAATCCGTGACCTGACCTGCCTCTCCGACATTCTGCCCACCGGTTACCACGGCGCCGTAACAGCCGGCGTTGGCCCGGGCAGCACTGTTTACATTGCCGGCGCCGGCCCGGTCGGTCTGGCCGCTGCTGCCTCTGCGCGGTTACTCGGTGCGGCGGTGGTGATCATCGGCGACGTCAACACCATTCGCCTCGCTCACGCCAAGGCCCAGGGTTTTGAAATCGTCGACCTGTCGAAAGACGCGCCGCTGCACGAACAAATCGCTGCGTTGCTGGGCGAGCCCGAAGTGGATTGCGCGGTGGACTGCGTCGGTTTCGAAGCCCGCGGTCACGGCCATGACGGTGCCAAATCGGAAGCACCGGCCACCGTGCTCAACTCACTGATGGGCGTGGTGCGTGTTGCCGGCAAGATCGGTATTCCAGGTCTGTACGTCACCGAAGATCCGGGTGCCGTGGACGCTGCCGCGAAAATGGGCAGCCTGAGCATTCGCTTCGGTCTGGGCTGGGCCAAGTCGCACAGCTTCCACACTGGCCAGACGCCAGTGATGAAGTACAACCGCCAACTGATGCAGGCGATCATGTGGGATCGCATCAACATTGCTGAAGTGGTGGGCGTGCAAGTGATCAGCCTCGATCAGGCGCCGGAAGGTTACGGCGAGTTCGATGCGGGCGTGCCGAAGAAGTTTGTGATTGATCCGCACAAGTTGTTTAGTGCGGCGTAAGGCTCAAGCGCAATACAA
The DNA here is from genome assembly GCF_001648775.1 of Pseudomonas fluorescens. Lineage (GTDB taxonomy): Bacteria > Pseudomonadota > Gammaproteobacteria > Pseudomonadales > Pseudomonadaceae > Aquipseudomonas > Aquipseudomonas fluorescens_M. The sequence goes on from NZ_LVEJ01000019.1 coordinate 85,166, forward strand.
AACGGCGACCTCAGGGTCGCCGTTTCTAATCTTGCTTCACGCGCCAGATTCAGCTTTTCAGTTCAGCTTGAACGCACATTTCGCAGGTTCTTTCGCCCCACAATCCAACTTGCTCACAGCTGCCGTGCTGACGCTGCCTTCTGGCTGTTTGCCCCACTGGGGAGAGGCGGTTGTGATCTCTTTTCCGGGTTTGAGCACCATGGTCGCGTTGGCCTCTTCATTACCTGCACCTTGCCCCTCATACCGACAAATTACGCTCCAGACCTTGGATTTTTTCGGGTCTGTCTTATCAATAACTTCTGGCTGGATACGCGCCGAGGTGAAAGCGAGTTTTTCCTTATCGCTTTCTCCGGTCCATTTATCTCCACCAGTCCACTCAAGCTTTTGGCTCGTAGCAGCAAAGGGGGCTTTGTATTCGAATCCACCGCCAGGTAGTGCAGTTTGGGATATCTGTGAAACCTCCGGGCATTGTTCCGCATTCACATTGCTCATCGCAGCCAAGCCAAGAATGGCGGTAGCAATTTTCAGCTTCATTTTCTGTACTCCGTTACAGGGCAGGAGCAGCAATATTGGCTGGTTAGGTACTTGTCGACCACTGTCAGATCTGACAGTTTTATAGCCCAATTTGAAATAATGAAACGAATTTTCACTAAGTAAATGATTCAAGCGATCAACCGATTTCTGCACTCAGAGCGCCGCCAGCGCGCCTTGATATAGAACCGGTCCCGTCGGCTGCCCGGTCGGCGAACCACCTTTAGGCTCAAGACTTACCGCCAGCGCAATCGGTTTACCGATCAAGGCTTTCTGCGCCTCGCTCAGCTCAACCTTGCCGTTGCCTCCCGCCGGGATCACGCCGAGGGAAATCGGTTTGCCATCCGCCGGAATCGCCCACAATTCCAGACTACGATCCGCATCAACCGCCGCCAGCGTCAGCGGCTCGACTTGCAAATAATCCGCATGCGCCTCGACCTTCAGTGCCGGTTGCGCATCGGCGCTCAGCAGGGTGGCGCGGTAGCGGGCGTCGTCGCGGTTGTACAGCGAGCCGAGGAACACCAGCACAGCGATGGAGCAGACCGCAGCGGTGAGTCGTAGCCAGTTCCAGAATGGCCGTTTCTCAGGCACGTGCAGCACTTGCGGTTCGATCCGCGCGGTGATGCCTTGCCAGACGCGGTCGGGCACTGGATGTTCCGGCAGCGCTTGCGTTAAAGCGCTCAGGCTTTCCTGCCATTGCGCCAGTTCAGCCCTTAATGCCGCGTCATCCAGCAACAATTGTTCAAAGCGCCGCCGTGCCGCCGCAGGCATCAGCCCGATGGCGTAATCGGCGGCGAGGGCGCGGCGCAGGGCAGGGGTCTGGTAGTTCATGATTCAAGGCACCGGCGCAGACGTTCCATGCCACGACGGATCCACGATTTGACTGTCCCCAATGGTGTGGCCAGGTGATCGGCGAGTTCCGTGCACGACAATCCCTGAAAGTAGGCCACGGTGATCGATTGGCGCTGCATGCCGTCGAGGGTTTCCAGGCAGCGGTTCAGGGCATGAGCCTCGCGGGCACTGTTCAGTTGATCGTGAGCAGAAGGGCTTTCGTCCGCCAGCGCATCCTGTTCGAGGTCAGTCAGCGGCCGGTCGCGGTGTTTGCGCAACTGGTCGATGGCTTGATTGCGGGTGATGTTGATCATCCAGGTCAGCGGTGCCGACAGGTGCGCTTCGTAGCGCGAGGCGTTGTTCCAGATGCGCACGAAGGCTTCCTGCAGCACTTCTTCGGCCAGATCGGCGCGGCCCATGAAGCGCAAAGCCACGCCGTGCAGGCGCGGGCCAACGCTGCGATAGAGCGTTTCGAAGGCGCGACGATCACCCAGTGAACACTGGGCCAACAACTGTCGCAGCTGATCGGTGTCGGCGATGGAAATGACCACTCTCCAGGCAAAAGTGAGCGCGCGAGGGCGAGACTCGGACTGTTCACAGGCTAGTTCAGCGACAGCGGTTGTGCCATTCATCGCGAGGGTGTCCGGGATTTCACGTTTTATATACGCAGGCCGGATGAAAATGGATGCGCCGCGCCGGAACATGCCGGCAGATACCCGGTCAAACCGGCAGTTTCGCTGCCCAATCAACGGGTGGTTTTCACAGCGCAAGAGGATGTCTGAATGAAGATTTCACGCGGTATTGCCATGGCTTCGCTGATGACCCTTGCGGCCAGCCCGGTGTTCGCCGGTTTCAGTCTGGACGACGTGACCAAGGCTGCTTCGAGCATGCAGGGCGGCAACGCTGCCACCGCCGCCGCGCCGACCTCGGAAACCGCCGGTCTGCTGCAGGCCGTCACCGGCCTGGGTGTTACGCCGCAGCAAGCGGTCGGCGGCACCAGCGCCATGCTTGGCCTGGCCAAGAACCAATTGAGCAGCACCGATTATTCGCAGTTGGCCAAAGAAGTGCCGGGCATCGACAAGCTGTCGGGCGGTAGCGGCAACCTGGCGGCATTGAGCGGGTTGCTCGGTCAGTCCGGCAAGTCCGCCGGTCTGGAAAATGCGCTGGGCAACGTCAAGGACACCAATGACCTGAACAACGCTTTCGGCGCCTTGGGCATGGACAGCGGCATGGTCGGCCAGTTTGCCCCGGTGCTGCTCAAGTACCTCGGTGACCAAGGCGTCGGCGGCCCGCTGCTGCAAAGTCTGGGCAGTATCTGGGGCGCCGGCACCGGTAGCTGATTCAGCGGCGCTCGCTGCGCAGTTCGGCGATGCGCTGATCTTTTTCGTTCCAGAGCTGGTTGACCCAGCTCTGGACCTTCTGGCGAAACGCCGGATCGTTCTCGTAATCGCCCTGCCACAGCGCCGGGTCGAGGTCGCGGGTCTTGATGTCGATGATCACGCGCGGCACGTTGCCGCTGATCAAATCCCAGAACCCCGGAATGTTCGCCTGTGGATAAACCACGGTGACGTCGAGAATCGCATCCAGCTGTTCACCCATCGCCGCCAACACAAACGCCACGCCGCCGGCCTTGGGCTTGAGCAAGTGGCGGAACGGTGATTGTTGCTCGGCACTTTTCGCGGCGGTGTAGCGCGTACCTTCCAGATAATTCACCACGGTCACGGGCTGACGCTTGAACAGCTCGCAGGCCTGTCTGGTGATTTCCAGATCCTTGCCGGCCAGTTCCGGGTGCTTGGCCAGGAATGCCTTGGTGTAGCGCTTCATGAACGGGTAATCCAGCGCCCACCACGCCAGCCCCAGAAACGGCACCCAGATCAGTTCTTTCTTGAGGAAGAATTTGAAGAACGGCGTGCGCCGGTTGAGCGTCTGGATCAGCGCCGGAATATCGACCCACGACTGGTGATTGCTGATCACCAGATAAGACGTGTCGCCGCGCAGGCCTTCGCCGCCGCGAATATCCCATTGAGTGGGAATGCACAGGCGGAAAATCAGCTTGTCGATCTCGGCCCAGGTCTCGGCGATCCACATCACCGCCCCCGACGCGTAATCGCGCCAGCGGCCCGGGGCGACCAGTTTGAGCAGGGCAAACACCAGCAACGGTCCGATCAGGATCAGGGTGTTGAGCAACAGCAGCAGGGTGACGAAACAGCCGGTGAGCAGGCGGCGCATAAGCAACTCTTTGCAAACGGATGGGCGCGTCATGATAAGCAGCTTCGCGCGGCAGGCCAAATCGGTGGTGACGAATGTTTCACTTTTGGGCCGGGATGCTTTGCTCAAGCGTTGTGTTGAATGTGCTGGCCCCTTCGCGAGCAGGCTCGCTCCCACAGTGTATTCAGATGTACTCAGGAAGAGTGTTCGACATAAGTCCCTGTGGGAGCGAGCTTGCTCGCGAAGCGATTTCAAGGCGAACGAATTACTTACTGGGTGTCTAAAATCTCGCGTTTGCCGCCCTCATTTTCCAAGGAAGCCCCTTACGTGAAATCCCTCCTTGCACTGTTTGCCCTCGTCGCCCTGCCGGTCATGGCCGCCGAGCCGACCCTGTACGGGCGCTACGAATACATCGCACTGCCGGAAATCGGCGGCGAAGTGCTCAAGGCCAAGATGGACACCGGTGCGCTGACCGCCTCGCTGTCGGCCAAGGACATCGAGACCTTCACCCGCGATGGCGATGAATGGGTACGGTTCCGCCTCGGCACCAAAGACGCCAGCAACAAGGTTTATGAACACAAGGTCGCGCGGATCAGCAAGATCAAGAGCCGTTCGGATGAAGAGGACGAGGGCGAAAGCACCGAAGTCGCCAAACGCCCGGTGGTCGATCTGGAGCTGTGCCTGGGCAACGTCAAGCGTACCGTCGAGGTCAACCTGACCGACCGCAGCAACTTCAACTACCCGCTGCTGATCGGTGCCAAGGCCTTGCGCGAGTTCGGCGCTGCGGTGAATCCGGCGCGGCGCTTCACCGCCGACAAGCCGGACTGCTAAGTGGTCTCATTGACGTAACGTCGGGCTTGGGGCACCGTTCGCGCACTCAACCACGGGCTCGGACGCCATGCCTCATATCCTGATTGTCGAAGACGAAGCGGCGATTGCCGACACGCTGATTTTCGCCCTGCAAGGCGAGGGGTTCGGCACCACGTGGCTGAGCCTCGGCGCGGCGGCGCTTGAACATCAGCGGCAAACCCCGGCCGATCTGATCATCCTCGACATCGGCCTGCCGGACATCAGCGGCTTCGAGACCTGCAAACAGCTGCGGCGCTTCAGCGAAGTGCCGGTGCTGTTCCTCAGTGCTCGCGATGCCGAGATTGATCGCGTGGTCGGGCTGGAGATTGGCGCCGACGATTACGTGGTCAAGCCATTCAGCCCACGTGAAGTCGCGGCGCGGGTCAAGGCCATCCTCAAGCGCATGGCACCGCGTCCGGCGATTGAAGCCACTTCCGCGCTATTTAGAATCGATCCGGAACGGATTCAAATCATCTATCGCGGCCAGACGTTGAGCCTCACCCGCCACGAATTTCGCCTGTTGCAATGCCTGCTCGAACAACCCGAACGGGTGTTCAGCCGCGAGCAATTGCTCGATGCGTTGGGCGTAGCGGCTGACGCCGGTTACGAGCGCAGCATCGACAGCCACATCAAAAGCGTGCGCGCCAAACTGCGGCTGGTGCGTGCCGATGCCGAGCCGATCCAGACCCATCGCGGCCTCGGTTACAGTTACAGCCCGGGGCACAGCTGATGTCGCTGGGGCTGCGGATCTTTCTGGTGTATGTGCTGTTTGTCGGCCTCACCGGTTATTTCGTGCTCAACACGGTGATGGAAGAAATCCGTCCCGGCGTGCGCCAGTCCACCGAAGAAACCCTGGTCGATACCGCCAACCTGATGGCAGAAATCCTCCGTGACGATTTCAAGGCCGGCACCCTCAGCGAGAACCGCTGGCCCGAGCTGCTGCGCGCGTATGGTGAGCGCCAGCCGCAAGCGACCATTTGGGGCTTGCCGAAAAATCAGGTCAACCACCGCATCTACGTGACTGACGCCAAGGGCATTGTGGTGCTCGATTCCAGTGGCGTCGCGGTCGGTCAGGATTACTCGCGCTGGAACGACGTCTACCTGACCTTGCGCGGCGAATACGGCGCACGTTCGAGCCGCAGCGATCCGGATGACGCGAGTTCGTCAGTGATGCACGTCGGCGCGCCGATCCGCGACAACGGCAAGATCATCGGCGTGGTCACCGTGGCCAAGCCCAACAGCTCATTGCAGCCTTATGTCGATCGCACCGAACGGCGTTTGCTGTTTTACGGCGCGGGCTTGATCGGCCTCGGTCTGTTGTTCGGCGCCTTGCTGTCGTGGTGGCTGAGCCGTGCGCTGCACCGCCTGACCGGTTATGCCCAAGCGGTGAGCGAGGGCCGGCGGGTGGAAGTGCCGCATTACCGGGGTGGTGAACTGGAACAGCTCGCCTCGGCGGTTGAGCAGATGCGCACACAACTGGAAGGCAAGGCGTACGTTGAGCGCTATGTGCACACGCTGACTCATGAACTGAAAAGTCCGCTGGCAGCGATTCGTGGTGCGGCGGAGTTGCTGCAAGGCGACATGCCGCCGGTTCAGCGACTGCGCTTTGTCGGCAACATCGACAGCGAAAGTGCGCGGATGCAGCAGTTGATCGAACGGCTGTTGAATCTCGCGCAGGTCGAACAGCGCCAAGGCTTGGAGGAGCGGGTCGCTGTGCCTTTGGCGGCGTTGGTTGATCAGTTGTTGCAAGGTCAGGCGGCGCGGATCGAGGGCAAGCAATTACGGGTCGAGCAGGCGATTGCGGCGGATCTGTTGCTGATTGGCGAGCCGTTTCTGCTGCGTCAGGCGTTGGGTAATCTGCTGGAGAATGCGCTGGATTTCACCCCGCAGCAGGGGCTGCTGCGCTTCAGTGCCGAGCGGGTTGGCGAGCAGATTGAGTTTCGGTTGTTCAATGAAACCGCCCCGATTCCCGATTACGCCTTGCCGCGATTGACCGAGCGTTTTTACTCATTGCCGCGACCGGACAGTGGGCGCAAAAGTACGGGGCTGGGACTTAACTTCGTTGAAGAGGTGGTCAAGTTGCATGGTGGGTCGATGCAGATTCGCAATGTCGAGAACGGTGTGGAAGTGACATTGCGCTTGCCTTGATACCGATTCGTTGCCTTCGCGAGCAGGCTCGCTCCCACGGGGGATTTGTGAACGACACAGAACCAATGTGGGAGCGAGCCTGCTCGCGAAGGGGCCGGTGAAGTCTCCACACAATCTCCACATTCCCCCCACAAAACCCCCACACCCGATCACCAGACTCTCCCCATCCAAACAGGGAGAGTCCCATGAACAAGAATCTGACGATAAAGCTCGGCGCCATCGCCGTGCTGATCCTGCTGTTGCTGATCCCGCTGCTGATGATCGACGGCGTCATCGACGACCGCCAACAGCTGCGCGACGGCGTGCTTGAAGACATCGCCCGCAGCTCCAGCTACAGCCAGCAACTGAGCGGGCCGGTGATGGTGGTGCCGTATCGCAAGGTGATTCACAACTGGAAAACCAACGACAAAACCAACCAGCGCTACGACGAACCGAGCGAAGAGCGCGGCCGTTTGTACTTCCTGCCGGAGCGTTTCGAACTCGATGGCCAGGTGCAAACCGAATTGCGTGCGCGGGGCATTTATGAGGCGCGGCTGTTCCACGCCGACAACCGCATCAATGGCCATTTTTCATTGCCAGCGCAATTGGGCATCAAAGAAGACTTCAGCGATTACCAGTTCGATGCAGCGTTTCTCGCGGTCGGTATCAGCGATATTCGCGGCATCGAAAATGCGCTGAAACTGGAACTTGACGGCCAGCGCCTGGACTTCGTTCCGGGCACGCAAGTGGGTTGGCTTGGCGAAGGCGTGCGGGTGACGCTGCCGCTGCTCGACACCAGTAAAACCACCGAGCTGAGCTTTGGTTTTGACCTGCGCCTGCAAGGCACCGGTTCGTTGCAGGTGTTGCCGGTGGGCAAGTCCAGCAGCGTCAGCCTCACTGCGAATTGGCCGCATCCAAGTTTCATCGGCAATTTCCTGCCGGCCAAGCGTGAGATCAACGATCAGGGCTTCAGCGCCGATTGGCAGACCACGTTTTTCTCCACCAACCTGCAAGACGCCATGAGCCGTTGCGTGAGCGGCAATGATTGCGAGGCATTCAATGGTCGCAGCTTTGGTGTGAGTTTCATCGACCCGGTGGATCAATATCTGAAAAGCGATCGGGCGATCAAATATGCCTTGCTGTTCATCGTCCTGACGTTCGCCGGTTTCTTCCTCTTCGAAGTGCTCAAGAGTCTGGCCGTGCACCCGGTGCAATACGCGTTGGTCGGTGTCGCGCTGGCGTTCTTTTATCTGTTGCTGCTGTCGTTGTCGGAGCACATCGGTTTTGCCTTGGCGTATCTATTGTCGGCCAGTGCCTGTGTGCTGTTGATCGGGTTTTATGTCTGCCATGTGCTGCGCAGCGTGCGCCACGGTTTGAGTTTTTCGGCAGGATTGGCGGCGTTGTATGGCCTGCTTTATGGATTGCTGAGTGCCGAGGATTACGCGTTGTTGATGGGCTCGTTGTTGCTGTTCGGTCTGCTCGGTGTGTTCATGGTGCTGACGCGCAAACTGGATTGGTACGGGATCGGGCAGAAACCGGCCAAGCCGCTGGAGTTTGATGTGGGGGCGATGCAATGAGCGGGTTGCTGGGGTTGCGTGAGGATCAGTGCTGGAAGGATGAGTTGGTGACGCGGATTATCGGGTATTTGCCTGTGGAACCGAGGTGGTGCCTTCGCGAGCAGGCTCGCTCCCACAGGATTTGTGCTGAAACAGAGTTCTCTGCCACACCCAAAACCAATGTGGGAGCGAGCCTGCTCGCGAAGAGGCCGGAACAGGCGTCGCCGCCGATTTAAGGCTTGGGCATGGTCGCGATCATGGACGGTCGCTGACTCACTTCAAAAAACCAGTTGGCCAGTTGCGGGTTGGCATCACGCCAGCCCAGATCCGGGAAGCGCAGGTCGAGGTAACCCAGTGCACAGGCGACGCTGATCGCCGCCACGTCGAAATGGCTGGTCAGCTCGGCAATCGCATTCTCTTCCAATACAGCGAGGGCGCGGCGGATCTTGTCGCGCTGAGCCTCGAGCCATTCGTCCCAATGCTTTTCCGGCGCGCGCAAAACCAGTTCATAACGCACCATCACCGACGCATCCATGATCCCGTCAGCCATCGAGGCCAGGGTCAGGCGGCGCCAGCGGGCCGCGCCTTCGCGGGGGATCAGTGGATTGCCGACGTGCTGTTGATCGAGGTATTCGAGGATCACCCGGCTGTCATGGATGACATTGCCGTCGGCCAGACGCAGGGCGGGGATCTTGCCCAGCGGGTTGTCGAGATTGAGCTCGGCGCTCGGGCTGACCGGGCTGAGCACGCAGTCTTGCAGGGCGACGCGATCCTGCTGACCGGTTTCGTGCAGCAATACCATCACTTTGCGCACGAACGGGGAGAGCGTGTTGTGGTACAGGGTCATGCTGGGGGCGGACATTGGCAAACCTCGGTGATCGTCGAAGAGCAGGAGGTTAGCCTAGCCAGATGCAGCGAGGCTGGCGAGGAAATGATGGTGGAATTACTGCCGCCTTCGCGAGCAAGCTCGCTCCCACAGGGGAACGCATTTCAAATGTGGGAGCGAGCTTGCTCGCGAAGGGGCCATGCCAGGCAACACAGATTTCACCCGCGCTGCAACAATCCCCTGATCGCCAGAAATGCCGGGACACCCAGCCCGACCCAGCTCAACGCATCCCAAATCCCATCCCCAAGCAACGCCGCAAACAACCCCGCCGCACTGAGCAGCGCAATCACCATCGGCGTGCTGAACACCTTCCAGAAATTCGACTGACGCGGCTTCATGCAGACGCCTCCGCCGTTTCCAGCACAGGTTTCGCCGCTTTGCGCCGCACCACCCACAGATAAACGCCACTGCCAAGCACAGTGATCGTCAGCACATCCAGAGTGGCCCAGAGGATTTTCATCGGCATACCGCCGTAGTCACCGAAGTGCAGCGGCTGCGACATGCCCATGGCGTCCATGTACCACGGCCGTTCGGCCACGGCGGTGACCTTCAGGGTGGTGGCATCGATCAGCACCGGCGTCAGCAAGTGCGAGGTCAAATGCGTGCCGCCCTTCATGAATACCGAGTAATGGTGCTCACTGGAAAACCGTGTGCCGGGGAAAGCGATGAAATCCGGCTTCATGCCCGGTGCCACTTCAGCGGCGATATCGAGCAAACGCGTGGCCGGGGCCAGGTGCGTCAGCGCTGGCGCATCGCGATAAGGCTCGATCAGCGCAGTCAGTGCATCGTTGCGCCAGGCGGCAATCAACAGGTCGGCGCAGGCACTGATCACACCGGTGACACCCACCACCAGCGCCCAAGTCAGGGTGACTACGCCGATCAAGTTGTGCAGGTCGAGCCAGCGCAGCCGTGTCGACTTGTCCTGGCGTACGGTGCCGAATTTCAGGCGCCGCATGAACGGCAAATACAGCACCGTCCCCGAAATAATCGCCACGACAAACAGCAATCCCATGAACGCCAATAACAACTTGCCCGGCAGCCCGGCAAACATGTCGACGTGCAGACGCAGGATAAACAGCATCAAGCCGCCATTGGCCGAAGGCGTTTCAAGCGCTTCACCGGTGCGCGCATCGAGCATGAAGGTGTGCGAGGAGTTCGGTTCGGTACCGGCGGTTTTCGCCATGATCGTCAGTACGGCATTCGGCTCATCGTCATCGAAACCGAAGTACTGCACGACCTCATCGGGGCGATGTTTTTCGGCAGCCTCGACCAGTTGCGCCAGATTCAGGCGCGGCGTGTCGGCCGGCATCTCGCGCACCTCCGGTGCGTCGCCGAGCAAGTGCTCGATCTCGTGATGGAAAATCAGTGGCAGACCGGTCAGCGCCAGCAGCAGCAAAAACACGGTGCACACCAGGCTGGTCCAGGTGTGGATGAACGACCAGCGACGAATTGTTTTACTTTTCATTTCATGACCTTCAAAAACACCAAAGCCGTCCACGAAGGACGGCCTGGTCACAGGGCCTGTTTCAGCTCAATCGCTTACCACTTGTAAGTGGCGCTGGCGACGACACTGCGCGTGTCGCCGTAGTAGCAGTAGAAGCTGTCGCAGGTGGAAATGTATTCCTTGTCGAACAGGTTGTTCGCGTTGACGGCCAGCGACGCGCCTTTGAGGCTGTTGTCCAGACGGCCGAGGTCGTAATGCACGCTCGCGTCGAACACGGTGTAGGCGTCCGCCTTGCCCAGCCAGGTATTGGCCTTGTCGCCGTAGGTGTTGCCGGTGTAACGCACGCCACCGCCAATGCCGAAGCCGTCGAGCACGCCGGCGTGCCAGGTGTAATCGGTCCACAGCGAGGCTTGCTGGTTCGGCATCAATTGCAGGCGATTACCTTTGTCCACGCCATTCTGCACTTCGGATTTGGCGAGGGTGTAGGCGGCGATGACTTTCAGGTTGTCGGTGACGTCGGAAACCGCTTCCAGCTCCAGGCCTTTGACTTTCACTTCGCCAGTCTGGCTGGTGATCGACACGTTGTTGACGAAGGTGTTGACCGAGACGTTCTTCTGGGTGAGGTCATACACGGCGGCGGTCAGCAGGGTTTTGCTGCCCGGTGGCTGGTACTTGATGCCCAGTTCCCACTGCTTGCCTTCGGTCGGCTTGAGTGAGCCGGTCGAGGTGGCGTCGGCACCGGTGGTCGGCTGGAAGGATTCGGCGTACGACAGGTATGGCACGAAACCGTTGTCGAAGACATAACTGAGCGCGGCGTTGCCGCTGAAGGCCTTGTCGCGCTGGGTGTTGGTGGCATCGCCCTTGTTGATGAACTTTGTGCTGGTGTGCACCCAGTCTTCACGGCCGCCGAGGGTCAGGCGCCACTGGTCGAGGGCCATCTGGTCCTGGATGTACAGGCCGGTCTGGTAGGTCTTCTGGTTGTAATCGTAAAACGCCGTGGAACGCGCCGGGCGCACGATCGGTTGACCGTAGATCGGCGTGATGACGTTGGTGGGCAGGCCGTCACCGAAGATCGAGGTGTAGTTGGTGTTACTGCGCTGGTGGTCCAGACCCAACAGCAGGGTGTGGCGGATGTCACCGGTGGCGAAGTCGGCCTGGAAGTTGTTGTCCACGGCGAACTGGCTGATGTCTTCGTCGACGCTGGTGCTGGTGCGGTTTACGTTACCCTGAGCATCGACTTGCGCGAACGGGTAGGAGCCTGGTGTCAGCGACTGGAACGACAGATCCGACTTGGTGTAGCGCAGGTTCTGCTTGAACTGCCAGACATCGCTCAGACGATGTTCGAAGGCGTAGCCCAGCGCGTAGTAGGTGCGATCGTAATATTCCCAGTCCGGATCACCCAGATTCTTGTGGTGGGAAATATCACCGAGCGGCGACTTGATCTTGGTGCCCTGCACCGGCAGGAACTGGCTGGTGATGCCGGTATCGTCGCGGGTGAACTGGCTCAGTAGGGTGAATTTGGTGTCGTCGTCGATGTTCCAGGTCAGGCTCGGTGCGATGTTGTAGCGCTTGTTGTCGACGTGATCGACCTGCGTGCCACTGTCGCGCACCACACCACTGAGGCCATAGAGAAACTGGCCGGCCTCATCGATCTTGCCGGTGCTGGCGAAGTTGATCTGGCGGTGATTGTCGCTGCCGTACTGCAACTGGATTTCGTTGCTGGCTTCGGCGCTTGGGCGACGGCTGACCATGTCGAGCAAGCCACCCGGTGGGGTCTGGCCGTAAACCGAGGAGGCCGGGCCGCGCAGCAGGGCGAGGCGGTCGAGGTTCCAGGTTTCTTGTTTCGGGTTGGCGTACACGCCTTTCGGCAGCGGCAGGCCGTCGAGGAACTGGGTCGGTTCAAAACCGCGCACACGCAGCCAGTCGGCGCGGGTGTCGCTGCCGTAGCTGCTGGCGGTGATGCCCGGCATGTAGCGCACCGCGTCATCGAGACTGTGCACGCTGCGGTCGTCCATTTGCTGACGGGTAGCGACGGAGATCGAACGCGGTGCTTCGACCAGTGCGGTGTCGGTCTTGGTGCCGGCGGCAGTGCGCGTGGCGGTGTAGCCTTCGACCGGGCCCCAGGCGCTTTCGAGGTTTTCTACGCCGATGACGGAAGTTTCCGGCAGGGCCAATGTCCCTTCAGGCACCGCGACCAGGCTGTATGTGCCGCTGCTGCTTTGTTCCAGTTGCAGACCGGTGCCACGCAGGGCCGCGCGCAGAGCGCCGGCCGCATCGTATTGGCCGCTGACTGGCGCCGACGTTTTGCCTGCCGCCAGCGACGGGTTCAACGACAGCGCGAGGCCGCCCTGGCTGGCGATCTGGTTCAGCGTGGTCGACAGCGGCGCCGCCGGCAGGTTGTAGGCGCGCACGCTGGATGCTTGTTCAGCAGCGAACAACGGACTGCTGATCAGCGGCGCGCTGAGCGCGATGGCGACGGCCAGCAGACTGGGGCGCAACAAGGTGTCTAGCGAACGGGACATACGGCGGCTCCTGAATGGAAATATTTCTCAATTGCCTGTGTGCCGGATGAAATTCGAAAAGTGATAGGGCTGGATGAAAATAATTTCGATTAAAGTTTGAGTGCCGCTGATTGACGCGTTTGAGCGGACTTGTATCGCGCGTCGAATGGCCCTTTCGCGAGCAAGCTCGCTCCCACATTGGAATGCGTTTCCCTGTGGGAGCGAGCTTGCTCGCGGAGGCAATTTGTCAGGCGCCACACTACTCAGGCTTGATATCGGCCTTCGCGACAGTGACCCAATACGGCGTATGCCGCTCGATCTGCACCGGCAAGGTCGGCAGCAATGCGCTCAAGGCTTTATCGGTGTCATGCAGCGGAAAGCTGCCGGTAATCCGTAGATCCGCCACGTCCGGCGCCACGCCCAGATGCCCGCGGCGATAACGCCCGAGCTCATGCACCAGATCGCCAAGGCGGGCGTTATCCACCACCAGCATGCCGCGGGTCCAGGCATCGGCGCCGGGGTTAAGCGCGACAATCGAGTCCAGTCCGTCACTGCGTAGCAGTACTTGCTGACCCTCATGCAGAATCTGTTCTTCAGGATTGGCTTGCGCATGGGCGGCCACGGCCGACTGCAACACGCTCAGCCGCGTACCTTCGTCCTCACGCTTGACCAAAAACCGCGTACCCAAGGCGCGCATGCTGCCTTCGCGGGTTTCGACGATAAACGGCCGCGCATCGCCGTGACCGGTCTCGACGAGAATCTCGCCTTCCTGCAAGACGATCAGCCGGCGCTGCTCATCGAAACGCACGTCCACCGCACTGTGGGTGTTGAGATTCAGAACGGTGCCATCGGACAGGCGCACGGTGCGTTGCTCACCCGTGGCGGTGCGTTGATCGGCGAGCCAGTAATCCAGCGGCAGATAACGCTCACTGGCAAACAGGCCCAGACCAACAATCACCACAACGCTGGCCAGCCCACTGCCGAGCTTGCGCACCCGTCGGCGAATGCCTTCGCGCGATTGCAGCAAGGCACTGCGGGCCGGGCCCTTGGCCACGCTGAAACGCTGATCGAGCATGCCCAACTGACGCCAGGCGCGGGCGTGTTCTTCATGGGCCGCATGCCATTTGGCGAACTCCTCGCGCTCCAGCGGACTGCTGGAATCGAGGGTCAACTGCCAGGCAATCGCCGCGTCCAGTACATGCGCCGGTACGGGACTGGAACTGGCCGGGCTCACGTCGGCTCACCGTACAGGGCGATGTAGCACTGACGAATGCCTTGCGCCAGGTACTGACGCACACGCGGCACCGAGACGCCAAGTTTGTCGGCGATCTCGGCATGGCTGAGGCCATCGAGGCGGTTATAAAGGAAGGCGGCACGGGCCTTGGTCGACAGTTTGCCGAGCAGGCGGTCGATGGCCTTGAGGTCTTCGAGGATCATTTGCTGTTCTTCCACCGAGGGTTGTTCGCCTTCGGGGATCAGCATCAATTCGGTGAGGTAGGCCTGCTCCAGCGCCGCGCGACGGAAGTAGTCGAACAACAGGCCTTTGGCGATCGCCACCAGAAAGGCCCGCGGCTCGCGCGGTGTCAGCAGTTCGTCGCGACCGAGCAGGCGCACAAACGTGTCCTGACTAAGGTCTTCGGCACGTTGCGGGCAGGCCACATTGCGCCGCAGCCACGCCAGCAGCCAACCGCGATGGTCGCGATACATCGCACCGACGAGCTCACTGTGAGGGCTTGGGACTGACGACACCGGACATCACCGATTGGGAAATGTTAACTAACGCGAATTGTTCGCGATTGTGGCAGAGGTGGGAATGGTTAGCAATTGGCCACTGGTCAGGTGGGCGTTTAAGGCGGACCCTCACCCTAGCCCTCTCCCGGAGGGAGAGGGGACCGATTGGGGGATATTGACGCAATACACCGACGTGAAAGATTTATGCTGAATCCATAATCGACTCTGTTTCTCAGGTCGATGGAAAACCCGAGACACCTCGGTAGGCTCCCTCTCCCTCGGGGAGAGGGCTGGGGTGAGGGGCTTTTGATTCAGAACGAAGGCGCCTGCTGCCGCCGCTTCCACTGACTCAACCGCTGCTGCAAATTCAACGGACTATGAATCTGCTGCTGCCGCGCCCGGCTGAACAGAATCAACGCCAGCTCCGCCGTCGCCAATGCATCGGCACTCGCGTTGTGCCGCTCGAACACCTCAAGCTTGAACCAGTCGATCCACTCATCCAGCCCGGCCTCACGGATGTTCGCCTGCGGACACACCAGCGGGGCGATGTCGGCGACATCGAGAAACACCTGCTGCAGCTTGTGCCCCAGATGCTCCTTCAATGCGCGCCCGAGCATGTGCTGATCAAACGGCGCATGAAACGCCAGCACCGGGCAGTCACCAATAAACTCCAGCAACTCCAGCAACGCCTCGGGCGGATCGCTGCCAGCGGCAATCGCATTCGGCCCCAACCCGTGAATCAACACGCTGGGGCTGAGCTTCAATTCGCGACATTGCAGCGTGCGCTCGAACTGCTGGCTGAAGTCGATCGCGCCGTCTTCGATCACCACCGCGCCAATCGACAGCACGCGATCCTTGTTCAGGTTGAGCCCGGTGGTTTCCAGATCCAGCACCACCCAGCGCTGTTCGCGCAGGCTGCATTCGCTCAGTTCGTTGATCGCCGGCAGCTTCGCCAGACGCTGCTGCACATTCATCGATAAAACCGGGCTGGCCGGACGCAGCCAAGAAAACAGACTCATAGCTGATACCGCAGGGTCAGGCTGTTTTGCAGGCGTTGCGCCTGGCGCAGCGATTCACGCAGGATGCGCCGGTCCAGATGGTTGAGGCTGTCGGGGTCGACGCGGTTGGAATAGGGCAGATTCTCCCGGGTCTGTAACTGATGCTGTTGCATGCGCGTTTGTTGAATGAAGTGATAAGCCTCTTCATACGCCGCGCCATCCAGCGGCTCGATGACTTGTTTATCGACTAACTGGCGGAAGCGTTCGAGGGTGTTATTAGTCTCGATACCGTTGGCCAGCGCCAGCAAGCGCGCGCCGTCCACGAACGGTGTCAGCCCCTGAACTTTCAAATCCAGCGTGGCTTTCTCGCCATTCTTGCGTGCCAGCACAAACTCACGGAAACGTCCCACCGGCGGACGATTGCGCAGGGCGTTCTCGGCCATCATGCGCTGGAACAAACGGTTGTCGGCGACCTGATCGAGAATGCCGCGGCGCAATTGCTCGCAGTTTTTTTCATCGCCCCAGACCACTCGCAGGTCGAAATAGATGCTCGACCCGAGCAGATTTTCTGGCGTCGCCTCACGGATAAATGCCGCGAAGCGCCGCGCCCATTCTGCCCGCGACAAACACAGCTCGGGGTTGCCGGCCATGATGTTGCCCTTGCACAGGGTGAAGCCGCACTGTGCCAGGCTTTGGTTGATCTGCTGGGCCAGCGGCAGCAGCTTGCCGCGAATCTCCGCTGCGTGCGCGGCATCGCGGGCGTCGAACAGAATGCCGTTGTCCTGATCGGTGTGCAGGGTCTGTTCACGGCGGCCTTCGCTGCCGAAACACAGCCAACTGAACGGCACGCCGGGATCGCCTTTCTCGGCGAGGGTCAGTTCAATCACCCGGCACACGGTGTGGTCGTTGAGCAGAGTAATGATGTGGGTGATCTGCGTCGAGGACGCGCCATGGGCGAGCATGCGTTCGACCAGTTGGCCGATCTCGCCGCGCAGGCTCACCAGTTGTTCGACGCGCTGGGCGCTGCGAATGGTCCGGGCCAGATGCACCAGATCGACCCGTTGCAAGGAGAACAGATCGCGCTCGGAAACCACGCCGCACAGGCGCTGATCCTTGACCAGACAGACGTGAGCGATGTGCCGCTCGGTCATGGCAATCGCCGCATCGAACGCGCTGTGATCCGGCGAAAGATAAAACGGCGCGGGCGTCATGTGGCGCTCGATGGCTTCACTGAAATCCGCCACGCCTTCAGCCACCACATGGCGCAGGTCGCGCAGGGTGAAAATCCCCAGCGGCGCCTTGTGTGCGTCCACCGCGACGATGCTGCCGACTTGTTGTTCGTGCATCAGCTTCACCGCTTCGCGCAGTGGCGTCTCGGTACCGCAAGTCACCGGGTGCCGCATCGCCAGTTCGCCCAGCCGCGTGTTCAGCGAATATTGCGTGCCCAGGGTTTCCACGGCTTTCTGCTGCACTTGCTGGTTGATCTGGTCGAGCAGGCTGCTGACCCCGCGCAGGGCGAAGTCGCGGAAGGTGTTGGAGAGGGCGAACAGTTTGATGAACGCCAGTTTGTTCAGTTGCAGGCAGAAGGTGTCTTCGCCGGCCAGATGTTCGGTACGGGTCGCCCGTTCACCCAACAATGCCGCCAAGGGAAAGCATTCGCCGGTGGTGATTTCGAAAGTGGTTTCAGTGCCGGGTTTGGTGATGTGCTGGCGTTCGCCGATCACCCGGCCTTGCTTGACGATATAGAAGTGTTCGACCGGGCCGTCGGCCGGTTTGATGATGCTCTCCCCCTGACCGTAGAAACGCAGCTGGCATTGCTCCACCAGATAAGCCAGGTGGGCGTGTTCCATCTGATTGAAGGGCGGGAAGCGCTGGAGGAATTGCAGGGTGCCCTGAATGTTCTGCAATACCGCGGTTTTCCCTGCCTGGGTGAAGGCGTCCGCTTTACTCATAACCATTACCGCAGTCTTTTTCGAATTGTTGTTGTCGGATCGTTGCGGCCATGGTCGACCCCTACGGACAGGGTGCCCATTGGACGTAAGTCTAGGTTTTGCCACCATTGGCGCAGTTTCGGAGATGCCCTACGCAAACAGTCGGAAATTCCTTGGGTTACCCCCTTGGAAAAAAATCCGACGAAGTGCACATTGAAGCTCTGCCCAGCGATGTCTGACCACTTGCCAAGGGACTGTTTTGAATACTTAGAGAGCGCCATGTCCGACCACGATATTTTGAGCGATGCCGAGCGAGAAGCGCTCAGTGCAGTCATGCTCGAACCTGACCTGCCACCGCAGCGTGTATTGATCGTTGATGACGACAAGGACGCCCGGGAGCTGTTGTCAGAGATTCTCGCGTTGGACGGCATTCGTTGCTTGACCGCAGCCAGTGGTGAGACGGCGTTGAAGATGCTGGCCGAGAAACCTTCGATCGGGCTGGTGATTACCGATCTGCGCATGGGCAATGTCGATGGTCTGGATCTGATCCGCCAAGTGCGCGGGTCGGTGCGGGCGGCGATGCCGATCATCATTGTCTCGGGCGATGCCGATGTGAAGGATGCGATTGCGGCGATGCATTTGAGTGTGGTGGATTTTTTGCTCAAGCCGATTGATACGGGCAAGTTGCTCGGTCTGGTCAAACACGAATTGGGTATCGATCCTTAAAAGCCCCTCACCCTAGCCCTCTCCCAGAGGGAGAGGGGACTGACCGCGGTGAATATTCGAGGTACACCGACCTGAAATTCCTGAGTCGAACTCCGGTTTTGAAAAGCACAAAGATCTGCTCTCTTCCCCCTCTACCCCCTGGCAATTCCTGAGCCGAGCTCAGACTTGAAAAGCATACAGATCTGCTCCCTTTCCCCCTCTACCCCTTGAGGGAGAGGGCTGGGGTGAGGGGGAGGGTCTCAAGCCGACTACAAAACCCAATCCCAGCGCCCAAACAAAAAAGCCCTGATCTCTCGACCAGGGCTTTTTCACATCAGCGCAAATTTACAGGCCGTTAGCAGCCTTGAACTCGCGACGACGACGGTGCAGCACCGGCTCGGTATAACCGTTCGGCTGCTTGGTGCCTTCAACCACCAGTTCGACCGCCGCCTGGAAGGCGATGTTGCTGTCGAAGTCCGGTGCCAGCGGACGGTACAGCGGGTCGTTGGCGTTTTGACGGTCCACCACCGGCGCCATGCGCTTGAGACTTTCCATCACTTGCGCTTCGGTGACCACACCGTGGCGCAGCCAGTTGGCGATGTGCTGGCTGGAGATACGCAGCGTGGCACGGTCTTCCATCAGGCCGACGTCATTGATGTCCGGCACTTTCGAGCAGCCAACACCCTGGTCGATCCAGCGCACCACGTAACCGAGAATGCCTTGGGCATTGTTGTCCAGTTCGTTCTTGATCTGCTCTGGCGTCCAGTTCGGATTGACCGCCAGCGGAATGGTCAGGATGTCGTCCACCGAAGCCCGGGCACGCTTGGCCAGTTCGGCCTGACGGGCGAACACGTCGACCTTGTGGTAGTGCAGCGCGTGCAGCGCAGCAGCCGTTGGCGACGGCACCCAAGCGGTGTTGGCGCCGGCCAGCGGGTGAGCGATTTTCTGCTCAAGCATCGCCGCCATCAGGTCCGGCATTGCCCACATGCCTTTACCGATTTGCGCACGGCCTTGCAGGCCGGTGCTCAGACCGATATCGACGTTCCAGTTTTCGTACGCGCCGATCCACTTCTCAGCCTTCATGTCAGCCTTGCGCACAACCGGGCCGGCTTCCATGGAGGTGTGGATTTCGTCGCCGGTGCGGTCGAGGAAACCGGTGTTGATGAACACCACGCGCTCGCTGGCGGCCTTGATGCAGGCCTTGAGGTTGACCGTGGTACGACGCTCCTCGTCCATGATCCCGACTTTCAGCGTGTTGCGTTTGAGGCCCAGCACGTCTTCGATGCGACCGAACAGCTCGTTGGTGAACGCCGCTTCTTCCGGGCCGTGCATCTTCGGTTTAACGATGTACACGGAACCGGTGCGGGTGTTGCGCCGCGAGGTGTTGCCGTTGAGGTTGTGCATCGCCGCGAGGCAAGTGACCAGGCCATCGAGGATGCCTTCCGGCACTTCGTTGCCCTGACTGTCGAGGATCGCGTCAATGGTCATCAGATGGCCAACGTTACGCACGAACAACAGCGAACGGCCATGCAACGTCACTTCACCGCCATTTGGCGCGGTGTAGGTGCGATCCGGGTTCATGGTGCGGGTGAACGTCTGGCCGCCCTTGGACACCGATTCCGCGAGGTCGCCCTTCATCAGGCCGAGCCAGTTGCGGTAGATCACCACTTTGTCGTCAGCATCGACGGCGGCCACGGAGTCTTCGCAGTCCATGATGGTGGTCAGTGCCGCTTCCATCAGGATGTCTTTGACGCCGGCGGCATCGGTCTGGCCAACCGGAGTGGTGGCGTCGACCTGGATTTCGAAGTGCAGACCGTTGTGTTTCAGCAAGATCGCGATGGGCGCGTTGGCGTCGCCCTGGAAACCGATCAGTTGAGCGTCATCGCGCAGGCCAGTGTTGCTGCCGCCCTTGAGGGTGACCAGCAGTTTGCCGTCAGCGATTTTGTAGGCGGTCGAATCGACGTGGGAGCCAGCGGCCAATGGCGCGGCTTCGTCGAGGAAGGCACGGGCAAAAGCGATGACTTTGTCGCCACGCACCTTGTTATAGCCTTTGCCTTTTTCCGCGCCACCTTCTTCGCTGATCGCGTCGGTGCCGTAGAGGGCGTCATACAGCGAACCCCAGCGGGCGTTCGAGGCATTGAGAGCGAAGCGGGCGTTCATCACCGGCACCACGAGTTGCGGGCCGGCGGTACGGGCGATTTCATCATCGACGTTTTGTGTCGTTGCCTGGAAATCAGCCGCTTCTGGCAGCAGATAACCGATTTCTTGCAGGAAGGCTTTATAGGCCACGGCGTCGTGCGCCTGACCGTTGCGTTCCTGGTGCCAGGCATCAATACGAGCCTGGAAGTCATCGCGTTTGGCGAGTAGGGCTTTGTTCTTCGGCGCCAGGTCATGAATGACCTTGTCGGCACCTTCCCAGAATTTGTCGGCGGTGAGGCCGGTACCGGGAATGGCTTCGTTGTTCACGAAGTCGAACAGGACTTTGGCGACCTGCAGGCCACCGACTTGAACGTGTTCAGTCATTGCTTGCCTCACTCTGCTCAGCTATTTCGCTTTTCAGCTCTTCAATTTTGACAATGAAGCCTCTGGCCATTTAAACCACAAACCTGCCGACCAGTACATGCCATTGCTGGCGGCTGGGCTGGGACCAATCAAAGGCTTGGGGCCTTGCTGACGGGGCTTTCAGGGTTGCGAACATGCCTTGGGCAGACATCGATCCAGCGTTATGTAGTGCGCGCTGCGGCATACTACATGATGAGTTGCGCTTGTGAAAATCAGACTAATTACGTCGTTCTGCGACCTCATGTCGCATTGCGGTCACATCGCGGAACGGGATGTTCTCAAAAAACCATTGGATTGTTCCAGCTAAATATCAAAAGTTGTACACATAAATACTATTCAGCTGCTATGGCAGCGGTTTATGTGGGAGCGAGCCTGCTCGCGAAAGCGTCGGTCGCCTCAACGCAAAATCGACCCTTGCCTATACTTCCTCTTCTATAACAAAAGTCATGACAAGAGGGCGACGCCATGGACCATCTCGTACTCACTGTTTTTGCCCCGGACAAACCCGGGCAGGTCGAGCGCATCGCCCAATGCATCGCCGAGCACGGCGGTAACTGGCTGGAAAGCCGCATGTCGCGGATGGCCGGGCAGTTTGCCGGGATACTGCGGGTGGGTGTGCCGGCGGAGGCTTACGACGAATTAGTCGATTCCCTACAAGCATTGTCGACGCACGGCATTCGCGTGTTGATTGCCGAAAGCGGAATCGAGCAGTCCTGCACCTGGAAACCGATCGCCATGGAGTTGGTGGGCAATGATCGCCCGGGGATTGTGCGCGACATCACCCGCCTGTTGAGCGAGCAGGGCGTCAGCCTTGAACGGTTGGTAACCGAAGTACGCCCGGCGCCGATGAGCAGTGAGCCACTGTTCCACGCCGAAGCGATTCTGGCCGTGCCGCTGACTTTGTCACTGGACGTATTGCAATCGCGTCTGGAAACTCTGGCTGACGATCTGATGGTCGATCTGGTGTTACGCACAGACGTTTAACCGCGACGGCGGTTATCCAGTGTTAACGTGCACCTGCCTGTGGATAACCTGTAGAGACTGCCCGCATCGCCACGTCCGCCGTGGCGTTGCGGGATTTGATCAAAAAATCGCCAACATTCAGTGACTTGCGCACAAACGGCGGGGATCACGCTGTGGATAACCTTGGGAAGGAACGTTGCAGGCCACGAGAACCGTGGCCTGCGAAGGTTTGTGCGTTTTTTGATCAGCTGCGCCGACGCAAACTGATCACCGCATCGACGCTGTAAACGGCCAGGCCGGCCCAGATGAAGATAAACGCGACTAACGTGCTCGACGACAAGTGCTCGCCGAACAGCAACACCGCCTGCAACAGCACGAGGGTCGGCGCCAGGTATTGCAGGAAGCCGATCGTGGTGTAGGGCAAGTGACGCGTGGCGGCGTTGAAGCACACTAGCGGCACCAAAGTCACCGGCCCTGCGGCCACCAGCCACCAGGCTTGGGACGTAGTCCAGAACTCCGGTTGCGCGCTGGTTGCGGTCTGATTGAAAAGCAGCCAGGCGATGGCAATCGGCACCAGCATCCAGGTTTCCACCACCAGCCCCGGCAACGCTTTCACCGGTGCTTGTTTGCGGATCAAACCGTAGAAGCCAAAGGTCAACGCGAGCACCAGCGACACCCACGGCAGACTGCCGACTTGCCAGACCTGCTGCGCCACACCGACGGCCGCCAATCCCACAGCGAGCCACTGCATGCGCCGCAAGCGCTCGCCGAGAATCAACATCCCCAGCAATACGTTCACCAGCGGGTTGATGTAGTAGCCGAGGCTCGCTTCAAGCATGCGTCCGTTGTTCACCGACCACACATAGGTCAGCCAGTTGGCCGCGATCAGCGTGCCGCTCAACGCCAGAATTGCCAGACGTTTCGGGTTGTCCAGCAGTTCGCGCCACCAGCCCGGGTGTTTCCACACCATCAGCAGCAGCGCACCAAACAGCGCCGACCACAGCACCCGATGGATGATGATCTCGACCGCTGGCACTTCGGCGATGGCTTTGAAGTAGATCGGGAACAGGCCCCAGATAATGTAGGCACTCAGGCCCAGAATGTACCCGCGACGCGGGTTGGCGGCTTGCATGCAGAATCCTTGCTCAGGCAGCTGACAAAGGAGGGATTGTAAGGAGATTTGCCGGCGAGTGCCGTAGCTGATTGGTCAGAAATGTGTGAACACACAACCCCTGTGGGAGCGAGCTTGCTCGCGAATACGGACTGACATTCAACATTACGCTGACTGACATGACGCCTTCGCGAGCAAGCTCGCTCCCACAGGGTTCAGGTTCGAATCAGAAGAGTTTCAGCGGTTCCTCGTTGAGCGCGGACAGTTGCTCACGCAACGCCAACACCTGATCGCCCCAATAACGTTCGGTACCGAACCACGGAAAGCTGTGCGGGAATGCCGGGTCATCCCAGCGCCGTGCCAGCCAGGCGCTGTAATGCATCAGGCGCAAGGCGCGCAGCGGTTCGATCAGCGCCAGTTCACGGGGGTCGAAATCGTGGAATTCGTTGTAGCCGTCCATCAATTCCGAGAGCTGGCCGAGGCATTCCTGACGGTCGCCGGCGAGCATCATCCAGATGTCCTGCACCGCCGGGCCCATGCGGCAGTCGTCGAGGTCGACGATGTGAAACATTTCGTCGCGGCACATCATGTTGCCGGGGTGGCAGTCGCCGTGCATGCGGATGTTCTGGTGCGGCGTGTTGGCGTAGGCATCTTCCACGCGTTTGAGCAGGTCGCGGGCGACGGACTCGTAAGCCGGTAGCAGGCTTTTCGGAATGAAGTTGCCTTCGAGCAAAGTGTTCAGCGAGGCGTGGCCGAAGTTCTGCACGGCGAGCGCTTCACGGTGTTCGAACGGCTTGGTCGCGCCGACCGCGTGAATGCGCCCGAGCAACTGGCCGAGGCGATACAGCTGATCAAGATTGCCCGGTTCCGGTGCCCGGCCGCCGCGACGCGGGAACAGGGTGAAGCGGAAACCGGCGTGTTCGTGCAGGGTTTCGCCGTTGTGGATCAGCGGCGCCACGACCGGGATTTCGACGTCGGCCAGCTCGAAGGTGAACTTGTGTTCTTCGAGAATCGCTTCGTTGGTCCAGCGCTGCGGACGGTAGAACTTGGCAATCAGCGGTTCGGAGTCTTCGATGCCGACCTGATAGACGCGGTTTTCGTAGCTGTTGAGCGCCAGAATGCGTGCATCACTGAGGAAACCAATGCTTTCAACGGCATCGAGGACGAGGTCGGGGGTGAGGGTTTCAAACGGGTGGGCCATGCTGACTCCTGCGCGCAGCAGGCTGCCGCGTCCGGCCCAGCATGGTAGCGCAGATGGCAGCGGGGGAGGTGGTTGGTGTCTGGTTGAACCTCTTCGCGAGCAGGCTCGCTCCCACATTAGGAATCCGATCCCCCTGTGGGAGCGAGCTTGCTCGCGAAGGCGGTGGATCAGGCGCCGACGATCCCGCCGTCCTCCCGAGTAATCGCCATCACCGAAGACCGCGGCTTGCCATTCGGCAAATGCTCAGGGAAGGTCGAGCCGCCGTTCTCCCCCGGATGTTGAATCCCGACAAACAGGGTTTTCTGATCCGGCGAGAAGCTGATCCCCGTCACCTCACAACCAATCGGCCCGACCATGAAGCGGCGAATCTCACCGGTCTTGGGATCGGCGCAGAGCATCTGGTTGTTGCCCATCCCGGCAAAGTCGCCGGCATTGCTCGAGTCGCCGTCGGTGAGAATCCACAAACGCCCGGCCTTGTCGAAACCCAAGCCATCCGGGCTGTTGAACATGTTCTGCGGGGTGATGTTCTTTGAGCCGCCCTTCGGCGTCCCGGCATGCACGCCCGGGTTGCCGGCGACCACAAACAGATCCCAGGCAAACGTCTTCGAAGCGTGATCATCGCGGTCGGTGCGCCAGCGCAGGATCTGCCCGTAGACGTTCTTCTCGCGCGGATTCGGCCCACCGACTGGCTGGCCGTCTTCGCCACGCTTGGCGTTGTTGGTCAGCGTGCAATAAACCTGGCCGTCCTTGGGGCTGACGACGATCCATTCCGGGCGGTCCATGCGCGTCGCGCCAACCACGCTGGCGGCGAGGCGCGCGTGGATCAGCACTTCGGCCTGGTCGGCAAAACCGCTGCTGGCGTCGATGCCGTTTTTGCCGTGGGTCAGTTCGATCCACTGGCCCTGGCCTTTCGGGTGGTCGGGGTTGCTGTCGCCGTTGTCGAACTTGGCCACGTACAAGGTGCCGTGATCGAGGATGTCGCGGTTGGCCTTGGCGTTGCGATGGTTGATGCGGTCACGGCTGACGAATTTGTAGATGAATTCGCCTCGCTCGTCGTCGCCCATGTACACCACGGCGCGACCGTCATCGGTCTCGGCCAGTGCGGCGTTTTCATGTTTGAAGCGGCCCAGCGCGGTGCGTTTGACCGGGGTTGATTGCGGATCGAACGGATCGATCTCGACCACCCAGCCGTGACGGTTGAGTTCGTTGGGGTTCTTCGCCATGTCGAAGCGCGGGTCGTACGGGTGCCAGTTGATCTCACGGCTGGCGACCGACACGCCGTAGCGCTTTTGCGCCGGGTCGAACTGCTGCTGGGCGTTGCTGCTGCCGAAGCAGTCGGTGAAGTTTTCTTCACAGGTCAGGTAAGTGCCCCACGGGGTTTTACCGTTGGCGCAGTTCTGGAAGGTGCCGAGGACTTTCTTGCCGTGCTTGTCGGCAGCGGTCTTCATCAGGTCATGGCCAGCTGCCGGGCCGCTGATGCGCAGCGGTGAGTTGCCGTGAATGCGGCGGTTGTAACGCGAGCCTTGAACGAACTGCCACTGGCCGTTCTTGCGTTGCACTTCGATCACCGACACGCCTTCGCAGGCCAGTGCCTTGCGCACGTCTTCGGCCGATTGCGGCATGCCGCCGTGCGGGTAGAGGTAGCGGTAGTTGGTGTATTCGTTGTTGATCGCCATCAACGCGCGATTGCGATCATCGGGGAAGGCTAACAGGCTCATGCCGTCGTTGTTGTCGCCGAACTGCACTTCCTGTGCGGCCGCGGTGCCGTTACCGCTCGGGTCGAAGGCCGGGCCGTTTTTCTGCAAGGGCTGGCCCCAACTGATCAGCACCGAAGACTTGTAGCCTTTGGGCAGTGTGATGACGTCGGTGGTCGCCGCAGGAATGCTCTCGAAACCGAGCAAGCGGCTGTTGCCGGCGCTGATACCGGTGGCCAGCGCGCTGCGGCTCAACAGGCTGCCGCCGAGGAACATCGCCGCACCGCACAGCGCACCGGCGCCGATGAAGCCGCGACGGCTGAGGCCGACCATTTTTTCAAGGTCAGTGGATTGGTTTTCTTCTAATAGGCTCACATCAGGCTCCCTGCTTGGTTTTGGCAGCCACCTTAATGAGCGTCGATGACGCTTTCGTTGCAGAACCGGACTAGAGCGGCGTGCCGATCAGCACATTGGACGGTGAAAACTGCACCTGCACCGGTTGCTCGACGGTCAGCCCGCGAGTGCGCAAGTCCAGCGGCTCAGCCAGAGCGCAGAGGGTATGGCCGTTGGGCAGGGTAATGCGCACTTCGCTGGGGCCATCCTCGGCGTCGAGAATTTCTTCGATGGTGCCGTTGAGAAGATTGTGACCAGACGTTGCAGATTGATCTTTACTCAGCAACTCCAGCCAGCCGGCCTTGATCAGCGCCACCACTTCGGTACCGGCCTGCAGTTCCAGATGCACGGTGCTGTCGTGGGTGATCTGCGCGTCAAGGTGCAGGCCCTCAGCCAGTTCAAGGCGGATCAGGTCATTGCGGCCCTGACTTTCAATCGCCACGACCTTGCCGTGTAACTGATTGCGCGCGCTGGTTCTGAGCATCAGCCGACCGAGCAGGTCGAGATCGCTGGCGTCTTCCGCCGCTTCCAGCACCTGCGCCTGCAAGGCTTGCAGCTTTTGATACAGGCGCAGAACACGCTCGCCCTCGCTGGACAGTTTCGCCCCGCCACCGCCCTTGCCGCCGACGGCGCGTTCGACCAGTGGTTTCTGCGCGAGGTTGTTCAGTTCATCGATGGCATCCCACGCCGCTTTGTAACTCAGGCCTGCGCTTTTTGCGGCGCGGGTGATCGAGCCCTGTTCGGCAATGTGCTGCAGCAGGGCGATGCGCTGCGGACGGCGGACGATGTGCTGGGATAACAGGGACGGCATGGACATGGGTGGATGCTTTTTTGTGGCGGTGGGGGGTGAAGTTGGCCGCTTGCAACGCGAGAGTCAAGCCCGACACAGAACCCTGTGGGAGCGAGCTTGCTCGCGAAAGCGGTGTGTCAGTCAACATTGATTTTTGAATGTTCTGGCCCCTTCGCGAGCAAGCTCGCTCCCACAGGGGTTATGTGTTGGCTTCAGCTTCCGGGTTTTGGTGTGCGCGCGAGGCAATAGACATCGACCCGCGTTGCGCCAGCGTCCATCAGCAATCGGGCGAGTGCCTGGGCGGTGGCACCGGTGGTCAGCACATCATCAACCAGCGCCAGATGCCGGCCTTTTACTTGCGCATCCGGGGCAATGTCGAAGGCATCGCGCAGATTGCGTTTACGCGCTTTGGCGTCGAGATCCTGCTGGGCATCGGTGTCTTTGATGCGGCGCAACACTGTTTCCTCGCACGGCAGATCCAGCGATGCACTCAACCAGCGTGCGAGCATCGCCGCCTGGTTGAACCCTCTTTGGCGCAGGCGTTTACTCGCCAGCGGCACCGGCAACAACGCATCGGGCCTTGGCAAACCTTCGTCGAAGCGATGTTGCAGGTATTGTCCGAGAACGTCTGCGAGAAGTCGGCCAAACGGCCATTTCGCATTGTGTTTAAAACGCGTGATCAGGCTGTCCACAGGGAAGCCATAAAGCCACGGCACTGCCACCTGTTCGAACGCCGGAGGCTCTAGCAGGCACTCGCCACAGGTCAGGCCCGCCGCGGTCTGCGGCAAAGCGCAAGTCACACAGTGGTCGCCGAGCCATGGCAGATCGGTTTCGCAGGCAACGCAGAGGGGGATTTGCGTGTCCGTTGGCTCATCGCATAACAAGCATGTCTGTATGTTTTTTAAACAGATGTAAACCGACTCTTTGTATCGTGGTTGACAGCGCATGACTCTTCCTTAAATATGCCGAACATCCGTGTAGCGCCTGTGGGTATTCCGTTTCCCCAGCCGCAAGCCAAGCATAACCAAGGAATTACCCATGAGCGCGAGCACCACCGCCACCCTGCGTCACGACTGGTCTCTGGCCGAAGTCAAAGCACTCTTCGTACAGCCCTTCAACGACTTGCTGTTCCAGGCCCAAACGGTGCACCGCGCGCATTTCAACGCCAATCGCGTTCAGGTCTCGACCCTGTTGTCGATCAAGACCGGCGCCTGCCCGGAAGACTGCAAGTACTGCCCGCAGTCCGGTCACTACAACACCGGCCTTGAAAAAGAAAAGCTGATGGAAGTGCAGAAAGTCCTCGAAGAGGCGGCGCGCGCCAAGGCCATCGGCTCGACGCGGTTCTGCATGGGCGCGGCATGGAAGCACCCGTCGGCCAAAGACATGCCGTACGTGCTGAAAATGGTCGAAGGCGTGAAAGCCCTGGGCCTGGAAACCTGCATGACCCTCGGTCGTCTCGATCAGGATCAGACCGAAGCGCTGGCCAAGGCTGGCCTCGATTACTACAACCACAACCTCGACACGTCGCCTGAGTTCTACGGCAGCATCATCACCACCCGCACTTACAGCGAGCGTCTGCAAACGCTGGCCTATGTGCGTGAATCGGGGATGAAGATCTGCTCGGGCGGCATTCTCGGGATGGGCGAGTCGCTGGACGACCGCGCCAATCTGCTGATCCAGTTGGCCAACCTGCCGGAACACCCGGAATCGGTGCCGATCAACATGCTGGTGAAGGTCGCCGGCACGCCGCTGGAAAACGCTGAAGACATCGACCCGTTCGACTTCATCCGCATGCTCGCCGTGGCGCGTATCCTCATGCCGCAATCCCACGTGCGTCTGTCCGCCGGCCGCGAAGCGATGAACGAGCAGATGCAGGCCCTGGCGTTCTTCGCCGGTGCCAACTCGATTTTCTACGGCGACAAACTGCTGACCACTGCCAACCCGCAGGCGGACAAGGACATGCAGTTGTTCGCGCGCCTGGGCATCGCACCGGAAGCCCGTGAAGAGCATTCCGATGAAGTACATCAGGCCGCGATCGAGCAGGCATTGGTCGAGCAGAAGAGCAGCGAGCAGTTCTATAACGCTGCGGTTTAAACCTGCGCGGATTCCTCTGAAGGAATGCAAAACCCCTTGTGGGAGCGAGCCTGCTCGCGAAAGCGGTGCCTCAGTCGACATTGATGTTGGATGTGAAGGCCTATTCGCGAGCAGGCTCGCTCCCACAGGGATCTGTGTCATTTGAAAGTCGAGGCCTGCATGTCTTTCGATCTCGCCGCACGCCTTGCTGCCCGTCGTGCCGAA
Organism: Pseudomonas fluorescens; assembly: GCF_001648775.1. Classification (GTDB taxonomy): domain Bacteria; phylum Pseudomonadota; class Gammaproteobacteria; order Pseudomonadales; family Pseudomonadaceae; genus Aquipseudomonas; species Aquipseudomonas fluorescens_M. The sequence goes on from NZ_LVEJ01000019.1 coordinate 114,476, forward strand.
AACCTCTATCGCCAGCGCCCATTGCTTGAATCCCCGCAGGGGCCGCAAGTGGTGGTCGACGGCAAACCGCTGCTCGCCTTCTGCAACAACGATTACCTTGGCCTGGCCAATCACCCGCAAGTGATCGAAGCCTGGCGCTCGGGTGCTGAACGCTGGGGCGTCGGTGGTGGTGCTTCGCACTTGGTGATCGGCCACAGCGGCCCGCATCACGCCCTCGAAGAAGCATTGGCCGACCTCACCGGGCGCCCGCGTGCGCTGCTGTTCACCACCGGTTACATGGCCAATCTCGGCGCAGTCACTGCGCTGGTCGGGCAGGGCGATACGGTGCTGGAGGATCGCCTCAATCATGCTTCGCTGCTCGATGCCGGTCTGTTGTCCGGCGCGCGTTTCAATCGTTACCTGCACAACGACGCGATGAGTCTGGCCAAGCGTCTGGAAAAGGCCACCGGCAACACGCTGGTGGTTACCGACGGTGTGTTCAGCATGGACGGCGACCTCGCGGATTTGCCGGCGCTGGCCCGTGAAACCAAGGCCAAAGGCGCGTGGCTGATGGTCGATGATGCTCACGGTTTCGGGCCATTGGGGGCCAACGGTGGCGGGATCGTCGAACACTTCGGTTTGAGTCAGGACGACGTGCCAGTGCTGGTTGGCACCCTCGGCAAAGCGTTCGGTACGGCGGGTGCTTTTGTTGCCGGCAGTGAGGAGCTGATCGAGAGTTTGATCCAGTTCGCCCGCCCCTACATCTACACCACCAGCCAGCCGCCCGCGCTGGCGTGTGCAACGCTGAAAAGTCTGGAGTTGCTGCGCACTGAACACTGGCGCCGTGAGCATCTGCAAACGCTGATCCGCCAGTTCCGCCATGGCGCCGAGCAGATCGGCCTGGAGTTGATGGACAGCTTCACGCCGATCCAGCCGATCCTGATTGGCGACGCCGGCCGTGCGGTGCGTCTGTCGCAGATGTTGCGCGAGCGCGGGCTGATGGTCACCGCGATCCGCCCGCCGACCGTGCCCGCTGGCAGCGCACGACTGCGCGTGACCCTGACCGCCGCGCACAGCGAAGCTCAGGTGCAGCTATTGTTAGAAGGACTGGCCGATTGCTTTGCCCAACTGACGTCGGAGCCAAGCCATGCGTAATCGCCTGATTCTGCTGCCCGGCTGGGGCCTCGGCGTGTCGCCGATGGAGCCTCTGGCCGCCGCATTGCAGGGACTCGACGAACACCTGAAGGTCGAAATCGAGCCGTTGCCGGAGCTGGACTCCAGCGATCTGCAAACGTGGCTCGACGAACTCGATGAAAACATTCCCCAGGATGTCTGGCTCGGTGGCTGGTCGTTGGGCGGCATGCTCGCCTCCGAGCTGGCGGCACGTCGCGGCGAGCGCTGCTGCGGTTTGCTGACGCTGGCGAGCAACCCGTGCTTTGTCGCCGATGAGCAGTGGCCGAGTGCGATGCCGGGTGAGACCTTCGACGCGTTTCTCGCCGGTTGCCAAAGCAATCCGCGGATGACCCTCAAGCGTTTCTCTTTGCTGTGTGCCCAAGGCGCGCAAGACGCGCGCGGTTTGTCGCGGTTGATGCAGGGCGGCGCACCGAATGGCACGCCGACAGCGTTGATGGCCGGGCTGGAACTGCTCGCGCAACTGGATACTCGCCAAGCGCTGCAAGCGTTTCGTGGCCCGCAGTTTCATCTGTTCGCCGGACAGGACGCGCTGGTGCCGGCGGAAGCGGCAGGGGCGTTGTTCACCCTGTTGCCGGATATTGAAATGGGTCTGATCGAACAGGCCAGCCATGCGTTTCTTCTGGAGGATCCCCACGGAGTGGCCGGTGCGATCCAGGCTTTCTTACATGAGTGCGCTGATGACTGATTTGTCTCTTGTTGCGCTGCCTGGCGGCTTGCCTGACAAGCGTCAGGTCGCGGCTTCTTTTTCTCGCGCGGCGGCCAGTTACGACAGCGTCGCCGAGTTGCAACGTGATGTCGGTACACAGTTGCTGCAGCGCTTGCCGGTGGCTTTCACACCCGCGCGTTGGCTGGATCTGGGGTGCGGCACCGGTTATTTCACCCGAGCACTGGGCTCGCGTTTTACTCCGGGCCACGGTTTGGCGCTGGACATTGCCGAGGGCATGCTCAATCACGCGCGGCCATTGGGCGGTGCCGAGCATTTCATTGCAGGCGATGCAGAACGGCTGCCATTGCAGGATTCGACCTGCGATCTGATCTTCTCCAGCCTCGCGGTGCAGTGGTGTGCGGATTTCGACGCGGTGCTCAGCGAAGCCTTTCGCGTGCTGAAACCAGGTGGGATTTTCGCGTTTGCTAGTCTTTGTGTAGGGACGCTGTTTGAGTTGCGTGATAGCTGGCGACAGGTCGATGGGCTGGTGCACGTCAATCGCTTCCGTGAGTTCGCCCGCTATGAGCAGCTGTGTGCGTCCAGCGGTTTGCGGGCGTTGAGTCTGGAACAACAACCGCACGTGTTGCATTACCCGGATGTGCGCAGCCTGACCCATGAATTGAAAGCTTTAGGGGCGCACAATCTGAATCCGGGACGGCCGGGCGGTTTGACTGGGCGGGCGCGGATTCTCGGGCTGGTCGAAGCTTACGAGCAGTTCCGTGAGGCGTCGGGATTGCCGGCGACTTATCAGGTGGTCTACGCCGTGTTGGAGAAACCCGTATGAGCGCAGCCTATTTCATTACCGGAACGGACACTGACGTAGGCAAGACCACCGTCGCCGCCGGATTGCTGCATGCGGCGCGGTCCGCCGGGTTGAGTACGGCGGCGGGCAAGCCGGTCGCTTCCGGGTGCGAAGTGACGTCGAAGGGGTTGCGTAACTCCGACGCGCTGGCATTGCTGGCCGAGTGTTCGTTGCCGCTGAGTTATCAACAGGTCAATCCGGTGGCATTCGAGCCGGCGATTGCTCCACATCTGGCGGCGCGCGAGGCTGGGGTGGCGCTGACGGTGCAATCGCTGCTGGCACCGATGCGCGAGATTCTGGCGATGAACGCCGATTTCACCCTGATCGAAGGCGCGGGTGGCTGGCGCGTGCCGTTGGCCGACCAGGACAATCTGTCGGATTTGGCGATCGCGCTGAAGCTGCCGGTGATTCTGGTGGTAGGCGTGCGCCTGGGCTGCATCAGTCATGCGCTGCTGACGGCTGAGGCGATTGCCCGGGATGGTCTGCAACTGGCCGGATGGGTGGCGAATATCATCGATCCGAAGACTTCGCGGCTGGAGGAAAACCTCGCCACATTGGCCGAGCGCATTCCGGCGCCGTGTCTGGGCCGGGTGCCGAAACTGAAGGTGTTGAGTGCAGAGGCGGTAGCAGATCATTTGCAACTGGATCTGCTCGACTAAGCTTTTCTCTATGGACAGGCACTGTGCCATTAGTGTTTTTGACGGGTGTTTTTCTGACGCCTCTGTTTCAATGGCGCCATTGATCCTTCCCAAGGATGAGAACCGTTATGGAAATCTCCGGTAACACAGCTTTTTACGCAGGTCTGAGCTCGATTCAGAGCGGGCAGAACCGCGTCGATCAGGCGGCCAGTCAGATCGCCAACAACACCATCGAGCGTTCGGTCACCAGCCAGTCTTCGGAGGCGCAGATTGATCGTCTGCGTGGTGTGGATCGTAGCCAGCAGATGGATCCTGGCAGCGACATGGTTCAGATGGCCCAGGGCAAATTCCAAGTGGAACTGGGAGCGAAAGTCGCCAAGGCATCCGACGAAGTGCTCGGTACGATCATCGATACGTTCGCATGATTTTTCCGCCGTCTGCCTGCTGAACGCCGCGCCTTGTCGCGGCGTTTTTCGTTGTAAGTCCTTCTCTCTCAACTAATCTTTTTGCAGCGCCCATGACTCGCTCGAGCCCATGGCGGTTTTCTGTGTCCGGCGTTTGAAAAATCTGATGACGAACGGCAAAAGATCGATGCTTGACAAGATTTCGGCGTAAACGTATGTTTCAAACAACTGTTTGACCGTCACAACAAATCAACACGGTCGTTCATTCCCGGTTACATCAGCAGAGGTTTATCGCTATGCCTGACTACAAGGCCCCCTTGCGTGATATTCGCTTCGTTCGTGACGAGCTGCTCGGCTACGAAGCGCACTATCAGAGCCTTCCGGCTTGCGCAGACGCGACTCCGGACATGGTTGACGCCATTCTCGAAGAAGGCGCCAAGTTTTGTGAGCAGGTACTGGCACCGCTGAACCGCGTGGGCGACCTCGAAGGTTGCACCTGGAGCGAATCCGGCGTGAAAACCCCGACGGGTTTCAAAGAGGCTTACAAGCAATTTGTTGAAGGCGGCTGGCCAAGCCTCGCTCACGACGTTGAGCACGGCGGCCAAGGCCTGCCGGAGTCGCTGGGTCTGGCTGTGAGCGAAATGGTTGGCGAAGCCAACTGGTCGTGGGGCATGTACCCAGGCCTGTCGCACGGCGCGATGAACACCATCTCCGAGCACGGCACCCCTGAGCAGCAAGAAGCCTATCTGACCAAGCTGGTTTCCGGCGAATGGACCGGCACCATGTGCCTGACCGAACCGCACTGCGGCACCGACCTGGGCATGCTGCGCACCAAGGCCGAACCTCAGGCCGACGGTTCTTACAAAGTCTCCGGCACCAAGATCTTCATCTCGGCCGGTGAACACGACATGGCCGACAACATCGTCCACATCGTGCTGGCCCGCCTGCCGGACGCACCGGCTGGCACCAAAGGCATCTCGTTGTTCATCGTTCCAAAGTTCATGCCCAATGCTGATGGCACCGTCGGTGAGCGCAACGCAGTGACCTGCGGTTCGCTGGAACACAAGATGGGCATCCACGGCAACGCCACTTGCGTGATGAACTTCGACGGCGCCACCGGTTTCCTGATCGGCCCGGCGAACAAAGGCCTGAACTGCATGTTCACCTTTATGAACACCGCACGTCTGGGTACCGCACTGCAAGGTCTGGCCCACGCCGAGATCGGTTTCCAGGGCGGCCTGAAGTACGCTCGCGATCGTCTGCAAATGCGCTCGCTGACTGGCCCGAAAGCGCCGGAAAAAGCCGCTGACCCGATCATCGTGCACCCGGATGTACGCCGCATGCTGTTGACCATGAAGGCGTTCGCCGAAGGCAACCGTGCGATGGTGTACTTCACCGCCAAACAGGTCGACATCGTCAAATACGGCGTCGATGAAGAAGAGAAAAAGAAAGCCGACGCACTGCTGGCCTTCATGACTCCGATCGCTAAAGCGTTCATGACCGAAGTCGGTTTCGAATCCGCTAACCACGGCGTTCAGATCTACGGCGGCCACGGCTTCATCGCCGAGTGGGGCATGGAGCAGAACGTTCGCGACAGCCGCATTTCGATGCTGTACGAAGGCACCACCGGTATTCAGGCACTCGACCTGCTGGGCCGTAAAGTGCTGATGACGCAAGGCGAGGCTCTGAAAGGCTTCACCAAGATCGTTCACAAGTTCTGCCAGAACAACGAAGGCAACGAAGCCGTTGCAGAATTCGTTGCACCGCTGGCCGCGATCAACAAGGAATGGGGTGAGCTGACCATGAAGGTCGGTATGGCTGCCATGAAAGATCGCGAAGAAGTGGGCGCGGCCTCCGTGGACTACCTGATGTACTCCGGTTATGCCTGCCTGGCTTATTTCTGGGCCGACATGGCGCGTCTGGCCGCTGAAAAGCTGGCAGAAGGCACCGGCGACGCAGCGTTCTACACCGCCAAGCTGCAAACTGCGCGCTTCTACTTCCAGCGCATCCTGCCGCGTACCCGTACGCACGTGGCCACCATGCTGTCGGGCGCCAACAACCTGATGGACATGAAAGAAGAAGACTTCGCACTGGGCTACTAAGCCTTAACGCGGTCTTTTGAAAAACCGCTGCTCCTACGGGGGCAGCGGTTTTTTTTTGCGCTGGATTTGCCCCAACACTGGGGACGTTTCCCCAGCAGAAACGGTGAGCTGACCGCGCGCAGCCCCAGCGTTTATTGATTCAAAATGTTTCTCGTAAGGATGGCCAATTAATTGCACTGCGCAGATTAACCGGCGCTCACGAGAAATCCTGTGCTGTTCCACGACGCCTCTCGCCCGGCAAAACGCATAACAACAACCGTCAGGGTGAAGCACATGAACATCTGCCGACTTGTCTGGTTAGCCTTTGCACTTGCTGCCTCCAGTGCCATGGCGGCTGATCCCGCCGAAGTGGATCCGCCCGTTCCGGAAGTGCCAAGCCTGCAATCCTTGCGTGGCATGGTCCCGCCCGATCCCTCCGGAACCGAGGGTGGGCGCAAGGTCGACCTGATGACCGACTACGTGCTCAATCGCTCCGCCGCGATCCTGCTCGGCAAGGCGTTGTTCTGGGACATGGAAGTCGGCAGCGATGGCGCGACCGCTTGTGCGTCCTGCCACTATCACGCCGGCGTCGATCACCGCATTACCAACCAGCTCAACCCCGGCCAGGCGCACACCAACGCCAACGTTGCCTCGATCTTCAACAAACCCTTTGTAGCGTCGGACATTCCCGGCGACGTGGCGTCCTACACGACGCTGTCCGGCGGTAAGGGCGGGCCGAACTACACGCTGAAGAAAACCGATTTCCCGACCCATGTGCTGAGCAACCCGCTGGAGCGCAACTCGCCGATTGTTTACTCGACGGACGACGTGGTCGGTTCTCAAGGCGTGTTCGACGCCAACTTCGTCAAACCCAACCAGCCACGTTTCGACAAATGCACCCAGCAGCCCGATGGCATTTTCCAGGTCGGCGGTATCAACGTGCGCCGCAGCACCGGGCGCAACGCGCCCTCGGTGATCAACGCCGCGTTCAACGTGCGCAACTTCTGGGATGGCCGCGCGAACAACGTGTTCAACGGTTTCTCACCGTTCGGCAATCGTGATCCCGATGCGGGGATTTACGTGACCAGCGAGCGCAGCACCGTGGCAAGCAAAGTCCGGCTGGCGCTCAACGACGCTTCTGCCGCGTCGCAAGCGGTAGGCCCGCCCGGTAGCGGGGTGGAAATGTCCTGCGGTGGCCGCACCTTTGCCGACATTGGCCGGCGCATGCTTGATCAACTGATGCTCAAACAACAGCGGATTTCTTCCAACGACTCCGTGCTCGCTTCGGTATCCGGCGCGCGGCGTCCGACTTATCGCGAATTGATCAAAAACGCCTTCCAGCCACGTCTGTGGAACGCCACGCAAAATGTGCTGGTGGGCGGTGCGCCGTATACGCAGATGGAAGCCAACTTCCCGCTGTTCTTCGGGCTGGCGATTCAGATGTACGAATCGACCTTGATCTCCGACCAGGCGCCGATTGATGCCTATCTGCAAGGCGATTCAACCGCCATGAACGCGCAGCAAGTTCAGGGCATGAACCTGTTCCTCGGCAAGGGCAAATGCGTCAATTGCCACGGCGGCGCGGAGCTGACCAACGCCGCCAGCCGTTTGCTGATGCACCCGCGTGAACGCATCGAACGCATGGTTATGGCCGACAATCTGACCACGCTCTATGACAACGGCTTCTACAACACCGGCGTGCGTCCGACCTCGGAAGACCTCGCGCTTGGCGGGTCAGATGCCTGGGGCAATCCGTGGTCATTCAGCCGTCAGTACAACAAGCTGTTGCAGGGCGGCAGCATTCCCGATCCGCTGGACGTCGATGTCTGCACCTTCGAAGCACCCCTGAGCGCAGCGATCCCGTGCGACGCCACGCTCAAACCCAACGTCAACTTCCGCGATTCGGTCGACGGCGCTTTCAAGACGCCGACCCTGCGCAACATCGCGCTGACCGGGCCGTACTTTCACAACGGCAGCCGCGCGACGCTCAAGCAAGTGATGGAGTTCTACAACCGTGGCGGTGATCGCCGTGGCGAGGACGCCAACAACACCAGCGGTTTCGAGCATCCTTCGGCGAATCAGCACAACACCTCGAACCTTGATCCGGACATGACCAATCTCAACCTGACGCCGGAAGAAATCGACGCGCTGGTGAAATTCATGGAAATCGGCCTGACCGATCCGCGCGTGGCCTGGGAGCGGGCGCCGTTCGATCATCCGTCGCTGGTCATCCCGCAGGGCCATATCGGTGATGAAAACGCCGTGACCCAGCGCCCCGCCAGTCCGAAAGTCACCACCCGGCAAGCGGCGGATGCTTCGCTCAATCTCAAGCCCTACGGTGCCGAAGGACGCAGTCCGGCAGAGGGCCCGCTGCTGCCGTTTTACAACGATCTTTGAGGGGAATTTCCCAGCCTGGCCATCATTCATGATGGCCATCGCCTCGCTGGAGGCAAAAAACTTGGCAAATCGCTCAGATAGTCAGGTTTTCTGCCGTTAAAGAGACTGCGTGTGATCTGGATCACATTGTGTGTGCTTAACTGGCCACATTGCAGGCACAATGCCATCTCTTTGATATGACGGGTCGGAGCTTTACCCTTGCCGCGTTCTTCCGCTGTACGTTTCAGTCATTTCCTGCCTTCACTGCTGTTGTTACTCGCGGGGTTGGCGGCTGCGTACGTCAAAGACCTCAACGTGTTCTTCACGTCGCTGTTCAACGTGCTGCCAACGTTGGTGCTGTTGCTGGGCGGCGCTTATTGCGCGGTTTATCGACGTCAGCGTGAACTGTTTCTGATGCTCACGGTGTATATCGCCTACTTTTTGCTCGACACCCAGACCGACTATTACCGCGACAACGGCAAGGTGCGCGAAGACGCTGCCGTGGTCTTTCACCTTGTGTGTTTGTTGTTGCCGTTGTTGTTCGGCCTGTTTGCGGCGTGGCAGGAACGTACGCATCTGTTCCAGGACATGGTCGCGCGCTTCGCCGTGTTGCTGGCCTTCGGCAGCGTGGCGCTGGGGCTTGAGCAAAGTTATCCCCAGGCGTTGCTGATGTGGCTCTCGGAAATCCGTTGGCCGGCGCTGCACGGCGCGTGGATGAGTCTGATCCAGCTCTCGTATCCGGTGTTCATCTCGGCGTTCCTGCTGCTCGCCTGGCAGTATTGGCGCAACCCGCGGCCGCTGCATGCGGCGCAACTGGTGGGTTTGCTCGGGGTGTTCTGGATGCTGCCGAAAACCTTCATCCTGCCGTTTACCCTGAACATCATGTGCAGCCAGGTGATGTTGATGATCGCCGCCGCCGTTGCGCATGAGGCTTATCAAATGGCCTTCCGTGACGAGCTCACCGGTCTGCCGGGGCGTCGCGCGCTCAACGAACGCATGCAGCGCCTCGGGCGCAATTACGTACTGGCGATGAGCGACGTCGACCACTTCAAGAAATTCAACGACACCCACGGCCACGATGTCGGTGATCAGGTGCTGCGTCTGGTCGCCAGCAAACTGTCGAAAATCAGCGGTGGCGGTAGGGCATATCGCTATGGCGGTGAGGAATTCGCCCTGGTATTCGCAGGCAAAACCCTCGAAGAGTGCATGCCGCACCTTGAGGTGATCCGCGAGTCGATTGCCTCCTACAGCATTCAACTGCGCAATCAGGAAAACCGCCCGCAGGATGACCAGCAAGGTCGGCAGCGCCGCGCCGGCTCCGGGGCCTCCAGCGTTTCGGTCACGGTGAGCATTGGCGTTGCTGAACGAGTGGAGCAGCGCAACCCGGAACAAGTGCTGAAATCCGCTGACGAGGCGCTCTACGCCGCCAAAGGCGCGGGGCGTAACTGCGTGATGGCGTACGGGCAGAATCGTCGCGGCGCGGTGCGCATGGACGCTGCCGCAGGTTGAGTGATGACGGCGCATTCAGCGTCTGCACAGTGATTGTGGGGCGTGGTGGCCGGCAGTAGGTTGAGGCAATCTGCTGACGGAGAAGCCACCATGCCTGAGTACAAAGCTCCCCTGCGCGACATGCGCTTTCTGATCGACCACGTCTTCGACTTCCACACCAACTACGCCGCCCTCGGCGCGCACGACGCCAGCCCGGACATGATCAGCGCGATCCTCGAAGAGGGCGCGAAATTCTGCGAAAACGTCCTCGCACCGCTCAATCGCAGTGGTGATGAAGAGGGCTGCCATTTCGACAATGGCGTGGTGACAACGCCTACAGGCTTCAAGCAGGCTTTCGCACAATATGTCGAAGGTGGCTGGCACGGTCTGGCGGCAGATCCGACCTACGGCGGCCAGGGTCTGCCGAGTTCGCTGGGGCTGGTCATCAGTGAGATGGTCGGCTCCAGCAACACCTCGTGGGGCATGTACCCGGGCCTGACCCACGGTGCGATGTCGGCAATCCACGCCCACGGCAGTGCCGAGCAGAAAGAAACCTACCTGAGCAAACTCACCGCCGGGCAATGGACCGGCACCATGTGCCTGACCGAAGCGCATTGCGGCACCGATCTGGGCATCATCAAAACCCGCGCCGTGCCTCAGGCTGACGGCAGTTACGCGGTCACCGGCAGCAAGATATTCATCTCCGCCGGCGAGCACGACATGAGCGACAACATCATCCACCTGGTGTTGGCCAAACTTCCGGATGCGCCGGCGGGCACCAAAGGCATTTCGTTGTTCATCGTGCCGAAATTCCTCGCCGATACGGCAGGCGAGGCGGGCGAGCGCAATGGTGTGTCCTGCGGCTCGATCGAACACAAAATGGGCATCAAGGCCTCGGCCACCTGCGTGCTCAACTTCGACGGCGCCAAGGGCTACCTGATCGGCGAGCCGAACAAGGGCCTCAACTGCATGTTCACCATGATGAATCACGCGCGCCTCGGCACCGGCATGCAGGGCTTGTGTCTGGGCGAGGCAAGCTTTCAGGGCGCAATCAAATACGCCAACGACCGCTTGCAGATGCGCTCGTTGACCGGGGCCAAAGCCCCGGACAAAGCCGCCGACCCGATCATCGTCCACCCGGATGTGCGGCGCATGCTGCTGACCATGAAAGCCTTCAACGAAGGCAACCGCGCGCTGACCTACTTCACCGCGCAACTGCTCGATGTCGCGCACCTGAGCAGCGATGCCGAGGCACGTCAGGACGCCGAAGACTTGTTGGCGTTCCTTACGCCAATCTGCAAAGCGTTCATGACCGACACCGGGCTGGAAGTGACCAATCACGGCATGCAAGTGTTTGGCGGCCATGGCTTCATTCGTGAATGGGGCATGGAGCAACTGGTGCGCGATTGCCGGATTGCGCCGATTTACGAAGGCACTAATGGCATTCAGGCGCTGGATCTGCTCGGGCGCAAGGTGTTGGGCAGTCAGGGCAAATTGCTGCGCGGCTTTACCAAAATCGTCCACAAGTTCTGCGCGGCCAACGCCGAGCATCCGCAGTTGGGCAGTTTTGTTGCGCAGCTCAACGAGCTGAATCAGCAGTGGGGCGACCTGACCATGAAGGTCGGCATGGCGGCCATGAAGAACCCTGATGAAGTGGGCGCGGCGTCGGTGGATTATCTGATGTACAGCGGTTACATCATTCTCGGTTATCTGTGGTTGCGCATGGCGTGGGTGGCGCAGGCGCAATTGGAGGCGGGCGAGGGCGAAGCGGATTACCTGCGGGGCAAATTGGCGACGTGCGAGTTTTACTTCAAGCGCCTGTTGCCGCGTACGGCGGCGCATCGGGCGGCGATTGAAGCGGGGAGTGATTGTTTGATGAACCTGCCTGCAGAATTGTTCGCACTCTGACCTGCTGTTCGTGGCGAGGGAGCTTGCTCCCGCTTGAGTGCGCAGTGCACACCGATTGGCGGCTGCTACGCACCCGAGCGGGAGCAAGTTCTCTCGCCACAGGTTTTTCTGTATCCCTTGGCTATCATTTCAAGCTTGTGACTAAAAATAACAAATCGGTCACCGGTTGACCCTATGTGTCGCAAAAGTTGTTGAGGTACACTCAGGCTCAACGAAAACACCATTCCACGAATCACCTGTTTAGATCTTGCGAGGTTTGCCATGGCTGACTACAAAGCGCCGCTGCGCGATATGCGCTTCGTCCTCAATGAAGTGTTCGAGGTCGCCAAACTCTGGGCCGAATTGCCAGCACTGGCCGAGACCGTCGACGCCGAAACGGTTGAAGCCATTCTCGAAGAGGCCGGCAAGGTCACCAGCAAAAGCATCGCGCCGCTGAGCCGCGCCGCTGACGAAGAAGGCTGCCACTGGGCTGACGGCGCCGTCACCACTCCAGCCGGTTTTCCACAGGCTTATCAGACCTACGCTGAAGGCGGCTGGGTCGGCGTTGGCGGTGATCCCGAATACGGCGGCATGGGCATGCCCAAAGCTGTGTCGGCGCAGGTTGAAGAAATGGTCAACTCCGCCAGCCTGTCATTCGGTCTGTACCCGATGCTGACCGCCGGTGCTTGCCTGTCGATCAATGCCCACGCCAGCGAAGAGTTGAAAGCCGCGTACCTGCCGAACATGTACGCCGGCGTCTGGGCCGGTTCCATGTGCCTGACCGAGCCGCACGCCGGCACCGACCTGGGGATCATCCGCACCAAGGCCGAGCCTCAAGCCGACGGTTCCTACAAGGTCAGCGGCACCAAGATCTTCATCACCGGTGGCGAACACGACCTCACTGAAAACATCATTCACCTGGTGCTGGCCAAGCTGCCGGACGCTCCGGCGGGCCCGAAAGGCATCTCGCTGTTCCTCGTGCCGAAGTTCATGGTCAATGCCGACGGTAGCCTTGGCGCGCGCAACCCGGCGAACTGCGGTTCGATCGAACACAAGATGGGCATCCAGGCCTCCGCGACGTGCGTGATGAACTTCGACGAAGCCGTGGGTTATCTGGTCGGTGAGCCGAACAAAGGCCTGAACGCGATGTTCACCATGATGAACTACGAACGTCTGGGCGTCGGTATTCAAGGCCTGGCCACCGGCGAGCGCTCCTACCAGAACGCCGTGGAATATGCGCGCGACCGTCTGCAAAGCCGTTCGCCGACTGGTGCGCAGAACAAAGACAAGGTCGCTGACCCGATCATCGTCCACCCGGACGTGCGTCGCATGCTGCTGACCATGAAAGCCTCGAACGAAGGCGGCCGGGCGTTCTCCACCTACGTGGCGATGCAACTCGATACCGCCAAGTTCAGCGAAGACGCCACCACGCGCAAGCGTGCGGAAGATCTGGTCGCGTTGCTGACCCCGGTGGCCAAGGCGTTCCTCACCGATCTGGGTCTGGAAACCACTGTGCACGGCCAGCAGATTTTCGGCGGCCATGGCTACATCCGTGAGTGGGGCCAGGAGCAACTGGTGCGTGACGTGCGCATCACTCAGATCTACGAAGGCACCAACGGCATTCAGGCGCTGGACCTGGTCGGTCGCAAGATCGTCGGCAGCGGCGGCGCGTTCTACAAGCTGTTCGCTGATGAGATCCGCCACTTCACTGCGACCGCCAGCGCCGATCTGGGCGAGTTCACCAAGCCGCTGAACGATGCCGTCGACACTCTCGACGAGCTGACTTCGTGGTTGTTGGACCGGGCGAAAAACAATCCGAACGAAATCGGCGCGGCTTCTGTCGAATATTTGCAAGCGTTCGGCTACACCGCCTACGCCTACATGTGGGCATTGATGGCCAAAGCGTCGCTGGGCAAAGAGGCGCAAGACGATTTCTACGCCAGCAAGCTCGGCACCGCGCGCTTCTATTTCGCCCGTCTGTTGCCGCGTATTCACTCGTTGAGCGCGTCGGTCAAGGCCGGTAGCGAGTCGCTGTTCCTGCTGGATGCAGCGCAATTCTGACGATGTAACGTCATGTAAGCATTCTCTTACATGACGTGCTGCTGTTCTCCCATAGGCGTAGATTGGATCCACAGCTAATCTACAACTCATGGACGTCGCGCAGGAAGCGCAAAGCAACAACACGGACACGTAGGATTCTGCCAGGGTGGCGGAGTGAAATGGATGTCAGGGAAACAGTCTGCAAAGCCCCGCTTCGGCGGGGTTTTCTTTTGCCTGCAGAAAAATGCTCAGGCCAAGGGATCCAGCGGCGGTTTCACTTCACGTTCCATCACTTCTTCCAGCAATGTCCGCAACAACGCCAAAGAGGCTTGCTGGCGTTGCACATCGCGACAGACCAGGCCAACTTTCAGCGGCACCCGAGGTTCGCTCAGCGGCTTCCACAGCAAATCCTGATCGTCGTACTCCTTCTGCGAGCGCCCCGGCAGCACCGTCGCCAGTTTGGTGTGCGGCAGACTGTCGAGAATCCCCACCATATTGTTCAGCTCGGCTTGCACCTGCGGGCGGCGTCCGAGGGCGGTCAGTTGCGCCTGCCAGATCTGGCGGATCTGAAACTCTTCGCCCAACAGCAACATCGGCAATTCGGCGGCCTGGCGCATTGAGACTTTCTTGAATTCACGCAATGGATGATCCGCCGGGATCACCAGCGTCAGTTCATCTTCGTACAACATCACGCCATGCAGGCCCGGTTGGCGCGGCGGTAGATAACTGATGCCAATGTCCAGCGAGCCGTTGAGCAGTCGCCGCTCGATCTCAAGTCCAGTCAATTCATAGATCTGCACGACCAGATGCGGCTGCGCCTTGCGCACACGCTCAAGCATTTGCGGCACCAAGCTGGTGTGAACCGTTTGCAGTACGCCGATCGCCAGCGTGCGCAAGGCCTGGCCCTTGAAGTTGCCCAGCGCTTCGCGCGCCCGTTGCAGTCCGTCGAGTAACGGAACCGCGTGGTTGTACAAGGTGTGCGCGGCGAGTGTCGGCAGCAGGCGTTTGCTGCTGCGCTCGAACAGCGTGACGTCGAGGTTCTGTTCGAGCTGGCGGACCTGCTGCGACAGCGCCGGTTGCGAGATCGACAGGCGTTCTGCCGCCCGGCCAACGTGGCCTTCTTCGTAGACCGCGACGAAATAACGCAGTTGTTTGAAATCCATAAGTAACGCTTATCGAAAATGCTGGGAAATCGAAATGGCCCGAAGCCGTCAGTGCGCCTAGTCTAACCGCATTCACAAGGCTTACAGGGCCAGAAAGCGCGATGAATAGCGTTCGCTTCGAGAGTGTTTACATAGGCAGTTCAAAACACCTCAAACGAGGTTTTTTGCAATGAATCTGTTCAGTTTGCGGCGCCAGACGCCGAGTCTTGATGACCTCGCTTTCGAGGCCAATCTATCTGACCATAACGAAAATCTCAGCGCCGAGCGCCTGATGCCCAGCGTCGAGCGGCCGCAACAGGTATTCGTCCGTGGTCAGGGTTCGTGGCTATGGGACAGTAACGACCGCGCGTACCTGGACTTTTCCCAGGCCGGTGGCGCCAACAGCCTTGGCCACAGCCCTTCGGCGCTGGTGAAAGCCATCAGCAGTCAAGCGCAGGCGCTGATCAATCCCGGTTTCAACCTGCACAATCGCGGCATGCTTAGCCTCGCCGAGCGTCTCTGCGCCGCCACTTCCAGCGATCAGGCGTACTTGCTCAACAGCGGCAGCGAAGCGTGTGAAGCGGCAATCAAGCTGGCGCGCAAGTGGGGACAACTGCATCGCGGCGGCGCCTCGCGGATCATTGTTGCGAAGCAGGGATGTCATGGCCGTAGTCTGGCGACGATTTCCGCCTCGGACAGTTGCAACCTGCACAACCGCTTCGCACCGTTACTTCCTGGTTTTGATCTGATGCCGTTCAACGACTTGTCGGCCCTGCACGCGGCGGTCGATGCGCAGACCGTGGCAATCATGCTCGAGCCCATCCAGAGCGATGCCGGCGTCGTTCCGGCCACCGAGCACTACCTCAAAGGTGTCGAACGGCTGTGCCGTGAGTTAGGCATTCTACTGATCCTCGACGAAGTGCAAACCGGCATTGGCCGCTGCGGCACCTTGCTCGCCGAACAATCCTACGGCGTGCGCGCCGATATCGTCGTGCTCGGCAAAGGGCTTGGCGGCGGTGTGCCGCTGGCAGCGCTATTGGCGCGAGGCAAGGCCTGCTGTTTCGACGCCGGCGAACTCGGCGGCACGCATCACGGCAACGCACTGATGACCGCGGCCGGTCTGGTGATGCTCGACAGCGTGCACGACCGCAGCTTTCTCGAACAGGTCAACGACAGCGGCCAGCATCTGCGCGAAGGCCTGGCCCGCTTGGCGCACCGCTACGACCACGGCGAACTGCGCGGCCAAGGCTTGTTCTACGGACTGACCCTGTCGGACGGTTGCGCCGATGCCGTGGTCCACGCTGCCCTGCACGAAGGCCTGCTGCTCAATGCCCCGCAAGCCAACTGCTTGCGCTTCACCCCAGCGCTCACCGTGAGCAAAACCAACATCGACGAAATGCTCCTGCGCCTGGCCCGCGCCTTCTCGCGAGTACGCACCGCGCAACTGCAATGCCGCAAAGGGATTGCCGTCTGAGCTGACTCGTCCTACCCGAATTAAAGAACCGTCTCGCGGTATAACGCACGCCCCACGCCTGATTCTTTTGGCGTGGGGCGTTTTTTTGTGGGGTGGTGGCGATCAAATGGCAGTTGCACTGAACCCTGACGAACGGCGCAGGTCGATTAGCTTGTATGGCTCAGGTGAGCCAACCCCCATTCAGGAGCTGCCCCATGGATTTCATTCGCATCATCATCGCTATTCTGTTGCCGCCACTGGGCGTGTTTCTGCAGGTCGGGTTTGGCGGGGCGTTCTGGTTGAACATTCTGCTGACGTTGTGCGGGTATATTCCGGGGATCGTGCATGCGGTGTACATCATCGCCAAGCGCTGAGTGTGGCGGTGCTCTATAGATAGCCTTCGCGAGCAAGCTCGCTCCCACATTTGATTGTGTTATCAACACAAAACCCTGTGGGAGCGAGCTTGCTCGCGAATGGGGCAAACTCGGTATTTCAGTCCGAGAGCTCCATCACCCGCCGATAAAACTTCCACTCCTGCTCCAGCGCATGTGCCTGATTGGCCGCGCGGCGGAAGCCGTGACGTTCGTCGGGGTAGTAATGTGCTTCGACCGGGATGCCGTTCTGTTCCAGCGCTGTAACCATGTCGCGGGTCTGTTTTGGGACGACGACGGCGTCCAGTTCACCCTGAAAGAAAATCACCGGCACGCGGATGTTGCTCGCGTGCAGTAACGGCGTGCGGGCGGCGTAGCGTTGGGCGTCTTGCTCGGGATCACCGATCAACCAGTCCAGATAATCCCCTTCAAATTTGTGCGTCGCCCGAGCCAGCGCCACCGGGTCGCTGACCCCGTAAAGGCTGGCGCCAGCGCGGAAGACCTGCTTGAACGCCAATGCGCACAACGTGGTGTAACCGCCTGCGCTGCCGCCTCGAATGAACGCGCGATTACCGTCGATCAAGCCTTGTTCGGCAAGATACGCAACGACGGCACAAGCATCCTCGACATCCACCTCACCCCAGCTCAAGTGCAGCGCCTGACGATATTCGCGGCCATAACCGCTGCTGCCGCGATAATTGAGATCGGCGACGGCAAAGCCGCGTTGCGTCCAATACTGAATGCGCGGGTCGAGCATCGGGTAGCAGGCCGACGTCGGACCACCGTGGATGAACACCACCAACGGCGGTTTTACCTCGCCGCTCATGGCTGGATAAAAGAATCCGTGCGCCTCGCCCGAGCCGCTCGGATAGCGCAGGGTTTGCGGACGGCTGATGCGTTCGGCGGGCAGGGGCGCTACGCCACCGGCCAGCACTTTCACTTCACGCGTTGCACGATCAATGGTGATGACCGCCGCAGGGCTGATCGGCGAGGCGGCGATGCAGTAGATGTTTTTTTCATCCAGTGCCAAATGACGAAAGCGGCTGTAATCCCCCGTGAAATCTTCACCGCCCAGCGTCAGACGGCCAAAGCCACTTTCGTTCCAGCCGGCTAAAAACGAATCCTTAACAGGCAACCAGGTGCAGCCGCCCAGTTGCCACGGCGCCGGAGCGTGATCAGCCTGCGCCGCGGACAAAGGTTTCAAACCGTCGGCAGTCTCGACCCATGGCTGCCAGAAACCACCGCGATCAGTCAGGCAATACAGCTGACCTTCATCATCAAATCGCGGTTGTTGAATGGACTCTTCAATCTCGGTGCCAGCCACGCATAGCGGCGAACTGTATGCGCCGTCGGTCAAACGCTCAGCCACCATCAACCGGGTCGACGTCCATGGCTGATGCGGCCGACTCCATTCAATCCACGCCAAGCGTTCGCCGTCCGCGCTGAGGATCGGCGCTGCATAAAAATCCGCGCCCTCGGCCAGCAAGTGTCGACTGCCGTCCGCCAGATCAATCGCCACGAGTCGATGCTGATCATGTCGTTCCTCAACCGCCAGAACCTGGCCGAAAGCAAAATGCAGATCACCATAACGGCACTCGCCCGATGTCAGCGCCTCTGGCTCGCCATCCAAAGTCTGCCGATACAACTGCTGATCGGCCTCTGCGACGAAAACCACCCCGTCCGGCGTCAGACAAAACGCGCCACCGCCATATTCGTACACGCGACTGCGTACGCTGAAGCCATCCGGCGTCAGACATTTCGCCACGCCATCGCGCCAATGCCAGATCCGGCACGCGGCATCTTCCGGGCGATATTCATTCCAGAACAAACCGTTGGCACCGAGCTGCAACTCGGCGAAGTCCATGCCGGCGGCCACAGCTTGCGAAGCGCTGAAAGGCTCAGCCTTTAGCGATGAGGCGTGAGTTTCGTTCATTGCGGAAGGCCAGTTGTTCGATGGTTTGGGTGGCGGTCTCGGCTTCATCGCGGGCCTTGAGGATCACGCCGTGATGTTCGGACTTGCTGCACACCGGGTCGGCATTGCTTGCATCGCCGGTGAGCATGAACGCCTGGCAGCGGCAGCCGCCGAAGTCTTTTTCTTTCTCGTCGCAGGAGCGGCACGGCTCGGGCATCCAGTCGTAACCGCGGAAGCGGTTGAAGCCGAACGAGTCGTACCAGATGTGCTGCATGCTGTGGTCGCGCACATTGGGAAATTGCACCGGCATCTGCCGGGCGCCGTGGCAGGGCAGGGCGGTGCCGTCCGGTGTGACCGTCAGAAAGATACTGCCCCAGCCGTTCATGCAGGCTTTCGGGCGTTCTTCGTAGTAATCCGGGGTGACGAAAATCAGCTTGCATGGATGCCCTTCGGCTTCCAGTTTTGCGCGGTATTCGTTGGTGATGCGTTCTGCACGCACCAGTTGTTCCTTGGTCGGCAACAGGCCGACACGATTGAGCTGCGCCCAACCGTAAAACTGGCAAGTGGCGAGCTCGACGAAGTCGGCCTCAAGCGCGATGCACAGCTCGATGATGCGGTCGATCTTGTCGATGTTGTGCCGATGGGTGACGAAGTTCAGCACCATCGGATAGCCGTGGGCCTTCACCGCACGGGCCATTTCCAGTTTCTGCGCAAACGCCTTTTTCGAGCCGGCGAGCAGGTTGTTCACTTGCTCGTCGCTGGCCTGGAAACTGATCTGGATGTGATCGAGGCCGGCCTTCTTGAAATCGCTGATTTTCTGCTCGGTCAGGCCGATGCCCGAGGTGATCAGGTTGGTGTAGAAACCCAATTGCCGCGCTTCATGAATCAGCTCGGCCAGATCCTGACGCACCAGCGGCTCGCCACCGGAAAAGCCCAGTTGCGCCGCGCCCATCTCCCGCGCTTCGCGGAACACTTTGATCCACTGCTCGGTGCTCAGCTCTTTGCCCTGCTCGGCGAAATCCAGTGGATTGGAGCAGTACGGGCATTGCAGTGGGCAGCGGTAGGTCAGCTCGGCGAGCAGCCACAGCGGCAGGCCGATCTCAGGTTTCGCCGGTAGATCAGCCAAGGGTGATCCAGTGCTGTGCACGGGCAACCTCCATGAATTGCTCGATGTCGTCACCGAGCTCAGGCACGCCGGGGAACTGCTCATCGAGTTTGGCAATGATCGCCGCAACATCACGTTCGCCGTCGATCAAACCGCCGATCAGCGCGGCGCTGTCGTTGAGCTTGATCATGCCTTCGGGGTAAAGCAGCACGTGGCCTTTCTGCGCCGGTTCGTACTGGAAGCGGTAACCTGGGCGCCAGCTCGGGACTTTGCTGCGGTCGAAACTCATAAGGTGATTCCTTTATGCCAGACGCGTTGTTCGGTGACGCTGTGGTACGGCGGGCGGTGCAGTTCGTAGGCCATGCTCATGGCATCGAGCATGCTCCAAAGAATATCCAGTTTGAACTGGAGAATTTCCAGCATGCGCTCCTGGCCTTCGCGGGTCTTGTAGTGCTCGAGCGTGATCGCCAGACCATGCTCGACATCGCGGCGCGCCTGACCGAGGCGGGTGCGGAAGTATTCGTAACCGGCCGGGTCGATCCACGGGTAATGCTGCGGCCAACTGTCGAGGCGCGATTGGTGGATCTGCGGTGCGAACAGTTCGGTCAGCGAACTGCTGGCGGCTTCTTGCCAACTGGCGCGACGGGCGAAGTTGACGTAGGCGTCGACGGCAAAACGCACGCCGGGCAATACCAGTTCCTGAGAGCGCAGTTGATCCGGGTCGAGACCGACCGCTTGACCGAGGCGCAGCCAGGCTTCGATGCCGCCGTCTTCACCGGGGGCGCCGTCGTGATCGAGCAGGCGCTGAATCCACTCGCGGCGGATTTCGCGGTCGGGGCAATTGGCGAGGATCGCCGCGTCTTTCAGGGGAATGTTCACCTGATAGTAGAAGCGATTGGCGACCCAGCCCTGAATCTGCTCGCGCGTGGCGCGGCCTTGGTACATCGCCACGTGATACGGGTGGTGGATGTGGTAGTAGGCGCCTTTGGCGCGCAGGGCCGCTTCGAATTCGGCGGGGGACAGCGGGGTGTCGGTCATTGCGGTTCTCCGGGGAACAACCGTTGGAATCCTGGGTGTCTATTCGGACGCCTTCGCGAGCAAGCTCGCTCCCACAGGGTTTGTGAACGCCACAGATCCAATGTGGGAGCGAGCTTGCTCGCGAAGAGGCCGGTCGCTACAACACAATACTCATGCCATCGAACGCCACTTCAACATTACGCCGCGCCAATTCCGCACGCTCCGGCGAATCTTCATCGAGAATCGGATTGGTGTTGTTGATGTGGATAAGCACCTTGCGCTGCTCAGGCAATTGCTCAAGCACTTCGAGCATGCCGCCAGGGCCGTTCTGTGCCAGATGACCCATCTCACGGCCAGTACGGGTGCCGACGCCACGGCGCTGCATCTCATCGTCATCCCACATCGTGCCGTCGACTAACAGGCAATCGCTGCCCGCCATGATCTCCAGCAGCGGTGCGTCGACCTTGCCCAGACCCGGCGCGTAGAACAATTTCCCGCCAGTCTTCAGGTCTTCGACGATCAAGCCAATGTTGTCGCCTGGATGCGGATCAAAACGGTGCGGCGAATACGGCGGCGCGGCGCTGCGCAACGGCAGCGGGGTGAAACGCAGGTTTGGACAGGCGGCCACGGTGAAACTCTGGTCGAGTTCGATGCGGTTCCAGGCCAGCCCGCCGTTCCAGTGCGTGAGCATCTTGAACAGCGGAAAACCGGTGCTGAGGTCTTCGTGAACCATGTCCGTGCACCAGACCTGATGCGGGCAGCCTTCGCGCAGGCTGAGCAGGCCGGTGGTGTGGTCGATCTGGCTGTCCATCAGGATGATGGCGCTGATGCCGGTGTCACGCAGGGCGCGGCCCGGTTGCATCGGGGCGAAGCTTTGCAACTGCGCGCGGATGTCCGGCGAGGCGTTGCACAGCACCCAGTTCACGCCGTCGTCGGAAATCGCGATGGACGATTGGGTACGGGCCTTGGCATTCAGGCTGCCGTCGCGAAAGCCTGCGCAATTGACGCAGTTGCAGTTCCACTGCGGAAAACCGCCGCCAGCGGCCGAACCCAGAATCTGGACGAACATGAACACTCCATCATTTCAACGCGGAAAATAAAACGCCCCGGCGAGCCGAGGCGTTGCACTGCAATTCTACGTAAGCAGAACTCAGCGGCTGGCGAAGTACATGGTGACTTCGAAGCCGATACGCAGGTCGGTGTAAGCCGGTTTTGTCCAGGACATGGTGTGTCTCCTCAGGGTGGGTGGGATAGCGCTGTCCATAGTTATAGTCCACGGCAGCGCAGAGATGTTCCAAATAGTTAGGCTGCTATGTTACTCAAAATTTCACCGCGATTGCCCGTGAATCTTTGAGAAAGCTCCTTGCAGCCTCGGTAATGATCAATTTGCCGCTTGCCATAGGGTTTCGGGTGCCGGATCGCTGGCGAGGCAGAGCCAGCCGCCTTCGGCACTGATCAAACGCTGCGCAGCGCGGAGCAGTGTCTGACGATTCAGCTGGCCGATGTCGAGCCTCAGTTGTTCAAGATAATCCGACGAGTGGCCAGCAAGCTTGGCCTGCCAGAGCAGTTCGGCAGCGTCTTTGCTGGACAGATTGGCCTCGTCGAATTGATCGGCGAGGTTTTGTCGATGTTGGCTGAGGCTATCGTCATCCAGCTGTTCAAACAGCGCAGGAATCCTGTTGAGGAACTGTTGAATGTGCTCGAGCAATTCCGCAGGTTTGGCACTTGGGGACTGCACGCCGAACAGGATGACGGTTTGGCCCTGCATCTGACGAAGCGCACTGAACACCGCGTAACCCAATTGCAATTCGACTCGCAGGCGCTGATAGAACGGCGTCTGGCAAAGCTGCGCGAGCAGTCGCCAGGCAGCTTCGCCGGCAATGCCGTGGCCGGCGGTCGGGCAGCACAGCAGCAAGGCGTGTTCACTGGACGCGGTAGCGATATGGCGCCAGTGTTTTTGCGCGGTGATCGTAGCTGGCGCTGGCAACTGAGTGTCCGGGATCCCGGGAATACGGCTCAGGGCCAGGCCCATGGCGGATTGCGTCTGTTGATTCAGACCCAAAGCGAGGCCGTCCCAACGCGAAGTTGTCCACAGGCGTTGGGTGTCGTCGCCGGTTTCGGCGGATTGCAGAGCATGTTCCGGCAGCGCTTCAAGCAATTGGCGGATAGGGATCAGCGGCGTTTCAGGCGCAGTAAGCGGCGAATCTGCATCAACTTGCGTCAGACATTTCAGCGCGTGCTCGAGGACGCCGGGCATTGGCTCCTGCAGGCCGGTGAGCTTCAGCAGCCATTGATTGCCAGTGGCGCCGAAAGACAGCTCGACTCCAGCCTCGCGCGCGTCCTGCTGAGTCTGGCGGAGACTGCGTTGCAATCTCGAGTGCAGCTCAGTGCTGGCTGCAGCCTCAACCTGCCAACGCAGATAAATCGCGCCTTCATCACCGCTGTCCGGCAATGCCTGGCTGAACTGCATCGGCGAGCGTTCGCGACGGCCGCGCGAGCGATCCTGAGCGAAGGTGCGCAGGCCACGGTGGGCGCTGGTCTGGCCGCGAATCAGTCCGGCGTTGGCCAGTGGTTCATTGGCACGCAGGAAAGGATTGGCGGTGGGCAGGTGCCAGTGCCTGCTGAAGTTATCCACAGTGCCGATTTCAGCAAGGATCTGTTCGAGGGGTGTCGCAGCGTTTTCGGACACGCCCGTTTCGCGTTGCTCGCTGTCGAGCCGCGCCAGTTGCAACGCGCCGCTGACTTGCTGCTGGCGTTGCAGCAGGGCGGCGTATTCCTTGCGCAATGGCGTCCAATCCTGCTGAGCAAAAAAGCTCAGCCAATCGAGCAGTTGTTCGCGAATGGCGTCTAACGATTCGGTGGGAGCGGTGAATTCAAGATGCAGCAACGCTTGTCCGGCAAACCGATACACCGGTGCCGCTTTCAAGCCATCCGCCAGTTGTTGCTGTTGCAAATGCGCCAACAGGCCGCCGGGCTTGGCGCTGTTCAGCCAATGGCAGAGAAACGCCAGAGCCTCCTCGGACGATTCTGGCAGGGCATCAAAGGCAAATATCAGGTTGCCGCGCTGCTCACCGACCTGTTGATAACTTTTCACCGCCAGTGGCACGGTTGCCGCCTGGGCCACTTTATCCCCAACCGGCAAAGCCGCCGCAAACTGCTCAGCCAGTGCTTTCAACTCATCGAGACCTTGCGGCCCGACCAGACTCAAGGTCACCTGCCCGGTTTGATAAAACTGCTGGTGGAAATCTTTCAACGCCTGTTGAAACTCAACGCTTTCAACTTGCAGGCTGTCTCGATTCCCCGCGTGGAAGCCGCGCAGCGGATGCTCTGCCGGTAAACCTTCAAATAAGGAAAACTGCTGCTGCGCTGCAGGATCCTGTGACCAAGCGACGAATTCCGCTTGCAACACCTCTCGTTCCCGCAGTTGATCGTCCAGATTCATACGCGGCTTGGCGAGCATGTCTGACAGACGCTCCAGCCCGTCGCTGAACGCTCGGGTCGGTAACTCAAAAAAGAACTCGGTTGTGCGTTCGCGCGTGCTGGCATTCACTTGCCCACCGTGACCTTGCACGTAGGCCATCAGCCCTTCGCCCGTGGGAAACCGCTCGGTACCGAGAAACAGCAAATGCTCAAGAAAATGCGCCAGCCCCGGCCACGCCAGCGGCACGTCATGGCTACCGGCTGCCACGCGCAAGACAGCGGCGCTGCGCTTCAGGTCGGGCACATGACGCAGGGTCACGCGCAAGCCGTTGGCCAGGGTTTCGGTGTGGGGGCGGGGGTGAGTCGGCGCAGGCATGGGCACTTCCAGAACAGTGAAGTGCCAATGCTAGCGGATTAGCGCTGGTTCAGCGCGCCGTAAAGCTCCGGGCGGCGGTCGCTGAGGTAGCGATTGGCCGCGCGGGAGTCGAGCATCAACTGCCGATCCAGTTCGCCGATGATCAGCGCTTCGTCGAGTCCGGCCTGGGCGATACGGCTGCCATCCGGCGCGGCGAGGCTGCTTTGCCCGCAATAATGGATCTCGCCTTCGCTGCCGCAATAGTTGGCGTAGGCCACGTAGCACTGGTTTTCGAAGGCGCGCGAACGCACGGTGACGTCGGCGACGAAATCGAACGGAATCATGTTCGCCGTCGGTACCAGAATCAGCTCGGCGCCGGCGAGTGCCAGACGCCGGGTGTTTTCCGGAAACTCCAGGTCGTAGCAGATCAGGAAACCGAGCTTCCAGCCGTTGAGCTCGACGATGGGGAAATCGTCATCGCCGGGGCTGAACATCGAGCGGTCCAGATCGCCGAACAGATGCGTCTTGCGGTAATTGCAAAGGCGCTCACCGTTTGAATCGATCAACTGCACGGCGTTGTAAATCTGCCCGTCGGCGGTGCGCTCGGGATAACCATACGCAATAGCCAAACCGGCAGCCTTGGCGATCCGGCCGATCTGCTGCGCCCATTCGCCGTTGTAGACCTCGGCCAGTGTACTCACCGCTTCGGCGCCAATGTTGTAGCCGGTCATGAACATCTCCGGCAACACCAGCAGGTCGGCGCCCTTGGCCTCCATCGCCAGCTGATGCAGGCGTTGCAGGTTGACGGCGGGTTCCAGTGGCAGTGGCGGACATTGGTAAAGGGCTACACGCATCAGGGATTCCTCTTACTCGGGCAGGGCGATAGGGCCGATGTCTTTGAACACATCACCCGGGCCCGGGTTCGCTTTATGTGTCGAACCACCGAAATGTTTCATGATCCCCCACACCGCGTTGAGCGAGGTCTGCACCGCGCCTTCCACCCATGCCGGTGTCCACGACACGTCGTCGCCAGCGATGAAAATCCCGCGCTGTTCGGCCGGCATCTCGTCCTGCATGAAGTGCGCGTACATGCGTTGGTTGTAGCGATAGTGGCCGGGCAGGGCACCTTTGAAGGCGCCGAGGAAGTACGGATCGGCTTCCCAGGACACGGTGATCGGATCGCCAATGATCCGCGCGGCAATGTCGACTTTCGGGTAGATCTTTTTCAACGCGTTCAAGGCCAGTTCAACGCGTTTTTCCACAGGGTGCGGCAGCATCTTCAACGCATCGCTCATCCACGAGTACGACAGGCAGATCACCCCCGGTTTGTCGTCGCCGTTGTCGAACAGATAGGTGCCACGGGTCAGGCGATCGGTGAGGGTCATGCTCATCAGGTCGCGGCCGGTTTCCGGGTCCTTGTCCTTCCAGAACGGCCGGTCGACCATCACGAACGTCTTCGACGACTGCATGTAGCGAGTGCGGTCGAGGGCCATCCACATCTTCTGCGAGAACAGGGTTTCGTCGCATTCGATCTGCGTGGTCAGCAGCCAGCTCTGGCAAGTGGTCAGCACGGCGGCGTATTCGCGGGTGTCGCCGTTATTGTCGGTAACCGCGAAACGACCATCCGGGGCGTGGGCAATTTTCTTCACGCCGGAACGCGGCGCGCCACGGTGCAGGGATTTCAGGCTGGTGCCTTCAGGCCAGTGCACGCAACGCTCCGGCACATGCCGCCAAATACCTTGCGGCACTTGTTCGACGCCGCCGACCACGAGGTGCTGGTGATCGTCGCAGTTGGTCATTACCACGCGGAAGATTTCCAGCATCGAGTTGGGGAAGTCCGAGTCCCAGCCGCCAGTGCCGAAACCGACCTGACCAAACACTTCGCGGTGATGAAACGACAGTTTGGCGAAGGCTTCCGAGGTGGCGACGAAGTCATAGAAGGTGCGGTCGTCCCACAGTGGCACCAAGGTATTCCACAGCTCTTTCAGACGTGGCACATCGCGGTCGCGGATGGCTTGCTGGATATCGGCAAACTGCGAGCCGGCCTCCAGCGCATCCGCCCAGGCGTCAGCCACTTCCTGGAACAGTGCAGGAAGATCCGCCAGTTTCTGTGCGTAATGGGTTTTACCTTCGAGGTCGATCACGGTGCTGCCAGAGGCCGGCGTCAGTGGGTTCGGGAAGGGTTTGGTCTCGAGACCGAGCTTGTCGACGTAGTGATAGAACGCGGTGGACGACACCGGGAAACGCATGCCGCCGAGTTCAGCGACGATACCGTCCGTGCCGTTGAAGGCTTGTGAACGTAGACGGCCACCCAGTTTCGACGCCTCGTAAACCACTGGCTTCAGGCCAAGTTTCATCAACTCGTAAGCGGCGACCAGACCGGCAATACCTGCGCCAACGATTGCCACTTCGGCGCCGTGATTGTGTTCAGGAATAGTGCCGAGGCCGGCCGGGTGTTCGATCCAGTCGTCAAAGGCGAACGGAAAGTCCGGACCGAAAATGGTGACTGGTTTCTTACCGTCTGCAGGATGGCGATTGTTCTTGTTCATGGCTGACCTTGCTGGCGACCCGACGCGGGATGCGCGTCTGAGTATAGGAAAAGATGCCAGCCATTCTAGAGAGCGTGGAACACGTTAATAAGACGCAAAGTGTCGTCGTTTTGCCAGATTATCGATCAATATGACGAGCGGTGACTACACGCCGACCAAAATGTGGGAGCGAGCCTGCTCGCGAAGAGGCTCTGAAATTCACTCGAGAAGCTCGATCAAAACCTTAAACCGGCTGCCCGCGATCAATCTTGCTACTCAAGATAATCGATGTTGTCGTCTTCTCCACCCCGTCCACCCCGCCAATCTGATCCAGCAACTGATCCAGCTGCTCCGGCGAGTCGGTGCGCAACCACGCCACATAATCAAACTCGCCACTCACCGCACACAACTGCTGCACCTGCGCCATCGCACTCAACCGGCGAACCACCTCTTTGCCGGAACGCGGCTGCACCTTGATCCCGACATACGCCTGCAAGCCGCCATCGACCACCCGCTGACCCAAACGCACACCATAACCGGTGATCACCTTGGCTTTTTCCAGCCGCGCCAGTCGCGACGTCACGGTGGTGCGCGCAATGCCTAGTTGCCGGGCAAGCATGGCCACGCTTTCGCGGGCATTGATTTGCAGGGCGGCGATTAGCTGACGGTCGATTTCATCAAGCACGGGGGGGCGGGTGTCGGGCAAGGGGCGGCTCCATGGCTGGGGGAAGTTGTGCATGTTACAGGCGCTATCAGCGACACGCTTGCAGGCGATGTTTGAACGCTTCACCCAGGCTTCGAGTTATCGTTGCGTTGAAACAATACATCGGATTTTTGATTTGACTTGCCTGGCCTCTTTATCAAGAATGCCAGCAAGAGCGCGAAATCTGCTGCCTTGCAGGGTATTAGCGGACGTAGGTACCTCAGCGATGCTGCAACGTCGGTGTAAGGTGAGACCTCTTCATCCCATTTCCTGAGGATGTAAATATCAGGATTCAAACATCAAGGGCAGCCAATGGCTGCCCTTTCTTTGACATTCAAGAATGTACCGCTTGTACAAAAGATCGCCTCGGCGGTGTTTGTTCATCGCTCCTGCCGGAGCGTGCATGAAATTCCAGAGGACGTGTCCGTTTCGCACATCGACTACGACAAGCATGTCATTTTTTGCTTCATAGGCATTGATGAATACCATCCGGTGTCCGCCGTTATCGTAGAGGACTTTCCATACTTCGAAAGGCCCCGTTAGCGTATCGATGGCGTGTTGAACATAACGTTCTCGGGAGTCTGGGCGTTTCTCGACGATGTGGGCCAGTTTGTCGCGCATGACTGCAACGTTTCCAATGGGCGTGAGAATAGTAACGGCCAATACGGACTCGTGGGCGCCCTCTGTGTCTTCAGCCCTTTTTACCTCTTCGATTGCGGCTGATCGAAGTTCTCTCGATAACGTTCTCAGATCGGGTAACGCGAGATCGATCCAGGTTTGTTGGTCGGCCGCTTCCTTTATCAATGGCGCTGTATTCACCAGCATGAAAACAATCCTGAACGAGCGGTGGCGTCCGGAGATTACTCGTCTGGAGAAAAGGTCAACAAGACACAGGAGGCAGAGAAAACATAGCTTCGGAACATTCCTACAGACCTTGCGGTTGTATTCCTAATAATGTGCTCGCCAAGGCTGGAACCCCGATCACTCACCCATGAAAAAGCCGCGCATTTAGCGCGGCTTCTTCATGTTTGGTGGGCCCACACGGACTTGAACCGTGGACCAAAGGATTATGAGTCCTCTGCTCTAACCAACTGAGCTATAGGCCCTCAGTAGGCCGCGGATTATAGCGACGGTTTCTCGGCTGTGCTATCCGAATAATCCGATACGGTTACACGAAGAAACGTTGCGGCGAACTCTTCCGGTGGCAGCGGCAAGCTGACGATGTAGCCCTGGATCTGTTCGCAGCCTTCGGCGGCGAGGAATTGTTGTTGTGCCTGGGTTTCCACGCCTTCGGCAATGACAGTGAATTGCATGCTTCGGCCGAGGGCGATGATGGCGCGGACAATCGCCGCATCGTGGGGGTCATCGGGCAGTCCGCGGACGAATGACTGGTCGATTTTGAGGATGTCCAGCGGCAGGCGCTTGAGGTAGCTGAGTGAGGAATAGCCGGTGCCGAAGTCGTCGATCGCCAGTTGTACGCCGAGGTGTTTGAGTTGGTGCAGCACCGCCAGCGCCTCTTCGGCCTGACTCATGATGAAATTCTCGGTAATTTCCAGTTGCAGTAAATCCGGCATCAGGCCGTTGTCGTTGAGCAGTTGTTCGATGCGTCCGAGCAGATTCGGCTGGCGCAGTTGCGCGCCGGCGAGGTTCACCGAGAGCGGACCGAGGCTGTCGTAGACCTGACTCCACTCGAACATCTGCCGGCAGGCGGTTTCCAGCACCCAATCGCCGATTTGCAGGATCATGCCGTTCTCTTCGGCCAGCGGAATGAAATGCTCCGGCGGCACATCGCCAAACGTTGGGTGGCGCCAGCGAATCAGTGCTTCGGCACCGACCAGGCTGTGGTCCTCCAGGCTGATTTTCGGCTGGTAGTAGAGGAACAGTTCATCGCGCTCGATCGCCCGACGCAGTTCGTGCTCCAGGGCCACGCGTTCGCTGGCTTGGGCGGTGAGGTCGCGGGTATAGCTTTCGACGCGGTTGCGACCCTTGGCCTTGGAGCGATACATCGCGGCGTCGGCGTTTTTTACCAGTGTGGCGACGTCGCAACCGTCGCGCGGATAGAGGCTGGTGCCGATGCTGGCGCTGATAAAAAACTCATGCTCGCCGGCCTGGAAGGGCGCGCCAAAGCAATTGAGCAGCTTGGTGGCAATATTGTCGGCGTCGCTGGCTTGCTGCAGACCGGGCAGGAGGATGATGAATTCATCACCGCCCAGGCGCGCGACGGTATCGATGTCACGCAATTGTTCTTTCAAACGCACCGCGATGCCCTTGAGCAGCAGGTCACCGACCGGGTGGCCGAGGCTGTCGTTGATGTGTTTGAAGCGGTCGAGATCGAGGAACAACACCGCGCCCTGGCTGCCATTTTCTTGCTGGCTGTTCAATGCCATCAGCAAGCGACTTTCGAACAGCGTACGGTTGGGCAGGCCGGTGAGCGGGTCGTGGTGCGCCTGATAATCGAGTTTCGCCTGCGCATGTTTGAGGCTGGAGATGTCGGCAAACACCGCGACAAAGTGCGTGATGAATTTGTCGCGATTGCGCACGGCGCTGATGGTCAGCCAGCTCGGGTACAGCTCGCCGTTTTTGCGCCGGTTGGAGATCTCGCCTTGCCAGTGACCTTCGTCGGTCAACTGGTGCCACATCGCCGCATAAAAGGCGCTGTCGTGCAGGCCGGAAGCGAGCAGGCGCGGCGTATGGCCGAGGGCTTCGCTTTCGCTGTAGCCAGTGATCTCGGTGAACGCGCGGTTGACCGCACTGATGTGCTGTTGCGTGTCGGTGATCAATACGCCTTCCGCGGTACTTTCGAATACGGTCGCGGCTTGTTGCAGTTTTTCCTGCATCAGATGGCGTTCGGTGATATCGCGGGCGATGGTCAGCATGCAGTCTTCATCGCCGATCGGCAGTGGTCGGCTGGACACTTCGCAAAGGCGAATCTGTCCGTCGCTGCGGCGGATGTGGCAGGTGAAGTCACGAACGAAACCATCACGGTGCAACAAATC
This sequence comes from Pseudomonas fluorescens, assembly GCF_001648775.1. GTDB lineage: Bacteria > Pseudomonadota > Gammaproteobacteria > Pseudomonadales > Pseudomonadaceae > Aquipseudomonas > Aquipseudomonas fluorescens_M. The sequence continues at coordinate 145,073 of NZ_LVEJ01000019.1, forward strand.
GAGCATCTGTTTGCGTTCGTTGAGGTTGACCCAGATACCCAGATCCAGCGCCGAGCGATCCACCGACATGGCGCTGTTGAAGCCGGTGATGCGGCTGAAGCCTTCGTTGACTTCCAGCAGCAAGCCATCGCTCTGACGCGACAGCAACAAACCATCCGGGGACGCGTGAAATGCCTTGGCGAATTTTTCTTCGGAGGTTTGCAGTTGTTGCTGGGTTTCCTTGAGCTGGGTGATGTCACGTACCACAACCACCAGCGCCGGCGTGGTGTCGAGGTCGAATGGCTCAGCGGAAATCAGCCCAGTGAACAGCTGACCATTGTTGCGCCGAAAGGGCATTTCCAGGTTGCGGATACTGCCGGCCTGCAAACGCTGCAACAGCCCGGGGCCGACGCCGGGAATGCCCCAGATATTCAGGTTGGTGGCGGTTTGGCCGACGACTTCTTCGGCTTTCAAACCGATCTGTTCTTCAAAGGCTTCATTGACCTCCAGCAGGCAACCATCGGACAGTCGCGCGATCACCAGAATGTCCGGGCATTGCTGGAATACCGAGGCAAATTTCTGCTCGGACAGGCGCAATGCTTCCTCGGTGCGCTTGGTTTCGCTGATATCGATCATCAGTCCGCGCATCACCGGTTCATGGCCGTGTTCGATCAGGCTGACGATGTCGCGTACCCACAGGCAGCGGCCATCGGCGGTGATCACCCGGTAATCAAGGCTGTGATCGCGCCCGGCCAGCACTTCGTGGTCGCAGAAGCTTTGCGCGCGGGTCAGATCCGCCGGGTGGATGATGTTGCGCCAGAACCCGGGGATCAACCAATGCGAGAGCGGATAGCCGAGCAAGTCTTCAGCGTGCGGTGACACATAGCTGTAGGTGAAGTCGCTCATCCGCGCTTCCCAGGCAATCGCCGACAAGCTCTCCACCAGCCCGCGGTAGTGGTATTCGCTGCTGCGCAATTCCTGTTCAAGATCAATACGCCGGGCGATTTCCGAGCTCAGGCGGCGGTTGATGCGGATGACCACGGCCAGCACGATCACCAACAGCGTCAGCCCGGGTAATCCATACACCAAAAGATCTGACCAGAATGTCCGATGATCGAGGACGTTGCCGACCCAATGTTCCTGAATACTGCTGATTTCATCCGGGCTCATGTCAGCGAGAACTTTATCGAGGATGCCCACCAGCATCTTGTTGTCGCGCGGCACGCCCATCGCCAATTGATAGCGGTACGGGGTTTCGCCACTGACATACAAGCCGTCGAGTTTGAGCTGGCGCAGGCTCCAGACGCTGGAGGCGAGATCGCCGACGACGGCGTCCACTTCGTCGGTCGCCAGCGCTTGCAGTGCCGAGCTGACATTGGGCATGGCGACCAGATTCAGGTCCGGATGGTGGGTGCGCAAGAGCTCATGCGGCGCGTAGTTTTCCACTACGGCAATCTTCAGACCGTACAGATCGTCGAGCTTGCGCGGTTGTGCGCCACCGACGTGGGCAAGGATGACGATCGGAAAGTCGAGATAAGGCCGGGTAAATGCCAGATAGTTCTGACGCTCCGGGGTCGACATGATGCCTGGCAGCAGGTCGATTTTGCCCTGTTTGACTTGTTCCAGGACCACCGTCCAGCTTACCGGCTCGATCGGTGTGAGTTTGATCGCCAGACGCTGGCGAATCACATCGATATAGTCCGCCGCCAGGCCCTGATAACGGGCCTGATCGTCACGAAACTCAAAGGGCGGCCACGACGCGTCAACACCCAGGCGCAAGTCCGGGTGAGCCGCCAGCCAGCTACGTTCTTCATCGGTCAGAGTCAGCGCGTCAGCCGTTGCGGTCCAGATCATCAGTGACAGCAAAAAAAGCACGGACGCCAATCTGGGCATAACGCTCTCGTTATGGCTCGGGGATGATTGTTTCGAGTGTAGACGGGGTAAGCAGCGGGGAGGGTGACGCGAGGAATTTAATCTGCCATAAAACAAAACCCCCGGCCTGGGCCGGGGGTTCTGGTATCACTCGTCGAGGAAGGAGCGTAGATGCTCGCTTCGCGTCGGGTGGCGCAGCTTGCGCAACGCCTTGGCTTCGATCTGACGGATCCGCTCACGCGTTACGTCAAACTGTTTGCCCACTTCTTCGAGCGTATGGTCGGTGTTCATGTCGATACCGAAACGCATGCGCAGTACTTTGGCTTCACGGGCAGTGAGGCCGGACAGTACTTCGCGAGTCGCTTCTTTGAGGCTCTCAACAGTGGCGACATCGATTGGCGACTGCATGGTCGAGTCTTCGATGAAGTCACCCAGATGGGAGTCTTCGTCATCACCGATCGGCGTTTCCATGGAGATCGGCTCTTTAGCGATCTTCAATACCTTGCGGATCTTGTCCTCAGGCATTTCCATGCGTTCGCCCAGCTCTTCCGGGGTCGGTTCGCGACCCATTTCCTGCAACATCTGCCGGGAAATACGGTTGAGCTTGTTGATCGTCTCGATCATGTGCACCGGAATACGGATGGTGCGGGCCTGGTCGGCGATCGAGCGAGTGATCGCCTGACGGATCCACCAGGTGGCATAAGTCGAGAACTTGTAACCACGACGGTATTCGAACTTGTCCACCGCTTTCATCAGGCCGATGTTGCCTTCCTGGATCAGATCGAGGAATTGCAGGCCGCGGTTGGTGTACTTCTTGGCGATCGAGATCACCAGACGCAAGTTGGCTTCAACCATCTCTTTCTTCGCGCGGCGGGCCTTGGCCTCACCGATCGACATGCGACGGTTGATGTCCTTGATTTCTGCGATGGTCAGACCGGTTTCGGTTTCCAGAGCAGTCAGTTTCTGCTGGCAACGAATGATGTCCGGCTGCACGCGACCGATGGCTTCGGCGTACTTGCTCTTGCCTTTGGCCAGGGCGTCGGACCAGCTTTCGTCGACTTCGTTGCCCGGGAACTGACGCAGGAAATCGGCGCGTGGCATACGTGCATCACGTACGCACAATTGCATGATCGCGCGCTCTTGCTGACGCAGACGATCCAGGGCACTGCGAACACGCTCGACCAGGCCTTCGAATTGCTTCGGCACCAGTTTGATCGGCATGAACAGCTCGGCCAGTGCGAGCAACTCGGCAATCGCTGCCTTGTTGTTGCGACCGTGCTTTTTCAGGGCCTTGCGGGTGATTTCCATCTGATCAGCCACGGCGCCGAAGCGCTGCGCAGCGATGACCGGATCCGGACCGCTTTCGGCTTCTTCTTCGTCATCGGAAGATTCGGCTTCATCGTCGTCCGTTTCGTCGTCGGCTTTCGCCACTTTCGCTTCGACAGGCGGCGGCACTTCGGCAGGCGGCGCAATACCGTCGTCCGGGTCGATATAACCGCTCAGGACGTCGGACAGGCGACCACCTTCGGTGGTGACGCGGGTGTACTCGGAGAGAATGTGGTCAACCGTGCCAGGGAAGTGCGCGATGGCGCTCATCACTTCACGAATGCCTTCTTCGATCCGCTTGGCGATTTCGATTTCGCCTTCACGAGTCAGAAGCTCGACCGTACCCATTTCACGCATGTACATGCGCACCGGGTCAGTGGTGCGACCGATATCGGTCTCCACCGCTGCCAACGCAGCGGCTGCTTCTTCCGCAGCGGCCTCGTCGGTATCGGCGTCGGCCAACATAAGGGCGTCCGCATCCGGAGCACTCTCGTGTACGGGGATCCCCATGTCGTTAATCATGCGGATGATGTCTTCCACCTGCTCAGGATCTGAAATATCCTCGGGCAGGTGGTCGTTGACCTCGGCGTAAGTCAGATACTTCTGCTCACGACCCAGTTTGATCAACTCAATAATACGAGACTGCTGTTGCGCTTTTCCGGACATAACACCCTATCCACTGAAGGTCTTGGCGGGCAAAAAACAAGCCGAGGATTATACCTGAGCTATGACCTCACGCGCCAGTTGAGGTCGGGTTTGATGCGGAAACATTGCGACTTAAAAGGTCGCGCAGTTGATTTTTCTCTTCTGTACTCAGTTCGCTTTGACGCGCTTTCCTGAGTAACTGTTCCAGATTTCGCTCGCGTTGGCGGGCTGACAAGCTAGTAATGGTGTCGAAAAACTGTTGTTCAAGGTTATCTCCGTCAATCAGCCATTCCTTTTCCGCCAGTGCCTTGAGCAGGCGACCCTGTTCAGTGCCGTGCCATCGCGCGATCAACTGAAATGAGTTTAGCTTGGGATTCTTCTGTACGGCTTCGAGCAGCGCCACAAGCAGTTGGGCGTTGGTCTGATTTTCGTCCGCAATGTGCCCGGCATCCTCGACGCGCTCGGCCAATTGCGGGTGATGAAGCAGTGTGCGCAGGGCGGTCAGGGTCGGCGACTCGACGCCGATTGGCGTGCGTGGGCGTTGCTGATCGCGATCGCCGCCACGCTTGCCATTCTTGTCCCAGGGCTTTTTGTCCCACTTCTTGCCGCCGGCACCGGGTTTCTTCGGCGTCCACTCCTGCTGCGGCACATACATGTCCTGTGCCTGCGGCTGATGATAGTCGCTGTAGTCCGGCATTGCGTCGTAATCGATGCCCGGATCGTAGGCGGGCGGCGCTTCCTGTGGCGCGCTTTGCGCCAGCTGGCTGACGGTTTCGCTGCTCAGGCCGGTGATTTCGGTCAGGCGCTGACGCATCAGAATACGCAGGTTGGCGCCCGGTACTTTGTCGATCAGCGGCGCGGCGAGGGTGGCCATGTGGGCCTTGCCTTCGAGCGAACGCGGGTCGGCTTCTTCGGTCAGTTGCTGGAAGAAATAATCTGCCAGCGGCTGCGCGTGCTGATTGATCCGGGCCTTGAAGGCATCGGTGCCTTCGGCGCGAACCAGCGTGTCCGGATCTTCACCTTCAGGCAAAAACAGGAATCGTGCGCGGCGCCCGTCCTGCAGGCTGGAAAGTGTTGCTTCCAGTGCGCGCCAGGCAGCGTTGCGGCCGGCCTGGTCACCGTCAAAACAGAACAAAACGTTAGGCACGACGCGGAACAGGCGCTTCAAGTGTTCTTCGCTGGTGGCGGTACCCAGCGTCGCGACGGCATTTTTCAGGCCCTGCTGGGCGAGGGCGATGACGTCCATGTAACCCTCGACGACAATGATCTCGTCGAGGTTGCGGTTGTTCTTGCGTGCCTCATAGAGGCCGTAAAGTTCCTGGCCTTTATGAAATACCGGGGTTTCCGGTGAGTTCAGGTATTTGGGCTTGTCGTCGCCCAGCACGCGGCCACCGAAAGCGATGATGCGCCCGCGGGTGTCGCGGATCGGGAACATCACGCGATCGCGGAAGCGGTCATAGCGTTTGCCGGTTTCGGCGTTCTCGATGAGCAGGCCTGCATCGATCATGGCTTTTTGCTGAAGCGTGTCGCTGCTCAAATGCTTGAACAGGTTGTCCCAGCCCGGCGGTGCGAAGCCAAGACCGAAGTCCCGGGCGATCTCGCCAGTCAAACCGCGGCCCTTGAGGTAATCCACCGCAGCTTTGCGTGATGGATGGCTCTTGAGGGCTTGCCGGTAAAAGTCGGCGGCAGCGGTGAGTAGCGGATACAGCGGCGAATCGGTCGGCTGGCGCGGTTTGTGCGGGCGACCACTTTCTTCGCGGGGGATTTCCATGCCGGCAGCTTTCGCCAGATCTTCGACAGCCTGGGGGAAATCCAGGTTGTCGTGATCCATCAGGAAGCCGAGGGCGTTGCCGCCGGCGCCACAGCCGAAGCAGTAATAGAACTGCTTGTCGGGGCTGACGCTGAAGGATGGAGTTTTCTCTTTGTGAAACGGGCAACAGGCGGTGTAGTTCTTGCCGGCCTTCTTCAATTGCACGCGCGAGCTCACCACGTCGACGATGTCGGTGCGGTTCAGCAGGTCGTCAATGAAGCTCTGGGGAATCAGCCCGGCCATGGCGTTCTCGTCGTCTGCGCTGTAAATAGTCCGATACGAAGGGCATCCGGACGCGGGTCGTTACTGTAGGCGCGCAAAAAAGGCGGCTCGACCGGTGTCGTCTGCGTAATCGCTGTCGGGAAGTGTATCTGCCGAAAATCCACTGACGTTAGTGCTCATCAGTTTTCGACTATTTGAAAGTGTTGCGCTGAATCCGCTGACGGCCGGTTGAGGCCTCGGATAGCTCAATAAAGCGGGCACGCATGCAGGTGCCTTGGGCTGATCGTCGTGAGAGGAATCAGTGGGTGTGCTCGTCAGTAGCCTTGAAAGGCTCGTCAGAAAAGACGTGCACCGCTGGCAAAAGAGCCAGGTCTGACGCGTGAAGCAGATTTGTCTCGGTCGCGTGTGCGGCTTCGACGGTGAAGCATCAAGCGTTTTACGCAAATGCCATTAGCCCGGCTGAGGGCCGGGCTTAGGCAAGAAGCTTGCTACGAACGTCTGTGTATTAGTACAGACGAACGGCGCGGCGCTGTTCGCGCTGAACTTTCTTGGCGTGACGCTTAACAGCGGCTGCTGCTTTGCGCTTACGCTCAGAAGTTGGCTTCTCGTAAAATTCGCGGCTACGAACTTCAGCCAGTACACCGGCTTTTTCGCAGGAGCGCTTGAAACGACGCAGAGCTACGTCGAAGGGTTCGTTCTCTTTAACTTTGACGGCTGGCATCCAGAGCTACCTTCATTCATTACCGGGGTCAACATCCTCGCGGCAAAAGAGCACTTGAAGACGTCGGTTTTTAAGGGTTGCGGATGTTAACCCCTCATCGCTCGGAATGCAAAGCCTCTGATCGAAAACCGCTGGTCGGGGCATCACGCGGCGACTATTATGCGCGCCTTCGAAGTCAGCCTAAACAAGGCGCAAACCCATGCTAGTACTGGGATTAGAAACCTCCTGCGACGAAACCGGCGTCGCATTATACGACAGCGAACGCGGCCTGCTGGCCGACGCGCTGTTCAGCCAGATCGACCTGCATCGCGCTTATGGCGGCGTAGTGCCGGAGCTGGCCTCGCGGGACCACGTCAAACGCATGCTGCCCTTGATACGTCAGGTGTTGGCCGAAGCCGACTGCGTGCCGACCGAGATCGATGCGATCGCCTACACCGCGGGTCCTGGCCTGGTTGGCGCGTTGCTGGTGGGTGCTTCCTGCGCTCAGGCGCTGGCGTTTGCCTGGGGCATTCCGGCCCTTGGCGTGCACCACATGGAAGGTCACCTGCTGGCGCCGATGCTGGAGCCGAAACCGCCAGAATTCCCGTTCGTCGCTTTGTTGGTCTCCGGCGGTCATACGCAGCTGGTTCAGGTCGATGGCATCGGCCAATACAGCCTGCTCGGCGAGACGCTCGACGACGCGGCCGGTGAGGCGTTCGACAAGACCGCGAAAATGATGGGCCTCAATTATCCGGGCGGACCGGAAATCGCCAAGTTGGCAGAGAAGGGCGTCGCCGGACGTTTTACCTTCCCGCGTCCGATGTGCGATCGCCCGGGCCTGCAATTCAGCTTCAGTGGTCTGAAAACCTCTGCGCTCAACGCCTGGCAGCAGTGCGTCAGCGCCGGAGACGACAACGAGCAAGCCCGTTGCGACATCGCGCTGGCGTTCCAACAGGCCGTGGTGGAGACTTTGACCATCAAGTGCAAGCGTGCCCTGAAGCAGGCCGGCATGAAGCGTCTGGTCATCGCTGGCGGCGTCAGCGCGAACAAGGCGTTGCGTGTTTCGCTGGAGAAGATGCTCGGCGACATGAAGGGCGATGTGTTTTACGCGCGTCCCGAATTCTGCACCGACAATGGCGCAATGATCGCGTTTGCCGGTTGCCAGCGTTTGCAGGCCGGTCAGCAGGAAAGTCTGGCGATCAGCGTGCAGGCGCGCTGGCCAATGGAGCAGTTGTCGGCGTTGTGATCAGTGGCGCTCATGGACGGTATTTAAAAATGCCGTTCGCGCCCGGCAAACAGGTCGCGTAGATTGCCGCGATGACGCCAGACGATCAGCAAGGTCAGCGCGCTCATCGGTAACAGCGCCTCCGGTTCCTGCCAGGCCAGTAGCGGCAGGGTCAGCGGCGTGGCGATCAACGCTGCGAGGGAGCTGGTGCGTGTCAGGTAGAACGTCAGCAGCCAGGCGCACACGGCCAGCAGCGCGGCGGGGGGATACAGACCCAGCAGCATGCCGGCGGCGGTGGCGACACCTTTGCCGCCACGGAAGCGAAAATACAGCGGGAACAGGTGACCGATCACGGCGCACACGCCGATCCACGCCTGATCCTGCAGCGAAAGGCCGACAGCCGAGGCGATCAGCACCGGCACCAGGCCTTTGCACAAATCACCGAGCAGGGTCAGGATCGCCAGTTTGCGACCGACCAGGCGCAGCATGTTGGTGGCGCCGGCATTGCCCGAACCACTCATTCGCGGATCCGGGTTTCCGGTCAGGCGGCTGAGCAAAATGGCGAAGGACAGCGAGCCGAGCAGGTAGGCGAGAGTCGCCAGTAACCAAAACATGCTAACTATTCCGGGCGAGGAAGCCCTGATTCTAACGGCGCATCGCGCCCTTGTCGTGCAGTGGAGAGAAGTGCTTGGACAGAGTGTTTATCGAGGGCCTGGAAGTCGACACCGTCATTGGTGCCTACGACTGGGAGCGCGGCATCCGACAGTGCCTGCGTCTTGATCTGAGCTTCGCTTGGGACAATCGCCCGGCTGCTGCCGGTGACGACCTGACCCTGGCGCTCGACTACGCCAGCGTTTCCACGCGGATTCAGGCTTTTGCCGAACAAGCGCAGTTTCAACTGGTCGAGACCTTCGCCGAGCGTCTGGTCGAGGTGCTGATGGATGAATTCAAGATCAGTTGGGTGCGTCTGAAGCTGACCAAGCCTGGCGCGGTTCCCGCTGCCAAGGGTGGCGTGGGTGTGGAGATCGAGCGCGGATGTCGCTGACTCAGGTCTACCTCGGGCTCGGTAGCAATATCGAGCGCGAAACCCATTTGCGTGCAGGTCTCGACGCGTTGGCGACGTTTCTGGTGGATATCCGCTGTTCGGCGGTGTTCGAGAGTCAGCCGGTGGGCATCAAGAGCGGGCCGTTCTTCAATTTCGTGGTGTCGGCGTATACCGACCTGCCGTTGATGGAGCTGGACCGTCGCTTGAAATTCATTGAGGCGGATAACGGCCGCTATGCCCCGGATCGCAAGGGCTTGCCGCTGGATATCGACGTGCTGCTGTATGGCGATCTGGCGGGTAACTTCGACGGTCTGGTTTTGCCGCGTGCGGAAATCCTGAAAAACGCTTTTGTGCTGTGGCCGCTGTCGCTGATTGCGCCGGATCGCGTGCATCCGGGCGTGGGAAAAAGCTTTGCGACGTTGTGGGCTGACGCGCAGATTGATCAGGTGCTGGCGCCGGTGGCGTTCGAGTGGCGTGGCGAGGAGCTCACGCCTTCGGATTTGCGCTGATCTGACGGACGCTTTCGTGAGCAGGCTCGCTCCCACATTTGGCAAGCATTCCCTGTGGGAGCGAGGTCGCTTGCGAAGGTTTTCAGACTGACGCCGCGTCTTTGTAGGCCTTCAAAACCTTTAGACGCTCACGCTTGAGCGCTTCGCCCAGCTCCGGCCCCTTGAATCCTTTCTCCAGCAACGGCTGAACCGCCACTTCCCGCGCAGCCTTCGCCGCGCCACGCAAATATTCCGCCTGTGGATAACTTCTCTGCTCCAGCCCCTTGCGGCCTCGAGCATCCATTTCGCACGCAGCGATAAACTCTTCGAACCGCTGTGGCCGGCGATACACGTCAAAACTCTGCAACAACTCCAGCAAGGTCGAAGCCTTGAGCTCCAGCGCCCGGTGCCCGTGGGTATGGTACTGGCCTACCAGCAAAGCCAATTCCTGACAGTCCTTCGGTGCCTTGAAACGTTCGTTGACCGCTTTGATCAGCTTCAGCCCTTTGTGCTCATGGGCGATGTGCCGTGGCCACTCTGCTTCGGGTGTCAGGCCTTTGCCGAGGTCGTGCAGCAGACATGCCCAGCGTACGGTCAGCGGTTGTTTGTGCAGTGCCGATTGCTCGAGCACGCTGAGCGTGTGCAGGCCAGTGTCGATTTCCGGGTGATGCGCTTCCGGTTGTGGCACACCAAAAAGTGCGTCGACTTCCGGCATCAGCACCTTCAGCGCGCCGCAGTCGCGAAGCACCTGAATGAACACCTGCGGTTGATCTTCCATCAGTGCACGGGAAATTTCTTTCCAGCTGCGTTCGGCGGTCAACGCCTCCAGTTCACCGGACTCGCTGAGCTGACGCATCAGCTCTAGCGTCTCCGGCGCAACGCTAAAACCGAGCCCTGCATAACGCGCCGCGAAGCGGGCTACACGCAGGACACGCAGGGGATCTTCGGCGAACGCCGGGGATACGTGACGCAGGATTCTCGCTTCAAGATCGCGCTGACCGTGGTATGGATCGGTCAGATTCTGCTGATCGTCTTCAGCGATGGCGTTGATGGTCAGGTCGCGGCGGATCAGGTCTTCTTCAAGCGTCACTTCAGGACTGGCGTGAAAGGTGAAGCCGCCATAACCGCGTCCGCTTTTGCGTTCGGTGCGGGCGAGGGCGTACTCCTCACCGCTTTTTGGGTGAAGGAACACCGGAAAATCAGCACCGACCGGGCGATAACCCTTGGCGAGCATTTCTTCCGTGGTAGCGCCGACCACGACCCAATCGATATCCGTGACCGGTTTGCCGAGCAGGCGATCACGAACCGCGCCGCCAACCTTGAAAATCTGCATAAAAAACCTCCGTTAGCCCGACAGGATAACCCTTGCGTCGAACTTTCGGAGGCCGGAAGCGGATCAAAGATGAATGACGGCGAGGTCAAGTCGACCGTAATCCCCTTCGCTGTGTTCGCTGCGTGGTGGCACGTGATGGGTTTTCATGATCTGGTCGCCTTGCAGGGTTTCCAGATGAATGTCGAAGCCCCACAGGCGATGCAGGTGTTTGAGCACCTCTTCGGTGGAATCGCCCAATGGTTTGCGGTCGTGCTGTTGGTGACGCAAGGTCAGTGAGCGATCGCCGCGCCGGTCAATGCTGTAGATCTGCACGTTCGGCTCACGATTACCGAGGTTGTACTGCGCCGCGAGGGTTTCACGGATGATCCGGTAACCGGGTTCGTCATGGATTGCCGGCACCAGCAAGTCGTCCTTCTGGTCGTCATCCATGATGCTGAACAGCTTCAGATCGCGGATCACCTTCGGTGACAAATATTGCAGGATGAAACTCTCGTCCTTGAAGCTGCTCATGGCGAACTTGATAGTCGATAGCCAGTCGGTCCCGGCGATTTCCGGGAACCAGTGGCGATCTTCCTCGGTGGGTTCTTCACACATGCGCCGAATGTCGCGGTACATGGCGAAACCCAGTGCGTACGGATTGATACCGCTGTAGTACGGGCTGTCGAAGCCTGGCTGGAACACCACGCTGGTGTGCGAGGTGAGGAATTCCATCATGAAGCCGTCTGTGACCAGCCCTTCGTCGTAGAGGTCGTTCATCAGCGTGTAGTGCCAGAACGTCGCCCAGCCTTCGTTCATCACTTGGGTCTGGCGCTGTGGATAAAAATACTGGGCGATCTTGCGCACAATCCGCACGATCTCGCGCTGCCACGGCTCAAGCAGCGGTGCATGCTTCTCGATGAAGTAGAGGATGTTTTCCTGTGGCTCGGCGGGGAATCGCGCGTTGTCCTTGTCGCTGTACTTGTCCGCGCCTTTGGGAATGGTGCGCCACAGATCGTTGATCTGCTTCTGCAGGTGTTCTTCACGATCCTTTTGCCGACGTCGTTCTTCCTCGGCGGAAATCGGATAAGGACGTTTGTAACGGTCGACGCCGTAGTTCATCAGCGCATGGCAGGAGTCGAGCAGGTCTTCCACTGCATCGATGCCATGGCGCTCCTCGCACTGCATGATGTACTGCTTGGCGAACACCAGGTAATCGATGATCGAGCTGGCGTCAGTCCAGGTGCGGAACAGGTAATTGCCCTTGAAGAAGCTGTTATGGCCGTAGCACGCGTGCGCCACTACCAGCGCCTGCATGCAGATGGTGTTTTCCTCCATCAGGTAGGCAATGCACGGATCGGAGTTGATCACGATCTCGTAGGCAAGGCCCATCTGCCCGCGGCTGTAGGATTTCTCGGTGCTGAGGAAGTGTTTGCCGTAGGACCAGTGGTGGTAACCCAGCGGCATGCCCACCGAGGCATAGGCATCCATCATCTGCTCGGCGGTGATCACTTCGATCTGATTGGGATAGGTATCCAGCGCATAGCCGGCCGCGATACGGGCGATCTCGCGGTCGTAAGTCTGGATCAGCTCGAATGTCCATTCGGAGCCGGTGGAAATGGGTTGGCGCTTCTGCTCTTTGGCGGTCATGTTACTAACCTGCGCTGGAAGAGTTCACGGAAGACCGGATAGATATCCCCGGCCGAGACCAGTTGCTGCTGGGCAAAAGTGTCAGAGAAGGCGTCGGCGATGCGTTCGTATTCGTACCACAAGGCCTGATGTTCGCGCGGGGTGATCTCCACGTAAGTGTAGTACTGCACAAACGGCATGATCTGGTTGATCAGGATGTCGCGGCAGATCGGTGAGTCATCGTTCCAGTTGTCGCCGTCGGAAGCCTGAGCCGCGTAGATGTTCCACTCGTTGCTCGGATAACGCTCGGCCATGATCTCCTGCATCAGTTTCAGGGCGCTGGAGACGATGGTGCCGCCGGTTTCCCGCGAATAGAAAAACTCCTCTTCGTCGACTTCCCGGGCGCTGGTGTGGTGGCGGATGAACACCACGTCGATCTTGTCGTAGTTCCGTTTCAAAAACAGATACAACAGGATGAAAAAGCGCTTGGCGATGTCCTTGGTCGCCTGGGTCATCGAGCCGGAAACGTCCATCAGGCAGAACATGACGGCTTTCGAGCTTGGGTTCGGTTGCTTGATCAGCAGGTTGTATTTCAAGTCGAAGGTGTCGAGGAACGGTACGCGATGGATGCGCGCGCTGAGTTTTTCGATTTCCGCTTCGAGTTCCTGAATATCGCCGAAGTTATCCGGTTCTTCGCGTCTCAGGCGCTCAAGTTCTTCTTTGACCTCACGCAGTTTGGCTCGGCTGCTGCCAGACAGTGCGATGCGCCGTGCGTGGGCTGAACGCAGGGTGCGGATGATATTGATGCGCGACGGGTTGCCTTCGTTGCTGATCCCGGCGCGCACGGTTTTAAAGGTGTCGGTGCCGCTTAGGTTGCGTTTGACCAGATTGGGCAGTTCGAGGTCTTCGAACATGAACTCGAGGAATTCCTCCTGGGTGATCTGGAAGACAAACTCGTCCATGCCCTCGCCGGAATTGCCGGCCTTGCCCGGACCGCGTCCGCCGCCACCTCCCGGTGGGCGGGCAATATGCTCGCCGGCGGTAAACTCCTTGTTACCGGGATGAACCACGGTCTGCTTGCCACCGCGGCCGTGATGAAGCACCGGTTCGTCGATGTCGCGACCGGGGATGCTGATCTGTTCGCCGTGTTCCATATCGGTAATGGAACGCCGACTGACCGCCTCTTCGACAGCCTTCTTGATGTGGTCACGGTAACGCCGCAGGAAACGCTGGCGGTTCACCGTGCTCTTGTTCTTGCCATTCAGACGTCGGTCGATCACATAGCTCATAGACCCCTCCGGGGAGCTTCAAGTCATAAGCTTCAAGCTGCAAGTGAAAGCTCTCCCGTCCTCGAGATCGGTTTTTGCTGTTCTCTTGCAGCTTGTCGCTAGAAGCTTGCAGCTGCTTTATTGCGATTTGCGGACCCGTAGGTACCATTCGGAAAGAAGCCGTACCTGTTTGTCGGTGTAGCCGCGTTCGACCATTCGAGTGACGAAGTCGTTGTGCTTTTGCTGATCCTCTTTGCTGGCCTTGGCATTGAAGCTGATGACTGGCAGCAGATCCTCGGTGTTCGAGAACATTTTCTTCTCGATGACCACCCGCAGTTTTTCGTAACTGAGCCAGGTCGGGTTTTTGCCGTTGTTGTTGGCCCGTGCGCGCAGGACGAAGTTGACGATTTCGTTGCGGAAATCCTTCGGATTGCTGATGCCGGCCGGTTTCTCGATTTTCTCCAGTTCTTCGTTCAGGGCGACGCGGTTGAGAATCTCGCCGGTTTCCGGATCGCGGTATTCCTGATCCTGAATCCAGAAGTCTGCGTACAGCACGTAACGGTCGAAGATGTTCTGGCCGTACTCGCTGTAGGACTCGAGATAAGCGGTCTGGATCTCCTTGCCGATAAACTCGATATAACGCGGCGCCAGGTATTCCTTCAGGTAGCGCAGATAACGCTCGCGGGTTTCGGCCTGGAATTGTTCCTGTTCGATCTGCTGTTCCAGCACATAGAGCAGGTGCACCGGGTTGGCGGCGATTTCATGCGGGTCGAAGTTGAAGACCTTGGACAGGATCTTGAAGGCGAAGCGGGTCGACAGACCGTTCATGCCTTCGTCGACGCCTGCCGAGTCGCGGTATTCCTGAATCGACTTGGCCTTTGGATCGGTGTCCTTGAGGTTTTCGCCGTCGTAGACGCGCATCTTCGAATAGATGTTGGAGTTTTCCGGCTCCTTGAGACGCGACAGCACAGTGAACTGCGCGAGCATCTTCAGGGTGTCTGGTGCGCAATGCGCTTTGGCCAGAGAACTGTTGAACAGCAGTTTGTCGTAGATCTTCACTTCGTCGCTGACGCGCAGGCAGTACGGTACTTTGACGATGTAGATCCGGTCGATGAACGCTTCGTTGTTCTTGTTGTTGCGGAAGGTGTGCCATTCCGATTCGTTGGAGTGGGCGAGCAGGATCCCGGTGAACGGAATCGCGCCGAGGCCTTCGGTACTGTTGTAGTTACCTTCCTGAGTCGCGGTCAGCAATGGGTGCAGCACCTTGATCGGTGCCTTGAACATTTCGACGAATTCCATCAGGCCCTGGTTGGCCCGGCACAGCGCACCGGAGTAGCTGTAAGCGTCGGCGTCGTTCTGTGGATATTCTTCGAGTTTGCGGATGTCGACCTTACCGACCAGAGCGGAAATGTCCTGGTTGTTCTCGTCGCCCGGTTCGGTCTTGGCCACGGCGATCTGGTTGAGGATCGACGGGTACAGCTTGACCACGCGGAACTGGCTGATGTCGCCGCCGAATTCGGCCAGGCGTTTGGTCGCCCACGGCGACATGATGGTGTTCAGGTAGCGCCGCGGGATGCCGAAATCTTCTTCGAGGATCGCGCCATCTTCGGTGGCGTTGAACAGACCCAGTGGCGATTCGAATACCGGCGAGCCCTTGATCGCATAGAAGGGCACTTTTTCGATCAGTTGTTTCAGCTTCTCGGCCAGGGACGATTTACCGCCACCGACAGGGCCGAGCAGATAGAGGATCTGTTTCTTCTCTTCCAGGCCTTGGGCGGCATGGCGGAAATACGAGACGATCTGGTCGATGCATTCTTCCATCCCGTGGAAGTCTTCAAAGGCCGGATAGCGACGGATCACCTTGTTGGAGAAGATGCGCGACAGCCTCGAGTTGGTCGAGGTGTCGAGCAGTTCCGGTTCGCCGATGGCCAGCAATAGACGCTCGGCGGCGGAAACGTAGGCGCTACGGTCTTTCTTGCACAGCTCCAGGTACTCTTGCAGCGAGAGTTCTTCCTGGCGTGTGGACTCGAAGCGTTGTTGGAAGTGGCTAAAGATACTCATGACGTCACCTCGCTCGATACGTGGAGCCGACGCCGGATCACTCAGTCGATGCTGGCAAACAACCGTTGTGGCAGCTGTTTGTTTACCCCCCAGAACACTTCCACGATCGACAATCGTGAAAGTCACTCCCGATGACCCGTGCGCCGGTGTACCGGCTCTCCCCTGTTTTGGATGGCCTGGGCTTAAGGATAGTTGGGAATTCGGGAGGTAAAGGCGAGATACGTAATTAGTTGTGGCAAGACCGTTCGTCTGCCCGCGCAGGCCCACGGCAGCCGGGGCCTGCGCGTTGCAAAAAAATTATTCGGCGGTGCCTTGCGCAGTTTCCGCAGGATAAGTCGTACGCCACAGCTCAAAGCCGCCGTCCATGCTGTAGACGTCGGAGAAGCCCTGGCTGATCAGGTACGCCGCTGCGCCCTGGCTGGAATTGCCGTGGTAGCAGACGACCACGGTCGGTGCATCGAGGTCAGCGCCTTGAATGAAAGCGTGCAGGGAATGGTTGTCCAGATGCTTCGAGCCGCTGATGTGCAGCGCGGCAAAAGTCGCCGGGTCGCGCACGTCGACGACGACAGCGCCTTGTTCACGCAGGGCCTGGGCCTGTTCCGGGGGGATTCGTTTGAATTCGCTCATGGCGGGTTCCTGTTGCTCGGCTGAAAGCGCAGTCTAACGCGGCGCGCTGACTGGCGAAGTTTGCGGGATAAGTGGTGCGACGGTCGGGGCGAGGCCGCCGTGCTCATCGCATTTGCACGACAGGCGTTCGCCGCTGTCGACGTTCATCAGGGTCAGGCTGCCGCCCCAGACACAACCGGTGTCCAGCGCCGAGATACCCGGCTCATGGATATTGCCTTCGAGTGCCGCCCAGTGGCCGAAGATGATGCGCAAGCCTTTGGTCTTGCGCTCTCTGTGCTGGAACCACGGTTTGTAGCCGGGCGGGGCGGTGTCGAGGCCTTCCTTGCTCTTGAGGTCGAGCTTGCCTTCGGCGGTGCAGAAACGCATCCGTGTGAAATAGTTGGTGATGACGCGCAGGCGGGCAACGCCCTTGAGGTCGTTATCCCACTTCGCCGGTTCGTTGCCGTACATGCCGTCGAGATAGGCCGGAAACAGATTTTCGTCACGCAGGGCGGTTTCGACTTCGTCAGCGCACTTCAAGGCGCGACGCAGTGACCATTGCGGTGGAATGCCGGCGTGGACCATGGCGACATCACGCTGCTCGTCGTAGTGCATGAGCTTTTGTTGGCGCACCCACTCCAGCAGCTCAGCGCTGTCCGGCGCGTCTAAAATCTCGCGCAGAGTATCGGATTTCTTCAACCGCTCGATATTCTTTGCGGCAGCGAGCAGGTGCAAGTCGTGGTTGCCCAGCACACAGACCAGCGATTCACGCATGCCATACAAAAAGCGCAGGGTTTCCAGTGATTGCGGGCCACGGTTGACCAGGTCACCGACCAGCCACAGTCGATCAAGCTTTGGGTCGAACGCCACTTGCTTGAGCAGGCATTTCAGCGGTTCAAGGCAGCCCTGCAGGTCGCCGACGGCATATGTCGCCATCAGTGCAAAGATCCGGGCACGGCGAGACGGAACGGCTTGATGATGGCGTCGAAATGTTTGCCATCGTCGGCGACCATTTCGTAGGTGCCCTGCATGGTGCCGACTTTGGTGGTCATTACCGTGCCGCTGCTGTAGGTGTGGCTTTGGCCGGCATCGATCAACGGTTGCTGACCCACCACGCCGGCGCCACGCACTTCTTCGACATGGCCATCGCCATCGGTGATCACCCAGTGCCGCGACAGCAGCTTGGCCGGGATCGCGCCATTGTTCTGCACAGTGATGGTGTAGGCGAAGGCGAAGCGGTCGTGCTCGGGTTGCGATTGGTCTGCCAGATAGCGGGTGACGACGCTGACATCGACCTGGTAACGGGAATCGGACATGCAAGAGGCCTTAAACGAAGCGGAACGCGGGGCGTAGCTGATGGGGAATCAGTCTAGGCAAGTATCGGGCAGTAAACCAGAGTGGCGTCCTGCCCGATAGCGTTCATCGTTTATCAGTCGGCGGCGGGGGAGGCCGGGACTTGTACCGCCAACTGGTCGGCCAGGCGTACGAATGCGGCCAGGTCCAGTTGCTCGGGGCGCAGGCTGCCATCAACGCCGGCTGCTTCGATCTCGGCATTGCTGAGCAATTGCTTGAGGGTGTTGCGCAAAGTCTTGCGGCGTTGGTTGAAGGCTTCGCGCACAACGCGCTCCAGCAGCTTGTGATCCTTGGCCGGGTGCGGCAGCACGGCGTGCGGCACCAGACGAACGATCGCCGAATCGACCTTCGGCGGCGGGTTGAACGCGCCCGGGCCGACGTTGAACAGGTGCTCT
Organism: Pseudomonas fluorescens; assembly: GCF_001648775.1. Classification (GTDB taxonomy): domain Bacteria; phylum Pseudomonadota; class Gammaproteobacteria; order Pseudomonadales; family Pseudomonadaceae; genus Aquipseudomonas; species Aquipseudomonas fluorescens_M. Next base: position 163,006 of record NZ_LVEJ01000019.1, read on the forward strand.
ACGCGGCAGTGGTACTGAACCATGATCGACAGACGACCCCAGTCACCGCCGCCAGGGCCTGCGGCCAGACGCTCGACCACTTCTTTCTGCAGCATGAAGTGCATGTCGCGAATGATGCTGGCGTTGTTCAGCAGATGAAAAATCAGCGGTGTCGAAATGTTGTACGGCAGGTTGCCGACCACACGCAGACTATTCGGCGCGGCGTTCAGGCTGTTGAAGTCGAACTTCAGTGCATCGCCCTGATGCAGGTTGAAATTGCTCTTGCCGGCAAACTGCTGGTTGAGGATCGGGATCAGATCCTTGTCCAACTCCACCACGTCCAGTTGTGCGCCGGATGACAGCAGGCCGGCGGTCAGTGCACCCTGGCCCGGGCCGATTTCCAGCAGGCGGTCTTCAGACTTGGCGCTGATGGAGCGCAGGATGCGGTCGATAACCCCGGCATCGTGCAGGAAGTTCTGGCCAAAGCGTTTGCGCGCCTTGTGTTGGTATTGCTCGGTCATAAACGGGTCTCGGCCATCTGGTAGGCGGTTTCCAGGGCGACTTGCAGGCTGCCGGTGTCGATCTTGCCGCTGCCGGCCAGATCCAGGGCGGTGCCATGATCGACCGATGTGCGGATGATCGGCAAACCCAGGGTCACGTTGACGGCAGCGCCGAAGCCTTTGTACTTGAGCACAGGCAAGCCCTGGTCGTGGTACATCGCCAGCACTGCGTCGCAGTGCTCCAGATATTTGGGGGTAAACAGAGTGTCGGCAGGCAGCGGGCCACGAAGGTCCATGCCCTCGCCGCGCAGGCGCTCTAATGTCGGTTCAATGATGTCGATTTCTTCATGGCCCAAATGGCCGCCTTCACCGGCGTGCGGGTTGAGTCCGCAGACCAGGATGCGTGGCTGGGCAATGCCGAATTTGTTTTGCAGGTCGCTGTGCAGAATCCGCGTCACTCGCTCCAGCCGCTCCGGTGTGATCGCGTCGGCAATCTCGCGCAGAGGCAGGTGAGTGGTGACCAGCGCCACGCGCAAACCGCGGGTGGCGAGCATCATCACCACTTGGGCGGTGTGGGTCAGGTCAGCGAGGAATTCCGTGTGCCCGGAAAAGGCGATACCTGACTCGTTGATCACGCCCTTGTGCACAGGGGCGGTGATCATCCCGGCGAAGTCGCCGTTGAGGCAGCCATTGCCGGCGCGGGTCAGGGTTTCGAGTACGAACGCGGCGTTGGCCTTGTCCAGTTGCCCGGCTACCACTGGGGCGCTGAGCGGTGTGTCCCAAACGTAAAGGCTGTTGGCGGGCGCCGGAGCATCCGGCCAACGGCCAGGAGCAACATCCAGCAAAGTGACGGCCAGCCCCAACTGCGCGGCCCGCTCGGAGAGCAGGTCGCGGCTGGTAATGGCAATCAGGGGATGTGGCTGGGCTTGCGAGGCGAGCAGCAGGCACAGGTCGGGACCGATGCCGGCTGGTTCGCCGGGTGTCAGCGCGAAACGCTGGGGTTTCACTGCGCTGCCTGGTCTGCACCAGGGAGTTTGATCTCTACATACGCTTCGTCACGGATCTGACGCAGCCAGGTTTGCAGCTCTTCGTCGTATTTGCGGTTACGCAGTACGGTCATGGCTTGCTGCTCGCGGGCCTGTTCGGTGCTGTCGGTGGCGCGACGGCCAAGGACTTCCAGAACGTGCCAGCCGTATTGGGTCTGGAATGGCTTGGACAGCTGACCTTGTGGGGTCTTGGCCATCACTTCGCGGAACTCCGGTACCAGTGCGTTCGGGTCGATCCAGTTCAGGTCGCCGCCGTTGAGCGCCGAGCCCGGGTCTTCGGAGTAGCTTTTCGCCAGGGTGGCGAAATCTTCACCGGCGATGATGCGCTCATAAAGCGATTGCACCAGGGCCTTGGTCTTGGCTTCGTCGCGAATCGGGCTTGGCTTGACCAGAATGTGGCGAACATGCACTTCGTCGCGCATCTGGGCTTCGCCGCCGCGTTTGGCCAGCAGCTTGAGGATGATGAAGCCACCCGGTGTGCGTGCAGGCTGCGTGATGTCGCCGACGGCCATGCTGCTCAACTCGCGGTCGAACGGCGGTGGCAGTTGCGCGGCTTTACGCCAGCCCATGTCGCCGCCTTCCAGCGCGTTGTCGCTGCCGGACTTGGCAACGGCCATCTGGCCGAAGTCAGCACCTTGCTTGAGTTGCTGGTAAACCTCCATGGCCTGACGGGCAGCGCTCTGAATCGCATCAGAGTTGGCGCTTTCCGGGGTCGGAATCAGGATGTTGGCCAGGTGCAGTTCTTCGGACAGTTGCATTTTGCCCAGATCGGAGGCGAGGAAGTTTTTCACTTCCTGCTCGGAAACCTGAATGCGCTCTGCCACACGGCGCTGACGCACACGGCTGATGACCATTTCACGTTTGATCTGGTCACGAGCGTCGTCATAGGACAAGCCGTCGTGAGCCAGAGCAGCGCGGAACTGATCAACCGTCATGTTGTTGCGCTGGGCAATGGTGCCGACCGCCTGGTTCAGTTCTTCATCGGTAATGCGGATGCCGGAACGCTCGCCGATCTGCAGTTGCAGGTTTTCGACGATCAGGCGCTCAAGCACCTGTTGATCCAGGACGCCAGGAGGCGGCAAGCCGCCACCACGTTTGGCGATGGTCTGCTGCACTTCGTGGACGCGCTGGTCCAGTTGGCTCTGCATGACCACGTCGTTGTCGACGATCGCTACCACTTTGTCGATGGATTGAACTGCGGCGTTAGCCGCAGTACCCAGGAACAACGCGCCCAGCATCAGCGGGCGCAGACAATCAGAAAGCTTGGTCTTCACGTTCACGATAACCTTGAATGCCTTTGTCGAGGAAGCTCTCTACCTTGGCGCCAGTGAGGCCGCCGAGTCCCTTCAGAACAATTTGGAGGAAGACGCCATGGTCGCCTTTTTCGTTTTGCGGAGCTTCCTGGCTGAACTCGTCATAGGAAACCCAGTAACGGTTGATCAGGCGCAGTTTCCAGCAGCAGTTGTCGTACTCGAAGCCACCAAAGGCTTCCAGGGTACGGTTACGGTTGTAGTCGTACTGCCAGCGGCTGATCGCGTTCCACTGTGGAACGATCGGCCAGATGACCGAGAAGTCATGCTGCTGGATCTTGTAGTAGTCCTTCACGTAGCCAGGCTGGCCAGGAGTGCCGTAGTCACCACCACCGACCGACCATTTACCGGTGTTCTGGTCGTAACGAACCTGGTCATTGCGATAGCGATAGCCGGCGTTGATAACCTTGTTCGGGTTGTCTTCAGGCTGGTAGTGGAACATCGCGCTGCCGGAACGTGGGCTGCGGCTGTCCGGATCCCAGTTGTAGTCGGCCGTGGTGCGCCAATCGCGGTTCCAGCGGTATTCGTATTCCAGCGCGTATGGCGATACGTCGGATTGGGCATCTTTGCGATCCTTGAACGCGATGCCTGGCAGTTGTACTTCACGATCCTTGAAGTAGTAAGCCTGACCGACGCTGATGCGTTGACGCTCGAAACCGTTGTCTTCAATCCAGCGGCTGGTCACGCCCAGCGACAGCTTATTCTCGTCGCCAACGCGGTCGGAGCCAGAGAAGCGGTTGTCGCGGAACAATGACGCGTAGTTGAAGGTGTATTCGCTGGTGTCGAATACCGGAATGTCTTCCTGATCGACCTTGGGTACATAAAGGTAGAACAGACGTGGTTCCAGGGTCTGGCGGTAATTCTTGCCGAAGTACGACGTGTTGCGGTCGAAGTACAGGCCGCTGTCGATGCTGGCAATCGGCACACCACGGTTTTGATTGCTGTCGAATTCACCGTTGAGCTTCTTCTGCTCTGCAGTCATTAAATCGATCTGCGATTTACCGGTGTTGTCCAGATCCAGTTGGTACTGGGTGTACTGATACTTCAGCGATGGCTTCAGGAAGCCATAAGTCCAGTTCATTGGCAGACTGACACCCGGCTTGAGGTTCAAGCGGTCGCCATTGGCACGTGCCAGACCAGTGATGTTGTTGTCCAGGCGCGGCTCGGTTGTTACACCGTCTTCCTGCACAAAAGTGCCACTTCTCAGATCACGGTCGAAACGGACCAGTTCGGTTTCGTAATCGAAATTCAAGCCTTCCGGATGATACGGCAGCTGACCATTGAAGGTGATCTGCGGCAGGCGGTCGTAAGGCGTGATGTTCGAAACGGTCGCGAGCTGATAGGCCTGAGCATTCAGGCGCGCGGTATAGCTGTCACCACGATAGGTAACCGAACCCTGCTGATTGACGAAATCTTCGGATTTCACACCAATCTGATCGGTCTGCAGATCCTGGAAGTAATAAGGATCGCTGATCTTGGTGTAGTCAACCTGGGTGAGCACGCGGGAGTCGAGACCGCCCTTGTGCTGCCAGTTGTACATGTAGCGAGTCTCGCTGTAGTCGGACTGACGCTTGCGATCATCGTCTTCGTCATTGAGGTACGCCGCACCGAACTGACCTTCACTCGACTTGGTCAGGTAACGGAATTCACCTTCCACCAACATGCCACGCTTGCTCATGTAACGTGGATACAACGTGGCGTCGTAGTTCGGCGCCAGGTTGAAGTAGTACGGTGTGACCAGCATGAAGCCGGTATCGCTGCCGCTGCCGATGGTCGGCGGCAGGAAGCCCGACTGACGACGGTCGTCGATCGGGAAATAGATGTACGGCGTGTACAGAATCGGAATGTCTTTTACGCGCAGCGTCACGTTGGTCGCGGTACCGAAACCGGTGGCCGGGTTCAAGGTGATGTTGTTGCCCTTGAGCTGCCAGGCATTGCTGTTCGGTTCGCACGTGGTGTACGTGCCGTCCTTCAAGCGAATGATGGCGTTTTCCGCACGTTTGGCGTACAGCGCGTTACCGCGGATTCGCGATTTGTGCATCACGTATTCGGCGTTGTCGACCTTGGCTTCACCGGTGTCGAGCTGCACATCGGCGTGGTCGCCGACGATCAGCGCGCCGTTGTCGCGGATACGTACATCGCCATTGAGTTCGGCGCGGCTCTCGGCCTGATACAGGCTGGCCTCATCGGACTCGACCTGCATGCTGCCCTGACGCAGGACGACATCGCCGGCCAGCGTACCGACTTGATCATCGGTGTTATAGCGCGATGCTTTTGCGCCGATAAAGGTCGGAGCATCGCTTTTATTCGTCTTGTCATTCATGCCAGGACGAATCGGTTCGATATAGGCACCAGAGCAATAAGGCCCGGTCTCGGCCAATTGAGCGGCGGTGAGCTTCTCGCGCGGAACCCAGTCGAGGTGACTGAAGTCTTCGCTACGGGATTTCAAGCCGCGGCCCTTGGCTTCGGTGACCAGCGCCGTTTTAGGGGCTGTGTCGGCAACCGAACCGCTCTCGGCCGCAGCTTCGCCGGTAGCGCTGACGGCACTGCCGTCATGCACCGGACGCGGCGGCAACGCAGCAGCGGTTGATTTGGGCGCACAGGCCCAACCACCCGCAGCCGAGACGGAGCAGTCATACTGCTCGGCGGCTACAACGAATTGACTGGCCAGAGGTTGCATAGCCAGCAGACTGCCGGTTACCAACAACGGAAATTTTTTACGAAACGCGGGGGATTTCAATGCCATCTTATTAGTCCGGGCTTCCTGCGTGCCATCTGCCCGCGGTGTGGGCCGCACGCCTCTCGATGGTCTGAAAAAGATGCTGGATAATAAAGCATGACCCGCTTGACGGCTAGCGCCGTCGGAGACCCTTGCAATGCCTGACCAAGATGTACGCTTGCAACACCTGAAAGTTTGGCTCGATGAGCAGTTGGCAATCCTGTTTGCAGATCAGGGTTGGGGCGTCGTGCCCCCGGCCACGTTGACCGCGGCCAGCAGCGACGCGAGTTTCCGCCGTTACTTCCGCTGGGAAGGTGAGGGGCGCAGCTTCGTCGTGATGGACGCACCGCCACCGCAGGAAAACTGCAAACCGTTCGTGGATATCGCTTTTTTGCTGGCGAAATCCGGAATAAATGTGCCGAAAATTTATGCCGAAGACCTCGAACGCGGATTTCTTTTGCTCAATGACCTGGGCAACAAGACCTACCTCGACGTGATTGATGGCGAAAATGCCGATGCTTTGTTCGACGATGCCCTGCAAGCACTGTTGGCTTTTCAGCAGTTGCCGATGGTCGCGCCGCTGCCGAGTTACGACGTCGCTTTGCTGCGCCGTGAACTGGAACTGTTCCCTGAGTGGTACGTGAAGCGTGAACTCGGCGTCGAGTTCAACGCGGCTCAGCAACAACAGTGGCAGCAGATCAGTGATCTGTTGATCGACAGCGCCCTGGCCCAACCCAAAGTGCTGGTGCACCGCGACTACATGCCACGCAACCTGATGCTCAGCGAACCAAACCCTGGCGTGCTGGATTTTCAGGATGCGGTCTACGGTCCGGTGACCTACGACGTGACCTGCCTGTTCAAGGACGCCTTCCTCAGTTGGCCTGAAGAGCGCGTGCGCGGCTGGCTGGAAAATTACTGGCAACAAGCCTCGGCGCTGAACATTCCGGTGCAGCCGGACTTTGAAGACTTCCTGCGCGCCAGCGATTTGATGGGCGTGCAGCGTCACCTGAAAGTCATCGGCATCTTTGCGCGCATCTGCCATCGCGATGGTAAGCCGCGTTATCTGGCCGACGTGCCGCGTTTCTTCTCTTATATAGAAGCAGTGATCGCGCGTCGTCCTGAACTGGCGGAACTGCAAGCGCTGTTCACCAGCCTGCGGGTTGGAGCAACAGCATGAAGGCAATGATTCTGGCGGCAGGCAAAGGCGAGCGCATGCGCCCGCTGACCCTGACCACGCCGAAACCGCTGGTACGTGCCGGTGGCGTGCCATTGATCGAGTATCACCTGCGCGCTTTGGCGGCCGCAGGTTTCAACGAGATCGTGATCAACCACGCCTGGCTCGGTCAGCAGATCGAAGATTACCTGGGTGATGGTTCGCAGTTTGGCGTGAGCATTGAGTATTCGCCTGAAGGTGAACCGCTGGAAACCGGTGGTGGCATTTTCCGTGCGCTGCCACTGCTCGGCGACGATGCTTTCCTGGTGGTCAACGGTGATATCTGGACCGACTACGACTTCAGCGTGTTGCACCAGCCGATCAACGGGCTCGCGCATCTGGTACTGGCCGACAATCCGGCGCACCACCCGAGCGGTGATTTCACACTGATCGACGGTAGAGTGCACGACGGCCAACCTGACGCGCAGACCCTGACCTACAGCGGCATCGCCGTGCTTCATCCGCAACTGTTCGATGGCTGCAGCGACGGTGCTTTCAAACTGGCACCGCTGCTGCGCAAGGCCATGGCGGCTGGTGAAGTCACGGGCGAGCGTCTGAAAGGTCACTGGGTCGATGTCGGTACGCACGAGCGTCTGGCCGAAGCTGAAACCTTGATAAAAGCGAGTCGCTGATATGTTGTGGCCAGGGACTCTGATTGGAGCCGGAGCGGGTTTTGCGATCGCCAGCATTCCGGGGGCCATGCTTGGGGCATTGTTGGGACAGGCGCTGGATCGGCGTCTGCATTTGCAGAGCTGGGGGCACTTGCGCGAAAAACTCGGCGGTCAGCCGATGCTGCGCAATGATGAATTGCTGTTCGTGTTGCTCGGGCGTCTGGCCAAGAGCGACGGGCGCGTCACCGATGGGCATATCCAGCAGGCACGCAACGAGATGCGTGCGCTGGAGATGAGCGAGCCGGCGACGCGTCGGGCGATTGCCGCGTTCAACCGTGGCAAGTCCGGCAACGACAATCTGCGCGGTTATCTGCGGCGCCTGAGTGCGCAGCCTCATGCCGCCGAAGGCGTATTGCGTGCCTGTTGGCGGATGGTCTGGGCCGATGGCCGCGCGGGTGTCAGCGAGCGTGAACTGCTGGCGCAGTGGGGCAAGTGGCTGGGCTGGACAACGCATCAGGTGCAAGCATTGGCCAGCGATTACGAGCCGGGCAAGCGGCCAATCGTCAGTGCGGCGGTGAGCTATCAAGAGGCGATGCGTTTGCTGGGCGTGTCGGCGTCCAGCGAACCGGCGCAAATCAAACGTGCCTATCGGCGCCTGCTCAGTCGTCATCATCCGGACAAGATCGCCGGTACGGGGGCGACGCCATTGCAGGTGCGTGAAGCCACCGAAAAAACCCGTGAGCTGCACAATGCCTACACATTGATTCGTGAGCGGCGGGATTTTCGCTAAACGTTAGAGCTGTGTTGCCAGTGATGGCCCCTTCGCGAGCAAGCTCGCTCCCACATTGGATCTGCGTACACAATCCATTGTGGGAGCGAGCTTGCTCGCGAATGAAGGCGCCTCGGTCTTATTCGGTCAGTCCGTGTTCTGCGGATTCAACCAGCCACGCACCCGGCGGAACAATTGTTCCTGCTCAGCCTTGTTATCCGGCAAAGCCTTGAGCGCCACCTGGCTGAACGCCGAGGTCTTCAAGCGCTTGCTCGCCTGCATGCGCTCCAGCGCCGCATTGCGATCCAGCGGCTTGTCCATGTAGAAAATATCCGCAGTCGGCAATTTCAATGTCGGCGTCAACTCCGCCAGTTGCGGCTTGGCCTTGGCGGGTGTCTGCGCGTCGACCATGACGAATTTCTCTATTTGCGCGGTTTGTTTTTCGCTCAGGTATCGCGCGGCCCAATAGGCGCCGGTGCCGTGACCGAGGACGACAATGCTGCGCGCACTCTGTTGTTCGGCGTAGGCAATCGCCGCGTCAATACGGGCGAAAATTCGCTCGGCATCGGCCTTGGATTGCTCTTCGCTGGTTTCAGCGACCACTTGATCGGCGACTTCGGCTTCACCGCCAGCGGCTTGCTCGATCGGCTGCGCGGTGGTGGCGTCCTTGCTGCCCGTCTCGGCGGCTTTCGGTGCCGCAGCGGCGGCAACCACGCGCGGGGCGATGACGTCGCTTTGCAGGTCGGGCAAGGTGATACTCAGGCTGCTCCACTTGGCGTCCGGCAGTTTCTGCCGTAATGGACCGATTGCCTGCGGCCAGTCAGCGGTTTCGCCGGCACCGGGGATGAGAATCACCGCGCCTTTGGGCTCGGCCGTATTGGCCGGTTTCCACAGGGCCAGAAAGGTGTCGCTGCCGGCCTGCAGTTGTTGCTGTTCTTGCGCCGGGACTTTACGTTCCAGTGCCGCGGCTTCTTCCTGACTACGCTCAAGCAGTGGCTGGCGTTCGGCCGGTTTTTCTTCAGCCGGTTTTTCTGCCGCAGGGGCGGGATCAGCGGCGCTGACGGAAAACGCACAAGGCAGGATCAGCGACAGGCACAATGCTGGCATTGCCAGGCGATAAACAGAGGGCATCGGTTATTCCAGGCCAGAAAGTATCCCGGCAGCCTAATGGGTTGGTCAGAATTTGTCAGTGTATGAGACTTCAATGAAGCGATTTTGCTGCCTGTGGGTTATCGGCTGGGTGTGGCTTCCCTTGATGGGGTGGGCGGCACCTGCGCCACCGTCGCATGTCGCGCAATTGTCGGAGGGCCAGCAACAGTGGCTCGCGCAACACGATGAATTGCGCGTGGGCCTGGTCTTGCAGGCGCCGTACGCGCAATACGACCGGCGTTTACAGAAGTTGTCCGGGGCCAACGTCGAGTTGATGAAGCTGCTGGCCAAGGCCCTCAACGTCGAATTGAGCTGGCGTAATTTTCCAGACCTTGAGCAGCTGGAAACCGCTGCGCGCGAGGGCGAGATCGACATCGCTCCCGGCCTCAGCCAAACCCCGAGTGCGCTGCGCCTGTGGCAGTTCTCGGATCCTTACATGCGTGTGCCGCAACTGGTGGTCAGCGATCAGAAGGCCAGCGGCGTGGTCGATCTGGAGAAAATCGACAGCCAGACCCGCGTCGCCGTGCGCATGCCCAGCAGCACCGCCGACTATTTGCGCGGCAACTATCCGCATCTGAATCTGCAAGGTGTGCCGCTGGAGCGTCAGGCGCTGCAGTTGCTGTTGAGTCAACAGGCCACTTACGCCGTGGTCGATGAAGCGCAGCTCGGGCGGCTGTCGGCAGAGCCGGAGTTCGCCGAGCTGGTGGTGGTTGGCGATATCGGTTTGCCGCAATTGTTACGAGTGGGTTCGCGCCGCGACTGGCCGGAACTGGCTGGCATCATCCAGAGCGCCCTGCGTGCGATCCCGGCCAAGGATCTCGAGCAATTGCACAATCAGTGGCTGCAACCCAAGTACCCACGGTTGTCGGAGTCGCCGGGGTTCTGGCAGAACCTCAGCCTGTTGTTTGCGGTGATGTTGCTCAGCTGCGTGGCCATTGTGTTCTGGCAGCGCCGTCAGCAGCACAGCCTCGAACAACGCCTGTTGGCGGCGCGCGAGGACATTGCCTTGCGCGCGGCCAGCGAGGAAGCCCTGCGCCTGACCCAATTCTCCATCGACCAAAGCACCGTCGGCATCCTCTGGGTCAATTGGGACAGCCATGTGCGTTACGCCAATCGCGCGGCGGAAATCATGCTCGGGTATCCCTCGGGCGGGTTGATCGAAAGGCCGCTGATCGACTTCGAACCCGGCCTGCACATGGATCGCTGGCTCAACCTGTGGAAGCGTGCGCGGGCCAGCGAAGAAGGGCCGCTGAGTTTTGAAACCAGTTGCGTGCGCGCTGACGGCAGTATTCTGCCCGCGGACGTGTCGCTGAGTTTCCTGCGCTTTCGCGACAGCGAATACCTGGTGGTTTACCTCAACGACGTGACCGAGCGCCGTCGCGCCTTGGCGGCGTTGCAGGAAAGCGAGGCGCGTCTGCAGGGCATCGCCGCCAACGTGCCGGGGCTGGTGTTCCGTCTCGAGCGGGCGCCGGTGACCGGGCAGATCGACTTCGCCTACATCAGTGAAGGCAGCGAAAGTCTGGTTGGCTATGCGCCGGCCGCTATCGCCCATCGCGACATGGGTTTGCGCAGCCTGGTGCATCCGGACGACAAGGCCAGTTATCACCGCACTCAAGATCAGGCGCTGGACACTGACAGCGACTGGTCGTGGCAGGGCCGAATTCTCACGCGTCAGGGCGAGCAGCGCTGGGCCGAGATCAAGGCGATCACCCGGCAGTTGGAGGATGGCGCCTACGTGTGGGACGGCATCGTCTGGGACATTACCGAGAGCAAGCGTATCGAACTGGAACTGGCGGCCTCGCGCGCGCAATTGCGCGAACTGTCGGCGCACCTTGAGAGTGTGCGTGAGGAAGAGAAGGCGCGGATCGCCCGCGAGGTGCACGATGAGCTGGGGCAGATGTTGACGGTGCTGAAACTGGAAACGTCGATGTGCGAACTGGCCTATGCGCAACTCGATCCGGGGCTGAACGAACGGCTCAACAGCATGAAACGCCTGATCGCCCAATTGTTCCAGTTGGTGCGTGATGTGGCGACCGCGCTGCGACCGCCGATTCTCGATGCGGGGATCGCTTCGGCAATCGAATGGCAGGCGCGACGGTTCGAGGCGCGTACGCAGATTCCATGTCTGGTGCAGGTGCCGGACAATCTTCCGGCGCTCAGCGATGCCAAGGCGATTGGCTTGTTTCGGATTTTGCAGGAGGCGCTGACCAACGTGATGCGCCATGCTCAGGCGCATACTGTCGAGCTGACGCTGGCGCTGGAAGGCGACGAGTTATGTCTGACAGTCAGTGATGATGGCGTAGGATTTGTCGCCGCTGCCGGTCGGCCGACTTCGTTTGGGTTGGTCGGCATGCGTGAGCGGGTGCTGATCATGGGTGGGCGATTGGTGCTGGAAAGTGAGCCGGGGGAGGGCACCAGTCTGGTGGTGCGCGTGCCGGTGAGTGAGGTTTGAGTTTTTTGCGGTGTCGACGCCGGCCTCTTCGCGAGCAAGCTCGCTCCCACAGGGAAATGCATTTCAATGTGGGAGCGAGCTTGCTCGCGAATGATGCTGACGTTGAATTCGAACAATGGAGAAAAACGTGATCCGTGTACTGGTAGCTGAAGACCACACCATCGTCCGCGAGGGCATCAAGCAATTGATCGGCCTGGCCAAGGATCTGCAAGTAGTGGGCGAGGCGAGCAATGGTGAACAACTGCTCGAAATCCTGCGCAGCCTGCCGTGCGAAGTGGTGCTGCTCGACATCTCCATGCCCGGCGTCAATGGTCTGGAGGCGATCCCGCGGATCCGTGCATTGAACAATCCGCCGGCGATTCTGGTGCTGTCGATGCACGATGAAGCGCAGATGGCTGCGCGGGCGTTGAAGGTCGGCGCGGCCGGTTATGCGACCAAGGACAGCGATCCGGCGCTGCTGCTCACTGCCATTCGCAAAGTCGCGGCAGGAGGGCGTTACATCGATCCCGATCTGGCCGATCGCATGGTCTTTGAAGTCGGCCTGACCGATGCACGGCCGTTGCACTCGTTGCTGTCCGAGCGCGAATTCTCGGTGTTTGAACGCCTGGCCCAAGGCGCCAACGTCAATGACATCGCCCAGCAACTGGCCCTCAGCAGCAAAACCATCAGCACCCACAAGGCGCGGCTGATGCAGAAGCTCAACATCACCTCGCTGGCCGAACTGGTCAAATACGCGATGGAACACAAGCTCCTCTAAAGATCCCCGCGATCAAACCTGTGGGAGCGAGCTTGCTCGCGAATGCGATGTATCAGTCACAGAATGAGTTGAATGACCCACCGCTTTCGCGAGCAAGCTCGCTCCCACAAGGGATCTGCTTTGGATCCGGATTGTGCGCATATCCCTAAGCGACACGCGTTTTTGCCATTGCTTGTGGCTCGCAGCTTGTCGCTTGTCACTGCTTTATCCATTAGCGCCATCCTTGTAGGGCAATCCCTACCCCCAACCTTCCATCCGGCTGAGGCGATTCTCTCCTGCGCCCCGATTTGCGCGCCTGTCAGCAGCCACTAGGCTTAACCCACAAGCAGTCATCAACAACAAAGGTGTGGGTATGAGCCAGGTCGATACAAACGCAGGGGCCAGTGATGTGCTGGTCAGCTTTCGTGGAGTGCAGAAGAGCTACGACGGCGAGAACCTGATCGTCAAAGACCTCAACCTGGACATCCGCAAAGGCGAATTCCTCACCCTGCTCGGGCCGTCCGGTTCTGGCAAGACCACCAGCCTGATGATGCTCGCCGGATTCGAAACGCCGACTGCCGGCGAAATTCTGCTGGCCGGGCGTTCGATCAACAACGTGCCGCCACACAAGCGCGACATCGGCATGGTCTTTCAGAACTACGCACTGTTCCCGCACATGACCGTGGCGGAAAACCTCGCGTTCCCGCTGACCGTGCGAGGTCTGAACAAAAGCGACGTCAGCGACCGCGTGAAGAAAGTCCTCAGCATGGTTCAGCTCGACGCGTTCGCCTCGCGCTATCCGGCGCAGTTGTCCGGTGGCCAGCAGCAACGGGTGGCGCTGGCTCGCGCGCTGGTGTTCGAACCGCAACTGGTGCTGATGGACGAACCTCTCGGCGCCCTCGACAAACAATTGCGTGAACACATGCAGATGGAAATCAAACACCTGCACCAGCGCCTCGGCGTGACCGTGGTCTACGTGACCCACGATCAGGGTGAAGCGCTGACCATGTCCGACCGCGTCGCGGTATTCCATCAGGGCGAAATCCAGCAGATCGCCCCGCCGCGCAGCCTCTACGAAGAACCGAAAAACACTTTTGTCGCCAACTTCATCGGTGAGAACAACCGCCTCAACGGCCGTCTGCTCAGCCAGAGCGGCGAGCGTTGCGTGGTCGAGTTGGGCCGTGGCGAAAAAGTCGAGGCACTGGCGGTCAACGTCGGCAAGACCGGCGAACCGGTGACCCTGTCGATCCGTCCGGAGCGCGTCAGCCTCAACGGTTCGAGCGATCAATGCGTCAACCGCTTCTCAGGGAGGGTGGCGGAATTCATCTATCTGGGCGACCACGTCCGGGTGCGCCTGGAGGTCTGTGGCAAAACCGACTTCTTCGTAAAACAACCGATTGCCGAGCTCGATCCCGCGCTCGCCGTCGGTGACGTGGTTCCGCTTGGCTGGCAGGTCGAGCACGTTCGCGCGCTTGATCCGCTTTTAGAGGCGAACTGATCGCCCCGGCAATACCAACACCAACCCTGCACGTGGAGAGAACAATAAATGTTGAGATCCCTGAAGTTCACCGCCCTGACCCTGGGCCTGATGGGTGCGGCCAGCGCAATGGCCGCAGGCCCTGATTTGACCGTGGTGTCGTTTGGCGGGGCGAACAAGGCGGCGCAAGTCAAAGCCTTCTATGCACCGTGGGAAGCGGCGGGCAACGGCAAGATCGTCGCCGGCGAATACAACGGCGAAATGGCCAAAGTCAAAGCCATGGTCGACACCAAGAGCGTGTCGTGGGACTTGGTGGAAGTTGAATCGCCAGAACTGTCCCGTGGTTGCGACGAAGACATGTTCGAGCAACTCGACCCGGCGCTGTTCGGCAAGACTGAAGACTACGTAAAAGGCGCGATTCAGCCATGCGGCGTGGGTTTCTTCGTTTGGTCGACCGTACTCGCATACAACGCCGACAAACTGAAAACCGCACCAACCAGCTGGGCGGATTTCTGGGACACGAAGAAATTCCCGGGCAAGCGTGGCTTGCGCAAAGGCGCCAAGTACACCCTCGAATTCGCGCTGATGGCCGATGGTGTGGCGCCGAAAGACGTCTACAAAGAGCTGGCGAGCAAGGGTGGCCAGGATCGCGCGTTCAAGAAACTTGATGAGCTGAAGCCGAATATCCAGTGGTGGGAAGCCGGCGCACAACCGCCGCAATACCTCGCTTCCGGTGACGTGGTGATGAGCTCGGCTTACAACGGTCGCATCGCTGCCGTGCAGAAAGAATCCAACCTGAAAGTGGTGTGGAACGGCGGCATCTACGACTTCGACGCCTGGGCCATCCCGAAAGGTCTCGACGCCAAGCGCGCCGAAGCGGCGAAGAAGTTCATCGCCTACTCGGTACAACCGCAGCAGCAGAAGACCTACTCGGAAAACATCGCCTACGGCCCGGCCAACACCCAGGCTGTGCCGTTGCTGGCCAAGGATGTCCTGAAAGACATGCCGACCACCCCGGAAAACATCGCCAACCAGGTGCAGATCGACGTCAGCTTCTGGGCTGACAACGGCGAGCAACTGGAGCAGCGCTTCAACTCCTGGGCGGCGAAATAACCGAGGGCTCGTTCTCTTGTGGGAGCGAGCTTGCTCGCGAAAGCGCCAGTCCATTCAACATTGATGTCGACTGATGCGCCGCCTTCGCGAGCAAGCTCGCTCCCACATTTGGATCTGTGTGCATCAATCGATCGAGTTGGTTCGCCACCTCTGTAACGATCAAAGATTTGCGGAGTACGTCATGGCCATCGCCGTTCCCCTGAACGAGGGCAACAGCCCCACCTTGAAGCAGAAGCTCAAGCGCGCCGAGCGGGTCAACCGCTGGAAGGCTCAAGCGCTGATTGCGCCGCTGGTGCTGTTTCTGCTGCTGGTGTTTCTGGTGCCGATCGTGGCGCTGCTCTACAAAAGCGTCGGCAACCCCGAAGTGGTTGGCGGCATGCCGCGCACCGTAGCGGCCATCGCCAGTTGGGACGGCCGCGGCCTGCCCGCTGAACCGGTCTACAAAGCCGCCGGCGAAGACCTCGCCGAAGCGCGTAAAAACCAGACGCTGGGCGATTTGTCCAAGCGCTTGAACATGGAGTTGGCCGGCTACCGCAGCCTGCTGACCAAAACTGCCCGGGCGCTGCCGTTTGCCAGCGAACCGGCCTCTTATAAAGAAGCCCTGGAAGGTCTCGACGAACGTTGGGGCGATCCGGCCTACTGGCAAGCGGTCAAACGCAACACCAGCAGCATCACCCCGTATTACCTGCTGGCGGCAGTCGATCACCGCATCGACGACCTCGGCGAAATCGCCCCGGCCACCCCCGATCAGGCGATCTACCTCGACATCTTCGCTCGCACCTTCTGGATGGGCCTGATCATCACCGTGATCTGCCTGCTGCTGGCTTATCCACTGGCGTACCTGCTGGCGAACCTGCCATCGCGCCAGAGCAATTTGCTGATGATTCTGGTGCTGCTGCCGTTCTGGACCTCGATTCTGGTGCGCGTCGCCGCGTGGATCGTACTGCTGCAATCGGGCGGTCTGATCAACAGTGGCTTGATGGCCATGGGCATCATCGATAAGCCGCTGGAGCTGGTGTTCAACCGCACTGGCGTGTACATCTCGATGGTGCACATCCTGCTACCGTTCATGATCCTGCCGATCTACAGCGTGATGAAAGGCATCTCGCCGACCTACATGCGTGCCGCCATTTCCCTCGGCTGCCACCCGTTCGCCAGTTTCTGGCGGGTGTACTTCCCGCAGACTTATGCCGGTGTTGGCGCCGGTTGCCTGTTGGTGTTCATCCTCGCCATCGGCTACTACATCACCCCGGCGCTGCTCGGCAGCCCGAACGATCAAATGGTCAGTTACTTCGTCGCCTTCTACACCAACACCAGCATCAATTGGGGCATGGCCACCGCGCTGGGCGGGCTGTTGCTGCTGGCGACCGTGGTGCTTTATCTGATTTACAGCTGGCTGGTGGGCGCCAGTCGCCTGCGCCTGAGCTAAGGGGAATTCGAGATGCTGAGTCCTTACATGTCGCCCATCGAACGGGTGTGGTTCTACAGCCTGCGGATCCTCTGCGGCCTGATTTTGTTGTTCCTGATTCTGCCGGTGCTGGTGATCATTCCGCTGTCGTTCAATTCGGGGAGCTTTCTGGTGTATCCGCTGCAGGGCTTCTCGCTGCACTGGTATCAGGATTTCTTCGCCTCGGCGGAATGGATGCGCGCACTGAAGAACAGCATCATCGTCGCCCCGGCGGCCACGGTGCTGGCGATGATCTTCGGCACGCTGGCGGCGATTGGCCTGACCCGTGGCGACTTCCCCGGCAAAGCGCTGGTGATGGCGTTGGTGATCTCGCCGATGGTGGTGCCGGTGGTGATCATTGGGGTGGCGAGTTATCTGTTCTTCGCGCCGTTGGGGCTGGGCAACAGCTTCTTCTCGCTGATTGTGGTGCATGCGGTGTTGGGTGTGCCGTTTGTAATCATCACCGTGTCGGCGACGTTGCAGGGGTTTAACCATAATCTGGTGCGGGCTGCTGCCAGTCTCGGTGCCTCGCCGTTGACCGCTTTTCGTCGGGTGACATTGCCGTTGATTGCGCCGGGGGTGATTTCCGGGGCGCTGTTTGCCTTTGCGACTTCGTTTGATGAGGTGGTGGTGACGTTGTTTCTTGCAGGGCCTGAACAGGCGACGTTGCCTCGGCAGATGTTCAGCGGGATTCGCGAAAACCTCAGCCCGACGATTGCGGCGGCGGCTACTTTGCTGATTGCGTTCTCGGTCATCCTGTTGCTGACCCTTGAGTGGTTACGAGGCCGCAGCGAGAAGCTGCGTACTGCTCAGGTTTAAGGGGCAGATCAAAAGCTTACCCCCTCACCCCAGCCCTCTCCCCCAAGGGGGCGAGGGGAAAGGGAGCAGATATTCGTGCTGTTCAGAGTCTGAGTTCGACTCGGTATCGCAAGTTTGCGTACCTCTCCCATCCACCTCGGTCAGTTTTTTTACCTTTGGGGGAAAGGGAGCCGATCTTCATGGTTTTCAAACCTGAGTTCGACTCGGTAATTCAGGTCGATGTACTTCGAGAGTACGACCCGGTCAGTCCCCTCTCCCTCCGGGAGAGGGCTAGGGTGAGGGGCTCTTGCTCTTGCCCTCGATGGTCATTCACCACCTGAATAGCAGACAACCCCAAATCCCCAGCTAATCTTGTGCCCAGCTCCCACATCTATAAGAGGCTGCGCACGATGAGTCTGTCCCAGTTCAAAATCGCTCACAAACTGATCACCGGCGCCGCCGCCATCGAACAACTCGCCGCCGAACTCACGCGCCTCGACATCGACAACCCGCTGATTGTCACCGACGCCGCGCTGGTCAAATCCGGCACGGTCGAGCTGGCGCTGGTGCAACTCGGTGGGCGCGACTACGAGATTTTCGACCGCGTACTACCCGACCCGGAAATCGCCATCGTCGAAGACTGCATGCGCGTTTACCGCGAGGGCGGGCATGACGGTTTGATCGGCCTCGGTGGCGGCAGCGCCATCGACATCGCCAAAAGTGTTGCCGCCTATGCCGGTTACCACGGCGCGCTGGAAGACCTGTTCGGCGTCGATCAAGTGCCGCGCAAAGGCCCGCCGCTGATCGCCATCCCGACCACCGCCGGCACCGGTTCAGAAGTCACTAACGTCGCAATCCTTTCGGACAAAGTCGCGCAGCTGAAGAAAGGCATCGTCAGCGACTATCTATTGCCCGACGTCGCGCTGGTCAGCCCGCAGATGACCCTGACTTGCCCGCGCAGCGTCACCGCCGCCAGTGGCGTCGACGCGTTGGTGCACGCCATCGAATCCTACTTGTCGGTGAATGCCTCGCCGATCACCGACGCGCTGGCCATCGGCGCCATCAAGCTGATCGCCAAAGCCCTGCCCAAGGCCTACGCCAACGGCGCCAACCTGCAAGCCCGCGAAGACATGGCCACCGCCAGCCTGATGGCCGGCATGGCGTTCGGCAATGCCGGGGTCGGCGCGGTGCATGCGCTGGCGTATCCGCTGGGCGGTCGCTTCAACATTGCTCATGGCGTCAGCAATGCCTTGCTGCTGCCGTATGTCATGACCTGGAACAAGATGGCCTGCGTCGAACGCATGCAGGATATTGCCGAAGCCATGGGCGTGAACACCGCTCATCTGAGTGCCGCCGAAGCGGCGGACAAAGCCGTGCAGGCGATGACCGATCTGTGCGCAGCGGTGGAAATTCCTGCCGGCCTGCGCAGTTTCGGTGTGCCGGAAGAGGCGATCCCGGCGATGGCCGTGGAAGCGGCGGGGATCGAGCGGCTGATGCGCAACAACCCGCGCAAACTCAGCGCTGCCGACATCGAGAAGATCTACCGCGCGGCGTACTGAGTCAGCGCCGGTCATCGGTCATGGCATAACCCAATCATCGCGGTCACGGTGCGCGCTGGGAAACTTGAGGTATACAATGCGCGCCATCGTGATTTAGCTCAGAAAAGGTGCGTCATGCAGCCCTTCGTAATTGCTCCGTCGATTCTCTCCGCCGACTTCGCCCGCCTCGGCGAGGAAGTGGACAATGTTCTGGCCGCCGGCGCCGACTTCGTCCACTTCGACGTCATGGACAACCACTACGTACCGAACCTGACCATCGGCCCGATGGTTTGCGCGGCGTTGCGCAAGTACGGCGTCACCGCGCCGATCGACGCACACCTGATGGTCAGCCCGGTGGATCGCATCGTTGGCGACTTCATCGAAGCCGGCGCGACCTACATCACCTTCCACCCGGAAGCCACGCTGCACGTTGATCGCTCGCTGCAACTGATCCGTGAAGGCGGCTGCAAATCCGGTCTGGTGTTCAACCCGGCGACCCCGCTGGACGTGCTCAAGTACGTGATCGACAAGGTCGACATGGTCTTGCTGATGAGCGTCAACCCGGGTTTCGGCGGGCAGAAGTTCATTCCCGGCACCCTCGACAAACTGCGCGAAGCGCGGGCGATCATCGATGCCTCGGGCCGTGACATCCGTCTGGAAATCGACGGCGGCGTCAACGTCAACAACATCCGCGAGATCGCGGCGGCTGGCGCGGACACCTTTGTCGCCGGCTCGGCAATCTTCAATGCGCCGAACTATCAGGAAGTCATCGACAAGATGCGCTCCGAACTGGCGCTGGCGCGCCCATGAGTGGGTTTGAGCAGCTGTTCCCGGGAAAACTGCCTCGGCTGGTGATGTTCGATCTGGATGGCACGCTGATCGACTCGGTTCCAGACCTGGCAGCGGCGGTGGACACCATGCTGCTCTCCCTCGGCCGCCAGCCCGCCGGCATCGAGTCGGTGCGCGAGTGGGTTGGCAACGGCGCGCCGGTTCTGGTGCGCCGTGCTTTGGCCGGTGGCATCGATCATTCGGCGGTGGATGACGTCGAGGCCGAGCACGCGCTGGAAGTGTTCATGGAGGCTTACGGCGCCAGCCATGAGCTGACCGTGGTTTATCCCGGTGTGCGCGACACCCTCAAGTGGCTGCACAAACAAGGCGTGGCCATGGCGCTGATCACCAACAAACCGGAGCGCTTCGTCGCGCCGCTGCTGGATCAGATGAAAATCGGCCGCTACTTCAAGTGGATCATCGGCGGCGATACCTTGCCGCAGAAAAAGCCTGATCCGGCGGCGCTGTTCTTCGTGATGAAAATGGCCAACATCCCGGCCTCGCAATCGTTGTTCGTCGGCGACTCGCGCAGCGATGTGCTGGCGGCGAAAGCAGCAGGGGTCAAATGCGTGGCGCTGAGTTATGGCTACAACCACGGCAGGCCGATTGCCGAGGAATCGCCGGCATTGGTGATCGACGATCTGCGCAAGCTAATTCCCGGTTGCCTCGGTTCGGCCGCTGAGATAACGTTGCCCGACGCTTCTCAATCCCATTCTGGAAACGCCATCGTGGTGGTCACTCGCAAACTCTGGATGAAAGTCATCAAGGCCCTGGCCCGCTGGCGTTGGCG
The DNA here is from genome assembly GCF_001648775.1 of Pseudomonas fluorescens. Taxonomy (GTDB): domain Bacteria; phylum Pseudomonadota; class Gammaproteobacteria; order Pseudomonadales; family Pseudomonadaceae; genus Aquipseudomonas; species Aquipseudomonas fluorescens_M. Next base: position 183,481 of record NZ_LVEJ01000019.1, read on the forward strand.
CGCCTGACTTGTTCCTGGCCGGCCTGCCGGCGCGTTTGCATACCTGACTGATTTGCCCCTCACACCACGAGGCACCTTATGATCCGCGAAGAATTCCTGCGCTTGGCCGCTGACGGCTACAACCGCATTCCGTTGGCCTGCGAAACCCTGGCCGACTTCGACACACCGCTGTCGATCTACCTGAAACTGGCCGACCAGCCCAACTCCTACCTGCTCGAATCGGTGCAGGGCGGCGAGAAATGGGGCCGTTACTCGATTATCGGTCTGCCATGCCGCACGGTTATGCGCGTTCACGATCATCACGTCAGCATCACCGTCGATGGCGTTGAGACTGAAAGCCATGATGTTGAAGACCCGCTGGCCTTCGTCGAAACCTTCAAGGCGCGCTACAACGTGCCGACCATCGCCGGTCTGCCGCGCTTCAACGGTGGTCTGGTCGGTTATTTCGGTTACGACTGCGTGCGCTATGTCGAAAAACGCCTGGGCAAGTGCCCGAACCCTGATCCGCTGGGCGTGCCGGACATTCTGCTGATGGTTTCCGATGCCGTCGTGGTGTTCGACAACCTCGCCGGCAAGATGCACGCGATCGTGTTGGCCGACCCTGCGCAGGCCGATGCCTTCGAACAAGGTCAGGCGCAATTGCAGGCGTTGCTGGAGAAACTGCGCCAGCCGATCACTCCGCGCCGTGGTCTGGATTTCAGCAAGCAGCAAGCGGCTGACCCGGTGTTCCGTTCCAGTTTCACTCAGGACGATTACGAAAAAGCCGTCGACACCATCAAGGAGTACATCCTTGCCGGTGACTGCATGCAGGTCGTGCCGTCGCAGCGCATGTCGATCGACTTCAAGGCTGCACCCATCGATCTGTATCGCGCTCTGCGTTGCTTCAACCCGACGCCGTACATGTACTTCTTCAACTTCGGCGACTTCCACGTCGTCGGCAGTTCGCCGGAAGTGTTGGTACGGGTTGAAGACAACCTGATCACCGTGCGCCCGATTGCCGGTACTCGCCCACGTGGCGCCACCGAAGAAGCGGACGTGGCGCTGGAAGAAGATCTGCTGTCGGACGACAAGGAGATCGCCGAGCACTTGATGCTGATCGATCTGGGCCGTAACGACACTGGTCGCGTCTCGGAAATCGGCTCGGTGAAGCTCACCGAGAAGATGGTTATCGAGCGTTATTCCAACGTGATGCACATCGTTTCCAACGTTACCGGCCAATTGAAGGCCGGGCTGACGGCGATGGACGCACTGCGGGCGATTCTGCCGGCGGGCACCTTGTCCGGTGCACCGAAGATTCGCGCGATGGAAATCATCGACGAGCTGGAACCGGTCAAGCGCGGTGTATATGGCGGTGCGGTCGGCTACTTCGCCTGGAACGGCAACATGGACACCGCGATTGCGATCCGTACTGCCGTGATCAAGAACGGCGAACTGCACGTGCAGGCCGGTGGCGGCATCGTCGCCGACTCGGTGCCGGCGCTGGAGTGGGAAGAGACCCTGAACAAGCGCCGCGCGATGTTCCGCGCCGTGGCCCTGGCCGAGCAAACCCCGGACTGATCACTGATCTTCCCTGTGGGAGCGAGCTTGCTCGCGAAGGGGCCCTGTCAGTCAGTATTTATGCTGGCTGACCCACCGCTTTCGCGAGCAAGCTCGCTCCCACATTCGATTTGTGTGTAGCCATAAAAAAGCGGCGCCTGTAAGGGCGCCGCTTTTTTTGTGCTGGTGACTTAGAAGTCGAGCACAACGCCGACGTTAACCCCCTGCTGGGTAAAATCATCATCCTTGCGCAACGAATAGCCGCCGCGCAGCGCCAGATCCGCCGTCAGCTTATGGCTCACACCCAGGCTCAAACGGTTCAAATGACTTTGCGGGGTATAGCCCTCAAGCTTGAAGTCATTGGCCGGCAAGGTATTGAGCGCGATGCGGACCTTCTGCACGTCATCTTCGTACTCACGCTCGTGAGCGTACTCGCCGAACACCTGAGTTTGCGGGGTAATGTTGTACTTGCCCTGCAAGCCCAGACCCAGGCGTTTCGAGTCGCGGGTCTGATCATCGAAGGTCAACGCTGTGGCACGGTTGCTCTTCTCAGAATAACCGTCGACATCAACGCTGGCGTAATCGGCGCTGACGAACGGCGACAGGTGCCATTCGCTGCCCGGTTGGGCAATGTCGTAACCGACGCGGGTGCTGAAGGCCCACAGATGGCCGTCGGTATCACCTTTCTCCGCACCCTCGCTGGCGCCGAGATCGAACTTGCGCTTGAGGTTGTCGTAGTCGAGTTTACCGCCGGTCAACGCCATGTCAGCCCACCAGCGATTCTGCTGGAACTGGGCGAATGCGGTGGCCAGATAGCTGTTGAGTTTGTAGTCCGAATCGTTATGACCGGCTTCCAGCGTCTGTCGATAGAAACCGCCAGCGACACCGACGCGCCAAGCGTCATTCAGACGATAGCTACCGCCGACGTTGAGGTTGTAACCACTGCCGTCGGCACTGACGCCGCTGCTCTGGCTGTCGACATCCAGATGCTGGCCGCCAGCCGAAACAATGGCGCGCCATTGGCCGACCGCTTGCCAGTTTTCCCAATCCGCCTGCCATTGGTTGCGCAGTTCATCCTGATGCGCGCGCAAGGTGGCGTGGGCCATTTCCGGTAACAGCGTCAGTTCCCACGGTGCGGCGAGTAGAGAGTAGGCGTAGTCGGAGATCAGTTTTTGCCCGGCTTCGGTCGGGTGTACGCCGTCGTTGTAGATCAGCTTGGTCGGGTCGGGTGTTGCACTGTTGATCCCGTAACGCGCGTTCTCGGTGCAGCCGCTGCCACTGAAGCAGGTCGCGGTCAGGTTCTGATCAGTCGCCAGGCCAAAGCGTCCCGGGTCGGCAAACACTTCCGAGAGCAGGACCGGAATGTTCAACGGAATGACTTCGGCGTTGATGCCTTGCAGGCGCGTGACCAACTGGTTGTTGAACTGGCCGGCGAGTTGACTGCTGAAGGCTTGCAGCGGGGTGCCGTTGATGGCCGGCGTAAGGCCAACGTCAGGCAGCAGCCAGACCATCACGTATTTGGCACCGGCAGTTTGCAACGTCTGCACGCTGTCAGCGAGGCGATCGGCGGCGGCGTTGGCTTGCGGCAGACTGAGAATGCGACCTTGCAGAAAGTCGTTACCGCCGCCGGAAATGTAGTACAGCGCGTTAGGATCGGCGCGAAAGCCGTTCGACGGCAGGTAACCGGCGCGGGTGCGTTCGCCCGTGGCCGATTGCGTGGTGATCGAGTCGAGAATCTGGTCGGTGCGATAACCGCCGACCGCCCAGTTGTTGCCGTCCGGCAGGCCTTCGTTGGCGCGTACGGCGGAACTTGAGGAGGCGGTCTGGTCGGGGCTGAAACCCAGGCGTCCGCCCAGCAGTTGTGTGGAGTTCAGCGAGCGCAGTTCACCGCTGCCGTCCAGATACACCGGCCCCGTCCGGTTGGTGTAACGCTGAGTGGCGCCGGCCGGGCCACCCGTGTCGGTAAAGGTCCCGGCATCGTTCAGGCTGTCGCCGAAAACAATGAAATTCGAATAGGGATTGGGTGCGGCATTGGCCTGGGCGCAGGCCAGTGCGAGCAAGCATCCGGCCAGCGGTACAAACAACGTCTGTTTGATCATGAGCAAGTCCGTTTATTTATTGTTGTAGGTGAACGAAACGACAGTACCAAAAACTCCCGGCGTTTTGCCATCGGTCGCGAATCCTCCCCTGGATTTATCCCCCAAAGGCCCGGCCATATTGCACGCTCCGCCCAGCTAAGTTACTGTGCCGGAACGTATGAACGAGACCTTCCCCGTGTTGATCACCAGCAAACTTCTGGATCAAGTCATCAAGGCACACGCCCGCTGGCGTTGGCGCGCCTGAATCTTTTCTGCCGGCTCCGCCGGATCTGTATCGCTTTGCCTTCCTTGCCCGTTTGAAATGCCGCTGTGCCGACGCACCTGCCTGCGTCCGACATCGTGCAGCGCCCTGCGGGCAAGTCATCTGAAGGCTGTCTCCAAGTCAGAATTCAAGAGGTTCGAAACGCCATGTTGCTGATGATCGACAACTACGACTCCTTTACTTACAACGTTGTGCAATACCTCGGCGAACTGGGTGCCGAAGTCAAAGTCGTGCGCAACGACGAACTGAGCATCGCCGAAATCGAAGCCCTCAAACCTGAGCGCATCGTGATTTCCCCAGGTCCGTGCACGCCAACCGAAGCCGGCATCTCCATCGAAGCGATCAAGCACTTTGCCGGCAAACTGCCGATCCTCGGCGTCTGCCTGGGTCACCAGTCCATCGGCCAGGCTTTTGGCGGCGATGTAGTGCGCGCCCGGCAAGTGATGCACGGTAAGACTAGTCCGGTATTCCATGAGGACAAGGGCGTTTTCGCTGGTCTGAATCATCCGCTGACGGTTACCCGCTACCACTCGCTGATCGTCAAGCACGCGACGTTGCCCGATTGCCTGGAGCTGACCGCGTGGACTCAGCACGATGACGGTTCGGTCGACGAAATCATGGGCCTGCGTCACAAGTCCCTGAACATTGAGGGCGTACAGTTCCACCCCGAGTCGATCCTGACCGAGCAGGGTCATGAGCTGTTTGCCAACTTCCTCAAACAAACCGGCGGCACGCGCTAAGGACTTCCCATGAATATCAAGACAGCCCTGAGCCGTATCGTCGATCACCTCGACCTCAGTACCGATGAAATGCGCGACGTGATGCGCGAAATCATGACCGGCCAATGCAGCGACGCGCAGATCGGCGCGTTCATGATGGCCATGCGCATGAAGAGCGAGAGCATCGACGAAATCGTCGGCGCCGTGTCGGTGATGCGTGAGCTGGCTGATCAGGTTGAGCTGAAGACCCTCGACGGCGTGGTCGATGTGGTCGGTACCGGCGGTGACGGTGCCAATATTTTCAACGTATCGACCGCTTCTTCGTTTGTTGTTGCTGCTGCCGGTTGCACAGTGGCCAAGCACGGCAACCGTGCGGTATCGGGCAAGAGCGGCAGCGCCGACTTGCTGGAAGCTGCCGGCATTTATCTGAACCTGACGCCGGTTCAGGTCGCGCGTTGCATCGATAACGTCGGCATCGGTTTCATGTTCGCCCAGACCCACCACAAAGCCATGAAGTACGCCGCCGGCCCGCGCCGCGATCTCGGCCTGCGTACGCTGTTCAACATGCTCGGCCCGCTTACGAATCCGGCCGGTGTGAAACATCAGGTGGTGGGCGTGTTCACGCCGGCACTGTGCCGGCCGTTGGCCGAAGTCTTGCAGCGCTTGGGCAGCAAGCACGTGCTGGTGGTGCATTCGAAGGACGGTCTGGACGAGTTCAGCCTCGCCGCTCCGACTTTTGTCGCCGAGCTGAAAAACGACGAGATCAGCGAATATTGGGTCGAGCCGGAAGATCTCGGCATGAAGAGCCAGAGCCTGCACGGCCTGTCGGTCGACGGCCCGGAAGCGTCGCTGGCGCTGATCCGCGATGCCCTCGGCAAGCGCAAAACCGAAAACGGCCAGAAAGCCGCCGAAATGATTGTGCTCAACGCCGGTGCTGCGCTGTACGCCGCCGACGTGGCGAGCAGTTTGAAACAGGGTGTCGAGCTTGCGCACGACGCGCTGCACACCGGTCTCGCTCGGGAAAAACTCGAGGAGTTGGGTGCCTTTACCGCGGTATTCAGAGTGGAGAATGAAGGATGAGTGTACCGACGGTTCTGGAAAACATTCTGGCGCGCAAAGTTCAGGAAGTCGCCGAGCGTAGTGCTCGCGTCAGCTTGAGCGAGCTGGAAAGTCTGGCCAAGGCGGCCGATGCACCCCGTGGTTTTGCCCAGGCATTGCTGGCGCAAGCGAAGAAGAAGCAGCCAGCGGTGATTGCCGAAATCAAAAAGGCCTCGCCGAGCAAAGGCGTGATCCGCGAGCACTTCGTTCCGGCCGAGATCGCCAAAAGTTACGAGAAGGGCGGCGCAACCTGTCTGTCCGTGCTGACCGACATCGATTACTTCCAGGGCGCCGACGCTTATCTGCAACAGGCCCGCGCCGCGTGCAGCCTGCCGGTGATCCGCAAGGACTTCATGATCGATCCGTATCAGATCGTCGAAGCGCGTGCGCTGGGCGCCGACTGCGTGCTGTTGATCGTCTCCGCACTGGATGACGTGAAAATGGCCGAGCTGGCCGCCGTCGCCAAAAGCGTCGGCCTCGATGTGCTGGTCGAAGTGCACGATGGCGATGAGCTGGAGCGTGCACTGAAAACCCTCGACACGCCGCTGGTGGGGGTCAACAACCGTAACCTGCACACCTTTGATGTCAGCCTGGAAACCACCCTCGACCTGCTGCCGCGCATTCCGCGCGATCGTCTGGTCATTACCGAGAGCGGCATCCTTAATCGTGCCGATGTCGAACTGATGGAAATCAGCGACGTGTATTCGTTCCTGGTCGGCGAAGCGTTCATGCGCGCGGAAAGTCCGGGCACTGAGCTGCAGCGCCTGTTCTTCCCGGAGCGTGGAGTGTCGATCAGCGGTTCGACCCTCGACTGATATTCTTTCAGACCGAGTCGACACTTTCGCGAGCAAGCTCGCTCCCACATTTGGAATGCATTTCCCCTGTGGGAGCGAGCTTGCTCGCGAAGACGTCCTCATAACCTCTAAAAATTCCAGATCTTCCGGAGTTCTTGATGTCGCTGCCAACCCGCCTGACCATCGAAGCCGGCCTGCAAGCCGAACAGGATTTGCTGGCCTCGGTCTGCGCCGGCGACGCAGAATTCGGCCTTCTATTCTGGCAACCCAGCGATCGCGCACTGGTCATGCCACGCCGCCTCAATCGCCTGCCCGCATTCGACCACGCCTGCGAGGTCTCCGCTGCCGCCGGCTGGCCAGTCCTGCTGCGTGAAACCGGCGGCGAGCCCGTCCCGCAATCCGCCGCCACCATCAACATCGCTTTGGTCTACGCACCACCGCGCAGCGAGGGCGACCTGAACCGCATCGAAACCGGCTATCACCGTCTCTGCGATCCAATCTGTCAGTTGCTCGATGAGTTGGGTGGCACGTCTTCCTTGGGCGAAATTGACGGTGCGTTCTGCGACGGTCGTTTCAACGTCAATCTCGACGGCCGCAAAATGGTCGGCACTGCCCAGCGCTGGCGCCAAAGTCAGGGCGGACAGCGTCCGGTCGGTCTGGTGCACGGGGCGATGCTGATGGATGACGAGCGCGAATCGATGGTCGCGGCGGTCAATCGCTTCAACGAAGCGTGTGGCCTGGAGCAGCGGGTGAGGGCGCAAAGCCACATTGCCCTGCATGAAAAATTCAACGCGCCACAGGCCTTGGCGCGTCTCGATGAGTTGTTTCGTCTGATGCTGGCGCAGATGTACGCTTAGCGGGTACCGAAGACCACCATGGTCTTGCCTTTGACGTCGACCAGGTTGCGTTCTTCAAGATCCTTGAGCACGCGACCGACCATCTCCCGCGAACAGCCGACAATCCGCCCGATCTCCTGACGTGTCACCTTGATCTGCATGCCGTCCGGGTGGGTCATGGCGTCTGGCTGCTTGCACAGTTCCAGCAAGCAACGCGCCACGCGACCGGTGACATCGAAGAACGCCAGGTCGCCGACCTTGCGCGTGGTGTTGCGCAGGCGTTGTGCGATTTGTCCGCTGAGCACGTAAAGAATGTCTGGATCTTGCTGCGACAGTTCGCGGAACTTGGCGTAGCTGATTTCCGCGGTTTCACATTCGACCTTGGCCCGCACCCAGGCACTGCGCTCCTGTTCCTGGCCGGCTTGTTCGAACAGGCCCAGTTCACCGAAGAAATCCCCGGCGTTGAGGTAGGCGATGATCATTTCGCGACCATCGTCGTCCTCGATCAGGATCGTCACCGAACCCTTGATGATGAAATACAGCGTGTCCGAGCGATCGCCCGCACAGATGATGTTGCTCTTGGCCGCATGGCGACGGCGCTGGCAATGCATCAACAGCTTGTCGAGGTTCTTGATTTTGGGTGTGGGGGTAATAGCAACCATGGTTGTATCCCGAAAAGACTGCACGGTGATGTTTGGTTTTTTTATGAGGCGCTGAAGGCGGTTGCTGCACAGCTGACATGGGCGCCAGCGAATTGGCGCCAGCTTAACAGACACTTCGTCGAAAATTCGAGAAATTACCTACGTCGTAGAGGCATCCGTCCTAGGATCAGCGCTCGCTGTCAGGCCGGGGCGCTGTGCTAAGCTGGCGACCCTTTTTTCTACAGTGGAGTCTTGGCGATGAAGGCACGCATCCAATGGGCTGGCGAAGCCATGTTCCTCGGCGAATCCGGCAGCGGTCATGTCGTGGTGATGGACGGTCCGCCGGACGCCGGTGGGCGTAATCTGGGTGTTCGCCCGATGGAAATGCTCCTGCTCGGTGTCGGCGGTTGCAGCAACTTCGACGTGGTCAGCATTCTGAAGAAGTCCCGTCAGGCCGTTGAAAGCTGCGAAGCCTTCCTTGAAGCCGAGCGCGCGACCGAAGATCCGAAGGTGTTCACCAAGATCCACATGCACTTTGTGGTCAAGGGCCGGGGCCTGAAAGAAGCCCAGGTCAAACGCGCGATCGAGTTGTCCGCCGAGAAGTATTGCTCGGCTTCGATCATGCTCGGCGCCGCTGGCGTGGTCATCACTCACGATTACGAAATCGTCGAACTCGGTTGAAGCGACATTCAACTATCATAAAAGCAGTGCAGACTCTGGCGATCCCCCGCTGACGTCTGCATAATGCGCCACTTTTTTCAGGGCAGTGATCGGTCAGCCGACAGGTCATCCGCCTGAACAGATAACCAAAATCGCCATCGCGAAGAGGTGTTAACCGTCCTACGCAGGTGCGTTGTTCGCACTTGACGGGCATGCTTGATCACGCGGCTGCGCCGCATACATAGAGAGTTTTTAACGGTGAAAAGCAAACTCAAGCTCCACGGGTTCAATAACCTGACAAAGACCTTGAGCTTCAACATCTATGACATCTGCTACGCGGAGACCCCGCAAGACCAGCAGGCTTACGTCGAGTACATCAATCAAGAGTACAACGCGAAACGCCTGACGCAGATTCTCACAGAAGTTGTCGAGATCATTGGTGCCAACATCCTGAACATTGCCAGTCAGGACTATGAACCTCAGGGCGCCAGCGTCACGATTCTGATTTCTGAAGAGCCGGTAACCCCGACTGAAAGCCAGATCGAAGAATCGCCGGGCCCGTTGCCCGAAATTATCCTGGCCCACCTCGACAAGAGTCACATTACGGTGCACACCTACCCGGAAATCCATCCGGACGACGGTATTGCAACCTTCCGTGTGGACATCGACGTGTCGACTTGTGGTGTCATCTCACCGCTGAAAGCGCTCAATTTCCTCATTCACCAGTTCGATTCGGACATCGTGACTGTGGACTATCGTGTGCGCGGCTTCACCCGTGACGTTGAAGGCAACAAGCACTTCATCGACCACGAGATCAATTCGATCCAGAACTACCTCTCCGAAGACACTCGCGACGCGTACCAGATGACCGACGTGAACGTGTACCAGGAAAACCTGTTCCACACCAAAATGCTGCTGAAGAACTTTGAACTGGATAACTACCTGTTCGGCGACGCCACCAGCAACCTGTCTCCCGAGCAACGTGCTCAGGTGACCGACCGGGTGAAACACGAAATGCTCGAAATCTTCTACGCGCGCAACATGCCGACCTAAGATCCCCGGGCACAAAAAAGGCGACCTTTCGGTCGCCTTTTTCATTTCTGCCACGAACCCCTGTGGGAGCGAGCCTGCTCGCGAAGGGGCACTCTGCAGCAATACAAATCTCAAATCCGATAAGTACTCTTGGTCATCACCTTGGCCAGAATACTCATCCCGAACTTCACCGGTGCCGGAAAACGGAACCCCCCAGCCTCCAGCGCACTCTCCGCATGATGTTCTTCATCAATGCGCATCTGCTCCAGAATGGCCCGGGACTTCTCGTCCTCGGCCGGCAACTGTTCCAGATGTTCATTCAAGTGTTTGCACACCTGATGTTCGGTCGCTGCGACAAACCCGAGGCTGACCTTGTCGCTGATCAACCCGGCCACCGCGCCAATCCCGAACGACATGCCATAAAACAGCGGATTGAGAATGCTGGTATGGCTGCCCAGCTGATGGATGCGCTGTTCGCACCAGACCAGATGATCAATCTCTTCTTCGGCCGCGTGCTCCATGGCTTCGCGAACCTGTGGCAGCTTGGCGGTCAGCGCCTGCCCTTGATACAACGCCTGGGCGCAGACTTCACCGGTGTGGTTGATACGCATCAGACCGGCGACGTGGCGGGTGTCTTCGTCGCTCATTTGCATTTCCGGTTGCAGAATCGCGGGAGACGGACGGTACGGCTGGCCGCTGAAGGGCAGCAAGGTACGCATCGCGGCATCGGCTTGCAGCAGAAGACGGTCAATGGGCGAGTAGTGACGTTGGGTAGTCATGCTGACCTCCGGGAAGAATCTCGGCGGCCAGTTTAACCGAATCGGCCGGAGAAGGTTTGCGCTGGGTCATTTGCTGCGTGGTCATGCTTTTTTGTGGGGGCGAGCCTGCTGGCGAAAGCGTGGTGTCAGGCACTGAAATGTTGAGCGTGCCGACGTCTTCGCGAGCAGGCTCGCTCCCACAGGGGGCTTGGCTCAACCCGGTGGCCAGTTCATCTGGCGCTGGCCGAGGACGTGCATATGAATGTGGTAGACGGTCTGCCCACCCTTTTCATTGCAGTTCATCACCACGCGGAAACCTTCTTCGCAGCCCAGTTCCAGCGCCAGACGCTGCGCAGTGAACAGGATATGCCCGGCCAGTGCCTTGTCGTCTTCGGTCAGGTCGTTGAGCGTGCGCACCGGTTTTTTCGGGATCACCAGGAAATGCACCGGTGCCTGAGGGGCGATGTCGTGGAAGGCCAGAACCTGGTCGTCCTCGTAAATGATCTTGGCCGGGATTTCCCGGTTGATGATCTTGGTGAACAGAGTATCCACTGCTGTTTTCTCCGTTGTTTGGGCTGGTCTGAGTGTACTCAGGGCGGCTTATCCCGCCCAGTGTTTTACCTGTAGGGCATTTCAGCGCGGGCAGTAAGCCTTGTTGACCATGCCGACAATGGTGCGATTGAGCCAGCGCGAACCCAGTCGTGGCAGGAACGCGAACCAGCGATTGCGTCGCCCCGGAATGATGATTGCGCGGTTTTTGTCGAGGGCGCGCACGGTATACAGCGCGACTTCCTCGGGGCTCATGAGCATTTTGCTGTCTTTGAGTTTGTCGCTGTTGAGCTGTGCGTTACGGAAAAATGCCGTGCGGGTCGGGCCAGGACACAGCACCGAAACCTTCACCGCACTCTGTTTGAGTTCAACCCGCAATGCTTCGGAGAAGTGCAGGACATACGCCTTGCTGGCGTAATAGGTACTCATCCACGGGCCCGGGTTGAACGCGGCGACCGAGGCAACGTTCAGAATCTGTCCGCCACCCTGTAGCGCCATGCTATTGCCGATGGCGTGGCACAAGCGGGTGAGGGCGAGGATATTCACCTCGATCAGATCCTGCTCGGTCATCCAGTCCTGCGCGAGAAACGGGCCACAGGTGCCGATGCCGGCGCAGTTCACCAACAGATCGATCTGGCGGTCACCTTCTTCCAGCTCCAGTAAAAAGCCGGACAGGCGTAACGGTTCGCCCAAATCACAGGCGCGGAACAATACCTCGACGCCAAAACGCTGGGTCAGTTCGATCGCAATGCTTTCCAGCTGATCACGCTGTCGGGCCACCAGAATCAGGCTGCGGCCACGCCGGGCCAACGCTTCGGCCATGGCCAGGCCGATGCCGCTGGAAGCGCCGGTGATCAGTGCGTAACGGGTCATGCAATTCTCCATCGCAACAGCTCCGCGCCGGCGACGCGGGTGTCACGGCGGGGAGCGCTGTTCATTCTTTCGCAGAGTCTACAGGGGCCTGCGCCGCTTCGGCGGCCTCGTCGGCGGAATCCGCTGGCGCTTCGACCTCTACTTCGACTTCATCAGTGGTCACCGAGCCACTTTCGTAGCTGCTTTCCAGATTGCTTTCGTATTCCTGCTGGATGGCGGAAATTCCGCCGAGCATGCCGCCGGCAAACACCAGCGCAAAAAACACGATCCACAAGGAGCACAACACTTTCACCGCAGTGCTGTTCGGCGGAGGGGGAGGGCCGTAGCGATTGGCACCGGTATTGCCCGGTACGACCATGATCACCAGCGGAAAAAAACTGCCCACGAACGGTACAAGGTTGAGCAGCCAAAGCCAGCCCGACCAGCCGATATCGTGCAAGCGCTGGACGCTGAACAGAATGCTGACAATCAGGAAGCCGATAAACAGGAAGAAGGCGAAGATCCCGCCAATGATCAGGCCGGTGGTGGAGTCGCCGCTGACCAGGCCAAGCGCCAACAGGGCGAATACCCCGATAATGGGCAGCGTGACCAGGCTCAGCACCATTGTCCAGGCGAGAAAGCGCAGGCGACCGATGCGGCCTTCGACGCTGAATGGCTTGAGTGTGGCGAACGCCGGCAGGTGCTCCCCGACACTGGCGCGAGGCGGCGCATACGGTGAGTCCGGTTCTGCCACGACCGTGGCATGTTCCTGGACGTCCGCCAGATTCAGTTCGATTGCCGTCTCGGCTTCAATGCGCGCGTCAATCCCGGTTTTGCTCAGCGCTTGCAGATAAGCCTGCGCATCGCTGTGGGACAGGTCACGTTTGAGTGCCACGGCGCGGCCATTGAACAGGCGTTCGATGGCGGCCACGTCGCTTTTGAACAGGTCAGCCAGATTGAGCTTGGCCGTGGTGATATCGACACCGGGCTGCAGAGTACCGTCGAATACGATCTTGTAACGGGGTTCGCTCATTACCGAGGCATCCTTGTCGCGAATGGGTTGAAAGGTCGTCAGTGTAAGGCCAGCCTTGGGTTGACTGGCCTGATTTTTTATCCGCGCGGCCAGCGTTTGGGCAATTGTGCTGCGCGCTCCTGGGCTTGCCGGTATTCAGCGTCAAGGCGCGCGATCAGTTGATCCACGCTCGGCAGATCCGTGATATCGCCAACTCCCTGGCCGGCCGACCACACGGTTTTCCAGGCCTTGGCTTCGTCATTGATCGGTTTGAGCTTGTCGCCGAAATTCACCTCGCCTTTGCCTTGCAGGGCCGCCAGATCGAAGCCGGCCGCTTCCAGACTCTGGCGCATGAAACTGGCCGGTACGCCCGACACTGCAGGAGTATGGATGATGTCGGCCGCTTTGGCTGTCAGCAGCATCTCCTTATAGGCGTCAGGCGCATGACTTTCAGTCGTACCGATAAATCGCGTGCCGAAGTAGGCCAAATCCGCACCCAGCAGCTGAGCGGCCAAAATCTCATGGCCATGGTTCAGACATCCTGCCAGCAACAACGTTTTGTCGAAGAACTGACGGATCTCGGCGATCAGTGAAAACGGGCTCCAGGTGCCGGCATGACCGCCGGCTCCGGCGGCGACCGCAATCAAACCATCGACGCCAGCCTCGGCGGCTTTCTCGGCATGACGACGGGTCGTCACGTCGTGGAACACCAGACCGCCGTAGCTGTGTACGGCATCGACCAGTTCTTTCACCGCACCAAGGCTGGTGATGACGATGGGTACCTTGTGTTCGACGCAGATGCTCAGGTCCGCCTGCAAGCGCGGGTTGCTGTTGTGAACGATCAGGTTCACTGCGTAAGGCGCCGGATTGTCCAGTGTCGCCAGGCCTGCCTCGATCTGCTCCAGCCAGGCCTTGAAGCCGCTACTTTCGCGCTGGTTCAGTGCCGGGAAGCTGCCGACCACGCCATTGCGGCAGCAGGCCAGAACCAGTTCCGGATTGGAAATCAGAAACATCGGCGCCGCCACCACGGGCAGGCGCAGACGTTGTTCGAGCAGAGCGGGCAGCGACATTGGAATACCCCGAAGTAGTGTGCTTGTTGAAGTTAGAACGGCCGAACCACGACCAGAATTACGATAGCCAGCAATACCAGAACCGGCACTTCATTGAACCAGCGATAAAAGACATGGCTGCGGGTGTTCTCGCCACGGGCAAAACGTTTTACTTGCGCGCCGCACATATGGTGGTAACCGATCAGTAAGACGACCAGCGTCAATTTGGCGTGGATCCAGCCACCCTGACTGAAGATGCTTGGGTTGAGGTAGATCAGCCAGCCGCCAAAGATCAGCGTGGCGATCATCGCCGGCCCCATGATGCCGCGATACAGCTTGCGCTCCATGACGCTGAAGCGTTCTTTGCTGATAGTGTCCTCGCTTTGCGCGTGATAAACGAACAGGCGCGGCAAATAGAACAGGCCGGCAAACCAGCAAACGACGCTGACAATGTGAAAAGCTTTGATCCATAGATAGAGCATTTTTAGTTATTCCAGGTTCACGGTAGCCCGGATAGTAGAGGCTTGAGCGTCCGCACGTCACCTTGACGGTTGTCGCAGGGGCGCGCGGCCCCTATTATCGACGGCTTTCCAGTGGGTTCGTTGAGGGCAGGTTTATGGTCAAGGTCGGTATCGTCGGCGGCACGGGTTACACCGGTGTCGAACTGCTGCGTCTGTTGGCACAGCATCCGCAGGCAGAAGTGGTGGTGATCACTTCCCGATCCGAGGCCGGTCTGGCCGTGGCTGATATGTACCCCAACCTGCGCGGTCACTACGACGGCTTGGCTTTCAGCGTGCCTGACATCAAAACCCTCGGCGCCTGCGACGTGGTGTTCTTCGCTACGCCGCATGGTGTCGCGCACGCCTTGGCGGGCGAGTTGCTGGCGGCGGGCACCAAAGTCATCGACCTGTCGGCGGACTTCCGTCTGCAAGACGCTGAAGAGTGGGCCAAATGGTACGGCCAGCCGCACGGCGCGCCAGAGTTGCTCGATGAAGCGGTTTACGGTCTGCCGGAAGTCAATCGCGAGCAGATCAAGAAAGCTCGCCTGATCGCGGTGCCGGGTTGCTATCCAACCGCTACACAGCTGGGTTTCCTGCCTTTGCTGGAAGCAGGTCTGGCCGACACTTCGCGTCTGATCGCTGACTGCAAATCCGGTGTCAGCGGCGCCGGCCGTGGTGCTGCGGTAGGTTCGCTGTACTCCGAGACATCGGAAAGCATGAAGGCCTACGCGGTGAAAGGTCACCGTCACCTGCCGGAAATTCGCCAGGGTCTGCGTCGTGCAGCGGGCAAGGATGTGGGATTGACCTTCGTTCCACACCTGACGCCGATGATTCGCGGCATTCACTCCACGCTGTATGCGACCGTGGTTGATCGCTCGGTGGATCTGCAGGCGCTGTTTGAAAAGCGTTACGCCAATGAGCCGTTCGTCGATGTAATGCCGGCCGGCAGCCATCCTGAGACTCGTAGCGTACGGGGCGCCAACGTCTGCCGTATCGCCGTGCACCGTCCACAGGATGGCGATCTGGTGGTGGTGCTGTCGGTGATCGACAACCTGGTCAAAGGTGCGTCGGGGCAGGCGGTGCAGAACATGAACATCCTGTTCGGGCTGGACGAGCGCTTCGGCCTGTCGCATGCCGGTATGCTGCCGTAACACTTTAAGCCGCGCAGCAAAAAGGCCCGTCAAACGGGCCTTTTTGCATTCTGAACAGCTCGTCGGCTTTATTGATATACCGTAACAATAGTTGACCGATTTTCTAGGACAAGCGGATAATGCGCGTCATCACGCATTATGGCGGCGTAACGCCGGGAGATAGTCAGCATGAGCGTCGAATCCTTCACCCCCACGGCTTTGCAATTCACTCATGGTGCTGCGCACAAGGTGAAGAGCCTGGTCGATGAAGAGGGGAATGATCGCTTGAAGCTGCGCGTATTCGTTACGGGCGGCGGTTGTTCAGGGTTTCAGTACGGTTTCACCTTCGATGAAGACGTGGCCGATGACGACACCATCGTCGAGCGCGAAGGCGTGAGTCTGGTGGTTGATCCGATGAGCTTCCAGTACCTGGCCGGTGCTGAAGTGGATTACCAGGAAGGGCTGGAAGGTTCGCGCTTCGTGATCAAAAACCCTAACGCCACCACGACGTGTGGTTGCGGGTCTTCGTTCTCGATCTGATCGTCCTTCGCTTCAGACAACAAAACGCCGCAAAACCTTACGGTTCTGCGGCGTTTTTTGTTGCCCGTGTTTTGGTCAGTTGGGGTAAATCGCGCCGAGTACGCGCAGGCCTTTGGCGCCGGTGACGCTCGGGCGGTTGGCGGCGATGCCTTCGAGGCAGCAATGGGCGAGCCAGGCGAAGGCCATGGCCTCAACCCAGTCCGGATCAACACCGTGGGTCGCAGTGGTGGCGACCGTGGTGGTCGGCAGCAACTCGGCCATACGCTTCATCAGCGTGGCGTTGTGCGCGCCACCGCCGCAGACCAACAATTCTTGAGTCGCAGATTGAGCGCTTTGCAGCGACTCGACGATGGTCAGTGCGGTAAGTTCGAGCAGCGTAGCCTGCACGTTTTCAGGCGCGAAGCTCGGTAGTCGCGCCAGGTGCTGTTCCAGCCATGCAAGGTTGAACACTTCGCGGCCGGTGCTTTTCGGGCCTTTAGTCATGAAGAACGGATCGCTGAGCAGGGCCTTCAGCAAGGCTGGCTCGATTGCGCCGCTGGCAGCCCATTGTCCGTTGCGATCGTAGTTTTCACCGCGCCGCTGGTGAATCCAGGCGTCCATCAGAACATTCCCCGGGCCGCAGTCGAAACCGGCTACAGGCTTGGTCGGCTCAATCAGACTGAGGTTGCTGAAACCGCCGACATTCAAGACGGCCTGGTTACCGGTACGCTCTTCGAATAAAGCTTCATGGAAGGCTGGAACCAGTGGCGCGCCTTGCCCACCCGCTGCGACGTCGCGACTGCGGAAATCGCTGACGACAGTAATGCCCGTCAATTCGGTCAGCAGGGCAGGGTTACCGATCTGCACGGTAAAGCCGCGTGCCGGCTCATGGCGAATCGTTTGACCGTGGCTGCCGATCGCACGAATCGCCGCAGGTTTCAGCTGCTGCTGATTAAGGAGGGTGTGGATGCCCTGCGCAGCGAGCCTCACCCAGTTCTGCTGAGCAATCGCCGAGCGGGCGATCTCGTCAGGGCCGCTGGCGCACAAGCCAAGCAGCTCGGCACGCAGGGATTCAGGCATGGGAATGTAATGCGTGGCGACCAGTTTGATCGCCGAGGTCTGCTCAATCAGGGCAATGTCCAGACCGTCGAGGCTGGTGCCGGACATCACGCCGATATACAGGGACATGGCTTAGCGCTTGCTCGAAGCCAGCATGGTGGCCTTCTCTTGATCCATGCGCGCCATCAGCGGTTGGCTCTGTGCAAGGAAGCGAGCGCGTTCGGCCTTGGCAATCGGATCAGCCATTGGCAGCTTCTGGCCCAGCGGGTCGACGTGGACACCGTTGACCTGGAACTCATAGTGCAAGTGCGGCCCGGTGGACAGCCCAGTGGTGCCGATGTAGCCAATCACTTGGCCTTGTTTCACGGTACCGCCAGTCTTCACGCCTTTGGCAAAGCCTTGCATGTGGCCATACAGCGTACGGTAGGTGTTGCCGTGCTGGATGATCACGGTGTTGCCGTAGCCACCGCGACGCCCGGCCAGCAGTACTTTACCGTCACCGGCAGCCTTGATTGGCGTACCGCGTGGCGCTGCGTAATCGACGCCTTTGTGGGCGCGGATCTTGTTGAGGATCGGGTGTTTACGGCCCATGGAGAATTTCGAGCTGATGCGGGCGAAGTCCACCGGTGTGCGGATGAACGCCTTGCGCATGCTGTTGCCGTCAGCGGTGTAGTAGCTGCTGTTGCCTTGTTTATTGGTGTAACGCACAGCGGTGTAGGTCTTGCCGCGGTTGGTGAAGCGGGCGGAGAGGATAGGGCCAGTGCCGACGGCTTTACCGTTGACGACCTTCTGCTCGTAGATCACGTCGAATTCGTCGCCTTGGCGGATGTCCTGGGCGAAGTCGACGTCGTAGCCGAAGACGCTGGCCATGTCCATGGTCAGGCTGTGAGATAGGCCTGCACGGGCCGCGGATTGCGACAGCGAACTGTTGATTACGCCGTGTACATAAGCCGTGCGCACCGTAGGTTTGGCCGTTACCCGGTTGAACGCATAACCCTTGTCGTTCTTGGTCAGGGTGATGGTTTCGACGTCGCTGACCTTGCTGTGCAGGCTGGTCAACTGGCCTTCAGGGTTGAGTTCGAATTCGAGTTTCTGACCATGCTTCAGCTGGCTGAACTGCTTGGCTTGTTTGTCGCTGGCCAATACTTCATGCACGGCAGCGGCCGGAAGACCGACCTTTTCGAACAGGGTGGACAGCGTATCGCCCTTCGAGACGATGACTTCGCGATGACCGGGAGCTTTTGGTTTCTCGGCAATCGGAGCGGGCGCCGGCACGGCCTCAGCGGTTTCGGAGGTGTTTTCGTCCGCGTTTTCGATCTGGGCAAACGGTGAAGCTACTGGCTCATTTGTGGCTTGAACGGCGTCAGCAGCGTCTTGATCTTGTGTCAGTTGTTCAGCAGGACTTTCCAGTTCAAGGCTCAGGGTCGTCTTTTTGGCTTCAACATCACTGGAAGGGAATACCAGTAGCGCCAGGCTGAGAAGGGCGGCGATTCCACTTGCGGCGAGCAGGTGGGTCTTCGGGTAAAGCGGGGGCGCTTTAGACGGTTCTGTGGTCATAAGTAATTTTGACTTTGAAAAATGATGAATTGGAAAAGATGAATGACATGATGAAGATGAAATAACTGTATAAAATATAACCAAATCATCTCTGAAGCAAGTCTACAGACAGCGCGTTTGTGGATTGGTGTCCGTGCGCCGGGCAAAACTTGTAATTGGTGCGCGATCTTGTATGGTTGGTTCCCTTTGAATCTGAGCCTTGCGGGTCTGTTATGAAGTCGGTTGAAGAGCAGCTAGCGCTGATTAAACGTGGTGCGGAAGAACTATTGGTCGAGTCCGAGCTGATCGAGAAGCTCAAGCGCGGCCAGCCGCTGCGTATCAAGGCTGGTTTTGATCCAACCGCTCCGGATCTGCACTTGGGTCACACGGTGCTTATTAATAAGCTGCGCCAGTTCCAGGAGCTGGGGCATCAAGTGATCTTCCTTATAGGTGATTTCACCGGGATGATCGGTGATCCGAGCGGCAAGAGCGCCACGCGCCCGCCGCTGACTCGCGAACAAGTTCTGGAGAACGCCGAGACCTACAAGACTCAGGTGTTCAAGATTCTCGATCCGGCGAAAACCGAAGTAGCGTTCAACTCCACCTGGATGGATCAGATGGGGCCGGCGGACTTCATTCGCCTGACTTCGCAATACACCGTCGCGCGCATGCTTGAGCGCGATGACTTCGACAAGCGCTACACCACCAATCAGCCGATCGCTATCCACGAGTTCCTCTATCCGCTGGTTCAGGGTTACGACTCGGTGGCACTGCGTGCGGACGTCGAGCTGGGCGGCACCGATCAGAAGTTCAACTTGCTGATGGGGCGTGAGCTGCAGCGTGGTTATGGTCAAGAAGCGCAATGCATTCTGACCATGCCGTTGCTTGAAGGTCTGGATGGCGTGAAGAAGATGTCCAAGTCGTTGGGCAACTATGTCGGCATCCAAGAAGCGCCGGGCGTCATGTACAGCAAGCTGGTTTCGATTCCGGATGCATTGATGTGGCGTTACTTCGAGCTGCTCAGCTTCCGTTCGATGGATGAGATCAATGCATTGCGTGCCGATGTAGAGGCGGGTGCCAATCCGCGGGACGTTAAAATCAAACTGGCGGAAGAGATCGTTGCGCGTTTCCATGGTGAGGAGGCTGCGGCCAATGCTCATCGCGCGGCGGGTAACCGCATGAAGGATGGCGAACTGCCGGATGATCTGCCGGAGATCGAACTGGCCTCCACTGAAGACATGCCGATTGCGGCTGTCCTTAATAAGGCAGGCCTGGTGAAGAACTCTGCAGCGGCGCGCGACCTGTTGGCGTCCGGCGGTGTACGTGTTGATGGTGAGGTGGTTGATCGCTCCTTTATATATGTACTGGGCGCAACCCATGTCTGCCAGGCGGGCAAGAAGGCATTTGCACGTATTACGCTCAAATCCGAGTAAAGCTGAAAATAAGGGTTGACGGCGAATTTCAGATGTCTATAATTCGCCCCACTTCC
>NZ_LVEJ01000002.1 GCF_001648775.1 Pseudomonas fluorescens
GCACGGCGCTGGTCGAGCAGACCGATCACCTCGCGCAGGTTGCGATACAACGGCTCCGGCGCGGAAATCAGCAAAGTGTTGGTGGTGGCGTCGGCCTGAATGGTCACGCCACCGGCGCTAAAGGCGACGTTCTGCTCGCTGTTCTGCGCGCCGCCACTGCCGGTTGTGCTGCCACTGCTGCCCTGCGCATAACTGCCGCCCGTGCTGCCGCTGCTGTTAGTGGTCGACGTGCTGCCGCTGCTTTGCGTCCCGCTCTGGCCGTTCTGCCCAACGCTGCCACCGGTGCTGCTGCCCATCGAACTGAGCACCGAACGTGCACTGTCACTGGTGCCGCTATCACTCTCACCGGTGAGCAAACCACGCAAGGCCTGCGCCAGTTTCGCCGCTTGCGCGTTACGCAGATAAACCACGTGCAGATTGCTCGGATTGCTCTGCGCGTTATCCAGTTTGTAGATCAGATTACGCGCCAGCTCCGTGCGCTCTGGGCTGCCGGCGCGAATGATGATGGTGTTGGAACGCGGGTCACCAATCACGGCGATTTTCTGCGTCGGATCATTGCCCGGCGCATCGAGCAGATCCGCGACCATCGGCGCAATGTCGGCAGCGATGCCGTTCTGAATCTGCACCACATCGGTGTCGATCGCACTCGGCGAATCGATGCTCGCAATCAACTGCGCTACGCGGGTCAGGTTCTCAGAGTAATCAGTGATGACGATGGTGTTGTTGCCCGGATAGGCGTTGATCGGATTGTTCGGCGAAACAATCGGCCGCAGCACCGGAATCAGGTTCACCGCGTTCTCGTATTGCAGGCGAAACGTGCGGGTGAGCATGCCGTTACCCGCCGGTTTGTCGGCACTGTAGATCGGCCCACCAAGCAGTTTCGCATCCGCCTCCGGCACCACCTGCGCCACACCGCCCACATCAACCACGCTGAAACCCTGCATGCGCAACGCCGCCAGCAACATGTCGTAAGCCTGCCGCGCCGGCACCTGCCCTTCCGAGACCAGCGTCAACGTGCCCTTGACCCGAGGATCGACCAAAAACTGCTGCCCGGTGGAACGCGACAACGCCCGCACCACCGCTTGAATATCCGCATCGACAAAATTCAGCGTCACCGGTTGATCGCCCAAAGGATTACTCGGCAACGCGATACCCGATGACGCTGAGCCGCTGCGCGCGCTCTTGCTGATGTTGTGCAATTGCTTCGGCACAGGTCGCGCCTGAGCCTGCGCGCGCTCGCGGTCGAGCACCGCGTCGCCGCTGCGCTGGGTGTTGGCCAGCGGTCGACCGAGTTCACTGTCGACCAGCAACGGCGGCTGATTCTGCGGCGTGGTGGTGTTACTGCATGCGCTCAGTGCCAACAACAGGAACGGCGCGGCCGTACGTACACAGTTGGAACCTGACCACTTCATGAAGCTTCCTTAGCGCCCTGCGCCTGATCCATGCGAACGGTTCCCGACAGAGTGCCTGCCGTATCATCGACCTTGACCTCACTTGCACGCTGCAAACGAGCCTCGACCACTTCAAGTGAAAATTGCACGGGGTGGATTAACAGCCAACTGATGACGGCATCAGCAGGTGCATCCTCGAACGTCAACTGCCAAGCGGTGCCAATTGCCTGCAACTGGTAGTGACCAAGCAGCCCGTTGCCATCGAGAGACTGCTGCAACGATCGCTCGAAGTTTTGCCCAATGGGCGCTGTCGCCACCTCGCGCAACAACAGATCCAGCGCTTCGGCCTGGCCACGCAACTTCGGCGTTTCGGTCTGCCAATGTTCAATCTTTTTCAGCGGTGGCTGGATGAGCAGCAGCCAGACCAGCACGCCCCCCAACATCAATGCGGTGCCCGCGACCAGGCGTTTTTCGCGCAAGCTCAGCAGCGCCCAATGCCGATGAATCTGTGCTCGCAGCAGCAGCCAGCGAGCCCGATAGTTCGCCAGTGGATTATTCATCGTCGCTGTCCATGACGGCATCGTCCTCAACCGCTGCCGGCTCAACCTGCGGGCTGAAAATCCACACGTTGTCTTCGCGTCTGGCGACCAACCCTGCCTGCGTCAGCGCCCCCGGCAATGCGCCATCGGCGGGTGTCTGCGCAGTGTCGGCGGCCAACTCCAACTGCAAACGTCCCTGCTCATAGGTCATGCGCTGGACGCTGCCCGCCATAAACGGCAGCGCGCTCGCGGCGTGTTGCACCAGGTAGGCGAACCCATGATTCGCGTCGGCCGCCACCCCATTCTGCCGAGCCGCCAGTTGCTGGCGAGCCTGCTGCAACGGATTGAGAATCACCGGTAACTCTGGAAAAGCCTGCTTCACCCGCTGGCTCATTTGCGCCTTGAGCTGCTCGCCCTGGGTCACTTCACGGGCCGCGTAAAGATTCAGCCCCGACACCCAGATCGCAATCGCCAAGGCACAACAGAAGACGGCCTTGCCCCAACCGCGAGCGGGGCCGGCAGCCTTGCCGATGCCTGCATGCAACCCCCATCCCGGCGCAACGCCACACCAGCGCTGCTCCGCAGGTTGTGGTTCGACGACTGTTGCAGGAGCATCCGCGCCGATCCACTGCAAGCCGCGACCACTGGTGACGAGTTCATCCAGACGCTCCTGCGCCAACGGTTCTACCGAAGCCTGCGTGCGGCTGAAGCGCAGCAACAATTGCCCGTCCAACACGCAGGCGCTGACCTGCCCCTGCGTGGGCACCGGCAAAGCATAAGGCGCCGGGTAAAGGCCTCGCAGCTTCAATCGGTGCTGAGTCAATAACTGCCCGAAACGATCCAGAGATGCCTGCGCGAGCCAGGCCAGCGACACTTGTCCTGAGACCTCACGAGCACTGTGTGCAACGTACATCTGTTCGGTGCCCCCCAGAATCAGCGCCTGCGCGGCACACTTCACCGCCGCATCGATCTTCACCGGCGT
Organism: Pseudomonas fluorescens; assembly: GCF_001648775.1. Lineage (GTDB taxonomy): Bacteria > Pseudomonadota > Gammaproteobacteria > Pseudomonadales > Pseudomonadaceae > Aquipseudomonas > Aquipseudomonas fluorescens_M. The sequence goes on from NZ_LVEJ01000002.1 coordinate 2,913, forward strand.
CAGCGGTGGCAACTGCAAACTGGTGAGTACGCTGTCCGCCGGATGCAGAAAAAACTCAAGGGGCTGTAACGGCCACTCCTGTTCAATCAGCAACAGCGTACTGACACCGGTCTGACTGACCTGGTCGTGCCGATCCAGGCGCGCAAATTCAACCTCAGAGTCTGAGGTCAAACCCGCCAGCGGCGGCAAGCCGACTCGTAGGCGAGTCATACGCCGAGCCTCGACCAGACCACTTTCGGCATATCGTCGGCAGGTCGATGCAGCAACGCATCCAGGCTGACGCGGCGCTGGTCACGACGCGCGTGTCCGCGCAGCAGAAACCAATCGCTGCTGATGCCGACGTTCAGTCCGTCGACGGTCAGATGCGGCAAGTGCAGACGGTTGACGAAGTCCCCGCGATTGATGAACCACTGGCCACGATCGCGCTCTCCCACCACGGCCCTGGCCTGCGCGAGCGATAAACCCGGTACCACCGCCACCAATACCTCGGCGCTGGCAGTATTACCGTTGACCCAGGTCTTGGCCGGAATCAGGCTGACATACTGATTCAAGCGACCAAGCAGATCCTCGTTCATGCCTTCGAGGCCACGTAAATCATCAAGGCTGCGCAACATCGGCTGAGTGGCCGGCAAGGGCCTTCGACGCGCACTCGGTGACGTCGCACGGACGCCGTCGAAACCCGTCTGCGCCATACTCTGCCCGGCGGCTTGCAGGTCGGGCATTCTCGGGTAGGAGGCAATGACGCGCTGGCTGATGCGCTGGCTGAGGGCAGCATCGATTCCGATCATTTCGCAGAGGCGTTCGAAGCTGCGCAACTGTCCGCCATCGACGCGCTCATTGCTGAGTAAATTGCGCAAATTGAACTTGCCCTGCTGATCCTCGATGCGCCCCTCGAAACCGCCCCCCGGCGAACTCAACAAATGGCTTTTGACAGGCTGCGCCCAAGGTTGATCGAGCCGGGTCAGCGCGTCCTGTTGACGCGTGTTCCTGAGCAGTTGCCGACTGAGCTCCAGCCCCCCCAACAGCGCGGCAGCGCCCTGCACTCGGGACTGTTCCGCTTCAAGAGAACGGGTAAAGACGCTCTGCCGGGTGAGCATGCCCGCGGCAATCACCGCAACCACGGCGGCAATCAGCAAGGCGCTGATAATGGCCATGCCGCGCTGTTTCTGCGCCTGTGGCGAGGATGATTTCATGGCCGCTCTCAGAGCTGCCAGGAACCAATATCGGCATTGACACCGTCGCCGTCGGGTTGGCCGTCGGCGCCGAGCGAGAAGATGTCGATCTCACCGTTCGCGCCAGGATTCAGATAGTTGTAAGGACGACCCCACGGGTCGTTGGGCAAGCGCTCCAGATAAGAGCGCCAGTTGCTGTTCTTCGCATCCGCCGGGCGCTCCACCAGCACTTTCAAGCCCTGATTCAGGGTCGGATAAGTGCCGTGGTCGAGGCGGTAAAGTTTGAGCGCCTGCATCAGACCGGCGATGTCTTGTTTCGCCGCAGTGGCTCGGGCCTGATCAGGTCGGTCGAGCACCTTGGGCACGACCATCGCAGCCAGAATGCCGAGGATGACAACCACCACCATGATTTCGATCAGGGTAAAACCCTGCTGGCCTCGACGGCCTGCGGACTGAGATTTGACGCGCGCGAAATCCATTTCAACCTTCCTTGGCATGATTACATTCGGCGCGCAGTGTAACAAAAGCCAGTCATCGTACAACAATCATTAACGCACTGTTTTTCTGCACATTCGCCAAAGGACGGGTGTTATTCTGCGGGCCGGTTTCAACCGCAGAGACAAGCATGGAAGCGTTGCGCAAGGAGCGAGGTTTCACCCTCATCGAGGTTCTGGTGGCCTTGGCAATCATCGCCGTGGCCATGTCTGCGGCCGTTCGCGTTGCGGGCCTGATGACCCAGAGCAATGGCCTGTTGCGCGATCGCTCGATCGCTTTGCTGGCGGCGCAGACCCGGCTCGCCGAACTGCGTATGGAAGATGACTTTGCCCCGGGGCTGAAAACCTTCGAGTGTGATCAAGGTCGCCTGCAACTGCGCTGTGATCAACGCGTGACGCCGAGCACCGACGGACGACTAATGCGCGTGACGCTGCTGGTTTCGGATCGCGAACGTCAGGCGCCACCCCTTGCGCGACTCGAAACCTTACTCGGCCGGCCGCAGGAAAAGCGCCAATGACGCTGCTCAGGGTCGAGTCAACCGAGGCAGCGATGGGGAGTCTGGCAGCGTGCTGACTTTTAATCGGCTCTGTTCTGCGCCACGCTCAATGACCACCGCATCCTGTTCAATGGCTATCACGTGCACACCCAGGGCCAAGCGATCACCCACCAGAAAACTGCGCGGCGGACCGTCGTTGAGACTTAGAATTGCCACCGCGGCGTGCGCCCCTGCCAGCACTCCGGAAACCTTGATATCCAACGGTGCCGGCTGGTTGGAAAACCACTGCAAAGCCGCTGTCTCGGCGCGCGTCGGCAACACTTGGGGGTCCACCGCCGGAACGTGGGATTGTGCCGGCGTCAGCAACAGCGCAGACCAGAACAGTCCCCCTGCCAGTGCAGCGATCAGCGCCGCCGATTGCACAAGCTGCGTTGCGGATAAGCGAAAAGTAAATGCCAAGACCCAACCTCCCTGTTGTCCTGCGTCGCAGTCTACAGGACAACATTCGCTTTTCTATCCGGATTGAAGGTTCGAATCCGCCAGCATGGATTCACAACGAAGGAACGTTGCGGTATGACCAAGGACAGACAAACGGGCTTCACCCTCATCGAATTGATGGTGGTGTTGATCATCATCGGTATTGCCAGCGCCGCCGTCAGCCTGAGTATTAAGCCTGACCCGGCGCAACTGCTGCGCAAGGACGCCAATCGCTTGATCCAGTTGCTGCAAATCGCCCATGCCGAAGCCCTGGCCGATGGACGCCCGATCACTTGGCTGGCGGACAAAAACGGCTTTCGTTTCAGTCGTCGCAATGAACCAGGCCCAGGCTTCGATCACTTTCTCGCCGATCCGCAACTGCGCCCTCGTCACTGGGAAACGCCATCGCTGAAGGTGCGAGTGACACCCAGGCAGCCGCTGATACTGAACGCCGAGTGGTTCGATTCACCCGTGCAACTGCAACTCTCGGACGGCCAGAACACGCTCACCGTGCAACGCACAGCCACGGGCAAATTGACCTTGGCCAGCCAGCCATGAATAACCGGCAAGAGGGTTTTACCCTGATCGAAGTGATGGTCGCGATCCTGCTCATGGCGATCGTCAGCCTGATTGCCTGGCGCGGTCTGGACAGCGTGACCCGCGCCGACACGCACCTGCAGGCGAGCACCGAACACACCGAAGCACTGCTGCGCACGCTGCATCAACTGGAACGAGATATCGCCTTGCGCGCCAGCATCGAACTGCGCGAACCACAGTTGAATGACAACGATGCCGAACGATCCGGGCAGCCAGCGGCAATCAGCGTGCGTAGCGCCGACGACCAGCGCTTTCGTCTTGACGTGATCCGCAGTGCAGCCACCTCGCAGAACGGCTTGCAGCGCGTGCGCTGGTGGTTGAAAGATCAAACCCTGTACCGCGCCGCCGCCACGCCACGTGATCGCTACCCGCTGCCCGCGCCGAAACAGGCAGTGGCGGTGCTCGACGGCATCAGCGACCTGCAAGTGCGCGTCTGGGAACCCGATATGGGTTGGCGCCAGCTCAGCGGCAACCGCAAAGAAAACCCACAAGGCCTGGAAATCCGCCTGACCCGGCAGACGCCTCAAGGCGAAGAACACTACCGCCAGGTCTTGGGTCCACTGGATTAGTCTCTGGGCAATATTGCGTATTGCCCTGACACGCACAGCAACTGTAACGTCGAACGTCAGTTACCGAGGAAATCTCATTGCACGACTCTAAACTTCTCGAAGATCTACGCGCTCGCTTCAACGCTGGAGAGCCTCTGGATTTCACTTTTTTCTGGGGACACCAGCGAAGAAAAGACGCCGTCACGGCTTCGTGCTTCAGCCAGTGGTACGAAGCCGAATTCGTTGTCGAGGGGCAACGCTACCCGACAGCCGAACACTTCATGATGGCCGAGAAGGCAGCATTGTTCGACGATCAGGAAATTCGTGCACAAGTACTCCAGGCCCCGACCCCGAACGCCGCCAAAGCCCTCGGCCGCAAGGTGCACGGGTTCAATGACCAACGCTGGTTGCAACACCGATACGACATCGTCGTCCGGGCAAACCAAGCCAAGTTCTCCCAAAACCCGAAGCTGGACGAATTCCTGATGCGCACTGGATCTCGGATCATTGTCGAAGCGAGCCCGGTTGATGACATTTGGGGAATTGGGCTCGCGCAGGATCACGCAGATGTGAACGATCCGAATCTGTGGAAAGGCCTGAATCTTCTGGGGTTTGCACTGATGCAGGTTCGGGACGGCAGGGTTGGATTGTCCTGAGTTTTATCGGCGGTGGCGTCAGAAACGAAAAAGCCTTGGCGTGTGCCAAGGCTTCTCTAAGGGAGTTTTACACCGCTTTGGGTAGCACTACCTGCCAGTTAGAAATTGCAGGTGTATTGATATTCGAAGGGGAAAAATACGGTATCGACCACCAATGAAAATGGCGCGTCGATCAATAAAAAGGGAATCAACTTGCCTTTGGATGTACCGACCAACGTATAGCCCTACGCCGACTACCGAGGCCGATCGTAAGGACAACGAGAGATCTCAACCAGATAGGAATTGGCGAGATGCATGAAGCACGCAGGCGAGGATGCAGATCTGATGGACTTTATTGATTTCGTGGGAAACCTTTGCAGCGCATTCAGTAACTATCAAGGCTATGAAAAGCCTCGCCGGGTGTTTACCCAAGGATTCGTTGCGTTCTGCATATTTGTGGCTGTGTTTGAGCTGATTGCGCTGAACCTTTACTACGCATAGTCGGGATTGAATTTGAAGGATTCAGCAAAGATCGCTTAGCCGGAGCGAATCCGGATCTTATTAAGAAACTACCGTGTAGTTTCGCGCGGGTACAAAAAAACCGATCCATCTGATCGGCTTAAGTGTTTGATTTTAATCAGTAATTATGGTCGGGACGGAGTGACTCGAACACTCGACCCCTAGCACCCCATGCTGGGGACTGTAGAGCTGTAACTCATTGTTCTGTATGGACAAATGCTTGTTTCAAGTGTAGCAAAACAACCGTCTTTTTGTGCTTATGCAAACGAAAACACGCGGCCTACAGAGGGGGTTTTGCGCACTAACCGTGATCATATTAGCTGTGCCTGATACCTTAAGCAGTAGCCAATTAACAGCAGGATGCTTACCCATGAATAGGCAGGTTGTTTCCCGTCGAATGCTACTACTTCTCGCCATGGGCATGGTGAGTGAAGCAGCCTTTGCGAGAGGTGGCGGCCGGGGCGGTCGAGGTGGACGTGGAGGCGGTGCGGGAGGATTTGGAGTTCTCTTATTTATTGGCGGAGTCTTTGGCTGCTTTTGGCTCTACGGCAAAATATTCGGGCGGAAAAACAACCCTCCTCCGCCCGATTCCGGACCAACTCCCCGAACGGCCACGCCGCCATTGCAGGTAAACAAGGTAACGCCGGAAAAGCCCGCCACCGCTGAATGGGAAAAGTTGGGGCTGTGCCCTTCATGTGGGAGCGCCATGACGACCCGCACAGCAAAAAGAGGCCGGTACGCTGGCCGCGCATTTTATGGCTGCACAGCATATCCCCATTGCACCGGCACACGAAAAAAGCCGCTCCCTGGCTGATCAGGCACCCACCATGTCAAGGTGACTTCGGAATAAACGTAAGCTACTGATATAAATAGAAAACAACCTTAAATCGACAGGGTAAAAAATCGGCATTACCTGCTATAAAAATCAACAACTTAGCGCTGTATTTTCCTACAGTGGTTTGCCCTCCTACGGCGTCCTGCCGACAGAACATCAATTCAAAATCCTACAGCTCGTCGCCTCACCCTCGCCCGATCAATGAGCCTCGATTACTGTATATCCGAACAGTAACCAGCGAGGCGTTTTCCGTGGACCCCTCCGATATCGAAAATACCGACGACTGGCTCGGCTGCCCGACGCCGCTCGAAACCTGCCGTCACCAGTCGGCCCTCTACGAAAATGAGTTAGAGGAACTGAACCTTCAGCTGCAACAGTCCAGGGAGCGGATATTCCAGCTGGTTGAGATGCACGCTGCCGCGTCCGCCGCGTGCGAAACGCTCCGCTCTCAATTGAGCATTGCGAAGTCAGAAGCATTGGATGCCAGCCGGCGAGCTACCGATATCGAGACCAAAAGCAACAGGGAGTTGGCCACCCTGGGCGAGCTCGCAGCCGACTACATGTTCCTGTTCAACGACGTTCAGCAGTTGGTGATGAAAGCGAACGACGACCTGGTCGCGCTGATCAAGGTGCGGATCTCGGAACACCAGAAAGCGGAGGAGCAGAAAGCCGAAGCGCAGCGTGAGCAGATCCGTCAGGAGGAGCTGAAGCGAATCGCGGACGAGGCGAAAGCCAACGCACCGGTTGAGCCTGCACCAGTCACCAACCCGGCACCGGTGAAAGCCGCTGCGCCGGTTCAGTCTGCGTCGAAGCCAGCGACCACAACCGCGGCGCCGGTGAACCTTCAAGCTGAGGTGTTCGATCTGGAAGCACTGATCCATGCCGTCGCAGGCGGTCATGCTCCAATTTCGGTTCTGACCGTGGACTGGGAGAAGCTCGACGCAATGGTCGCGGCCCAAGGCGACAAGTTCAGAATGGCCGGCGTGAGGCTGGTGAAGGAAGCAGCGTGAGACGAAACATCAACCGGGCGGCCACGCGCCGCCGACAGACCTGGCTGGACTTGCCGGCCAGCGGAATTGAAGAGGTAGGCCATGGCCGAAGAACAGGAGCTGACGATGGTAGAGCCGCAGCTGACAGCGGAAGCCATCGAGCAGCGCAAGAAGCGCGAGAAAGCAGCAGCGAAGGACGCTGTATTGGGCATCGAGAAGTTTACGGTTGAGGTCGCCGGCGTGTTCAAGCCCGACCTCAAGCGGGTCATGGTCGCCCACGGCTTCAACAACCAGCAGGAGGTGTATCAGAACCTGCTGCGGAATCTGATCGCCGCCGACTTCGAAACTCAGGCCCAGATGCTCAAGTGTGTCACGACACCTTTTGTAGTTTCTGAAAAGGTGTCGCTACTTATCGAAGCCGCCGGCATGAAGTCGCTGGCCGACGATCCGCCAGAGCCTGACGACGAAATTGTCAGCCACGGTAAAATATATTAATAAACTGCTTAAGCAATGCGGTTAAAATACTTAGACCTTCCTAATATCAACCTTTAGGTCCCCTGCAATTTTCGCAAGAATACTTAAATCCACTTTGCTAGAGCCACTTACTGTCATTGTGTACTCTCTTACGCCATCGTTAGACATTATCGCAGTCCAATGGGCGAAATATCCGTAAACTGATATTGCCTCACAAAACTGCTTCACCATTTCTTCCGACGCTTTCATTTTAAAACTTAGCGCGTTATTTTCGATTGGTGCAGGCTGATCAAAGTGCCGCTCATTTGTCAACCCGCGCAAAAGCCCCTCAATCCCATCAAGGCGCTCGATAAGTATCGTTTTTGCGTCAGTTTGATCTAATGATTCTAGCAGTGCTCGATTTTGCCGCACTCTCAAACCAGGGTTATCTTGTTCAGCTTTTTCGACGGACGCCTCAATTGCTTTGCGAAGTAATGGATTGAGCTCGACCACACCGCGCATATCATTCGTATAAACAACCGTTCTTTCATCGGCTATGTCGAATGGTAGTTTTGTTCCAAACTCCGCGATTGCTACTACAGGCTTTCCGGAGCAGTGCCTAACCGCCAGTTCATACATCACGTTTGGATTGAGCTCTGACAAGTTAGCTACGACCAAGTCATCCTCAAGGATGTGCTCGATAACTTGGCGGGTGATTGAGCCGGTTATTGAGATTTCGTGTGCCACATGCGTCTCATATCCCAAGTCAGTCAGAAGAGGTTTAAGACCGAACTAATAAGTCCATCTGCAGCCCTTCGAGTCGATGAGTCCGCGCCACCTATTGGTGTGACTATGAACGCTTTTTTCTTAAGTGCATCACTGCTGATGCTTGTGTTTTCCGTCGCAGGGTTGTCCGCTTTTTCTAATTTCGACATTGTTTTTCCTAACGGCTCCAAGCCGATTGAGAATCAGACCCTATTTCACACCAAATTGCCACCACCGGTCACGGAGGGCTGCGCCCTAGCCAATGTCTCGGTCTACCCAATGCTTGGCGAGCCAGCTTGGAATCAACAGCGTTCGGGATGCATTAATTTTCTTGTCGGCATCTGGCAACTGAGCGATTTCAACACCGAAGTAAACCATCCAGCTTCCATCTGCCTGCATTTCGACAGCCGTTACGTACGTCCCGACCTCTGCTTCGGTCAGACCGCTTTGCTCTGCGATCAATTTGTTGGAAGGTTTTCCGTCCATCTCAAGCTCCTTGGTCCGGCTTCATGCCGGGCCGAACACAAATAACGCAACGATCGGCAATACGCCAGCTCAGACAAAGCTCGGCGACTCGACGACTCGGTGCGCCGACTCCATGTAGCCGGCCAGGTCGCTCACCTCCCGAAGGAACACGACCACCTCCAGCTTCACTGCATCGTCCGGCAGCCCTATCCGTTTCAGCATTGCCTTGGCGTCCTTTTCGATCGCTTCCAGCGCATCTACATCGCTCAGCAACCTCATTTCGGCCTCCTGCCTATTTGAGCTGAGGGATACATACACTATTTATGGATTCTCCGGCCAGAGGAATCGAAGAGTTAGGCCATGACCAAGAGCGATGCGGAACGGTACTAGAAGGCCGCGGTCAGGAAGAGTTGCGAATGCGTGCGCTGGCTGGCACTAGGCAAGTGCTGGCCGACTTGAAGGGCGCCAGATGGATGAACAGGGCGAAGCGATGATACTCGCCCTGCATCACCTACATGCTCTTGGAGCTGCTGGATCCGCGCCACGAAATCAACGTATCTAAAATCGTTGCGCTGGAGTTTCACCGCAATAGCCTACTAATGATTTAACAACACCCGGGCGACGAGATACTCTCTCCAATAATCATTTTTCATGCCAATAACAACGCCCTCCCTCCTCTTCTGCCCTGAGCTTAGCTGCGTCATTGATGGCTTTTTTTCCTAACCTCTCAGACTCTTCGTCCGATCGATAAATCACCAGGAAAGCGCCAACTCGAGTGCAGATTGAATGGTAAGCGAATGCGTCCTCCTCACCAACTTCAACGTTTAGGTGCCTGCAATAGGCTTTGAGTCCATGCTCGCCAACCTGTAAAGGGGCGGTTGATTGAACGCACGTAATGAAACCCACGTCTTCAATTTGCTCTAGGTGAATAAAGACTTTAGCCGCGGGCACCACAGCAATACCGTCCATAACAAAATCAACCACAGAAACTTTCCTTTTTTATTTACCAATCTTTATGAATACCCCACTTCAACGAATCACGCCAGCCGGCGAGGTAATCGGCTGTCTGGAGCAATTATGAATCCCTACCTGATCACCGGCCCGGCCCAGATCGGCATCAGTGGTGGTCGCACAAGCGGGCACATGGTCTAAAAGATCCTCGAAGCACACGACGGGACGCTCCCGCCTGATGTGCACCTGTTCTTCCAGAACACCGGCAAAGAGCGCGAGGAAACGCTGGTCTTCATCGACCAAATGGCGAAGCGCTGGAACGTCATCATCGTCTGGATGGAGTGGTGCCGCGTTTATGGTCAACCCGACGACGCACCCTGGTACAAGCTGGTGGACTTCGAAACAGCCAGCCGCAACGGCGAGCCATTCACCCTGATGCTTGAGTATTACGCGGCTTACCGGAAGGCGGAGAAGAGCCTGCCGCCGGTGCTGCCGAACTTCTCCAACAACATGTGCACCGCCTACCTAGAGGTGAAGATCGGCGAGAAAAACATGCGCGCCTTGGGCTACACCGAGTGGGATTGCGTGGTTGGCATCCAGTACGACGAACCGAAGCGTTAACACAGAATGATGGCCGCCAATGACAGGGGCGGCACCCGCTGGGACAACGTCTGTCCGCCATATACGGCCGGCATAACGAAGGAAAATGTCGCTGAGTTCTGGAATGCTCAGCCCTTCGATCTGGGAATGGATTCAGACTTCGGCAACTGCGACCTGTGCTGGAAGAAGAACGAAGGCAAGCTGATCAAAACCATCATGGATGACCCGTCGCGGGTAATCTGGTGGTCAGGCACTGAGGAGCGATTCGGCCAAGTGTTCCGGCAGGATCGCGCTGAATTACAAAACGATGGGCTGGTCTGCCGAGCAACGATCCCGGCAGACTGACTTCGACTTTGAATATCTGGCTGAAGATATTGACTGCTTTTGCGGCGACTAAGTCATAGTGCTTTCACTTTGCGAAAATAAAAAAAACACCAACTGCCACCCCGACAATGAGCACCACCAGCACACTTGCAAGTGCAACTTTTTTCATTGCCCGAAAGGTAGGCCCTCCACTCTTAACCCGCCCCCATTCAGACTTCAACACTATTGCAAAGTCATCCACCAATTCACTGCACAGCGCATGAGACCTAGTAGTACCCTGACCTATCGAACCCTCCAACACCCTCATTTTTTTGATCAACAAAGAATGCTCAGATGGGTTCAACCTCAAAACAACCCTATTGCATAGCGCATCAATTTTTGCGTATTCGGCTCTATTTTCCGAGTGAAATTTATCATACCTAATTTGGCGCTCATTACTTGTTTCAGAGTCACTAGTATAAATAGCGAGGGATGTCTCGAGCATATTGAAATCGCCTAACAACTCTGCAACATCATTCCTCAACCCCTCAATCCACGCTTGCCTAAATTCTGAGGTTTTATTTTCTTTCGCTAATACCGATACAACAAATGCAATTGCAGCTGTTAATGCAGCAGCGACAACGGGGCCAATTACAGGAATGAAACTTGTGAGCTTTTCCATGATGATTTCCCTCCTTCCGATAAGACTGGTGTCAGATCATATCACTTAGCCACCACCAAACTTTTTTCTCGTATTGCTAACTCAGCAGCGAATTTACTCCCGCCACTCTTCCACCGCCCGGGCATGCCCCGGCATAGGACGCCCCATGCCCACAGAAAACATCCGTACGGTAGTAACCGAATCTCTGATCGGGATGATCGCCGCCGTCACCTCAATGACGCCGCCAGCAAACGAGCCAATGCCGCCATTCATTCAGGGCCCCATTGACCGGGCAGTGAACCGGATTAACGCAGTGGTTGCGCCTGGTGTGACGCTCGAGGTTGCCCGCGCCAACCGCCTCTACCTAGCCGGGCCGATGACTGGTTTCGAAGACTTCAACTTCCCCGCCTTCAACAAGATAGCCGCCGATCTGCGCGCCCGGGGTTACGTCGTCGAAAACCCGGCAGAGCACGGCTTAGTCGACGGCGCGGACCGGGCCGACTACATGGCCTACGACCTGACCCGCCTCGGCCTGTGCGGGCAGGTGGCGGTGCTGCCCGGCTGGGAGAACTCGAAAGGCGCCCGGCTCAAGGTGCACATTGCCCGCGAGCTCGGCATGCCGGTGGCGAATGCCCATGATCTGGTTTCGATGGAGATTGCACGATACGTGACATAAAAACGCCGCAAGGATTTAAATCCCTCGCGGCGCGAGTTGTTGATTGCCTATGAATACTTTTGTTATGCGGAAAAGTAGTCAATTACTTCGGCAACTGTTTCTTTTGTCAGAACCGACTTATTCGGCCCAGAGCCTTTTTGTGCGCATTCAAACTTATAACTCGCCAATTTTGCATTTTCCGCCTCTTCAGTTAGGAGACGAAGATCTTCTTCTAAGAGCTGAGTCGCATCACCGCTGCGCACTAAAGGCCTTTCGGGCATACCAGTGAAGCGTGGAAGAACTCGAACATCGTTTTTCTTGCTGTCAATCAATACGCCAAACCCATGATAGACGCCAATATAACGTTCTTCAGCACTAGGCAAGACGAGTGCTATTTTTAAGTCTTTGTATTGACCCTCTGCACCGGCGGCTGTTTTGGTAACTACGAAATCATTAAACTCCAAGTAACTCATAAAGTTACTCAGCACTTCTTCATTGATTTGATTTCGAAAACTTTCGTGCAACTCTCCAACCTTCTTAGCAGCAGAGTCCACTTGCTCCCGCACTTCAGCCAATTTTTTAGCTTGCTGTAACGACATGCTCTGTTCTCCGTGATGAACGCGCGCCAATCATGATGGCTATCTGATTCTGCACCATTCACCGACCCAAACCAACCTACCAGCCTGCCGGTGTACGGCAGGCGAGGCGCTTCCCATGAAAAAAATTCAGTTGCCCGAAGTGGTGGCAGCGGTCGCGCGCGCCATTGAAGCCGGTAAAGCAGCGCCAGGGGCCTTCTCCGCGAGAAGACACTACACGATGCCGGCCTTCACGGCTGGATGCAGACAGCCAGCATCTACCACACCCGCGCCTTTCACCTCGGCGCGCCATTTGATGGACAGGGCAACCGGCGTTACGCAGGCGTTTAGGCCATGTACAAATCACTGCAATCCGAAGGCATTCATTGCGGCGTCTGGTACCAAATCGATTAACCCATCACCACCTTCTGCCGCCACGGGCGGCGTGGAGCATCACAATGAGAAGAGAACTGATCAAGATCAGTGAGTTCCAGCGCCGGCGCTGGGGTGAAAGCGGTACACCACCCTGCCCCCAAGCGATCCGCAACTACATCCGCAACGGCAAGGTGCCCGGCGAGCAGATCGGCAAACTCTGGTACGTTGATTGGACCGCGTTCAGCAACTCAGCCGGAAACGACCTGGTCGCAATGGTATTGAAAGGAACTGCATGATGGTCCCACGGCCGCGCAACAAGGCGAACAAAAGTCTGCCGCAGAACCTGTACTTCGATTCGCGGCGCTCGACCTATCGCTACCGCCGGCCTACCGACGGTAAGTGGTTCCAGTTCGGCACCGACCGAATCAAAGCGATCGATGCCGCGAAGCAGTTGAACCTGGAGTTCATGCGCGGCGCTGACTTGATCGGCGCCGTAATGGGCAGCACATCCGAATCGTTCGCCGGTTTCTTGGATACCTACGAGCGCGACGTGCTGCCTCCTCGGGAGCTGGCGAAAGGAACATTGGGCTTGTACGCCGTACACTTCCGCCGCTTCCGGAAACAGTTCGAAGGCAAAGCGGTCGACCAGATCACTATCCGCATGATCGCTGAGATGCTGGACGCCCTCACGCCGCGTACTGCCAATCAGTGCCGCGCCCTGCTGATCGACATCTTCAACCAGGCAGCGGCCAAAGGCCTATGTCCGGATAACCCGGCGGCCAGCACCATCAATCGAATTGAGAAGAAGCAGCGCAAGCGACACACCGTCGAAGGCCTGAAGGCCACTCGGGAGAAGTCACCGTTCTGGCTGCAGAACGCAATCGACCTGGCACTGATCACCGCGCAGCGCCGGACGGACATCTTGAGTATGCGGTTCGATGGTGTTCGGGAAGGGTTTTTGTATGTGGTTCAGCAGAAGACGGCCAAGGCCAGCGACGCGGCGTGGATCCGGTTCAAAGTGACCGAAGAACTCCAGGCGGTGATCAGCCGTTGCCGGGATGACATCGTCTCATCGTACCTGATCCACCGCAGGCCCGATCGCAAAAAGCAGAAGCAGGCGCAGACGAAGGACCACTGGACTCAGGTCGAAGAGCGATATTTGACGCGAGCCTTCAAAGAGGCCCGGGAGGCGGCGGGTTGTTACAAGGGATGGAAGGAAGAGGAAATGCCAGGCTTCCATGAAGTGCGCGCGCTGTCGCTGCACCTGTATCAGAAAGCCGGAAAGGACGGTCAGAAGATCGCCGGCCACGCCAGCGAGACCATGACGAAGAACTACCAGAAGGACCATGCCGAGATCGTCTGGTCAGAGGCAATTCCTGATCTGAATATCAGCGAAATCACCGGGTAGTTTTGCGCAAGTTTTGCGCGGGTTTTGCGCAGGCACAAAAAAGCCGATCCATCTGATCGGCTTAAGTGTCTGATTTTAATCAGGAATTATGGTCGGGACGGAGTGATTCGAACACTCGACCCCTAGCACCCCATGCACGCAGTAACCTAGCAAACCTCTGGCATACGGTTGATTTCTCTGGCGCTCGCTGCAATCGAATAGCTATAGATCAACATAGAGTCACGCCAAGTCACGCAAAAGTCACGCAACCCTTCACGGCGTCCTGCCGACCGAACACAATTACCTACGCGAAAGTCAATAAAGGGGCCGCACTGCCATTTCTAATAATCCTACACTGCCGCCATGAGTGATTCCGCGTCGAGACGCGGTCGTTCGACCTCCTCTGCCGGCTTAATTCAGTTCGCTTCGTTGTGCCCCCGCAGCGCCTGCTAAGTTAGCAGTTCCCCCTCTACCATTTTCTCGTCAACATCTCCCATGCCGATCTCCATCGCCGTTCATCTGATCAGGACGGTATTTTGGCAGTCTCTCACGCCAAACCAGTTATGCCGGATCGTTAAAATATGAATTCTATCGTTAATAACGAACAGCTATATCAATCACTTCCCTCTAGAATACTTGGACTCGGACCGGGCTCGACAACGGCTAATCCAGGCCTTGCTTCAAAAGTATAAGGCGACACTAGTCCTTCCTCCTTTGAAAGATTACCAATCAAAATTTCGGCATCTATCATACGTATCAACGCAGATGGATCATTTGTCCCCTCAACAATCTCACTATGCGACAAATCTGTAAGTGACTTTCCTCGCTCTCTTGCATACGCTATTAGCTTTATCATGTTTGGGTGAGACGTTGTATTATCAGGATCAATAATCGCAAACTTCACCTTCCCATTAGAGCCAACAACATAATCAAATACAACTATCGCATGATGCGTAAGATACCTGGACCCGCCCTCACCTTTCGGTATAGTTAAGTCATTACCAATCATAACAATAGCTTTTTTTGTATCTACCAGCCCCTTTAATGACTCCACACTATCTTCCATATTTCGTTTAACCAGCGACGCATTTAGACACACTTGCTCTGTAGAACCCAAAAACGTTTTCTTTAGTTTATCCAAAAAACCTAATTCTTCCCATGGTAAATCACGGATACCTGCCATGGCTTTAGCTATACTATTTGCCGCTTCAATACAGCCATTATCTACCTGCACCTTAAACATGGGTGCCGCCGCACCAGCTCTAGGAGTATAAGTGTGGTAACCCCTAGATGACGATGACGATGACGATGACGATGACGATGACGATGACGATGACGATGACGATGACGAAAGTAGTATGGCAGGCTCCTTCGGAGCCAATAAAGTTGTGCTATTTCCCAGCCAAATTCGAGGCACAACATCCCTTTGAAATCCTGGATAAATATTCGGGTGAGGGCAACTTGTAACTATGCGAGACACTGATCTAACGATCGACGATGACGGCACCATAAGAAATCCCTCTCTTAGCCAAAATAACAATTAGAAGTGCGAGTGACATTGTAGACCATCTGGAAACTTCTGCCTCCAGATCTAGATTTTATGCCACCATCATTATAAAAAAAGCAGATCATCAAATATCATAATTCGACCTATTTCGACCAAGTAATCACTAAGCAGTCCTCGCGACGGAGCTTGTGGACTCACTCGCCAGAGGAGCCAGCGGCTCACGAGACCTCCATCAGTAACGCCATCGCGAGTGAGTGTGAGAAACGGCAGCCCGAAATGAAGCCGAAATCTAATCAGGCAGATAAAGATGAGCAGCTCAGCGCGCCAAAGCCCTGACATACGCCTGACACGCCGCCAGCGCAATCAGTCCTTGGTCGCCGTCTCCGGTGATTCCGATAATTCGTTGAGCATGCGCTGGGTCAAGTCGGGCGCGTACGGCTGCATGATCCACGCGGCCGGCGCCGGCGGTGGCTGGCACGTCGCAGCCTTTGGCAGCGTCGGTTGCATCGAGGAGGACTGACAGCCGCACATCAGCAGTGGCAAGGCGATCGCGCAGGCGATCTTGGTCAAGTTGGGCATCGGTCATTCTCCTGAAGTGGGTTTGCTCGCTGGCCGCAAGCCGCTGCTCGATCGCCAGACGCTTGTCCTGCTCGGCCTGCTGCGCGGTGGCGGCCGCCTGCGTAAGTTGGTTGAGGGTTTCGGCGTGCTGTTTGTCTTGCTGGGCCAATTGATTCCCGTAACGCCAGTCCTGAAAGTGCCACGCGCTGCCGGCGCCGATCAGCACCAGCACCAGAACGCCCAGCGCTTTCCACGGAACGACCATCACGGTACATCCTTGAGGAAGACGTGCCCGCCCAGCTCGAGGGTTTGTTTCGCCTTCGCTGTCCAAGCCGGCGCCTTGATGCTTGCGGCGTAGTAATGCGTGGCGCCGTTGGTTGGGTCTGGCACCTTGCCGTCGATCACCTGGTCAGCAGCGATCCGGCATTGCGCCAACTCGCGGAACGGGATCTGCTTCACGCCGATCAGGAACTGATAGTTCGGGTCGGTCTTGTTCCAGCAACTGAACTGATACGGTTTCTGGCAGACGCCAGCGTAGCCCTCACCCCACCACGAATTGGTCTTTCCATCAAACACGCGGTTTTTGATCGTCCATGCCACAGCGATCTGGCCAGCAGTTCCTTCGCCGCGCGCCTCGCCCCAGATTGTGCGGGCTAGGATGTCGCGGTCTTGTTCGGTAACTTTCATCACTTTTCTCCAGGCAAAAAAATACCCGCTCGATGGCGGGTGCGTTGTACAGCTGCGGCGAGTTACATCAAATCGGCGGCGCGAGCCATGGGGTCAGCGGCTATCTCCGGTACAACCGGCTCGGCCGGCCACTCTGGACTGGCAGGCCATGACGCCTTGGAAGTCACCTTGCCGAGTGCGAACTTGTAAGACTTCCAGGCTTTGAGGGTGATTTGCAGCGCGGCCTGCTCGGCTTCGTCTTCTTCGGTTGCCGCGCCGGCTTCGATTCCGTAACCGAGGGTGTCAACTCGATCCTGAATGCGGGCAATCTGCAAAACGGCCTTGGTGTTTTTCGCGGCAAGCTTCGCTTTGACCTCTGACAGGTGTGTGGCCTGGGCGGCGGCTAGCTTAATTTCTTGGGTGATGAGTAGGGACCAGTCGATGTTCATTCGGCAGCCTCCAACTGAACATTGCCCGTGACAGGTGCTGGTTCCGGCAACGGCAACGGAAGCGCGACGGGGCCATCAGGCACATTAATCATATCAGCAGGGAACGCCTGTTCTGGGCTGTAGTTGACTGGATTGGGGAGAAGCATCGTAAGAATTATCTCGCCGTCGACCATTTCCACATCACCTGCAAACCACTCCGAAGAGATAGCAGCGCGCGGAAGCGTTGCCCCTTCGGTCATTAGAGAGAAATCAAATACCTCACCATTGACCATCAATGTCGATCCAGCCTTGGTGATCTCGATGGTGTCATCTCGCCGCTGTGGAGAAAGTTTAATAATCATCAGTACCACCTTCCAATTGCAAACAGATCTAGGTATAGGCCTGACGCGTCCCCTGCGACGAAGGCACCCAAACTATAAATACTTGCCGTTACACCATTAGTTGATCTAGTCGGTGCACTAACTGTGGTTACAGCCTGTTTACGCCTAGGACTCCTACTATGTTTACTCCGCAATACATGAATTGCGCATACGGAATGGGGAATAACCACGAAACTGACAAATTAGAACTGTTAATAAAAGATGGAGCCAAGGTATTAGTACAGACCAGCATGCCGTTAGCAAATTTGAAATACGCGCCGTTGGCGTTTGATCCTATCTCCATTATGGCGCCAGTTGGAACACCTCCGGATTGCGATACCGTTCCGAGGATAGCCGCGACGGCAGCAGTGCCAAGCCCGAGCCCGGAGCGAGCGGCGACTTGTGTGGTTCCGCCAGTGCCGCCTTGGGCAACTGGCAGTGATGCCGGAAGAGCGGCAGGACTGCCGCTTGCACCCAGCGCAGCGTAGAGCTCGTCGAAGTTGCTCTGAGTTTTGGTAAAGGCGCTGCGGGGCGTATCGCCGCCTACACCTGTAGGAGCCGTCCCGAGGCTTATGGTTTGCTTACTCATGTGGTCACTCTAATTTTGGTCAATAAAAACCCGCTCAGGCGGGTCGACGTACGGGCCACTCGTTACAACGGCCTCATCGGCCGGGCCGCAAAAGTAGTGCGACCATTCTTCGCTGTTCCCCCTTCAGAACTTACCAATGCCCCAACATAACCGTTAAGAGTTGAGCGCAAACCTGCATGAAAACCGCAAGGAGTCTCGAGCGTTGTGTTGCCGTTATAGATCTTCCCGCCGAGCAAGGTAGAGGCGAGAAAGTAATCTTCGTAAGACCCCGTCCATGGCATCTGGTAGCCGCTCCAGTAGATGCCAGAAACTTCGCCACCGCGATTATCCAGCGACCAGCCTTCGTTAATTGGGAAGCCAGTCAGGACAAGAAGGTTGTCCGCTCCGACAAATATTTGCTCATTGGCTGCATTGCGCAGCCGCAAATCATATTCATTGGGTGGCGAGGTAGAGCGAAACGTCGCTACCAGCCATTTACCGCTGCAATCCGTACTATTGAAAGGCGCCATCAGGTGAAGTTTGAAAGCAAAGCCCGTCCAGCCACCTGGACCACCCGAGTGAATCAGCGTGTGATACATGCCTTGATTGGTCGGATTGAGAAACACATGAGGAGCTTCGGCCGTGGTTATTGGCGAAGGGTAAGTGATGACTGCGGTAGTGATCGTTGTTGGCGAGGTCGGAGGTTTGCCGATTGAGTAGCTGCCTGAAGCCGCGACGTTCAGAACCCTGTTTTCGCTATCGATCTGAAAAAAGTTCGACCCGTTTCGCGACCGGAACCCGTAGTCCATGCTCGCTCCTATTGGTATGTCAGGATGAAAATATTGAGCACCATGCCCTGTCCGCGCCGTACCCTTAACTGTCCCGCCGACCAGAAAACGGCAGGCAAGGTAGAAAATTCATTGGTCGGATTGGGCAAAGTTGCACAGACAAATGACTGTGCGGTGATCTCCGGCATGCTGATGAAGCTGGTAAAGTCACTGGTGATCGGAGGGACGGTGACCTGTTTTGTCACGACTGATCGAACGGTCATCGTCGATGACTCCAGCGTCACCCTTCCCATCGCGTCTTTCGTCCTCGCGCCGTAGTAATCCATTACGTCATCTTCCCGAGAGCGGCGCGCTCGATGTAGTTCAGGTCATACACATAGATCCCGTTGTTGTTAAGCAGCGTGTAGCCGGTGCTGGATTGGCCGCGCAGCGTGAAAGTGCCCGCCGGAATGTTGATTTCCAGGAGTGGCAATCCTTGGTTATTGAGTGCCGCCGACTTGAGCGTCATTCCAAGAATCAACTCTTTGATAAATGCCGTATTGATGAACGCTTGATTGATGAACACCTGCCCGTCTTGCACCACGAACGGCGCGGTGGGACTTCCACCCAATCCGTTCACCACAGCAAATCGATCCGCATTCACCAGGAACTGGCTCTGCAAACCCGCTGGGCCGTTCTCAATGCCGAGGCCGATACCGGCGGCGACGTAGCGCCCGTTCGAATCGATCTGCATCTTCACAGACCACATGGCCGACGCCTTACCATCCAGCGTCACCTGCGCCTCGCTAACCTGCTGAATGACGGCGCTGTTTTTGCCCATCTCAACTTGTACGGTGTCGACACGGGTGCCGGTGGCTACATCACCCTCGATTACCGCAGACTGTAACGACCAAACGCCGACAAAGGCTTCTGTCGAGCCAGCGAAGCCTTCGGTTTCACCGGCAAGCGGTGGATTGACCTGCGCGAACACGCCGTCGACCTTCTCCGAGATCGCATCAACTTCACCCGTAACAACCTGGATACGGTTATTGACCGAGCCGGGTAGATCAGCGGGGCCATCGATCAGTTCGATGCGGTCACTCAGATGTTTGCCCAGCGCCGACTCGCCGATTTGGCCGGAGAAGTATTTTTCGTACTCAGTCTGATCGGAGCTCGCCTGACCATTGACGCCTACACCCTGCGGGTACCAAGGGCCGATGTTGCCAGTGCGATCCACCAGGCGCGCCCAGAAGAAGAAGCTCGCTCCCGCCAGGATGTTTTGCAGTTCGTGCGATGCCTGCGGATAGGCAAAGTCACCGAGCTTGATCGCGTCATCCCGAGAAATCGTCTTGCTGTACCAGATCTCGGTGCGCTGGGTGTCCTCTGCACCTAGTGGGAAGCCCCACGCCATCCGGATGCCGTAAACAAGACTGGTCGGCGTCAGGTACGACACAGCCGGCGGTAATCCTTCCTTCCCCTTGAGGGTGGTCAGGATCGAATTACGCCAAATCGACGAGATATCGAACGCACTCACCGCGCGTACTCGGGCCACGTAGGCGCCAGCGTAGATGCCGATGACGTCGACGTTGGTCATGCCAGTGCGTTGCAGCTTGATCCAGTTACCGCTGTCCTTGCGCCATTCCACGTCATAGCCGACAGCGCCATCCACGGCCGGCCAGCTGATGGTCATGGTGGCCACGGCCAGCCCCTGAACAACCGACGAAGTCGACGACAGCGACACGCTCGCCGGTGCCGGAACTACGGTGATCGGGATCACGCTGATCGGCCGTTCTTCCAGCCGTGCGCCGGTGTCAATGAATGCGAACTTGCTCGGCTCGAACTGGAGCGCGCTGATTTCGTAGTCACCTTCGGTGGTGCGCTTGGTGCGCAGCACACGGTACAGCGGGATAGCCAGGTCATCGGCATCAAGCGCCCATTGCAGCTGCGCCACCGGCGGTTCGCTGTAGGCGACCGTTACGGTCACGGCGCGTCCGTTGACGCTTTGCACGGTGCGACCTTCGGCACGGCCACCCGGCAGGTTAATGATCAGTCGATCGCCGGCCTTGGCCTGGGTGTCGCGATCGAGCGTGATCACTCGCCCCGCCACCGCCGAGATCCGGCCGCCGACTTCACGGCCCGCCAGCAAAGAGTCCGCCACCGGGATGATGTGCCCCGGCAGCGGAATCACACCTTCCATGCCGGTCTTGAACGACACTGTGCGGTCTTGGTTGTTGCTGAGGATCGCCCACTTGCCACGGCGCTGAGCCTCGGAGGCGCGGGTGCAGCCAATGGCGCTCAGTTCGGTCGGACGGTCGCCGTAACGGCGCTGCAGATCCAGGTCAGCGAACGGAATGACGTCGGTGTCGTAGTTATTTGCCGGGTTGTCGTAGCTGACCAGCGCCCGGGTGTAACGGGTCTTCGCCGATGCGCTGCCATAGGAGAACTTTCCGTCGATGACGTTGGCACGGGTGAAGACGTAGTCGAAGTCCTGGGCACGCGGCATGTCCGCTTGCATCACTAGTTGCCCCTGCGCCCAGTAGGTCATGCCCCGGTAAATCGCCGAGATGTCGCGCAGCAGCGACCAGGCATCAGCCTTGCCTTGCAGGTTCATGTCGCAGAGAAAGCGCGGCTCCTGACCGCCGAGGCCATTCGGCACCAGTTGGTCGCAATACTGGGCGATTCGGTACAGCTCCCACTTGTCGACCATGAAAGGCTTGATGCGCTTGCCCAGGCCGAATCGGTCTTCAGTGCAAATGCCGTAGGTGATCCACGCCGGGTTATTGGTCCAGGCCGACTTCATCGAACCGTCCCACGTCCCGGTGTAGGTGCGCAGGATCGGGTCGTAGTTGCTCGGCACCATCCAGCGACGGGCTTTGCACTTCACGGTGACGGCCGGGATGTTGGTGAACTGCTCAGCGTCGAATTCGATGTAGAGCAACGCGGTGTTGGGGTACCGCAGCTTGGCGTCGATCACCTCTGTGTAACCGGCCACCAGCATGGTGTCGGCGATCTTGTTGGTGTTCTGGTTCGGCGTCAGGCGGCGCACGCGGATCTGCCAGCCGGTAGTGGCGTCCGGCAGATCGATGCGGCGCGAGCGCTCGTAGCGCGTGGTGGTCTTGCCGTCGACTGCATCCACCAGCACCTGCTGATAGGCGCCGCCATCGGTGGCCACGTCGATTGCGTATTCAATGCGGTAGCCGCCGACATTGCCCTGGTCATCGGAGCGTTGCAGCGCCGGCCAGGCCAAACGCATGCGCACGGCGGAAAGCTGGGTGTTTGTGATAGAGCGCACCCACGGTGAATCGCTTCGCAGCTCAATGTTCAGCGACGTCTCGTTCTCCACCGATGGAATGCCCGGGATATACGTCTGATCCACCGAGCCTGGGCGCCAGTCCCACTTCACGTTCGGGAAGTTGTAGTTGCCGCTGGCATCGCGGATCGGCGTGTTGTCCAGGTAGATGTCGTAATCGGTCGGGACGCTGTCGAACTCACCCTCACCCACGGCGATCAGCAGCTTGGCCAGGTTAGTCGAGCGCAGGCTGTCGCTGGCTTCGGTTGGCGACTTCGGCTTGCTGCTGCCGCCCTTCTCACCGCGGATCTCGATCTGTGCTGCTGCGCCCATGCTTACCTCCAGGCATAAAAAAACCGCCTCTTGGGCGGCCTAATGGCATTTCTGTAAAAAGTCGTGATGATAGAATTCGCATGCTGCGCCCTCCTACGATGAGGCGCTCGACTCAGTCATCAAGGAAATAAGTGCTGATGAAAAAAGCTCCAACTTGGCTACGAACAACCCTTTCGCTTCCGGTGTACGCAATTTCAGCCGTGTTGTGGATTTTCACTGCATACACAATCATCACCTCTTCGGTAAAAATGCTCTCCAGATATGTAACGCCCCAACAGATTGGTCAGGGATTGGCCGAATTGATTTTCGCTCTAGTTTTTGCCGCAGTTGGTAGCGGATTATGGATGCTTGCTAGATACATTCGGACGTCAAACTTTAAGAAGCAACCGCGGCTTTCCGCCTCCCCCCAGCCATAAAATTTTTACACTTTGTCTTCAGCCAAGATCGAGGCTGA
Organism: Pseudomonas fluorescens; assembly: GCF_001648775.1. GTDB lineage: Bacteria > Pseudomonadota > Gammaproteobacteria > Pseudomonadales > Pseudomonadaceae > Aquipseudomonas > Aquipseudomonas fluorescens_M. Next base: position 25,816 of record NZ_LVEJ01000002.1, read on the forward strand.
GATGATCATACCGCCCCAGCGGCGTTCGCCGATGCAGATCGGTACCGGGTTGCCGCTGGCTGTGGTGTTCTTGGCGCTGCCGAAGGCATAGGACGGGGAGTTCTCGGGGGATGCGCTCTGCTTCAGGCCAGAGGCTTGCGGGCTGAGCAACTGGATTACACCGCCTGCTGTCATAGCGAGCCCCGCAGAAAACAGGGAAGGCCCAGCACCACCAGCGAAGAACGATGCTGCGATGAGGACAACGCCGATGATCGTTTGCAGCACGCCTGCCCGCTTGCTGCCTGAAATTACGGGAACGATTCGGATTTCATGAGCGCCACCCAATCCGAAATCTTTTTCGCCGATGTTCTTCCGATTGCGAAAAATTGCGAACCGCATCCCGCGCCGGTCTAGGTCTTTGATCGCCTGCTCAAATCCTTCAAGCGTGCACTTCAAAGCTTGAAAGGCCTCACCAACTGATTTGCTACTGAGCTCCCGTACGTGAGCGCGACCAAACAGTCTCGCCAGCGGGCCCGACAAAAGGATAGTAGTCATCGACGAGTTCGAAGCTATAGCCGCCATTACGCATTTTCTCCTGACGAAAAAAAACCGCCACTTGGCGGTTTGTTCAATCTAATCGGGTCACAAGCAGTCTCGGACTGCATCCTCTATCGCTCCTCGCCCCACCATTTTTGCCCAAGGCATTCTCTGATAGAGGGACACCTTACTTCCCGAACCGACGCTGGTTACTTCAAGAACTTCATCAGCCGAAATATCCGTAGCCACGATCAGGCGGTAGCCGTTCTCAGTTTCAGACATGGTCGATGCTGAGCGGGACTCCTGCCATTTAGGCAGTACACACAAAGCATATTGCTTGGGTGACTTCTTCGAGCTTGCGCTGATGGACGGAGGATTCTTTTTCAAATCGCTCGGGGTTGAGCACCCCGCCAACAGCGCTACAGCCAGCGCTCCTACGATCACTTTCATGCAGGTCACTCCTGTGGGAAAGCTGAAAGATATCACTGACTGCGGCCGGAAATGAAAAGCCCGTCACTGGGCCGGGCATGCCAGATTATTTGCGGGCATTTATCGAGCGGATTGTTATTTCGACTCGCGAGGGATCAATGCCAAACCGCCGAGCAACTGACGTCGAGGCATCGTCGATATCAAGTGTTGGGATTGCATCTTTAGGTTTTGTCTTGGCATTTTGCGATAACGCCGATTGAGCCTGCTTGGCGTAGGAGTTAGTCAGCCACAGAATGTCGCGGCACGGATAAGGTATCGCCTCAGAGAGGTCGCTGATTTCACTTGAAAGCAGTAAGAAAAATGCAACGCGCTCACCATCGTCTCCGACGTCAAAACTCCACCGCGCAATCTCACCAATTGACGTCGGTCTTCCATCGACTACAAGCACCACGTACCGATACAACTTCAAAGATTCAAGTGAGCAGACGTGCTTATCGTGGATGGCGACACTCCATGTCATAAGTGCACATTGATACTCGGGGCCAGTTAGGTGAACTACGACACCAATCCGCTCCTTCTCTTCTGTAGTAATACCCACAGCTGAAACTCCTTTTTCACGATCAAAATGCCATCATCACCCAGATTGTACCCTTAAGCCACCCTGTCGACCCATCCAGTATGGATGCAACCCCAGTAACGCCCCGCAGACCTCCGATAGTAGCCTCCTGCCCTCACGCAACGGATTCCCCAGTCCTTTGCCTGCAAGCCCAAGGACTGGGATTGCGCCAATGTCGGCGCGGATAACGCAAGGAAAGTGAAATGAGCAAACAGTTACAAGATGCCCTTGATTACGCAGGCTCCTCGATCATCACCCTGAGCTGCATTGTTTCGGGGCTGGCAAGCCAACTGAAAGCCGCTCAAGGAGCAGAGGCAATTCAGGCTGCTCAAGACTACGCCCTAGAGGTGGCCAAGGTATATCCGTCGGCACCTAGTGTGGCGCCGGACGTGAAGGCGATAACCCAATTCTTCAACGGACACAAATAGGCTCTAGCCCCAGCGCCTGTTCCAGCCTTGAAAGTCGGCGCTCGAGCAGGTCGGCTTTCTCCTCGATTTTTTCGCCGCAGACTGCTGGCAACGAAACTCCGGCAGCCGAAAAGATCGCTTGAGATTTCAGTACAGCATCGCTGATAAACACGCTTCCATCTTCAGCTCGCGCAAATGGCTGATTCATATATCTCTCCTGCGGTCATGCCGCGTCATGTGAGCAGTTGTGCATCTTTGTGCCTGAGAATCAGGCGTGTTCTGTCGAGCCATGGGCCGCCGAAAACGATGACCTCCGACGGCCTGCCATACAGGTGATGCAGTAGGAACGGCCCGGGGCCGAGCGTCGCCGCGTCCTCGCCGGGCAACTCCGGATCAGTGCCGAGGAATATCCCTGCGTGGTTCGGGTAAACCGTGCGCCCCACTTCCATCACGATCATGTCGCCGCGCTGCGGTTGGTCGACGCGGTAGAAGCCGGCTGCCTCGTAGTTCGCTTCGTACAGGCTGGCGTTATCCTTGCTTTCCCACCAGCCATCGACGCGCTTGAAGGCTTCGAACTCCAGCCCCCACTCGCGCTTGTACCAGTCGGCGCAAACCTGCCAGCAGTCCCACGCGCCATGGACGAACGGCCGCTTCAGCAGCGGAACATCGCCCGAGGGCATGACCGTCCTCAGATCCACCTCCGGCCAACTGAGTATGTGCCACGGCAGAGCGGTGGCCTCGCACATGGCCAAGTCGCGCGGTGACGGCCGACTGGTGGCGTCCGGATGCGAATGCACCACGCCGATCACTTCCCCGACGTCTTCCGCCGCCGCATATTCCTCTGGGTCGATTCGAAATTCCTCGTTCGGCTCGGTCGAGACATTGCGGCACGGGTAGTACTGTTGCTTGCGACCGACGCCCAGCAGCAGGCCGCAGCACTCTTTCGGGTACTCGGTCGCCGCGTGCACCTGGATCGCGTTCAAAATGTGTTTACGCATGTCAGCTCCGTGCGATCAGGGAAACGGCCGGGAACCCACCGAAAGGCAGCGGGTTGCCCTCGCCGAAGCGCGGGATGCAGCCTTTGCCCAACGTGGCGTCACACTCGTCCAGTTCAGGGTTGTCAGTGATTACACCGTCCTTCGTGACGTACGGACCGGTGTAGCCGCAGTTCGGCCCGCGATATCCGCCGGTGAGGCACCAATGGCAAAGGGTTGTGGCTTGTCGGCCGATTGATTCATTGCCGACGTCGCCCGGACTGGCCAGCTCCCAGCTGACGGTCTCCCCGTCCTCGTTCGTTTTCTGGTCGATGTACCAGACCTCGATCGTCTCTTGGGTTGGGTCTGCCGCGGGGTTACCGGCGGGAAAGTTGGCCGCGTCAAGATAGGTGCCGAGCGTATGCCGCATCGTCAGCTTGAACTCGAGCAGATCCTCGAACGCCAGACAGAGCGCGGTGATGCGCCCATTGACGTTGCCCACCGATAGAGTGGGACGAACCGCAGTCCCGTCGCCGTTCGCCTCGATGCCGTCGATCTGCATCGGCCAAGCGCTGTACTCATTGCCCTGCCAGTAGATCGCCTTCGCCGGAAGCTGATCGGCATTGTCGCCGGCGGCGATCAGCTCGGCCGGTGTGTGGGGGATAGCGTGCCCGTGGAAGCGCAGAACGTCCGCACCGTAGTCCGTGCCGTCCAATTCAAACAGCAGCACTTCGCTGCCAGGCTCAAGCACCTGGATGTCACTGATCAGCGGCATGATTGCCCCTTATGGTTTGAATGCCCGCTCGAACGTGGCGGTGAGTTTGAAGACCTCACCGCCCATTGGCGTGGGAGCGGGATTTTTGCAGGTGAACAGTCCGAGTTCGCCGAGCGGCGTTGTCCAGAGAAACGCTTTTGCCCCGGCGTGCCTATCGAGGAACGCCATGATCTGCTGCACCTTGGCCTTGTGGCCGACGCAGGTGATTGGATAGGAGTCCTCTTTGTTGTTCGGTCCGTCGCCGACGTTTTGGGTGTAGCCATTGCCGAACTTCGAGGAGCGCACCCGATAGTTGATATCGGGTGTTTCCCCGCGCCCGGTTGGCCAAGTGAATTTCTCGATGGCCATTAGGCCCTCCCGTTTGCATTTCGGAAGCTGGTGCCGCCCGCGCGCCAAGAATCAGCCACAGCTTTTTCGGCCACGGCCTGCATTTGCGACTGAAGGTTTTTCGACAGGGCTTGCTGGTCAATCTGCATGCCTTCGGAGCTCCGATCTTGCGTCATCACTGTCACCGTTGCGCTGATGCTGATCGAGGTTCCGGAGCCGCCACCGGCCGCGATAACGCCCAGCTTTCCACTTGAGGTTCTGGTCAGCGGCATGATCGCCTCCGGCCCGGCCTCTCCCATGACGCCCGCACCCCCACCAGCCATCCCGAAGGCGGTCGGCGCGCTGACGATACTGTTGGTGAAGGCACCGCCGTTGGCGAACATCTGCACGCCCGACGACCAGGCACCGCCGAGCGCCTGCGGGAAGTACTTGCTGGAGTAACCTGCCGAGGACGCGCCAAGATTCGAAGACGTTGCACCGGCAGATCCAGCCGCGAGCCCGTTACCGCCGCCTCCGCCAGTGAAGTAACTGGGGGCGGCACCCACGAGACTGCTCAGCAGCGCCGAACTGGCCTGCCGAGTCGCGATCCGCGCCATGTCCGCCAAAATCGACTTGGTGAAGTCAGCAAATGACAGCTTCCCTGTCATGGCGAAATTGACGACCGCATCTTCCATCGAACTGAAAGCGTTGCCGAACAGGGTCTTTGTCTGGCCGGCGATATTGCTCGCCGAGTCCAGAAAATTGGCCCAAGCCGACGTTGCACCCTTGGTCCATTCCCCTTGAGCTTTCTCGACATCGGCGTAGTTCTGCCGGATCTGATCGGTTGCGGCCTTGTTCGCATTGGCAAGAGCCTGCGACTTACGGGCGAACTCCTCCTCCGACATATTCCGCGACGGGTCGGACTTCTGATTTGCCAGTTCCAGCGACTGCTGTGCGAACCGATCCTGCTGGCTGTTCAACTCACTGTTGAGCGCGTTCTGGCGATCGCCCTGACCGACGCCGAGAACGGCGCGCTGCCCTGCCAGTTCCAGCGCTCGCTGTTGCTGAGCCAAGGCCTGAACGTAGGTCGTGATCGCCCGCTCTTGTCTAGCGAGACGGCCGGTCTCGTTCGTGGCCAGAACCTCAAGCTGGGTGTCCGCGTCCTTCTGCGCTTTGACCATGCCTGCGCGCGCGTCGGCGATCTTCTGGTCCAGTTGGATGCTTTGCGCGGCAGAAGTGGTTTTCTTCGCTTTGGCGACTTCCAGCGCGGCGATCTCCGCCTCGTAGGCTGCGGTCACCTCGTCGCGCTCGTTGCCGATCTGCGCTTCGCGTTTCAGGGCATAGTCGGCTTGAGAAACGAGTCCAGCCTTCTGCGCTGCGTCCAGTTCCTTTTGGGCGTTTTTGTACTCTTCGCTGATGGCTGCCAGGTTGTTCTTGGCATTGTTGAAACTGGTCAGATCGACCTGTGAACCAGCCGCTTTCGAATCCTTGAACTGGTCGTTGATGTTCGCCAGGTTCTTATCGATCGCCGCCTGATTCAGTCGCGGATCGTTGGGTGCGACCTTGCGAATGTCTTCGAGCTGCCGCTTGTATTCCTTGATCGCGTCGGTACGTTTTTGCTCATTCGTCCACGCTGACTTGGTGAGTGCGTCTACCTTCGCCATTGAGGAGACGGCATCGCCCTGAGCTTTCGCCTGCTCTCCTTGCCATTTGGCGATATCGGCTTCGGCAGCCTTCTGATCCTCCAGCATGTCGAGACGATTCTGGTAGAGATCAATCATCTCCTGTTTGTTCTGGAACAGGCCGATATTGCCTGCCTGAGCGCTCGCCAAGTCGCGCTGGGCTTGCTCGATATCGGCGCCGATATCGCTGCGCCCGATATTCTTCAATCCATCAGCAGCCCGAGCAACGGCGTTATAGCCCTTCTCCCAGAAACTCAGATTCTCGAGGATTCGCGGTGTACGCTCGTTGATTGCATCAGCGAACGACTCGGTAGCCAGCTTCACGGCGCCGGCATGGTCGCCCTGCTTCTCCAGCGCGGTGATCTGCGAATAGACCGACGCGGTCAGGTAGTGGTACTGCTCATTCAGCGCGGCAGACGCCTTGACCGGGTCGTCAGCGAGCTTGGAAAACTCGGCAACTGTCTCGCTCACTGCCTTGCCTGTCGTTTCCTGCATCGACACGGCGGCTTGGGTGATGCCGATGAAGCTCTCTCCGGCGATCTTTCCATTGTCGGCCAGCAGAGCCAGCACCGCTGCTGCTTGGCCAGTGGTGCCAACGGTGGCGCTGACCTGACGCGCCATGTCGCCCAATTGCCCGGCGCTCACACCGGCGTAGTTGCCGGTCAGAATCAGCGATTTGTTGTAGCTATCCTGCTCCTCGCTGCCCTTGTAGAAAGCGTATCCCAAACCACCCACCGCAGCGGTGGCGAGCGCAAGCGGACCAAGAATTGCGAGCAGTCCCGCCGCGCCCTCACCTGCACCAGCGCCCAATTGTGCGACTGCGCGAACGCCGCTACCCCAGTCTCCCGAGGACAGAGCATTCCCAAGCTGAACGACATTTTCCTGCGCCTGGCGCGTGCCGAGACGCAGCTTGTCGAAGCCGGTGGTGGTTTTGTTGAGCTTGTCGTAATCCTTGTCGATCTTGCTCAGGGCGGTGTTGTACTCGTCCTGGCTGATGCGGCCGGCATCCAGATGTTTGCCCAGTTGTTCGACCTGAGTATCCAGCTTCGCCAGCGCGGCGCGGGCCGGGTCGATGGCGCCCAACAGGCTGTTCAGTGCCTTCTGCTCATCCATGGTCGACTTGGCCAGCGCTACCTGCTGCTTGTCGAGCTGCGCCGAGATCTTCGCGGCCTCAGCCTCGCCATAGGCGCCTGTTTTGGTCAGCTTCGCCAGCGCATCACGTTGTTTGGCAAGGTCCTGCGTGGTCTTGGCGCTGGTGGAAAGCGACTTCTCCAGAGCCTGCATTTCATTCATCAGCGAAACGGCGGACTGCTCGGCCCGGCCGCCGGCCTTCGCCATCTCATCCAGGCTCGCTCTGGCCTCGATCGCATCGGCCGAGTCGATCTTGACGCCGAGTTCTGCAATGTTCATCGACTCACCTTGAATAAGTGCCCGTGATTACGGGCTGTTTTCCCTTTCCTCCGCCATGACGCGCAGAGCTTCGCCTTCCAGCACCTGCAGGTCAGGAAAGATTTCAGCGAGTTTCTTTTTCTTGATGCCGAGGAATTCGGCGACGTCGCGAATGCAGTTGTAATCGAGGCCGATTGCGCCTCCGGCGCCGACCCGCCACTGCGTGGACATTCGATTGAACAGGAGAAAGGCCGGCCAGTTGCATGGCCAGACCTCTACATCGTCACCCGACAAATCGGCAGCCGTCAGCCCGAGGATTGCCAACTGCTCAGCAGATGGCCCGCTTTCGTACAACGCTGCGGCTGCTGCCCTCAGTTTCCCAGCCGGGCCTGATTGAATGCGCTCTGGTAGGCATTCACTACCGCTTCGGCAGTACCCTGGCATGACTTCACAAGGGCGAGGATGCTCTTGTCGTCGAACTTGTCGTCGAAGCCCCAGCCCGCTACCAGATCCTTGATCTGCTGCACCTGATACTCGGTTTCGGCAGCAACGACATCCGATAATGTGGTGCCCTCCCCGAATCCCTCGCGCATTTCCTTCGCCTTCAGGTTCCATTCGTCGAACAGCGCGGCGAGTGCCGGGCGATCGCGATACTTGAAGGTGAACTCGATTGCCTCGGGCTCACACCCAACGACAGGGATGTGCACTAGTGCCCTGAACGTAGGGTTCTGGGCGATCCTGATCTTTGCCATGGGGAGTCCTTATGCGCCGGCCAAGTAACGAAGCGAACGAGCCGAAAGCCCGATGCTGATGGTTCGCGTCATCACGTTGTTACGCTCCATCGTTGGATCAGGAGTGATGCTCACATAACCCGGGTAGAGGATCTGATCGCCGTTACGCAACTTCATGCGTACAACGGCCAGCTCTTTGGTGTCGTCGAAGCCTTCGACAGTCTCGACGTATTGAGCGGTCGGCTGATCCTCCACCACGATAGTGATAGTGGTCGGGTTGCGGTTGGTAGGGAACTGCTTGTCGTCGTCATCTTCCAGGTAGCCGACAGTTTGATATTGCTGCTCACCGCCGGAGGATGTGAAGGACGTAACTTTCGAGATTTGCGTCCATCCGGACACAGGAATCACTGAGCCAGAACCAGCACCAGCAGTGAATTTGTCGGTGTTGGTGGTGTTGAGGCCGGCCAGCGCAAACGCATCGGCGGTAATCCCGGACGCCTTTACTGCGCGATCATTTATCAGCGCCCAACCGGAGTTGATCAGCAAAACGTCGCCGTTTTCAATGTCGTGCCCTACAGAGGCGGCGACCGGCGGTTTCGCATTGGTCAAAGTAGTAAAAGCGACGGCGGATCCCATAACGCTGGCGATCTCCAGCACAGCGCCGTTCGGCAGCGGGAAGCGTGCGGCCATGGTGTGTTTCCTCTTGAGTGCCCGCCTGACGGCGGTAGGTTATGCCCCGGCGGGCGGTTGGTCTGCGACACCTGCGTAGGTGAAGCTGGCCGGGACCGTGTAGGTCGCCGACTCTGTGATTGTTGGTCCTTGATCTACTGGTTCCGTGATGAGGCCATCGAACCCGTTGCGGGCCAGTGGCGTGTCTACGCGAAAGAGTTGGGTCAGCTCCTCAACAAGCGTCTCTGCGGTGGCCATGGCCTGGGCAGATGGACAGACGATGCTGATCTGATAGACGCCGGCGTATTCGTAGGCGTCCCCGCCGAGATAACGGCAAGTGGTGCTGGCTGGAAGCTGAAAGGCCCGGAGATAGGTTTCAGATGGATTTGGCGTGAATGGCTGATTCGAGTAGGCCACTCGTATTGGACGCGCAGCCGACCATGCGGCCAGCTTCGTTTCGATGGCCTGACGGGCGCGTGCGTGACTCATACCTGATTGTTCCTGATGGCCTCCTGCACGATCTGCTGGAAGCGAGCCACGGTTACCCGGACCATGCCGCCGGGAGCCTGGGTCGAATGACCGAACTCCAGCGGAATCGCGTAGGGCAAGTTGTTGATGATGTAGGCCATCTGGCCGGCGGTGAAGTCGCTCATTGCTGCTACCAGCGCCGCGGTAGTCTCGGCGCCGCTCGGGTCAACCTCGTCGAAGGTGACGCTCTCGACCACGCCGAGAGAGATGTGCCAGTTCGCGCGGAACCGGCCGCCGACGTAGCCTTCGGGCGCCTTGATATCCATGCCGTCGTTGAGCTTGCGGCCTCTCTTGAGCCTGCCGCCCTTGGTGAGGCTGGTCGAATCGCTGCGCAGCGCGCTGTTATGGTCGGCGACAGCCTTGTTGTACTGGGTCGCGATAGCGTTCTGTGCCCAGATCTCCGGGTTACCTACAGGAGACATGCGGATCAGGCTACTGCCGACCTCGATTATGATCTCGCGCACACTCGCGTCGATGGCTTCGCTGGTCTCGGCCGCAAACTCGGCGAGACTCAGCGCGAAGCTGCCGGATTGACCGGCGCCCGCCCGGCTCATGACCTCACCTGCAATTCGTAGATAATCGGCGTGCCGGCCGGATTGATTTCTTTCAAGGGAGGGACGATTGACCAGGTGCGACCTTGAATAATGACCTTGTTCAGTAACTCAGGCACCCATTCCAGCCCCTGCGCGGCGATCTTCAATTTCTTGTCGCCCTGCTTAATGAGGCTGTTGTTCTGGAACTCCTGACCGGTGAAGTCGAGCAGGATGCCTTGGGCGGTCTGTTCGATGGTGGCGCCCGGTGAATCCCCACCTGTTTCAGGATCGTACTCGCCCGGCTCCGTCTTGCTGATGGTTACGGGCTGGCCGAACTCTGTGATCATATCCAGAACCATCACGGCCATTTCGTCATAGAAGGCCATGTCTATCCCCCTGAGAGTTGATTGATGACGCCGAAAGTACTCAGCCTGCTACGTCGGACAGCGCTTAGTCTGAACTTCGCTATAAAGCACAAGCATCCACGAGCCAAGAGGCAGCGCTTGGAAATCCAACTCCAAACGCTGTTGAGAGAGGCGCTAGCAGGAACGAAATTTAATCATTTAGCCGTCAACATATTTGAGAAATATGTGCTTGATGATGGAGAGTTCCTGTATTCAGATCTTGACCGAGACCTTCGGGCTTGGGATCTCAGGGGATCTCCGCCGCACCGCCTTACTGGGAAAATCTTAGAAGACGACTTGGGGCTATAGCTCAAGCCCGAACAGCGAACAGCCCGCGCTTTTGTAAGTAGTCGGCAAACTGCGTAGCGCTCGGCCGATCAGGCGCCGCCGGCAATAGCCGATTGCTGGTGTTGGGGATCGTCGCGTATTCGCGAGTCACCGCGCCTTCGACTCGTTCCAGCGTCACCGCGCCTTTGCGCTTCTCGATCGGGTCGACATCGTCATTGTGGATCTCAGCAGCCAGCGCCATTTGCCCGTACTGGATCCGCGCAGGCAGGTAGTTGTCGGGCTTGATCTCGTAATCCAACTCGATACCGCGGCGCGGCCAGGCCAGAGCCTGCTCGCTGTTGGACTTTCGCCCTTTCCAGGTCATGCCGTCCATTGCCAGCGCGGCCCGGCGCAGCAACGCTTCCTGCGCTGGCACCTCCGCCGGGATGACCACGCCAAACTTCACGGCGTACATGGCCAAGTCCTCGGCGGATGCGTAGCTTTCGGCGTCAGGCTTGCCGGTACCGTCCTCGATGATGAGAGTCATGAATCAGCTCGCTGTGATGTTCTGGATCGGATGCCACGTTACCGGGCACCCGGATTATTACGCGTTCGGAAGCTCAGAGACCGCCTTTTCCAGCGACTCAACCGAAGCATTCGCTCGATACGGCACATTGGCGGCGTCGAGCTTCGCTTTGAGACCAGCGATCTTCTCAGCATTGTCGACCGGTTCCGCTGCCGCCTTCAGGCGTTCGACTTCAGCGCGGAGAGATTCAACCTCGCCCGCCAAGTTGTCACGTTCGCCCGTAAGGGTTTCGAAACCCTCATGAATGGCTTTCAGCGCACCGAACAAGCGGATCGGCAGTTCGCCTGCGCCCGGGTGTTCCAGCTCCGATTGCCCCTCGGCGGCTTCGATCAGTCGCAGGATGCCGTCGCGCTCGGCGCGCAGCGTGGCGTTGTCCTGCTCAAGGCTGGCAATGACCGCAGCGCCACCTAAATCAACCGGTTCGCTGATCAAAGGCTTCGTCACCAAGACCTCAACGCCAAGCGCCTCATAAGCGTCGGCCACCTTCGGCCAATCGCCAATCACAACCGCGTGTGTCACACCCGCTTCAGGCCGATCAAAGTGCGCTGGATTGCGGTACCGCTTTTCCGGATCGAAATCCGAATTCTGAGTGGAGTAAACCAGTTCCATAAAAGTCTCCGTAGCGGCCACTGCTGGCCGCTGTCAGGGCCAGTATCAGCCGCCGGCTGGTGGCGTGGTGGTCAGGGTGATCAGCACACCAGCAGTCACCTTGTTGCTGTTGGAATGCTTGACCCAGTTAGCAGCCGAACCCACAGCGGCGAGCGTAGGGTTCGCACCGCCAGCGGTTTCCTTCCAGCTGTAGCCGAGAACATCGATGTTGACGGTGCCTTCAGCGCGGTAGCCGATACCCAGGTTCTCTTCGTCGTTCACCGCGTACGAACGGAAGCCGGGCGCCTGAGATTCAGTGATCACCACAGCGTTTGGCAGCAGGCCAAAGATCACATCCGCAGGCGCGGTGTCGGTGATCAGCACTGGCTTGCCGAGAGTGCCTGGCAGGCCGCCGTAGATGACGACACCCGCCTCTTCGTAGACCTTGTTTGCGATCGCCTCTTCGACGATGTCGAAATACGCACTGGAGTGCATAACCCACAGCGCGATACGGCCGAACTTGTCGCCGAACTTGCGCATGCCGCGGGTCAGTGTCTTCTTGCCGTCGGTTTCAATGTTGGCCGATACCACCATGTCAGCGTTGGAGCCGATCGAGGCGCGCAGTGCAGCAGTGGCGTACTGGATGAAACCTTCCAGAGTGGCATCGGCAACGTCGGCGCCGATGATCTGCGAGAACTCGTCGACCGGTCGGCCGCGGCGTTTGAATGCTTCTTCGGTGGTCTGGTACGGGCCGTACTTCCACGGTGCTTTGACGCCAACGGCTTCGCCCGCGCCGATCTTCTTCGCGGTCACCTTGCCGGTGGAGTTAACGTCGCGGTGCTCCAGCGATCCGCCGATCTTGTAAAACGAGCGCTTGCGGAAGTCGCCTTCGATCAGCTCGTTGTCGAGCACGATCGCACCATTGGACGATGCGTTGAAAACGTCGAGGTTGTCCTGGACACGCTCCAGGTATGCAGTTTGCGCCTCATCGTTGTAGATGATCAGGTCGCTGTTCACAGTCGTTGCCATGGGTGAATCCCCTTACTTGGGCAGTTGCAGGTATGCGGTTTGGCCGTGCTTGCGCTGGTAATCGCGCTTTTGCTCGGCAGTCATTTCGGAGCGCTTGAATGCAGCCTGGCCGCCACCCCCGCCCGGGGCTTGTGTGCCTGAGGCCCTTGGCCACAGATGAGGTGCGCTTTCGCGCAGTGATTCCGCCCATTCGAGCGGAGTCAGAGGGGTCTTGCCGTCTTTGCCGAGGATGGTCTGGCCAGACTCATCAACGGCGACAGCCTCGCCTTCTTCGTTCAGTGAGAACACGCCCTTGGCGCGCAGGATGATGTCGTCGGTTGCTTCCGGCAGCGCGCCGGCTTTCAGCGCTGCGCCGCGCACCGAGTCGCCCAGGACTTTGCCCTGAAACTTCGCAGCGAAAGCTTCAGCCTTCTCTGCGCGTGCGGTGATTGCCTTCAATTGCTTGTCGGTATCTGCGCGCAGGCGTTCGGTTCGGCGATTGAAGACTTCATCCACCTTGCCCTCTGTCAGCAGCTTGGTTTCTTCGTCCTGGCCTGCGCGACTGAGCAAACCTTTGACAGCGTCGATATCGATGCCTTCAAACTGGGTTTCGAACTGAGTCAGCTTGCCGGAGGTTTCCTTCAGCTTGCCCAGCAGTTCCGAGTTCTTGGTTTTCAGACCGGAAACGGATGCTTCAACGGCAGTCGCGATTGCGCCCTTGATTGCCGGGTTTTCCAGGTCGATTTCGTTTTCTTCTGCCACGGTGATGCACCCCTTGGGTATGTGTTGCCCGCTTTACAGGCGTAAAAAAACCCGCCTGAGCGGGTGACGTTGCGTTTCCAGTGCTGATCCATTTCAATGCCGGCCTTTTAGGAGGCAAATAAAAATGGCGTCAAGGGCATCAAGATATGAAACACAAAAGAATCTGAAGAATGCGTTAAAGATTGCAGTCTTATCCTCCGCACTGACACTCACTGGCGTACTTGCGGCCAGCGTCACGTCCTGGATAAGCAGCGCGCAAACGACGAGGTCTAGTGAAAAACTCAGTTGCATAAGTCGGCTAGACAAAAGGGAAGAGTCCGCCCGAATCAAAAGTGATGCTTTTATCGTTTCGCTAGCAACACTAGCGACCGGAAGTGCGTCTCCAGGATTTCAAGAGAAAAAGCCCAATTACGTACAAGCTTTCTCGAGTGCTGGTTACTCATTGATGCTGTTGAACAACTCAAAACTCGGAGAAAAATCCGGTGAGCTCACCGACTGGATGACCATTCGTGTTTCGGACTACAAATCCTTTGAAAGGCCAGAGTTCATTAAAGAGGAATACGAAAAGCTCGTCACAGACTGGAAAGACGCCTACTACGAATACATGTCAGAACTAGACACTCAGCGAAAAGATTGCTGAGCTATCACATTCCTGCACGCTCGAATGCCAGAGGTTCCAGTCTCTTCATTTGAGCCAAGGTCAACGGCGCGAAGTTGCGATCAAGCTGCAGCTCCGCGAAGCGCTCGATGGTCAGACCTCCTTTGCGAAACAACTTTGCCCGCACCGGCCCGATTGCCACGTCCTGAAACGACGCCGGCTGCTGCTGAAGCCAGTGGTAATAGTCGAGGCTCGCACTGACCTGCCCTGCTCCATCTGCGCCCACAGAGGCTCGAGTAGCGCCCTTGGCAAACATCTCGCTGAGCTTGGTCAGCAGGATGAACGTCGTACGGCAATTCGGGTGAAACGGTGGCCTCGGCCCGAAATCGACCGGAAACCGTCGCTTATCCATGGACCGACACTGCTGGCTGGTCTTGCTGTCCAGCGTGGCGACCATCTCCACTTCGGACACGATGTCCGTGTTGGCCTTGGCCACCTCCATGCGCGCCTGAGACGACACATGCTGTATCGCGGTGTGCACGACAGTGCTGGCATTGCGGTTGGTGGTGGCGAGAATGCCGTCCTTGTAGCCGGCCGACTTTGTTCCGCGAATGTTGCGGATGATCTGGAAGTTCGTTTGTCCTTCGAAGAAACCCTGCCGGATGGTGCCGTTGACGCGCTCGCGCTCGGCACTGGTCCAGCCCTTGATGAACGACTTCAGCAGCTTACCGCCACCGTTGCCGCGCACACTGAGGGGATTGGTCAGCACTGCCGTGCGGATAGCCGCTGCCGTTGGCGCGACCACATCCAACGAAACACCAACCGGCGCCGACCGGGCCAGGCTCGACGCTTCAAACTCAGCCTCGTAATTGGCGATGTCGATCAGGTCGAGGTTCAGTTGTGCGCTGTAGCGGTCGAAGATGCCCAGTAGCAGACTGTCGACCTCTTTCAGCAGCGCTTCCAGCCGCTTGACGTTGTACTCGGTCAGATCCGACTGGGTGAGCCGATCGCGAATCGAGCGGTCGATCTCCTTCAGGAAGGGAGCGAACTTGCCGACCTCCCCTGCCTTCAGCTTTTCGAGGAAGACCGCGTGCCGAATCGTGGCGTCAAGGATTGCTTGGTTTGCCGCCATCTACTTCGTCCTCATCGTCTAGGCCCAAGCCGTCGCCCTGCTCTGCCAGCTCACCGTCGATTTGCTGGTCGGTGCGCTCAGGCGCGATCAGGCCAAGTTTGCGAAGGTAGGCTCGCAAATCCGCTTTGGCGAATCCACCGTTCTGCCAGAGGCCGACCAGTGCGGTGATCATTTGCGGATCTGCCGTCAGTTCCACGAACTCCTGGTTGATCTGGTAAGCGGCCTTCGCGTCGTCGACGCCCATGTAGGTGCAGCACCACATGATCGCCCGGGTGTAAGCCTCGCTGACGTTGGCCACGCAGCCGGCGAGCACTGACGTCGATGCAGACTGATCACCACGGGCCTCGGTCGCCGTCTTGGACGAGAGAGAAGCCACGACCATCCGGGCGCCGAGCTCGATCATCATCTGGTTCTTGTCAGCCATGGCCTCCTTCACCAGTGTGTTCGGCAGTGGCTGGGCATAGCCGAACTGTCCGCCGGCAGGCAGCATCATCGGTGCGCGGGAACCAACGTAGACGCCGTTCTTTTCCATCCAGTCGCGCCACTGTTCGTCCAGACCGGAAATCCATGGCTGGGCCTGACCACACCAGAAGACGCTGTCTTCATAGTCGGCACTGTTCCGGTAATGGCCCAGGTTGATCATTGCGATGTCGTACAGCGGCGACTCGTCGATGCTCGGGTCGTTGTTCTGTGCGCCGATGAAGGTGAACGGGATCTCCTTCAGGCGGCCGGCGGCGCCGGTGGGTCTGAACTCCTGAACAACGGCCAACGGCCCGCCACCTTTCGGCCCGGACCGGCGCCAAACACGGCAGACAAAGCCATCATCCTCGAGAGCCAGTTCCCGGTACTGCTCGATCACCTTGAAGCCGAAGCCGTCTTCGATTTCCGGCGATTCGCGCAGCACCACCAGGGTCAGCACGCAGTGTCCGTTCACCATGCCCGTGCGCCAGTTGATGATGTCTTCGGCGCAGTACGACAGGATCACAGAGTGCCCACCGGTGCCGGCGTCTTGGTGATAGTCGACGTAAAGACCATGCCGCCCAGCCTCAAGCACCTTTTCGAGTGTGCCTTGCGAGTGCTGGTAGATGCTCACGCCGGAGCCGTTGGCGTTGTCCTGCAAGTACTCCATCTTCTTGGCAACTGTCAGCGTCGGGTCTTTGTGAAACGCCAAACCGAGCAAGCCATTGCGCGTGTGACCGGTGGCGTTCTTGAACACCGCCCGTTCGCGATAGGCCTTGTTTCGGTCTACGTTCTCCGGCGACTTGTCGTGACCATTGATGTACGGCAGTCGGTCAACAACGCGGTGCTGACCGGCGCAAACATCGCGCACGGTTGCCCAACGATCCAGCACTTCGATGTAGTCCGCCCGCTTGAAGGAGACGTCGTTGCTCATCGGGCGTATCCCATTTTGATAGCGGTGACCGGCTTGATGATCGGGTACTCGCGGTGAATGAAGTAACCGCCGCCATCGTTGGCGTGGTCGTTTCCTTGGCTCTTATCTGGCTCGCCATTGGGCGCCCAGATCTGCTGTTCCAGGCCATCGGCATAGGTCGGACATGTAAACGGATTAACCAGGTAACGCCGCTCGTCCTGCGCGTTGCAGAACATGGCGTTCATGGCGTTGATCCGATCTTTCACCGGTGGGTTGGCCGCCGGCGCGATGACCGTGAAGCCCGCCTGCTTGAGCATGGCGATATCGGTGAGACTGGCATTGACCGACTTACGCGAATCACCGGAGGCGTCCGGGTAGATCCGGATCTCGCAGGTCTTCTTGTAGTCGTTGCCGGTGTGTTCCCAGTACCGTTCTTTAATGCGGCGGATCATGTCCGGGGTGTCGTAGCCATCCATCAGCTCGTCCACGGCCCGCGGCAGGCCCTGGTCACGTTTGACGTGGGTGATCGCCGCCATCTTGCCGACGTTGAAGTCCATGCCGATGAACAGCGGCTCACCGGGCTGCACAGTGTCGAAGCACTGATTCAGCTTGCGGTCGTAGGCGTGATAGATCGACCCGGACGTCAGGTTGACGAACTGTCCGTTCAGGTACGCGCGAATCAATTGCTCGGGGTACGACTCCATCAGCGAGGCGATGTAGTCGTCAGGCAGGTTCAGCTCGTTGTCGAAGGTGCTGGCCTGGATCAGCCCATACATTTCCTTCAGCGCCGGCTTGTCGCGCAACTGCTTCACGAACTGGAGAAAGACGAACTTGAAGCCTTCCGGCGTCGTGGTTACGTCCACGCCGTTTTTCAGCCCGGGCAGGTTGTAACGCATCCTGGCAATAATCTTGCGCCAAGCCTGCTGCGCCTTGATCGACGTCAGCACGTCCAGCTCATCGACCAATGCGTGACCGATCTTGAAGCCGACGATGGTTTGCGGCTTCTCCATGGATCGGCAAATCACAGTGCCGCGATACTGCCGGCCGCTGTAAATGTGAACCTCATGGTTCGCCTGGTTGATCTTGGTCTTCAGCCCCCAGTCATATGCCACCTCCTCCATCGTGGGATAGAAGATGTCTCGAATCTGCGGGTAAGTCGGTGCGAAGTAACCAGCGTTGACACCCGGCCACTCCATGAAATGCTTGCTCAGTGCTGAGCATCCGACCCAAGTCTTTCCGGAGCCGAAGCCAGCAACGAAAGCACGAAACTTGTGGGGCAAAAGGAGGAACTGCGACTGCGGAACGTTAAGGCTCGGCATTCGGCTTCCTCGCGTCCACTACGTCGACCTGAATGCGCGTCGGGATTGCCGGCTCATCGTCTGGCTCGTCCTTCCGGTTACGGTTCACATAGACGTCGCCGACTTCCTTCGCGGCCTGCTCGAGGATCTGCATGGCGAGGCCGATGTTCTTCATCGTCTCGGCCCGTTCGACAAAACGGTTCATGGCTCGGAGCCGGAACGCTCGGTTGGCGATCGGGATCTCGGCTGTCTCCTCGCGGAAGCGAGCGCGCGTGTCTTCAAACAACGTCTTCCACTTCTGGTTCAGGCTCCGCCCAACGTATTTCGTGGGGTCGTATGCCTCACACTGGTGGCGAGTGACATCGATCCCGAAGGTTTCTTTGACTGAGGCCACCACTTGAGATGGCGTGTCAAAGCAGGCCAGCGCCTGTACAACAAAGGCTTTCACCTCGTCTCTGAGTGCGGCCATAGATGGGCATCCGTCAAAGTGCTGTCAAAGTCAGGCCGACTTGAGCAGACAGGTTCCGCAGGCCCTCGCAATGTTCATTTTCCCTACCTCAGCAGGATTGTTTGCAGCATCCACCAGCTCTTGAACCGCCGGGCTCGCACCATAGCGACGCACCACACCGACGAACTCTTCAACGTCGTGTCCGCGCATCTCAAGCTTGGGCAATCCTTCCTGGGTGAACTTGGGTGC
Source organism: Pseudomonas fluorescens (assembly GCF_001648775.1). Lineage (GTDB taxonomy): Bacteria > Pseudomonadota > Gammaproteobacteria > Pseudomonadales > Pseudomonadaceae > Aquipseudomonas > Aquipseudomonas fluorescens_M. Next base: position 44,083 of record NZ_LVEJ01000002.1, read on the forward strand.
GCCGTACTGATCGGTCGCCTGAGCGATGTGGTACAGCTCATGTTCGACCAGTGCGCAGAAGTCAGCGTCGGAGCATTGAGCGCAGTAGTCGGCAGCTAGTGTGATTATGTAGGCCGGCACGTCGCCGAACCAATCCAGCATCTGTTGTTCCATTCGGGCCTTCTGCCAGCCACCGGCGCGGAACGCTACCTGTTCAGCCTGGCCGACCACCGTCCGACCCTTCTTCGTGAAGGCGGCAGACGCCCACATCACACGAATATCCGCATCGATCAGATGGGCATGCTCTTCGTTGTGGATGCTTCCAGTGTCGGCGAGGATTTCGGCTTGGAGCCATTCCCATACTTCGGGGGCAGGCATCAGGCGGGTGCCGAAATCCGAAAGATCGGATTGCTCGACCAATGACGCAGGAGGACGCGGCCGATTCATACCAGAAGAACCTTCTCAATTCAGAGTTCGCCCCCAAAAGAGGGGCAGATTGCCCGCCAATGTGCGAGCCGGCCGGGGCCTAATGAGCGCTCATTAACCTACGAGGCTCACAGGATGAAAAACACGATTTACTTAGTACTTGCAGTAGCGGTCGTCATTTTAATGATCGCTCCGGAATGCGTAGAGCCCGGGATTGCTGCTTGCCTGCTCAGTAAGCCCTGACGTTTGCAATCTCGGCTGGGTAGGCTCGTTCGATAGCCTCCCAGTCGGGTTGCTTGGTTGTCATAGATTGTCCCGATTGCTTGAAATGAAAACTGGTTGACGGTATTGGTAAGCGTCAAACACAAGGATGGATTCAATGAACGACAGATACAGTGTTGTGCACCGCCCAAACGTGGCACTTATCGCAATTCAACATGGGGCACAGCCACCCGCGCTCCCGATCGATCAATACTGCTATCAGATCGAGGACTCGCAGGCTGACGGTGATTACGTCGGCGGCCCGTATCAAATTGAGGATGAGGCGGTGAGCGCTTGTGGTCTACTGAACTCGGGAGTGGAGCCCCTATATCTTCCCAACTTCAACAGGAAGCAATTGGAAGCGACGGGAGCGCTCATAGTTGAATCCGACAAAGAACTGTTTGTCGGACTTACACGACAAGAGTCAGAACGATACGTATTACTTCACAATGACGAGCCGACAGACGAGTTCATTGAGCTCGACCACAAGCACAGAGAGGCCCGCACAGGCCACAAAAAAGAGACTGTTTAAGATCTGGGCAATCCATGCCGCACTACCTGCGGTACACCTGCGCCCCCTCCTTCAAAGGATTGCTAACCATGCCCATCGAAGAATTCGCAGCGAAGGAAAATTACAAATTTTCCCCGCCTCTTCCTCTGCACCTAGATCACAAGCCCGTCTATGCCATGCCTTACAAAACATTTGACGGCATGTACCGAAAAAACACCGATGTCAGATACCTTTCTGTTGGCTTTTCGCAATGGGATAGTGACGAACTCTCGCTGAAAATCATGCGTTACAAAGACAAATGGTCGCGACAATCGGAAGAGCTCCCTCTCCACCGTGTAATCGACTCCTCCATTTTTTTGGCCAAAGCCCTGCTGGACCGCGACAATTCAGCAGTAGAAATAGAACGCGGCCTATTTACTGATCAACCCGATGGATTTCGAATCCAGGAGGAACAAATAACCCAGCAAGAAAAGGCACAGTTCGATTCCTTCCTCGACAATTATGGCGAGGACCTCAAAGGTAGATTTAACAAGCTATATCAGTTGCTTAGTAATCTGAAAACTCAGGGCAAGCTCTGACTGGTCTACATGGCGCGACACAATTTGCTGATTCGCGAAACGTGTCGCGACTTACTCCGCCTTGCGTGTGGGAAGCTTGAAGTCAGTCACCCGATCCGCGATGTTGCGGATCTTCTCAACGCCCAGGAAGCCAACCCAGCCGCCGGCGAAGGTAGCCATGCTCTGGGGCAGGCCGAAGAAGTCCAGGCCGCTGATGATGGTCAGTGTGAGGCCGCCGCAAATGGCGCCTTCCACCAGCATCTGCCGACGAGTCCCGCCACCGTAAGTAATCCTCAAGACGGCCATGGCGCAGGACAGCGCAGCCGCATAGAGGATCGGCGAATGCTGGCTCAACCACGCAAGCGCTATCGCCCATGTGTCTGGTTTGTCTGGCATGTTTGACATCTCTGTTCCTCCCCGTCAGGGAGTTAGGAATAAAAAAGCCCGCTCGGTGGCGGGCGTATGGCTCCGTGCTATCGTCATTGCCCCTTACAGCAAAACGATGGACGGAACCATGGCAAGCTTTATTGTCACCTTTAAATTCAAATCTGATGACACTCGTGGTGAAAGGTATGACTCGTTCGTAAAGAAGATCAATGAACTAACCAGCTATAGACACTGGGATGAAACGACGTCGTTCTACTGCTTCGAGCTCGATACCACTGCCGAAACACTTTGTACTGACCTGTACATCGGCAGCGACTTCAACTCCACAAAAGACATCATGGTGGTAATCGATATCACCAACAAACAGAAGGCTACAAAAGGTGCCTTAGCATGGCCTTCAGTGCTTGATTCATACCTGGGGTTCTGACCGCTCGGTCGGTAATTGGAAGATCTGCGATTCCAGCTCTGCCGCGCGCGCCTCATAGCGCTTAAGCGTCTCTTGGTTGGATCGCAATGCGTCAGCAAGCTGCTTCTCGCGAACAGAAGCGTCGGCATGTAGCTTGGTCACCTCGGCAAGCTTCGCCTCTTGCGCAATTACCGACTCAACGGCCTGGCGGTATTCGCTCTTCATACTCAGCTCCAGAACGTGCAAATTTGAATCAGCTCCAGCAGCACCCGCAGCTCGGGGCTATGGGTGTGGGGAGCCGAAAACGAAAAAGCCCCTGCAAATGCAGAGGCCCTGAACAGGTGCGCTCGTCTTTCCGAGCTGTCGGCCAAAGGCCTTCTCAACGTCGACGCCCCTTTGCATCGATCTCGCTGATCCAGTCTCGCGCCACCCTGCAGCAGATGGTGAGGTCAGGGTGCGCGGGCTGCCGGCGTTTATTCCGTACGTCGCGCTATCCGGCTATCGGCGTCCAAGCCTTCCGAGGGCTGTCCTGACTACAGGTAAATTCGAGACATAAAAAACCCCGCATTTGGCGGGGCTTAATCGGCGCGCTGGGTTTGACTTCAAACTTCTTGCGCTTCTTGCGTTTCCTCCAGCTCGAACCATGCATCACCAACTGAAACCACAATGATTTGAGCTGTCACATCCGGCTGATTAGATTGCACCTTGTGCTTGATCACTGCCTTCTTAACCCTAGAGTGAATAGACTTGGGCGTGCTGTTCTCTGGTTGGCCAGCAATGAAATAAGTCGAATGTGGAAGGTCTCTTACCCTTCCTGCCATGTCTTTGACTTTTCGCTCAAATCCTTCCAACTCCATGACCTCATGGAGACCATCGTATCCCTTGCTGTTGGACAACTGGACGCGAATAAGAAACGCTTTTTCATCATCAGGAAGAAACGTTGTGTGATTTTCCTCAAGAAGCATTTGAAGTGTTAAGTGCATATTAGAAGTCGCCAGTGAATTGTAGTGGCAATTTAATATGGGCAATTCTCAAATTTTCAAGATCAAAAAACCCGACTCTTGGCCGGGTTAAGGGTTCCGTGTGCGTTTCGCGTTACTTGTGCACTATGGGAAAATTACCTCACAAACCCCAACATAGCAACACTTTTATGCCGCATCCTCAGAGTTTTCATCAAATATAACCTGCCATACCGGCTGTAACGCCTGAACATCCACTTCTGAAATAGCTTCACGCAGGAAATTCCACACATCCTTCCAGTCGCGATCCCAGACTTTCGGCTCGATGCGCACACCGTAGAGCTTTAGCATTCCCTCAGCGACCCGCGCCGGCCCCCACTGCTCGCCGCCATGAACCTCAACCTTGTACGACTGCAGAGCGATGGTGATCATGCAATGAGCTTTCGCTGCCTTGGCATCTGTCAGAGCGGAGAAATCCACATAATTCCAGATCAGTTTCTCGGCGTTGAGCACGTGAACCATCGTCAAGCACGGGTGATACATGTAGTGCCCGAGCTGCTGCACCTGGAACGGCAGAGTATCGATCGCGCGGAGTACCTTGCCGATGGTTGCCAAGTGCGCAGCCCGAGCAGTCGATCGTCCAACCGGTGTACGGCGTGTCTCGCTGATGCTGATCTTCTGGCGCACGACCTGAATGCGCTCTTCCTTGTCGTCACCGATCGCGGCGAATACGGCTTCATGCCGACGCATCCGTGAACCGCTCTTTACCGGCGCAGTTGCCGCTCGCTCAATCGCCGCAGCGCTGATCGACGCGTTTGATTCATGCTGCGCTTCAGTCCATACCTGCCTTGCATTGATCAGTTTCATGCGGCTTTCCCCTTTTTCAGCTGTCTTGTCTTGGCTCGGTAGTCGGCCTTGATGGTTTTGATTTCTTCGACGGTGTGCTTGCAGGCCGGATGAGGCCCTTCAAGCCATGCCACCTTCTCGGCGCCGATGCGCAGCACCAGGCGGATGCGGTACTTGACAGCGTTGCCGGACAGGTTGCGGTTGCACTTCACACACTGTCGGTGGATGTTCAGTGGCTCGAAACGCAGTTCCGGACAGGCACCGACAGATCGGTAGTGCCCGGCATCCCAGCGGCTTCCAGTCATGAGGTCGTTGTCGTTCGGCATCGAGTCACAGCTGATGCACGGCAGGTGAGCGTCACGCAGGCGGACGTACTCATTCACCGCCGCCTGGGCTTCGCGCAGGTGATCCGCCCTGCTCTTCAGCTTCTCCTTGCGCACCTGGATATCTCGGCGATCGCGCTGGGCGATGGCCTTGCGCGCTTTGTCCTGATTCTTTGGCGCGTCGATCAATGCGCATGCCGGGCTGCAAACCGCTTGCCCCATCCGCGATGGGACGAATGAGGCCCTGCAAGTAGCAACGCGGCATTTCTTCGGTTTGGGCTGCTTTCGTTCAATCGTCATGCAGCCTCCTGGCTCAGAAGATCATCGAAGTACACGCCCTGCTGTGCGAAGCGCGCGACGATCCGGTCGGTGTACGCCACGCCTTGAGCGCGGTTGAACAGGCTGGTCACCGGAAAGCCATCCGGGCCGAATAGTTTGCAGCCACCCATCATGGCCAGCTTCGTCTCGTACGGCAGGTGGCGCATGACCCGGTACCACTCAGCCTGAAACCCGGCGTCCTCGTTCAGGAGGATCTGTACGCCGACGTGCAACTTGCAGTACCGGCGAGCGTCGGCCTCATCGCCAATCTGGGTCATCTCTGCGATGCGCTTGTACATCGCGAACCACAGCCGGTTTTGGTCGAGCGTGCGGTCCTTTCCCGGGCGCAGCGATACGACGACGAACTTCTTGTCGCGGTACATGGCGCTAAGCTTCGTGATGGCCTCGGAGAGTTTCGCCTGACAGTTCACGGAGATTTTGTCAGCCATGGGTGGCCACCTTGTTCGGCAATCCGTTGGTCAGCTCGCCGAGTTGCCGTGTCAGTCGCTCGTTCTCGGCCAGCAACTCCAGCGCCACCTCTTCCACTGTTTTCTCCCCGAGAAAGTCTTGCAGCGCCTCGGTGTTGCGCTTCCAGTCTGCACAATCGGTACGGTACGACGCCGCCTCGGCCCACAGCAGCTTCTGGAGTTTTTGTTTGTCGATGGTCATTGAGCCGCGCTCCTTGCTTCCAATTGTTCGGCCTGCTGAATGAGCAGCACCCGGCGATCCGCCAGCTCATTGGCTGCCAGAATTCGCAGTTCTGTTTTTTCCTCTGCCGATGCTTGGCGCATGGCGAGCATCGAATCCTTCACCGCGGCGAGCTTCTCGCGCAGTTTTGGCGAAGGCCGCGCAGCCTCACCGGTGAGCAGCGCAACGACGGCCCGGCCGTCTTCAGTGACCGACACGACACTCAAGTCGGCCAAGTACAACTGCCCGCGCTCATGTGGGATCCGTTGCATCTGCACGGCCTTGGTAATCGCCTCCGTGCGGCGGTTGGCGTCGAAGCCGACAGACACATGCCAGTTCACCTCTTTGCTGTCGTCCCGGGCTTGCCCTACCAGACGCTCGTAAGCGCTGTTGAACGCCATGCGCGCACCGACCTTGTCGCCAGCGTCGAGGACAGGTTTCGCGGCAGCCAGCGCGACCTGGATTTCGTCGGTCAGCACCACGGTTTCAAATTCATCGTTGGTGGTCATGGCGATCGCCCAGGCCTCGTCCTTGGCCGGGCGACCGTCAGCGGCTTGCACTCGCTGGAGGATGTCGGCCATCGCCAGCTTGCCCTTCACCTCAAAGCGGCAGGCCTTCAGCGCGGCTTTCACGGCGGGCACCGAGTACGCGCAGAGGTCTTCGGCCATCATCGCCGCTGTGCCTGGGTTCATTTCCTGACCCATGGCCTCGGCGGTGGCGCAGATCGCCGCAGCGAGGCTGGCAACCTGCTGATCATCCATCTCAAATGTACTCATTGCGCTCCCCTGCTTTGCGCTTGGCCAAAACCATCTGAGCGGCTTGCTCTGCAGCAGAGACGTTCGCTTCGGTACGCTCCATCTGGCGGGCAGTTGTCCCGTTGATGCGCTGACCGGTAACCCATTGGGTGTGGTAGCTCTCGGCGTTTGCCAGCAGTTCGTTGAGGCTGTGGCACTTGCGCAGAACAGCGGCATCGCTGGTTTTCAGGAAGTGAGCTGCGACGTGATGAGCGACATCGGCACCGAGGCGGTCGACCAGTTGGCCGAGCTGGCCACCGACCTTGGCGTTCCACACAGGCCAGGTGCTGTAGCGTTTGCGGTAGGCCATGGCGTAGTTCGCCCAGACCTTGAAGGTTTTGCAGGACTGGTCTTTGGGGCCCGGCATGTCAGCGGGAATCTCAACCCGTGGCGCATCGGAGCCGCGCACCTTGGAGCTTCTGCTCACTCAGGTTCGCACCCGGAACTCGACACTTTGGGCGGAAGACCCAAAGCAGCAAATCGCCTATCTGGTAACGAAAAAATGGGCTCGGCTCTTCTGCCCGGACGTCATCCTTGGCGTCTACACGCCCGACGAGTTCGAAGACTCCTACGGTGGCGAAATCGATATCACTCCTGCGAAGCAAGCCTCAAACACCGCTGCCGCCGCCGAAGTGTCTTTCGGCCCGAAATCCCCATCACCGGAAATCGACGGAGTATTCGCCGACCTGCTGGTCGTCGCGAAGCGACAGGACATTGATGCATATGCAGCAGCGTGGGCAGGTCTCAAGCCTAAGCAGCGCGCAGCGATCGGCTTGGAGTGTCACGAAGCACTCAAGAGCATGGCGGCTACCGTTGATGCTGACTTCACCGATATGACTGGCACCGACAACGACCTGCCCCAGGTCGAGGAAGCGGCGTAGTGAGAACGGAACTTCAAGGCACAGAAAAGTGGCATTCAGACCGGTCTGGTCGAGTAACTGCCAGTCGATTCAAAGATGTGATCGCTTGGGGGAAGCCTGACAAGAATGGGAAGCGCGAGCCGATGGGCGCGCGCACCTCCTATATGCGCGAGCTGTGCTTTGAACGACTGGCGAAGAAGTCCAAGCACAACGTCAGCAGCGCCTCCATGAAGTGGGGTCACACAGAAGAGCAAAAGGCTCAGGACGCTTACGAGATGCTGACCGGCAACATCGTCGTGCCGTCGGAGTTTATCGTCCACCCGAAGTACGACTGGCTCGGCTGCTCGCCAGACGGCCTGATCAACGACGACGGAGGTACCGAATCAAAGTGCCCTTTCAACGAGGCGATCCACGTCAGGACTTGGCTGGAGGGCATGCCCGAGGAACATATGCCGCAGATTCAGGGCTGCATGTTCGTGACGGGCAGGCAATGGTGGGACTTTCTCTCCTTCGATTCCCGCCAAGACGAGGAGTGTCAGCTCTACATCGAAACGATTTACCGCGACGAAGACTACATCGCCAACCTGCACAGAGAGCTCGTCCAATTCAACTTGGAGCTGAACCGCATGGTTGATGAAGTCGCGGACAAAGCACGGGCACAAGCCCATAGATTAGGAGCTTGAGCATGATCAGCCTCAACCTCAATGCAGTTCGTGAAAAGCAGACTGAGTCGGATCGAATCGCGGCTGCGATGGCCGACTTCTGGGCGCGACCCGGCAGCACCTTCAAAGAGATGCCGGCGACCCGGATAAAGCCCAGGCCTGCACGGCGGGACTGGGTAGACCCTGAAACGGTCCTCAAGCGGCGGCCGAAGCCGATATCGGCAGCTGACCGCAAGGCTCTGCGCCAAATGGCGGACTCGCTATGAAGTCGAAACGCAAACCCAACAACGGCTTCGCCCGGGCTGAACGCAGCTGCCGGGCGCTGCTGCGCACCAACCACGTCGCGGTGGTGAACATCGACCCCAGCGGCAGCCAGATCATGGCGAACTGGAAGAGCTGCAAGCAGATCCGCAGTCTGGCGATCGCCAACGCGATCTTCGATTTCTCCTACCGCTGGACGATCTACATCGGCGCCATGTGTCGCGACGAGCGCGGCGCCGAGTACATCAAGTCGGTGGAGATATCACCCGAGGGCATCTACAAGGTCGAGCGCCTGACCGATGCCATCGAGCATTACTACCTGGAGCTGCGCAACAGCGCGAACCCTGCCCATCTGGTCGCATCAGGCTGGATCGCCATTCCGGACGATGTCTCGATGGATGAAGCCGAAGCCGCGAAGCTGTTCTACGCCGCCGGCGCCTGGCATCAGGTGAAGGTCGCAGCGTGAGACGTTCCAGACCCCAACAACGCAAACGACAGACCTGGCTGGACTTGCCGGCCAGCGGGATTGAAGAGGTAGGCCATGGCCGAGGAAAAGGAACTGACGGAGGAAGCCAAGAAGCAGCGCAGGAAGCGCGAGAAGGCAGCAGCAAAGGACGCTGCATTGGGCGTCGAGAAGTTTACAGTTGAGGTCGCCGGCGTGTTCAAGCCTGATCTGAAGGCGGTGATGAAGGCCCACGGCTTCAACAACCAGCAGGAGATCCATCAGAATCTCATTCGAAACCTGATCGCCGCCGACTTCGAAACACAGGCTTTGATGCTTCGCAGTGTCACGACACCTTATGTAGTTACCGAAAAGGTGTCGCGACTGATCAGGGAGGCTGGCATGAAGTCGCTTGCCGACGATCTGCCAGACCCCGAAGATGAGGTTCTCGAACCATCACTTTGTAAAGAATCCGTAGAGAAGTAAAACAGCAAAAGCTGCGATCAAGTTAGGAAGCAGCAATTCGAATAGCAGAACCTTTAAATTCTGAGAGCGAAGCAATAACTCGAATCTTTTATCAAATCTTCGCAGTGATACAGTGATGCGCGGTGCATCCAATAGTTTCTTGATCTCTTGCAAATCAGAACGTATCGAGTTTATCTCTTTCGTTAACGCTTGTTCGCCAAGGTGGCTGTCTATTCGAAGGTCTCCAAACGATTTATTCGGCGGGGGCGTCCTGACCTCATCAAGATATTTGGCGATCTCCTCGGCATCTTCAATCCTTCGCTCGGTTTTTATTAGCCCATGGCGCTCCGACCGCCACCAGTTGTAAAGGGAAGATTGTTTAGGATCTGATGGATAGTCGCAATCTTTACTCGCGAACATTCCTGCTGTAATGAATGCTGACCTAGTTCCTGTGATTCTAATGCTCCATTCGCCAAACAAGTCAAAGCAAAACCAAATGTAGTGCAAGAAGTTATAAATAAGGAATAATCCAAGCCCTGACATTAGCTTCTGAGGAGTAACGCCCTCTAGAGACACACCAAATAATGATATCTTATCTGAAGCGGTTATTTCCCCGAGAATTAATGCGATAACTATTACAGATATAGTTAGGAGATTGCGCTTTATCTTCTTTGCTTCGTCAGAGCTTTCGAAATCTACCGGGCTGCCCAAGGCTTTATCTACTGCAGCTACCGTATCAGTCGCCATTCCAAACTCCTTTTGTCCCGGCCCCATGCCGGGCCGAACACAAATACCCCACTTCTACGAATCACGCCAGCCGGCGAGGCAATCGGCTGTCTGGAGCAATTATGAATCCCTACCTGATCACCGGACCGGCGCAGATCGGCATCAGCGGTGGTCGCACCAGCGGGCACATGGTCTACAAGATCCTCGAAGCACACGGCGGAACCCTCCCGCCTGATGTGCACCTGTTCTTCCAGAACACCGGCAAAGAGCGCGAGGAAACGCTGTTCTTCATCGACCAGATCGCCAAGCGCTGGAACGTGAACATCGTCTGGATGGAGTGGTGCCGCGTGTACGGCCAACCCGATGACGCGCCCTGGTACAAGCTGGTGGACTTCGAGACGGCCAGCCGCAACGGCGAGCCGTTCACCATGATGCTCGAGTATTACTCCGCATACCGGAAGGCAGAGAAGAACCTGCCGCCGGTGCTGCCGAACTTCTCGAACAACATGTGCACCGCGTACCTGAAGGTGAAAATCGGCGAGAAGCACATGCGCGCTCTGGGCTACACCGAGTGGGATTGCGTCGTCGGCATTCGCTACGACGAGCCAAAGCGATACCACCGCATGATGGCCGCCAATGATCGCGGCGGCACCCGTTGGGACAATGTCTGCCCTTCCTACACCGCCGGCGTCACTAAGGAGGACGTCGGTGAGTTTTGGGCAGCCCAACCCTTCGATCTGGGGATGGATTCAGACTTCGGTAACTGCGACCTGTGCTGGAAGAAAAACGAAGGAAAGCTGATCAAGACCATCATGGATGACCCGTCGCGGGTGATCTGGTGGTCAGGTACTGAGGAACGGTTCGGTCAAGTGTTCAGGCAGGATCGAGCTGACTATAAGACGATGGGATGGTCTGCCGAGCAACGTTCTAGGCAGACCGACTTCGATTTTGAATATCTAGCCGAAGACATTGACTGCTTCTGCGGTGATTAGCCAAAAACCTTCAGAAGTGAAAGCACGCCTATTACGCTACCACCGAGCCCAGTTAAAGCCGTACACCAAGCCATCAGTGCATCCCTCCTGTATTTCCTCGCTTCCCTGATTATGGAAATCGCAGCGTGCTCTCCGGCCATAGTGAGACACCGCTCACTCTGCTGAGTGAAGCCGCTTTCAACATCTTCCCAAAGCTTCGGATCAGCCGGGTCCGGCATTGGCATTGATAGATTTTCTATCAGGCGACGGTAGTTTTTTGTGATCAGTACCCGCCGATCTTGGGTTAGATCTGACCACTCGCAATAAAAAGAATGCTGAAGTCCTGTGTCGTGAGCCTCTTGGGTGTTTGGAGGTCTTTCTGACCAAATCCTATCCCCAAGCTCGTCTAGCTCCCGAAGTCGCACCTTAAAAAGGTACGAAGCAGGCAGCAGCGTTTTCAGTTTTTTACGTAATTCCATGTAATCCCCTTCCAGCTTTTTCGCACTATAGCCGCGAGGTAATCCCGTGCCCACTGCAATCGATTTGTTCGCCGGCCTAGGCGGATGGTCCACCGGTGCCCGCAATGCCGGCATCGACGTTATCTGGGCGGCCAACCACTGGCCGGTCGCCGTCGAATGGCACAGCGCCAACCACCCGGAAGCCATTCATATCTGCCAAGACCTGCATCAGGCGGATTGGTCGAAGGTTCCGGCCCACGACATCATGCTGGCCTCGCCGTGCTGCCAGGGTCATTCGAAGGCACGGGGAAAGAAGTCCGGCAATGCTCAGCACGACGCTTCGCGTTCCACGGCGTGGGCCGTTGTGTCGGCCGCCGAGTATCACCGGCCAGAAGTTGTGTTGGTCGAGAATGTCGAAGAGTTCACGGACTGGACTTTGTACCCCGCCTGGTCGCAGGCAATGGCTGCGCTGGGCTACATGATCGCGCCGCACGTAGTCGACTGCGCCGATCTCGGCGTGCCACAGCACCGCGTACGCCTGTTCCTGGTCTGTACCCGAAGCAAATCGCCGCTGATGCTCGAGCTGCACCGGCGTCAGCACGTTCCCGCCGCCAGCTTCCTCCAGTTCAACGCTGGACGCTGGTCACCAATCGAGAAGCCGGGACGCGCACAAGCAACGCTCGACCGGGTGCGAAACGGGCGAGAGCGCTTCGGCGATCAGTTCATCATGCCGTACTACGGCAAAGGCTCCGGCCTGACCGGTCGAGACATCAACCGGCCAATCGGCACCATCACCACGCTTGACCGTTGGGCGCTCGTTCGCGGTGATGAGATGCGGATGCTCACAGCGAATGAGGCGCTTGCCGCGATGTCCTTCCCCGCCGACACCCTGCGGCCCGACAACCACCGGCTGACTATGCACATGGCGGGAAACGCAGTGCCGCCGCTCGCCGGGCAGCGGATCATAGAAGCGCTCAAAGCAGCGGCCTAACTTTAACCCGTTGACCGCAAAACTCAGCCATTACCTCGGTCATACCAGTTGTTTGCGATCTCAGCAGCCTGCTGGTTGATGTCGATCCAGCTTTCGAATGGTCCGCTTACGATGCCCATCACGGAAAACAAGCCTCCAAGCCGTGTACACACACGCACTTTGTCGGGCAGCTCCTTGGCGCTTTCTGGGTAATCAAGCCATGCCTCTCTGCCCTGAGTGAGCTCGAGCGGGATAATTATTGGTTCAACGTAAATACAAGTCTCCATTTCTAACTTCTCCACCTGTTCGATTAGGTCTAATCGTGCCCCCAGTGGGAGGTGTTTTCCAAGTAATCCTGCAATTAATTGCGGCGCACCGCTCATCAGCTAACCCACCCTCCACCGCCCGGGCATGCCCCGGCATAGGACGCCACATGGTTAAAGAAAACTGGAGCATTGATATCCTCAGTAACACTTCCGATATTTTCGAAACACCAACCCTGCCAATGTCGCTGACGAATAAATATCTCTTTGCTTTCGGACGAGCCCCATAGGCTCCACGAAATTACTCAACCCAAACATTAAATACCAGAAATCACTAATGTTTGCTGCGTACCCCAATTAAAAAAATACTGCAAACCACATGTCTCAATAACTCCGACCCAAGGATCATAATAATCAATTGTTCCTTGATCATCGTCACATCCCAGCACCACCACATAGTGCCCTTCAACAAAAACCAAAAACCCTGAGTACTGGTCTGCATATTGCAAAATTGGTTCTAACTCCTCATAGACCTTAATCTCACGCACACCATGCAAAAGGCCACTCTCCTTTGAAAAATAAAATCTATTGTAGAAAACAGCAATACTCTCCAATTGATCAAAGGTAATCCCTTCAAAAACCCACTCAGGATAGAAATTAATCACAGCCTGTTCCGAGACCTGCACACCATTTAATCGCATTAACACCGAAAAACTCGCAGCCCAACATGTATGGCTGAGCTTCTGTATTTCAAGGTTTGGGAAAATAGTAAAAAACTTTTCTCTAGTCACGCCTTCATACGACATATAAATTCCCTTTTTTTCAAAAAAACCATCAAACCAGGTCGAAGCGCGAACTGGTCACCCATCTATTCATTTGTAGTCGATGGGCACAATTTTGACCAAGACCTTGTTCGTCGTTTACAGCGAAAGTGATCTGTAAGCGACGATCAGATTTACCATTCGATTGCAGTGCCACCACTGCCCCCTCCCCCCTTCAAAGTCAGCCGCTATAGCGGCAAGGAACCGGCATGCCCAGGAAAAACCACCTCATAGTCGACTCCGGCTGCACGCAGGACAACGAACGCTGGTCGCTGTCGGCTTGCGGCCTGAATGAAGAATCCGAAGTCGCATGGGACGGCACCCACCAACGCGAATTTGTCAGCTGCAAACGATGCCTGGCAAAAATGGCCAAGCCGCGGCCGGCTCCAGAGCCATTCCACAAAGAGCGTCCCATTCTTTTCAACGGTGCGATGGTCCGCGCGATCTTGTCGGGCCACAAGACAGTCACTCGGCGACCGATCAAAGGGAATCAGATCCCGAGCCTCAGCAAATCCGATTACCCCGAGAATAAGTGGATCGCCGTGGTTCAAGACCATCCGCGTTGGGGGTTCGCTGCATTCGGTGCGACTGAGGAGGAATGCGCGGCCGAGTTGGCCATGTACGGTGGCTGCCCGTACGGGCGGCAAGGCGATCGGCTGTGGGTGCGCGAGACTTTCATCGATCTGCGCGGCACCGGTGTAGAGCATCGCCGAGACCCGGACGGCCCGCTCCAGCGATACGCTTACGCTGCCGACTGTCGCCCAGGGTCACACAGCGACGAGGCAAGGAAAGACTTCGGCCTGAAGTACAAACCCAGCATTCACATGCCGCGTGCCGCGTGCCGCATCCTGCTGGAGATCACCAACGTGCGCGTCGAGCGGTTGCAGGACATCAGCCGCTCCGATATCCGGGCGGAAGGCCTGCAGTGTCCGCCGGAGCTGGCAAGCGATGACGTTTCGCCGAATTACCGAGACTGGTACCCGGCGGCTTGGAAGGAGTTGTGGAACGCCACCGGCGGCGACTGGGACGCCAACCCGTGGGTCTGGGTCGTCGAGTTCAAACGGGTGACGCCATGATCCTCACCAGCATTGCCGTCAACTTAATCTTCTTCTGGCTTCCATTGGTACTGACCATAAAGGCGGTGATCGGATGAGCGACCATTCAAAACTGAAACAACTGGCCGAGGGATGCCGCGATGAGGTCATTCGTTCGCACGGCTGGGTGGCCATGATCGAGGATGCCGGCTTGTTGCAACGTGATGAGCAGTTCCTCAAAGAGTGTTCGCCCGAGGCGGTGCTGGCACTGATCGCCGAGAACGAAGCACTGCGCCAAGACCGCGACGGCCTCCTCGAGGCAGGAGCGCACCTACTATGATCCTCGCCCCGCTCTACATGGCCTACCTCATCTACAAGGGGCCGTGGCGATGAAAGCTCGCATTGAGAAAAAGCTCAGCAAGCGACTCGTTCAACTGCACCCAGCCATGTATCGAACGGCTTGGCGCGACGACGAACAGTCGGAACTCGCTTATGAGCAAGGCTCGAAAGTCAGGCACTGCCTAAGCGTAGGTGGTGGCACTGACTACTGGGGTGAGGGCCTAGAGGCCTACACGGTTTGGGCAGATTGGCGTAACAACTGGTCATGGTATGGCCATTTCGAATCCTACCCCGAAGGCCATGAGTTCGAATCTTATCCAGACACAGGAAGCTTCAGGCCGACAACGAAGAACCTGCTGAGGCTGGCCGCAGACTGCGAACTTGGTTGGCGCGCCAAAGGCCGCCCGCGATGAACCGCATGGTCAGCGTCCGCACCGAGGAACTGACCGGCCTGGCGCTGGACTGGGCAATCAACGCGATCGAGAGTGATCAGCAGCCCGGCACCGGTCAGCTGGATCTCTTCGCCCAGCCCGACGCCGAGCAACTGATCACGAAGTACGGCGTCTGGTGCGAAGCCGGCCACCGGCACCCATGGCTGGCCGACGCGACAAACGATCCGTTCAACCGGGTCATCGGCGAAACCAGAACCGTTGCCGTGTTCCGCGCCGTGGTCTTCGCCGAGCGCGGCGCCACCGTGAAGGTCCCCGCCGAACTCATCCAGCAGTAACCCCCAACCACTCAACAGCCTGCCGCTGTACGGCGGGCGAGGTGCATGCATGTTTATTTGCGCAGAAACCAAGATCGGGCGGTGCAAATCGCTCGGCGATCAGGTGCGCGTTCTGGCGCTTCGCCTCGGTGGCGGTTGGAGTCAGGCGCGCGAGGATCTGGCGAAAGAAGCAGAGCAATGGTTTGGCCGAGAGCCGGTCACTACAAAACAGGAATGGCGCGCCGTCCGCGCCGAAGTCTTCCGCACCGAATAACCACCTTCTGCCGCCACGCGCGGCATGGAGCACCACCAATTAACTGCCCCAGCAGGGGAAAAGGATGCTGTATGGGCGCACAAAAATTGCAGCCACGCTTTATCCGCGCCGGCGAGGCGCCTGCCTACTTGAGCATGAATTTGCCGTTGTTTAACGAAATCGTCAGGCCGTTCGTGAACGAGTTCCCGATCGGGGAGCGCGGGGTCGGCTTCGATCGTCAGGAGCTTGATGCGTGGGCATCGTCCTACGTGGCAGCCAAGGCAATTGATAAAAAGGGCGCGAGGGAGCAACAATTGCCCCGCAGCGAGCGCCAGAAAGGAGAAACACAATGGCGCGAAAAACGATCACAGGCCTCTCCCAAAGGAAAGGTCTCTGGCATATCGACAAGAAGATCAACGGCGAAAGACTTTACGAATCTACTGGAACAAGTGACCGGCAAGAAGCAGAGCGCTACCTGATACATCGACTGGAGCAGATCCGGCAGGAGAAGGTCTACGGCGTTCGGCAGGTCAGAACGTGGCGGGATGCGGCGATGCGTTTTTTGGTCGAATTCAAGGATCAGCCTTCGATCAAGCTTTCGGCTCACCACCTTTCACAGCTGGACGAATTCATCGGCGACATGCCGCTGACCCATATTGATGACCAGGCCCTTGGGCCTTTCATTAAGGACAGGTTGGCGACCAAAACGCTGCCGGATGGCAAGGTGAAGAAAGGCGTGAGCAACAGAACGGTGAATATCTCGATCGAGCGTGTGGTTCGGGTTTTGTCGTTGTGTGCCAGGAAGTGGCGAGACGATGAGCGACGGCCGTGGCTGGATAGCGTGCCAATGCTCACGAAGCTGGAAGAGAAGAAATCGAGTCGCAAGCCCTATCCGATGTCGTGGGAGGAGCAGTCGATTCTTTTCGGGGAGTTGCCGGCCCACCTGCAGACGATGGCGCTGTTCAAAGTGAACACCGGTTGTCGCGAGCAGGAAGTTTGCAAGCTGAGGTGGGACTGGGAGATTTCGGTGCCGGAGCTCGGTACCAGTGTGTTCCTAATCCCGGCTGACTTTGGCGGCAGACACGAACGTTCTGGCGTGAAGAATGGCGACGAGCGCCTGGTAGTGCTGAACAGCGTTGCCAAGTCGATCATTGATAAGCAGCGCGGGCTGAGCAAGGAATGGGTTTTTCCTTACAACGGTAACGCAATGCATCGGATGAACGACTCTGCTTGGAAGAAGGCGCGAGTGAGAGCGGCGAAACTCTGGCAGGAGGAAAACCTTCGCCCCGCTCACCCTGGCTATCTGTCGATCAGGATTCACGATTTGAAGCATACGTTTGGCCGTCGCCTTCGAGCGGCAGGAGTAACCGAAGAAGACCGAAAGGCACTTCTGGGTCACAAGAACGGCAGCATCACCAGTCACTATTCGGGCGCTGAGCTCGGGCATCTGATTGAGGCTGCGAACATGGTATCAGCAACCGATTCGCGTGGGCCGGAGTGTGAGGAGGTTCTATGTTTGGCACTGGCCAGAAGACTGGTGGGATGACGCGGGACAACGCGGTATGAGGCAGGAAAGCCAGAGCCCGTAAGGGCCCAGAGAATTGCCCCTCACTGGGACTAATGCCAAAGCATCGCCAAACAATAAACAGATGAATTTAGACATCAGGGATGGCCACCACCAAATTTCGCGGAAGCTTTGGCACAGACCATCCCCTTGCAAGGTATAGATATATTATACCGAGGTCTTCACATCCAACCGCCAGCCCAGACCACACGCCCAACGATCTCCAGTTCGTTCAGGTTTTCTTTAGCAACCATCATCGTCTGATAAGCCGGATTGGTGCTGATCACCGCCACGCCACCGCCTATGTGACGTTGCAGGCGCTTGGCGTAGAGATGGTCGTCAAGCCGAATCACATAGACAGCCTCCCCCTCAAGCGTGTTGCGGCTGTGATCAATCAGCACAGTGTCGCCGTCACTGAGAAATCCCTCCATTGAATCCCCATCAACTCTGATTGCGGACAGCCTCGACGCCTCCAAACCTTGTCGACGCAGTGAATAATTCGTGAAGGCCAATTGAGTTAAGACCGGTGCCGTTTCGGCCCAAGAGCCATGTCCAGGACCGCACCGCGAATCGTATAAGGGCACATAGCTATAGGTGCCGTCTTCTACAACAAGGCATTGCTGCCGATCTTCGCCAAATGCCAGCCACTTCGCCGAAACACCAGCCGCTTGAGCAATCTGCTCCAACCTATCAAGTGTCGGATAAGTTTCCCCGCTCAGATAACTGCGTATCGCCCCCTCT
The DNA here is from genome assembly GCF_001648775.1 of Pseudomonas fluorescens. Taxonomy (GTDB): domain Bacteria; phylum Pseudomonadota; class Gammaproteobacteria; order Pseudomonadales; family Pseudomonadaceae; genus Aquipseudomonas; species Aquipseudomonas fluorescens_M. The sequence goes on from NZ_LVEJ01000002.1 coordinate 62,073, forward strand.
GAAAGACCAGAATCGCGCGAAAAAACGCGTGCAGCCCTAGTACCCATCGCATCCTTGAGCCTATCCCGGAAGCATCCGATTGCCCCCAGTGGAATCGGATGCCCCGCATCTGAAGCATCCGGTTTATCCGATTCCTTATAAGTCATTGATTTCTCTCGGTTATTCATTTTTCTGAGCGCTTCACGCATAAAAAAGAATCGGATGCGCGTTTTTCTGATTGATATGCGCGGATATCCGCGCTATGTTTATCCGCAACAGGACGTTAGACATCCTAAAAAAACCACCCGTGAAGATGGTTCAAACCTATGAGCGAAATCGACATGCCCACAGACCCCGCTAGCCGATGGGAGTGGATCAAATACCAACTCCGCATTCGGGGCACCTCAATGGCCGAGCTCGCACGCCGGTTAAAAGTCACCGACCGCGCAATCCGCAATGCCAAAAGCACCCCTTACCCACGTATTGAGCGCTCACTCGCTAAAGCTCTGAGCCTTAACCCAGCAGACATTTGGCCAGAGCGCTGGAACCCAGATGGCACGCCCCATAGACAACGTCCCACGCGAGCAGAAGAAAACACCTACACCGTTAACGAATCAACAGACTTCTGTTTAGACCCGTTTAAAAAAGACTGCATGTTGCGTAGGCAGTTTCCTACAAGCACAGGAAAAAATACGCCCTATGGCAAGGATACCGGACTCTCTCCAGTAGAACACTGTAAAGCCGTAAGGAGTGTCTAGACATGCGCCGTCTAAAAGATGACAAGACGTTAGACATCTTCTCTGTCCCACAGCCCATCCTCTCTGTCCCTGGTCACGGAAACTACGCCTCCCAAGTCAGCGAGCTGGTGAGCGAAGTACTCAAAGGCTCCGAACTCGACCGTTACGAAATAGCGGCTCACATGTCGCGCCTGTCAGGCGATGACGTCAGCAAAAACATGTTAGACGCTTGGGCAAGTCCTGCCCGTGCTGACCACAACCTTCCTCTATATAGAGCTGCATTGCTGGAAGAGGTCTGCGCCAGCCACATCCTCACGAACTGGCAGGTTCACTTGCGCGGCGGTCGCGTTGCCTATGGTCGCGAGGCACTGGATACAGAGCTGGGCCGTCTTGAACGAGTCGCGGCAAACGCCCAGCGCCAAGCTCGCGAACTGAAAAAACTTCTGGGTGAAGACCATGCGTAACTGGTTTGCCGCCCAGGAACTGGCAGGCCTGCCCGGTTTGCCCAGCACTGCTCGCAATGTCAAAGCTATGGCGGCTCGCGAAAGCTGGGAAGGCCAACAACGTCTGGGCAGTAAAGCCATCGAATACGCTTTCGCCGTCCTGCCGAAAGCCACGCAAATTGCATTGATTGCGGCATCGGTCAGCGAAAGCCAGCCCTTACAAGCGGCGGAGCCGGAACCAAATGCTATCGAGCGTGACCCCGTTTCCGCGTCACGCTTAAGCGAAGACCAACGCTCAGTGATGATCGCTCGGCTGGCCTTCGTGCGTGAAATCGAGCGCATCAGCCAGACCATTAGCCAGCAACGCGCTATTGATTCACTGGTCGCTTTGGCCAAAGCAGACCAGCTCAGTCGCTACCTGAGCAACCTCGTACAACGCGCCAACGACCGTAAAACCAGCGACCGCACCTTGAGCGAGCGCACCCTCAAACGCTGGCTGTCCGACTATCGTAAAAAAGGCGAAACCGGTCTGGCGCCCGGTCGCCGCGAAAAAGACATGAGCGTGCCCGAATGGTCAGCATCATTCCTCAGTTGCTACCAGCGCCCGACAAAGCCCAGCGTGGAATCCGCCTATGCGGAATTCGCCCTCAAGCACCCGGCCGAACGCCCAAGCATCCATGTGGTACGCCGCTTCCTTAATAAGCTAAGTGCCGAAGCCCGGGAGCGCGGCCGTCGTACACCGCAAGAGCTCAAAGCGCTGCAACCGTTCAAACGGCGCCTTACCAAAAACCTGCTGCCGTGCGACGTATTCACCGCCGACGGCCACAAGTTCGATGCTGAGGTACTGAATCCACGTACCGGCAAACCCTATCGCCCGGAGACAACCACCGTCATCGATGTCGCAACGCGTAAGGCATTGGGTATATCCATCGGCGAAGCCGAATCCACCATCGGCGTTATGGATGCGCTTCGCGACGCAGTGCAACACGGCATGTTCGCCCTGTTCTACGTCGACAACGGTTCTGGTTTCGCCAATGACACCGTTCGAGAAGTGGTCGACCGTCTTGGCGGCGAGATGACCCATGCACTGCCTTACAACAGTCAGGCACGGGGCCTGATTGAACGCGCCCACCAAACCATCTGGGTCAATGCGGCCAAAAAGCTGACGAGCTACATCGGTGCCGACATGGACAAGCATGCCGGAACCAAAGTCCATCGGATCAGCCGTAAACAACTTCGTGAAACTGGCGCCACGCGCTTGATTCCAACCTTCGCCGAATTCATGGCGGGTGTTGAATACGAAATCAAAACCTACAACGACAGCCCCCACCGTGGCCTCGCAAAAATCCGCGACCGACTCACCGGCAAGCTGCGCCACATGAGTCCGAATGAAGCTTGGGACGCCGCCCGCGTTGATGGCTGGGAACCGATGATCGCTCCGGCCGATGTGCTGAACGACCTAATGCGCCCCCAGGTCATTCGCCCAACTCGTCGCGGCGAAGTGACCTGGTCAAACGAAACCTACTTCCTCGACGCCTTACGCAATTTCCACGGCGAAGAAATCCGCGTGGCCTACGACGTGCGGGACGCCTCCCGTGTATGGGTTCGGAGCATCGACGGTGACCTGATCGGCGAAGCGCTACTGGATGGCAACGCCAGCGACTACATGCCGAAAGCCATGATTGAAAAGGCCTACGACAAGCGCGAGACCGGTCAGATGAAACGCGCCTTGGACAAACTGGAAACCTTGACCGGCAAGCGCGTGGAAATGATCGCGACTACCAGCGCCCCGTCCGCTCAGCTCACTGTCGAACAACTCGCCGAAGCACAACGTTTCGCTCAACTGTCGAGCCCACAGGCTTCGGCTTTCGACCTGCCATCAGACCCTACTGTCCGTTACCACCTCTGGCACAAGCTCGCCGACCGCATCAGTAGCGGCGAAACGCTGACGCCTGAAGAAACCCAGTGGCACAGCCGCTACCCCAGCCACCCCGACTTTGCCTCGATCCGCCGCATGTTCGAGTTCGCCGAACAACGCGCGTAATTCAACACCCGCAAGGAGCTATCTATGAGTGTTTCAAAAATTGTCCCGCTGACAAACGTCGGCCTGCTGTCCGCCGCCATCGAGCGCGCTCATTCCCGCCCGCAAGGCCTACCCGGTTTAGTGGTGATGTACGGTGCCAGCGGTCTGGGTAAAAGCGTGGGCGCGGCCTTCGCCGCCAATCTACACCGCGCCTACTATGTCGAGTGCCGCGATACCTGGAGCAAGAAAGCTTTCCTGCAAGCGATCCTGCGAGAAATGAGCATCGCCCCCGGCCAAACGCTGTCGATCATGGTTGACCAAGTGGCCGAACAGCTGTCCCGTAGCGGCCGCCCTTTGTTGATCGACGACGTTCAGTATCTGCTAGAAAAAGCTGTGGCCAACGTCCTCACCGATATCTACAACGCCAGTCAGGGCACCATCGTCTTGATCGGCGAAGAGCGTGTACCCAGCAGCTTGGCCAAGCTGGAGCGTTTGCATAACAGAGTGCTGGAATGGGTGCCCGCCCAAAGGGCGACCCTTGACGACCTGCGCAACCTCGCCAAGGCCAGCTATCCCAACCTGCACATCGCCGACGAACTGCTGGAAGACCTGCGGATTAAGGTGCACGGCTGCTTGCGTCGTGTCGCGGTCAACCTCTACAAAATCTACAACGACACGCAGACCCGGGCCATCGATCAAATCGACTTGGCCGGTTGGGGCAATCGAGTCTGGTTTACCGGCGAAGCTCCAGTTCGGAGGGGCTTGTAATGGCTGGAGGTCGAGGACGTAAACCAATTGATCTGGAAATGCAGGGCGCCAAAGGCAACCGTCAACGCATCTGGGAAGCCATCCGTATCGGCGCAAATGGTTTTCGAGCCTATGACATTTCCCGTCGCGCCAGCGTCGACGATTCCACAGTACGCAGCTATCTGCGATCCCTGATTAAAGGGAAATACGTCGAAGTCGTCGACGGAGAAAAATTCGAAGAACAGACGCTGCGTCTGATCAAAGACATTGGCGCTGAAGCCCCAGCAGTCACTCGTGATGGTAAGCCCAGCGCAGCCGGGAAAGGCACCGAAGCCATGTGGCGCTCCCTTCGCATCCTGGGCGAACTGGATGCCGACGAACTGGCCGCGCAAGCCTCCATTGTGGTGCCGACCACCACATGGACAGCCCGCGGCTACCTGAAATGGCTCAAGCGTGCGGGTTATGTCATCGAAGTTCGCGTCAGCAAACCGGGAACAAAAGCCCGTTATCGCTTGGCGCCAGGAAAATACACCGGCCCGCGCCCGCCAATGATCCAGCGCGTCGGTCAAGTCTTCGACCCCAACCTGGGAGAAGTCGTATTCCGACAGGCAGAGCCAACGGAAGAAGCACTATGAACCTTGAACTCGCCGCTTGGGGCGATGCCCCGCCGCTGTTCGTGCGCCTGCTCGCGGCGGAAGTCGCTGCCACCAACAAGACCAAAGCCAGCCAACGTATTCGCATGAGCCGCACTGCCGTCAGCTTGATTCTGGCCAACCGCTACCCCTCACCGAGTACGGCGGGAGTCGAGCGCCGCGTCATGGAAGTCCTCGGCCGAATCGAGTGTGTCGCTTTGGACGATGTGGTCACCACCGACCAGTGCCAAAGCTATCGCAAAAAGCCGGCACCGACCCACAACCCGCAATCCATGCAGCATTGGCGCGCGTGCCAGCACTGCCCCCATAACCCCGACCGCTGCCATCAGGAGATAGACCATGCTCGCTTCCACTAACTGCACGCTGAAAGTATTGACCCCATCCCTTGCTGAGCACCTGCGAGTGTTCAATCGGGCCGCCCGGATTTTGCAAGGGATGCATGTCCGGCTGTTGCACCTCGACCCGGTACAAAACCAACTGACGATAGAACCGGTGGCAGCCCGCGCATTGATCGATGCCCGCGCCGTTAGTGGTTTCCAACGTGACGCGAGTGCTGGCAGCACTCGCTACGCCGTGCAGTTCCACGGAGTGACCCTGGTATGGCGCGAACCCATCAGCTCAACCCGAACAGATGACTGGTCTAGTCCGACTCTCCACTGAGGAACAACACAATGACTGCACAACAAAACACCATTCCAGCAGGCTATCGAATGGACGCACAGCGCCGCCTGCTGCCGAAAGAGTGTGAAATGGTCAAGGCTAACTCCACAACCGTAACTCTCCACGATCCTGAAATTGCCGAAATGCTTGAACGACTTCAGACCTGGCACGCCAAGCGTATCGAGCAACTTAAGAGCCTCATCAATGCAGAGGAAGAAGTCAGTATCGTTTTGCGCGGGGCTGATGGTCACCAGATCGAAATCACAGGTGATGCCCGTAAAGGTTTTAGATCAGCGCTCCGTATCGCCGTGGAGATGCTCTCTCCCTTCCCCTTGCGAACAGAGAAGTTCCCGGCCGCTAACGATCAGGAGAATGACTGACCATGCAGCGCTATCACGATACCCGCAATGACCCGCTGCCAATTCATTCGCCGCTGCATGAAACCGAGCGCACTTATGTATCCCGTTTAGTCTCAGAGTACCTGGCTCGCGGCGGCGAAATCGAGCAGATCGGCCACCGCATGAGCAACACACCCGCAGCATTTACCATCAACCCGGAACGCTCACCGGTCTACGCCCATTTGTTCGCGCCGATTGCCGCCGAAGCGGTCCCTCCTGCACAGGTACGGCCTGAACCAACAACCGAGTCTGACCAAACAGATGAGCGACGGCTCGCCGCGCTGATCATGGCAGACGCCACCGTGGGCAATTCGTCCAAGTGGATCGCCAAGAAACACCACATGACCGAAAAACGCGTGCGCCAGATCGCTCGCGACTATCACATCACCTTCCATGTACAGCGATAGGACATCCCATGGCCAAGATCACCCTGACCCTTGAAGACCGGCACGACGAAAACGGAAAACCGACTGTATCCCTCGACATGACCGGCGCCCGAGTCGGGCCGTTCGGCCAGACCTCGCCGACTGAGGCCCTGCGCATCTCGCAAATGCTCTTCGGTATGGCCGCTTGTGAAGAGGCATTGGGCGGTGTACCCGCCTGCCGTCGTCAGCCACACAACCACACACTTCATTAAGCGAAACCGTCCCGGCCATCCGGGACGGTCTGCCAGGCGTGGTTGCCTGGTACTGATGAGCAGCCAACCCATGTCCGACGAAACATCCGCTGCACGAAAAACCCGTCTGGCCCGTGAGCGCAAGCGAGCACAGCGCCAGCGGCTCAAGGACAAACGGCTGGCCATGGGCGCCAGCAAACTGAAAATGGAAATCTACAGTGGCACGGAACGCGCGCTGGAACAGATCCGCACGGCCGGGCAGTTCGACGAATCCGAACATGCGCTCACGGTGACGATTCACAGCGTCGCCGAACTGTCACGACGTGACCCGGTCGTATTCCGCGCCCTGATGCAACGGAGCGAAAAATGAACACCAGAAACGTGCAACTCAGCAAAATACATATCGCCAAGAAAGACCTTGGCCTGGACGATGACACTTATCGCGAACTACTCGGCCGGGTGGCTGGCGTGCGATCGGCTAAAGACCTCAATCTGCGTCAGATCGGCCAAGTACTGGCCGAGTTCGCCCGGCTGGGCTGGACAGCGACAAGCGCAAAGCATCCCGGCCGCAAGGCTCCCACCCCGGCACCGGATCGGGAAAAACTGATAGGCAAGATCGAAGCCTTTCTCACCGAGGCCAATCGCTCCTGGGCGTATGCCGACGGCATGGCCTTGCGCATGTTCAAGGTTGAACGCGTGGAATGGTTAGATCCGCAACGACTCCACAAAATGGTTGCAGCGCTGACCTACGACGCCCGCCGACACGCGAGGCCTACAAAATGACTGAGGATCTATTCCCGGACGATAGCGACCAGTTGGACGCTAAAAAAGTCTTGGCCAACCTGCAAGACCCAACGGTGATTCCCCGGTGGGAAGGTTCACTCAAAGAGATGGTCGAGATCGCCGAGGCCACGCTCCTTGTGGAGCTGAAACCGTCGTCAACGGCGCCGGAATTGGCACACCATGTCGTCTTTGCAATCTGCTCAACGATGGGTGGCAGCGTGATCTATTTACCCAGAGGCGACGCAGTGAAACGAGCGCTGCGCGATGCCTCCATTTATCGCGACTGGCGGGAAAAAGGTATCCACCCTGCAGATCTTGGGCGCACGTACAAACTTGCTAACCAGACCATTTATGAGATTATCGCCAAACAACGGGTGCTACATCGCAGGAGCGAACCCGATTTATTTGGTTTTGATGAAAGGACGATTCACTAATGAAAGGAATGGCGGCTGCTTCAGTTCTCGCACTAGTGACAGGGCTTACTGCACTCGACAGTGTCGGGGCTGAACCTGTTGAGCAACAAGCAACCGCCATGCTTTTCGATGCATGTCCAACATTGGCGACTGCCCGAAACGCCTCCGAAATTGTCGATCTGAAAACCAGTCGTCTACCTGCCGAAGACAGCTCAGAGCGTGACATGGGATGGCGAGAGATCGTTCAAGTCCAAATCAAACTGGCGTCCCCAGCCAAGAGCTTACCGCGTGATTTCTACGCCTCTGGCCATACTTGCCAATTCGATATCGGCCATGGTGGGTTGATGACCGCCAAGGCACCGTGCAAGAAAATCTGTGGGATTACAGCGATAGACAGAGATCCTGCATACCTACCCATAGCCGCGACGAAGGCATTAAATCTTGCCGCAGAATAGTTCTACCCAGCCCCGCCATCGAGCGGGGCTTTTTCTTACACACTGCTGATACTCAACCACCCCCCATCAAAGGCGAACCTACCCCCGTTCTATCAAACGGCAGGTTCGCACCATGCACTCCGCTCACGCTTCCCCAAAAGTCTCACGGCCCAAATGGCCACGCCAACACGCGCAACTCATACTCGCTGCAGGTGATGATCTGGCCCGCGAAGTGCTATGGGCAAAGGTTCCGACAGGCTGGTGTGACATGGTGCAACTGCATATCTCCCAGGCCGAGGCACGCACAGAGTCGCACATTCAGCAAAGTGAGCAGTTACAGACGCGTGCAAGTCCTACAGCGCCTGCCTTAGCTGAATACCAAGAACCCTCACGCCTACGTGGCAGCGCCATTGTCGCTAGCACTCATCTAGCCGCATTGCGTTCCGCCATACACCCCTTGCGAGTAACTGCATGAATCTTCCGTTACCGAGGCGGCGTCCCCGTGCGCCCCGTATGACTAACTGGACACTGATCACCATCGCACTGCTGGTGTGCCTGGCAATCGTTGCGCCAACCAAACTGCCGGTCGTTGTCTATAAATGTGGCTTGGTCACTCTAGGCGGTGTACTCGGCTACTGGATCGACCGTGCGTTGTTCCCCTATGCCCGCCCGAACAGGGTTCGGTGCTATGAGCGCTCCATGGCCGGTATCCGCCGCGCCCTCGTCGTGCTGGCCTGCATCCTTGGCCTGACGCTGGGGCTTTGAGCATGCGGCGAATATTTCTATACATAAGTGCAGTCTCGCTGACCTCTCTCTTCGGACTTGCGACAGGCGCGCCCGCTCACGCCGAAATTCCGGCCGACGCTGAGCGCTACCGCCGCGACCTGATCCGCATCGCCCAGGCGGAATGGGGCCTTGATGCTCCGGTGGCGACCTTCGCCGCACAGATCCATCAGGAAAGCCGCTGGCGATTCGATGCGAAATCGCCGGTCGGTGCGCAAGGCTTGGGCCAAGTGATGCCCTCGACCGCCACATGGCTTGCCCAACTATTCCCCAAAGCGCTGGGCAGTATCGAACCGTTTAACCCTACGTGGTCAATGCAGGCACTCGTCAGTTACGACCGCTGGTTAGCGGATCGTAACCGCGCGCGCAGTACTTGCGAACAAGGGGCATTCATCCTCGCCAGCTACAACGGCGGACTGGGCTGGGTCATCCGTGACCGCAAGTTGGCATTGGCAAAAGGCGCCGATCCGCTGACATGGTTCAACTCGGTCGAACGGCACAACGCTGGTCGTTCGGCCGCGGCCTTCAAAGAAAACCGCCAGTACCCGCGCTTGATCTTGCTGCGCTGGGAAGCGTTGTACGTCGCAAACGGCTGGGGCCAAGGATTGTGCCAATGAAAACCATGCTGGCTCTTTTCAGCTCGGCCACTTGGTATGTGGCGTTGATTGTCGCAGTGGTTTATGGCCTGCACGTTTACCGCCAGGAAGGCTATGACGAAGGCTTCGCGCTGGCCACCGCCGTGGGTGATAAGGCCACCGCCGAACTTCGCGAATCCTTCACCAGCGAAAAACTTGGATTAGCCCAAGCCGCCGCAGATACCGCGAACAACGCCCTTTTTGATCTGCGTGCTCAACAAACCAAGAACAACCAACTCACCAGCCAACTCGCTGACAGCAAAGAACGTCTGCGCAAAACCACCGACAAGCTCACAGGGGAAATAGCCCATGTCACCCAACTTTACCGGCGCGCCCTGGATGCGCCGCGTGAGCCGTTACCTGGTGCTGTGTTCACTGTCGGCTTTGTCCGCGTGTGGAACACTGCAAACGGTATCCGTTCCGCAATGCCAGCCCCGAACGACACCAGCGGACTTGCTGCGCCGCCCGGCGGAACCGGAACCACTTACACCGATGAACGCCAGCGAAGCAACAATCGCTGACGACCTCGACTCCGGTATTCACCAAGCCGAGATCCTGACTAACCAAGTACGCAATGCCGAGCTGCATGGCATCTGTCGAGCGCAACTCGACAACCTGATTGATTGGACACGCAATGGAAGCAACTGATGAAGCCAGCCTGCTGGAGGCCCTCCACAACGACTCCGCTTTAGCGGCGCATTTGGCACAACGGGAAACCTTGACTGGCCCGTCCGCCGAATTCTGCCAAGCGGCTGATTGCGACATGCCGATCCCCGAAGACCGGCGCCAAGCCGTCGAGGGCGTACAACATTGCGCGCTCTGCCAAATGCGTCGTGAAAGGAACCAATTCTGATGACAACAATTGAGATGCCGCTTTGGCAGATGATCACCTTGGGCGGCACCATCCTGGGGGCGTTTGTCGGCATGGTAAAGATGCTGCTGGTGCAAATGGAACGGCGCCTGGATCAGCGATTCGCGGTTGTCGACAGGGACAGCGATCGCCTGCGCGAAGTTGAAATCGGACTGGAGCGTTTGCGTGGCGAGATGCCCTTGAATTATGTCCGCCGCGAAGATTGGGTGCGCAATCAATCCATCATCGAAGCCAAGCTCGACGGCTTGGCGCTCAAGTTAGAGAACGTTCAGCTCAAAGGACTACGCCCATGAACATCGATCCAGCCAAAGCGCGTCGGGAATCCCTGCGCTGGTACATCATTCTGACCCTTAATACTTCGCGCCCCGTTGATCCTCACGAAGCCGTGGTGCTCTCGACCATTCAGGGCATCTTCCCAGACGTCACCAGTCTGGAGCTACGACGCGAACTCGACTACCTGGAAGATCGCAGTCTAGCCACACTGGATAAACAACCCAGTGGCGTATGGATTTGTGGCCTGACCCACTACGGCGTCGATGTCGCCGAGTACACCATTCCTTGCAATCCCGGTATTGCCCGCCCCGAAAAATACTGGAGCTGACCCCATGCCGCCGCGCAGCAAAGTCGCCAGCCTGCCCAAGGCCGTTAAAGCCTGGCTCGACAAGGCACTGGCTGAAAACAGCTTCAGCGAATACGAAAGCCTCGCGGCCGAGTTGTCGGTCCAGGGCTTTTCGATCAGCAAGTCTGCGTTGCATCGCTATGGCCAAGACTTCGAGTCCAAGCTCTCCGCGCTCAAGGTCGCCAGCGAACAGGCACGCGCCGTAGTCGCGGCTGCACCAGATGAAGAAGGCGCCGTTAACGAGGCGTTGATGCGATTGGTACAGGAGCATTTGTTCAAGTTACTAATGACCGACGATAAGCCATTCGATTTGGCCAAGGTGGCCAAAGCTGTTGCGGAACTGGGCAAGGCCTCTATCGCGCAGAAGAAATGGCAGGCCGAGTATCGAGAAAAGGCCGAGGCAGCTGCATCGCGTGTCGAAAAAATCGCTAAGAAAGGTGGTTTGAATCAGGCGACGGTTGATGAAATCCGTCGCGAAATTCTGGGTGTTGCCGCATGAGCCACCGACTGTTAACTCGCCCTCATTTCATCAGGGACGTACGACAACTCTATTCCAAGGCCGTACCGGCATGCAGGGCAATGGAAAGACATGACACCGTCACTTGGGTTGAGTCCTTTGAAAACAGAGCGTTTTCCATTGTCAAAGCAATTAGTACAGCAAAAATGCTCAGGCTCAGTGCCTTTAAATTCGGGTTTGAGCGCATAGACCACCCTTCCTGGCCCCACCTTCAACAACTGGTAACGATCCAGCACACTGGACTTATCCTTGACGGCTCTAAGTTCCTTTTTCAATTCCCCAACTTGATCAATAAGCGCCATCTGTTCTCGCTGCGCGGTCATCATCTGTTGTTGCAGTTCCATCAGGCTCGCGTTCAGATCAAATACGCGGCTTCTAATCACTTCTTCGTCACGGAGCGTAACCAAGCTTTTCGCGATATCAGTAGCCGATCTCGTGCTAGCCAATGCACCTGCAATCCAGTCAATCATGGGACCTTCTCCTTATGTATTAGGGAACACACAAAGTTCTCCCCCAAGAGGGGGTCAGCATGAGTGTTCCGATAATTCTGGAGAATACAGCCGTCTCATCACCTGTGCCTACAGTCCTATTGGACTACCAGAAAAGGTGGATAGGAATCCGCGCCCCGCTAAAGGTAGGCGAAAAATCTCGGCGCATTGGTCTCACCTGGGCAGAAGCAGCGGACAACGTGCTGGTTGCCGCTTCGGAGAAGTCTGCCGCAGGCCAGACCGTCTACTACCTCGGCTACAACCAGGACATGACGGTTGAATACATTCAGGCCTGCGCAATGTGGGCCCGTGCATTCAACTATGCGGCCGGTGAAATCGAAGAAGGCATCTGGCCCGAAAGCGATCCAGACAAACACATCAAGACCTACACCATCACCTTCCCCAGCGGGCACCGTATCGTCGCGCTGACCAGTCGCCCGTCAAACCTGCGTGGTCGCCAAGGTGTCGTCGTGATCGACGAAGCAGCCTTCCACCAAGACTTGGCCGAACTACTGAAAGCTGCGCTGGCTCTGCTGATCTGGGGCGGCGAAGTGCACGTAATCAGCACGCACGACGGCACCGAAAATGCCTTCAACGAACTGATCAACGACATTCGTGCCGGGAAGCGTAAGGGCAAGCTGTTTCGTTGCGAGTTTCGCGACGCCGTAACAGATGGCCTTTATCAGCGTGTCTGTCTGCGCAAAGGCATCGAGTACAAAGCCAAAGAAGAAGCTGCCTGGGTGCAGGACGTGTACGACTTTTACGGCGATGCTGCCGAAGAGGAGCTGGACTGCGTACCGTCCCAGGGCGGCGGCGCCTTCCTGAGCCTGGCGCTGGTTGAACAACGCAGTAATCAGAAGGTGCCAGTTCTGCGTCTGGCATACCCACAAGGTTACGAGATCCTGCCCGAACACCTACGGTTAGCCGAGTCCCTGGAATGGTGCGAAGAAAACCTCAAGCCGTTACTGGCCGCAATCCCGCTCGACGTACAAAGCTTCTACGGCATGGACTTCGCCCGTTCCGGCGACCTCTCGGTCATCTGGCCGCTGGTCAAGGAACAAAACCTGCGCAAGCGCACCCCCTTCGTAGTCGAGCTGCGCAACGTTCCATTCAAGCAACAACGGCAAATCAAGTTCTACATCCTCGACCGCCTGCCCAACTTCCTGAAAGGCGCAGACGACGCAAGGGGCAACGGCTCCCAGCTCTCGGAAGAAACCGCGATTGAGTACGGCTTCAATCGCATTGAACGGGTGATGCTCACCGAAGGCTGGTATCGCGACAACATGCCGCCCTTCAAAGCAGCACTGGAAGACGACACCTTCTACGACATCCCGGCCGACAAAGACGTAGTCAGCGACGTACGTGCCTTCCGCATGGTCAAGGGCGTAGCTCGCATACCGGAAAAACGCACCAACGAGAAAGGCGAAAAGTCAGGCCCCAAACGCCATGGCGACGCCGGTATCGCCGCCGTGCTGGCGGATTACGCCTCCCGTCAGGAAACAGAGATATTCGAATTTCACCGAGTCCAACCCGCATCCCAGCATGATCGCGAGATCAAGCTCGGCGCCGGTTGGCGCATCCAGAAAGGCATTTGGTAATGGCTGACTCCCGCATCGTCGACCAGTACGGTCGACCGATCCAGTACGACAAACTTACGGAAGAGCTTGCCACTGCCCGCACCACCGGCATACGCCAGGTTTGGCATCAGTCGGTGGCCACCGGCCTGACGCCGGGGCGGCTGGCCAACATCCTGCAAGGCGCTGCCGAGGGTTCAGCCCATGACTACCTGACCCTCGCCGAAGAAATGGAAGAACGGGATCTGCATTACGCCTCGGTGCTAGGTACACGCAAACTGGCTGTGTCCGGTTTATCGATCCGCGTTGAAGCCGCCAGCGACGACGCGGAAGACGTGCGCCGCGCCGACCAGCTCAAAGAGATTGTCGACTCACCCGAGTTCGGTGAACTGCAAGCCGACCTGACCGACGCCATGGGCAAAGGCTATGCGGTCTCCGAAATCATGTGGGATCGCAGCGGCAAGACCTGGAACCCATCGCGCTTCGAACCCCGCGACCAGCGCTTCTTTCAGTTCGACCGCGACACGGGCCGCGAACTGCGGCTGCTCGATGAGGCCGACCCGGTCAACGGGATAGCCTTGGCCCCTTACAAATTTATCGTCCACCTGCCGCGCATTCGTTCGGGCCTGCCGATCCGAGGTGGACTGGCGCGCCTCGCGGCCGTTGGCTACATGTGCAAGGCGTGGACATGGAAAGATTGGATGGGCTTTGCCGACATCTTCGGCATGCCCATGCGTGTCGGCCGCTACGGACCTGGCGCGAGCAAGGACGATATTACAACGTTGATGTCAGCCGTGGCCAACCTCGGCAGCGATGCCGCCGCCGTCATCCCGGACAGCATGCGCATCGACTTTACCCAGGCCGCAAATGTCACGGGTGCCGGGGACTTCTTCAAAGGCCTGGCCGAGTGGTGGGACAAACAAGTCAGTAAAGCGGTGGTCGGCCAGACCATGTCCACCGATGATGGCTCTAGTCAGGCCCAGGCAACCATCCACAACGAAGTACGCCTCGACCTGCTGCAAGCCGACGCCAAAGCCGAATCCAACACGCTAAATCGTTACTTCGTGCGGCCCTGGTGCGATCTGAATTTTGCACCGGGCCGAAAATATCCTCGACTGATCATCGACGTTCCGCAACCGGAGAACACCAAGCTACTGGTAGAGGCTCTGAAAGAACTTGTTCCGCTTGGGCTAGAGGTTGAGCAGTCCGTGATACGAGATAAACTCAGCATCCCCGAACCTGCGAAAGGCGCAAAGCTGCTGGGGAGCATGGCTCCTGTCGCAGCACCAGCATTATCACAGGCTGTCAATCGAGAGCAGACACCCAAACCAGCCGCAACAGTCGATATTGTCGATAACCAAGTGCGGACATTAGAACAGGCTGCCACTAATCCACTGGATGACATGGTCGAGCAGATCAAGGAGCTGCTCGATTCAGTCAACAGTCTGGAAGAGTTTCGGGATCGGTTGATTGAGACCTATCCGACTATGACCACCAATGAGTTGGCGGACGCTATTGCTGATGGGTTGGCAGCGGCCAGCTTGGCAGGCCGCAGTGACATTTTACGCGGCTTATGAGACCACTTGATCAAAAATCAATTTAGTCAGCTTGTCCTTCTCGTCCAGCTCTGCAGACAAGTTTTTTATGTACTGATCAAAAAACCCCACATCGAATCCGGGCTGTGCTTTTAGGACGTGGACTATGAAGACAAAGGCGTTGATAACTTCACCGACTTGTCCACCTATTTCACGGCCCAGCTCATGCCCTAATTCATTCAAATCAGTTTTATCAGTCATTTTTTGGTATCTCGTATTAGTCAGAAGTACGTTTTTTAACATACGTAACAGGAAAATTGCCAATGGCCCTTTCTCACGGATCACTTCCTTTCAAAGAGCAGATCAGCTACTTCCGTGACAAGGTCAATTTGCCTACCCACTCATGGACAGACATCTACACTGCTGAACATGACTACGCCTTCGTCGTGGCCGGTGCGATCAAGCGCAATCTGTTGACCGACCTGCGCGGCGCGGTCGAGAAGTCCATTGCCAACGGCACAACCCTGGAACAGTTCCGCAAGGACTTCGACCAGATCGTCGGCAAACACGGCTGGCAGTATCAGGGCGAACGTGGCTGGCGCACCAACGTCATTTGGGAAACCAACCTGCGCCAGTCCTACAACGCTGGTCGTGAAGCGCAGATGGCCGACCCCGAGCTACGCAAACGCCGCCCCTATGGCCTGTATCGACACGGCGACAGCGCCCACCCGCGCCCTATGCACTTGGCATGGAACGGAACGACACTGCCTTTGGATGACGCGTGGTGGGCGACTCATACCCCGTCGTGCGGCTGGGGCTGCAAGTGCAAAAAGTTCATGCTCTCAGCCAGAGATGTAGAGCGCCAAGGCCTGACAATCGGCCCTGCGCCCGCGATTGAATGGGAAGACAGAGTCATCGGTAAGAATGGCCCCAATGGCCCACGCACTGTTCGCGTGCCAAAAGGGATTGATCCGGGGTTTGAATATGCGCCCGGTCAATCACGCCTGACGAACGCCGTGCCCCAGCCGCGCACCCGTGATCCCCTGCCGGCAATGTCAGCTACGCCAGCCACAGTTTCGACAACGGACCTGCCCAAGCGTCGTCCGACCGACTCATTGCCGCTACCTCGACCAGTTCCAGCAACGCGACTACTCCCGGCCAAAGTCCAGGCACCGAAAGCGGTGACCCAGTTCCTGAGCGAGTTCGGGGCCACCGATACCACCCCCGCCATATTCCGTGACGTAACCGGCGATACGCTGGTGATCGGCCAAGCGATGTTCACTGATGCCAAAACCGGCGCGACAGCGCTAACCCAACGAATCAAGCCCCGCGAACTGCCTTTACTGGCCGAAGCCATTAAGACACCCGACGAAATTTGGGTGCGTCTGGAATGGCAGCCCGATCTGGGCAAGGCCGTACTGCGGCGTCGCTATTTCGCGCACATCCAAGTCAAAGGCAAAGCTGCTCCCGCCGTGGCAGTGTTCGACCAAGACGGCGATAGCTGGACAGGAGCAACCGGTTTTGTTGACGACAGCGAGCAGTATCTGGAGGCCTTGCGCCTCGGTGTTCGCCTTTATCGACGCACAGAATAGGAGAAACCATGGCCGGTACAATGCTCGATGTCGTCATTGATACAACCAATATTGGTAAAGCCCTGGGCGAACTGTCCGAACGTTTGGGAGACCTGACAACCCCACTCAACGACATTGCCGAATACCTGCACCAGTCCACTGACGACCGCTTCAGCAGGCAAGTTGCACCTGACGGCACACCTTGGGCACCGCTGGCCCCGTCGACGCTGGCACGCAAGAAAGGTGGGCGCATCCTGCGCGACAAAGGCACGCTGCAGGACACGATGCGGCACAGTGTCAGCAATAATGAATTGGCGTTCGGTACTGATCGAATCTACGGCGCCATTCACCAGTTCGGCGGCAAGATCGAGCACGCAGCAAGATCGCAGCAGGTTTACTTCCGTCAAGGCAAGCATGGTTCTGTCGGCAACCGTTTTGTGCAGAAGCGGAAATCCAATTTCGCGCAGTGGGTGACACGTGGTGCGCATTCAACAGATATTGCTGCGCGCCCATATCTCGGGCTTTCTTCTGAGGACGTCGGCGAGATTGTTTGGATCATCAAAGACTATCTGCTCGCCCCATTTTAATGTTGGCTGCTTACATCGCCTGAGAGACGCGGAGCGCGGTGAGGTACATGTCCGGCTAGCTTGCGTCTCTATAGGGCGTTAGGTGTGCGTTAGATTGGCTGCCAATGCTAGTCTGCCTCAATAGCCCCCCTTCTCAATAGGATCGTGTATGGCAAGGATTACAAAAAGCCTGATGAAAATTTCAAAACATCCATCAACAGGCAAGGTGTTAAAGGTTGCCGACATTGCTGCGAAGGCTGGTGTGAACATAATGTCAGCAGGAGCACCTTTGGTGGATGCCCTTTACGAAATCTCAAAAACGGGGGTAGGTAAGATCCGGGAATACGTCCATGCAAGGGATGATCGTCGAATTTTAGAATTTCACCAGCACCTCCTTTTTCGTGATGAAGTGCTTGACGTGGAAATGTTAGAAGGCGAATTGGACGAAGCGAATTTCCATGCGTTGATGCAAGCCTGCTTGACTGATATTGAAGATGAGAAAACAGTTCCATACGCACTTTTGACTCGGGCCATTGCTCTTGGAAAAGTAAAGCAAGAGCTAAGACGGCACTTTATTTTGTCGCTTAAAGATTTGGCTTGGGAGCACTTAGACTTCCTTAGACAGGCATATGTGCTTACCAAGTTCTCAATTATCCCTCCACAGGGTTCAGGTGCGCTTACTGCCGAAACCATTTTGACAGGATATGTTCCCGGCAGCGTTGAGCACTTGGCCGTTGTCAATCTTACTTCAAAGGGCTTTGTTGCGGGCCTAGAACTGAGTGAGCTCGGAAAAGACTTTGTGACGTCTTGTTCTTCCAACGACGATCTGAACCCTGGAGCATATAACCTGCAGGTTTGGAGCGGTCACAAATGTGACATTATACTTTTAGATCAAGCGGGCGATTTTATGCGAGTGCTAGATCTTATTCAAAATGCCCTCAGAGACAAAGGAATAAGCTGTCTTAGTGGAACTGCAATGGAGGGGGCTCTTGATCGCCGACAGGCAAATCCATACGCAAGCTGTGCCATCGTGGTTTTCAGGCGAGGGAAAATTTTAGAAGCTGAACGCCTAGAAAGTTTAAAGTACCGCGTGAAAGATAAGCCAGTAGTTCAGTTGTTGATCGACAGCGATGGGAATAACACTGTGGAGGAGCTGGTTGCTGCAGAAACACTGGTCATTAATAGTGCTGATTTGCAGAATGGTGCAAAACTGATCGTAGAAAAACTTGTTTCTCAAATAAATCTTAAACACCGCTGAAACTCAGCGTCGCCGCCAGGTTCCTCAAACTGGCGGCATGAAGACACAGCTCGCCCTAAACACCGACCTCTCCGCTGCCATCGCTGATGGCAAGGCGCCCGACTGGGTCGAACTTATCCCGCCCGGCCCAAAGGTCTCAGGTCGCGACGGCCGGCAATGGCTTTTCGATGAACTCGCCGGGGCGCTGGTGCAGTCCAGCTTCACCGGCCGGGCGATTGACCTGCCCATTGACTGGGAACATGCCACCCAGCACCGCGCGACGAAGGGTGAAAGCGCACCGGCCGCTGGCTGGATCAAACAACTTGAAATGCGCAGCGGCGCCCTCTGGGGTTTCGTTGACTGGACGCCCCGTGCGTCGGCCCAGGTAATCAGCCGCGAATACCGCTTTCTATCGCCCGTCTTCGACTACGAACCCGACACCACTCGCATCGTGCGTCTGGTCAGCGCAGGCCTGACCAACAAACCCAACTTCCTGCTCACAGCCCTCAATCAAGAAACCCCGGAGAACACGCCAGTGAAGCTTTCACCTGCGCTTTTGGCCGCGCTCGGTTTGCCCGAGACAGCCACCGAAGAACAGGCCGTCGCGGCCACCACACAACTGATCAAGTCCACGACCCAAGCGCTGAACACCGAACGGCCCAACTTGGAGCAATTCGTCCCCCGGGCGGATTACAACGCACTCGAAACCCGCGCCACCAATGCCGAACAAGCCCTGGCCACTCAGAAGAAGACCGAGCACGAAAAGGCTGTCGATACGCTGATCACCTTTGCAACCAAGGCTGGAAAGATCACGCCTGCCACCGTCGACTATCACCGTGCTGCCTGTCAGGACGAAACCGGCTTGGCTCGCTTCAAGGCTTTTGTAGAAGCAGCGCCTGTCGTGGCGGCAGATACCACCCTCGGCGAACGCAAACCAGAAAACACCGCCACCGCTCTCAACGCAGAAGAACAACAGGTCGCCAAGCTGTTGGGTATGAGTGAGGCCGAATTCATCAAGGGCAAGGCGTAAACCTGCCCCTCTATAAAGGAAGCTTTCATGATCATTACATCGGGTGCCTTGACCGCGTTGTTTACTGCGTTCAAGGCTGAGTTCCAAGCATCACAAACCGCAACACCCACCGATTGGAAGCGCATTGCAACCCAAGTCCCGTCGTCGTCTGCCAGCAATACATACGGCTGGCTCGGGCAGTTCCCGACATTTCGCGAGTGGATGGGTGACCGCGTTCTCAAAAATATGGCGGCGCACAGCTACTCCATCACCAACAAGAAATTCGAATCCTCGGTCGCAGTGCCTCGCGATGCCATCGAAGATGACGAAATCGGCGTGTACAAACCCCTCTTCGCTGAAATGGGTCGAGCGTCTTCCGCCCACCCCGACGAATTGGTATTCGGCCTGCTCAACGCAGGTTTAGAAACGCTGTGCTATGACGGGCAAAATTTCTTTGATCCCGATCATCCGGTCTTTCCCGAGACGGACGGCACCGGCACAGCAGAGTCTGTCAGCAACTTCAATGAAGGCACCGGCCCTGCCTGGTATCTGCTTGATGTCAGCCGCGCCATCAAACCGCTGATCTTTCAGAACCGCCGCAACTACGCACTCAAAGCCATGACCAACATGGACGACGAGCAGGTATTCATGCGTGACGAATACCGCTACGGCGTCGATGCCCGCGTCAATGTGGGCTTTGGCTTCTGGCAATTTGCTTACTGCTCGAAAGAGCCACTGACCGCCGCGACCTATGGCGCTGCCCGCGCTGCCATGAAGAACTTCAAGGCCGACGGGGGCCGTCCGCTCGGTATCAATCCTGGGCTGTTGGTCGTCCCGTCTCAACTGGAAGGCCCGGCCCGCAAGATTCTGGTCAAAGACGCCGACAACGGCAACGAATGGGCAGGCACCGCCGAAGTGCTGGCACCGAGCTGGCTCGGATAAGGGGGCGCCATGACCATCGTTATCAGCGCCAAGCGCGACGGCTTCCGTCGGTGCGGTATCGCGCACCCCAGCACGCCCACGTCTTATCCAGACGATTTTTTCACGGAAGAACAGTTGGACGCTTTGGATAAAGAACCGCAATTGGTGCTCGCCTATGCGGCGGACGGATTCGACCTGGTGCAGGAGCCGCCCCATGAACCTTTGTCGCAAGTCGCGCTACCGCAAGCGCCCAACGCCTTGGAAGCAATCGAGCCGCAAGCGCTTGAAACAAACGCTACAGCTGTGGGTGATGCAGTGGTCGGCACCGTCGGCCCGATCCTGGGCGACAGCGAGCATGGATCGAACGTTGAGGGAACTGGCCCGGTGCCTGTGACCGGCCCAGTGGACACTTCGAATCTCCACGTTAATCAGGAACAACCTACACACGATGATCCGACGGCCACCCTACCGGCACCGGGTGACGCAATCGAGCAGCCCGCCAAGCCCGATAAAAGCCGAGCTGCCAAAGCCAAGGACAACAACAAATGAACCTGTCGCTGCCAACCGCCACCCAGCTTCTGATCCGTTTCGGCGCTCGTGACATTGCCCAAATTGCTGCTCCGGATTCAGGTCGGACAATTGAGCCAGAGCTGCTGGTAGCGGTGGCATCTGGAGAGCCACTGGGCGAATGGCCGGCTGAAGATGTGCTGATTGCGGCAGCAACGTTAGTCAGGATCGCCGACGCGGTGACCAGGGCGCGCAGTGAGGTTTCGTTTTACCTGCGCTTCCGCTCGGCCGCAGACGAGGCGCCCCAGTGGGTAACCGACGATCTGGCCGAGATCGCCCGCTATCACTTATATGACGATGCCGGCAAAGAGGATTCAACGGTACGGGTGCTTTACAAAGACGTGATCAAACGTCTGGAAACCTTGGCTTTGGAAGACAAGGAACGCGGGGCGTCGGACAGCGGAGAGTCTGGCTTGCAGATCAGCAGCCAACTTCGGCTGATGAGCCGCCGCACCTTGAGGGCGTTGTGATGCTTGGCGAACTGGAGGACTTAATCGAAGCGCGCCTCAAGGAACTGAACGCCAAGTTGCCGCGCTTGGCGGTGGCAAGTTACGGCGGCGAATTGAGCGACCCGGATCTCTTGCCGGACTTACTCAAGCGCTGCCCGACCATCCTGCTGATGGTGCCCAGAGCTGCGCTAACGCGCAAAGCCCATGGCCGCTACAGCGTGTTGATCACGTTTCGCCTGGTCATCGCCACCCGCCACCCTCGTGGCGAACGGGAGACCCGGCGTGGCACCACGCCTACCGACATCGGCAGCTACGCACTTTGGGAAGCCTGCATGCACCAGTTGGTGGAATGGCAGCCCTGGGAAAACCGCGCCGCCATCCGGCCGACTGAACTCTCCAATCTGGTCAACGGCAAGTTCGCGAGCGACCACCTCTCTGTCCTGGGGCAATCGTTCGTCATCGAACTGGACTGGGAGAGGCCGACAGAGGCGCTGCCGGATCTGCTCGGCATCAACATGGCTTATCACTCGCCAGCGGGCAACCCTCAACCGGTGGCCACCGACAACGTCAAATTGGGAGACATGTAATGCATGTCATCGCCGCACCGGGTCATCGGGTGCCCACAGAAACAGACCCGTACCAGCATATCGATCCAGCGCCTGCCGATTCGGTCGAGGTGCCGGACACTTCTTACTACCGTCGTCGGATCGCGGCGGGCGAACTGCTGATGAGCAAGAAACCGCGCAACAGTGCCAAACAACCCGCACAGGAACCCGTCGAATGAACATCGAGTTTGACACCATCCCCGCTTCAATCCGAAAGCCGGGTGCTTATTTTGAGTTCAATACCAGCTTGGCCGTGCGCACACTGCCGACCAATAAACAAAGCATCTGCCTGATTGTGCCGCTGAGCGCTGGAGCCACTGCGCAACCCAACGTGCCTACCCAGTTTTACAGCGCCATCGAGGCCGGGAAGCTGTTCGGGCCAGTTGCCGAAGAGATGGCCGCCGCTGCGATTACTGCCTATCGCTATGTGGCCATCTCCGCTGTGGGTGTGGTGGTAGAAGGCGATGCGGAGCCAAACATCGCGACCGCATTGGATGCGACAGCCTTGGGCGACTTCACCTTGTTGGTTCCTGCTTGGTTCAGCCAGACCGCGCTGACCGCGTTGCGCGGCCACCTCCAGACTTACACCGACTCAATCGAGCAACAGAGCATCATCGGCGTGGCGGCACTGACCAGCACCTTGTCAGCGTCCACTACGTTGGCGGCGTCGCTAAACTCCGGCGCCATTACCTTGGCCGTTTTGCCTGGTACTGCATCGACAGCACGCCAAGTGGCGGCCGCCTATGCGGCTGTCATTGCCTCCGAAGAAGACCCGGCACGTCCGTTGAATACGTTGGTGCTCAAAGGTATCCAGGTTCCCGCAATTACCCAACGCCTTGGACGCACCGAACAGGAAACCGCGTTGGCCAACGGAGTGACACCGTTGGAAGTCGCGGCCGGTGACGTGATCCAGATTGTTCGCGCAGTGACCACCTACACCAAATCGGCAGCCGGTGCGACGGATGTATCGCTCTTAGACCTGACCACCATCCGCACACTGTATTACGTGCGCAACGCCTGCCGCGAACGCATCCGACTGCGTTTCCCCCGCTCGAAGCTGTCCAAGAAAACCCCGGATGCCGTGCGCGGTGAGCTGCTGGACGTGCTGTACAAGCTGGAAGAACTGGAGATCGTCGAAGAGGTCGAGGCCAACGCCGACAGCTTGGTCGTCGTGCGTTCGCCCCAAGACGTAAACCGGCTCAACGCCGCTATTCCCACCGATGTCGTCAACGGCCTGCATGTTTTCGCCGGTCGCATCGACTTGCTCTTGTAAGAGGTAAACCCAAATGGCTGACAGTTTTGTGGGACAAATTGTTCTTGAAATCAACGGTACGGATTACGAAGTGATCAGTGTCGAACCTAGCCTCAAGACCGGGCGCAAAGTGGTCAAGACCATGAATCGCACCGGTCGCGCCACCGGCACGGCCAAGGGTATCGAAGAACACGATCTGAAAATCTCAGTGGCCATTCCAAAATCAGGGGAGCCGGACTGGCGTGCATTGATGGACGCAAAGATCACCATCTACCCCGAAGACGGAGGTAGCAAACGCCAGACCTGGACAGGCTGCGCACTGCTTGAGATGGGCAGTAAGTACCAAGTCGAGGGCGAAGCCACCCGTGATCTGACTGTCGCAGCACTGAACTACTACCCGGAGTAACTCAATGACCGAACAAGCGAACAAACAGTGGGACGGCCTCACCCACACTGGCGATTTACACCATGGCGTTTACTACTCCGGCGTGCGTCACAAGCGCTTCACCTTGCGTGTAGGCATGGCTGGCGATCTAGTGGCGGCCCAAGAACACCACCCCAATGGGCCGTTTCAACTGGTCACCTTAGAGGTATACCGTCGCCAACTCTTGTCCTTGGGGGATATTCCACCTGAGGTACTGACCGTGGATCTATTACGTGAAGCGCTGACCGAAACCGATCTAGGCGTCATTGCCGATGCTGATTTGGAACTGGAAAAAAAGCTCGCGCCGCCGAGCGCGGCAATGCCGAGTGGCGACGAATCGAACACGCCTTTATCCGCCACGGCTACCGATTAGAGGACCTGCGCCATATGACCCGTGCGGAAATCGAGGCCCGTATCGAGATCATCATCGGCAAACCAAACACCACCCGCTACGTCAGCAAGCGCCAGCGTAAGCCCCTGCCAAAACCCCTTAGAGGAAGCACCGCATGAGTTCCGACCTGCGCGTCGCGCTTCGCATTCAAGCCCACTCGGGCGACAGCCGACGCGAGATCGAGCAGATCAATCGCGACCTGCGCAAGGCAGGAAAAGAGGGCGCCAAATCCTTGGCTGATGAAAGCTGGAAAGCCGGGGCAGCCATTACTAAAGTCGGCCAAGCCGGGGCCACCAGTTACAAGGTCATCCGCACGGCCATGCGCGAGACCGCCAAGGCTGGTTCCGACACTAAGATCGTGGTGACGAAAACGGCGGCCGAGTTGAAGGAAATGGCCAACGCCGCGCGCAAGGCAGCCAGAGACACCAAAACCGAACTGGCCAACGCCGATCGGCAAGGCGTACAACCGTTGCGTCAGAGTGTAGAAAAAACCGAATCGTCATTCCGTCGCATGGCGACGAACAGCGGTCGCCATTTGCGCGCTCTCAAAACTATCGCCATGGGCGTGCGTCAGGAGTTCAATCGGCTTAAAGGTTTAGGTAGCAGTGCCCAAGGACAATTGGCGACTGTCGGCGTCGGGCTTGGCGCGGTTGCCGGTTTGACCACCAGCGCCAACCTGGATCGGCAGCTGATTCGCACCAAGCAAACGGCTGACATGTCTGCGGAAGAAAAAGAAGATTGGAAAAGGGATGGCTTCAGGATCGCCAGAAAATATGGCCTCGGCCGTGAGAGTGTCGACAGCGGCTTCAACACGCTGATTGCTTCAGGTGTTAAGTACGCGCCAGCAAAAAAGACGGCTGACGCGATTGGCCAGGCATCGAGTGTTACAGGCGCGGACTCCGGCGTCTTGGGCAAGGCTGTAGTAGCTGCCGCCAGTGCCTTTAACGTTGATCTCAATGAAGGCGACGCGGCGCTGGATCTCTTGCAGAAAATGACTGTAGCCGGACGCCTGGGGAACGCTGAACTTGAGAACTTATCCGACCTATTCCCCAAGATTGGCGTTGCCGCGTCGGCCGCAGGTATGTCTATCGAACAAGCCCTGGCATTTACCGAAGCGCTGTCAAAGGTGGAGCTACAACCTGACCGCTTGGGAACCTTGGCCGAGTCAACATTGCGCGTCTTCAGTAACAAGCAATATCGAGATCAAATCACCAAGACGAGTGGTGTCAGTTTCTTCAACAAGAAAGACGGTACTTCCAAGAATCCGGTCGAGATATTCGAAGAGCTGAAAAGAAAATACCAAGCAATGAAAACCGATGAACAACGAGCAAAGTTCATGGGGCTTGTATTCAAGGGCATGGATCAGGACACCGTTCGGGGGATGCGCAGCATGTTGACCGGCGAACGACTGGACGACTTCCGCAACGGCACCACTGAACTTAAAAAAGCTGAGCCTATTTTCAATAACGACCTTAAGGAAAACACGCAGAGTGCAAGCGGCACTGCTGCGCGCATGAAAGCGACACTTGGCGAAGCCATCGACCGCATGGCTACGCCCCTGAACAAGGGCTTTGCAGACCTTGGTACTTACCTGCTCGATGACCTGAATTTGTCTGGCGAGCAAATGTTATTCGGTGGCGCTGCGCTGGGGGTTGGCGGCTATTACGCTGGGCGCGGTGCCAAAGCTGGCGCCGGGGCGCTGCTGAACACGTTTATGGGTGGCCCTGAAACCCTCAAAAACATTGCTGTCGGCAAGGTGCTGGAAGAAGCAACGGGTGTTACATCGGTATTCGTCACCAATTGGCCTAACGGCGGCACAAGTCTCGGCGCCGCTGGACTGCCCGACCTACCGGGTACGTCCTCTTCCGGCAAGGGCAAATCTGGTGGCGCGCTCGTGCCATGGTTGGGGCCGCTCGCACTTGCCGCCAGTGCGACTCAGCTCGGCGGATCGACCGGCCAGAACGCTGATGAAGATCGCTTGGCAATGGTGGCCAGAAACAAGCTGCTGGATGAAGGCCAGCGCACCTATCAGTCGGCGTTTTACGGCAACCGCATAGCTTTAGCGGGTCAGGCCCCCGATCAGTCGCAAGATTGGCTTTCCACCCAAGCCCAACGCCTGGCGCAACAGCAAACCGGTTTGACGGCATCGGGTAACTCCGTTGCTGGCGCTAATGCGTGGGCAGCGGGTGCTGCCAACCGCGCTGTGGCTGCAGGAGGTGAGACACAAGCCGCCGTGGCCCGTTTGCAACAGCTCCTGGACAAACCGCTGGTGATTGAGGTTCGCTCTGATTCCCGGATGATTCAAGCCGAGGTCGAGCGGCGCGCCGATTTGCAAGTGAGGCGCGGCCAATGAGCTGGTCGGAAACGCTGCTCGACGCCTCCTTCCGTACTGTGCCCATTCAGGTCGTCGAGGAGAGTCTCCAGGCTCAGCGCGCACTGTCTGAACATGGCACGCCTTTTAAAGACGGCGACAGCGTCAAAGACTTGGGGCGCGGATCACGTCGTTTCCAGATGGAGGTCGTGGCCTTCGGCGTCAACTATGAGATCGAGCTGCAAAATATCCTGCGTGCGCTCGACACTCCGGGGCCTGGTGAACTCGTCCACCCGATCTATGGCAGCGTCAGCGTCGTCACCCAAACGTGGGAGGTCAAGCACAATGCGGACAATCCCGACTCAGCGACGATCACCCTGCTGTTTTTGGAAGAAACCCCGGAGCTGCCATTCTTCGCTCGCCAGTTTGAGTTCATAGATGTCGGCGTCACCGATGTGGCAGACGAATACACCTGGCAGGATGGCGTATTCGATCTGTTTGGCCGCATTGATTCGCTGGTCGGCGAGATTCAGTCGTGGATTGGTGGCGGCTGGGTTGGACTGATCGAAAAGGCACTCGGTTTACCTGGCATTTTCCTGCGAGTGCAGCAGTTGCGCTCACAGATCCTCGGTATCGTTTCCGGTGTAGCCTCCATGGCCAAGCATCCCTCTGCCGCCTATGACCCGCTGACCGATTTGTTTCGCACGCCAACGCAGATCCGCAGTGCGATTCAAGGGAGCACGCCCGAGAAGCCCACAGCCTTGCTATCAATGTCCGGTGTACCGGCCACTGTTCCTGGCGGCGGCAATCTGACCACGGACGCGGCCCGTGCGGGCAATTCCTTCTTGATGAGTGCCCGCCAGGGCGTAGCATCAAACTCTGATCTTTTACCAGACAGCATGCCGGAAGATCCGATAGCTGCCAGTGCCTTCGCTTTGATTATGTTGGTCATCACGGAACTGGCGACAGCGCATGCCCAAGCCGTTGCTATCATCATCGAGGACGAGAGTCAGAAACCAACTTTAAGCCCGTTGCAGCTGGAAGGCCTGGTTAACTTGGTGCGCTCGTTGATTCAGTCCTCAATCTTGCTTCAGCGCCAACTCTACGACGTGGAAACCTCCCGGCCGATCATCGAAGCCCTGCGCAATATGGCCGCGCTGATCCAGGCCCGCGCCCGGCAGGTCATTTTGCAGAGCCCACCGATGATCGAGCGCCGTGTTGAAACCCCGGCCAGCCTGCGCTTGTTGGCGCACCGCTGGTATGGCGACCACGCTCGCGCTCTCGAATTGATCCGGCTCAATCCTGACCTCAAATCTCCCCACAATATTCCGGGCGGTAAGGTATTGCGTGCATATGCAGAATGACATCCAGACGACGCCCATTCGCCTGTCCATCGGTGGCTTGGCTCATGACACCTGGGACGGCTGGTCGGTTGAATCCGACTTGCTGACACCGGCTGACGCCTTTGAACTGGAGTTGTACACGAAGCACTCGACGCGACTGCCTGCCGTTCTGAAAGAAGGCGCGCCCTGTTCGTTGACTCTTGGCAATGACCGCGTGTTGACCGGACAAATCGACGAATTCGAATACGACATCTCGCGCCAAAGCATTTCCATGCGCATCAACGGCCGGGACCGTGCGGCGACCTTGGTCGATTGTTCGGCGCCGTTCGTGTCGATGCGCGAAGCGTCACTGGCGCAGGTCCTCGACCAAGTGGTAAAGCCTCTGGGTATCTTCCAAGTCGAAATCCGAGCTGACCAAGCGAAGACTCGGCGCCGCATCCAGATCGAACCGGGGCAGACTGCCTGGGAAGCATTGTTGCAGGTCGCTGAGGCCAACGGGTTATGGCCATGGGTTGAGCCGGACGGCCGTCTGATTATCGGCGGCCCAGACTACAATGCGCCCGCCGTAGGCACCTTGATCCTGCGCGAAGACGGTGCAGGCAACAACGTCCAGCGGCTGAGCGTGCGCCGGTCCATCGCCAATCGCTACAGCCAGATTACCGTCCTCGGCCAGCATGGTCAGTACGAAAACGATGGACTCGATACCAAGCGCTCGCATTTGAAGTCTGTGATTCAAGACGAAACCTTGGCTCGTCGCGGCATCTTCCGGCCGAAGGTTTTCATTGATAGTGCCAGCGAGAACCAGGACATGGCCACCATCCGTGCTCGCAAGCTGCTGGCGGATAGTCGGCTGGAGGGTTTCGAAATTCGCGCCATCGTCCAGGGCCATCGAGCTGATAACGGTCAGGTCTGGAGTCCTGGCCAGCGAGTCATTGTCCGTAGCCAGCCCCACGAACTGGATGCTATTTACTTCCTGATGGCCCGCACCTTGCGACTCTCCCGAGGCGAAGGTGCAATCACTGAACTGCGCTTGCGTGAGGACAAAATGTGGGTGCTCGATGGCATCAAACAGAAGAAACACAAAGGCAAGGTCAATAAAGACGCGGCCTTCATTGAAATGATCAAAGGGCTTTGATGTCCAGCCTGCCGCGTTTGATGCGCGAACAAATCAGCCGAGCCCTGTCGAGCCTGCGTCTACCGTTCCGAGCTGTTGCGGCCCGTAATACCCATGGCAAGTTGATCGGTGTCCAAATGCAGGGGCTTGCCGGTGAGACCGTTGACGGCGAACAGTTTCAAAATTACGGATTCAGTTCGGCGCCGTTACCTGGTGCGGAGTTCATCGTTATCCCGGTGGGTGGCAATAGTAAGCACACGGTTGTTGTGGCCAGCGAAGACGGCCGCTACCGATTGCAACTCCAGGACGGTGAAGTGTCGCTATATACGGATGAAGGCGATTACGTACATTTAAAGCGTGGCCGAGTAATAGAGATCGTGACGGACACGCTTGTGGTCAAGGCTGGAAAGAAGGTGCGGTTTGAAACGCCGTTGGTGGAGATGTCCGGGAATGAATATGTTGAAGGCAGCGTCAAAGCGGATGGCGATATTGCCGATCACACGCGAACGATGCAGGCAGATCGTGTCATCTACAACGGGCACAATCACGGTGGTGGGCCTACTCCAACCCAGCGGCAATAAGCTGTGATAACTTCGGAATTTTAGACACGGAGGTATCAATGAAAATTACCCAGCTTATCCCTTGCTCTGACTGGTATTACGCTGAACAGGACGATAACTCTGAATGGTCAGTAACACCTGTGGCTGCTTGGGCACTTACAAGCGAAGGTGAATCTGTAGGGATGATCCCTGTCAGCGGTACGAGGAATAACTCTGCATTTCCAAAATATCCCCACTTGGAACCTGCCCCTCCGTGCGGGGGGAGATTTGTTCACGAAACAAAACTGACGGACAAGCAAAGATCAGCGGCAAAAAGAACCTACTGATTCTTAAACTTTGCTGAAATACAGTACCGCCAGTTAGCGCGGCACCATGCCTGCTATGGACGCAGGCATAAACCCCACCACTGGCGACTTGACGGGCCAGCGTATCAATACGCTGGCAAACGCCGTCTACATCCGCCTCATGACACCCCTCGGAACCTGGTGGGCTGACCCCGCCTTGGGCTCCCGACTGCACGAACTTCGACGCGAAAAAGACCGCCCTCGGGTCGGCATTCTTGCCAAGCAATATGCCGAGCAGGCGCTCCAGCCGCTGCTCGATGATGGCCGCGCCAAGAAGATCGCCATTACTGCCGAGCAGCCCCACAACGGCTGGCTTGACCTCCTAATTGACATCCTCGACGCCACCGGCAATCCGCAGGTGTTTCGCCAACCTGTAAGGGTGATTTGATATGCCTTATTCCTCTCCTTCGCTAGAGGTCATTCTCGGCAACATCCTGCGGGACATCCGCAACCTTCAGGCCGAAGCCGATATCGGCACCGACAGCGACAACTACGTCCGCTCGGCAGTTACGGCGGCTGCGATTGAAGGGCTTTATCAGAAGATCGGTTGGGTGTTTCGCCAGATTTTTCCCGATACCGCAGATGAAGCTGAAGTCATCCATGCGGCCGCTATTCGGGGCGTTCCGCGTAAAGACCAGGTAGCGGCAACGGGAACCGTTGCACTGAAAGGAACAGCGGGAGTAACGCTGCTGATTGGCGCCACCCTGCGGCATGTTGTCTCCGGTGAAACGTTCATCACCCAGTCCGACGTCACCCTCGGGCCTGATGGCAGCGGGACCGTCGTCATCAAGGCACAAACGCTCGGCAGCGCACTCAACAAGTTGACCGGCGAATTGATCGTTACCAGCCCGCCCCTAGGCATGGATTCGACCGCCATTCTGGTTGGAGAAACCATCGGTGGGCTTGACCAGGAGAAAGTCGAATCCGTTCTGGCGAGGCTTCTGGAAATCATGCAAAAACCTCCCGCAGGAGGGGCTGTTTACGACTATGTGCGCTGGGCCAAGGAGGTCGACGGCGTCACCGATGTGCTGCCGCTACCCAAGCGCCGAGGCGCGGGTACGGTCGATCTGGTCATTACGTCGGGCAGCGGACTTCCTTCGACTGAGGTCATAGCTGCATGCCTGGAACACGTTCTAGACCAGTGTTCGGTTATCGCCGATGTATGGGTGTATGTCCCGACTATTCGTGTCGTCCACTCCACCGCAAAAGTTGAGTTAGCAAGCGGCTATTTACTTGCAGATGTACAGATTGCCGCACAGGTAGCTTATGACGCCCTGCTGGGGGCCTTGAAGCCTCGCGAGATGCTGAAACGCTCGCAAATTGAGGCCATGATCAACAACCTTGCAGGCGTTGTGGATCGCTCGGTGACAACGCCTGTTGCCAACGTTAAGCCGTCGGAAGATCCAACCCTGATCGGCTGGATTCGGCCGGGAACACTGACTTTGGGGCTGCTGGAATGAGCAGTCTTTCTGATCAATTAAAGCTGCTGCTGCCGCCAGTGTCGTACGACGGCGCTGCACCTGGACTGTCGGCTGCGCTTGAAGCGGAAGCCGATGCCTTGACGCTCAGTGAGTCGAGTGCAGATCTGGTGTATAGGGCCATTTTCCCCGACTCAGGAGAAGCGTTAACCGATTGGGAAAGAGTGTTGGGCTTACCTGATCCCTGTCTAATCGGCGTGCCTCAGTCAGGCAGTCAGCGTGTACAGGCCGTGGTCAGCAAACTTAAGTGGCGAGGTGGGCAGAGCAAAGCGTTCTTTATCTCCCTCGCCAAAAGCCTTGGCTACGACATCACTATCACCACATTCCGCCCGCCCCGAGCAGGCATCGCTAGAGCAGGCGATCCCGTCTACGGCGGGGATTGGGCCTTCACCTGGCGCGTCAACGCCCCCGCTGTATCCATCACCTACGCCAGAGCCGGAATCGCCAGAGCGGGCGACCCCGTTGCGGCTTGGGGCAATAAATCCCTCGAATGCAGGCTGCGTCAAATGCAGCCCGCCGAATCCATTTTACTGTTCGGTTACGGAGACAACTGATGCAAAAGGTCGGACAAAGCACCAGCAGCGCAAATGCGGCCGGTGAATTCACTAATGGGAATCCAGCGGCCGGGGTGGAGCCGACCCAGATAACAGTGGGTTGGCTCAACAGCGTGCAGCGGGAGTTGATCAATGCCATTGCAGGGCTCGGATTTCCTCTTGACCCGAACAACGATGCGCAGCTCCTTGCTGCAATCAAGTCTGCCACCAGTTGGGGGAATGTCAGCAACAGGCCCAGTGCCTTACTGGCGTTGAGTCGTATCACTAAAGTCACTGCTGACGCTACGTTGACCCCAGAGCAAATGGGCTTGGTGTTGATCGACGCAAGCGCATCGACCCGAGCCGTCAATCTGCCGTCCTCAGCACTGGTTGGCGTGGTGGATGTCATCGTAAGACGGACGGATAACACCGAAAATCGGCTGACGGTGCAGGCAGTAGCTGGTGACCGGATCAAGTTTCATACGCACCTGAATGCTGCGGGGTATACGTTTTTGGTGCTTATGGGGGCTGGCGACTGGTGGCATTTGCGAAGTGATGGCCAAGGCGGTTGGTGGCCAGTGGGACGCTTCGATAATACGGCACTTGGCCGGCCAATTTTCGAGACAACCAAACTGTTCAGCCCTGGTGGCTACGGTGCTTTTAATGGATCGTTGCTGACCCGGACTGAATGGCCATGGCTCTGGGATCACGCGCAACAGTCGGGAATGATTATCGCCGACGGCGCACGCGCTGAGTGGGAAGGTTCCTGGACGAGCGGCGATGGCGTACTGACGTTCAGAGGGCCCGACGGTCGCGGTGTGTTCCTCCGTCTCCTAGACGAGACAAGAGGGGTCGATCCTGGGCGCTCTCCTGGTAACTGGCAGCGCGATGCAATTCAAAACATTGTGGGGGCCATTCAAGACACGGGAACAGCGATACAAGGCGCGGGTGGTGCATTCCAGACTTATGCGTCAGGAAGCGGTTACTGGACCGGTTCAGCGGTAGCCGGTGCGGACGCTTTCAACTTCGACGCATCTCGCGTTGTCAGGACTGCAAACGAAACCCGACCGACTAACGTCGCGTATCCGGGCCGTATTAAACTTATCTGAGGGGCCGACTATGAATTATCTAATCGACAGGTCTGGTGCCTTGATAGGCCCGGTAGAGTTTCCGGTTATTCCCGGATTCGGAACCCAGTTACCAGGTAATGCGGTTGAGCTTGATACTGAGCTACCGCCAGCCAGCGAAGGGCAAGCGTGGGGCTGGACCGATGAAGGGCCGCAGGAGCTGCCTGACCAAAGAGGCACGGTATATAAGATCGATTCAGGGGAATCGCAGGAGTGGGTGCTACTGGGGGAGCTGCCGTCTGGCATAACTACTCAGCCTAAGCCTGGTCGGTACTATGTGTGGCTGGAGGACGCGTGGAGGCTGGATAAGAGCGCCGAGCTTGAGGGCGTGACGAAAGACGCCCAAGCAAAGCGCTCAGCGCTCATGGCATATGCTGGAAGCCAGATAGCGCCGCTGCAGGATGCGGTAGACCTGAAGCTGGCCACTGATGTCGAGAAGGCCCTCTACGACGCTTGGCGGCTCTACCGCGTGCTACTCAACCGTGTAGAACAGCAAGAAGGATTCCCAAGCGACATTAATTGGCCGGTTCAGCCTGGTTGAGCAAATGCGGCGGTGCCAATCACGCCGTAACGCGGTGCCAAATCCGGCGCGCGCTTACACGGTGCTGACAATTTTGAAGAGGAAGCAAGCGTGAGAAATGGAGAAGTCACGCAAATGTCACGCGCATGAAAAAGGCCAATGCTGTGAACATTGGCCTAAGTCATTGAAAAATATGGTCGGGACGGAGTGATTCGAACACTCGACCCCTAGCACCCCATGCTAGTGCGCTACCGGACTGCGCTACGCCCCGACTGGTGTTGCAACCGTTCTTCACCTCGAAGAACGCTCAAGAATATAGCGCAAGCGTTTGAAAACTGGAAGTATTCAAACGCTGCTTTTTATTTCTTGAGAACCACCAGCACATCTTCCAATTCGGCAATCATCTGCCGAATCATCTGCTTGTATTGGGTCGTGTCGTCTTTGGCTTCATCGCCGGACAAACGCAAGCGCGCACCGCCGATGGTGAAACCCTGATCGTAAAGGAGCGCGCGGATCTGCCGGATCATCAGCACGTCCTGGCGCTGATAATACCGGCGGTTTCCGCGGCGTTTGACGGGGTTGAGCTGAGGAAACTCCTGCTCCCAGTAGCGCAGCACGTGTGGCTTTACGGCACACAGCTCGCTGACTTCACCGATGGTGAAGTAGCGTTTGCCCGGGATGACGGGTAGTTCGTCGTTATGACTTGGTTCCAGCATAAGCCTCAACTCGGGCCTTCAACTTCTGCCCTGGACGAAAGGTGACCACACGGCGAGCCGTGATCGGGATTTCTTCCCCCGTTTTCGGGTTGCGGCCAGGCCGCTGGCGTTTGTCCCGAAGGTCGAAATTGCCGAAACCGGACAATTTGACCTGCTCGTTGTCTTCAAGAGCGTGCCTGATTTCCTCGAAAAACAGTTCGACCAATTCCTTGGCTTCCCGCTTGTTCAGGCCCAGCTCTTCATACAGACGTTCCGCCATCTCAGCTTTCGTCAAAGCCCCCATACGTCACTTCCTTAACGTGGCGTTCAACCTTTGTTCGAGCGAGGTGAGGATATTTTGCGTCGTCGAATTCACCTCATCGTCATTAAGAGTGCGCGATGGATGCTGCCAGGTCAAGCCAACTGCAAGGCTTTTTCTATCAGGATCAATACCTTTACCCTGATACACGTCAAACAGCCTGAGATCTGTGAGCCATTCGCCTGCATTTTCACGGATTACGTCCAGTACGGCCGCAGACGCGACGTCTTTGTGCGCAATCAGTGCAAGGTCACGACGCACTTCAGGAAAGCGCGACAACTCGTGGAATTTCGGCATTTTACCGAGTGCCACTTCAGCCAGAACCAGCTCGAAAACGAAGACTGGCCGATCCAGACCCAAGGCTTTCGACAATTCCGGGTGAATGGCGCCGATGAAACCGACTTCACGCCCTTCACGTTCGATGCGCGCGGTTTGACCCGGGTGCAGCGCCGGGTGCTTGCCCGGTGCGAAAGTGAAGGAATCCAATGCACCGGCGAAGCCCAGTACCGCTTCCACGTCAGCCTTGACGTCGAAGAAGTCCACGGTATCGCGACCTTGCGCCCAGCCTTCCGGCAGACGGCTACCGCAAACCACACCGGACAGCATCGGCTCTTGCTTCAGGCCTTCGAGCTGACCAACGAAGCGCAGACCGCTTTCGAACAGACGCACGCGATCCTGCTGACGGTTGAGGTTATGCTGCAGCGCCTTGACCAAGCCCGGCCACAGCGACGAACGCATGGCAGCCATGTCGTTGGAGATCGGATTGGCCAGCAACAGCGGCTCGACGCCCGGGTTGAACAGTTCGAACTGACGCGGATCGATGAAGCTGTAAGTGATCGCTTCCTGATAACCACGGGCCACCAGCAGGCGACGCAGCTCAGGCAGATCGCTACGGGCTTCAGCCTTGGCTTGTGGCGCCAGACGCGCTTGCGGGTAACGAACCGGCAGACGGTTGTAGCCGTACAGACGCGCCAGCTCTTCGATCAGATCGACTTCCAGGCTGATGTCGAAGCGATGGCTTGGCACTTCTACACGCCACTGCCCTTCACCGTCGGCAGCAATGCCCAGACCCAGGCCGCCGAGCAAACGCTCAACCTGAGCGGAATCCATTTCCATGCCGAGCATCTGAGTGATGCGCTGAGCACGCAGCGTGATCGGCGCGATCGACGGCAGATGCTGCTCGCTGACGGTCTCGATGATCGGACCAGCTTCACCGCCAGTGATTTCCAGCAGCAGGCCAGTGGCGCGCTCCATGGCTTCACGGGCCAGTTGCCAGTCGACACCACGCTCGTAGCGGTGCGACGCATCGGTGTGCAGGCCATAGGAACGCGCCTTGCCAGCAACAGCGATCTGGTCGAAAAACGCAGACTCAAGGAAAACGTCGCGAGTGGTTGCGGACACACCGCTGTGCTCGCCACCCATCACGCCGGCAATCGCCAAAGCACGAGTGTGGTCGGCAATTACCAGCGTATCGCTACGCAGGCTGACTTCCTGACCGTCGAGCAGCACAAGTTTCTCGCCCTCTTCCGCCATGCGCACGCGGATGCCACCATTGATTTCAGCGAGATCGAAGGCGTGCAATGGCTGACCCAGCTCAAGCATCACGTAGTTGGTGATGTCGACAGCAGCGTCAATGCTGCGCACGTCGGCGCGACGCAGACGCTCAACCATCCACAGCGGGGTTGGCCTGGACAGGTCAACGTTACGGATAACGCGGCCCAGATAGCGCGGGCATGCCGCTGGGGCCAGCACTTCCACCGAACGCACTTCGTCGTGCGCGGCAGGAATGGTCATGACCACGGGACGAGTAACAGGCGCGTCGTACAGCGCGCCGACTTCGCGGGCCAGACCGGCCAGGGACAGGCAGTCGCCGCGGTTCGGGGTCAGATCGACCTCAATGCTGGCATCTTCCAGATCCAGATACACACGGAAGTCTTCGCCCACCGGCGCATCGGCCGGTAGTTCCATCAGACCGTCATTGCCTTCACCGACCTGCAGCTCAGATTGCGAGCACAACATGCCGTTGGACTCGACGCCGCGCAGCTTGGCTTTCTTGATCTTGAAGTCGCCCGGCAGCTCAGCGCCAATCATGGCGAACGGAATCTTCAGGCCCGGACGCACGTTTGGCGCACCGCACACGACCTGGAAGGTTTCCGCGCCATTGCTGACCTGGCACACGCGCAACTTGTCGGCATCAGGGTGTTGCTCGGTGCTCAGCACCTCGCCCACCACCACGCCACTGAATACGCCGGCGGCCGCGGTCACGCTATCGACCTCAAGACCGGCCATCGACAGACGAGCAACCAGCTCATCGCGATTTACCTGCGGGCTAACCCAGCCACGCAGCCATTGTTCACTGAATTTCATCCTGCTCTCCTAAGAATTCGTTACGACTAGCGAAATTGCGCGAGGAACCGCAAGTCGTTGTCGAAGAACAGACGCAAGTCGTTCACGCCGTAACGGAGCATGGCCAGACGCTCGACGCCCATGCCGAAGGCAAAACCGGAGAACTCTTCCGGATCGATACCGGACATACGCAGCACGTTCGGGTGAACCATGCCGCAGCCCATCACTTCCAGCCAGCCGGTCTGTTTGCAGACGCGGCAGCCTTTACCGCTGCACATCACGCATTCCATGTCGACTTCGGCGGATGGCTCGGTGAACGGGAAGTACGAAGGACGGAAACGTACGGCCAGTTCTTTTTCGAAGAACACCCGCAGGAATTCTTCGATGGTGCCTTTGAGATCGGCAAAATTGATGTCGCGATCGACCAGCAGGCCTTCGACCTGGTGGAACATCGGCGAGTGGGTGATATCGGAGTCGCTGCGATACACGCGGCCTGGGCAGACGATGCGGATCGGCGGCTGTTTCGACTCCATGGTGCGGACCTGTACCGGCGAGGTATGGGTGCGCAGCAACATGTTGGCGTTGAAATAGAAGGTGTCATGCATCGACCGGGCCGGGTGGTGGCCTGGGATGTTGAGCGCTTCAAAGTTGTGATAGTCGTCTTCTACCTCAGGACCTTCGGCAATGCCGTAGCCGATGCGGGTGAAGAACTGTTCAACACGTTCCAGAGTGCGGGTTACCGGATGCAGACCACCGGAGGTCTGACCACGGCCCGGCAACGTCACGTCAATCGATTCGGCAGACAGTTTGGCAGCCAGTTCGGCTTCTTCAAACAGCGCCATGCGCGCATTGAGAACGCCTGTGACACGTTCCTTGGCAACGTTGATCAGGGCGCCGACTTGCGGACGCTCTTCTGCCGGCAAATTCCCCAGGGTCTTCATCACCTGAGTCAATTCACCCTTTTTGCCAAGGTATTGAACCCGGATTTGCTCCAGGGCATTGATATCTTCAGCGCTTTGCACAGCCTCTAGTGCTTGAGAGACCAGCGCATCCAGGTTTTCCATGTACAGACTCCAGATACAAAATAGGGGAAGAGCTTGAAGGCTCTTCCCCTATTTAAGACGTTTACCACCTGGCCCCACGGAAGTGAGGCCGGGTGATTGTCGGGGGTACTTAAGCCAAGGTGGCTTTAGCTTTCTCGACAATCGCAGCAAACACCGCTTTTTCGTTCACTGCCAGATCAGCCAGAACCTTACGGTCGATCTCGATGGACGCTTTTTTCAGGCCAGCGATGAAACGGCTGTAGGACAGACCGTTAACACGAGCACCAGCGTTGATACGAGCGATCCACAGAGCGCGGAACTGACGTTTTTTCTGACGACGGTCACGGTAGGCGTATTGGCCTGCCTTGATTACCGCTTGCTTGGCAACACGGAATACGCGGGAGCGTGCGCCGTAGTAGCCTTTAGCAAGTTTCAGAATTTTTTTGTGACGCTTACGGGCAATGACGCCACGCTTTACACGAGCCATGAGTTACTTCCTCTATTCTTGACTAAAATTAACGAAGGCGCAGCATGCGCTCGACTTTTGCCACGTCAGACGGATGCAGCAAGCTGCTACCGCGCAGTTGACGCTTACGCTTGGTCGACATTTTAGTCAGGATGTGGCTCTTGAAAGCGTGCTTGTGCTTGATACCGTTAGCAGTTTTCAGAAACCGCTTAGCAGCACCACTTTTGGTTTTCATTTTTGGCATGTTCGGATACTCCGCATTCAGTTGATAAACATAATCAGAAGGCCTGCCGTGCCCTGTTGATTACTTCTTCTTTTTCGGGGCGATGACCATGATCAGCTGGCGTCCTTCCATCTTAGGATGCTGTTCGACCGAACCGTACTCGAGCAGGTCAGCTTCAACCCGCTTGAGGAGTTCCATCCCCAGCTCCTGGTGGGCCATCTCACGGC
This sequence comes from Pseudomonas fluorescens, assembly GCF_001648775.1. Taxonomy (GTDB): domain Bacteria; phylum Pseudomonadota; class Gammaproteobacteria; order Pseudomonadales; family Pseudomonadaceae; genus Aquipseudomonas; species Aquipseudomonas fluorescens_M. The sequence continues at coordinate 100,622 of NZ_LVEJ01000002.1, forward strand.
CGCGGAATCGCAAGGATACCTTGGCCCTGTCCCCATCACTCAGGAAACGTACCAGGTTGCGCAGTTTTACCTGGTAATCCCCTTCCTCCGTCCCTGGACGAAACTTGATTTCTTTTACCTGAATCTGCTTCTGGTTCTTCTTCGCCGCGGCAACCTGCTTCTTCTTTTCGAAGATCGATTTGCCGTAATCCATCACCCGGCAAACCGGTGGGATTGCGTCTGCGGAGATTTCCACCAGATCAAGCTTTGCTTCTTCAGCAATACGAAGCGCTTCATCAATCGAGACGATGCCAATCTGCTCGCCATCAGCGCCAATTAACCGAACCTCGCGTGCCGAGATATTCTCGTTGATCGGGGCTTTCGGTGCAGCTCGTTTATCTTGTCTCATTTCACGCTTAATAATAATTACTCCGAATCTGGGCGACCACGCCGGGAAACCGCTTGCGCGAGAAACTCAGCGAACTGGGCGACGGGCATCGAGCCCAGGTCAGCACCTTCACGAGTACGCACAGCGACAGTCTGCATCTCGACTTCCTTATCTCCGATAACCAAAAGATAAGGAACCTTGAGCAAAGTATGCTCGCGGATTTTAAAGCCGATCTTTTCATTTCTCAAGTCGGACTTGGCACGAAATCCGCTTTCGTTGAGAGTTTTTTCAACTTCTGCAACAAAATCTGCCTGTTTATCAGTGATATTCATGATCACCGCCTGGGTTGGCGCGAGCCAAGCAGGGAACGCACCTTCGTAGTGCTCGATCAGAATCCCGACGAATCGCTCGAAGGAACCAAGGATCGCACGGTGCAACATCACTGGGTGTTTGCGGCTGTTGTCTTCGGAGACGTATTCAGCGCCCAAACGGACAGGCAGGTTAAAATCGAGCTGCAAGGTACCACATTGCCAGACGCGACCGAGGCAATCTTTCAGCGAAAATTCGATCTTCGGACCGTAGAAAGCGCCCTCGCCCGGCTGCAGGTCGTACGGCAGGCCCGCAGAATCAAGGGCTGCAGCCAGTGCGGCTTCAGCGCGATCCCACAGCTCATCGGAACCGACGCGTTTTTCCGGACGAGTGGACAACTTCATTTCGACATCGGTGAAACCGAAATCGCGATAAACGTCCATGGTCAGCTTGATGAACGCAGCGGATTCAGCCTGCATCTGCTCTTCGGTGCAGAAGATGTGGGCGTCGTCCTGAGTGAACGCACGCACGCGCATAATGCCGTGCAGCGCACCCGATGGCTCGTTACGGTGGCAGGCACCGAATTCGGCCAGACGCATCGGCAGCTCGCGGTAGCTCTTCAAGCCTTGGTTGAACACCTGCACGTGGCACGGGCAGTTCATCGGCTTGATGGCGTAGTCGCGGTTTTCCGACTGCGTGGTAAACATGTTGTCGGCGTAGTTGGCCCAGTGCCCGGATTTCTCCCACAGGCTGCGGTCAACGACTTGAGGGGTTTTGATCTCAAGGTAGCCGTTGTCGCGCTGGATCTTGCGCATGTACTGCTCGAGCACCTGGTAAAGAGTCCAGCCGTTCGGGTGCCAAAACACCATGCCCGGCGATTCTTCCTGGGTGTGGAACAGGCCCAGACGCTTGCCGATCTTGCGGTGATCGCGCTTTTCAGCTTCTTCGATGCGCTGGATGTAAGCCGCCAGCTGCTTCTTGTCTGCCCAAGCGGTGCCGTAAACGCGCTGCAATTGCTCGTTCTTGGCGTCGCCGCGCCAGTAGGCGCCCGACAGCTTGGTCAGCTTGAAGGATTTCAGGAAGCGAGTGTTCGGCACGTGCGGGCCACGGCACATGTCGACGTATTCTTCGTGATAGTACAGACCCATGGCCTGCTCGTTCGGCATGTCCTCGACCAGGCGCAGCTTGTAGTCTTCGCCGCGAGCCTTGAACACTTCGATCACTTCGGCGCGCGGAGTGACTTTCTTGATCACGTCGTAATCTTTTTCGATCAGCTGCTGCATGCGCTGTTCGATCGCGGCCATGTCGTCCGGAGTGAAAGGACGCTCGAAGGCGATGTCGTAATAGAAGCCTTCGTCGATGACCGGCCCGATGACCATTTTCGCGGTCGGGTACAGCTGCTTGACCGCGTGGCCAACCAGGTGAGCGCAAGAGTGGCGAATGATCTCCAGCCCCTCTTCATCCTTTGGCGTGATGATTTGCAGGGTCGCGTCGCTGCTGATGATGTCGCTGGCGTCGACCAGTTGGCCATTGACCTTGCCGGCCAGGGTGGCTTTGGCCAGACCGGCACCAATGGATGCGGCGACCTCGGCTACGGAAACCGGGTGATCGAATGAACGTTGACTGCCGTCGGGAAGAGTAATAGTTGGCATGGCGCCTCCTCTCCTAGTGGTGACCCCTACCAAAGGTCACGTGGGTTGGGATGAGCCAGTACAAGATCCGATCCAGGCCATTCAATGACGAACGCCTGCCTTACAGCGGCAGGAGCCTTGCGGCCAACCGGAAAACCGAACCAGAGTGACTGGGATTCAAATCAGAAATATTCGCACGTTGACCGCACCGGGACTGAAGGTCATCCGGAGCCTGAGAACGCTTGAGCCCGGCATGCTAGCACAGATGAGCGGTCACTTATGCCTCTGTTTTGCCAGAAGGCAAATCGTCCGTTTTTATGCCAGAGTGCTGAACTTGATGGCCCCTTCAGCCCTCAGATAACAAGACATTGACCCACAAGGAGCATCCTCGCATGCGTCTGAATACCCTGTTCGCCGTAGTCGCCCCCCTCGTTATGCTGCTGCCGCTGAGCGCCCACGCCGATTGGCCAAAGGGCGAGCGCGAGAAGTACATGGCGCAGTGCACCCAGGCGGCGACTCCGCAAATTGGTGCCGCCGCGGCCAAATCGCACTGCGCTTGTGGCGCTGATGCCATCAAGTCCTATCCTGCTGCTGACATTCAAGCGCTGATGGACAACAAGGCCACCCCTGAATTGCAACAGAAAGCGTTGGGCCAAATTGCCAAATGCAAGGCAAATACCCCGGCTAAAAAGTGATCAAAAAGGTCTTTTGAGTCGGCTCAGCGCCTCTAAAAAGGGCTGAATTTGAGCCTTTTCGGAGGATTTATGCAGGTTTTACAGGTTTTTTTATTGTCTTTACGTTCCGCTCAAAGCCTTGTAAACCGGGGCTTTCAGCAGAAACAGGCAGTAAAGAAAACACGACTGATTGGCAAACAGCACGTCCGGGGGGCTACCAAAGCGAACATTTCGACTATGATACCCGGGTGTGCCCAGTTGGCCTGAGCAGCACAGTACTGAAAAATATATGTTTCTTGGAGATACACCATGTCTAATCGCCAAACCGGCACCGTTAAGTGGTTCAACGATGAAAAAGGCTTCGGCTTCATCACTCCTCAAGGTGGCGGTGACGACCTGTTCGTACACTTCAAAGCTATCGAATCCGACGGTTTCAAAAGCCTGAAAGAAGGCCAGACCGTCTCCTTCGTGGCTGAGAAAGGCCAAAAGGGTATGCAAGCTGCACAGGTTCGCCCAGAGTAATTTCTCGGCGCACTAAAAAAACCCCGTCCATGTGACGGGGTTTTTTATGCCTGCAACAAAAGCCTTCGCTGATCAGCCGCAGTTGACGCGAGTGACCAGCAGATTGTTGTCGGTGTTCAGATTCAGGCGATCAGAGCGGTACTCGAGCGTGATCATGTCGTTTGGCTTGAGGAAGCGGGCATTCTGTGCCCCGGCTTTGGCACGGGCCTGCTCCAGCAGTTCCGGCGAAGCCTTTTTGCCAATGGCGAATTCCGCTGCCGTCGCTTCGCAGCGGCTGTGACCGGATTCGGCCGCCACTGGATCCTTTGCCGACTCGCTGGAGGTTGTGCTGCAACCGGCCAGCATGGCAACGGCCATCAGAGCACCCAGTGTCGCGAACTTCAAAGGCATGAAGCCTCCTTACTTTCAAATGATTAAGCTGAGATTGTGCGACCGCCAATCCGGCGTTTGGTTTCACGGCGGATGCCATCATCCTGCCCCACAATCGGAAAAACGCCGAGTTTGCCTGAGCCCTGCCCTGCTCTTCAGCAATCAATCGTGACTGAATATTAACGACACTCAGTAGACGTCGATGTAGTCGTACGGCGGGTTCGGCCAGTTGTCCTTGAGCGCATTGAAGATCTGCATCACCCAGACTTCATCGCTGGCCGCGACATTGCCCACGTAACCCGAACCCTTCGCCCAGGTTTCCAGGCGAAACAGCAAACCGTCGATATCCTGCCCGCCCGTCACGCCCGAAGAAATGTAAGCGATACCGCCCTTGGTCACACGCAGCTGAGTGTGTTCGTCATCACTGGCCGATGCGAGCAACTGGCGCACGGCCTCGAGCGTCAGGCCGTCAGGGGTATTCAAATCGATCTGCACAACACGATCCTTGGAAAGCCTTAAAAGACCAAGTGTCGCATAGCACTCCGCTCATGCCTAAGTCGCAGTGCCAAACGCCCGACAAAATGGTTAACTCGAATCTCAGACTTTCCGACTTTTCGAGCGCTCTCATGACCACCATCAGCATCGACGCCGACATCAAAGCCAAATGGGCAGACGGACACAGCTCCTACAGCCCGGGAACCACCGAAGAACTGGCGCTGATAGGTATCGATTTGTTGGTCAAAGAGCTGGGCACTGAAGCGGCCAAGCAATTCATCAAGCAGATTTTCGAGCGCTACCCGACCGAACAGGTCGAGCACGAACACGCGCAGAAGGGGTAAAACCCGCAGGCTGGCACCTGCGGGCGAGTCGCTTACTTCAAGCGCTTCAGACGCTCGGTGAGCAGGTCAAAGAAGCCTTGAGCATCACCATTTTCCACCCAGAAGGCGTTTTTCGGCGCCTTCAGGCCATCGTACCAATCGACAATGGTCTGACCGAAAGTCGGCCCTTCGCGACTGTCCACCACGACATTCACCGAACGACCGGTAAACAGTTCTGGCTTGAGCAGATAAGCCACCACGGTGGCGTCATGCACCGGGCCACCCGGAATGCCGTAGTGCTCCATATCCCCTTTGATGTACTCGTTGAGGATGTCGCCGACAATCTTGCTCGCGTTGTTGTTCAGCGCGGCAATCTGCTTCAGGCGCGCGTCACTGGTAAGGATCTTGTGGGTCACGTCCAGCGGCAGGTAAGTCAGTTTCACGCCGCTTTTCAGCACCACTTCAGCCGCTTGCGGATCTGCAAACAGGTTGAATTCGGCCACCGGGGTGATGTTGCCGCCGTTGAAATGCGCACCGCCCATGATCACCACTTCCTTGATGCCCTGAACAATCTCGGGCTCCTGGATCAGCGCCAGCGCCAGGTTGGTCTGTGGACCGAGCATGGCGATGGTGATGCTGTGTGGCTTGGCCTTCTTCAAGGTGTCGATCAGATAGTTGACCGCATTACCTTCCTCCAGACCCTTTTTCGGTTCATGCACGGTGACACCCGACAGGCCTTCCTTGCCATGGATGTTCTCGGCGTAGATGGGCGTACGCATCAGCGGCTTGGGCGCACCGGCATACACCGGCACGTCCTCGCGCCCTGCCCACTCACGCGCCAGGCGTGCGTTACGCGATGTCTTGTCGAGGCGTACGTTGCCGGCCACGGTGGTCAGCGCGCGGATATTCAGTTCGTCCGGCGAGGCCAGCGCAAACAGCAGCGCGACGACGTCGTCGGCGCCTGGATCGGTATCAATGATCAGGTCGATTTTTTCCGCCGCCTGAGCGCCGGTCGCAGTGATGACGGACAAAAGCAGTAAACCCCGGATGAGTTGATGCAGTTTCTGAGCATAGCGTTGCATGGCGCATTCCTTGTGCAGGTGAAATCAAAAATTAAAAGGTAACCCCGGCAACCAGCACGATGTTGCAGTACGGCTGGCACTCACCGGTACGGACAATCGCCCGAGCCTGGCGGCTGAGAACTTTGAATTGTTCATGACTGAGCAAGTCACGACGACCCAGTGCACCCTCTTCATTTAACGCGTCCAGCGTACTCAGCGCGGTCGGTTGCTTGTCGAAGATCTCCTTGGCCAGCGCATGGCTTTCCACCTGCATTTCGCTGAGGATGACGTTGAGGGTGCTGACAAAATCAGGCACACCGTGAGTCAGCGCCAGATCGATCAACTCGACACCGGGAGGCACGGGCAACCCGGCATCACCGATGACCACCATGTCGCCATGGCCCAGGGACGCGATCAGTCGCGACAACGCGACGTTGAGCAGAGGAGTTTTTTTCATGCGGGTTTAAACGCCTGTACGTCGGACATATTAGGAATGGAAGGCTGTGCACCAGCGTGGGTGACTGACAACGCGGCAGCGATCTGCCCATAGCGAATCGCTTCGGCCTCGGATTTACCACTCGCCAGCGCAGCGGCAAAACCACCGACGAAGGTATCCCCGGCCGCCGTGGTATCCACGGCCTTCACTTTCGGTGCCGGAAAATGCTCGAAACCTTTACCGTTGGCAAACAACGAACCTTCGGCGCCGAGGGTGATGATGACTTTGCCCGCGCCCAAACTGATCAGATGACTGGCGGCACTTTCTGCGGTTTGCAACGAGTCGACTGGCAGCCCGCTCAACGCGGCGGCTTCACTTTCGTTGGGGATCAGATAATCGATCGCCGCGAACCAGTCTGCCGGCAATGGGCGGCTGGCAGGCGCCGGATTGAGGATGACAGTTTTGCCCAACGCACGCGCGCGCTTGAGCGCATACCCCACCGTCGCATCAGGAATCTCGAGCTGGCAGATGATCACGTCCGCGTTTTGCAGCACGGCATCGAAGCGATCGATCACCGCAGGCGTCATTGCGCCGTTGGCACCGGCAACGATGACAATGGCGTTCTGACTGTTGTCATCCACCACGATCAACGCGACACCACTGGAGTCGTCGACGATGCTCACCGCCTGACAGTCGATCTGCTCGGCCAGCAACGCATCACGCAATTGCACGCCATAGTCGTCGTTGCCAACGCAGCCAACCATCGCCACGTGTGCGCCCAGGCGGGCCGCAGCCACAGCCTGATTGGCGCCCTTGCCACCGGACACGGTGGTGAAGGAATGACCGATCAGCGTTTCACCGCCTCGCGGCAGCCGTGGCGCCCGAGTCACCAGATCCATGTTCAGGCTGCCTATTACCACTACATTTGCTGGCATACATCAGTACTCGTCAATTCGGTTTTCAGCGGTATTCGGTGAACACGCCGGACAGCGGCGCAGTCGATTCGCGCAGGACAATACTCGGGGTCACGATGCGTTGATCAGTGCCCAGGTTCGGTGTTGCGATTCTGCGCAGTAATACTTCTGCGGCCATCTCACCCAGTTGCAGGATCGACTGGCCGACAGTGGTCAATGCCGGGTACACATAACGGCTCATCTGGATATCGTCGAAGCCGATCACCGATAGTTCGCTTGGTACGCGCACGTTACGCTCAGCGGCGGCGCGCAGAACACCGATGCCGATCATGTCGTTACCGGCAAAAATCGCACTCGGCGGATTGCTTTCGAGCAGCGTCGCCGCCGCGTTGTAACCGCCGGTGCTGGTGAAATCACTTTCCAGCATGCGTGCTGGCTGGATGTCGATGCCCGCCTCTTTCAGCGCCCGGCAATAACCGGCCTGACGCATCTGCGCCACGCTGGTGCTCGCCGGACCGCCGATGGTGGCGATATCGCGATGGCCCAATTCCAGCAGATGACGGGTCGCCAGGTAGGCGCCGTACTCGTGGTCGATGCGCACCAGATCGGCATCGACCCCTTCGAGGCCTCGGTCGACGATGACCATCGGCGTTTTAACCCCTGCCAAACCTTGCGCCAGGCCACTGTCGCCGCCCGCCGAGGCAACGATCAAACCGTCGATGCGTTTTTCCAGGAGCACACGTAAATAGCTGCGTTGCTTTTCCGGATTGTCGTCGGAGTTGCAGAGGATCACGCAGTAGCCGTTACGCTCGCAATAATCCTCGATGCCGCGCGCCAGCTCCGCGAAGTACGGGTTGAGACTGTTCGGCACCAGCAGACCGATGGTGGCGGTGGTCTTGGCTTTCAGCGAGCGCGCCACGGCACTCGGGACGTAGTCGAGGCTCTTGATCGCCGCTTCGACTTTAAGCCGCACTTGCTGACTGACCGGCCGAGTGTTGTTCACCACATGGGAGACGGTGGTGTAGGAAATCCCCGCGAGCGCCGCTACATCCTTGATCGTTGCCATGTCTTAGCCCCGGCGACTGGCGCGTTGACTGCGATACGTGTCGAGTACCACAGCGATGACGATCACGGCGCCGGTGATGATGCGTTTGGTCGGCTCAGTAGCGCCGATCTGCGCCAGCCCGGCCGCCAGTACGGAAATGATCAACACACCAAAAAACGTACTGATCACCGAACCACGCCCACCCATCAGACTGGTACCGCCAATGACCACTGCGGCAATCACTTGCAACTCGAGACCGGAGCCGGCATTCGGGTCTGCTGCTTCCAGGCGGGAAATCTGAAACAGCGCAGCGATACCGGCGAGCAGGCCCATCAGGCTGAACACCAGAATCTTGTAAGGCTTGGGATTGATCCCGGCCAGACGTACGGCTTCTTCGTTGGTACCGATGCCGATCAGGTAGCGACCGAACACCGTTCGGGTCAGCACTGCCTGGGCAATGATGATCACCAGCAAGGCAATGATGAACGACGGCGAGATACCGAATGCAACCGGGTTCGACAGCCAGGCGAACGAATCACCGATGTACGCCGTGCGCGACCCGGTCATTTGATAGGCCAGACCGCGGGCCATTTCCAGCACGCCGAGGGAGACGATGAACGATGGAATCCGCCAGGCCACAGTGATCGAACCGGTAACCGTGCCGGCCAGTGCCGCCACCGCCATGCCGAGCAACGCCGAGGGCAACACGCCCCAGCCCCAGCCAAGAATCGCCACGCTGACCGTCGAAGCAGCAAGCGCCAGCACCGAACCCACCGAAAGGTCGATGCCGCCGATGATCAGCACGAAGGTCATGCCGACCGCCAGGACCATCAAATCCGGAATCTGGTTGGCCAGCGTGCTGAAGGTGTTATAGGACAGAAAGTGGCTGCTCAAGACCGAGAACAGCGCAATCATTGCCAACAAGGCACCGGCCAGGCCCAGATAGGTGCCCAGGCCGTAGAAATTGCCACTACGTTTGCCGGCAGAAGATGCAGTTTTCATGGGAGATCCCTAGGCGCCGCTTCATTGAGCAACGCATCACGTTTTTGGTAGCCGGCGAACGCGGCGGCAAGCAAATCATCCTGGGTCCAGCTATCGCGCTCGAAGGTGTCGATCAGACGCCCCGCCGACAGCACGCCGATGCGGTCGCAGATCAGCATCAGTTCACGCAGGTCACTGGACACCACCACCAGCGCTTTGCCCTGGCGCGTCAATTCGCCGAGCAAGTTATAGATGTCGAATTTGGCGCCAACGTCGATACCCCGGGTTGGCTCATCGAACAGCAGCACCGAACAATCACGCTCCAGCCAACGACCGATCACCACTTTCTGCTGATTGCCGCCGGACAGCTCTGAAACCAGCTGCGTCGGGCTTGAGCTGCGGATACGCATGGCGTCGATCTGACGCTGCGCCAAAGCCATTTCATCGCCGTTGTTAACGACACCGCCACTGGAGATTTCCGGCATGTTGCCCAGCGCGATATTGGCGCTGATCGACTGGCTGAGCAGCAGACCTTCGCCCTTGCGATCTTCGGTGATCAACGCGATGCCATTGCGTACGGCATCGACCGGCGAACGCACACTGACCACCTTGGCGGGCGAACCGAGTGCGACGGTGCCGCTGTCAGCGAGGTCGGCACCAAAAATCAGCCGCAGCAATTCTGTGCGCCCTGCCCCGATCAGCCCGGAAATCCCGAAGATCTCGCCGGCGCGCACTTCGAACGACACGTCGCGAACCTTATCCGAACGTGTCAGGCCTTTGACCGTTAATGCCGGCGCGCCAATCTGGCGCGGGCCCATGTCGATGTGTTCGCCCAGTTCGCGGCCGACCATCAGGGTGACCAGTTGTTCACTGTTGTAATTAGCCATCGGCTCGACGCAGACCAGGTTGCCGTCACGCAGCACAGCAATGCGCTGAGCTACTCGGGCAAGCTCTTCGAGGCGGTGGGAAATGTAGATGATCGCAACGCCGCGCGCCTGCAATCGGGTGATCTGCTCAAAGAGCATTTCGACTTCGCGAGCGGTCAGCATCGCGGTCGGCTCATCGAGAATCAGCACATGGCAATCGCCGATCAGGTTACGGGCGATTTCGACCATCTGCTGATGCCCGATACCCAACTCGCCGACCAGCGTATCCGGGTCGATCGCGTCGAGGCCGACTTGCGCCATGGCTTCGATAGCGGCCTTGCGCAATTGCTTGCGGCTGATCCAGCCACCGTTGCTCGGCAAATTGTCGAGAAACAGATTCTCTGCCACCGACAAGGTCGGCAACAGATTGAGTTCTTGCATGACCATGCGCACGCCGAGGTCTTCGGCCTGGGTACGGCTGCCCGGACGATAGTCCTTGCCCTGAAACTGCATCTGGCCGGTGGTCGGCGTGACCAGACCACCGATGATCTTCGACAAGGTACTTTTGCCGGCACCATTCTCGCCGGTCAGCGCCAGCACTTCACCGCGCATCAGCGTCAGATCGATGCCGGCAAGCACCGGTTGCGCATAGGTCTTACCGATACCGCTGACCGAGAGGACAGCGTTCGGGGCGGAAACTGACATAAAAACTCTCCATGCGCTCGCCCGGACGGACGAGCGCCGTTGTGTCGCCAGAAGACTTACTTGGTGACCAGCTCGACCGGTGTTTCGATCACACCGTTGGCGCCGCTGTCGACTTTCTCGCCCTTGATGATTTTCAGCGCGGTTTCGATGCCGAACACCGCTTGCCTGGCGGCAAACTGGTCAGCCGTGGCCAACACGCGACCGTCCTTCAACATTGGCTTGATGGCATTGATGTTGTCGTAACCGACAACCTGCACCTGACCGGCCTTGCCAGCGGCACGGACTGCGGAAACGGCACCTACCGCCATGCTGTCGTTACCGGCCAGCAATGCTTTGACGTCGGGGTATTCGCTGAGGATCGAAGCGGCAACCTTGTTACCTTTGTCGATCTCCCAATCACCGGACTGCAGGGAAACGACCTTGATCTGCGCGGCGTCCATCGCATCCTTGAAGCCTGCAGTACGCTGCTGGGCGTTGGTCGTCGTCGACACGCCTTCAATGATGCCGACTTCGTCACCGGCCTTGAGCTGCTTGGCCAGGTATTCACCGACCAGACGCGCGCCTTTGCGGTTGTCCGGGCCTACGAAGGGCACGCTGATATTTTTGCTTTTGACGATGGCCGGATCGAGTTGGTTGTCGATGTTGATCACGGTGATACCGGCATCCACGGCCTTCTTGATCACCGGCACCATCGCTTTGGAGTCGGAAGGCGCGATGACCAGCGCATTGACCTTGGCGAGGATCATCTGCTCGACGATACGGGTCTGGCCTGCGGTATCGGTCTCGTCTTTGATGCCGTTGGAGATCAGGTCGAAATCGGCAGAGTGTTCTTTCTGGTAGGCCTTGGCGCCATCTTCCATGGTCAGGAAGAATTCGTTGGTCAGAGACTTCATGACCAGCGCGACTTTGGGTTTTTCAGCAGATTCGGCGAACGCCGAGGAGACAGGTAGTGCGGCGGCTGTGGCAGCCAGCATAGCGACAGCAAGAAGGCGTCCAGCGAATGGCAGCTTCATGGGTTCACTCCGATCTTATGATTATTGTGAGCAACGCTTGCGCTGGCGTAAGCTACTGCGCTTTCCTCGAGGCCATAGTGCGCCGGGGAAGCCGCGCAAACGTTTGCGTAGACCGAACTATGCGAATCCCGCCGACATTTGTCAACAATCAGCAATCGTCATTTTTTGTAGGGCGAATCGTCTGACTCGCCCTTCGCTGGTTATACCGTGGTGCTGACCAGATTACCGCTGGTGGAATTCTTCGTCATTTCCTTGACCAGTGCACCGGCCACTTCTGCCATCGCGGCGCTGGTTTGCGCGATTTGCCCCTGAATGGACATCACCGCTTGCGATTTGGCCTCAGGCGTCGGATAGGTCTTGGCTTGTGCGGCCGCCAGTTGTTGTTGCTGCTCCTGGAGTTGCTTTTGCAGTTCCTGCATTCGCTTGAGCAGCATCTTGACCGTGACGCTCAGGTTGTCGCCGCTTTCAGCCTTGCTGTCTTCCGGTGCGGCAGGACCACCGGTTCGGACCTGATTGCCCTGCTCTTTCTCAGTGCCTAGCGCTTCGGCAGAAGCGTCCGCCTCCGCCTGACTCAATGCATTGATGGTCGCTGCGGTTTTGCCGCCAATGGTGACCGCGCCAGGATTTGCTAAACCGACCGTCAGTGACATGTGAACTCCCTCAATTTAAGTTTCCTTGAACACCCATCGGCCCGCGTGAAGGTTTCTTTAGCAGAAACGCCGAAACCCGCCACTCGCTTCAGTGGACAAAAGCGGTAGTCCTTTTCGGAGAGCCGAACGCGAAAGCGCCCTGTGTTCGGAAACCCGGATAAACGATTCTCCCCGCGATTCGCCAATTCATAAAATCTTGATGCAAATCATCAAGTTAAACATTTCTCTGACGCAAAGTACGGCTGGTACAGATCCTGCTCCCTTCACAGCATCTCGAGCATCCAGATCGGCTCGGGGTGCATCTAGATGAACCTGCATCAGCACCGTCTCACTACTAGAGAGAAAAATAATGAAATCTGCTTTCAACACTTTGGTTCCGGGCGCTTTGGCCCTTCTCCTGCTCCTGCCCACCGCCCTTCAGGCAAAAGAAGTCGAAACCCAGGCCAAACTCGCCAACGTCGTGGTGCTCGCCACTGGCGGCACCATTGCCGGTGCGGGTGCCAGCGCCGCTAACAGCGCCACCTACCAGGCTGCAAAAGTGGGTATCGAGCAACTGATTGCCGGCATTCCCGAGCTGAACAAACTGGCCAATGTGCGTGGCGAACAAGTCATGCAGATCGCTTCGGAAAGCATCACCAACGAAAACCTGCTGCAGTTGGGTCGTCGCGTGGCCGAACTGGCCGACAGCAAAGACGTCGATGGCATCGTCATCACCCATGGCACCGATACCCTGGAAGAAACCGCTTACTTCCTCAATCTGGTAGAAAAAACCGACAAGCCGATCATCGTCGTTGGCTCGATGCGTCCGGGTACTGCCATGTCCGCCGACGGCATGCTCAACCTGTATAACGCCGTAGCCGTGGCCAGCAGCAAAGAAGCGCACGGCAAAGGCGTTCTGGTGACCATGAACGATGAAATCCAGTCCGGTCGCGACGTCAGCAAAATGATCAACATCAAGACCGAGGCTTTCAAAAGTGCCTGGGGCCCACTGGGCATGGTGGTGGAAGGCAAATCCTACTGGTTCCGCTTGCCTGCCAAGCGTCACACCATGGATTCGGAATTCGACATCAAAAACATCAAAAGCCTGCCTGACGTAGAAATCGCCTATTCCTACGGCAACGTCAGCGATACCGCCTACAAGGCCCTGGCACAGTCCGGCGCCAAGGCGATCATCCATGCCGGCACCGGCAACGGCTCGGTGTCCTCGCGCGTAGTGCCGACCCTGCAAGCTCTGCGCAAGGACGGCGTGCAGATCATCCGCTCTTCCCACGTCAATGCCGGCGGGTTTGTTCTGCGCAACGCCGAACAACCAGACGATAAATATGACTGGGTTGTCGCCCACGACCTGAACCCACAGAAAGCTCGCATCCTGGCAATGGTCGCCCTGACCAAAACCAACGACAGCAAAGAACTGCAACGGATGTTCTGGGAATATTGATTGACCGTCGCCTGATCCATTCTCGATCGGGCAACTGCTCACCACTCGCCTGCATGGCGAGTGGTGTCTCGCTGACAACCCACGCGTATTTTTCCCACAAAAAACTCGACACGACTTACACCAAATTCGGAAAACCGCTGTCAGAGGATTTTCTTGAATTTTAAGCAGTTGCGAAAATGCTTACAGTTAAATACTGTATGCACGTACAGCTTAATAAGGATAACCTCGTGGCCACCTCCCCTGATGCTCCTGACGCTTACGAACGCATGGGTATGCGCGTTCAAAAAATCATCAATTCGCCCACCGCTCAAAAAGCCAAAGCCGCACTGATCTTCCGCCTGCCCGACGAGCCGATGGATGACTGGGAGCGCCTGCTCGAGGAAATCGACGAGAACGACAACGTCACCCTCGCCTACCGCGACGACGGTGGCGTACAGATTTTTTGGGTTGTGCCGAAGGAAGATTGATTCAATGAGCGTCCGCTGTTTTGCATTGCTGTTGTTGTTCATCACCATGGGCGCCCAGGCCGGCGCCCCTCGCACATTCTCCGAAGCCAAAAAGGTCGCCTGGAAACTCTATGCACCGCAGTCAACCGAGTTTTATTGCGGGTGCAAATACACCGGCAACAAGGTTGATTTGAAGGCTTGCGGTTATGTGCCACGCAAGAACGCCAAACGGGCCTCACGCATCGAATGGGAACACATTGTCCCGGCCTGGCAATTCGGTCATCAGCGTCAATGCTGGCAGGACGGCGGACGCAAAAACTGCACGCGCTACGACCCGAGCTATCAAAAGGCCGAAGCCGATCTGCACAATCTGGTGCCGAGCATTGGCGAGGTCAATGGCGATCGCAGCAACTTCAGTTACGGTTGGCTGCCGGTGCAATCCGGACAGTACGGATCGTGCTTGACGCAGGTCGACTTCAAAACCAAGAAGGTCATGCCTCGCCCTTCGATTCGCGGCATGATTGCCCGCACATATTTCTACATGAGCAAGCAATACGGCTTGCGCCTGTCGAAGCAGGACCGGCAATTGTATGAGGCCTGGGACAAGACTTACCCGGTGCAGGACTGGGAGCGCCAGCGCAACCAAAGCGTGGCGTGCGTGATGGGGCGCGGCAACGAGTTTGTCGGCCCGGTGAATATGAAAGCCTGCGGCTGATCGAACGCCCAAAACAAAAGGCCTCGAACGTCATGTTCGAGGCCTTTTTTGTACTCAACTGCCAGGTTTGTTGTAGCGCCAGTAGCCCATCAGGTTGAGCGATTCGCGCGCGATGCCGCAGTCCTTGATCAGGTATTTGCGCAGGCTCATGACCGCCGCGCTTTCTCCGGCGATCCAGCCATAGAATCCGTCAGTCGCCGTATCGGTGATTTCCCAAAGAATGTCTTTATCGATATCGACCTCGGCCAACTCTGTGGTCTGCCCCGCCAAAGACGCATGGACGGGCAATGTCGCCTGACGCACGGCGTCCACCATCAGGGTTCCGGCAACCGTCGCATTGGCCTGATCGCGCACCAGCCATTGCACCGTCAATCCGGGCCAGTCAGGTACGGCCAGCATGTCCTGCGCGCTGTCGACTTCAAAGAATGCCTGCGTTTTCGGCGGCTCAGCGAGCGCTACCAACTCATCCAGAATACCCAACGCCGCCGGTAACGCTGTTGCATCGGCAACCAGCAGTAACTGCTTGAGGGCTTGTGGCGGTTTCCATTCGAAGCCACCGGCTTGCTGCGCGGAAAAACCTCGCTCAGGAGCGAGAATCTGCATCGAGTCCCCCGGCTGGGCGCGCAACGCCCAACGCGAGGCCGGACCGGTTTCACCGTGCAGAACAAAATCGATATCCACCTCGCCCTGTTCCGCGCGCAGATGGCGGATGGTGTAGGTGCGCATGGCGGGGCGTCGGTCGACCAGCATCGCCTTGAATCGCGCGTACCAGCCATCCTCTTGGGAGAGCTTTGACTGCGAACCGTCTGCCGCCGGGAAAAACAGCTTCACCCGCTGATCTGGCGCCCAGGTAGCCATTTCGTGGGCCGACGGACCAGCAAGCGTAATCCGCATCATGTGCGGACTTAGCTGGGTTTTACGATGCAAAGTGACATCGAAGAGTTTGTACGGATTGGCGGAGGCCATGGGGAGCTCCTTCTGGAAATCAACAACGACTCCAATAGGAACGAATCGCGCTTGATTGCCTTTAGGCAGCTCCGCCGAATGGAGTGCTTATGGCGTGATCGGATGCTCGATCAACACCGATTCAACGTTCTGCTTTTTGGCTTTCACCAATGCCGCATCCACTTGCACCTTCCGCGCCTCGGCTTCCGCCTGGGAGTTGAACGGGCCGATCAGAATCCGCGTTTTACCGTTACCGTCCTTGATCACGGTTGGCACGAAAGCGTGCTCGATCAACCAGCCGCTCAAGTCGCTCACTGCCTGAGGCGTTTCACCGCGCACCTCAAGATCCCACTGCGGGGTGGCAGCCGCTGCAGGCGACGTGGCAACTGCCGCTTTCGGTTTCTGCACGTCTACACGCTTGCCTTCACCACATCCTGCCAACACCAGTGCCGCGATGACCCAGACCAATTTGCGCACAACACTTTCCTCGGAATTCTCAAAGCGGCGATCTTATCATTCATAAATACTTCGCGAGCCCCGCAAAATGGGCACAAAACAACGAGATTGATGAATGCAGCCTCTGTATAGTTACGCCCTGGGAATTAATGCCGCGTCTGCGCGTCAGAAAGAGGCACCCAAACCGTGAGACTTCGCACTAATCTATACGTACCACCGACCTCTGCACTGTCTGAATCAGGTGCCCTACAAAGCAATCAAGGAGAAGACCATGCTGATACTCACCCGCAAAGTCGGTGAAAGCATAAATATTGGTGATGACATTACGATCACCATCCTCGGCGTAAGCGGCCAACAAGTCCGCATCGGCATCAACGCCCCGAAAAACGTTGCCGTGCACCGTGAAGAGATTTATCAGCGCATTCAAGCTGGCCTGACCGCCCCGGACAAGCCACAAACGCCCTGAACCGCATCGCAGTCACTAGCCAGTTCGTTTACCTGTGTAATGACTGGCTAAAGATTCACGCGCCGTATTGCCACCCGCTCCCCACCTCACTGGGCACGGCGCCTGACATTGTCACAACCCCCTGAGCGTCGATACTACCTAGCATTCTCAGGACTGGATGTAGGACGTTTCCGAGAGAACACAGAGAAGCGCGCCCTCCTAACCAAATGTCACACCTCGGGCCATGCCAGTGGCCGCGATCACCATCAGCACCATCAGCAACGCCTCGAAATGACTGATCCGCGCATACAACTTTGTGCGCCCGGTATCGAGCGTTCGGCCCCGCCCCAACGCAATCCGCCACTTGATCAATGTGATCATCGGCGCGAGCTCTACCAGCAAAATCAGCACGAACAACGTCATCTTCAAATGGAACAGTGGCTGATGAAGATAATAGTCAGTGCCCTTTTCGTACCCGCCAAACGCTCGCATCCCACCCGTGACCAGCAGGATCAGCGCTGAAATCCCCCAGATATTGTCAGCGAGCAAAACTCGCCCAGCCTCCCCCGTCCCGGCAGCGAGGCGGCTGAACGCCGTACCGCGAGTCAGCACTGCCCAGAAAGCCAAGGCAAAAGCCAATAGATGAACCGCTGCAAGAGACCAGTGAACCAGCATCGACATACTCCTTTATAGAGAGTTGAAAATCGGCCAGTCAGTAGTAGTCGAAAAAGCAGGGACTTGCCCGTAACGGACAGACCGTCGCTAAACGTATTGAGGGAAGAGAGCCAAATCGCAGGCAAAAAAAATCCCAAGCAGCTGATGGAAGCTTGGGATTTAAAAATGCATAAACCGTGGTGGTGAACGCGGGGCGGATCTTACTGAATCAATGGCCGCGCAACAACTTATTTTTGATAACCGGTCAGTTAAAAATTATCGTAAGTCATTCAATATCCACACTATTTAGAAGGTCGCTGGCGACAGACGGTCAAAAATCGACCATCCAATTGCTGTAAGAATTGTTGACCACCACTTCAGCCCAAGAGGATTATTCGGGCGCAAATTTACACGGACGGTAAAAATTGAGACGACAAACACTGCTCATCAGCTTCTTGTGTTGCATCAGCTTCTTCGCCAGCGCGACCAACGCCCCCATCAAGGAAGGCATGTCGTTTGTCAGTGCAAGAAAAGCACTGCTCAACAATGGCTGGAAACCCAACAAAACCTATTCCGGTGAATACGGTGTCGAAAACATCCTCATGCGAAAAGGCTTTGTTGAAATTGAATTCTGCTCCGTGGGCGTTCAGTACTGCCTCTTTAATTACACCAAAAACAATACCTGCCTGGGTGTCGGTACCGTCGGGGAAGAGATCAAGGATATGAAGGTCTACTCATGGCACTTCAAATGCCCGGAGCCGGATTGAAAACGCCCCCCCCCCCTGCCCCGACTCGTTATGGTTGGCACCTGGGTGCCTCTTGTACGAGCAGCAGAACTTCCCGCAGGAATACATCCAGCCGCCGCTTGGCCACGCGGACGAGAAGAAGACGAAGCACTATCAGGAGGGACACGGCGACAAGACGATCGACTATGTTGAGGTGAGCACCGAACTGGCGTTCTGAGGTGGGGGTTTTGCAAAAGTTTTGCAAATCGCAGACAACAAAAAAGGGCCCACCTTTCGGTGAGCCCTTCTAGACCGCCCAGCAGAGCGGATTTTGTTTGGTAGGCGCGATTGGACTCGAACCAACGACCCCCACCATGTCAAGGTGGTGCTCTAACCAACTGAGCTACGTGCCTGCTGTGAGGCGGCATTCTACGGAATTCCGGAGGGGTGTCAACACCTTTTTTTCACCTAACCCTATGAATATGCAAAATATTTAATTTCCGGCCTGTGAGGCAGATTTTCCGCTGGCTGGCGGAGGTTTTTCAACTCGGGTAGGATCGACGCACTCGTAAAATATATTAAACAGAGGCTACAGGATGGCGCACACCCCTTACCCAGAGTCTTATTACGCTGCGTCGGCCAATGCCGTACCGCCCCGCCCTGCCTTGCAGGATGATGTGGAGACGGACGTCTGTGTGATCGGCGCCGGGTATACCGGATTGTCCTCGGCGCTGTTCCTGTTGGAGAACGGGTTTCGCGTGACCGTGCTGGAGGCGGCCAAGGTCGGTTTCGGCGCATCGGGGCGCAATGGCGGGCAGATCGTCAACAGCTACAGCCGCGATATTGACGTGATCGAGCGCAGCGTCGGCCCCCGGCAGGCGCAACTGCTCGGGCAGATGGCCTTCGAAGGGGGCCGGATCATTCGCGATCGCGTGGCCAAGTACAACATCCAGTGCGACCTGAAGGACGGCGGTGTATTCGCCGCCCTGACTGCCAAGCAAATGGGCCATCTTGAATCGCAGAAGCGCCTCTGGGAGCGCTTCGGTCATACGCAACTCGAACTGCTCGATCAGCGTCGCATTCGCGAAGTGGTTGCGTGTGATCAGTATGTCGGCGGCATGCTCGACATGAGTGGCGGGCATATTCATCCGCTGAACCTCGCGCTCGGCGAAGCGGCAGCGGTTGAGTCCCTCGGCGGCACCCTTTATGAGCAATCGCCCGCCGTGCGTATCGAGCGCGGCGCCAACCCGGTCGTGCACACCCCGCAAGGCAAGGTCAGGGCCAAATTCATCATCGTTGCCGGTAATGCCTACCTCGGCAACCTGGTGCCGGAACTGGCGGCCAAATCGATGCCGTGCGGCACGCAGGTGATCACCACCGAGCCACTGGGTGACGAGCTGGCGAAAACGTTGCTGCCGCAGGATTACTGCGTCGAAGACTGCAACTACCTGCTCGACTATTACCGTCTGACTGGCGACAAACGCCTGATCTTCGGCGGCGGCGTTGTTTATGGCGCGCGGGATCCGGCGAACATCGAGGCGATCATCCGTCCGAAAATGCTCAAGGCGTTTCCGCAGCTCAAGGATGTGAAGATTGATTACGCCTGGACGGGTAATTTCCTGCTGACGTTGTCGCGCTTGCCACAAGTTGGGCGCCTGGGCGACAACATCTATTATTCGCAGGGTTGCAGTGGCCATGGCGTGACGTACACACACTTGGCGGGCAAGGTGCTGGCTGAGGCGTTACGCGGTCAGGCTGAACGCTTTGATGCGTTTGCCGATTTGCCCCACTATCCGTTCCCCGGCGGCCAATTGCTGCGAACACCATTTGCAGCGTTGGGTGCTTGGTATTACGGCTTGCGCGACAAATTCGGGATGTAAAAAAGGGCCGCTGATAGCGGCCCTTTTCATTGCACAACTCTTAAAGCTGATCCCGAGCAATCCCGCTGCGAATCCGCAGGATATCCGCCAGCACCGCCAGAGCAATTTCCGCCGGCGTCTTGCTACCCAGGTTAAGGCCGATCGGCGCATGAATACGCGCCAACTCAGCCTCGCCCAGACCGCCGATCCGACGCAACCGCTCGAAACGTTTCTGCGATGTCTGCAGCGAACCCATCACGCCGATGTAAAAGGCTTCAGTGCGCACCGCTTCCATCATCGCCAGATCGTCGATACGTGGATCATGCGTTAACGCCACGACCGCCGTATCACGATGACAGCCACCATCAGCAATAAACACCGACGGCAGTTGCCGACGAATTTCCACGCCATCCAGCACCACGCCTTCGAGCACCTCATCGCGCGGATCGCAGAGAATCACTTCAAACCCGAGGCCGACGGCAAATTCGGCACACGCCTGCGCCACGCTGGAATAACCGGCGAGCAACAAGCGCTGCGCCGCGCCAACGCGAATCCGCACCCGATCAATCTCACGCTCGATCCGCGCACCCTGCTCGCGATCAGCGAACAGACTCCGCGCACCACTGGCCAGATCGACCTCGCGAATCAAGCGACGCTGACCGAGCAGCGCCGACTCCAATTCACGCAAATGCGCCTGCACTTCGCAGTCAGCGTCAAATTTCTCTACCAGCACATCAAGGATGCCGCCGCAGGGCAGGCTGACCCGCGAACGCGGATCGTCGCCCTCGCCGTAACGCACGACGTTGACCGCATCGAGAAACGCACCTTCGGCGACGCGCTCGAGAAAGTCTTCCTCGACGCAGCCGCCGGACAGCGAGCCGATCCACTGTCCGCCATCGTTCACCGCCAGCAGCGAACCCGGCGCACGCGGTGCCGAGCCGTAAGTCGTCAGCACGGTGCAGAGCCAGATGCGCTGCCCCGCCACCGACCACTCCAGCGCCCGCCGCACCACCTGTAGATCGAGATGCTGCATGTCAGTGCGCCTTGTGCTCGATGGACGGTGCATCGGCTTGCAGCTTCTGCACCTCGCTCACTGCCAGCTCGGCGGACTGACCACCCCAGCCCTGACGCAGGTAGTTGAGCAGATCGGTCAGCTGTTCCGGACTGAGTTTGTCGGCAAAACCCGGCATCGGCTGCATATGCTCGAACCCGGAGAACTTCTGCTCGCCGATCCCATCCTCGATTACCCGCAGCAGGTTGCGCGGATCCTCGAGACGCAACGTAGTATTGCCGCGCATGGCCACCGCAATGTGCGGCTTGCCTTCGCCACCGACCGCGTGGCAACCGGCGCAGACATTCAGGTATTCCTGCTGGCCGCGCTGGGCACTGGCGCTGAGTTTCTCGACTGGCACTTCAACCAGCGCTTTGGCTGCCGGCGGTTTGTCGCCGAGCAGGAACGTCGCCATCGCCGCCAGATCCGCATCGTTCAGGCCTTGCGTGCTGTTGTGGAACACCGGGAACATCTCGTTGAACATCGTCCCTTGCGCACTCATGCCGTGCTTGAGGAACGTGCTCAGATCCTGCTCGTTCCAACCGCGAGCGGCCAGATCAGTAGCGAGCAGGCTCGGCGCCAGATAGCCATTGAGAATGCCGCCAGTCAGGCGCTTATCCAACTGCATAGCACCCGGCAGACCGCGCGGGGTGTGGCATTCGCCGCAGTGACCGAGCACCTCGACCATGTACTGGCCACGTTTCCAGGCTTCGCTTTTGCCTTCCGCCGACTCCAGCTTCAGCGCTTTGCCGTACATCATGTTCCAGCCGATCAGGCCCGGACGCACGTTGAATGGAAAGCTCAGGCTGGTGACCGGTGCGGCGCGCTCGATCGGCTCGATGGTTTTCAGGTACGCATGGATCGCGTCCGAATCTTCGCGCGGCATCAGGTGATACGAGGCGTACGGCATCGCCGGATACAGATTGGCGCCATCGCGACGTTTGCCCTCGGTCAGCGCCGCGAAGAACTCGTCATCGTTGTACAAACCGATGCCGTGCTCCTTGCTCGGGGTGATGTTGGTGCCGTAGATCGTGCCGAACGGCGAGACGATCGGCAGGCCGCCCGCAAACGGCGCGCCACCTGGTGCGGTGTGGCAAGCCATGCAGTCAGCAGCGCGTGCGAGATACTCGCCGCGCTTGACCTGGTCATCGGCGTGGGCAAACAACACCGGCGCAGCGAGGCCGACCGCCAGGGTCAGGCGGGTCAGAAAAAGCTTCATGCTTAACCCTCCTTGACCAGGCCGAGATCGGTCAGCACGTTGCGGGTGGCGTTGTAGTAACGCACGTACCCGGTGCAACGGCAGACGTGATGACCGAGGCTGTCCTCGATGACTTGTTCGAGCTTGCTTTGCACGGTCGGCTGGCGTTGCAGCTTTTCAACCAGCACGGTCGCGGCGTTAACGAAGCCCGGAGCGCAGTAGCTGCACTGGAAGGCGAACTCGTCGACGAAGCGCTGCTGGATCGGGTTCAACTCGGTGACCTGGCCGCTCTCGTCACGCTTGGCGTGAGATTCGATGGTGCGGACTTTCTTGCCTTCGAAGTAATGCGCGCCAGTGATACAGGTGCGCACTTCTTCGCTGGTGCCGTCCGGGTTGTCGACGATCACCACGCAGGCGTGGCAGATGCCCTGGCCGCAGCCCAGACGCGAACCGGTGAGGTTTTTGTATTCGTGCAGGTAGTCGATCATCGGCAGGTCATCAGGGATGTCCACCGGGCCGACGGATTGACCATTGAGGGTCAGTTGAAGCGGACGGTTAGCCATTGAGGGCCTCCTTGATGCGCGTAGCAGTGATTGGCAGATCGCGAACACGTTTACCGATGGCGTGAGCCACGGCGTTACCGATGGCACCGACAATCGGGATCATCACCACTTCGGCGATGCCTTTGGACGGATCGCTTGGCGACAGCGCCGGGAGAATCTCCGCGGTCTGCTTCCACACGGCAACGTGACGGGCCATCGGCAGACGGTAACGGTTGAAGTTCCAGTCACCCTCCCCCGGCCCGCCTTCGTACAGCGGCATCTCTTCCATCAAGGCGTGGCCGATGCCCATGGCGATACCGCCTTCGAGCTGACCCTTGACCAATTCTTCGACCAGCACACGGCCGCACTCGACCCACGAATGGTGGTTGAGCACTTCGACTTCTGCCGAGCCTTTGTTGACCTTCAACTCGACCAGCGTGGCGACCGGGCTGTAGTAAGTCACCGCGGCGTTGTTCAGTTGAACCACCGGGTAATTGATGTTCTGGCGATCCAGCAGGTGGAAACCCGCCGTGTTCATCAGCGCTTTTTTCGCCTTCGGCGCGCCATCGCCATATTTCACTGCCAGACCATCCAGCGGCAGACGTTCGCGCACGCCGTCGATGCTGTATTCGGCTTCAGCCCAGCTCCAGCGGTTGAACGCGTGAACGGTGGCGCCGGTCACCAGCCCACGCTCGTGAGCGCGTTTGGCCAGTTCTTCGAAGCTCAGCGGCTGCATGCCGTTGGCCGTCAGCTTGCCGTCGACCCAATGCGCATCTTCGCGACGCACCACGTAAGGGTTGGCCTGACCGCCGTAAGGGCCCTGACGCCAGATTTCCATGGCCGCCGGCCACAAACCGTTGTTGAACAGCACGCGCGCCGCTTCACGGGTGGCATGACTGAAGTAGTACGCCGAGTTGGTCGCCGACGAGGCCGAGGCCAATTTGCCGACCCAACGCGGGTTGCGCAGCAGATTGTCCTGTTCGGCCTGGCTCATGATGTAAGGGTTGCCGCTGGTGATCAGCTGCATTTCCTTCCATTCGGTTTCGCCAGTCTTCACTTCGTGCGCCGGACTGCCGAGGAAATCGGCAACCACCAGGGCTTGCGAGGTGGACATGCCGGTGCCGATTTCAATACCGATGTGGCGCAGGGTAATGCGACCGTCGGCGGTGAATTCGATGCTGGCCATCGGCGCTTCGGAACCGGTGCCGAAGTCTTTCTGGCAGATGGCGAAACCGACGCCATACCAGTTGTCCGGGTCTGCGGCTTCGCGCTGTTTCTTGATCGCGTCGCGGTTTTTCCAGACTTCGTGTACCGAGGCCTTGTCGAGAATCTCGTGCAGGCGCAGCGCTCCGGCCGGAATCGCGCCCTGGGTGTTTTTCATGCCGGAACGCAAAGCATTCTTGCGACGCAAGTCGATGGCATCGACACCGAGGCGATTGGCGATTTCGTCGACCATCATCTCGGTCGCCGCCATGCTTTGCAGGGTGCCGTAACCGCGCATCGAACCTGCCTCAACCCCACGTGAGTGGTAAGCGGTGACTTGCAGATCGTTCTGAGGCATGTAGTAGATCGACTGCGCCGCCGTGGCGCCAACAGCGGCAACCGAAGGGCTGTAGTTGATCCGGCCACCACCGTCGACGCTCATTTCGGCGCGAAAAATCTTGAAGCTGTAGTCGTTCTTGTCCACGGCCAATTGGTAGCGGATGTCGAACGGGTGACGCTTGATGCCGCTCTGGAACTGCTCGTAGCGGTCGTTGGCCAAGCGCACTGGCACACCGGCGCCGTACAACGCGGCGAGGGCTGCGTAGTAAACGAAGATGTTGTGGTCTTTGGAACCGTAACCGACGGTGTAACCCGGGTGCATGTTCAGGTTGTCGAGGCCGAAGCGCGACGGCGAGATCATTTTTGCGGTCTCGGTCGCAGCTTCCAGTGGGCACTGGGTCGCCACCACGAAATGCAGGGTCTTGGTTTTCGGATCGTACCAGCCGTTGCCGTTGTCCGGCTCCATTGCTGCCGGTTCGATCGACGGGGTCTTGTAGCGCTCGTCGAACACCAGCCAGTTTTCCGGCGGGGTATCGATCTCTTTCTTCATGCGGTCAGCATAGAACAGGCCGCGCTCGGTCAGATTGCCGTGCAGGTTGGGCTGGGAATTCCACACCGGACGCCGGTTTTTCAGCATCGGAAAGAGGATCGAGTCCTTCAGGCTGGCGAATTCGTCCTCGTCGGCCGAGGTCGCGCCGCCCACACGTACGTAGCGGAAACTGCCATACGGATCGCCTTCGTAATACGGCACTTGTGCACCGTAACGAATCGCTTTGTCATTGAATTTGAGTTTGTTCTTCGCTTGGCGGAAACGCTCGAAGTCGTTCCAGATCAGGATGGCCACCGGGTGACCGATGAACATCGGCACCTTGCCTTCTGGCAGTAGCGGATCCGGCGCGTGTTCTTCCGGAAAGACGATGCCGTCCTTGTCCAGGTCAGCGGCGGTGACGATGCGGTCCGGCTGCAAGTCGGCGCCGAGCCACGACAGGTCGTAACCGTCGTAAATGCGATCGGCCTTGATGGTTTTCAGCAGCATGGCGTGGCCTTGCTGTTCAGGCCAGCCCGGCATGTCCTTGGAGCGGATGTCGCGGGCAAAGACTTTGCTGCCGCAGACCTTGGACAGTGCATCGTTACGCTGACGCGCCTTGCCGTTATTGCCGAGCCACTTCTCGGACGGCACGGTGACGCTGTTTTCCATCAAGGCAGCCAGCGCCTGGGTGCTGAGCGGCGTGAGCGTGACGCTCACACCCGCCACCAGCCCGCCCTGGAGGAACGAGCGCCGGGATATATCACGGTTGGACATGGATCATCCTCTGGGCGGTTATACGTCCGCCCTTCTGGTTATCTACTGGGGAATCTCGAGTCTTGCAGAAGCCCTTCTTGGCTAAACGAAGGGCGTGTTGACAGTGCAAAGCTGACCGAAAGGTTAACTTTAAAGGTTTCTGCGCTCGCAGCAAACAACCAGTTACAAAAATTTGACTAAAGAATCAAAAAATCAATGCGACGTGGCAGCGCATCTAGATCAGATATAACTGGGCATAAACATGTGGGAGCGAGCTTGCTCGCGAAAGCGTTGTTCCAGTCGATGCAAATTTTGAATGTGCAGACGCCTTCGCGAGCAAGCTCGCTCCCACAGGGAATTGCATCGGATTCAGGATGGGTGTTGCAGGAAGGAAAAAGAAAAAGCCAAATTTCAGACACAAAAAACCCCGGTCTTTCGACCAGGGTCTTTGCTATCGATTCCGAACCAGCCAATGGCTGTTTTCGGTGCTTCAAGGCGTTCAGTGGTCCTTGAAGCAGATATGGCGCAGCGGACGGGACTCGAACCCGCGACCCCCGGCGTGACAGGCCGGTATTCTAACCGACTGAACTACCGCTGCGTATCGCTTTGAGCTTGCGCTCAAGTAACTCGTGTTGATTGCTAGCTTCGGTGCTTTGCAATCGCGAACCAGACTTGTCTGACTCGTAAAATATGGCGCAGCGGACGGGACTCGAACCCGCGACCCCCGGCGTGACAGGCCGGTATTCTAACCGACTGAACTACCGCTGCGCGTCGGTGCAGGCACTTTCAGCCTACGTTCTTGCTTAAGCAAGTTTCTCGGGGAGTGGTGGGTGATGACGGGATCGAACCGCCGACATTCTGCTTGTAAGGCAGACGCTCTCCCAGCTGAGCTAATCACCCGTTTGCATCTCCGAGGCCGCGAAATTTACGCAGGTAGCGAACCTAAGTCAATAGCAGGATTGAAGTTTTTCTTAAAAAGACGAAATTGTTTCCATCCTGCAAGACCGCCTTCGCGAGCAAGCCCGCTGCCACAGGGGAATGCATTCCAAATGTGGGAGCGAGCCTGCTCGCGAAGGCGTCAGTTCATCCAACGCAAATTCAGAGAAAAAGGCGATCTACTCGCTATAGATCATCTTTTTCGTCATACCGCCATCGACGACGAACTCCTGCCCGGTAACAAACCCGGCATTCCTCGACAGCAACCACGCAACCATGGCCGCGACATCTTCGACCGTCCCTACCCTGCCCGCCGGATGCTGAGCATGATCGGCATCGGCGAGCGGCTCTGCTCGGCGCGCAGAAGGATCGCGCGCATCAATCCAGCCCGGACTGACGGCGTTGACGCGAATCTCCGGCCCCAGGCTGATCGCCAACGCATGCGTCAGCGCCAACAAGCCGCCCTTGCTCGCCGCATACGCCTCGGAGTCTGCCTCCGACTGCCGCGCCCGGGTCGAAGCCAGATTGACGATCGAACCGTTGTGCGCGCGCAGGTACGGCGCGCAATGCTTGGCCAACAGCATCGGCCCACTGAGATTTACCGCCAGCACGCGATTCCAGTAAGCCAGATCGAGGCTTTCCAGAGTGATGTTGTGCGGATCGGCGACCGCCGCGTTGCAGACCAGCGCATCAAGGCGACCAAACTGCCCCAGCACTTCGGCAACGCCGAGCGCGACCTGCCCCTCATCGGCAACATCCATGGCAATGAACCAAGCGTGCTCGCCCAACACCTTCGCCACTTTCGAACCGCGCACACGGTCCAGATCGGTCAGCACCACTTGCCAGCCTTCGCTGATCAGCCACGCTGCAATCCCCAGACCGATGCCCCGCGCAGCACCCGTGACCAGCGCAACGCGGCCATGGGTACCTGCTGTCGGTGCCGACAACTCGATCACAACGCTGCCAGACCGCGCGCCAGATCGGCTTGCAGGTCAGCGACGTCTTCCAGACCGACCGCGATGCGGATCAGGCTGTCACGAATACCCGCCGCTTCACGCTCCTGCGGCGCCAGACGGCCATGAGAAGTGGTGCTCGGGTGGGTGATCGTGGTCTTGCTGTCGCCGAGGTTGGCGGTGATCGAAATCAGTCGCGTCGCATCGATAAAGCGCCACGCCCCCTCTTTGCCACCCTTGACCTCGAAACTTACGACCGCGCCGAAGCCCTTCTGCTGACGCTGGGCCAGTTCGTGCTGCGGATGGCTCTTCAGACCGGCGTAATGCACCTTCTCGATGCCGTCCTGCTGCTCCAGCCATTCGGCCAGTTCCTGAGCATTCGCGCAGTGTGCCTTCATTCGCAGGTTCAGGGTTTCCAGACCTTTGAGGAAGATCCACGCGTTGAACGGGCTCAAGGTCGGCCCGGCCGTGCGCAGGAAGCCGACGATCTCTTTCATCTGCTCACTGCGACCGGCCACCACACCGCCCATGCAACGACCCTGGCCGTCGATGAACTTGGTCGCCGAGTGCACGACGATGTCTGCGCCCATTTTCAATGGCTGCTGCAGCGCTGGCGTGCAGAAGCAGTTGTCGACTACCAGCATCGCGCCTTTGGCGTGGGCGATTTCCGCCAGTGCGGTGATGTCGACCAGCTCAGCCAATGGATTGGATGGCGACTCGACGAACAGCAGCCTGGTGTTCGACTTGATCGCCGCATCCCAACCCGAAAGGTCGGCCAGCGGCACGTAATCGACTTCCACACCGAAACGCTTGAAGTACTTTTCGAACAGACTGATGGTCGAGCCGAATACGCTGCGCGAAACCAGCACATGATCGCCGGCACTGCACAAGCTCATCACCACGGCCATGATCGCAGCCATGCCAGTGGCAGTCGCAACGGCTTGCTCGGCGCTTTCCAGTGCGGCAATGCGCTCTTCGAACGCGCGCACGGTCGGGTTGGTGTAGCGCGAGTAAACGTTGCCCGGCACTTCGCCGGCAAACCGTGCGGCCGCGTCGGCGGCGGTGCGGAACACGTAGCTGGAGGTGAAGAACATCGGATCACCGTGTTCGCCTTCCGGCGTACGATGCTGACCGGCACGTACGGCCAGGGTATCGAACGCTACGCCTTCGAGGTCGCTGTCCAGCCGACCGGCATCCCATTCCTGACTCATGCTGTCACTCCTTGCCCTGTTCACGAAAATTGAAAGTCAGATACAAAACCGGCCCCTCAGGGCCGGTAGAAACTCAGTTGTTGTACAGATCGATGATCGCACTGACCGCCTGGGTCTTGACCTTCGAGGCATCGTTGCGTGCCTGCTCGATCTTGTTCAGGTAAGCCTCGTCAACGTCGCCGGTAACGTACTTGCCGTCAAACACTGCGCAATCGAAGTTCTCGATCTTGATCTTGCCGCCACCGACCGCTTCGATCAAGTCAGGCAGGTCCTGATAGATCAGCCAGTCAGCGCCGATCAGATCCGCCACGTCCTGAGTCGAACGATTGTGCGCGATCAGTTCGTGCGCGCTCGGCATGTCGATGCCGTAGACGTTCGGGAAGCGAACCGCCGGAGCCGCCGAGCAGAAGTAGACGTTTTTCGCGCCGGCTTCGCGGGCCATCTGGATGATCTGCTTGCAGGTGGTGCCGCGCACGATCGAGTCGTCGACCAGCATCACGTTCTTGCCGCGGAATTCCAGCTCGATGGCGTTGAGCTTCTGGCGTACCGATTTCTTGCGCGCCGCCTGGCCCGGCATGATGAAGGTACGGCCGATGTAACGGTTCTTGACGAAACCTTCGCGGAATTTCACGCCCAGGTGATTGGCCAGTTCCAGTGCCGCGGTACGGCTGGTGTCCGGAATCGGGATAACCACGTCGATGTCGTGCTCTGGACGCTCGCGCAGGATCTTCTCGGCGAGTTTCTCACCCATGCGCAGACGGGCTTTGTAGACCGACACGCCGTCGATGATCGAATCCGGACGCGCCAGGTAGACGTGTTCGAAAATGCACGGGGTCAGGGACGGGTTGGTCGCGCACTGACGGGTGTGCAGCTTGCCGTCTTCAGTGATGTAGACCGCTTCGCCCGGAGCCAGGTCGCGAATCAGGGTGAAACCAAGCACGTCCAGCGAAACGCTTTCCGAGGCGATCATGTACTCGACGCCTTCGTCAGTATGACGCTGGCCGAACACGATTGGACGGATGCCGTGCGGGTCACGGAAACCGACGATGCCATAACCGGTAACCATCGCCACCACGGCGTAACCGCCGACACAACGGTTGTGCACGTCGGTCACCGCGGCAAATACGTCTTCTTCGGTCGGCTGCAGCTTGCCGCGCTGGGCCAGCTCGTGAGCGAACACGTTGAGCAGCACTTCCGAGTCGGAACTGGTGTTGACGTGACGCAGATCGGATTCGTAGATCTCTTTGGCCAACTGTTCAACGTTGGTCAGGTTACCGTTGTGCGCCAGAGTGATGCCGTAAGGCGAGTTGACGTAAAACGGTTGGGCTTCGGCCGAAGTCGAGCTGCCCGCGGTCGGGTAACGAACGTGGCCGATACCCATGTGGCCGACCAGACGCTGCATGTGACGCTGTTGAAACACGTCACGCACCAGGCCATTGTCCTTGCGCAGGAACAACCGGCCATCATGGCTGGTGACGATACCGGCAGCGTCCTGGCCGCGGTGCTGGAGCACGGTTAGCGCGTCATACAGCGCCTGATTGACGTTCGACTTACCGACGATACCGACGATGCCACACATGCGACGCAACCCCTACTTAATGGATCTGAACTGAACAACACTCACTGAGGCGTTTTCGCCGACGGCAAGAGTTGCTCCTTGAACGGAATATCAGCGGGTACGCTGATTCCGCTGGCAAGCCACTGACTGCTCCACCCGAGAATCAGGTTTTTGGACCAGTCGGCGACCAATAGAAACTTTGGCACGAGCTGTGATTCTTTCCACCACCCGTCCTGCTGTACCGGCCCCAGACTCAACAGCCCGACCGCCACGACCACCAGCAACACGCCACGCGCAGCGCCGAAGGCCATGCCGAGGAATCGATCGGTCCCGGACAACCCGGTGACGCGAACCAACTCGCCGATAAGATAATTGATCATTGCGCCCACGATCAGTGTGGCGACAAACATGATGGCACAGCCCGCGATCACGCGAGCCGATGGGGTTTCGATGTATCCGGCGAGGTACTCGGACAATGAGCCACCGAACATCCAGGCGACGACTCCTGCGATGATCCAGGTCACCAGCGATAATGCTTCCTTGACGAAGCCGCGGCTCAAACTGATCAAAGCGGAGATGGCGATGATTGCAACGATCGCCCAGTCAACCCAGGTAAATGGCACAGTGCAGCCTACAGACGGATAAGGCGGCGCATTTTAGCAGAGCGCATGCCTCTCGGTAAGCTGCGATTGTCAGTGCATTTCAATCGAGGTGATAGTTTCTAGCCGCGCTCAGGCTGGAAACGCACGACAAAACCCTTGAGGTTCTGCTGACGACCCAACAGATCACGCAGACGATCGGCCTCGGCACGCTCGATCAGCGGGCCGACAAACACCCGATTCTTGCCATCGGCCGAACGAATGTAGGCGTTGTAGCCCTGGCTGCGCAGGGTTTTCTGCAGGCTTTCGGCGCTGGCACGACTCGACAGACTGGCCAGTTGCACCGACCAACTCACCGACAGGCCGTTGGCATCGACGCGGCTTGGCGTGGTGTCGGGTTTGCTCGATGCCGCAGCGATAGGCTGGGCAGGCGCCGGAATCGACTTGGCCACCGCGGGCGGCGCAGCAGGCTTGGTGATCATGATCGGAGCCGTCGGCGCAGGTGCTGGCGCCACCGGCGCAGCAGGCGCCGTGTCTTCGGCGACTTCTTCATCCGTCGGCACTGGCTCTTGCGGCAAGGCTTGCGGCTCAGGCACGGCCACCGTTTCCATTTGCACCTGCGGCACAACGGGCGCCTGTGGCGCCGCCGGAGCTTCGACAGTCACCTGACGCTGCTCATCCTGACGGGAAAACAGCATCGGCAGGAAAATCACCGCCAGCGCAACCAGCACCAAAGCGCCAACCATGCGCTGCTTGTACGCTTTATCCAGCAAAGCCATTTGCCGCTTCCTCCGTGGAGCGCCGGGCCAGCCATTCAAGGGCCTCGGCGACACAATAAAATGATCCGAACAACAGAATCTCGTCGTCACTGGTGGCCACGGCACACTGCCCTTCCAACGCGGCGGCGACACTGTCGTAAGACGTGACCGACGCGCCAAGGTTCTGTAATGCCGCGTGCAATTCAGCTACTGGCCGTGCGCGCGGAGAATCCAGCGGCGCCACAGCCCAGTGCTCGACACTAGCATTCAATTCGCCGACAACACCATCCAGATCCTTGTCCGCCAGCAGGCCAAATACCGCCAGACGCTTGCCGACCGGTGGCTGCGCGGCCAGACGACGGGCCAGATACTCGGCGGCGTGCGGATTGTGGCCCACATCCAGCAACAGATTCAGGCGCTTGCCGTTCCAGTCGAACGAACGACGATCCAGACGCCCCACTACGCGAGTCGACTGCATCGCCGCGACGATCTGCTGAGCGTTCCACGGCAACCCGAGCAGCAGATACGCCTGCAATGCCAGCGCGGCGTTTTCCATCGGCAGATCCAGCAGCGGCAAATCACGCAACTCGACCGCCCGCCCCTGCGCATCGGTGCCGCGCCATTGCCAGTGCTGATCAGTGATGCCGAGATCGAAATCGCGTCCACGCAGAAAGAATGGGCACGCCAGCTCACGCGCCTTGTCGAGCAACGGTTGCGGAGGATTCAGATCACCGCACAAGGCCGGTTTGCCCTGACGGAAGATTCCGGCTTTCTCGAAAGCCACCGATTCGCGGGTATCGCCCAGATAATCAGCGTGATCGACGCCAATACTGGTAACCAGTGCGATGTCGGCATCGACCACGTTGACCGTGTCCAGACGCCCGCCCAGCCCGACTTCAAGCACCACTGCGTCGAGTTTGGCCTGCTGGAACAGCCAGAACGCCGCGAGGGTGCCCATTTCGAAGTAAGTCAGGGAAGTGTCGCCGCGCCCGACCTCGACCGCCGAGAAGGCCTGGCACAGCTGCGCGTCAGTGGCTTCGAGGCCATTGAGCTGCACCCGCTCGTTGTAACGCAGCAGGTGCGGAGAATTATAGACACCGACGTTAAGGCCCTGCGCGCGCAGCAATGAAGCCACGAATGCGCAAGTCGAACCTTTACCGTTGGTGCCGGTGACCGTGATCACCCGAGGCGCCGGCTGGCCCAGCCCCATGCGGGACGCTACCTGTTGTGAACGCTCCAGGCCCATGTCGATGGCCGACGGATGCAACTGCTCAAGGTAGGCGAGCCATTCGCCAAGGGTGCGCTCGGTCATAGGCCAGCAGGGACCGGTGGAACCACGATCGGCTCGATTGGCGCGGCGACGAATTTCGGCGTCGGCTTGCCAGTCATTTGTGCCAGCAGGTTGCCCAGACGCGGGCGCAGTTCCTGACGATGGATGATCATGTCGATTGCACCGTGCTCCAGCAGGAACTCACTGCGCTGGAAGCCTTCCGGCAGTTTTTCACGCACGGTTTGTTCGATAACGCGCGGGCCGGCAAAGCCGATCAGGGCTTTCGGCTCACCGACGATCACGTCGCCGAGCATCGCCAGACTCGCCGAAACACCGCCGTAGACCGGGTCGGTCAGCACGGAGATGAACGGAATGCCTTCCTCACGCAGACGCGCCAACACCGCCGAGGTCTTGGCCATCTGCATCAGCGAGATCAACGCTTCCTGCATGCGCGCACCACCGGAGGCGGCGAAGCAGATCATCGGGCAACGGTTTTCCAGCGCGTAGTTGGCCGCGCGGACGAAGCGCTCACCGACGATGGCGCCCATGGAACCGCCCATGAAAGCAAATTCAAAGGCCGAAACCACCACTGGCATGCCCAGCAACGTACCGCTGACGGAGATCAGCGCGTCTTTCTCGCCGGTCTGCTTCTGTGCAGCGGTCAGGCGATCCTTGTACTTCTTGCCGTCGCGGAATTTCAGACGGTCAACCGGCTCCAGATCGGCGCCCAGTTCGTTGCGACCTTCGGCATCGAGGAAGATGTCGATGCGCGCACGTGCGCCGATGCGCATGTGGTGGTTGCATTTAGGGCAAACGTCCAGGGTCTTTTCCAGCTCCGGACGATACAGCACAGCCTCGCAAGACGGGCATTTGTGCCACAGACCTTCAGGCACCGAGCTCTTCTTGACCTCGGAACGCATGATCGAAGGGATCAGTTTGTCTACCAACCAGTTGCTCATGCTTTCTATCTCCAGTACCGGCGGCCCGAACGCTCTGGTTCGCAGCCCCGCGTATGCCCTTCAGCTAAATTCATGTGTGTGGCGATGGTTGCGGGACTGCCACGGTCAGCGCGAAACATGACCTGCGTGCATTCCATAAACCCTCAGCCTCGCCTGCTTTATGCAAGTGCATTGATGGACGGCGGCAGACTGCCAGCCGTCACATCAATATGGCGCTTTGCGTACCGCGTTGATAAACGCGCGAACCTTTGCGTGATCCTTGATGCCTTTACTCGCCTCTACCCCACCGCTGACGTCTACCGCGTAGGGTTTTACCCGCGCCACGGCGTCTGCAACGTTCTGCGGGGTCAACCCACCCGCCAGAATCAACGGCTTGCTCAAACCCTGCGGAATCAATGACCAGTCGAAGGCCTCGCCGGTTCCGCCGGGCACGCCTTCGACATAAGTGTCGAGCAGCACGCCACTGGCACTCGGGTAGGCATCGACAGCCGCCGCGATGTCATCGCCGGCCTTGACCCGCAGCGCCTTGATATACGGCCGATGCCAGCCTTCACAGTCTTCAGCGACTTCATCACCATGGAACTGCAACAGATCCAGCGGCACGGCATCGAGGATTTCGCCCAATTCGCAGCGACTGGCATTGACGAACAAACCCACGGTGGTCACGAACGGTGGCAACGCCTTGATGATCGCCCGCGCCTGTTGCACGGTCACCGCACGCGGGCTCTTGGCGTAAAACACGAAACCGATCGCATCCGCCCCGGCTTCGACGGCTGCCAGCGCATCTTCTATGCGGGTAATCCCGCAGATCTTGCTGCGAACGGCTGACATGTCGAGAAAAACTCCAAGGTAAAATCCGGGAAAGTCCCGGATGGTAACAAAAGCGTTCGAGGGCGTCAGCCGTCAAGTTCGGAGAAACCCGTAAGGAAATGTGGCCCGATAAAACGTTCGGGCAACGGGAATTCGTCGTGGTACTCGACCTGCACCAGATACAAGCCGTACGGATGCGCGGTCACCCCACCGGAACGGCGCTCACGGCTTTCGAGGACTTCCTTCATCCACTCGACCGGACGCTCGCCGGCACCAATGGTCATCAACACACCAGCGATATTGCGCACCATGTGATGCAGGAAGGCATTGGCGCGAATGTCGAGCACGATCATCTTGCCGTGACGGGTCACGCGCAGGTGGTGCATCTTCTTGATCGGCGACTTGGCCTGGCACTGGCCGGCGCGGAACGCGCTGAAATCGTGGGTACCGATCAAGTATTGCGCGGCCTCGGCCATGCTCTCGACGTCGAGCGGACGGTGGTTCCAGGTGATTTCTTCGTTGAGTTGCGCCGGGCGAATCTGATCGTTGTAGATCACGTAGCGATAACGCCGGGCGATGGCTTTGAATCGCGCGTGGAAATGCGCCGGCATCACCCGCGCCCAACTGACACTGATGTCATGCGGCAGATTGATGTTGGCGCCCATGACCCAGGCTTTCAGCGAACGATCAACCTGAGTATCGAAATGCACCACCTGTCCGCAGGCATGCACGCCGGCGTCGGTGCGGCCGGCGCACTGTAGTGAAACCGGCGAGTTGGCGACTTTCGACAAAGCTTTTTCGAGCTCTTCCTGCACCGTCTTCACACCCGTCAACTGACGCTGCCAGCCGCTGTAGCGCGAGCCTTTGTACTCAACGCCCAGTGCCACGCGGTAAAAGCCGTCGGGGGCCATTTCAGCGACCGGGTTTTCTATGTTTGCCAAGGTGGGACAGCCTGCTGTTTGTGCAAAGGCGGGCATTATAAGGCTGTAGACCGGGGATACCAGAGTTCTCTATCAGCAGTGCCGCCCTCTTCGCGAGCAGGATCGTTCCCACAGGGGAATGCATTTCAAAAGGTGGGAGTGAGCCTGCTCGCGAAAGCGATGGATCAGACACCACTGGATCCGCCCAAAACAAAAACGGCAGCCTCACCGGGCTGCCGTTTTCGTTTACTGCTGAAATGACTACAGGCTCGAGAGCATGTCCTTGGCCTCACCACGCTGCTTCTCGTCACCCTCGGTCAACACTTCGTTGAGGATGTCGCGCGCACCGTCGTTGTCGCCCATGTCGATGTAGGCCTGAGCCAGATCGAGCTTGGTCGCCGCCTCATCGGTGCCGGCGAGGAAGTCGAAATCATCTTCGCCAAGATCATCAGCCTTCATTGCATCGGCTTCGGTGAAGGTCGGCTCGCTAATGCTTTGCGACAGACGATCCAGCTCGGCGTTGACGTCATCCAGCTCTGTCGCGAAGGCATCCGGTTCGGCAGCCGGATTGCTGTCCATTTCATCGGCCAGCGACAGATCAAAATCGGCTGGCAGCTCCAGATCATCCTGTGGCACGTCAGGCACCACCGGCGGCTCGACCGGCGGCAGATCCTTCACGCCTTCGTCCAGATCCAGCAGGAAGTCGTCGTCGGCCAGATCCACCGCTGGCGCCGGCTCGGCACCGAGGTCCAGATCCAGGTCGAAGTCCGACAGATCGTCGAGGTTCTCTTTGATCTCGGTCTGCTGTTGCAGCACCGATTCGAAGCTCAGATCGTCGTCCGACGGGAATTCGTCCAGTTCGATCGGCGCTTCAGGCTCAACAACCGGCGCAGGCTCGACCGGCGTGATGTTGTCGAGATCGTCCAGGCTCAGGTCAAACGCGCTGTCCAGATCATCTTCCACTGGCGCCGGCGCCGGTGCTTCAGGTTCATCCAGCAACAGATCCTTGACGTACTGCGCGTCCAGTTCGGCAGCGACAGCGGCTGCAGCCAAACCAGCGGCAGCGACGACGGCCATGGCCGGGAAGCGGCTCTTGAGTTCTTCGACCTTGGCGAAGTTGTCACCATTGGCGACCAACTGACGCTCCTGGCCGACGAATGCATCGCGGTCGCCCTGCTGACCGTAGACTTCCATCAATTTCAGACGCAGATCACTGCGCTGCGGCTCAAGGCTGACGCCCTCTTCCAGCAGCGCGGCAGCCTGATTCAGGCGACCGGCATTGATGTGCGACTGAGCCTTGTCGAGGACGTCGTCGGAACGCTCGGCGGCCGGCGCCACCAGCGGCGCGGCAATCGGCTCTGCCATCACGATCGGCGCCACTACCGGAGCCACGACCGGCGCAGGGGCTGGCGCCGGGGTGTTGAGCTTGACGCTCGCCGCCGGCGTTTCCAGGCCTTCGAAGCTGCTTTCCGGCAGATCCTGTTCAGCGGAGAACTCTTGCTCCTCCGACAGCGCACGAGCCATGCGCATGTGTTTCTCGGCCTCTTGCTGCGCTTTGCGGCGACGCGCCAACAGCAACAACAGGAGCAGCAGCACCACAGCGCCACCGCCGACCAGCCCCAGCAGGATCGGATTGGTCAGCAGTTCGTTGAAGGTTTTTTCATCATCGGCGGCCGGTTTGGTCTCGACAACCGGCTCGACCACGGGCTCAACCGGTGTCTCGGCAGGTGGCGCAATAGCCGATTCCGGCGTCGGCGAAGTGGTGGCGGCTTCTGCCGGAGTGGCCGGCGGTGTGGCGGCCAATTCAGCAGTGATCGCTGGCACCACCGGTGCGGCGGCGTTTGCCGCCGGCGCAGCGCCCGACCCTTCGGCCTGCATCTTCGCCAGTTGATTGTTCTTCAGCTCGATCAATTTCTGCAGCTTGTCCAACTGGCTTTGCAGATCGGACATGCGGCTTTTCAGTTCCTCGTTATCACGACGGGTCGTGTCGAGGCTTTCCTGAGTCACCGCCAGCTTGTTGCTCAAGGCTTTGGCGTCGCCGGCCGGGCCTTTGCCGCGCGCCTTGGCGCTTTCGGCGGAGACCAGGCTCAGATTGTCCTGAGCGTTCTGCGCAGTACCGGTATTACCGCGGCCACGGTTGGTCGCATCGAGTTGCTGCTGACCGGTGCCCGGCTTGGCCACATAACGACGGCCCTGACGCCAGGCTTCGTTTTGCGCTGCCACTTCGGCAATCGCTTTCGATTGCTGCAACGCCGTGCTTTGCACCGCATCCGGCAGACGCAGCACCTGGCCGGTTTTCAGGCGGTTGATGTTGCCGCCGATGAACGCATCCGGGTTCAAGGCTTGAATGGCCAGCATGGTCTGCTGCACCGAACCGCCGGTACGCGCCTTCGCGGCGATTTCCCACAGGGTATCGCGCGGCGTGGTGGTGTATTGCGTCGGGTGCGTGGCGCCAGTGGTCGGCGCGGCGATGGTCTGCGACGGCGCCGGTTGGGCGGCGGCGTCAGCGGTCTGTGGCGAGAACTTCGACGGATCGAGCAGCACGCTGTAATCACGCAGCAGACGGCCGTTCGGCCACATCACCTGCACGAGAAATTTAACCATCGGCTCCGACAGCGGCTTGCTCGACGTCACGCGCAGCACGCTTTTGCCGCTGGCGTTGAGCACCGGGGTAAATGTCAGATCGTTGAGGAAGGCCTGGCGATCAACGCCGGCCTTGGCGAAATCTTCGGGTGAAGCCAGGCTCGGCACCACTTCGGCAGCGGTGAGATCCTTGACGTCGAGCAGCTCGATTTCAGCCACCAGCGGCTGGTTCAGGGTCGACTTCAGGGTCAGCTCCCCGAGCCCGAGGGCATGCGCCATACCGGAGGACAGCGCCGAGGCGGCCGCTATTGCTAACACCAGTTTGCGAACTTGAACCATAGCCTCATCCTTTGTTTGAACGTTCCTCGGCCAGCGAGAAGATGTTGAATACCGCTGCCGTAAGGCATTGCGCGCGACGACGACAGATGTCGCGCGCGATCATTTCTTTGATGCCCCGGAAAGTCCCGGAGGGTGACACGTTATCAAGCAATCTGGGCAAGCATAGCGCTCACCTAGAATCAGTCGACAAATTGTTGCC
The DNA here is from genome assembly GCF_001648775.1 of Pseudomonas fluorescens. Taxonomy (GTDB): domain Bacteria; phylum Pseudomonadota; class Gammaproteobacteria; order Pseudomonadales; family Pseudomonadaceae; genus Aquipseudomonas; species Aquipseudomonas fluorescens_M. Next base: position 139,376 of record NZ_LVEJ01000002.1, read on the forward strand.
AAGTATCTTTTACAGCAGGTCTTTTATCAACAATTCAGCCACCTGCACAGCGTTAAGGGCCGCGCCTTTGCGTACGTTATCTGACGTCAGCCACAGATTAAGTTCCGCCGGGTCGTCGACACCGCTGCGCACGCGACCGACATAGACAACATCCTGCCCTACCGCGTCACCGACTGCAGTCGGGTAATCACCGGCCTCGACCAGTTCAATACCCGGCGCATCTTCGAGTGCGGCGTTGACCTTGACCAGGTCGACGGCCTGCGTTGACTGCAAGGCCACGCTAAAGCTATCGCCAAAAAACACCGGGGCTTGAACGCAAGTTGCGGAAATCTTTAATAAAGGCAGCGCCAGCACCTGGCGCAACTCGCGCACCAGGCGTTTTTCCAGCAGCGTATGGCCCTGCGCGTCGGGCGTCCCGACCTGGGCCAGCAGGTTGAAGGCCATTTGCCGATCGAAGAAGGTTGGCTCCAATGGGCGCATGTTGAGCAACTCGGCGGTCTGCCGCGCGAGTTCGGTGACGGCTTCGCGACCTTGGGCGGAAACGGCCAGATTGGCGGTGACATGCACCGCTTGCAGGTCGAGCAGATCAAGCAGCGGCGCCAGCACCACGGCCAGTGAAGTGGCCGACGGGCTTGGGCTGCTGACCTGGAACGGTGCCTTCAAACCTTCGAGTTTGCTGGCGTTGGCCTCAGGGACGATTTGTGGCGCCTGATCGGCCGGCAGCGCGCCGGACAGGTCGATCAGCGAGCAACCGGCGGCATGGACGCGCGCGACGTAGCTCAGGGTGATGGCCGGGCCAGCGGCGAAAAACACCAGTTTGACCTTGCTGAAATCGAACTCGTCGACTTCGCGCACGCGTACGTTCTTGTTGCGGAACAGCACCGAGCTGCCAGCGGATTCGCTGCTGGCCAGCAGGTGCAGGTTACCGACCGGAAAGTCGCGCTCTTCGAGAATCTGTACGAGGGTTTCGCCGACAGTACCGGTGGCGCCGATCACGGCAATATCTAGGGTCTGGGTCATGGTGCGAGCCTCTGGCGAAACGGGGGGAGCGGCACTTTACCGGGTGACTGGCGCACAGGCAATTTCTGCCGGGATTTGCGGCGGCAGTACCGGCCTCTTCGCGAGCAGGCTCGCTCCCACATTTGAAATGCATTCCCCTGTGGGAGCGAGCTTGCTCGCGAAGGGGCCAGACCCGGCAACCGAGAGCCATCAGGCATAAAAAAACCCGCACCTCTTTCAAGGCACGGGCTCTTTCATTGCTTCATGCAATCAACGCTCAAGCAAAATCCGCAGCATGCGACGCAGCGGTTCGGCCGCGCCCCACAGCAGTTGGTCGCCGACGGTGAACGCACCGACGAACTGCGACCCCATGTTCAGCTTGCGCAGACGACCCACCGGAACATTCAGGGTGCCGGTGACCTTGGTCGGGCTCAGCTCCTGCATGCTGATTTCGCGCTGGTTCGGCACCAGTTTGACCCACGGGTTGTGCTGGCTGATCAGCCCTTCGATATCGGCGATCGGCACGTCTTTGTTCAGCTTGATGGTCAGCGCCTGGCTGTGGCAACGCATGGCGCCAATGCGCACGCAGATGCCGTCGACCGGAATCGGGCTCTTGAAGCGACCGAGGATCTTGTTGGTCTCGGCCTGAGCTTTCCACTCTTCGCGGCTCTGGCCGTTCGGCAGTTCCTTGTCGATCCACGGGATCAGGCTGCCGGCCAACGGTACGCCGAAGTTTTCGGTCGGGTACGCGTCGCTGCGCATGGCGTCGGCCACACGACGGTCGATGTCGAGGATCGCACTGGCGGGATCGGCCAGTTGATCGGCGACAGCGGCGTGGGTCGCGCCCATTTGCTTGATCAGTTCACGCATGTTCTGCGCGCCGGCACCGGAGGCTGCCTGATAGGTCATGGCGCTCATCCACTCGACTAGACCGGCTTCAAACAGACCACCCAGGCCCATCAGCATCAGGCTGACGGTGCAGTTGCCGCCGATGTAGTTCTTGGTGCCCGCGTCGAGCTGCTGGTCGATGACCTTGCGGTTGACCGGGTCGAGAATGATCACCGCGTCATCGTTCATGCGCAGGCTCGAGGCCGCATCGATCCAGTAACCCTGCCAGCCGGCTTCGCGCAGTTTCGGGAACACTTCGCTGGTGTAGTCGCCGCCCTGGCAGGTCAGAATCACGTCGAGGGTCTTCAGCTCATCAATGCTGTAAGCATCCTTGAGCGGAGCAATGTCCTTGCCCACGGACGGGCCTTGGCCACCGACGTTGGACGTGGTGAAAAACACCGGCTCGATTAGATCGAAATCCTGCTCTTCCAGCATCCGCTGCATGAGCACGGAACCGACCATCCCGCGCCAACCGATCAGACCTACACGTTTCATCGCAACTACACCTTCTTGAAAAGTGGGCCGCTGCTTTGTATTGAATTTCGCAGCGGGCCCGAGAGATTACAGATTCCGCAGCGCGGCGACTACTGCGTCGCCCATTTCCTGCGTACCGACTTTGCTGCAACCGGCCGAATAGATGTCGCCGGTACGCAGCCCCTGATCGAGTACGACGCTGACGGCTTTTTCGATGGCATCGGCTGCGTCATGCAGATTGAAGCTGTAACGCAGCATCATCGACACCGACAGAATGGTTGCCAACGGGTTGGCAATGCCTTTGCCAGCGATGTCCGGAGCGGAACCGTGGCAAGGCTCGTACATGCCCTTGTTGTTCGAATCCAGCGAGGCCGACGGCAGCATGCCGATGGAACCGGTGAGCATCGACGCTTCGTCGGAGAGGATGTCGCCAAACATATTGTCGGTGACGATCACGTCGAACTGCTTCGGCGCGCGCACCAGTTGCATGGCGGCGTTGTCGACGTACATGTGGCTCAGTTCGACTTCCGGATAGTCTTTGGCCACTTCTTCGACGATTTCACGCCACAGTTGGCTGGACGCCAGCACGTTGGCCTTGTCCACCGAGCAGAGCTTTTTGCCACGGACCATGGCCATGTCGAAACCGACGCGGGCGATGCGGCGGATTTCGCTTTCGCTGTACGGCAGCGTGTCGTAGGACTGACGCTCGCCGTTTTCCAGCGCGCGGGTGCCGCGCGGCGCGCCGAAGTAGATGCCACCGGTCAGCTCACGGACGATGAGGATGTCCAGACCGGCAACGATTTCCGGCTTCAGGCTCGAAGCATCGGCCAGTTGCGGGTACAGGATTGCCGGACGCAGGTTGCCGAACAGGCCCAGTTGCGCACGGATTTTCAGCAGGCCGCGCTCGGGGCGGATGTCACGCTCGATGGTGTCCCATTTCGGCCCACCGACGGCGCCCAGCAGCACAGCGTCGGCAGCGCGGGCGCGGTCGAGGGTTTCGTCGGCCAGCGGCACGCCGTGCTTGTCGATGGCGGCGCCACCGATCACGTCATGGCTCAGCTCGAAGCCCAGGCTGTACTTGTCGTTGGCCAATTCCAGCACCTTGACCGCTTCGGCCATGATTTCCGGACCAATGCCATCACCTGGGAGAATCAGAATCTGCTTGCTCATGCTTTCCTCGTGTCTTCAGTCGGTGCGCCACTTCGGGCGCGCCGGGAAAAATGCTTATCGATCAGAATCTACTTTTCAGCCCACAGCACGATCACATCTGTACTGAACGAACCATCGGCTGCAATCTCAAAATATTCGCGCACTTCGTTGCCCATCGACTGCTGCAACTGGCGGATCGCCGCGCGCATCACTTCGGGGGTGCGCATGCGCTCAACCCAACTGGTGTATTCCAGACGCAGACGCTGACGCGAGGTGCTGCGCACATGCAGTCCGGCCTCACTGACCTGACGCAACCACTCGGCGGCGGAATAATCGCGCACGTGACTGGTATCGCGCAGCACTTCAACGCTTTGCAGGTAAGTGTCGAACAACGGACTGCCCGGTGACAACACATCCACGAACGCTGCCACACCGCCCGGCTTCAGCACCCGGCGCACTTCGCGCAGGGCCACACCGAGGTCGCTCCAATGGTGCGCCGAATAACGGCTGAACACGAAGTCGAACTCGCCATCGGCAAACGGCAGACGCTCGGCGGCGCCGTTGACCGTGGCAATGTTGCTGATGTTGCGATCAACGGCAGCGGCGGCAACCACGTCGAGCATTTGCTGCGACAGGTCGTAGGCGACCACTTCCTTGACCAGCGGCGCGACGTGGAAACTGACGTGACCGGCGCCGCAACCCAAGTCCAGCACGCGAGCCTCGCCCTGCCCGGCCAGCTCAGCCTGTAGCAGAGCGAATTCGGTGCCTTGCGCGTGAACGGCGCTGCTCAGGTAGGCGGCGGCCTGTTCACCGAATTGCTTTTGTACGACCTGGGTGTGTTGGGCGGTGCTGGTCATGGGGACTTCCTTCTGGGTTTTAGCCTTGTATTGCCTGGACTACCGCATTCGCGAGCAAGCTCGCTCCCACATTTGAAATGCATTCCCCTGTGGGAGCGAGCTTGCTCGCGAAGAGGCCAGCCTGAACTGCATCAATTCAAAACTTGCTTATGCGTCGCGGAACAACCACGGCTGGCTAACACGATGCTTGGCCTCAAACGTCGCAATCGCATCGCCGTCCTGCAAGGTCAAACCGATATCGTCCAGACCGTTCAGCAGGCAGTGCTTACGGAACGCATCAATCTCAAAGCTGTAAACCTTGCCATCCGGACGGGTCACAGTCTGCGCTTGCAGATCGACCTGCAATTGATAGCCCGGCTCAGCCTCAACTTGCTTAAACAATTCATCGACTTCGGCGTCGCTCAAGATGATCGGCAACAAGCCGTTCTTGAAGCTGTTGTTGAAGAAGATGTCGGCATAACTCGGCGCGATGATGCTGCGGAAACCGTACTCTTCCAGCGCCCACGGCGCGTGCTCACGGCTGGAGCCGCAACCGAAGTTCTCGCGGGCCAGCAAGACGCTGGCGCCTTGATAGCGCTCGGCGTTGAGGACGAAGTCCTTGTTCAGCGGGCGCTTGGAGTTGTCCTGATACGGCTGGCCGACATCCAGATAACGCCACTCGTCGAACAGGTTCGGACCGAAACCGGTGCGCTTGATCGACTTCAAAAATTGTTTCGGAATGATCTGGTCAGTGTCGACGTTGGCACGATCCAGAGGCGCGACAAGACCAGTGTGCTGGGTAAAAGCTTTCATGCTGCGCTCCTTAAATCAATTCACGAACGTCGATGAAACGACCGTTCACCGCTGCCGCCGCCGCCATGGCCGGGCTGACGAGGTGGGTACGGCCACCGGCGCCCTGACGGCCTTCGAAGTTACGGTTGGACGTCGAGGCGCAGTGTTCGCCGGACTCCAAACGGTCCGGATTCATTGCCAGGCACATCGAGCAACCCGGCTCACGCCATTCGAAACCGGCTTCGAGGAAAATCTTGTCGAGACCTTCGGCCTCGGCTTGCGCCTTGACCAGACCCGAACCCGGCACCACGATCGCTTGCTTGATGGTCGAGGCGACTTTGCGGCCCTTGGCGATGACCGCCGCAGCGCGCAAGTCTTCGATCCGCGAGTTGGTGCAGGAACCGATGAACACGCGATCCAGCTGAATGTCGGTGATCGCCTGATTGGCGGTCAAACCCATGTATTTCAAGGCGCGCACGATCGAGTCGCGCTTGACCAGATCCATCTCTTTCGCTGGATCCGGCACGTTCTGATCGACGGCCAAAACCATTTCCGGCGAAGTGCCCCAGCTGACTTGCGGCTTGATCTGCGCAGCGTCGAGTTCGACGACGGTGTCGAACTTGGCGTCAGCGTCAGAGACCAGCTCTTTCCAGGCCTCGACAGCCATGTCCCATTCGGCGCCTTTCGGGGCGAATGGACGGCCCTTCACGTAATCGACAGTCTTCTGATCCGCCGCCACCAGACCCACGCGGGCGCCGGCTTCAATGGACATGTTGCAGATGGTCATGCGGCCTTCGACAGACAAGTCGCGGATTGCGCTACCAGCGAATTCGATGGCGTGGCCGTTACCGCCGGCGGTGCCAATCTTGCCGATCACCGCGAGGACGATGTCCTTGGCGGTCACGCCGAACGGCAATTGCCCTTCAACGCGCACCAGCATGTTTTTCATTTTCTTGGCGACCAGACACTGGGTGGCGAGCACGTGCTCGACCTCGGAAGTGCCGATACCGTGAGCCAAAGCGCCGAACGCGCCGTGGGTCGAAGTGTGCGAGTCGCCGCAAACCACGGTCATGCCCGGCAAGGTCGCGCCCTGCTCCGGGCTGATCACGTGGACGATGCCTTGGCGCACGTCGTTCATCTTGAACTCGACGATGCCGTATTCATCGCAGTTGTCATCGAGGGTCTGAACCTGCAGACGCGAGACCTGATCGGCAATCGCTTCGATGCCGCCCTTGCGCTCTGGGGTCGTCGGTACGTTGTGGTCCGGGGTCGCGATGTTGGCATCGATGCGCCAAGGCTTGCGCCCGGCCAGACGCAGGCCTTCAAAGGCTTGCGGCGAGGTCACTTCGTGAATGATGTGACGATCGATGTAGATCAGCGCCGAGCCATCGTCGCGCTGCTTGACCAAATGCGAATCCCAGAGCTTGTCGTAGAGCGTTTTGCCGGCCATCAGACGGTTCCTCATCAGCTTGTTTCTATGCCCTGGGCTTATCAATAACCCTTTGGCTTGTGAGGCCGATCCTATGGGGTTAGATTAAATAACTCAAATTCATATTTTTTATGCTTTGGATAACCAACTGGAATACGAACATGGATCTGGCCAACCTCAATGCTTTTATCGCCATCGCCGAGACCGGCAGCTTCTCCGGCGCCGGCGAACGCCTGCACCTGACCCAGCCGGCAATCAGCAAACGTATCGCCGGGCTGGAGCAACAATTGAAGGTACGGCTATTCGACAGGCTGGGCCGTGAAGTCGGTCTGACCGAGGCCGGCCGCGCCCTGCTGCCACGGGCGTACCAGATTCTCAACGTGCTGGATGACACCCGTCGCGCGCTGACCAACCTGACCGGCGAAGTCAGCGGTCGCCTGACCCTGGCCACCAGTCACCACATCGGCCTGCACCGTTTGCCGCCGCTATTAAGGGAGTTCACCCGCCGCTACCCACAGGTTGCGCTGGATATTCAGTTCCTCGATTCGGAAGTGGCCTACGAGGAAATTCTCCATGGCCGCGCTGAATTGGCGGTCATCACCCTGGCGCCGGAACCTCACTCGCTGGTCAAAGCCACGCCCGTCTGGGATGACCCGCTGGATTTCGTGGTTGCCCCGGAGCATTCGCTGATCAATAACGGCGCCGTCAGTCTGGCGGACATTGCCGGTCATCCGGCGGTTTTCCCCGGCGGCAACACTTTCACACACCATATCGTGCAGCGTTTATTCGAAGCTCAGGGCCTGACGCCGAACATCGCCATGAGCACCAACTATCTGGAAACCATCAAGATGATGGTCTCGATCGGCCTCGCGTGGAGCGTTTTGCCCCGGACCATGCTCGATGAACAGGTGGCAAGCATCGCATTGCCGGGCATACAGCTCAGTCGCCAGCTAGGCTATATCTTGCACACCGAACGGACGCTATCGAATGCGGCAAGAGCCTTCATGGCATTGCTGGATGCACAAATCGATCTGCCAGGGACTTGAGGCTAACTTGTGCTACTCCTATAGAGCCGCTGCCCCTGTGCCTAACGCCACCATCAGCTCAAGGCCCGTTATCAATGCCGAAATCTGTTGACCGAATTCCGCCGATGCCGCGTATTCAGGCGATTGACCCGCGTCATTCCGAGCAGAGCTGGGAGAGTGCGCCGCAATTGCTGGCGGCGCTCAACGGCGCGCGGCTCGGCGCCTGGTACTGGGACATCGAGCGCGGGCAGATCAGTTGGTCACGGGGGACTCAGGCTTTATTTGGCTTCGACCCACGGCAGCCGTTGCCGGAAGACCTTGAATACCTCGATTTGCTGCCCCCGGAGGATCGCGCCAAGACCGTCCGCGCCTTCCACGCGGTAATTGCCGGCGCACCGCTGGAACAGGCGATGCACCACCGCATCCGCTGGCCGGACGGCAGCCTGCACTGGCTGGAGATCAGCGGCAGCCTGCTGCCGGATAAAAACGGCCGCCCCCGAATGATCGGGGTGATTCGCGAAATCACCCACCAGCGTCAACGCGAACAAGCCCTGAGCAGCTCGGAGAAACGTTTCGCGACACTTTTTCACCTGTGCCCGAACATGGTCCTGCTGACCCGTCAGGAAGACGGCCTGATCAGCGAGGCCAATCAGTATTTCGAAAGCCTGTTCGGCTGGCCGGTACAGAGCGCCATTGGCCGCACCACGCTGGAATTGGGCCTGTGGGTGCACCCGGAGCAACGCGCCGAACTGGTCAAGAAGACCAACACCAAGGGCGAATTGATCAGCATGGAAGTGCAGTTTCGCGCCAGCAACGGACAGATCCACGATGGCATCCTCAGTGCGCAAAAGGTCGAACTCGAAGGCCAGCCCTATCTGCTCAGCACCTTCCTCGACACCACCGAACGCAAAGCCGCTGAACACGCCTTGAAGGACAGCCAGGAACGCCTCGATCTGGCATTGGATTCTGCACAACTCGGCACCTGGGACTGGCACATTCCCAGCGGCATGCTCTACGGCTCGGCGCGCGCCGCGCAATTGCACGGGCTGGAACCGAAACCGTTCCATGAGTCGTTCGAGGAGTTTTTCGAAGGTGTGCCCGGCGAAGAACGCGACAGCATGCGCGACGCCTACCGCAGCCTGCGCGAAGGCCCGGCGGGCAACTATCAACTGACCTATCGCGTGCAACTGCCGGACGGCAGTTCGCGCTATCTGGAAAGCCGCGCGCGGCTCTATCGTGACGACAACGGCGCGCCGCTGCGCATGGCCGGCACGTTGCTCGACATCACCGATCAGGTGGAGCGCGAACAGCGTCTGGTGGCTTCGGAAGAAAAATTCGCCACGCTGTTTCAGGTCAGCCCCGACCCGATCTGCGTCACCCGCCAGGAAACCGGTGAATTCATCGAGACCAACTCCAGCTTCAGCCAGACCTTTGGCTGGAGCGCTGCCGACGTGATCGGCCACACCGCCGAAGAAATCGGCTTGTGGGACGCCTCGGCAAAAAGCCTGCAACGCATTGAGCGGGTGATCCGCGAACAAGGCCTGAGCAATGTCGCGATCATCGTCCAGCACAAGGACGGCCAATCGCTGACGTGCGTGATTTCCAGCCGGCAGATCAGCGTTGGCGACCAGCCGTGCATCGTCACCACCCTGCGCGACATCACCCAGCAACAGCGTTCGGAAGCGGCACTGAAGGCCAGCGAAGAGAAATTCGCCAAGGCCTTTCACTCAAGCCCCGACGCGATCACCATCACCGAACGCGACACCGGCCGTTATCTGGAGGTCAACGACGGTTTCTGCCGGCTCACCGGCTATCGGGCCGAGGAAGTCGTGGGCAAAACCGTTTATCAGGTAGGTATCTGGGCTGAGGAAAAACAACGCTCGGCACTGCTCGCCGAATTGCAGATCAAGGGCCGCGTGCACCATCAGGAAATGCTCGGGCGCAACAAGCGTGGGGAATTACTGACCGTGGAGGTGTCGGTCGAGCCCATCACCCTCAATGAAACTGCCTGCCTGCTATTGACCGCGCGCGACGTCAGCCTGCTGAAAAACGCCGAAGCACAGATCCGTCATCTGGCTTACCACGACCCGCTGACCAACCTGCCCAACCGCGCGCTGTTGATGGATCGCCTGAGCCAACAGATCGCCCTGCTCAAACGCCACAACCTGCGCGGCGCGTTGCTGTTTCTCGACCTCGACCACTTCAAGCACATCAACGATTCCCTCGGCCATCCGGTCGGCGACACAGTGCTGAAGATCATCACCGCGCGGCTCGAAGCCAGTGTGCGCATGGAAGATACCGTCGCGCGCCTCGGCGGCGATGAGTTCGTGGTGCTGCTCAGTGGTCTCGAAGGCTCGCGCAATGAAGTCAGCGCACAAGTGCGCAATCTGGCCGACACCCTTCGCGAGTTGCTCTCGGAACCGATGTTCCTCGACGGCCAGCGCCTGCAAGTGACGCCGAGCATCGGCGTGGCGCTGATCCCCGATCACGGCTCGACCCCGACGGATTTGCTCAAACGCGCCGACATCGCTCTGTACCGGGCCAAGGATTCCGGGCGCAACACCACGCAGATGTACCACAACACCATGCAAAAAGCGGCCAGCGAACGGCTGCGCATGGAGACCGACCTGCGTCTGGCACTGTCACGTGGCGAGTTCAACGTGCATTTCCAGCCGCAAATCGACGCTCGAGACAATCGCATCATTGGCGCCGAAGCGCTGGTGCGCTGGAATCACCCGGAACTCGGCGCGCAGTCGCCCACCGAATTCATCAAGGTGCTGGAAGACAGCGGGCTGATTCTCGAAGTCGGCACCTGGATCCTCGATGAGGCGTGCGAGGCATTCAAACAATTGATCGCGCTGAAACTGGTCGACCCGCTGAATTTCAGCCTGTGCGTGAACATCAGCCCGCGCCAGTTCCGGCAGAACGATTTCGTCGAGCGTATCGAACACAGCATGATCAGCCACGGCCTGCCGTGCTCGTTGCTGAAACTGGAAATCACCGAAGGCATCGTCATCCAGAACCTCGAAGACACCATCAGCAAAATGCGTCGCTTGAAAAAGCTCGGCGTGAGTTTTGCCATGGACGATTTCGGCACCGGTTATTCGTCGCTGACGTACCTCAAACGCCTGCCGGTGGACACGCTGAAAATCGACCAGTCGTTCATCCGTGATGCAACCACTGACCCGAACGATGCCGAGATCATTCGCGCGATTGTCGCCATGGCACGCAGCCTGGAACTCGAGGTGATTGCCGAAGGCGTGGAAACCGCAGAGCAGTTGGCCTTCCTGCAGGGGCTGGGCTGCCACTTGTATCAGGGTTATCTGCACAGTCGCCCGGTAGCCCTGGAGGTCCTGAAAAAGCTGCTGCCATGACGCTGGCAACTGCGCACGTTGCAACAGACGCGCAATTGCCACGATTTGCAGCAACCTGTAGGGTCGCGGTTTTTGCGCCGTTTCGAGATCTGTCATGCAGGATGCAACCCTCCCCCGCCCGGCTCTGCTGGGTATCGACCTTGGCACCACCAACAGCCTGATCGCCGTCTGGCAGGACGGTCAGGCCCGACTGATCCCCAACGCCCTCGGCGAGGTGCTGACGCCATCGGTGGTCAGTCTCGATGACGACGACACGATTCTGGTCGGCAAAGCCGCCCGCGCCCGCCTGACCACGCACCCGGAGCGCAGCGCCGCGGCGTTCAAGCGCTTCATGGGCAGCGATAAACAAGTCCAGCTCGGTGCGCGTCAGTTCAGTCCGGAAGAGTTATCGGCGCTGGTCCTCGGCGCCCTCAAGCAAGACGCCGAAGCCTTTCTTGGCCATCCGGTGTCGGAAGCGGTGATTTCCGTCCCGGCGTATTTCAGCGACGAACAACGCAAACGCACGCTGTTTGCCGCCGAACTGGCCGGGCTCGCGGTGACACGCCTGATCAACGAGCCGACCGCCGCCGCCATGGCTTATGGGCTGCATGAGCAGAAATTCGAACGTACGCTGATCTTCGATCTGGGCGGCGGCACCTTCGACGTCACGGTGCTGGAATACGCTTTGCCACTGATCGAAGTGCACGCCTCCACCGGCGACAACTTTCTCGGCGGCGAAGACTTCACGGCAGCGCTGTTGCAGGCCTGCCTGAAACACTGGCAACTGACCCCGGCCATGGTCGATGCGCAAAGCATGGCCAGCCTCGGTGACGCGCTGGAACAGCTCAAATGCAAACTCGGTGAAGGGCTTCAACCACTGAGCTGGCGCCATGCTGACACGACGTTCGAATGGTCGCTGGACGAAGCGGCTGCGGTGAAAATCTGGGAACCCCTGCTGGCCCGTTTGCGTGCGCCGATCGAACAGGCGCTGCGCGATGCTCGCCTGAAACCTCGCGATCTCGACAGCCTGGTGCTGGTCGGCGGTGCGACGCGCATGCCGGCGGTGCAGCAAATGGTTGCGACACTGTTCGGTCGCCTGCCTTATCGGCACCTTGATCCGGACACGATTGTTGCGCTGGGAGCGGCGACGCAGGCGGCATGCAAAGCGCGCGATGGTGCGGTGGAAGAGCTGATTCTGACGGATGTCTGCCCTTACACGCTGGGCATTTCAACTATGCGCGGCGGCGACATCAAAGGCGCTTTCTCGCCCATCATCGAGCGCAACACCATCATCCCGACCTCGAAGGTCGAGCGCTATCACACCACTTCCCCAGGCCAGGAACTCATCCGTATCTCGGTCTATCAGGGCGAACGTCCGTGGGTGCGCGACAACATTTTCATCGATGCCTTCGATGTCAAACTAACGCCCAGCGAGCATATCCAGGCGCTGGATGTGCGCTTCAGCTATGACATCAACGGCCTGCTTGAAGTTGATGTCACGCTTGCGGAGACGGGCGAACGCCACAGCCACAGCATCGACCGCAGTCCGACCGGCCTCGACGCGCAATCGCGCCAAGCCAGCCATGAGCGCTTGACCTCGCTGAAGATTCATCCGCGCGACACCCTGCCCAATCGCACCCTGCTGGCTCGACTGGAACGGGCGTGGACGCAGAGTCTTGGGGAAGAACGCCAGCGCATTGCCGACTGGCTGGACAGTTTTACCACGGTGCTGGGCGGCCAGCGATCGGAAGAGATCGCCAGCCACCGCTCACAACTGAACAAGGTACTCGATGAGTTGCGCCTCTAGCCGTTGAGCCGGCGCAAAGCCGCCTGCAACCCACCGGACAACGTGTCCTCACGATCACTGTCCGGTGGCACGCCATAGCGATTGGGTAATTTCTCGCCGGGGAAACCGAACAACACGAGCGGCAGAAACGGCAACACCGGAGACAGGCCGACCAGCAGCACAAAGGTCGCAACGCCTCGCCCCATATCATGCAAGCGGCGCAGGATGGCGCTTAACAACAGCACCAGCGCCAGGGCCAACACCCCGTAGGCGAATGCCATTGATCCACTGAACAATGCCAACAGTGGCGTCAGCAGCAAGGTGGCAATGACCTGACCGATAAACTTCTCACGGCCCAATCGAGTGCCGATACGCCAGAACGCCATCGCCGGCGTCGGGCGAGTGTCGGCTTTGGCCAGCAGCAGACGCTCCGACCACGACAACAGCGCACTCAACGCAAAGCGCAAACCGAGGCCATTTTGCCCATCGTCCTTGGCCCGCTGCAGGCGCAGCAGGATTTTCTGCCGTGGCACACCAGCACTGCCGTAGGCCACCAGGTCCTTGAGCACATCCAGCGCCAGATAAAACGCAGCGCAATCGTTAACGCTTTCATCCGTCAGCGCCTGACGTGGCGGGCGCGTCGGTTCGCCCTTGATCAGGCCGTGACGGAATCCGTCGAACCAGTCCTGAGGATTGACCACCTCGGTGATGCTTTCGAGCAGGTATTTGCGTTGTTGCGCATTGAGTAACGGATCGTGATACAGCACGCCTCCCGCGAGCATGCGGCCGAGCAAATCCTCGCTGAAGCTGCCGATGTCGCTGCGCATGCATTCGAACAAACGGTCATTGCTCAACAGCCGGGTGCTGTCGAGTGCCTCCTGAACGCTGAACAACTGCCGCGCAAGCAAGGCATGCACCGGATCTGCCGCTTGCAGCCAGCCGAGCAGGCCACTGGCGCTGCCCTGCTCACGGTTCAATCGGCAGAGCAGCGGCTGCAAACGTGCCAGTGGATGCTCACGCACAATATTCATCGCGTCGATGCAGTGCGCCGATTGCGCACCCAGCCAGCGCACTGGCTCGTTGAGCGTAGCGAGCAGGTACAGCGCCTGACGGTGCCACTCCCAGACATCAGAATGGCCATCGATCACCGGAAGGTGCAGATCTTGTTCAGCCAGTCGCGCTTGCAGTTTGAGCCCATCGAGCACCGCGTCGCGCTTGTCGAGACTGAACGCCTCGTCCAGCCGCGCCAGCGCCTGGACGTCATAGGCCCGCAAACGCTGCATCCACCGCAGGCTCAGTTCCAGTGGCTCGCCCTTGTGCAGTTCGGGCGCGAGTGCTGTTGCTGCGTCGCCAGCCAGAAAGGCCTCCAGCGCCAACGGAATCGGCGCCTGGGTCAACCAGCAGATCTGCTGATCAGCCTGATAGCGGAAACCCTCCAGGATCAGTTGATCAATCACATCCGGCGGCTCGGGCGCCGCCATGATCCGTTGCAGCAATGGTACATCACCGCGATGCAAAGCCCAGGCGTGTTGATAGAGGGTTTGCAGCGGCCGGTCATCGCTGTCAGTGATCAGCCACGCCAGCAACGGCAACTCATCCCCGCTGATACGCCACTCGACGAAGGCATCGGCAATGTCTTGCAAGTCGAGTTGCCGGGCCCGGAACCAGCGACCCAGGGTTTCCGGGCGCTGCGATGGACTGCCGTATTCCTGGCTGACATCACTCAGGTCATCGGACCAGTCGCGGAAGTTTTCCAGACGATCGAAAGCCTGAATCAGCAGCGGCAAGCGTTGCGGCTGATGGCGCGCGCACAACGCCAACAGCCAGGTCGCGGCTTTCGGGTACTGATGTTCACGCCAGAGCTGCACCCAGGCCTGGAGCGCCAATTCCTCCATGCCCAGCGCGCTGCGCTGACTCGCCAACAGATAGAGCCAGTCGACATTCTGCGGCGCGAGTCGATGCTGCTCACTGAAAATGTCGAGAAAGTCTTTGCTGGCGACGCCGGCCTGACTGGACTGTATTGCCAGACGCTGCATCAACTGATCATCCGCAGGCAGCGGGATACAGGTATGCAGGCTGGCGAAATAGCGGTAGTCGTCCAGCGAGGCTTCTCGGTGCAGGTGATTCAGCGTGCGCACATACCAGAGTGTTTCCAGTTGCGCGACAGCGGGCCAGTGGCTCATCAGCGAGGTGTCGAACGGATCCGCCGCGTCGATACGCTGCAAAAACTCGTCGACATGCCGCGCGTTGTCGAAATCCAGATCCAGCAGGCGGCTTGCCCAGCCCAGGCGTTGGGCCAACAAGCGTGCGCAGACGTGGGAAATCGGGCCGGCGTCGAGCAACTCGCGCAACAATGGCCAGCACACCTCGTCCAGCACTTCCAGCGGCAAGCGATCCAGCTCAAGGTTGAATGCCTGCCAGGCCGCCGGATGGAAGCGACGTGTGGAATCAAGCAGCAAGGCGTCGAAGGCCGCCATCGTCTGATCGGCAGGGCTTGTCTCATCATCGGCCGGCTCATCCGCCTCGGCAGCCTCCTCACGAGCGAACCGAAGCGCCAGTTCATAGGCTTGGCGCAGTGCTTGAAAGCCTTCCGGGTCGGTTTCCGGATGGTGTTGCGGCAGGCGCGCGCGATAGGCCCCGCGAATGACGTCATTGTCTTTGGTGGGCTCGATACCCAAGCGAATCCAGCAGCTCATGACCAGTCGAACTCCCCTAACGAATCGGGCCGTTCGGGTAAATGCAGAGGCATGTCCCACGGCAATTGCGCAAAAAACTCGCGGGCATCGCGGTCGAGCTTCGTGATGACCACGGTGGTACCGATGTAGTCACCCTGCCGATCGTATTCGTGAGTGAGCTCTTCATCCTTGTTGCCCAGGCAATGCCAGAACGCTTTGCCGAAGACAAAGCCGTTCAGGTAGCTCGTCCAGCTGTCGTAGTAGTACCGCGCGCGCGCCGCCATTCGGCCGTGCAGCCAGAGGCTTTCGGTGAGATCAATCCAGCCGTGCAACACCGCCGAGCGCAGCAGAAAGCCCATGCGACCAATGTCCCAGGCACGGATGCCGCCGGAACCGCACTCGCCAAAGGTACGACTCGCTAGTTCGTAAAAGGCGCGCTGGCGGGTGTCGAGTGTTTCGAGCAACGCCTGCCATTCAGACGGCAGACACCGCTCCCACTGCCGATAGGCTTCGTTCAACTGCGTAGCGTGGCCAGTGTCAGCCGTACTGAGCATGTCCAGAAGTTGCTGGCGTGTGGTGATACCCCAACCGCCCTCGACATCGACGTGTTTGAGATCGAAGCAATAGGTGGGTGCGGCGTAATCGGCGTCGGGATTGAGGGCGACCAAAGGCGCAGAAAGCGCATACAGCCAGCGCTGTTCCAATTCGTCCATGAACAAAGGCTCCGGGGCCAGCGGGAATGAGGGAGTGCCGGCCTTGATGGCGCGGATTGTAAAGAGCCATAACAGCAGCGGCAAACGTTGCGTCGGTTTTCTTGCGTGCACAAAAAAGGCCCCGACGTATCGGGGCCTTCATTCAGCGGCTCATCGCCGGTTCAGGCGATTGTGTTGCGGCACATGACTCAGTGCTGCAACGCCGGCTTCTGCACCCCATTGATCGGGATGCGTTTGGCTTTCGCTTCTTCCGGGATCACCCGCAACAGGTCGATGCTCAGCAGACCGTTGCTCAGATCCGCCGCCTTGATCTCGATGTGATCGGCCAGGCGGAAGGACAGCTTGAAAGCACGCTGGGCGATGCCCTGATGCAAGAAGGTCACGCCTTCGTTGGCATCACGCTTGCCGCCACTGATGGTCAGCACACCCTTCTCGACTTGCAGCTCCAGGTCATCTTCCTGGAAACCAGCGGCGGCCACGACGATACGGTACTGGTCATCACCGTGCTTTTCGACGTTGTAAGGTGGGTAGCTGCTGCCTGGTTCGTTACGCAGGGCGGTTTCGAACAGGTCGTTGAAACGGTCGAAACCTACCGAGGAACGGAACAGTGGCGCGAGGGAAAATGCAGTACTCATGGTTCAAATCTCCTGAAAACAATCAGCAAGGTTTTTTGACTCCGCGACCCGAATTCGGCATCGCGTAACCCTTAGATAGGGACCGCTGAAATGATTTCAAGAGACTATTTGCAGATTTTTTTCAGGCCGCTTCGGCAACCGGCAGACCGAGTAAACGCGAGACGTGATCCGGCTCGGTTTCACGCCGCAGGACGGTGAACAGCTCGGTCGCTTGCGGATAATTGCGCGTCAGCATGGCCAGCCATTGCTTCAAACGGCCCGGCGATTGACGTGCGGTCATCTGCGCTTTGGCTTGCAGCCAGAAGTCCTGAATCAGCGGCATCAGCTCGGCCCACGTCATCTCGACAATTTCTTCACCAGCGCGAGCGGCGGCGATCTGCTTGGCCAGATCCGGGCGCGACACCAGACCGCGGCCGAGCATGATGTCTTCGACGCCACTGATTTCGCGGCAACGCCGCCAATCTTCGACGCTCCAGATATCACCGTTGGCGAACACCGGGACCTTGACCACGTCCTGCACGCGCGGAATCCACTCCCAATGCGCCGGCGGTTTGTAGCCGTCCATTTTGGTTCGCGCGTGAACCACGATGTGCTCGGCGCCGCCCTCAGCCAATGCCGTGGCGCAGACCAGTGAACCGTCCGGGCTGTCGAAGCCCAGACGCATCTTCGCGGTGACAGGAATGTGCGCAGGTACGGCGCGGCGGACGTGCTCGACGATCTGGTTGAGCAGCTCCGGCTCTTTGAGCAGCACGGCGCCGCCCCGGGATTTGTTCACGGTCTTGGCCGGGCAGCCAAAGTTGAGATCGATGACTTCGGAGCCGAGCTCGCAGGCCAGCGCAGCGTTTTCTGCCAGACACACCGGGTCGGAACCGAGCAATTGCACGCGCAATGGCACACCGGATGCGGTGCGCGCGCCGTTGAGCAACTCCGGGCCGAACTTGTGGAAATAGGCCGGCGTGAGCAACTGGTCGTTGACCCGAATGAATTCGGTCACGCACCAGTCGATGCCGCCAACGCGGGTCAGCACGTCGCGGAGAATGTCGTCGACCAACCCCTCCATGGGTGCCAGAGCAATTTGCATGGGGAAACACTACTTGAAGAAAAAACGTGCGGCAGTTTACTGGATATCGCAGGAAATCGCAGAAACCTTGTGGGAGCGAGCCTGCTCGCGAAAGCGGTGGATCAGCCATGCATATTTCAACTGACAGACTGCATTCGCGAGCAGGCTCGCACACATTTAGATTTGGGTGGTATCCGGGATCTGGATCGCCGGGCCATAGCCCTCAATGAACTCGGCCGGCATGCGCTTCGGCTTACCAGTGGACAGTTCAATACAGACAAACGTGGTTTGCGCGCGCAGCAGCGTGGTGTTGTCGCTCGGGCGCTTGAGCTGGAAATGCCGGGTCATTTTCAGGCGCTGATCCCAATCGACGATCCACGTCGCCAATTGCAGTTCGTCGCCTTCATAAGCCGCTGCCAGATAATCGATCTCGTGGCGCACTACCGCCATCGCCCGATCCAGACGTCGGTACTCGACCAGATCCAGGCCCAGACGCTGCGAGTGGCGCCAGGCGCAGCGTTCGAGCCAGGTCACGTACACCGCGTTATTCGCGTGGCCCAGCCCGTCGATGTCTTCGGCGCCTACTTGCAGATCAATGGTAAACGGCGTTGCCCGATCCCAGCCCATGCCCCACTCCCGGTCAATGTATTCAACCGAGGCAGTGTAACGGAGCTCACGCCGATTGGCGCGCCTGAAGGCTGCGGCCGGCAAGCAGTGATAACACGCCATCAACCACACGCGGGTCAGCCAGCACGCGTTGATGACCGCCGCCTTCAAGACGCAACAGGCGGCTGTCGAACCAGGATTCGTGGATCAGTTGCGATTCCTTGACCGAGACGAAGTTGTCGTCCTCGGCATGCACGATCAGGCCGGGCATATCCAGTTGATAGTGAGCAACGTCGAGCGTGGCGGCGCGCATCCCGACATCTTGTTCGACCTGACGAATAAACGCCGAACGAGCCCGGGGTGGCATGCCGACGTAGCGAGCAAAACCGCGCAGTACACCAAGAATTCGCGCAGGAGCGGCGATGCTGACGAGGGTTTCGGTGCGCAAGCCCAGTTGCACAGCGAGCATGGCGCTGGCGCCGCCCATGGAATGACCGATGACCGCTTGCAGTGGCGGCAACTCGGCAGCCGCTTCGAGCATTGCCCGAGCGAACAACACGACATTAGCTTCACGCCCCGGCGAACGACCATGAGCCGGGCCATCGAGCGCGACAACGGTGTAACCGGCCTCGACCAGTGCGCTGATCAGCGCGGCGAATTGGGTTGGCCGCCCTTCCCAACCGTGCATCAGCAGCACTGTCGGGCCCTGCCCCCAGCGCAGCGCCGAGAGACCAAAACGCAAAGTGATCCGTTCGGAACTGGCCAGCAGCGGCAACTCCCAATCCCGTAGAGGCAACGACCGCGGCGTCATGAACGCCAGACGCATTTTGCTCGCCACGCGTTTCGGTGCAATCCAGCCCAAGGTGCCATTAACGCCACGAACCCACTTCAACGTGTTCATCGCTCTCTCCTCAGGCCTGTTGCCTTCAGGTCAACGCACCGCCGACTTGGCAGCGCGCAGCAATCGATCGGATAAATCTCCCGGGCCCAGCGCTCTTGCGAGGGCCAGACCACCCACCATCAAGGCCACGTCGGCCAGGGCTTTGTCGGTGTCCTCAGGGCTGGACGCCAACTGCGCGATCATCAGTTCCAGATGCTCGTTCAGCGCGATGCGGAACGATTCCGGCAAACGACCCAATTCGCCAATCGAAGCGGGAATCGGGCATGCCGCGTCACTGGAATCACGATGCTTGCGCGACAGGTAAAACGCAGCGACCAGGGCGCGGCGCTCTTCACCGGTCAATTCGCTATCCATGTCGGCAATCAGGTCGCGGCGGCGACCGAGAAGCTGCTTGAACGCTTCGAGCATCATTGCGTCCTTGCTTTCGAAGTGCGCATAGAAACCACCGACCGTCAGGCCGGCTGCGCCCATCACTTCGCCCACGCTAGGGTCGGCCGGGCCACGCTGAATCAGTGCGGCGCTGGCAGCCTTGAGGATGCGTTCGCGGGTTTGAGCTTTTTTATCGTTCATCGTTGCCTCCGAATATTACGACTAGAATATTATTCGCATAATAATATTCTGCAAGTCAAGGATATGACCGCTGGTCTGAAGCACAGTGTAAGGAAAAAGGAGAATTGGCCAAACGCCAGACAAACAAAAGGGCCATTCAATAATTGAATGACCCTTATAAATCCCGCAGAGCGGGTAATCGTGGCGTCCCCTAGGGGACTCGAACCCCTGTTACCGCCGTGAAAGGGCGGTGTCCTAGGCCACTAGACGAAGGGGACACAAACCTTCTATACAACTGATCAGCGCTGAGAACTGATCGATTCAAGGCCGGTGTGGCCAGACCTTGAACTTGTAAAATTGGTGGAGCTTAGCGGGATCGAACCGCTGACCTCCTGCATGCCATGCAGGCGCTCTCCCAGCTGAGCTAAAGCCCCGGATTTTTCGCCTCGCGGCGGAGTGACATCTTGCAACATCACTTCTGTAAAACTGGCGTCCCCTAGGGGACTCGAACCCCTGTTACCGCCGTGAAAGGGCGGTGTCCTAGGCCACTAGACGAAGGGGACGCAAACCCTTCTATACAACTGATCAACGCTGAGTGTTGATCCCTTCAAGACCAGTGTGGCCAGGCCTTGAAGTGTAAAATTGGTGGAGCTAAACGGGATCGAACCGTTGACCTCCTGCATGCCATGCAGGCGCTCTCCCAGCTGAGCTATAGCCCCTCATCGTTGATGTCATCGCTGAGGACGGGGCGAATCTTAAGGGTGTACGGAAAGCCTGTCAAACTTATTTTTGAAATTTTTCAAAGTTTTTCGTCGGCATAACAATCACTTACCGCCCTCCCCCGTAAATTCGGGGGAAAAACGCCGAAGGCCGGAATCAAAAGATCCCGGCCTTCGGTAGATCCTGCAGAGTCAGGCGCGCTTAAGCGATAGCGCCCAGCAGTTTTTCCCACTCTTTGTTTTCTTTCTTCGACACGCCGCCCAGCAGGTCGATCGCCTGACGCAGACGATAACGGGTCAGATCCGGGCCAAGGATTTCCATCGCATCGAGCACCGATACCGAACTCGCCTGCCCGGTGATCGCGGCAAACATCAGCGGCATCGCATCGCGCAGTTTCAACTCCAGCGACTCGACCACCGCCTGAATCGTTGCAGTGATGGCGTCTTTCTCCCACTGACGCAGGCTTTCCAGCTTCCACAGGATCAACTGCATCAACTGCCGAACCTGATCACCCGAGAGCTTTTTCGATTCGAACAGCTTGGCATCAGGGTTAACGCCACCGGCGAAGAAGAAGCCGCCCAGCGGAGCAACCTGGCTGAAGGTTTCAACGCGCCCCTGAACCAGCGGCGCGATCTTCATCATGTATTCCGGGTTCAACGCCCAGGTCTGCAGACGGCTGGCGAACTCTTCCACCGGCAGATCACGCAGCCATTGGCCGTTGAGCCACGACAGCTTCTCGATGTCGAAGATCGGCCCGCCGAGGGACACACGCTTGAGGTCGAAGTTGTCGACCATTTCCTGCAACGAGAACTTCTCACGCTCGTCCGGCATCGACCAGCCCATGCGACCGAGGTAGTTGAGCATCGCCTCAGGCATGAAGCCCATGCGCTCGTAGAACGTCACCGAGGTCGGGTTCTTGCGCTTGGACAGCTTGCTCTTGTCCGGGTTACGCAGCAGCGGCATGTAACACAGCTCCGGTTGTTCCCAGCCGAAGTATTCGTACAACAGAATCAGTTTTGGTGCCGATGGCAGCCATTCTTCGCCACGCAGCACATGGGTGATGCCCATCAGGTGGTCGTCGACGACGTTGGCGAGGAAGTACGTCGGCAGGCCGTCGGTCTTCATCAACACTTGCATGTCCATGCGATCCCACGGGATCTCGACGTCGCCACGCAGCATGTCCGGCACCACGCAGACGCCTTCGCTCGGCACTTTCATGCGGATCACGTGCGGTTCGCCAGCCGCCAGACGGGCCGCGACTTCTTCTTTCGACAGCAACAGCGCGCGGCCGTCGTAGCGTGGGGTTTCGCCACGAGCCATTTGCTCGGCGCGCATCTGATCGAGTTCTTCAGCAGTGCAGAAGCATGGGAACGCGTGGCCCATGTCGACCAGTTGCTGGCAGTACTTCTGATAGATGTCGCCGCGCTCGCTCTGACGGTATGGACCGTGCGGGCCGCCGACGTCCGGCCCTTCGCTCCAGTCGATACCCAGCCAGCGCAGGGCGTCGAAGATCTGCTGTTCGGACTCGCGGGTCGAACGCAACTGGTCGGTGTCTTCGATCCGCAGGATGAACTCACCGCCATGCTGCTTGGCAAAGCAGTAGTTGAACAATGCGATGTAAGCGGTACCTACGTGGGGGTCCCCGGTAGGCGATGGCGCGATGCGAGTGCGGACGGTGGTCATGGCATGTCTCGAAAAGAATGAAAAGCAAAACTATCAAGCGGCGAATGGTAACAGGCGACACCCGCCCCGCTCCAGCAGACAGGGCATTTAAGCCAAGTTTGCGTCTGGAACGCCCGTAAGCCGTGGTGAATGGGCAAATATCAACGGTTGGCATTTACCGTTTATCGGCTGTATGCCAGATTCGCCTGCTGATAACTTTCCTTACAATTCCTCGACTACAGTTTGCCCATGCCTGCCCAACTCAAGCGTCGCCTGTTGATTTTCCTGCTGCTCGTCCTGCTGATCGCCGGGGGCTTTTTCGCCCATTGGTTTTTCAAGGGACGCTTTTATGAAAGCACTGACAACGCCTATGTCCAGGGCGAAATCACCCGTGTCTCGAGCCAACTGAGCGCGCGCATCGATGAAGTGTTGGTACAGGACAATCAGCACGTGGAAAAAGGCCAACTGCTGGTGCGCCTCGAACCGAATGATTTCCGCCTGGCCATCGATCGCGCCAATGCCGCCCTCGCCACCCGCGAAGCCGAGCGCCTGCAAGCACAAAGCAAACTGACCCAACAATCGAGCCTGATCGCCGCCAGCGATGCGCAAGTGGCGACCACTCAAGCGACACTCGGCCGTTCGCAGATGGATTTGTCGCGCGCCGAGACGCTGCGCAAACCCGGTTACGTTTCCGAAGAGCGCGTGACCACCCTCTCCGCCGACACCCACATTGCCCGTTCGCAAGTGGCCAAGGCGCAGGCCGACGCGCAAGGCCAGCGTCAGCAAGTCAACGCCCTGAACGCCGAAATCAAACGCCTCGACGCGCAGATTGCCAACGCCCGCGCCGATCTCGCGCAAGCCGAACTAAACCTGACCCGCAGCGAAATCCACGCACCCATCAGCGGCCTCGTCGGCCAGCGCGCCGCGCGTAACGGCCAAGTGGTGCAGGCCGGCGCTTACCTGTTGTCGATCGTCCCGGACGAAGACATCTGGGTCCAGGCCAACTTCAAGGAAACCCAGATCGGTCATATGCAACCCGGACAAAAAGCCGAGCTGACCTTCGATGCCTATGGCGACACGCCGATCGAAGCGCGGGTCGACAGCTTGTTCGCTGCTTCCGGCGCGCAGTTCAGCTTGCTGCCACCGGACAACGCCACCGGCAACTTCACCAAAGTCGTGCAGCGGATTCCGGTGAAACTGACCTTCAAGGCCGACAACCCGCTGCACGGCAAGATCCGCCCGGGCATGTCCGTCACCGCCACCGTGAACATCAAAGACGCCCCGGACAATGGCCGGTGATTCGCTGATCCGCCCGGTCGGCGAACCGACCCGGCGCGATTGGATTGCGGTGATGAGCGTGATGCTCGGCGCCTTCATGGCCGTGCTCGACATCCAGATCACCAACTCTTCGCTGAAAGATATTCAGGGCGCGCTGTCGGCGACGCTGGAAGAAGGTTCGTGGATTTCCACGTCGTACCTGGTCGCGGAAATCATCATGATTCCGCTGACCGCGTGGCTGGTGCAACTGCTGTCGGCGCGGCGCCTGGCCGTGTGGGTGTCGCTGGGGTTTCTGGTGTCTTCGTTGCTGTGCTCGATGGCCTGGAGCCTGGAGAGCATGATCGTTTTCCGCGCCATGCAGGGCTTCACCGGCGGCGCGCTGATCCCGCTGGCGTTCACCCTGACCCTGATCAAACTCCCCGAACACCATCGCGCCAAAGGCATGGCGATGTTCGCCATGACCGCGACGTTCGCGCCGTCAATCGGCCCGACGCTGGGCGGCTGGCTCACGGAAAACTGGGGCTGGGAATACATCTTCTATATCAACATTCCACCGGGCCTGATCATGATCGCCGGTTTGATGTACGGACTGGAGAAGAAAGAAGCGCACTGGGAACTGCTGAAAAGCACCGACTACACCGGCATCCTCACGCTAGGGATTGGCCTCGGTTGCTTGCAGGTGTTTCTGGAAGAAGGTCATCGCAAGGACTGGCTCGAATCGAGCCTGATCGTGACGCTGGGCAGCATCGCGCTAGTAAGCCTGATCACCTTCGTCATCGTGCAGATTTCCAAACCCAATCCGCTGATCAACCTCGGGATCCTGCGCAATCGCAACTTCGGTCTGTCGAGTATTTCCAGCCTGGGCATGGGTGTCGGGTTGTACGGTTCGATCTATCTGTTGCCGCTGTATCTGGCGCAGATCCAGAACTACAACGCCTTGCAGATCGGCGAAGTGATCATGTGGATGGGCGTGCCGCAGCTGTTCCTGATTCCGCTGGTGCCGAAGTTGATGAAGTTCATTTCGCCGAAGTGGCTGTGCACCTTGGGGTTCGGGCTATTCGGGTTGGCGAGTTTTTCATCCGGCGTGCTCAATCCCGACTTTGCCGGGCCGCAGTTCAATCAGATCCAGATCATTCGGGCTCTGGGGCAGCCATTGATCATGGTGACCATTTCGCTGATCGCCACGGCGTACATTCTGCCGCAGGACGCGGGCTCGGCGTCGAGTCTGTTCAATATCCTGCGTAACCTTGGCGGTGCGATCGGCATTGCCCTGCTGGCGACGCTGCTGGATGCGCGCACCAAGACTTACTTCGATTATTTGCGCGAGGCGGTGGTGCCGACCAACCCGCAGGTGGCCGAGCGATTGGCGTCGATGACCGATCGGTTTGGCAATGACACGGCGGCGCTGGGCAAGTTGAGTGAAATCGTCCATCAGCAGGCGGCGATCATGGCGTACAACGATGCGTTTCACTTTGTCGGGATTGCGCTGGGAATCAGTATGTTGGCGATTTTGCTGACCAAGAAATTGCCACAAGGGTTGAAGGCTGGGGAATCCCATTGAGACCGCGTTGCCTCCATTCGCGAGCAGGCTCGCTCCCACAGGGGATTTGTGAACGACACAGATCCAAGGTGGGCGCGAGCCTGCTCGCGAAGAGGCCCGCTCAGGCAATGAAGATCAAACAGCCAAAAGCCGCTCGCGCAATTTGGCAATCTCATCACGCATCTGCGCCGCCGCTTCGAACTCCAGATCCCGCGCCAGCTGATACATCTTCTCTTCCAGCGCACGAATACGTTTGGTGATCTCGCTCGGCGAGCGCAGTTCGGCTTCGTACTTGGCGTTTTCTTCGGCGGCTTTGGCCATGCCCTTGCGCTTCTTGCTGCGCGAGCCCGGCACGGTGGCGCCTTCCATGATGTCGGCGACATCCTTGATCACACCACGCGGGGTGATGCCGTTTTCCAGGTTGAAGGCGATCTGCTTGTCGCGACGACGCTCGGTCTCGCCAATCGCCCGCTCCATCGAACCGGTCATGCGATCAGCGTAGAGAATCGCCCGGCCATTGAGGTTACGTGCAGCGCGGCCAATGGTCTGGATCAGTGAACGCTCGGAGCGCAGGAAGCCCTCCTTGTCTGCGTCGAGAATCGCCACCAGCGACACTTCCGGCATGTCCAGCCCTTCGCGCAGCAAGTTGATCCCGACCAGCACGTCGAAGGTGCCGAGGCGCAGGTCACGGATGATTTCCACGCGCTCAACGGTGTCGATGTCCGAGTGCAGATAACGCACGCGCACGCCGTGGTCGGCGAGGTAATCGGTAAGGTCTTCGGCCATGCGCTTGGTCAAGGTGGTGACCAGCACCCGCTCCTCGACCGCCACGCGCTTACCGATTTCCGAGAGCAGATCGTCGACCTGAGTCAGTGCCGGACGCACTTCAACCTGTGGGTCGACCAGACCGGTCGGCCGCACCACTTGCTCGACCACGCGCCCGGCGTGCTCGGCTTCATAGTTGCCTGGCGTCGCCGAGACGAAAATGGTCTGCGGGCTGACCCCTTCCCACTCGTCAAACCGCATCGGCCGGTTGTCCAGCGCGGAAGGCAAACGGAAGCCGTATTCGACGAGGGTTTCCTTACGCGAACGGTCGCCCTTATACATCGCGCCGACCTGCGGCACGCTGACGTGGGATTCGTCGATCACCAGCAAGGCATCCGCCGGCAGGTAATCGTAAAGGGTCGGCGGCGCGGCACCGGCCGGACGTCCGGACAGATAACGCGAGTAGTTTTCAATGCCGTTGCAGTAACCCAGTTCGAGGATCATTTCCAGGTCGAAGCGGGTGCGCTGTTCCAGACGCTGGGCTTCGACCAGTTTGTTGTTGCTGCGCAGATATTCGAGGCGTTCCTGCAATTCGACCTTGATGTGTTCAATGGCGTCGAGCAGGGTTTCCCGTGGCGTCACATAGTGGCTCTTCGGGTAAAAGGTGAAGCGCGGCATCTTGCGGATGACTTCGCCGGTCAGCGGATCGAATGCGGAAATGCTTTCAACCTCGTCATCGAACAGCTCGATGCGGATCGCTTCCAGATCGGATTCTGCCGGGTAAATGTCGATCACATCGCCGCGCACACGGAAAGTCGCGCGGGCAAAATCCATGTCATTGCGGGTGTATTGCAGGTCGGCCAAACGCCGCAGCAGTGCGCGCTGATCGAGTTTGTCGCCGCGATCGACGTGCAAGACCATCTTCAAATAGGTTTCCGGGCTACCGAGACCGTAGATGCACGACACCGTGGTGACGATGATCGCGTCCTTGCGCTCCAGCAACGCCTTGGTCGCTGACAGACGCATCTGCTCGATGTGGTCGTTGATCGACGCATCCTTCTCGATGAAGGTGTCGGACGACGGCACGTAGGCCTCGGGCTGGTAGTAGTCGTAATAGGAAACGAAATATTCGACGGCGTTGTTCGGGAAAAACGCCTTGAACTCGCCGTACAACTGCGCAGCCAGGGTTTTGTTCGGCGCCAGCACCAGCGTCGGGCGCTGTATCTGCGAGATGACATTGGCGATGCTGAAGGTCTTGCCCGAGCCGGTCACACCGAGCAGCGTCTGGTGCGCCAGCCCGGCTTCAATGCCCTCCACCAGTTGGCGAATGGCTTCCGGCTGATCGCCGGCGGGCTCGAAGCGGGTGACAAGCTGGAATTCGGACATACACACCTCTGGGATCGCGGCATTCCGAGCAAAGCGGAGCACCACGGGGACGACCGCAAACGACCGATGTCGCGCAAGAAAAAAGCTGGATTGTGCTCAATGTGGTGGCGATTGCCCGCTGTTTCAAGGCAAACGTCCTACATCCGGTAAAGACTCTGACACGAGCAATCGACTAACGGTCAAGAAATAATCGGAAAAACTTGCCTGAAAAGCCGATTCGCCTGTCGCCATCGCTCAGTAATGGCCTCTATACTAGCTCCCCGTTTGTGCACCGCTCTAGTGCATTCGGCTGGAGCGCCACACGTCCCTCCACACTCCATTCAGAGCCGCCGTAATAATGAGCCTGTTCTCCGCTGTCGAAATGGCACCCCGCGATCCAATCCTGGGCCTCAACGAAGCATTCAACGCCGATACCCGGACCACCAAGGTCAACCTGGGCGTGGGTGTTTACTGCAACGAAGAGGGGCGAATTCCACTTCTGCGCGCTGTAATCGAAGCCGAGACGATTCGCGTCGCTCAACACGCTTCGCGCGGTTACCTGCCGATCGATGGCATCGCTGCCTACGACCAGGCTGTGCAAAAGCTGCTGTTCGGCAACGACTCGCCGCTGATCAGCGCCGGTCGCGTCATCACCACTCAGGCCGTCGGCGGGACCGGCGCACTGAAAATCGGTGCCGACTTCCTCAAGCAACTGCTGCCGAACGCCGTTGTGGCAATCAGCGACCCGAGCTGGGAAAACCACCGCGCGCTGTTCGAAACCGCCGGTTTCCCGGTGCAGAACTATCGCTACTACGACGCTGCTACCCATGACGTAAATCGTGCTGGCATGCTCGAAGACCTCAACGCCCTGCCGAACGGCTCGATCGTTATCCTCCACGCTTGCTGCCACAACCCGACCGGCGTCGACCTGACTCCGGCGGACTGGAACAACGTGCTGGAAGTGGTCAAGGCCAAGGGCCACGTGCCGTTCCTCGACATGGCTTACCAGGGTTTCGGTGACGGTATCGACGAAGACGCCGCCGCCGTGCGCCTGTTCGCAGAATCCGGTCTGACTTTCTTCGTCTCGAGCTCGTTCTCCAAGTCGTTCTCGCTGTACGGCGAGCGTGTTGGCGCGCTGTCGATCATCAGCGAGTCGAAAGAAGAAAGCGCGCGCGTACTGTCGCAAGTCAAACGCGTTATCCGTACCAACTACTCCAACCCGCCAACCCACGGTGCGAGCATCGTTGCTGCGGTGTTGAACAGCCCGGAACTGCGCGCACAGTGGGAAGCCGAACTGGCTGAAATGCGTCTGCGCATTCGTGGCATGCGTACGCAGATGGTTGATCTGCTGGCAGAGAAAGCCCCGGGCCGCGACTTCAGCTTCGTCGGTCGCCAGCGCGGGATGTTCTCCTACTCCGGCCTGACCACTGAACAGGTTCATCGCCTGCGTAACGAGTTCGGCATCTACGCCTTGGACACCGGCCGCATCTGCGTGGCTGCGCTGAACCAGAGCAACATCAAGGCTGTGACGGATGCGATCGTTCAGGTCATCTGATCACGCTGCGTGGTGAAAAACGGGAAGCCTTGGGGCTTCCCGTTTTTTATTTGTCCGAAGGAATGCCACATTCCCTCTAAACTGCACACAAATCTGAAGAGTGGGAGCGAGCCTGCTCGCGAATGCGGTGGGTCAGTCGCCATCATTGTTGACAGACAAACCGCATTCGCGAGCAGGCTCGCTCCCACAGGTTATGCGTACATCCGAGATTTTTGAGAGAACCCAAATGAAAAACGACAACCTGCGCGCCGACCGTGACGATCTGGATGACTTCATCCCTCGCACCTCGGCCAAACGCGAAAAAAGCCTGGTGCTGCAAGTCGCCGCCGGGGTGTTTCTCGGCGGTCTGGCGCTGTGGCTGGTGCAACTGGCAGCCACAGCGGCGTACGCCAAATTGCTGCTCGGAACGATTACTTTCGGCAGTTAAGCCAATTCGCTCGCGCGCTGAGTCGCGGCATCGTCGTAAACGACGTATAGCGATTCGGCGATCTGGCTCTTGATCGCCTTGGTGCTCTCCAGACCGAGGACGAACCCTTCGGCCTTGCCGCCAGCGCGGTTCAATTCCTCGGCGGTGCTGGCCTGGGTGATTGCGTCGAAGAGCTTTTCGGCGTGGGGACCGACGCCTTTGGGCAGACTGATTTGCGCAATGCTCATGCGAGCACCGCGCTGTTGCGGGTTGATTCATTCATGGCGCGTACCTTTTCGGCGAATGGCCGGCAGCGCGTGTGACCACTTCCGGGCGGCCATGGTAGACCTCTGCTACGGTTCTGGTAACCGCCAATCGCTGACAAACCGCCATCCATCCCGAAAATTCACTCATTTTTGCAACCGGTGCTTGACTTCTCTTTTTGAATCAGTAACATACGCACCAATTCCGCAATAGCTCAGTTGGTAGAGCAAATGACTGTTAATCATTGGGTCCCTGGTTCGAGTCCAGGTTGTGGAGCCAAATAGCAAAGCCCCTGAATCGAAAGATTCAGGGGCTTTTTTGTGGGCGCTCGAAAAGATCACCTATTGATCTACAAACGAAAAAGGGCCGACCTGTGTTTAACAGATCGGCCCTTTTCTATTCAGGCGCAGTCGTCAGACGTGCTCGCTGGGTCTCACCTGCACCTTCGGCGCACCATGCCCATGATCGTGGTCATCAGGCTCGATCACCGGCACTTCCTTGCCGTCGCAGTCGTGCAGTTTGCCGTCGCTGAAATAATCGCCTTCACGCAGCGCCGCCAGATCGCGATAGCGCAGGGTCCGCTCCTCTGCCGCGGCAAACACCGACTGTTGATCGGAGTTACCGGCCGTGAAGTGGTTGAACGCCAGGTTGAGCAGAATCGCCATGATCGCCGACGAGCTGATGCCCGAGTGGAAAATGGTCGCGAACCAGCTTGGGAAGTGATCGTAGAAGTTCGGCGCAGCAATCGGGATCATGCCGAAACCGATCGAGGTGGCGACGATGATCAGGTTGACGTTGTTGCGGTAATCAACTTTCGACAGCGTCCGAATACCACTCGCCGCCACAGTGCCAAACAGCACGATACCGGCGCCGCCGAGTACCGAAGTCGGTACCGCCGCGATGACCCGGCCCATGAAGGGCAGCAAACCGAGGATCACCAGGAACACACCGCCAGTGGCCACCACGTAACGGCTCTTGATCCCGGTCACGGCCACCAGCCCGACGTTCTGGGCGAAGGCGCTCTGGGTGAAGGAACCGAAGATCGGCGCAAACATGCTCGACAGCATGTCAGCGCGCAGGCCATTGCCCAGACGCTTGGAGTCGACTTTGGTGCCGATGATTTCACCGACCGCGAGGATATCAGCGGAGGTTTCCACCAAAGTCACCATGACCACGATGCACATCGACAGGATCGCGGCGAAGTGGAAAGTCGGCATGCCGAAGTGGAACGGCGTCGGGAAGCCGAACATCGGCCCGGTGGTGACGCTGGAGAAATCCGCCATGCCGAGGAACACCGCCAACACCGTGCCGATCACCATGGCCAACAGGATCGACAGACGCGAGATGGTCGAGCTGCCGACTTTGCTCAGCAGCAACACCAGCACCAGCGTTACTGCCGCCAGACCGATGTTCTGCATGCTGCCGAAGTCCGGCGCGTGGCTGTTGCCGCCCATCGCCCAGCGTGCGGCCACCGGCATCAGCGTCAGGCCGATGGTGGTGATCACAATGCCGGTGACCAAGGGTGGGAAGAACTTGGTGATGCGCGAGAACACTGGCGTGATCAGCAAGCCGATCAAGGAGGCCGCAATCACCGCGCCAAGCACCGACTGGAAACCGCCCTCCCCGCCACTGCTGACGATCGCGACCATGGTCGCAACACCGGAGAACGACACGCCCTGTACCAGCGGCAACTGACAGCCAAAAAACGGTAGACCCAGGGTTTGCAGCAGTGTCGCCAGCCCCCCCGCAAACAATGAAGCAGCAATCAGCAAACCAATATCCGCCGGCGACAGGCCGGCCGCCTGGCCGATGATCAGTGGCACCGCAACGATACCGCCGTACATGGTCAGAACATGTTGCAGGCCGTAAGCCATATTCGCGCCGACCCCGAGATTTTCATCCTCGGGCCGTTGGTGTGAAACATGGGGCGTTTTCATGGTGGGGGGTTCCCTGGTTTTTGTTATGCGCACACTGTATTCAATACTCGTGACAAATGTCCATAGAGTTGTATACAACTTGTCAGTCACATAATGGATAGGTAGCCACCCAACCTTCTATACCGCCGCTTGTATCCCCCACAAATCCGGCAACACATCCCTACCTGCATCTGCGCCAACGACCAATAGGCTGAAGTGTTCATGGCGACCGACGGTGCGGCCGCAGTCTTTTTTATACATATAAAGTATGCATAATGCAGTTAATCGATATTCAGTTCGACAAAAGCAAGAACGCAGCCAACAAACTCAAGCACAGGGGCATCAGCCTCGCCCAGACCGAAGTGGTCTTTTACGACGAACGAGCAATAACTGTTGAAGACAACGACCATGACGAACAACGCTGGATCACTCTCGGTCTCGACGCCAAGGGACGCTTGCTGGTCGTCGCATACAGTTATCGCGAGCCGAATGTCGTTCGAATTATTTCTGCACGTGTCGCCACACCGGGCGAGCGTTGCGCCTATTTTCTGGAGGCTTGACCAATGAAAGACGAATATGACTTCTCCCAAGGCAAACGCGGCGCTGTGGCGCCCACCAAGGGCAAAACGCGCATCACTATAATGCTCGACGATGCCGTCATCGACGCCGCACGCACGGTGGCGGAAAACGAGGGATTTGGTTATCAGACGGTGATCAACAACACGCTGCGCCATGCCTTGCTCGATGCTGAAAAGCAGGATCAGGTCGACCCGCTGCATTTCGGCAAGGGCATTACCGCCGCCGACCTCAAGAGTATTGAGAAAAAATTGTCGGCAGCGGCCGGGGAAATTCGCCGGGTGCTGGAACCCGATGCCAAGCCTTAGGCTTTGGCCGGTAAGATCATTCGTTCGAGGGAATGCCGTGTATGCGGCACGTCCGGCAGGTGAATGTCGAATTCTCGCTCCAGCAGTTCGATCAATGCCGCCACCTCGGTGATTTCGCGCCGCTCGCTGCTTGCGCCCATGCGATGAAGAGCGAAACTGCCGTTGTTGAGCGTTTTGCGCCAGCCATCACCGGTACGCGCCGCCATCAGGCGTTGGGTAAACGGAGAGTCGGGATGGGCCGAGACGTACCAGTTGCCGATGGTGAAATCGATGTCTTCCTGACGCTGTAGATCAAACAGATACATCGATCGCCATTCGCCCGCGACGTTGGCCTGCAGCATGTAGCCATCGGCTTGTTTGTCGATGCGATAGGGTTCGTGCGGGGTAGTTTGTTCTGCCTCGGTATCGAGAAGCAGCGGCGCCGTCGGCACCATGCCACCGAAGCCGACGTCGGTGATGTAACGCACACCGTCCAGCGTGACCAGACTCAAGCGGTGCGTGCGCGCCGTCCAGCTACCTTCCGGCTGATTCATCACCACGCGACCGCTGATGGCGCGAGCGTCGAAGCCCAGCTCAAGCAGCAGGGTGAAGAACAAATTATTCAGTTCGTAGCAGTAACCACCGCGACCGCCGAGCAGGATTTTTTCTTCAATGGACGGTAAATCGATCAGCACCGGTGCGCCAGTAATCGTCGCCAGATTCTCGAAAGGAAATACTCCGGTGTGGCGCCATTGCAGCAGCCGCAAGTTTTCCAGCGTCGGCGCTGGCGGTGCATCAAAACCCAGACGTTGCAGGTACAGCTTCAGATTCGTCAGGCGTGGCTCACTCATTGCTCGATCCTTATGCATGGGGCCGCAGTTCACTGCGTTGATGGTCGCCATGTATACGGGATCGGGCACGGTTTTCGACAATTGATTTCGCCAATCGCCCGCTAGCGTTTTTTGCGTGAACCGATGCGTATCCACGTCGGCGCATGATCACTGGCGTGCGGTTCGTTGCGCACCCAGGCGTCGACCCCGGCTTCGTGCAAATACGGACTCAGCGCCGGGTTGAGCAGCAGATGATCGATGCGCAGGCCGGAATTGGTTTGCCAGTGCTGACGGAAGTAATCCCAAAACGTGTAGAGACGGTCCTCGGGATACAAATGCCGCAGCGAATCGGTCCAGCCCTGATCAAGCAAGCGTTGATAACAGGCGCGGCTCTGCGGTTGCAGCAACGCATCCTTGAGCCAGGAACGGGTGTTGTAGATGTCCATGTCGGTCGGCACGACGTTGTAATCACCGGCCAGCACCACCGGGTGATCACTGCTTTGCAGGTCTTTCGCGTAACTGATCAGCCGTTCGAACCAGGCCAGCTTGTAATCGAATTTGGGCCCCGGTTGCGGATTGCCGTTGGGCAGGTACAGGCAACCGACCAGCACGCCGTGCACCGCCGCTTCCAGATAACGGCTGTGCTTGTCATCAGGATCGCCGGGCAGTCCGCGGCGGCTCTCCAGCGGTTGCGCGTCGCGGGCGAGAATCGCCACGCCGTTCCACGAGGCCTGGCCTTGCCAGATCGCGCCGTAACCGGCGGCTTCCAGTTCGGCGGCGGGGAATGCCGTGTCGACCGATTTGAGTTCTTGCAGGCAGGCAATGTCCGGTTGCTCACGCTTGAGCCAATCCAGCAGATTCGGCAAACGCGCGCGTAAACCGTTGACGTTGTAGGTGGCAATCCGCAGGTTTTTCATCAACTGAGGCTCCTGCCCATGGGCTGTGAAAATTGTGACCGCGTGAACATCACGCCGGTTGCATCGGATCCACCCGGTGCGGCGTAATAGGCCCTCGCCATTCGCCCGCACCGCCGAGACCTGAATCCCATGCAAACCCCGCTGCAAGGTCAGCGCATCCTTCTGCGCCCGCTTCAGTATTCAGATGCCGCCGCCCTGCTCCACGCTGCCGCCGATGGCGAGTTGTGGAACCTCACCGTCACGGTCGTGCCTTCAGCAAGCACCGTCGACAGCTATCTGAAAAAAGCCCTCGACGGCCGTGACGCCGGCACGGTGATGCCGTTCGTCATTGTGCTGAAGGACAGCGGTGAAGTGATCGGCTCAACGCGTTTCTGGAAGATCGACCCGCTCAATCGCAAACTTGAGATCGGCAGCAGCTGGATTTCGGCGAGCTGGCAAAAATCCTTCGTCAACACCGAAGCCAAGTACCTGATGCTGCGCCACGCCTTCGAGGTGCTCGATTGCGTGCGCGTGCAGTTCACCACCGACGAGAACAATCAAAAGTCGCGCAACGCGATCCTGCGCCTTGGCGCGCAGCAGGAAGGCATTGTCCGGCATGAGCGGATCATGCCGGACGGGCGCAAGCGCAACTCGGTGCGGTTCAGCATCATCGACGACGAGTGGCCGCAGGTGCGCTTGCACCTGGAGCAGAAACTCGGCGCCTGACCCTTCAGGCGCGACTGCGCAGCCATTGCAGAAAGCCTTTTTTCGCCACCACCACCGGCGCTTCCTCGGTCAGCGACTG
The DNA here is from genome assembly GCF_001648775.1 of Pseudomonas fluorescens. Classification (GTDB taxonomy): domain Bacteria; phylum Pseudomonadota; class Gammaproteobacteria; order Pseudomonadales; family Pseudomonadaceae; genus Aquipseudomonas; species Aquipseudomonas fluorescens_M. Next base: position 174,111 of record NZ_LVEJ01000002.1, read on the forward strand.
CGCCTTGTGCAAGCGGTAGTCGAGCAAGGCTTTCATTGCGTCGTTGATGTCGTGGCGCGCATCGAGGCACGGTTTCAGGTAAGTCTTTTCGATGCGGTAGAGGGCGCAGAAAGTCTTCGCGGCAAACGTCGCGGGTACAGACGAATCGGAAAGAATGCCCGCCTCGCCGATGACTTCACCCGGGCCCATGCGTCCGGACTCGAACGGCGAGCCATGGCGCGTCAACGTCACCGTGACCACACCTGATTCGATAATGAACAAGTGATCGCTGACCTCCCCCGCCTCAAGGATCGTCTCCCCGACCCGGAACGTCTGCAGACTCATGTTCTGACTGAAGGTGTCTTTCTCTTCCTGACGCAAAGTCGAGAAGATTGGCGAACTGTCGAGCAATGCCCGTGGCCGCGACAGGTTGGTCGGTGCAGCGCTTTCATCGCTCGACAGCAGATTGACCCCGGACGCCTGCAAGTGCCGGTACGCCAGGTCAAACAGTTGATTGCGCACCACGCGCTTCTCACCCATTGAAGCGACAAATCCGCTGATCTCGTATTCCGCACCACTGCTGCCGGAGCTTTTCAGCGCTACGCTCGGCGCCGGTGTGTCGAGCAGTTGCCGACAACCCTGCATCGCTCGCTCCAGTGCATCGATCACCGAATTGGGTCGCGCATGCGGGCTGACTTGCACACTGACCGCGACGCCAAACATATTGCTCGGCCGACTGAAGTTGATGATCTTCGCTTTGGCCGCCAACGAGTTCGGAATCACCGCCATGCTGCCCTGACTGGTCTGCAAACGCGTGGCGCGCCAGTCGATGTCGGTGACCCGACCTTCGGTGCCGTCGATGGAGATCCAGTCATCCAGTTGATAAGGCTTGGTGGTGTTGAGGACGATCCCGGAGAACACGTCGCTGAGCGTACTCTGCAAGGCCAGACCGACGATGATCGCCAAGGCCCCGGAGGTGGCCAGCACGCCTTTGACCGGCAGATCGAGCACATAGGCCAGCGCCGCAATGATCGCGATGAGGAAAATTACCGCGCCGAGCAAGTCCTGCAACAATCGCCCGGTGTGGCCGACCCGTTGCATCATCACCGCGCCGATCAACACCGTCAGGGTGCGCGCGCCGAACAGCCACCAGCCAATCTGCAACCCGGTCGCCGCCAGGTGCAGCGGCACGTTGTCGGCCCATGGCGCCGGTTCCATCGGGTTGAGGCCTTCGTTGAACAGCAGGACGCTGAACAAGGTGAAAATCAGCACCCGCACCAGCAGTTTCCACTCGCTGCCACGGGAGCTGATCAGACGCCACAGACCGAGATCGAGGAGGATCAGGATCAACGCGCAAAACAACGGGTGTTCGGTCAGCAGAGACAGCATCAAACAACTCCGACGAAGGCCAATCGCGAGAAGATCGCACAGATTGAGCAAGTGTAGGAGCAATTGATTTCAGCGGATGAACACGCCCGCAAAAACACCACAAAACCAAATGTGGGAGCGAGCCTGCTCGCGAATGCGGTCGATCAGTCAAAGGTGCATCGACTGACATGATGCCTTCGCGAGCAGGCTCGCTCCCACAGGGGACTGCGTGTGACCCAGGTTATTTATCGTTGGTCAGGCTGTTGTAGCTGGTGAACAGGTTGCGGTAGTCCGGGATGTGGTTGGAGAACAGCGTGCCCAGGCCTTCGATGTCGTTGCGCCAGTCGCGGTGCAACTCGCACGCCAGGCCAAACCAGGTCATCAATTGCGCGCCGGCAGTGGACATGCGGTTCCACGCCGATTCGCGAGTCAGCTCGTTGAACGTGCCTGAGGCATCGGTCACCACGAACACATCGAAGCCCTCTTCCAGCGCCGACAGTGCCGGGAACGCCACGCAAACTTCCGTCACCACACCCGCAATGATCAACTGCTTCTTGCCGGTCGCCTTGATCGCCCTGACGAAATCCTCGTTGTCCCAGGCGTTGATCTGCCCCGGACGGGCGATGTACGGCGCATCGGGAAACAGTGCCTTGAGTTCCGGCACCAGCGGGCCGTTGGGGCCGGTTTCGAAACTGGTGGTGAGGATCGTCGGCAGCTTGAAGTACTTGGCCAGATCGGCCAGCGCCAGCACGTTGTTCTTGAATTTGTCCGGATCGATGTCGCGCACCAGCGACAGCAGTCCGGCCTGGTGATCGACCAGCAGCACCGCAGCGTTGTTCTTGTCCAGACGTTTGTATTGAGTGGTCATAGCAGTAATCCTCGCGGGTGGTAGAGGCCGACGGGGTCGGCCTCAGGTGACTCGATCAGCGCTGGGAATCCAGCACTTCGTGTTCGTTCGCGACTTGCTGGGCCTTGAGGTAGCTCTCGATCAGCAATTGATAATGTGGCATGGCCTGGGCGTAAACGGCCGCCCACTGCTCGGCATCGGGACGGTTCCACGAGCCTTGCAGCTCGGAAAGCGTAGCCATGATGTCGATCGGCACCACCCCGGCCTGAGCCAAACGGGCCACTGTCAGATCAGTGGCCAGTTTCGAGTGATTACCGGACGCATCGACCACGGCAAATACCTTGTAGCCTTCGTGCACGGCGGCGATGGACGGGAACGCCAGGCAGACGCTGGTCAGGGTTCCGGCGATCACCAAGGTCTTCTTGCCGGTAGCTTTGACCGCTGCGTGAAATTCCGGATTGTCCCAGGCATTGATTTCGCCTTTGCGCGCCACGTATTGCGCATGCGGCGCTGCTTCGTGAATCTCCGGGATCAACGGCCCGTTCGGCCCTTGCGGCACGGAGGCGGTGGTGATCACCGGCATCTTCAACAGGGTCGCGGCTTTGGCCAGTGCGATGGCATTGGCGCGCAGTTGCGGCACGTCCATGTCCTTGACGATCTGGAACAGACCGCTCTGGTGGTCGATCAGCAGCATCGCTGCGTCGCTGGCATCGATGGTCGGTTTCTGGCCGTCGAAGTTCGCTGCATTGACAGTGTTCATGTGCGTTTCCTCTTTTCTATAGGCAACAGCCATCCCTGGCCTGCGAACCGGCCTACGCGTCCTGTGTAGAGCGGAGTGGTGGTGCGTTAAGCGTGCATCTGGCCGAAGCGGCCGGACTGGAAGTCGGCGAAGGCCTGGTGGATTTCCTGCTCGGTGTTCATCACGAACGGGCCGTGGCCGACGATCGGTTCGTCGATCGGCTCTCCGCTGAGCAGCAACACCACCGCGTCCTGGCTGGCTTCGAGCGTCATCTGATGGCCGTCACGTTCGAACAGCGCCAACTGCCCTTCGCGCACCGATTCCAGACCGTTGATCTGCACCGAGCCTTTCAACACCACCAGCGCGGTGTTGCGGCCTTCATGCAGATCGAGCGTCAGCAACTTGCCGGCGTTCAGGCGCAAGTCCCACACGTCGATCGGTGTGAAAGTGCGCGACGGGCCGGTATGGCCATCGAACTCACCGGCGATCAGGCGCAGGCTGCCGGCGTTGTCCTTGAGCGCGATGCTCGGGATGTCGCTGTCGAGAATGGTCTGGTAGCCCGGCGCGGCCATTTTGTCCTTGGCCGGCAGGTTGACCCACAGCTGGACCATCTCCAGTTTGCCGCCAGTCTTGGCGAAGTGTTCCGAGTGGAACTCCTCGTGAAGGATCCCGGAAGCGGCGGTCATCCATTGCACATCGCCCGGGCCGATGACGCCGCCACTGCCGGTCGAATCGCGGTGCTGCACTTCGCCTTCATAAACGATAGTCACGGTTTCGAAACCACGGTGCGGATGCTGACCAACGCCACGGCGTTCGGTGGTCGGGGTGAAATCGGCAGGGCCGGCGTGGTCAAGCAGCAGGAACGGGCTGATGTGTTTGCCCAGGTTGTCATAGGAAAACAGCGTGCGAACCGGGAAACCATCGCCGACCCAATGGCCGCGCGGGCTGGTGTAGATACCGATGATGTTTTTCATGGTTGTCTCCAAATTGGGTGAGTGATGCGATGGATCAAGCTTAAATCCATGACCATTAATGCACTAGACTGCAAAAATCAGCCTTAGCGTTCTATATGGAGAACGATGGTGGAAGACCTCAACACCCTCTACTACTTCACCCAAGTGGTCGAACATCAGGGTTTCGCCGCCGCCGGGCGCGCGCTGGACATGCCGAAATCAAAACTCAGCCGCCGCATTTCCGAACTGGAACAACGCCTTGGCGTGCGCTTGCTGCACCGCACCAGTCGCCATTGCTCGCTGACCGAAATTGGCCAGGCGTATTACCAGCGCTGCCTGGCCATGCGCGTCGAGGCCGAAAGCGCCGCCGAGCTGATCGAACGCAATCGTTCCGAGCCGCAAGGGCTGGTGCGCTTGAGTTGTCCGACAGCGCTGCTCAACTCCTGGGTCGGGCCGATGCTCACCCGCTACATGCTCAAATACCCGCTGGTGGAATTGTTCATCGAGAGCACCAATCGCCGCGTCGATCTGTTGCACGAAGGCTTCGACATCGCCCTGCGCGTGCGTTTTCCGCCGCTGGAGAACACCGACATGGTCATGAAGGTGCTGGGCAACAGCACGCAATCGGTGGTCGGCAGCCCGGTATTTGTCGAACGCCTGTCATCACCGCCCTCGCCCGCCGACCTCAACGGTTTGCCGAGCCTGCACTGGGGCGCGGCGCAGCGCGAATATCAGTGGGAACTGCTCGGGCCAAATGACAACACGGCACTGATTCGGCATTCGCCGAGGATGGTTACTGATGATTTGATTGCCCTGCGTCAGGCAGTAATCGCCGGAGTTGGCGTGGCGCATTTGCCGAGTGTGGTGGTGCGCGAGGACATTGCCGCGGGACGGGTGGTGGAGTTGATTCCGGGCTGGGCGCCGAAGTGCGGTGTGGTGCATGCGATCTTTCCGTCGCGACGCGGGTTGCTGCCGTCGGTGCGCACCTTGATTGATTTTCTCGGCGAGGAGTTTGCCCACAGCGACATTGCCTGAATCGGCAGTGCGCCCTTCGCGAGCAGGCTCGCTCCCACAGGAAACTGCATTCCAATGTGGGAGCGAGCCTGCTCGCGAAGAGGCCAGCCCAGACACAGAAAATCCAAAATTCTGATTCATGACTTCTGATCAACAGTGCTTTGCCCCAGCAGCGGTTTTTCTCACGGATGCACACGCGGATACTCGACCCCATTCCCACTGCACCCCCTGGAGTCTTACATGTCTGTTCCCGCTTTCGGCCTAGGTACTTTTCGCCTGCAAGGCCAGGTCGTCATCGATTCGGTGAGCACCGCCCTTGAACTCGGCTACCGCGTCATCGACACCGCACAAATCTACGAAAACGAAGCCGATGTCGGCCAGGCCATCGCCGCCAGCGGTATCCCGCGCGAAGAACTGTTCATCACCAGCAAGATCTGGATTGCCAACTTCGCCAAGGACCGTCTGATCGACAGTCTCAAGGAAAGCCTGCAGAAACTGCAGACCGACTACCTCGACCTGACATTGATCCACTGGCCATCGCCGGAAGACCAGGTACCGGTCGAAGAATTCATGGGCGCCTTGCTGGAAGCCAAGCGCCTGGGCCTGACCCGGCAGATCGGTGTGTCCAACTTCACCATCGACCTGATGCAACAGGCCATCGCGGCCGTCGGTGCCGAAAACATCGCGACCCACCAGATCGAACTGCACCCGTACCTGCAAAACCGCAAAGTCGTCGAGTTCGCCCAAAGCCAGGGCATCCACATCACCTCGTACATGACCCTCGCCTACGGTGAAGTGCTGAACGATCCGCTGATCCAGCAGATCGCCGTGCGCCTGCAAGCCACCCCGGCGCAAGTCACCCTGGCCTGGGCCATGCAGTCGGGCTACGCGGTGATTCCGTCGTCGACCAAGCGCGCCAACCTGCAGAGCAATCTCGGCGCCACTGCGCTGACGTTGAGCGAAGCCGACATGGCGCAGATCGCCACGCTCGATCGCGGCCATCGCCTGACCAGCCCGAAAGGCATCGCGCCGGTCTGGGATTGACGCTCAAGCCTGAAGGCGTTGCGCGAGGCCGTGCATGGCTTCGCGCAAGGTTTCGGTCGCGCTGCCCAGCGTGACGCTTTCGGCATCTGCGCATGCCCGCTCCAGCTCGTCGCAGGCCAAGACCACCCGCGCCGCGCCAACCATCTGCGCGGCGCCCTTGATGTGATGGGCGAGCTCACTCAGCCCGCCCGCATCCTGCGCCTGACTGAAGGCGTCGAGGCGTTGCAAATCGTGGTTCAGGCTGCTCAAGACTTCTTCGCGCAGACGCTCGATCAGCGCGTGATCACTGCCAGCCATTTGTTCCAACGCACTCAAGTCGAGCACGGCCAGGGCGATTTCATCGTCCTCGACGACAATCCCCTCACAAGGGCTGGCGCCACTCAAAGCCTGCGCCAGATCGTGCAGGCGAATCGGTTTGAACAGGCACTCGTCCATGCCGGCGGCAAGACAACGGACTTTCTCCTCGACCTGCGCATTGGCGGTAAACCCGAGAATCAGGCACGACGTGCGAGCACTCGCGGCTTCCTCATCACGAATGGCCCGGGCGAGTTCATAACCATTGCGCCGTGGCATGTTGCAGTCAGTAATGACCACATCGAACGGCTGCGCCCGCCAACGCTCGAGTGCCTCATGACCATCCTCGGTGTCGACCGTACGATGGCCGAGCTCGCTCAATTGCCAGCACAACAACAAACGGTTCACCGGGTGATCGTCCACCACCAGCACGCTCAGTGAACAAGTGGTCGCCGCCACTCTTTCGGAGGGTTTGGAAGGCTGCGCGAGTGCGACCAGCAATGGCAGTTCGAGACTGACCTCGACACGGGTGCCCTGGCCTGGCTCGCTGTCCAGACGCAAGGTGCCACCCATCATTTCGCACAAATTGCGACTGATCACCAGCCCCAGCCCGGAACCACTGCGCACCGATTGCGTGTTGTTGCGCGCCTGCACGAACGGACTGAACAGCCGCTGCCGATCCTGCGCGCTGATGCCGATACCGCTGTCCTCGATGACCACTTGCACCGCCAGTCGCTCGGGCGAGACTGCGCTCACTTTCAGCCGCAGACTCACTTCGCCCTCCTCCGTGAACTTGATCGCGTTGCTCAGCAGATTCGACAGCACTTGCTTGAAGCGCGTCGGATCGATCAGTACATCGACGTCGCTGCGCACGTCGACGTCGATGTGCCAGAGCAAGCGTTTCTGCCGGGCCAGCCCTTCGAACACGCGGCACACCGACACCACCAATTCACGCAGATTGGCGCGTTCAGGGGCGAGCGACAAATGCCCGGTTTCGATGCGGGCGATGTCGAGAATGTCGCCGATCAGGGCCAGCAGTTGTTGCCCGGCATTGGACGCCACCTGAATCGCCAAACGATCGGTGACACCTTCTTCGGCACGTTTCAGCGCCAGTTCGAGCATGCCGATCAACGCGTTCATCGGCGTGCGGATTTCGTGGCTCATGGTCGCCAGAAACGTGGTCTTGGCGCGGTTGGCATCGTCCGCCGCTTCCTTGGCTTCCTGCAATTGCTGCAGCCATTGCTGGCGCTGGCGGATCTGCCAGCGCTGGAAACCGATCCACGCCAGCGCCAGTACCAGCAAGCCTGCCGCACCGGCAAACCCCAGCACAATCGTGCGGCGATGCCGCAGCCAATAGCTGTCCTCCACCACCACATCGTGGCCCCAGCGCTCGACCAGATCGTCCATCTGTTGTGGGGCGATGCTCAGCAACGCCTTGTTCAGGATCGAATGCAGCGCTGGCGCCTGCGCCGTCGTCGCCAGTGCAATGCGCGCCGGCTGGTCGCCGACAGTGCCGAGGATGCGCAAACGCTCGCGGTATTGCCGGGCGATCAGAAAGCGCGCGACCAGTAACGAACTCACCGTAGCGTCGGCCTGCCCCTTGGCAATCAACGCCATGCCTTCGGCCGGACTTTTGACCTCGACCAGACGAATCCCCGGCACGCGCGCCAGCAGATATCCGCGCAACGGGTGTCCGCGATAAATCGCCAGGCGCTTGCCCTTCAGCTCGTCAAGCGTACGCGGGCTTTGCGCCGTTGCCGCGCTGACCAGCACGAAGGGGTTGTTCAGATAGGCCCGAGTGAATTGCAGCTCGGCTTCCCGCTCGCTGCTCGGCGTGACCACCGGCAACATATCCAGCTCACCGGCCTTCAGTTGCTCGATCTGGCGATCCAGCGAGCCGCCGCGCACGATCTCGAAATGCAACCCGCTGCGCTGGCTGATCAGGCTGAGCAGTTGCGCTGACAGGCCACTGAAACGACCGTCCGCATCAAAAAAAGTCAGTGGCGCGAAATCTTCGATAGCGCCGACCCGCACCGACGGGTGTTGCTCCAGCCATTGCTGTTCGGCGGCGCTGAGTTGCACCCGAGCCTGCTCGGCCATCTCCGCAGGCCCGGCGCTCCAGCGTTGTTCAATGCGGTAGCGATGCTCAAGCGGAATCGCCGCCAACGCCTTGTCGAAAATGCGCTTGAGGCGCACATCACTGCGCAACATTGCAAAGCCGAACGGATTGGCATCAAGCCCCGACGGCCCGGCCAGTTGCAGGTCGTTGCGATAATTGGTGTTGATCAAGTAGTTGGCGCTGATGAAGTCGCCCAGATAGACATCGTCGGCGCCGAACGCCACGGCACCGAGCGCGTCCATCGCCGAGGGATAGCGCTGCACCCGCGCCTGCGGATAAAACGCCTGCACACTCGCCAGCGGCAGATAGTCCTCGACCATGGCCAGACGTTTGCCAGCGAGGTCCATGGGCAACGTTTCGTCATGCCGGGTCACCAGCATCGGCTGATCTTCAGCGTAAGAGCGCGACAGCATGAAATCCGGGTCGGCTATTTCAAACTGATTGGATGTCCCCAACAGATCGAGATCGCCGCGCTTGAGGGCGGCCATCACTGCGTCCCGATTGGCATAGCGCCGCACCTCCATGGTGATGCCGAGCAGTTGCGCCAACAGATCCGCGTAATCTGCCGTGAGCCCTTCCAGTTCATGCTGATTGCGGGTGATTTCGAACGGCGGGTAATCGGGCCCGGAAATGCCCATGCGCAACACCGGATGCTGACGCAGCCATTGCCGCTCCTGCTCATCCAGTCGCACCTGCACGTTGTCCGGCCCGGCCCGCGTCAGCACCTGCAGTGGCTGCGGGAGTTCACTCGCCCGGCACACCAGCACAAGGCCCAACCACAACCCACAGACCAAGTACCCCAGCCTCATGTTCACAGGCTCAGATCAAGTGATTGCGCTTGGCGAAATCGCGCAAGTGCACCGCAGAACACACGCCGAGCTTTTTCATCAGGCGGGTTTTGTAAGTGCTGATGGTTTTGTGGCTCAGGTGCATGTCCTCGGCAATCGCCTTGTTGGATTTGCCCTGCCCCAACTGCTCGAAAATACTCAGTTCGCGATCGGAGAGCTGATCGATCATCTGTTTTTCCGTGATCTGCACGGTGGTCAGTACGCTGACATGCTCCGGCAGCGCGGAAAAATAGGTGTAGCCAGCCATCACCGCCTGAATGGCCTTGTGCAGTTGTTGCAACTGATTGGTTTTGGTTACGTAGGCCATGGCCCCCGCGCGCAGGCAGCGCTCTTGATAGAACAGCGGGTCGTGCGAACTGAAGACCAGCACCCGACAACCAAGATCGTTAGCCTTGATCCGTACCAGCACCTCCAGCCCGTCGAGTGCCGGCAAGCGCAGATCGAGAATCACCAGGTGGGGTTTTTTCTCACGAATCAGCGCCAGGACCTCATTGCCACTGGACACCTCGTAGATGATCTTGAAACCTTCGGCTTGCAGCACGATGCGGATGGCGGCGCGCACCACCGGATGATCATCGACGATCAGCGCTGACTTCATGACCACTCCCTGTACAAAAGACATGATGCCGCCACCGGTGTTGGCTGATCCTGACGCAATGGCTGCGCAGAGAATGTCGCACGGAACGGGAGATGAATCACCTGTCAGACCTGACAGTTGCGACAAGCACTTTTCTATGCATTGGCCCGGCGTTGCGGGCGCAGATTCTGCAACGCTGCGGGGCCCTCGGCCAGCGCCATCAAGTGCCTGATCAACTGAACGCCAGGTAAGGCGGCGTGATGGATGTGCACATGTTCCCCGGCGAATCCGCAAACGGCGTGCACAGGTGCCGAAGGCTCGTTGTAGATCAAGGCCTGACGAACCTGTGGGTTATCGACAAAGAAATCCGCCAGATCCAGTGCGCCTGCGGACAGTGCAGCGTTGATGACCACCACATCGAACGGCTCGCAACCGTAGTCCACCAGGGTCAACAACTCCACAAGGTTCTGCACCGGCGCGACGCGGTAGTAATCAAGGCTGTTGAACAGACGCTCGATTTTCATCCGGTGAAAATGCTGCGGGTCGGCGATCAGGATACGCAGGGTTTTGTTGGTCATGGGCAAGCTACCGCTGTCAGGTGTCTGAGTGCGGCAAGACTACGCAAGCCTCGCGGAGGGTTCTGTAGGACTTTTCCTAAAAAAACGTTCATTCATCGCTGAGTGATCGAGAACTGCAGCGCAGCCTGGACCTATCACTCAGTGGTGCTCGGGCTCCAGAACGCCTGCACCACCAGCGCTGAGGTCGAGATCCGCGCGATCAGTGCGTCCAGTTCATCACCATCGACCGACGTCGTCGCCAGCGTCGCTTCGATTTCGATTTCATCGGCGCCGAAGGCATGCACGTCGACATCGCTGGCCGGGTAGTTGCTGCGCTCAAGTTCGGCTTCAAGCAAGGCGAACACGGCTTTTTGCTGTGAGCGCCGAGCGATGACGTAGACGATGTTGGTGACTTCCGCCGAGACCACGTCCAGTGGCTGACGGTTGATGTTATTGACGATCGGCCGCAGCAAGGTGTTGGCGGCAAGAATGAACAGCGTACCGAGTACAGCTTCGGCGAGCAGGTCGGCGCCGGCACAGGCACCGACTGCGGCGGACGTCCACAGCGTCGCGGCGGTGTTGAGGCCGCGCACATTGCCTTCTTCGCGCATGATCACCCCGGCACCGAGAAAACCGATGCCGGACACCACGTAGGCGACCACCCGCACCGCGCCTTCTGCGCCGGCGAGGCGGTTGGCCATGTCGACGAAAATCGCGGCGCCGACGGCGACCAGCACGTTGGTGCGCAGGCCAGCGGTGCGTTGCCGGTATTGGCGCTCGAAGCCGATCAGGCCGCCGAGGATGAACGCGGCGCTGAGGCTGACGAGGGTGTCGAGCAGCGAATCGAGGTTGAGGTTGTTGATGGCTTGCATGTGTAAATCTCTCTTGAGAACGCATCAACTCCTTGTGGGAGCGAGCTTGCTCGCGAAAGCGGTGTGTCAGCTAACAGATGTTTCACTGACAGGACGCCTTCGCGAGCAAGCTCGCTCCCACAGGGGAAAATGTTGTGTTGCTGTTATTGCCAGCCGAACCGGCGGATGTAGAAGCCTTTCACCGCTTGAGTCAGCGCCATGTACGCCAGCAGAATCACCGGCAGGAACACGAAGTACAGCGATGGCAGCGCCTGCAATTTGAAGTAGTGCGCCAGCGGCCCCATCGGCAGGAAGATGCCGACCGCCATGATGATCCCGGTCATCACCAGCAGCGGCATGGCTGCACGGCTTTGCAGGAACGGAATCTTCGGCGTGCGGATCATGTGCACGATCAGCGTCTGGGTCAGCAACCCGACCACGAACCAGCCGGACTGGAACAGGGTCTGGTGATCCGGGGTGTTGGCATCGAATACGTACCACATCAAGGCGAACGTGGTGATGTCAAAGATCGAACTGATCGGGCCAAAGAACAGCATGAAGCGCCCGACGTCGCCTGGCTGCCAGCGTTGTGGTTTTTTCAGCATGTCCTCGTCGACGTTATCGAACGGAATCGCAATCTGCGAAATGTCGTAGAGCAGGTTCTGCACCAGCAGGTGCATCGGCAGCATCGGCAGGAACGGAATAAACGCACTGGCGACCAGCACCGAGAACACGTTGCCGAAGTTGGAACTGGCGGTCATCTTGATGTACTTGAGCATGTTGGCGAAGGTACGCCGCCCTTCGAGTACGCCCTCCTCCAGCACCATCAGGCTCTTTTCGAGGAGGATGATGTCGGCCGCTTCCTTGGCGATGTCCACTGCGCTGTCCACGGAAATACCGATGTCAGCAGTGCGCAACGCTGGTGCATCGTTGATGCCGTCGCCCATGAACCCGACGACGTGGCCATTGCCTTTGAGGATGCGCACGATGCGCTCCTTGTGCGATGGCGTCAGTTTGGCGAAGACATTGGTGGTCTCTACGGCCACGGCCAGTTCGGCATCGCTCATGCGTTCAACGTCATTGCCCAGCAGCAGGCCTTGTTGCGCGAGGCCGACTTCACGGCAGATCTTCGCGGTCACCAACTCGTTATCGCCAGTCAGCACTTTCACGGCCACGCCATGTTCGGCCAATGCCTTCAGCGCGGGCGCCGTGCTCTCCTTCGGTGGATCGAGGAACGCCACGTAACCGATCAGCGTCAGTTCCTGTTCATCGGCCAAGCTATAAACTTCTCGACCTTCGGGCATCGAGCGTGCGGCAACCGCCACCACGCGCAAGCCTTCAGCGTTGAATGCTGCAGTGACCTGACGAATCTTGGTCAGCAATTCATCGCTCAAGGCTTCATCGACCTCGCCATGACGCACGCGGCTGCACACCGCCAACACTTCTTCCACCGCACCTTTGCAGATCAACTGATGCGGCTGGCCACGCCCTTCTACAACCACCGACATGCGCCGACGATTGAAGTCGAACGGGATCTCGTCGACCTTGCGAAACGCCGTGCCGACTTTCAGTTCACGGTGGATTTCCACGTGTTCCAGTACCGCGACATCCAGCAGGTTTTTCAGGCCGGTCTGGTAGTAGCTGTTCAGATAGGCCATTTCCAGCACGTCATCGGAATCTGCGCCCCAGACGTCAACATTGCGTGCGAGGAAGATCTTGTCCTGGGTCAGCGTGCCGGTCTTGTCGGTGCACAGCACGTCCATGGCACCGAAGTTCTGAATTGCATCGAGGCGTTTGACGATGACTTTTTTCCGTGACAGAAACACCGCGCCTTTGGCCAAAGTCGAAGTGACGATCATCGGCAGCATTTCCGGGGTCAGGCCGACGGCAATCGACAGCGCAAACAGCAGTGCTTCAGTCCAGTCACCCTTGGTGAAACCGTTGATGAACAGCACCAGCGGTGCCATGACGAACATGAAGCGGATCAACAGCCAGCTGACTTTGTTGACGCCTTGCTGGAACGAGGTCACCGCCCGATCAGTGGCGCCAGCACGTTGCGCCAACGCGCCGAAATAAGTGCTGTTGCCGGTGGTCAGAATCACCGCCGCCGCTGTTCCCGACACCACGTTGGTGCCCATGAACAGGATGTTTTCCAGCTCCAGCGGATTGCGCGTGTCGCGATCAGCCTGACGCGGGAATTTTTCCACCGGCATCGATTCGCCGGTCATCGCTGCCTGGCTGACGAACAAATCTTTCGCGCTGAGCACGCGGCAATCAGCAGGAATCATGTCACCGGCCGAGAGCACGATCAGGTCGCCCGGCACCAATTGCTTGATCGGCAATTCACTGCGTGGCGCGTCGCGGCGCATCACCGTGGCGGTGTTGCTGACCATGGCTTTCAGCGCATCGGCGGCCTGGTTGGATTTGCTTTCCTGCCAGAAGCGCAGCAGCGTCGACAGCACCACCATGGAGAAAATCACCACGGCCGCCTTGAGATCTTCGGTCAGCCACGAGATCACCGCCAACAGGGTCAGCAGCAGGTTGAACGGGTTTTTGTAGCAGTGCCACAGGTGAGTCCACCAAGGCAGCGGCTGCTCGTGTTCGACTTCGTTGAGGCCGTATTGCGCACGCAGCGCATCGACTTCGAAATCGGTCAGGCCATCGGAATGCGTGCCGAGTGACGACAGCAGTACGCCGCTGTCGCAATGCGCGGCATCGACCAGGGTGTTGGCCAGAGTGGGTGGGACTTCACGGCTGACCGTGGTGTCGTTGATCGATTCCAGCAGCGCCAGGCGACGGAAGTGCCGGGCGATGTGGCGAGTGCGCAGAAAACCTGCGAAAAATTCCTTAAGCGTAAGTTTCATGGCTGTTGCCCCTATGGTCAGCCGGGAAACCGTCAAGCAGGTACGGCCGCGCCTCGTCCGCCGGAAAAACCGGCACGGCAAGGCTTGGCGCGCCGGTCAGAAAAGACAGGCGTGTCGATAGGGCTGCGATGACGACAGTGAAGTCGCAATCACGCTCTGTTCAGCGTCGATGAGAAGGAACGTCCAGACATGGCCCAGGACGGGTCATGCACGGGATGCCGCTGCTCGCTTTTACGGCGAGACAACGGCAGAGAAAGGCTGCGCGTTATCTTGCCGAGAATCTGCCGGTTACCGAGACCGGCCGACAACTGTCACTCGAACAAGTACCCACTGTGGGTCTCCGCTATTGATGAAAACGCGCGAAGCTTACGCCCCGATGTCTGGAGAGTAAACCGGCAAAAGGAAGTGTGTCGGGGAATGTGGGGGATGTTCAGGAAGGGTTCAGGATTCAGATTTCAGGGTGCTTTTGACGACCCCTTCGCGAGCAAGCTCGCTCCCACATTGGGTCTTCATCTGACACAGAATCTGTGTTCACTGAAAATCCCCTGTGGGAGCGAGCTTGCTCGCGAAAGCGGTATGTGAGGCGCTAAAAAATCAGCTGGCAGTCGCCAACAGCAGATCCGCCATCGAACGATGCCCACGGTTCTTGCCATGCTCATACAGCGAACCGGCAATCTCGTCCGCACGAATCGGCAGCACCGACAGCAACGTATCGCTCAGACCATGGCTGGCCTGGCAGAAGCCCTGCATGTAGATGCCGGCCTTGCAGCGCTCGTCGGTGATCAGCTTGTAGTTGCGATCGACCTCGAAGTCACCCAGGTATTCTTCCAGCGGCGCCAGCAGTTTGCGGTGCATCTGCCGCTCGTAACCGGTGGCCAGAACAACGGCGTCGTAGTTGCGCACGGTGACTTCGCCAGTAGCGTTATTGCGCACGGCCAGTTCGATGCCGTTGTCGGTGGCGGTAGCGCTCTCGACGGTGGTCAGGGTGCGGAACGCGTGACGGGCAATCCCGGATACTTTCTGACGATAGAAGATGCCGTAGATGCGCTCGATCAGGTCGATGTCGACCACCGAGTAGTTGGTGTTGTGGTACTCGTTGACCAGACGTTCACGCTCGGCGCTGTTCTGCTGGAACACCAGGTCGGTGAACTCCGGCGAGAACACTTCGTTGACGAACGGGCTGTCGTCCGCAGGCTTGAGTGCCGAGCCGCGCAAGATCATGTCGACCTGCACCGACGGGAACGAATCGTTCAGGTCGATGAAGGCTTCTGCAGCGCTCTGCCCGCCACCGATGATCGCAATGCTCATCGGCTTGTTGTTCACGCACGGCTGCTTGGCCATCTGCGACAAGTATTGCGAGTGGTGGAACACCCGGGTGTCGCCCTTCAGCGCCTTGAACGCCTCGGGAATACGCGGCGTGCCGCCGGCGCTGACCACCACCGAACGGGTGGTGCGCACGTGTTGCAGGCCTTGGCTATCGCGGGAAATCACGCGCAGTGCTTCAACCTGATGGTTGTGCAGCACCGGCTCGATGGTCAGCACTTCTTCGCCGTAGCGGCTCTGCTCGGTGAACTGCCCGGCCACCCAGCGCAGGTAGTCGTTGTACTCCATGCGGCACGGATAGAAGGTGCCGAGGTTGATGAAGTCGACCAGACGACCGTGGTATTTCAGGTAGTTGACGAACGAATACGGGCTGGTCGGATTGCGCAGGGTCACCAGATCCTTGAGGAAGGAAATCTGCAACTCGCTTTGCGTCGACAGGGTGTTGCCGTGCCAGCTGTAATCTGCCTGCTTGTCGAGGAACAGCACATCCAGCTCACCGTGGCTCGGGCCACGCTCTTGCAGAGCGATGGCCAGCGCCAGGTTCGAAGGGCCGAAACCGACGCCGATCAGGTCGTGAACGATGGGCGATGCAATTGCCTGAGTCATTTCCAGTGTCCTCTGGATGAACCCCTCAACAAAGGGGCAAGGAGAGCCTAAGTGACCTGACCGGCCTTGAGCAGGACAGCAGGTCGTCTGTTGAGTAGGAACGAGGACAGTGAAATAAAATTTAACGCCGACAGCTCAATGGGCATCCCATTGTTTGATGCGCAGGCGGCAATGTTTCATGGCGTTGACGATGTGCTTTTCCACCAAAGCCTTGGAAATGCCGAGTTGCCCGGCGATTTCCGGGTGCGACAGACCTTCGATCTTGCGCAGCAGAAAACTTTCGCGGCACAGCGGCGACAACTCGGCCAACGCACGCTGAAGCATCTGCAGGCGCTGGCCATGATCGAGGCTGCTGTGGGGCGAGGGGGTGAAATAGCGCTCTTCATTGTCGAGCACTTCCAGCGATTCGACCTGGCGCAGGGCGTTGCGGCGATGGTCATCGATGACCAGATTCAACGCGGTCCGATAGAGGAAGGCGCGGGGTTGCTCGATCGGCGTGTCGCTGGAGCGCTCCAGCACCCGCACATAGGCGTCATGCACCACATCTTCGGCAACCTGACGGTTGCCGAGCTTGGCGTTCAGGAAACACACCAGCTCTCGATAGTAGTTTTCCAACATGACTCCCGGCCGCGAAAATGCGGTTTGTGTCCTTGAGCACACCGCTTTACGACGGCGCGAAACGCGGTAGCAAGATAGTGGCAACTTGAGGCGCGTAATTTATAGTAATTCTCATATAGATTTAAAGTGGTGTTTGCCGTTGACCGACAAATAGTCCTGCTCTATAGCTGTAACTTCGTGTTTCCGCGCTTAAATTCCCCCGCCCTTGCAACGTTTACAGGACAGCTCCCCGTGTCTGTCGCGCCCTGCGACAGCGTTCAGCGCTGCCCGAACCTGTGTGCCAGCCGAACGACGGGCCGATTTCCACTGGCCGGAACCCTGCATGAAACGTCCCCGCCCCGCCCGACGCGCCCTGCTCGTAGTCCTCTGTCTGATCCCTGTTTTCGGCTATGCCGCGTGGCAAATGCTGCCGCCGGGCCGGGATAAGTTAGCCACCGTGCAAGTGAGCCGTGGCGATATCGAAAGCAGCGTCACCGCGCTCGGCACGTTACAACCACGCCGTTACGTAGACGTCGGCGCGCAGGCCTCCGGGCAGATCCAGAAGATCCATGTCGAAGTCGGCGACGTGGTCAAGGAAGGCCAATTGCTGGTGGAGATCGATCCGTCGACGCAAAAGGCCAAGCTCGACGCCGGCCGGTTCTCGATCGAGAACCTCAAGGCGCAGTTGCAGGAACAACGCGCGCAACATGAATTGGCGCAGCAGAAATATCAGCGCCAGCAAAACCTCGCGGCCGGTGGCGCCACACGCGAAGAAGACGTACAGACCGCTCGCGCCGAACTGAAAGCCACGCAAGCACGCATCGACATGTTCCAGGCGCAGATCCGCCAGGCCGAGGCCAGTTTGCGCAGCGATCAGGCCGAGCTCGGCTACACACGCATCTACGCGCCGATGGCCGGCACCGTGGTCGCCCTCGATGCCCGCGAAGGCCAGACACTCAACGCGCAGCAGCAAACGCCGCTGATTCTGCGCATCGCCAAACTGTCGCCAATGACCGTGTGGGCCGAGGTTTCCGAGGCCGATATCGGCCACGTCAAACCGGGCATGACCGCTTACTTCACCACCCTCAGCGGCGGCAATCGGCGCTGGAGCAGCACGGTGCGGCAGATTCTGCCGGTACCGCCCAAACCTCTTGATCAAACCAGCCAGGGCGGCGGCAGCCCGGCCAGCAGCAGCAAAAGCGGCAGCGCCCGCGTGGTGCTTTACACCGTATTGCTCGACGTCGATAACGCCGACAACGCACTGATGGCGGAGATGACTACCCAGGTGTTCTTCGTCGCCAATCAGGCCAGGGATGTCCTCACCGCCCCGGTGGCGGCCCTGCAAGGCAGCGCCACCGCCAACCTGCAGACCGCGCAGGTGGTTGCCGCCAACGGCAAAATCGAATCCCGCGAAGTGCGCACCGGCATCAGCGATCGGCTCAAGGTGCAGATTCTCGACGGCCTGAGCGAGGGTGATCATCTGTTGATCGGCCCGGCTGACGGCAACGGGGGTTAAATGCAAACGCCCCTGATCGACCTGCAGGACATCCGCAAATCCTACGGCGGCGGCGATGCGCCTGAAGTTCACGTATTGCGCGGCATCGACCTGTCGATCCACGCTGGCGAATTCGTGGCGATTGTCGGTGCGTCCGGCTCCGGCAAGTCGACTCTGATGAACATCCTTGGCTGCCTCGACCGGCCGACGTCCGGCGAATACCGCTTCGCCGGGGAAAACGTCGCCGGCCTCGACAGCGATGAGCTGGCGTGGCTGCGCCGCGAAGCCTTCGGTTTTGTGTTTCAGGGTTACCACCTGATTCCGTCCGGCTCGGCCCAGGAAAACGTCGAGATGCCGGCGATCTATGCCGGCACGCCCGCCGCCGAGCGTCATGCCCGCGCTGCCGCCCTGCTCGACCGCCTCGGCCTCGCCTCACGCACCGGCAACCGCCCGCATCAGCTCTCCGGCGGTCAGCAACAGCGGGTGTCGATTGCCCGCGCCTTGATGAACGGCGGCCACATCATTCTTGCCGACGAACCGACCGGCGCCCTCGACAGCCACAGCGGCAAAGAAGTCATGGCGCTGCTCGACGAGCTGGCGAGCCAGGGCCATGTGGTGATCCTCATCACCCACGATCGCGAAGTCGCGGCGCGGGCCAAACGCATCATCGAAATCCGCGACGGCCTGATCATCAGCGACAGCGCCAAGGACAACCCCGCGGCTCAGACCAGCGCCAACCCCGGCGCCCTGCAAGCGGTCGATCTGCGCAAGCGTCTGGCCGAGGGCGCCGAAGCCACCGGCGCCTGGAAAGGCGAACTGGTCGACGCCTTGCACGCCGCGTGGCGAGTGATGTGGATCAACCGTTTCCGCACCGCGCTGACCCTGCTCGGCATCATCATCGGCGTGGCCTCGGTGGTGGTGATGCTGGCCGTCGGCGAAGGCAGCAAGCGTCAGGTCATGGCGCAAATGGGTGCGTTCGGCTCCAACATCATTTATCTGGGCGGCGTCCCTCCGCACCCGCGCGCACCGCAGGGCATCATCACCCTCGACGACCTCGCCGTGCTCGCCACCCTGCCGCTGATCAAGCAGATCATGCCCGTCAACGGCGCCGAAGCCGTGGTGCGTTTCGGCAATCTCGACCACAACAGTTACGTCGGCGGCAATGACACCAATTTCC
Source organism: Pseudomonas fluorescens (assembly GCF_001648775.1). GTDB lineage: Bacteria > Pseudomonadota > Gammaproteobacteria > Pseudomonadales > Pseudomonadaceae > Aquipseudomonas > Aquipseudomonas fluorescens_M. Next base: position 193,363 of record NZ_LVEJ01000002.1, read on the forward strand.
CGAAGATTTTCAATTGGCCAGTGGTTGAAGGCACTTACTTCACCGCTGCCGACGAAGCCAGTGGCGCTGCGGTAGCCGTCATCGGGCACAAAGTCAGAAGCAAGTTGCTCAAGGATGTCGCCAACCCTATCGGGCAGTACATTCTGATTGAAAACGTACCCTTTCAAGTGGTCGGGGTTCTCGCGGAAAAGGGTTCCAGCTCTGGGGATTCCGATAGCGACGACCGCATTGCCATCCCCTACTCCGCCGCCAGCACGCGCCTGTTTGGCACCTATAACCCGGAGTACGTCGCCATCGCCGCCGCCGATGCGCGCAGGGTCAAGGAAACCGAGCAGGACATCGAGCGGATGATGCTGCGCCTGCACAACGGCAAGAAAGATTTCGAGCTGACCAACAACGCCGCGATGATCCAGGCCGAGGCGCGCACGCAAAACACCCTGTCGCTGATGCTCGGTTCGATTGCCGCGATTTCCCTGCTGGTCGGCGGTATCGGCGTGATGAACATCATGCTGATGACCGTGCGTGAACGCACCCGCGAGATCGGTATTCGCATGGCCACCGGTGCGCGTCAGCGCGACATCCTGCGCCAGTTCCTCACCGAAGCGGTGATGCTCTCGGTGGTCGGCGGGATCGCCGGGATTGCCTTGGCGTTACTCGTCGGCGGCGTGCTGATCCTCAGCGACGTCGCGGTCGCCTTCTCGTTACTGGCGGTGCTCGGCGCTTTTGGCTGCGCGCTGGTCACCGGTGTTGTCTTCGGCTTCATGCCGGCCCGCAAAGCTGCCCGGCTCGACCCGGTCACGGCCCTTACCAGCGAATGATCGATCTATGAAACCGCGCCTCAGTTTGTTGACCGCATGCCTGATTCTCAGCGCCTGCGGCAGTCCCCTCCAGCGCCCGGACAGCGGCTTGCAGCCTCCTGCCGCGTGGCAGTCAGCGCCTGCTGCCAGCAGTGCTCGCAACAACCCGCAATGGTGGACGCAGTTTGGCAGCCCAGACCTTGATCGTCTGATCGAACAGGCGCGCGCCGGCAGTTTCGACCTCGCCGCCGCCATGGCCCGGGTACGCCAGGCCCAGGCCGGCACCGTGATCGCCGGCGGTTCTCAATTGCCTGAGGTAAAGGCCTCGCTCAATGCCAATCGGCAGAAACTGCTACGGGGCAACGGCTACAGTCAACTGGACGCCGACAGCAGTAACAAGGCTGTGGATTATTTCGACGCCAATCTGAATGCCAGTTACGAAATCGACTTTTGGGGTGGCAAACAGGCGTCGCGCGACAGTGCGCAATTTGCCTTGCAGGCCAGCGAGTTCGACCGCGCCACGGTGGAGCTGACGCTGTTCGGCAGTGTCGCCGACACCTATGCGCAAACCTTGTCGTTGCGCGAGCAGAGCCGCATTGCCGAACTCAATCTGGGCAACGCGCAAAGCGTGCTGAAACTGGTGCAAACGCGCTTTGACTCAGGCTCGGCCACCGCTCTGGAACTGGCTCAGCAGAAAAGCCTGGTGGCCGCCCAACAACGACAATTGCCGCTGGTGCAACAACAAGCCCGCGACGCTTCGATCAGCCTCGCGGCGCTGCTCGGTCGACCCGTTCAGGCACTTGCACTGAACCGGGAATCGTTCGATCAGTTGCAATGGCCGGAAGTCGCCGCCGGCGTGCCAAGCGATCTGCTCGATCGACGCCCGGACATCGCCCGCGCCGAAGCGCAACTGGCTGCCGCCGAAGCCGACGTCAAGGTTGCCCGCGCCGCCATGCTGCCCACCGTCACCCTCAGTGCCGATATCGGCTCGGGGGCGGACCAGTTCCGCGACGTTCTACGCAGCCCCTTTTACAACCTTACTGCTGGATTGATCGGGCCAATCTTCAATAATGGTCGCCTCGGCGCAGAACGTGACAAGGCCACCGCTCGCCAGGAAGAACTGCTGCAGAACTATCGTGGTGCGATCATCAACGGCTTCGCCGATGTTGAAAAAGCCTTGAACAGCATTCGCGGCCTCGACGAACAGCGGCAGTGGCAGAGCGAAGAACTGCGGCAAGCGCAGACCGCGTTCGACATCGCCCAGAGCCGCTACCAGGCCGGTGCCGAAGACTTGCTGACGGTGCTGGAAACCCAACGCACGTTGTACGCCGCGCAGGACTTGAATGTGCAGTTGAGATTGTCGCGAATGCAGGCAAGCATTGCGTTGTACAAGGCGCTTGGGGGTGGCTGGCAGGCGCTGTAAGTGCTCTGCCGGTCAAACCCGTTCGCGAGCAAGCTCGCTCCCACCGTGTTCAGAGGTGCCGCCGCCAACTACGGATCAGCACAAAAACCTGCGAGAGCGAGCCTGCTCGCCAAGAACGATGACGCGGCCTCAGGCCGAAGTCTGTTTGGGTTTCAGATGACGCGCATACCAAGGGCGCTGCGGCACCTTGCGAAACAACGACGACAGCACCTTCTCGTCATCGCTGAAGGTGATGCGCAGCGCCAGCTTCATGGTTTCCGGATCCATCTCCACTGACTTGCCTGATTGCAGGCCCGGCACCGTGCTGCAGCCGTGAGTGCTCGGCCCGAGCCACGGGTCGGCGACTTCAACCCAGCGCCCCGGTGCAAACCACGGCACACCATTGACCTGCAAGCGACTGACTTCGCCCGGATGAAAGCGCTCATGCGCGCGAAACCAGTCTTCCAGACGATCATCGATCCAGCCGTGAAAATGCCAGAACACCGGGCTCACATGCGAGGAGAACGGATCGCCGAGGAAGTCGTTTTCAGCGGCGTACCAACGTGCGGAAAAATCTGCCGGATCGCGCGCGAACGGCACCGGATGGCCATTGGACGGGTCCCGTGGCACTGACGCCCAGCGCATGTGCAGCCAGTCGTGCAGCCCCAGTTCGACTTCCGAACCGAACTGCCCCAAGGTCAGTCTGGCCAGGTAGCGCGGGTCACGGTAGCGCGATTCCCAGACCAGGAAATTACTGTGATAAGTCTCGGCCGTCTTGATGTCGCTGACCCATTGCGAGTATTCGTCATCGTCCTCGGCCAGCCAGGTCGGCGGCAGTGAAGTGCCGTCGTGATTGTCGAAATAATCGGCAAAACCCTGGCGGTCGCGGATCAATTCCGGCTGCGGCAGCGGAAAATGCTGCCACGACGGCAGATCCTGCATTGAACGCGCCGTGCCCAGCATGTGCCGGTGCATGAAAAAGAAATCGATACCCGAGCCATTGCGGTCCTTGCGCGGACCACGGGCGTCGCGCTCCTTGTCACGCGGGCCGGGTTGCCAGCCGATACCGCGCAGGGCGCCGCGTTTTTCCTCGCTCAAGGTATGCCACTTGTCGCGGCTGGCGTGCCAGAGCTGATGGAACAAACGGTGCTCAGGAGAAATAAGCCAGGCCAGCAACGTCGGGTTCAAGCCTGCGCGCTCGCGTGCCTCGGGGAATACGCGTTTGACGGCAATAAAACGGTTGTCCTGCGCCGGCAGCATCAAGGGCCGATCAAGGTTGAGGACGCGCCCGCTGAGGCTGCCGCTGCCGGCGTTGCCGAAACCGCCCCAGACCTCATCCAGCGCCATGCTGAATTCGTAGTCCGGTGCACCGTCGGCTGCGGACAGGCTGACCAGACGCCAACTCAACTGCGAGGCTTTGACATCGGCCAGGTCCGCGAGAATTCGATAGCGCGGTGCCTGAGACGAACGCAAGCGCTCGGCCGTGTCGAGAAAGCCGATGACGCCGCGCCCTTTGTGAGCAACATCGAGAAACACCTCCAGACCTTCTCCGGGCAAACCCGCGATACCGGCGTCATGACCCTCGAAACGAATCTGCCAGACACCGCGCAGTGCATCCGCCAGGCGTTGCCCGGCGACATCCGCGACGTCGAACGACGCCTCACCCGGGGTGATCGTCGGATCCGGCTTCGTCCATTCACGATGCCCAAAATACGCTGCAGGCACAGCGGCGCCGGTCAGTGCCAGGCCCGCCATGAACCATCGTCGAGAAATCTTCATTGCCCTACCTGTGTCAGCCATGAAGCAGGCTTTATCCAAGCTAGAACGTTTGTTGCGGAGGTAAATTTATGCCGTCCTGAAAAGATCGCAGCCTTCGACAGTTCCTGCATCGCGCGCGTTCTTTTCAGCCAGACCTAAATTACCCGGCAGCCCAGTCGTTCCACCCAGATAGCGAAGGCCCTTGCGCCTGCACCTCGACGGCGAACCTGACTGAGATGGCAATGACAAAACCACGTTCGAAAAAGGCTCTTTACATCGGCCTGCCGCTGGCTCTGGCGATCAGTGCCGCCGCAGGTTTTGCGGTTTGGGAACACTGGTTCAAGGACAATCCCGGCTACCCGGTCAAAGTCATGCAGCAAGCCGATGAGTTGCAGGACCGCATCATTTCTTTCGATAGCCACATCACCGTGCCGCTCGATTTCGGCACCGCCGGCAACGAAGCCGACAAGGATGGCAGCGGCCAGTTCGATCTGGTGAAAACCGCCCGCGGGCGCCTGTCCGGTGCCGCCCTGACGATCTTCGGCTGGCCGGAAATCTGGAACGGCGCCAACGCCCCCCACCGTCCGACCGCCGGGTTTGTCGAAGAAGCACGCCTCGAACAGGAAACCCGTTACAAGATCATCAGCACCCTGGTGCGCGACTTCCCCAATCAGGTCGCCATCGCCTACACCCCGGACGATTTCCGCCGTCTGCATGGCGAAGGCAAGTTTGCGATTTTCATGAGCATGCTCAACGCCTATCCACTGGGCAACGATCTCAACGCCCTGGACAAGTGGGCCGCACGTGGCATGCGCATGTTCGGTTTCAGTTACGTGGGCAACAACGACTGGGCCGACTCTTCACGACCACTGCCGTTTTTCAATGACACCCGCGATGCGCTCGGCGGCCTGTCGGACATTGGCAAACAAGCTGTGCATCGCCTCAACGATCTGGGCGTGATCATCGATGTCTCGCAGATGTCGACCAAGGCACTGGAACAGGTCGCGCAACTGAGTCGCGCACCGATCGTGGCCTCCCACTCGGCGCCACGGGCACTGGTGGATATCCCGCGCAATATCAGCGACCAGGAAATGCAACTGATCAAGAACAGTGGCGGCGTTGTGCAAATCGTCGGTTTCCCGACCTACTTGCGCCCCCTGAGCCAGACAACGCAGGACAAGCTCAATGCCTTGCGTGCCAGGTTTGATCTGCAGCCACTGCAGGGCCTGGAGATGGCGCTGATGCCTGGTGACCCGATCATCACCGTTTGGCCGGAACAACGCTTTGGCGAGTACGCCGGCCAGCTCTACGCAATCGTCGACGAAGAACCCAAGGCCAACCTCAAGGACCTCGGTGACGCAATCGATTACGCCGTGAAGAAAATCGGCATCGACCATGTCGGCATCAGTTCCGACTTCAACGATGGCGGCGGTCTGGATGGCTGGAAGGACGTCAGCGAAGCACGCAACGTGACCGCCGAGTTGATCTCGCGTGGCTACAGCGAGGCCGACATCGCCAAATTGTGGGGCGGCAACTTCTTGCGAGTCTGGGAACAGGTGCAAAAATCCTCCAAGCCTGTCGTCAACCGCTGACACCTCTTCGAACAAGCGATCAGACCTCATGACCAACCGTCGTTCTTTTCTCAAACAAGCCGGCATTCTTGCCGCCGGCCTGCCCCTGGGCGCTGCCGTCAACCTGCCGGCCCGTGCCGCCAATCCACAACCGATCGGCGGCAACAAATGGGCGCAACTGCGCCAGTTGTTCGATCAGGATCCGGATTACCTGCATTTCGCCAACTTCCTCGTGACCTCCCATCCGCGCCCGGTGCGCGAAGCCATCGAGCGTTACCGCGTGACCCTCGACCGCAATCCCGGTCGCGCGATGGATTGGGATCTGGGTGAAACCGAAAAGCGCGAGCAAGCCGTGCGCGAATGGGCCGGTCGCTACCTCAAGGCCAAGCCTGAGCAGATCGCCCTCACCGGCAGCACCACCGAAGGTCTGGCGCTGATCTATGGCGGCATTCATGTGCGCGCCGATCAGGAAATCCTCACCACCGAACACGAGCACTACGCGACCAACTACACCTTGGCTTACCGCCAGCAGAAAGATGGCGTCAAGGTACGCAAACTGAAGCTGTTCGACAGCAGCGCAAAGGTATCCGTCGACGAAATACTGACCCGTATCGACAAAGGCATTCGCCCCGAAACCCGCGTATTGGGCATGACCTGGGTGCAATCGGGCAGCGGCGTGAAGCTGCCGATCGGCGAGATCGGCAAACTGGTGGACCAGCACAATCGCCAGCGCGAGGAAAAGGATCGCATCCTCTATGTCGTCGATGGCGTGCACGGCTTTGGTGTCGATGACCTCGACTTCCCCGACATGCATTGCGATTTCTTTATCGCCGGTACCCACAAGTGGATGTTCGGCCCGCGCGGCACCGGGATCATCTGCGCACGTTCCAGCGAACTGAAGGACGTCACCCCGACCATCCCGACCTTCTCCGAAGCCACCACGTTCTCGACCATCATGACCCCCGGCGGGTATCACAGTTTCGAACACCGCTGGGCACTGGACGAAGCGTTCAAGCTGCATCTGACGCTGGGCAAGCGCGAGGTGCAAACGCGTATTCACGAACTCAATACCTACGCCAAAAACCGCTTGCTGGAACACCGTTCGATTGAACTGGTGACACCGCGCAGCAGCGATCTGTCTGCCGGTTTCACCTTCTTCCGGATCAAGGATCGCGATTGCGATCAGGTCGCCGCTCAACTCATGCAAAACCGCGTGGTATGCGACGCGGTGGAGCGCGACGTCGGCCCGGTGATCCGCATCGCACCCGGCCTGCTGAACAGCGAAAACGACATCGAGCGTTTCATGGCCGTGCTCAACAAACAGCTGTGACGCCCCGCTTTCCTTTAAACGAGATGACTCATGAAACGTGATCTGTTGACCCCTGCCCTCGGCGCCAAGGCGCTCAAGGCACTGGCCCTCGCCGCCCTCATGACCGGTCTGCTGCCGAGCGCCGCACAGGCCGCGACAGCGCCCGCCGCGGGCAAAGTATTCAAGGACTGCAAAGACTGCCCGGAGATGGTCGTCCTGCCGGCCGGCACGTTTACCATGGGCACACCGGACGATGAAGTCGGGCGCGAACCCGACGAAGGCCCGATGCATGCAGTGACCTTCGCCAAACCCTTCGCCATGAGCCGCTTTCAAGTCACCGCAGGTGAGTGGGACAGCTACATTCGCGAGAGCGGTGCGGTGATCGCCGACGGTGACACGCGCCCCGGTCGCGAATGCGTCGCGAGCAAACCGCGCTACCCGCAAACCCCGCGCCAGCCGGCGGTGTGCATGGACTTCCAGGACATCAAGAACTACGTCGCCTGGTTGTCGAAAAAAACCGGCCAGACCTACAGCATGCTCAGCGAAGCCCAGCGTGAATACGGTGCCCGTGCAGGTTCCAAAGGACCGTTCCCCTTCCCGTTCGACGAGGGCAAGGGTTACAGCATCGCCAAGCACGCCAACACCTACGGCCCGGCGGACGGTTACAGTTTCAGCTCGCCGGCAGGCAGCTATCCGCCCAACGCCTTTGGCCTGTACGACATGCACGGCAATGTCTATGAGTGGGTCGAAGACTGCTATCACCCGGACTACAAAGGTGCGCCAACCGACGGCAGCGCGTGGCTGGAACCCAACTGCGAGACCCTGCGCATTCGCGGCAATGACTGGGGTGAAGCGCCGGTCTTCTCCCGTTCGGGCAACCGCAACGACATTGATCCGAAGACCCGCGGCGACTGGATCGGTTTCCGTGTCGTGCGTGAGTTGTAATCGGCAGTAACGCTTCTCCTCTCCCCCCGGTCGCCGCCAGTCGGCGACCGTCTAAATTAAGCAGCGGATCAGACGTTCTACAGGGTATCTGCCTTTACGACCCAAGGAACTGTCCTGTCATGACCCAGCCTACGCGCGGTGCAATTCATGAATTGTTCACCCTACTCAAACCTTTTCGGCTCGTCGTCGCACTGTCGGTCATTCTGGGTATGGTCGGTGGCCTGAGTGTCACGGTCCTGCTGGCCACCATCAACAACGCGCTGCACTCCGAATCCGGTCTGACCCAAGGCGTGGTCGCGCTGTTCGGTGGCCTGTGTGTGCTGGCGCTGCTCAGCTCGATCTGCTCGGACATCGGCACCAATTATGTCGGCCAGCACATCATCGCCACCCTGCGCAAACAACTGGGCGAGAAAGTCCTGTCGGCACCGATCGAACAGATCGAACGCTATCGCAGCCATCGCCTGATTCCGGTGCTGACCCACGATGTCGATACCATCAGCGACTTCGCCTTCGCCTTCGCGCCATTGGCCATCTCGCTGACCGTAACCCTCGGTTGCATGGGTTATCTGGCGATGCTGTCGTGGCCAATGTTCCTGATCATGGTGGTGGCGATCCTGATCGGCACGGGCATTCAGTACTTCGCCCAAGGGCGCGGGATCAAAGGTTTCTTCGCCGCCCGTGACGCTGAAGACGAGCTGCAAAAGCACTACAACGCGATTGCCGAAGGTGCCAAGGAACTGCGCATTCACCGCCCGCGTCGCCAACGCATGTTCAACAGCGGCATCAAGGGCACTGCCGATTTCATCTGCAAGACCCAGATCAAATCGATCAACACCTTCGTGATTGCCAAGAGTTTCGGCTCGATGCTGTTCTTTGTGGTCATCGGTCTGGCACTGGCCCTGCAATCGTTCTGGCCCAGCGCTGACAAAACCGTGATGAGCGGTTTCGTCCTGGTGCTGCTGTACATGAAAGGTCCGCTGGAACATCTGGTCGGCACCTTGCCGGTGGTCAGCCGCGCACAGATCGCCTTCCGCCGCATCGCTGAGCTGTCGGCGCAGTTCTCCTCGCCCGAGCCGCATCTGTTGCTCAGCGATCAGGGCAAGAAAGCCGAGCCGGTGCAGAGCCTGGAACTCAAAGACGTGCGCTACGCCTTCCCGGCCGTGGGCGACGCCAGTCCGTTCACGCTGGGGCCGGTGAACCTGAAGATCGAACAGGGCGACATCGTGTTCATCGTCGGCGAAAACGGCTGCGGCAAGACCACCCTGATCAAACTGCTGCTGGGCCTGTATCCGCCACAACAAGGCGAAATCCGCCTCAACGGCGAGTGCGTGACCGCCCTCACCCGCGACGATTACCGCCAGTTGTTCACCACAGTCTTTGCCGACTACTACCTGTTCGATGACGTGGTGCAAGGCGATACGCACATTCCCGACGACGCCAACAAATACCTGCAACGCCTGGAAATCGCCCACAAGGTCAGCGTGCAGGACGGCAGCTTCACCACCACCGACCTGTCCACCGGCCAGCGCAAGCGTCTGGCGCTGGTCAATGCCTGGCTGGAGGAACGCCCGGTGCTGGTGTTCGACGAATGGGCCGCGGATCAGGACCCGACCTTCCGCCGGATCTTCTACACCGAGTTGCTGCCCGACCTCAAACGCCTGGGCAAAACCATCATCGTGATCTCCCACGATGACCGTTACTTCGATGTCGCCGACCAGTTGGTGCGCATGGATGCCGGCAAAGTCAAAACCGCGCTCAACCCGGCCTGACCCGCCAACCGCTCAGGGATGGGCCGATCCCGCCTTCACGCGATAGCAGAGTTTTTCGCGGCTGGCGGGATTTTTTCCGGTTTTTACGCAGTGTTGCGTCTAATTATCATTAACTAATAAAACTGCACTCGCACTTCAGGAGCATCCCGAGCAAATGCAAGCCTTAAAGTTGTCCCGCACCCCTCTGGCTGTAGCCATTTCCCGCCGCAATCCGCGTGGCGCCGTGCTGTCAGGTGCCCTGCTGACGCTGATGCTGCTGGGCAGCGCCCAGGCACAAGCGACGCCGGTCGACGTCAACGTCCCTGCGCAACCGCTGTCCAGCGCACTGCAACAGCTTGGGCAACAAGCCAACCTGCAGATTCTCTACAGCCCGGAAACCCTGGCGGGCCTGAAATCGAGTGCGGTCTCCGGTCACCTGGAGCCGAAACAGGCGCTGGACAACTTGCTGCTGGGGAGCGGCATGACTTATCAACTGACCGGCAACACCGTTTCGCTGGTGCCGGCCGCCGGAGCAAGTGCGGAAAACGCACTGGAGCTGGGCGCGGTATCGATTTCCGGCAAGGCGCCGGGGTCGACCACTGAAGGCACCGGGCTGTACACCACGTACTCCTCCAGTAGTTCGACGCGTCTGAACCTGACACCCAAGGAAACCCCGCAGTCGCTGACCGTCATGACCCGTCAGCGCCTCGACGACCAGCGCCTGACCAACCTCAGCGACACCCTCGACGCCACACCGGGCATCATCGTCCTGCGTGACGGCCAGGGCGCAGAGTCCGACGGTTACTTCTCCCGTGGTTTCGAGATCCAGAACTTCGAAATCGACGGCGTGCCGACCGTCAAGCGCATGGACAACTACACCCAGAGCATGGCGATGTACGACCGAGTTGAAGTGGTGCGTGGTGCCACCGGTCTGATCAGCGGCCTGGGCAGCCCTTCGGCGACCATCAACCTGATCCGAAAGCGTCCGACCGCCGAAGCTCAGGCCAGCGTCACCGCCGAAGCCGGCAACTGGGATCGCTACGGCACCGGCTTCGACGTCTCCGGGCCGTTGACCGAAACCGGCAACATCCGTGGCCGTCTGGTCGGCGACTTCAAGACTGAACAGTCCTGGGTCGACCGCTACAAGCAAGATTCGCAACTGATGTATGGCATCACCGAGTTCGACCTGACCGAAGACACCTTGCTGACGATGGGCTTCAGCTACCAGCGCACCGACGTCGACTCGCCAATGCGTTCGGGCCTGCCGACCCGCTTCACCGACGGCTCGCGCACCAACCTCAAACGTTCCTTGAACTCGGCGCAGACCTGGTCTTACAACGACCACGAACAAACCAGCTTCTTCACCTCGATCGAACAGCAATTCGGTAATGGCTGGAGCGGCAAGGTTGAATTGACTCACTCCGAGAACAAATTCGACGAAGTCTTCAACTACGTCAACGGCGGCCTGAACCCTGACGGCAGCGGCACCACCCAACTGCCGGTGCGCTTCTCCGGTACCCCGCGCCAGAACAACATCGACGCCTACCTGACCGGCCCGTTCGGCCTGCTGGGTCGCGAGCATGAGCTGATCGCCGGTGTGACCCTGTCCCAATACTACGAAAACGTGCCGAGCTACGGCGGCTGGAAATACGACTATTCCAGCTCCCCTGCCGGCGCCATCGACAACCTGCTGAACTGGAACGGCGACTCGGTCAAACCCGAATTCAACGTCACCGGCAAATCCACCGTCGATGAAACGCAATACGCCGCTTACCTGGCCACCCGCCTGCGCGCCACCGATGACCTGAGCATCCTGCTCGGCAGCCGTGTGGTCGACTGGCATCGCGAGATCGAAGACAAACCGTACGGCGGTGCAGAAACCAAGACCAAGGAATCGGAAACCGGCGTCTACATCCCGTACGCGGGTGTGGTCTACGACGTCAACGACACCTGGTCGCTGTATGCCAGCTACACCAAGATCTTCAACCCGCAATCGTCGTGGGTTCGCGACATCAACAACAAGCCGCTGGACCCGATGGAAGGCACCGGCTACGAAGTCGGCGTCAAGGGTAGCCACTTCGATGGCAAGCTGAACTCCAGCTTCGCGCTGTTCAAGATCGAGCAGGACAACCTGGCGATCTGGATCGACACCCCAGGCGGCAACACCTACAAATCCGAACAGGGCACCACCACCAAAGGTGCGGAATTCACCCTCGATGGCGAACTGGCCGAAGGCTGGCAAGCGTCTGCCGGTTACGCCTACGCGGTCAGCACCGATGCCGATGACCAGCGCATCGTCACCACCCTGCCCCGTCACAGCCTCAAGACCTTCACCAGCTATCGCCTGCCGGGCATTCTGGACAAAGTCACCGTTGGCGGTGGCGTGAACTGGCAGAGCAAGACCGGTGCCGACCTGCACACCTTCCAGCAAGGCAGCTACGCCGTCACCAACCTGCTGGCACGCTACGACATCAACAAAAACCTCAGCGCATCGGTCAACCTGAACAACGTATTCGACCGCGAATACCTCAGCTACGCCGGCGACCACGGCATGTACGGCGCACCGCGCAACATCATGACCGGCTTCAAGTACACGTTCTGATTTAACCACCGCAACACAAAAAGCGCCCCGGCCAAACCGGGGCGCTTTTTTTATGGGTGAAGGTTTAACGGACTAAACGGCGTGCGGTTTGAAAGGCATTTCCTTTCGTTGCATAGGAAACGTCCGATTACACAAAAGAAGCCTGCGCTAAAACCGACGCCCCGTCGAAAACGCCTGCCTCATCTCCTGCAATCAGCTACGGGCTTCTCGGAAAAGTCTGCAACCGTTTCATTGTAATTTTGAATGGCAGAAAGCAACGGAACATTGCCAGTTGCTTATCGATAACCGCGCACATTCAAAAGGATATGAATATGCCGAAGAAGCCCCAAGCCTGGGAGTTGGACGAGGCTGTCCATACAACCGCACCAGCCCCCAAAAACGTTCCAATCAGTCCCGCAACCGGCACCACGATTCCCAACAGCGGAATGTTCGGACCGCCGCGAAACACCGGCCGATATCAACAAGTTCTGCAAAATTTTACCGGCCCGCTGGAAGCGGAATATCAAGGCAAGACCGCACAGATTCCGGTGACCATCGAAGCAGACCTGGCTGCCGCACGACAGGAAATTTCTACCCACCCGCTACCACCGGCTGCATCGCTGATCCGCGAGCTGGGTGTGCGCAACACCGTGATCGAGCGTAAGACGCGGCAACTGCAGCACGAGATCAAGGTGTCCCACGGTTTCTACGGCAGCGATCCTACCGATAAAACGGTTTTCCAGTTCCTTTCCCGCGCACAGATCGTCGACCGCATCCTGAGCCCCAACGGCCCGGGAATGAACCTGTGGAAACAGTCCTATCGCGCGGCGCTGGAAGCCAGACTGCTGGCCCAGACCCTCACGGTTCTGCATCAACAACAAGCCAATGTGCACAACTGGCTGACCACCGTGCAGGCCAACGAACAGGCGCAAGCCGCTGCCGCCGAAGCGGCACGTCAGGCCGCTGAACACGCAAGGATTGCTGCGGAGCAACAGCGGCAACAGGCGTTGGCAGATGCAGCACGTCGCCAACGGGAACAGGAAGAAGCTCAACGCGCGGCTGCCGAGCGGGATCGCCTCGCCGCCGAGCAAGCCCTTCTCGCGCGTCAGGCGCAGGCAAAACGTGAGGCAGAAGCCGAGGCTGAACAGGCGCGGATTCAGCGAGACGAGGAAGCACAGCGCCTGAGGGAACAGAGTCAGGCACAGAAAAAAGCCAAAAGGAAAAGGCAGCAGCAGGCGCGCCGCGCGGCCCAAGCCGAGGCCAAACTGGCCGCGCAAAACAAACGCCAGCATGAACAATGGCAAGCCCAGAGCGACGCGCGCTGGCAAAGTCCGACGTTCGCCAACGTTGGCTCAATGGCGGCGTTTGACTCAACGTTCAGCGGCACCCTCGGCCACATCGCCACCAGCCAGGCCACCTCACTGGCGCTCAGAACCGCTTTGCGCACAGCCGTTTCTATCGTGAGCGCCGCGGCTGCGCCCGTGCTGGTCGGCTTCGCAGCACTGCTGATTCCCTCCAGGCTGGGCAGCGGTGATCTTTATTCGGCCAGCGTTCCGCTCGCGGAACTCGCTCCCGATCTGAACGCTGTCGACCTGTACGAACAAGCGGCCAACGGCAAAGACGTCGACCTGCCGGCAAGGCTGGGTTCCAGGACGATCGGCAACCGCGTAGAGATTGTCATCGTCGGTACGGACGGCGTCACGGTACCCGCCAACGTGCCGGTAAGACTGGCCCGCTTTGATGCCGGCAAAAATGTGTACGTCTCCGGCGACGCCGAGGCCAAGGGTCCCACCTTGACCTGGACGCCTTTGGTACTGCCGCTGAATCCTTCGACGGACTTACCGTTCGCCGACACCGATCTGCCGATCTACGAAGGTGCAACGGCCACCCCGCAAGGCGGGCGAGTCGACCCGTTTCCCGAACTGGATCAGTACGGCTTCGGTGGCTTCATCACCGTATTCCCGATCGAGTCCGGCATCCCGCCGACCTTCACGATGTTCAGGGATCGCCGACAGGATCCGGGAGTCGCTACAGGGAATGGACAAGTGATATCGGGTAATTGGCTGGGGGCGGCGTCAACCCCGGAGGGCGCACCGATACCCGCGCAGATTGCGGATAAGCTGAGGGGGCGGGAGTTTTCCAGTTTTAAAGCATTTAGGCGGGCGTTTTGGAAGGCAATGGGACAAGACGAGATGCTGAGTGCGCAATTTACGAAGCTTAGGCAAACGGATATGAGAAAAAAATTAGCCCCTACAGCAGTTCCTCAGGAGCAAGTTGGAAAGCGAGCGAAACTTGAGATCCACCATCACGACCCTATCAGTGAGGGCGGAGAAGTCTACAACATGGACAACCTTAAAGTAATGACACCTAGAGCGCACATCAAAATTCACAAAAAAACAGAAGACCAATGACATGAAGCTTAAAGATCATTTATTTGAATACACGGAAAGTGAATACTTGAAACTGATCGAAAAATTATTTTCAGGCACCTATTCATCAGAAAAAGAACACGATGAAATCGTAGAAAACATCGTTCGGACCTCTGAACATCCTGATGGCACGGGTGTGCTCTACGACCCCAGAGAGGGTGTTGAGGATAGCCCGAATGGAGTGCTTGGTGCGGTCAAGGAATGGCGAGCTGCCAACGGTAAACCAGGTTTCAAACCGGAATAGTCAGTTCCAGCTTAACCCTGTGGCGAGGGAGCTTGCTCCCGCTCGGCTGCGCAGCAGTCGTAAAACCAGAGTTCAACGTGTGCCTGACACTCCGCGCGTGCCGACTCAGGTCTGCTGCGCAGACCAGCGGGAGCAAGCTCCCTCGCCACGGGTTGAAGATTTTCCGGTATCGGTGGAGCAACTGAGATGGTATTGAAGGCCAAGTTCGAAGAGTACACAGAGTCAGAGTTTATCTCTCTCATAAACCGCTTGATTGAAGGAGACTACTCTTCCGAGAGAGAGCACGACGCGATAGTGGCGGTTCGGATATTTTGTACTATCCGGCCAAGGGAGTCGAAGACAGCCCCGTAGGCGTGTTAAAAGCCATCAAAGATTGGCGAGCCGCCAACGGAAAACCAGGTTTCAAACCGGAATAGTCAGTCCCTGAAACAAGCTGTCAGGGCCGACCACTTCGTGAGCAGGCTCAATCCCACTGGGAGTGATACTTAGACCGGTACAGCCCTGAAGATGCATAACCCTGTGGCGGGGGAACTTGATCCCCCGCCACAGGTTCAATGTTGTCCGGCACTGGGAGAGATAATTTGAAAATGGTATTGAAGGCCAAGTTTGAGGAATACACAGAGTCAGAATATGCAGCCTTAATAAATCGTTTGGTGGAGGGAGACTATTCCTCAGAGCGGGAGCACGATGCAATTGTAAATAATATCGTCCGGACTTCAGAGCATCCAAACGGAACAGGGATTTTGTACTACCCGGCAGAGGGCGTTGAAGACAGTCCCGCAGGCGTTTTAAAAGCCATCAAAGAATGGCGAGCCGCCAACGGTAAACCAGGTTTCAAACCAGAATAGTCAATTCCAGCATAACCCTGTGGCGAGGGAGCTTCTCCCGCTCGGCTGCGCAGCAGTCGTAAAACCAGAGTTCAACGTGTGCCTGACACTCCGCGTATACCGACTCAGGTCTGCTGCGCAGACCAGCGGGAGCAAGCTCCCTCGCCACGGGTTCAATATTGTCCGGTATTGGTAGAGATAATTTGAAAATGGTATTGAAGGCCAAGTTTGAACACTACACAGAATCAGAATATCTCAGCCTTATAAACCGGCTATTCCAAGGAAATTACCGTTCAGAGAAAGAACACGATGACATTGTAGAAAACATCGTAAAAACTTCGGAACACCCGAATGAAATAGACATTCTGTACTGTCCCGAAGAAGGCGTTGAGGACAGCGCAGCCGGCGTACTAAAAGCCATCAAAGAATGGCGAGCCGCCAACGATAAACCAGTTTTTAAACCGGAATAGTCAGCCCCTGAAAAAACTGTCACCCAGATTAATCTCAAACTACACCACACGAAATACATATCCAAAAGCGGCAAGGTCTACGACATTGAAAACATAAGAGTCACCACACCAAAACAACACTCTGAAATCCACAAGGGAAAAAATTGAAATGCACAAACCAATTCTTTCCGATTACACCGAAGCAGATTTTCTGCGGTTCGTATCCGGAATTTGCAATGCGCAATTTGACTCGGAAAAAGAACAGGTCCGCGCAGTCCTGTTATTTGAAGAGCTGACTGAACACCCCCACGGCTCGGACATGATTTATTACGCCGACTCCGACGAGGAGGCGACCCCGGAAGCGATCGTTAGCAAAGTGAAGGAATGGCGAGCCGCCAACGGCAAACCTGATTTCAAACCAGAATAGAGTTCCAACATAACCCTGTGGCGAGGGAGCTTGCTCCCGCTCGGCTGCGCAGCAGTCGTAAAACCAGAGTTCAACGTGTGCCTGACACTCCGCGTATGCCGACTCAGGTCTGCTGCGCAGACCAGCGGGAGCAAGCTCCCTCGCCACGGGTTGAAGATTTTCCGGTATCGGTGGAGCAACTGAAGATGGTATTGAAGGCCAAGTTCGAAGAGTACACAGAGTCAGAATATGTAGCCCTGATTAGCCGCCTGTTCGCAGGAGACTATTCATCAGAAAAAGAGCTGGATGAAATTGTAGAACTCATCGTCGATGCAGCCGAGCACCCTGCAGGATCAAACGTTTTGTATTATCCCTCGGAGGGCGTTGAGGACAGTCCAGAAGGCGTTTTAAACACCATCAAAGAATGGCGAGCCGCCAACGGTAAACCAGGTTTCAAACCGCAATAGTCAGTTCCTGAAACAAGCTGTCAGGACCGGCCTCTTCGCGAGCAGGCTCGCTCCCACAGGGGCGGATGTTGATGGCCTGAGGTGTGACGCACACATCAGGCCAGGGCGGATCAGACCGTTTCGGGATACATCACGGTGCGCAGCACGCTCACCAGTTCCTGATAGATCGCCTCCACTTCTTCGGTGACCATGCGCATGCGCAGGAAGTCGTGCACGTGGCCGCTGAATTCGCGGCATTCAAGCAGTCCTCCGGTGCTGGCCAAACGTTCGGCGTAGGCGCGGCCTTCGTCCAGCAGCGGGTCGAAGCCTGCCAGGGCGATGTAGGCCGGCGCGGCGCCAGCGAGGTCGTTGCTCAGCAGTGGCGAGAAGCGCCAGTCGCTGCGGTCCTCGATGCTGCGGGCGTAGTGCTGGTAGAACCATTCCAGGGAATCGCTTTCCAGCAGATAGCCTTCGCCGAGCAAGTCCATCGATTCACGGCGCTGCGAGGCGTCGGTCACCGGGTAGCAGAGCAATTGCAGGCAGGGTTTCAGCGCGCCGGGGACGCGCGCCTCAAGCGCCAGCACGGTCGCCAGCGTGGCGCCGACGCTGTCGCCGCCAAACACCAGGCGCGACAGATCGAGAGCAAATTCACCAGCCTGTTCGCGCAGCCAATCCAGTGCATCGGCACAATCGTGCAACGCCACCGGGAACTTGTGTTCCGGCGCGCGGCGGTAGCCCACCGACAACACTGCACACGGCGTGCGCGCGCAGAACTCGCGGCAGATACCGTCGTGGGAATCGAGGCTGCCGACGACAAAACCACCGCCGTGCAAAAACAGCAGCACTGGCAAGACACCGCCCTTTTGCAACGGACGGTACAGCCGCAAGGTCAGTTCAGCGCCGTCGCGGGCACGGTGTTGCACCTCGCTCACGTCGACATCCGGCACGGCCCAACGCATCTGTTGCGAGGACTGCTCGAACGCCTCACGCGCCTGCTCGGGTGTCCCTTGGTGAAACGCGTCGTTCTGGCTGTCTTCGACCAGATCAAGAAACGCCGCTACTTCCGAATTCAATGACATGCATCACATCCCGGGCCGCTGCGCGCAATGCGCTTCGGCCCTCTCAAAAAGTTTAAGACCGGCTCAGTGCGCCGACTGTTGCAGGCAATGCTCGACCAGCGCTTCCAGCTCGGCCTGATACTGCTGCATCAAGGTCTCGATGGTGCTTGGGCGGAAGCGACGGGTGCTGTACATGCAACGCATCGACAGCTTGCCGTCGAACACCTGACCGACGATTTCCAGCCAGTTGCCAAGGTTGGCGTCCAGGCTGTAGACGTCGCCGATGTGCTCGTCCGCCGGCATCAACATCGCCTGCTCATCAAAGGTCTGGTCGAACTGCCCCAGGTAGTTGAAGGTCAGTCGCGCCTGTGGCAACGCCGCCAGACGCTGTTGCACCGACGCATCAGCCATGTAGCGCAACGCGCCGTAGCCGACGCCCTTCTGCGGCACCGCCGCCAACTGTTCGCGTACCGCCAGAATCGACGCGCCGAAATCCTGCTCGGTCAACGGCGCCAGCCGTACCGGGAACATGGTGGTGAACCAGCCGAGCGTGCGGCTCAGGTCCAGCCCTTCGACCAGGTCTTCACGGCCGTGCCCTTCCAGTTGCACCAGTACCGACTCGGTCTCGCTCCAGCGACACAGCACACGACCGAGCGCCGTCAGCAGCAGATCGTTGATCTGCGTGCCGTACACCGCTGGCGCCTGCTTGAGCAATTGCCCGGTGCGGGTGGCGTCGAGGCCCATGAAGGTTTCTTCGCGGAAACGCACCAGGTTCTTGCCACGCGGGTTGTCACACGGCAAATCCTTGCTCGGCTGATCCAGCTGTGCCAGCCAGTAATCCAGCTCTTGCTCGACCAGTGCCGGCACCTGCGCCGCGAGGCCATCGGCCCAGGCGCGATAGCTGCTGGTGCGCTGCGCCAGTTGCGGCTCGCGGCCCTGACTGAACGCCTCGTAGGCCAGTTGCAAGTCTTGCAGGAATACCCGCCACGACACCGCATCGATCACCAGGTGATGCACCACCAACAGCAGACGCACCTCGCCGTCCGGCAGGTTCACCAGCAGGCCGCGCATCAGTGGCCCCTCGAGCAGGTTGAGGCTGCGCTGGGCCTGGTTGACCAGTGCGTCGAGTTGCTCGATGTCGCTGATCTCCCGTTGCCACAGCAACGGGTTGCGCTCCGCAATGCGCAAGCTGTCCGGCAACGTTTGATAGTGCTGCAACCAGCGGCCCTGATCCTGATAGAAGCGCAGGCGCAACGAATCATGCTGCTCGAGCATCAACCGCAGCGTCTGCTCCAGCGCCGGGGCATCCAGTGCCTGGCGCGAACGCAGCATCATCGCCTGATTGAAATGCTGCGGTTCACTCATGCCCTCGGCGAAGAGCCACTCCTGGATCGGCAACAGACCAAACGCGCCAGCCTGCGCCACATGACTGCTGTCGGCAGTCTGGCTCGAGCGGGCGACCGCTTGCTGGTCGAACAGGTTGCCAATGGTCTGGAAGCGCATCAGGTCGCGCAGCTTGATCTCCAGTTTCAGTTGCGCGTGGTTGCGCGCCCGGGAAATCACTTGCAGGCTGAGAATCGAATCACCGCCCAACTCGAAGAAGTTGTCGCTGATACCCACTTGTTCCACTTGCAGCACGTCGGCCCATATCTCTGCCAGCCAACATTCCTGCTCATTGCGTGGTGCCTGATATTGATCGGCGCAAAACGCTGGCTCCGGCAGCGCTTTGCGGTCCAGTTTGCCGTTCGGCGAGATCGGCAGGCGCGCCAGGCCAATGATCTGCAGCGGCACCATGTATTCCGGCAGTTGTGCGCGCAACAGGGTCTTCAGACGGTCACCGGGGTTGTCGTCGGCGCTGACCACGTAACCGATCAACTGTTTGCCCGAGACGCCGTCACGGGCAATGACCACGGCATCGGTGACGCCGTCCTGAGCGCGCAGGCAGGCTTCGATTTCACCCAGTTCGATGCGGAAGCCGCGAATCTTCACTTGATGGTCGGCACGGCCGACGTAATCGAGGATGCCGTCATGGCGCAGGCGCACCAGGTCACCGCTGCGGTACAGACGACTGCCCGGCGCGCCGAACGGATCCGGCACGAAGCGCTCGGCGGTGATGGCCGCACGGCCATGGTAACCACGGGCAACCCCGTAGCCGCCGATATACAACTGGCCGGACAAGTCTTGTGGCAGCGGATTGAGGTCGTCGTCCAGCACCCACAGCGAGCGTTGGCCGACCACTCGCCCGATCGGCGCATAGGCGGCAGCGCAGGCTTCATCGTTCGGCGCTTTCCAGAGCATCGGCGTGACCACGGTTTCGGTCGGGCCGTAACCGTTGGTGATGAACTGCGGCTGCAACACGCGGCGCACTTGCGCCAAGGTCTGCTCCGGCACAGCGTCACCGCCCAGGCAGTAAATGCGCACGTTCGGCACGGCCATACCGCTGGCCTCGACGTACTCGGCCACCTGCTTGAGGTAGGCCGGCGGGAAGCAGGCGATGTCGATCGAACGGCTGAGCAAGGCGTGGCTGGTCTGCTCCGGCGTCCACAGTTCATGATCGCGCAGCACCAGGGTGCCGCCGAAAGCCAGGGTGGTCAGCCAGCGCTCATGCGCGCCATCGAAGGCGAACGACATGAAGTGCAATTCGCGGGTGCTGGCGTCCATTTCGTACAGTTCGCGGATCGCCTGGCAATGCATGCTCAGCGGTCCGTGGGTCACCGCCACACCTTTGGGCAAACCGGTAGAGCCCGAGGTGTAGATCAGGTACGCGAGGCTGTCATCACAGGTCTGCACGCGCGGCGCGGTGTGCGGATATTGACTGCCATCGAAATGATCGAGATCGAGCAATGGCAGGTTCGCCGGCAGCGGCAAGCGCTGGCTGGCGGCGCCACGGCTGATCATCTGACGCATGCCGGAGTCTTCGATCATGAAGGCCAGCCGCTCGCTCGGATAATCGATGTCCAGCGGCACGTAGGCAGCGCCACTTTTGAACACCGCGAGCAAGGCCACCAGCATGTCGAGCGAGCGCTCGAGTGCGACACCGATCAGCACTTCCGGACCGGCACCCGCCGCGATCAAATGATGCGCCAACTGGTTGGCACGGCGCTCAAGTTGCGCATAGCTCAACTGCTCGTCGGCACATTCGGCGGCAATCGCCTCAGGGCGTTGTGCGGCAATCATCGCCGGTAACAGCTCGCGCCGGTGCACCGCCGCCGGTTCTGCGCCCCACTGTTGCAAGGCCTGCCATTGTGGCGCAGCCAGACGTTGCAGATTGCCCAGACGCTCGGTCGGCTGCTGCATCATGCTGTGCAGCAACACTTCCATGGTCTGGCGAATCTGCTCCACCGCTTCGACACTGAAACGATCACGCAGGAACAGGTACTCGATGGAGAACTCTTCGCCCAGATGCACCGCCAGGTCCATCGGGAAGTTGGTCACGTCATGGCTGGCCGAGGTGCCGAAGCGCAAGCCGCCCGGTGCCTGTTCCAGACGCTGGTCGATCGGGTAGTTCTCGAACACGATGATGCTGTCGAACAAGGCTTGCCCGCCCTGCCCCGACCAGCGCTGAATGTCCGCGAGCGGTGCGTGAGCATGTTCACGCAGGTCGAGGTTATAAGCCTGCAGACTGCTCAGCCAGGCGTTCAGTGGCTGCGCCGGATCGAGGGTCTGGATCACTGGCAAAGTGTTGATGAACAGGCCCAGCATGCTGCCGGCATTCGGCAAGCCCTCCGGGCGTCCGGCCACGGTGGCACCAAACGCCACGCTGTGCTGACCGGTGTAGCGCTGCAACAGTAGCAACCATGCACCTTGAATCAGCGTGTTGGCGGTGATGCCCTGCGCTCGGCAATGCTGCTGCAACAAGGCGGTCTGCTGTGCATCCCAACGGGTGTACAACGCCTGGTGACCGTGCTCGGCGGACTCGTGACGCGGGTGCATCGCCTGGCTCAACGCGGTCGGTTCGACCAGCGTCTGCAAGTGGCCGCGCCAGAACTGCTGCAGTTGCGCCGAATCCTGCTGCTGCAACCACGCGATAAAGTCGCGATAGCGACCGCTCTCGCCTTCAACCTGACCGGTTGCGTAATGCTGCAGCACCTCGCCGAACAACTGCGAACTGCTCCAGCCGTCCATCAGGATGTGGTGGCTGGTCCAGATCAATTGGTACTTGTCCGCCCCCAGACGAATCAGGCGCGTGCGCTGCAACGGCATGCGGTCCAGCACAAAGCCCTGAACGCGCTGCTGACGGGCGAACTCGGCGAGTTGCGCTTCATCCATCGGCGTGTCCAGCGCTTGCAGGTCAACCACGCCCTGACGGTGGACGATCTGCACGGGTGACGCCTGGCTGTCTTGCCAGTGGAACGAGGTGCGCAGAATTTCGTGGCGCTGCACCACGCATTCCCACGCGGCCCGGAAGCGCTCGATATCGAGGCCTTCCACCGACAGGTTGAGCTGGTTGACGTAGAGATCGTCGCCATCATCGGACAAGGTGTGGAACAGCATGCCCTGCTGCATCGGCGACAACGGATAGATGTCTTCGATGTCCGCGACCGCCACGGGCAAACCGTCCAGACGCGCCTGACTCAGCGCGGCCAGCGGGAAGTCCGACGGCGTCAGGCCGTGGTTGCCCGGAACCACGCAGTGGTCGATCAGCGCCGTCAGTTCACGCCCGTAATCATCGGCCAATGCCTGCACGGTCGCAGTGTCGAACATCTGCTCGCTGAAGCTCCACGACAGGCTCAGTTCACCGCCATACACCTGGCCGTTGACCGACAGCCAGTTACCCAGTGGGGCGCGATCGCTGAGGTCACTGCCGGCAATTTCGCCGGCCGGCAAAAACAGCGCAGCGTCGTCGAACTGGCTGTCGAACTGGCCGAGGTAGTTGAAGGTGATTTTCGGCGTTGGCAGGTCTGCCAAAGCCTCACGCGCCGAGAAATCGCCCAGATAACGCAAGGCGCCAAAACCGATGCCCTTGTCGGGAATCGCGCGCAGTTGTTCCTTGATCTGCTTGATCGAATCAGCGAGCCCGCTGGCCGGCGTCAGGTGCACCGGGAACACGCTGGTGAACCAGCCGAGGGTGCGGCTCAGATCGATATCGTCGAACAGGTCTTCACGACCATGACCTTCCAGCTGAATCAGCGCCGAGGCATGCCCGCTCCAGCGGCTGATGACGCGCGCCAGTGCGGTCAGCAGCAGGTCGTTGACCTGCGTGCGATAAGCCGCCGGGGCCTGTTGCAACAGTTGTTTGGTCAGCTCAGGGGCAAGACGCGTCTGCACACTTTGCGCGTAGCGGTTTTCCAGGCTGCCGTCCGGGCGCTCGCACGGCAGCGTGGCGCTCGCCCCCTGCAAGTGCTCACGCCAGAAGGCCTGTTCATCATCGAGGCTGGCGGTGTGCGCCTGCAGGCGCTCGGCCCAGGCTTTGAAGGCACTGGTCTTGGCCGGCAACGCGACCTCGCGCCCGGCCTGAATCTGGCTGAACGCGGTGTGCAGATCTTCCAGCAGAACCCGCCACGAGACACCGTCGACCACCAGGTGATGCACCACCAGCAACAAACGCTGAGTGTGGTCGGGCAGATCGAGCAGCACACCTCGCAGCAGCGGACCGTCGTGCAGATTGAGGCTGCCCTGAGCCTGCTGACAGGTGGCTTCGATTTCACCCGGATCGGTCAGCGTGCGCTGCCAGAGCAGTGTTTGCGCAGGCTCGATCGGGCGGTGAGTGGCTGTCCAGCCGTCAGTCGTTTCACTGAACGACAAGCGCAAGGCATCGTGATGCGCAACCAGTGCCTGAAGCACTTGCGCAACGCTGTCGGCGTGCAGGGTCATCGCCGGTTTGAGCAACAACGACTGGTTCCAGTGATGCCGCTGGGGAATTTCGCTGGCGAAAAACCATTGCTGGAACGGCAACAACGGCGTCGCGCCGCTGACCGGTCCCTGGTCGATGCTCAGCAGCGTGCCGCCCAGTTGCGCGACTGCCGCCAGTGCCTGCACGGTCTGGTGCTGGAACAAATCCTTGGGCGTGAACTGGATACCGGCCTGCCGCGCACGGCCGACCACTTGAATCGAGATGATCGAATCACCGCCCAGCTCGAAGAAATTGTCCGTGGCGCTGACCCGTTCAAGGCGCAGGACATCGGCCCAGATCGTGGCGATGCGTTGCTCCATGTCGTTGCGCGGCGCCACGTAGCTGTTCTGCATCAGGCTGGCATCCGGTGCCGGCAGCGCCTTGCGATCCAGCTTGCCGTTCGGGGTCACCGGCAGGTGCGCCAGCACCATCAAGTGCGCCGGCACCATGTGCGTTGGCAGACTCTCCTTGAGGGTGTTGCGCACGCTGTCGCGCCATTCGCCCAGATGGGCTTCTGCCACCGGCTGCGCCGGCACCAGATACGCCACCAGTTGCTTGCCGCTGAGCCCGGCATGCGCCAGCACCACGGCTTCGCGCACGCTGCTCAGTGCCAGCAGACGCGCTTCGATTTCGCCCAGTTCGATGCGGAAACCACGGATTTTCACCTGGTTGTCGACGCGGCCCTGATAGTCGAACACGCCATCGGCGCGCTCACGCACCAGGTCACCGCTGCGATACAGACGACTGCCCGGCGCCCCGAACGGATCGGGTACGAAGCGTTCAGCGGTCATCGCCGGACGATCCAGATAACCCCGGGCCAGCCCGCTGCCGCCCAGGTACAACTCGCCCATCACGCCCTGTGGCAACGCATTGAGATCAGCGCTGAGCACACAGGTGCTGCGGTCGCCGATACGCGTGCCGATCGGTGCATAGGCCGCGCCGCACTCGTCATGGCGCCCGGCCTTCCAGATCAGCGGAGTGACCACGGTTTCGGTCGGCCCGTAACCGTTGATGATGTACTGCGGCGCCAGCGCGGCACGCGCCCGCTCGAAACTGTCGTTGGGCACGGCGTCGCCGCCGAAGCAGTAAATGCGCACTGCCGGCGGCTGGCCAACCTGTTCGGCGTGCTCGGCCAATTGCTGCAGGTACACCGGCGGGAACGCCGCCACCGTCACGCCGTGTTGCTGCATGGCGGTATAGGTCTGCTCCGGGCTCCACAGACTGTCGTCACGCAGCAACAGCCGCGAGCCATGGGTCAGCGGGGTCAGCCACCGTTCATGTGCGCCGTCGAAAGCGAACGACATGAAATGCAGTTCGCAATCGTCCGGGGTCATTTCATAGCGCTGGCCGATGGCCTGGCAATGCATCGCCAACGGGCCGTGCGCCACGCACACCCCCTTGGGTTGGCCGGTGGAACCTGAGGTGTAAATCACGTAGGCGAGGTTTTCCGCCTGCACGTCGATCTGCGGCGCAACGTCTGGCCATTCGGCGGTGGGCAGCGTGTCCAGGTCCAGTGCGCGCAAACCGGCACTCAGCGGTAACTGGGTGCGCAGTTGCGAATCAGTGAGCAACAGGGCGATGCCCGAGTCTTCGATCAGATAGGCCAGGCGTTCGCGCGGATAACTGGCGTCCAGCGGCACGTAGGCGCCGCCGGCCTTGAGCACAGCGAGCAAGGCCACCAACATCGATGGGCTGCGCGGCAGGGCTACGCCGACGCGCACTTCCGGGCCGACGCCTTCATTGATCAGCACATGCGCGAGACGATTGGCCTGGGTTTCAAGCTCGGCGAAGGTCAACGCCTGATCGCCACAACGCACGGCCTCTTGTTGCGCCTGCTGCGCCGCAATCACTGCAATGCGCTGATGCACCAGCAATGGATCGGTGCACGGCTGCGCACGATTGCTGTCCTGCAAACGGTGCTGTTCTGCACGGCTGAGCAGGGTCAACGCGCCGAGACGCGCATTGGCCGACTGCACGAATTGCTCCAGCAGCGAGGCCAGTTGTGCGTGCAGACGAGCAATCGCCGCCTGGCTGAAACTTGCCGCGGCAAAGCTGTAATGCACCGACAGGGTTTCGCCCAGATTGACCCCGACCGTCAACGGGAAGTTGGTTTGTTCACGGGTGTCCACCGCGCCGAAATTCAGGCCCAGCGCTGAGCCTTGCTCCAGCGCTTCGGAGATCGGGTAGTTCTCGAACACCAACAGGTTGTCGAACAGGCCATCGCTGCCCTGCCCCGACCAGCGCTGGATATCGGCCAGTGGCGTGTGTTCGAAATCGCGCAGGGCGATGTTGAGTTCTTGCACGGTTTGCAGCCACTGGCCGACCGTCAGTTGCGGTTCCGGACGGGCAATCACCGGCAAGGTGTTGATGAACAGGCCGACCTGCTGCTCGACGCCCGGCAGGCTCGCCGGACGCCCCGACACGGTCGCGCCGAACGCCACGGTCGATTGCCCGGTGTAACGCTGCAACAGCAGCAGCCATGCCGCTTGCACCAAGGTGTTAAGGGTGACTTTTTGCTGACGGGCAAATTCACTCAGGCGCAACGTGCCGGTGGCGTCGATCCACTGCTGATACTGTTCGGTCCCGCCATTTGCGCTCGCCGAACGATCCGCCAGCCCCTGGGCCAGGCGGGTCGGTTCATCAAATTGCGCCAGACGCTCAAGCCAGAACTGCTCGCTGAGCTGACTGTCCTGACGCTGCAGCCAGGCGATGTAATCGCTGTAGCGGCCGATGGTCGCTGCGGGCACTTGCCCGGCATAGCGTTGCAACACCTCACCGAGCAACTGCGAGTTGCTCCAGCCGTCCATCAAAATGTGGTGACTGGTGTAGAGCAGTTCGTGACGGTCTGCAGCGGTGCACACAACCACCAGGCGCAGCAACGGCACCTCGTTCAGGTCGAACGGACGGCTGCGCTCGGCCTCGGCCAGCGCGTCCAGCGCTTCACTCGGCTGGCCGCGCCAGTCGTGAACGGTGAACGGCAGCGTGGCCGTGCGTTCGACGATTTGCAGTGGCTGTGCTTGCTCGCCGCCCCAGACAAACCGCGTACGCAGAATGTCATGAGCCTCCAGCGCCGCTTGCCAGGCCTGACGGAAACGCTCGACATCGAGCCCTTCCACCGACACGCGCATCTGGTTGATGTAATCGCCCGAACCTTGTTCGTACAGGGTGTGGAAAAGCATGCCCTGCTGCATCGGCGACAGCGGATAAACGTTGTCCACCGCTTGCGGATCGGTGATCAGCTGATCGAGCTGCGCCTGAGTCAGATCGGCCAACGGGAAGTCCGACGGCGTCACGCCGCGGTTGTGCGCCTCACAGCAATGGGCGATCAGTGCATTGAGTTCTTGCGCATAGTCGTCAGCCAGACGCTGGATCGTCGCCTGATTGAACATTTCGTGGCTGAACGACCAGCTGAGGTTGAGCTCGCCGCCATAGACCTTGCCGTTGATGTCCAGCCAGTTGGCCAGCGGTGCCAGCGAACTCTGTTCACGGCCGGTACTTTCACTGGCGGGCACGAACAGCGCGGCATCGTCGAACTGGCTGTCGAACTGGCCCAGATAGTTGAAGGTAATGCGCGGTACCGGCTGCGCGGCGAGGGTCTGTCGCGCATGCTCATCGCCCAGGTAACGCAAGGCTCCAAAACCCAGGCCTTTGTTCGGCACGCCACGCAGTTGTTCCTTGACCGCCTTGAGCGAGTCGGCCAGGTCCATGGCCGGGGTCAGGCACACCGGGAACAGGCTGGTGAACCAGCCGACGGTGCGGCTCAGGTCGATGTCGTCGAACAGCTCTTCCCGGCCATGACCTTCGAGTTGAATCAGGGTCGAGGCCTGCCCGGTCCAGCGGCAGATCACCCGCGCCAGTGCCGTCAGCAACACATCGTTGATTTGTGTGCGATAGGCGGCGGGCGCCTGCTGCAACAGTTGGCGGGTCTGATCGACATTCAGGCGGGTTTCCACGCTGACCGCGTGACGGTTTTGCAAGGTCGCCGCAGGGTTGTCGCAAGGCAGATCGGCAGGCGCCTCGCCCAACTGCTCGGCCCACCACGCCAGTTCGTTATGCAGCTCGCCGGCGGCGAACGTTTGCAGGCGTTGTGCCCAGTCCTTGAACGGGCTGGTCTTGGCCGCGAGTTTGATTGCCTGGCCGTTTTGCAGTTGCTCGCAAGCGTTCTGCAAATCTTCCAGCAACACACGCCACGACACACCGTCGACCACCAGGTGATGGATCGCCAGCAACAGGCGCTGACTGCCGTCGGCCACATTCAGCAGCACGGCGCGCAACAGCGGGCCGTTTTGCAGATCAAGACTGCCTTGCGCGACGTCGCACACCGCTTCGATTTCGTCGACGTGCTGCACGCTCGCCTGTTGCAGCAACGCCTGGTTATCCGGCGCACGGTGCGTGGCCGTCCAGCCTTCAGCGCCTTCGCTGAAGCTCAGGCGCAAGGCATCGTGATGCGCCACCAGCGCTTGCAAGGCGCGTTCGAGGACATTGGCGTCGACCGCCTGCGAAGGTTTCAGCAGCAGCGACTGGTTCCAGCGCTGACGTTCAGGAATCTGCAGTTCGAAGAATCGTTGCTGGAACGGCAGCAACGGTGTGCTGCCGGTGACGGCGCCCTGCTCGATGCTGAATGCCGCCTCGCCACGCTGGGCGACCCGGGCCAGACCTTGCACGGTCTGGTACTGGAACAAATCCTTGGGGGTAATGCGCAGACCGGCCTGACGCGCGCGGCTGACCACTTGAATGGAGATGATCGAGTCACCGCCCAGAGCAAAGAAGTTATCCGTGACGCCCACCTGCTCCAACCCGAGCACGGCCTGCCAGATCTCACACAATTGCCGTTCGTTGTCGTTGCTCGGCGCCAAATAGGTGTGCTGTTCCAGCGCTGCATCAGGTTTGGGCAGGGCCTTGCGATCAAGCTTGCCGTTGGGGGTCAGCGGCAGTTGTTCAAGGAACAGCAAGTGCGCCGGCACCATGTACTCCGGCAGGTGTTCACGCAGGCCGGCCTTGAGCACTTCGCGCAGCCGCGCCTGTTCTTCGGCATTGCCCAGGGCACCGTTCGGCACGATGTAGGCGACCAGTTGCTGACCGCTCGCGCCTTCCTGCGCCAGCACCGCCAATTCGCGCACCGCGTCTTGTTGCAGCAGGCGTGCTTCGATCTCGCCCAGCTCGATGCGGAAACCGCGCACCTTGACCTGATGGTCGATACGCCCGACGTATTGCAGGTTGCCGTCAGCTTGATAACGCGTCAGGTCACCCGTGCGGTAGAAGCGTTCGCCCGGAGCGCCGAACGGGTTCGGCAGATATTTTTCTGCGGTCAACGCCGGCCGGGCCAGGTAACCGCGGGTGATGCCGGCACCGGCCAGATACAGTTCGGCGGCAACGCCTTGCGGCACCGGTTGCAGCTCGCCATCGAGGACATAGCTGGCGGTGTGCTTCAGTGGCCGGCCGATGCTCGGCTGGCCACCGGCCGTGCGCCGGGTCCAGGTCGAATAGGTGGTGTCTTCCGACGGACCGTACAGGTCGAAAACATGCTCGACCGTCGGTTGCGCGTACAAGGTGTCGACCAGCGCTTGCTTGAGCGGCTCGCCGGCCAGATTGATGATGCGCACGCCCGGCGGGATCTCGCCGCTGCGTTGCAAGGCGGCAATCGCCGACGGCACGGTGTTGATCAGGCGCACCTGATCGCGGGCCGGCAACTGCGGCAACTCCAGCGCATTACGGGCGATGATCAGCGAGCCACCGTTGGCCAGGGTGACAAACAGCTCCCACACCGACAGGTCGAAACACACCGAGGTCGAGGCCAGCACGCCTTGAATATCGTCGCGGCTGTACACCGATTGCGACCAGTCGATCAGCGCCAGCACGTTGCGATGCGCAATCGCCACGCCTTTCGGTTTGCCGGTAGAACCGGAGGTGTAAATCACATACGCCAGGTTGTCGGCCGACACCCGCGTGTCCGGCGCATGCGCAGGGTACGCGGCAAAATCTTCGGCGGCGTTGTCCATCAGCAGCACGTCGGTGTCGGCCGCGATCGCCAGATTGGCGGCGACCTCGCGTTCGGTCAGCAGGCACAGCGCACGGCTGTCTTCGAGCATGTAAGCGACACGGTCGGCCGGGTAATCCGGGTCGAGCGGCACGTACACCCCCCCAGCCTTGAGCACGGCCAGCAGCGCGACCAGCAGATTCTCCGAGCGCTGCATCGCCACGCCGACCCGTACTTCCGGGCCGACGCCACGTTCGATCAAGGCATGCGCCAACGGGTTGGCCCGCGCTTCAAGCTGGGCATACGTCAGGTGCCTCTCGGCAAAGGTCACCGCGCGTGCATCCGGGGTCTGCGCCGCCTGGCGAGCGATCAACTGATGAATGCACAGATCGCTGGCAAACGGAGCGTCCACAGGATTCCAGTCGTGCAGCAACACCTGCCGCTCACTGGCATCGAGCAACGGCAACTCGCCGACGCGCTGTTGCGCATCGCTGACGATGCCCTTGAGCAACGCCTGCAAGTGCCGGCCCATCCGCTCGATGGACGTCGCCTCAAACAGGTCCGTGGCGTAGATCAGCGAGGCCCACACGCCTTGCGGCGACTCGTGGGTTTCCAGGGTCAGGTCGAACTGCGCCGTTAGGCTGTCCCAGTTCACACCTTCAACCGCAAGCCCCGGCAATTGCATGGCCTGATTGGCCTGCCGCGCGCCGCTCTGATGGTTGAACATCACCTGGAACAACGGGCTGCGGCTCAGGCTGCGTTCCGGCGCCAGGGCTTCGACCAATTGCTCGAACGGCAGATCCTGATGCGCCTGCGCGCCCAGCGCCGTTTGCTTGGCCTGGGCCAACAGAGCGCTGAACGGCATGCTGCTGTCGAGGCTGGCGCGCAAGACTTGGGTGTTGACGAAAAAGCCGATCAACCCTTCGGTTTCCGCGCGGTTGCGGTTGGCAATCGGCACGCCGATGCGAATGTCATCCTGACCGCTGTAGCGATGCAGCAAGGTCTGGAACGCCGCCAGCAACAGCATGAACATCGTCACGCCTTCACGGCGCGCGAGGTCCTGCAAGCCTTTGCTCAATGCCGCGTCCAGTTGCAGATCCAGCCGTGCGCCGCGATAGCTTTGCACCAGCGGGCGTGGATGGTCGGCCGGCAGTTCCAGCACGCCCGGATCCGAACCCAGGTGTTCGACCCAATAGCTCAGTTGCCGCTCGCGCTCACCGGCGTCCATCCAGCTGCGTTGCCACTGGGCGAAATCGGCGTACTGGATCGGCAACGGTGCCAGCGTGGCCGGCGCGCCCCGACTGAACCCGGCATAGAGCTCAATCAGTTCGCCGACCATCACTTGCATCGACCAGCCATCGGAAATGATGTGATGTTGCACCATCACCAGAACGTGATCGTCCGGTGCCAACCGCAACAGGCAGACGCGCAGCAACGCATCCTGTTCAAGGTCGAACGGGCGGGCGATCTGCGCTTCGATGGCCGCGCGCAAACGCGGTTCATCGACTTCGCCCGCCAGGGCATGAACCTCGATCTGCAAGGCATACGGCGCCTTGATCAGTTGAATGGCCTTGTCCTGATCACCTCGGGCAAACCCGGTGCGCAGACTTTCGTGACGCTCGATCAGCGTATCGAAACTGCGCTGCAGTACCGCCATGTCCAGGGCGCCGCGCAAGCGCAACGCCGTGGGAATGTGGTACGCCGCGCTGTCCGGCTCCATCTGCCAGAGAAACCACTGCCGCTCCTGGGCATAAGACAACAGCAGCGGTTCACCTTCGGTGCGCCGGAAAATCGGCGCGATGCCATAAAGGTTAATGCCCTGTTTGCCCAGTAGAATCGCCAGCGCCTTGCGTTTCTCGGGAGAAAGCGCGCCTACCGATTCAATCAACTGCTGCATGCCGTGGTCCTCTCAGGAAATCAGTTTTTCAAGTTCATCTGCTGATAAACGATTGAGAGCCTCCAAGGATTTAGCCAAAACATCATGAACGGGCTGCAAATCAGGTTGCAGGGCTTGTACGGCGGCGCTGAAAGCCGCCAGATCGGCACTGGCGAACAGGCTGGCCAACGGCACTTCGAAGCCCAACAACTCGCGCAAACGCAGGGCCACCTGAGTGGCCAGCAGCGAATGGCCGCCGAGTTCGAAGAAGTTGTCCGTCAGGCCGACTCGCTCCAGCTTCAACACGTCGGCCCAGACCCCGGCGATCTGCTGTTGCAGTTCACTTTCAGGCGCCACGTAGGTGTTTTGCAGCAGGCTGGCATCCGGTTGCGGCAGGGCCTTGCGGTCGAGCTTGCCGTTGGCGGTCAGCGGCAGGCTGTCGAGCAACAACAGGTGCGCCGGCACCATGTAATCCGGCAGGTTGTGCTTGAGCGCCTGGCGCAGGTGCTCACGCCACGGGCCCTGTTGATCGAGCTCGACCGACTGATCGGCCACCAGATACGCGACCAGTTGCACGCCACCGGCGCCTGGCTGATCGAGCACCACGGCCTGACGGATTTGCGGCAGCGCCAACAATTGCGCCTCGATTTCCCCCAGCTCGATCCGGAAACCACGGATCTTCACTTGATGGTCGATGCGTCCGGCGTACTCGATCCGGCCATCGGCGCGATAGCGCGCCAGGTCACCGGTGCGGTACAGCCGCGCGCCGTCGTCAGCGAACGGGTTGGGCACGAAACGCAAGGCGCTGAGGTCGGCACGCTTGAGATAACCGCGTGCCAGCCCGGCGCCGCTGACGTGCAATTCGCCGATGCAGCCCTTGGCCACCGGTTGCAGGTCGGCGTCGAGCACGTACCAGCCGAGGTCCGGGATCGGTTCGCCCAACGGGCTGCCGGCATCCTGTTCGAGATCGGCCAGGGTCAACGGACGGTAAGTCACGTGAACCGTGGTTTCGGTAATGCCGTACATGTTGATCAGTTGTGGCGCAGCATCACCGAAACGTTCGAACCATGGACGCAGGCTGCGCACTTCCAGCGCTTCACCGCCAAACACCACGTAACGCAGCGACAGTTGCGCATCCTGCGGTGCGTCGCAGGCGACTTGCATCAGTTGCTTGAAGGCCGACGGCGTCTGGTTGAGCACGGTGATGCGCTCGCGGCTCAGCAGCGCATGGAACTCCTGCGGCGAGCGGCTGACGCTGTGCGGCACGATCACCAGACGCCCGCCATGCAACAGCGCGCCGAAGATTTCCCAGACCGAGAAGTCGAACGCGTACGAGTGGAACAGCGTCCAGCGATCCTCGGCACCGAAGCTGAACCAAGGGTCCGTGGCCTGGAACAGACGCAGCACGTTGTCGTGAGCCAGCAGCGTACCTTTCGGCTTGCCGGTGGAGCCCGAGGTGTAGATCACGTAAGCGAGGCTGGCGCTGTCGGCCCAGACCTGCGGATCGGTTGCCAACTGATCCTGCCAGCGGCTGTCATCCCCCAGCAGCAGGGTTTCGACGCTGTCGGCCACCGCCAGGTGATCGAGCACCCCCGGCTGCATCAGCAGCAAGGCAATGCCGCTGTCTTCGATCATGTATTGCAGACGCTCGGCCGGGTACTGCGGATCCAGCGGCAGGTAAGCGCCGCCGGCCTTGAGGATGGCGACCAGGCCGACGATCATTTCGATCGAACGCTCGGCAGCCAGACCGACCAATACATCGGCGCCGACGCCCCGTGCGATCAGGGCATGGGCCAGGCGGTTGGCACGGGCGTTGAGTTCGCCGTAGCTCAATTGCTCCTCGCCCAGGCTCACGGCAATGGCCTGCGGTGCCCGACGCACTTGTGCTTCGATCAGCTGTGGCAGGGTGCGGGTTGGCGCAAAGGTGGCCGGCGCACGGTTCCAGTCCTGCAACACCACCCGGTGCTGCGCGGCATCGAACACACTCAGATCGGCCAACAGACGTTGCGCCGGCGAGTCGGCCATTTGCTGCAACAAGTGCTGCAAGTGGCCGCCTATCTGCTCGATCTGCGCAGCGCTGAAATGTTGCCGGGCATAGGCAAATTGCAACGACAGGCTGTCGCTCAGGTCCACCAGCACTGTCAACGGCAGGTTGGTCTGTTCCTGGCTGCACGCCTGACCGAAACGCAAGCCTTGCGACGCACCGCTGTTCAGCGCTTCCGACACCGGGTAGTTCTCGAACACCAACAGGCTGTCGAACAAGCCTTCGCCACGCTGCCCCGACCAGCGCTGGATGTCGGCCAGTGGCGTGTATTCGAATTCGCGCATGGCCAGGTTCAGCGACTGCACTGTTTGCAACCACTCACCGAGGGGTTGCTCGACACGCGGGGTGGCGATCACCGGCAAGGTGTTGATGAACAACCCGACCTGTTGCTCGACGCCTGGCAGCTCGGCCGGACGCCCGGCGACCGTCGCGCCGAACGCCACGGTCGGTTGCCCGGTGTAACGCTGCAACAACAGCAACCAGGCAGCCTGCACCACGGTGTTGAGGGTGACCTTGTGCTGACGGGCGAATGCGCCCAGACGTTGCGTCTGCTCACGGTCCAGCCAACGAGTTTGCTGGTCGTAACCGCTCTGGCCAGCGGTCGCCAGCGTATCAAGGCAGCTGCGGGCCAAGTGAGTCGGTTCATCCAGGTCAGCCAGTCGCTCAGTCCAGAAGCGTTCGCTGGCCTGACCGTCCTGACGCTGCAGCCAGCCGATGTAATCAGCATAACGGCCCAGCGGCGCGGCCGGGGTTGCACCGGCGTAGCGCTGCATCACTTCGCCGAGCAACTGCGAGTTGCTCCAGCCGTCCATGAGGATGTGATGGCTGGTGTAGATCATTTCGTGGCGGTCATCATCGGTGCGCACCAGCGCCAGACGCAGCAACGGTGCCTGCAACAGGTCGAAGCCCTGTTGCAGTTGCTCCTGCGCCAGCATGTCGAGCGCCGCCGGCAGGTCAGCGCGATCTCGCCAGTCATGCAGGCTGAACGGCAACTCGGCCTGGCGCTGGACGATTTGCAGCGGCTGTTCCTGCTCGGAGATCCACACGAACCGCGTACGCAGAATCGCATGGCGGTCGACCGCACCCTGCCAGGCCTGACGCAAGCGCTCGGGATCCAGGCCTTCAACGCTGACGCGCATCTGGTTGATGTAATCGCCCGATCCTTGTTCGTACAGGCTGTGGAACAACATGCCCTGTTGCATCGGCGACAGCGGGTAGATGTCTTCGACATCGGCGCCGGCACCCGGCAAGGCGTCGAGCTGTTGCTGGTTGAGCGACGCCAACGGGAAGTCCGACGGCGTGATGCCGGCGTTCTGCGCGGCGCAGCAATGCTCGATCAGCGCCGCCAGTTCGATCGCGTACTCATCGGCCAGACGTTGAATGGTCGCTTCATCGAACATTTCCCGGCTGAACGTCCAGCCCAGGCTCAACTCGCCACCGTAGACCTGACCGTTGAGTTCCAGCCAGTTGCCCAGCGGCGCCAACGGGCTCTGTTCGTCGCCGGCCTTTTCACTGGCCGGGGCGAACAGTGCGCCGTCATCGAACTGGCTGTCGAACTGGCCGAGGTAGTTGAAGGTGATGCGCGGTGTCGACAGCGCCGCCAGCTCACGGCGGGTCGCTTCGTCGCCGAAGTAACGCAGCACGCCGAAGCCCAGGCCCTTGTCAGGAATCGCCCGCAGCTGTTCCTTGATCTGCTTGATCGAACCGTCAAGCGACGCGGTCGGGGTCAGGCGCACCGGGAACAGGCTGGTGAACCAGCCGACGCTGCGGCTCAGGTCGAGGTCGTCGAACAGGTCTTCACGACCGTGGCCTTCCAGCTGAATCAAGGTCGAGGCGTGCCCCGTCCAGCGGCAGATGACGCGGGCCAGCGCGGTCATCAACAGGTCATTGACCTGAGTGCGATACGCCGCCGGCGCCTGTTGCAGCAGTTGTCGGGTCAGCACTTGATCGAGGCGCGTCTGTACGGTGTGCGCATCGCGGTTTTGCAGGCTGGCCTGCGGATGGGTGCACGGCAGGTCGACAGGCGCACCCGCCAGTTGTGCGCGCCACAGTTCGAGTTCGCCAGCGCGTTGCGGCGCGTGTTGTTGCAAACGTTCGGCCCAGTGCTTGAAGGCACTGGTCTTGGCTGGCAGGCGCGGGGTCTTGCCGTCGATGCGCTGCTGGTAAGCGCTTTGCAAATCTTCCAGCAGAATCCGCCAGGACACACCGTCCACCACCAAGTGGTGCACCGCCAGCAGCAAGCGTTGCGAACCATCGGCCAGAGTCACCAACAAGCCACGCAACAGCGGGCCGTGAGCCAGGTCGAAGCTGCGTTGTGCCTCAAGGCAAGCGTCCTGCAACTGTTGTTCATCGCTGACACTCGCCTGCATCAGCAGGCTGTGTTGCACCGTTGTTGCCTGATGATTTGCGGTCCAGCCGCTGGCCGTTTCGGTGAACGACAGGCGCAAGGCATCGTGATGCGCGACCAGTTCTTGCAAGGCTAGCTCAAGCGCATTTGCCTGAATGCTCACGGCCGGTTTGAGCATCACCGACTGGTTCCAGTGATGCCGCTCGGCAATGTCTGCCGCAAAGAACCACTGCTGGAACGGCAGCAACGGCGTGGCGCCACTGACCGCGCCCTGATCGATCTGCGCCGCGCCATCGCCCAGCGTCGCGACGCCCGCCAGCGCCTGGACGGTCTGGTACTGGAACAAGTCTTTGGGGGTAAAGCGGATTCCGGCCTGACGGGCACGAGCCACCACTTGAATCGAGATGATCGAATCGCCACCCAGTTCAAAGAAGTTATCGGCCAAGCCGACTCGCGGCAGTTTCAGCACATCGGCCCACACCGCAGCGATACGCTGCTCCAGCTCATTGCGCGGCGCGATGTATTCGGCTTTGCCGGCGCCCAATTCAGGCTTCGGCAGCGCCTTGCGATCCAGCTTGCCGTTGGGACTCAACGGCATCTGCGGCAGCGTCAGCCACTGGTTGGGCACCATGTATTCCGGCAGCCCGGCGTGCAGATGACGCATCAGAATGTCGCGCCAGTCCGCGCGTTCTTCGTTCAGCACCACGTAACCGGTCAACAGTTTGCCGTCGATCACCAACACCGCGGCTTCCCGGACATTGGCGTGTTCGAGCAGACGCGCTTCGATTTCACCGAGTTCGATACGCAGGCCGCGCAGCTTGACCTGATGGTCGATTCGGCCGGCGTATTCGATCACGCCGTCGGCGCGGTAGCGCGCCAGGTCACCGGTGCGATAGAGCCGTTCGCCGGCGCCATAAGGGCTGACCGCAAAACGTTCGGCGGTCAGCGCCGGACGCTGGTGGTAGCCGCGCGCGAGACCGACGCCCGCCAGGTACAACTCGCCGAGCACGCCGGTCGGCACCGGCTCAAGGTTATCGTCAAGGATGTAGCAGCCGAGGTTGGCAATCGGCTGACCGATCGGCACGCTGTCGCGGCCCTCCTCCACACACGTCCAGTGCGTCACGTCGATGGCCGCTTCGGTCGGGCCGTAAAGGTTGTACAGCCCGGCAGTTGGCAGTTTGGCGAAGACTTGCTGTTGCGCATCAGCCGGCAGCGCTTCACCGCTGCAGACGATGCGTTGCAGGCTGGTGCAGGTGGCGACGTCGGCGTCTTGCAGGAAGGCTTGCAACATCGACGGCACAAAGTGCAGCGTGGTGATGTGTTCGCGATTGATCAGCGCCACCAGTTTCGCCGGATCGCGGTGATCGCCCGGGGCTGCGACGACCAGACGTGCGCCGGTCATCAGTGGCCAGAAGAACTCCCACACCGACACGTCAAAGCTGAACGGGGTCTTTTGCAGCACGCTGTCGCCCGCGCCGATTTCATAGGCCTGCTGCATCCAGCACAGACGGTTGGTCAGGGCGACATGACGGTTGCCGGCGCCTTTCGGTTTGCCGGTGGAGCCGGAGGTGTAAATCACGTAGGCAAGGTTTTCACCCGTGACCGCTACATCCGGATTGTGGCTGGCAAAGCCCTCCAGCGATGCTTCGAGCAACAGGGTTTGCACCTGTCCGCTCAGCGGCAAGGCATCGAGCAGATGCGCCTGAGTCAGCAACAGCTGCACGCCGCTGTCTTCGATCATGTAGGCCAGGCGATCCTGCGGGTATTCAGGGTCCAGCGGCACGTAGGCGCCACCGGCCTTGAGCACGGCCAACAGCGCGACGACCATTTCGATCGAACGTTCGGCGGCGATGCCGACCAGGCTTTCAGGTCCGACTCCCAGCGCCATCAGCTTGTGCGCCAACTGGTTGGCGCGGGTATTGAGTTGCGCGTAGCTCAGGCATTCATCGGCGTATTTCAGCGCCATGGCGTCCGGCGTGCGCAGCACTTGCGCTTCGATCAACTGCTGCACGCTCAGGTGCAGCGGGTACTCGGTGGCAGTGGCGTTCCAGTCTTCGAGAATCTGCTGACGCTCTTGTGCGGCGAGCATCGGCAACGCGGCGATCGCCTGTTGCGGCGCAGCGACAATCGCCCGCAGCAATGCCTGCCAGTGTTCGAACAGGCGCGCGATGGTCGTCGCCTCGAACAGATCGCTGGCGTAGGTCAGACTGACCATCAGCCCGGCGGCGGTTTCGGTGGTGTCCAGGGTCAGGTCGAACTGGGCGGTGGCGCTGTTCCACGGCAAGCCTTCGATGCGCAAACCCGCCACATCGGTGACCGGCGCGGCATCGCGCTGGTGGTTGAACAGCACCTGGAACAACGGGCTGTGGCTCAGGCTGCGCTCCGGCGCCAGCGCTTCGACCAATTGCTCGAACGGCAAATCCTGATGCGCCTGGGCGCCCATTGCGGCCTGACGAGTCTGCGCCAGCAGATCACGGAAACTCAGGTCGCCGGCAAACTGTGCACGCATCACTTGGGTGTTGACGAAGAAGCCGATCAGGCCTTCGGTTTCAGCGCGGTTGCGGTTGGCAATCGGCACACCGACGCGGATATCGTCCTGACCACTGTAGCGGTGCAACAGGGTCTGGAACGAGGCCAGCAAGAGCATGAACATCGTCACCCCCTCACGTCGGGCAACCTCCTGCAATTGCGTACTCAACGCGGATTCCAGCGGCGCATCCAGCCGCGCGCCACGATAGCTCTGCACCGCCGGACGCGAATGGTCCAGCGGCAGCTCCAGCACCGGTTGCTCGCCGCCGAGTTGAGCCCTCCAATAATCGAGTTGACGCTGACGTTCGCCGGCCTCCATCCACTGTCGTTGCCACTGGGCAAAATCGGCGTATTGCAGCGTCAGTGCTGCCAGTTCGAGCGGTTGTCCGGCGCATTCTGCGGCATACATCGCCATCAGTTCGCGCACCATCACTTGCATCGACCAGCCGTCAGAAACGATGTGGTGCTGCGTGATCACCAGCACATGATCATCCGCGGCCATCCGTAGCAGGGCGACACGCAACAGTGGCCCGTTCAACAGATCGAACGGTTGGCGAATCTGCGCCTGCACCCAATCCGCCAGACCCTCTTCGGTGTTGAGGCGGTGTTGTTCAATCGTCAATTGTCCCTGCGCATGCACCATCTGCACGGTGCGTTCGTCGTCTTGACGGAAAGTGGTGCGCAACGGCTCGTGACGGGCCACCAGTTGATTGAAGCTGTGCTGCAACGCCGCGATGTCCAGCGCACCGCGCAAACGCAGTGCACTCGGCACGTGGTAAGCGGCGCTGTCCGGCTCCAGCTGCCAGAGGAACCACTGACGTTCCTGGGCATAAGACAACGCCAGTGCATCACCGCGCGGCACCGCCAGCATTGGCGCGCTTTCGCTGTGTTGCAGGGTCGCGCAGGCGGCCGCGAAGGCTTGCAGCGTCGGCTGCTCGAACAGGGTGCGCATCGGCACATCGAGTTTGAGCGTCTGGCGGACCCGGGAAATCACCTGGGTGGCGAGCAACGAGTGGCCGCCGCGTTCGAAGAAGTGATCGTTGAGCCCCACCGCGCCGGACTCCAGCACGGCTTCCCAGATCTGCGCCAGTTGCACCTGCAGCAAGGTCTGCGGCGCGGCATAAGCGCACAAATCCTGGCTCAGTTCGGCTTTCGGCAGCGCGGTGCGATCCAGTTTGCCGTTGTTGTTCAGGGGCAACGCATCCAGCAACAGCAAGTGCGCCGGCACCATGTAATCGGGCAGCACTTGTTGCAGCGAAGCTTTGAGCGAGCCCAGCCACTGCGCCTGCGCGGTCGCCGGTTTTGTGCCTGTTTCGGGCACCACATAAGCCACCAGTTGTGCGCCCCCCGGGAAATCCTGAGCGATGACTGCGGCGGCGCGCACGCCTTCCTGCGCTTGCAGACAGGCTTCTATTTCGCCCATCTCGATGCGCAAGCCACGAATCTTCACCTGGTGGTCGATCCGCCCGGCGTATTCCAGATCGCCGTTTTCGTTGTAACGGGCCAGGTCGCCGCTGCGGTACAGCCGCGCCCCTGCCTCGGCGGCAAACGGGTCTGGCAGGAAGCGTTCGGCGGTGAGGGCCGGACGGTCGAAATACTGCTGCGCAAGACAGGCGCTCGCACCAATGCACAACTCGCCGACACCACCGGCCGGCAGCAACTGCCCGGCACTGTCGAGCACGTACAACGCGCGGCCGGGGATGGCTCGGCCAATCGGAATGCCGAAACTATCGCTGGCATCGCTCAGGCGGCAATCGTGGACGCTGGACACCACCGTCGCCTCGGTCGGCCCGTAGGTGTTGAGCAAGCGCACGTGGCTCAACCCGGCCTCGTGCCACAGGCGCAGGCCTTCGACCGACATCGCTTCACCACCGACGTGAACCTGACGCAACGGGCCCAGGCTGGCGATGTTGCCGCCAGCGCATTCACGCGCCAGCAAGAACCAGTAAGCCGCCGGCAAGTCCGCCAGGGTCACGCCATGGCCGACGATCTGGTCGGCCAACTGGATAACGTCCCAGAGTTCGTCACCGCGCATGATCAGCGCCGCACCGACACACAGCGGCGGATAACATTGCTCGACAAAACCGTCGAAGCTGAACGTCGCAAATTGCAGCACGCGATCCTCGGCGGTGAGCGCCGAATACTCGGCACCGGTCTGGCAGAATTCGCGCAGCGCCGCGTGAGCAATCGCCACGCCTTTTGGCTGGCCGGTGGAACCCGAGGTGTAAATCACGTACGCCAGGTCATCGACCGTGGCGTGATTCAGCGGATCGCTGTCCGGATAAGCGCCCAGCGTCTCGATGATTTCGCCCAGGTGCAAATGTTCAAGACCTGCCGGCAGCGGCACGTCTTGCAGCAGAGCGGACTCATCGAGCAGCAGATCGACACGGCTGTCTTCGATCATGTAGGCCAGACGCTGGGCCGGGTAGTTGGCATCCAGCGGTACGTAAGCGGCGCCCGTCTTCAGCACGGCCAGCAAGCTGACGATCATTTGCGGGCCACGACGCAGCGCCAGACCGATGCGTTTGCCCGGTGCGGCACCGCTGGCCAGCAGACGGTGAGCAAGGCGATTCGCCTGACGGTTGAGTTCGTCATAGCTCAGACACTGTTCACCGCACTGTACGGCCAGTGCCTGCGGTGTGGCTTTGGCCTGCGCGGCAATGCGCTCGTGCACCAGGCCGGTGTGCTGCAATTGCAGCGCCGGCGGCTGGCAATGGGCGAGCATGGCGTGCGTTGCAGCTTCATCGAGCAACGTCAGGTTGCCGAGGCAAGCGGTGACGTTGGTGATCAATTGCTCAAGCAAGTGGCGCAGGTTGGCGCAGAGCATGTGCACTTGCGCGGCGCTGAATCGCGCGGCGTCGTAGCTCATCTCCAGGCTCAGCGTGGCGCCCAGTTCGATGCCCAGCGTCAGCGGATAGTGAGTGCGTTCATGGTTATGCAGGTTGCCGAAGCTCAACCCGGCCGGCGCGCCCTGTTTCAGCGCCTCGGCGACCGGGAAGTTTTCGAACACCAGCAGACTGTCGAACAGCGCCGAGCCCTGATGCCCTGCCCAGCCTTGAATGTCGTACAACGGCACATGCTCGAATTCACGCAGGGCGAGGTTCTGCGCCTGCAGATCACTCAACCACTGCCCGACGTGCTGATCCGGGCGCGGGTTGCACACCAGCGGCAAGGTGTTGATGAACAACCCCAGTTGCTGCTCGATGCCCGGCAGCGGCGCCGAACGACCGGCCACCGTGGCGCCGAACGCCACGCAGTCCTGCCCGGTGTAGCGTTGCAGCAACAGGCTCCAGGCCGCTTGCAGCAACGTGTTGAGGGTGACTTTCTGCTGACGGGCGAACTCGCCCAGACGCCGCGTTGCGGCGGCGTCGATCACCTCGCGATGCTCGTCTGTGCCGTGGCCAGCCACGGGCGCACGCACGGCATCGGCAAGCAGTGTCGGCGCCTGCAACGGCGCCAGCGCAGCGTTCCAGAACGCCTTGCCAGCGTCTGCCGATTGCTGCTGCAACCAGCCCATGTAATCGCGGTAATGCCCCACCGGCGCCGGCAATGAACGCGCGTCGGCGTAGTGCGAAATCACCTCGCCGAGCAGTTGCGCGTTACTCCAGCCGTCCATGAGGATGTGATGGCTGGTGTAGATCAAGTGCCAGTGATCGGCACCGGTGCGCACCAGTTTCAGGCGCAACAACGGCGCGCAGTCGAGTTCGAAACCCTGCGCCCGCTCCGTCTCGGCCAGCGCATCGGTGTCCGTGTTGTCCAGCACCTGCAGCGGCAGTTGCACTTGGCGGCTGATCACTTGATGGGCGCTGTCCAGGCCTTGCCAGTGGAAACTGCTGCGCAACACATCATGACGCGCCAGCGTCGCTTGCCAGGCGTCGGCAAAACGCTGCGGATCGAGGCCCTGGATGTCCAGGCGCATCTGGCTGATGTACGCCTCGACCTGCGGTTCATACAGGGTGTGGAACAACATGCCCTGCTGCATCGGCGACAACGGATAAACATCTTCGATGACAGCGGCGGCGACCGGCAACGCCTCCAGTTGCGCCTGGCTGATGCGCGCCAACGGGAAGTCCGACGGCGTCACTTGCGCAGTGTCGAGGGCGCAGCAGTGCTCGATCAGGGCAGTCAATTCTGCGGCGTAGCGATCAACCAGACGCTGCACAGTGGCGCTATCGAACATCTGCGAGCTGAAACCCCAACTCAGGCTCAATTCGCCGCCATAGACCTGGCCTTCGACCGTCAACCAGTTATCCAGCGGCGCCTGTTGATCCTGGGCGACACCGCCAAACTCGGTGGACGGCACCAGCAGCGCCTGCTCATCGAACTGACGGTCGAACTGCCCCAGATAGTTGAAGGTGATGCGCGGCGCAGGCAATGCAGCCAGTTCTTCGCGCACCGACGGTGCGGCCAGATAACGCAGCACGCCGTAACCCAGACCTTTGTCCGGTACCGCGCGCAGTTGTTCTTTGATCGCCTTGATCGAACCGTCGAGGTCCTCGGTCGCCACCAGATTGACGGCGAACAGGCTGGTGAACCAGCCGATGCTGCGCGTCAGGTCAATGTCGTCGAACAGGTCTTCACGACCATGGCCTTCCAGTTGGATCAGGGTGCCCGGCTGACCGCTCCAGCCACTGATGGTGCGCGCCAATGCCGTCAGCAGCAGATCGTTGACCTGGGTGCGATAGGCCGCCGGTGCCTGTTGCAGCAATTGGCGGGTGCGCTCGGCGTCCAGACGCCATTCGATCTTTTGACCGAAACGGTTTTGCAGGCTGCCTTCAGGGCGTTCGCACGGCAGATCCTGCGCGGTGTTGTGCTGGGCTTTCCAGTAAGCCAGTTGATCCTCAAAGCGCGAAGCCTCGGTGCTCAGGCGCGCCGTCCAGCGCTGGAACGCACTGGTCTTGGCCGGCAATTGCACACCACCGCCCGCCGCGAGTTGTTCGTAGGCTTGCTGCAAATCTTCCAGCAACACGCGCCACGACACACCGTCCACCACCAGGTGATGGAGGATCAGCGACAGGCGCTGACTGCCATCGGCCATGGTCACTAACACCGCGCGCAACAGCGGCCCGTTGGCCAGATCAAGACTGCGCTGGGCTTCGTCGCAATGGGCGCTCAGTTGCTCGGTCGTCTCGGCCGTGCGCAGCCACACGTCAGCGCGTTCGATCTGTGCTGCGTACGCTTGCTGCCAGCCGTCGACGCCCTCGACAAAACGCAGGCGCAAGGCATCGTGGTGATTAATTACATGGGTCAATGCCGTGTCGAGCCACTGAGCATTCAGCGCCTCACGCGGGGCCAGCAACAGGGACTGGTTCCAGTGCTCACGCTGCGGCATAGTCCGGCTGAAGAACTGCTGCTGGATCGGCCCCAGCAACGCTTCGCCCGTCGCCGGCGCCTGATCCACCGAGCTGTGGCTGTCGAGGATTGCGACCAACGCCAGACTGCGCACAGTCTGATACTGGAACAGGTCGCGCGGGCTGATGCGGATCCCGGCCTGCCGCGCGCGGCTGACCACTTGAATCGAAATGATCGAATCACCGCCCAGCTCGAAGAAGTTGTCTTCCAGACCCACACGCTGCAGACCGAGCACGTCTTCCCAGATCGCGGCCAGGGCCTTTTGCATGGCATCCTGCGGCGCAACGAAGGCTTGCTGCGGCGCGGCATCCGGTTGCGGCAAGGCTTTGCGATCGAGCTTGCCGTTGGCGGTGACCGGCAGCCGGTCCAGCGTCAGCAGGTAGGTTGGCACCATGAATTCCGGCAGGCTGCCGAGCAGCCAGGCCTTGACGTCCTGTGGCCATTGTTCGTCTGCCTGAGCAGTTTCCAGCACCAGATAGCCGACCAGGTGTTTGCCGCCCTGCACCAGCACCACGGCTTCACGCACCAGCGGATGCTGCATCAGGCGGGTTTCGATTTCGCCCAGCTCGATACGCAAGCCGCGCAACTTCACCTGATGATCGAGACGCCCGAGGTATTCGATGACGCCGTCGGCACGTTGGCGCACCCGGTCACCGGTGCGGTACAGGCGCGCGCCGTCGTGGAACGGGCACGGCACAAAACGCTCGGCAGTCAGCGCCGGGCGCTGGTGATAACTGCGCGCCAGCCCTGCCCCGCCCAGATACAACTCACCGGCGACGCCGCTCGGCACCGGCAACAGTTCGGCGTCGAGCACATGCGTGCGCAGGTTGGCGATCGGCCGACCGATCGGCACGCTGTCGGCGCCTTCGTCGACACAGGTCCAGTGGGTGACGTCGATGGCCGCTTCGGTCGGGCCGTACAAATTGTAGAGCCCGGCGTTCGGCAGCTTGGCGAACACTTGCAGTTGCGCATCCAGCGGCAGCGCTTCGCCGCTGCAGACAATGCGCTTGAGGCCGACACAGGCCTCGACGCCCGG
This sequence comes from Pseudomonas fluorescens, assembly GCF_001648775.1. Classification (GTDB taxonomy): domain Bacteria; phylum Pseudomonadota; class Gammaproteobacteria; order Pseudomonadales; family Pseudomonadaceae; genus Aquipseudomonas; species Aquipseudomonas fluorescens_M. The sequence goes on from NZ_LVEJ01000002.1 coordinate 238,327, forward strand.
CTCATGAATAAACGCCTGCAACATCGACGGGACAAAGTGCAGCGTGCTGATGCCGTAGCGGTTGATGGTTTCGATCAACAGCGATGGATCGCGGTGCGCACCCGGTGCGGCCACGACCAGACGCGCGCCGGTCAGCAGCGGCCAGAAAAATTCCCAGACCGACACGTCAAAGCTGAACGGGGTTTTCTGCAACACCGAATCGCTGGCATCCAGTCCGTAAGCCTCCTGCATCCAGCACAAACGGTTGACCAGCGCCGCATGACTGTTGCCGGCACCTTTCGGTTTGCCGGTGGAGCCGGAGGTGTAAATCACGTACGCGAGATTCAGCGGATCGACGACCACATCGACACGGCCTTCGCTGTAGCGATCCAGCCAGTCAGCTTCCTGATCGAGGGTAATGACGTTCACCCCCGCCGTCGGCAGGGACGCCAGCAGCGCACTCTGGGTCAGCAGCAAAGTGATGCCGCTGTCCTCGACCATGTAGGCGAGACGCTCTTGCGGGTATTCCGGATCCAGCGGCACATAGGCGCCGCCGGCCTTGAGAATCGCCAGCAGGCCGATCACCATTTCCAGCGAGCGCTCGACGCAAATGCCCACCAGACTGTCGGCCCGCACACCTTGCTCACGCAACAGATGCGCCAATTGGTTGGCCCGGGCATCCAGTTGCGCATAACTCAGGGTTTGCTCGGCGAACACCAGCGCCGGGGCATTCGGGGTGCGCGCCACTTGGGCTTCGATCAATTGATGAATCGGCTGCCCGCTCGGATAAACCGCTGCTGTAGTGTTCCAGGCATGCACCAGCGTGTGCTGCTCATCCGCGTCCAGCAACGGCAGTTCGCCAATGCGTTGCGCAGGATCGGCAACCATTGCCTTGAGCAGGCGCAACCAGTGGCGCGCCATCCGTTCGATGGTCGGCGCGTCGAACAGATCGCTGGCGTAAGTCAGTGCAGCGTGTAGCTTGCCGCCCTTCTCGTAGGTGTCGAGTGTCAGGTCAAACTGGGTGGTGCGGCTTTGCCATTCGAGGCTGTCGAGCACCAGGCCCGAGGCCGTGCTGAGGGCGGCGATATCGGCCACCTGCGGCTGGTGGTTGTACATCACCTGGAACAGCGGCGTGTGACTGAGGCTGCGTTCCAGTTTCAGCGCTTCGACCAGTTGCTCGAATGGCAGATCCTGATGGGCCTGAGCGCCGAGCGCCGTCTCTTTGATCGCTTGCAGCAACGCATCGACGCGGGTCTGGCCATCCACTTTTGTGCGCAGCACCTGGGTGTTGACGAAGAAACCGATCAGGCCTTCGATCTCGGCGCGATTGCGGTTGGCAATCGGCACGCCGACGCGGATGTCGGTCTGCCCGGTGTAACGGTGCAGCAGCGCATTGAACGCGCCGAGCAACAACATGAACAACGTGACTTGATGCTGTTGCGCGGTGGCGCGCAGTTGCTCGGCCAATTGACCGTCGACGGCAAACTCGTAGCGCGTGCCGCGATAGCTCGGCATGGCCGGGCGCGAATGGTCCAGCGGCAACTCCAGCACCGGGTGCTCATCCCCCAACTGCGCCTGCCAATATTCCAGTTGCCGCGCCTGCTCGCCGGCTTCCAGCCAACGGCGTTGCCACAGCGCGTAATCACTGTACTGCACCGGCAGCGCTGCCAGCGCCGGTGGCTGGCCGGCATCAAAGGCGTCATAGCAACGGATGAATTCGTCGATCAGCACGTTCATCGACCAGCCATCGGAAACGATGTGGTGCAGGGTCAGCAGCAATACGTGCTCCTGCTCGGCGAGCTTGAGCAAGGTGACCCGCAGCAACGGACCGACGGCCAGATCGAACGGCAACACCGATTGCTGCTCGGCGGCACGAACGACAGCCTGCTCGCGTTCGGCGGCCGGCAGCGCGCTGAAATCTTCGTGACGGATGTTCAAGGTCGCCGTGGCCGGCACTTGCTGCAGACTGTCATCCGCCTGCCGCTGGAACACCGTGCGCAGGGTTTCATGGCGGGCGACCAGTACGGCAAACGCCTGCTCCAGTGCCGACAGATTCAGCCGCCCGCTCAGGCGCACCGCACCCGGCAAGTTGTAGGCGCCACTGTGCGGGTCCAGTTGCCAGAGAAACCACATCCGTTGCTGCGCGTAAGACAACGCCTGGCGATCGTCGGCCTCGATCCCGGCGGGAATCGGGAACCGGGCGAAATCCACGCCCTCCTTTTGCAGGGCCGCAAGGAACATCTGGCGCTTTTCCAGGGGCAACCCGATAAACCGGCGAGCAAGTTTCAAGGAGTCTTCAGCATTCATTTCTTAGCATCCGGATCAGTAGGCAGGAAGCACAAAGGCACGTCGTCCCTATAAAACGAATGCACACCGGAAAAATTAGCGAATGAGAAGAAGTATCAGGAGCGAGGCAGGCGGGGATTTTCAGACGGGCAGGAAACCCTGTGGGAGCGCGCTTGCTCCCTCAGGAAATGTGCTGATATTCAGGCAGTGGCGGGCATTGAGTGCCGGCGGTGATGAACGTCGAGCTGATCCTTGATGACTTTCAGCACTTTGGCTTCGTGTTCATGAATAAAGAAATGACCGCCGGCGAGCATGTCCACGGAGAAACTGCCGAGGGTTTCCTTGCTCCAGCCGATCAATTGCTCGGTGGTCGCCCGGTCGGTGGTGCCGCCGAGCACATGCACCGGGCATTTGAGCAATGGGCGCTGGATGGGCTGAAAACGTCCGCACAACAGGAAGTCGGCACGCAGCACCGGCAGGGTCAGGCTCATCAATTCGGCATTGGCGAGAATTTCTTCGCTGGTGCCATTCAAGGTGCGCAACTGCTCGATCAGTTCGGCATCACTTTTCGGTTCGGCGAAACCGCGATCATATTCACTGCGCAGCGTCGGCGCTGCCGTGCCGGAGGCGAACAGCGCCACCGGCTCCGGCAACCCCAGGGCGCGCAAGGCATGGGCCAGCTCGCAGGCCAGCAGCGCGCCAAGGCTGTGGCCGAAAATTGCATAAGGCGCGCGCAGGGTCGTTTGCAGTTCGCTGGCCAACTGACGGGCCAGCGCCCGCATATCGGTTTGCAGCGCTTCACCAAACCGTGCGCCGCGACCCGGCAGTTCTACCGGTTGCAGCGTCAGCCACTGCGGCAGTTTGCGCCGCCAGCGGCTGTAAACCATGGCACTGGCGCCCGAATAAGGAAGGCACAGCAATGTCAGCTGAGTCACCCGGCTTACCTCGAAAAGTTGTCTGTATAAAAGAACGAAGGCGGCCCAGCAGAAATTAGCCCGCGCGCGTCTATCCAGTCATTTCAAGTGACGGAAACTCTGCACAGCCGCACCCAGCACCACCGCTCCGGCCGCTATTGCCAGCCAGAAACCGCTGCGCGCGCCGAAGGCATCCACCAGCCAGCCGGAGCCAGCGGCACCTACCGCCACACCGATGCTCAAACCGGTCACCAGCCAGGTGAGGCCCTCGGTGAGCCTGGCCGGCGGCACGATGCGTTCGACCAGCGCCATCGCCACAATCAGCGTCGGCGCGAAGAACAGCCCGGCAATGAATACCGCCAGCGACAACTCGACAATATTGCTCGCCAGTAACAACGGTAATGTCGTCACCGCCGTCGCTACCCCGCCGTACAGGAACAACCGTGGCAACGGTAGTTTCGAACGCATCGCACCGAAGGCGATCCCGGCCAGGCACGAACCGATGGCGTACACCGACAGGACGATGCTGGCGGCTGCGGGTTGCCCTTGCTGCTGGGCAAACGCGACGCTGACTACGTCGATCACACCGACAATGATGCCCATGGCAGTCATCAGCGCCAGCAGCAGTTGAATGTCGGTCGAACGAATGATCGACGCCTGATCGTGCGACGCGTGCGGATGCACCGCCGGCTCGGTGCTGCGCTGAGCGACGAACGCCGTCACGCCAATCGCCAGCGCCAACAACGCCGCCAACGGTCCGGCCTCGGGGAACACTGCCACGCACAACCCCACCGACAATGGCGGGCCGACGATGAAACAGACTTCATCGAGCACCGACTCCAGCGCATAGGCCGTCTGCAATTGCGGCTGGCCACGATAGATTTCAGTCCAGCGCGCCCTCACCATCGCCGACATGCTCGGCATGCACCCGGCCAGCGCGGCGAACACAAACAAGGTCCAGGTCGGCGCCTGCAAACGGGTACAGAGCAGCAACATCAACAGCGCCCCGCCGCCGATCAACGCCGACACCGGAAGCACTTTTCGCTGACCGTAACGGTCGACCAGACGCGACACCTGTGGCGCGCAAAACGCCGTCGCCAGGGCAAACGTCGCCGCCACCGCACCGGCCAATGCATAACCGCCCTTGAGTTGCGAAAGCATGGTGATCACGCCTATACCGGTCATGGAAATCGGCATGCGCGCGATCATCCCGGCCAGCACAAAATTGCGTGCACCGGGGGCGGTGAATAACTCGCGGTAGGGGTTTGCCATGGGGGGCTGCCTCAACTGGGGCCGCCAAGTTGCCATAGCGCCGGGAGGCGTGGAAGCGGGGAATTGTTGGTGGAATGTGAAGGCCCCTTCGCGAGCAGGCTCGCTCCCACACTGGATCAGTGGTGTACACAAATCCCCCTGTGGGAGCGAGCCTGCTCGCGAAAGCGTCGGCGAAATCACCACAGCCCTTTCTGCCGAATGAACTCTCACTATTGGCAACCGGTCAGCTATGTAAGCCCTCACTCAAGGCGCGCCACCGTATGCACATCTCCCTCACCGGACAAGTAGCCCTGATCACCGGCGCCAGCTCCGGCATCGGCCACGCCGCCGCCAAAGCCCTGGCCGCAGCCGGCGCCGCCGTCGTCATCAACTACAACCGCCAGGCACAACCGGCGCAAGCACTGGCCCGGCAGATCATTGCCGACGGTGGTCAAGCGCTGGCCATCGGCGCCGACGTGTCGAAGGAGGACGAGGTTGAACGGCTGTTCGCTGAAACCCTCGCGGGCTTCGGCTCGCTGGACATTTTGGTAGCCAATTCGGGTATGCAGAAAGACGCGGCCGCAGTGGATATGACTTTGGAAGACTGGAACGCGGTGATCGGCGTCAACCTCACCGGCCAGTTCCTTTGCGCCCGCGCCGCCCTGCGCATCTTCACTCGTCAGGGCGTTCGCCAAGGCGTGTCCCGCGCCGCCGGCAAGATCATTCACATGAGTTCGGTGCACCAGCGTATTCCCTGGGCCGGGCACGTCAATTACGCCGCGTCCAAGGGTGGCGTCGATCAGTTGATGCAGACCCTCGCGCAGGAAGTCAGCCATCAACGCATTCGCATCAACAGCATCGCACCGGGCGCCATTCGCACGGCGATCAATCAGGACGCCACCGAAGGCGCTGCCGGCGAAAAGTTGCTGGACTTGATCCCCTACGGCCGTATCGGTGATGTCGAAGACGTCGCCAACGCGGTGGTCTTTCTCGCCTCGGATGCATCCGACTACATCGTCGGCACCACCCTGTTCATCGACGGCGGCATGAGCCTCTATCCGGAGTTTCGCGGCAATGGCTGAGCATCACCTGGAACGACAAAGTCCGATCGACGCCCACGGCATCATCGGCGACATGCGCAGTGCAGCGCTGGTCAATGATCGCGGCAGTGTGGATTTTTTCTGCTGGCCCGAGTTCGACAGTCCGTCGATTTTCTGTTCGTTGCTGGACAGCCCCGACGCGGGGATTTTCCAGTTGGCACCGGACTTGCCCGATGCACGCCGCGAGCAGATCTACCTGCCCGACACCAATGTCCTGCAAACCCGCTGGCTGAGTGAGCGTGCGGTGGTCGAGGTCACCGACCTGCTGCCGGTGGCCGATAACGAAGACGATTTGCCGTTGCTGATGCGCCGGGTGCGCGTGGTCAGCGGTGAAGCGACCTTCCACGTACGTTGCGCGGTGCGCCATGACTATGCGCGCGCCAACACCCGTGCGCGGATGGACCAGCAAGCGGTGATCTTCAGTGCCGATGGCCAGCCATCGATGCGACTGACTTCCGATCAACCGTTGCACATCGAGACCGACGCAGCGTTGGCCTCCTTTACCTTGAAACAGGATCAGACGGCGGCGTTTATGCTCGGCGGCGCAGACGATCCGCGTTTCGAGGAAGGCGCCGCGCAGTTGTGCATGGAGCGCACCCTGAAGTTCTGGCGCGACTGGCTCGGCCAGTCGATCTATCGCGGGCGCTGGCGCGAAATGGTCAACCGTTCGGCCCTCGCGCTCAAGCTGCTGACCTCGCGCAAACACGGCGCGATTCTCGCCGCCGCCACTTTCGGTCTGCCGGAAACGCCCGGCGGCGAACGCAACTGGGATTACCGCTACACGTGGATCCGCGACGCCTCGTTCACGGTGTACGCGTTCATGCGCCTGGGCTTTGTCGGCGAAGCCAACGCTTACATGGGCTGGCTGCGCGGACGGGTCAGCGATTGCCACGGGCAACCGATGAAACTGAATATTCTGTACGCCATCGACGGACAACAGGAATTGCCGGAAACCGAACTCACGCATTTGTCCGGCCATGGCGGCGCGCAACCGGTGCGGATCGGCAATGGCGCGTATGACCAGATCCAGCTGGATATCTTTGGCGAGCTGATGGACGCGGTCTATCTGGTCAACAAGTACGGCGACGCGATTTCCCACGAAGGCTGGAAGCATGTGCGCGAAGTGGTCGATCAGGTCTGTGAGACGTGGCAGACCACCGATGTCGGCATCTGGGAAATGCGCGGTGAACAGCACCACTTTCTGCATTCGCGGCTGATGTGTTGGGTCGCGCTGGATCGGGCCATTCGTCTGGCCTCGAAACGCTCGCTGCCGGCACCTTTTGCGCAATGGGATCAGACCCGTCAGGCGATCTACGCCGATATCTGGGACAACTTCTGGGACGAGGAACGCGGGCACTTCGTGCAGTACAAGGGTGGCACCGCGCTCGACGGTTCGATGCTGTTGATGCCGCTGGTACGCTTCGTCAGCGCCAAGGATCCGCGCTGGCTGTCGACACTTGAGGCGATTGAAAAACATCTGGTGCGCGATGGCATGGTTTACCGCTATCGCAACGACGACAGCAATATCGATGGCCTGGTCGGCACCGAAGGCGCGTTTGCCGCGTGTTCGTTCTGGTACGTCGAATGCCTGGCCCGCGCGGGGCAGGTGGAAAAAGCGCACCTGGAATTTGAGCAATTGCTGCGTTACGCCAACCCGCTGGGCTTGTACGCCGAGGAATTCGACAGCCATGGCCGGCATTTGGGTAATACGCCGCAAGCGCTGACGCATCTGGCGCTGATCAGTGCGGCGAGCTTTCTGGATCGCCGCTTGAGCGGGGAAAAGAGTGAGTGGCAGCCGTAATAATCACCAAGAGCTGTAGGAAATATCCCGCACCAGCGCCAAGATGTAGGACTGATACCTACACGAAAACAGTCTGGCTCCCTCCCCCTTTGGTGAGGGAGCTTGCTCCCGCCGTGTCGCGAAGCGGCCCCGAAACCTGCCTCCCCAATCCCCCAGAAGCACCGAATTGCCTGGCTTTGCGACTGCTACGCAGCCGAGCGGGAGCAAGCTCCCTCGCCACAGTTTTCAACTGTCACAAGACTACAGACGGTCAACATTCTCTGCCCCGTCCCTACCCTGCAACTCGCAGTCACACGCGGAAATACCCTGTTGCCAGCTGTTACATCCGCCCCTACCATCCACCGCAACGGGCACAGCGGAGCTGTCCAATAAAACCCGAATTCAAGGAACCAGAATGTCCCAGCACGTCCAGCGCAGCATCGACTCCCCTCTTCGCAAGGGCCTGACCCGCACCCAGCTCTGGGAAGCCGCGGACAAAGGCTTGATCAAATGCTGGGAAATCGGCCGCCAGCGCGCCACCCGCTTCCCCGACCTCGCACAAAAATGCCTCACCGGCGAACTGCCCGTGCTCGGCTGGAAAGGTGGCGTGAGCCGCAGCCTGAAGAAAAACGAAAAATATGGCTCGCTGAAATACCTGGCCCAATGGCAGGGTTTGCGCGGTGAGGATCTGGATATTGATTTGAGCGAAGAGCGTTCGCTGACCTGCTCGCGGACAAAGATGCTGGTCACGTTTACCCCGGATCGGACGAAGTATTTCAATCAGGTGGCGGAAGCCGAGGCTTAAGGAGAAGCAGCGATGGTCGATTTACATCAGGAATTTCAGAACAGCCGTTTCTTTCACGAAGCGCGGATAGACAGGCGTTCGGCGGATGCTCTGGCAGGTATTGCTGTCGGGCTCGCCGCAGACGGAAAGATTAACCAGCAGGAAGCCGAGTTTCTCAAGACCTGGATCGAAACTCACTTGGTGCACTTGGAAGATCCGGTCGTAAACATTCTCTATAGACGTCTTGCCAACATGCTCAGTGACGGCGTGCTGGATGCCGACGAGTCTGTGGAATTACTGGGAATGCTTCATCAATTCACTGGTTTGCCAACCGGTGCTGCGACTATGTCTTACGCGCCTACGAGCCTTCCTTTCGATAATCCTGCCCCGGAACTTAGTTTGCCTGATCGAGTGTTCCTGTTTACCGGCGTGATGTCGTATGGACCACGGAAGGAATGTGAATCCCTGATCCTCGAACGAGGCGGACTGATCGGTGGTTCCGTCAGCAAAAAGGTTCATTATCTGGTCGTTGGCAACATCGGCAACGAACAATGGCTGCACAGTACCTATGGAACCAAGATAAAAAAAGCCGTTGAACTCAGAGAAAACGGCGTCCCCATCGCCATTGTTGGCGAAGATCATTGGTTGAAAGTATTGTTCGGTTAGGCATTCCCTCAAGGCATCACCGCATCTGCTGCAGCCCTGACCGAAAACCGCTCCCGATACGCCTGCGGCGTCACGCCAATCGCCCGCAGGAAACTGCGCCGCAACGTTTCTTCACTGCCAAACCCGCAATTGGCGGCGATCCGTTTCACCGGCAGGCCAGTATCACTGAGCAAGCGCCGGGCGGTTTCGACGCGGATCAGCTCAATCGCCCGCGCCGGGGTCTGGCCGGTGTCGGCGCGATAATGGCGCACGAAACTGCGTTCGCTCATCCCCGCCTGCTCGGCGAGGGTCGGCACGCCAAGATCGCAGGTCAGATTTTCGGCGATCCACGCGTGCAGTTCATCAAACCGGTTGCCCTGATTCTGCAGTGACAGGGTCACGCTGAATTGTGATTGCCCGCCCGGACGTTTGAGGAACACCACCAGATGGCGGGCGACGTCCAGAGCGATGTCGCTACCCAGATCCTCTTCGACCATTGCCAATGCCAAGTCGATACCGGCGGTGACCCCTGCCGAAGTCCACACCGGGCCGTCATTGATGAAAATCGGATTGGCCTCGACGTGCAAATTCGGATGCTGCTGCGCGAGTTGCTCGCAGCGGGTCCAGTGAGTGACCACGCGCCGGCCGTCGAGCCAGCCACTGGCCGCCAGCAGAAACGCGCCGGTGCAGACCGAGGCCACGCGCCGACATTTGCCGGCATGCTCGCGCACCCAATCCACCAATAGCGCATCTTCGGCTGCCGGATAAATGCCCCAGCCGCCAGCGATGATCAACGTATCGCTGGGCGCTTCGGGCAACGGTTCGGCCAACACCGCCAGCCCCGCCGACGACATCACCGCCCCGCCGCCGCTGGCGATCACGCTCGGCGCATAAGGCATTGGCAAGCCGCGCTGACGGGCGAGGTCATTGGCCGAAGCGAACACCTGCAATGGCCCGGTGACGTCGAGGATCTGCATGTTGGCAAACGCGAGTACGTGAATGGCTTTGGGCATTTGGCGTAATTCGTGGGGTGATTGGCGTATGCGCCAGAACCTACGCGCCTACAGTGAAGCCGTCCACCCCTTTTCATGGAGTAAGAACGATGACGTTGCAGATAGGTTTTCTGTTGTTTCCGCAGGTTCAGCAACTCGACCTGACCGGGCCCTATGACGTACTCGCGTCGTTGCCGGGTGTGCAGGTGCATTTGATCTGGAAGGATCTGATGCCGGTCACCGCCAGCACCGGCCTACTGCTGAAACCGACCACGACGTTTGAGGATTGCCCGGATCTGGATGTGATCTGTGTGCCGGGTGGCGGTGGCGTCGGGGCGTTGATGGAAGACGAGGTGACGCTGGACTTCATCCAGCGTCAGGCCGCGCAGGCGCGGTATGTGACATCGGTGTGCACCGGCTCGCTGGTGCTCGGCGCAGCGGGTTTGCTGAAGGGCAAACGGGCGACCACGCACTGGGCCTATCACGATCTGTTGCCGACACTGGGTGCGATCGCGGTGAAGGATCGGGTGGTGCGTGACGGCAATCTGTTTACCGGCGGCGGGATTACCGCGGGAATTGATTTTGCTTTGGTGTTGGCTGAAGAGTTGGTGGGCCCCGACGCGGCGCAACTGATCCAGTTGCAATTGGAATATGCCCCGGCGCCGCCGTTCAATTCCGGCAGCCCGGAGACTGCGCCGGGTGCGATTGTCGATGAAGCCCGACTGCGGGCGGCGCCATCGCTGAAGCTGCGCACGGAAATCACCGGGCGCGCGGCAGCGAAACTTAACCTGCACTAGATCCCACGCCAAACGCAAAACCCTTTCTGGAATACTAATCCCCTGTGGGAGCGAGCTTGCTCGCTCCCACAGGGGATTTATGTTTGGCCAACGGTATCGGAGTTGTCCCGCTTTACCGCCTCACCTTCACTTGTCCCCACGCCCTCGCCCGTGTAGAAAGCCCTTCCACAAATTTACACAGGGACTTTCGATGAAGGCTTTGCCATGGCTCTATCTGGCGCTTCTCAGCCTCGGTTACGGATGGGCGCTGAGCTACGGTCACCTCGGCTGGCTCGCTTTGATTTCCATTGGGCTTCTGGTATTTGCAGGCTTTGCGGTGCGCCAGCAACAGGTGCCGGTCGCCCGTTTTCTCGGTCACGGTCTGTTTATCGTGCTGGCTTTGGCGCTGGCCCTGCATTGGCTGCCGGGTTTCGCCAACGGTCGCGCCATCGACCCGCAGCGTTTCACCGACGACGCCGTGCCGTTCTCGATGTACCTCAATCTCGATAAACCGCTGATTGGTTTCTGGCTGCTGCTGGTGTGCCCGTGGCTTGTCGCGCGGCGGTCATTGCGTCTGAGCGTGTACGCCACCACCCTCGCCCTGACCCTGAGCGCGGTTCTCGCCCTCGGCGGCGCGCTGTTGCTGGGCGTGATCAGTTGGGCACCGAAGTGGCCGGATCAGGCATGGTTGTGGATCCTGAACAACCTGCTGCTGGTGACTTTGGTCGAGGAAGCGCTGTTTCGCGGCTATATACAGGGCGGCCTCAGTCAGCGTTTCAAACACCTGCCGTATGGCGAAAACCTCGCCCTGTTACTGGCCTCGCTGCTGTTCGGCCTGGTGCACGCCGGCGCAGGCTGGACCTGGGTGTTGCTGGCAGGCCTGGCGGGTGTCGGCTATGGTCTGGCCTACCGTTTTGGCGGACTCGGCGCGGCGATCGCCACGCATTTCGGCCTGAACCTGCTGCATTTCGGCTTGTTCACCTATCCGATGCTCGCTGGCTGAAGCAAGCGCCGTTTTGCGACGCCGTGCTGATTATTGAAAAAAAATTTCAATAAAAAGCTGTCACCGCCGACAACCTTTCAAAGCCTTGCGGATTGAAAAACCATGCGTAATAACCAGCCCATTACACAACGCGAACGGACTTTCCCGGCTCAGCAGCGGTTGATTTCCACAACCGACGCCAAGGGCGTGATCACCTACTGCAACGACGCTTTCGTCGAAATCAGCGGGTTTTCGCGTGAGGAACTGATCCGTGCGCCGCACAACCTGGTCCGTCACCCCGACGTCCCGGCTGCGGTGTTTTCGCACATGTGGGGCACACTGAAACAAGGCTTGCCATGGATGGGCATTGTCAAGAATCGCTGCAAGACCGGTGACCATTACTGGGTTAATGCCTATGTCACACCGGTGTTCGACGGCAGTCAGGTGGTCGGTTACGAGTCGGTGCGGATCAAACCCACCGCCGAACAGATCCGCCGCGCCGAAGCGCTCTACCAACGCATCAACCAAGGCAAGTCGGCGATCCCTTCCAGCGATAAATGGCTGCCGGTGCTACAGGACTGGCTGCCGTTCATTCTGGTCAGCCAACTGAGCTTCGTGATCGGCGCGACGCTGAACTCGCATTGGGGCTTCGCCCTCGCTGCCGGTTTGTCGGTGCCGCTGGGCCTGATGGGCCTGCAATGGCAGCAACGCGGGCTCAAGCGCCTGCTGCGCCTGGCCGAGCAGACCACTTCCGACCCGTTGATCGCGCAGATGTACACCGACAGCCGTGGCGCCCAGGCGCGTCTGGAAATGTCGATCCTCAGTCAGGAAGCACGCCTGAAAACCTGCCTGACCCGCCTGCAGGACACCGCCGAACACCTGACCGATCAGGCCAAACAATCCGACGCCCTGGCGCACAACAGCTCCAGCGGCCTGGAACGTCAACGCGTGGAAACCGAACAGGTCGCCACCGCCGTCAACCAGATGGCCGCGACCACTCAAGAAGTGGCCAGCCACGTACAGCGCACGGCTGACGCGACTCAGGAAGCCAATCGCCTGACCGGTCGCGGTCGTGACATCGCCGGCGAAACCCGCGAAGCCATTCAGCGCTTGTCGGTGGTGGTCGGCGAAACCGGCCTGACCGTGACCCAATTGGCCAAGGACAGCGACGAAATCGGCGGCGTGGTCGACGTGATCAAAGGCATCGCTGACCAGACCAACCTGCTCGCGCTTAACGCTGCGATTGAAGCGGCACGTGCCGGTGAGATGGGTCGTGGGTTTGCCGTGGTAGCAGACGAAGTTCGCCAACTGGCGCAACGCACCAGCGAATCGACCGGGCAGATTCATGCTCTGATCGCCAAGCTGCAACAGACTGCATCCAGCGCCGTGCAAACCATGGAAGCCGGGCATCGCCAGGCGGAAGAAGGTGTAGCGCGGGTGCTGGAAGCGGATCAGGCATTGGTCGGGATCAGTGAAGCGGTGGCCAACATCACCGACATGACCACGCAGATCGCTGCGGCGACGGAAGAGCAAAGTGCGGTGGCTGAGGAGATCAGTCGCAACATCAGCAATATTTCGGAGTTGGCGGATCAGACGTCGGAGCAGGCGCATAACTCGGCGTTGCTGAGTGAAGAGCTGACGAAGACGGCTAACACGCAATATTCGTTGGTGGAGCGGTTTAACCGCTGATTGAACTGGCGATAACAAAAAACCCGGAGGGCGAGAGCTTCCGGGTTTTTTATTGGGTCAGTGAACATTCCCCCTCACCCCAGCCCTCTCCCCCAAGGGGGCGAGGGGGAAAGGGAGCCGATCCCTGTGCGTTTCAGAATTTGAGTTCGATTCGGCATCTCAAGTCGGCGTACCTCGCACATGCACCTCGGTCAGTCCCCTCTACCTCTGGGAGAGGGTTAGGGTGAGGGCTGACCCCATAACTACTAAGGCAACTTCAGCTTATCCAATAGTCGATTGACCAACAGTTCGTTGAGCATGATCACCTGTTGCAGCGCCAGCAGTGGCTTGCGCTCCGGGCCGCCGATTGAGTTGGTGATGTTGCCGGCCATGGCGTGGGCGTAGAAGCGACTCGCTCGCTTCGACAAGCGGGGTTTCGTCATCCAGCGTGGGGTCGACGAGATAGACGGGGCGAAATTTTGGCGAGTTTGGCGTGGGTGGTGGCCATACGCGGGTTGGTAGACCGGCTGCAATAGGAACCCGGCGCTCACGAGTGAGCCCCACGCATGACCACCATAAAATCGATCTTCAAAAAAGAGACTTTATAAGGTGTTGCCACACAACTATTACAGACGGGCTACCAAACCCGATCACTGATTTGCAGTGACAGGCAAACGATATAGCCCACCCCATAGCCCTGTAAGCCGGCGGATTCTGGCGTACGCGTAGGTAACGGCGCAAGGTGTTGTAGCCGTTATGGCGTAACGGTTCGTGTACTTTAAACGCGCTCGCGGAATCACGTTTACGCACAGGAAATGCTGGACAGTGAGCGCTTCCAGTTTTTTATCGTGTCAGCGAAATAGCCCCTCACCCTAACCCTCTCCCAGAGGGAGAGGGGACTGACCGAGGTGTTTGGGAGAGTTACGCCGACGTGAAATACCGAGTCGAGCTCGGATTCTGAAACAGATCAAAAGCCCCTCACCCTAACCCTCTCCCTGAGGGAGAGGGGACTGACCGAGGTGTTCGGGCAAGGTACGCCGACGTGAAATACCGAGTCGAGCTCAGATTCTGAAACAGATCAAAAGCCCCTCACCCTAGCCCTCTCCCAGAGGGAGAGGGGACTGACCGAGGTGTTTGGGCAAGGTGCGCCGACGTGAAATACCGAGTCGAGCTCAGATTCTGAAACAGATCAAAAGCCCCTCACCCTAGCCCTCTCCCAGAGAGAGAAGCGACTGACCGAGGTGTTTGGGCAAGGTACGCCGACGTGAAATACCGAGTCGAGCTCAGATTCTGAAACAGATCAAAAGCCTCTCACCCTAGCCCTCTCCCAGAGGGAGAGGGGACTGACCGAGGTGTTTGGGCAAGGTGCGCCGACTTGCGATACCGCGTTGAACGCAAATTTTGAAAAGCTCACCAATCGGCTCCCTCTCCCTCGGGAGAGGGCTGGGGTGAGGGGCGAATCCAACGCAAATCAAAAGCCGGCCACGCCGTGCTCTTCACCACTCAATAGGCCGAGTGTCAGCTCGCCTGCTCTTGATCTTGATCCACGGGCGACGTCGGAAGGCTGAGTGGAGGGATTGATCCGGGGGTGGGAGCGCAGCGACCGTTTGGCGCAGCCAAACACAGCGAGAGGAGGTGCAGCGAAGCAAACCGTAGGCGCTGCGCCCGGATCNNAGCGAAGGAACCCCGAGCTTTAGCGAGCGGGCCGTACGTAGGAGCAAGCGTTTTTTTGCTTACTTTTTTTAGGCGTTTGTAAAAAAAGTGAGTCGCCGTCAGGGCGAAACCCTAAGTGGCCGTTGCCGCAGGAATGGATATGTACCCAAAACGAAAACTGCAGCGCATCCAAGATCCATCCCCCTCACCCCAGCCCTCTCCCCCATGGGGGCGAGGGGAAAGGGAGCAGATCTTCGTGCAGTTCAAAATCTCAGCCCGCCTCGGTCAGTTGCTGAGAAACTCGGCTATTTTCTGCGCAGCGCTGGCCAAATGCTGTTCATGGGTCAACCCGGAAACCTTGAGCGGCTTCAAATCATGATCGCCGGCCGCTAACCACGTCACCTCAATACTCGGTGACAAGGTGTAAGCCTCGACAGCCTCACGATTGCCAAGCGCATCCCGCTCGCCTTGCACAATCAACGTCCGCGTCTGCAAAGAAGCCAAATGCTCAACCCGCGGCTTCTCCGGTTTCCCCACCGCATAAAACGGATAGCCCAGACACACCAACGCATCAGCACCCAATTCGTCAGCCAAAAGACTGGCCATCCGCCCACCCATGGATTTCCCGCCAATGGCCAAACCCCCAGCGACATGACGCCGCACCTCGGCATACACCTCACGCCAACATTCCTGCAGTTTCGCAGCAGGATTCGGCGGGCGTTTAACCCCATCCACCCGCCGCTGCGCCATATACGCAAACTCAAACCGCAACACATTCACCCCAAGCCCGGCAAGGCGCCCAGCCATGTCGTTCATCCACTCGCTATCCATCGGCGCCCCCGCCCCATGCGCCAGGATCAACGTCGCCGAAGCCTTACCCGTGGCGGCATCCCACAACCATCCATGATCACGCACGCACTGCGCCCATTGATCCCAGTCAATACTGGCCTTGTGCTGTTTGTCCATGCTTGCCTCGCTTTTAGTCTGCCTATAACTCCAGACGAAGGATTCGCCGCGTGTCTTGCGCGCGCTCACTTCGGCTGAACCGTGGATGGGGAACCATGAACACTTCTATCAGTACCGCCTACAACTACAAGGTGGTCCGCCAATTCGCCATTATGACGGTGGTGTGGGGCATCGTCGGCATGGGGCTCGGGGTTTTTCTCGCGGCCCAATTGGTCTGGCCCGAACTCAACTTCAATTTGCCCTGGACCAGTTTTGGCCGCCTGCGCCCGCTGCACACCAACGCGGTGATCTTCGCGTTCGGCGGCTGCGCGCTGTTCGCCAGTTCGTTTTACTCGGTGCAACGCACCTGCCAGACCCAATTGTTTGCGCCAAAAATCGCCGCGTTCTGTTTCTGGGGCTGGCAACTGGTGATCCTGCTGGCAGCCATCAGCCTGCCACTGGGTTACACCAGCTCCAAGGAATACGCCGAGCTGGAATGGCCGATCGACATCCTGATCACCATCGTCTGGGTCGCCTACGCCGTCGTGTTCTTCGGCACGATCATGCAGCGCAAGACCAAGCACATTTATGTGGGCAACTGGTTCTTCGGCGCGTTCATCATCACCGTGGCGATTCTGCACATCGTCAACAACCTTGAGTTGCCGGTGAGTTTCACCAAGTCTTACTCGGTGTATGCCGGTGCAACCGACGCGATGGTGCAGTGGTGGTACGGCCACAACGCCGTAGGCTTTTTCCTCACCGCCGGTTTCCTCGGGATGATGTACTACTTCGTGCCGAAACAGGCCGAGCGTCCGGTGTACTCGTATCGCCTGTCGATCGTGCACTTCTGGGCCCTGATCACCCTGTACATCTGGGCCGGCCCGCACCACTTGCACTACACCGCACTGCCGGACTGGGCGCAGTCGCTGGGCATGGTGATGTCGCTGATTCTGCTGGCACCGAGCTGGGGCGGCATGATCAACGGCATGATGACCCTCTCGGGCGCCTGGCATAAGTTGCGCAGCGACCCGATCCTGCGCTTCCTCGTGGTGTCGCTGGCGTTCTACGGCATGTCGACCTTCGAAGGTCCGATGATGGCGATCAAGACCGTCAACGCCCTCTCCCACTACACCGACTGGACCATCGGCCACGTACACGCCGGCGCCCTCGGCTGGGTAGCGATGATTTCCATCGGTGCGCTGTACCACATGATCCCGAAAATCTTCGGCAAGGCGCAGATGCACAGCGTCGGCCTGATCAACGCGCACTTCTGGCTCGCGACCATCGGCACCGTGCTCTACATCGCGTCGATGTGGGTCAACGGCATCGCCCAGGGCCTGATGTGGCGCGCAGTCAACGAGGACGGCACGCTGACCTACTCCTTCGTCGAAACCCTCGTGGCCAGCCACCCAGGCTTCGTCGTGCGGCTGATTGGTGGGGCGATCTTCCTCAGCGGCATGTTCCTGATGGCTTACAACACCTGGCGCACCGTGCGGGCCTCGCAGCCTGCTGACGTCGTTGCTGCCGCGCAGATGGCCTGAGGAGTCCGCCATGAAACATGAAACGATTGAAAAGAACGTCGGCCTGTTGATGTTGCTCATGGTCTTTGCCGTGAGCATCGGCGGCCTGACCCAGATCGTCCCGCTGTTCTTCCAGGACGTCACCAACAAACCGGTGGAAGGCATGAAGCCCTACACCGCGCTGCAACTGGAAGGTCGCGACATCTATATCCGCGAAGGCTGCGTCGGTTGCCACTCGCAGATGATCCGTCCGTTCCGCGCCGAAACCGAGCGCTACGGGCACTACTCGGTGGCCGGTGAAAGCGTCTGGGATCACCCGTTCCTGTGGGGCTCGAAACGTACCGGTCCGGACCTCGCACGGGTCGGCGCACGCTACTCGGATGACTGGCACCGCGCACACTTGTACAACCCGCGCAACGTCGTACCGGAATCGAAGATGCCGGCCTACCCGTGGCTGGTCACGCAAGCGGTCGACAGCAGCCACACCGAAACGAAGCTCAAAGTCATGCGCACCCTCGGCGTGCCGTACACCGACGACGACATCAGCGGCGCGGTGGCCAGCCTCAAGGGCAAGACCGAAATGGACGCCCTCGTCGCCTACCTGCAAGTGCTCGGCACTGCGATCAAGAGCAAGAGGTGAGCCATGGTCATTGAAATGAGTGCAGGCCTGATCCGCGGCCTCGGCACAGTCGTGGTGTTCGTCGCTTTCGTCGGTCTGACGCTTTGGGTGTTCAACCGCAAGCGCACGCCGGAATTCGCCGAAGCACGTCTGCTGCCGTTCGCCGACGAACCGCAAGCCGAAACAACCCAAGCAAATGAGACAAGGAGTACCCGGCCATGACCACCTTCTGGAGTACGTGGATCTGCGTACTGACCATCGGCAGCCTGATCGGCCTGACGTGGCTGCTGATCGGCACCCGCCGGGGCGAAACCAAAGGCAGCGTCGACCAGACCATGGGGCACAGCTTCGACGGCATCGAGGAGTACGACAATCCGCTGCCGCAGTGGTGGTTCATGCTGTTCGCCGGCACGCTGGTGTTTTCCGTGGGCTATCTGATCCTCTATCCAGGCCTGGGCAACTGGAAAGGCATCCTGCCCGGTTACGAGGATGGCTGGACCGGCGTGCACGAGTGGGAAAAGGAAATGAACAAGGCCGACGCCAAATTCGGACCGATCTTCGCCAAGTTCGCCGCCATGCCGGTGGAAGAAGTGGCGAAGGATCCGCAGGCGCTGAAAATGGGCGGCCGCTTGTTCGCCTCCAACTGCTCGGTATGCCACGGCTCGGACGCCAAAGGCGCGTTCGGCTTCCCTAACCTTGCCGACAGCGACTGGCGCTGGGGCGGTGACGCCGACACCATCAAGACCACCATCATGGGTGGCCGGATGGCGGCGATGCCGGCCTGGGGCGAAGTGTTGGGCGAGGCCGGGGTGAAAAACGTGGCCGCTTATGTGCGTCATGAACTGGCCGGTCTGCCATTGCCCGCCGACAACAAGGCTGACCTGCAAGCCGGACAGCAAGCGTTCAGCACCACCTGCGTAGCCTGTCATGGGGCAACCGGCCACGGCACTGAAGCCATGGGTGCGCCGAATCTGACGCACCCGGCCGGATTTATCTATGGCACCAGCCTGACCCAACTCGAACAGACCATTCGCCATGGCCGTCAGGGTCACATGCCGGCGCAGAACGAACTGTTGGGTAACGATAAAGTGCAATTGCTCGCCGCTTATGTGTACAGCCTGTCGCACGAATTGAATACAGAAAAACTTATTACTGAAGACAACAAGTAGTACACATTGCGTACACCTATGCCGCACCTTTCTCGGTGCGGCAGCATCCTGCCCCTTTGCGACGCATTGTCGCACCCCTTCACACCCTCACCTTTCGGTTCCCCGGATTCGGGTCTACGCTTGCTCGATGCGGACTGGCCCGTGCCGGTTCCAGGTCGACCCCGAGCGATGTGTTCGATGAATTGGCTGACAGACTCGCCGCAAAGGCCGGTAGATACCGGCTGTCGCGCCGATTGCCATTCATCAGGCGAACTGGCCGTTCGAACATACCTCGTTACAAGTGACCTGAACCCCTCGCTTTTTTCGTCCGCTGCGACATTTTGTCCGAGGCTGATTTTGTCCTTACGCGGCGCATGGAAAGGCCGCAGAATCAGCCTTGGAAAGCATTGACCCAGGTCATGGCGCGTTGCAATGACCCCCTGCTCTCTGCATACTTGCGGCCGATTTTAATCCTAATAAAACACCCAAACCGTGGAACCTTAGAATGAGCACAGCAATCAGTCCGACTGCTTATAACTATAAGGTAGTCCGCCAGTTCGCCATCATGACGGTGGTCTGGGGGATCCTTGGCATGGGGCTCGGTGTCTTCATCGCCTCGCAACTGGTCTGGCCGGAGTTGAACTTCGGTCTGCCGTGGACGAGCTTTGGACGCCTGCGCCCGTTGCACACAAACCTGGTGATTTTCGCCTTCGGTGGTTGTGCACTGTTTGCCACTTCCTACTATGTCGTGCAGCGAACCTGCCAGACGCGACTGATCTCCGACAGCCTCGCCGCCTTCACCTTCTGGGGCTGGCAAGCGGTCATCGTCGGCGCAATCATTACCTTGCCGCTGGGTTACACCACCACCAAGGAATACGCGGAACTGGAATGGCCGATCGCCATTTTGCTGGCCATTGTCTGGGTCACCTACGGTCTGGTGTTCTTCGGCACCATCACCAAGCGCAAAACCAAGCACATCTATGTGGGTAACTGGTTCTACGGCGCGTTCATCGTCGTCACGGCGATGCTGCACATCGTCAACCACATGTCGCTGCCGGTGAACCTGTTCAAGTCCTACTCCGCCTACGCGGGCGCGACCGATGCGATGATCCAGTGGTGGTACGGCCACAACGCGGTGGGCTTCTTCCTGACCACCGGTTTCCTCGGGATGATGTACTACTTCGTACCGAAACAGGCCGAACGTCCGATCTACTCCTATCGCCTGTCGATCGTGCACTTCTGGGCACTGATCACCCTGTACATCTGGGCCGGCCCGCACCACCTGCACTACACCGCACTGCCGGATTGGGCACAATCGCTGGGCATGGCGATGTCGATCATTCTCCTGGCGCCAAGCTGGGGCGGCATGATCAACGGCATGATGACCCTGTCGGGCGCCTGGCATAAGCTGCGCACCGACCCGATCCTGCGCTTCCTCGTGGTTTCCCTGGCGTTCTACGGCATGTCGACCTTCGAAGGTCCGATGATGGCGATCAAGACCGTCAACTCGCTCTCGCACTACACCGACTGGACCATCGGCCACGTACACGCCGGCGCGCTGGGCTGGGTGGCGATGATCTCGATCGGCGCGATCTACCACATGATCCCGAAACTGTTCGGGCGTGCGCAGATGCACAGTGTTGGTTTGATCAACGCGCACTTCTGGCTCGCGACGATCGGCACCGTGCTGTACATCGCTTCGATGTGGGTCAACGGCATCACTCAGGGCCTGATGTGGCGTGCAATCAACGACGACGGCACCCTCACCTACTCGTTCGTTGAAGCGCTGCAAGCCAGCCACCCGGGTTATATCGTTCGTGCCCTGGGCGGTGCGTTCTTCGCCAGCGGCATGTTCCTGATGGCTTACAACGTCTGGCGCACCGTGCGCGCCTCGAACCCGGCTGAAGCCGAAGCCGCTGCCCAGATCGCTGTCGTTGGAGCTCACTGATGAAGCATGAAGCTGTCGAGAAGAATATTGGCCTGCTGGCCTTCTTCATGGTCATTGCCGTCAGCGTTGGCGGCCTGACCCAAATCGTTCCGCTGTTTTTCCAGGACGTCACCAACAAGCCGGTCGAAGGCATGAAGCCTCGTTCGGCGCTGGAGCTGGAAGGTCGCGACGTTTACATCGCCAACGGTTGTGTCGGCTGCCACTCGCAGATGATCCGTCCGTTCCGCGCTGAAACCGAACGCTATGGCCACTACTCGGTCGCCGGTGAAAGCGTCTGGGATCACCCGTTCCTCTGGGGTTCCAAGCGTACCGGGCCGGACCTGGCCCGTGTCGGCGGTCGTTACTCCGATGACTGGCATCGTGCGCACTTGTACAACCCGCGCAACGTGGTGCCTGAGTCGAAAATGCCGGCGTACCCGTTCCTCGTGGAAAACAAGCTCGACGGCAAAGACACCGCCAAGAAAATGGAAGTGTTGCGCACGCTCGGCGTCCCTTACACCGACGAAGACATCGCCGGGGCCAAGGATGCCGTGAAGGGCAAAACCGAAATGGACGCGCTGGTGGCCTATCTGCAAGGCCTGGGCACCATCATCAAAAGCAAACGGTGATCTAGATGGATATCGGGATGATTCGTGGCCTGGGCACCGTTGTTGTGATGGTGGCCTTCATCGGTCTGGCGCTCTGGGTGTTCAGCCCCAAGCGCAAGTCGGAGTTTGAAGACGCGACCTTGTTGCCTTTTGCGGATGATCCCGAAGCCATCAAGCACGTCGAGCAAGCTTCTAGGAGTAACAAAGAATGACTACATTCTGGAGTCTGTACGTCACAGTCCTCAGTCTCGGTACGATCTTTTCCCTGACCTGGCTGCTGCTGTCGACCCGCAAGGGCCAGCGCAGCGAACAGACGGACGAGACGGTCGGGCACTCCTTCGACGGGATCGAGGAGTACGACAACCCACTGCCGAAATGGTGGTTCATGCTGTTCGTTGGCACCATTGTTTTTGCCCTGGGTTACCTGGTGCTTTACCCGGGCCTGGGCAACTGGAAAGGCCTGCTGCCGGGTTACAACTACCTCGATAACGACAAGCAGACCGCGTTCGCCAACGGCCAGACCGGCTGGACCGGCGTGCACGAGTGGGAAAAGGAAATGGCCCGTTCGGACGCCAAGTTCGGTCCGATCTTCGCCAAGTTCGCGGCGATGCCAATCGAAGAAGTCGCCAAGGATCCGCAGGCACTGAAAATGGGTGGCCGCCTGTTCGCCTCCAACTGCTCGGTGTGCCACGGCTCCGACGCCAAGGGTGCCTACGGTTTCCCTAACCTGACCGACGCCGACTGGCGCTGGGGCGGTGAGCCGGAAACCATCAAGACCACCATCATGGGCGGTCGTCACGCAGTGATGCCGGCCTGGGCCGAAGTGATTGGCGAGCAAGGCGTTGCCGACGTTGCCGCTTTCGTGGTGAGCAACCTTGATGGTCGCAAGCTGCCGGAAGGTACCAAGGCAGATGTCGCTAACGGCCAGAAACTGTTCGCCGGCAACTGCGTGGCGTGCCACGGCCCGGAAGGCAAAGGTACGCCAGCGATGGGCGCACCTAACCTGACTCATCCGGCCGCGTTCATCTACGGTTCGAGCTTCGCGCAACTGCAACAGACCATCCGTTACGGCCGTCAGGGCCAGATGCCAGCGCAGGAACAACTGCAAGGCAACGATAAGGTTCACCTGTTGGCGGCGTATGTTTACAGCCTGTCCCACGGTGAAAAAGCACCGCAAGCGAACGCCGAATAAGGCCAACGCCTGAAGCAAAAAAAGGCCCCGCCAATGTTGATTGGCGGGGCCTTTTTGCATGCTGGCATTCATGCCTTGAGACATTTGCTCGATAGACCTGAACAGCACTGCCCTGTAGGTTTTCCCCACCTCGATGAACAGCATCGGGGCAACCTTCAAGGATGAAGTCCAGATGTCAAAGAATGCCCAAAGCACACTGCCAAAACGTTTGCAGCCCCGCCCTGCTCAGGACGCAGCACCGATTAAGACGCCTGTGGCGCCCGCCTGCTCACGCTCACCAGACACCATGGGCCATCCAGGTCATGGTGGCGGTCTGGACGGCCTCGGCGGCGGCAGACTGCCCTGACCATTGCAGCAAAACACAGCGAATTTTCTTCCAACATCCAGCGCCCCGCCCTTTGACGGAGGCGCTTTCGCCGGTGTCGTTATGACAGTGATAAACCGATCGTCCGCAACCCACCTTTTCGATTGCTGGACAAAGCGCAAAGTAGTAACGTTTCTACATCAGAATTACCGGAGGCCGAACATGATGGCCATCACGACCATTTCCAGCCGCGAATTCAACCAGGACACCAGTGCTGCCAAAAAGGCTACACATCAAGGCCCGGTCTTCATTACCGATCGTGGCAAGCCTGCCCATGTACTGCTGAGCATTGAGGAGTACCAGAAACTGACCGGCAGCCAGACCAGCATTGTCGAACTGCTGGTCATGCCGAATGCGCCTGACATCGAATTCGAACCAGAGCGCGCCGTCATCACCCCTCGCAGCGTGGACCTGTCCTGATGTTTCTACTGGATACCAATGTCGTTTCCGAGCTGCGAAAACCCCAAGCCGACCGGCAAGTGGTGACATGGGCGAACAGCGTTGCCCCGGCCAGCCTGTATTTATCGGCCATCACCGTGCTGGAACTGGAAACCGGCATTCTGCGCATCGAACGCCGCGACTCGGCACAAGGCGGGATGCTGCGTCACTGGCTCGAACGTCACGTCAAACCCGCATTCTCGGGAAGAATTCTTTCGGTCGATACCGCCGTCGCCACCCGATGCGCTCAACTGCATGTGCCTGATCGCAGCAATGAATGCGACGCCTTAATTGCCGCCACCGCACTTGTCCATGGGCTGACGTTGGTCACCCGCAATGTTGCGGACTTTCAACTCAGCGGCGTTCATCTGATCAACCCATGGATCGCTGCCAATAGCTGAGCGCAAAAAACCCCGCCAGATCACTGACGGGGTTCGCGCTGGCCAGCCCTACTTATTTGACCGGAATCGTGTCCACCACTCGCCGACTCGGCCAGCTATTATTCTCAACCTTGCTGATGTCCAGACTCTTCCTGTCTTTGGAAAAACTGGCAATCAGGTAAGTTTGCTGAGAAGCGGCACCGCTCAGATAAACGGGTACGCTGCCGAAATTATGGGCCTGCCAGAAGCGCCCTGCTCTTGTATGCAAATGGCCGGCGAACACCGCCGTGACCTTGTAATCCTCGATGATCTGGGTGAATCGCTTGATCTGCTCATCGTTGCCCTGCCAGCGGGAGGGTTTGTGCATGTTGAGGATAATAATCTGTCCTTTCTTGCGCGCCGCCTTCAAGTCCTCTTCCAGCCAGTCCAGGGAGTTTTTGATATCGAACGTCGTCGGATTCAAGAAGTGAGAAATCTGTACTGAATATGTCGGCTCGTTGTGCAACTGGACAAGGTGCACATCGCCAACATCCCTGGAATAAGCCAGGCTTCCAGAATAAAGTCTGTTAACCGCACTGCCACTGATTTTCAGGTCCAGATTCTGGACCTTGTCACGATGATGTTCTTCAAAATCGGTGATACTACCGGCAGCACAACTTTCGGAAAAACAGTCATTCTTCTCGTAATCATGGTTACCAAGACCGTAAAGCACGTGACTACCAAAGTATTTGTTCAACACTGGCCTTAACCAACTACGCTGCCAACCATGACCATAGGCCGTTATATCGCCATTAATCATGACCGGGATATTCTCCGGCGATGTACTGAAATTTTTCCGAAAGCTTGCGATATCCGAAAACTGGCTCTCGATCAACGCACGGGAACGCTCCTCTTTGACCGACTGGGACTCAGCCTCACCACTGTCCGTTTTATCAGTCCATGGATATTGTGGATCGGACGCAAATACCAAGTGGTTTGGAGTTTGCCCAGCGAACACCATCGACGGAATAAAACCGACAACCCACACAAGCGCACAGACACGCGAAAACTTAAATAAGCCTTTCATACAATTCCTTTTGTCTATCATTAAAATCGCGGCAACCAAAACAACCGCAGGCAAAAGTTAGTTGAAAACCTAAAACAATAGAACCGCTATTCCATTGCAAATTAATTAACCCAGACTTGCAACAACTTGCCTGCATATTAAAAACATTACACTTAGCTAATGCCTTTGCGAGATTGTTGCGAAAAGCCTGTCCACCGTTTTGTCTGCAGCGACCAAAAACTCAGCCATACTCAACAAGTCAATTGACCTGCATCATGCTTTGCTGCATTCGCTACACCATTCAGGTTTTTTACCCAACGCGACCAAAGGTCGCACCCTTGAGCCAGAGCGACCGGCGTATCATTGCGCCACTGCAACGACCCTTTTTGACCTTGGTTGGCACGTATCGACCGAGGCATTTTTCCACTGCCGTGGGATGCAATGATGAGCAACCAGATTCCGGTACACGACGTCACACCACCGAGCAAAAACGCGAACAACAGCGTTGACCTTTACGCCTCTCGAGAAAAAATCTACACCCGCGCTTTCACTGGCCTGTTCCGCAATCTGCGGATGATGGGCGGCGCCGCATTGTTTCTGCTGTATTTCGGGACGGTGTGGCTGAACTGGGGCGGCCATCAGGCCGTGTGGTGGAACTTGCCCGAGCGCAAGTTCTTCATCTTCGGCGCGACCTTCTGGCCGCAGGATTTCATTCTGCTCTCAGGCCTGTTGATCATTGCCGCGTTCGGCCTGTTCTTCATCACCGTGTATGCCGGCCGAGTCTGGTGCGGCTACACCTGTCCGCAAAGTGTGTGGACGTGGATTTTCATGTGGTGCGAGAAGGTCACCGAAGGCGACCGCAACCAGCGCATCAAACTCGACAAGGCGCCGATGAGCGCCAACAAGTTCGCGCGCAAATTCGCCAAACACGCGCTGTGGCTGTTGATCGGTTTTGTCACCGGCATGACCTTCGTCGGCTACTTCTCGCCGATCCGCGAACTGGTTTTCGAATTCTTCACCGGCCAGGCTGACGGCTGGTCGTACTTCTGGGTCGGTTTCTTCACCCTCGCCACCTACGGCAACGCCGGTTGGCTGCGCGAGCAGGTGTGCATTTACATGTGTCCGTATGCGCGCTTCCAGAGCGTGATGTTCGACAAGGACACGCTGATCGTTTCCTACGACCCGCGGCGCGGTGAAAGCCGTGGCCCGCGCAAGAAAGGCGTCGACTACAAGGCCCTGGGCCTGGGCGATTGCATCGATTGCACGATGTGCGTGCAGGTCTGCCCGACCGGCATCGACATCCGTGACGGCCTGCAGATCGAGTGCATCGGCTGCGCGGCATGCATCGATGCCTGCGACAGCATCATGGACAAAATGGATTACCCGCGCGGGTTGATCAGCTACACCACCGAGCACAACCTGTCCGGGCAGAAAACCCATAAACTGCGCCCGCGCCTGATTGGCTACGCCATCGTGCTGCTGGCGATGATCAGCCTGTTGGTCACCGCGTTCTTCATGCGCTCGCTGGTCGGTTTCGACGTCAGCAAGGACCGTGTGCTGTACCGCGAGAACGCCGAAGGCCGGATCGAAAACGTCTACAGCCTGAAGATCATGAACAAGGACCAGCGCGACCACACCTATGTGCTGGAAGCCAGCGGTTTGCCGGATCTGCGCCTGCAAGGCAAACGCGAAATCAAAGTGCCGGCCGGCGAGATTTTCAGCATGCCGGTCGAGTTGTCGAGCGCACCGGAACAACTGCCGTCGAGCACCAACGAGGTGAAATTCATCCTCAAGGATGCCGATGACGACAGCGTCCACGTTGAAGCCAAGAGCCGATTCATCGGCCCACAAATCCGTTGAGAGTACTGAACATGCCCGCAGCAAACGCCGCAAGTCCCTGGTACAAGCACCTTTGGCCATGGATCATCATCGGGATTCTGGCCTGTTCGGTGACCCTGACCCTGTCGATGGTGACCATCGCGGTGAACAACCCGGACAACCTGGTCAACGACAACTATTACGAGGCCGGCAAAGGCATCAACCGTTCGCTGGACCGTGAATTGTTGGCGCAGAATCTGAAGATGCGTGCGGCTGTGCATCTGGATGATGTCACCGGTGAAGTCGACTTGCGCCTGAGCGGCGACAGCCAACCGAAGACCCTGGAGTTGAACCTGATCTCGCCGACGCAGCCGGAGAAGGATCGCAAAATCGTCCTGACCCGCAGCGAAACCGAAACCGGCCGTTACATCGGTCAGTTGAACGACAAGGTTGAAGGTCGTCGCTTTGTCGAATTGCTCGGCAGCCAGGATGATCACGTCTGGCGCATGTTCGAAGAAGAACTGGTCAACCATGACAAGGATCTGTTGCTCGGTGATGAGCCGCTGCAAGGCGCAGAAGACTTGAAGAAGTGAGTCAAGCTCAGAAGCCCCTCACCCTAACCCTCTCCCGGAGGGAGAGGGGACTGATCTCGGGCGCTCCTATGCGTTACGTATGACAGTGACGATGCCAGCGACTGAACCTGTTTTTCCGGCTCACACCGATCGGCTCCCTCTCCCCCTGGGAGAGGGGACTGATCTCGGGCGCTCCTATGCGTTACGTATGACAGTGACGATGTCGGCGACTGAATCTGTTTATCCGGCTCACACCGATCGGCTCCCTCTCCCCCTGGGAGAGGGGACTGATCTTGAGCGCTTGCAGGCGTTACGTATGACAGTGACGATGCCAGCGACTGAACCTGTTCTTCCGGCTCACACCGATCGGCTCCCTCTCCCTCCGGGAGAGGGCTGGGGTGAGGGCAAGCGGACAACTCCAATGCAACGGCTTACCCCCTCGACGATGCCATGACCACCCCATTCCCCTGCTACCACTGCGCCCTGCCCGTTCCGTCCGGCAGCCGCTTCACCGCCGTTGTGCTCGGGGAGTCCCGCGAGTTCTGCTGCCCGGGCTGTCAGGCCGTGGCTGAAGCCATCGTTGCCGGCGGACTGGAAAGCTATTACCAACACCGCAGCGAAGCGTCAGCCAACCCTGAAGCCTTGCCGGTGCAACTGACCGACGAACTAGCGCTGTACGACCGCGCCGATGTCCAGCAACCCTTCGTTCGCCACGAGGGCGATCTGGCCGAAACCACGCTGTTGATGGAAGGCATCAGTTGCGCCGCCTGCGGCTGGCTGATCGAGAAGCACCTGCGTACGCTGCCCGCCGTGGCCGAAGCAAGGCTGAATCTGTCCAACCATCGTTTGCACGTGAGTTGGGCCGACGCGCAATTGCCGCTCAGCCAGATCCTCGCCGAACTGCGCCACATCGGCTACGCCGCCCATCCGTATCAAGCCGACCGCGCCAGCGAACAACTGGCCAGCGAAAACCGTCTGGCCCTGCGCCAGCTCGGCGTGGCCGGACTGCTGTGGTTTCAGGCAATGATGGCAACCATGGCCACCTGGCCGGAATTCAACATCGACCTCAGCCCCGAGCTGCACACGATCCTGCGCTGGGTCGCGCTGTTTCTGACCACGCCGATTGTGTTCTACAGCTGCGCGCCGTTTTTCAAAGGGGCGATGCGCGATCTGCGCACGCGCCACCTGACCATGGACGTCTCGGTGTCGCTGGCAATCGGCAGCGCCTACATCGCCGGGATCTGGACCTCGATCACCGGCGTCGGCGAGTTGTATTTCGACGCGGTCGGCATGTTTGCGCTGTTCCTGCTCGCCGGTCGCTATCTGGAGCGCCGCGCCCGCGAACGCACTGCCGCTGCCACGGCGCAACTGGTCAATCTGCTCCCGGCCTCGTGCCTGCGCCTCGACGACAGCGGCCAGAGTGAACGCATCCTGCTCAGCGAGCTGCGCCTCGGTGACCGAATTCTGGTGCAAGCCGGCTCGATCCTGCCGGCCGACGGCAAAATCATCGATGGCCAGTCGAGCATCGATGAGTCGCTGCTGACGGGCGAATACCTGCCGCAACCGCGCACGCCGGGTGACGCGGTGACCGCTGGCACGCTCAATGTCGAAGGCGCGTTGACTGTTGAAGTGCAGGCGCTGGGGCAAGACACGCGCCTGTCAGCCATCGTCCGCCTGCTCGACCGCGCCCAGGCGGAAAAACCTCGGCTGGCGGAGATCGCCGACCGCGCCGCGCAGTGGTTTCTGCTGTTGTCACTGATCGCCGCAGCGGCCATCGGCCTGTTGTGGTGGGAGCTGGATTCGTCGCGGGCGTTCTGGATCGTCCTCGCCATGCTCGTCGCCACCTGCCCGTGCGCGCTGTCGCTGGCGACGCCGACCGCCCTCACCGCGGCCACCGGCACCCTGCACAAACTCGGTTTGCTGCTGACCCGTGGCCACGTGCTGGAAGGCCTGAATCAGATCGACACAGTAATCTTCGACAAGACCGGCACCCTGACTGAAGGCCGCTTGGTGTTACGCTCGATCCGACCACTCGGCGCGCCTGACAGCGATCAATGCCTGAGCCTTGCCGCGGCCTTGGAAAACCGTTCGGAACACCCGATTGCCCGGGCGTTCGGCCGTGCCCCGTTGGCCGCTGAAGAAGTCCACAGCACGCCGGGGCTTGGCCTTGAAGGTTTGGTGGGCGGGCAGCGCCTACGCATCGGCCAGGCCGAGTTTGTCTGCGCCCTCAGCGGCGCGGCCGTGCCGGTCATGCCTAATGAGGCTGGCCAATGGCTGCTGCTCGGTGACACGTCAGGGCCGCTGGCGTGGTTCGTTCTCGACGACCGCTTGCGCGACGACGCCCCCGCCCTGCTCGCCGCGTGCAAGGCGCGTGGCTGGCGCACATTACTGTTGTCCGGCGACAGTTCGCCGATGGTCGCCAGTGTGGCTGCCGAACTGGGCATTGATGAGGCACGCGGCGGCCTGCGCCCGGACGACAAGCTGCAAGTGCTGCAACAGCTGCACAAGGAGGGCCGCAAAGTGCTGATGCTCGGTGACGGCGTCAATGACGTGCCGGTACTGGCGGCGGCTGACATCAGCGTGGCGATGGGCTCGGCCACCGATCTGGCGAAAACCAGTGCCGACGCCGTGCTGCTGTCCAATCGCCTCGACGCCTTGGTCCAGGCCTTCACCCTCGCGCGGCGCACCCGCCGGGTAATCATCGAAAACCTGCTGTGGGCCGCGCTGTACAATGGCCTCATGTTGCCGTTCGCCGCCCTCGGCTGGATCACTCCGGTGTGGGCCGCCGTCGGCATGTCGATCAGTTCGTTGACCGTGGTACTCAATGCCTTGCGCCTGACTCGCTTGCCGAGCCCGCCGCCAGTCAGCTCCCGGTCAGAAACCCGCCCGCTGCCGGCCTGAGCCGCGTGGGCCTGGAGTACAGATGCCAGCTCTCTACGTGATGATCCCGGCCGCCCTGCTGATCGTGGCCATCGCCGTGTACATCTTTTTCTGGGCGGTGGACAGCGGTCAGTACGACGATCTCGACGGCCCTGCCCACAGCATTCTGTTCGACGATCAGGACCCGAACCACACCGCTGCGGTGGACGAAGCCAACGCGCAAAAACCGGACGACAAGGCGCCCCCTCATGCTTGAATTGGCGCCGCTGTTGGTGTCCGCACTGATTCTCGGCTTGCTCGGTGGAGGGCATTGTCTGGGCATGTGCGGCGGTTTGATGGGCGCGCTGACCCTGGCGATTCCCAAGGAACAACGCAGCCGGCGTTTCCGCTTGTTGCTGGCGTACAACCTCGGGCGGATTCTCAGTTATGCCACGGCCGGATTGTTGATTGGCTTGGCCGGATGGGCGGTGGCCAACAGTCCGGCGGCGCTGTTCATGCGCGTGCTGGCCGGGTTGCTGCTGATCGCCATGGGTTTGTACCTGGCCGGCTGGTGGAGCGGGCTGACGCGCATTGAAAGCCTTGGACGCGGCTTGTGGCGCTACATTCAGCCGGTGGCCAACCGCTTGTTGCCGGTGTCGAGTGTGCCGCGCGCGTTATTGCTCGGCGCATTGTGGGGCTGGCTGCCGTGCGGACTGGTTTACAGCACGTTGCTGTGGTCGGCGAGTCAGGGCAATGCGCTGGACAGTGCGTTGTTGATGCTCGCATTCGGCCTCGGCACCTGGCCGGTGTTGCTCGCCACGGGCCTTGCGGCAGAACGCGTCACGGCCATTTTGCGCAAACGCAGCGTGCGCATGGCCGGTGGTTTGCTGGTGATTCTGTTCGGCATCTGGACTTTGCCGGGACCGCATCAGCATTGGTTGATGGGCCATTAAATCGGCGGCGCAGCCTTCGCGAGCAGGCTCGCTCCCACAGGAGATTTGTGTTGCACCACCCCTTCAAGTCTAAACATACAAGCGAGCCTGCTCGCGAAGAGGCCCGCATGATCAACACACCTCCTCCCCCGTTGATGCAAATCAACAGCCCCATCGCCGCCCACCGATAGACTCGCCACACTGCCAGCCTATCCGGGGGAATGCCCGCATGCTCGACGCCATTCGTTGGGACTCTGATCTGATCCGCCGCTACGACCTGGCGGGGCCGCGCTACACCTCGTATCCGACGGCCGTGCAATTTCACAGTCAGGTCGGCACGTTCGACCTGTTCCACGCCCTGCGCGACAGCCGCAAGGCGCTGCGCCCGTTGTCGCTCTACGTGCACGTGCCGTTCTGCGCGAACATCTGCTACTACTGCGCCTGCAACAAGGTCATCACCAAGGATCGCGGCCGTGCCCTGCCGTACCTGCAGCGGCTGGAGCAGGAAATCCAGCTGATCGCCTGTCACCTCGACCCGGCGCAGAAGGTCGAGCAACTGCACTTCGGTGGTGGCACGCCGACCTTTCTCAGCCACGATGAACTGCGCCAGTTGATGGCGCACCTGCGCAAACATTTCAATCTGCTCGACGACGATTCCGGCGATTACGGCATCGAAATCGACCCGCGTGAAGCCGACTGGTCGACCATGGGCCTGCTGCGCGAACTGGGTTTCAACCGCGTCAGCATCGGCCTGCAAGATCTCGATCCGGCGGTGCAGCGCGCGGTCAATCGCCTGCAAAGCCTGGAAGAAACCCGCGCGGTGATCGACGCCGCGCGCACCCTGCAATTTCGCTCGATCAACATCGACTTGATCTACGGCTTACCGAAGCAGACGCCGGACAACTTCGCCCGCACCGTCGAGGAGGTCATCAGTCTGCAACCGGACCGACTCTCGGTGTTCAACTACGCGCATTTGCCGGAACGCTTCATGCCGCAACGGCGGATCAACGCCCATGAGTTGCCGAGCCCGGCGCAGAAACTGGAAATGCTCCAGCGCACTATCGAACAACTGACCGCCGCCGGTTACCGCTACATCGGCATGGACCACTTCGCCCTGCCCGACGATGAGTTGGCGATTGCTCAGGAAGAACAAACCCTGCAACGCAACTTTCAGGGCTACACCACACACGGTCATTGCGATTTGATTGGTCTGGGGGTTTCCGCGATCAGCCAGATCGGTGACCTGTACTGCCAGAACAGCAGCGACCTCAGCCAGTACCAGAACACGCTTGCCGCCGCGCAACTGGCGACCAGCCGGGGCCTGGTGTGCAACGCCGATGACCGTCTGCGCCGGGCCGTGATTCAGCAACTGATCTGCAATTTCAGCCTGGAATTTGCCGAGATCGAGCAACAGTTCAACATCGATTTTCAGGGCTACTTCGGTGCGCTGTGGCCGCAACTGCAAGGCATGGCCGACGATGGCCTGATTGTCCTTGATCGCGAGCGGATCGCGGTATCGCCGGCGGGACGCCTGTTGGTGCGCTCGGTGTGCATGGTGTTCGATGCCTACCTGGAACAGCAGAACCGCCAGCGCTTTTCGCGGGTGATTTAGTTTTTCATCAGCAGCGAGCCGACTTTCATATTCTGATCCGCCGTCAGGCCGGACTGCCCGACCACTTTCGACAGGGCAAGATTGGCCGTGATCAGCCCGGTGTTCAACGCGGCGATGGCGCCGCGCAGGCTGGCAACCTTGATGATTTTTTCTTCGTTGGAAAGGCGTTTGTCAGCCATCACCGCTTCGATGAGCGCCTTTTTCTCGGCAATCTCTTTTTGCAATTTGCGGATCATCTTCAGCAATTGCTGGATGTTCTCCGGCAAACCGCTTTCTTCGATATCACGATTATCGCCGCCAGCGCCGGCGGATTTTTCGATCGATGCACCGGACAGCGACACTTTGACGCCCTCGACCAAGGTCGGGGTTGCCTCTTCGCTCGAAGCCGGGTCGCGCGCATTGCCCGACGCAGCTTTAAACGTTTCCGGCACTGCCGCAACGTCGCTGTTACCGGGGCCCAGCGTGCCGATGGTGGCCATCGATTGGTTCCTTGTACGCACTTTGATACCTGTTTATCGGCTGCTGGTCCTGGGGCTTTATGGCTGTAGGGCAAAGTCGCCCCAGACTGGCCTGAATGTCCTCCCGTGGGTTACCCTTACGGCTTATGTGTGTTTTCCCACAAGGATCCAAGAAATGTCCGAGCCAGTTAAACTGCGCGCTCACAACCAGGCTCACTGCAAGGATTGCAGCCTGGCCCCTCTCTGCCTGCCACTTTCTCTGAATCTGGAAGACATGGATGCGCTGGACGAAATCGTTAAACGTGGTCGCCCGTTGAAAAAAGGCGAGTTCCTGTTCCGTCAGGGCGACACGTTCGATTCCGTTTATGCAGTACGCTCCGGCGCCCTGAAGACCTTCAGCCTCAGCGACAGCGGCGAAGAGCAACTGACCGGCTTCCACCTGCCGAGCGAACTGGTCGGCCTGTCCGGCATGGACACCGAAAAACACCCGGTGTCGGCGCAGGCCTTGGAAACCACCTCGGTCTGCGAAATCCCGTTCGAACGCCTTGACGAACTGGCCCTGCAATTGCCACAACTGCGCCGCCAGTTGATGCGCGTGATGAGCCGCGAAATCCGCGACGATCAGCAAATGATGCTTTTGCTGTCGAAGAAAACCGCCGACGAGCGCATCGCCACTTTCCTGGTCAACCTGTCGGCGCGCTTCCGCGCTCGCGGCTTCTCGGCCAACCAGTTCCGCCTGAGCATGTCGCGCAATGAAATCGGCAACTACCTGGGTCTGGCGGTGGAAACCGTGTCCCGCGTGTTCACCCGCTTCCAGCAGAACGAACTGATCGCCGCCGAGGGCAAAGAGATTCACATCCTCGACCCGATCCAGCTGTGCGCGCTGGCCGGTGGCTCGATCGAAGGTTAATGTCGATCCGCGGTTGAGCGAACCGTTTCAGCCGCGGGTATACTGCGCCGTTTGCAGCCCTGCCAGGACACCTCGACGATGGTCTTCGACTCCTTCGACATCAAATCGCTTATCCGCCCAGTGATCGACTTCCCGAAACCGGGCGTGATCTTTCGCGACATCACCCCGCTGTTTCAATCGCCCAAGGCCCTGCGCCTGGTGATGGACAGCTTCGCCCACCGCTATGTGGAAGCCGACTTCACCCACATCGGCGCGATGGATGCGCGCGGTTTCCTGATCGGCTCGGTGCTGGCTTACCAGTTGAACAAGCCGCTGGTGCTGTTCCGCAAGCAAGGCAAACTGCCGGCGGACGTGTTGGCCGAAGGCTACGCGACCGAGTACGGCGAAGCGTTTCTGGAAGTGCACGCCGACAGCCTGTGTGAAGGCGATTCGGTGGTGATGTTCGATGACTTGATCGCCACCGGCGGCACGTTGATTGCCGCAGCCAACCTGATTCGCCGGATGGGTGCGCGGGTGCATGAGGCGGCAGCGATTATTGACCTGCCGGAGCTGAACGGGTCGCAGCGCCTGGAAGACATGGGTATCCCTACTTTCTGCCTGACGCAGTTTGCGTTGACCGATAAGTAAGCAGCGCTTCTTAGACCGCTTTCGCGAGCAGGCTCGCTCCCACAGGGGAACCCATTCCAACTGTGGGAGCGAGCCTGCTCGCGAAGGGGCCGACAGCCTCACTGCAAAACCTAAAGCCCCATCTGCTTGCTGATGATCTCGTTCATCACCTCCCGCGTCCCGCCGCCAATCGACAAGATGCGGTTATCCCGATACAGCCGCTCCACCAAGCTCTCACGCATGTAACCGAGCCCGCCAAGAATCTGCACCGCCTCGGTGGTGATCTGGTCCGAGGTGTCCGTGGCAAAGTTCTTCGCCATCGAAATCTCCTTGATCACACTCTGCCCCGCCGCCATTTTCGCCGCTTGCCGGTAAGTGAACTCACGCGAGACCTCCAGCGCCGTCGCCATCTCGGCGAGGCGATGCTTGATCACCTGAAACTTGCCGATCGGCTTACCAAACGCCTCACGCTCACGCGCCCATTTCAGGCTCTGCTCCAACGCCAGTTGCGCCGTCATGTTGGCCATCAGCGCCAGTGCCAGCCGCTCGCTTTGAAAGTTGCCCATGATGCAGGCGAAGCCCATGTTCTCGGCGCCGATCAGGTTGCCCACCGGCACGCGGCAATCGTCGAAGAACAATTCGGCGGTATCCGACGCCCACCAGCCCATTTTTTTCAACTGACGGCCAACGGTGAAGCCCGGCGTGCCCTTCTCGATCAACAACAGACTGATGCCGGCGAAACCCGGCGCACCGGTGCGCACCGCCACGGTGTAGTAATCGGCGCGTACGCCACTGGTGATAAAGGTTTTGCTGCCGCTGACCCGATAGACATCGCCGTCACGCACGGCACGGGTTTGCAGGTTGGCGACGTCGGACCCGCCGCCGGGCTCGGTGACCGCCAGGGCGCTGATTTTCTCGCCGCTGAGCACCTGGGGCACAACACGATCACGTACCTCGGAACGGGCCCATTTGACGATCGGTGGCAGGCCGATATCCAGCGAGCCGAGCCCCGCCACCAGCCCGCCAGAGCCGCAACGCATCAACTCCTCACTGGCGGCGACCTTGGCGAACAGATCGCCTGTATGGCTGCCTCCCAGTGCCTCGGGGTAACCGATGCCGAGGATGCCCGCCGCGCCGGCCTTCAGGTACAGCTCACGGGGGAAGCTTTCGGCTTCTTCCCACTGATCGATGTCCGGCAGGATCTCGCGTTCGACGAAACGTCTGACGCTGTCGCGAACCAATTGGTGGCTGGGGTCGAAGTATTCCTGAAAGGCAGGCATGGGCGAGCTCCACGGAAGGGTCCGCCGAACTTAACCGAGCGCTTGCTTGGTTTTCAACTCAATTGTGTGAATCAGATAGACCGAGGTGCGCCATTCGCGAGCAGGCTCGCTCCCACAGGGGATTTGTAAACGACACAAAACCAATGTGGGAGCGAGCTTGCTCGCGAAAGCGTCAGTTCAGACGCTGCAAAATCAGAGGGAAATCGGCTTACGCCCGGCAAACGAATGCGCCAGCGTGCCGCCGTCGACCAGTTCCAGCTCGCCGCCCAACGGCACGCCGTGCGCGATCCGCGAAGCGATCAGGCCTTTGTTGCTCAGCAGTTGCGCGATGTAATGCGCCGTCGCCTCACCTTCCACGGTCGGGTTGGTGGCGAGAATGACTTCGGTAAACGTCCCCGCCTCTTCGATCCGCGTCATCAATTGCGGAATGCCGATGGCCTCAGGCCCGAGACCATCGAGCGGCGACAAATGGCCCTTGAGCACAAAGTAGCGGCCACGAAAGCCCGTCTGCTCGACCGCGTACACATCCATCGGCCCTTCCACCACGCACAGCAACGTGTCGTCGCGGCGGGTATCGGCGCATTGCGGGCACAGATCGTCTTCGGTCAGCGTGCGGCACTGGCGGCAGTGACCGACCCCTTCCATGGCCTGACTCAGGGCCTGGGCCAGACGCAAACCGCCGCTGCGGTCACGTTCGAGCAGCTGCAACGCCATGCGCTGGGCGGTTTTCTGACCCACGCCCGGCAAGGTGCGCAGGGCGTCGATCAGTTGGCGAATCAAAGGGCTGAAGCTCATGGGTAACAAGTCCGACAAAACAACGAGACGCGGTTTATACCCGCGCCTCCGGCCAGCGTCAAATACTCAGTCCTGGGCGACCTTCACTACCAGTTTGCCGAAGTTGCGCCCTTCCAGCAGACCGATAAACGCCTCGGGCGCCTGCTCCAGGCCATCGACCACGTCCTCGCGGAATTTCACCTTGCCGTCGCGTACCCACGGCACCATGTGGCTGATGAATTCCGGCTGACGGTCGCCGTAGTCGTCGAACACGATGAAACCCTGAATACGCACGCGTTTGGTCAACAGTGTGCGTTGTAGCATCGGCAGACGATCCGGGCCTTGCGGCGCCTCGGCGGCGTTATAACCGGCGATCAGGCCGCACAACGGAATCCGCGCCTTGGCGTTGAGCAGCGGCACCACGGCGTCGAATACATGACCACCGACGTTCTCGTAATAGATGTCGATGCCATTCGGGCAGGCCTTGGCCAGTTGCTCGGCGAAATCGGCGGCCTTGTGATCGACGCAGGCATCAAAACCGAGTTCCTCGACCACGTATTTGCACTTCTCCACCCCGCCCGCCACACCCACGGCGCGCAGGCCTTTGATCTTCGCCACTTGGCCGACCACCGAGCCGACCGCCCCGGAAGCTGCGGCGACAACGAGGGTCTCGCCTTCTTTGGGCTGGCCAATGTCCATCAGGCCCATGTACGCGGTCATCCCCGGCATACCGAGCACGCCAAGGGCCATCGATGGGCTCGGTAGCCCGGCAGGGATCGGGATGATGTTGCGGCCGTCGCTGATGCTGTGGCTCTGCCAGCCGGTGGCCCCAACCACCAGATCGCCTTTATGAAACTTCGGATGACGCGAATCCTCGACACGGCTGACCGCGCCACCGGTCATCACCTCGCCGATTTGTACCGGCGCGGCGTAGGACGGTGCGTCACTCATGCGCCCGCGCATGTAGGGATCGAGAGACAGGTAGAGGGTTTTCAGCAGCACTTCACCGTCGGCAAGATCCGGCAGCGCTTCGCGCTCGAGGCGGAAGTTTTCCGGGGTCGGCGCACCGACCGGACGCGAAGCGAGGACGAAACGTTGGTTGAGCGTGAGAGGGTCGGACATGTCAGCGTCTCCTGTGAATGATGAATTCAGCGGGTATAGGGAGCAGACCGTTGTGGCTTTTGCGCGTTCGATGTTTATTCAGTTGTAACGAGGTGAGTTCATTCGCGAGCAGGCTCGCTCCCACAGGAGAATGCATTCCAAATGTGGGAGCGAGCCTGCTCGCGAAGGCGACCTCAAAGACACCGCACCGCCAAGAGCCAGAAACAAAAATGCCAGGCGCGATGCCTGGCATTTTGTGTAGCTCATCTGCCGCCGAATGGCGAATCAGAATGGCAGTTTCATACCCGCTGGCAGGTTCATGCCGGCGGTCATGTTGCCCATTTTGTCCTGGCTGTTCTTTTCGATCTTGCGCACGGCGTCGTTGACGGCGGAGGCGATGACCGCTTCCAGCATCTCTTTGTCGTCTTCGCTCATGCCTTCGACCAGGCTTGGATCGATGCTCACGCTCTTCACGTCGTGACGACCGGTCATCACCACGGTGACCATGTCGCCGCCGGCCTTACCGGTGACTTCGGCGTTGGCCAGTTCTTCCTGCATCTTGGCCATTTTTTCCTGCATCTGCTGTGCCTGCTTCATCAGGCCGGCCATGCCACCTTTCATCATGGGAATCACCTCAAAAGTACTTGGATCAAAACAGCGCCCGGCCAGCACGGCCAGGCGCCTTCAGTTATTAGCCTTGGGCGACCAAGGCGTCGACAGGTTCAATAGTATCGTGTCGCACCACCGCGCCGAACTGCTGAACCATCTGCTGGATGAACGGATCACCGTGGATCGATTCCTCCGCCTCGCGCTGACGGTTGGCACGGCGACGGGACGCGGCCTGGGCCGGGGTTTCCTGCTCGGGCTTGATCAGTTCGATGGTCAGGCTGAGCGTGCGACCGTGGAACTGGTTCAACGCGTCGTTCAGACGCCGCTGCTGCGTGGCGTTGAACAGCGCGCTGTGCGCCGGGTCGAGGTGCATCAGCCAATGGTCGCCATCGACGGCGATCAATGTGCAGTTGGCGGCGATGCTGCCGGTCATGCCGGAGATCGGCAATTTCGGGAACAGCTCCAGCCACTGCAATGCCAGACCGGTGGCCGGTGCCGCCGCTGGTTCCGGCTCAGGTTCCGGGGTCGGTTCGGCAGCGTGCTCGCTGGCCAGTTCGTCGAGATAGCTGTAAGCCGAATCGATGTCCGGCTCGATGTAGTCCTCGTCGAGCGGCGGCTCGTCGTCCAGGTCCATGCCCGGGGTGGCGGCATCAACGTCGGCAACGGATGGCTCGGGGATCGGTGCGGCAGCCCACTCAGGCGCCTCCGGCACGACGCTGTCCGGAGTCGGCAGCGGCATCGGCGGCAACTCGGGTTGCTCGGCGGACGTCTCCAGCATGGGCTCGACGGCAGGTTGCTGCGCGGGCTCGGTTTCGGGTTCGGGCTCGGGCTCTACCGGATCATTCCACGGCAAGTCGACGACTGCTTCGGCGACGACAGGCGCAGGCTCTGGCTCTGGCTCTGGCTCTGGCTCGGCAACGGGAGCAACTTGAGCAACCGGCGCAGGCTCGGGAGCCGGTGCAGGTGCAGCCACTGGCGCAGGAGCAGGCGTTGGCGTTGGCGCAACAGCCGCAGCGACTACCGGCGCAGGTTTAGGCGCGGCAGCCACGGAGTTTGCGGAATCAACTGTGGCCTGGCTGATCCCCACTGGCTTTAGCGGTTGCCTCGGGGCGTCCGCCGTATCTGCCGGCCGGAAGGCCAGCATCCGCAGCAGGACCATTTCGAAGCCTCCGCGCGGGTCCGGCGCCAGCGGTAAATCGCGGCGACCGATCAGGCCCATCTGGTAGTAGAACTGCACGTCTTCGGCCGGCAAGGCCTGCGCCAGAGCCAGCACGCGATCGCGGTCGCCATGGCCGTTGTCGACGCCTTCGGGCAACGCCTGAGCGATGGCCACGCGGTGCAGCACGTTGAGAATTTCCGAGAGCACGCCGTTCCAGTCCGGGC
This sequence comes from Pseudomonas fluorescens, assembly GCF_001648775.1. Classification (GTDB taxonomy): domain Bacteria; phylum Pseudomonadota; class Gammaproteobacteria; order Pseudomonadales; family Pseudomonadaceae; genus Aquipseudomonas; species Aquipseudomonas fluorescens_M. The sequence goes on from NZ_LVEJ01000002.1 coordinate 278,237, forward strand.
CTTGTTCGGCCAGATGACGCACGCCTTCAAGCAACGCCTTGGCGTCGCCTTCGATCAACGAATGCAGGACGTCATACACCTGACCGTGATCCAGCGTGCCGAGCATCGCCCGCACGTCGGTGGCCAGTACCTTGCCTTCACCGAAGGCAATCGCCTGATCGGTCAGGCTCATTGCGTCCCGCATCGAACCGTCAGCGGCGCGACCGAGCAGCCACAGTGCATCGTCTTCGAACGGCACGTTTTCGGCGGTCAGCACGTGGGTCAAATGCTCGACCACGCGTTCCGGCGTCATGTTCTTCAGCGAGAACTGCAGGCAGCGCGACAAAATCGTTGCCGGAAGTTTCTGCGGGTCAGTGGTCGCCAGGATGAACTTGACGTACGGCGGCGGCTCTTCAAGGGTTTTCAACAGCGCATTGAAGGAATGGCTGGAAAGCATGTGCACTTCGTCGATCAGGTAGACTTTGAAGCGCCCACGGCTTGGCGCGTACTGCACGTTGTCGAGCAGCTCGCGGGTGTCTTCGACCTTGGTGCGGCTCGCGGCGTCGATCTCGATCAGGTCGACGAAGCGACCTTCATCGATTTCACGGCACACCGAACACTCGCCGCAGGGGCTTGAAGTGATACCTGTCTCACAGTTCAGGCATTTGGCAATGATCCGCGCAATCGTGGTTTTACCCACCCCGCGCGTACCGGTGAACAGGTACGCGTGGTGCAGCCGCTGGCTGTCCAAGGCATTGATCAGAGCCTTGAGCACATGGGTCTGGCCGACCATTTCGCGGAACGAGCGTGGACGCCATTTACGTGCAAGAACCTGATAACTCATCGAAAACCGTCGCAACGAAGGAAGCTGAAGCGGCTAATGCTAGCGGAGCAGGGGCAAAATTGCATCCGGTGTCCTCGTCTAATATGGCTAAGCTGCATGAGCAGAGGCTTTTATCGGCTCGGGATCGGGAATTACCGGAGCGTTTATGCGTTGGGCCTTGGGGGCACTACTGGCAATCAGCCTGAGCGTGACGGCAGCGGAAACCCCGTTGCGCTTCGCCATGCCCGACAGCTGGGCCATGCCCATGGTGCAATTCGAACGCGGCCGCCCGACCCAGGGCATTCTCTACGACCTGATGCTCAGCCTGGCCACGCAGGTCGGCGTACCGGCCGAGTTTCACGTCCTGCCCCGCGCCCGCGTGCAGACCGCCATGGAGCACGGCGAGATCGACGTGCGCTGCTATGCCGCGCAATCGTGGCTGCCGAATCAGTCGGGGGATTACATCTGGAGCCTTCCGCTGCTGTTTCAGCGAGACCTGCTGATCAGCCGCAAGGATCAACCGGCCAGTGCCGATCCCGCTCACCTGCCCCGCCAATCCATCGGCACCGTCCTCGGCTACACCTACCCTACCCTGCAACCGCTGTTCGATGCCGACCGACTGCAACGCGAAGATGCGCGCAATCAGGAGCAGGTGCTGGAGAAATTGCTGGCCGGGCGTTATCGCTATGCGGTGAGCAATCAGTGGACGCTGGACTGGTTCAACCAGCGCTTGCTGCCTGAACAGCAACTTCAAGGTGTCGCCGTGTTGCAGGAGCAGAAGGTGGGTTGCTATGTGAGGAATGATCCGAGAGTGCCGGTGCAGCGGATTTTGCGCACGTTGTTGCGGATGAAGATGTCGGGGGAGATTGACGAGATTATCCGGCTGTATACCGGCTCCCCCGAAACCATAAAATAGAGCAAATTTTCAAAACAACAATTTTTTCTGGTCGCGATCAATTGTCAACCCGAATTTAATTTTGTCCCGCATCGATAAATCGCTGCAATATTGCTGCAGACGGATAACTGGACATCGAGGCAATACCATTAGCCAGCTCAACAGGGTACATTGCACCTTCAAACTTATGGCTAACCAAACTTGGAAGAGACGCTAAAATCCGATTGAGACCTATCAAATCCGAAGAGATAGGCCTAGAATCCTCGTTAATATAATCTCCAGTCGGCACATTCAAAACCATGTAAGAACCTGGATCGATTTTAACATAGAGCTTCTCCCCCCAATTAGTTCGAAACCCGTAAGGATTAGATAAATCCGGAGTTCTATAAACCTCTCGCCTTACAAATTCATGCGATAGTGAAACATACGTCATTTCCTCACCGCGCGCGTGCGGAGCCGCCAGACGAACAATAGACGCTAAATGATCAAAAAAAGCACCGCTTTTTTCCTGTCCCACTATATGGACGGGACGCTGTTTGTTTTTAGCAAACTCTAGAAACGACCGGATATTTGGAACCATCTTAGAATACTGACTTCGAAGCGATAGCGGTCCATCCTTAATAAATAAAGTATCACTAACTAGAGACTCATCCGAGTGCTGCCACATCAAACGAACCGCAGTAAACAACATAAGGTGCTCCATCACCATCATATATGAAGAAGCGACCGCCTCCGGCGCACTATCTTCATCCATATCAAGATGAAACCCCCATATATCTGAAAGAAAAACATTCCCATTGCATTTTAGACAATTATCGTCATCAGAATCATACTTCAAACCCATGGAAATAAGCTCATTACAATGAGGGCATTCATATCTTGGCGATCTAACGGAAGAATCGCGCTCCCACTTTCGGTAAGCCAACCACTTTAGCGTCTCGTAGAAAGCACCATTTTGATCGACCTTCAATGAGTCCCGTACTATATGTCGAACCGCATCATAATTACTTCCTAGGCTGGTACGAACATTCCTTAGTGGAAAAACTGTCGAATGCTGAATCCCGCTATCTTTGAGCGCTTCCCTGAGCAAAAGTGGATGAGGCAAGTCTTTATCAATAGCATCTAGCTTTGATTTATCAAGCATCAAAAGTGCAGTCTTTACAAAAGCCACCTCTTTTTGAGGCTTTTGCGTAGATTTGACTGACACAAAAGAGCCATCAACAGCCCAGACGCCTCGCAACGGAGCAACGGCGTCCGATGGGCTGAAAACGCTCCAGACCGTGTTGGAAGGATCACCATCTAGTGCATCTAAACTTTCAAAATCGTCGACTAAAGCTCTAACCCACTCGCTTTTTATAACAGTAAGATGTCCCAACTTTGAGGCCGCCTCTCCTGGAAGCCGCGTACCTTGACCGTATGGCATTTATCTCTCCTTGACTAAAATTCCACGCGCTAAAAGTTAACCAACCTCATAACGAAATGCTTGCACCGGCACAACAAAACGGTGCGACATTGTCAACATACGCATATAACCAGGCGTCTTAGCTCGTAGAATATCTTCTTCAATACCAGAAAATGCTACTTGTACACGAGCGAGCGATTTCGCCTCATCCTGACTAGACAAATGACCAATGAAAAAATTCTCGGTTTGAGCAAGAAGCTCTCTATTTATAGTTGACGGTGATTGAGTTGAATACACCATGCCGATATGAAATTTCGCACCCTCTTTTGCAAACCTAGCATAAACTCCTGTCAAGTCCTTGCTATCAGGAGGAAAAAGATTGTGAGCCTCTTCGAAGTACAACTGCACGAAATGATCATTCAATTTGTTCGCAACAAACTTTGTTTCTTGATGAGAAAATACCGATCTAGATAGCATATCGGCGAAATAGCGACGAATCTGGTCTGTAGCGTTGCCCAGATCAAGAATCACTGTATTGCCTTTATCTAAATGAACAAGAATCTCTGCAACGAAGTCACCCGCATCCGGGGAATGAAACGTCCGATAGGGCCGAAGCATAACCGTTCCCGAGCGTCCAGGAGCAGGCGCTAAAAAATCCAACAATGCCCCGTCGTCAGCATCAAATAATGGCTTCCCCGATGATTTAGAAGGGCCAAAAACATTGTGAGAAGGTTGTTGCCGGCGAAATTCAGCAATCACCTCCAACTCCGAAACTAAAGTATCAAGAGAGCTCGGGGCCGCTGGTGGAAGAGAGTTCGCCACTGCCTTATACGCATTTTCTCGCATATCTTTTGAAAAATGCGGATCAAAAACACCTACACGAGGAAGACTAATACCGAGCCCCTTTAGCCGAGAGACATCTGATTCAAAACCCGCTTTATGAAGTATTGCCCAGTAGATTAATATCTTCCGAGCCGGACGAGTTCTTTCATCAATTGGCATACTGGCAACACTAGGGATATCAGGAAGCTTCGCACTGGAGAAACTAGCTATGTATCCAGAAGAACGATTATCTTGTGCAAGCATTGCCCCTAGTATTTCAATAGTTGATTCTGGCTGCTCAAAAAAATTTAGACGAAGTGGGGACGAAGGAGTCTCAGCCCGGTTGGTTAACGCATAAACTTTACACTTTGATTCATTAGCAGAGCGTAGTGAGCGGTTCCCATCTTGAGGATTGTCATTCGCATATTCTCCGTTCACATCAAAAATCAATTGACCAACACTTGCGTCCTTTTCAGATGCGCTTAGCATTCCTTGAGCAAGTAACTTCACAACATTTGATTTTCCGAGCCGGGTTTTACCGAACATTGCAGTTCGACAACCTTTAAAATCACGCATAGAAACACTTACCGGCACGTTTGCGACGCTACCACCACTGAAAAGCCCACACTCCATAGTTCGAAGCTTCCCAATGGAAACCTGTTGCTCAGCCTTCACCATGCCATTTACAATCAATTTTAAAAGCGCTTCATCAGGAGCAAACACCTTATAGCGATGAGCGCTTACGACATTGTTTACATCCCCAGAAAATTCAAGCTGTCGCATATTCTGCGGGTTAGCATAAAACATGCCCAGCACGTCGCAATCAAGCGCCCCCCACTGCAATTCACTCTGAGTCCAAACATCAAGCTCAGGCATTGATTTCTTATGCAATTCAAAATAGGTTTGTTGCACTTGATTAGATAGAGGCGTAGGAGATACACCTGTAACTCGCAACAGTGTAAAATGCGGAGGTGCATTTCCTGCATTGATCGGGGTCATTATAAGAAATGAACCACGAGGTATACCACCAACTGCGATCTTATAAGGATCACTCGTTATTATTTTTGCAGTGTCAAATCCTAGATCCAACACATATCCAACAAACCGCATCTTATCGATCTGCTGAGCAGTTTCCATTGCATTTTCTCGCTCCAAAAAATGACGTAATACATCAATTGGATTTCCCTGCGTTGCAGCCGTATTAACAAGAGCGGTCAGTCCCGACATAATTCCTATCCTTCAGATATTGGCCCGAATCACAAGCTCTTCGAAGCTCTTTCGACTTTCAGCTTTTGCTGAGATAGTAGAACTTCTTGAAACCTGTATCAATTCAAACTTTTTATTACTATAAAGCTCCCTGACGGACTCGTGATTCGCGTTTGTGCAAATTATTTTTACCCCGCGCTTAGCCGCACGCAAAAGTGCACCTGCAAGGCGCAGTTGATCGTTCCACGAGAACAAAACCTCATTATACTGAATAAATCCGTTGTAGTTATGGCGAACCGTATAAGGAGGATCAGCAAAAACAAAGTCACCTTTAACAGCCGAATCAACTAACAACTCAAAATCCGAAACCCGAAGCTCTGCTTTTTTTAGCAACGCTGACATTGCTTCAAAGTTATCAGTATCTAGCAACACACTATCTTTTGACCCGCGAGGGACATTAAACTGCCCCTTAACATTTACGCGATATATACCATTAAAACACGTTCGATTTAAATAAATCATACGTGATGCTCGCTGGACTAAATTATCCGCCTGCGCACTACGAGTTTCGTAATAATAATCCGCATCTTCGAGATGAGCCTGCTGCCTAAATTTAAGGCTTTTCAGAAGACCAGACCAATTTTGCTGTATCCCCCGATAAGCTTCAATAAGGTCAGAATTGAAATCTCCAAGTAAAGAATTTTCAGGTTGTAAATGAAAAAAAACTGAACCTGCACCGAGAAAGGGTTCAATATATCGCCCATACTTATGAGGTAAGAGATCCGCATGTCGATGGACGAACCAACGCTTTCCACCCGCCCATTTCAGGAAAGGCAATATGCTTGGCTTATTCGCTGTCTTTTCGGTCATCTTCCGCGACAATGTCTCGTCCTTTTTCAACACCGCAACATTCGCTTATTCAGGTGGACAAATGTCGAATATATAGCTTTTTTTTTGCCCAAACTATGATTAAGAGAAGGTTTCGTTGAATTGACACAAAATATACATCAGGGAAATCCTCCCCACAAAAAACAGCTACCATACACACCACAGTTTCCACAAGTGATATTTGCAACCATTGGCACTCCTACAAGGACAGGATAAAGCCAAAAGCCTGAGGGACGACTCTCATCATCGGATCGAAATGCGGAATGGTCTTTCCGCTCGCACAAAAGGCACCAGTTCAGACAGATCTATACGGCAAAATAACTAATAACCCTAACCCAAAAACGTTCGGGTTTGTCCGCTTATGGCAGATCAGAGGCGATCATAATCAATGAAGAGCTCGGTAGAGTTAACAAATCGCAGACACAAAAAAACCGCAGTGGGCGAAACCCATGCAGTTCTGGTTGAAGCGTTCGATTGTTCGTTAAGGTGGTAACCCCACCAGCCACACCCCGGCACACAATGTTCCCGCTGTGGCTGCTGCCTTCCGGCTCTGACCAGGTTCACGGGTAATCGTTGCGGGGGGACCGATGGGGTCACCATAACGACGCTTGCCTGTCGGCGAGCCGCGCCATTGTACCTATCTGAGACGAAGTTACAACCGTTGGCTGCATATTAAAAATATGAACGGGTTCAAGGACATAAAGATCGCAGCCGGCGGCAGCTTCTACAGGGCCAGCACCTCGTCCGCCCTGCCGCCCGCCTGCTGGATCACCAGATGAATGAAGTGCAGCTTGGCAATCGCCGGCGCCGGCAGCACGAACGGGTAGAAATCCGGCTGGCCCATGCTGCGTGACAGTTCATTGAGCATCCCCGCCAATTCGATCCACGCGTTGACGAACGACAGAAACGCCTCGCCACCGGGATGCTCCGGGTCATACAGCGTGCTGGTCGGAAACGGCTGGTAGTCGAAATCCATTTCCCGCGCACTCATGCCAAAACCCAGCGCGGTGTCGACTGCGTCCATCATGTGCAGGTAATGCGCCCAGGTTTCCGCCCAGTCTTCCCACGGATGCATGGTTGCGTAGGCGCTGACGTATTGCTGCGGCCAGTCCAGTGGTGCGCCTTGTTGATAGTGGCGATCGAGGGCCTCTGCATAACTGGCGCGCTCATCGCCGAACAGACTGCGGAACGAGCCGAGCCATGGGCCATTGGCGATCAGGCGGTCCCAGTAGTAATGCCCGACCTCATGACGGAAATGCCCAAGCAGCGTGCGATACGGTTCGTGCATCTGCGCCCTCACCTGCTCGCGGTGTGCGTCGTCGGCTTCTTTGATGTCGAGGGTGATCAGGCCGTTGGCGTGACCGGTCATCGGCGCGTTGCCTTCAAGGTCGACGCCGATGAAATCGAAAGCCAGCCCGGTGTCTTCATCGACTGTTTTCGGGACGACTTGCAGACCGAGGGTGATCAGTTGCGCGACCAGGCGACGCTTGGCGATTTCGACTTTGCGCCAGCGCTCGGGGTTGTCCGGGTCGGACAGGTCGGGAATGGTCCGGTTGAGGCTGCAGGCGATACACAGGCTGTCGTGATCGTTGGCCGGCAGCAGCCAGTTGCACGCGGCGGCTGTGTCGAGGTTGGCGCAGCGGCGGAACAATCCCGAGTCGGGATCGGCGTCGAGCATCCAGGTGCCCTTGTACGGCCCGGGCTGCAGCGAGGTCAGGCGACTTTCTTCAGGCTGATAACCGAGCAAGGCATTGCACGCCAGACACTGGCTGTTGCGAAAGAACAGCGACTGGCCGCAGCGGCACGGCCAGACTTTGCTGTTGCGTGAGGATTCGCCCATGAACGGCGCGATGATGCGAGAACTGAGCTGCTCGAAAAAACGGTGCATGGCGATCTCTCCCTGGGGCTTGCCAAGACTAGATCATCCTTAAGACAACATCGTTCCCGCGTATAACGGTACTTTCAGGTGAGAGCCCTCTCACCACAGGTTTTGCGTCAGACCTGAAGGCCATGGGTTCTGAGGAAGGCGATAAAGGTTTCTTCGTCCATCACTTTCACGCCCAGTTCGTTGGCCTTGGTCAATTTCGATCCGGCACCGGGGCCGGCCACCACGCAATGCGTTTTCGCCGATACCGAACCAGCAACCTTGGCCCCCAGGCTTTCGAGGTGATCTTTAGCCACATCACGGCTCATCAACTCGACCTTGCCGGTCAGCACCCAGGTCTCGCCGGACAGCGGCAAGCCTTCGACGACTTTCTTCTCGCTCTGCCAGTGCATGCCGAAATCGCGCAGTTGTTTTTCGGACTCTTCGGCTAACTGACGATGCTCCGCAACGGCAAAAAACTCGCGAACCGAATTCGCCTGTTTCTCCGGCAAGGCCTGACGCATGTCCAGCCAATCCGCATTCATCACCGCTTCCAGCGAGCCAAACTTGTCCGCCAGTTTCTGCGCGCCACCGGGGCCGACCGAAGGAATGTGCAGCTTGTCGAGGAAGCCACCCAGCGTAGTACTGGCCGCGAATTCGGCGCCCAGTTCACCCTGATCCTGAATCTGCAAACCATGGCCGAGCAACTCGGTAATCACCTGCTGGTTATGCGCATCTTCAAAGAAGCTGTGAATCTCGTGCGCCACTTCCAGCCCCACATCCGGCAGGTAGGTCAGCACTTGCGGCAATGCCTGCTGCACGCGCTCCAGCGAACCCAGCGAGCGCGCCAGCACCTTGGCGGTCTCCTCGCCGACGTCGGGAATGCCCAGCGCATAAATGAACCGCACCAGGCCCGGCTTCTTGCTGTCTTGAATGGCCGCTAGCAGTTTATTGCTCGACACCTCGGCGAAACCTTCCAGATCGACGATGTCGTCGAACTTCAGTGCATACAGATCGGCCGGCGAACTGACCAGACCTTCATCAACCAGTTGCTCGACACTCTTGTCGCCCAGGCCTTCGATGTCCATCGCCCGGCGCGAGACGAAGTGAATGATCGCCTGCTTGAGTTGCGCACCACAGGCCAGTCGTCCCACGCAGCGGTACACCGCACCTTCGCTGACGGTTTCCTTGCCTTTGCTGCGTTTGATCAGTTGCGTGCGCTCAACGTGCGAACCGCACACCGGGCAGCTTTCGGGAATCTGTACCGCGCGCGCGTTTTCCGGACGGCGATCCATGACCACTTGCACCACTTGCGGAATCACATCACCGGCGCGGCGGATGATCACGGTGTCGCCGATCATCAAGCCCAGACGCGCGACTTCATCCATGTTGTGCAACGTGGCATTGGCCACGGTGACGCCGGCAACCTTGACCGGTTTGAGCCGTGCGACCGGGGTAACAGCGCCGGTGCGACCGACCTGAAACTCGACATCGAGCAACTCGGTGAGCTCTTCCATGGCCGGAAATTTATGCGCAATCGCCCAACGCGGTTCGCGGGCGCGAAAGCCCAGCTCACGCTGATCGGCAATGCTGTTGACCTTGAACACCACACCGTCGATTTCATACGTCAGCGAGTTACGGCGCGCGCCGATGTCGCGGTAATAATCGAGGCACTCGCCGATGCCCTTGGCCAGTTTCAGTTCGTGACTGATCGGCATGCCCCACTTCTGCAACTGCTTGAGGTTGCCGATGTGGGTGTCGGAAATATCGTGGGAGACCTGACCGATGCCGTAGCAGCAGAATTCCAGCGGACGGTTGGCGGTGATCTTCGAATCAAGCTGACGCAAGCTGCCAGCGGCGGCATTGCGCGGGTTGGCGAAAGTCTTGCCGCCGACTTCCAGTTGCGAGGCGTTGAGGCGCTCGAAACCGGCCTTGGACATGAACACTTCACCGCGCACCTCCAGGGTCGCTGGCCAGCCTTCGCCGTGCAGCTTCAGCGGAATGTTGCGCACAGTGCGCACATTGACGCTGATGTCTTCGCCGGTGGTGCCGTCGCCGCGTGTGGCGCCGCGTACCAGCACGCCATCCTGATACAGCAGGCTGACCGCCAGGCCATCGAGTTTCGGTTCGCAGCTGTATTCCACCGCCGCGCCGCCGCCGAACAGATCGCCGACCGGCAGGTCCAGACCTTCGGTGACACGGCGATCGAACTCGCGCATGTCAGTTTCTTCGAAGGCGTTGCCGAGGCTGAGCATCGGCACTTCGTGACGCACCTGCGTGAATGCGGTCAGTGCCACGCTGCCGACGCGCTGGGTCGGCGAGTCGCTGGTGATCAGTTCCGGGTTGGCCGCTTCCAGCGCCTTGAGCTCGTGGAACAACCGGTCGTACTCGGCGTCCGGAATGCTCGGCTCGTCGAGGACATGGTAACGGTAGTTGTGCTGATCGAGTTCAGCACGCAGCTCTAGAATGCGGTTTTTGGCGGCGGTCATGGGTGTTCTCTCATAAAGCAAAAGAGCAGCCGAGGCTGCTCAATCTATATTGCCGACTGCCTCTTGTGCCGAGGCAATCTTTTCAATCAACGCTTCTGGGTCAGGGCGCGGCGTTCGAATTCAACGATGCGCTGACGGTAGTGCTCAATGGTCTGCGCGGTCAGAACGCTGCGCTGGTCATCTTTCAACTCGCCATTCAGTTCCTGCGACAGCTTGCGCGCTGCAGCGACCATCACGTCGAAGGCTTGCTTCGGATGACGCGGGCCTGGCAGGCCGAGGAAGAAGCTCACCGCCGGGGTGCTGAAATGGTCGATGTCGTCCAGATCAAAGATGCCCGGCTTGACCGCATTGGCCATGGAGAACAGCACTTCACCGTTGCCGGCCATGCTTTCGTGACGGTGGAAAATATCCATCTCACCGAAACGCAGACCGCTTTCCAGAATGTTCTGCAACAGCGCCGGGCCTTTGAAGCCGGCAGCGTCACGGCAGATCACGCTGATCACCAAAACTTCCTCAGCTTGCGGCTGATCCTTGTCGACTACCGCCGGTGCAGGCTTGCTGTCTTCAACGAAATCGTCGTCACGGCTGCTGAAGCTCGGGCCGCCGTCCAGATCCAGGTCCAGATTCAGGTCGCCCTGAGCCGGGCCATTGCTGCCACGCTTGCCACGTTTCGAAGCGGATTCGCGAGGCTCGCGTGCTTCGCGGGCCGGCATGCTCACCGATGGCAGATCGTGTTCGTCCAGCTGTGGTTCTTTATGGTTGTCCAAAACGCGGGCCGGGCCCAACAGCTCGGCGCTGGTGTCCTCGTCCGGCAGGTTGGACAGACTTCGGTCAAGACGGAATTTCAGTTTTCCCTTGCCGCCGCGCATACGGCGCCAGCCATCGAAAAGAATACCGGCTATCACAATGATGCCGATGACGATCAGCCACTCGCGCAGACCGATTTCCATGTAATCCCGTGCCTCTATAAAAAATGCTGAAAAATAAGGGGTTTACACTGTGCAAACCGCTTTAAAACGTGGCGCCAACTCTATGTTCTGACAGGCGTTTTGCCCACGTATACGAAAAATTGACATTAAACTAGCACGACCAAAGACAACTTTACACCGTCTGTCTCATTTGGCTTGCGCGAATATGTCGATTGGCCAGCAAGTCGCAGTTGGTAAAAAAGTCCTACAGCCCTTAATTACCTTTTCCGACACCACGCTGACTCAGGCGTCCACCATCGCCATCGCCTCCTCGACATCCACGGCTACCAGTCGCGAACAACCCGGTTCATGCATCGTTACGCCCATCAACTGCTCGGCCATTTCCATGGCGATTTTGTTGTGGGTGATATAGATGAACTGCACGGTCTGCGACATCTCTTTGACCAAGCGTGCGTAGCGTCCAACGTTAGCGTCATCCAGTGGCGCGTCAACCTCATCGAGCATGCAGAACGGCGCCGGGTTCAACTTGAAGATGGCAAAAACCAGTGCCAGCGCGGTCAGGGCTTTTTCCCCGCCGGAGAGCAAATGGATGGTGCTGTTCTTCTTCCCTGGCGGCTGCGCCATGATCGTTACTCCTGTATCGAGTAGATCTTCGCCCGTCAGTTCCAAATACGCCCGTCCACCACCGAAAACTTTTGGAAAAAGTGCCTGTAAACCGCCATTGATCTGATCAAAGGTATCTTTGAAACGGTTGCGGGTTTCCTTGTCGATCTTGCGGATAACGTTCTCGAGGGTCTCCAGCGCTTCAACCAGATCAGCGTCCTGCGCATCCAGATAACGTTTACGCTCGGACTGTTGCGTGTATTCGTCGATGGCCGCGAGGTTGATCGCGCCCAGGCGCTGAATCCGCGCATTGATGCGTTCGAGTTCTTCTTCGGCTTCGCGTTCACTGGCTTGCGCGGTTAATGTCGCGAGCACGCCATTGAGATCGTAGCCGTCTTCGAGCAATTGATCCTGCAAGGCCTTGCGGCGCACGGTCAGCGCTTGCCATTCCATGCGTTGCTGTTCGAGCTGGCCGCGAATCAGCTGCGACTGCTGCTCGGCCTGGGTCCGGCGTTTTTCTGCATCGCGCAGTTCGCGGTCAGCGTCTTCGAGGGCGATCTGCGCGGTCTTGAGTTCTTCGTCGACGGTCATGCGCTTGTCGAGCAGTTCTTCGAGTTTCAGGCGCAGCTCTTCCAGCGGTGCCTCGCCCTCCTCCAGGTTCAGACTCAACTGTTCGCGTTTTTCGGTGAGGCGCTCGGCCTGCATTTCCAGACGCTCAAGCGCCTGCCGCGTGGAGTCGTGCTGCGCGCGCAACGAGCCAAGACGCACGGCCAGTTGATGCGCATGATCCTTGTGCTGCCGCGCTTCCTGACGCACGCGGTCGAGGCGTTCGCGCAGGCTGTCGCGCTGGGCCAGCAGCAACTCGCGCTGCTCGGTGTCGAGCGCCATGGCATCCAGCGCGTCCTGCAATTGCATGCGTGCTTCGCCGATCTGTTCGTGCTCAAGCTCGCGCTGCTCGCCGAGTTCGACCAGCTCTTCATCGAGACGAGTGCGGCGCAGGGTCAGTTGCTCGGCCTTGGCTTTGCCGGCCGACAACTGGGCTTTCAATTCACCTTGCTGACGCGCTTCGTCTTGCAGCAAACGACGCAAATGCTCGCGGCCGTTTTCCTGTTGACGCTGTTGCGCGCGCAGGGTTTGCAAGCGGGTTTCCATGGCCTCGACGGTGGCTTCTTTCTCTTCGCGCTCAAGGTGTAGCGCTTCGATTTCCTGGCCACGGGCGAGCATGCCGCTTTCCGCTTCGCTGGCCCGGCGCACGCGTAAAAAGTGCCGGCCGACCCAGTAACCGTCGCGGCTGATCAGGCTCTCGCTGGCGCTCAATTGCCCGCGCAAGGCCAGGGCCTGCTCAAGGCTGTCGACCGGTTTGACCTTACCCAGCCACGGCGACAGATCGATCTGTGCCTCGACTTTATCCAGCAAGCTGCCCGCCGCTCGCACACCATCATTACCGGGGCTGAGCAGGCGCAGATCACCTTGAGTGAAACCGGACAAATCGAAACCGCTGAAATCGTCAACCAGCACCGCTTGCAGATCGGCGCCGAGCACGGTTTCCACCGCCAGTTCCCAACCGGCCTCGACCTTCAGGCCTTCGGCCAGACGCGGACGCTCGGCGAGGTTGTGTTCTTTCAGCCATTCGGCGGTGCCGGTGCCTGGATCGAGCGCGGCTTGTTGCAAGGCTTCAAGGGACGCGAGGCGACCGTTGAGGCGCTGCAAGTCGCCCTGCGCCTGCTGCTGCGCGGTCAGTGCTTGCTGCAATTCCTGACGCAGCTGCTCGAGTTTTTCGACCTGCGCTTCTTCGCTGGTCTGCAAATCTTCGAGGGTCGCTTCGGACTCGGCGAGCTGCTCATTGAGTTCCATGATCGCCGCGTCTTCCGGGTCAGCCGAGAGCAACGCGCGCTCTTCGCCGAGACGCTTTTGCCGGTCAGCCAGACGCTCCATGCTGGTTTCCAGCTGCTGGATGCGCGACTGCTGGACCTCGGCCTGACGACGCGGTTCGGCGGCGGTCAGGTTGAAGGCGTCCCACTGCTCCTGCCAGCCGTGCATGACCGATTCGGAATCTTCCAGCGCAGCGGCGGCCTCTTCGGCGGCGGCGCTGGTGACTTTCTGCTCGGGGGTGAGCATGTCCAGCTCTTCGCCGACGGTCAGCAGCAAGGTGCGGTCGTGGCCCAGATGCGATTCGGTTTCCAGGCGTGCGCGTTCGGCTTCTTTCAGATCGTCCTGCAACTGCCGCAGACGTTGCTGGCCGTGCTGGATGCTCTGCTCGACCCGGGCGATGTCGCCGCCGACCGAATAGAAGCGCCCCTGCACCAGATTGAAGCGCTCGGACAGGTCATGGTGACCGTCGCGCAGGCGCTCGATGGCCGCGTCGGCATTGCGTTGCTCGGCGACTAGCGCTTCGAAACTGATTTCCTGGGTGCCGATGATCGACTCACGTTGGCCGACCTGATCGTTGAGATCCTGCCAGCGCAGGGCCGACAGTTGCGCCTTGAGCTGACGCTCCTCGGCTTTGAATTCCTGATACTTCTTCGCCGCTTCGGCCTGACGGTGCAGGCGCTCGAGTTGACGCTCGAGTTCGTCGCGCAGGTCAGTCAGACGCGCGAGGTTCTCGTGGGTGCGGCGGATACGATTTTCGGTCTCGCGGCGGCGCTCTTTGTATTTCGAGATGCCAGCGGCTTCTTCGATGAAGTTACGCAGGTCTTCGGGCTTGGATTCGATCAGCTTGGAGATCATCCCCTGCTCGATGATCGAATAGCTGCGCGGGCCGAGGCCGGTGCCGAGGAAGATATCGGTGATGTCGCGACGACGGCATTTGGTGCCGTTGAGGTAATACGTGGTCTGGCTGTCGCGGGTGACTTTGCGGCGAATCGAGATTTCCGCGTAGGCCGCGTATTCGCCGAGCAAGGTGCCGTCGGAGTTATCGAAGACCAGCTCAATGCTCGCCTGGCTTACCGGTTTGCGGCTGGTCGAGCCGTTGAAGATGACGTCGGTCATCGACTCGCCACGCAGGTTCTTCGCCGAACTTTCGCCCATCACCCAGCGGACGGCGTCGATGATGTTCGACTTGCCGCAACCGTTCGGCCCGACGACCGCCGCCATGTTACTGGGGAAGTTCACCGTGGTCGGGTCGACGAAGGATTTGAATCCCGCCAGTTTGATGCACTTGAGCCGCACGCTTAGGCAACCGTCAGCGCGGAGACCACCAGATCGCAGCTGCGCTGGGCGTACGCCGTCAGCACGATGCGGATCTGCGGCAAATCACGGGCGAGGACGGCGGCCAGCAGGCGTTCAAACAGTTCGAGGAATTCGCTCATGGAGGCCTTGCGCTGTTCGAGGGCGAGGAAGTAGGCGCGGCTCATGGCCGGCTGCAGGTTCTCGACCGTCTCTTGCAGGTACGGATTGTTGGCGAACGGATAGGCGGCGCGCATCACGCTGAAGCTGTCGTCGACGAAGCTGCGGATGTCCTGACGCTCGTAGCTGGTAGTCAGGCGCTGCTGGATTTGCACGAACGGCGCCATGTCCGACTGCACTTGCCAGCCGTTGGCCACCGAGTTGCCGAGCAGGATGTACAACTCGCTCATCAGCGTGCACAGGCTCTGCACCTTGTGCGGCGTCAGCTCGGTGACGTGCGCACCACGACGCGGCAGGATCGCGATCAGGTGGCGGCGTTCGAGGATCAGCAAAGCTTCGCGGACCGAGCCGCGGCTGACATTCAGCGCCAGCGTGACCTTCTGTTCCTGGATGCGCTCTCCCGGCTTCATTTCGCCACGAATGATGCGTTCGGCGAGGTGGTGAGCGATTTGCTCGGCGAGGCTGTCCGGCGCCTTGAACGTCATGGTTGTCCTTCAAACTCTATCGATCTGCACAAGCGGCGCAGTGTAGCGCAAATGCAAGGTCATGGCGGAGTGCCCACTCAGCGGTTTTTGGCACGAATCCCGCAGTTTTCTTTAGAAAACCAAACAAAAAACCAGGCTGACCAATGAAGGTCAATACTGAATAGACACGCTGTTGATCGACGAAATGCATTTTCCTGACCTTTAAGTCAGAAAACCATTGACCGAAAAGTCAGACCTGCTAAATTCGGTTCAAGTCGGTTAACAACAATAATGAGTCTGCGAGGCCTTCCGTGATCCAGTTTTTACTTAACCAGGAACTCCGTAGCGAGCACGCCCTGGACCCGAATCTGACTGTGCTCAATTACCTGCGTGAACACGTCGGTAAATCGGGCACCAAAGAAGGTTGCGCCAGCGGTGACTGCGGCGCCTGCACCGTAGTGGTCGGCGAGTTGCAAACGGATGACGATGGCCGCGAACACATTCGCTATCGCAGCCTCAATTCGTGCCTGACTTTTGTGTCGTCGCTGCACGGCAAACAACTGATCAGCGTCGAAGATCTCAAACACAAAGGCGAACTGCACAGCGTGCAGAAAGCCATGGTCGAATGCCACGGCTCGCAGTGCGGCTTCTGCACCCCCGGTTTCGTCATGTCGCTGTTCGCCCTGCAAAAGAACAGCGACGCACCGGATCACGCCAAGGCCCACGAAGCGCTGGCCGGCAACCTCTGCCGCTGCACCGGCTACCGGCCGATTCTGGCGGCGGCCGAGCAATCGTGCTGCGGCAAGCAACCGGATCAGTTCGATTCCCGCGAAGCGCAAACCATCGAGCGCCTCAAAGCCATCGCCCCGACCGATATCGGCGAACTCAACAGCGGTGACAAGCGCTGCCTGGTGCCGCTGACCGTCGCTGATCTGGCCGATCTCTACGACGCTTATCCACAAGCGCGCCTGCTCGCTGGCGGCACCGATCTGGCGCTGGAAGTCACCCAGTTCCACCGCACCCTGCCGGTGATGATCTACGTCGGCAACGTCGCGGAAATGAAGCGCATCGAAACCTTCGATGACCGCATCGAAATCGGCGCCGCCACTGCCCTCTCCGACTGCTACGAAGCGCTGAACGCCGAGTACCCGGACTTCGGCGAACTGCTGCACCGTTTCGCCTCGCTGCAAATCCGCAACCAGGGCACCCTCGGCGGCAACATCGGCAACGCCTCGCCGATTGGTGACTCGCCACCGCTGCTGATCGCCCTCGGCGCGCAGGTTGTGCTGTGCAAAGGCGAAACCCGCCGCACCCTGAACCTCGACGATTACTTCATCGATTACAAAGTCACGGCCCGTCAGGAAAGTGAATTCATCGAGAAGATCATCGTCCCGCGCGCCAGCGCCGAGCAGTTGTTCCGCGCCTACAAAGTCTCCAAGCGTCTGGACGACGACATCTCCGCCGTCTGCGCCGCGTTCAACCTGCGCGTCGAAAACGGCGTGATCGCCGATGCGCGCATGGCCTTCGGTGGTATGGCCGCAATCCCGAAACGCGCGGCCCATTGTGAAGCCGCGCTGATCGGTGCGCCGTTCAACAATTCCGTGGTCGAACGTGCCTGCGCCGCACTGGCGGAAGATTTCACCCCGCTCTCGGACTTCCGCGCCAGCAAGGAATACCGCCTGCTCAGCGCGCAGAACCTCCTGCGTAAATACTTCATCGAACTGCAAACACCGCACATCGAGACTCGGGTGACCGCTTATGTCTAACCATCACGGCGTAGAAAAAACCCAAGCTGAACTGGCTGAATTGTTCGCCAAGGATCTGACCTCCGGTGTCGGCCGCAGCGTCAAACACGACAGCGCCGCCAAGCACGTGTCCGGTGAAGCGCAGTACATCGATGACCGCCTGGAATTTCCCAACCAGTTGCACCTGTATGCACGCATGTCGGATCGCGCCCACGCGAAAATCATCAGCATCGACACCTCGCCGTGCTACGCCTTCGAAGGCGTGCGCATCGCCATCACCCACGAAGACGTGCCGGGCCTGAAAGACATCGGCCCGTTGATGCCGGGCGATCCGCTGCTGGCCATCGATGACGTGCAGTTCGTTGGTCAACCGGTGCTCGCCGTCGCGGCGAAAGACCTGGAAACCGCGCGCAAAGCCGCGATGGCCGCGATCATCGAATACGAAGACCTCGAACCTGTGCTCGACGTGGTTGAAGCCTTGCGCAAACGCCACTTCGTGCTCGACAGCCACACCCACCAGCGCGGCGATTCGGTCTCGGCATTGGCCACGGCTGAACACCGCATTCAAGGCACGCTGCACATCGGCGGTCAGGAACACTTTTATCTGGAGACGCAAATCTCCTCGGTAATGCCGACCGAAGACGGCGGCATGATCGTTTACTGCTCGACGCAGAACCCGACCGAAGTACAAAAACTGGTCGCCGAAGTGCTCGACGTGTCGATGAACAAAATCGTCGTCGACATGCGCCGCATGGGCGGTGGTTTCGGCGGCAAGGAAACTCAAGCAGCGAGCCCGGCCTGCCTGTGCGCGGTGGTTGCGCACCTCACCGGCCAGCCGACCAAGATGCGCCTGCCGCGCGTCGAAGACATGCTGATGACCGGCAAGCGCCACCCGTTCTACGTCGAATACGACGTCGGCTTCGACAGCACCGGGCGCCTGCACGGGATCAACATGGACCTGGCTGGCAACTGCGGCTGCTCGCCGGACTTGTCCGCGTCGATCGTTGACCGCGCGATGTTCCACTCGGACAACTCGTACTACCTCGGCGATGCGACCATTAACGGTCACCGCTGCAAGACCAACACCGCGTCGAACACCGCTTACCGTGGTTTCGGTGGCCCGCAAGGCATGGTCGCGATCGAAGAAGTGATGGACGCGATTGCCCGTCACCTGCAGCTCGATCCGCTGGCGGTTCGCAAGGCCAACTACTACGGCAAGACCGAGCGCAACGTCACCCATTACTACCAGACCGTCGAGCACAACATGCTCGAAGAGATGACCGCTGAACTGGAAGAAAGCAGCCAGTACCACGAACGCCGTGAAGCGATCCGCCGCTACAACGCCAACAGCCCGATCCTGAAAAAAGGCCTCGCGCTGACGCCGGTGAAGTTCGGTATTTCCTTCACCGCGAGCTTCTTGAACCAGGCAGGCGCCTTGATCCACATCTACACCGACGGCAGCATCCATCTGAACCACGGCGGCACGGAAATGGGTCAGGGCCTGAACACCAAAGTCGCGCAAGTCGTGGCTGAAGTGTTCCAGGTTGAAATCGATCGCGTGCAGATCACCGCGACTAACACCGACAAAGTGCCAAACACCTCACCAACCGCGGCTTCCAGTGGTGCTGACCTGAACGGTAAAGCGGCGCAGAACGCGGCGGAAATCATCAAGAAGCGCCTGATCGAATTCGCTGCGCGTCACTACAAAGTCACTGAAGAAGACGTTGAATTCCACAACGGCCATGTGCGGGTTCGTGACCATATTCTGACTTTCGAAGCGCTGATCCAGCAGGCGTATTTCAATCAGGTCTCGCTGTCGAGCACCGGCTTCTACAAAACGCCGAAAATCTACTACGACCGCAGCCAGGCGCGCGGCCGTCCGTTCTACTACTTCGCCTTTGGCGCGGCGTGCTGCGAAGTGATCGTCGACACCCTGACCGGCGAGTACAAGATGCTGCGTACCGACATCCTGCACGACGTCGGCGCTTCGCTGAACCCGTCCATCGACATCGGTCAGGTCGAGGGTGGATTCATCCAGGGCATGGGCTGGCTGACCATGGAAGAGCTGGTCTGGAACAACAAAGGCAAGCTGATGACCAACGGCCCAGCCAGCTACAAGATCCCGGCCGTGGCGGACATGCCGCTCGACTTGCGCGTGAAGCTGGTGGAAAACCGCAAGAATCCGGAAGACACGGTGTTCCATTCCAAGGCTGTCGGTGAACCGCCGTTCATGCTCGGGATTGCATCGTGGTGTGCGATCAAGGATGCAGTGGCGAGCCTTGGTGATTACAAGCATCAGCCGCAGATCGATGCGCCGGCGACGCCGGAGCGGGTGTTGTGGGGGTGTGAGCAGGTGCGTCAGCTCAAAGCGGTGAAAGCCGTCGAAGCTGAAACCGAGTTGGCTCCGCTCTAGGACCGAGGCGCGGCCATTCGCGAGCAGGCTCGCTCCCACATTTGGAATGCATTCCCCTGTGGGAGCGAGCTTGCTCGCGAAGAGGCCCGAACAGACAACGATGTTGTAGGGGTGAACTATGTACAACTGGATCGACGCCCTCGCCGACCTGCAGAACCAGGGCGAACCCTGCGTTCTGGTGACGATCATCGAAGAACTCGGCTCGACGCCACGCAACGCCGGCTCGAAAATGGTCATCAGTGCTAACCAGAGCTTCGACACCATCGGTGGCGGGCATCTGGAATACAAAGCCATGCAGATCGCCCGCGAGATGCTCGCCAGCGGCAAGCAGGACACTCATCTGGAGCGCTTCAGCCTCGGCGCCAGCCTTGGCCAGTGCTGCGGCGGCGCCACCGTGTTGCTGTTCGAGCCGATGGGCCAGGTGCAGGCGCAAATCGCCGTGTTCGGTGCCGGCCACGTTGGCCGCGCCTTGGTGCCATTGCTCGCCAGCCTGCCCTGCCGGGTGCGCTGGATCGATTCGCGTGATGCCGAATTCCCCGAACAGATCCCCCACGGCGTGCGTAAAATCGTGTCCGAAGAGCCTGTGGATGAAATCGATGACCTGCCCGCCGGCAGTTATTGCATCGTCATGACCCACAACCATCAGCTCGACCTTGAACTCACTGCCGCGATTCTCAAGCGCAACGACTTCGCCTACTTCGGCCTGATTGGTTCAAAGACCAAACGCGCCAAGTTCGAACACCGTCTGCGGGATCGCGGTTTCGACAGCGGCGTCGTGCAACGCATGCGCTGCCCGATGGGCATCGGCGAAGTCAAAGGCAAACTGCCTGTGGAAATCGCCATCTCCATCGCCGGCGAAATCATCGCCACCTATAACGCCAACTTCGGCCAGCAGACTGCCAGCGCCGAACCGATTGCCAAACTGCTGCCGGTTTCACGGCGCAGTCAGGCCGCCAAACTCAAAGCCTCAAACTGATTAGAGAACCCTCATGCCTCTGACTCGCAAAGCCTACCGCGCCGCCATCCTGCACAGCATTGCCGACCCCGCCGAAGTCGGGATCGAAGCCTCCTACGAATATTTCGAGGACGGCCTGCTGGTGGTCGATGGCGGCAAGATCAGCGCCCTTGGCCACGCCAGTGATTTGCTGCCGAACCTGGCGGCGGACATCGAAATCGAGCACTACAAAGACGCGCTGATCACCCCGGGCTTCATCGACACGCACATTCACTTTCCGCAAACCGGCATGGTCGGTGCCTACGGCGAGCAACTGCTCGACTGGCTGAACACCTACACCTTCCCGTGCGAAAGCCAGTTCGGCGACAAGGCTCACGCCGACGAAGTCGCTGACATTTTCGTCAAGGAACTGCTGCGCAACGGCACCACCACCGCGCTGGTGTTCGGCAGCGTGCACCCGCAGTCGGTGAACTCGTTGTTCGAAGCCGCCGAAAAGCTCGACCTGCGGATGATCGCCGGCAAGGTGATGATGGACCGCAACGCGCCGGACTATCTGACCGACACCGCCGAATCGAGCTACGTCGAGAGCAAAGCGCTGATCGAGCGCTGGCACGGCAAGGGTCGCCTGCACTACGCGGTCACCCCACGATTCGCCCCGACCAGCACCCCGGAACAACTGACCCTCGCCGGGCAACTGCTGACCGAATACCCGGATCTGTACATGCAGACCCACATCAGCGAAAACCTCAAGGAAATCGAGTGGGTCAAGGAGCTGTTCCCGGAGCGCAAGGGCTACCTCGACGTTTACGATCACTACAAACTGCTCGGCGAGCGCTCGGTGTTCGCCCACGGCGTGCACCTGTGCGACGACGAATGCGCGCGTCTGGCGGAAACCGGCTCGGCGATCTCGTTCTGCCCGACCTCGAACTTCTTCTTGGGGAGCGGCCTGTTCAATCTGCCGATGGCCGAGAAGCACAAACTCAATGTCGGTCTGGGCACTGACGTCGGCGGCGGCACCAGTTTCTCGCTGCTGCAGACGCTGAACGAAGCGTACAAAGTGATGCAACTGCAGGGTGCGCGACTGAGCCCGTTCAAGTCGCTGTATCTGGCGACGCTGGGCGGTGCGCGGGCGCTGCGTCTGGAAGACAAGATCGGTAACCTGCAACCCGGTTCCGATGCCGACTTCCTGGTGCTGGATTACAACGCCACGCCGCTGCTCAGCTATCGCCTGAAGCAGGCCAACAACATCGCCGAGACGCTGTTTGTGTTGATGACCCTGGGCGATGACCGCACGGTGCAGCAGACGTATGCGGCGGGGGCTTTGGTGCATCAACGCTAAGCTTTCACAGGCACAAAAAAATCCCCCGGAGGTGTTCAGCCCCGGGGGATTTTTTGTTGCCTGTCAGATCGCCTTCGCGAGCAGGCTCGCTCCCACAGTTGAAATGCATGCCCCTGTGGGAGCGAGCCTGCTCGCGAAGGGCGCGACTCGGTATCAGCTCAGAGCTTGGCCGCAGGACGCCCCGGCTTCTTGGTCTGCAACAAATGCGAGAACACCGCATGCAGATCATCCGACGCGCCTTCCTCGTCGAGGTTGAGCTTGCTGTCGATGTGATCCATGTGATGCATCATCAGGTTCACCGCCAACTCAGCGTCGCGCTTCTCGATCGCGTCGATCAACTGCGTGTGTTCGTCGTACGAACAATGCGAACGGTTGCCGCTCTCGTACTGGGCAATGATCAGCGAAGTCTGCGAAACCAGGCTGCGCTGGAAGCTGACCAGTGGCGCGTTTTTCGCCGCTTCGGCCAGTTTCAGGTGGAATTCACCCGAGAGACGAATGCCGGCACCGCGATCGCCACGGGAGAAGCTGTCGCGCTCGTCGTTGACCATCTGGCGCAATTCGGCGATTTGCTCGGCGGTGGCGTGTTGCACCGCCAGTTCAGTGATCGCGCGCTCGACCAGTCGGCGGGCCATGAACACCTGACGCGCTTCTTCAACGCTCGGGCTGGCGACCACGGCGCCACGGTTCGGCCGCAACAGCACGACGCCTTCATGGGCCAGACGCGACAGCGCGCGGCGAATGATGGTGCGGCTGACCCCGAAGATTTCCCCCAGCGCTTCTTCGCTCAATTTTGTGCCGGGCGCCAGACGCTGTTCGAGGATGGCCTCGAAGATATGCGCGTAGACAATATCGTCCTGGGTTCCGCTGCGGCCGGCTTTGCCTGCTCGCGGTTGTTTCTTGAGGGGTTGCAACTGTTCGTTCATGGGCACTCGAGTCGGGAGAACTGCGGCGAATAGACCGTGACTGTAATACGGCACAGTAGGTCGCTGGCAAGTATCGCGTAAAAAACAGCGCGATTGTACACAATGGATGGTGGCAACACGACTGTATGGCTGTTTGTGACCCCGGCTGTATTGCAACGATCCGTTACGTTTGAGTTTAGGCTTGTTCGCAGAATCCGCTGCTCGCCCACAATTCCCTGTGGGAGCGAGCTTGCTCGCGAAGGCGGCGTGACAGTCAATACAGATGTCGACTGACACACCGCCTTCGCGAGCAAGCTCGATCCCACAAGGGATCTTCATTGGTATAAGGAACACCGCCGTCATGAACGACGCCACCCACACCCGACTGCGCCCGTTGGCCGACACTTCGCCTTCAGCCATCGTCGCCGGTTTCATCGCAATGATGACCGGCTACACCAGCTCCCTGGTGCTGATGTTCCAGGCCGGGCAAGCGGCGGGCCTGACCAGCGGGCAGATTTCTTCGTGGATCTGGGCGATTTCGATCGGTATGGCGGTGTGCTCGATCGGCCTGTCGCTGCGCTATCGCACACCGATCACCATTGCCTGGTCGACCCCCGGTGCCGCCTTGCTGATCACCAGCCTTGGCGGCGTCAGCTATGGCGAGGCCATTGGCGCGTACATCACCTGCGCCGTACTGGTGACGATTTGCGGGCTGACCGGCAGCTTCGAACGGCTGGTGAAAAAGATCCCGGCATCCTTGGCGGCAGCCTTGCTGGCGGGGATTCTGTTCAAGATCGGCAGCGAGATTTTCGTCGCCGCGCAGCACCGCACCGGTCTGGTGCTGGGCATGTTCTTCACTTATCTAGTGGTCAAACGCCTGTCGCCGCGTTATGCCGTGCTCGCCGCGTTGCTGATCGGCACTGCGTTGTCGGGCTTGATGGGTTTGCTGGATTTCAGCGGCTTCCATCTGGAAGTGGCGACGCCGGTGTGGACCACACCGCACTTCTCGCTCGCGGCGACCATCAGCATCGGCATTCCATTGTTTGTGGTGGCGATGACCTCGCAGAACATGCCGGGCATCGCCGTCCTGCGCGCCGACGGCTACACCGTGCCGGCCTCGCCGTTGATTACCACCACTGGTATTGCCTCACTGCTGCTGGCGCCGTTCGGTTCACACGGTATCAACCTGGCGGCGATCAGCGCGGCGATTTGCACCGGGCCGCATGCCCATGAGGATCGCAACAAGCGCTACACCGCCGCAGTCTGGTGCGGGATTTTCTACGGGATTGCCGGGGTGTTCGGCGCTACCTTGGCCGCATTGTTTGCCGCACTGCCGAAGGAATTGGTGCTGTCGATTGCTGCGCTGGCGCTGTTCGGATCGATCATCAATGGCTTGAGCATTGCCATGACCGAGGTGAAGGAAAGGGAAGCGGCGCTGATTACCTTCATGGTCACGGCGTCGGGTCTGACGCTGTTTTCCATTGGGTCGGCGTTTTGGGGGATTGTGGCGGGGGTTTTGACACTGGTGATTCTGAATTGGCGTAAAGCTTAGGATCAAAAGCCCCTCATCGGAACGCCGCCCGCCTAGCCCTCTCCCGGAGGGAGAGGGGACTGACCGCGTTGTATGCGAGAGTTATAGCGACACGTGATAACGAGTCGAACTCAGGTTTTGAACAGCTCGCAAATCGGCTCCCTCTCCCTCGGGAGAGGGCTGGGGTGAGGGGCAGACTCACCGCAAATCCCAAGCCGAACCCCCAAACACCAGACGAAAAAAAACGGCGACCCTCAGGTCGCCGTTTTTTTCAGTATCACTTAGCCGCGTTGATCGGCTTTTCCGGATACCAAACGTCCAGCAACGGGCTGACTTCGTACTTTGTCAGCTCGGAACGGGTTTTCAGCCAGGCTTCAACGGCAGCGCGCTGCTCTTCGTTGACCGAGCCACGCTTCTGCAGGCAAACCAGACCGAAGTCGTCGCCGCCAACATAACCCAGACCATTGGCTTCCATGGCTTCTTTGATGAAGGCTTCGAGGAAAGCGTCAATGGCTTCTTCGGACAAGTCTTCTTTGAAGTCCAGGTTCAGCTCGAAACCCAGCTCTTGAAATTCATCAACGCACAGTTTTTTGCGCAGACGCTGGGAACGGTTAGTCGCCATTGGAACAATCCTCTTAAGTATTAACGGCCGGCACTTTACCAGTTTAAGCCGCCGATTGCCCGCCTCTCTGGCCCCGGAAGCCGACCGCCTGTAAAAAAATAACCTGTTGGCCGGCCCGGACAAGGCACAAGCGATAACACCTTGGGGCATAATGCCGACACTTTCATGACCACTGAGGGCTTTTTCATCCATGTCCTCGTTATTTTCCCCTCGGCTGTAGGGTTTTATTTCATATGATCAAATCGTTGCGTCCTCTGTTTCTCGCCGGCCTTCTTCTGCCCCTGGCCCTGCCTGTTTCTGCTGCCACCCTCAACACCGCCCTGACCCCCAACGTCGAAAAAGCCCTCAAGGCCAGCAAACTGCCGCCCAACGCCCTGTCGCTGGTCATGGTGCCGCTGGAAGGCCCGGGCACGGCGACCGTGTACAACGCCGACGTTTCGGTCAACCCGGCCTCGACCATGAAACTGGTCACCACTTACGCGGCGCTGGAAATGCTCGGCCCCAACCATCAGTGGAAAACCGAGTTCTACACCGACGGCGACCTGAGTGGCGGCATCCTCAACGGCAACCTCTACCTCAAGGGTGGCGGCGACCCGAAGCTGAACATGGAAAAACTCTGGCTGCTGATGCGCGACCTGCGCGCCAACGGCGTGACGCAAATCACCGGTGACCTGATCCTCGACCGCAACTTCTTCGTGCAACCAGTGCTGCCGGAATTCAACGATGACGGCAACGACGAGAACAAGCCGTTCCTGGTCAAACCGGACTCGCTGCTGGTCAACCTCAAGGCCCTGCGCTTCGTGGCGCGCAATGACGGTGGCCGCGTGTTGATCTCGGTCGAACCGCCGATTGCCAGCATCCATATCGAAAACACCGTCAAGGCGCTGCCGTCCAAGCAATGCACCGGCGGCGTGCGCTACAACCCGGTGCCGCAAGCCGATGGTAGCGTCAACGTGACCGTTGCCGGGCAGTTGGGCGAAGGTTGCAGCTCGCAGACTTACCTGTCGCTGCTCGACCACGCGACCTACACCGCCGGCGCCGTGCGCGCGATCTGGAAAGAACTGGGCGGCAGCATTCAGGGCAAGGATCGTCTGGCGCCGACCCCAAGCAGCGCCAAACTGCTGGCCCGTGCCTATTCGCCGGACCTGGCGGAAATCATCCGCGACATCAACAAATACAGTAACAACACCATGGCCCAGCAGCTGTTCCTCAGCCTCGGCCAGAAATTCCGCAACGACGCCGACGGTGATGATGCGAAAGCCGCACAGCGCGTTGTGCGTCAGTGGCTGGCGAAGAAAGGCATCACCGCGCCGCACCTGGTGATGGAGAACGGCTCCGGTCTGTCGCGTGCCGAACGTGTCAGCGCCCGTGAAATGGCGGCAATGCTGCAAGCCGCGTGGCACAGCCCGTATGCCGCCGAGTACATCAGCTCGCTGCCGATCGCCGGTACCGACGGCACCATGCGTAAACGCCTGAAAACCACGGCGATGCGCGGCGAAGCCCACGTCAAGACCGGCACCCTGAACACCGTGCGCGCAATCGCCGGCTTCAGCCGCGACGTGAATGGCAATACCTGGGCGGTGGTGGCGATCCTCAACGACAAGGCGCCGTTTGGGGCATCGTCGGTGCTGGATCAGGTGCTGTTGGATCTGTACAAGCAGCCGAAACTGCCGCAGACCGCTTCGGTTCTGTAACCGGATCCTGAGAACACTATCAAACCCTGTGGGAGCGAGCTTGCTCGCGAAGGCGTCAGTACAGTCGATATCTTCCTTGACTGTTCGGGCCCCTTCGCGAGCAAGCTCGCTCCCACAGGGGATGGGTGTCAAGGCCTAACTCATCTGTTCTACCCGATCACGGCCGCGCTGCTTTGCCATATACACGCCCGAATCCGCGCGCAGCAGCAGCGCATCCGCGCCCTCCCCCGGCCGCCAACTGGCGATGCCAAAACTCGCCGTGACCACGCCGACCACATCCACCGGCGCGCCGCGCAAGCCCTGCCACAGCTCAACTGCCAGCGTGTGTGCGTGCTCGCCATCGATGTCCGGGCACAGCACCATGAATTCCTCACCGCCCAAACGGCAGAACACATCGGTACGCCGCAAACGATGGCCGATTCGCTCACACACCGCTTGCAACACCCGGTCACCCACGGCGTGGCCGTACTGGTCGTTGATGCGTTTGAAGTGGTCGATGTCGAGCATGATCACCGACAGCTCGCCACCACCGCGCTCGACCCGGGCCATTTCCGTGGTCAGGCGCTCTTGAAAGTAGCGACGGTTATGAATGCCGGTCAGCGAATCGGTCACCGACAGCGCACGCAGTTCTTCTTCCACGCGCTTGAGGTCGGAGATGTCCGAGATATAGCCGTGCCACAACACGCCGCCGCCCGGCAGCTCTTCCGGTGTCGCCTCGCCGCGCACCCAACGCAGACCGCGCTCGGGCAATTGCACGCGGTACTCTTCGCGCCACGGGCTGAGGCTGTCCGCTGAAGCGCGAATCGAGCTACGCACGCGCGTAATGTCCTGTGGATGAATGCGCGTGAAGATCGCCTCGGCATTGAACAGCAGCACGTCCGGCTCCAGTTCGTAGATCTCGCGGATGCCGTCGCTGGCGTAGATCACACTGAAGCGCCCGTCGAATTCCATCTTGAATTGATAGATGCCACCGGGCACATGGGCACTGAGTTTCTTCAGCAACACATCACGCGCCGCCAGCACCTCATGTACGCGTTTGCGCTCGGTAATATCGATGCAGATCGCTAGATGGCCGACCCACAAACCCTGCTCATCGAGCACCGGGGTGGCAAGCATGTTCACCGGAATATGGCTGCCATCGCTGCGCACCAGCGTCCATTCCCGCGCCTCGTGACCGCCGACTTCACCGCCCTCGACCAGCATCGCGTGGCAGGTCGGAATGCTTTTGCCGTAACGCGCACTCAACTCGGCAGCGCGCGCGCTCAGCTCGCGGGGCAGGTGCAGGTTTTCCAGGGTCATGTGCCCGACCACGTCGGCGCTGCTGTAGCCGAGCATTTGTTCAGCGCCAGGATTGAACGTATTGATCACCCCGCGCAAATCCGTGGCGATGATCGCCACCTGGGTCGCCGCGTTGAGCACGCCGCGCAATTGCCCGTGGGTGCCGCGCAGTTCCTGTTCGCTGGCATGCAACTCCTGCGTGCGCTGTTCGACCATGCGCAAGGCGCGCTGACGTTGGCTGACCAATACGTAAAGCAAAGCGCTGAGCAGCAGACTGAGCAGGCCGCCCAAGATGACCACGCTGGCGACCGACGAATGGTTGGCCTGGACGAACGCCTCGCTCGGCAGGATATCGACCTGATAATCGTGATCAGCCATGCGCAACAGCCGCGTGGCCGACAGATCGCTCGGCGCCGGTTCGTTGGTCGACTCGAACAACACTTCATGCTGGTCATTGGTCGACATGTCGAGGATGCGCACCGACAGGTAATCATGAAAGGCATCCGGCAAGCCGTCGGCGAGCAACTGGCGCATGCTGATCACCGCCATCACGTAGCCAAATGGCTGCCGCGCCCCCTCGCGGCTGACCGGCGCCACCAGCAACACGCCACGCGCATACGACGGTTCGATGCTGACCAGATGCATCGGTTGCGACACCGCCAGACTGCCAAGCTTGTCGGCGCGTTGCAGGGTGTCGCGACGCAGGGGTTGCGCGAGCAGGTCATAACCCAAAGGTGAACCGAGGCGGCTTTGCGTCTGGCTATACAGCACCGGCACGTATTCATCGCGCAAGCCAGCCAGTTGCAACTCGCCCTGGGCATTCAGTTCACGCAGGGTGAAGTTACTCAGGCCTTCATCACGCACGCGCTGCTCGAACGCCGCGCGCTCGGCACCACTGATTTTGAGGGCGAACGAATAGGCCTGGGTGCGCAGTAATAAAGGTTGGGTGTAACCGTCGAACTCGGCGCGGGACACCGATTCGGAGTTGGCGAAGAAACGACGCAGGCCATCGAGACGTTGCTCTTGATCCTGAAAACGTTCCTCTATTCGGCTGTAACGTTCGTTGGCCAGCAGCTGAAAGCGCTGACGCAATTGTTGCTGAAACTGATTGAGGGTGGCCCAGGCGAGCAGCCCCGTGAGAATCCCGCCGGCGAGCAATACCAGCAGCGCGACCAGCCAGGCCGAGACGTCTTCGCTGATGAAACCCAGAATCTTTGGGCGCACGGGGTGCAACGACATAAAGACAACTCACTACGCCAGCATTTACGGGAAAACCCCATTGACCGTGTGTGAGTTATAGCTATTAGCCACTAATTTAGCTAGCGCGGGAGGATCCACGGAGCCTTTAAAAATCAAGGCTCTGTGGATCCAATATCGCAAAGCGTCAACGAGCCGTGATTTTCCAGGCGCGGTGAATCTTGGTGTTGCGGGCGAAGTCCGGATCGATGGTCTGCGCGCTGATTTCCTCGACCGCGTAACGCTCGGCGAGGTTTTCTTCCAACTGGAACTTGCGGAAGTTGTTGGAGAAATACAGCACGCCACCGCTTGCCAGACGGGCCATCGCCAAGTCGATCAACTGCACCTGATCACGCTGCACGTCGAAGATGCCTTCCATGCGCTTGGAGTTGGAGAAGGTCGGCGGATCGATAAAGATCAGGTCGTACTCGTCACGGCTGCTTTCCAGCCACGCCATCACGTCGCCCTGCTCCAGACGGTTCTTGTCCGAGAAGCCGTTCAGCGACAGGTTGCGGCGCGCCCAGTCGAGGTAGGTTTTCGACAGGTCGACGCTAGTGGTGCTGCGCGCGCCACCCTTGGCCGCGTGCACGCTGGCGGTCGCGGTGTAGCAGAACAGATTGAGGAAGCGCTTGCCGGCGGCCTCTTTCTGGATGCGCATGCGCATCGGGCGGTGATCAAGGAACAGACCGGTGTCGAGGTAGTCGGTGAGGTTGACCAGCAACTTCACGCCGCCCTCGCTGACTTCATTGAACTTGCCCTGCGCAGCCTGACGCTCGTACTGCTTGGTACCGCTCTGGCGCTCGCGGCGTTTGACCACGACGCGGCTCTTGTCGACGTTCAGCGCCTGCGGAATGGCCGCCAGTGCATCGAACATCCGTGCCGAGGCTTTTTCCGGATCGATCGACTTCGGCGCGGCGTATTCCTGGACGTGCACCCAGTCGTGGTACAGGTCGATCGCCATCGCGTACTCAGGCATGTCGGCATCGTAAACGCGGTAGCAATCGATGCCTTCGCGCTTGACCCACTTGCCCATCGCCTTGAGGTTCTTTTGCAGACGGTTGGCAAACATTTGCCCGCCCTCGCTCAAGCGCGGCTGCTCGATCACTGGCGCCGGGGCTGGCGTCGGTTTGATCGGGTTGCCGTTCTTGTTGAACTTGCGTTCTTGCGGCTCGTCCGGGGTTTGATCGTAAGCCGCTTGCTCGCGCTCGGCCTGACGCTGTTCCGGGGTGCGACGCTCGCCAGTGACGAACTGATCCGGCAGCACTTTGATCAACAGCAGCTTGCACGGCAGCGCGCCGTTCCAGAACGAATACTGTTTGTGGCTGCGAATGCCCATGCGCTTGCCCAGATCCGGGGCGCCGGTGAACACCGCCGCTTCCCAGTTCAGGCAGGCTTGACGCAGGCGCTCGCCGAGGTTCTGGTAGAGATACAACAGGCTGGCTTCGTCACCGAGACGCTCGCCGTACGGCGGGTTGCAGATCACCAGACCTTTCTGGTTCTGATCCGGACGCGGCTCGAAGGTCGCCACTTCGCCCTGGTAGATCTTGATCCATTCGCTCAGGCCAGCACGCTCAACGTTGTTGCGGCCCGGCTGAATCAAGCGTGGATCGGCTTCGTAACCGCGAATCCACAGCGGTGGCTTGGCCAGACCGGCAGCGGCGCGTTCGGCGGCTTCTTCGTGGAGCTTTTTCCACAGCGCCGGCACGTGACCGAGCCAAGCGGTGAAGCCCCACTGCTCGCGGCGCAGGTTCGGCGCCATGTCGGCGGCAATCATGCCCGCTTCGACGAGGAACGTACCGACACCGCACATCGGGTCAGCCAACGCGCCGCCTTCGGCAGCAATGCGCGGCCAGCCAGAACGGATCAGAATCGCCGCCGCGAGGTTTTCCTTCAGCGGCGCCGCGCCTTGCTGCAAGCGATAGCCGCGCTGGTGCAGGCTGTGCCCAGAGAGGTCGAGGGAGAGAATCGCTTCGCCGCGATCCAGACGCAGGTGAATGCGCAGGTCCGGGTTGAGCTTGTCGATCGACGGACGGTCGCCCTGCGGGGTGCGCAGTTTGTCGACGATGGCGTCTTTGACTTTCAGCGCGCCGAAGTGGGTGTTGTCGATGCCTGAACCGTGGCCGCTGAATTCAACGGCCAGGGTGCCGTCGCTGAGCATGTGATCCTGCCACTCGATGTCGAGCACGCCGTGGTACAGATCTTCGGCGTCCTTCATCGGGAAGCGCTTGAGCACCAGCAACACACGATTGGCCAGACGCGACCAGAGGCACAGGCGATAAGCGGTTTCCATGGTCGCCATGCCACGCACGGCGGAAGTGTGCTCGCGCGCTTCTTCAAGGCCAAGCCCGACGGCTTCCTCGATGAGCAGGCCTTCAAGGCCTTTAGGGCAAGTGAGGAAGAGTTCGAAACGGTCGGACATGGTATTTCCAGAGCCTTTGGCTAGTGAATCGGCAACGCATTGCCGATCCGGTTTTCAATCAGGCGCTTTTCTAAAAGAACGCCCGCGTGGCACGAAGGTGTGCCATTCCATCCCCGCTGCTCGGGTTAAAAGAGCTTAGATGCCGGGACAGATAAAAAAGTTGATGAAACAAAAAGTCTTAAAGCGACCCTTCGTCGCTTTATACCCCAGCGCAAACGTGGGTCATTCTCACTAAAGAATTAAACCCATCATGCAGCGCGGGGCTGATCATACCGGGGTTTGCTGAAAAAACATTCATGAAACCCGTCGTTACTTATGGCTGTAGCACTACTTTCGTTACGTCCTTATGACAAAACGATCATTCCCTCGCTGTGACTCATTGGTTAGAACTGAACACAGGTTGACGTCGCAACGGCGTCAACACCTTGGCTCGCCACGCCGGCAGCGAGCCACACCATGGCAGGTTTTTTCTGCCAGACCTCAGTTGAGGTCAACGCGATACAAAACAGTCAACAAGTGAGGGAAACACCCTATGAGAAGACTTAAGCGTGATCCGTTGGAAAGAGCATTTTTGCGCGGATATCAATATGGCGTTGGTGGCAAATCCCGTGAGCTTTGCCCATTTACTCTACCGTCGGTACGTCAAGCCTGGATCAACGGCTGGCGAGAAGGACGCGGCGACAACTGGGACGGTATGACCGGCACTGCGGGAATCCACAGACTCAACGAACTTCACGCCGTCGGCTGACACAGGGCATTTACTCCGACACGACAATCTGAATTTGTAACGACTTACCATGCACGTCCTTCCCGGACGGCGGGCTGCGGCCCAGGGGCTCCTTCGAGGAGCCCTTTTTTATGCCTGTCACATTATTTGTGCCCAAACAAAAAACCTGTGGGAGCGAGCCTGCTCGCGAAAGCGGTGTGTCAGTCACAGAAATATTGACTGAACTGGCGCCTTCGCGAGCAGGCTCGCTCCCACAATTGGATCAGCGCAGCGCGGCGATGGCGTCGACCGATTCGCGAATCAGCGCCGGGCCTTTATAGATGAAGCCCGAATAGATCTGCACCAGGCTCGCACCGGCCAGAATCTTCTCGGCCGCATGCTTGCCTTCAGTAATCCCGCCCGCGGCAATGATCGGCAAACGCCCAGCCAACTCACCGGCCAGCACCTTCACGGTGTTGGTGCTCTTGTCACGCACCGGCGCGCCCGACAGACCGCCCGCCTCGTCACCATGCTCCATGCCTTCAACGCCAACACGGCTGAGAGTGGTGTTGGTCGCGATCACCGCGTCCATGCCGGTTTCGATCAACGCTTGAGCCACCTGCGCGGTTTCTTCATCAGTCATGTCCGGCGCGATCTTGATCGCCAACGGCACATGTTTGCCATGACGCAGGGCCAGTTCGGCGCGGCGCGTGGCCAGATCGGCGAGCAATTGCTTGAGCGAGTCGCCGAACTGCAGGCTGCGCAGGCCCGGAGTGTTCGGCGAACTGACGTTGACCGTTACATAGCTGGCGTGGGCATAGACCTTGTCCAGGCAGATCAGGTAATCGTCGACCGCACGCTCAACCGGCGTGTCGAAGTTCTTGCCGATGTTGATGCCCAGCACGCCTTTGTACTTAGCCGCTGCCACCCGCGCCAGCAGGTTATCGACACCGAGGTTGTTGAAACCCATGCGGTTGATGATCGCCTCGGCTTCCGGCAAGCGGAAAATCCGTGGTTTCGGGTTGCCCGGCTGCGGACGCGGGGTCACGGTGCCGATTTCGACAAAACCGAAACCCAGTTGTGCAAAGCCATCGATGGCCGCGCCATTTTTGTCCAGACCGGCCGCCAGACCCACCGGGTTCGGAAATTCCAGGCCCATCACCGTCACCGGCACTTTCGCCGGGGCCTTGCACAGCAAGCCGTTTAAGCCCAAACGCCCACCCGCGCCGATCAGATCCAGCGACAGATCGTGGGAGGTTTCCGGGGAAAGTTTGAACAACAGCTGACGGGCCAGGGAATACATGGGCGGCGATGACTCGGGCGGCGAAAAGAGGCGGCGATTATAGCCGGGCATCGACCTGCCGCGCGAGGCGCACGCGCAAATCGCTGTCACTGGCATATGCCTTGCACCCGCCTTGCCATCAGCGCGCAGGCCAATGGCGGCAGGCGGGCAAGGACAATGGCGTCGTCTTCGGGGTTTGCCTGCGCAAAGTCCGTGGCGACGTTTTTTTTCGAGGTAGCGTTGGATGAATGAATCTTCGGCAGGGCCGCTGGCCTGGGTCAATGGCAGCGATGCCCCGGAAAAGAGTGCAATCAACCTCGGCTTCATGGCCCTGAGCGATTGCGCCTCGGTTGTCGTCGCGGCGACACAGGGCTTCGCCCAGCCTTACGGGCTGACCCTGAACCTCAAGCGTCAGAGCTCCTGGTCCAACCTGCGCGACAAACTGGTCAGCGGTGAACTGGATGCCGCGCACAGTTTGTACGGCCTGATCTATGCGGTACACCTGGGCATCGGCGGTGTCGCCCCGACCGACATGGCCGTGCTGATGGGCCTGAACCAGAACGGCCAGAGCCTCAATCTCTCCCACGGTCTGCAAAACCTCGGTGTGACCAGTCCTGAAGCGCTGGATCGCCATGTGCACCAAAGCCGCGCAAAACTGACCTTCGCCCAGACCTTCCCCACTGGCACGCACGCGATGTGGCTTTATTACTGGCTGGCGAGCCAAGGCATTCATCCGTTGCAGGATGTCGACAGCGTGGTGGTGCCGCCGTCACAAATGGTCGCGCACCTGCAGGCCGGGCGCATAGACGGTTTTTGCGTTGGTGAACCGTGGGCGGCCAGCGCGGTGCAGCAGGATTTCGGCTTCACCCTCGCCACCAGTCAGACCATCTGGCCCGACCACCCGGAAAAAGTCCTCGGCTGCACCCGTGCGTTTGTCGAGCAATACCCCAACACGGCGCGGGCGCTGGTAATGGCGATCCTCGAAGCCAGCCGCTTCATCGAAGAAAGCCCGGAAAACCGCCGCAGCAGCGCGCAACTGCTCAGTGCGCCGGAGTACCTCGACGCGCCGCTTGCCTGCATCGAACCGCGGTTTCTCGGCGACTATGCCGATGGCCTCGGCAATCGCTGGCAGGACCCGCACGCCTTGCGCTTTCACGGCAAGGGCGAGGTCAATCTGCCGTATCTGTCGGACGGCATGTGGTTCATGACCCAGTTCCGCCGCTGGGGTTTGCTGCGCGAAGACCCGGATTACCTCGCTGTCGCCCGCCAGGTTCAGCAGCTCGATCTCTATCGCGACGCCGCGACGGCGGTCGGTGTTGCCGCGTGGGGCACCGACATGCGCAGCAGCCAGTTGCTCGACGGCAAAATCTGGGACGGCAGCGACCCGGCCGGTTACGCGCGCAGTTTCAAGTTGCATGCGTTGAACGACGATGCTGCCCTTCTCGCCCGCCGCTGACAGGAGCCCGCGAACATGTTGCGCATTCTGCTGATCAACGACACGGCGAAAAAAGTCGGGCGCCTGAAAGCCGCATTGACCGAAGCCGGTTTTGAGGTGATTGACGAGTCCGGCCTGACCATCGACCTGCCCGCGCGCGTCGAAACGGTGCGCCCGGACGTGATCCTGATCGATACCGAGTCACCGAGCCGCGATGTCATGGAACAAGTGGTGCTGGTCAGCCGCGACCAGCCACGGCCGATCGTGATGTTTACCGACGAACAT
Source organism: Pseudomonas fluorescens (assembly GCF_001648775.1). Taxonomy (GTDB): domain Bacteria; phylum Pseudomonadota; class Gammaproteobacteria; order Pseudomonadales; family Pseudomonadaceae; genus Aquipseudomonas; species Aquipseudomonas fluorescens_M. Next base: position 313,788 of record NZ_LVEJ01000002.1, read on the forward strand.
GATCCGGGGGTGATGCGCCAGGCGATCAAGTCCGGGGTCAGCGCCTACATCGTCGAAGGCATTCATGCCCAGCGTTTGCAGCCGATTCTGGATGTGGCGATGGCGCGCTTCGAAAGTGATCAGGCGTTGCGCGCGCAGTTGCAGGCGCGTGATCAGCAACTGGCTGAGCGCAAGCGTATTGAGTTGGCCAAGGGGTTGTTGATGAAGATGAAGGATTGCAATGAGGAAGAGGCTTACACCTTGATGCGGCGGCAGGCAATGAGCCGGCAGCAGAAGCTGATTCAGGTGGCGGAGCAGATTATTGCCATGAGTGAGTTGCTTGGCTGAAATTTTCTGTCCTCTTAAGAGCCCCCTCACCCTAGCCCTCTCCCAAAGGGAGAGGGGACTGATTGGGGGATGCTCGCGATGTACGCCGACCTGCGATTTCTGCTGTGAATCCATAATCGACTCAGTCTCTTAGGTCGATGTTTGACGCCAGACACCTCGGTCAGTCCCCTCTCCCGGAGGGAGAGGGGACTGATTGGGGGATGCTCGCGATGTACGCCGACCTGCAATTTCTGCTGTGAACCCATAATCGACTCGGTCTCTCAGGTCGATGTTTGACGCCAGACACCTCGGTCAGTCCCCTCTCCCTCCGGGAAAGTGAACTGGATTGGGGGATGCTCGCAACGTACGCCGCCCGGTGATTTTCTGCTGTGAACCCATAATCGACTCGGTCTCTCAGGTCGATGTTTGACGCCAGACACCTCGGTCAGTCCCCTCTCCCGGAGGGAGAGGGGACTGATTGGGGGATGCTCGCGATGTACGCCGACCTGCGATTTCTGCTGTGAAGCCATAATCGACTCGGTCTCTCAGGTCGATGTTTGACGCCAGACACCTCGGTCAGTCCCCTCTCCCTCCGGGAGAGGGGACTGATTGGGGGATGCTCGCGATGTACGCCGACCTGCAATTTCTGCTGTGAACCCATAATCGACTCGGTCTCTCAGGTCGATGTTTGACGCCAGACACCTCGGTCAGTCCCCTCTCCCTCCGGGAGAGGGCTAGGGTGAGGGGCTTTTGATTTTCCGGCTGTTGGCACAAATCTCGCTATGTAAAACGTACAGGTAACCAACGGCGGTTGCCCCACCCACGACAAAGACGTCGCTCACCCGTTCGCCCAACCGGCGCATCAGGTAGCGGCGTTTTTGCGTTTTGGCCCCACAGCTCGGGGCCGGTGGTGCGGCCGTGGCGGCGCTCCACTTGCTGTTGCACGACTCCTTTCGAGACTCTTTTCAGCTGAGGTGCGCGATGAATTCAAGCTTCTGGAAATCCGGCCACACCCCGACCCTGTTCGCGGCCTTCCTGTATTTCGACCTGAGCTTCATGGTCTGGTACCTGCTCGGCCCGCTGGCGGTGCAGATTGCCGCCGACCTGCACCTGACCACGCAACAACGCGGTCTCGTCGTCGCCACGCCGATCCTCGCCGGTGCGGTGCTGCGTTTCGTGATGGGCATGCTCGCCGATCGGTTATCGCCGAAAACCGCCGGGCTGATCGGTCAGGTCATCGTCATCTGTGCGCTGTTCGGTGCCTGGAAACTCGGCATCCACAGTTATGAACAAGCCCTGCTGCTCGGCCTGTTCCTCGGCATGGCCGGCGCCTCGTTTGCCGTCGCCCTGCCATTGGCGTCGCAATGGTATCCGCCGCAGCATCAAGGCAAAGCCATGGGCATTGCTGGCGCGGGCAACTCCGGCACCGTGTTCGCCGCGCTGCTCGCACCGGTACTGGCCGCTGCGTTCGGCTGGAGCAATGTCTTCGGCTTCGCTCTGATCCCGCTGATCCTGACGCTGGTGTTGTTCGCCTGGCTGGCGAAAAACGCCCCTGAGCGGCCAAAAGCCAAAGCCATGACCGACTACTTCAAAGCCTTGGGCGACCGTGACAGTTGGTGGTTCATGTTTTTCTACAGCGTCACCTTCGGCGGCTTCATCGGTCTGGCCAGCGCCCTGCCCGGCTATTTCAACGATCAATACGGTTTGAGCCCGGTAACCGCCGGTTACTACACCGCCGCCTGCGTGTTCGGTGGCAGTTTGATGCGGCCGTTGGGCGGCGCCCTGGCTGACCGTTTCGGAGGCATCCGCACCTTGCTGGCGATGTACACGGTGGCCGCCATTTGCATCGCTGCTGTGGGCTTCAACCTGCCAAGTTCCTACGCCGCGCTGGCACTTTTCGTCTGCACCATGCTCGGTCTGGGCGCAGGCAACGGCGCGGTGTTTCAACTGGTGCCGCAGCGTTTTCGTCTGGAGATCGGCGTCATGACCGGTTTGATCGGCATGGCCGGCGGTATCGGCGGTTTTGCCTTGGCGGCGGGCATGGGCGCGATCAAACAAAGCACCGGCAGCTATCAACTGGCCCTGTGGTTGTTCGCCAGCCTTGGCGTGTTGGCGTGGTTTGGCCTGCACGGCGTCAAGCGTCGCTGGAGAACCACTTGGGGTTCGGCAGCGGTGACAGCGGCGCGGGTCTGAAGCGTCGATGGCCCTGCAACTGAGCTTTGCCGAAGCCAGCGCCACCGGTCCGCGTGCGGAAAATCAGGACGCTGTGCGCCTGGTAACGCCCGCTCCGGCGCTGGCGGCGAGCAAGGGTTTTCTGTTCGCCATCGCCGATGGCGTCAGCCAATGCGTCGATGGCGGACTCGCAGCGCGTTCAACCTTGCAAGCCTTGGCGCTCGACTACTACGCCACGCCGCAAACCTGGAGCGTGGCGCAGGCACTGGATCGCCTGCTGCTCGCGCAAAATCGCTGGTTGCAGGCCAATGGCGGTGGCCAGCCGTTGCTCACCACGGTCAGTGCCTTGGTCATGCGTGGTCGGCGCTTTACCCTTGCTCACGTCGGCGATTGCCGGGTGTATCGCTGGCATGCCGACAGCTTGCGACGGATCAGTGAAGATCACGTTTGGGATCAGCCGGGCATGCAGCATGTGCTCAAGCGTGCACTGGGGCTGGATCAGCATCTGGTGCTGGACTTTCTTGATGGCGAACTGCGTGAAGGCGAAAGCTTTGTACTGCTCAGCGACGGCGTCTGGTCGACGTTGGGTGACACCGCGATTGCGGCGATTCTGCGTGACCAGCCGGATCTGAGCAGTGCTGCGCAAACGCTGGTCAACGCGGCGCATCTGGCCGGGAGTCAGGACAATGCCAGTGCATTGCTGGTGCGGGTCGATGCTGTCGGTGAGGCGAATATTGGTGATGCGCTGATTCATTTGCAGCAATGGCCATTGCCGCCACCGCTGAAACCCGGGCAGATGTTCGAAGGCTGGCAGGTGCAGGGGGTTGTCGCTCAGAGTCAGCAGTCGCTGCTGTATCGGGTTGTCGACGTTCAGGGCCAGCCTTGGTTGCTGAAAACCTTGCCTGCGCGGCTGGCGGATGATCCACAAGCCGGGCAAGCCTTGTTGTCGGAAGAATGGTTCCTCAAGCGGGTGGCCGGGCGACATTTTCCTGAAGTCCACACGGGCAGCCAGCGTCAGCATTTGTACTACGTGATGCGCGAATATTCCGGAAAAACCTTGGCACAGTTCACGGCTCTACCCTTGGCGCAATGGCAGGATATCGCCGAGCGTTTGCTGCGCGCGGTTGGCCTGCTGCATCGGCGACAAATTCTGCACCGCGACATCAAACCGGAAAACCTGCATTGGGGCGATGACGGCGAATTGCGCCTGCTGGATTTTGGCCTGGCGTATTGCCCAGGCTTGTCCGAAGACGCGCCGTCGACGTTGCCGGGAACCCCGAGCTACATCGCCCCGGAAGCGTTTCGCGGTGATCCGCCGAGTGCGCAGCAGGATTTGTATGCGCTCGGCGTGACCCTGTATTTCCTGCTGACCGGGCATTTTCCCTATGGCGAGATTGAAGCGTTTCAACGGCCGCGCTTTGGTCTGCCGGTGAGTGCCAGTCGTTATCGGCCGGATTTGCCGGAATGGCTGGCGCAGAGTCTGGAACGCGGGGTGGCGGCGGATGCCCAGCAACGCTTTGAAACGGCTGAAGAGTGGTTGCTGGTGCTGGAACAGGGGGAGCGGCGCAGTTTGAGCGTGCGGCCCAGACCGTTACTGGAGCGTGAGCCTTTGAAGGTGTGGCGGACGATGGCGTTATTGGCATTGCTGGGAAATGTGGTGCTGCTGACTTTGTTGTTTCACAGTTGAACCGCGTCGCGCCATTCGCGAGCAAGCTCGCTCCCACAGAGGATTTATGGACGACACAGATCCCCTGTGGGAGCGAGCTTGCTCGCGAAGGCGCCCGTCCAATCACTACAAATCCACCTGCCTGAATGCCCCACAAACGAGCAATCCGCTTCGATTCGGTGCAAAAAATCACCCTCAAAACCTGCCAAATCCCAATAAACCCGCCACCGCCCCCACTTGGCACAACCACTGCATTACCCCACTCAACACACACATAAAGCCCAACCTTCAACGACGAAGGCTGCGCTTCCCGAGAGAACGGGACCAGGACAAAGGCGTCCTCGCTAGGCAACTAGCGGGACGCCTTTTTTTGTTTGCGCAAAATTTCTCGAGCAAGGCCTGACTGCCCACAAGAGGCCAGCCGCAGCTCCCCGGAGAACCTGATGAAAAAACTCAAACTGGTGATGATCGGCAACGGCATGGCCGGGGTCCGCACCCTCGAAGAACTGCTCAAACTGAGCAACGAGCTGTACGACATCACCGTCTTCGGCGCCGAACCGCACACCAACTACAACCGCATCCTGCTCTCGCCGGTATTGGCCGGTGAGCAGACCTTCGAAGAGATCGTCCTTAACGACCTCGACTGGTACCTGCAAAACAACATCAAGTTGTTGCTCAACCGCAAAGTGGTGGAAATCGACCGGGTCAAACGCCGGGTGATCGCCGAGGATGGCAGCGAGGCCGAATACGATCGCCTGTTGATCGCCACCGGCTCGACGCCGTTCATTCTGCCAATCCCCGGCAACACCCTGCAAGGCGTGATCGGTTACCGCGACATCGCCGACACCCAAGCGATGATCGACACCGCGAAAACCCACAAACACGCGGTGGTCATCGGTGGCGGCCTGCTCGGTCTCGAAGCCGCCAACGGCCTGATGCTGCGCGGCATGCACGTCACTGTGGTGCACATCGGTGAGTGGTTGCTGGAGCGGCAACTGGACAAAACCAGCGGCCAGCTCCTGCAAAGCGCCCTCGAATCCCGTGGCCTGCATTTCCGTCTGTGCGAACAGACCCAAGCCCTGCACGACGCCGGGAATGGCCGGGTCGGCTCGGTGCAATTCAAGAACGGCGACATCATCCCCGCTGATCTGGTGGTAATGGCCGCCGGTATTCGTCCTAACACCGAACTCGCTGAGAAGGCCGGCATCCCGTGCAATCGCGGGATTCTGGTCAACGACACCCTGCAAACCTATGACCCGCGCATCTATGCCATCGGCGAATGCGCCAGCCATCGCGGCATTGCCTACGGCTTGGTCGCGCCGTTGTTCGAGCAGGCCAAGGTTTGCGCCAACCACCTCGCACAATTGGGCTTCGCCCGTTATCAGGGCTCAGTAACCTCGACCAAATTGAAAGTCACCGGCATCGACCTGTTTTCCGCTGGCGACTTCATGGGCGGTGAAGGCACCGAAACGATCACCCTCTCCGACCCGATCGGCGGTGTGTACAAAAAACTGGTGATCAAGGATGACGTGCTGGTCGGCGCCTGTCTGTACGGCGATACGGCAGATGGCGGTTGGTATTTCCGCCAGATTCGTGAGAATCACGCCATCGGCGAGATCCGCGATCACCTTATGTTCGGAGAAAATGCATTAGGCGATGTAGGACATCAGGGCCAGGACAAAGCCATGGTCATGGCCGACACCGCCGAAGTCTGCGGCTGCAATGGCGTGTGCAAGGGCACCATCGTCAAAGCCATTCAGGAACACGGCCTGTTCAGCGTCGATGAGGTGAAGAAACACACCAAGGCGGCCAGCTCCTGCGGCTCGTGCGCCGGGCTGGTCGAGCAGATCCTGATCAACACCGTCGGCGGCGCGGCGGACGTCAAACCGAAAAGCGAAAAAGCCATCTGTGGTTGCAGCGACCTCAACCACGGCCAGATTCGCCAAGCGATTCGCGAACAGCATCTGCTAACCATCTCCGGCACCATGAGCTACCTCAACTGGCGCACGCCGAACGGCTGCGCAACGTGCCGCCCGGCCCTCAACTATTACCTGATTTCCACCTGGCCCGGCGAAGCCAAGGACGACCCGCAATCACGCCTGATCAACGAACGTGCGCACGCCAATATCCAGAAGGACGGCACTTATTCGGTGGTGCCACGGATGTGGGGTGGTGTGACCAATCCGTCAGAACTGCGGCGGATTGCCGACGTCGCCGACAAGTACAACGTGCCGATGGTCAAGGTCACCGGCGGGCAACGCATCGACTTGCTCGGCATCAAGAAGCAGGACTTGCCCGGCGTGTGGAAAGACCTGGACATGCCGTCCGGGCATGCCTACGGCAAATCCATCCGCACCGTGAAGACCTGCGTCGGCAGCGAATTCTGCCGCTTCGGCACGCAAAACTCGACACAACTGGGCATCGAGCTTGAGCACGACCTGTTCAACATGTGGTCGCCGCACAAAGTGAAACTGGCGGTCTCCGGATGCCCACGCAACTGCTCGGAAGCAGGAATTAAAGACGTAGGAATCATCGGCGTCGATTCCGGTTGGGAGATGTACATCGGCGGCAACGGCGGGATCAAAACCGAAGTCGCCGAATTCTTCGTCAAGCTTAAAACTGCCGAAGAAGTGCGCGAGTACAACGGTGCCTTCCTGCAGCTGTATCGCGAAGAAGCCTTCTACCTCGAACGCACCGTGCACTACCTGCAACGGGTCGGCATGGAGCACATCAAGAAAGCCGTGCTGGAAGACCCCGAGCGCCGCAAAGCCCTGAACGAGCGCCTGCAATTCTCGCTTTCGTTCGAGCAGGACCCGTGGAAAGAACGCCTGGCCCAGCCGCAACTGAAGAAAGAATTCGACGTGATCCCGGTGAAAAATCTGGAGGTGCCAGCATGAACTGGCTGGATATCTGCGCCCTCGAAGAAATCAACGCCCTCGGTTCACGGATCATTGCCGGGCCGAAAGGCGACATCGCGATTTTTCGTACAAGCGACGATGAGGTTTTCGCCCTCGACGACCGCTGCCCGCACAAGGGCGGACCACTCTCGCAAGGCCTGATCTACGGCAAACGCGTCGCCTGCCCGCTGCACAACTGGCAGATCGACCTTGAATCCGGCGAAGCTCAGGCGCCGGACATCGGCTGCGCGCACCATCACCCGGCACGGGTCGAGAATGGTCGCGTGCAACTGGCCCTGCGGGACGCCAGCTGATGAACCGCCAGACGACCGCCTCGACCTGCTGTTACTGCGGGGTCGGCTGCGGCGTGCTGATCGAGCATGACGGCGAGCGCATCCTCGGCGTCAGCGGCGATCCGGCGCATCCGGCCAACTTCGGCAAACTGTGCAGCAAAGGTTCGACCCTGCACCTGACCGGCGACCTCGCGGCCCGCGCTCTATACCCGGAACTGCGTCTGGGCAAAGGCCTGGCACGCAGCCGCAGCGATTGGGACACCGCACTGGAACACGCCGCCAACGTGTTCGCCGAAACCATCAGCGAGCACGGTCCGGACAGCGTGGCGTTCTATATCTCCGGGCAACTGTTGACCGAGGACTACTACGCCTTTAACAAACTCGCGCGGGCGCTGGTCGGCACCAACAATATCGACAGCAATTCACGCCTGTGCATGTCTTCAGCCGTGGTCGGCTACAAGCGCAGTCTCGGCGCCGATGCCCCGCCGTGCAGTTATGAGGACCTGGAACTCAGCGATTGCGTGATGATTGTCGGCAGTAACATGGCCTACGCCCATCCGGTACTTTTTCGTCGACTGGAGGAGGCAAAATCCCGCCGCCCACAGATGAAAGTCATCGTCATTGATCCACGCCGAACCGACACCTGTGACCTCGCCGATCTGCATTTGGCGATTCTGCCCGGTACTGATGTCGCCTTGTTTCATGGGATTTTGCATCTGTTGTTGTGGGAAGACTGGATTGATCGCGACTTCGTCACGGCGCACACCGAAGGTCTGGCCGAGCTGAAAAATCTGGTGCGCGATTACACCCCGCAAATGGTTTCGCAGCTGTGCGGGATCAGTGTCGAGCAACTGCAGCAGTGCGCCGAATGGGTCGGCACGTCGCCAAGTTTTCTGTCGCTGTGGTGCATGGGTTTGAACCAGTCCACGGCCGGCAGCGCGAAGAACAGTGCGTTGATCAATCTGCACCTGGCCACTGGGCAAATCGGCCGGCCGGGTGCAGGACCTTTCTCCCTTACCGGTCAGCCGAATGCCATGGGCGGGCGCGAAACCGGCAGCTTGTCGAACTTGTTGCCCGGTCACCGCGAGGCAGCCAACCCTGAACATCGCGCCGAGGTGGCGGCTTATTGGGGCGTCGATCAATTGCCGGAGAGCACCGGCCTCAGCGCCATCGAACTGTTTGAGCAGGTGCGCAGTGGCAAGATCAAGGCGCTGTGGATTGCTTGCACCAACCCTGCGCAATCAATGCCGGATCAACATTCGGTGCGAGCAGCGCTTGAGGCCTGCCCGTTTGTGGTTCTGCAAGAAGCCTTTCGCACCACCGAAACCGCAGCGTTCGCCGATCTCCTGCTACCCGCCGCAACTTGGGGCGAGAAGGAAGGCTCGGTGACCAATTCCGAGCGGCGAATTTCTCACGTGCGCAAAGCCATTCTCCCACCGGGTGACGCGCGGCCGGATTGGGCGATTACCGTGGACTTCGCACAGCGTCTGGAGAAACGTCTGCGCCCCGCTGAGCCGAGCCTGTTTTCGTTCAATCAACCGTCGCAGCTGTTCGATGAATTCAAAGGACTGACACGTGGGCGGGATCTGGATTTGTCCGGGATCAGTCATGCGCTGATCGACGAAATCGGGCCGCAGCAATGGCCCTTCCCTGTCGGTGCCCGCGAAGGCACGCCACGCCTGTATGAGGACGGTATTTTTCCTACGGTCAGTGGGCGCGCGCAGTTCATTGCCGACCCCTATCGCGCCGCCAAAGAACAGCGCGACGCACGCTTTCCACTGACGTTGATCACTGGCCGCCTGCGCGATCAGTGGCACGGTATGAGCCGCACCGGTACCGCGGCGCAACTGTTCGGGCATGTCAGCGAGGCGGTGTTGAGCCTGCACCCGGACGAACTGCGCCGGCAGCGCTTGCAGCCGGGTGATCTGGTCAATCTGAAAAGTCGTCGCGGCGCGGTGATTGTCGCGGTCGGCAGCGATGACAGCGTGCGCCCGGGTCAGGCTTTTTTACCGATGCACTGGGGTGACCGCTTTCTCAAGGGCGGCGTGAACAGCCTGACCCTGTCGGCCTTTGATCCATTGTCGAAACAACCGGAACTGAAACACAGCGGTGTGCGTCTGGAGCCGGTCAATCTGCCATGGCAGCTTTTCGCACTGATCGAGGGCGATGTTCAACGGCATTTCGAGACGCTACGGCCGCTCTGTGAGGCATTTTCCTACGTGAGTCTCAGCCTTGTCGGACGTGAACGATCGGCATTGCTGATACGCGCTGCCAGCAGCGAGGCGCCTGATGCGCAATTGCTCGGTGAGATCGACCAATGCCTGTCGCTGATCGATGGCCCTGTTTTGGCCTATGACGATCCGCGCCGTGCCATTGGCAAGCGCGTACGTATTGAAAACGGTCGCATTACCGCGCTTCGCCTGGCCGGCGAAACCCTCGCCCGGCACTGGCTGCAAGGGTTGTGGCTGGAAGGTCGCGCCGATGACCAGCTAAGGCGTTGGCTGCTGGCACCGATGAGTGCTCCGCCGGGCAGTGCCGGGACGCAGATCGCTGCGGATAAAACCCTGTGCAATTGCAAGAACGTCAGCCAAAACGCGGTCTGCGACGGCATTCGCCAAGGGCTGGATCTGCAGGGTTTGAAAAATCAATTGGGCTGCGGCACGCAATGTGGCTCGTGCGTCCCGGAAATAAAACGCTTGCTGGCTGCCGAGTTGCAGCCGGTCGCCGTCATCTGATGAGGAAAGCAGCATGAATGCAAAAGTCTGGCTGGTAGGCGCAGGCCCCGGCGATCCGGAACTGCTGACCCTCAAAGCGGTGCGCGCCTTGCGCGAAGCCGATGTGGTGCTGATCGACGATCTGGTCAACGTTGCGGTACTGGAACACTGCCCCGGCGCGCGCATTATTGCCGTGGGTAAACGCGGCGGCTGCCGCTCAACGCCGCAGGCGTTTATCCATCGATTGATGCTGCGTTACGCCCGCCAAGGCAAATGCGTGGTGCGGCTGAAGGGCGGCGATCCGTGCATTTTCGGCCGTGGCGCAGAGGAGGCGCAGTGGCTGCGTGAGCGTGGTGTTGAAGCGGAGCTGGTCAACGGCATCACCGCCGGGCTGGCCGGGGCAACGCAGTGTGATATTCCACTGACACTGCGGGGCGTGGCGCGTGGGGTGACCCTGGTGACTGCGCATACCCAGGACGACAGCCCATTGAACTGGCAGGCGCTGGCGCAAGGCGGCACGACGCTGGTGATTTACATGGGCGTGGCGAAGCTGGGCGAGATTCGCGATCAGTTGTTGGCGGGCGGGATGGTAGCGGATACGCCGGTGGCGATGATCGAGAATGCGTCATTGCCGCAGCAGCGCGAATGCCGGAGTGATCTGTCGCGCATGAGTGTTGATGCGTGTGCGTTTGGATTGAAAAGCCCGGCGATTCTGGTGATCGGCGCGGTGGCGGCTGTTGTTGAAGATCAACGGATCGCAGCCTGCACAGGGGCTGCGTAGTTTTCGAAAGCCAAATCGCAGGCAAAGAAAAGCCCGGCCTGAGCCGGGCTTTTCTCAGAGCGGCATCTAATTACTTAGATTTAGCTTCAACCTGCGCTTCTACGCGACGGTTTACAGCGCGGCCAGCTTCAGTTTTGTTGTCAGCAACTGGGCGGGATTCGCCGTAGCCAACAGATTGAACGCGGGACGATTCAACACCGTACTGGTTGGTCAGAACTTGCTTAACGGCGTTTGCACGACGCTCGGACAGTTTCTGGTTGTAAGCGTCAGGACCGACGGAGTCAGTGTGACCTTCAACAGTAGTGGTGGTGGATGGGTACTGCTTCATGAAGTCAGCCAGGTTTTTGATGTCGCCGTAGCTGTTTGGCTTCACAACCGACTTGTCGAAGTCGAACTTGACGTCCAGCTCAACACGAACAACTTCAGCAACTGCCGGGCAGCCATCAGCGTCAACAGTTACGTTGGCTGGGGTGTCTGGGCACTTGTCAACGTTGTCGCAAACGCCGTCGTTGTCGCTGTCGGAGCAGACTTCAGCTGGTGCTGGAACTGGAGCAGCAGCAGGCTTGGAGCCGCCACCGAAGTTCACACCGATACCGACGCTAGGAGCCCACTCGGTGTCGCCCTGGTCGATGTTGTATTGAGCTTCAACGCCAGCACGGGCGTAGAAGTTCTCGGTGAAGTACAGCTTGGCACCAGCGCCAACGTTGGCGAAGGTGGAGCGGTCACGACCGCCGGAACCGTTCTGACCGATGCTCTGATCGGAGAAACCAGCCGATACGTATGGACGCAGCATGTCGCCTGGGTTGTTGAAGTGGTACAGAGCGTCCAGAGCGGTGTTCGCGCCCTTGATGTTACGACCGTCGTCGGAACGCACGTTGTGCACTTCGTCGTAGCCCAGACGCAGTTCAACGTCGTCGGTCAGGAAGTAACCGACCGAACCGCCGAACAGGTTGCCGTTGTTCTTGAAGTTACGAGCGCTGTCGAATTGTTCTTTCTTTGCGAAGCCTTCGATTTCAACTGCGCCTTGGCCTTGTGCCAGAGCGCCGAACGAAGTGGCGGCAATCAGAGAACCAATGGCCAAGCCCAAGGTGTTTTTCAGTTTCATCCGTTAAATCCCCATCTGGTGATTGTGAAGCAGTCCCGCAAACCGGGGGACAACTCGGCGGCAAGTCTATCAGAACTTGCCTACACGTAAGAGATATTTGCGCTGAACTAAGTTTCAGCAATGCCTGCAAATTTCTCACGCAATTTATCTAGAGCACGTTTGTAACGCATTTTTGTCGCACTCAAACCCATGTGCATGATGTCTGCGATCTCCTGAAATTCCAGCTCTGCGACAAATCGTAGCACCAGAATTTCGCGGTCAATCGGGTTCACATACACCAGCCAGCGATCAAGCCCGCCCTTCTCCTCGGGTTTCGGCGCCTTTTCTTCGGACGCTTCCTCGAGGGGGTCAAGACTCAATGCGTCCATCAAGCGACGCTTTCGCCGTTCCTTCCGATACTGCGTAATACATTCGTTGTACGTGATGCTATAGAGCCACGTTTTGAACTTCGATTTACCCTCGAAGTTCTTCAGGCCATACAGCACCTTCAACATGACTTCCTGACAGACATCGTCTGCGTCGCGATCGTTCCCAAGATATCTCGCACAAACGTTAAATAATGTTCGCTGGTAACGGCGCATCAGTTCTTCATAGGCACGCGTTACGTGAAACAGCTCGGTATGCGCGCGCGCGACCAACTCCTCATCAGAGAGCTCGCGGGGGTCGTAGCGCGTGGATAGCGTTTGGGCTTTATTCAAAACAAGTCGTGCCGACAGTCAGGTCAATGTCCGCCGCAGCCAGCGTCAGCTGGCATTTTGCGGCGGCATACATTAGCAGGGTTTGCCGGGTTAGCGGCTACTCACATGCTGTTCCAGCAGGATCCGATTGGAGAGAGAGACTAGCTCACCCTCATCGGTCAGCAATGTGGTTTTAACCGTGCCGATCTCTTCGATCTGGCCTTCGACCTCGCCAACACGCACTTGTTGCCCAACCTGATACAACTCACGCACATAGATTCCCGCAAGAATCTGACCGGCAATTTCCCGGCTTCCCAAACCCATGGCCAGCGCAACCGCCAGACCAACGGTAATCAATACAATGACAATCACATGGTTCAGCAGGTCGGTTTTGACTTCGAGCTGACTGATCGCAACCGAGAGGCTGATGATGATGACCAGCCCCTGCGCAATGCGCCCCAACCCCGAAGCGTAGTCCAGGCCTACGCCTTCTGCTGCGCCGCGCACCAAACCGTTGGCCAGTTGCGCGAGCAAAACACCTACCAGCAACACCAGCGCCGCGCCGAATACTTTCGGCAAATAGAGCGCCAACATATCCAGCGTAGCCGAAACTCGCTCAAGGCCAAGGGATTCTGCTGCAGAAACCAGGAAAATCAGCAGGACGAACCAGTAAACGATCTTGCCGATCAGAGTCGAGATCGGAACTTGCAACCCGGCGCGCGACATCAATTTGGTCAGCCCGGTACCGCCCATCAGGCGATCAAGACCGAGTTTGGCGAGCAGCTTGGACAGTAAGGTATCGAGCAGCTTGGCCACGACGAAACCCAACAGCAGCACGACCAGTGCGCCGAACAGGTTCGGAATGAAGTTGGCTACTTTGGTCCACAACGCAGTCATTGCAGTGACGAGGCTCTGAGTCCAGAGGTCGAGTTCCATATTCAATCAGCCTTATCAGCAGTGCGAGCGGTAGGTTTACGAAGACGGGAAACCGGCGAGACATGGGCCGATCCGTTGTTCAAGGCGATCATCAGCGCGGGCAGCCAGCGGCCCAGCAGGCTGAACAGATCACCGGCGCCGACCTGGCGGTTGGCGGTTTTGAGTACGCGGCCCAGACAGGCATCGTCGTCGCGGCTGGACGGCGAGGCGTTGAGCATGTCGCGCAAAGACTGTTCAAACGGATCGTGCATACGCACCTCTCGTGATGTCTGTGAAAGACGCGGGCAAATTTGCTTGGGTCACATGCGCCATTTTCAGACCCAGCGCAAACGACGGAATAACCACCACTGACCGAAGGCCAGAGCGAGCACGGTCAAACAGGCGATCAGGAAACCATAAGGGCTGCTGGAGAACGGAATTCCGCCGACGTTGATACCCAACAGACCGGTGATGAAACTCATCGGTAAAAAGATGCAGGTGATGATCCCGAAGCGGTACATCGTGCGATTCATGCGCTCGCTCAAGCGCCGGTCTTCGGCCTCCAGCACAAGCCCCACGCGCTCTCGGGTCAATTCGAGCTCTTCGAGGTAGCGGGTCAGGCTGTTGTTCAATTCGTTCCAGTAATCGGCGTCGTCATCGACAAACCACGGCAGTTTTATCCGCGTCATCTGCCCGAAAATATCCCGCTGCGGCGCAAGGAAACGCTTGAGCCCGGCAGCCCGCCGACGGATGTGCAAAATGGCGCCATGCTCGGGGGTATACCGTTCGTCGGCATCCATCTTTTCTTCTTCCTCATCGGCGATTTCCGAGAGGCACGTGACCAGATCCTGCACCTTGTTGGTGAGGAACTGCGCCAGATAAAGGATGAGTTCAGAGGCCGTTTTCGGACCCTTGCCGTCCGCCAACTGAGCCAACAGCTCATCGGTGGCGCGCAATGGCCGCAAACGCAGGGAAATAACCCGTTGGGCGGAGGCGAAAATGCGCACCGAGACCATGTCTTCCGGCTCGGCGCCCGGGTTGAGATTGACCCCGCGCAAGAACAACAGCAGCTCGGAATCGGGCAACGGCAACAGGCGCGGCCGGGTGTTCTCTTCCAGCAGCAAGTCGCAGGTGAATTCATTGAGGCCGCTGGATTTGCGCAGCCAGGTCTGGGTTTGCGGATGGCTACGATCCCAATGCAGCCACAGGCTTTCATGCGCCTGCAGTTGCAAATCGTCGAGCTCAGTCCGGGCTATCGAACGCGCACCGCCTTTACCATCCAGCACCAGGGCATGCACCAGCCCCCATTGCGCGTTTTCTTCCTCGAACATCCGCATCCCTTTGTCGAAATTCTTATTCAGGCATTTTCAGCGGACTCGGCGAGATGATCACGCCGTTGTTGTCCGCATAAATATAGTGGCCCGGGTGGAACGTCACACCGGCAAACGTCACCGGGACATTGAGGTCACCGATGCCGCGCTTGTCGGTTTTCATCGGGTGGCTGGCCAAGGCCTGTACACCCAGATCGGTCTGTGCGATCACATCGACGTCACGAATGCAGCCGTAGATCACCAGGCCTTCCCAACCGTTTTTCGAAGCTTTTTCGGCGAGCATGTCGCCCAGCAGCGCTCGACGCAGGGACCCGCCGCCATCGACGACCAGCACCTTGCCATGACCCTTCAGGTCCACTTGCTCCTTGACCAGCGAGTTATCTTCGAAACATTTGATGGTCACGATCTCGCCGCCGAACGAATCACGGCCACCGAAATTGCTGAACATCGGTTCCAGCACCTGCACCAGCTCCGGATAGGCGTCGCACAGGTCAGGCGTAAGGTAATGGTTCATCGAAAAACTCCTGTAAAAAGCAAGACGATCAAGGATGCCGCGTTCTGAAGAGACGAGTTCCGGTGGTCGCTGTTTACCTTAGCTCATTGAATGTTCGCTGAATGAACCTGAACAAACGCTGAAACGTAATCGCTAAACTGCCACCGAATATGACCAGAACCGCACAATTCGTCATATCTTAGCCGCAAGCCAACCTGAACGAAATGCCCATTTCAAGGCCTTCGCACTCAGATCGCCGCAGCCAGGTCGGGTTTCTCGCCCAGCAACGGCGTGTGCTGATCATTCAACCAGCGCGCCACCAGCGGCCACACCTCAGTCTGCGCCGCTTTGCTCACCAACATTTCAACATGGCCGAAATTATCGTTGAAGCCCTGCTCGCGGCCCAGGTTGATGAATTGCTTGTGCTCGGCACCGATCTGCTCGAACAGTTTGCGACAGGCCCAGGCCGGATCCTGATGATCGCCGGCGGCGCTAACCGCCAGCACCGGCACCTGAACATCGGCCAGACCGGCCCACCAATCCTTGTCCTTGTCGCCAAAGCGGCCGAACAAGCCGTACCAGCGCATGCTTTCCAGCGCCAGGCCGATCGGCTCATCTTCCGGACCACGCTTGAGGCGCGAACCCGACAGTTGCGCAAAGCGCTTGAGGATAAAGCGCCCGCTCCACTCCACCGGCGGGATTTTCAACGGCCAATACGTGCGGCTGACCTGTGTGCCGAAAAACGCGGCAGAAGCCACCGCAGGCTCGCCAAGGTATTCGCCACCCAGCGCGGCGGCCAAGGTGATGCCGCCCAGCGAATGGCCGATCCAGTGCGGAATCTGCCCGCTCTGCTCACGCACGAACGCGGCAATCGCCGGCAGATCGTAACGGGCATAGTCGGCGACACGGTTGCGGCGGTATTCCTCGTTGCGCTGCGACAAGCCATGGCCGCGCATCTCCGGAATCCACACGTCGTAGCCCAGACGCGTCAGATACGCGCCCAGGCCCAGGCCTTTGGGTGAAAACCAGAAGCGGCGATTGGAAAAACTGCCGTGCAGCAGAATCACTGGCACACCGCGAGGTGCCGAGTCGTCGGCCATACCCAGACGGGTGACGGCGATCTCCACGGACCAGTCCGGGCTGTTGCCGGGTTTCAAGCGATAAACGTCTTCGCTCAGATCGCCACGCCGTTCGGCGCTGATCAGGGCGACAGGAAATAGGTTGCTGCTGCTTTGCATAATGCTCTTGCACAAAAAAGGGCGGCATCTACAGGAGCCCGCCCTACTTCAATCTCAAAGCCCGCCTCCTGTGGGAGCGAGCCTGCTCGCGAAAGCGGGGTGTCAGCCAACATCACTGTTGAATGTTGCTCCGTCTTCGCGAGCAGGCTCGCTCCCACAAGGAAAGCGGGCCGTTCACATACTCTTTAAGCCGGTGTCTGGCCTTCCGCCAGGAAGAACCACGTTTCCAGCACGGTATCCGGGTTCAGCGACACGCTTTCGATGCCCTGCTCCATCAGCCACTTGGCCAGATCCGGGTGGTCCGAAGGACCCTGACCGCAGATGCCGATGTACTTGCCGGCCTTGTTGCACGCGGCAATCGCGTTGGCCAAGAGCTTCTTGACCGCCGGATTACGCTCGTCGAACAGATGCGCGATGATACCGGAATCGCGGTCCAGGCCCAGCGTCAGCTGAGTCAGGTCGTTGGAACCGATCGAGAAACCGTCGAAGAATTCGAGGAATTCTTCAGCCAGGATCGCATTGGAAGGCAGTTCGCACATCATGATCACGCGCAGACCGTTCTCGCCGCGCTTCAAGCCGTTTTCGGCGAGCAGATCGACTACCTGGCTGGCTTCGCCCAGAGTACGGACGAACGGCACCATGATTTCGACGTTGGTCAGGCCCATCTCGTTGCGCACACGCTTCAGCGCGCGGCATTCGAGTTCAAAGCAGTCGCGGAACGATTCGCTGATGTAACGCGAAGCGCCACGGAAGCCCAGCATCGGGTTTTCTTCTTCCGGCTCGTAGAGCTTGCCGCCGATCAGGTTGGCGTATTCGTTGGACTTGAAGTCCGACAGACGCACGATGACTTTTTTCGGCGTGAACGCCGCCGCCAGGGTGCTGATGCCTTCCACCAGTTTGTCGACGTAGAAGTCGACCGGGTCGTTGTAACCGGCGATACGCTTGTCGACGCTGTCCTTGATTTCCTGCGGCAGACCGTCGTAGTTCAACAGCGCTTTCGGGTGGACGCCGATCATGCGGTTAATGATGAATTCCAGACGGGCCAGGCCGACACCGGCGTTCGGCAGCTGCGCGAAGTCGAAGGCGCGGTCCGGGTTGCCGACGTTCATCATGATCTTGAACGGCAGCTCCGGCATGGCGTCGACGGAGTTCTTCTTGATGTCGAAGCCCAGTTCGCCTTCGAAGATGTAACCGGTGTCACCTTCGGCGCAGGACACGGTCACGCCCTGGCCATCCTTCAGCAGTTGGGTGGCGTTGCCGCAACCGACCACTGCCGGGATACCCAGCTCACGCGCGATGATCGCCGCGTGGCAGGTACGCCCGCCACGGTTGGTAACGATGGCGCTGGCGCGCTTCATCACTGGTTCCCAGTCCGGGTCGGTCATGTCGGACACCAGTACGTCGCCCGGCTGGACTTTGTCCATCTCGGAGACGTCTTTGATGATGCGTACTTTACCGGCGCCGATGCGCTGGCCGATCGCACGACCTTCCACCAGCACGGTGCCGGTTTCTTTCAACAGGTAACGTTCCATGACGTTGGCCTGGGTGCGGCTTTTCACGGTTTCCGGACGCGCCTGCACGATGTACAGCTTGCCGTCGTCACCGTCCTTGGCCCACTCGATGTCCATCGGGCAGCCGTAGTGTTTCTCGATGATCATCGCTTGCTTGGCCAGTTCGCTGACTTCAGCGTCGCTCAGGCAGAAACGCGCGCGCTCAGCCTTGTCGACATCGACGGTCTTGACCGAACGACCGGCCTTGGCCTCGTCGCCGTAGATCATCTTGATGGCTTTGCTGCCCAGGTTGCGACGCAGGATCGCCGGACGACCGGCCTCCAGCGTGCCCTTGTGTACGTAGAATTCGTCCGGGTTGACCGCGCCTTGTACGACGGTTTCGCCCAAGCCGTAGGCGCCGGTGATGAACACCACGTCACGGAAGCCGGATTCGGTGTCGAGGGTGAACATCACGCCGGCAGTGCCGGTTTCCGAACGCACCATGCGCTGCACGCCTGCCGACAGGGCGACCAGTTTGTGGTCGAAGCCCTGGTGCACGCGGTAGGAAATCGCACGGTCGTTGAACAGCGAAGCGAACACCTCTTTGGCGGCGCGGATAACGTTTTCCACACCACGGATGTTCAGGAAGGTTTCCTGCTGACCGGCGAACGAGGCGTCCGGCAAGTCTTCGGCGGTGGCGGAAGAACGCACGGCCACGGCCACGTCAGGGTTGCCGGCCGACAGCGCGGCGAACGCAGTGCGGATCTCGGCATTCAGTTTTTCAGGGAATTCGGCGTCCATGATCCATTGACGGATCTGCGCGCCGGTCTTGGCCAGGGCGTTGACGTCGTCAACGTCGAGCGCGTCGAGGGCCTGGTGGATCTGGTCGTTGAGGCCGCTCAGTTCGAGGAAATCACGATAAGCCTGAGCCGTCGTGGCGAAACCGCCGGGGACCGAAACACCGGCGCCTGCCAGGTTACTGATCATCTCGCCCAGGGATGCGTTCTTGCCCCCCACATGCTCAACATCGTGTTTGCCGAGCTTATCGAGGGAAACTACGTACTCTACCAAGGTGATCTCTCCACTAACTGTGTTGGAAAAGCTCAGAAACCGGCGGCCCGGGGGAGCCTTGGCCGGTTGTATGGCCTGGACCTGGAAAATAAGTGAGAATGCGGGCCAGTCGCGGCCGACAAATCGCGCCTATCATATCCAGAAATGCTCATTAGCTTAAGGCCCAAGGTGCAAATGAAACGATCTGCTTTCTTCATCTCCGATGGCACCGGCATCACTGCCGAAACCCTGGGTCAAAGCCTTCTGGCGCAGTTCGAAAACATTACCTTCAGCAAATTCACGCGACCGTACATCGACAGCGTTGAAAAAGCGCGGGCCATGGTACAACAAATCAACAAAGCCGCTGAAACCGACGGCTTTCGTCCGATCATCTTCGACACCATCGTCAATCAGGACATCCGTGAGATTCTCGCAACGTCCAATGGTTTCATGATCGACATTTTCTCGACCTTCCTCGCCCCGCTGGAGCAGGAACTGACCGAGCATTCTTCCTACACCGTCGGCAAATCCCATTCGATCGGGCACAACTCCAATTACATGGAGCGCATCGAGGCGGTGAACTTCGCCCTCGACAATGACGACGGCGCGCGAACGCACTATTACGACAAAGCCGATTTGATACTAGTGGGCGTGTCGCGATGCGGTAAAACGCCGACGTGTCTGTACATGGCCATGCAGTTCGGCATCCGCGCAGCCAACTACCCGCTGACCGAAGACGACATGGAGCGCCTGACCCTGCCGTCGGCCTTGCGCGCCCATCAGCACAAGCTGTTCGGCCTGACCATCGACCCGGACCGTCTCACCGCGATCCGCAACGAGCGCAAGCCCAACAGCCGTTATTCGAGCTACGCCCAGTGCGAGTTCGAAGTGCGCGAAGTGGAGAATCTGTTCCGCCGCGAGAACATCCCCAACATCAACTCCACGCATTTTTCCGTGGAAGAGATTTCGGCGAAGATTCTGGTGGAGAAAGGTGTCGAGCGGCGCTTCAAATAGTTCTGCATTGCCTGATCCGACGCCTTCGCGAGCAGGCTCGCTCCCACCTGGGGGAATGCATTCCAACTGAAAGAATGCGGTCCACTGTGGGAGCGAGCCTGCTCGCGAAGAACGATTACACGGTCTCGGTTAATGCCCGCGCCAACGCTTCGAACCCGCCGAGCAACAACCGATCATCCCCCACCGCATTACACACACTCACCCGAATAAACTGCGGCACCGCCGTATGCCCGACCGCGAACGCCTCAGCGGTGGCGACCAGATAATTGTTTTCCTTCAACTCCGCCGCAATCTGCGATGCGCGCCACAACTCGGGGACTTCCACCCAGAAGTGCGGGCTAAAGGTGTGCGTCTTGTAATTCAAACCCTGCAGAACAGGCGCGACCAGCGCTTTACGCCGAGCAATCTCGCTGATCTGCTCGTCCAGCAAACGCTCAGCCATGCCGTTTTCGATCCACAGGCTCGCCACTTCCATCGATAAAGGATTAGCCATCCAGCAGGTGCTGCGAATGGCTGAACTGATACGCCCGATCAACGCTTGCGGCGCATGCAGATAACCGACGCGCAGCCCCGCTGAAACAGCCTTGCTCAAACTGCCGATCAGTATCGAACGCTCCGGGGCGAAATGGCTCAGGGGTGACGGGCGCTGGCGATCCAGTACCGCATGAGCTTCGTCTTCGATGATCAGCAGATTGTGCTGGCGGCAGATATCGGCAATCGCCTCGCGCCGGGTGATCGACATGACAGCGGCCGTAGGATTCTGGATCGTCGGCGTGCAATACAGCGCCGAAACGCGATGCTGACGGCAGATGTCCTCCAGCGCCGAAGGTAAAAGTCCTTCGTCATCCATCGCTGCGCCGATCAGTTTTATCCCGAGCTGACGAGCGACACTGATCAAACCGGGGTAGGACAAATGCTCAGTGACCAGCGTGTCCCCCGCCTTGAGCAAACCCATCAACGCGCACAGCAAGCCATGCTGGCCGCCGTTGACGCACAGCACTTGATCGGCGTGCGGTACGAACTCGCCATGGCTGAGCCAAACGGCGCCCGCCACGCGATGCCGCGCCATGCCACCCTCGGCGGTGTACCCGGACAGCTGCCGCAAGACGCCCGGCTCATTGGCGAGGTCTTGCAGGCTCTGGCTGATGAAGGTTGTCTCCTGCCCCGGAATCGGCTGATTGCGGCTCATGTCGAAGCAGGTTGGCGGCTCATCGCTGACATTGCGAAAGCCTTTGTCCTGCGCCTGATCCACGCCGCGCTGACGCACGTAAGTGCCATCGCCTACGCGGGCAACGACCAATCCCACACGTTCAAGCTCACCGTAGGCACGGCTGATCGTGCCAATGGTCACGCCCAGGCTGTCGGCCAACAGTCGGTGCGGCGGCAATTTACAGCCTGCCTCGATCACACCTTCCTCGATGGCCTGCGCAACGCCGTCTGCAAGGCGCTTGTACTTCACGCCGACGCCGTTGACGAGACCGTCACGGAGGATTGACACCATGGCAATACTTACTTTGACAGTCATTGTCACCCCGAATAGCGTGCTTGAAACAGGTTCAATCAGAAATAGACTGTTTCTGTGATCAGGTCAATTCTGCCGTTCGGAGTACAAACCATGTCTACAGCTGTCAGCGTCCCGATAAACATCAGCAAACCGTGGCTCGCCGGATTGATCACCAGCGCGCTGTTCCTGATCGTCTGCCTGAGTTGGGGCACCACGTGGCTGGGGATCAAAATTGCCGTGGAAAGTGTGCCGCCGCTGACCGCCGCCGGCCTGCGCTTTCTGATCGCTTTTCCGCTGTTTCTGAGCTTCGCCATGGTGCGCAAGGAACCGTTGCTGTTCCCTCGGCAAAGCCGCTGGTTCTTTGTGTTCGTCACGCTGTCGTATTTCAGCCTGCCCTACTACCTGCTCAACTACGGCGAGATGCACGTGTCATCGGGTCTGACCGCCCTGCTGTTCAGTTGCATGCCGGTGTTTATCCTGCTGTTTTGCGCGCTGTTTCTGCGCGAGAAAATCTACCCCTCGCAGATGCTCGGCATCGCCATCGGCTTTGGCAGCCTGTTCATGATCATTCGCAGCCAGGGGCTGCATCTGGATCAGGCCGAATGGCTGGGAGTGCTGGCGATTCTGTGTGCGGCAGTGATGCATGCGCTGTGTTACGTGGTGACAAAAAAGCACGGCAGCGCGATCAGCGTGATCACCTACAACACCTTGCCGATCGGTATCGCTGGGTTGATGTTATTTATTGTCGGCTTGAGCGTTGAGGCGCCAGTGTTTGCGCAAGTGACCACACGCTCGTGGGGCGCCCTGCTGTATCTCGGGCTGGTGGCTTCGGTCGGTGGATTCATCGTTTATTTTTTGCTGCTTAAACGCTTGAGCCCGATCATTCTGTCGTTCGTGTTTATCATTTTCCCGGTGTTCGCCGTGATCATCGGCGCCTGGTACGAGGGGCAAACCCTGTCCCGGGAGCTGATGATCTATTCGGCGATTTTGTTGAGCGGTTTTGCGATCACCAAACTGCCTGTGGAAAAGTGGTTCAGATAACCCACATATCCACAAAGCGATTGACCGGCGTCGCTTCAAGCCGCGCCGGATCCTTGCACAACGCGAAAATTTCGCCGCTGCGCTGACCGGTGAAACGTGTAGCCAGATTGGCTTTGAATTTGTCTTCGAGCAATGGAATGCCCTCGGCACGGCGACGACGGTGACCGATCGGGTATTCCACGACGACGTTTTCAGTGCTGCTGCCGTCCTTGAAAAACACCTGCACGGCGTTGGCAATCGAGCGTTTGTCGGGCTCCAGGTATTCGCGGGTGAAACGCGGTTCTTCGACGATAACCATTTTCTCGCGCAGCACATCGATGATCGGATGCGCCCGGTGGAAATCGTCTTCGTATTGCTCGGCGACCAGATTGCCGAACGCCAGCGGCACGGCGGTCATGTACTGGATGCAGTGGTCGCGGTCGGCGGCATTCGCCAGCGGCCCGACCTTGGAAATGATGCGGATCGCCGACTCGTGGGTGGTGATGACAATCTTGTCGATTTCGTGCAGGCGATTGCGCACCTGCGGGTGCAGTGTCACGGCTGCTTCGCAGGCGGTTTGCGCGTGAAATTCGGCAGGAAAGCTGATCTTGAACAGGACGTTTTCCATCACGTAACTGCCGAAGGGTCGCGAGAAACTGAAGGCGCGCTTATCTTCCGGTTTCAGCGTCAGATCGCTGTTGGTGTGGCTGAACAGCACGTCATAAAAGCCCCACTGCTTCGCGGTTAACACGCCGGGAATGCCCATTTCGCCACGCATGGCGATATCCGCCAAACGCACGCCGCGACTCGACGCATCCCCCGCCGCCCAGGATTTTCGCGAGCCGGCGTTGGGGGCATGACGATAAGTGCGCAGCGCCTGACCATCGGCGAATGCATGGGACAAGGCTGATAACAGTTGCTCGCGATCGGCGCCCATCAGTTTCGCGGTGACGGCGGTTGAAGCGACTTTCACCAGAATGACGTGATCGAGTCCTACGCGGTTGAAGGAGTTTTCCAAGGCGATCACGCCTTGAATCTCGTGGGCCATGATCATCGCTTCGAGCACGTCGCGGATGGTCAGCGGCGCTTGCGCGTTGGCCACGCGTTTCTGCGAGAGGTGATCGGCGACGGCGAGAATGCCGCCGAGGTTGTCGGAGGGATGGCCCCATTCGGCGGCGAGCCAGGTGTCGTTGTAGTCAAGCCAGCGGACGATGCAGCCGATGTCCCACGCGGCTTTGACCGGATCGAGGCGATAAGACGTACCTGGGACTCGCGCACCGAACGGCACGACGGTGCCTTCGACGATTGGGCCGAGATGCTTGGTGCATTCCGGAAAGCGCAGGGCCAGCAGGCCGCAGCCCAGCGTGTCCATCAGGCAATTGCGGGCGGTGTCGAGGGCTTCGGCAGAGGTGACTTTGAAGGTGAGGACGTAATCGGCGATGTCCTGCAGGACCTGGTCGTAGTCGGGGCGGTTGTTCAGGTCGACGTTGGCGCTCATTGCGGTTCTCCTGTTCGGAAATGATGAGTGGTGCGGTCTTCCTCAGGGCTTGGCTGGTTTGGTCTGGTTGATTGCAGGTCTGGGGTGCCTGCTCTTTTTGTGTTTTTTCAGTGGGAGAGCCCCTCACCCTAGCCCTCTCCCGAGGGAGAGGGAACCGATTGGGGGATGCTCTAGAGGTTCACCGACGTGAGCGATCTCCATTGAATCCATAATCGATTAGATCGATGAACATCCCAGACACCTCGGTCGGCCCTTAAAATCCATAATCGACTCGATCTTTCAGGTCGATGTACAACCCAAGACACCTCGGTCGGTGCCCTGAATCCATAATCGACTCGATCTTTCAGGTCGATGTACAACCCAAGACACCTCGGTCGGCCCCCTCTACCTCTGGGAGAGGGCTGGGCGGGCGGCGTTCCGATGAGGGTAAAAAATCTCAAATCAGAAAGAATCACCCGGAATGCGCACGTAACCTTCCATCAGCACGCGCGCACTGCGGCTCATGATGGCTTTCTTCACCACCCACTCGCCGTTTTCCAGACTGGCTTCAGCGCCAACACGCAACGTCCCGGACGGATGCCCGAAGCGCACGGCATTGCGTTCAACACCACCCGCCGCGAGGTTCACCAAGGTGCCGGAAATGGCCGCCGCCGTACCAATCGCCACCGCCGCCGTGCCCATCATCGCGTGGTGCAACTTGCCCATCGACAACGCCCGCACCAACAAATCCACATCACCCGCACCAATCGCTCTGCCACTCGACGCCACGTAATCTGCAGGCTTGGCGACAAACGCGACTTTCGGCGTGTGCTGCCGTTTCGCCGCTTCATCCAGATTGGCGATCAGGCCCATGCGCAGCGCACCGTAAGCCCGAATCGTCTCGAACATCTGCAATGCTTTCGGGTCGCTGTTGATCGCGCCTTGCAGCTCGGTACCGGTGTAGCCGATGTCTGCGGCGTTGACGAAAATCGTCGGAATACCTGCGTTGATCATGGTCGCTTTGAACGTGCCAACCCCCGGCACTTCCAGCTCATCAATCAAGTTGCCGGTGGGGAACATCGAACCACCGCCGCCCTCTTCTTCCGCCGCCGGATCCATGAATTCGACTTGCACTTCGGCCGCCGGAAAGGTCACGCCGTCGAGTTCGAAATCACCGGTCTCCTGCACTTCGCCGTTGGTGATCGGCACGTGGGCGATGATGGTTTTACCAATGTTGGCCTGCCACACGCGCACCACCGCGACACCGTTGTGCGGAATGCGGCTGGCGTCGACCAGGCCGTTGCTGATGGCGAATGAACCAACCGCTGCCGAGAGGTTGCCGCAGTTGCCACTCCAGTCGACGAACGGCTTGTCGATGGAGACCTGGCCAAACAGGTAATCCACATCGTGATCAGCCTTGATGCTTTTCGACAGAATCACGGTTTTGCTGGTGCTGGATGTCGCGCCGCCCATGCCGTCGATTTGCTTGTCGTACGGGTCGGGGCTGCCGATGACGCGCAGCAACAAAGCGTCGCGAACCGGGCCGGGAATCTGCGCCGCTTCGGGCAGATCCTTGAGGCTGAAAAACACGCCTTTGCTGGTGCCACCGCGCATGTAAGTGGCAGGGATTTTGATCTGCGGTGCGAAAGTAGCTGCGTGAGCCATATTGCTCCTTACCGAAGGCATGGGACTTGAAATCCCATGCCCACATCAGTTGATTTAAAC
The DNA here is from genome assembly GCF_001648775.1 of Pseudomonas fluorescens. GTDB lineage: Bacteria > Pseudomonadota > Gammaproteobacteria > Pseudomonadales > Pseudomonadaceae > Aquipseudomonas > Aquipseudomonas fluorescens_M. Next base: position 339,656 of record NZ_LVEJ01000002.1, read on the forward strand.
GGCAACCGCCGACTCTTCAAGGAAGTCCTGAGCGAAACGCTGCAACACGCCGCCGGCCTCGTAGATCGACACTTCTTCAGCGGTATCCAGACGGCAAGTCACCGGTACATCAACGCGCTCGCCGTTCTTGCGATGGATCACCAGCGTCAAATCCGCGCGCGGTTTGCGCTCGCCGATCACGTCGTAGGTTTCGCTGCCATCGATGGCCAAGGTGTGACGGTCGGTGCCCGGCTTGAACTCCAGCGGCAACACGCCCATGCCCACCAGGTTGGTGCGGTGAATGCGTTCGAAACCTTCAGCGGCAATCGCCTCGACACCGGCCAGACGCACGCCTTTCGCCGCCCAGTCACGGGACGATCCCTGACCGTAATCGGCACCGGCAATGATGATCAGCGGCTGCTTGCGCTCCATGTAGGTCTCGATGGCTTCCCACATGCGCATGACCTTGCCTTCCGGTTCGACCCGCGCCAGCGAACCCTGTTTGACCTTGCCGTTTTCCACGACCATTTCATTGAACAGTTTCGGGTTGGCGAAGGTTGCGCGCTGCGCGGTCAAGTGGTCGCCACGGTGCGTGGCGTACGAGTTGAAGTCCTCTTCCGGCAGGCCCATTTTCGCCAGGTATTCGCCGGCGGCGCTGTCGAGCATGATCGCGTTCGACGGCGACAGGTGATCGGTGGTGATGTTGTCCGGCAGCACCGCCAGCGGGCGCATGCCCTTCAGCGGACGCGCGCCGGCCAGTGCGCCTTCCCAGTACGGCGGACGGCGAATGTAGGTGCTCATCTCGCGCCAGTCGTACAGCGGCGTGACTTTCGGACCGGTGTCTTCGTGGACGGCGAACATCGGAATGTAGACCTGACGGAACTGCTCAGGCTTGACCGAGGACTTCACAACGGAGTCGATTTCTTCGTCGCTCGGCCAGATGTCTTTGAGGCGGATTTCCTTGCCGTCGACCACGCCCAAGACATCCTTCTCGATATCAAAACGGATGGTCCCGGCAATGGCGTAAGCCACCACCAGCGGCGGCGACGCGAGGAACGCCTGCTTGGCGTACGGGTGGATGCGGCCGTCAAAGTTGCGGTTGCCAGAAAGCACGGCGGTCGCATACAGATCGCGGTCGATGATCTCTTGCTGGATCACTGGATCGAGCGCGCCGGACATGCCATTGCAGGTGGTGCAAGCGAAGGCGACGACGCCGAAACCGAGCTGCTCCAGCTCAGTGGTCAGCCCCGCTTCGTCGAGGTACAGCGCGACGGTTTTCGAACCCGGCGCCAGCGAGGATTTCACCCACGGTTTGCGGGTCAGGCCGAGCTTGTTGGCGTTGCGTGCGAGCAGGCCGGCGGCGATGACGTTGCGCGGGTTGCTGGTGTTGGTGCAACTGGTGATGGCGGCGATGATCACTGCGCCGTCAGGCATTTGCCCCGGCACGTCATCCCACTGCCCGGAGATGCCTTTGGCCGCCAGGTCCGATACCGCGACGCGAGCATGCGGGTTGCTCGGGCCGGCCATGTTGCGCACCACCGACGACAGGTCGAAGGTCAGACCGCGCTCGTATTGCGCGCCTTTCAGGCTGTCCGCCCAGAGGCCGGTGAGCTTGGCGTATTGCTCGACCAACTGCACTTGATGGTCTTCACGACCGGTGAGTTTCAGGTAGTCGATGGTCTGCTGATCGATGTAAAACATCGCTGCGGTGGCGCCGTATTCCGGGGCCATGTTGGAGATGGTTGCGCGGTCGCCGAGGGTCAGCGCAGCGGCGCCTTCGCCGAAGAACTCCAGCCACGCGCCGACGACTTTCTGTTTGCGCAGGTATTCGGTCAGCGCCAGCACCATGTCGGTGGCGGTGATGCCCGGTTGCAGCTTGCCGGTCAGTTCGACGCCGACGCTTTCCGGCAGACGCATCCACGACGCGCGACCAAGCATCACACTCTCGGCTTCGAGGCCGCCGACACCAATAGCGATCACGCCTAAAGCATCGACGTGCGGGGTGTGGCTGTCGGTGCCGACGCAGGTGTCGGGGAACGCCACACCTTCACGCACCTGGATCACCGGCGACATTTTCTCCAGGTTGATCTGGTGCATGATGCCGTTGCCCGGCGGGATCACATCAACGTTCTTGAAAGCCTTTTTGGTCCAGTTGATGAAGTGGAAACGGTCTTCGTTGCGACGGTCTTCAATGGCGCGGTTTTTCTCGAATGCCTGCTTGTCGAAACCGCCTGCTTCCACCGCCAGCGAATGGTCGACGATCAATTGCGTCGGCACCACCGGATTGACTTGCGCCGGGTCGCCGCCCTGCAAAGCGATGGCGTCGCGCAGGCCTGCGAGGTCGACCAGTGCGGTCTGGCCGAGAATGTCGTGACAGACCACCCGCGCCGGGAACCACGGGAAATCGAGGTCGCGTTTGCGTTCGATCAGTTGTTTGAGGGAATCGGTGAGCGTGGCCGGGTCGCAGCGACGCACAAGGTTTTCCGCCAGCACGCGGGAGGTGTACGGCAGAGTGTCGTAACTGCCGGGCTGAATCGCCTCGACCGCCGCGCGGGCGTCGAAATAATCCAGAGGACTGCCGGGCAGGGTTTTACGGAATTCTGTGTTCATCGGGTCAGGACTCGGGTCACGGTAGTTTCAAAGGGTGGGCCGGGCACCGACCTCGAAATTCACACCGACCACTGTGGGAGCGAGCTTGCTCGCTCCCACAGGATCTGGGTAATTTCAATGCCGATGGTTGGCACTCACCATTCAGCGACGTTCGATTGGCACGAACTTGCGCTGTTCAACGCCGACGTACTCGGCGCTTGGACGGATGATGCGGTTGTTGGCGCGCTGTTCGAACACGTGTGCAGCCCAGCCGGTCAGGCGCGAGCAGACGAAGATCGGCGTGAACAGCTGGGTCGGAATGCCCATGAAGTGGTACGCCGAGGCATGGTAGAAATCGGCGTTCGGGAACAGTTTCTTCTGCTCCCACATGGTCTTGTCGATGGCTTCGGAAACCGGAAACAACACCTTGTCACCGACTTCGTCCGCGAGCTTTTTCGACCAGCCCTTGATCACCTCGTTGCGCGGATCGCTGTCCTTATAGATCGCGTGGCCGAAACCCATGATCTTGTCCTTGCGCTCGAGCATGCCGAGGGTGCCTTTGATCGCCTCTTCCGGCGACGAGAAGCGCTCGATCATTTCCATCGCTGCTTCGTTGGCGCCGCCGTGCAACGGACCGCGCAGCGAACCGATGGCGGCGGTCACGCAGGAATACAGATCGGACAGGGTCGAGGCGCAAACGCGGGCGGTGAACGTCGAGGCGTTGAATTCGTGCTCGGCGTAAAGAATCAGCGAAACGTTCATCACTTTGACGTGCAGTTCGCTCGGCTTCTTGTCGTGCAGCAGGTGCAGGAAGTGGCCGCCAATGGTTGGCTCGTCGCTGACGCAGTTGATGCGCTTGCCGTCGTGGCTGAAGCGATACCAGTAGCACATGATCGCCGGGAATGCGGCGAGCAGACGGTCAGTCTTGTCGCGCTGCTCGGAGAAATCTTTCTCCGGTTCGATGTTGCCGAGGAACGAGCAACCGGTGCGCATCACGTCCATCGGGTGGGCGTCGGCGGGGATGCGTTCAAGCACTTCTTTCAGCGCTTGCGGCAGGTCGCGCAGCTTGCTCAGCTTGCCTTGGTATTCGTCGAGTTGCGCCTGGGTTGGCAGCTCGCCGTACAGCAGCAGGTACGCGACTTCTTCAAATTGTGCATCGGCTGCCAGTTCACGCACGTCGTAGCCGCGATAGGTCAGCCCGGCACCGGCCTGGCCCACGGTGGACAGTGCGGTTTGCCCGGCAACCTGGCCACGGAGCCCGGCGCCACTGAGTACTTTTGCTTCGGCCATTGTGTTCTCCAATCTTTTTGAATTTGTATGGGGAAACTTGTGGGAGCGAGCCTGCTCGCGAAAGCGCTGGATCAGTCGACATCAATGTTGGATGTCAGTCCGTCTTCGCGAGCAGGCTCGCTCCCACAGGGGTCGTGTTCAGCCTTTCTTTTGTGCAAACAGCGCATCGAGCTTCTGCTCGAAGGTGTGGTAATCGATGCGATCGTAAAGCTCCATGCGAGTCTGCATGGTGTCGATGACATTCTGCTGCGTGCCGTCGCGGCGGATCGCGGTGTAGACGTTTTCCGCCGCTTTGTTCATCGCGCGGAACGCCGACAGCGGATACAGCACCAGCGACACGTCGGCGCCAGCCAGTTGCTCGGTGGTGTACAGCGGCGTCGCGCCGAACTCGGTGATGTTGGCCAGGATCGGCGCTTTCACACGGTTGGCGAACAGCTTGTACATCTCCAGCTCGGTGATGGCTTCCGGGAAGATCATGTCGGCGCCGGCCTCGATGCACGCCGCAGCGCGATCCAGTGCCGATTCCAGACCTTCCACCGCCAGCGCATCGGTGCGCGCCATGATCACGAAGCTGTCGTCGGTTCGGGCATCCACGGCGGCTTTGATGCGGTCGACCATTTCCTGCTGGCTGACGATCTCTTTGTTCGGACGGTGGCCACAGCGCTTGGCGCCAACCTGATCCTCAATGTGAATCGCCGCAGCGCCGAACTTGATCATCGACTTGACCGTGCGCGCCACGTTGAACGCCGACGAGCCAAAACCGGTGTCGACGTCGACCAACAGTGGCAGATCGCAAACATCGGTGATGCGGCGTACGTCGGTCAGCACGTCATCCAGACCGGTGATGCCCAGATCCGGCACGCCGAGCGAGCCTGCGGCCACCCCGCCGCCGGACAGGTAGATCGCCTTGAAACCGGCGCGCTTGGCCAGCAGCGCGTGGTTAGCGTTGATCGCGCCGACCACTTGCAATGGGTGCTCGGTGGCGACCGCATCGCGGAAACGCTGGCCTGGAGTGCTGTGCTTGGAACTCATGACTCACCTCGTTCAGTGGCTGTCTTATTGTGGGCGCCGTCCTGGTAATGACGGGCGATGTTGCGTTTCGAGGCGCCGATGTGACGGCGCATCAACAATTCCGCGAGCTCGCCGTCACGGTCGGCGATGGCATCGAGAATCCGGTGGTGTTCGGCAAAGGCCTGGCGCGGGCGGTTCGGCGTGGTGGAAAACTGGATGCGGTACATGCGCACCAGTTGATACAGCTCGCCGCAGAGCATCTGCGTCAGCGTGCGGTTGCCGCTGCCCTGGATGATCCGGTAGTGAAAGTCGAAATCGCCTTCCTGCTGGTAATAGCCAACGCCGGCCTGAAACGCCGCGTCGCGCTCGTGGGTTTCCAGTACGCGACGCAGTTCGTCGATTTCTTCGACGCTCATGCGCTCGGCCGCCAGACGGCAGGCCATGCCTTCGAGGGACTCGCGGATTTCGTAGAGTTCGAGTAATTCGGCGTGGCTGAGCGACACCACCCGCGCGCCGACATGCGGCACCCGCACCAGCAGGCGCTGGCCTTCCAGACGGTGAATCGCCTCACGCAACGGCCCACGGCTGATGCCGTAGGTGCGCGCCAGCTCCGGCTCGGAAATCTTGCTGCCCGGAGCGATCTCGCCTTTGACGATGGCCGCCTGAATGCGCCGGAAGACGTTTTCCGAGAGTGTCTCGGAATCGTCGCCGCTGATGACCGGGGGATCGAGTTGATCCAGCATGATTGTCGACACCTTCAAATCCAATGCGGCAAAAACTAGCCAATTCGCCCGCATCAGTCAAAGGATAAATAGATATTGTCGACAATCGTCTAATAACAGCTGCTGACATCCCCAAGGGTTATAGACCGGCTCGGGCGCTGGCGCCATAAAACCACCGTGCTAGAATGCCGCCCGCATTTGCTGGCCATTTGTACGGCTTGTCATAAAAAGCTGCCAGGCACACGAAGGGTCTTGCGCAAGTTTTGCCAAGGGCCTGAACCGACCACGGAACGCTGCGCACCAGGATTTATGAGACTCAAGCCTTTTCCCACATTCTTTGCCCTGTTTTGCCTGCCCGGCCTTGCCGCTGCGGGGGAAAAAACCGTGTACGGCCTCAACGAATACGCTTCGCTTGACGGCATCAATCTGGAAGTCGCGGCCAAACTTGATACGGGTGCGAAAACCGCCTCGTTGAGTGCCCGCGACATCAAACGTTTCAAACGCAATGGTGAGTCCTGGGTACGTTTCTACCTGGCCATCGACGCCGCGCATTCGCACCCGATCGAACGGCCGCTGGCCCGGGTCAGCAAGATCAAACGCCGCGCCGGCGACTACGACCCGGAGGAAGGCAAAAAGTACACCGCCCGTCCGGTGATCGAGCTGGATATCTGCATGGGCACGGCAATGCGCAGCATCGAAGTGAACCTGACCGACCGAAGTGCGTTCCAATACCCGCTTTTGATTGGCTCCGAAGCGCTGAAACGCTTCGACGCGCTGGTCGACCCCAGTCTTAAATACGCTGCCGGCAAACCCGCCTGCACCATCGCCGCTCATACCGCCGAGTAATTTCCATGCGTTCTCTAACCTTCCACTTGAAAATCCTGATCACCATTCTGGTGTTGCTGGGCGTTTCGGTTACGGCCTATCAGATTTTCGTGCTCGGCATCCCGGTGACCGAAGATGCGACCGACGACTTGTGGAACATCGACGCCAAAGTCGAGTTCGTCGCCAGCACCAAGGATCCGGTGAAGATCCAGATGTTCGTACCACCGTTGAGCCGCGATTACGTCAGCCTCAACGAAAGCTTCATCTCGAATAATTACGGCGTCGCCGTGAATCGTGTCGACGGCAACCGCAAGGTCACCTGGTCGGCACGTCGGGCCAAGGGCAACCAGACCCTTTATTACCGTCTGGTGCTGACCAAGCGCTACACCGCCGAAAAAACCAAGATCAAAGGCCCGACCTTCCGCGACAGCATCGCCATCGAAGGCCCGGAAAAAATCGCCGCCGAAGCCCTGCTCGCGCCGATCCGCCAACACTCGGCCGACGTCGAAACCTTCATCGGCGAGGCGATCAAACGCGTCAACAACCTCAACGATGACAACGTCAAGCTGCTGCTGGCCGGCGATCCGTCGACCGCGCACAAAGCCAAAATCGTCGAACTGCTGCTGTCCATCGCTCATGTACCGGTGGAAAAAGTCCACACCATCCGCCTCGTCGCCGATCAGCCGCAAATGCCGGAACTATGGCTGCGCAGCTTCAACGGCAACGACTGGCTGTACTTCAACCCGGAAACCGGCGAGCAAGGCCTGCCGACCGACCGCCTGCTGTGGTGGACCGGCGATGAAAACCTGATCACCGTCGACGGCGGCAAAAAAGCCAACGTGACCTTCAGCCTGAACAACAGCGAGATGAACGCGATTCGTCTGGCCAAGCTGACCGACGAAAACACCGACGCCAACTTCCTCGAATACTCGCTGTACGGCTTGCCGCTGCAGACTCAGCAAACGTTCATGATCATGGTGATGATCCCGATCGGCGTGCTGGTGATCCTGATCCTGCGCAACCTGATCGGCCTGCAGACCCTCGGCACGTTCACCCCGGTCCTGATCGCCCTCGCCTTCCGCGAAACGCAGCTGGGCTTCGGCATTCTGTTGTTTACCGTGATCACGGCGCTGGGCCTGTCGTTACGTTCGTACCTGGAACACCTGAAGCTGCAAATGCTGCCGCGACTCTCGGTGGTGCTGACCTTCGTCGTGGTGTTGATCGCGGCAATCAGTCTGTTCAGCCATAAACTCGGTCTGGAGCGCGGCTTGTCCGTGGCGCTGTTCCCGATGGTGATTCTGACCATGACCATCGAACGTCTGTCGATCACCTGGGAAGAACGCGGCGCCAACCATGCGCTGAAAGTCGCCATCGGTACGCTGTTCGCCGCGTCCCTGGCACACCTGATCATGACCGTGCCTGAACTCGTGTACTTCGTATTCACCTTCCCGGCGATTCTGCTGATTCTGGTCGGCTTCATGCTGGCGATGGGTCGTTATCGTGGCTACCGCCTGACCGAACTGGTGCGTTTCAAGGCTTTCCTGAAGAAGGCTGACGCCTGATGTTCGGTTTCTGGAAGACCTGGAAGGCGCTGGAAGCGCGGGGCATCATGGGCATCAATCGGCGTAACGCCGACTACGTGCTCAAGTACAACAAGCGCAGCCTGTACCCGATCGTCGATGACAAGATCATCACCAAGGAACGCGCGATCGAAGCCGGCATTCACGTGCCGGAATTGTATGGCGTGATTTCCACCGAGAAGGAAATCGACAAGCTCGGCGAAATCATCGGCGGGCGCAGCGACTTCGTGATCAAACCGGCGCAGGGGGCTGGCGGCGATGGCATCATCGTTGTCGCCGACCGTTTCGAGGGTCGCTATCGCACGGTGTCGGGCAAGATCCTTGCCCACGAAGAGCTTGAGCATCACATTTCCAGCATCCTCACTGGCCTGTATTCCCTCGGCGGCCACCGTGATCGGGCGCTGATCGAATACCGGGTAACGCCGGATCAGATCTTCAAAAGCATCAGTTATGAAGGCGTGCCGGACATCCGCATCATCGTGTTGATGGGTTACCCGGTGATGGCGATGTTGCGCCTGCCGACCCGGCAGTCCGGCGGCAAGGCCAACCTGCACCAGGGCGCCATCGGCGTCGGTGTCGATCTGGCCACCGGTTTGACCCTGCGTGGCACCTGGCTGAACAACATCATCACCAAACACCCCGACACCACCAACGCGGTGGACGGCGTGCAACTGCCCTACTGGGACGGTTTCATGAAACTCGCTGCCGGCTGTTATGAGCTGTGCGGACTGGGTTACATCGGTGTGGACATGGTGCTGGATCAGGAGAAAGGACCGCTGATTCTTGAGCTGAATGCGCGGCCGGGGCTGAATATTCAGATCGCCAATGATTGTGGGCTGACGTTGCGTACCTATGCGGTGGAAGCGCGACTGGAAGAGCTGAAGGCGCGTGGGGTGACGGAATCGGTTGAAGAGCGGGTGGCGTTTACGCAGGAGATGTTTGGGCATATTCCTGCTGTCGAAGGCTGAAGCTGAAAAGCCCCTCATCGGAACGCCGCCCGCCTATCCCTCTCCCCGAGGGAGAGGGGACTGACCGAGGTGGATGTTCGAGGTACGCCGACCTGAACGTCTTGAGTCGAACTCAGGCTTTGAAAAGCATGAAGATCTGCTCCCTTTCCCCCTCGCCCCCCTGGGGGAGAGGGTTGGGGTGAGGGGGCAGGCTTTTGATTTTGATCTGATAGCCGAGAGAGGACTACAATCCCCACCCCGCCTCAACGGCCGATCTGCCCCGCCCATGTTGACCTGTTCCGTACACCCGCTGCCCTACCGTGCCAATCCCGCCGACTACTTCGCGGCCATCCGCAACGCCCCCGGCGCCGTGCTGCTCGACAGCGGCCGACCGAGTGCCGACCGTGGCCGTTATGACTTGCTCAGCGCCTGGCCGCTGGAACAACTGGCGGTGTTGCCGGACGAGAGCGGCAGCCATTTCCTGCAACGGCTGCGCGACAACCTGAGTCGCCTGGGCGAGGCGTTATTGCCTGTTGAATACGAACTGCCGTTTGCGGGCGGTTTGATCGGCTACCTGAGCTACGACTTCGGTCGGCACCTGGAAAACCTGCCGAGCCGGGCCCGCGATGATCTGCAACTGCCTGACGCGCGTTTTGGCCTGTACGACTGGGCGCTGATCAGCGATCACCAGACGGCCACCAGCCAATTGGTCTTCCACCCGTCGGTGATCGACAGCGCGAAGCAACGGCTGATCGCGCTGTTCACCGTGCCGCAAGCTGAAGCACTGACACCGTTCAAACTGAACGCGCCGATGGCTGCCGACCTCTCGGCCGACGATTACCGTCAGGCCTTCGAACGCATCCAGCATTACATCCAGGCCGGTGACTGCTATCAGGTCAACTTCGCTCAGCGTTTCCGCGCGGCGTGTCAGGGCGATCCGTGGCTGGCTTACTGCAAGTTGCGCGAAGCCTGTCCGACACCGTTTTCCGGTTTCCAGAGCCTGCCTGATGGCGGCGCCGTGTTGAGCCTGTCGCCAGAGCGCTTCGTCAAAGTCAGCGAACGTCAGGTCGAAACCCGCCCGATCAAAGGCACTCGTCCGCGTGGCCTGACGCCAGCCGAAGACGCCGCCAACGCCGCCGAACTGCTGGCCAGCGCCAAGGATCGTGCGGAAAACCTGATGATCGTCGACCTGCTGCGTAACGACCTCGGGCGCACCTGCCGCATCGGCTCGGTGCGGGTGCCGGAGTTGTTCAGCCTGGAAAGCTATCCGAACGTGCATCACCTGGTCAGCAGCGTGACCGGCGAACTGGCGGATGATCGTGATGCACTGGATTTGATTGCTGGCAGTTTCCCCGGCGGCTCGATCACCGGCGCACCGAAGATCCGCGCGATGCAGATCATCGATGAACTGGAGCCGACCCGGCGTGGCTTGTATTGCGGCTCATTGCTGTACCTGGACGTGCGCGGCGAGATGGACAGCTCCATCGCCATTCGCAGTCTGTTGGTCAAGGATGGGCAGGTGTGTTGCTGGGGCGGTGGCGGGATCGTCGCGGATTCGGACTGGCAGGCGGAGTACCAGGAGTCGATCACTAAAGTGAAGATTTTGCTGGAAACCCTGCAGAACCTTTAAAAGCTTAAAAACTTCGCGAGCAGGCTCGCTCCCACAGGGTGAACGCATTCCAAATGTGGGAGCGAGCCTGCTCGCGAAGGGGCCTGTCCAGACGACTACAAACTCAAATCCCGATTCGAGGCCTTGAGGAATTCCTGCTTCAACTCAGCAAAGGTATGCACCGCTGGAAACTGCGGAAACTCACGAATCACATTCTCCGGCGCATGGAACAGAATCCCCGCATCCGCCTCGCCCAGCATCGTCGTGTCGTTGTACGAATCCCCTGCCGCAATTACCCGGTAATACAGGCTCTTGAACGCCAGCACCGACTGGCGCTTGGGATCTTTCTGACGCAGCTGATAGCTGGTCACCCGCCCGGTCTCGTCAGTAATCAGACGGTGGCAGAGCAAGGTCGGAAAGCCCAGTTGACGCATCAGCGGCTGCGAAAACTCATAAAACGTGTCCGACAGAATCACCACCTGAAAGCGCTCGCGCAGCCAGTTGACGAACTCCACCGCGCCGTCCAGCGGCTTCAGCGTGGCGATCACTTCCTGAATGTCCGAGAGCTTCAAGCCATGCTCATCAAGGATGCGCAGACGCTGCTTCATCAGCACGTCGTAATCGGGAATGTCCCGGGTGGTGGCCTTGAGGGATTCGATTCCGGTTTTTTCGGCGAAGGCGATCCAGATTTCCGGCACCAACACCCCTTCAAGATCCAGGCAAGCAATTTCCACAAGACACTCCCGTTTGTATTGATTATTTGAGTCGAGCGAGGCCGAACTCTAGCGACTCCACCCCCGGCGCGCAACGCACAGGAGGCCCCGAGGCCCGCAGCTTTTTGTTACCATCGGCCCCATATAGAGCGCCCAGCGCCACCGACCTGTAGGAAGCCGCCCTGATGAGCCCAACGTTCGATGTCGTGGAACTCGCCACGACCTATGCCAACAAATCCGCGCAAGACATCCTCAAACTCGCGTTTGCCGAGTTCGGCGATGATCTGTGGATATCTTTCAGCGGCGCCGAGGATGTGGTGCTGGTGGACATGGCCTGGAAGCTCAACAAGAACGTCAAGGTGTTCAGCCTCGACACCGGCCGTCTGCACCCGGAGACCTACCGCTTCATCGATCAGGTGCGCGAGCATTACAAGATCGACATCGAACTGGTGTCGCCCGACTACACGAAACTCGAACCCTTCGTGAAGGAAAAAGGCCTGTTCAGTTTCTACAAGGACGGCCACGGCGAATGCTGCGGGATCCGCAAGATCGAACCGCTGCGGCGCAAACTGTCCGACGTCAAAGCCTGGGCCACCGGCCAGCGTCGCGACCAGAGCCCGGGTACCCGTAGCGCGGTGGCGGTGATGGAAATCGATACCGCGTTTTCCACGCCGGAGCGCACCCTGTACAAGTTCAACCCTTTGGCGCAGATGACCAGCGAAGAGATCTGGGGCTACATCCGCATGCTCGAGCTGCCGTACAACAGCCTGCATGAACGCGGCTTTATCAGCATCGGCTGCGAACCGTGTACCCGCCCTGTCCTGCCGAACCAGCACGAGCGCGAAGGCCGCTGGTGGTGGGAAGAGGCGACGCAGAAAGAATGCGGGTTGCATGCCGGGAATATCATCAGTAAAGCCTGATCTCCAATTCCAGTGACGTCCACTGTGGGAGCGAGCCTGCTCGCGAATGCGTAGTGTCAGTCGACATTTTAGTTGACTGATCCAACGCATTCGCGAGCAGGCTCGCTCCCACATTTAGCATCCTGCGCAGCTCTGAAAACGTGTACACACGAATGTCACCATCGGTGCCATTTATGTGTGCACTTTTTTGTATCTGCGCCCTGAAAAGTTACATCCCGCCTGAAAATCCCTTTCTCTCGCCTTCCTTCTACATCCCCTGCGAAAAATAAATACCTGTTCGAACGGTCAATTTTTAACCATCTAATTTCAAAGACTTAGTACTCATCGATAACTATTCGAAATGAATACGACCGCCTATAGATCCGCAACTGGCACAAATCTGGCTTTAGTGCATACATGTTTTGTATACAAAACTGCAAAACATACCCACACTTTCGATCCGCAAGCCTGAAGCGCCCTATCCCGTACAGGCTGCAGATGCCCCGTAACCAGTGATGTTTTCACTGCCGCGACGAAGATTTGTCGAGCCTGTCGGCTTATGCACAGTCATCGCGGCCCTGAACATCAGGAGCCTGCCGGAATGCGTACAAGTCTCTCCAACAACATCGCGCTGAATCTGCCTGCCTCTGCCGTCGATCAACCGTTACCCCATGACGGCTTGAGCGAACCGCTGCAACTGAGCCCCCGTCTGCACAACAGTGATCTGGCGCCCACCAAGGCCGAAGGTCGGCGCTGGGGCAAATACAGCATCTTTGCCCTGTGGACCAACGATGTGCACAACATCGCCAACTACTCCTTCGCCATTGGCCTCTACGCCCTGGGCCTGGGTGGCTGGCAGATTCTGCTGTCGCTGGGGATCGGCGCGGCGCTGGTGTATTTCTTCATGAACCTGTCCGGTTACATGGGGCAGAAAACCGGGGTGCCGTTTCCGGTGATCAGCCGGATCAGTTTCGGCATTCACGGCGCGCAGATTCCGGCATTGATCCGCGCGGTGATCGCCATCGCCTGGTTCGGCATTCAGACGTATCTGGCGTCGGTGGTCTTCCGCGTGTTACTCACCGCCGTCCATCCCGGGTTCGCCGAATACGATCACAACTCGATCCTCGGATTGTCGACACTGGGCTGGGTGTGTTTCGTGGCGATCTGGTTCGTGCAACTGGCGATCCTCGCCTATGGCATGGAAATGGTCCGTCGCTACGAAGCGTTTGCCGGGCCGGTGATTCTGCTGACCGTCGCCGCCCTCGCCGCGTGGATGTACTTTCAGGCCAACGCGACCATCGCCTGGTCGATCCGCGAACCGCTGACCGGTGGCGAGATGTGGCGCAACATCTTTGCCGGCGGCGCGTTGTGGCTGGCGATCTACGGCACGCTGATCCTCAACTTCTGCGACTTCGCCCGCTCTTCGCCGTGCCGCAAGACCATCAAGGTAGGAAACTTCTGGGGTTTGCCGGTGAATATTCTGGTGTTTGCCGCGATCACCGTGCTGCTCTGTGGCGCGCAATTTCAGATCAATGGCCGGATCATCGAAAGCCCGACCGAGATCATCGCCTCGATCCCCAACACGTTCTTTCTGGTGCTCGGTTGCCTGGCGTTCCTGATCGTCACCGTGGCGGTGAACATCATGGCCAACTTCGTCGCCCCGGCGTTCGTCCTCAGCAACCTGGCGCCGAAGTACCTGACCTTCCGCCGCGCCGGGCTGATCAGCGCAACCATCGCCGTGCTGATCCTGCCGTGGAATCTCTACAACAGTCCGCTGGTGATCGTGTACTTCCTGTCCGGCCTCGGCGCCCTGCTCGGCCCGTTGTACGGGGTGATCATGGTCGACTACTGGTTGATCCGCAAAGGCCGGGTCAACGTTCCGCAGCTCTACAGCGAAGATCCCAACGGCGCTTATTACTACAGCCGCGGGGTCAATTTCCGCGCGGTGGCGGCGTTTATTCCTGCGGCGCTGATCGCCATTGTCCTGGCACTGATGCCGGGGTTCCACAGCGTTTCGCCGTTCTCCTGGCTGATCGGCGCCGGGATTGCCGGAATGCTTTACCTGATCGTCGCCAAACGCCAGCCGCATTACGCCGACATCAGTGGCGAATCGATTGCCGTCGACAACGTCTGCCATTAATTCCCTCGCGGCCCGGATTTCGGGCCGCAGAACTGCCCGCTATAAGGATTTCTCCATGCGTATTCTCGTGGTCAACGTCAACACCACCGAATCCATCACCGATGCCATCGCCCGCTCGGCGCAAGCTGTCGCGTCTCCCGGAACCGAGATTGTCGGCCTGACCCCGTACTTCGGCGCCGATTCGATTGAAGGCAACTTCGAAAGCTATCTGGCGGCCATCGCCGTGATGGATCGGGTGATGTCCTACGACCAGCCGTTCGATGCGGTGATTCAGGCCGGTTATGGCGAACATGGCCGTGAAGGCTTGCAGGAATTGCTCAACGTGCCGGTGGTGGATATCACTGATGCGGCGGCGAGTACGGCGATGTTTCTCGGCCATGCGTATTCGGTGGTGACCACGCTGGATCGCACCGTGCCACTGATCGAGGATCGGCTGAAACTGTCGGGCCTGTGGGATCGTTGCGCGTCAGTACGCGCCAGTGGTCTGGCCGTTCTGGAACTGGAACACGAACCGCAGCGCGCGCTGGAAGCGATCGTGCAGCAGGCTGAATTGGCGGTGACGCAGGACAAGGCCGAGGTGATCTGCCTCGGTTGCGGCGGCATGGCCGGGCTGGATGAACAGATTCGTCGGCGTACCGGCGTGCCAGTGGTGGATGGCGTGACGGCGGCGGTGACGATTGCGGAATCGCTGGTGCGCTTGCGCTTGTCGACGTCGAAAGTGCGGACTTATGCAACGCCACGGCCGAAGAACATTATTGGCTGGCCGGGGCGGTTTGCTCGCTGAGGTCATCATAGGAAACCGAGTCGCCCCATTCGCGAGCAGGCTCGCTCCCACATTTGGAATGCATTTCCCTGTGGGAGCGAGCTTGCTCGCGAAGGCCGCACCTCGGTCTGATGCCTTGCTCAGATGGCACTAAACCGCTGCGCCAGCCCCATCTCGGCAAACTGCTCAATCACAAAATCGACAAACGCCCGCGTCTTCCCCGGCAACAACTTATGCTCGGCGTAATAGATCGAAATGTTGCCGTCATCGACATACCAGTCCGGCAACACCCGCTGCAACGTCCCCGCCTCCAGATACCCCACCGCAAACGGCATGCTCACCAGTGCGATCCCCAAACCTTGCGCCGCTGTCCTGCAAGCGGCTTCGGAATCACTCATGGTCATCCGCGCCTTGAGCATCAATGGCCGACAGTTCTGTGGATTGCGCCCGACCAATTGCCAGGAACGCACGCGCCCGGTTTGCGGCGAGCGGATCAGAATCCCGTCGTGACGATCAAGGTCGTCCGGCTCGATGATCTCGGGATTGGCCTGTAAATAGTCAGCAGACGCCACCAGGATCCGATGCGCCGGGCTCAACTTGCGTGCGATCACCCCTTGCGGCAGTTCGAAGCCGCCGCCGATGGCCGCATCAAAGCCCTGCCCAATCAAATCGACCTGCCGATTATCGAAATGCCAGTCCGGATTGATCGCCGGATAGCGCCGCAGAAACTCACCGAGCAGCGGCACGATGTGCAGGCAGCCAAACGCTGCACCCATGCTGACCTTCAACGTTCCCGCCGGAAGACCTTCGACACTGGACAGATTGGCCACGGCATTTTGAATGGTGGTCAAACTGCCGCTGACCTGATTCAAAAACAGCTGCCCGGCCTCCGTCAGCGTCAGGCTGCGTGTACTACGCTGGAACAGCCGCACGCCGAGCCGCACCTCGAGTTTGGCCACACTTTTGCCGACGGCCGCCGGGGTCAGGCTCAGGCGTCGCGCGGCTTCGGCAAAGCTGCCGACCTCGGCACTGCGCACGAAGCATTCGATGCTGCTGAAGGTTTCCATGATCGCCACTATAAACTTCTGGTTTACACAGACTATAGCAACCATGGTCTACACAGTTGTCGATAGCACGCCGATACTCGCCACCAATACCAAGGCATTCTGCCTTGAACACTCTGGAGATCGAACATGACCACTCAACACCTCAGCGGCAAAGTCGCTTTGATTCAAGGCGGTTCCCGTGGTATCGGCGCTGCCATCGTCAAACGTCTGGCCGCTGAAGGCGCTGCAGTAGCCTTCACTTACGTCAGCTCCACCGCCAAAGCCGAAGAGTTGCAAAACAGCATCACCGGCAACGGCGGCAAAGCCCTGGCGATCAAGGCCGACAGCGCCGACGCCGCCGCCATCCGCGACGCCGTCAACGCCACGGTCGAAGCCTTTGGCCGAGTCGACATTCTGGTGAACAACGCCGGTGTACTGGCCGTCGCACCGCTGGAAGACTTCAAACTCGAAGACTTCGACCAGACCGTGGCGATCAACATTCGCAGCGTGTTCATCGCTTCGCAAGAAGCCGCCAAACACATGGGCGAAGGTGCACGCATCATCAACATCGGCAGCACCAACGCCGACCGCATGCCCTTCGCCGGCGGCGGTGTGTATGCGATGAGCAAGTCGGCGCTGGTCGGTCTGACCAAAGGCCTGGCCCGCGACCTCGGCCCACGTGGCATCACCGTCAACAACGTGCAACCCGGTCCGGTCGACACCGACATGAACCCGGCGCACGGTGACTTCGCCGAAAGCCTGATCCCGTTGATGGCGGTCGGTCGTTACGGCAAAGCCGAAGAAATCGCCAGTTTCGTAGCCTATCTGGCAGGCCCGGAAGCCGGTTACATCACCGGTGCAAGCCTGACCATCGACGGTGGTTTCGGCGCCTGATTTCCCAAGTGGCCTGAACGAAAAACGCCGCCGCTCTGTTACAGAGGGGCGGCGTTTTTTTGTGTCAGATGTTCAAGCCCATTCCAGCGCCGGCAAACCACAGGCACTCGGTGTGAAGGCTTTCAGCGTGCGCAGAATGCCGTCAGCGTGTGCGTACTTTTCATCGGCCATGGCGGCGTCGGGAATGGCGATGGCGGTCATGCCTGCGGCTTTCGCGGCGGTCACGCCAAACGGCGAATCCTCGAACACCAGACAATCTTCAGGCGCGACGCCCAGACGCCGGGCGGCGGTGAGGAAGATATCCGGTGCCGGTTTCGCCGCGCCGACTTCCGGATCGTCCGCCGTGACGATGAAATCGAACAGCGCGAACCAGTCGCGGTGCAGCGTGGTTTTCTGCCCAAACGATTGGCGCGATGAACTGGTGCCCACGGCGATGGGAATGTTGTGCGCCTTGAGGTGGCGGATCAATTCTTCGGCGCCTGGCATCGCTTGCGCGGTGGGGAAACGTTCACGCATCAGCGGCTCGCGGATGACCAGAAACTCTTCGGCGGTGATCGGCAGATCGAGTGCCTGCACCACGTAATTCGCCAGATCGTTGGCCCCGCGACCAATGATGTTCTGCTTGATGCTCCAGTCGAAGGTGCGCCCGTAACGCTGGGCAATCAGCGAGGTGACTTCGGTGTAAATGCCCTCGGTGTCCAGCAGCAAACCGTCCATATCGAAAATCACGGCCTTGATCGGGCCGAACGCCTTCAGCGGTGCATTCATCATCGGATCCGTTAACAAAGACATCCCGGCGGCATGGTTGGCGCCGCTACGCGGATCTGATTAAAGGGTTCAGCAGCATAACGAGCGCGACGGACATTGAGCAACGGGCAATGTCCGTTAAGCGATGAACTACTCGCGGCGATTTAGCGAAACGTCCTACGGGCATTACCTACTCGCCCGACTTCTTTCCTGTTTGATCCCCCGCAAAGTCCGCGCACCTCTTTTATGTGCGCGAGTGCCAGCCAATGTTTCAACCCGATCG
>NZ_LVEJ01000020.1 GCF_001648775.1 Pseudomonas fluorescens
TGGTGAACCGGGATTTTGGGAACACCGAAGGTACCTGTGGGAGTGAGCTTGCTCACGAAGAGGCCAGCACATTCAACAGAGATGTGCCTGACCGGACGCCTTCGCGAGCAGGCTCGCTCCCACATGGATTTGTGGTGCATTCGCTAACAACGCTTCAGGGCCTGCTTGTGCGCATACATCGCCCCATCGGCATCCGCCAGCAACCGGTCCACGGTTTCATGGCGTTTCGAATCATATTCGATCTGGCCCACGCTGAAGCGAATCGCATACCCGCGATGCAGCGTGGCATTGCGCTCTTCGAGAATTTCCTTGAGCCGCGCCATGATCGCGTTGGTTTCGATGTGGCTCGACCCCGTCAGCAGCGCGACAAACTCATCCCCACCCAAACGCCCGACCACATCGCTCTCGCGAAAGGCTATGCGCAACACATCGGCAAACGTCTTCAGCGCACTGTCACCCTCGGCATGCCCATACAGATCATTGATCTGCTTGAAGTCATTCAGATCAAAAAACAGCAAAGTCGCCGGCCGCTCCAACCGCGCACAGGCGTCGAGGGCATGCTGGGCCAGTTGTTTGAAGCCACGTCGATTGGACAGCAAGGTCAGTTCGTCCATGCTCGCCATCTGCACGGCCGTCAGCTCTTGCTCGGCCATCTCGGCCAGATCACGCAACAGCGCGCGCTCTTCATCGTCGAGCTCGCGGGGCTTGGTGTCGATCAGGCACAGCGTGCCCATTTTATTGCCGTTGGGCACGGTCAGCGGATAACCGGCGTAGAAGCGAATGTTCGGTGCGCCGGTGACCAGCGGGTTGTCATGAAAGCGCACATCCTCGCGGGCATCGGGCACCAGCAGGAGCTCGTTCTGAAGGATCGCGTGGCCGCAAAATGACACATCCCTCGACGTTTCCGTGGCATCGAGCCCCACACAGGATTTGAACCACTGGCGATCCTTATCGACCAGCGTCACCAGCGCAATCGGCACATTGAACAGGCGTTTGGCCAACCGCGTGAGGCGGTCGAAACGCTCCTCGGGCGCCGAATCGAGCAGTTCGAGCCCGTGCAACACCTGAATCCGCGCAGCTTCATTGGCGGGTTTTCCTGGAACCAGCATTCGCACACTCCATTGTCATCAATGCACTTGAGCGTAGCGCAAATCAGCGAGGCTTCACCCCGTCAGATCCCCGCCACGGGACACGGCCCACCGGCATCGGCCCATAGCTTGAATTGCGTGACAAAAATATCGTGCGGCACCGGCACCGGCGCGCGCCCTGCCCCGGGATTCCAGCCCCACAACACCAGTTTGTCTTCGCTGACGTGTTTGAGCAGCGCGGCAAAATCGCGGTCGCCGTTGCTCGAACGATCTTTGATCATCGCGCAGAGCTTGTCCGGCGGCAGGCCGATCCAGGCCATTTTGTGCGACGCCGGCGGCAGGCTCCAGTGCGGCGCGCCCGGTGGCGCATGCGGGCCGTAACTGGCCGGCGGATTGTTTTCCGCGTGACAGGTCGCGCACGGCAAACCGGCGGCGCCCTTGCCGTCCATGCCGCGCACCACGTTCATCGCGTGGGGAATGCCGGCATCGAATTGCAACGGTGAATCCCCCGGAATGTGACAGTTCTGGCAGCGCGGGCTCTGAAAGACTTTTTGCACCGTGCCGAATGCCTTCAGCGCTTCCTGATCATCGGCGAAAAGGTCCGAGGCATAACCGCCCAGCCCCAACAGAATCACCGTGCCCAACACTAGATGTCGTTTCATCTCACACCCCCGACAGTTGCAACGGCAACTCGCGCAGACGTTGCCCGGTCAGGGCGAACACCGCGTTGGCCACCGCCGGCGCGGTCGGCGGCACACCGGCCTCGCCGATGCCGCCGGGTTTGTCGCTGCTGGGCACGATGTGCACTTCGACCACCGGCATCTCGTTGAGCCGCAGCACCTGATAATCGTGATAGTTGGACTGCACCACCGCGCCGTCCTTGAGCGTCAGTTTGCTGTGCAGCGCCATGCCCAGACCGAAAGTGATGCACGATTCCATCTGCGCGGCGATGCTCTGCGGATTCACGGCAATGCCGCAGTCCACCGCGCAAACCACGCGATGCACGCGAATCGCCAGATTGTCCTGCGACACCTCGGCGACCTGCGCCACGTAACTGCCGAACGATTCATGCACCGCCACCCCCAGCGCATGGCCATCCGGCAACGGCGCTTTCCAGTTAGCCTTCTCCACCGCCAGATTGAGCACGCCCAAATGCCGAGGATGATCCTTGAGTAATGTTCGTCGGTATTCGACCGGATCCTTGCCTGCCGCCGTGGCCATTTCATCAATCAGCGATTCCATGACAAAACCGGTGTGGCTATGGCCCACCGAGCGCAGCCACAGCACATTGATCCCGGTCTGCGGCGAATGCAGATCGACCTGATGATTGGCCAGGCCTTTGACGTACGGGCTGTCGGCCACGCCTTCGACCGAGGTCGGGTCGATGCCGTTCTTGACCATCGTCGCTTCCATCAATGTGCCGGTCATGATCGACTGCCCGACCAACACATGCTGCCAGCTCGACGGCAAACCATCGGCGCCCAAACCGATTTTCGCTTGATGCAGGAACATCGAACGGTAGTAACCGCCACGAATATCGTCCTCGCGCGACCACACGGTCTTCACCGGCATGGCGGCGGCTTTCGCCACTTGCACGGCTTCGGCGACAAAGTCTGATGTCGGGTTGGCGCGGCGCCCAAATCCACCGCCAAGGAATTCAGTGTGAATCTCGACCTGCTCCGGCTTCAGCCCGGTGATCTTGCCGGCGACCATTTGATCGAGGGTCTGAAACTGCGTACCGGTCCAGATCTCGCATTTCTCGGCGCTGATTTTCACCGTGCAATTGAGCGGTTCCATCGGCGCGTGGGCCAGATACGGCACGCTGTATTCAACGTCGATTTTCTTCGTCGCCTTGCCGAAACTGCCCTTGGCATCCCCGGCCTGACTCGCCGACGTGCCTTGCGTGGTGGCCAGTTTGCGGAAACTCGCCAGCAATTTCTCGCTGCTCAGATCGGCGTGCGGGCCCAGATCCCAATCGATCTTCAGCGCATCGCGACCCAGTTTCGCCGCCCAGTAATGATCAGCGATCACCGCAACGCCCGTCGGCACTTGCAGCACTTTGTGCACGCCCGGCACCGCCAGCGCTTCAGCGCCTTCGAAAGATTTAACAGTGGCACCGAATACCGGTGGGCGCGCGACCATCGCCGTCATCAAGCCTTCAAACTGCACGTCCATGCCGAACTTGGCGCGGCCGGTGATTTTCTCCGGCGTGTCGAGGCGTTTGGTCGGTTTGCCAATGACCTTCCAGTCCTTGGCTTCCTTGAACGTGATCGACTTCGGATCCGGCACCGGCAGTTGTCCGGCCGCGTCCGCCAGCTCGCCATAAGTCGCACGTTTATCGCCGGCAATCACCACGCCCGATTCAGTGCGAATCGCCGACGGTGCCACTTCAAAGCGCTTCGCCGCTGCCTCTACCAGCATTTGTCGCGCCGTCGCGCCTGCCAGTCGATAACGGTCAAACTCCATCCAGGTTGACGTCGAGCCGCCGGTAATCTGCATACCGCCAAACCCCGGCATACCGTAATCCGCCGCCGACGCCGGCGAGTGTTCAACGCGGATTTTCGACCAGTCAGCATCCAGCTCTTCGGCAATCAACATGGTCAGACCGGTCCAGATGCCCTGGCCCATTTCCGAATGCCCCAGCAGAACAGTGACGCTGTTGTCCGCCGCTATTCGCAAAAATGCATTCGGCGCAAACACCTTGCCTTCATTCTCTGCTGCATAGGCAAACTTGTGGCCGCCGGGGACGACAAACGCCACCACCAACCCGCCGCCCAACACGGCGCTGCCCTTGAGAAAACCGCGACGCGATACAGGACTGTTCATCGTCTATCTCCCACATCAATCAACCGATTTCGGACGCACGCTTCACAGCTGCGCGGATCCGGGGATAGGTGCCGCAGCGGCAGATATTGCCGGAGAGCGCCTGATCGATATCGCTGTCGGTGGGCTTGGGGATTTTCGCCAAGAGCGCGGCGGCCGACATGATCTGCCCCGACTGGCAGTAACCGCACTGCACCACATCAAGTTCGGCCCAGGCTTGCTGCACCGGGTGCGAACCGTCGGTGGACAGGCCTTCGATGGTGAGGATTTTCTGCCCGTGGGCCACGGCGGTCGCGGGCGTGATACAGGCGCGCAATGGCGCACCGTCAACGTGCACGGTGCAGGCCCCGCACTGGGCCATGCCGCAGCCGAATTTGGTGCCAGTCAGGTGCGCGACATCGCGCAGGACCCAGAGCAACGGCATGTCCGCGGGGACATCGAGCTCCTGATCCTTGCCATTGATATTCAAGGTCAGCATCGGGGTAATTCCTCAGACTCACGGTGTTCTGAAGGGGCGCCGCTGTGGCCATCAAAGCCTACGCGCGCCTCGGCTTATCCCTTTCAGCAAAGCCTAATTTGCGCTTCAAGCCAGACGTTGCGACCACCGGTCATGCAGATGTCGACTTTAATCCTACAGTTGATAACGGCTCGCACTGAGCCAGCGCAGTAGAAAACTCGTCATGAGCGAAACCGGTCCGCGATTACCGCGCGGGTTATCCATCAGATTGGTCTGGAGTTGCGAACATGGGATTTGTCACCAGCAAAGACGGCGTCGAGATTTTCTACAAGGACTGGGGCCCGAAAGACGCGCCGGTGATCCACTTTCACCACGGCTGGCCGCTCAGTTCCGACGATTGGGATGCGCAGATGCTGTTTTTTCTGGGCAAAGGCTTCCGGGTGGTTGCCCATGATCGACGTGGGCATGGGCGTTCGAGCCAGGTCTGGGACGGCCACGATATGGACCATTACGCCGACGATACGCTGGCGGTGGTCAATCATCTGGGCCTGAAGAATGTCGTGCATGTCGGTCATTCGACCGGTGGTGGTGAGGTGATCCATTACATCGCCCGGCATGGCCAGGCCAACGTCGCCAAAGGTGTGTTGATCAGTGCAGTGCCGCCGTTGATGGTGCAGACCGAGAGCAATCCGGGTGGGCTGCCGAAAGCGGTGTTCGATGATTTTCAGGCGCAGTTGGCGGCGAATCGCGCGCAGTTTTATCGGGATATTCCGACCGGGCCGTTTTATGGCTACAACCGGCCGGGTGCCACGCCTTCGGAGGGGATTATTGCCAACTGGTGGCGGCAAGGGATGATTGGTGGCGCGAAAGCACATTACGACGGGATCGTGGCGTTTTCGCAGACGGATTTCACCGAGGACTTGAAGAAAGTCACCGTGCCGGTGCTGGTGATGCATGGTGAGGATGACCAGATTGTGCCGTATGCGGATTCGGGGCCGTTGTCAGCGAAGTTGCTGCCCAATGGCACGCTGAAATCGTATCCGGGGTTCCCGCACGGGATGCCGACGACGGAGGCGGAGACGATTAACGCGGATCTGCTGGCCTTTATTCGCGGCTGAAATCATTGGCAGCCATACACTTCCCCCCTGTGGGAGCGAGCCTGCTCGCGAAAGCAATCTGTCAGTTGAACTTGAGCTGAATGACCCACCGCTTTCGCGAGCAGGCTCGCTCCCACAAGGGGGATGTGATTGGGCTCACGTCCATTATTTCTCTGTGCGACTTGTGCTTTCGCGATCACGCTCGTAGTGATGAGCCAATGGCAGCGCCGGTAGCCACGACTCGCGGCGGATGGTCCAGAGTTCGTAGGTGGGTTTGAACTGATTCGGATCATCCAGCGACCCTACATTGACTTCGACTTCATCTGCCGAACGCGCGAACACCGGAGAGCCGCAGCGCGGGCAGAAAAAGCGCCCGTTGAAGTCGCGGGTTTCGCCGGTGACCTTCAGCGCATCCTCGGGAAATATGGCCGAGGTGTGAAAGAGCGTGCCGTGACGTTTGCGGCAGTCGAGGCAGTGGCAGATGCCGACGCGGTAGGGCTGACCTGTCACTTCGAAACGAACATCGCCGCACAGGCAACCGCCAGTCAATCGATTCATGTCACACCTCCTCTTCAGAATTTGAAATTACCGATCATCCAGACGACAGCCCTCACCCTAACCCTCTCCCAGAGGTAGAGGGAACTGACCGAGGTGTCTGCTCGAGCTACGCCGACCTGAAATATCGAGTTGAACTCGGGTTCTGAAGAGCATGGAGATCGGCTCCCTTTCCCCCTCGCCCCCTTGGGGAGAGGGCTGGGGTGAGGGGGGGGGAATCTAACTGACACACCGCAAAACCCAAATCCCCCGCCATCCCGTATTTTCATCAATAAACACAACGCCGTGATCGCGTTTAAAGCACACAAACCGTTACGCCATCCACCCTACAACACCTTGCGCCGTTACCTACGCGTACGCCAGAATCCGCCGGCTTACACGGCTATGGGCCGGGCTATATCGTTTGCCTGTCACTGCAAAACAGTGATCGGGTTTGGTAGCCCGCGTCGGTACCGCCGTATGGCGCCACCTTATTCAGTCTCTTTATTCGCGGCTGTGTTTTATATGGTGGACATGCGTGGGGCTCATTCGTGAGCGCCGGGTTTCCGTATCGACCGGTCTACCAACCCGCGCATGGCCGCCACCCTTCGTTTGGTAGCGAGAGTGATGGCTCCTGTTTATTTCGATACGAGACTTCATCTATGTTCAAAATTACGCCCAACCCACCACAAACCGATCCAATTCCCCACGATCCGTCACTTGACCCGCAAAAGGTCAAAGAAGCCACCGACCGCGCCCTCGACTACTACCTGCGACCCGAAGCACTCGGCGCTCCACCAAGCTCGCCAAAGTTTCGCCCCGTCTACCTGGTCGACCCCACGCTGGATGAAGAAACCCTGTTGGTCGAAGCCTGTGAGTCGCTTTCCTACGCCCACTCCATGGCCGGTAACATCGCCAACTCGATAGGCGGCCCGGAGCGCAAACCGCTGCTGGCGCTGCAACAGGTGATCATGCTCAACGAGCTGTTGGTCAATCGACTGCTGGACAAGCTGCGCGTACCGCAATAATCACCAGACCGAATGAGTGAGGGGTCACACCCTCACTTTCGCTCTGCCGCCTCCCGTCGATTAATGAGCAGCACTCATCAAGCCATCCCGATTTACCCGTCTAGTCCTCACCCGCCACCGCGCTTACTGTTCTCCCCACGCCCAACGGGAGATCGACATGCACAAGCGCACACTCGCCGACCGTTCACTTCAGTTATCCGCCTTCGGCTTTGGCTGCGCGGGCCAGAGCCATGGTTACGGCCCGGCCACGGATATTCAGAGAATCGCAGAACCGCAGTGGACTGAGCCTTCCACGATGGCTACTGACACACGCAGCAGCACAACCCTCCCCGCACTCATGGCGCTCTGCCTGAGCGTTGGAGCGATGTTCAGCCTTACCACTCAAGCAGCCGAGGCACCGCAATCCATGACCACCCTGCAAACCACCGCAAAAGCCCTGTCGAGCAAACAACAGACGATTCCACTGATTGCTGCGTTCATGGCGACCAGCGACATGGCCAATCTCAACACGGCGCTCAACCAGACACTCGACGCCGGCCTGACCATCAGCGAAACCCGCGAAATTCTCGTGCAGCTCTACGCCTATGTGGGTTTCCCGCGCAGCCTCAATGCCTTGAACGAGCTGATGACGGTGGTGCAGGCGCGCAAACAACGCGGCATCGAAGATGCGCCGGGGCGTGAGCCGAGCCAGGCGATTCCAGTCGGGGATGAACTGCTGGCAGCTGGCACGGCGAATCAAACCAAGATCTCGGGCGCTCCGGTCAAAGGCCCGGTGTTCGAGTTCGCCCCAGTGATTAACCAGTTTTTGCAAACCCACCTGTTCGGCGACATCTTCGAGCGCGACAACCTCGACTGGCAAAGCCGTGAACTGGCCACTGTCGGCGCGCTGGCAGCGACGCCGGGCGTGGAATCGCAACTCCGCGCGCATATGGCGGCGAGCCTGCGCGTCGGGCTCAGCGCGGCACAGTTGGGCGAGGTCACTGAGCTGCTGAAAAAGCACGGTGATGCGCAAACCGCCGAACGTGCAAATGCGGCGCTGAAAGAGGCTTTGGCGGCTTCGAAACAATGACCGGAAAATGGACCTGATATCGATTTCTCAAAGAAAATCGGCGTTCGGAGTTGTGGTGGATGCGCGGATCTACAAGCCCTGGCTTGCGATCAGCGTCCATACTATGGTTTTTCAATCGTCGGGACACCGCCATGCCCTCCCCCGAATCCAGCCTTTTGCAGAGCTGGCATGCCAACGCTGATGCCTGGATCGAAGTGATCCGCAGCGGCGCCATCGAAAGCCGTCAGCAGGTGACCGATCAAGCGATTCTGCTGGCGATCATGGGTCGCCAACCGCAGCGCGTGCTGGATCTGGGTTGCGGCGAAGGCTGGTTGTTGCGGGCGCTGGCGGATCGCGGGATTGATGCGGTCGGTGTGGATGGCGATGCGCGGCTGGTTGAAGCGGCGCGCGTGGCGGGGGCGGCGCGGGTGCATGTTGCGAGCTATGAAGCGCTGGTCGATGGCAAGGTCGACATCGGGCGAGACTATGACCTTATCTGCGCGAATTTCTCTTTGCTGCATCAGGACATCATTCCGCTGCTGACCGCGATGAATGGCTTGCTGGGCCCCGGCGGCGCTTTGCTCATCCAGACGTTGCATCCATGGGCCGTCGCGGCAGGCGATTATCAGGATGGCTGGCGCGAAGAGAGCTTTGCCGGGTTCAAAGGCCAGTGGCAGCCGATGCCGTGGTATTTCCGCACGTTGTCGAGCTGGATGAATGCGCTCGACATGGCCGGGTTCCAACTGGCCAGCTTACAAGAGCCACAACACCCGCAAAGTCCAGTGCCGCAGTCATTGCTGATGGTTGCCGAGCGCCGCTGAGATTTCAGTAACACCACCACACGGTGGGAGCGAGCTTGCTCGCGAAAGCGGTGTGTCAGGCAAAGCAGATTCCGACTGTGCCGACGCCTTCGCGAGCAAGCTCGCTCCCACAAGGTTTTGCGTTAACCAAATATCCAGGGAACGCTGCTGCCTACTGTGGGAGCGAGCCTGCTCGCGAAAGCGGTGTGTCAGGCAACATAGACTCCGACTGTGCTGACGCCTTCGCGAGCAGGCTCGCTCCCACAGGGTTTTGCGTTAACCAAATATCCAGGAAACGCTGCTGCCCATTGTGGGAGCGAGCTTGCTCGCGAAAGCGGTGTGTCAGGCAAAGCAAATTCCGACTGTGCCGACGCCTTCGCGAGCAAGCTCGCTCCCACAGGGTTTTGCGTTAACCAAATATCCAGGAAACGCTGCTGCCCATTGTGGGAGCGAGCCTGCTCGCGAAAGCGGTGTGTCAGGCAACGTAGACTCCGACTGTGCTGACGCCTTCGCGAGCAGGCTCGCTCCCACAGGGATTATGCAGTTTGCGGGATCATCTGCGTGTCATGGATGCGGTATTGCGCCAGCAGGCGCATGACGTAGCCGATCTTGATCAGGGTCGGGCCGAGGATGGTCAGGGCGTGCATCGCCACCAGCAGTGCAATCGGCATCTGGCCATTGTAGAGGTAGGCTCCGTAGATGCCCGCCATTAACATCACCAAGCCGGCGACGAGGACTTTGCTCGACAGGTGCAGAACGTTCAGCGGGCTTTCGAAGAAGGTGAACATGGTGGCGTACTCCTGAGCGATTCAGTGTGTACGCTAGTTAGTTCAATTCTCATGCCAGAATTTCCAGCCAATAAAATCAACAGGTTGCGACCCATCGAGTCAATTTGACACAAGAAAAACGATGTCACTTTGACTCAACATGATGTCATTAGGACTACAAAGCATCTCCCGCAGGCGTGACGCCACCTAAAAGCAAACCAATATCATTTGCACACCCTCCTTCCATTTGCTTTAATCGCGACCAATTCCTATTTAGGCCGGTAACGGTCGCCCTGGACGCTTGCGCTGATGACCGTCGCCAATGCCTCGCTCGTGGAAAATCTCTACCTCAGCCACCATCGTTGGCTGCACGAGCTATTGCGTCGACGCCTGAGCAACGCGATGGATGCCGCCGACCTCGCCCACGACACCTTTATCCGTGTGCTTAAACGCCCGCAGTCCTTCAATGGCGAAGTTCACGAGCGCTCCCATCTGGCGACCATCGCCCGGGGTTTGTGCGTCGATCACTGGCGCCGTCGCCAGCTGGAACAGACTTGGCTGGAGACCCTCGCCAGCCGTCCACCCGCTGTGCAGCCGTCGCCCGAGCAAAGGGCGATCATCATAGAAACCCTGCACGAAGTGGACGCCATGCTCCAGCGCCTGCCGCAACGGGTCAGCGAGGCGTTCATCCTCGCCCAGCTGCACGGCATGCCGTACAAGCAGATCGCCGAACAGATTGGCGTCAGCGAGCGGATGATCAAGAAGTATCTGGCGCAGGCGATGATGCATTGCGCGATTCTCGAAGCTGAACTCGACGGGTTGCTGATTGAGTAATCCGGTGAATACGCTCAGCCACGCCAGCCTTGAGCAGGCGGCCAACTGGTACGTGCAATTGCATGACGAACAGGTCGCCGAGGCTGAGCGGCTGCGTTGGCAGGCGTGGCTGGCGCAAAGCCCCGAGCATCAGGCGGCGTGGCGTTATGTCGAGCGCGTCGGCCAGCGTTTTGCACCATTGCAAAACGAAAGCGAAGCCGTCAGCCACACCCTACGCAACAGCGCGCGCACTTCGATCAGCCGCCGTCAGTCGCTCAAGGGTTTGCTGATTCTCGCGGCCACCGGGCTGGCCGGCTGGGCAGTCGGGCGCAATACACCGTTGCTGGACTCGATCGAACGCTTGAACGCCGACCTCTCCACCGGCACCGGGGAAACCCGCGAAGCCACGTTGAGCGATGGCAGCCGCATCTGGCTCAACGCCTTGAGCGCATTGAATGTGCGTTTCGATGCCCGCCAGCGCTTGTTGCAGCTGCGCGCTGGCGAAGTGCTGATCGACACCGCGAAAGACTTCGGTCGTGCCTTTTGGGTCGAGACCGAACAGGGCCGGATGCAGGCGCTGGGTACGCGTTTCAGCGTGCGCCAGAATGATCGCAGTACGGTGCTGAATGTCTACGAGGGCGCCGTCGAAGCCAGTAATCGCCAGGGTGAAAGCCAAGTGGTGCAAGCCGGACAGCAATTGGTGTTCAGCGCTGGCCGCTTGAACACACCGACCGTGGCGGATCCCTCCCGCGAAGCCTGGCGTCGCGGCGTGTTGCTGGCCGATAACCTGCCGCTGGGCGAACTGATCGAAGAACTCAGCCGTTATCGCCCGGGGCATCTGCATTGTGATCCGGCGGTGGCGAACTTGTCGGTGATGGGTTCGTTTCCGCTCAAGGACACCGATCAGGCCTTGCGTCTGCTGGAAGCGGCGCTGCCAATCCGCATCGACAAAACCTTCAACTGGTGGGTCAGTGTCGGGCCGAAAGCCTGAAGATTTTCATATCACGGTTCCCTTTTCACTGATTCATTCGGTTAACCCTCAGCAGCCCTCATTTCGTTGATCGCCTTCGGGAACTCCATGTTGCGCGCCACCCTCGCCCGCTATCGTTTTGCTCTGGCCATGACATCCGCCGTGCCGGGGTTGTGCGTGTCGATGGCGCTGGCAGATGTGCAGAAGCAGCATTACGCAGTGGCTCCCGGCTCATTGGTCACAGTGCTCAACCACTTTGCCGAGCAGAGTGGCGTGTTCATCGCCGGGCACAATGATCTGGCGGCAGACAAACGCAGCGCCGGTCTGAGCGGTGATTACACCCCGCAACAGGCCTTGCAAATCCTCCTCGAGGGCAGCGGCCTGCAAGCGCAGCGCCTGAGCGGCGGCGGTTATGTCCTGCGTAACACCGCTTCCGCAGATCCATTGCAACTGGACACCACCACCATCAGCGGCAAAACCCTCGGCGCCATCACCGAAGACACGCACGCCTACACCACCGGCGTCAGCGCCTCCGCCACCGGCCTGCCGCTGTCTCTGCGCGACACCCCGCAATCGGTCACGGTGATCACCCGCCAGCAACTCGACGATCAGGGCGCCAACGGCATTGCCGACGTCCTGCGCCGCGCGCCGGGCATCAGCGTGCAGAACTACGACAGCGAGCGTTGGGAGTTTTCCAGCCGTGGCGCGCCGATCACCAATTTCCAGTACGACGGGGTCAACACCGACTACGACGGCGTCTACGACTACGGCACCACCAGCACCGACATGGCGACCTTCGACCGCGTCGAAATCATCAAGGGCGCCACAGGATTGATGACCGGTTCGGGCGATCCGTCGGCCACGGTCAACCTGATCCGCAAACGCCCGACGCCCGCATTCAAAGCTTCGCTCAGCGGCAGCGTTGGTTCATGGGACAACTACCGCAGCGAATTCGACATCGCAGGGCCGCTGAACGACAACCTGCGCGCGCGCTTCGTCGGCGTCCATCAAGAGCGCAGCGCCTACGCCGATCACTACCAGAACAGCAAGGACATCGCCTACGCCATCGTCGAAGCCGACCTGACCCCGGACACTCTGCTGACGCTGGGTTTCGACCAACAAAACACCCGCTCACGCGGTGCCACCTGGACCGGTTTTCCGATGTTCTACAGCGACGGCTCGCGGACGAATTTCTCGCGCTCGTTCAACCCGGCAACCGACTGGAGCCGCCGCGACTTCACCAACCAGACGTTGTTCGCCGCCCTCACCCGGCAACTGCAGAATGACTGGGTTTTGAAGCTCAGCTACGACCGCAAACACCGCGAGCACGACACCCTGCTCGGCTCGGCCAGCGGCGGCAATCCAGACCCGCTGAGCGGCGATGGCATGTTCCTTTACATGGGCAAATTCAAGGGTGACGAGGTGCAGGACAACCTCGATCTCAACCTCGGTGGGCCATTCAACCTGTTCGGTCGCGAGCATCAGTTGCTCGTCGGTTTCCTGTCGATGAACACCCGCCAGGACAACCCGGTCTACGGCTCGGTGTATCCACCGCTGAACGCCAGCATCTTCGACTGGCACGGCGAGTTCGCCAAACCTGATATCCCGCAGATCGGCACCGACGCCATCAACCAGCGCCAGACCGGCGCGTACCTCTCGACACGCTTCAAGGCCAGCGATGATCTGGCGCTGATCCTCGGCGGCCGCGTGAGCGATTTCAGCGCCAGCGACCACCTTGATTACAGCGACCCGAACACCGCCAATGTACGCGATGGCTATCGCCAGACCGGGGTGATCACGCCATACGCCGGCGCGGTCTATGACCTCGATGACAACTATTCGCTGTACAGCAGTTACACGCGCATTTATCAGCCGCAATTGAGCAAGGACGCCGCGCGCCAAGTGCTCGACCCGGTGCAAGGCGACAGTTATGAAGCGGGGATAAAAGCTGAATACTTCGACGGTCGGCTCAACGCCAGTTTGGCCGTGTTCCGCATCGAGCAGGACAACATCGCCGAGCAGGTCAGCGGCTTCGCCAATCAGGCGGTGTACCGCGCCGTGCAAGGCGCGACGACCAAGGGTTTCGAGTTCGAACTGGCCGGTGAAATCGCCGAAGGCTGGAACCTCTCCGCCGGCTACGCCTACAACCACACCCGCGACACCAAAGGGGACCCGGTTTACGCCTCGATTCTGCAAACCACCGCGCCCGAGCAATTGGTCCGGGTGTTCAGCAGCTATCGCCTGCCGGGTGCCTGGCAGAACCTCACCCTGGGCGGCGGCGTCAGTTGGCAGAGCGAATTCTTCGGTAACGTGTTCCAGCCCGGCAGCGAGCAGAATGTGCGCATCACACAGGACAGTTACTACTTGGTCGACGCGATGGCGCGCTACCGTTTCAACGAACACCTGAGCACTTCGCTCAACATCAAGAACCTCTTCGACAAGACCTACTACACCGGCCTGGGCAACTTCGGCACCGGTTTCTACGGCGAGCCGCGCAGCCTGCAATTGACCGCGCGCTGGGATTTCTGACGCGCAACTTGTCGATCTACGGCACCGGCAATCGACCAAGGACTGACTACGCTGTAAATCCTGCGTGTCTAACCTGCCGAGGACGACTGCCATGCAACGCTTTCAGAAACTCACGCCCTGCCTGTGGTTCGACGATCAGGCCGAAGCTGCGGCGAAGTTCTATTGCTCGATCTTCGACCATTCGAAAATCACCGGCCTGACCCACTACAGCAAGGTCGGCCAGGAATTTCACGGCAAGCCGGAAGGTGCGGTGATGACCGTCAGTTTCGAGCTCGATGGCCAGACCTTCACCGGGCTCAACGGTGGGCCAATGTTCAAATTCAGCGAGGCGATCTCGTTTCAGGTCAACTGCCAGAATCAGGAAGAAGTCGACCATTTCTGGGGCAACCTGTCCGAGGGTGGCCCCGTCGAAGCCCAGCAATGTGGCTGGCTCAAAGACAAGTTCGGCGTGTCGTGGCAAATCGTGCCGGTGGCGTTCATGCACATGATGCAGGACGCCGACACCAGCAAATCACAACGCGCGATGCAGGCGATGTTCACCATGAAAAAACTCGACATTGCCGAACTCGAACGGGCCTTTGCCGGCCAGAGCTAATACACTGGCGCCCTGGCCTGCCGGGAATACAACAATGAAACACGTTGCCGCCAAAAACCCTGAAAAAGCCCCGCGTTTCTGGCGCGACGCGGCGCTGCCATTCATTGAAGCGCGGGCCATCGCCGATGGCCGCGAGGTCTGCTACGCCCGGCATTCCCATGCGCACTTTTCCATTGGCGCGATCACCGCCGGGCGCAGCACGTATGTGCATGAGCAAGCACAGTTCGAAGTCGTGGCAGGCACCGTGGTGCTGATGAATCCCGGTGATGTGCATGCGTGCAATCCGATCGATGATCAGCCTTGGTCGTACGTGATGCTGTACGTCGAAACGCCGTGGCTGACGGATTTGCAGCATCAACTGGGCTTCGCCAGTGACCTTGAGTTTCGGCGGTTTTGCGACACGCATCTGCAGGACCCAGGATTGTTTCGCGACCTGATCGCGCTTTACGACGTATTGGTCGACGAGCAACAGGATGTCTTGCGCAAACAAAGCGCGGCAGTGGAATTCTTCAGCGACCTGCAACTGCGCCTCAACCCTGCCGGCCCGTCCTTGCGCGAGCCAAATTTCAAACTTGAACGCGCCGCCGACTTCATCCGCGCGCATTGCACCGAGGTGCTCAACCTCGACGACATCTGTGCGGCGGCACAACTGTCACCGTCCTACCTGATCCGCGCCTTCAAACAGCATTACGGCATGACGCCCCACGCTTTTGTGGTCAACCAACGCATCCAGTTCGCCCGCGAGCGTTTGCGCAGCGGGCAGTTGATTGCCGACGTAGCGCTTGAAGCCGGGTTTGCCGATCAGGCGCATTTTCAGCGGGCGTTCAAGCAGCATCTGGCGGCGACGCCGGGGCAATATCGCGGCTGACACCTCATCTGAAACTCAACACTGTCCCCTGTGGGAGCGAGCCTGCTCGCGAATGCGTTGGTTCAGTCAGTTCATTCATCGACTGATACACCGCTTTCGCGAGCAAGCTCGCTCCCACAGGGGTCAGAGTGATTGCCTGATCGGTCTCACATTCAGATATTGACATATCGGTAAATTCCGATATCTTCGCGGCATGGACCTACTCGAAATCTTCAAAGCCCTCTCGAACCGTACACGCCTGGAAATCCTCAAAGGCTTGAAGGATCCCGAGAAACACTTTCCTCCCCAGGACGAAGGTGACGTGTACACGGTGGGCGTTTGCGTCAGCAGTATTCAGGAAGGTGTCGGGCTGTCGCAGTCGACGGTGTCCGATTATCTGGCGACGCTGCAACGCGCCGGGCTGGTTGAAGTCAGGCGCATCGGCCAGTGGACTTACTACAAACGCAACGAAGCCGCGATCAGTGCCCTGGCCGAGATCATCGGCAGCGAGCTGTAATTTTTTGCCCCATGATATCGAGAATTCCCGATATCCCTTTTTACCGAAACGAGGAAATGCAATGAAAGCGATGATCCTTACTTCATTTGGCGGCGCGGAATCGTTCGAACTGTGCGACGTGCCCAAACCCGTTCCGCAAGCCGGAGAAGTGCTGGTGCGGGTACATGCCACCTCCATCAACCCGCTGGATTATCAGGTGCGCCGTGGCGACTATGCGGATTTGGTGCCCCTGCCAGCCATCACCGGTCACGACGTCTCCGGCGTTGTCGAAGCCGTCGGGCCGGGGGTGACGGCTTTCGCGCCGGGCGACGAAGTCTGGTACACCCCGCAGATATTCGACGGCCCGGGCAGCTACGCCGAGTACCACGTTGCGGCCGCAAGCATTGTCGGCAAGAAGCCTGCGACGCTGAGCCATCTTGAAGCGGCGAGCCTGAGTCTGGTGGGCGGCACGGCGTGGGAAGCGCTGGTCGTGCGGGCAGCGCTCAGAGTCGGTGAAAGCGTTCTGATCCACGGCGGTGCGGGCGGTGTCGGTCATGTCGCGATTCAGCTGGCCAAAGCCATCGGCGCGAAGGTCTTCACCACCGTGCGTGAAGCCAATTTCGAGTTCGCCCGGCGCATGGGCGCCGATGTGCTGATCGACTACGAAAAGGACGATTACGTCGAAGCGATCCTGCGCGAAACCGAGGGGCGCGGCGTCGATGTCGTGTTCGACACCATCGGTGGCAACACCTTGGCGCGTAGCCCCGACGCACTCGCACAGCTGGGCCGCGTGGTGTCGATCGTCGACCTTGCCCAGCCACAAAACCTGATCCAGGCCTGGGGCAAAAACGCCAGTTACCACTTCGTATTCACTCGGCAGAACCGCGGCAAGCTCGATGAACTGAGCGCCTTGATCGATCGCGGTCAATTGCGGCCGCATGTGGGCGCGGTGTATTCGCTGGCTGACCTGGGACTTGCCCATGCCAGGCTGGAGACGCCCAATAACGGTGTTCAAGGCAAAATCGCGATTGCCGTTGCGCCGTCGCCCGAACTCGCCAATCGCTGAACCCAGTGCAAGGAGAACACCATGATTTATGAGATCGCTTTACTGCCCGTTCACACAGAACAAACTGCGGCGTTTCGGCATGCGTTTACCGAGGTCGAGCCTTTGCTCAAACGCGCAAAGGGCTACGGCGGCCACCTGCTCGCACAAGGGATCGAAACGCCAGAGATCTTCAACCTGATCGTGCGCTGGCAATCTCTTGAAGATCACACGCCGGGGTTTGAAGCGAGTGAAGACCATCGGGTTTTCATGCTGGGTCTGGAGGAGTATTTTTCCGAGGAACCGAAGGTTTATCACATTGAGGGTGGCGTTTTTGCGCAGCCGTTCAACTAATCTCTGGCAGTGACGCCGATCAATGTGGGAGCGAGCCTGCTCGCGAAAGCGGTGCTTCAGTCGGCATATCCAGTGACTGACACACAGCATTCGCGAGCAGGCTCGCTCCCACAGGGTCAAGTGAACAACAAGTAGATTGCACTCAATGCCAACAAGCCCGCCATCACCCGATTGAACCAGCGCATCCCCGCCGCATTGCTCAAATACCCACGCAAAAACGTCCCGGCATACACCCAGCAGCCGACCGACAGATAACAGATCACCAGATAGACCGCCGCAAACTGCCAGACCAACCGCGCCTCGCCATCGGCGACAAACGCGCCCATACCCGCGACGCAGGCCAGCCAGGCTTTCGGGTTGAGCCACTGCATCACCGCGCCATAGAGCATTGATGGCGCCCGGGCGGAATCCTTTGCGTTCAACTGCCCGTCATCCATGGCCAGTTTCCACGCCATGAACAGCAGAAACGCCACACCGGCCAACTGCACCACTCGGGTCATGAACGGCCAGAGCTTGAGTACCTCGTGCAGACCCAACCCCATCAGCACCAGCAGCAACACAAACCCTAACGTGGCCCCGGCGACATGCCGCTGGCTGGCGCGAAAGCCGAACTGTGCCCCGGAACTCAACGCCACGATATTCACTGGCCCCGGCGTGATGGACGCCGCCAGCGCAAACGCCGCCATCGAAACAATCAGACTCATCGCACACCTGCTTCAAATCGAGGAACAAGGTGCTCACCCTAGCCACCGCCCTGCTCCCGGTATTGAAGAAAATGCCCCTGACCGCACATATCCCTTGTGGGAGCGAGCTTGCTCGCGAAAGCGGTGGGTCATTCAACACTGCATTGCCAGGACGACCCCATTCGCGAGCAAGCTCGCTCCCACATAAAAATCGAGGCTCAGTCCAAACGCGGCACGGTGAAGCGGAACTCGCTGCCCTGCCCCGGCTCGCTCTCGGCGAAGATCCGTCCGCCGTGGGCTTCGACGATGCCTTGGGTGATGTACAAACCCAGGCCCGTACCGGTCGGATTGCCCTCTTTCACCGTCCAGTAACGGTCGAACACATGCGGCAAATGTTCCTTGGGAATGCCTTCGCCACTGTCGCGCACGGTGAAGACGATGTCATCGCCAACAGACGTGGCCTGCACGCCGACCGTGCCCAGTCGCGGGGTGAATTTGATCGCGTTGCCGACCAGGTTCGACAGCACCTGAAACAGCCGCTCCGGGTCGGCATGAATGCGCAGATCAGCATCAGCGGCGAAGGAAATGCTGATGTCCTTGTCCAGTGCCAGCGGCGCAAGCAGTGCCTGCGCTTCTTCGAACATCTGCCCGACGTCGAGTTTTTGCGGGGTGATGGAGTAGCGCCCGGCATCGATTTTCGAGGTGTCGAGCAAGTCCTCCAGCAGTGTGTTCATGCGCCCGGCGGCTTGTTGCATGGTGTCGATGGCCGTGGAGATGCGCCGCGAGGTGTGCGGGCCGTCGGAGCTGAAGGCCTTCTGCATCATGCCGCAGAGCATTGAAATCACGGTCATCGGGTTGCGCAGATCGTGCGACACCACCGCCACCAACTCATCACGTGCACGGACCGCTTCCTGCTCGCGGCGCACCTGCCGGGCCAGATCGTTTTCCAGCGCCGAACGCCGCAGGTCGTTGGCCGCGAACAAATCACCGTGGCTCCACTTGGTGGAGATCCCGGCCATCTCGACTTTCCAGATTTCAAACGAGGTGCGCGGGCGCAAGCGCAGGCCGGCGTCGGAGTTTTCCAGGTCCAGCGGCTTGCGCGGGTCGCCGCTCCAATTGATGTTTTCCTTGACCTCGGGACGGAACCACAACACACCGTTGTCGACCGGTTTCGGCAGGCTCAAGGCGAGCACGCCGCTGGCGACCTGCTGATAGTGGGCGGCCGGCGGATAGACGCTGGCCAGATGATGACTGGCGAACACCGGCTCGCCGCCGTTCTGAAGCCACTTGTGCAGGGCGCGGATTTCTTCCGGCTCCGGGCAGTTGCCGTAGCGGTGCAGTTGTTTGTCTTCGATGATTGCGATACCGCCGGCATTGGTCAGCGCCATCAGGGTTTGCGGCTGGTTGGCCAGACCGTCGAAGACATTCTGCGGCGAGTCGATCATCGCTTGATTGAGCAGCGCCAACGCCTCGACCTTTTCTTCGCGCTGACGGCTGATCTCCAGCGCTTCCATGGCGCTGATCTGCAGCGACAACACTTGACCGATGGTCTGGCACGCCGCGCGTAATTCATGCGGCACATGCAACGGCTGGCGATTGCCGCAACTGATCAAGCCCCACAGCTTGTCGCCCTTGAGCAGGGAAATGCTCATCGACGACAGCACGCCCATGTTCTTCATGTATTGGCAGTGGATCGGCGACACGCTGCGCAGCGTGGCAAAACTCAGGTCCAGCGGCGCGTCAGTGTCCGGGCGCAGCTTTGGCAGCAGCGGCACCGGTTGGTAGTCGGCATTGGGGATGATCCGCAGCCAATTGGTCCGATACAGCTCGCGCGCCTGCTCGGGAATGTCCGACGCAGGGAAGAACAGGCCGTTGAACACTTCCATCGACGGGTCCGAGGCTTCAGCGATGACCTGGCCGTGGCCCTCTTCCTCGAAACGGTAGATCAGCACCCGGTCGTAACCGGTCATCGCCTGGATTTCCTTGACGCTGATGTCGTACAGCGCCTGCAACGTTGTGGCCGCTTGCAGACGCTGGAGCATGCGCCCCAGATGGGTCTGGTTGCCGGCGACGTTGCGCGGCTGGAAGTTCTCGACGTGGATTTCCAGCTCCAGAATCAGCACGCCCTGATGACGGTGCAGCAAGCCTTCGAACGCGGTGCCGTTGAGCCGCAAGCGCAGCGGCTCCAAGTCAGACAGCGAAGGTTGCAGCAAGGCTTCGCGCACTTGCGCCGCTTCGGCATCGCCAATCAAGCTTTCCAGTGGCTGACCGATCAGGCTCTGCGGCGCGCGGCCCAGCAGGGTTTCGACGTTGGCGCTGACTTGAATGATCACCAACTCAGGCTCGCTAAGGGTCAGCAACAAACCGTGGGGCTGGATCGCGCCGGGGAAACGAATCGGCTCGTCGGCACAGTTGGCCAGCAGTTCTTCAAAGGCTTCTTTGTCTTGCGGATTCATGCCAGTACCTCCCGGCTTTCGAGCCAGTGCTCGAAACCGCTGAATGTGGTTTGTGCCGCTGTGACGACGGCGGCGCGCTCGGTGGCGCTCATTGGGCGATTGCCCAGATACTCAATAAAATCGCGCCAACGGCGCCCGGTGGCAGCGCCGTAAATATCGAGAAAGGCTGCACCGTTGTCGGCTTCCAGGCCTAACCGTGTCGAGATTTCCCGGCGCAGGATTTGCCCGCCGAGCGTTGCCCCCTCCAGCACATAAAGCACGCCAAGGCAGGCAGCGCTTGAGTCGATGACCGGCAATTGCTGGCAGTGCGGCAGGCTTTGCAACACTTCGGTAGATACGCCCAGCAGGTGCAGATCAGTGCGCAAGGTTGGCGCTTTGAGTCGGGGCGTCAGATCAAAATCGGCAGGCATTGCATCGCTGCGGAGCAAGGCGTTTTCCAGCGGCAGATAGAAGCCGTAATAAGCCTGCATCAGCCGCACAAAGGCCTGCTTATCGAGGGTATCGGAGAAAAAGGGAAGGCGTTTTTCCAGTGCGATGTGCAGCTCGGCAGTGCCGGCCCGCAGATCTTGCAGCACCGGTGGCACATAAACTTCACGGGCCTTTGCTTGCATGTAGATCGCTCTTGGTGGGGCCGCCTGGGGCCTAACGGGGTGAGTGCAACGTCGGCGAAATTTTACACGGCTATCGCGATTCCTGACCGGCCGGATAATTATTTCTGCCGAAACCATCACCCTCTGAGTCATTCAGAGTGAAGGCATCTGCAAAAAGTTCGACCGCGTTGCCCAACAGCCCACGGGCGCTGTACCGCGACAGCGCTGCGTGACTGTATGGGTCGGGGCGCCTGGTGGCTGTGCTAAAAATATCGCTCTGGTTTCTGGAGTGCCGTCATGAATCTCGCCACCCTCACCCTGTTTCTTCCGGCCTGTTTCGCCCTGAACATGGCCCCCGGGCCGAACAATCTGCTGTCGGTCAGCAACGCCACGCGTTATGGCTTTCGCCGCGCGTGCACGGCGGGCATCGGGCGGATTCTGGCGTTCGCCGGGATGATTGCGCTGGCCGGTGCGGGCCTGTCGGTGGTGCTGCAGACCTCGGAATGGCTGTTCCATGCGATCAAGATCATTGGCGCGGCGTATCTGTTGTATCTGGCCTGGCAGTTGTGGCGGGCCAATCCTGAGGCCGAGCAGCTGGTAACGGGCGCGACCGTTGGTTTCTTTGCGTTGGCGCGGCAGGAGTTTCTGGTGGCGGCGGGCAATCCGAAGGCGATCCTGTTGTTTACCGCGTTTCTGCCGCAGTTCGTCGACCCGACGCGCCCGGTGCCGGCGCAGTTTGCGGTGCTGGGCGTGCTGTTCCTGTTGCTGGAATGGATCGCCATCAGCGCCTACGCGTGGATGGGCCTGCACATGCGCCGCTGGTTCGCCGAGCCGCGCGGCAAACGGATGTTCAATCGTTGCTGCGCAGGCTTGCTGTCGGCGGCAGCTTCGGTGTTGTTGCTGGCGAAACGCGCTTAAGCCGCGGATGGGCCTTTGAGTTCGACCTGATTGCCGTCCGGGTCGAAGCAGTACAGCGACAGCCCTTTGCCCTCGGCGCCGAAGCGTGACTCGGCTTTTGCCACGCTCAGGCCGAAGGTTTGCAGATGTTCAATCAGCGCCGCTTCATCGAACGGTTCGATGCGCAGGCAGAAGTGATCGACGTTGCGCCGCTCGGCCCCGGCCGCCGCGCCGCCCTTGCGGCCGAGTTCGCCTTGCAGGTCGACGAGGTCGATCATCGAAGTGCCGGCGCGCAGGTGGATCAGGCCCAGCGGTTCGTTGCGTTTGACCACTTCAGCGCCGAACACCTGGCCGTAGAAGTCAATGCTGCGCTGCAGATCGGCGACGCGCAGGACGATGTGATCGATATGTTGGATAGTGAAGGGGTGCATGGGTTGGGTTCCTCACATTCAGCGACCCGCTCATTGTGGTGCAGAATCGGAAAAATTCACTGTCGATTTTCCGGTGGAGCCATCGACAAACTGGTTTTACTCTCAGCCCATGAACATACAAACCGCTGTTTTGCCGCCCCACGCCGAGATGGTTCGCGCCATGCTCGAACGCGACACTGCCTATGAAGGCGTGTTCTTCACGGCCGTAAAAACCACCGGGATCTTCTGCCGTCCCAGTTGCACGGCGCGCAAGCCAAAACCGCAGAACGTCGAGTTCTTCGCCCATGCCGACGATTGCCTGTCGGCGGGTTATCGCGCCTGCCTGCGCTGCAAACCGCTGGACGCCGCGGCCATCGCGCCGGACTGGGTGCAGCGCTTGCTCAAAGCAGTGGAGGCCGACCCGGAGGTGCGCTGGAGTGATGCGCAGTTGCTCGCTGAAGGCATCGAACCGCTGAAACTGCGGCGCTGGTTCAAACAGCATTTCGGCATGACCTTCCATGCGTGGCTACGCACGCGCCGCTTGGGCATGGCGCTGGGCGGCATCAAGCAAGGCACCTCGATTGATCATGCCGCGTTTGATTCAGGCTATGAGTCGCTCAGCGGTTTTCGCGATGCCTTTCAGAAGTCCTTTCACATCACGCCCGGCCGCGTCGCGCAGAGCGAACCACTGCTGTTCACCCGACTGACCACACCGTTGGGGCCGATGATCGCCATGGCCGAGCGCCGTGGGCTGGTGTTGCTGGAGTTTCTTGATCGCCCGGCGCTGACCCGCGAGGTCGAGGAATTGCAGAATCGCTACGGCTACGCAGTCGCGCCGGGGCACAACGCGTATTTGCAGCAGATCGAGGAGCAACTGGCGCGGTATTTCGCCGGCGAGCTGACGAACTTTACCGTATCTCTGCATCTGCCCGGCAGCGAGTTCGCCCGGCAGGTCTGGTCGGCGCTGCTGCAAATCCCTTATGGCCACACCAGCACCTACGGCGCCATCGCCGCCGGTATGGGCAAGCCCGGCGCCAGTCGCGCGGTCGGTCTGGCCAATGGGCACAATCGTCTGTCGATTGTGGTGCCCTGCCATCGAGTGATCGGCGCGGATGGCTCGCTGACCGGCTATGGTGGTGGGCAGCCGCGCAAAGCGTTTCTGCTGCGGCTGGAAAACGCCGCCGTGCAGCTCGCCCAACCATTGGCTTTCTGACCAACCCGATCAACTGACAAGAAGGATTTTTGATGAACGCGCTCGCTACGCAGTTTCACCAGTTGCACCAGCAAGGCCTGTTGATTCTGACCAATGTCGCCGACGCCACCGGTGCGCGACTGGTCGAGCACCTGGGCGGTAAAGCCGTGGCCACCAGCAGTGCGGCGGTGGCCTGGGCTCACGGGTATCCGGACGGCAACGCCCTGCCCCTTGACCGTCTGGTGTCGACAGTGGAATCCATCGCGCGGGTGATCAGCGTGCCGTTGACTGTGGACGTCGAGGCCGGTTATTCCGATGACCTCGGGCGCGTGGCGGAAGTGCTGGAGGCGGTGATCGCGGCGGGTGCCGTGGGGATCAATATCGAGGACGGTTCTGCGGATCCCGAGTTGCTCGCGCGCAAGATCGAAGTGGCGCGACAGGTTGCCAACAAGCGCGAGGTGCAGCTGTTCATCAATGCGCGCACCGA
The DNA here is from genome assembly GCF_001648775.1 of Pseudomonas fluorescens. Taxonomy (GTDB): domain Bacteria; phylum Pseudomonadota; class Gammaproteobacteria; order Pseudomonadales; family Pseudomonadaceae; genus Aquipseudomonas; species Aquipseudomonas fluorescens_M. Next base: position 24,004 of record NZ_LVEJ01000020.1, read on the forward strand.
TGTCTATCTGAAAAGCCTTGTGCCGGCCGAGGATCGCGTTGCCGAAACCCTGCGTCGTGCGGCTCTGTATCAAGCGGCTGGGGCTGATGGTTTGTTTGCGGCGGGCGTCACCTCGGCCTATGAAATCGAGGCCATCTGCAAGGGCACTGCGCTGCCAGTCAATGTCCTTGGTTTCGCTTGCCTGCCTTCGCCTGAAGAACTGCAAGCGCTTGGCGTGCGCCGCTTGAGCGCGGGTTCCGGCATCGCCGAATTCCTCTATGGCGCCATGGGCGGGCTGGTGAAAAGCTTTCTGGCCAGCGGCAAACTCGATACCCATGACCTCAAGGCGTTCACCTACGGCGAGGTCAACGGTTTGCTGAAATAACATGCCTGATGCCTATCAAGCGGCCAGCGAGTTTCTGGCCGCGCTTGATGCGGACTGGCAGCGCCATATCGCAACGGTCGGCCCGTGCCTGCATCAACCGCATCCGGCGCGTGATCCGTATGAATCGCTGGTGCGGGCGATTGCTTATCAGCAACTGCATGCCAAGGCCGGGGATGCGATTGTCGGGCGCTTGGTCGGGTTGTTTGCTGGGCAGTCGTTTCCGCGTCCCGAGCAGGTCCTTGCGACGGATTTCGAGCGCATGCGCAGTTGCGGGTTTTCCGCGGGCAAGATTGCGACGATTCAGGGGATCGCTCAGGCGACGCTGGACGGCGTGGTGCCGGATCACGCCACGGCGTTGGCGATGGACGATGAGGCGTTGATCGAGCGTTTGGTCAGCCTGCGCGGGGTGGGTCGCTGGACGGTGGAGATGTTGCTGATTTACAGCCTGGAGCGCATGGATATTCTGCCGGCGGATGACTTTGGCGTGCGTGAGGGGTATCGGCGGTTGAAGGGGTTGGAGGTGCTGCCGACGCGCAGGCAGATGGTTGAGATTGGGTTGGGGTGGAGCCCTTATCGGACGGTGGCGGCGTGGTATTTGTGGCGGGTGCCAAAACCGTTGCCCTCACCCTAGCCCTCTCCCAAAGGTAGAGGGGACTGATTGGGGGATATTGGGGATTTACGCCGACTTGAAATAGCGTCTGTGAATCCATGATTGCCAAGACTTCTCAATTCCATGATCGCCCTAGACCTCTCCCAGAGGGAGAGAGGATTGATTGGGGGAGATTGGGGGTTTACGCCGACCTGAAATAGCGTGGGTGAATCCATGATCGCCGAGGGTTAAAACCATAATCGACTCGATTTTTCAGGTCGATGTTTAACGCAAGACACCTCGGTCGGCCCCCTCTCCCTCTGGGAGAGGGCTGGGGTGAGGGTCAGTTTTTCACAGCCCGGACTTCAACCGGCTGAACGCCCGAATCAGCGCCCGATTGAACGCCTTGCCATTGTCATTCTTGCTGTACAACGTGGCCCTGACGCCGGCCGAGGGATACGTCCCCGGATCATTACGTATCGCGGCATCGACCAACCCATCCGCCGCCGTGATCGCATTGGCGTAATGAATGGTGTCGGTGATCGGCGCAATCACCTGCGGCGTCATCAAATAATCCATCAATGCCAACCCGGCCTCTGGATGCGGCGCGTCCTTGGGCACCACCATCGCATCAAACCAGATCAACGTGCCCTCTTTCGGAATCCGATAACTCAGCGTGAACGGCTTCTTCGCCGCCTCAGCCTGCCCCGCCGCGATGGCGACGTTGCCGTTCCACGACATCGCCACGCAGGTGTTGCCATTGGCCAGATCGCTGATGTTCAGGTCGTTGTCGAAATAACGAATGTATGGGCGGATCTTCGCCAGTTGCTGCTCGGCGAGTTTCAAGTCATCGAGGTTCTGTCGATTGATGTCCAGCCCCATGTACTTCATGACGGCAGCGAATACTTCGTTGGGATCGTTGAGCAGACTCACCCCGCAATCAGCGAATTTCGAAACCACCGCCGGATCGAACAACATCGCCCAACTGTCCGTCGGCGCATCCGGCAAACGTTGCTTGATCGCCTCTTCCTGATACCCCACGCCAGTGGTGCCCCAGGCGTAAATCCCGGCGTAACGATTACCCGGATCGAACACGGCCATATGCTGGCGAAACTCTTCACCGACCCCGGCAAAGTGCGGCACTCGGGCCTTGTCCAACGGCTGGATGGCGCCGCTTTCGATGGCCCGCGACAGGTGCTGCCCTGCAGTCAGCACCAAGTCATATCCGCTGCGCCCGGTGAGCAGTTTGGTCTCGACGGTTTCCAGCGAATCAAAATGATCGGCGACTACGTGAATGCCGGTTTGCGCCTCGAAATTCTTCAGCGTATCCGGCGCCAGGTACTCGCCCCAGATGTACAGATTAACCACCGGTTTCGCGCTGTCGGCAGCCTGCACACACAAGGGTGCAAGCACCAGCAATAACGCTTGAGTCAGTTTGTGCAGGCGCATGCTCAGGCTCCCTTTTTCAGGCCGGCGTATTGCGGCATGGTGATGCACGCGACGTTGCCGCCGCCGAGAAGGATCTCCCGGGAGTTTTCGATGCCGACGATTTTGTGCTGCGGGAACAGTTCGGCCAGCGTCGCCATCGCCACTTGATCGTTGCGATCACCAAACAGCGGCACGACGATCGAGCTATTACCGGCGTAGTAGTTGATGTACGACGCGCAGATTTTCGTGCCGGCCTGACGGGTGTGGGTGCTGTCCTGCTGATCGAGGCCGTCGGCTTCTTCGGCGGTCCACTCCAGTACGTCCGGTTGTGGCAGTTTGTGTACGGTCAGCTCGCGCCCCCGGCTGTCGCGGGTGCTGCGCAGGATGTCGTAGGCCTCTTGGTAAATCTCCCACTGCGGATCGTCGCGGTTGTCAGTCCATTGCAACACCACTTCGCCCGGACGGACGAAACACGCGAGGTCGTCGACATGGCCATCGGTTTCGTCGAATTTGCAGCCGCGTGGCAGCCAGATCACTTGTTCGGCACCGAGGTAATCGGTGAGCCGGCGGGTAACTTCGTCCTTGCCCAGATGCTGGTTGCGATTGCGGTTGAGCAGGCATTGTTCGGTGGTGAGAATGCTGCCCTGGCCATCGCTCTGGATGCCGCCGAGTTCAGCAATCAGCGGCGCGCGGTAACGGTCGAAACGCTCGATTTCGAGGATCTTGCTGGCGATCTGGTCGTCCTTGTCCCACGGGTAATAGAGGCCGCCGTCGAGGCCGCCATAGGCGTTGAACTCGAAGTCGACGCCACGCACTTCACCACTTTGATCGTTGACCACAAAGCATGGGCCGCTGTCGCGGAACCAGGTGTCGTTGCAGGTCATCTCGACCACGCGCACTTGCGGCGGCAACTGCCGGCGCGCCGTGGCGAACTGCGCGGCAGAGACGCACACAGTGACCGGTTCGCTGTGGGAGATGGCGGTGACGATCTGCACCCAGACTTTCTGCGCCGGTTTGGCGCCGTTGCGCCAGACGTCGGTGCGCTCCGGCCAGCCGAGCCAGCAACCGGATTTGGCTTCGAATTCGCCGGGCAGACGGAAACCGTCGTGTTTAGGGGTGGAGTCGAGCAAACGTGCCATGGTCAAACCTCGTCTTCGCGATGGGATTGGAATGACCACAGGCTAAGGGCGCACGCAGCACGCCCGCCAACGATGATTATTGTGGAACAGTTGAATTCAACTCATCAATCAGCCAGTTGATCGTTGAACCATTCGAGCATTTGCGCCACCGCCGGGCGCTCCAGCCGCAGCCGCTCGCAAACCAGCGCGTATTGGCCGAGCGCGGTCATGCTGGAAGCGAATGGGCGCACCAGACGGCCAGATTGCAGGTCTTCCTGCGCGGTGAGGTTGTCGCCCATGGCCACGCCCTGCCCTTGCGCCGCTGCTTCCAGCGCGAGGCCGGCGTGGGCGAAATACAATTGCCGTTGCGGGCGTTGATCACCCGCGTGGCTGGTCAGCCAGGCGGTCCAGGTCTTGCCGTCCTGATCGTCGTGCAACAGGCAGTGGCGGGCCAGATCCCTGGGTGTTTTCAAGGTGCCCTGATTGAACAGGCCCGGGCTGCACACCGGGAAGAATTGCAGATCGGGCAGTGGCCGAACGAAGTAGGCGCTGCTGTCCACCGGTCCGGTGCCGTAGGTGATGGCCAGATCGATGTCTTCGCCGGGGCCCGTGGCGTCGATCGGTTGTTCGTAGAGGTGCAAGGTGATGTGCGGGTAGCGTGCATAGAAATCGGTGAGGCGACTCATCAGCCACTTTTGCGCAAGTTCCGCGGTGACGGCCAGCCTGAGCACGGCCAGCGAGGATGGATCGCGCAGCTCATCGCAGGCCTCGCCGATCAGTTCGAAGGCTTGCTGCAGGCTTTGCATCAGGCGTCCGGCGGCGATGGTCGGGCGAATCTGGCGGCCTTCGCGGATGAACAGCGAGACGCCGAGTTGTTCTTCGAGCTGGCGGATTTGATGGCTGACGGCGCTGTCGGTGACGCACAGTTCAGCGGCTGCCCGGCCGAAATGCGCGTGGCGGGCGGCGCATTCGAACGTGCGCAAGGCGGCCAGTGAGGGAAGTCGTCGCATGGGAGGTGGTCCGTTTTTTTTGGTCATGCTGACTGGGCCGGCGGTCGGCGTCCAGCCCGTTGCCCTCACCCCAGCCCTCTCCCGGAGGGAGAGGGGGCCGACCGAGGTGTCTGGCGTGAAACATCGACCTGAAAAATCCGGTCGATTATGGATTCAACAAAACAGGTTCAGGTCGGCGTACCTCTTCAATATCCCACGGTCAGTCCCCTCTCCCTCTGGGAGAGGGTTAGGGTGAGGGGCTTTTGACTGTATCGCACTGTATCCCCGAAGCCGCAGACACACCAACAGCACAATCCCCCACCCCGCCGACACACCCCCGATACACCCCAACGCTGAAATGACCCGGTCGATTCACCTTGCCCCATCCACCGGAGAGATACCATGACCACCCCCTTCTCAACCGCCATCAAAGGCCTGCACCTGAACCTCGACCGCGCCGGCACCTGGCTCGCCCCTCTGACGCTGCGTCTGTTCATCGCCTGGGAATTCTTCGAGTCCGGCCTGGAGAAATTCAATGGGCAGAACTGGTTCGAAGACATTCAGGACAGATTCCCCTTCCCGTTCGATCACCTGCCAGCGACGCTGAACTGGGAGTTGTCGATGTGGGCCGAGCTGATCTGCGCCCTGGCAATTCTGATCGGCATCGGCACGCGCCTCTCAGCGATTTCGCTGATCGTGGTCACCGTCGTCGCCACTGCCGCCGTGCACTGGCCTGCGGACTGGTCGACGCTGAGCGAACTGGCGCAGGGCTATGCGATCACCAACAAGGGTTTCGGCAATTTCAAGCTACCGGCGATTTACCTGGCCGCGTTGCTGCCGCTGGTATTCGCCGGGGCCGGCAAGTTGAGTGTTGATGCGTGGCTGGCGCGGGTGTTCTGGAACAGAAGCACCCGCTGAGGCTCAATGCGCCCGATCCAGTCCCGCCAGCAAGGCACTGTCACGGCTGTAGATGTCCGGCGCGTAACGCACGCGGCCAGCACTGTCGACCTGCACGGTCCAGTAGGTCATCAGGATCGGCACCGGCGCCGACAAGCGAAATTCGTGGGTGGTGCCGGTGGCGAGCAAGGTCTCGGTACGGGCCTTTTCCGCCGGGCTCAGGAGCAGATCGCGCAGTTGCATCGGGTGCTCGACCCGCACGCAGCCGGAGCTGAATGCGCGCGGGCCCTTGTCGAACAGCGCCTTGCTCGGCGTGTCGTGCAGGTACACCGAGAACGGGTTGGGGAAGCGGATGACCATCTGCCCCAACGGATTACGCGGCCCGGCATCCTGGCGCAGGAGGATGTTGCCGGGGTTGTCCCAATCGATGTCCGCGGCGGCCAGTGGCTGGCCGTTGGCGTCGAGCACTTGCAGATTCTGTCGGCTGAGGAAGGTCTGGTCCTTGCGGATCGCCGGCAGTTTGTCTTCCTTCCAGATGGTGGGCGGTACCGTCCATGTCGGATTGAGGGTCAGACGCGTCACGCGGGATTTCAGCAACGGTGTCTGGCGTTCGGCGCGACCGACTTGAGTGCGCGTTTGCCAAACCGCCTGACCGCCCTGATACAGGGTCAGTTCGGCGGCGGCAACGTTGACCAGCAAACCATCGGGTTCCATGTCCTGGGCCAGCCAGCGGAAACGTTCGAGGTTGACCCGCAGCTGCTCGCGGCGAGCCAGCGGACTGATGTTGAGTTCGGTAATCGTCCCCGGCCCGACCACACCGTCAGCCTGCAGCGAATGGTTGGCCTGAAAACTCTTCACCGCTTCCACCAGCACACCATCGTAGGCGTTGTCAGGGGTGCCAATGAGGTGGGTCAGATAGCCTTCGTTGTACAGACGCTGAGCCAGTTCCGGCACGCGCTTGTCTTCCATTGCCGGGCGCAGCAACGGGCCGTTGCCGACGGCCTGCCACTGCGGCAAGGCTTTCAGGCGTTGCGCGGCATACAGATGACGCAGGTTTTGATATTGCGCCAGACGCGGACGAGCCAGATCGAACGCCGCTGCGATGTCGTGCATGCCCGGCACAGCGATGGCGAGTAATTCAGCCTGACGGTCGCGCGGCGCTTCATCGGCATGCCACAGCGGTTCGAAGTGCGATTGCAGCAGGCGCCCGTAATGCAGGTCTTGCAGGGCCTGGAGGTAGTTGCGGCTGATGTCGATGTCGGCACACAACTCGCCGTCCTGCGGCGCCGAGGTCGCGACCGGATAACGTTTTGGATTGAGGCCATCGTCGGCCAACAACTGCAATTGTGCTTGCAAGACCGGCAATTGTGCGGACTCACTTGCCCACACCGGCATCCAGTCCTGTTGCGCGTAGAAGGCCTGCAACTGCGTCAACGCCGGGCCGTTGAGGTGCGCGGCAATCGCCGGGCACGACTGCGGCAAACTGATCAACACCGCTTGCAGCGGACTCTGCGGCTCGACCGGCATTTCGGCCGGTGGCGTTGGCAGTGTCTCCAGCGGCGGCAGCGGCTCATCGGCACAAGCGACAAACGGCGCAGCGAGCAAACAAATGCTCAAGTAGCATGCGTACTTTTTGAACAACTGCTTTACTCCAATCCATGGCCGTCTAGATGATGGCCAACCTTACATCAGGTGCGCTGAACAGTCAGGCTCGATCAACGGGCTTGCGGGTATTGACTGGGAGTCAGGAGCCAAAGTGCCAACTAAGTAGCAAGTGAGGACACTTTATAAAATGTTGACGTTTTTGCGCCGACTTCTGCTGACCACCGCGACCCTTGTCGCCGTGTCCAGTCCAGTTTTTGCCGCCGGCAAGCCATCGCCGGTTCTCTTCACCAGCCTCGCGCACGCCGCGCCAGAACTCAATCCCCAGGCGCTGAAAGGTGCTTTGAACGCCATGCAATGCGCGGTCAACAACGGCGCGAAGCCGTCCCGCCACCTGGCGATCATCGACTATTCGCAACCGTCGACTGAGCGCCGACTGTGGATTTTCGACCTGAGTAAAAAGAAATTGGTGCTGCGCGATCTGGTTGCCCACGGTTCCAACTCCGGGGAAAACTTCGCCACGCAGTTTTCCAATGTCGAAGGCAGTTACCAGTCCAGCCTTGGCCTGTTCCGCACGCAGGAAAGCTACAGCGGCACTCACGGTTACTCGCTGCGCATGGACGGTCTGGAGCCAGGTTTCAATGACATGGCCCGCGATCGCGCGATTGTCATTCACGCTGCCAGTTACGTGAACCCGTTGTGGAGCAAGAAACAAGGGCGCATCGGCCGCAGCCAGGGCTGCCCGGCGGTGCGGCCACAGATTGCCAAACAGGTGATCGACCGGTTGAAGAATGGCCAGTTCATGTTTTCCTGGTACCCGGATCAGCGCTGGTTGAAGTCTTCGCCGTACCTGAACTGCCAGCCGCAGCAGGTGGCGAGCATTCTCAACAATCACGCGAGCTAAAGATTTCACCTGCACCGCAACTCCCTGTGGGAGCGAGCTTGCTCGCGAAGAGGCCGGCACATTCAACATGTATGTCGCCTGACCTAACGCCTTCGCGAGCAAGCTCGCTCCCACAGGGTTAGCGTTTAGCCTGGAAAATCTTCACGCACCGTTTCATTACAACTTTGTCATTCAGCTGTCGGTTTGCCGTGCGAATCGCTCGGTAGCCTGAAGTTGTCCCGGCGCCACTGCCGATCAACTTTGACCACTGAGTGACTGATCATGAAAAGCCTCCTGCTCGCCTTCACCGCCCTCCTCACCACCGGTAGCGTGTTCGCTGCGAACATGCCCGACACCGCGGTGATTCATGACAAAAGCGGTTTCTACGTCAATCTGGATGTCGACAAAGTCCTGTCCAGCACCGATATTTCACAAGCGTGCGGCGTGGTTCCGGCGCAATTGAACTACCTCGACCATCAGGGCCGCGAGCATGTGCTGGACTATCAGGTACAAGGCAGCGGTTGCATCAATGACCATTGAGACTGATCGATGAATATTCTGGTTGTCGAAGACGAACCCAAGGCCGGTAATTACCTGCTCAACGGTTTGCAGGAACTGGGTTACAGCGTCAGCCTCGCCCGCGACGGTGCCGACGGCTTGCACCTGGCGCTGGAACACAGCTTCGACGTGATCGTGCTCGATGTGATGATGCCCAGGATGGATGGCTGGGAAGTCCTGCGCCGGCTGCGCAAGGAAGCTGACACGCCGGTGCTGTTCCTCACCGCCCGCGACGATATCGCTGACCGCGTCAAAGGCCTCGAACTGGGCGCCGACGATTACCTGATCAAGCCGTTTTCCTTCGCCGAACTGGTCGCGCGCCTGCGCACCCTGACTCGGCGCGGGCCGATTCATGAGGACGAACAATTGCAAGTCGCCGACCTGCAGATCGACGTGCTCAAGCGCCGCGTGAGCCGCGCCGGGGTGCGCATTACCCTGACCAACAAGGAGTTCGCGTTGCTGCAATTGTTCGCCAGTCACACCGGGCAAGTGCTGGCGCGCTCGCTGATTGCCTCGCGGGTCTGGGACATGAATTTCGACAGCGACACCAACGTGGTCGATGTCGCCGTGCGCCGTTTGCGGGCGAAGATCGATGACCCGTTCCAGCTCAAGCTGATCCACAGCGTGCGCGGCATCGGCTACCGCTTCGATACCCAGCCATGAGCGGCCATCGCCCGTATTCCCTGACCCTGCGCCTGGCGCTGGTGTTTGCCTTGCTCGCATTCGCGTCGCTGGCCGGCCTCGGTGCGGCGCTGTATGGCGAACTCGAAGAGCAACTGACCCGCCGCGATGACATCTCGCTGGTCAGCCGCGTCGATCAACTACGCACCTTCCTCAACGACAGCAACACGCTGGAGTTGATCAAGAACAAACCGGCGCTGTTCCAGAACATGCTTGGCAACCGCGAAGCGCTGTTGACCATCGGCACGCCGGGGCAGCCGCCGCTGCTGGTGGTCAACCCGGGCAACCTCAACACACCGACGTTGCCGGCAGTGCCGATCGACCAGGCGATGACGCTGAAAGACGTGCAGCATCTGCCGAGCATCAACGGCGTGCCGTTTTCGGCGGTCGCGGCGCGTATCGATTCTGGCGAACTGGGCAATCTGCAAGTCACCACCGGGCGGCTGATGAGCGAGCGTACGGCAATGCTCGCCAACTACCGTTTGAGTGTTTATGGCCTCGCCTCGCTGGCCGCGCTGTTGCTGGCGCTGGTGGGCTGTTTGTTGGTGTATCGCGGTTTGTTGCCGTTACGGCGACTGGCGAAGCACGCCCACGGTATCGGCGTCGGCAATCTCGGTGAGCGCCTTGCCAGCAGCGGTGCGCCGCGAGAATTGCAGCCAATGATCGAGGCGTTCAACGCCATGCTCGATCGCCTCGCCAAGGGCTTTGCGCAGTTGAGTCAGGTGTCCACCGACATGGCCCACGAGTTGCGCACGCCGATCAATAACCTGCTCGGCGAAACCCAGGTCGCGTTGCAGCAGAATCGCAGCAGCGAGGCCTATCAACAGTTGCTCGCCTCCAACGTTGAAGAGTTGGAGCGACTGGCACGCATGCTCGACAACATGTTGTTTCTGGCACGCACCGATCCGGCCAGTGCCTTGAGCCAGCGTCAGGAGCTGGATGCGGCGGATGAGATGCAACGCATTGCCGATTACTTTGAAGGCCTGGCGGCGGATGTCGGGGTCAACATTGAGGCACGCGGCAGCGGTGTGATCTGGGCCGAACCGATGTTGTTGCGGCGTGCGTTGGCCAATCTGTGCGCCAATGCGATCAAGTACGGCGCGGCGGATTCGACGGTGCAGGTGGAGGCAATTGCCGAGGCGGATGGCAGTTATTTACGGGTCAGAAACCACGGCGCGACCATTGCGCCCGAGCATCTCGCGCGACTGTTCGAACGCTTCTACCGTGTCGACCCGTCACGCGAGCGCTCGGCGCAATCCAACGGTCTGGGCCTGTCGATCGTCGCAACCATCATGCAATTGCATCAAGGCCGCTACAGCGCCAGCAGTGCCGATGGCATCACCTGCTTCGAACTGTTCTTCCCCGCCCGCCAATCTCGGGACTGAACATCACCACTTTTCCCTTGTGGGAGCGAGCCT
>NZ_LVEJ01000021.1 GCF_001648775.1 Pseudomonas fluorescens
GTTTGGCTGCGCCAAACGGTCGCTGCGCTCCCACCCCCGGATCAATCCCTCCTCTCAGCCTTCCGATGTCGCCCGTGGATCAAGATCAAGAGCAGGCGAGCTGACACTCGGCCTATTGAGTGGTGAAGAGCGGGTGTTCGGCTTTGGTTTTGTGGTGGATTCGCCCCTCATCGGAACGCCGCCCGCCCAGCCCTCTCCCGAGGGAGAGGGAGCCGATTTGTGAGCCTTTCAAAATCTGAGTTCAACTCGGTATCGCACGTCGGCGTAACTCTCCCAAACACCTCGGTCAGTCCCCTCTCCCTCTGGGAGAGGGCTAGGGTGAGGGTTGGCTTTTGGCTGTTTAAATATGTGGCAAATATCCAGAACCTTCCCACAAGGTTTTCAGGTTGTCCGTCGGACGCTCGCTCTCTAGGCTCTGGGTGTCGCTGAATGTTCAGTGATCGGGTGTGAGAACCCGCCGAGCTTGAAACTAGCACCAGTAAGACCATAATTGCGGCCGGCTTATTAGCTGTCGTAATGCCTTATGGCGGCTGTGTGCGGGCAGACTTCGGTCTGGCCGGTTTTCTGCTCACCGGTTTCTCACTCCGCACATAGCTGCCACCCTTTGCCACGTGAGAAATGGCTGAGGGCGGCTCGAATGACGAGCAGATTTTCATGAAAGATAATGTTGTCCCCCGATCCACCTATCGATCCCACATCTCCACTCGAAGAAGCCATCCGCGCCGACGACCAGATCAAAACCCGCGAAGCCATCAAACGTGCCCTGGATTTCTACCTCAGCCCCGACCCGGTCAAACCCCGGCAGCCCAGCACGATGTTCCTGATCCAGCCAAACATCGACACCGAAAGCCTGTTGGCACATGCCTGTGAGTCACTGGCGTCGGCGAATACGTTAACCGGTAACTTTGCCGATCAATTGGGCCGGCCCGAGCGCAATACGGCGTTGGCGATTCAGCAGATTGTGATGCTCGCTGAGCTGGCGGTGAATCGAGCGTTGGACCGGGTTGATCCGCAGACCTGAGACCGCGTTATCGTTCTTCGCGAGCAAGCTCGCTCCCACAGGTGGATTGCATTTCAACCTGTGGGAGCGAGCTTGCTCGCGAAGGCGGCGGTTCATCCACAGCAAATCCCAGGCACAAAAAAACCGCCGATCATGCACCGATCGGCGGTTTTTCATTCAACCCACTTCAAATCACTGCATCAACACTTCAATCGAGCCATCAGCGGTCATGCTCACCTGGCTGGTGCCGGCTTCAACTTCCGGCGTCACCGGTGCCGAATCCATGGCGGCGGCTTTCATCATCATCGGTGCGCGCAGGTACGGCTGTGGATAGCCGTTGCTGTTGAGGTTCAGGTTGACGATTTTGTAACCCTTGCCGCCCAGTGCGTCGGTGGCCAGTTGCGCGCGGGCCTTGAAGGCGGTGACGGCTTCTTTCAGCAACTGGTCTTCACTGGCCTTGCGGGTCGGGTCGGCGATGGCGAAGTCCATGCCGCCCATTTTCAGGTCGCCGAGCAGTTCGCCGGTGAGTTTGGACAGGGCGGCGAAGTCGGCGCTTTCCAGGCGCAGTTCGGCGCGTTCACGCCAGCCGGTGATTTTCTGGCCTTTGGTGTCGTAGATCGGGTAGCTGTTGCGGCTGCCCTGGCGCAGGGTGATGTCTTTGACTTGCTTGGCCTGGGCCAGGGCCTTGTTCATGGTGGTGCTGACGTCGGCGGCGAGTTTGGCCGGGTCGGTGTTTTGTTCTTCGGTGTAGAGGGTGACGATCATCAGGTCGCGGGCGACTTCCGTGCTGACTTCGGCGCGCAGGGAAATCTGGTTGTAGTGCAGCTCATCGGCGGCCAGGGCTGGAAGGCTGGCGATGCTGCCGACGGTCAGGGCGAGAAGGGCGGCGCTGCGGCGAAATGTGTGCATGAAAGCTCCTTGATGAGGGCGCAGGTGATGGTTCGGGGGCCTGCGTGAAACAATCAGACTCTAGCTTTTATGATCCGGTTCGCCCAGTTACAACTTCTATACAGATGACCGGGGCTGCTGCGCAGCCATTCGCGAGCAGGCTCGCTCCCACCTTGAAATGCATTCCCCTGTGGGAGCGAGCCTGCTCGCGAAGACGTCCTTATAGCCGCCGAAAATGTTTTCGCCATGTGGTCGTTTGCCGCACTTTCGCCTCTGAAGGGCGCGGCTTGGTTATACTCCGTGCGATCCGCCTGGAGCGCTCATCAGGAGAGCTCATGCTCGCCCCCGTACAACTGACTTCCGCCACTCGCCAGAACCTCTGGCGGCTGACTTTCATCCGCACCCTGGTGCTCGCCGCGCAGGCCGGCTCCGTAGGCCTGGCTTACTGGCTGCAACTGTTGCCGTTGCCGTGGGTGCAACTGGCGATGACCCTCGGCTGCTCGACGCTGCTCTGCGTGTTTACCGCCGTGCGGTTGCGCACCTCGTGGCCAGTGACCGAACTCGAATACGCCCTGCAATTGGCCTGCGATCTGGTGATCCACAGTGCGCTGCTGTATTTCTCCGGCGGTTCGACCAATCCGTTCGTTTCCTATTATCTGGTGCCGCTGACCATCGCCGCGGTGACGCTGCCGTGGCGCTATTCGGTGATCCTCTCCGGTATTGCGCTGGCGCTGTACACCGTGATGCTGACGCGTTTCTATCCGCTGGAAACCCTGCCGGTGGCCCGCGAAAACCTGCAGATTTACGGCATGTGGCTGAGCTTCGCGCTCGCCGCTGCGGTGATCACCTTCTTCGCCGCGCGCATGGCCGAAGAGCTGCGTCGTCAGGAAGAATTGCGCGCGATCCGTCGTGAAGAAGGCCTGCGTGATCAGCAACTGCTGGCCGTTGCCACCCAGGCCGCCGGCGCCGCGCATGAACTGGGCACACCGCTGGCGACCATGAGCGTGTTGCTCAAGGAAATGCAGCAGGATCATCCCGACCCGATGCTGCAGGATGATCTGAAGGTGCTGCAGGATCAGGTCAAACTCTGCAAAGAAACCTTGCAACAACTGGTGCGCGCCGCCGAAGCCAATCGTCGTCTGGCCGTCGAGATGCAGGACGTCACCGACTGGCTCGACGAAGCGTTGAACCGTTGGCACCTGATGCGTCCGGAGGCCAGTTACCGTTTCCACCGTCTCGGCCAAGGCACGGTGCCGCGCATGGCGCCGCCGCCGGACCTGACTCAGGCGCTGCTGAATCTGCTCAACAACGCCGCCGATGCCTGCCCGGAAAACCTGCAGGTCACGCTCGACTGGGATGCGGAAAACCTGACCATCAGTATTCGTGACCACGGCGCCGGTGTGCCGCTGGCCATCGCCGAGCAAATCGGCAAACCGTTTTTTACCACCAAGGGCAAAGGTTTCGGCCTGGGCCTGTTTTTGAGCAAGGCCAGCGTGACACGCGCCGGCGGCTCAGTGAAACTCTATAGTCATGAGGAAGGCGGCACGCTCACCGAGCTGCGCCTGCCCCACGGCGCCCGAGGAGACCAACATGAGTGACGAAATCCAAGTCGAAGGCGAAGAACTGCCGCATTTGCTGCTGGTCGACGACGACGCAACGTTCACCCGAGTGATGGCCCGTGCCATGGCTCGTCGTGGCTTTCGCGTCAGCACCGCCGGTTCCGCCGAAGAAGGCCTGACCATCGCCCAGGCCGATCTGCCTGATTACGCCGCGCTCGACCTGAAAATGGACGGCGACTCCGGTCTGGTGCTGCTGCCCAAACTGCTGGAGCTGGACCCGGAAATGCGCGTGGTGATCCTCACCGGTTATTCGAGCATTGCCACCGCCGTCGAGGCGATCAAGCGCGGCGCCTGCAACTACCTGTGCAAACCGGCCGACGCCGACGACGTGCTGGCCGCGCTGCTGTCGGAGCACGCTGACCTCGACAGTCTGGTGCCGGAAAACCCGATGTCGGTCGATCGACTGCAGTGGGAACACATCCAGCGCGTGCTCACCGAACACGAAGGCAACATCTCCGCCACTGCCCGCGCCCTGGGCATGCACCGCCGCACTCTGCAGCGCAAACTGCAGAAGCGCCCGGTTCGTCGCTGAACCTGCGCTGAACGACTATCGCCAGCCCTCGCGATAAAACGCACCGATCTACTATGATCGGTGCGTGTCTGTTCTTTTCTATATCGAGCCTTATCCATGAATCAGAACGCTGAATATTCCGCGGTCAACGATGCTGTGCGCGGGCAGTTTTTTCGCAAGGTCTGGGCGATTATCACGCCGTATTGGCGCAGTGAAGAGAAGGGCAAGGCCTGGACGCTGCTGATCGCGGTGATCGCGCTATCGCTGCTCAGTGTGGGCATCTCGGTGTGGTTCAACACCTGGTACAAGGATTTTTACAACGCCCTGCAAAAGAAGGACGAAGCGGCGTTCTGGCAATTGATTCTGTATTTCTGCGGCATTGCGGCCGTGGCGATTATCGGTGCCGTGTACCGGCTCTATCTGACCCAGATGCTGACGATTCGCTGGCGGGCCTGGCTCACTGAAAAGCATTTCTCGCGTTGGCTTGCCGACAAGAATTACTACCAGCTGGAGCAGGGCGGTTACACCGATAACCCGGACCAGCGGATTTCCGAAGACCTCAACAACTTCACTTCCAACACCCTCGAGCTGGGGATCGGACTGCTGCGCAATATCGTCAGTCTGGTGTCATTCTCGATCATTCTCTGGGGTGTTTCGGGCAGCATTGAAGTCTATGGCATCACCATTCCCGGCTACATGTTCTGGTGTGTGCTCGTCTATGCGGTGGTGGGCAGTTGGCTGACGCATTTGATTGGTCGTCGCTTGATCGGTCTGAACAACCAACAACAACGCTTCGAAGCTGACTTGCGTTTTTCCATGGTGCGAATTCGCGAGAACGCCGAAAGCATCGCGTTGTACAACGGTGAGCCGAACGAAAATCGTCGGTTGAGCGCCCGCTTCGGCAATGTCTGGCACAACTTCTGGGACATCATGAAAGTGTCCAAGCGCCTGACCTTCTTCACCGCCGGTTACAGTCAGGCGGCCATCATCTTCCCGTTCATCGTGGCCTCGCCGCGTTACCTCGCCGGCAAGATCGAGCTGGGTGAACTGATGCAGATCAGCTCGGCATTCGGCAACGTTCAGGAGAGCTTCAGCTGGTTTATCAGCGCGTACCAGAGCCTGGCGTCCTGGCGCGCCACT
Source organism: Pseudomonas fluorescens (assembly GCF_001648775.1). Classification (GTDB taxonomy): domain Bacteria; phylum Pseudomonadota; class Gammaproteobacteria; order Pseudomonadales; family Pseudomonadaceae; genus Aquipseudomonas; species Aquipseudomonas fluorescens_M. Next base: position 5,159 of record NZ_LVEJ01000021.1, read on the forward strand.
TGTGATCGACTGCTGAGTTTCCGCCAGGCCATGACCGACAACGAAGAACGCACCCCGGCCATCGATGTGCAGAATCAGGGCAGCGAATTGAAAGTGCATAACCTCGGTCTGGATCTGGCCGATGGTCGTCATCTGCTGACCAGCGCCGACATGACGGTGGAACCTGGTGAGCGGGTGATGCTCAGCGGGCGCTCCGGCAGCGGCAAATCGACGTTGTTGCGGGCGATGGGGCATTTGTGGCCGGCGGGGCACGGCAACATCCGCTTGCCGGCGGCGCGTTATCTATTCCTGCCGCAGAAACCCTATCTGCCGATTGGCACCCTGCGCGAGGCCTTGAGTTATCCACAGGCGGGCGACACCTACGCGTCGGAACGTTATGCACAAGTGTTGGAAACCTGCCGCTTGCCGCATCTGGTCGCGCGACTGGACGAGGCCAATCACTGGCAACGCATGCTCTCGCCGGGTGAGCAACAACGACTGGCCTTTGCCCGCGCACTGCTTTACGCACCGCAATGGCTGTACATGGACGAAGCCACTTCGGCGATGGATGAAGAAGACGAAGCGACGCTGTATCAGGCGCTGATCGATCAGTTGCCGGGCCTGAGCATTGTCAGTGTCGGCCATCGCAGCAGTCTGAAACGCTTCCATCCACGGCATGTGCGGATCGACAGCGGCCATTTGGTTGAACAGACCGTGACTGCTTGATCCCACACATCCCCTTGTGGGAGCGAGCCTGCTCGCGAAGGCGATGTCCTGGTCGAAGTATGTGTCGACTGGCAGTACGCTTTCGCGAGCAGGCTCCCACAGGGGCGCAGTGGAATGCCAACAGTGATCGTACAACCCGCTTGAGCTATGATGCCCACAAGCCGAATTTTCGAGACAAGATGCACACCATGGAAAACCTGATCGACACCCCGCGTCTCCCGCGCAAGCGCCGCAGCCTGGCCCAGGAACTGGTGACGGTGCTGAGCGAGCAGATCCGCGATGGCCTGCTTAAACGCGGTGACAAATTGCCTACCGAGTCGGCGATCATGGAAGCCCATGGCGTCAGCCGCACCGTGGTGCGCGAAGCGATTTCCCGTTTGCAGGCTGCCGGCCAGGTGGAAACCCGCCATGGCATTGGCACCTTTGTGCTCGACACGCCAAGCCCGAGTGGCTTCCGTATCGACCCGGCCACTGTCGTCACCCTGCGCGATGTATTGGCCATTCTCGAATTACGCATCAGCCTTGAAGTCGAGTCTGCCGGCCTCGCTGCACAACGCCGCAGCGCCGAGCAACTGGCGACCATGCGCGCCGCCCTCGATGCGCTCAATGAAAGCGCCGCCCACGCCAGTGATGCGGTTGCGTCGGACTTTGCCTTCCACCTGGAAATCGCGCTGTCCACCGGCAACCGTTACTTCACCGACATCATGACCCACCTGGGCACCAGCATCATTCCGCGTACACGGCTGAATTCGGCGCGACTGGCCCACGATGATCAACAGCACTACATGAGCCGCCTGAGCCGTGAGCACGAAGAAATCTACGACGCGATTGCCCGTCAGGATTCCGATGCAGCGCGTGCCGCGATGCGGCTGCACCTGACCAACAGTCGTGAAAGACTGCGCCAGGCCCATGAAGAGGCGCAGGCGCAGGGCTAGCTCACCGTTTACTTGATAATCCACAAAGAGATTGGCGGTGTCGGGAAGTAAGCATCATTTCGGGCACACCAGAACCTCGGGAACGTGATGTCGAATTCTTCTTTCTGAATTTGAAATTCGAATTCCTTTCCATAATTTTCTTCAGTCACAGGTTTCGAAGAAACCCAAGGATTTATTTGGATCAGCTCAAAGGTGATCTGATCTCCAATCTTGAATTCGGGATTCCAGGGAACGATGCCGTGGGCTGGGCCGCTCAATTTAGTAAGGTCAAGAGTTAGAGAGCCATTATCATCGGCAGTAGCTTCTCTAAATCCAGGAAAGTAAGAGTTTTTTTCTGATTGGGGTGAATTCATCTCTAATTCCTTTTTTCACAATGATTAAGCCGTGATTCGATTCACAGCGCGTAGGGGTGTCTCGTCACCTACGTGATCATTACGGGCGAGAAAAAAATGGCTGGCACCTGTAAGAAATACCAGTTCAGACGAACGGTCGATCTGCTGCCTGCGTACGCCTGACCGTTACACGGACAGGCGCGGAGAGAGGCTCAACCCTCGATCCGTAACGTCAACACCTGCGAAAACGGCTCCATACTCGACTCATCGGAAAACTTGTAGCGCAATTCAACCTCTCTGTTCAGGTACGGAAGCAGCGCCTCTTTGGGGATCTGCAACTCGATCCCCGTGAGTTTTTCCATCTCGTCTTCGGCATCGTCCCAGGTGCCAGTGTCCACTTCTTCGCCTGCCCATTCCGGCTCTTCCGGGTCGTCACCGAGAATTGGATAAACACTCCAGTTCGCCGGAAAATCGCTCGAATCCGGGACCTGTACGATCAATACATCGGGTAGCACGGATAGCTGAAGGGTGAGGGTGTCAGAGGCAGAAGAGGCGATTTGCGCGAGGGTCGGTGCAGCATAATTCACAAACATTTCGGTTTCCTTCGAAGGTCCGCCACGATCCTTCGTGGCAGTCGTCACACCTTACCCGGCGTTTCTCCCAGCGCTCATTAAACGAATCTTGACCAGACATTTCCGCAGCTCAACCCAGTAAACACGGGCCATTGCGATCAATACCGTTGCGTCTTGTACGATTTTGTCCGACAAAAAACCACCCGCAACGATGAAATGCAGTTGACGGTTATCTTTTAAGTTGTACGATGACCTACAACTTCAGCGAGTGCTGAACGATCAACTCACAAAAAACGTTGCTACCAGGGTGTTCGAATAATGAATCCACAAGAACTGAAGTCCATCCTCTCTGCCGGCCTGCTGTCTTTCCCGGTGACCGATTTCAACGCGCAGGGCGATTTCAACCGCGCGGGCTACATCAAACGCCTGGAATGGCTGGCCCCGTATGGCGCTTCAGCCTTGTTCGCCGCCGGTGGCACCGGTGAGTTCTTCTCCCTCGCCGCCAGCGAATACTCGGAAATCATCAAGACTGCCGTCGACACCTGTGAAACCAGCGTGCCGATCCTCGCCGGTGTCGGTGGTTCTACCCGTCAGGCCATCGAATACGCTCAAGAAGCCGAGCGTCTGGGCGCCAAAGGCCTGTTGCTGCTGCCGCACTACCTGACCGAAGCGAGCCAGGACGGTGTTGCTGCTCACGTTGAAGCGGTGTGTAAATCGGTCAACATCGGCGTGGTCGTTTACAACCGCAACGTTTGCCGCTTGACCGCGCCGCTGCTGGAACGTCTGGCCGAGCGCTGCCCGAACCTGATCGGTTACAAGGACGGTCTGGGCGATATCGAGTTGATGGTGTCGATCCGTCGCCGCCTCGGTGATCGCTTCAGCTACCTCGGTGGTTTGCCGACCGCCGAAGTCTACGCCGCCGCCTACAAGGCGCTGGGCGTGCCTGTTTACTCGTCGGCAGTGTTCAACTTCATCCCGAAAACCGCGATGGACTTCTACCACGCGATCGCCCGCGAAGATCACGCCACCGTCGGCAAGATCATCGACGACTTCTTCCTGCCGTACCTCGACATCCGCAACCGCAAGGCCGGTTACGCCGTGAGCATCGTCAAGGCAGGCGCGAAAATCGCCGGCTATGACGCAGGCCCGGTGCGCGCGCCGCTGACCGATCTGACTGGCGAAGAGTACGAAATGCTCGCTGCGCTGATCGACAAGCAAGGTGCGCAGTAACACCCGACAAAAACGCGGCCGCTGAGTAATCAGCGGCTTTTTGCGTAAAGGCTTTTAGTTTTGAGGGCTGCCCCTGTGACAAATGCAAAACGTTACGACAACTACATCAACGGCGAATGGGTTGCCGCTGCCGATTACTCGGCCAACATCAACCCGTCGGAACTGAGCGACACCATCGGCGATTACGCCAAGGCTGACCTGACTCAGGTTCACGCCGCCATCGACGCCGCCCGCGCTGCGTTCCCGGCGTATTCGACTTCGGGCATTCAGGCCCGTCATGATTCGCTGGATAAAGTCGGCACTGAGATTCTGGCCCGTCGCGAAGAACTCGGCACCTTGCTGGCGCGCGAAGAGGGCAAGACCTTGCCCGAAGCCATCGGCGAAGTGACCCGCGCCGGCAACATCTTCAAGTTCTTCGCCGGTGAATGCCTGCGCCTGTCCGGCGACTACGTGCCGTCGGTGCGCCCGGGCGTCAATGTTGAAGTGACTCGCGAAGCACTGGGTGTGGTCGGTCTGATCACCCCGTGGAACTTCCCGATCGCGATTCCGGCGTGGAAAATTGCCCCGGCCCTTGCCTACGGTAACTGCGTGGTGTTGAAGCCGGCCGATCTGGTGCCGGGTTGCGCTTGGGCTCTGGCGGAAATCATCTCCCGCGCAGGCTTCCCGGCCGGTGTGTTCAATCTGGTGATGGGCAGCGGTCGCGTGGTTGGCGATGCGTTGGTGCAGAGCCCGAAAGTCGATGGCATCAGCTTCACCGGTTCGGTCGGCGTTGGCCGGCAGATCGCGGTCAGCTGCGTTTCGCGCCAGGCCAAGGTGCAGCTGGAAATGGGCGGCAAGAACCCGCAGATCATTCTCGACGACGCCGACCTCAAGCAAGCGGTCGAGCTGTCGGTACAGAGCGCGTTCTACTCCACCGGTCAGCGTTGCACCGCGTCGAGTCGTTTGATCGTCACTGCCGGTATTCACGACAAATTCGTTGAGGCCATGGCCGAGCGCATGAAGTCGATCAAGGTCGGCCACGCCCTGAAATCCGGCACCGACATCGGTCCAGTGGTTTCCCAGGCGCAGCTGGAACAGGACATGAAGTACATCGACATCGGCCAGTCCGAAGGTGCGCGTCTGGTCAGCGGTGGCGGTCTGGTGACGTGCGATACCGAAGGCTACTTCCTCGCGCCAACGCTGTTTGCCGACAGTGAAGCGTCGATGCGCATCAGCCGTGAAGAGATCTTCGGGCCGGTGGCCAACATCGTTCGCGTGGCCGATTACGACGCGGCGCTGGCGATGGCCAACGACACCGAGTTCGGTCTGTCGGCGGGTATTGCGACCACCTCGCTGAAGTACGCCAACCACTTCAAGCGTCACTCGCAGGCCGGGATGGTGATGGTCAACTTGCCGACCGCTGGCGTCGATTACCACGTTCCGTTCGGTGGCCGTAAGGGTTCATCCTATGGCTCACGTGAGCAAGGCCGCTATGCGCAAGAGTTCTACACGGTCGTGAAGACCAGCTACATCGGTTCCTGATCCATGCAAAACCTGTAGGAGCTGGCCTGCCAGCTCCTGCAGAAGACCAAAGAAGATTCACCCGCGCATAAAAATAATCAGTGGGAGTACATCTACATGCAATCGTCCAAGCCGACTCACGTCCGCTATTTGATCCTGCTCATGCTGTTTCTGGTGACCACGATCAACTACGCCGACCGCGCCACGATCGCCATCGCCGGCTCCAGCCTGCAAAAAGATCTGGGCATCGACGCGGTCACCCTCGGCTATATCTTCTCCGCATTCGGTTGGGCCTACGTGGCCGGGCAAATTCCCGGTGGCTGGCTGCTCGATCGCTTCGGCTCGAAAAAAGTCTATGCCCTGAGCATTTTCACCTGGTCGCTGTTCACCGTGCTGCAAGGCTTCGTCGGTGAGTTCGGCATGTCCACCGCCATCGTTGCGCTGTTCATGCTGCGCTTTCTGGTCGGCCTCGCTGAAGCGCCGTCGTTCCCCGGTAACGCGCGCATCGTTGCGGCGTGGTTCCCCACCGCTGAGCGCGGTACCGCCTCGGCGATCTTCAACTCGGCGCAATACTTTGCCACCGTGCTGTTCGCACCGCTGATGGGCTGGATCGTTTACTCCTTTGGCTGGGAGCACGTGTTCATCGTCATGGGCCTGTTCGGCATCGTCTTTTCGGGCATCTGGTTGAAGGTTATCCACAGCCCGCGCCAACACCCGATGGCCAACGAAGCCGAAGTGCAGTTCATCGCCGACAACGGCGGCATGGTCGACATGGACGTCAAGCAAGGCAAAAAGGCTGATGGCCCGAAATGGGATTACATCCGTCAGTTGCTGACCAACCGCATGATGCTTGGTGTGTATCTGGGTCAATACTGCATTAACGGCATCACCTATTTCTTCCTGACATGGTTCCCGGTGTATCTGGTGCAAGAGCGTGGCATGACCATTCTCAAGGCCGGTTTCATTGCCTCGTTGCCGGCGATCTGCGGCTTTATCGGCGGTGTGCTGGGCGGGGTGATTTCCGATTACCTGCTGCGCAAGGGCCACTCGCTGACCTTCGCCCGCAAAGCGCCGATCATCGCCGGCCTGCTGGTGTCGAGCAGCATCGTCGCCTGCAACTATGTTGATGTGGAGTGGATGGTCGTTGGCTTCATGGCCCTGGCCTTCTTCGGCAAAGGCGTTGGCGCGCTGGGTTGGGCGGTGGTCTCCGACACCTCGCCAAAACAGATCGCCGGTCTGAGCGGTGGCCTGTTCAACACCTTCGGCAACATCGCTTCGATTACCACGCCGATCGTGATTGGCTACATCATCAGCTCCACTGGCTCGTTCAAATGGGCACTGGTGTTCGTCGGTGCCAACGCACTGGTCGCGGTGTTCAGCTATCTGGTCATCGTCGGCCCGATCAAACGTGTGGTACTCAAAGAGCCGCCAACCAACGGCGGTACTGAAGCCACCGGTAAATTGTCTCAAGCGCATTCCTGAGGAGCGGCGTCATGCAGTTGATTGAACATTCCGACTCGCCGCGCTACATCCGCCTGCACGAGCGGGACAACGTAGTGGTAGTGGTCAACGATCAGGGCGTGCCGGCCGGCACTGAATTCGCCGATGGCCTGGTGACGCTGGATTTCGTCCCGCAGAGCCACAAGGTCACCCTCGAAGACATTCCCGAAGGCGGCCAGGTGATTCGTTACGGTCAGGTGATTGGCTACGCGTTGCAGCCGATCCGCCGTGGCAGTTGGGTCAAGGAAGATCAACTGCGCATGCCGACCGCGCCGCCGCTGGACAGCTTGCCGCTGTCCACCGAGGTGCCGGACGCGCAGGCTCCGCTGGAAGGTTTCACCTTCGAGGGTTATCGCAACGCCGACGGCACCGTCGGCACGCGCAATATTCTCGGCATCACCACCACCGTGCAGTGCGTCACCGGTGTGCTTGATCACGCGGTAAAACGCATCAAGGACGAGCTGCTGCCGAAGTACCCGCACGTCGATGACGTGGTCGCGCTGACCCACAGTTACGGCTGCGGCGTGGCGATTACCGCCACCGACGCCTACATCCCGATTCGCACCGTGCGCAATCTGGCGCGCAACCCGAACCTCGGCGGTGAAGCGTTGGTCATCAGCCTGGGCTGCGAGAAATTGCAGGCCGGGCAGGTGATGCACGAGGACGATGCGTCGGTGGATCTCAGCGATCCGTGGCTGTATCGCTTGCAGGACTCCAGTCACGGCTTCACCGAGATGATCGAGCAGATCATGGAACTGGCTGAAGTGCGCCTGAAGAAACTCGACCAGCGCCGCCGCGAAACCGTGCCGGCGTCCGAGCTGATTCTCGGCATGCAATGCGGCGGCAGTGATGCGTTTTCCGGGATCACCGCCAACCCGGCGTTGGGTTATGCCTCGGACTTGTTATTGCGTGCGGGGGCGACGGTGATGTTTTCCGAAGTCACCGAAGTGCGCGATGCGATTTATTTGCTGACCTCCCGCGCGCAGACCAAAACGGTGGCCGAAGAACTGGTGCGCGAAATGGACTGGTACGACCGTTATCTGGCCAAGGGCGAAGCGGATCGCAGCGCCAACACCACGCCGGGCAACAAGAAGGGCGGGCTGTCGAACATTGTCGAGAAGTCGCTGGGCTCTATCGTCAAGTCCGGCAGCAGCGCGATCAATGGCGTACTCGGCCCGGGTGAGCGTTTCAAGCACAAAGGTTTGATTTTCTGTGCGACGCCGGCGAGTGACTTTGTCTGCGGCACGTTGCAGTTGGCGGCGGGGATTAATTTGCATGTGTTCACTACCGGGCGTGGCACGCCATACGGTTTGGCGATGGCGCCGGTGGTGAAGGTTTCGACGCGTACGGAGCTGGCGCAGCGTTGGCCGGATTTGATCGATATCGATGCCGGTCGGATCGCGACCGGGCGCGCGACGATTGAGGAGTTGGGTTGGGAGCTGTTCCACTATTACCTGGATGTTGCGAGCGGCAGACAGCAGACGTGGGCTGAGAAGCACAAGCTGCATAACGACATTACGTTGTTCAACCCGGCGCCGATTACCTGATGGTTTTGGGGGTAGGTCAAAAGCTACCCTCACCCCAGCCCTCTCCCGGAGGGAGAGGGGGCCGACCGAGTTGTCTTGCGCAATACATCGACCTGAAATACCGAGTTGATTATGGACTCGACACGCAGTTGTGGATTCAGCAAAGTCATTTCAGGTCGGTGAAATTATTGAATATCCCGCGGTCAGTCCCCTCTCCCTCGGGGAGAGGGCTAGGGTGAGGGGGCGACCGAATTGACTTGCGCTATACATCGACCTGACAAATCGGGTCGATTATGGATTCAGCGAAGTCATTTCAGGTCGGTGGATTTCTGCAATATCCCCTGATCGGTTCCCTCTCCCTTTGGGAGAGGGCTAGGGTGAGGGGCTTTTGCTTTATCATTGTCCCCTAACGACGCTCACCCAAGGCTCCCCGGCATGCTGGCAATTTTTCTCGAAACCCTGAACATCACCGCGCCGGTGTTTGCCATGCTGTTTCTCGGTGTGTTGCTCAAGCGCATCGACTGGATCAACGACAACTTCATCCACACCGCCTCGTCGCTGGTGTTCAACGTGACCATGCCGGCGCTGCTGTTTCTCGGCATTCTGCACGCCGACCTTCATGCCGCACTGCAACCGGCGCTGCTGATCTACTTCGCTATCGCCACACTGGTCAGTTTTGCCCTGGCCTGGGGCTGGGCGATTTTCAAATGCCCGCGTGAAGATCGCGGTATCTACACCCAAGGCGCGTTTCGCGGCAACAACGGCGTGATCGGTCTGGCGCTGGCCGCGAGCATGTACGGCGATTACGGGATTTCCCTCGGGGCGATTCTCGCGGCGCTGGTGATCCTGTTTTACAACACGCTGTCGACCATTGTGCTGGCGGTGTACAGCCCGGTGATCAAGTCCGATCCGTGGAGCATCTGCAAAAGCGTGTTCAGCAATCCGCTGATCATCAGCGTCATCGCGGCAGCGCCGTTTGCCTATTTCAAGATCGGTTTGCCGGGGTGGCTGGAAACCTCAGGTCAGTATCTGGCGCAGACCACGTTGCCACTGGCGCTGATCTGCATCGGCGGTACGCTGTCCCTGGCAGCGTTGCGCAAGAGCGGCAACATGGCGCTCAGTTCGAGTCTGGTGAAGATGATCGGTTTGCCGGTGCTGGCAACGCTGGGCGCATGGTTGTGGGGTTTTCGCGGCGCTGAGTTGGGGATTCTGTTTTTGTACTTCGGCAGCCCGACGGCGGCGGCGAGTTTTGTCATGGCGCGGGCGGCGCAGGGCAATCATGAACTGGCGGCGGCGATTATCGTGATGACCACGTTGATGGCGGCGGTGACCACCAATATCGGGATCTTTGTTTTGCAGTGGGGTGGGTGGATCTAGCGTTAAATCTTGTGGTGTTGCTCAGGGCCTCTTCGCGAGCAGGCTCGCTCCCACATGTGAAATGCATTCCAATGTGGGAGCGAGCCTGCTCGCGAAAGCTGTTTCACGGGCGCTGAATCACTCAGGCTTTTGGTAGGTATCGATCACTTCCTGCGCCGCACGAAACGCATCAATCGCCGCTGGCACACCGGCATACACCGCGCAATGCAGCAATGCCTCGCGAATCTCGTCCACCGTGCAGCCATTGTTCAGCGCACCGCGCACGTGGCCCTTCAACTCTTGCGGGCACTTCAACGCCGTCAGCGCCGCGAGGGTGATCAGACTGCGGGTCTTCAGCGGCAGACCTTCACGGTTCCACACACCGCCCCAGGCGTGTTCATTGACGAAATCCTGCAGCGGCTGAGTGAACTCGGTGGCGTTGCCCAGGGCGCGATCAACAAACGCATCGCCCATTACCTGGCGACGGACTTCTACCCCGGATTGCTTCGATTCGGTCATGGCGTGTCACTCTTGTGGTGTTGGCGGCGCCAGGCGCGGATCGACGTGAACAGCAGAAACGTCAACAGCGTCGGCAAGACGTAAAACAGCATCAGCCGCTCAAGCTTGCCAGCCAGCGGCATGCCGGTGGTGAACGACACCACGTGCAGCCCGTAAGCCAGGTACAAACCGAGCAGCAACAAACCTTCGGCGCGGGTCACGCGGTAGCCGGAATAGAACACCGGCAGGCACAACGCGGCGACGCCGAGCATCACCGGCAGGTCGAAATCCAGCGCATTCGGTGACACTGACAGCGGTGTCGGCGCGATCAGTGCGGTCAGGCCGAGCACCCCGAGCAGGTTGAACAGGTTGGCGCCGATCACGTTGCCGACAGCGATGTCGCGTTGCCCGCGCAAAGCCGCGATCAACGAGGTTGCCAGTTCTGGCAGCGAAGTACCGACAGCGACCACGGTCAGACCGATCACGCGTTCGGAGAATCCAAGGTCAGTGGCCACCACAACGGCGGCGCCTAGCAACAGATGCCCGGCAAACACCAGCATTGCCAGACCGATAACGATCATCAGCAGGCTGCCGAACCAGGAGGCCTGTGCTGCTTCAGGTTGTTGCGAATGCGGCCGCGCCGAATGCCGTGACTGGCGCAACAGCAAACCGAGATACAACGCCAGTGCGGCCAACAACAGGATGCCGTCAAAGCGACCGATCTCTTCATTCCAGGCCAGGACGAACACCAGCAGACTGGCACCGATCATCAGCGGAATGTCGAGCCGCACCAATTGCCGCGAGACGCGCAGAGGAATGATCAGCGCCGACAGGCCGAGGGTGACGAGGATATTGAAGATGCTACTGCCGACCACGCTGCCAACGGCAATGTCCGGGTTGTGCGCCAGCGCGGCTTGCAGGCTGACGGCCATTTGCGGCGCACTGCTGCCGAGGGCGACGATGGTCAGACCGATGATCAATGGCCGCACATGCAGACGCTCGGCCAGACGCACCGCCGCGCGCACCATCAATTCGGCACCGAAGATCAGCAGGCACAGGCCGGCGAGCAGTTCGATCACGCTGATCAGCGGTAAATCGGTCAGTCCGAAAATGGTCAGCGCTCCATCAATCGTCGAGGGCCTGCACGCGAACCCGTGCGGTGCCGTTGCGCAGCATGCCAAGCTGCTCGGCGGCTTCGCGGGACACGTCGATCAGGCGCCCGCGGGTGTGCGGGCCGCGGTCGTTGATACGGACCACGACGGATTCATCGTTTTTCAGATTGGTGACCTTCACCCGCGTGCCGAAGGGCAGCTGGCGGTGGGCGGCGGTCAGGGAATTCTGGTTGAACGCTTCGCCACTGGCGGTGCGTTTACCGTGGTGTTTGGCACCGTAATAAGAAGCGACGCCGGTCTGGTCGTAACCGTGCGGGTCGATGGTGTCGGTGCTGGCGCAACCGGCCAGCAAGGAGAGCAGGGCGCAGGCGCCGAGCAGACGTTTCATTCGAAAGCTCCCAAATAACAATGTGGGAGCGAGCCTGCTCGTGAAGAGGCCGTCACATTCAATATCGCTATTGGATGTCATGACGCTTTCGCGAGCAGGCTCGCTCCCACAGGGAATAGAGCCAGGCTTTGGATCTGGCTCCATTGTGGTCAGCCTTCGAGCTTGCTTTTCAGCAGTTCGTTCACTTGCTGCGGGTTGGCTTTGCCTTTCGACGCTTTCATCGCCTGGCCGACAAAGAAGCCGAACATCTTGCCGCGTTTGGCTTCATCCGCCGCACGATATTGTTCAACTTGCTCGGCATTGGCCGCGAGCATTTCGTCGAGTACCGCCGAAATCGCGCCGCTGTCGGTAACCTGCTTCAGGCCGCGTTTTTCGATGATCTCGTCCGCGCTGCCTTCACCGTTGGCCATCGCTTCGAACACCACTTTGGCGATTTTGCCGGAGATGGTGTTGTCCTTGATGCGCTGCAGCATGCCGCCCAATAACTCGGCAGATACCGGCGACTCGTCGATGTCCAGGCCTTGCTTGTTGAGCAGGCTGCCCAACTCGACCATCACCCAGTTCGCCGCCAGTTTGGCGTCGCCGCCGATGCTTGCGACTTTCTCGAAGTAATCGGCTTGCTCGCGGCTGGTGGCCAGGACGCTGGCGTCATAGACCGACAGACCGAATTGCTCCTGGAAGCGCTCGCGTTTTTGCGGTGGCAGTTCCGGCAGGGTGGCGCGCACTTCGCCGAGGAACGACTCTTCGATGACCACCGGCAGCAGGTCCGGATCGGGGAAGTAACGGTAGTCGTTGGCTTCCTCTTTTGAACGCATCGGACGGGTTTCGTCCTTGTTCGGATCGTACAGGCGGGTCTGCTGGATCACTTTGCCGCCGTCTTCGATCAGCTCGATCTGACGCTGGATCTCGGAGTTGATCGCCTTCTCGATGAAGCGGAACGAGTTGACGTTCTTGATCTCGCAGCGCGTGCCGAATTCAACCTGGCCTTTCGGACGGATCGACACGTTGCAGTCGCAACGCAGCGAACCTTCGGCCATGTTGCCGTCGCAGATGCCCAGGTAACGCACCAGCGCGTGGATCGCCTTGACGTAAGCCACGGCTTCCTTGGCGCTGCGCATGTCCGGTTCGGAAACGATTTCCAGCAGCGGCGTGCCGGCACGGTTCAGGTCGATGCCGGTGGCACCGTTGAATTCTTCGTGCAGGCTCTTGCCGGCGTCTTCTTCCAGGTGTGCGCGGGTGATGCCGACACGTTTGACGGTGCCGTCTTCCAGCGCGATGTCCAGGTGGCCTTTGCCAACAATCGGCAATTCCATCTGGCTGATCTGGTAGCCCTTCGGCAGATCCGGGTAGAAATAGTTTTTACGGGCGAACACGTTGTGCTGACCGATCTCGGCGTCAATCGCCAGACCGAACATCACGGCCATGCGCACGGCTTCCTGGTTCAGCACCGGCAACACGCCGGGCATGCCCAGATCGATCAGGCTGGCCTGGGTGTTCGGCTCGGAACCGAATGTGGTGGAACTACCGGAAAAGATTTTCGACCGGGTAGTGAGCTGAGTGTGAATCTCCAGCCCGATCACGACTTCCCATTGCATGTGTGTCTCCTCAGAAGCCGGTTGGGGTGCGGGTGTGCCAGTCAGTGTTCAACTGATACTGGTGCGCAACATTGAGCAAACGGCCTTCCTGGAAATACGGCGCGAGCAACTGCACGCCCACCGGCAGACCGTCGACAAAACCGGCCGGCATCGACAGGCCCGGCAGGCCCGCGAGGTTGGCGGTGATGGTGTAGACGTCTTCCAGATAGGCCGCGACCGGGTCGCTGTTCTTCGCGCCAAGCTTCCAGGCCGGGTTCGGCGTGGTTGGGCCGAGGATGATGTCGACTTCATTAAAGGCAGCCATGAAGTCGTTCTTCACCAGGCGACGGATCTTCTGCGCTTTCAGGTAGTAGGCGTCGTAGTAACCCGCGGACAGCGCGTAGGCACCGACCATGATCCGGCGCTGCACTTCCGCGCCGAAGCCTTCGCCACGGGAGCGTTTGTACAGGTCGATCAGGTCTTTCGGGTGCTCGCAGCGATGGCCGAAACGCACGCCGTCGAAACGCGACAGGTTGGAGGAGGCTTCTGCCGGCGCGATCACGTAGTACGCGGGAATCGCGTGCTGCATGTTCGGCAGGCTGATTTCCTTGATCACGGCACCGAGCTTCTGCAGCTCTTTAATGCTGTTCTGGATCAGCTCGGCGATGCGCGGATCGAGACCGGCGCTGAAGTATTCCTTCGGCACACCGATGCGCAGGCCTTGCAGCGAATCGCCGAGGCTGGCGGAGTAATCCGGCACCGGCTCATCGATGCTGGTCGAGTCGTTCTGATCGAAGCCGGCCATACCTTGCAACAAAATGGCGCAGTCTTCGGCAGTGCGTGCCAGCGGGCCACCCTGATCGAGGCTGGAGGCATAAGCGATCATGCCCCAGCGCGAAACGCGACCGTAGGTCGGTTTCAGGCCGGTGAGGTTGGTGAAGGCCGCCGGCTGACGGATCGAGCCGCCAGTGTCGGTCGCCGTCGCCGCTGGCAACAGACGCGCGGCAACCGCCGCCGCCGAACCACCGGACGAACCGCCCGGTACGTGTTCCAGGTTCCACGGGTTTTTCACCGCACCGTACCAGCTCGACTCGTTGGCCGAACCCATGGCGAATTCGTCCATGTTGGTCTTGCCCAGGGTCACGGCGCCGGCAGCAGCCAGCTTCGCAACGACCGTGGCGTCGTACGGGGCTTTGAAGTTGTCGAGCATCTTCGAGCCGCAGCTGGTGCGAATGCCCTGGGTGCAGAACAGGTCTTTGTGAGCGATCGGCGCGCCAAGCAGGGCGCCACTCTCACCGTTGGCGCGGCGGGCATCGGCGGCTTTCGCCTGCTCGATGGCCAGCGCTTCGGTGAGGCTGATGAAACTGTTGAGCTGCGGATCGAGCTGGGTGATACGCGCCAGCAGGACTTTGGTCAGCTCTTCGGAGGAAAACTTTTTATCGGCGAGACCGCGGGCGATCTCGGCCAGAGTCATTTGATGCATTGCAGGCTCTTTCCCTTTAGTCGATGACTTTCGGAACCAGATACAGGCCGTTTTCGACCGCTGGTGCGATGGACTGGTAGGCCTCGCGGTGATTGGTCTCGGTCACAACGTCGGCGCGCAGGCGCTGACTGGCTTCCAGCGGGTGGGCCAGAGGCTCGATTCCGTCGGTATTAACAGCCTGCATTTCGTCGACCAGACCGAGAATGCTGTTGAGGGCGGAAGTAATGTGTGGAAGATCGGCATCATTGAGGCCAAGGCAGGCCAGATGAGCGATTTTTTCCACGTCGGAGCGTTCTAGCGCCATCGGGATTCTCCTGTGGAAAACAGAACGGACGGCGTCCGTGTGTTAGATTGTCGGAACACTACCGCACTTCTACGGTCATAAGGCCGCGATTGTGGGGCTTGGTGCACAGAAAAGCGGCCAATTTAACATATTGGCGCCTTGCCCAAAATCCCTGTCGTTGTTAGAGTTTGCCGCACTTTTTTACCCACGCGTTGCCTAGGGTCCCTTTCCCATGTTCAAGAAACTGCGTGGCATGTTTTCCAGCGATCTTTCCATTGACCTGGGCACTGCCAACACCCTTATTTACGTGCGCGAGCGCGGTATCGTCCTGAATGAGCCATCGGTTGTGGCCATTCGGACACACGGTAACCAGAAAAGTGTCGTTGCTGTCGGCACCGAAGCCAAGCGCATGCTCGGCCGTACGCCGGGCAACATTGCTGCCATTCGTCCGATGAAGGACGGCGTGATCGCCGACTTCAGCGTCTGCGAAAAGATGCTGCAATACTTTATTAACAAGGTTCACGAAAACAGCTTTCTGCAGCCTAGCCCTCGTGTGCTGATCTGCGTTCCATGCAAATCCACTCAGGTTGAGCGTCGTGCCATCCGTGAATCGGCCCTTGGTGCCGGTGCGCGTGAAGTGTTCCTGATCGAAGAGCCAATGGCTGCTGCGATCGGTGCCGGCCTGCCGGTTGAAGAAGCACGCGGCTCGATGGTCGTGGATATCGGTGGTGGTACCACTGAAATCGCGCTGATCTCCCTGAACGGTGTGGTTTATGCCGAATCCGTGCGCGTTGGCGGCGACCGCTTCGACGAAGCGATCATCACTTATGTACGTCGTAACTACGGCAGCCTGATCGGTGAATCCACCGCTGAGCGCATCAAGCAGGAAATCGGCACGGCCTACCCGGGCGGCGAAGTTCGCGAAGTCGACGTTCGCGGTCGCAACCTGGCCGAAGGCGTTCCACGCGCATTCACCCTGAACTCCAACGAAGTGCTGGAAGCTCTGCAAGAGTCCCTGGCCACTATCGTTCAGGCTGTGAAAAGCGCCCTGGAGCAATCGCCGCCGGAACTGGCTTCCGACATCGCCGAGCGTGGCCTGGTGCTGACCGGTGGTGGCGCGCTGCTGCGTGACCTCGACAAGTTGCTGGCGCAGGAAACCGGTCTGCCGGTGATCGTTGCCGAAGATCCGCTGACCTGTGTTGCTCGCGGCGGTGGCCGTGCATTGGAAATGATGGATAAACACACCATGGACCTGCTCTCCAGCGAATAAGTGCTGGGTTGCATTACATGGGTGAGCGCGCAGGCAGCACTTTGCAGTGCTGCCTGTTGGCGTTTATCTTCTGTCAGTCTTCATCCAGGCCGGTTTGATGCCGTATGAATAAACAGAACATTTGCCTGGGAGGAGCGGCTTATTAAACCGCTTTTCGCCAAGGGCCCTTCGTTGGGCGTGCGCCTGTTGGTGCTGGCCGTGCTATCGGTCGCGCTGATGGTGGTCGATGCCCGCTTCGACCTGCTCAAACCCGCGCGCAAACAAGCGTCGCTGGTGCTGATGGACGCCTACTGGATCACTGACCTGCCCGGACGTCTGTGGGAAGGGATTGCCAGCCAGTTCGGCAGCCGCACCGAGCTTGTCGCCGAAAACGAAAAACTCAAGACCGAAAACCTGCTGCTGCAGGGGCGCATGCAAAAGCTTGCCGCCCTCACCGAGCAGAACGTTCGGCTGCGCGAGTTGCTCAATTCTTCTGCGCTGGTCAATGAGAAGGTCGAAGTGGCCGAGTTGATCGGCATGGACCCCAATCCCTTCACCCATCGCATCATCATCAATAAAGGTGAGCGCGACGGCGTGGTGCTCGGTCAACCGGTGCTCGATGCGCGCGGCTTGATGGGGCAGGTGGTCGAGTTGATGCCTTACACCTCGCGTGTATTGCTGTTGACCGACACCACTCACAGTATTCCTGTACAGGTGAACCGCAATGGTCTGCGGGCGATTGCCAGCGGCACCGGCAACCCGGAGCGCCTTGAACTGCGCCACGTCGCCGACACGGCGGATATCAAGGAAGGCGATCTGCTGGTCAGCTCCGGTCTGGGTCAGCGCTTCCCGGCGGGTTACCCGGTCGCCACGGTGAAAGAAGTCATTCACGATTCCGGTCAGCCTTTTGCCATCGTGCGTGCGGTGCCGACTGCCGCGTTGAACCGCAGCCGCTACCTGTTGCTGGTATTCAGCGACAATCGCACGGCCGAAGAGCGCGTCAACGACGCGGCGCAAGCTCAGGAAAATCTTGATGCCTTTGGCGGCGGGCCAATCATTCCGGCCACCGTGCCGAAAACCGTGACCCCGCCTGTCGCAGCGCCAACCCCTGCGCCGGCTGCCACGCCTGCTGCACCTGCT
Source organism: Pseudomonas fluorescens (assembly GCF_001648775.1). Lineage (GTDB taxonomy): Bacteria > Pseudomonadota > Gammaproteobacteria > Pseudomonadales > Pseudomonadaceae > Aquipseudomonas > Aquipseudomonas fluorescens_M. The sequence goes on from NZ_LVEJ01000021.1 coordinate 22,542, forward strand.
GCTGCGGCGGCGAAACCGCCGGCGAGCAAACCGCCAGCGGCGGCCAGCAAACCTCCAGCTGCCCAGCCGGCGGCGCGACCCGCGGCGAAACCGCCGGTCAGTGTCCCGGCCACAACCGGGAGACAAGAATAATGGTCGGCGCTACTGCATCGCGAAACGGCTGGATTGTCTGGCTGACGTTTCTCATTGGCATCTTGCTCAGCGTATCGCCATTGCCAGTGTTCATGGAAATCCTGCGTCCGCTCTGGCTGGCCTTGCTCCTGACATTCTGGGCCTTGTACATGCCCCACACGGTCGGCATGGTCACGGCGTTTTGCCTGGGACTTGCCGAAGACGTGTTGCAAGGCGATCTGCTCGGTCAAAACGCCTTGATCCTGACCCTGATCACTTTCCTCGTGTTGTCGTTGCAGCAACGCCTGCGGATGTTTCCGATGTGGCAGCAATGCTTGGTGATTCTAGTGATCTTCGGCCTCGCGCAACTGGTGCAGTTGTGGCTCAGCGCCTTGACCGGCAACCGTCAGCCGACGCTGGCGCTGGTCCTTCCGGCACTGGTCAGTGCCTTGCTCTGGCCTTGGGTCAGCTTCGCTTTGCGTGGATTGCGCCGCCGCTACAAAATCAATTGATCCGGTGAAGCAAGGCACTGAACAGGGAGATGTTTTGATGAAGCCGCTTTACCTCGCCTCCGGATCGCCACGTCGACGTGAACTGCTCACGCAGATAGGCGTTCCGTTCTCCGCCATCAGCGCGGATATCGATGAAACCCCATTACCCGAAGAACCACCTTCGGCCTATGTCGAACGCCTCGCGCGCGGCAAGGCCGAGGCCGGTCGGCGCACGCTCGTGTCCGCTCAGCCGTTCTGCGTGCTGGGTGCCGACACCGCCGTGGTGCTTGACGGCAAAATTCTTGGCAAACCGGTGGACGAAGCCGATGCATGCGCCATGCTGATGATGTTGTCCGGCAAGGAACATGAAGTGCTGACCGCCATCGCCGTGCTTGAAGGTGAGCGCTGCGAGTCGCGGGTGGTGCGCAGCCTGGTGCGGTTTCGGCGTATCGGTGCTGCAGAAGCTGCCGCCTATTGGGCCAGTGGCGAGCCGCGCGACAAGGCCGGCGGTTATGGCATTCAGGGGCTCGGTGCGGTGTTTGTCGCCGGGCTCAATGGCAGTTATTCGGCCGTGGTCGGGCTGCCTGTTTGCGAAACCGCAGAACTGTTGGGCCATTTCGGCATACCCTGTTGGCAAAACCTGAACGCGCAATGAGCGTCGTACGAATCCAGATGCGGCCATTATCGTGAACATGCCTGAACGAGATCCTGCCATGAGTGAAGAGATTCTGATCAACATCACGCCGATGGAGTCGCGCGTGGCGGTGGTCGAAAACGGTGTGCTGCAAGAAGTCCATGTCGAGCGCACGCAAAAGCGCGGGATCGTCGGCAACATCTATAAAGGCAAGATTGTTCGGGTTCTGCCGGGCATGCAGGCGGCGTTCGTCGATATCGGCCTGGACCGTGCCGCGTTCATTCACGCAGCGGAAATCTCCCTGCGCGAAGGGCCGGCGGTGGAAAGCATCAGTTCGCTGGTGCACGAAGGTCAGAGCCTGGTAGTGCAGGTCACCAAGGACCCGATCGGCTCCAAGGGCGCGCGATTGACCACGCAGTTGTCGATCCCCTCGCGCTATCTGGTGTACATGCCGCGCACGGCCCACGTCGGTATTTCCCTGAAAATCGAAGACGAAGCCGAGCGCGAACGCCTCAAGCAAGTGGTCAGCGATTGTGTCGCCAAGGAAGGGATCAAAGAGGCAGGCGGCTTCATCCTGCGCACCGCCGCCGAAGGCGCTGGCGCCGATGAAATCCTCATGGACATCCGTTACCTGCGGCGCCTGTGGGATCAAATCAACGAGCAGATCAAAACCATTGCCGCGCCGAGCGTGATTTACGAAGACCTCGGTCTGGCGTTGCGCACCTTGCGCGATCTGGTCAACCCGAAGATCGAGAAAATCCGCATCGATTCCCGGGAAACCTTCCAGAAAACCACGCAGTTCGTCGCGGAGTTGATGCCAGAGATCGCCGACCGTCTGGAACATTATCCGGGCGAACGACCGATTTTCGACCTGTATGGCGTCGAAGACGAAATCCAGAAAGCCCTGGAACGTAAAGTGCCGTTGAAGTCTGGCGGTTATCTGGTGGTCGATCCGGCGGAAGCCATGACCACCATCGACGTGAATACCGGGGCGTTCGTCGGCCATCGAAATCTTGAAGAGACCATCTTCAAGACCAATCTGGAAGCCGCCACCGCGATTGCCCGACAGATGCGTCTGCGCAATCTCGGCGGGATCATCATCATCGATTTCATCGACATGGAAGATGAAGAGCATCAGCGTCAGGTCCTGCGGACCCTGGAAAAACAGCTGGAGCGTGACCACGCCAAGACCAACATCATCGGCATCACCGAGTTGGGCCTGGTGCAAATGACCCGCAAGCGCACCCGCGAAAGTCTTGAGCAAGTGCTCTGCGAGCCGTGCAGCAGTTGCCAGGGTCGCGGCAAATTGAAGACCGCAGAAACCATATGTTACGAGATCTTCCGCGAGATTCTCCGCGAAGCCCGCGCCTATCAGGCCGAGGGCTATCGGGTGCTGGCGAACCAGAAAGTGGTCGATCGCCTGCTTGACGAAGAATCCGGTAACGTTGCCGAGCTTGAAGGGTTCATCGGTCGGACCATACGCTTCCAGGTCGAAACCATGTATTCCCAGGAACAATACGACGTGGTGCTGCTCTGATCACCTGCGTCACATTTATTCCACCGCGGCTGGCCTCAGCTTTTCGCAGTATTTTTGCCATGGGAGCCATCTGACATGGAGCGTCTGACACGCATTCTGGCCATAATCACCCGTTGGGGGCTGGGCCTGTGCGCGTTGGTTCTGGTGTTGATGGCGTTGTACGTCAGCCTTGGCCGTGAGCTGACCCCACTGGTCGCGGAATACCGCACTGACATCGAAGACAAGGCCAGCGCCGCGCTGGGTATGCCTTTGCAGATTGGCGAACTGGAGGGCAACTGGAGCGGGTTTGCACCGATCCTGCTGGCGCACGATGTGATGGTCGGCAGCGGTGCCAACGCTTTGCGTCTGGATCGGGTGCGCGCCGTGCCGGATTTGTGGGCCAGCCTGCTGGCTCGCGAAGTGCGCATTGCTCATCTGGAACTCAACGGTCTGAAAATCAGCCTGAAAGAGGCCGAAGACGGCAGTTGGGCACTGGAAGGCCTGCCGGTGCAGAGCGATCAGCCGCTCGATCCGCAGCAGTTGTTCAACCGCTCGCAAATGATTCAGCAACTGTCGGTGCTCGACAGTCAGGTGACCCTGCAACCGCTGGATCACGCGCCGCTGACACTCACCTATGTCGGCCTCAATCTGAAAACCGGCGCCAGCCGTCAGCGCCTCGATGCGCGTCTGACCTTGCCGGATGGCCAGCCTGTTGCACTGAGCCTGCGCACGCGAATTCGCCCTGAGCAATGGCAGGACAGTGTGATCGATGGCTATGCCAGCCTGCCGCAAAGCGACTGGTCGAAGTGGCTGCCGGAACGCCTCACCCAGCAGTGGAATTTTTCCGAGATCAAGGCGGGCGGCGAACTTTGGGTCAACTGGGCCGAAGGTACCCTGCAGAGTGCCGCTGTTCGCCTGAACGCGCCGCAACTGACAGGTGCATACGCGGACCGCAAGCCGATCCAGATCAACAATCTGGCGGTTAACGCTTACTACCAGAACAGTGCCGAGGGGGCGATCCTCACGTTCGATTCCCTGGCAATGAGTTTCGGCGAGAACCGTTGGGATTCACATATACAGCTGAAGCAGACGCGCGCGACCGACAAGGTCGAGGAGCTCTGGCACTTGCAGGCGGATCGTCTCGACCTGACCCCGATCACTCCTTTGCTCAACGCACTTGGACCGCTACCCCAAGGTTTCGCCACGGTCGTTGATCATCTGAAAGTCACCGGTGGCCTGCGCAACGTGCTGCTGGATTTCCGCCCCAACGCCACCGATGGCAATAAATTCAGTTTCGCTGCCAACCTCGATAACGTCGGTTTCGACGCCTATCACGGCGCGCCGGCAGCACGAAACGTCAGTGGCAGCCTCAGTGGCAACCTCGACGGCGGCGAGTTGCGCATGGACAGCAAGGATTTTGTCCTGCACCTCGACCCGATCTTCGCCAAGCCATGGCAATACATTCAAGCCAACGCGCGCCTGACCTGGAAACTGGATAAAGACGGCTTCACCCTGATCGCGCCGTATCTGAAGGTGCTGGGCGAAGAGGGCAAGATTGCCGGTGACTTCCTGATTCGTCTGCACTTTGATCATAGCCAGGAAGACTACATGGACCTGCGGGTCGGTCTGGTGGAGGGCGACGGTCGCTACACCGCCAAGTACCTGCCCCAAGTCCTGAGCCCGGCGCTCGACGAGTGGTTGCGTACGGCGATTCTCAAAGGCGCGGTCGATCAGGGTTTCTTCCAGTATCAGGGTTCGCTGAGCAAGAACGCCGGAGAGGCCGATCGCAGCATCAGTCTGTTCTTCAAGGTGCACGACGCTGAACTGGCCTTTCAGCCAGGCTGGCCGCACGTGAGCAAGGTCAGTGGCGACGTGTTTATCGAAGACACTGGTGTGCGGATCGTGGCCGACAAGGGCCAATTGCTCGACACTCAAGTCAGTGATGTCTTCGTCAACATTCCCCACGTGCCTGCCGGGCAACATACGCATATGTTCCTTGACGGTGCCTTTGCCGGCGGCTTGGGGGACGGGCTGAAGATTCTTCAGGACGCACCGATCGGCACCGGTGAAACCTTTGCCGGCTGGGAAGGCGCAGGCGACCTGCAAGGCAAGCTCAAACTGGACATTGCGCTGGACAAGGGCGGCGACCTGCCGAAGATTCTGGTCGATTTCAAAACCGCCAATGCACGTCTGAAGCTCGCCGAGCCGAAGCTTGAGCTGACGCAACTCAAGGGGGATTTCCGCTTCGACAGTGCCAAGGGGCTGAGCGGCCAGAACATCACGGCGCGTGCCTTCGACAAACCGGTCACGGCGCAGATTTTTGCCGATGGCAGCCCGAACAAACTCAAGACTCGAGTGGCGGCTTCCGGCCAGGTCGAGGTGAAGAAACTCACCGACTGGCTGGGCGTGAAGCAAGCGCTGCCGGTGTCCGGGACGATTCCCTATCAGTTGCAATTGAATCTGGACGGTGCCGACAGTCAGTTGATGGTCAGCTCCAGCATGAAAGGCGTGGCGGTGGATCTGCCGGCGCCATTCGGCATGGCGGCGGACGTCGGTCGCGACACGGTGTTTCGCATGACCCTGCAGGGGCAGGAGCGGCGCTACTGGGTCAATTACGATCAACTGGCGAATTTTACCTTTGCGGCGCCGCCGACCAATTTTGCCGAGGGCCGTGGCGAGTTGTTCCTTGGTGCTGGCGAAGCGGTGCTGCCCGGCGCCAAAGGCTTGCGGATTCGCGGGGTGCTCTCGGAACTGGATGTAGCGCCGTGGCAGGATCTGGTCAACAAATACGCAGGGCAAGATCCGGGCGGCAGCGCCAAGCAACTGTTAAACAGTGCTGACTTCAAGGTCGGCAAACTCACGGCGTTCGGCACCACCCTTGATCAGGCCTCGGTTCAGGTCAATCGCAAGCCCGGGGCGTGGAATCTGGCGCTCGACAGCCAGCAGGCCAAAGGCACCGCCAGTCTGCCGGACGCCAAAAGCACACCGATTGCGGTGAATCTGCAATACGTGAAACTGCCAGCCCCCGACCCGTCGGTACAGGCTGACGAGAACTCGCCTGATCCGTTGGTTTCGGTCGATCCAACAAAAATCCCGGCGCTGGATATCACCATCAATCAACTGTTCCTCGGCCCGGATCTGGTCGGTGGCTGGTCGCTCAAGGTCCGCCCGACGGCCAAAGGCATCGCCCTGAATAACCTCGACATGGGCCTCAAGGGCATCCTGTTGCAGGGCAATGGTGGTTGGGAAGGTGCGCCGGGCGCGACCAACAGTTGGTTCAAGGGGCGCATTGGCGGCAAGAACCTCGCGGATGTGCTCAAGGGCTGGGGCTTTGCGCCGAGTGTGACCAGCGAAGAATTCCATATGGACGTCGATGGCCGCTGGCCGGGTTCGCCGGCGTGGCTGGCGACCAAGCGCTTCTCCGGCACCCTCGATGCGTCGCTGAACAAAGGTCAGTTCGTTGAAGTAGAAGGTGGCGCGCAGGCGCTGCGGGTGTTTGGTCTGCTCAACTTCAATTCTATTGGCCGGCGTTTACGTCTGGACTTCTCTGATCTGTTCGGCAAAGGCTTGAGCTATGACCGGGTCAAAGGTTTGCTGGTCGCCACCAACGGCGTCTACGTTACCCGTGAGCCGATCCGTCTGACTGGCCCGTCGAGCAACCTTGAGCTGGACGGCACGCTGGATCTGGTCGGCGATCAGGTCGATGCCAAGTTGCTGGTGACGTTGCCGGTGACCAACAACCTGCCGATCGCCGCGCTGATCGTCGGTGCACCAGCGGTTGGCGGCGCGTTGTTCCTCATCGACAAGTTGATCGGCGACCGTGTGGCGCGCTTTGCCAGTGTCAAATACACCGTCAAAGGCCCATGGAAAGAGCCGAAAATCACCTTCGACAAACCTTTTTGAACAGCCAGCCCCTGAGCCGATGGAGTAGCATGGCCGCATACCTCTTGCGGAGTTCGCCATGTCTTTAGCGGTGATTCAAATGGTCAGCCAGAGCGACGTGCTGGCCAATCTGGCTCAGGCCCGGCGCCTGCTCGAACAGGCTGCCGCCGGCGGCGCGAAGCTGGCGGTACTGCCGGAAAACTTCGCCGCCATGGGGCGTCGTGACATCGCCGACATCGGCCGTGCCGAAGCGCTGGGCGAAGGGCCGATCTTGCCGTGGTTGAAACAGACCGCCCGCGACCTCAAGTTATGGATAGTGGCCGGCACCTTGCCGTTGCCGCCGATGGATCAACCGACGGCCAAGGCCAATGCCTGTTCGCTGCTGGTCAATGATCAGGGCGAAACCGTTGCTCGCTATGACAAGTTGCATCTGTTCGATGTCGATGTCGCGGACAATCGCGGGCGTTATCGTGAATCCGATGACTATGCTTATGGCTGTGGCGTGGTGGTTGCCGACACGCCGGTGGGCAAACTCGGTCTGACCGTGTGTTACGACTTGCGCTTTCCGGAGCTGTACAGCGAATTGCGCGCCGCCGGTGCCGAGTTGATTACCGCACCGTCGGCCTTTACCGCGGTGACCGGCGCCGCCCATTGGGATGTGTTGATCCGGGCGCGGGCCATCGAGACCCAGTGTTATGTGCTGGCCGCAGCGCAGGGCGGGACCCACCCGGGACCGCGAGAAACCTTCGGTCATGCGGCGATTATCGATCCGTGGGGCCGCGTGTTGGCGAGTCAGGATCAAGGCGAAGCGGTGTTGTTGGCCGAACGCGACAGTATTGAACAAGCGTCCATCAGGGCGCGAATGCCGGTGGTGAGCCATCGGCGGTTTTTCTCGCAGGGCGCACAGCGGCCTGCTTCAGAACACGAATTTAAGGCGTAAACCTATGAGCGAGTTGTTGTCCTCAGTCAGTGATCACCTGTTGGCGCCCGGCGGCGTGACGATCGAGAGCCTGCAGAGCGTGCTCGGCGATCTGGCCGGTCCCGGCATCGATGCGGCCGACCTGTATTTCCAGGGCCAGATCTCCGAGTCGTGGGCGCTGGAAGACGGCATCGTCAAGGAAGGCAGCTTCAACCTCGACCAGGGTGTCGGTGTGCGCGCGCAGTCCGGCGAGAAAACCGGTTTTGCCTACAGCAACGCAATCACCCTCGAAGCCCTCGGTGCCGCTGCCCGTGCCGCGCGCTCGATTTCCCGTGCCGGGCAGAACGGCACGGTGCAGGCGTTCACCACGCAGGATGTTGCGCAGTTATACGCGCCGGATAACCCGCTGGAAGTGTTGAGCCGGGCCGAGAAAGTCGAACTGCTCAAGCGCATCGATGTGGCTACCCGGGCACTCGACCCGCGTATTCAGCAGGTCAGCGTCAGCATGGCCGGCGTCTGGGAGCGGATTCTGGTGGCCTCCACCGACGGCGGGCTGGCGGCGGATGTGCGCCCGCTGGTGCGCTTCAACGTCAGCGTGATCGTTGAGCAGAATGGCCGGCGCGAGCGCGGCGGGCATGGCGGCGGCGGGCGTACCGACTACCGTTATTTCCTCGCTGAAGACCGCGCCATGGGCTACGCCCGCGAGGCGCTGCGTCAGGCGCTGGTGAATCTGGAAGCGATTCCGGCGCCGGCCGGCACCTTGCCGGTGGTGTTGGGTTCGGGTTGGTCCGGCGTGCTGTTGCACGAAGCGGTCGGCCACGGTCTCGAAGGCGATTTCAACCGCAAGGGTAGTTCGGCCTACAGCGGGCGCATGGGCGAAATGGTTGCCTCCAAGCTGTGCACCATCGTCGATGACGGCACTTTGAGCGGCCGTCGCGGTTCGCTGAGCGTCGACGACGAAGGCACGCCGACGGAGTGCACCACGCTGATCGAAAACGGCGTACTCAAGGGCTACATGCAGGACAAGCTCAACGCGCGCCTGATGGGCGTGGCCCGCACCGGTAACGGCCGTCGTGAGTCTTATGCGCATCTGCCGATGCCACGCATGACCAACACCTACATGCTCGGTGGCGAAAGTGATCCGGCGGAAATCATCGCTTCGGTGAAAAAGGGTATCTACTGCGCCAACCTCGGCGGTGGTCAGGTTGACATCACCAGCGGCAAGTTCGTGTTCTCCACCAGCGAGGCCTACTTGATCGAAGACGGCAAGATCACCGCGCCGGTCAAAGGCGCGACGTTGATCGGCAACGGCCCTGAGGCGATGAGCCGGGTGTCGATGGTCGGTAACGATCTGGCGCTGGACAGCGGCGTGGGCACGTGCGGCAAGGATGGGCAGTCGGTGCCGGTAGGCGTGGGTCAGCCGACGCTGAAAATCGATGCGATCACCGTGGGTGGCACGGGCGCATAAGAAGAGGTGGAGCTTCGGGTGGCGCGCAGGGCGGCCACCCGGTGGCGAATATCAACGCAGACCGCGTTGGGTATCGTCCAGCTCACGGATGTACTTGAAGATTTTACGGCTGGAAGCAGGAGGTTTGTTTTGCGCAACCTCGTGCTGAGCCTGACGGATCAGGGAACGCAATTGCTGGCGATCGGCGTCCGGGTACTCGACGACGAATTTCTCCAGCACGGCATCGTCGCCTGCGATCAGGCGATCACGCCAGCGTTCCAGGTTATGGAAACGCTCGTTGTACTGACGAGTCGAGGCATCGAGTTGATCGAGCAACGTCAGAATCGCGTCAGTGTCCTGGTCGCGCATCAGCTTGCCGATGAACTGCAGGTGCCGTTTACGCGCGATGTTCGCGGTGTGCTTGGGCGCATCGGCCAGAGCCCGGCGCAAAGCGTCGGTCAACGGCAGTTTTGCCTGCAAGTCGGGCTTGAGTGTTGTAAGGCGCTCGCCAAGGTCAACCAGAGCATGCAGCTCGCGTTTGACCTGAGATTTGCTTTTTTCTCCCGTATCGAGGGAGTCGTCGTAAGAATCAACCATGGTGGCAGTCCGCAAAGAAACGCCGCCATGATAACCAGTCGGGGGCCGCTTGTCCGGCCCGGTCGCTCGATGACCCCAGCCGAAAGCAGAATTTGAGTGGAGATGAGCATGAGTGCAGTTCAAAGCGTCGGCCCGCAGGCATTGCCGGCACTGCAGGAACAAGTCGAGCAGATCATCGCCGAAGCCAAGCGTCAGGGCGCCAGCGCCTGCGAAGTCGCGGTGTCGCTGGAGCAGGGGCTGTCGACTTCGGTGCGCCAGCGCGAGGTCGAAACGGTCGAATTCAACCGCGATCAAGGCTTTGGTATCACGCTGTACGTCGGTCAGCGCAAAGGCTCGGCCAGCACTTCGGCGACTGGCCCGGATGCAATCCGCGAAACAGTGGCGGCGGCTCTGGCCATTGCCAAGCACACTTCCGAAGATGAAGCGTCTGGCTTGGCCGATGCTGCGCTGATGGCCAAGGAACAACACGATTTCGACCTGTTCCACGAATGGGACATCACCCCGGAGCAGGCCATCGAGAAGGCCTTGATCTGTGAAGCGGCGGCGTTCGATGCCGATGCGCGGATCAAGAACGCCGATGGCACCACCCTCAGCACCCATCAGGGCTGCCGCGTGTATGGCAACAGCCACGGTTTCATCGGTGGCTATGCGTCGACCCGGCACAGCCTGAGTTGCGTGATGATCGCCGAGGCGGACGGCCAGATGCAGCGCGATTATTGGTATGACGTCAGCCGTCAGGGCACCTTGCTGGCGGATCCAGTGAGCATCGGTCAGCGTGCCGCGCAGCGGGCGGCAAGCCGCTTGGGCGCGCGTCCGGTGCCGACCTGTGAAGTGCCGGTGCTGTTTTCGGCGGAACTGGCCGGCGGCTTGTTCGGCAGTTTCCTTTCGGCGGTCTCCGGCGGCAGCCTGTATCGCAAATCGTCGTTCCTCGAAGGCACTTTGGGGCAGAAGCTGTTCCCGGAGTGGCTGACCATTGATGAGCGTCCGCACCTGATGCGCGCGATGGGCAGTGCTTCGTACGACGGTGATGGTCTGGCAACGTATGCCAAACCGTTCGTCGAAAAGGGCGAGCTGGTTTCGTACATTCTCGGCACGTACTCCGGGCGCAAGCTCGGCATGCCAAGCACCGCCAATGCTGGCGGCGTGCACAACCTGTTCGTCACCCATGGCGATGAAGACCAGGCGGCGCTGTTGAAGCGCATGGGCCGTGGCTTGTTGGTCACCGAATTGATGGGGCACGGCTTGAACATGGTCACCGGCGATTATTCGCGCGGGGCGGCAGGTTTCTGGGTCGAGAACGGCGAAATCCAGTTCGCGGTGCAGGAAGTGACCATTGCCGGCAACATGCGCGACATGTTCAAGCAAATCGTTGCCGTGGGTAACGATCTGGAAATGCGCAGCAACATTCGCACCGGTTCGGTGTTGATCGAGCGAATGACGGTGGCGGGCAGCTAAACCCCATTCGTCAAAACTAAAAAGGCGCGCCACCCCATCGGGTGGCGCGCCTTTTTTATTGGCTCCCCACAAAACCCTGTGGGAGCGAGCCTGTTCGCGAAAGCGATTTAACAGCCGACCGCAGCGGTGACTGACAGGACGCCTTCGCGAGCAGGCTCGCTCCCACAATGAACTCTGTGTAACCCGGCGCTCTTGTTTTGGTTCTCATTATCATCTAATAATAAATCTCATTATCGGATGAGCCCCGGATCATGAGTTCTGCCTTGCACGAGCAGCCGTACCTCGAAAGCTGGCGCTGGATGAGTCGCCAGATCCGTTGCGCGATGGATCCTGACGAACCGCGCCTGATCGAACATTACCTGGCCGAAGGCCGGTACCTGTCTTGTTGCACCGCGACCTCAGCCTGGACGGTCGCCGAAACTTCCTTCCGTTTGTTGCTCGACACCGCCACCGACATCGCGCTGCCGTGGCACTGGCGCAGCCTGTGTCTCGATCAAGCCTGGCGCCCGCTGCGTGAAATGGAGCGCCTCTCTCTGTGCAACTGTCGGCTCAAACGCTGGCAGCGCTACACCTGGCAGCTCGCCACCTGCGACCTGCTTCCCTCGATTCCTCTTATTGAACTGGTGCAAGGATTTTCAGATGACCAAGACACGTATTGAGCGCGACAGCATGGGCGAACTGCAGGTGCCGGTGGACGCTCTCTACGGCGCGCAAACCCAGCGCGCAGTGGATAACTTCCCGATCAGCGGCAAACCGATGCCGACGCAATTCATTCGCGCACTGATCCTCGCCAAAGCCGCCGCCGCTCGGGCCAACGTTGAGCTCAACCAGATCAGCGCCGCGCAGGGCAAAGCCATCAGCGATGCCGCGCAAGGCCTGCTCGAAGGCGATTTCATGCAGCATTTTCCGGTGGATATCTTCCAGACCGGTTCCGGCACCAGCTCCAACATGAACGCCAACGAGGTGATCGCCACCCTGGCCAGCCGCCTGCTCGGCGAGCCGGTCAACGCCAACGATCACGTCAATTGCGGCCAGAGCAGCAACGACATCATCCCGACCACCATTCACGTCAGCGCCGCGCTGGCCCTGCACGAACAACTGCTGCCGGCGTTGTTGCACCTGGTGCAAGTGATCGAGCAAAAAGCTGCGCAAGTGCATCACCACGTCAAAACCGGTCGCACGCACTTGATGGACGCGATGCCGGTACGCATGAGCCAAGTGCTCAATGGCTGGGCGCAGCAGCTCAAGGCCAACATCAGTCATCTGCAGGATTTGTTGCCGAGCCTGCAATCCCTCGCGCAGGGTGGCACCGCGGTCGGTACCGGGATCAACGCGCATCCCGAGTTCGCCGCACGATTCAGCCGCCAGTTGAGCCAACTGACCGACGTGCAGTTCACCCCGGGCAAGGATCTGTTCGCGCTGATCGGCTCGCAGGACACCGCCGTCGCCGTCTCCGGCCAGCTCAAAGCCACTGCGGTGTCGCTGATGAAAATCGCCAACGACCTGCGCTGGATGAACTCCGGTCCTTTGGCCGGCCTCGGCGAAATCGAGCTCGAAGCCCTGCAACCGGGTTCGTCGATCATGCCCGGCAAGGTCAATCCGGTGATCCCGGAAGCCACTGCCATGGTTGCCGCGCAAGTGATCGGCAACGACTCGGTGATCACCATTGCCGGTCAGTCGGGCAACTTCGAACTGAACGTCATGCTGCCGATCATCGCGCAGAACCTGCTGAGCAGCATCGAGTTGCTGGCCAATTCCAGCCGCCTGCTCGGCGACAAAGCCATCGCCAGTTTCAAGGTCAACGAGTCGCGCTTGAAAGAAGCGTTGTCGCGCAATCCGATTCTGGTCACCGCGCTCAACCCGATCATCGGTTACCAGAAAGCCGCTGAAATCGCCAAGCAGGCCTACAAGGAAGGCCGCGCGGTGATCGACGTCGCTCTGGAACACACCGACCTGTCGCGCAGCCAACTGGAAGAGTTACTCAATCCCGAGAAACTCACCGCCGGCGGCGTGTAAATCCCGCAACCGCTTTGGAGGCTCACCATGGAGCACTGGAAACTCACGATCGAACGGGCCAATCGCTGCTTCATGCTCGGCGAACTGATCGACGCCCGTGAGGCTTACCTGCAAGCCCTGGCCCTGGCGCAAGTGTTGTTCGAACGCTGGGCAGATGCCGACGAAGCGGTGGCGGCCTGCGTCATCTCTCACCACAACCTGGCCGACTTGCACCTGCGTCTGAATCAGCCGGAGGAGAGCGCCGAATACCTTTGCGCCATCCACCAGCGGCTGTTGCAGACCATGCAGGACGAGCGTCTGCGCCCGGCGCTGCGGGAAGCGGCGTTGCGTCAGAGCAGCAAGACCTACGTCGAACTGCTGAATTTCATCAGCGAGCACGGCGAATACCCGCGCACTCAGCGCCTGCTGCACCCGGATACCGGCAATGCGCGCCGCGCGCCTGCCCCACATCACCATGGAGTCCATTGAAATGGCTTTTACCTTGCCTGCCTTGCCTTACGCCTACGATGCCCTGGAACCGCATATCGATGCGCAGACCATGGAGATTCACTACACCAAGCACCACCAGACCTACATCAACAACCTCAACGCCGCCGTAGAGGGCACTGAATACGCCGAGTGGCCGGTGGAAAAACTCGTCGCCAGCGTCAAGGAGTTGCCGGAAAAACTCCGAGCAGCGGTGATCAATCAGGGGGGCGGTCACGCCAACCATTCGCTGTTCTGGGAAGTGATGGTGCCAGGCGGCGGTGGCAAACCGGACGGCGCGCTGGCCAAGGCCATTGATGAGCAACTGGGCGGCCTCGATAGTTTCAAGGACGCCTTCACCAAAGCCGCGCTGACCCGTTTCGGCAGTGGCTGGGCCTGGCTCAGTGTGACCCCGGAGAAAAAACTGATCGTGGAAAGCAGCGGTAACCAGGACAGCCCACTGATGAATGGCAACACGCCGATTCTCGGTCTTGATGTCTGGGAGCACGCCTACTACCTGCGCTATCAGAACCGTCGCCCGGAATACATCAACGCATTCTACAACGTGATCAATTGGCCTGAAGTTGCTGCGCGCTATCAGGCCGCACTGGTTTAAGTCTTCTATAAAAACAATCCAAGGCTGACTATGGGCACTGAAACACTGGCGATCGGAAGTGGGCGTATGTTTCGTTACGCAGTGGGATCGCTATTGCTGTTGGCGGGCATGACTTTGCTGGTTGCCCACGGACTGGAATGGCTGAATCTGGAACCGAGGCTGTTGCGGGCGTTGCAGGGCGGCGCGATCTGCGCCCTCGGCACGGCGCTTGGCGCTGTCCCGGTGCTGGTGATTCGGCGCATGCCGCAGGCACTCAGCGATACGTTGCTGGGTTTTGGCGCCGGGGTGATGCTGGCGGCGACGGCGTTCTCGCTGATCGTGCCGGGCATTGCCGCCGCCGAAAGCCTGGGTCTGACAGCGTGGTCATCCAGCGGCCTGATTTGCTTCGGCATCATGCTCGGAGCATTCGCTCTGTATCTGGTCGATCGTCAGTTGTCCGGAGCCTCGCCGGAAATGCTCGTGGGCACGCCCGAGCATCCGGTGATTGCGCCGCGGATCTGGCTGTTCGTCTTTGCCATCATTGCCCATAACATCCCTGAAGGCATGGCCGTCGGCGTTTCCGCCGGTGGTGGCATGCCGGATGCGGACAGTCTGGCCATGGGCATCGCCCTGCAGGATGTGCCGGAAGGTCTGGTGATTGCCTTGGTATTGGCCGGGGCAGGGATGTCGCGGGTCAAGGCGTTCCTGATCGGTGCGGCGTCTGGCCTGGTCGAGCCGGTGTTTGCCTTGCTGTGCGCGTGGCTGGTCAGTCTGGCGCAGGTGTTGTTGCCATTGGGCCTGGCATTGGCGGCGGGAGCGATGCTGCTGGTGGTGACCCACGAGGTGATCCCGGAATCACGACGTCATGGTCATGACAAACTGGCCAGTCTTGGCCTGTTGATCGGGTTTTGTCTGATGATGGTGATGGATACCGCGTTGGGCTGAACAGGGTGAGGGAGCAAGCTCCCTCATTGGCGGATCAACCGCCTTCATCGAAGTAGTTGTTGATCAACGCCACCAGCGCATCCAGCGCTTCCTGTGCCTGATGCCCCTCAGTGCTCAGGTAAATCTTGGTGCCCTTGCCTGCCGCCAGCATCATCATCGCCATGATGCTTTTGCCATCGACCGTAGTCTCCGGCGTGCGACCCACTCTGATCGTGCAATCCGGATACTGCCCGGCCACGCCAACGAACTTGGCCGACGCACGGGCATGCAGGCCCAGTTTGTTGATGATTTCGATTTCCAGAGCAGGCATCGCGGTGTGAATCCTTTAAGTGAGGTCGCGGTGGCGAACCTGGACGTTCTTCAGGGTTTTCTGCAGGGCCTGACCCAGGCGTTCGGTCAGGTAGACGGAGCGGTGGTGCCCGCCGGTGCAGCCAATGGCAATGGTGACGTAGGCGCGGTTGCTCGCGGCGAAGCGTGGTAGCCACTTGTGCAGGTAGGTGAAAATGTCTTGAAACATCTCTTCAACTTCCGGCTGTGCGGCCAGGTACTCGGCCACTGGCGCATCAAGACCCGATTGCGCGCGCAGTTCCGGTTTCCAGTACGGATTGGGCAGGCAGCGCACGTCGAACACCAGATCCGCATCCACCGGCATGCCGCGCTTGAAGCCGAATGATTCGACCAGAAACGCCGTGCCCGGCTCTGGCTGATTCAGCAGACGCAGCTTGATGGTGTCGCGCAATTGGTACAGGTTGAGATTGGTGGTGTTGATCTTCAGATCGGCCAGATCGGCGATCGGGCCGAGCAGGGCGGTTTCATCCTGAATCGCCTCGGCCAGCGAACGATTGGCATTGCTCAGCGGGTGACGGCGGCGGGTTTCGGAGAAACGCTTGAGCAGGGTTTCTTCGTCGGCATCCAGATACAGGACATCGCACTGAATGTGCTTGCTGCGGACATCTTCAAGCAGTTCGGGAAACCGGGTCAGATGGCTCGGCAGGTTACGCGCATCGATCGACACGGCCACTAGCGGCTGCGCCAGTTCAGTGTGAATCAGTGCGCGCTCGGCCAGTTCCGGCAGCAAGCCGGCCGGCAGGTTGTCGATGCAGTAGTAACCGTTGTCCTCAAGGACATCCAGAGCCGTGCTTTTACCTGAGCCGGAACGGCCGCTGACGATGATCAAGCGCATGATTAGTGCCCGTTCTGCTCGTCCAGGACAACCTGATACAAGGCTTCGTTGCTTGCGGCGCTGCGCAGTTTATCGCGCACGTCTTTGCGATCGAGCATGCTGGCGATCTGGCGCAGCAGTTCCAGATGCGCATCGGTGGCGGCTTCCGGGACCAGCAGGACAAACAGCAGGTCAACCGGCGCGCCGTCGATGGCGTCGAAATCGATAGGGGCTTGAAGGTGCATCAACGCGCTGATTGGCGTTACACAACCTTTCAGGCGGCAATGGGGAATGGCGATGCCGTTGCCAAAACCGGTCGAACCGAGTTTTTCACGGGCAATCAGAGCCTCGAAGACATCTTGCATCTCCAGATCCGGCACTTCGCGGGCGATCAGGTTGGCAATTTGTTCGAGGGCTTTCTTTTTACTGCCGCCCGGCACGTTCACCAGGGAACGGCCGGGGGTCAGGATACTTTCAAGTCGGATCATGGGTTAGGGGTGTTAACGACCGGTCGCGCCCTGGAGGAGGCTCTGGGTCTTTTCCTTATGCTTTTTGAGTTGGCGATCCAGCTTGTCGGTGAGTGAGTCGATCGCAGCGTACATATCAGTATCTTCTGCGTTGGCGACCACTTCGCTGCCGGGAATATGCAAGGTGGCTTCGATTTTCTGCTTCAGCTTTTCGACGCACATCGTGACTTGCACGTTGGTGATCTTGTCGAAATGTCGCTCCAGTCGTTGGAGTTTTTCCTCGATGTAGGAACGCAGAGGTTGGGTCACTTCCAGTTGGTGTCCACTGATGTTGACTTGCATACAGCTTCTCCTTCGTTGCCAGTGCATAAAGCGGCAGGCTGGATAGCCTGCCACTGGAACGCTGTAACGTGGCTTACATCAACCGCTTGCGTTCGCTCGAAGGCGCGATCCCGAGGGATTCGCGGTACTTGGCGACGGTGCGGCGAGCCACCTGAATGCCTTGTGCCTCCAGTAAACCAGCGATCTTGCTGTCACTCAACGGCTTTTTCTGATTTTCCGCCGCAACCAGTTTTTTGATGATCGCGCGGATCGCCGTGGACGAGCATTCGCCGCCTTCGGAGGTGCTGACGTGGCTGGAGAAAAAGTATTTCAGCTCATAAATACCGCGCGGGGTATGCATGAATTTCTGCGTGGTCACCCGTGAAATCGTCGATTCGTGCATGCCCACCGCTTCGGCGATGTCGTGCAGGACCAACGGCTTCATGGCTTCGTCGCCGTACTCCAGAAAACCGCGCTGATGCTCGACGATCTGGGTGGCAACTTTCATCAGGGTTTCGTTGCGACTCTGCAAGCTCTTGATGAACCAGCGGGCTTCCTGCAACTGATTGCGCATGAAGGTGTTGTCGGCGCTGGTGTCGGCGCGACGCACGAAACCGGCGTACTGGGCGTTGACGCGCAGGCGTGGCACCGACTCCTGATTGAGCTCGACCAGCCAGCGCTCGTTGTCCTTGCGCACGATGACGTCCGGAACGACGTATTCGGCTTCCGTGGATTCGATCTGCGAGCCCGGGCGAGGGTTGAGGGTCTGTACCAGCTCGATGACCTGGCGCAGCTCGTCTTCCTTGAGCTTCATGCGGCGCATCAACTGGCTGTAGTCGCGGCTGCCGAGCAGGTCGATGTAATCGGTGACCAGACGTTTGGCTTCAGCCAGCCATGGGGTCTTGGCTGGCAGCTGGCGCAATTGCAGCAGCAGGCATTCGCCGAGATTGCGTGCGCCAATGCCGGCCGGTTCAAATTGCTGGATGCGGTGCAGGACGGCTTCGATTTCGTCCAGTTCGATGTCCAGTTCCGGGTCGAACGCTTCGAGGATTTCTTCGAGGGTTTCGTCCAGGTAGCCCTGATTGTTGATGCAATCGATCAGGGTCACGGCGATCAGGCGATCGGTGTCGGACATCGGTGCGAGGTTCAGTTGCCAGAGCAAATGGCTTTGCAGGCTTTCGCCGGCGGAGGTGCGGGTGGTGAAGTCCCATTCGTCGTCATCGCTGCTGGGCAGGCTGCTGGCGCTGGTCTGGTAGACGTCTTCCCACGCGGTATCGACTGGAAGCTCGTTGGGGATACGCTCGCTCCAGTCACCTTCCTCGAGGTTGTCCACCGTCGGCGCGGTTTCCTGATACGAGGGTTCCTGGATCTCGGTGTTGGGCTTCTGCTCGGCGTTGTCGGCCATGGGGTCGGAATTGTCGAAGTCGTCGCCTTCTTCCTGGCGTTCGAGCATCGGATTGGATTCCAGAGCCTCCTGGATTTCCTGTTGCAGATCCAGGGTCGACAATTGGAGCAGGCGGATGGCCTGTTGCAGCTGCGGTGTCATCGTCAGCTGCTGGCCCATTCTCAAGACTAGCGATGGTTTCATGGCAGGGGCTTAACACCTTATTCGCCGGCGCTATGCGCCATCCACTACAGGGCGCCGAAGCGCCAAACTTAAGCAAATTATATGCCTGAAACTGAAGTGTTTGCCTAGAGCGCTGTAACAATAAAAAGATAGAAAACTTTATTGACGCGTTGCTCGGGCGAGCGGTGAACACCTTTGAAGCGACGTGTTTGCCTAAAGCGCTGTAACAATTAAAGCGTATTAAATCCTGCTTGAATCGATACAGCGCCCCGGCGGCGCACCGGGCACTGTCGCGCTTAGAGGCGGAACTCGTGGCCCAGATACACTTCCTTGACCAGATCGTTGGCCAGGATGGTCTCTGCATCGCCTTCGGCAATCAACTGACCGTCGTTGACGATGTAAGCGGTTTCGCAGATATCCAGCGTCTCACGGACGTTGTGGTCGGTGATCAACACACCGATGCCCTTGGCCTTGAGGTGGTGGATGATCTGCTTGATGTCGCCGACCGAGATCGGGTCGACACCGGCGAACGGTTCGTCGAGCAGGATGAATTTCGGGGCGGTCGCCAGAGCGCGAGCGATTTCCACCCGGCGGCGTTCACCACCGGACAGGCTCATGCCGAGGTTGTCGCGGATGTGGCTGATGTGGAATTCCTGCAGCAGGCTTTCCAGCTCCTTGCGACGGCCAGCCTTGTCGAGTTCCGGACGGGTCTCGAGGATGGCCATGATATTATCGGCCACCGACAGTTTGCGGAAGATCGACGCTTCTTGCGGCAGATAGCCGATACCAGCCTTGGCACGACCGTGCATTGGCTGGTGGCTGACGTCCAGATCATCGATCAGTACGCGGCCCTGATCAGCCTGTACCAGGCCGACGATCATGTAGAAGCACGTGGTCTTGCCGGCACCGTTCGGGCCGAGCAGGCCGACGATCTGGCCGCTGTCGATCGACAGGCTGACGTCACGCACGACCTGGCGGCTTTTATAGGCCTTGGCCAGGTGCTGAGCTTTCAGAGTTGCCATTACTGGGTTTTCTCGTCGGTTTTCTTCTTCGGCTGGATCACCATGTCGATGCGCGGACGCGCTTCGGTGACCTTGCTGCCGGTAGCGCGACCGGCGCTGGCGAGTTTCTTCACCGTGTCATAGACGATTTTCTCGCCTTGAGTCGTGTTGTTGTCCTTGTCGACAACTTTGGCCTTGTCGATCAGCACAACGCGGTTTTGTGCGGCGTGGTACTGAATCGTCACACCCCAGCCCTGTACAGGCTTGGTGTCGCCTTGAGTTTGCAACTGCTCGAAGTAGGCAAGGTTGCCCACCGACGTCACAACGTCGATATCGCCGGCCGGGGTGCGAGTGATGGTCACGGTATTACCGGTCACCTTCATCGAGCCCTGAGTGATGATCACATCACCTTTATAGGTAGCGATGCCGTTCTTGTCGTCCAGTTGGGCGTCGTCGGCCTGAATGCGGATAGGTTGCTGCTGATCGTTCGGCAGAGCCCAGGCGCTCACGCTTCCCAGTGCTGCGCCCAGACTGAGCAAAATAGGGAGGGTTTTAACGAGCCTCATACTGTCCTCTTACGTTCGATAGCAGGTGTATCCTGCTTTCCTTCAGGTACGCTTTCATTCCAACGCCAGTCGATACACCGCCAGCGCCGTCGATTCTAACGGGTTGCTCGGTCTGCGCATATTGCTCCTGCGGGAACACGGTCATGCGCGTGGAGGTGACCAGCAGGTCGCGGTTCTTCTCATCGGTGCGCTTGATGCGTACCGAATCGATCAATTCGACTTGGGTACCACCGGAGTTCACTTCGCCGCGCTCGCTGGTCACGTGCCACGGGAACTCGGTTCCGCGGTACATGTTCAGGTCGGGTTTGGTCACCAGGGTGATGTCGGTTGCCTTGACGTGCTCGGCCTTGTCGGAGGTCATTTCATACTGCACTTTGCCGTCCGGCAGGTATTGCAGGGTATGCGTGTTGGTCGCATACCAGTCGATAGGGGTATCAACGGACGAAACCGGAGGCTTGTCGAGGAAGCGTTCCGGGCTGATGTTCCAGTAGCCTACCGCGGCAAATATCGCCGCGATGCAGCCGAACAGCAGGAAGTTGCGAAATTTTTTGCTAAACATGGTTTCGCTCAAAGGTAAGCGGCGTTGGCCGCATCGAGGCGGCCCTGGGCGCGCAGGATCAATTCGCAGAATTCGCGGGCGGCACCTTCGCCGCCACGGGCGCGGGTAACGCCATGGGCATGTTCGCGCACGAAGTCGGCCGCATTGGCCACTGCCATGCCGAGGCCGACGCGGCGGATCACCGGCAGATCTGGCAAGTCGTCACCGAGGTAGGCGACCTCTTCGTAGCTTAGGCCCAGTTGTTCAAGTAGGCCGTCGAGAACGACCAATTTGTCTTCACGCCCCTGGAACAGGTGGGGAATCCCCAGGTTTTTCGCGCGACGTTCGACCACCGGTGTTTTGCGACCACTGATGATAGCGGTCTGCACGCCGGCGTTCATCAGCATTTTGATGCCTTGGCCGTCGAGGGTGTTGAAGGTCTTGAATTCACTGCCGTCTTCAAGGAAGTACAGGCGACCGTCGGTGAGAACGCCGTCGACGTCGAAAACCGCCAGTTTGATCGCTTTGCCGCGTTGCAGCAGATCGTTGCTCATTACATCACTCCTGCGCGCAGCAGATCGGAGAGGTTGAAGGCGCCGACCGGGCGATCTTCTTCATCCACAACGACCAGTGCGTTGATCCGGTGGTCTTCCATGATTTTCAGCGCTTCGGCGGCGAGCATCTCGGGCCGGGCGGTTTTGCCGTGTGCGGTCATCACCTGATCGATGGTGGCGCTGCGGATGTCGATGCTGCGATCCAGCGTGCGGCGCAAGTCGCCGTCGGTGAAGATCCCGGCCAGTTTACCGTCAGTTTCAAGGATGACGGTCATGCCCAGACCTTTACGGGTCATTTCCATCAGCGCGTCCTTGAGCAACGTGCCGCGTTGTACTTGCGGCAACTCTTGCCCGGCGTGCATGACATTTTCCACTTTCAGCAGCAGGCGACGGCCCAGGGCACCGCCGGGGTGCGAGAACGCGAAGTCTTCAGCGGTAAAGCCGCGCGCCTCCAGCAGGGCGACCGCGAGGGCGTCGCCCATGACCAGTGCCGCCGTGGTCGAGGAGGTCGGCGCCAGGTTCAATGGGCAGGCCTCGTGCTCGACGTGAACGTTGAGATTGACTTCGGCGGCCTTGGCCAGCGGCGATTGCGGATTGCCGGTGACGCTGATCAGCTGGATGCCCAGACGCTTGATCAGCGGCAGCAGGGTAACGATTTCGTTGGTCGAGCCGGAGTTCGACAGGGCCAGGATCACGTCATCGCGGGTGATCATGCCCATGTCGCCGTGGCTGGCCTCGGCCGGATGGACGAAAAAGGCCGGGGTGCCGGTGCTGGCCAGGGTCGCGGCAATCTTGTTGCCAATGTGCCCGGACTTGCCCATGCCGACCACGACCACACGGCCCTTGCTGGCCAGAATCATCTCGCAAGCGCGTACGAAATCGGCGTCGATATGGGGCAACAAGCCTTGTACGGCTTCCACTTCGAGTTGGATGGTGCGTTGTGCCGATTGAATCAGGTCGCTGGATTGGCTCATGTCAGAAATCGTATAGCCCGATGAAAAGGCGGCGATTATAGCGGTTATGTGGCAAAGCCTCACGCAAGTTCGTCGTGCTTTGTCATTACTCGTAACCAAAACCCTGAAAAACCC
Organism: Pseudomonas fluorescens; assembly: GCF_001648775.1. Classification (GTDB taxonomy): domain Bacteria; phylum Pseudomonadota; class Gammaproteobacteria; order Pseudomonadales; family Pseudomonadaceae; genus Aquipseudomonas; species Aquipseudomonas fluorescens_M. Next base: position 44,879 of record NZ_LVEJ01000021.1, read on the forward strand.
CCTGCAACCCAGTCAAGTCGCTGAACACAGCCCGGCACAGGCCTTGGGCGCTTGGCCTTTGCAGTGATATAGTTCGCCGCCAGTTCGGCCTGCCTCCGAGGTATGTGCTTTCCCAGGAAAGCCAGGCGTCCGAGTGAGAGGCTGCATCGCAAGGAGTTTAGATGAGTGCCGATAACGCCTACGCGGTCGAGCTGAAGGGAGTCTCCTTCAAGCGCGGTGCGCGCAGCATTTTCAATAACGTCGATATTCGCATCCCGCGCGGCAAGGTCACCGGCATCATGGGGCCTTCCGGGTGTGGCAAGACCACACTGCTGAGGTTGATGGGCGCACAGTTGCGTCCCTCCAGCGGCGAGGTCTGGGTCAACGGTCAGAACCTGCCGAAGCTGTCGCGCAGTGATCTGTTCGATGCGCGCAAGCACATGGGCGTGCTGTTTCAGAGCGGCGCGCTGTTCACCGATCTCGATGTTTTCGAGAACGTTGCTTTTCCCCTGCGCGTTCATACCGATCTGCCGGAAGAGATGATCCGCGACATCGTCCTGCTCAAATTGCAGGCCGTGGGTTTGCGCGGCGCCATCGAGCTGATGCCGGATGAACTGTCCGGTGGCATGAAGCGTCGCGTGGCGCTGGCCCGGGCCATTGCGCTCGATCCACAGATCCTCATGTACGACGAACCGTTCGTCGGTCAGGACCCGATCGCCATGGGCGTGCTGGTGCGTCTGATCCGCCTGCTCAACGATGCGCTGGGTATCACCAGCATCGTGGTGTCCCACGACCTCGCCGAAACCGCGAGCATTGCCGACTACATCTATGTAGTGGGTGATGGTCAGGTGTTGGGGCAGGGCACGCCGGATGAGCTGATGAACTCGGACGAGCCACGTATCCGTCAGTTCATGACCGGTAATCCCGATGGCCCGGTGCCGTACCATTTTCCAGCGACGGATTACCGCGCAGATCTTCTGGGGAAGCGCTGATGCGCAGAATTTCATTAATAGAACGCGTACGCCGCTTCGGCGAATCGGCGATCGACGCCGTAGCGGTGTTCGGTCGTGCGACGCTGTTTCTGTTCCACGCCTTGCTCGGGCGCGGCGGTATCAGTGGCGGTTTTGGCCTGTTGGTCAAGCAACTGCATTCGGTCGGCGTGATGTCGCTGGTGATCATCGTCGTTTCCGGGATTTTCATCGGCATGGTGCTGGCGCTGCAGGGCTTCAGCATTCTGTCGAGCTACGGTTCGGAGCAGGCGGTGGGGCAGATGGTTGCGCTGACCTTGCTGCGCGAACTGGGGCCGGTGGTGACCGCGCTGTTGTTCGCCGGGCGTGCCGGTTCGGCGCTGACCGCTGAAATCGGCAACATGAAATCCACCGAACAGCTGTCCAGCCTGGAAATGATCGGCGTCGATCCGCTCAAATACATCATTGCTCCGCGCCTGTGGGCCGGCTTCATTTCCCTGCCGGTGCTGGCGATGATTTTCAGCGTGGTGGGCATCTGGGGCGGCTCGTGGGTGGCTGTCGACTGGCTGGGCGTGTATGAAGGTTCCTACTGGGCGAACATGCAAAACAGCGTGAACTTCACCAGTGATGTACTCAACGGTGTCATCAAAAGCATCGTTTTCGCCTTTGTCGTGACCTGGATCGCCGTATTCCAAGGCTACGACTGTGAGCCCACTTCCGAGGGCATCAGTCGCGCCACCACCAAGACTGTAGTGTTTGCCTCGCTGGCAGTGCTCGGCCTGGACTTTATTCTGACCGCTTTGATGTTTGGAGATTTCTGATGCAAAACCGCACCCTGGAAATCGGTGTCGGCCTGTTCCTGCTGGCAGGGATCCTGGCTTTGTTACTGCTTGCGTTGCGGGTCAGTGGCCTGTCTCCGACGTCGACCACCGACACTTATAAACTGTATGCCTACTTCGACAATATCGCCGGTTTGACGGTCAGAGCCAAAGTGACCATGGCCGGTGTGACCATCGGCAAGGTCACGGCGATCGATCTGGATCGCGACAGCTTCACCGGTCGGGTGACCCTGCAAGTGGATAAAAAGGTCGACAATCTGCCGACTGACTCCACAGCGTCTATCCTGACCGCTGGTCTGCTGGGCGAGAAGTACATCGGTATCAGCGTCGGCGGGGAAGACAAACCGCTGAAGGATGGTGGAACCATTCACGACACGCAGTCGTCACTGGTACTGGAAGACCTGATCGGTAAATTCCTGCTCAATACCGTTAGCAAAGACGCCAAATGAGGAGCTTTTGAATGATCTCTACCTTGCGACGTGGCCTGTTGGTGTTGCTCGCGGCATTGCCACTGATGGGTAACGCTGTGGCTGCACAGTCTGCGCATGATCTGGTTCAGGACACCACGAACCGGATGCTTGCCGACCTGTCGGCCAACAAAGAGAAGTACAAGCAGGACCCGCAGGATTTCTACACGGCGCTGAACACCATCGTCGGTCCGGTGGTGGATGCCGAAGGCATTTCCAAAAGCATCATGACGGTCAAGTATTCGCGCAAGGCTACGCCGGCGCAGATGCAGACCTTCCAGGAAAACTTCAAAAAAGGCCTGTTCCAGTTCTACGGTAACGCCTTGCTCGAGTACAACAATCAGGGCATCACCGTTGATCCGGCCAAGGACGAGTCGGGCGATCGCACCAGCGTTGGCATGACCGTAAAAGGCACCAACGGCGCGATCTACCCGGTGCAGTACACGCTGGAGAAGATCAACGGCGAGTGGAAACTGCGCAACGTGATCATCAACGGCATCAACATCGGCAAGCTGTTCCGTGATCAGTTCGCCGACGCCATGCAGCGCAATGGCAATGATCTGGACAAGACCATCAACAATTGGGCTGGTGAAGTCGCCAAGGCCAAAGAAGAAACCGACAAAGCTGCCGCGAAGCCAGCGCAATGAGTGAGGCCGCAGTTCGTATGAGTGATGTCGACGAGCTCTTGCTCAGCGGAGTGCTGGACTATCGAACCGGTGCCGACCTGCGCAAGGAAGGTCAGACGCTGATCAAATCCAGCAAGGCAGCCGCGCTGGTGATTGATTGCTCGGCGGTGAAGAAGTCCAGCAGCGTCGGCTTGTCGTTGCTGCTGTGCTTCATGCGCGATGCCAAGGCGGCCGGCAAGGCCGTGAGCATCCGTGCGATGCCCGAAGATATGCGCGAAATCGCTCAGGTCAGTGAACTGACCGAACTGTTGGCGCAACCCTGAACCCGCATCAATAAAGAAGCCCCCCGTCAGAGTCCTGCCATGCGGGGTTCGCAGGCGCGGGGCTTTTTTGTATGATGTCCGACCCGTGCGCACAGGGCGCCGATTGAGGTTGAGCATGCAGGCCGTAGAAGTGAAGAGCTTCCTTGAAGGAAAGCTGCCCGGAACGTTGGTAGAAGTTGAGGGCGAAGGCTGCAATTTCCAGCTGAACGTGATTAGCGATGAACTGGCGGCGTTGAGCCCGGTGAAGCGTCAGCAGCAGGTCTATGCCCATTTGAACCCATGGATCACCGATGGCAGCATCCATGCGGTCACTATGAAATTTTTCAGCAGCGCGGCCTGGGCCGAGCGCACCTGAGCCTAAGGGCGTCGAGATTCTTATGGATAAATTGATTATTACCGGTGGCGCTCGTCTTGATGGCGAGATCCGCATTTCCGGCGCAAAAAACTCCGCCCTGCCGATCCTGGCTGCCACCCTGCTGTGCGATGGCCCGGTGACCGTTGGCAACCTGCCGCACCTGCACGACATCACCACCATGATCGAGCTGTTCGGTCGCATGGGCATTGAGCCGGTGATCGACGAGAAACTCAGCGTCGAAATCGACCCACGCACCATCAAGACCCTGATCGCGCCGTACGAACTGGTGAAAACCATGCGTGCGTCGATCCTGGTACTGGGCCCGATGGTTGCCCGTTTCGGTGAAGCCGAAGTGGCGCTGCCTGGCGGTTGTGCCATCGGTTCGCGTCCGGTTGACTTGCACATCCGTGGTCTCGAAGCCATGGGCGCAGTCATCGACGTCGAAGGCGGTTACATCAAGGCCAAGGCGCCTGAAGGTGGCCTGCGCGGTGCAAGCTTCTTCTTCGATACCGTCAGTGTGACCGGTACCGAGAACATCATGATGGCGGCTGCTCTGGCCAAGGGCCGCAGCGTGCTGCAGAACGCCGCCCGCGAGCCAGAAGTGGTTGACCTGGCGAACTTCCTCAACGCCATGGGCGCCAAGGTTTCCGGTGCCGGTACCGACACCATCACCATCGATGGCGTCGAGCGTCTGGGTTCGGCTTTCTATAAGGTCATGCCTGACCGTATCGAAACCGGTACCTATCTGGTCGCTGCTGCCGTTACCGGTGGTCGCGTCAAGGTCAAGGACACTGATCCGACCATCCTCGAAGCCGTTCTGGAAAAACTCCGTGAAGCCGGCGCAGAAATCACCTGCGGTGAAGACTGGATCGAGCTGAACATGCACGGCAAGCGTCCGAAAGCGGTTAACGTGCGCACCGCGCCGTACCCGGCTTTCCCGACTGACATGCAAGCGCAGTTCATCTCGCTCAACGCCATTGCCGAAGGCACCGGTGCGGTGATCGAGACGATCTTCGAAAACCGTTTCATGCACGTCTACGAGCTGCACCGCATGGGCGCCAAGATCCAGGTCGAAGGCAACACTGCCATCGTCACCGGTACCGAAGTCCTGAAAGGCGCGCCAGTCATGGCGACCGACCTGCGTGCTTCGGCCAGTCTGGTGATCTCGGCACTGGTTGCCGAAGGCGATACCCTGATCGACCGCATCTACCACATCGACCGTGGTTACGAGTGCATCGAAGAAAAACTGCAGATGCTGGGCGCCAAGATCCGTCGCGTTCCGGGCTGATTGCTGCATCGGGACACAGGGACGTGTCCACTGAATTCGTTTTGAGTCGAGCCGGTTTCCGGCTCGATGTGTGTCCGGCGCCGATTGCGACCGGACATGAGTACCTTGATAAGGACTGACGTTTCCCATGTTGACCATCGCACTGTCCAAGGGCCGCATCCTTGACGACACCCTGCCGCTTCTCGCCGAAGCGGGCATCGTGCCGACCGAGAATCCGGACAAGAGCCGCAAGCTGATCATTCCCACGACGCAGGACGATGTTCGTCTGCTGATCGTGCGTGCCACCGATGTGCCGACCTATGTCGAGCATGGCGCGGCTGACCTCGGCGTTGCCGGTAAAGACGTGTTGATGGAATACACCGGCCAGGGCCTGTACGAGCCACTGGATCTGCAGATTGCCCAGTGCAAGCTGATGACCGCCGGCAAGATCGGCGCGCCTGAGCCCAAGGGCCGTCTGCGCGTGGCGACCAAGTTCGTCAACGTCGCCAAGCGTTACTACGCCGAGCAGGGCCGTCAGGTCGACATCATCAAGCTGTACGGCTCGATGGAGCTGGCACCGCTGATCGGTCTGGCCGACAAGATCATCGACGTGGTCGACACCGGCAACACCCTGCGCGCCAACGGCCTGGAACCTCAGGAACTGATCGCCACGATCAGCTCGCGCCTGGTGGTCAACAAGGCTTCGATGAAAATGCAACACGCCCGAATCCAGGCGTTGATCGATACCCTGCGCAACGCAGTGGAATCGCGACACCGCGGCTGATTCACCCGCGCGACGTTAAGTCGCGCCCGTCTATCCGCCTCATAGCCAGAATCTCAGGTGCCCAAGCGGAAACGACTGCTAAGTTAGGGCGCCTGAGTTTTTGCCATTCCTATGAGGCTCTCGCTATGACCGCACCGACTGCAATTCGCCGACTCAACGCTGCTGACCCGGATTTCGCGCATCATCTGGATCATCTGCTGAGCTGGGAAAGTGTGTCTGACGACTCGGTCAATCAGCGCGTGCTGGACATCATCAAGGCTGTGCGCGAACGCGGTGACGCGGCGCTGGTGGAGTTCACCCAGAAGTTCGACGGCCTCGAAGTCGCCTCGATGGCTGATCTGATCCTGCCGCGTGAGCGTCTGGAACTGGCCCTGACCCGCATCACCGTGGCGCAGCGCGAAGCGTTGGAAAAAGCCGCGGCCCGCGTACGCAGCTACCACGAAAAACAGAAGCAGGATTCCTGGAGCTACACCGAAGCCGACGGCACTGTGCTCGGCCAAAAGGTCACGCCGCTGGACCGCGCCGGTCTGTACGTGCCGGGCGGCAAGGCGTCGTACCCCTCGTCAGTGTTGATGAACGCGATTCCGGCCAAGGTCGCCGGTGTGACCGAAGTGGTCATGGTCGTGCCGACCCCGCGTGGTGAAATCAACGAGTTGGTATTGGCCGCCGCGTGCATTGCCGGCGTTGACCGGGTCTTCACCATCGGTGGCGCGCAAGCCGTCGCGGCCCTGGCCTACGGCACCGAAAGCGTGCCGAAGGTCGACAAAGTGGTTGGCCCGGGCAACATCTATGTCGCTACCGCCAAACGTCACGTGTTCGGTCAGGTCGGCATCGACATGATCGCCGGCCCTTCGGAAATCCTCGTGGTGTGCGACGGCCAGACTGACCCGGACTGGATCGCCATGGATCTGTTCTCGCAAGCCGAGCACGACGAAGACGCGCAGGCGATTCTGGTCAGCCCGGACGCCGAGTTCCTCGACAAGGTCGCCGCGAGCATCGACAAATTGCTGCCGACCATGGACCGCGCGACCATCATCGAAACCTCGATCAATGGCCGTGGTGCACTGATTCACGTGAAGGACATGGCGCAAGCCATCGAAGTCGCCAACCGTATCGCCCCGGAACACCTGGAGCTGTCGGTCGCTGACCCGCAGGCCTGGCTGCCGCAGATCCGCCACGCCGGCGCGATCTTCATGGGCCGTCACACTTCCGAAGCGCTGGGCGACTACTGCGCAGGCCCGAACCACGTATTGCCGACTTCCGGCACTGCGCGTTTCTCCTCGCCGCTGGGCGTGTACGACTTCCAGAAGCGTTCGTCGATCATCTTCTGCTCCGAGGCCGGTGCTTCCGAACTGGGTAAAACCGCCTCCGTGCTGGCCCGTGGCGAATCGCTGAGCGCCCACGCGCGCAGCGCCGAATACCGCATCAAAGACGAAGACTTTCTACAAGGGCAGGGGAACTGAGCGATGAGCAAATTCTGGAGCCCGTTCGTTAAAGATCTGGTGCCTTATGTGCCGGGCGAACAACCGAAGCTGACCAAACTGGTCAAGCTCAACACCAACGAAAACCCGTACGGCCCATCGCCAAAAGTCTTGGCGGCGATGCAGGTCGAACTGAATGACAACCTGCGCCTGTACCCGGATCCGAACAGCGATCTGCTGAAAACTGCCGTCGCCGAGTATTACGGCGTGCAGAACAATCAGGTGTTCCTCGGCAACGGTTCGGACGAAGTGCTCGCGCACATTTTCCATGGTTTGCTGCAACACGATCAGCCGTTGCTGTTCCCGGACATCAGCTACAGCTTCTATCCGGTTTACTGTGGTTTGTACGGCATCAAATACGATGCGGTGCCACTGGACGCGCAGTTCCAGATCGATCCGGCCGACTACGCCAAGCCGAATGGCGGGATCATTTTCCCCAACCCGAACGCACCGACCGGCTGCCTGCTGGCGCTGGAAGCGGTTGAGCAGATCCTCAAGACCAGCCCGGATTCGGTGGTGGTTGTGGACGAGGCGTACATCGATTTCGGCGGCGAGACGGCGATCAGTCTGGTCGATCGTTATCCGAATCTGCTGGTGACGCAGACGCTGTCCAAGTCGCGCTCGCTGGCCGGGCTGCGGGTGGGGCTGGCGGTCGGGCATCCGGACCTGATCGAGGCGCTGGAGCGGATCAAGAACAGCTTCAACTCTTATCCACTGGATCGTCTGGCGATTGTCGGAGCAGCGGCGGCGTTCGAAGATCGCGAATACTTCGACAAGACTTGCCGTCTGGTGATCGAGAGCCGTGAGTGGGTGATTGCGCAGTTGCAGGCCAAGGGTTTTGAAGTGCTGCCGTCGGCGGCGAACTTCATCTTCGCGCGGCATCCGCAGCAGGATGCGGCGGGGCTGGCGGCCAAGTTGCGTGAGCAGGGCGTGATCGTGCGGCACTTCAAGCAGGAGCGGATTGCGCAGTTCCTGCGGATTTCGATTGGTACGCCGGAGCAGAATCAGGCGCTGATCGATGGGCTTGGCGACCTCTAAAAGCAAAAGCCCCTCACCCTAGCCCTCTCCCAGAGGGAGAGGGGACTGATTGGGGGATATTGCAGAGCTTCGTCGACGTGAAAGTGTTGTACCGAATCCATAATCGACTCGGTCTTTCAAGTCGACGTACTTCGCAAGACAACTCGGTCGGCCCCCTCTCCCTCCGGGAGAGGGCTGGGGTGAGGGTGTGCTTTTATTCGTGATGCGGCTCGCCAAGGAACGTCAGCGAACTGAACAACCCACGACTATCCACATCCGCACTGTCCTTCACCGGCACCTCAACCTGCGCCGCAATCACATTCAACCCTTCATTCCTCACCAACACCTGCGCCCGACCATCCTTGTCAGTCTCAGTGCTCAACGTGTTCGGCGCACTGCGATAGTCGCCAATCAACTTCACGCCCGCCGCCGGTTTGCCATCGAGCAACACCCGCACCGGCAATGACTTGCCCGGCCCTACGGTCAGCGGATCAACCTCCGGCAGAATCAGCAGTTTGATCTGATCGAGCTTCGGCAACTTCGCCCCCGGCTGATAAATCGCCAGACTGTATTTGAACGTCTCCGTCGCCTCGACAGCGCCCGGCACTTTGCTGCGACCTTCGTTGATCCACTTCTTGTCGGCCGTTTGCGACCACATGCCATTGTTCAACGCCACCGCCATCACCGCAGGCGTCTTCAGCGGCTTCAAACGTGCATGATCCGCCAGGCGCTCGACGCTCACCGGAATCATCTTGCCGCCCGCGTCATAAGCCCAGGCGCCGCTGATCTTCTGCGCCTTGAACGCGTTGTCTTCTGCGCCGTGGCCGTAGATCACTTCGATGTTGCCGCGACGTTGTTCGGTCCACAGGCCATGGGCCGAGACTTGGCCTGCGAACAGCGCGGCGATCAGCGCGAGGGTTTTACCGTATTGCATGGGGGACTTCCTTTTACAGGTTGAGAGTCAGGCTGACAGTGAAATTGCGCGGCTCGCCGGGGTTGACCCAGTAGTTGCTGTAGGAGCGCTCGTAATACTTTTCGTCGAAGAGATTGTTCAGGTTCAGGCCAACGGTGACGTTGTCGCTGGCTTTGTAATGAGCCAGCAGGTCGACGGTCTGGTACTCCGGTAATTCGAAGTCGCTGCCGGATTCTCCGGAGCGGTCACCGACATAGGTGAACGCCGCGCCGACGTCCGAGCCGCGCAAATGGCCATTCTGAAACTCATAGACGCCGAGCAGACTGCCGCTGCGTTTGGCCACGCCGAGGATGCGGCTGCCGGTGGCAATGACCGCGTCGCCTTTGGTGACTTCGGCGTCGATGTAAGCGAAGGCGCCGATCACCCGAACGGCGTCGGTCACTTGCCCGCTCACTTGCAGATCAAAGCCGCGGCTGCGCGCCTTGCCCATGGCGCGGCTGGTGTCGGTGGCCGGGTCGAGGGCGAGGACGTTTTCCTTGTCGATGTGGAAGAAGGCGAGGGTGCTGCTCAAACGCTCGTCGAACAACTCGTTCTTGATCCCGACTTCGTAGCCGACGCCTTCTTCCGGGTCGAAGGATTTACCGGAGGCGTCGAGGCCGTTGTTCGGTTTGAACGAGGTCGAGGCGTTGGCGAACACGCCCGTTTGCGGCGTCAGTTGATAGAGCAGGCCGGCGCGTTGAGTGAGCGCATCGTGGCGTTGGTCGCTTGTGGCGTTGCGACTGTGGTCGTCGATGTGCTGATCGAAGTGCTCGAAACGCGCCCCGATCATCCCGCGCAGTTTGTCGGTGAAGACGATCTGGTCCTGCAAGTTCAGTGCATGACTTTCGACGTGTTCGAAGAAGTCGCTGCCCGCGCGCGCGCCGTTGGGTTTGGGCTGGCCGTAGATCGGCTTATAGATGTCGATGGCGTAAGGGCCGCCGGCAATGGTGCTGACACGTTCGTTCTTGCGGAAGTTTTCGTATTCGCTGCCGATCAGCAGTTCGTGCTGCCACGGGCCGAGATCGAACAGCCCGCGCAATTCCAGTTGGGTGATGCTGTCGTGCCAATTGGTATCGCGCTCGCGATAGCGACGGTTGACGGTGTGGCCGTCGGCGTTCAATGGGCGATTTTCTGAAGCATCGCCCCAGAGTTTGCCTTCCTTGTAATGACTGGCCAGGCGCAGTTTCCAGTTGTCGTTGAGGTGATGTTCCAGCGTGGCCTGCAGCAGGTTGTTGTGGTTGTCGATGTTGCCGTCGTTGGGTTCGCCGAGGAAGGTCGAGCGCGAAACGCCGCTCCATTTGTTGTTCGGCGCGACGATGCCGCGATCGAAGGTGGAGCTGTGGCGGACGATTTCGCTTTCCACCAACAGCGAGGTGTCCGGGTTTAATTGCCAACTGATCGAGGGCGCGACGAACACGCGCTGGCTGTCGACGTGATCGCGGAAGCTGTGGTTGTCCTCGACCGCGAGGTTGATGCGCGAGAGCACATTGCCTTGGTCATCCAGCGGCGTGTTGAGGTCGAGCGCGGTGCGATAGCGATCCCAACTGCCGGCGCTGGTTTGCAGCGTGGTGAAGGCCTCGGGCTGCGGTTTTTTGGTGACGATGTTCACCGTGCCGCCCGGATCGCCTCGACCGTACAGGCTGGCCGCCGGGCCTTTGAGCACTTCGATGCGCTCTATGTTGGCCGCATCCGGTGTGCTCGGATAACCCCGGTTGGCACTGAAGCCGTCCTTGTAGAACTCCGACGTGGTGAAGCCGCGCACGCTGTATTCGTAAAGCGTCAGGCCACCGAAGTTGTTTTGCTTCGACACGCCGCCGGCAAAATCCAGCGCGCGCTCGACGCTGGTGCTGCCCAAGTCCTTGAGTACGCTGGCGGGCACCACACTGATTGCCTGCGGGATATCGCGGATCGCCGTGTCGGTCTTGGTCGCGCTGGCCGAGCGTGTGGCGCGATAGCCCTTGACCGGGCCGGTCGGCGATTCGTATTCGGAGGTGACGCTGATGGCGTCGAGTTCAAGCGGCTTGGGTTCTTCGGCAAACGCTGGATCGACCAGCAACCCGAGGCTCAATCCCAGCAGGGAGGCCTTTGTTCGAGACGACATGTTATATTGTTCCAATTCCTAGAATTGAAACAATATAACATGCCTGTTGAGAATGTCTTTTATTCGCGCGCCTGGCGCGAAGAAAGTTTTACTCTTCTTTTTCCTGCACCGGCGCCGGTGGTGGGCGCAGGCCGATTTCAGCGGTGAGCTTGAGCTCTTTGCCGTTGCGCATCACCTGAATCGTCACCTTGTCAGTCGGTTTGATCCGCGCGACCTGGTTCATCGAACGACGGCCATCGCCGGCCGGCTCGCCATCGATGCTCAGAATCACGTCGCCCAATTGCAGGCCGGCCTTCTGCGCCGGGCCGTCGCGGAAGATCCCGGCGACGACAATCCCCGGCCGTCCGGACAAGCCGAACGACTCGGCCAGTTCCTGGGTCAGCGGCTGCACTTCAATGCCCAGCCAGCCGCGAATCACCTGACCGTGCTCGATGATCGACTTCATCACTTCCATCGCCAGTTTCACCGGGATCGCAAAGCCAATGCCTTGCGAGCCGCCGGACTTGGAGAAGATCGCCGTGTTGATGCCGGTGAGGTTGCCGTTGGCATCGACCAGCGCACCGCCGGAGTTGCCCGGGTTGATCGCCGCGTCGGTCTGGATGAAATCTTCGTAGTTGTTCAGGCCCAATTGATTACGCCCGGTGGCGCTGATGATGCCCATGGTCACGGTCTGGCCGACGCCGAACGGGTTGCCGATGGCCAGCGCAACGTCGCCGATACGAATGTTGTCGGAGCGGCCGACGGTGATGGCCGGCAGGGTTTTCAAATCGATTTTCAACACCGCGAGGTCAGTTTCCGGATCGCTGCCGATCACCCGGGCGAGGGTTTCACGACCGTCCTTCAGCGCCACGACAATTTGGTCGGCGCCGCTGGTCACGTGGTTGTTGGTCAGAATGTAGCCTTCCGGGCTCATGATCACGCCGGAACCGAGGCTCGATTCCATGCGTTTCTGCTTCGGCGAGTTATCACCGAAGAAACGCCGGAACTGTGGATCTTCGAACAGCGGATGCGCCGGTTTGTTGATGACTTTGGTGGTGTACAGGTTGACCACCGAGGGCGCCGCGATGGTCACCGCATCTGCATAGGACACCGGCCCCTGCTGCACGCTGGTGGTTTGCGGGGCCTGTTGCAGGTTGACGTCGAGGCTCGGCAGCCCGACCCACTGCGGGTAACGCTGAATAATCAACAGAGCGATAAGCACGCCGGCCAACAACGGCCAGCCCATAAAACGCAGCGCCTTGAACATTAAGCACGTCCTGGAAGAGTTGCAGGCGGGGTCAGACCGCCCATAATGTCGCGCATTATACGAGGCCGCGCGTGCCTCTGAACGGGATATTTAGGAGTCTTTCATGGCCGTTGCCCTCAGCACCCTCGTCGAAGAAGCCGACCGTTACCTCGGCAGTGCGAAAATTGCCGATTATTGCCCCAACGGCTTGCAGGTCGAAGGCCGTCCGCAGGTGATGCGCATCGTCAGCGGCGTCACCGCCAGCCAGGCCTTGCTCGATGCCGCCGTCGAGGCCGAGGCCGATCTGGTGCTGGTGCATCACGGCTATTTCTGGAAGGGCGAGAATCCCTGCATCACCGGCATGAAGCAGCGCCGACTGAAGACGTTGCTCAAGTACGATATCAGTCTGCTCGCCTACCACTTGCCGCTGGATCTGCACCCGGATGTCGGCAATAACGTGCAACTCGCTCGCCAACTGGACATCACTGTCGAAGGCCCGCTGGATCCGGATAACCTGAAAATCGTCGGCCTGGTGGGATCCTTGAAAGAACCGATGACAGCACGCGATTTCGCCCGCAAGGTGCAGGACGTCATGGGCCGCGAACCGTTGCTGATTGAAGGCAATCCGATGATCCGCCGGGTCGGCTGGTGCACCGGTGGCGGTCAGGGTTATATCGATCAGGCCGTCGCTGCTGGCGTCGATCTGTACCTGAGCGGCGAAGCGTCCGAGCAGACTTTCCACAGTGCCCGCGAGAACGACATCAGCTTCATCGCCGCCGGCCACCACGCCACCGAGCGCTACGGCGTACAGGCACTGGGCGACTACCTGGCGAAACGCTTCGCCGTCGAACACATCTTCATCGACTGCCCCAACCCGATCTGAAAACCACCGCAAATCCCTGTGGGAGCGAGCTTGCTCGCGAAGAGGCCGTATCAGTCGCCATCATTGTTGAATGGCACACCGCTTTCGCGAGCAAGCTCGCTCCCACATTGGTCCCCATCGGCCGAACTGGTGGGCATATTCATATACCCTTTCGATCTAGTTGGCGTCCTGATTAGAAGAGGCCGCTGTGCTAGGATTTCCCGCTCGAACACGGCCCGCTGGCCGTTCATAAGAAAGTTTTCGTGAGTAGCCATGGTCGACAAACTGACGCATCTGAAACAGCTGGAGGCGGAAAGCATCCACATCATCCGCGAGGTGGCCGCCGAGTTCGATAACCCGGTGATGCTGTACTCCATCGGTAAAGACTCCGCCGTGATGCTGCATTTGGCACGCAAGGCGTTCTTCCCGGGCAAACTGCCGTTTCCGGTGATGCACGTCGACACCCGCTGGAAATTCCAGGAGATGTACAAGTTCCGCGACAAGATGGTCGAAGAACTGGGCCTGGACCTTATCACTCACATCAACCCGGACGGCGTGGCGCAGAACATCAACCCGTTCACCCACGGCAGCGCCAAGCATACCGACATCATGAAAACCGAGGGCCTGAAACAGGCACTCGACAAGCATGGTTTCGACGCAGCCTTCGGCGGCGCCCGTCGCGATGAAGAGAAATCCCGCGCCAAAGAGCGCGTGTACTCGTTCCGCGACAGCAAGCACCGCTGGGACCCGAAAAACCAGCGCCCAGAGCTGTGGAACGTCTACAACGGCAAGGTCAACAAGGGCGAATCCATCCGCGTATTCCCTCTGTCGAACTGGACCGAACTGGACATCTGGCAGTACATCTACCTCGAAGGCATCCCGATTGTGCCGCTGTACTTCGCCGCCGAACGTGAAGTGATCGAGAAGAACGGCACGCTGATCATGATCGACGACGAGCGCATCCTCGAACACCTGTCCGACGAAGACAAAGCGCGCATCGTCAAAAAGAAAGTGCGTTTCCGCACCCTTGGCTGCTACCCGTTGACGGGCGCCGTGGAGTCCGAGGCCGAAAGCCTCACGGACATCATTCAAGAAATGCTCCTGACGCGAACTTCCGAGCGCCAGGGCCGTGTCATCGACCACGATGGCGCCGGCTCGATGGAAGACAAAAAACGTCAGGGTTATTTCTAAGGGGTTGTCATGTCGCACGTATCTGATTTGATCAGCGAGGACATCCTCGCCTACCTGGGCCAGCACGAACGTAAAGAACTGCTGCGCTTTTTGACCTGCGGTAACGTCGATGACGGCAAGAGCACCCTGATCGGGCGCCTGCTGCACGATTCGAAGATGATCTACGAAGATCACCTCGAAGCGATCACCCGCGATTCGAAGAAAGTCGGCACCACCGGTGACGACATCGACCTGGCGTTGCTGGTCGACGGCCTGCAGGCCGAGCGTGAGCAGGGCATCACCATCGATGTCGCTTACCGCTATTTCTCCACCGCCAAGCGCAAATTCATCATCGCCGACACCCCCGGCCATGAGCAGTACACCCGCAACATGGCGACCGGTGCCTCCACCTGTGACCTGGCGATCATTCTCGTCGATGCGCGTTACGGCGTGCAGACCCAGACCCGTCGCCACAGCTTCATCGCCTCCCTGTTGGGGATCAAACACATCGTCGTCGCCATCAACAAGATGGACCTGAAAGACTTCGATGAGGGCGTGTTCGAGTCGATCAAGGCTGACTACCTGAAGTTCGCCGAAGGCTTGAAGATGAAGCCGACCAGCATGCACTTCGTGCCGATGTCTGCCCTTAAAGGCGACAACGTAGTGAACAAGTCCGAGCGCTCGCCTTGGTACAAAGGCCAGTCGCTGATGGAAATCCTCGAGACCGTGGAAGTCGCGGGCGATCGCAACTTCACCGATCTACGTTTCCCGGTGCAGTACGTCAACCGTCCGAACCTGAACTTCCGTGGTTTCGCTGGCACGCTGGCCAGCGGCATCGTGCACAAGGGCGACGAAGTTGTGGTGCTGCCGTCGGGCAAGAGCAGCCGCGTGAAATCCATCGTCACTTTCGAAGGTGAGCTGGAACACGCAGGTCCAGGTCAGGCAGTCACGCTGACCATGGAAGACGAAATCGACATCTCCCGTGGCGACCTGTTGGTGCATGCCGACAACGTCCCACCGGTCACCGACAGCTTCGAAGCGATGCTGGTGTGGATGGCTGAAGAGCCGATGCTGCCGGGCAAGAAATACGACATCAAACGCGCCACCAGTTACGTGCCGGGCTCGATTGCCAGCATCGTTAACAAGGTTGACGTGAACACTCTGGAAGAAGGCCCGGCGAGCGCGTTGCAGCTCAACGAAATCGGCAAGGTGAAGATCGCGCTCGACGCGCCGATCGCCCTCGACGGTTACGAAAGCAACCGCACCACCGGCGCGTTCATCATCATCGACCGTTTGACCAACGGCACCGTTGGCGCCGGCATGATCGTCGCGCAGCCAGTGACCCACGGCACCGCTACGCATCACGGCAAACTTGCCCATGTAGCCACGGAAGAGCGCGCTCAGCGTTTCGGCCAGCAACCGGCCACCGTGTTGTTCAGCGGCCTGTCGGGCGCGGGCAAGAGCACGCTGGCTTACGCGGTCGAGCGCAAGCTGTTCGACATGGGCCGTGCGGTGTTTGTGCTGGATGGCCAGAACCTGCGTCACGACCTGAATAAAGGTCTGCCACAGGATCGCGCCGGTCGCACTGAAAATTGGCGTCGCGCCGCGCACGTCGCGCGTCAGTTCAACGAAGCCGGTCTGCTGACCCTGGCCGCGTTCGTCGCGCCAAGCGCTGAAGGTCGCGAGCAGGCCAAGGACCTGATCGGCAAGGATCGTCTGCTGACGGTCTACGTGCAGGCCTCGCCGGCCGTGTGCGCCGAGCGTGATCCGCAAGGTCTGTATGCCGCCGCTGGCGACAACATCCCGGGCGAATCCTTCCCGTACGACGTGCCGCTGAATGCCGATCTGGTGATCGACACGCAGACGCTGAGTCTGGAAGAAAGCGTCAAGCAAGTGCTGGATCTGCTGCGCAAGCGTGGCGCGATCTAAGCGTTAGCGACAAATAAAAAGCCCGCCGATGAGCAATCATCGGCGGGCTTTTTTATTGGGCATACGGCGATCAAAACTGTGGGAGCGAGCCTGCTCGCGAAAGCGGTGGATCAGCTTGCGTCAATGTTGAATGAAATAAAGCTTTCGCGAGCAGGCTCGCTCCCACAGGGGGTTAGTGTTTGCCTGGGTATTCGCGGTGCATCTGTTCGAGCAACGCATCCTTGTCCAGCCACAGCTGATTGATCCAGCCCTGAAACTGCAAACGATACTCGCCGTCCTGATCGTAATTCTTGCCAATGAATTGCTGGGGAATCTTCAGCTCTTCAAAGTGCACCACCACATCGCGCACATTGCCGCAGAGCAAATCCCAGAACCCCGGACGCCCGGCCGGGTAGTGAATCGTCACGTTGACGATCGACTCCAACTGCTCACCCATCGCATCCAGCACAAAGGCAATCCCGCCAGCCTTGGGCTTGAGCAGGTATTTGAACGGCGATTGCTGCTGCGCATGCTTGCCTTCGGTAAAGCGCGTGCCTTCGACGAAGTTGAAAATCCCTACCGAGTTATTACGAAACTTCGCGCAGGTTTTGCGGGTGGTTTCGAGGTCTTTGCCTTTCTTCTCCGGGTGCTTGGCCAGGTACGCCTTGGAGTAGCGCTTCATGAACGGAAAGCCCAGTGCCCACCACGCCAGACCGATCACCGGCACCCATATCAGCTCCTGCTTGAGGAAGAACTTCAGCGGCTGAATCCGGCGATTTAGCACGTATTGCAGCACCAGAATATCGACCCAGCTCTGGTGGTTACTGGTGATCAGATACGAGTGCTGATAGTCGAGGCCTTGCAGACCACTGACGTGCCAGCGAGTGCGGCGCACCAGATTCATCCAGGCCTTGTTGTTGCTAATCCACGCTTCATGGGTGTGGCTCATCAGCCACAGTGAGGCGCGTCGGGCGAGGTCGAACGGCAGCACTTTGATCAGCGCCACGCAGAACAGAAACGAGCACAGCACAATCGTATTGAGTGCCAACAGCAGCGAGGCGATCACGCCGCGCAGCGGTGCAGGTAGAAAATCCAGCATTTACACATCCATAGGTCGGTTGGCGGCTTGAATCGCAGTGAGGGCGATGGTGTAGACGATGTCATCGACCTGCGCGCCGCGCGGCAAGTCATTCACCGGTTTGCGCAAGCCTTGCAGCATCGGCCCGAGGCTGACGCAATCGGCACTGCGCTGCACGGCTTTGTGCGTGGTATTGCCGGTGTTCAGATCCGGGAACACGAATACGGTGGCGCGACCGGCGACCTGACTGTTCGGCGCCAGTTGCCGGGCGACCTCGGCGTTGGCGGCGGCGTCGTATTGCAGCGGGCCGTCGATCAGCAGCGAGTGCTGTTGCTCGTGGGCGAGCAGGGTGGCTTCGCGGACTTTCTCGACTTCTTCACCCGTCGCCGATTCGCCGCTGGAATAACTGATCATCGCCACGCGCGGGGTGATGCCGAACGCGGCCGCCGAGTCGGCGCTTTGCAGGGCAATTTCGGCCAGCTCTGTGGCGCTCGGGTGCGGGTTCATTACGCAGTCGCCGTAGACCAGCACTTCTTCCGGGAACAGCATGAAGAACACCGACGACACCAGCGTGCAGCCCGGCGCGGTCTTGATCAGTTGCAGGGCCGGGCGGATGGTGTTGGCGGTGGTGTTGATCACACCCGAGACCAGACCGTCGACCTCATCCAGCGCGAGCATCATGGTGCCGATCACCACGGTGTCTTCCAGTTGCTGCTCGGCCATCGGCGCATTAAGGCTTTTGGTTTTGCGCAGGGCCACCATCGGCTCGACGTAGCGCTCGCGGATCAGATCCGGATCAAGAATCTCCAGTCCCGGCGGCAAGACGATGCCTTGGGCGCGGGCGACGGCTTCGACATCTGCAGGTTTGGCCAGCAACACGCAACGGGCGATCCCGCGTTCCTGACAGATCGCCGCGGCTTGCACGGTGAACGGCTCGCTGCCTTCGGGCAGGACGATGCGCTTGTTCGCCGCTTGCGCGCGCTGGATCAACTGATAGCGGAACACCGCCGGCGACAGGCGCATTTCCCGTGGCGTGCCGCAGCGCTGGTGCAGCCATTTGGCGTCGAGATGGCTGGCGACGAAATCAGTGATGATCTCCGCACGCTCGCGGTCATCAATGGGGATTTCCTTGTTCAAACCGTTGAGCAGGTTGGCCGTGTCGTAAGAACCGGTGCTCACCGACAACACCGGCAAACCGGCCTGCAACGCGCCACGGCACAGGTCCATGATGCGCGGATCGGGCAGGGTGTCGCTGGTCAGCAGCAGCCCGGCTAGCGGCACGCCGTTGATCGCGGCGAGGCTGACGGCGAGGATGATGTCGTCGCGATCGCCCGGCGTTACCACCAACACGCCAGGCTTGAGCAGCTCGACGGTGTTGCGCATGGTCCGCGCGCAAATGATGATTTTGGTCATCCGGCGGGTTTCGTAATCGCCGGCGTTGAGCACTTGTGCACCCATCAGATCGGCGACGTCGCGGGTGCGTGGTGCGTTGAGTTCGGGTTGGAATGGGATGCAACCGAGCAAGCGGAAATCACCGCTGCGCAGCAACGGCGAATGCTCTTTCAGACGCGTGGCGAAGGCGTCCATGCTTTCGTCAGTCTTGACCTTGTTGAGGATCACACCGAGGACTTTCGGGTCTTTCGGCCCGCCGAATAATTGCGCCTGCAATTCGACCCGGCCGGAGAGTTCGGCGAGCACTTCGTTTTCCGGCGCCGAGACCAGAATCACCTCGGCGTCGAGGCTCTTGGCCAAATGCAAATTGACCCGCGCGGCGTAACTGGCGCTGCGAGTTGGCACCATGCCTTCGACGACCAGCACGTCTTTGCCAATGGCCGCTTGCTGATACAGCGTGATGATTTCTTCGAGCAACTCATCGAGTTGACCGTCGCCGAGCATCCGCTCGACATGCGCCAGACCCAGTGGCTGCGGCGGTTTCAGACCGTGGGTGCGCGCCACCAGTTCGGTGGAACGCTCAGGGCCGGTGTCGCCCGGGTGCGGCTGGGCAATCGGTTTGAAGAAACCGACTTTGAGGCCGGCGCGCTCAAGTGTGCGCACCAGCCCGAGGCTGATGGAGGTCAGACCCACGCCAAAATCGGTGGGGGCGATAAAAAAAGTTTGCATGCGAATTCTCTAAAGTTGCATGGCAATGGCGGTCGCTTATAGCTGACGACCTACCGAAATTCAGTCGCCAAGGTTAGCGCTAACCGAGCCTTGAGCGCACCAACCGCAGGCAAAGGGTTGGCCTATTTTTTCAATACGTTGCGCCGGGTCGAGCACCCATGCGCGTGATTGCCACGGTGGCTGATGGCGCAGGTGTTGCGTGTGGCCACAGGAAAGCTCGACCACCCAGTGACCGTCTTCGTCCTGATGGAAGCCTGCAATCGTCGAAACCCGTTTGTCCGGGTTGTGTTCGCTTTCGCGCGATTGCTTCGCTAAACTTGGCCTTTCTATATTCTTCTGCAAAAGGTCTCGCCCCATGCTGATCGCCGCCAATAAGGCTGTCTCCATCGACTATACCCTGACCAACGACGCTGGTGAGGTCATCGACAGCTCCGCCGGCGGCGCTCCGCTGGTCTACCTGCAAGGCGCAGGCAACATCATCCCGGGCCTGGAAAAAGCTCTGGAAGGCAAAGCTGTTGGTGACGAGCTGGAAGTTGCCGTTGAGCCGGAAGACGCTTACGGCGAATACGCCGCCGAGCTGGTCAGCACCCTGAGCCGCAGCATGTTCGAAGGCGTCGACGAGCTGGAAGTCGGCATGCAGTTCCACGCTTCGGCGCCGGACGGCCAGATGCAAATCGTCACCATCCGTGACCTCGACGGCGACGACGTAACAGTCGACGGCAACCACCCACTGGCCGGTCAGCGCCTGAACTTCAAAGTGAAGATCGTTGACATCCGTGATGCCAGCCAGGAAGAAATCGCTCATGGCCACGTCCATGGCGAAGGTGGCCATCACCACTGATTTTCTGCGCTAAGCTTCGAGTACTGGAGAGGCGCCTGCGGGCGCCTTTTTAGTCCGCGGCTGTCCTTGGTGACCTCGCCAAGTGGCTGTTTCGAGTAGAACACGGGAATCTTGGAGTTCGCCATGAGTGCTTTTCACGACCTTAAGTTGACAGCCCTGGATGGTCAGGCGCTACCGCTGGCGCCGTTCAAGGGCCAAGTCGTGCTGGTGGTCAACGTCGCCTCCAAATGCGGCTTGACCCCACAGTACGCGGCGCTGGAAAACCTCTATCAGCAATTCAAAGGTAAAGGCTTCACTGTGCTGGGTCTGCCGTGCAACCAGTTTGCCGGCCAGGAACCCGGTACTGAAAAGGAAATTCAGGATTTCTGCAGCCTCAACTACGGCGTGACGTTTCCGTTGTCGAGCAAGCTCGAAGTCAATGGTCATGACCGCCATCAGCTCTACCGTCTGCTGGCGGGCGAGGGTGCGGAATTTCCCGGCGACATCACCTGGAATTTCGAGAAGTTCCTGCTCGGCAAGGACGGCCGCGTGCTGGCCCGGTTCTCACCGCGCACGGCGCCAGACGATCCGACCATTGTTCATGCGATTGAAAAAGCGCTGGGCTGAAAGACAAGAATCGTCGCCCTCGGGCGGCGATTTTTTTTGCCTGCCTTTTGACCCTTAATCATTCAGATCAATAGTGCTATCGCGAAGATGTCTTCACGCATATTATCGCCGTCATATGGTTTTATGCCTTGTCGATAACGTTTTCGTGGAGCCTTTCGATGCCCGTTCAAGCCTTGTTCAAACCGTTCCAACTCGGTGCCCTCGAACTGCCGACCCGCGTGGTCATGGCGCCAATGACCCGCTCGTTTTCCCCGGGCGGTGTACCGAACTCGAAAGTCATCGAGTACTACCGTCGTCGCGCCGCGGCCGGTGTCGGCCTGATCATCACCGAAGGCACCACTGTCGGCCACATCGCCTCCAACGGCTATCCGAACGTACCGCAATTCTTTGGTGATGCGCCATTGGCCGGCTGGAAAAAAGTCGTCGACGCCGTTCACGCCGAGGGCGGCAAAATCGTTCCGCAACTGTGGCACGTGGGTAGCGTGCGCCGCATCGGCACCGAGCCGGACGCCAGCGTGCCGGCCTATGGTCCGTCGGAAAAACTCAAGGACGGTCAGGTCGTGGTGCACGGCATGTCCAAACAAGACATTCAGGACGTGATTGCCGCCTTCGCCCAAGCGGCCAAGGATGCGCAAAGCATCGGCATGGACGGCGTGGAAATCCACGGCGCGCACGGTTACCTGATCGACCAGTTTTTCTGGGAAGGCAGCAACCAGCGCAGCGACGAATACGGTGGCAGCCTGGCCAACCGTTCGCGTTTTGCCATCGAACTGATTCAAGCGGTCCGTGCTGCGGTCGGTGAAGGCTTCCCGATCATCTTCCGCTTTTCGCAGTGGAAGCAGCAGGATTACACCGCGCGCCTGGTGCAAACGCCGGAAGCGCTGGGTGAGTTCCTCCAGCCGTTGTCCGACGCCGGCGTGGATATTTTCCACTGCTCGACGCGGCGTTTCTGGGAGCCGGAGTTCGACGGTTCCGAGCTGAACCTGGCAGGCTGGACCCGCAAACTGACCGGCAAACCGACCATCACCGTCGGCAGCGTGGGGCTGGATGGTGAGTTTCTGCAGTTCATGGTCAACACCGACAAGGTCGCGCAACCGGCCAGTCTGGAAAACCTGCTGGAGCGTCTGAACAAAGAGGAATTCGATCTGGTCGCGGTGGGGCGTGCGCTGCTGGTGGATCCGGATTGGGCGCAGAAAGTCCGCGAAGGGCGCGAGCAGGACATCCTGCCGTTCAGCCGTGAGGCGTTGATGACGCTGGTTTAACCAGCGCCCTCATAGACTCCTTCCCGAGCAGGCTCGCTCCCACAGGTTTATCTGGTGTTCACAAAATTTGTGTTCACTGAAGATCCCCTGTGGGAGCGAGCCTGCTCGCGAAGGCGGTTTTGCTATCAGCAAAGCTTCAAGGCAATGTCTGCGCATTCGGGACTGCCTGCTCGCCTACACAAGCCCCGCGCAAATGCTTTTCAAACTGCTCGATAACCGCCGGCCAGCCCTGGCGACTCGCATGCTGTCGCGCATTCAGGCGCACGCAACGCAACGTCTCATCCTCCTCCAGCAACCACGCCGCCGCCTCGCAGAACGCCTGCTCATCACCGGGCATCGCCAGCACGCCGTTGTAGCCATGACGAATATGCTGCGCCGCTGCCGCTTGATCGTAAGCCACCACACCAAGCCCCGAGGCCAAAGCTTCGAGCACAACATTGCCGAAGGTTTCGGTCAGGCTCGGAAACAGAAATACATCGCCAGACGCGTAGTGCGCCGCCAACGCCTCACCGCGCTGTGCGCCGCAGAAGATTGCCTCGGGCAATTCCTTTTCCAGCGCGAGCCGTTGCGGCCCGTCCCCGACCACGATCAGTTTCAGATTGCGCTGTGGATACGTCTCGCGCAGGGTTGCGAAGCTGCGCTTGAGCAGGCCCAGGTTTTTCTCCGGAGCCAAGCGTCCTACATGAATAACGGCAACGTCGCGCTCGCTCAGTCCCCATTGCTCACGCAAGGCGTTCAGGCGTTTGCTCGGATGAAACAACTGACTGTCCACACCTCGCGACAACAACGCCAACCGCTCGAAATGCCGCCGCTCCAGCTCCAGCCGCTGGCTGACGCTCGGCACCAATGTCATCGCCGAGCGATTGTGGAACCAGCGCAGATAATGCGTGAGCATCCGCGTCAGCAGACCGAGCCCATATTGACTGGTGTATTGCTGAAAGTTGGTGTGAAAACCGCTGACCACCGATATCCCCAAACGCCGCGCTGCACGCAGCGCCGACAATCCGAGCGGGCCCTCCGTGGCGATGTACAGCACATCCGGACGCTGACGTTTCCAGCGCCGCAACAGTTTGTGCATCGACGACTGACCCCATTGCAGCCCCGGATACCCCGGCAGCGGCCAGCCCCGACACAGCAGCAGCGCTTCATCTTCACTGCGCAGCGGATCACCGGCCTGACGCGGGCGCACCAGTTCGACCTGGTGACCACGCGCGCGCAATCCATCGCACAAGCGGCCAAGGGTATTGGCCACGCCGTTGATTTCCGGTGGAAAGGTTTCGCTGATCAGAGTGATGTTTAGAGCTGTCGTCATGGCCTCAGTGTCGGCTGAGGCCATGTCGTCATTGTGTCGAGTTGGTGATGGATTGATGACAGCTGCTTTCAGTCTGCCTAAACCTTTTGCCTGTGCGGTCGTTAGCCTTGGCTTGAACTCTTTTCCAGGAAAACGGCTGTGTCCGAGAATGCTTATGCGTCGCCTGAGGCGCAACTGTTGGTTGCGGATGAACAAACTCCAGAGTTTTATGTTGTCGCACGTTGGAAGTTCTTGCTGCTGTCGATCCTCAGTTTTGGTCTGTATTTCTACTTCTGGATCTACAAGAACTGGAGCCTGTACAAGCGAAGTACTCGACAAGAGTTATGGCCGTGGGCACGCGCGTTCTTTTATTTGTTTTTCGTGCATCAGCTTTATCGGCAAGCCAAAAAGCGAATCCACGACAGGGGCGGTAAGTCCGATTGGGATCTTGAGCAGTGGGCGACAGTCTTTGTGGTATTGACCGTCGTCGCGCACATATTCGAAAAGCTTCCCAAGCAGATTCCTGAGTTGAGTTTTCTTGGTCTTGTCGCCTTGATCATGTTGCCGATAAGAGTTTATGTCGCGAGCGAAGGTCAACAACTGATCAATTTGGCTGCGGACGATCCTCAGGGCCTGAGTAACAATCGCTTCAACGCCTGGAACTTGCTGATCATCGTGCCAGGCGTTGCGGTGTGGGTGTTGGTAGGGCTGATGTTAGCTGGCGTTTACCCCTGAGTTATCAGGATTAAAGCCTGCTGGCTCAGGCCTTTTCCTGAGCCAGCACCTCGGCACCACGTTCACGCACCCAGAACAGCGTTGCGCCAGCGACAGCCGCCGGCATCATCAGGATGTTGACCACCGGAATCAGCAGCACCAGATACACAATCCCGCCAAAGCTCATGCTCTGCCAGCGCTTCTGGCGCAGCCAGGCGAGCATCTCGTTCCAGCCCAGTTTGTGGTTGTCCGCCGGGTAGTCGATGTACTGGATCGCCATCATCCACACGCCGAACAGCAGCCACAGCGGCGCGGCGACGATATTGACCACCGGGATGAACGAGAGAATGAACAGACCGATCGCCCGTGGCAGGAAGTAGCCGAGTTTGCGCATTTCCCGGGCGAGGGTGCGCGGGACCATGGCGATCAGTTCGCCCCAGCTGAATGCCGGGAAGTCATCGGTGCCGCGCACCACCACTTCGACTTTTTCCGCGAGGAAGCCGTTGAACGGTGCGGCGATGACGTTGGCGAGCATGGTGAAAGTGAAAAACACCATCAATGCCACCAGCACCACGAACAAGGGCCAGAGGATGTAGCTGAGGAAACTCAGCCATTCGGGCAGCGAGGGCATCAGCGTATCGACCCACAGGCTGAATTGGTGGCCGGCCAGATAGATCAATCCGACGAACAGCACCAGGTTGATCGCCAGCGGCAACAACACGAACAGGCGCAGGCCAGGGCTGAGGACCAGTTTCAGGCCTTCGCGCAGGTATTGCGGGCCGGACAGAACAGGGGCGGGCATAAGGTACTCCGAGCAAGGGAAAACGCGCCGACCTTACCGACTTTGCAACGGCTGCGAAAGCGCGGCAGAGCGATCGACATTCACTGTAACAAAGACGTCCATCTCGTCAGTGTGTCGGCATAGAGACCACCTATGAGCTGGATTGTTAAACCGTATTTCCTTAATCTTGCCCCCCTCGATACGCTGCACCCAACTTTTTACAGGACTGTCGAGCTCAAGCCTTCCCCAAGGTTTTCCACAGTCCTTTTTTATTCCCGCCGGCAGTCCGGCGATCCGCGCCATTTTTTTCGGCCCGGTCAACAGGAGCAGGTCATGTCTGAAGTCCGTCATTCGCGAGTGATTATTCTCGGTTCCGGCCCTGCCGGTTACAGCGCTGCGGTATACGCGGCCCGTGCCAACCTCAAGCCACTGCTGATCACCGGCATGCAGGCTGGCGGTCAACTGACCACCACTACTGAAGTCGACAACTGGCCGGGCGACGTCCATGGCCTGACGGGGCCGGTGTTGATGGAGCGTATGCGCGAGCACGCCGAGCGTTTTGAAACCGAGATCGTTTTCGATCACATCAACGCGGTGGATTTCGCTGCCAAGCCTTACACCCTGACCGGCGACAGCGCGACCTACACCTGCGACGCCCTGATCATCGCCACCGGTGCCAGCGCGCGTTACCTGGGCCTGCCGTCGGAAGAAGCGTTCATGGGCAAAGGCGTTTCGGCCTGCGCGACTTGCGACGGTTTCTTCTACCGCAACAAGCCTGTTGCAGTGGTCGGCGGTGGTAACACCGCCGTTGAAGAAGCGCTGTACCTGGCCAACATTGCCAGCACCGTGACCCTGATCCACCGTCGCGAAACCTTCCGCGCCGAGAAGATCCTGATCGACAAGCTCAACGCTCGTGTGGCTGAAGGCAAGATCATCCTCAAGTTGAACGCCAACCTCGACGAAGTGCTGGGCGACAACATGGGCGTGACCGGTGCGCGTCTGAAAAACAACGACGGCAGCTTCGACGAAATCACCGTCGATGGTGTGTTCATTGCCATCGGCCACACCCCGAACACCTCGCTGTTCGAAGGCCAGTTGACCTTGAAAGACGGTTATCTGGTGGTGCAGGGCGGCCGTGACGGCAACGCCACTGCGACCAGCGTCGAAGGCATCTTCGCCGCCGGTGACGTGGCTGACCACGTTTACCGTCAGGCCATCACCTCGGCCGGCGCCGGCTGCATGGCGGCACTCGATACTGAGCGTTACCTGGACGGTCTGCAGAACGCTTCGTTCTAAATCGCAGGCATAAAAAAACCGGCCAGATTGGCCGGTTTTTTTGTGCCCGCAATTTCAGCTACACCGGATAACCCTGTGGGAGCGAGCTTGCTCGCGAAAGCGGCTTATCAGTCGACAACAATGTTGAATGTCAGTCCGTATTCGCGAGCAAGCTCGCTCCCACAGGTTTTGGGTAGGCTCCGAAGTCAGCGGCGAGTCAGGGGCTGGGCGGTGAATTTGACGCCGGCCAGACCGTGCTTGATCAGCGCACGGATGTTGCCGTGATCGCTGCCCTCAGGCGTCGCGACCACCGAACGATAGTGCTCGCCAAACGCCAGCAGCGCTTCTTCATCGCTCAGACCTTCCAGCAGCGCCAGACCCAAGGTCTTGCACGAGCCTTCGTTCTGCCCGGCGGCGTTGTCCACGCCACCATTGTTGAACGCTTGCGGCTGATAGTCGTAACCGTCGGCGATGAACGCCAGGGTGTCGGCGAAAGCGTGTTCGCCGCTCTTGAGGCTGGCGCGCAGGGTGTTCAGGTCACTCATGGGTTTTTCCTTTGGCGAACGCCGCTTGTTGTTCGGCGTTGGCTTCTTGCTGAAATTGGGCTTTCCACTCGGCGTAAGGCATGCCGTAAACCACTTCACGGGCGTCGTCGAGGCTGACCTCGATCTGGCGCTCATCGGCTTCGGCCTTGTACCACTTCGACAGGCAGTTACGGCAGAAGCCGGCGAGGTTCATCAGGTCGATGTTCTGCACGTCCTTGCGGCTGTCCAGGTGGGCGACCAGCCGGCGGAAGGCGGCGGCTTCGAGTTCGAGGCGTTGTTGCTCGTTCATGGAGGTCTCTTCGAGACAGCTTCAAGCGGCGAGCTTCAAGCTGCAAGTTTGGATTGTGGGTGGCGGTAGCTTAACGCTTGCAGCTCGCCGCTTGAAGCTCAGCGGCTCGCCGCGAGCGTGATCGATACCGACTCGGCAAATCGCAGCGCATGCGGCTTGTCGACTTCGACTTCGGCGTACAGCACCGAGCCGTTGCCCATCACCAGATCGAGCAGTTCCTGCGTCAGGCGTTCGAGCAGCGCAAAACGGTTGCCCTCGACGTGGGCGATGATCGCTTTGGTGATGGTGCGGTAGTTCAGCGCGTGGTCGATGTCGTTGTCACGCACAGCTTCCTGTGCGGCATACAGAATGGTCAGGTTGATCAGCACATCCTGTTTGTTGAGGATTTCGTCCTCGTTGATCCCGATGAAGGTGCGCAAGCGCAGATCCTTGACCCGGATGCGCGCCATTCCCGGTTGAAGTTGTGGCATTTACTTGCTCCGTCCAATCAATTGCAGGAACTCCTGGCGGGTGTTGCTCGACTCGCGGAAGGCGCCGAGCATGACCGAGGTGTTCATCGTCGAATTCTGTTTTTCAACACCGCGCATCATCATGCACATGTGTTTGGCTTCGATGACCACGGCGACGCCGGCGGCGTCGGTCACCTGTTGCACCGCGTCGGCGATTTGCCGGGTGAGGTTTTCCTGAATCTGCAGACGCCGGGCGAACATGTCCACCAGTCGCGCGATCTTCGACAGACCCAGCACCTTGCCCGTCGGAATATAAGCCACATGGGCCTTGCCGATGAAGGGCAGCAGGTGATGTTCGCACAACGAGTACAACTCGATGTCGG
This sequence comes from Pseudomonas fluorescens, assembly GCF_001648775.1. Lineage (GTDB taxonomy): Bacteria > Pseudomonadota > Gammaproteobacteria > Pseudomonadales > Pseudomonadaceae > Aquipseudomonas > Aquipseudomonas fluorescens_M. Next base: position 72,838 of record NZ_LVEJ01000021.1, read on the forward strand.
CGACGATGATCATTTCGTCGCTGTCGGAGGCAAACAGCGCGCCATTGACGATCTCCTCGACACTCTGTTCGTAACCGTGACACAGGTATTGCATGGCTTTGGCCGCGCGCAGCGGGGTGTCGAGCAATCCTTCGCGGTCGGGATCTTCACCGAGGCCAATGAGGATTTCGCGGTAATTCTCGGGCAGGGAACGGGTCATGGACATCCTCGCGAATCGGCTTATTTGACGTGCCGTCCGCCGTTGACGGTCAGGGTCGTACCGGTGACATAAGGGTTGTCGAGCAAATAGCGCAGGCTCTGATAGATCACTTCGCTGCCGGGTTCGATGCCCAGCGCGGATTTCGCCAGTGCCTTGGCGCGGTACGCCGCGTCGTCGTCGGGATTGAACAATAGCAGGGCCGGGGCGATGCCGTTGACCTTGATGGTTGGCGCATAACGGGCGGCGAAGGACAGGGTCAGGCTGTCGAGCCCGGCTTTGCTGGCGCAATAACCGATGTGCTGGCTGCTGCCCTTGCGGGTCACGTCGTCACTGATGTGAATGATGTCGGCCGGCGTCGAGCGCTGCAGCAGATCGGCGCAGTGCAGATTGATCAGATAGGGCGCGAGCATGTGAATGTTGATCATGCGGGTGAAGGCATCGGCTTCGCTGTCGGCTGTTTCGGCAAGCCATTCGGAAGCATTGTGAATGATCGCTCGCAGGTGGTCGGTGTGGGTTTTCAGTTCAGCGATAAAGGCGAGAATACCCGCTTCGCTGGAGAAATCCGCGAACACGCCGAGCGCACCCAGGTCACGCAATACCTGCACGCCCGGGCGTTCGCTGCGGTAAGTGAAGATGACCTGATGGCCGTCTTCGAGCAAACGCTGGGCGCAGTGCAAGCCGACACGCTGGCCGGCACCGGTGATGAGAATCGGAGCGGAGGAAAGGGTCATGAACGGCTCGCGTCGCGGCTGGAGCAAAAACTATAACAGCGACATGGCTTGCCCACCTATCGTCGGTTTTCCCCATTATTGTGGGAGCGAGCCTGCTCGCGAAAGCGGTCTTTCAGTCGACATCAATGTTGAAGGTCAGTCCGTATTCGCGAGCAGGCTCGCTCCCACACAGAGATCATCGATTCTGTGCAGAAGACGTCACTGGCAACGGGCGCACCGGGGTGCTGTTCAGCCAGTTCGCCAGCAATCGCGTCGACAGCGGAATAAAGAAGTAAACCATCAGCGGCGTCAGACACGCCGTGCTGATCAATACGCGCGGCAGCAGGCTCATTTCAGCCAGCAACGGGCCCAGTACGAAGTTGAACAATAACGACACCGGAAAGAACGCCAGCCAGATCGCCACAGCCTGTTTCCAGCGCGGAGGGCGCTGACCGGCGGCGCCGAACCAGCCTTCGATGCCGCTGACGCGATGTTCTTTCGGATGGGCAAACAGGTCGCTGCCACGATCCAGCCACGCCGTGCGCGAAGCCGAATGCTCCCACGCATGCAGGGTGTGCTCGTCGGCGAAGCGGAAAATAATCTGGAATTCGTTATCACCGGGTGGCGGAGCGAGCACGCCAGAACCGAGGTAACCGGCGAAGTCGGTCGCCAGTTGTTCGCCTTCGCGCAGCCAGGCGATCAGATCCTGATAGCGGCCATCGGCGACACGACGCGCAACCATCAGCGTGACGGGGGAAGTAGACATTTTGTATCTCCGTATTTCGATTGCGTCGTTCCGGATAGGAATTTCGCCTGACGCAGGACCGGGGTAGAGGCCTGCGTTTTTCAACGAGCAAGGATTATTCCGGTTTTTCCTGATTAAACCAGCGACTTTCGTCGCATTTCATCACTTGAACGCAATTGGGGCATCGGGGTTAGAATGGGATCCAATTAAACCAACATGGACGTTGAACGCCATATGCCTGTCATCACGGACGCAAGCCCCGCTTCGCAGGCATCAGTTGCGCTTGAACGCGAAGACCTGTTCCCCATACGAGAAGTCTCGCGTTTGACCGGCGTCAACCCGGTGACCTTGCGCGCTTGGGAGCGCCGTTATGGTTTGATTCAGCCCACGCGCACCGACAGTGGGCATCGGCTGTATTCGATGACCGATATCGAGCGCGTGCGCAGCATCGTCGACTGGATTGATCGTGGCGTTGCCGTGAGCAAGGTCGGCAAGATCCTCGCCAAGACCGAACCGCTGAAAGTGCTGGCGCACCTCTTTCCCGATGACCTGGTGCAGGCTGATTACCTGCAATGGCAGGAGCAGATACAGCAGGCGGTCAGTTCATTCGACGACCAGCAACTGGATCGCGTCTATGGGCAGATTTTTTCTTCCTACACATTACCCGTGGTGTTCCAGGACATCCTGATGCCCTTGTGGCTGCAATTGTTGCAGCGCCAGGAGGCTTTCGGGCAAACCAGTGAGTGGCTGTTCTTCGATGGGTTTCTGCGGGCGCGGGTGTTACAGCGCATTGTCATGCTGCGTGGCACGCAACCACGGCGAGTGATCGTCAGCGCACTGGCCGGGCAATGCCGAGAGTTGGAGTTACTGGTGGCCGCGCTGTTTCTCAGTGGCAGCGATTCCGGCGTGCGTGTGTTGACCACGGGCCAGCCGTTCGATGAGCTGACGCTGGTCTGCGAAAAGACCCGGCCTGATGCGTTGGTGTTGTTTTCCAATCACGCGCCGTCTGCCGAACTGCCTCGGCGTCTGAACCGCTTGGCGCTGAGCCTTGATTGTCAGTTGATGCTGGCGGGCGATGCTTCAGATCTGGCGCAGGACAGCCTGGCCGGATCCTCTGTTGCGTGTCTGGGCAATGAAGGGGCGAACATGCGTCAGCGCATGCTGCAGTTTCTCGCGGGGAAACTGGATACCTGAAATCAGGTGTGCAGGGCAGGATGGGTCAAACGATGTTGCTGCAGGATGAACTGGCGCAGACGCTCGGTTTCATCGGCATCGGTCTGACTCAGCTCGTAGGCGTAGAAACCACTTTCGGTTTCCCTCTCGAAATGACCGCGCAGTGAAATCCGCTCATACCCCGAAGGGCTGAACCACAGGGCGAAATGCTTGGGCGGTTTGGTCTTGTTGCGCATTTCCAGCAGCACGCCTTTGTGCGAAACCTCATGCACCCACAACATGCCCGGTTGGCCCTTGGCGTTTTCCAGCGCTACCGGTTCTTCAAGCGTGAGTCGCCACGGTCGCACCATCGGTCCGTCTTCGTAGATGCTCGGAACCCCGAGGCGCAGATGCAGCGCGTGAAACTCGTCTTCCACCAAGTGCAGCGGGAAGGTCATTTGCTGGTTTTCGAAGTTGGCCTGAATGGTCACTTGCTCGTGCGCGGCCAGGCGCGTCAGCAAATCGCGGATCTGCGAACCGCCGTTAACCAACAGACTCGACGTCGCATCCCGCACGTTCAGTTGCGGGTTGTGCTGCATGGTCTGGATGAAATCCAGCTCATCCTGAGTGAGGAGGGCGTCGCGTTGCATGGTTAACTCGAAAGATATAGTTACAAAGTCATTGGTGATTGTAGTTAATGACAATTAGTTCGCTGATTTGTTTGCGCCGTTCGTCGCTTTCAATAATGCCAGCTCTCCCTGCAGAGCAGTCACCTGCGCTTCGAGCTGTGCAACACGCTGCTGAGCCTTGACCTGAACGGTCACATCCTTTTGCACCCCGACGAAATAAGTCTGTCCGTCATCGGCGTTTTTCACCGTCGAAAGCGACAGTTCATTCCAGAATGGCGTGCCGTCCTTGCGATAATTGCGCAGAATTTCCCGGCACGATCCATTGTTTCGCAACACCTCGCGAATCAGCTCCAGACTCTGCTGGTCACGATCTCCGGACTGCAAAAACCGGCAGTCCTGGTAAAGGATTTCTTCGCTGCTGTATCCGGTCATGCGTTCGAAGGCCGGGTTCACATAAATCAGGATATTGTCCTGCTCGCCTTCCTTCTCGGCGACCACGATCCCGTCATTCGATGCGTTGATCACCATTTGCAGCAAACTGGCATTGATCATCCTTGAATCCTTTCAGAGCTGTCATTAGCTCGCATTCTAGAAGAACCGTAGGCGCTGTCTACTGGCCATTACCGCCAGTTGAGATTCAATCGCAGCTTTGCGCCTGAGACTGTTACTATCGCCGCTCTTTTTTTTCAGTTGCAGGATCAGATTGATGAAAGTCGCCATCCTCTCCGGTTCGGTCTACGGCACCGCCGAAGAAGTTGCCCGTCACGCCCAGAACCTGTTGAAAGCCGCTGGTTTTGAGACCTTCTACAACTCGCGCGCCAGCCTCGCGGACATTCAAGCGTTCGGCCCTGAAGCCTTCCTCGCGGTGACCTCGACCACCGGCATGGGCGAGTTGCCGGACAACCTGCAACCGCTGTACTCGACTATCCGCGATCAGTTACCCGCCGCGTGGCGCGGTTTGCCAGGCGCGGTGATTGCCCTGGGCGATGCCAGTTATGGCGACACCTTCTGTGGCGGTGGCGAGCAGATGCGCGAATTGTTTGCTGAGCTGGGTGTGCGCGAAGTGCAAGAGATGCTGCGCATCGACGCCAGCGAAAGCGTTACCCCGGAAACGGACGCCGAGCCGTGGCTGGCGCAGTTGATCGAAGTGCTCAAGGGCTGATTCCACGCTCGCGCAACAGCGCCAGCCACGCCTGAGCGGCTTTCGACAGATAGGCGCCGTGACGCCAGATGAAGGCGATATCCCAACGCAAATAATCCGGCGCGCGCAAGGTCAGACGTACCACGCCTGGCCGCACCAGCCCACGCGCGACCACGCTGGGCAACAACACCACGCCTTGCCCGGCGGCCACCAGCGCCGCGAGAAAATCCGCCTGCCCGCTGCGGCCACCTTCTTTGGGCGTGAAACCCATTTGCTGGCACGCCTGCAACAAACGGTCATTGAGCACGAAGCTGCGCTGATAAAGCAGAAAAGGGGTCTCGGCCAATTCTTCCAAGCCAATTTCGCCGCGCTCGGCCAATGGATGATCCATCGGCAACAGCGCGTCGAGCTTCTCGTCGCAAAAAGGCTGACAGTCGAACTGCGGATCCTTGGGCAGCAAACTCCCGCCCAGTTCCAGTTCGCCACTGAGCACGGCTTGCTCGATATTGCGGCTGCCGCCCTCAAGCAACTGGATATTGATATTCGGATAACGCCGCCGGTATTCGGCAAACAGTCCGGCAAACAGCGCATCACTGCCCAATAACGGTAAGCCGAGGCGCAACTCACCGCGCGCCAGATGGCTCATGTCGTCGAGTTCACTGAGCAACTCCTGGCGCAAGCGCAACATGGCTTCGGCGCGTTGCAGCACCACGCTGCCGGCGGCGGTCAGGCGCAACTGTGAGCCGAGCCGCTCGAGCAGAGGCGTGCCGAGACTTTGCTCAAGTTGGGCAATTTGTTTGCTGACCGCCGACTGACTGATGTGCAGGGTTTTCGCCGCTTGGGTGAAACCGCCCTGATGCATGACTTCGACAAAGCTGCGCAGTTGTTTGAATTCCATGACCTGATTCCATTTTGGAATGGCGTTGAGTCTAACAATTCGCTTCGGGGATGGCAGTGCGCTTCGTAAAATAGGCTTCTGTAAGGAGCCAAATGTCATGAACGCTGCAACCTTCAAGCATCTTTTCCGATTACTCAGCGAACTCGCCGTGTTGCTCGGCCTCTACCTGCTCGGTTGCCAACTCGCCGCTTGGCTGGCCCTGCCGATTCCCGGTGGGGTGATCGGCATGGCGCTGTTGCTGCTGGCGTTCGCGTTTGGCTGGGTGAAACCGGCAGCGCTGCAATTGGGCGCCGGTCTGCTGATGGCCGAGATGTTGTTATTTTTTATTCCGGCGCTGATGAGCCTGCTCGACTACGGCGCGCTGTTGCGCAATGACGGTTGGCGCATTTTGCTGGTGATTGCCGCCAGCACATTGATGGTGATGCTGGTCACGGCGTTCACCGTGGAACTGGCCGTGCGCATGAGGCAGTCCCATGACGCTTGAATGGATGCCGATGTTCTGGCTGGCCTTCACCTTGTTGGCGTACTTGTTCAGCCGCTGGATATATCGCCGTAGCGGTCGTTACCTGTTATCGCCGCTGATTCTGGTGCCGGCGCTACTGCTCGCGCTCGCCGTGCCACTGCACACCGCGTATGCCGAATACGCCAGCAACACCCACTGGTTAATGTTGGTGCTGGGGCCGGTGACGGTCGCCTTCGCGGTGCCGATCTGGCAGCAACGGCGGTTGTTGATGCAGCATTGGTCGGCGTTGCTGCTGGGCATGGTCGCTGGCAGCGCGGCGTCGATCGGCACTTCGTTCGGCCTGGCCAAAGCATTGGCACTCGACAGTTCCGTGACGATGTCGCTGGTGCCCCGTTCGATCACCACACCGTTTGCCATGCCGCTGGCACATGACCTCGGTGGCGTGCCGGAATTGACTGCAGTGTTCGTGATGTTCACCGGCGTCTTCGGGGCGATGTTGGGCGGTGTCCTGCTCAAGTGGTTGCCGCTGCGCAGTGCCCTGGCTCGCGGTGCTTTGTTCGGTGTCGGCGCGCACGGTGCCGGTGTCAGCCGGGCCCATGAAGTGGGCGGCGAGGAGGGCTCGGTAGCGGGGCTGGTGATGGTCCTCACCGGCCTGCTCAATCTGTTCGCCGCGCCTTTGTTGGCGTCGATGCTTTGACATGGATCCAAGGTGTTTGCATGGCTGACCCGCTCAGTCATCAAGCTGGCTGGCAATGCAACTACGCGATCCGCTGTGGCTGACTAGACTGCTCACACGTGCAGAACAATAAGAACGCAGAGGTGCATACAGTGAGCGTAGCCCCCGTCCAATCGTCCCTTAATGTCAAAGACCAGGTCAGCGCCGCAGAATGGCAGACCCGCGTCGATCTTGCCGCTTGTTATCGTCTGGTCGCGCTGCATGGCTGGGACGATCTGATCTTCACGCACATCTCCGCCAAGGTGCCGGGCACCGAAGATTTCCTGATCAATCCGTTCGGTCTGATGTTCCATGAGATCACCGCGTCGAGCCTGGTGAAAGTCGATCAGGCCGGCAACAAACTCATGGACAGCCCGTACGAGATCAACCCCGCCGGTTACACCATCCACAGCGCGGTGCACGAAGTGCGGCACGATGTGGTTTGCGTGCTGCATACGCACACCGCTTCCGGTGTTGCGGTGTCGGCGCAAAAACAGGGTGTGCTGCCGATCAGCCAACAGTCGCTGTTCGTGCTGTCGAGCCTGGCCTATCACGCCTATGAAGGCGTGGCGCTGAACCACGAAGAGAAGGCGCGCTTGCAGGCTGATCTGGGCGAAAACAATTTCCTGATGCTGCACAACCACGGTCTGCTGACCTGTGGCGGCACCATCGCCGATACCTTTCTGATGATGTTCACCTTCCAGCGCACTTGCGACATTCAAGTCATGGCGCAAACCGGCGGTGCGGAACTGATCGCCATCGAACCGCCGATTCTGGCGGGCGCCAAAGCGATGATCGCCGGCGTCACCAAAAGTGCTCAAGGCATGGGTGGCGCGCTGGCCTGGCCGGCGCTGCTGCGCAAACTCGATAAACAAGACCCCGGATATAAACTCTAATGCCTCTTGCCGAGATTCCTCTGTGTGTCTGGCGTAAACGCAGCCAGACGTTTGTCTTTCGTGGCCAGCCGATCCGTTACTGGACGGCGGGGCAGGGTGAGCCATTGCTGCTGATCCACGGCTTCCCGACCGCCAGTTGGGACTGGCATTACCTGTGGCAGCCACTGGCCCAGCGTTATCGGGTGATTGCCTGTGACATGCTCGGCTTTGGCGATTCGGCCAAGCCGCTCAATCACAGCTATAGCCTGCTTGAGCAAGCGGATTTGCAACAGGCCTTGCTCGCACATCTGCAGGTCGAGCAACCGGTGCATGTGCTGGCGCACGACTACGGCGACAGCGTCGCTCAGGAATTACTGGCGCGGCACTACGAAAACCAGATCGACGTGGCCAGCTGCGTATTCCTCAACGGTGGTCTGTTTCCGGAAACCCATCGCCCGGTACTGATGCAAAAATTGCTGCTCAGCCCGCTGGGCTGGATGATCGGCCGTGCGTTTACCCGCGACGGACTGGTGAAGAGTTTCCGCCAGATCTTCGGCCCGCAGACCCGCCCGACCGAAAGTGAACTGGATGATTTCTGGAGTCTGGTCGAAAGCAATCGCGGGCCACGGATCATGCACAAATTGATCAGCTACATTCCCGAGCGTCGGGTGCAGCGTGATCGCTGGGTGACGGCGATGCAGCGCGGCGAGATTCCGTTGCGGGTGATCGATGGCGAAGTCGATCCGATTTCCGGGGCGCACATGGTCGAGCGTTATCGCGAGCTGATCGCTGACGCCGACACGGTCCTGTTACCGGGTATCGGCCACTATCCACAGACCGAGGCGCCGGTGCAGGTGCTCAAGCACTATCTGGCGTTTCGTGAACGTTTTGTGCTGCCGCCACGCAAAGTGGCCTGCTCCTGACCAATCAAAAGATCGCAGCCTGCGATCTTTTGATTTTTTTGCGCCTCATCATCCCCCAGCCTTATCGCGCACCATTCAGCCTCAGCCGTATTCATTGTGACCAAAAGCCTCGTGGCTGACACTCGGGGTCAATACTGGCCTGCTGGAGTTGCTGCGATGAATGAGTCTGTGCGTTTCGAAGATAAAGTTGTCATCGTCACCGGAGCCGGTGGTGGCCTCGGACGCGCCCACGCATTGCTGTTCGCCAGACAGGGCGCCAAAGTGCTGGTCAACGACCTCGGCGGCTCGACCCAGGGCGAGGGCGCCAATTCGTCCGCCGCCGACCGCGTCGTCGCCGAAATCCGCGCGGCCGGCGGCGTTGCCGAAGCCAACCACGATTCCGTCACCGACGGCGACAAACTGGTGCAAAACGCCCTCGATGCCTTCGGCCGTGTCGACGTCGTCGTCAACAACGCCGGCATTCTGCGCGACAAGACCTTCCACAAAATGGACGATGCCGACTGGGATCTGGTGTACCGCGTCCACGTCGAAGGGGCCTACAAAGTCACCCGCGCCGCCTGGCCGCATATGCGCGAGCAAAACTACGGCCGAGTGATCTTCACCGCCTCGACCTCTGGCATCTACGGCAACTTCGGCCAGTCCAACTACGGCATGGCCAAACTCGGCCTCTACGGCCTGACCCGCACCCTCGCTATTGAAGGCCGCAAAAACAACATCCTCGTCAACGCCATCGCGCCTACCGGCGGCACACGCATGACCGAAGGCCTGATCCCGCCGCAAGTGTTCGAGCAACTGAAACCGGAACTGGTCAGCCCGTTGGTGGTGTATCTGGCCAGTGAGCAGTGCCAGGAAACCTCTGGACTGTTCGAAGTCGGTGGCGGCTGGATGGGCAAGGTGCGTTGGGAGCGCAGCCTCGGCGCCGGATTTGATCCACGCGCAGGATTCTCGCCGGAAGATGTCGCGGCGCACTGGCAGCAGATTTGTGATTTCGAAGGGGCGGCGCACCCGAAGGATAATATTGAGGCGCTGAAGGAGATGATGGCGAATTTGCAGAAGTATTCGCTTTAAGAAACGTTTGAGCCTCGCTGCGTTCTGGATGCGGCGAGGCTCCTTCTATTACTCCTCGTACCGCTTATCAATCATGAATTCCGGGATTTCCCAGTTTGGACCCGGAATGGCAACAGCCGCATTACCCTCAGCCAGTACACCCTCACGAAATAATTCCTCGTATGTTCTCCACAATTCACCGCGCGCGATAACTTCAAAACGATAACGTCCGAACAGTGTGTCGATGGAGGGAAATGCCAAACCGATAGCCAAAACTGATAACAAATCTCTTAGATTTTCTTGCCTGACAGCTTGTTCGAGTTTGGCAGTCGAACTTTTGGATCTGCTGACGCATTCAAATGCTTCCACCTCCTGTTTTTTCGCCGCGTCGATGGCCTCGTCGGTATAGCGTAATGACTCATCGTCGCTCAGTTTGAAGTCTTCAAGTGTGGCCGTATGGAGGTTATTCCAAAGGGACGGATTACTTTTGGGAATGTAGTCGTCGGCGAATCCCATCGCTCTGAATCGCTCCATCATTCGAAGTGAATAGGCATAGAACCGTCGATCGGTATTGGTCATCTCGAGCTTGCGCTCCAGTATGGCGTCAAGACGCTTGATCATGATGAGGTTGGCTGCAGACCCTTTTCCTTCAATTTTTATTTCGGCGGCCTCAACAAAATTTTGCTCCAGCATTCGTTTTACTCACTGCGAATTTTCGGTTTTGCGGAGCAATTAACCTACATCAGTTTTCGAACGGAAGAATCTGCATCGATCGTCAGTAATGACCTGCTTGGTTGTATGAATAATGTGGAAGGCGGTTTGATAGCTTGGCATTAGAAGATAAAAAAGGAGATTTCCTACAACAATAGGGGATTTTCCCGCTGATGCAGATGGCATGGGTAAAACGGCGCGCAAAAAAAGGCCGCTGCGAACGCAGCGGCCAAGGTAAGACGTTTGATCAAGGAGCGACAAATCACCGTTAGTGCATGGCTGCGCAATAATTTATCCGAAACATTGGCAGCAGATTTGTGATTTCGGAGGGGCGGCGCATCCGAAGGACAACATTGAGGCGCTAAAAGAGATGACGGCGAATTTGCAGAAGTATTCGCTTTAAGGGGTGAGGCCACCAAGCTCGGGCTTGGCGGCCAACAAACCATTAAACGTATCGTTTTTCGGTCATGAATTTTGGAGCCTTCCAGTTGGGGCCTTTAATAGTTAAGCCTTTATCTCCGTGTGCCAGTACTCCAGACGCAATGAGTCGAGTGTAGGCACCCTCAAGGGCTCCATATTGACTGATCAAATCTCGGTTGTATTGTCTGATCATCATGTCCAGGTGCGGGTTTGGTTTGAACAGTGAAAATACGGTCACGATGTCATCCAATGGTTCATTCTTTACAATTTGTTCAATGGTATTCATTACCACATCTCCTTAAGCAACTTCTGATACTCACGCTCTTCTTGCCGCCTAGCAGCTTCCAGCGCCTCTGGCGTATATAACAACGTTGGATCATCTTTAAGCTTGTAATCCTCCAGTGTTGCAGTGTGGACGTTGTTCCATACGGAAGAGTCTTTGTCGGGCATTTCCGTGTCCCCATATCCCAAGGCTTTAAGCCTTTCGAACTCTCTGATCTCATGAGTGTAGAAGCGTTTGTCGGTATCGGTTACCTCTAGTTCTCCTCGAAAAATTCGTTCTAGGCGATCGATCATTATTTTATTCGCATCAGAATCCGGGAACTTTGAAGTGTGTAGCCTCACGATATTAATTCCGTTTTTTGCGATGATGGACGGTGCCCAGTCCGAGCTTGTAACCGGTAACCCTGTTTCTTCGGGGTTGAAATCTCGCCCACTGTGTTCTCCGTCCTCGACTCCCCCATACGGACTGCTAAACACCACATAAAGCGGCGCAATCCCCGAGTCATCTGGAAACACGATGATGAATCGTTCCCAGCCCTCAATCAGTACGGGATGCAGATCCAGTCGTCCTTCAATCGGAACAATTGGAGCGCCTGAATACGCTGGATAATCGGCATCAACCACTGGCGATTCAGTCGAGCTGTCACCCGGCGAGATAGCGGGTGTCCAGGTCAGAAAGTCCGTCGGCGAATCTGGTAGCGCTACTTCATAAACATCATTCAGCAAGTCATAGGCCGCATTCAGAACCAGCACACTCGAGCGGATATGGAAGTCATCGTTTGTAGCGACGAAGACTTCAGCGCCAGCCCCGAGCCGCCTTACGCCCAAGCCCACGGGCAGCTCTAATGTGCCTTGCCGATCCGCTATTTCGCGCAATCTCTGAGGAGACTCCGGCGACAACTCCGCAAGTGGAACGCTCATGGAAAAGCGTTCGCCGTTGCCCAAGCGTGATGGCATTAACAGTGCCGCGAAACCTACCAGCACCGGACCGCTGATCAGCGCAGCCCCTGCCGCTCTCACGGTCAGTAACCCCGCCCGCAGAGAGGTAAGGATCGCGGAAGATGTTGCTGGAGGAAGGTGCGTAGCTTTAGAAGCAAATGATACCGCCGGACTGTTGCTCGCCAGTGCTCCATTAGCCGGGTAGACATGCTGAACTTCTGTCGCACGGCGTTCTTGCTGTTGCGACTTCTCGATAGGTTGTTCCGGTTTCGTTTTAGGTTGGGGCTTCTCGGTTGCCAATTTCTGCTCAGCTGCTTCAGCTTTGGAATCTGCGCCATCCACCGCGGTCTTCGTTGCTGCAATCCGAGATGTCTCCTGCGATTGGGCCCGGGCTTCAGCAATCAATCGTGTCAAGATTTCAGAGTATCTTGCCAAACTGGCAGCCAGCTCCTGTTTCTTTGCCAACTCTGCAAGTTGGGCCTGTTCAGGCGTGCGTATCAGCTCCTCTTCCTTTGTGCGTCTTGTCGCCTCGAGCAAGGCCTGCTGGTCACGCTGTTCGGAAAGTCTTGCCTTTTCAGCAGCCTTTCGCCTTGTTTCTGCTTCGGTGCGAGCGCGTTCCTTAGCCAACCGCTGAGCCTCTGCCAGAGCAGCAAGTCTTGCTTGCTCCACACGTGCTGTCTCGGCGAGGTCTTTTTGGCGTTGCTGTTCAGCATCGACTCTGGCCTGTTCAGCGGCCCGTCGTGCGGCCTCTGCCGCCTCGGCCTGCGCCTGGTCATTGGCCTGCACCGCCGCGAGCCAGTTGTGTACGTTGACTTGCTGCTGGTGCAAAACTGCGAGGGTCTGGGTCAGCAGCCTTGCTTCCATTGCCGCTCGATAGGACTGTTTCCACAGATTCATGCCCGGTCCGTTCGGACTAAGAACCTTGTCCAGGATCTGAGCGCGAGAGAGAAACTGCTAAACGGTCTTGTCGGTGGGGTCGCTGCCGTAAAAGCCATGGGAGAGTGCGGTCTGCCGGTGCTGCTCGGCGGCTTTTCGTTGAATGACTTTGTTGCGCACCCCAAGTTCGCGCGCGATAGCAGCAGCAGGTGGCAGCGCGTGCATCGACTCTTCAAGTCGTGTAGCTGCCAAATCCGTTTCAATGGTCAGCGGGATCTGAGCGGTTTTAGCCTGGTATTCGATTTGCAGTGGCGCGGTGAAATTCTGTAACACCTGATGATAACGAACGGGATTGAGCGGAGTGCCAAACGGGCCGTTGTAACGATTGTGATCGATGGCCGGGGTAACCGGATTGATATCCGTAGGCGCAGGCGCTGTCGTCCAGACAGCCTCTGTCAGTTCATACGCTGGAGGTCTTTGCATATTCATATCCTTTTGAATGTGCGGTTTAACAGTTTGGGTATTGGGGTAGTGCGTTCCTGCCTTCCTTTAAAAGCTACAGCACGGATCGAAAATCCGGGTCCGAGAATGGCGTAGGTAATGACTCAGGATGAAGAAGGCGTTTTCTATGGGGATATCGCATTAAAAGAAATTTCCTATACACAGACAGGACAATTCTTTCCGGGAAGATAGGCGTGGGAATTAGCTGATTTATCAGCGCTAGATGGCGAGCATAAAAAAGGCCGCTGCAAACGCAGCGGCCAAGGTAAGACGTTGGATCAAGGAGCTACAAATCAACGTCAGTGAACACCGGGGCGACAAATCGAACTTTCGATTCATCTGAAATCTGTCAGCAATGGCCCGAGTTGCTCGAAGGTCAGTGCTGCGTGCTTTGCGGCGACTGCCGTGAAAGCGCGTTCAGAATAAGGTCTTGAGCCTGTAGGAAAAATACCGATTCCGGACATGCACTGTTACGGGGCATGCAACAGTCCCATGAATTAATGCGCACCATGCGCGGCACTGATGATCCTTCATCCAGCCAATCCATGACCGGCGCAAACCCCCGCCCTGCAAGGCCATTCATCCTTTCGAGCGACAACACGAATACCTCCTTGGTGCGCTTATCGACCCGCTCGCCCGGCAGTAGGGTGGGGCCTTCTGTCACTCACCGGGGAAGACGCATGACAACAAAAACAATGCGCGCCATCTTCACACCGCAGGCGCTGGCAGCCGCGGTGGCTTTGGGTTGCTGTGCCCAGGCGCACGCGGTTGCATTCAACATTGGCGAGATTGAAGGCACCTTCGACTCGTCGCTGTCGGTCGGTGCGAGTTGGGGCCTGCGCGATGCTGACAAGTCGCTGGTCGGCACGGTCAACGGCGGTACCGGGCAATCTTCCACGGGTGATGACGGACGCCTGAACTTCAAGAAGGGCGAGACCTTCTCGAAAATCGTCAAAGGCATTCACGACCTCGAACTCAAGTACGGCGACACCGGCGTCTTTGTGCGCGGCAAGTACTGGTACGACTTCGAACTGAAGGATGAAGACCGCGAGTTCAAACCGATCAGCGACAGCGGGCGCAAGGAAGGCGCCAAATCCTCCGGTGCGCAGATTCTCGATGCGTTCGTCTATCACAACTACTCCATCGCCGACCTGCCGGGCACTGTGCGCGCCGGCAAGCAAGTGGTGAGCTGGGGCGAAAGTACCTTCATCGGCAACTCGATCAACAGCATCAACCCGATCGACGTCTCGGCGTTCCGGCGCCCCGGTGCGGAGATCAAGGAAGGTCTGATTCCGGTGAACATGTTGTTCGGTTCGCAAGGCCTGACCGATCAACTGACCGTCGAAGGTTTCTATCAACTGGAATGGGACCAGACCGTTCTCGACAACTGCGGCACCTTCTTCGGCGTCGACGTGGCGGCGGATGGTTGCAACAACGGCTACACCGTCGGCAACCCGGCGATTGCGCCGTTTGTGCCGCTGACCCAGGCCTTCGGCCAAGGCATCCAGGTGACCCGCGAAGGCGTGGTGATCCCGCGTGGCGGTGACCGTGATGCGCGGGATTCCGGGCAGTGGGGCACGGCGTTGCGCTGGCTCGGAGACGACACTGAATACGGCCTCTACTTCATGAATTACCACAGCCGTACGCCAACCGTGGGCACTACCACGGCGGGGCTTTCGACCCTCGCGGCGTTGCCGGGCATGGTCGGTATTGCCAACGGCCTGGCACCCGGCAGCGGCTCCGGTCTGGCGCAGAGCGTGATGCTCGGACGCGGCCAGTACTACCTCGAATACCCGGAAGACATTCGCCTCTACGGCGCCAGTTTCTCCACCACCTTGCCGACCGGCACCGCCTGGACCGGCGAGATCAGCTACCGGCCGAATGCTCCGGTGCAGGTCAACACCAACGACCTGACGCTGGCGCTGCTCAACCCGATTGCCGGTGGCGCCGCTTCGCCGATCGCCACCACACCGGGTTCTGACAACAAGGGCTATCGCCGTAAAGAAGTCACGCAAATCCAGAGCACCCTGACGCACTTCTTCGATCAGGTCTGGGGCGCTCAACGTTTGACGCTTGTCGGTGAAGCCGCCGTGGTGCGGGTCGGCGGTCTGGAGTCGCGCGACAAGCTGCGTTACGGCCGCGATTCGGTGTATGGCCAATACGGTTTCGGTGGCGATACCGACGGCTTTGTCACCTCGACCTCGTGGGGCTACCGCGCCCGGGCAATTCTCGATTACGCCAACGTGATCGGCGGGATCAACCTCAAACCCAACCTGTCGTGGTCGCACGACGTCGCCGGTTATGGCCCCAACGGCCTGTTCAACGAAGGCGCGAAAGCGATCAGCGTCGGCGTCGATGCCGACTATCGCAACACCTACACCGCGAGCCTCAGTTACACCGACTTTTTCGGTGGCGATTACAACGTCCTCGAAGACCGTGACTTCGTTGCCCTGAGCTTCGGCGTGAACTTCTGATCTGCCCGAGAAGGATGACTGCAATGCGTAAAATGATTCTGCAATGTGGTGTGCTGGCCCTGAGTCTGCTGGCGGCCAACGTAATGGCGGCGGTGTCACCGGAGGAGGCCAACAAGCTCGGCACCAGCCTGACCCCGCTCGGTGCCGAGAAGGCCGGCAATGCTGACGGTTCGATTCCGGCATGGACCGGCGGCATCCCGAAAAACGCCGGCGCGGTGGACAGCAAAGGCTTCCTCGCCGACCCGTTCGCCAATGAAAAACCGTTGTTCACGATCACCGCGGCCAACGTCGACAAGTACAAGGACAAACTGTCCGAAGGCCAGGTGGCGATGTTCAAACGCTACCCGCAGACCTACAAGATTCCGGTCTATCCGACCCACCGCACCGTCGCCGCACCGACGGAAATCTACGAGTCGGCCAAGCGCAGTGCGCTCAACGTCACCACCATCAACGACGGTAACGGCCTGGCCAATTTCACCGGTAACCGTTACTACGCTTTCCCGATTCCGAAGAACGGCGTTGAAGTGCTGTGGAACCACATCACCCGCTATCACGGCGGCAACGTCAAACGCATCATCACCCAGGTCACGCCGCAGACCAACGGCAGCTACACGCCGATCCGCTTCGAAGAAGAGATCGCCGTGCCGCAACTGATGAAGGATCTCGACCCGGAAAAAGCTGCCAACGTGCTGACCTTCTTCAAGCAGTCGGTGACCGCGCCGGCGCGGCTGGCGGGTAACGTGCTGCTGGTGCACGAAACCCTCGATCAGGTGAAGGAGCCGCGTCTGGCCTGGATCTACAACGCCGGTCAGCGCCGCGTGCGTCGTGCTCCCCAAGTGGCCTATGACGGCCCGGGCACCGCGGCCGATGGCCTGCGCACCTCGGACAACTTCGACATGTTCTCCGGTGCACCGGATCGCTACGACTGGAAACTGGTCGGCAAGAAGGAAATGTACATTCCGTACAACAGCTACAAACTCGACTCGCCGAGCCTCAAGTACGACGACATCGTCAAGGCCGGGCACATCAATCAGGATCTGACGCGCTATGAGTTGCACCGGGTCTGGGAAGTGATCGGCACCGTCAAACCGAGTGAGCGGCACATCTACGCCAAGCGCCACATGTACATCGACGAGGACAGTTGGCAGGTGGCACTGGCCGATCACTATGACGGTCGCGGGCAACTGTGGCGTGTCGCCGAAGGCCACGCGCAGTACTACTACGATCACCAGGCTCAGGCCTACACCCTCGAAGCGCTCTACGACATCATCGCCGGCCGCTACATTGCATTGGGGATGAAAAACGAAGAGAAGCACAGCTTCGAATTCGGCTTCGAAGCCAAGGCTGCCGACTACACGCCATCGGCCCTGCGTGCAGAGGGCGTACGGTAAGCATCCGGATACATTGGCAGGACAAAAGGCGACCGCTCGGTCGCCTTTTTTATGGCTGCCAATCAGCGTGCTGAATACTCGTCAACAAGGGGCCGGGAGAGGGCTAGGGTGAGCGCACAACAATAAAAAGGCTCACCCGATGACTGTCATGACGCCGTGTCTGGAGCGCCCTGGATTTTTACCCAGATTGTCTTCCCATCACCAGCCGCGTGCGCGGCTGAGCGAGCCAATGCTGACGTCGACTGCACGGATCCGACTGGCGTGCGCACCGGCTGGCAGCGGCAAAACCGCGCTATTCACCGAATGTCTGCTGCAGGCACCCACAGAGTACGAAACGATCTGGCTTGCGCTGGCGGGGGCAACGCTCAGCCGTGAAGAATTCTGTCTGCGCGTGAGCCGGGCGCTTGGACTGGTCGAAGGCCTCGGCGACGCCGGGCTGATGGCGGCACTGGCGAGTTGGTCCAGGCCCACTTGGCTGTTTATCGATGATTACAGTCGTCTGCCGGATCCGGCACTGGATGCTTTGCTCGATCGTTTGCTGGCAATCAGTAGTCCCGCGCTCGGTTGGTGGATCAACACTCGCCGTCGGCCGCAGTGCAACTGGCCGCGTTTATTGCTTGATGACGAACTGTACGAATGTGAGCGCGCCAGTCTCGCGCTGACCTGCGATGAAGTGGCCTCGGGGTTGCGCCATTTGCCGCCGGACCAGGCTGACTCTGTCGCTGCCCGCATTATCCAGCGCACCGGTGGCTGGTGCGCTGGTGCGCGTATGGTGCTCTTGCAAAAGTGCGACTGGTCGCAAAACCTTCAGCCACAGCAGCATGCCGACACAGTGTTGGATTATCTGCAGCACGAACTTTTCAGCAATCTGACGCCGGAGCAAGCCGAGACATGGCGCGTGCTGGCTCATCTGCCGCGATTCAACGTGCAACTATGTGAGCATTTATTTGGCGCGAGAGAGGGCGCGCAGCTTCTGCTTGAGCTGCAAGTGCTTGGCTGCTTTATCGAACCGTGGCACTCGTCCGCTGATTGGCTGCGGGTATTCCCGCCGTTGTCGCGAATCATACGTGAATCACATTGGCCGGCCGCGCGCTCGTGGCATCGGCGAACCTGTCAGTGGTTTACCGCGGCGCAGGAGTGGCGAGCGGCATTCGAGCAGGCCTTGTTGGCCGAACTCTACGAGACCGCCGTGAGCCTGTTGCGACATTTGAGCTTCGAAGACTTGTTCGAGGACCAGACGGTTGTCCTGTTGTTGCGATTGCATGAGCAACAGAGCCAGGAGCTGACCCTGTTGACCCCGCAGATGATCGGGTTGGTCACGGCTGCCTTGCTGTTTGCGGGACGATTCGAACAGGCTGAGCAATGCATGGCACATCTCTCCCGCTTCATGCCGCCTTGCGCGCAACAGATGCAGCAACTGCTCGCGCTCTGGCAGGTGCAACAGGGTTGGCTCGCACACTTGCAAGGGCGCATGGAATTGGCGCGCGACTGCTTTCAAGAGGCGTTATCGACGCTGGCTGCCGATGCCTGGCAAGCCCGTTTGATGTGCTTGTCGGGGCTGACTCAGCAAGCATTACTGTGCGGTGAGCTTGATCAGGCCCATGCCATCAACCGTGAGGCCCTATGCCTGGCGCGCGCTCATGACTCGTTGTTGTTCGAGGGGTTACTTGAACTTGACCATGCGCAATGGCTCGAGCAGCGAGGAGCGCCAGCGCGTGCTGAAAACCTGCTTGTGAATATCGAGCATTTACTGCGCCAGCGCACAGCGGCGCCCACGCCGCTGCTGGGTCGAATTGCATTGCGGCGAGGACGGCTGGCGCTGTGCATGGGGCGTGAAGAACAGGCCGCGGATCTGTTCAGGCAAGGTCTTGAAGATTGCCTGCGCAGTGAAGACAAACGTGTGTTGTATGGTTACCTGGGGCAGGCTCAGCTGGCCGGCAATCGTCGAGATTACGCGTGCGCGTTTGAACGCTTGCGCGAGGCCGAGAGGGTCATGCAGCAGCGGCAGATTCCCGAAACGGTCTATCGCGGCGTGGTGCTGCAGATCAGCAGCCAATTGTGGTTGCAACAGGGACGACCGCAGCGGGTACAAGAAACGTTGGGCCGGCTGCTACGGCATTACCGCGGGCCGTCTGCTCTGCAGGCGCCTCCCGCAACCTTCGAGCTGATTACCCGCATCGAATACCTGCTTGCCTGCGCGAACGCGCAAATGAGTTCAGATGATAACGGCCTGGTGACGGTAGAAAGGTTATTGGAGCGGGCCCAGGCCGCAGGCATGCTGATGATGGAGACGGAATTACTGCTGGTCGTCGCGCAACTGGCGGAAACCCAGGGCAGCAGTGCACTGGCGCAGCAAGCCTTGCGGCGGGCGCAGATGCTGGTGGAACGCTGTTTTCTGCATCAAGCCATGCGGGAGTGGAAGTTACGCCGTGGCGATGTCGATACCGGCTCACTCATGGCAATCCCTGCCTCGCAGCCTGAGAGCGCTGGCCGTTCGCCAGGCCTTAGTCGTCGTGAGTGCGAAGTACTTCTTTTAATTGCACAAGGTGCCTCAAATCAGCAAGTTGCCGAGAAACTTTTTATTTCGTTACATACAGTAAAGACGCATGCCCGACGAATTAACGGTAAGTTGGGTGTAGAGCGCAGGACCCAGGCTGTAGCAAAGGCAAAAGCCATGGGTATATTGGATTAGGAATGTTTGGTTTGTATGAAGTGCAGGGCTGTTATTTCTTTTTATTGTGCATGCTTTGTAAAGTATTGGTGCTTCTTGTTATTTGAGAAAAGATCTACCTTGCAATTATCTACAGTGGCTGCGGCAGGCAGCTCTGGATCGTAAAGCAAGGATATAAAATGAGTAAGCTGTTCAAAAGTTTGATGCGCAATTCATTTGCTGAGCCAGTCTCCTGGATAGAAGAGTGGAACAAGGCGAGTCTTGCAAAAGACGAGCTTTTTGCAATGATCGATGCCATGCCGACTGTTCGGGATATTCTGCGGAATATGATTGAAAGCGAATTGAAGCGTTTAGGGAAGAACGTTGACATCGATAAGGTTTACGTCAATACGGATAATGCTTTTCCTGCCCGCAAAGACCGCCCGACAGGCACGCTGAGTGACGTGGTTTTTTATTGTATTGATAACAATGTTAGCCCTCAGTACATTCTCGGTGGTGATGGGGTATTCTTTTTGCCGGATACTTTGAGTAATCAATTCAAAGTCAGCGCACTGAATATTTTCATTGTTACGGATCTGATTGAGGTTGTCTCTGCCGGACTGGAAAAAAGACTACGAGCCGAACTTGCAAGATTCTGGGCTGCGCCGGTGCAATCCCCACGTTCTGAAAGTGCTTCGTTATCCAATAAGCAAGCGTTTGTTCAGGCTCACGCGTTGGTCACAAGTGCAGAGTTGTCGTTGTCGGTAATGGCCAACAATTTTGATGCCCATTGGGGCGAACGATTTGCTCATCTGCTCGACCTGGAAAACGGCCAAGGAGCGATTGAAGTCAACCTGCAGGCAGGTCAGGGTTATCTTGAATCGCTGCAGCCATGTTTCATCCTGGACAATGCCGAGCGTCCGGATGCGGAAATGAAGTTGGTCAGCGAATCAACTTCTTACCTCATGCATACGCCGGAAAAAGGATTTGAGTTCTTTGAAAAAAACACTGATCTGCATAGCAAGTTACAAGCTCGATTGCCCCTGAGCGGCAGTCAGATAAAGTATCTGAAAGGCATGCGTAGCTCGTATGTGTATTGCGTTGAAGTGCACCTCAAGCGGCAACTGGACAGTGTCTCGGCCCTTCTTGAAAACCGTGGCCAGCTGAAACCTGCGCTGACATCGCTGCTGCAGGATAATCTGCGCATGCACGTGCTGCGTGATGGTTTGAACACCCGCTTCAATCTGTTACGGGCCGCATTGAAACGTACCGAGTGGCCGCTTTGGCTGAAGAAAGCGAGCAACGCCATTCAGGAACGCTACAGCGTGCTGGAGAACTCGAAGGATCAATACCGGGGCGATTATCAAACAGCCTTCAACGCGTGCTTCTCGTTCAGGGATTATGTACTGCGTACGTTCGCCGAGTGGGCAGATCGGGTGCTCGGCGAGCAGATTGATCCGCAAGCAATCAGTGTACATAGCGTGTACACCCTGCAAATTGAAGGTCGCGCCATTGAACAGGAAGAACTCCGAACGCTCACGGAATTCCTGGTGTTCGGTTTGCATGACTCCGCATATAAAGCCAAACTCAGTATCATCGGCACGCCAGGCGCAAGCCGTTTTACTGTCGATAAGCTTGAGCAGTGGTTAGAACATCGAAACTTGCGCATGCAGTTTGTCGACGGTCTTCCAGGTTATCCTTCGGATGATTATCAGGCGGCCTATCGTGACCATCTTTTCAGTCAGATAGAGTTTGAATTGTTTGCTGCTCGTCAGTCAGGTGTGTTTAACGACGCGGATGCGAATGTAATTGCCCGCGCGATGGCGAACGATGCCTCGGTTACGATTCGCGGCTTGAAAATCTGGCGGCAAGCGCCAGCCTTGAAAGATGTTCTGGTTTTTACTACTCAAGGATATTCAGGCCATCTGGTATTTTTGCGAACTCCTGAAGGTGCGTTCAGTTTCCGCAAGTTTGCCGATGGGTTCGCCATGAAAAGCTGGTTTGAGTCCGCTCTGGCTGCTAACCGTGAATATGCGGCATTGTTGATCCATCCCGACTATCTGCATGAGGCGGGTGTCTCACTAGGCGGTGCTGGATATCGTTACGAACTGGACCCGAAACAGGCCGATTTGAACCTGAATGCCAAAGAGCCACTGGCTGATTATGTCAATGTCGCTTATCGTGCCGAGGTTGCCCTGCACAAGGCAATTGCGCCGACAGGCTATCGGGCACTGGGAGTCGAGGGGCGCAAGCGCTATACCCGGTTACAGACCGAGCTAAAGGCACTATCAACCGTTGATACGCGAGACAATGGCTTTCCTTCATTTGAGCAATTCACTTATGACTCGGTAAAAAGTGAAATTGAAGGCATCTTGCACGCTAGTGGAATCAAGGTCGCAGTTGATCCTGATCGGATCATTGTGCAGACCGAAGATTTTCGCAAGAGCGTTACTGATTTGCTTCTTGAAGGGCTCAAATTTGACGCGGTGCATCCCGCCTATGAAACCAAATTCAGCCCAAAATATTATTTGCTGAATGGCCACCCGGCCATAGATCAACTGGATATTCGCCATCTTTCATCGTTGTCGAAAACGTTTCGTCCCGGCGATCGATATACCGCGTTGCTGAAAGAAAAATTCCAGAATAAGGAGAAACCCGACTACGCATTCAAGCGTGCTGTACACGCTCGCAAAGTTCGTTGTGAAATGTATTGCAATGCGCTATCCGATTTCACCAGTGGCAGGCTGTCAAGTGAAGTTTTTGCTGGTATTCAGGCAGTTATTAATGGTCTTAAAGAAGGTGGCCGTTATTCGCCGATTCCGGATAGTATCAACCCTGGGGATCAGGGGTTATATAAATTAAATATTGGAGACTTGAGTGTATCGGGGTCTTGGGACCGTACGGTGGGCGGTGTCTATATATTCCGTGTGAAGTTGTTTTCTGGGTTCTTTGACCTGCTTTATACCCCTGACGCCCCCGATCTTGTCAGCTTTCGACCCATCGAGGAGTTTGTTCACTCGATTCGTTTTCGCCAGGGGCCGTTCCGCGAATATTACATCAAGCGGGTATTGCTCGTTGATCAAAAGGTGATCAACGATTACTTTGACAAACTTGTCGCGACTACTGTTTCCAGGCCGGTGATCGGCACCCAGCAGCGCGCCAAATTGCCTGATCTTTACACTTTTCATGATGAGCGAATTCGGCGCGTACTCAGTGATATCGACGCACGCACCACCAGTTTGAATGAGGTGATCGCCAATCTCATCTACGACAACTTGTTGAAAGCCGCGAACATCGTGAGTCTGCTGGTACCTCCGGTCGGGACCGTGGTAGTGGCCGTCCAGATGATGAAAAGCATTTATGACGGCTCGCAGGCTCACAAGAGTGGTGATTACTCCGCCGCGCTGGGGCACATAAAAGACACAGTGACCGGGCTGCTGACGTTGGGCAAAGCCGCGGCGGCGGGCGCCCCCACCAAAGAAATCACTGATGCGCAACGGTCGTTCCTGAGTTTATTCAAGGATGCGCGGACGGTCGCGGAACTGGTTACTTATTACACGGGTCAGGAAACGCCGATAGAAACCCTGGTCGGATATTTCAATACATTGATGGAAAGCGCCGGTTCCGCACTGAGTAAAACAACGGTTCATTGATCTTTGAGCCGTCAGATGCTTTTTCAGTGACTCAATAGGCTGGCTTTTCATAGCCCATGCGCCAACTCACGGCCCGCGTCGCAGCCAACAACCGCTGCGCCGCCGGGCCGTTTTCGTCGGCGTGGAACAGCGAAGTCGGGCCGACAATGGTCAGCACCGCAGCAACCTGGCCGACGGCGTTGAACACCGGTGCAGACAACGCGTCCACACCCGGCATCAGCAAACCATGCACATGATGCAGACCGCGTGCGCGGATCTGTTCACACAGCGTCGTGTAAGTCTTTTCGTCCTTCAGCGGATGATCGGCTGCGGCGATTTCCTGATCGCGCAATTCATCGGTTTCCCGATGCGGCAGATAGGCGCTGAACACCAGCCCGGTCGATGAACTGAGCAGCGGCAATACCGAACCCAATTGCGTCACCACCGTCACCGCGCGCACCGCCGGTTCAATGTGCACCACGGTTGCGCCCTGATTGCCCCACACCGCCAAAAAGCAGGTTTCATTGAGTTCATCGCGTAACTCGGCCAACGGCAAGGCAGCGACTTTCAGCACGTCCATACTGTTGAGTGCGGCCAGGCCCACGCGCAGTGCTTCACGGCCGAGACCGTAATGGTTGGTCGCGGTGTTCTGCTCGGCGAATCCCGAGGCGATCAACGCCTGCAAATAGCGATGGACCTTGCTCGCCGGCATCTGCACATGTTCGGCCAGACGCGACAGCGAAGTGGAGGGCGACAACTCGGCCAGAGCCTTGAGGATGTCGGTGCCGACTTCGGCGGAGCGGACTTTCTGTTTGCCGTTACTGTCGCTGGTTTTTTCCATGGTGCGGCCGGGATCCGAAAACGAATGGGCGTCTTTATAGCTTGACGCTGGATAGCGAGCAAATTACGTTATGCGTAATCGAATTACGATAATAACAACCCCGGCGTGCCGAAACCTCTGAGCCAGAGCGATGGGCCACTGCCGACTCCCTGTTCAGGAGGCTCCATGAACCTCGATTCAACCGCTCAGGCGCTGGCTTACCAGTCCGGTTTCGGCAACGAATTCAGCACTGAAGCGTTGCCCGGCGCGCTGCCCGTCGGCCAGAACTCCCCGCAAAAAGCCCCGTACGGTCTCTATACCGAATTGTTTTCCGGCACCGCGTTCACCATGACTCGCAGTGAAGCGCGGCGCACCTGGATGTACCGGATTCAGCCATCGGCCAACCACCCGGCCTTCGTCAAACTGGATCGGCAACTGGCCGGTGGGCCGTTGGGCGAAGTGACACCCAATCGCCTGCGCTGGAATCCGCTGGATATTCCGGCCGAGCCGACCGATTTCATCGACGGACTGGTGAGCATGGTGGCCAACTCTGGCGCCGAAAAACCGTCTGGCATCAGCATTTATAACTACGCCGCCAACCGTTCGATGGAGCGTGTGTTCTTCAATGCCGACGGTGAACTGTTGCTGGTGCCGCAACTCGGCCGTCTGCGCATCGCCACCGAATTGGGTGTGCTGGACGTCGCGCCGCTGGAAATCGCCGTGCTGCCGCGCGGTTTGAAATTCCGCGTTGAATTGCTCGATCCGCAGGCGCGCGGTTACGTCGCCGAGAACCACGGCGCACCACTGCGCCTGCCGGATCTGGGGCCGATCGGCAGCAACGGTCTGGCCAATCCACGCGACTTCCTGACCCCGGTCGCTGCTTACGAAAACCTTCAGCAACCGACCACGCTGGTGCAGAAATTCCTCGGCCAGTTGTGGGCCTGCGAACTCAATCACTCGCCGCTGAACGTGGTCGCCTGGCACGGCAATAACGTGCCGTACAAATACGACCTGCGCCGTTTCAACACCATTGGCACTGTCAGCTTCGATCACCCCGATCCGTCGATCTTCACCGTGCTGACCTCGCCGACCAGCGTGCACGGCCTGGCCAATCTCGACTTCGTGATCTTCCCGCCACGCTGGATGGTGGCGGAAAACACCTTCCGGCCACCGTGGTTCCATCGCAACCTGATGAACGAATTCATGGGCCTGATCCAGGGCGAATACGACGCCAAGGCCGAAGGTTTTGTGCCCGGCGGCGCCTCGCTGCACAGCTGCATGAGCGCCCACGGCCCGGACGGCGAGACCTGCACCAAAGCGATCAACGCTGAACTCAAACCAGCGAAAATCGACAACACCATGGCCTTCATGTTCGAGACCAGCCAGGTGCTGCGCCCAAGCCGCTTCGCCCTCGACTGCCCGCAACTGCAATCCACTTACGACGCCTGCTGGGCCACGCTGCCCGCCACCTTCGACCCGACCCGGAGATAACCCATGACACAGAATTCCATCACCCGCAGCTGGGTCGCTTCGGCCAACGGTCACGCTGATTTCCCGCTGCAGAATTTGCCGCTCGGAGTGTTCAGCCTTAACGGTTCGGCGCCGCGCGCAGGCGTGGCGATTGGCGAGCACATCTTCGATCTGCAAGTCGCGCTGGAGGCGGGGCTGTTTGGCGGCGTCGCGCGCAGTGCGGTCGAAGCCATGCACGGCGGCCAATTGAACGCGTTCTTCGATCTCGGTCGCGAGGCGCGTGTGGCTCTGCGTACGCGCCTGCTGGAACTGTTCAGCGAAGGCAGCACCCTGCGCGGCAACATCGAAGCCCAGGGCGCGAAACTGCTGCCTTTGGCCGCCGATTGCCAACTGCATCTGCCGGCGCGCATCAGCGATTACACCGACTTCTACGTCGGCATCGAGCACGCGCAGAACGTCGGCAAACTGTTCCGTCCGGATAATCCGCTGCTGCCGAACTACAAGCACGTGCCGATTGGTTATCACGGTCGCGCTTCCACTGTGCGTGCCTCCGGCACCGACGTACGTCGTCCGAAAGGCCAGACCTTGCCGGCCGGTCAGACCGAGCCGACGTTCGGCCCGTGCGCACGTCTGGATTATGAACTGGAACTGGGCATCTGGATCGGCCAGGGCAACGAGATGGGCGATTCGATTGCCATCGGTGACGCTGCTGATCACATCGCCGGTTTCTGCCTGCTCAACGATTGGTCGGCGCGCGATATTCAGGCCTGGGAATACCAACCGCTGGGTCCGTTCCTGTCGAAGAGCTTCATCACCAGCGTGTCGCCGTGGGTCGTCACCGCCGAAGCGCTGGAGCCGTTCCGCACCGCACAACCGGCGCGTCCTGCAGGTGATCCGCAGCCGCTGCCGTACCTGTTCGACAAGCGTGATCAGGACGGTGGAGCCTTCGACATCGAACTGGAAGTGCTGTTGCTCACCGAAACCATGCGCGAGCAGAACCTGCCGGCCCATCGCCTGACCTTGAGCAACACTCGCTACATGTACTGGACCGTCGCGCAAATGGTCGCGCACCACAGCGTCAACGGCTGTCAGTTGCAGGCCGGCGATCTGTTCGGTTCGGGCACCTTGTCCGGCCCGGAAAACGGTCAGTTCGGCAGCCTGCTGGAAATCACCGAGGGCGGCAAAAAGCCGATCGAACTGGCCTCCGGCGAAGTGCGTAAATTCCTTGAGGACGGTGACGAAATCATCCTGCGCGCCCGTTGCGCCCGCGACGGTTTTGCCTCGATCGGCTTCGGCGAATGCCGCGGCAAAGTATTGCCGGCGCGCTGACAGGAGCGGCTCATGGATCTCTATACCTATTACCGTTCGACCTCTTCGTACCGGGTGCGGATCGCGTTGGCGCTCAAGGGCCTCGACTATCAGGCGTTGCCGGTCAACCTGATCGCGCCACCCGGTGGCGAGCATCGCCAGGCAGCGTATCTGGCGATCAACCCGCAGGGCCGCGTGCCGGCCTTGCGCACCGATCAGGATGAGTTGTTGATTCAGTCACCGGCGATCATCGAGTACCTTGAAGAACGTTATCCACAGCCGCCGCTGTTGCCCGCAGATCTCGCTGCTCGCGCCCATGTGCGCGGCGTGGCGGCGGTGATCGGTTGCGATGTGCATCCATTGCACAACGTCAGCGTGCTCAACCGCCTGCGGCAGTTGGGGCATGACGAGCCGCAGGTGGTCGAGTGGATCAGCCACTGGATCGGCCAGGGGCTGGCGACGGTGGAGCAGTTGATCGGCGACAGCGGTTTCTGTTTTGGCGAGTGGCCGTGTGTGGCGGATGTTTACCTGATCCCGCAGTTGTATGCGGCTGAGCGGTTCAACGTCAGTCTGGAGGCGTATCCGAAAATCCGCCGGGTTGCGGCGCTGGCGGCTGAACATCCAGCGTTCATCAAGGCCCATCCTGCCAATCAACCAGACACCCCATAATTCCCTCTGTGGGAGCGAGCCTGCTCGCGAAGACTGAGTGTCAGCCACCATTCATTTAGCTGACATACCGCCTTCGCGAGCAGGCTCGCTCCCACACGGTTCGGCGTTGAACCACACCAAAAATCATAAAAACAAAACAGGTACCTTGCGATGCATAACCAGATTGCCAGCTTCCGCGCGGCACTCGACGCCCGTTCTGTGTCCCGCTATCAGTGGTTGCTCTTGATCCTGCTCGCCTTGCTGCTGGTCACCGACGGTTATGACGCCCAGGTGCTCGGTTACGTGGTGCCCGCGCTGGCGCAGGATTGGGGCCTGGAAAAGTCTGCGTTCGGCCCGGTGTTCAGCGCCAACCTGCTGGGCCTGACCCTCGGTTCGCTGGCGGTCACGCCATTGGCTGACCGTTTCGGTGTGCGGCGGATTCTGCTCGCGTGCGTCTTGATCTACGCCAGCCTGACGGTGTTGATGGTCTTCGCCGATTCGCTTAACACGCTGATGATCGCGCGCTTTATCTGCGGCATCGGCATGGGCGGCGCGATGCCCAGTGCCATGGCGCTGATGTCGGAATATTCGCCGCCGCGCCTGCGCACGTTGATGGTGACGCTGGCTGCGTGTGGCTTCTCGTTCGGTGGCGCGGCAGGTGGTTTTGTTGCCGCCGGATTTATTGACCAGTTTGGTTGGCAAGCGGTGTTCCTCGCCGGCGGTGTGACGCCGTTGCTGCTGTTTCCCTTCCTGTGGTGGATGTTGCCGGAATCGCTGCCGCGTCTGTTGCGCGATGCGCCGCCCTATGCGCGTCTGCGCAAAGTCACGGCGCGGATGCTGCCGGACTGGCAGCCACCCGTTGCCAGTGTCGAGCAGAATGAGCGTGAGCAGGGCAGCAAACTGACTGTCGTCGAGTTGTTTCGCAACGGCTACGCACGGCCAACGTTGCTGCTGTGGGCAACGTTCTTCGTCAGCCTGATTCTGCTGTACTTCATGATCAGTTGGTTGCCGTCGTTGCTGCTGGAAAGTGGCTTGAAACTCAACGAGGCCAATCTGGTGACCTCGATGTTCCTGTTTGCCGGCACGTTGGGCGCGATCTGCATGGCCTGGTTCGCCGACCGCTTGAAGCGCAAAGTGCGCTTGCTGTCCGCCGTGCTGGCGGGCGCGGCACTGTGCACGATTCTGCTCGGGCTCAACCATGACAACCCGCGCTATCTGGTGGCCTGTGTATTCGCTGCCGGGTTCTGCATCATCGGTGGGCAACTGACGCTGAATGCCTTCGCCAGTAACTTCTACCCGGCACACGTGCGCGCCACGGGCACTGGCTGGGCATTGGGCGTGGGCCGATTCGGTTCGATTCTCGGGCCGCTGTTCGGCAGTCTGCTGCTGGCGATGCACATGCCGGTGGAGCAGATTTTCTTCTTCTGCGCGATCCCGGCAGTGATCGCTGCACTGCTGATCATCCAGGTGCGCTCACCCTCTGAAACCACACCAACCCCTGTGGGAGCGAGCCTGCTCGCGAAGAACGATAACGCGATATAACCGGGAGACCGAGTCGCCTGCATCGCTAGCAGGCTAGCTCCCACAGGAAATTCAGTGGACCACGGAGTTGGGCGGCAGGTGGCTGAGGCGTTCCGTCAGGCGCAGGCGCTGGATCGGGTCGTCACTCAGCAACAGCGCGCGTTCCAGATCGAAGCGCTCAGCGTTCGGGCAATCCAGCCGCTGATACAGACTGGCCCGTGCCAGATAATCAGCGGCGCCGGCGTCGCCCAGTTCGAGCACGCGTTCGGCGTCGATCAGCGAGGCAATGAAGTCATCGTGCGTCAGGTACAACTGCCGCAGGTTGCGCGACAGGCGCTGCAGCATCTGCACCGGCGAGGCGGTCAACAGGTGCTCGGCGTTGAGTTTCATGTTCGGCCCGTACTGACGCTGCAACAACTCGCGACAATCATTCGGGTACAAACGTCGACCACCGCACGGATCAAGCAAGTGATCGGCGCCAGGCACGCGTAACAGGAAATGCCCGGGGAAATTGACGCCGACCAGCGGAATCTCCAGCCCGCGCGCCAGCTCCAGGGCAATCAGCGCCAGAGCCAAAGGCTGACCACGGTGGGTCTGCAACACCTTGTGCAGCAACGCAGCCTGAGGGCGAAGGGGCAGGAAGTCATCCTGGGCGAATCCCAGCTCAATCATGCGCCGCAACAACGGTTGCGCCAGTTCGCTGACCGGCAGCATTGGCAAACCGTAACTGACCCGCTGTTGCAGCTCTTTGAAGTCTTGCAGGAGCGCTGCCGGATCGACCTCTTTTTCGTGTTCGGCGGCCATCCACAGCGCGGCTTCCAACAGCGCGGGCGGGGAACGGTGCAGACACTCGAAAAAACGTTGGCGCGGACTCATCGAAATCTCCGGGGAATGCCTCGTTTTAGCCCCGTCCGTGCCATTCGTCCAGTGCCTGACTGTGCGCTGCCCGGGTTATGCCACAAAGCCGCTGTCGGTACGGGCGCTTATTCCGGTGCGCTCCAGCAATTTCCGGGCGCAAGCCTATACTGGCGTTCTACAAGAAGTGATTCGGGAGCCCAACGATGTTTGCTCTCATGCAAAGCACTCGCCTGGAATCGCTGCACCTTAGCGTTGACCCGGTTTCCGGGTTGAAGGCGGTCATTGCCATTCATAACAGTCGCCTGGGGCCGGCCTTGGGCGGATGTCGTTACCTTGCCTATCCCAACGACGAAACTGCGGTCGAAGACGCCATTCGCCTCGCCCAAGGCATGAGTTACAAAGCCGCGCTGGCAGGCCTGGCGCAGGGCGGCGGCGTTGCGGTGATCGTGCGTCCGGCACATGTGGAAAATCGGGGTGCGCTGTTCGAGGCCTTTGGCCGCTGCATCGATCAGCTCGATGGCCGCTACATCACTGCCATCGACAGCGGCACCTCGGTGGCGGACATGGATTGCATCGCCCAGCAGACTCAACATGTCACCAGTACCACCTCGGCCGGGGACCCGGCGCCGCACGCGGCAATGGGCGTGTTCACCGGCATTCGCGCGACGGCCATGGCGCGGCTGGGCAGCGACAACCTCGAGGGGTTGCGCATCGCGATTCAGGGGTTGGGCAATGTCGGTTTTGCCTTGGCCGAGCAACTGCACGCGGCGGGGGCGGAGCTGTTGGTCAGCGACATCGACCACGGCAAGGTGCAACTGGCGATGGAGCAGCTCAATGCGCATCCGATTGCCAACGATGCGTTGCTCAGCACACCGTGCGACATCCTCGCGCCGTGTGGCCTCGGCGGAGTGCTCAACAGCCACACCGTCACGCAATTGCGTTGCTCGGCGGTGGCGGGTTCGGCGAACAATCAACTGACCCATCTGGACGTCGCCGATCAACTGGAACGACGCGGGATTCTGTACGCGCCGGACTATGTGATCAACGCCGGAGGCCTGATCTACGTTTCGCTGAAACATCGTGGTGAAGAATTGCCGACGATTACCGCGCATCTGTCGAAGATCAGTTCGCGGTTGACCGAAGTCTTCGCCCACGCGCAGGCAGAAAAACGCTCGCCGGCGCGGGTGGCGGATGAGTTGGCGGAGAAAGTTTTGTATCGCTGAGTTTCACCGGCATGAAAAAGGCCCTGAGCCATTCGACTCAGGGCCTATTCAATTCGGGCATCGCTTACTTTGCAGCTTTCGCCGCTTTGACCGGCTTCACCGGGGCTTCAGCAGATTCTGCCACTTCAGCTTTTTCGAGCGGTTCAGCGGGAGCGTTGATCAGTTCGGACAGTGCATCCGGCTGGCTCTTGAACGCCCGGGCGAATACATCGCGATTCTTCGCCATGTAAATCCCGGCTTCTTCGACTTGCTGTTCAGTCAGGGACGGAACGGCTTTTTGCAGCACATCGGCCAGATATTCGGCCAGTTCGAGCATTTTGTCATGACGGTCAGCTTCGGCTTTATCCATGAACAAGCGCTCCAGATCTCGGCTGCTGCGGTATACCACTTCGACGGCCATTCACCACCTCACATGCCTTCACGTTAAGTTGTCTTGACGACTACTGTATCCATATACAGCGAAAAGGATAAGCGAATCCCTGCGCCATGGGTAGTGGCTTTTCAATGTAGACCGGATTTGGGGTTTGTCAGGGAGACCGTGTCGCTGCATTCGCGAGCAGGCTCGCTCCCACAAAAGCACAGTGGTGCGACCAAACGCCACGGGGCGGGTTTGGCGGCGGCTCGCCATGATGGCGTGGCCTCTTTTCTGCATGACAACCGTTACGTGCAGAAAACCGTCACGTCCAACACGCATCATCCGCTCGAATCGGGCTAAGGAACATCATCGTGAAAATCAACTGGGCCGAGAAACTGCGGCAAAACGTGCATCAACTGGCCGAGTCCCTGGGCAATCTGTTCGTCGAAACTTTCCACTACCTGGCGCTGTTCGCCATCGGTGCAGTGACGGCGTGGGCGGCGGTGATGGAGTTTCTCGGGATGCTCGAGGAAGGCCACATCAAGATCGATGACATTCTGCTGCTGTTCATCTATCTGGAACTGGGGGCGATGGTCGGGATTTACTTCAAGACCAACCACATGCCGGTGCGCTTCCTGATCTACGTGGCGATCACCGCGCTGACCCGTCTGCTGATTTCCAACGTCTCGCACCACAACCCGCCGGACATGGGCATCATCTACCTGTGCGGCGGGATTCTGCTGCTGGCGTTCTCGATTCTGGTGGTGCGTTACGCCTCGTCACAATTTCCTTCGGTGAAGATCGAGAAACCGCAGCGCAAACTCGGTGCCGGTTCCAGCGAGCATCCTGAAGTCGAGAAAGGCGAGCTTTAAAGCCCGGCCGCAGGTCGGGGCTGGCTGCTGACGCGTGGCGGTGGCGGGGTGATCCCGTTGCCGCTGGTCATCGCTTCGAGGATCGCCATGGCGCTGTGGCCTTGTTCGATGGCGATGCCGAATTGAATGCTTTGCACCAGTCGCTTGAGGCGTGCGGGGTCATTGCGCTGTTCGGCGCTGATCATGCGTTTGGCCACGATGTGGCCGCTGTTGGACAGGGTCAGCATGATGCTGCCGTCCAGGCCCTGAATGCTCAGGTTGATCTGATAGTCCGGCGCGAAGGCATCGGTAATGATCTGAAAAGGATTGTCCATGATGCGTCACCGCCTGATTGAACGTGCAGTTGTTGACCGGCCGTAATCGGGTTGGTTCGCCAAACCGGATCACTGGCATCTCGTTCGCTGAGGTATGCAATCTCCGTTTGCCTCATCAGGGATGTAGCAAGGGGCATGCCGGGAACATTGTCGAACAATGAACACGGGGATAAAAAAGGCGAGCCATGGGGCTCGCCTTTTTTAATGGCCCGTTTTCAGGGCAGAACCAGGTAGATGATCGCTGACAGTGCAATCAGACCGATCAACACCACAAACACGTTGGATACCTGACCCGAATACTGGCGCAAGGCTGGCACGCGACGGATGGCGTACATCGGCATCAAGAACAGCAGGCAGGCAATCACCGGCCCACCGAACGCCTCGATCATCCCGAGGATGCTCGGGTTGAACGTCGCCACGGCCCAGCAACTGAGAATCATGAACACGGCGGTTGCGCGGTTCAGCCAGCTCGCCGACATCACCCGGCCGCGGCTGCGCAGGCTTTTCACGATCATGCCCTGAAAACCTTCGCTGGCACCGATGTAGTGGCCGAGGAAGGATTTGGTGATCGCCACCAGCGCGATCAGCGGCGCGGCGTACGCGATGACCGGGGTCTGGAAGTGGTTGGCCAGGTACGACAGGATCGAAATGTTCTGCGCCTTGGCGGCCGCCAGATCCGCCGGCGACAACGCCAGCACGCAGCTGAAGCAGAAGAACATCACCGTGACGACCATCATGCCGTGCGCCATGGCGAGGATGCCGCTGCTCTTGCGTTCGGCCTGATCGCCGTAACGCTGTTTTTGATCAACGGCAAACGCGGAAATGATCGGCGAATGGTTGAACGAGAACACCATCACCGGGATTGCCAGCCACAGCGTCTTGAGAAAATCAGACATTGGCATCGCGTCTTTGGCGCTGGCGAAAAACGCGCCGTTCCAGTTTGGAATCAGGCTGAGCGCGAGCAGCAGCAACGCGGCAACAAACGGATAAACCAGCACGCTCATGGCTTTGACGATCACGCTCTGACCGCAGCGAACTATCGCCATCAAACCGAGGATCAACACCAGCGAGAGGATCGCCCGTGGCGGCGGGGCGATGTGCAGTTGGTGTTCAAGGAAACTGCTCAGGGTGTTGGTCAACGCCACGCTGTACACCAGCAGGATCGGGAAGATCGCGAAGAAATACAGCAGCGTGATCAGCTTGCCGGCACCGATGCCGAAGTGTTCTTCAACCACTTCGGTGATGTCCCCGGAACGTCCGGACAAGACGAAACGGGTCAGGCCACGGTGAGCGAAAAACGTCATCGGGAAAGCCAGCACGGCGAGAATCAGCAACGGCCAGAAGCCACCGACACCGGCGTTGATCGGCAGGAACAACGTCCCGGCACCGATGGCCGTGCCATACAGGCCGAGCATCCAGGTGGTGTCGAATTTGCTCCAGCCCGTGTGGGCCGTTTCGGTATTGCGTGTGCGATTTACAGCGGGATTTTCGGCAGCAGGTGTACGTACATCGGTCATCGGTATCGCCTCGTTATTATTTTTGCTCGGGCTCACGGTTGGCAGACCGTCGAATGCGGTCTGCCGGGGCGGTCAGGGAATGCGCGTCAGCACTCCACCCAGTTCACAGCCAGGCCGCCCCGTGAAGTCTCTTTGTATTTGTCGTGCATGTCGGCGCCGGTATCGCGCATGGTGCGGATGACCCGGTCGAGGGAAATGAAGTGGTTGCCGTCACCGCGCAGGGCCATTTGCGTGGCATTGATCGCTTTCACCGCAGCGATGGCGTTGCGCTCGATGCACGGCACTTGCACCAGGCCACCGACCGGGTCGCAGGTCAGGCCAAGGTTGTGTTCCAGGCCGATTTCGGCGGCGTTTTCCAGTTGCTCCGGGGTGGCGCCGAGCACGTCGGCCAGGCCGGCAGCGGCCATCGCGCAGGCCGAACCGACTTCACCTTGACAGCCAACTTCGGCGCCGGAGATCGAGGCATTTTTCTTACACAGAATGCCGACGGCGGCCGCGCCCAGGAAGAAAGCGACGACATCATCGTCAGACGCCTCCGGATTGAATTTCATGTAGTAGTGCAGCACCGCCGGAATGATCCCCGCTGCACCGTTGGTCGGTGCGGTGACCATACGCCCGCCTGCGGCGTTTTCTTCGTTGACGGCGAGGGCAAACAGGTTGACCCATTCCATCGCCGACAGCGTTGAACTGATCACGTTTGGTTTGCCGATTTCCAACAGGCTGCGGTGCAATTTCGCCGCACGGCGCGGCACATTCAGACCACCGGGCAGGATGCCTTCGTGGCGCAGACCCTGTTCGACGCATTCACGCATCACCGACCAGATGTGCAGCAAACCCTGACGGATTTCTGCGTCAGTGCGCCACGCGCGCTCGTTGGCCATCATCAGTTCGGACACGCGCAGGTTGTGCTGTTTGCACAGCGCCAGCAATTGTGCGGCGCTGGAAAAGTCGTACGGCAACACCACGTCGCCGGCCGGAGCCACACCGGACTCGGCTTCGGCCGCTTCGATGATGAAACCGCCGCCGACCGAGTAGTACGTTTGTTCGAACAGCTCGGCGCTTTCGCCAAAGGCTGTCAGCGACATGGCGTTGGGGTGGTAGGGCAGGCTCTCGTCCAGCAGCAGGAGATCGCGCTGCCAGTTGAAGGCAATGTCTCGTTGCCCGGCGAGCGACAGTTGGCCTGTCTCGCGCAGTTGCTGGATGCGTGGATCGATGGTCGACGGATCGATGCTGTCCGGCCATTCGCCCATCAGGCCCATGACCGTGGCGCGGTCGGTGGCATGGCCGACGCCAGTGGCCGACAGCGAGCCGTATAAACGGATTTCCACACGCCGCACATCGTTCAACAGATGCTGATCGATCAGCGCCTGAGCGAAGGTCGCGGCGGCACGCATCGGGCCGACGGTGTGGGAGCTGGACGGACCGATACCGACTTTGAATAGATCGAAAACACTGATAGCCATGCTAAACCCTTACAAGCAATGGAGTAGGACTCGCTGCCATTTTTTGTAGGACAAGCGCAATGTCGGCGATACTGCCTACCTCGGTCCTACGTGACTAACGAAATTTCCTAAGTAAGCCTTTAGCAGGACTAAACGATGAGTCGTCAATTGCATGCCCAGACCTACGTCTGGCTGCAGGTGTTTTCCTGTGCCGCGCGGCACCTGTCGTTCACCCGTTGTGCGGAAGAACTGCACATCACCCCGGGGGCGGTCAGCCAGCAGATTCGCCAACTGGAGGAACGCCTCGGTTTTCGTCTGTTTCACCGGCGGGCTCGCGGTGTTGAACTGAGCGCCGAAGGGCAGCGGCTGGCGATTACCGTCAATGAGGCGTACGGCAGCATCGATGCCGAATTGCGTCGGCTCGACGCCGGAATGATCAGCGGTATTTTGCGCGTACGCTCGATTCCGTCGTTCCTCAGCAAGTGGCTGACGCCGCGGTTGCCGCGCCTGCAACAGCGCTATCCGGACATTCAGCTGCGGCTGGTTGCCGAGGACAGCAGTGTGCCGTTGCACGAAGGTGACTTCGATCTGGCGATTGATCTGAACGACGGCAGTTACCCGGGATTGTTATCCACAGCCTTGCTCGACGAGCAGATTTTCCCGGTGTGTGCGCCGAGCCTGTTGCGTGGGCGCCCGCCGCTGCATGGGCCGGCGGATCTGGTGCATTTTCCACTGTTGCACGACATCACCGCCTGGCGTGGCAGTTATGAATACGCGGAGTGGGAATTCTATTTAAACGCGATCGGCTTCGACGGCGCCGACGTGCGGCGCGGGCATACCTTCAATCGCAATCACCTGACCATCGAAGCGGCGATTGCCGGCATGGGCGTGGCGATTGCCCGGCGTACATTGCTCAACGATGAGCTGGAGCGAGGCACGTTGATTGTGCCGTTCGGCCTGTCGGTACCGAATCACAAACGTTACGTGTTGCTGTATGCGCCGGGGGCGTTGAGCCATCCGGGCGTGCGTGCGGTGCATGATTGGCTGGTCGAAGAGGCGGGGATTTTTCGCGGTTTGCATCCGTTGAATGACGGGCAATTGTGAGCAAATTTTGCTGGGTTGCAAGGCGACCCGACTCCCGACCTTACCAGTGCTTTGCTCGGTTGTCCGGCTTTTTTTGCGAATGAATATTTATCTTTTTTCAGGGGTTGAAATGTTCGGCGGTCGGGCCGATTGTTGTAACCAAGGGGTCAGGAAATTCAATTCAGGCCCCTCGCGAGCTAGCTGAAATAAGGGATGAACTATGCAAATCCAAGTCAACAGCGATAACCATGTTCAAGGCAGTAAACGACTGGAGGAGTGGGTACGTACAACCATTGAGAGCACGCTCGACCGTTATGAAGAAGACCTGACCCGTGTCGAAGTCCACCTGAGCGACGAGAACGGTGACAAACCAGGTCCCCATGACTTGCGCTGCCAACTGGAAGCGCGGCCAAAAGGCCATCAACCGATTTCCGTGACCCATAAAGCCGATTCGCTGGAACAGGCAATCGACGGCGCTGCCGAAAAACTCGAGCACGCACTGGAGCACCTTTTCGGCAAACTGCGAGGTAAACCACGTGCCGCTGTGGTGCCATTCACCGGCAAGGCCAACGACAAGCTGTTGGCGGAAGAATTTGACGAGAATGAACAGGCAGCGATCAACAGTTGATACGCTGATTTAATAAGCCAACCAATGAGAACGGGCCTGCGAAAGCAGGCCCGTTTTTGTTTGTGGCGGAATTTTGCGCAAGGCACAAGAGCGCGGCCCCTCACCCCAGCCCTCTCCCGGAGGGAGAGGGGGCCGACCGAGTCGTAATGCGGAGTACATCGACCTGAAAGACCGACTCGATTATGGATTCGGCAAAGCAGAATCAGGTCGGCGTGCCTCGCAAGCATCTCCCAATCAGTTCCTCCTCTCTCCGGGAGAGCGCTGACCGAGTCGGTTATGGATTCAGCCCAATAATTTCAGGTCGGTGTATTTCTGAAGCATCCCCCAATCAGTCCCCTCTCCCTTTGGGAGAGGGTTAGGGTGAGGGCATTTTTTGATTCGCCGCAATTCTTATGATCTGCTCTAGCACATCGTCCATCTGCTGCATCACCTCCAGATTAGTGAAACGCACGACTTCAATGCCTTTTTGATGCAGATAGCGTGTCCTGCGCTGGTCGTGAATCACTCCCGGCGTTTCATAGTGCTGACCGCCATCCAGCTCAATCGCCAGTTTCAGCTCAGCACAGTAAAAATCCAGCACGTAAGGCGGACACGGAAACTGCCGACGAAATTTCAGATTGGCGATTTGGCGAGAGCGGATTTTTTGCCAGAGCAGGTATTCGCAGTCGGTTTGGTTAACGCGTAAATGGCGGGCGAATTGGGCGAGGGTAGGGCGAGTTTGCATGCTT
This sequence comes from Pseudomonas fluorescens, assembly GCF_001648775.1. Taxonomy (GTDB): domain Bacteria; phylum Pseudomonadota; class Gammaproteobacteria; order Pseudomonadales; family Pseudomonadaceae; genus Aquipseudomonas; species Aquipseudomonas fluorescens_M. The sequence goes on from NZ_LVEJ01000021.1 coordinate 110,998, forward strand.
CACGATCCTTGTGAAGTGGGTTGGATATTTCACTGTAGCCGAGAACCCTCACCCCAGCCCTCTCCCAGAGGGAGAGGGGGCCGACCGAGGTGTCTTGCGGGCTACATCGACCTGAAAAACCGAGTCGATTATGGATTCGGCAAAGCGGTTTCAGGTCGGCGTACCTCGCAAGCATCCCCCAATCAGTCCCCTCTCCCTCAGGGAGAGGGCTAGGGTGAGGGGCTTCTCAATCCTCAGAACGCTACAGAAGTCTGCACATAAACCGTGCGCGGTTCCCCGACATACTTGCCCTTGTTATTGTCATCAAACGAGCGCGTGAAGTACTGCGTGTTGAAGATGTTTTTCACGCCCACTGCCACATTCAGATCCGACAATTGCGGCCCGAAGTCATACCCCGCACGGCTGCTGAACAGCATGTAGCCCGGGATCTTGCCGGTGCTGCCGTCAGCACTTTCCTTGGAGGTGTTGGCGTTGTCGGCGAACTGGTCGCTCTGGAAGCTGCTGTCCAGATTCAACTTCCACGGCCCTTCGGTGTAACCAACGCCAATCGTGCCTTTGTGTTTCGAGGAGAACGGCACACGATTGCCTTTGTTCGGCCCGTCTTCACGAATGGTCGCGTCGACATAGGCGTAGGTGGCGTAGACATCGAAACCGGCGAGCGCCGGGCTCAAGTCACCCAGCGCGTAATTGACGCTGGTCTCGATGCCTTGATGACGGGTTTCGCCACGGGCGATTACCGAGTCGTTGGTCTGGTTGCTTTCGTACTGGTTGTCGAAGTTGATCAGGAACGCGCCGATCTCCGCGCGCAACGCGCCGTTGTCATAGCGCGTGCCGAGTTCCCAGGTGCGAGCCTTCTCCGGTTTCACTTCGCCGCTGCTCACGCGGTTGGGCATCTGGCTGTATTGCACGCTGCCGAACGAACCTTCGGTGTTGGCGTACAGGTTCCAGCTGTCGGTCAGGTGATAGAGCACGTTCAGCGCCGGCAGCGCGGTGTTGTAGTCGCCCTTGTATTTGACGTTGGTCAGGTTGTTGGTCTGCTGCGACTCGATCATCTCGTAGCGCACGCCCGGGGTGATGGTCCATTTGCCGATGTCGATGCGGTCGTCGACGAAGAACGCGTTGGCTTCGGTGCCGCCACGGGTGTCGCGGTCGTTGCGGCTGGCGGTGGTCGGGTACTCGTTGCTGCTGATCGGTGTGCGATAGCGCAGCTCGTGCCCGGCTTCGTTGATGTAGCGGTAGCCGACGCCGACTTCATGACTGGTCGGGCCGAGGTCGAAGCCTTGGGCGAAACGGGTTTCCAGGCCGCGCACCCAATACTCGCGCGGCGAGAGCGAGAGGAAGCTGCCCTGATCCAGATAACCGCTGCGCAACGTCTTGGTGAAGAAAGTGTTGGCAGTGAATTCGCGGCGATCTTCCTGGTAGCGATAGCCGAAATTGAACATCGTGCGACGGCCCCAGAACTGGTCTTTCGGGCGCGTCGACTGATACGGATCGGCGTCGTAATCAGCGACGTTCAGACCGCCGGGCATGTCGGCCTTGCCTTCGTAATACTGGGCCATGGCGTTGAAGCTGTTGGCCTCATCGAGCTGGTATTTGCCCTTGAGGATCAGGTCGTCGATTTCAGTGTCGCTGTGTTCGCGCCAGTCGCCGCCGCGCGTGCCGGAGTAGAGCAACGCGCCGCCGAGGCCGTTGACGTTGGTGCCGCCGGCCAGCAGGTTGGCGCTGGTCTTGAAGCCGTCATGGCTCGACGATGGGCTGGTTTCAGTCTGGAAACCGCCCTTGACCGTTGGTTCGTCCGGGATCGCCCGGGTCACGAAGTTGACCACGCCGCCGACGTTCTGCGGGCCATAACGCACTGCGCCGCCGCCACGCACGACGTCCACGGCATCCATGTTGCCCATGCTGATCGGCGCGAACGACAACTGTGGTTGGCCATAAGGCGCGAATGGCACCGGAATGCCGTCCATCAACACCGTCGAGCGCGCGGCCAGGCGTGGATTCAAACCCCGGATGCCGAAATTCAGCGCCATGTCGTGGCTGCCGGTGCCGTTGTTTTCCGGGGCGTTGACGCCGGGGATGCGGTTGAGCACATCACGCGCCTGCGTTGCGCCTTGGCGTTCGAATTCTTCGCGGCGGATCACATCACGCGCGCCGGGATGTTCGAAGACGTTGATCTGCGCCGCGTCACCCAGCCAGTCGCCGACGACTTTCGAGGTGTCCAGTTCCAGCGCGGTGTCAGCCGCCGGTTGCAGGCTGAAGGCGTTGTTGCCCTCGGCACGCGCTTGCAGGCCGGTGCCTTCGAGCAGTGCGTTCAAACCTTGCTCAGTCGTGTAGTTGCCTTCCAGGCCACGGCTTTGTACGCCGCTGGTGACTTGCGAACCGAAAGAAATCAGCACCCCGGCCTCACGGCCAAACTGGTTCAGGGCATTTTCCAGCGACGACGGGGCGATGTGGTAAGCCTTGGCGTCGGCCGCCAGTGCAGCGGGCAGGCCGGCGAAGCTCAGGCTGGCGCCGAGGATGAGATTGCGCAGGCTGCGGGCCAGTGGCGTGAGGCGGGTGGGGTGCATGGTGGATGATCCTGAGAAGGTTGAATCAAGGGGGCTTTCCTTCTCTGTCACGCCAGATCTGAAAAACGGCTCATCAATTACAGATATTTTTTTGAAAGACTGCATTTGTGGCGAGGGAGCTTTAAACCCGTGCTTCGACGGTCACCCAGTAACGAGTAAAACGCCTCACTTTCACCGGCAAACTGATTTCCAGCAGATCGAGAATGCGCTCGCTGTCGTCCAGTGGATACGTCCCGGAGATGAGCAGATCGGCGACTTTCTTGTCGCAATTGAGCTGGCCGCGACGGTAGCGGCCGAGTTCATCGAGGAAGTCGCCGAGGCGCATGTGCGCTGCTACCAGCATGCCGTCGGCCCAGGCGCCGCTGTTGGCGTCCAGCGGTTTGGCGGTGCTAACGGATGTCGAAGTGAAACTCAGTTGGCGAGCGAGCGGCAGCCAGATCGGTGCCCGCCCCGTGCCGCTCAGTTCGACGCGCCCCTCAAACAGCGCCACCTGCGTGCGGTCGGCAAACTGCCGGACGTTGAGGCGCGCGCCTTGGCTTTTCAGTGTGCCTTGGGCCGTTCGCACTTCGAACGATTGCGCGGCGGTCAGAAGAATTTCGCCTTCGAGCAAACGGATCAGTCGCGCCGAAGGGTCGACATCCGCAGCGCTGGCCGTGTTGAGTTGCAACTGATCGCCGGCACCGAGCGCGACCTTGCGCCGTTGCCCGATCGGGCTGCGGTAGTCGGCGAACAGCGACGGCAACGGCGTGTGTTCGCGCATGCCCCAGGTCAGCGCCGAACCGGCGCCAAGCATCAGCAGCAGTTTCAATGCCTGACGACGGCTGCCGGACTTCGGCCCGTTCAACGCCGCATGCGCCAGCGGCGAAGACACACCGCGCAATCGCTGGTTGACCCGCTGAATGTGCTCCCACGCCCGCCGGTGTTCGCTGTGCGCGTCCAGCCATTGTTGCCAGGCCAGTTGCTGACGCGGGTTGAGCGTGCCCTGTTGCATTTCCAGCAACCAGTGCACCGCTTGTTCGGCGACCTGCGAGGAGAAATCCGGGGTGCGGTTCATAGGGCGAAATAGCAGCGCATCGCCGCTTTGTTCAGATGCCGTTTGACCGTGGCCACGGAGATGTCGAGTTCAGCGGCAATCTGTGGATACGTCAGGCCATCGACCTGTGCCAACAGAAAGGCGCGTTTGACCACACGCGGCAAACCATCGAGCAACTGATCGAGTTCCATCAGGGTCTGCAGGATGATGGCTTTCTGTTCTTCCGACGGCGCGACCATCTCCGGCATCTGCGCCAAGGTGTCGAGGTAGGCGCGTTCCAGATCCTGACGGCGGTAATGATTGAACAAAACCCGCTTGGCCAGCGTCGTCAGAAAGGCGCGCGGCTCGATGATCACCGGCGGTTCGCGCGCAGTGAGCACCTTGATGAACGTGTCCTGGGCCAGATCCGCCGCGCTGTCCGGGCAGCCGAGTTTGCGCCGCAGCCAGCCGGTCAGCCAACTGTGGTGGGCCTGATAGAGCGATTCGACGGGGTGGGCGGACGGCAACGGGATGACTCCGGGCGCTTTCATGACGCGGTAGAGAATATGCGTTAGAGAACAAGAACTGTTCGCATTGTAGGCGGCGAAGACCTCAGCCGGCAATCAGATGCTTTTGCGTATGAGAATATTTATCATTAATATTGCTCGTCTGTAGGTTCGGCTTGTCGGCCGGCCGTTTTTCGTTTCAGGGTCGAAACATGAAAGGCAAACTCGCCACACTTCCCATGTCCTATCGCCTGGCCGTCACCTCACGGGTACTGGCTGCGGTGTTTGGCGGCTATCTGGTCGCGGCGCTGGCCAGTGTCACGCTGACACTGTGGCTGCCGTTGAGCCGTGCCGAAGCGGTGGTGACCGGCATGACCATTTCGTTTCTGGTCTATCTGGTGGCCGTGCTCTGGTGCTTTGCCTGCCGCACCGCGTGGTCGGCGTGGGTTGGTTTGCTGGTGCCGAGTGTGATTCTGGCAACGATCTCTGGCGCGGCACGCGGATTGGGTCTGGCATGAAAGAGGGCTTTCGTCAGGCGATGGCCTGGCTGCACACCTGGACCGGACTGGTGTTCGGCTGGCTGCTGTTCGCGATTTTTCTGACCGGGACGCTGGCGTACTTCAATGACGAAACCACGCACTGGATGCAGCCGGAAATACCTTCGCGCCCGTTAAATCCCGAAGCGAGCCTGACCCTGGCGCAGGATTATCTGCAACAACATGCCGCCGGCGCCTCGCGCTGGCTGATCGACTTGCCCGACGCCCGCGACCCCGGGCTGACTGTGCGCTGGCAGCAGGTGCCCGGCAACCCCGGTGAGCGTGGACGCTTCGAATCGAAAACCCTCGATGCGCAAACCGGCGCCGAAGTGCAGGGCCGCGACAGCATGGGCGGCGAGTTCTTTTACCGTTTCCACTTCCAGTTGCAAATGCCCTATCCGTGGGGCCGCTGGCTGGCGACCATTGCCGCGATGGTGATGTTCGTTGCGCTGATCACCGGGATCATCACCCATAAGAAAATCTTCAAGGACTTCTTCACCTTCCGCCCGCGCAAGGGCCAGCGTTCCTGGCTCGACGGGCATAACGCGGTGGGAGTGCTGGTGCTGCCGTTTCACCTGATGATCACCTACAGCAGCCTGGTGATTTTCATGTCGATGGTCATGCCGGCGAGCATCGTCGCGTCGTACGGCAGTGACGTGAGCAAGTTTTATGACGACGTTTTCCCGGCCTCGAAAATGCCGGAACGCGCCAATGTCGCTGCACCGATGGCGGCCATGGCGCCGCTGTTGGCCAAGGCCAGCGAACAATGGTCGGGCGGCCACACCGCGCGCCTGTCGGTGAGCAATCCGGGCGATGCCAACGCCACGGTGGTGCTGTCGCGGGCTGGCGATCGTGTGGTGCATGATTTCGGCAGCGCCGTGACGTTCGACGGCGTGACCGGACACATGCTCTCGAGCACCGCGGATCAGCCGATGGCCATGGCGGTCGGCGGCGCGTTCTACGGCTTGCACATGGGCCACTTTACCGGCCCGGTGTTGCGTTGGCTGTACTTCATCTGCGGTCTGGCCGGCACCGCGATGATCGGCACCGGGCTGGTGATCTGGCTCGGCAAACGTCAACTCAAACACGCCAAGAGTGGCGTGATGCCGTTCGAGTTGCGCCTGGTTGAGGTGTTGAACATCGCCAGCATGGCCGGGCTGGTGACGGCGGTGGCGGTGTTTTTCCTGGGCAATCGTCTGTTGCCGGTGAATCTGGCCGGGCGTGCGGACTGGGAGGTGAATGCGTTCTTTATCGCCTGGGGCTTGAGTGTCGTGCACGCCTTGTTGCGGCCGGGGCGCAAAGCCTGGGTCGAACAGCTTGTACTCGGTGGCGTGCTGTTTATGTCGGTGCCGCTGATCAATGCCCTGACCACACCGTGGAACCTCGGCGCGACCCTGACACAGGGCGACTGGACGCTCGCCGGTTTCGACCTCACCTGCTTGGCAACAGGTTTATTTCTCTCCTGGGCCGCCTGGAAAATGCAGCGCGCCGGCAACACCGTCAAGGGCACAAAACTGCGTCGCGAAAAGCCCCGGCCGATCACCCTTGAACAAGGGGCGAACTGATGCTTTTACCTTTGCTGCTGACCTACGCCGGATTCACCGCGTTGTGCCTGTCGATGCCTCGCCACCACGATGAACTGCTCGGCCATAAGCCTTCGCCTCGACGCCGTCAGGGCTTGATATTGGGGGGCTGGTTGCTGCTGGGTTTGTCGCTGTGGGCGGCGGTGACCTCCAACGGCTGGAGTTTCGGCCTGGTCGACTGGTTCGCTGTGCTGATGCTCAGTGCGTTGGCGTTGGTGTTATTGCTGCCGTATCGACCGCGATTTGCGTTGGCGTTGGCCGGAGTCAGCCTGTTGGCCAGCCCGGTCGCGGCCTGGGCGCAGTGCTGAAGTGCTGATCGGCGTGCCACCGGAATCGCGCGACGACGAGCCGCGTGGCGCGCGTGCGCATTTTCTTCAGGTGTTTCTCTCGCAACGTTCGCAAATGGAAGCGCTGGTGAACCGGCGCGTCGGTTGCCGGGCGACGGCGGCCGATCTGGTTCAGGACCTGTTTTTGCGTTTCTGGCGGCGGCCGTTGGTACAGGTCGAAGAGCTCAGTACCTACCTGTTGCGTTGCGCCGGCAACATTGCCATCGACCATTTGCGCAGCGAAGGCACGCGCACGCGCGTCAACGAAGGCTGGCAACCGGACGAACCGGACAGCCACGGCAGCGAACCGCAAGCCGCCCTTGAAGCCGGCAACGATCTGCGCCATGTCGAAGCGGCGTTGCGCGCCTTGCCCGAGCGCACCCGGCAGATTTTTTTGCTCAATCGCATCCACGGCCGCAAGTACGCGGAAATCGCCAAGGCCATGGGCTTGTCCCAAAGTGCCGTGGAAAAACATATGATGCGCGCCCTCGAGGCCTGCAAGGCCAGCCTGCGCGAACCCGCGCCACGCCTGCCAGGGAAAGCACCGTGAACCGATCCGAATCCGTCACCCCGACGCTTGCTCAGGAGCAGGAGGCTTTTGCCTGGCTGAGCCTGTTGCATGATCGCCCCAGCGCGGGCGATCAACTGACGTTCAGCCGTTGGCTGCACGCCGATCCGGCGCACGCCGAAGCTTATGCACAGGCTCAGGTGGTCTGGGAATTGAGTGAAAGCCCGGCGCGAACACTGGCTGCAGAAGAGGCTTTTGCCTTGCAGGGTTATCTCAATGCAATGGATCGTCCACGGCGTTCTCCGTTTGTGCGTTGGTCGGGCGCGCTGGCGATGGCCGCGTGTCTGCTGTTGATGGTCAGCCTCGGCACGGGTTGGCAGCCGCAGCGCTGGATCGATGATCTGGGCGCGGATTACGTTTCTGCACCGGGTGAAATTCGCACCGTGACCCTGGCCGATCAATCGCAAGTCACGCTGGATGCTGACAGCGCAATTGCCGTGGATTTCAGTCAGGGCGAACGACACGTGCAGTTGCGTCGTGGCGCCGGTTTTTTCAGCGTCACCCACACCGGCGATCCGTTTGTGGTCGCGGCCGAGCAGGGCGAGGCGCGGGTGCTCGGCACGCAATTCGAAGTGCGACTGCAATCGCAGGGCGCGCAGGTGACGGTGTTGTCCGGGCGCGTCGGCGTGACCGCCAATCGTGGTGGCGAACAGCAGATTCTCACCGCCGGCCAGCAGGTTGCTTACGCGCAAGGCACGGCAGAAAAGCTGCACGCGGCGGACGCTGAGGCACAGTTGGCCTGGCGTCAGGGCTGGCTGACTTATTACAAGTCGACGCTGGCTGATGTGGTGCAGGATCTGCGGCGCTATTACCCGGGGCGGATTGTGCTGCTCAACGATGAGCTGGCGGCACGCAAGGTCAGTGGCAGTTTTCCGAGCAAGGATCCGCAAGCGGTGTTGAGTTCGCTGCAAGGGGTGTTGGGGTTTGAGCAGCATCAGGTGTTGGGGCATTTGATTATTTTGCGTTGATGCCACAGGCCTCTTCGCGAGCAAGCTCGCTCCCACATTTTGAAATGCGGTCTCCTGTGGGAGCGAGCTTGCTCGCGAAGGCGTGGGCCCGGACCACACACTTGCAAAAATATTTTCAGATTTGTGGTGAGGTAAACCCGAGCCCCATCCGTGTAGTGACTGAAACTGCGAGTCATTCGCATCCGTTGCGGTTCTACACAGGTCATTGAGCAATGAAGTCCAGGGCAAAATCGGGTTCGGTCAAACAGTGGTTAGGCGTTTCGGCATTGAGTTTTTCGGCGTTGGCGCTGTTGCCGCTGAGCGTCGCGCTCGGCGCTGAAACCGTCAGCAGCCCGGCGCAACAGCAGTTCAATTTCGCCTTGGCCGCCAAACCGCTGCCGCAAGCCCTGAGTGACTTCAGTCGCGTCACCGGGCAAAGCGTGGTCTACACCGATGAAGCGCCGTACGGGCTCAACGCCCCAGCCGTGACCGGCCAAATGAGCGCTGAACAAGCACTGCAACGGCTGCTCACCGGTTCCGGTTTGAGCTTTCGTCGTACCGACAGCCACACCCTGGCGCTGGAACCGCAGCCTACCGCTGGTGCGCTGAACCTCGGCGCCACCACCATCACCTCGCTGCGCGACCAGTCGCTGAGCTACCAGCCGCCGGAAACCAGTTCGGTGATGCGCTCTTCGGCCTCGCTTCAGGAAACCCCGCAGACCGTCAACGTCATCCCGGCGCAGGTTATCCGCGATCAGGCGCCGCGCAATCTTGATGACGCCCTGGCCAACGTCAGCGGCATCACCCAGGGCAACACTTTGGGCAGCACTCAGGACTCGGTGATGACCCGCGGTTTCGGTGACAACCGCAACGGCTCGATCATGCGCGACGGCATGCCGATCGTGCAGGGTCGCGGCATGAACGCGACGGTTGATCGCGTCGAAGTGCTCAAAGGTCCGGCCTCTTTGCTCTACGGCATTCAAGACCCGGGCGGCGTGGTCAACATGGTCAGCAAGAAGCCGGAACTGACGCAATACAACGCGCTGACCTTGCGCGGTTCGACCTATGGCGACGGCAAGAACGGCAGCGGCGGCACCCTCGACAGCACCGGCCCGTTGGGCGATTCCGGGCTGGCCTATCGCATGGTCCTCGATCACGAAGACGAAGATTACTGGCGCAACTTCGGCACCCACCGCGAAACCCTGATCGCGCCGTCGCTGGCCTGGTTCGGCGAAAGCACCCAGCTGTTGTTCGCCTATGAACACCGCGAATTTCTCACGCCGTTCGACCGTGGCACGCTGATCGATCCGCGCACCAATCACCCGCTGGACATCTCGCGCAAACAGCGTCTGGACGAGCCGTTCAACAACATGGAAGGCCGCTCGGACCTGTATCACTTCGAAGCCGATCACGAGCTCAACGACGACTGGAAAGCGCACTTCGGCTACAGCTGGAACCGCGAAACCTACGACGCCAGCCAGGTCCGTGTCACCGCCATCGACACCAAAAAAGGCACACTGACCCGCAGCATGGACGGCACGCAGAACGCGATCAGCACCGACCGTTTCACCACCGCCAGTCTCGAAGGCAAGGTCAACGTGCTGGGCATGCAGCATGACCTCGTTTTCGGCGTTGATGACGAGTACCGCAAGATCTACCGCGCCGACCTGATCCGGCAGAAAAGCCTGACCACCTTCAGCTACCTCAATCCGGTGTATGGCCGCGAAGTCGCCGGCACCACGGTCAGCGCTCCCGACAGTGCACAGACCGATGAACTGCGCAGCGATTCGGTGTTCATGCAGGACTCGATTCACCTCAACGACCAGTGGATTCTGGTCGCCGGCGGGCGCTTCCAGGAGTACGACCAGTACGCCGGCAAAGGCGTGCCGTTCAAAGCCAACACCGACAGCAACGGGCAGAAGTTCGTCCCGCGCGCCGGTCTGGTGTATCGCTACACCGACGCCTTGTCGTTCTACGGCAGCTACACCGAATCGTTCAAACCCAACTCGACCATCGCCCCGCTGAGCGGCAGCAGCACCGTGCTCGACGGCAGCATCGCCCCGGAAGAAGCCAAGTCGTGGGAACTGGGTGCGCGCCTCGACATGCCGGGGCGTGTCACCGGCAACATCGCGTTGTTCGACATCAAGAAACGCAACGTGCTGGTGGCCAACTCTGAAGGCCCGACGACGATTTACAGCGCCGCCGGTGAGGTGCGCTCGCGCGGTTTGGAGATGGACCTGACCGGTCAGTTGAGCGACCACTGGAGCATGATCGGCAGCTACGCCTACACCGATGCCGAAGTGACCGAAGACCCGGACTACAAGGGCAAGCGTCTGCAAAACGTGGCGAAGAATTCCGGTTCGTTGTCGGCGGTGTATGACTTCGGCAGTGTGATCGGTGGTGATCAATTGCGCGTTGGTGCGGGTGCGCGTTATGTCGGCGAGCGCGCGGGGAACGCGGTGAATGATTTTGATCTGCCGAGCTATACCGTGGCGGACGCGTTTGCCACTTACGACACCAAGGTTGAAGGGCAGAAAATCAAGTTTCAGCTGAATGTGAAGAACCTGTTTGACCGTACGTACTACACCTCGGCGGCGAGCCGGTTCTTTGTGTCGATGGGGGATGCGCGGCAGGTGTCGCTGTCCAGTACTCTGGAGTTTTAAGACAAGATCAAATGCCCCTCACCCTAACCCTCTCCCGGAGGGAGAGGGGACTGACCGTGGGATATTCCAGAGATACACCGACTTGAACGTGATGCCTTGAATCCATAATCGATTAGGTGTTTCAGGTCGATGTACAACGCCAGACAACTCGGTCGGCCCCCTCTCCCTCTGGGAGAGGGCTGGGGTGAGGGGAGAAGGGCTCACCGCAAAAACGCCTGCCGATACTCCCCCGGCGTCCCCCCCAAAACCTGCTTGAACCGATTGGCGAAATGACTCGCGCTGGCAAACCCGCACGCCAGCGCAATCTCACCCAACGGCAATGCCGTCCCGCGCAACAACTCCCGCGCCCGGCTCAAGCGTCGCGCCAGCACGTATTGATGCGGCGGCAGGCCGAAACTTGTGCGGAACATCCGCGCGAAGTGGTATTCCGACAGCGCACACAATCCGGCCAACTGACCGAGGCTGATCGGCTCGGCCAACTGGCTGTCGATGAATTCCACCAGTTGCCGACGCTGATGCGGCGCCAGCCCGCCCTTCAAACGCAAGCCCTGACGCGCGCCGACCTGACTGAGCAAGGTATGGCTGATCAGTTCATGGGCCAGACTGCTGGTCAGCAAACGTTCGGCGGGTTCGTCCCAGTTCAGGGTCAGCAACTGCCGGAAGCGTTGCGCCTGTTGCGGGTCTTCGAGAAAGGTCTGCTCGCGCAGCTGCATTTCCCGCGGTTCGCGATCAAGCAACGTGACGCAACCGAGGGCGAATTGCTCGGCGCTGAAATACAGGTGCGCCAGACGGATATCGCCATTGATCACCCAGCCCGATTCATGATCGGCCGGCAGGATGCAGAGCTTGTCCGGCCCGCCCTTTTGATCGGGTTGATCGCGTCGGAACGTACCGGTGCCGCCGGCGATGTAGCAGGACAGGGTGTGGTGACTCGGCGCCTCGTACTCCTGGGCATCGTGGTGGTTGGTCCACAAAGCCGCAGACAAGCCGTCACCGAGCTCGGCGCTGTGCACCAGGCGTGCGTTCGGCGAGCTGTTCAGCGCTTGAAAGACTTGCAGGGTATCGATGGCGGCCATGATCGGTTCTCTTCAACGCCTTGCATCCTACTCCGTAGCCGTCGCGCTGCCAGCCTGTCGCCAGACAAAAGCGCAAGAATCTGCAAGCGCACAAGACGATTCCAGGCAGACACTCAAGGCCTATCAAGGAGTGTTTGCCATGAACCTGTCGTTGTATTTGCTGACCGTGCTGATCTGGGGCACCACCTGGATTGCCTTGAAATGGCAACTGGGCGTGGTGGCGATTCCGGTGTCGATCGTCTATCGCTTCGGCCTCGCTGCGCTGGTGCTGTTTGCGTTGTTGTTGCTCAGCCGCCGTCTGCAACCGATGAACCGGCGCGGCCATCTGATTTGTGTGGCGCAGGGTTTGTGTCTGTTCTGCGTCAACTTCATGTGCTTCCTGACCGCCAGTCAGTGGATTCCCAGCGGTCTGGTGGCGGTGGTGTTTTCCACCGCAACGTTGTGGAATGCGCTGAACGCGCGGGTGTTCTTCGGCCAACGCATCGCGCGCAATGTGCTGATGGGCGGTGCGCTCGGTCTGTTCGGTCTGGGCATGTTGTTCTGGCCGGAACTGGCGGGGCATCACGCCAGCCCGCAAACCTTGCTCGGCCTCGGTCTGGCGCTGTGCGGCACGCTGTGTTTCTCGGCAGGCAATATGTTGTCGAGCCTGCAGCAGAAGGCCGGGCTCAAGCCACTGACCACCAATGCCTGGGGCATGGCTTATGGCGCGGCGATGTTGTCGGTGTGGTGCCTGGTCAAAGGCATTCCGTTCGACATGGACTGGTCGCCGCGTTATGTCGGTGCGCTGCTGTACCTGGTGATTCCCGGTTCGGTGATCGGTTTCACCGCGTACCTGACGCTGGTCGGACGCATGGGCCCGGAACGCGCAGCTTACTGCACGGTGTTGTTCCCGGTGGTGGCGTTGAACGTCTCGGCGTTTGCCGAAGGTTACCAGTGGACCGCGCCAGCCCTCTTCGGTCTGGTACTGGTGATGCTGGGTAACGTGCTGGTGTTTCGCAAACCCAAGGCAGTGATACTGCCACCACAAGGAAAGTTGGCCTGAAGTGTACGAGCGTTGAAAATCAGCGCTCGACTTTCAATGTCATGTAGATCATCACCGGAAATATGAAATCAACAATATGCCGCGCCCAGTCCTTGGCGTTCCATGTTTGCGAAGTGTCCATGTCGAACCATTCCACACCGACGGTTTGCAGGCACACGTAATAAATAAATATCGCGACCAGTATGCCCATGATCGACAGTTTCTTGGCCTCATGGAAATCGTCCGCTGATGCGTGAACTTTGCGATAGAGCTGATAGGTGCCCATCATGCACAACACCGTGTAAATAACTTCCATGGTGATGATGAACCAGTAGATTCGGTGGTGCAGCAGCGGCGACTCGATCGCCCGGTACAGGATGTTTTGATTGGCCGTGGTTGTGTCCATGCTCAGGATGTGCGCGACATAGGTGTAGTTCGATTCATAGTCAGTGAAATTATGGATCATCACCAGCAGGCCAAAGAAACTGATGTAAGCCATTAATATAACTTTGCTGTAACGAATAAGTTTGTCAGTGCTCAGGGTATTCAAGGTGGGCTCTCTCTATCATTAGTTACCGCTAAATCGGCAGAGAGGCAGAGCATATAGTGCTGGTGTTGAGCTTTGCGTTTGGTTGGGTTTCAATTTATGTGTGGGTACAACTAACGGGTAAGTGAAAAGTTGCACTTACCCGTTTTAATCAACCGCGCCAGACTTGCGGGTTGACCAGATCCTGCGGACGTTCGCCGAGCAAGGCGCTGCGCAGGTTGGCGAGGGCGCGGTTGGCCATGGCCTCGCGGGTTTCGTGAGTTGCCGAGCCGATGTGCGGCAAGGTCACGGCGTTTTTCAGCTGGAACAAGGGCGACTCGGCCAGCGGTTCTTTTTCGTAGACGTCGAGGCCGGCGCCACGGATGCGCTGGTTTTGCAGGGCCTCGATCAGGGCCGGTTCATCGACCACCGGGCCACGGGAGATGTTGACCAGGATCGCGCCGGGCTTCATCAGGGCCAGTTCGCGATGGCTGATCAGGTGGCGGGTCTTGTCGCTGAGCGGCACTACCAGGCAGACGAAATCGGCTTCGGCGAGCAGTTGGTCGAGGCTGCGAAATTGTGCGCCGAGTTGTTGTTCGAGTTCGGGCTTGCGGCTGTTGCCGCTGTAGAGAATCGGCATGTTGAAGCCGAGGTGGCCGCGGCGGGCGATGGCCGCGCCAATGTTGCCCATGCCGACGATGCCGAGGGTTTTGCCGTGCACGTCGCAGCCGAACAGCGGAGCGCCGACGCTGGCTTGCCATTGGCCAGCCTTGGTCCAGGCGTCGAGTTCGGCGACGCGGCGGGCGCTGCTCATGATCAGCGCGAAGGCCAGATCAGCAGTGCTTTCGGTGAGCACGTCCGGGGTGTTGGTGAGCATGATGCCGCGTTGGTTGAAGTAGTCGAGGTCGTAGTTGTCGTAGCCGACGGAGACGCTGGAGACGACTTCGAGTCTGGTCGCGGTTTCGAGTTGGGCCTGGCCGAGTTTGCGGCCGACGCCGATGAGGCCGTGGGCGTGGGGCAGGGCTTCGTTGAATTGGGCGTTGATGTCGCCGGCTTTTGGGTTGGGGACGATGACGTCGAACTCTTGTTGCAGGCGTTCGATCATTGGGGGGGTGATGCGGCTGAAGGCCAGGACAGTTTTTTTCATTGGTTTTGGCTCGTTGTCGGGCTTGATGCCAAGCACGCTAACATTTTTGCCTTGGGGGTGTCTTGGCGGCCTCTGGGCCGACCATGTTGTGGTTGTTCGGTGTGTATATCCGTTTCTTCGGTAACGGCGGCTTAGGGTTTCGCCCTGACGGCGACTCACTTTTTTTACAAACGCCTAAAA
>NZ_LVEJ01000022.1 GCF_001648775.1 Pseudomonas fluorescens
AAACCGGAGGCGATGCCCCCGGATCGATCCCGGAGCGAAGGAACCCCGAGCCCCAGCGAGCGGGCCGCACGTAGGAGCAAGCGTTTTTTTGCTTACTTTTTTTAGGCGTTTGTAAAAAAAGTGAGTCGCCGTCAGGGCGAAACCCTAAGCAGCCGTTACCGCAGCAACGGATATGTACCCAAAAAAGCCCCTACATATACCGAGATAGACACTCCCACAGGAAAAACGATATTTCCGAAACTCCCCAAATCCCCGCTACCCTCAAAAAACCACCACCTCCAATTTCCCCGGGGACTCCATGCCAAGACCCACCCTGAAACCGCTCTTGATCTCCCTCGCCCTAACAGCCATAGCCCCGTTAGCAAACGCCGCCACCACCCTGGTCTACTGCTCCGAAGCCAGCCCCGCCGGCTTCGACCCCAGCCAATACACCAGCGGCACCGACTTCGACGCCTCCGCCGAAACCGTCTTCAACCGCCTCACCCAATTCCAGCGCGGCGGCACCGACATCGAACCCGGCCTGGCAACAAAATGGGACATCTCCCCGGATGGCCTGCAATACACCTTCCACCTGCGCCAAGGCGTAAAATTCCACACCACGGAATATTTCACCCCGACGCGAGACTTCAACGCCGACGACGTCCTCTTCACCTTCCAGCGTCTACTCGACCCGGACAACGCCTTCCGCAAGGCCTACCCCGCCGAATCCCCGTACTTCACCGACATGGGCCTCAACACCACGATCAAATCGGTAGAAAAACTCGACGAGCAAACCGTGCGCTTCAACCTCAACAACGTCGACGCCGCGTTCGTGCAAAACCTCGCCATGAGCTTTGCCTCGGTGCAATCGGCCGAATACGCTGCGCAACTGTTGAAGGAAGGCAAAGCCGCCGACCTCAACCAGAAACCCGTCGGCACCGGCCCGTTCGTGTTCAAGCGCTACCAGAAGGATTCACAAATCCGCTACGCCGCCAACACGGCCTACTGGAAACCCGAAGACGTCAAAATCGATAACCTGATTTTTTCGATCACCCCGGACGCCGCCGTGCGCCTGCAAAAGCTCAAGGCCGGTGAATGTCAGGTCAGCGGCTACCCGCGCCCGGCCGACATCGAAGTGATGGAAAAAGACCCGAACCTGCGCGTGCTCAAGCAGGCCGGTTTCAACCTCGGTTTCCTCGCCTACAACACCACCCACGCCCCTCTCGACCAGCTCAAGGTTCGACAGGCGCTGGACATGGCCATCGACAAACCGGCGATCATCAAAGCCGTCTACCAAAGCGCCGGCCAGTTGGCGCAAAACGCTTTGCCGCCGGCGCAATGGTCGTATGACCCGAATATCAAGGACGCTCCCTACGACCCGGTCAAAGCTCGGGTGCTACTGAAAGAAGCAGGGGTTGCGCCGGGTACAACCATCAACCTTTGGGCGATGACAGTGCAACGCGCTTCAAACCCGAATGCGCGAATGTCGGCGCAGATGATCCAGCAGGATTGGGACAAGATCGGCATCAAGGCCAACATCGTCAGCTACGAATGGGGCGAGTACATCAAACGCGCCAAAAATGGCGAACACGACGCCATGATCTATGGTTGGACAGGTGACAACGGTGACCCGGATAACTGGCTTGGCGTGCTCTACAGCTGCGCGGCGGTAAAAGGCAGCAATTACGCCAAATGGTGCGATCCGGCTTACGACAAACTGGTGCAACAGGCCAAGTTATCCACGGATAAAGAGCAACGGGTAAAACTGTATCAACAGGCGCAACTGATCCTTAAACAGCAGGTGCCGATCACACCGATCGCCAACTCCACGGTGTTCCAGCCGCTGCGCAAGGAAGTCACTGACTTCCGGATCAGCCCGTTCGGTCTAACCCCCTTCTATGGTGTGGGTATAAATAAGTAACACCGAGCCCCAAGGCGGCGCGCACAACGTGACCAATGCACCGTTTTGGGGCTCCATTTGCACCGTAAAAACCACCCGCAAACGGTCAAATGCGTCAGAAGTTATACAGATGCGACATTAAGGTACGTTCGTGCCACGCTTTGAGGCCGGCAGTCACTCTGGATCTTGCAATGGGTATGGCCCCTGCATAAGTATCCGCAGGCACGACTCACGAGGTCGTACCTCACAACTAAAAAATGACAACAAATCATGAGGCCAACATGCTTAAACACGCGGTCATTCCGTTTTTAGTCGGCGCAGGCTTGTTAGCCTCCGCACCTTTCGCATCCGCTGCGACTAACCTGGTGTTCTGCTCCGAAGGCAGCCCGGCCGGTTTCGATCCAGGCCAGTACACCACCGGAACCGACTTCGACGCCTCAGCCGAAACCATGTTCAACCGTCTGACCCAGTTCGAGCGCGGCGGTACCGCCGTGATTCCTGGTCTGGCGACCAAGTGGGACATTTCCGATGATGGCCTGACTTACACCTTCCACCTGCGTGAAGGCGTCAAGTTCCATACCACCCCGTATTTCAAGCCGACTCGTGAGTTCAACGCCGACGACGTGCTGTTCACCTTCAATCGCATGATTAACAAGGATGACCCGTTCCGTAAGGCGTACCCGACCGAATTCCCGTACTTCACCGACATGGGGATGGACACCAACATCACCAAGATCGATAAAGTCGACGACCACACCGTCAAGTTCACTCTGAAAGAAGTCGACGCTGCGTTCATCCAGAACATGGCCATGAGCTTCGCCTCGGTACAGTCCGCCGAGTACGCTGCCCAACTGCTCAAGGAAGGCAAAGCTGCCGACATCAACCAGAAGCCGATCGGCACTGGTCCGTTCGTGTTCAAGAGCTACCAGAAAGACTCCAACATCCGCTACACCGGGAACAAGGACTACTGGAAGCCTGAAGACGTGAAGATCGACAACCTGATCTTCGCCATCACCACCGACCCGTCGGTACGTATTCAGAAGCTGAAAAAGAACGAGTGCCAGGTCACCCTGTTCCCGCGTCCGGCCGACCTGAAAGCGCTGAAAGAAGACAAATCCCTCAAGATGCCTGACCAGGCTGGTTTCAACCTGGGTTACATCGCCTACAACGTGATGGACAAGGTCAAGGGCAGCAACGAGGCCAACCCACTGGCAGACCTGCGCGTACGTCAGGCGCTGGACATGGCCGTGAACAAGCCACAGATCATCGACTCGGTTTACCAGGGCGCAGGCCAACTGGCCGTCAATGCCATGCCGCCGACCCAGTGGTCTTACGACACCACCATCAAGGACGCCAAGTACGATCCTGAGAAAGCCAAACAGCTGCTCAAGGAAGCCGGCGTCAAGGAAGGTACCGAGATCGTGCTGTGGGCGATGCCGGTGCAGCGTCCTTACAACCCGAACGCCAAACTGATGGCTGAAATGCTCCAGTCCGACTGGGCCAAAATCGGCTTGAAAGTGAAGATCACCAGCTACGAGTGGGGCGAGTACATCAAGCGCTCCAAAGGTGGCGAGAACCAGGCCATGATCATTGGCTGGAGCGGTGACAATGGTGATCCGGACAACTGGCTGAACGTGCTGTTCGGCTGCGACTCGCTCAGCGGCAACAACTTCTCCAAGTGGTGCGACAAGAAGTTCGACGGCCTCGTTAAAGAAGCCAAGCGCACAACCGACCAAGGTAAGCGCACCGAACTGTACAAAGAGGCACAACACGTCCTCAAAGATGCAGTCCCGATGACACCTATCGCTCACTCGACGGTGTATCAACCCATGCGCGCCAACGTGCAGGATTTCAAGATCAGCCCATTCGGCTTGAACTCCTTCTACGGCGTCAGCGTCAGCAAATAAGGCACTGCAACGGCGACGTTTTTAACGTCGCCGTTGTTTTACCTGCCGGGAAGTTAGGAAATTGCCTACAGCCAATTCCACTGCGGATTACCGCGGGGGTATAGGACGTGTCGCCTTTTCCTACGAGCTTTAAGGCATTTACGCATTTACTGCCAGGACCGCGGCCCCTACCGTCGGGTACTGACCAGTTTCTGCGTGGGCCACCGGTTTGCCGTACGTACTGGATTGAGCTCGATGCGCTCAAAACGTCCCAGGATGGGACGACGGCGCATCGAACAACACTAAAAAAGAGGGAGCGTCATGCGCCATACCTTGATTTTTTCCGCATTGCTGGGCGCCGGCCTGTTGGCCGCTTCGTCCGCGAGTTTCGCCGCCAGCAAAAGTCTGGTGTTCTGCTCTGAAGGCAGCCCGGCGGGCTTTGACACCGCGCAGTACACGACAGCGACCGATAACGACGCCGCCGAGCCGATCTACAACCGTCTGGTCGAGTTCGAAAAAGGCGCGACCAATGTCGTACCCGGTCTGGCCACCAAGTGGGACATTTCCGAGGATGGTCTCAAGTACACCTTTCACCTGCGTGAAGGCGTGAAATTTCATACAACGCCGTACTTCAAGCCAACTCGCGATTTCAACGCCGACGACGTGCTGTTCACGTTTAATCGCATGCTCGATGCACAGCAACCTTTCCGTAAGGCTTATCCAACCGAGTTCCCGTATTTCAACGGGATGAGCCTGAACAAGAACATCGCCAAGGTCGAGAAAACCGGGCCGCTGACCGTGGAATTCACGCTCAACAGCGTCGACGCCGCGTTCATTCAGAACATCGCCATGAGCTTCGCCTCCATTCTCTCCGCCGAATACGCCGACAAATTGCTGGCCGAAGGCAAACCGAGCGACATCAACCAGAAACCGATCGGCACCGGGCCGTTCGTGTTCAAGAGTTATCAGAAAGACTCGAATATTCGTTACACCGGTAATAAACATTACTGGGACCCGAGCCGGGTCAAACTCGACAACCTGATCTTCGCGATCAACACCGACGCCTCGGTACGCGTGCAGAAGCTCAAGGCTGGCGAATGCCAGATCACCCTGCACCCGCGTCCGGCCGATGTTGAAGCGTTGAAGGCCGACCCGAAACTGCAACTGATTTCCAAGCCGGGTTTCAACCTCGGCTATATCGCCTACAACGTGCGCCACAAGCCCTTCGACCAGCTCGAAGTGCGTCAGGCGCTGGACATGGCGGTGAATAAACAAGGGATTCTCAACGCTGTTTATCAAGGCGCCGGCCAACTGGCCGTCAACGCCATGCCGCCGACCCAGTGGTCCTACGATGACAGCATCAAGGACGCCGCCTATAACCCGGAAAAAGCCAAAGAGTTGCTCAAGGCTGCCGGCGTCAAAGAGGGCACCGAGATCACCCTGTGGGCGATGCCGGTGCAGCGTCCGTACAACCCCAACGCCAAACTGATGGCCGAAATGCTCCAGGCTGACTGGGCCAAGATCGGTCTGAAAGTGAAGATCGTCAGCTACGAATGGGGCGAGTACATCAAGCGCACCAAGAATGGCGAGCACGACATCAGCCTGATCGGCTGGACCGGTGACAACGGGGATCCGGACAACTGGCTCGGCACGCTGTACAGCTGCGATGCCATCGGCGGCAACAACTACTCGATGTGGTGCGACCCGGCTTACGACAAGCTGATCAAAGAGGCCAAGGTCGTCACCGACCGTGACCAGCGCACCGTGCTCTACAAACAGGCTCAGCAATTACTTAAACAGCAGGTGCCGATCACGCCTGTCGCCCACTCGACGGTCAACCAGCCGTTAAGCGCGAGGATCGAAGGGTTCAAAGTCAGCCCGTTCGGTCGCAACGTGTTCTCGGGTGTCGGTATCGATTAAACCAGACGATTAGCCGCAACGCTGGGGGGCGCTGTCTAGCCCCTCACGCAAGCGCTTTGCCGAAATTCGCCAATCCGGCATTTTGCAAACGTTTGCGATGTGTGAATGAGTTCTAAACCAATAACCGGCATACCAAAAAAAGCCGGCATAAAAAGAAAGTAAAGGAGCTTCACCCATGAAACTGAGCAGCACCGCGATACTGGCCCTGGCCATCAGCAGCATCACCGCCACGGCGTACGCAGAACCTGCAAGTCAGGAGTTCGTCCCTACCACGTTGGCCGGCAGTAGCGCCCAAAGCGAGGCCAAAGGCTTTATCGATGGACAAAGCCTGGGCGGCACAACCCGTAACTGGTACGCCAATGAACTGAAGCGTCGTGACGACACTTTCAGCTACGTGAAAAACAGCGACAAGAACACCTCGCCAGTGGTCAAGACCGCGACCCCGCGTCGGATCAACTGGGTGCAAGGCACCATCGTCAACTACACCTCGGGCTTCACCCAAGGCACCGTTGGCGTCAGCACTGAAGTCGCCGCTTACAACGCCATCGTTCTGGACCGTGACCGCAAGGACATCGCCGGCGGTTCCAACCGTACCCTGGCGCACTCCGATGGCGACGCTGTCGACCAGTGGAGCAAACTGGGTCTGGCCAACGTCAAGCTGCGTGTTTCCAACACCACGTTGACTGCCGGTCGTCAGAACTTCAGCACGCCGATCGTCGACGTCATCGGCAACCGTCCGCTGCCTTCGAGCTTTGAGGGTATTACCCTGCACAGCGAAGAGCTCAACAACATTTCGTTTGACCTGGGTGGCTTCGACCGCGTTTCGCCACGTACCGAGCAGAGCCTGTCGAAATTCCGCACCGAGTACTCGGCCACTGGCGTTGAGACCGACAAGGTTTACATCGCTGGCGTCAACTACCAGCCGTTCAAAAGTCTGAAAACCAGCCTGTACGGCTCCAACGTCGAAGACTTCTGGAACCAGTACTACTTCGGCGCCACTCACGAACTGGGTGACAGCCAGGTCCTGAGCCTGACCACCGGTCTGAACTACTACAAGACCGTCGACGAAGGCAAAAAGCTGATGGGCGAGATCGACAACGATACTTACTCGTTGTCGCTGGGTCTGGCGCACCAGGCTCACAGCCTGACCTTCTCGTACCAGGAAGTGAATGGCGACACTTACTTCGACTACCTGCATGAAACCAACGGCATCTACCTGGCCAACTCCCTGCTGTCGGACTTCAACGGCCCGAACGAGAAGTCCTTTCAGATCGCCTACGGCATCAACATGGCCGAATACGGCGTACCCGGTCTGAAGTTCAACATCTACCAGGCGCGCGGCTGGGGCATCGACGGTACTCACTACCGTGGCACCGCCTACACCGATCCGGGCGCCAAGCGTGGCGACCTGAGCCTGATGGACGGCGAAACCCACTACGAATACGGCATCGGTGCGTCGTACGCCGTGCAGAGCGGCCCGCTCAAGGCCACCGCGATTCGCGCGACGTACACCACCCACCGCGCCAGCGAGCACCAGGCTGACGGCAACATCAACGAGTTCCGTCTCGTGACCACGATTCCATTCAACATTCTGTAAAAACGCCAACCGACGGCTGACTCATGATGAGTCGGCCGTTCGGTTTTTTGTCTTCAACCGATTGCAGAGGGTTATCGATGAAAATGCTTCCCCTACGTGCGGCCGTTGCGGCTGCGTTGTTGAGCGCCGCTCTCGGCGTCTCGGCCAAACCCTTGGTGGTCTGCACCGAAGCCAGTCCGGAAGGCTTCGATATGGTTCAGTACACAACTGCAGTCACGGCGGATGCTGTGGCCGAAACCATCTTCAACCGCCTGGTGGACTTCAAGCCTGGCACCACGGAAATCGTTCCGGCCCTGGCAGACACCTGGGAAATCAGCGAAGACGGCCTGACCTACACGTTCCACCTGCGTAAAGGCGTCAAGTTTCACACCACCGAATACTTCAAGCCGACCCGCGACATGAACGCCGACGACGTGGTCTGGAGCTTCCAGCGTCAGCTGGACCCGAATCACCCGTGGCACAAACTGTCGAGCGTGGGCTTCCCGTACTTTGAAAGCATGGGCTTCAAAGAACTGCTCAAAAGCGTCGAAAAAGTCGACGACCAAACGGTCAAGTTCACCCTGACCCGCCGCGAAGCGCCATTCCTGGCCGACGTCGCGATGCCGTTCACCGCCATCTACTCCGCCGAGTACGCTGATCAGTTGCTCAAGGCCAACAAGACCGGCGACCTGAACAACAAGCCGGTCGGCACCGGCCCGTTCATCTTCCAGCGCTATGCCAAAGACGCCCAGGTACGCTTCAAGGCCAACCCGGAATATTTCCGTGGCAAGCCGCCGGCCGACGCACTGATTCTGGCGATCGCCACCGACAACAACGTGCGCCTGCAGAAGCTCAAGGCCAACGAGTGCCAGATCGCGCTGTATCCGAAACCGGATGACATCCCGAGCATCAAGAAAGACGACAAGCTCAAGGTCGAAGAGCTGAACGCGATGACCGTTTCGTACATCGCCATGAACACCCAGCACAAATACATGAGCGACGTGCGCGTGCGTAAAGCGATCGACATCGCTTTCGACAAAGCGGCTTACGTCAACGCACTGTTTGGCCCGGGCAATGCGACCGTCGCGGTCAACCCGTACCCGGACACGCTGCTGGGCTACAACCACGAGCTGAAAAACCCGCCACGCGACCTCGACAAGGCCCGCGCCCTGCTCAAGGAAGCCGGGGTTCCGGAAGGCACCGTGTTTACCCTGTTTACCCGTAACGGCGGCGGCCCGACCAACCCGAACCCGATGCTCGGCGCACAGATGATGCAGGCTGACCTGGCGAAAGTCGGGATCAAGATCGACATCCGCGTGATGGAATGGGGCGAAATGCTCAAGCGCGCCAAGGCTGGCGAGCACGACATGGTTTCGGCCGGATGGGCGGGCGACAACGGCGACCCGGATAATTTCCTGACGCCTATGCTCAGTTGCGAGGCAGCAAAAAATGGCGAGAACTACGCTCGCTGGTGCAACGAGAAATTCCAGACGCTACTGGATGAAGCACGGGCTAAAGTAGATCCGGCCGAACGCGCAAAGCTCTACGAACAGGCGCAAGTGCTGTTTAATCAGGACCAGCCATGGATCAGCATGGCCCACACCAGGATGTTTACCGCAATGCGCAACAACGTAGAGGGCTATCACATCAGCCCTCTCACCACTAATAACTTCGCCACCACCCAGGTGAAGTAGATAAGAAACTCCCGGCGTCCCTGACCCCAGGGACGCCGGGCACGCCTAACCGGCTGATGAGGTACCACACAAGATGTTTAGTTTTATTGCCCGCCGACTGGGGTTGTTGATCCCCACGTTTTTCGGCATCACCTTGCTGACTTTCGCGTTGATTCGCATGATTCCGGGCGACCCCGTGGAAGTGATGATGGGCGAACGTCGGGTCGACCCCGAAATGCACGCTCAGGCAATGGAACGCCTAGGTCTGAACAAGCCGCTGTACGCCCAGTATCTGGACTACATCGGCAAACTGGCCCACGGCGATCTCGGCGAATCCCTGCGTACGCGTGAAAGCGTATGGACCGAGTTCACCTCTCTCTTCCCGGCGACCCTGGAACTGTCCATGGCCGCCCTGTTGTTCGCCGGCATTCTCGGGCTTCTGGCCGGGGTAATTGCGGCACTCAAGCGAGGATCCCTGTTCGACCACGGGGTGATGGGCATCTCCCTGGCGGGGTATTCGATGCCGATCTTCTGGTGGGGCCTGATCCTCATCATGTTCTTCTCGGTGAGCCTGGGCTGGACCCCTGTTTCCGGACGCATCGACCTGCTTTACGACATCGAGCCGCGCACCGGTTTCATGCTGATCGACACGCTGCTGGCCGATGACGTCGGTGCGTTCTTCGATGCCCTGCATCACCTGATCCTGCCGGCCATCGTGCTCGGCACCATTCCGCTGGCGGTGATCGCGCGGATGACCCGCTCGTCGATGCTCGAAGTGCTGCGCGAAGACTACATCCGCACCGCCAAGGCCAAAGGCCTGTCGCCGTCGCGCGTGGTATTCGTCCACGGCCTGCGTAACGCACTGATTCCGGTACTCACCGTGGTCGGTCTGCAAGTCGGCACCCTGCTGGCCGGTGCGGTCCTGACCGAAACCATTTTCTCCTGGCCCGGCATCGGTAAATGGCTGATCGAAGCCATCGGCGCCCGGGACTACCCGGTTGTGCAAAACGGCATCCTGTTAATCGCCTGCCTGGTGATTCTGGTCAACTTCGTAGTGGACATCCTCTACGGCTTTGCCAACCCACGCATCCGTCATCAGCGCTGAGGTCAATAACCATGAGCACTCCAACATCCTCAGTAGCCACCGCCGCCAACGCGGATCAAAGCCTGCTGTACCCGTCACCGTACAAAGAATTCTGGCAAGCCTTCTCCAAGAACAAAGGTGCGGTTGCCGGCCTGCTGTTCATGTTGCTGGTGATCTTCTGCGCACTGTTCGCGCCGTGGGTCGCGCCGCACAACCCGAGCGAGCAATACCGCGACTTCCTGCTGACGCCACCGGCGTGGCTCGAAGGCGGGCAGATGCAGTTCCTGCTCGGTACCGATGAACTGGGTCGTGACCTGTTGTCGCGTCTGATCCAGGGCTCGCGCCTGTCGCTGCTGATCGGCTTGTCGTCGGTGGTGATGTCGCTGATTCCGGGGATCCTGCTGGGTCTGTTCGCCGGTTTCTTCCCGAAGATGATCGGCCCGACCATCATGCGTCTGATGGACATCATGCTGGCCCTGCCGTCGCTGCTGCTGGCAGTGGCGATCGTCGCCATCCTCGGCCCTGGCCTGATCAACACCGTGATCGCCATTGCTGTGGTGTCCCTGCCGTCCTATGTGCGTCTGACCCGTGCCGCGGTGATGGGCGAACTGAACCGCGACTACGTGACCGCCGCGCGCCTGGCCGGTGCCGGCCTGCCACGTCTGATGTTCATCACCGTGCTGCCGAACTGCATGGCGCCGCTGATCGTTCAAGCGACCTTGAGCTTCTCCTCGGCGATTCTCGATGCCGCTGCGTTGGGCTTCCTCGGTCTTGGCGTACAACCGCCAACCCCTGAGTGGGGCACCATGCTGGCCTCGGCCCGCGACTACATCGAACGCGCCTGGTGGGTGGTGAGCCTGCCTGGTTTGACCATTTTGCTCAGCGTGCTGGCAATCAACTTGATGGGCGACGGCCTGCGCGATGCGCTCGACCCGAAACTCAAGAACGCCGCCTGAGGAGATTCCCATGTCACTGCTAGAAATCAAGAATCTCAACGTTCGCTTCGGCGACAAGACCGCGACCCCGGTGGTCGACGGCCTCGACCTGAAAGTCGACAAAGGCGAAGTACTGGCCATCGTCGGCGAGTCGGGTTCGGGTAAATCCGTGACCATGATGGCGTTGATGGGCCTGATCGAGCACCCCGGCATTGTCACCGCCGACTCGCTCAGCTTTGACGGCAAAGACATGCTCAAGCTGAGCAACCGTCAGCGTCGGCAGATCGTCGGCAAAGACTTGTCGATGGTGTTCCAGGACCCGATGACCGCGCTGAACCCGAGTTACACCGTCGGTTTCCAGATCGAAGAAGTGCTGCGCCTGCACCTGAAAATGTCCGGCAAGCAAGCGCGCAAACGTGCGATCGAACTGCTGGAAAAAGTTGAAATCCCCGGCGCTGCCAGCCGTATGGACGCCTACCCGCACCAACTCTCCGGCGGTATGAGCCAGCGTGTTGCGATCGCCATGGCGATTGCCGGCGAGCCGAAACTGCTGATCGCCGACGAACCGACCACTGCTCTGGACGTAACGATTCAGGCACAGATCATGGATCTACTGCTGGCGTTGCAGAAAGAACAGAACATGGGCCTGGTGCTGATCACCCATGACCTCGCGGTCGTGGCAGAAACCGCTCAGCGCGTCTGCGTGATGTACGCCGGCCAAGCCGTTGAAGTCGGTCAGGTGCCGCAACTGTTCGACATCCCGGCGCACCCGTACAGCGAAGCGCTGCTCAAGGCGATTCCCGAGCACAGCCTCGGCGCCGCACGTCTGTCGACCCTGCCGGGCATCGTCCCGGGCCGTTACGACCGTCCGCAGGGCTGCCTGCTGTCGCCGCGCTGCCCGTACGTGCAGGACAGCTGCCGCGCGCAGCGTCCAGGCCTTGATCCGAAAGCCCACAGCCTCGCCCGCTGCTTCTTCCCGCTGAACCAGGAGGTGGCGTAATGGCCGTCGTACTTACCGCCCGCGACCTGACCCGTCACTATGAAGTCTCCCGTGGCCTGTTCAAGGGCCACGCGACCGTGCGCGCACTCAATGGCGTGTCGTTCGAACTGGAAGCCGGCAAGACCCTCGCCGTTGTAGGCGAGTCGGGCTGCGGCAAATCCACCCTCGCCCGCGCTTTGACGCTGATTGAAGATCCGTCGTCCGGATCCTTGAAAATCGCCGGCCAGGAAGTCGCCGGTGCCGACAAGGCCCAGCGCAAGCAACTGCGCAAAGACGTGCAGATGGTGTTTCAGAGCCCGTACGCGTCGTTGAACCCACGGCAGAAAGTCGGTGACCAGCTCGGCGAGCCGCTGCTGATCAACACCAACCTCTCCGCCGCCGAGCGTCGCGAGAAGGTCCAGGCGATGATGAAGCAGGTCGGTTTGCGCCCTGAGCACTACCAGCGCTATCCGCACATGTTCTCCGGCGGTCAGCGTCAGCGTATCGCCCTGGCCCGGGCCATGATGCTGCAACCGAAAGTGCTGGTGGCGGATGAACCGACTTCGGCGCTCGACGTGTCGATTCAGGCGCAGGTGCTCAACCTGTTCATGGATCTGCAGCAGGAGTTCAACACCGCGTACGTGTTCATCTCGCACAACCTCGCGGTGGTGCAACACGTGGCCGATGACGTGATGGTGATGTACCTCGGTCGCCCGGTGGAACTGGGCCCGAAAAACGACATCTACGAACGCCCGCTGCACCCCTACACCCAGGCGCTGCTGTCGGCGACCCCGACCATTCACCCGGACCCGAACAAACCGAAAATCAAGATCGTCGGCGAACTGCCGAACCCGCTGAACCCGCCGTCTGGCTGTGCTTTCCACAAGCGCTGCCCGTACGCGACAGAGCGCTGCAGCACCGAAGAGCCGCTGTTGCGCCAGCTCGACAGTCGGCAGGTGGCTTGCCACTACGCCGAGCAGTTCCTCGACGGCGCGGCGTAAGCAAATCTGGAGAGCGATACAAAAAACTGTGGGAGCGAGCTTGCTCGCGAAGGCGCCGGATCATTCAACATAGATGTCGCCTGATACACCGCTTTCGCGAGCAAGCTCGCTCCCACAGGGATCGCATTTCAAACAGAGTGACGTGTTAACCAAACCCCTTCCGCCTCGATTGCGCATCAGTCGAGGCAGAAGGGGTTTTCTTTTGCCGGTGATTTACGTTTGGCTGTCGCCGTCGTCATCGTCGGTATCCGGCTCGTCAGTGGTCGAGTCATCATCGTCCTTGCTGCCGCCCTGGTCCTGATCGCCCGGCTCGGACTCGGACTTGGCCAGCATCAAGCCGCTGTGCCCGACCTGTCCGTTGAACGCTTGAGAATCGTGATCCTCGCACTCGGCCCAGGCCGTCGCGGTACCGAGGGACAGCATGACCATCACTTTCAACAGCAATAAAACCCGTAGCAACCTGCTTTTCATAGCCGACTCCATCCATTTTCAGGTGAGACATTCGTGCCTGACTGGCGCTGTGTGAAATCTAGTTCCGATCAGCCGGGCTCACCAGTTAGGACGCTAACGAGCACGTAGAAATGCCCTTCACAGACAGACCGGTTTCGAATAACAGCTATCGCTGGATCAGCTAAGCGGGCGGGTCGCTTGCCACGTCAAGGGAATCGACATCAGCACCAGGACAGTGCTGGCCAGCCACACGCTGTGGCCACCGAAGTTGCCATACAACTGACCGCTGAGGACCGGCGACAACAGCGCACTGGCACTCCAGCTCATGAAAAACAGCCCAAAGTACTGACCGCTTTTGCCGCCCTGAGCAAAACGCATGGCCAGCACATTCAGCGGCGGCATGAAAAAGGCCTCGCCCAAGGTCCAGATCAGCGTCGACAGGCAGACGTAAAACAGCCCGGAACCGAACGGCAGCATGCCCAACCCGCAAGCCAGCAATACACTGCCGAGCAGCATTTGCCGACGCATTCCCCAGCGCTCGCCCCAATGCGACAGCGGAATCTGCAGCGCGATCACCAACAACGCATTAAGCCCGAACTGCCAACCAATGGCCTCGGTGCTCAACTGATAGTAATCACGCAGATAGTTGCCCAGCGTGCTGTAGACCGTGTCGAAGGCGATGCCGAGCACGGCCGTCGCCGCCAGCAACCAGAGGAACGGTTTGTCGCGATACGGCACCCCGGAACCCGCGTCATCCGTGGACTGTTCTTCATTGATCAGCACCGGTCGACGCCACGTAGTGCGGACAAACCACAGCAAGGCCAGCAAGGTCATTGCCGCACTGCCGAAAAATACCCAGCGAAAATCAGCCTGCGCCAACACCCCGCCCGCCACACCGGCGGCGGCCATGCCAAGGTTGCGCGCCACCCGGCTCAAGGCCTGCGCACGCGAACGTTGAGCGACTTCGCAATATTCCATGATCAGCCGCTGATGCAGGGTGCGAATGGCGCCATCGACGGTTCCGCTGAGCAATAGCAATGCCGCCAGCAACGGCACCTGCGTGACCAGCCCCAGCAGCAACAGCACCCACACCGAAACAAAGAACAACGCCGCCGTCAGCCGCGCCGTGCGCACATGATCACTGAGCCAGCCACCGAGCATCGAACCTATCAGCAAACCCGCGCCATACGCCGACAGCAACCAGCCAACGGTCTCGATCGCCAGGCCCAGCTCCTGACGCAGATACAGCGCCATGAACAGCTTGACCATGCTGCTCAGACGATTGATGAACAACAGTGCTGCGAGCACCCAGGCCATCACGCCGAAATAACTGCCGAGGCGCAGCAGGTGAGTCAGTCGACTCGTCATTCCATTGACCTCTCAAAGCGACGTGCGGGGAGCTGGAACACTAACGGTCAGCAGGCAGGTTGTCGCGTTCAAGAACATCAAAACCACAAAAAACCGAGTCGTCCTACAGCCATTGCGCGGACGAAACCAGAAACCGACTTGAGATCAAAAGCCCCTCACCCTAGCCCTCTCCCAGAGGGAGAGGGGACTGACCGAGGTGTTTGGGAGAGCTACGCCGACGTGCGATACCGAGCCGAACTCAGATTCTGAAACAGATCAAAAGCCCCTCACCCTAGCCCTCTCCCGGAGGGAGAGGGGACTGACCGAGGTGTTTGGGAGAGCTACGCCGACGTGAAATACCAAGTCGAACTCAGACTCTGAAACAGATCAAAAGCCCCTCACCCTAGCCCTCTCCCGGAGGGAGAGGGGACTGATCGCGGTGTTTGGGAGAGCTACGCCGACGTGAAATACCAAGTCGAACTCAGACTCTGAAACAGATCAAAAGCCCCTCCCTAGCCCTCTCCCGGAGGGAGAGGGGACTGATCGCGGTGTTTGGGAGAGCTACGCCGACGTGCGATACCGCGGTGAACTCAGGTTTTGAAAAGCACACAAATCGGCTCCCTCTCCCTCGGGAGAGGGCTGGGCGGGCGGCGTTCCAATGAGGGGCAAATCCACTACAAAACTAAAGTCCAACACACGCTCTTCACCACTCAATAGGCCGAGTGTCAGCTCGCCTGCTTTTGATCTTGGAGCCCGTCGGCAGGCTGAGTGGAGGGATTGATCCGGGGGGTGGGAGCGCAGCGACCGTTCGACGAAGTCGAACACATCGAGAGGAGGTGCAGCGAAGCAAACCGGAGACGATGCCCCCGGATCGATCCCGGAGCGAAGGAACCCCGAGCCCCAGCGAGTGGGCCGAACGTCAGGGCGCAGACCTTTGGTTCCTTTGGGGCGTTTGCCAAAGGGACTCGCTGTAAGAGCGAAACCGCCAGCGGCAACACCCGAAGCAACGGATAGTCACCCAAAACCCAAGAACCTGGTCGGCTCACAGGCCGCCAAGACCAAAGCAAAAAGCCCCCGATGCTTTCACATCGAGGGCTTCGGACAAACCAGTTCAGAACTTAATGATGCTCACGCGTCGCACGGAATTTCACATCCGGCCAACGCTCTTCCATCAACGCCAGGTTGACCCGCGTCGGCGCAAGGTAAGTCAGGTGACCACCGCCATCGACCGCCAGGTTCTCCACAGCCTTGTTAGAGAATTCCTCAAGCTTCTTCTTGTCGCCGCATTCAATCCAGCGCGCGGAATACACAGTAATCGGCTCATACGAGCACTCAACCTTGTATTCCTCTTTCAAACGGCTGGCGACCACATCGAACTGCAGCACACCGACGGCGCCGAGAATGATGTCGTTGCTGCGCTCCGGAAAGAACACCTGCGTTGCACCCTCTTCGGCCAACTGCTGCAGCCCCTGACGCAATTGCTTGGACTTCAGCGGATCACGCAGACGCACACGACGGAACAGCTCCGGGGCGAAGTGCGGGATACCGGTAAAGCCCAGGGTTTCACCTTCACTGAAGGTGTCGCCGATCTGGATGGTGCCGTGGTTGTGCAGACCGATGATGTCGCCGGCAAACGCTTCTTCCAGTTGCTCACGTTCGGAGGAGAAGAACGTCAGGGCGTCGCCGATGCGCACGTCCTTACCGGTGCGCACGTGGCGCATCTTCATACCTTTCTCGTACTTGCCCGAGCAGATACGCATGAAGGCGATACGGTCGCGGTGCTTCGGGTCCATGTTCGCCTGGATCTTGAAGATGAAGCCCGAGAACTTCTCTTCCACCGGCTCAACGGTGCGCTCGTTGGCCACACGGGCCAGCGGACGTGGTGCCCAATCAACGACAGCGTCGAGCACGTGGTCGACACCGAAGTTACCCAGTGCCGTACCGAAGAACACCGGGGTCAGCTGACCGTCGAGGAATTCCTGCTGGTTGAATTCGTGGCAGGCGCCCTGCACCAGCTCCAGCTGCTCGATGAAACGCTCGTACTCGTCGCCCAGATGCGCGCGCGCCTCGTCGGAGTCGAGCTTCTCGATGATCTTGGTTTCGGTGCGTTCGTGACCGTGACCGGCGGTGTAGACAATGATGTAGTCGTCAGCCAGGTGGTACACGCCCTTGAAGTCGCGGTAGCAACCGATCGGCCAGGTGATCGGCGCGGCTTTGATCTTCAGGACGGCTTCGATTTCGTCGAGCAGTTCGATCGGGTCGCGGATGTCACGGTCAAGTTTGTTGATGAAACTGACGATCGGCGTGTCACGCAGACGGCAGACGTCCATCAGCGCAATGGTCCGTGGCTCGACACCTTTACCGCCGTCGAGAACCATCAATGCCGAGTCCACCGCCGTCAGGGTGCGGTAGGTATCTTCGGAGAAGTCTTCGTGGCCCGGGGTGTCGAGCAGGTTGATCATGTGTTCGCGATAGGGGAACTGCATGACCGACGTGGTAATGGAAATACCCCGTTGTTTCTCCATCTCCATCCAGTCGGATGTCGCATGGCGATCGGATTTACGGGATTTCACCGTACCGGCCACTGCAATCGCCTTGCCCATCAACAGGAGCTTTTCGGTGATCGTGGTTTTACCGGCATCGGGGTGAGAAATAATGGCGAAAGTGCGGCGTTTCGCGACTTCGGCGGCCTGGTTGGTCATGGGAAATCGCCTGGCGGTGATTCAAAAAAGGGCCGCGATTATAGCCCAACTCGCTGCAATAACCGAACCGTTGAGCACATTAAGGGTGGCCAAATGCTGCCGCAGATGGGAACCTTTTAAAGCACGGAGACGTCCATCCCCTGTTACGAATTTTCGTCAGGGGCTGAAAAATCAGCAAGTTAGCCTGACGAGGCTGCGCTCATGGCTCGCTTTCAGACCGCTTTTTGCCGGTGCTGAGGGAGCTGCTTCTCGCGAACGTTTATTCCCGGCAGCCATGTATGGCATGCCACACGGGAGGGCGTTCGCCGACTACAAAAAAAGGAGTCCGCCTGTGGCTATCCGCTATGGCAAAGGGCTGATGGGAGGTGCGGTGGTGATCGCGCTCCTGGCCCTGCTGGTCCACTGGATCGGCATCAACACGATCGAACACTACCGCGACGATTTGTTGTTTTACCTGCAAGCTCATCTGATTCTCGTCCTCGCTTCAATGCTGGCCGCCCTTGTCGTGGGCATCCCCGCCGGCATCTTCCTCAGTCGCCCGACCATGGTCGGCCGTGCTGAACGCTTCATGCAGATTTTCAATATCGGTAACACCGTGCCGCCGCTGGCCGTGCTCGCGATTGCCTTGGGCGTCCTCGGCATCGGCAGTGGCCCGGCAATCTTCGCTTTGTTCCTCGCCTCCCTGTTGCCGATTGTGCGCAACACCTACGAAGGCCTGAAAAACGTGCAGGGCTCGCTGAAAGAGGCGGCCGTCGGCATCGGCATGACCCCGCGCCAAGTGCTGTGGAAAGTCGAATTGCCCAACGCCGTGCCGATCATTGTCGGCGGTGTGCGCGTAGCTTTGGCGATCAACGTCGGCACCGCGCCGCTGGCCTTCCTGATCGGCGCCAACAGCCTCGGCAGCCTGATCTTCCCTGGCATCGCCCTGAACAATCAGCCGCAACTGCTGCTCGGCGCCGCGTGCACTGCGCTGCTGGCCTTGCTGCTCGATGGCGTGGTCACCCTCGCCAGCCGTCTCTGGCTGGAACGCGGTTTGCGCCCGTCTTAAGGCTTTGTGAAGGAATACCTATGAAACGATTGAGCTTGATTCTAAGCCTTATGCTGAGCAGCGCCCTGCTGTTCGCCGGCATCGCGCAAGCCGCCGAAAAACCGGTCATCCGCCTCGGCGCCCGGGTCTTCACCGAGCAGACCCTGCTTGCAGAAATCACCGCGCAGTACCTGCGCAGCAAAGGCTACGACGCACAGATCACCGGTGGTCTGGGCAGCAACCTCGCCCGTAGCGCCCACGAAAGCGGACAACTGGACATGCTCTGGGAATACACCGGCGTGTCGCTGGTGGCCTACAACCATGTCACTGAAAAACTCGACAGCGCCCAGTCCTACGCCCGGGTGAAAGAACTCGACGCGAAAAAAGGCCTGATCTGGCTGACGCCGTCGAAATTCAGCAACACCTACGCCCTCGCCCTCCCTAAAAAGGTTGCCGAGGAATATCCGCAGATCAACAACATCAGCCAGTTGAACGAAGTGCTGCGCGCCGAGGCCAAGACCAATCATCTGGTGGCGCTGGATACGGAGTTTGCCAACCGCTCCGACGGTCTGATCGGCATGGTCGATCTCTACGGCATGAACCTGACCCGCAAGAACATCCGCCAGATGGATGCCGGGCTGGTTTACACAGCGCTGCGCAACGGCCAGGTGTTCGCCGGTCTGGTCTACACCACCGACGGTCGCCTCAACGCGTTCGGTCTGAAGTTGCTGGAAGACGACAAGCATTACTTCCCCGACTACACCGCCGCACCGGTGGTGCGTCAGGCTTATCTCGATAAGCACCCGCAACTGGCCGAACAGCTCAAGCCACTGGCCGAACTGTTCGATGACGAAACCATGCGCCAGCTCAACGCGCGGGTCGACGTCGATCACGAAAGCCCATCGAAAGTGGCCGCCGATTTCCTGCGCCAGCACCCACTCAACTAAGGAGGAAAAGTCATGGAATTTCTGAACGCCTTTTCCCACCTCGACTGGCAGCAGGTGATGCACCTGACCTGGCAGCACATCACCCTCGTCGGCATCGCCGTGACCCTGGCGATTGTCGTTGGCGTGCCGCTGGGCATTCTGATGACGCGGTTTCCAACCCTCGCCGGCCCCTTGCAAGCCAGCGCCACGGTGCTGCTGACCGTGCCGTCGATTGCCCTGTTCGGTCTGCTGCTGCCGTTCTACTCCAAGTTCGGCCAGGGCCTCGGCCCGATGCCGGCGATCACCGCCGTGTTCCTTTATTCACTGCTGCCGATCATGCGCAACACCTACCTCGCCCTCACCGGCGTGGAACCGGGTATCCGTGAAGCCGCGCGCGGTATCGGCATGACCTTCAGCCAGCGCCTGCGCATGGTCGAATTGCCGATTGCCGTGCCGGTGATCCTCGCCGGCGTGCGCACCGCCGTGGTGATGAACATCGGCGTGATGACCATCGCCGCGACCATCGGCGCCGGCGGCCTCGGTGTGTTGATCCTCGCCTCCATCAGCCGCAGTGACATGTCGATGCTGATCGTCGGCGCGCTGCTGGTCAGTCTTCTGGCGATCTTCGCCGACCTGTTTTTGCAGTGGCTGCAACGCTCTTTGACTCCAAAAGGATTACTCAAATGATCGAACTTCAAAACCTCAGCAAAACTTTCCAAAGCAACGGCAAAGATGTCAAAGCCGTGGATTCGGTGAGCCTGACCGTCAACGAAGGCGAAATCTGTGTATTCCTCGGGCCATCGGGTTGCGGCAAAAGCACCACGCTGAAGATGATCAATCGCCTGATCAAACCGACCTCGGGCAAGATCCTCATCAACGGTGAAGACACCACTGATCTCGACGAAGTGACCCTGCGCCGCAACATCGGCTACGTGATCCAGCAGATTGGCCTGTTCCCGAACATGACCATCGAAGAGAACATCGTCGTCGTGCCGAAACTGCTCGGCTGGGACAAACAGAAATGCCACGACCGCGCCCGCGAGTTGATGAGCATGATCAAGCTTGAGCCCAAGCAGTATCTGCATCGTTATCCGCGTGAGTTGTCCGGTGGTCAGCAACAGCGCATCGGCGTGATCCGTGCACTGGCAGCGGATGCGCCACTGCTGTTGATGGACGAACCATTCGGCGCGGTCGATCCGATCAACCGCGAGATGATCCAGAACGAGTTCTTCGAAATGCAGCGCGCGCTGAACAAGACCGTGATCATGGTCAGCCACGACATCGACGAAGCGATCAAACTCGGCGACAAGATCGCAATCTTCCGCGCCGGCAAACTGCTGCAGATCGATCATCCGGACACGCTGCTCGCGCATCCGGCAGACGATTTTGTCAGCAGCTTTGTGGGCCAGGACAGCACGCTCAAACGCCTGCTGCTAGTGAAAGCGGAAGATGCGGCGGACAACGCGCCGTCGGTGAGCCCGGAAACCCCGGTGGCCGATGCGCTGGAGTTGATGGACGAGCATGACCGTCGCTATGTCGTGGTCACCTGTGCCGAGAACAAGGCGTTGGGTTATGTGCGTCGTCGTGATCTGCATCGCCAGACCGGTACTTGCGCGCAGTTCCTGCGTGAGTTCAACGCCACGGCGGCGTACGACGAACATTTGCGCATCCTGCTGTCGCGCATGTACGAGTTCAATCGGGCGTGGTTGCCGGTGATGGATGCCGAGCGGGTGTTCCTCGGGGAAGTGACGCAGGAGTCGATTGCCGAGTATCTGAGCTCCGGCAAATCTCGCGGCGGCAAGACCAGCATCGTCTCGCCAGCTGAGGCCGTAGTCGCATAAAACACGAAACCTGTGGGAGCGAGCCTGCTCGCGAAAGCGCAATATCAGTCAACAATGATGTTGGCTGTGAAAATGCCTTCGCGAGCAGGCTCGCTCCCACAGGATCTGCGTGATTTTTTCTTCATTCGCCTAGCGGAAAAGAATCTCAACACCTGCGGATCGGACAGCATGTATGAGACAGACCGCGAAACTGCCAAAATCCCCCTCACCCCCACCTCTCGCCGCCAACGTCGCCGATGTTGCAGCCATCACACTTACCCACGACTTCGCCGACATAATCCGCGAACGTGCATGTATTTTTAACACTTAAAAATCCCCGGGGAACATCTGCCCGTCATCTCGGTCGGCTACAAAGAGTGATGAACGCGACGCACGTCAGAAGCGTGCAAAAACGCGACATTTTTAGTTGATCTCACGCCCCTCACGCCCTAAAGTTCGCGCCGAACGTCCATGCTGGAAACGATCCATCCGGCTCAAGTACTGACGACGAGACAGCAAGGCCAAGGGCAAATCCGCCCATGGCCTTTTTGCTTTCGGCGACATGCCTTGGGAAGTAGGCGAACCAAAGTGGGGATACGGAGGACGTTCATTTGCACCCATTGTTAATTTCAGTTTGCCAGTAGGAGTTCCCAGCATGTCGATCAATGTCGAAGACTATTTCGCGCGCGCCACTTTTGACAAAATGAAGGCGTTCGCCGACAAACAGGAAACCCCGTTCGTGGTGATCGACACCGCGATGATCAGCCAGGCCTACGATGACCTGCGCGCCGGTTTCGAATTCGCCAAGGTCTACTACGCGGTCAAGGCCAACCCGGCCGTCGAGATCATCGACCTGCTCAAAGAGAAAGGTTCGAGTTTCGACATCGCCTCGATCTACGAGCTGGATAAAGTGATGGATCGCGGCGTCAGCGCCGACCGCATCAGCTACGGCAACACCATCAAGAAATCCAAGGACATCCGCTACTTCTACGAGAAGGGCGTGCGTCTGTTCTCCACCGACTCCGAAGCCGACCTGCGCAACATCGCCAAGGCTGCACCGGGTTCGAAAGTCTATGTGCGCATCCTCACCGAAGGCTCGACCACGGCTGACTGGCCTCTGTCGCGCAAATTCGGCTGCCAGACCGACATGGCCATGGACCTGCTGATCCTCGCCCGCGACCTCGGCCTGGTGCCTTACGGCATTTCGTTCCACGTTGGCTCGCAGCAACGCGACATCAGCGTCTGGGACGCAGCGATCGCCAAGGTCAAAGTGATCTTCGAACGTCTGAAAGAAGAAGACGGCATCCACCTGAAGCTGATCAACATGGGCGGTGGCTTCCCGGCCAACTACATTACCCGCACCAACAGCCTGGAAACCTACGCCGAAGAAATCATCCGCTTCCTCAAAGAAGACTTCGGTGATGACCTGCCGGAAATCATTCTTGAGCCGGGCCGTTCGTTGATTGCCAACGCCGGTATTCTGGTCAGCGAAGTGGTGTTGGTTGCACGCAAGTCGCGCACTGCCGTTGAACGTTGGGTGTATACCGATGTGGGCAAGTTCTCCGGCCTGATCGAAACCATGGACGAAGCGATCAAGTTCCCGATCTGGACCGAGAAGAAAGGCGAGATGGAAGAAGTCGTGATCGCCGGCCCGACCTGCGACAGCGCCGACATCATGTACGAGAACTACAAGTACGGTCTGCCGCTGAACCTGGCGATTGGTGATCGCTTGTACTGGTTGTCGACCGGTGCGTACACCACCAGCTACAGCGCGGTTGAGTTCAATGGCTTTCCGCCGTTGAAGTCGTATTACGTTTAAGGCTGAACCGGTAATGCGAAAAGCCCACGACGTGTCGTGGGCTTTTTTGTGTCTGTGTGTTCGGCGTGGTTTCTGTGGTGGGGCCGATATCGATCCCCCTCACCCCAGCCCTCTCCCCCAAGGGGGCGAGGGGGAAAGGGAGCAGATCGGGGGGCTTTCAAAAACCGAGTTCGACCGGATATCTCAGGTCGGTGTATCTGGAACATCCAACTCGGTCAGTCCCCTCTCCCTCTGGGAGAGGGTTAGGGTGAGGGCTCTTGGCACCGAAGCGCATACCGCCCTGCCAACGCCTGAATTCTCGGATCCGTCGCACTCGCCAACGCCTGACTCGCCACCCGCAGAAAATTCAAATTACCGCCAACAAGCGCCTTTTCAAGCCAAACCACAGCCTCATCAATCTGCCCTTCCCCCGCCAACACCGCGGCAAAACTGAACTGCCCACGAAAATCCCCACCCTCGGCCGAACGCCGATACCAATCGCGCGCCGCAACCGGATCCGCCGGGCACTCCTGCCCGTCTTCCAGATACCGCCCCAGTAGATTCATCGACTTCGCATGGCCCAATTCAGCCGCGCGCCGATACAGCGCCAACGCCTGCAGATGATCCACCGCCACTCCCCGCCCGGTCGCGAGCAGATTGGCGAGGTTGTACATCGCCCAATCCAGCCCGGCATCCGCTGCGATCCGATAATGCTGCGCCGCAACCGATGCATCCGCCGCCACGCCCCAACCATGCTCATGACAACGCCCGAGCATGTTGCGCGCCATCAGATGACCTTGCCCGGCGGCAATACCGAACCAACGCAGTGCCAGCGCTTGATCCTGCGCGATCCCTTGGCCGTCGAGAAGAATCTGCCCAAGCAACGCCTGCGCTTCGTCTTCGCCCTCACCCGCCGCCAGCAAAATCGCCTGCGCGGCACGGGCCGGGCTTTCGGCGAGCATGGCGCTGAGTTGTTCGCCGCTGAGGATTTCCTCGCGACGTATTTGAAAACTCATACCTCGACCCAGCGCCGCAGCAAGTTGTGATACGTGCCGGTCAGGCGAATCAGTGAGGGGTGATCGGGCATGTCCTGGGTCAGTTGCTGAATCGCGCCGTCCATCTCGAACAGCAACGCGCGCTGGCCGTCTTCGCGCACCAGGCTTTGCGTCCAGAAGAACGACGCATAACGCGCACCCCGCGTGACCGCGTTGACCTTGTGCAGGCTGGTGCCGGGGTACAAGACCATGTCGCCGGCCGGCAACTTCACCCGCTGCGTGCCATAGGTATCCTGAATTTCCAGCTCGCCGCCGTCGTAATCCCCGGGCTCGCTGAAGAACAGCGTCGCCGACAGGTCGGTGCGCACCCGCTCGATACTGCCCTTGGGTTGGCGCACGGCGTTGTCGATGTGGAAATCGAAGCTGCCACCGGCCGTGTAACAGTTGACTAATGGCGGGAAGACTTTGTGCGGCAGTGCGGCGGACATGAACAATGGATTTTTCCACAGCCGTTCAAGCATCGCCGCACCGATTTCCTTGGCCAGCGGATGGCCTTCGGGCAGTTGCAGGTTGTGCTTGGCCTTGGCTGATTGAAAGCCAGCGGTAATCTTGCCATCGGCCCAGTCAGCCTGTTCCAGAGCCTCGCGGATGCGCTGCACCTCGTCTTTCGCGAACAGTGCGGGGATATGCAGCAGCATGGCGATGTCACCTGATGGCAAAGAGGCGGCAATGGTATTGATTCTTATTGGCCGTGTAAAACCCGGGAGACGAATGAACTGGCAAAAACCGTAAGGTTAAATTGTAAAGAATGTAAATTCAGTGCGAATAACAATGTTTCGCAATTGATACGAATACCTGTTTACCCTATATTCCGCCGCCTCAAATCCTTGGGGAGGGGAATAAAAATGGCACGTCAACACGCACAATTACCGGTCAGTTCACCACGTCTGCTCGCCTCTGCAATTGGTGTAGCGATTACCGCCGGCTCCGCTGGCCACATGGTGTTTGCTGCCGAAAAGACCGACAGCAAAGCCTCCGGCAATGCCATCGCACTGGACGCTACCGCCATCACCGGTGAAGCACAGGACCCGACGTCCTACCAGGTCGAAAAAGCCTCCTCGCCCAAGTACACCGCGCCGCTGGTCGATACGCCGCGCTCGGTTACCGTGATTCCGCAACAAGTGCTCAAAGACACCGGCGCCCTGAACATGCAGGACGCACTGCGCACCGTGCCGGGCATCACCTTCGGCGCCGGTGAAGGCGGCAACCCACAGGGTGACCGTCCGTTCATCCGCGGTTTCGACGCCCAGGGCGACACCTACCTCGACGGCGTGCGCGACACCGGTTCGCAGAGCCGCGAAATCTTCGCCGTGGAAAACATTGAAGTCAGCAAGGGCCCGAACTCCGCCATCGGTGGTCGTGGCGCAGCGGGCGGCAGCATCAACCTGGTGAGCAAGAAAGCCCACCTGGGTAACTCGTTCGACGGTGGTTTCACTTGGGGCTCCGACCAGACCCAGCGCTACACCCTCGACGGCAACTACCAGTTCAGCGACACCGCCGCTGGCCGTCTCAACCTGATGAGCCACGAGAGCAATGTCGCCGGTCGCGACAAGGTCGATTACGACCGTTGGGGTATCGCGCCGTCCCTGGCGTTTGGCCTGGGCACCGACACCCGCGTCAACCTTGATTACTACCATCTCGAAAGCAACGACACCCCGGATTCGGGCATCCCTTACACCATCCCGACCGGTGGCTCCGCTGCACGCACCAAGTCCAACCCGGACAAGCCCTACGCCGGCGGTGACCACAGCAATTTCTACGGCCTGGATCGCGACTTCCGCAAGGGCCGCACCGACACCGCGACCTTCGCCATCGAGCATGACCTGAGCGACTCGCTGACGATCAAGAACACCTTGCGTCACGGCACCAGCATGCAGGATTACATCCTCACCCAGCCGGACGACAGCAAGGGCAACGTCAACAACGGCACGGTCTGGCGTCGTGCCAATACTCGCGTGAGCAACACCGAGACCACCACCAACCAGACTGACCTGTTCGGCAACTTCTACGTCGCCGGTTTCAAGAACAGCTTCTCCACTGGCGTTGAATACACCCGTGAGGAAAGCCAGAAGTCTTCGTACAACGTCAACGTCGACACCACGCCAGGTTCGCCGGGCAACTCCAGCACCAACTGCACACCGTCGATGATCGGCGCGTCGAGCGGCTACAACTGCACCTCGCTGTCGAACCCGAACCCGAACGATCCGTGGAACGGCGCGATCTCGCGTAACTACGCCGGCACCGACACCAAGGCCAACACTTACGCGCTGTATGTGTTCGACACCCTGGAGCTGAACGAGCAGTGGCTGGTGAACATGGGTCTGCGTTACGACCACTTCGACACCGACTACAAAACCTACACCGCCGCCGGCGCCACCACCGCCAAGGGCGATGACACCAGCGAGTTCGTCACCGGCCAGTTCGGTATCGTTTACAAGCCCGCGGAAAACGGCAGCATCTATGCGTCCTACGCCACCTCGGCGACACCACCGGGCAACACCCTCGGCGAAGGCATGGACGGCAACCCGCTGGGCGGCACCAAGGACCGCAGCGGCAACCTGCTGAGCAGCGACATGGAGCCGGAAACCACCAAGAACTACGAAATCGGCACCAAGTGGGACCTGCTCAACGATCGTCTGTCGCTGACCGCTGACGTCTTCCGCACCGAAAAAGAAAACGCTCGTGTGCAAGTCGACACCACCTCGTACGAAAACGCCGGCAAGACCCGCGTGCAAGGTGTCGAGCTGTCGGCCAGCGGCAAGATCACCGACAAGTGGCAAGTGTTCGCCGGTTACGCGTTCATGGACAGCGAGCAGGTTGATGGCGGCCCGCTGAACCGCGCCACCGACGGTAACCAACTGCCTAACACGCCGAAAAACAGCGCCAGCCTGTGGACCACTTACCAGGTCACGCCGAAGCTGACGATCGGTGGCGGTGCGTTCTACGTCGACGACGTGTACGGCAGCGTGGCCAACACCACCATGGTTGACTCGTATGTTCGCTACGACGCGATGGCGGCTTACAAGCTGACCAAGAACGTCGACCTGCAACTCAACGTGCAGAACCTGACCAACGAAACCTATTACGACAAAGCCTTCTCGACCCACTTCGCCAACCAGGCGGCGGGCCGTACGGCACTGTTGAGCACCAACTTCCACTTCTAAACACGGTGGAACCTGTGAAACCTGTGGGAGCGAGCTTGCTCGCGAAAGCGGTGGGTCAGTCAGCCTTCATGTCACTGACAGATTGCATTCGCGAGCAAGCTCGCTCCCACAGGTGATGTGATCAACAGGATTGGCCCCGTTCATTCAATTGAACGGGGCTTTTGTGCGTAATAAAGAACGCTTCTCGATAACCCACGGCATAATGCACGCCGTGAAGACAATTTTCGAACGGACGGCGAGTGACGTGTTGAAGAAAACCCTGTTCCAGTTGCACTGGTTTTTTGGCATCACCGCAGGCCTGGTGCTGGCCCTGATGGGCATCACCGGTGCGGCCTATTCGTTTCAGGACGAAATCCTGCGGGCGCTGAACCCGTCCGTCCTGCAAGTGGAAAAACAGGTCGCCGGTGTCTTGCCGCCGGTCGAACTGGTCGAGCGCATCGAAGCCACGTCCGGCAAAAAGGTTGCGATGCTCTGGGTCGAAACCGACAGTGGCAACGCGGCACGCGTCTACTTCACGCCGCCCAAAGGCGAACGCCGTGGCGAGATGCGCTACTTCGATCCGTACACCGGGGAATTCATGGGCGATGCCGTCGGCCAGGACTTCTTCGGCCTGATGCTGCAACTGCACCGCTTCCTCGCCATGGGCGATACCGGCCGCAACATCACCGGCGCCTGCACGCTGATCCTGCTGTTTTTCTGCCTCTCCGGTCTGTACCTGCGCTGGCCACGTCAGTGGAACAGCTGGCGCGTGTGGCTGACGCTGGACTGGAAGAAAAAGGGCCGCGCCTTCAATTGGGATCTGCACTCGGTGGCCGGCACCTGGTGCCTGCTGGTGTATCTGCTGCTGGCGTTGACCGGGTTGTCGTGGTCCTACGAGTGGTACAACAAAGGCCTGACCAGGCTGCTTTCCGACGCACCGCAAAACGAGCGCGTGCGCGGCGGTCGTGGTCCGGCGCCAGAAGGCCCGGCACCGACCGCCGATTACGCGGCGATGTGGAGCAGCATTTACAGCGCTGCCGGCCCGGGTCTGTCTGCCTACAACATCCGCATGCCGGCGGTGGCTGGCCAACCGGCGACCGTGTTCTACCTGCTCGAGAGCTCGCCGCATGATCGCGCGCTGAACCAGATCACCCTCGACCCGGCCACGGGCGTGGTCAAACGTGTCGACCGCTACGCCGACAAGAGCTTCAAGGCGCAACTGCTGACCAGCATTTACGCGCTGCACGTCGGCAGTTATTTCGGCCTGGTCGGGCGGATCATCATTACCCTCGCGGCGGTGTGCATGCCGCTGTTCTTCATCACCGGATGGCTGTTGTACCTCGACCGCCGGCGCAAGAAAAAGCAGATCAAGGACGCGCGCAAAGGTCTCGATCAACCGGCCGGCGATGCCTCGGCATGGCTGATCGGCTTCGCCAGCCAGAGCGGTTTTGCCGAGCAGCTGGCGTGGCAGACCGCCGGCCAATTGCAGGCTGCCGGGTTGCCGGTGAAGGTGCAGCCACTGGCGAATGTCAGCGAGCAGGATTTGCGTGAATCGAACAACGCACTGTTTGTCGTCAGCACCTTCGGCGACGGCGAAGCCCCGGACAGCGCCCGTGGGTTTGAACGCAAAGTGCTGTCCAAAGCGGCAACCCTCGACAGTCTGAATTACTCGGTGCTCGGCCTCGGTGATCGTCAGTATCAGCACTTCTGCGGTTTCGCCAAACGGCTGCATCAGTGGTTGGCCGAGCACGGCGGCAAGACGCTGTTCGCGCCGGTGGAAGTCGACAGCGCTGATCCGTATGCCTTGCGTCACTGGCAGACCCAACTCGGCCTGCTCACCGGGCAGGCCCCGGTCGATACCTGGCAAGCGCCGAACTACGACAACTGGACGCTGACCCGCCGTGAACTGATGAACCCGGACAGCAGCGGTGCGCCGGTTTACCTGTTGGGTTTGAGTGCGCCGAATACCAGCAGTTGGCTGGCCGGCGACCTGGTCGAAGTGTTGCCACGTAACTGCCCGTGGGCCATTGAACACTTCCTCGACGGCCTGGGTATTCGCGGCGAGACCACGGTAAAAATCAACGGCCTTGATGAGCCGCTGGAAGTGGCATTGGCGTCGCGGCAGTTGCCGGAACACCGTGCGCATCTGGTCGGTTTGCATGCGCAATCACTGGTC
The DNA here is from genome assembly GCF_001648775.1 of Pseudomonas fluorescens. Classification (GTDB taxonomy): domain Bacteria; phylum Pseudomonadota; class Gammaproteobacteria; order Pseudomonadales; family Pseudomonadaceae; genus Aquipseudomonas; species Aquipseudomonas fluorescens_M. Next base: position 29,378 of record NZ_LVEJ01000022.1, read on the forward strand.
GATGCGATGGTGCCGTTGGCCATGCGCGAATACTCGATCGCCTCGATTGCCGCCGACGGCGTGCTGGAGTTGATCGTGCGTCAGGAGCAGCACGCCGACGGCACCCTCGGCATCGGTTCCGGCTGGCTGACCGAGCATGCGCCAGTGGGCGGCAGCATCAGTTTGCGGGTGCGCCGCAACAGTGGTTTCCATCTGCCCAACGAACCGCTGCCGATGATTCTGCTGGGCAACGGCACCGGGCTGGCCGGGCTGCGCAGTTTGCTCAAAGCGCGGATTGCCGATGGTCAACAGCGCCAGTGGTTGTTGTTTGGCGAGCGCAATCGTCAACATGATTTCCTCTGCCGCGCGGAGCTTGAAGAGTGGTTGATCAATGGTGATCTGGAGCGGCTGGATCTGGCTTTTTCGCGGGATCAGGCCGAGAAGGTTTATGTGCAGGATCGCTTGCGTGAATCGGCGGGCGAGTTGAAGAAATGGCTGGCGGACGGTGCCGTCATCTATGTCTGTGGCAGTTTGCAGGGGATGGCTTCGGGGGTTGATCTGGCGCTCAACGACATTCTCGGCAGCGCTGAAGTCGAACGTCTGATCGAGCAGGGCCGCTATCGGCGTGATGTCTATTAAGAGCCCCTCACCCTAGCCCTCTCCCGGAGGGAGAGGGGACTGATTGGGGGATGCTTGAGAAGTACGCCGACCTGCGACTGCTTTACCGAATCCATAATCGAGAAAGGCTTTGTACTGATCTCATAATCGACTCGATGTTTCAGGTCGACGTACCTCTCCAGACACCTCGATCGGCTCCCTCTCCCTCCGGGAGAGGGCTGGGGTGAGGGTAGTTTTTGATCTTTAGACGGGCTGCAACTTCTGTTCGAAAACCGCCACCCCATTCAAATCCCGCAACACCACACTCATCTCCCCGCTCTGCCCCTCAATATTCACCTCGCCAAAAAACTGAAACCCGGCAAACGGCGACGCGTTCTGCACCGGCGGCGCCTTCTCGAACACCACCTCCGGGCCAAAGGTTTTATCCAGCGGATTAGGCCCGAAACTCCCGGCGTTCAACGGCCCGGCGACAAACTCCCAGAACGGTTCGAAACCCTGAAACGCCGCACGATCCGGGTGATAGTGATGCGCCGCGCAGTAATGCACATCCGCCGTCAGGAAGACGAAATTGCGCACCTGTTGCGCGCGCAGATAGCCGAGCAGTTCGGCAACTTCCAGCTCGCGCCCCTGCGCCGGTCCGGGATCACCGTTCGCCACCGCTTCCCAACGCGCGACACCCGGGCTGACCTCGCCATCCGGCACGCCAAGGCCGATCGGCATGTCGGCGGCGATGACCTTCCACTGGGCTTTGGAATGCTTCAAGCCGCGCTTGAGCCAGTCCAGTTGCTCACGCCCCAGAAAGGGTTTCGCTGCGCCGAGGTTGTCGTCATTGGCGCCGCGATAACTGCGCATGTCGAGCACGAAGACATCGAGCATCGGCCCGTAACTGATCTTGCGATAAATCCGCCCGCCTCCGTCGGCAGCCTGCAAACGCATCGGTGAATATTCCAGCCACGCCTTGCGTGCGCGACCGACCAGGGTGTGGATATCTTTCTCCTGATAACGCTCGTCGAGCTGTTTGCCCGGCGACCAGTTGTTGACCACTTCATGGTCGTCCCACTGCCAGATCTGCGGCACTTCGGCGTTGAAGCGACGGATGTTTTCGTCCATCAGGTTGTAGCGGTAGTTGCCGCGATAGTCGTCGAGGGTCTGCGCGACTTTGCTCTTGGCTTCGGTGGTGAGGTTGCGCCAGATGCGCCCGCCTTCGGTGGTGAGCTGCGCGGGCACCGGGCCGTCGGCGTAGATGGTGTCGCCGCTGTGGATAAAGAAGTCCGGCAGGCGCAGACGCATGGCTTCGTAGATACGCATGCCGCCGATGTCCGGGTTGATGCCGAAGCCTTGGCCGACGGTGTCACCGCTCCAGACGAAACGAATATTGCGCCGCGCCGTCGGTGCGCTGCGCAGATGGCCGAGCCACGGTTCGCTGGCGACACCGGTGCGGGCGTCCTTGAAATACACGCGATAGAAAATTGCCTGATCGGCGGGCAGTCCGGTGAGTTCGACCCGGGCGGTGAAATCAGTACGCGCATCGGCCAGCGTCGATACCACTCGACGCGGATGGCGAAACTGGCTGCGGGTGTCCCACTCGACCACCATATGCGCGGGGCGATCGCTGCGGCTCCAGATCATCGCGCGGTCGCCTTGCAGGTCGCCGGACTGCACGCCATCGGTCAGTTGCGGCCGATCCTTGACCGAGGCAATCACCGCCGGCGCCAGGCTTGGCATCAGCAATCCGGCGCCGACAACTTGCATGACACGCCGGCGACCGGGGTTGAAATCGCTCATGGTGTTCTCCCTGAAAAAAGGAAAACTTAAGCACGCTCACATGACCCGGAAATGACACTAGACACACCACACAACCCATGTGGGAGCGAGCTTGCTCGCGAATGCGTGCTATCAGTCGAAATCTTATTCGCTGACACACCGCTTTCGCGAGCAAGCTCGCTCCCACAGGGGCTTTGTGGAGGCAGTTAAGCCTTCGCCGGCTCTAGCGCCAGCTCTACGGCTTCAGGCCGCTTGACCGTCGCGTAGACCACAGCGGTCAACAAACTCCCCGCGACAATCGCCAGCAAATACAGCAACGCATGATTGATCGCATTCGGAATCGCCAGCACAAACAAGCCACCGTGCGGCGCCATCAGCTTGCAGCCGAAGTACATCGACAACGCACCGGTCAACGCGCCACCGGCAATGCTCGCCGGGATCACCCGCAACGGGTCTTTCGCGGCAAACGGAATCGCCCCTTCGGAGATAAAGCACAGACCCAGCACCAGCGCCGCTTTCCCCGCTTCGCGCTCAGTCTGGGCGAATTTGCGCCGCGCAATGAACGTAGCGATGCCCAGGCCAATCGGCGGCACCATGCCCGCCGCCATCGTCGCCGCCATCGGTGCATAACTCTGCGACGCCAACAGCCCCACCGAGAATGCATACGCGGCTTTGTTGATCGGCCCGCCGAGGTCGACGCACATCATGCCGCCAAGCACCACTCCGAGCAGGATCGCGTTGGTGGTGCCCATGCTGTCGAGAAAATTGGTCAGCGCCAACAGCATCCCGGCGACGGGTTTGCCAACTATGTAAATCATCACCAGACCGGTAAACAGACTGGCGAACAACGGGATGATCAAAATCGGTTTCAGCGCTTCCAGACTTTGCGGCAAGGCGACATAGCGACTGATCGCCTTGGCCGCATAACCGGCGATAAAACCGGCGACGATGCCGCCGATAAACCCGGCGCCCAGCGTGCTCGCGAGCAAGCCACCAATCATCCCCGGCGCCAGGCCCGGACGGTCGGCGATCGAATAAGCGATGTAACCCGCCAGCAGCGGCACCATCAATTTGAACGCGGTCTCGCCGCCGATCTGCATCAATGCCGCCGCCAGCGTGCCCTCTTCCTTGAACGCGGTGATGCCGAACACGAATGACAGCGCGATCATCAAACCGCCGGCCACGACCATCGGCAGCATGAACGACACGCCGGTCAGCAGGTGTTTGTAGACGCCGGTTTTCTCCTGCTTGGCCGGGGCTTTGCCGTCGCTCGCAGCGCTTTCCACTGCGCCTTCGGCCAAAGCTTTTTTCAGCGTCGCCTCGGACTGCTTCAAGGCAATCCCGGTGCCGCAGCGATAGATTTTCTTGCCGGCAAAACGCTCAGTGGCGACTTCGATATCCGCCGCCAGCAGCACCACGTCTGCCTCGGCGATGGCCGCTGTGCTCAGCGGGGTTTTCGCGCCCACCGAGCCTTGGGTTTCGACCTGCAGTTCATAGCCCAGACGCTTGGCAGTTTGCTGCAAGGCTTCGGCGGCCATGAAGGTGTGGGCGACACCGGTCGGGCACGCGGTGATGGCGACAATGCGTGGTGCGCGCGGCGCATCAGCAACCGGTTCAGCCGCGCTGGCAACGTAGACCTCAGCCTCCTCAGCACCACGACGCAACACCGCTTCGACATCCTGCAGCGCCTGCGCCGGGGCAATCTGGAACACCCGTTTGCCGACAAAGCGGCTCATGTCCACCTCGCCGGTGGCGACCAACAAAACCCACTCGGCCGCCGCAATCGTCGCTGCCGACAATTCGCGTTCCGGGTGCGCGGCATCGACCACTTCAACACTGGTGCTCCAGCCCTGACGCTGCGCCGCCGCATCAAGCAGACGCGCACACAGCACACTGGTGACCATGCCGTTCGGGCAAGCCGTAACAATGGCTAATTTCATGACAAACCCTCTTATTGTTCTGTCAGGGGACGCACGCGCACGCCCTGTTCGAGCGGCGTCAGTTGCGCCGCGTCGTCGATGCCGAATCCGATCTGCGTGACGGCCAGCGCGGCAATCGCCGTGGCCGTGCGCAGGGTTTGCTCCGGTGTATCAGCACTGAGCAAACCGTGAAGCATGCCGGCCAGCAACGAATCACCGGCACCGACCGTGCTGGCGACGCTGACCTTCGGTGGCGTTGCGTGCAGTGCCGAACCGACGCTGAACCAGTTCACTCCGTCGGCGCCGTGGGAAATCACCACGTGCTCGATGCCTTGCGCATGCAAACGTGCCGCTGCCTGTGCCTCAGCCGCGTGCGAAACCACCTCGCAACCGAGTGCATCGGCGAGTTCTTCGGTGTTCGGTTTGATCAGCCACGGACTGGCTTGCAACCCTGCGCGCAAAGCTTCGCCGCTGGAATCGAGGGCGACTTTCAGGCCCAACTGATTGAGCCGTTCGATCAGCTCACGCAACCACTGCGCGGTGACGCCGCGCGGCAAACTGCCGGCGACCACCACCGCGTCGTGACCCGGTGCAATCTGCACCAGACGATCGAGCAACGCCTGCTGCGCGGCGGCATCAACCACCGGCCCCGGGCCATTGATGTCGGTGATGCGCCCATCCTGTTCAGCGACTTTGATGTTGCTGCGCGTCTCGCCCGGCACACGGATAAATGCGTCGACAAAACCGCGTTTGGCGAACAGGGTTTCGAACGCTTGCAGGTTGTCTTCACCGAGAAACCCGCTGACCGTCAGTTGATGGCCGAGGTCGGCCAGCACTTGCGCGACGTTCACGCCTTTGCCGGCGGCGTGGGTGTGCATCTCGTCGCTGCGATTGACCTGACCGGCCTCCAGACGTGGCAACTCGACGGTGAGGTCGAGCGCCGGGTTGAGGGTCAGGGTAAGAATCTTGGCCATTACAGGGCCTCCACTAATGCGCGCACTTCGTTGGCGCTGCCCACGGCCAGGGCGTGTTGAGCAAGGGTTTGTGCCTGAGTCAGGCTGAGTTCGCGGATGCGTGCTTTCACTTCGGCAATGCTGCGCCCGGACACGCTGAGTTCATCGACACCGAGGCCGACCAGCACCGGCACCGCCAACGGATCTGCCGCCAGTTCACCGCAAACGCCGACCCATTTGCCATGGGCATGTGCGGCGCGCACGGTGATGTCGATCAGTTGCAGTACCGCCGGGTGCAAGCCGTCGGCCTGCGCCGACAGGGTCGGGTGGCCACGGTCGATGGCCAGGGTGTATTGCGTGAGATCGTTAGTGCCGACGCTGAAGAAGTCGACTTCCTTGGCCAGCACCGGCGCAAGCAAAGCGGCGGACGGCACTTCGATCATGATCCCCAGTTGCAGATCGGCGACCGGAATTTCCAGACGCAGACGTTCGGTCATGTCGCGGGCCTGACGCCATTCTTCGACGCTGCCAACCATGGGGAACATGATCCGCAACGGACGGTTGTCCGCCGCACGCAACAAGGCGCGCAATTGCGCTTCCATGATCTGCGGACGCTGCAAGGTCAGGCGAATGCCGCGCACGCCGAGGAACGGGTTTTCTTCTTTGGCGATCGGCCAATACGGCAGCGGTTTGTCGCCGCCGACGTCTAGCGTGCGCACCACCAGCGGACGCCCGGCGAGGCCATCGAGGACGCGGCGGTATTCGGCTTCTTGCGTGGCTTCGTCCGGCGCTTGCGGATGGGCCATGAAAATCAGTTCGGTGCGCAGCAGACCGATACCCTCGGCGCCCTGCTCCACTGCACTGATCACGCCGGCGCTTTCGCCGATGTTGGCAAAGACTTCGACGGCGTGACCGTCGGTGGTGTGTGCCGGTTGATGACGTTGTTCGGCGGCAATCTTCAGCCGTTGTTCGCGGGTATCGCGTTCTTCAGCGGCGCGCCGCAGCGTCGCAGCATCGGCATCGACGTGCAGGCGACCACGTTGACCGTCGAGCAGCAACGGTGTGCCCGGTTGCAACAGCAACACTGCCGCGCCAGCACCGACCAGCGCCGGAATGCCGAGAGCTCGGGCGACGATGGCGCTGTGCGCCGTGGCGCCGCCGCGGGCGGTGAGAATCCCTGCCACACGCGCCGGATCCAGACGCGCGACGTCGGACGGGCCGACTTCGTCCATCACCAGGATGTACGGCTGCTCAGGCTCGCTCGGCGTTTGAATTCCGCAAAGTTGCGCCAGCACGCGGCGGCCAATATCACGCAAGTCAGCTGCGCGTTCGGCGAGCAAAGCGTCCTGCAGCGATTCCTGTTGTTTGGCCGCGGCTTCTATCACCGCCATCCACGCCGCTTCTGCGCTTTCGCCTTGTTTGAGGCGGGTGTCGACTTCGTCGGTGAGTTCCGGGTCGTCGAGCATCTCCTGATGGGTGATGAAGATCTCGCGGATGGCTTTGGCTTTGCTGCGTTCAATCAAGCCCTGAATGTCGCTGCGCACATCGCTGAGCGCTTGCTTGAGACGTTCGCGCTCAACGGCGGCAGACTCACCGCGCAGCGGATAATCGATGGCCTGTTGCACTTGAATATGTGCCGGGCCGATGGCAATGCCAGGGGCCGCCGGGATCGCTTGCAACTGGCTGCCGGACGCCGGGGCGACAACGACTTCGGCGATGTCGGCGATGACTTCGTGCTGCTGACTCACCGCTGGCAGCGGTTCGACTTCCTCACCAAGGCCTTCTTCGATGGCGGCGAGCAAGGCCGGCAAGGCATCAGCGGCGATACTTGGTTCGGCGATCAGCTCCAGCACCTGACCACGACGGGCGCCGAGGCTGAGCAGTTTGCTCAGACTCTTCACCGACACTGCGCTGTCCTGACCGTCAACGATGCGCACACGAATTTCGCCGTCAAAACTTTTCGCCAGTTGCGCGAGGATCTTCGCCGGGCGCGCGTGCAAGCCGTGAGCGTTGGCCAGCGCAATGCGTGCGCTTGGCCAGTCGGCGGGCAATTCACCGCCGAGCACTTCGAGGACTTTACGGCTGCTGGTAGCGCGGCCCAGTTCATGGCCACGACCTTCAATCAGCAACGCACAAAGACGCTCGAGCAACGCCTGATGCGCTTCGCCAAGGCTGGCCAGACAGAACAGACCACTGAGCGGCTGACCGAGGTAGCGCATCGGTTTGTCCGGCGTCACGAAAGCCAAACCCGGACGCTTCACGGTTTGCTCACTGTGCAACCACCACAAGCCGTCGCCCAACGGCAGCGCTTCGACCTGTTGCAGCACCGCCGAGAAACCATTGCTCACGCAATCGGCCTGACGCAGCAGACGCGCACCGCGCCAGACCAATTCTTCGAAATCATCGGCCGACACGCCGAGGCCGATCATCTGTGCATCCAGCGCCAGTTCTTGCGGCGCGCCTTGCAGCAGTTTCAGCAGCGCTTGCGGAGAACTGGCGCGACGCAGCGCCTGGCCCAGATCGGTCTCGCCGAGGGCACGGGTCAGCAGTTGCAGCAGACGCAGGTGTTCATCGGATTTGGCGGCGATGCCAATCGCCAGATAAACGATCTGACCATCGCCCCAATCCACGCCTTCCGGGAACTGCATCAGGCGCACACCAGTGGCGAACACCTGATCGCGGGTTTCCGGCGTTCCGTGGGGAATGGCAATACCTTGACCGAGAAAGGTCGAGCCCTGGGCTTCCCGGGCCTGCAATCCGGCGAGGTAGCCGTCGGCGACCAGACCATCGGCCACCAGATGATTGGCCAGCAATTGCAAGGCAGCGGGTTTATCCACAGCCGATTGGCCCATGGATATCTGCTCTATAGTGAGCTCGAGCATGCGATCTCCTTTTTGGCGCTGTATGAGTGCCAGGTATTGTTTTGGATGGTTGCAGCTTAGGCGCTCTGCCGCTTTGCTTTTCGGCGGCAGTTTTGGCGGTTTCACGGCAGCACCGGCCAAAGGCGTCTAAAACGTAGAAAATACGCTTGCTGAAACGTTTAATCTAGATTGATCGGCACGTTACTCGATAATGTCCCATCCTTGAAGTCCAACTTGTCGGATGCGCTGCGACAATAGTCGCCTGCCCTAATCGGGTAGGATTGGCGAAAATGTCGCGGCAAGCTCGAAAAAACAAGGAAATACCGGGTTGAAACTCAGTGATATCGCGCGGTTGGCCGGAGTGTCCGTGACCACCGCCAGCTACGTCATCAACGGCAAGGCCGAACAGCAACGCATCAGCACCGCGACCGTCGAGCGGGTGCGGGCGGTGGTCGATCTGCACGGCTTCACGCCAAACCCTCAAGCGGCCGGGCTGCGCAGTCGGCACACGCGCACGCTGGGCTTTATTCTGCCGGATCTGGAAAACCCCAGTTACGCGCGGATCGCCAAACTGCTCGAGCAAGGTGCGCGGGCGCGCGGCTATCAATTGCTGATCGCCAGCTCCGACGATGCACCGGACAGCGAGCGGCAACTGCTGCAACTGTTCCGCGCACGGCGTTGCGATGCGCTGATCGTCGCCAGTTGCCTGCCGGCCGGCGATGACAGCTATCGCCAGTTACAAGCCAAAGGCCTGCCGATCATTGCCATCGACCGGGTCATGGAGCCGGAGCATTTCTGCTCGGTGATCAGTGACGACCGCGAGGCCAGTCTGCACCTGACCCAGAGCCTGCTCGATCCACAACCCAAGCAGATCGTACTGCTCGGCGCGCGCCCGGAACTGAGCATCAGCCAGGAACGTGCCGCCGGTTTCAAGCAAGCCTTGATCGACTTCAAAGGCGAAGTGCTGGTCGAACACGCCGAGTCCTTCAGCCGCGAATGCGGCAAGCAATTGATGGAAGAACTCCTGCAACGCCTGGGGCATTTGCCCGACGCGCTGGTGACAACTTCCTACGTGCTGTTGCAGGGCGTGTTCGATGCGCTGCATGACTTCCCGCTGAAATCGCGGCCGCTGCGCCTCGGCACCTTCGGCGATACGCAGTTGCTGGATTTCCTGCCGCTGCCGGTCAACGCCATGGCCCAACAACACCAGTTGATCGCCGACAAGGCGCTGGAACTGGCGTTGGCCGCTGTCGAGCAGTCGGAGTACAAGCCTGGCGTGCAGGCCATCGCGCGGACCTTCAAGCAGCGTATTCATCAGGACTGAACCGTGGAGCTGATCGACAGCCACACTCACCTCGATTTCCCCGACTTCGACGCCGATCGCCCGGCGTTGCTCGCCGAATGCCGCGCCCTCGGGGTGCGGCGAATGGTGGTGCTGGGCGTCTATGAAGGTAACTGGCAGCGGGTCTGGGATCTGGTGCAGAGCGATGCGGATCTGTACGCGGCATTCGGTTTGCACCCGGTGTATCTCGATCAGCATCGTCCCGAAGATCTGACGGCTCTGGGTGATTGGCTGACCCGGCTGCACGGTCATCGGCAGTTGTGCGCGGTGGGCGAAATCGGTCTGGATTACTTCGTCGAAACGCTGGACCGCGAACGGCAACAGGCACTGTTCGAAGCGCAACTGCAATTGGCGGCGGATTTTGAATTGCCGGCGCTGATCCATGTGCGGCGCAGCCACGCAGCAGTTATTGCGACGCTTAAGCGCTTCAAACTGAAACGCGCAGGGATCACCCACGCTTTCGCCGGCAGCCGCGAAGAAGCACGGGAATACATCAAACTCGGTTTCAAACTGGGCCTGGGCGGCGCACCGACCTGGCCGCAAGCCTTGCGCATGCATCGCGTGCTGGCGGAACTGCCGCTGGAGTCGATCGTGCTGGAAACCGACTCACCGGACATGCCGCCCGCGATGTTTCCCGGCCAGCGCAACAGCCCGGCGCACTTGCCGGCAATCTGCGCGGCGTTGGCGGCATTGATGAATATCACCCCACAACAACTGGCCGCCGCCAGCACCGCCAACAGTTGCGAAGTGTTCGGCTGGTAATCAGTCGGCGTGTGCCTTGGCGGCATCCAGTGTCAGCGTCAGGTGCTGACGATGGCGCGCATAACGCACCACCACGAAATACACGAAGATCGTGATCAGTGACGCGTTCAGTTGCTCAGTGACGCTGAGCAGCCCCACCCATTCCATCACCAACGCCACCAACAGCGCAGTGCACACCGTGACCGACGCGCTGAAGCGCAGCAACGCCAGTGAATCGAGCGACTTGAAGCGTTTGATCTGTTGCGGGCAGCGCAACTCCAGGGTTTTCTGGCAATGCTCGCAGGTGAATGGCTCATTGATCGAGATGGCATTGAGCTGCCAGGGCTTGAGTACCAGCGTGGTCTGGCAATGAGCACAACGGCCCTGGATTCCCAGGGTTGCAACAGACATGAGCGGCCTCCGGTACGCGATCAGATGAATATGGATACTGGTTCATTGATAGGGAAAAGCCAGAGCACGGAGAAAAACAGGATTGGGCTTACGAGTTGAAGTGAAAAAGTACTACAAAAAATTCTGATAAAACGCGAAACCCTGTGGGAGCGAGCCTGCTCGCGAATGCGGACTGTCAGGTGACAGCGATGTCACTGACAGATTGCATTCGCGAGCAGGCTCGCTCCCACAACGACTCAGACGCGGAACGCGCTGATCAGTTGTTTGAGTTCCACGACTTGGGCAGACAGCGCGCGGCTGGCATCTTCGGTCTGGTGTGCGCCGTGCGCCGTGCGCTCGCCGGCGCGGTTGATCTCGACGATGTTCTGATCGATGTCATGCGCCACCGCCGTTTGCTGTTCCACCGCCGCAGCAATCTGCTGGTTCTGATCGACGATCATGCCGACTGCGCCGAGGATGTTTTCCAGCGCCTGCTGGACCTTTTCCGACTGCCCGACCGTGCCGTTGGCCATTTGATGGCTGACGCCCATGGCTTTCACCGCTGCGCCGACGCCGCCGTGCAACTTGGCGATCATCTGTTCGATTTCTTCGGTCGATTGCTGGGTGCGCTTGGCCAGCGTGCGCACCTCGTCTGCGACCACCGCAAAACCACGCCCTTGCTCGCCGGCCCGCGCCGCTTCGATCGCAGCATTGAGTGCCAGCAGGTTGGTTTGTTCGGCGATGCTTTTGATCACTTCCAGCACGCGACTGATCGACTGACTATCACTGGCCAAGTGATTAATCACCAGCACCGACTGATCGATTTCGCTGGCCAGCGCAGCAATGCTGCCCTGCTGCGACTTGACCAGGCCACGACCACTGATGGTCTCGTCATTCACGCTGTGGGCGCTGCTCACCGCTGCCGCCGCACTGCGCGCCACCTCCAGTGAGGTGGCCGACATCTGGTTCATTGCCGTCGCCACTTGTTCGATCTGTGTGCGCTGCCCGGCGACCGCCTGGTTGCTTTGCGCCGAGACATTTTCAACCTGCCCGGCCTGACGTTCGACCTCGCCGACGGTCTGCCCCACGCGCTCGATCAAGTCGTGAATCTTGCGCACCGTGCCGTTGAACACTTCGCCCAACTCGCCCAGTTCATCGCGGCTGTTGGCTTTGAAATTGACCGTCATGTCGCCAGCCGCGACCTTGTCCATCATCGCTCCCAGGCGTTTCAGCGTGGTGCGGGTCGAGGCATAAAAACCGCCGTAGAGATAGAAAATCAGCACAAACACCACCGACAGCGCCACGGCCTGCAAGACCATGTGCGTACGGTTTTGCGCCAGACGTTGCTGCAATTGAGTGTCGAGAAATTTCAGAGTGGCTTCGTTGAGCTGGTAAGTCTTGTCCATCAGCGCGGTGACCTGGTCGTAAAACGCCAGCCATGGTGCATCGAGCGTGTCAGCCATTACCACTTGCTCTTCGAACAGTTCGCTGGCCTGTTTGAGTGAGGCCTTGCTGCTCTCGGCCGCCGCGTTGAGGTGTTCCTGCGCAGCTTTGCTGGAGCCGAGTGCATCGTGCAGTTTCAAGCCGTATTCGGCCTGCAGTTTTTCGATCTGCACCAGCAATTCATCGAAACGCGTGCTCGACGAACTGTTGAGAAAGCCCTGCCCCAGCGAATACGAGCCCATCGCCCGGCCTTCGCCGAGGGTTTGCGTGACGCTTGGGGTGATCAATGTCACCAGTTCGCTGAGTTGGCGAATGTCACTCTGGTTATCGCGGCTCAAGCCGGCCTGACTGGTGATGATCTGGCTGAAGATCTGCGCACTGGCGAGTAATTTGCCAATCAGCGCGCTTTTGCTCTGCAGTGAGCTTTCCACATGCTGGGCCTTGAATGCAGCGATCATCTCATCGCGCTTGCCGTCGAATACCTTGATCTGTTCGGGATCGTCGGTCATCGCCGTCAGCCCTTGCAGGCGCGCCAGAACCGCTTGTTCGAGGGCGGTGATCTGCGACTCGACATTCCCGGCCTTGCCGGACTGGCCGAGGGTGACATTGATCTGCACCAGGTTGTTGAGGGTTTCCAGATCCCGACGCAACGTCAGGCTGCTGCCCAGCAGATCGAGGCTTTGCAGCTCGACGCGGGTGCCCTGGAACTCACGATAGGAATCGCGCACCAGATAGAAATTGGTCACCAGCATCGGCACCAGGAACAGCACGCTGATCAGGCTGAACTTCATGCCGAAGCTCAGACGGTTCATCAGCGAGACGGCGGGATAGAGCAAGCTCTTCACTGGAAGTCTCCCTTGGTTTTTCTTGTTTTTATTGGCAGGCGCGGGGCGACAGCAGATAGCCACTATCGAGCGCCATCTCTGTATAGCTCAAATCGACGGGAGGTTTTGTAACTTAAGGTTAACGACGAGTAGGGCCGAGGGATTTGCTCCCTCAGCCCGATTGATCAGTGAACCAGAACGGTCCACAAGGCAAACCCGGCATACCACAGCACCGCCGCACGCAGCAGCAGTTCCCACAGGCAATCGAGGGTGTTGATGCCTTCAGGTCCGACCACGGGAGGTGGAATCTCCCCCGCCGCCAAACCGACCCGGTTGATCAACTGGGCAGCGCTGATGTTCCAGTTGAGCAGCTCATGCAGCATCACCCGACTGACCGCAACGAAGTTGCCGACCAGCGCCAGACTCGCCGCCAGCAAACGCACTGGCACCCAGTCAAAGGCATGACGCAGTTGCCCCGCGCGTTCGACCAATGCTGGATTCTTGCCGTGTTCTTCGGCCAGCGCCAACAAACGATAAGCGAGCGCCGCGACCGGGCCGAGCAGGAAATACCAGAAAATCACCGCGAAGAAGCTTTGATAGGCTTCCCACAGCAAGTGGCCTTGTACGCGATCGAGCAATTGCTCACCGCTGTCGGCGCAGATATCCAGATCACGCTTGGCCACATGCGCCGCGGCTTGCAGATCCTCACGGCGCCAGGCATCGCGAAACGGCCCGAGACCGCCGAGCAAATCACCGCGTCCCAGGCTGTAAATCACCACCAGCAAATGCACCGGCAAGGCCAGCAGGCCATAAGCCACCGGCTCCAGCACCACCAGCAACAGCGCCAGCAACGCCAGCGGAAACAGCACCAGTATCGTCAGCACCAGCCAGGGCTTACTCGCCAGCCGCTCGCTGGCTTCGAGTTTGTGCAGTTCGCGGATCCATCCGCCATCGCGTTGAACCCGATGGCGCAGGGCCGAGAACTTCTCGATCCAGACCGCCAGCAGTAACACCAGAAAACTCATTGTCCTTCCTCTTGTGCCAGGGCTGCGCGGTAACGCGCCCAGTCGAATGCCGGGCCAGGATCGGTCTTACGCCCGGGTGCTATGTCGCTGTGCCCACAAATGCGGGCGCCGGTGATGGCCGGAAATGCTCTTTGCAACTGGCGGGTCAACGCCGTCAACGCTTGATACTGCGCATCGGTGAACGGCAGATCATCGGTGCCTTCAAGCTCAATGCCCACGGAAAAATCATTACAGGTTTCGCGGCCGTCGAAAATCGACACGCCGGCATGCCATGCCCGCTCAAGACAGGAGACAAACTGGGTGACCTTGCCGTCACGTTCGATCAGAAAGTGCGCTGAAACGCGCAGGTCGGCAATCCCTGCAAAGTAGGGATGTTCAGTGACATCCAGACGATTCTGGAAAAATTCCTGCACCTTGCCGGTGGCGAACTGCGCTGGCGGCAGGCTGATGTTATGGATCACCAACAGGGAAATTTCGCCCGCAGGGCGTTCATTGAAGTTGGGCGATGGGCAGACTTGCACCCCGTGACACCACCCGCTAGCGGGATCCAACTGCATACCGATTCCTTCAACGCCGACTGTGTGAGCGCCCAGTATGCCGTGATCGGCCCCCGGCGCGCGATCACTTGGCGCGATTGAGTCGCCGCAGATTGCCCAGCACCGACTCCAGCGCACGGTCGAACAACAACGTGTCATCCAGCGCACGCACTGCGCCACGCTGGAATTCCACGGCCAGCGCCATTCGGCTGCGCTCCAGCACTTTCATCCCGGTGCGATCGACAAAGACATACTTGCCGGTGGCATCGATAATGGCCGCCAGCTTGCAGCGTAGGCTGTTGTCATCGTCTTCCTGAAACGCCACCCAACTGCCCAGGCGCAGTTGCTCGACCTGGCGCAGACCGGCGGCGTCGTGGGGCAAGCGTACCGAGGTCAGCGCGAGACTGCTGTCATCGGCGGTGGGCAACACGATCTGTTGCGACACCTCGATCATTGGCGCAGCGTGATCGACCTCGACGGGACGCTCCAGCACGCGCACGTGAAGGGCTTCCAGCTCACTGAAAAATTCGCTGGTGGCGAACGGATCGAACGCCGAACTGGTCAGGCCATCACGCAGCGACTTGAGCAACCCCGGCACCAGCGCCAGCAAACGCAGGCTGGACTCAGAGTCCTCATGACGCTGCACGCTCCAGATCAGTTGCTCCATGGTTTGCACATCGGCCTGCCATTCAGCGGACTGATCGCCATGCTTGAGGCAGGTCAGCAGCAGTACTTTGCTCCAGGCGTCCTGTACGAAGGTGACCACCGACGGCGGCAGTGTTTTGCCCAACAGTGCCTGATTCAACGCCCGCTCGACCCGACGCCGGGCCAGTTCGGTTTTCGCTCGCCCCTCTTCGGCGTCACGCAAACGCTGTTCAAGCAGCTCGCTGCGGCGGCGCTCGTCACTGGTGAACGCGAGGAAGTCGGCGAGCAATTCGGAGAAAATCGCCGGATCATCGACAAAGTCCGTCAGCAGGCGCTGCACCACTTGTTCGATGCGCAGGTACAAGCTGTCACGCGCTTCGCCGTCGCAATCGCCCCAGCCCATGGCGGCCTCGGCAATTTCGTTGAGCAGGCGTCGCGCCGGGTGGCTGCCGCGGCTGAAGAAACTCTTGTCGAGCACCGCCACCTTGAGCATCGGGATCTGCAAACGGGCGATCAAGGCCTTGAGCGAATCGGGCACATTACGGTCTTCAAGGATGCAGTCAAAAACCATGGCGATCAGGTTGATCACGTCTTCGTCCGCATCGCCCACACTCCGCGATTTGCCACTTCTGACGCTGACCCGGGTCAGCAGTTGTTCGAGCTGATTGCGCAGATCGAAGTCGTCCTGCGCAGCCAGCGCCGGCACATATTGCTGCAGGTGCGAGAGCAGGCGCAGCAGGTCGCGGGTGGAAATCGGTTGCGCGGCGGCGCTGGGCTCCAGCGTCGGGGCAACACTGCCGCGCACATGCAACAGCAACTCCTGCAACGCGCTGAAGACTTCTTGCACGCCTTCGTCAGCGGGCTGCGGATCATCGCCCTCTTCACTGTGCACGCTGGCCACCGCGCGGTCGATGGCGCGGCGTGTCGGTGCCGGTTTCAACTGCGGCAAGACGCCAGTGGCCAGTAACAATTGATTGGCTTCACCATAGAGTTGTTCGGTGTCGGCCAACACATAGCGCTCGAACAGTTTGAGCAGGATCAGCTTGACCTTGATCTCTACGCCCAGATTGCGTCCGGCCTGCAAAAAATACTCACACAGCAGGGCCGGGCCGAGTGGGTTGTGTTGATCGGCGAGTGGCTGGCCGAGCAACGCGCTCAATCGTGCGCTCAACTGATCGAGGGCGAATCCATCGCGTTTGAGCACACGGCCCACCATGGTTTCCACCGCGACATTACGCTCCATGTCGTCGGTGCGTGGCGCGGTCTCTTCGAAGATCAGCGTGCGCGGCAGCGCGTTGTGCGTGGAATCGTATTGCGTGAGGGCGGCGAACGCCTCAAAGAATTGCTCGAGAAAACCACGCTCGATGTTTTTGCGCTTGAGGCGCAGGTCGCGCATCGCTTCGAAGAAGATGTTCTGTTCGACGTCGTTGCGCGCCCGATCAGCCATTTCAAACAAGGTGTCGTCGGCGTTATCGAACAGCTCCTGCAAAGCATGTCGCAGTTGCTGGGCAGCCTTGTCGCGAACCTGAAGCAGAATCACAGGCAGGCGGGCGAGCGGCGAATGATTCGCCTGATCGGTAGCGGCCTTGTGCAAAGGCACTACTTTCCCGTCGTTGTGCATCCAAGCCTCCTGAAACGGTGATTCGTTCGGTCAAGCAACCCCGATCCCCTGTGGGAGCGAGCCTGCTCGCGATGGCGGTGTGTCAGCCACATCAATGTCACTGAAAAGAATGCATTCGCGAGCAGGCTCGCTCCCACAAGTCCAATCTGGACGTCAAAGCCATGGCGTCAAATGCAAGGCGGATTATCTTCATAACTTGCTCCCGACGCTATACCCGTCAGGGTTTCCCCTATGCCCGATCCCCTCTCAGTGACCACGCGTGGGCGGGGTTTGCTCAAAGAAAATCGACCAGATGCAGGCAAGCACGCGAGTTCTCGCCTTGGGTTGGCTCGCGCCATGCCCCTATAATCGAGCCACTTTGTTTGTGGAGCCCGTTATGCCGAATCTACGTCTCGCCGATTTGACCGCCGAAATCGAAGCCAACGTGCGCCGTGCGTTGCTCGAAGACATCGGCAGCGGCGACATCACCGCGCAACTGATCCCGGCCGAACGCCTGGCCAAAGCCACCATCATCACTCGCGATGCCGCCGTTATCTGCGGTACTGCGTGGGTCGATACAGTGTTTCGTCAGCTAGATCCGCGCGTCGCGGTGCATTGGCAGGTGCGTGATGGCGAGCGGGTGCAACCCAATCAGCCGCTGTTTCACCTGGAAGGTCCGGCCCGTTCGCTGCTGACCGGTGAGCGCAGTGCGCTGAATTTCCTGCAACTGCTGTCCGGTGTGGCCACACGTGCGCAATATTTGGCCGACTTCGTTGCCGAGACTCAGGTCAAACTGCTCGACACCCGCAAAACCCTGCCAGGCCTGCGTCTGGCGCAGAAATACGCGGTGACCTGCGGTGGCTGCCACAACCATCGCATCGGACTGTACGACGCGTTCCTGATCAAGGAAAACCACATCGCTGCCAGCGGTGGCATTCCACAAGCCATTGCCGCCGCGCACAAGATCGCGCCGGGCAAACCGGTGGAAGTCGAAGTGGAAAGCCTGGATGAGCTGAAAGAAGCGCTGGAGGCAGGCGCTGACATCATCATGCTCGACGAGCTGAGCCTGGATGACATGCGCGAAGCCGTGCGCCTGAACGGCGGCAAGGCGAAGCTGGAAGCGAGCGGCGGTATCAACGAAAGCACGTTGCTGCCGATTGCCGAGACCGGGGTGGATTACATCTCGATCGGCGCGATGACCAAGGACGTCAAAGCGGTCGACCTGTCGATGCGCCTCAGCCTCTGAAGACTGCACGCAATAAAAAACGCCAGCCCGGTTGAGGCTGGCGTTTTTGTTTCAGACCACCAGATTATTCATCTCGCAGTACTCGTCCCACTCGACACCCAGCACTTCGGCCGCCTCTTTGTGCAGCACGAGGCGCTGCGCCTCGAACTCCTCCGGCGTGCTCGTGTACTTGAGCGTCAACTCCCACGGCTGCAGCCCCTGAGCTTCGGCTTCGTCTTCGAAGGCCCACTGGATCTGATCTTTCTGATCATCAGGACTGAGGTCCTTGATCTCTTCCAGCAGCTGCGGCGCGTCGAGTTTGTACTTTTCCAGCGCTTGTTCGTGACGTTGCTCTTGAGTTAATTCGGTCATGGCGTTCTCGCTGATCGTAAGAATGGAGGATGGATCTGGATCATCAAGGATCTCTCTGACGCGGATTGTCCGGCCTTCGGAACCATTCGGGATCATCTGAAAACTGCTAAGCGATGCTCATGCAGGCACCGAATATAGGACGTTTGCATGACGAATTACACGGCTCTTTACATCTCTCGCACAAAAAGTTGACCTGCGGAACATAAATGCGGATTTCGAGTCGTAGCGATGTGCCACTTCGGCACGTCTCCGCTGTTCACAAGGAAAACCAGTGATGCGCAGCTTTTCGAAAAATTTCTCTGTTGTGTCCGCTACCGCGCTGATGGCTGTTCTGGCGCTGCCTGCAAACGCAATGGCTGTCGAGTTGAGCAGTAGCAGCTCTTCCTACGGCGACAAGGTTGCCCTGATTCACAACGACTACGGCAAAGACGTCGTCATCAGAAGTGACATCAGCGTCGATGAACTGCAAAAAATGCGCGACACGATCAGTGACCAGTCGCGGCAGATCGAAGAACTCAAACGCAGCAGCGGTTCGAGCTCAAGCTCCAGTGGCAAGGAAATCGATGAGTTGAGAAACAAGGTCAAAGACCAGGACCGTGAACTGGACACGCTCGGTCGTCAGGTAGAAGACCTCAAGCGCAACAGTGGCTCCAGTTCCAACTCGAACAGCAGCGAGCTTTCGAATCTGAAGCAGAAAATCAACGATCAGGATCGGGCGATGGATCAGCTCAAACGTACCGTCGAGGATCTGAGCCGCAAGGTGAAATAAAAGAGGTGGTGCCCGAGACAGGAATCGAACCTGCGACCTTCGCGTTACGAGTGCGCTGCTCTACCGGCTGAGCTACACGGGCGGTGGGCTAAACCTAGCACCGGTTCTGAAGTCCGGCAACTTCGCAGAATGTCTCGATATTTCGCAGACAAAAAAATGCCCCGCCGTTTTCACGGCGGGGCATTTTTACTGCGCTAACGCTTTGGGGTGATTAAACGCCCGAAGCCTTGGCCGCTGCCACGTCTTTGATGGACAGCTTGATACGGCCGCGGTTGTCCACGTCCAGTACCAGCACTTCCACTTCCTGGCCTTCTTTCAGGATGTCGGTGACTTTCTCTACGCGAGCGTCGCTCAGCATCGAGATGTGCACCAGACCGTCCTTGCCCGGCAGGATGTTAACGAATGCGCCGAAGTCGACGATGCGCTCAACCTTGCCCACGTAGATCTTACCGATCTCGGCTTCCGCGGTGATACCCAGAACGCGCTGACGTGCAGCTTCTGCAGCTTCCTTGGTTTCGCCGAAGATCTTGATCGAACCGTCGTCTTCGATGTCGATCGAAGCCTTGGTTTCTTCGCAGATCGCACGGATGGTCGCGCCACCTTTACCGATAACGTCACGGATCTTGTCGGTGTCGATTTTCATCGCGATCATGGTCGGAGCGTTGGCCGACAGTTCGGTACGCGACTGGCCGATGATCTGGTTCATCTGACCGAGGATGTTCAGGCGCGCTTCCAGGGCTTGGCCCAGAGCGATTTCCATGATCTCTTCGGTGATGCCCTTGATCTTGATGTCCATCTGCAGCGCAGTAACGCCTTTGGCGGTACCGGCTACTTTGAAGTCCATGTCGCCCAGGTGGTCTTCGTCACCGAGGATGTCGGTCAGGACGGCGAATTTCTCGCCCTCTTTAACCAGACCCATGGCGATACCGGCAACTGGCGCCTTCATCGGCACACCAGCATCCATCAGGGCCAGGGAAGCGCCGCAAACGGAAGCCATCGAGCTCGAACCGTTGGATTCGGTGATTTCCGAAACCACACGGATGGTGTACGGGAACACGTCAGCGGCTGGCAACATGGCCGAAACCGAACGACGGGCCAGACGGCCGTGACCGATTTCACGACGACCAGCGCCACCCATGCGACCACACTCACCTACCGAGAACGGAGGGAAGTTGTAGTGCAGCATGAACGGGTCTTTTTTCTCGCCTTCCAGGGTGTCCAGCAGCTGTGCGTCACGGGCGGTGCCCAAAGTCGCGACTACCAGAGCCTGGGTTTCACCACGGGTGAACAGCGCCGAACCGTGAGTCTTCGGCAGAACGCCGACTTCGATGTTCAGCGGACGTACGGTTTTGGTGTCGCGACCGTCGATACGTGGCTTGCCGTTGACGATGTTTTCGCGAACGGTGCGGTATTCGATTTCGCCGAAAGCGGCTTTGACTTCGCTGGACGAAGGCTGGCCTTCTTCACCGGACAGCTTGGCAACGACTTGATCCTTCAGCTCACCCAGGCGAGCGTAACGGTCGGCCTTGATGGTGATGGTGTAAGCCTGGGAGATCGCGTCGCCGAACTCGGCACGGATAGCGCCCAGCAGTTCGGTGGCTTCTGGAGCCGGAGCCCAGTTCCAGGTTGGCTTGGCAGCTTCAGCGGCCAGTTCTTTCACAGCGTTGATGACAACCTGGAACTCGTCGTGAGCGAACAGTACAGCGCCCAGCATCTGGTCTTCGGTCAGCTCTTTGGCTTCCGATTCAACCATCAGTACGGCGTCGGAAGTACCGGCAACGACCATGTCCAGGCTCGAAGCAGCTTGCTGCTCGTAAGTCGGGTTCAGCAGGTAGCCGGTGCTTTCGTGGAACGCTACGCGAGCGGCGCCGATCGGGCCGTCGAACGGGATGCCCGAAATGGCCAGGGCAGCCGAGGTACCGATCATCGCAGCGATGTCCGGATCGGTCTTCTTGCTGGTGGAAACGACGGTGCAGACAACCTGCACTTCGTTCATGAAGCCTTCTGGGAACAGCGGACGGATCGGACGGTCGATCAGTCGGGAAGTCAGGGTTTCTTTCTCGGAAGGACGGCCTTCACGCTTGAAGAAACCGCCAGGGATCTTACCGGCAGCGTAAGTCTTTTCCTGGTAGTGAACGGACAGAGGGAAGAAGCCCTTGCCCGGATCGGCTTGTTTTGCACCGACGACAGTCACCAATACGCTGACGTCGTCGTCAACGGTGACCAATACTGCGCCGGAGGCCTGACGGGCGATACGGCCAGTCTCGAGGGTAACGGTCGATTGACCGAACTGGAATTTTTTGATTACCGGGTTCACGGTGTCCTACCTTCTTTGTGGCTCTTGGGGGAACTGGTTTCTTGCGAATTCTTGGGCAATGTCGGGAATCGGCCCAACCCTTGTCCGGGGTAAAACATGTATCCAGATAAAACTTGAGGCTGGGAGCCTGCAAGGCGCCCGCGGTAAACCGCGGACGTCTGGCAGACCACCAACCTCATAGCGCAATCGCTGATTAGCGACGCAGACCCAGGCGAGCGATCAGAGCGCTGTAACGGCTCACGTCCTTGCCTTTCAGGTAGTCCAGCAGCTTGCGACGCTGGTTTACCATGCGGATCAGACCACGACGGGAGTGGTGATCTTTACCGTTGGCCTTGAAGTGACCTTGCAGTTTGTTGATGTTGTGGGTCAGCAGTGCAACTTGCACTTCTGGCGAACCAGTGTCACCAACAGCTTGCTGGTAGTCAGCAACGATTTGAGCTTTTTCTTGAACGTCGAGAGCCATGAGGCAATCCTTTTATCAGGAAACTGTTTCAGGGAAACAGCTTCAACAGGCCAGGGACAAATCCCTGTATCTATAAATGAGTCGTGACCGTGCCTGTTAACAGCCACACTCGCCGACCTGCTGTTACACAGGCCGGTTCCGGTCATTCTGACCGAATCAAACGACGTGGCGCGATGCGCCCGTCTTCGCTCACTTCACCGATACCGATGAAGCGACCATTGTGATCCTGTACCCGTACCATGCCGAACTTCGGAGCATCCGGGGCACGTACTGGCTGGCCGTTGAGCCAGTAGAACGCGCTCGCTTCCGAGAAGTGCAGCAACGGCCAATCCAGCAGGCCGCTGTCCGATGGCATCAGGAAGCGGTCGACCGCTTCGTTGCCGCCTTCGGCATGTACCGCTTCAAGCTCTTCGAGGGTCACGGTCTGCGCCAGGGTGAAAGGCCCGGCCTGGGTACGGCGCAATTCTGCGACGTACGCACCACAACCGAGTTGCTCACCGATATCCTCCACCAGGGTGCGAATATAGGTGCCCTTGCTGCAATCCACCGCAAGACGCGCAGTATCGCCTTCGAAGGCCAGTAATTCCAAGCGCGCAATAGTAACAGAACGCGGTTCACGCTCCACTACTTCGCCTGCACGGGCCAGCTTGTACAGCGGCTGGCCATCACGCTTGAGCGCCGAGTACATCGGCGGTATCTGACTGATTTGCCCACGAAATTTCGGCAATGCCGCTTCGACATCGGCGCGACCAACGGTCACTGGGCGTTCCTGCAAAACCTCTCCCTCGGCATCGGCCGTGGTGGTGGTCTTGCCCAGTTGCGCCAGGGTTTCATAACCCTTGTCCGAATCGAGCAGGTATTGCGAGAACTTGGTGGCCTCACCGAAGCACAGCGGCAAGACGCCGGTGGCCAGCGGATCCAGACTGCCGGTGTGGCCGGCCTTCTCGGCGTTGAGCAACCAGCGAACCTTCTGCAACGCAGCGTTGGAGGTGAACCCCAACGGCTTGTCGAGCAGGATGATGCCGCTGACGTTACGACGGATACGTTTGACCTGAGCCACCGAATTACTCCTTGGTGTCTTCAGGTTCAGCAACGACCGGATGCTGATTGTCTTCAGCAACCGCACGCTCGATCAGCGCCGACAAGTGCGCGCCACGGACGACGGATTCGTCGTAGTGGAAGTGCAGTTGCGGCACGCTGCGCAGTTTCATTTCACGGGCCAATTGCATGCGCAGGAAGCCTGCAGCGGAATTGAGCACCTTGATGCTTTGCGCGATGTCTTCTGCGTTGTCCTGGCCCATCACGGTGATGAAAATCTTTGCGTGACCGACGTCACGGCTGACTTCCACAGCGGTAATGGTGACCAGACCCACGCGTGGATCCTTGACTTCACGACGGATCAGTTGGGCCAGCTCGCGCTGCATCTGATCGCCGATACGTTGGGTACGGCTGTATTCTTTTGCCATGATTTTGTTACCTGTTACTGCCCGGCGGTGAAACCCGTCAGGTCTGAAAGCGGCAAACGCCCGGCCTGACAAAAGCCAGACCGGGCGTTGCGTTTAGAGTCCGGGTGATGCGCCACACCCTTGAGTGCGGCAGCCCATCACGGCTCCTGAAGTGCGCGAGTTAGAGGCTGCGAGCAACCTGAACCTTCTCGAAGACTTCGATCTTGTCGCCGACTTTGACGTCGTTGTAGCTCTTCACGCCGATACCGCATTCCATGCCGGCACGTACTTCGGAAGCGTCATCCTTGAAGCGGCGCAGGGATTCCAGCTCGCCTTCGAAGATAACGATGTCTTCACGCAGTACACGGATCGGACGGTTACGGTGCACAACACCTTCGATCACCATGCAACCAGCGATCGCGCCAAACTTCGGCGAACGGAACACGTCACGCACTTCGGCCACACCCAGGATGTTCTCGCGAACATCGCTGCCGAGCATGCCGGTCAGGGCTTTCTTGACGTCTTCGATGATGTCGTAGATCACGTTGTAGTAACGCATATCCAGACCTTCCTGCTCGACGATCTTCCGTGCGCCAGCATCGGCACGCACGTTGAAGCCGAACAGTACAGCGTTGGAAGCCAGTGCCAGGTTAGCGTCGGACTCGGTGATACCACCGACACCGCCGCCGACTACGCGCACTTGTACTTCATCGTTGCCCAGGCCATTCAAGGCACCGTTCAACGCTTCCAGCGAACCACGGACGTCGGATTTGAGGACGATGTTGAGCGTCTTCTTCTCGGCCTGACCCATGTTTTCGAAGATGTTTTCCAGCTTGCCGGCGTGAGCGCGAGCCAGTTTGACTTCGCGGAACTTGCCTTGACGGAACAGAGCCACTTCACGGGCTTTCTTCTCGTCGGCAACCACACTCATCTCGTCGCCAGCGTCCGGAGTACCGTCCAGGCCGAGGATCTCGACAGGGATGGAAGGACCGGCTTCTTTGATTGGCTTGCCGTTCTCGTCGAGCATGGCGCGAACGCGACCATAGTTCGAACCGACCAGGACCATGTCGCCTTGGCGCAGGGTACCGTCTTGAACCAGAACGGTTGCCACCGGGCCACGACCTTTGTCGAGACGCGATTCAACCACAACACCACGGCCAGGAGCCGATGGGGTCGCTTTCAGTTCGAGAACTTCAGCTTGCAGCAGAACGGCTTCGAGCAGCTCGTCGACACCAGTACCGACTTTCGCCGAAACCGGAACGAACGGCGTATCACCGCCCCATTCTTCGGAAGTCACGCCGTGAACCGACAGTTCGCTACGGATGCGATCGAGATCGGCGCCCGGCTTGTCGATTTTGTTCACTGCTACAACCAGTGGAACGCCAGCCGCTACTGCGTGCTGAACCGCTTCAATGGTCTGCGGCATCACGCCGTCGTCCGCTGCAACCACCAGAATCACGATGTCGGTCGCCTTGGCACCACGAGCACGCATTGCGGTAAACGCGGCGTGACCCGGGGTATCGAGGAAGGTGACCATGCCGCGTTCGGTTTCAACGTGGTATGCACCGATGTGCTGGGTGATACCGCCGGCTTCGCCAGCAGCTACCTTGGCACGACGGATGTAGTCGAGCAGGGAAGTTTTACCGTGGTCAACGTGGCCCATGACGGTCACGACTGGCGCACGGGAGAACGACTCACCTTCAAACTTGAGGGACTCGGCCAGGGAATCTTCCAGGGCGGTGTCGCTGACCAGGGTCACTTTGTGGCCCAGTTCTTCGGCTACCAGTTGAGCAGTTTCCTGATCAAGCACCTGGTTGATGGTCGCTGGAGTACCCAGTTTGAACATGAACTTGATGATTTCAGCAGCCTTGACCGACATCTGATTGGCGAGATCGCCAACAGTGATGGTCTCGCCGATCTGCACATCACGCACGACAGGGCCGGTTGGGCTCTGGAAACCGTGGGCGTTGCGCTTCTTCAGTTTGGCCTTGCCGCGACCACCGCGACGGAAGCCATCGCTTTCTTCGTCGGTAGTGCGTGGCGCCACACGTGGAGCTGGCGCTTTTTCCTTGACCGAGGCGCGATGCGGAGCGTTTTTGCGCTCGCCATCACCGCCACCGCTGCGACGATTGTTATCGTCGGCACGTGGCTTGTCAGGACGGCGCTGTTCGTTCTGCTTGTTGCGAACGTCAGCAGACGGAGCTGGAGCAGCGGCAACCACCGGCGCGCTTTCGCGAACAGGTTCTGCAGCGGCAACCGGCGCCGCAACGGCAGCGCTGTTAGCGTTCTGCGCAGCAGCAGGCTGATTACGCGCTTCTACTTCGGCGCGTTGCTTGGCTTCTTCTTCAGCCTTCTGACGGGCAGCATTTTCTACTGCGCGACGCTCATCCAGTTCACGCTTGCGCTCGGCTTCGATTTCTTCCGGGCTGCGCTGTACGAAAACTTTCTTTTTGCGAACTTCTACGCTGATGCTTTTGCTACCAGCCACACGCAGGGTGCTGGTGGTTTTACGCTGCAGCGTGATCTTGCGTGGTTCTTCCACTTTCGCCTTGTGGCTGCTTTTCAAGTGAGTCAGCAGGGACTGCTTCTCACTGTCAGTCACATTTTCTTCGGCGGCGGTGTGCGGCAGACCTGCCTCACGCATCTGCTGCAACAGGCGCTCTACCGGTGTTTTGACCTCATCGGCCAGTTGTTTCACCGTGACTTGCGTCATGCACTTCTCTCCTCAGGCCGCGCCTAATTACTCGAACCAGTGGGCTCGGGCGGCCATGATCAACTTGCCGGCACGATCATCGTCAATGCCGTCGATGTCGAGCAGGTCGTCAATAGACTGCTCGGCCAGGTCTTCGCGGGTAATTACGCCGCGCACCGCCAGTTCCATCGCCAAATCCTTGTCCATACCCTCAAGCGAGAGCAGGTCTTCGGCCGGATGGGCGTCTGCCAGCTTTTCCTCAGTAGCGATGGCTTTGGTCAACAAACGATCCTTGGCACGAGCGCGAAGCTCGTTGACGGTATCTTCGTCAAAGCCGTCGATGTTGAGCATTTCTTCCAACGGTACGTAGGCAATCTCTTCCAGGCTGGTGAAGCCTTCATCTACCAGCACCTGTGCCAGGTCTTCGTCGACTTCCAGCTCGTCGATGAAGTTGCGCAGGATGTCGCCGGTTTCTGCTTGCTGCTTAGCCTGGATGTCCGATTCGGTCATCACGTTCAGGGTCCAGCCAGTCAACTGGCTGGCCAGACGCACGTTCTGACCACCGCGACCGATGGCCTGAGCCAGATTGTCTGCGCCAACGGCGATGTCCATTGCATGGGCATCTTCGTCAACGATAATTGCCGCAACCTCAGCCGGGGACATGGCGTTGATCACGAACTGAGCCGGGTTGTCGTCCCAAAGAACGATATCAACACGCTCACCGCCCAACTCACCCGACACTGCCTGGACGCGCGAACCGCGCATACCGATGCAAGCACCTTGTGGGTCAATGCGTTTGTCCTTGGAACGGACGGCGATCTTGGCGCGCGAACCCGGATCACGGGACGCTGCCATTACTTCGATCAGGCCTTCGGCAATTTCCGGCACTTCGATGCGGAACAGCTCGATCAGCATTTCCGGCGCGGTACGCGACAGGATCAGCTGCGGGCCGCGGTTCTCGGTGCGGATTTCCTTGAGCAGCGCACGCAGACGCACGCCGACACGGAAGGTTTCACGCGAAATGATGTCTTCACGGGCCAGCAACGCTTCAGCGTTGTTACCCAGATCGACGATCACGTTGTCGCGGGTGACTTTTTTCACGGTGCCGGAGATGATTTCTCCCAGGCGCTCGCGATAGGCGTCGACCACTTGAGCGCGCTCGGCTTCACGCACTTTCTGCACAATGACTTGCTTGGCAGTCTGCGCGGCGATGCGGCCGAACTCGATGGATTCGATTTTCTCTTCGACTACGTCGCCAACCTGGGCACCCGGATGCGTTTCGGCAACCTTGGTTGGCCAGGTTTCGATGGCCGGATCGTCGAGATCATTCTCTTCGACGACCGTCCAGCGACGGAAAGTTTCGTATGCCCCGGTGTGGCGGTTAATTTCCACACGCAGGTCAACTTCGTCTTCAAAACGCTTTTTGGTAGCAGTGGCCAGAGCCAGCTCCAGCGCTTCAAAAATTACGCTTGCCGGTACGCCCTTTTCATTGGATACCGACTCAACAACCAGCAGTACTTCTTTGCTCATCGTACGCCTCGCCTTTCGCAAGCCATTGGATCCGCGGGATCCGCGTCTCAGTCAAAACTGGGAATAATGTTGGCCTTGTCGATCATATCGATCGGCAACAGGAACTCATGGTCATCTACCTGCACCACGACATCCTGTTCTTCTACACCGCGCAGAAGGCCCTGAAAGTTGCGTCGACCTTCAAAAGGCGAGCGCAGCTTGATCTTCACTTGTTCACCGGCAAATTTTGCAAACTGCTCAAGAGTGAACAGTGGGCGCTCCATGCCAGGCGAGGAAACTTCGAGGGTGTATTCGACGGTGATTGGATCTTCAACATCCAGGACACCGCTGATCTGACGGCTGACAATGGCGCAATCGTCCACCAGCACGCCACCCTCTTTATCGATATAAACGCGCAACATCGAGTGACGACCCTGAGCCGAAAACTCGATACCCCAGCATTCATAGCCCAGGGCCACGACCACCGGGGCCAGCAAGGCCTGCAACTCTTCTAGCTTGCTCGACACCTGAACCCCCTAGTGCATGATATGTGCATGCTTTGCAAAATAAAAAAATGGGCTAAACGCCCATCCTTGAAACGCCGTCGAACAGCGGCGTTGAAAGTGTCCAGCTAACAAAAAGCCCCTTAAAAGGGGCTCCTTAAACTGGTTGCGGGGGCCGGATTTGAACCGACGACCTTCGGGTTATGAGCCCGACGAGCTACCAGACTGCTCCACCCCGCGACAAAGCTGGGGCGGAAGTATACGACCGATCCCTTATAGGGTCAATGTAACCTTCCACCTGCAAGAAAGCCCGCAACAGCGGGCTCTCCTGACTAATTGGTACCGAGAAGGGGACTCGAACCCCTACACCCTATGGGCACAACCACCTCAAGGTTGCGTGTCTACCAATTCCACCACCTCGGCAAAACTACGTTTGAAACCCTTCTTACTTCTGCTCTTGAGCTGGAGGCACGTCAGTCGCTGGAGTAGCCGACTTTTGCTCTTGAAGCACCGGGACATCATCAGAAGCCGGTTGTTGTTGCTTAGGTACTTCCAACACTGCTGGATTTGGGAGACCTGCTTGAGTCAGCTGGTGAGCCTTCTCTTTAGCAAAGTAACCTAACCCCAAGCTGGTTATGAAGAAACCGGCGGCAAGTATAGCAGTAAACTTACTAAGAAAGGTAGAGGAACCTTGGCTTCCGAACACAGTATTTGAAGCACCTGCTCCGAAAGACGCGCCAGCGTCCGCACCCTTACCCTGCTGCAGCAAAACCAGAGCAACTACGCCCAATGCACCCAGCAGATGAAAAACGACTACGACTGTTTCCAGCATTTTTTCAGTTTCCCGCGGCGCGACAAATCGCACCGAACTCATCTGCATTCAGGGAAGCTCCACCAATGAGCCCCCCATCGATATCCGGCATGCCGAACAGTTCGACCGCATTGGCCGCCTTCACGCTGCCGCCGTATAGAAGCCGCACACCTCGTGCGACTTCAGAATTCTCTGCCGCCAACTGCTCACGAATGGCTTTATGCACATCCTGAGCCTGTTGTGGCGTTGCAGTCAGCCCGGTGCCAATGGCCCAGACCGGCTCGTAAGCAATCACTGCCTTGGCAAAAGCACCAACACCCAGCTCCTCAATGATGCTGCCCAGCTGACGCCCGACAACCTCAAGAGTTTTTCCAGCTTCGCGCTGCTCAAGGGTTTCCCCAATACACAACACCGGAATCAAGCCACATGCCTGTGCCGCTGCGAACTTGCGATTCAGCATTCCGTCTCGCTCGCCCATTATCTGGCGGCGTTCGGAGTGTCCGACAAGAACCAGGGAACAACCTGCATCCACCAACTGACTCGGTGCAATCTCACCGGTCAATGCACCTTGCATCGATTCCACCGCAGAGTTCTGCGCGCCGACCGAAATCGACTTACCTTTCAAGCCATCAATCACTTGATTGATATACAAGCAAGGCGGGAACACTGCGACATCAACACCGCTTGGCAAGGCCAGATGACGAAGGCCGTTGATCAGCTCAGCGACGCTGGCGCGGGTACCGTGCATCTTCCAGTTACCAGCTACCATAGGGCGACGCATGCTGTACCTCGTCGGTCAAAGTGGGCGCAGATGTTACCCAACACAATCATGGCTTGCAAGCCGAATCAGGCAGAAACTTCAGTTACCAGTTTTGCCAGCTCTTCGGCGTAGTTGCGAACCTGAGTTTCGTCCTCACCTTCGACCATTACACGCACCAGAGGCTCTGTACCGGACTTGCGCAAAAGTACACGCCCACGCCCCGCCATTGCCTGGGTGACACGCGCGCTGGCCTCCTTGACAGCCGGATGCTCCAGCGGACTTTCGCCACCACCGAAACGCACATTGATCAGAACCTGAGGGCACTTGCGCAACGCTTGCCGGGTTTGCGCCAGGCCTTCATTACGCGTCTTGAGCGCCATCAAGACCTGCAGCGCAGCGATGATCGCGTCGCCGGTTGTGGTGTGATTGAAGCAAACGATATGCCCCGAATTCTCACCACCAACCAACCAATTACGTTCCAGCAACTCGGCGATCACATAACGGTCGCCAACGTTGGCACGAATAAACGGAATCGAAAGATCCGCCAACGCGAGCTCCAACCCCAGATTACTCATCAGGGTCCCCACCACACCGCCCTGCAATTTGCCGCGCTCATGCAGATCACGCGCGATGATGAACAACAACTCATCACCATCGACAATGGCGCCCGTGTGATCAACCATCAACACCCGATCACCATCACCGTCGAAGGCGATACCCAGATCGGCGTGCTCAGCCAGCACCGCTGCCTGCAACTGCCCCATATGGGTCGAGCCACAGTTCTCATTGATGTTCAGGCCATTTGGCTGAGCCGACAGCACGACGACTTCAGCGCCCAGCTCTCGGAACACGCTTGGTGCTACCTTATAGGTGGCGCCATGCGCACAGTCGATAACGATCTTGAGCCCGGAAAAGCTGGTCCCGGTAGGCACACTGCTCTTGCAGAATTCGATGTAGCGACCCGATGCGTCGTTGATCCGCGAAACCTTGCCGATCTTGCTCGACTCGACCACGGTCATCGGAGTATCGAGCAATTCCTCGATCATCAACTCCAGCTCATCCGGCAATTTGGTGCCTTTACCGGAAAAAAACTTGATGCCGTTGTCGTCATGCGGGTTGTGCGAGGCGCTGATCACGATACCGGCTTCAGCCTGGAACGTGCGTGACAGATAGGCGATCGCCGGCGTCGGCATAGGCCCCAACAGCATCACATCGGCACCCGCCGATGTCAGACCGGCCTCCAGTGCCGACTCGAACATGTAACCGGAAATCCGTGTGTCCTTGCCGACCAGCACCTTGCAGGCACCCATCTTGCGGAACGCCATGCCGGCAGCCCAGCCGAGCTTGAGCATGAAGTCAGGAGTAATCGGGTATTCACCGACTCGACCACGAATGCCGTCAGTACCAAAGTATTTCTTGCTCATAAGTGCTCCATCATTCTTATTCGGCTGATTCAACGGCTGCGATCATCCGCACCACATCTACCGTTTCCGCCACATCATGGACACGCAATATACGCGCGCCCTTGACTGACGCCAGTGCCGCCAGTGCCAGACCACCATGCAGACGCTCGCCCACAGGACGATTCAGCGCGTGGCCGATCATGCTTTTGCGCGAGACACCGACCAACAATGGCCGACCCAATGCATGCAGGGCTTCCATATGCTTGAACAAGCTTAGATTGTGCTGCAGGGTTTTGGCGAAGCCGAAACCAGGATCGAGAATGATTCGCTCGGCAGGAATACCCGCTTGCGCACATTGAGCCATGCGCTCGGCGAGAAACACCCCGACCTCTCGAGTGACGTCCTGATAATGCGGATTGTCCTGCATGTCGCCGGGCTCACCCAGCATGTGCATCAGACACACCGGCAGCCCTGTGGCTGCTGCAGCATCCAGCGCACCATCGCGTTGCAGCGAGCGGACATCATTGATCAGCCCCGCCCCCAATCGCGCGGTTTCGCGCATCACGGCAGGCGTCGAGGTATCGACGGAGATGATCACATCGAGCTCGCGATTGATCAGCTCAACGATCGGCGCCACACGCTCCAGCTCCTCCAGAGGAGAAACTGCACGCGCACCAGGCCGAGTGGATTCGCCACCCACGTCAATCAGCGTTGCGCCGGCCACAACCATCGCTTCGGCATGACGCAGGGCCACGTCGAGCTGGTTGTAACGACCACCATCGGAGAAGGAATCGGGAGTGACATTGAGAATGCCCATGACATGCGTCCGGGCCAAATCAAGAACCCGGTTGCCGCAAGGCAACCGGGTCAGGGACTGTACAGAAGTCATTTCAAACCTTAAACGTCAGCAGCCGGACCGCCAATCGGTGTTTCCGGACGCTCGTCACGAACTACCGGAGGTGGCGGTGTACCCGTGCCACCTGACCAGTCGCGAGGCTCACGCGGCGTACGACCCGCCATGATGTCGTCGATCTGTTCAGCGTCGATCGTTTCATACTTCATCAGGGCATCAGCCATGGCGTCGAGCTTGTCACGGTTGTCCGTGAGGATCTGCTTGGCCGTGCCGTAGCACTGGTCAATGATGCTACGCACTTCGGAGTCGATCAGCTTGGCTGTCTCACCGGAGAAGCTCGCAGCCTGACCACCACCGCCGCGACCGAGGAACACTTCGCCTTCTTCTTCGGCATACATCAACGGACCGAGTTTTTCCGACAACCCCCACTTGGTCACCATGTTCCGTGCAATCTGACTGGCACGCATGATGTCGTTGGAGGCGCCGGTGGTCACACCGTCGAAGCCCAAAGTCATTTCTTCAGCGATACGGCCGCCGTACAGCGAGCAGATCTGGCTGATCAACGCACGCTTGGACAGGCTGTAGCGATCTTCTTCGGGCAGGAACATGGTCACACCCAGCGCACGACCGCGCGGAATGATCGATACCTTGTAGACCGGATCATGCTCGGGCACCACACGACCAACGATGGCGTGGCCGGCTTCGTGATAAGCGGTGTTCTGCTTTTCTTTCTCGGACATGACCATTGATTTGCGCTCGGCGCCCATCATGATCTTGTCTTTGGCCAGCTCGAATTCTTTCATCTCGACGATGCGCTTGCCGCTGCGCGCAGCGAACAGCGACGCTTCGTTGACCAGGTTGGCCAGGTCAGCACCGGAGAAACCCGGAGTACCACGCGCGATCACGGCCGGCGCGACGTCGTCACCCATTGGCACCTTGCGCATGTGCACCTTGAGAATCTGCTCGCGACCACGGATGTCCGGCAGACCAACGACAACCTGACGGTCGAAACGGCCCGGACGCAGCAGCGCTGGGTCGAGTACGTCTGGACGGTTGGTTGCAGCGATAACAATGATGCCGTCATTCATCTCGAAGCCGTCCATCTCAACCAGCAACTGGTTGAGGGTCTGCTCGCGCTCGTCGTGACCGCCACCCATGCCGGCGCCACGATGGCGACCAACGGCGTCGATTTCATCGATGAAGATGATGCAAGGCGCGTGTTTCTTCGCTTGCTCGAACATGTCACGAACACGGCTGGCACCAACACCGACGAACATTTCGACGAAATCAGAACCGGAAATGGTGAAGAACGGCACCTTGGCTTCGCCAGCAATGGCCTTGGCCAGCAAGGTTTTACCGGTACCCGGAGGACCGACCATCAGCACGCCGCGAGGAATCCGACCGCCCAGGCGCTGGAACTTGCCCGGATCACGGAGGAACTCAACCAGCTCGCCGACTTCTTCCTTGGCTTCGTCGCAACCGGCAACGTCAGCCAATGTGGTTTTCACCTGATCTTCGGAGAGCAGGCGTGCCTTGCTCTTGCCGAAGCTCATTGGCCCGCCCTTGCCACCGGCACCGCCCTGCATCTGGCGCATGAAGAACATGAACACCGCGATGATCACCAGGATCGGGAAGCTGGCCACCAGAAGCTGGGTCCAGATGCTTTGCTGTTCAGGCTGCTTGCCTTCAACCACAACGTGATTGTCGACCAGATCGCCGATCAGGCCATTGTCCTGAATCGCCGGACGAATGGTCTTGAAGCTGTCGCCATCGTTGCGCTTGCCGGTAATCACATAGCCGTCAACGGCTACGCGCTCGACCTTGCCATCCTTGACCTGCTGGATGAAGTCGGAATAGTTGAGGGTCTGCGGCTCGTTAGGGCTGGAGAAGTTGTTCATCACCGTCACCAGGACAGCCGCGATGATCAACCACAGGATCAGATTCTTTGCCATATCGTTCAATTAACTACCCTCTGAAGCAAGCTCCGCTACTGGCGCGCGCTTCGCATGATATTCACCGGCCTAACTTACTACATTACCTACGGCTCTGGCAGGCGCCGTCTGTAACCCTTTGTGAAACACTTTCCACACAATATTCGTTAATGCTAGCCGGGCGAAATACTAAAAACCTATCACCCTGCCTAAAAACCTCGTTTTACTCGCTACGCCCGCGATAGCCCCAAGCCAGCATGTATTGCTCGCGGGATGTGCCACGAGAGGAATCCGGCTTGATCATCTGGATCTTGTCGAACTTCTTGCGAGCGTCCTTCAGGTAAATATCAAACCCTTCACCCTGAAAGATCTTGATCACAAAATTACCACCTGGCTTGAGGATCCGCTCCGCCAAATCAAGTGCCAGCTCGCAAAGGAACATGGCTTTGGGCATATCCACTTCAGGCGTACCACTCATATTGGGGGCCATATCGGAAATCACAAGGTCCACCTGCGAATTACCCACGGCTTCAAGAATGCGCCCGAGCACTTCGTCCTCGGTGAAGTCACCCTGAATGAAGGTAACGTCCGGAATGCTGTCCATTTCCAGGATGTCCGAAGCGATCAAACGCCCCTGACCACCGATCAGCCGGCTAGTGACCTGCGACCAGCCACCCGGGGCGGCGCCAAGGTCGACAACGCTCATGCCGGGACGGATCAGCCTGTATTTCTCCTGGATTTCCAGAAGCTTGTAACTCGCACGCGAGCGGTAACCATCCTTTTGTGCTTGCTTCACATAGGGATCGTTGACATGTCTTTTCAGCCAACCAAGGCTTGTCTTGGAACGCGCCATTGGGCACCTCGATGATTAGGGTCGTGATTAATTGGGCGGATCCACGAGCCCTCGGGTAAAATGGCCGCCATTTTACAGAATCCAGACGAAAGGGTCAGATTATGCCGCTCACTCCAGAGCAGAAGAAACAGTACAAATCCATTGGCCACCACCTCAAACCAGTTTTGACGGTGGCTGACAACGGTTTGACTGAAGGTGTTTTAGCCGAACTTGAACGCGCCTTGGCGGATCACGAGCTGATCAAAATCAAGCTCAACATCCTCGATCGCGAATCGCGCATCGCGCATATTGCAGAACTGTGCAAGGTCGGAAAAGCGGATCTGGTGCAGGTCATCGGCAAGATGGCACTGGTTTACCGCAAGAACTTCAGCGCCAACAAACAGCTGTCGAACGTTCATCGCTTCAAGTGATGACAAGGGTCAAGGGTGTGCTTCGCGCACCCTGCCACTCCATCCCGGCACCGGCTGCAGCACCAGCACCAATCCGGAAAAGCCCAGAATCAGAAAGCTGAATACCTGCCAGCGCTGCGCATCCGGCCAGCCGACACGCACTGCGACAAACATCGCACACGCATACAACGCCATCAACAGCACCTGCCCGCGAAAATCTCGCCATAGACTGGCAAGGCCCTCGGCCTGAACCAGCACCAAAGCCTGAAAAATCACGCATGCGGCGGCAAACCCCACCACCAGCACTTCAAATGCACTGGCCACTTCATCGATCAACAACGGTGCCAGGCCAATCTCGCCCAGCGCCGGTTGCAAACCGAGATGAATCAACCATAGACCGCCGACCCAAAGCATCTGGGTCAGCTGCCAAAGCATGGCACCCGCACGCAGCGGGCGCCCACCTTCAGATGTGACGGACTTCGACAATCTCGTACTCGATAACGCCACTTGGCGTTTTCACGGCAACCACGTCGCCCTCTTCCTTGCCGATCAGGGCACGGGCCAAAGGCGAGCCGACGGAAATCTTGCCGAGTTTGAAGTCAGCCTCATCCTCACCCACGATGTGGTAAGTGACGCTTTCATCCGTCTCGACGTTGGCGATTTCGACGGTAGTGCCGAAAATCACCTTGCCGGTATGCGGGATGGACGTGACATCAATGATGACCTGATTCTGAATCCGGCCTTCGATGTCACGAATCCGCGCTTCAACCATGCCTTGCTGTTCGCGCGCCGCATGGTATTCAGCGTTTTCTTTCAAGTCTCCCAGCTCGCGGGCCGTACCGATGTCCTGGCTGAGCTTCGGACGGACGACCTTGGTCAGGTGAGCGTGTTCTTCTTCCAGGGCTTTGGCGCCCTGGACGGTCATTGGGTATTTGATCATGCCTTCAATCCTGCGTGTAGATCCTGCAAGCGGCGTACGGTCTTCTCGGGACCGAACTTCAGCGCTTCACAGATAGCTTCGCCAGCAGCAATGGTGGTGGTGCAGTAAATCTTGTGCTGCAAGGCATTACGACGAATGGAGTACGAATCAGCGATCGACTGACGGCCTTCGGTGGTGTTGATGATCAGCGTGACTTCGTCATTCTTGATCATGTCGACCACGTGCGGACGACCCTCGGTCACCTTGTTCACACGGCGCACTTTCAGGCCTGCCGCTTCGATCAGCTTGGCAGTACCGGCAGTGGCAACCACTTCGAAGCCCAAGTTGATCAGATCACGGGCCACGCCTGCAACCAGTGGCTTGTCGTCATCGCGCACGCTGATGAACGCGGTGCCGCCAGTCGGCAGCACTTCGCTGGCGCCCATCTGGGCTTTGGCGAATGCTTCACCGAAGGTGTCGCCGACGCCCATCACTTCACCGGTCGACTTCATTTCTGGGCCGAGGATCGGGTCAACGCCAGGGAATTTGGCGAATGGGAACACCGCCTCTTTCACGCTGTAGAAGTTCGGGATGATTTCTTTGGTGAAGCCGATTTCTTTCAGGGTCTTACCGGCCATCACGCGGGCAGCGATCATCGCCAGGGAAACACCGATGCACTTCGACACGAACGGTACGGTCCGGGACGCGCGCGGGTTGACTTCGATGACGTAGATGTCTTCGCCTTGCAGCGCCAACTGCACGTTCATCAAGCCGACAACGCCCAGTTCCAGGGCCATTTTCTTGACCTGTTCGCGCATCTCGTCCTGGATGTGCGCCGGCAGCGAGTACGGCGGCAGCGAGCACGCGGAGTCACCAGAGTGAACGCCAGCCTGTTCGATGTGCTGCATGATCGCGCCGATGACTACATCTTTGCCGTCGCAGACCGCATCCACGTCCATTTCGATGGCGCAGTTGAGGAAGTGGTCGAGCAGCACCGGGCTGTCGTTGGACACTTGCACCGCGTCACGCAGGTAACGCTTGAGCTCGTCTTCTTTGTAAACGATTTCCATCGCGCGGCCGCCCAGTACGTAGGACGGGCGCACCACCAGCGGATAACCGATCTTCGCAGCCGCACGAACAGCTTCGTCTTCGCTGCGCACGGTGGCGTTTGGCGGCTGACGCAGGTTCAGACGCTCAACCATTTGCTGGAAGCGCTCACGGTCTTCGGCACGGTCGATGGCATCAGGGCTGGTGCCGATGATCGGCACGCCAGCAGCTTCCAGAGCGCGAGCCAGTT
Organism: Pseudomonas fluorescens; assembly: GCF_001648775.1. Classification (GTDB taxonomy): domain Bacteria; phylum Pseudomonadota; class Gammaproteobacteria; order Pseudomonadales; family Pseudomonadaceae; genus Aquipseudomonas; species Aquipseudomonas fluorescens_M. Next base: position 66,529 of record NZ_LVEJ01000022.1, read on the forward strand.
TCAGCGGAGTCTGGCCGCCGTATTGGACGATCACGCCTTTCGGCTTCTCGACGCGGCAGATTTCCAGCACGTCTTCCAGGGTTACCGGCTCGAAGTACAGACGGTCGGAAGTGTCGTAGTCAGTGGATACGGTTTCCGGGTTGCAGTTGACCATGATGGTTTCGTAGCCATCTTCGCGCAGAGCGAGGGCAGCGTGAACGCAGCAGTAGTCGAACTCGATGCCCTGGCCGATACGGTTCGGACCGCCACCCAGAATCATGATCTTGTCGCGACCCGACGGCGCGGCTTCGCACTCTTCCTCGTAAGTCGAGTAGAGGTAAGCGGTGTCAGTGGCGAACTCGGCCGCGCAGGTGTCAACGCGCTTGTAGACCGGGAACACTTCGAGTTTTTGACGGTGCGTGCGCAGGTTTTTCTCGGTGACGCCCAGCAGCTTGGCCAGACGCTGATCGGAGAAGCCTTTGCGCTTGAGCTTGAACATCAGGTCGCGGTCGATAGAGGACAGACCGAGGGTCTTGACCTTCTCTTCGTCCTTGATCAGATCTTCGATCTGCACCAGGAACCATGGGTCGATCATGTTCATTTCGAAGATTTCTTCGACGGTCAGGCCGGCGCGGAACGCGTCCGCCACGTACCAGATACGCTCGGCGCCCGGCACGGTCAGTTCGCGCTTGAGCACGCTCATGCTTTCCGGGTTGCTCAGATCGAGTTTCTCGTCCAGACCGCAGACGCCGACTTCCAGACCGCGCAGCGCTTTCTGCAGGGATTCCTGGAAAGTACGACCGATGGCCATGACTTCGCCGACCGACTTCATCTGAGTGGTCAGGCGCGCGTCAGCATTAGGGAATTTCTCGAAGGCGAAACGTGGCAGCTTGGTCACGACGTAGTCGATCGACGGCTCGAAGGACGCCGGGGTCTTGCCGCCGGTGATGTCGTTCGACAGTTCGTCGAGGGTGTAACCCACAGCCAGCTTGGCCGCGACTTTGGCGATCGGGAAACCGGTGGCTTTCGAAGCCAGTGCCGAGGAACGCGATACGCGCGGGTTCATTTCGATCACGACCATGCGGCCAGTGTTCGGGCAGATACCGAATTGAACGTTGGAACCGCCAGTCTCGACGCCGATCTCGCGCAGTACCGCCAGCGAGGCGTTACGCAGGATCTGGTATTCCTTGTCGGTCAGGGTCTGAGCGGGAGCGACGGTGATCGAGTCACCGGTGTGCACGCCCATCGGGTCGAAGTTTTCGATCGAGCAGACGATGATGCAGTTGTCCTTTTTGTCGCGGACAACTTCCATCTCATATTCTTTCCAGCCGATCAGCGATTCGTCGATCAGCAGCTCTTTGGTCGGCGACAGGTCCAGACCACGGGCGCAGATTTCTTCGAACTCTTCACGGTTGTAAGCAATACCGCCACCGGTGCCGCCCATGGTGAAGGACGGACGGATGATGCACGGGAAGCCCAGGGTTTCGAGAACCGCGTAGGCTTCTTCCATGCTGTGGGCAATACCGGAACGCGGGCACGCCAGACCGATGGATTTCATCGCCTTGTCGAAACGCGAACGGTCTTCAGCCTTGTCGATGGTGTCGGCGTTGGCGCCGATCATTTCTACGCCGAACTTCTCCAGAACGCCTTCGCGCTCCAGGTCCAGGGCGCAGTTCAGAGCGGTCTGGCCGCCCATGGTTGGCAGCACCGCATCCGGACGCTCTTTTTCGATGATCTTGGCAACGGTCTGCCATTTGATCGGTTCGATGTAGGTGGCGTCGGCCATGTCCGGGTCGGTCATGATGGTGGCCGGGTTGGAGTTCACCAGGATGACGCGGTAACCCTCTTCGCGCAGGGCTTTGCAGGCCTGGGCGCCGGAGTAGTCGAATTCGCAGGCCTGGCCGATAACGATCGGGCCAGCGCCGAGAATCAGGATGCTTTTAATGTCTGTACGTTTTGGCATGGGTTTGTCACTCAAATCCGCAGGTCAGTCGGCAAGCCGTCTTGATCGATTTCTGAAGTCCCGAAGGGGCCACCGGTGTCGGGGCCGCCCTCGAGGGCTTCTCTCTACAGTCTCAAGGCGAACGCTTAGCGTCGCTTGGCCATCTCGTTGATGAAGCGGTCGAACAGTGGCGCGACGTCGTTCGGGCCCGGGCTCGCTTCAGGGTGACCCTGGAAGCTGAACGCGCTCTTGTCGGTGCGCTCGATGCCTTGCAGGGTACCGTCGAACAGCGACTTGTGGATCGCACGCACGTTGGCTGGCAAGGTTTCTTCATCTACCGCAAAACCGTGGTTCTGGCTGGTGATCATTACGACGCCAGTGTCCAGATCCTGCACCGGGTGGTTGGCACCGTGGTGGCCGTGGCCCATTTTCAGGGTCTTGGCACCGGAGGCCAGCGCCAGCAGTTGGTGACCGAGGCAGATACCGAATACCGGAATTTCGGTTTCCAGCACTTCCTTGATCGCCTTGATCGCGTAGTCGCATGGCTCCGGGTCACCCGGGCCGTTGGACAGGAACACGCCGTCCGGCTTCAGTGCCAGCACATCAGCGGCTGGGGTCTGGGCAGGCACCACAGTGACGCGGCAGCCGCGCTCGACCAGCATGCGCAGGATGTTGACCTTGACGCCGTAGTCGTAGGCAACCACGTGGTAAGGCAGCTCGGAAGCGTCGATGGTCGCGTGGCTGTCGGTTTTCAGATCCCAGACAGTGGAGCGCCATTCGTATTGAGTCTTGGTGCTGACGACTTTCGCCAGATCCATGCCCTTCAGGCCCGGGAAGCCTTGCGCAGCGGCGATTGCCGCTTCTTCGGAGATGTTGTCGCCGGCCATGATGCAGCCGTTCTGTGCGCCTTTTTCACGCAGGATGCGGGTCAGGCGACGGGTGTCGATACCAGCGATTGCCACAACGTTGTTGGCTTTCAGGTAGTCGGACAGGGACATCGTGTTACGCCAGTTGCTCGCTACCAGCGGCAGGTCACGGATGACCAGGCCAGCGGACCAGACGCGATCGGACTCGGCGTCTTCCGGCGTGGTGCCGGTGTTGCCGATGTGCGGGTAAGTCAGGGTAACGATCTGTTGGGCGTAGGAAGGATCGGTAAGGATTTCCTGATAGCCGGTCATTGCGGTGTTGAACACCACCTCACCAACGGTTTGACCGTCGGCACCAATGGCTTCGCCGCGAAAAATGCTGCCATCAGCAAGGGCAAGTATGGCTGGCTTAGTCAAGAAGACCTCCCGTAAATAACGCATGAAAGGGCGATCGCAGGTTGTAAAAAAGCGGAGTGACGTATGGACACGTCACCCCGCTTCTTCACTGAATTATTCTGCGCGCTTTTAGTGGACACACTAAAGCTGTAGCTTACAGAAAAAGGCTTTTTTGGTCCACCGCTAAAGAGCCTAAAAGGCCGGAGAATGCGACAGGACGTCGGCTAGCGGAGAAAAACCAGCGCAAACAGGGCGTTTGCGCCGGGTTCAACAATGAATCAGCGCAGGTCGAGCACGTCTTGCATGTCGTACAGACCTGGCTCGCGAGCATCCAGCCACAGCGCGGCACGTACCGCACCCTTGGCGAACGTCATGCGGCTCGACGCCTTGTGCGTGATCTCCAGACGCTCACCTTCGCAGGCGAACAACACGGTGTGATCACCCACCACGTCACCACCACGCACGGTAGCGAAACCGATGGTTTCACGCTCACGGGCACCGGTGTGACCTTCACGACCGTAGACCGCGACTTTCTGCAAATCACGATCCAACGCACTGGCGATCACTTCACCCATGCGCAACGCCGTACCCGACGGCGCATCGATCTTGTGGCGGTGATGGGCTTCGATGATTTCGATGTCGGCCTCATCACCCAACACCCGCGCCGCCATATCCAGCAGCTTCAGCGACAGATTGACGCCGACACTGAAGTTGGCCGCAAACACGATCGGAATGTCCTTGCCCGCCTCGGCCAGCAACTGCTTCTGCGCGGCGTCCAGCCCGGTGGTGCCGATGACCATGGCCTTGCCGGCCTTGCGGCAGAAGGCGAGGTTTTTCAGCATCACTTCCGGCAGCGTGAAGTCGATCAATACGTCGAACTCTTCCGCCACGGCCTCGATATGCCCGGACAGCGGCACACCGATGCGACCCAGCGACGCCAGCTCACCGGCATCGACGCCGATCAGTGTGCTGCCAGGACGAACCACGGCGGCGGTCAAACCGGTCAGCGGCGCGCGCTGCTGCACGGCCTCGACCAGAATCTTACCCATGCGCCCAGCAGCGCCCATCACAGCTATACGTCGCATGCCGACTCCTTACAGATCGCCGAAGAAGCGCTTCACACCGTCGAACCAACCGGTGGTTTTTGGCGAATGGCTGTTGTCGTCCGCCAGCGAGCTGCGGAATTCTTCCAGCAATTCACGCTGACGACGGTTCAGGTTGACCGGCGTCTCGACCGCCACACGGCACATCAAGTCGCCCGCACCACCGCCACGCACCGGCGCCACGCCTTTACCGCGGACACGGAACTGCTTGCCGGTCTGCGTGCCTTCAGGGATTTTCAGTTTGACGCGCCCGTCGAGGGTCGGAATTTCCAGCTCGCCGCCCAGCGCCGCGTCGACGAAGCTGATCGGCACTTCGCAGAACAGATGCTTGCCATCGCGCTGGAAGATATCGTGCTCGCGGACATTGATGACCACATACAGGTCGCCCGTCGGACCGCCCTGCGTACCCGCCTCGCCTTCGCCGGACAGACGAATGCGGTCGCCGGTATCGACACCAGCCGGCACCTTGACCGAGAGGGTTTTGTACTCTTCGACACGACCGTCACCGTGGCAGGAATCGCACGGATCGGAAATGATCTTGCCTTGGCCATGGCAGCGCGGGCAGGTTTGCTGCACCGAGAAGAAGCCCTGCTGCATGCGCACCTGGCCGATGCCGCCGCAAGTCGGGCACGTCGACGGCGAAGAGCCTTTCTTGGCGCCCGAGCCATCGCAGGGCTTGCAATTGACCAATGTCGGAACGCGGATATTCACGGTCGTGCCGCGTACCGCTTCTTCCAGATTCAACTCCAGGGTGTAGCGCAAGTCGCTGCCACGCTGAGCGCCGCCACGGGCACCGCCGCGACCGCCACCGAAGAAATCACTGAAGACATCGCCAAAGATGTCCGAGAAGTTCTGGCCGCCGAAACCGGCGCCACCGCCGCCCATGCTCGGGTCGACGCCGGCATGACCATACTGGTCGTAGGCCGCACGCTTGCTCGAGTCGGACAGCACTTCATAGGCCTCGTTGGCCTCTTTGAACATTTCTTCCGACGCTTTGTCGTCGGGATTACGGTCCGGGTGGTGCTTCATTGCCAGACGACGGTAGGCCTTCTTCAGGTCCGCATCGCTTGAGCCGCGCTCAACACCCAACACTTCGTAATAGTCACGCTTTGCCATAAGTCTTCTGCACTCTTGAGGACGTTCGACAAACCCCTCCTGAGGATCGCCAAACTCGTTGAGCCCCAATACAGGCCCGGACCCAACTCACGTCAATTCAACGATCCTGGTCTTTGTTTCTTGCAGTACTTTCGGCACGAAAAGCAGGAGCATTCTCGGCCATACCGCCAACACACAAGGCTTGTCGCATGCTGTAAAAATTCGCGTATTCCAGATACGCCAACGCGGGAGCTAGCTCCCGCGCGGCGACATCCTACCAGTCACTGCCTAAAGGCAGTCAACCGGCCGACCAACAACTTACTTGTGGTCTTTGACTTCTTCGAACTCAGCGTCGACCACGTCGTCAGCCTTTTCAGCTTTCTCGTCGTGCGGCGCTGCGCCTTCAGCAGGCTGAGCCTGTTCGGCGTACATCTTCTGAGCAACCGGAGCGGAGACTTTCGACAGCTCTTCAACCTTCGCTTCGATAGCAGCCTTGTCGTCGCCTTTGACAGCAGCTTCCAGAGCAACCACAGCCGCTTCGATCGCAGTCTTCTCTTCGGCGGTGACTTTGTCGCCCGCGTCAGCAATCATTTTGCGCGTCGAGTGAACCAGTGCGTCGCCCTGGTTACGGGCAGCGGCCAGCTCTTCGAACTTGCGGTCTTCCTCAGCGTTGGCTTCGGCGTCACGCACCATGCGCTCGATTTCTTCGTCGGACAGACCGGAGTTGGCCTTGATCACGATCGACTGGGTCTTGCCGGTCGCCTTGTCTTTCGCACCCACGTGCAGAATGCCGTTAGCGTCGATGTCGAAGGTCACTTCGATCTGCGGCACGCCACGTGGAGCAGGTGGAATGTCGGCCAGGTCGAACTTGCCCAGGGACTTGTTCTGGGTGGCTTGCTTACGCTCGCCCTGCAGCACGTGAATGGTCACAGCGCCCTGGTTGTCGTCGGCAGTCGAGAACACTTGCGATTTCTTGGTAGGAATCGTGGTGTTTTTCTCGATCAGCGCGGTCATCACGCCACCCATGGTTTCGATACCCAGGGTCAGCGGGCTGACGTCGAGCAGCAGAACGTCTTTCACGTCACCGGCCAGAACGGCGCCCTGGATCGCAGCACCCATGGCAACAGCTTCGTCCGGGTTAACGTCTTTACGCGCTTCTTTACCGAAGAAGTCGGTAACCAGCTTCTGAACCAGCGGCATGCGGGTCTGACCACCGACCAGAATCACGTCGTTGATCGCGCCAACGTCCAGACCGGCGTCTTTCATGGCGATGCGGCAAGGCTCGATGGTGCGCTGAACCAGGTCTTCAACCAGTGCTTCGAGCTTGGCACGCGAGATCTTCACGTTCAGGTGCTTAGGACCGGTCGCATCTGCAGTGATGTACGGCAGGTTGACGTCGGTCGACTGAGCGGACGACAGCTCGATCTTGGCTTTCTCAGCGGCTTCTTTCAGGCGCTGCATGGCCAGCGGATCACCTTTGAGGTTCATGCCGCTTTCTTTCTTGAATTCGTCAACGAGGTAGTCGATCAGACGAATGTCAAAGTCTTCACCGCCGAGGAACGTGTCACCGTTAGTGGCCAGTACTTCGAACTGGTGCTCGCCATCAACTTCAGCGATCTCGATCACGGAAACGTCGAACGTACCGCCACCCAGGTCATAAACGATCACGGTGTGATCGCCCTTGGCCTTGTCCATACCGTAAGCCAGAGCAGCTGCGGTTGGTTCGTTGATGATACGTTTTACGTCCAGACCGGCGATGCGGCCGGCGTCTTTGGTCGCCTGACGCTGGCTGTCGTTGAAGTAGGCCGGAACGGTGATCACCGCTTCGGTCACTGGCTCGCCGAGGTAGTCTTCGGCGGTCTTCTTCATTTTCTTCAGAATTTCAGCCGAGATTTGTGGCGGCGCCATTTTCTGGCCGTTCACTTCAACCCAGGCGTCGTTGTTGTCAGCCTTGACGATCTTGTAAGGGACCATCTGGATGTCTTTCTGCACAACTTCTTCGTCGAAACGACGACCGATCAGACGCTTTACTGCGTACAGAGTGTTGTGCGGGTTGGTCACAGCCTGACGCTTGGCCGACTGACCTACCAGGATTTCGCCATCGTTGGCGTAAGCGATGATCGACGGCGTGGTACGCGCGCCTTCAGCGTTTTCAATAACTTTTGCTTTGCCGTTTTCCAGCACGGAGACGCAGGAGTTGGTAGTCCCCAGGTCGATACCGATAATTTTGCCCATGTTCACTCTCCCGAAACTTTGGATTTGGATGCCGCAGCAGTGGTGGCTGACTGCGGTAGCACTTAAACGCTTGACTTCTAAATGGGGGCCTTGCGGCTAATTTCAAGCCTTCTCGTCAATCGAAGGCGAAATTGGCGCTGGCGCCTTGCTGACCACAACCATGGCCGGACGCAACAGGCGACCGTTAAGCTGATAGCCCTTCTGGAACACCTTCAGAACGCTGTTCGGTTCTACGTCGGCGCTTTCCTGCATGGCCATCGCCTGATGCTGAACAGCATTGAACGGCTCGCCATGCGGATCGATCGCTTCAAGCTGATAACGCTTGAGGGTGTCGTGGAACATTTTCAGCGTCAGCTCGATGCCTTCACGCATCGGGCGGATGTTTTCGTCGTCCGGGTTCGACAGTTCGAGACCGCGCTCCAGACTGTCAACGATCGGCAGCAGGTCGCCGGCGAATTTTTCCAGCGCAAACTTGTGCGCCTTCTCGACGTCCAGTTCGGCACGGCGGCGGACGTTCTGCAGATCGGCAGCTACGCGCAGAGATTGATCTTGCGCTGCGGCCAATTGCTCTTCGAGCACTTGCACACGGGTCGCCAGGTCATCACTCGAACCTTCCGGCGCCTGAGGGGCATCTGGGTTTTGCGTATCTACTGTCTGTTCGTCAGCCATAGAATTCTCCTTTCAATTTCGTCCGCGAGCCTGACTCGCGCTTCTGCCCCGATATATGGGGCCGCAAAATCAGGCTTCAAGGGCTTCCACGCATTAACCCTACAAAAAAGTGCCGATTGTCTCATTCCTCAATGCACTAAGAAGAATTGCGGTTCAAGCGAATCGAGCTAAGGGAGGGCATTGTCAGCCTGAAACAAAACACTGTATAAATAACCAGACCTAAAGCCTGGGAGCGGCCTTTATGCTGGTGCACCTGTCCGTACATAACTACGCCATCGTTGAACATCTCGATCTCGAACTTGATCGCGGGATGAGCGTGATCACAGGGGAAACCGGCGCCGGCAAGTCGATCATGCTCGATGCGCTGGGCCTGACCCTTGGTGATCGTGCCGACAGCGGCGTGGTCCGTCCCGGCGCCGACAAGGCCGACATCCTCGCGACCTTTGACCTGATCGACATTCCCGAGGCCAGCGCCTGGCTGGCGGAGCGCGATCTGTCGAACGACGGCCCGTGCATCCTGCGTCGCGTCATCACCAGCGAAGGCCGTTCGCGCGGCTATATCAATGGCACGCCCTGCCCGCTCGGCGATCTGAAAGCCCTCGGCGAACTGTTGATTGATATCCACAGCCAGCACGAACACCAATCCCTGCTGAAAACCGACACTCATCGCCGCTTGCTGGATGAATACGCCGGCGCCACCGATCTGGCCCGTCAGGTTCAACTGGCCGCCCAGCGCTGGCGTCAGACTCGCCAGGAGCTGGAGCGACTCTCCAATTCCGGCGACGAACAACGCGCTCGCCATCAATTGCTCAGCTATCAGCTCGAAGAACTGGAAAACCTCGGTCTCGGTGATAACGAACTGGAGCAACTGGAGCAGGAACACAAGAATCTGACCAACGCCGAAACCTTGCTGGGCATTTGCCGGCAGGTGGTCGAGCAATGCAGTGAAAGCGATTCTGGCAATGTCCTGAATGCGCTGACCGCCAGCCTTAATCGGCTGTCGAGCGTTAATAATTCGATTGGCGCGCTGGGTGAAGCCAGCAGCCTGCTGACCAGCGCGCAGATTCAGGTCGAAGAAGCCGTCGGCGAACTCAATCGCTTCCTTGATAACTTCGATGCCGACCCGGCGCGCCTGCAATATCTGGAAGAACGTCTCGACGCTATCTATACCCTGGCGCGCAAGCACCGGATTCAGCCCACCGAAGTCGGCGAGATGCAGCAGAAATTGCTGGATGAGATCGAAACCCTCAACGCCAATGACGAATCCATCGAGCGTCTGGGCGAAGAGCTGGCCTCTTATGCACGCCACTATCAGGAAAAGGCCCGCGAGCTGAGCGACTTGCGTCATCAAGCCGCCGGCAGCCTCGCCAGCGCGGTGGAGCAGGAGATTCAGCGACTGGGCATGCCTGGAGGCCGATTCACCATCGAATTGAAGGCCAACAGCAGCGACGAATTGCTGCCCAACGGCCTGGAACAGGTCGAATTACTGGTCAGCGCCAACCCGGGCCAGCCGCTGAAGGCGCTGGCGAAAGTCGCTTCCGGTGGTGAACTCTCACGGATCAGCCTGGCGATTCAGGTCATCACCGCACAGACATCCCGCGTTCCGACGCTGGTGTTCGACGAAGTGGACGTGGGTATTGGTGGCCCGACGGCGGAAATTGTCGGCCAACTGCTGCGTCGACTCGGCGATCGCGGTCAGGTTCTGACGGTGACGCACTTGCCGCAGGTGGCAGCGCAGGGGCACCAGCATTTGTTCGTGCACAAGGTACGCGGCGAACAGGCCACGCACACCGCCGTGTCCAAACTGAGCAAGAACGACCGTATAGAAGAAGTGGCGCGGATGCTCGGCGGCATCGATTTGACCAAGGAGTCACTGGCCCACGCGAAAAAAATGGTCGTCACCGCCAAGGTTTAAGAACGGCAGAAAGCACGAAGGCGACCCTTGGGTCGCCTTCGTTCGTTTCGCGAATGTAAAATTCGCGCGACATGCTTACTTTTTCTTGCGCACGTACAGCACCAGGTTGTGATCCACCAACTCGACACCGTGCTCCTCGGCAATTGCCTTCTGGAGCTTTTCAATTTCGATGCTGACGAATTCGACGACTTCACCGGTTTCCACGTTGACCATATGGTCGTGGTGGCCACCGTCAGCCAGTTCGAATACCGCGTGGCCACCGTCGAAGTTGTGACGGACCACGAGGCCAGCGGCTTCGAACTGGGTCAGAACACGGTAAACCGTGGCCAGACCGACGTCCTCGCCAGCTTCCATCAACGCCTTGTAGACGTCCTCGGCACTCATGTGACGCTGCTCGGTAGAGTCGAGCATTTGCAGGATCTTGACCCGTGGCAGGGTCACTTTGAGGCCGGCTTTGCGTAGTTCGCTATTTTCAACCATGGTCAGCTTTCTCGCGATGCTGCTTCGCAGCTTCTCTTAATGCGGGTATGATCGGCGTTTACGTTGTCCCAGCCAAGATAGTGGAAGTCGCCCACCGATGCAAAACACCAAGCTCTTGCTAACCAGTTTCACCTTTGTGGGACTGCTCGCACTCGCCGGTTGTTCATTCCCCGGGGTTTACAAAATCGACATCCAGCAGGGCAATGTCGTCACGCAGGACATGATAGACCAGTTACGCCCGGGAATGACCCGGCCGCAAGTACGGTTTATCATGGGTAACCCTCTGCTTGCCGACACGTTCCATGCCGATCGCTGGGATTATCTGTACAGCCTGCAACCGGGTGGCGGTGAACGCCAACAGGAACGCATCAGCGTTATTTTCAACTCAAACGACCAGCTTGTCAGCCTGTCCGGTGACTTTATGCCGGGCGTAAGCCGTGACGAAGCTATTCTCGGCAAGGACAGTGGCACTACGGTGACCGCTCCTGCTGAAAACGCCGAGAAGCCAAAACCGGAAAAACCGGTCAAGCCAGGTTCCTTGCTGGATCAGATCCAGAAGGACGTCGATGGTGTAGAAACCGTTCCGGTTCCGACACCAGAGCCGCTGGACACCTCGCCGCAATAATTTGCGAGGCAATAAAAAACCCGGAGATTCCGGGTTTTTTATTGCCTGCGATTTGATTTTTTACGCGTTTCGAGCCTTGGCTTCGGCAGCCTTGGCCGCACGCAAGCGTCGCACCTCTTTCGGATCAGCCAGCAACGGGCGGTAAATCTCGATGCGATCTCCCGCCTGAATCACCCGCGTATCCGGCTCAGCAACCACTTTGCCAAAGATACCCAGCGGACAATCCGTCAGATTCAGCTCGGGAAACTCGCTACCGACGCCCGACGCCAGCACCGCAGCGCGAACGCTCACACCCTCATTGACGCTGACTGAGCGCAGCACCTGACGATCCACGGCCGCGTAAACGACTTCTATCTCGATCACCGGCTCAACCATGCATCTGCTTGGCGCGCTGGCAGAACGCGTCCACCAGGGTATTGGCCGCCTGATTGAACAGCGGCCCAAGCGTGGCGCGCACCAACGGCCCGGCATAGTCGAACGACAGGTCCAGACTTATCTTGCAGGCCTTCTCGTTCAACACCTTGAACACCCAGACACCGTGCAGTTGATTGAATGGACCTTCTTCAAGATTCATCTCGATCGACTGCCCCGGCACCAGCGTATTGCGCGTCACGAAATGCTGACTGAGGCCGCCCTTGGCCACGCCAACACTGGCGCGCATATGCTCCGGCGAGCTTTCCAGCACCTCGGCCGACGAGCACCACGGCAAAAATTCCGGGTAGCGCGCCACGTCGTTGACCAGGTCGTAAAGAAATTGCGCCGGGTACGGCAGCAATGCCGATCGTTGAATATGTGTCGTCATGTGAGCGTTACTTCCAGAGCTGAGCGGCAAACACTACAAGAATGCCGATGGGCGCCACGTAGCGCATCAAAAACAAAGACAGGGCAAACAGTGCCGGGTTGCGGATCGACAACTCGTCGCGTACCGCTTCACGCCCCATCACCCATCCGGCAAACAGCACGAAACACAGGCCACCGAGCGGCAACATGATCCGCGAGGTGAAGAAATCGATCACACCAAAGAAGTCCAGACCGCTCTGCGCACCCCATTGGTAGAGATGGAACATCCCGCCTTCGTTCACGAAAAATTTGGCTTCCTTCCAGATATTGAAGGAGAACACCGTGCCCAGACCGACGAACCAGCAGATAAACGCCAGCCAGAAAGTCACCCACGCGCGGCTGACTTTGGTGCGCTCAACCAGATAGGCAACCATCGGCTCGAGCAGGGAAATCGCCGAGCTCCAGGCAGCGATCGCCACCAGCACAAAGAACACCACGCCCATCAACTGACCGAAGGCCACGTTACCAAACGCAAATGGCAGGCTGACGAACATCAGGCCAGGCCCTTCGCTAGGGTTCAGGCCGCCGGCAAACACAATCGGGAACAGAGCCAGACCGGCAACCAGCGAAACAAACGTATCAAGCAGTGCCACACCGACAACTGTGCCGGACAACGACGAGCTCTTCGGCATATAAGCACCGTAGATCATGATCGAGCCAACACCCACGCTCAGCGAGAAGAACGCGTGCCCCATCGCTGGCAACAAGCCGTCGAGAACCTTTTCCGGGTGGAAGTCGAACATGAAATGCACGCCTTCCATGAAATGCCCGGTGGTCATGCTGTAACCCAGCAGCACCAGAATCATCACGAACAGCAACGGCATCATGATGCGCAGGCTGCGTTCAAGCCCGGCGACCACGCCTTTGGCGATCACATACGCTGACAACAGCATAAAAATCGTGTGCCAAAGTGTCAGACGCCATGGATTGGAGATGACATGGCCGAAATAAGCACCGACCTGATCGGCCGTGGCGCCCTGGAAGTCGCCGCGCCCCATGTTGACGATGTAGTCCAGCGACCAGCCGCCGACCACACTGTAGAAAGACAGGATCAACAACGCCGTGATCATCCCGGCAAAGGCCCCCCACGACCACTTGCCCGAGTGCCCGGCTTCCAGCGCCAGCACCTTCAAGGCGTTCGCCGGGCTTTGCCGGGCGCGCCGGCCGATCAGGGTTTCAGCGAGCATGACCGGGATGCCGATCAGCGCGATACACGCCAGAAACATCAGCACAAAGGCGCCGCCGCCGTAGACCCCGACCATGTAGGGGAACTTCCAGATACTACCCAGTCCCACGGCCGAACCGGTCGCGGCGAGTATGAAAACCCAGCGGCTAGCCCAACTGCCGTGGACAGAAACCTTGTCTGTCGACATCGTTTATCACGCCCAAGCGTTAGAAAAAGAGGCCGCATTGTCCGGGATTCACTCAACCTGCTCAAGCACGCAGCATCACCGTAGCCGACAGCCGTTTATCTCCATATAATGCCGCCCCTATGGCTAAACAGAAGAAACACCCAACAGGGACCATCGCGCAGAACAAAAAGGCGCGACACGATTACTTCATCGAGCACAAGTTCGAGGCTGGTCTGGTCCTGGCCGGCTGGGAAGTAAAAAGTCTGCGGGCAAGCAAGCTACAGCTGGTCGACAGCTATGTCCTGCTCAAAGATGGCGAAGCGTGGTTGCTCGGCAGCCACATCACGCCTCTGATGACCGCAAGCACCCACGTCATCGCCGACCCGGTGCGCACACGCAAATTGCTGCTCAACCGCCGCGAGCTGGAAAAGCTCGCCGCCGCCGTGCAGCAAAAAGGTTACGCCTGCGTCTGCCTGTCCTGGTACTGGAGCAAGCACATGGTCAAGTGCGAGATCGCTCTGGGCAAGGGCAAGAAGGAATACGACAAGCGTGATACCGAGCGCGAGCGCGATGCCGGTCGTGAACTGCAGCGTGCGGTGCGCAACAAGGGCAAGGAAGACTGATTTCTTCTGCCTTTAGAGCGTATTCGCGAGCCTGCTCGTCCCCACAATTGGAATGCATTTCAATGTGGGAGCGAGCCTGCTCGCGAAAGCTATTGCAGCATCAACACAGAAATAACTGATCACATGCCCTTGCGCCGCTCCGCCCGAGCCATGCGCTGAACCTCCTGCCGCACCTCTTCCAGCACTTCCTGGACATACAAAATATGTCGGCTGGAAACCTCACGCGCCTGCTCCGCACGACCTTCAATAATCGCCAGATACAATTCCCGATGCTGAGTGATCAGCATGTCGCGCGTTTCCGTGCGCTGCTTGTACATGCCGCCGATGTTGGTGACCACGTTGCGCTTGAGCAGATCGAACAATCCACGAATGGTGTGCAGCAACACCGCGTTATGACTGGCCTCGGCAATCGCCAAGTGAAATTTCGCATCCGCCGCGCCCTCCTCCGCCCGACTGACTTCGTCGTGGCGCGAATAGCAGTCCTGTAACTCTTCGAACGCTGCCGTCAGCCTTTCACGATCGACATCAGTCGCGCGTAAGGCTGCGTAATAGGCACACGATGCCTCCAGAGTGTGCCGAAACTCGAGCAAATCGCGCTGCGCCTCCGGATTGCTTTCGAGCAGTTGCAGCAGCGGATCACTGAACGTCGAACCGAGGCTTTCCACCACATAGTTGCCGCCACCCTGGCGACTGACCAACAAACCTTTCGCCGCCAGTTTCTGGATCGCTTCACGCAGCGACGGCCGTGATACGCCAAATTGTTCGGCCAGCGTGCGCTCGGCCGGCAGCCGTTCACCGGACTTCAGCGTGCCCTCAAGGATCATCCCCTCAAGGCGCTCGACAATATCGTCAGACAAACGGCGCTGACGTATCTGATCAAACCCCATAACTCATTTCTCCACGATCCCGACCGCTCGCCGGGCTCTCTATTCTGGCCTATCGGCGCCTTGTCGACACCTACCAGACGCCACTTGCCGAAACCGGATCAGATGCGACCTGCACCGCTTGTTCGACAAAAGTTTTAGGGCGGCAAATTGACACACCGCCTTCAAGGCTTTTACCCTAGCCAACAGCGATTGTAAATTGGTCTTACCAATTATCCAAGAACGCTGACAGTGCCTGACCAACAACAATTAGGGGCCACCCCATATGCAAACCTGGCAACAGTTCTACAGCCCGCTCGGCAGTCTCGGCGTGTCCGCACTCGCGGCCGTCATCCCCATCGTTTTCTTTTTCCTCGCGTTGGCGGTGTTCCGCCTCAAGGGCCATGTGGCCGGGAGCATCACTCTCGCGCTGTCGATTGCCGTGGCGATCTTCGCGTTCCAGATGCCGGTCGACATGGCCTTCGCCGCCGCCGGGTATGGTTTTGCCTACGGTCTGTGGCCGATTGCCTGGATCATTGTCGCAGCGGTATTCCTCTACAAACTGACGGTGAAAAGTGGTCAGTTCGAGGTTATTCGCAGTTCGGTGTTATCGATTACTGACGACCAGCGCCTGCAAGTGCTGCTGATCGGTTTCTGCTTCGGCGCATTCCTGGAAGGTGCCGCCGGTTTCGGCGCCCCCGTGGCGATTACTGCCGCGCTTCTCGTTGGCCTGGGCTTCAACCCGCTGTACGCCGCCGGCCTGTGTCTGATCGCCAACACCGCGCCGGTCGCGTTCGGCGCACTGGGGATTCCGATCATCGTTGCCGGCCAAGTGACCGGGATTGACGCGTTCAAGATCGGCGCCATGACCGGTCGCCAATTGCCACTGCTGTCGTTGTTTGTGCCGTTCTGGCTGGTGTTCATGATGGATGGCCTGCGCGGCGTGCGCGAGACCTGGCCCGCGGCGCTGGTTGCCGGCCTGAGCTTCGCCGTCACCCAATACTTCACCTCGAACTTCATCGGTCCAGAGTTGCCAGACATCACTTCGGCGCTGGCCAGCCTGATCTCGCTGACTCTATTCCTGAAAGTCTGGCAGCCAAAACGCACCGCCGGCGCGCAAATCGCCGGCGCCACGTCGAGCGCAGCGATCACCGCCAGCGTCGGCGGTTTCGGTCAGAAACGCACCACCGTGGCGTCGCCTTACAGCCTCGGGGAAATTTTCAAAGCGTGGTCGCCGTTCCTGATCCTCACCGTGCTGGTGACCATCTGGACCCTCAAGCCTTTCAAAGCGATGTTCGCCGCCGGTGGTTCGATGTACAGCTGGGTGTTCAACTTCGCGATTCCGCACCTTGATCAGCTGGTGATCAAAACCGCACCGATCGTTGCAGCTCCGACGGCCATTCCAGCAGTGTTCAAACTCGATCCGATTTCCGCGACCGGCACGGCGATTTTCTTCTCCGCGCTGATCTCGATGCTGGTGTTGAAGATCAATTTCAAAACTGGTCTTACCACTTTGAAAGAGACCTTCTACGAACTGCGCTGGCCAATCCTGTCGATCGGCATGGTGCTGGCGTTCGCCTTCGTCACCAACTATTCCGGCATGTCTTCGACCATGGCCCTGGTATTGGCAGCCACGGGTGCGGCGTTCCCGTTCTTCTCACCGTTTCTCGGTTGGCTGGGCGTGTTTCTCACCGGTTCGGATACTTCCTCCAATGCGCTGTTCAGCTCGCTGCAAGCGACCACCGCGCACCAGATCGGCGTCAATGACACCTTGCTCGTGGCGGCAAACACCAGCGGCGGGGTGACCGGCAAAATGATCTCGCCACAATCGATCGCCGTCGCCTGCGCCGCGACCGGGCTGGTGGGCAAGGAATCGGATCTGTTCCGCTTCACCCTCAAGCACAGCCTATTCTTTGCAACGATTGTCGGTCTGATCACGCTGGCTCAGGCCTACTGGTTCACCGGCATGCTGGTGCACTAAACCTACAAGAAACATTGAAAAAACCGACGCCGATCCGTGATTTCGGCGTCAGCAATTCACCACCCGGTCTGTAAGGCTGCTGAAAGCAACGTTCTCTATATTCAGCAGCCGCAACAGACGGATAACCGGGCCCACCCGGAGACACGCCTGATGAGCGAGCTTTTTTACAACGCCGTGCCAAACGCGACCCGCGTGGCACCGCCACTGCCCGAACCTCGGCAATACCCTAGCGAGAAACCGTCGCGGGTCTATCTGTTCGGCACGTGCGTGGTTGACCTGTTCTACCCCGAAGCCGGGATGGACGCGATTCACTTGCTGGAGCGCGAAGGGATTCGGGTGGAGTATCCGCAAGGACAAAGTTGCTGCGGCCAACCGGCCTACACCTCGGGTTACACCGAGCAGGCGCGGACCGTGGCGCGTTCGCAACTGGCGCTGTTTGCCGGAGATTATCCGGTGGTGGTGCCGTCGGGTTCCTGCGCCGGCATGCTGCGCGAGCATTACGCCGACTTGTTCAAGGACGAGCCGGACACGTTGAAACAGGTTCAGGCCCTCGCGGCCCGCACCTATGAACTGGCCGAGTTCCTGCTGTTCGTCTGCAAGGTGCAGCTCAAGGACAGCGGCGCACCGGTGAAAGTCGCGCTGCACACTTCGTGTTCGGCACGCCGCGAAATGAACACCCACCTGCACGGCCGCGAGTTGTTGGCGCAGTTGAGCAACGTGGAACGGGTCAACCACGACCACGAAAGCGAATGCTGTGGCTTCGGCGGAACATTCAGCGTCCGTATGCCAGACATTTCCGGCGCGATGGTGGCAGACAAGACAAAAGCACTGAAGGATTCCGGCGCGCACAAGGTGTTGAGTGCCGACTGTGGCTGTTTGATGAACATCAACGGCGCATTGGAGAAACAAAAAGAAGCGCTACGCGGGCAACATCTCGCCAGCTTCTTGTGGCAACGAACCGGGGGTGCGCGATGAGCACTTCCGCGATTATTCCTACGGTCGCCGTAGAAGAAGATTTCCGCACTCGGGCGCACAACGCCTTGGGTGATCAGCAGTTGCGGAACAACTTCCGTACTGCGATGGATTCACTGATGACCAAGCGGGCAGCGGCTTTCAGCGATGCCCACGAAAGAGAACATTTGCGCGCACTGGGCAATTCGATCAAAGCCCGCGCGCTGTCCAAGTTGCCCGACCTGCTCGAGCAACTGGAACAGAACCTGACCCGCAACGGTGTGACAGTGCACTGGGCGGAAACGGTGGACGAGGCCAATGGCATCGTCTTATCGATCATCCGCGCTCACGAGGCGCGGCAAGTGATCAAGGGCAAATCGATGGTCAGCGAAGAGATGGAGATGAACCATTTCCTCGAGGCTCAAGGCATTGAATGTCTGGAGTCCGATATGGGGGAGTACATCGTCCAGCTCGACCACGAGAAGCCTTCACACATCATTATGCCGGCGATCCACAAGAATGCCGGTCAGGTCGCGTCCTTGTTCCACGACAAACTTGGCGTGGAATACACCAAGGACGTTGACCAACTCATTCAAATCGGTCGCAGAGTCCTGCGGCAGAAATTCTTCGAAGCGGACATCGGCGTCTCCGGCGTCAACTTCGCCGTGGCCGAAACCGGCACCCTGTTGCTGGTGGAAAACGAAGGCAACGGGCGCATGACCACCACCGTGCCGCCGGTGCATATCGCCGTAACCGGCATCGAAAAGGTTGTCGAAAATCTCCGCGACGTGGTTCCGTTGTTGTCACTGCTGACCCGCTCGGCGCTGGGCATTCCGATCACTACTTACGTCAACATGATCTCCGGCCCGCGCAAGGAACATGAACTCGACGGCCCGCAGGAAGTGCATCTGGTCCTGCTCGACAACGGTCGCAGTCAGGCTTTCGCCGACAGCGAATTGCGCCAGACCCTGAACTGCATCCGCTGCGGCGCCTGCATGAATCATTGCCCGGTGTACACCCGCGTCGGCGGTCACACCTATGGCGAGGTGTATCCCGGGCCGATCGGCAAAATCATCACCCCGCACATGGTTGGCCTGGCAAAAGTGCCGGATCACCCGAGTGCGTCATCGCTGTGCGGAGCCTGCGGTGAAGTGTGCCCGGTAAAAATTCCTATCCCGGCGATCCTGCGGCGCCTGCGCGAAGAAAACGTCAAAGCCCCGGACAGCCCACATCAAGTGATGCGCGGTCAGGGCAGCAAATATTCGCGCAAGGAACGCTTTATCTGGAACGCCTGGGCCAGGCTCAACAGCTCGCCCACCTTGTATCGACTGTTCGGTTTCTTCGCCACGCGCCTGCGTGCGTTGACCCCGAGCAACGTCGGCCCATGGACACAAAACCACAGCGCGCCAAAACCCGCCGCCCGCTCACTGCACGACATGGCCCGCGAGCATCTGGCCAAACAGGGAGACCGCTGATGAGCGCCAAGCTAAATATCCTCGCCAAGCTGCGGAAAAGTCTGACTGGCGCCACGCCGATTGCCGACAACTTCGATGTCGATCTGGTGACACAGCCTTACACCTACAGCGCCGAACAACGCATCCCGCAACTGCGTAAATTGATGGAAGCGGTGCACACCGAAATTCACCTGACTTCGGGCGAAGAATGGCCGGCGCTGCTTGCGCAATTGTTGCGCGATCGTCAGTTGCCGAGCCTGTTGATCGCGCCGACTACAGCGCATGGGCAACGCATCACACAGCATTGGGCGAACAATCCCGACCTGCCGACGCTGAAATCCTACGACCGACCGATGGAAGAATGGAAAGCCGAGTTGTTCAACGACACCCCGGCCAGCCTTACCGGCACCCTAGGCGCCATCGCCGCGACTGGCAGCCTGATCATGTGGCCAACCCGTGAAGAACCCCGGCTGATGAGTTTGGTGCCGCCGGTGCATTTCGCTCTGCTCAAGGCCAGTGAAATCCGCGACAACTTCTATCAGGTGCAACACGAATTCGAGTGGGCGCAAGGCATGCCAACCAACGCGTTACTGGTCTCCGGCCCGTCGAAAACTGCCGACATCGAGCAAGTGCTGGCTTACGGCGCTCACGGCCCGAAAGATCTGGTGGTTCTGATCCTGGAGGACCAATGACGCTTCCAGTGAATTTCCTGCGTGATGCGCAGCAACTGATTCCAGCCGAGCGCCGCTTTGATGATCCATTGTCGACATTGGCCTTTGGCACCGACGCCAGTTTCTATCGGCTGATCCCGAAACTGGTGATCCGTGTCGAGTCTGAAGATGAAGTGGTCGCGCTGCTGAAACTGGCTCAGCGCGATCATGTTCCAGTGACCTTCCGTGCGGCCGGCACCAGCCTTTCCGGTCAGGCGATCAGCGATTCGGTTTTGATTGTGCTTGGGGATAACTGGAACGCCCGCGAGATTCGCGGCGAAGGTACGCAGATCCGCCTACAACCCGGCGTGATCGGTGCACAGGCCAACGCATGGCTGGCACCGTTCGGGCGCAAGATCGGTCCGGATCCGGCGTCGATCAACGCCTGCAAAATCGGCGGCATTGTTGCCAACAACGCCAGCGGCATGTGCTGTGGCACCGCACAAAACACCTATCACACCCTGGCCGGAATTCGCCTGGTGCTGGCCGATGGCACGCGCCTGGATACCGAAGACCCGGCGAGTGTTGCGGCATTCCAAGTCAGCCACGGTGATCTGCTCGAACGCCTGGCGACGTTGGGCCGCGAGACTCGCGCCAACGCCGAACTGGCTGCACGAATCCGCCACAAATACCGTCTGAAAAATACCACCGGCCTGTCACTCAACGCCCTGGTGGATTTCGACGAGCCTGTGGATATCTTGAGCCACCTGCTAGTCGGCTCCGAAGGCACCCTCGGCTTCATCAGCGCGGTGACTTACGACACCGTGATCGATCACCCGAACAAGGCCTCGGCGCTGATTGTGTTTCCGGATGTGGAGACCTGCTGCAACGCCGTCACCGTGTTGAAAAGCCAACCGGTATCCGCCGTAGAGTTGCTTGATCGGCGCAGCCTGCGGTCGGTGCAGGACAAGCCCGGCATGCCCGCTTTCGTACAACAGTTGTCGAACAATGCCTGCGCGCTGCTGATCGAATCCCGCGCCGCGTCTTCCACTTTGCTGCAGGAGCAACTGGCACAGATCATGGCGTCGCTCAGCGGTTTCCCTGTGGAAAAGCAAGTCGACTTCACCGAAGACCCTGCCGAGAACGCCAAGCTCTGGGCGATCCGCAAAGACACTTTCCCTGCTGTCGGCGCCGTGCGCAAAACCGGCACCACGGTGATCATCGAAGACGTGACCTTCCCGGTCGAACAACTGGCCATCGGCGTGAACCGCTTGATTGAGCTGTTCGACAAACATGCCTACGACGAAGCGATCCTTTTCGGACACGCGCTGGAAGGCAATCTGCACTTCGTCTTCACCCAAGGCTTCAACAATCCGGAAGAAGTCGCACGCTATCAAGCGTTCATGGACGACGTCGCGCAACTGGTCGCCGTGGAGTTTGGCGGTTCGCTGAAGGCTGAACACGGCACCGGCCGCAACATGGCGCCGTTCGTGGAACTGGAATGGGGCAGCGACGCTTATCAACTGATGTGGCAGCTCAAACGTCTGCTCGACCCAAATGGCATTCTCAACCCCGACGTGGTGCTCAGCGAAGACCCACAGATCCACCTCAAACACCTGAAACCGCTGCCGGCGGCCGACGAGATTGTGGATAAGTGCATCGAGTGCGGTTTCTGTGAACCGGTCTGTCCGTCGAAAGGCCTGACCCTCAGCCCGCGCCAGCGCATTGTGATCTGGCGCGATATTCAGGCGAAAAAACGTGCCGGCGTCGACACCACCGAACTGGAAGAAGCCTACGAATACCAAGGCATCGAAACCTGCGCCGCGACCGGTCTGTGCGCGCAACGTTGTCCTGTAGGGATCAATACCGGCGAGCTGGTGAAAAAACTGCGGGGTCGACACGCGACGCATCAGAAAACCGCTGACTGGATCGAAGGAAATTTCGCCAAGACCCTGCAAGGCGCACGCTTCACCCTGCACGTGGCCAACGGTGCGCGGATGCTGCTCGGCGCACCGCGTCTGGCGAAGCTTTCGGCAACGATTACCCGACTGTCCAAGGGTCAGGTGCCGTTGTGGACGAATGCGATGCCGCAACCGGAGAAGGCCATTCGCTTCAGTCCCAGCGTTTCGGACGAGCGCCCGCGTGTGGTGTATCTGGCCGCGTGCGTATCGCGAGTCATGGGCCCGGCAGCCGGTGATAAAGAGCAGATGTCGCTCTATGACAAAACCCGTGGACTGCTGGAAAAGGCCGGTTACCAAGTGGTGTTCCCGGACAATCAGGACAACCTCTGCTGCGGCCAGCCCTTCGCCTCCAAGGGCTACGCCGAGCAGGCCGAACACAAACGCCAGGAGTTGATCAGCGCACTGCTGCATGCCAGTCGCGGCGGGCTCGATCCGATCTACTGCGACACCAGCCCGTGCACGCTGCGGCTGGTGCAGGACGTAGGAGAAACCCGTCTGGATCTGTACGACCCGGTGCGCTTCATCCGTACGCATCTGCTCGATCGACTCGAGTTCTCCCCGCAAGACGCACCGATTGCCGTACACGTGACCTGCAGCACGCAACATCTGGGCGAAAGCCAGGCGTTGATTGACCTGGCGCGCAAGTGCAGCAACAACGTGGTGATTCCGGAAGGCATACATTGCTGTGGGTTTGCCGGCGACAAAGGCTTCACCACACCGGAGCTGAACAGCCACTCGCTGCGCACGCTGAAGGATGCGGTGCAGCATTGCAGCGAGGGTATTTCCACCAGCCGCACCTGCGAGATCGGCCTGACGCAACATGGCGGGATTGACTACCACGGCCTGGTCTATCTGGTGGATCGCGTGACCCGGGCGAGGGCCTGTTGAAGAAAAATAGAACCCTTGAGTTCGACTGTAGTCCACAGAATAACCCCGACAGATCGGGGTTTTTCTTCCATACGGTTGCCCGTCCTGACGGCCAGCGAAGTCTGGACCCACTCGGTTCAAGGAGATACACATGAAACGTTCTGTACTGTTAGGTCTGTTCGTTACTGCATCGATGATGGCTTCCACTTCGTTCGCCGCAGACAAGCCTGCTGACCTGTGTGATGCGAATATTCAGACCATCAACAATGCCAAGGGTCAGCTGTCAGCGAATCCGGAACTGAGCCAGCGCGCTAACACCAGTGTGAGCAAGGCCGAGGCGCTCAAGGCTCAAGGCAAAATCGACGATTGCATTGCGGAAACCTCGCAAACCATCGTGGAACTGCGCAAATCCACCGGCACCAACAACTGATTACGTCCCGGCCAACCTTCGGGTTGGCCTTGCGGGCTGATTGGCGTACACTGCGCAGGCTTGTTGCTCAAACAGATGTACTGAGCAATGAGTTCGGGGCCGTTTAGGATTCGACGCCGGTTGCGAAACTTTAGGTGCATGCCGACTTGGTAACAGAAGTCGTAAATCCACTGTTGCAACTACTTATAGTTGCCAATGACGACCAATACGGTGTTGCTCTCGCTGCTTAATTGCAGCTGACAATGCTCCTGGTACCTTCGGGTCCAGCAATCATCAGGGGATGTCTGTAAACCCAAAATGATTGTCATATAGAACAGAATCGCCGTGCAGTACGTTGTGGACGAAGCGGCTAAAACTTACACAACTCGCCCAAAGCACCCTGCCCTTCGGGTCGCTGAGGGTTAACTTAATAGAAACGGCTACGCATGTAGTACCGACAGCGGAGTACTGGCGGACGGGGGTTCAAATCCCCCCGGCTCCACCAACTCAATAAAAAAGACGTCCACGGACGTCTTTTTTTGTGCCTGAATTTCGGCTAAATCAACGGTTTGTAACTCTTTCGAGAACCATAACGGTTTTTTGAGTGCCAGCCATCTCGGTATTCCCCGACCTGAAGGGATTGATCCCAAAGCTCATTGCAATAACCTCTCAGGCCAAGCTGGCCGATACGGAACATACGTTCGAGAAAGTATCACCTCAGCAAGCACGACACAGGTTGTCGCCCGCCACTGCCATTCTGACTGCACTTGGTAATCATTAGGTGCAGCCATGCCGATCGCCCCCTCGCCCTTTACCCTCGTCTGCCACTACTGCTCCTGGAAAAAGACCTTTCTTCCAAGCAGTAACGTGCTGGTGCTGAACCGCGACTGGTTCACTCACTGCCCCATCTGCAGCACCCCTTCACCTCACCGTCGCACGGCCACCTCCAAGGAAGTGCTCAAGACACGGCTGGAAGAATTCCTGACGGTCCATGGCTGAATCTTCGCTGGCACGACACAGGTTGTCGCGCCAGCCCCGACAATGCCTCACATCTTCAAGAGGGCTCAACGATGAAAAATCTGCTCGCCACCATCGGACTCTTCGTGGTGCTGACCAAAGGCTACGCGTTCTACCGCGAATACAGTGAAATGAAGCGCGAACGCGAAGCGCAGCGACCTGCCGCACACTGAAACAAACCTCTGAACAATTGATGGCACAAAGCCATTTGATTGAGTAGGATTCACGCCAACTTGATGCCAGCCTGCTGGCGTTCAGTAGAGACATAAAACCAGGAAGTCACCATGTCCCAAGCGAAGGATACGCTGCTCAGGCTATTTGCATTGCTACGCCTGATTCCCACCGAACCTCAGCGTATTGCAACCCCGACCCTGCTCGAAAAGCTTCGTGACAGAGGGTTTTCGGTCACCCTGCGCTCGATCCAGCGTGACTTGAACCGGTTGTCGATTCCGTTCTCCTTGCAGTGTGACGACAGCGAAACACCCTTCCGCTGGAGCTTCACCCGCGAGGCTCCCCTCAAGCTGGAAGACATGGATGCGCCTACCGCACTGGCGCTGTTCCTCTCGGAAAGCCACTTGAGCCCGATCCTTCCGCAAAGCGTTCTGGACCAGTTGGGCCCGCAGTTCCGCCGAGCCCGCAACTTCCTCAATGGCTTGGGTGGCAACGGCCTGGCCGACTGGGCCAAGCGAGTTCGCTCACTGCCCAACGGCAAGACCCTGCTTCCGGCGCAAGTCAGCGCACACACCTGGGCCCAAGTGTCAGCCGGACTGCTGGAGCGCAAGCAGCTGGAAGTGATTTACAACAGTCGCAGCAAGGGTGAACTCAAGCGTTTTCGCCTGCACCCGGCGGGCCTCGTATCGCGCCATGCGGCGAGCTACCTGCTGGCCTCTGTGGATGGTTATAGCGACCTGCGCCAATTCGCCTTGCACCGGATCACCGAAGTGAGCGTGCTCGAAGAGGCCGGTCACGAACATGAAAGCTTTGACGTGGATGCGTACATCGCCAGCGGCGTTTTCAGCTATCGAGAGGCCGCGGCCCAGGTCGAGCTGATCGCGGATGTACGCCCGCAGATCGCAGCCCTGCTCAACGAAACGCCGTTGAGCCAGCAACAGACTTTGAGCAGCGTTTCCGAACAGGGCTGGCACCGCTTGCACGCAACCGTGCCGCTGGACCGCGAAACGCTGTGGTGGATCTTCGCCCTGAATGAAAACATTCGCCTGCATGCGCCCCAAGTGTGGGTGGACGAAGTGCGCGAGCGATTGAATTCGATGCAGGCGCTGTACCAGAACAATCACGCAACCCCGCAACTGCAACCTGCCTGACCTCCAACAATCAAAAGGACATTGCCATGCCACTTCCCCTCATCCTCGGCGCTGCCGCGCTGGTCAGTGCTGCCTACGGAGCCAAAAAAGGCTACGACGGCTACCAGAAGCACTCGGAAGCCGATGACATCGTCAACGCTGCCAAAGCGCGTTATGCCAACAAAAAGGATGCGTTCGACGTACAGGAAAAAGCCACCAACGCGGCACTGGAGGCGCTGGGTCGGGAAGAACTTGAGATCGGCAAGAAGTTCGACGAGTTCAAGACCCTCGCCAACGATTTGCTGGACAAGCTCAACGCAGGCCGCCAGGACAAGCTGAAGATCAATATTCCGAAGCACAAGCTGCAGAGAGTCGAGAGCTACAGCTACACCGCTGTTGGCGTACTGGGCGCCACCGCAGGAGCAGGCATTGCCGGCGCAGCGGCCGGATTTGCCGTATATGGCGGCGTCATGGCACTGGGCGCAGCCTCCACTGGCACCGCCATCTCCTCGCTGGCCGGGGTAGCGGCGACCAACGCAACGCTGGCGGCAATCGGCGGCGGCTCACTCGCCACTGGTGGCCTGGGCATGGCTGGCGGTACTGCAATCCTGGGCGCCGCAGTAGCAGGCCCGGTACTGGCTATCGCCGGCTGGGCTTACGACAGCCATGGCGATGAAGCGCTGAAGAATGCCCGCAAGGCTGACCGCGAAGTGGACAGTGCGACCACCAAACTGCAGAACGCCCAGCAACAGCTGAGCAAGGCAGAAGACTACGCCTTCGACATCAATGACGTGTTGAAGTCGGTGTACGGACAGTTCGACAAGTACTTCGAACACCTCAAGTACGCAGCCCGCCGTATTGAAGACATTCGCTCCCGCAAACTCGACCCGCACGCTGAAATGACCAGCATGAGCGAAAACATCCTGCGCGCTATCAACAACGGTTTCGCCCTCGCCGCCATCCTGGTCGACCTGATCACCACCCCGCTGTTCAAGGTCAAGGAAGTGAACGGCAATGTGGTCAAGGACAAGAACGACGTCCCAGTCATGGCTACCGATGCCGATGGTTCGATGATCCTCAACAGCACCAAGCTGGACGAGCAGATCAGCGAAACCAAGACCAAGGCTCAAGGCGTAGAGCCCGCCTGATGCTCTGGGCGGGGCCGAAAGGCCCCGCCTCCGCTTCGCCTTCACTCATTCGTCATGGATGCCTTTATGCACGCCGCAGCGCAAGAATTCCCCTGGGCCGAAGAGCTCGAAAAAACTGTAATCACCAGCCTCACGACCAGCTTTGGCCTGGACTTTCTGCTGTTCAAGGACAAGCAGGGCGGCGAGGTGGACACCATCCACAACGTGCGCAACGGCGTATGGGCGACCGACGCAGAAAAGCAGTATTTCGAGCAGCGTGGCGAGTACGATTCCACGCCCTACCACCAACACGCGAATTACATCGCCACTGGCCAGAAAGACAAAGCCAGCCAGGCGGCAGGCACACTGAACGACCCTTACCGCAACACGGTGATGGCCGCTCATGAACAGCGCAACCTGGACCACGTGATCAGCGCCAAGGAAATCCACGATGATGCCGGGCGGGTGCTGGCCGGGCTTAGTGGTGTAGAGCTGGCCAACCAGAGCAGCAACCTGCAGACCACCCACGAGACGGTCAACAAGTCGAAGAAACAGACGCCGATCAACGAGTACCTGAACAAGCTGCCGGGCCTGATCTCTAACCATGAGAAGTCGCTGGCGGGCGACCGCGCGCGCCTGACGAAAATGCCGCGTGAAACGCCGCAGCAGCAACATGAAGCCAGTGCGCTGGAAGCCAGGATTGGCAAGACCGAAAGCAAGATCAAGGAACTCAAGGCCATAGACCCCGATGCCATGCTCAAGCGTGATGCCGAGGCACGGGCCCCTTACGATCAGCAGATCAACAAGGCCTATTACACCAGCAGCAAATTTCTCCACCAAACTGCCCATGCCGCCGGTTCGGCAGGCCTGGCCATGGGTACCCGGCAGATGCTCGGGCTGATGATGGCGGAAGTGTGGTTCGAACTGCGCGAGCAACTGCCGGCCCTGCTGGACAAGCTCAAGCACACGTTCAGCCTGGAGGCCTTCGTCGAGAGCATCAACAAGTCGCTCAAGGGCATCTGGAAGCGGGTGCAGGCGCGTTTCAACGACTTCCTGGTGGCGTTCAAGGATGGCGTGTTTGCTGGGGTGCTCGGGAGCCTGACTACCACCTTGTTCAACATCTTCGCCACCACTCAGGCGATGGCGATCAAGATCATCCGCGAGCTGTGGGGCCAGTTGGTCAAGGCCATCAAGCTGATGGTGTTCAACCCTGATCACCTAAGCTTCGTGGAGCAGTGCCAGGCAGTGACGTCGTTGCTGTCGGTGGGCGTTGCCACGGTGGTCGGCACCATGGCTTACACCCAACTGGTGCCGTTCCTCAGTTTCCCGTTCGGCACCGAGCTGGCGGCGTTTGCCGGTGCCCTGGTTACGGGTCTGGTGACCCTTGGCCTGAACTACTTCCTGCTGCACAGCGCGATGGCGCGCAAGCTCTGGGCCTTCATCGAATCTCTGACGCCGCACGCCGGCACGGTGCGCGAGTTCCAGGCAATCAACGCGGAGCTCGACCGTTACCTGCTGGAGCTGAGCCGGCTGGAGTTCAACCTGGACGTGGAGGAATTGCAGGCCTTTACCCAAGAGCTTGAGGAGTGCAATGACGAGATCCGGCGCAGTGCGATACTGCAGAATGCTGTGGCGGCACGCGGGATAGAGTTGCCGTTCGAGATGGGTAACGCGACCAGCACGCGCAACTGGCTGGCGTCACTGGTATGACGCTGCCGGCGTTTCCCTGTACGCAGTGCGGCCTGTGTTGCCGCAATGTGCACCTGGCGGAACAGACGCAGTACCTGGATCGCGGAGATGGGACTTGTCGGCATTACAGTGATGCCGACAAGCACTGCCTTATCTACGATGCCCGGCCGGATATCTGCCGCGTCGACCGACAGTACCAGATGCACTACGCCCAGCAGTTCAGTTGGGAGGCGTTTGTAGAAATGAATGTGGAGGTTTGCGAGCTGCTGCAGCATCAGGCGCAGGAGTGAGCCAAGCCTCCTCATTCACAAAAGCACTGCGCCCCCCTGTAGGGCGCAACTGATTTCTATGGGAGCCTGCACTAACCTCAATTGGTTGGCTCCGCCGACAGCGGCTAAAACGATGCTACCCCGCGAAATGCCCGTATACGGGATGGGCAGAGATCGCCGCCGGATTCCAATCCCTCCCGGTTGGACGGCCCCATGCCTGCGGATCTATCCTTCGAGCCACATAGGCCACTACCCGAAGGACCCTCATGAACATCTGGCTCGGCGCCGCACTGGCGACCCTCGTCTCACTGTCTGCCCACGCCCACGCCACCACCGACGTCCCGCCACGGATCCAGCAAGTGGTCTACAAAAGCGGCTATGGCAGCGTCCAGTTCAAGCAGTCGATCAAGGGCTATAAAACGGCGGAGTACAAACTCAATGCCAAGGCCGGGCAGATCCTGACTGTGGACTTCAAGCCCTCCAACAGTTCCGCCTATTTCAATATCACCGCCAAAGGCGTCGATTACGCGCTGTTCAACGGCTCGATCATGGGCAATCACTTCATCGGCTCGTTGCCCGCCGATGGCGATTACACGGTGCAGGTCTATCTAATGCGCAACGCAGCCCGGCGCAGTGAGGTGGCCAACTACGAAATTTCGCTGATCCTCGCCAACGGCGACGCGGTGGATAACAACCCACCTTTCGAGCAGAACCTGGCGTTGCAGGGCATCGACTTTCATGTGAAAGCGGATCGGGTCGATGGCAAGCCCATCGTGCGTATCGAGCCCAAAGGCCTGGAAATCGATAACTCGGCGATCACCCGCCCCCTCAAGGGCAGCATCATCCGCGCCGAAGTCGCCGACCTCAATAACGATGGCTCGCCCGAGGTCTATATCTCTACGCGCGCGCCCGGTCGCGGTATGCCGGGTGAACTGATCGCCTACTCCGCCAACCGGAAAAAATCCCTGAGCGAAATCTATTTGCCGCCGATCAGCGAAAATCCAAAAGCGGCCGAGGGGTATCAGGGCGAGGATTCGTTTGCGGTGGTGGAGAACAGGCTCGTGCAGCGCTTTCCGGTGTACGACAGCGCCGAAGCAGGGGCGGGGCGGACGGGGAAGATGCGGCAGATCCAGTACAAACTGGTGGCGGGAGAGGCTGGCTGGGTGTTGCGTGAAGAGAAAATAGAAGATTAATCAGCCCGGATTGAATCCGGGATGACACTCTCCCCCTTTTCTACCAGGACAACGCCTGTACAACCTGGTCCGCTTCAGTCCTGGATCGGCCACTGTCCGTCACAGGGGCCCGCAAAATCGACCGTTGCTCTTTACGATCGACAATCCAGAAGGTCATCTTCTTCGGTATTTTGTCCGGGATGCCGGTGAGCGGATTTACCCTGGAGTCGTCCGGGTCCGAAGGCCAAGCCGTCACATCGAACTCCCACTTGTGGCCGGTGGGCTTGGCGTCGCCCGGTGTCGCGGACCTGGGTGAAAAACCGCTCTTGTGAATATTGCCGGCCTGCAGGCCAAGGGTTTTCGACAGGAAGGAACGCAGCGTCAACTCCAGTTCCTGATCCGAGGACTGAGGCAACCCCACGGTCAGGCCAAGTTGTGCACCAGTCTGCAGATTGTCGTAGTAGAACCGACCCTGCGTATCCAGTCGCAACCGGTAGTCACCCACGCGCAAGGGCAGATGCGTGCCTTGGCGGCGGTTGACGAGGGCATTTTCGTCCTTCGGTACTGACCAGCCCAGCGTCGCATCACTTTCCTGCCATTCGATGAACTGGCGGTTCAGCGGCACGGCGTCTTCAATTCGGCCCTGCCGATAGGCGATGTCGGCGGCGTAATCCAGCGCACTGCGATAGAGCAGTTCATCGACGTGGGCGTTCTCCCAGGGCGGCACGGCCACACTCAGCGCACGGCGAGCGGCGTCGAGGTTGCCACGTCGATATTGAGACACGCCAATGTAGGTCTGCATACGCGCGATCTCGTCCGGGAAGTACGCATCGGGCAACGCCTGCTCCGCGAGTACAGCCGCTTTGTTGACGCCGTCAGGCAGAGAAGCGGCTATTTCGATATCCCTGATCTGCTGTTCAAGCGGCCGTTCGCGAAACAGCGGCGGCGCGCTGGGCCATTTCAACGCGGCGAACAATTGCTGCATTTGCGCAGTGGCTTGGGCCTCGTCGTGCAGTCCGAAGGTGATGTCGATGTCAATGCGCCAATCGCCGCGGAAAGCCAGCCAATGAACATTCATGCAAGCCTGGTCTTTACACAACCATTCATCTCCCCGTTTAAAGGAGGTCAGACCGTCGAAAGGCAGATCGGGCATTGCGGCTTCCAGTGCGCTGGGCTCATGTCGCTGACGATACGCCACCTGCTGCTCCTGACGCTCGGCTTCGCCCTGCTTGTGTTGAGCTTCGTCGTAGGAGAGAGCGATCTCGGCAATCAACGGACCGTTCGGCAACGCCTGTGTATAAACAACGATGCTATTGAAATCACGTTTGGCTGCTGGCTCGAACTTGGTCAGGTTCCACTGCCCCACCGTGAGGGGCATCGAGAAGTCAGCGAGGCTGTATCGCAAGCGTGGTTCCTGCGCAGACAAGCGCCAGAGAGCGGGATCAGGGCTGGTGACGGCAACCAGTTTTTCTTGCAGGCGTGCGACCTGGTCTTTTTCGCCCGCCATGATGCTCGCTTTGATCGCCTGGCCCAGCATGCCCGTGCTCCGGGCGTCGCGCTTGACCGGCCTGCCGTTACTGGTGGCTTGCTGCTCCCAGTAGGCAATCTGCTCTTCTGCGGCGCTGCGGGCCTCGTCATATCGAGCCTGTTTGTACAGCAGATCTACAAGCAGCTCGCCCGCGTCCAGTTCGGTGAAATCGAAACCACCGCGCTTGCGACCCGCCACCATGGCCGCTCGGGCAACCTCCGTGGCCTGCGCCAGCGAGCCTTCCTTGTCCAGACGCAGAGCTTCGCGCATCAGCTCGGCCGGGGTTGACGCCTGTGTCTGGGCTTGTACCGATGGCACCGTGCACACGGCCATGCCGCAAGTAAGCAGGAGGGCGACAGTGAGGCGCGCGTATTGGCGTCGTAGTGAACGCTGTCGATTCAACATGCTTTCTACTCCTTGTAGAGAAATCTTCCGGATGTGGCGACGCGTGTTCTATATCAGAGAGGACTTGGCCATGACTCTCGCTGGAGAGCGAGGGCTGCCGATTGAACGTCGCGCACATTAGTTCTCCTGCAAAACATTATCAAACCGGATTTCGGTTTTATTCGCGCCGTTGACAGTCGCCCTCATTGCACGCTGATACCGCACGCAAAAAACCGGCGACACCATGAGCGACTGAGAGAAGCCTTCGCTTCCTACATTCCAGGTCCTAGGAAATTTCCCGCAATACGCGTCGGCTTTCATGAACTGGTGGACAGTTTTTTGCGGCGCTACCCTCCACGACTCGCCGCCCTCCAGCGGACGGTTTGACAGACCGCCCCCGCAGAGATTGTTCATTCCACGGAGCTACGTCATGAAAAAGATCACCCGACTTTCCCTTGTTGGACCGGCATCCGCCGACGCGCAAACGCCCGGCCATCAAACGCACGCCAGCGCCAGCGGCTCAACCGGTCGAAATCGCCGTCGTACCATCCCCCTCAAGCAGATGTTCAGCGTGCGCGACGATGTCGACACGATCAGTCTGCTCTCGCACGCCAGTGATCTTCTCGATTCCCTTACGCAGATCAGCGCAAACTTTGCCGATGAATGCGACGAATCCCAACGCCATATCGCGGTGGCGATCAGGCAACTGAGCGCGTTGGCCGAGATTGTGGTCTGTCGGGCCCGGGACCAGGTTGTGCAATAGGGAACGCCTGCTCCATCAGGCCCTGAAATTCGCCATTAACGGGCGACAACGGCACTGACCGCACCGTCGCCTGGGCGATCCATCGAGATGAATTTTTCTTCACTGCCGGGCTTCTGCCAAACCGGTAAAGTCCACTCGCTCATTCAAGAAACTACGGTTCGCCCGCGCTCTCCCGCGGGCTTTTTTTTGCCTGGCGTTTGCCGTCGAAGCGATACACATAAGTATCTTGCACACCGTGGCGTGGAGAATGGCGGGCCTGTGGATGGATTCGGATCAAGCTGAACCCGGCCGCCTCGGCCAGACGCTGGCTACGCGCGTTGGCCGAAGACGTCGTCAGATAAAACCTTGAATCCGGCAAGCGCCTGACCAATCGGGCCAGGGCGGCGCGCATGTAGCCTTTACCGGAATGCTCAGTGTTGACCCAGTAACCGACCACCAAGCGCTCGCGCTGACGCGGTTTCAAGCCGATGCAGCCAAGGATGGATTGCCCGTCGGCACCGACGATGAACAATCGGCGCTCACCGGTCTGACTGCTGAACTCATCACGAGCACGCAGCAAGGACTCCAACGATTGCGCCTCGCTGGTCTGGGGCCGCGCCCACGGCAGGAACTCTGCGTGCTGTGGATAACTGACATTCAGCGCGTGCTGGAGCGCCTTGCACATCGCCGGATCCGGGGACCTCAACGTCAACGACTCGGCGCCGACGGAAAACGCAAACTCCATTGCCCACTCCCTGAAAACACGTCGAAAGCGCTTATGTAAGCGCAGCCTTCCTATCTGCATGTGCAACCAGCTGGCAAAACTTATAGGGCCTGTCGGTTCAGAACCCGTTTGTATTTTCGCCCGCATCGGTCAATTCTGTGCTTTGACACCCTTGACCGGAGCGCCCGATGCCGCTGTTGACCCTGCCCTGCCCTCGCCTGACGCTGGCGATACTTGCTCCGGAACAGGCGCACCTCGAAAGTGCTTTTTACCAACGCAATCAGCGCCACCTTGCGCCTTGGTCACCGATCCGCACCACTGACTATTTTTCTACCGAACAAATCCGCCGACGTCTCGACATTCAAGCCAGCGCATTCGAGGCCGGGCTGGCGATGCACTTCGCGCTGTTGACGCCGGACGGCCAGCAGATGATCGGCGCGTGCAACTTCAGCGGCATCATTCGTGGAGCGTTTCAGGCCTGTTATCTGGGCTATCACATCGACGAAGCCCATCAGGGCCAGGGCTTGATGCGCGAAGCGCTGGAGGCCGGCATCGGCTACATGTTCGAAACCCAGAACCTGCACCGGATCATGGCCAACTATATTCCCGGCAATGACCGTAGCGCACAGTTACTGGAAAAACTCGGATTCGAGCGTGAGGGTTACGCCAAGGCCTATCTGAACATTGCCGGGCGCTGGCAGGATCACGTGCTGACGGCGCTGGTCAATCCGGTCTTCGAGACCCCGGACAAACGCTGGTCACGGCGACTGTCGTGAGTTTCACAATTTGTTAAGCATTGGCGAAGTATGCTCGGGCCTCCCGCCCCTTCCGGTTGCCTGAAAGCCATGTCGCGTGCCGCCACTTCGCTGTTTCTCCTTGCCGCCCTGCTGTTTTTCTTCGCGTTGGGCGGCCATCAATTGCAAGGCTCCACCGAAGCCCGCGTCGCCGGGATCGCCATGGAAATGCATCTGGACGATGACTGGGTCACGCCTCGTCTGTTCGGTGAACCGTTTCTGGAAAAACCGCCGCTGAGTTTATGGCTGGATGCCGGCGCCATGCGTGTCTTCGGCGTATCGCCGTGGGCAGTGCGGCTGGCCTCAGCGGTGGCCGGTTTGCTCAGCGTGATGGTGCTGTACGGCATGTTGCGCCGCTTTGGGCGGCCGAAAATGCTCGCGTGGACGGCGGGAATTCTGCTGGCGACCATGGCCAGTTACTGGAGCAACGTGCGCGGCGTCGGCGAGGATGCGCTGCTGGCGCTCGGCGTGACGATGGCATTGCTGGCGTTTTTCCAGGCGCAACGGGCATCGACTCTCGGCAACTCGCTGTTGTTCGTTGTCGGGATTGCCATCGCCACGTTGAGCAAGGGTGTGCTGGGCCTGGCAATGCCCGGGGTGGTGATTTTCGCGTACCTGCTGGCTGACAGCCTGATGGACAAGCGCTTGAAAATCGCTGACTGGTTGCGACCGGGTCTGCTGACAGTGGTTGGTTTGATTCCGCTGCTGATCTGGCTGGTGGTGCTCTATCAGCACGGCGGCGCACAAGCAGTCAGAGAAGTATTGCTGACCAACAGTGTCGGCCGATTCAGTGGCTCGTTCGTCGAGGCCGGGCACTACGAGCCGTTCTATTACTACCTCGCCAAGCTGCCGGAAGCTTTTCTGCCGTGGAACATTCTGGTGTACCTGGGGCTGTGGCATTTTCGTAAAGAGCTCAAGGCCAATCGTTACCTGTTGTTCTTCAGCCTGTGGATCGTCGCGCAGTTCATCATGCTGACGCTGGCGTCGAGCAAACGCACGGTGTACTTGATGTCGATGACGCCGGCCGCC
The DNA here is from genome assembly GCF_001648775.1 of Pseudomonas fluorescens. Classification (GTDB taxonomy): domain Bacteria; phylum Pseudomonadota; class Gammaproteobacteria; order Pseudomonadales; family Pseudomonadaceae; genus Aquipseudomonas; species Aquipseudomonas fluorescens_M. The sequence continues at coordinate 101,561 of NZ_LVEJ01000022.1, forward strand.
GCGGTGATCGCAGCGGAGTATGCGGGCGTGCTGTTCGATCGCTTGAAGCAGTATGAATCCGGCAATGGATTCGTAGGCCGAATCGCCCGTCACCGTCAGACATTGGCAGTGGGTGTACTCACGCTGGTGATCGGCAGCTACCTCGCCGCCGCGCAGTGGGCGCTGCCTCATGCCGACAAAAAGCTTTCGTTCCTGCCGTTGAGCGCAGAGATTCAGGCGCTGCAAACCGCAGGGCATCAAGTCGCACTGTTTCAGGCCAACGAGCGGGTCGGTGGCGCCACGGTCTTCTATACCCAGCAAGTACTCAAAGGTCTGGATACCGAAGCGCAGTTGCGAGACTTCCTCGCGGCCTCGGCGTCTCACGTGGTGGTAATGGCCGGCGACAGCGAACCCGCGCCGCCACTGAAAGTGCTCAAAACCATGATGGTCGGGCGTCAGGCGTATTACTTCGTCGGTTATTGAGGGACCTGCGCAGCCCCATAAAAAAACCCGCCGATGATTGGCGGGTTTTTCATTTGATCCGCACGGGCTCAGATAGAGACCTCAGCACTGAAAGCTTTCTGCTCACGCTTGCCCAGCACCGGCACCTCCAGCCGCGCGCGTCCGTAGAAGGCCAACGCCGTCAGCAAACACGCCAGCCAGACAAAGATTCCGGCCCAGAAGGTGTGGGACATGTAGTGCCAGCCTTGCAGGACGCGAGTAGTGCCATAAACGAACCCCAGCAACAGTGAGCCCCACAAGATGGCACTGGAAAAACGCCATTGATAACGTCTCGCCACGAAATACAGCGCCAGCATGGTAAAGCCGCCCGACGCATGACCACCCGGCCAGCACCGGCCACTACCGGCTTCATGGAACAGTTGAAAATTGCTGTACCACTCGATGTGGGCCATTTTGCCGCCGTACAGCGTGGTCTCGATCGGGCAGTAAACGCTGGTGTGGGATTTGAGGAAATGGATCACCCCGGTGCATACCGCGAATGCGACCACCACAAACAGAAAATCCCGACGGTGATCAGCGGCAAATCGCAGCACTGGCGCGACTTTGCTGCGCTCCAGCATTGCGCCGAGGCGCGGACGTTTCTGCGGATTGACCAACGGCCAGATCACCGACAGCAGCGCGCCGATCAGGGCGATTTCCGCCGTCCAGTTCGGAATGATCCGCGCCCATTTGTGGGTGAGCTTTTCGAAGAAATGGATTTTGTCGAGCGGGAAGGTCTGGGTCAGCGGATCGAACAGCAGGTTGCTGAAGGCGATGTCGATTTTGGTCATGTCGAACATCAGGAACACCAGCGCCGCACAGGCGAGCGGAATACCAAAATTGTAAGCGTAGAAACGGGATTTCATCGGGTGGTCACCGTGCGCCAGTCGGAGGCTTCAATAAAGCCGAGCATCTTGGGAGCCGCCGGGCTGGCAGCGGAAACAAACAATGACGAGCCGTAACCCATGTCCGAGGCCGAAACTTTGAGGTCTTTCTCGATTTGCGCCATGCATTCGCTGTGGGTCACCAGTACCAGGTTGCGACCGGGAACCTTGTGGGCCAACGCGTCCTGCAACATGCGGCCCCGGCAGTTGATCAGCCAGTCGTCACCGCTGGCGGCATGGTTGAACATGTAACCGGCCGTCTGCACCGTGCGCATCGACGGGCTGTTATAGATGTCGGCGTTGTTCAGGCCCAGTTGTTCGAACCTTGCACCGACCGCCACCGCGACACTGCGCGAGCGGTCGGTGATGCCATCATTGCCACTCAGGCACGCGGCTTTCGAGTGATCGCAACGCTCGACATGGCGCACCAGCACGATCACGTCGCCGTTGGCCCAACCTGCCGCCAGTGCCTGCGCCCCCGAGGCATTGCCGTGGGCCAGATCCGGCACCGCCGCCGGCGCGAGCAACCACAGGGTCAAGGGGATTACTAATACCGATGCCGCCAACACCACCCAGGTGTTGCGAAACCGCGCCAAAAAGCTCAGATCGATCGAGCGTTTGACGCCGAACAGACTCAGTCTCAATTCCACAAAAACCGCCTCGCCACTCTGCATCACGGGTTGATTCGATGCGGCGAAGGTACAGAGGCGCGCGTGGGCAGCCAGTGAAACCCATGTGAAAAAAGTCTTGGGATCCGTTGTTACAAATTCCGTAGGACAAAATCCTTTCAGCTCTCGGATTTGCGGCCGATACAGTCCTGCTAACACCCTTGCTGGCTCAAAAAAACAACAATCTTCCAGCCTAACTGACGACTAAGAAACCTAACGTTTCTGGAGGATTTTGTGATGAATAGCTGGTTCGGCAACATCAGCGTGAACATGAAACTGGGCCTGGGCTTCGGCCTGGTGCTGGCCCTGACCTGCGTGCTGGCCCTGACAGGCTGGACCAGCCTCGGTGGCCTGATCGACCGCAGCAACTGGATGAGCGACATCACCCAGCTCAACGCCGGTCTGACCAAACTGCGCGTGGTGCGTCTGCAATACATGCTGACCAATGGCGATGAAACCGCTGCACAGAATGTGCAGACCACCCTTGAAAGCTTCGCCGCGCAACAGCAGAAGCTGATCAATAGCTTCAAGAGCCCGGAAAACGTCAAACTGCTCAAGGAGCAGGCCGCGACCATCGCTGAATACCAGACGTCGCTGAACAAAATGCGCAATGCCTACCGCACCGGTAACAGCGCCCGCGACAGCATGAGCGTGAGTGCCGAGACCGCGTACAACCAGATCGAATCGATCAGCAAACGCGTGCAGCAGATGGACATGAGTGAGCAGCGTTTCGAACAGTTCCAGGCGATCACCGCCGCCAAGGAAGCGTTCATCCTCGCGCGCTACGAAGTGCGCGGCTACACCGCCACCACCAATGCCGACACCGAGCAGAAAGCCGTTGGCCAACTGGACGTGGCGATTGCCAGCCTCAAGCAACTGAACGTGCATTTCGCTGATTCTCAGCAAGACGCCCTGCGTCAGCTGGAAACCGCACTGGTCAACTACCGCAGCGCGTTGATGGCTTATAAAAACGCCAACACCGACGCCGTGCAGGCCCGTAAGGAAATGACCGATCAAGGCACCGCCATCGTCACCACCAGCGAGCAGCTGTATCAGATTCAGCTCGACCGTCGCGACATCGAAAGTGCCCAGGCGCGCACCTTCCAGTTGATCAGCACCCTGCTGGCGCTGCTGGTAGGCGTGATTGCTGCGGTGATCATCACCCGTCAGATCACCCGTCCGCTGCAAGAAACCCTCGCCGTGGTCGAGCGCATCGCCAGCGGCGACCTGACCCAGAACGTCACCGTCACCCGCCGCGACGAACTCGGCGTGCTGCAACAAGGCATCGCCCGCATGGGTGTGACCCTGCGCGACTTGATCAGCGGCATCCGCGACGGCGTCACCCAGATTGCCAGCGCCGCTGAAGAACTCTCCGCCGTGACCGAACAGACCAGCGCCGGTGTGAACAGCCAGAAAGTCGAGACCGATCAGGTCGCCACCGCCATGCACGAAATGACCGCCACCGTGCAGGAAGTCGCGCGCAACGCCGAAGAAGCCTCGCAAGCTGCCGCTGCCGCTGACGGTGAAGCCCGTGAAGGCGACAAAGTGGTGAACGAAGCCATCGCGCAGATCGAACGTCTGGCCAGCGAAGTGGTGCGTTCGACCGAAGCCATGAGCGTGCTGCAACAGGAAAGCGACAAGATCGGCAGCGTCATGGACGTGATCAAGGCTGTGGCTGAACAGACCAACCTGCTGGCGCTCAACGCTGCGATCGAAGCCGCCCGTGCCGGTGAAGCCGGTCGTGGTTTTGCCGTGGTTGCCGACGAAGTTCGTGGTCTGGCCCAGCGCACGCAGAAATCCACCGAAGAAATCGAAGGCCTGGTCGCCGGTCTGCAGAACGGTACCCAGCAAGTATCGGCCGTAATGAGCAACAGCCGCGCCCTGACCGACAGCAGCGTAGCCCTGACCCGCAAGGCTGGCGCATCGCTGGAAAACATCACCCGTACGGTGTCGAACATCCAGTCGATGAACCAGCAGATCGCCGCTGCTGCCGAACAGCAGAGCGCCGTGGCTGAAGAGATCAGCCGTAGCATCATCAATGTGCGCGACGTGTCGGAACAGACCGCCGCAGCGAGTGATGAGACGGCGGCGTCGAGTGTTGAACTGGCGCGCTTGGGTGGTCAGTTGCAGCAGATGGTCAGCCACTTCCGCGTTTGATCTTCTTACAGCGCTGAAGCCAAAAACCAATCGCGGGCAAGCCCGCTCCCACAGGGTTCTGAGTCGTTCACAGATGTTGTGTTCGACTCATGACGTGTGGGAGCGGGCTTGCCCGCGATTGCGTCAGGCCTTTCACCGTTTCACGTCAAACCACACCGTGCATAAAAAACTCGACCGGCACTTTAAAGAACTCGGCGAATCCCTTTATCTGGGCAACGGTCATTTTTCGCTTGTTATTCAATATCTCTGAAACAGCACTCTGGGTCGCAATCTCAGACAAGTCCTTCTGTTTGACGCCTCTTTCCGAAAGCAGAAACGCCAGCGCTTCAGATTGGGACGAATAAGCAATCAACACCGTTTCATTCTCGTACTCATAAACCCGATCAGCCACAAACTCCGCAAACCGTGCCGCAGCATGATCCTCGGTGTTTGCGTGGGAATAAAGCTCATCAATCAGGGCCATTCGCACTTGCAGATCGTCATCATTTTTTATCGGATCATGGCAGGCAGACAACAACTTGGACAAAGTCGCTAGCTGATCGCCCAGCCCCTCAAGCATGGGTGAAATATCGGCTATGAAGGAATCCAGTCCTGTCGCTTCGACTTTATTACGCTTCATTGAGATCACCTTTATTTTCGTTAAACATAAATAGCGTATTTCATTCTGGCCAACTACTTGACATCACCCTTCCACCATTTGTCATATCCGGCATGGGGAAGAATGTCCTTGATATAGATAGTGCCAGTCTTCGTGTTGATCCATGTAATGACACGGCACTCGTTTTTCTTGATATCAAAAACGTAAATATCAAGCGGACCTTTCTTGCTCGTCAGCCTCAGCTTCGAGTGAGGGATACGATCAACGTTCCAACCTGAGGCGCTGGCCCAGTCTTGACGAAGCTTCTCAAACGACTCGAAGCGCAGCGATGCTCTGTCGAAGATGGTTAGCCACAAGGTGAGAGGATCTCTCCACTGGCCATGAGTCTCAATGGCCCGCGCAACCGCCGCTTTTGTGATCACTCCCATACAATTTTCGGTTCTGGAATCCCTACATGCAGCCAAATTATCTCAAATACAGATATCTGTAAAGTAGATATTTTCAACTCCACAGAACAAACCCGAAGCCAAATGTATCAGTGGCTTCGGGCTTTTTCTGTCAGTGGTGGACTTAGACTTCGGCCATCACCGCGTCCCACGCTGCCGCAACGCCGACGGCATAAAGTACGCGTCCTCCGGCACCGGCTGCGCAAAATCCACCGTCTCCGCTTCCTCGTTATCAAGGTTCTGCACGTAGTAACGCCGTGCCTGCAAATCGTGGAAAACATCCAGCGCACTCCACGTTGTGGGCAGGTCGTAGAAGTTTTTCAGATAAGCCATCGACACGCGCCACAACTCCCCGCGCCCGTCATATTGATCGACCAGTGCCGCGCCCCAGCTGTCTTCATCGAGAAACAGCACACGCTTGGAATAGATGTGCCGCGAACCCGGTTTCAGGTTGCCTTCCACCACCCAGACCCGGTGTAGTTCGTAGCGGGTGTATTGCGGGTTGAGGTGGCCCGGGGTGAGCAGTTGCGCGTATTTCACGTCGGGGCTGCCGACTTTGTAATTGTTGTAGGGGATGTAGATTTCCTGTTTGCCCTTGAGCTTCCACTCGTAGCGATCCGGCGAGCCGTTGAACAGGTCGGTGTCGTCGGCGGTGCGCAGGCCATCAGAGGACGCGATCGGCGTGTCGTAGGCGAGGTTCGGCGCGCGGCGCACGCGGCGTTGGCCGGCGTCGTAGATCCAGGCTTGGCGTGCGTCCTTGAGTTGATCGAGGGTTTCGTGCACCAGTGCGGCACCGCCGGCCAGTCGCGCCGGGCTTTTCACGAAGGCGAGATAGTAGAACAGGATGTTTTTCAGGTCGGCGAACTGGCCGTTCGGGCGGTAGTAGTTGAACAGCGCTTCCTGCTGCGAGGTCACCAGCGCGAAGCTGCCGTTGCGCTGGACCGGCGCTTCGGAGGCGCGGCGCACGACGTAGATGCCGCGATAGCGGGTGATGTGGTTCCACAGCACTTCGACGCCGTCCTTGGGTACCGGGAACGGTACGCCGCCGTAAGCATCGGAGAAACCGCTGCCGCCTTCGAGCAACTTGGCCGAGGTCGCATTTTTCAGGGTGTTGTCGTACAGCCACTGCGGCGCTGAGCCGGAGCGACGGGATGGGTAAATCGGCATCTGAAAGGTGTCGGGATAGCTGTTGAACAGGGCGATCTGGCCGGGGCTGAGGTGCGCTTTGTACTGGTCGAGATTGGCTTTTGTGATGGTGAACAGCGGTTTGTCGGCGGCGTACGGATCGGGGTGATGCTGGCCCGGTTTGTAGCCGGCGGGCGCCTGGGTGATACCGCCGGTCCACGCTGGGATGGTGCCGGCGGCGTTGCCCGCGCGTTCGGCGCCCATGGGGGTCAGGGTGGTTTTCAGTTGTTCGGCTTGTTGCGGGGTGATGGCGGCGAACGCGCTACTGGCCGCCAGCCCCATGACGAGCGCCAGCGTGGTCTTGGTCAATCGTGAAGTGTGAAACATGATCTTCTCCAGAATGCAGAAACCTGTGGGAGCGAGCTTGCTCGCGAAAGCGGTGTGTCAGGCGACACCTGTGTTGAATGTGCCGGCCTCTTCGCGAGCAAGCTCGCTCCCACAGGGGAATGAGGTGTCCCAGAAATCTCGTGTGAAACTCACAAGAAATACTTGAGGTTGAACCCGACGTTGTCGCGGTCGCGAATGCCGTTGTTTTGCCCGCCGCCATAGAACTCGGTGTATTGCAGTTCGGCTTCGAGCTTGTTCTGGTAGTTGGCCTTGACCCCCAGCGTGTAGGCCTTGCGACCTTCGATGGTGTTGCCGGCCTGATAGCTGTTGCCCTCGAAATCGTCCTTGTAAACGATGTAGGGCGAGACGTTGACCCCGGCGTACACGTCGTTCCAGGTGCCGTTGAGCATTGCCGTGTAGCTGTAGGAATTGCGATTGACCTGATCGTCGCGATCACCGCCAGACACATAGGAATAGTTACCGGTGCCGGCGTAATAACGACGGCTGCCGTCATACGCGGTGTATTGCAGGCTGCTGCCGCGCAGGTGCTCGGCGGCCAGTTCGAAGATGCCGAACAGCGAGTCGAACGACGCTGTCGGGCCGAAGTTGTAGATGGTCCCCAGCGAAGTGTTGAAGGCTTCGACACGTTCGGCGTTATTGATCTGACTATCGAGAGTCACACTCTGCCCGCCGACGTTGATCGACTGGCCTGTCACTGCCACCGCCGCACCGTTGGCCAGGTCACCGATCAAGTCGTTGGTGGCCGCGACACCGATCGGCAGGTTCGGCCGATAGGCAATTTCGCCGAACACCGACGCCTCACCCAACGTGGTATTGAAGCTGAAGCCGTACATGCGGATGTCTTCGGCGTAACGCCGATGCGCCTGGATATTGCCCATCACATCAGCGGTGGCCAGACCATTGGCCAGCGCCCCGGCCTGATTGCCGGCGACGCCGGCAAGCAGGTTAGTCAGTGCATCCATGTCGATGCCTTTGTAGCCACCCAGATCCGCCGCGATGGTCGGCTCCTTGGCGTGGTAGTTGACCATGTACAAGCCGAACTCGGTGCTGTTGAGCTGTTCGGCGATGTAGCGAAAGGCAAAGCCGAACTGGCCATCGTTGCGCGCGTTGTAGTCCTTGCCGATGCTCGCCACTTTCAGCGTGTTGCCGTAAGCAGGAGTGACACCGTTGGCGTACAAGCCGGTGGTTTGCAGGGCGGAACTCAGCAAAGGGTTGTTGCCGAGTGCGCTGTACAAACCGATGACGTTGCCAAACCCAGGCACTGGCGTATCGAGCGCGGTGCCGCTGAAGTTGTTGTAACCGGTGTTGCCGCCATCGGCGAACAGGTCGGTTTGCGAGTAGAACGTGCCGACCGGATCGATGCGGGTTTCCTTCCAGTTGGTCTGGTAGAAACTCTCCATCGTCAACGAGTCGGTCAGGCCGATGTTGAAGCTCAGCGCCTCGACCGGCACCAGCACTTCCTTGACTTCGGCGCCGGGCAAGCGGTACTTGGCGGCGTCCACCGGGTTGGTGGTGTTGATCCCGCCGCGATAGAAAATCCCCTCGCCCCAATTGAACACCTGCCGACCGACGCGCGCCGTCACCGGCATCTGCGCAACGTCCCAACTGCCATGCACATAGGCGTCGAGCATCTCGATGCGGCTACCGGCGATGTCGCGGGTCTGGCTGGTGAAATGGTCGTCCTGCGGGTAGCTCTGGCTCGGTTGCGACGGGCTGTTGTTGTCGTAGTAGTCGTTGCGTTTGTCCATCAGTTGCGTGTCGTAGAACGCGGTGCCGCGCACGAACAAACCGTAGTTCTGATAATTGGCTTCAAGTTCGGAGGTGATCTTGTACACCTCGGAAACCAGCCCGGTGTCGAAGTTGCGATTGCCGTCGTTGGTGTTGACGTCATCGTTGGTTTTATCGCGGCCCTGTACTCGCCACAAACGGCCATAGGACAAGGTCGTGTCCACGGAACCGGTGACCTGTTTGTCCATGACGCTGAACTCCACCGCGTGCGCCGCATCGACCGCGCACAGTTGCAGCAACCCGGCCAGGCCGACACCGGGAAGCGCGGCGCCCGTCAGGCGCAATCGAGTGTTGATCATGTGTTCCTCCTTCCCTGTTTTTTATTGTTTTGTTGTCCTGCCGCGAGGGCTAGGGCGCCAATCCCGCGCTGACGTAAATCCGGCTGTGCGCGCCGAAATGGCCGAGCAATTTGAACAGCTGCTGATTGAGTGCCGGATGGTCGAAATCTTCGTGATGCAGCTGATTGCCGCCGCTGAAATCACTGGTAGTCGGTGTCGTCTCAAGCCACTGCCCGATGGCCGCATCTAACGCTGCGGAGTCGTTGACGGACTCGGCGCTGACCACTTCGCGCAGGTAGTCGACCGAGTACGGCGGATAGCTTTTGTCCTTAGCGAGATCGGCATAAGCAGCAAGCATCGGATGAGGTTGACCGGCGCGTAGCAGTCGACGCAGCCAGGTCGACTGATACTTCTCGACCTCCATGTGCCGCGTGGCGACGCGTTCGATGGAGGCCTGTTTATCCTCCGCGAATCCGGCGATGGCCTTGCCTTCCAGCAACAGAAGACTGGCGAGATCGACGCCCGGCAACGGCTTGGCGTGATAGGGCTGGGTCAGGTCCTGAATGTGGTGCAGGCCCCAGCCGAGAAAGCGATAACCCCAGTACGGATGACCGCTGGCAAACGCCAATCGCGCCAGGCCCATGTATTGATACGCGCGCCAGTCCGGCCAACTGCGTTCGAGGAAACCGGCAGCGGCATAGACCACCGCGCTTTCATGGAAGAAGCCCATGTGGAACGGCGCCTGCGAGCTGTATTGGAAACGCGCATCACCAAAGGGTTGCGGGCCGAAGCCGTAGCGCGCACCGACATCACCGGGGTTGTCGCTGAACAGGTTGATGTCGTGGCCGTAATCCGGTTCGTCAGCGGCACTGGCGAGCACGGCCAGTGGTGCAACTTTTTCGTGCTCGGCGACAACGATGAAGCGCTGGCGATTCCAAGGTGACAGGGTCTGTTCGACCATGACTTGATCGGCTTGCAAGTGCTCACGCTCAGGCAGGTCTTTGCCGGGCAATGGCTGGATGACCATCGCCAGATGAATCTCGGGGTTGATGCGCAACGCGGTGAGGAAGTCGTGGCGCGGATTGTCACTCGGCACCGCCGGCAATTTCAGGTTATCGGGGCGTGGCGGGTATTGAGTGAAGTGCTCGCGGGCGAAGTTTTCCTGTTGTTCCAACAGCGCCAGCACGGCCGGGTATTGCTCGCGGAGAAAATGCTCCAGAGGCTCGACTTCCACCGGCGGCGCATCGCGCAACGCCGGCAGCTCCTGCAACGCCAGATAGCTGCCGACCGTATGGTTCGACCAGCCCCAAGCGCTCGGGGCCGTTGCACAAAGCAGCAACAGGAGGAAAGTCAGCTTCATTGCTTTTCGTTCTTATTGGCGGTGCCGTGGGGGATGAGCCTAACAACCGTCCCCGCTGGTGACACTGTCCGATCTCACCAGAAAAACTCTCCGATGGCGCCAAGTAAGAGGATCCGATTCCACTGCAGAACCTTGTGGGAGCGAGCTTGCTCGCGAAAGCGGTGGGTCAGACAAGACAATAGTGACTGACACTCCGCATTCGCGAGCAAGCTCGCTCCCACAGGGATTGGCGGTGTTCTTTCAGGCGGGGTAACCGGTGATTTTGCGGATGCTCTGATACAGCGGTTTGAGTTGCCGATACATGCGCAGATAGACCCCTTTGTACAGTTGTTCGTAGATTTTCTGCGCCTCGGGTTGGGGGTGGAAGACCGCGCCTACTCGGGTCATCGCCGCGATCGCCGAGGGGAAATCCGCATGCAAGCCCAACCCCACCGCACAACAAATCGCCGCACCGAGACCCGAGGCTTCGTACACATGCGGACGCTCCGCCGGCAGGCCAAAAATATTCGCCGTCAGTTGCATCGCCGCATCACTCTGCGAACCACCCCCGGCCACGCGCAAACGCTTGATCGAGACCTTCGAACGCCGCTCGATATTCTCCATGCCCTGACGCAACGCATACGCCAGTCCCTCAAGAATCGCCCGGTAAATATGCGCGCGAGTGTGCACGTCGCCGAAGCCGATCATCGCGCCTTTCGCTTCCACACCTGGCTCGCGAATCCCCGGCGACCAATACGGTTGCAGCATCAAACCCATCGATCCCGGTGGAACCGCTTCCACCAGCGCATCGAACAGTTGCTCCGGCTCGATGCCCTGCTCTTTGGCCTGTTGCATTTCGCGCAAGCCGAACTCGTTCTTGAACCAGCTGACCATCCAGTAACCGCGATAAATCATCACCTCGCAGTTGTACTGATCCGGCACTGCCGAGGGGTACGGCGGGATCAGCGGGACGATTTCCAGATAGCGCGATCGGGTACTGGTAATGGTCGCTGTGGTGCCATAGGACAGGCACACCGTGCTCGCATCGACCACGCCGGCACCGACCACTTCGCAGGCCTTGTCAGCCCCCGCAGCAATCAGCGGCAAGCCTTCGGGAATACCGGTGTGGCCAGCAGCCTCGGCGGTGATGTAGCCGAGGGTTTCACCGGGCTTGTGCAGGCTCGGCAATTGCTCGGGACGCACTGCCAGCGCCTGCCATTTCCAGTCACTCGGCGCGGCCCATTTCAGGCGTTTGAAGTCGAACGGCAGATAGCCGACGCAGCAGCCCACCGAGTCGACGAAACGCCCGCACAGTCGATGGGTGAGAAACCCCGAGAGCAGTAAAAACTTGTCGGTCGCCGCCCACACGCCCGGTTGATGGCGAGCGATCCAATTCGCCTCCGCCTGGGCGCGAAAATAATCCACCGTACCCTGCGCGCCGACCAGTTTGAACAGCCAGCCCCACGGCCCTTTGATCCCGCCTTCGACTTCACTCTGCCGTTGATCAAGCCACAGAATCGCCGGGCGCAATGGCTTGCCCTCGGCATCGACATTGATCACCGTACCGCGCTGCGTGGTCAGGGAAACACCGGCTATCTGCGATCGATCAATGCCGGTCTGCGCCCATACCTGCTGACACGCCTCGCCGAGCTTCGCCCAGTAATACTCCGGATCCTGCTCGGCCCAGCCCGGTTGCGTCGAGTAATACGCCTGCAACTCGACCTTGCCTTTGCCGAGCAGATTGCCGTGCAGATCGAAGAGCAGCGCACGCACGCTCTGGGTGCCGTTGTCGATGGCCAGCAGGTAACGCTTGTTCGGGTGGTTATCCATGGAGCTCTCTTCAAGGGGCGTCAAGGCGTGGCATCCGGCAGACCGTGATGGCGTTGCCACAACGCCTGATAACGCTGCACTTCCTGTTGCCAGTGTTCGTCGCTCCAGGCCAGTCGCGGCTGGCAAAGTTGGCGGATGGCGGTGAAATATTCTTCGCCACCGCGCGGCAACAGCAGACCGAGACGTGTGCGGCGCAGGAGCAGATCGTCAAGGTGCAAGACCATTTCAGACTCACAGGCGAAAACCAGTTCCGCCCATAAGGTGTCCGTGGCGCCGACCGAGTCGTGGCCGATTTCGGTGAGCAACCGTGCCAGCCTCGGCAAGTCGCGGCCATGCCGTCCGGCCAGACGTCGCCATTGTTGGCGACTCAATTCAGCAATCGGCAGCGCAGGCACAGCGGCAAACACCGGCGCGGCGTCATCGACAAAAGGACGATCCAGCATGCTCGCGCAGGCCTTGAGCACTTCGATGGCTTGCGGGCGAAAGGTGGTCAGTTTGCCGCCGGCCAGGGTCACGCAACCGGGCTCCTGCCACAGCACATGTTCACGGGTTTCGTTCGACGGTTTGTCGTGATGATTACCCGCCGCACTGCTGACCACCGGGCGCACGCCGGACCAGGTCGACAGCACGTCATTGGCCGTGACTTCTGCACCGGGGAATTGCTGTGTGCAGGCAGCCAGCAGATAGTCGAGTTCTTCACAGCTGATGCTCGCGCTCTGATCCAGATCGTCGCGATGGTCGAGGTCTGTAGTGCCGACCACCGTCGCGCCCTCCCAAGGGAAAACGAACACCGGTCGGCGGTCGCGCTCATGCAGAAAAGTAAACGCCTGCGCCACCGGCAAACGCCAACCCGGCAGCAATAAATGACTGCCGCGCAACGGCCGCAATTGCCGTGGTGCCTCCGTCGGCCGCAAGCGTTCAGCCCATGCGCCGGTGGCCACGGCGAGCACGCCACAACGCAATTGCAGGGTCGCGCCGGCCTCGCAATCCTCGGCCTGAACGCCGCACACCCGGCCGTTTTCTCGAAGCAGATGTTCGACGCGAACGCTGTTCACCACGACAGCACCGTCGGCCCTTGCCTCGCTCAACACGCGCATCACCAGCCGCGCATCATCGGTCAGCGCATCGACAAAACAGGTGCCGCCGAGCAAGTCGTTTTCCTTCACCCCCGGGGCCAGATAACGCAGCTGTTGCGCATCATGAAAACGATGGCTGCGCCGTCCCGCCAAGGCGTCGTAAACGCTCAGCAAACCACCCAGCACCCGAGGCCCGGGAAAGCTGCCGCGATAGTGCGGCATCATGAAACTCATCGGCTCGACCAGCCCCGGCGCTTCGTCGAGCAAGCGCTGGCGCTCGCGCACCGAATCGCGGGTCAGGCGCCATTGCCCTTTGGCGATGTAGCGCAAACCGCCATGAACCATTTTCGAAGAACGGCTTGAGGTGCCCCAGGCAAAATCACGCTGTTCGAGCAACAGGCAACGCCAACCGCGACGTGCCGCTTCACGCAGGATGCCGGCACCGCTGATGCCACCGCCGATGACGATCAAGTCCCAGGTTTCATCTGCCAGTGTTGGCAGAATCTGCTGACGCCATGCGGCGTTCCAGTCCGGACTCATGAACGTCATTCCGACAACAGCGTGCCGGGGTTGAGGCGCCCGGCCGGATCGAAGTGTTTGCTCAGCGCCTGCAAGGTATCCATCGCCAGTGCGCCCTTCTCGCGCAGTAGATACGGCGCGTGATCCTTGCCGACGCCGTGCTGGTGACTGATGGTGCCGTGGTTGTCGACGATGGTCTGGCTGGCCGCGTGCTTGAGCGCTTTCCAGCGTGCCAGCGTCGCGGGGTAATCCGCTGCTGGGCGAAACACGTAGGTGGTGTAGATGCTTGAGCCTTCGCCGTAGACGTGGGACAGATGGGTGAACACATGCACGCGTTCGCCTTCGGCGGCCAAGGCATCGCGCAGGCTGTTTTCGATGAGGTTGAGCAGGTTGTCGACGTTGCTCCAGTCGGTAGCGGTTTCGAGGGTGTCGACCACGTAACCGGCATTCCACAGGTTCTCGCGCAGGTAGGGGAAGCGGAAGCGGTTCTGCGCCCATTTCTTGCCGAGCAAGGTGCCGGTGAATACGCCGCCGAAGGCTTTCAGATGTTGTCGTGCCTGTTTCAGCGACAGTGCGTTTTGACGACGATTGCCGGTCACGCCGAAGGTCAGCAGGCATTTGCCCGCGCCCGCTCCGCGCAGGTTCAGGTACTTTTCCAGCCAGGCGATTTGCTGTGGATGACCGGCCAGTGCCAGTTGTGTTTCGGTCTCCACGGCGTTGGATAAACGCAGCATCGACAGCGGTACGCGCGCCTGGGCTAATTGGCGGATGGCTTGCAGGGCCTTGGTCCAAGAGGGCAGAAACACGCCGTAGAAAAGCTCGTGAGCGGGCAATGCGCTGACCCGCACTTTGACCTCGGAAATGATCCCGAAACGGCCCTCGCAACCGAGCACCACTTCGCGCAGATCCGGGCCTGCCGCTGAGGCCGGAAACGTTGGAATTTCCAAAGGCCCGGCAAAGGTTTCCAGGGTTCCGCCAGCAAACAATTGCTCGATGCGGCCATAGCGCAGCGACTGCTGACCACTGGAACGGCTGGCGACCCAACCGCCCAATGTCGACAACTCCCACGACTGCGGGAAATGCCCCAGCGTGTAGCCTTTCGCGCGGAGCTGACTTTCCACCTGCGGCCCGCTCGCACCGGGGCCGAAGGTCGCCAGCAAACTCTGCTCGTCGAGGTCAATCAGGCGATTCATCCGCGCCAGCGAAACCGTCAGCACCGGCCGCGCCGAATCCGGCGGATTGATATGCCCGGCCACCGACGTGCCACCGCCATACGGGATCAGGCACAGGTCCTGTTCGTGAGCGAGCGCCAGCAATTGGCGGATGTGCTCAGCGGTCTCGGGGAAAGCCACCGCATCGGGATAATTGCCCAAAACACCTTCGCGCAACGCCAGCCAGTCCGGCAGGCTCTGGCCTCGCGCATGCAGCAAACGGTCATGGGTATCGACGCTGTACAACGCGTGCGCCGGCAATCGCGAGGCCGGCACACGGGCCAATGCCGCTTCAAGCGTGGCATCGGGCAGCGCGCGCCCCTCGCCCAGGCGCTCATGAAGAAACTCCGCGCCTTGGGCCGGCAGTTCGACCACCGTGCTTGCCTCTCCCCAGCCGTTCCAGCGTCGCATGCGTGTGTCCTTCTTGCCGTCAGATCAGTGATATTTCAGGCCTCCATACTAGCCAGCGGCCGCAAAGTGTCACGGTCGCATCCGGCCAGTTCGTGTAGCCAATTGAGTCAAACGTCGCGCAAGCGTCAGCCATTTACTTTAGTCGGGGTTTCAAATTACCTTTCAGGCTATTCGTCCACCCTCGCCGCCGTTGATCAAAAGGAATGGGATCATGCAATCGCTCGGCTTCACCTCGGTTCCGCCCCTGCTCAAGTACCTGCGTCAGGCCGAACAGCTGGGCATGGCCATCGAGCCTGCGTTGGCGGCCGCCGGTTTGCAGGCGCAGCAGTTGAGCGACAACACCCTGCGTTTGCCCGGTGAGGCGCATGAACGCTTGCTCGATTATTTTTGCGAACACTCGGGCGATCCGCTGTTCGGGCTCAACGCGGCGAATTTCGTCCTGCCCAATTCGTGGAGCGTGCTCGGCTATATCACCATGAACTGCGCAACCCTCGGTGATGCGATGAGCCGGATCATGCCGTTCGAGAAACTGGTCGGCGACATGGGCGTCAGCCGCGCCGACGTGCAGGACGGCCATGTGCATCTGATCTGGACCTGCCGTTATCAGCGCCCACGGATTCGTCGGCATCTGGTGGAAAACGTGCTCGGTTCTTGGCTGCAATACGCGCGCTGGATCGCCGATACACAGATGTCGCCGGCCGGGGTCTGGCTCGAACACGCCTGCCCAGATGAGGCCACCCCGGCGCAGTACGAAGCATTTTTCGATTGCCCGGTATTGTTTGATCAGCCGTATTCGGCGCTGATCGTGCCGCTGGCTTATTTGCAGTTGCCGTTGCGTCAGGCGGATGCGCAGTTGCTGCGGACGCTGGAAGAACACGCGATGGGATTGATGGCGACGCTGGAGGATGCATCGCTTGCGCAGCAGGTGAAAAACATTCTGCGGCAGTTGCTCAAGGAAGGTTTGCCGCGCAAGGAACAGGTCGCCGAGCAGTTGAGCGTTTCGGTGCGAACGTTGCAGCGGCAACTGCATCAGGCGGGGACGTCGTATCAGCAGATTCTCGATGATTTGCGCCAGGAGCTGGCTGAGCATTATTTGCTCAACAGCACGCTGCCGATTCAGGACATTGCGCAGTATCTGGGGTTTACCGAACCACGCTCGTTTCACCGCACCTTCAAGAGTCGTCGCGGGATGCCGCCGGGGGAGTTTCGGCAGATGCATCGGGGGTGAAATCCTTTCCCCTCACCCCAGCCCTCTCCCAGAGGGAGAGGGGGCCGACCGAGTTGTCTGGCGCTATACACCGATCTGAATGACCGAGTCGATTATGGATTCGACCGAACAGGTTCCGGTCGGTGTATCTCTCAAGCATCCCCGGATCGGTCCCCTCTCCCTCTGGGAGAGGGTGAGGGGCCAACCGTGGGATGTTCGCTAAATACATCGACCTGAAAGTGCTGCCGTGAATCCATAATCGCTGCTGATCTTTCAGGTCGATGTCTAGCGTCAGACAACTCGGTCAGTCCCCTCTCCCTCCGGGAGAGGGCTAGGGTGAGGGGCTTTTCGCTTCAGAGGCTGATCGCATTGGTAAACACCAACCGATTGCCAAACGGATCGACGATGGTCATGTCCTGACTCCCCCACGGCATCGCCTGAATGCCCGGGTGCGAGAACTTGTAATCCTTGGCCACCAACTGCTGCTGAAACGCCTCCAGCTCATCCGTCTCGATACGCAGCGCCGAACCCGGGCACGCATCGCCATGATGCTCGGACAAATGCAGCACACATTCGCCACGCGAGACCTGCAGATACAACGGAAAATTCGCCTCGAAGCGGTGCTGCCAGTCGATCTTGAAACCGAGAAAGTCGACGTAAAACTCTACAGCCTTGGCTTCATCGAAGATCCGCAGGATCGGGGTGGTTTTGCCGAAGCTCATGGGGTGCTCCCTGACTGATTGGCCCCACAGTGTAGACGGGGTGGATGTCAGCAATTCGGCCTGCTGATGGCTTTCTTTAATTGCAATGTGCCACCACTGTGACGCAGTCCGCGAAACCTCAGTGAAAGTTGTCGCGCAGATCACCTTGTCGAGCAAGAAAGCGCCCTTCCCTGCGCCCGTTTGCCTGCCCGTCGCGATAGCTCAACACACCGTTGATCCACACACCATCGATGCCCTGTGCCGCACGTTGCGGGTCGTGAAAGTCAGCCACATCACGCACTGTCGCCGGGTCGAACAACACCAGATCCGCCCAATAACCTTCACGAATCTCACCGCGTTCCTTCAAGCCGAATCGCGCCGCCGACAAACCGGTCATCTTGTGCACGGCGGTGTGCAGCGCAAACAGGCCGACGTCACGGCTGAAATGGCCCAACACCCGTGGGAAAGCGCCCCACAAACGCGGATGCGGAAACGGGTCTTCGGGCAGTCCATCAGAACCGACCATCGTCAACGGGTGGGCGAGGATTCGTCTGACATCGGCCTCGTCCATGCCGTAGTACACCGCGCCCGCCGGTTGCAGGCGTTTGGCGGCGTCGAGCAGCGGCATGTCCCATTCGGCGGCGATGTCGATCAGGTCGCGACCACTGACTTGCGGATGCGGCGTCGACCAAGTGATGGTGATGCGGTGGGCGTCGGTGACTTGCTTGAGGTCCAGCGTCGAAGAACTCGCCGCATACGGGTAACAATCGCAGCCGACATGCTGGTTTGTCGCCGCTTCTTCGAGCGCCGCCAGCAACTGCGGACTGCGGCCCCAATTACCCACGCCGGCACATTTGAGGTGAGAAATGATCACCGGTGACCGCGAGTGACGGCCGATGCTGAACGCTTCATCCATCGCTTCCAGCACCGGTGCGAATTCGCTGCGCAAATGCGTGGTGTACACCGCACCAAAAGCCGTCAGTTCTTCGGTCAGTTGCATCACTTCATCGGTGGAGGCACTGAAGGCGCTGGCGTAGGCCAGGCCTGTGGATAAGCCCAATGCACCGGCCTCAAGACTTTCACGCAATTGCTCGCGCATCGCGGCGATTTCTGCCGGCGTGGCGCTACGAAACAAGTCATCCAGATGATTGCTGCGCAGCGCCGTGTGACCGACCAGTGCAGCGACGTTCAGCGTTGTATTGGCCGCTTCGACCGCCGCGCGGTAATCGCTGAAGCGTGGATAAACGAACGCTGCCGCGCTGCCGAGCAGGTTCATCGGATCCGGTGGATTGCCCTTCAGACTGACCGGCGACGCGCTGATCCCGCAGTTGCCGACAATCACTGTGGTCACGCCCTGACTGAGCTTGGGCAGCATCTCTGGCTGACGGATGACCACGGTGTCGTCGTGGGTGTGCACGTCGATGAAACCCGGCGCCAGCACCCGCCCCGCCGCATCGATTTCTTCTGTTGCGTGAGCATCCCGCAAGTCGCCGATGCGCTCGATGCGACCCTCACGGATTGCCACGTCAGCGGGGTAGCCGGCCACGTTGCTGCCATCAATGACGAGCGCATTGCGGATCAGCGTGTCGTACAGCATGTCAGTCTCCTGGCGGCAGCCTCGTGTCAATGTCTGCCCTTGATCAAATGGTGATCGAAACCTTGTTCTATCAGGTATCGCCAGGCCACCTCAACCGCTTCAGGAATCACTTGCGGGGCCTGAAAACCCAGCGAAGGGTAAACCATGATCCGGTGTAGATCGCCGACCATTTCGTCGATCACCCCCAAGACCCCGATCAGATGGCTGATCTCGTCAGGAAAACCGAACGACGGCGCATCCACCCAAGCCTCGACTTCGGGCCATTGAATGGGCAGGGTCAATGCCACGCGTCGGATCGAGTTCGGCTTGGTCAGAAAGGTCGCTCGACGCACGTTGGGGAACAACGCCTTGGCAAACGCGATGTTTTCGGCAAAGTTGGTGGCGCGCGATTCCAGGGTGAATTGATCCGGTCTGACGCCCAGCGCCATGGCCCGTTGGGCAAACATATCGGCTTCGCTGCGGTCCCACAAATGCTTGGTCCAGTTGCCGGTATGGCCGGTGAACAGCAGATGCTCGGCAACGCCTTTGCTCAGCAATTGGCAGGCGTAATCACAGACTCTGAGGTCGTAGGAGCCGCAGACCACAATCAGTTCACACCTGTTGTGCGTGCGCCCGGCGCCAAGAAAATCCCACAGAACGCGGGCGTGTTGCAGGGTCTGGGTCATGGCCGGGCGAACCTCTGCGCAACGGGTGCACTGATGCGCAGGCCGCCCTCGCTGTAAGCGAGTGGCCCCTGCTCTGTCCGGGAAACCGCCAGCGCAGTGAAATCCGCATACGCACACAGCGCACCGTGCCCGGTCAGGGTCGGATCATCGCCAATGCCGATACACAAGGCGCCGCTGCTGATCGCCGACTGCACGCCGCTGACTGAGTCCTCGAAGACCAGACATTCATCGCTCTGACGCGCCATTCGAGCCGCCGCCAGGCGATAGGGATCGGGGGCCGGTTTGCCAAGGCGCACGTTGTCTCGGCAAATGATGCTGTCAAACACCGACGTCAGATTGTGTTGCTGCAGAACATGCTCGACACGTGCGCGCCAGCTGCTGGTGACCAGGGCCATGGGCACCGCGCAATCCTTGAGCAGCGTGATAAACGCCGCGACGCCCGGCACCAGCGAACAGTCGGAAAGCTCTTCAAGGGCATCGACCTGTTGCTTGATCGCCACCCGCTCCCGTTCATCAAACTGCCCGAACAATGCCTGTAGCGTGTAGCCGCCCGGGCGCCCGTGAATGTGCTCGTGGATAAACGCCTGATCGACTTCAACACCGTACTTGCGCGCAACGGTGGTCCAGGCCGATTCGATGACTTCGCGAGACTGGATCAGCACGCCGTCCATATCAAAGCAGACGGCGGTAAAGGTTCGTTGTGTCATGAGTTGAACTTCGCATTTTCAGATGAGCGAGAAATGCCAGCACTGTGCCCACCAAGGCGAACAGCGCCATCACGTAATAGGACCATTGCGGTTGCGTTTCATACAAATACCCGGCGAACGGCGTCGCCAGCCCCATGGGCAAGGCCACTGCCAGGGAGTAATAAACCCCTTGCGTAAAGACCTGAATATCCTGCGGTGCGTGATCGCGAATAAAGCGCATGATCGCCGCGTGATACGCGGCAAAACTCAGCGCATGCAGGCACTGCCCGAGCACGATCAGCACCAGTGCATCGCTATTGGAAAACAGCGCCCAGCGCGCTGCGGCGCAGACACTGGAAAACATCACGATGGATAACGGCGAGCACCACGACAGGACTTTGTTGGACAGGGCGAAGTAAGTGATTTCGGCAATGACCGCCACCGACCAGAACATGCCGATGGCCGACGAAGAGTAGCCTTTCACGCCCCAGCCGATCGACGCCGTAGAGAAATACAGGGTGTGACTCAGTTGAATGAAACTGGCCGCGGCAATCGCGATCAACAGGCTTTTTTGCGCCAGCAATGCCTTCCAGTCCGGCCGTTTTATTGCGCGCCTGAGCGGTTCCGGCTGCGTACGCGAGACCTGGCGTTTCAAGCGCAGACAGGCTATTGCGGTGAACAACATGCACGCGGCAACCACGATCGGCACCCACGACTGGCTGTACTGCGCGAACAGAAAACCGCCCAGGGTCGAGGTCAGAATAAACGCGGAAGACCCCACCGCCCGCACCCAGCCATAGTTCTGCAGCGCCTGTTTATCGCGCTTGAGCAGATAGGCCTCGGACAAGGGCAACACCACCATCCACAGCCCGCCAAACAGAATGCTCAGCCCGACAAACAGCCACAAATGCACCGGTATGAAATAAAACAGCGCGGTGCACAGCGCCGCCGAGAACCCGAGAAATGCAGCCAGACGCAATTGGTCTACGCGCCAGTCGGCCACGTAGGTGATAAACACTCCGCTGAATACCTGGGGCCAGTAAGCCGCTGCAATCAGCAGGCCGATCTGACTGGCGCTCATGCCCAGTGAATCAAGCCAGGTGGGCCAGAACGGATAGATGATCCCTTCTGCCGCAAAGAATCCGAAGAAGATTAGATACATTCGACATCCATATGCTCGATCCGCCAAAACAGGGCTCCGCCGGAGCCCTGTCCACATCACTTCATTACTCGAAGCGTGTTTGGGTGAAGCTGTTTTTACCCTTGCGCCAGACGATCAGCGATTCGCTCATGACCACCAGATCGACCATGCCTTCTTTCAACGCATCCAGAGCATCCTGAGAAGAACACACGATCGGCTCTTCGTGACGGTTGAACGAGGTATTGATCAACGCCGCCTGACCAGTCTTGTCGTGCCAGGCATTCAGCAAGCGGTGCATGAACGGATCGGCTTGCGGACGAATGATCTGCGGCCGCGCAGTGCCATCGATATGCACCACCGCCGGGCTCGCCTCGATGAACGCCGGGTGACAATCGTAGGTCATGGTCATGGTGTCTGCCGCCACTTGTTCCTCATCCCAACCGACGTAGCAGGCGGCGGCCTGTTCAATCGCGGTGACCGGCCCGAAGGGCATGAACTCGGTGCGGTGCATGCGTTTGTTGAGCCAGTCGTTAACCTCGGCGTCCTGGGCGTGATAGACGATGCTGCGATTGCACAGCGAGCGCGGGCCGAATTCCATCTTGCCTTTGAACATGCCCAGCACCTGATTTTCCAGCAGCGCCTCGGTGAGCACCTCGATGAGGTTGGCAGGCGTGTGGTAACCCAGTTCCGGGTAGTCGCGATGGATCAGATTGATGTTCTGCGAAACGCTGCGTGACTCCGGCCCGAGCGCCATGGTCGGGGTCTTGAAGCGCGTGCCGTTTTGTAAATAAGCGGCGCCGACCGCTGCCGCCAATGCCAGGCCTCCATCGCCCATGCACGGCAACACGTAGACATTCTTGACGTTGGCAATCTCGCGCAGGCGCTGATTGAGTTTCACGTTGCCGAACACGCCGCCGGCCAGACACAGGTTGCTGCTGCCGCGTTGTTCCAGATGATGGGTGACCACGGCGACCAGCAGGTCTTCGCTATGCCGTTGTACGGCGGCCGCGATGTCCTCGGGTGTTTCCTGAGCAAACAGCGCTTGCAGCGGATCGCTATAGTTGTTGTAGGACGGCAGGAACAGATCGCCGCAATACGCTTTGATGCGCCCGTCCTCGAAACGGATCATCTGCTGCATCACTCCCAGCAGTTTTTGCGGGTCGCCGAAGGCTGCGAGGCCGGTGACCTTGCCTTCATGGCGGTTCGGTTTGTAACCGAGCAAATGGGTAATCCGCCCGTAAAAATAGCCCAGGCTGTCGATGCTGGTCTCGCGTTGCAATACGCTGGTTTCAGTCGGGCTGTACCAAGTCACGGTCAGGGACTGGAAGTCGCCGCGCCCGTCACAGGTCAACGTCAGCGCTTCATCAAACGGCGAACAGACGAAGGCACCGAGGGCATGACATTCATGGTGATCGATGTAGTACGCCTTGCCCAGCAGGCCATTGGCGACAATGAACTGGTCAAATTCGGCGCGTTTCTCTTTATCGTTGCTGACCTCATCGGTGACCCGCTGGCGGAATTGCATCAGGCCCTGCGGGTTAGTCCTGACCTCTTCAACGATGCGATCAAAGTACAGCTCAAGGTGTTTGTCGGCACTGAATCCGGCGTTCCATCCATAGGCGACATAGTCGACATCTTCCAGAGACAAACCCGCCTGGCTCAAGACGAATTCAATGGACTGCGCGGGCCAGATCTTGTGGTCCTTGATGCGAGTGAAGCGTTCCTCGCTGACCGCTGAAAGAATCAGGCCGTCGCGCACCAGGCAAGCTCCCGATAAATCGTTGTTGGTAACACCCAAAATGATCATAACTATTCCTTGTTTTTGCCAATTTCAGTGATGACGTTACCCGCGCCCTGAACACGCGATGTGCAGGCGGGAATGTTTGAAGGAGGTGCGGCAGCCATAGCCGACAGCCATTAACCGCGAGAAGGCGAAGTGAGTCTGTCCGCCCGGGAAACACCTTGACGAAAAGGCATCAGCAGCGTGCTGTCATCGCAAAATCCTTTTGCATAAAAACTCCACAAGCATTGAGCTGCAGAACCGGCTTCATGCCGTTGCAGCCAGTTGATGTGGCTATCCAGAGGGCACCGCGACGGGCGCCGAGCGGTTTAGCCGGATGACAGCCTAATAGGAAATTTCCGGCTAAAACGGTTCAGGTTGACCTAAAAATTAAATGCCATCCGCCGTGCCATGGTTTTCCGGGACAGCGGTGGACGTGAAAAAACCTGTGGAAGCGAGGGTGCTGGCGAAGCGGTTTTTTCATTCAACATGCGCGTTGAATGGTTGACCGCTATCGCTGGCAAGCCAGCTCTCACAGGTTTCGGGGGTGATCACTCGGAAGGGGTGAACTCACACCATTTCGTTACGAATCCATTCAGCCACCGACGTGCGTTTTGGTGCCCAGCCGAGCAGTTCGCGAGCGTGTTTGCCACGTACGCGGCTGTTCGAGCCGAGGCCGTAGTTGGCCATTTCATAACCCCATTCGGCTTCGGCGTCTTTTAACGGCCAGTCTTGCGGTTGGCCCAGGTTCAGGGCTTGGGCCATGGCGGTGGTCATGTCGATGAACGAGGCTTCGCCGCTTTCGACGAAATAGAAAGTACCCGGTACGTTCTTGGTCAGCGCCAGCAAGTACAGGGCGACGACGTCTTCGATGTGCACGTTGGACCAGATGTTCTGGCCGGTACCGACGTGGCGCACTACGCCGCTTTTGCGCGCCTGCTTGAGCAGTCGCGGCAATTGCACGCTGTCGCGATTGACGCCGAGGCTATGGCCGTAGATCAGCGTGTTACAGATGACGGCGGAGTTCACGCCGTCCTTCGCGGCGGCGAGGATCAGATTATCGATGGCCACACGCGCAGCTTTGTCGACGGTCGGCTCTGGCAAGTTGTCTTCGTAGTAAATGATGTCGCTGGATTTACCGCCCGACGCATCGCCAACGATGCTCGAACCGCTGGTGTGCAGGAAGACTTTGTTGGAACCGCGCAAGGCATCGAGCAACGCTTCGACCGCGCCGCGATGGTCGCTGCTGGCCGCGTTGATCACCGCGTCGGCAGCGCTGGCTTGTTCGGCGAGCAGGGTTTTGTCGTCGAGAGTGCCTATGACCGCGGTCATGCCGAGTGCCTTGAGCTCAGCAGCCTGTTCGGCGCTGCGCACCAGACCGGTGACGGTGTGACCGGCCTGAACCAGACCGGTAGCGATCGAGCCGCCGATAAAACCGGCAGCGCCGGTGATGAATACGTTCATGGAGTAACTCCCTGCGTGAGTAAGTGATGGGACGAGTATCGGCCCGTCGCCCAGAGGGAAAAACCCGCTCTCGGCCAATTCACTCTTGCGCAGAGGTCACGAATCAGCCCTTGAAATCGGCGCTGGCGTAAGCGGCAAGCTTGCTCTGGATAAAGTCGAGGAAGCACTGAATGCGCAACGCCAGTTGCGAGTTACGGTAGTACACGGCGTTGATCGGCTGGCGATAACCGCTGTTGAATTCGCCGAGCAGGACTTTCAAGCGCCCGGCACGGATGTCATCGATGGTCATGAAGTGCGACAAACACGCGATGCCCTGCCCTTCCAGCGCCAAATGGCGCACGGTCTCGCCGCTGGAGGCGCTGATCGCCGGAGTGATCGGCCAACGGTCACCGTGCACATAGCGCAGCGGCCATTGATTGAGACCTTCGTTCTGAGTGAAGCCGAGCAAGGTGTGTTCGCTCAAGTCCGCCACTTGCTGCGGCGCACCGTGCTTTTCCAGATAGGCCGGGCTGGCGACGATCAGCAGCGGACTGCAACCGAGCGAGCGCGCGTGCAGCGTTGAATCGGCGAGGGTGCCGATGCGGATGGCGACGTCGGTGCTTTGTTCCAGCAGGTCAATAATCAGGTCATTGCTGTTGAGTTCGAGCTGAATGTCCGGGTAGAGCCGGCGGAATTCATCGATGTAGGGGACGACCGCGTGGAGCATGAATGGCGAGGCGGCGTTGATCCGCAAACGTCCGGACGGGGTTTGCTGACGTGAAGACAGGCGTTCTTCCAGTTGATCCATCTGGTCGAGAATCAGCTTGGCCTGCTCGAAGAAATACTTGCCCTCCTCGGTCAGATCCATGCGCCGCGTGGTGCGGTTGATCAGCGTGGTGTCGAGCTTGGCTTCCAGCCGCGACAACGTGCGACTGACCGCCGATGGTGTCTGCCCGACCTGTTCGGCGGCAGCGGAAATCGAACCGCATTCGATCACGCAGACGAAAATCTGCAACTCATCGGATCTGGCTTTCACGGAAATTCTCTAATCGAATGCATATTCATTGTGGCGAGGGAGCTTGCTCCCTCGCCACAGGGTTTGGCCAAGCTATTCGATAGTAGCTTGAATTGCTCAAGCCTTGAGGCCAAACACCTCAGTCAGATGCTGCTCATAACGCGCCACATCAGCCTCGATATTCGGCCGCTTCATCACGTCCACACAAAGGAACGTCGGCAATCCGGTCATGCCGAGAAACTCGTTGGCCTTGTGAAACGGGAAGTACACCGCGTCCACACCTTTGGCCTCGAAGAAATCCGTCGGGTCATCGAACGCTTGCTGCGGTGCATTCCAGGTCAGCGACAGCATGTACTGCTTACCCTGAATCAAACCGCCGCTGCCGTACTTTTGCGAGGCGTCGGAACGGGTGCGGCCATCGCTGGCGTAGAGGCTGCCGTGGCCTTCGGTGAATACCTCGTCGAGGTACTTCTTCACCGTCCACGGTGCGCCCATCCACCAGCCCGGCATCTGATAAATGATCACGTCGGCCCAGAGGAATTTGGCCACTTCTTCAGCCACGTCGTAACCCTCGTCGATGATGGTGGTTTTCACGTCGACACCGCCACGATCCAGCACGCTCAGCGCCGCTTCATGCAGGGTAGTGTTGTAGCGACCATCGGAGTGGGCGAATTTTTTACCGCCATTGAGCAACAGCACTTTTTTCATGAGAAAGCCTCGGCGCAGCCACTGGGCTGGATGGAGAAGGGAAAATGGAATGGCGGCAGATTAACGATCCGCCTCGCGCGGAATAAGCCGTGATTACGCAAAATACATTTGACTGAAAAGCACGAATCAAACGCCGATTGTTGCAATAGGATTCGCAGCCATCTGTATTTGAGGAGTTTTTTGCGATGAGTGAACGCTTGGGTTTTATCCTGCACGCCAAGACCCGCCCGGAAAAAGCCGAGGCTTTCGAGGCACTGTTTCGCGCTTACGTTGAGCCGAGTCGCGCCGAGCCGGGTTGCATCGAATACCACATGCTGCGCGACAAGGAAGATCCGACGCTGTTTATCTTCTACGAGATCTGGGCCTCCCAGGCGCATCTCGACGTGCATTCGAACCTGCCGCACATGAAGGCATTCTTTGAGCGGCGCATGGATTATCTGCAGCGCGATTTTGATATCCGCCAGATCGACATGCTCAGTGAAGCCTCGGCTAACCGCTGATCAACAAATGGGCGCCGAGCGCGCCCAGACCGATAAAGAACACGCGCTTGAACAGCACGGCGCTGATGCGCTGGCGCAGCCACTGGCCGAGCAACATGCCAAGCACCGCCGGCAGCAGCGCCAACAGTGAAGCGCTGAGTTCACCGCCACCGAGCGCACCACGCCAGAGCAATCCAGCGGCCAGTGCCAATGTCGAAACGGTGAATGACAGGCCGAGGGCCTGAACCAGTTGATCGCGATTCAAGCCCAGCGCTTGCAGGTACGGCACCGCCGGAATCACGAAGACACCGGTTGCTGAGGTGATGATGCCGGTGATCAAACCGCACACGGGGCCAAGCCAGGTTTCATGGCGCGGCTTGACGTGCAGCGTTGGCAGCAACAGTCCGCTCAAGGCGTAAAGCAACAGCGCCGCGCCCAGTCCACGCACCACCCAATGCCCGCCCGCCATGCCGATCGACACCGTACCGACGCCGGTGCCGAGGAATATCATCAGCAGCATCGGCCACAAGCGTTTGATCAGCCCTCGCAAATGACCGCCGAAAGCCAGTTGCCAGACGTTGGTCAGTGTTGCCGGGATGATCAGCAACGCCGCAGCCTGCGATGGCGCCATAGCCAGACCGAGCAAACCCATGGCGACGGTGGGCAGGCCTAGGCCGATGACGCCTTTGATCAGACCGGCGAGCATGAAGGTCATGATGACCAGCAGAGACAAGGCCAGGCCGAGGTGTTGGTAAAAATCTGTGAGAGTGTTCATGGCGCTACTGTGCGCCAGTCGAGGCTGGCTGAAAATCTGCCATATACTGAGGCT
Source organism: Pseudomonas fluorescens (assembly GCF_001648775.1). GTDB lineage: Bacteria > Pseudomonadota > Gammaproteobacteria > Pseudomonadales > Pseudomonadaceae > Aquipseudomonas > Aquipseudomonas fluorescens_M. The sequence continues at coordinate 129,030 of NZ_LVEJ01000022.1, forward strand.
GCCTCTCACCAGACAAGAGGCTGATATTCTCTTTGAGGCTTCCGGCCTCTTCGCGAGCAAGCTCGCTCCCACAGGGGAGTTGTGTACGACACACATCCTATGTGGGAGCGAGCTTGCTCGCGAAGGGGCCAGCCCGAACACAACAAAAACCAGAGGCTGCCCACCATGCACTTCGACCTCACCGACCTGCGCCTCTACCTGCACATCCTCGACACCGGCAACATCACCGCCGGCGCCGCCCGCAGTCATTTATCCCTGGCCGCCGCCAGCGCCAGAATCCGTGCGATGGAAGCGTCGCTGGGCACCGGGTTTCTCGAACGCGGCCGCCGTGGCGTCACGCCGACGCCGGCCGGTAAAGCGCTGGCCCAACACGCGCGCATCCTCCTGCAGCAGGCCGAACGCATGCAGCAGGATCTGGCCGACTATGCCCAAGGCGTCAAAGGTCAGGTGCGCTTGCTGTGCAACACCACCGCGATCACCGAATACCTGCCGGAAGTATTGGCGGACTTCCTGCGCGATCACCCAAATCTCGACATCGACTTGCAGGAACTGCCCAGCGCGCGCATCACTCATGCCTTGCGCCAAGGCGCGGCGGATTTAGGGATTGTGTCCGACGCGGTGGACACCAGCGACCTGCAGACCCAGCCATTTCGCGACGATCCGCTGGTACTGATTCTGCCTCTCGACCACCCATTGTCTACCGCCACTGAGGTCACTTTCAGCGACGCTTTGCAGCATGACTTTGTAGGACTCAGCGCCGACAGCGCCCTGGCGATTTACCTGGAAGAACAAGCCCTGCACGGCGGGGCACGCATGCAGGTGCGTATCCGCGCCGACGGTTTCGACGGGGTAATGCGCATGGTCGGCCGTGGCGCCGGGCTGGCCATCGTGCCGCTGGCCGCCGTCGAACGCGCGGCGCAACGCCCATTCAACAGCATGACATTGAATGAGCCCTGGGCCCGTCGAACCTTGATGCTGTGTGCCAAGGATTTCACCGCCCTGCCGGGTTACGCCAAAGCCCTGCTGCACGCCTTGACTCTCCCCTAAGGGGCAGACTTCATCCTTGGCTTTTTTTCAGCATGGACAACGACGATGGGTAAACGAATTCTGCTGATTCTCGGTCATCCATCCGGCACGAGTTTCTGCGCCGCACTGGCCGAGCGTTACATCCAGTCAGCGATCGACGCCGGCCACGAAGTTCGCCAGTTACGCCTCGGCGAACTGGATTTTGACCCGGTGCTACGCGAAGGTTATCAACAGATCCAGGTGCTGGAAGAGGCCTTGAGCGCGGCGCAGTCCGACATCCTTTGGGCCGAACACCTGACGCTGGTTTACCCGATCTGGTGGGGTGGCATTCCGGCGTTGCTCAAGGGCTTTTTTGACCGGGTGTTCCTGCCCGGTTTCGCCTTCAAATACCGTAAAGGCAAAGCCTTCCCCGATAAGCTGCTGAAGGGTCGCACCGCACATTTATTGGTGACCATGGACACGCCGCCCTGGTACTACCGCTGGTTTTATCACATGCCCGGCCTGCATCAGGTGCGCAAGACCACCCTCGAATTCTGCGGGATCAAACCGTTACGCACGCTGACGTTTGGCCCGGTACTCGGCTCAAGTGAGCCGCAGCGAAAAACCTGGTTGCGGCAGGCGCAGGCTATCGCCGCTCACTGACTCTGCTGATAATGCAGCGCGCTGTTTCACATCAAAAAAGGACTTTTATGTACATCGGCCAAGCCGCACAACGCTCCGGCACCACGATCAAAAGCATCCGTCATTACGAGTCGATCGGCCTGCTGCCCACGCCCCGACGCCAGGGCAGTTATCGTCTCTACGATCAGCAGAGCGTCGAACTGCTGATCTTCATCAAATGCGCCAAAGACATGGGTTTTCGCCTGAAGGAGTTGCAGGTGATTTTCGCAGACCACCACGGCGAAGCGATGCCTTGGGCGCGGGCGCAGCAGGCTATTGAGGCGAAGAAACGTGAAATCAGCAACACCCTGGCTGAACTCACTCGGCAATTCGCGCAACTGGAGGTGTTCGAATCCAGTCTTGAACAAGCCCGAGCCGAATGCCCGCTGGAAAAACTCTAAGCCTGCGCGCGTTTCTGAGCAGCTTGATGTCGACCCCAGACAACTGAGCACCGAGCGGGCGCTATAGGGTGCCACTTCATTCCTGAAGTCCACTGCCCGGAGTCCTCATGACCGCGACCGCCCCTATCACTGTTCTGCGCGACACCCATCCGCTGCCGGTACTCGATGCCTGCAAATGGGAAAAACTCGAAGGCGACCCGCACACCGTCAACCTCAATGCCTACACCAGCGAAGACGGCAGCAAGATCATGGGCACGTGGATCTGCACGCCGGGCAAGTGGCGCGTCGATTATGTGAAGTGGGAGTACTGCCATTTCCAGGAGGGCTACTGCGTCATTACCCCGGACGGCATGGCGCCGATTCACCTGCGTGCCGGCGATATTTTCGTGGTTGAGCCGGGCATGAAAGGCACGTGGGAAGTGGTCGAGACCGTGCGCAAATATTTCGTGTTCGCCTGATGCAAAAAAGCCGGGAAATCACCCGACGTGATTTCCCGGCAATCAATATCGGATACCCAAAATCCCCTGTGGGAGCGAGCCTGCTCGCGAAAGCGCACGGTCAGTCACTTCCTTATTGAAGCGACCGCCGTCATCGCTAGCAGGCTAGCTCCCACAGTTTGTTCAGCGCTGTCCGTCTATTGCAGGCTTGCGATAGCTGTTGATGATCGCCGAGAAGTCTTTCCCGCCGTCCCCGCGCTGACTCATCGCCTGATACAACTGCTGCGCCACCGCGCCGAGCACCACCGGTTGGTGTGCCTGACGTGCCGCTTCCGTTGCCAGCCCGAGATCCTTGAGCATCAACTCGGCACCGAAACCACCGGTATAACCGCGCGAGGCCGGCGCTGTTTCGACGATGCCCGGCCACGGGTTGTACATCTCCGAACTCCAGCAACGTCCGGTCGAACTGTTGATGATCCCGGCCAACACCGACGTGTCGATACCCAATGCATCGCCCAGCGCCATCGCTTCGCTGACGCCGACCATCGAGATCGCCAGCAGCAGGTTGTTGCAGATCTTCGCAATCTGCCCGGTACCGACTTCACCGCAATGCACGATGTTGCGGCCCATCTGCGCCAGCACGGGTTGCAGGGTCGCGAACAGTTCCGGGGTGGCGCCGACCATGAAGGTCAACGTCCCGGCGGTCGCGCCGCCGGTGCCACCGGACACCGGCGCATCGGCCATGGCCACGCCTTGCTTGGCCGCTGCGGCCGCGACATCGCGGGCCGTCTGCGGATCGATGGTGCTGCAATCCACCGCCGGCACGCCTTTGCCGATGCTGGCGAGCACGCCGTCTTCACCCAGCCAGACGCTGCGCACATGCACCGCGGCGGGCAACATGGTGATCACCAGTTCGGCATCCTCAGCCGCCTCACGCGCCGAAGCGCGAATGGTGCCGCCCAGTTGCTCCAGCTCCGCCAACACGGTTTTGTTCAGGTCGACCAGGTTCAGCGAGTGGCCAGCCTTGATCAGGTTGCGCGCCATCGGCGCGCCCATGTTGCCCAGCCCGATAAATGCGATTTTCATGGCCATTCCTCAGCGCAGGTTGATGGTGGTGTTCACGCCATCGTTGACGCTGTCGTCATCGAACCAGCGCGCCGTGACCGTTTTGGTCTGCGTGTAAAACTGCACCACTTGCTTGCCGTACGGGCCGAGGTCGCCGAGTTTCGAACCGCGAGAACCGGTGAAGCTGAAGAACGGCACCGGCACGGGGATCGGGATGTTGATGCCGACCTGACCGACATCGATTTCCGTCTGGAATTTACGTGCCGCTGCGCCGCTCTGGGTGAACAGGCCAGTGCCGTTACCGAACGGGTTGGCATTGACCAGCGCAATCGCCTGATCAAGGGTATCGACTTCCAGCACCACCAGCACCGGGCCGAAGATTTCCTGGGTGTAGATCTGCATGTCGGTGGTCACGCCCGAGAACAGGGTCGGGCCGATAAAGTTGCCTTGCTCGTAGCCCGGCACCTTGATGTCGCGGCCGTCCAGTTCCAGCTTGGCGCCTTCTTTGATGCCGCTTTCGATCAGCTCGAGAATCCGTGCCTTGGCTTTTTTCGAGATCACCGGGCCGACATCGGTGCCCGGCTCGCTGCCGGCGTTGACGGTGAGTTTCTGCGCCAGCGCTTTCAGGTCCGGCAGCCATTGCTTCGCCGCGCCGACCAGCACCACCACCGAGGTGGCCATGCAACGTTGCCCGGCCGCACCGAAACCGGCGCCGACCAAGGCATTCAGTGCTTGCTCGCGATTGGCATCGGCGAGCACCACGGCGTGGTTCTTCGCGCCCATCATCGATTGCACGCGTTTGCCGTGCTTGCCGGCCAAGTCGTAAACGTGAGTACCGACAGCGGTCGAACCGACGAAGGACACCGCTTTGATGTCCTTGTGCGTGCACAGGCCATCGACCACGTCTTTACCGCCGTGCACCACGTTCAACACGCCCGCCGGAACACCGGCCTCAATCGCCAGCTCCACCAGCAGCATGGTCGACAGCGGATCCTGTTCGGACGGCTTGAGGACGAACGTGTTGCCGCAGGCAATCGCCATCGGGAACATCCACAGCGGAATCATCGCCGGGAAGTTGAACGGGGTGATGCCGGCGCACACGCCGATCGGCTGGCGCAGGGTGTAAGTATCAACGCCGCCGGCGACGTTCTCGGCGAACTCGCCCATTTGCAGGGTGCCGATGGAGCAAGCGTGCTCGACCACTTCCAGGCCACGGAAAATATCGCCCTCGGCGTCGGCAATGGTTTTGCCTTGCTCGGCGCTCAGCACCACGGCGATGCGTTTGGAGTGCTCGCGGATCAGCGCTTGCAGCTTGAGCATGATGCGCATGCGTGCGCCGATCGGGGTCAGTTTCCAGGTCTGGAAGGCGTGCTGGGCAGCGCTGACGGCAGCATCGACTTCAGCGGCGGTGGCGAACGGGACTTTCGCCAGCACTTGCTGGGTCGCCGGGTTGACGATGTCGTGCCACTCGGTGGTCTGCGATTCGACCCACTCGCCATTGATCAGCAGCTTGACCTTCTGGACCGTGGTTTCGTTGGGCGTAAGCGATGCGTTCATGCTGGTCTCCAAAACTTGTTTTTATCTTAGGAGCCAAGGCGAAAGGTTCGCCTTGAGATGAGGCGTGTGTCACGAATTGGTTGTCGGACGGTTTTTGGAGTATAGATGTGCAAACTTCTAATAAGAACGCACATATAAGCCCGTCCATCATGCAAAAAAACATCACCTCACTCGGTTCGCTGAACTGGGACGACCTCAAGTTTTTCCTTGAAGTCGCCCGTACCCGCAAGGCCAGCACCGCTGCCAAACGCCTGGCTGTCGACTACACCACGGTGTCGCGGCGAATCAGTTCGCTGGAAGCGGCGCTCGGAACGTTGTTGTTCGAAAAGTCGCGCACCAGCGGCTTCGTGCTGACCACCGAAGGTCAGCGTTTGCTCGGTTATGCCGAGTCGATTGAAAGCACTTTGCACATGGCCTGCGAGCAGGTGTCAGGCTCCGGCGTGGCGTTGTCCGGGCATGTGCGCATGGGCTGCACCGAAGGCTTCGGCAGTTTTTTCATCACCCCGCAGTTGAGTCACTTTGTCGACGCCTACCCGGCGATCTCGGTGGACATCCTGCCGCTGCCGCACTTCATCAGCCTGTCCAAGCGTGAGGCCGACATCGTCATTGCGCTGGAGCGCCCGGAGCATGGGCCGTACGTCTGCTGCAAACTCTGCGACTACCGTTTGCAGCTCTACGCGACCCAGGACTATCTGGACAAACACCCACCGATCCGCCGCCCGGCAGACTTGGGCAAGCATCAATTCATCAGTTATGTGGATGATCTGGCGTTCAGCTCGGAGCTGCTCTACCTGGCAAACGTATTGCCCGGCGCCAGCGCCAACTTGCGCAGCACCAGCGTGATCGCGCAGTTTGTCGCGGCGCAGCAAGGGCGCTCGCTGGCGATCCTGCCGTGCTTCCTCGCCGCCCAGGATCCGCGCCTGCTGCCGGTCCTGCCGGAGGAAATCAACATCACCCGGCAGTTCTGGATGTACTGCCGCGAGGATCTGAGGAAGTTGAAGCGGATCACCCTGTTGTGGGATTACATCCGTGAGGTGACCGAGCGCAATCAGGCGCTGTTGATGGGCGAGACTCGCGACATGCAGTTCGCCGACTAGTCGGCGCTGACCACAATCGCGACACGACGGTTTTCCGTGCGGCCCGCCGCCGTATCGTTGGACGCCACCGGCTCTTTGCTGCCCAGGCCCTGCAACTGGATGTTCTCTTGCTTCATGCCGACCGTGCCCAGCACTTTCGCGACACTCTTTGCGCGGCGCAGCGACAGTTGCTGGTTGTAGGTTTCCTTGCCCGATGCGTCGGTGTGGCCATCGACCCGCACGCGCTCGATGCCGACGCCCAGCAACGCCTTGCCGATGCGCTCGACGATCTCGGTGCTTTCCTTGTTCAGGCTTTCGACGTCGCTGCCAAACAGTACTTTGCCGGACAGGCCGAACTCCCAACCCTCGTCGGTCAGCTCGAAGCCCTGTTGTTTGAGCACCGCGACTTGCGCCGGGGTCAGGCCCTTTTGTGGCGCGGTCTGGCAACCGGTCAGGGCCAGCACGGCCATCAACAGCACAGCGTAAAAAGATCGAATAGACAGTGTGAACACGAGAGTCAGCTCCTGGTTTGAACGGAATCAGCCGGGTGCTCCGCCCCGGCGGTGAATTGGGCGCCGCGCGACAGCCGCTTGGCTTGATACATGGCCGCATCCGCGGCATCGAGCAAGGCGCCCGGCGTGGCCCCATGATCGGGATAAACCGCGATGCCGATACTGAGCGAGGTCACAACACGGGTGTCGCCCGGCAGCGCAATGGGCATGTCCATGCTGGCGAGGATCTTGTCGGCAATGCGCTCGGCATCTTCGATCTTGTGCAGCGGTGCGAGCAGAACGGCGAACTCGTCACCGCCCAGCCGCGCCACCAGGTCCTCTTCGCGCAACTGCGCCCGAATGCGATTGGCCACTGCAACGAGAACCGCATCACCCGCAGCGTGGCCGAAGTTATCGTTGATACCTTTGAAGCGGTCACTGTCGAGAAACAGCACCGCCACGCGCTCGTTGAGTTTGCTGGCGTTGCGCAAGGCGCGGATCAATCGACCTTCGAAAAAAGCCCGATTTGGCAATCCGGTGAGGCTGTCATGACTGGCCTGGTGGGCGAGGGTTTCGTTTTCGCTTTGCAGGTGGCTTTGCCACGCTTCGAGTTCGTCGAGCAGGGCATTGAAGTCGTTGCCGAGGTTGTCGAGTTCGGCGATTTGCGCCGCCGGCACGCGGCGATCCAGCGCCCGCTCACTGCGCGCGGCGTGGGCGACATCGGCAAGGCTGCGCAGGGGCGCGGTGATCGCGCGCAACTGTCGACGCGCCAGATACAGCGCAACCCAGGCACTGATTGCTGTACAGAGAAAAATCCCGGCCAGACCGCTCAACAGAAAACGCATCAGGCTACCGCCGTGACCTGTGAGCAGAATCCGCCCGATCTCGCGATCCTGGTGGAGGATTGGCAGGCTGATCGGTTTCTCCAGCAGTGCACGGGTAATCTGCATTTCCAGGCCGGAGAACAAGCCGTTCTCCGGGCGCTGCCAACGGGCGAGCAACTCACCCTGCGCGTCCAGCACTTGCGCATCCGCCACCTCCTCGGTCGAGGCGATCAGGGCCAGTGCTTCGGTCGCGGCCGTTTTGTCGTTGAACACGACGGCCGCTTCAACGGTGTAGCTGATCGAGCGGGCGATCAGGTGCAAGTTGTGATCGGCGTAGACACGCAGCGCCAATAGCCCGAGAAACGTCAGCGAAACGCTGGCCATGGCCACCCCAACCAAGGCGACGATCAAATGACCTCGGCCGATGACCGAGCCCAACGTGGGGCGGCTACTTTTTCTGAACAGTTTCATGGCGCCGCCGGTTTGCGACGCGACAACTGCAAGACGCTTGGGTGAATACGCACGCCACTGCGGGCAACGGAGTCGAGATTGACCTCGAAGGACACCTGCTCATCGCCAATCCGCAGGCAGAACAGACTGCCGACCGTGCACTGATCACCGCCTTCGCTGATGCTCAGCACCGGGTGGCCGATCAGCGAAGCGAACAGTCGACTGCGTTCATCCGCGGTGAGTTTGCCGATGTACACCGCATCACATTCACTGACGATCGCCGGGTTGTCGGCGAGCAGGCGCCGCACGATGACTGGCCGACCGGTGGCTTGCGTGGTGCCTTTGACCAGGTCATCGGTGTACTCGGTCGGGCCGACGATGCACAGACGCAACTGTGCAGGTTCTACCGGCCAGCGCGCATAACTGAGGATGCCAAGAACGACCTGCGTGACAGATTTTGCCCGTTGCTCAGCCATGCCTGTCGGCGCTGGCGTTTGCGCGACGGCAACGCCCGTCAACAACCAGAGCAGGCCGATAAGCAACGTGTGCTTGCAGCCAACCACGCGCTCTGTCGCCCAGACAGACACCTTCATGCAGGAATTCTCTTGGATCGTAGCGAAATGATGCCGCAACGATAGCACAGCGAAGAAACACCAGCGAGGCAGCGAGCTCTGACCGGCCAGTCAGTATTCGCCGCCGGTCACGGGTATTTTCATCCGCGAGTCTCGGTACCCTCTTCCAGTTCCAGCATCAGTCCGCTGAGGCGTTTGACCTTGCGCTGCACCGCTTCCTCAAATACCCCGGGGCGCGGCTCGATGAGGGTGAACCAATGTTTGGCGCGGGTAATGCCGGTGTAGATCAGCTCCTTGGTCAACACCGGATTCAAGGTGTCCGGCAGGATCAGCGCGGTGTGCGCAAACTCCGAACCCTGGGACTTGTGCACCGTCATGGCGTAGACGGTTTCAACATCGTTGAGTCGACTTGGCAGAACGAAGCGCACACCGCCCTGACCGTCATTGCGCGGGAACGCTACGCGCAGCACCGGTTTACCGGCATCCGGGCCTTCACGCTCGGGCAGCTTGAGGGCGATGCCAATGTCGCCGTTCATCAAGCCCAGACCGTAATCATTGCGGGTCATCAGGACTGGCCGGCCTTCATACCATTGCTGGTCGTTGTCGATCAGGCGTGCCTTGAACAGTGCTGCAGTGATGCGCTGGTTCAGCCCTTCCACGCCCCAAGGCCCCTTACGTACGGCGCACAACAACTGGAAGGTATCGAACGCCTGCAAGACATCACGCGCCCAGTTGATCCAGTCCGGATGCTCCAGCGGTCTGCCCGTCGACGGACGTTGATTGCGCAACACCGTCAGATAATGCCGATAACCTTGCGGGCCGTCTCCATGGCCCTCAAGCACCAGTTTTTCCAGCTTGTGATCGTGCTCGCCCTGAGGCAGTGGCAACGAAAATACATCGTCATAGTGCCCGGCCTGGAGCAACTGCCGCGCCTCGTCCGACAACTGTTGGTTGACCCGACGCGCCAGTTGCCCAATGCCGCTGCCCTCGCCGAAACGCCGCGAGTGGCGCAGCATCACCACTTGCTGTGCCAGCGGATGAGAGCCGTCGACGTCCTCATGCAAGCCGCTGCCCTGCAACGACTCACCGCTGACCGACTCCAGCCATTGCCGGGTTTGCGGGTTGTACCAACCTTGCTCGGCGTCACGACACAGGTCACCGAGCACCGCACCTGCTTCAACGGAGGCCAGTTGATCCTTGTCGCCGAGCAACACCAAACGCGCATGGGACGGCAGTGCATCAAGCAGATTGGCCATCATCTCCAGGTCGATCATCGACGCTTCATCGACGACCAGCACATCCAGCGGCAAACGGTTGCCGGCGTGGTGGCGGAAATGTCGCGTGCCGGGCCGGCTGCCGAGCAAACGGTGCACGGTGGTCACATCGCAGGGGATTTTCGCCCGCACGTCTTCAGCGATTTGCAGCGATTGCACTTGCTGGCTGATGGACTCGGTCAATCGAGCGGCCGCCTTGCCGGTCGGCGCCGCCAGACGAATGCGTAACGGTTGCCCGGCTTCTACGGCGGGTGCTTGAAGCAATGCCAGCAGACGCACCACCGTAGTGGTTTTGCCGGTACCCGGGCCTCCGGTGACGATACTGAACGCGCCACGCGTGGCGAGGGCACAGGCAAGCTTTTGCCAGTCGATCACCTCACCGGAGCGGGCCGATCCGAACAACTCGTTCAGCCGCAGCGGCAAATCGTCAGGGCTCGCTTCGCCTTGTGCCAGACGCAGGCGCAACGCGGTATCGATGCGTCGCTCGTAAGCCCAATAGCGCCGCAGGTAAAGACGCTTGCCACTGAGCACCAGCGGACGTTGTTGCGCCACTTCATTGGAATCGGCGGCCAGCGCGACCAGGGCACTGCCGGCCAATGCCTTGCACCAGTGCACGCCATCGAGCGCTTCGAGCAATTGCGAAGGCAGCAATAGCACACCGCCTTGCACATCCCCTTCGGGCGGTAACGACAATGCAAAATCCGGTGCCTTGAGGGTTTCGAACAGGTCGAGACACACGTGTCCGTGGCCGAGCTGGTGGCTGGTCAGCGCGGCGGCAAGCAACACCAGCGGATCGGTGTCCGGTTCAAGCTCGTGCAGGAACGCAACGAACGCTTTGTCCAGCGCGCGCAGCCAACCCCGCTCGACCCAGCGGGTGAGCAACAGCAGCAAATCATCGGCACGGGTCAGCGGTGCAAGGGCCGACAGGCTGTCGGCAGCCAAGGGGGTCGGCAACAGATCGGTGAAAGTGCGGCTCATAACAAGACTCCCTGTTCCCATGCGGGCTCGGCCTTGGGTTCGGGTTTGCCTTGGAACATCCGGTCAAGGCGCTCGATCAGCTCGCGGGGCGGGCGCGCAAAATACACACCGCTGCTGTCGGCACGCGTGCCACGCAGGAACAGATACAACGCGCCGCCGACATGCCGGTCGTAATCGTAATCGGGCAGCCGTGCCTTGAGTTGGCGATGCAATGCCAACAGGTACAGCACGTATTGCAGGTCGTAGCGATTGTCGAGGATCGACTGCTCCATGGCTTGCTCGGTGTAGGCCTGATCATCCACGCCCAGCCAATTGGATTTGTAGTCGGCCACGTAGTAACGGCCATTGTGTTCAAAGGTCAGGTCGATGAAGCCTTTGAACATGCCGTTGAGCTGCACCGGTTCTGCCGCCACACGGGCCACACCTCGGTGAGTGTGCTGACGCACCTGTTCGTCTAGTTTGAGTACGTCGACTTTATGGCTGGCGAACCAGAACTCCATCTCGACGCGGTATTGCTTGAGCTGCTCGAGAATCACCGGCGGTTGCCCCCCGCCAATCGGCAATGGCGATTTCAACAAGTGCTGCAGCCAGTCACTCAAGGTGGTTATCCAGCCTTCCCAGCCACGCAGGTTGCAACGCCGGGCAATCGCATCCTCCAACGCTTCGCGGGACACCGCAAAGCCATCGTCACCAGCCCACTCCAGCAAGCCGTGGAGAAATGTTCCGGGATTTGGTCCGCGAGGAAAGCGGTGGATGTCGGCACCACCAGTAATGATTTCTCGCGGCGCGTCCGGGTCGAGGCGTTCGTCGTCGAACAGCTTTTGTGCCTGCGGGCTGTCCGGAGCCTCGTCGCTGCCGACACTCAGCACATCGCTGATGCGCAACGCGCTGTAGGAGGCGATCCACCAGTTTTCGCTGGCCTTGCGCTTGGGCAGCAGCGTGGCACTGAGGACGGCTTCATTGCGCGGTGGCTGATAATGCTCGGCGGTGGCCGGCGGCATTTCGCCGATGCTGATTGCCGCGCAATCCTGCTGCAGGTCTTGTAACCAACGGCTGAGTCCGCTGGACTCGCCCAAAGATGCTCCGCCACCCAACAGATAGCCCAGCGCTGAAAGATGAAGCACGGAACTGTTGTTATTGCCGCGCTTGAGATCCGTCACGCCTAACCAGCAGGCATGCTGCGCGCGAGTCAGCGCGACATAGAGCAAACGCAAATCTTCGGCGAGACGCTCTTCATCCGCTTGGGCAATCAGCTCGGCGGTGGGCTTGAGACTGACCTGAGCCTTGCCCGTCGCGTCGTGGTAATGCAGCGGCAACCGACTGCCATCCACCGGCTTCGCCGAGCAAATGAACGGCAGGAACACCAACGGGTACTCAAGCCCCTTGGATTTGTGGATGGTCACCACTTTGACCAACTGCTCGTCGCTTTCCAGGCGCAGGATCTGCTCTTCGCCAGCCTGACCGGACAGCGCCAGAAGCTCGGCCAAGTGACGAATCAGTGCCTGTTCACCGTCCAGCTCGGCAGCAGCTTGTTGCATCAATTCAGACAAGTGCAGCAGGTTGGTCAGCACCCGCTCGCCATCACCGCGTGTCATCAAGGTTTGCGGCAAATGGAAGTCGTGCAGCAAGCGACGCAACATCGGCAATACGCCTTGCTTGCGCCAGAGTTCGCGGTAACCACGGAACTGCATGACACGGGATTCCCAGACCAACTCGTCCTGGTTCAACCGCTCCAGTTCAACCAGTGGCAGATTCAGGGTGATGCAAGCCAGCGCGGCTTTCAGCGAACGCTCGACATCCGGTTCAGCGCAAGCCTTGAGCCACGACAACAGGTCGTGGGCCTCCTGCGCGGCGAACACCGAATCCTTGTCCGACAGATAAACGCTACGCACGCCTCGGGCGGCCAGTTCACCGCGCACCGCCTGAGCCTCCTTGCCATCGCGCACCAGGATCGCGATGTCCGAAGGACGCAGACCTCTGAAATCTTTACCGTCTTGAGTGAATCCAGCACTGCCGCTTTGCCCGCCATTGAGCAGCGCAGTGATTTCACTGGCACAGGCAGCCGCCAATTGTTGGCGATAGACCACGCCTGACAGTGGCTGGTCGGTGGATAAGTGCCAGACATTCAGCGCCGCGATATCTTGCCCGGCCACTTGCAGTTTTTCTTTGCGCCCCTGCGATTCGACGGGCAGGAATGGCACCGGGTTTTCACCGGTTTTCTCCCGGAACAAAAACGCGCCGCGTCCCTGCTCTCTGGACTCGGCGCGCTCGAATACATGGTTAACCGCGTTGACCATACCGTGGCTGGAACGGAAGTTGGTGCCCAGGGTATGCAGCCGGCCGGTGGTGGCCTGACGCGCGCGCAGGTAGGTGTAAATGTCTGCACCGCGAAAAGCATAGATCGCCTGTTTGGGATCGCCGATCAGAAACAGCCCGGTAGCCGGGTCGTTGTCTTCAATGCGGTAGATGCTTTCAAAAATCCGGTATTGCACCGGGTCGGTGTCCTGAAACTCATCGATGAGTGCGACCGGAAATTGCTCGCGGATCAATGTCGCCAGACGCTCGCCACCATCAGACTGCAACGCCGCATCCAGACGCAAAAGCATATCGTCGAAGCCCATCTCGGCGCGTCGGCGCTTTTCCTCTTCAAAACGCGCGCCGACCCACTTGGCGGCGTGTTGCAGCACCGCGGCGTCAGGCGTGGGCAATGCATCGAGACTCGATTTGAGCCCCGACATCGCGTCCAGCCCCGGGTGAGTCGGGGCCTGACCTTTCCACGCTTCGGCCATGCCGTCGGGGGTCAGTCGACTGAAGCCGGTGCCGATGTCCAGTTGCTCCAGCGCCTCGTCTTCGGCCCAGGCCTTGAGCTTCTCGAACCACGGTTCAAAGTAGCGCGCCTGCATCTTGCGCCCGTCGACAGTTTTGCTGGCAACGCCTTGATGACAGATGACGAGCAACTCGTCCGCCCATTGGCGCCAAGGCATTTTCAGTTCGATCAATGCCGCGCGACGTTCTTGCAGACATTCTTCAATCAACTGCGCCGGCGCTTTGCCCGCCTCGCTATCGCGTTCACTGGCAAACAGACCGCGCACTCGAGGTAACAATGCTGCAGGACCGCCCCAGTTGCTGCGAACCCAATTAAGTGCGTCACCCTGCATCGGGTAACAGAACAACCGCCAGTAATCGCGCAGCACTTCGCCAAGCAAATCACTGTGATCGGTTTCCAGGGATTGGGTGAACAGACTGCCGCTGTCAAACGCGTGCTCACGCAGCATGCGCTGACACCAACTGTGGATGGTCGAAACCGCGGCTTCATCCATCCATTGCGCAGCGATATCGAGGCGGTTGGCGCAACCGGGCCATTGCTGCGGTTCGAATTGGTCACGCAGTTCAGCAATCAGTGCGTCAGGCGCTGGCGTTTCGTCGCGGAAGAATCGCGCCGCCTCGGCCAGTCGCGTTCGAATGCGCTCGCGCAACTCTTTGGTCGCCGCATCCGTGAACGTCACCACGAGAATCTGCGGCGGCAACAATTCCCGAGCGAAGCCACTCGCCTCGCCGCCGTGGCCGAGGATCAGGCGCAGATACAGCGCAGAAATCGTGAAGGTCTTGCCGGTGCCGGCGCTCGCTTCGATCAACTGGCTGCCACGCAGGGGAAATGCCAGAGCCAGCGGTGTCTTTGTGCTCATGTGCGTGCCCCTTCGCTGGACAATGAACGCCATGGCGCTTCAAACAAAGGACGATACAAAGCATCGCACCAACCAGAGAATGTTTCGTCCGCGAGCAAGGCGTCGAAGTCGGCGAATTGTCGGGACAACGCAGGACTCTCGCGGCGCTCGCCTTCGCTGGTCTGCCCGTCACCTTCGTAGGCTTTACGGGCAGCCGCTTCGGCCTTGAGCGGGTCGGTCTGAGCCAGCCAGGCGAACGCGGTTTTTACGGCGATCGGCAGCGGCTGACGCATGCCTGCTTGCCAGGCGAGCAGCAGATCGCCAAGCAAACGCGATGCGCGGTCCTGCGCCATAGGTTCAAGCAGCAATGTGTCGTCACTGGCGACCAATGCCGTACTCAACGACAGTCCGCTGGCGCAGGCGACAAGATGGTTTACCCATGGTTTGGTCAGCCGATGCCATTTGCGACTTTTGATCGAGCCGATGCTGTTGGGAATGGTCGTCACCGACAACAGGCCGCCGTCAGCGCGCTGGTGAAGGCTGGATAGCCAGCCTTCAATACGCAAGCCTTGCAGCTCGAGACTGACCGGGATTGCACTGGTCAGCGGCGTCGGCCACAGCACCAGTAACTGTTGATAACGTTGCAACAGATCCGGAAGCGGCTCGATCAATTCACGCTGCAGACATTCGCCGAAGCCGGCCATCGGTAACAACCCGCTGTTTTGCAGGCGTCGGGCCTGAGCTTCAAGTGCCTGCTCGACGTTGTCCGGTTGCCGCAGAGCCGCCTCGAGCAGACTGTCGCTGAGCGTATAGCGCTGCAATGCATCAAGCACAAAAGGTTCTTCATCGGCCAGCGGAGCATCGGCGGCTTCGAAATACACTTTGAGTCGTTGCGTGAAGAAATGCCGTACCGGGTTGCGTAGAAAATCCTGTAGCAGCGCCAGGCTCAGAGGCTCTTCCTGAATAAAGGGTGTCAGCAATTGCGTGTTGCCGGATGGCGCGTGCTGTTGATGTAACACCTGCCATTCACTGGCATAGCTGAACAACTGATCGCCTTCATGGAAATAGCGCGCGCTGAACGGTTGCAGCGGATGCTCTTCGGTCATGGCGCTCAACAGATCCTGACTTTCGTCGAGCAGCCGCCAGCCGCTGGCGAGGTGATCACGCAACTGACCAATGAGCACCGACGCCGGCCGCTCGCTGTTGTCGCGAATGCTGCGGCCGACCCAACTGACGTACAGCTGATTGCGTGCGGACAAGAGCGCTTCGAGCAACAGATAGCGATCATCTTCACGGCGGGAGCGGTCGCCAGGGCGGTAGTCGCTGCCCATCAGATCGAAATCCAGCGGCGGTTGCGCACGAGGATAATCGCCGTCGTTCATGCCCAGCAAACAGACCAATTTGAAGGGAATGGCACGCATCGGCATCAGCGTGCAGAAGTTCACCGCACCGGCCAGAAAACGCTGAGACAAACGGCCCTGATCCAGGCCGGCGAGCCAGGCCTCACGCACAACTGTCAACGGTAGTTCGTCCACCAGCCCGACCGACTCACAGGTCTCCAGCCAGGTTTCGCGAAGCTCTTCCAGTTGGGTCAGCAAGTAGTCGTCATGCTCATTACTGGCCTTGAAAAATAACTGCATCAGCGTCTGCAGTCGCTGGCCCCACTCTTTGGGTTGGGCCGCTTGCGTGAGCGCCTGGTGAGCGAGCTCCAGTGCATCGAGCAACGCCACCAACGGCCCGATCAGTGCGGCATCAAGGCCACCGATTTCATCATAGGGTTCGATACCTGCGCAGGCACTGGCGCTGCCAACCGCGTAACCCAGGAGCATTCGGCGCAGGCCGAAGTGCCAGCTATTTTGCTCGAGCTCATCCGGCAGCCCGAGCCCGGCGCGTTGCTCGGCGTTCATGCCCCAGCGGACACCTGCACCTTCGATCCAGCGGTGCAATGTCGGCAAGTCACGCTCCTCCACGCCGAAGCGGGCACGCAGCGCGGGAACGTCGAGCAGGTCGAGGATCTCACTGACCGGGAAACGACTGTCCGGCAATTTGAGCAGGTGTTCGACGGCGATCAGTAAAGGGTCGCGACCACGTTGCCCCTGGTCGGCCAACGTGAACGGAATGAAGCGTGGATCATGTCGATCGAGTTGACCGAAAACAGCACGGATGTGGGGTGCATAGCTATCGACATCCGGCACCATGACGATCACGTCGCGAGGGCGCAGGTCCGGGTTGGCGCTGAAACGTGCGAGAAGCTGATCGTGAAGAATTTCGACCTCACGCTGAGCACTGTGGGCTACGTGAAAACGGATTGATTGATCTTTCGCCAGATCTACCGCTGGCCAGCGCTCGCGGGTCTCGTTGAGGGGGCGTAATTCGAGGATGTCATTCTGCAGTTGATTGAGCAGGTTTTCTGGCTCGGTTTCGCTGAACAGGTCAATACGGCTATCGCGAAATGCTGCGCGGTAGCTGTTGGGATCGTCATAGCTGTCGAGCAGGTTGATGTAGTCGCGACCTTGCTTGCCCCAGGCCGCCAATAGGGGGTGGGCGTGCTGATGCAGGGTTTCCGGGTCAAGCACGACGGGCATTCCGCTTTTGCGCGATTGCCGCTTGTATTGGTGACGCAGCAAGTCCTTGTCGGCGACGATGTCGGCCCAGTGGTGACGGCAAGGGTTGTGCACACACAGCAGAACCTGACTGAAACGCGCGAGCCCGGCCAGCGCTTCAAGCACTTGCGCGGGCAGCGAGGAAATCCCGAAAACAATCACTCGCGAGGGTAGCCCCTGCGGTGCCTCTGTGAGGCTGTTGATGCGTTCAATGAATCGCTGATGAACGCCGGCACGACTCTGCGCCATACCCTGTTCGCCCACGTCATCGAGCAATGCACGCCACAATTCGGCTTGCCAGCAACTGGTCGGTGGCAGAGGTTTTACTTCGCCCCTGACATTTCGCAGTTGGTGCCGCCCTTCGGCCCAATCCTCGAGCCAGTCGGCGCGATAGACCTGATATTGGTCGAAGAGATCCGCCAGACGCTCGGATAGCTGATAGCGCTTGCGCAAGTCGGTGTCGTGGGTGAGGAAGCGTTGCAACGGCTCAAAATGCGCGCGATCAATAACCTGGGGTAACAATCGCATCAGACGCCAGGTCAGCGGTGCCTTATCGAGCAGGGATTTGGCCGGAATTTCTTCTCGTCCAAGAACCATGCGGTAGAGCTGCCACATGAAGCTGCCAGGTAATTGCACGTCAATCGCAGCGGCGATGCCGCAACCGCCGAGGTCGTCTTCCTCAGGGTCTTCAGCCAGCGCCAATTTTAGCCACTGAGCAATGCCGTTGCTCTGCACCAACGCAATTTCGTTTTCCAGGGGTGCTAGCGGATAGCGCCGCATGATGCTGATCACAAGGCTGCGCAGTTCGTCCAGGCTGTTGCTCTGGACCACCATGAATGCAGCGTTGAGGGACTGGGCGTCCGGCATAAAGGCTTCCTTGGAAAAGTACAAAAGCTAGGGCAGAACCTTAGCATTGTCGGCAGGTTGTGGCAGCCGGACGACGTCCGCGAATGCTGTAAGAACTTTCCTGCGGGCAAAACA
>NZ_LVEJ01000023.1 GCF_001648775.1 Pseudomonas fluorescens
AACACCGACCTGAAAGACCAAGTCGATTATGGATTCACAGCCGAAGTATCCGGTCGGCGTACTTCGCGAGCATCCCCCAATCAGTCCCCTCTCCCTCTGGGAGAGGGCTAGGGTGAGGGTTCTTAGGGGCCGACCGAGGTATCAGACGTCAAACACCGACCTGAAAGACCAAGTCGATTATGGATTCACAGCCGAAGTATCCGGTCGGCGTACTTCGCGAACATCCCCCAATCAGTCCCCTCTCCCTCTGGGAGAGGGCTAGGGTGAGGGGCTGTTGATTTGATCAGGCGTAGTAGTCGACAGCGCTGCTGCCAATTACGCTGGTGGTTTGCGCAGCGGCTTCAGCAATGGCGGCAGGCGCCAGTTCTTCATCCGCCGAGTCGAGGCGACCACCGGCAGCGCTGGTGCGACCGCCCTGGCCCTGCTGTGCCTGTTCCTGACCTTGCTGGCCCTGCCAGCCACGGCTCTGGTCGGAGACATTGACGTCGACCTGGCCCATGCCCTGTTGGTTGAACATCTCGCGCAGTCGATGCATCTGCCCATCCAGCGCTTCACGCACGCTTGGATGTGCGCTCATGAACGTGACCTGGGTCTGTTGATCCGGAACCATGTTCACGCGGATATCCAGACGCCCCAGCTCGGCCGGCTGCAACTGAATGTCCGCCGCCTTGAGATTGGCGCTCGACAAATACATGACGCGGTTGACCACTTCTTCGGTCCAGCCGCTCTGATGCATGGCGATCGGCTGGTTCACCGGCACGGCATTGGCTGTCTTCGGCGTCGCGGCCTGTGTCAGCGCCGCCAGGCGGTTGGCGAAGTCATCGACACGGGTATCGCTGGTCGCGGTTTTGAGGTCTTTGAGGCCGTCATCGATCAAGCCGCTGAACGCTTTGTCGCCGCCCTGACTGGTGCTGTCCTTGTCGGCCTGCACGTCGAGCATGCTGGCCATGCCGGCAGCAAAATTCTGCGCCGCCGTCAGTTCACCGTCGGCCTGCGCCTGGGCAGGCGTGGCTTTCGGTTGTGCCTGGCTGGCAGCGGAAATGTGCCCGCCCTGCTCCATCGCCATGCGCACGGCCGGCATCGAGTCGAGGGGATCGGCCGACGGGTCGAAATCGCTGTCGACTGCCGGCGCCGGATCTTTGACCAAGCCGGGCAATGCGGCGAGCGCTGGGGTTTCGACTTCAGGCTGGGCGCTGGCGACAACCGCCGGCGCCTGCACCACGGGCGCCGCGACCACTGGCTGCACAGCGGCGACCAAAGCCGGATCGAGCGTCGGGTCAACCGGCGCGGCATCAACCACTGGAGGCTGAGAAGTGTCCGTGCTGTCGTCGCTGCTGGCGGTGGAGTCATCGCTCGCCGCGGTTTTATCGGCAGGCAAGTCGTTGCCGCTATCGGCAACCGCCGGTTGCGCAGCGGCAGACGGATCCTTGCCGATATCCTTTTTGCCGCCGTTGTCAGCGACCTTGTCGCGCGGCGACTTGGGCGAATTGTCAGTGGCTGCAACAGGCTTGCTCGACCCCTGATCGGCGAACACTTTCGCGAAGCTTGAGGCTTTATCCCCGGTATCTACGGCCATGGCCGACGATTTGGCCGAGGCGGCTTGCGCCTTGGCCTGAGCGGCGTTTTGAAGAAGAATGTTGGGGGTCGCAGGCATGAAACGGTCTCCGCTGCACTGGGATCGTAGGTACAGTTAAGGAGATAGCTGCAAGTGCCGGGCCAGTTTTATCCGGCGCTTGAGAAAAGCGCCGGACGGCCGGATTCAGTGCGTGTGCGCGTGGTGTTTTTCGTTTTCGTAAACCGGACGAACATGCTCGAACTCGCCACCGATGTCAGCGACCAGCTGGGCAATTTCCGTCGGACTTCTATCCTTGGACTCGACTTCCAGCTCATGACAAAGCTCAGCCAGCCGAGTTGCGCCCATGTTACTGGCGCTGCCTTTAAAACTATGGGCAACGTCAGACAACAGGCTTGCATCGAGTGTTTTCTGAAGTTCGCCCAAGCGCGCTTCAGAATCCGTCAGGAAGGTATCCAGCAATTCCGGATAGCTATCCTCCATAACATCGCGCAAGGCATCGAGCACTTCGCGATCTACGTGTTTGTCAGTCACTTGTTCACTCCTTGATCAAGAATTGCGCGGATTATGCCTCAACCTCCCAGGAAAACTCCACGCGAGCACTACGACCTTCGTCCGACCAACTGGCGTTGCGCCCCAATTGCCGGACCAGACTGACGCCACGTCCCGACAAACGGACTCCGTCCAGCGGTCGCTCCATGACTCGTGCCACATCAAATCCCTTGCCGCTGTCTTCAACCCGAATCACCAGACAACCGCCCTCGCCTAGTGGCTGTACCTGCAAATGCACGCGCACAAAACCGTCCTGCAATGCCTCCAGCCGATCGTTGCGCTGTTGATAGTAGCGAGCGAAACCCGCCGCATCGCGCTTGAGACTGGAGTCCAGCCCCAGCACGCCGTGCTCGAGCGCATTGGAGTACAACTCGGCGAGCACGCTGTACAAAGCACCACTCTGCGCCCGCAACCCATGCACCTCAAGCAGCAGCTGCAACAGGTATGGCAATGGATTGAAACGCTTGAGCGTTGCGCCACGGAATTCGAAGCTCACCGACCAGTCGAGCGGGCACGACTGGCCGCTGTCGGAATACACGGGTGCCGATGGCTTGACCTGCGCCGGCTCCAGCAGGCTGACCTCGACCATGCTGACGTCATCGCGCGCCTCGCCACGAAAATCGCGCAACGCCTGCTCGATGTCCTCGAACAAGCGGTCCGGCTCGCGATTGGCGGCGAACACCTGCTGCAAACGTTCGACACCGAACAGTTGATCATTGGCATCGCTGGTGTCGATCACACCGTCGGACAACAGGAATACCCGATCACCGGCAGCCATCGGATGCACTTCCGTGCAGTCGTCGAACGCCTGTGGGCTGAGCACCCCCAGCGGCAGGTGACGCGCGGCCAATGGCACGCGCTCGCCCGTGGCAATTCGATGCAGATAGCCGTCGGGCATGCCGCCATTCCACACTTCGACCGAACGGCGCTGAAAACTCAGACACAACAACGTGGCGCAGCAGAACATATCCACCGGCAGGATGCGTTTGAGCTTGGCATTCATCTCGCGCAGGGTTTCCGCCAGACCATAACCCTTGGCGGTCATGCCATAGAACACCTCGGCCAAGGGCATCGCCCCGACCGCTGCCGGCAGGCCATGACCGGTGAAATCCCCCAGCAACACATGCATGTCGCCAGCCGGCGTGTACGCCGCCAGCAGCAGGTCACCGTTGAACAACGCATAGGGCGATTGCAGGTAACGGATATTCGCTGCGCTCAGGCAACCGGAGTGCGCCACCTTGTCGAACACCGCTTTGGCCACGCGTTGTTCGTTGAGCAAGTAATCATGGTGTTTGGCGATCAGGTCGCGCTGTTGCAGCACGGTCGCCTGCAAGCGGCGCAAGCGATCCATCGCCTTGATTTTGGCGGCGAGGATCACCTGGTTGTAGGGCTTCGCCAGAAAGTCGTCACCACCCGCCTCCAGACAACGCGCCAGCGCTTCGCTTTCGGTCAGCGAGGTGAGGAAGATGATCGGCACCAAGGTTTCCCCGGCCAACGCCTTGATCTGCCGCGCCGCTTCGAAGCCGTCCATCACCGGCATCATCGCGTCCATCAGCACCATGTGTGGTGACTGTCGACGGAAGATGTCCACCGCTTCGGCGCCATTGGCCGCCGTCAGGACTTCGTGGCCCTGGCGACGGACGATGGTCGACAGTAGCATACGGTCGGCGGCACTGTCTTCGGCGATCAGGACGGTCAGCGGCTCTTGCACCTGCATGGCCGTCAAGTGATGTCGAAGAGCTTGTCGAAATTGGAGATGGCGAGGATCTTGCGCACGTCGGAGTTGCTGTTGACCACCCGCACATCCGAATCGTCGCCACCGGCGTGATCACGCAGCAAGAGC
This sequence comes from Pseudomonas fluorescens, assembly GCF_001648775.1. Classification (GTDB taxonomy): domain Bacteria; phylum Pseudomonadota; class Gammaproteobacteria; order Pseudomonadales; family Pseudomonadaceae; genus Aquipseudomonas; species Aquipseudomonas fluorescens_M. The sequence continues at coordinate 3,969 of NZ_LVEJ01000023.1, forward strand.
AGCATGCCCAGTGCGGAGCTATCGAGATAGGTGGCCTCTTTCAGATCGACCACGATGGATTCGGGCTTCTTGGCAAGATGCTCGTAGGACTCACGAAATTCCTGATGGCGACCGAAATCGAACCGCCCCCTGACCGAGATCGTCAGTTTTTGACCATCTTTAGAGACTTCTGTAACGACTGACATTGACTGGCTTCCTTGTCATTGACGAACCTGTACAAGGTTTAGCACCTGCACAGGGTTGCGGCAAGGCGCATCACAGAACCAAATGTGGGAGCGAGCTTGCTCGCGAAGGCGTCGTATCAGTCAACACTTCAGTCAACTGAAAGATTGCTTTCGCGAGCAGGCTCGCTCCCACAGGGTCTCGCGGCGTGGGTTAGAAGGGATTCTGTCGCGGCAAACGCTGCGACAACTCATCAAGCAATTTCTGCTCGCGCTTGTCTTCAAGGCGTTGCGCCTCTTCGCGATAACGCTGCACCAGTTTGCGCAGGCCTTCGACCTTGGCAAACGCCTGTTGCCATTCCTCACGCGCCTTGTCGAGCTTGTTCTGATGCCAGACCAGACTCTGGCGCTGCTGGTCTACAGCGGTGTCGAGCTGCGCCAGAAAGCCCTGAAAACCAAGCAGCCATTGCCCGCTCACGCCCGTACTGCCGCGCACGATCCACTGCTCGGAATAATCCAGACGGAAGGCATTGAGGTCGGCGAGTTTGCTTTCAGCGACTTTCACCTGGCCCTGAAAGTAACCCAGGCGTTGCACGGCGGTTTTCTCGGCCTGTTCGGCCATGTCCACCACGGGTGCCAGACGCGCAGCTCGACTGACGGCGGCCATGAGCGGTTAGCCGCCCGCCGCTGGCGCGAACAGGGTTTCGAGGTAAGCCTGACTTTCGCCCATGTTGATTTTGTCGTTGAGGCCCTGACGCTGGTAGCGCACCAACTGCGGTTGCAGGGAGATCGCCAGGTCGGTTTCGCGGTCGCCACCGGCAACGTAGGCGCCGACGCTGATCAGATCGCGGCTCTGCTGATAGCGCGACCACAGCTGCTTGAAATACTGCGCGCGCTGCATGTGCTCCGGCGAAACCACGGCTGGCATCACCCGGCTGATCGACGCTTCGATGTCGATGGCCGGATAGTGCCCCTCTTCGGCCAAGCGCCGGGACAGCACGATGTGGCCGTCGAGCACGCCTCGCGCCGAGTCGGCAATCGGGTCCTGCTGGTCATCGCCTTCGGACAACACGGTATAGAACGCGGTAATCGAACCCCCGCCCTTCTCCGCGTTACCCGCGCGCTCCACCAGTTTCGGCAACTTGGCGAACACCGATGGCGGATAACCCTTGGTCGCTGGCGGCTCGCCGATGGCCAAAGCGATTTCCCGCTGGGCCTGAGCAAAACGGGTCAGCGAATCCATCAGCAGCAGGACGTTTTTGCCCTTGTCGCGGAAATACTCGGCAATCCGCGTGCAATACATCGCTGCGCGCAGGCGCATCAACGGCGCATCGTCTGCTGGCGAGGCGACGACCACGGAGCGCTTGAGGCCTTCTTCACCGAGGCTGTGCTCGATGAATTCCTTAACTTCGCGACCGCGCTCACCGATCAGGCCAACGACGATAATGTCGGCCTCGGTGAAGCGGGTCATCATGCCCAGCAACACCGATTTACCAACACCGGTACCGGCGAACAGGCCCAGACGCTGGCCACGGCCAACCGTCAGCAAACCGTTGATGCAGCGGATGCCGACGTCCAGCGGCACGCTGATCGGGTCACGGTTGAGCGGGTTGATCGTCGGGCCGTCCATCGGCACCCAGTCTTCGGCTTTCATGCCGCCCTTGCCGTCCAGCGCACGACCGGCGCCGTCGAGCACGCGACCGAGCATGCTCATGCCCATCGGCAAGCGCCCGGTATCAGCCAGTGGCACCACGCGGGCGCCCGGGGCGATGCCGGCGACACTGCCGACCGGCATCAAAAAGACTTTGCTGCCGGAAAAACCCATGACTTCCGCTTCCACCTGCGAGGGGTGATAGCTGTCGTCATTGATTACCAGGCAACGCGTGCCCATGGCGGCGCGCAGGCCTTCGGCTTCGAGGGTGAGGCCGACCATGCGCAGCAGGCGACCTTCAAGAATCGGCGCACCGGCAATCTCGGTGGCCTCAGCGTAAGTGCTCAGGCGCTTGGCGAAACTGGTGCGTTCAAGGCGCATCGGGTTCGTCCGCGAGCGGCTCTTCAGGCGTGGCCGCCGGTTTTACGTCTTCTGCAATGTCCAGGCTCAGATCCGCTTCAGCCGGGTGCAAAGCCTGTTCGTGCAACTGATCGAACAGTTTGGCCATGACCTGAGTGACGCGGGTTTCGATGCTGGCATCGATGCGGCTGTGCTCGGTTTCAACCCGGCAGCCGCCCGGCAGCAGTGACTCATCTTCGACGATGCGCCAGGTTTCCTCATGACGTTCGCGCAGGGCCTTGGCCTGCTCGAAGTCCTGCGGATTGACGTACAGGCGCACATTGTCGACGCCCAGCGGCAACAGTTTGAGCGCATCGCGCATGACGTGTTCGATCTGACTCGAATCGATGGCCAGCTCGCGCTTGATCACCTGTTTGGTGATGTGTTGCACGAGGTCGACCAACGACTTTTCGATTTGCGTGTCTTGCTCGGCGATGGGCTCAAACAGGTTCGCCATCAACTGCTCAAGGCTGGCGAGTTTGGCGCTCAAAGCCACTTCGGCCTCCTGACGGACCTTGAGGGTCGCGCTGTGGAAGCCTTCCTTTTCGCCGATGCCGAAGCCCTCGTTGTAAGCCTCCTGACGGATGCTTTCGAGTTCTTCCAGGGTCAGTGGCTGGACTTCTTCCAGCGGCACTTCTTCCATTTCCGGCGGTTCGGGCTCCGGTTCAGGCTCGGGTTCCGGTTTCGGCGGGTCGAAGCTGGGCATGGCCCAGGATTCGAAACCGCGAACATCGCGGGCACGGATCAGATCCGTCACATCGTCGTCGTGCTTGTCCATGGGCTTAGATCATTTCCTCACCACCTTTGCCACCGAGTACGATCTCGCCGGCTTCGGCCATACGACGGGCAATGGTGAGGATTTCTTTCTGCGCCGTTTCGACGTCGCTGACACGCACCGGGCCTTTGGCCTCGAGGTCGTCGCGCAACAGTTCGGCAGCACGTTTGGACATGTTCTTGAAGATCTTTTCTTTGACGCCTTCGTCCGAGCCCTTGAGGGCCAGCACCAGCACGTCGGAGGAGACTTCGCGCAGCAACGCCTGAATACCACGGTCGTCGACATCGGCGAGGTTGTTGAACACGAACATGAGGTCTTCGATCTGACCGGACAGGTCTTCGTCGACTTCGCGGATCGAGTCCATGAGCTGGCCTTCGATCGAGCTGTCGAGGAAGTTCATGATGTCCGCCGCACGCTTGATGCCACCCAGGGTGGTGCGCGAGGCATTCGAGTTGCCGGAGAACTGCTTCTCGAGAATCTGGTTGAGTTCTTTCAGTGCCGCTGGCTGCACGGTGTTCAACGACGACACGCGCAGGATGATGTCCAGACGCACCTTGTGGTCGAAGTTACCCAGCACTTCACCGGCCTGATCGGGGTCGAGGTAGGCCACCACGATCGCTTGAATCTGCGGGTGTTCGTAGCGGATCACGTCGGCAACGGCGCGCGGCTCCATCCATTTCAGGCTGTCGAGGCCACTGGTGTTGCCACCGAGCAGGATGCGGTCGATCAGGCCGTTGGCCTTGTCTTCACCCAGGGCCTGGGTGAGCATTTTGCGCACGTAGTCGTCGGAACCGACGCCGAGGCTGGTCTGGTCGCCGACGATGTCGACGAACTCGCTCATGACCTGCTCGACCTGTTCGCGATGGACGTTGCCCATCTGCGCCATGGCCACGCCGACGCGCTGAACCTCTTTAGGGCCCATGTGGCGCAGCACTTGCGCGGCATCGGTCGAACCCAGGGACAGCAGCAGAATCGCGGCTTTGTCGACCTTGTTCAGTTTGACGGTTGCGGCTCGGTTATCACTCATCTGCGTTAATCCACTCTTTCACGACCTGAGCCACGCGACCCGGGTCCTCGGCCACCAGACTCTTGATTGCATTCAGTTGCGCGTCATAACCCTCACTTGGGCTCGGCAACAGAATGCTCTGCGGACCACCGAGGCTCACGCGGTCATTGGAAAGTTCGCCGTCCAGGCCGCCCATCCCGCCGAGTTCCACGTCGCTGCCAAGACCGGCCAGCTCCTTGCCTTTGCCGCCGCCGGTGATGTTGTTGAGCACCGGACGCAGCACACCAAACACCAGCACCAGGATGAACAACACCCCCAGCACTTGTTTGACGATGTCCCAGAACCATGGCTGGGAGTAGAACGGAATATCGGCAATCACTTCGCCGCGCTCGGCGGAGAACGGCATGTTGATCACGCTGACGCTGTCGCCACGGCTGGCGTCGAAACCGACGGCGTCCTGGACCAGACGGGTGAAGCGCGCCAATTCGTCGGCGCTCCACGGCGCGCGGGTGGTTTCACCGTTGGCCGCGTTGACCTTGACCTGATCGTCAACCACCACCGACACCGACAGACGATTCAGGCGACCCTGCTGCTGTTTGGTGTGGCTGATGGAACGGTCGAGCTCGAAGTTCTTGGTCGATTGTTGACGCTTGTCGGCCGGGTACGGCGCGAGCATTGGCTGGCCGGTGGCCGGGTCCATGATCTGCTGACCGTTGGCGTCAACCAATGGCTGACCTGGCTGCACCATCGCGGCTGGCGCTGCGGCACCACCGGTGGTTTGCGGCGCCGAGGCAGGCGCTGGCGGCTGGTTGCTCAGGGCACCCGGCACGCCTTGCGGGCCATTGCTGGCAGTGCGTTGTTCGTTGACCGACTGCTCGCTGCGCAACGCCGGTTGATCCGGGTTGAACTGCTCGGCAGTCGACTCGACGGCGTTGAAATCGATATCGGCCGAGACTTCCGCCTTGTAGCGATCGTTGCCCAGTACCGGTTGCAGAATGTTGTGCACGCGCTGGGTGAGCATGCTTTCCATGCGACGGCTGTAATCGAACTGCTTGCCGGCCATGGTCATTTCGGAGTTTTCCGCCTGATCAGAGAGCAAGGTGCCTTTCTGGTCGACGACGGTGATCTGCGATTTGCTCAGCTCGGGAACGGAAGTCGCGACCAGATTGATGATCGCAATCACCTGACCCGGTTCCAGCGAACGACCGGAGTACAGTTCAACCAGAACCGAAGCACTTGGCTTGCGTTCGTCACGCACGAACACCGAACTCTTCGGAATCGCCAGGTGCACGCGGGCACCCTTGACGTTGTTCAGGCTGGAAATGGTCCGCGCCAGTTCACCTTCGAGGCCGCGACGATAGCGCGTGGCTTCCATGAACTGGCTGGTGCCCAGACCCTGTTCCTTGTCGAGGATTTCGAAACCGATATTGCCGTCGCTGGGAGTGACACCAGCAGCAGCGAGTTTCATCCGCGCACGGGACAAGTCATCGGCCTTGACCAGCAAGGCACCGGAGTTCGGTTCGACGTTGTAAGGAATGTCGGCGGCGGCCAGGGTTTCCATGACCTGCTTGGCGTCCATGCCGGCAAGGCTGCCGTACAACGGACGGTAATCCGGCTGCTGCGACCACAGCACCACGGCAAAGCCAATCGCCACGCTCGCAGCCAGGCCGACCAACAGGCCCACCTGACGCAGCATGGTCATCTCGGAGAGGTTTTCCAGGAAGGACAGGCCGAACAGCGGCGGTTTGCCGTCTATCGGGGTGGCCTTGGCCGGAACGTTATCGGCGACTGCTTCTGCCATGACTCAATCTCGTCCTTAAACCGGCATCTGCATGATGTCTTGATAAGCCTGAACCAGCTTGTTGCGCACCTGGGTCAGAGCCTGGAACGACACGCTGGCTTTTTGCGAAGCGATCATCACGTCCGTCAGGTCGACGCCGCTCTTGCCCACTTCAAAGGCATTGGCCAACTGAGTCGACGCGGTCTGGGTATCGCTGACCTTATTGATCGCCTGACCGAGCATGTCGGAAAAGCTGCTGCCCGCCAGTTCAGGGACAGCGGTCGTCGATTTCGGCGCAGACATGGCATCCAGCTTCATGGCCTTCATGTCTGTCATCAACCGATTAAATTCAATACCTTGGCTCATGGTCTACTCTCTTGGGCGGCCCGCAATTTTTTGACACTCACTCGGCGGGTACACAGGTATTAGCAACAAGGGTGCCAGCTCATGGGCACCCCTTCAGAAAAGCGTTTTCAACTTCTTGCGCCACCGCTCAGGTGGCGAACAGATAGCCTTCGACGTCCATCCCCGCATCACGCATTTGCGCCAGTTTGTAGCGCAGGGTGCGCGGGCTGATACCGAGCTTTTCCGCCGCCTCTTTGCGTCGGCCACGCTCGGTGCGCAGGGTATCGATAATCATCTGAAACTCCCGGCGGCGCAGGTCATCGCCGAGCGCACCGGCCGAATCCACTTCGATTTCCACCTCACGAATCACCACCGGCGCAGGCGCTGCAATCGGCAAAGTGGCGAACGTTACGGCACCGGCCAGACAGAAATCCTGCGGTTGAATCAACCCGCCCTGCTGCAAAATCAGCGCGCGCTGAATCGCGTTATCCAGTTCACGTACGTTGCCCGGCCATGGGTAAGCGGTCAGGCACGCTTGCGCTTCGGGCGAGAGTTTCGCCGCCGCGTGCTTCATTTTATTGACGTGTTTGGCCAGCAACCTTTCGGCCAGCGGCAAGATATCGGCAGTGCGCTCGCGAAGTGGACGCCACGCCAGAGGAAAAACCGACAAACGGTAAAAAAGGTCTTCACGGAAACGCCCCGCCGCCACTTCGCCGGCGAGATCGCGGTTGGTGGTGGCGACCACGCGAATGTCGAGGGCGATCGGCTTGCGTGCACCGACGCGCTCGACCTCGCGTTCTTGCAACACGCGCAGCAGCTTGGCTTGCAGGCCGAGGGGCATTTCGGAAATTTCGTCGAGCAGCAGGGTGCCGCCGTCGGCCTGTTCGAACTTGCCTGCCTGCGCGGCGATAGCGCCGGTAAAGGAACCCTTCTCGTGCCCGAACAACGTCGCTTCGAGCATGTTGTCCGGGATCGCCGCACAGTTGATCGCAATGAACGGTTGATTGGCGCGATGGGATTGCTGGTGAATGTAGCGCGCCAGCACTTCTTTACCGGTACCGGATTCGCCCGAAATCAACACGGTGGAATCGCTGCGCGCTACACGCGCCGCCAGCTCCAGCAATTGTGCGCTGGCCGGCTCGACGGCGATCGGCCCCTCGGCCTCGCCGACACTGAGACTGCCCAGCGCATGCCGCGCGACCAGATCCAGCAGCGCCTTGGGTTCGAACGGTTTGACCAGATAGTCCGCAGCGCCCTGGCGCATCGCATCGACCGCGCGCTCGACGGCGCCATGCGCGGTCATTAGCAACACCGGCAATTGCGGCTGGCGAGCACGCAACAGCGAAAGCAATTGATGGCCATCCATGCCGGGCATGTTGACGTCACTGACCACCAGACTGAACGCCTCTCGTGCCACCGCCGTCAGCGCTTCCTCGGCGCAACCGACTGCCAGGTAATCGTGCCCGGCCAACAGCAACGTATCGGCCAGCGCCTCGCGCAACGAGCGGTCATCCTCGACCAGCAAAACCTTGATGCCCATGTCTTTCACTCAGCTCCCTGTACAGCGGAAAACAGCGGCAGGATCACCTGCGCGCACGTGCCGCGCCCTACCCGCGAACGCAGCAGCAATTCTCCCTGATGTGCCCGGGCCACAGCCTTGACCACGGTCAGGCCGAGGCCGGTACCGGTGACTTTGGTGGTAAAAAACGGCTCACCCAGACGCGCCAGAACGGCAGGTTCAATTCCGCCACCACTGTCGCTGACGCTGATGCGCAACGTGTTGTCGCGGGTGTAGCAATGCACCTTCAGGCGCACATCACCGGCGCTGGCCTGAATGGCGTTTTCGATCAGGTTCAACAGCGCGCCGACCAGGGTGTCGCGGTTGCACAGCAACTCCCCGACATGGCTGTCGCACTGCCAGCGGATTGGCAGGTCCTGCACATGAGTCAACGCCGCCGCTTGTAGCGCCTGCATCAAGGCATTGGGCGTCAGGCGATCGGTCAGCGGCAATTCACCGCGAGCGAACACCAGCATGTCGCGGACCTGATGCTCGAGTTCGTGCAGACGCTCTTTAAGGCGGCCGGCGAAACGCTGCTGGGTGGCGACCGGCAATTCCTGCTCAGTCAAATGACTGGCGTAAAGCAAAGCGGCGGACAGCGGCGTGCGGATCTGATGGGCCAGCGAGGCGACCATGCGCCCCAGCGAGGACAAACGCTCGTGGCGCGCCAATTGATCTTGCAGGTGACGGGTTTCTGTCAGGTCGTTGAGCAGCACCAATTGCCCCGGCTCAGCATCCAGCGAGCGGGTGGCAATCGACAGGCGTCGACCGTTTTTCAGGGAAATTTCATGACCGTCGTCTTCACGCGGGGCGAAGCAGCGCGCGATTACCTGACGCCACAACTCGCCTTCAAGCGGCAGGCCAAGCAGTTCGATGGCCGCCGGATTGGCCTCGCGCACCCTGCCGTGACCGTCAATCACGATGACGCCACCGGGCAACAGATCAAGGAGGTTTTGCAGGCGGTTGGCCAAGCGTTCTTTTTCTGCCAGCTCTTGCATGCGCTGGGCGCTGACCACCGCCAGTTCACCCTTGAGCTCGGTCACCCGCGCTTCAAGCATGCTGTAGGAGTCAGTCAGTTGGCTGGACATCTGGCTGAACAGCTCGAAAGCCTGCTCAAGGCCCTGTCGGCTTGCCTGCTCTACGGAGGACGGCTGCCCCTCGGGACTGGAGGCAGAAGACATCTGGGCTTGGGGCATTGTGCTTTCTCGCTTGGCTGACCGTCAGTTAAACGGAACGTTGCGAGGGCTGTAGCAATACCCGTGCCTAAAAAAAAACGCTTATAAATGAAGCGGTTGAAAAACAGGCGTCAATCATCCGCCTGTTCATCACCATCGCGGCGGCTCATGCCGTACTTGCGCATCTTCTCGACCAGGGTGGTACGACGGATACGCAGGCGTTCAGCGGCACGCGCAACGATACCGTTGGCGTCGTCCAGCGCTTGCTGGATCAGGCCCTGTTCCAGACCACCGAGGTAGTCTTTCAGGTCCAGACCTTCTGGCGGCAGCATGGCATTGGCGGAGAAGTCCGGGGTATGGCCGTTGATCGCCACGCGCTCTTCGAGATCGCTGCGCAGGCTGTCGACCATTTGCTCGTCTTCGTCGTCGACGTAGCGGAATTTCTTCGGCAACTCGACCACGCCGATCACCCCGTACGGGTGCATGATCGCCATGCGCTCCACCAGGTTGGCCAGCTCACGGACGTTGCCCGGCCAGCCGTGACGGCACAGCGACATGATCGCCGCCGAGTTGAAGCGAATCGAGCCACGCTTTTCGTGCTCCATGCGCGAAATCAGCTCGTTCATCAGCAATGGGATGTCTTCGACGCGCTCACGCAGCGGCGCCATCTCGATCGGGAACACGTTCAGGCGATAGTAAAGGTCTTCGCGGAAGGTGCCGATCTCGATCATGCTTTCGAGATTCTTGTGGGTCGCGGCGATGATGCGCACGTCGACGCTCTGAGTCTTGTTGCTGCCCACGCGCTCGAAGGTGCGTTCCTGCAAAACGCGCAGCAGCTTGACCTGCATCGGCAGCGGCATGTCACCGATTTCGTCGAGGAACAGCGTACCGCCATTGGCCAGTTCAAAGCGGCCGGCACGGCTGGTGATGGCGCCGGTGAAGGCGCCCTTCTCGTGGCCGAACAGTTCGCTTTCGAGCAGCTCTGCCGGGATCGCCCCGCAGTTGACCGGCACGAATGGCGCATCGCGGCGCTTGGAGTGGTAATGCAGGTTACGCGCAACCACTTCCTTGCCGGTGCCGGACTCGCCGAGGATCAGCACGCTGGCGTCGGTGTCGGCCACTTGTTGCATCATCTGACGCACGTGCTGAATCGCGCGGCTGGTGCCGACGAGGCTGCGGAACAGATTGGGTTCGCGATGACGACCGCGCTCGCGGGCCTGGTCATACATCTCGCGATAGACCTGGGCACGGTGCAGGGAGTCGAGCAGTTTGCTGTAGCTGGGCGGCATTTCCAAAGTCGAAAGCACGCGGCGACGCTGGTCTTCAGGCAAGTCGACGGAAGAATTATCGCCCATCAGCAAAACCGGAAGGAACTCATCCCAGGTTGAGAGTGTCTTTAGCAAGCCCAAAAGCGCACCAGGAGCATTGACGGTCCCGATCAGTACGCAAATGACTTCACGACTAGACGACAAAGAGCCGACTGCCTGCTGCCAGTCATGGCTGCCGCAGGGTAAATTTTCTTCGCCGAGAAAATTTAGAATCACCGCCAGGTCGCGGCGGCGAACGCTATCGTCATCGATCAGCAGAATTTTGGTTTCACGCCACATGCAATAGCAACTTCCCTAGTCAACTCAATGCCCAAAATAAGGGGCAAGCGAGACGCTTGCAGGACACCATGTGCCTGTAGACGCCTGAAATCTGAAAACAGCCACTAGTTAAGTCAAAAAACCGTGCACAGTCAAATTTATGGCGCACATGTCTGGATTAACTGGGGGTTAATTAACCAAACAGATGGTAAACCTTTGCCGCCTTTTGCGCTTGGGTGATCTGCGACATCTCGTTGGCTATCGCCTGCCGCTCACCCATCGCCACCTCAAGAAGCTCTTTGTAGACGTGCAGCAGCTCCTCGAGATTGTTGCGCAACGCGTCCTCATCCAGCGCCGCTTCAGCCATGACGTCTTCCATGCAGGAACGGCAAGCCAGATCCAGCTCGCCAATGGCTTCCCAGTTGCGTTCGGACAAGGCTGTGACCAATGCTTCCCGGGTATCGGCGATTCGCTGCAATACAAGACTCATGACGATCTCCTTAAAACTGGGGGCCTGGTGGAGCGATGCCGTCCCAGCCTTCCTTTACGGTGCGCAGCAGACCGGCCACTTCGTCGAGGATCTTCGGATCACTCTTGATGTTGGCTTCGGCCAGTCGCTTCATCATGTAGATGTAGAGCTGGTTGAGTTCAGCCACTGAATCGGCGCTGTTTTCCAGATCCAGACCTTCACACAAGCCGCCAATGATGCCAACAGCTTTGCTGATAGCCGTGCACTTGGCAGCAATATCCTTGCGCTCAATGGCGCCCTTGGCCTCGGCGATACGCCCCAGACCACCTTCCATCAACATTTGCACCAGACGGTGCGGGCTCGCTTCGGACGTCTGAGCGTGTGCGCCGACTTTCTGGTATTGCCGAAGGGCTAACATCGGATTCATGTTCTACCTCATTGCCACATTGACTCGTATAACCAGTGTATCGCCAACGAATCAGAGAACTTTAGATCAAAAAGACAAAAACCCGGCACACGCCGATAAAGCGTAGCCGGGTTTTTGTCGTGCCTGCCTGTTACTTCGCGGACTGCTGAGCGTTCAGCGAGCTGAAGAACGACGTGATGTTGCTCGCCGTCGCCTTCATCTGGCCTACCAGCAAGTCCATGGCGTTGTACTTGGCAGTCAACGTCTTGGTCAGGTTCTCGACACGCAGGTCCAGCGCCGCCTGCTGGTCGGTCAGGTTTCTGGTGTTTTTAGTGAGAATGGCCATGCGCTGATCAAGCAAACCAGGGCTGCTCAGATTACCCGCCGGAGGCTTGAGATACGGATCAACCGCCTTGTTCATACGCGCCAGCAGACCATTGGTGTCGTTGGTGCCAGTGAACAACTGCTGAACCTGGCCAGTCATGCCTGGCTGCGCCATGGTTTTGGTGAAAGCAGCGGTATCGAACGTCAGGTTACCGGTGTTACGGTCGGTCATCACACCCAACTGCGACAACATCGCCAACGGACCACCAGCCCCTTCCGCCGTCAATTGACCACGAATATCGGCAATCAGCGTGCGCGGCATCGCGTCGCCAGTGAAAGCCGCCTGCACAGTCAGCTTGCCATCGGCATCCGGCGTCGCCTTGGACAGCGTATCGATGGTGGTCTTCAACGTGTTGTAAGCGTCGACGAACGATTGAATCGATGTCTGCAGACCTTTGGTGTTGGCGTCCACGCTGACAACAGTCGGCGTCGCAACGCCACCCACGACAGGGCTGACCGTCGTCAGGTTCAGGGTCAAGCCACTGATTGCACCGGTCACCGTGTTGCTTTTGCTGGTGACTGCAAGACCGTCGATGGTCAGCTTGGCGTTCATCGCGACGCCGTTCACGGCGCCTGAAGCGCCTGCAGCCGGGTTATTGCCCATCGGCTGGGTGCCATCGATTTCCAGACCGGCAATACCGCTGACTTTGAGGTCGGAGCCTTCACCGGTCTTGCTCGAACTGATCACCAGGCGCGAAGCGCCCGAGGCGTCGGTCACAATGTTGGCGGAGATACCGTTCGCACCCTGAGCCTTGTTGATGGCGTCGCGGGTGGTCTGCAAAGTGGAATTGGCAGGAATGTCGACATTGTAATCAGTGCCATTCTGACTGATTTTCAGGGTACCACTCGGAATGGCACTGGCGGTACCGCCGGCGAAAGAGGCGCTGGCGACTTTCGAACCAGTGGCCAATTGACTGACAACGACGTTGTAACTGCCCGTCACTGCGGTGCTGTCGGACGTCGCGCTCAGATTCGTATTGCTCGAAGTCGCGTTGAAACCAGCAAAGGCAGGATTGGTCTTGCTGCCCAGATTGGTCATCGCCGTCTGGAACGCGGTCAATGCACTCTTGAGCGAACCGACGCCGGAAATCTTCAGCGTGTTGGCTTTGGTCGCGGTGTCGATCTGTGTCTGCTTCGGCGCCTTGTCAGCGTTGACCAGCGCAGTGACGATCGCACCGATGTCCAGGCCGGAACCCAGTCCGGAACCCGGTAGAATTGGACTTGCCATGTGCATCTCCCTTCAGATTGTTGCCATTCTTTTGACCGTTACAGGCGTCCTGAGAACAGACAAACATTATTCATGCCAGCTATCAGACTTTGGCGTCGAACAACACGTGGCTTGCATTGGCCAGGCTGTCTGCCAGCTTGAGAGCTTCTGCGGAGGGAATCTGTCGAACGACCTCACCCGTCTCGCTTGCGATCACCTTGACGATGACCTTCCCGGAATGCTCGTCGATCGAGAACTCCAGATTGCGCTTGATCGATTGAACAAACTTCTCGATCTCCTGCACCGCCAGCTTCAACTTGGCGTCGTCCGAATCCTGACTCTTGGCAGCGACCGGCGCTTCAGCCTTGACAACTTTAGGCGTCTCTGACGGTTTGTCAGCGACCGGCGTGACTGGCTTGGGAGCCGGATAAGACTGGTTAAGCTTGACGCTCATGTCCATGCTCATCACCTCCTAACGTAAAAAGGCGAGAGAGCGCGACCAGCGCACCCTCCCGCCCAAACTTGTTCCGAAATTACTGAAGCAGCTTCAGTACAGCGGAAGGCAGTTGGTTGGCTTGAGCCAGAACGGAGGTCGAAGCCTGCTGCAGAGTTTGCTGCTTGGTCAGGTTAGCAGTTTCTGCGGCGAAGTCGGTGTCTTGTACACGACCCTGTGCAGCGGTGGTGTTCTCAACGATGTTCTGCAGGTTGGAGATGGTGCTGGTCAGACGGTTTTGCGAAGCACCCAGGCTCGAACGAGTGCTGTTGATCGTTGCAATTGCAGCGTCGATCGCGGTGATTGCGTTGTCGATGTTGGCAGCAGCGCCCGATACGCTTGCACCGGTCAGAACTACAGTACCGCTACCTACGGACAGGCTGACGGCGTCGAACTTGGAGCTCAGTACCAGGTCGATGTGGTTAGCCGAACCGGTGTTTGCGCCCACTTGCAGGGTCACAGTACCAGCCGAACCGTCCAGCAGGTTTTTGCCGTTCAGGTTGGTCGAAGCAGAGATACGGGTCAGTTCGTCCGACATCTGGGCGAATTCGTCGTTCGTTGCTTTCTGGTCGATGCTGCCGTTGGTACCGGTACGGGCTTTAACAGCCAGTTCACGCATACGCTGCAGAATGTCGGTCGAAGCTTGCAGAGCGCCTTCAGCGGTCTGAGCAACGGAGATACCGTCGTTGGCGTTCTGGATCGCCTGGTTGCCACCACGGATCTGGGAAGTCATACGGGTAGCGATCTGCAGGCCAGCGGCGTCGTCTTTAGCGCTGTTGATTTTCAGGCCGGAAGACAGGCGCTGCATCGAAGTCGACAGAGCGTCGGAAGCGCGGTTCAGGTTTTTCTGAACGTTCAACGACGTGGTGTTGGTGTTTACTGTTAAAGCCATGACGAATTCCTCGTTGGTTGGGTACTGCGGCTTCCGGCCCTGGCAACCGCCGGGTATGGCCTAGAGAACCTTCGTAATAGTTATCGTCGGGTTTGCAGGTTGCTTGAGGGCTTTTTGAAAAAAATTTGCCATCACCCTGCCACTCCCAAAAAAACAAGGGCTTAGCGCGCCCCCACCCACGAAAAAATGACGCCATAAAACTGCCCGCAGCATCAACCCCTGTGCCAGAGCCGTCGGTCCCCCTTCAGCGCTGCGCACTTTCCAGCAATTCAATCAGTTCATACTCGATGAAATCGGCAAGCCCCAACCAATCCTGGCGTTCCTGACACGCCAAAATGTCGGTCAGGACCTGTGTCCACGACTGCTGAACATCCGCACGGGCGAGCGAAACCAAGCGCTGCGCGTCGTCGAATACCTCGACCATGATCAGCGCCGCTTCAACATCACGCCCCAAACGAAACAAGCCGGCGCATTGCCGACATGCGCTGACGCACGTCATTTGCGCACTCATTGCACAAACTCCGGATTGAACTGCGCGCCCACGATCATCGCCCCTGCCCGACTGCTGTTGAAGAAGCTGACCTCTGGGTGCCGCGCGATATAACGCTCCAGCACGCACAGGTAGCCACGAAAATTCAGCTGCGTCCTGACCCGTTCGCCATTGCCGTCATGGACCCAGTGCCGCGCCTGCTCGAGGGCCGGGCCCAGGTCGCCATCGTCCCATCCGGCATGTGTCTTGTTCATCGGGAAGGCAAAGTCGGCGCCGAACAGGGTGATGCGCGTGCCGCCCATTTTCACCGCCAGGTCCACCGCGGGGTGGATCACGCTGCCGCCGGCATGCAATTCGGCCCGAGGGTGCTGATCACGCAACGTGGCGTAGATCGGGCTGGCGGTATAGGCGCCATAGCGCTTGCCCCTCCAGGCCTTCAACACCTGCGGCGAGCTCATCGGCAGGTACACCAGCGGGATGCCGTCGGAGGCCTCGAAAGGCAGATGCCGAAAGCTGATCAACTGATCGATCGTCACCACCAGATCGGGAATGATCCCGTGCTGACGCAACGGCCGATAAGCCGTGTCGACGCAAATGAACAGCGGCCGCTCGGCCTGAGCGCGCACCGCCGCCAGCCGTTCAAAATGGCTTTCCAGGCTCGGTCCGGTGCCGATCACATAGATTTCGCGGCCGCTGCAGGTGCCAAACAGTTGCGCCACGTCATCATCGGCCAGCAGCACCTCCAGGCTATCGCGCAGGCGCTGCTGAATCACTGGCGATTGCGGATCGAACTCGCGATTGTTGAAACTCAGGTGGACCTCGTTGACCAGCCGATCACGAATCTTCGCGCTGAAGTCATCGGCCAGGAGCATTTCGGCGGGCAGCGCAAAAAACGGCGTGTAGATATCCGCATGATCGCCGGCATACATCAGTTCCACTCTGGGGTCTTCAAGCCATTGCCGCTGATCGAGCAATTGCAGAACCAATGCAAACAAGGCGCCGTTGAGGATGTGCACGTACAACCGCTCAAGATCGGCCCGCTCAAGCAACACCGACGGCAAGTCCCCAAGGCCGGTGCCGTAGACGTGCAACCGGGGCTTTTGCGGCAGGCTGGCCGCCTGGACGCGGGCCTCGTGGATACGGTCGTGGCGACTGGTCAGTTGAATCCCGTCCACGCTCAGCGTAGAGCCCAGGCCTTGCACCAGTTCGGCTTGAATGGCCGAACTGTCTTCAGCCACCAATCGTGCAAACAGCGCCGGCCAGCGTTGCTGGATCACCAGGGCGTTGGCTTGGAAAAACTCGCTCATGTCGCCTCACACTCCCTTTCAGGCAAAAAAAATAGCGCTCAAAGGTTAACCTTTGAGCGCTATTTTTGTATCTATAGCTTTTTAAACGGGCTCAAGGACGATAAATAATCGCCGAGCCCCACGACAGACCGACACCGAAACCGCTCAGGGCAATACGCTGCCAGTCGGAATCGAGCACGTGTTTTTCCAGCAGCAACGGAATGCTCGACGACACCGTGTTGCCAGTCTCGACCATGTCCTTGATGAACTTCTCCGGCTCGCCTTCGAAACGTCGCGCCACGGCATCGACAATTGCCGCGCTGCCCTGGTGAATGCAGAACGCGTCAATGTCGTCAGCCTTGAGGCCCGAATCATCGAGCAACTCATGCAGGTGCGCCGGCACTTTCAGCAATGCAAAGTTGAACACCTGACGACCGTTCATGAAGAACACGCCGTCGGTGACTTTCAGGTGCGGAGCGCCGGAGCCGTCAGTGCCGAACTTGGCCTTGCCCAGCGCCCAGCTCGGATCTTCACCCATCCAGGTTGCCGTGGCGGCATCACCGAACAGCATGGTGGTGTTGCGGTCTTCCGGGTCGACGATTTTCGAATACGGGTCAGCGGTGATCAGCAGGCCGTTCTTCAGGCCGGCGGCTTCCATGAAACCCTTGATCGCATAGATGCCGTAGACATAACCGGAGCAGCCCAGGGAAATGTCGAACGCCGCCACATTGGTCGGCAAACCGAGTTTGTCCTGCACGATCGCGGCGGTGTGCGGCAGGCCTTCTTCGTCACCGTTCTGGGTGACGACGATCAGCGCATCAATCGATTCACGCTTCAGGTCCGGGTTACTGGCAAACAGCGCATTGGCCGCTTCCACGCACAGATCGGAAGTTTCTTGTTCAGCGTCTTTGCGCGGCAGGAACGCCGAGCCGATCTTGCCAAGGATGAACTCTTCATCCTTCTCGAATTTTGCACCTTGTGCGTAATTGTCCACGCCGGCTACAGGAACGTAGCTCGCAATGCTTTTTATGCCAATCATTACGGCTTCCCAATAAAAAACAGCCCAAGACCACCGCTCGCAAGGATTTCGAGGGGCGCCGACAAACAGAAAACGGCCGCCACAACGGGCAGCCACGGGGAGCGCAAAGGGCTATCACTGGAATCGAAAACGAGCCAGGCGCCATCTCCCCGATCAATACAATACAGTGAAGATGCGCGTTATGACTCGCAGGTCACGCTATTTTGCCGAATCGGTGCAGATCGGTTTATTCGACCAGTGACCAGTCCAGCGGCGTGCCGCGCTTGATCGGTGCGCGGGCGCGGCGGCCGAGAACCGCGTCGGTGTGCTTGGGCGGCAGACCGAGGCCGGGACGGATAGCGCGCAGATTGTCCCGGGAAAAGGCCTCACCGGCGGCCATGTCGGCGGTGACGTACAGCGAGCGGCGATAGACCAGCGACTTGCGTTCGGCCTCTGTCACGCCGTAATGCACCTGGCCCATGGCTTGCCAGGCGCGTTCGGTTTCCACCACCAGGCTGGCCATTTCCGCCGGCTCCAGAGAGAAACTGGCATCGACGCCACCTGCTGAACGGTCGAGGGTGAAGTGCTTTTCCACCACCGTCGCACCGAGCGCCACGGCGGCCACCGACACGCCTACACCCATCGAATGATCCGACAGCCCCACTTCGCAGCCGAACAATTCGCGCAGATGGGGGATGGTGCTCACGTTGCTGTTGAGCGGCGTGGCCGGGTACGTGCTGGTGCACTTGAGCAGCACCAGATCCTTGCAACCGGCTTCGCGCGCGGCACGCACGGCCTCATCCAGTTCGGCAATGCTGGCCATGCCGGTGGAAATGATCAGTGGTTTGCCAGTCGCCGCCACACGGCGGATCAACGGCAAATCGGTGTTTTCGAAACTGGCGATCTTGTACGCCGGCACGTCGAGACTTTCGAGAAAGTCCACCGCGGAGTCATCGAACGGCGTCGAGAAGGCGAGCATGCCCAGTTCCTTGGCCCTGGCGAAAATCGGCGCGTGCCATTCCCATGGCGTGTGGGCCTTCTCGTACAGATCGTACAGCGACGTACCGGCCCACAGACTGCCCGGATCCTTGATGAAGAATTCGCCTTCAGCCAGATCCAGGGTCATGGTTTCGGCGGTATAGGTTTGCAGCTTCAGCGCATGCGCCCCGGCCTTGGCCGCTGCCTCGACAATTTGCAGGGCGAGGTCCAGTGACTGGTTATGGTTGCCACTCATCTCGGCGATGATGAAGGGTGGCGCGTCGGCGCCGATCAAGCGGTTGCCGATCTTGAAACTAGTCATGCGGATGATCCTTCAAAACACGGGTGAACGCACAGGCACTCTGAGTGAACCCGGCGTCACGAAACACATTCAATGAGGGACGGTTGTCCGGCAACACCTGAGCGGTGATGACCTGCAGTTGCGGCCAGTGCGCGGCAACCAATGCCTCGCCACGGGCCAACAGCGCCCGGCCCCACCCCAGGCCCATCCGCCGTTCGAGCAAGTAGATCGAGACTTCGGCTGCAAACCCGCGCAGGTCATAACGCACAACGCCAACCGCGCCGTCGTCCGCCTCGGCGATAAGCAGCAGGCGCTGTGGATTGCGCAAGCTCGCCGTCAGCCAGTTCAGGTGCTGCGACCAATCGATCACGCCGGTGTCCAGCGACCAGCGCCGTACCGTTTCGGCATTGCGTCCATCGAACAGCAACTGCGCATCGTCCAGGGTCGCTGCGCGCACCTTCAGCACGGCACCGGCCAGTGCCGCCGCGACACGCTCGGCACCGCGTCCATCGACCAGTTGTCGCGAGCGTTCGGCCAGGCTCTGGCGTAAATAATGATTGCCGGTGACAAAGCCGATGGCGTCGCGCAACTGCTCGACACTGACCTGCTCGCGGGCGCCCATGAACACATGCGCGCCGGCTGCCGCCATGACTTCGCCGTTGGCCTGCTGGTTGTTCGACACAGCAATACAGATCGTCGGCAGCCCCATCGCCGCACGCTCCCAACTGGTGCCGCCCCCGGCGCCGATAAACAGATCAGCCTCAGTCATGCGCTGGTAGAAGTCGCTGACAAAACTGTGCAGACGCCAGTGCGGCCGTGTCTCGGCCAGCGCTTGCATCTGCGCCCAGGCCGGATTGTCGGCACCAGCGACGAAGTCCACCTGCAACCCGGTAAAATCGGCCAGCGCGAGCATCGCGTGATGGGTTTGCCGCGCGGCATCGAAACCGCCGAAGTTGACCAATACCCGTTGGGCCCGGTGTTTGATCGCGATGGCCGGGCAACTGAATTCTTCACGCAACATGGCATAGCGTGGGCCGAGCAAAGTGCGGCACCCGTCAGGCAACAGCGGCTGATAATGTTCGTGCAGGCCCGAGAGATTCTGATTGAGCAACAGATCGACGCTGTAGCGTCGCGTGGCAAGATCATCCACTGCCGCAATCCGTGGCGCCCACTGTCGAGCAGCCGTTTGCCAGTGGTGATCGAGGCCGTAGTGGTCGACGATAATCCAGTCAAACTCAGCCTGACCTTCAAGCTGCATGCCCAACGCGTCAATGTCGGCCTGCCACGGCAGCATCGATTCGATGGCTTGCTGCGGGTCTTCAGCGGCATAGCGCTCGGGCAGCGCAAACGTCTCGAAGCCCTCGGCGCGCAAGGCATCCAGGCGATGCCCCGGCAAGCAGCGGCAAGCAAACGCGACGTGGCTGCCCTGCCCGCGCAACACGCGCGCCAGCGTCAGACAGCGGGCAATGTGGCCACTGCCGATGGTGGGCGAAGCGTCGGCACGAATCAAAACTCTCATTGCAACTCTCCACCGGCCTTGAGCGCGGCGTAAAGGTATTCGGCGCGTTTCCAGTCTTCAAGAGTGTCGATGTCCTGCACCAGATGACGGGGCAGAATCACCGGCAGGCTGGCGGGCGAATAGAGCACTTCGCCACGCAACCACGCCTCACTGCGCCCCCAGTAAAACTGGCCGGCGTCCTGAAAGGCTTCGGGCAGGTCCTGGGAGCGGGTCTGGCGAAATTCGGGATACAAAGCGCTCAAGGCGCCCTGTCCATCCAGCGTCAGTGCTCGCTGCACCGGAAAACCAAAACCGCACACGGAGAACGCGAAGGACTTGTCCGGGCGTTGCTCGAGCAACTCGATACCCTGGCGCAGATAACGTGCCTGCAACAGCGGCGCCGTGGCATACACGCAACAGGCGTAATCGAAGGTCGGCAGTTGCTGCAAGGCGTGCACGATCACCGCCGCGGTGCCGGTGAAGTCATCGGCCAGCGCCGCCGGACGCATGAAGGGCACCTGCGCACCGTGCGCTCGCGCCACGTCGGCAATCTCGGCATCGTCGGTGCTGACCACAACCTGATCGAACAACCCGCAATCGATCGCGGTGCGGATCGAACGGACAATCATCGGCACACCGTCGAATGGCAAGAGATTCTTGCGCGCAATGCGTTTGCTGCCACCACGGGCCGGGATAATTGCGACGTTGCTCAAGGGCGTTTTTCCAGCAGAAACCAGGTGATATCGTCCACAGGAAACTGCGGATCGCGGTGATAGACAAAACCATAATCCAGCAGTTGCAGATCGGCATAACGATCGAGCATTTCGCCGGCGAAATCACGCTTGAACAGCTTGCCGCTGTTGCCACGATAAGACACTTCCACCGGCGCCGGATTGTAATACTCGGCGATCAGGATGTAGCGCTGGCTCAACTCATACAACTGCGCATAAGCCGTCGGCAACAGCTCCGGGGCCAGGTGGATCAGCACGCCTTTGCTCAACGTCAGGTCGTAGCGGCGTTCACGCGGAAAATCGAACAGCGAGCCCTGCCAGATGCGGGCAATGCCCAACGTCCGTGCCTGCGCACAGGCGTTGTCGTTGATCTCGACACCGAACAGCTCGCAGCGTGGCAGCAGTTGATGCAACGCCTGCAAATTGTTGCCGGCGCTGGTGCCCAGCTCTAGCAGACTGTCGATACCTGCGGTGCGGCTCAGCGCTTTGGCAAACAAAGCCAGGTTCGCCGCCACCAGCGGTTGCCCGACATTGCGCTCGACGTACCGGTTACCGAAGTCGCCCTGCCAGAACTGTTCCTGCTCACTCAAAGAACGCATTGCAGATACTCATCCGGTGCCACCGCGGCAGTTATTCGGTCAGCCGACGCAATTGCTCGACCACGTAATCCTGTTGTTCATCGCTCAACAGCGGAAACAGCGGCAGGCTGATCGCCTCGGCGTAATACCGCTCGGCTTCGGGGAAATCGCCCTCGGCGAAACCCAGGTCGCGGTAGTAGGGCTGCAAGTGCACAGGAATGTAATGCAGATTCACGCCAATACCGGCACTGCGCAAGCCCTCAAACACCTGACGGTGGCTGAGGCTGATGCGATCGGTCTGCAAACGGATCACATACAGATGCCAAGCCGACTCTGCCTCAGGCTGAAGGCTGGGCAACGTCACCGGCAAATACGCCAGCAGGCGATCGTAACGCGCCGCCAGTTCGCGACGACGGGCGATGAAGTCGTCGAGTTTGCCCAGTTGCGACAAACCCAGCGCAGCCTGCAGATCGGTGATCCGATAATTGAAGCCCAGCTCGATCTGCTCGTAGTACCACGGGCCGTGGCTCGGCTCGCTCATCTGCTGCGGATCGCGGGTCATGCCGTGGCAGCGCAGGCGTTGCAGGCGCCCGGCCAGCTCCGGGCGGTTGGTCAAGACCATACCGCCCTCGGCGCTGGTGATGATCTTCACCGGGTGGAAACTGAACACCGTCATCGCCGCGAATTGGCCACAGCCGACCGGACGCCCGGCATAGGACGCACCGACCGCGTGCGACGCATCTTCGATCACCGTGAAGTTGTAGCGCTCGGCCAGCTCGGCAATCCTGCGCATGTCGCAGCTTTGCCCGGAGAACGCCACCGCCACCAGCACTTTCGGCAAGGTGCCGTCCTGCTCGGCCTGCTCGAGTTTCGCGGCGAGGGCGAAGGCATCGAGGTTCCAGGTCAGCGGATCGATGTCGACGAAATCAACCTCGGCAGCGCAATAACGTCCACAGTTGGCCGAGGCGAGAAAGGTGTTGGGCGTCGTCCACAACC
This sequence comes from Pseudomonas fluorescens, assembly GCF_001648775.1. Classification (GTDB taxonomy): domain Bacteria; phylum Pseudomonadota; class Gammaproteobacteria; order Pseudomonadales; family Pseudomonadaceae; genus Aquipseudomonas; species Aquipseudomonas fluorescens_M. The sequence goes on from NZ_LVEJ01000023.1 coordinate 26,132, forward strand.
GATCACCCGGCCCCAGGCCTGCCGCCAGGCAAGCAATGTGCAGCGCCGCCGTGGCGTTGCACACCGCGACGGCGAAGTCGGCCTGGCAACGCTCGGCCATCGCCTGCTCGAAACGCTCGATGCTCGGCCCCTGGGTCAGCCAGTCCGACTGCAGCACTTGGACGACGGCATCGATGTCTGCCTGATCGACGCTTTGCCGACCGTAGGGAATCATACCGAGAGCTTCGCGTGCAGGTCGGCGATCTGCCCGACCGAGAGGAAATGCGGATTGGTGTCGGAGCGGTATTCGAAATCTTCGCTCACCGCACGCCCCCGCTCGCCGAGTTTGTCGACGGCAAAATCGACGTCGACACTGGTGAAGCGAATCGATGGCTGGATGGTGTAGTGATCCGCAAACTCGAGGGTCATCCGCGCATCGTCCAGCGGCACCATCAACTCATGGAGCTTTTCACCGGGTCGAATGCCGACGTTCTTGTGCGGCAGATGTTCAGCCATGCCGCGCGCCAGATCGACGATGCGGATCGACGGAATCTTCGGCACGAACACTTCACCGCCGTGCATGCGCGCAAAGCTGTCGAGCACGAACTGCACGCCGTGGTCGAGGGTGATCCAGAACCGCGTCATGCGCTCGTCGGTGATCGGCAACTCCTGCGCGCCGTCGGCGATCAGCTTGTTGAAGAACGGCACTACCGAACCGCGCGAACCCGCTACATTGCCGTAGCGCACCACGGCAAACCGGGTTGGCTGCTCGCCGGCAATGTTGTTGGCGGCGACGAACAACTTGTCCGAGAGCAACTTGGTCGCGCCGTACAGGTTGATCGGGCTGGCTGCCTTGTCGGTGGACAACGCGACGACTTTTTTCACGCCATTGTCGATGGCGGCGGCGATGATGTTCTCCGCGCCATTGACGTTGGTGCGAATGCATTCGGTCGGGTTGTATTCCGCCGCCGGCACTTGCTTTAGTGCGGCGGCATGCACGACGTAGTCGATGCCGCGCATGGCCTGACGCAGGCGATCGGCGTCGCGCACGTCACCGATGAAGTAACGCATGCATGGCGCGTTGAACGTCTGCTGCATTTCATACTGCTTCAGTTCATCACGGGAAAACACCACCACGCGCTTGGGCTGGTATTGCTCCAGCAGGCGGGCGATGAATTTGCGCCCGAACGAGCCGGTGCCGCCGGAGATGAAAATCGATTTACCGTTGAACATGTCTGAATTCCTGTGTCCTGTTCGCCAGGCTTAGCCGAGCAATTGCGCCCAATTGATCGGGGCACTTTCACCCAGGGTAAAACCTTTGCCGGTCAGCGCCAGGTTGGCGTTGTACGCCGGATCCTGGGCGAAGGCCGCGCTCCACTTCTCACGCAATGCCGCCAATGCTTCAGGGGCTTGCGGCAACTCGCCGGTGTGCAAGACCTGAACCAGCGGCGTCCACACGGTGAGGTAGCCGGCCTGCCCGGCCTTGAGACACAGATCGACATCGCTGAAGCCGGCGGCGAAGGTCACGTCGTCCAGGCCACCCAACGCCTCGAACAAGTCCTTGCGCACCATCAGGCAGGCCTTCGACACCGCCGAATAGTTCTGCTCGACCGCCAGGCGCTGCATGTAACCCTCGTTAGCGTGTTTCTCGCCGATGAAGGCCGAAGCCACCCCGTCGTTCAACCCGAGAATCAAACCTGCCTGGGAGATTTTGCCATCGCGGTCCACCAGTTTGGCACCGACGATGCCGACTTCAGGACGCTGGGCGTGATTGAGCAACGACTCGATCCAGTTCGGGTTGACCACTTCACTGTCGGTGGCCAGCAGCACCAGATATTCGCCCTGCGCCTGCTCGCTGGCCGCGTTGCACAGTGCCACTTGATCGAGCGGGCGATCAGCATGCAGTACCCGCACTTTGCCGTTGTGCAGCGTTGCCAACCAGTCGTTGACCTCGGCCGACGAGTTCGGGTTGACCGCAATCAACAGCTCATAGCGGGTGTAACGGGTTCTGAGCAGCACGCCATCCAGGCAGCGTTTCAAGGCTGCAAGATCGTCGCCAGCGGCGACAATCACCGAGACCAGCGGCCGCTCGGCATGACGATAGTCAATCTGCCAGGTGCCTGGCTGCGTCGAAGTGACCTGAGCCTTGTAACCACGATTGCCCAAGTGGCGCAGCAGCGCCTGACGTTCGTGAGGGTTTTCTTCCAGCACCGGCGCCCGGGTGATCAGCAAGGGCTCATCGAGATGGGCCAGACCGTCGAGGCCACCCTCCTCGATGATGCGCAGCAGCACATCCAGCTCCAGCGCCTTGCTGAAATCGGCCTGATAACCGCCGAGCCCTGTCAGCACTTCGCGACGAATCAACCAGTGCCGAGCCATCAGTGACGGAACGCTTTGCAGCAGGTCCAGGTTGAAGCCCGGGCGGAACATATCCACCAGCGCCCCGTTTTCCTGGCGCTGGATTTCATCGGTGGCAACCGCCCGCACACCTGGCGCAGCCATCAGTTCCAGGCCGGCACGCAACAGGCCGGCAGCTGTGAATTCTTCACCCGCCTCAACCAGCAGCAGCCAGTCGCAGGTCGATTGATTAACGCTCTGGTTAAGCTTGTCGACGAAGTTGCCTTGGGTCACTCGCACAAAGTGCAGGGTATTTTGTGCCGTGGTTGCAGCCGGCGGCTCACCCGTGGTGAAAACCACGACCTTGAAGGCTTTGCTGTGGCCTTCGAGCAAGCTGTCCAGAGAGATTTGCAACTTGTCGATGTCGTTGTCCAGATCGAGCAGGAAGATGCCGAACTGCGGACCACCGGCATTCTCTGCCAGGTGACGGGCAATCGCCGCGGCCTGCTCGGTATCCGGCGCACGCGCGGCGAGCCACTCGAGCAGGCGGCCGGTGAGCATTTTGGCGAATGTCGGCTGATGCCCTTCGAGCAACACCGCGTCCAGACGCGCGACCCAATCGCGCAGCACTGGCGCGTCGTCTTCCTCGTCCAGCGGTTGCAATTGCACGAGCAGTTGCTTGATCACCGCGCGATTGAACACGTTGGCGTCGTGCGCCTGCCACAAGCGGTCGAGCACGCTTTCCGGGGTGTCATTGTTGCGTGCCAGCATCAGGCTCTGCTGGCGAGCCCAAATACCTTCCAGCTCTTTGAGCTGAACGCGTCCGGCCGGCATCGCGTGCAACAGAAACTCGAATTGCGTCAGTTGGTCGAAAAACACCTGGTTATAGAAAGGCATTTCCACGTATTGCTTCGGCCCGAACCGACGCTGCGGGCCGGTCTCGATATCGATCCAGGTCGACTCGAAGATCAACTCGGCGGTGAGTGCCCGGTAGGTCCGCAGGCTTTCGGCCAGCGTGGCAAAACTCTTCAGCGCAAACTGTTTGCCCTGCTCTGGATCCTGATGCTGGAGCTGGGTCGGCAACGACGCGAGGAACTCGGCAAACGCTTCGCGCCCGGCCACGTTCTTGCCATCCATATAGGCCAGCGTGTGATAGATCTCGGTGTTGTGATCGGACTGCTCGTAGTTGATTTCGCGCACGACATAAGGGATCGGCAGAATCCGCACCTTGCCGCGGGCCAGCATGTAAAAGGTGTGACCGACTTCCTGCCACTGGAAGATCGTGTCTTGCGGCATGGCCGCGTACCAGTCGCGCAAGATCGCCGTACGCTGCACGGCATAGAACGGCGGCAGGTACTGCTGCATGTAATCGAGCAAGCGCTCCTCGGCCTGATCGGCCGAGTAGTCTTCGCAGACTTTCTTGTCACGGCGGTAGTAATTGACGCTGTTGGCCAATGCCAGATACATCAGGCTGTAGCCATGGCACAGGCTGTAATCAGGGTTGGCATCCATGAATGCCACGGCTTCGTACAGGGCGTCATGCACCAGGAAGTCATCGTCGGCGGCAAACACCATGTAAGGCGTTTGCAACTGCTCGACACCGTAAGCCAGCTTGGCGCGAATACCCCAGTAGCCGAACTGCGGCAAGTGCTGATAATCCACGCGGGTGAATTCCTCAGGGATGCCCTTCAGCGCCACCGCCGATGAATCGAGCACCAGAATTCTGCACGGCAGGCTGCTGTAGAAGCGAATGGCTCTACGCAGAAACGCCGGGCGTTCGTGAGAGATCAGCACAACGGTCAACTGATCGTTGAGTGCCAGATCGGTTCCTGAAATGTTCTTGCCTTGCATATATTCCCCACAAACGGCGCGTCGCCGAAAACCCATCGTTGTTTGTCGATTAACGCACGCGACGCAGATAACCATCCGGCGCGACAGTGATCAGCAATTTGCTGTGGATCGACTGATCGATCTCGAAATCGCCGTTCTCTTCCAGGTAAGCCCACACCGCGGTTTTCGGGTTGTCACCCTTGCCCCACGGACGATCCGGGAAGGCATCGGCCGGCATGTCTTCAACAACGGTGTCCATGACCACGCAATAGCTGCCCACCGACACCAGTGGTGCGTACAGGCGCAGCTCTTCAAGGACGTGCTCGTGGGTGTGGTTGGAGTCCAGCACCACCAGCACTTTTTTGCCCTGCACACGCTCGCGCACTTGATCGACGATGCTGCTATCGATGCTCGAACCCTGGATCATGCTGATGCGTTTGAACATCGGGTGCGCTTCGATGGCTTCGCGGTTGTGCTCGCGGATATCGATGTCGATGCCCAGTACTTCGCCGTGGCCGATCAGTTCCAGGATCGAGGCGTAAAACACCAGCGAACCGCCGTGGGCGATGCCCGTCTCGACGATCACGTCCGGACGCAGGTTCCAGATGATTTCCTGCATCGCGACCATGTCCTGCGGGAACTGAATGATCGGCCGGCCCATCCAGCTGAAGTTGTAGGTGTACTTGTGCTTGGCCGTGGTGCCGACCCAGTCCAGCGACTCGGTTTGCAGGGCCTTGTCGTTCTGCAGGCCTTCGATGTTGGCTTTTACTTCTTCGCGAAACTGTTCATGCGGATTCATTGCAACTCTCCAAAAATTCGGGAAACGGCTTACCTGAACACTCTGGCGTCCGGGTAAGGCACTGCGTTGGTCTTGATGATCCTGGCGGGATTGCCCGCCACGACCGAAAAATCCGGCACATCTTTGGTCACGACCGCACCGGCACCGATGGTCACCCAGCGGCCAATACGCAGGCGCGGCAGGATCGTGGCGTTGGTGCCGATAAAGGTCCCGTCACCGATTTCCACGCAGCCGGCGATACACACGCCCGGCGCCATGAACACCGAGTGGCCGATCTGCCCTTCATGCCCCACGACACTGCCGGCGCTGATGCTGGTGTTGTCGCCCAGGGTCACCTCGGCCTGCATCAGCACGCCTTCCTGCAGATAACTGCCCTGCCCCATCCGAATCATGCTCAGGTCGATACCCGGATGAACGAACTGGCCGAGGCGCGCACCGGCGTCCACCAGCTGACAGGTGGTTTCGTAGCGTAACCGGGTACTGCCGGTGATCAGATTGACGAAGCGCACGTCCTCGCCATTGAGTTCGCCGACTAGCTCGCAACCACCGAGCACCGGCACCCCGTAAAACAGCGTGCCGTGCTTGCGCGGATCGTTGTCGAGGAAGGCGAATTCGACGTTCGGCGTGCTGCGCTTGACGGCGTGCAGCATGCGCACCGCTTCCGGGTTGGCGGCCCCCAGCAGATACATCTTCACGATGCGTGCCTGTGAGCCAGCAGCTCCAGCACCACTTGCACCACACGCTGCTGATCGGCGTCGGTCATGTCGTGATAGCTCGGCAGGTTGAAGGCACGCTCGGGCAAGGCAAACGCCAGCGGCGTGTCGACCGCGTATTCGCTGAACATCGGCAGCGACGACAACGGCCAGAAAAACACCCGGGCGTCGATGTCGGCAGCCTGGAAGGCAGCAATCATTTGCTCGCGGTGGATGCCGGTGTCGGCATCGAACACCACGGTCGGCATCCAGTAGCCATTGCGCGCATGGCCCGGCTCGGGATTGAGCGATACACCCGGTACGCCTTCGAGCGCTCGCGCGTAGTGGGCAAAAATCGCCCGCTTGCGCTCGATCAACTCGTCGATTCGCTCGACCTGGGCGCAGCCGACGGCGGCCTGCAGGTTGCTCATCTTGTATTTGAAACCGACAAACTCCGGCCAGAACTGTTTGGTGCAACCCGCCACACGACCATGGTTGGACAGGGTCAGGACACGCTCATACAAGGCCTTGTCGGAAGTGACGAACATGCCGCCCTCACCGGTGGTCATAGTCTTGGTGCCATGAAACGAAAAAGCACCGAAAGCCCCCAGCGAGCCGGCCGCCTGGCCGCGCCATTGCGAGCCGATGGCTTCCGCCGCGTCTTCGATCACCGGGATGCCGAATTCGCGACCGATGGCGAGCAGTGCGTCCATGTCGCACAGGTTGCCGTACAAATGCACGGCGAGAATCGCCTTGGTGCGCGGGCTGATCGCCTTTCTGACTTGTTGCGGATCCAGGCACCAGCTATCCGCCAGAACATCGACAAATACCGGCGTGGCGCCCAGGTAAGTGATCGGTGCCGCCGACGCGATCCAGTTGGTGTTGGCCAGGATCACTTCATCGCCAGCACCCACGCCCAGGGCGGCCATGCCCATGTGCAGCGCACCGGTGCAGCTGGAGGTGGCGATGGCGTAGGTGGCGCCCAGATGCTCGGCAAAACCGTGCTCGAAACGTGTCAGGTATTCGTAGCAACGCGCGCCCCAGCCGTTCTGCACGGCGTCCAGGGCGTATTGCGCTTCGAGTTCGCCAACGCTGGGTTTGGTGTAATGAATTCTGCTCATTGAATGATCAACTCCGGAACGGCGACGACAAAGCGTGCGCCCCATGCCTTGGCCGCAGACAGTTGCTGCGTCACTTCGCTCAACAGGTTCCACGGCAACACCAGAATGTAGTCCGGCTGCTCCTGGGCAATCCGCGCAGGTGCAACAATCGGAATGCGGCTGCCCGGCAAGTACTTGCCCTGCTTGTGTGGGTTGGCATCGGCCACCCAGGCCAACAGATCCGCTTTGACCCCGGCATAGTTGAGCAAGGTGTTGCCCTTGGCCGCCGCGCCATAACCGACCACGCGTTTGCCGTCAGCCTTGGCCTGTAACAAAAAGCGCAGCAGCTCATGCTTGATGCGTTCAGCGGCGGGCGCGAGGGTCGTGTAGTACTCGGCGGTTTTCACCCCGGCATCGAGTTCGGCCTGCAACTGTTGCTGCACCGCTGGCTGCACCGGGCGACGCTCGCCGTCCTTGCGCTGCACGAACACCCGCAATGACCCGCCGTGGGTGCTCAACTGACTGACGTCGAACACTTCCAGGCCATTGCGTTCGCACAGGGCCTGCACGGCCGTCAGCGACAGGTAGGAATAATGTTCGTGATACAGCGTGTCGAACTGCGCGCCGGCCATCAGCGTCAGCAGTTGCGGGAATTCGAAGGTGGCCACACCGGTTGGCTTGAGCAACGTCGCGAAGCCACCGAGAAAATCATTGATATCCGGCACATGCGCGAGCACGTTGTTGGCGGCCATCAAATCAGCGCCCCAGCCTTCGCTTTGCAACTGCGCGGCGGTGTCGCGACCGAAGAACAACTCACGAATCTGCAGACCTTTCGCGCGCGCCGCTTGTGCGGTGCTGCGCGTCGGCTCGACGCCCAGACACGGAATACCGCGACCGGCCACGTACTGCAGCAGGTAACCGTCGTTGGCGGCGATTTCCACCACGCGGCTGTCGGCAGTCAGGCCAAAGCGCTCGACCATCTCGGCGACATAGCGCTCGGCATGGGCCAGCCAGGTGCTGGAGAACGAACTGAAGTAGGCGTACTCGGCATCGAACAAACTGTCGGCGCTGGTGTAATCCTCGGTCTGGACCAGCCAGCATTGCTGACACACAGCGACCTTCAATGGCACCCATTGCTCGGCCTGTTCCAGGCGCTCGGCATGCACGTAGGCGTTGGACGGTGGCGAGGTGCCGAGGTCGATCAGCGGCAGGCTCAGCGGTGCGGCGCACCCACGGCAGTTCATAGACGCACTCCAGCAAAGTGTTGATCGAGCGCGGGATGGCTGGAATCACGCGCTGACAAATTATTGACAGGCAACGGCCAGGCAATCGCCAGCCGTGGATCGTTCACCGACAGACCGCCCTCGTGCTCCGGCGTGTAATCGGCGCTGTGCAGGTAGAGCAATTCGGCGTCTTCGCTGAGCGTCTGGAAACCGTGGGCGAAACCGGCCGGGATCAACAGGCTGCGGCCATCACCGGCCTTCAGATGCTCGGCGTGCCAGTGCAGAAACGTCGCGGAGTCGGGACGCAGATCCACCGCCACGTCCCACACTTCACCGCGCAGGCAGGTGATCAGTTTGGCTTCCGGGGCGTTGGCATTCTGATAATGCAGACCGCGCACGCTGCCCTTTTCGCGGGTGCAGGAATGGTTGATCTGGCGGATATGAAATTCACGACCGAACGCACTCAGGCTGCCTTCGCAGAACAACCGGGCGAAGTGCCCGCGCTGATCTTCGAAGCGTTTGTGCTGGACGCTGAACAGGCCGGCCAGCGGCAACGCCTTCAGGGAAAACTCGCTCACAGCGCGCCTCGGTACAGGTTCAATTGGCCGAGGGTGACGTTACGCATGTCATCGCCGTTCTGCCATGCCAGATGCCAGTCGAGTGTCTGCGTCAGACATTCCTGCAAGGTCCAGCGCGGTTGCCAGCCGAGTACCTGGCGTGCGCGGCTGCTGTCCAGACGCAGCAGGCCGGCCTCGTGCAATTCGCTTTTTTCGATGCGCAGACCGCGCGCCTGCGGCCAGCGGCTGGCGAGCAATTCGACCACTTCGCCGACGCTGCACATGTCCGCTTCGCCCGGGCCGAAATTCCAGGCACCGGCGTACTCCGGGCCCTCTTCGTAGAGGCCGGCGGCCAGTTGCAGATAACCGGCCAGCGGTTCCAGCGCGTGCTGCCATGGGCGCACGGCTTGCGGATAGCGCAGGGTCACCGGCTCGTCGGCGGTCCAGGCTTTGAGTACGTCGGGAATCAGTCGCTCAGGGGCAAAATCGCCGCCGCCCAAGACGTTGCCGGCACGCGCGGTGGCCAGGGCCAGACCGTGTTCGGCGTACTTGTCGGCCGGGAAGAACGACGCGGCATACGACTGCGCGAGCAACTCACAGCAAGCCTTGCTGCTGCTGTAAGGATCGTGGCCGCCGAGCGCTTCGTCTTCGCGGTAGGGCCACAGCCATTCCTTGTTGGCGTAAACCTTGTCGGTGGTCACCAGCACGCAGGCGCGCACGCAACCGACCTGACGAATCGCTTCGAGCAGGTTCAACGTGCCCATGACGTTGCTGGAGTAAGTACCCAGCGGATCGCGATAGCCTTCGCGCACCAACGGCTGTGCAGCCAGATGCAGAACGATCTCAGGCTCGGTGTCGGCGATGATTTCCAGCAGCGCGCCGAGATCACGCAGATCACCGCGCTGATCATTGATGCCTTCGTGCACACGTGCCAGTTCGAACAGGCTCGGCTCGGTCGACGGATCCAGGGAAAAGCCGCTGACTTGCGCGCCGAGGCTTTGCAGCCACAGGGTCAGCCAACTGCCTTTGAAACCGGTGTGACCGGTGACGAGAACGCGTTTGCCGCGCCAGAAATCCGCACTCAGTCCCATTGCTTCCATGGGGCCTCCCCGCTCTGCCACAGGGCTTCCAGATGGTTCTTGTCGCGCAGGGTGTCCATGGGCTGCCAGAAACCTTCGTGCTGAAACGCCATCAACTCGCCGCGCGCGGCCAGGCCGTCCAGTGGGCCGGACTCCCACGACGTCGAATCGCCTTCGATCAGCGGCAGGACCTTGGGCGACAGCACGAAAAAGCCGCCGTTGATCCAGCCACCGTCGCCGCGTGGTTTCTCGGTGAAACCCAGCACCCGGTCGCCTTCGCGATCCAGCGCGCCGTAGCGGCCCGGCGGCTGTACGGCGGTGACGGTGGCCAGTTTGCCGTGGGTCAGGTGGAAATCGACCAACGCGCTGATGTTCAAATCGGAAACGCCGTCGCCATAGGTGAAGCAGAACGCTTCCTCATTTTTCAGATAGTGCGCGGCTCGCCCCAGGCGGCCACCGGTCATGGTCTCTTCACCGGTATCGATCAGCGTCACGCGCCATGGCTCGCTGTAATTCTGGTGAACGTCCATGCGGTTTTCACGCATGTCGAAGGTCACATCGGAGGTGTGCAGGAAATAGTTGGCGAAGAAGTCCTTGATCGCGTACCCCTTGTAGCCCAGGCAAATCACGAAGTCGTGAATCCCGTGGGCGGAGTACTGCTTCATGATGTGCCAGAGAATTGGCTTGCCGCCAATCTCGATCATCGGCTTGGGCTTGAGGTGCGACTCTTCACTGATGCGCGTGCCCAGACCACCCGCCAAAATAACTGCCTTCATCCTCTCCCCTCTCGTTCGTCACAGGGCTGCGCGTCGCTTTCTTGAGCGTTGCGGCCTTCTGGCTAAACCTTTCTGCCGTTTCGGGCGCGGGGGCAATGACCGCGAGCGCTCGTTTTATGGCGATTTGAGGGGGACTTGCAGGAAACGCGCCAGCTCGACGGGGCGACGCCAGATGTGTCATTCACCATGAACAAAAGGGATGAGTCCTTTGCGGACCCATCCCTTCGTATACGTCACAACAGGCTGAGGGGATCAGCCAAACAGGGCAAACGCATCGCCGCTTGCAGGCAAGTCGTAAACCTGGCCATCGGCGGTCTGGATGTGCTCGAGGGTATTGTTGCCGGCATACCAGCCCGCCAGCTTCACGCCGTTGTCCGGTACGCCGTTGCCGCCGTCATTGGCGCTGTGCAGATAGGCATCGCTGCCGACCCGGGTAACGTTCAACTGGCTGGCATTGGCAATCAGGTTCAGCACCAGCGTATCGTTGAGGCTGGCGCCAGTGTCGACGATGGTGACCAGACCCGAGGCATTCACCACGTAAGTGTCATCACCCTCGCCACCATCGGCAACACCACCGGATGCCTGCTGGCCAACCAGGTTGAGAATCAACCGGTCATCCCCCTCGCCACCGAACAACGAATAAGTACTGCCCTTGCCGGTCAGGACGTCGTTGCCGATGCCGCCGTCGGCGATACCATTGACCACGCTCAGGGTGTCATTGCCCTCCTCACCCAACGCCCGGGTACCCTGATCGTTTTCGGCGCTGACAATGACATCGTCGCCCGCCCCGCCATACAACTGATCGGCCTGCGCCTCATCGGCCACACCTTCGAGACTGAACGGCCCGATGTCGGATACCAGACCACCGTAGATGAAGTCGTTACCCGCACCGCCGACAATCAGGTCGCTGCCCCGTCCACCCTGCAGAGAGTTGTCCATCTCGTTACCGGTCAGGCTGTCGTTGAATTGACTGCCCATCACCCCTTCGATGCCGCTCAGGCGATCATCCTGTGCATCGCCTCCCAGGTTGATGCCGGTCTGCAGATTGACGTCGACGGCCGAGGCACTGGTGAGATACCACACGCTATCAATGCCATCGCCGCCATCGATTGCATCACCGCCACCACCACCGATGAACGTTTCATCGCTGGCAGAACCAATGAAGCTATCAGAGTACTGGCTGCCCTCGATCAGTTCGATCCCGGAATATTCAGGAACCGGATTCAAAGGCTGGCAGGCTGCACCGCTCAGGTCGATCGTCATCGGCATGAAGGCGTATTTGAAACTGAGCAGGTCCTGTCCCTGTCCGCCCTCCAGACCGAAAAACCAAGGCATGCCGCTCGCGTAAAAGGTATCGCCGAAATCACTGCCACGAATGATCTCGATGTTCTGGAAGGTGTCACCGTCAGCGATCCCGGAGAATTCGCCGGTTGCCCAGTTCAATGTCATGGCGACCGTGCTGTCGCCGTAGCTGAGCACATCAATACCGTCGCCACCGTCGAAAGAATCGCCGCGAGCACCGCCAAACAGCACGTCGTTGCCACTGCCGCCGACGATAGTGTTCCAGGTGTCGTTGCCGTAGCCGGTGAAGTCGCCAGTCCCGGTATACGTCAGGTTTTCAACGAACCGGTCCAGGTGCATCACCGACAGATTAGTGAACACCTGATCGGTGCCGCCCCTGTAATCCTCGATTTCTTCAATGACCACACCGGTGCTGTCGATGGTGTAGACGTCGTCACCCATGCCGCCGGCAAACGTCACACCGCCAATGCTCGCGGTAAAGTGATCGGCATTGTGGGTGCCGATGACTTTTTCGACATTGCGCAACGTGTCGCCCACTGCGTTGACACCATCACCGATCGCGATGCTCACCGCACCCGCGGTCTGCAGATAGCTCACTGTGTCCCAGCCATCGGAACCGTCAATGATCATCGACCCTTCGGAGCGATAAATCAGATCATCGAATTTTGAACCTTCAATGGCTTCGATACCGGTAAAGGTGTCCCCGTAGGCACTGGTCAACCCGTCAACGTTGCTCCAGTCCGAGACTCTCACGCCCTCGAGGCTGTCACTGTAGCTGACGGTATCGAAACCCTCGCCGCCCACGAAATGATCCGCGCCGTCGGTGCCCCGCATCCAGTCGTCGCCGGCGCCACCGATGATCTCGTTGTCAGTGCCACTGCCCTCCAGCATTAACCCGGCGCCATCGGTCCCCCTCCGGCAATCCACGTCACTCGCTCCATTCACTGCTGACATTTGCTATTTCCTTGCATTGTTGTTGAACCGGTACCGGCGCGTCAGGCGATCACCCGTCATCGCAGCGAACACCAAAGACTTGCGAATATGTTGATATCGACAGCAAATGATCGAAGCTTGAGGTCCTGCAAAAAATTGTATCGAGATTGATGCAATACGATTTTCGCAGGCAAAAAAACAGGCGACTCGAAAGTCGCCTGTTTTTTTTGGGGAGGTGCTGCGCGAAGCGGTCAGTCCGCCAGCCAGCCATTTTCCCAGTAGCGCAGGTTATCGCCACGCAGCACGTAATCGCGCAGCACCACCTCACGCAACTCGTCGCCCATGCGGTAGCTGGCATCAGGATCGGCCAGGTGCATGCGAATCGCCTGCAACCACTCATCGGTGGTGTTGGTCTTGACCCGCGTACACGGCAGGTAGCCGCGATAGGCTTCGGTGTCAGTGCAGATCACCGGGTAGCCGCAAGCGCCATACTCGAGCAGCCGCAGGTTGCTCTTGCAGTCATTGAAGATGTGGAACTCCAGCGGTGCGAGGGCCAGATCGAGGTTGAGGCTGGCCAGTTTCGCCGGATACACGTCGAGCGGGATCACACCGTGGAACTCATGCATGTACGGACGCAAGTCATCCGGGCACATGCCGAAAAACACCCAGTCGACTTCATTGGCCAGTTCGCGAACCACCTCGGCGATCACCGCCAGGTCGCCGTGGTGGCTGGTGCCACCGCCCCAACCGACCCGTGGTTTCTTCGACGTGCGCCGCTGGCTGCGCAGGTGGCTCCAGAGGTTTTTCGCGAGCATGTTCGGCACCACACGAATGTCGTGGTGCATGTCCGACAACGCATTGGCCAAGGGTTGAGTCGACACGACCACCCGATCACAGAGGCCGATCGCTCGACGCACCATGCGTTCCATGTCCTGCTTGCTCGGCATGTTGCGGATGTGGGCATTGCGATGAGGAACGTCGATGACATAGTCATCCAGTTCAAAAATACGCCGGGCGCTGAAGTACTTCTTCAGCGGCGGAATTTCATCGATGGCGTGCTCCGAGTAGCGGCCCTGCAGCACGATCACGTCGGGGGCCTGACGCTCGATTTCGACGATCGACGGCAAGCCGTAGCAGATGCGCCCCTCGACCCGGTTGGCCGCCTCCAGTTCGATCATCGGCTGGCTCATGCGGTAATGGCCGATGGCAGAAGCGTTGATCGGCACCACCAGCACGTTGGGCAGACTCGACCTGGAAAACGCATTCCAGCCGCTCAGCAGGCCCGGTTCGAGGCTAAAGTTGCTGGCCCCGATACCTTGCAGCGCAAGGTTGACGTTGTAGGCCGGATCGCGCGCAATCTGCGGCAGCCAGCGCTGGTAAAACGCATCCTGCTCGCGCTCGTGCTGTTGCTGCTCTTCGCTCGTTGCCACGGCGACCGGGCGCGTGCCCACCGCCAGCCGGGCATGCGGATTCCACACCACCAGATACCCCTCGCGACCGACCCGCAGGCACAGATCGACGACGTTGTACGCGACCTTCAAGTGCTGCTCGTCGAGCCCCGCGACCTCCTCGAAGACCGACTTGCGAACCATCAGGCAGTCACCGCCGACAGCGCTCAGATCCTGCACCGCCTGCAGCCGGAACATATAGCCCTCCGATTGCATCGGTTGACCAAAGAACGGCAACCCGGCCGGCCCCTGCAAACCGAGAATCAGGCCGGCATGCAACACCCCGCCGTCCGGGTCGTACAACTTGGCGCCGACCACCCCGACTTCGGGGCGCTGCGCATGATTGAGCAATTCGTCGAGCCAGTCGGCTTGCGTGATCACCGCAAAGGCATTGAGCAGCAAGACGTATTCGCCACGCGCCTGACTCACGGCAAAGTTGTGAATGGCGGCGGGATTGTGCTTTTGCGGGTAGCGCAACACACGAATCAGGTCACTGCCCAACTGTTCCATGCCGTCGAGCCAGGTCCGTGCCTCGGCGCTTTCGCTGCCACTGTCGACCAAGAGAATTTCGTACTCGGTGTAAGCGGTCTTTTCCAGCAGCGTTTCGACACACCGCTGCAAGGCTGCCGTCTGATCCTGAGCGACGATGATCACCGACACCAACGGGCGTCGGGCATGGCGATAGTCGACCCGATTGAGCAGCTCACTGCCCTCGCGTCGCGTCTCGTAGGCAATCCCCAAGCGCTGCAGATGCGCATCGAGCACCCGCGGATTCTGTGCCAGAACACCCGGGTCGGTGAGCCATTGGGACAGATCGAATTTCGATTCAAGCAACACTTCGGCGATGTGCCCGATCACTTGAGTGCCATCGCTCTCGACCATGCGCCAGAGCAGGTCGTGAGGCGCCAGTTGTGCAAAGTCAGGCGTCAGGCCGCCCAGTGCCAGCGCCCGCTCGCGCTTGAACGCCAGCGCCCGCCCGACGTAGGGATAGCTGCGCATGAGGTCGAGGTTGAAATCCGGCTTGAACGCAGGCTCTGCCGACTCACCACTGCGCAGACTGCCTTCGTCGCTGTACAGGCAAGTGAACGACCGCGAATGCGCGATACGGTCCGCCATGATCAGCAACGCCGTGGCCACCGGCCGATCACCGGGTTGCAGCAGGTAGAACCAGTCGGCGCCGTCCAGTTGCGGCAGCAAGGTGTTGAGCTGCGCAAGGCCGTCGTCTTGCAGCGGTAGGCGAAACACGCGTCCATCCAGCTCCGCTTCGGCACAGGAGGTGGACAGGACCAGCACCAGTTCCGCCGGGTAATCCTGATTGGCGAGGGCCTCCAGCGTGCGCTCGACACCATCGCGACTGCCTTTGCCATCGATGATGATCGGCACGATCCGCGGCTGGTGCGACCAACTGGCGATGGTTTCCGGCAGCAACTTGCGCTGGCCTTCGGTCAGCACCCGGCACTCCAGCCATTGCGCGTAGAGTTCGCCGAAACTCAGGCTGTCGACGCCGACGCCACACTCCTGACGGCTCTGCCGGGAACCGAGGGTACGGCTCAGCGGCAGCTCTTCCCAAACCCTTGGCGACTCATCCGCCTTTACCAACGGGATATAGCGTACCCAGCCTGGCGCAGGCGCCGACTCACCGCTGCGGACTTTGAGCATTTGCGAAAGCC
This sequence comes from Pseudomonas fluorescens, assembly GCF_001648775.1. Taxonomy (GTDB): domain Bacteria; phylum Pseudomonadota; class Gammaproteobacteria; order Pseudomonadales; family Pseudomonadaceae; genus Aquipseudomonas; species Aquipseudomonas fluorescens_M. The sequence goes on from NZ_LVEJ01000023.1 coordinate 41,857, forward strand.
ATTCGCGCTCGACGGCCATCGCGTCCTTCATCGGTTGCTGCGCACTCAGCCGCTCCGGATAAAGACGCTCGGCGCTCAGCACGTTGTTGGACACCGCCAGGTTGCCGCGTCGCAGCAGGCAGACATACAAGGCGAAATCCAGGCTCGCGACGAAGCCGCCGCCCTCCTCGGTCAATGCCGGGAGCAGCTCGGCGACGTCCGCGCGGCGAAACAACGCGTTGCTGAAACCGCCGAGAACGTTGACCGGGAATTTTTCAAAGATCGCCAGTAAATCGTCGCCCTTGAACAGGCCACTGACCGGCGACAGCGAGGTGTTTTCCAGACGCGCAGGCAGGATGATGTCGTTCGCGTCCCAGAGCAGTCGCTGCGCCAGCACCAGGCTGACTTCTGCACGACGCATCTCGTGCGCCTGCTGCTCGATACAGGCGGAATAGAGCAAATCATCGTCACACAGAAACTTGATGAACTCGCCCTGCGCCTGATCCAGGCAGGCTTTCAGATTGCCGACCAGGCCCAACGTGCGCGGGTTACGCACATAGCGCACGGCAACGCCGGTTTGCGCGCTGACATTCGAGACAGTGTTTTCGATCTCGACGCCACGACTGTCATCGCAAACGATGATCTCCAGATGGCCATAGCCCTGGCCGACAGCGCTACGCAAGGCTCGCTCGAAAAAGCGTGGATTGAAGGCGGGAATGACAAGGCTAACGAGAGGGAGTGAATTCACGGCGGGCTCACAGGCGGTACGAGCCCGCTCGGTAAAGCGAGCCCTGGAAACCGCTAAAAAACATTACTTGAAGGATGGAGCAAACGGGCGCTCACGCGCCCGTTAACCGTCAGATCTTGTTGAACAGACCCAACTGGCTGATCTTGCTGAACGCCAACTGCGCGGCTTGCAACATGGTCTGCTGCAGGGTCAGGCGGGTCATGACTTCTGCCGGATCGGAATCGCGGATCGAACCTTGCGTCGTGGTGTTCGCGGTGCTCAGGCTCAGGTTAGTCGCGGTTTGCATTTCCAGCGCTTGGCCACGGGCACCAATGGTGGTGACAGAAGCGCCAATCTGGTTGGTAGCAGCGTCGATGTTGCCGAGACCCGACTCCATGACACCCTGAAACTTCTGCTTGGCAACATCATCACCGTCGATCGGCGTATTCAATGCCGTAATCATCTGGCCCAGCGTGTCGAGCACGTTCTGGGTCTGGTGATTGTTCGGCTGAATCGAGAACTGATCGCCAGCGGCCGGCGTGTTGCCCAGCGCGAAAGTCACGCCCGCAGCGGTCGCGTTGCCGCCAGCCACGGTGCCGGACGACACGGGTTTGCTGTCCGCAGTGACTGGCGCCGCATACAGATCGAACGCCGTGGCGCTGGTGAACTTGAGCACCGCGCCGCCTTGCGGGAAGGCGTTTGTATAGGCCGACTGGTCGGTGATGGTCGAACCGGTAATCACCGCAGTAGACGGGTTACCCGGGCTGCGCGCGGTGGTGAACGAGTCAGGCTGGGTCGACAGCTGGAAGCTGTGCCCGGCAATGACCGCGTCCGGGTTGGTGTCCCCGGCTTTCAGGTTGATGTTCAGCTTCAGGTCGACGCCACGGAAACTGACTGACTGGTTGGTGCCGGTGGTGTTGACGATCGCGCCGTTCTGGCTGGCTTCAGCCGTCACGTCGTTACCCAGCGCATCGGTGATTTGCAGTTGGGTGCTGCTGACGAAGCTGACGGTGTACGGCTGACCACCGGAGAACTTGGAGTTGTAGGTGGCAACATTGCCAACGGTACCGCTGGACAGCACGACACGGCCGTCATCCACTGCAGGAGCCGTCATGTTGGTGCTGGTGCGACCGGTGTTGATGGTCTGCTGAAAGGCATCCCAACCGGTGGTGTTGGTGCCGACCGTCATACCGTCGCCGATGCCCAGGTTGATCGTGGTCTGGTCACCGTTGTAGGTGTAAGTGCCGTCGGCATTCTGCGAGTACGGCGCGGTATCGGTCTTCGAACCGGAGAACATGTAGTTGCCGTTGGCATCCTTGGAGTTCATCAGGCCCAGCACTTGTTGCTGGATCTGACTCAGTTCCGAAGCGTAAGCCTGGCGATCCTTGTCGGTGCGCGTGCCGGTGTTGGCGGCCAGGGCGAGTTCCTTGGCACGCGCCAGTGCGGTGGTGATGGAATCCAGCGTGGACTCCTGCACATTCAACGAATTTGTGGTGGTGTCGACGTTGGTCTTGTACTGATCCAGCATCGCGGCCTGCTGGCCCAGTTGCAGCAAACGACCGGCGCCGATCGGATCATCGGACGCATTGGTGATGCGCTGCAGGCTGCTCGCCTCGCTGGCGGTGGCGACCGCCTTGTTGAAGTTACGCTGATAGTCCGACGCTTGCGTGCCGTAATACTGGGCGGTGGAAATGCGCATGAATTACGACTCCTTAAAGGCTGTTGATCAGCGTGGCGAAAGTTTCCTGCGCAGCTTTGATGATCTGCGAAGACGCTGTGTAGTACTGCTGATATTTGACCAGGTTACCGGTTTCCTCATCCAGGTTGACCCCGGACAGCGAATCGCGCGCGCCTTTGGCGTTATCCAGGATCGCCGAAGTCGCGGCGCTGTCGGACTTGCCTTGGGCGGTCTTGGTACCGACGTTGGTCACCAGCTTGTTGTAGGCGTCAGTCAGGCTGATACCTTTGCTGGCCGAACCGGTGTCGACGGTTTGCGCGGTTTGCAGGGCGACCAGCGATTGCGCGTTGCGGTTGTCCGAAGACGCCGCACCGGTCAGGTTCATGGTGAAGGTTTCGCCTGGCTTCGGCGTGCCGCCAATGGTGGTCTGCACGGAGAAGGTTTTCTGTACGTTCGGCGTAACGCTGGTGTCCAGCACCGGGTTGCCGCTGGCATCGACGATGCCGACCTTCAGGTCCAGCGTGTTCGATTGACCGGGAACGACTGTGCCGCTGCTGATCACGCCGCCCTTGGCATCCACAAAGGAGTAAGACTGGCTGCCGCCGCTGACCGCACCAAACACCAGTTTGACCGGCGTCGAGTTCTTCAGCGCCGCCTGCATGTCAGCCTGGGCCGTCGGGTTGTAGATATCGATCTTGCTGCTGAGTGTCGGCTGAGTGTAAGTGCCCAGACCGGCAGCGCTGGCGACACCGGTCAACGGACCGGCCGCAGCGATTTTCTTCGGATCGGTGAGTACCGTCTGAATGCTCGCCGCCGCATTGCGGGTCGGGGTGATTTTGAAGCTGTCACCGGCGCTCAACGCACCACCCTTCAGCGCAAGGGTGAAGCCGTCGATCACTGGCGGCGGATTGGTGGTGGTGCTGAAGGCGCCCAGGTCGGTGCCGTCGGAACGCTTGACGGTGTAGTCAGTGGCGCTGGTGAACGTCACTTGATAATCGCTGGTGGTCAGCTTGCCGGTGTCCTTGATGGTGACATCGAGGTTACCCGAACCGGTGCTGTTGCCCGACTGCGCGATGCTGCGCGAGCTGATCAGCGCGGCACTGTTGATGTTGTTGAAAATCGCCGCGCCGAAGTCACCGTTTTTGTCGATGCCCTGCGCTTGCTGGCTGTTGACCTGATCAGCGATCACCAGCGCCACTCGGCCCAGCTCGTTGAGTGACGGGTCAAGGACCTCTTTGCGATAGGTCAGCAGGCCGCCGATTTCACCGCCGGTCATCGCCGAGGTGATGTCGATGGTGCTCGAACCGCGATCCATCTGGATGGCCATGCGCGACGGATCGTCTTTGCTCGCGACCATGCTCAGTGTGTTGGTGGTGTTGCCGATTACCAGCGGCTGACCGCTGCCGATGTAGACGTCGAAACTGGTGCCACGCTCGACGACCTGCGCGCCGGTCAGTTCGGACAGCTGGCGTACGGCTTCGTTACGGCTGTCGAGCAGATCGTTTGGCGCACCGCCACTGGTGGAGATTTCGCCGATCTTCTGGTTCAAATTGGCAATCGAGGTGGCCAGCTTGTTCACCTGGGACGTCATGTCGCCCAGGCTGCCGTTGATCGTGGTGTTCTGGTCGTTGAGCTGTTTGGCGATGGTGTTGAAACGACTGGTCAGCGCCTGTGCGCCGGTCAGCACCGATTGACGGGAGGTGTCATCGGTCGCCGAGGTCGAAACGCCCTGCATGGTGGTGAAGAATTTCTGCAGCACGCCGGTCAGGCCGGTGTTGGTGTCCGACAGCATGGAGTCCAGCGGCGTGGCCTGCGCCAGGTAAGCAGCCGATTCGCTGTCGAGCGAAGTAGCGGTGTGCAGCTGGCTTTCCAGGTACGAGTTGTACACCCGGCGCACGTCAGCCAGGGTGGTGCCCGTACCGATGAAAACGGTACCGAATTGCTGCGAGGATTTGGTGCCCTGCACGGTTTGCTGGCGCGAATAACCGGCGGTGTCGACGTTGGCAATGTTGTTGCCTGTCGTAGCCAAAGAGGACTGACTGGCCGACAGTCCCGACATCCCGATATTGAGCAAACTCATGGTTCAGACCTTATACCTTGTGCCTTATAAAGGCGTGGTGGATACACCCGCCGCAGCGTAGTTTTGGAAACTGTTCATCTGCTTGGCTATCTGCGAAATCTTTGTCGCGTAGTTCGGGTCGGTGGCGTAACCGGCCTTTTGCAACTCGCGTACAAACTGTTCTGGGTTATCGGCAGACTTCACGACATCTTGATAGCGATTATTGGTCTGCAGCAAAGTCACCAGATCGTGGAAGCTGTCCTTGTACGAGGCATAGGAACGGAACTCGGCCGTCTCCTTGACCATTGCGCCATCGCGGAACTCACTGGTGATCGCCCGGGCCGAATCGCCCTTCCAGTTGCTGCTCGCCTTGATGCCGAACAGGTTGTGGCTGCTACTACCATCCTGGGCGCGCATGACCGATTTGCCCCAACCGGTTTCCAGCGCAGCCTGTGCCACCAGATAACGCGGATCGACGCCGATGCGGTCGGCCGCTTCCTTGGCCATCGGCAGCATGGTGTTGACGAATTCGTCGGCGGAGCTGAACGCTTTTTTCGCTGGCGCCAACGGAATCTGCGCCATCGCACGACCATAAATCTGCATCTGCCCGCCGGAGGTTTTTTCGTTCTCGGCACGGGCCAGCCAATCGCCGTTGTACAGCGGGCCGGCACCGGTGGTGGCGGCTGTCGTGGCGCGTTGCGGCAATGGATTAGCGGCCGCCGGCGTCGCCGAAGGCACCAGACCTGCGAGCAAACGATCGGCCAGTTTCGGCGGCAAGGCCAGTCGACGCTGGTTGATCAGCGCCATGTCGTTGCGGTGGGAAATATCGGTGTTCGGTGCATTCACCGAACGCGAGGCCCACAGCGGACGCTCACCATTGAGTCGCGACAACGGGCCATTGGTGGCGACGGTGCCGGCGGCAATCGGCGTCACCACGGCAGCGGCCTTGGCCTTGGCTTCTTCCTGCTTGGCGGCGGAGGCGGCCGCAGCCTCGCCCGGCGCCATCGGTTTGTTCTTCGACATCTGCCGCATCAGCACGTCGGCGAGGCCAATACCACCACCCTCACGGGACATGGAAACGGCCAATTGCTGATCGTACATTTCCTGATACTGCTTGGCCGCCGGCGTGTTGAGCGGGTTGTCCTGCCCCAGCGTTTCGGTGGCCGAGCGCATCGACTTGAGCATTTCGCCGAGGAACAGCGATTCGAATTCCTGCGCCACTTTGCGCATGTTCGCATCGCTGTTCTTGTCACCGACCTTGAGCTGGTTCAGGCGATTGAGGTCCGAGTAAGAACCCGAATCGCTGCTGTTGACCAGACCGCTCTTGCGCATATCCATGGTGGTCGGCCTCAGATCACGATCAGGTCGGCTTGCAACGCGCCGGCCTGCTTCAGAGCTTCAAGGATGGCCATCAAGTCACCCGGTGCCGCGCCGACCTGGTTCACCGCCCGCACGATCTCGTCGAGGGTGGTGCCCGGGCCGAATTTGAACATCGGCTTGGCTTCCTGCTCGGCGTTCACCCGCGAGCGCGGCACGACTGCCGTCTGGCCGTTGGACAACGGGCCCGGCTGGCTGACAATCGGGTCTTCGGTGATGGTCACGGTCAGGCTGCCGTGGGTCACGGCGGCTGGCGACACTTTCACGTTCTGGCCGATGACGATGGTGCCGGTACGCGAGTTGATGATGACTTTCGCCACCGCCTGACCCGGATCGACTTCGAGGTTTTCCAGGATCGACAAGTAGTCGACGCGCTGGCTCGGATCGAGCGGCGCGGTGACGCGGATCGAACCACCGTCGATGGCCTGCGCGACACCAGGGCCGAGCATGTCGTTGATCTTGTCGACGATACGTTTGGCGGTGGTGAAGTCGGAACGGTTGAGGTTCAGCGTCAGGCTATTGCCCTGGTTGAAACCGCTCGGCACCGAACGCTCCACCGAAGCACCGCCCGGAATGCGACCGGCCGACGGAACGTTGACGGTGATCTTCGAACCGTCGCGACCTTCAGCATCGAAACCGCCGACCACGAGGTTGCCCTGAGCGACCGCGTAGACGTTGCCGTCGATACCCTTGAGCGGGGTCAGCAACAGGGTGCCGCCACGCAGGCTCTTGGAGTTACCGATCGAGGACACCGTGATATCGACCTGCTGACCCGGCTTGGCGAACGCCGGCAAGTCGGCACTGATCGACACCGCCGCGACGTTCTTCAACTGCACGTTGCCCGATCCCGGCGGCACCTTGATGCCGAACTGCGAGAGCATGTTGTTGAAGGTCTGCAGGGTGAACGGGGTTTGCGTCGTCTGGTCACCGGTGCCGTTAAGCCCGACCACCAGGCCGTAACCGATCAACTGGTTGGAACGCACGCCAGAGATACTGGCGATGTCTTTCAACCGTTCGGCTTGTGCATTGAAGGCCGCCGACATCAACAGCGCGGCCACCATAAGGCTTTTCAGATTCAACGTAGCCACCTAGAAAGGGAACAGCGGGCTGAGGAAGAAACGGTCGAACCAGCCTGGCTGACTCGTATCGGCAAACGCGCCGGTACCCGAGTAGGTGATGCGCGCATCGGCGACCCGAGTCGACGACACAGTGTTGTCCGTGGCGATGTCATCGGCGCGCACCAGGCCGGCAATGCGCACCAGTTCGTCACCGGTATTGAGCGTCAGCCACTTCTCGCCGCGCACGGCGATGATGCCGTTGGGCAGCACGTCAGCGACGGTCACGGTGATCGAGCCGGTCAGGCTGTTGCTCTGCCCCGACTTGGCGTCACCTTTGGTCGAGCGGTCGGCGCTGTAGCCGGCGTTCAGGCTCAGGTCGTTGCCCCCGATCGGATTGTTGGTGGTCAGACTGGAGCCGAACAACGAGGTCAGACCGACCTTGTTATCGCTGTTCTTGTCCATCTGCGAGTTGGCGTTCTTGCTCGCCTGCGTGCGCTCGTTCAGGGTGATGGTGATGATGTCACCGACCCGGAACGCCTTGCGGTCGCTGTACAGGTTCTGCTCGAAACCGGCCTGATAGATCGAGCCATTGTTGGCCGCAGCCGGCAACGGCGTGCGCGGCAACACCGGGGCGTAGTAAGGGTCATTGGGCTTGGGCGTCGGGGCGACGCAGCCCGCGAGCGAGACGACCCCACTCAATGCCAGAACAGATACAAAGCGATTCATGACCCTACCTCACGGTGTTGCAGGCGACCTCATGGCCGCCTCATAGACTTGATTACAGATTCTGCGTTACGAACGAGAGCATCTGGTCGGCGGTGGAGATCACCTTGGAGTTCATCTCGTAAGCGCGCTGAGTGGTGATCATGTTGACCATCTCTTCCACGGTGCTGACGTTGGAGGTTTCCAGGGTGTTCTGCAGGGTGGTACCGAAACCGGCCAGACCTGGAGTGCCGACTTGCGGCGCGCCGGAAGCGGCAGTTTCCAGGAACAGGTTGTTACCCACTGCCTGCAGACCGGCCGGGTTGATGAAGTCGGCGGTTTGCAGGTTGCCGATCACCTGCGACGCGGCGTTGCCGGCGACGGTGATGGACACGGTGCCGTCACGGCCGACGGTGAAGGTCTGGGCATCGTTCGGAATGACGATGGCCGGCTCCAGAGCGAAACCGCTGGCGTTAACGATCTGGCCATTGGAATCGAGGTGGAAGGTACCGTCACGGGTGTAGGACGTGGTGCCGTCCGGCTGCAGAATCTGGAAGAAACCGCGACCGTCGATGGCCATGTCCAGCGGCTGCTCGGTGGTTTGCAGGCTGCCGGCGGTGAAGTTTTTCTGCGTGCCGACGATGCGCACACCGGTACCCAGTTGCAGACCCGACGGCAGTTCGCTGTCCTGGGTCGATTGGGCGCCTGGCTGGCGTTTGATCTGATACAGCAGGTCCTGGAACTCGGCGCGGTCACGTTTGAAACCCGTGGTCGACACGTTCGCCAGGTTGTTGGAAATGGTGGTCAGGTTGGTGTCCTGGGCGGACAGACCGGTTTTGGCAACCCATAGAGCCGGAAGCATTCGATTCTCCTCGTGCGCCTGTTTTACGGCGCGACGTTCTGATAATTAGCTGATCTGCAAGACCCGAGCCATGGCCTGGTCGTCGTCTTTGGCGGTGTTCATCATCTTGACGTGCAACTCGAACTGCTTGGCCAGCGCCAGCACCGAGGTCATCTCTTCGACGGCGTTGACGTTGCTCGACTCAAGGAAGCCCGACACCAGTTTGACGTTGGCATCGGCCGGCGCCGGTTGGCCGTCCTTGGTGTAAATCGAGCCATCGAGACCCTTGTTCATGTTCTTGATGTCCGGGTTGACCAGCTTGATGCGGTCGACTTCGGCCATGACGCGCGGGCCTTCACCCATCGCGCGAATACTGATGGTGCCGTCTTCACCGACTTCGATCTGCTGCTCGGGCGGCACGGCGATCGGACCGCCATTGCCCATGACCGGCATGCCGTTGCCGGCCCGCAGCACGCCGAGGGCGTCGACGTTGAGGCTACCGGTGCGCACGTAGCTTTCGCCGCCATTAGGGTTTTGCACGGCGATGAAACCGTTGCCGGTCACCGCAACGTCGAGGTCACGACCGGTCTGCACCAGCGAGCCCGGGGTGAAATCCGTGGCTGGCCGTTCGCTCATGGCAAACGCACGCGCCGGAAAGCTGTCACCGAACACCGGCATCGAACGCGCCTGCTCCAGGTCGCGCTGAAAACCGTTGGTGGAGATGTTCGCGAGGTTGTTGGCATGCGCCTTTTGCGCCAGTGCATTCTGGCTGGCGCCGGTCATTGCCACATAAAGGTACTTGTCCACACTCTTTCCTCTGCATGCCGGACGTTTGCCGCCCACTGCTGTACTGCTGAGCCATAAGCAATTTGCAGACCAACTTTTTTCTGGCGGGCAAAGACCCGGTAAACAAAGGACTTGAGGGATGGCGAGGGGAAATTTGAAATGTATCGAAGTCGAAAAACCGGCGGTGTTATGCCGGTAGGTGGCAATGTCTGGCGCTGGTGTTGCCTGGACTATCGCTTTCGCGAGCAGGCTCGCTCCCACAGGGGTATGCATTTCAAATGTGGGAGCGAGCCTGCTCGCGAAGAGGCCATCACTACCCACACATGTTTGGGTTACGACTCGGTTTTACCGACTTCATATTCACGCAATTTATTGGCAATCGTGGTGTGCGAAACCCCCAACCGCTTGCCCAATTGCCGACTGCTCGGATGCTCGGAATACAGCCGCTCCAGCACCGCTTTCTCAAAGCGCCCGACGATCTCGTCCAATCCACCTTCCAGCGAGAAATCGCCAAGCGGCTGACGCACGCCATAATCCGGCAAACGAATATGCTCGGCTTTCACCGTGCCGCCATCGCACAGCGAAACCGCCTGGAACAGCACGTTCTCCAGTTGTCGCACGTTGCCAGGCCAGTGGTAATGGCTGAGTCGGTCCATCGCCGCCGGCGCCAGTTTCGGCAGCGGGCAACCGATCTGCCGACTGGCCTGATCGAGGAAGTGCTCGACCAGCGGCGTCAATCCATCAAGGCATTCGCGCAGCGGCGGAATGTGCAACGAAAGCACATTCAAGCGGTGATACAGGTCCTGGCGAAACTCACCGCGTGCGCACAACTCCGACAAGTCGACCTGCGTCGCGCAGATCACCCGCACATCCAGATAAACCTCTTCATCACTGCCGACCCGACGGAAGCAGCCGTCCTGTAAAAAGCGCAGCAGCTTCACTTGAAGGCGCGGGCTCATCTCGCCGACACCGTCAAGAAACAGCGTGCCACCCGCGGTCAATTCCAGCAGTCCGAGTTTGCCTTCGGCGCGAGCACCTTCGAAGGCTCCCGGGCCGTAGCCGAACAGCTCGGTCTCGGCCATCGACTCCGGCAGTCCGGCGCAGTTGAGCGCCATCAACGGCGACTGCCCGCGCGGACTGGCGAGGTGACAGGCGCGCGCGAGCAACTCCTTGCCGGTGCCGGTTTCGCCCTCAATCAATAGCGGCGCATCCAGCGGCGCCATACGCCGTGCTTCACGCACCACGGCGGCCATTACTTTCGAGCTCTGGAAGATGCTGTCGAAGCCGCGCAGCTCCTGTTTGCGCACGTTATAGATGCGCTCGCCAACACGGTCTGCGCGATGCAGCGTCAGCACCGCACCAGCCATCGCTTCGCTGTCGTCGTGCTCCGATTGCAGCGGCGCGATGTCAGCCAGAAAGACGTCGCCCTTGACCTTGACCCGCATGCCGTTGATTCGCGATTTGTTGGCGCGCACCAGTTCCGGCAAGTCGAAATCCTCGGCGTAGCGCGACAGCGGAATGCCCGGCACTTCATCGACCCGCACGCCGAGCAACTGCGCCGCCGCCCGGTTCGCCGCAACGATCGAGCCGCCCATGTCGATCGACAGCACCGGAAACTCCAGTGCGCCGAGCAGCGCATTCAACTCCATGTGCCGACGCTCGCTCGGCATCAGCCCTACCCGTTTGACGCCGAACACCCCGGCAATCGCCTCGAACTTTGGGCGCAACGCCTGGAACTGAATGTTGATCAGGTTCGGACAGTGCAGATAGATCGCGTTGCCATGCTCACCGCCAACCTCACCGCGCGCGACGTTGATGCCGTACGCCACCAGCAGGTTGAGAATGTCGCGCAGGATGCCGATGCGGTTCTGGCAGTGGACTTTGATGCGCATATATAAGGCCCGACAAGATTGGGAGTTGAATACCGACCCTGTGGGAGCGAGCTTGCTCGCGAAGGCGTCAGCACATCCAGCATTGATGTGTCAGACCCAGCGCTTTCGCGAGCAAGCTCGCTCCCACAGGTATTGCGGTGCGCCCGGAGCCATTTTTCTGCCGAGGCACGCAGATTGTTGTCAAGATTATGTGACAGCCACCGGCCTTTTCAAACCCGCGAATCACCGTAAATGCGATATATCCGCCAAAGCGTAACGATTTTTTTACGATTTCCGGCGAATTTTCCTACACGCATCGCGATCAACCTGCTGCAAACCCCATCACTCTCAGGTAATTCTGAGTCCATTGCAGGACATAACAAGAACGAATTCCCCTAGCAGGAGAGCAGCATGAAGCAGACGCAATACGTGGCCCGCGAGCCCGATGCGCAAGGTTTTATCGACTACCCCGCCGAAGAACATGCGGTGTGGAACACGCTGATCACTCGCCAGTTGAAAGTGATCGAAGGGCGTGCGTGCCAGGAATACCTGGACGGTATCGAAAAACTCGGTCTGCCCCACGACCGCATTCCGCAACTCGGCGAGATCAACAAGGTGCTCGGCGAGACCACCGGTTGGCAGGTTGCCCGCGTGCCGGCACTGATCCCCTTCCAGACTTTTTTTGAATTGCTGGCCAGCAAGCAGTTTCCAGTCGCAACCTTTATCCGTACCCGCGAAGAACTGGACTACCTGCAAGAGCCGGACATTTTCCACGAGATCTTTGGTCACTGCCCGCTGCTGACCAACCCGTATTTCGCCGAATTCACCCACACCTACGGCAAACTCGGTTTGCAGGCCACCAAGGAAGAACGCGTTTATCTAGCCCGTCTGTACTGGATGACCATCGAGTTCGGCCTGGTCGACACCCCGCAAGGCAAACGCATCTACGGCGGCGGCATTCTGTCCTCACCAAAAGAAACCGTTTACTCGCTGTCGGACGAGCCGGAGCATCAGGCCTTCGATCCGCTCGAAGCCATGCGCACGCCGTATCGCATCGACATCCTGCAACCGCTGTACTTTGTCCTGCCGAACCTCAAGCGTCTGTTCGACGTGGCCCATGAAGACATCATGGCCATGGTTCGCCAAGGCATGCAGCTGGGTCTGCACGCGCCGAAATTTCCGCCGAAACCAAAAGCCGCGTGAACCGCGATTTTTGCTGACAATTGAGCCTGTCAGTCGCCGCCACTTTGGTTTAGCGTGACGGCATTGACGGCCGAAAAGCTTTAATAAAAAAAACACACTCGATTTCAGGAATACACCATGTCCACTTTGAACCAAGCCCACTGCGAAGCCTGCCACGCCGATGCGCCACAAGTCAGCGACGAAGAACTGCCGATCCTGATCAAGCAGATCCCTGACTGGAACATCGAGGTGCGCGACAGCATCATGCAACTGGAGAAGGTCTTCCTGTTCAAGAACTTCAAACACGCGCTGGCATTCACCAACGCCGTCGGCGAAATCTCCGAGGCCGAAGGTCACCACCCGGGCCTGCTGACCGAGTGGGGCAAAGTCACCGTGACCTGGTGGAGCCACTCGATCAAAGGCCTGCACCGCAACGACTTCATCATGGCCGCGCGCACTGACGAAGTGGCCAAGACTGCAGAAGGACGCAAGTAATGCACTTCGACGCCATCGGCCGGGTACCCGGCGACCCGATCCTCGGCTTGATGGAGGCGTATGCGCAGGACACCAACCCGCGCAAATTCGACCTGGGCGTTGGCGTCTACAAGGACGCCCAGGGCCTGACGCCGATCCCGGAAGCGGTAAAAATCGCCGAAGCGCGACTGGTCGAAAGCCAGGACACCAAGACCTACATCGGTGGTCACGGCAATCCGTTGTTCGGCAAAGTCATCAACGAGTTGGTGCTCGGCGCCGACTCGCCGCTGATCGCCGAACAGCGTGCCGGCGCCACCCAGACCCCGGGCGGCACCGGTGCGCTGCGTCTGGCCGCTGACTTCATCGCGCAGTGCCTGCCGGGCAAGGGCGTATGGCTGAGCAACCCGACCTGGCCGATTCACGAAACCATTTTCGCCGCGGCCGGGGTCAAGGTCAGTCACTACCCGTACGTCGGTAGCGACAACCGCCTCGACGTCGACGCCATGCTCGCCGTACTCAACCAAGTGCCGAACGGTGATGTGGTGCTGCTGCACGCGTGCTGCCACAACCCGACCGGTTTTGACTTGAGCCATGACGACTGGCAGCGCGTACTCGACGTGGTGCGCAGGCGCAATCTGCTGCCACTGATCGACTTTGCCTACCAGGGCTTTGGCGACGGTCTGGAACAGGATGCGTGGTCGACGCGTTTGTTCGCGGCGCAAGTGCCTGAACTGCTGATCACCAGTTCCTGCTCGAAGAACTTCGGCCTCTATCGCGATCGCACCGGTGCGCTGATCGTCTGCGCGAAAAGCGCCGACAAGCTCATCGACATCCGCAGCCAACTGGCCAACATCGCCCGCAACCTGTGGTCGACGCCGCCGGATCACGGCGCTGCGGTGGTCGCGACGATCCTCGCCGATCCAGAGCTGAAAGCGCGCTGGGCTGATGAAGTGGAAGCCATGCGTCTGCGCATTGCGCAACTGCGCAGCGGTCTGGTTGAAGCGCTGGAGCCGCACGGTCTGCGCGAGCGTTTTGCACACATCGGCGTGCAACGCGGGATGTTCTCTTACACCGGCCTGTCGCCGGAGCAAGTGAAGCAACTGCGCGAGCATCACAGCGTGTACATGGTCAGCTCGGGCCGGGCGAACGTCGCCGGCATCGACGCCACGCGCCTTGCCCTGCTGGCCGAGGCCATCGCCAGCGTCTGCAAATAGTTACTGCAACACAAAACCCTGTGGGAGCGAGCCTGCTCGCGAAAGCGGCGTGTCATTCAACGAAAATGTTGCCTGACACACTGCCTTCGCGAGCAGGCTCGCTCCCACATTTGTTTTGTGGTGACCTTCGGGTTTTGCGCCCCCTGCGGCCATCTGTCGCATTAATTTGAATTAAAAGTCTGATTGTCATTTTTCCTGCTGTATCCTGCGCAGGCTTTCAAGAAGCGCGGATCGACCAGATCTATCAACAGACTTAGCGAGGAGCGCAACCATGCACGAGATTCCTAATCTCCCCTTCCCAAGCCTGCACGTACCTGAGCAGACGACCACGCAACAAGCCGGCGCGGGGCAGCCCGAACCGCAAGAAGCCGTTGAGAGCCGCCCGGCCGACAACGAAGAGTAATACCCGTCGTACAGACCGTGTGGAAAGCGCTAACATGCGCTTTCCACACTGCCTGAACCCCGAGCCCGCCATGACCGACGAATTCTCCGAAAGCCAAGCCGCCGTCCTGATCGGCGCGACCGAGAAAATGATCGCGATCTGGAACCGTCTCTCGCCCGAGAAACAAGCCGCCCTGCTCGCCCGATTCGGCACAGAGGAAAACGCCCTCGCCGCGCTGGTCACCACGCAGCTGGTTGCCCCGGACAAACCTTGAACCCGCCGCCGAGCAAATAGTTTTACTTTTCCCGCCCCAGATCCGTCCGCGCCGGTATCATAAGCAGCCTATCTAATCTGCCGCTCCGTGGATCGTTACCCATGTCGTCCTCTATGCCAGAACCCCAGCGCCCCCTGGCGGTTACGCTGCAAGTCGTTTCCATCGTCCTCTTCACCTTTATCGGTTACCTGAACATCGGCATTCCGCTCGCGGTGTTGCCGGGCTACGTCCACAGCGACCTGGGCTTTGGCACGGTGATCGCCGGCCTGGTGATTAGCATGCAATACCTCGCCACCCTGCTCAGCCGCCCGTATGCCGGCAAGATCATCGATAATCAGGGCAGTAAACGTGCGGTGATGATTGGCCTGGCCGGGTGCGGCTTGAGCGGTGTGTTCATGCTGATTTCGGCGTGGACACCGAACCTGCCGATGTTCAGTTTGATCAGTCTGTTGATCGGTCGTCTGGTCTTGGGCAGCGCTGAAAGTCTGGTCGGCTCCGGCTCGATCGGCTGGGGCATCGGCCGGGTCGGCGCAGCCAACACCGCCAAGGTGATTTCCTGGAACGGCATCGCCAGTTATGGCGCCCTGGCGGTCGGTGCACCGTTGGGCGTGTGGCTGGTCGGCCAGTTGGGGTTGTGGAGCATGGGCGTCAGCATCATCCTGCTCGCCGCGCTGGGCCTGCTGCTGGCCTGGCCAAAAACGCCGGCACCGATTGTCGCCGGCGAACGCCTGCCATTCATGCACGTGCTCGGCAAAGTGTTTCCCCACGGTTGCGGTCTGGCGCTGGGCTCAATCGGCTTCGGCACCATCGCCACCTTCATCACCCTGTATTACGCGACCCAGCATTGGGACAACGCCGTGCTGTGCCTGAGCCTGTTCGGCGCCAGCTTCATCGGCGCGCGACTGCTGTTCGGCAACCTGATCAACCGCCTCGGCGGCTTTCGCGTGGCGATTGTCTGTCTGTCGGTGGAAACCCTTGGCCTGCTGCTGTTGTGGCTCGCACCGGACGCGCATTGGGCGCTGGCCGGTGCGGCGTTGAGCGGGTTTGGTTTCTCGCTGGTATTCCCGGCGCTGGGCGTGGAAGCGGTGAATCTGGTGCCCGCCTCAAGCCGTGGCGCAGCCGTTGGCGCTTACTCGCTGTTCATCGATTTGTCGCTGGGGATCACCGGGCCATTGGCCGGTGCGATTGCGGCGGGATTCGGTTTTGCCTCGATTTTCCTGTTTGCCGCCCTCGCCGCGCTGAGTGGATTGGCGCTGAGCGTGTATCTCTACAAACATACGGCGAAGTACCGCGAAGACTAGAAATCCACCTTGCCACGCCCGGCCTTGATGCTGCCGCGCTTGGTTTTCGATTCGAGTCGGCGCTTCTTTGAGCCGAGGGTCGGTTTGGTCGGACGGCGTTTCTTTTCGACTTTGGTCGCGCTGAGAATCAGCTCGACCAGACGCTCCAGCGCATCGGCGCGGTTGGCTTCCTGCGTGCGGTACTGCTGGGCCTTGATGATCAACACGCCGTCGCTGGTGATGCGACTGTCGCGCAGCGCCAGCAGCCGCTCCTTGTAGAACTCGGGCAAGGACGAAGCCGGAATGTCGAAGCGCAGGTGCATGGCGCTGGAGACTTTGTTGACGTTCTGCCCACCGGCGCCTTGCGCGCGGATGGCGGTCAGTTCGATCTCGGCATCCGGCAGATGCACGTTGTTGGAAATCACCAGCATGGAAAAGCGTCCGTAATCAGAACGCGCAGGATACCCCGAAACAGCGCCCAAACCTGCTGAAGATCCACTGATGACCTTCGCCTGTTCGCGATGCGTTCGATGCGATCGACATCGATTTGCCAGAAGTCGATCAGCCGCCCGACTGCGCAACTTCTTGCGCACCTGTCGTCGAAAAAACGCCCGCCAATCGCCTGCAGCCCACGTTACACGGGCCCTGTAGCCGAGTGCGCAAGAAGTTGCGCAGCACTGCGCAACTTCTTGCGCACTTTGAGGCGGTTTCCGCAGTAAAAATCGATTTATCCCGCAGTCATCCGGCGCAACCCCTTGCTGCGTAATGGCCATATAGTGGCTGGCACGGATTTTGATATCAAATCGGCACTAACGCCTGCTGAACGCAGGCAGGAAATACAGGATTGCTCGCCGAGCCAGCCATCCTCGGTCAAAGGAATGACGCAATGAAAGACGCAATTCGCTTGGGCGACTCCACCACTCACGGTGGCAAAGTCCTCGAAGCCTTCTCCCGCACCGACCTCAACGGCAAGCCGATTGCCGGGGTCGGTCACAAGGTCAGCTGCCCGTTGTGCAAAGGGGTTTTCCCGATTGCCGAGGGCAGCAGCACTTACACCGTCGATGGCACACCCATCGCACTGGACGGCATGAAAACCGCCTGCGGCGCCGCGCTGATCGCCAGTGGCCCGAAAGGCGCTGTCGTCAGCTAATTCCGTTTTTTCACTTTGATGCGTACCTCTGAGAGGCGGCTTTTTCTCGCCCGCTCATTGAGGTCTTCAATTTTTGCCCGCAAAGCCCGGACCTTGTCGCCGGGTGAGATGCCGTGATGACCACTGAAACTGCTGTCGCAAAACGTGAGCCCCAAGCCGCCATCGTTCCACTCAATGCCATCGACGTTCAGGACGTCGCCAGCAGTGCGGCGGCTTTCGATGCCTGGCTGCAATCCGCCACCGATGGCGTGGTCACGCTTGATCGAATCAAGAACTACGCCGGTTTCTTGCCGGTGGTCGGCAACATCATGGCTTTGGTCGATGCGCTGAGTGACATCGTCACCCTGTCGGATGCCAAGCAACGCGACTTGCTCACGTGGGCCAGCCTTGGCATCAACCTGATCGGCGTCTTGCCGTTGCCGCCGTCGATGGCTGCGGCGCGCATGACCCTGCGGCCAACGCTGTTTCTGGTGCGTCAGGAGATGAGGGCCAGCGGCAAGTTGTTGCTCAGCACTTCCGTGATCGAGGTGCTGGTCGGTCACCTGAACGCCTCGATCATCGGCACCCTCGATGACTTTGTTGAGCAAGCCAAAGGCAAGTTGCCGGGCATTTTGGCGGACGCTGGCAAGCTCGGCGAACAAATCATCAACGAGATTGCCACCGGTATCGAAACAACGGCCCTTGGCCGGCTGGATGCCAAGGGTGATCTGGAGGAAGCCAGCGCAAGAGCCAGCGTCGGGCGCGGCCAACTGCTCAACGACCCCCTCGCGACGGCCGACAACTTTTTAGCGGCTGCCAACAGCGCCTTGAAAGCGGCAGGCAAAGGGATGGTCAACAGCGTCGCGCAGAACCTGCTGCCGAACGAGCTCCAGAAACAGATCACCACCGAGACCGGCAAACTGCGCGCGATGGGCCCGGAACTGCGCACGCAGTTGAGCAAGCTCGACGATAAAAATGTGCAGAACTCCATCGGCTGGCTGCTGCAGATCCTCTCCAGCGCCGTGACCCTGTGGCGCAAGCGCAATGCCCATGGGCAGAACGCCGCGGTTCATACCGAGAAGACCGGCAAGGCCACCCACACGGCTGCAGAAGGCGAGTTGGGCGCTAACAACAAGCAAGTCCCAGCGAAAAGCGCGCCCAATCCGGAGAAAGGTCCCTGTAAATGCGCCACTGAATTCAGCATCAACTTTGCCCTGGGTTCGGAAAGCCTCAGCCATACCGATTTCAGCCTGCCCGGCCCCTTCCCGATCGAATGGAAGCGCACCTACAACTCACGCCTCGACGCCTACGATCAGAGCGAACTCGGCGCGCGCTGGATCAACGAATTCACCACGCGCTTTGACTGCGTGGACGATGGCCTGACGTTCTACAGCGCCGACGGCCGCGACCACAGCTATCCGTTGCCTAAAGTCGGACTGTTCCACTACGACGCCATCGAAAACATCACTCTGGTCCGCAACAGCGAAGATCAGTTGTTGCTGTGCCGTGGTTTCGAGCGCAAGGAAACCTACGTCCGCCGTGGCCAGCGCTTTGTGCTGAGCAACATTTCGCTGCGCAACGGCGCCGGAGTGATGCTGCATTACGAGCATCGTCACGGCGAACACTCGGTGCTCTCCGACCTGATCACCTATCAGGAAAACGACTACACCAAAGTGCACCTGCACCTCGGCACGATGATCGACGATCACGGCCGGTTTATCGGCCTCTGGCAGATCGTTGACGGCGAACCGCTGCGCCAGCTCTGCGCCTACCAGTACGACGCCTATGGCGACCTGATTCAGGCGCAGGACGAGAACGGCGCCGTCTGGTCGTATCAGTTCGAGCATCACCTGATTACCCGCTACACCGACCGCACCGGGCGCGGCATGAACCTGCAGTGGGACGGTTCAAGCGCCAAGGCCAAAGCCGTGCGCGAATGGGCCGACGACGGCAGTTTCGACACACGTCTGGAATGGGACGAAAACATTCGTCTGACCTACGTCACTGACGCGCTCGGCAACGAAACCTGGCACTACTACGACATCCTTGGCTACACCTACCGCATTCGCTACGCGGACGAGCGTTCGGAATGGTTCTTCCGCGACGAGGCGAAGAATATCGTGCGCCGTGTGAATGCCGACGGCAGCACCGATCGCTACAGCTACGATGAACGCAGCAACCTGCTCGAACACATCCGCGCCGATCACACGGTGATGCATTACGCCTACGATGATCAGGACCTGCTGATCAAGATCAGCGATGCCGAGGGCGGGCAGTGGCAGCGCGCCTATGACGACCAAGGCAACCTGGTCGAAGCGCTCGATCCGCTCGGCAACAAAACCGAATACGCCTACAACAAATCCGGCCAGCCCACCGCGATCAAGGACGCCAGCGGCAACGAAAAGACGTTGGACTACAACGACGCCGGGCAACTGGTGGAGTACGTCGATTGCTCGGGCAAGACCAGCGCCTGGGACTACAACGAACTGGGGCAAATGATCTGCTTCACCGACGCCGCCGGGAACGCCACCGAATACGAATACAAGGCCGGCCAATTGGTGTTGATCAAGCACCCGGACAAGACCGAAGAGCGCTTTGAGCGAGACGCCGAAGGTCGGCTGCTGGCGCACGTCGACGCTCTCGATCGTTGCACCACGTGGAGCTACAGCGCTGCCGGTTTGATCGCTGAACGTGTCGATGCCGCCGAACAAACCTTGCGCTATCGCTGGGACCGTCTCGGACGGTTAACGGCGCTGGAAAACGAAAACGAACAACGTGCGCACTTCCACTACGATCCGGTCGGACGCCTGCTCGAAGAGCGCGGTTTCGATGGGCGCAGCACGCGTTATCAGTACGACCCGCTCACCGGACGCCTCGCCCAATCGATCAATGGCCAACGCGTCATCTCGTTGAGCTTCGACCCGATGGGCCGTTTGACCGAACGTCGCGCCACCTTGGGCGACCAATCGCAAAGCGAGACTTTCGCTTACGATGGCAACGGCAACCTGGTGCTGGCCGACAACGCCGACAGCCGCCTGCAATGGTTCCACGACCCGGCCGGCAATCTGCTGCGCGAGCACCAGCATTACCTCGGCCTGGAAAAGCCCACCGTCGCGATCTGGCAGCACGAGTACGACGTGCTCAACCAACGAGTCGCCAGCGTGCGCCCCGACGGCCACCGCGTCAGCTGGCTGACTTACGGCAGCGGTCACCTGCTCGGCTTGCGCCTCGATGAACACGAACTGATCGGCTACGAACGCGACGACCTGCACCGCGAAGTCGCCCGCCATCAAGGCAACCACCTGCTGCAAACCCAAAGCTGGGACCCGGCCGGCCGTTTGCAGGAACAGTTGCTCGGCCGCAGCGACGACAAATCCACACTGCTCAAACGCGAGTACAGCTACGACGCCGCCGGCCAACTGACCGACATCAACGACAGCCGTCGCGGCCCGCTTGCCTATCGCTACGATCCCGTCGGCCGACTGCTCAGCGCTACCACACGTCAAGGCGTGGAAACCTTCGCCTTCGACCCGGCCGGCAACCTGCTCGACGACAAGGCGACTGAAATTCGCCGCCCACTGGACCTGACCCCTCCGCGCAGCAAACTGGTCGACAACCTGCTGCGCGAATACGCCGGCACGCATTACGACTACGACGAACGCGGCAACCAGATCCAGCGCTGGCACAACGGCCAACGCAGCGACCTACAGTGGGATTTGTTTGATCGACTGGTGCATTTCGAAGACCCGCGCCTGTCCGTCGAATTCGCCTACGACGCACTGGGACGCCGCCTGCACAAAAACTCCCGCGCGCACTACAAACAGCGTCCAGAAGCAGGCTCTCTCTGGAACAGAAACGAGCACGCGCGCAAACAGCGCGAACTCGGCTGCGGCTTCACCTTGTACGGCTGGGATGGCGACAACCTCGCCTGGGAAAGCAGTCCGGCACAGAGCGATGGCGAGCCCGGCCGCACGGTGCACTACGTCTTCGAACCGGGCACTTTTGTCCCTGTGGCACAGGCTATACGGCATGCGCCAATCGATCTGATTGGGCTGCCGGATTACAGCGGTGAATACAGCCTTGATGAAGATCCAGTGTGGAATCACAAGGCAACGGCATTACCGTTTGATGCGTTGGCCTGGTATCAGTGTGATCACCTCGGCACGCCGCAGGAATTGACGGATTCCCAAGGCAACATGGCCTGGACCGCGCAATACAAGGCGTGGGGACAGGTGACGGAGCAGCGCTCGGATTGGGCGCGGCAGCATGGCGTGATGAACCCGATACGGTTCCAGGGGCAGTATCACGATCATGAGACGGGGCTGCATTACAATCGGTATCGGTACTATGATCCGGGGGTTGGGCGGTTTGTTAGTAAGGATCCGATTAGCTACGCGGGGGGACTGAATCTTTATGCTTATGCGCCTAACCCAACAGGCTGGATCGATCCGCTCGGGTTAACTCCATCGTGCTCTCGACGTGTTCAGTTACCAGGAGACCAAACATTTCCTTCAAAGAGAGCGGCACGAAGGGCTGCGATGCGTTCGAAAAATATTCCTACGTCTCAAAGTTATAACTCTAGAACTATCAAGGATCCAGAGGACACTCGTAAAGGTATTCACCCGAGTGAGCGATATAAAGTTGAAGCCCTCACCTCTGGCGGTCGGAAAGCTGGTGGTGAAACACCGATAGGTTCCGTAAAACTACACGACGCAGGGCACGAATTTGAGGATAATGACACTTATGAACTCCCCCATTACCATGGTGTTAAAGGAGAGCATTATTCATATGAGAATCAAAAGTCAAAAGGGTGCCCAAAATGAAAGCTTTAGTTGATACCGGGTCAGTTCTTGCTACTAAAGCTGCTGATTTTCACTTTGATAACTCATGCGACTCATTATGGTATCTGGCTACAGGCTATGATTACGGATCGATCTTTGATTATTTGGCTCCAATTTTCTTTCGATATAATATATATACCGTGCTTGCTGCCGAACTCGATTCAAGTAGCAGTATTGCGAAGAAACTAGGCCTACATAAAAGAGCATTTGGAAAGCTTGGTTTGGCCGCGACGAACAAAAGAAGACATCTCGAATTAAACTTAGACATTGAGGGGAGGCATAATTTCTGCGACCTCTCAACTGTTTCCAGTAGCGAAGAAATAAAAACAATTTTTACTGCTATATACAAAGGATGGAGTGCGTTAATATTTTTGTCAGAGATGGAGCTGGATGAAAATGATAAAAAAGAGGTCCTCAGTGTAATTGCTGAGATTTATGGAGCTTCAGGTACAGACTTCTCTCAAGCTTCCTCATTAAAGTTATTTCATAAAGTGATAGCAGTACTATGTTCGAAAAAATGCATTGTTGTCATGCTAGGTGAAGATCACTCTGACACTCGAGCAATAGTAATCTCTGGCCCTGCCGAACAGATAGTAGAATTTTCAGAGCTTGCGAATAATTTTGCTGAAGCCGACTCCGATCCTACTCCAACACCGTTAACTCGTGAATTTACACTTAAAACTCCTTTTGTGAGAAGGCGTATGTTTTAGATATAAATAAAATCGTAAAAAATTGCATTACTCTCTTCGCGCTCCAATGGTTAATTTGACTATTGTGTACAAGCACAAAGAATCTCTCGTAAAAAGAACAAGTTATTGAAGATTAATTAAACGACGTCTGTCCCTGGTAGAATCGACAACCTTTCATCTGATCATGATCCGGGGTGCCGCCCACCTAAAACCAAGTGTGGCCGATCACAGATAAGAAGTAAGCCAATCACGTATTCAATCCTCGCCACCTATAGGTAGATATGACACTGTCTATGGAACAAGAGTGAGACAGGGAAAAATATAAACTTTAAATCTCTGAAGTGCAAGGATGCAAAATGATTACGTCTGCTGAAGAATTTGTCGCGCTGCGCGATAGTGAAATAAAAGTCGATTATGATCGAGCAGCAATGGAAGAGGCTCCTCTTTCAGTGTGGCGCGAAGTAATTGAAAGATTTCCTGAGTATAGAAGATGGGTGGCTCACAATAAAACAGTACCACTGGAAATTCTTGAAGAGCTATGTGCGTTCGATGCCAGTATCCGACGTTTCGTTGCATCCAAGCGAAAATTATCATTTGCATTGTTCGAGCGACTTTCCCTGGACCCGTGCTCCGTGGTGAGAGGTGCAATAGCTGCAAATAGAAAAACACCTATCGAAATTCTTGAAAAGCTGCTCAATGATGAAAGCGAGAACGTTGCAAGAGTGGCGGAGTGTAATTACAAAGAAAGAAAGCCTTGATTGTGCGAACTTGAAGTAGATCTTGCGGAGCATATAGGGGGTGGATCATATGGTCAAAAAACCAACATACACCGTCTACCCCTAACAAGATCGGCACCCTAACATCTGTTCTTGATCCGCGAGCCGTTCATCTTGAACCAAGTAAAGTGCCTCAGGGTTGATAATCCGCCTGAACTAACACAATATTAGATTACAAAAAGTCCTGACCCATATATGGTTTCTACTGATTTTCATCAGCTTGTTGAGTTGTTCATAGAGGGGTCGGGTAATCTTCAGCCAAGTATTTTTGGGTTGAACAGCTTTTCCGAGTCGGATTTCATAAGCGCCGGTTTTGAATTGATCGGCGATCCGAATGGTTTTCATTCTTTCGAAAAAGCATACGACGTTCCTTATTTTCGTAGAAAAATAACGGTAGTGTTCAAGCAGTATTTTTTTGCGCGTGAGAGTTTGGGGGGAGGTCTTGGTATTGCAGGTGGGGTAAGGCTGACATCGCTTTTGAGAAAACAGCCATTTGCTACATCAATGGGGCATGTCGATACGAATCGTATGGTGTTCTTTTTCTTCGAGGATAAAAGTGATGGGGCACTGATTTTCGATGAAAAAATCGTCATAAGGTTTGACCAGTGGTCCAAGCGCAATTCTTATATGGTTTCAACAGTAGAGTGTGATTTTGATAATGTGCAGTTCAATGAAATAGCAAAGAAAGCAGTTCGCGAAACGTTTGAACCGTCCACTCACGATTCGATGATCAGAGATGCAAAGCAACGAGGCTGCTCACGTGCGTTTAATCGTTTGATTGAAAAACTTTAGGTCGACATGCACATGCGGTAAACCAATAGAGACTCCAGGCCGGGCAGCGCTTGGGGTTGAGGATTGGAGACACCTCTCAGAATCGTGGCATCACAGTACCACCAGAAGTCGACAAACGATTCAGCGCAATGAAAAAATACTGCTATTGCAGGAGAGTGAAATGACTGACCTACATATTAAGGTTGATATATTTTTATCGGAAGATAAACGGTACATCTTCACACGTTGCTGCTTTATTTTTGAGTCGATAACCATTGGCGACTTCGAACAAGTCATCTTAGGGAAAAATCTGATTGGAGCTCTCGAAGATCTAATTTTTCGACTTGAAGAACACACCTCAATTGATTGCGAGCCAGACAAACTGGAGCAAACACTTTCGTCACTTATCAACAGTGATATTAGACACTCCTGCTTGCCTCTCGGAATTGAAGCGTTCGATGGCGACATGGGTGCGTTTTTTAGTGTAGCAGGTGATAGTTATATAGCTTTGAAGCCTTGGGGAAGAAACAATATTTTTAATGAAAAGATGAGCGCCAGCCATTATCTTGACATCATAACATTGAGCAAAAAAATATTAGCAAGCAGAATACACGACCTTCAAACCGACATTAACGAACCATTCGAATAATATAGAACTGTAGAGCCCCACAATTAAATCATGAAAAACCTAAAAAAATTCACTGCTTATGGATCTTCTATCGGAAAACGCAAAAGCATCAAACTGGATGAAATTTCAATTCTCGCAGATCCTGCAACGATAAAAAGCTTAGGATTATTTTTGATCAATGCTGCGTACGAAATGGAGACCAACGAGTTAGAGCACATGCATCTACAAGAC
Source organism: Pseudomonas fluorescens (assembly GCF_001648775.1). Taxonomy (GTDB): domain Bacteria; phylum Pseudomonadota; class Gammaproteobacteria; order Pseudomonadales; family Pseudomonadaceae; genus Aquipseudomonas; species Aquipseudomonas fluorescens_M. The sequence continues at coordinate 66,806 of NZ_LVEJ01000023.1, forward strand.
ATGCTCGGAAATTTTTCGCACAAAAGACATGTTGACGTCATTGTAATCAATCAAAAATCTGTCAAGTCCTTGAAAAAATGAACGCCGATTACTCAGCCTCTGTTATTTGTTATCGGGCAAAATTCGATGATTTCAAAAAAACCTCTAGCAGTCGCATTAGGAATCTCCCTGCGGAAATTAATGACGATTTCGCAGTGCTAGCCTCTGTTGGTAAAAACGGCTCCATCGGGTTCGACAAATCTAAGGAGGGCGCTGCTGCGATTAAATCCCTAATTAGCAATTGCTACTACATCGACATAAATGGAGAGCTTCAGCCACCGTCAAGCAAAGAACTTCACTACATGCCACTTTTTATGTTTAGAGACAAAGATGGGTGGTTCGAGCGCGCAGTGAATGCGCATAGACGATACGAAGTTGACGTCAAAAAACATGAAATAGTATCAAGGCATCGAAGCGTGGAAAAACCGACGCCTCCCGCCTTAACTATTTTCTTGCAGAGCGATAATTTCTCCATAAACCAAGAGACATATAAACTTTTCAAAAACTCCTGCCAATATGTCGCGATCGCTAAAATTTCAGGCGAGTATAGACATGGTGCTTTTGATGTCTTCTCCAGCGATTTAAATTATTTTTTCGACGAATTTTTCAGTATTACTGGCGAGTCAGCGGACTTGATTATGGTCGATAATCCAACTGAACTCCCAATATACTAGTTTACAAAAAAGCCATTACCCAAAATTGCTCCAGAAAGCGGGATCAACAGGCGCACAGAAATACCTTTGCTGCTCCCGCCAATCAAAAAAACATCAATATACCGTTGATTTAAAAAATGAAGAACTTGTAATGAAAGAGTTAAGAAATACACTGTATGGGATAAGGGGCAAGGGCGCGCGCAAGCGGATAATGAAGCTCGCAACTGAATATGACCGACTGGCAATGGGGCATGATACATTCCCTCAAATATGTTTTGACCTGATTATAGAAATACTATCGACCGAAGAGCTTTTCAATAAACCGGGAATGGATGTATTTCTGATGAATATTTCAACGGATACAGAAAGGCTGTCGAAGGAGCGAAAGCAAAAATTGCTGGAGACCATACGAGATAATTACCCAAAATATACTAACTTGGAATTTTGTTGGGTTATGGGAGATATGCTCGCACGTTATTTTGACCGCGCATCTGTAATTAATGTGTTTGATACAACATTTAAAAAATCAACGCATGAGGGGAAGGAAGGCATTGCTCTGGGTTTGGATATAATTGCCAGGCACTCAAAGCGAGATTCGGTCGTCATGAAGAAAATTGAAAAAATCTTAAAACTCTAATTGATATTTTATATGCTGTAGGCGAGGCTCAAGCTAAATCCGGGAAATAGTTATCATGAAAAAGCCCATTAAAATAGGGGCATCTTTCAGAGATAAAGTATCCTGGTACGGCTGGATGTTGACAAACGATTCAGTGCAATGAAAAAAGACCGTTAATGCAGAACGCTGCCTACGCCTGGACGCTCCCAATGCACCCGTTGATCGAACTTCCCGAGACTCTCCACCCACTGTTCCTGGCTGCCGGTTGGCCTGTCACCCATATCGAGCCATTGCCGGATTTCGTCCCGCGCGAGCATCCAGCCGCTGCTCTGCTCGAACAACTGGCCGGCCTGACCGTCGGCACCTGCGGCACAGGCGAAGACTGCGCTACCAGCGATGTAGTGTTTGGCAAGTTTGAGCACATGCATGGAGATGAAGACTTCTTGGCTTGGCAGCAACGCTTGGGCAGCACCTTGGTGAACATCGCCGAAATTCATCATGGCCACGCTGCACTGTTGATGGACGAAAAAGGTCGCTGCTACGCCATGAGTTTCATTCATGACGGGTTCTGGCTGCAGGGCAGAACTTTTGTCGAAGCGATGGAAAAGCTAGTGTTTGGGCGCAAGTGCGGTGAGCAAGTGGCGCTGGCCACACCGGGCGCCGTACCAGTTGTTTAAATCCCTCTGCTTTTAGCAACGGTCTAAAAACGTTTGCTATTTAACATGCCTATTATTCAGTTACTGAAGCCTCACTCCACCTTAAGATAGCTGCTCGCGCGCGCGCCTCTGGACTCTGCACCGAACTCCATCCCTATTTCGAGTATCATCTCCACCTTTGCCCTCAAGACCTCAATGCAGGAAGCATAACCATGACCAACAAAGCAGTTATCGTATTCAGCGGCGGGCAGGACTCCACCACGTGTTTGATCCACGCCCTGACCCACTACGATGAAGTCCACTGCATCACGTTCGACTATGGTCAGCGTCATCACGCGGAAATTGAAGTGGCGCAGCAGCTGTCGAAAAAGCTCGGTGTCACCGTGCATAAAACGCTGGATGTGTCCTTGCTCAATGAACTGGCCATCAGCAGCCTGACCCGCGATAACATTCCGGTGCCGACCGTGAACAGCTCCGGCGAGAGCCTGCCAAGCACCTTCGTTCCGGGGCGGAACATTCTGTTTCTGACCCTGGCTTCTATCTATGCCTATCAAGTCCAGGCCAAAACGGTCATTACCGGTGTCTGTGAAACCGACTTCTCGGGCTATCCCGATTGCCGGGACGAGTTCGTCAAGGCCTTGAATAAAGCCCTTGAATTAGGCATGGATTATAAACTGCAACTGGATACGCCATTGATGTGGCTGAACAAGGCAGAAACCTGGGCCTTGGCTGATTACCACCATCAACTGGATCTGGTTCGCGAAGAAACACTGACTTGCTACAACGGCATCAAGGGCACTGGATGTTCCGATTGCGACGCCTGTAATCTTCGCGCCAAAGGCTTGAATGAGTTCCTGAACAATAAAGTGCAGGTCACTCAACGCTTGAAAGAGAAACTTGGCTTAAAGTAATACTGCAACAACAAGCGCTCACTCAAGCATGCTGAGTGAGCGCCCTTCTCTGCTTACTGCGTCTGCGCACCCGTCAGGTATTTCTTGAACAAAGACCGTGCCCCGTAGGCCGGCAAGATATTAAAGAAGGCAAAACCTACCTTGATTGCGATCTGAACGTAGATCATGCCCAGTATCGCGCTGTTTTCCATCGTCCCGTAAAAGGCGATGTAGCAGAATAGAAAGCTGTCGATGATCACAGCAAACAATGTGCTTAAAAATACTCGCAAAAACAGAAATCTGGAATTTGTGAGTTCTTTAATCTTGCACAACAGGTACGAATTTATATTCTCGGAAACCAGAAACGATACAGAAGACGCTACAAGGACTGCGGACAACTGACTGATAACATCGTTATAAGCGCCATCGAGTTTCCAACCCGGCAGGCCCGGAAGATGGGTAGTGATGGCCAGCAGAATGATAATTGCGGCGTTGCTGATGAACGCGAACAGAATCGCTTTTCGCGCGAGCCTCAGGCCAAACGTTTCGTTGAGCAAGTCAACGATCAGAAACGTCAGCGGATAGAGGAAGGTGCCCGGCGTCACGACAATATCGAAATACTCCAGATAGATCGGTTTTGTCGCAGCAATACTGGTGAAGATGTAAAGCGTGAACAGCATCAGGTTCAGGATGATGTAGATCATCCAGGAACTCTCATGCCGGTCATTGATTTCGTAAGCGGTGAGTGCGCCGCCCTGGGAGTAAAACTTCTTGTAGAGGTTTTTCACTTCGATTTTATTCAGATTATCCATAATCTCACTATTCAACACTTCACTTAGCTTTATTTTAATTATTTTGCCTGTCGCGATGACCATGATGACGGCCAAGCTTTTTCCATTTTCAAAACCCAGCAACTTGTACTTGCTGTTTTCCAACTCAACACTGCAATCCATTAAATCGTTCCTCGATTACATCTCCGATCACGCATACACGATCCGTATCAAAGCTGCCTTCATGGCTTATAGATAACTTCGTTGTGATTTTGTCATACACCAGCTTTTCCCTGTCGCTGGTCGATGCTCCTTTCTGCACGATTAATAGATCGCCGGGTTCATTCAGGCCGCTGATTTCGTTTTCCAAAAGCACGCCAATCAGGTTAAAGGACGCGCCAAAGTAGTAAGTCAATGGATAGATAGTGGCTAACTCGCCAATTCTTTTATCCAGACTTTGCAGCAGCATACTTTCTTTAATCACCGGAACAGCGGCCGGATTCATATTCCCCTGTGGCGAAATACTGCTTTCGATGATTTCCTTTTCTTCAAAATCAATCGTCTCTATTTCTTCGTAAGACACGCCGAAGAAATCAGAAATCTTGCGCACAGTGGACTGCTGGACATTGACCACCTTGCCTTCAAGGATGTTGTAGATGGTCGTTCGGGTCAAACCACTGGAGTTGCACAGGGACAGCTGAGTTTCCCCGCGACTCTTGATCAGGTATTTGATGTTGTTTTTCAGATTCTCCGATCTTTCTCTTCTGTGTATCACATGCTTACCATCCGTTGTTAACTGCAATCAATGTGACGCCCCGAATGATCATTCCGGACATACACAAGTGAGGTAGGAAATTGCAGTTTTATCCCTGTCAGTGCCGCGCGAGATCATAGCACTCTCCCTCCTTGGATTCGGTATAAAAAGTCAGCCTTCCCAGGCTGCCTCCCGCCCACTTGCAAGATCCTTTCAGCCTCTGTACTGACTCGTCAGTTCCTGCTGCCTTTCACCCGGAGCCTGAAAATCGGCACCGGGCAACGCCTGTTTTACACCCGCAGCGACTACAAAAAGAATCATTTTCTTTGAAGAATGTTCATTTTTCTGATTAATTCTGTGGCGTTCCTCAGTGAAAAATTTATGATGCGTCAATCCCGCGTCCCATTCTCGAGAATGAAAGGACGAAAAAACGGGAGGCCTGTACAGGGTTTAGTTTTGCGCGCACAGCGGTCAAAACACGGATTCGCCTGTACAGATCTGGCAAGCACGGACGTGCGCCTATCACGCAAAACCAGGGAAGGAATCAAGCAATGGCAGTCATTACTGAACCGCTCAAGCACCAGGCTGACTTGTTGCGTCGTGGCCTCGCGGGCCTTCGCGCAGAAGATGCCGAACTGGCAGCCATTCTCGAGGCTGAAGTCACGCGTCAACAGCAGACCCTTTCGTTGATCTCATCGTCCTGCGCAGTGCAGCCTCGAACGTTGGTGGCATCCGCTTCGGTGCTGGTCAACGTGACGGCTGAAGGCATGCCGGGCAAGCGCCACAGCGCGGGGTGCGAGAACGTCGAGCTGGTTGAGTCACTGGCCATCCGCAGGGCTCGGCAACTGTTCGCGGCTCAATACGCCAACGTGCAGCCCCACTCGGCGTCGAACGCTGTTTACCAAGTGCTCACCGCTTTGCTAGAGCCGGGCGATACCTTGCTGGGCATGGCAGTGGAACACGGTGGTCATCTGACGCATGGCAGCCTCGCTGCGTTTTCGGGCGCCTACTACAAGGCGATCCAGTACGGCACGACAGCGGACGGCTTGATCGATTACGACAAGGTACGCCTGCTCGCACTCGCCCATCGCCCACGCGTCATCCTCTGCGGCGCCACCGCCTATTCGCGCGTGGTGGACTTCCAGCGGTTTCGCGAAATTGCCGATGAAGCCGGGGCTATTCTGCTCGCCGACATTTCGCATATCGCCGGGCTGGTCGCCACCGGACGACACCCAAGTCCGATCGATGCCGCCCACGTCACCGTCACGTGCACGCACAAGCAACTGGCCGGTCCTCGCGGCGGGCTGATTCTCAGCGGTGCTGATGCGAACACCAAGATTCCCGGTTTGCGGACCACCTTCAGTCGCCTGCTTGAGCAAGCCGTTTATCCGCGAATGCAGGGTGCGCCCGCCGCCAATATGATCGCGGCGAAGGCTGCCGCGCTGGGTTACGCAATGTCCGCAGCATTCGATGCCTGCATGGCGCAGATCCGCAGTACGGCGGATGAAATGGCCAAAGCGTTTCAGGCCAAGGATTATGAAGTGGTCGGCGACTGCAGTGAGAACCATACGGTGCTGGTTCGCTTGCGTGGCGGTATTACCGGCGCCATCGCAGAGGCGGCGCTGGGGCACTGCGGGATCATTGTCAGCAAACATCGCGTACCCGACGATCCCCGCTCGGCACTGGTTACCAGCGGACTGCGTATTGGCACGGGCGCTCTGGCGCAACGCCGGGTCGATGTCCACGGCAGCCGCCAGATCGTCGATTTGATCGTGCGGATTCTGAATACCGTGGCGCCGCTCGGCGAACAGGATTACACCCTGGAGCCCCTGCTCCTTGCGCAGTTTCGCTCAGAGGTCGAAACCCTGTGCAGGGACTATCCTTTCACCGACTATCAATAGCGCCCCAACATTTGCGGCCATAAAAAAACCCGGCACTCAGGCCGGGTTTTGTGTTTCTGCATCAGCGCTTACTTGGCAGCACCTGCCGCGTGCACGGCCTGCTGCGCACCGCGCTTGTTCTTGATCACGTAGCAGACCCACATGAACACGACCCACACCGGAATCGCATACACCGAGATCTGAATGCCCGGGATCAACAGCATCACGCCAAGGATGAACGCAACGAACGCCAGGCAGATGTAGTTGCCGTATGGGTACCACAGCGCCTTGAATAGCGGCGTCTGCTGAGTCTTGTTCATGTGCTGACGGAACTTGAAGTGCGAGAAGCTGATCATCGCCCAGTTAATCACCAGCGTTGCAACCACCAGCGACATCAGCAGTTCTAGCGCGTGTTGCGGGATCAGGTAGTTGAGCAGCACAGCGACCAGCGTCACCGCCGCCGAAGCCAGAATCGAACGCACCGGTACACCGCGCTTGTCGATCTTCGCCAGACCTTTCGGCGCATCACCCTGCTCGGCCATGCCCAGCAGCATGCGGCTGTTGCAGTAGGTGCCGCTGTTGTACACCGACAACGCGGCGGTCAGGACTACAAAGTTGAGGATGTGCGCGGCGGTGTTGCTGCCGAGCATCGAGAACACTTGCACGAACGGGCTGCCGCTGTACGAATCGCCGGACGCGTTGAGGGTTGCCAGCAGGCTGTCCCACGGGGTCAGCGACAGCAGAATCACCAGTGCACCGATGTAGAAAATCAGGATCCGGTAGATCACCTGGTTGATCGCTTTCGGGATCACGGTCTTCGGCTTGTCGGCTTCAGCAGCGGTGAAACCGAGCATTTCCAGACCGCCGAAGGAGAACATGATGATCGCCATGGCCATCACCAGACCGCTCACCCCGTTCGGGAAGAAACCACCGTGCGACCACAGGTTTGTCACCGAAGCCTGCGGGCCACCATTGCCGCTGACCAGCAGGTAGCTGCCCAGCGCAATCATGCCGACAATCGCCACGACCTTGATGATCGCGAACCAGAACTCGGCTTCTCCGAAGACTTTGACGTTGGCCAGGTTGATCGCGTTGATCAACACGAAGAAGGCTGCCGCAGAAACCCAGGTCGGAATGTCCGGGGCCCAGTAGTGGATGTATTTGCCGACCGCGGTCAGCTCCGACATGCCCACCAGAATGTACAGAATCCAGCAGTTCCAGCCCGACAGGAAACCGGCAAAGCCGCCCCAGTATTTGTGCGCGAAATGGCTGAAGGAACCGGCCACCGGCTCTTCGACGATCATCTCGCCGAGCTGGCGCATGATCATGAAGGCGATGAAGCCGCAGATGGCGTAGCCGAGGATCATCGACGGGCCGGCGGATTTCAGTACCCCGGCCGAGCCGAGGAACAATCCGGTACCGATCGCGCCACCGAGGGCGATCAGTTGAATATGGCGATTTTTCAGGCCGCGTTTCAGCTCGCCTGATTGCGAGGGTTGTCCACTCATGAAAAAGGTCTCACGCAAGGTTTGATGATGTTCAGTAGACGTTGCTGCAAGGTTGCGATTTCAGGCAGCCCCGATCAAACCCCAGCGCAGGCACCAGGAGTTCAGCTTATTTACAACGGTCATGCGTCACCTGTTTGTTTTTATCTGTGACGAAATCGAACCCGAAACGCTTGTGGCGCCACGGAGTGAACAAGGCGGATAGCCTTGAGATTTGCGCGATCACGCAGAGGGTCACAGTTAAAACGCGGCGCATTGTACACCGCTAACCCCCTGCTGCCAGACCCCGCTGGATCAGCGTGATGGTTGCCGGGATTGCGTGTGTCCGCCTCGAGACACTCGAGCGGCTGCAAAAATTGAGTCAGGCCTTTGCAGGCCATCGGCGTGGACGAGGAAAAAACCGTCCCACGGAGAGAGGTGGAGATCAGTCACGGCGTTCATTGCGCCTCCTTCTTGTTATGCACCTGCACGACAGGCATGGGGCGCATCTCACCCTGCAAACGGCGCTGAAACAAGCGCGCCAGAGCCTTTTGCAGCCCGCGGTGGTGCAGGCTTCGGCAGCTTTTCCTTACAGCGCTCACGGACGCCGGGGTTCACTCGGTTTCAGCGGCTTTTTCGTAAATATTTCTTTACGAGGCGTAACGCAGAGTTTCCATTTCAGAAAATTCTGTCAGACGTCTGCAAATTGACGGTAGCTGGCTTGCTAAGCAAAACGCCGACTTAGTTTTTTGTTTTTAAATGAGAAAAACTCAACGAAAAAACAGAATAAAAAGTCTATTTAAAAATTAAATGAATAATTTTTTGCATTACAAAAGTCCCTGAACTAGGTTCTTCACGTCTTGCCGGCCACCTCGACCGGCCAGTCACAACCGTGAAAGTCATCTAGGAGATCGACCATGCAAGCACTGGAAAAAGACTTGGATACCGAACTGCAACTGGACGAATGGTTTGAAGCACCGACCCACGAGGCGGCTGTGGAAATGATGCAAGCCGACGCGGTGGTTCCGTTCGGCACGGCGATGTGGCCTCTGTAAGACATCCCCGGGCAGGCACGATCCGGCCGGTCGTGCCTGCCGCTTTCTTCACGGTCAGTCAGGGAGGACTCATGGATAAGCCCCGCGCGATCTCGCATTTCCTTTACTACCTCGAACATCACCCTGCCCTTGCCGGCCTCGACTCGGCGAAGGTATTGCTCGGCCACACGGCTGATTATCAAGCGCTGACCGGCGCCATCGCCGAACAGGCTGGCGATCATCCACGTTTCCAGTTCAGCGCCCGACGACTGGACCTGGAAAGCACCGCAACGCTGACTTCGGCAATCATCGACAGCGATCTATACATTTTCTTCTACGACTCTTCCACCCTGCCCAACCCGCGCCCCGACGGCCCGGAGTTCGTCCGCGCGTTGCAAGGCGTGATGGCGGAAAACTGGAAGAAGTCGCTGCTGTTCAAGGATTACGGCGATTATTTCTACGACACCTTCAGCGTTACCCCGCAGCGCATCGCCGGGCTCAACAGTCACCTGATCCAGCGCATGTCCCAAGCGACCACGTTGAGTTTCAAGGATGACGACGGCTCATGGTTTGAAACGCCGCTGAGCAGCATCAAGAAGTGGACCGACATCAACGGCGTCGGCAACTTCGACCTGGCGCCCGGCGAAATCGCCACGCACAGCGAAAGCATCAACGGCCATGTGAAGTTCAAGGGCACGTTCCTCAGCACCATCCCGTTTGCGCGCAAGTACGGTGTGCTGGAGTCGCCGCTGGAACTGTGGATCGAGAACTCGACCATCAGCCGCATCGCCACTGACGTGCCGGGGCTGGAGCATGATTTCAACAAGTATCTGGATGCGAATCCGTCGAACCGACGCATTGAGGAGCTGGGGATTGGTACTAACGAAGGCGTGAAGGATTTGTATGCGCGCAATGCCGGATTTGAGGAGCGGCATTGTGGGTTGCATCTGGGATTGGGCGGTGGCGCCAAGGGCAGTCATCACCTCGATCTGATCTTTTCGGGCGGGGTGTTGGCGCTGGATGACAAGCCAGTGTTTGACGGACGCTTTGTGTTCTAGCCCAAGATTTCTTTATTGACGCTACCGGCCCTTTCGCGAGCAAGCTCGCTCCCACAGGGGATTTGTGTACGACACAGCTCCAATGTGGGAGCGAGCTTGCTCGCGAAGAGGCCCGGTCAGGCGCTATATACCTTTCATCGGACAAAAAAAAACGCCAACCCTGAGGTTGGCGTTTTTGCTTGAGCTTCAAGCTTGCCGCTAGAAGCTCACAACTGCCTTATTCCGGCTTCTTGCGACCAAACCCCGGACGCTGACCGGAACCGGCCGGTGCGCCGCGGCGCTTGCCCGACGGCTTGTCACCGTCAACCAGCTTGATTCCCGGACGCTTTGGCGCAGGCTTGGCCGGGCGCTTGTTGGTGGTGTCCGCAGGACGATCCGCCACAGGCGTGCCACGACCGGCAGGCGCACCACGCTCGCCACGCTCGCCACGCTCAGTGCGACCGTTGGCCGGACGCGGAGTGCGCTCGCCGTCACGGGCGACTGGCTTGCGACCTGGACGCTCACCTTCGATCTGCGGCTCGCGGCTTGGACGTGGACCGGTCGGCGCACCAGCGGCTGGACGCAGCGTGCGCACGCGCTCGGTCTTGCCCATCGGGCGCGACGATTTGCGCTGCATGCGCTCAAGCTTGTCTTTGCTCTTGGCGTTCAGTTGCGGCATCGCCACCGGCGTCAGGCCGACTTCAGCACTGAGGATGTCGACTTCGTACTGGCTCATTTCGCGCCAGCGGCCCATCGGCAGGTCGGAGTTGAGGAACACCGGACCGAAACGCACGCGCTTCAGACGGCTGACCACCAGACCTTGCGATTCCCACAGACGACGAACTTCACGGTTACGACCTTCCATCACCACGCAGTGGTACCAGTGGTTGAAGCCTTCGCCGCCCGGTGCCTGCTTGATGTCGGTGAACTTGGCCGGGCCGTCTTCCAGCACCACGCCAGCCTTCAGGCGTTCGATCATTTCGTCATCGACTTCACCGCGTACACGCACGGCGTACTCACGGTCCATCTCGTAGGACGGGTGCATCAGGCGGTTGGCCAGTTCACCGTCGGTGGTGAACATCAGCAAACCGGTGGTGTTGATGTCGAGACGACCGATGTTGATCCAGCGACCTTCTTTCGGACGCGGCAGCTTGTCGAACACGGTCGGACGGCCTTCCGGGTCGTCACGGGTGCAGATCTCGCCATCGGGTTTGTTGTACATGATCACGCGGCGTACCGATTCGGCCGCTTCTTCGCGCTTGATCACCTTGCCATCAATGGTGATGGCGTCGTGCATGTCGACGCGCAGACCGAGGGTGGCGTCTTTGCCATTGACCTTGATCCGGCCCTGGCTGATCCAGGATTCCACGTCACGGCGCGAGCCGACGCCGATACGGGCGAGGACTTTCTGCAGCTTTTCGCCTGCTGGGCCGATTTCCTGGTCGTCTTTCTGAATGATGTCGCTCATCTGGGCACCTCCCGGTGTGGTCTGTTCAGGCGCTCTGAATTGGGCGCCTGAAGCATTGAAATCTGGGTTCTCGGCCGAAGGGATCGGCGAAGGGTCGCGAATCATACGCGGATGTGCGCCGTCGCGCATCAGAGACTAGCTGATCGATTGGCAGTTATTTCTTTTTCCGCCGACCGGCGCCACCGAGTTTGATCAGGCGCAGCGCGGCTTCGGCCAGCACAGTGCGCTTGTCGTCCTTGTCGAGTTTCTTCCAGGCTTTGATTTCGCGCTTGCTGCGGCCACAGCCGAGGCAGATGTCGTCGGTGAACTTGCAGAGGCTGATGCACGGGTCTTTGGTGGAACTCATCACTCACTCCGAATATGCACCGTTTCCTGTGGGAGCGAGCCTGCTCGCGAAAGGGCCCTGTCAGTCGACATCATCGTTGTCTGACACACCGCATTCGCGAGCAGGCTCGCTCCCACAGTTGTTCGTAATCAGTCTTCGAATTCGCGGCGTTCGGCTTCGATGGCTTCGGCCAGGGCACGGGCTTCGGCTTCTTCTTCGCTTAGCTCGGGTTCGGGCGCGTGTTGTTCGAGGGCAGCGACGGCGGCCAACAGCTTCTCGCGGGCTTCGGCGACGCCAAGAATGTCCTCTTCCGGTTCGGCTTCTGGCTCGGCTTCAAGTTCAACTTCGATGGTTGGCTCGGCGATCTGCGGCTCAGGCTCAGACTCAGTCTCGGTTTCTGCATCAACCGTCGGCACTTCACCGTCCGCCGCATCGCGCAGCAAGTCGTCGAAGTCGGTCTTGATCCCCTCTTCCATGCTGTCCAGTTCCAACAGCAAGGTGTGGAAACTGGTTTCTTCCTTCTCTTCTTCCGGCTCGGCGCTGGCGTCGGCCAACTCCTGCAAGCCTTGCGGCACCGGCGCGTCGTCGAAATCGAGCACCGGGTCGGTCTCCATCTCGCGCAGTTCGGCCAATGGCGGCAGGTCTTCGAGGTTCTTCAGGTTGAAGTGATCGAGAAACATCTTGGTGGTGGCAAACATCGCCGGTTTGCCCGGCACGTCGCGGTAGCCAACGACGCGGATCCACTCACGTTCCAGCAAGGTTTTGACGATGTTGCTGTTCACCGCGACGCCACGCACGTCTTCGATCTCGCCACGGGTGATCGGCTGGCGGTAGGCGATCAACGCGATGGTTTCCAGCAAGGCACGGGAATAGCGTTGCGGGCGTTCTTCCCAGAGTCGGCCAACCCACGGTGAAAACTTCTCGCGGATCTGCAAGCGATAACCCGACGAGACTTCCTTGAGCTCAAAGGCGCGGCCCTCGCAGGACTTGCCCAGCAGGGTCAGGGCTTTTTTGAAGACCGCAGGCTCCGGCCGTTCGCCTTCTTCAAACAGTTCGAACAGGCGTTCAAGGGATTGCGGCTTTCCCGAAGCCAACAGAAAGGCTTCAAGCAGGGGCGCCAGCTCGCGGGGTTCAGTCAGGTTCATGTTTCGACTCGTTATTCGGCTCGGGCTCGCACGTGGATCGCGGCGAACGGCTCATTCTGCACCAGCTCGACCAAGGATTCCTTGACCAGTTCAAGGATCGCCATAAAGGTCACCACCACACCCAGCCTGCCCTCTTCGGCAGTGAACAGCTCGACGAACGGCACAAAACCGCCGCCCTTGAGCCGTTCCAGCACATCGCTCATGCGCTCGCGGGTGGATAGCGCCTCGCGGCTGACCTGGTGGCTTTCAAACATATCGCCACGGCGCAGCACTTCGGCCATGCACATCAAAATCTCTTCCAGCGCGACATCCGGCAACAGCTTGCGCGCCCGGGCTTCCGGGGCATCGAGCTTGGGCACGATGACGTCGCGGCCAACGCGGCTCAAGCCGTCGATGCCTTCGGCGGCAGCCTTGAAGCGCTCGTACTCCTGCAAGCGGCGGATCAGTTCGGCGCGTGGGTCATCTTCTTCGTCTTCGACGGTTTCCGCACGCGGCAGGAGCATGCGCGACTTGATCTCGGCGAGCATCGCGGCCATCACCAGATACTCGGCAGCGAGTTCCAGGCGCACCGACTGCATCAACTCGACGTAACCCATGTACTGACGGGTGATTTCCGCCACCGGGATGTCGAGGATGTTGATGTTCTGTTTGCGGATCAGGTACAACAGCAGGTCGAGCGGGCCTTCGAAGGCTTCAAGAAAGACTTCCAGCGCATCCGGCGGGATGTACAGGTCGAGCGGCATTTCCATGACCGCCTGGCCATAGACCATGGCAAACGGCAACTCTTGCTGAGCGCCGGCCTGGGGATCGGCAACGGTTTCCACTGCGGACATTCAGGCCTCGACCATGAACGGCGTCGGATCGCCGCAACCGACGCGGACCACTTCCGGGTCATCGCCTGTCAGGTCGATCACGGTAGAGGCTTTGATGCCGCCAAAACCGCCGTCGATGATCAAGTCCACCTGGTGTTCGAGCAATTGACGCATTTCGTACGGATCACTCAACGGATCTTCTTCGCCGGGCATGATCAGCGTCACGCTCATCAGCGGCTCGCCGAGTTCGGCCAGCAGCGCCAACGCAATCGGATGGCTCGGGACGCGCAGGCCGATGGTGCGTTTTTTCGGATGCAGCAACAGGCGCGGCACTTCGCGGGTGGCGTTGAGAATGAAGGTGTACGGCCCCGGTAGATGCGCCTTGAGAATACGGAAGGTGCCGGTGTCGATCTTGGCGTAGTTGCCCAGTTGCGACAGGTCGCTGCAGATCAGCGCGAAGTTGTGCTTTTCATCGAGCTGACGCAGACGGCGCACGCGCTCGATCGCGGTCTTGTCGCCGATCTGGCAGCCGATGGCGTAGGAAGAGTCCGTGGGATAAACCACCACCCCGCCCTTGCGGATGATCTCGACCGCCTGTTTTATCAGGCGCGCTTGTGGGTTTTCCGGATGTATCTGGAAAAATTGACTCACATTTTCTACCTGTTCAGACGGCGGCAATATCTGTGTCATGTTTGAACCGACACCACAGGGGTGGAAGGTCCTCGGGAACCGGCCGGTACTGGCCGATCTCGGACCAGCCGCCAGGGCCATGGAAGTCACTGCCGGCGCTGACCAGCAGACCGAACTCACGGGCAAGGATTGCCAGGCTGCCGACCTGTTCCGCAGGCTGATGGCCATTGACCACCTCGATCGCATGCCCGCCTGCTTGAATATAGTCGGCAATCAGCTTTCGGCGCTTGCTGCGGGTGAAATCGTAGTGCCACGGATGCGCCAGGCTGACCCAGGCATTGGCGGCGCGCAGGGTGCCGACGGTGTCTTCCAGCGTCGGCCAGTGCAATTTGACGTCACCGAGCTTGCCGGCGCCGAGCCACTTGCGAAAGGCCTCGGCGCGATCCTTTACAAAACCTTCACGCACCATCCAGTCGGCGAAATGCGGACGGGCCGGGGCGTTGCCGCTGTCGCCCAGCTCCTGCTGGATTTTGCGCGCGCCGTCGAGGGCACCGGGCATGCCTTTAAGGGCGAGCTTGCGGCTTATTTCTTCCGACCGCAGCCAGCGGCCATCGTGCAATTTGGCGATGGCTTCGACCAACGGCGCGGCATTGACGTCGAAACCGTAGCCCAGCACATGAATGGTCGCGCCGCCCCAGGTGCAGGACAATTCGACGCCGTTGACCAGTTGCAGGCCCAATTCATTGGCGGCCGTACGCGCTTCGGCGAGGCCTTCAAGGGTGTCGTGGTCGGTCAACGCCAGGACTCGCACGCCGTTTTCGAACGCACGCGCAACCAGAACCGCTGGCGCCAGAGCGCCATCGGAGGCCGTGCTATGGCAGTGCAAATCTACATTCACGGAGAGTTGTAACCTCAAATCAGCTGGCGCTATCGCGCGCCCATATGTTTGTTATTATGCCGCCACATCCAGCTTCTGGCTCTCACTGTGAAACAATTCATCGATTTCATCCCGCTTCTGCTGTTTTTCATCGTTTACAAACTTGATCCACGGGTCGTCGACATCGCTGGCCATGAAGTGACTGTAGGCGGTATTTACAGCGCCACGGCGATGCTGATCATCAGTTCCCTGGTGGTGTACGGCGCGTTGTTCATCAAACAGCGCAAGCTGGAAAAGAGCCAATGGCTGACCCTGATTGCCTGCCTGGTGTTCGGTAGCCTGACGCTGGCCTTCCACAGCGAAACCTTCCTCAAGTGGAAAGCGCCGGTGGTCAACTGGCTGTTCGCCCTCGCGTTCATCGGCAGCCACTTCATCGGTGACCGCCTGCTGATCAAACGCATCATGGGCCACGCGCTGACCCTGCCGGATCCGGTCTGGACCCGCCTGAACATCGCCTGGATCGTTTTTTTCCTGTTCTGCGGCGCCGCGAACCTGTTCGTCGCCTTCACCTTCCAAAGCTACTGGGTGGACTTCAAGGTGTTCGGCAGCCTGGGCATGACCGTATTGTTCCTGGTCGCACAGGGCATTTACCTGTCGCGCCACCTGCACGATGCCGATACCCCAACAACACCAAAAACCGAGGACTGACATGCTCTACGCAATCATTGCCACCGACGTCGCCAACTCGCTGGAAGCACGCCTGGCCGCACGCCCTGCGCATCTGGAACGCCTGCAAGCGCTCAAGGGCGAAGGCCGCATCGTATTGGCCGGCCCGCACCCGGCTGTCGACAGCAATGATCCGGGCGCAGCGGGTTTCACCGGCAGCCTGATCGTCGCCGAGTTCGATTCGCTGAGCGCCGCGCAAGCGTGGGCTGATGCTGATCCGTACATCGCTGCTGGCGTGTATGCCAACGTCGTCGTGAAGCCGTTCAAGCAAGTCCTGCCGTAACCCTTTCCCCACGCGATGAACCTTCTCGGTTCATCGCGTTCTCAATCGCTCATTATTCTCGTTTGCCTGCCGACAACCTGCCCAATATCCATTTGGAAGCAGGTGTCGCGATGCGCAAGGGTCCGTTGTGTCTGATGTTGGTCACGTTGTCGATCATGGCGCCCGCCCATGGTGAGGAAACCACCGAAGGCGGCAACTCCACGCCATTGTCGTTAAGTGCCGGCAGCCAGATCACCGAGTTGCAACAGCGCCTCAAGGCCAGTGAGCAGCAGCGGGAAGAACTGAACAAACAACTGCAAAATGCCGACAACGCGCGCGAAAGCGCTCAGCTCGCCCGCTTGCGCCAAGAGAACCAGCGCCTCAAGCTGCAACTCAAGGAAGCCCAGGCCAGCCCGCTGCCGCGTCTGTTGACCGATCAGCAGCAGTGGTTCGTTACGGGGGCGGGAGTAGCGCTATTGGCGCTGCTCTGCGGTATCTTTGCCAGTGGAGCAAGCCGAAAACGTCGGCAATGGCTAAATTGAGTGAGTCATGAGCGAGCTGTTACTGATTGATGATGACCAGGAGTTGTGCGAACTCCTGAGTAGCTGGCTGAGCCAGGAAGGCTTCCAGGTGCGCGCCTGCCACGATGGCCAGAGCGCCCGCAAGGCACTGGCCGAATCGGCCCCGGCGGCGGTGGTGCTGGACGTGATGCTGCCCGACGGCAGCGGTCTGGAACTGCTCAAGCAATTGCGCAACGATCACGCCGATCTGCCAGTGCTGATGCTCTCGGCCCGCGGCGAACCGCTGGACCGTATCCTCGGCCTGGAACTGGGCGCCGACGATTACCTGGCCAAACCGTGCGACCCGCGTGAACTGACCGCCCGCCTGCGCGCGGTATTACGCCGCAGTCACCCGGCTGCGGTGTCGACACAGGTTGAACTGGGCGATCTCAGCTTCAGCCCGGTGCGTGGCGTGGTCAGCATCGATGAGAAAGAACTGACCCTCACCGTTTCCGAAAGCCGTCTGCTCGAAGCCCTGCTCAAGCAGCCCGGCGAGCCGCTGGACAAACAGGAACTGGCGCAGATCGCCCTCGGCCGCAAGCTGACGCTGTATGACCGCAGCCTCGACATGCACGTCAGCAACCTGCGCAAGAAAATCGGCCCGCACCCCGACGGCCGCCCGCGCATCGTCGCCCTGCGCAGCCGCGGTTACTACTACAGCCTGTAAAGCGCTTATTCCTGTGGCGAGGGAGCAAGCTCCCTCGCCACAATTGTTTTGTCAGGCTGATGACGAAGCGTCTTTACCCAAGCTTTACGCAGTGCTGACCGCCGCTGACCTTGATCTCCGTAATCTGAACTCATCCGGAACGTACCGGGAACGAGACAAGGAGATACACCATGCGCAAGACTCTTATCGCTCTGATGTTCGCTGCCGCTCTGCCAACCGTCGCCATGGCCATGCCGCAAGATGGCGGCCCGATGGGTGGCCCGCTCGACGGCCCACGCCACGGCGGTCAGATGTACGGCATGCACGGCAAAGGCCCGTACAGCCAACTCGACCTGTCCCGCGAACAGCGTGAGCAGATCCGCAAGATCATGGGCGAGCAGATGCATGAGCGTAAGCAAGTGGTCGACAAGTACCTGGAAAAACTCTCGCCAGCTGACCAGAAAGCCCTGAAAGACGAAATGGCCGCCAACCACAAGAAAGCCGAGTCCGATGTGCGTGCGGTGCTGAAACCGGATCAACAGAAGAAATTCGACGAGATCCAGAAGAAACAGGCCGAGCGTCGCGCCGAATGGGCCGAGTTCAAGGCGTGGAAAGCGCAACAGCCGCAAAAGGCGCAATAATGATCTGACTTCAGGCCCGACGGCTCACCCCGTCGGGTTTCTTGCTTTCGATCAAATGTGGGAGCGAGCCTGCTCGCGAAAGCAGCGTGTCAGTGAGCTCATTTGTGTCTGATACACCGCTTTCGCGAGCAGGCTCGCTCCCACATTTTAGATTTGTGTTTGATTGAGGATTTTCTGTGCGTTCATTGTTCTGGCGTATTCTCGCGAGCTTCTGGCTGGCCATCGCTCTGGTGGCTGGCCTGTCCATTCTGCTCGGGCACATGCTCAATCAGGACGCGTGGATCCTCAGCCGCCATCCGGGCCTCAACACCCTCGCCAGCGAATGGACGCAATCCTACGAAGCCCAGGGCGAAGAAGCCGCTCAGGACATCCTCGAACAGCGCAAACGCCAATATCACATCGACGTTCAGGTGCTGAACGAATCCGGCGACCCGGTGGTGCGCGGCACCTTCCCGCGTCGCGCCGCTGCCTTCGAAGCGCGGCAAAACAACGATGACCGGCGCCTGCCATGGCGGCGCCTGACCGACGAATTCACCAGTGAGAAAACCGGCGACACTTACCTGTTCATCTACCGTATCCCGCACCCGGAACTCGACGCCTGGCATCGCGAAAGCCTGCTCTGGCCGTTGAGTGCGCTGGGCATCGCGCTGGTGGTATTGACCCTGTTCAGCCTGCTGGTGACCTTCTCCATCACCCGCCCGCTCAGCCGTTTGCGCGGCGCGGTGCATGATCTGGGGCAGACGACCTATCAGCAGAACAGCCTGGCGAAACTGGCCAACCGCCGCGATGAATTCGGCGTGCTGGCCACCGATTTCAACCGCATGGGCGCACGCCTGCAAAGCCTGATCGGCAGCCAGCGTCAGTTGCTCCGCGACGTGTCTCACGAATTGCGTTCACCGTTGGCGCGGTTGCGCATTGCCTTGGCATTGGCAGAACGGGCCAACCCTGAAGAACGCGAAAAACTCTGGCCACGGCTGACCCGCGAATGCGATCGGCTGGAAGCGTTGATCAGTGAAATTCTGGTGTTGGCGCGGGTCGATGCCGACAACGCCAGTGCTGAAGAGGTGGATCTGAATGCCTTGCTCGGCACGTTGCAGAAGGATGCGAAGCTTGGATCGCCCGAGCAAGTTGTGCATCTTGATGTCGAGCCGCAACTGAATCTGAAGGGCTGGCCGACCATGATCGAGCGCGCCGTCGACAACCTGCTGCGCAATGCCCAGCGTTTCAACCCGCAAGGTCAGGCCATTGAAATGCAGGCTTCGCGTCAGGGCGAGAAAATTGTCGTGAGTGTGCGCGATCATGGGCCGGGGGTGCAGGCTGAGTATTTGAGTCAGTTGGGCGAACCGTTTTATCGGGCGCCGGGGCAGACGGCGGCGGGACATGGCTTGGGGCTGGCGATTGCGCGAAGGGCGGCGGAGCGCCATGGCGGGAGTTTGACGCTGGCCAATCATCCGCAGGGTGGGTTTATTGCCAGTCTGGAGTTGCCGTTGGTGCCGGGAGCGGTGGTGCAACCCTGAGAGCCGCCCTCACCCCAGCCCTCTCCCGGAGGGAGAGGGGGCCGACCGCGATGTCTTGCGTCAGACATCGACCTGAAAAACCGAGTCGATTATGGACTCTGAACCCGTAATCAACTCTGTATTCGACTTAACCCGAAATCGATTATGGATTCTGAACACCGTAATCAACCCTGCATTCGACTTAAACCGAAATCGATTATGGATTCTGAACACCGCAATCAACCCTGCATTCGACTTAACCCGAAATCGATTATGGATTCAGCGCAGATCGCTCACGTCGGCGTACCTCTACAGCATCCCCCAATCAGTCCCCTCTCCCTCTGGGAGAGGGCTAGGGTGAGGGGCTTTTGATCTTCAGCCCTTACCCGGCCAGGCGCTGACAAACTCGGCCAGATCAACCTTCTCCGCCACACGCGGCTCTTTCTGCGGCGTCCCGAGGTAGAGAAACGCAATCACCTCTTCACCTTCCGCCAGCCCCAAGCCTTGCGCCACATGCCTGGAATAAGCCAGATCACCGGTGCGCCACACCGCACCAATCCCCTGCGCATACGCCGCCAGCAAAATCCCGTGCGCCGCACAGCCAGCCGCCAACAATTGCTCGGCTTTCGGATACTTGACGTGCTCTTGCAATTTGGCGATGACCACGACCACCAGCGGCGCTCGCAGCGGGCCGTTGCGCGCCTTGTCGATCATTGCTTCGGTGACTTCGCCTGCCTGCTGCTGCGCCGCTTGGGCCAGCAACTCGCCCATTTGCTCGCGCGCCGCGCCTTCGACGGTCAGGAAACGATACGGCTGCAAATGCCCGTGATCCGGCGCGCGCATCGCTGCGCCAAACAGAGCTTCGCGCTGCTCGGCAGTGGGGGCCGGTTCGACCAGTCGTGGAACGGAAACACGGTTGAGCAACGCGTCGAGAGCCTGCATCGGCCACCTCCTGAAAAATATGTGCGGCTATTCTAGCTTTATCTGCCAACAGGATGCCGGTTTACATGCCCTGCCCCACGGGTAGAATGGCGCCCTTCCCACATCAGCCCGAGCGGACTTCATGGCGTTGCCGACCTTACGGATCATTGGTTTCATCATCGGCATCTTCCTGATCACCCTGGCCGTGGCCATGGTCGTGCCCATGGCCACCCTGGTGATTTTCGAACGCACCGGCGATCTGCCGTCGTTCCTCTGGGCGAGCATGATCACCTTCGTCGCCGGCCTCGCGCTGGTGATTCCCGGTCGTCCGGAGCACATTCACCTGCGCCCGCGTGACATGTATCTGCTGACCGTCAGCAGTTGGCTGGTGGTGTGCATTTTCGCCGCGCTGCCGTTTCTGCTGACCCAGCACATCAGCTACACCGATTCGTTTTTCGAAAGCATGTCCGGCATCACCGCGACCGGCTCGACCGTGCTCAACGGTCTGGACACGATGTCACCGGGCATTCTGATGTGGCGCTCGTTGTTGCACTGGATCGGCGGCATCGGCTTTATCGGCATGGCAGTGGCGATTCTGCCGCTGCTGCGCATTGGTGGCATGCGCCTGTTCCAGACCGAATCCTCGGACCGTTCGGAAAAGGTCATGCCGCGCTCGCACATGGTGGCGCGGCTGATCGTTGCCGCGTATGTCGGCATCACCATCCTCGGCAGCCTGGCGTTCTGGTGGGCCGGGATGAGCCCGTTCGACGCGATCAACCATGCGATGTCGGCGATTTCCACCGGCGGGTTCTCGACCTCCGACCAATCCTTGGCCAAGTGGACGCAACCGGCGGTGCACTGGGTGGCGGTGGTCATCATGATTCTCGGCAGCCTGCCGTTCACCCTGTACGTGGCGACGCTGCGCGGCAACCGCAAGGCGCTGATCAAGGATCAACAGGTGCAGGGTTTGCTCGGCATGTTGCTGGTGACCTGGCTGGTGCTCGGCACCTGGTACTGGTGGACGACCAACCTGCATTGGCTGGATGCGCTACGCCACGTGGCGCTGAACGTGACCTCGGTGGTCACCACCACCGGTTTCGCCTTGGGCGACTACAGCCTGTGGGGCAACTTCTCGCTGATGCTGTTCTTCTATCTGGGGTTTGTCGGCGGTTGTTCCGGGTCGACGGCGGGCGGGATCAAGATCTTCCGTTTCCAGGTCGCCTACATCCTGCTCAAGGCCAACCTTAATCAGCTGATTCACCCGCGCGCGGTGATCAAGCAGAAGTACAACGGTCACCGTCTCGACGAAGAGATCGTCCGTTCGATTCTGACTTTTTCGTTCTTCTTTGCCATCACCATCTGCGTGATTGCCCTGCTGCTGTCGCTGCTTGGCGTCGACTGGATGACCGCGCTGACCGGCGCCGCCAGCACCGTGTCCGGCGTCGGCCCGGGGCTGGGCGAAACCATCGGCCCGGCAGGCAACTTCGCCACCCTGCCGGATGCCGCCAAATGGATTCTGTCGTTCGGCATGCTGCTCGGCCGACTGGAGATCATTACGGTGTTTGTGCTGTGTATTCCGGCCTTCTGGCGTCACTGATCGCACTCGGCGCCTGCAACAGCCGCGCCCGGTAATCGCCGGGCGTGGTGTCGAACCAGCGGCGGAACGCGCGAAAGAAGTTGCTCGGGTCGGCGAAACCCAACAGGTAAGCGATTTCCAGCAAGGTCATGCTCGGTTGCGCCAGATACTGTTCGGCCAGTTCGCGGCGAGTGTCATCGAGCAACTGCTGAAAACTCGTACCCTCCTCCTGCAAGCGGCGCTGCAAGGTACGCTGCGATAAATGCAGGGTCTGCGCCACGGTATCGCGTTTCGGCTCCCCTTGCGGCAGCAACCGGCACAACACCTGTCGCGCCTTGTGGGTCACGCGACTCTCCGAGAACCGCGCCAGATACTCCCCGGCAAAGCGGTCGTGCAGCAGCGCCATCGCTTCATTGGCGGTGGGCAGCGGCGCTTCCATGTCGGCGCGTTCGAAGATCAGCGCGTCGTACGGCGCGTTGAACACCAACGGTGCGTGAAAGGCTTGTTTATATGGTTCCAGATCGGCAGGTTGGGCGCCCTGCACCAGCACTTTGACCGGATGCAGCGTGCGTCCGGTCAACCAGCCGCACAGGCCCAGCGCACAGGCCAGTGAGGCTTCGGCGCTTTGCCGGGTCGGCGGCAAGTGATCGCCGTGCACCGTCAGAATCAGCGCGTAACCTTCTTCCAGCAGACGAAAGCTCAGGTCGGCACTTTCGGCGATGATCCGCTGATAGCGCACCAGCCGTTGAAAGCCTTCGGCCAGCGTATTGCTCGACATCAGCGCATAACCGGCGACATGAAACGACGCCGGTCGCACCACTTTGCCCATGTTCAGGCCGATCGCCGGGTTGCCGGACAGCTCGACCGCCCGTTGCCAGAGTCGGGTCATGGAATCTTGCGGGAAACGCGCATCCGGATCATCCAGAGCCGTGTAATCGAGCCCCAGTTGCTTGAACAGAACCCGGCAATCCAGGCCGTCCATCTCCAATGCTTTGACAATCCCCATCGCCCAGCTTGCAGAAGTCGTTCGTTCGCTCATGGCGTTATTCTTTTACATGAGGGGCCGCATGCTACGGCCTGATTTGCGAAGGATACTAAAGTGGCGCCGATTGTCACTGGCCCACGCCAATGATCACTCTAGACTCAAATAAGCTACCCGCAGAACAACTCGTCGCCAGAACAATAACCACAGAGAACGCGGTCGTGGAAAACATCAAGCATTTCAACAGCTTCGCTGAGTTCTATCCGTATTACCTCAGCGAACACAGCAACAGTACCTGTCGTCGCCTGCATTTCATCGGCACGACCCTGGTGATTTTTATTCTCGCGATGACCATCGCCAAGGGCGCCTGGCTGCTGTTATTGGCCTTGCCGCTGGCCGGTTACAGCTTTGCCTGGGTCGGGCACTTCTTTTTTGAAAAGAACCGACCGGCGACTTTCCAGCATCCGCTTTACAGCCTGTTTGGCGACTTCGTCATGTACCGCGACATGATTCTGGGTCGCGTGGCGTTCTGAACACTCACTAGAGGATGGCCGATGAACGCCAATGCCCGCTTCACACACATGCAGGACGGTACGCAGGAGGACTGGGCGATCATTGCTGCGGACTTCAGCGCCTACGCCAAGCAGTTGCCGTCACGGATCCTGACCCACCTGAAACTGCTCGAAGGCGATTTCGGCGGCTTTCCTGTGGATCGCCTGACCCATTCACTACAAACCGCGACCCGCGCCTTTCGTGATGGCCGCGACGAGGAATACGTGGTCTGCGCGTTGTTACATGACATCGGCGACACCTTGGGTTCCTACAACCACCCGGACATTGCCGCGGCAATTCTCAAGCCGTTCGTCAGTGCCGAGAACCTGTGGATGGTCGAGAAGCACGGGGTGTTTCAGGGCTATTACTTTTTCCATCATCTGGGCATGGATCGGCATCTGCGCGAGCAGTTCGCCGGTCATCCGCAGTATCAAGCGACTGCCGAGTTCTGTGCCAAATACGATGCGGCGGCGTTTGATCCTGACTATGACACGCTGCCTTTGAGTTTCTTTGAGCCGATGATGGAAAGACTGTTTGCGCAGCCGAAGAACTCGATCTACAAAGCGGCAATGGAAGAACACACCACGGCCTGAGAACACCACAGCCCATTGTGGGAGCGAGCTTGCTCGCGAATGCGGATTATCAGGCAATACTGCTTTGTCTGATGTACTGCATTCGCGAGCAAGCTCGCTCCCACAAGGGATTTGTGTTGTTCAGGCAAGTTCGGCGACTTTGGCAGCCCTGAGCTCCGCCTCACGTGCCTGCGCATCCGCCAGCCGATACAGCTCGATCGTGCCATCCCAATGCTCGATCAACGCCGTGCACGACTCCACCCAATCGCCGCAATTGAGGTAATCCACCTCGCCCACCTTGCGGATCTCGGCATGGTGAATGTGACCGCAAACGACGCCATGCAACTCACGCTTCACGCATTCATGGGCAATGGCTTCTTCAAAGTCGCTGATGAAACTCACCGCCGTCTTCACCTTGTGTTTCAAGTACGCCGACAGCGACCAGTAACCGTAGCCATAGCGCGCACGCCAATGGTTGAGCCAGCGATTGAGCGTCAGGGTGAATTCGTAGGCGGAGTCGCCAAGGAACGCCAGCCAGCGGTGGTAACGGGTGATCACATCGAACTGATCGCCGTGAATCACCAGCAGATGGCGGCCATCGGCCGTGACGTGCACCGCCTCATCGACCAACTGAATGTTGCCCAGAATCAGCTTCGAATAACGCCGCAGGAACTCATCGTGATTGCCGGTGACGTAAATCACTTCGGTGCCGCGCTTGCTCATGGTCAGCAAACGACGAATCACGTTGGTGTGCGCTTGCGGCCAGTACATGCCGCCGCGCAGTTTCCAGCCGTCGATGATGTCGCCGACCAGGTAAATCTTGTCGGCGTGATAGCCCTTGAGGAACGTCGACAAATGCTCGGCCTGGCAATCCCTTGTGCCCAGGTGCACGTCGGAAATCCACAAGGTACGCACGCGTTGTTTGCGGCTGGGTTTGGCGAGCTCGGCGCTGGTCATGGGCAACCCTCTGCGATGTTTTCGCCAGAGTGCGCCTGCGCGGTTAATCGACCATGACAAGTGTGCGTCAGTCCTGTGACAACGCATCCGGTGTGCGCCGGTGTAGACTGGCGATTACTTCGGAGACGACCTGCCATGCGACCGATCCTTACCCTGCGTCAGTACACCCGCGATTTGATCGTGCACAGCCATGAGCACGCGCAATTGGTGTTTGGCTTGTCCGGCGCGCTGGATTTCGAGGTCGAAGGCTGTGGCAGTCAGGTGCGCCAGCAGAGTTTCGTGGTGATTCCGTCCGGCGCGCATCATGCCTGCGGCAGTCCCGACGGCAGCCGCTGTCTGGTGCTCGATATTCCTGAAGGGCAATGGGTCGCAGATTCACTCGGTGAACATGCCGAGGCCAGTCGCCGCTTGCTTGATCAGCCCGCACGCCTTTCGCTGGACTCTGGGCAAAGCCAGCTGGTCAGCTGGCTGGCGAACAGTCCGGTCAGCGATCCGTTGATCGCTCAGCAAGGCGCAGTGCTGCTGCTGGCCAGCCTCAATCTTGCGCAACCGGCCGAACTCGCCACGCGGCGCCTGCCTTATGCCGCACTGGATGCGCACATCGAGCAAAACGCCGCTTACCCGTTGCAAGTCGCCGATCTGGCGCGAGTCGCCGGTTTATCCAGCGCGCGCCTGCATGCACGGTTCATGGCCGAATGCGGGCAGACGCCGATGGACTACATTCGCAGCCGACGCCTGCATCTGGCGGTGCAACTGCTGCGCGACACCGCGTTGCCGATAGGTGAAATCGCCAATCGCGTCGGTTACAGCTCGCAGAGTGCCTTTTCCGCCGCGGTCCTACGTGAGTTCGGCTCATCACCCGGCCAGCTTCGGCGCGATTCCTACGACAAAAGACGATAGTCTGCCGACAGACTTGCGGGCCGATACGCGGTTCAATGGACCGGTGAATTGAACCTGAAAAAAGGATTGCAATGACTCCGCGTACCGCCCTCGGCGCTCTGCATATTGGCGCTTTGATGTTTGGCCTGACCGGTGTGTTCGGCAAGCTCGCCGCCGCGTCCCCCGCCGTGATCGTCTTCGGTCGCGCGGCTTTTGCCGTGCTCGCCCTGGCGTTTTTTGCACGTTTCGCCAGCCAGCACGGCTGGCAGAAACTTCAAGCCGTGGATTGGCGCCGCCTCGCCCTCAGCGGTGTGTTGCTGGCCGGGCACTGGGTGAGTTTCTTCGTTTCGGTGAAGGTTGCCGGCGTGGCAATCGCAACGTTGGGTTTTGCCAGTTTCCCGGCGTTTACGGTGATCCTTGAAGGGCTGATCTTTCGCGAGCGCATCCGCGCCAACGAGATCATCCTCGTCGTGTTGGTCACGGTCGGTCTGGTGCTGGTGACGCCGGCCTTCGATCTGGCCAGCGGCGCAACCACCGGCCTGCTCTGGGCGGTGTTGTCGGGTCTGCTGTTTTCGTTGCTGTCGCTGACCAATCGCGCCAGCTCCGGGCGGATTCCGGCGGTGCAGGCAGCGTTGTGTCAAAACGTGGTGGTGGCGTTGTGTCTGCTGCCGGTCGCGGCGCCACAACTCAGCGAGGTCCGCGCCTTGGACTGGCTGTGGATCGGCTTGCTCGGGGTGTTCTGCACTGGCGTGGCTCACAGTTTGTTCGTCGCCAGTCTGGCGGTGATCAAGGCACGCACGGCGGCGGTGGTGTTTGCCATGGAGCCGGTTTACGGCATCACCATCGCCTGGCTGCTGTTCAACGAAAACCCGACGCTACGGATGTTGATGGGCGGCGCATTGATCATCATCGCCATCGTCGTGTCCGCGCGGATGTCTGGCAGCGCCGACAAGAAAACCGTTGCCGCCGAAGCCGCGTCTCACTGAGTGCGGTCGTTGTGCCCGAGGTCGCGGTCAGGATCGATCTGATCGCGAACGCGCTGCTTCAGCACCTTGGCCTCGGGAAAACCACCGTCGGCCTTGCGCTCCCAGATCTGCACACCGGCGCAGGTGATGTGAAACACCCCACCGGTGCCCGGCACCAACGAGACTTTGCCGAGGTCGTCGCCGAAGGTGCTGAGCAGTTCCTGTGCCAGCCACGCCGCGCGCAACAGCCACTGGCATTGGGTGCAATAAGTGATGACAACTTCTGCTTTTGCGACAGTCATGTTCGCTGAAACTCCTGAGACAGAGGGCGCCGCTATAATAGCCGGCTTTATCGCTTGCCCCGAGACTCACAATGCGCCGTCTGCTGTTTTGCCTGCTGCTAGGTTTTCTTCCTCTGTTTGTCCACGCCAGTGAGGCGACACGACCGAAAGTCGGTCTGGTGCTGTCCGGCGGCGCCGCGCGTGGGCTGGCGCACATCGGCGTGCTCAAGGCGCTGGAAGAGCAAGGCATCAAGATCGATGCGATCGCCGGCACCAGCATGGGCGCGGTGGTCGGTGGCCTGTACGCCTCGGGTTACAAGATCGATGAGCTGGAAAAACTCGCGCTGAGCATCGACTGGCAAGCCGCGCTGTCCGACGCGCCACCGCGTGAAGACGTGCCGTTTCGGCGCAAGCAGGATGACCGCGACTTCCTGGTCAAACAGAAACTCAGCTTTCGCGACGACGGCAGTCTCGGCCTGCCACTGGGCGTCATTCAGGGGCAGAACCTCGCGTTGTTGCTGGAAAGTCTGCTGGCGCATACCAGTGATACCCGGGATTTCGACAAGTTGCCGATCCCCTTCCGCGCCGTCGCGACCGACATCGCCAACGGCGAAAAAGTGGTGTTCCGCAAAGGCCACCTGCCCCAGGTGATTCGCGCCAGCATGTCGATCCCGGCGGTGTTCGCCCCGGTCGAACTCGACGGCCGACTGCTGGTGGACGGCGGCATGACCGACAACATTCCGCTCGATGTGGCGCGGGAAATGGGCGTCGACGTGGCCATCGTCGTCGATATCGGCACACCGCTGCGCAATCGCAAACAACTGACCACCGTGGTCGACGTGCTGAACCAGTCGATCACCCTGATGACCCGCAGCAACTCCGAAGAACAGCTGGCCGCGCTGAAACCCTCCGATGTGCTGATCCAGCCCGCGCTCGCAGCGTTCGGTGTCACAGATTTCGGCAAGGCGCAGGAAATGATCGACGCCGGTTACCGCGCGACCCGAATCCTCGACGCGCGCCTGGCCACACTCAAACCCGCCGAATCCCGCGACGCCGAACTCGATGCTGCGCGCTCACCGGGGCAGCGCACGCCGATCATCACCGCGATCCGCGTCGAGAACGACTCGAAAGTCGATGATGATGTGATTCGCTATTACATCCGCCAGCACATCGGCGAGCCGCTGGACCTGGCGCGATTGCACTCGGACATGGGCACTTTGTACGGGCTCGATTACTTCGAGCAGGTGCAATACCGCGTGGTGCACAAGGGCGAGGATCACACGTTGGTGATCAGCGCCCGGGGTAAACGTAGCGGCACCGATTACCTGCGGGTCGGCTTGAACCTGTCAGATGACATGCGCGGCGACAGCGCTTTCAACCTCGGCGCCAGTTACCGCATCAACGGCATCAACCGCCTCGGCGCAGAATGGCTGACCCGCGCACAGATTGGCGACAAACAAGAGTTGTACACCGAGTTCTATCAACCGCTGGACGTTGGTTCGCGCTACTTCGTCGCGCCGTATGCATCGTTCGAAGCGCAGAACGTCGACTCGGTGCTCGACAACGATCCGATCGCGCAGTATCGCGTCGAGCGCTACGGTTTCGGTCTCAACTTCGGTCGCCAGATCGGCAACAACGGCGAAGTGCGTTTCGGTGTGGGTGAGGCGTGGGGCAAGGCCGATGTGCGCATTGGCGATCAGGATCTGCCGAGTGAAAACTTCAACGAAGGTTTCTATGCGCTGAAGTATTCGTATGACTCACTGGACAACGTGTACTTCCCTCACGAAGGCAAGGACATCAGTCTGACATTGATGCAATTCGAACCAAGCCTGGGATCGGACACGCGCTACCGGCAGTGGGAATTCAAACTCGACAAAGCCATGAGCCGTGGCCCGGATACGCTGATTCTCGGTGGTCGCTATGGGCGCACGCTCGACGATGCCAACGTGGTCACTTCGAGCTTCCTGCTTGGTGGTGCGCGACAGTTGTCGGGTTTCCGTGAGGATGCCATTTCCGGGCAAAACGTCAGCCTGATGCGTGCGGTGTATTACCGCCGACTGACACCGCGCTCGTACCTGCCGCTGGACTTCCCGTTGTATGCCGGCGCCTCCCTGGAGCGTGGACGGGCGTGGAACAACGACAATGAATTCGACAGCGGCTATATCAACGCGGCCAGCGTGTTTATTGGTTTCGACACGCCGCTGGGGCCGCTGAATTTCAGTTACGGGTTGAATGATGCGAATGAGCAGGCAGTGTATTTGAACCTTGGACAGACCTTCTGATCAGGTCGCCTGACAATCCGCCTTCGCGAGCAGGCTCGCTCCCACAGGGGAACGCATTCCAATTGTAGGAGCGAGCCTGCTCGCGAAGGCGGTATCAGCTCAACCGCAAATCGGATCGGAGGCTTCAGCGAATTCCCGCCAGCAACGTACGCGCCGTTTGCTTCAAAGGTTCATCGCCCTCTTTGAGCAATTCATTGAGCAACGCAATCGCGCTGTCGATGTCACCGTCGTCAATGCACGTCTGAGCCTGTTCGAGCTTTCCGGAATTTTCGTCGTGTACTGGCTCTGGTGTCTGCAAATCCAAAGGTTGCAGCGCCAGTGACGGTTCGGGATCAGCAAATTCATTGAGAAAATCTTCATCCAGTGGCCCTGCTTCCACCTCAGGGATCCACTCAAGTTCAGCGTCGTCGCTGGCTGTTTCCGGCAATTCAAAGTCCTGCGGCAAGACCTGCAAACCGGAACCGAGCGCGGAAGTCTCTGCTGGCGGCTCGGCAGGGGCCGAACGACTGTCTTCCAGATCCCAACTGGAATCCATCGACAACTCGCCCAGGTTCAACTCGAAATCATCTTCAGGGGCCGGTTGTGCAGCGACAACGGGGGCCGCCGCGATGATCGGCGCCACCGCGGCCAACGCTGCGGCCCCGGACAGTTTCGGATGTCGGGCGCGAACCTCCCGCAACGTCTGGGCATCGACGCCCTGTTCGCGCAAATGACTTTCCTGTAGATCGTAGGCGGCGTTATCGCCCTGGCGCCCCAGCACCTCCAGCAATTGCACACCCAGGTCGACGCGCTCCGGTTCCTTGTGCAAGGCATCGCGCAGCAAGCCGACCGCCTCACCAAGCCGTCCGTAAGCCAGATAGATGCCCACCGCTTCAAGCACGTCGCCCGCCGCCGGCTCTTCACGGTGCTCGGCTGAGGCGTGAGCCCTGACAGGCTCGCTGCTTTCGGCCGCATCGACATCGGGATCATTGCGCAGTGGCATCAGCGGCAACGGCTCGTCACTCGGTGTCTGTTGTTGCCGTCGACGGTAAATAAACAGCCCGCCCAATGCGCCCAACACTAACAACAGAGCGCCGAGCACTGGCCAGTTCAAACCCTCTTCCGCGGGCTCTACCGCCGCAGCGACCGGGGCCAGGGTCGGGGCCACTACGGGCGGTGGCGTTGGTTTTTGCAGTTCTGCCAAGCGCGTTTGCAAATCACTGACCTGCTTTTTGCCGTCGGCTATCTGCACATCCTGTGATTGCAGTTTGCTGTTCAGTTCATCGACGGTTTTTTGCAATTGCTGATTCAGCGATACGCTGGCGGCCAATTGCTCGGCCACGGCATCAGCGGCGGCGCTTGTTGCAGGCGCGGGTGCGGATGCAGGTGCGGTCTCGCGTTTGCCTTGGGCAGCCTGCGCTGGCGCGGTTACAGGTTCGACCGTGGGGAATGCAGAGGATTGCGGGCGGGGATCCGGCTCGTCAGTGGCCGGCACGATTCCGGGCGAACCGGGCGGATCGATCAGTACGGTGTACTCGCGCAACAACCGGCCATTGGGCTGATTGAGTTGTACGAGGAAATTCAGAAACGGCTCATTGACCGGTTTATTGGAGGTCACCCGGATCATTTGGCGATTGCCATGCACGATGGGCGTGAACTTCAGGTCATTGAGGAAAAACACCCGCTCGACCCCGGCCTGACCGAACTCATCTGCCGTCGCCAGGCTGACCGAGAGTTCGTTCTGCGTGAGCGCGCCGACATCCACTAAAGCGATGTCGGCCTTGAGCGGCTGATTGAGGGCTGAATGAACAGTGATGTCACCCAGCCCCAGGGCCATCGACCCGGTCGAGTAACTGAATACGCCAGCGACCAACAGCCATTTGGCGCCACCGCGCAGTACCACGTGCCAACTTGCGAGCATGAGCATCCCTTAAATAAGCAAAACCGACTTCTATGCGTTCGCACATCCGGTACGAACACGATATTGCCCAGTAGTTCTTATAGTCTGCTCCGCGCGATCCCTCAAAAAACCGGTGCGCGATAATGCCTCAAGATTTTTCCAGGTTGGCCAGAATGTGCCCGTGAACGCGCATGCACACCTTCAAATCCGCCTCGTCGACGCCCTCGAACAATTCGTGGCGCAGTTGTGTGGCAATGGTTTCGATTTGTTCGATCAACGGCAGGGCCGGCGCGCAGAGCACGATCTTTTTCGCCCGGCGGTCTTCCATCACGGACTGGCGTTGCACCAGGCCCTGGCTTTCCAGACTATCGAGCAAACGGGCAAGGGTCGGGCCTTCGACGCCGACGCTCTGCGCCAGCTCCCGCTGGGTCGGCGCCTCTTCGAAGCGCGCCAGATGCAGCAGCACCAGCCAGCGCGCCTGGGACAAACCCAGGCCGGCCAGCCGGCGGTCCAGTTCAGCACGCCAGCCACGGGACATCTGGGCCAGTTGCATGCCAAAGCGGTGTTGATCGGTTAACGGCATAAAACACTCACGGTTAGACTGAAAAATAAAGAATTTCTAATTATTAGCCAGCTAAGCATGAGCTGCAGTTATAGGCAAGTGGCGGTCTGTACTGAATCGTTACATCTTGAGGCCCCTCACCCTGGCCCTCTCCCAGAGGGAGAGGGGACTGAATGGGGGATGCTTAAGATATTCTGCGACTTGGGAGGGCTTTGCTGAATCCAGAATTGGACGGCCCTCACCCTGGCCCTTTCCCAGAGGGAGAGGGGACTGAATGGGGGATGCTTCAGGATTACGCCGACCTGATCCTGCTTTACCGAATCCATAATCGACTGGTTCTTTCAGGTCGATGTCAAACCTCAGACGCCTCGGTCGGCCCCCTCTCCCTCTGGGAGAGGGCTGGGGTGAGGGTACTCAGGCGAATTACATCTCGAATTCCGACTGCAACGCAGCCCGCACGCAATACAGCACGCCTTCCGGGACCCGACCTGCAAACAACTCGGCGATTTCGGCGACCGACGGCAACTCACCTTCGCCATCCAGGAACGCGTCCTGCACTTCGCCCATCAGCTCTTCAGGCAAGTCCAGCGCCTGCTCGAGGGACAATTGCTGCTTGCCGATGGCCTCGGCGAGCATGGTGTAGACGTTTTTTTCCGAGCACTGCAACTGACCGGCGATCTGCAACGGCGTCATCCCGGCGCGGGCCAATGTGATCAGCTCGTGGCGCAAATCGGCCACCGCTTTCGGTGCCTCGACTTCGCCGCCCAGCACTTCGAGGAACGCCTCGCCATAACGTTCCAGCTTGCGTGCACCGACGCCGCTGACCCGGGCCATTTCCGCCAGCGAAGTCGGTTGACTGCGCAGCATCTCCAGCAGCGTCGAGTCGGGGAAGATGACGTAAGGCGGCACACCGTGTTCTTCGGCGAGTTTGCGCCGCAGGGCGCGCAAGGCTTCCCACTGTTCGCGCTCTTCGCCGCGCACCAATTGGCTGGCCGGGCTCTTGCTGTTGGTCTTGGCGGCGACTTGCGGTTTCAGGTCGCGGCGCAGCTCCAGGCTCACCTCGCCCTTGAGCAGTGGTCGGCAACTGTCGTTCAGCCGCAGGCCGCCGTAACCTTCATGATCGACATCGGCCAAGCCCCGCGCGACCAACTGACGGAACAACGAACGCCATTCGCTTTCGCTCAGTGCTTTGCCCACGCCATACACCGACAAATGCTGATGGCCGAAGCTGCGGACTTTTTCGTTGTCCTTGCCCAGCAACACATCGACCAGATGGCCAACGCCATACCGCTGGCCGGTGCGGAAAATCGCCGACAACGCCTGACGCGCCGGCTCGGTGGCGTCCCAGGTCTGCACGCCATCGACACAGTTGTCGCAATGGCCGCATGGCTCGGGCATGTCTTCGTCGAAATACGCCAGCAAGGTCTGGCGACGGCAGCGGGTTTCTTCGCACAGCGACAGCATGGCGTCGAGCTTGTGCTGCTCCAGACGCTTGTGCCGCTCGTCGCCTTCGGAGTTCTGCAGCATCTGCTTGAGCATCACCACGTCTTGCAGACCGTAGGCCATCCACGCATCCGCCGGCAGGCCGTCACGGCCACCGCGACCGGTTTCCTGGTAATACGCTTCAAGGGATTTCGGCAGATCGAGATGTGCGACAAAGCGTACGTTGGGCTTGTCGATGCCCATGCCGAACGCCACGGTGGCAACCATGATCAGGCCTTCCTCATTGAGGAAGCGCTTCTGGTTGAAGGCACGCAGATCGTTGGGCAGACCGGCGTGATACGGCAGCGCCGGGAAGCCTTGCTCGCTCAGGAACGCTGCGACTTCCTCGACTTTCTTGCGTGACAGGCAATAAACGATGCCGGCATCGCTGCGCCGCTCGGCGAGGAACGCCAGCAACTGCTTGCGCGGCTGCTCTTTGGGCACGATGCGGTAGAAGATATTCGGGCGGTCGAAGCTCGACAGGAAGCGCTCGGCATTTTGCAGGTGCAGGCGCGTGACGATCTCTTCGCGGGTCCGTTTGTCGGCAGTCGCCGTCAGGGCGATACGCGGCACGTCGGGAAACATCTCGGCCAACTGGCCCAGTTGCAGGTATTCCGGACGGAAGTCGTGGCCCCATTGCGATACGCAATGCGCCTCGTCGATGGCGAACAACGCGATGTTCAGCCCTTGCAGGAACGACAGCATGCGCGGCTGCACCAAGCGCTCGGGCGCCAGATACAACATCTTCACTTCGCCACGCTTGATTCGCGTCGCGAGGTCGCGCTGTTGTTCGGCGCTGAGCGTGGAGTTCAACGCAGCGGCGGCGACACCCAGCTCTTCGAGGGTGGCAACCTGGTCGTCCATCAACGCGATCAACGGCGACACCACCACCGCCAGGCCATCGCGCAACAGTGCCGGCACCTGGAAGCACAGGGACTTACCGCCACCGGTAGGCATCAGCACCAGCGCATCACCGCCACTGGCCACGCGCTCAATGATTGCACCCTGACGGCCACGGAAACTGTCGTAGCCGAAGATGTCCTTGAGGACGCGTTGAGCCTGTTCGAGCATAAAAACTCCAGAAATCACAAAAACATCCCTGCAAGGCTGGTTCATGACGGGCAAAGCTGCACCGCAGAATCGTAAGAACGCATTGCATGACAGGCGCAATGCGCGCAGGGAGCGCAAAACGCGGCAGTATACCCGAGCCCTCCCCTGCACAGGGTGCCGCTGATAAGACACAGCTTCACATCGACCCCTGTGGGAGCGAGCCTGCTCGCGAATGCGGTGGGTCAGTCACTATAAAGGCGCCTGACACAGCGCTTTCGCGAGCAGGCTCGCTCCCACAGGGTTTGGATGCCGTCCGTTATTGCGGCAAATCTGCCATGCGGCTGGCTTGAGCGCGCAAGAAGGCCTAGAATTCCCGCATTGTTTATTCCCCAAGGTAGCCCCGTAATGTCCTTCGCTGAGCAATTGACCCGCCTGCAAGTCTTCCTCGACGCCGACGAACTGCATGACGAGGCGCTGGATTACGTGGCCGCTCACGGCTACCTCACCGCCCTGTCGATCTGCTCGGACGTCGTGCCGGATCGTGAGTGGATCGACGCCCTGTTCGCCGAAGAGCCGCACTACAGCGGTGAAGCCCAACGCGAAGAGATCGAAGCCACTTTGATCGGCCTCAAGGCGCACATCGCCCGTCAACTGGCCTCGGATGAAGAATTCGAACTGCCATGCGAACTGGATCTGGGCGACGAGCCGGACGATTCCGAACTGCGCGGCTGGTGCATCGGTTTCATGGAAGGCGTGTTCCTGCGTGAAGCCGCCTGGTTCGAAACCGCCGAAGAAGAAGTCAGCGAAATGTTGCTGCCGATCATGGTCGGTTCGGGCCTGTTCGACGAGCAGCCGGAATTCGAAGACATCGCCAAGGACGCCAACCTGATGGACGACATGATCGTGCAGATCCCGGAAGCCCTGACCGCGCTGTACTTGCTGTGCCAGGCGCCAGACGAAAAACCGGCGATCCTCAAGCCACGTCACCACTAAGATCCGGCCTATGGACAACCCCATAGGCAACCGCCCCCTGATGTTGCGCTACTTCTTGCTGGCCGTCGGCTGGCTCAGCGTGGCATTGGGGGTGATCGGGATTTTCCTGCCCGTTTTGCCCACCACCCCATTTCTCCTGCTCGCAGCGGCGTGTTTCGCCCGCAGCTCTCCGCGCTTTTACAAATGGCTGGTCGAACATCCCCGGCTCGGGCCATGGATCCGCGATTACCTCGATGGCAACGGCATACCGCTCAAGGGCAAGGTCTACGCGATCGGGCTGATGTGGGCGAGCATTCTGTTCTCGTGTTATCTGGTGCCGCTGCCGTGGGCACGGGGGTTCATGCTGACCAGTGCGGTGCTGGTGACGGTTTATATTTTGCGGCAGAAGACTTTGCGCAAATCCTGAGCCTCTTTGCCTTTAAACAATATTGTTTAAAAGACACCTCCAGACACGCCTTTCAGGCTACAAATTCTTGCGCCTTTGCCTACAGCTAAGCCAGAATCCGCCGGCTTGTGCGCCTTGGGGTCGGGTTCTATTGTGGTGCGGTCGCTGAAGAGTCAGCGATCGGGTTTAGCGACCCAAATCTGTAATAGGTGCATCAGCGCTCCATGCTTTGTGGCAGATTCAATGTCTGCAACTTCGCTATGGTGGCTGTATGCGGGAGACCCTCGGGTCTGCCGGGTGCCTATAACCGGTTCGCTAACCTGCGTACAGCCGCCACCTTCCTGTTTAGCGACAGTTCTGGGCGGCTCCACTCTTATAGGAGCTTCACCATGATCAAACCAACACCCAACCCGCCCGAAACCGATCTCGCCTCACCCTACGAATCCCTCGATTCAAAAAAACTCAACGACGCCGCCGAACGCGCCCTCGACCACTATCTCTGCCCACCCGGCTCCACCCCACCACCGCGAAAAACCCGCCGGATGTACGCCGTCACCGCAGACTTCAAAAACGAAGAACTGCTGGCCGATGCCAGCGAGACACTCGCCTCAGCCAGAACCATCGCCCATGACTTCGCCCACCTCATACCCGCGTCGCAGCGCAGGACGTTGTTGGGGATCGCGCAACTGATCATGCTCGGGGAGCTGGCGGTGAATCGGGTGATGGATAATCTGGAGTTGCCGGGTTGATGCAGGCGTGATCAACCGCTGAGTTATTCGGCGTCAGATCTGGCGCTTTCGCGAGCAGGCTCGCTCCCACAGTTAACCGCACTCCAATGTGGGAGCGAGCCTGCTCGCGAAGGGGCCAGAATGAGCAACGCCATACCATCAGACAGAAAAAACCCGCCGCCCCATAACCGGGACGGCGGGTTTTGTCGTTTCAGGCGTCGCTTACACCGTATCCACCTTCAACGAATGATCATTCAACATCCCGCTGATGATCGTCGCCGTGTCATGCCCACCGGCAACCACCCCGCCCGCCCCCGGTGTCACACCGTAGTGGCTAGCCAGGTTGACGCCGGCCAGATCAATCGTCTGGTTCGGCGTGGCGCCGGCCATGGCGCTGACATCGATGCTGGTGAGCACCGAGGCGCCGCTGCCGCTGACGGTGAAGTGCAGGTAGTCATCCAGCGACGCTGTCGTGCCGTTTTCGCCTTGCAGCAGTTGCGACAGGTCGAGCTTGTCGGTGCCGGGGGTGAAGTCGGTGATCAGGTCATGGCCGCTATTGCCCTTGAGCCACTGGAAGGTGTCGGCCCCTGCGCCACCGGTCATGGTGTTGTTGCCCATGCCGCCGATCAGCAGATCGTCACCGCCGCCACCGTTGAGGATGTCGTTGCCCAGACCGCCGTTGATCACGTTGTTATTGTTGTCGCCGGTCAGGGTGTCGTTGAAGTTCGAGCCGATGAGGTTTTCGATGCCGGTCAGGGTATCGGTGCCGGCGCCAAGGGTGTTTTGCGCACCGAGCAGGCCGAGGTTGACGGTTACACCGGCGGTAGCGTGGGCGTAGCTGGCGGTGTCGATACCGGTGCCGCCGTCGAGCAGGTCATTGCCCGGTCCGCTGTAGAGCAAATCATTGCCGGCGCCACCGTGCAGTTCGTTGTTGCCTGAGCCTGCGGTGAGCACGTCGTTGCCGTCGCCACCATTGAGGATGTTGTCGCCGGTGCCGGCCACCAGAATGTCGTCGCCCGAGGTGCCGGTGAGAGTGTGGCCGTCCTGATAGCTGATGGTCACGTTGGCCGTGTCGCTGCCGCCGTGGTTGTCGTTGGCGGTGTAGGTGCCGTGGAAGTCCGGGGTGACGTCGTGGGCCCCGGCGTAGTTGACCGTCATGGTCAGTTGATAGTTTTCTGCGGCGTTGGTGTTGCTGCCGCTGGTGTTGGTGATGTTGGTCACGTGGATCTGGTAGGTGCCGTCGGCGCTGGCGGTGATGGTGCCGCCGTCGGCAATGGTCACGAACGCGCCGCCATTGAGCGAGTACTCCAGGGTGACGTGCCCGGCCGCCAGGTTGTGATCCAGGTTCAGCGTTTCGCCTTGTTTCAGTTTGACGGTGATCAGGTCTTCATCGTTGGCATTGGCGTTGGTCACCGCGCCGAGGTAGCCGCTGATCACCAGTACAGCGGTCATCGCTGCGGTGTTGGCCGCGAACGCATTGCGCACATCGGCCAGGGTCTGGTTGGCGGCGCTGTTGCTGTTGCCATTGAACGTAACGGCGCCGGTGCCGGTGAAGTCCGCGCCCTTCGCCGCCCAACCGGTGTTGAAGGTGGTTGGCGTGGCGTTGAGGGTATCGCCGTTGGGGTCGGTGTCGTTGGCCAGCAACAGCTCGCCCGGCACCACGATGTTGCTCGACAGCACGTTAGTGATGACGTGGTCGTCGACCGCCACCGGCGGCGCGTTGGGGATCACTTTCACGGTCAGTGTCGAGCTGGCGAGGTCGCCGTCGTTGTCGCTGACGGTGAAGCCGATGTTCTCGGTGATCACCACCGCCGTGGTTTTCTGCGAGGTGTAGGTGTAGTCGCCCGTGTCGAGGTTGATCACCAGCGTGCCGCCGTTATTGGTGGCGATGCTCAACGTGTTGTTGACGGTATTGAAGGTGCCGTGATTGGTGCCGCCGCTTGGCGTCAACGAGCCTTGGCCGCTGAGGGCTTTCGGATCGTAGGTGTAAGTGGTGCCGTCGATCACGATGGATTTGATGAAGCCGCCATCGGCGCCGAACGTGCCGCCCTCGCCCAGTAACGAACCGGTGACCGGCGCACCGACCACGGTGCCGGACAGCACCGAGTTGAGTTGATTGAGATCGGTCACCACCACCGCGTTGGTGTTGGTGTGGCTGATGCCGTCATACGCCAGCGGATCGAGGTTGGCGTTGCTCACACCGCTGCCGAGGCCGATCGCGTAGTTCTTGATGTTGTTGGCATCGAGGAAGGCTTTCAGCGTTGCTTCATCGGCGGTGCCGATATCGCCCTCGTTGGGTTTGCCGTCGGAGAAGAAGTAACCGACGTTCTGCGCCCCGGTGAGTTTGCCCGCCGTGTTGAACGCGTTGTACATGGTGGCCACGGCAGCGTCGTAGTTGGTGCCGCCGCCAGCGGTGAGGCCGGCAAGCAGGGTCTTGGCAGTGGCTACATCGACCCACACCGACGTTCTGTCAGTGGCGTTGCTGCTGAAGGTAACGAGCTGGACTTTGACATCGCCGAGGTCGTCGTACTTGTCGAGCAAGGCGCTGATCGCCTGCTTGGCCAGCGCCAGCCGCGACAGGCCTGGCACGCCGGAAGCATCGGCCATACTGCCGGAGATATCGAGCACGATGAGCAGGTTGGAATCGATCTCCACCGCCGCCACCGAACGTTCCGACGCTACCGCTTTGGGTACGTCATCGACGATGTTGACCACAAGGGTGCTGGTGGTGCTGTTGCCCAGTGCGTCAGTGGCTTTGTAGGTGAAACTTTCGCTGAGGGTGTTTGCGCCGTCGTTGGCGCTCGGCGAGGTTTTCGGCGCCGAGGTCAGCGTGTAGGTGTAGGTGCCGTCGGCATTGAGCTGAATCTGCCCATAGCTGCCGGTGGCGCTACCGACCAACGTGTAAGTGATCGCGCCCGTGCCGCCGGTGACTGCACCGACCAGCGTGCCAGTCGCAGTTTCGCCGGTGTTGGTGGGGTCGCTGCCGGTGACCGTACCGGCGGCCAGATCCTGGCCGTCCTTGGTCAGGTCGAGGGCTTTTTCATACACCGTCACGTCCTGATCGACCGACGCTACCAACTTGCTGTCGGCAACGTTGATGGTGATGGTCGTGGTGCTTTCATCGCCGTCGCTGTCGCGGATGGTGTAGGTGAAGGTGTCGGTGGCGCCCGGTGGGCTCACCGAGTTCGGGTTGCTGTGATAGACGGCATTGCCCGCCGCATCGAGGGTCAGGTAACCGAAGTTGCCATTGATATTGCTGTTGAGGCCGCCAATGGCCGACGTCGCGGTGTTGCTGCCGGCGCGCACGCCGACTACTGCCCCACCTGCGGCGGCTCCATCGGCGCCGGTGACGTCATTACCGAGCACGCTGAGGTTGACCGTGCCGCCCTCCGCCACCGAGCCGCTGTCCGCTTTGGCGGTCGGCAAGTCATCGATGATGTTGACGTTGATCTGGCCGCTGGCGGTGCTGCCATCGGTGTCCGTCGCCACCACGTTGAAGTTCTCGGTGAGGCTGTTGGCACCGTTGCCGGTCGGGTGAGCTTCATTGTCGACCAGGGTGTAGCTGTAACTGACGACACCCGTCGCCGGGTTGTAACCGGTGACGGTGAAGGTACTGCCCAACGGCGAAACCACCGATTGCGGGAAGCCTGCGGCGACACCGTTGGTGACCACGGCAATGCCGCCGACGGTCAGGGTTTGCAGGCCATCGAGGGCGGTCACGGTGAAGGTGCCGCTCTGGGTCAGCGCCGGGGTGTCGGGGCTGGTGCCGTCACTGAGGTTTTTTTCGTAGACGGTGAGTTCGCCGCCATTGACGTCGAGGCCGTTAAGCACCACCGGATCGTCGTTGTTGTGAATCTGCAGGACGAGGTTGGCGGTGCTGGTATCGCCGTCAGCATCGGTCAAGGTGTAGGTGAAGGTTTCGGTGCCGTTACCACCGCCGTGCAGGTTTTTGAAGTCGGCATCGTTGGGGTTCAGCGTGTAGGTGTAAGTGCCGTTGGCGTTGAGCACCAGCGTGCCGTAAGTACCGGTGAACGTGCCGGCGGTGATCGGCCCGGCATTCGGTCCGGTCGCCACTACGTCGGCGCCTTGCACATCGTTGGTCAGCACATTGCCGGTCAGGATCAATTGCGTTTCCGAAGCGCTGTTGGCGTTGCTGTCGTTCACGGCTTTCGGCACATCATCGACGATGCTGACGACGATGCTGCTGGTGACGACGTTGCCCAGCGAATCGGTAGCCTGATAGGTGAACGTTTCAGTCAGGGTATTGGCGCCATCGTCGGCATGCGGCGTGGTGCTCGCCGGCGAGGTCAGCGTGTAGGTGTAAGTGCCGTTGGCGTTGAGGACGATCTGTCCGTAGTTGCCGGTGGCGCTGCCAACCAGCGCGTAACTGATCGCACCAACTGCGCCAGTGACCGAGCCGACCAACGTGCCGGACGCGGTTTCGCCAGTGCTGGTCGGGTCGCTGCCGGTGACCGTACCGGGCGCCAGATCTGCGCCGTCCTTGGTCAGGTCGAGGGCTTTCTCATAGACGGTGACGTCGGTGTCGCTGGTCGCGTTCAGTTTGCTGTTGGCGACATCGATGGTGATGGTGGTGGTGCTTTCATCACCGTCGGAATCGCGCACGGTGTAGGTGAACACATCCACCGCGCCCGGGCCGTTCACCGCATTGGGATTGCTGTGGTAGACCGCGTTGCCATTGGCGTCCAGGGTCAGGTAGCCGTAGGTGCCGTTGATGTTGCTGTTGAGGCCGCCGATGGCCGACGTCGAGGTGTCGGCGCCGGCACGCACGCCGACCACCGCGCCAGTCACGGCCGGGCCATCGGCGCCACCGATGTCATTGTCCAGCACATTGCCGCTGACCGTACCGCCCTCCGCCACCGACGCGGCGTCAGGATGAGCGCTGGGCAAATCGTCGACGATGTTGACGTTGATCTGGCCGCTGGCCGTGCTGCCATCGGTGTCGGTGGCGACGACGTTGAAGTTCTCGGTGATGCTGTTGGCACCGTTGGCGTTCGGATGGGTTTCGTTGTCGACCAGGGTGTAGCTGTAACTGACCACGCCGGTGGCGGGGTTGTAACCGGTGATGGTCAACGTGCTGCCGAGCGGCGTCACGGTCGATTGCGGGAAGCCTGCGGCCACGCCACCGGTGACCACGTTGATGCCGCCCACGGTCAGGGTTTGCAGACCATCGAGAGCAGTAACGGTGAAGGTGCCGCTTTGGGTCAGCGCCGGAGTGTCGGGACTGGTGCCGTCGCTGAGATTTTTCTCGTAGACGGTGAGCTCGCCGCCATTCACGTCGAGGCCGTTAAGCACCACCGGATCGTCGTTGTTGTGGATGTTCAGCACCAGGTTGGCGGTGCTGGTATCGCCGTCCGAGTCGGTAATGGTGTAGGCGAAGTTTTCCGTGCCGTTGCCGCCACCGTGCAGGTTTTTGAAGTCGGTGTCGTTGGTGTTGAGGGTGTAGGTGTAAGTGCCGTTGGCATTCAGTACCAAAGTACCGTAAGTGCCAGTGAACGTGCCCGGGGTTACCGGTCCGGTCGGTACGCGATCCGCACCTTGCACGTCGTTGGTCAGGACGTTGCCGGTCAGGGTCAGCAAGGTTTCCGACGCAGTTCCGGTGTTGCTGTCATCCACGGCTTTTGGCAAGTCGTCGACGATGTTCACATCGAGGGTCGCGTTGGCGGTGGTGCCGTTGTCGTCGACCACGGTAACGGCGAATTGCTCAGGCAGGTTGTTAGCGCCGTTGGCGGTTGGATGTGCTTCGTTGTCGACCAGGGTGTAGCTGTAGCTGACCACGCCGGTGGTTGCATTGAACCCGGTGATGGTCAGGGTGCTGCCCAGCGGAGTGGTCACCGATTGCGGGAATCCGGCGGCCACGCCATTGGTGACGACGGCGATGCCACCGACAGTCAGCGTCGTCACGCCATCGAGTGCAGTGATGGTGAACGTGCCGTTCTGCGTCAATGCAGTGGAATCCGGTGTGCTGCCGTCGCTGAGGTTTTTCTCGTAGACGGTGAGTTCGCCACCATTCACGTCGAGACCGTTGATGATCACCGGATCGTCGTTGTTGTGGATCTGCAGAACGAGGTTGGCAGTGCTGGTATCACCGTCCGAGTCGGTGATGGTGTAGGCGAAGGTTTCCGTGCCGTTGCCGCCGCCGTGCAGGTTTTTGAAGTCGGCGTCGTTGGTGTTCAGCGTGTAGGTGTAAGTGCCGTTAGCGTTGAGCACCAGCGTGCCGTAAGTGCCAGTGAAAGTACCGGCAGTGACGGGGCCTGTTGGCACGCGGTCGGCGCCTTGCACGTCGTTGGTCAGGACGTTGCCAGTCAGAGTCAGCAAGGTTTCTGACGCGGTGCCTGAGTTGCTGTCATCCACGGCTTTTGGCAAGTCGTCGACGATGTTCACATCGAGGGTCGCGTTGGCGGTGGTGCCGTTGTCGTCGACCACGGTAACGGCGAATTGCTCAGGCAGGTTGTTCGCGCCGTTGGCGGTGGGATGCGCTTCGTTATCGACCAGGGTGTAGCTGTAGCTGACCACGCCGGTGGTCGCATTGAACCCGGTGATGGTTAGGGTGCTGCCCAGCGGAGTGGTCACCGATTGCGGGAATCCGGCGGCCACGCCATTGGTGACCACGGCGATGCCACCGACAGTCAGCGTCGTCACGCCATCGAGTGCAGTGATGGTGAACGTGCCGTTCTGCGTCAATGCAGTGGAATCCGGTGCGCTGCCGTCGCTGAGATTTTTCTCGTAGACGGTGAGTTCGCCGCCATTCACGTCGAGGCCGCTGATGACCACTGGATCATCGTTGTTGTGGATCTGCAGAACGAGGTTGGCGGTACTGGTATCGCCGTCCGAGTCGGTGATGGTGTAGGCGAAAGTCTCCGTGCCATTGCCGCCGCCGTGCAGGTTTTTGAAGTCTGCATCGTTGGTGTTCAGCGTATAGGTGTAAGTGCCGTTGGCGTTCAACACCAAGGTGCCGTAAGTCCCGGCAAATGTACCCGCGGTGATCGGCCCGGCACTTTCGTTGGTCACCACGCGGTCGGCGCCTTGCACGTCGTTGGTCAGGACGCTACCAGTCAAGGTCAGACTGGTTTCCGAGGCGGTGCCGGCATTGGAGTCATCCACGGCTTTGGGCAAGTCATCGACGATGTTCACGTCCAGCGACGCATTGGCCGTGGAGCCGTTGTCATCGACCACCGTCACGGCGAACTGCTCATTGAGCGTGTTGGCGCCATTGGCCGTCGGGTGCGCGTCGTTGTGATCAAGCGTGTAGCTGTAACTCACGACGCCAGTCGTGGCATTGAAACCGGTAATCGTCAGAGTGCTGCCGAGCGGTGTGGTAATCGATTGCGGGAAGCCTGCCGCTACACCGTTGCTGACAACGGCAATACCGCCAACCGTCAATGTCGTTACGCCGTCCAGCGCAGTGATGGTAAACGTGCCGTTCTGGGTCAGTGCGGTTGCATCTGGTTCACTGCCGGTACCGAGGTTCTTCTCGAAAACCGTCAGCTCGCCGCCTTCGACGTTCAAGCCATTGATGATCACCGGGTCGTCGTTGTTGTGGATCTGCAAAACGAGGTTGGCGGTGCTGGTGTCGCCGTCCGAGTCGGTGATGGTGTAGGCGAAGGTTTCCGTGCCGTTGCCACCACCGTGCAGGTTTTT
Source organism: Pseudomonas fluorescens (assembly GCF_001648775.1). Taxonomy (GTDB): domain Bacteria; phylum Pseudomonadota; class Gammaproteobacteria; order Pseudomonadales; family Pseudomonadaceae; genus Aquipseudomonas; species Aquipseudomonas fluorescens_M. The sequence continues at coordinate 110,912 of NZ_LVEJ01000023.1, forward strand.
GAAGTCGGCGTCGTTGGTGTTCAACGTGTAGGTGTAAGTGCCGTTGGCGTTGAGCACCAAGGTGCCGTAAGTACCGGTGAACGTGCCCGCAGTCACCGGCCCGGTCGCCACACGGTCGGCACCCTGCACGTCATTGGTCAGCACATTGCCGGTCAGCGTCAGCAGGGTTTCCGAGGCGGTCGATGTGTTGCTGTCATCCAGCGCTTTGGGCACGTCGTCGGTGATGTTGACGTCCAGCGTGCCGGTCGCGGTGTCGCCATTGCTGTCGCCGGCGATCACGGTGAACTGTTCACTGAGAGTGTTCGCGCCATCACCGGCGGCATGGCTTTCGTTGCCGTTGAGGGTGTAGCTGTAAGTGACCACGCCGGTTGTTGCGTTGAAACCGGTGATGGTCAGGGTGTTGCCCAGTTGTGTGGTGATCGATTGCGGAAAACCGACGGCCACGCCAGCGTTGATCAGGCTGATGCCGCCAACGCTCAGGCTGGTCAAGCCGTCCGGTGCGGTCACGGTGAAACTGCCACTTTGGGTCAGAGCGCCCGGATTGGCGGCAGAGCCGTCCGGCAGATTGGCTTCGTTGAGGGTCAACTCGCCCCCCGGCACGGCCAGGCCAGTGAGGGTCACGATGTTGTTGACCGGTGGCGGCACGATCGGCGCCGGGGTGCCATTGTCGACGACAGCGTTGTGGCGTTCTTCAGGAAACTCGGGAATACCGCCAAACCCGGCCGTCGGGAAACCGATGATCGGGTCGACGCGTCCGCCGACTTCCGTCAGCAGGACAAAACTGTGACCACCGCCCAGCTCACCCGGTGCACCGCCCGGTGCATTCGGGCCGGCGGCAGTGGCTTCAGCGGTTTTGCTCGGGTCGTCACCGGCAGCGATGGCTTTCTGGATTTGCTCGACGTCGGTCAGTTGCGCTTCGCTCGGGGTCACGGCCTCCGCAGCGACCACATGGGCCGCTTGATCGGCCAGCAATTGGCCAGTCATGGTCAGGCTGCTGTCGCGGCCCAAGGTCAGTTCCTGGCCGTTTTGCAGATGAACGGCGACGGCGCCTTCGGCGCCGGTGATCAGTTGATCGCCGGCATACAGGCGATCCCCCTCAACCAGTGCGCGTTTAGTACCGTCAGTTGCCTGAGCGAATACCTGACCTACAACCTTACTGACGATGCCGATGAGCGTTGCCATGTGAAATCCTCCGCTGCCGACCACCGTCGGCACTGGTAAGCGAAGCAGCCCATGGCTCAATCGGGTTGTCGGGGCGACGCTCGCACCCTCGACAGTTCGTTTCGCAGGTGGCTCCTTAAGGAAACTTCAGTGCCATCAAGCACTTCCGCGTCCTGATCAAGGTCGCCCGCCCACTAACGCTACGTAACGGTGGTGAATCACCCGAGTGACAAAAATCTGTCGCTCGTTGACCGCTACGCGTCCCTCCCCTTCAGCAGTACTTCGCCGTATGTCGCAAAGTGAGTGGAACTTTCCTCAAGCCTTTTTGAGCTCCCTAAAGCGCATAAAACAAAGGCTTTCGTCCTGAACAATGTGCCGGTTTTTACAAAGCGCATAAGTTTTTTTCGGCATAAGCCTTATGAAAAATTTTTCTTAGCTACGCTCTAGGATGTTCTTAGCTCTGTTGTTACAAGAGTGAAACGCTTAGACCTAAAAATATCGTCAAATATTTGGCGACAGTAACACACCATCAGGACTCAGGGAGATGCACCCATGCGCGTTCTAACCCCCCTCTGCAGCGCGGTTTTGCTGGCCATGGCTTGCACTTCTCAAGCCCAGGCCATGAACCTCACCGAGGCTATTCAAAGCACCATCGCTACACACCCGGAACTGGCTTCGCGCGTGGACGCGCGCCTGTCGGCTGATGAACAAATCAAAGTCGCCAAGGGCGGCTTCTATCCGTCCGTCGATTTGAACGCCGCGTATGGCCGTGGCTACAGCGACAACACCAACACCCGGGCCTTCGGTAATCACCACACCGAAATCCTCAATTACACCCAGTCGGAGCTGCGCCTGCGGCAGATGCTGTTCGATGGTTTCAACACCGCCAACGAAGTCGAGCGCACCAAAGGCGTGTCAAATTCGCGCGCGTACTACGCGCAAGGCACCGCTCAGGATCTGGCCCTGCGCACCATCGAGGTCTACCTCGAAGTGCTCAAGCGCCGCGAGCTGGTGACGCTGGCGCGCAACAACCTGCAGGCGCACTTGCGCGTCAATGACCAGATCGGCCTGCGCACCGAGCGCGGCGTCGGCAGCACCGCCGACTCGGATCAATCGGTCGCGCGTAAAGCGCTGGCGCAGAACAACCTCGACACCGCCGAAGTCGATCTGTCTGACGCCGAAGCAAACTTCTACAGTGTGGTCGGGCGCATGCCCGATGAGCTGGAAACGCCGGCCTCGACCCGTGGCGAACTGCCGACCGAATTGCGTGAAGCCCAGCAGAGCATGGTCGACAACAACCCGTATCTGAAATCCGCGCAGGCTGACGTGCAGTCGGCCGAGAGCCAGTATGAAGTCGCCAAATCGCCGTTCTACCCGCGCTTCGATGCCGAAGCCGCCGTGGGCGCGAACAACAACGTGCAAGGCGATGAAGGCCACGACAACGAATGGCGCGTAGGTGTGGTGATGAACTACAACCTGTTTCGTGGCGGCAGCGACAAGGCGCGCCTCGCCTCCGACGCGCACCAGATCAATCAGGCGATGGACATCCGCAACAACGCCCTGCGCCAGCTCAACGAGAACATCCGCCTGGCGTGGAACGCCATGGAAAACGCGAAGAAACAGACCCCGACCGCCCGCGAGTACGCCGAAACCACCAAACGCGTACGCGCGGCTTATCAGGACCAGTTCGGCCTTGGCCAACGAACCCTGCTCGACTTGCTCGACAGTGAAAACGAGCTCTACAACGCCAACCGCCGCTACACCGAAATCCGCTACACCGAGGAATATTCGATGTACCGCGTGCTGGCGAACATGGGCCAGTTGCTGAGCAAACAACGAGTGGTGCTGCCGGCGGATGCGATTGCCGCGACCGAAGTGAAAAACGAAGCGCGCTTGCCCGAGTTGAAATAACCCATTGTGGCGAGGGAGCTTGCTCCCGCTGGGTTGCGCAGCGGCCCCAAAGCATCAGGCGGCAATGAAATCCAGGTGAGTGCTGCGCACTCAAGCGGGAGCAAGCTCCCTCGCCACGGGTTATCGGGTAGTCATCAACGGGAGCGATCAATATGACCAGCATGGAACCCGGCCACACCGGGGTCGATCCGCGGCTGAGCTTCGATGATCCGTTACTCGACGGCCTGTTGATCCTCTGCAAACTGCATGGCGCGACGGTCAGTCGGGCCAGCCTGAGTGCCGGGCTGCCGCTGAACAAACAACGCCTGAGTCTCGACCTGTTACCCCGCGCCGCCGCGAGGGCCGGGTTGCAGGCGCGCATTCTGCGCCGTGAACTGAAAGACATCTCGCCGCTCAATCTGCCGCTTCTGTTGCTGCTCAACGACGGCCGCACCGCCGTGTTGCGGCGTTTCGGCGACGACGGCAAAGCGTTGATTCTGCCCAGCGAAGCCGATGGCGGCGAACAATGGATCAGCCGCGAAGAACTCAATGAACACTACAGCGGCCAGGCCTTGTTCGCCCGCCCGCGCCACGAACTCGAAGACCTGCGCTCGCCATTGGTGCCACGGGTCCATGCGTGGTTTCGCGACACCCTGAAGCTGTCGAAATGGTTGTATAGCGACGCGATTCTCGCCAGTTTCCTGATCAACCTGTTAGGCCTGATGGTGCCGCTGTTTGTCATGCAGACCTACGACCGCGTCGTGCCGAATCAGGCCACGTCGACCCTGTGGGTGCTGTCGATCGGCTTGCTGATCGGTACAGGGTTTGAATTGGTTTTGCGGGTGGTGCGCGCACACCTGCTCGACACCGCCGGCAAGAAAACCGATGTGATCCTTTCCGCGACTTTATTCGAGCGCATCACCGGCATGTCGATGAAGGCACGGCCGGCGACCATCGGCGGTTTCGCGCAGAGCATTCATGACTTTCAGGGCCTGCGCGAATTCCTCACGGCAGTGACGCTGACCAGCCTGATCGACCTGCCATTCGTGGTGCTGATGTTGGTAGTTATCGGCCTGCTCGGCGGCTGGCTGGTGGTGATTCCGCTGCTGGCGTTTCCGATCACCATCCTCTTCGCGATGATCATTCAGGTCCGCCTGCGTGACACCGTGCAAAAGAGCCTGAGTCTCGGCGCTGAACGGCAGGCCGTGCTGATCGAAACCCTCGGCGGTCTGGAAACCCTCAAGGCCTGCAGCGCCGAAAGTGAGCGCCAGCACAAATGGGAAAGCACCCACGGCGCCCTCACCCGTCTCGACAGCCACGCGCGTAATTTGTCGGCGCTGGCCACCAACGGCACGCTGTTCATTCAGCAGTTTTCCGGGATGGCGACGATCGTTGCCGGGGTCTACAGCATCATCGCCGGCAACCTCAGCGTCGGTGCGCTGGTCGCCAGTTATATGCTCGGCAGCCGCGTGCTCGCGCCGCTGGGGCAGATTGCCGGGCTGATCACCCGCTATCAGCAAGCGCAACTGACCATGAAAAGCACCGATGCGCTGATGGCTCTGCCGCAGGAACGCGACGGCAAACAACGGCCGCTGGAACGCACGCAACTGCAAGGCGCGCTGGACGTCAGCGGCGTGACCTTTCATTACAACGGCCAGAATGCGCCGGCGCTGAGCAATGTCAGCTTCAGCCTGAAACCCGGTGAGCGGGTCGGCATCATCGGTCGCAGCGGTTCGGGCAAAAGTACGTTGGCGCGATTGGTCATGGGCTTCTACGAACCCGAAGAAGGCCAACTGTTGCTCGACGGCCTCGACCTGCGCCAACTCGACGTCGCCGATCTGCGTCAGCAAATCGGTTATGTCGCCCACGACCTGCCGCTGCTCGCCGGCAGCCTGCGCGACAACCTCACCCTTGGCGCACGCTACATCAGCGATTCACGCATGCTCGAAGTGGCCGAACTGACCGGCGTCACCGAACTCGCTCGCCAGCACCCGCAAGGCTTCGATCGTCCGGTGGGCGAGCGCGGGCAATTGCTCTCCGGCGGTCAACGTCAGGCAGTTTTGCTGGCGCGATCGCTGCTGCTCGATCCACCGATCATGCTGCTCGACGAACCCACCAGCGCCATGGACAACAGCAGCGAGGACTTGCTGCGGCAGAAGCTGCACGGCTGGGTACAAGGCAAGACGCTGCTGCTGGTCACCCACCGTACCTCGATGTTGAGTCTGGTGGACCGGTTGCTGGTGCTGGATAACGGCCGGGTCGTCGCTGACGGCCCGAAAGAAGCGGTCATCGATGCACTGCGCAAGGGCCGTGTCGGCTCGGCGGCGGTCTAGGAGTTGTCCCATGTCTGCTTCCTCCGATAGCAAAGAACGCGGCTACTTCGACAGTTTCGGCAAAAGCGCCGAAGCCGAATTCATGCCGGAAACCGCCGGCGCGTCCTTGCAGGATTCGCCGCGCTGGTCGCGGATCACCGTGTGGCTGGCGGCGGCGCTGCTGATCAGCGCGGTGGTCTGGGCCAAGTTCGCCGTGCTCGAAGAAGTGACCATGGGCGAAGGCAAGGCGATTCCGTCGAGCAAGATTCAGGTGATCCAGAACCTTGAGGGCGGGATCGTCACCGAGATTTTCGTCCGTGAAGGCCAGATGGTGAACAAGGGTGACACCCTGCTGCGCCTGGATGACACGCGGTTTCTGTCGAACAAGGGTGAGAGCGAAGCCGATCGTTATGCGCTGACCGCGCAGGTCGAGCGGCTGTCGGCGGAAGCCGAGGGCCGGCCGTTCAAGCTCTCTGACGAAGTCATCGCCAAGGCGCCGCAAGTCGCCGAAGACGAACGTTCACTGTACGACCAGCGCCAACGGCGGCTGGCCAGTGAACAGCGCACCCTCAGCGAACAACTGCGGCAGAAGACTCAGGAACTGGCGGAGTTTCGTTCCAAGCAAGGCCAGTTCAGTTCCAGCCTGGCGCTGTTGCAGCAAGAGATGAACATGTCTGAGCCGCTGGTGAAAACCGGCGCGGTGTCCCCCGTGGAGATCCTGCGCCTTAAACGCAGTGCCGTGGAAATTCGTGGCTCTTTGAACGCCACGACTTTGGCGATTCCCCGCGCCGAATCGGCGATTGCCGAGATCCGCAGCAAGATCGACGAATCCGAACAAACCTTCCGCTCCGAGGCCGCCAAAGAGCTGAATGAGAAACGCACCGACCTGTCGAAAATCACCGCCTCCAGCATCGCCATCGACGACCGTGTCAGCCGTACTACCGTGACTTCGCCAGTGCATGGCGTGATCAAGCAATTAAAGGTCAACACCATCGGCGGCGTGGTCCAGCCGGGCAGCGACATGGTCGAAATCGTGCCGCTGGAAGACAACCTGCTGATCGAGGCCAAGGTGCGCCCGCAGGATGTTGCTTTCCTGCATCCGGGCCAGAAAGCCATGGTCAAGTTCAGCGCCTACGACTACACGATTTACGGCGGGCTGAGCGCCAAGCTTGAGTTGATCGGCGCGGACACGATTACCGATGACAAGGGCAACAGCTTCTATCTGATTCAGGTGCGTACCGATAAAAACCATTTGGGCGGCGATGTGAAACCGCTGCTGATCATTCCGGGGATGGTGGCGACGGTGGACATTATTACCGGGGAGAAGAGCGTGCTGGATTACCTGCTTAAACCAGTGCTTAAAGCCCGGACTGAGGCGATGCGTGAGCGCTAGTCATTGTTGAGATTTGCGGTGATTGATCTGGCGCCTTCGCGAGCAAGCTCGCTCCCACACTTTGGAATGCACTCCCCTGTGGGAGCGAGCTTGCTCGCGAAGAAGCCGGCACTATCAACGCCTATCTATCGCCATGATTACGCTGGAAGGTCTCCTCCCCCATCGCCGCAATCTGCCCCTCGATCAACGCCTCGAACGGCTTGAGCAACGGCTCGAATGACGCCGGCGCCTCCAGCGTTTGCAACGCCTGCACAATCGCCTCAATCGTCGACAACGCCCCCGGCCCCGGCGCCTTGCGCAAGCGATAGCGCGACACGCCGCCCTCGGCCAGCGTCACCCGTGGCAACGCCGCCAGCAGCGGATTGAGGTGCAACATCTTGCGCGCCTTGCGCCACGTGCCATCCGGCACCACCAGCAACAGGGGTTCATCGGGCTCGCCGTAAGCTTGCATCGGTTGCGCATCATCAGCGGGAAACAACAACCGCGCCCGATACCCGGGCCGGTTCAACAGCGCCGGCAAATCCTCGAACACCTCACCAACGATCAGCTCGGCATTGGTCAAGCCGAGTGCCGCCAGGCGCGCAGTATTCAACGCATGATTGACCTCGCTCGGATGCTGTAACAGCAAGACCCGCGTGCGGCTGGCGAGGCTCGGGATCAACGGGCACAGGCAATGGGTTTGGGGGCGCAGGCAGCGCGGGCATTGCGGTCTGGACATACTTCTTTTTCCTACAAGCTATGCCTGATTGAGCTGAGCTTTGAGCAAATCGCGGAAGGTCTGAATCAGCGGTTCACGGCTGCGGCCGCGGCGCATGATCATCGAAAACGGCGCCTGATAGCCGAAGGTCGCCGGCAGCAACACGCGCAAATCACCCTTGTCAGCCCAGGCCTGAGCGTAGTGCTCCGGCAAGTAGCCGATGTAGGCGCCGGACAGCACCAGAATCAGCTGCGCCTCCATGCTTTCCACCGTCGCGGCGCTGTGTTTGAAACCGTGGCGGGCGAGTTCAGCCTGACTCCAGTAACCGCGTCCGACCATACGTTGCTGGGTGATGACTTGCTCGGGGATGCGCCGCTCGTTGAACAACGGATGCCGGCTACTGCAATACAACCAGTGTTGTTCGCGGTACAGCGGCATGTAGATCAGACCGCTCATGCGCGTGGAAAACGCACCGATGGCCAGATCGAGGCGGTTGTCCTGCACGCCAAGTTGCAGTTCGTACGGGCTCATCACCGACAGATGCAAATGCACCGCCGGGTGTTCCTGACTATAGGCGCCGATGGCTTCGGCGAATGGCAGGGCCTTGTCGCTGACGGTAGAGTCGATCACGCCGAGGTTGAGCGTGCCGCGCAGTTCGCCCTTGAGCGCGGCGGCGTATTGCTCGAAACCTTCGAGTTCGGCGAGCAGGCGCAGGGTTTCCTGATGGAACAGCTCGCCCTTGCTGGTCAGACTGAACCCGCCGCGCCCGCGATGACACAGCACCAGGCCGAGCGCGGCCTCGAGCTGGCTCATGTAGGTGCTGATCGCCGAGGTCGACAGGTTGAGTTCCTGCTGGGCGTTGGCGAAACCCTGATGGCGCACGACGCTGACGAAGATGCGTAACAGTTTCAGGTCGGGTAAAGCGTTGGCCATGTCTACTCCGGGCTTTAGAGATGTGTTGCCTGATAAAACTTTCCCTCACCCCAGCCCTCTCCCTGAGGGAGAGGGAGCCTACCGAGCTGTTATGAGGATTTACGCCGACCTGCGATATCGAGTCGAACTCAGGATTCGAAAGCAATAGAGATCAGCTCCCTCTCCTGGGGGAGAGGGCTGGGGTGAGGGCAACGATCTCCTGTCGATCACACGACCCGAACCCGACAAAGTCTAATCGCCCCTCGCCCATTAGTTTAGAAAAATCTGAACTAAGTTTTTGCCCGTAGCGATTCTTTCCCCTCACTACATTTCGCATCATCGGCCCCACAGCGGCGTCCGAACCTGTGCTCAACGGCGCGCCGATATAAATAAAACAAAGACGATGAGGCCTTACCCGTGGACAAGATTCTTCACCAACCACTGGGCGGCAACGAAATGCCGCGCTTCGGCGGCATCGCCACCATGCTCCGACTTCCCCATGTACCGACCGCTGCCGGCCTGGACGCTGCTTTCGTAGGCGTGCCACTGGACATCGGTACTTCGCTGCGCCCCGGCACCCGCTTCGGGCCACGCGACATCCGCACCGAATCGGTGATGATCCGCCCGTACAACATGGCCACCGGCGCTGCGCCGTTCGATTCGCTGTCGGTCGCCGACATCGGTGACGTGGCGATCAATACCTTCAACCTGCTCGACGCCGTGCGCATCATCGAAGAAGCCTACGACAACATCCTCGAGCACAACGTGATCCCGATGACTTTGGGTGGCGACCACACCATCACCCTGCCGATCCTGCGGGCGATTCATAAAAAGCACGGCAAGGTCGGTCTGGTGCACATCGATGCCCACGCTGACGTCAACGATCACATGTTCGGCGAGAAGATCGCCCACGGTACGACCTTCCGTCGCGCCGTCGAAGAAGGTCTTCTGGACTGTGACCGCGTGGTGCAAATTGGTCTGCGTGCGCAGGGTTACACCGCTGATGACTTCAACTGGAGCCGCGATCAGGGCTTCCGCGTAGTTCAAGCCGAAGAGTGCTGGCACAAGTCGCTGGCACCGCTGATGGCCGAAGTGCGCGAGAAAGTCGGCGGCGGTCCGGTGTACCTGAGCTTCGACATCGACGGCATCGATCCGGCCTGGGCCCCTGGCACCGGCACCCCGGAAATCGGTGGTCTGACGACCATTCAGGCAATTGAGATCGTTCGCGGCTGCCAAGGCCTCGACCTGATCGGTTGCGATCTGGTAGAAGTCTCGCCCGCTTATGACACCACCGGCAACACCTCGCTGCTGGCCGCCAACCTGCTGTACGAAATGCTCTGCGTACTGCCTGGCGTGGTCCATCGCTGAGGGTCGGGTCATGAACGAACGTGATCAGGTTTTGCAAGCGGCCGCCGATCTGGTGGCCGCCTTCGCCCGTAACGATCGCGAGGCTTACTTCGGCGCGTTCAGCGCCGATGCAAGTTTCGTCTTCTACACCCTCGAACAGCCGCTGCTGTCGCGCGATGCCTATCAGGCCTTGTGGGACAGCTGGCGCGCCGAGGATGGCTTCGAGGTGCTTGCGTGCACCTCGAGCAACGCCTTCGTCAGCCTGCAAGGTGACGTGGCGATTTTCATCCATGACGTGGCCACCGAGCTGCGCATGCAAGGGGAGCAACACTTCAGCCAGGAGCGCGAGACGATTGTTTTCAAGAAACAAGCGTCGAGCCTAGAACAACAAGGCCATTGGCTGGCCTGCCACGAACATTTGTCCGCAATGCCGGAAGGGCTGCCATCCCCTTAGCCAAGACAGGTGACGCTCACGCACGATGAGCGCGCCTTTATGATCGGAGCAGATCATGAATAACAACAACAACGACCAAAGCCTTACGCAGATTGAAACCCACGGGGTCGAACAGATCCCGGACCACGAACGCAGCGCAGGCCCGACGGACTTGTTCCGGATGATCTTCGGTGGTTCGAATACCTTTGCCACCGCCGTGCTCGGCAGTTTCCCGGTGCTGTTCGGTCTGTCTTTTCAGGCCGGCGTCTGGGCGATTGTGTCGGGCGTGCTGCTGGGCTCGCTGATCCTCGCACCGATGGGCCTGTTCGGCCCGCTCAACGGCACCAACAATGCCGTGTCGTCCGGTGCGCACTTCGGCGTGCACGGGCGCATCGTCGGTTCGTTCCTGTCGCTGTTGACCGCTATCGCGTTTTTCTCGCTCTCGGTGTGGAGTTCGGGCGATGCGCTGATCGGCGGTGCGAAACGCCTGATCGGTCTGCCGGAAACCGACCTGACTTTGGGCCTGGCCTACGGTCTGTTCGCGATTCTGGTGCTGACCGTGTGCATCTACGGCTTCCGCTTTCTGCTGTGGGTGAACAAGATCGCGGTGTGGAGCGCCAGCCTGTTGTTCCTGCTGGGCATCTTCGCCTTCGCCGGTCCTTTCGATGTGAACTACGCCGGTACGGTGAATCTCGGTCAGCCGGGCTTCTGGGCCGCGTTCATCGGCGCCGCGCTGGTGGCGATGAGCAACCCGATTTCCTTCGGCGCGTTCCTCGGCGACTGGTCGCGCTACATCCCGCGTGACACTTCCAAGCAACGCATCATGGCGGCGGTGGTGCTGTCGCAGATCGCCACGTTCATCCCGTTCCTGTTCGGCCTGACTACCGCGACCATCGTCGCGATCAAAGCGCCGGACTACATCGCGGCGAACAACTATGTCGGCGGTTTGCTGGCGGTATCGCCGAGCTGGTTCTTCCTGCCGGTGTGCCTGATTGCGGTGATCGGCGGCATGTCCACCGGCACCACCTCGCTGTATGGCACCGGGCTGGACATGTCCAGCGTGTTCCCACGCGTGCTGTCGCGGGTGAAAGCGACGCTGCTGATCGGTGTGCTGTCGATTGCCTTCATCTTCATCGGCCGGTTTGCCGCGAACCTGGTGCAGAGCGTGTCGACCTTCGCCGTGCTGATCATCACCTGCACCACGCCATGGATGGTGATCATGATCATCGGTCTGTTGGTGCGTCGCGGCTTCTACTGCCCGGATGACCTGCAAGTGTTCACGCGCGGCGAACAGGGCGGACGCTACTGGTTCAGCCACGGCTGGAACTGGCGCGGTCTGGGTGCATGGATCCCGAGCGCGGCGGTTGGCTTGTGCTTCGTGAATTTGCCGGGGCAGTTCGTTGGCCCGCTGGGTGAAATGGCCGGCGGCATCGACATCAGTTTGCCGGTGACCCTGGGCCTGGCTTCGGTGGTGTACCTGACGCTGCTGAGCCTGTTCCCGGAGCCGCGCGAAGTGTTCGGCCCGACGGATGCCCGTAGCCAGGGCGCGAAGTCGCCGGTTAAAGCAGCAATGCGCCAAGCCGCCTGAGTAAACGCCTATCCCCTGTGGGAGCGAGCTTGCTCGCGAAAGCGATCTATCAGTCACATCACTTTTGAATGTGCCGCCGCCTTCGCGAGCAAGCTCGCTCCCACAGTGAGATTCGAATTCAGCCTCACATAAAAAAGACAATCGGAGACACGCCATCATGGCTTTGGATTTATTCGTCGTCCTCATCTACGCCGCCGGCATGCTCTTGCTCGGCTACTTCGGCATGCGCAAGGCCAAGACCAACGAGGACTTTCTCGTCGCCGGTCGTAACCTCGGCCCAAGCCTGTACATGGGCACCATGGCCGCGACCGTGCTCGGTGGTGCGTCCACCGTCGGCACCGTGCGTCTGGGCTACGTGCATGGCATTTCCGGTTTCTGGCTGTGCGCGGCCCTCGGTTGCGGCATCGTTGCGCTGAACCTGTTCCTCGCCAAACCGCTGCTGAAACTGAAGATCTACACCGTTACCCAAGTCCTGGAAAAACGCTACAACCCGATGGCCCGCTCGGCGAGCGCGGCGATCATGCTGGCCTACGCGCTGATGATCGGCGTGACCTCGATCCTCGCCATCGGCACCGTGCTGCAAGTGCTGTTCGGCCTGCCGTTCTGGGTCTCGGTGCTGCTTGGCGGCGGTGTGGTAGTGATCTACTCGGCAATCGGCGGCATGTGGTCGCTGACCCTGACCGACATCGTCCAGTTCATCATCAAGACCGTGGGCCTGATGTTCATCCTGTTGCCGATCTGCCTGTACCGCGTCGGCGGTTGGGACGAACTGGTGCTGAAACTGCCGGCGACTGCCTTCAGCTTCACCACCATCGGCTGGGACACGATCATCACCTACTTCATGATCTACTTCTTCGGCATCCTGATCGGTCAGGACATCTGGCAACGGGTGTTCACCGTCAAGACCGCGAAAGTCGCGCAATACGCCGGCAGCATCGCCGGCATCTACTGCATCGTCTACGGTCTGGCCTGCGCGCTGATCGGCATGGCTGCGCACGTGCTGATCCCGGATCTGGACAACGTCAACAACGCCTTCGCCGCCATCGTCAAACTGTCGCTGCCGGACGGCATCCGTGGTCTGGTGATCGCTGCGGCACTTGCAGCCATGATGTCCACCGCCAGCGCCGGCCTGCTCGCCGCCGCCACCACCCTGACTGAAGACCTGCTGCCGAAACTGCGTGGCGGCAAACAGTCGAGCCTGGCGATCAACCGCCTGTTTACCCTGCTCACCGGCATCGTTGTGCTGGGTATCGCACTGGTGGTGAACGATGTGATCAGCGCCTTGACCCTCGCTTACAACCTGTTGGTGGGCGGCATGCTGATCCCGCTGATGGGTGCGATCTTCTGGAAACGCGCGACCACCGCCGGCGCCATCGCCAGCATGGGCCTGGGTTTCGCCACCGCGCTGCTGTTCATGTTCAAGGACGGTCTGGATGCGAACACACCGATCTACTACAGCCTGGCTGTGGGTCTGGTGAGTTTTGTGGTGGTCAGCCTGGTCTCCCCTCGCCCGGCAACCGTGGCGAGTGCGATCTAAGCTCTGATGTAACGACTTGATGCTTTCTTCGACGGGTGTGGCGTCGGTTGCCACACCCGTTTTTTTCGTCTGGAGAAAAGTGAATATGAAGATCGTTTCTCGCGATCAGTGGTTCGAAGTACAGAGTTTGAGTGACGGCATTAAGCTGATTCATGAACCGTATATTCGGCCGTTTTACCGCTGCAACTTGTGGCATGTGCAGGGGCGCGACAAAGATTTGCTGCTGGACAGCGGTTCAGGTCTGGTGAGCTTGCGTGAGCAGTTGCCGTGGCTTACCGAGCGGCCGCTGGTGGCAGTGGCCAGTCATTGCCACTTCGACCATATCGCCGGGCATCATGAATTTGCTGAACGGCTGGTGCACCCCGCCGAGGCTGACATTCTGGCGGCGCCGGATGGCGAGAACGATTTGAGCCGCGCCTTCGTCGGCGACGACATGTTTGAAGCGCACCCGGATTGCCCGTTGTGCTACGCCGAATACCGGGTCAAAGCCGCGCCGGCCACCGGGTTTGTCGAGGACGGCGATGTGCTCGATCTGGGCAATCGCACGCTGCAAGTGCTGCACACGCCGGGGCATTCGCCGGGCGGCATCAGCCTGTACGAGGCGGCGACTGAAACCCTGTTCAGCGGCGACATCATCTACGACGGGCCGCTGATCGAAGACGCCTACCATTCCAATCTGCAGGATTACGCCAGCAGTCTGCGGCGTTTGCAGGCGTTGCCGATCCGCACGGTGCATGGCGGCCACTTCGGCAGTTTTTCCGGGGCACATTTGCGCTCGATGGTTGACGAATGGTTGCGCGGGCACGCCTGAGGCCTGCTTCACTCAAGCACAACAACGATTAGAAAGATCTGCCATGAGAAGAGCTGCCGTACGTGCCGCCGTGCACCGGTTCATCCGCCGCTTGCTGGAAAACCGCGAATTCAACGACAACACCAGCCTGGTGCAGTTGGGCCTGGAGAAAGCCGATATCGAAGATCTGATCTTTCATCTGGAAGATGAATTCGGACTGACGGCGTTCACCGCCGAAGAAGACCGCATGCTCAAGACCGCGAGGACCGCGAATGACTTGAGCCGGTTTTTGCTTGAGATAGGCCGCCATTAAAAGCAAAAGATCGCAGCCTTCGCCAACTCCTACATTAATCCGTGTAGGAGTTGCCGAAGGCTGCGATCTCTTGATCTTGAATCCTTGATCTCGGATCGGGGGCGTTACCGGCGCCGTTGTTGACGGCGGCGCTGCTCGTCATCGGTGCGGATCGGCACAGGTTGCAGAGGCGGTTCGATCAAGCCGAGGGCAACACCCAAATCGTGCAGCCAGTTTTGAATTTTCTCTTTCATCGTCATGCCCCCTTCAGGGTGGTGCTGAGCGGCCGGAATTCTGAGGCCGCTTCGCACTGATAATAGTCCGAAGTCCTACGCAATGCTCGGCCAAATCCGCAATGATCTGTTACTGAATTGAACAGAATTCGCCGCCATTGGTTCAGGCTGTTTCTCGGGTTTCGATCTGAGCCGCAGGATAGACAGCCTGCTGCACCTCAATCCAGGCATTGAGGTTGGCGCCGACCATGCCCTTGCGCCACATGAGCCACGTTGTCGCACCCACGAATGGCTCGGCCAACGGGTGCGCGGCGACGCTCTCACGCCCCGGCAGACTGGCCAGCATCGACTCCGACATCAGCGCCACACCACTGCCGGCGATCACGCAGGCGAGCATGCCCTGATAGGACTCGATCTCCATCGCCCGCCCCATCGTCGCGTGGTAGTGCGAAAACCACGCTTCCAGGCGCATGCGGTAGGAACACCCCCGGCGAAAGGTAAACACCGAACGCCCTTCGACATCCCGGGCGCCACGCACCGGCGGATGATCCATTTCAGTGATCAACACCAGGCGCTCCTCGCACAACGGCACGCCGTCGAGCCCGGCCAGTTCCAGTGGACCATCGACCAACGCGGCATCCAGACGTCCGGTGAGCAAACCCTCCAGCAACTCCCCGCTCGGCGCCGACTGCACTTGCAGATTCACCGCCGGATATTGCTTGTGATACTGCGCCAGCAGCGCCGGCAAATGGATCGCCGCCGTGCTGTACATGGTGCCGAGGACAAAGTCGCCGGCCGGTTTGCCGCCCATCACCGCGGCACTGGCTTGGTCGCGCAGGGCGAAGAGTTTGCCGGTGTAGTCCAGCAAGACTTTTCCCGCAGGCGACAGTTGCAAACGCTGACGCTCTCGGACGAAAAGCTCTACACCCAGTTGCTCTTCCAGTTGTTTGAGCCGGGTCGACAGATTCGACGGCACCCGATGCAGGCGTTCGGCGGCGCGGGTGATCGAACCTTCCTCGGCCACCGCCTGAAAGATCCTTAGCTGACTGAACTCCACAAGCCTTCTCCAGAACAGAACAAGTTCCTCACTATTATTCAATTTTAAAGAAAGTCAATCAGTCCTAGCCTGAACGGTCATTGCAGCCCTCACGGAATTCGCACCATGTCGCCACTCATTCGCTTATCCGCCTGCTTCGTGGCCTTGATGATGGCCATGGGCATCGGGCGTTTCGCCCTCACGCCACAAATGCCACACCTGCTCAGCGAAGGGCAGATCGACCTGACCGCCGCCGGTCTGATTGCGGCGGCCAACTACCTCGGTTATCTGCTCGGCGCGGTGGATGCGATGTTTGCGCATCGTCCGCAGCAAGTTCAGCGGCGCCTGCACGGCGGTTTGTGGTTGTGCGTGCTGCTGACGCTGGCGTCGTTCTGGGCCAATGGGTTCTGGTCGCATTTGCTGCTGCGCTTCGGCACGGGTGTAGCGAGCGCGTGGGTGTTGGTGATGATCACGTCGTTGAGTCAACCGCTGGCAGCGGCAGCGGGCCGTCCGCGCTTGGGCGCTCTGGTATTTGCCGGGCCGGGGCTGGGGATTTTTCTGACGGGGTTATTGGCGCTGGTCTCACATCTGCTGCAGCAGACGTCCGCGACGTTGTGGCTGATTTATGCCGCGGCTGCGCTGGTGATGATGTTGGGCGTGTGGCGACTGCTGCCGCAGTCGGTTGCGGCGAAAACGGTTGCTGTGGAGGCTGCCAGTTCATCAAATCGCGGCATTGGTCGTCTGGCGGTGATCTACGCCCTGTATGGCATCGGCTACATCATCCCGGCGACTTTTCTCGCGCAAATGGCCAACGCGCAGTTTCACGGGCAATGGCAGGCCGATCTGTTCTGGCCTTGTTTCGGACTTGGCGCAGCGCTCGGCGTGTTGCTGGTGAGCCTGCGCCGCCACGATCCGCAAACCACAAGGCATTGGTTGATGGCGACGCTGTGGCTGCAGGCGGCCGGTGTGTTTGCCTGCTTGCTGGGCAGCGGACTCGGCCTGGGATTGGGCGTGCTCCTCTGCGGCACACCGTTCCTGGCCTGCATGCAACTGGTGATGCAGCGCTCGCGGGAACTGGCCCCTCACGCCACCCAACGCAACGCCGGGATGCTCACCGCCTGCTTTGCCGTCGGCCAACTCAGCGGCCCGTTGCTGGCCGCGTTGAGCAGCCATTTCAGCGGCGGTTTGCAGCCGGCGCTGGTGATCGCCGGCTGCGGTTTGCTGATTGCCGGCGGTCTGACGATGCACTCACCTAGCGCTGGCCGAGCGCTTTGCGCAAACGCCGACGCAGCCACTGCTCGGCGCTGACAAAGGTGATGCCGAGCAACACCAGCACCGCGCCGATGATGAAGTTCAGGCTCAACTGTTCGCCGAGCAGAATCACCCCGAAGGTCACGCCGAACAGTGGTGTCATGAACGAGAACACCGCCAGATTGGCCGCCAGATAACGGCGCAACAGCCAGAACCAGATCAGGTAGCTGAAGAACGACACCACCAGGCCCTGGAACAACACGCTGGCGACCGCCACGGGGGTCAGGCTGACGTGAGTGATCTGGCCGCTGAACAGCGCGATCAGCAGCAGGCCGAGAAAACCGACGATCAACTGATAGAACAGCGTCAGTGTCACCGGCGCTTCCGACAGCCGCGAGGCGCGCACCACCACCGTGGTCGCGCCCCAGCAGGCGCCAGCCAACACGCCAAAGGCATCGCCGAGCAGCATCCGGCGGTCGAGGTTGTCCCACGACACACCGCCGGCGAAGGCAATCGCAATGCCAATGAACGCGAGCAGAATACCCAGCCATTGCAACGGCCGCAGACGCTCACTGGCCAGCAGGAAATGCACGCCCAACGCGGTGAAAATCGGCGCGGTGTAGAGGAACACCGACATGTGCGCTGCGGTGGTCAGCTGCAAACCTTCGGCGATGAAGAAGAACTCCAGACCGAACAGCGCACCCGCCAGCAGACCGCCGCGCCAGGTGTTGCCGACCTGATCCCAGCCGCCCTTCCAGCAGATCAGCAAACCCACCAACAGTGCGGAAATCCCCGAGCGCGCCGCCGCTTGCATCACCGGTGCAATGTCCGGCGCCGCCCATTTGATCATCACTTGCTGCACGCCCCAGATCAGGCAGAGGCCGATCATCACTTGCAGGGCAAAACTGTCGGCGTTACGCCGCTCGATACTCACCGCAACACCTCGAACACACACAACATGGCAGGCCATCCAATGGTCAGATAACAGTGCCGAGGATTATCAATGAGTCGGGCGGAAAAAACCGTCTGGAAAAGACATTTAGTTCTTCAGTGGCGGCAGTGGTGAATGGCTGTCGGCTGCGCCGCCATTCGCGAGCAGGCTCGCTCCCACTTTGGAATGCGTTCCCCTGTGGAAGCGAGCCTGCTCGCGAAGAGGCCGGCATTGCTTCCCTACCTATCGGATCAGACCTTGCCAAACCGCCTCGCCAACAAAAACCCGACGGTACACGCCACAGCCGTGGCAAACGTCCCCCACGCCCAATCCATCAGCGTCACCTGCACCGACCAGCCGCGCAACGTCGCCCAGTTGGTCAGGTCATACGTGCCATACGCCACCAGCCCCAACATCGCGCCACGCTTCGCCGCCCACTGCCAGGTCGCAGCAGGCATCACCACAAACACCACACAGCCGAAAACATACAGGCAATAAAAAACCGCTGCGGGAACCAGCAGCGGTTTTTCGAGCATCAGCGAACCGAGCAGTTCGCGATAGGTCGGCGCCATCAACAGGCCAAGCCAGAGGCCATCGAGCAACAAAAACATCACCAGCGTAGCAACATAGCCAATCAGCGCTTTGTTCATCGACCCGACCTCATGTGTGTCCCATGCAAGATGGGCCACCCAAGGCTCAGGTTAGTTCAATGCGATCAGCGTGGATGACGATCTTGCCTTCCTTGTACAGCGCACCGATGGCCTTCTTGAAGTTGCCTTTGCTGACGCCGAACAGGCTGCTGATCAACGCCGGATCGCTCTTGTCGCTGACCGGCAGCGTGCCGCTGTTGTCGCGCAACTTGGCGAGGATCTTCGAGTTCAGGCTGCTCGCCGCTTCCTGGCCAACCGGTTGCAGGCTCAGGGCGATCTTGCCGTCGGCACGGATTTCCTTGACGTAGCCCTTCTCGCTCATGCCGGCGCGCATGAACTTGAAGATTTCGTTCTTGTGAATCAGCCCCCAGTGCTTGTTGTTGATGATCGCCTTGAAGCCCATGTCGGTGGCTTCGGCAACCAGCAGATCAACTTCCTGGCCCTGGCTGTAGTTGGCCGGGGTCTTGTCGAGGTAACGATCCAGACGCGCAGTGGCGGTGATGCGACGGGTGTGTTTGTCGAGATAGACATGCACCACGCAGTATTCGCCGGCAGTCATCTGGCGCTTTTCTTCGGAATACGGCAGCAACAGATCCTTCGGCAGCCCCCAATCGAGAAACACACCGATGCTGTTGACTTCAACGACTTTCAGACTGGCAAACTCGCCGACCTGAACTTTCGGTTTTTCCGTGGTAGCGAGAAGTTTGTCTTCGCTGTCCAGATAAACAAAAACGTTGAGCCAATCTTCATCTTCGCTGGGAATATCTTTCGGAATATAACGGTTGGGCAAAAGAATTTCGCCGTCAGCACCGCCGTCCAGATATAAACCGAAGTTAGTGTGTTTAACCACTTGCAAACTGTTGTAACGCCCGACTAAAGCCATTTCCAGAACCCTCATTGCGTGGGCGGCATTCTACCCGTTTTTGTGCTGGCCGTCGGGCGGCAGATCCGCACGGCCGGGAAAATCTGCGCGCGGCCCTGATTTACCTTGGTCGCCGGCGCACAAGCTGCCGCTCGTCAGTCCGGCATGGCCAGCGCGCAGGCCACATCATTGTGCCGCAGCACCTGAATGTTCTTATTTAAAACAGCGGGTTAGACGGTTATTTCAATTATTGAAGCGACATTAATGCAGTACTGCGCTTGGTTATTCCGGGGGATATTTACCAAGCAATTGTCAAGTTATTCCTGTACGATGCCTGGCCGAGTTACTTTTCTACAGGTTAATGGCCGCCATGCGTGTAAAAGCATCCACCAGCAAAGCAAAGCCAGCTCCAGCCGTTGAAACCAGCGAATCGATCAACGATCAGATCGCAGCGTTCCTCAAGTCCGGCGGCGAGATCCAGCAAATTGCCAAAGGCGTCAGTGGCCAGACGTTCGGCCCGTCCAAGCAGATCAGCCTGGGCAAGAAGTAACACCCGGTTTTACACCCGTCCAGAGGCGCTTTGAGCTTCGAAGCGTCTGGACTGGCACCGCGTAATCCCCCTCCGCTTTAAACAAAACACCTATCAAATTTTCAGAAATCGACGAACGGCCATCAATGCCGATCATTCGCCGGTATCCTTGCACGCGTCTAGATCAAGCGTTTCAGCAGGCCCGCCCTCCTGCGCTCGCTGTTCATGGAGTGACGCATGCGCAAATCATCCTGTTTATTACTCGTAGGCCTGCTGGCCAGTGCGACCGCGCACGCGCAGATTTTCCAGCGCGAACTCGGCGACTTCGACCTCAAACTCGGCACCACGCCCACGCGCAGCATGGCCCAGGGCCTGGTCAAACCAGCCGCCATCGGCTCATTCCACGGCGGCCTCGATCTGAGCCACGACAGCGGCCTCTATGTCGGCCAGTACGCACCGAGCATGGGCATCACGCCGGGGAAAAATCTCGAGATCGACTCCTACGTCGGCTTTAAACAACCCTTCGATCAGACCCTCGGCTACGAAGTCGGCATGATCCATTACAGCTATCCCAAAGTAGACACCCTCGACAGCCAGGAGCTGTTCGGTGGCCTGACCCTGCTCGGCAGTCGCTTCGGCGTCGCCTTCAGCAACGACCCGGATAAACAGAACAACACCTTGTTTGCCGATCTGGGTGGCAACCAGCCGTTCGGCATCGGCGTCAGCATGAAATACACCACCCATCAACTGAACACGCCAGCGGCGGTGGACGGTGGTTATGTCAGCAGTTTTACCGATTGGTCAGTGAAACTGTCGCGGCCATTCATGGGTGTCGACCTTGACCTGATCTACAGCAACTCCAGTCTCAGCGGCAGCGATTGCTCGGCCTATTCCGGGCACAACAGCCAATGCGACGGCCTCGTCACCCTCAAGGCTGCACGCGCGTTCTATTGATCGGCTGAACTGCCGCGCGCATCCTGCATCACATAAGAATCAGACTTTCGAAGCCAGGCCATCGCAAGGATTTGCCCATGTCTCGCTGGTTCAAACACATCGCAGCCCTCCTGATATTCACCCTCGCCCTTGGCGCCTGCAGTCGCGTCGGCCTGGCCTATCGCAATCTCGACGTGATCATTCCGTGGACGCTCAGCGACTATCTGGACATGAACGGCGAACAAAAGGACTGGTTCAACGAACGGCTCAAGGAGCACTTGAACTGGCATTGCACCACGCAATTGCCGGGTTATCTGGACTGGCTTGATCGTTTACAGAACATGGTCGAGACCAATCAGATCACCGATGCTGCGTTGCAGGCGCGCACCGTCGAGGCCAAGCAGGCGATTGCCGAAACGGCAAAAGAAATCACGCCTTCGGCCATCGAGTTGTTGCAAGGTCTGGATGACAAGCAAGTGGCCGAGATGAATGACGCGTTTGCCAAGGATCTGCGCAAACGTCAGCAGGAGTACCTCAAACCCCCGCTTGATCAACAAATTGCCGAGCGTGGCGCGCGGATGGTCAAACGTCTGAACGACTGGCTGGGCCCCTTGAGTGCCACTCAAGAGCAGCGGGTAATGGCGTGGTCGACCGCGCTGGGCGATCAGTACACTCAGTGGATTGCCAACCGGGCCCATTGGCAGAAGCAGTTCAGTGCCGCCGTCGCCCAACGCAAAAGTCCTGAATTCCCACAGAGAATCGAGACGCTTCTGGTCAATCGCGAGAGTTTATGGACAGCGGATT
The DNA here is from genome assembly GCF_001648775.1 of Pseudomonas fluorescens. GTDB lineage: Bacteria > Pseudomonadota > Gammaproteobacteria > Pseudomonadales > Pseudomonadaceae > Aquipseudomonas > Aquipseudomonas fluorescens_M. Next base: position 132,493 of record NZ_LVEJ01000023.1, read on the forward strand.
ACCGCAAGGCCTTCGCCGATACTGAAGCGCAGGGGCGTTCGCTGGCGGTGGATTTGATGGCCGAAAGTACACCGCAGCAGCGTCAGCGGCTGTTGAAGAAGATCGAGGGTGTACGCAAAGACTTCAACGACCTTAAATGCCTGAAGGCCACGCAAAAGCCCTGAATACAAAGAAATTAAATGTGGGAGCGAGCCTGCTCGCGAATGCCGTGTGTCAGTCGCTTTATATGTCACTGACAGACCGTATTCGCGAGCAGGCTCGCTCCCACATGGTGATCTCTATGGACTCAGGCGATCTGCGCTTTAGACGCCACTTCGTCAAACGTCGCCTCAGCCAGCGCATCTTCCTGCTCATCCAGCACCTGACGCGGATGATCGTTGCCGGGAATGCTGCTGTCGATCAGGCTCAGCAGGCTGGACCCGCGTGGCGTCAGGACAAAATTGTTTCCGGTGCTGCCCTCTTCATCCGGACGCGGTGCGATGTAGCCGCGCAACAGCAGCAACCTTTCATAGTCGCAGGCCAGCGTTTTCAGGTGATCAAGGTTCTCGATCGGCTCGCCCGCGCTGGCTTTTGCCGCCGCATAGTCTTCGGCGTAGGCCCGAGGGGCAAAACTGTGGCCGGCACTGTTCTGCACTTCGTGCAGCAAGCGTTCAATCAAATCCCAGTTATAAGTCGTCATCCTGATACAACCTCCGGTGCGCGTGATTTATGGCGCGTTCATAGGTTGTGACCGGAGTAGCCCGCCGCCGTTCAGCCGCATTTGCCGCGCCGACCGACCGGCGGTCTGTCGATTTCCCGCAGGGTTAAACGACTAGTCTGAAACAGACGGTTTCAACCCCGCAGGAGAAATCATCATGAACGTTGAGAATCATCCGGTGGTATCGCGCGAAGAATGGCTCGCCGCCCGCAAGCAACATCTCGCCGACGAAAAAGCTTTCACCAAAGAGCGCGATCGCCTCAGCGCCAAACGTCGCGAGCTGCCGTGGGTAAAAGTTGATAAGGACTACCACTTCCAGGGTCCGAACGGTGAATTGAAACTCGCTGATCTGTTCGGTAAACACAGCCAGTTAGTGGTTTACCACTTCATGTTTGCCAAGGATTGGGAGGAAGGTTGCCAGGGTTGCTCGTTCCTCAGCGACCATATCGATGGCGCCAACCAGCATCTCGCCCATCACGATATCGCCGTAGTGGCTGTTTCTCATGCGCCGTTCAACGAGTTCCAGGACTTTAAACGGCGAATGGGCTGGAAGTTTGATTGGGTGTCGTCAGAAGGTTGCGACTTCAACTACGACTTCGGTGTTTGCGCTCGGGCAGAAGATGTCGCTGCTGGAAACGCTACGTACAACTACGAAAAGACTGACAGCGCCGAAGAAGAAATGCCGGGGCTGAGCGTGTTCTATCGGGATGCAAACGGCGACATATTCCACACCTACTCCACCTATGCCCGCGGCCTCGACATGTTGGTCGGCGCCTACAACTACCTCGACCTCACGCCCAAGGGCAGGAATGAAGACGAGATCATGGAGTGGGTGCGGCATCATGATCGGTATGAAGGAGCGAAAAAATCCAGTTGCTGCCACGGAAATTGAACCCCCTTGTGGGAGCAAGCTTGCTCCCACAGTTTCTGAACTTTTCCCTGGCTGATGGCCTCAACCCATTAACTGCCTTAACCGGAACTGAGGCCTGCCCCCATGAAAACCCTGATCAAGCTCACTCTCGCCGCCACTCTCGCCTGCGCCCTGCCCGTCTGGGCCTGCACGCCGGAAGAAGCCACTGCCAAGCGCGAACAGTTGGCCAAGGAGGTCGCCAAGCTCACCGAGCAGAATCCGGCCAAGGCCAAGGAGATCAATGCCGAATTGCAGAAGATGGATCTGGGCACGGCCAGTAAGGATTTGCCGGATAAATGCCAATTGATTGATCAGCGCTTGAAAGAACTGGATACCGCCGAGAAAAAAGCCGACAGCTAACAGCAAAAAAATGCAGCCTGCGATAGCTCCTCAATCCTTGGAGCTGCCGAAGGCTGCGATCTTTTATCCATGAAAATGCATTAATGCATTTATTTATTTGCATTAACGCATATCCGTGACTAGGGTTACATCGAGCAACGAGATCGGAACCGGTCATCGAAGATGGCAACCGTTGAACACCGATCGCTCGACAACAGCGAAACACCACACAAGCTGGACGCTTGTTTTCACTCATGGAGGATTGAAAAATGTTAACCACACAAGCAACGCAATTCACCGGCGAATCACTGCCAAGGTGCCTGGCCGGTCACCTGCTTGACCCGCAACTTGCCGAGGTTGAAGCCGCTGGACAGCTCAGCGCCCTCGCCGCTGGCAGCCTCAACTTCAACATGCAGAAACAGACTCAGACCAACTGGTGCTGGGCGGCCGTTTCCGCCTCGGTCGGCAACTATTACGGCACCGGCAACTGGACTCAGTGCGGCGTCGCCAGCACCCAGCTCGACCGCAACTGCTGCAATCAGCCAGGGCCGTGCAACGTCTATGGCTATCTGGATTCGGCGCTGCAAACCACCCGCAGCTACAACGGCATGAATCAGGGTTCGCTGCAGATGTCGGCCATTCAGAACCAGATCAGCATGGGCCGCCCGGTCGGCTTGCGCTGCGCCTGGTACGGCGGCGGTGCGCATTTCCTGACGATCTACGGCACCAACGGCGATTACGTATTGGTCGCAGACTCGATCTACGGCTATTCGACCCGCGCGCTGAACGCATTCCCCCGTGCCTACAACGGCGGCGGCAACTGGACTCACACCTACTTCACGGTAAAAAACTAGGAGGGCGACATCATGCAACTGACTTATCCAAAGGCGCCTTCCAACGGCGTACAGACTCTGCGTCCGGCACTGCAAGCGGCGCTGCAAACCCACGGCTTTGGCGCCAATCGCCAGTTCGCCAACGCGGCACCTGCGAAGATCAGCCTCAGCGAGGCCTATCGCGGCTATTCGCTGAATCTGGAGGACCTGAGTCACGGCAAAGGCCTGAAAGATGCCCGCCTCGGCGACTGGCATTACCTGGTGTTTGCCGACGGCGTGACGATTGCCGATGCGCAATTGGCCGAGGTGCGCGGGCATGTCGAGTTCGCCTCGCTGAACCATGGCGATCACGCCGCCGCTACGGTGGGCGCGCTGAAACTGGCAGAGCAGGCACCGCAACTTCAGGGCAAGACCGTTGAGTTACGCGTGTTGTTTGTCTCAGCCCTGCACGTTGTCGCGATCTGGCTGCATGCCGAGGGTGAAGATGTACTGATCCCGATCGAGCCTACGCCGAAAGAACTGGCGACCACCCGGTTGTACAGCGAGGCAACACTGCTCGCCGCACTGAAACCGGCGGCTGATCAGGCCAAGCGGCGCTTTGACGCCGACACCAGTGGCCAACTCGGCAACTGATGGAGGAAAAAAAACCCGGACACTGTCCGGGTTTTTTCTGTGCGCCTGAAAAAGCTTACTCAGCCGCAGGCTCTGCTGGCTTGCGGCGCTTGAGCGGCGCCATGCCATCGCTGCTCACCAACGAGTCCGGCTTCGGACGGTTGGCGCTCTTGCGCTTGGTCGGCGTCTTGGCGGCGGTTTTTTTCTTGTCGCCCTTGGCGTCGGTCTTTTTCTTCTTCACGCCAACGGCTTTGCCCGAAGCCTTGACCTTTTTCGGTCCACCGTAGGTGCCTTTGACTTCCTTGATGGTGCGGCGCTCGAAGCTCTGCTTCAGGTAGCGCTCGATGCTCGACATCAGGTTCCAGTCGCCGTGGCAGATCAGCGAGATCGCCAGACCGTCGTTACCGGCACGACCGGTACGACCGATGCGGTGCACGTATTCGTCGCCGCTGCGTGGCATGTCGAAGTTGATCACCAGATCCAGACCATCAACGTCCAGACCACGGGCCGCGACGTCGGTGGCCACGAGAATCTTCACGCCGCCCTGCTTCAGACGGTCGATCGCCAGTTTGCGATCCTTCTGGTCTTTCTCGCCGTGCAGCACGAATGCTTTGTATTCCTGAGCCACGAGCCGACCGTAGATGCGGTCGGCCATGGCGCGGGTGTTGGTGAAGACGATGGCCTTCTGATAGGTCTCGTTGGCCAGCAGCCAGTTCACAATCTGCTCTTTGTGCTGGTTGTGGTCGGCAGTGATGATCTGCTGACGGGTGGTCGAGTTCAGCTGGCTGACCGCGTTGAGCTGCAAATGTTCAGGGTTGTTCAGCACCTTGGCGATCATCTCGCGCAGGCCGGAACCGCCGGTGGTGGCGGAGAACAGCATGGTCTGCTGACGGTTCGGGCATTCGTCGACCAGTCGCTGGACGTCTTCGGAGAAACCCATGTCGAGCATGCGGTCGGCTTCGTCGAGCACCAGCACTTCGACTTCTTTCAAGTCGAGGTTGCCGGCGTTGAGTTGCTCGATCATCCGGCCCGGGGTGCCGATGAGGATGTCCGGCACTTTGCGCAGCATCGCGGCCTGCACCTTGAAGTCTTCACCGCCGGTGATCAGGCCGGACTTGATGAAAGTGAACTGCGAAAAGCGTTCAACTTCCTTCAGCGTCTGCTGGGCCAGCTCGCGGGTCGGCAGCAGGATCAGCGTCTTGATGCTGACGCGAACCTTGGCCGGGCCGATCAGGCGATTGAGGATTGGCAGAACGAAAGCGGCGGTCTTGCCGCTACCGGTTTGCGCCGTCACCCGCAGATCACGCCCTTGGAGCGCCAGCGGGATGGCCGCGGCTTGCACAGGCGTTGGCTCGACAAATTTCAGCTCGGCCACAGCTTTAAGCAGGCGTTCGTGCAGGGCGAATTGGGAAAACACGGGTGCTACCTCGAAGATATGCAAAAAAACAGCTGCATAGGTTACCGGTTTCGAGCGCTCAGGCCGAGTTTCTTTATACAAACGGACGTAATCAGTGGCTTTTTTGTTGCTCGATTTGTCTCCAACGGTAATACACAGCGTCTTAAATGCTCTAATCGCCCATCGCGTCCTACAGAAGAATCGTTACTCATATGGATTTCAAACAGCTCTGGCTCAACGCCCAGGACCTCTGGGGCACCCTCGAACAGCATCCACTCTTGCAGGCCGGCCTCGCGCTGACCGTGTTGCTAGTGATCGCGCTGGTACTCGGACGAGTGGCGCGCTATCTGATCCTGCACGCCAGCCGCATGCTCGGTCGCCAACCGGCGTTGCACTGGATCAACGACTTTCGACACAACAAGGTGTTTCAGCGTCTGGCGCAGATGACGCCATCGCTGGTGATCCAGTTCGGCCTGCATCTGGTGCCGGAACTGAGCAAAACCGCCATGACCTTTCTTGGCAACGTGGCGCTGTCGTTCACCATTCTGTTCCTGCTGCTCTCGGTCAGCGCCCTGCTCAATGCCCTGCTCGACATCTACGCACGCACCGAACATGCGCGCACACGTTCGATCAAAGGCTATGTGCAACTGGCGAAAATGGTCTTGTACGTGTTCGGCGCGATCATCATCGTCGCCACGTTGATCGACCGCTCGCCGCTGTTGCTGCTGTCCGGTCTGGGTGCGATGTCGGCGGTGATTCTGTTGGTCTACAAGGACACGCTGCTGTCGTTCGTTGCCAGCGTGCAACTGACCAGCAACGACATGTTGCGCGTCGGTGACTGGATCGAAATGCCGCAGGTCGGCGCCGATGGCGACGTGGTCGACATCACGCTGCACACGGTCAAGGTGCAGAATTTCGACAAGACCATCGTCTCGATCCCGACCTGGCGGCTGATGTCCGAGTCGTTCAAGAACTGGCGCGGCATGCAGCAATCCGGCGGGCGACGGATCAAGCGCAGCCTGTTCATCGACGCCAGCGGCGTGCGCTTCATCCGTGATGACGAGGAAGAAAAACTCACCCAGGTGCACTTGCTCACCGACTACATGAGCCGCAAAAAAGCCGAACTCAAGGCGTGGAACGAGGCACAGGGCAATGTCGCGGCGATGTCGGCCAACCGCCGGCGCATGACCAACATCGGCACGTTCCGCGCCTATGCGCTGGCGTATCTGAAGAGCCATCCGGAGATTCAGCCGAACATGACCTGCATGGTCCGGCAGATGCAGACCACGGCGCAGGGTATTCCGCTGGAGATCTACTGCTTCACCCGCACCACGGCGTGGGCGGATTACGAGCGGATTCAGGGGGATATTTTTGATTATCTGCTGGCGGTGTTGCCGGAGTTTGGGCTGAGTCTGTATCAGCAGCCGAGTGGTGGGGATTTGCGGTCGGGGTTGTTGCCGGCGGTGCTCGGCGCGGCCAGCATCCCCGAGCCGCAGAAACACCTGATGTAACCCAAAGATCAAATGTGGGAGCGAGCCTGCTCGCGAATGCAATGTGTCAGTCGACCCATACTTATCTGACCCAACGCCTTCGCGAGCAGGCTCGCTCCCACAGGGGTTATGCAGCGACCGGTTTTTTTCGGATGCCCAGTCGGCTGATCCATACGGCGGCAAGGATGACGCTGCCACCCAGGAACAACCGCCCCAGTTCCTCATGCTGATTCCAGATCAGCAGATTCAGCAGCAACCCCACCGGCACGTGCAGATTGTTCATCACCGCCAGCGTGCCGCCGTTGACCATGCACGCGCCCTTGTTCCACCAGTACATGCCCAGCGCGGTCGACACCAGACCGAGAAACAGCAACACGCCCCACTGCAGCGGCGCTTCAGGCAGAAAGTTGGCTTTGCCGAACATCAGGAATGCAGGCAACACCACCGCCAGTGCGCCGAGGTAGAAGAAGCCAAAACGCCGGTAATGCGGCAGGTCGCTCGGGTGTTTCGCCACCAGATGCTTGTACATCACCTGACCTGCGGCGTAGGTGAAGTTGGCCAGTTGCAGCAGCAGGAAGCCCATGAAAAAGTCCGGACTGATGCTGTCAAAGCGAATTACCGCTGCCCCGCCCACTGCGACCAGCGCCGCGATCAGCGCCCATGGATTGAAGCGGCGGTTCAGCGCATCTTCGATCAGCGTCACGTGCAGTGGCGTGAGGATGGTGAACAGCAACACCTCCGGCACCGTCAGCACGCGAAAGCTCAGGTACAGGCAAACGTAGGTCACGCCGAACTGCAGCGCGCCAATCACCAGCATGCCGCGCGTGAACGCAGGTTCCACCGAGCGCCAGCGAGTCAGCGGAATGAACACTAGCCCGGCCAGCACCACGCGCACCAGCACCGCAAAGTAACTGTCGACATGACCGGCGAGGTATTCGCCGATCAGACTGAAGGAAAACGCCTGGATCAGCGTGACAAAAAGTAGATAGCCCATGCTCGCCTCGAAATCGAATGGCGGCGACGATAGCGGTTTTCTGGTCTCACTGCGAATAGCCGGAAACACAAAATCCCCCCTGTGGGAGCGAGCCTGCTCGCGAAGGCAGAGTGTCAGACGGCAGATTCTTGTCTGATACACCGCTTTCGCGAGCAGGCTCGCTCCCACAAGGAGTTTTGTGTTGTTCATCAAATCGTGGGCAAAAAAAAGCCCGATCTCGCTAAAGCGTTCAATCGGGCGACAGCACTCAGGAGCAACAAGTGCAAAGGGAGGTTCGATGCGCGTAGAGCCTTGAAGGGGTTGCGCCAGGTCACTTAAACAATCGGCGATTATCTGGCGATTAACATATCAAGCGACCTGGGCCAGTTTGGCCTTCGCCTGGTTGAGGCCTTTCTCCTGGAAGTCGCCCCCCAGGTTCATGCCTTCGGCGTGGATGAACGTCACGTCGTGGATGCCGATGAAACCCATCACCTGACGCAAGTACGGTTCCTGATGGTCGGCCGGGCCGCCGGCGTAGATGCCGCCGCGAGCGGTGAGCACGTAGGCACGTTTGCCGCTGAGCAAACCTTGCGGGCCGGTTTCGGTGTACTTGAAGGTCACGCCGGCACGCAGCACGTGGTCGAGCCAGGCCTTGAGGGTGCTCGGGATGGCGAAGTTGTACATCGGCGCGGCCATCACCAGTACGTCGGCGGCGAGCAATTCATCGGTCAGTTCATTGGAGCGATCCAGCGACGCTTGTTCGCTGTCGTTGCGCTGCTCGGCGGGTTTCATCCAGCCGCCCAGCAGGTTGCTGTCCAGGTGTGGCACCGGGCTCACGGCGAGGTCACGTACGGTGATCTGATCCGCCGGGTGCGCCGCTTTCCACTGACTGATGAAGGTCTGGGTCAGTTGACGGGATACCGAGTCTTGCTGGCGGGCGCTGCTTTCGATGATCAGAACGCGGGACATGTTGTGTAGCCTCCATCCGAGAATGTTGTAGGTCGATGGAGTGAAGGTTAAACAGAGTCGAATCGATGAAAAAGCGCAAATAATTGCTGCAAAGTATCGAATAATTCGTTTAGATGCACCTAACCCCTGTGGGAGCGAGCCTGCTCGCGAAGGCGGTGTATTAGTCAGAGAAAATGTCGGCTGACACTACGCCTTCGCGAGCAGGCTCGCTCCCACGGGTAAATACGGTGTTATTTCGGGACGCAGCTCAGTTTGATGCGCAGCTTGATGATCTCGCGGGTGAACTTGGCCGTGGCGTTTTTGTGTTTGCCGGCCGGTACATCGATCGTGCGGGTGCGCGGTGCTTCCGGGCCATTGCTGAACACCGCTTTGCACGTCGCGTCGACATCACCGTAGTTGGCCACCCGAATCGAGCCGATGTCGTTATCGGTGTCGAAGGTCTCGTAATCGATCTTCATGCCGTTGAGGTCTTTCTGCACATCGATCGGGTAAGCAAAAGCAGTCAGCGGAAGCAGCGCCAGCACCACACAACAGAATTTTTTCATTCGGCAGTCTCCATGAGGGACGGCCAGCTTAGGACAAGAGGAGCTATTGATGAAAGCGCCCCGCGTGACCCTGGATCAATGGCGAACATTGCAGGCCGTGGTCGACCACGGCGGATTCGCCCAGGCCGCCGAGGCCCTGCACCGTTCGCAATCGTCGGTGAGTTACACCGTCGCCCGCATGCAGGACCAACTCGGCGTGCCGTTGCTGCGCATCGACGGGCGCAAAGCCGTGCTCACCGAAGCCGGCGGCGTGTTGCTGCGCCGTTCGCGGCAACTGGTGAAACAGGCCAGCCAACTGGAAGACCTCGCCCACCACATGGAACAAGGTTGGGAAGCCGAAGTGCGGCTGGTAGTTGATGCCGCCTATCCGAGCGCGCGAATCGTCCGCGCATTGACCGCGTTCATGCCGCAGAGTCGTGGTTGCCGCGTGCGTCTGCGTGAAGAAGTATTGTCGGGTGTTGAAGAGGTACTGCTCGAAGGCGTGGCCGATCTGGCCATCACCGGCCTGAGCATTCCCGGTTACCTCGGTGCAGAGCTAAGTGATGTCGAGTTCGTCGCCGTCGCCCACCCCGATCACCCGCTGCATCGGCTCAACCGCGAGCTGAGTTTCCAGGACCTGGAAACCCAGATGCAAGTGGTGATCCGCGACTCCGGCCGCCAACAACCGCGCGATGTCGGCTGGCTCGGCGCCGAGCAGCGCTGGACCGTCGGCAGCCTCGCCACTGCCGCGACCTTCGTCAGCAGCGGTCTGGGTTTTGCCTGGCTGCCACGGCACATGATCGAACGGGAATTGAAGGAAGGTACGCTCAAGCTGCTACCGTTGGATCAGGGAGGCAGTCGCAACCCGAGCTTCTATCTGTACTCGAACAAGGACAAACCCCTGGGCCCGGCCACGCAAATCCTCATCGAACTGCTGCGTACCTTCGACACTTTGCCGCTGGACGCACCGTTCGCCGCCCCTGAACAAGCCTGACACGGAGTTCACCGATGGCCTGGTTCGAGCACGAAGGTTGCAACCTGCACTACGAGGAATATGGCCACGGCACGCCGTTGCTGCTGGTTCACGGGCTCGGCTCGAGCACGCTGGACTGGGAAATGCAGATCCCGGCACTGGCCGCACATTACCGGGTGATCGTCCCCGATGTTCGCGGCCACGGACGCTCGGACAAACCGCGCGAGCGCTACAGCATCGCCGGTTTCAGCGCTGACATGCTCGCGCTGATCGAGCATCTGAACCTCGGCCCGGTGCACTACATCGGGCTGTCGATGGGCGGCATGATCGGTTTCCAGTTCGGTGTCGATCACCCTCACTTGCTCAAAAGCCTGACCATCGTTAACAGTGCACCCGAGGTCAAACTGCGCAGCCGCGACGACTACTGGCAGTGGTTCAAACGCTGGAGCCTGATGCGTGTGCTCAGCCTCGCGACCATTGGCAAAGCCCTCGGCGGCAAACTTTTCCCCAAACCCGAACAGGCCGATCTGCGGCAGAAGATGGCCGAACGCTGGGCAAAAAACGACAAACGTGCTTATCTCGCCAGCTTCGATGCGATTGTTGGCTGGGGGGTTCAGGAACGACTTTCCCGAGTGACCTGTCCAACCCTCATCGTCAGCGCCGACCGTGATTACACACCCGTCGCGCTGAAAGAAACCTATGTAAAACTGCTGCCGGATGCGCGGCTGGTGGTGATCGCCGATTCGCGCCACGCCACCCCGCTTGATCAACCCGAACGCTTCAATCAAACGCTGCTGGAGTTTCTCGCCGCAGCCGATATTCAATCTCAGGATCACTGACCCATGCTGAAAAAACTCGCCCTCGCCGCTGGTACGGTGCTGTTTGCCGCCAACCTGATGGCTGCCACGCCAGCCAAAGCACCGCACGTGCTGCTGGACACTACCAACGGCCAGATCGAAATCGAACTGGACCCGGTCAAGGCGCCGATCAGTACCAAGAACTTTATCGATTACGTCAACAGCGGTTTCTACACCAACACCATTTTCCACCGCGTGATCCCGGGCTTCATGGCTCAGGGCGGCGGTTTCACACCGCAGATGCAACAAAAAGAAACCAAGGCGCCAATCAAGAACGAAGCCAGCAATGGTCTGCATAACGTTCGTGGCACCCTGTCGATGGCACGTACTTCCGATCCAAACTCGGCCACCAGCCAGTTCTTCATCAACGTGAAGGACAACGACTTCCTCGACCCGGGCCGTGACGCTGGTTACGCGGTGTTCGCCAAAGTGGTCAAAGGCATGGACGTGGTCGACATCATCGTCAACTCGCCGACCACCACCAAAAGCGGCATGCAAAACGTGCCTTCCGACCCTGTGATCATCAAGTCGGCCAAAGTCATCGACTAAGCTGTACAGGGCGTATCGAGCGGCGTGACTTCAACTTCACGCCGCTCACACCGATAAAAGGAGAGCCCGTATTCCGGGCGGTTATCTGATGCTCTATCGCCGTTTCGAACAACTGATCGACATATTCCGTGAAGCCCCGACGGCGTCTCCGCCGGACCGCGTTCTGCCCTTCTATACCTATTACCTCAAGCAGGTCTGGCCGAGTTTTGTCGCCCTGCTGGTCGTCGGCCTGTTCGCCGCGCTGATCGAAGTGGCGCTGTTCAGTTACCTGAGCCGCATCATCGACCTGGCCCAAGGCACACCCAACCCGAATTTCTTCAGCGACCACGCCCTCGAACTGACGTGGATGCTGGTGGTTGCCCTCGTCCTGCGGCCGATCTTTTTCGGCCTGCACGACTTGCTGGTACATCAGACCCTGAGCCCGGGGATGACCAGCATGATCCGCTGGCAAAACCACAGCTACGTGCTCAAACAGAGCCTGAATTTCTTCCAGAACGACTTCGCCGGGCGCATCGCCCAACGCATCATGCAGACCGGTAACTCGCTGCGTGACTCGGCGGTGCAAGCAGTGGATGCGCTGTGGCACGTGGTGATTTATGCGATCAGCTCGCTGGTGCTGTTCGCCGAGGCCGACTGGCGCCTGATGATCCCGCTGTTGACGTGGATCGTCGCCTACATCGGCGCGCTGTATTACTTCGTACCGCGCGTGAAAGACCGCTCGGTGGAGGCTTCTGACGCGCGCTCGAAACTGATGGGCCGCATCGTCGACGGCTACACCAACATCGCCACGCTGAAGCTGTTCGCCCACACCAACTTCGAACAGCATTACGCCAAGGAAGCCATCGAAGAACAGACCGTCAAAGCGCAGATGGCCGGCCGCGTCGTCACCAGCATGGACGTGGTGATCACCGCCATGAACGGCTTGCTGATCGTCGGCACCACGGCGTTGGCCCTGTGGTTGTGGACACAGTCGTTGATCACTGTCGGTGCGATTGCCTTGGCCACCGGTCTGGTGATTCGCATCGTCAACATGTCCGGCTGGATCATGTGGGTGGTCACCGGCATCTTCGAAAACATCGGCATGGTTCAGGACGGTCTGCGTACCATCTCGCAACCGGTCAGCGTCACCGACCATGAGCAGGCCAAACCGCTGGACGTGGCCCGTGGCGAAGTGCGTTTCGAGCACGTGGATTTTCACTACGGCAAGAAGCGCGGCATCATCGGCGACCTCAATCTGACCATCAAACCTGGCGAGAAAATCGGTTTGATCGGGCCGTCCGGTGCCGGCAAATCGACCCTGGTCAACCTGCTCCTGCGCCTGTACGACGTCGAGGGTGGGCGGATCGTAATCGACGGCCAGAACATCGCCGAAGTCGGCCAGGAAAGCCTGCGCGCACGCATCGGCATGATCACCCAGGACACCTCGCTACTGCACCGTTCGATCCGTGACAACTTGCTGTACGGCAAACCGGATGCGACCGACGCAGAGTTGTGGGACGCGGTGCACAAGGCCCGCGCCGATGAGTTCATTCCGCTGCTGTCGGACGCTGAGGGCCGCACAGGTTTCGATGCGCATGTTGGCGAGCGCGGGGTGAAATTGTCCGGTGGCCAACGTCAGCGCATCGCGATTGCGCGGGTGCTGCTCAAGGACGCGCCGATCCTGATCATGGACGAAGCGACCTCGGCACTGGACTCGGAAGTCGAAGCGGCGATTCAGGAAAGTCTGGAAACCCTGATGCAGGGCAAAACCGTGATCGCGATTGCCCACCGTCTCTCGACCATTGCCCGCATGGACCGGCTGGTAGTACTGGAGAACGGCAAGATTGCCGAGAGTGGCACCCATGCTGAATTGCTCGCCCATCGCGGGTTGTATGCGCGGCTATGGGCGCACCAGACCGGGGGGTTTGTCGGCATCGACTGATGCACTGGATTTCCCTGTGGGAGCGAGCTTGCTCGCGAAAGCGTCGTGTCAGTCGACACTTGCGTTGCTGATCCACCGCTTTCGCGAGCAAGCTCGCTCGCACAATGGACATGCAACAGCTCACAAAACCGCCACAGCCCTTTAACCACGGGCGCTGGCGGTTTTTTGTGCTTAGTGGATATCCACCAAAAGCCTGCTGTACTCAGCCAAGGTTCCGGAACGGAGCCTGTCGTAAGTCTGCAAGGACGCACAACTCGATGCAGTCTCGATAGCAGGGCTATCAAGGACGCCTCTCATGTCTCTGTTCAAACGTTCAGTCACTGAGTTGTTGGGTACGTTCTGGTTGGTATTGGGTGGTTGCGGCAGCGCGGTGATTGCCGCGTCTACACCGTTGGGAATCGGCGTGCTGGGGGTGGCCCTGGCGTTTGGTCTGACGGTGCTGACCATGGCGTTTGCCATTGGCCACATCAGCGGATGTCATCTCAACCCGGCCGTGTCGGTCGGTCTGTTCGTCGGCGGTCGGTTTCCGGCCAAGGAGTTACCCGCCTACATCATCGCGCAGGTGCTCGGCGCGATTCTCGCGGCGGCGCTGATCGCCCACATCGCCAGCGGCAAGGAAGGTTTCGACATCGCCGCCGGCCTTGCCTCCAACGGTTATGGCGAGCATTCGCCGGGCAAGTATTCGATGGCGGCAGGCTTTGTCTGTGAAGTGGTGATGACCGGGATGTTTGTGATCATCATCCTCGGTGCCACCGATAAGCGCGCGCCTCCCGGGCTGGCTCCGATCGCCATCGGTCTGGGGCTGACGCTGATCCACCTGATCTCGATTCCGGTGACCAACACCTCGGTGAATCCAGCACGCAGTACCGGCCCGGCGCTGATGGTCGGCGGCTGGGCGATCGCGCAGTTGTGGATGTTCTGGGTCGCGCCACTGATTGGCGCGGTGGTCGGTGGCGGGATTTATCGCTGGTTGGGCAAGGAAGACTAGCCAAGGCATACACACATCAAATGTGGGAGCGAGCTTGCTCGCGAAAGCGGTGTGTCAGCTGATATCAATGTCACTGAAACACCGCTTTCGCGAGCAAGCTCGCTCCCACAGGGATCTAGGCTTGGCGGTAGGGCAACGCTGTTTTTGCTTCTTCGGCGTAGGCGAGGATGCCGGCGTGTTCCTGCTGCAGGAAATCTTTCACCGCCGCTTTCAGTCCCGGATGCCGCAGGTAATGCCACGAATGGGTGATCACCGGTTCAAAGCCACGAATCAGCTTGTGCTCGCCCTGAGCGCCAGCGTCGAAACGCTGATAACCCTGCGCAATCGCGTAATCCATACCCTGATAAAAACAGGTTTCAAAATGCAGGCGATCGAACTCGGCCAGACAGCCCCAATAGCGCCCGTAGAAACTGTCGCCGCCAACCAGACTGAAGGCCATCGCCACCGGCCGTGAGCCCTGTTTCGCCAGCACTACGCGGATCGCCTCGGGCATGCGCTCGGCCAACAGACTGAAAAACTCGCGCGTCAGGTACGGCGTTTGCCGGCGCACGGCATAGGTATTGGCGTAGCAGGCGTAAACAAAATCCCATTGCGCCTCATCCAGCTCACGCCCCTCCAGCCATTCAAACTCAAAGCCCTGCCCCGCCACTTGCTCGCGCTCCTTGCGCATCTGTTTGCGCTTGCGCGAACTGAGCACGTCGAGGAAATCCTGAAAGTCGCGATAACCTCGATTCTGCCAGTGATATTGACAGCCAATGCGCTGCAGCCAGCCCGGCTGTTCAGCCATCGCTGCGTCGGTAAAGGGGTCGGTGAAATTGATGTGCGCGCTGGAAAGTCCTTCGATTTCCAGATAACCAGGCAGGCTCTTGAGCAGTTCAAAACCGTCTTCGACATTGGCCGCCAACAAGCGCGGGCCGCTGACCGGACTGAACGGCACGGCGGTCAACAGCTTGGGGTAATAATCGATGCCGGCGCGAGCACAGGCGTCGGCCCAGCCGTGATCGAACACGTACTCGCCGTAGGAATGCCACTTGCGATAACTGGGTAACGCGGCGATCAGGCGATCATCTTCGATGTGCAGCAAATGTTCCGCCTGCCAACCCGTGTGGGGGCCGACGCTGCCGCTGTCTTCCAGCGCACTGAGAAAGGCATGGCGCAGAAATGGCTGGCTTTGCGGCACCAGCGCATCCCAGGAGGCCGAAGCGATTTGCGACAGGTTTTGCAGGCGTTGCAACGGCATCGACACACTCTCCACAACAGGACTTCAGCGCTCGGCGAGTATCGCTGATTGTGCGCCATTGCACACCCGCAATCGGCCGACAGCGCTCTAGATCAATAGTTCAGGGCGAATCGATATCGTCATCAACCTGCCATCACTGTGCCACTGCTCTGTCATAAACCATCGCGATACTGGCGCCTGTTTTTAGAGCGCCGGGTTCTACCCGGACACTGTTTTCCGACGTTCAAATCGTCGGTTGTGCCCAGGATGGTTCAGCCATCCCCTCTCATCTTCGGAGATTGCTATGCGTCTTGCTTCCACGAAAACTGCGGCGGCCCTGTGCGGTGGCTTGTTGCTGGCCATGAGTGTTCCGGCCAGTGCTGCAGTCGACGCCAAACTGCTCGACATGCTCAAGGCTAACGGTTCCATTTCCCAGGCGCAGTACATCGAACTGCAAACTGAACTGGCCAAGGATCAGAAGTCTCAGCAAATCGCGCAGCAGGCGCAGCAAGAGACCAACGAACAAGTCGCCGCCGTTGCGAAGAAAACCAACGAACAAAGCGTCTTCGACCAGAAACTGGCCTGGGCTGCGAAGACCCAGTTCAAGGGCGACGTGCGTATCCGTCAGGAAACCATCAAGATCGATGGCGAACCGAACAACGGCGGCCGCGACAAGGATCGTCAGCGCATCCGTGCCCGTCTGGGCGCCTACACCGAGATCAACCCGCAAGTCGACACCGGCATCCGTATCGCCACCGGCGGCGGCGACGATGCCCGTTCGACCAACCAGGACCAGGACAACTACTTCGACAAGAAGCAGATCTGGCTCGACCTGGGCTACATCGACTACCACCCGGACCAGATCAAGAACCTGCACATCATTGGCGGCAAGATGCTCCAGCCGTGGGTCAGCATGGGCGACGTGATCTGGGACAGCGACATCAACCCGGAAGGTCTGGCCGTTACCTACAAATACCCGTTGGGCAGCAGCGCCGAACTGTTCGGCAGCCTGGGTAACTACAACCTCAAGGACAACGTTGACGGCGATGGCGTGCAATTCCGTCACGACCTGCGTCTGACCGCTGGCCAGTTGGGTAGCCGCTTCAACATCACCGACAACCTGAAAGTCACCCTGGGCGGCAGCGTCTACGCCTACCAGAACGACGAAGACAGCCGCTGCACCGGTACTTCCACACCGTGCGCGCTGGCGGTCAACGGCAACTCGGCCAACAACGAATTCCGTCTGTATGAAGGGTTCAGCCAGGTCGACATCGGCGGCCTGCCAATGCCACTGTCGTTCTACGGTCAGTACGTGAAGAACAACGATGCCGTGACCGATCAGGACACCGCATGGCTGTTGGGCGCCAAGTCGAAAGTCTTCGGCCTGAACCTCGATTACAACTATCGTGACGTGCAGCGCAACGCCGTGGTCGGCGCCTTCACCGACTCCGACTTCGCCAACGGCACCACTGGTTCGCGCGGTCACAAGTTCAAGGTCGGTTACGACATCGACAAGAACTTCGCCATCGGCGCTACGTACTTCCTGACCAAGGCCGACTTCGCCAGCCGTACTCAACGTGACGCTGACGCCAACACCCTGCAGCTGGATGCAGAAGCCAAGTTCTAAGAAAACAGCTACAGGCTTCGAACGACAAGCTGCAAGTCACCGCTCCCCTTGCGACTTGCCGATCGAAGCTGATTTTCCTGCAGCTCGGTGTAGCAACAGCGATCCCCATCATCCGTTCGCTGGCGCTGCACCGGGCTGTGTTTTTTCAAGGGCTATCGTCCCGCCGTTGCGCCGCCAGGCGTTCAGCCAAGGCATCCACCCCCTCTTCCGGTTTCTCCGGCATCGCCTTCAAGGTGGCCTGCATCAAACGCATCTGACGCATGAAACGCCGACAGTTCGGGCAGAACATCAGGTGATGACGCACCATCAGCTTTTCACGAAAGCTCAATTGGCCATCGAGATAATCGCTGGAGCGCGCCACTTGTTCCTTACAGGTCAGCATTCCCCGGTCTCCTCAAAATGCTCCACGGTCGCGAAGACTTTCAGCCGCGCACGATGCAGCAGCACACGGACATTGGAGAGTGAGATCTCCAGAAGATTACAGATCTCTTCCAGCTCCAGCCCCTGGCGTTCACGCAACAGCAAAACGCTACTTTGCAGTTCCGACAGGTTCAGCAGGGTGTGCTCCAGACAGTCGCGCAACTCGCCTTCGGTCAGCAGCGCTTCCGGGGTGTCCTGGTGCCAGGCGAACGGGGCGACCAGCCAATGGCCGTCACCGGGAGAAAAGCGCTCGTCGTCGATGGTGCCATGGGGCGAAGGCAGGTCATCCATCAACACTTCGCGGCGATTGTGTTTGTAACGGCTTTTGGCGGAGTTGGCCGTGATGGTCAACAGCCAGGTCTTGAGACTGGAACGACCTTCGAAACCAGCGATGTGGCGCACCACGGAAAGCCAGGCGTCCTGCACCACTTCTTCGACATGACGCTGGCCGACAATTGCATAGGCCACGGCGCGCATGGCGCTCTGATACGTCGTCACCAGTTCCTTGAAAGCCTGTTGCTCACCTGCCAGCAGGCGCGCAAGCAGTTGGGTGTCGTCAGCCGCCATCCAAAAATCTCCTTGTGCCGATTCCGAAAATGATAGCGGCAGGTTTTCACCTGCCGCCATTTCCGAAAAATTACAGCGTTTGAGCCGATTCGGATGTAGGAAAGGTCGGCGCGATCAAGAGGAAATTAAACCTCTTTTCAACGCTTGCGCAGAATCACGCTGCCGATCGAATAGCCTGCACCGAACGAACTCAAGACAGCCAGCGAACCGGCAGCCAGATCGTCCTGATACTTGTGGAAAGCAATCACCGAACCGGCGGAGCTGGTGTTGGCGTAAGTGTCGAGAATCACCGGGGCTTCTTCTTCGGTGGCTTCGCGGCCCAACAGTTTGCGCACGATCAAGTGGTTCATGCTGAGGTTGGCCTGGTGCAGCCAGAAGCGCTTCACATCGCCGACGTTGAGTTGGTTCTCTTGCAGGTGTTCGCCAATCAGCTCGGCAACCATCGGGCAGACATCCTTGAACACCTTGCGGCCTTCCTGCACGAACAGCTTGTCGCGGGCACCGACACCCTCTTCCGCCGCGCGGTTGAGGAAACCGAAGTTGTTGCGGATGTTGTTGGAGAACTTGGTCAGCAGCTTGGTGCTGACCACGTCGAACTGGTGCTCGGACGTCGCGGTGTCAGCGCGCTCGATGATCACCGCAGTCGCGGCGTCGCCGAAGATGAAGTGGCTGTCGCGGTCACGGAAGTTCAGGTGCCCGGTGCAGACTTCCGGGTTGACCATCAGGATCGCCCGGGCCTGGCCCAACTGCACGCTGTTGGCGGCGGCCTGAATGCCGAAAGTCGCCGATGAGCAGGCCACGTTCATGTCGAAACCGAAGCCCTGAATGCCCAGTGCTTCCTGGACTTCGATGGCGATGGCCGGGTAGGCACGTTGCAGGTTGGAGCAGGCAACGATAACGCCGTCGATGTCGGCGGCGGTTTTGCCGGCACGCTGCAAGGCTTGCTCGGCAGCGCCAATGGCCATCTGGCAAAGCACCGACCACTCGTCGTTGGAACGCTCCGGCAGGCGCGGGGCCATGCGCAGTGGATCGAGAATGCCGTCCTTGTCCATGACAAAGCGACTCTTGATGCCCGAGGCTTTTTCGATGAAGGCAGCGCTGGATTCGGTCAGGGCCTGGACTTCGCCGCTGGCAATGGCCTCGGCGTTGTCGGCGTTGAACTGGGCGACGTAGGTATTGAAAGACTGCACCAGCTCTTCGTTGGAGATGCTGTTGGCCGGGGTGTACAGGCCGGTGCCGCTGATGACGACGTTATGCATGGTCGTTTCTCTAATCTGTTCAGGCAGAAAGTGCTGGAACCGTCGTACCAACACACAAAGGGTCTATTCCCGTCCGGGGGACGCAAACCTGGCATCGCTTTATTCCGTCTCGCACCACGGCCGAAGGCTCTGGGTGGCGAAACCGGCGTTTATGGTCGCGAAGTTTGCCATAAACGCAGGCTTTTGGCGCCTTTCTCAAGCACAACCAAAATCCCAATGTGGGAGCGAGCCTGCTCGCGAAGGCGGTGTATCAGTCACAGGGACAGTGTCTGATATTCCGTTTTCGCGAGCAGGCTCGCTCCCACAGGGGATTGCGTATGCCTCTAGGTCAGGGTTCGACCTGGGTCCACTGCTTGTTCAGGCGTTTGTCGGAGATCGGCACTTTGGTGCCCAACTGCTGGGCGAACAGCGATACCCGGTATTCCTCCAGCCACCAGCGATACAGCTCAAGCTGCGGATCGCGTTTGCCTTCCTGCGCATGTTTGGCGGCGCGGGTCTGGTATTGCGCCCAAAGGCCGGCGAGTTCGCCGCTCCAGACGCGATCCTTCTGCACCTGCGCGCCAAGTTTTTCGAAACGCTGCTCGACCGCTTTCAGGTAACGCGGCAGCTCTTTGAGCCACTGCATCGGCGTCTCACGGACAAACCCCGGGTAAACCAGATTGTTGATCTGCTGCTTGATGTCGTTCAGCGCCACCGCCTGAGCGAGGTCGATCTTGCCTTTGAAGCGTTTCTGCAAACCGTGCCACAGCTTGAGAATCTCCAGGGTCAAGCGCGCCACGCGCTCGGCATGCTCGGTCCAACTGCCGCGTTTGCGCTCGGCCAGTGCCGCCAGCCCGGCGCCGTCGCGCGGCAACGGGTCTTCGCCTTCCAGAATGCAGCTGTCGAGGCTGGCCAGCAGAATGTCTTCGACCAGCGCATCAACCCGGCCCAGCTCGCGATAGAGCAGGCCCAGTTCGGTCTGCCCCGGCAACTTGCCACGGAGGAACCTGGCCGGCTCGGCCAGTTGCTGCATCAACAGACGCTGCAAGGCGCGACGATGCTGGAACTCAGCCTCGGCCGGGGTCGAGAAGCGCCCTTCCTTGACCGTACCGCCCTCTTCGACCAGCGCCGGATACACGGTCATCGACAGCCCGGCAATCTTCTGCTGAGTCTTTTGCGCCACCGGTGCAAAGACTTTCGCCTCCACCGGTTGCTGACTTTTCGCACTCTGCGGCACTGCCAACGCAGCCTGACTGGCTTCGGCAAACCGCGCAGTCAATTCGGCAAGGTCACGTCCTTCGCCGAGGAACTTGCCCTGGCCGTCGACGATCTCCAGGTTCATCCGCAGATGCCCTTCAACCCCTTGCTCTGCCTCCGCCCACGCCTCTTCGCTGACCCGCGCGCCGGTCATGCGCAACAGTTCGCGGCCCAGTGCTTGCGGCAACGATCCTTCGGCAAAGGTCATGCGTTGCAAGGCAGCCTTGATGAAGTCCGGCACCGGCACGAAATTCTTGCGCAAGGCTTTCGGCAGGTTGCGCACGAGGGCGATGCACTTGGCCTCGATCAGCCCCGGCACCAGCCATTCCAGGCGTTCCGGCGGCAGCATCGGCAGCAGTGGCGCCGGTACACGCAGGGTCACGCCGTCGCGCGGGTGATTGGGCTCGAAATGATAAGTCAGCGCCAGTTCCAGATCGCCGATGTGCAACGTGTCCGGGTAATCGCGCGCGGTGACTTCACTGGCCTCGCGGGCCAGCACGTCCTCTTCGCGCATGATCAACAGTTGCGGGTTCTTCTGGCTGTTGATGCGGTACCAACTGTCGAAGGTCGCGGTCTGGTGAATCTCCGCCGGCAGCCGCGCATCGTAGAACGCGTACAGGGTTTCTTCGTCGGCGAGAATGTCGCGACGGCGGGCCTTGGCCTCGAGTTCGTCGAGCTGTTCCAGCAGTTGCTGGTTGGCGGTCAGGCACTTGGCTTTTGACTGAATCTCGCCGCGCACCAGGCCTTCGCGGATGAACAGCTCGCGGGAAACAACCGGGTCCACCGGGCCGTAATGCACCGGTCGGCGGCCGACCACGATCAGCCCGAACAGGGTGATCTGTTCGAACGCCACGACTTGACCGCGCTTTTTTTCCCAGTGCGGTTCGAAGTGGTTTTTCTTGATCAGGTGCCCGGCCAGCGGTTCGATCCAGTCGGCGTCGATCTTGGCGACCATGCGCGCATAAAGCTTGGTGGTTTCCACCAGTTCGGCGGTCATCAGCCATTGCGGACGCTTCTTGCCGATGCCCGACGAAGGGTGAATCCAGAAGCGTCGCTGACGCGCGCCGAGGTAATCGCCGTCCTCGGTTTTCTGACCGATCTGGCTGAGCAGACCGACCAGCACGGCTTTGTGCAGTTTCGGGTAATCGGCCGGCTCTTTGTTCAGGCTCAACTGCATGTCGCGGCAGATCAGGCTCAACTGGCGATGGGAATCGCGCCATTCGCGCAGGCGCAGATAGTTGAGGAAGTTCTTGCGGCACCAGTTGCGTAACGGACTGGCCGTCAATGCCTGGCGCTGCTCTTCAAAACCACGCCAAAGATTCACTAAACCGGCGAAATCGGAGTCGGTGTCTTTCCACTGCGCGTGCGCCTGATCGGCTGCTTGCTGACGCTCCGGCGGCCGCTCGCGCGGATCCTGAATCGACATGGCACTGGCGACAATCAGCACTTCCTGCAAGCTGCCGAGCTTGGCCGCTTCGAGCAACATGCGACCCATGCGCGGATCTACCGGCAAGCGCGCCAACTGGCGACCGAGCGGCGTCAGCTGGCTGTTGCGATCGACTGCCGAGAGTTCTTGCAGCAGATTGAAACCGTCGCTGATCGCCTTGCCGTCCGGCGGCTCGATAAACGGGAACGCGGTGATTTCGCCAAGGCGCAGATGCAGCATCTGCAAAATGACCGCGGCAAGGTTGGTGCGCAGAATTTCCGGATCGGTGAATTCCGGACGACCGAGGAAATCTTCTTCGCTGTACAAGCGAATGCAGATGCCCGGCTCGACCCGGCCGCAGCGACCTTTACGCTGATTGGCGCTGGCCTGGGAAATCGCCTCGATCGGCAAGCGCTGGACCTTGGCGCGGTAGCTGTAGCGGCTGATCCGCGCGGTGCCGCTGTCGATCACATAACGGATGCCCGGCACGGTCAGCGAGGTCTCGGCGACGTTGGTCGCCAGCACTACACGACGGCCCGGGTGCGACTGGAAAATCCGTTGCTGTTCGGCCGGCGACAGGCGTGCGTACAGCGGCAGGATTTCGGTGTGTTTGAGCTGGGCCTTGCGCAGCATGTCAGCGGCGTCGCGGATCTCCCGCTCGCCGGGCAAGAACACCAGCACGTCGCCGGGACTGCGGCGTTCGCTGCGCTCGTAGGCGGCAATTTCGTCGAGGGTGGCGAGGATCGCCTGATCCACCGTCAGGTCATCCTCGACGCGGTTGCCCTCTTCGTCCTGCTCCAACGTCAGCGGGCGATACCAGGTGTCCACCGGGAAGGTACGGCCGGAGACTTCAACAATCGGCGCATCGTCGAAATGCTTGGAGAAACGCTCCAGATCGATGGTTGCCGAGGTGATGATGACTTTCAGGTCCGGGCGACGCGGCAGCAGGGTTTTCAGGTAACCGAGCAGGAAATCGATGTTGAGGCTGCGTTCGTGGGCCTCGTCGACGATGATCGTGTCGTAGCGTTCCAGATAGCGGTCATTCTGGGTTTCCGCGAGCAGGATGCCGTCGGTCATCAGTTTGATCAGCGTATTGGAATCGCTTTGATCTTCGAAGCGCACCTGATAGCCGACCAGCGACCCGAGCGGCGTGCCGAGTTCTTCGGCGACCCGGCTGGCGACGCTGCGTGCTGCGATCCGGCGCGGCTGGGTGTGACCGATCAAACCATGCTGGCCGCGACCGATTTCCAGACAGATTTTCGGCAACTGGGTGGTTTTACCCGAACCGGTTTCGCCGGCGATGATCAAGACCTGATGCTTTTCCAACGCCTTCTTGATCTCATCGCGTTTGGCCGCGATCGGCAAACTGTCGTCGTAACGAATCACCGGCAGGCTGGCACGGCGCGCCAGCACCTGATCACAGGACGCCTGCATGCGCGTCACCCACTGGGCCAGTTTGGCCTCGTCGGGTTTCTTGCGCAGCTCAAGCAACTGCCGCCGCAGCCGGTGACGGTCGGCGAGCATGGCGTGATCGAGGTTTTTCAGCAGTTTGTCGATGGAGGGCGATTCGTCGGTCATCGGGTAGGCAATTCGGTCGTCTATTTATGCAGGGGGCGGATTGTCGCAGATTTGGCGGATTTGTGGCGTGTCAGGGGGATTGCTGCCCCTCACCCTAGCCCTCTCCCAAGGAGAGGGGACCGACCGAATCAACTTTGCCAGCTTCACCGACCTGAACGCGCATTACCGAATCCATAATCGCCAACCCTTTCAGGTCGGCGTTTGACTTGAGACACCTCGGTCGGCCCCTTCTCCCTCTGGGAGAGGGGGCCGATTGGGGGATGCTGAACATGTTCAGCGACCTGAAACTGCTTTACCGAATCCATAATCGCCAAGGCATTTCAGGTCGGCGTTTGACTCAAGACACCTCGGTCAGCTCCCTCTCCCTCCGGGCGGTCCGACGTTTCGGGAGGGCTGGGGTGAGGGTGTTTTTTTAAAAGAGCTACTCGTTATCGAGGCCTTTGCGCCGATACGGGAAGACGTCAATGATTTTCCCCGCCCGAATCGCCTCCTGCAGGCTCTTCCAGTAATCGGCGTTATACAACTCGCCATGCAACTGATCGAACAACTTGCGCTGCCCCGAATCAGCAAACAAAAACGGTGGGAACTCCTCGGGAAACACGTCCAGCGGCCCGATCGAATACCACGGTTCAGAAGCCATTTCGTCCTCCGGCGTGCGCGGCGCGGGGATGTGGCGGAAGTTGGCTTCGGTCAGGAAGCAGATTTCGTCGTAGTCATAAAACACCACCCGCCCATGCCGGGTGACGCCGAAGTTCTTCAACAGCATGTCACCGGGAAAGATATTCGCCGCCGCCAGTTGCTTGATGGCCAGGCCGTAATCTTCCAGTGCCTCACGCACCTGGGCATCGTTGGCGTTTTCCAGATAGAGGTTGAGCGGGGTCATCCGCCGCTCGGTCCAGCAGTGGCGGATCAGCACGGTTTCGCCCTCCACCGAGACCGTCGACGGCGCCACCTCTAACAGCTCGTCAAGGCACGCCGGATCGAACTTGCTCAGTGGAAAACGGAAGTCGGCGAATTCCTGGGTGTCGGCCATGCGCCCTACCCGGTCGACGCTTTTCACCAATCGGTACTTCTCGATCACCGTGGCGCGGTCGACGTTTTTCGACGGCGAAAAACGGTCCTTGATGATTTTGAACACGGTGTTGAAACCCGGCAGGGTAAACACGCTCATGACCATGCCGCGCACACCCGGCGCCATGATGAACTGGTCGTCAGTGTTGGCCAGGTGATTGATCAGTGCGCGGTAGAACTCGGATTTACCGTGCTTGTAGAAACCGATCGAGGTGTACAGCTCGGCGATATGCTTGCCCGGCAGGATGCGCCGCAAAAAGCCGATGAACTCCGCTGGCACCGGCACGTCGACCATGAAGTACGAACGGGTGAACGAGAAGATGATCGACACGTCGGCTTCGTCGGTGATCAACGCGTCGATCTGGATCCCGCGCCCTTCGCGGTGCAACAGCGGGATCACCAGCGGCCACTGTTCGTCGCGGGTGTAGATGCGCCCGACCAGATACGCGCCTTTGTTGCGGTAGAGCACCGAGGAAAACAGTTCGACGCTCAGCTCCGGATCCTTGCACACCCAGTCCGGCAGATTCTCGCGCAGTTGCGCTTCGAGCCGCAGCAGATCGCCGGGCAAATCGGCGTAATCCTCGCTGAAACGGTAGTCGGCAAAAATGCTCGCGAGCATCCCCGACAACTGCCCTTGCGGCTTGTACGTGCGGGTCTGCGCGGCGCGGGCACGGCGCAGGCTCGGACGGGTGGTGTGGATGAACATGCAGCCGTCGCTGATCAGGTCGTGGCTGAACAGCCCGCAGAAAATCGAGTTGTACCAGGTCTCGGACAGCTCATCGTCGAAGCGCAGGTCGATGACGCTGATGTAGGCGCTTTTCACCAGCGGCCAGCAGCTGACATTCATCAGCGTTTCATCGTCGAAGTATTCGCGCAGGCGGGCGATGGTTTCGCCAACCTTTTCTTCGTAGAGGTTGATCCGCGCCGCCGACGCGGTTTGCGTCTCCTGCCAGCGCGCCTGCTCGAAACGTTCCCGGGCGCCGTCGGTAATCCGCCGGAAATGCTCGCGATAATCGTCAAAGCCATCGAGGATCATGCGGGCGATGTCGGTGGCTGGCCATTGCTGCGGCATAGATAAGACCTCGGCGTGCGTGGGAAATCTGTGCCTGAGCTTAGCCACGCAAGCGTGTGCGCGTGAAGTGCAATTTCTGCCAAATCAGCGCCAGGCTGGTACGGCGACACAGTTTTTTGCAAAGTTTTTTTAATCGACCGTTCGGTCAATTAAACGCCTTGACGGTCTGCCCGGCCAATCTGCGCCAGCCCACGGTTTCTCTGGCTCTCGGATCCAATCCTGTCTCTACCTCTCTACTGCGCCGCTTCGCTGCGGTTGTTCATTCCTGTCCGGTCAACGCTGAAACATCGTCCGGATTGGTCTTACCAAAATAGTGGCACTTTGATATACAGCCCGCCATCACCCTCCTCACAACAAGATCCTCGCCGACGAGGACAACCTCTTCCTCAAAGATCAAGGAGCACATTGATGTCTATCCGGAATCTGCGCATAGGTTTGCGCGCCAGTTTGAGTTTTGCCGTTTTGGCCAGTCTGCTGGTGGTGGTCGGCCTGTTCGGTCTGGGCCAGATGAAGACGCTGCGCGAGAGTGCAGCGGTGATCGAAGAATCGTGGATGCCGAGCATCGAAAGCATTCATGACGCGGCGGCCAATATTGCCAGCATCCGTCTCGAATCCCTGCGCCTGATCGCCAACACCGAGCCTGCGGTACGCGACCGAAGCAAAGGCATCCTCAAGGCGCAACGCGAGGAGTTGCTCAAACGCCTCAACGACCACAAAACCTTGATTGCCAATGATCAGGAACAGGCAATGCTCGACGGCTTGAGTGTGGCCGTCGGCAAATACCTGGGCATTCTCGACCAGATCGTCAGCCAGATTGACGCCGGTCATAACGAACAGGCTGCCGCCCGTTTGAACAATGAACTGGCCCCGCAAGGCGCGGTGCTGGACAAGACGCTGGAGCAAATGATCAGCCTCAATCAACAAGGTGCAGATGCTGCCGCCGAGTCCGCGGCAGCGATGTATCAACGGGCGCTGTGGATCGTCGCGACGATCATCGTGGTCGCCCTGATTGCCACCCTGTTATTGGCCTGGTTACTGACGCGCAGCATCACCACCCCGATCAATCAGGCCCTGAATGTGGCCCGGCGCATTGCCGCCGGAGACCTCAGCGGCCAGATTACCCACTCCGGTAAAGATGAGGCCGCGCAGCTACTCGAGGCCTTGGCCGAGATGCAGGGCAATCTGCGCTCGACCATTCGCGGCATCAGCGAATCGGCACAGCAATTGGCGTCCGCTGCCGAGGAAATGAGTTCGGTGATGGAGCAAAGCACTCGCGGCCTGCAACAGCAGAACGACCAGATCGAACAAGCGGCCACGGCAGTCACCGAGATGAGTACGGCGGTGGACGAAGTCGCCGCCAACGCGGTGTCCAGCGCCGAGGCGTCCGCCGCTTCCAATGAAGACAGCAAGCACGGGCATGTGCAGGTCAGCGAGACCATCAGTTCGATTCAGGAACTGGTCAGCGCTGTGCTGGGTGCTTCCGGGCAAGCCGAAGGTCTGGCCACTCAGGCGCAAGACATCAGCAAAGTGCTCGAAGTGATTCGCGGGATTGCCGGGCAAACCAACCTGCTGGCACTCAACGCGGCCATCGAAGCGGCCCGCGCCGGTGAGGCCGGGCGCGGCTTTGCAGTGGTGGCCGATGAAGTGCGTTCGCTGGCACAACGCACGCAGAACTCCACCGAAGAAATCGAGCTGATGATCAGCAGCATCCAGCAAGGCACCGGCGCCACCGTTGGCGCGTTACAAAGCAGTGCCGAGCAGGCCGGACAAACCCTGCGCCGGGCCAACAGCGCGGGTCAGGCACTGGAGAAAATCACTGCATCGATTTCGCAGATCAACCAGCGCAATCTGGTGATCGCCAGCGCAGCCGAGCAACAGGCGCTGGTCGCTCGCGAGGTCGATCAGAATCTGGTGACCATCCGCGACCTCTCAACGCAGACCGCCGCCGGAGCGACGCAAACTTCGGCGGCGAGCCAGGAACTGTCGCGTCTGGCGGTCGACCTCAACGGTCTGGTCACGCGCTTTGTCATCTAGGTAAAAGTTGAATGCCCGAATAGCGGTTGCCATCGTCAGGGCACTCGGCAACACTCTCGTCCCGATCAAGGAAGGAGACCCGCCGTGAGCCCTGTCGATATTTTCCGTATGTTGTCGCTGGCGGCCATTTGGGGCGCGAGTTTTCTGTTCATGCGCATTATTGCGCCGGTGGTCGGCACGATTCCGACGGCTTTTTTCCGCGTATCGATCGCCGCTGTCGGCCTGCTGGTGATTCTTGGGTTGATGCGTATCAGCTGGGATTTCAAGGGCAAGCTGAAAACCGTGATGCTGCTGGGGGTGATCAACTCGGGAATTCCGGCGACGCTGTATTCGGTCGCGGCGCAGGTGCTGCCAGCCGGTTATTCGGCGATCTTCAACGCCACCACGCCGTTGATGGGTGTGTTGATTGGCGGCCTGTTTTTCAGTGAAAGGCTCACCGCGGCAAAACTGGCCGGGGTGTTCCTTGGCTTGTTCGGCGTTGGCGTACTGACCCGCGCCGGTCCCGTGGCATTTGACATGCAACTGTTGATGGGCGCCCTTGCCTGCCTGCTGGCAACCACTTGTTATGGTTTTGCCGGATTCCTCGCGCGGCGCTGGCTGGATCAGGCGGGTGGGCTGGACAGTCGTTTGTCGGCGTTGGGCAGCATGCTCGGCGCCACATTGTTCTTGTTGCCGCTGTTCGGCTATAGCGTGATCACCGCGCCACCGGCGAGCTGGGGTGGCTGGAATGTCTGGCTGTCGCTGCTCGGCCTGGGCCTGGGGTGCACGGCGTTTGCGTACATCATTTATTTCCGCCTGCTGAGTTCGATCGGCCCGGTGAAATCGATGACCGTGACCTTCATGATTCCGCCGTTCGGCGTGTTGTGGGGGGCATTGCTGCTGGATGAGCCGTTGTCGATGGCGCACGTGTATGGCGGGGTGTTGATTGCGTTGGCGTTGTGGCTGGTGTTGAAGCCTGCGGTGGTGAAGCCTTCGCAGGTGACCGCCCGCTAGACTTCTGGTGCTTCTGAAATGGCTATCGCGAGCAGGCTCACTTCTACAGGGGAATGCATTCCAATGTGGGAGCGAGTTTGCTCGCGAAGGCTATGTAACAGTCACTACTCAGCGGTTTTACGGAACACAAACGCCAGACCGACGATGATCAACAGCATCCCCAGCACACTCAATGTCGCCAGGCGATTGCCGAAAAACAGATAGTCCATCACCGCCGTCACCGCCGGCACCAGGTAGAACAGACTGGTAACATTCACCAGATTGCCCCGCGCGATCAGCCGATACAGCAACAGCGTCGCCAGCACCGACACCACCAGTCCCATCCACAACACCGGCACGATGAAGCCTGCGTTGTTTTCGAAGTGAAATGGCTGGAACGGCACAAAAATCCCGCACAACAACAGCCCGGCCAGGTACTGCACCGGCAATGTGCCGAGGGGATTGTCGGTGATGCGCTTCTGCATGATCGAACCCAGCGTCATGCTCGCCAGCGCCAGCAGACCAAACAGCATCCCCGCCCAGGACATTCCGGCCAGACCGATGCCTTGGTAAACCACCATGATCAGCCCCGCCAGCCCCAGGGCCAGACCGAACATCCGGCTGGCGGAACGCTGCCGCTCCATCAAGACCACGGTGAGAATCGGCTGCACACCCATGATGGTCGCCATCACGCCCGGGGTGACTTTGGTGTTCAGCGCCAGCAGATAGAAAATCTGATACGCCCCCAACAACACCACACCCGTAGCAATCGCAAACAGCATCGGTTTGCCACCCTTGGGCAACTTCAGCTTGAGCAACGGCGCCAACAGCATCAGCCCACACAGGGCAATCGCGAAGCGAATCAGCAGAAAGGCAAACGGCGAAGCGTGGGCCAAACCCCATTTGGAGAAGATCGCCCCGCTGCTCCACAGCAGAACGAACAGGCTCGTCGACGTCGCCGCGAGCGCGGATTTTTTCGAAAGGACAAACATGAATACCACCTGTAGTCAGGCAAATAGCCAACTCAGCCGAAGCTGAAATTCAGTAGGTTTTTCTGGCGGGCGGCAGGACTCAGCAGACAGTGCTGATCAGCCCGAAACGCCAACGCCCGGCGGTGATACGACTGCGCACACCGGCGTGCTACTGACAGGTGGGGGGTAATGACTGATCTGCTTGGGCTGCTGATTCCCGCACGGCACGACGCCAGCGTTGACCGCTGAATCGACTACCGCGTTGATGAGGGATGCAGGCATTGGCGCAGATCTTTTTTGAAGGGTTGGAAGGTGAGCCATGGGGTTCACGAGCGCCGACTATAACCAGCGTGGGACATGGATTGCAATGATTTGGACAAAGGGCCAGCAGGGACAGTTGGCTGCAAGGTGAATAGGCTGGATCGCAATTGCGACACCCCACCATGGAGGACAAGGAATGCACGGGATCACATGCCAAGGGAACGAACGTATTTGCGCTACCAAGTGTATAAATCACAGGCCAGGAAACAGGCTGGGGTTACTTTCGCAAAGCTGCACAAAGACTTGTTGCAGCAAGGGATAGTGGATGTTGATCACTCCAGAGTTCGTTTCGAAGCAATCGATGCTCAAGCGCTGAGTGCCTATGAACAATGGTTCGATCCTCATTTCTCTTGGCAAGATGTAGTCAGGTGGAAGGCCAAAGAACCACTTAGCTTCGATTTGGCAATCTGGTTTGATCAGGAGTTATGCGGACTTTGCTTTGCAAACCCTAACCAGAGCCGGTTGCGAGTGAAAATTGTGCGTCTGGAAGGAAAGCCCGATAACGATCACCCTCTCAAAAGCCGAGTTGCGACATTTGCCTTGACTGCCGTGACTCACTTCGCGCGAATCATCGGCAGTACCCAAATTGAAATTCAGGAACCTCTCCCTGGAGTGATTTCCCTGTACCGGCAACTGGGTTTTGAATTCGATTCGGAGGGTAGGCTTGTGAAGCTGATTTGGTAAGACTAGTATCGAGCAACTGCTCATTTAATGATCAACGCCGGAGGCACCATGAAGGCTGCCGTTGAAAAAAAGGCGCCAGGCGCCAGATCGATAAAAGCTGATAGAAAACGCTCTTCTGGAAAGTTGTCTGAACGGGAGTTGCACCGAATCAGAGAAGCATTGGTGAATCCAGCCGCAGAAGAGCCAGGAGGCGTCCTCGCTGGCGCCTCGTTCACCTTCTCTTCATAAAAAACCGCTCACAAGGAGCGGTTTTTTATTACAACATCCCGCCTCAGCCAAACAGCCAATACCCCAACAACGTCAACACCACCACCGCCAGCACCGGTCGCATCACCCGGTAGGCTTTCGGATGACGGCGTTTCCACTGTTTGACCACACCACTGAACTTGTCGCTGAAGTTCTTGCTCCAGGCGTAGGCCTGGTTGATCCCGCCGACGCGCTCATCATCGAGGTTCTGCGGTGCGGTCGCACGGCCGAGCCAGGCGCTGATCGAGCGGTTGATGCGGGTCATCAGGCGATTGCTCAGTGGACGCTCGACGTCGCAGAACAGAATTACGCGGGTCTTCTCGGTTTCGTTCTTGACCCAGTGCACATAGGTCTCATCGAACATCACGTCTTCACCGTCGCGCCAGGCGTAAACCTGACCGTCGACGAAGATCCGGCAATCGTCGGAGTTCGGCGTCGACAAACCGAGGTGATAACGCAGCGAGCCGGCGAACGGATCGCGGTGCGGGTTCAAGTGGCTACCGCCCGGCAGCAGCGCAAACATCGCGCCTTTGACGTTGGGAATCGCACTGACCAGGGCCACGGTTTTCGGGCACAGGGCTTCGGCCGATGGCAGCGGTTTGTCGTACCACTTGAGGTAGAAACGCTTCCAGCCCTTCTTGAAGAACGAGCCAAAACCGGCGTCGTTGTTCTTTTCCGCCGCGCGAATATAGCCCTCGTCGAACAGGTGCATGGCTTCGTCGCGAATGGTTTCCCAGTTATCGCGCAACACGTCCAGTTCCGGGAATTTGCTGCGATCCAGGTACGGCTTGGACGGCACGCTGGAAAACAGGTACATCAAGGCGTTGTACGGAGCGAACAGCGCCGAGTGGTTGACGAACTGACGCAGAACCGGCAAACGCGCCTTGCCGCGCAAATGCACATAGAGTGTGCTGCCCAAAAAGAGCAGCAGCACAAACGCCTTGGCGGCAAACGAAAAGGTCATCAACAACTCCTTGAATAAAGACAACGCTGCGCAATGCCCTTTACCCGGCATGGCAGCCGGCCATGATAAACACTACCGGCTCCGGGCAAAACCCGCCTTACACAAGATTCAGTGTTAAGAATTGCGCAACAAAGCACTTATTAGCATAAGGTTCCTGAACCCTGGCTGATCTGAATCAACAGGGTTACTGCTGATTCTCCTGTTCAGTGAACAGATCGCTGAACAACATGCTCGACAGATAGCGCTCACCGGAGTCCGGCAAAATCACCACGATGGTCTTGCCCTGCATTTCCGGCGTCTCCGCCAGGCGCACCGCCACGGCCATCGCTGCTCCGCAGGAGATGCCGCACAAAATCCCTTCTTCCTGCATCAGACGCAGCGCCATCGCCTTGGACTCTTCGTCGGTGACCTGCTCGACCCGGTCAACCATCGACAGATCAAGGTTCTTTGGTACAAACCCGGCGCCGATGCCCTGAATCTTGTGCGGGCTCGGCTTGATCTCCTCACCGGCCAGCGCCTGGGTGATCACCGGCGAAGACATGGGCTCCACCGCCACCGACAAAATCGGTTTGCCTTGCGTGTTCTTGATATACCGCGAGACGCCGGTGATGGTTCCACCGGTGCCGACGCCGGCGACCAATACATCGACAGCACCGTCGGTGTCGTTCCAGATCTCCGGACCGGTGGTCTTTTCAT
This sequence comes from Pseudomonas fluorescens, assembly GCF_001648775.1. Taxonomy (GTDB): domain Bacteria; phylum Pseudomonadota; class Gammaproteobacteria; order Pseudomonadales; family Pseudomonadaceae; genus Aquipseudomonas; species Aquipseudomonas fluorescens_M. The sequence continues at coordinate 164,887 of NZ_LVEJ01000023.1, forward strand.
GGATGGCCGGGTTGGCCGGGTTATCGAACTGTGCCGGCATGAAATATTTGTCGGCATCGCTGGCGACGATTTCGGCCGCTTTCTCGATCGCGCCCTTCATGCCTTTGGCCGGTTCGGTCAGCACCAGTTCGGCGCCCAGTGCCTTGAGGACTTTGCGGCGCTCGATGCTCATCGAGGCTGGCATGGTCAGCATCAATTTGTAACCACGCGCGGCAGCCACGAAGGCCAGACCGATGCCGGTGTTACCCGAGGTCGGCTCGACAATGGTCATGCCAGGCTTGAGTTTGCCGCTGCTTTCGGCGTCCCAGATCATGTTGGCGCCAATCCGGCACTTGACCGAGTAACCAGGGTTGCGCCCTTCGATCTTGGCCAGAATGGTCACGCCACGCGGCGCGATGCGGTTGATCTGCACCAGCGGCGTGTTACCGATGGAATGGGCGTTGTCAGCGAAAATACGGCTCATGGCTGGGTCCTTATGCAGCATTGAATTCAGCGCCCAAGGTATGCCTGTTGCCCTTCACAGTCCAGTCAGGGCGAACGTCTGCAACCGTCAGTAGTCAATCGCTTTACATCGTTCGGGAATTGCCACCATGAAGCGTCGTTACAGCTGGCCCTTGTGGACTTTTGCAGGAATCGTCGTGCTGCTGATCGCGTTGCACATCGCCCTGCCTTACATGGTGCGCGACTACCTGAACGGCAAACTGGCGGACATGGGTGACTATCGTGGCCAGATCACTGATGTCGATCTGGCCCTGTGGCGCGGCGCCTACAAGATCAACGGGCTGAAGATCGTCAAGGTCGACGGCAAAGTACCGGTGCCATTCGTCAACGCACCGCTGATCGATCTGGCGGTCAGTTGGCATTCGCTGTGGTACGACCATGCTGTTGTAGCGCAGGTCAAATTCGTCAAACCTGAAGTCAACTTCGTCGATGGCGGGGCCAACAAGCAGAATTCCCAGACCGGTCAAGGCACAGACTGGCGCGCGCAATTGGGCAAGTTGCTGCCGATCACCCTCGACGAAGTGCAAATTCATGAGGGCAAGATCAGTTTCCGCAATTTCAATTCGAAACCGCCGGTCAACATGAACGCCACGAACGTTGAGGCCAGCATTTACAACCTGACCAATGTGGTCGACAAGCAGGGCAAGCGTGATGCCCGTTTCGAGGGCAAAGCCCTGCTGCTCGGCCACGCTCCGCTGGAAACCACCGCCGCGTTCGACCCGCTGAGCAACTTCGAAGACTTCGAATTCCGCCTGCGCGCCAAAGACATCGAACTCAAGAGCATGAACGACTTCGCCTCGGCCTACGGCAAGTTCGACTTCAATGCCGGCCACGGTGATGTGGTGATCGAAGCCCAAGCCAAAAAAGCCCAGGTCAACGGCTACATCAAACCGCTGCTGCGCGACGTCGAAGTGTTCAACTGGCAGCAGGACGTGGAAAACAAGAACAAGAGCATCTTCCGCTCGGTCTGGGAAGCACTGGTGGGCGGCACAGAAACCGTGCTGAAGAACCAGGCGAAAAACCAGTTCGCCACCAAGGTCGAACTCAGCGGTAATGTGCATCAGCAAAATATCAGCGCGTTCGAAGCGTTTTTGCAGATATTGCGTAATGGCTTTATTCAGGCATTCAATGCCCGGTATGAGCGGCCGAAGCCGGATGCGGGTTAGACGCTATATCGGAAAAAAGATCCATATACAGAGTGTCTGCACCCATCTGAATATCCGGATCAGGCCATTCAACGGCCATGAGCCGAGACTGAGTCAACATGTGACGCCCCATTCAGAGACTGAATAAGCCGTCTGCGTTCACAGTCGACCGGCCTGCGCGTTATAGTCGGGCATCCGATTATTTCGCCCCCGCCCTGCCCCGTCAGGTCGGCGTTACCGTTCGAGGATTAGCAGATGAAGTTCGAAGGCACCCAGGCCTACGTCGCCACCGATGACCTGAAGCTGGCGGTCAACGCCGCCATCACCCTGGAGCGGCCGCTGCTGGTCAAGGGCGAGCCGGGCACCGGCAAAACCATGCTCGCCGAGCAACTGGCCGAATCGTTCAATGCCAAGCTGATCACCTGGCACATCAAATCCACCACCAAGGCCCACCAGGGCTTGTACGAGTACGACGCGGTCAGCCGCTTGCGCGACTCGCAACTGGGCACTGAAAAAGTCCACGACGTGCGCAACTACCTGAAGAAAGGCAAGCTCTGGGAGGCTTTCGAGTCCGAAGAGCGGGTCATTTTGCTGATCGACGAGATCGACAAGGCCGATATCGAGTTCCCCAACGACTTGCTGCAAGAACTCGACAAGATGGAGTTCTACGTTTACGAGATCGACGAGACCATCAAGGCCAAGAAGCGCCCGATCATCATCATTACCTCCAACAACGAGAAAGAGCTGCCGGACGCCTTTCTGCGCCGCTGCTTCTTCCACTACATCGCTTTCCCGGATCGCCCGACCCTGCAGAAAATCGTCGACGTGCATTACCCGGACATCAAGAAGGATCTGGTCAGCGAAGCGCTGGACGTGTTCTTCGACGTGCGCAAGGTGCCGGGCCTGAAAAAGAAGCCGTCGACTTCGGAACTGGTCGATTGGCTGAAGCTGCTGATGGCCGACAATATTGGCGAAGCGGTGCTGCGCGAACGCGATCCGACCAAGGCTATTCCGCCACTGGCCGGTGCTCTGGTGAAGAACGAACAGGACGTGCAACTGCTTGAGCGTCTGGCGTTCATGAGCCGTCGCGGTTCTCGCTAAGAGGCTGATGCCATGTTGCTCAACCTGTTCAATGAAATGCGTGCAGCCAAGGTGCCGGTGTCGGTGCGCGAACTGCTCGACCTGATCAACGCGCTGAAACAGCGCGTGACCTTCGCCGACATGGACGAGTTCTATTACTTGTCGCGGGCGATTCTGGTGAAGGACGAGCGTCATTTCGACAAATTCGACCGTGCGTTCGGCGCCTACTTCAATGGCCTCGAAAAGCTCGACGATCACTTACAGGCGCTGATACCCGAAGACTGGCTGCGCAAGGAATTCGAGCGTTCGCTGAGCGACGAAGAACGCGCGCAAATCCAGTCCCTCGGTGGGCTGGACAAGCTGATCGAAGAGTTCAAGAAGCGTCTGGAAGAACAGAAGGAGCGCCATGCCGGCGGCAACAAGTGGATCGGCACCGGTGGCACCAGCCCGTTCGGTTCCGGCGGCTTCAACCCGGAAGGCATTCGGGTGGGCGATGCCGGCAAGCGTCAGGGCAAAGCGGTAAAAGTCTGGGATCAGCGCGAGTACAAGAACCTCGACGACTCGGTGGAACTGGGCACGCGCAACATCAAGGTTGCCCTGCGTCGTCTGCGTAAATTCGCTCGCCAGGGCGCGGCGGAAGAACTCGATATCGACGGCACCATCGATCACACCGCCAAAGACGCGGGCCTGCTGAACATTCAGATGCGCCCGGAGCGGCGCAATACGGTGAAGCTGTTGTTGCTGTTCGACATCGGCGGTTCGATGGACGCGCACGTGAAGATCTGCGAGGAGTTGTTCTCGGCCTGCAAGACCGAGTTCAAGCATCTGGAGTACTTCTACTTCCACAACTTCGTTTATGAGTCGGTGTGGAAGAACAACATGCGCCGCACTTCCGAGCGCACTTCAACCCAGGATCTGCTGCACAAGTACGGCGCTGACTATAAGGTGATTTTCATTGGCGACGCCGCGATGGCGCCTTATGAAATCACCCAGGCCGGCGGCAGTGTCGAGCACTGGAACGAAGAGCCGGGGTATGTGTGGATGCAGCGCTTCATGGAGAAGTACAAGAAACTCATCTGGATCAACCCGTATCCGAAAGATACCTGGGGCTATACCTCATCGACCAATATCGTGCGCGATCTGATCGAGGATCAGATGTATCCGTTGACGTTGCGCGGGCTTGAGGAAGGGATGCGGTTTTTGTCCAAATAATCTGTGTTGCCAGTGATGGCCCCTTCGCGAGCAGGCTCGCTCCCACATTGGAATGCGTTCCCCTGTGGGAGCGAGCCTGCTCGCGAAGCTTTTAACAATTTTTGAAGCGCTGCAGATACTCGACATGCTCACGGTGCGCGACGTCCTGCATCACCGGCCGCAATCGCACCTGCGCCCCCGGCACACACTGTGCCAACCGCGCCAACGCCAACGGCGTCAACGCGCCCAATCGCGGATAACCACCAATTGTCTGCCGGTCATTGAGTAACACAATCGGCTGGCCGTCCGGCGGCACTTGCACCGCGCCCAATGGAATCCCCTCGGAAATCATCGACTGGCCCTGATACTCCAGCGCCTTGCCGAGCAAACGAATGCCCATGCGATCTGCGCGACTGTCCAGGGTCCAGGCGCTGTTGAATGCATCGAACAGACTCTGCCCGCTGAACTGACCGATCTGTGCGCCGAGCACCAGATCCAGTGGTGCAGTCGATTTCAAATCCGGCCGTAACGCCGATGGCACTTCCCGGACCAATAGCGATTCACCGTGATAACTCAGCGTCGATCCCTTGGCCAACGGCAAGCCCATGCCATTGAGCCCACCGAGCTCTTCACGTACCACAGTTGCGCGACTACCCAACACCTTCGGTGCATCAAAACCGCCGGGCGCTGCCAGATAAGCCCGGGCACCGAGCAACGGTTGCGTGAACAGCAACTTCTGTCCTTTACCCAACTTGAAACTGCGCCACGGCACCAGCGGCTGACCATCAATCTGCGCCCCAAGATCAGCTCCGGCCAGCGCCAGCAAACAATCCTCTGCAGCGACGACGGCAAACCCGCCGAGGGTGATTTCGATCACCGCTGCATCGAGGTTATTGCCGAGCAACCAGTTGGCCCAGCTCATCGAACACCAATCCGCCGCACCGCCCTGGGTGACGCCCAGGTGCCGCACGCCAAACCGTCCCGCGTCCTGCAACAGGCACAACGGGGTACTGGCCTCAATCGTCAGTCGGCTCATGCCTGCGCCTCCAATGGCGTGTCATCGCCGCCCAGATTGATGAATTCAGCGTGACTGACCGCTTCGAATCGCACCGTGTCGCCGGGTTGCATCAGGCTGTAGCCATCGCGATGACGGTCGAACAATTTCGCTGGCGTGCGACCGATCAGGTTCCAGCCGCCGGGGGACACGACCGGGTAGGCCGCCGTTTGCCGTTCGGCAATCCCGACGCTGCCCGCCGCGACTTTCTTGCGCGGCGTGTTGAGGCGAGGCGCGGCAAGCACTTCTTCGACCAAACCCATAAACGCGAAACCCGGCGCGAAACCGAGGGCAAATACCTGATATTCGCGGCCACTGTGGCGACGGACCACCTCCTCCACGGCGAGACCGCTGCGCTCGGCGAGCAGGTTCAATTCTGGGCCAACGCTAAGGTCATACCAGACCGGCAAGACATGACATTGGCCGCCGGTTCGCGCATTCGGCGACAGGTCGATCAATGCTTCGGCGATCAATTCGCGCGCCTGATTCGGGTTCAGCGACGTCAAATCGTAATGCACCATCAGCGTCGTATAGGACGGCACCAGATCGATCAGTTGCGCGCCGAATGCGGCACGCAAGCGCTCACTGGCGGCGAGCATCCACGGCATGTTGGCTTCGGCGATTTCATCGAACAGACGCAGCATCAGGCAATCCAGTGCCACCACTTCAATCCTTGGGTTCATGGTGCACTCTGCTGATTCAAGGCCTCACGAATGCGCTGCACGGCGGCCACCGAACTGGCGTTGTCGCCATGTACGCAAAGCGTGTTGGCGTGCAGCCGCAAGGCGCTGCCGTCGCTGGCGCTGAGGTTGTCGCCCCGGGCGATGGTCAGGGCTTGCTCGATGATCTTTTCGGGGTCGTGATGCACGGCGCCCGGCAGTTGTCGTGAGACCAGTTTGCCGGCGCTGTCGTAAGCGCGGTCAGCGAAGGCTTCGAACCACAACGTCACGCCGTACTCATCGCCAATCTGCTGCGCAGCGGCGTTGTCGCGAGTGGCCATCAGCATCAGCGGCAGGCTGCGGTCGTAAGCGGCCACCGCTTGGATCACCGCACGCAGTTGCGCCGGATTGGCCATCATGTCGTTGTACATCGCGCCGTGAGGTTTGACGTAACTGACGCGCCCGCCCTGGGCTTTGCAAATACCGTCGAGCGCGCCGATCTGGTAATGCAGGATGTCTTGCAGCTCTTGCGCCGAATACGCCATGGAGCGGCGGCCAAAACCGGCCAGATCCTGATAGGCCGGGTGTGCGCCAATCTGCACGCCGTGGCTCAGGGCCAGGCTGACGGTTTTGCGCATGATGCTCGGGTCACCGGCGTGGAAACCACAGGCCACGTTGGCGCAATCGATGAAGGGCATGACCTCGGCATCCAGACCCATGGTCCAGCTGCCGAAGCTCTCGCCAATGTCGCAATTCAATAGCAGGCGGCTCACGGTGAACACTCCTGTAGGTGCTTGTCTTTTTATCTGTAGGACTGTGCTGCGCAGGTTATCAGTTACTGCGCATCGAGTTGCTTGCCACGGGTTTCCGGCAGGCTCAACGCCGCGATGATCACTACGCCGTAGGACACCGCCGCAAACGCGCCAATGCCTACGCTCAACGGTACTTTCTGGCTAAGCAGACCGATCAGCAGCGGAAACAAAGCCGCCAGCGCCCGACCGATGTTGTAGCAAAAGCCCTGCCCCGAACCGCGAATCCGCGTGGGGAACAGCTCAGTCAGAAACGCGCCCATGCCGCTGAAAATCCCCGAAGCGAAGAAGCCCAGCGGGAAGCCCAGCCACAGCATCACACCGTTACTCACCGGCAGCTGCGTATAGAGCAGAACGATGGTGAACGAGCCGACCGCGAACAGGATGAAGTTCTTTTTCCGCCCCAGCAGATCGGTCAGATAAGCGCTGATCACATAGCCGACGTAGGAACCGACAATCACCATCGCCAGATAACCGCCCGTACCGAGCACGCTCAAGCCGCGCTCGTTTTTCAGAAAGGTCGGCAGCCAGGAAGTGATCGCGTAATAACCACCGAGGGCGCCAGTGGTCAGCAGTGAAGCGCGCAACGTGGTGAAGAGCATGCCGGGGGCGAAAATCTCGTAGAACTTCGACTGAGTCTCCGGCGTTTGTTGGGCTTTAGCCTCGCGATAGATTTCCGGATCTTTCACCAGTCGACGGACGAAAATCACAAAAATCGCCGGCACGATGCCAAGGATGAACAGTGCGCGCCAAGCGTCTTCCGGCGGCAACACCGAGAACAGCAGCGCATACAGGATCGCCGTCAGCCCCCACCCCAACGCCCAACCCGATTGCACCATGCCTACTGCTTTGCCGCGATCCTTGGCACGAATCACCTCGCCGATCAGCACCGCGCCGGCGGTCCACTCGCCGCCGAAACCGAAACCCATCAAGGTGCGGGCGATCAGCAGTTGTTCGTAGTTCTGCGCGAAGCCGCAAAGGAAGGTGAAGAAGGCGAACCACAGCACGGTGAGTTGCAGGGTGCGCACGCGACCGATGCGGTCAGAGAGAATCCCGGCAACCCAGCCGCCAATCGCCGAAGCGATCAATGTGCTGGTATGAATCAGCCCCGCTTCGCCGGTGGTGATGCCCCACATCGCGATCAGCGTCGGTACAACGAAGCTGAGCATTTGCGTGTCCATACCGTCCAGACCGTAGCCGATCTTGCAGCTCCAGAACGTGCGACGCTCCTGTTGGTTGATGTTGCGATACCAGTCGAACGGCCCCGGACGCGCCGTTGCCTTGGGTACTTCTAGGGTGTCGGGAGCACGCATGGCTTATCTCCGCAGGTTTTTTATTGGTCTTGTTCGTAGCCCCGACGACGCCTATCGTGGGAACCGGATGCGTCGATTTTTCGTCGCGCAGCCCTGCTGCGTCCAACGAATAAAAACCCGCCTTAGCCATAAGAAAAATTTGTCACCCGAGCCTTGCCCATGAACCTGAAGTTTCTCGAGACCTTTGTCTGGGTCGCCCGACTGAAGAGTTTTCGCCTGACCGCCGACAAGCTGTTCACCACTCAGGCGTCGATTTCCAGCCGCATCGCAGTGCTTGAGGGCGAGTTGGGGGTGAAGCTGTTTCTGCGTGATTCACGCGGCGTCAGCCTGACGCCTGAAGGCTTGAAAGTGCTGGACTACGCCGAGCAGATGCTCGACACCATGTCGGCGCTCAAGCAATCGATCGAGACTCGCTCGAGCAAGGTCGGCCGCGTGCGCATTGGTGTGATGGACACGGTGATCCACACTTGGCTCAGCCCTTTGGTCGCGCAGATGACCGACCTGTATCCACGAGTGGAAATCGAACTGGTGGCGGATACCTCGCTGAACCTCTGCGATCAGCTGCAAAAAGGTTTCCTCGACATCGTTCTGCAAACCGACCTGATCCGCCATGAAAGTGTGCGCAGTGTGGAACTGGCCAGCCATCCGCTGGGCTGGATCGTTGCGAGCAATTCGATCTACAACCGCGACTATGCCGACCTCGCCGAACTGGCGCAGGAACGGATCATCACCTACTCGAAAAACTCCCGGCCGCATCAGGACCTTGTGGCGTTGATGCAGGCCAATGGCGTGCTGACGCCGCGGCTCAATTGCGTGAATTCGGTGTCGGCAATCACGCGGTTGTTGCGCGATGGATTCGGGATTGGTGTGCTGCCGCCAGTGCTGGTGGCTGAGGAATTGGCGCGGGGCGAATTGACCTTGCTCGACATCGATCAACGACCGCCGAACTTGCAGGTGGTGGTGTCGTGGCGAGTGGGGGTTGAGTGGGTCGAGGAGATTGTGACGCTGTGTCAGCAGGTGTTGGCGGGGTATGCGCACAAGGTGGGCAAGGACTACATCGCTTTAAGTTGATCGTTCCTACGCTCTGCGTGGGAGCGTGGGAACGATCAAGTTTTAGAGGCCGCGCACGTCGCGGTCTTCGATCGGTCGGCTCTGGCGCAGGCGGCGGCCACCGAGCACGACCCAGTCGATCAAGCGGAACAGGCACTCAATGCCGAACGACAGCAGCAACGCGCCGCTCATGCCCCAGATCATCGCTTCCGGGGTCAGCAGAATCTGGTAGCTGTAACCGTTCCAGGTTTCCTTGCGAATGTCCGGATCCGCCGCCAACACCACTTGCAGGAAGCGGATGTACCACGGGCCTTGCATCGCCTGGTACTGCTTGTCCAGCGCGATCTGACGGCTGAGCAAGGTGCTCAGGCTGTCGGCATCGCTGCGAAACACCGGGTCCTCGCTGGCGCGATAATGCGCAACCAGCGCCTGCATATCGCCCTTGAAAAACTGCTCGGCAGTGCCCTGAAAACCGCGCAGACCGGTCTGCGCCTCGATCAGATGCGCCTCGACCCGATTCGCGTAATCGTTGATGAAACCCGGCACCTGGACACCGATCAACAGGCCCGCCGCAAACAACACCAGCCGTACATAACTGAGCAACATCGGGGTAGATCCTTATTCGGTCTTGCCTTGGCTTACGCATTCACCGCGTCGCCACAGGCTCCATTGGCCCGGTTCGTAGCGGGTCCAGGTTTCGTTTTCGGTCAAAGGCTCGGTGGCGATCACCGTGACCACGTCGTTGGGCGTGGTTTCCGCCTGGAAATCGACGATCACGTCGACATCCTTCAGGCGCGCCGGGCCGAACGGTGCGCGTCGGGTGATCTGTGCGAGTTTGGTCGAGCAATAGCAGAACAGCCAGTCGCCATCGCTGAGCAGGCAATTGAACACGCCTTTGCTGCGGTATTCAGCGCACGCGGCGACCAGATCCGGCAACAGTTCTTCTATATCGACCGGCTCCGGGAATGCTGCACGTACGCGATTGAGCAAATCGCAGAATGCCGCCTCGCTGTCGGTATCGCCGACCGGGCGGTAGAAACTTTTGATCGGGGTGAAATCGGCGAGCTGACCGTTGTGCGCGAAGCACCAGTTGCGCCCCCACAGTTCGCGGACGAACGGGTGGGTGTTGGACAGGCAGACCTTGCCGACGTTGGCCTGGCGGATGTGGCCGATGACCACTTCGCTTTTGATCGGATAACGCTGCACCAGATTGGCGACTTCCGATTCACAACTCGCCGCCGGGTCCTGAAACAGACGCAAGCCGCGGCCTTCATAAAAGGCGATGCCCCAGCCGTCTCGGTGCGGGCCGGTGCGGCCGCCGCGCTGCATCAGGCCAGTGAAGCTGAACACGATATCGGTCGGCACGTTGGCACTCATGCCCAGTAATTCACACATGTGCGGACTCTCGGGTTACAGGCGCGGCTCGACCCGCATGCGCTGCGGATTGTTCGGCAGAGGTGGACGGCCATAACGGTCATCGCCGGCACCGCCAAACGGTTGATCGTCATCGCGATCATCGGCGCGAGCGGCGGCCTTGGCGGCTTCAGCCTGCTCACGACGCGCGCGCGAAGCACGTTCGATCGGGAAGCGGATCAGCACGAAAATCAGGTAGATGCCGAAAGCGATCATGCCGTACATGAACAGATCGGAGATCGCCCGCCAGGCGTTGTTGCCGACCTTGAAGGCCAGGTCCAGTGCAGTGATCGCGATGGACGGCGCAACCTTGGCTTTCACCGGGTCAATGATGGTCGGGCTGAACAGCAACACTGCCATCAGTACACGCAGTGGTTCGCGCAACCAGCGCCACATCCAGGTGGTCAGGCGCATCCATACCAACAGGCAGCCCACAGCGGCAAAGGCGTAGAGGCCCCAGGCGATCAGATAGTCGTTCTCGGTCATGGTGTCCATGGCAAGGCAGGCAAAGAGGCGCTTATAGTAACGACTTTTCGCCCGTCCGGCTTGTCCCAATACCAGACGGCCAGCAGCAAACCCTGTGGGAGCGAGCTTGCTCGCGAAAGCGGTGGGTCAGTGAAACAAATGTCATCTGACACGACGCCTTCGCGAGCAAGCTCGCTCCCACATGGGTCTGCAGCGGTTTCAAGATCCGCGAAAACCTTTATTCCGAACATTGTCCGAGAGCCTTCCATGCCCCAACCCGCCAACGTCAGCAGTGCCCCGATTGCCCACAAGGCGCCCGGTGCCGACCCGTATGCCTGGCTACAGGAGCGCGACACCGACGCGGTGCTCGATTACCTCAAGGCCGAAAACGCCTACCAGGAAGCGCAAACTGCCGATCAGACCGAGTTGCGCGAAACCCTGTTCGAAGAGATCAAGGGCCGAATCCTCGAAACCGACCTGTCCCTGCCCTCGCCCTGGGGCCCGTATCTGTATTACACCCGCACCACGGCGGGTGACGAATACGCCCGGCACTACCGCTGCCCACGCCCGGCAGACGACAGCCTGACCCTCGACGAAAGCCGCGAGCAACTGCTGCTCGACCCGAATGAGCTGGCCAACGGCGGATTCTTCTCGCTCGGTGCGTTCAGCATCAGCCCGGATCACCAGCGCCTGGCCTACAGCGTCGACGCCTCGGGTGATGAGATTTACACGCTGTTCGTCAAGGAACTGGCCAACGACAAGGTCAGCGAGCTGGAATTCGCAGACTGCGACGGCAGCATGACTTGGGCCAACGACAGCCTGACCCTGTTTTTCGGCGTACTCGACGACACCCACCGCCCACACAAACTGTTGCGTTATCGCCTCGACGGCACCGCTGCCGAGGAAGTTTTCCACGAGCCGGACGGGCGTTTCTTCCTGCATTGCTACCGTTCCAGTTCCGAGCAGCAACTGCTGCTGTCACTGGGCAGCAAGACCACCAGCGAAGTCTGGGTGCTCGACGCCAATCAGCCGCACCAGCCGTTCACCTGCCTGGCGCCACGGGTCGAAGATCACGAATACGACGTCGACCACGGCCTGCTCGATGGCGTGTGGACGTGGTTTATCCGCAGCAACCGTGACGGCATCAACTACGCCCTGTATCAGGCCCCGGACACCGGCACGGCGCCGACTGAAGCCGAATGGCAGAACCTGATCCCCCACAGCGATACGGTGATGCTCGATGGCGTCAGCCTCAACACCGAGGCGATGACCCTGAGCCTGCGCGAAGGTGGCCTGCCGATCATCGAGGTTCACCCGCATGGCCTGGCGCCTTATCGCGTGCAACTGCCGGATGCGGCCTACAGCCTCTATGTACAAAACAGCCTGGAGTTCGAAAGCGACCGCATTCGTCTGCGCTACGAGGCGTTGAATCGCCCGGCACAGGTGCGCCAGTTGATCTTGGCGAGCGGCGAACAAACCGTTTTGAAAGAAACCCCGGTGCTCGGCCCGTTCGACGCCGACGCCTACGTCAGCCAACGTCTGTGGGCAACGGCGCCGGACGGTACGCAAGTGCCGATCAGTCTGGTGATGAAGCGCGAAATGGTTGGCAAAGCGGTGCCGCTGTATCTGTACGGTTACGGCGCCTACGGCTCCAGCCTTGATCCGTGGTTCTCCCACGCCCGCCTGAGTCTGCTGGATCGCGGCATGGCCTTCGCCATCGCCCACGTACGCGGCGGCGGTGAACTGGGCGAAGCCTGGTATCGCGCCGGCAAGCAGGAACACAAGCACAACACTTTCAGCGACTTCATTGCCTGCGCCGAATTCCTGATCCTCAACGGCATTACCACGGCCGAACAACTGGCGATCAGCGGCGGCAGCGCCGGTGGTTTGCTGATCGGCGCGGTGCTCAACCAGCGCCCGGATCTGTTCGGCGTGGCAATTGCCGAAGTGCCGTTTGTCGATGTGCTCAACACCATGCTCGACCCGGATCTGCCGCTGACCGTCACCGAATACGACGAGTGGGGCAATCCTGAAGAGCCAGACATTTACGAGCGGATCAAGGCTTACGCGCCGTACGAAAACGTCAGCGCGCAGGATTATCCGGCGACGCTGGTGATCGCCGGCTACAACGACAGCCGCGTGCAATATTGGGAAGCGGCCAAGTGGGTGGCGAAGTTGCGCGCCACCAAGACTGACGACAATGTGCTGCTGCTCAAGACTGAACTGGGCGCCGGCCATGGCGGGATGAGCGGGCGTTATCAGGGATTACGTGACGTAGCGCTCGAATACGCATTTGTTTTCAAGGTTCTGGGCCTGGCCTGAGGAACTCCGTCGGTCACTTGGGTCTTAATTGCAGACCCAAGAGGCCGATACTCCCAAGATCCCTTTGTGGGAGCGAGCCTGCTCGCGAAGGCGTTCGGTCATCGACATCATCGGTGACTGACACTTCGCTTTCGCGAGCAGGCTCGCTCCCACAGGGGTGGTGTACCGCCTTGAAAATGTGAAAACAAAAAGACCGTGACGACATGTCAGAACCGACCTTCCTGAACAACGAAATCCGCGACTGGCTGATGGACTGCGGCCTGTTCGATCAATTGCAACTGGCCGACTTTGCGGCCGCTTCCGGCTATTTCAGCATCAGCACCGTGGCTGAAGGCGAGGCGATTTTCCGTGAGGGCGATGCCGGCAGTTTCATGTGCATCCTCCACACCGGCCAGGTCGCCGTGCAGAAAACCGGGCCCGAGGGTCAGGTCATCACCATGGCCACCCTGCGCAGCGGGCGGGCGTTCGGCGAAATGGCCGTGCTCGATGGCGAACGACGCTCGGCAACGTGCGTAGCGGCGACGAACTGTCAGCTATTGAACCTGGGCAAGGACTCGCTGGAAAAAATGCTCAACGACGCACCGAAGATCGCCGCGAAGATCATTCGCGCCCTCGCCGTCTCGCTGTCGAAACGCCTGCGCATGGCCGACGGCCAACTGGCGGCGCAGCAGGTCTAACCGCCGGGGGATTTGCTCTTGGTGCCGGTCGGTTCGATGCCCGGCACCGGTTGATCCTTGCTCGGCGGGCTGGGCATTTCGATCGGCACCAGCGGCGGGCTGCCACTGCCGGCGCCGGACTTGGGAATGTTGATCGGCGTGATCTGCGGATACGGCGTCGGTGTCGCGGTGCCGGGCGAGCCGGGTTGCGGCGCCGGGCTGACCGGAATGGTCTGCTGCGCCTGCACCGCAGTAATCGAGAGCGCGGCCAGGGCAATGACCGTTAGAATGGTGCGCTTCATCAAGGGCTCCGTTTGGCCTTAGTCTGTGCTCAGGCTACTCCCAACGGGCCTGCTTGCCTTCCCCCTTGTAGAGATTTCCATGAAACGTTTCGTTCTGCTCGACACCACCCCGATCCCCGAAAGTGGCGGTGCCCTGTGCCTGTTCGAGTATGGCGAGGATTTCGTCATCAAGATTCAGGGCGGCGACGGCGGACAACTGATGAACACGCGCATGCATGGCTCCGAAGATGCGCTGGCCGAAATTCCGTGCCGCAAGGTCGCCGGCCGGCCTGATTCGCGGGTGCTGATCGGCGGTTTGGGCATGGGTTTCACCCTCGCCTCGGCGCTCAAACATCTGGGCAAAACCGCTGAAGTGGTGGTCGCTGAACTGGTGCCTGGCGTGGTCGAGTGGAACCGTGGCCCGCTCGGCGAAAAGTCCGGTCGTCCGCTGCTCGATCCGCGCACAGTGATTCGTCAGGAAGACGTGGCCAAGGTGCTGCAAAGCGAGCCGAATGGCTTCGACGCGATCATGCTCGACGTCGACAACGGCCCCGAAGGCCTGACACAGAAGGCCAACAGCTGGTTGTATTCAGCCGCTGGCCTGAATGCCTGCGCCAAGGCTTTGCGCCCCAAAGGCGTGCTCGCCGTGTGGTCGGCCAGCGCCGATCGGCTGTTTTCCGACAAATTGAAGAAGGCCGGTTTCAAGGCCGAAGAAGTCCAGGTTTTCGCACACGGCAACAAGGGCACGCGCCACACGATCTGGATTGCCGAGAAGCTCAAGGGCTGAGCTAAACTCTGCGTATAACCGTCATTAGTCTTTTTACAAAGGTGAACCCATGAGTTCGTCCACCCCAACCAACACGTCGAAGCTGGATCGCATCCTCGCCGACAACCAGCGCGACAAGGAAATGGGCTACCGCGACAAGGCCCTGAAGATGTACCCGCACGTCTGTGGGCGCTGCACCCGTGAGTTTTCCGGCAAGCGCCTGAGCGAACTGACCGTGCACCACCGCGACCACAACCACGACAACAACCCGCAGGACGGCTCGAACTGGGAATTGTTGTGCCTGTACTGCCACGACAACGAACACTCGCGGTATACCGATCAGCAGTATTTCAGCGAAGGCTCGCTGAGCACGCCGAAGATTGCCAAGGCGACGCACAACCCGTTTGCCGCACTGGCCGGTCTCATGAAAAAAGAAGATTAAAGTTCTTCATTGGCCTGACTGGCCCCTTCGCGAGCAAGCTCGCTCCCACACTGGATCGGTGTCGTACACAAAACCACTGTGGGAGCGAGCTTGCTCGCGAAGGCGGCCGTTCTGGCACCGCCAATCCATCATCTGACCACAACCGCCCAATCCCCGTATAATCGCGCTCTTTTTCCCGAAGGCACCCCGCTCGTGGCAGACAAACGGTACAGCTGCATTGGTTTGTATAACCCCAAATCACCGGAGAACGTCGGTTCGGTGATGCGCGCCGCAGGCTGCTATGGCGTGGCGTCGGTGTTCTACACCGGCAAGCGTTATGAACGCGCCGCCGACTTCGTCACCGACACCAAACGCGTGCACTACGACATCCCGCTGATCGGCATCGACGATCTGAAAAAGATCCTCCCGCTCAACTGCGTGCCCGTCGCCGTGGAACTGGTCGAGGGCGCCCGCCCGCTGCCGGAATACACTCACCCGGATCGCGCCCTGTACATCTTCGGCCCCGAAGACGGCTCGCTGGATAAAGAGATCCGCGACTGGTGCGAAGACGTCGTGTATATCCCGACCACCGGTTGCATGAACCTCGCCGCCACGGTCAACGTCGTGCTCTACGACCGCATGGCCAAGGGCTTGAACACCCGCTCCGGGCCAAAATTCCGCTGAAGCGTCGCACATTGGATGGAACGAGCTGACCGTCTGCACAGTCAGCTTGTTTATCCATTACTCATTGCCTGGAGAAAGATCATGACCGAGCTCAAACGCGTCGAACGTATCGAATCCACCCCGTTCCAGAGCCATCCCGAGCAGAACGTCGAAGGCTGGGAGCGCATCGGCTCGTTGGCCGGTGGCGTGATCATGGTCGGCAAAGGCCTGCGCCGTGGCGGTGTGTTCGGTTTGATTCAGGTGGCGATTGGCGGCGTGGCGATGGCGCGCGGGATTACCGGGCACAGTTCGGTGAAGAGCCTGTTTGAGAAAAGTCGTCAGGACATGAATAACGTGCGGGCCAAGATCGAGCGGGCCGGGGAAGAATTGAGCAAGTTGAAGGCGAATGCCGAGGCGGCGACCAAAACCGCTACGGTGACTGGCAATGATTCGGTGAAATCGCCGAAAGCAGGGGTTTGATCCGGCATCTTCGCTGAGTCGACAGGCCCCTTCGCGAGCAGGCTCGCTCCCACAGTTTGAAATGCATTCCCCCTGTGGGAGTGAGCCTGCTCGCGATGGCGGTATTACTGAAGTAACGCGGTATCAAGGACCTTGGAGGATTCGCCAAGCACGCTCTCGGCCAGTTGCACAAACGCCTTGGTGCTCACCGTCCCAAGATGCATCGCCCCACGCAACACGTCATCCAGCGAGCGCTTGTTGCGCGTCTTCAAACGAATCTCGCGATCCAGTTCCTGCAACACCACCACCGCTTTCGCTACCTGCGCCGGGCTGATCTGTTCGCCGCGCAACGTCGTGACTTTCTGGCTGTCCCTGGCCAGTTTCGCCTGCAAACCCTGATAACGCTCATCGCTCATGCCACCGGCACGGCGCACCAGCTCAATGGCGTAATACTCGGCAAAGCCTTCGCTGATCCAGTCGCTGCGTTGCTCGTCGTTGATCCGCCCGAACACTTGGGCCAGCTCCCGCACCAACGCGCTGCTGCCGCTCTCGCTGACCAGCGGCAATCGCGTGCTTAGATAAATCGACTCATGCGCGCCGAGACTGCCGCGCCACATTGGATCGTTGGCGCCGACGATCAACAGCTTGCTCGGATGCCGTGGGTAAACCGCCTGCACCTGCGGCCAGACGAAGGTCAGCATCGTCAGCACATCCATCCGGTGCATGCCCTGCCCTTGCGGCGAAGCCACGGTGACTTCGGTTTCGCCCAGGCGCGTGCGGCGACTGCCGAGGTGGCCGGCGAGCATCCAGCCAGTCGGGCGGTCGAACAGTCGCGAGGGGTTATCGATGCGGAATTTGTTTTTGCCGATGCGCGGCCACGCGGTCTCTACGCTTTTCCAGCCCTCAGGCAGTTCGAATTGCAGACGCGCGACCAGCTCGGTGCCGTCCTGTTGATCGAGTTTCGCCGGGGGTACCAGTTCATCGCCGCGCATCAGCGCCCAGTTCGGGGTCATGCGCGTGTCAAAGCTGCCGTTCTTGCGTCCGTGGCTGATGCGTACGCGGTAGGTCAGGCTGGCTTTGTCGCTGGTCGGCCGCCACACGCCACGGGCCTGCTTGCCCGGCGTCAGCAGCCACTGGCCGTCAGCCTTGAAGTCGCTGTAATGGCTGCCATCGCCAAGGTCGAAATCGAGGCTGCGCACCGCCTCGCCTTTGTCCAGGGTCAGGCGTACTTCGGCCTGATCACTCTGCGGCAACAGACGCACGTGATAATCCAGATCGACTTTCTTCGCCGCCCAGACCGGCGCGCTCAGTGCCAGCAGCGCGATCATCAACGCCCGCTGCAATCCGACAGCCATACACACTCCTTGGTAAAGCTTGATTGCGCCGGGATCAGCCTGCGCGGAAAATCAGGTGATCTTCCCAGTCATCCTCCGGCACGCTGCCTTCGGCGAGCATGCGCCCGGACTGGGAAATCCTTTCGTGGTGCACTGCATCGCGGTCACCGCTGACCAGATGGTGCCACGACGGCAAATCCTTGCCTTCGCTGACCAGGCGATAACCGCAGGTCGGCGGCAGCCATTTGAATTCTTCGGCCTGGCCCGGCGTGAGCTGGATGCAGTCCGGGACAAATTTGAGGCGATTCGGGTAATCGCTGCACTGACAGGTTTTCAGGTCCAGCAGTTTGCAGGCGATGCGCGTGTAGTAAACGCTGTTGTCCTCTTCATCTTCGAGTTTTTGCAGGCAGCACAAACCACAGCCGTCGCACAGCGATTCCCATTCCTCATGATCCAGTTGATCGAGGGTTTTGCGTATCCAGAACGGTTCGACTTTGGCGACCATGGCTCAAGCATCAACATCAGGTGGTGAAAAGGCCGCCAGTCTAGTGCTCAAGGCCTTGTGGGCCAAGCGTTGGCGACTGCCGGTTGTGCGGGACTTGTCAGTTTTTGTGGCGGCGCGTAGCTTTGCCAGTCGCAAGGAGCCTTGCCCGCAAGCCATTAACGCTCGACCGCGTTGCATTGTGGTGAACCCTCAGGCTCGGAAAACCCCATCGTTCAGCGCAACTGATCCCGCCGGGTTTTCATTCAAATCCCCTGACTCAAACGTAGCAAGGAATCTCTTGATGAGTGCCAACCCTCGCGTTGCCGATTACGCCATTCACCCGCAATTCACCGACCGCTGGTCGCCGCGCGCCTTTACCGGTGAAGCGATCCCGGAAGAAACCTTGCTGAGCTTCTTCGAAGCGGCACGCTGGGCGCCATCGGCGTACAACTCGCAGCCTTGGCGCTTTCTGTACGCGCGTCGCGATACGCCAAACTGGGAGCGTTATCTGGGGCTGCTCAACGAATTCAACCGCAGCTGGGCGCAGCATGCCTCGGCGCTGGTGATCGTGATGTCGAAAACCACCTTCACCGCACCGGGCGCGACGGAAGAAACGCCAGCGTTGTGGCACACGTTTGATACCGGTTCGGCGTGGGGCCATCTGGCGCTGCAAGCGAGCCTCAGCGGCTGGCACACCCACGGCATGGCCGGGTTCGATCAGGAGCTGACGCGCAAGGAGCTGAATATTCCCGAGGGTTATGCGCTGCACGCGGCGGTGGCTGTCGGCAAGCTCGGTGACAAGGCAACGCTGGCGGAATATCTGCAAGCGCGCGAAGAGCCAAGCCCGCGCCGTCCGCTGAACGAACTGGCGGCCGAAGGCGACTTCACCCTCTAAAAACCCGCACAAAAACAAAGTGGGAGCGAGCCTGCTCGCGAAAGCGGTGGGTCAGACAACGATGATGTTGGCTGACACTCCCCCTTCGCGAGCAGGCTCGCTCCCACATTTTATTCGGCGAACATTCAATACCCGCGATTGAAATCCACTTCCCCGCGCAACGCCTCGCTCGCCTGATACGCCTTCAGGTTCTCGACAAACAACTGCACCATCAGCGCCGGCGACGTCGGCGCCGAGCTGTGCCCGGTCAGCAGCAAGCCCCACGCGGTCCAGAACGGATGCCGTTGCGGCAGTGGTTCCTGACGGCAAACATCGATCACAGCCCCCGCCAGATGCCCTTCCTTCAACGCTTCCACCAGATCGGCATCGACCACCGCAACCCCGCGCCCGGCATTGATGAACAACCCGGTCGGCTTGAATTGCTTGAACAGCGCCGCATCGTAGATATCGTGGGTGTGTTCAGTGTTCGGCAGCAGATTGACCACGTAATCCACCTCGCCCACCAGCCGTGGCAGATCAGCCATCGAACCGACCTCGACAAACGGCGCCTGTTCGCGAGCGGTGCTGGCGATGCCGTACAACTCCATGCCGAATGGCAGCAGGAACTGCGCCACGCTCTGACCGATGTCACCGGTGCCGACGATCAGCACTTTGCGCCCGACCAGGCTCTGGCCGCTGCGGTTGTCCCACTTGCGTTCGACCTGGCTGACCAGTCGCGCGAGCACTTCACGCTCGTGACCGAGGATGTACGTCAGCACGTACTCGGCCATCACTTGACCGAAAATCCCCACCGCACGGGTCAAGCGATAATCACGGCGCAAACCGTCCGCGAGCAACGGCGTGATGCCGGCCCAGGTCGATTGCAGCCACTGTGGTTGATGGCCCTGGCGCAGCAGGGTTGCCAGCAGGTCCGGCTGACCCAGCCACACCGGGCAATCGGCAGCCTGACGGGCCAGCTCGGCGGAATCGCCGCTGGTCAGTACTTCAAGCTCGGGCGCTGCCTGACGCAGCAGCCGGGCGTATATCGCGTGGTCGTGTTCAGCAATCAGAACGCGCATCTTCAAACCTTTCGCAAACCGTGCAGACGGCCGCCGGAGTTCAGACGGCCATCGCGGTAAAAACAGTTCCAGGGTTAACCGAGGCCCAGAACAGGGCCTCGCAGATCAGACCGGGTCGTTGCGTCGCAGCAACTCTTCGGGCAAGTGCTCAATGTACTCGTCCTCGGCCGGCGGCATCTGCAGGTGATAGCCCTGCTTGTCGAGGTTTTCCAACACCACGACGATGTCCTCGCTGGCCAGTTTGCGCTCGGGCGTCAACACCAGACTGAAGGCAAATATGGCTTTGCCGAAAGCCGCCATCAGGCCCTCGGGCACGCGTTCCAGCTCATCGCTCTTGAGCACATAGAGATACATGCCCTTGCGCTTCGAGCTTTGGTAAATAGAGCAAATACGTTTCAAGGCTGTTCTCCGGCGGTGGCCAGGCTGTCGAGCAGCTTCTGGCCCATGAGTTCGCGGCGCCAGCCACGCAACGACTCAGGCAATTGGTAAGGACCCTCGGGGAAGCCGCTTTTGACCAGGGCTTCGAGGGTTTTCTTGCGCAGCATCAGTTCCGGGGCGATGCCCAGACGCTCGGCCTCAGCCTGGCCCAATGCGCGCAATTGTTTGATCAACGCAGCCGCTTCGATCGGCAATGGCTCCGCTACAGCAGGCGGCCATTGATCAGGCCCCACACTGCCAGAGCGCTTGATCAGATCAAGCAGAAATTGGCCGTCCTGACGCACGGTACGCGGGTGCATGTCTTCGATTTTACCCAGCGCGGCGAGGTTGTCCGGTTGCGTGCGGGCCAACGGCCACAGCGAATGCTCACGGACGATGCGGTTGCGCGGCAGATCGCGGGCACGCGCTTCTTTTTCACGCCAGGCGCACAGCTCGCGCAGTACCGCCAGTTGCGCGCGGGACAGTTTCCACGCCAGTTTGGCTTCGCGATAGACCTCGTAAGGGTCGGTTTCGCGGCGCAGGTTGGCGACCAGTTCGGCACCGTCCTCCAGCACCCAGGCGAATTTGTCGTCAGACAGCTTCGGCCGCAGCTGTACGAAAACCTCTGCCAGATGCACAGCATCTTCGGCGGCGTAGCTGATCTGTGTGTCGGACAACGGGCGCTGCAACCAGTCGGAGCGGGTTTCGCCCTTCGGCAGTTCGATACCGAGCACTTCCTGCACCAGTCGCGAATAGCCCATCGAGAACCCGAGGTTCAGGTAAGCGGCGGCCAGTTGCGTGTCGAACATCGGCGCCGGCAGGCTGCCGGTCAGGCGCAACAGCACTTCGAGGTCTTCGCTGCACGCATGCAGGACTTTGAGCACCGCCGGGTTTTCCAGCAGCGCGGCCAGCGGTTGCCAGGCGTTGATGGTCAGCGGATCGATCAGGTAGGCGCGTTTGCCGTCGCCAACCTGCAACAGGCCGGCAATCGGGTAGAAGGTGTCGACCCGCATGAATTCGGTGTCGAGGGCAACGAACGGCAGCTGCTGCCACTCGGCGCAAAACTGCGCGAGGCTTTCGTTGTCGCGAATCCAGTGAATATCGATGGCCACACGGCTCTCCCTTGAAGAATGGCGCGCAGTATATATCGCCACTGGCGATTTACGCGCCTGCGAAGGGCAAGAGCTGTAACGAAATGTCCTGCCAAAGAGCAAGAATAGTCTGACAGAGGAAACAGGCAGGCCCGTCGCGTCAGAACGACGGACCCGATTGCACTCATTCCTTCGCGAGCACGCCGTCGATCACCGCGCCACGGCAACCGGCAAACATGTCCAGATCCGGTTGATAGACCTTGCTCTTGACCTCCAGCAGGCCAAGCATCGAGTGGAACAGGTTGTCCTGGCTCAGCGGTTTGTCCCGACTCATCTGCAAACAATGCGTGTCGACCGAATAGGCCTTTTGGTAGTTGTCGGAGAACCACGCCAGCATCGCCACGTGTTTCTGTTGTTCCGGCGCCAACAGGTAAGGCGTGCCGTGCAGGAACAAGTTGTATTCGCCCAACGACTCGCCATGGTCCGACAGATACAACATGGCGGTATCGACTTTATCCTGGTTGCTGCGCAGTACATCGATCAGGCTCGACAGCACGTGGTCGGTATACACCAAGGTGTTGTCGTAGCCGTTGACGATACTTTCGCGGCTGCAATTGTTCAGTGCATTACTTTCACACACCGGGGTGAAGTGCTCGTATTCCTTCGGATACCGCTTGAAGTATTCCGGACCGTGACTGCCCATCTGGTGCAGAACCAGCACCGTGTCTTTATCCAGGTGATCGATAAAGCTTTGCAGGCCTTGCAGAAGGATTTCGTCGCGGCATTCGCTGTTGGCGCACAGCGCCGGGTCTTTCAGGTTGCTGACATCTTGCAGGGTGACGCGGTCGCAGGTGCCTTTGCAGCCGGACTGGTTGTCGCGCCAGATCACGTCGATACCGGCCCGCTTGAGCACGTCGAGCAGGCCTTCTTCATTCTTTGCCTTGCTCGCGTCGTAATCCTTGCGGCCCATATTGGAGAACATGCACGGCACCGAAACAGCGGTTTCCGTGCCGCACGAATGCACGTCGGTAAAGGCGATCAGTCCAGCTTCCTTGTCCAGCTTCGGCGTAGTGTCGCGGCCATAACCAAGAATGCCGAAGTTCTCCGCCCGGGCGCTCTCACCCACGACTAACACGGTCAGGGATTTACGCGGCTGAAGCTTCACGTCCGGATTACGCGCAGCGTCTTCGCCAATCTTGATAAACGGTTGCTGCGCCGACACCACTTGCTCACGCAGGTAACCGGCCGAAGCGCCGATGTAGTTACTCGGCACCAGCATCAAGCGAATTTCGTGGTGGTTGCGAAACAGCGAAGACAAACCTTGGTAGTTGGCCAGTGCCACGCCGCCAATCACTGCCGCCGAGGCGACACTGACCATAACTTTGCTGAGTAACTCACGGTGCCAGCGACGGTAGTTGACCGGAACTCGCCACAACAACCAGGACGGTAAAACACCCAACAACAGAATATAAATGAACAACTTCAAAGACAGCAGATCACGCACTTCCGTAACATTGGTTTCGGCAAAGTTACGAAACATGCCGGCATCTATCATGACGCCATACTGACTCATGAAATAAGCCACGCCGGCGCTGATCAGAAATATCAGCGTCAACAGCGGTTTGAGTAAAGGGCGAAAAGCCAGTGCCGTCAGCACAATGTTGAACGCTGCAAGGATCATCACCCCGAAGGCCAAGCGCATGGCGATGCCCTTGCCATCGGCAGCGGTGATCTCAAAGAGATGCTGCCAGAGGACAAAATTGCAGCCGATTAAAAGAAAGGCGCTGGCAATCAACGTCACCCATTCCGGGCGCACGGCTTTTAACTTCAACATAGAAAGGGGCAATTCCTGAAAAGAAGAGCCTCGGCCAATGACAAATGATTCAAATGTGAAAATTTCATTAACTAAGGCATGACAAACTTTAAGCAGGCAACCATCAATTTTTTGTGAAAAAGACGCCAACGATTAGTTGGCTTTTGGCAATACCTTGAAACTTGCGAAGTATTTGAGAATGGTTCAGCTTTTATTCAGAAAAACAGAGTTTCTGTTTCCTGTGGGAGCGAGCCTGCTCGCGAAGAGGCCGCCACAGTCAATATTGTTGGTGATGGACACTGCGCTTTCGCAAGCAGGCTCCCACAAGGGATTGCTGAGGTATCGAGTTTTTAAATACTGCTGCGGATTTTCTGGTTTGCCCAATACACGCGGCCCCGCGCCTAATCGTCAGCCCCACGCTCACAGGTCTGATGATGGAAACCGTCCGCGCCAACGCTCGCCCCGCTGTCTGGTTGATGCTCGCCATCATCCTCGTCGCGCTCAATTTGCGTCCGTCGATGGCGGCGGTCGGCCCCTTGTTGTCGGCGATTCGCGGTGACATCCCGTTGAGTTTCAGCCTCGCTTCACTGCTGACGATGCTGCCGGTGATGGCCATGGGGCTGGCGATGTTTTTCGGCCTCAGCATCAGCCAACGTCTGGGCGCACAGCGCACCGTGCTGTGGTCATTGCTGATCATTGCTCTGGCTACGCTGTCGCGGCTGTTTGTCGAATCCGCAGCCCAACTGATCGCCAGCGCCGTGTTGGCGGGCATCGGCATTGCGTTGATTCAGGCGTTGATGCCCGGGCTGATCAAATCGCGCTTCGCCGACAACGTCGCGCTGTGCATGGGCTTGTACGTCACGTCGATCATGGGCGGCGCGGCGCTTGCGGCCTCATTCGCACCGCTGGTGATGATGCAAACCGGCAGTTGGCGCATTGGTTTGGCCCTGTGGGCAAGCCTGGCCTTGCTCGCGCTGGTGGTCTGGTGGTCGCAACGCCGCCACCTACCTTCCTCGGTGGCAGCGGCCAGCAGGAAAGATTCGTTCTTCGCCAATTCCCGCGCCTGGTTACTCGCCATCTTCTTTGGTTTGGGAACAGCGTCCTACACCTGTGTGCTCGCCTGGCTCGCCCCGTACTACGTGGAAAAAGGCTGGAGTGAACAAAACGCCGGACTGTTATTGGGTTTTCTCACGGCCATGGAGGTGCTTTCCGGTTTGGTGGTTCCAGCGATCGCCAACCGCAGCCGTGATCGGCGGGTCGTGCTGATGGTCCTGCTCGGACTGATCATCGCCGGTTTTTGCGGGCTGATTCTCGGCCCGCCCTCTCTCAGCCTGCTGTGGCCGTGCTTGTTGGGTCTGGGTATTGGCGGGTTGTTTCCGATGAGCCTGATTGTCTCCCTCGATCACCTCGACAACCCGCAACGCGCCGGGGGGCTCACTGCATTTGTGCAGGGCATCGGCTACCTGATTGCCGGGCTCTCGCCATTGCTGGCAGGAATTGTCCGCGACCAGTTGGGCAGTTTCGAATGGGCCTGGTGGTCGTTGACCGCGGTGATGGTGATCATGCTGCTGATGGTGCTGCGCTTCGATCCCCGGCATTACGCACGACACTTTCCCTGATCAGGCTAGAGGCCTCTGGCCATGTTTTAGCGCTTTGAACGTTAACGTCGTGTTGCTAAAACTTTCTGTCCCACAACTGACCGTGAAATGTCCTACAGGGGTTTCTCCTGGCACCATCGTTCCGTTAGGATCGTTCGCACACGTTTGCGCGGATTCAGCGCATGGAGCACAGCGAGACAGAACGGATGCTGAACAGTAACTTGCTTCGAAAGCTCGACATGCAGGATCTCATGGTGTTTATCGCCGTGTATGAGCAGAGCAGCGTCACCGATGTGTCAGAAACGCTGTTTGTCAGTCAGTCCACCGTCAGTTATTGCCTGAAAAAACTGCGCACCAGTTTCGAAGACGAACTGTTCATCAATACCCGCACCGGCATGCGCCCCACCTACAAGGCCAGCAGCATGTACGGCCATGTGCAGAAAATCCTTGAAAGCATCAACCTGTGCCACGCCGGCGCCGCCGCATTCGATCCGACGCAACAAGCGGTCACCTTCAACATCTGCGCCCCGGAATATTTCGAACAACTGATCCTGCCGCGATTGTTGAAGCGCTTCGACTTCGATGACTTGCCGGTGATGGTCAACATGCACAAGTTTGAAACCGACGTGCCGGCCGACGAGTTGCGCGATGGCAGCCTCGACCTGGTGATCAGTTTCGGCCCCAACTTCCATCGCCATCACACCGACCTCAAGTCAAAGATGCTGTTGGAAGATGATCTGGTCTGTGTGTTCGACAAGCGCGCCACGCCGCTGGAGCCGCGCCTGAGTCTGCAAGCCTTTACCGAGCGACGGCATGTGTTTCCGACGCCGTGGACATCGACCACCAACATGGTCGATGGCTGGCTCGCGCGGCAGGCGCAGAAGCGCCAGATCGTTGCGCGCTCGAACAGTTACAGCGCGGCGCTGAAAATGATCACCGGCACCGACTTCATCCTCACCCTGCCCCGCCGCATCCAGCGATTGCTGACCAACGAAGCAGTGTTCAATCACTGTGAGGCGCCGAACGGCTTGCCGGGGTTCACCCTCGACATGCAATGGAGCCAGAGCGTCGATCAGGACAGCGCCAACGTCTGGCTGCGCGAGCAAGTGATCAAGGTGTGCAACGAACTGGAAGCGGCCTGAGCCTTAGACGCCAATAGCGGTTTTGCTGTAGGACTCGCGATCGATGTCGACCAGTTCGACACATAACTGCACTTCCAGGCCGGTCGGCCATTCGCACAGATCCTGCAACACTGCCAGCAGGCTTTGCGACAGCTGCTTTTTGACCTCCGGCGAACGACCGCTGAGCAGCGCGAGTTTCACATAGACAAAGGCGCGCTCAGCCATGGCAGTACCAACCTTGAAGGTCTCGACTTTCACCGCACGACTCTTGATATCGAACTCTGCCGCAAACTGACCGGAGCCCACCAACGTGTTGTTGAGGCGGATCAACGCGACGTCAGCGTTCAACTGCGGCAGGTTGGCGGTGTATTCCATGTGCAGGTGTGGCATCGGGATTGCTCCGGTCAGTCGGCAGAAAGGTCGTACATATAGCACAGCTCTGCCCTACCCTCCTGCGGACTTTCACATATCACTGTGGGATGCTCATCAGGCTGGGGTCAGTGGTCGCTCACTCATGAATTGTTCCAGCCTGGAGCGTAACCAGCGCTCCGCCGGATCGCTATCCACATGGCTGAGCCAGACCATCGACAGATCCAGCGTCGGCGTCTTGAACGGGAACGGTTCCTTGAACAGCAATCCGGAAGTGGCCATCGCCGCCGCCGTGTAATCCGGCAGACTGGCAATCAGGTCGGTGCCGGCCAGCAGTGCCGGCAGTGCGCTGTATTGCGGCACCGACAGCACCACCTGGCGCGTGCGACCGAGTTCAGCCAGCCATTCATCGGCAAAACCACTGACGTTCGCTGTGTGCGAAACCAGTACATGCGGGCGCGCGCAATATTCATCGAGGGTCAGCGGCGTATCGCTGGCGTCGGCGCGCAGAATGCTCGGCTGAATGTGCCGCAACAACTTGCGCTTGGCATTGGCCGGCAGACCACGGGTCTGGCTGATACCGACCGTGATGTCGCCGGCAGCGAGCAGATCGGGAATGCGCCAGTAATCGACATGTTGCACCACGAACACCACGTTCGGCGCCTCTTGCCGCAGCGCTCTTAGCAGCGGCGGCAGCAGGCCGAACTCGACGTCATCGGACAGGCCGATACGGAAGGTCATGGTGCTGACGGCCGGATCGAAATCGCGGGTCAGGCTCAACGCCACCGAGAGTGAATCCAGCGCAGGCTTGAGGTGACGAAAGATATCTTCGGCGCGGGCCGTTGGTTCCATGCGATGGCCGACGCGGATGAACAGCGGATCGTTGAGCATCGTACGCAGACGATTGAGCGCCGAGCTGATGGTCGGCTGGCCGAGAAACAGCTTCTCGGCCGCACGGGTCACGTTGCGTTCCAGCATCAAGGTCTCGAACACCACCATCAGGTTGATGTCGGCCTTGCGTAATTCATTGCGATTCATCCCTTGCTCCCCGATCCCCAGAACTGCTGGCAGTGTAGAAAGACCGTGTGGCCGGCGTCCATCGCCACGATGGAGCAGTTCACTGGCAAACGCTTCGAGAGCGCTATGCTGCCCCTTTCAGAAACATCCACCAACGATTGGAAACAAATGTCCAATAGCCAAAAAACGCGCCTGCGCTAGGCTTGCGTCGATGCGCCACACAGGCTGGCGCACACGTCTATCGCATGGAGCGAACTGAATGTATTTCGAGATTTACAGGCAATCCAGAGGCACCCCGAGCACCGGCAAAGGGCAATGGCGCTGGAGGCTGCGCGCAGGCAATCACGAGACCATCGCCAGTGGCGAGTCTTACGTGAACAAGGCTGATTGCTTGCATGTGATCGAATTGATCAAGGCTGTGCAGGGGGAGACGCCGGTCAAGGAGATTTAACCGCATGGGTCGAGAAGAGGCTGCTTCCTGCAGCCTTTTCTTTTTTGATGAAACGATTTGATCGATATGGATCCTGATGACTAGAGAAAGCCCCACAGGCAAGGCTTGTGGGGCTTCTTAGACCGTGGACTGGAACGACGCCCGCAGCGTTGCATGGTTATCTACCAAGTACGAGAGGGTCAGGCATGGGCTTCCCGATCAAGAACATCCGCCACCCACTGATTGATACTTTTTCGAGCCAATTGCGCTTTTACCGCAACGGTTGCATGCAGAGCAGGCGCCAAGCGCAGGCTAAGATTTCCGGAATAAGGTTTCTGGGGGGCACGACCGAGCTTTGCGCAGGTATCCAGATAATCGGTCACAGCCTCCTCAAATGCAGCTCGAAGCTCACTGACTGACTCACCATGGAATCCGACTACATCCTTGATTCCAGCGATGTGACCAACAAACAGGCCGTCTTCGTCACTGTATTCAATTCGGGCAGCATACCCGTTGTAATTCATCACGTTCACGGAATGACTCCTGCCTGTTCAAGGAAAGCCCGAGCATCACGAACCTGGATGAGGACGGTGAAAAGTAGCAACGACACCGTGTAGTTCAAACCGTACACGCGAGCCATTGCCTTCTACAGCTTTTGCGCCTACCGCACTGAACAAAGACTCTATACGTGCCCATTCCAGCGTAGCGGAAGTCGGTCTTGAAAATATGGCCTTGAGAGTGCCAAGCTGTCTATTGTTCATAGTATTACATCATGATACCGCGCAGGAAATTGGCAGCCGCGATCAATATCGCTGATGCGTGAAGCGCCTCCTCCAGCACATGCGGAAACGCCGCTTATCCAACAATGGAAAGCGGCGTCGTGGTGTCTGGATTTAAAGTCTCTTCGGCACGGATATCAGGATAAGCCAGTCAATCGAGGCAGGGCTGTAGGCGAAATCCGAGACTCGCGTGCGAATGGGCATCTGCTGCGATATTGATGAGTCATCCCCTCATGGGCGTAAGGGCAGAAAAAAGACTTCGATGCTAAATTGCTCTCACTCATCAGAAACAAAAAAGCCCCGTAGCTTTTCAGCAACGGGGCTTTTTCTATGTAATGGCGGAGAGATAGGGATTCGAACCCCTTCTAGGATCACTAGAGACCGCTTCAGGACGTAAAATACGGGCTACCATGCTCAGCTATCTGGTCCTTTGCGGCCTACTGTGGCCTCTGATCTGCCCTAAATATGCCCTAAACCGCGTCCAGTAATCACCCGTCACCTTCCCTTCCTACCAAGGCCCGCTTTCGGCCGAGGCTATGTAGAAACGTTTTTGAGCGCGACATGCCCTCAAAATCGGACTCGAAATCGCACCGCGACGCGAAATCTACGGCTGCTGACGTGCCGATACATTTCATATCTCACGCAGACGCGCGCACTTCAAATTTAGAGAAGTGTTTTTCAAACACTCTGGGCCAGGAGCGGAAGCTCCCTCAGTTAACTCCAAACTTTCATCGCGATTCCAAGCATAAGTCGAGATGTAATCCCTCGATACTTTCGACAACATTTGCCCAGAGCTTTTGTCTCCCGTCCCCCGTGAATTTCTGATTGCCCGCTTGCGCTTGGAAAATTCACGTCCGTGCATCAGCGCGAAACAGTCTCATTGGAAGGTAAACAACATGATTAAAATTGTTCAGCGCGCATCAACGCGGATGTTACAGAGCATCTGGCCATCGAACCGGTTCGCTGCTGAGTCAAAGAGTCTCTCCCCCCCATTTCTAGCCATTTCTTGCTATCATTGATAATGACTCCCGAGAGGACAGGGTTTTTTACCAATTAGGGGGAACTGAATGGGCGTTATACGGCATCATGACGGCGGAAAAGTTGACATCTTCGGTCTCAATTATGATCTGGGAGTAAAACTAACGACCCGGACAAAACTTCTTGATTTTGGCCGTACAGATCAAATTGTGATTCATGGCGACCACCTGATTAACTTCAAACGCGATTCGCACCATTCTTTGGTTTTCTTTCGTGAA
Source organism: Pseudomonas fluorescens (assembly GCF_001648775.1). Taxonomy (GTDB): domain Bacteria; phylum Pseudomonadota; class Gammaproteobacteria; order Pseudomonadales; family Pseudomonadaceae; genus Aquipseudomonas; species Aquipseudomonas fluorescens_M. Next base: position 194,797 of record NZ_LVEJ01000023.1, read on the forward strand.
GGAGAAAACCTCAACGGAGAAGCGCGCTTGGATGGGAAAAGAGTTTCCCATCGCGGTCGATTAAAAGGAAAAATCGACGTTCTGCCTGCTGGAGCCGAGTTCAGCGCAGATTATATTGGCGACATCTTCAATGCGACTGTCCTAAGCATTGACCCTGGCTTAGCTGATATGCTACCAAGCTCTGCAGGGGTGTTGGATTTCACCCCCCAAACACAATTAAACGACAACTTTCTGCAAATGATATGCGATCAATTCACTCAGGCGAGCGACTCACTCTTGCAGGAGTCATTGCTGATGACATTGCTCGTCTACTTATCACGTACATCGCTCGAACCGCAAACATCGACTGGACTCAGTATTTATAAAAAAAGATTGCTGACCGATTATGTCGAAGAGCATCTCCAAGACTCTATTTCAATCAAAAATATGTCGGAAGTAGTGGCGATCAGTACATTTCATTTCTCACGCCTATTCAAGGCTTCATTCGGCCTCACCCCTTATAAATACATACTGACTCGTCGAGTGGAGCGAGCTAAAATACTGCTGAGCCATACCACAGACAGAATAGAGGTTATTGGATTCAAGTGCGGGTTCAATGGTGGAAGCCAATTTAGCCAGACATTTTCAAAATTGACCAAAATGAGTCCCTCTGCTTACCGCAAAGGTACAAGTTGAAACACATGCCAACTTTACGAGCGCACAATGCACCTCCATCATTTCGCAACAGTTATTCGATGCGAACATCACCAATAGTCTAATCACATTTTAATGACCCTTCGTACCGACGCTTAATAATTTGCATCTTGCTTGGCGAGTCCACTAAAACCGCGCCCACCTTCAAACAAGCTACCGCGCGGTAGTCTTCGTCGCTATTAATTCCGATTGCCAAAACGTTTAACTTTCCTTTGGATTGAAAGCATTCAATCGACTTGTGCGTCCATGGTTTACTATTTATTACTGAGCGGGCCTTGCCTAACGTGAATTTTTCTACCAGCTCAAACTCACGCCGATATTCAAACGCTACCCAACTTCCGGGTAGCGGCACTGGATCACAGCGTTCTGCAAGGGCGACGTTCGCCAAACGATCACGCGTTTTATCTCTGGATTCAAATAACCGTGCTTTGGGGTACCGAAGGAAAGCGTCCTGATAGGCCGCATCGGTGGAGTAAATCAGTACTCGGTTCCAAGCGTGATTTTCTTCCAGAATCTTTGCGACAGCCGTAACCTGGGGAACGACCGGCAGAGCTTTCATGTCCAGAATAATCGGTGTGCTGGCTGGAATCATATTTAACGCTTGCTGCAATGACGGTAATAGTACCGCTTTAGCACGATAGGGATAAACCCGCTGACCAGCCTCGTCTGTGCGCTTGAAGTGCCACCCGGAGTTGAGCTTCTGCAACTTTCCCCATGTGTGCTCCGCCACGGTTCCCTGCCCTTGTGTATTGGCACTCAATTCGGCCGGCCGATACAACACGGGAACACCGTCGCTACTAAGTTGCACGGTAAGCCAAAGCATGTCTACGTGATTACGCAGCGCATTATCTATGGCAAGCAGAGTATTTTCTGGAAAATCTGCCGCACCGCCTCGATGGGCTACGATCATTGGCGAATGTGCGACCCTCGATTTTGATTCGGAATGGAATGAGCAACCACTCACCTGAAAGATTACAACTGACAATACCAAAGAAAATCGGGCGCAAACTGGTTCAAAATATTTCATAACGTAGATCCACACTTGATAGCTTTCGCTACGTCAGCAAAAAATCGGGCACATCCTGAAGCAGGATGGCCCGATTTTCAAAGGTTACAATGGGTCAGAAGTTCATGCGCCACTGAGCAACCACACCTTGGTTCTTTGTGTTATCGCCCAGAACTCCAGTATATGAAAGACCAACGCTCTGGTCACGACTGATACCTACATCAACTCCACCTTCAAGCGCTAGGCTGTTCCGATCCATGGCACCGCCATAGGTAGTAAAAGAGTTTCCACCGGAGACGAATTCCTGCTGCGTGCTGATATCCAATTCGCCAAAGGTGTGAAGCATACCCACGTTAACTCGGGGAGTAACGCTCATGCCATTATTCAGCTTTCCAAGATAAGCGAAACGCCCGCCAACAGTGGTAGTGGCGTTCTTCTGATGTTCCGAACTCACTTCCAAAGCTGCAGCGCCACCTTTCTCCTTGAATGAATCGCGATTGTAGGATTGATAGCCAACATTCACGTAAGGTTCAGCAAGAAATTTGTTACGGGAGAACTGATAAGCCAACTCAGTAAATGCTTGGTAGCTGTCGGCGTTATAGTTAGCTTTTGGCGCATCCGTAAAGCCATTGAAGTTAACTTTACGTTTGCTATCGCCATCATGCCCGCTGTAAGCGATACTAAAACGTGCCACCACCGGGCCATGCTGATGCATGGCATAAGCACCAATGTGATAGCTGTTTACTACCCCGGACAACTGGCTTCCCGCATCAAGATCCATGCGTGAGTACCCCCCCACCACGCCAAGGCGCCATTCAGGGTTCATCGCCCAGTCTGCCCCCATCAATCCACCAGCAGTGTTCTGCTCAAGATCAGCACTACCTTTGTCGCCATCAAAATGGCCATGGCTGCCCAGGATCTGAAACCAGACCCTTCCTTTTGCGTCCAAACCACTAGAAGCAGCACCACGCCCAGACATTCCAGAGCTCACCAGGAGTGGACCATTTTCCTGAAGAATCGATGATTGCAAGCTGTTGTCGAAACTTCCAAGCTGATTCATAGCGCTTAACATGGCAGATGAAATCTGGTGGGTGCTGGCTGTCACTGCGCGGGTAACCGTTGAGTTAGCAGAACCCGCAAGTTGCTCCAATGCAGATGCGGCCACAGAAGCATCTGCAGTGACCAAATGCTTGTACAGTTCCGGTGTTTTTACTTCATTGATGGTGCTGGCAACACTTACCGCGCTTTTGCTTCTACCCATCGATTCAAATGAAACATCGTTGCGCTGAAGCGTCAAACCTACAGTATTCTCCGTGTAACTCAAATTTGGAGACAGGAACACAAGATTGCTCGCTACGTCGTTGAAACGACCTTGAATACCGTCCTCCGAACTCAAGATCGTGTAGAAAGTCTCTGGCGAATAGTCTCCAGCACCCGCGACAACATTGACGTTACCGCCGTTTATCTGAATGCTGCTAGCGTCAATACGATCAGCATTACCCAGACCGTCTACCTTAACGGTGTAAAAAGATCCTGCATCAAATGTCAGGCCGCCGTTCAGAGTCCGGACGCCATTCGAATCTATGCTGCCATTGGCTTTAACCGTGGTGTTACCCAGTTTGCCGTTACCGGTAATCCCACCACCGGAGTTAATAATGAAGGTGGAGTTTGAAAGGTCCCCATCGACGATGAGTTCGCCCTGGTTTACGCTGACGGTACCTGTCAAGCCACTCCCATCACCTGTAAACGCCCAAGTGCCCTCACCTTCTTTAGCCAGATTTAGCGCCTGGCCGCCACCGTCCGTCAACTTGCCACCAAAGGCGGAACTACCTAACACGCTCGTATCAATTACAAGGGTACTTGGACCGGATGCATCACCATTCAGAACAGTCCCTCTCCCAGTAAGCGCTCCTACTGTGGCATTCTGACCATTAAGCGCCATTGTTGTGCCAACATCTGAAAGTTGAAGAGTGAGTTGGGGCCGTTCTAGATCCACTCCCCTAAGAGAAATACTACCAGAATCTCTGAATACTTGGACGCCACCACTAATAGCGTTCTTTGCAAGTATATTTAATTTAGAATTACCTGCCATGTACTGCGTACCGCCGCTGATCGCATTTTCAGCAGACAAATTTAACACGCTGTCGTCTTTGAAAACTTGCTCACCACCATTTAATGCTTTCTCGGCGGAGGCATTGAGGACAGAGTTATCATAAAATCTCTGAGAACCGCCACTTATACCACCCTGCGCGGCAACATTGAGAGAACTGTCATCTCTGATTGCTTGGACACCACCACCAATCGCATTCTTCGACAATACATTTAACGTAGAATTATCAGTAATATACTGTGTACCACCGCTGACTGCATTTTCCGCTGCCAAATTTAGCGTACTGTCGCCGTGAAAAAGTTGCTCACCGCCATTTAAAGCTTTATCTGCAGATGCATTAAGAACAGCGTTCTCAGTAAACTCCTGAAGCCCGCCACTTATCGCACCTTGCGCAGTTGCATTAAGAGAACTATTACCAGCGAAGTACTGGATACCCTTAGTCAGGGCATTGGAAGCAGAGGCATTTAAAACAGAACTATCATAGAAATTCTGATGCGCGTCGCCGATGGCATTGGAGGCCAACACGTTCAGCACACTGGAATTTTTGAACTCCGCCATACCACCCGTAATGGAGTTAGCTGTAAGAAGATTAATTTCCGATTGGTCAGATGCTATTTGACGTCCAGAGCTTATTGCGCCTTCTGCGTTGACGTTTAGTTTAGAATTATCAAATAGCTCCTGGTGACCTCCAGCAATCGCATTGGAAGCCAACGCATTTAGAACACTATCGTTCTTAAATACTTGAAATCCATCAGTGATTGAATTCTTCTCGCGAAGGTTTACTGTTGACTGGCCATTCGCGGTCAGGGTTCCACCGCTGATTGCCCCCTCTGTCGTCGCATCTAGAGTTGCATTCCCAGCAAGATCCACATAACTTAGGCCAACTGGAACACCATTAACAGTAGGGGGATTTTTGACGTAATAATCGGAGAGTGCTTTATGAACAGCGTCATCCGACGCATCGATTTTCATCCCCCCCCAGAAAGCCACCGGACGCCAACTCGCCGGCACCTCTGACGAAGCATAAGATTGTGGCGCGGACTCCCGATGACTCGAGGCTGCGCGGTCAATATAGTTGTTGAAATCGCTTGCATAGGATTGTGGCATTACAGCTTGCGCAAGCAAGGTATACATAAAAGGAATATATAATTTACGCATTGGTAAGTCCTGTATCTTTATCGTGCCCTGAGCGGCCAAAAGGTTTATAACCATCGATAAAATTTAAAGAAAGAAACAAAAGTTATCCGCCAACGCTGCCTCACACCGATAAAAATCGGACGCACTCGAGCCCGCAAGACAATCTAAGTCTCCAAAGAATATTTTTACGAGCAAAACAGATCTCAAACACATATCTCTAGAATAGAGCCACGCATAATTTGCCGCTCTATCTAAAAATTCAAGCGAGCGTCAAAACACTCAAATACAAAAACCGTTTAACCAGAGAAGCACTGTTGGCTTTATTCTCGAAATTAATGTTTTCTGCGCCATTCATTCTCAAAGCAACCCGCTTCGCAGAACAACACCCGAGCGAAGAAATCATTCTGCATTACATGCGGGGAGTGCCGCCGAAAAATCTGCTTAGCGCTTTTTAAACTTTTGCGTTCAGAAACACTTAACGAAGAATTATTACACTCTAAACTAGTCCATGGCGCCTAGCCATTTCAGAAAGGTGCACTACCGAGCGAACCCCCAACTTCTCTATTATTCGCGACTTATAAGTACTTACTGTTTTATTACTCAAGCCTAGCTGTTCAGAAACCTGCAGATTGCTTGCACCTCCTGCTAGTCGGATCAGCACGTCAAACTCTCGAATTGACAACCGTTGTAGCAAAACCAATTCTGTTAGTTTTTGATGGCTCCGGATATTATGCATGGTTTCAAGCTGGGGAAAGTAGTTGTAGCCGGAACTCATTGTTTTAATGGCCGCAAACAGATCCGATAATGGCTGCTTCTTGCAGAGATAGCCGGATGCTCCGACTTTCTTGCAAGACTCTGCAAAAGCTTCGCCTGAGCAAGACGAGAGCACCAATACTTTCGACTTTAAACACTCAGCCACAATCCGCGACAACACTTTCGGCATAGTGGCGTCAAGTACAATTAGATCTGGGCGATGATCGAGCGCTGAGCGAAGTGCATCTGCCTGATTGGAAACTTCTGCAACCACTTCATAAGACGCTTGATGTAACAGTGTGCTTAATGCCATCCGAATTAGCGGACTCTCATCCACAATCATCGCCGTGCGCACTCCCCCTCCAAAACTAATATTTTCCATCATTGGATTTCTTCTCGGTAAGAAGCTCCCATAAGCACCCCCCTATTAGACAAATCCAAACCAGACCGAACCAAAACGCGTCTTCCGACGCCAGTACAAACGCCCCGCCCATTAGCAACTCGCTCTATCGACCGACACCGAACAGATCAACTTTATTCACTCCAGCAATTCAACTTCGACATATATTAAATATTCTTTAACATTTATCCCTCCCCTAAAACTGCTCTTTCTTTATGAAAATTGCTTTTCTGTAGGAAAAATCGCTATGAATTCGTAAAACTCGGTTTCACATGCTATTTCAGAGTGATCTACGCTTCAGGCTTAAAGGTTCTGATCTGATTAAGCGGACTGTCCGTAGGAATGTCGTGCTGAGGTTCGGTGTTCTTAAAACAGTGCAGAGAATGCGGTGGGTTCCCAGTTCATGATCACCAGCTCACCACTGACTTCGGCTTTTCCCTGACGCTGATTGGTGTTGCTGTAGCGGATATCCAGTGTCTCGAAGTGGAACCCTTCGAACACGCGGCGGATGTCTGGATGGTCATTGATACTGACCATCACTTTGCCTTTGCAGCGGCGCATGAAATCGGCCATCCGTTCGTAGTTCTCGAACGGGAAGTCCACTCCATAGCCGGCGGTCTGCCAGTAAGGTGGATCCATGTAATGGAAGGTGTGGGCACGGTCGTAGCGTTCAGCGCATTCAAGCCAGGGGAGATTTTCGACGTAGGTGCCGGACAGGCGCTGCCACGCGGCCGAGAGGTTTTCCTCGATGCGCAGCAGGTTGATGGCCGGTGCGGTAGTTGCCGTGCCGAATGTCTGGCCCGATACCTTGCCGGCAAAGGCATGGTGCTGCAGGTAGAAGAATCGGGCGGCGCGCTGGATGTCGGTGAGGGTTTCGGGGCGGGTCATCTTCTGCCACTCGAACACCTGCCGCGAGCTGAGTGCCCATTTGAATTGGCGCACAAACTCTTCGAGGTGGTTCTGCACGACGCGGTAAAGCGTAACCAGGTCGCCGTTGATGTCGTTCAGGACTTCGACCGGCGATGGCTGGGGCTTCATGAAGTAGAGCGCGGCACCGCCGGCAAAGACTTCAACGTAGCATTCATGTGGCGGAAAAAGCGGAATGAGGCGGTCGGCCAGGCGGCGTTTGCCGCCCATCCAAGGGATGATTGGAGAAGACATAAAAAGCAAGACCTTTACTGTATGGATAAACAGGTGCTAGGCTCGCCGCGCTTTGTGCACGGAGCAAGAGCCTTGGCTGGACTTGCAGGGACCATCTGCAGGGACGGCGGTCGATCCGGATGTTGACGCATCCAGACCGGCCGCTCTTTTTTACTTTGGTGTTGAGACTTCTTTGGCGTATGCCTGACAGGCCGCGAGGGCGATTAGCCCCCGGTCGCCGTCATCGGTGACGTCGATAATTCGTTGAGCATGCGCCGGGTCAAGTTCGGCTCTTGTGGGGCCATGAACCACGCCGCCGGTGGCGGTGGTGGCTGACAGCGATCCGTTGCCGGCGCCGGTGGTGGCGTCGAGTAGGACTGACAGGCGCAGATCAGAAGTGGCAAGGCGGTCGCGCAGGCGACCTTGATCACGTTGGACATCGCGCAAGGCTCACTAAGCTGGTGAACCGTCCGCTAACACAGTCCCGCGGGTTTCCGACCCCGTACCCTCCGAATAACCCCAGGGTCCCCGGCGGTTTCAGGCTGGTCCGCTGCCATTCGGCGGGACATCGCACACGCCAAGCCGCTTGGCAGCCCAGCGTTCGTACAAGCCGATGGCAACATCTGCACCGGCCATTGCCGTGAGACAACCCAAGGCGCCCGCCGTCCAGAGCGACATGCCCGCCGCGATCATCAGCATCATTGCCGAGACTCCGCAGACAATGCAGGCACCGGATCGAAGCGCAAGCCGAAGCAAGGCTTGGCTCCGAAGACAGTGAACGACATTTTCACTGTCGTTCGCGGAGTCTGGGCCGACGCATTCGGTGACGGAATACTGAAAGCCAACCCGCTCGACCGAATCAGCAACGTCGGGGCAGACGTCGACCTTGAGCATGCTGACCCCTTCAGTCGCACAGAGATCGAGTTGATCGGAAAAGCGGACCCCGGCCGGCGAGCTGATGCCCGAATGATTGAGTTCAACTGCTGGGCCGGTCTGTCTCTGTCCGAGCTTATCGGACTGGCTGTTGAAGACGTCGACCTCCAAGCCGGCCTAGTGCACATCCGGCGGGCACTGGTCGTAGGAGAATTCAAAGTGCCTAAAGAACGCTCAAGGGTACGAGTCGTTGAGCTGATAGACCCTGCCCTCAAACTTATGCGGGAGATTGTGGCCGCTGCAAAGGATGCACAAGCCGAAGAGATCACGGTTATTCAACGCGACAACATCACTTCCAAGAAAATGAAAGTGAGGTTCCTTTTCCGCAGTTCAACAAGCGGCCTGCTATGGAGCGGGAAGACAATAAGCAACTGGTTTACCGCTCATTTGGAAAAAGCAGGTATCCGCCACCGAGGTGCCAACCAGGCCCGCCATACGTTCGCTAGCCAAGCACTGTCTAGCTACGTTCCAATTGAGTGGGTAGCCCGTCAATTAGGCCATAGCGACACAACAATGGTACGTAAGCACTATGGGCGATGGATCTCAAAAGACACCAAGAGCATGTCAGGCATCGTTTCCAAAATGATGGGGTTCAATCAAGTGACAATTGAGTCGTCGTCAATCCCTATCGACAAATAATCCGTCTTTTGCTCGATCAATTGAGTTCGTATATCAGCAAGGCGGATCGCGTGAAACCAAGCGTCGACCCCTTCATAAAAAACCAACGCCATACATTTCCGCGCCGCCAACCAGAAAGTCTTATCATTTGGCGGCGTTTCTTTTTGCACCACACCTACATTATCAAAAAGCTTAATAAAACATGCAGCCATCTTTTTAATATGAGCGGCCTCATGTATCACTTCTCTTTGTAAATATAGGTATTCAACATCATCAAAGAAGTGTTCTATACGCGCTTTATCCTTCAAAAAATAAGATTTATTTATCACTGTTTGAACATTGGCAACAAACTGCCACAGTATGTCTATCTCGCTGAACTTCGGATCATCGAATTTGCAATGCTCCACATCGTAACGGCGGGTTTCGAGTGGCTCCGGGTCCAACATCCTTATACTATCGCCTTCCCAACCGCCATCCTCAGTTGTCGTCTTACACTTGCTCCATCCTGGCAAGCGGTCGTACCACTGAGACCGAGCATCCATTCTCGCTTTCTGCGCAGCCCACAACATGAAGTCAACAACCTGCAGACCGGGCTCTAATTTGTCCGATACCTCAAAGGTAACCTTCGGATAGTACTTAACGATAAACGGCGACACATATGCGTTGCGCGCCAGATCAAACCAAAGATCCGGCCACCACTTCGTCAGTAAAGCTCCAACATTTAGACCACCTCGCTGCTCAAATACGAATGTCAATTCCGTAGTGCGAGAAAACAAGCCCACGACAGCCAGCTTAGAGGCAAGGTCATACAAATCTTCTTTTGATGAGAAAGAGTGCTTTGTTGTGTGGAACACATGAGATCTAAAGTCGCCTTTCACGTGCTTAGAGATCGCTTTGCATAAATGAGAGTGAGCATTTTTACTATCATCAGCCGCGTGAAAAAACGAACGCTGCAACGTTCGATCATCCATAGGCGTCTGCACAGAATCAAGCCGATCAGGATCATTCCGGAGATTCTCCAGCGCTTCATCTACGACAGCTTGCTCAATCCTACTGGGCGTGATCAGGCAAGCATATCCACTGAATCGACCTTCTCCGAACTCTGTTTCATCCAGATATACAAACATTCGTGCTTCCCTATCGAATAGCCTTCGGCCGAATGGCTGCCAAAGGATACGACCGAACACACTACGACGGAACCTCACATCACGGCCAGCGACAGCTTACTGCGGCCCAACGCCAAGAGAGAATGCCCTAAAACTGCCCTAATCCTAACCCCTGAAACGAAAAAAACCCCGTAATCATCAATGATTACGGGGGTTTCGTCTTGTTCAATAATGGCGGAGAGATAGGGATTCGAACCCTAGGTACCGGTGAAGGTACAACGGATTTCGAATCCGTCCCATTCGGCCACTCTGGCATCTCTCCAACGGCGCGCATCATAACAACACTTTTACCGAAAGCAAACCCTCTTTCGAAATTTTCTTCGTGCTATCAGATGCTTGCGTCGATTAAAGCGGTACGCCCAGACGATTGGCGACTTCTTCGTAGGCTTCGATGACGTCACCGAGGCCCTGACGGAAGCGGTCTTTGTCCATCTTCTTCTTGGTGTCCTTGTCCCACAGACGGCAGCCGTCCGGGCTGAACTCGTCACCGAGGACGATGGAGCCGTCGCTGAACACGCCGAATTCAAGCTTGAAGTCGACCAGCAGCAGGCCGGCGTCGTCGAACAGCTTGGTCAGCACTTCGTTGACCTTGAGCGACAGTTCTTTCATGCGAACCAGTTGCTCGGCGGTGCCCCAACCGAATGCCACGACGTGGGATTCGTTGATGAACGGGTCGCCCTTGGCGTCGTCCTTGAGGAACAGTTCGAAGGTGTAAGGGTTGAGCTTCAGGCCTTCTTCAACGCCCAGACGCTTGACCAGGCTGCCGGCAGCGTAGTTGCGCACGACGCACTCGACCGGGATCATGTCGAGCTTCTTGACCAGAACTTCGTTGTCGGCCAGCAGTTTGTCGAATTGGGTCGGAATGCCGGCCGCTTCGAGTTTCTGCATGATGAAGGCGTTGAACTTGTTGTTGACCATGCCTTTGCGGTCGAGCTGCTCGATACGCTTGCCGTCGAACGCCGAGGTGTCGTTGCGAAACAGCAGGATCAAGCGGTCAGCGTCGTCGGTCTTGTAAACCGATTTGGCTTTGCCGCGGTAGAGTTCTTCACGTTTTTCCATGATGGGCTCCGCTTGCTAAGTAGATGGGCTAGGCGATGTGGCGCCAGTCGAGCCCTGAATCTTGATCGGCCAGTTGCAGCCAGTCCGGGTCGCACCCGAGAGTGTCGACAAAACATTGCCGGGCCAGTTGCGGCAGGTTGTTCTTGCTGCTCAGGTGGGCCAGGACCAGATGTTGCAAGCCCTGCCAGCCTAACTCGGACACCAGGAATGCCGCCTGATGGTTGTTCAAATGCCCCAGCTCGCCGCCCACCCGCTGCTTGAGAAAGTACGGGTAATGACCGCGGGCCAGCATGTCGCGACAATGGTTGGACTCGATCATCAACGCATCGAGGTCCCGATAACCGTCCAGCACCCGCTCGCAGTAGGAACCCAGGTCGGTCAGCAGGCCAAAGCGCCGCTGTTCCTGATCACTGAAGACGTACTGGGTCGGCTCCTGCGCATCGTGGGCCACGGCAATGACCCCGATGTTCAGAGCACCGATCTGCAGTTGCTCGCCGCCGGCCAGAAAGCCTGCGGGTTCAATCGGTTTGCGCATCCCGCGCAGTGTGCCGCGACTGAGGTAGACCGGTAGATTGTAGCGCCGAGACAGCAAACCCACGCCATGCACGTGGTCGGCATGTTCGTGGGTCACGAGTATCGCGCTCAGTTGCGCCGGATTTACACCCAGGCGCAACAGGCGTTTTTCGGTTTCCCGCAGGGAAAAACCACAATCCACCAGCACATACGTATCAGCACTGGCGATCAGCGTGCCGTTCCCTTGGCTACCGCTGCCGAGAACGGCAAAACGCATGGTTGATCAGCCCAGGTTGTCCTGAATCACGCTCAACACTTTGCGTGCCACTTCAGCCGGCGCGACAGTGTTGATGTTTTTCTCGACGGTGACCTGAATGTTCTCGCCAACCTTGCTCAGGCGAACCTGATAACGCTCGGCACGGGCTTCAACTTCTTCCTTGCTCGGCGCACTGCCGAACAGGCTGCTGAAGAAACCAGGCTTGTCGTCTTTCTTCTCGGCTTTTTCAGCCAGGTTGATGTAGTACAGGCCGAGGCTGCGGTTGATGTCTTCAACGCGCCACTCGCCTTGTTCCAGTGCACGGCCAACGCTCGACCAGGCACGGTCCAGATCGGTACCGACGTTCAACACCGGGTTACCACTGCCGTCTTCGCTGAGGCTGACACGGCTTGGCGTATCGAAATCACGCGAGGCCAGCATCGACACCGAACCACCCTTCTCGGAGATACGGCTCATGCTCGCGAGCATGTCGTCGACCAAGGCTGCGTCCAGGCCAGTGTTGACCGAACGGTTGGTGAAAGCCACGTCGGCAGTGCTGCCGGCAGGACGCTCGGCACTGACCACGTAGATTTCACTGGTGTTGCGCTGCACACCCGGCTCGATACGTACACGCACACGGGCTTCGCTGTCGCTGGCGATACCGGCTGCGCTCAGGCGTTTGGCCATGGCTGCAGACAGTTCGTCGGAATGCTGCCAGGTGGTGGTGAATTCGCCGGTTTGCGGGCGCTGTTCATCCAGGCGGAAACCGTTGTCCTGGAAGAACTGCACCGCCACTGGCCAGACTTCGGCCGGTGGATGCTGGGCCACGACCCAACGCGAATCACCGCTCTTCTGCAGCGAGTAATCGCTGGCATCGGCAACGGCCGACAGCGGCTGAGGACGCGGCACAATGTATTCGCCCTTGGCGGTATCATCAGCAACGTTACGCGGGATCGGCAACAGCGGATCCAGACGCTTGGAAGTGCTGACATCCGGCGGCAGTTGCATCGGTGCAGTCTGTTGCGCTTGCAGGTAATCGCTACCACGGTCGCGGAAATAACCTTCCGGCCCCCAGACCCATCCACAGCCACTGGTGCTGGAGATAATCAAGGCAAGTGCGGAAAGTCCGGCCATTCGCTTCATGCGTTGTACTTCCTCAATTAAACCAGGACGCTGCATTGGCGCAGGGCCGAGCGCAGCGTTTCATGACAAGGTGTGCTCAGCCAGGTCAGTGGCAGGCGGATGCCTTCGTGCATCAGGCCCATTTCAACCAAAGCCCACTTCACCGGAATCGGGTTGGCTTCGATGAACAGGTCTTTGTGCAGCGGCATCAGTTTTTCGTTGATCGCCCGCGCGGTGTCGGCGTCGCCGTTCAGCGCGGCCTCGCACAGGTCGGCCATTTCGCGCGGCGCGACGTTGGCAGTCACCGAGATGTTGCCTTTACCGCCCAGCAGGATCAGTTCGACCGCGGTCGGATCATCGCCGGACAGCACGATGAAATCCTTGCTCACACCATCGATGATCGCTTTGGCGCGTTTCAGGTCGCCGGTGGCTTCCTTGATGCCGATGATGTTCGGCACGGTGGACAGGCGAATCACGGTCTCGGCCTGCATGTCGCAAGAGGTGCGGCCAGGAACGTTGTACAGAATCTGTGGAATGTCGACCGCTTCAGCGATGTGCTTGAAGTGCTGGTACAAGCCTTCCTGCGTCGGCTTGTTGTAGTACGGAACCACCAGCAGGCAGGCATCGGCGCCGGCTTCTTTGGCGTTGCGGGTCAGCTCGACGGCTTCGCGGGTCGAGTTGGCGCCAGTGCCGGCGATGACCGGAATGCGCCCGGCAACCTGTTTGACCACGGCTTTGATGACGGCGATGTGTTCTTCTACATCAAGGGTTGCCGACTCGCCGGTAGTACCGACCGCGACAATGGCATGGGTGCCGTTCTTGAGATGGAAGTCCACGAGTTTGCTGAGGCTGTCCCAGTCAAGACGCCCTTGTGCATCCATGGGAGTGACCAGTGCCACCATACTGCCCGCAATCATGAAACCGCTCCTGCCGGAAAAAGAGAGCGGTAATGGTACTGGCGCCAAGATGCTTGCACAAGCGAAGTACTGCGCTGCCGCCATTCCCCTTGGCGCCGCTTTTCGCTACCCTTCAGACTTTGATCGGTACTGATCAGCTTGTACGCCGGGTTCCAGCCTCTCTTTACGGCCTCCCAGACCCCGTTCCTGCGTCGCATCGACGCGCTCCCGCTATAGTGGAGCGAGCCGCGAGCGCTTACCGGGTCTTTTTATATGGACAGCCAGAACAGGCACCCCCGGCCACCAACGCGCGTAAACCTACCGACCGCTCATCGCTTTAGGAATGCTGCATGTCCACCCCCACAGTTCGCGAACAATTCCTTGTCATCAGTGCCCTCGGCGCCAACCCCATGGAGCTGACTAACGTCCTGTGCCGCGCCAGCCATGAAAATCGCTGCGCCGTCGTCACTTCCCGCCTGACTCGCCATGGCGAATGCAGCGCGCTGATCCTCGAGATCTCCGGCAGTTGGGACGCCCTCGCCCGCCTGGAAGGCAGCCTGTCGGGCCTCGCCAAGAAGCACGCTTTCACCGTCAATGTGGTGCGCAGCGCGGCGCTGGAAAACCGCCCGCAGGCGCTGCCATACGTGGCTTACGTCAGTTCGGCGTATCGCCCGGACATCATCAATGAGCTGTGCCAGTTTTTCATGGATCACAACGTTGAACTGGAAAACCTGACCTGCGATACGTATCAGGCGCCACAAACCGGCGGCACCATGCTCAACGCCACGTTCACCGTGACCCTGCCGGCCGGCACCCAGATCAGCTGGCTGCGTGACCAGTTCCTCGACTTCGCCGATGCGATGAACCTGGATGCACTGATCGAGCCTTGGCGCCCACAGAACCCAATGTAAGGAAGCTTTCATGGCCGTTGTTATCGACCAACCGGTTGCGGATTTCGAAGCACCTGCCACCAGCGGACAGACTGTCAGCTTGTCTGGATTGAAGGGCAAGCAAGTGGTGATTTACTTCTACCCGAAGGACAGCACCCCGGGCTGCACCACTGAAGGTCAGGGCTTTCGTGATCAGTACGCCGCGTTCCAGGCAGCCAATACCGAGATTTTCGGTATCTCCCGCGACAGCCTGAAGTCTCACGAGAACTTCAAGTGCAAGCAGGAATTTCCGTTTGAGCTGATCAGCGACAAGGACGAAGCCGTCTGCCAGCTGTTCGACGTGATCAAGTTGAAGAAGCTGTATGGCAAGGAATACCTGGGCGTTGATCGCAGCACCTTCCTGATTGATAAGGACGGTGTGTTGCGTCAGGAATGGCGTGGCGTGAAGGTGCCGGGGCATGTGGATGCGGTTTTGGCTGCTGCTCAGGATTTGAATAAAGCCTGATGGTTTTGCGTCGCCCTCATTGACGCCTTCGCGAGCAAGCTCGCTCCCACCTTGGATCTGTGGTGCTCACAAGTCCAATGTGGGAGCGAGCCTGTTCGCGAATAGCCTCTCTAAATTATTCGGATCAACCGCTACAGCAGCGGCGCCACCGCCGGTTCCTGCCGCGGCCACGCATCCAGCACAGCCTTGAACAACGTCGCCAGCGGGATCGCAAAGAACACTCCCCAGAATCCCCACAACCCGCCAAACAACAGCACCGCGCAGATAATGGCGACCGGGTGCAGGTTGACCGCCTCCGAGAACAGCAACGGCACCAGCACGTTGCCATCCAGTGTCTGAATGATTCCGTAGACCGCCATCAGATAGATGAACTGATCGCTCCAGCCCCACTGGAACAATGCGATCAGCAACACCGGCACGGTCACCACCACCGCGCCCACGTACGGCACTACCACCGACACGCCGACCAGCAACGCCAGCAGCGCCGCATAGTTGAGCCCCAGGGCGACAAACGCGATGTAGGTCACGCCGCCACAAATTACGATTTCAATGACCTTGCCGCGAATGTAGTTGGCGATCTGCCGGTTCATCTCCTGCGCAACCCGGGTGATCAGCGCGCGCTCACGCGGCAGATAACCCCGCACCCACTCGCCAATCATGGCCCGGTCCTTGAGGAAGAAGAACACCAGAATCGGCACCAACACCAGATAGATCATGATGTTGACCAACAGCGGCAGACTCGACAGCGAGAATGTCAGCGCCCATTGGCCGAACTTGCCGATCTCGCCACGTGCGGCCTCAATCGCCTGCAACACCTGCTCGTCTGAAACCAGATGCGGATAGCGTTCTGGCAGCAACAGCAGCAGCGATTGCCACTTGGCGAGCATGCCCGGCAGTTCGTTGAACAGCGTGATCAGCTGATGCCAAAGCAGCGGCAGCACCACGACGATAAACAGCATCAGCACGCCCATGAACAGGGCGAACACCAAGCCCACCGCCGCGCCTCCCGGCACGCGCAGACGCTCGAGCGTCACCACCAGGCCCTGCATCAGATAAGCCAGCACCATCCCGGCCAACACCGGCGCGAGCATACCGCCCAACGTGAGTACAGCCGTGAAGGCGAGAAACAGCAGCACCGCCAGCACCACCGCTTCTTCGTCGGAGAAATAGCGCTGAATCCAGTCGCGTAACACTTTGAACATCAATAATCCTTAGGTCTTTTACGCGGTTGGTTTCAGGCCTTTTTCAACCAGTAACGGTAAACGCCTGCTTCGTCTTCTTCGCGCAGCAGCGTATGACCGGCCAATTTGGCGAAGGTGCGAAAGTCGCGCTGCGAGCCAGCATCCGTGGCGATCACCTTGAGGACGGCGCCACTTTGGAGTTTGTTGAGTTCCATTTTTGCCTTGAGCAACGGCAACGGACAATTCAGGCCACTGGCGTCCAGTTCCACGTCATGGGCTACAGCGTCAGTCATTGCGTCACTCCGGATCAGGTCTGTCGAGCTGCCTAGAATATCTGGTCGCAAGCCCGGTGTCCGGCTACAGTAAGGTCTTTGTCTTCTAAGGCTTTGTGCATGACTTTTCTGCGCCCTACCCTGCTGACGCTCGCTTGCCTGCTCGCCTCACCAGGCTTTGCCGACGATCTGCCGTCACTCGGCGACGCCAGTTCTGCCATTGTCTCGCCGCAACAGGAATATCAGCTTGGTCGCGCATGGCTGGCGATGTTGCGCAGTCAGGTCTCACAACTCAACGATCCGCAGCTCAAGGACTACGTCGAATCCAGCGTCTACAAGCTGGTGGAGACCAGCCAGGTGACGGACCGACGCCTTGAATTCATTCTGATCAACAGCCCGCAGCTCAACGCCTTCGCGGCGCCGGGCGGTGTGGTCGGGGTCAACGGTGGCCTGTTTCTCAACGCACAGACCGAGGGCGAATACGCTTCGGTTCTCGCCCACGAATTGGCGCACTTGTCGCAACGCCACTTCGCGCGTGGCGTCGAAGCTTCGCAGCGAATGCAGGTGCCAATGATGGCCGCGCTGCTGGCCGGTATTGTCATTGCGGCGGCCGGTGGCGGTGACGCCGGGATCGCGACCATCGCCGGCACGCAGGCAGCGGCGATTCAGTCACAGCGCACCTTCTCCCGGCAGAACGAACAGGAAGCCGACCGCATCGGCATTCTCAATCTGGAGAAGGCCGGTTACGACCCACGCTCGATGCCGACCATGTTCGAACGCTTGATGCGCCAGTATCGCTTCGACGCCAAACCGCCGGAATTCCTGCTGACTCACCCGGTGACCGAATCGCGTATTGCCGACACCCGCAACCGTGCCGAACAAGCCAAACCGGGCGGCATCGAAGACTCCAAGCGTTACCAACTGATCCGCGCCCGCGTGCAATTGATCTACGAAGAAACCCCGGGCCTGGGCGCCAAGCGTTTCCGCGCGCAACTGGATGAAAACCCGCAAAACGACGTGGCGCGCTACGGCCTGGCGATCGCACAGATCAAGGGTGGTCAGTTGAATGAGGCGCGCGAAAACCTCAAGCAACTGCTGGCGACCTCGCCAAACGAAATTATCTACAACCTTGCCCAGGTCGATCTGGACATCACCAATAATCGCCTGCCGGATGCGCAATCGCGGGTTGATCGGATGCTCGCGCAATATCCGGGCAACTATCCGCTGAATCAGGTTCGGGTAGATTTGCTACTGAAACAGAATCGCGCTGCCGATGCCGAGAAGGCACTGGAAGGTCTACTCAAGTCTCGCCCGGATGATCCGGACGTGTGGTACCAGGTTGCCGAAACCCGCGGGCTGTCGGGCAATATCATCGGCTTGCATCAGGCGCGTGCCGAGTATTTCGCACTGGTGGGTGATTATCGTCAGGCGATCCAGCAGCTCGATTTTGCCAAGCGCAAGGCTGGCAGCAACTTCCCGCTGTCGTCGCGTATCGATGCACGTCAGCGCGAGCTGATGGAGCAGGAACGCATGATCAAGGACATGATGGGCTGATCGATTCCCGTCCGGACAAAAGCTTCAGGCATAAAAAAACCGCCTCTTTCGAGGCGGTTTGTTTTTTACCTTGGCGCTGGATTATTCAGCCAGTTTGAAGGTGATGAAGCTGGCGCGACCTTGACGCAGAACGCGCATCGACACCGAACGATTCTTCGGCAGAGCCTTGGCAATCTCGCCGAACTCCTTGGTGGAGCCAATCGCCTGGTTGTTCAGGTGAGTGATCACGTCACCTGGTTGCAGACCGATCAACGCGGCAGGACCGTCCTGCACTTCCTTGATCACCACACCACCTTTGAGGTCGTAGGTTTTCTTCTGCTCGGCAGTCAGTTCGCCCACCGACACACCGAGGCGATTGCTGGTGCTTTCAGCGCCGGACTTCGGCAGAGCATCCAGCTCTTTGTCTTCGTCAGGGATCGCGCCGACGGTCAGTTCGACATTCTTGCGCTTGCCTTCACGAATCACTTCCAGATTGGCTTTCGCGCCAGCTTTCAGTGCGCCGACCAGATGCGGCAGGTCAGCAGACATGACGATCGGCTGGCCGTTCATGCTCAGGATCACGTCGCCGACTTGCAGGCCACCCTTGGCTGCCGGGCCATCATCCTGGATCTGTGCAACCAGCGCGCCGGCCGGTTTCTCCAGACCGAACGACTCGGCCAGATCCTTGTTCACTTCCTGAATGACTACGCCCAACCAGCCACGGCTGACTTTGCCACCGCTCTTCAACTGGTTGGAAACGTCCATCGCCACGTCGATAGGAATCGCGAACGACACGCCCATGAAGCCACCGGAACGGGTGTAGATCTGCGAGTTGATGCCGACCACTTCACCGTTCAGGTTGAACAGCGGGCCACCGGAGTTGCCCGGGTTGATTGGCACGTCGGTCTGAATGAACGGCACGTAGTTTTCATTCGGCAGGCTACGGCCCACGGCGCTGACGATGCCTTGAGTCACGGTGTGGTCGAAGCCGAACGGCGAACCAATCGCGACCACCCACTGGCCGGCCTTCAGGTCCTGGGATTTGCCGAGCTTGAGCACTGGCAGATCCTTGCCTTCGATTTTCAGCAGCGCCACGTCGGAACGTGGATCGGTGCCGATCAGCTTGGCTTTCATTTCACTGCGATCGGCCAGGCGGACGAGGATTTCGTCGGCATCGGCAATCACGTGGTTGTTGGTGAGGATGTAGCCATCCGGAGAGATGATGAAGCCCGAACCCAGCGACTGCGCTTCACGCTGACGACCGCCGCCGCCCGGCGAACGCTGCTGAGGCGGCATGCCACGCTCGAAGAACTCGCGCAACATCGGCGGCAAGCCTTCCAGATCAGGCATCTGCTGGTTCACTTTGCGATCCGGCAGTTTCTGCGTGGTACTGATGTTCACCACCGCTGGCGAAGCTTGTTCGACCAACTGGGTGAAATCAGGCAGATCGGCCGCTTGCGCAGCAGGGATCGCCTGACCAAGCAGCAGCACAGTGGCGAAGATGGAGAGATAAGACTTCAAGCTAGGTATCGACATACAGCTCCCGTTACGACGAGCAGGGTTAAGCGATATGGAGCAAGGAACACCGGAAACCACAGACCGGTATTTTTGTTCCGGCAACAACAAACAAGGCCAGAGCCGTGAGGCTCTGACCTATAAAAAACTTTCAGGTGTTTTGCAAATGAAAATGCTCAGCAAACATTTCTACGTCTCGACGACGGAGTGGGAATGACTGAAATCAGCTCACTGCTTGCTGGTTGCAGCGCCATCATTGTTACGCATCGACAAAGCAATTCGTTCGGCGGTGCCAATCGGAATCTCGCCAACCACTGTGACCATCATTTCGCCCTGCGGCGTAGTCAGGCGACGGGAAACGGCAACGGTCGGACCCAATTGCGTGCGGGTATCGGTGACCGTAGCGCCATTCAATGGCTCAAGGAAAACCGAGAACCGCGCCAGACCGTCGTCATATAACAGACTGTTGACCTGGGTCTTGGTTTCCGGATCCTTGTGCGAAGTGCTGCTCGTCAACTCGAAGCCCGGCGGCAGCCAGTCCGAATGCCAGACCTGGGCAGTCTTCACGGCAGAAGCCTTGTCGCTGTCGAGTGTAATCGCCTTGCAGTCGGCGTCGGCTTGCAAGTCTTTATCTGAGGGAACTTCGTTGGTGTCGAGACTGGTGAACTGGAATCGCTCCAGCAACTGCCCCTTGTCGTTCAATAACAACGACTTCAGCGGCAGGCCGGTTTGCTTGTCCAGGTGCAGCTCAAAACCGTAGCGATGCTGATCGCGAGGCGTCAGCGATACAATCACTGCGTCCCGCCCAGCCACGCGCGATTTGCCAATGACGGCAAGGTCATACCAGTTCTTCAGCTTTTGCGGATCAAGAGGTCGAGCGGCGGAGTTTGGAGAATCTCCCAGCCCCGCAATCAGGGTGCCGCTGACGCATTGAGTATGTCCATCAATGCGTACGACTTCCTGTGCCGAGCCGTCGAGCTGGAGTAACCGCTCGCGGACCTGGCCATTCTGGACGCGATGCCAGATGTTGTGGGTAGAAAAGCTACCGTTACGCTCGTAAACGAATGTGCCGTGGAAGCTTTGCTGCTGCTCGGCCTGGCCCAGACGGGTCAACCAGTCCTGGGCCTCATCAGCATGGGCTGGAACAATGAACCAGCCACTGAGCAGAAGCGAAAGTAGAGGTATGGCGCGCATGATCCTCCTTAACGGTTTTCCAGGCTTGCAGCACGTGCGTAAGGCAATGCGCTTTCAGTACCTTTCAGTGCAGCCTGTTGAGCGTGCTGACGCAGGTAGCCTGGCAGACGCTGATCGTGCCAGCCTGGTTGACCTTGCAATACGCCGTTGGCCATCGGGCCAGTAGCTTCCGAACTCTCACTATAGCCTGCCAGAACAGCCGGACCTTTGACCTGTGGGGTGGCCAGGGTTGGCTGATTGGATTGCTGAGCCAGTTCGACGCCAGCGATTTCGTCCTGGTTGTACAGGCGCACACCAGCAAGAACGGCAACAGTCACCGAGGCTGCAACAGCCAGACGGCCGAGGTTGCGCCATGGGCTGCGAGATACTTTGGCCGGAGCCGTTTCGTCTTCCAGTGCAGCAGATACTGCCGCAGCGATGTCCAGACGTGGCAGCAGCAAATCCTTGTGCATGGCTGCCCGAGCGATCTGGTAACGAGCCCAGGTCTCACGGGTATCTACATCGTCCAGTGCATTGAGCACTCGACGCAATTCCAGTTCGTCCGCTTCGTTATCCATCACTGCGGACAGCGATTCCTGCAGGGCTTCACGACTCATGGCGTTCCTCTCTTGGCTGTCGCCGCTGTCTCAGTTTTCCTGCAACAACGGCTGCAGGGCTTTATCGATGGCCTCCCGGGCGCGGAAAATCCGGGAGCGCACGGTACCCACCGGACACTGCATGACGCTCGCAATGTCCTCGTAACTCAGACCATCGAATTCACGTAAAGTTAACGCCGTACGCAAATCCTCTGGCAGTTGCTGAATGGTTCGATGGACGGTGCCTTCGATCTCATCCCGCAGCAGTGCACGTTCTGGTGATTCGAGATCCTTGAGGCCGTGATCGCCATCGTAGAACTCTGCATCCTCGGAACTTACATCGCTATCCGGCGGCCGACGGCCGCGTGAAACCAGATAATTCTTCGCCGTGTTAATGGCAATACGGTACAGCCACGTATAAAACGCACTGTCGCCGCGAAAGTTTCCAAGTGCTCGATACGCCTTGATAAAGGCTTCCTGAGCCACGTCCTGGGCTTCATGGGTGTCGTGCACGAAACGCACGATCAACCCGAGAATCTTGTGCTGATACTTCAGCACCAACAGATCGAAAGCTCGCTTGTCGCCGCGTTGAACGCGCTCGACCAGCTGCTGATCCTCTTCCTGGGTTAGCATGAACACTCCTCGATAAGCCCGAAGGAGACTTGCATAACTAAACGACCAGACTTGCAAACATAGACTCGGGCTTTTCGCAAAAGTTCTCCCCCTCCAGGCAAGTTTCCTGCGGGCTCTGATTTGGCACGCACGAAAAACGCAGCGCGGGATAAACCGGCTGCGCGAATAATCTTGTCATCGGTTTCGCCGGCAGGAATCCAACCGCAGATTCCGCACTGAAGCCGACACTGTCCCTTATTTCTGGCACCGACTATTGATCTTGGGCCTTTGGCAAAAGTTCCAATTATTTATAGCCGTCGCCACCCGACATTGGGCAACCCTGTGCTGAAAAAGCGTGTTTCAACGCCGATACAGTCGTCTTTTCGCAAACCCTGCGAAAAAATCTTCCGACGAAGCACCCGGTTTTTTCCGTCACAGTAGTTTCACAATGCCATATGGGCTCGGCTATTGTGCCGCCCCACCCCTCTATATACTAGTGGGCTGTGTGGCTGTCTTGACTCGCCGATCCAGCTGTCTTGCGCCACCCCCGACCCGGGTCGCTTTGAGCGGAATCCTGTAATGAGCCAACAATTCCAACATGATGTTCTGGTCATAGGCAGCGGTGCTGCCGGTTTGAGTCTCGCGCTGACCCTTCCAGGTCATTTGCGCATTGCCGTATTGAGCAAAGGCGATCTCGCCAACGGTTCGACATTCTGGGCCCAGGGTGGCGTCGCCGCCGTGCTGGACGATACCGATACTGTCGAATCCCACGTCGATGACACCCTGAATGCCGGCGGTGGCCTGTGCCATGAAGACGCCGTGCGCTTCACCGTCGAGCACAGCCGCGAAGCCATTCAGTGGCTGATCGACCAAGGCGTGCCGTTCACCCGCGACGAACAATCGGGGACTGAAGACGGCGGTTTCGAATTTCACCTGACCCGCGAAGGCGGCCACAGCCATCGGCGCATCATCCACGCTGCAGACGCCACCGGCGCGGCGATTTTCAAAACCTTGCTGGCCCAGGCCAAAGAACGCTCCAACATCGAACTGCTGGAACAACGCGTTGCCGTCGATCTGATTACCGAACGACGTCTGGGCCTGGACGGCGATCGCTGCCTCGGCGCCTACGTGCTCAACCGTGCCACTGGCGAAGTCGACACCTACGGCGCACGCTTCGTGATCCTCGCCTCGGGCGGCGCCGCCAAGGTCTACCTCTATACCAGCAACCCCGATGGCGCCTGCGGTGATGGCATCGCCATGGCCTGGCGCTCCGGTTGCCGGGTGGCGAACCTGGAATTCAACCAGTTCCACCCGACCTGCCTGTATCACCCGCAGGCCAAGAGTTTCCTGATCACCGAAGCCCTGCGCGGCGAAGGCGCGCATTTGAAGTTGCCCAATGGCGAGCGCTTCATGTATCGCTTCGACAAACGCGCCGAACTGGCCCCGCGCGATATCGTCGCCCGGGCCATCGACCATGAAATGAAGCGCTTGGGCGTCGACTGCGTCTATCTCGACATCAGCCACAAACCCGAATCTTTCATCAAGTCTCACTTCCCGACAGTTTATGAGCGCTGCCTCGGCTTCGGCATCGATATCACCAAGCAACCGATTCCGGTCGTACCAGCGGCGCATTACACCTGCGGCGGCGTGATGGTCGACCAGAATGGCCGCACCGATGTCACCGGGCTGTACGCCATCGGCGAAACCAGTTTCACCGGCCTGCACGGCGCCAACCGCATGGCCAGTAACTCGTTGCTCGAATGCTTCGTCTATGCGCGCTCGGCGGCGGCGGACATTCTCGCGCAACTGGATGATGTCGCTGCGCCAAACGCCCTGCCCGCGTGGGACGCCAGCCAGGTGACCGATTCGGACGAAGACGTGATCATCGCGCACAACTGGGATGAGCTGCGGCGGTTCATGTGGGACTACGTCGGCATTGTGCGTACCAACAAACGTCTGCAACGGGCGCAGCACCGCGTGCGTCTGCTGCTGGATGAGATCGACGAGTTCTACAGCAACTATAAAGTCAGCCGCGACCTGATCGAGTTGCGTAACCTGGCGCAAGTGGCCGAGTTGATGATCTGCTCAGCCATGGAACGCAAGGAAAGTCGCGGCCTGCATTACACCCTCGACTATCCGGACATGCTGCCCGAAGCGCTCGACACTATTCTGGTGCCGCCCACCTACGTCGGCTGAACTTGAGCCGTACTCGCAGGCGTCGGTGCAAGTCCGCCGCCTGCGAGTCCCGTGGCACGCAGATCGATCTGAGCCGCCACTCCCCGCGCAACCTGAACCTCAGCACCACGATCAGCGGTAACGCGAGGCTGTCCGGGCGCAGCTGCACCGCTTGCCAGCCATTGGCTTGATTCCACAACTGCCAGCCATCGGCATCGCGGCGCAGTCCACAAAAAGCCTGGGGATGATTCAGCAAAATCTGCCTTGGCAACACCCAAAACCCATGCAGCAGGCAAGCGAAAGCCCCGAGCAGACTGGCCCAGAGTGGAATCGAAAGCAGAACCAAAGAGCCCAGTGCGAACGCCTGGGCCAACAGATACGCCGCCAGCAACTGCCGTGAGGCATGCCAGCGGCATTCGAACGTGTTACTTGGGCTGGACACGGTCCAGGATCATGCGAACCATGCGCTGCAGCTCTGGATCTTCAGACTCGCTGCGCTCCATGAACCAACCGAACATGTCCTGATCCTCGCACATCAGCAAACGGACATACAGATCGCGATCCACCTGATTCAGAGTCGCGTAGACCTCTTTCACGAATGGCACCAGCAATACGTCAAGCTCGAGCATGCCGCGACGGCTGTGCCAAAACAGGCGGTTCAGTTCAACTTGTTCGACCATGGAGCCCTCCTCAAATTTGCCGGCAAGTATACAGCCCCGAGGCGGGTCGCACAGTCGGCTTTGGTCGGGCACCATCGATCCTTTATCAACTACCCATTTCAACAACGCGCCCTTATGATGTGCCCCAGTCTATTTACCCTGCGATGACCCATGGCCGATTCTGCTTTTTTCTGCACCCTGTCTCATGAAGGCGTTCTCGCGGTTCGCGGCGCGGATGCCGGAAAATTCCTGCAAGGCCAGTTGACCTGCAACCTCAATTACCTGAGCGACAGCCGCGCCAGCCTCGGCGCGCGTTGCACGCAGAAAGGCCGGATGCAGTCGAGTTTCCGCATTCTGCTCGAAGGTGACGGCGTGGTTCTGGCGATGGCCAGCGAGCTGCTGGAACCTCAATTGGCGGATCTGAAAAAATACGCCGTGTTTTCCAAATCCAAACTGACTGATGAAAGCGCCGCCTGGGTGCGTTTTGGACTGGTGCAGGGCGATGCGGCCTTGAGTTGCCTCGGCCTTGACTTGCCGGTAGATACCGACAGCGTCGTACGCCACGAGGGCCTGATCGCCATTCGCGTCTCGCCGGATCGCGCCGAACTCTGGGTGCCAGCTGATCAGGCAGAGGCCATCAAGACCAGACTGGCTGTAACGCTGCCTGAAGGCGAGCTGAATCAATGGCTGCTGGGCCAGATCCGCTCCGGTATCGGCCAGGTCATGCCGAGCACCCGCGAGCTGTTCATCCCGCAGATGCTCAACCTGCAAGCCGTTGGCGGCGTGAGTTTCAAGAAAGGCTGCTACACCGGCCAGGAAATCGTCGCGCGCATGCAATACCTGGGCAAACTCAAGCGTCGTCTGTATCGCTTGAGCCTGGACGCCGCTGATTTGCCGGAGCCTGGCACGCAACTGTTCGCGCCAAGCCACAACAGCGCCATCGGCGAAGTGGTGCTGGCCGCCAAGGCCGGGCAAAACATTGAACTCCTGGCGGTGCTGCAGGCCGAAGCAGCCGAAGCCGGTGATTTGCATGTGGGCACCCTCGAGGGTCCCGCACTGCATCTGCTCGACCTGCCTTACGAACTGGATCGCGACCGCGAAATCCAGCGCTGATCGCAGCATTTGTTGCAACACCCTAGAGAGTTTAAATGAGCGAACTGGCGGAAAAAGTCCAACAGGATTTGGTTGAGGCCATCGATAACGATGACCTGGTTCTGCCCACGTTGCCGGAGGTGGCCCTGCAAATTCGCAAGGCCGCTGAAGACCCGGAAATCAGCGTCAGCGACCTGAGCAAAGTGATCGGCCGGGACACGGCGCTGTCGGCGCGCCTGATCAAAGTGGTCAACAGCCCCCTGCTGCGCGCCGCGCAGGAAGTCACCGACCTGCACACCGCCATCACCCGACTGGGCATCAACTACAGCAGCAACCTGGCGATCGGTCTGGTAATGGAGCAGATCTTCCACGCCCGCTCCGAGGTGGTCGAACAGAAAATGCGCGAAGTCTGGCGCAAGAGTCTGGAAATCGCCGGGGTCAGTTATGCGCTGTGCCGCCGCTACACCCAACTCAAACCTGATCAAGCGGCCCTCGGCGGGCTGGTGCATCAGATCGGCGTGCTGCCAATTCTGACCTACGCCGAGGACCACTACGAACTGCTCTCGGACCCGGTCAGCCTTAACCACGTGATCGATCACATTCATCCGTTGCTGGGCGACAAGTTGCTGCGCGTCTGGGAGTTTCCGGAGCGGTTGGTGGAGTT
Source organism: Pseudomonas fluorescens (assembly GCF_001648775.1). Taxonomy (GTDB): domain Bacteria; phylum Pseudomonadota; class Gammaproteobacteria; order Pseudomonadales; family Pseudomonadaceae; genus Aquipseudomonas; species Aquipseudomonas fluorescens_M. Next base: position 221,466 of record NZ_LVEJ01000023.1, read on the forward strand.
GCCGGGGCGCTATCAGGACTTCAAGCGCGACTCGACGGCCATCGATTATGTCGATTTGGTGCAAGTGGCCAGTCTGTATTGCCACAAGGACACTGATCATCCGTTTGCGCGGATCGATCCGCTGAGTGTGCCGGCGTTCAGGAAGCTTGGGATCGATCAGGAAAACAAAGCGCTGTGCGAAGATCTGGAAGAATCGCGGACGATGTTTTACTGATTCGAGACCGAGGCGCGCCCTTCGCGAGCAAGCTCGCTCCCACAATGAAATGCATTCCCCTGTGGGAGCACAGCTGATTCACACATTGAAATGCATTCCCCCTGTGGGAGCGAGCCTGCTCGCGAAGAGGCCTGCAAGAACACCGCAAAATCACCCGGCAATAAAACTGACCCGCACCTTCAACCCCGCCTGCTCGCCATCATGCAGACTGATCTGCGCCAGATGCGCCCGGCAGATCTCGCCGACAATCGCCAGGCCCAAGCCAGAACCTGCGACCTGCTGATTGCGCCGGTAAAACCGCTCGAACACCCGATCACGCTCTTCCAGCGGAATCCCCGGCCCGTCATCTTCGACTTCCAGCACCGCCGGCGCCGTCACCCGCAAAATCACATTACCGCCCGGTGGCGTGTGGGCCAACGCGTTGTCCACCAGATTGCTCAGCAATTCGTTGAGCAACGTCGGCTCACCGCGCAGCCACACCGGCTCATCCGCCTCCAGCGCCAGCGCAACCCCGCGCTTGTGCGCCAGCGGCGCCATGGCCATGCCCAATTCACGGGCCAACTGACTCAAATCGAGCAACTGTGCGCCCCCCTCGGCAATCGCCCGCGCACCGTTTTCGACGCGTGCCAGCGACAGCAACTGATTGGCCAGATGGGTCAGGCGATCGGTGCTCTGCGCCGAGGATTCCAGCGTTGAACGCCAGATCTCGGCATCGTTCGAGCGCAGGCCCAGTTCAAGCCGCGCCTTGAGTGCCGCCAACGGCGTGCGCAATTCATGCGCGGCATCGGCAATGAACTGCGCTTGCCGCTCAAACTGGCCACGCAAGCGCTCGGTGAAGTGGTTAAGCCCACGCACCAGCGGCCACAGTTCATGCTGCACTTCCACCAATGGCAGCGGGCGCAAGTCGTCGGGCTGACGCTCTTCCACCGCTGTACGCAAGCGCTCCAATGGGCGCAATGCCGCACTGACCGCAAACCACACCAGCAACAACGCGCCGATCGCCAACATGCCCAAACGCAGCAACGTGTCGGCCGCCAGACTACGGGCCATGCTGACGCGTGCCTCGTCGGTTTCCGCCACGCGGATTTCCGCCATACCGTTCATGTTCGGTTCGGTCACCGCTTTGAGCAGACTGACGACGCGCACGTTCTGGCCGTTGTAGGTCGCATTGTAGAAGCGCGCCAACGCCGGATAACTGTCAGTACGCGGCGTACCGGGTGGCGGGCCGGGAAGATTTTCGTAACCGGAAATCAGCTTCTGATGGATATCGTTGACCTGGTAGTAAATTCGCCCGGCACTGTCGTAGGCGAAGGTGTCCAGCGCCACGTAAGGCACGTCGGCGCTGAGGCTGCCATCGCGTTGCGACAGGCCCGCCGCGATGGTCCGGGCCGAGGCCAGCAACGTGCGATCGTACGCCGTGTCCGCCGCTTCGCGACCATTCCAGTACGCGCTCAAACCACTGGCGAGCATCAACACCACCAGCAGCAATGCGAGGTTCCACAGCAAGCGCCAGCGCAGGCTGCTGGGCTTATGCATCGCGGCTTTCCAGCAGGTAACCGAGGCCACGGAATGTCACGATGGCCACCGGTTGGCCGTCGAGTTTCTTGCGTAAACGGTGCACATAGATCTCGATGGCATCGGGGCTGGCCTCTTCATCCAGACCAAACACCTGCGCGGCTAATTGCTCCTTGCTCATCACCCGCCCCGGTCGGGCGATCAGCGCTTCCAGCACCGCTTGCTCGCGCGAAGTCAGCGTCAGCAATTCTTCGCCAAGGGTGAAGCGCCGGGTGTCAAGGTCATAGGCCAGCACGCCACAACGCTGCTGGCGTTCGCCGCCAAGCACGCTGCGCCGCAGCAAGGCTTTGACCCGCGCTTCCAGCTCAGTCAGTTCGAACGGTTTGGCGAGGTAATCGTCAGCACCCAGATTGAGGCCGTGGACGCGATCCTTCACGTCGCTGCGCGCAGTCAGCATCAACACCGGCAGGTTTTTTCCGCGTGCGCGCAAACGCGCGAGCACTTCGAAACCGTCCATGCGCGGCAGGCCGACATCGAGGATCGCCACCGCATATTCCTCGCTGCTCAAGGCCAGATCGGCGGCCACGCCATCGTGCAACACATCCACGGTAAGACCGGTGCTCTTGAGCGCCTGAGCGACACTTTCGGCCAGTTGCAGATGGTCTTCGACGAGCAGAACACGCATGGATTTTTACCTCGTTCAGGGATGGCCGGCGCCACGCTTTGCCGCGGAGTTTACAGCCGCAACCGCCGCTGTGAAGCCCGAAAACCGTGAAAGTCAGCTGAAAGGTTAGTGAAAGGTTAGCCGGTTAGAGTCGGCCCACGGACAGTCCCGACTGCCGTCGCTGCTGCCACACAGCGCTACGAAAAACGCCACGAAGCGTTTTCGACCAATAAGAACAATAAACGGAGTACACCCGCATGCCGTCCATGCAGCCTCAGGCATTCACGCCTGTTCGCCCTTCCCGTTTCAGCCACACCGCCCTCGCCAGTGCCGCCGCCCTTGCCGGTTTTTCGCCGCTGAGTTTTGCCGACTTCATCGAAGACAGCAGCGCCACCTTCGAAACCCGCAACATGTATTTCAACCGCGACTTTCGCGATGGCACCAGCGCGCAGCAATCCAAGCGTGACGAGTGGGCTCAGGGTTTCATGCTCAATCTGCAATCGGGTTACACCGACGGCACCGTGGGGTTCGGTGTCGATGCGTTGGGCATGCTTGGGGTAAAACTGGATTCGAGCCCGGACCGCACCGGCACCGGCCTGCTGCCGACCCACGACGATGGGCGCGCGGCGGACGAGTACTCGAAAGTCGGCCTGACCGGCAAAGTAAAAATCTCCGCCACCGAACTTAAAATCGGCAGCCTGATTCCTGAATTGCCGATCCTCAAGCCGAACGACGGGCGCATCCTGCCGCAGACGTTTGAAGGTGGTTTGCTGACCTCCAAGGAAATCAAGAACCTGACCTTCACCGGTGGCCGACTGGAGAAAGCCAAGGATCGCGACAGCACTGATTTCGAGGACATCGCCCTCAACAACAAGAACAGCCGTTTCGCTGGCACCGCTGCCGGCAAGCACTTCGATTTTGGCGGCGTGGATTACAAGTTCACCGACAAGATCACCGGCAGTTACCACTTTGCCCAACTCGACGAAGTCTACAACCAGCACTTCTTCGGCCTGGTGGCCTCACGTCCGATGGGCCCGGGCACGTTTGCCACTGACCTGCGTTTTGCCGTCAGCGATGATCAGGGTGCGGCCCGTGGCGGCGAGATCGACAACCGCTCGCTCAACGGTCTGGTCAGCTACGCGCTGAGCGGGCACAAGTTCAGCGCCGGTTATCAACACATGTCCGGCGACAGCGCCTTCCCGTATGTCGATGGCAGCGACCCTTACCTGGTCAACTTCGTGCAGATCAACGACTTCGCCGGTGCTGAAGAGCGCTCCTGGCAGGCTCGCTACGACTTTGACTTCGCCAAGCTCGGCATTCCAGGCCTGAGCTTCATGAGCCGCTACTTGAGCGGTGACAACATCAAGCTCAAGAACGGCGAAGAAGGCAAAGAGTGGGAGCGCAACACCGAGATCAAATATGTAGTACAAAGCGGCGCCTTGAAGGACGTCGCCGTGCGTTTGCGCAATGCCACTTACCGCTCCAATTACTCGGCTCGCGATGCAGACGAAGTGCGTTTGCTGGTGAGCTACAGCGTTGCACTTTGGTAAATGCCCGTAAGTGAAAAACACGTCGAATAACAACAATGCCCGTGGAGAATCGAATGAACCTGTCACTGCGTAAAGTTGCACTGGCCGCCAGTTGCATCCTGTTTGCCGGCCAACTGATGGCCGAACCGAAACGTCCGGAATGTATCGCCCCGGCCTCCCCCGGCGGTGGTTTCGACCTGACCTGCAAACTGGTGCAGAGCGCGCTGGTCAACCAGAAACTGCTGAGCAAACCGATGCGCGTGACTTACATGCCCGGCGGCGTCGGCGCAGTGGCGTACAACGCCGTGGTCGCACAACGTCCGGCGGATGCCGGCACGCTGGTGGCTTGGTCCAGCGGTTCGCTGTTGAACCTGGCCCAGGGCAAGTTCGGGCGTTTCGATGAGACCAACGTGCGCTGGCTGGCAGCGGTTGGCACCAGCTACGGCGCCATCGCGGTGAAAAGCGATTCGCCCTACAAGACCCTCGACGATCTCGTGCAGGCGCTGAAAAAAGATCCAAGCTCGGTGGTGATCGGTTCCGGCGGCACCGTCGGCAGCCAGGACTGGATGCAAACTGCACTGATCGCCAAGGCGGCCGGGATCAACCCGCGCGACCTGCGTTACGTCGCCCTCGAAGGTGGCGGCGAAATCGCCACCGCCCTGCTCGGCGGTCACATCCAGGTCGGCAGTACCGACATCTCCGACTCCATGCCGCACATCCAGAGCGGTGACATGCGCCTGCTCGCGGTGTTCGCCGACAAGCGCCTCGACGAGCCGGAAATGAAAGATATCCCGACCGCTCGCGAGCAAGGCTACGACATCGTCTGGCCAGTGGTGCGCGGCTTCTACCTGGGGCCAAAAGTCAGCGACGAAGACTACGCCTGGTGGAAAGACTCGTTCGACAAACTGCTGGCCTCCGACGAATTCGCCAAGCTGCGCGACCAGCGTGAACTGTTCCCGTTCGCCATGACCGGCCCGGAACTGGATACCTACGTGAAGAAGCAAGTCGCGGACTACAAAGTGCTGGCCAAAGAGTTCGGCCTGATCCAGTGATCGCCTCTGTCTAGCGGCTGCGTTCCCGGTTGCGGGAGCGCGGCCCAGGAGCTCCCATGCTTATTCAACGCATTTTCGCCTCAGTGCTGTTGCTGGTTTGCGCCGGTCTGGCACTGATGGCGTGGCCGTACCAAGCGGCTTTTTCCTACGAACCGGTCGGCCCACGCGCCTTTCCTTTGCTGATGCTCGGCCTGATGGGCGCGGCGCTGCTGTACATGGTGTTCCGCCCGGCGCCGATCAAACACAGTGAAGACGAGCCGCCACTGGATCGTGAAACCCTGACCAAGATCGCCATTTGCGTCGCACTGCTGCTGGTGTTCGCCGGTCTGTTCGAACCGCTGGGTTTCATCCTCAGCAGCATCCTCATCGGCATTCCGATGGCGCGCCTGTATGGCGGTCGCTGGTTGCCGAGCGTGGTGGTGACCACGCTGATGGCCATCGGTCTGTACCTGCTGTTCGACCGTGTGATGGACGTTCCGCTGCCCCTTGGCCTGCTCGACGTGCTGGAGAACTGATATGGATACCCTCGGTTATTTGGGTCAAGGCTTCGGCGTCGCGCTGAGCCCGTACAACCTGGTCACCGCTCTGTGCGGCACGCTGATCGGCACCGTCGTTGGCCTGCTGCCTGGACTCGGGCCGATCAACGGCGTGGCCTTGCTGATTCCGATCGCTTTCGCCCTTGGTCTGCCACCGGAGTCGGCGTTGATCCTGCTCGCGGCGGTGTATCTGGGCTGCGAATACGGCGGGCGGATCAGCTCGATCCTGCTGAACATTCCGGGCGAAGCATCGACCGTGATGACCACGCTCGACGGTTACCCGATGGCCCGCAAAGGTCTGGCCGGTGTGGCGCTGTCGTTGTCGGCGTGGAGTTCGTTCATCGGTGCATTCATCGCCACTTGCGGCATGGTGCTGTTCGCGCCGCTGCTGGCGAAATGGGCGATTGCCTTCGGCCCGGCGGAATACTTCGTGCTGATGGTGTTTGCGATTGTCTGTCTCGGCGGCATGGCCGGCGATCGACCGTTGAAGACGTTTATCGCGGCGTTGATCGGCCTGTTCCTGTCGAGCGTCGGCATTGACGCCAACAGTGGCGTGTACCGCTTTACCGGCGACAACATTCACCTGACTGACGGCATCCAGTTCGTCGTGCTGGTGCTGGGCCTGTTCTCGGTCAGCGAGATTCTGTTGTTGCTGGAGAAAACCCATCGCGGCCAGGAAGCGGTGAAAGCCACCGGGCGGATGATGTTCAATTTCAAGGAAGCGTCCTCGGTGTTCGTGGTGAACATTCGTTGCGGCCTCCTCGGTTTCATCATGGGCGTGTTGCCGGGTGCCGGCGCGACGCTGGCCAGTGCCGTGGCCTACATGACCGAAAAACGCATCGCCGGTGCCAGCGGCAAATTCGGAGAGGGTGATGCCCGTGGCCTCGCCGCGCCGGAAACCGCTATTGGCGCTTCGGCCTGTGGCGCACTGGTGCCGATGCTGACGCTGGGCGTGCCAGGCTCGGGCACTACGGCAGTGATGATCGGCGCGCTGTCGCTGTACAACATCACCCCGGGCCCGCTGCTGTTCCAGCAACAACCGGACATCGTCTGGGGCCTGATCGCGTCGTTGTTCATCGCCAACATCATGCTGGTGATCCTCAACATCCCGATGATCCGCATCTTCACCCGCATCCTTGCCGTGCCGAACTGGGCACTGGTGCCGGTGATCGCGATCATCACCGGGATCGGCGTTTACGCAGTGCACGCCACCACGTTCGACCTGTTCCTGATGGTCGGCATCGGCATCTTCGGCTACATCCTGCGCAAGCTCGACTTCCCGTTGTCGCCGGTACTGCTGGGCTTCATCCTCGGTGGCTTGATGGAGCAGAACCTGCGTCGCGCGCTGTCGATTTCCAACGGTGCGCTGGAAATCCTCTGGTCGAGCCCGATCACTTTCGGTGTCTGGGTGCTGACCGCGATCATGCTGCTGATGCCACTGTTGCGCATCTGGCGCAAACGTTCGGTCGCGCGTCGCGCCATCGCCGATGTTTGATCGCGCCTCACTGAAATCCTGGTGGGGAACCCCGCTGGTCGGTCTGCTTGGCGGTTACCTCGCCAGCCAGATCGGCTGGCCACTGCCGTGGATGGTCGGCTCGTTGCTGGCGATCATCCTCGTGCGCTGCCTGACACCTTGGCAATTGACCGAAATCCCTGGCGGCCGCAAGTGCGGCCAGTGGATCGTTGGTATCGGCATCGGCCTGCACTTCACCCCGGTGGTGATGGAGCAGGTGCTCAGTCATTTCGGTTTGATCTTCTTCGGCGCGCTGGTCACCAGTGTCTCGGCGGTGGTCGGCGTGTGGTTGATGCGCCGTACCGGTGAGGATCGCGCCACGGCGTTTTTCTCAAGCATGCCCGGTGGTTCCGGCGAGATGGTCAACCTCGGCGCACGTAACGGCGCGATGCTCAGCCACGTCGCAGCGGGGCAGAGTTTGCGCGTACTGGTGGTGGTGTTGTGCGTGCCGGCGGCGTTCAAGTATTTGCTCGGCGACGGCAACCCGATTTCCCACGCTGGCAGCGTCGATTGGCGCTGGCTGGCGATTCTGTTTCCGGCGGGCGGTTTGCTCGCGTGGCTCTGGCAGCGTTTGCGCCAACCCAATCCGTGGTTGTTCGGGCCGTTGCTGGTGAGTGCGGCGGTGAGCATTGGCTGGGATTTGCACATTGGTTTGCCCAATGGCGGCAGTCAGATTGGCCAGTGGCTGATTGGCAGTGGTTTGGGTTGTCACTTCAACCGGCAGTTCTTCCGCCGCGCGCCTTCATTCATGGGGCGGACGTTGATTGGCACGGCGTTGACCATGTTGATCGCGACGCTAGCAGCGTTGGGGTTGAGTGCGCTGACCCATCTGGATCTGCGTTCGCTGACCTTGGGCATGATGCCCGGCGGGATTGCCGAGATGAGTCTGACGGCGGAGACCCTGCAACTGTCGGTGCCGCTGGTGACGGCGATGCAGGTGATGCGGTTGCTGTTGGTGCTGTTTCTCGCGGAGCCGTTGTTCAAGTACTGGAATCGTAATCCGGAGTAAGACCGCGTCGCCCTTTTCGCGAGCAGGCTCGCTCCCACAGGGTTTTGAGGTGTGCACACAATCTGTGGCAACCACAAGAACCTGTGGGAGCGAGCCTGCTCGCGAAGGGGCCCGCTCAGCCAACCGATCAAATCGGCGGCAGACGCCACTCGATCGGCGTCTCGCCATTCTGCTCAAGAAACTTGTTGGTCCGGCCAAAGTGTCCGCAACCCAAGAACCCGCGATACGCCGATAGAGGCGACGGATGCACCGACGTCAGCACCAGGTGCTTGGTCGCATCGATCAGCTTCTGCTTGCTCTGCGCATGCGCGCCCCAGAGCATGAACACCAGATGCGGCTGGCGCTCGCTGACCAGTTCAATGATCCGATCAGTGAAAAACTGCCAGCCCTTGTCCTTGTGCGCATTGGCGTTGGCGCGCTCGACGGTCATGGTGGTGTTGATCATCAACACGCCCTGATCGGCCCAGCTCTGCAGGTAACCGTGATTGGGAATGTCGATGTTCAGGTCGCGCTTCAACTCTTTATAGATGTTGACCAGCGACGGCGGTGCCGGCACGCCCGGTTGCACCGAGAAGCACAGACCGTGGGCCTGGCCCGGGCCGTGGTATGGGTCCTGGCCGAGGATCACCACTTTCACTTTATCCAGCGGCGTCGAATTCAAGGCATTGAAAATCATCGGTCCCGGCGGATAGATTTCCTTGCCGGCCGCCCGCTCCTGCTGCAGAAACTGGCGCAACTCTGCCATGTAAGGCTGGTCGAACTCAGCACGCAGTGCCTCCTTCCAGCTCGGTTCGAGTTTGATACGGTCGTCAGCAGTCATGGTCATACCCGGCAAAAACAATGGGGCGAACCCTAGGAAAGCCGACCACGCTTGTCAATTGATCTGACGCATATCCGACACTTTCCCCCACAACGATCATACTGATCGTTCAAATTCCCGATCGAGGTCACGATGAATCTGCACTTCGAAGAACTCACCGGCACCGACGGCGCCCGCATCGGTATCGCCAGCCTGGATGCTGAAAAGTCGCTGAATGCGCTGTCCTTGCCGATGATCAACGCCCTCAGCGACAAGTTGAACGCCTGGGCCAAGGATCCACAAATCGTCTGTGTGCTGCTGCGCGGTAACGGCGCCAAGGCCTTCTGCGCCGGCGGCGAGGTGCGCAGCCTGGTCGAGGCCTGTCGCGCCCACCCCGGCGAGGTACCACCGCTGGCCGCACAGTTTTTCAGCGCGGAATATCGCCTGGATTACAGCCTGCACACCTATCCAAAACCGCTGATCTGCTGGGGCCATGGTTACGTGCTCGGCGGTGGCATGGGCCTGCTGCAAGGCGCGAGTACGCGGATCGTCACGCCGAGCAGCCGCTTGGCGATGCCGGAAATCACCATCGGTCTGTATCCCGACGTCGGCGCCAGTTGGTTTCTCGCGCGGCTGCCGGGCAAGCTCGGTTTGTTCCTCGGCCTGACCGGCGCGCACATGAACGGTCGTGATGCGATCGATCTGGATCTGGCCGACCGTTTCCTGCTCGACGAACAGCAACCGCAACTGATCGAAGGCCTGCTGCAGCTCAATTGGCAAGAACAGACCGACATGCAACTCAACAGCCTGCTCAAGGCTTTGCAGCAAGAAGCCGTGGCGCAGATGCCCGAAGCGCAATGGTTGCCACGCCGTCAGCAGATCGACGAGCTGCTCGATGTCAGCGACGTGACTTGCGCGTGGAAAGCCATCGGCCTGCAACGCGACAGCAACGATCCGTTGATTGCGCGAGCGGCGAAAACCATGAGCGAAGGCTCGCCGTTGACCGCGCACCTGGTCTGGGAACAGATCATCCGCGCCCGGCATATGTCGCTGGCCGAAGTCTTCCAGATGGAATACACCTTGAGCCTCAATTGCTGCCGGCATCCGGAGTTCAGCGAAGGGGTTCGCGCGCGCTTGATTGATAAGGATCAGAAGCCGCACTGGCATTGGCCGGACGTCAGCAGCGTGCCGGATGCGGTGGTCGAGGCGCACTTTCACAAGGTTTGGGAGGGGCGGCATCCGTTGGCGGATTTGACGCAGTATTGAAGTACTGATTGCCCGCGATGGTCACCTCTTGGTCCCATCGCGGTTCCTTCAATCTGAAGTTATTGCGGTCACATGTTCAGTTCGTAGAACTGAATTATTTCGGCCAATGCGAGTTGCGACTCTTCATTTTCCTTTACAAGAATATCCTCCACATCACGCAGTGGTGGAAGAGGATGCAGTCGTTCGGCAATTTGCATTGCGGTGTAGTCTTGAAATGTCTTTCCTTCACCGCTAACCCTTATGAACCCAATCGCGCTTTCGCCTCCAGAAAAATGATTAGCCACTCGAATCTTCGGGCCCATGCCATAACTGACCACTATGACAAGATCATCCTGATCGCGATGAAACCTTAATTGTTCAATAGGTAGATCCACACCAGAAAAATCGATTCCATCGATCCCACCCCCGGTGTTGTCAATCAAGTCTCTTCCAAGACCATCGTATTTATAGAGATCGTTGCCAGCACCACCAGACAATGTGTCATTACCGGGACCGCCGAGCAGTACATCATCGTCGACACTCCCCATCAGCACATCATGTCCCTGCATACCTCTTATTTCACCTGCGCCGCTTAGAGTGTCATTACCGTGACTTCCCACCAGTGGGAGCGCTTGGCCATCTCTCATAGATTTGGCACTGGCCGCATTATCGACCAACAGACCATTGTGATAAGTATCCGGGGCAGGACCTAGCTGACAGGAGCCAAACAGCTCTTTGAGAGTAACGCTTGATCCATCTGCAAATTTTATAACCTCGATACCGGAACCCTTAATATCTCCGGCATTGGGTAGAACAATGCGAACTTTCTGCGACCCACCCCATTTAATATCGAGTGTCGAATAGAGCATTTTCGCCCGTGGCGGATGGCGATAGGCATCACGACGCGGATCAGGTGCCAACTCAACATTCACTGTTTCAATGAGTGTTGCGCCCCAACTGAGCTGCAAATTCTCTTGCGTCGCGTCCTCTGGAAGCACGACAGTATCTTGATCGACCAATCCATACTCGTCCTTCCATCCGGCCACACCTACTTCAGGTCGGAGAAAAACCGGATTCAGCACATCCGCGATAATGGTCGTTGCGCCAGCATGCGCCTGCACGATGTAAGTATCGGCACCGTTTTCACCGTACAGGTAGTCATCCCCCGCGCCGCTCACTAAATAATCAGCGCCTTCAGAACCGAGCAGGGTATCGTTGCCTGCCCCGGCGGACAGAAAGGCACCCGGTATCCTGTCATTAACAGAGCCATAATTAAGTAGAAAACCGAAATAGGCGACGATCAGGTCATCGCCCACACCACCCTGGAAAAGATTGCCAACCTCGACATTAACTCGCCCACCGGCATCGTCGCCGTGGACAACTTTATGCTTGATCGTTTCAGTGGTGACATCCCGCCGAAATTCCTTGCGGACAGTTTCGCCCGCCGCGAAACTTTCAGCGGGATAGATGTACCACCCTTCAATAGCGCCAGAATCATTTCTATCCGCGACAATTGCGTCGCCGATTTTGAATGAAAAACCGCCGGCAGTGCCAGATCGAAAATAACGTGGCTCCAGCGATGATGGCGACGTAACGCCCTCTTTCTTTACCTCTCGAAAACTGGATTGGGATGTAGAGTTTGTCTGTCTTTCGCTAAATACGGCTTCGCCAGTGGCAGAACCCATCCATTGAGGTGTTTCAGACAACGTACCCGTTTCGGTGCTTTCATTGATCACATCAGTCTGAGTGATATAACCCGTATCGCTGGTGGTTATATGGTTACGAACCCAAATACCTTGGTTTTTCAAAGTAAAGCCTGTTACATGCCTGCTATTGGAGCGCTTTGCTTTAAGCTCCGTCAGAAATCTGTCTGCCCATCCAACGTTATGATCAATGGCATCGCTTCGTTCTTCGTCAGAAACAGCGCTGCCCGACTGATCCGGAACAGCAACCGGATCTTCGCCTGCAATGACGTACTTATCTTCTTCTTTGGCCAGCACTCCATCCCCTGCTGGTGGTTCGATGATCTCTACAGCTGGCAGCGTTTTTTTCATGATCTCTTGATAGCCGAGAATGACACCATCGCTAAACGTGAACGTTGAATTCTTCCACTCTTCATAATTCCTGATAAGAATGGCGTCACCCTCGCCATTGAACAGCCGCAATACCCGGCCTACGGAAACATCAATGATGTCGGCCTTCAGACTTTCCGCAGAAAACCCAGCACCGAACTTGATGATATTGCTGCCGCCCGAATCGGTGATTACATCAAGACCATCACCAGTCCCGAAATAGTAAACATCAGCACCGTCATGGCCCTCCAGCACGTCGTTACCGGCACCACCATAAAAAACGTTATTGCCTGAATCGCCACGAAGGTGGTCTACGCCCTCCCCGCCCAATAACGTGTCATCCCCACCACCGCCCAGCAAGGTATCGTTACCGGAACCACCGTCCAGATAATCTGCGCCGTGTTCGGCCTCGGCTGTCTGCTCGTAGTCGCCGGATAAAATGTCATCATCAGCGCCGCCGTAAAGCGTGTCGGCGCCCAAGCCGCCCAAAAGGGTATCGTTTCCTTCATCGCCTTGAAGGTAATCATTGTTGATTCCACCTGATTGCAGGTTGGACACATCACCATCCATTGCGTCAGCTCCTGCCCCACCGATCAGGGTATCGGAGCCACCCATTCCATGAAGTGTGTCATCGCCCGCTCCGCCATCAAGTAAATCATTACCGTGATAACGAACCGGATGCTCAGCATAATCCCCGGCCAGCACGTCGTTACCTTCACCCCCGAACAGCAGATCATCCGCCCCGCCCCCCAAAAGTTTGTCGTCTCCCGCACCACCGTCCAGTAGGTCATTTCCAAAAAAGTGGGCGGCGTCACCGGCAACGCCGTTCAGTACAACGTCATCCCCGTGGAGAGTGTCATTGCCAGAGCCACCATAAATCGCATCGGCTCCACCGTTACCAGCGAGCCAATCATCGCCACTGCCACCGTCCAATACATCGTTGCCATGGTGTTTGCTTTGCAGGCCACCTCCCCAGTCGAGGTTATCGCCCATCATTGTGTCGTTACCGCTTCCTCCGGCCAGCGTGTCATTCCCGCCATCCCCTCCAAGAAGATCATCTTCAGTTCCGCCATCAAGCAGATCGTCGCCCCATCCGCCATTGAGAACATCGCGACCGCCCTGGCCGTAGAGAACGTCGTTATCGCCCTGCGTCGAACTATTAAAGGAGGCCTTTGAAAAGACAGTTCGGTGACTGGTGACACCACCGTCTATAAGAACGTCGACGCGTTTGAATCCCCATTTCTGCTCCAACGCGCCGGTCGTTTCATCCCCTGATAAAACGTCATCTCCCGCACCTCCAATCAGCGTATCCCGATCGTTACCGCCCAGAAGCACGTCCTGGGATGCCGTACCGATGAGCAAATCGTGGCCTGCCCCTCCATCAAGCCAATCGCCTCGAGCTGCTTTGCCTTTAGAGTCGCCAGCGGCCATGGCTTTTTCGAGCGTCGTCTGTTTATCCCCAAATAACTGATCGTTTCCGCCCTTGCCGAACAATCGGTCTGATCCGCCAAGTCCGAGAATCACGTCGTCTTTTGCAGATCCGTAGAGCACATCGGCCTTGTTTCTCTGTTTTACGTTGGCCAATAGCAAGGCGTTGCCCAACTCATCGTATGAGAACTGATCACCGGCAACACTGGGGTCGATATCTTTCGCTTTCCAGTCGCCTTGAAGAACCAGATCGGGAGCAGAGATCGTATCGCCGAGGTATTCAGGAAGTTGGATGCCTAGCATCCCGGGGCGGAAGTTCTTGATAACGACGAGATCGTTCAGGCCATATTTGATGTTGAGCGTAGGTTCGTTGCTTTCTTCGATGAGGGTCAGGGTGATGGCCTGATCTTCGGTAGACCAGCTATCGCTTAAAGGGGCTCGGCGTTTGAGTGAAGGAATCGGCGAGCCGTTGATCCATAGCTGCCCATTGGCGTTGGTGTCGAAGATCTCATCGATGCCATCACCGCTGGAAAACTCATAGCGGTCGCTGCCCTCGCCACCGATCAAAGAGTCGTTGCCCTTGCCGCCGACCAAAACATCATCACCGGCCATTCCGTACAGCGCATCATTGCCGTCGCCTCCGGCAAGCAAGTCATTGCCGCGTCCACCCTCGATGACATCCTGACCTGCCAGTCCGTTGATCGTGTCATTGCCCGCGCCGCCATACAGATGATCAGTGTTCGTACCGCCCTCGAAAGACCGCGCGCCGTCATCGCCGAACATGACCAGCGGATTCAACACACCGGTGGTCATCGGCGCCTGTTTGGCTGAGGCGAGATCGGAGTAGGAAAACTTCTGCAGCGAGTGTTCTCCAAACGAGCCCTGGGTTCGAGCAATCAACCGGGCCAACATCTGCGCACGATCGGCGAGCCATTGCGCGGTGATGAAACCTTCGCCGGTCAGCGGATCGTAGAGTTCCAGTTCGCGTCCGGGATAACCGTCAGCTCGCTCTATGACGATTTCACTGAGTTGCTTCAGCGAATTGCGCAACGACTGGCCGATGGGTGTCGACTCGCCAGCCAGTTTTGCCCATGAATTCGCGTTTCCATATTCGCCTATTGATTGAGTGACGATGCTTTGGGACTGCTCTGGTGAAAATGCCGAGAAGAATGTATAAGCGTTGGTGGCGAAGGTTTCATCGGTGGTAGGTGGTGCTGCTGAATCGCCGTCGTAGGTGCGCTTGAACATGTCCAGAAATTCGTTCTGGCCATAGCGCAATATCAGGTCGACCACGACGGAAACCGGCGTGCCTTTCACTACATGCTGAATCAGCGGATTGAGGCTGCCACTGGCGAGCGCGATATTGATTTGCTCTGGCACGACGGAAAGCAGACTTTGCAATGGATTGACGCCGAAATTGCTGATCGCCGCTCGCAGGCCGACACTGTATGAATCGATGGCGAACAGAATATTTTTATAGTCATCGAGCCTGTTGGCTTTTGCTTGAATCGGCGGGCCGCCATCTTCCCCTTGCGAATCACCCGCAGAGATCAATCTCCAGGTTTCATAGGGCGGCGCTCCACCCAACAGGCTGAATCCGACTGTCCCGGACCAGCCGGTGTTATGGCTCACCGCTGTATCCCTCTCTCCGCAAGCCTCACTAAACAGTGCCTTGCCGATCGCGCTGGCATCAATCTCTGCAATCTGGCTGATGGATGGAACCGTCCAGGGTGCCAGTCGACCCGCGAGGGATCCGTCGATCAAGGTATTGATAAAATTGGCGGCGACCTGATTGGATGACAGTTGCATCAGGTCTTCACTGAAGATTTTATTCAGTCTCAATTCGCCTTGGCGCGAGGTGTAGCCGCGAATCAGGGCGGAGTAGGCACCGTTTCCCCCGTTGGCATCAATGGCCACGGCAAGCCAGAGCCTGGCGCTTTCAAGAATTTTTCCAGCCTCCTCATTGACAGCGAAAACTTCAGAAATTCTTCCACCGATAATATCGAATAGCTTTTGATACAGGGGAGCGCAGTTAGCCCCTGTTAATTTCAGCGCAAGATATTCGATATCTTCAGAATCGAACATCAGCCCCTTGCAAATATTTGCTGCATTTAAAATTTCTGATTTTTCCAGATCATTAAAAACATAACTCATCGTTACTTCCTTGTAATAACAGAGCGTGAAAGATAGCTACTGAGAAACTTAAGCATTTCAGGTGATTCGCGTAATGACGATAGACCGAGACTTACCCGACCGTGCCCTCCGGAAAAGTCAAAGCTGTGTAACTCCACGGTGCAAAAAAAATTCAAACTTCCAAAATCCAGGTTTTCCAATTCGGTCCTGCTGAGCTTTGCCAATTTCTCGTCAGTCAGTTCTTCCTCAGCAGCCGGGCGAATCAAGCCGTTACAGCTTATCAATCGAGGGGTGCCATCACGCCGCGGCCAGTCAGCAATGACAAACTTTCGAACGGAAGCCTCATTCTTGAAATGCGGCGGAGGTGCATTAAGCCAAAGCTCCAGTCCCGGATAATTTTTTAGCTTTACAATCAACTCATCCGGCCAGTTGGTGTGGCGATAGCCCCGTTCATGGGGCTCGGTAGTCTCTTTTTTTGTATAAAGCCCGGCGTTCACTTTATAAAGACGCCAACTTTCAGGAGTCGGCTTTACACTCTGATCGTGGTACGACCGTATATCCGTCCCGGTCCACCAGAAATGCCCCTTGAGCGTATTGGCCAGGCACGCTTTCTTATTCGCCAATTCAGGCATGCCAACGTAAAACTCCGGGACCATAGTCTTATCCACATAGCTGCCGCCCAGTATGGGCACCTGCTTCATGCTCGCCAGCTTCTTTTGACAGGCCTCCTGATCCGCGTAATAGATTGCCATCGCCTCGGAGATTTTTTCTTCACGGATATAAAAATCCACCACGCAATAACAAACACAAACAAACAGGCCATACTTCAACAACTTCTTAAACCATTTAGCCAATTGCTTACGCGACATCCGGAGCATTTAAAATCTCCCTGTCAAACTGAGGAACAGGCTGTTTTTTGAGATACCCGGACATCGCGCTTTCAAACACCTCAAAGTATTGTTTCGTGCCGTACTCCACATCAAATCTGCTAGCTGTCAACTTCGCAGCACTGCGAAGGCAGTCGTACTCATCAACAGATTCAAGAACCTTGGCAATACGTTTGGCGATACCGTGATGATCGAAGAAATCCACCAGCATTCCATTGTGACCATCCACGATCACCTCCCTTACCGGAGCTGTATCTGACGCTATTACCAGACACCCAGCCGCCATCGCCTCCAGTAACGACCACGACAAAACAAACGGATAAGTCAAATAAACATGAACCTTTGAACATTCCAAAACTGCCCGGTAAGTCTGATAAGGAAGCCTCCCTGTAAAATGAACGGTGGAATGATCGAAACTTACCTCTGCATCCATTTTGCTGCGCCAGTTTGAATAGCCAACCGGCTTACATCCGTAACTGACGTCATCACCGCCCACTATGATTATCTGCGCATCGGGACACTCAGCCTGAATATGCGGGATCGCTCGCATAAAACTATGAAACCCGCGATAAGGCTCAAGATTCCTCGCGACATAAGTAACGATCGGCTGCCCAGCTCTCAGCTCGACTCCATTGGGCAACCTGACTGCCCCAGCTTTCGCCAGGTTAGAACTTTGAATGACGCCCTCGTGAATAACCCGAATGGCCGGCTGATAGGCTGCAGGAAACAGACTGCGCTGCCACCGCGTGGGTGCAATGGCAATGTCACATTGCTCGAGATTCAAAAGATGCAGCGAATTGAGCACTCGCAGCCTTGATGACTCCCTTGTGGCTCGCGGGAATTCAGGGTCGAACCCAGAGTCCGCACCCTGCGCTCGATAGTAATATTCGCAATAGTGAATAAGCGGCGTGTCGGGATAGACATCCTTGAAGAAGAGCGTTTCCCCCCATCCGGGATGAGCGAGAATCACATCTGGCCGATAACCCGCCTGTTTCAGCCTGCTCAGAATTTCAAAAACTTTCTGTCCATCAGTCACCGCTTGTTCGTAACGGATCAGATAGGGGTGAATATCCCCCGATGCTCTGCTGGCAGCGCGGTATCGATATATTTTCACCTCCGCGATACCCGGCGCCGTATCCCGACCTATCGCCAAAACCTCATAACGCCTGTCAATCGCCGCCAGCACCACGTGACGGAACTGGCCCGGAAAGTTTTGGTGAATAACAAGAAGCTTCATAGCGGCATCGTCCTTTTATTCGCCGCTATTGAACTGAGTTTTCCTCACCTCGATCGGCAGGAACAAACGCTAACAAATGCAAGGAAATGAAACTGTAGGAAGCGTCTGGGAATACCCTAGGAGATGGCGAATGAGGCGACTTTTCGACGGGCAAAAAAAAGCGGCGCTCAAAGCGCCGCTTTTCATTCGCGGGTGATTACCAGCGGTTGCCACGTCCGTTGTGGTCGCCTCGCCCGCTGTGCCGGTCGTAGTTGCCGCGACCGCGGTGATCGTTGTCCCAACCGCCGCGACGGTGGCCGTCCCAATTGCCGCGATCATTGCCGTGCCAGCGACGGCTTTCGTAATAACGCGGGGCCGGTTGATAGTAACGTGGCGCAGGTTGGTAATAGCGCGGTTGCTGGTAGTACCGCGGGGCTGGCTGGTAGTAGCGCGGTTGCGCGTAATACGTGCTGCCACCGTTGTAATACGTGCCACCCGTGTTGTAGTAGGCCGGTGCAGATGATGTGTAGACCTCTGAGCTGTAATACGAGTCCGCGTAGGAGTACGGGACGCAACCGGCAACGGAAAACATCAACGCAGCAAGCAGAAGAATTCGTCTATACATGGCGGCCTCCTGGACCGCGGGTTGGCCACACCAGCGACGCTGGCAGGCGACAGTCATTTAATCGGTGACTGTCGAAAAATCAGACAGCGTTTTTGGCATCTGGTGCGTTCCTGCAACAAGTTGAAACAAGTGATTGATGAAACCTTGTTCATCCGCAAAAACGCAGTCATTCAGGCGCTGATTAATGGTGGCCACCGTGATATCCGCCGCCGTGATAACCCCGCCCGTATCCGCCGCGATAGCCGTAGCCACCGTAGTAATAACGCGAGCCACCGTAGTAGCGCGGGCCGTAATAACCACCGTAGTAATAGGGTGAATAATAACCAGGGTAGTAATAGGTGGCGGGGTAAGCATCGTAGGGACCGGCGTAGTAGTAACAACCGGACAAACCGAAAACCAGCACTGCACCGAGCAACATCTTCTGAACACGCATGGCGGCCTCCTGAAAGACCCACGGCCGCAACGGAACAGAGCAGCCGACACACGTTTGACTGGCGCGAATCAATCAAGTGCCCAGTGCCGCCCGGCTTCAGATCAGCGGTGTCCGCACCATCGCAAGCCCCTGTGGGAGCGAGCTTGCTCGCGAAGGCGGTGGATCAGCCAAATCAATGTTGAATGACATACCGCACTCGCGAGCAGGCTCACTCCTACAAGGTTGGCTTTGCGTCAGGAACGACCATTCGCGCCGCACATGAAGCAGTTATTTCCACGCTGTGCCACTAGAATGCATGCCATCGGGCCACTGCCAACGGAACTGCCATGCCGCTTCGTTCTCCCCTGTACTCGCAACGCTCACTGGTACTGACGCTGATTGCCCTGCTCGGCGCCGGTTTCCTCGCCACGTCGTTGCTGAGCTACTACGCCTCCCGCGCGTCGATCCGCGACAACATCGTCAACACCGAACTGCCGCTGACGTCCGACACGGTGTACTCGGAAATCCAGAAAGACCTCGTCAGACCAATCCTGATTTCCTCGATGATGTCCCGCGACACCTTCATGCGCGACTGGGTGGTCAACGGCGAGCAGAATGCCGAGCAGATGACCCGCTACCTCGATGAAGTCATGACCCATTACGGCGCCTACACCGCGTTCTTCGTCTCCAACGCCAGCCACACCTACTACCACGCCAAAGGCGTGCTCAAGCAGGTCAAGGTCGATGAGCCGCGCGACGCCTGGTACTTCCGCGTGCGCGACATGAAGGATCCGTACGAGATCAACGTCGACCCGGATCTGGCCAACAAGGACAACCTGACCTTCTTCATCAACTACAAGGTTTACGACTACCACAACCGCTTCATCGGCGCGGCGGGCGTCGGTCTGACTGTGGATGCCGTCATCAAGCTGATCGACAAATACCAACAGCGCTATCAACGCAGCGTGTACTTCGTCGACACCTTCGGCCGACTGGTGTTGACCGGCGCCGACGGCGGCCCGGAGGGCGCGCGCATCGGTCAGAGCCTGAGTGAACTGGAGAGCATGAAAAGTCTGGTCAGTCAGTTACCGAAACCGCACAGCGGTAGCTATGAATATTCCGCCCACGGCCAAGGGCATTTTCTCAACGTACGGTTTATCCCCGAGCTGAACTGGTATCTGTTTGTTGATAAACGTGAGGATGGCGCGCTGAGTGAAATCCGCCAGTCGCTGTATCTGAACCTGCTGATCTGCCTGCTGGTGACGCTGATTGTGTTGGCGCTGCTCAACCGCGTGATCAAACGCTATCAAACTAAAATCCACGCCCAGGCCATCCTCGACAGCCTCACCGAACTGCCCAACCGCCGTGGCTTCGACCTGCTTGCCGCGCAGGCCCTGCACGAAGCGCAACGCGAAACCAAACCGCTCACGGCGTTGCTGCTCGACCTCGATCATTTCAAGGTGTTGAACGACACTTACGGGCACATGGCCGGTGATCAGGTGTTGATCGGCTTTGCCCGCGATCTGCAAAGTTGCCTGCGTCACGCCGACATTGTCTGCCGCTGGGGCGGTGAGGAATTTATTGTTCTGCTGAAGGACACTGACGGCGACACCGGTCAGAAAATTGCCGAGAAGATCCGCCAACACGTCGAACAACACGAATATGCCTACGACGGCCACCGCCTCAATCTGACGGTGAGCATTGGCGCCACCACCCTGCAACGCGATGACACCTTGCACAGCCTGCTGTCGCGGGCCGATCATGCGATGTACCGGGCCAAACAAACCGGCCGCAACCGCACCTGCGTGGAAATGCCTCACTCGACTTATGCCTGATTCCGACGTTAAACCCGACCATTGCCCGGCCTGCGGCGCCCGCAACGACTGCAGCCTGGCCGATCCACGCACCGCCGATCGCGAATGCTGGTGCTACGGCGTCAGCATTGACCCGGCCGTGCTCGAAGCGCTGCCGCCAGAACTGCGCAACCAATCCTGCCTGTGCCCACGTTGCGCGCAGGTCGAGGCGCAACTGCAAGCGGCCAAACGGCCGATCCCGTAAGATGCGCGCCCCTTCATTCATCGAACACTGAACATGCGCGTCGACCGTTTCCTCAGCAACCTGCCCCGCTACAACCGTCAGCAGGTTCGCCTGTTGCTAGCGGAAAAGCGCGTGCGGATTGACGGAAAAGTCGTCAGCGATCCGCACAGCGAGGTGCTGGAATTCAGCCGCGTCGAAGTTGATGACGAAGTCCTGCAAAGCGGCAAACCGGCGCGCTATTTCATGCTGCACAAACCGCCGGGCTGCGTCAGCGCCACCCGCGATCCGCAACACCCGACCGTGCTCGACCTGATCGATGAACCGGACAAGGATGACCTGCACATCGCCGGGCGCCTGGACTTCAACACCACCGGCCTGATGCTGATCACCAACGACGGCGCGTGGTCACGCCGCCTGACCCAGCCGCAGACCAAACTGCCGAAGGTCTATTACGTCGAGACCGAGCAGGAAATTGGCGTGCAATATGCGAGCACCTTTGCCGAGGGGATTTACTTCGCCTTCGAAGATCTGACCACGCAACCGGCACAGTTGGAGCTGCTCGGGCCACGGTCGGCGCGGCTGAGCATCGTCGAGGGTCGTTACCATCAGGTGAAACGCATGTTTGGGTTCTTCAACAACAAAGTCCTGCGCCTGCACCGCGAATCGATGGGCCCGCTGCTGCTCGATAACGCGCTAAAACCGGGCGAGTACCGCGCTTTGCGCACCGAAGAGATCCATTTGTTCTAAGCCGGCGACCGCTCAGCAGAAGTTGTCGAACAATTTACCAACGGCACTTGCGCGATCCCGACTCCCCTGCTTGAATCAGGACGTCGGCCAAATTGTGACCGACGAGTCACAACATACCTCTAAGAAACTTTTTGCCGGTCGTCAGCCCTTTGGGTTGCGCCTCAGCCGGCAGACTGCCCGCCAATAACAACACCCGTCGACCGCAGTCATGGATCGACATGGGCCAAGCAAATTCAAGGCGTATGCCTACCTGTCACAAAGCTCGTGCAATCTCTATTTGCGCGCATACCCGCTTGCTTGCCAGGAGTCTTATGACATGAGGCCAGAAATCGCTGTGCTGGATATACAGGGTCAGTATCGGGTTTACACGGAGTTCTATCGCGCAGACGCCGCAGAAAAGACCATCATCCTGGTCAACGGCTCGATGGCCACGACTGCGTCGTTTGCACAGACTGTGAAAAACCTGCACCCGCAATTCAACGTGGTTTGCTACGACCAGCCCTACGCGGGTCGGTCAAAAGCCCACAACCGCCACGAGAAACATCTGACCAAGGACGTCGAAGGGCAGATTCTGCTCGAGTTGATCGACCACTTCGCCGCCGAACACGTGCTCTCGTTCTCCTGGGGCGGCGCTGCGACCCTGGTCGCCCTCGCCCACCAGCCACGGCGCATTGAACGGGCGGTGATCAGCTCGTTCTCGCCGGTGATCAACGCGCACATGCTCGATTACCTCGAGCGCGGCGTCGACTACCTCGGCCAGCGCGACGGCGATCGCGTCGGCCATCTGGTCAACAACACCATCGGCAAACATCTGCCGTCACTGTTCAAACGCTTCAACTATCGCCACGTCAGCAGCCTGGCCGAACACGAATACGGGCAGATGCACTTTCACATCAGCGACGTGCTGCACAGCGATCGGCAGTGCTATCTGAACGCAGCGAAAAAGATCAACGTGCCGGTGCTGTTTCTAAACGGCGAATGGGACGAATACACCGCCGCCGAAGACGCACGCCTGTTCGGCAACCACGTGGCACAGAGCACGTTCACCACGCTGCAAGCCACCGGGCACTTCCTCGACATGGAACACAAGGCCGCGTGCCGCGACAGCCAGAACGCCCTGCTCGGCTTTCTGAAACCGGCACAGCAGACCAGCCGAACGCGTTACTCGTTTGTTCAGGATCAACATGCATTGGCTATTTGAAAGAGTGTCGTCGCGCGCGAGGCTGCGGGGCTGGGATTTTGCTTTACGCACCGCAGTGCTCGCCCGCGATTGACCGTTTTCAGTGATTTAAAGCGTTCATGAGTAAAAGAAAAACTTCAAATCCATGCCCGAGTCTGGTACAAAGTCAGCCGCTCTGAGCGGGTATAGTTTAATGGTAGAACAGTAGCTTCCCAAGCTTCCGACGAGGGTTCGATTCCCTCTACCCGCTCCACTCAATTTTTGTCTCACGTTGTGTTTTTTTGACGGGGGATGCAGGGATAGAAAAACCGGCCTATAGGGCCGGTTTTTTTGTGGCTGGGATTTGGAAGAGTCAATATTCTGAAACCAGTCTATCTTCGCCCCGCTCGTGTCACGCCTTGAAAAACATGCCTCCCCCCATACCGTCCAGATGCCTTCTAACCTAAAAAGAGGGGCCGTTTTATCGTCCCGCTCATTGAATATCAGTGATTGCATCACTGGAAATTGACGACTAATATCTCCCAAAAAGGGAGGAGGCATGGATGCGGATAATGGCAAGATCAACCTTGCGGCAATTCTGGGAAAGCAACCCTGCTTTCGCTGAGTCTGAGACACCGCTTGTTGAATGGTATCGCCACATGGAAAAGGCCAGCTACCGCACGCCACAGGAAGTAAAAGCCGAACTGAGAACAGCCAGCATCCTTAAAGGCGCAAGAGTTGTTTTCAATATCGGTGGTAACAAGTATCGAGTGATTTTGGCAATTGACTATCAACGACAGCTTGGCTTCATCCGTTTCGTTGGCAGCCATGCCCAATTTGACAAGATCAACGCGGAGACCATCTGATGAACATAAAACCCATTCGGAGCCCGGAGGACCTGGCCGCAGCTTTTGTACGCATGGAGCAGCTTTGGGGCGCCGAGCTCAATTCGCTTGAAGGTGACGAGTTGGAAATACTCGCATTGCTCATCGAGAAATACGAAGACGAGCATTACCCAATGCCCCCCTCTGATCCAATAGAAGCGATTAAATTTCGTATGGATCAGCAGGGTTTGACCCCACGTGATCTCGAACCGTTCATTGGCACCAGTGGGCGCGTATCTGAAGTATTGAATCGAAAACGTAAACTGAGTTTATCGATGATCAAGCGCTTGCACGAAGGCTTGCGAATCCCCTACGAAAGCCTGCTCGCTGGGTCCTGAATCTTCTGGTTTCAAAAAAAACCGGCTTCAACGGCCGTTTTTTGAGATGGGTGCCTTCGCGCAGTGAGGCGAAGTCACCAACCACAGTGATTCGCTGGCGATTTCCCGACATTACAGATCCACAACACTCCACCGGTTTTCACCTCCCGCCCGGCCGACTAGCATTTCCCCATCACCCACCACCCTCCCCCTGCGCGGCCATCGACGAACACGCGCCATCACTTTCGAGGGATTCCAATCGCGGCCACTTTGCCGCTGACGATCGAACTAAAAAGAGTCTTCAGCATGACGCAAAACATTTACGACGATCCCGAATTCTTTCAGGGTTACAGCCAGATGAACCGTTCCATCGGCGGCCTCGACGCGGCGCCGGAGTGGCCGGCGCTCAAGGCGCTGTTGCCATCCATGCATGGCTTGAGCGTTGTGGATCTGGGCTGCGGTTATGGCTGGTTCAGCCGTTGGGCCATCGAAAATGGCGCAGCCAGTGTGTTGGCGCTGGATGTTTCGGAGAAGATGCTGGAGCGCGCGCGTGCGACCACGACGGCGGCGAACATTCGTTATGAGCGCGGCGATCTGGAACAGCTCGATCTGCCCGCCTGCCGTTTTGATCTGGCTTACAGTTCGCTAGCGCTGCACTACATCAGGGATCTGCCGGGGCTGTTTGCGCACCTGTACGCGGCGCTGAAACCGGGTTCACACTTTGTGTTTTCCATTGAGCATCCGATCTTTATGGCACCGCGTAATCCGGGTTGGTTGATTGACGCTGAAGGGAATAAGCGTTGGCCGCTGGACAGCTATCAGTTGGAGGGTGAGCGGGTGACCAATTGGCTGGCCGAGGGTGTGATCAAGCAGCATCGTACGGTCGGGACGTTGCTCAATTCACTGATCGATGCGGGGTTCACGATTCGTCATGTCAATGAATGGGGGCCGAGCGAAGCGGAGGTTGCGGCGCAACCGGCGCTGGCGGAGGAGCGGGAGCGGCCGATGATGATGTTGGTGGCGGTGCAGCGCTGAGCTTAAAGCCCCTCACCCTAGCCCTCTCCCAGAGGGAGAGGGGACTGACCGAGTTGCCCTCCAGAGCTACGCCGACGTGCAAAATCCAGCCGAACTCAGGTTTGGAAACAACACAACTCGGCTCCCTCTCCCTAGGGAGAGGGCTGGGCGGTCGGCGTTACGATGAGGGGCCCGTCCGAAAGCGCACCCGAAATTCCCAGCCGAACAACACGTCCGACTCATTTCAACGTGTCGCAACGATAAACAACCTAGGAAATGGCAACAGCACCGAGCCATCCGCCAACGCCGGATAAGCCTTCTCAACCTCCGTCAGATACTGCTCCAGGTACTGCACCTTTTCCGCCTCGGTCAACGGACTCAAAAACGGAATCAACCCGCTGCCCTTGAACCACTCCACCACCCCTGCCGCCCCGCCAGATAACTGATGATGATAGGTCGTACGCCACACATCGACCCGCGCACAATGTGGCCGCAGCATCGAGAAATAATCATTGGCACTCGCCATGTCGGTACGCTGCCCCGCAGCGCCGCTGAGCTTGCTCGCCCATGGGCCATTCGCAGCGACTTCACGCATCAAACGATGGGAAGGTTCATTGAGGTTGTCCGGCATCTGGATCGCCAGACTGCCGCCCGCCGACAACTTGCTGGCCAATGCTGGCAACAACGTCGCGTGATCCGGCACCCACTGGAGCACGGCGTTGGCGAAGATCACATCAAACGGACCTGCATCGGCCCACTGATCAATCTCGGCCACCTCGAATTGCACATCCGGCAAGCGCTTGCGTGCTGCGTCGATCATGTCCGCCGAACTGTCCAGTCCGCTGACTTTCGTCCCAGGAAAACGCTGCACCAGCAACTCTGTCGAGTTACCGGGACCGCAACCGATGTCGACCACCGTTCGCGCTTCAGGCGTGGGAATCGCTGCCAGCAGATCGCGGGCCGGGCGGGTGCGTTCATCTTCGAAAGCGACGTATTGTTTGGCGGACCAACTCATTGCGTTCTCCTGTCGGGACATTCCAGCGGTTCGTCACGATACAGGCAGCGCCGCGGGCAGTTCCAGAGCGAGACGTTGCAAAGAGTGTCTTCATAGTCTTATAAAAAACCGGCCTTCAAGGCCGGTTCCGTTATCAGTCGTAATAACCGACCGTTTTTTTCAGATGATCCGAATATTCGTAAATGTCATCGACAGAGCTGATCGCATGACGGGTCTCATTTTTTTCTTCATCAAAAATACCAATGTATTTCTGCGACCGATTGAAATGCAGTCGGCAGATTGGTTTTCGATTGTTGTCATCCAGGAGAATCCCGAAGTAACTCTGCGTATCACGTTGAACGATTCGCTTGGCATCGACCACCGATCGAACCAGCGCACGAACGATGTGATAACCCTCGAGCTCTTCTAAGGTTGTCAGAACCTTATCATCCGACTCATCCCGCGGATCTACAGGGTCAGTGCCGGTAGAGGCGGACGGCAACGACGCCAACGCAGGCTGAATAGCGCCACTCATTGCCGATTTGAGGCGATCATTGATCTGGTCATTCAAGAATTGCACAACGGCTTTTCTCGTCAGCTCATGAAACTGTTCGCGTACTTTTTGAGTGATCACGCCGTCATAAACACGGGAAGCAAATACCTTCACAAAGTCATCATCCGGCTTGCTGACCTGTGCCGCGATGACCTTTTTGATTTGACTGACATATTTCAATTCGCCAGCCGCGCTGATGATTGAGTCAACGTCAAAAGCCGACTTCGTCAGTTTGATCAGTTCGGGAACCGAGTATTCATCGATATCGAGAAGGTCCAGCTCCAGAAATGGTTTTTCATCCATCTTGTTCGGCGCATCCAGGTCGGTAAAAAACTTGTAGACCTGACCGTTGGTGAGGATGGAAATTCGAGCGCTGGTGACGTGAAAGTAACGAAATAACTGGGAGGCATGATTGATATGCAAAGGCTCACCAATTTTTTTGCACTCAATCAAAATCTGTACTTCGCCGTCCTTCATGATGGCGTAATCAATTTTCTCGCCCTTCTTCGTACCGATGTCACAGACAAACTCAGGCGTCACCTCGGTCGGGTCAAACACGTCGTAGCCCAGAACCGTGCTGATAAATGGCATGACGAACGCATTTTTTGTTGCTTCTTCCGTCTGGATTGCGGCGCTCTGCAATCGAACTTTGGCGGCTAGGCTGGCTAACTTTTCGAAGAATTCCATGAGTGGCCTCTTGCGTGATGTCTATCCGTGTATTGAGCTAATGGCAATTTGATCGCCACTTGATACTAGCCACAAACCCACACAATGAAAGTTTCACCATCAAGCGAACTTTGCGCGGCCGCGTTTTTTATCGAAAGGGCACTGATGTAAGTAGAATTTTCATAACGCCGCCAATGTCTGAATTTCAAGACTCCTCCCAATAAGGAACACGGCTATGAAATTCGCAAAAATCTCCCAGAAGCTCGCGATGGTGGCCGGTAGTCCCAAGACCTTCATGGGTGCTTTGATCTTGATCGGGTTATGGGGCTTGAGCGGGCCGATTTTCCATTACAACGACACCTGGCAATTGATCATCAATACCTCGACCACCATCATCACGTTCCTGATGGTGTTTCTGATCCAGAACACGCAGAACCGCGACACCGACATTCTTCATTTGAAGATCGATGAGTTGCTGCTGGTGACCAAAGAGGCGCAGAACGCGATGCTCGGGCTGGAGGCGCTGGATCTGAAGCAATTGGAAGCGTTGCGCAGGCACTACCGTTCGTTGGGTGAGGGCGAGGTGTTCAATCTTGAGGGACTGGGCGAGAAGAGCAAACCCAAGCAGGATTTGAATGAGTGCTGAAATGCAAGAGACCGCCGCCCACGGCAGCGGTCTTTTGAATCTTGATTAACGGCTGGCCTGTAACTGGCGAGCCTTCTCCAGATGGCTTTGCAGTTTCGGCAGGGTCTCGTCGGCAAAGGCCTTGATCTCCGGCACGTCGGTTGTTTGCGCTTCCTGCTCAATCTGTTCAATGGCCTCTTCGGTGGCTTTGACCTGACTGGCGGCATAAGCCTGATCGAAGGAAGCGCCTTCGGTCACTTGCGGCATCAATTCCTTGGCCTTGTCAGCCAGTTCCTCACGGGGCGCGACGGGCAGGTCGAGCTTCTTGGCGATTTTCGCCAGGTGCTGGTTGGCCGTGGTGCGGTCGTTGATGACGACGATGGTGTAGTCCTTGACCTCTTTCGATTCAGCCTTGCTATGGGCCAGACGACTGGCCTCGATGTCAGCCATGCCTTTGGCTGAGGCATCGTTGATGAAATCGGCGGGCGACTGGGCAAAAGCGCTGCTGGCACACAGACCCAACAACGATGCAAAACTGATAGTGCGTATACGGGTGGCCATCCGGCTCATGGTCGCGCCCTCCTTACTTGCGAAATTCAAGCGGGAGCTTACGCCCCCGCCTCTCAATCAAAACAACCTTCACCGACTACTTCGATTTCTGAGCGGGCTTGCGGCCCATGTCTGGTTTTGGCTCTTTGTCGACAGTCGTTGTGGTGGTTTTCCCACCTTTGCGACCCGCTTCAGAGGCCTTCGTTCGATCGTTGGCGAAGTTTCCCGAGTTCGAGTTTCTTGAGTTAGGCATGATTCTCTACCTCTTGGTAATGATCGTGGCGAGCAGGTGCCCGCCTAGATTGAGAATTTTCTGGCCGGCAAAGGTTTAGAAAAGTTGCAGTTGCCGCGACGAACGGCGCAACCGGATCAGCTATTCAGTGCGTGATGGTTCAAGCGCTTGGCGGCGTACATCGCCTGATCGGCATGACGGAACAGTTGCTGTTCCTCACGGCCGTGCTCTGGATAGCGAGCAACGCCAATGCTCGGTTCGATGTGCAGGTTGTGACCATCGAGGCGCATCGGTTGCACCAGGACCTGTCGGATTTTTTCCGCCACGCCGTCAGCATCTTCCGAAGCCTGAACACTGTGCAGCAGCACAACAAATTCATCGCCGCCAATTCTGGCCACGGTATCGGTTTCCCGCACGCAGCCCTTGAGGCGATTGGCCACGGTTTGCAGGAGCATGTCGCCAACGGCATGGCCGAAGGTGTCGTTGACCTGTTTGAACCGGTCCAGGTCGACATATAACAAGGCCATGTGCCCGGATTGCTCGCGAGCGCCGGCCAACGCGGCCTTCAAGCGATCACGCAGTAATTCACGGTTGGGCAGTTGCGTCAGTTGATCGTATTGCGCCATGCGTCGCAGACGGGTGTGCAATTGCTGGCGCTCGATTGCCGTGGCGACCTGGGCGCAGACGTATTGCAGCAATTCCTTGTCCTGCTCGGTGTAACGCTCGCCGCCGGGCAGGCTTTTGACGATCAAGGCACCGATGGTGCCGTTTTTCGAATTCAACGGCACACCGAGCCAGCAAGGTGAATTCTGCCCTGCCACCAGTTCGGCGAAACCGGCTGGAGAATCAGGACTGTCGGGCGTCAGAAGAATCGGCTGGCCGCTACGAATGACTTCCGTGCACAGACGCCCGGTGACGGTGCCGGGTTTTTCAGGCTGCAACTCTTGATCGTCGACGTGATAGGGAAAATTCAGTTGCGCACAATGTTCGTCGTAGAGCGCCACAGAGAAATTCATCGCCGGTAGCCATTCGCCGATGATCAGGTGAATACGCTTGAACAGCGCCAGCAGATCCTCCGCCACATGCGCCGCTTCGGAAATCGCATAAAGTGCAGCCTGGCGTGATTCGGCCTGTTTGCGCTCGGTGATGTCGCGCGCCACGGCGATGCGCAGTTGATCGACTTCCGACCAGCGCGCCGACCAGAGGATATGCACGACGCTGCCATCCTTGCGCAGGTAACGGTTTTCGAAGTTGAGCTTGGGTTCGCCGCCCATGATTTCACTGGCAGCCGCAAGCGTGCGCTGACGATCCGCCGGATGCACCAACTCGATCATTTGCCGACCGATCAATTCGTCAGGCGTGTAACCGAAAATGCGCTCGCAGGCCGCGCTGACAAAAACGAAGCGCCCCTGTTTGTCCACCGCGCAAACGGCGTCCAGCAACAGGTCGATGTAACTCGCCAACGGCGCGGAGTTTCGGCTTTCCATAGTTCAGCGTGGGTGTCCGGGCAATGCAGCACTGATCAACCATCCCTGACCTTTTCCTGCATCCGTGCAAACAAACTCAAGCCTTGTTCGGCATCAAACCCGGCAGCGCATGCACCAGCGCGTTGATGGCAAAACCGATGAACATCACGCCACACAGTCGAGTAATCAGCAATTCATGGCGCTGATACAACGTGCGCACCCGCTGCGCGCCGACCACGCCAATCAGAATAGCGTAGGCCAGCAAGCCGCCGAGAAAACTCAGGGCAATCAGCGCCGGCAGCATCGACCAGTTGAGCAGTTCGGCGCGGCTCGACAGCAACGCCGTAAAGGTTGCGACCGCCACCGGATAGGCCTTGGGATTGGTCAGACCGAACAGAATGCCGTGCCAGAACGGCTTGCGCGCCGCGCCTTGCGGTTCGTCACTGTTGCGACGCTGCGCACGCACTGCACGCCAGCCGAGCCAGAACAGGTACAAGCCACTGAGCACGCCGAGCACATCGAATGCGCTGCTGCCGATTTCGCGGGCACCGACAATCGCGATCAGTGCGGTGCTGCACCAGACCACATCACCGAGCAGATGCCCGCACAGGAACCCGGCTCCGGCCCGCCGACCGTGGGCTGCGCCGATACCGAACACCGCCAGCACACCCGGCCCGGGCGTGATGCCATAAATGAAACCCGAGGCCAGCACGGCCATTAGCAACGATGGAGTCATGGGAAACCTGCAAGCGCCAGAACACGTGGCGGCCAGTCTATATCAGGCGCTTGCGCGTGTTCACTGCTCGTCGTAAAAACGCATGCCGGCGTACGGTTTTTGCCGACACGCAGCCAGTCGTGAAGCGAGATCGCCGACGTGGATTTCGAGCTTATGGCCATCGGGGTCGAGAAAGTAGAACGACGCACCTTCGCTGCGGTTATCACGCCACTGCGGCACGTTCGCCGCTTTTAGCTTCTGCACAAAACCTGCGAAATCCGCTGCATCGAGGCTGAACGCGTAATGGGTGTAATCGGCGGACGGTTCGCTTGAGCGCAGCGGATCATGCGACAGACACAACCACAAATCCGGCAGCGACAGGTAGGCACCGGCATCCCACGTCGCTTCGACACGCAACTGCAGCACATCACCATAGAACGCCAGGCTGCGCTGCAAATCGGTGACCGCAAGGGTCAAGTGGTTGAGGCCGGTGAGCATGGGTCAGTACCCTCTGAGGTCTTCGGGGACGATGTATTGTTCGCCGTCGTAGGTCAGGGTGATCTGTGTTTGCTTCAGGCGGGTAGTTTTGGATAGACACTCTTTACCCGACGGCGTGTTTTTCATTTTGCTGCCGTTGGTGGTGACGATCAAATCGGCCAGACCATGATGACTGGAAGGGCCGATTTCGACGGTTCGGCGAATTGTCTTGGTATAGCCTTCGCAATCATTGCTGAACTCGCCGTTGTTCTTGGCCACCACCAAGCCTTCCAGCACCGGACGCAACTGACTGCCTTCGCGCACATACAGCGCCAGATCGGTTTTCTCGTAGGGGATGGCGTGGGAGCTGTGCGCGAACTTTGAACGCAGGCCGAAAGCGCGAACTTCCGGCGCCAATCGATAGCGCGCCGTGTCGATGCGCAGATCATCGAAGCGCACGGCATCGGAGTTGTAAGCGCCCGGTTTACGGTAAGTGGCGATGGGGTTGTAAGTGCTGGCGTTGACGATCGACAGATCCAGATCGAAGACCCCGGCATCATCGCCGCCGGCGTCGGCAAGATAAGTCGATTTAACCGCAATCGCCTGATTCTGAACGGCCGGCCAGACTTTGCAGCGCGACAGAGATTGGCCGTCGAAGTCTTTGGTTTGGCAGGCGGCCTGGGCTTGGGCAGTTGTCGTTAAAAGCCCCATTGCGATGAAAGAGCCTAACAGGGTGATACGCGAGATCATTGTTCTTCCTTGAGTAAAAAATCTGTCTTAGAGGCCTTTGAAATCTTCAGGCATTACGTAGTTTTTGCCGTCATAGCGAAGTGTCGTCAAGACCGGTTTTTGCGTGACGGTATTGGATACACACGCCTCGCCTTCGCCCTCGCCAACGGTCGAGCTACGGATCGTTTTGATCATCAGGTCGGCATAGCCATGGCTGCTGGTCTTGGCCAACGCCACGGTTCGCGTAGTCTCGTAGCGCTCTCCCGCACAATTGCCATCCCACTCCCCGCCATATTCATACACCACCAGCCGATCCATGACCGGACGCAATGCGTTGCCGTCTTTCACATAGAGCGACAACCAGGTTTCATCCAGAGGATTCACCCGCGAAGAACCTTTAAACCGTACCCGCACGCCAAAGGCCTGCAATTGCTGCGCGAGCTTATAGCGGGCGGTATCGAATTTCAGTTCGTCCAGCGCGATGGCATCCACAGAGAATGCCGAGGGCTGATAGAAGCTCGCTAGCGGCTGCGAGTCTGCGCTCGCCACCAAGGCCAAACGCAGATCGTAAAGCCCTATAGTCTCTGACTCGCCATACACCGGATCGGGCGAGAAATGGGCGGCAGCGGTTAGCGTCAGCCCGGGATACGCCGGCCAGTCCTTGCAGAGTGAAAAATCCATCTCATGCGCCGTGGGTGCCGGTGTGCAATCGGCCAATGCCTGCCCCGCCAGCAACCAACCGCACAATGCCGCACAACCGATCCAGCCAGACTTCACTGTCACTTCCCGCTCCTTGATGACTTTTCAGCCGCGCACTATCCCCTCCTCAATCGTCCGATTCAACCAGTTCAACGCCTGATCCCCACCCCGCCGCTTGTGCCACGCCAGTACAAACGTAAACGGCGGTATCTCGAACGGTGGCGGCACCACGATCAGATCACGCTGATCGATCTCGCGCACGCTGCGCGAAGACACCGTAAGAATCAGATCCGTGCCACTGATGAACTGCGGCGCGACGTTCCAGTGCGGCAGGCTGATCGCCACGCGGCGACGTTCACGCAGTGACGTCAGTGCCCGTTCGATTTCCGGTGTGCCGCTGCCGCGCATTTCCAGCAGGACGTGCGGACGAGACAGGTAGCTCGGCAAATCCAGCACACCGTTGGCCGGTAACGTCTGGCGATCCAGCAGGCAGACGTAGCGTTCTTCAAACAGCACCGAACTGCGCAGTTCGTGGGGCATTTCCGGGAAGACGCCGGCAGCGACGTCGATATCGCCATTGAGCACGCCTTCCAGCATGCCTTCGCGGCTGGCATGGCTGATTTGCAGGTCGATGCCCGGTGCTTCCCGGCGAAGGGTGCGGATCAGCGTAGGCAGAATGATCGCCGCGCCATAGTCCGACATCGCCACGCGAAAGGTCCGACGCGCACTGGCCGGATCGAAGGTGTTCGGCGCCAGCAGCGATTGCACCTGGGCCAGCGCTTCGGTCAGCGGCGCGACCAGTTCCAGCGCTCGCGCGGTGGGCACAAGGCTTGAACCGGCACGCACCAGTAACGGATCACCGAGCAGGTCGCGCAACCGCGCCAGTGCATGGCTGACCGCCGGTTGACTGAGGTGCAGACGCTCGGCGGCGCGGGTGACGTGCTGCTCGCTGAGCAGGGCGTCGAGGATCACCAACAGGTTGAGGTCGATGCGGCGTAGATCATTCATCTGATGCATGTTCTGGATAATGAAACGGAATTTAAATCTGCGCGACGAATACTCTAGAGTCCAGCAAAACCTGTTGGAGAATCGAGATGAGTACGTTGCAGTGGACCGGCTTGTTGGTGCTGGCCGCGTTCGCCGGGGCGGTGGTGCCGTTTCAGAGTGCGATCAACAGCAATCTGGCGCGGGGGCTGGGGCATCCGTTGTGGGCGACGTTGGCTTCATTGCTGGTGAGTGTGTTGGTGTTGCTGCCGGTGATTGTGGCGTTGCGTTTGCCGTTGCCCTCCCTGGCATTTATCAGCAAGGCGCCGTTGTGGATGTGGGCCGGTGGTGCGTTTGGCGTATGTTTTGTGGCGTTGGCAGTGGTGCTGCTGCCCAGGCTCGGGGCTTCGGGGTTTGTCGCGTTGGCGTTGACTGGGCAAGTGATTGCGTCGATGGTGCTGGATCACTTTGGGTTGTTCGGGTTGGTGGAGAAGCAACTGACGGTGTCGCGGGTATTTGGCGCAGTGTTGTTGATTGCCGGGGTGGTGTTGATTCAGTTTGGTGGGGTGTTCGAGAGGAATGCAGTGGCTCCTGGATGATCGTTTGAATCGATGATTTCAGTGTCTGGAAGTCAGTCTTCGCGAGCAAGCTCGCTCCCACAGGGGAATGCATTTCAACTGTGGGAGCGAGCTTGCTCGCGAAGGTGTCAGAGCTGATATCAATATTTGTCGAGCGTGCGCAATTTCTGCGGCAAACCCCACAGCAACAGTGCCGCAGCGATCAACGCCGCCACGCCAATGACATACAGCGCCGGCGTGGTGCTGCCCGTCAGATCCTTGATCCGCCCGACCATCACCGGGCTGACGATCCCGCCGAATTGCCCAAGGGTATTGATCACCGCAATCCCGCCCGCCGCGCCAGCGCCAGCACCGGCGAGCAACTTCGGTGGCAAGGTCCAGAAGCTCGGAATCGAGGCAATGATCCCGGCGCCGAGCAAGCCGAGGGCAACGATCAGAAACGTGGTGTGGCTGGCGAAAATCCCGGCGCTGAAAAAACCGATCGCCCCGACAATGACCAGCCCGGCGACAAACTTGCGCCGCTCACCCGTCGCATCCGACAAACGCCCGATCACCACCATACTGATCGCCCCGCAAATGTATGGAATCGCCGTCAGCAGACCAATCATCACCGGGCTCTCGGTACCGGCGCTGCGGATCAGTTGGGGCGCCCAGAAATTCAAGCCGTAGGACGCCACCTGAATCAGAAAGTAGATCAGCCCCAAGGTCAGAAAACCCGGAATTTTCAGCGCCGCGAGCAGCGAGCCGCCACTCTTGTGCGGCTCATGCTGGGCGATGCGACTGGAGAGTAATTTCTTCTCGTCAGCCGTCAGCCAGTGCGCATCCTCGATGCGATCCTTGAGCAGCATCAGCACCAGAAAACCGAGTCCGATGCACGGCACGCCGCCGAGCAGGAACAGCCAGTGCCAGCCGCGCATCTGCAACACGCCATCGAGGTGTTCCAGCACCAGACCGGAGAACGGCGCGCCGACCAGCCCGGCAAACGCCGAGGCAAGAAACAGCATCGAGGTGATGCGGCCACGGAAGTGCTGCGGGAACCACAGCGTCAGGTAATACAGCACGCCCGGGGCGAAACCGGCCTCCATCGCACCGATCACAAAGCGCAGCGCGTAGAACTGCCATTCGCTGTTGACGAAGACCATCGCTGCCGTCGCCACGCCCCACGACATCATGATCCGCGCGATCCAGCGGCGTGCGCCGACCTTGTACAGCATCATGTTGCTCGGCACTTCGAACAGCACGTAACCGACCACGAACAGCCCGGCGCCGAGGCCGTAAGCGGTGTCGCTCAAGCTCAGATCAGTCTGCAACTGGAACTTGGCGAAGCTGATGTTGATGCGGTCGAAAAAGGCGAACAGGTAGCAGACCATGATCAGCGGCATCAGGCGCCAGGCGACCTTGCTGACCAGGGCTTTTTCGGCGTCGTGATCGACGGACGGACTCGCGCCCGCCTCCAATACATTGAGGCTCATAGCTTTTCTCCAGGCGGACTGCCGGTGGGCGTCCGATTGTTTTTGTTGTCTGGTCATGACGCTCACTGTGGAGCGCTTTTCTGTGGGAGCGAGCCTGCTCGCGAAGGCGGTGTGTCATTCACCTTTGATGTCGACTGACTCGACGCCTTCGCGAGCAGGCTCGCTCCCACAGGGGATAAGGTCTGTCAGGTGGGGATCGGGTGCAGGTCGCAGTTGCGTCCGGCCTTGGCCAGTTGGCCGGGCACTTCGTGGCCCAACAGCTCCGGCAAGCCGCGTGAGAGCTTCAGCAGCAGCGGCAAGTCGATGCCGGTGTGAATACCGATCTCATCGCACAGATTCACCAAATCCTCAGTGCAGATATTGCCCGACGCCCCCGGCGCAAACGGACAGCCGCCGAGGCCGCCGAGCGCCGCATCGAAACGCCGCACGCCCGCCTCATAAGCCGCCAGCACATTGCACAAGCCCAGACCCCGGGTGTTGTGAAAATGCAGGGTCAGGTCAGCCGGCGAAACCCGCTGCAACACCCGCCGCACCAAGCGATCCACTTGTCGTGGATTGGCCATGCCGGTGGTATCGGCGAGGGTGATACCGGCAATGCCGAGTTCCTGATAAGCGTCGACGATTTGCAGCACACGATCTTCGTCGATATGACCCTCAAACGGGCAGCCAAAGGTCGTGGCGACGCTGCCATTGAGACGCACGCCGGAACCGCTGGCGAACGCCACAATCTCGCCAAACGCCGCCAGCGAATCCTCGCAACGCATGCGCATATTGGCCAGGTTGTGCGTCTGGCTGGCGGACATCACCAGATTCAGTTCATCGGCACCCGCCGCCAATGCCCGCTGCGCACCTTTGAGGTTGGGGATCAGCGCAACGTAAATCACCCCCGGCTGTCGTTGAATGCCGGTGAAGACTTGCTCGCCGTCACGCAGCGCCGGAATGGCTTTCGGCGAGACGAACGAGCCGGCCTCGATACGACTGAAACCGGCCAAAGACAGTTGATCGATCAGGGCGATCTTGTCAGCGGTTTCCACCCAGGTCGGTTCAATCTGCAAGCCGTCGCGCGGCGAGACTTCCTGGACGATCAGGGTTTGCGAATAGTCCGTGATCATTGCACCACCCCTTGGCTTTTCAGGCGTTCGATGTCGAGTTCAGTCAGGCCGAGGCCGGCGAGAATGCCGTCGGTGTGTTGGCCAAGCGTCGGCCCCGACCAGTTAACGCCGCCAGGTGTTTCCGAGAGTTTCGGCACGATGCCGGGCATTTTCACCGTTGCGCCGCCGGGCAGTTCGGCGTTGAGCAACATGCCCCGCGCCTGATAGTGCGGATCGGCAACGATGTCGGCCACCGAATAGATCCGCCCCACCGGCACTTCAGCGGCTTCGAGCGCGGCGAGCACTCCGTCGATCGGCAAGCTGCTGGTCCAGTGAGTGATCGCGGCGTCGAGCAAACCGCTCTTGGCCGCACGCCCGTCGTTGTGAGCAAATTCTTCTGCTTCAGCCAGATCATCGCGACCGATGGTGTGCATCAGCCGCTTGTAAATCGGGTCGCTGTTGCCGGCGATCACTACGTAAGCGCCATCGGCCGTAAGGTAGGTGTTGGACGGTGCAATGCCCGGCAACGCACCGCCGCTGCGCTCGCGGACATGGCCAAGCATGTCGTATTCCGGCACCAGGCTTTCCATGACGTTGAACACGCTTTCGGCCAGCGACACATCGACAATCTGCCCGCCGCCCTGCCCGGTCTTGACCCGCAGCAGCGCCATCAACGCGCCGATCACCGCGTGCAGCGAGGCCAGCGAATCGCCGAGGCTGACGCCGACCCGCGCCGGTGGTGAACCGGGAGTGCCAGTGGTGTAGCGAATGCCGCCCATCGCTTCGCCAATCGCGCCGAAACCCGGACGATCGCGGTACGGGCCGGTCTGGCCGTAGCCGGAAATACGCACGAGGGTGAGATTGGGGTTCAGCGCGTGGAGCACGTCCCAGCCGAGGCCAAGTTTCTCCAGCGCACCGGGGCGCAGGTTTTCGATGATGACGTCGGCATCGCTGGCCAGTTGCTTGACCAACTCGATGCCTGCGGCGGATTTCAGGTTGAGCGCCAGCGACTTCTTGTTGCGCGATTGCAGGTACCACCACAGCGACGTGCCTTGGTGCAGCTTGCGCCATTTGCGCAGCGGGTCGCCCTGACCCATGGCTTCGATCTTGATCACCTCGGCGCCGAACTCGGCGAGCATGCGCGCGGCAAACGGCGCGGCGATCAGGGTGCCGATCTCGATCACTTTGATCGCACTCAAGGGGGCAGTCATCGCGGGTACCTCTTGTTCTTGGAATATGCCGCCAAGGCTAGAGGAACGATGATCGGGCAATCCAGCCGTCTCTCGGCAATGGGCGTTCGCCAAATGCGAACGCTTGGGGGATGTAGCGAACTCAGGTCAGTCTTCGCGAGCAGGCTCGCTCCCACAGGGATCGAGATCAGCCACACAATCTGAATACACCACGAACCTGTGGGAGCGAGCTTGCTCGCGAAGACGCCGGAACATTCACTGGAGATCTACGCGCCCTGCCCCCGCAAATGCTCAAACAATATCCGGCTCACCGGCGACAACCCCGCCTCCTCCCGCACCACCACAATCAGCGCGCGATCCGACCAGTCATCCGTCAACGGCACCGCGTGCAACCCCAGCGCCTGACCAAACAATTCATAAGCACGCTGCGGCAAAATGCCGATGCCCATGTTGGCCTGAACCATCCGGCATACCGCATCGAACCCCGGCACATGAATGCGAATGCGCAGGACCTTGCCAGCCTGACGCGCCGCCGCGTGGGTGCGCATGTTGATCGAACTGGCCGCGTGCAAACCGACGTAATCACTGTCCAGGGTTTCAGCGAAAGCCAGCGATTCACGCGCAGCCAAGGGATGTTCCGGCAGCATCACCACGACCAGTTTGTCCTGTCGGTACAACACGCTGTGCAGGCCTTTGGTGTCGCTGTCGTTGGAGCAAATCCCAAGATCCGCCACACCATCGAGTACGCCCTGAATCACCCCGGCGCTGGGGCGTTCTTCAAGATCGGTCTTGACCTGCGGATGCTGCGCGGAGAAGTCGCGCAAGTCTTCGGGAAGAAACTGAATGATCGCCGAGAGGTTCGCCAGCATGCGCACATAACCGCGCACACCGTGGCTGTGCTCGCCGAGTTCCAGGCCCATTTTTTCGACGTTGAAGAGCATCTGCCGCGCATGGTGCAGCAAGGTTTCCCCGGCCGGTGTCAGGGTCATGCCCTTGGCCTGACGCACGAACAGGCTGATCCCCAGCGCCTCCTCCAACTCCATCAGCCGCTTGCTCGCCGCCGACACCGCGATGGCTTCGCGCGAGGCGGCACGGGTCAGCGTGCCCTCTTCGTGCACGGCGACAAACAATTGCAGGGTGATCAGGTCGAGGCGGCGGATCAGGCTTTTTTGCAGCATGCGAGACTCGGCAATGGCGGCGCGAACGAGCGCTGAGCATAACGCCGTTCGCCGCCGCTGTACCCGTCTCAAAACGCGTTGCGAAAGATCTCCTCGATCTGGCGTTGATCCGCCGCGCGCGGGTTGGTCAGGCCGCAGGCGTCTTTCAAGGCGTTGGTTGCGAGGATCGGGATGTCGCTGAGCCTGGCACCGAGTTCACGCAGACCGCCGGGTATATCGACGTCTTTGGCCAGACAACGAATCGCGCTGATCGCCGCTTGCGCGCCCTCTTCCGGGCTGAAGCCGCGAATGTCAGCACCCATGGCGTGGGCGACATCGGTCAGCCGCTCGGCACAGACCAGTGCGTTGAACGTCTGCACATGCGGCAGCAGCACGGCATTGCACACGCCGTGGGGCAAGTCGTAGAAACCGCCCAGTTGATGCGCCATGGCGTGGACGTAACCGAGCGAGGCATTGTTGAAGGCCATGCCGGCGAGGAACTGCGCATACGCCATGTTTTCCCGCGCGGCAAGGTCGCTGCCGTCGCGCACGGCCAGGCGCAGGTTGTTGCTGATCAGGGTCATGGCTTTCAGCGCACAGGCGTCGGTGATCGGGTTGGCCGCGGTCGACACGTAGGCTTCGATGGCGTGAGTCAGCGCGTCCATGCCGGTGGCGGCGGTCAGGCCTTTGGGCATGGCGACCATCAGGGCGGGGTCGTTGACCGACAGCAGCGGCGTGACATTGCGGTCGACGATGGCCATTTTTACGTGGCGCGATTCGTCGGTAATGATGCAAAAACGGGTCATCTCACTGGCGGTGCCAGCGGTGGTGTTGATCGCGATCAGCGGCAGTTGCGGCTTGCCCGATTGATCGACGCCTTCGTAATCGCTGATCCGCCCGCCGTTGGTCGCACACAGGGCGATGCCCTTGGCGCAGTCGTGGGGCGAACCGCCGCCGAGAGACACGACGAAATCGCAGCGACTTTCCTTGAGCAAGCCCAGGCCCGACTCGACGTTGGCGATGCTCGGGTTCGGCTTGGCGCCGTCGAAGATCACTGAATCGATGTCCTGCATCGCCAGTTTCTCGGCGATCATTGTGGCCACGCCAGCCTTGGCCAGCCCGGTGTCGGTGACGATCAGCGCCTTGCGAAAACCGTAGTTGCGGATCGCGACCATGGCTTCGTCGAGGCAGCCGCTGCCCATGATGTTGACCGCCGGAATGAAAAAAGTACTGCTCATCGTGCGTCTCCTGACTGGGGCCGAATCGACTGCGCCGATCTGGCGGATACACACAGGATCGACCGATCGGTCACGGCGGATGTTGATCTGGCTCAATGCCCGCTCGTGATAAAGTCGCCGCCCATCAGCCCCTTTGTTTTGAGACCGCCTACGCAATGACCGATTTTCTCGATGTCGACGCCACCCTCGAAGACTGGAGCGCCCTGCGCGCCGCGACCGACTTCAGTGGCTTGCTGGTGGGCAACGGCGCCAGCCGCGCGGTCTGGGATGACTTCGGCTATGACTCGCTGTTCGAAAACGCCCGTACGGTGGAAGAAAAACCGCTGAGTCCGTCGGAGCTGGCGGTGTTCGATGCCATGCAGACGCGCAGCTTCGAGCAGGTGCTCGGCGCGCTGAAAACCACCAGCCGGGTCAACAAAGCGCTGGCCGTCAGCTCGGCGGCGCCGCGCAACCGTTACTACGCGATCAAGGAAGCGCTGATCAACACCGTGCACGCGGTGCACATTCCATGGCGGCTGGTTAAGCCATCGACGCTGGCCGTGCTGAATGAAGAACTGGCGCGTTATCGCACGGTGTTCACCACCAATTACGACCTGCTCAATTACTGGGCACTGCAACACAACAGCGAGGCCATCGATGACCTGTTCAACGGCCCGCATGCCAGTTTCGACCTGAGCGAAAGCGCCACCGCCAAACCGCGTTTGCTGTACTTGCACGGAGGTCTGCATCTGGTGCGCAATCAGGACGGCACCGCACGCAAACTGACCTCAACCGAGGGCACACTGCTCGGCAGTTTTGCGATCAACAACACGATCAAGACGCTGGATGACGTGCCGCTGTTCGTCACCGAAGGACCGAGCGCGGACAAGCTCAAGACCATCCGCAGCTCGGATTATCTGTCGTTCTGTTATCAGCAGTTGCTGGGGCATGGCGGCAGTCTGTGCATCTTTGGCCATGCCTTGGGCGAGCAGGATGCGCACATCGTGCGGGCGCTGCGTTTGGCGAAACCGGCGACGGTGGCGATCTCGATTTATCCGCGCAGTGCGGCGTTTGTTCAGCATCAGAAGCGGCATTACGCGCAGGTGTTCGAGGGCACAGGGGTTGCGTTGCGGTTTTTTGATGCCAAGAGCCATGCGCTCGGGAATCCGAAGTTGTCGGTGCCGGTCGAGGTTTGATACAGGCCTGACTGACGCCTTCGCGAGCAGGCTCGCTCCCACATTTGGATCGCATTCCCCTGTGGGAGCGAGCTTGCTCGCGAAGCTTTTAGCGGACAACTCACTCTTCGCTGCTGTGCACCACCACCAGCAACTGCGCCTGCACATCCCCCACCGAGCGGATCCGGTGCGGTTTCTGCGCATTGAAATGCAGCGCATCACCGCGTTCCAGCAGCACTTTCTCGTTCATGAAATCCACTTCAACCCGCCCTTCGTGGACGAACAGAAACTCCTCGCCCAAATGCTCCTTGAAGGTCTTGTCGGTGAACTCGCTGGGCGGGTAGATGATGAACGGCAGCAGGTTGCGCTCGCTGACTTGATGGGCCAGCACGGCATAACCGGGGCTCTGATCATTGGCGGCGAGTGACTGGCGCTCATGGCTGCGCACCAGGCTGTAGCTGTCGAGGCTGACGTTGTCTTCGGAGAACAATTCCTCGACCTTCACATTCAGCGCTTTCGCCAGTTTCAACGCGGCAGCAATCGACGGCGTATTCAGCCCGCGTTCGACTTTGGACAGATAACTCTTGGTCATGCCGGATTTTTCGGCCAATGCCTCAAGGGTTACCCCGAGTTTTTTTCTCAATAATTTCAAACGGATAGACATGCGCAGCGGTTATTCCATGGAGGAAGCGACGATTTGTGCTT
Organism: Pseudomonas fluorescens; assembly: GCF_001648775.1. GTDB lineage: Bacteria > Pseudomonadota > Gammaproteobacteria > Pseudomonadales > Pseudomonadaceae > Aquipseudomonas > Aquipseudomonas fluorescens_M. The sequence goes on from NZ_LVEJ01000023.1 coordinate 263,747, forward strand.
GCCAATGACACTTTGTGTCATATAGCCTCTTTAGTGTCATTTGCAATCACCCAAAGGACACAGACATGGCCAAGACATTAGCACTACCCAAAGACCAACTGGTCAAGCAAGCACTGACCCAGATGCAAAAAAGCCTGGCGGATAATACGTGGACGGACCGGCAAAAGCTGGCCCTGACCTGCCGGATTCTGTTCGAAAACGGTCACGACTCCGGTCTGGCCGGGCAAATCACTGCTCGCGGCCCGCAGCCTGGCACCTATTACACTCAGCAATTGGGTCTGGGTTTCGACGAAATCACTGCGAGCAATCTGTTGCTGGTCAATGAGGATCTGGAAGTTCTCGAAGGTCACGGCATGGCCAATCCGGCCAACCGTTTTCACAGCTGGGTGTACCGCGCCCGGCCGGATGTGAACTGCATCATCCACACCCACCCGACCCACGTGGCGGCGTTGTCGATGCTCGAAGTGCCGCTGCAGATTTCCCACATGGACCTGTGCCCGCTGTACGACGACTGCGCGTTTCTCGAGGGCTGGCCGGGCGTGCCGGTGGGCAACGAAGAAGGTGAACTGATTGCCGGCGCGCTGGGCGACAAACGCGCGATTCTGCTCTCGCACCACGGGCAGTTGTCGACCGGTACGACGATTGAAGAAGCGTGTGTCATCGCCCAACTGATCGAGCGCGCGGCCAAGCTGCAACTGCTGGCGATGGCGGCCGGTACGATCAAGCCGATCATCCCGGAATTGGGCCGCGAGGCGCATGACTGGATCGCCAAGCCGAAACGCCACGCCGCTGCCTTCAACTACTACGCCCGGCAGAACCTGCGTCAACACGCCGATTGCCTGAACTGAACCCTGTTACGGAGAGATTCCCATGTCCACTATTCACGGCATCATCGGCTACACCATCACCCCGTTCGGCGCCAACGGCGAAGGGCTGGATCTGCCGGCGCTCGGGCAATCGATCGATCGCCTGATCGACAGCGGCGTCCACGCCATCGCGCCACTGGGCAGCACTGGCGAAGGCGCTTACCTGAGCGACGCGGAGTGGGACCAGGTCGCCGAGTTCAGCATCAAGCATGTGGCCAAACGCGTGCCGACCATTGTCAGCGTGTCCGACCTGACCACCGCCAAAGCCGTACGCCGCGCGCGTTTCGCTGAAGCTCATGGCGCCGACGTGGTGATGGTGCTGCCGGCCTCGTACTGGAAACTCACTGAAGCGGAAATCCTCGCCCACTACCGCGCTATCGGCGAAAGCATCGGCGTGCCGATCATGCTTTACAACAACCCGGCCACCAGCGGCACCGACATGTCCGTTGATTTGATTCTGCGCATCGTCAATGGCGTGGACAACGTGACCATGGTCAAGGAGAGCACCGGCGATATTCAGCGCATGCACAAGCTGCAATTGCTGGGCGACGGTCAGGTGCCGTTTTACAACGGCTGCAATCCGCTGGCGCTGGAGGCATTTGCCGCCGGGGCGAAAGGCTGGTGCACGGCGGCGCCGAATCTGATTCCACAACTGAATCTGGACTTGTACGCGGCCGCCATGGCCGGTGACCTGGTTCGCGCCCGCGAGTTGTTCTATCGCCAGTTGCCGCTGCTGGACTTCATCCTCAAGGGTGGCTTGCCGGCTACGATCAAGGCCGGGTTGCGGCAGACCGGGCTGGAATTGGGTGATCCGCGCTTGCCGGTCTTCCCGTTGAGTGAAGCGGGCCAGACCCAACTGCAAACACTCCTGAAAACCCTGCGCTGATCTCACAGGCCCCATAAAAACCAATGTGTGCGAGCCTGCTCGCGAAGACGGTGTACCCGTCAATGATGATGTTGACTGATAGACCGCTTTCGCGAGCAAGCTCGCTCCCACAGGGGATTTTTGGTGGATTTGAAAGTGAGGTCAGAGAACGGGTAGCGTCTTGTCCTTGATCACTTTCGTCGGACCGTTCGTTTTAACGCTGGCAATGCCTTTATCGCACGCCGCATCCGATGAATAGGATTCGCTGCTGCCGATGATCTGATGATTGGCCGCTTTCAGGTTGAAGTAAGGATGGCCGTCCTTCGTCGACTTTTTCTCGTAGAGTTGATCCAGCGCACTGTTGGTCTGCACCGAGGCGATCCCGCCTTCGGCTGCCGCGCGGGTGGTGTACTGCTCGCTGGTCAGAATCGTTTCGGCATTCGCCGCTTTCAGCACGAACCTGAACTGGCCGTTGCTGCTTTTGCTCAACTCATACCATCCGGACATCGGTCTGCTCCTGTCGATTGAACCCTCGAAAGTAAAGACCGTTTCACTGGTTTAGCCACTGTTGGCAAACCTGGCGGATCACCAACATGACAAATAACAATAATTCTCGATATCATTCGCGACTTTCTGCGCCCCCGCTTCGTCAAGAAGGATATCCATGCCCCGCCTCACGCCCGATCCTCTGTCGGCTGATTCATTTCGCCGATTTTACGGGGACATCCTGCATTACCTGCGCAAACGCACGGAAAACCCCAGCGATGCGGCGGACATGACCCAGGACGTGTTTACCCAATGGCTCGACTATCGCGACCGCGCCAAGGTCGAGCAGCCACGGGCGTTTTTGTTCCAGATGGCGCGCAACCTGCTGCGTGATCACTGGCGTAAACAAAAGGTCCGGCACATCGTCCAGCCCCAACACGACAGCGAGGCGGAGCCGGTTACCGACGAGCAACACGACCCGATGGCGGCGGCGCAGCGCCAGCAACGTCTGGAACATCTGAAAGAAGTCTTGGCCGAACTCTCGCCACGTCGGCGCGAGGCCCTTATGCTGCACCGCTTTGAAGGCCTGAGTCAGGCGCAGATAGCCGAGCGCATGGGGATTTCGCTGAGCATGGTGGAGAAACACATCGCCTTCGCATTGATGCATTGCAAGCAACGCCTGGATCAAGAAAACGGCACGGAGCAGCCAGAATGAACCGCCCTTACGAATTCGACAGCGAACTGCCGGACGACAGCGTCGACGGTCAGGCCGCCGCGTGGTTTACCCGCAATCGCCAGCCACAGGGCCGCGCCGTGCGTCAGGCTTTCGAGCAATGGTTGCGCGAGCCGGAGCATGCCAAGGCTTATCGCGCGTTCGAAGAACTGTGGGCTGATCTGGGCGAATTGCAGCAACTGAATCGACCGATTCCCCTGCCGACAGCCAAGCGCAAAACCCTCTGGCGCCCCACGCTGGCGGTCGCAGCGGCGCTGGTCTGCGCGGTACTGGCGACGCACCTGGGCACGTCGCACGAGGTCTATCAGCAACAGATCAGCGCGCAGGCCAAAGGCATGCGCAGCTTCGAATTGCCGGACGGCAGCACCCTGTCAGTGAATGCCAATACGCAATTGCGCGTCGACTTCGACAGCCATCAGCGCCGGCTCTTTCTCGATCGCGGCCAGTTCTATATCGAAGTCGCGCCCGACAAGGAACGGCCGATGTGGGTGCAAACCGGCGACGCCACCGTGCGCGTGGTCGGCACCGGTTTCGATGTGCGCCGCACCGATAAACAACTGGTGGTCAGCGTCGCCCATGGTCAGGTCGCCTTCGCGCCGGATAACCGCACGCCGCTGTTGCTCGGTGCTCAGCAGCAAGCCGCCGTCGACCTGGCCAGCGGCAGCGTGCAGCAACACACGCTGGCGGTCAGCCAAGTGGCCGATTGGCGCAGCGGGCATCTGTCGTTTCGCAATCGTGAACTGTCCAGTCTGGTCGATGAGCTGAACCTGTACCGCGCCAAACCGGTGCTGTTGGCCAATCCGAAACTGGGCCAGTTCAAGGTCTCCGGCAACCTCGACGTCGAGGACCCGGATGCATTGATCAACGCCCTGCCCGCGCTGATTCCGGTGAAAACCGTCGCCCTCGCCGACGGCCAGATCCGTATCGAAAACCGCTGACAACAACCCACATGAGAATATTTTGCATTCGCATGTGAGGTTTTTTTTGCCTGCCGCGTCTTCCTCCGGTCTGCGTTGCTGACGCAGGCCTTTTTGGCCTTTTGCCGCTTTGGGGGATTCCATGTTTCGCGTGTTTTCACCGTACCCGCTCACCTGCCTTCGACCGACCCTGCTCGCTGCCTGCCTGGCAATCAGTGTGCAGGCGCATGCCGAATCGATCAGCCTGCACCTGCCAGCGCAATCGATGGCGGCCTCGCTGAGCCAGATCGCCCAGCAGGCGAAGATCCAGTTGCTGTTCGATGAAGCGCAATTGCGCGATCTCAAGGCTCCGGCCATCGACGGCGAATACAGCGCAGAAGCAGCCATCCGCCAGTTGCTCGGCAACAGCCAGTTCGGTCTGATCAAGGTCAACCAGACTTACGTGGTGCGCCCGGAAGAACCAGTGACCAGCAGCAGCGACGGCATTCAACTCGATGCCCTCAGCGTGATCGGCACCGGCACCGAGGTCGACTCCAGCACCGTCGGCCGCTCGACCCTGACCCAGGCCGACATCGACCGCCATCAACCGAGCAACATCCCCAGCCTGCTGGCGACCCTGCCCGGGGTGAGCATGGGCGGTTCGATGAAACCCGGTGGCCAGACCATCAACATCTGGGGCCTGGGCGATGCCGAGGACGTGCCACTGACGGTGGATGGCGCGACCAAAAGCGGCTTCGAGCGCTACCAGCAAGGCACGATTTTCATCGAGCCGGAGCTGATCAAACGCATTGAAGTGGAGAAAGGCCCGCACTCGATGCTCACCGGCAACGGTGGCTTCGGCGGCACCGTGCACATGGAAACCAAAGACGCCCCGGACTTGCTGCAAGAAGGCCGCAACACCGGCGCGATGGTCAAATATGGCTATGCCAGCAACGACCATCAGCAGACTTACACCGGTGCCGTGTTCGGTCGCACCGACGATGGCCGCGCCGATGCGCTGGTCTATCTGACCAAGCGCGACGGCGGCGACATGAAATTGGCCGCCACGCCGCCGGACCCGGGGCATGACTACCCGATAAATCCGCAGCGCCTGCCCAACAGTGCGCAGGATCTCGACGGCCAGTTGCTCAAATTCAATCTGCACCTGACCGATGAGCACAGCGTCGGGCTGTCGTACTCGCGCTCGCAGAGTGAGCGCTGGACACCGTTCTCGTCGGCCAGTTATCCGACGCCGCCGAGCAAGGACAACATCAAGAAGTATGGCTACGAAAATGCGCTCAAGCGCTTTTTGGCCAACCGTGAAACCACCGACACCACGTGGTCGACCAAGTATCAATATCAGCCGCTGGACAACCGTCTGGTCGACTTCAAGCTGAGCTACTCGGAATCCAACACCGACCAGACCGATGAGCGTGAGGCCACGGCGTTTTTGCAGACCTCGACCGGCGGACGCAAGATGGACACCGCCTACAAGGACCGGATTCTCGAGGCGAGCAACATCAGCCTGTTCGATACCGGTCCGCTGGCCCACGCGGTCACTGGCGGCATTCAGATCCGCAAGCACAGCCGCGACACCGAAATGTGGATGCCCGGCAGCACCTACAATGTGCCCAAGTACAACTACGGCCACTTCCAGCCAAGCTTCATGCCGCAGGGCAAGGTCGACACCAATAGCGCTTACCTACAAGACGCGATCACCATCGGCGACTTCACCCTGACCCCGTCGGTACGCTATGACCACGTGCGCAACCGTGGCGAAGCCAACGAAGCGCCGTTTTACGCCAGTCAGGATCCAAGCTTCGGCCACGACTACAGCGACCGCACCTACACCGGTTGGTCGCCACGCCTGTCGGCGTTCTGGCGCATGACCGCGGACGTCGGTTTCTTCGTCGACTACAGCAAGACCTGGCGCGCGCCGGTGATCGACGAGCAGTACGAAGTTCAGGGTATCGGCAGCCGCACCGCGACCAGCGTCGACCTCGACCCGGAACGCATCACGGGCTGGCGCGCCGGTAACATCAGCAACTTCGCCAACGTGTTCACCGAGCGCGACAATGTGCAGATCCGCACCACGCTGTTCCGCAACAAGATCGACGACGAGATATTCAAGGCCACCGGCGTCGGCTGCGAAAACCAGGCGATCAAGGGCGGCACCATCGCGTCCGACTGCAAGGGCTCGGGACCGATGGGCAACTATCGCAACATTGGCGGGCTGACCATCAAGGGCTTCGAAGTCGAAAGCTTCTATGACTCGACCTACCTGTTCGGCTCGCTGTCCTACTCGTGGATGACCGGCAAGCACGAAGGCGCCTACACCAACCCATGGGGCCCGGACGTCTGGGCGCGCGACATCCCGCCACAAAAATGGATTGCCGTACTGGCGGTGAAGATCCCGAGTTGGGACGCGCAGGTGGGCTGGCAGGGTGAATTCGTGCGTCAGACCGATCGCCTGCCGAGCGACAAGTACGGTTCGAGCAAAAACACCGTCGGCGACGTGTTCTACGATCAGTACGACAACGACCGCTACAACGTGCAAGGACTGTTCGCCAACTGGAAACCGCAACAGCCTTATCTCAAGGGGACCGAGGTCAATCTGACCGTCGATAACCTGTTCAACGAAGACTACCGCCCGGCGTTGAGCGGGGACCGGGCGTACAGCCAGGGGCGCAATGCCAAGGTGAGCGTGACGCGGTTCTTCTGATCAGGATTTGCGTTGCCTGATCTGACGCCTTCGCGAGCAGGCTCGCTCCCACAGTTGACCGTATTTCACTTGGAAAACTCGGTCGAAAGTGGGAGTGAGCCTGCTCGCGAATGAGGCTACTCGATCTCGATTATTTCACCACTGCCCGTACCACCGACAACTCCGGCGAACCCACTCGCCGCTGACTCAGATACCGCATACAACTCACCCGCAAGAACGAGGCGAAATTCACCACTTCCCCGCGATAATCCATCACCTCTTCATACAGCTTGGCGATCAGTTGGTTGGTGGTCATGCCGTCGACCTCGGCGATTTCGCTGAGGATGTCCCAGAACTGATTCTCCAGGCGCAACGTCGTCACCACGCCGCAGATGCGCAGCGAGCGCGAGCGTGATTCGTAGAGAATCGGGTCAGCCTTGACGTAGAGCTCGCACATCGGCGAATCCTCGTTACAGGGTGATTTTGGTGCCGAGCAAGCCGAGGAAACCAGCCAGCCAGTTCGGATGCGCCGGCCACGCCGGGGCGGTGGCCAGATTGCCTTGAACGTGGCCGTCCGTCACCGGGATGTCGATGTACGTACCGCCCGCCAGTCGCACTTCCGGCGCGCAGGCGGGATAAGCGCTGCACTCGCGACCTTCGAGTACGCCTGCCGCCGCCAGCAGTTGTGCGCCGTGGCAGACCGCCGCAATTGGTTTGCCGGCCTTGTCGAAGGCGCGCACCAGATCGAGGACCTTTTCGTTGAGGCGCAGGTATTCCGGGGCGCGTCCGCCGGGGATCAACAGCGCGTCGTAGTCCGTCTCTTGGGCTTTGGCGAAGTCGAAATTGAGGGCGAACAGGTGACCGGGTTTTTCGCTGTAGGTCTGGTCGCCTTCGAAGTCATGGATCGCAGTGCGCACGGTTTTGCCGGCAACCTTGTCCGGGCACACGGCGTGGACAGTGTGACCAACCATTTGCAGGGCCTGAAATGGCACCATCACTTCGTAGTCTTCGACGTAATCGCCGACCAGCATGAGAATCTTTTTCGCGGCCATGGGGAGGACTCCTCTGGAATTACCTGGGAGTGTTCAAGGTAGACCTTATCCGGAGGATCGGGTAACAACCGGCTACTACCTGAGACCGTGTCATCGTTCTTCGCGAGCAAGCTCGCTCCCACATTGGAATGCATTCTCCTGTGGGAGCGAGCTTGCTCGCGAAGGGGCCCTGAAACTGTACGCCTAAGTCTGTGCCTAGCTGTAACAGCCCGAACCGCCCGGTTTATGGCTTTATGAAGGTCATTCCCTGCCACCTTCAATTCCGGTCCCCCATCATGTCCTCGCGCGAAAACACCGGCATGGCCCTCGGCCTGCTCGGCGTGGTGATTTTCAGCCTTACCCTGCCCTTCACCCGCATCGTGGTGCAGGAACTGCATCCGCTGCTCAACGGTTTGGGCCGCGCATTGTTCGCAGCGATTCCGGCGGCATTGCTGTTGCTGTGGCGCCGCGAGAAGTGGCCGACGTGGCAGCAGGTCAAAGGCCTGAGCCTGGTGATCGCCGGGGTGATTCTGGGTTTCCCGGTGTTGTCGGCGTGGGCCATGCAAACCTTGCCGGCGTCCCATGGCGCACTGGTCAACGGCCTGCAACCGTTGTGCGTGGCGCTGTATGCCGCGTGGTTGTCCCATGAGCGTCCGTCAAAAGCCTTCTGGGCCTGCGCGGCGCTGGGCAGTGCGTTAGTGCTCGGGTATGCGTTGTACACCGGCGCGGGCAGTATTCAGGCGGGTGATCTGTTAATGCTCGGCGCGATTGCCGTCGGTGGATTGGGTTACGCCGAAGGTGGCCGGTTGGCCAAGGAGATGGGTGGCTGGCAGGTGATCTGCTGGGCGCTGGTGCTGGCGACGCCGCTGTTGATCGGGCCGGTGTTGTATCTGGCGCTGCAACATCAGGGCGCGGTGTCGGCCAAGACCTGGTGGGCGTTTGGTTACGTGGCGTTGTTCTCGCAGTTTCTCGGCTTCTTTGCCTGGTACGCCGGGCTGGCCATGGGTGGCATTTCCCGGGTCAGTCAGGTCCAATTGCTGCAGATCTTCTTCACCATCGCGTTTTCGGCGCTGTTCTTTGGTGAACATGTCGAGCCGATCACCTGGGTGTTTGCCTGCGGGGTGATTGCGACCGTCATGCTCGGCCGCAAGACCGCAGTGAAGTCAAATGTGGGAGCGAGCTTGCTCGCGAAGGCGGACTGACAGTCAACGATGATGTTGGCTGTTATGGCCCCTTCGCGAGCAGGCTCGCTCCCACAGGGTCAGTGTCAGCCCAGGAAACCGTCAGCACGCAGCAGCGTTTCCAGGCAGTGCTCACTAATGTTGTAGAACGCTTTCAACTCTTCGATCTTCACCAACAGCTGAGCCGGATTCACCGGCTCGGCGCGTTTCACCGCGAGAATCATCTTGTTCTTGTTGGTGTGCTCCAGCGAGATGAACTCGAATACCTTGGTCTCATACCCGCAGGCTTCAAGGAACAATGCGCGCAGACTGTCGGTGACCATTTCCGCTTGCTGACCGAGGTGCAAACCGTACTGCAACATCGGCTTGAGCAGTGCCGGGCTCTGGATCTGCAAGCGGATCTGTTTGTGGCAGCACGGCGAGCACATGATGATCGACGCGCCCGAACGGATGCCGGTGTGAATCGCGTAGTCGGTGGCGATGTCGCAGGCATGCAGGGCGATCATCACGTCCAGCTCGCTCGGCGCGACGCTGCGCACGTCACCACACTTGAACACCAGCCCCGGATGATCGAGCTTCGCTGCCGCCGCGTTGCACAGGTTGACCATTTCCTCGCGCAACTCGACACCGGTGACTTCGCCTTCGGCCTTCAAGGTGTTGCGCAGGTAGTCGTGAATCGCGAACGTCAGATAGCCCTTGCCCGAACCGAAATCCGCCACCCGCACCGGTTGGTCCAGCGCCAGCGGCGACGAAGTCAGGGCATGGCTGAACACTTCGATGAACTTGTTGATCTGCTTCCACTTGCGCGACATCGCCGGGATCAGCTCGTGTTGCGCGTTGGTCACGCCGAGGTCCTTGAGGAACGGTCGGCTCAGTTCGAGGAAGCGATTTTTCTCCCGGTTGTGCTCGGCGGACGGCGCTTCGCGCAATTGCTGAGGTTTGCTCTTGAACAGCGAACTCTTGCCCTTTTTGCTGTATTCCAGCTGCGCTTCGTCGGTCAGCGTCAGCAAATGGGCATTTTTGAACGAGGCCGGCAACAACTCGGCAATCGCCGCCACGCCTTCAACCAAGGGCAGGTTTTTGGTGATGTCGCGGGTTTTATAGCGATAGACGAAAGACAGGTTCGGCTGCGCCTTGACCGTCACCGCTTTGATGATGAGCCGCTGCAGCTCCGCCTCTTCACCGACGTACTTGGCCAGCACCAGTTTGATGAAGCCGTTTTGTTCGAGGCTGGATTGCAGCAGCTCGATGAACTGGGCGTGGTGATCGGGCGCGGGCTGGGTGGCAGGAGCAGTAACAGACATGGAAAAGCGGCCTCGGACGGGCGAAATCGGGAATGGCGAGTATTTTAGGGGGGATGGGGGTTGGGGACACGCTCTTATTTGCCGAACGGTTGATTAAAGCGGCCCTCACCCTAGCCCTCTCCCAGAGGTAGAGGGGACTGACCGAGGTGTTTTCACGAGGTACGCCGACCTGAGATACCGAGCCGAACTCAGGTTTGAACGAGTTGCCTTGAATCCATAATCGACTCGATTTTTCAGGTCGATGTCGAGCGCCAGACACCTCGGTCGGCTCCCTCTCCCTCCGGGAGAGGGCTGGGGTGAGGGATTGGCCCTCAAGCCGAATGAAAAATCCGCAACCTACCCCAAAACCACAAGACGATTGGGCAACTCATTCCTCACCTGCGTCACCGGCACATGCACTTTGAGCAACTCACCACACGCCTCAATACAGGTGACAAACCCCTCAAGCGTGCGCCCTTGCCTCACCTGCTCGGTAAACGCTGCGACAATCCCGTCCCAGGTTTTATTGTCCAGCCGTTTGGAAATCCCCTCGTCCACCAGAATCTCCACATAACGCTCCGCCTCACAGACAAAAATCAGCACCCCGGTGCTGCCCACCGTGTGGTGCAGGTTCTGTTCGAGAAACTGCCGCCGCGCCAGATTCGACGCACGCCAGTGGCGCACTCGGCGAGGTACCAGGTGTGGAAGGATGCGCGGCTGGCGAAACACCAGACTCAACGCAAAGAAGCTGATCCATTGCACCAGCAACAGGCTGTGCACCGTCAACCAACCGCTCAGGTAGTGCACGACGCCAGGCACCAGCAGTGCCAGCAGGCTCGCCCACAACAGCGGAATGTAGGCGTAATCGTCGGCACGCGCCGCCAGCACCGTCACCAGTTCCGCATCGGTGTCACGCTCGACCCGGGCAATCGCCTCGGCGACTGTGCGTTGTTCGTATTCACTCAGTAATGCCATGTTTACCCACGCCTGTTCATTATTGTTGTTGCCTGCTGCGCCATCACCAGCCGCCCGAAGCACCGCCGCCGCCAAAGCTGCCACCGCCACCGCTGTAGCCGCCACCGCCACCACCGCTGCTGCCACCGCCACTGGAGCCGCCGCTGTCAAACGGGTCGTCGGAGGAACTGCGCGGGGCGGTCTTGATTACGCCGATCATGCACAGGAACCAGTACGTCATCAAAAACGGCAGGGCCAGGAAGAACAATAACCCCATGGTGTTGGCAAACCACTGGCCGAAGGACGCCTCGTGTTCCGGTTCGGCCTCGTCCAGCGGATTGCCCCCCAGCACCACCAGCATCGCGGCCACGCCGCTGCTGATACCTTGGCTGACGTTGCCTTTTTTGAACGCCGGGGAAATCACCTGGTTGATGATGACGGCACTCTGCGCATCGGTCAGGCGCGCTTCCAGGCCGTAGCCGACCTCAATGCGCAGCTTGCGCTCATCGCGGGCAACGATCAGCAGCGCGCCGGTGTTCTTGCCTTTCTGGCCAATCCCCCAATGCCGCCCCAACTGATAGCCGAAGTCCTCGATCGCGGTGCCTTGCAGGTTTTCCACCGTGACCACCACCACTTGTTCGCCGGTGGCGTTTTCGTGGGCCTGGAGCTGCCGGGTCAGTTGCTCGACGACCGCGGGCTGGATCATGTGAGCGTCGTCGACCACTCGCCCGGTCAATGCCGGAAACGTCAACTCGGCACGTACCACCATCGCCACGACACACAACAGCAGCGCCAGGCCTGTTTTCAAAACTCGCATTGCAACCTCATCCCTGGGGAATACATCGCCCTTGCGGCGTTAATTAGAATTTCAGCTGGGGTGCCTGCTCGCTGCCGGCAGACGCTTCGAAGGTTTCGCGAATCGGCAGATCGCTGTACATCACGCTGTGCCACAGGCGCCCGGGAAACGTGCGAATCTCGGTGTTGTATTTCTGCACGGCGAGGATGAAATCGCGACGGGCCACGCTGATGCGGTTTTCCGTGCCTTCAAGTTGCGATTGCAAGGCCAGAAAGTTCTGGTTGGCTTTCAGGTCCGGATAGCGCTCGGACACCACCATCAACCGGCTCAGCGCCCCGGACAATTGATCCTGGGCCTGTTGGAACTGCTTGAGTTTTTCCGGATTGTCGAGGGTCGTGGCATCGACCTGAATCGAGGTGGCCTTGGCTCGGGCCTCGGTCACGGCAGTCAGGGTCGCCTCTTCGTGTTTGGCGTAGCCCTTGACCACTTCCGTCAGGTTGGGAATCAGGTCAGTGCGGCGCTGGTACTGGTTCTGTACCTGTGCCCAGGCGGCCTTGACCTGTTCATCGAGCGTCGGAATGGTGTTGATGCCGCAACCGGCAAGCCATGTGCTCAACAGCAAGATGACGGCCATTTTCAGGCTCGATCGGTAGGGGTGTTTTACATTCATCGGGCGAAGCTCCCTCGTCCATTCCATTGAAAAATATCCTGCGACCTACAAACCCGGCTCTTGGGGCATAATCTGCCGCCACCACTGGATTGCATCAGCCCAATGGGCTAAAAGATGCCCAATGCGAACCTTTGATCAGCAATACAAGCGCATAAGTGTGCTGCATTTGCACAAACAACAATAGCCGCTCCTTATTCTTGCTGAACGGCACGAACTCAATGCCGAACAGGCTTTTGGAAAAAACATTCATGAAGAAGCTGTGTTTGCTGGGCCTGTTCGTCAGCCTGGCCAGTCATCAAGTATTGGCCGCCACGACCCCGGCACCCCTGGAAAACAAGGATGCGTTCATCAGCAACCTGATGAACCAGATGACCCTCGATGAAAAGATCGGCCAGTTGCGCCTGATCAGCATCGGCCCGGAAATGCCTCGCGAGCTGATCCGCAAAGAGATCGCCGCCGGCAACATCGGCGGCACGTTCAACTCGATCACCCGCCCGGAAAACCGTCCGATGCAGGACGCGGCCATGCGCAGCCGTCTGAAGATCCCGATGTTTTTCGCGTACGACGTGATCCACGGTCACCGTACGATCTTCCCGATTCCATTGGCCCTGGCCTCGAGCTGGGACATGGATGCCATCGGTCGGTCCGGCCGTGTCGCCGCCAAAGAAGCCGCCGCCGACAGCCTCGACATCACCTTCGCGCCGATGGTCGACATCTCCCGCGACCCGCGCTGGGGCCGCAGCTCCGAAGGTTTCGGTGAAGACACCTACCTGACCTCACGCATCGCCGGCGTCATGGTGCGCGCCTATCAGGGCGCGACCCCGAGCGCGGCCGACAGCATCATGGCCAGCGTCAAGCACTTCGCCCTCTATGGCGCGGTCGAGGGCGGTCGCGACTACAACACCGTCGACATGAGTCCGGTGAAGATGTATCAGGATTACCTGCCGCCGTACCGCGCCGCAATCGATGCCGGCGCCGGCGGCGTGATGGTCGCGTTGAACTCGATCAACGGCATTCCGGCCACCGCCAACACCTGGCTGATGAACGATCTGCTGCGCCGGGACTGGGGCTTCAAAGGCCTGGCAGTCAGCGACCACGGCGCGATCTTCGAACTGATCAAGCACGGCGTCGCCCGCGACGGTCGTGAAGCGGCGAAGCTGGCAATCAAGGCCGGCATCGACATGAGCATGAACGACACCCTGTACGGCAAAGAGCTGCCGGGGCTGCTCAAGTCCGGCGAGATCGAACAGAAAGACATCGACAACGCCGTGCGTGAAGTCCTCGCGGCCAAGTACGACATGGGCCTGTTCAAGGACCCGTACCTGCGCATCGGCAAGGCTGAAGACGATCCGGCCGACACCTACGCCGAAAGCCGCCTGCACCGCGCCGAGGCCCGCGAAGTCGCGCGGCGCAGCATGGTGTTGCTGAAGAACCAGAACGAAACCCTGCCGCTGAAGAAAGACGCGAAAGTCATGCTGGTCGGCCCATTGGCCAAAGCCCCGATCGACATGATGGGCAGCTGGGCTGCCGCCGGTAAGCCGGCGCAATCGGTGACCCTGTTCGACGGCATGAGCGCGGTGATCGGCGACAAGGCAAATCTGATCTACGCCCGTGGCGCCAACATCACCAGCGACAAGAAGGTGCTGGATTACCTGAACTTCCTCAACTTCGATGCGCCGGAAGTAGTCGATGACCCACGTCCGGCCAACGTGCTGATCGACGAAGCGGTGAGAGCCGCCAAGGATGCCGACGTGATCGTCGCCGCGGTGGGGGAATCGCGTGGCATGTCCCACGAATCCTCCAGCCGTACTGACCTGAACATCCCGGAAAACCAGCGTGAGCTGATCCGTGCGTTGAAAGCCACCGGCAAACCGCTGGTGCTGGTGCTGATGAACGGCCGTCCGCTGACCATCCTCGAAGAGAACCAGTCGGCTGACGCGATTCTGGAAACCTGGTTCAGCGGCACCGAAGGCGGCAATGCCATCGCTGACGTGTTGTTCGGCGACTACAACCCGTCGGGCAAACTGCCGGTGACCTTCCCGCGCTCCGTGGGCCAGATTCCGACTTACTACAACCACCTGAGCATTGGCCGGCCGTTCACGCCGGGCAAACCGGGCAACTACACCTCGCAGTATTTCGATGACACCACAGGTCCCCTGTTTCCGTTCGGTTACGGCCTGAGCTACACGCAATTCGCCCTCAGCGACATGGCGCTGTCGTCGACCACCCTCAACGCCACCGGCAAGCTCGACGCCAGCGTCATGGTGAAGAACACCGGCAAGCGTGACGGCGAAACCGTGGTGCAGTTGTACATCCAGGACGTCACCGGTTCGATGATCCGCCCGGTGAAAGAACTGAAGAACTTCCAGAAAATCATGCTCAAGGCCGGCGAACAGAAAGTCGTACACTTCACCATCAGCGAAGATGACCTGAAGTTCTACAACGCCCAGCTCAAATATGCGGCGGAGCCAGGCAAGTTCAACGTGCAGATCGGCCTGGATTCGCAGGACGTGACGCAGCAGAGCTTCGAACTGCTGTAACCGCAACAACACCGCAAAACTCTGTGGGAGCGAGCTTGCTCGCGAAGAGGCCATCACATTCAACATTGATGTTGACTGTCAGGCCGCATTCGCGAGCAAGCTCGCTCCCACAGTGGTTTAAGGGGACTGACTAGCCGCGGCGGTCGAGAATGTTGACCACCACCCGATCCACCCACCCCCACACCCGCTGCTTGACCCGCCGCCACAATGGCCGGCGCTGCCACTCCTCCAGACTCACCAACTGACTCAGTCCGAAGTCCTTCACAAAACTCGCCTCCACCGCTGCCGTCAACGACGGATCCAGCGCCTCCAGATTCGCCTCCAGATTGAAGCGCAGGTTCCAGTGATCGAAGTTGCACGAACCGATGCTCACCCAATCGTCGACCAAGACCATTTTCAAATGCAGGAAACACGGCTGGTATTCGAAGATCTGCACCCCGGCCTTGAGCAGTCGCGGGTAGTAGCGATGTCCGGCGTAACGCACTGACGGGTGATCGGTGCGTGGCCCGGTCAGCAGCAAACGCACATCGACTCCGCGTGCGGCGGCCTTGCGCAGGGAACGGCGGATTTTCCAGGTCGGCAGGAAATACGGCGTGGCCATCCAGATACGTTGCTGGCCGCTGTTCAGGGCACGAAACAACGATTGCAGAATGTCGCGATGTTGGCGCGCATCGGCATACGCCACGCGGCCCATGCCCTCGCCCTTGTCCGGCACGCGCGGCAAGCGTGGCAGACCAAAATGTGCGGCCGGGCGCCAGGCGCGGCGATAACGGTTGGCGATCCACTGTCGATCAAACAGCAATTGCCAGTCGATCACCAACGGGCCGCTGATTTCCACCATCACTTCGTGCCACTCGCTGGTGTCATGGCCCGGCGTCCAGAATTCGTCGGTGACACCGGTGCCACCCACCACCGCCAGACGCTGATCGACCAGCAGCAATTTACGGTGATCGCGATAAAAATTGCCGACCCAGCGCCGCCAGTTAAGCCGATTGTAGAAACGCAGTTCGACCCCGGCATGGGTCAGGCGCTGACGCAGATTGAGCGTGAAGGCGAGGCTGCCGTAATCATCGAACAGGCAACGCACGCGCACGCCACGCTCGGCCGCCAGCACCAGCGCTTGCACAATGGTTTCGGCACACGCGCCGGCCTCGACCAGATACAGCTCCAGTTCGATCTGCTCCTGCGCACCAGCAATCTGCTCGAGCATGCGCGGAAAAAATTGCGGGCCGTCGATCAACAGTTCGAACCGGTTGCCGTCCCGCCACGGGAACACCGCGCCGCGCATGTCAGCGCGCCGTAAAAATCAGCACCGCACCCACCGGCACCGACAGACTGATGGCCGACAGATCGGCGAGTTTGCGCAGGCTGTCCAGCCCCGGCACGAGGTCGAAATCCTCGGCGTTGATCACCAGCGGTTCCAGGGTGACCACTTGAAAGCGTCGATCATCGAGCCGCGTTGCCAGCAGCTCCGCTGGGTATTCGTGTTGTTTACCGTGCAGGTTGACGGTCAGCGGCAAACGCAATTCCAGCTGCGCACCGGGGGCCAGATCGTTGATCGGGCGCAGGTCGATCTGGGTGGTGATGGTCGCTTCGGGGAATTGCTCAATCTGGAACAACTCCTTGCGCATGCGCTCATCGCGCAGCGGGATGCCGCTGTTGATCGAGTCCAGCTCGACCTCGACTTCGGCGCGACCGTTGGGATCGACCTTGCCGTGCAGCACCAGAAAGCGCTGCACTTCAGAAACATGGGCGTTTTTCGTGCTGACGAACGACAGCCGCGACGACTCGCCGTCCAGATACCAATTGGCCTGCGCCGGCAGCGCGATGGCGGCGAGCAGCAGGCTGGACAGCGTTGCACAAAGGGGGCGGTTGAACATTGAACACTCGTGGGGCCGATAAACCTGCACGAACCTTAACCGCCCACACAGTTATTGCAAACTGAAGATCACGCCCGGTGGGAGCGAGCCTGCTCGCGAAGACGTCATCTGCCGCAACAGAGAAGGTGCACCTACTATTGCATTCGCGAGCAGGCTCGCTCCCACAAAAAAAGACAATCGGGTGTTTCAGGGATTGAGGCGGCAGCCTTGGCGTTCGTTTTGCCACTGCGCGCTGTTGCTGCGGCCCATGCCGCTGACGGTGATGGTTTTGCTGGCAGGGTCATCGGTGAAGGTGCTGGTGGGCAGCCATTGTTTTACATAGCCACGGCAGTATTGCGCATCGTTGTTCATCACGTACCGGCAGGAACAATATTCCTTGGCGGTGTAGGCGCTGATGATGTCGGGGAAAGCCCATAGATTTTCCCGCTCATAAAAACCCCAGCCGAGCAGCACGACCAGCAGCAACAGCAAAAAGCGCTTCATGGCTGCACCGCCTTCAGCACGCGTTTGAGCAATTCGTTGTGCCGATAGCTGCTGTCGCGATCATCGCCATAGCGCACAATCACCAGTTTCTCGCTGGGCATCACATACAGCGCCTGGCCCCAATGGCCGAGGGCGGCGAAGGTATCGGGCGGAGCGTCGGGCCACGGCGAGGCGGCGCCATCGACCGGGAAATTGAGCCACCATTGGCCGCCGGGCACCGCTTCGTCCTGATGAGCGTGATAGCCGGCGAAAGGTTTGAGGTTGAACGCGAGCCAATCCCCGGGCAGTAACTGCCGGTCATTCCAGCGCCCATCGCGGGCCATCAGCAGACCCACACGCGCCAGATCCCGCGCGGTGAGGTAGGCATAGGAGGACGCGACAAACGTGCCGGTGGCGTCGCGTTCCCACACCGCGTGGCGAATGCCCAACGGTTCGAACAGCGCCATCCATGGATAGTCCGGATAGCGCTGCGGGCCGACGATGGTTTTCAACGCTGCCGCCAACAGATTGCTGTCGCCGCTGGAATAACGGAACGCCTGACCCGGTGCGGCGTAGGCGTCGTGATCGGCGGTGAACGCCGCCATGTCCTTGTGACCCCGGGTATAGAGCATTGCCACCACCGAGGATTTCAACGGCGCGTATTCGTAGTCTTCCTGCCAGTCGATGCCGGAGGCCCAGTGCAGCAGATCGGCGATTTTTATCGCTGGGTGTTTGGTCAGTGGCGGGTAGAACTTTGCGGCGGGATCTTCGAGTTGGAACAGGCCTTCGCCATACGCCACACCGAGGACGGTGGCCATCAGGCTTTTGCTGATCGACCAGGTCAGGTGCGGGGTTTGTTCGGTGGTCGCGCCGGCGTAGCGTTCGTAGATGATCTGGCCGTCGCGGATGATCAACAAGGCGTCGGTGCGGATGCCTTGGCGGGTGGCGTCATCGCGGGGCGGGAAGGCGTAATTTTCCAGCGCCCCGGTATCAGTGATCGTCGTGCCGATTGGCCACTGCTCGCCGGGCCATTGTTCGGCCTGAACGGTGAAGCAGATCAGCAGCAGAAACAGCAACAGACCTTTGCACATGGTGAGGGCTCTGGGAAGAAACCTGCTGAGACTAGTCGGGGTTGATGACAGATGTGTGGTGTTGTTGAGGCCGCCTTCGCGAGCAGGCTCACTCCCACAGTTGACCGAGTTCCTTCAGTTGGAATGCCATCAAACTGTGGGAGCGAGCTTGCTCGCGAAGGGGCCGATCAATTCACCGCCAAAGCCTTGGCCAAGCGCTTGGCCCGAGCCCCCGCCGCCAATTGCATCACCCCCTGATCGCGCTGCCACATCGCCGCCCACTCCGGATTACCGTCGCGCAACGCCTGACTCACCTCCCCCTCCAGCGCCGCAAACTGCGCAAACAGCCCACCCAGCAACACATGCCCGGCGGGATTGTTCGGCGGTTGCCGGCTCGCCTCGGCACCCCCGGCCAACAGCGCCAGCAAGCGCAATTGCAGCGCTTGCGGCCAGTCGCTGTCTTGCCCGACGCCATACAGCCACGCAGTCATCGCGCTCAGCACATAGACATCTTCCAGCGTGCGAAACGGTTTGACGTAGGCATCCCAACCATCGCCGGCGAGCAACTCGCACAACGCGCCGTCAAGCTGCAGCCGACCATGACTGATGTCCGGCATCAACGGCAGCGCCGGCAGTTTTTCCACGGTCACGCCGGGCTCGCCCGGATAGACCACGGCCAGACTCAGGCGCGGTGTTTCACCGGGTGCTTCACTGCGCGCGGCGATCAACAGCCAGTCCGCCGCATCGCCAGCGGTGACGAAATCCTTGCGTCCGTTCAGGCGCAAATCACTCAGCCTTGTGTGCATGTCCGCCGGACGCAGGCTGCGCTGTTCGGTCGCACACAAGGCACCGAGGCTCAGCGGTGCACTCGGCCACAACATGCGCAAAGCCGCTTGATAACCGACCAGAAACGCCAGCCCCGGCGTCGCCATCCGCCGCCCGCCCGCGACCGCCAATTCGAACGGTGTGACGTTGCCCAACTGATGCAACAACGTCGCAAAACCCTCCGCCAGGTCAGCAACGGCGGGCAATCGTTCACGGCGGTGCAGCAGATCTGGCCAGGGCATAAGAGGCTCCTTGTGGGCTGTCATATAAGCATCACCAAAGGTTCATGGCGATGACACCGGGGCTACATAGCCTGACTTTGCACAACACGGCTGCATAAAGAAAGTCGATCGGCTGCAACCCACGACGGGTTAAAGGCCCGTACGGAGATTCACATGACTCAGATCGCCCGCATCAGCGACACCGGCAATGAACGCCGCCTGCAAGCCGAACGCCTGATCGGCGCCGAGGCTCTGCAGCAAGCCCAGGCCTTGCGCTTCAACGTCTTCAGCGGCGAGTTCAACGCCAAACTGAAAGGCGCGGAACTGGGTCTGGACATGGATGATTATGATGTTCACTGCAGCCACATCGGCGTGCGTGATCTGAACACCGGCCGTTTGGTCGCGACCACGCGTTTGCTCGATCACACCGCCGCCAGCAGCCTGGGCAAGTTCTACAGTGAAGAAGAGTTCAGCCTGCACGGCCTCGCGCATCTGCAAGGCCCGATCCTCGAAATCGGCCGCACCTGCGTCGACCCGGCGTACCGCAACGGCGGCACCATCGCGGTGTTGTGGGGCGAGTTGGCCGAAGTGCTGAATCAGGGCGGCTACAGTTATTTGATGGGTTGCGCGAGCATCCCGATGCAGGACGGCGGCATTCAGGCCCACGCGATCATGCAGCGTCTGCGCGAACGGTATCTGTGCACCGAGCACCTGCGCGCCGAGCCGAAAAATCCGCTGCCGACGCTGGATATTCCCTCGAACGTGATCGCCGAAATGCCGCCATTGCTCAAGGCTTACATGCGTCTGGGCGCGAAGATCTGCGGCGAGCCGTGCTGGGACGAAGATTTCCAGGTCGCCGACGTGTTCATCCTGCTCAAGCGCGACGAACTCTGCCCACGCTACGCCAAGCACTTCAAGGCGGCCGTGTGATGAGCCGGTTGCGCGTGTACGCGCGGATCGCGCGGGTGCTGCTGGTGGTGTCGCTGGGGTTGACCATGGCCAGCGTCTTCGGCGTATTTGAACGGATTGGCCTGGCGCATTCGATGGAGCGGCGTCAGCGCTGGTCGCGCTTTTTCATGGCTCGCCTGAGCAACGCCCTGCCCTTTCGCGTGACCGTGCACGGTGAGCTGCCGAAACAGCCGATGCTGTGGGTCAGCAATCATGTGTCGTGGACCGACATTCCATTGCTGGGGATGCTCACGCCGCTGTCATTTCTGTCCAAGGCCGAAGTGCGCACCTGGCCAGTCGCCGGTTGGCTGGCGGCGAAGGCCGGCAGCCTGTTCATTCGTCGCGGTTCGGGCGATAGCCAGTTGATCCGCAAGCAGATGACCCGTCACCTGCAAACCGAGCATGCATTACTGATGTTCCCGGAAGGCACCACCACCGACGGCCGCTCGCTGCGTACCTTTCATGGTCGCTTGTTGTCGGCGGCGATTGATTCCGAGGTGATGCTGCAACCGGTCGCGATCCGTTATCTGCGTGGCGGCAAAATCGATGCGCTGGCGCCGTTCATTGGTGACGATGATTTGCTCTCACATCTGATGCGTTTGTTCAGCAACGATTGCGGTGATGTTGAAGTGCACATTCTCAAGCCGATGGCCTGTCAGGGTCGTGAGCGTGCGGCGTTGGCATTCGAGGCGCAGCAGGCGGTGCAGAAAGCGTTGTTTGGTGAGGTGGCGAAACCGGCCGATCCACGTCGCACCGGCGAACTGATTGCCGCCTGAAAACACACTTCCCCCTGTGGGAGCGAGCTTGCTCGCGAAAGCGGTATGTCATTCAAAGTTGATGTTGGCTGACACGACGCCTTCGCGAGCAAGCTCGCTCCCACATTGGTTTTATGTCATTGACGGGTTTTGGGCGAAGTCCTGGAGTTGGGGGTAGAACAGGCGGAAGTCTTCGCTCAACGGCTCGTACAGCCGCCGCAATTCCTGCATCGCCCCCGCCAGTTCTTCCGGCCGGGTCAGTCGCCGCGAGATCCCGCGCAACACCTGCTCCAGCACCTCAAACTCCTGATACGAACCCAACCAGTCATTGGCGACCATGTGCGGGGCGATCTTCGCCAGCCGCTCGGGCAGTTGCCGTTCTTGAGTCAGCACCCGATAAACGTCAGCGGTGAAAACCTCCAGCGGCTGATCGGCATACAACCGCCAGTCCCGCGCCAGGCAATGATCGAAAAACACATCGAGCACGATCCCGGCATAACGCCGGCGCGTATCGGAAAACCGTCCCAGTGCGACGTCCACCAGCGGATGGCGATCGGTGAACACGTCAATCCGGCGATGCAGCTGAATGGCCGCCTCAATCTCCGGGGCAAATTGCCCTTGCAGCCGGCCTTTGACGAAATCGCCATACAGACTGCCGAGCAGTTGCCCAGGGCGCTGGCCACCGAGGTGTAAATGTGCGAGATAGTTCATGGGCGCAGCTTAGCACTGCGGCCCATAAGCCATACACCCATGTATCGTTATAACGCGATATACCAATTTATGCTGACGTCAGATCAAAATCATATTGGTGTATCGCGATCTAACGATTTATATTTCGCCAAATCGCGATATAGCGTTGTA
Organism: Pseudomonas fluorescens; assembly: GCF_001648775.1. GTDB lineage: Bacteria > Pseudomonadota > Gammaproteobacteria > Pseudomonadales > Pseudomonadaceae > Aquipseudomonas > Aquipseudomonas fluorescens_M. The sequence goes on from NZ_LVEJ01000023.1 coordinate 285,771, forward strand.
CACATGATGAGCACCCTGCCATGAACCTCGACCTCGACGAAATAATAAAAGCCCTGGCGCACCCAGTACGACGAGACATCCTCAACTGGCTGAAAGACCCGAAAGGCGAATTCCCGGAACAGTTGCACAACCACGAGTACGGCATCTGCGCCGGGCAGATCGATCAACGCTGCGGCTTGTCGCAGTCGACCGTTTCGGCACACCTCGCAACGTTGCAGCGCGCCGGTCTGATCAGCAGCCAGAAGGCCGGTCAATGGCACTTTTTCAAACGTAACGAGGACGTGATCCAGGCGTTCCTCAGCACCCTCAGTAAAGAGCTCTGACCCTTAACGTCAGCCAGCCGACAAGGAAACCTGCATGCCCCTCTCGCTACTCATCCTCGCCTTGAGCGCCTTCGCCATCGGCACCACCGAATTCGTCATCATGGGCCTGCTGCCCGATGTGGCGGCCGACCTCGGTGTGTCGATTCCCGGCGCCGGCTGGCTGGTGACCGGTTACGCCTTGGGCGTGGCCATCGGTGCGCCGTTCATGGCCATGGCCACCGCCAAACTGCCACGTAAAGCCGCACTGGTGGCGTTGATGGGCATCTTTATTGTCGGCAACCTGCTGTGTGCGATTGCCAGTGATTACAACGTGCTGATGTTTGCCCGTGTGATCACCGCGCTGTGCCACGGTGCGTTCTTTGGTATCGGTTCGGTGGTGGCGGCCAATCTGGTGCCGGCCAACAAACGTGCTTCGGCGGTGGCGTTGATGTTCACCGGTCTGACGTTGGCCAACGTCCTTGGCGTGCCGCTGGGCACTGCGTTGGGTCAACAGTACGGTTGGCGTTCGACCTTCTGGGCCGTCACCGTCATCGGCGTGATTGCACTGATCGGCCTGATCCGTTTCCTGCCAGCCAAACGTGACGAAGAAAAACTCGACATGCGCGCCGAACTCGCCGCCCTCAAAGGTGCCGGGATCTGGCTGTCGCTGAGCATGACCGCGTTGTTCGCTGCCTCCGTCTTCACCCTGTTCACCTACGTCGCTCCGCTGCTCGGCGAAGTCACCGGCGTGTCGCCGCGTGGCGTGACCTGGACGCTGATGCTGATCGGCCTGGGCCTGACGGTCGGCAACATCATCGGCGGCAAACTCGCCGACAAAGGCATGGCCGCCACGCTGATCGGCGTGTTCATCGCCATGGCCGTGGTCTCCACCGTGCTGACCTGGACCAGCGTCGCGCTGATCCCCACCGAAATCACCCTGTTCCTCTGGGCCACCGCATGTTTCGCCGCCGTGCCGGCGCTGCAAGTCAATGTGGTGACCTTCGGCAAAGCCGCACCGAACCTGGTTTCGACCCTGAACATCGGCGCGTTCAACGTCGGTAACGCCCTCGGCGCCTGGGTCGGCGGCAGCGTCATCGCCCACGGCTACGGCCTGACCAGCGTGCCGCTCGCCGCTGCCGCGCTGGCCGTGCTCGCCCTGCTGGTGACCCTGATTACTTTCCGTCAGAACGGCAATGCCGATCTGGCCCCCGCTACTCACTGATTAACTTTCACTTACGAGGGTTGTAGACATGGCAACTATTTTTGATCCGATCAAACTCGGCGACGTCGAACTGGCTAACCGCATCATCATGGCCCCGCTGACCCGCTGCCGCGCCGACGAAGGCCGCGTACCGAACGCGCTGATGGCTGAATACTACGTACAGCGCGCTTCCGCCGGCCTGATCCTCAGCGAAGCCACTTCGGTAACGCCAATGGGTGTCGGCTACCCGGACACCCCGGGCATCTGGTCCAACGACCAAGTGCGCGGCTGGGCCAACGTGACCAAAGCGATTCACGCTGCCGGCGGCAAGATCTTCCTGCAACTGTGGCACGTCGGCCGGGTTTCTCATTCGTCGTATCTGAACGGTGAAGCGCCGGTGGCACCGAGCGCGATCCAGCCGAAAGGCCACGTCAGCCTGGTGCGCCCACTGGCCGACTACCCAACCCCACGTGCACTGGAAAGCGCTGAAATCGCCGACATCGTCGACGCCTACCGCACCGGTGCCGAAAACGCCAAGGCCGCCGGTTTCGACGGCGTGGAAATCCACGGCGCCAACGGTTACCTGCTCGACCAGTTCCTGCAAAGCAGCACCAACCAGCGCACCGACAACTACGGCGGCTCGCTGGAAAACCGTGCGCGCCTGCTGCTGGAAGTGACGGACGCCGCGATCGAAGTCTGGGGCGCTGGCCGTGTCGGTGTGCACCTGGCACCGCGCGCCGACTCCCACGACATGGGTGATGACAACCTGGCGGAAACCTTCACCTACGTCGCACGTGAACTGGGCAAACGCGGCATCGCGTTCATCTGCTCCCGTGAGAAAGAAGGCGCCGACAGCCTCGGCCCGCAACTGAAAGAAGCTTTTGGTGGCCCGTACATCGCCAACGAACGCTTCACCAAGGCCAGCGCCAACGAGTGGCTGGCCAGCGGCAAGGCTGACGCTGTGGCGTTCGGCGTGCCGTTCATTGCCAACCCGGATCTGCCGGCGCGTTTGCAGGCGGATGCGCCGTTGAATGATGCGCGTCCAGAGCTGTTCTATGCCAAGGGCCCGGTGGGTTATATCGACTATCCGACGCTGTAATAGGCAACACGCAGAAACGCGAAAGCCCCCGACTTGTGAGAGTTGGGGGCTTTTTTGTGTTCGGCGGGAGAGTGATTGTGCGGCTAAATACGTAGCCCCTCACCCCAGCCCTCTCCCAGGGGAGAGGGAGCCGATCGGGGGATGTTCGAAACCTGAGGTCGGCTGGATTTTTCAGGTCGGTGTATCTCGCAAGAACACCCCGGTCAGCCCCCTCTACCTCTGGGAGACGGTTAGGGTGAGGGCAAGCGGCTCACACTCATTCACACAGAAGACACAAATTCCCTACAAAATGCGTAGCTCGCTACGTTTAAACTCCCCGCCGCGAACGTATGGATCAGTGCAGGCCGATTGACATAACCTGTGCCAATTACGCATTTTGTTTCATTTGCGCAGGCTGGGGCTCAAGCGCAGCATATCCAACCCTGTATCGACCCAACGCTCGGCCTCGGCATGCAGCTCAAAGCTGTCCGGCGCCAGAAGCCATCCATACAGCAGGCCATCGATGTAAGCGTGAATGCTGATGGCCGCGCGGGCAGTGTCGAGATCTTCCGGCAACTGGCCGCGATTCACCGCATTACGCAGGGTCAGCCCGATGCGCTCATTGCATTCGAGACTGGCCACCCGGCGCTGCTGGCGCAAATCGCACATTTCATCGGTGAACTCGCACTTATGAAACAGAATTTCGTTGATACGCCGGGTTTTCGGGTCCAGCGCAACTTGATGAAACAAATGAATCAGCAATTTGCGCATGCAGCCCAGCGGATCAAGTTCGTCTTCGCTCTCGCTGGCCTTGGCCAACTCATCCAGCGGCTCGTGCAAGCTGTCGAGCATGGCCTGCACCAAATCGGCCTTGTTGCTGAAATGCCAATAGATGGCGCCGCGGGTGACGCCGGCCATTGTCGCAATGTCGGCCAAGGTCGTACGCGCAACGCCCCTTTCATAAAAGGCTTTCTCCGCCGCTTCCAGAATCTGGCTACGGGTTTCTTGAGCTTCCTCTTTGGTACGACGGACCATGGCAGTAAAACCTCAAACAGGATGTTTCAGGGATGGCTGAATATCCGCTGAATAAAGTGGGGGCGATCTCTCATGAATCGGCTCCCCGGCCTACAATTTCAAACCTTGCGACGAGTTTTGTAACAGGGTGGGTACGACGCCAAGGTGTTTACAAACAACCATGAACGTAAGTATATTCCTTAGCAAGCTACTTATCCACCCGGTACCCTTTTTTTACCCTTCCACACTTCTTGTGCGCTTTTCGCGCGCCTGACCCGAGGATCTTCATGCAATTCAAGCCAGCTGTTACCGCTCTGGTCACTGCCGTCGCCCTGGCATCGCTGCTCAGCGGATGTAAAAAGGAAGAAGCGGCACCGGCCGCTCCACCGCCTCAGGTCGGCGTCGTCACCCTGCAACCACAAGCGTTTACCCTCACCTCCGAACTGCCGGGCCGCACCAGTGCGTACCGCATCGCGGAAGTTCGACCGCAGGTCAACGGCATCATTCTCAAGCGTCTGTTCAAGGAAGGCGGCGATGTCAAAGCCGGCCAGCAGCTGTATCAGATCGATCCGTCGGTCTATGAAGCGACCCTGAAAAGCGCCGAAGCCAATCTGCGTTCGACCAAGTCGATCTCCGATCGCTACAAGCAATTGGTCGATGAGCAGGCCGTCAGCCGTCAGGAATACGACACGGCCGTGTCCAACCGCATGGAATCGGAAGCGTCCTTGCAGAGCGCGCAGATCAACGTGCGTTACACCAAGGTTTACGCGCCGATCTCCGGTCGCATTGGCCGCTCTTCGGTCACCGAAGGCGCACTGGTCAGCAATGGCCAGGCCGACGCGATGGCGACGATCCAGCAACTGGACCCGATCTACGTTGACGTTACCCAGTCTTCGGTTGAACTGCTGGAACTGCGCCGCGAGCTGGAAAGCGGCCGCCTGCAAAAATCCGGCGACAACGCCGCCGCGGTCAAACTGACCCTGGAAGACGGCAGCCAGTACAAGCTCGACGGTAAGCTGGAATTCTCCGAAGTCACGGTCGACCCGACTACCGGTTCGGTGACCCTGCGCGCAGTGTTCCCGAACCCGGATCACACCCTGTTGCCGGGCATGTTCGTCCGCGCCCAGTTGCAGGCCGGGGTCAACGCTGCCGCCATTCTGGCACCGCAGCAAGGCGTGACCCGTGACCTCAAAGGCACCCCGACCGCGCTGGTCGTTGGCGCCGATAACAAGGTCGAACTGCGTCAGCTCAAGGCCAGCCGCACGGTCGGCAGCCAGTGGTTGATCGAAGATGGCCTGAAGGCCGGCGATCGTCTGATTACCGAAGGCCTGCAATACGTGCGCCCAGGTGTTCAGGTGAACCCGACCGAAGCCACCAATGTCGCGAAAAAGAACCCGGCACCCGCTCAGGCAGCTGATAAAGCCTACGGCGGCAAAGGGGAGTAACTCATGTCAAAATTCTTCATCGACCGTCCGATTTTCGCCTGGGTAATTGCCCTGGTGATCATGTTGGTCGGGGCACTTTCGATCCTGAAATTGCCGATCAACCAATACCCGAGCATTGCGCCACCGGCCATTGCGATCTCCGTGACCTACCCGGGCGCCTCGGCGCAAACCGTGCAGGACACCGTGGTCCAGGTGATCGAGCAGCAGCTCAACGGTATCGACAACCTGCGTTATGTGTCCTCGGAAAGTAACTCCGACGGCAGCATGACCATCACCGCGACCTTCGAGCAAGGCACCAACTCCGACACCGCGCAGGTGCAGGTTCAGAACAAGCTGAACCTCGCCACCCCGCTGTTGCCGCAGGAAGTGCAGCAACAAGGTATCCGTGTCACCAAGGCAGTGAAAAACTTCCTCCTGGTGATCGGCGTGGTATCGCGTGACGGCAGCATGACCAAGGACGATCTGTCCAACTACATCGTGTCGAACATGCAGGACCCGATCTCGCGCACCGCCGGTGTCGGTGACTTCCAGGTCTTCGGTGCCCAGTACGCGATGCGCATCTGGCTCGACCCGGCCAAGTTGAACAAGTACAACCTGACCCCGGCGGATGTCAGCTCGGCGATCACCGCGCAGAACGTCCAGGTGTCTTCCGGTCAGCTCGGTGGTTTGCCGGCGCTGCCAGGCCAGCAACTCAACGCGACGATCATCGGCAAGACGCGTCTGCAGACTGCCGAGCAGTTCAAGGCGATTCTGCTGAAGGTCAATCAGGATGGCTCGCAAGTGCACATCGGTGATGTCGCCGATGTCGGTCTGGGTGGTGAGAACTCGACCATCTCGGCGCAGTTCAACGGCAAGCCGTCTTCCGGTCTTGCGGTAAAACTGGCCAACGGCGCCAACGCCCTCGACACCGCCAAAGCCCTGCGCAAGACGATTGACGAGCTCAAGCCGTTCTTCCCGGAAGGCATGGAAGTGGTGTTCCCGTACGACACCACGCCGGTGGTGACCGAATCGATCAAGGGTGTGGTTGAAACCCTGGTCGAAGCGATCGTGCTGGTGTTCCTGGTGATGTTCCTGTTCCTGCAGAACTTCCGCGCCACCGTCATCACCACGATGACTGTGCCGGTGGTATTGCTGGGGACGTTCGGCATCCTCGCCGCGTTCGGTTTCAGCATCAACACCCTGACCATGTTCGGTATGGTGCTGGCCATCGGCTTGCTGGTGGATGACGCCATCGTCGTGGTGGAAAACGTCGAGCGGGTGATGAGCGAAGAAGGCTTGTCACCGAAGGAAGCGACCAAGAAATCCATGGGCCAGATCCAGGGCGCACTGGTCGGTATCGCCCTGGTGCTGTCGGCCGTATTGCTGCCGATGGCGTTCTTCAGCGGTTCCACCGGTGTGATCTACAAGCAGTTCTCGATCACCATCGTTTCGGCCATGGCCCTGTCGGTGATGGTCGCACTGATCTTCACCCCGGCCCTTTGCGCGACCATGCTCAAAGCGATTCCGAAAGGTGAGCACGGCACGCCGAAGAAAGGTTTCTTTGGCTGGTTCAACCGGACCTTCGACAGTGGTGTCAGAAAGTACGAGCGCGGCGTTGGCAACATGCTGTCGCGCAAGGCTCCATACCTGCTGGCGTACCTGCTGATCGTGGTTGGCATGATCTGGCTGTTCACGCGCATTCCAACCGCGTTCCTGCCGGAAGAAGACCAGGGCGTTCTCTTCGCCCAGGTGCAGACCCCGGCCGGTTCCAGTGCTGAACGTACGCAAGTCGTGATCGACGAAATGCGTTCCTACCTGCTGGAGAAAGAGTCGGGCGCGGTCGCCTCGGTGTTCACCGTGAACGGCTTCAACTTCGCCGGTCGTGGGCAGAGCTCGGGTCTGGCGTTCATCATGCTCAAGCCGTGGGACGAGCGTGATGCGAGCAACAGCGTGTTTGCCCTGGCACAACGTGCGCAGCAGCACTTCTTCACCTTCCGCGACGCGATGGTGTTTGCCTTCGCCCCGCCAGCGGTACTGGAGTTGGGTAACGCCACCGGTTTCGACGTGTTCCTGCAAGACCGTGCCGGTATCGGTCACGACAAGCTGATGGAAGCGCGCAACCAGTTCCTCGGCATGGCCGCGCAAAGCAAGGTGCTCTACCAGGTGCGTCCGAACGGCCTGAACGATGAGCCGCAATACCACCTGGAAATCGACGATGCGAAAGCCCGCGCCCTCGGCGTGAGCATTTCCGACATCAACAGCACCCTGTCGATCTCCTTCGGTAGTAGCTACGTCAACGACTTCATCGACCGTGGTCGGGTGAAGAAGGTGTACGTGCAAGGTCAGGCCGGTGCTCGCATGAGCCCTGAAGACTTGAAGAAGTGGTACGTGCGCAACAGCGCCGGGACCATGGTGCCGTTCTCCGCATTCGCCAAGGGCGAGTGGATCTACGGCTCGCCGAAACTGGCGCGTTACAACGGTGTAGAAGCAATGGAGATCCTTGGTTCTCCGGCGCCGGGTTACTCCACCGGTGAAGCGATGGCCGAAGTCGAAGCGATTGCCAAGAAGCTGCCGGCCGGTGTCGGTATCTCCTGGACCGGTCTGTCCTATGAGGAACGTCTGTCGGGTTCGCAGGCGCCGGCGCTTTACGCGCTGTCGCTGCTGATGGTGTTCCTGTGTCTGGCGGCGCTGTACGAGAGCTGGTCGATTCCGATCGCCGTTATGCTCGTGGTACCGCTGGGGATCATCGGTGCGCTGCTGGCCACCAGCCTGCGCGGTCTGTCCAACGACGTGTACTTCCAGGTAGGTCTGTTGACGACCATCGGTCTGGCGGCTAAAAACGCCATTCTGATCGTCGAATTCGCCAAGGAACTGCATGAACAAGGGCGCAGCCTGCGCGATGCGGCGATCGAAGCGTGCCGCATGCGTCTGCGACCGATCATCATGACCTCGCTGGCCTTCGTCCTCGGTGTTGTACCGTTGGCGATCTCCACTGGCGCCGGTTCAGGCAGTCAACATGCGATCGGTACGGGCGTGATTGGCGGTATGCTCACGGCCACGATCCTGGCGATCTTCTGGGTCCCACTGTTCTTCGTTACGGTTTCGTCCATGGGCCAGCGTAAAATCGCTGACGAGGATGAAACGACTGAAACTCCTAAAGAGGCTGGCCAATGAGCAAGTCGCTACTCTCCATCGCAGTCGCCGCCTTCGTGCTGAGCGGTTGCTCGCTGATACCTGATTATCAGCAGCCTGAGGCTCCGGTCGCAGGCCAATACCCACAAGGGCCGGCGTACTCGCCGGCCCAGGCTCCGGCGCAGGCCGCTGCCGAGCAGGGCTGGAAGCAGTTTTTCCATGACCCGGCGCTGCAACAGCTGATCCAGGTGTCGCTGGAAAACAATCGCGACCTGCGTGTCGCGGCGCTGAACATCGACGCTTACGCGGCTCAATACCGCATCCAGCGTGCCGACCTGTTCCCGGCGGTTTCGGCCAATGCCAACGGCAGCCGTCAGCGGGTTCCGGCCCGTGCCTCGCAGACCGGTGATTCGACCATCACCAGCTCCTACTCGGCCACCGTCGGCATCAGCGCCTACGAACTCGACCTGTTCGGTCGCGTTCGCAGCCTGAGCGAGCAAGCGTTGCAACAATACTTCGCTACTGAAGAAGCGCGTCGCAGCACCCAGATCAGTCTGGTCGCCAGCGTTGCCAACGCTTATCTGACCTGGCAAGCGGACAAGGAACTGCTCAAGCTGACCCAAGACACCCTCGGTGCCTTCGAAGAAAGCTACAAGCTGACCAGCCGCAGCAACGAAGTCGGTGTCGCGTCGGCGCTGGATCTGGCGCAGTCGCGCACTTCGGTGGAAAACGCCCGTGCACAACTGGCGCGTTATACCCGCCAGGTCGCGCAGGACGAAAACAGCCTGACGCTGCTGCTCGGCACCGGTATTCCGGCCAATCTGCAAGCGGCCAAACCGCTGTCCGATGACCTGCTCAGCGACGTCCCGGCCGGTCTGCCTTCGGACCTGCTGCAACGTCGTCCGGACATTCTGCAAGCCGAGTACAACCTGAAAGCGGCCAACGCCAACATCGGCGCGGCCCGTGCTGCGTTCTTCCCGAGCATCAGCCTGACCGCCAACGCGGGCAGCCTGAGCCCGGACCTGTCCGGCCTGTTCAAGGGTGGTTCGGGGACGTGGCTGTTCCAGCCGCAGATCAACCTGCCGATCTTCAACGCCGGCAGCCTGCGCGCCAGCCTCGACGCCGCCAAGATCCAGAAGGACATTGGCGTGGCGAACTACGAGAAGTCCATTCAAACGGCCTTCCAGGAAGTCGCCGATGGCCTGGCCGCCCGCCAGACCTACACCGAGCAACTGCAAGCGCAGCGTGACTTCGTTCAGGCCAACCAGGATTACTACCGCCTGGCCGAACGTCGTTACCGCATCGGTGTCGACAGCAACCTGACCTTCCTCGATGCCCAGCGTCAGCTGTTCAGCGCGCAACAAGCGCTGATCACCGACCGCCTCGCGCAGCTGACCAGTGCGGTCAACCTGTACAAGGCCCTGGGCGGTGGCTGGAATGCGCAAACCGCGCAGAACGAACCGCTGAAAGAAGAAGCACCGAAGATGAAGTTGTTCTGATCATCTGCTGAATACAAGAAGCCCACCGCTTGGTGGGCTTTTTGTTGCCTGTTAGAAAGGTGTGTTGTCTGGGCTGGCCCTTTCGCGAGCAGGCTCGCTCCGACAGGGGAGCGCATTCCAAAGGTGGGAGCGAGCCTGCTCGCGAAGAGGCCCTCACAGACACCATAAAATCCAACTGAATCTTGCGTTCGATAATCGCCCAAAACCCGCTTTTGCCAATTGAATCCAAACATCCGCCCACCGCACCATTCGATCAACAAAACCAATAACAACAGGTTCGACACCATGCTCCCGCGCCCCGCTCCGTCCGGCTGATCGCCCCGCTTCACCCCCTGAACTCATCGCATTTCTGCACCGCAAAAAAACGGCCGCAGCGCCCCCGTTCGCCTTAAAAAAACAAGAGAGCCCCCCGCCATGACAACCTCCCCTGCGCCCTACGCATTCCCCGGCCTGATCGCCCTGGCCCTGGCTGGCGCGGCGCTGCCCGCTGCGGCTGAAGAAGCCGGTTTCATCGAAGGGGCGAAGGTCAACCTCAACCTGCGCAACTTCTACATCAACCGCAACTTCACCAACCCGACCAAGGCGCAGGGCAAGGCTGAAGAGTGGACGCAAAACTTCATCCTCGACGCCAAGTCCGGCTTCACCCAGGGCACCGTCGGTTTCGGTATGGACGTGCTCGGTCTGTATTCGGTGAAGCTCGATGGCGGCAAAGGCACGGGTGGCACGCAGTTGCTGCCGCTGGACCATGACGGCCGCCCGGCCGACAACTTCGGCCGCACCAACGTCGCCTTCAAGGCCAAGCTTTCCCAGACCGAAGTGAAGGTCGGCGAGTGGATGCCCGTGCTGCCGATCCTGCGTTCGGACGACGGTCGCTCGTTGCCGCAAACCTTCCGTGGCGGGCAGATCACCTCGAAGGAAATCGACGGCCTGACGCTCTACGGCGGCCAGTTCCGCGCCAACAGCCCACGTGACGACAGCAGCATGAGCGACATGTCGATGACCGGCAAAGCGGCGTTCACCTCTGATCGTTTCAACTTTCAGGGCGGTGAATACGTGTTCAACGAAAAACGCACACAAATCGGCCTGTGGAATGCTGAACTCAAAGACATCTACAGCCAGCAATACGTCAATCTGATCCACAGCCAGCCGCTCGGCGACTGGACGCTGGGCGCCAACCTCGGTTTCTTCTACGGCAAGGATGACGGCAGCGCCCGCGCCGGCGACCTCGACAACAAAACCTGGTCGGGCATGTTCTCCGCCAAATACGGCGGCAGCACCTTCTATGTCGGCCTGCAAAAACTCACCGGCGACAGCGCGTGGATGCGGGTCAACGGCACCAGTGGCGGTACTTTGGCCAACGACAGTTACAACGCCAGTTACGACAACGCGCAGGAACGCTCCTGGCAATTGCGCCATGACTACAACTTCGCCGCGCTCGGCATCCCCGGCCTGACCCTGATGAACCGCTATATCAGCGGCGACAACGTGCACACCGGGACCGTCACCGACGGCAAGGAATGGGGCCGCGAGTCGGAACTGGGCTACACCGTGCAGAGTGGCGCGCTGAAGGACCTGAACGTCAGATGGCGCAACTCGACCATGCGCCGGGACTTCAGCAACAACGAATTCGATGAGAACCGCTTGATCGTCAGCTACCCGATCAGCCTTCTCTGACCACCGACATTCCCCTCCTGTGGGAGCGAACCTGCTCGCGAAAGCGGTGCATCCGTCAACATCTCTGTTGGATGTGAAGCCGCCTTCGCGAGCAGGCTCGCTCGCACATTTGATCTCCTACCGGCAGTTAATTGCCATCCGTCAGGAGAAGTGGTGATTTGCCGGCCGGCGGGTAGAGTGGCAAAACCTGAAGGACTCAGGCGCTTCACCCTTCCCGCTTCCGTCGTCGTAGTCGGTCCTCATGTTGTGAACCAGGTTGTCATCGGAAGACACCGCCGATCACCGGAGGACCCCCTCATGATCTCTCGTCTCACCGCAGCACCCGACTGGGACGCCAAGGCGTACCAGCAGTTTTCCCGTCTCAGGCAACGCCCGGTCAATGAATTGCTCGACCGTGTCGACCTGCAAAACCCTCAACGCATTTACGACCTGGGCTGCGGCACCGGCATTGCCACGCAATTACTGGCCAAGCGTTGGCCAAGGGCGCAGTTGCTGGGCATCGACAGTTCCGCGCAGATGCTTGAAGAAGCACGGTGCCTGCCGATCAAGGCCTTATGGAAACAGTGCGACCTGCTCGACTGGCAACCTGAGCATTCGGCAGATTTGCTGTTCGCCGCCGCCGTGCTGCACTTTATCGACGGCCATCAGACGCTGCTGCCGCGCCTGCTCGGCCAGCTCAACCCGGGCGGTTGCCTGGCGGCGCACATGCCCGACTGGCGTGATGCGTTGTGGTATCGGCTGATGCTCGACACTCTCGAAGACGCCGGCCCGGGCGGCACGCCGTTGGGCACACCGCAACTGCGCCAGCGCATGGCGGCGCGGCCGTTGTTGGCGCTGGAGGATTACTACCGTTTGCTCGCGCCAATGACCACGTCGCTGGATATCTGGGAAACCGAGCAGTTGCAGGTGGTCGACGGCAAATCGCCGATTTATGACTGGGTGAAGGTCTCGGCGCTGCGGCCGGTGATGCAGGCGCTGGATTCAGCGGAGCAGGCGCGGTTTATCTATCACTATCTGATGCGGGTGCATAAGCATTATCCGCAGGAGGCGGATGGGCATACGTTGTTTGCGTTCAAGCGGATATTTATTGTCGCCAGGGTTTGAATGAGTTGTGCTGATTGATGTGCAACGGCGTCTGCCCCCTTCGCGAGCAAGCTCGCTCCCACATTGGAATGCGTTCCCCTGTGGGAGCGAGCTTGCTCGCGAAGATGTCAGCTCAGGCGCCGTCACTCCCGGGATTCGACACCCAACTCATCCCATACCGACTCGGCCAAATGAAACGTCGCATTCGCCGCCGGTATCCCGCAGTAGATCGCACTCTGCATGATCACTTCCTTGATCTCGCCCCGGCTCACCCCGTTATTCGCCGCCGCCCGCAAATGCAGTTTCAGTTCACCTTCGCGGTTCATGCCGATCAGCATCGCGATGGTGATCAGGCTGCGTGTGTGCCGAGGCAAGCCCGGACGTGTCCAGATATCGCCCCAGGCATGCCGGGTGATCATCTCCTGAAACTCCGAGTTGAACTCGGTCAACGTGGTCAGGCTGCGATCGACATGCGCATCACCGAGTACCGCGCGGCGCACTTGCATGCCGTCGTCGTAACGTTGTTTCTCGTCCACGAAAATCCCCTTATCAAGCCTTAAGAAACGCCAACACGCGATCGCTGAAAGCCGCGCCAGCCTGCACATTCGACAGATGCGCCGCATAGAACTCGGCGTACTCGGCACCGCGCACGTGTTCCTGAATGAAATGCCCACCGGACGGCGGCGTCACCGCATCTTCAGTGCCGGCAATCACCAGCAACGGCACATTGATCGACGCCAGTTGCTCACGGAAATCGGCATCACGCACCGCCGCGCAATTGGCCGCGTAACCTTCAGGCGAAGTCGCTGCGAGCATGTCAGTAATCTGCTTGGCAGTTGCTGGATGGGCTGCAGAAAAGTCCGGGGTAAACCAGCGGGCAATCGACGCATCGCGCAGCGCAACCATCGCCGCCGCGCCGTCACGCAGCACGGTTTCGATGCGTGGATTCCACACCGACGGATCGCCGATTTTTGCCGCCGTGTTGCAGACGATCAGCTTGTTCAACCGATGCCCGGCGTTGATCCCCAGCCATTGGCCGATCAAGCCGCCCATCGACAATCCGCAAAAATGCGCACGCTCAATGTGCAGCGCATCGAGCAAGCCGAGGACGTCGTGACCGAGTTGCTCGATGCTGTACGGCCCCGGCGTGACCAGCGATTGGCCGTGCCCGCGAGTGTCAAAACGCAGCACACGAAAGTGCTCGGTAAACGCCGGCATCTGTACGTCCCACATGTGCAGATCAGTGCCCAACGAATTGGACAACACCAGCACCGGCGCATCGACCGGGCCTTCAATTTGATAGTGCAGTTCGCCATCGGCGAGTTGAACGAAAGCCACAGCCCTCTCCTTTCAGACAGACAATGCGTTGTGTTCGGCCACCGCGCGCTCGACCCAGGTTTTGGCCTGACCGAGGTAATGGGCGGGGTTCAAAAGATCATCGAGTTCAGCGCTGCTCAACTCGGCGGTGACCTTGGGTTCGTCACCGAGCACGGCGCGCAAATGGCGTTGCTCGGCCACTGCGCGTTTGCAGCATTGTTCGAGCAGATGATGCGCGGTGTCGCGGCCGACCCGTTGCGCGAGCACAATGCTCACCGCTTCGGCGAGCACCAACCCTTGAGTCAAATCGAGGTTTCGGGCCATGCGCACGGCATCGACTTCCAGACACTCGGCGAGCAATTTCGCCTGTTGCAACGAACCGGAAACCAGGCAGCAAATCTCCGGCAGAGTTTCCCACTCGGCATGCCACAAGCCGAGGCTGCGTTCATGCTCTTGCGGCATCGCACTGAACAGCGTCGAAACCAGACCGGGCACACGTGTCGCTGCGCCAATCAACACCGCTGCGCCGACCGGATTGCGTTTGTGCGGCATGGTCGACGAGCCGCCCTTGCCCGGCGCTGAAGGTTCGAACACTTCCGCAGCTTCAGTCTGCATCAACAGGCTGATGTCGCGGCCGAATTTGCCGAGGCTGCCGGCGATCAAACCGAGCACCGCGCCGAACTCGACCACGCGATCACGCTGGGTGTGCCACGGTTGTTCGGGCAAGCTCAGTTGCAGTTCTTCGGCCAGCGCCTGGGCAATCGGCAAGGCCTGTTCGCCAAGTGCTGCGAGCGTGCCGGATGCGCCGCCGAATTGCAGCACCAGCAGACGCGGCTTGAGTTCGCGCAGACGCTGACGGCTGCGAGTCACCGCGCCCAACCACCCGGCGATTTTCATGCCGAGGGTGACCGGCGTCGCGTGCTGCAGCCAGGTACGCCCGGCCAGCGGCGTCGCAGCATGACGTTGTGCTTGAACAGCGAGAGAGTCAGCCAGTTGCGCCAGATCGCTTTCAATCAACTCCAGCGCCTGACGCAATTGCAGCACCAGCCCGGAATCCATCACGTCCTGACTGGTCGCGCCCAAATGCACATAACGCTCGGCTTCTGCGTCGCTGGCAGCAATCTGTTTGCCCAACGCCTTGACCAGCGGAATCGCCGAATTGCCGGCCGTGGCAATCGCCTCGCCCAGTGCCGCGAAGTCATACAGTCCCGCAGCGCACGCCGCCGCGATGGGCGCGACGGCAGACGCCGGAATCAAACCCACCCGTGCCTCGGCGCGGGCCAACGCGGCTTCAAAGTCGAGCATCGCCTGCACGCGGCCCTGATCGCAGAACACTTCGCGCATATCGCGGGCAGTGAAGTAGGCATCGAACAATTGATTGCCCGGTCGCTGAGTCATAAACAGTCCTTGCCGGCGCGGGCCATCACGGCCCGCGCGCATCGGGTTAGAGATCGTGGTGCAAGTACGCCGCCTGTTTCGGCAAGCGCAGGCTGAACAGGAACGCGATCGCCATCATGGCCGTCACGTACCAGTAGAAGGAGTTTTCCATGCCGATGTTCTTCAGGCTCAGCGCGACGAACTCCGCCGAACCGCCGAAGATTGCATTGGCCACCGCGTAGGCCAGACCAACGCCAAGGGCGCGCACCTCAGGCGGGAACATTTCGGCTTTCACCAGGCCGCTGATCGAGGTGTAGAAACTGACGATCGCCAGCGCCACGGTGATCAGCACAAATGCGAGGAACGGACTGCTGACGCTTTTCAGGCTCAACAGAATCGGCACGGTGAACAGCGTGCCGAGCGCGCCGAACCAGAGCATCGAATTACGTCGGCCGATCTTGTCGGCAAGCATGCCGAACAGTGGCTGCATGCACATATACAGGAACAGCGCGCCGGTCATGATGTAGCTGGCGGTCTTGGCGTGCATGCCGGCAGTGTTCACCAGGTACTTCTGCATGTAGGTGGTGAAGGTGTAGAAAATCAGCGAGCCACCGGCGGTGTAACCGAGCACGGTGATGAACGCGGCTTTGTGATCGCGAAACAGTGCGCTGATGCTGCCGGCGTCTTTGTGTCCGCGGGTTTCCTTGTTGGTGGTTTCTTTCAGCGAACGACGCAGGAACAGCGAAATCAGCGCCGCCACTGCGCCGACCACAAACGGAATCCGCCAGCCGTAGGCGCGCAGATCGTCTTCAGTGAGGAACTGTTGCAGGATTACCACCAGCGACACCGCCAACAGTTGCCCGCCGATCAGGGTCACGTACTGGAACGAGGCGAAAAATCCGCGCTGGCCCTTGAGCGCGACTTCGCTCATGTAAGTCGCGGTGGTGCCGTACTCGCCGCCGACCGACAGGCCTTGCAGCAAGCGTGCGAACAGCAGCAGCACCGGCGCCCAGACACCGATGTCCTTGTAGGTCGGCAGGCAGGCGATCAGCAACGAGCCAAAGCACATCATCAGAATCGAGATGAGCATCGAGTTCTTGCGCCCGTGCTTGTCCGCCACCCGGCCGAAAATCCAGCCACCGATCGGCCGCATCAGGAAACCGGCGGCGAACACGCCGGCGGTGTTGACCAGTTGCACCGTCGGGTTATCGGAAGGGAAAAACGCCGGGGCGAAATAGATCGCGCAAAAGGCGTAGACGTAGAAGTCGAACCATTCGACGAGGTTGCCGGACGAGGCGCCGACAATGGCAAAGATGCGCTTGCTGCGCTCTTCACCCGTGTAATGAGAGGTGGTGGTTGTCATTGTTTTTCACTCGATAGGGACAGTGAGAGTCTAGACATACTTTGCAACAGTCCCGTTCCACAGTTCCATCTGCAACACAGTTCTCCCCTGTGGGAGCGAGCCTGCTCGCGAAGAGGGAGTGTCAGACGACATTTATGTTGGCTGACCCACCGCTTTCGCGAGCAGGCTCGCTCCCACAGGGGATGGTGGTGATCTATTAATAATCGAAGAACACGGTCTCGGCGTCGGTGCCCTGCAAAATCACATTCCACTGGTAAACACCCGAGGCGTCCTTCTTCGCCAGCAACGTACTGCGGCGTTCAGCCGGGACGCATTCGAGCAACGGATCATCAACGTTGGCCGGCTCGCCCTCAAAGTAGATCCGCGTCAGCAAGTGCTTGACCAAGCCACGGGCGAACACCAACACCACCAGATGTGGCGCCTGGGTCGAGCCCTTCAAGCCTTCAACCGTACCCGGCTTGATCGTGGTGAAACGAAACCGCCCTTCAGCATCCACCGGCACCCTGCCAAAGCCTTCAAAATTCGGATCGAGCGGTTTGTCCTGCTCGTCTTCCGGGTGGTCATACTTGCCGGCAGCATTCGCTTGCCAGACTTCAAGCATGGCGTCGTTGACGACATCGCCATTGCCATCCACCACTTGCCCGGTGATCGCCACGCGCTCGCCGAGGGTTTGCTCGACGGTGAGGTCTTCGCGGTTCAGCCAGGTCAGGCCGATGTGGTAATACGGCCCGACGGTGTGGGACGTGGTCGCAGTCAGCGTCATCTTATTTCTCCATCGGCGTGGCTTCACGCCCGCGCAGCACGATGTCCCAGCGATAACCGAGGGCGTAGGACGGAATGGTTTTTTCCAGATCGAAACTGGCGATCAGGCGTTCCTTGGCCGAGGTGTCCGGCACGCAGTTGTAGATCGGGTCGTACGCCAGCAGCGGATCGCCCGGGAAGTACATTTGCGTGACCAGACGGGTGAGGATGCTCGGCCCGAACAGCGAAAAGTGGATATGCGCCGGGCGCCAGGCGTTGTGGTGGTTGCCCCACGGGTAGGCGCCGGGTTTGATGGTCTGGAACTGATACCAGCCGTCAGCATCGGTGACGGTGCGGCCGGTGCCGGTGAAGTTCGGGTCCAGCGGCGCGTCGTGCAGGTCGCGCTTGTGGTTGTAGCGGCCGGCGGCGTTGGCCTGCCAGATCTCCACGAGAATCCCCGGCACCGGCAGACCGTTTTCATCGAGCACGCGACCGTGAATGATGATGCGTTCGCCCTGTGGCTCGCCCTCATGCTGGGCAGTCAGGTCGTTGTCGGTGTCGCCGACACGCTCGGCGCCGATGGTCGGCCCGGTGATTTCCGACAGCGAGTGCGGCAGAAACACCAACGGCTTCGACGGCGAGCGCAGGTTGGTGGATTGATACGTCGGGTGCAGGTACTCAGGCTGAGTGCCTTCCTGCGGACGACGGTAACCAGGCTTGTCAGACATGTTGCTTTCCTCTGTTCTTTTTCGTCACGGCTTGCGTCAGACGCGTTCGATGGCCAGGGCCAGACCTTGGCCGACACCGACGCACATGGTCGCCAGACCTTTCTTGCCACCGGTCTTTTCCAGCTGATGCAGCGCGGTCAACACCAAACGCGCGCCGCTCATGCCCAGCGGGTGACCCAAGGCAATGGCGCCACCGTTCGGGTTGACCTGCGCGGCGTCATCCGCCAGGCCCAGTTCACGCAGCACCGCCAAACCCTGGCTGGCAAACGCTTCGTTGAGTTCGATCACGTCGAAATCGCTGACGGCTACGCCAAGGCGCTCGATCAATTTGCGTACCGCCGGCACCGGGCCGATGCCCATCACCCGAGGTGCGACTCCGGCGCTGGCCATGCCGAGCACTTTGGCGCGGGCGGTCAGACCGTGTTTTTTCACCGCTTCGGCAGAAGCCAGAATCAGCGCGGCGGCACCGTCGTTGACGCCGGAGGCATTGCCGGCGGTGACGGTTTTGTCCGGGCCGTTGACCGGCTTCAATTTTGTCAGCGCTTCAATCGTGGTGTCGGCGCGCGGATGCTCGTCCTGGCTGACCACGGTTTCGCCCTTCTTGTGCGCGATCCGTACTTCGACGATTTCTTCAGCGAAGTAGCCGGCAGCCTGCGCGGCGTCGGTGCGTTGCTGACTGCGCAGGGCAAACGCATCTTGGTCTTCGCGCGAGACTTTATAGTCGTCGGCAACGTTGTCAGCGGTCTGCGGCATCGCATCGACGCCATACTGCGCCTTCATCAACGGGTTGATGAAACGCCAGCCGATGGTGGTGTCTTCCAGTTTCATGTTGCGCGAAAACGCCGCGTCAGCCTTGCCCATCACGAACGGCGCGCGCGACATCGACTCGACACCCCCGGCAATCGCCAGCTCCATCTCGCCGCTGGCAATCGCACGGAACGCGGTGCCGATCGCGTCCATGCCCGAAGCGCAAAGGCGATTGAGGGTCACACCCGGCACCGTCTCCGGCAGGCCGGCCAGCAACAGCGCCATGCGCGCGACGTTGCGGTTGTCTTCGCCGGCCTGGTTGGCGCAGCCGAGGAAGACTTCGTCGATGGCGTTCCAGTCCACGGAGGGATTGCGTTCCATCAGGGCCTTGATCGGCACGGCGGCCAGGTCATCGGCGCGAACGGCGGACAGTCCGCCGCCAAAACGGCCGATCGGGGTGCGAATCGCGTCGCAGATATAAACGTCACGCATCATGCTTCTCCCGGTGCCTGGCCGTGGGCGGCGGCGGTGCGCGCTTCGAGGTCGCGCAGTGCGGTCAGTTCGACGTCGGTCGGCTCCGCGGTGGTTTCGACGTTGTCAGCAAAACGAATCGCCCAACCGGTGGCCGCCACCACTTGCTCGCGGGTCACGCCCGGGTGCAGTGCGCTGACCACAAATTCATGGGTGCCCGCTTCCGGTTCCATGATGCACAGGTCGGTGATGATCCCGACCGGCCCGGCGCCCGGCAGGCCCAGACGTTTGCGCGAATCGCCGCCCTCGCCGTGACCGACCGAGGTGATGAAATCGAGCTTGTCGACAAACGAGCGCGCCGACTGTTTAAGGATGATCAACACGCTTTTCGCCGAACCGGCAATCTCCGGCGCGCCACCGGCACCCGGCAGACGGACTTTCGGCGAGAAGTAATCGCCGACCACAGTGGTGTTGATGTTGCCGAAACGGTCGACCTGCGCGGCGCCGAGAAAACCGACGTCGATGCGCCCGCCCTGCAGCCAATAGCGAAAAATCTCACCGGTGGGTACCACGGTGTCAGCGGTTTCCGCCAGTTCGCCGTCACCGATGGACAGCGGCAGCACGCTCGGCTTGGCGCCAATCGGGCCCGATTCGTAGATCAGCACCACGTCGGGCGATGAGGTCAAGCGCGCGAGGTTGGCGGCTTTCGACGGCAGGCCGATGCCGACGAAGCACACCGAGCCGTTCTTCAGGCGACGGGCCGCGGCGACGGTCATCATTTCATTGGTGGTGTAAGTCATTACTTGGCCTCCGAAGCAGCGGCCAACTTGGCCTGGAACTCGCTGAAGTCAGCGCAGCCATGGATGTATTCGTTGATCCACGCGGTAAACGTCTGACGGTCGCGGGCGATCGGATCCCACGCCTGATAGAAACGATTGTCGCGCTCGTTGTAACCATGGGCGTAGGACGGATGCGCGCCACCGGGCACGTGGCAGACCGCGCTCAAGGCCCAGGTCGGCAACACGCAGGAGTTCATCGGTGCGTTGAGGTTATCGACGATTTCTTCGACGGTGACGATGCAGCGCTTGGCGGCCAGTGCGGCTTCTTTCTGCACACCGAGGATGCCCCACAGCAGCACGTTGCCCTGGCGGTCGGCTTTCTGTGCGTGGATCACGGTGACGTCCGGACGCACCGACGGTACGGCCGCCAACACTTCACCGGTGAACGGGCAGGTCACGGTTTTGATCAGCGGATTGACCTTCGGCAGGTCAGAACCGGCGTAGGCGCGCAGCACCGCGAACGGCAGGCCGGATGCGCCGGCGACGTAGGCATTGGCGAGGTCGGCGTGGCTGTGTTCTTCGATTTCCAGCGCGTGCGGCCACTGTTTCTCGACCGCGTCGCGCAGACGGTGCAGCGAACCCACGCCCGGGTTACCGCCCCAGGAGAAGATCAGTTTGCGTGCACAACCGGCACCGATCAGCTGGTCGTAGATCAGGTCGGGCGTCATCCGCACCAGCGTCAGATCTTTCTTGCCCTGACGAATGATTTCATGACCTGCGGCCGTAGGGATCAGGTGAGTGAAGCCTTCGAGCGCGACGGTGTCGCCGTCGTTGACGAATTGCTTCACCGCGTCGTGCAGCGAAAGGATCTCAGCCATGGAGCGGGCTCCCGTTTTTGTAATGAATCGCCAGTGATAAAAAGGCGCGAGGTTCAGCGCCGGAGTCACTGAAGATTAAGCCTGGGAAATGTGCCAAACAATCCGATAATCGACTGAGTGTTCGTTTATCGAACAGATTGTTATTTCCCTAACAATCAAGATCAAAGGCTTCGCCAGCAAGGCCGCTCCCACATTTTGAAATGCATTCCAATGTGGGAGCGAGCTTGCTCGCGAAGGGGCCAGAACATTCAAAGAAAATTCTGACAGTAGTACTCAAGTCGCATCCGCATGGCTGACCATACCTTTGATCAGCACCGCCGTGGTGGCCAACGCCGCCGGAATCACCAACGCCGTCAGCACCTGCTCGAAATTCCAGCCAAGCCCCAGCAACGTCGCGCCCATCCACGCCCCGAGAATCGCGCCGAAGCGACCAATTCCCAACATCCACGACACGCCGGTCGCCCGCCCCTGCGTCGGATAAAACCGCGCCGCCAGTGATGGCATCGCCGATTGCGCGCCGTTGACGCACATCCCCGCGACCAGTACCAAAGTCGCCAACAAGGTGATGTTGCCCAGGCTCTGCCCCACCGCGTAGGCAAACACCCCGGCCAGCAGGTAGAACGAGCCGATGACCTTGTGCGGATTGAAGCGATCCATTGCCCACCCTACCGCGACCGCACTCAACACCCCGCCGAACTGGAACAACGCACCAATGAACGCGGCTTGTTCCATGCTCGCGCCACTGTCGCGCATCAGCGTCGGCAGCCAACTGGTCAGCAGATAAACAATCACCAGGCCCATGAAATAAGTCAGCCAGAGCAGCAAAGTGCCGGTGCTGTAGGTGCCAGAGAAGATCACTGCGAACACATTGCGCGCCTTGACGGTTTTCTGTTCCGGCACGCTGAAGCTGGAGGCCTGAGCGACAGTGACCGGATCAATCGGCGCCAGAGTCTTGCGAATTTTGTCAGTGCCACGGTTACGCACGACCAGATAGCGCGCCGATTCCGGCAGCCAGAACAGCAGCACCACGGCGAGGATCAACGGCAGAATCCCGCCGATCATCAGCAGACTGTGCCAGCCGAACGCCGGAATCAGCTTGGCGGAAATAAACCCGCCGCCGGCCATGCCGAGGTTGAAACCGCAGAACATGCTGGTCACCAACAGCGATTTCTTGCGCTCCGGGGTGTATTCCGAGAGCAGCGTGGTGGCATTGGGCATCCCCGCGCCCAGACCCAGGCCAGTCAAGAATCGCAGTACCAGCAGTTGTTCAACGTTAGAGCTGTAGGCCGACGCCAGACTGAACGCACCGAACAAAACCACGGCGCCGACGAGGACGACTTTTCGCCCGAAGCGGTCAGCCAAAGGGCCGGAACCGAGTGCACCGAAAACCATGCCGATCAACGCGGCGCTCATCACCGGGCCAAGGCTGGCGCGGTCGATGCCCCAGTCCTGCGACAGCGCCGGGGCAATGAAACCCATCGCAGCGGTGTCGAGGCCATCGAGGAATACGATCAGGAAACACAGAATCACCACCCGCCACTGATAGCGCGAGATCGGTTGGGCATTGATGAAGGTCTGCACGTCGAGGCATTGACCTACAGCGGACTGAGGCTGGTTCATTATTTTTATTCCACGCAAAAAACGCAGTCGAACGGCGACCGGCCACAGCGCGGCACGGTCACAAGAATAGAAGGTCTGGATCAGGCGTTGCGGTGAACCCGGCAACAGGGGATGGGGCTGAGACAGTCGGGGAGCGTGCGCATGGTGAGTTGCCTCTTGTCATTATTATGGGAGTCAAACATCCGGCGGGCTCATTCACAATCTGCGCCGGATGACGCTGCCGCGACATTAATGATCCGGGGGTTTTAGCGTCAATTCGATAAACGCAACACTGTGCGTTTATCGAACAGCTTCATCAGGCGAACAGTTGCGCACTGAGGTCGCGGCTGGCGCTGAGCAGGCCCGGCAGGAAGCGCTGCTCAAGCTCGGTGCGGCTGACACGACCGGCGTGGGTGCTGACGTTGAGCGCCGCGACCACTTGGCCCGAGGCGTCATAGACCGGCACGGCAATCGAGCGCAGGCCCTGTTCCAGTTCCTGATCGACAATGCACCAGCCCTGCTGCCGCACTTCTTGCAGGCATTCGAGCAACGCCTCGGGGGTGTGAATCGTGCGGCTGGTCTTGGCCACCAGTTCCGCGTGGTCGAGGTATTCACCCAGCGACGTATCGTCGAGCGCCGCCAGCAGGATGCGCCCCATCGACGTGCAATAGGCCGGCAGGCGTCCGCCCACCGACAGGTCCACCGAAATCAACCGCTGTGTGGTCGCCGAGCGAGCGATATAGAGTATGTCGTCACCCTCGAGCGTGGCCATGTTGCAGGCTTCGTGCAGTTGCTCACTCATGCGGTCCAGGTAGGGCTGGGCGGAAACGGCCAGCGGCGTCGACGACAGATAAGCGTGGCCGAGGGTCAGCACTTTCGGCAGCAATGAATAGGTGCGGCCGTCGGTCGTGGCGTAGCCGAGTTTGATCAACGTGTGTAGGCAACGGCGCACGGCAGCGCGGGGAATTTCCGTGCGGTGGCTGATCTGCGCGATGGTCAGGTGCCGTTTGCGCTCCTGGAATGCCTGCACCACCGCCAGACCACGGGCCAGTGAGGTCATGAAATCCGGATCGCCGGTCAGCGCCTGAATCCGCTTGGCCGGCGAGGCGACGATAGGCGGCGCCACGGAGGTGAAGGAGTTGCGCATTTGATCGTTCATTTATTGTCCTTTTATCCGGCACGGATCAACGGCTATACAAACGGCTCGCGGGCAGATGCACAAGCATCCTGCCAGCAACATTGGGCGATTATCGAACGCTCGACCGATTATCGCAATTGCGTCGATGGTTGCCCTTTCCCTCCGTTGCAGACGCGCGTTCAACTTTGCAAGACGGTTTAGTTGATCGACTAAATGGCGCCAAAAACACAACGCGACCAAGTAAACGTTTGCCTGCATTTGAACTACTCATGAAAGTTGCGAGTAACAAAACAATCACACATCCGGAACCGTTTTTAACTTGGCAAAGATAGTCATTCCTGAATCGACCGCTATAATGCGTTCAGTGGGACCGCGTTTTTAAACGCTGCGGTCGCCACCTGCTGACGCGATGTCCATCGCCGACAGCCCGGCCAGCGCCTGATGCTCATCATTCATGCAACACCAGCGCTGGCTAAACAGGACCCTGAAGCTGCGTCAGTTTTAATCTGGTGCTGCAGCCGCCTGTAACACGGAAGTCTTGATCGCCCCGCCGATGTCGTCGATGCCTGTTCAGGCGTTGCGCTTGGGTCGGGTTCGTTCAATTGATTCGTTGCAGTGCGTTTCACCAGACATTTATCTCAACTCATACAGGTAGCACTGTGACGAAAGACGAACTGCGCGCGGAACTTGAGCGCCAGGAACAACGTTACAAGGAAGTTTACGGCGGGGAAGTCACCACCTACGCCGCGCAACCCGAACCGGAACGCAAGGCATGGCGCAAACGCCCTACCGTTCAGGATCAGGTCTTCAAGCAAGAAATCGAAAAGATCGAAAAGGAACTCAAAGCCGAAGAGCCGTGAGCCACGGTTTTTGAAGCTTTCGAGGGTTCGCGTCCGCACCGGTTACAAGCGCGGTGTCAGGAGCAAGCCTTGCGCGCCCGCTACCCGCGGGCAGCGGCGATCCCCTGCTCAGCAGGCATCAGGGACGCTTCCTACACGTTTCACAGATATTTCAGACAAGCGTTTGAGCCTTTGTCGCGGCCATAAAAATGGTCGCCAAAAAAGTATTTTTCTATACAAATCAAACAGTTGAAAAACCCTGCGTCACGCTTGGTTTTAATGCGCTGCAACAAATTAAATCGAAGAAGTGTGTAACCGATGAGCAGGTAGGGGATCGATTTCCAGTCTTTTCTGGCATAATCGCGCCCCCTTACGACCGGGTCAGAAAACCTTCATGATCGATTTATTCAGCGGACTGGATGCTTGGGTGCTTGTGAGCCTCTTGCTCGCCCTGACGTTTGTCCTCGCCTTCGAGTTCATCAATGGATTTCATGACACCGCTAACGCGGTAGCCACTGTTATCTACACCAAAGCCATGCCGCCTCACCTGGCGGTGTTCTTTTCCGGTGTGTTCAATTTCCTCGGCGTGCTGCTGGGCGGCGTTGGCGTGGCGTATGCCATTGTCCATTTGCTGCCGGTTGAGCTGCTGATCAATGTGAACACCGGCCATGGTCTGGCGATGGTGTTCTCGTTGCTCGCCGCGGCAATCGCCTGGAACCTGGGCACCTGGTACTTCGGTATCCCGGCTTCCAGCTCGCACACGCTGATCGGTTCGATCCTCGGTGTCGGCCTGGCCAACGCCCTGATCAACGACATTCCGTTGGCCGATGGTGTGAACTGGCAGAAAGCGATCGATATCGGCGCCTCGCTGGTGTTCTCGCCGATGGCCGGCTTCCTGATCGCCGCGCTGATCCTGATCGGCCTGAAGTGGTGGCGTCCGCTGTCGAAGATGCACAAGACACCGGAACAGCGCCGCAAGATCGACGACAAGAAGCATCCGCCGTTCTGGAACCGTCTGGTCCTGGTGATCTCGGCCATGGCCGTGAGCTTCGTGCACGGTTCCAACGATGGCCAGAAAGGCATCGGCCTGATCATGTTGGTGTTAATCGGTATCGTCCCGGCGCAGTTCGTCCTCGACCTGAACAGCACCACCTATCAGATCGAACGCACCCGCGATGCGACCCTGCACCTGAGCCAGTTCTACCAGCGCAATGCCGATTCGCTGGGTGAATTCCTGGCCCTGGGCAAAAGCGTTGAAGGCGACCTGCCGGAGAAATTCCGCTGCAACCCGCAGCAGACCGAACCGACCATCAGCGCCCTGCTGCACACCCTTAAAGGCGTAGCGGACTACCACTCATTGTCGTCGGATAGCCGCATCGAAGTGCGTCGTTACCTGCTCTGCCTGGACGACACCGCGAAGAAGGTTGGCAAGCTGCCTGGCCTGGAAGCCCGTGAAAAGGCTGACCTCGACAAGCTGCGCAAAGACCTGACCACCACCACTGAATACGCGCCGTTCTGGGTGATTCTGGCGGTCGCACTGGCCCTGGGCCTGGGCACCATGGTCGGCTGGAAACGTGTGGTACTGACCATTGGCGAGAAGATCGGCAAGCAAGGCATGACCTATTCCCAGGGCATGTCGGCGCAGATCACCACTGCCAGTTTGATCGGTATGGCCAACATCTTCAGCCTGCCGGTGTCGACCACTCACGTGCTGTCTTCGGGCGTGGCGGGCACCATGGTCGCTAACAAGAGCGGCCTGCAGGGTGGCACGGTGCGCACCATTCTGTTGGCGTGGGTGCTGACCTTGCCGGCAACTGTGGCGCTGTCGGCTGGTTTGTTCTGGCTGGCGTCGAAGGCGCTGGGTAGCTGATAGATAGCGGCACTTGAGAAAGGCGCGATTCGAGAGGATCGCGCCTTTTTTTGTGTTTGGGGGTTGGGATTGGGATTGGGATTGGGGGCATATCCGTTTTTGCGGGTGCTGCCGCTGGCGGTTTCGCTCTTACAGCGACTCACTTTTCCAGACGCCGGAGTGCCGGCCCAGCGAAAAGTAAGCAAAAGGCTTGGCCCCTGGCGTACGGCACTTCGCTGAGGCTCAGTGTTCCCTCGCTACGGTGTCCATCCGGGGGCATCGCCTACGGTTGGCTTCGCTGCACCTCCTCTCGATGTATGCGGCTACGCCGCACGGCGCTGCGCGCCTACCCCCCGGATGAACACCTTCGCTCGGCCTGCCGATAGGGGCTGAAGATCAAAAGCCGGAGCCAGATCAAGAGCAAATGCCAGATCAAGAGCCCCTCACCCTAGCCCTCTCCCGGAGGGAGAGGGGACTGATCGAGGTGTTTGGGGGAGATACGCCGACGTGCGATACCGCGTTGAACTCAGATTTTGAAGCTTTGAAGCAAGAGCCCCTCACCCTAACCCTCTCCCGGAGGGAGAGGGGACTGACCGAGGTGTTTGGGCGAGCTGCACCGACTGGCGATACCGAGTTGAATGCACATTTAGAAAAGCCCACCATCGGCTCCCTCTCCCTCGGGAGAGGGCTGGGGTGAGGGGCAAACCCACCACAAAAACAAAAGCCATGCGCGCCCCGCTTTTCACCACTCAATAGGCCGAGTGTCAGCTCGCCTGCTCTTGATCTTGATCCACGGGCGACGTCGGAAGGCTGAGCGGAGGGATTGATCCGGGGGTGGGAGCGCAGCGACCGTTTGGCGCAGCCAAATGCATCGAGAGGAGGTGCAGCGCAGCAAACCGGAGGCGATGCCCCCGGATCAATCCCGCAGCGAAGGAACCCCGAGCCCCAGCGAGCGGGCCGGACGTAGGAGCAAGCGTTTTTTGCTTACTTTTTTTGGCGTTTGAAAAAAAGTGAGTCGCCGTAAGGGCGAAACCGCCAGTGGCAACACCCGAAAAAACGGATATACACCCAACCCCCCAAGAACATGGTCGGCCCAAAGGCCGCCAAGTCACAAAAAAAAGGGGCAACCGAAGTCGCCCCAAAATGCCTTGCGTGCTCAACAATCCAGAAGAATCACTTCTTGCGCTTATTCGCATCCTTCCAGATAAAAAATCCAAACCCTGCAAAAAACAGAACCATGAGACCTACAGTCAGGACCCCGGCAAACACCACGTTATCGAAAAACATGACTGGCCTCCTGGCCCCTGCTCTGCTGCGATGGGACTAAGTTACCAAACACACAGGCGCACAAATTGACCGGGATCAATACCAGCAACGAAGGGGAGTAAAGGAGGAAAATTAAATGACCTGCATCAACGATGCAGGGGGAGATCAACGCTTTTTCGGCTTGTTTTTCGACTTTTTCCTGGTTTTTCCCAACGGCATTGCCTGCTCGAAGGCCTGACGCACTTCGTTCAGGCGCTTCTCGTTAAGGTCATGCACGCGTTTGGCGCGCTCAGTGCTGAGGTCGATCAGTTTGTCGTCTTGGCTCATAACGTTCAGTACATCGCTTGAGAGATCACAACTGCCGCATCACCGGCAGGACTGCGCCAATAATGCGGCCTGGCGCGAGCGCTGACCAGCCACTGGCGTAACGGTTGTTCAACAATTGATGTACCACTGGCCGGATTTCCCCGCACAATCGGCGCCCTGCACCCAACCCCGAGGATGTCTGCCGTGTCGTTGCATCAGGATCTGCCACCGCTGCTGACCCTGCGTGCCTTTGAGGCCGTGGCGCGGCATTTGAGCTTTATCAAGGCTGCCGATGAATTGTCGGTCACGCAAAGTGCGATCAGCCATCAAGTGCAGAGACTCGAAGCCTTTCTTGACCTGCGCTTGTTTGTACGGCGCACCCGCGCGATTGATCTGACGCCCGCAGGCACAGCGTATTACCGGCAAATCGAACCCGCCCTCAGCGCCATCGCCGCGGCCACCCGGCAACTGCGCGCGGAACAGCCGACCTCGCTGCGCATCGGTCTGCTCGCCTCGTTTGCCACCCTGTGGCTGGCGCCGCGACTGGCTGATTTCAACGCAAAACACCCGCAGATCCACGTCGAACTGTGGCCGGCTGTGCAACTGGCCGATGTCGATGGCGGCGAAGTCGATCTGGCGATCCGCTATGGCAAGGGTGGCTGGCCGAAAGTCCAGGCCCGGCGCTTCATGAGCGAAACCCTGACACCGGTGTGCAGCCCGGCCTTCAAGGCCAGTGGCGTAAAAAACGGGCCGCTGCTGATGGCCAAGTCGCACCAGCCGTTCGAATGGATCGACTGGCAACACCACAGCGGCATCGATCTGACGCATGCCCCGAGTGTCATGCTCCACGACTACAACATCGTCGTTGAGGCCGCCGTCGCCGGTCAGGGCATTGCCATGGGCAGGCAACGCCTGATCGAGCGCCGGCTCAGGGAAGGCGCACTGGTGCCGGCCTTCGACACGCCGCCGCTGGTGGGCGATATCGGTTATTGGCTGGTCACCGCCGAGCACACGCCAAACCCGGCAGTGACCAGTTTCACCCGCTGGCTGGAGGTCACGGCCGACGTATGAGCGATTTCGATTCGTCGGATTAAATCTATCCGTTTGTCGCCCCCGGCGCGCCGCGACATGCTCAAGCCTTCATTCCGGAGGACTTGCCATGACCGACTCTCTCAGCCAACGCGTGCAGCAACTGGGCCTGCGCCTGCCTACTCCAAGCCAGCCGATTGCCAACTACGTCAATCACGTGGTCAGCCAGAATCAATTATTCATTTCCGGGCAGATCCCGCTGCTCGACGGCAAACCGGCGTTCCTCGGCCGACTCGGTGAAGCGCTCAGCGACGACGAAGGCGTGCAAGCCGCAGAGCTGGCGGCCCTGGGTTTGCTGGCCCAGCTCAGTGACGCACTGGGCGATGACCTGACGAAACTGGTGCGGATCATTCGCTTGGGTGTGTTCATCGCCAGCACCGCTGATTTCCAGCGCCAAGGCGTGGTCGCCAACGGCGCCTCGAACCTGTTGGTCAACGCCCTCGGCGACAAAGGCAAACACGTGCGCACCGCCGTCGGTGTGGCGAGCCTGCCGGCTGGTGTGGCGGTGGAAATCGATGCCATTTTCGAGCTGCAACCGTGAACATCGCCGATGTCATGACCCTGCGCAACGCCACGCCCGGCTGCGCGCAGGTCATCCACTTCAACCATGCCGGCGCCTCGCTGCCGAGCCAAGCCACGCTGGATAGCGTGATTGCGCAACTGCAACGCGAAGCACACGAAGGGCCGATGGAGATTGCCGACGGCCAGGTGCAACAACGCGCCCGAATCGCCGCCGCAGCCTTGCTCAACGCCCAGCCTGAGGACATCGCGTTCGCCAGCAGTGGCTCGGCGGCGTGGAGCCAGGCGTTCAATGCGTTGCCGGCCTGGCAACCGGGTGACCGGATACTCGTCGGGCGCCATGAATGGGCCGGCAATCTGGCCTGCATCGCGGAAGCGGTGAAGGCCGGCGCGCGGCTGGAAGTGATTCCTTGCGATAACCACGGCGCGGTCGATCCACGGGCGTTGGCCCAGATGATCGACGCCGATGTGCGCCTGATTGCCCTGACCTGGCTGCCGGCCAATGGTGGCCTGATCAACCCGGCGGCCGAGATCGGCGAGGTTGCGCAGCGCCACGGCATCCCCTACTTCATCGACGCCGGTCAGGCACTGGGGCAGTTGCCCTGCGACGTTCAGGCGTTGCGCTGCGATGTGCTCAAGGGTGCCGGACGCAAATTTCTGCGGGGCCCGCGCGGCACCGCGCTGATGTATATCCGCCCGGCATTTCTGCAGCGTTTGTTGCCGCTGCAACGCGATGTATTGTCGGCGCCGTGGGACGGCCAGCGCTTTGCCTTGCGCCATGACGCCCGACGTTTCGAAACCAGTGAAGTGTCGCTGGCGTTGCTCGCCGGACTGGCCAATGCCCTGGAGGAGCATAACCGGATCGGCGCGGAAGCGATTCGTCGGCGCATCGAACATCTCAGCCGATTGTTGCGCCAGCGCCTGCCAGCGGTTCCCGGGCTGACCTTGCGCGACCTCGGCGCGGCGCACCGACAATCCGCGCTGATCGCCTTCACGCTCGAAGGTTGGGACAGTCTGGCGTTAAAACAGGCGCTGGCCACACGGCGCATCAACATTGGCGCCAACGGCATCGCCTACACCCCGCTGGACATGCACGCCCGAGGGCTGCACAGCATCGCGCGGGTGGCGGTGAGTTATTTCAACACGGAAGAGGAAATCGACGGATTGCTGGCCAATCTGCTGGAACTGGCCGGGCAGCCTCAGATTTCGATATCGACCCACAAGCCCTGACGCGGCTGGTCTTCCATCAGCGGCACCACCGGCACGGTGTTGTCGGCATTGAGTTCGGTGCCGGGCACCGCCAGGTGTTCTTCCGGGTCTTCGTCGGCTTCGCGGCGGCGGCGATCACGCTCCTGTTGGCGACGCTGTTCTTCGCGCGCCAGCAGTCGGTCCTCTTCCGGATCGCGCTTTTGCAGGTCGATCGTGCTTTCGTTGGAGCTTTCCTGCACCGGCACCACCGGAGGAATATCCGGCCGCTGGCGGATCGGATCCTGCTGGGAAGTGATCGGCACAGCGCTCAGGGGGAGCATCGGTGGCAACATATAAGGGGTCTCCTGTCAGCAGGCTATCGGCTTGGGCGATGATGGCTTGAGCCGCCGGTCGCAAACTTGTGACCGGGTTGGCACTCACAGGTGCCCTGCTCCTTGGTAAAACCGACGCATGACCTAATCTTCCCTGTGCAGTTAAAAGCCGGGTGCGACTCCTAATCCTTTGGCCTCGGGCCCTCATTCCGTTAAGATAGCCCGCTTTTTCAAGGTGGGAGTCAGGCAGCATGGCGCAGCAGTATCAACCGGGGCAACGCTGGATCAGTGACAGCGAAGCAGAGCTTGGTTTAGGCACCGTTCTGGCACAGGACGGCCGCTTGTTGACCGTGCTTTACCCGGCCACTGGCGAAACCCGCCAGTACGCGCTACGGAATGCGCCCCTGACCCGCGTGCGGTTCTCGCCGGGTGACAGCATCACCCACTTCGAAGGCTGGAAGATGACCGTGCAGCAAGTCGACGACGTCGACGGGCTGATGGTTTATCACGGTCTCAACGGGCAGAACGAAGCCGTCACCCTGCCGGAAACCCAACTGTCGAACTTCATTCAATTCCGTCTGGCCAGCGACCGTCTGTTCGCCGGGCAGATCGACCCGTTGGCGTGGTTCTCGCTGCGTTACAACACCCTCGAACACACCAGCCGCCAGTTGCAATCGTCGCTCTGGGGCCTGGGTGGCGTTCGCGCTCAGCCAATCGCACACCAATTGCACATCGCCCGCGAAGTCGCCGACCGTATCGCGCCGCGCGTACTGCTGGCGGACGAAGTGGGTCTGGGTAAAACCATCGAAGCCGGTCTGGTGATCCATCGCCAACTGCTCTCGGGCCGCGCCAACCGCGTGCTGATCCTCGTCCCGGAAAACCTCCAGCACCAGTGGCTGGTGGAGATGCGCCGCCGCTTCAACCTGCAGGTCGCGCTGTTCGACGAAGAGCGCTTTATCGAAAGCGATGCCGCCAACCCGTTCGAAGACACCCAACTGGCGCTGGTGGCGCTGGAATGGCTGGTCGACGACGAGAAGGCCCAGGACGCATTGTTCGCCGCCGGTTGGGACTTGCTGGTCGTCGACGAAGCGCACCATTTGGTCTGGCACGAAGAAAAGGCCAGCGCCGAATACTCGCTGGTCGAGCAACTCGCCGAAGTCATCCCCGGCGTGCTGCTGCTCACCGCCACCCCGGAACAACTCGGTCAGGACAGCCACTTCGCCCGTCTGCGCCTGCTCGATCCGAACCGTTTCCATGACCTGGCCGCGTTCCGCGCCGAGAGCGACAACTATCGCCCGGTGGCCGAAGCCGTTCAGGAACTGCTCGACAAAGGCCGTCTCTCGGCCAAAGCGCACAAGACCATTCAGGGTTTCCTCGGCAACGAAGGCGAAGCCCTGCTGACCGCGGTCAACGATGGCGACACCGAGGCCAGCGCGCGCCTCGTGCGCGAATTGCTCGACCGCCACGGCACCGGTCGCGTGCTGTTCCGTAACACCCGCGCCGCCGTGCAAGGGTTCCCGCAGCGCAAACTGCACCCGTACCCGCTGCCGTGCCCGGACGAATACCTCGAACTGCCGCTGGGCGATCACGCCGAGCTGTACCCGGAAGTCAGCTTCCAGGCGCAGCCGGACGCCAGCGAAGAAGAGCGTTGGTGGAAATTCGACCCGCGCGTCGAATGGCTGATCGATCAGCTGAAAATGCTCAAGCGCACCAAAGTGCTGGTGATCTGTGCCCACGCCGAAACCGCGATGGACCTGGAAGACGCCCTGCGCGTGCGTTCCGGCATCCCGGCCACGGTGTTCCACGAAGGCATGAACATCCTTGAGCGTGACCGCGCCGCCGCTTACTTCGCCGACGAAGAATTCGGCGCACAAGTGCTGATCTGCTCGGAAATCGGCAGTGAAGGTCGCAACTTCCAGTTCGCTCATCACCTGGTGCTGTTCGATCTGCCGTCGCACCCGGACTTGCTCGAGCAGCGTATCGGTCGTCTCGACCGGATCGGCCAGAAGCACATCATCGAACTGCACGTGCCGTACCTGGAAACCAGCCCGCAAGAGCGCCTGTTCCAGTGGTACCACGAAGCACTCAACGCGTTCCTCAACACCTGCCCGACCGGCAACGCCTTGCAGCACCAGTTCGGCCCACGCCTGCTGCCGCTGCTCGAAGAAGCCGACGACAGCGAGTGGCAAGCGCTGATCGACGAAGCGCGCACCGAGCGCGAGCGTCTCGAAGCCGAGCTGCACACCGGTCGTGACCGTCTGCTGGAGCTCAACTCCGGTGGTGCTGGCGAAGGTGAAGCGCTGGTCGAGGACATCCTTGAGCAAGACGATCAGTTCGCCCTGCCGATCTACATGGAAACCCTGTTCGACGCGTTCGGCATCGACAGCGAAGACCATTCGGAAAACGCCCTGATCCTCAAGCCGAGCGAGAAGATGCTCGACGCCAGTTTCCCGCTGGGCGACGACGAAGGCGTGACCATCACCTACGACCGCAACCAGGCGCTGTCGCGCGAAGACATGCAGTTCATCACCTGGGAACACCCGATGGTGCAGGGCGGCATGGACCTGGTGCTGTCCGGTTCGATGGGCAACACCGCCGTCGCGCTGATCAAGAACAAGGCGCTGAAGCCGGGCACCGTGCTGCTGGAACTGCTGTATGTCAGCGAAGTGGTGGCGCCGCGTTCGCTGCAACTGGGCCGTTACCTGCCGCCGGCCGCCCTGCGCTGCCTGCTCGATGCCAACGGCAACGACCTGTCGGCTCGCGTCTCGTTTGAAACCTTGAACGATCAACTGGAAAGCGTGCCGCGTGCCAGCGCCAACAAGTTCATCCAGGCCCAGCGTGATCAGCTGACGCCACGGATCAATGCCGGTGAGGACAAGATCGCCCCGCGTCACGCCGAGCGCGTGGCCGAGGCCCGTCGCCGTCTGGCGGCCGACACCGACGAAGAACTGGCGCGCCTGACAGCGTTGCAAGCGGTCAACCCGACCGTGCGTGACAGTGAACTGGTGGCGTTGCGTGAACAGCGCGAGCAGGGTCTGGCGATGCTGGATAAAGCGGCGTTGCGTCTGGAAGCGATTCGGGTGTTGGTGGCGGGCTAAACCGCCCTGCTCCAGTGCTAAAAACAAGAAGGCCCGCAGTGATGCGGGCCTTTTTATTTGCCTGTTATTCATTAGTTGATGCTGATGGCTCCTTCGCGAGCAAGCTCGCTCCCACAGGGATTGTGTTCACGCTGGAGATCCACTGTGGGAGCGAGCTTGCTCGCGAAGACGGCTATGCAGTCGCTACTGCAACTTCTGGCTCAACCACAGCAACCAAACCTTCCTTCATCCGCTGCGCATCGCGCACAAAACACCGCGCCGCCAGAAACAGAAACACCATGGTCAAAAACAGCGCCACCGGAATCAGGTACATCGCATCATGCAGCCCGACCGCCTTGAACGCCTCGGTCATCTGCTCAGCCCCCGCCGACATCATCGCCGTGTGCGCGAAATGGTCGGACAAACCACCGACCACCACCGGCCCCAAACCGCCACCGAGCAAATACAATCCGGCAAAGAACAACGCCATCGCCGTCGCCCGCAAACGCGGTTCGACCACGTCCTGAATCGCCGTGTACACGCAGGTGTAGAAGTTATAGGCAAACAGCCAACCGACACTGAACACCGCGACAAACACACCGATCTCGATACGCCCGGCATGCAGCGCCCACGCCGTGCACAGCGTCGAGATAATCAGGCTGAACGCCGCAAACAACAGCCGCCCATTGGCCACGCGCTGGTGAATCTTGTCGGCAATCCAGCCGCCCAACGTCAAACCCACCAGCCCGGTCACGCCGACAATCACACCCGTGGCCACCGCCGCTTCCTGCAGTGGCATAAGGAAGTAGCGCTGCAGCATCGGCACCAGAAACGAGTTGCAGGCATAGGTGGCGAAGTTGAAGCACAACCCGGCCATCACCAGCCACAGGAAGGTCGGCACCGCGAGAATTCGCCGGATCGGCTTGTCGACCTTCTCCTGGGAAACCTGCACGGTTTCCGCCGCGCCGCGCTTCGGCTCTTTAATGAAGAACATGAAGATCGCCAGGATCAGCCCCGGCACCGCTGCAATGAAGAACGGCGCGCGCCAGCTGTCGAAGGCCTTGACCATCGCACCGATGGTAAAGAACGCCAGCAACAGGCCCAGCGGCAAGCCGAGCATGAAAATGCCCATCGCCCGCGCTCGCCGATGCGCCGGAAACAGATCGCCAATCAGCGAATTGGCCGCCGGTGCGTAACTGGCCTCGCCGATGCCGATGCCCATGCGCACGATCAGAAAGCTCCAGAAACTGCCGACAAGACCGTTGACGGCGGTCAGCGCACTCCACGTCGCCAGGCCCCAGCCCATCAGTTTGCTGCGCGAACCGGTGTCGGCCATCCGCCCTAAAGGCAAGCCGGCAATGGCGTAAACAATGGTGAACGCGGTGCCGACGATCCCCAACTGAAAGTCACTGAGGTGCCACTCCATGCGGATCGGTTCAATGATGATTGCCGGAATGGTGCGGTCGAAGAAGTTGAACAGGTTGGCGAGGAACAGCAGGAACAGAATGCGCCAGGCATTCGCCGCTTGGGTCGAGTTCTGCATGGGTCCGTCTCTTTTATTGTTATAGGGCTTCACTGCCAACGCATCCGAGCCCGGAACCTGCAATCTAGTCAGCCCGTCGGAAGCTGTCTGTGATCATTCGTCTGCCTGATATAGGCTCATGCCACTGTAACGAAACGTAAGCCCTTGATAAGTCTGCAATCCCCGAAAAACCGGGGCTTTTGCCGCAAAATCCTGCCACAAAAAAATACTTTCGCGCCCCCCTTCCCAAGTCCGTGGCGAAGCCTAGAATAGCCGCCGGATCCGTCCGGATCTCCCGATCAATCCCTTTGATACCCCCGTCCATGTCCGAAGCCAGTCCGTGTCTGAATTGCGGTGCCTGCTGTTCCCATTTTCGCGTGTCGTTCTTTTGGGGTGAGTGCGCTTCCTCCGGTGGCACGGTGCCCGATGAACTGGTCACGCAGATCAGTCCCAGTCGCGTGGCGATGAACGGCACCGACTGTAAATCGCCGCGTTGCACGGCGTTGGTCGGCGAAGTCGGCAGCGAAGTGAAGTGCTCGATTTATGAATTGCGCTCCAGCCCCTGCCGCGAATTCGAATCGTCATGGGAAAACGGCGAACAGAATGTCGATTGCGATAAGGCCCGCGCGCGTTTCGGCTTGCCGCCTCTGCAACCGGACTGGGCGCAAATCCCTTTCGAACAGATCGCTTGAGCCTTTAGCGCCAATCGCTATGACGCTAATGCCGAAATCATTAGCGCCAATGTGCCACTACCCCTTCCACAGCAAAAACCGCCTCTATACTCCAGTCATTCGCCTGCGTTGACGCGCAGTAAGGACGACTTCAGAGATGGGGCATGCTATGGAGTGGCTTGGTTTGCAGTTTGTTACCGAGCTGCCGGAGAGCGGGCAGGTCATTCTCGATTGCACACATAATCCCTTGCTGGTACTGGTGGCCTATCTGGTCGCCTGCGCCGCGAGTTTTGCCACCCTCGATATGGCCGAGCGTGTGGGCCATGCCGAAGACCCACGTTCGCAGCGACTGTGGCGCTGGATCGGCGCGACCTGTCTGGCCGGCGGCATCTGGGCCATGCATTTCATCGGCATGCTGGCATTCCAGGCACCGATCGACATCCAGTACGACCTGCCCATCACCCTGTTTTCCCTGCTGATCGCCCTGCTCGCCTCGTGGCTGGCCATGCACACGCTGAGCGAAGCGCAACCGAGCCTGATGCAATATCTGAAGACCGCCATCGTCATTGGCATGGGTATCGCCGGCATGCATTACGTTGGCATGGCCGCCATGCAATCAAGCGCCACCGCGTACTACCAACCGTCGCTGTTCGTGCTATCGATTGCGATCGCCATCGGCGCCAGTTTCGCTGCGTTGTGGGTGGCAGGTTATTTGCGCGAAGGCAGCGGTCTGGTGCATCAGATGCTCAAGTACGCCGCGGCATTGATCCTCGGAGCCGGTATTTTCAGCATGCATTTCACCGGCATGGCCGCTCTGCAACTGATACTGCCCGAAGGCAGCGTGCCGACGCTGGCGGTCAAGGCCAGCCACATGCAGTTGGGCCTGACTGTCGCGCTGATCGCCTTGCTGATTCTGGGCAGTGCAATCAGCGCGGCGCTGGCCGACAAGAAACTGCAGAACAAGGAGCACGACCTGCGGCGGGTCAACGCCTTGCTCAGTCAACTCGATCAGGCGCGCATGTCACTGCAACAAGTGGCCAACTATGACGCGCTGACCAACCTGATCAACCGTCGTGGTTTCAACCAGATCTTCGCCGAGAAACTCAGCCAGAAAACCAGCGAAGGCGGCATGCTCGCGGTGATGTTTCTCGACATCGATCACTTCAAGCGGATCAACGACAGCCTCGGCCATGACGCCGGTGACGAACTGCTC
Source organism: Pseudomonas fluorescens (assembly GCF_001648775.1). Lineage (GTDB taxonomy): Bacteria > Pseudomonadota > Gammaproteobacteria > Pseudomonadales > Pseudomonadaceae > Aquipseudomonas > Aquipseudomonas fluorescens_M. The sequence continues at coordinate 323,187 of NZ_LVEJ01000023.1, forward strand.
AAGGTCATCGCCAATCACATCAAAGGCTCGGTGCGCAGCCATGAAGACGTGGTCGCGCGTTTCGGCGGCGACGAGTTCTGCATCCTCATCAGCCTGCGTGAGCGTGAAGAAGCCCGCAACATGGCCCAGCGCATCATGCTCAAGATGAAAGAGCCGATCGAGCTGGCCGGCCGCCGCATGGTGATGACCACCAGCATCGGCATCAGCCTGTTTCCGGAAGACGGCACCACCTGCGAAGAACTGCTCAAGCACGCCGATCTGGCGCTGTATCAGTCCAAGGGCGCGGGCCGTAACGGCTTGCACTTTTTCAGTTCCAACCTCAAGACCCGCGCCAGTTTCGAGCTGCAACTGGAGGAAGAACTTCGCCATGCGCTGCGCGAAGAAAACGGCCTGACCCTCTATTACCAGCCGATCTTCGAATTGAAAACCGGCCGCGTGACCAAGCTTGAAGCGCTGATTCGCTGGCGCCATCCGGTGCACGGTTTGCTGACCCCGGACCGTTTCATCAGCATCGCCGAAAACAACGGCCTGATCGCCGAACTGGACAACTGGGTGCTGCGCCGGGCCTGCAAGGACCTCGGTGAGTTGTCACGGCATGGCTGCGAAGAACTGAAAATTGCCTGGAACTGCTCGCCGCTCAACCTCGCCCGGGAAGAACTCGCCAGCGAAATCGAAAATGCCTTGCGCTGCGCCGGGGTTGCGCCGGAACGGCTGGAACTGGAGGTCACGGAAAACGCCTTGATGGGCAACATCGCCAACACGCTGGTGTTGCTGCGGCAGATTCGCGCCCTCGGCGTTTCACTGTCGATCGATGATTTCGGCACCGGCTATTCGTCGCTCGCCTACCTCAAACGTCTGCCGCTCAACACGTTGAAAATCGACCGCTCGTTCATCCTCGACATCCCTAAAGCCACCGCCGACATGGAGATTGTTCAGGCGATCATCGTCATGGCGCACACCCTGCATCTACAGGTGGTCACCGAAGGCGTGGAAAGCCTGGAGCAATACGAATTCCTTGAACGCTCGGGCTGCGACTTCATTCAGGGTTACCTGCTCAGCCGCCCGGTGCCGCTGGACGAACTGCGCCCGGTGCTGGAAGAAATCAATCAGCGCAAGCATTCACACGCGGTCAATCCGTTGATTCTGGCGCGCGGTACATTTGCACCAGTGTCGCTGGATCCTGCGCCAAAAAGCCCTGCGCCCCATGCAGGCGCATCAATTGTGCGGCCAATCCGCTGATCGGTGTCGCCGAGCCTTGTTCGCGAGAAAATTTCACTGCCGTATCAAGATCCTTGAGCAAGGTGCGCACGTGCCACTTGATCGGTTCGAAACGGCTTTCGGCCATTTGCGGGGCGAGGATCTGCAACGGTTTCGAATCGGCAAAACCACCGGCCAACGCTTCGGCGATCAGACTCGCATCAACGCCCGCCTGCTCGGCCAGCGCCACCACTTCGGCGATGACCAGCGCATTGCAGGCGACGATCATCTGGTTGCAGGCCTTGGTCACCTGGCCTGCGCCGACGCCGCCCATGTGCGTGACACGCTGACCGAGGTTGAGCAGCACTGCACGCACGCGTTCAAGATCTGCTACTTCGCCACCGACCATGATCGCCAGGCTACCGGCCTCGGCACCGACCACGCCGCCGGACACCGGTGAATCCAGCCAGGCCATGCCGGTTTTCTCCAGCAGTTCGGCGGCCATTTCGCGCGTGGCCGTCGGTTCCAGGCTGGAAAAATCCACCAGCAACTGGGCTTTTTTTGCACCTTCGGCGACACCGTGCGGGCCGAACACGACTTCGCGCACCACCGCCGTGTCGGCCAGACACAACATCACCACGTCGGCGTGTGTGCACAGTTGCGCAGGGCTTGCGACCTGTCGGGCACCGGCTTCGACCAGTGGCGCGCACTTGGCCGGGTTGCGGTTCCACACGGTCAGCGGATAACCCGCGGCCAACAGACGCCGGCACATGGGCAGGCCCATCAGACCGATTCCGGCGAACCCCAACGAAGGTAGCGTTGACATCATTTTGCCTCTTTTCGATTAAAGATCGCCGAATAATGGCCGATTCATCAACGATCAGGAAAGGATTCCCCCCAGCGACAGTCAGGCCAAAACCCTGACGCTCGGGCTCAATTCGCGCACATAAAAGACGCGAGATCTTATTCCGTGAGGTTCGCAGGCAACTGGCCCGCGAGCCAACCAGTCCAGGTATATGGCGCACAATGACTTCTAAAAACAATCCCGCCACTGCGGTATCCGATCTGACTTTGAGCCCCGCCGCCAACAGCCCGTCATCGTCGAAGCCATTGGTCCCGTCGCGCCCGCTGTCGACCCAGCAATACCTGTACTTCACCGAAACCAATACCGACCGCATCCTCGACAACCTCGACGGCCTGCGTGATCTGGTGTTCCCGCGTCCGCCGCACCTGGAAGGCGACAACGAACAGCACAACGACCAGGAATTCCCCTCGGTGTGCCTGATCGGCCTCGGTCGTTGCGGCTCCAACATCGCCCTCGACGTCGCGGAGCTGGTGTACAACGCACGCAAGTTCTACCTCAACGAATTCAACAACGAAGACCGTGCGGCGGATCGCCGACTGGCCGACAAGGGCTACAGCCCGGCGCAGTGGATCAAGAACAACTTGCGCATCGGCCCGAACAAATCGACCAAACCGGTGTTTCTGGTCGAACCGCTGGTGATGCTCGGCGACCTCGACAAGGACATCGCCGGGCGCATCCGTTTCTCGCGCAAGGGCGAGAAAAGCGGCTTCCTGCGCGACTACAGCAAAATGAAGATCATGGACTTGTCCGAAGTCCACGCCGGTGGCGCCGGTAACGCGCCGATCCTCGGCCAGTACCTGGCGAAGATCATCCTCAACAAGGACACCCAGCGCTTCTCCAGCCCTGACTGGAAAATGATCCACTCGTACCTGATCGACAGCTGCGGCATCAAGGCCAACCAGTCGCGCCTGTACTTCTCGATCTTCAGTGCCGGCGGCGGTACCGGTTCAGGCATGGCTTCGGAATTCGGCCTGGCCCAGCAGCACTCGTACATGAACAAGACCTTCGACACCAAGCCGATGGACGAGCATGACGGCAAGAGCGGTCATTCGTTCGTCTTCGAACCGATCTTCACCAGCGGCATCTGCGTGCTGCCGAACATTTCCGATCACCGCAGCGAAATGTCCGAGGCGCTGCACATCAACGCCGGTCGCCTCTTGTGCAAATACCTCTCGGAAGAATGGGATTTCTCTTACAACTTCGCTAATGAAGACAGCAGCGAAGCTAGCGTCATGGGCCGTATCCGCCCGTGGAACGCGATGATGCTGATTTCCAACGACATCATGCGTTACGCCGAAGAGAGCGATGACGGCAACATCCAGAACATTGATGTCAATGCGATGGAAAAGCACGCCAACCAGTACATCTCGCAGCAGATATTCAACATTCTGACCGCGCAGGCAGTCACCACTGACTACGACCAGAACTACTTCCGTCGCGCCGGCATCGACATCGGCGAAACCATTCGCCTCGACGCCAACGACCTGTTCATGAGTCTGGCCGGCCCGGTGGCGATTGCCTACGCCGAATCGGTGGTGCCGGAAACCCCGCCGCCGAGCAGCGACAAATTCAAGGTGTTCGACAAAGAGCCGCAGCGTCTGAACATCGACGACCTGTTCTTCCGCTCGATCGACCTGCCGCACTTCAACAAAGTGACGCAGGCGATCGAAGGCATCAGCCTGTTGCCGATCGAGTCCAAGCGTTATCGCGCGTCGCTTGAGCAGTACAAGAATTCCGGCTACGACGCCGCCGCGCTGCACGACCTGCACTTCTTCAAGAACTGCTCGTCGGTGGTCTCGATCGTTTCGCTGCCGAAAGACTACAAGCTGTCGTACATGGACCTGAACCGGTTGAAGACCCACCTCAACAGCCTGTTCCCCAACACCACGCTCAAGCGTTACGCGCTGGTGATCGGTGCCTCGGCCAACCTGTCGCTGACCACTCTGATCGCGAAGAGCCCGTGCCTGTCGGACGACTTCCTGACCTTGATCGTGGCGTTCATCAAGCGCTGCTTCGCGAAGAACCCGTACCGTTTCGACGAGACCCTGGACAACTCGATTCTCGACTTCATCATCAATGAAGAATTCGACGAAGACCGCATCGATGATCTGCTCAACGAGTTCGAGAACCCGGCGAAGATCCTCGACACCAACTGGTACGCGATCAAACCGATGTACGAGAAGAAGTACCGCGAGCTGATCAACGACAAAGAGAAGTTTGTCTCGATCAACGACATTCGCCTGTCGCGCGATTGCGTGAAAAAGTCGATCAAGTACCTGCGCGAGATCTACCGTCACCGGATTGGCAAGACCAAGGTTATTTCGCTGAATAACCATACCGGGAAGTCGTTCACGGTCTGATCCAGGACCGAGTCGCCCCCTTCGCGAGCAAGCTCGCTCCCACATTTGGAATGCATTCCCCTGTGGGAGCGAGCTTGCTCGCGAAGGGGCCGGCACATTCACTGAAGATTTCAGCCTTTCCAATATCCAGAAACAATTAAGCAGCCGTTAGGCTGCTTACTAAACTGTTCCCGTTACGTTTACGTCACCGTGAGGCCGCCCGCGCTTGGGGTGTTTCTCTACGGCAACGTGCCATCACGCTACTCCGCTACACACTTTTTGCTGATGACCCGCCGCACCATCAAGGTGCAGCGTCAGAAGCGCCTGCCCTTTCCTGGATCAGAATCCACGGCGAAACCACCACTGCCCAGAGCTGCGGATCGCGTTCGAAAAGATCCAGCGCCCGCGTTTCAGACAGCTTGGCGACCTTGTCTTCGGCCAGCCAGGCAGCGACTTTCTCGCCTTCGTCTGACGCTACGGCCTCGGCAGCGGCGATCAAATCAAGCGTAGGGTCGACCCACAATAGGGCACCCTTGGCGAAGAACGGCTCCAACTCTTTCCAGGTAATAGATGCGGTTTCACCAAGCAGCTTGGCATAGAGGGTGCTAGGTTCTTGATTCATGGGAACTGTCCGGAAAAGAAATCGACGCGAATGATAACGTCGGTGGTCCGCCAGAAAAACCCGGTTGCAAATGGCTGCACCGAACGAAAAGAGCAGGAACGCCAGGGAATGCTGCTGATTGGGCTATATGCCCACGAACGTCCCGCCGCAATTCTGTCTTTTTCATTCAAAAATGCGACACCCACAAGTTTTGCCCCTCGGCGCCTGCTTCCCAGGCTAACAACCGGCGCTCTACACTGTACCGGTACAGTTGCCGGGGGCATTTCCGGAGGGTATCGCAAAGATATCTGACCCGGTTCTGCTGCTACGGCGCCAGAACTCAAAAAAAATTACAACAGTAAGAGTGGAGCACTATGACTAAGGCTACTAAGCAGATTTCCAAACTGTTTGCCGCTATGGTTCTGGCCGGGGTTGCCAGCCATTCGTTCGCAGCTGACACCATCAAAATCGGTATCGCCGGTCCTAAAACCGGTCCAGTAGCCCAGTACGGCGACATGCAGTTCAGTGGCGCAAAAATGGCCATCGAACAAATCAACGCCAAGGGCGGCGTCGACGGCAAGAAACTCGAAGCCGTTGAATACGACGATGCCTGCGATCCGAAACAAGCGGTAGCGGTCGCGAACAAGGTCGTCAACGACGGCGTCAAGTTCGTCGTCGGTCACCTGTGCTCCAGCTCCACTCAACCGGCTTCGGACATCTACGAAGACGAAGGCGTGATCATGATCACCCCGGCTGCCACCAGCCCGGACATCACCGCCCGTGGTTACAAAATGGTCTTCCGTACCATCGGTCTGGACAGCGCCCAGGGCCCTGCCGCCGGTAACTACATTGCCGATCACGTGAAACCGAAAATCGTTGCCGTGCTGCACGACAAGCAACAATACGGTGAAGGCATCGCCACTGCCGTCAAATCGACCCTTGAGAAGAAAGGCGTGAAAGTCGCCGTGTTCGAAGGCGTCAACGCCGGCGACAAGGACTTCTCCTCGATCATCGCCAAACTCAAGCAAGCCAACGTCGACTTCGTTTACTACGGCGGCTACCACCCGGAACTGGGCCTGATCCTGCGTCAGGCGGCTGAAAAAGGCCTGAAAGCCAAGTTCATGGGTCCGGAAGGCGTGGGTAACGACTCGATTTCGCAGATCGCCAAAGACGCTTCCGAAGGTCTGCTGGTGACCCTGCCGAAATCCTTCGACCAGGATCCAGCCAACATCGCCCTGGCAGACGCCTTCAAGGCGAAGAAAGAAGACCCGAGCGGCCCGTTCGTGTTCCCTTCCTACTCGGCGGTTGAAGTGATTGCCGGCGGTATCACCGCAGCCAAATCCGAAGACCCTGCCAAAGTGGCCGAAGCCATTCACGCCGGCACCTTCAAAACCCCGACTGGCGACCTGAGCTTCGACGCCAAGGGCGACCTGAAGGACTTCAAATTTGTGGTTTACGAGTGGCACTTCGGCAAACCAAAAACTGAAGTGTCGCCTCAGTAAGGCGCGCCCTGACTGACTGCCAATAAAGCCCACGGCGTGCCGTGGGCTTTGTTTTACGAATGTATGGGCCGCGCTGGCGTGATCCGCCAGTCTCCCCACCTGAAAATCTCAAAACCGTCATCAGCGGTTCGCTGGCAAAACCCGGATTCGAAGTGGATAGAGATCCACGGGGCCGGGCGGGAAAATGACTCCACCAGTGAAATGCGTATCAGGTTTTTAGGAGCGTTGTAATGCCTGACCTCTATCACTTCTTCCAGCAGCTGGTTAATGGCCTGACCATTGGCAGCACGTATGCCCTGATTGCCATCGGCTATACGATGGTTTACGGCATCATTGGAATGATCAACTTCGCCCACGGCGAGGTGTACATGATCGGTTCCTACGTGGCGTTCATCGCCATCGCCGGGCTGGCCATGATGGGAATCGACAACGTCCCGCTGTTGATGACCGCAGCCTTCATCGCGAGCATCGTTGTCACCAGTTCCTATGGTTACAGCATCGAACGGATCGCCTACCGCCCCCTGCGCGGCAGCAACCGTCTGATCCCGCTGATCTCCGCCATCGGTATGTCGATCTTCCTGCAGAACACGGTTCTGCTGGCGCAAGACTCCAAGGACAAATCCATCCCCAACCTGATCCCCGGGAACATTTCCTTCGGGCCAGGTGGCGCACATGAAGTGCTGATTTCCTACATGCAAATCGTGGTGTTCGTGGTGACCCTGGTCGCCATGCTCGGCCTGACGCTGTTCATCTCCCGCTCTCGCCTGGGTCGCGCCTGCCGCGCCTGCGCCGAAGACATCAAGATGGCCAACCTGCTCGGCATCAACACCAACAACATCATCGCCCTGACCTTCGTCATTGGTGCTGCACTGGCGGCCATCGCGGCCGTGCTGCTGAGCATGCAATACGGCGTGATCAACCCGAACGCCGGTTTCCTCGTCGGTCTCAAAGCCTTCACCGCAGCGGTACTGGGCGGCATCGGCAGCATCCCCGGCGCCATGCTCGGCGGGTTGGTGCTTGGGGTGGCGGAAGCGTTTGGTGCCGATATCTTCGGCGACCAGTACAAGGACGTCGTGGCTTTCGGCTTGTTGGTTCTGGTGCTGTTGTTCCGTCCGACCGGCATTCTGGGCCGTCCGGAGGTTGAGAAAGTATGACTAGGAATCTTAAACAGGCACTGTTCAGTGCCTTGCTGGTGTGGGCCGTGGCCTACCCGGTACTCGGTCTGAAACTGACCATCGTCGGCATCAACCTTGAAGTGCACAACACCAGCCCGATGATTCTGGCGACCATCGCCATCTGCTCGGTGCTGATGTTCCTGCGGGTGCTGTTCAACCAGCAGATCAGCAAGGCGTGGAACTCCTCGCCGGGCCTGCCGTTGATCCCGGCCAAGGCCAGCAACTTCCTGACCCTGCCGACCACGCAACGCTACTTCATCATTGCGCTGATCATCGGTGCGCTGGTGTGGCCGTTCTTCGGCTCGCGTGGCGCGGTGGACATCGCGACGCTGATCCTGATCTACGTGATGCTTGGCCTGGGCCTGAACATCGTCGTTGGTCTGGCCGGTCTGCTCGACCTCGGTTACGTCGGCTTCTACGCCGTCGGCGCCTACAGCTACGCGCTGCTGTCGCACTACTACGGCCTGAGCTTCTGGATCTGCCTGCCGATTGCCGGCCTGATGGCGGCCACGTTCGGCTTCCTGCTGGGCTTCCCGGTGTTGCGTTTGCGCGGTGACTATCTGGCGATCGTGACCCTCGGCTTCGGCGAGATCATCCGTCTGTTCCTGCGTAACCTGACCGACATCACGGGCGGTCCGAACGGCATCAGCAACATCGAGAAACCGACGTTCTTCGGCCTGACCTTCGAGCGTAAAGCGGCGGAAGGCATGCAGACTTTCCACGAATACTTCGGCCTCGAATACAACTCGATCAACAAGGTGATTTTCCTTTACCTGGTTGCGTTGTTGCTGGCGCTGGCAGCGCTGTTCATCATTAACCGTCTGCTGCGCATGCCGATCGGCCGTGCGTGGGAAGCGCTGCGTGAAGATGAAATCGCTTGCCGGGCACTAGGGCTGAATCCGACGATCATCAAACTGTCGGCGTTCACTCTGGGCGCAAGCTTCGCCGGTTTCGCCGGTAGCTTCTTCGCCGCCCGTCAGGGTCTGGTGACCCCGGAGTCGTTCACCTTCATCGAGTCGGCGATCATCCTCGCCATTGTCGTGCTGGGTGGCATGGGCTCGCAGTTGGGTGTGATTCTGGCGGCCGTGGTGATGATCCTGTTGCCGGAAATGATGCGTGAATTCAGCGAGTACCGCATGTTGATGTTCGGTGCGCTGATGGTGTTGATGATGATCTGGCGTCCACAAGGTCTGCTGCCGATGCAACGACCAGAACTTAAACTGAGAGCGGAGATGCGAAAATGAGCCGCTCAATCCTTAAAGTCGAAAACCTGAGCATGCGCTTCGGCGGCTTGCTGGCGGTCAACGGCGTGGCCCTGACCGTCAAAGAGAAACAAGTGGTTGCACTGATCGGCCCGAACGGCGCCGGCAAGACCACCGTGTTCAACTGCCTGACCGGTTTCTATCAGCCAACTGGCGGTAGCATCCTGTTGGATGGCGAGCCGATTCAAGGCCTGCCGGGCCACAAGATCGCGCTCAAAGGCGTGGTGCGTACCTTCCAGAACGTGCGCCTGTTCAAGGACATGACGGCGGTCGAGAACCTGTTGATCGCCCAGCACCGTCACTTGAACACGAACTTCCTGGCCGGTCTGTTCAAGACCCCGGCGTTCCGTAAAAGCGAACGCGAGGCCATGGAGTTTGCCGAGTACTGGCTGGAAAAGGTCAACCTCAAAGAGTTCGCCAACCGTACCGCCGGCACCCTGGCCTACGGTCAGCAACGGCGTCTGGAAATCGCTCGCTGCATGATGACCCGTCCGCGGATCCTCATGCTCGACGAACCGGCTGCCGGCCTCAATCCGAAGGAAACCGAAGACCTCAAGGCGCTGATCAGTGTGCTGCGTGAAGAGCACAACGTCACCGTGCTGCTGATCGAACACGACATGAAACTGGTCATGAGCATTTCCGACCACATCGTCGTGATCAACCAGGGCACGCCTCTGGCTGACGGCACGCCGGAACAGATCCGCGACAATCCTGAAGTGATCAAAGCCTACCTGGGGGAAGCGTAAATGCTGCAGTTCGAAAACGTTTCCACCTTCTACGGCAAGATCCAGGCCCTGCACAGCGTCAACGTCGAAGTCCGTCAGGGCGAGATCGTGACCCTGATCGGCGCCAACGGTGCCGGCAAGTCCACGCTGCTGATGACGCTCTGCGGTTCGCCGCAGGCGCACAGCGGCAGCATCCGCTACATGGGTGAGGAACTGGTCGGCCAGGACTCGTCGCAGATCATGCGCAAAAGCATCGCGGTAGTGCCGGAAGGTCGTCGGGTGTTCGCCCGTCTGACCGTTGAAGAAAACCTCTCCATGGGCGGTTTCTTCACCGACAAGGGCGACTATCAGGAACAGATGGACAAGGTGCTCGGCCTGTTCCCGCGCCTGAAAGAGCGCTTCAACCAGCGCGGCGGCACCATGTCCGGCGGCGAACAGCAAATGCTCGCCATCGGCCGTGCGCTGATGAGCAAGCCCAAACTGTTGCTGCTCGACGAGCCATCGCTGGGCCTGGCACCGATTATCATCCAGCAGATTTTCGACATCATCGAAATGCTGCGCAAGGACGGTGTGACGGTGTTCCTGGTCGAGCAGAACGCCAACCAGGCGCTGAAAATCGCCGACCGCGCGTACGTTCTGGAGAACGGCCGCGTGGTCATGCAAGGCACCGGTGAAGCGCTGCTGACCGACCCGAAAGTACGCGAGGCGTACCTCGGCGGTTGATGCGTTTCAGCTAACAAAAAAACGGCCTTCGGGCCGTTTTTTGTGTTCGCGTCACTACGTTACACCCTCGCAACTTTTCACATAAGCGATCGCTTGCCCTACCGTCTTGATTTTTTCAGCCTCATCATCCGGCATTTCTATGCTGAACTCATCTTCCAGTCCCATCTGCAGCTCAACGACTGTCAATGAGTCAGCCCCCAGATCATCAACAAAATTGTCGTCTGAATTCAACTGCGCTGCTGACCGGCCCAAATGCTCAGCAATTATATGCTTAACTCTTTCCGCGATATCGGCCATGTTGAGTCCCTCACCCGTGTTGGTTAGACGCTGCCATCTCCACTACAAGACTGAATATACTCATCATAAAAATCTTTCCAACTGTCATAAATGACAGTTTTTAATCACCGTTCGCGATAAAGATTATTCATTTTCTCTGTATAGAAGCTGCCGCAGCATGCGGCAGCTCCTGAGCATCGACGATCAATACGGATTGCAATGCTGCGCCACCGCCGTCGCCTGATCGGCATAAGACCGTGCCGGCTCAAGGTTCCACTCCGGCTTGTTGCGCACAGGCTTGCCGTCGTAGGTGGCTGCGAGGTGGCAGACCATCTGCCGACGCAGTGACCCGCCGTTGACGCTGTACTGCCGCCACTGCTGGTCGTCTTTGTGTTTGTTGTACAACTCGGCAAACATCCGGTCGGTCTGATCATCCTTGATCGCCCGCCCGCACGCGGTCGGCACCACCGAGAGCGACCAGGTGTTCGGCCCCAGTTTCGGATCTGGCCGTTGTACCCAGGTGCTCGACTCGATGTACTTCTCACAGAACTGCGGCGTCGCTGGCGTCGCGGTCTGGATGCACGAGAAAGAGGCCTTGGCCACTGGCGTTTTCGGGAAGTCGATCTTGATGATGTTGCGGTCCTTGCCGGTCCTGGCCTTGTAGTCGCGTTGATTGGCCATCGCATCGTTCAAGCCGCGCTGATCGCTGTAGAAAAACGCCAGAACCGGCAACTCGTCAGTCTTCGGGTTGCCCAGACGCAGTTCCGTCTGGGTTTGAAACTCACGGCTGTTGATGACCTTGCGCGCGCCCATGAAGTTGCGAAAGGCGTCGACCCGCTCCTTGCTGCTCATCGGATTGCGCATGTTGAAGCCGCATTGCAACTGGTCCTGTTGCCGATTGTTGTTGTATTGGGTGAAGTGCGCGACCCAGGCATTCGGAGTGGCGATCGGTGGTTTCATCGCCTGACAAACCGCTTCGGCCGGCGCGGTGTTTTTGTTGTCGCCACAGCCGCGGTCATTGCGAAAATCGGTCCAGGCGTCATTGGGAAAGGCGCAGTAAACATGCACCGGCGTTTCCGGGTCGCGCACCAGATCCCTTGGCGTGATGAGATAGCCGTTCTGCGTGCTCATGCCGGGGTCTTCGTAACTGATGCCGTCGGCGCGCATGAACGAAGCGGCGAACGTGCCCAGCTCCACGGCTTTCGGGCTGGGATTCCATACATCCCATTTCTGCCCTTTGGCCGGGTCGGCCCGGTGCGTACCGCGCACCAGCAACCCGGAACAGTCGGATGCGGGGTCCTGGCCACAACTGTCGACGGTCTTGTTGTACAACGTTTCGACCTTTTTAAGCGTCTCGTCACATGACTCTGCATACGCCCAGGTGGCCTGCACCAGCAGGGGCAACATCAGCAATGGCGCGATCCTGTTCAACCGTTTGTTCATGGCTTGCATCTCCTTGATTAGCCAAACACACCTTCAACGCGGGACCGGATTGCAGCCCGCCGCCCGAGTCTCGCTGTCCGACAAGGCCGGGCGAAACGGCTCGAGATTCCATGGCGTCTTGGCGCGGTAATTGACCAGGACGCAGCTCAATTGCTGACGCATGCTGCCGACGGATTTTTCATTGTCGCGCCAGTGGCTGTCGGCGCCTTTGAGGGCGAACAGCTGCTCGTACATCACCCCGAGTTGCGCGTTGGGCAATGCGCGACCTGCCGCCGTGGGCACCACACTCAAGCTCCACTCATCCTTGCGCGTGCCGGGGTCGTAACGTTTGATCCAGTTGGCCGAGGCGATGTAGTCGGGCGCAGGTGCAGCAGGTGTGGGCTGAACTCCACCCGCCATCATTGGCTCGATCGCCTGATCAGCAGCGACATAACTGAAGCGCTGCTCCGCAGGCTTGGTGAAGTCCAGGCGCAGGATTGGCACGCTGTAACCTTGCGCGTGGAGTTTCTTCTGAAAGTTGCGAGCGCTGTTCAAGCCGTTCTCCGGTTTCGGTGGCGCCTGATCACCGCGCGTGGCGAAGTTCTGCGTGCTGTTGACGTTGTAGATAAAGGCGTCGATGTACTTCATGTTTTCGCTGCCATCGTTGGTCGCGGTGGCGTTCTTCAACATGAACTCGTTGACCTGCGCACTGAAGGCAAAAGGGTCTTTGTTGGTGGTGTTGGGCCGCGACTCGTGCACCCGGATCATCGCGCTCCAGTCACTGGGTTTTTCCGCGTTCCATGAGCACTGGCCATATTGGATCGGCCCCTTCATCAACCCGGTGTACTTCTGCGTCCACTGCTCGGCGGTGCTGACCCCGGCTTCGGCGCAGGTGCCATAGGCCAGCGCGGCATTGCGATTGTTCATCGCACCTTGAGCGGCGCGCGGCGGCTCACGGCTGTCGAAGAAACCGCAGCCATACCACTTGCGCTCGGGCCCGGTGCCGCCATCGAAGGCGTAGATACAGGTGAACCCCTGCTCTTTGACCGGCAGCTTCAGCGCCGCTGCATCGGTGGGCGTGCGCAAGATGAAACCGGCCGGATGAATGAGGATGCGCGTGCTCAGGTCCTTGCGGATCCACGAATAGGAAGTCGCGCCAATCCTGATCGCGTACGGGCTGTAATCCCAAGGATTGAAGGGCCCGTCGTTGACCATGCGCAAGGTCACGCCGCTGCAATAGTAGAGGCCGCGCGCGGCACCGGTGTCGGGCTCCTGGCAAGCCTCTTTGAGGGTGTTGTAGTTGAAGTTGATGCGCTTGAGGGTGTCCTGCGGATCGGAAACTGTCTGGGCAGTCGCCGCACTGAACCACAAGGGAAATGCGCAGGCCAGGGCAAAAGATAACGTCCGGCGCGATAGCGCAGCGGAGTCTGAGCGATCCTTTTTCATGAGATACCGTCCTGGTAAATCGGCCCGGGCAAAGGGGCCTTCGAGTTGACTATAGAACAGCCTCGGCAGTCCGGCGGGACAGAACACAAAGCCAGCCTGCAGGTTATTTAAAAATAATTTGCGCAGCGCTGTAACGCACCGCAGTGAGCTTTCTCTAGTGGGGTAAGCAAGCAAAAACCGCTTGTAAAAACCCTGACCAAGACTGGAGAAACATCATGACTGCTACCACTCGCACCCTGTCCGCCACTGCCCTGGTTCTGGCCCTCGGTTCTGCCCTGAGCATCGCCGCCGTCTCCACCGCCCACGCCGCCGACGACATGGAAAAATGCTTCGGCGTGGCCATGAAAGGTCATAACGATTGCGCCGCCGGTGCAGGCACCACATGTGCTGGCACTTCGAAAATGGACTACCAGGCAAACGCCTGGAAACTCGTACCGAAAGGCAGCTGCGCCACCACTGAGAGCAAGACCTCGCCGACCGGTTTCGGCCAGATGGAAGCGTTCAAAGCCAAGTCCTGATCTTTGGTCTGCCTGAGTGACGATCATGTTTAACGCCAGCCCCCCTGCCCTTCCCGCCACTCAGGCAGCCCTGCGCGAGCTCCCGCCCCGTGCCGGGCTGGGGCTCAAGACCGGGCACTTTCGTGAAGTGCTCGATTCACAACCGGACATCGGTTTCTTCGAAGTACACGCCGAAAACTACATGGTCGCCGGCGGCCCGTTTCATCATTTTCTCGGTTTGATCCGCGAGCAGTATCCGCTGTCGCTGCACGGTGTCGGGTTGTCCATCGGCGCTGAAGGGCCGCTGGATCAGCAGCACCTCAAGCGCCTGGCCGAGCTGATTCAGCGCTATCAACCGCACTCTTTTTCCGAACACCTGGCATGGTCGAGCCACGGCCCGGTGTTTCTCAATGACCTGCTGCCACTGGCCTATGACACGCCGACGCTGAAGCGCGTCTGCGAGCATATCGATCAGGTACAAAACACCCTCAAACGCCCCCTGCTGCTGGAGAACCCGGCGACCTATCTGGCGTTTCAGCGCTCGACCCTCGATGAGGCAGATTTCATCGCCGAAGTCATCCGCCGCAGCGGCTGTGGCCTGTTGCTGGACGTCAACAATGTCTACGTTTCCTGCGTGAACCATCAACGCGATCCGTTGGCGTATCTCGATGCCCTGCCGCTGCACGCGGTGGGCGAGATTCATCTGGCCGGGTTTGCCGAAGACGCCGACAGCCGCGGTGACCGCTTGTTGATTGACGATCACGGCGCGCCGATTGATCAAGCGGTCTGGGCGTTGTACCAACAGGTGCTGGCTCGCATCGGCCCGGTGGCGACGTTGATCGAACGCGACAATCAAGTGCCGGCGTTCAACATTCTGTTGGCCGAGGCGCGTCAGGCCGATGAGTTGCTAAGCGCTGCCGGGGGCTGGTCATGAGCACACAACGCGCGTTCGCCGCTGCCCTCCTCGACACTCAGTTGCCCTGCCCGGAAGGTCTGTGCAGCGCCAACGGTGCCGACCCGGCCAGTCGCTTTGCGGTGTATCGCAATAACGTCCAAAGCTCCTTGATCAACGCACTCGCCGACAGCTACCCCGTGGTCGAGCAACTGGTCGGTACCGATTTTTTCCGCGCCATGGCGGCGTTATTCATCCACGACAACCCGCCAGCCAGCCCATTGCTGAGCCAGTTCGGCGAGGGTTTCGCCGAGTTTATCGAAAGGTTCGAGCCGGCTCGCAGCGTGCCCTATCTGGCCGATGTCGCACGTCTTGAGCAATTGCGCACTCGCGCCTATCACGCCGCCGACGCCAGCACCGTGCGCGCCGAGCAAATCACTGCGGCGTTGACCGCCGCTCAAGGCTTGAGCGAATTGCGCTTCGAACTGCATCCGTCCCTGCATCTGCTCGACTCGGCCTATGCCGTGGTGGCGATCTGGGCTGCACATCAACGCGACGCGTCGCTGGCCGGCATCGACCTCGACCAAGGGCAGTACGCCTTGATCCTGCGCAATGGCCTGGAGGTCGAGGTGTTTGCCCTTGAGCACGGCGCCAGCGTGTTTATCCGTCAGCTGATCGACGGCCGGCCACTGCTCGCAGCGGCCGAAAACAGCCCGCCGTTCGACCTCAGCCAAACCCTGGCCTTACTGATCGCGCACAACGCGATCAGCCATATACACAACAAGGAATTGCCATGAACACGCTCATCACCCGCGCCATCACGTTGCTGGAACAAATCCCGCACAGCCTGATCGCCTTTATCGCGCGTTTTTCGATTGCGGCGGTGTTCTGGAAGTCCGGGCAGACCAAGGTCGAGGGACTGGCCATCGACTTGCTCGACGGCACTTTTCAGCTCGGTTGGCCACGTCTGGCCGACTCGACGATTCCACTGTTTAAAAGCGAATACCACGTGCCCCTGCTGTCGCCGGAACTCGCCGCGCACCTGGCGGCGTTCGCCGAACACTTCTTTCCGGTGCTGATACTGATCGGCTTCGCCACACGGTTTTCGGCGTTGGCGTTGTTGGGCATGACGCTGACCATTCAGCTGTTTGTGTATCCGGATGCCTATCCGACTCACGGCACCTGGGCGGCGGTGTTGCTGTATCTGATGGCGACCGGCCCGGGCAAGTTGTCGATCGATCACCTGATCGCCCGCCGCTTCGCAAAATAAGCAACATCCGTGTGGGCTCAGCGCTGGAGACGATCCAGCGCCTCGCCGCTGCGCTTGAACCAGCCGATCAAATAATCCGCCAGCACCTGCGTGCGTTTCGGCAGTCCGCCCTGATACGGATGCACCAGGTACATCGGCATGCGTCGGGTCTGAAAATCGCGCAGCAACCAGCGCAAGCGTCCGTCTGCCAATTCCGCTTGCAGCAGATACGAAGGCAACCGCGCAATCCCGGCGCCCGCCAGTGCGGCTTTCTTGAGCAAGCTGTAGTGGTTGCTGGCGAACGGCCCCGATACCCGCACCCGCATCAATTCATGCTGCTGGTGATACAGCCATTCTTCGCGACCGCTGTAGTGGCTGTTGAGCAGACAGCGATGTTCGGCCAGCGCCTGTGGCGTCAGCGGCTCACCGAAGCGCTCGAGATAGGCCGGGCTGGCGCAGGTCATTTCCTGCCAGGCCAGCAACGGTTTGGCCACCAGTCGCTCGTCATTGGCCACCTCACTGCGGATCGCCAGATCAAAGCCGTCCCGTGACAGCTCGCGGTAACTGTTATTCAACTCAAGCTCGATCTGCACCTCGGGGTACTGCTGCGAAAACTCCAGCAGCAGCCCATCGAAGAAGGTTTCCCCCAGCGACACCGGCACCGTCATTCGCACCGGCCCGGCCATATCGTCTTTCAGCCGCGCCAGGGCCTGACGCGCCCGTTCCACCTGGACGACAAGCGCCTGGGCTTGCGGCAACAACGCCGCGCCGGCAGCAGTCAGGCTCAAGCGCCGGGTGGTGCGTTGCAGCAACACCACGGCAAATCGCGCTTCCAGTTGGCTGATGCGTTTGGACAGCTGGCCCTTGCTGCAGCCCAATTGCTGCGCCGCCAAGGTGAAACTCCCCGCTTCGATCAACACAGCGAACGCCGCCAGATCATCCATTTCGCTCATGGATTGTTTCCATTTGAAAACCAAAGGTTGCCCATTAGCGCGCTTATCCGCAGAAAAAACCACTCTAGACTGAAACCTCGTTCAATCACTTGAGGCACAGCACGATGAAGATTCTGTTGATAGGCGCTGGCGGCACCATCGGTTCGGCCGTGGACAAAGAGCTTTCGCAACGCCACGAAGTCATCCGTATCGGCCGCAGCAGCGGTGACTTGCAGGTGGATATCAGCGACAGCGCGTCGATCCACAAGCTGTTCGAGCAAACCGGCAAGTTCGATGCACTGGTCTGCGCTGCCGGCAACGTCACCTTCGCAGCGTTGGCTGAGATGACTGAAGACAGTTTTGCCCTCGGCCTCAAAGACAAACTGATGGGCCAGGTCAATCTGCTGTTGATCGGCCGCGAGTTCGCCAACGACGGCGCCTCGTTCACCTTCACCACCGGCGTGCTCAGCCACGATCCGATTCGCAGCGGTGCATCGGCCGCGCTGGTCAACGGTGCGCTGGACAGCTTCGTGCGCGCCGCCGCCATCGAGTTGCCGCGCGGCTTGCGCGTGAACTCGATCAGCCCGACCGTACTGCTCGAAGCCATGGGCAGCTACGCCCCGTATTTCCGTGGTTACAAACCTGTGCCTGCGGCGGATGTGGCATTGGCCTATGCGAAAAGTG
The DNA here is from genome assembly GCF_001648775.1 of Pseudomonas fluorescens. Taxonomy (GTDB): domain Bacteria; phylum Pseudomonadota; class Gammaproteobacteria; order Pseudomonadales; family Pseudomonadaceae; genus Aquipseudomonas; species Aquipseudomonas fluorescens_M. The sequence goes on from NZ_LVEJ01000023.1 coordinate 340,974, forward strand.
TCGAAGGCCTGCAGACAGGTCAGACATTTCACGTGGGCTAAGCCCTTGTGATGAACGGTCAGGCTGCGTAACGTGGCGGCACTTGTCTGGAGAGCCGAAGATGCGTGTTGCCCGTTCGTTAGTCGTTGTTGCCCTGCTGCCGTTGTTTGCCGCTTGCCAGTTGTTCGACGGCCAGCGAGAAAGTGCCTCGCACATCGGGCAGACGCGGATGCAGGGGCAACTGACCGCCGCTGACGGCAAACTGGTGTTCCAGCCATGCCAGGAGCAGCGCCAACTCATCGTCAATGACATCGGTGGCACCAGCATCCTGCAAGAAGCCGCGACCCTCGCCGACGAGCAGGGCAAGCTGTTTGCCGATGTGCGCGGCAAGGTCGCCGGTGACCGCCTCGACCTGACTCAGCTGTACCGCGTCGAACGCTCCGGCACCGCTTGCGATGATCCCAATTTCAAACTGCTGATCCTGCGCGCCACCGGCCATGGCCCGGAATGGAACGTCAAGGTCAGCGGCAAAGGCATGGTCATCGACCGCGACGGCCAGCCGCCACTTGCCGTGCCTTATGTTGAAGAGCAACTGGGCGACGGCCGCTTCAATCTGAGCAGCGAAGCCAATAACCAACGCATCGAACTGTGGGTCGCGCCGCAGCGCTGCGTCGACAGCAGCACCGGCAGCGTGCAGCACATGAGCGCCGAGTTGCGCATCGACGGCCAGGTGCAACGCGGTTGCGGGTATTTCGGCGGTTCGCGCAACGACTGAGCGTTTTAGCCTCACCGGATCCGGCCTTTGCGGCTTATAATCGCGGCCTTCAAACGCCCTGGCGCAGTTGTGCGCCCCGCGAACCCGGATCCTCGCCATGTTACGAATCACTGAACTCAAGCTGCCAATCGACCATCCCGAAGAAGACCTGCGCCCTGCCATCGTGCAGCGCCTGGGCATCGCCAGCGATGATTTGCTCGATTTCACCTTGTTCAAGCGCAGCTACGACGCGCGCAAAAAGTCCTCCGAACTGTGCTTCATCTACACCATCGACCTCAGCGTGCGCGACGAGGCCAAGGTGTTGGGCAAGTTCGCCGAAGACCGTAACGTCAACGTGGCGCCGGATGTCAGCTACAAATTCGTCGGCCAGGCGCCAAGCGACCTGAGCCAGCGCCCGATCGTCGTCGGTTTCGGCCCGTGCGGCATCTTCGCCGGCCTGCTGCTGGCACAAATGGGCTTCAAGCCGATCGTCCTCGAACGCGGCACCGAAGTGCGTCAGCGCACCAAGGACACCTGGGGCCTGTGGCGTAAAAGCGTGCTCAACCCCGAGTCCAACGTGCAGTTCGGCGAAGGCGGCGCGGGCACGTTCTCCGACGGCAAGCTGTACAGCCAGATCAAGGATCCGAAGTTCCTTGGCCGCAAAGTCCTGCACGAGTTCGTCAAGGCCGGCGCCCCGGAAGAAATCCTCTACGTCAGCAAGCCGCACATTGGTACGTTCCGTCTGACCGGCATGGTTGAAAACATGCGCGAGCAGATCCGCGAACTCGGCGGCGAAGTGCGCTTCCAGGAACGCGTCACCGACGTGCTGATCGAAGATGGCCAACTGGTCGGCGTACAACTGGCCAGCGGCGAAACCCTGCATTCGAAACATGTGGTTCTGGCCCTCGGCCACAGCGCCCGCGACACCTTCCGCATGCTCCACAGCCGTGGCGTGTTCATGGAAGCCAAGCCGTTTTCGGTGGGTTTCCGTATCGAACACCCACAATCGCTGATCGACCGCGCGCGTCTGGGCAAATACGCCGGCCATCCGAAACTGGGCGCCGCCGACTACAAACTGGTGCACCACGCCAAGAACGGCCGTTCGGTCTACAGCTTCTGCATGTGCCCGGGCGGCACCGTGGTGGCGGCGACTTCCGAGCCGAACCGCGTGGTCACCAACGGCATGAGCCAGTACTCGCGTAACGAGCGCAACGCCAACTCCGGCATCGTCGTTGGCATTACCCCGGAAGTCGATTATCCCGGCGGCCCGTTGGCGGGGATCGAGTTGCAGGAGCGTCTGGAGTCTCACGCGTTCATCCTTGGCGGCAGCGATTACAAAGCACCGGCGCAGTTGGTGGGCGACTTCATCAACGACATTCCTTCGACCGAACTGGGCGAAGTCGAGCCGTCTTACAAACCGGGCGTGGCGCTGGGCGATCTGTCCCTGGCATTGCCGGAATTTGCGATTGAAGCGATTCGTGAAGCGCTGCCGGCGTTCGAGAAGCAGATTCGCGGTTACTCGCTGCACGATGCAGTGTTGACCGGGATCGAGACGCGCACTTCGTCGCCGCTGCGCATTACGCGGAACGAGACGCTGCAGAGCATGAACGTGAAAGGCCTGTTCCCGGCCGGTGAAGGCGCGGGTTATGCGGGCGGGATTCTGTCGGCGGGTGTGGACGGGATTCGCATCGCAGAAGCCGTGGCGCGCGATATCCTCGGCCTCGAAGCCTGATCAGCATTAGCTGACCCAATACAAAACCCTGTGGGAGCGAGCCTGCTCGCGAAAGCGGTATTTCAGACAACAATGATGTTGAATGAGATGCCCCCTTCGCGAGCAGGCTCGCTCCCACATTGGTTTTTGTATTCAGCTTCAGATATTGGCGCGCAGGATTGAAGTCGGCAGCGGCTCACCGCGCTCGGCACTCGCTGCCACTGCGTCGATCAACCCACTCAACTCATACCCCTGCGCCTGCAACCAATCCTGATCGTAATACGTGTCGGCATATCGCTCGCCGCCATCGCACAGAATCGCCACGATCGACCCCGACTCCCCCGCCGCTTTCATCTGCTGCGCCGCCATCAGCGCACCAATCAGATTGGTCCCGCTCGACCCGCCGACATGCCGTCCCAGACGCTGCGCCAGATAATGCATGGCCGCCAGCGACAAGGCATCGGGCACCTTGACCATCGCATCGATCACCTTGGGCAGAAACGACGCTTCAACGCGCGGCCGGCCAATGCCTTCAATGCGCGAGCCGCAATCCAGGCGCAGACTCGCATCACCGGTCTGGTAAAAATCGAAGAACACCGAACGCTCGGCATCGGCGCACAACACGCGGGTGCAATGCTGGCGATAGCGCACGTAACGGCCGAGCGTCGCGGTGGTGCCGCCGGTGCCGGGGCTGGAAATCAGCCAGCTCGGTTCCGGGTGTTTCTCGTAGCGCATCTGCTGGAAAATCGATTCGGCGATGTTGTTGTTCGCGCGCCAGTCGGTGGCGCGTTCGGCGTAGGTGAACTGGTCGATGAAGTGGCCGCCATGCTCGCGGGCCAGGCGCTCGGATTCGGCGTAGATCTGCGTCGGATCCTTCACCAGATGGCTCTGGCCACCGTAGAAGGCGATCTGCGCGATCTTCTCTTTGGAGGTGGTCGCCGGCATCACCGCAATGAACGGCAATCCGAGCATCCGCGCGAAATACGCTTCGGAAATCGCCGTCGAACCGCTCGACGCCTCGATTACCGGAGCGCCCGGTTTCAACCAGCCGTTACACAACGCGTAGAGAAACAGTGAACGCGCCAGGCGATGTTTAAGGCTGCCGGTCGGATGACTGGACTCATCCTTGAAATACAACTCGATGCCCGCAAAACCCGGCAACGGCAAAGGGATCAGGTGGGTGTCGGCGCTGCGCTGAAAATCCGCCTCAATAATGCGGATAGCTTCGCGGGCCCACTGTCGGTTGTCGCTCATGGTGAGGGTTCTCGTTGAATCGGCAGGAGATGAGTCTGTTCAAAAGGCTCACTCATCAGCTTAGGAAAAAACCTACAGCGCGCACAGATACAGCTGAGTCTCAATATGTCAGGCAACTGCTAGGCTCAGCGTGGCTTGGGCTAGACGCCTTGTAACGACATATAACAAAAAAGAATATAACTTTTGTTTTAACAACTAACAGTACGGGTTAGGGTGTCCCACCTTTTTGACGATTCGATGGAGAGCGACCTTGCCTCTGCGTAGCACTTTCACGCGTTTCTTTCAGTTGGAAGCTGCCAGCGGTCTGTTATTGATCGCTGCGGCCATCCTGGCGCTGATTATCAACAACTCGCCACTGTCGTGGCTGTATACCGGCCTGCTCGACACCCCGGTGGTGGCGCAGATCGGTGCGTTGAAAATCGCTAAACCCCTGCTGCTGTGGATCAACGACGGTCTGATGGCGATGTTCTTCCTGCTTATCGGCCTGGAAGTGAAGCGCGAAGTCCTCGACGGCCAACTGTCAAAGCCCTCGCAAATCGTCCTGCCCGGCGCGGCAGCGATCGGCGGCATGCTGGTACCGGCGCTGATCTACTGGTTCCTCAACCGTGACAACCCGGCAGCCCTTGATGGCTGGGCGATTCCGACCGCGACCGACATCGCCTTCGCCCTCGGCGTATTGGCCTTGCTCGGCAAGCGTGTGCCGGTATCGCTGAAACTGTTCCTGATGACCCTGGCGATCATCGATGACCTCGGTGCCATCGTGATCATCGCGATCTTCTATTCCGGCGAACTCTCGACCCTGTCGCTGGGCCTCGCGGCAGCGTGCATCGCCGCGCTGGTGGCGATGAACCGGCTCGGGGTGGTCAAACTTGGGCCCTACATGATCATCGGTCTGATCCTCTGGGTTTGTGTACTCAAAAGCGGAGTGCACGCGACGCTGGCCGGCGTGACGTTGGCCTTCTGCATCCCGCTGCGCACGAAAAACGCCGAGCCGTCGCCGCTGCTGACCCTCGAACATGCGCTGCACCCGTGGGTGGCCTACGGCATTCTGCCGCTGTTCGCCTTCGCCAACGCCGGCCTGTCGCTGACCGGTGTGACCGTAGAAAGCTTCACCCATCACGTGCCGATGGGCATTGCGGTCGGCCTGCTGCTGGGCAAGACCGTCGGTGTGTTCGGTCTGACCTGGCTCGCGGTCAAAACCGGCATCGCCGCCCTGCCCCAAGGCGCCAACTGGGGCCAGGTCATGGGCGTAGCGATCCTCTGCGGCATCGGCTTCACCATGAGCCTGTTCGTCGGTTCGCTGGCCTTTGAGCCCGGCGTGAGCGACTACGCCGGGATGGACCGGATGGGCATTTTGACCGGCTCGATTCTGGCGGCGTTGATTGGTTATGCGGTGACGGCGGCGGCGAGTCGCCGGAGCACTCTGCAAAACGTCTGAAACGCTTCATAGAAAATCAAAGCCCTTCTCTAGAGAGGGGCTTGGCTCTGAACCTTCTCAGCACCGTTTCCGGAGTCACCTATGTCACGTAAAGCAGAAAAACACCCAATGACGGACGATCAGATTTCCGTTCAGGAATCGCGGATTCCTGAGATCGCTCGGAAGGCATTCAGCAACGCTTATAAGATTGCGCTCGCCAATGGCGCTGCAGTCCTCGTGGCTAAAGGTGGTCACCTGTTTGAAGTGACAGCCGAGAGCTCTGTTGCTATGCGCGCACTCGGTGACTACGGAAACCTGAAACGCGGAACTCGCCTGCACATCAACAAATCCTTAAAACAGGTTACTTGTTGAGCACACCGAGAATATGGATAGTCGCAGGCCGAACGACTCAGGAAAAAGACTTCAATCAAAAAATCCCCCCACGTTTGCTTGGAATTGATACACAGCGACTAATCCCCACGTCGTTAGAGACGCGTCCTACAGCCACCATTTTCCTGCTTCGTTAACGTTGCGCAGCCCTTTGCGAAGGGCTGTCGATGGATGAACGAAAGGACGATCAGTGGCTGGCAACAAGGACATTCCCCGGGTTCAAAACCCACCGCAAGGCGACGGGCATCACGTCACTTACCGCTACATGTCGGCCACTGAACTGGCCGAACGCGACGCCAGACAAAACGCTTACGACGCCATGCTGGCGCGGCAGGAGGCTTTCGAGCGCAGCCGTGAGGTAGCGGTCAAAAAAGCCGATCCCATTCGGGCTGGCTGTGTATTTGCCAAATCCTGCAAATTGCCGGATGCGATCATCGATTACTCCAATCCTTCGGGGATGGTGCCGACCGACAGCCTGAAGGATTACGGCGACCTGATCCTGCTGGGCGCGCGGGAGGCTGATGAAAGCGGCGGCGTCCCTCTCAAGAAAATCGGTGCAGCAGCCATTCCGGCCGGGTTTGGCAGTCTGGCGTTGGCGGGTTCGGTGTTTGAAACACTGCCCGCTGCTGTATCAAGCGCGGCTGTTGCACCTTTGGTTGGTTTGGTTGCGCTGTTCATGCCCTCGAGTCTTGGTGACAGCGCGCTCTATACCGACGATCAACTGCGTGGACTTGAACAGGCGCGAACCCGTGTTCGACTGAGGATCGAACAGCAGGCCGACGGCAGCCTGAAGGGCTACGGCTTCTACACCGGCAAGAATCGCGATTGGGAAATGGTTGATGTCGTGCAGTTCAAGTTGCGTGACAGCCAGTTCATTGCTGACTTGGGCGAAGGTGTGGAACTGATCTGGACGCCGGCTGTGGATGGCTCCGACATCCTCGGCATCCCCGCGCTGGAGGCTGCACCGCAAGCGCCGCATATCTGGGTGTATCCGCCGACGAGAGCGGCGGATGGAATTCTGGTAAATCCGGTTTATCCGCCGGATTATCGGGATTTTATTCTAGTGTTTCCACCAGGCTCATTGGTTCGGCCGATTTATATCGTTGTCAGTCGGGCTAGAGACCACGCTTACTACGGCCACCCAAAAACACTTCCTGCGTTCCCCGATGCGATTAGAGTGAAGTCAAAGTCATCGGTTCAAGGTGGCGGAAAGCAGCGAGCACGCTGGGTCGACCGCAAAGGTCGAATATATGAGTGGGATTACAAAAGTAATGCTGTAGAAAAATACGACAAACTGGGAACGACTCATTTGGGTGAGTTCAATCACCTGACAGGTGAACAAACCGGGCCAGCAGAGCCAGATAGAAAAACCTCGAGAAATTAAGGACTGACATATGCTCTACCTTTCCATAACCGGCTTCTATCCTGATGACGTCCAAGATAATTCAATGCAATTCGAGCTGGACGTCACCGGCAGCGAAATGAATGAAAAGGTCGCACAACTGATCGAGTCCAAGCCCTTGAACGAACTGGAGCCCGGCGAGTTAATGTTGAGCTCGGATCAGATAACTGCGCTGGAAGTTCTTCTTAACGTTAGCTTCCCGAAGGGACTAGAGTACTTCATGGGAACATGCGCCGATTATTGACTCACCTCGCTGTAAGCAATAAAAAACCCCCGACCAGTCACCTGATCGGGGTTTTTCTTTACCCTGAATTCCGCTTAGTGCGAAACGCGGCTGGTCCCGCCAACGGTGGAGATGCGCACGCGTTCGCCAACGCGGAACACTTCGTTCTCCTGAACCTGCTGCACATAGGCACGCATGCTGCCGTCGTCTTCACGCACGGTGATTTCCACGCCTTGGGTACGGGTCAGACCTTCTTCGGTTGCCGAACCGATCAGGCCGCCCGCCACTGCACCGATGACCGCAGCAACGATGCTGCCCTTGCCGCCGCCGATGGCGCTGCCGCCGACGCCACCCACCGCTGCACCGGCGATACCGCCGATCGGGGTTTTGGTGCCTTCGATTTTGACCGGACGCAGGGATTCGATGGTGCCCATGCGAATCGTCTGCACGCGACGCGCTTCGTCACGGGAGTAGGAGTCACCGGTCAGGCTCGATTGGCAGCCGGTAAGCAACATCGCCATCGTGGAAAAGGAAGCAACCAGCAGAACAGACTTACGCATAGCATCAACTCCAAAGGAACATATATTCATTAAACTCCGCTGCTTGACGCCTGTCACGACGCAGCCCGGATAAATTGGCTTTCATTCAGGCGCGGTACAGACGCCCGCAGCTTTCCCTGACATAGCCCCTACAGTAGCGCCAAATGACCGATTCTGCGCCACTGACACCAAGGATTTTCATGGATTACTTCATCATCGTCGTCACCACTGTCGCCGGTTTGTACTTCCACGGGTGGTTGTACGTGCGGATCAAACGCTGGATGGATCGCGATCTGGCGTTGTCGCTGGCCGGCAAGGACGAAGACAAACGCGCCTTCATGCTCGAACAGTTGGCGAACGCGCAGGCGCGGAAAATCAAGCGCCGGGATCTGCCGAAGTGGCTTGAGGCCGCTGCGGCAGGCTATCCCGCTCGGTAGACTGCTTAGGGTGCCAGACGTTCAAGAATCCAGTCGGCGCCCTGCACACGGTAGTTGAGGCGATCGTGCAGACGGCTCGGACGGCCCTGCCAGAACTCGATGCGCTCAGGCAGCAAACGGTAACCGCCCCAGTGTTCCGGGCAGTCGGGTTGCGTGTCGGAGAAACGCTGCTCGGTGGCCTTGAGCAAGTCTTCCAGCTCAGCGCGCCCGTTGATCACCCGGCTCTGCGGTGATGCCCAGGCGCCGAGGCGGCTGCCCAGTGGCCGCACCTGATAATACGCATCGGACTCTTCAGGCGTGACCTTCACTACCCGCCCTTCGATGCGCACCTGACGCTCGAGGGTTGGCCAGAAGAAGGTCATCGCGGCAAACGGGTTGGCCGCCAGGTGCTGGCCCTTGGCGCTGTCGTAATTGGTGAAGAAGGTGAAGCCCTGCTCGTCCAGGCCTTTGAGCAGCAGAATGCGACAGTGCGGTCGCCCATCCTTGTCGACCGTGGCCAGGGTCATGGCGTTGGCTTCCACCGGTGCCTGTTCGGTTTTCACCGCGTCAGCGAACCATTGGTGGAACAGCGCAAACGGCTCGGCCGGGGCTTGCGCCTCCGTCAAACCATCCCGGGTGTAATCACGACGCATATCTGCCAGAGCCTGGGTCATGGCGCATTCCTTTTCGTTAGCGGATCACTTCTTGGTGGTATCGGCTGCGGCGACTTTCTTGTCGGTCGCGGCGGCTTTGGCTGGCACGGTCTTCTTCGCTGGAGCCTTGGCCGGGGCCTTTTTAGCTGGGGCCTTGGCAGCCGCTTTTTTCACCGGAGCCTTTTTGGTTGCCGGAACAGCGGCTTTTTTCGCGGCAGGAGCCGGAGTGACCGGTTTGGCGGCTGGCTTCACGTCCTGTGCCGCAACCATGGTCACTGGCTTCGGTGCAGGCATGTTGTATTTGCTCAGCAGGGCAACCATGGTGTTTTGCGGGGTCACCAGCAGTTCAACACGACGATTCAACGCACGACCTTCAACACTGTCATTGGCCGCACGCGGTGCTTCGGAACCCATACCACGCAACATCAGGCGATCACGCTGCAAGCCGCTGAGGCGGAAGATCGCGGCAACGGCCTGGGCACGTTCCTGACTCAATTTGATGTTGGCCGGGGCGGCACCGGTGGTATCGCTGTGACCGAGTACCAGCACGGCGGTTTTCGGGTCGGCTTCAAGGATTTTCGCCACGCGGGTGAACGGGCCGAGGGTGACCGGCAGCAGCATGGCCGGGCGATCCGGGTTGAATGAGCCTTCGACCGGCGCCGTCACGACCAAGACGTTTTCACGGCGCTCGAGTTGCAGGTTGCTGTCCTTGACCGCTTCACGCAGGCGCGGCTCATAGTCATCCAGCCATGCTTGGGTGACTTTCGGGTCCGGCATTGGCACAGCTTGAGTGGTCGGCTGATCCTTGCCGCCGAACGGCCACCACCACTTGCCGCCAGTGTCGGCATCAGCCTTGGCCACGGCGACCGGCTTCTTGGCTTCCGGCGCTACTTCCGCCTTCATGTCAGCCTTGGCAGCTTCATCATCGGAACCAAACGGCCAGTACCAAGGGCTGCTGCTTTCAGTCTTGACCACTGGCGCAGTGGCCGCAGGCTTCAGCGGTGCCGGAGCCGGAGCCGGAGCCGGCTCTTTTGCCGCCACTTTGTCAGAAGAACCGAACGGCCACCAACTGCCGCCGTCCGCATCGTTTTTTGGGGTCTGTGCGCAACCGGTGATCGCTACACACAGGGCCAGGGCGAGGGTCTTTTTAGATGACATTGAAAATCCACAAAATGAAGTAATGAAAAATCAGAGCACTTTCGCCCGGATAAACAGCCGTTTTGAATCGAAAATCACGCCGAGGTTCCGACCCTGGAAACTCGATTGAGGTTTTACAGACAAGTGGCAAGCACCCGTGCGAGCTGCTGCGCGCGCGGATCCATCAAGACGTACGGCCCAAGGGTATTTGTCACAAATCCGAAGGCGACATCATGCTCAGGGTCAGCAAAACCGATGGAACCGCCCGCGCCTGGATGGCCAAACGCCTTGGGGCCAAGGCCATAAGTGGCGTTGGGCACGTCCGGTTGGTCGAGCATGCAACCCAGACCGAAACGGGTGCGGGTCAGCAACGTCTTGTCTTCGCCGAGGCTGTGTTCGCGGGTCAGCTCCTCGAGCATGTCGCTTTCAAGCAGACTGCCATCGAGCAGGCCGGCATAAAAACCGGCCAGACTGCGTGCGTTACCGTGGCCATTGGCCGCCGGTTGCTGCATGCGGCGCCACTCCGGTTTGTTGGTGCTGGTGAGCACTGACGGCGGATTGGTGAAAGCGCGGGTGGTCATCGCGGTCGGTTCGCGCAGGGTCACTTGCAGCAGACGTTGGGCGGCGGCATCGCCGGCATTGCCCTTGCCGCGAGCGATGTGTGCCACGCGGTGGAATTCTTCGTCAGCCAGACCAATGTGGAAATCCAGGCCCAACGGCTTGGCCACTCGCGCGACGATCGATTCGCCCGGCCCACGACCGTCGGCACGACGCAGCAATTCGCCGATCAGCCAGCCATAGGTGATTGCGGCATAACCATGGCCAGTGCCCGGCGTCCACCATGGCGCTTCGGCCGCAAGGGCATTAACCATGGTTTGCCAGTCGTAAAGGGTTTCAGGCGCCAGCAGTTCACGCAGCGCCGGCAAACCGGCCTGGTGACAAAGCAATTGGCGCAGGGTGACGGATTCTTTGCCGGCAGCGGCGAATTCCGGCCAGTAGCGGGCGACCGGAACATCCAGTTGCAACTTGCCTTCGGCGACCAGTTGCAGCGCGGTGACGGCGGTAAAGGTTTTGGTGCAGGAGAACAGGTTGGCGATGGTGTCGCTGTGCCAGGCTTCAGCACCATCCTTGTCGGCGGTACCGGACCAGAGGTCAAGGACGGTTTCTCCACCGACCTGAATGCACAGGGCTGCGCCGCGTTCCTGGGGATCGTCGAACAGTGCGGCGAAAGCTTCGCGCACCGCTTCGAATTGAAGCTCGTAATGTCCCTGAATCTGCACCCGCAACTCCCCCGCGAAAACGCTCTACAAAGTGGCCCGCATTGTTCCAGCCCCAGAGGGATTTGGGAACAGCTGCGGGCCGGACGGTTATTTCAGACATTTCGCTTAAGCGGCTGACGCCTTCGCGAGCAGGCTCGCTACCACAGGGGATCTCTTATGCTGCCAAGATCCAGTGTGGGAGCAAGCCTGCTTGCGAAGAACGATAACGCGGTGCCTAAGGACTCAGTGACCATTCCCCGAATGCCCACCCGCATGCCCTGCCCCGGCGCCCTTGCCAGCCTCACCCTTGCGGCCACCTTCAGCTTCATGCACCGGCGCCTTTTGCGCTTCCTGACCTAGCTGATCGATCGCCTGCAAATTACTTTTTCGCACGGTTTCCACAAAACCCTGATATGGCAGATCGGTCACGCCCACCAGACCAAAGTGACCATTCTCACCATCGAGCAAACGCCCGGTCACCGGCTGATCCAGATACTGAAACCAATGCACGCCAACAATCGACGGTTCACTCAGCGCCTGCTTGAGGAAATTGGCGTACGCCGGGCCGCGATCTTCTTCCTTGCTCAGTTGCGTCACGCCGCCCCAGAACGGGCCGCGATCGGCCGAGCCGAAATTGAACTCGGTGATCAATACCGGTTTGTCCAAAGCGCCGAGTGCGGCAAAGTCATAACCGTCCTGCGGCTTCAGCGTGTACATGTTGAAGCTCAGCACATCGCAATACTGCGCGCAGGACGCCACGGCTTCCGGGGTGCTGATGGCGAAACGGCCGCCGAGCAGCAGTTGGTTCGGCGCGTGCCATTTCAGCGAGTCGGAGATGGTTTTGAAGTAGGTATCGGCGAAGACCTTCTGGAAGTATTTGAAGTCCGCCTCGATTTCCGGGTGCTCAGGACTTGGCAGCGGTGGCACGAAACCCGGGTCTTCCATCAACTCCCACGCCGGCAGATCAATGCCCCACGCCTTCGACAGCCCCGCCTGATTGCGATACTTGTCGCGCAACTGCTTGAGGAACGCCCGTTTCGCCGGCACGTCGGTGGTCATTTTCAAGGTGCCGTAAGCCAGCGCGTAGCGGGATTTCGCATCATCGCCAGGACCGGCCCACGCCAACTCGTTGTCTGCGTAATAGCCGATCAGCCATGGATCGTCGCGGTGATCTCGGGCGGCAATGGCCACGGCGCGCTCGGTGGCCATGGCGAAACGCGGATCGAACGGATCCGGCATGCCGCCCCACCAGTCGTTGCCGGTGCTGATGCTGGTGTAATCGCCGACGATCGACAGCGGCAAGGTATACGGCACGCGTTCGGCATCAGCCAACTCAGGTGCACTCCAGTTGCCGACCGTGTTGAAACCCCAGGCTTGCAGACGATCAAGCGTGTGGCTGGCCCACTGTTGCTCATCGACAGTGGCCTTGCACGGCTCGGCAGTTTTTTCTGTGGTTGCTTGTACCGTTTCAGTCTTGGCTGCTTCAGCAACGCCGGATTTCGGCTCAGCAGGCACAGCGGCAGGCTCAGCGCCTTTCACCGCAGCGGTTTCCGCGGCTTGCGTCTTCGCCGCTTCAGCGATCCCGGATTTACTCTCAACGGCCGGTTTGCACGGCTCACCGTAGACACGCTGCAAGTTTGCGCCGTAGAAGTCGTACCAGCGCCCGTTACCGTAACCCCGGCCCTGATCGGCGCCGTTGCCACCACGGTTGTCGCCCTCGCCAAAATGTTTGGCCAGTGGTTCATCGGGTTTCGGTAGCGATTCGAACATGTACTCGCGACCGGCGACGTACGTCTGGTTGACGTCCGGGCTGACGGTATTCACGCCCAGCGAGTAAAACGGATGCCCTTCAGGCGTGACCAGATACCAGCGGCCGTCACGTTTTTCAGTGCGGAAGAAACCGCTGGCCTTGAACGCCGGGCCTTTGCTCCAGCCACCGAACTTGTCCAGCGAGGACTTCTCGCGCTCGGCCAGCCAGGTTTTCAGCTGTTGCTGTTCCTTGGCGGCGGCGGATTTCAGTTGTTCGTCACTAGCGACTTTTTCCGGCCACTTGCTGCGGGTCGATTGCCCGTAAGCGTCGACCAGATTGCCGTAGACGGCTTGGGTCACGGCATCGCCGTCCTGCACGCCGAAACGTTCGAGCAACAAGCTCTGCGCGACTTTCGGCTGATCCATCGACAGGCTCACCGAAACCACCTGACTGCGATCCAGCTCACCGCTGCTGCTGGCCAGCAACACGCGCTGACCATCGACGGTCATCGGCATCGGTGGCCCGGCCTTCATGCCTTGGCTCAGCGGCGTCGAGGCCACCAGCGGCACCAACAGGGTTTGCGCCGGGCCGGCCGGCAGGTCGACGCGACTGATCAGCGTCTGGCCATTGTTGCTCTGGATTTGCACGTAGACCGTCACGGCCCAGTTCATCGCGCTCTGCAGGCGCAGGCTCATCATGCCCGACTGCGACCAGTCCCACGCGCCGGTCTGCGGCGCCAGGCGCAAGGTCGGCCGCGCCACCGGGTTGAACGTCACGCGGCGCAGCACTTCACCTTCCGGGGTTTGTTCAGCGTTGGCTTGCGGCAGATCGGCGTTTTCAGTGGTGACTTTGACCACGTCGGCGGGACGCACAAAGTTGAACAGGGTCTGCTGACCGGCAGGCGCTGCCAGCAACGGGGCAGCGAAGATCAAGGCGAATACGGCAGGCAACGAACGGCGGATCATAAGAACGGAGTTCTCCCTAACAACCAACTAAGGCCAATGGAAAAGCATGGCAGAGAGATAGACAACGCGGCGGGCAAAACTGCCCACCGTTGTCTCAGGATATTTCACGACGGAACGGCGGCAGCGCATTGAGGATCGCCTTGCCGTAGCGCTGGGTGACCAGTCGCCGATCGAGCAAAGTGATGGTGCCGCGGTCTTCTTCGGTGCGCAGCAGACGCCCGCAGGCCTGAACCAGTTTCAACGAGGCGTCGGGCACCGAGATTTCCATGAACGGATTGCCGCCGCGGGCTTCGATCCACTCCGACAACGCCGCTTCGACCGGATCATCCGGCACCGAGAACGGGATCTTGGCGATCACCACGTGCTCGCAGTACGCGCCCGGCAAGTCGACACCTTCGGCGAAACTGGCCAGACCGAACAGCACACTGGAATCTCCGCCATCGACCCGCGCCTTGTGCTTGTTCAGGGTTTCCTGTTTCGACAGGTTGCCTTGAATGAACACTTGCTTGCGCCAGTCGCGGTCGAGGCCGTCGAACACGTCCTGCATCTGTTTGCGCGAGGAGAACAGCACCAGCGTGCCGCGCGAACCTTCGACCAGATCCGGCAACTCACGGATGATCGCCGCCGTGTGGGCGGCGGCATCGCGCGGATCGGCCTTCAGATCCGGCACGCGCAACACACCGGCGTCAGCATGGTGGAACGGGCTCGGCACGACAGCGGTGACGGCTTTTTTCGGCAGACCGGCGCGCATGCGGAAGCGGTCGAAAGTACCCAGCGCGGTCAGGGTTGCCGAGGTCACCAGACAGCCGTAGGCGACGTTCCACAAGCTGCGGCGCAAGGTTTCCGCCGCCAGAATCGGGCTGGCGTTGACCTCGATGTCGAACAGCGAACCGCTTTCGGCCAGGGTCAGCCAACGCGCCATCGGCGGGCTGTCTTCCGGGTCTTCGGCGGTAAATGCGCTCCACAACTCCCAGTTGCCCGAGGCGCGGGACAACAGGCTGCCGAACAGCGGATACCACTCTTCGGCCTGATTGCTGGCGATGCCGATGTTGACCTCGCCGTCCATGCCTTCCTTGAGCAAGTCAGTCAGGCGCGTGAACAGGTCGTTCAAACGCGAGAAGCCCTTTTTCAGCTCGATGCCCATTTCGCGCATGTGCTCGGGAATCACCCCGGCGACGAACCGATGACGCGGGCGCTCACGGCCCTCGACGTCTTCACCGGGCTTGAAATCGGCGACTTGTTCGCAGGCGCTGAACATGAACTGCTGTTGGGCCTTGATCTCCCGCGCCAGCTCCGGCACTTGTTCGATCAGCTTGCCGAGATCGCCCGGCAACGGATGCTGGGCGAGCAGTTTGGTGAGGTTCTTGGCGGTGGTTTCCAGCCAGTCGGCAGTGGAGCGCAGGCGCGTGTAGTGGGCAAAGTGACCGATCGCCTTGTCCGGCAAGTGGTGGCCTTCGTCGAACACGTAAATGGTGTCGCGCGGATCCGGCAATACCGCACCGCCGCCCAAGGCGAGGTCAGCCAACACCATGTCGTGGTTGGTGACGATGACGTCAACCTTGCCCATGCCTTCGCGGGCCTTGTAGAAGGCGCACTGGCCGAAGTTCGGGCAATGACGGTTGGTGCACTGGCTGTGATCGGTGGTCAGGCGCGCCCAGTCGGCGTCTTCCAGGGCATTCGGCCAGCTGTCACGGTCGCCGTCCCATTTATTGCCGGCGAGCTTTTCGATCATGCTGGTGAACAGCTTCTGACTGGCCTCATCGACCTCGATCTTGAAGCCTTCTTCTTCGAACAGCTGTGCGGTAGCGGTTTGCGCGTGGCCTTCCTGCAAGAGCATGTCGAGCTTGGACAGGCACATATAGCGGCCACGGCCCTTGGCCAGGGCGAAGCTGAAATTCAGCCCGCTGTTGCGCATCAGGTCGGGCAAATCCTTGTAGACGATCTGCTCTTGCAGGGCCACGGTCGCAGTGGCAATGACCAGGCGCTTGCCAGCGAGTTTGGCGGTCGGGATCGCGGCCAGGCTGTAGGCCACTGTCTTGCCAGTACCGGTGCCGGCTTCCACCGCAACAATTGCGGGGTCGCCACTGCGCCGGCCTTCGTCGTCGGTGTCGATATCCCCGAGGACTTTGGCGATTTCAGCGATCATCAGGCGCTGGCCGTAACGCGGCTTGAGGCTCTTGGCCTCTAGAAAACGCGAGTAGGCGCCCTGGATCGTGGTTTTGAGTTCAGTGCTGATCATGGATTGTCGGGCGCAAAAAACGCTGGATAAATTTTCAGTGGTTTCGGATGGCGGCTATCATACCCCGCTAATTAATCCCGCGCAGAACGGAGTGCCCCAATGACACCTTTTAGCCTCGTTTACCCCCTGCATGTGCTGTCCGCCCTGGTCTGGGTCGGCGGCATGTTTTTCGCCTGGATGGTCCTGCGCCCGGCGGCTGTGAAGGCCCTCGACGGCCCTGCTCGCCTGACCTTGTGGGTGGAAGTGTTTCAAGGTTTTTTCCGGTGGGTCTGGGTCGCGGTGATTCTGCTGCCGATCAGCGGCGTGGGCATGTTGCATTTGCAGCAGGTCGGGTTTGAAACCGCGCCGAAATATGTGCAGGTGATGATGGGGCTGTACGTGGTGATGACGGCGCTGTTTATCCGCATTCAGGGGTTGATGCTGCCAGAGTTGCGCAAAGCGGTGGAAGCGAAGGACTGGCCGACGGGTGCGGCGGTGCTGGGGCGGATTCGCCGGGTGGTGGGGCTTAACTTGATTGTCGGGTTGGTGCTGGTGGCGATTGCGGCGGCTCGTCCGATGATTTGAAGATCGGGGATTAGATCAAAAGCCCCTCACCCTAGCCCTCTCCCGGGGGAGAGGGGACTGAATGGGGGATATTGAAGAAATACCCCGACTTGAGATATCGGCTCT
>NZ_LVEJ01000024.1:0-67387 GCF_001648775.1 Pseudomonas fluorescens
GCACGGCGCTGGTCGAGCAGATCGATCACCTCGCGCAGGTTGCGATACAACGGCTCCGGCGCGGAAATCAGCAAAGTGTTGGTGGTGGCGTCGGCCTGAATGGTTACGCCACCGGCACTGAAGGCGACGTTCTGTTCGCTGTTCTGCGTACCGCCGCTGCCGGTTGCGCTGCCGCTGCTGCCCTGCGCGTAACTGCCGCCCGTGCTGCCGCTGCTGTTAGTCGATGCAGTGCCGCTGCTTTGCGTGCTGCTCTGGCCGTTCTGCCCAGCGCTGCCACCGGTGCTGCTGCCCATCGAGCTGAGCACCGAACGCGCACTGTCACTGGTGCCGCTGTCACTCTCACCCGTCAGCAAACCACGCAAGGCCTGCGCCAGTTTCGCCGCTTGCGCGTTACGCAGATAAACCACGTGCAGATTGCTCGGATTGCTCTGCGCGTTATCCAGTTTGTAGATCAGATTACGCGCCAGCTCCGTGCGCTCTGGGCTGCCAGCGCGAATGATGATGGTGTTGGAACGCGGGTCACCAATCACGGCGATTTTCTGCGTCGGATCATTGCCCGGCGCATCGAGTAAATCCGCGACCATCGGCGCAATGTCGGCAGCGATGCCGTTCTGGATCTGCACCACATCCGTGTCGATCGCACTCGGCGAATCAATGCTCGCAATCAACTGCGCAACGCGGGTCAGGTTCTCGGCGTAATCAGTGATGACGATGGTGTTATTGCCGGGGTAAGCGTTGATCGGATTGTTCGGCGAAACAATCGGCCGCAGCACCGGAATCAGGTTCACCGCGTTCTCGTATTGCAGGCGAAACGTGCGGGTGAGCATGCCGTTACCCGCCGGTTTGTCGGCGCTGTAAATCGGCCCGCCGAGCAACTTCGCATCCGCCTCCGGCACCACCTGCGCGACACCGCCAACATCAACCACGCTGAAACCCTGCATGCGCAACGCCGCCAACAACATGTCGTAAGCCTGCCGCGCCGGCACCTGACCTTCCGAGACCAGCGTCAACGTGCCCTTGACCCGAGGGTCGACCAAAAACTGCTGCCCGGTCGAACGTGCTAACGCCCGAACCACCGCTTGAATATCGGCGTCGACAAAATTCAGCGTCACCGGTTGATCGCCCAACGGATTGCTCGGCAAGGCAATGCCCGAAGCCGCCGCACCGCTACGCGCACTCTTGCTGATGTTGTGCAATTGCTTCGGCACAGGGCGCGCTTGGGCCTGCGCACGTTCGCGGTCGAGCACCGCGTCGCCGCTGCGCTGGGTGTTGGCCAGCGGCCGCCCGAGTTCACTGT
Organism: Pseudomonas fluorescens; assembly: GCF_001648775.1. Lineage (GTDB taxonomy): Bacteria > Pseudomonadota > Gammaproteobacteria > Pseudomonadales > Pseudomonadaceae > Aquipseudomonas > Aquipseudomonas fluorescens_M. The sequence goes on from NZ_LVEJ01000024.1 coordinate 1,298, forward strand.
CGACCAGCAACGGCGGCTGATTCTGTGGTGTGGTGGTGTTGCTGCACGCGCTCAATGCCATCAGCAGCATCGGCAACGCCAGACGTGCCGGTTTGGATCCTGACCCCTTCATGAAGCTTCCTTAGCGCCCAGCGCCTGATCCATGCGAACGGTGCCTGACAAAGTGCCGGCGGTGACTTCGGTCGAGGGGTTGTCTGCGCGTTGCAAACGGGCCTCGACCACTTGCAGAGAAAGTTGTGCCGGGTTGCTCAACAGCCAGTCGAGCACGGCATCGGCCGGCGCCGCGTCAAAGGTCAATTGCCAGGCGCCCTGTGCCTCCTGTAATTGGTAATGCCCCGCCAGGCCGCTGGCCTGAAGGGTTTGCTCCAGCGACTGCGCCACGCTTTGCCCATCCGGGCGCACGCTGACTTCGCGCAGCAGCACCTCCAGCGCTTCGGTCTGGGCGCGCAGTTTTGGCGTTTCGGCTTGCCAATAAGCGATTTTCTTCAGCGGCGGCTGGACCAGCGCGACCCACAGCAGCAGGCCGATCAGCGCAATGGCCATGCCGGCGACCATGCGTTTTTCACGCAGGGCCAACGGCTGCCACCGCGCCTGCAGCTGAGCGTTAAAGCGTTGCCACTTGGCGCGATAAACCGCGAGCGAGGCCTTATTCATCTTCTTCTGCTCCGCCGCTGTCATCGCTTTCACTTGGGCTGGCTTCAGTGGCCGGACGCAAGGTCCAGCCCTCGTCGTCTGCCGTCACGCTGATACCGGCCTGCGCCAAGGTGCTTTGCCACTCCTGATCATTGCCGCCACGACGGGCTTCACTCAGCAGACTCAGTTGCAAGACGCCGTCGACAAATGTCAGCCGCTCGACACTGCCAGCCATCGACTGCATGCCGCTGCCCGCCTGCAACACCAGACGATTGAACGTCTGCGCCGGATCATCCGCCGCGCCCTTCTGCCGCGCCGCCAGTTGCTGACGCGCCTGTTGCAACGGGTTGAGGATCACCGGCAACTCGGGAAAGGTCTGCTTAACCCGCAGGTTCATCTGGGCTTTCAACTGCTGGCCCTGCCCGGCCTCGCGAGCGGCATACAGATTCAAACCGATCACCCAAACCGCCACGGCCAACGCTGAGAGGGCGATCGCCCTGCCCCAGCCGCGATGCTCGGTTTTTTGCTGCTGGACCGCGCCATGCATTCCCCAACCGGGTAACGGCCCGGTCCAGCGCTGCGCATCCGCCATCGGCAATTCAGCACCCGTCGGTGGTTGATCCCCGATCCAGTGCACAGTCGCACCCGGTTCCCACACGACACCGTCGAGGCCGTCATCGAACAACGGCTGCACCCGCGCCACTTGCACGCTATCGCGCAACAACAAATGCCCATCCTGCACGCAAGCAACGGTGCCCGGTAGCACCGGCAAGCTGTAAGGCGCCGGGTAGAGTCCGCGCAGGTTCAGCCCAGCGCTTTTCAGCAACTGGCCAAAGCGCAACAACGCCTGCCGAGGCGCCCAGGCGATCTGCACCTGCCCGGCCTCGTCCCGCGAGCTGTGCGCGATGTGCATCTCGCTGCTGTCGCCCAGCATCAACGCCTGCGCCGCACACTGCACCGCCGCGACAATCTTGTTGGCCGGCAGCGGCGGTAAATCGAGACTCGCCAACAGGCTGTCAGCCGGGTGCAGAAAACACATCAGCGGCGGCAGTTTCGACTGCTGGCTCAACTGGCTCAGACTGAGGCGATCTTCCCGCGTGACCTGGCCCTGACGATCCAGCCACGCGCAGTGCAACTCACTGTGCAAATCCAGTTCCGCCAAGGGCGGCAACGCGACTTTCAACTGGCTCATACGCCCACCCGCGACCAGATCACCTGCGGCAAGCGGTCCTGACTGCGATGCAACAACGCCTCAAGGCTGACCCGACGCTGATCGCGCCGCGCCTCACCGCGCAGGCGAAACCAGTCACTGGTGATGCCGACCTTGACGCTGGTCAGCTCCAGTTGCGGCATGCGCAAGCGGTTAACAAAATCGCCACGGTTGATAAACCAGCGCCCGGCATCACGCTCGGCGATCAGCGCATTGGCACGCTCCAGCGACAGCCCCGGCACAAACGCGGCCAAGACCGGCGCGGTGGCGGTGTTGCCGTTGAGCCACGTCGTCGCGGGAATCACCGTCAGGTACGGCGCCAGTTTGCCCATCACCGCCTCATTCACGCCGTCGACACCACGCAAATCATCGATGCTGCGCAGCATCGGCAGCGTCGGATTCTGCGGTTTGTGTGAAGCCCTTGGCGACGTCGCGCGGCCACTGTCGAAACCGCTTTTCGGCGCCTCGGCGATCTGCGCATTCAGCAGTCGTGGGTAGGACGCAATCACCCGCTGACTGATGCGCTGACTCAACCCGGCGCTGACTCCGATCAACTCGCACAAGCGCTGAAACGCCGCCACCTGCGCCTCATCGACCCGCTCATTGGCCACCAGATTGCGCAGGTTGAACTTGCCCTGCTCATCCTCCAGTCGTCCTTCAAAACCTTGCGCGGAGAGACGCTGCGCCCACGGCTGATCGAGCCGGGTCAACGGGTCGCGCTGACGTGCGTCCCACAACAATTGACGGCTGATCTCCAACCCGCCCAGCACCACCCAGCGTCCCTGCACACGCTGCTGATCCGCCTCCAGCGCACGGGTCGACACGCCCTGGCGCGTCAACATGCCCGCCGCAATCACCGCCACCACGGCCGCAATCAACAACGCGCTGATAATCGCCATGCCCTGTTGCTTCGCCCCCTCAGGCGAGCGGCTGTTCATGGCCGGCCTTACAACTGCCAGGAACCGATATCGGCATTCACGCCGTCGCCGTCCGGCTGACCGTCGGCACCGAGGGAAAAGATGTCGATCTCGCCATTCGCGCCGGGGTTGAGGTACTGATAAGGCCGCCCCCACGGATCGTTCGGCAAGCGCTCCAGGTACGAGCGCCAATTGCTGTTCTTCGCATCCGCCGGCCGCTCCACCAACACCTTCAGCCCCTGGTTCATGCTCGGATAAGTGCCGTGATCGAGGCGATACAACTTCAACGCCTGCATCAACCCACCAATATCCTGCTTCGCCGCCGTCGCCCGCGCCTGATCCGGCCGGTCCAGCACCTTAGGCACTACCATCGCCGCCAAAATCCCCAGAATCACCACGACCACCATGATCTCGATCAGGGTAAAACCCTGCTGACCACGCGGCGTGCGCAACGGTTGCTGAAGCGATTTGAAAGGTGCGATATCCATCTCGACATTCCCTGGCTTGATTCGATTCGACGCGCAGTGTTGCAAGAAGATATGTCAGGGATGTTGAAAATCCTCGGGTGTTTTCGTCGTCAAGCCGTCAAGGACGGGGGTTAGCGTCGAGGGCTGGGTTTTGGTTTTGGGCGGTTTATGCGTGCGCGTTCGCGGGAAGCGGGTTTCACGTTGATTGAGGTGCTGGTGGCGCTGGCGATTATTGCCGTGGCGATGTCGGCAGCTGTGCGAGTGGCGGGGTTGATGACGCAGAGCAGCGGGATTTTGCGGGATCGGTCGGTGGCGATGATTGCGGCGCAGAGTCGGATGGCGGAGTTGCGACTGGAAGGCAGGTTGCCGATGGGGATGAAAGCGCAGGAGTGTGATCAGGGGCGGTTGTTGTTGCGATGTGAGCAGGTGATTGGTGCGGCGGAAAATGGGCGGTTGCTCAAGGTTGGGATTCAGGTGTTTGACCGCAACCAGGATGCGCCGCCGTTGGCCAGGCTGGAGACATTGATGTCCCGAACGGAAAGCCCCTCACCCTAGCCCTCCCGAAACGTCGGACCGCCCAGAGGTAGAGGGAACTGATTCGGGGATATTCGAGAGCTACACCGACTTGAACGTCTTTCATTGAATCCAAATTCGCCAAGCTCACAAAGCAAATCGAAGGTCTTTCACCAAAGCCATAATCACCAAGGTCTTCCAGGTCGACGTACCCCGCAAGACATCTCGGTCGGCCCCCTCTCCCCCCGGGAGAGGGCTGGGGTGAGGGCCGCTTCTACTCGCAAAGTCCCAGAATCACCAAAGCCATAATCGCCAAGCTCTTCCAGTTTAAACGTTGGTGTTTATCGAGACAGAACTCCGTCAGCCTTCCCAGGTAGATCCGTCCACTTATCCCCGCTTACCCCTAGCTAAATGCCCAACCTCCGCCGCTCGCCGAAAACCGCGCGCCTCTGTCTGGCCCTCTACCCTTCTGACGTCCAGCGACTGAGTTACCGAAAGTGGTCAGGATGACTATGCTGTTGACTTACATAGCTGAAAAAATAGTCAGGCAATGCCGATACCGAGGTTGATGCATAGAACGCAAAAAACCGATCTGACACGAAATCGACCTGGTAACTAAAGCAACGGAGTGCGAGATGAAAGTCATCGCTTTTTTAGCCGTTTATCTCGCAGGTGGGGTTGCTCTGTTTCCTTTCCTCGACCTCATGCGTCCCGTAGGTGTGTTTCTCGACCATTTCTATTCACAAATTTTCCTGAGCTCCGGCGCTGATGTAGCAGAACGCCTAAGCCTGAGCTTTATCTACGCAAGTCTGTTTCATCTGGTGTGGTCGGCTTTATTTTCTGAATCTGCAAAAAACTGGGTATCCACGATTAACTTCAGAGACCTTTGCTATCTCGCCTTACGATGTCTGAGTTTTCTTTGCGTCAGCCTGATAAGCCTCGGGCTGGTTGGAATAACCAGCCAAAAAGTGCCCCGTACGGACTTTCATCAATATTTCACTTTTTTGGTGATCTGCATGCTTCTGGGTCTTTGGGCGTGGTCGCTCAAGGATTTTCTGGTGGCAGCCTTTCATTGCACCGGAAGAAGAATCACAGGAACGAATAAATAGAAGCAGGCAATAACCCAGGTCACTTTCACTAGGCTCGGCGCTAGGCCGAAAGCAGCAACAAGGGTGGCAGCACGTCCCGAAGGGCTGGCACCAAGAATCACCATCCTCCGCAACCTCATACCGAGGACCCGGAGTTTTTGTCGAGCTAAAATCGGCTATAGGAACTGTAATTGAAGGCCTCGACCCTCGTATTTTTCGCACTTTATTACACGGGTATCAGCGCAGCGTTTGCCGATGACTCACAGGCGCCAAACGACAATCGCGGGCCAGCAGGCATCGTCGCCGGTGAGCGTTTGGCCGCGGCCAGATCCAAGCTAGTCAAACAAGGCTGGAAGCCGACGCGGATGCATACCAACGACGGCTATGAATACAGTGGCGTGGAGAAGGAGCTGGCTACACGCAGTTTCTTCGAACTGGATAACTGCTCGTTTGATAGCTCGCGTTGCATCTTGTACTACGCGAAGAAAGGAACTTGCCTACGCGTCGATACCATCGGAGAGCAATTCAATGACATGACGGTGACGCGATGGACCCGCGAATGTCCTGAAGCGACTCAATAACCACACGAAGACGGCGCGGTACTAATCAACTGCTCCCACAGGTGTCAGCGTCGTACGCAACATCTGCAATCAGCATAAAACCCTGTGGGAGCGAGCCTGCTCGCGAAAGCGCCAGAATGAACACCCGATCAATCACCAGGTGATCCCGGCACCCGCATCACTCCGGCAATTGCAAATTATCCAGCGCCCGATTCACCGCCAGCTCCCCGAGCATGATCAACTGCGCAATCCCCGCCAGCGCATGGCGCTGCGATGCCGGCAACAGGCTGGAGACGTTCTGGGCGATGGTTTTGGCCGAAGCGAGTGTTGCACTGGCATCGACCAGCAGTTCTTCGGTTTTGTTGTCCGCCGTCACGGCGTACATCCCACGGTTTTTACGTGGCGGCGGCGTGGAACCGGGCGGACAGAGATAATGGTCGAGCGCGCGGTCGGCGGCTTCGTGGAGTTTTTTTGAGTCGATGGATTCGTAGGGGGAAACCGAGGCGGTTTCGGGCGGGTTGGGTGTTGGTTTGATCATGGTGAAGCTCCAAATTTATACCTGGTGGAACCACCAACACCTGTCGCTAAACAAGTAAGGGTGGCAGCTGTACGCGGGTTAGCGAACCGAGAGGTATAAGACCCGGCAGACCCGAAGGTCTCCCACGCACAGCCACCATATCGTCATCGCAAACGTCTGCGACAAACTGGAGCGTCGTTGTACTTATACCTGGTCAGGTCGCTAAACCCGGTCGCTGGGTTGCCAGCGACACGTAGACGATAAAGACCAGGTACAAAACGCACAAGCCGGCGGATTCTGGCGTAGCTGTAGGCAAAGGCGCAAGGATATGTAGCCTGAGAGAGTGACTGGAAATGTCTTTTTAAACACTGGCGTTTATCGGGGCCTTGCTGCGCAGCTCTCCCCCTTAACTGGGTCAAGCCCTTTCCCCCGGTTAAAAAATAACGAGCACTCATAACCGGGCATAGGCAGCTTCGAAATCACTGAGTGCTTGGTTTACTTTGTATCGAAGCATCAGCGATGCGGAAAGCTTCACCATTGCCTCAAATAGGACATGACCTGATTGAATCTGGCATTGCCCAACACAATGTCCGGCGTAATCGCCAGGTTCATACGCGTAAACAGTGTAAAAAACCCTGCCCGAATCCTCCCGACTCAACCCCGCCGTGAGATGTGTGACAGAGCTATCCGACACAGGGAGCTCAGATCGTGAAAACTCCAGAACATCATCGAAAGGAATGAACATCGCCGAAGCAGACATCACAAAGAGACTCGCGATATCCAACGCCTCCTCAACGTTTTTGAGCTCAGGTGTCGCGTACTCGTGCTCAAGAAAATTTCGCATATCGACAACTTTACGCAGCAGACTGGGTGCCAATAACCCTAGTGCCCTTACTCGCTCGATCTTCTTCGGCACGTTCCATCTAAGTGAAGGATAGCCAAAAGAGATCAACAACTGATCAAGCTGTCCGACAATGGCGCGTTTCACGTTAGTCGTTGCGTTAACAAGGGCTGCCAAACCGCCCCGTTCAAAATCGTCTTCCGCCAAAGTCAAAAATTCAATCGGAGAAATTTTCAGATCTGTCATTCCAAAACTTCCGCCTCCCGATGCCACTCCACTGCCGCTCAAATCAAATCCATGAGCGACGCAAAACTCTTTGATTTCCATCTCAACTCCCGGCTAATTGGCGGCTACAGGCATACGTTGGAAATCAGTTTATCAGCGAAATTTCGGCTACTCGGTCGATTAGAGTAGTTGGTCTACGTGCCTTCGGTATGCCTTTGGGGACGTATTGGTTGTTTCAGAAAATAGACCAGTCCCTAATTACTCTGGGCGCGATGGCGAAAGCAGCGATAAGGTGGGCGGCGCGTGCCGAAGGCCTAGGCAATAAACAATCCCACGCCCCCTTCCGCCGGGTATCCGGAGTTTTTGTCGAGCTAGAAATCGGCTGGAGAAACTATCAAATGAAAGCGTCGATCCTCGTACTTTCCGCACTTTACTGCATCGGTATCAGCATAGCGTTTGCCGATAGCTCAGAGGCCCCAAGCGCAGGCATCATCGTCGGTGAACGTTTGGTAGCGGCCAAGGCAAAGCTGATCAAACAAGGCTGGAAGCCGACGCGGATGCATACCAACGACGGCTACGAATACAGTGGCGTGGAGAAGGAGCTGGCTACACGCAAGTTCTTCGAACTGGATACCTGCTCGTTTGATAGCTCGCGCTGCATCTTGTACTACGCGAAGAAAGGCGCTTGCCTACGCGTCGATACCATCGGTGAGCAATTCAATGACATGACCGTGACGCGATGGACCCGCGAATGTCCTGAAGCGCCTCAATAACCACACGAAGACAGCACGGTAATAATCAACTGCCCCCACAGGTTTCAGCATCGTACACAACACCTGCAATCAGCATAAAACCCTGTGGGAGCGAGCCTGCTCGCGAAGGCGCCAGAATGAACACCCGATCAATCACTAGGTGATCCCGGCACGCGCATCAACCCGGCAATTGCAAATTATCCAACGCCCGATTCACAGCCAACTCCCCGAGCATGATCAACTGCGCAATCCCCGCCAGCGCATGGCGCTGCGACGCCGGCAACAGGCTGGAGACGTTCTGGGCGATGGTTTTGGCCGAAGCGAGTGTTGCACTGGCATCGACCAGCAGTTCTTCGGTTTTGTTGTCCGCCGTCACGGCGTACATCCCACGGTTTTTACGTGGGGGCGGCGTGGAACCGGGCGGACAGAGGTAATGGTCCAGCGCGCGGTCGGCGGCTTCGTGGAGTTTTTTGGAATCGATGGATTCGTAGGGGGAAACCGAGGCGGTTTCGGGCGGGTTGGGTGTTGGTTTGATCATGAGTGAATCTCCAAATCATAGAAAAGGAGCCATCATCTTTCGCTACCAAACGAAGGGGTGGTGGCCATACGAAGGTTGGTAGACCGGTGACTTGGAGAACCGGCGCGCCCGAAGACGCCCTGCGCATGGCCACCATAAATACACAGCCCCAAAAAGGCCTGTATCGAGTGACGCTATGCGCCAAGTCTAAGCCGGGCTACCAAACCCGATCGCTGATTCGTCAGCGACCGGACCACAATAGAATCCGACCCAAAAGCGCACAAGCCGGCGGATTCTGGCGTAGCTGTAGGCAAAGGCGCAAGCATGTGTAGCCTGGAAGAGTGTTTGGAGATGTCTTTTTAAACGTTGGTGTTTATCGGCGCCTCACTGCGTCACCTTTCCATTAAACAGAACCGTCACTTATACCCAATATTAGCGAATTCCCAGGGTTCCGTGGAAATGATCATAGAGATCAAGACGTAAAGTATGAGCTCAGCAATTCTATAGTTGGAAAGAACTTCGCCGAACTCGGCAGAACTGATTGACAACTCCGACCATAAGAAAGGTTCTATTTTTACCGGCACATCTCAATGTCGTGCATAGCTGACTAGCTCAATACTATGGCCGCTTTGCGACCAATGAATTCCAGGACGAGCATCCCACGAACGCAGCCTTCATTGCACTAGATCTACCTATAATTGCCTTTCGGACGCTTGATCATTTCCATAGGCTGCTATCGAAGAATTGCTCTCGTTTTATCTTGAGAAAATCTCTCGATCACGCCTGAACCCTTCATACTTCTGAAAGTTTAAAATGTTTTATAACAGCAAGCGAAAACGCCATTAAGTAACAGAAGCCCCCCTAGAAAGGTGCCATGCTGCAATTGAGCGATGAAGTTTAGTTTCGCGAAACTCAACCTCCTCTATACCAGATCTTAATACACTTTCAATTCTATCAGAGTCAACTTTCCCACCCCGCCCTATCTCACTAACCATCCCGCCCGCAAGAATATTTACTGCATCATGACCTCTTACATAACTCCAAGGATCAACCTCTGGCAAACCTTGAACTTTCGCATTTAAATCATCAACCGAAACACAAACTCCTTTTTCAACCGCAGTGCGAATCGCACTCTCAACATCGTATACCCACGCCCCCTTCTGCATGAAAGCTTGGGGCCCAAATTTTCTTAGCGAAACTCCGCCGTTTAGATCATTGACTGCTCTAATCTTACCAAAGTGCATCGCTACGTCACGTACATATTCAAGAACGGTACATTTCTTCCGCTCTTCAAATGCTTTAACTTTTACTGGGTCCGAGAACTCTGCCAAAACCTTAATATATGCACTTGATCTTAGTAGAACACCTTCTAAATCTCTTGGATCCGTAGTTATCACATTACTTGGCATTGAGCCGACTTCTAACAGCCAATCAATATCCGCATCAACGATGCCAAGCATTCGCTCTGAAACAGGATTTTCATTCAGTGCTTGTATTGAACCTATTACGTTTCGTTTGCCTCCACTCACTATGAGCTCGACCTCAGGCCTTTTTCTGGCTTCAAAAAATCGAATATCACTCGGACCTTCGAGCAACCAGTAAAGCCCCTTTGAGCTAGTCTCCATCATGATTATTTCAGAAACTATAATTCCTACATTTTTATCCCAGTCATTCATCATCAAGCTCCGCATCCAAGGCAGACATCAAGTCATGACGCCCCCCGACAATAAACGGAGAATGTGTAGCGACTACCGCGCTAAATCCTACCTCCTTTGCCACTGAAATCAATTCTGGCAAAAAAGCTTTCTGCCAACTCACATGCAAAGAAAGTTCAGGCTCATCAATAAGAACAAGCGTGCCGGACGGCACCTTAAACAACAACTCATACATAAGAACCAGTTCATGCTGTTCACCAGAAGACAAAGACTCTAAAGGTAGTTCGTCGCCTGAATCGAGTTTCACATAAAGGCCTCTAGCCTTGCTTAAAAGAACTCGTTTATTCCTAAATTTTTTCTCCATGCTACCTAAGAGAAGCTGAGTTCGTGCCAATAAGCTATCAAACACCGTGAGCTTTAGCTGACTATCTCTAACAAATAAACTCATTATTTCAAGCTTGTTAAAATCTATAGCATCAAAACTTTTAATATCGAAAGGCTGGACAGATTCCGCCTCAAGCAATCCTATAGCTCGTAGATCTCTGAGCTTATTAACTGTCTCGCTAAACTTGACTTTTAATTCGTCAATATCCATTGGAGGCTGGGATTCTGAAATAAATCTGTGCGGAAATGATTGATCCAGTTTTTGTGCGTTCGCACCATAACTTTTTAACGCTGAATTTATGTGCGCTACTAAATCTCGAGCACATTCATGTACAGTCGGTGTCATTTTACTGGATTTAACACCAATCACTCCAATATTCGCATTCGGGCTCGGCTCAATAGTCGATCGATACAATCTATTGGTTTCTACGAAGTGCACAGGAAATGCGTTTAATATGTCTTTCACAGCCTTAGAACCAGATCTTTTTCTGGTCTTTACATTTTCCTGTAAAACAATACCCTTATCATCCAACAAAAATTCATCACTCACATCCAAGTCGGGATGACTCTCAACATAACTCTTACTCTCTAAATAACTTCGATAAGTCTCTACCGCCGAAGCAGCGTGGGCCGAGGCAGCGATATTACTGTAGAATCGCGACAGATTGGATCGATTTTGCGAAATAGTATTAAACGTATGCCTAACTAATAATTTTTCATTTGAAAAAATTATAACCTCTAATTTTCCTGTTGGTAATGATTCCTTTCCGCCACCATTTGAAGAGGTGACTTTCAATTGCGTGACCAATATGCGCATCGCATTACTTAACGTAATACTCACCTTATTGAATGGAATCTTAATAAGATCTTCAAAATTCGATGAAAAAATATAACTTATGCATTTTAAAACAGCGGTTTTGCCAACACCATTTGGCCCATGAAGTATTGATATGCCGTCAGGATGATCAAGATCTATTTGGTGATTGTACAGCCCATATAAATGCTCAACATAAAACTCTGTAATCCTAGTCACTACTAATAACTCCTTATAAAATCTAAAAAATGAGACGGGTGTATTTTTTAAAAAAAGATCCTCGCATCATTTTTATACCCCGTTTCTGTTCAGAAGCTATACAGATATTGATTAACCACTTGATCTAGCATCAGCCAAAAGCTTATTTAGCTTTTTCCAATGGGAACGCAACTGTTTCCTAATAGATTGGGAATCCATAATATTTGCAGCCCTGAACCCATATGAAATAAAATTCCTGCGCCCAAGGTAGCTATAGCCTCGATAGATAGTACGAAGAAAAAGCTCCCGTGGAGGTTCCCCTCTTCCAGCCCGGAGCTCATTGCATCGATCCATTGCCTTCTTACTTACCCAAATACGCTTTCGAAGCTTTTTATAGTATCTCGTTATCGAAGATGAGCGAATATGCTCACGCTGCCCATCAAACGAGAAGCCAAGGTAATGCACCGGCTTATCAGAACTGAGCTTGCCAGCGGCATCGAACGAAAACTGCCTAATTTCCGTTTTCTTCTCCTGCAAATTCAACCCCAGCTTTCTAATTTCATCATTCACAAACTCATAAATCTCATCTTCCTTTTCTGAGTCACATATGACAAGTATGTCGTCGCAATAACGATAAAAGACCGACTCGGTCAAGGACAACTTAGAAAGTAAAGCGAGATCAAATTCCAACATATATATATTGGAAAGAAGCGCACTTATGGGAGAACCTTGCGGAATTCCTCGTGACTCAGGATTGATAGCAACAAGCCCTCCACCTCTTACATCATCACGGAATCGCTTAGCCGAACAGAGGCGCTTATCCTCAACTCGTGGATTATGGATCGACACTCCGAGCTTACTATAGAGAGCGACCTTATCAACACAAGAACTCTTAGTGATCGCTTTAAAAACAGCAAAATGGTCAGCCGGAAGCTTTTCAACCTCTAATAATTTAGCCCAAGCCGCCTTCAACCGAGAATGATTAAGACGATCAAAAAACTTTTCAACATCAAATGCAAGAACGCAGCACTGTCCCTTAGCCTTGATTTCGCAGAACGCATCATTTGCAAAATGAATATTACTTTTCCCATCAATGGAGCGAAAAGCCAGTATAGAAGTATGCAAACCACGTTGCACCAACTCCTTCTCGTACAGCTGATTTAAAAGGAAGCAATAATAAGCATATATGTGAGAATCCAAATGAGCAGCGTAACTTATCGGCCTAGGCTTAAGATTCTTGAGAAACACACCACGATCATTATCTAATCTATATTTCAAGACCACCGAAGTGTAGGTAATAAAAGGATAAAACGAATGAGCTGCAACTTTTTGAGGAGATGAAACGTAATCTAATGCGGCTTTCTGACCAACAGGACGATCAAAGTGAAGATATTTTCTAGGTTTATACCACAGCAACTCATCCATGCTCATACCTTGATAAGCCAACCGGTGGGACTAGGATGGCGGCAATCCCTGAACCGCCCCACCGGCTAAACTTAATGCTCTAAACATTATCCATCTTTTCAGACTAGGCCGCGTATTGCTAGAGTTGACGTATAGTGTCAGTATCACGATTACATTTGGAGGTTCTCAATGAAGAGATTCCGCGTGCTGTTGTTCGCCATGTGTATCCCGCTGATAAATAATCATGGGTGGCTTGACAACTTGTGATCCACCTCATGGCCTAATGCCACAAGCCTTATGAATCTAGCACAAGGAATATGATCACGCCTAGGGCGTGACTCATAATTCTTCACCCATCCCCGCCACAAAACCAAGATCCTTCCATATATCATTGTTTTATATCGAAAAATGCGATGCCGCACTCTAAGATGGTAATACTCCACATGCTTACTAAAGTGCAAACATTGCCATAGTGAATCCGATACTTAAATCGTCCATATTTTTCCTAGACACCTCCGACTGGCTACTATCGACCGAAAGCGTACATTCACGAAAGGCTTCTTCAGACCAAATGCAACCAAGTACATTCTCGACAATCCCGAACGCCCCACAACAACTAAAACACGAGGATAATTGCCTTCAACCCTCGCAAATCAAGGCCTCACCAACCTAGGCAACTCCACCCCCTCCGCCAACCTCTCCACCCCCAACCTTACCCTCTCCCCACCCTGCTCAATCACCACCCCATCCCCCTCCACCGCCACCAACTTCACCCCAGGCCCCACCTTCTCCCCCTGCAAAAAACTCCTCGGCGGCCCATCGTTCAGGCTCAGTATCGCCACCGCCCCCCGACTCCCCGCCATCACCCCGCTCACCTTGATGTCCATCGGTGCCGTTTGATTGGAAAACCACTGCAACGCCGGGCTATCACTGCGCGCTGCCAGCAATTGCGGGGCCGCTGCCGGGGTGTGGGATTCGGCGGTGGTCAGCAGCAGCGACGACCACGTCGCCACGCCGACCAGCGCCGCGAGCAGTGCGAGTGCCTGGACCATTTGGGGTGGGGAAACGCGTGCGGTGAAGGTCATGGGTTGAATCTCCTTTTTATCCCTGCTGTCAGCCTACGCGGCAATTCTCTCCGTTTTATTTCACACGCCTTACATGTTGGCCGTGCACGATGGCGCAGGACGCAAAGGAGCGCGCGCGCGATGAACAGGCAACAGGGTTTTACGCTGATCGAGTTGATGGTGGTGCTGGTGATCATCGGCATCGCCAGTGCGGCGATCAGCCTGAGTATCAAGCCGGATCCGTTGCAGTTGCTGCGCAAGGATGCCGAGCGTGTGGCGCAGTTGCTGCAGGTCGCGCAGGCCGAGGCGCGGGCGGATGGTCGGCCGATTGTGTGGTTGAGCGATGCCAAGGGGTTTCGGTTTAGTCGGCGCAGTGACAGTGGCAAGGGGTTTGATCATTTCGTGCAGGATCCGCAGTTGCGGCCGCGTGCCTGGCAGAGTCCGAAAATGGAGGTGCGGGTGGAGCCGAAACAGAGGGTTGTGCTGAACGCTGAGTGGATCAATCCGCCGCTGCAATTGACGTTGTCGGATGGGTTGAATCGCTTGAGTGTGCTGCGTGATGGCAGCGGGAGGATCAGCCTGCAATGAAGCGCCAACAGGGTTTTACGTTGATTGAGGTGATGGTCGCGATTTTGTTGATGGCGGTGGTGAGTTTGATTGCCTGGCGGGGGCTGGACAGTGTGACGCGGGCGGACAGTCATTTGCAGGCGAGCAGTGAGCAGAGTGACGGTTTGTTGCGGGCGCTGAATCAGTTGCAGCGGGATGTGGAGATGCGGGCGGGGATTGAGTTGACCGAGCCGAAGAAGGTTGGGGTGGATGATGAGCCGCCGAGCGCCCCGCCCGCTCTGACTGTGCGCAGTAGCGACAGTAAGGGGTTTCGGCTGGACATTATTCGGAGTGCGGCGGATCAGCCGGGGGCGTTGCAGCGGGTGCGGTGGTGGGTCAAGGGCGACACGTTGTATCGGGCGGTGGCTGAGGCGCGGAGTCGGTATCCGTTGCCGGCGCCTGGGAATGGGGTTGCTGTGTTGAGTGATGTCAGTGATGTGCAGGTGCGGGTTTGGGAGGTGGATAAGGGGTGGCGGCAGTTGAGTGCGAATCGGCGGGAGGATCCGTTGGGGTTGGAGATTCGGTTGAGTCGGGGGACGGCGCAGGGGGTGGAGAAGTATCGGCAGGTGATTGGGCCGTTGGAGTGAGGCTGCTTCACTCGATCTGTGTAGGAGCTGCCGGAGGCTGCGATCTTTTGACTTTGGTTTTCAAGATCAAAAGATCGCAGCCTTCGGCAGCTCCTACATTGGGATTGGGTGCGGTCAGTTAGAGATTGGTGGGCTCCCGCTAAGCTTAACCCTCGAACATCACATACACAGGCTCCAAATCCGAATTTGGAAACACCACAACATAGTCATCAAAAGTAACGTTGACCGAGCCAGGAAATGACTCTATCAAAGGTGTGTGCGGCGACTGGAGGCTGCTCATTCGATAATCGGCAATGGACGTCAGTGGAGAGGAAGTCTCCATTGTTTCTGGAAGACGCCAGATGACCGTGAACGGGGCGTTGCCATCAGCCGTGAAACTGTAGGTTCGCGAGGACTCGTTCCACGTTGCGGGACGCACTCTTACACCGGGTTCCAGTTCTGTGGCGCTGACTGGCGTTATTGCCACCTGGTGCAGGCTTTTGATTTCCCTGATGCCTTGAAACAGAGTTCCGCTCGGCACGGCATAGTTGCCGCTGCTCATTCTGAAAGGGACATCGACGTTCCCCTTCGTCGCGGCAAGGTATTGCCAATCCAGCCCCTCAACCACCAGAAACTCGGATAAAGGTACGCAAACTCCGTAACGACCCACCTCCGCGCGACTGCGAAACTCGAAACGCAATACAGCGGCATATTGAACTTGGTCCTTCTGCACGTTGGAGGTGATTTGCCACGTGAACTCCGCAACGGCCGAGCGAATGGATTTTTGCAGATCCACGCGATGGGATTCCAAAGTGCGCGACAGTTCGCCATCGATCAATACCGCCGGGCGTGCATTGACGCAAGCAAGCGGAGCAAACAGCTGCACAGGCGCCCGGGGCGGTCCTGCGTCCTGTCGATCGCGCAGCTCTACAAGTTGAGTCTGGGCCGTAGTCAACAGTGTCTCGGCCTCTTCTTGAAGCCGCTTGAGTTGCTGGTTAATGGCATTCAGGCTTGTCACATACCGGTCGTAGGTAGCGCCAATTTGCTGGGCAATGTTTTGCCACTGCCCACGCTCGGCTTGCGCGTAATTCACCTCACGTTGCGCATTGTCTCTCTTGAACTGAACGCGCATTTTCCACAACTTGTAACCGTGAACAGCTAAACGGGCATCGAACTCGGCGATTTCTACACTGCGTAAATCCTTTTCAAGCTCCGAAGCAGATGTTTGAGCATTCGAATGTCTGCGAAGGTCGCCAATTCTTTGTTCGAGAACATCGAGTGCCGCTTCTGCTGCTCGCTGTGAGGTAGCCAGATCGGCACTGGTTTTTTGACTATCAAACAATTGCTGGGCAATGCGCTGTTGGGTTATTTGCGCCCAATTCATCGGTGCTGGACTGGCCGGTGGTGCAGGCGCAGCAAGCGAGGCCTGTCCCTTGAATGCCACGCGCCCCTGTTGACGGTGCCAGTCCTTGACGTAATAGACGACAGAGCCCGCGGAGTTTGGATTAGGGTCGTCATCAGGGTGGTAGAACAGCAAATCGGCGCCCTTCGGATGACCTGCTATCTGGTCAAAATGATTGATCAACCGATCATGATCGGCCTTTGGTAAATCGACAGCCCAGATTCTATCGACCAAGGCCTGGTACTCGGGTTCGGTGTAGTCGTTGAGGGTTGGTTTCAATTGCATGACCTAAACTTCCTTGTTTATTAGTGCAGCGTTCAGCAACGGCACTCGCTCGGTGGGCGAGTAAATACCGTCGCAGAGGTCCTCGACTTGAATATGCTTACTGAGGTTTTAAACCGGTTTATTGTGACGTGCTCGCCACTCCTTAATTATTCGCAGTGCATCTTCAGGAGTGCTTTCGCATCCCGCTTTCGAGTAAAATCAGACAGCTTTTTACCCTTCAGAATTATCCGCGCGATTTATCAATCAATGTGAACACCAAGGTTTTGACTTTCATATCAGCGGTATATTGAAATACCACCTTCACACCGGGATAACTTTTCTGATCAAGCAGATAAGACTCCCAACCGCCTGTCTGCCCCATTGGCATTGGCATTTTTATCGGCCCTCTAGACTCAATGGGAACTCCAAAAATCGCATGAGCATCGGTTTGTGTCATAGCCAACTCGAAAGGTGTTGGAAGATCACCTTTATATCTGACAGTTAAAGGCATGGTCTTGATCAAGGTAATAAATAAGCTTTCCAGCTTTTTGGTTTCGGCTAAAAACGTCAATTCCACGCCGTTTTCAATCTCAAGATCTTGCAAATCACAACCCGGATAAAGCTCCACCAGAGGCTGCTCATCAAGTACTCCCCGTGCGACCAGAGACTCGAAAGTAAGCCCCACGCTTGCAATCAACTGACTAATTCTCAAAGACTTCATCAATACCACCCCTGATCTTTATGAAGCCTATGCAATGACGATCGTGCATTAGCTATATCCGTATCACTGAACCCAGCCTCCCTGAGGCCGGATTTCAGTGCGTCAATGTTGCTATCTACGGCGACTTCTAGATTCGAAGCGTCATTCATTTTTCTAGTAGCGTTGTTTCGGCCACCATACGTTTCGCTGAATTTTCTATGGACATGAGATGGTATGGCCACGCTTGGAGCTTTGCGTATGAAGCCATCTATTTAAGCGTCGCCCAACGGCAACTTCGCACTTCTATTAGTATCCCCGCCCCTTATCAATTAATGTAAAGACCAACGTATCAACTTGCATGTCAGCGCTATATTGAAAAACCAACTTCACTCCCGGATAAATTTTCTGATCGAGCAGATAGGACTCCCAACCACCTGTCTGACCCATTGGCTCAGGCATCCTTATAGGCCCGCGTGACTCTATCGCTTTTCCGAAAAGCGCATGAACATCACTGTGATCCATGCTTTTTTTATAGGGTAAAGGAAGCCTTCCCTGATAAACAGCAGTGGAGGGCGTCGTCTTTTTCAAAGTAACAAATAAAGTTTCCAATCTTTTTGTGTCTGCCCAGAAAGTCAGACTCAATCCAGCCTCTAACTCTATATCCAACAAGTCACAATCCGGGTACAGCGCATCTAACTTATGAGACTCACCTAGAAAACCTTTAGCCAGTAATACATCATGCTTTTCACCAAGACTAACTATCCACCTATTAATATCCAGCATGCTCATTCTTACCACCCGGGAATACTCGCACCAACCTGCCCTTCATCGACAGCCGGAAACGTCTCGTTTGCCGGTAGGATCGGGATGAATAGACTGAGGAATTAAAGCCACAAATACGTAAGTAGCCACCGGCAACTTCGCACTTTGATCAGTTACTCCCGCCCTTTATCAATCAATGTAAAGACCAACGTTTTAACTTGCATATCAGCGGTATATTGAAAAACCACTTTCACCCCCGGATAAATTTTCTGATCGAGCGGATAGGACTCCCAACCACCTGTCTGGCCCATTGGCTCAGGCATCCTAATAGGCCCGCGTGACTCTATGGCTTTTCCGAAAAGCGCATGAACATCACTTTGATCCATGCTTTTTTTATAGGGTACAGGAAGCCTTCCCTGATAAGCAGCAGTGGAGGGTGTCGTCTTTTTTAAAGTAACAAATAAAGTTTCCAGTTTTTTTGTCTCAGCCCAGAAAGTCAGACTCATTCCGGCCTCTAACTCTACATCCAACAAGTCACAATCCGGGTACAGCGCATCTAACTTATGAAACTCGTCAAGAAAACCTTTAGCCAGCAATACATCATGCTTTTCACCAAGACTAACTATCCACCTATTAATGTTTAGCATTTTCATTCGTACCACCCTTGACAGACATGGAGACTGTGAATCTCTGAGCGGGCTTTCTCTATAGATACCTCATCAAATCCGCTCTGCGACAGGCCAATTTTTATAGCGTCAAAATTAAAGTCTACGGCACGTCGTAGGTTTTCTGCGTCCGCCATCTGCTTATCCCTATTGTTCCGCCCACCATAAGTTTCACTAAACTTTTGGTGTACATAAGCTGGAATAGCCACACTTGGGGCTTTTTTCACAATATCTGCCCTTTCTTGCCGGTCAAGCTCAGGAAACGCATATCTCAGATGGAAATCCAACGCCCTCCGCGAAGGAATATGGTCAATATCCAACCCATCCCCCCTGCTCCGACCACTCAGTTCGTTATACGGCCCAACCTCCAGCGGCTCGACCGGTGGCCCGACGAAAACCAGATCCGGCGAAGGCAATTCCATATCCGCCGGGAACCCGGGAATACTCGCACCAACCTGCCCTTCATCGACAGCCGGAAACGTCTCGTTTGCCGGTAGGATCGGGATGACAGGCTGGCCGGGATAAACCACGGGCGTCGACGGAATAATCGGTGTAGTTGTAGATCCAAGCTGCTCCGTTCCCGGAGGGACAAGTGGCGTCCAGGTGCCGATTCCCACGGGAGGCACTGGCCAAGGCTGAATGCTTGGCAATACACCGCGGCGACCGTTGGCGCTTTGTGGTGTGGCGATGCTCATCCTGTCGAGGTTGAACGGGTTGGCACCCGCCTCTACGCTCTCCTGAAAACGCAGTTCGAATTCACGCCGCTCACCAACCCAAGTGCTTTTCGGGGCGTAAGGCGCGAAGCCTTTTTCGACGCGTTTTTTGTTGACCTCATCGAATTGCTGGGTGAGTGCCGGTTGCTCGCCAAGGGTTCGCCACAATGCTTCGTCAAAAGCACGGAATGAGGTGATTTCCCGGCCGCGAAGTTGATCCCCCATCTGGCTGGGTATGGCGGCACCAGTCGTGCCTGTCGAGCGCTTCCACCAATCGGCGGAGGCGGTCTGGCCGGTACCGGTGACAATGCCCGATCCCATGGGTGGTGGGCTGAAGGACAGGTACATCGGTGCCGAACCGGGCAAACAGATAATGCAATCCTGAATGCGCAGATCTGCGCCCGTTGGCAGGTTCTGCGTCAGCGGCGGGAATACTGCAACACGGGCTTGGCTTGAGGCGGTTTGCGTAACGGGCGTGTCCGCCGTGAACTGCAAATGCCTGGTCGGAGAACCGGCCACTTGTGCGGTGTAGCTCCCAGTCTGGGGATCAAATACCGCGTTGATGACCGGCACCTGGGCGCCGATCTCATTGCCAGTGGCGACCACAATCACTGCGGTGCTATCGGCTACCCGCTCAGTTTTGAGGCGGTAGGGCATCTCGACCGAACCGCCGGAATCGGCGATTGATCGAAGCGATTGTTCATCAGAAAGACCCAGTGTCTGAACGGGAACGGCGACAGACTGGAACAATCGCCGTCTCTGCTCTGGCGTCAGTTCACCATTGCCCAGTGTTGGCGAGTACACAGCCGCGAAGATCAAGACCGTCGATGGTTGAGGTACAAGCAACGAAAGGGAAAGCTGACTGACCGCTTTTTGCACAGCGGTTTCAATAAGCTTGGCCGCTCCTTCGGCCACCAACGAACCGGCTTGCGTCAAAAACGTCGCACCCGCCGCCAGCGGGACACTGAGTGTATTGACCTGCTTGAGCCGGGTTGCGCGGGCATCTTCATCCACCTGCTGCTTGAACCGGACTCGAGCCTCACGCTGTTCAACGAACTTGCGCTGGGCTTCCCAAATGGCTTCCCTTTCGCGCCAGACCACCGTTTGCTCTACGTGATGGCGGGCCAGCGCCGCTGATCTATCGCGTAGGGCATTGATTTGCGTCTCTAATAAACGCGCTTCATGAGCCGCGTTGTAGGCGTTCTCCCAGATCTGATGACCGTCATTGAGCGCTTGGCCGAACTGGCCCAGTCGTGTCAGGTAATCATTGGAGGTACGGGTCAGCGGATCGTGGCCATCGAAGGACCGGGCCAGTGCATTTTTTGCGTTGAGCTCTGCGGATTTGCGAGCGAGCAGTCCGTCTGTTTCGCTTTTTTCCTTGGTGATGGTGTAGAGCTGCCAGCGTTCGGTCTGGGTGGCTTGAGGTGGTCTTCTCGCGGCAAGAATTTCCTGTTCCAGCGCTGAGCCGAGTTGTTCGGCTTTTTGCGCGAAACGTCGATCGGCCTCGGCTCTGATCGCGTCATGGCGTTGCGCCAAGCCTGCCAAAAATTGCAAAAGCGCCTGATGCCGCGCCTGCTCCTGAGCCTGCGCTGCAGCTGCCTGTGCTTGAGCGGCTTCGGCCTGTGCTCTGGCATGCGCCTCGGCCTGCTGATTTGCCTGGGCCTGACGATGAGCCGCCAACGCGCGTTTTCGAGCTTTCTGCTTTTTCTTGCTGGTGCCACCGAAACCGCCGGAAACACCGCCGCCGCCACCAAAGCCGCTACCCGACCCACCACTCGAAGCCGGTGGCCCGGATCGGATGACGACACTACCTGACGATCCATCGTTGAATGTGTTTTGTGCCATACAGTCACTCCTTGTCTGTAGGGCACAGCGTGTCGATCAAGCGGAAGTCAGGTGCGGTACATAGTTATTGCGCATGTAAAAAATCGGGGCATTGAGCCTGCTAGTGATGGCGCGGCGTCAGTCACCTCTATTAGTGCCTGGTGGACCACTACCGCCAGCAAGGCTGGCTCACACAGTGGGATTGGGTGAAGTCAGTTGGGGATTGGTTGGTTGGTAGGCCGCCTTCGCGAGCAGGCTCGCTCCCACAATTGGATTGGGGGTAGTCAGTTGGAGATTGGTTGGCTGTTAGGCAGTCATTGCCAGCGGGCTGGCTCTCACAGTTGGATCGGGGGCGGTCAGTTGGGGATTGGTTGGCTGTGAGGTCGTCTTCGCGAGCAAGCTCGCTCCCACAAATGGATTGGGGGTAGTCAGTTGGAGATTGGTTGGCTGTTAGGCAGTCATTGCCAGCGGGCTGGCTCACACAGTGGGATTGGGTGAAGTCAGTTGGGGATTGGTTGGCTGGCAGGCCGCCTTCGCGAGCAGGCTCGCTCCCACAAATGGATTGGGGGTAGTCAGTTGGAGGTTGGTTGACTGTTAGGCAGTCATCGCCAGCGGGCTGGCTCTCACAGTTGGATCGGGGGCGGTCAGTTGGGGATTGGTTGGCTGGTAGGCCGCATTCGCGAGCAGGCTCGCTCCCACAGTGGGAATGGGTGAAGTCAGTGGGAGATTGTTTGGCTGGAGGGCCGCATTCGCGAGCAGGCTCGCTCCCACCGTTTTTAATGTGCGTGCAACCCAAGCGGCAAAGCCGCCCCACTCAACAGGATGAGCGTTAGCTCGGCTGCAGCTTTTGATCTTGATCTTGATCCACGGGCGACGTCGGAAGGCTGAGTGGAGGGATTTATCCGGGGGTGGGAGCGCAGCGACCGTTTGGCGAAGCCAAATGCATCGAGAGGAGGTGCAGCGAAGCAAACCGTAGGCGATGCGCCCGGATGGATCCCGCAGCGAAGGAACCCCGAGCTTTAGCGAGCGGGCCGCACGCAGGAGCAAGCGTTTTTGGTTACTTTTGAGGCGTTTGTCAAAAGTGACCCGCCGTAAGGGCGGAACCCTAAGCGGCCGTTACCGCAGCAACGGATATGTACCCAATCAACCCCACTAACTCAAAACAACGACGCCACCCGGCAACTCGGTGCATTTAATGCCGTAGGCATCCCGGATGAGCAGTGCGACGCCGGCGAGTTGGTCGAGGCTGAAGCGGGCCTGGACGCGGCGTTGGCCGAGTTCGCGGTTGAGCAGCAGCAACATGCCGGGGCGGTAGCGGTTGATCTCGTCGATCATCTGGCTCAGGGTCGCGCCGTTGAACACCAACACTTGCTGACGCCAATTCATCACCGCCGCCGTGTCGACACTCTGCACACTGCCAACCTGCCGCGCGTCATAGGTCACCTGCTGCCCCGGTTCAAGACGCAGACTACGACCTTCAACATCCACGTCAACCGCGCCATCAAGACAAGTCACACACACCTGCTGATCGGTATTACGCAAGTTGAAACGCCCCTGACTGGCCCGCAACCACCCTCCCCCAGCCTGCATCGCCAACGGCAAACGCGCGGTCTGCACTTCGACTTCGCCGCTGACCAGTTCAAAGCCCTGCACACCGTTATCGATGGAGCGCTGATTGATCCGCGTCTGCGTGTTCAGCTCCAGGCTCACACCCTGCGCCGGTTCAAATCGGCGCTGCTGGCCGACTTCAGTGATGTAGTCAGCACCCAGCCCTTCAAAGCCACCAGGAATCGTCCCGCGCACCAGCAAAAACGCCGCCGACGCAGCAATCGCCCCACCAAGAAAAGCACGTCGACCAAACCCTCGTGGTGCCTGCATTTGCTCCACGGCAGGCTGCAAGTTGTGCCACAACCGCTTGGCCTCTTCGAACGCGCGGGCATGCTCGGCACTCTGTGCGCACCATTCGCGCAGGGCGCGGGCGTCGGCCACGCTGGCGCGGCCGGAGGTCAGCAGGACCAGCCAGTCGCGGGCTTCGCTGTGCAGATGGTCGGCCGCCGATGGCTCGGCAGATGTCAGTCGAAAGATGTTCAAACGCGCAGATTCTCAACGAATTGATCGGGCACTATTCAGAAGACGGTTTTCCGGCCCCGCGACCGAACCGCTGAAACACTTTTCTTTCCAGTTTCGCGGCGCAGAAGCCCAATGCGGCTTTGATTTCCTTCTCGACCATGCGCGTGGAAATGCCGAAACGCTGCGAGATTTCCAGATGCGGCGCCTCTTCCAAGCGCGCCGCGATGAAGATCCTCCGGCGCCGTGCGGGCAGCTCGTACAACGCACTGAGCAGCGACTGAATTTCCTTCTGCCCGCCCACCACCCGCGCCGGGTCGAGGGCTTCGTCGCCGATTTGCAGCAGCTCTTCGACTTCCTCGCCGGTGAGCAGGCGCGCATCGGCCTGGCGGCGGTCGGCGGCGATGTTCAGGGCCATGCGATAGAGGTAGGCATTCGGCCGCAGGACGTTCGGCGGCGTCTCCATGCGGTCGACCCGCAGGTAGGTTTCGTGCAGCACGTCGTTGGCCAGATCTTCCGAACCTAGACGCCTGCGCAGGCGCACCCGAAAGTCCTCGTAGGACGTCAGGAACAGTTGGACCATCGAACCTTGTCCGGTGTCTTTCATCCCCCGGAAACTCCTTCCCATTTGGTGCATTCCATGCGTTTCCCTGACGACTCCGGTAACAACAGCAACGTGACCGGCTGACGCAAGGCGCTGGGCGTCGGCCGGTCGATTTTGAGGTTGCGAAAACTCTCCACCAGCGCGTTGTCGCGCCGTACATCTCCGGTCGAAGTCACCAACCGGTTGTGTTGCACCACGCCGTCGCGGCCGACCCAGACCTGCAACACCGCGCGATAACTGCCCGGACGGGTCAGCGGCGAGCGGCACAGGTTGCGCTCGATCGCCGCTTGCACCGCCGTGGCGTAACTGCGGTTGACCGCGACGCTTTCCGGCGTCTGTTTTTGTGGCGGCGCCGGCACGTCTTCGACCTGCGCCACTTGCAACGTAAATGCATCGTCGCGGGCATACCGCGCCATCAATCCACTCCCGCCGAGCAATCGACGCAGGGCATCGGCGGCGGTGTATTCACCGTCCACCGCGAGCGAACGTCGGCCACGACTCAACTGGCTGTCGACCAGCACCGCAACGCCGGTGGCGTGGCTGTACTGATCCAGCGCGTGTGCCAGATCCTGTGCCGGAATGTGCAGCGTCATGCGCAAGTCCGCCGGTACCGCATCAGCCATGGCGTGGCCCGCCGCACAGCCAAGCAGCCACCCCAGACACATCCGGCGCACAAGCCTCGTTGAACGCTGAAAACCGTCCGTGGAATTGCCTCGCTGCACGGCTGACGAATCCTTGCAAATCGTCATCCTGAGGGCTGTTTATGAATCTGGTGTGACGGGCGGTGCAAAAAAACCATCACGGGAATTGCGCACGGCTTGCACTAGACTCAAGCCATAGCGCGGCCCCGTCGGGCCGGCCAGGAGGCGAGCATGAATACACTGTGGCGATTGAGCCTTGGCGGGCTGTTGTTGATGGCGCTGTCGAGCGCTTATGCCGAGGAACCGTTGGGCTGTGTCGAGGTGACGGTCGGCGGCTACAAGGCGCCGAATTACGATTGTTTGAGCCAGCAGATGGGCAACAACCCGGAAGGGGCTGCGGCGGCGGAGAAGAATCAAGAGGCGTTGAATGTGCCGGTGAACAAGCGGCCGCCGAATCAGGTTGGACTGGCGACTCCGGCGGCGACCAGTACGCGGATGGGCAATACTTTTGGCACCTCGGTGAAACCACAGCGCCCGGCGAATTAAGGCTGCGATCTTTTGATCGTCAATCGCTAGGCGTTTGGCGGAAGCTCACTGCGAGACGATTCCAGCTGTTGATGGTGGTCACGGCCATGGTCAGGTCAACCATTTCGCCTTCGCTGAATTGCTCGCGCGCCTGCTGATACACCTCATCAGGCACGCGGCTCTCCGCCAACAACGTCACCGCCTCAGCCCAGGCCAGCGCCGCACGCTCACGCGGGTTGAAGAAGTTGCTGTCGCGCCACACCGCAATCGCATACAAGCGCCGATCACTCTCCCCGGCCCGGCGCGCGTCCACCGAGTGCATGTCGGTGCAGAACGCGCAGCCGTTGAGCTGTGAAGCACGGATGCGGATCAGCTGTAGCAGCGGCTGCTCGATACTGAGGTTGGCGGTCAGCGCCTCCATGGCAATCATCGCTTTCATCGCCTTGGGCGAAGCGTTGTAGTAATCCAGGCGCGGGGACATGGGCTAGTCTCGATAGACGGAATAATGACTTCACCGTAAACGCCGACAGCGATGCATTACAGCCCCAATTTGGCGAATTGTGGGTACACCACTGAATCGCGGATCCACACGATACCTGTGGGAGCGAGCTTGCTCGCGAAAGCGCCAATCCAGACACCCAATTCGGCGACTGATACACCGCATTCGCGAGCAAGCTCGCTCCCACAGGGGATCTAGGCCAATTTTGGGTTTTTCGGGTAGGCAACTGTTGTGGATCACGCTTCAGCGGTAATCTGGCGGGCACGCCTAATAGCCTCGGGAGCCTCGTCGGTATGGAACTTCACGTCGTGATCAACGGCCGCAAGGATCTCGCCGGTCAGTTGTATCAGCAACTGCGCGGCGCCATCGAATCCGGGCGCTTGGCCGCTGGCACGCAACTGCCACCCAGCCGCCTGCTCGCCGAGCAACTGGGCATCTCGCGCAAGACCATTTCCGACACCTACGCACAACTGACCTACGAAAACTTCCTCACCGGAGTGATCGGCAAAGGCACCTACGTCAACGCGCGCCCGGCGCAGATCCAGCGCAAGCAAAGCCACAGCGAACTGGCCAGTGCCGAGGTGATCGAAAGTTGGCGCAATCTGCCGGTGTTTTTGCGCCACCCCACACTGGAAGGCTCGCTGCGCTACGACTTCATCGGTGGCGCCACCAGCAAGGGCCAGTTTCCGCAGGATGACTGGCGCCGATGCGTCGCCCATGCGATGCGCCAGATGGGCCAGTCCAAGGGTTTCTACAGTGTCGCCGAAGGCCTGCCGGCGCTGCGCAATGCGATTGCCCGGCACATCGCGTTTTCCCGAGGGATCAACTGTCAGGACGAAGACATCGTGGTGTGCAACGGCGCGCAACAGGCGCTGGACCTGATCACCCGTGTGCTGATCCGCCCGGGCAGTCTGGTGGCGATGGAAGATCCCGGTTATCCGCCGGCGCGTCTGCTGTTCGGCACCCATGGCGCCGAGGTGGTCGGGATCCCGGTGGATGCCGAGGGCATTCAGGTCGAGCACATTCCCGATGGCACGCGCCTCATCTATGTCACGCCGTCGCACCAGTTTCCGCTGGGCATGCCGATGAGTCAGGCGCGCCGTGAAGCCTTGCTGGCTCGCGCTCACGAGTTGGGCGCGATCATCATTGAAGACGACTACGACAGCGAATTTCGCTACGAAGGCCGGCCAACCGATTCGCTGTTCAACCTTGATCAACGCGGCATCGTTGCTTACGTCGGCACCTTCTCCAAGACCCTGTTACCCGAGCTGCGTCTGGGTTACGGGATCCTGCCCCCAGCGATCATCGAAGCAGTCATCCGCGCCAAGCAACTCACCGACCTGCACGCCTCGACCTTGCCGCAATGGGCGTTGGCCAAGTTCATCGCCGAGGGCTGTTTGCTCAAGCATATCCGCCGCTGTCATGCGATTTATGCGCAGCGCCGCGAGCGTATTCTCGCGCGCATGGCCACTGATCTGGCGCCATGGCTGGAGGCGGTGCCGGCCAGCGCCGGGTTTCACATGGCGGTGTTCTGCAAGGTGCCGATCGACCTGCCGCTGGTGATCGAACTGGCGAAAAAAGTCGAAGTCGGTTTGTACTCGATCAACGGTTTCTATTATCAGCAACCGCCGAAAAACGGCCTGTACTTCGGCTTCGGCGCCATCGAAACCCTCGACATCGATATCGCCCTCGATCGCCTGCGCGACATTCTGCAGCAGGTCGCCTGAGTCATTGGCCTAAAGATTTAACCGCCGATTGGTTATTGGTGTTCTGGGGGTGCAGGCCTATTCTGCACAGGCGTTATCCCTCAATGAGCAGGATTCGTCCGGCCTGATTCAGGAGTGTGAGCAATGTCCAACGAAGTGATCAATACGGTCCAGGTGCAGGCTGCGGCCGGCCGCTCGGATGAACTGGGCAGGCAACTGCAAAAGATCGTCGAAACCCTGCGCGAGACGCCGGGCTGCGATTCCTACCTGGTCGACCGCTGCCCCGAGGACAGCCACCGCTGGACGGTCAGTGCCCGCTGGCAGTCGGAAGCGGCGATGCAGGCGCACTTCAACCGGCCCGAGGCGCAGGGGTTTATTGACTTGATCGATAGTCGGTTGGCCAATAGCGTGGATTTCAATAGTTTTCCTATCGTCTGATCTGGCCCCTTCGCGAGCAAGCTCGCTCCCACAGGGTTATTTGTTGTTCACAAAATAGGTGAGCAACCGCAGAACCTGTGGGAGCGAGCCTGCTCGCGAAAGCGTATTCCACCACACCGATAACCTTCCTGCCTCCCTCGCCGATTGGTCACCTGATCTTCCCGAATATTGGCCGTTTGAATGCCCCGCCCTGCGGACTACTGTGATCAGCAACACCCCAATCATCACAGGTAATCCGCCATGAAAGCCCTGCACGTCTTCGCTGCCGCCCTCACCCTGAGCCTCTGCACCTCGGCAGCCTTCGCCCACGACCCATCGGAAAAAGTCACCGTCCTGCAAGACCAGATGCTGAAAAACGCCCCTGGCAAAAAAGCCATGATGATCGAGGTGGACTACAAACCCGGTCAGTCTTCCATCGCTCACAAACACGACGGCACCGCGATGGCCTACGTGCTCGAAGGCGAGGTGATTTCCCAGGTGAAAGGCGAACAGGCGATCACCTACAAGAAGGGTCAGTTCTGGTACGAGCCGGCCGGTTCCGAGCATCTGGTGTCAAAAAATGCCAGCAAAACCAAACCTGCCAAGTTGCTGGTGTTCATGGTGCTGGCCCCGGATGAACAAGTGCTGATCCCGCTGAAAAACTGATGGATGTTTAATCAGCCATAAATAAAAAGGCTTAAATCGCTGATTTGGGCCTTTATATTTCCCGGCGCAATTAACCGCCGCGGGTTACAGCAAATAAAACTATTCAACCGTAACGCAGACAGCAAATTGTCAGGTTACTTGCAGCGCGGCGGGTTTAGTCTGAATTAACGGTCGTCAATAACGACCACTCAAACTTTCCGACTGATGTTGTTTCACGGGAGAAACACCATGAAACTTGCGTTTGCCAGTACGTTGGCGATATCGGTGCTTGCACTTTCCGCGTGCTCGGTGCCTACCGCACCCAAAGCAGTCTCGTCCCTCGACACACTCTTCACGCAACCGGTCGGCCGCAGCAACGCCGCCCAGGTAAAAAGCGGTCCCGGCGTGTCGCTCGGCGTGGTCTACAGCCCAAGCACCCAGACCAACCGCGAATACCTGCGCGACTATCAGGCCAACGCCGGCACCGGTTTCGGCCAGAGCCTGCTGGTGCAACCGATCCATGACGCCTACGTTGCCAGCTCGAAACCGGACATGGCGGTGGATTGGGTCAACGCGTCTTTACAGCGCCAGTTCGGTTCAGTGACGGTGTATCCGGACATGCAAAGCCTGCGTGCGGCCAAGCCTGATGTGGTGGCGATCGTCGATACCCACAGCCAGTTGATTACTTCACGCAGTTCCGACATCAAGGCCGATGTCAGTGCCGATTTTTATGATGCGCAGTTGAACTATATCGGTACGGCGAAAGGTTCGGATGCGCGGGAATTGACGCCGGTGTGGGCGGACTTCAAGCGGTCGGAAGAGATTGTCGCGGATATCAATCAGCAGCAGGATGTGCAAGTTCGGGCGTTGCAGAAGTTTGACCAGTCGCTCAACAATTTAGTGGCGCGACCTGCGGATAAAGTGTCGATGCTGAACAGTAAACCGGATAAAAAACTGTATTGACTCAGGCTTGCTCCCACAGGGTAATGCGGTCAATTGTGGGAGCGCCCTGCTCGCGAAGGCGGCGAGAACACAACATCCGTTCCATAGAAAAAACAGTCTGTCTACTGTCAGGCCTGACAGTAGACGTCCGTTTCACAAGTCCTTTCAATGTTCTGACTGCGTTGATCACGAGTCACCCCTGACTATCTGTGTCTGCAGCGTTCGCTCACCTCAAGGAGCATTGAATGAACACCCCATCGAACACATCGACTGCGCCAATCCTCGACCCGACTTTCGGCCCTGATGAAACAGGGATCACCTGGCTCCAATATCCCGACAGTGCCAGCAGATTTAGCCTGGGCATGAGCGTCGCACCGGACAACAAAATCCTGATCGCAGCTCGTTCCGGGATGGAGTTTTCCCTTTCGCGGCTGAATGCTGATGGCAGGCAAGATGACAGTTTTGGCAATCAAGGAACCGTGACGGGTGTATTTGCCGCTGGTCTCCGATCCACAGGTACGAACGTGCGCGTCCTCAGCGACCGGAATATTCTCCTCGAAGGCTGGTTTGAATTTGAGGAATTCGCGCCCCAGGAACGCGGGCTGGCATTGTTAGACGACAAGGGCGTGCCCGTCAAAAGCTTTGGAAATGGAGGGGTCACCGTCATCCAGCCCCTCAGTACCCCACAGTACCGACTTTCGGCAGAAGAGATTAAGCGCAAGGGCCCGGCTGCATCCAGTCAACGTGGCAATACGATTGAGTTGCCCGATGGCAAGCTCATGGTTCTGAGCAATCACCGGTACAGCTACTATGACGAAGTGGGCGTGTTGATGAGGCTGAATAAAAATGGATCGCTGGATACAACCTTCGCCGACGGCAAAGGCTACATCCTCATTCAATACCTCGCTAATGCGACCTGGGCAAGCTCCTTGATCGTCCTCAAGGATGGAACCTTTGCCGTTGCTGGAACTGCATATATCGAAGATAAAACGTTTGCCATGATGGCCCGATTTGACACGCAAGGTAGCCCAATCAAGGATTTTGGAATCAACGGCTATATAACGTTTGATTTCGAAGGTGAATTCAACGTACTAACCGAACTGATAGAAATGCCTGACAAGAGCATCATCGGTGTCGGCAGTAGCCACTTGGCCTTAGTTTTCAAGAGCGTTTTGGTGTGCGTCGATGCCCAAGGCAAAGCGGTGCCGACATTCAATCGAGGCAAGCCTGTTTTCACGACTTATCCGCAAGCTGAAGGAGGAATCCAATGGTCTGGTGCTGTGTTGCGCACAGGTGGTCGGATCCTCACAGTCGGCAACCCCCTGCGGGAGGAAAACTCGAAAATCGTCCTTGCCCAGTTCAAAGCAGACGGCACTCTCGATGCGGCGTTTGGCAATCAAGGGCTACTGATCCTCGATTTGACTGACCACCTCGACATAGCTGAGGCTGTGGCAATTCAGTTGAATCAGATCATTGTGACGGGTAATGCCCTGTCACCCATCACGGTCACGCGCAACTTTGCCTTGCGCTGCTCGCCTCTCTACTGAGGCATAAAAAAGCCCCGGCATCTCACGACACCGGGGCTTTCTCATTCAGTCACTACTTACGCCAATTCAAGCTCGGCATTCGCAGCAGCCGCAGGCACTACCGCTTGCCCACTCAACGCCAGGTCCAGCAGTTCACGGTTGGCCACTGCATACATGGCGTAGTCCGTGCCGCTCGCCGCACGGATTTCCACCAGCATGGCGCGCCAGCGCGAGATCATGCTTTCGTGCTGTTCCATCCACAGCGCCAGACGTGCTTCCACGTCCAGTGTGCCGTCGCCCTGTTGCAGGACGGAGATGGTGATCGCACGTTGCTGCCAGTCGACGTCGTCACGGAACGCTTCACGGGCCAGGGCTTGCCAGTTGTTTTCAACCGGCAGTGCGCTGATCTGTTGCAGGTACCAGGTGATGTCCAGCGCACTGCCCACGGCGAAGTAAGCTTTCGCCACTTCGGCAGGGTTCTGGCCAGTCACGTCGGAGGCTTCGATGATCGGCAGCAAGGTGTACAGGTGCGAGGTGCCCGCAACCATACGCGCCAGCAATTCCGGTACGCCGGCTTCGACGTACGCCTGATAACGCGCCTGCCAGTTTTCACGGATTTCGCCGCTCAACAGTTCGTCGAGTTTCAGGCCCAGCTCTTTGAGGTGCGGACCGAAGT
This sequence comes from Pseudomonas fluorescens, assembly GCF_001648775.1. Classification (GTDB taxonomy): domain Bacteria; phylum Pseudomonadota; class Gammaproteobacteria; order Pseudomonadales; family Pseudomonadaceae; genus Aquipseudomonas; species Aquipseudomonas fluorescens_M. The sequence goes on from NZ_LVEJ01000024.1 coordinate 32,807, forward strand.
GCGCGACGTCACGGGCAGCGTTCTGCTCGTTGCGACGGGCACGCAGGAACCAGCGCGTAGCGCGACGGCCCAGACGCATCAGCTCGTCCATCAGTTCCAGCTGCACGTCAGCGCTGACTTGGTAGTCCAGCGCTTCGATCTGACGGAACCAGTGCGGGAGGTGGAAGATGTCGCGCACGATCACATAAGCGCCAGCGACGTTCGCCGGGCTCATGCCGGTCGACTCTTTGAGTCGTTGAACGAAGGTGATGCCCATGTGGTTGACCAGGTCGTTGGCGATCTGGGTGCTGACGATCTCGCGCTTCAGACGGTGACGACGCATGGCTTCGGAGAACTTGCTGACCAGGGACGGCGGGAACGCCGTTTCCATGTCGCGGGTCAGGTAATCGTCGTCCGGCACCAAGGAGCCCAGCAGCTGCTCTTTGAGGTCGATCTTGCTGTACGAAATCAGCACCGACAGCTCAGGACGGGTCAGACCGTGGCCCTCAGCAATACGCTCGGCCAGTTGCTCTTCGGTCGGCAGGAACTCGATGGCGCGATCCAGCTTGCCACGGCCTTCCAGATCGCCCATCAGACGCTTGTACTCAGCGATGCGCGCATACGCACGACGCGCCGCCAGGGACAGGGCCTGAGTCTGCTTGTAGTTGTTGCCCAGCACCAGATTGCCGACTTCGTCGGTCATGCTCGCCAGCAACTGGTTGCGTTGCTTGTCGGTCATGTCACCGGCCTGAACCACTTCGTTCAGCAGAATCTTGATGTTCACTTCGTGGTCGGAGCAGTCCACGCCACCGGCGTTGTCGATGAAGTCGGTGTTGGAGCCGCCGCCATTCAGACCGAACTCCACACGACCCAGTTGGGTCATGCCGAGGTTACCGCCCTCGCCCACCACTTTGCAGCGCAGCTCGTTGCCGTTCACGCGCAGTGCATCGTTGGCCTTGTCGCCGACATCGGCGTGGCTTTCAGTGCTGGCCTTGACGTAAGTACCGATACCGCCGTTCCACAGCAGATCCACCGGCGCCTTGAGCAAGGCGTTCAGCAGTTCGGTCGGGGTCAGTTTGTCGGCCTTGATGTCGAAGCGTTCCTGCATCTGCGGGGAGATCGCGATGCTCTTCGCGCTGCGCGAGAAGATACCGCCACCTTCGGACATGATGCTGGTGTCGTAGTCGGTCCAGGCCGAACGCGGCAGGTCGAACATGCGCTGACGCTCGACGAAGCTGGTGGCCGGGTTCGGGTTCGGGTCGATGAAGATGTGCAGGTGGTTGAAGGCAGCGACCAGTTGCAGCTTGTCGGACATCAACAGGCCGTTACCGAACACGTCACCGGCCATGTCGCCGACGCCGACAACAGTGATGCTGTCTTCCTGAACATTGATGCCGCGCTCGCGGAAGTGACGTTGTACGCCCACCCACGCGCCTTTGGCGGTAATGCCCATTTTCTTGTGGTCGTAACCGGCCGAACCACCGGACGCAAACGCGTCACCCAGCCAGAAGCCATAGTCGATGGCGATGCCGTTGGCGATGTCGGAGAAGGTCGCAGTGCCCTTGTCCGCTGCCACTACCAGGTACGGGTCGTCATCGTCGTGGCGAACCACGTTCAATGGCGGCACCAGTGCGCCGTCTTTCAGGTTGTCGGTGATGTCCAACAGACCGGAAATGAAGATGCGGTAGCAGGCAATGCCCTCGGCCGCGATCTCGTCACGGCTGCCGCCCAGTGGCAGGCGACGCGGCAGGAAGCCGCCCTTCGCACCCACTGGCACGATGACCGAGTTCTTCACTTGCTGGGCTTTTACCAGGCCGAGGACTTCGGTACGGAAGTCTTCTTCACGGTCGGACCAGCGCAGACCACCACGAGCGACGTTACCGAAGCGCAGGTGCACGCCTTCAACGCGTGGCGAGTAGACGAAGATTTCGAACTTCGGCACGGGCTTCGGCAGTTCAGGGATCGCGTGCGGGTTGAACTTGAAGCTGAAGTACGACTTGTTCTGGCCGTTGGCGTCAGTCTGATAGAAGTTGGTGCGCAGCGTGGCTTTGATCAGGTCGAGGTAACGACGCAGGATGCGGTCTTCGTTGAGCACCTGGACGTCGTCCAGTGCGGTCAGAATCGCTTGTTCCAGACGCTGTTGCTTGTCTTCCAGATCGTCATCGCTGAGCTTGCGCGCCAGATAGAAGCGGGTCTTGAACAACCGGGTCAGTTCGCGAGCGATGTCGGTGTGGTTGTTCAGGGTGCTGGCGATGTAACCCAGGTCGAAGCCCAGACGAATCTGCTTCAGGTAACGCGCGTAAGCACGCAGCAGCGCGACGTCGCGCCATGGCAGGCCGGCGGTCAGTACCAGACGGTTGAACGCATCGTTCTCGGCTTCGCCACGGACGATGTGGACAAAGGCGTCCTGCAGGGTGTCGTTGAGTTGCTGGATGTCGAGGTCCAGGCCTTCAGCGGCAGTGAACGCGAAGTCGTGAATCCAGAACTCGCGGCCATTGGTATGACGCAGACGGTACGGGAATTCACCCAGTACGCGCAGGCCGAGATTTTCCAGAATCGGCAGCACGTCGGACAACGCCAGCGGCGTGTCGGCGTGGTACAGCTTGCAATGCAGCTCGCGCTGGCCGGAGACCTGACCGAGCGGCTGATAGAAGCTCATCACCAGCGGATTTTTTTCGTTGAGGCTCAGCAGGTGCTGCATGTCGACCACGGCCGAATGCGCAGCAAAACGCTCGCGGTAACCGGCCGGGAAGCCTTTCGGGAAGTCGGCCAGCACGTTGGTGCCGTGGGCTTCGCCGAAGCTTTCGACGGTCAGTGCGGCGTAGTCGTCCTGCCAGCTGCGGCAGGCTTGCACGACTTCTTTTTCCAGCAGCACCGGGTCGATGTCGAGACGGTTTTTCGGATCGACACGCAGGATCAACTGCACGCGCGCCAGTACCGACTCGGAGAAGAACGTCCAGAATTCGCAATCGGAAGCCTTCAGGCGCTCCATCAGCACTTGCTGGATCTTCTGGCGAACTTCGGTGGAATAGATGTCGCGCGGCACGTAGGCCAGGCAGTAGCAGAAACGACCGTACGGGTCTTTGCGCAGGAACACGCGGATCTTGTTGCGTTCCTGAATCTGCACGATCGACATCACGGTGGTGAACAGTTCGTCGACCGGGGTCTGGAACAGGTCATCACGCGGCAATACTTCGAGCACCTGCGCCAGTTCCTTGCCCAGGTGAGCCTTGGACTGGAAGCCGGAGCGCGTTTCGATTTCTTCGACCTTGCGGCGGATGAATGGGATGACCCGCACGCTCTCGCCATACACCGAGGAGGTGTACAGGCCCATGAAGCGGTGTTCCTTGATGACTTTGCCGTCAGCGTCGATTTCACGGATCGACACGTAGTCCGGGTACGCCGGACGGTGGACACGGCTTGGGTGCGCAGCCTTGGCGAACGACAGCAGGGTCGGTTCGCGCAGGTAGTTCACCGCGTAGTCTTCGATGCGCAGGTCATCGTAGGTCAGGCCGGTGCGCAGCAGTTTGGTAAGGCCGAGGAAGGAGTTCTGGTCGTACTCGATGTGGCCGCCATCGGCCTGATCGGTGACCACGAACTCTTCATAGCCGAGGAAGGTGAAGTGGTTGCCCACCAGCCATTCCAGGAAACTTTTGACTTCGTTCTTCTCGTCGGCATCGACGGCGAAGGCGCTGTTATCGAGTTTGGTGAGGATTTCCTGCACCTTGGCTTTCATTGGCTCGAAATCGGCGACCGCGACGCGGACTTCACCGAGAACCTGTTCCAGCTCTTTGCTCAGCACATTCAGTTCGGCCGCGTTGGCGCAGCGGTCGATTTCCAGGTACATCAGCGATTCATGCAGAACGCCTTCGCCGGTGCTGCCCTTCGGCAGGATTTCCAGCAATTCGCCCTTGCTGCCACGACGCACGCTGAGCACGGTGGTTTGCAGGGTGTGGATGCTGTAGCCGCGACGGTTCAGCTCGGTGCGGACCGAGTCGACCAGAAATGGCAGGTCATGGTGCAGGACTTCGACCGCGGTGTGGGTCGACTGCCAGCCATGACGCTCGTAATCAGGGTTGTAAACGCGCACTTGCGGTTGCGCGTGATCGAAGCGCTCAAGCAGGCGCCACGCGGAAAGAGTACAGCCAGCGAGGTCGGAGAGGCGACGTTGAGTCAGCTCGTCCAGAGAAATGATGCCGAAGAATTGTTCAGCGAACAGCGCCACTTGTGGCAGTGCCTGTTCACTGATGTGCTGCGCCAGTGCCGCTTGCAGTTGGTGCTGGAAGTCGGCTTTGCTGGCTGCGGTGAAGAACGCCATCTGTGGTACTCCGCTTAAGCTTGTTATTGATGGAAAGCGTCGCGTGCAACACCCCTTTCGGGGCTTGTGTCGCCCTGTTCCTGATTCTCGGGCAGAGGAAACAGGGGGACAGGTGGGTGAAGCTGGACGGGACACTCAGGTCACATTCACCTTCCATTGAATGGGCATCTGCAAAAGCGACTGCCAGCGGTGCCGACAATGCCTTTACGGGTGCTCATCCGTTGCGCAGCTTAAAGGGTGCGACAATGTGTCTGCTTGCGGTGCTGCGACATATTCGGTCATTGGCACGTAAACCGAGGGTTTGGCACCGGTAAACACTAGCACTCGTGGCGCAAAACGCCGGGTTGCCCCCCCGTATTTACGGGACATCCGTCCCAAGTGCAGACCTTTTACCTTTACATATCCAGAAACGAAAACGCCCAAGGCCGTTTTATCGACCTTGAGCGTGGCATCGGGTTCAGTATCGAAGTTTGACCCGGATCAGTCCGGCAACTCTTCATAAGCGCGAAATTTGCTCACTGTGGCGCAGTCGTAACACATCATTTGCAGGTTCATTTTGTCCATGCTGGCGTCGATGTTGCTGGAGTCGCACTCTCGGCAGAACAGTTGCGGATGGTCGAATTGCGGCGCGGCGACCGGCGAACCCGTGAGAAACCGAGGCACAAACTCGTCTCGCCAGAACAGCCCAGGCGACTTGGAAAAACCGGCACCACTGTCCTTGAGCACGACGTCGTAAAGCAGACGGGTCATGGCGGGCTGCGGCACGCGCGAATCGCGGTAGCTGTCCTTGCGCCAGTTCTCCGCCAGGGCGAGTTGCGCAGTGCTCTGCATGTTGCGCGGGATCGTGTTGGAGGCGTGGGTGCGACCCTTGGAGTTGCCGGTTGCATAGAAGTGCGCGGCACTTTTCACTGCCACTCTGGCGAAGTAGTAGATCTGGCTGACCGAGAAATTCTGCAGCAAAGTGCCGATCACCGAGTCGGCGCGGGCTTCGGCGGTGAACGCCATACCGACCTGATTGGCCAACAGGTGCACGTATTGAGTCGATTCCTCCCGCGCGAGCCTGAAGATCAATGCGTACAACTCACGCTTCCACCCTGGCAGCACAGGCCCGGACAACTCTTCGTATAGCGCCAGATAGAGCGTATCGCGCGTGCAGCGCACGCCTTCGTCCAGAGCGACGTTGGCTCGCCAGTAAATGGTCGAATAAGTGCTGATGCTGAAATCGTCGGCCCGATTGAACGCCCGAATGTCCGATGCCGTATCGACCTGCAAGGCGCCCGCCTCGTGCAGGCCTTTCACCAGCTCTTCACTGAAAGTGTCAGTGGACGTGAGCTTTTCTCCTCTGAGTTCAGCATCAAGCGCGGCAATGCGTTCGCCTGCGCCTTGGCCGCCGTCATCCAGTAACGCCAGCAGAGCAAGTTTTTGCTGGAATCCAAGACTGGTAAAGGGCACCGGTGGGCTTGGCGTGCCGTAGCGCATGGCTAAATCACTGCGGTCACGTTCGGCCTGATCGGCGATTTGCTGTTTGCGCAGCCGGACACAGGCATCACAACCACACACGTTGCGTCGCGAGCCAAAACCGGCGGTGAAGTATTGATGCTCGCAATTCACACATTTGTAAGCGCTGCGCAGGGAAACCGGGGTGCCGCGGGCAGGCCGGCGCATCCACATCGGCAAATCGCAATACGGGCATCTCAGATCGGCGCTGACGATCGGTGGCAGCACTTTCAGCACACTGCGTACTGTGTCCGCGAGCTTGTATTCGGCGATCAAGTCAGCGGTTTTCTCGCCGTTGAGATAGCGCTGGTAAAGCGCTTCAACCTGTTCCTCGGACAGATGCCGGATTTCTTGCGCCCATTCGAAATACTGCTTCATCAAAAGAGATCCTTTTTTTCATGTTGTCCATCGCACTCCTTGCGCTTGAGCAGCAAAATCTGACGGTAAAAAGCCGCCAAAACAAGCGAAAACAGGTCTAACTCACGCCATCTATCGGCTTTTCAAAAAGCCTACGAGGCCGTCGGACATTTCGTACTTGTTTAGATGAAACGTCCTTAAGAGCACGCCCTGGCTTAACGATGTTCAGCAGAATTTTCCTCAGGCTGGCAAAATCGCCTTTTTGCGTCCCGCCTGCCGCGCCCGCCCAACCAGGAATTGACCATGCAAATGACCACCGCCCTACTGATCGTCAACCCGTGCGATGACGAAGAAGACAACATGGCCATGCTCTGCTGCCACAGCGACAAGGGCGATATGTTCCTGATGAGCCGCTACCCGGATGAGGATGAGCTGGAAATCACCCTGGATGGCGAGCCTTCGACCCTCGACGGGGTGAAAGTGACTTTGACCTCGACGCTGTTGAAGATCGAGATCGCGGCGGCGGATGCTGATGCGCTGAACGGGGATGATGTGCTGGAGATCAGTTTTAACCCGGATATGGTGGATATGGATGAGGTGGTCGAGACCTTGACGAATATCCTCGACGGGACTGGCACGTTCATTAACGAAGTTTGATAGCGCCTGAACCGGCCTCTTCGCGAGCAAGCTCGCTCCCACATTGACGGATGTACGCCGCTCAAATGTGGGAGCGAGCTTGCTCGCGAAGGTGTCCGAAAGAACACCGCGCTTTCCCGGCACTACAAAAATCCAACAAATCCCCCAGTCATTTCCCGCACTTTGCGCAAAATGCCGTTAGTCGCCACCCCCGCGATGGATTAAAGTAACGCCCCCAGCCCCGGCGTTATCCGAACGCCTGTGGCCACCCCTTTCCAGGAACAGTCACCGATGGAACATCGTGAAGCGCTGCTCGCGCTGCGAACCTTTCTTTCAACGCAGATTCTCGGCCAGGAAAAACTCATCGAGCGTTTGCTCATCGCCCTGCTCGCCGACGGCCACATGCTGGTCGAGGGCGCGCCGGGTCTGGCCAAGACCAAAGCGATCAAAGAACTCGCCGAGGGCATCGAAGCCCAGTTCCATCGCATCCAGTTCACCCCTGACCTGTTGCCAGCCGACATCACCGGCACCGAGATCTATCGCCCGGAAACCGGCAGCTTCGTGTTCCAGCAAGGGCCGATCTTCCACAACCTGGTGCTGGCGGACGAAATCAATCGCGCCCCGGCCAAGGTGCAATCGGCGCTGCTCGAAGCCATGGCCGAGCGTCAGGTCAGTGTCGGCCGCAGCACTTATGAGCTGTCGCCGCTGTTTCTGGTGATGGCCACGCAGAACCCGATCGAGCAGGAAGGCACGTATCCGCTGCCGGAAGCGCAACTCGACCGTTTCCTGATGCACGTGAAAATCGGTTTCCCGGACGCTGCCGTCGAACGCCGCATCCTCCAGCAGGCCCGTGGCGAAGCGTTGAACGGTGAGACCAAGCCCGAACGTCGTGTGAGCCAGCAGGCGATCTTCGCCGCGCGCAAGGAAATCCTCGGCTTGTACATGGCCGACGCCGTGGAGGAATACCTCGTGCAACTGGTCATGGCCACGCGCAACCCGGCCAAGTTCGACCCGGAAATGGCCGAGTGGATCGCCTATGGCGCCAGTCCGCGTGGCTCGATTGCCCTCGACCGCTGTGCCCGCGCTCACGCCTGGCTGGCCGGTCGCGACTTCGTCAGCCCGGAAGACATTCAAGCGGTGCTGTTCGATGTGTTGCGCCACCGCATTATTTTGTCGTTTGAAGCCGAAGCCGCCGGCATCGATCAGGATCGGGTGGTGCAGCGGATTCTCGACGTCGTAGCCGTCGCTTGACCCCCATGAACGCCCCCCTGCCGTCCGCACCGGGCACCCGCGTCAGCCTCGCCGAGCTGATCGAGATGCGCCACCGTGTGCGCGAGGTGCAGCTGTTTTCCACGCCGAGCCAGCGCAGCCCGCTGATCGGCCTGCATCACTCGAAATTCCGTGGTCGTGGCGTCGACTTCGATCAGGTGCGGGTTTATCAGGCCGGCGACGACGTGCGCACCATCGACTGGCGCGTGACCGCGCGTACCCAAGAGCCGCACACCAAGCTGTTCCACGAAGAACGCGAACGGCCGATTTTCATCATGGTCGAGCAAAGCACGCGACTGTTTTTCGGCTCGGGGCTGATGTTCAAATCGGTGCTGGCGGCGCAAGTCGCGGCACTGATCGGCTGGGCCGCGCTTGGTCACAATGACCGGGTTGGCGGGCTGGTGTTCGGCGACAACGAGCACTATGAAATCAAACCGCGGCGCAGCAAACAGAGTCTGCTGCAATTGCTCAACCGTCTGGTCAAGGTCAATCAGTCGCTGCACAGCGAGCGTGAGCCGGATCGCGATGCGTTTGGCGTGGCCTTGCGCCGTGCCCGCGAAGTGCTGCGCCCCGGCAGTCTGGCCATTGTGATCTGCGATGAGCGCGCGTTGTCCGACAGCGCCGAGCAACAGCTCAGCCTCTTATCGCGGCATTGCGACCTGTTGATGTTGCCGATTTCCGATCCACTGGACCACGCCCTCCCCGCTGCCGGCCTGCTCAGATTCGCCGAACGCGGCGCGCAACTCGAACTCGACACGCTGAATTTCGACCTGCGCCAGACCTATCGCGCCCAGGCTGAAGCACGCATCGCCCGCTGGGAATTGCTCGCGCAAAAGCTGCGGGTGTTGCTGATGCCGCTGAGCACGCAAAGTGAAATGGTCGAGCAGATGCGCGAATTCCTCAATCCGCAGCGTCCGGGGAAAGGTCGATGAACGGCCTCGAACAACTGCAACCGCTGATCTCGCCGCCACCGATCGCCTTTTGGCCGCCAGCGCCGGGCTGGTGGTTGCTGCTGTTGTTATTGCCGCTGCTCGGTTTCGCCGCGTGGAAGCTGCGCCGCTTCATTCCCATGAAGAAACGCCCGATCGTGCGTGCCGAACAACCACTCGATCCGGTGCGCATTGCCGCTCTCGCTGAACTGGCACAAATGCCCAAACCTTACGACGGAGCCCCGGCCGGCGCCTGGCTGCAGCAACTCAATGGCCTGCTCAAACGCCTGTGCCGCAACCACTATCCCTACAGCCAGAGCCACACCCTCAACGGACGAAAATGGCTGGCCTTTCTCGACAACCGCTGCCCGGCCGCCGGCTTGACGCGCTGGATGGTGTTGGTCGAGGGCGCGTACAAACCAGAATGCAAACTCGACGACAAAGCCATCGCCGGCCTGACCCAGGCGGTCGACACGTGGATTCGCAAACATGTTTGAGTTCGCCTGGCCGTGGATCTTCGTGCTGTTGCCGCTGCCGTGGCTGATGCGCCTCGTGCTGCCAGTGGCGGACAGCGGCGAGCCAGCCTTGAAAGTCAGTTTTCTGTCTGACCTCGAAGGCCTCGCCCGCCGTCGCGCCCGCGCCAATTTACCCGCGTGGCGGCAACAAGCGCCGTTCATGCTGTTGTGGCTGTTGCTGCTGACCGCCGCCGCTCGCCCGCAATGGCTCGGCGAACCACTGCCGATTGCCGCCAGCGGCCGAGATTTGCTGGTCGCGGTGGATGTGTCTGGCTCCATGGATTTCCCCGATATGCAGTGGCAGGACGAAGAAGTCAGTCGCCTGTCGCTGGTGCAGCATCTGCTCGGTGATTTCCTCGAAAGTCGCGATGGCGATCGCGTCGGCCTGATCCTGTTCGGCAGTCAGGCCTATCTGCAAGCGCCGCTGACTTTTGACCGCCACACCGTGCGCGTCTGGCTCGACGAAGCGCGGATAGGCATTGCCGGCAAAAACACCGCCATCGGTGACGCCATCGGTCTGGCGCTGAAACGCCTGCGCATGCGTCCGGCGCAAAGTCGCGTGCTGATTCTGGTCACTGACGGCGCCAACAATGGCGGCGAAATCGATCCGCTGACGGCAGCAAAACTTGCTGCGAGCGAAGGCGTAAAAATCTATCCGATCGGGATTGGCGCCAATCCCGAAGACAGTGGTTCAACCGGCCTGCTCGGCGTCAATCCGAGTCTGGACCTAGACGAACCGGCGCTCAAAGCCATCGCCGAAGTCACCGGTGGCCAGTATTTCCGTGCCCACGATGGCAAGGAACTGCAAGCAATCAAGGACACCCTCGATCAACTCGAACCGGTGACTCAACAACCGACTCAGGCGCGCCCGGCACAAGCCTTGTATCACTGGCCTTTGGCGCTGGCGCTGTGGTTGAGCCTGTTGCTGGTCGCGCGTGAATTGTGGCCGGACAACCCGCTGCAACGCCTGTTCACCAAGGAACTGTATCTGCAAAGTCCGCTGCCTGACTGGCGCGAGCGCCTCAAGCGCCTGCGTCTGCGGAGGCGCCGATGATTGCGCTCTGGCCGCACTGGTTCCGTCCTTGGTGGCTGCTGTTGTTGCCGCTGCTCGGTTGGTTGCTCTGGCAGCTCTGGCACCGGCAAAAACGTGCCGGACGCTGGCAGATGATTCTGCCGCCGGCGTTTCATGCCACCCTGCTCAGCGGCGGCAGTGGGCGCGACAGCAAGTTGCCGTGGGTTGCCCTCGGCGTGGCGTGGTTGCTGACGATTCTGGCGCTGCTCGGACCGAGTTGGGAGCGCGTCGAGCAGACCAGCCAGAAGCCTGCCGACCCACTGGTGGTGGTGCTGGAACTGACCCCGGAAATGCTCGCCACCGACTCGCCGCCGACGCGACTGGAGCAGGCGCGGCGCAAGCTGTTCGACCTGTTGCAGGCGCGCAGCGATGCGCAGACCGCCATCGTCGTCTACGCCGGCAGCGCGCACACGCTGGTGCCGCTGTCGGATGACTTGGCGACCAGTCGCAATTTGCTCGATGCACTCAAACCATCGCTGATGCCCGAGAGCGGCCATCGGGCCGATCTGGCCGTGGCGAAAGCGTTGGCATTGTTGAAACAGGGCGCCCTCGGTCAGGGGCGGATCCTGCTGGTCGGCTCGTCGCTCGATGAAGAAGAACGCCAAGGCATTCGTCGCGCCCTCAGCGGGCAATCGACGCAGTTGCTGATGCTCGGCGTCGGCACTGCCGAAGGTGCGCCGATTGCCCAGGAGGACGGCAGCTTCCTCAAGGACGAGCAAGGCGCGATCCGCGTGCCGCAACTCGACAGTCCGGGGTTAAGTGCTTTCCTCAGCAGCGTTGGCGGCGACTACCACCCTGCCCGTCTCGACGAAGCCGATCTTGGTGCGCTCGGCCTGCTCAGCGGCCCACGCAGTTTGCGCAACGACGGCCAGACCGTGCGCCTCGATACCTGGGCCGATCAGGGTTATTGGCTGCTGTTGCCGCTGTTGCTGCTCGCCGCGTGTGCCGGGCGACGCGGTTGGTTATTCTGCCTGCCGTTACTGTTTTGCTTGCCACAGCCCAGCTACGCTTTTGACTTTGAGGATTTGTGGCTGCGCCCCGATCAACAGGGCCTGCACCTGCTCAAACAAAAGCGCCCGGCCGAAGCCGCGCAGCATTTTGACGATCACCAATGGCAAGGGGTGGCGTTGTACGAAGCCGGCGACTACAGTGGCGCCGCTCAGCGTTTCGCCGAAGGCAGCGATGCCCGCGCGCACTACAATCGTGGCAACGCGTTGGCGCAAAGCGGTGAGCTGGAAGCGGCGATCGACGCCTACGAACAGGCACTGGAGTTGCAACCGGATTTGCGTCCGGCGCAGACCAACAAGGCGCTGGTGGAAAACCTGCTCAAGCGCAAAAACACACCGCCGCCCACCGAGCCGGAAAGCAAACCGGCCGAACAGAGTCTGCCCGGCGACGAACCACCGCCCGCGACCGCACCGCCACCGGCGGTCAAAAGTGAAACCCAGAGCGAGGCGCAACCGAGCGAATCGGCCAGCGAACCGCCACCGACCACGCCGCCGCAGCCAGGCCCCAACGAAGTGCCGGGCAGCGACGAGGAAGAACAGACGGACACCGTGCCGACGTTGCGCCCGAGCGAGGACAACCTCGAAGGCGAGCAACGTCAGGCATTGGAGCAATGGCTGGGCAAGATCCCGGACGACCCGGGCGAACTGCTGCGACGCAAATTCTGGTACGAACAGCAACAACATCAGGATCAGGAAAACACTCGATGACCCGCTTCACCGCTCTCTTGCTGCCCCTGCTGCTCTGCACGGCCACCGCCCAGGCGGCCGAGCTGACCGCCAGTGTGGATCGCAGTCGCCTGAACTCCGGCGAGACGGTCGAGCTCACCCTCGAAACCAGCGACGTCACCCAGTTCGGCAAACCCGACCTGACCCCGCTGGACGCGTTGTTCGAAGTGCGTGGCACGCGTCAGGTCAACCAGCTCAACACCCTCAATGGTGACAATCGCGCCACCACGCGCTGGATCATCACCCTGTTGCCGAAAGAGAACGGCAGCGTGGTCATCCCGCCGCTGCAACTGGGCGATGTGCAGAGCCAGCCGATCACCGTGCAAGTGGTCGAAAGCGACACCCGCGAGAACAAGAACAGCCTTGACCCGGTGTTCATCGAAGCCAGCCTCGATCAGTCCAGCGTCTATGTGCAGGCGCAGGCAATCCTGACCCTGCGTATCTACCATTCGGTGTCGCTGTACGACGACAGCAGTCTGACGCCGCTGCAAATCGCCGATGCGCGCATCGAGCAACTGGGCGACACGCGCACCTACGAAAAAGACCTCAACGGTGTGCGTCATGGCGTGATCGAAATGCGCTATGCGATCTACCCGCAACACAGCGGCTTGCTGACCATCGCGCCGCAGACCTTCAGCGCCACACTGGTCGACACGCAGCCGTCTCAGGACGCGAATGCGCAGGGGCCGAAACCGGGCAAACTGATGCGCGTCAGTTCCGCCGAAATCCCCCTGACCGTCAAACCCAAACCCCTGACCTACCCCATCGACGCGCCATGGCTGCCCGCGCGCAGTCTGAGCCTGAGTGAAAGCTGGAACCCGGAACCGGAACATATCCAGGTCGGTGACTCGATGACGCGTAGCCTGACCCTGAAAGTCGAAGGCCTCGCCAGTTCGCAACTGCCAGTACTGCCCGCCACCGACGTTAACGGCCTGCGCCGCTACCCCGACCAACCGGTGCTGAGCAACCAGAGCACTGACCGGGGCATTGTTGGCAGCCGCGAAGAACGCGAAGCGCTGGTGCCGAGCCGCAGCGGCACCATCGACTTGCCGACGGTGGACGTGGTCTGGTGGAACACCTTCGAAGATCATCTGGAACACAGCAGCCTGCCCGCGCGCACTCTGCAAGTGGCGAACAACCCGAGCCTGCAAGTCGACACCCCGGCCGGCAACCTGCAACCGAGCGTCGTCGATAACGACGTGTTGTGGTGGTGGAAACTCAGCACCCTCATCCTCGCCTGCACCACCCTGCTCGGCTTCGGCCTGTGGTGGCGCGCACGCTGGCAACCGGCGGTGCATCGCGCCGCCCAAACCGGCCCGAGCCCGCGCACCTTGATGGACGACATCAAACGGGCGAGCCAGGCGAATGACCCGCAAGCAACGCGGCAGGCACTGGATGCGTGGGCGCGGCAGCAACCGGAGACATTGGCGGACATGGCGGCGCGGTTTGTGCCGTTGTCGGATGCGCTGGATGGGTTGAATGGTGCGCTGTACAGCGAGACGGGGCAGCATTGGCAGGGTGAGGATTTGTGGCGGGCGATTCGCACGATTCCGGCGGCGGAACGGGTGCAGGATCCGGTGGGTGACAGTGGGTTGCCGCCGCTTTATCCGAAGTAAATGAGCAAAAGATCGTAGCCTTCGGCAGGTCCTGCAGAGTGGGCACGTATCCCCTGTAGGAGCTGCCGAAGGCTGCGATCTTTTGATTTTGATTGAGGTAGGGCGGTAGGCGGCACGCAGATCGACACGGCGCTTGACGGCGTTTATCTGTACTCAACCTCATCCCCCATATTACGCTCAGCGGAGCGACCGTTTAGTTGCTCAAGCATCGACTTCCATCTTCAATTTTTCTTTGAAACTGAGCACTTCCGAAAGAGGTACGACCCATTCGGAAATCTTGTCGCCATCTTCGTTAACCACCTCGCGCTCACCGACGTAAGTATTGACATCGCTCCCATTAAACCCGGGAACAACGTCGTCTAGAAAAACCACACTATTCTGAATCTGAACAGACTCTCCAACAAAATACAAAACCCAAACCATCAGGAAATTTGCCAACTCTGGATCAAGCATTGAAGTGACCAATACAGAGTGCTGTCTCCTTTCGAGACCACGGCAAAGCGATGAGTACCAGCTACTCAAGTATTCCTGCCTGCCCCAAAAGGAGATCGGAGCAAAGAAGCTTTCCTCTTCGTCACCCAGTCGGATCAAGCCACGTAGAGCCTGGACTCCAAAGTGCTCGGAAGGCTCTTTCTCCAGCAAGATTTCAAAGCTCATTATTTAATCCTTCACCCGGTTCAAATCTTTATCGGAGTAAAACGGAGACAGACTACGTTTTCGCAGTACTTTCTAAACGTGGTCTGTCCTCCCGCCCGGGATCCAGCCAGCGGCCTCTTAATCCGAGATTTTTTCGTAATCAAAACCTTTGGGGATTTCCGGCCAAAAAGGTTTTTTTACCAACGCATCGAGATCGTCATAAATATCGCGGAAAAAATTAGCCAGATCCATGAAGTCCACACGTGAATTCATCAGCGCAACTTTCAACATGACATCGTCTGCATTTTCCTTGGCGGATGCCGCTCTGGACATATTGTAGAAAGCGTTCCCCAATCTTTCGGAAAGCTCAGCCTCCCAGTCCAGCTTGTAATCGGCCTCCAAACTATTGCCATCAAAGCTACCCGTCTTTTCTTTCATCAGCTCGATGATCAGCTGTTTCACCGACTCAAAATCATTCATCTCAATTTTCTCCCATCGGCAAGGGCCTTAGCCGTTTTCTCATTGTTTTTTGAGCCATCCAAATTCAAAACGTACTTCACATCACCAAATTTATCGAACACTTCCAAATGGTCTTTATGAAGATTATCCAAATAAATCTGGTCGCCTTTCTTAATATTTGGCGCAATTTTCTCGGTCGCTTGATAAACGGTCTGACCTTGAAATCTCTTTGAGGTTTTTCTAGTAGCGTCGGCTAATTGGCCGCCAAAACCTGGCTGATTGAAAAAATCCTCCATTTTTTCAATTTTCGTTACTTGGGGTCGAGTCGGAGGGGATGCTGGATCAGAACCAGAGTTTTTGCCACCCGTTTTTCTACTGACCTCAAGCACCCGACCGGTCGCCTTGACTCCCAAGGCCTTAAACTCACCTAACGCCGCATCAATCAGAAAACGCGAGGCAACGACATAGCTATCACCTTCCAGAGGATACTTGACGGTGTTGCCATTCTCATGCTCACCCTTTGCAAGCTCGTTGCTCTTCCTCAGGCTTTCCTCTGATTGACCGGTAAAGAAGGCTGCCAATTTAATCGCTGCGCCATCTTTTAACTCTTCAACTTCCTTTCCTGCTGCGGCATTAATCAGAGCGTTTGCAGTAAAGCTCACCATGAATTTCATGGGTCCCATTACAGCTTGAGCTGCAATGGCAACGGTTTTGAGTTGATCACGTTTTTCCTCCGGCAATGAATTGGCCAGCACGAGCAGGTCACCCAGTTCTGAAAGGGCCGCCTGCCCCATGGGAATGACCTTCTCGCTCACGGTGGTCCTATCGAGATAGACGACGTTGGTTCCCCCGCTACCGTCGTTCTTGGATTCAATGGTGATGTTGCCCTGATCAACCTCCTTCGCCATTTCCTTATCGTAATCGGCTGCCAGATCGGCAAATCGCTTGAGTCCAGCAAGCACTTCGGGGTCAAGGGAATCCATATCCGAAGGATTCTTCCCCTGCCGAACAAAGTTCTTCGTGACGGCCAGTGCCTGCTCATCACCAAGCTCATTGCGAAGCGAAGGAGACACCTCACTGATATCAACTAGCTGAGCATTGATTGCCAGTTTCAGATTTTGCAGAAAGCTGGCACCGGCCAAAGCCTGGTTGAGCATGTTCTTCTTGAAATCTGTAACGCCGTCACCCCAACGGTCCAGCGTCTCCAGCGGATGGCTGACGGCATCAATGGAGGAACTGCTCGCATACAACGTCGTGCGATGTTCCTCATCCTTGGTGATCTCATACGCCTTGTTCACATCACGATTGAGTCCCGCCGTGGAATCCTGGCCGGTAGCCTTGTCGTTACGCACGACAATCTGGCCCTCGCCCACCGTGGCGTTTAGCGTCTGCTGACGGTCCTTGTCGTACTTGTAGCCCTCCACGGCCCAGCTGTTTTTGCTCTCGCCTTCCATGCCCTTGTTCGGCTTGTCGGCCTGGGCGCCACCGCCCCCGCCATAACTGCCACTGACATTGAGGTAATAACCGTGCTCGTTATCCTTGCCGGTAATGTTGCGGTAGCCGAGGGTGTCGGTGTCGAGTTTCAGATTGCCGTTGTCGGCACTGATCACCGAGCCATCTAGCTGGGTATGTTTTTCAGTACGGATATCGACTTTGCTTTTGCCACTGATAACAGTCTGGTTGTCGACCCAGTTGGTTTTGCCGTTGGTCTCGCCATAACCCAGCGAGCCGCTGACCGTTGCACCGAAGCTCACCGCAACCGTCAGGCTGGCGTCGAACTCCTTGCCTTCGACCTTGCCGGTGTTCGGCACAGAGGTCACGGTCAGGTTGCGACCGACATCACCGATGACTTCGTCGCCACGCAAAGTCGCGCCAGCGATATTGGTATCGCGACCGCTTTCGAAGCCAAGTTTGTTGCCGGCATACAGATAGGCTTCTTGCTGCTTGACGCCCTCACGGTTGAGATCGCCGATGCCCACATTCGCCGAACCATAAACACCGAAGCCGTCCTGGCCGGCGATGATGCCGCCCTCCGCGCCCCAGCTACGCCGATCGTGCGAACTCTCGTAGGCGTTTTGCGCCGAGAGAATATTCAGATCGTTACCGGCCTTGAGGGAGATATCCCGCTCGGCGGTGGCCCGAGTGCCGATCAGCGTCAGATCATTTGTCGCGTCCAGATTGATACTGCCGCCGGCATTGAGCTGCGTAGCAGTTGAAGTACCCTGGTTCGATTTGTCTTCTGTGCCGGCATTGCTGACACCTACGCCCAGTTTGAAGCCGCCGGTGGTGCCCCCTTTGACGCCGCCCTTGCTCTGGGTCGAATGCCCGTCGCTGCTTTCTGATCCATGCGCAACGTCAAAGGTGATGTCCTTGCCTTTGACGTTGATGTCACGGCCGGCATTGAACTGGCTACCGCTGACGTTGACGTTGTTGCCAGCGTCCAGCGAGATGTCATTGCCTGCAGAAAGCGTCGACGGACGTTGAGTGACAGATGTCTGAGTCTGGCTGGAACTGACGCTCGAGCCACCGATATGTCCGTCAAATTTCGGTCCACTGAAGAATTGATCCAGCGTATCAACCGACTTCAGAACACTTGAGCCTTTGCTGACCCCATCCTCACCTTTGCCAGTGCCTTTGAGGCCATCCATGGTGTTGCCGATGTTGTAGGCTGTGGTCACGGTGATGCCGTTGCGCTTGATGCTGTCACGGATGGTGACTTCGCTTGCCTCTTCCTTGGCATCGATGTTGATGTCGCGATCAGCCTTGAGCCGGATGTTGTTCTCGGCGGTCAGATCGGAGCCTTGCTGGTTGATGTCGCGACCGGCGTTTACATTGATGTTCATCCCGGCGTCGATGGAGCTGCCCGCTGCGGTGTAGCCCTTGCTGTTGACGCCATGTTGAAGGGTTTCGCTGCCAACGAACGTGGTGAAGGCATTGCTGTCGATGGTCTGTTTGATACCAACGGTCTTGTCTGTCTCCCAGCTGTTGCTGCGGTGGCTGTCGATTGAGGCGACCACATTGACATCGCGACCCGCATCTAGCGAAACGCTGTTGTCGGCGCTGATACCGCTGCCAATGACATTGATGTCACGCGACGCGTTGAGAATCGCATCGTGCCCGGCATTGACCTGGCTACCGATACTTTCAGAGCTGACAACTTCCCGTCCGCCGTTATGGGAGGTGGCGAAGGTCATGTCCGCGCCGAACCCTGGCGTTCCGGCAGCCCAGCCGATAGCGTCCTTCAGTGAAAGACCGAGTTTCTTCTTGTACTCTTCGGCACGGCTGTACGCCTGATCATCGGCGGACGACAGGGTGATATCGCCTTCCTTGTCCACCAGGCCAGCGTGGAGTTCGGCATCGTTTTTGGCGTTGACTTCACTGGCGTTCACACGAACATCGCGCCCGGCGAGAACTACGGCGTCATGTCCTGCATTCAACTCGCTACCGACCTGGGTAACAGACGTCTGCAAATGGCTGCTGCCACTTTTCGACAGGCCGAAGGTGCCTGTTTTGGTTTTTTTGGTGTAGGAGCCAGACTCCTCGGTGGCAGAAAGAACCGCCACATCGTTCTTCGCACCGACGACCAGATCGTTACCAGCGTTCAATTGGCTACCGATGATGGTGACGTTACGCCCGCCATCCAGACTGACGCTGCCATCTTCGTCCTTGGACGAGTTGACGGTCAGGTCGCGTCCGGCTTCGATCACGGAAGCGACGTTCTCGCTCTCATAACTTTCTGCCGTGGTGGTTTTGCTGCGCCCGAACGAGCCGTTTTTCTTCTTGTAGTAATAAGAAGAACTTTCGTCTTTGGCCGAGGCAACGGTGATGTCCTGAGCCGCATCGAGGCTGACATCTTCCGTAGCCTTGATCCGGCTGGCGATGATGCCCAGATCGTTACCCGCGTTCAGCGCGATATCGCGACCGGCGTTCAATACCGACGACTGTTGCGTGATGCTGTGGGTTTCGTTCGCGCGCTTCTTGCTGCGCGAGACGTAATCACTCTCGTCGGCGGCCGAAGTAATGACAATGTCATGGCCTGAATCGACGCTGAGATCGCGCTTGGCATCCAGTCGACTGGCAACTACTGCCACATCACGATCAGCACTGATCGACAGGTCCCGCCCGGACGTCACTTCAGCGCCGTGCTGGGTAATGGTCTGATTGAGGTAACTGCCACCCCGCGCATCGGTGCTGCGAACCTGAACCGAGGTGATATTCACATCGCGATCAGCATCAAGCTTCATGTCTTGACCGCTTTTCAGCACCCCGCCGATGTTGTTGATGTCCTGCCCAGCCTTGATCGTCAGATCATTGGCCGCTTCAATCCGAGCAGCGTTATCCAGATAGTCGCGGTGGTACACACTGCCACCGCGGCTGACATCGACACTGGTCACATCGCGCTGGTTGATCACACTGCCGTTGGTGGCTGTCAGGCTGACATCCTTGCCCGAGATAATACCGCCGGATTTGTTGATGATGTCGTTGCCGGCCTTGAGCGTGAGGCGCTCGCCGGCTTCGATCAGTCCGGTGTTGGTGAGGTTGTTACCGGCCTCGGCCGACAGGTTGTTGGAGGCGCGAAGTGTGCCGGCGTTATCGAGGTTGCCGCCGGCGATCAGAGTGACGTCGCCGCCCTGAATCAACGCCCCGTTTGGCGCCAACCGATTATTGGCCTGGGCCATATATAGCACCGGCACCAGCACTTTTTCGCCGTTCACTTCGTGCTCTTCGAGCCAGACGATGTCGTGCGTCAGTGCCGCCACTTGCTGCGCGGTCAGGGTGACGCCCACCGATAGGTTGAGCTGATCCTTGCTGGCGATGGCGTTGTTCATCAGGTACTTGAACATGCCTTCGTCAGAGGTCTGGCCGTCGATGAAGCGTTGGCCGGTGCGGGCGACCACGGCCTGCTGCACCATGCGCTGCTCGAACAGGCCATCGCCCAGACGCTTGGCGCTGGTGTCGGGGTCGTAACCGAGCTTGCCCAACAGATAGTCCGAGCTCATGAACTGCTTGAGGTTGGTCAGTACCGGGTTGGTTTCGATCAGGTATTTGTGCGGGTTGGAGCGCACGCTGGTGTCGGGCAAACCTTGTACGCGCGGCACATCGAAGGTGCCGTTGCCACGCGCAGGCACCAGCACGCCGACCGGACCGTCAGCCGCAGTTGCACCCACGTTGAACTGAGCCGTTCTGTCGTTGAGATTCAGCGACGCGGCATCACTCAGCGCCAGGTCGCGTTTTTTCATCGAGACCGGATCGTTCTTGTCGATCTGGAAATCGGTGGCATGTCTGACCGGCATTCCGGTGGTATGTCCAGAGGATGCAGCCGTGATCGAGCCGATTGCCCAGTCTTTGATCGGAGAGTTCGCTTGCTCGCTGCCGTCCTTGCGGCTGAGGCGGAACAGACCGTTATCACCGGTTGGCAGGGTGAAGCCCGGCAAGGCCAGCGGGTTGACCTGTTGTTGGGCGAGGTCTGGCGGTAGCTGTGAGTTGATGCGGATGACAGTAGGCGTGACCTGGCCGGCCAGTTGGGTGGACCCCAGACGCGATGCGCCGGCGGCCGATGCATTGCCGTTGCGAACCACGCCGTTGTCCAGTTTGTTGGTCGCGTTTATGTAAACGGCGCCGCCTGCTTGAACCACGGCGTTGGCATTCGCTGTCGGACTGCTTTCGGTAGTAAAGGTGTTGAAAGGTGTCGCGTTCTTGATGATGTCCGGGGCTTCTGCGCGCACGCCAGCGTCGTAGCCAGGAGGAGCGTAACGGAGATTCCCGGAATCGTATTCGATGGCGATCGAACCAAACAGAAGATACCTGATAGCCTCACGACCACCTTGACGCCCGCCTATCCGGGTGAGTGATTCAACCGTATTCATATCCCAAGTGTGGATATTGGGAACCATCCTGATCTTTCCGTTCACAACACCGGTTTGGCCCGAGTCATAATCCGGGTCGTTTGCGGCGTTGTAATTCAATACGTCCTGCCAGAAGTCCGGGCCCCTGCTCGCCCTGGGCGCATCAATCCAGCGCGTGATGGTGTAATCCCCGACCGTTGCCCCTTGGTTAGTGAAATTTTGTACGTTGAATGTCAAATCTCGACCGGCACTGACTGTCGAGGCGTTATTGATGAATTCGCGACCGTTGCCCGTCAGATTGCGCCCGGCCGTCAATGTGCCCGAAGCCGAATCCTTGACAATGGTTGAATGGTATTTTTCAACCCAGACCAAGTGGCTAGGCAGGCGACTCTCGAAGTTAATGCCGCTGAATGAAGTACACGTCGTGCAGCGAACGCCAATTGTTCCCGAAACGAGCCCGCCACCCGCGGCTACCTCAAAAACATCCTTGCGGTTCTCGATGTGATCAGCCGCCAGACTCAGATCGCCAACACTTTCAATCGTCGCCGAAATGTTATTGATCGATGAACTCCATCCATTGCTGTCATCGCGGGCAATGCTGATGTTGCCCATGCCGTAAATATCGGAATAACGGTTGGTGAGCGAACCCACGCGCAGGTTCATGTCGCGGCCGCTGAAGATCAGCCCGTTCTGGTTGAGCAACGAGTCGCTGGTGACCCGCAGATTGCCGGCACTGCCCAACGTCCCGTTGTTGACCAACGACGCGGCGTTGACGGTCAGGCTGTCAACAGCTGTGAGGCGCCCCAGATTGGTCAGGTTGCCGCGACTGGTCAGCGTGGCGGTGGATGCACCGGTGATACTTGCAACACTGCTCAAGTCAATGCGCGAAGCAAGCAGTCCCAGATCGCCGACACTGCTCACCCGACCATTGCCGCCGTAGTTGCCGGACAGCTGGATATCCATGTTGCCATCACTGGCGATCAAGCCTTCGTTGCTCCAGTTACCGCCACGTCCCACCAGTTGATTGGAAGCAAGCAATTGCCCGCTCGCAGTCTGCACAAAATTGCCGACATTCACCGTCAACCGCCCGGCCTGAATCACGCTGCTGTTGGTCCAGCTGTCCGCGTTCAGGGTCAGGCCACCACGGGTCACCAGCGAGCCGCCGGCATTCATCACGTTGGCGGTGGAGATGCCGAACTCACCCAACCCGACATGCGTCACCGAGCCGCCGGCATTGAGGAAACCTGGTGCAGCGAGGGTGAAATCGGTGTTGGCGGTTTCCACCAGACCATTACGGTTATCGAACTGGCTGCCGATCTGGAAATCGGTTTTGCCGCTGGTGCCGAGCGCGCGCAGCTTGCCGTTCTGGTTGTCGAGGTTGGCGGCGCGAATCGCCAGTGTGCTGGCGCTCTCGATCAGGCCGCTGCGGTTGCTCAGGTTGCCGTCGGCACCCAGCTCGATGCTGCTGCCGCTGATCTGGCCGTTGTTGTTGTTCATCGAGCCGGCGAAGGTTTTCACCACGCCTTTGGCATAGATCCCGCCGCCGCTGTTGTCGAGGGTGTTGCCGCCGGCGTTGAGCAGGATGTTGCCGGTGTTGGCGGCGATTCGTCCGCCGTCGCTGTAGATACCGCCGAGTGCCTGCAGGTCGAGGCGACTGCCTTCGATCTTGCCGCCCTGACCGTTGCGCAACATGCCGCTCAATCGGGTTTGCAGCAGACCTTTGAGGCTTGAAAGCACACCGCCACGGCTGTCGAGGCTGGCAGCGTTGAGGGTCAGGTCGCCGTTCTGGGCGATGATTTTGCCGCCCTGGTTGTCGATCGCGCCGCTGCCGGTGTTCACGGTCAGCGCGGTCATGCTTTGCACCGCGCCTTTGGCGTTGTTCAGTGCGGCGGCAGTGAGGGTCACGCCGGCATCGCGGCTGGACAGCAAGCCATCAGCGTCGTTGCGCAACGTACCCGCCACGGTGAGATCCAGTTGGCCGTTGGCCGAGACGGTGCCGCGTTGGCTGTTGTTCAGATCGCCGCTGGTAAGCAGGCTCAGCAGGGTTTGGCTGATCAACTGGCCGCCCTGGTTGTCGATGCTGGCCGAGCGTTTGATCAGCAGCGCAGCGCCGCTGCCGAGTGCGCCATTGACGTTGGTCAGAGCGCCGAGCAGATCGAGAGTGACGCTGTCGTCACCGACCAGACTGCCCTTCGTATTGTTCAGCGGGCCGCCGGTGAAGGTCAGGGCTTTTTTTGCCATGACGTTGCCGGAGGTGTTGTTCAGGCTGGCCGCGCGGATGTCGAGGGTGTCGCCGCTTTTGATCAGGCCACCGGAGGCGTTGCTGATCGCGCCGCCGCTCATGGTCAGGGTTTGTTTACCGCCACTGCTGACCGTGCCGGCGCTGTTGTCGAGACTGGCCGCCGTGATGGTCACTTCGCCGAGGCCACCGATGCCGCCCTTGCTGTGGTTGAGCAGCGCGCCGCTGAGGTCGATGTTGACGTTGCCGAGCTGGCTGGAGATCGCGCCTTCCAGGCTGTTGTCGAGGGTGCCGCCGCTGAGGCTTAGGCCTTTCCAGCCGGAGAGCAGACCGTTCTGGTTTTTCAGGTCGGCCGCATTCACGGTCAGTTGATCGTTGCTGATCAGGTTACCGCCACGGTTATCGAAACGGTTGCCGGTGAGGCTGAAGCTGTTGACGCTGGAGATTTCGCCTTGCTGGTTATTCAGGTCACGCAGGGTGGCGATGCTCAGCACGCCTTTGCTGTTGATCACGCCATTCTGGTTATTCAGGTCGCGCAGATGGGCAATGCTCAACCCGCCTTTGCTGCTGATCACACCGTCCTGATTATTCAGGTCCTGCGCGTTGGCGCCCAGGTCCATATTCAGGCCGGAAACGCCGACCAGCGTGCCGCCCTGATTGTTCAGACCGGTGCTGTTGAGGGTCAGTCGTTGCGCGGCGCGGATGCTGCCCTTGTTGGTGTTTTTCAGCAGACCATCGACAGTGAC
The DNA here is from genome assembly GCF_001648775.1 of Pseudomonas fluorescens. Taxonomy (GTDB): domain Bacteria; phylum Pseudomonadota; class Gammaproteobacteria; order Pseudomonadales; family Pseudomonadaceae; genus Aquipseudomonas; species Aquipseudomonas fluorescens_M. The sequence continues at coordinate 56,654 of NZ_LVEJ01000024.1, forward strand.
CTCGATATCGCTGTCACTGAGCAATACACCGCCATCGCTGTTGTCCAGACTCGCCGCGCGAACCTGCAACGCAGCGGCGGCAATCGTGCCTTTGATCGAGGTCAGCGCCTTGTCGAGGGTCAGGGTGAGTTTCTGGTTGCTCAGCAGTTGGCCGCCGCTGTTGTCCAGCGACTTGGCGATCAGTTCAAAAGCCTGATCGCTGGAAATCTCACCGCCACGGTTGTTCACGTCGGAGAGGTTTTTCAGGAGTAACTGGTCCGGCGCGTTGATCACGCCGCCCTGGTTGTTCAGCGCGCCGCCGTTCAGATCGACGTTGACGGTGCCGCCGCTGAACAGTTTGCCACCCTGCTGGTCGAGGCCTTGGACATTGGCGGTCAGCGTCTTGCCGGCGCCGAGGCTGCCAGCGGTATTGGTGACTTGGCCGGCATTGATCTCAACGTGGTCGGCCGCGTAAATATTCGCTTGGCTGTTGTTGAGTTCGCCAGTACTGATGTTGAGGTTGGCCTTGCTGCTGATCACACCCTTTTTCTGGTTATCCAGCGCGCTGCTGTTGACGGTCAGATCGCCGTCAGTCAGCAGGTTGCCGCCCTGATTGCTGACGGCGCCGCGTGTGTCGAGGGTGAGTGCCTTGGCGCTCGAGACGGTGCCGCCATTGTTGTTGAGGCTTTGCGCAGTAATCGCCAAAGCGCCTTCGTTGACGAGGCTACCCTGCGCATTATTCAGATCTGCAGAGAGGTTGATCGCGAGATCTTTCTGGCTGGTCAGGCGGCCACTGTTCTCCAGCGTTTTACCGGTCAGTGTCAGCCCGGCGTCGCCAGACAGCAGGCCTTTATTGCGGTTGATGACCTCATTGACGGTCAGCGCCAGATTGCCACCGGCGAGCATGTAACCGCTGTCGCTGTTATCCAGCCAGGCGCCGATCAGGCTGACATCACTCTTGCTCGACAGCTCGCCGCTGCGGTTGTCGACACGGTCGACGTTGAGTTTCAGCGCTTGGGTCGAACCGATCAGACCTTCCTGACGGTTATCCAGACTCGCGGCCGTAATCGTCAGGCCGTTGTCGGCGATAACCACGCCGTTGTGGTTATCGAACATGCCAGTCACGCTGAAATCGACATCGCCACGCACACGAATGTCGCCGCTGTTGTTGTTCAAACTGTCGCTGCGGCTGTCGAGGCTGGCCGAGGCGATCAGACCTTTGACGTTGCTCAGCGCACGTTCGATGACCAGGGTGAGTTTTTCGTTGCTGAGCAGTTTGCCGCCGTCGTTATTCAGGCTTTGCGCGTTGACGCTCCAGGCCTTGGCGGCGGAGATTTCGCCGGCGCTGTTGTTGACGTCCTTGAGGTTTTTCAGCAGCAACTGGCCCGGCGTATGGATGTTGCCGCGCTGGTTGTCGAGCAGACCGTTGTGCATGTCCAGGGTCAGGTCGCCGTTGCTGAACAGCTCGCCGCCGTCCTGCTCCAGCGAGGTCACTGAGACTTCGAGTTTCTGCTGGCTGCCGAGGCTGCCGCCCGAGTTGTCCAGGTGCGCGGCGGTGAGCATCAACGAGCCATCGGTGGCGATACTGCCGCCCTGTCGGTTCTTCAACTCACCGGTGGTCAAGGTCGAATCGGCCTTGGCGCTGATGATGCCGTTGGCGCTGTTATCCAGACTGCCGCTCTTGAGGGTCAGGCCTTTTTGCGAGGCGATCAGGCCGCCCTGACTCAGCACTGAACCGCTGGCAGTCAGCGCCATCGCGTCAAGGCTCGACAGTTTGCCCAGACGGTTGTCGAGGCTGCCGGCGTTAAGGGTCATCTGCCCTTCGCTACTGATCAGGCCTTGCTGGTTGTCCATGGCCCCGTCGAAAGTCAGCCCGACAGTGTTCTGGCTGACGATGCGCCCGCCGACGTTGCTCAAACCGGTGCCGCTGAGGGTGCTCGCGCCTTTGCTGAAAATCAGGCCGTTAGTGGCGTTGATGATCTGCGCGACTTTCAGCGCCAGTGTGGTGTCGGACAGCACCTTGCCGCCGTCGCTGTTGTCCAGGCGCGAACCATTGATGTGCAAATCCAGTTGGCTGGACAGTGTGCTGGCGCGGTTGTCGATCTGCTCGACGTTGACGGTCAGGGTCTTGAGCGAGCCGACCAGACTGTCCTGATGGCTGTTGAGGGTTTTGCCGGTCAGCAGCAGATTGCCTTCGGCGACCAGTTCACCGTGCTCTTGATTGAGGGTGTCGATGTTGGCGTCGATATCGCCTTTGGCGGAAACCCGTCCGCCATCGTTGGTCACTGCTTTGGCTTTGAGGCTCAACGCACCGCTTGAGGTGAGCAGGCCGCCATTGCTGTTGTCGAGTGTGTTGCCATCGACGGTCAGCGCCGTCTTGCTTTCGAGGCGGCCCTTGTCTCGGTTGTCCAGGTTGTCGATCAGCAGTTTTGCCGCCTGATCGGCACGCAGGGTGCCGCCACGGTTGTCGGTGTTGGCGCTGCTGACGGTCAGCGTGTCGAGGCTGGAAATCTTGCCAGCACGGTTATCCAGGCGCGTGGCCTGCACGTCCATGGCGCCGTTGGCTTGGATCAGGCCCTTGTTCTGGTTGTTCAGTTGCTCGCTGATCCGCGTGGTCAGCTTGCCTTCGCTGGTCAACTGGCCCTGCTGGCTGTTGTCGAGCTGTTGGGCTTTTAGCGTGAGATTCTGTTTGGCGCCGATCTTGCCGGTGCGGTTGTTGATCGCACCGACCGCGCTGATGTCGAGTAGACGGCCGGCGCTCATCAGGCCGGCAACGTTGTCCAGCGAGGTGACGTTGAGAACCGCGTCGGTCTGGCTGCTGAGTTCGCCGTTGCTGTTGATCAGTTGACCGATGTTGGCGGTGAGGCTGGCGTTGCTGGTGATCACGCCTTGGCTGTTGAGCACCCGCGCGGCATTGAGGTTCAGGGTGCCGTCGCTCTGCACTTTGCCGGCATTGCGGTTGTCCAGCGTGCCGGCACTGATCGCAGCGGTTTGGCCGCTGAGCGTGCCGCCCTGGTTGCTCAGGGTTTGCGCGGTGTTGACGGTCAGATTGCGGCTGGCGGTGAGGCTTTTGCCGGTGTTGTCGAGGCTCTGCGCAGTGAGGCTCAGATCGCCGCTGGCATTGCGGCTGCCGTCGGCGTTGACGCCGGCTTCGATGGCGCCAGCGTTGGTCAGTTGGCCGCCGGCGCTGAGAGTGATGCTGTCGCGGGCCGCGAGGGTCTGGCGGTTGGTCAGGTTGCCTTGGGTTTGCACATTGACGCTGGTGCCGGCGTAAACCGGGCCGCGGGCGTCGAGGCTGGCAGCCTTGACGTTGACCACGCCAGTGGCCGAGGTGTCGGCCAGACTCAACTGACCGTTGGCATCGAGCTGAATATCACCACCGCTGGCAATCAGCTTGCCATCGAGTTTCACCCCGACGCCGGCTTCGGTGCCAACCAGTTTGATCGCCCCGGCGTACATGCCGCCCAACGCTGAAGAATCGATGGCCAGTTGCGGTTTGCCGCCGCCGTCATCGGCGCGGGCGGTGGCGTTGAGGGTTTGTGCATTGACGTCGTTGCGACCGGCAACAATCGTCAGGTTCTGTGCCTGAATCTCGGCGTTGATCTTTGCGCTGCGGGTGATGATTTCGAAGCGATCGACGTTGGTCGCGTTGAGACCCGCACCCTCGATGGCCACCGAACCCTGATCGACCTGAAAGCGATCCAGTCGGCCGTTGTCGAGCACTGGTTTACCGGTGGTCAGGGTCACGCGCGGCGAGTTGATAAAACCGCAACCGTTGCAGGTGATGCCATACGGGTTGGCGACGATCACCCGCGCCGACTGCCCCGCCACTTCGGTGTAACCACGCAACTGGCTCGGGTTGCCGCTGATGACTTCGTTGAGAATCGCCTGCGCCGAACCGCTGTTTTTCAGGTTCGGGTTGTCGACGATATGCCCGCCCAGTTGGGTCAGCGTGTTCTGGGTCGAGCCGTTGTTGAGGATCAGCCCCTGCGCCCCGACGTTGTAGTCGTGGAACTGGTTGTGTGACAGGCCACTGGCATTGGGCGTAGCGATGTTGATGATCGGCACGCCATTGCCAGCGCGATCCAGCGAGGTATTCGGGTTGGCCACCACGATGCCGTCGGCCTGCGCCCACATCGGTTGCCAGAACATCACGTTGGCCAGCAGAAACGCCAGGCCGCGCTTGGGCATGCCAAGGAATGACTCGCGGGTTTTCACGGCAGCGGCGGGCTGACGGGCGAGAAACGCGTACTGGCGAACGTCCATGTTGAAGATCTCTTTACAACGAGCAGTAAAAGTCGGATGACGGTGAGTGCGCGGTACTTCCTGACAGTCACGATCCCTTGCTGCAGATCGCAAAACGGCCCTTTCAGCTGATAGTGGCGCACTAATATCAAATTTGCGGCGCGATATTAGATGGCCACTATTTTGGCGTCAATTTTTGATTTACCCGAGAAATCACTTCCGATGAGTGGTATCAAGCAAACCATGACTCAGTGAGTCATCGTTCACCCGTACTACAAGCCCTCGCATCGCAATAATCTGTAAACTCTCCCCTCTTTCGCCGCCCTTATTTCACCTGCGGCCATCACCTCTTTAATTGTTGCGGAGTCCACCTTGCGTCTGTTCCACACCTCCGACTGGCACCTTGGGCAAAACCTGCACGGCCAGGAGCGCGATTTCGAGCACGCCTGTTTTCTCGAATGGCTGCTGCGCCAACTGCAACTGGCGCAGCCGGATGTGCTGCTGATTGCCGGGGACATCTTCGACACGGTCAACCCGCCGGTCAAAGCCCAGGAACGCCTCTACGATTTCATCGTTAGCGCCCACGAACAGCAGCCGTTGCTGACCATCGTGATGATCGCCGGCAACCACGATTCCGGCTCGCGGATCGAACTGCCCGCGCCGTTGATGCGCCGTTTGCGCACGCATGCGCTGGGTCGGGTGTTGTGGCTGGATGACGGTCAACTCGATGCCGAGCGTTTGCTGCTGCCGTTGCCCAATGCCCAAGGCGAAATTGCGGCGTGGTGTCTGGCGCTGCCGTTCCTGCGCCCGGCGGAGGTGACTGGCGCACATCTGGGCGATAACTATTTGCGCGGCATCGGTCAGGTGCATGAATGGCTGATCGAAGCCGCCAACGCCAAGCGCCAACCCGGTCAGGCATTGATCGCCATCAGCCATGCACACATGGCCGGCGGCTCAGTGTCGGAAGACTCCGAACGCAGCCTGATCATCGGCAACGCCGAAGCGCTGCCCGCCAGCCTTTTCGGGCCGAGCATCAGCTACGTCGCCCTCGGCCACTTGCACAAGCCGCAGAAGGTCAATGGCGAAGAGCGCATTCGCTACAGCGGCTCGCCGATTCCGTTGTCGTTCTCGGAGATTGGCTATCAGCACCAGATTCTCGACGTCACGCTCGATGGCGAAACCCTGGTCAGCGTCGAGCCGAAACTGATCCCGCGTTCGGTCAACCTGCAACGCATCGGCCCGGCACCGCTGGCCGAAATCCTGCTGCAACTGGCCGACCTGCCGAACATCGATCTGCTCGCCGAAACCCAACGCCAGCCGTGGCTGGAAGTGCGCGTCACCCTCGACGAGCCGCAGCCGGATCTGCGCCATCAAGTCGAAAGCGCTCTGCAAGGCAAAGCCGTGCGCCTGGTGCGCATCGCCGCCGAATACGCCGGCAACCGTGGCGCGGACGGCAGCGAGGACGGCACTGCGCTGATCGAACTCGACCAACTCACCCCACAGGAATTGTTCAGCCGCGCCTGGCTCGACAACTACGGCAGCGAGGTCGATGAGCAAACGCTGAAAGACTTCGCCGAACTGCTGCAGGACGTACAACTGGAGGGCGAGCAGCCATGAAGATTCTCGCCATTCGCTTGAAGAACCTTGCCTCGCTGGCCGGCCCGTTCGAGATCGATTTCACCGCTGAGCCGTTGGCCAGCGCCGGTCTGTTTGCGATTACCGGCCCGACCGGCGCCGGTAAAAGCACCCTGCTCGATGCGCTGTGCCTGGCACTGTTCGGCGCGGTGCCGCGCCTGAACAACACCGGCCGTGACGCCAAGGTTCCGGATGCCGACGGTGAAATCGCCACCGGTGACCCGCGCACTTTGCTGCGTCGCGGCACCGGCGAAGGTTACGCCGAAGTGGATTTCGTTGGTGTCGACGGCCGCCGTTATCGGGCGCGTTGGGAAGCTAACCGTGCGCGTGAGAAGGCTGGCGGCAAGCTGCAAGCCAGTCGGCAAAGCCTGCGCGACATCGATCAGGATCAACTGCTCGCCAGTCAGAAAGGCGAATACAAAACTCAGCTGGAAGCCGCACTGGGACTGAACTTCGAACAGTTCACTCGCGCCGTGCTGTTGGCACAGAGCGAGTTCAGCGCGTTCCTCAAGGCTGACGACAACGACCGCAGCGAACTGCTGGAAAAACTCACCGACACCGCGCTGTACACCCGCCTCGGCCGCCGCGCCTTCGACAAGACCAAAGAAGCCCGCGAAGCGCACAAGCTGTTGCAGGATCAGGCCACCGGCGTCACGCCATTGGCCCCCGAGGCCCGGGCCGAGCTGGATGAGCGTTTCAATGCTGCGCAACAGCAATTGAAGTTGCAGCAGGCCCAGCTCAAACAACTTGAGCAACAGCACGCCTGGCTCAAGGATTTGCGGGTGTTGCAGGACGCGCAGCAAGCCGCCGCCGAGCAATTGCACAGCGCGCAACAGCAATCGGACAGTCTGGCCGGCGAGCGGGTGAAACTGACGCGTCTGGAACAGCTCGGGCCGCAACGACACCAGTTCGCACGCAAAACCGAACTCGATGCCTTGCTCGCGCCACTGGCCGCGCAAATCACCGCGCACACCCAGCAACACGCCGCACTGACTGAGCGCCAGACGCAACTGGAGCACAACCTCGAAGCAGCGAAACTCGCGTTGAGCGGAGCCCAACAACGGCAAAGTGAAAACGCGCCGCTGTTGCGTCAGGCCTTTGAAGAGCAAAGCACCCTCGCTCGTCTGGCCAAGGATGTCGCGCAAAGCGCCGAAGCCAGGCTCAATGCGCAGCAGGCTTGCACCGAGGGCCACAACGCCATTCAAGCCTTGCTGGAAAAACAGACTCAGGTCGCCGAACGCCTGCAGCGCATTGCCGCCGAGCTTGAGCAAAGTGCTCATCTGGCCCCGTTGAGTGATGCATGGAATGCTTACCGCGATCGGCTGCAACAGCTGATGCTGATCGGCAATCGCCTGAACAAGGGTCAGGCGGAACTGGCGAGTCTCGAAGAGAACGCCGCGCGCAGTGCCTCAGAGCTGACCACGCAGAAACAGCAACTGGAAGTGCTGTTCAAAGAGGCCGGTGCCGAACCCGATGCCGTCGCCGAGCAGATCGGCATCCTCGGCACACTGTTGCAGGACAACCGCAAACAACTGCGGCTGTTCGAAGATCTGTCGCGCCTGTGGGCCACGCAACAGGATCTCGACAAGCGCAGCAGCGAGCTGCAACAGCGTCAGCTCAGCGCCCAGCAGGAGCGCGAGCGACTGACTCAGGACGGCGTGAAAAGCAAAGCCGAGCTGACCGTCGCCGAACAAACCCTCAACGTCACCCGCGAGCTGCTTGAACGCCAGCGGCTGGCGCGCAGTGCCAGTGTCGAAGAGTTGCGCGCGCAGTTGCAGGACGATCAACCGTGCCCGGTCTGCGGCAGTAACGAGCATCCGTATCATCAACCGGAAGCGCTGCTGCAAAGCCTCGGTCGCCACGATGAAAGCGAGCAGGCCAATGCCCAGCAGGTGGTCGATCAGCTCAAGGAAAAACTCATCGAGTTGCGCGCTGAAGTCGGTGGCGTCATTGCTCAGCAGAAAGAACTGCTGCAACAGCAGGAACACCTCGCCAGCCAGCAGCAAGCCCTGGCGCCGAGCTTCGACGCGCATCCGCTGGCTGCGCAACTACTGAATCAGGATGCCGAGAAGCGTGATGCCTGGCTATCCCGGCAAAACGATCAGCTGAATCAGAGCATCACTCAGGACGAGCAACGTCAGAGCGCCCTGCTCACCCTGCAACAAGATGCCGCGCGCCTGACCCAGCAATTGCGTCAGGCCGAAACCGCGCATCAGCAGGCCGCGCAGCACCTGAGCAATCAGCAACGTGAACTGAGCAGCGACCGTCAGCGTCTCGACGAAGAACTCAACGCGTTCGGCAACTTGCTGCCAGCAGATACCCTTGAAGCCCTGCGCCAGGAGCCGGCGGCGACGTTCATGCAGCTCGACCGGCAGATCGCCGAGCGCTTGGCGCAGGTCGATCAGCAAAAGGAAGAACAGGCCGAGCAGCAACAACGCCAACAGACGCTGGAGAAAGAACAGGATCGCCAGCAGACCCGTACGCAGCAGTCGCTCAGCGCCGAACAGCAATTCACTGCGCTGACCGAACAGCAGCAGACCTGCCAGCAGAAACTCGCGCAACTGCTCGGCGCGCACAGCAGCGCCGAGCACTGGCAGCAGCAGCTTGAGCAAGCGGTCGAACAGGCGCGCAACGCCGAAACCGGCACCGCGCAGGAACTGCAAAACCTGCGCACGCAGCTCGTGCAAATCGCCGCTGAACTCAAGGCGCAGCAACAGCGTTTGCAGGCGCTGGAAAACGAAGAGCAGGATCTGGCCGGCAAGATTGCCGACTGGCGTGCCCGCCATCCTGAGCTGGATGACGGCGGCCTTGAAGAACTGTTGCGAGTCGATGACGCGCAAGTGGCCGAGTTGCGGCAGCGCTTGCAGCTCAATGAAAAAGCCATCGAACAGGCCAAGGTGTTGTTGCAGGAGCGTGACCAGCGTCTGCTCGATCATCAGGCACAACACAACGGCAACCTCGACGCCGAACAACTGGCCAGCGCCCTCACCGACCTGCAGAACCAGTCCACCGTCAGCGAACAGCAATGCGCCGAACTGCGTGCCGAACAGGCCGAAGACCAGCGCCGGCAGAGCGCCAATCAGGCGCTCGCGCAGCAGATCGCCTCGGCCTACGCCGAATATCAGCGCTGGGCGCGACTGAGTGCCTTGATCGGCTCGGCCACCGGCGACACCTTCCGCAAGATCGCCCAGGCCTACAACCTCGACCTGCTGGTGCACCACGCCAACGTGCAGCTGCGCCAACTGGTCAAACGCTATCGCCTGAAACGCGGCGGCAGCATGCTCGGCCTGCTGGTGATGGACACGGAAATGGGCGACGAACTGCGCTCGGTGCATTCGTTGTCCGGTGGCGAGACGTTCCTGGTGTCGCTGGCCCTCGCGCTGGGCCTGGCGTCGATGGCGTCGAGTACGCTGAAGATCGAATCGCTGTTTATCGATGAAGGTTTTGGCAGCCTCGATCCGGAGTCGCTGCAACTGGCCATGGATGCGCTCGATGGCTTGCAGGCACAGGGCCGCAAGGTCGCGGTGATTTCCCACGTGCAGGAAATGCACGAGCGGATCCCGGTGCAGATTCAGGTGCAGCGCCAAGGCAACGGTTTGAGCACCCTGGAGGTGAAATGAACACGCTGTATTCCTTCCGCCGCTGCCCGTACGCCATGCGCGCGCGGATGGCGCTGCGTTATTCGGGCGTGGCGGTGGACATCGTCGAGGTCAGCCTCAAGGCCAAACCGGCGCAGATGCTGGCGATCTCGCCAAAGGGCACGGTGCCGGTGCTGGATGCTGGCGGGCGGGTGATTGATGAGAGTCTGGAGATCATGCGCTGGGCGTTGGCGCAGAATGATCCGGACAACTGGCTACTCGACGGGGACTCGTTCGGGGCGTTATGGATGGACAAGTTGATTCAGGGCAACGATCAAGTGTTCAAGGTGCACCTGAATCGCTACAAGTACGCCGAGCGCTATCCCGAACAGCGGATGGAGGTTTATCGGGCTGAGGGCGCGTTGTTTTTGCAGAAGCTGGATGAGTTGCTGACGGATCGCGATTATTTGCTGGCCGAGCACTTGAGTCTGGCGGATGTGGCATTACTGCCGTTCGTTCGGCAGTTTGCACATGTGGATCGCGAGTGGTTTGCGCAGACACCTTATGTTCGCTTACAAGCCTGGTTGCAGCGCTTGCTCGAATCCGAGTTCTTCACTTCGATCATGAAGAAGTAACTCAGGGTCAAGCCAGCGCTTGGCACATGCCGAGTGCCATGCAATCGACTTCGAACGGCCCGAGAAAATCGGCCGAGACTTTTACCGGTGGGTTGCCGGCCATCAGCCCCAACGCATTCGCCCGTTCGATGTTGTGCGCGATGTTGTGATTGGCCTCTATGGCCCGGGCCAATGCGCCCACCGAGCCTTGGCCGATGCCTAATAACGAGGCGCCGTTGGTGAAGAACGCTAGACCCGCGACGACCCAAAGTCTGTAGCCTTTCATGCGCCGCCGACTCCTGCGAGTTCGGCCCGGTCGACCATCACGCTTTGCGAGCGGACTTCAAACTGGATGCCAGGGTGGGCGACTTGAATCGGTGCGTCGAAGCTGTGTTCCATCTGCGAAGCGATGCTGACGACCAGCACCACGGCCAGGTACAGACCGATGACCAGGTAGGCGCCGCGTTTGGCTGAATGAATGATTGCGCTGGCCATGGTGTTCTCCCGTGGGCATGTTTCGATGCCCACAGAATCAATCAAAAAAGCCGAGCGAACCACTCAGGGTTTGCCATAGTAAACATCAGCTTCGTTGATTATTTAGCCAGTCTATGTGCCTGTTGAAGAAAACCTATCAGGCCGTTTTTTCAGTGCGCACACACAAAAGCTGCCGAAGGCTGCGATCT
>NZ_LVEJ01000024.1:67396-156671 GCF_001648775.1 Pseudomonas fluorescens
AGATCGCAGCCTTCGGCAGCTGTGGTCGAGGCGAAGGTTTCAGTGTTGGGCTTTGTGATCCAGCGCGGCGTAGAAGTTGGCGCTCTGTTGCAGGTATTTCTGGGTGTAGCTCTGGGTGTGGGATTTTTTGCTGTTGATTTCAACGTTGGCACTGGCTGGCAGTACAACGGTGGCGGAGATGGCGGAAGCGGCGATGACGGAGAAGAGATTGAAGTTCATGGCGGTAACCCTCGTGTTCGGTTGGCTTGCTTGCCCGGTTGGGCTGTGGAGCAAACTTAACGCTCGAGGGTTGATCGCTTGAAATGCTTTGTAGCATTACCGGATATCAGCGCGATTAATACAAAGAGACAGGCCCCGTAAACCGGGGCCTGTGGCTTATTGTCGCACCAGAAACTTGAGGTCGCTCGGCGCGTCCATCGGCAGTTTTTGCACGGTTTTGCCGAGCAGACCGGTCTTGCCATCACGTTCGACGACGACAATCTGGTTGCTCTTCTGGTTGGCGATCAGCAGGAATTTGCCACTCGGATCAAGGCTGAATTCGCGCGGGTGATCACCTTCCACCGAGCGTTTTTGCAGCTCTTTGAGCTGGGCAGTCGCCGGATCGATCGCGAACACCACCAATTGATTGGCGGTACCACGGTTGCTGACGTAGAGGAACTTGCCATCCGCCGAGGCGTGCAAAGCGGCACCGGCCTTGTCCGAAGTCGGCTGGCCGGCGGCCAGATCGACCAGTTGCGTCTGGGTCAGCACGCCGTCGTTGTAATCGAATACCGCGACTTGCGCGCTCATTTCCATGGTCAGCCAGGCGTGTTTGCCATCGGCGCTGAACAATAGATGACGCGGGCCGCTGCCGGCGGGCAACGTCACCGAGGCAGTTTTCGCCGGGGTCAGCGGCAGGTCTGGATTGGCCTTCGGGTCGAATTTGTAGATGAAGACCTTGTCCGCGCCCAGGTCATTGGAGAACACGTAACGACCGTCCGGCGAAGAGATCGTCGAGTGCACGTGGTTCGACGCCTGACGCTCGGGATTAACCCGGCTCGCCGGGTGCGCGCTCATCTGCACGACGGGTTTGAGTTTGCCGTCGGCACCGACTGGCAACACCGCCAGGGTTCCGCCCGGATCTTCCACCACCGAATAATTGCTGACGAACAGGTGACTGGCGTCACTGCTGAGGCTGGAATGAGTTGGCTCGTTGCCCAGGCTCTGCACCTGATTGATCAGAGTCAGGGCGTGGGTTTTCGGATCAATCGAATAGCTGCTGACGCGGCCGACCGGGTCTTTTTGGCCCGGGCCGTTTTCATTGACCACGAACAGCCGATGCTGGTCTTTGGACAGGGTCAGCCACGACGGGTTTTCGCTCTTGACCACTTGCAGCGGCTTGGCGTCGATCTGGCCGGTGGCGCTGTCGAAGTTCATTCGATAGATGCCCTGGCTGGTGCCGGCGGTGTAGGAACCGACCAGCAACTGGAAGCTTTCTGCCGATGCCGTGGACAGGCCCATGGCACCGACGCTGCCGGCCATCAGCAGCGGCCAGAATTTACGCATTTTCATCAGTGTCATCCTCGTCGTCGCTGCTGCTGACTACATCGCCATGACACACCAGGCGGTGTTCGCCGATCGCTTTGGTTTCATTGAAGTAGCCGACGATCAACCAGCTCTGCAGTGAGTCATCGAAGGTTGCCGCGGCAACCTGAGCCGGCGTGAATTCCCAATGCTTGGCCGCTCGGCCATCGATACATTCGATGTGCAGGTTGTCGTCTTCGTCGAGGGCGAATTCGAAGGCATGCAGGCCGTCGATTTCGACCATACCGCAGTGTTCGAGGGCGTTGAGAAGGGTTTGGGCAGTCATGGCAAACAGTCTTTCTAGGGGGGAAAGGGCCAATGATAGCTCAATGTGATCCAGAGGCCCCGCTGTTACCCCTGTGGGAGCGAGCTTGCTCGCGAATGCAGTGTGTCAGTCGACAAATATGTTTCTGATACACCGCTTTCGCGAGCAAGCTCGCTCCCACAGGGGATATTGGCTGGCAGTTACAGCGCGTCGCGCGAGGGCTTGCCGTCGACCAGGCGCTGGATGCGCAGCGGGTTGGCGTTTTTCAGCGGCTCGGGCAACAAGCTGTCCGGGTAGTTCTGGAAGCACACCGGGCGCAGGAAACGGTCGATCGCCAGCGTACCGACAGAGGTGCCGCGCGCATCTGACGTCGCCGGATACGGCCCGCCATGCACCATCGAATCACACACCTCGACACCGGTCGGATAACCGTTGAGCAGGATCCGCCCGACCTTCTGTTCCAGCAACGGCGTCAGCTCAGGGAAACGCTCGAAGTCCGCCTGCTCGCCAATGATCGTCGCCGTCAGTTGCCCGTGCAGGCCATGCAGTGCGGCGCTGAGTTGCGCCTTGTCCGCCACTTCGACAATCACCGTGGTCGGACCGAACACTTCTTCCTGCAGCACTTCATCGCCATTGATCAACAGGCTGGCATCGGCCTTGAACAACTGCGGTTGCGCCTGGTTACCCTGCTGCGGATTGCCGGCCAGATGCTCGATGCCGGAATGCGCCAACAGCTTCTGCAAACCTTTGCCATAGCTCCCGAGGGTGCCGGCGTTGAGCATGGTTTGTGCCGGCTGATCACCGATCAAACCGACGACTTGCTGCACGAACGCGCTGAACTGCGGTGAGCTAATACCGATCACCAGACCCGGATTGGTACAGAACTGGCCGCAGCCCTGCACCACCGAAGCGGTCAGCTCGCGGGCAACCGTTTCCGAACGTTCGGCAAGCGCCTGCGGCAAGACAATCACCGGGTTGATGCTCGACATTTCGGCGAACACCGGGATCGGCTGCGGGCGTGCCGCGGCCATGTCACACAGTGCCCGACCGCCCTTGAGCGAACCGGTGAAACCGACTGCTTGAATCGCCGGGTGCTTGACCAGCCACTCACCGACACCACCGCCGTAAATCATATTGAACACACCGGCCGGCATCGCGGTTTTTTCGGCGGCGCGGATCAGCGCGTCGGCAACCAATTCCGCTGTCGCCATGTGGCCGCCGTGGGCCTTGAACACCACCGGGCAACCGGCGGCCAATGCTGAAGCGGTGTCGCCGCCAGCCGTGGAAAACGCCAGTGGAAAGTTGCTCGCACCGAACACGGCTACGGGACCGAGACCGATGCGGTATTGGCGCAGATCAGGACGTGGCAATGGCTGGCGATCCGGCAACGGAAGATCAATCCGTGCACCGTAGAAATCACCCCGGCGCAACACTTTGGCGAACAAGCGCATTTGCCCGCTGGTGCGTCCGCGCTCGCCTTGAATACGCCCGGCTGGCAACGCCGTTTCGCGGCAGACCACGGCGACGAAGTCATCACCGAGGGCATCCAGTTCATCGGCAATCGCATCAAGGAACTGCGCGCGGCGTTCGGCGCTGAGGCTGCGATAGGACGGGTACGCGGCAGCGGCGGCTTTGGCGGCGGCGTCGACTTCTTCAGCCGTGGCCTGGATGAAATCGTGGGGCAGTTGTTCGCCGGTGGTGGCGTCGACGGATTGCAATTTGACGTTGCCAGCGGCGCTGCGCTGACCACCGATGTAGTTGTGACCGAGAATCTGAGTCATGGGATCTCCTTAAAGGGTGGCGATGCTGTCCGGTTCGAACGCGGTTGCAATCGGCACGATGCCGTTGACCAGCGGCGCGCCGAATTCGGCCTGGCTGATTTCGAACAGGTCGCCCGGCTGCGTGCGAATGCCGTCGGCAAACGACAGGGTCGCAGTACCGAAGAAGTGAATGTGCACGTCGCCCGGACGGAGGAACTGACGGTATTTGAAGTGGTGGTATTCGAGGTTGGCGAGGCTGTGGCACATGTTCGCCTCGCCGCTGAGAAACTCGTTCTGCCAGAGCACTTCACCGTCACGCAGGATGCGACTGGTGCCGGCAAGGTGTTGAGGCAATTCACCGGTGCGAAGTTCCGGGCCGTAGCTGCAACTGCGCAGTTTCGAGTGCGCCAGGTACAGGTAATTCTTGCGCTCCATGATGTGATCGGAGAACTCGTTGCCCACCGCAAAGCCCAGTCGATACGGCTTGCCGTCGTTGCCGATGATGTACAGCCCGGCCATCTCAGGTTCTTCGCCGGCGTCTTCGGCAAACGGTGGTACCGGGAAGGGTTGGCCCGGGCGGACGACGATGCTGCCGTCGCCTTTATAAAACCATTCCGGTTGCACACCGGCCTGCCCCGCCGCCGGTTTGCCGCCCTCCACGCCCCATTTGAAGATGCGCATGGTGTCGGTCATCGTCGCTTCGTCGCCGGCCTGCTGGTGCATTTTGTCCCGCGCCGAAGCGCTGCCCAGATGGGTCAGGCCGGTGCCGCTGATCAGCATGTGTGCCGGGTCCGGGTGGTCGAGGGGCGGCAGGATGCGCAGTTGCGCGAGCAGTTCGGCGTAGTCGTGGCTGATGCCGAGGCCGAGGGTCTGCACTTGCTGCTCCAGGGTGCTGCCAGCCTCGATCGCGGCCAACGCCAGATCGCGGGTGCTGCGCGCGTCCTGCACTTCGCGCACCAGACCGTTGTCGACCACGCCGACGCGGCGCTCGCCGTTGCTTAATTCGAATTGAACCAGATGCATGATTTTCTCCTATTCCCTCAAAAACACCGCCTATCCCTTGTGGGAGCGAGCCTGCTCGCGAAAGCGGTGCATCAGTCACCGGAGATGCTGGCTGTGCCGGCCTCTTCGCGAGCAAGCTCGCTCCCACAGGGGGGTCAGCGTTGGTCTGTCAGGTTCGTGTGGCGCCTCGGGCACTGGCGGCAAATTGGTCAACGGGCAGGACGTGTTTGCGTTCCAGCACGCGGTAAACGATTCCGGTCAGGATCAAGCCAAACACCATCACCCCCGAGAGGAAATACAAGCCGGACGCAAGATTTCCGGTGTATTCCTTCAACGCCCCAATTACGAACGGCCCGATGTAGCCACCCAGATTCCCCACCGAATTGATCAAGGCAATCCCCGCCGCCGCACTCGCGCCGGCAAAGAACCGGCCCGGCAAGGTCCAGAACACCGCCGTGCAGGAAAACAGCGCGAACGCCACCAGACACAGCGCTGCCAGTTGCGCCACCGGCAACGACAGCCACGCACTCAGGAACAAGCCAATCGCACCCAGCACATAAAGCACGGCGAGATGGCCGTAGCGATCATTCATGCGATCGGAACTGCGCGGCACGATCAGCAAACCGATGATCCCGAAGATGTACGGCACCGACGACACAAAACCGGTGACCAGATCGCTGCCGCCGAACTGTTTGATCAGCGTCGGTAACCACAAACCCAGGCCATAAATACTCAACGTTACCGGCAGGTAAAACAGCGCCAGCAGCAACACGCGTTTGTCTTTCAGCGCATGCAGCGGATTGCCGTGACGGGTCTGGCCGTATGCCTGCAGATCCTTTTTCAGCTCGCCGGTCAGCCAGTCTTTTTCCGCCTGATCCATCCATTTCACTTGCTGTGGGCCGTCCGGCAACCAGCGCAGCACCGGCCAGGTCAGCAGGATCGCCGGGGTGCCGATGACAATGAACAGCCACTGCCAGCCATGCAGGCCAAGGACGCCGTCCATGCCGAGCAAACCGCCGGACACCGGGCCGGTGATCATCATGGCGATCGGTTGCGAAAGAATGAACAGCCCGAGGATCTTGCCGCGATGGCGCACCGGGAACCATTGGGTGATGTAGTAGAGAACGCCGGGGAAGAACCCCGCCTCGGCCGCGCCGAGCAGAAAGCGCATCACGTAAAAACTGTGCGGCCCCTGGACGAACGCCATGCCGATGGTGATGGCGCCCCAGGTGATCATGATTCGTGCGAACCAGCGTCGGGCGCCGAAGCGTTCGAGCATCAGGTTGCTGGGGATTTCGAGGAGGAAGTAGCCAATGAAGAACAGCCCGGCGCCGAGGCCGTAAGCCGCATCGCCGATGCCGATGTCGGCGCCCATGTGCAGCTTGGCGAAGCCGACGGCGGAGCGATCCACATAGGCGATCAGGTACAGCAGGATCAGGAAAGGAATCAGTTTCAGCGTGATGCGCCGTATCAGCCGCAGTTCCTGGCTCATGAGATCGGTCTCCGATTGTTGTTTTTATAGAACCTCGGGGGACGCCTCTCACGGAAAACCGTCAGGGCCATCCCTCCGTCGAAAACGACTATATAGTAATACTAATTCACCAACAACACTTCCAAACCTAGGTTTTTGAGCTTAGATTAAGCCGTAGCTGGAACACTATAGTCATACAATAAGAGAATCGATCATGTCTGATAAGAAACCCACCCTGCGCTCCGCCCAATGGTTTGGCACGGCCGACAAGAACGGCTTCATGTACCGCAGCTGGATGAAGAATCAGGGCATCGCCGACCACCAGTTCCACGGCAAGCCGATCATCGGCATCTGCAACACCTGGTCGGAACTGACCCCGTGCAACGCGCACTTCCGTCAGATCGCGGAGCACGTCAAACGCGGGGTGATCGAGGCTGGCGGTTTTCCAGTGGAATTCCCGGTGTTCTCCAACGGCGAATCGAACCTGCGCCCGACCGCCATGCTCACCCGCAACCTGGCGAGCATGGACGTTGAAGAGGCGATTCGTGGCAACCCGATTGACGGCGTAGTGCTGCTGACCGGTTGCGACAAAACCACCCCGGCGCTGCTGATGGGCGCGGCCAGTTGCGACGTGCCGGCCATCGTGGTGACCGGCGGGCCGATGCTCAACGGCAAGCACAAGGGCAAGGACATCGGTTCCGGCACCGTGGTCTGGCAACTCAGCGAACAGGTCAAGGCCGGCACTATCACTATCGACGATTTCCTCGCGGCCGAGGGCGGCATGTCGCGTTCGGCGGGCACCTGCAACACCATGGGCACGGCGTCGACCATGGCCTGTATGGCTGAAGCGCTCGGCACTTCCCTGCCGCACAACGCGGCGATTCCGGCGGTGGATGCGCGCCGTTATGTGTTGGCGCACATGTCCGGCATGCGCGCGGTGGAGATGGTTCGCGAAGACCTTCGTCTGTCGAAGATCCTCACCAAGGAAGCCTTCGAAAACGCTATTCGGGTTAACGCGGCCATCGGTGGTTCGACCAACGCGGTGATTCACTTGAAAGCCATCGCCGGGCGCATCGGTGTCGAGCTGGATCTGGATGACTGGACGCGCATCGGTCGCGGCATGCCGACCATTGTCGACCTGCAACCGTCGGGGCGTTTCCTGATGGAAGAGTTTTATTACGCCGGTGGTTTACCAGCGGTGTTGCGCCGTCTCGGTGAAGCCAATCTGATTCCGAACCCGAATGCGCTGACGGTGAACGGCAAGTCCATCGGCGAGAACACCAAGGACGCGCCGATCTATGGCGAAGACGAGGTGATCCGCACGCTCGACAATCCGATTCGCGCCGACGGTGGCATCTGCGTATTGCGCGGCAATCTGGCGCCACTCGGCGCGGTGCTCAAGCCGTCCGCCGCAACGCCTGAGCTGATGCAGCATCGCGGCCGTGCGGTGGTGTTCGAGAACTTCGACATGTACAAGGCGCGGATCAACGACCCGGAGCTGGACGTCGATAAGGATTCGATTCTGGTGATGAAGAACTGCGGGCCAAAGGGTTATCCGGGCATGGCCGAAGTCGGCAACATGGGTTTGCCGGCCAAGCTGTTGGCCCAGGGTGTGACCGACATGGTGCGCATTTCCGATGCGCGGATGAGCGGCACGGCGTACGGCACGGTGGTTTTGCACGTGGCGCCGGAAGCGGCGGCTGGCGGACCTTTGGCGACGGTGCAGGAAGGCGACTGGATCGAGCTGGATTGCGCCACCGGGCGTTTGCACCTGGACATTCCGGATGCCGAACTGGCCGCGCGCATGGCGGATCTGCAACCACCACAGCAGTTGTTGGTGGGCGGGTATCGTCAGTTGTACATCGACCATGTGCTGCAGGCGGATCAGGGGTGTGACTTTGATTTCCTCGTGGGTTGCCGAGGAGCTGAAGTGCCGCGTCATTCTCACTGATCACACAAATCCCTGTGGGAGCGAGCTTGCTCGCGAAGGCGGCGGTACATTCAACAGTTATGTTGTTTGACCCACCGCTTTCGCGAGCAAGCTCGCTCCCACAGTTGTTCTTTACCCGCCTCAAGATTGTGCCGTGCCTGCTATGATGCGCGGCATCTCCATCGCTCAGGATTGCCCCGCTCCCCATGGATTACCGCAAACCTTCCGACCGCAAAAGCATGCACTCGCGCATCGTCCAGGAACTGGGCATGCAGATCGTCTCCGGACGCTTCTTGCCCGACGACAAACTGCCCGCCGAAGCCTTGCTCTGCGAGGAGTACGCGGTCAGCCGGCCGGTGTTGCGTGAAGCCACGCGGGTGTTGGTGGCCAAGGGTTTGGTGTATTCGAAGCCACGCGTCGGCACAGTGGTGAAGGCGCGCCGCGAATGGCACATGCTCGACCCCGACGTGCTGCACTGGTTGATGCAAAGCAGCCCGCAGAATGAATTCTTCAATGTGCTGACCAGTGTGCGCAGCATCATTGAGCCAGCTGCCGCTGCCCTCGCCGCTCAACATGCGACCGACGCTGAAATTGCGGGGATTGGTGAGGCGTACCAGCGCATGGAAGCGGCGCCGACGCCGGAAGCGTTGTTGCAGCCGGATCTGGATTTCCATAGCCGGATCGCCGATGCGACGCACAATGATCTGTTGGCGAATCTGTGCAATATGTTGTCGGTGGCGATTGCCGAGGCGTTGAAGCATTCGAATCAGCGGCCGAATCTGCATGAACTGGCGCTGCCTCGGCATAAGGCGATTTTGACGGCGATCGAGAATCGGGATGCGCTGGGGGCTCGGCATGCGACGTTGGTGCAGCTGGATGATGCGCGTAGTGCGTTGAGTGTTGTGCTTGGCGCTGAACTTACTTAACGCTTGAGATCTTCTGCCCTCACCCTAGCCCTCTCCCAGAGGTAGAGGGGACCGATTGGGGGATATTCCAGATCTACGCCGACTTGAACGATTTGTAGTGAATCCAAAATCGACTGGCATCTCAAGTCGAACGATCTGTTGTGAATCCATAATCGACTCGGTATCTCAGGTCGATGTATCAAGCCGCACACCTCGGTCAGTCCCCTCTCCCTCCGGGAGAGGGTTAGGGTGAGGGGCTCTTGATCTTGAGCCACAAAAAAAGCCGCAACCCCAAGGTTGCGGCTTTGTCGTTTCAAACCCTCGGATCAGTGGGCAAACAACGAATTACCCTTCTGCCCCGCCAGTTTCTCCGGCTTGATCAGGAACTTCGCCAGTGCCGGCAGCAGCCACAGCGCACCGAACATGTTCCACAGCAGCATGAAGGTCAGCATCAGGCCCATGTCGGCCTGGAACTTGATCGCCGAGAAGATCCAGGTGCACACGCCGATCGCCAGGCACAGGCCGGTGAACAGCACCGCTTTACCGGTGGATTTCAGCGTCTGGTAATAGGCTTCCTGCAAAGGCAGACCGGCCCGCAGGAAACTCTCCAGACGGCTGTAGATGTAGATGCCGTAGTCGACACCAATCCCCACGCCCAGCGCCACCACCGGCAGCGTCGCGACTTTCACGCCGATGCCCATGAACGCCATCAGCGCGTTGCCGAGTACCGAGGTCAGCACCAGCGGCAGGACGATGCACAAGGTCGCCGCCCACGAACGGAAGGTGATCATGCACATCACCGCCACGCAGATGTACACCAGAATCAGGATGGTCAGCTCAGCCTGTTTGATGACTTCGTTGGTGGCCGCTTCGATCCCGGCGTTACCGGCCGCGAGGATGAATTCCAGGCCGTCCTTGTTATTGTCCTTGGCGAATTCCTGCACGGCGGCCACCGCACGATCGAGGGTTTCAGCCTTGTGATCGTTGAGGAACACCAGCACCGGCGCCAGTGAGCAACTGTTGTTGTACAGGCCATCCGCACGGGCAATCGAGTTGTTCAGCACGTCCGGGTTGCGCGACAGGGTTTCCCATTTCAGGTTGCCCTCGTTCATGCCCTTGATCATCTGCTTGGACACGGTCACCAGCGAGATCGCCGACTGCACGCCCTCAGTGTTCTGCATCTTCCACATCAACTCATCGATCGGCGCCATGGCTTCATAGCGTGAGCAGCCTTCAGCCTTGGTCTTGACCATCACCACCAGCACGTCGGAACTGGTCGAGTAGTTGTTGATGATGAAGTTGTTGTCCTTGTTGTAGCGCGAGTCCGGACGCAGTTCCGGCGCGCCCTGGTCGAGGTCGCCGATTTTCAGGTTCTGGCTGTACCAGAGGCCGCCACCGAAAGCGATCAGCGCCAGCACCACCGAGATGCGCGCGACTTTCGGGTTGGCGAAGTTCGACAGCAGGCGCCAGAACGGGTGTTCGCGGTTGGCGTCCTTCTTGCTTCGGGCAATCGCGCGTTTGCTGATGCCGACATAGGAAATCGC
The DNA here is from genome assembly GCF_001648775.1 of Pseudomonas fluorescens. Taxonomy (GTDB): domain Bacteria; phylum Pseudomonadota; class Gammaproteobacteria; order Pseudomonadales; family Pseudomonadaceae; genus Aquipseudomonas; species Aquipseudomonas fluorescens_M. The sequence continues at coordinate 77,837 of NZ_LVEJ01000024.1, forward strand.
CACCGGCAGCAAGATAAGGTTGGTGAACACGATCACCGCGACGCCGATCGACGCGCCGATGGCCAGCTCACGGATCACGCCGATGTCGATGATCAGCAGTGTGATGAAACCCACCGCATCCGCGAGAATCGCGATCATCCCCGGCAGGAACAGTTGCCGGAAGGTGCGTCGCGCAGCCGTCAGTGCGTTGTCGGCCTCGCTGGATTGCAGGGCGATACCGTTGATCTTCTGCACGCCGTGGGAAATGCCGATGGCGAAGATCAGGAACGGCACCAGCATCGAATACGGATCGAGCCCGAAGCCGAAGAAGTGCATCAACCCAAGCTGCCAGACCACCGCCACCAACGTGGTACTCAACACCGCGATGGTGCTGCGCAGGCAGTTGGTGAACCACAACAGCAGAATCAGCGTGATGACGAAGGCGATGCCGAAGAACATCACCACCATCACCAGACCGTCGATCAGGTCGCCGACCTTCTTGGCGAAACCGACGATGTGGATTTTGACGTTGGGGTTCTGCGCTTCGAACTTGTTGCGGATCTTGTCTTCGAGTTCATGGGAGAACTTGCGGTAGTCCAGGGCGAGCAACTTGCCCTGGTCTTCCGGGTCCGGGTAGGACTCCAGCAGCGGGATGTCGACGATGCTCGACTTGAAGTCGTTGGCCACCAGACGCCCGACCTGACCGGACTTGAGCACGTTGTTGCGCAGCAGATCGAGGCTGTCCTGTGAGCCGTTATAGCTCTGCGGGATCACTTCACCGCCGGCAAAACCCTCTTCGGTCACTTCGGTCCAGCGTACGCTCGGGCTCCACAGCGACTTCAGGCCGGAGCGGTCGACGCCGGAGATGTAGAACACCTCGTCGTTGATCTGGCGCAGGGTCTCCATGTATTCCTTGGAGAAGATGTCACCGTCCCTGGCTTCCACCGAAATGCGCACGGTGTTGCCCAGGTTGGCCAGATCGTTGCGGTGCTCCATCATCTTCTCGATGAACGGATGCTGGAGCGGGATCATTTTTTCGAAACTGGTCGACGGCCGGATCAGCGTCGCCTGCCAGAACAGGAAAATGCTCACCACCAGGCAGATGAGGATCACGGCCGGGCGGTTGTTGAAAATCAGGCGTTCAAGATACGTCGCCTTTTCCTGCTGAGGAGTGATCAAGGAAGTCATAGCCCCGCCTTCTTATTATTAACTTCGGCGCCGTTTGGCTGTGTGGTGTGGACGCCACCCTGCCCGGTCAGAATCAGGTTGCCGTCGCCGGCAGCGGTGACGGAAGACAGCGAGATGCGGTCCGGACGGTTGAACACGCTGAAGGTTTCGCCATTGTCGCTGCTGCTGATCACCGAGCCGCCGTTGCCGACGATCACGATCGAACCGTCGGCGAGCAAGGTTGCGCCGGACAGGCCGAACTCCAATGCACCACGTGCGGCTTTCAGTTCGACCTGCTCCCAGGTGCTGCCGAAATCAGTGGAGCGGTAGAGGTTGCCGCGCAAGCCATAAGCCAGCAGGGTCTGCGGTTGCGCCGTGCCGATCACGCCGAACAGCGAACCTTCGTACGGGCCTTCGAGTTTTTCCCAGGTCTGGCCCCAGTCGGCGGAGCGAAACATGCTGCCCGACTCGCCAACGATGAACAGCCCGGCTTCTTTCACCGCCGCGATGGCGTTGAGGTGGAATTGATCTTCGTTGTCGAGGCGGTCGCTGACGTCTTCCCAGTTTTTGCCGCCATCGGTGGTTTCCAGCAACGCGCCATAAGCGCCCACGGCGAAGCCGCTGTTGACGTCCTTGAACCAGACGTCGAGCAGCGGCGATTCACGTTTGAGGTCTTCGAATTGCTTGGTCCAGGTCAGACCGCCGTCTGCGCTGGCGAGGATTTGCGCGTCGTGCCCGACCGCCCAGCCGTGCTTGTCGTCGACAAAATACACCGCGGTCAGCAGTTGCCGGCTCGGCACCTTGGCCTGGGTCCAGGTTTTGCCCTGGTCATCGGAATAGACAATGTGCCCGCGATCCCCGACCGCGACCAGGCGCGTGCCGGCGTGGACGACATCGAGAATCAGGCTTTTCGCGGCTTTGGTGGATTCAGTGGCATAGACCACGTCGGCTGGCGCCTCGGCGGCCATCACCGGTGCCGATAACGTGGCAAAGCCCAGCAGAGAGAGTGCTGTGGCCAGCAACGCGGTGTTGCGTAACGCCGGCGGGCGGCAACGACTCATAGACCTTCCCCTATTTATTATTGTTAGGCCATTTGGCCTTCAAGGGCGCCGCAAGTGTGCTCCGCTGATGGCTGCTCAGGAGCATAGTCCTGAAACCCGCAATCCAGAGCCACTTCGGAAGCTGGCTCATCCTATCGGGCTTTCGAAACGTCTGACAATCGGCGCCACGTTATCTTTTGTTAACCGAAAGCCGCCCTCTGTAACGAAGAAATTCCCCTGTGGGAGCGAGCTTGCTCGCGAAAGCGGTGGGTCAGGCAATGAAGATGTCGACTGAAAGGGCCTCTTCGCGAGCAAGCTCGCTCCCACAGGGGTTGGTGGGGGCTTTGGGACCTGAATACATGACCATTCGCCGGGGTGATGCGGCAAAAGTCATCGAGGGGACTTGCACGATCGGTATTATGGTATACCATCAGACGCACAGACACTCTCAATCCCCCAACGGAGCAGCTCATGAGTTTCGAAATTCGCAAGATCGTCAGCTATGTCGAAGAAACCTTCATCGAAGGCGGCAAAGCCACTGACAAGCCAGTGACCATGGTCGGCCTCGCCGTGGTGATGAAAAACCCTTGGGTGGGCAACGGTTTCATCGAAGACCTCAAACCGCAGATCCGCGCCAACTGCTCCGACCTCGGTGCGCTGATGGTCGAGCGTCTGGTCGGCATCATCGGCGGTGCCGAGAAGATCGAGGCCTACGGCAAAGCCGCCGTGGTCGGCGCGGATGGCGAGATCGAACACGCCTCCGCCGTAATCCACACCTTGCGCTTCGGCAACCACTACCGCGAAGCCGTCAACGCCAAGAGCTACCTGAGCTTCACCAACAAGCGCGGCGGCCCGGGCACCTCGATCCAAATCCCGATGATGCACAAGGACGACGAAGGTCAGCGTTCGCACTACATCACTCTGGAAATGCAGATCGAAGACGCGCCGCGTGCCGACGAAATCGTTGTCGTGCTGGGTTGCGCCGACGGTGGTCGTCTGCACCCGCGCATCGGCAACCGCTACATCGATCTGGAAGAACTGGCCGCCGAAAAAGCCCAGTAACCACAATAAAAAGGCATTGCAGGAGCGCTCCATGATTCGGCTCACCGCTGAACTCACCCCGGCTGGCACCAGTTACCTGGCGACCGGCCAAGGCCAGCCCGTGGTTTTGATCCACGGCGTGGGCCTGAACAAAGAAATGTGGGGCGGCCAGATTGTCGGCCTGTCCAGCCAATATCAAGTGATCGCCTACGACATGCTTGGCCATGGCGCCAGCCCGCGACCGGCCAGCGGCACCAACCTGCTCGGGTACGCCGATCAGTTGCTGGAGTTGCTCGATCACCTGAATCTGCCACAGGCAGCGGTGATCGGTTTCTCCATGGGCGGTCTGGTCGCGCGGGCTTTTGCCCTGCATTACCCGCAGCGCCTGCAAAGCCTGGTGGTGTTGAACAGTGTGTTCAACCGCAGCGAAGAACAGCGAGCCGGCGTCATCGCACGTACCGCGCAAGCCGCCGAACATGGCCCGGACGCCAATGCCGAAGCGGCGCTTTCGCGCTGGTTCAGCCGCGAATATCAAGCGGCCAATCCGGCGCAGATCGCCGCATTGCGCCAGACCCTTGCCAATAATGATCCGCAGGGTTACCTGACCACCTACGAATTGTTCGCCACCCAAGACATGTACCGCGTTGACGACCTGGGCAGCATTCAGGCGCCGACGCTGATCGCCACCGGCGAACTCGACCCCGGTTCGACCCCGGAAATGGCCGAGCAACTGGCCCGGCGCATCCCCGGTGCGAAGGTTGCCGTGCTGCCTGAGCAACGGCATATGATGCCGGTAGAGTCGCCGCGTCTGGTCAATCAGACGCTGCTGGAATTTCTGCAATTCGCACACTCCCGACAAAACCATATAAAGGGGATCGTTGCATGACACTCGCACGCTTCCAGATGTGCATCGGCGGAGAATGGGTCGATGCCCTCTCCGGCAAGACTTTCGAAAGCCTCAACCCGGCCACGGCGCAAGCCTGGGCGCAACTGCCTGACGCTGATGAAGCGGACGTCGAACGCGCCGTGCAATCGGCACAGACTGCTTTCGACAGCCCGGCCTGGCGTAGCCTGACCGCCACCGCACGCGGCAAATTGCTGCGTCGTCTCGGCGACCTGATCGCGGAAAACAAGCAACAACTGGCGCAGCTGGAAAGCCGCGACAACGGCAAGCTGATCCGCGAAACCCGTGGCCAGGTCAGCTATCTGCCGGAGTTCTTTCACTACACCGCCGGCCTTGCCGACAAGCTCGAAGGCGGCACGCTGCCGCTGGATAAGCCGGATCTGTTTGCCTACACCGTGCACGAAGCCATGGGCGTAGTCGCCGCGATCATTCCGTGGAACAGCCCGCTGTATCTGACCGCAATCAAACTGGCCCCGGCCCTCGCCGCTGGCAACACGATTGTGATCAAACCGTCCGAGCACGCCTCGGCGACCATTCTTGAGCTGGCGCGTCTGGCCCTCGAAGCCGGGATTCCGCCGGGCGTGGTCAACGTCGTCACCGGTTACGGCCCGAGCACCGGCGCCGCCCTCACCCGCCATCCGCTGATCCGCAAAATCGCTTTCACCGGCGGCGCGGCGACGGCGCGTCATGTGGTGCGCAGCAGCGCCGAGAACTTCGCCAAGCTGTCGCTGGAACTTGGCGGCAAGTCGCCGAACATCATCTTCGCCGACGCCGATCTGGACAGCGCGATCAACGGCGCGATTGCCGGAATCTATGCGGCGTCCGGTCAGAGTTGCGTGTCCGGTTCGCGCTTGTTGGTGCAGGACGAGATCTACGACGAATTCGTCAATCGCCTGGTCGAACGCGCCCAGCGCATTCGCATCGGCAACCCGCAGGAAGACAACAGCGAGATGGGCCCGATGGCCACCGCGCAGCAACTGGCGGTGGTCGAAGGTCTGGTCGCTGATGCCATCGCTGAAGGCGCGCGTTTGCGCACCGGCGGCAAGCGTCCAACGGGTCTCGGCGAAGGCTGGTTCTACGAGCCGACGCTATTCGAGTGCGATCGCAATTCGATGAAGATCATGCAGGAAGAAGTCTTCGGCCCGGTGGCGTCGGTGATCCGCTTTAAAGATGAAGCCGAAGCGCTGGCCATCGCCAACGACTCGCAGTTCGGCCTCGCGGCCGGCATCTGGACCCGCGATCTCGGTCGCGCCCATCGTCTGGCGCGCGATGTGCGTTCGGGGATTATCTGGGTCAACACGTACCGCGCGGTGTCGGCGATGGCGCCGATCGGCGGCTTCAAGAACAGTGGCTATGGACGCGAAAGCGGCATCGATTCGGTGCTGGCCTACACCGAACTGAAAACGGTGTGGATCAACCTTTCCCAGGCGCCAATGCCTGATCCGTTTGTGATGCGCTAGGAGTCCTGCGAAATGATCGAACCCGGCATTTACAAAGACGTCATGAGCTCGTTCCCGTCCGGCGTCACGGTGGTTACCACTGTTGACCCGGAGGGCGGCATTGTCGGCATCACCGCCAGCGCCTTCAGCGCGCTGTCGATTGATCCGGCGCTGGTGCTGTTCTGCCCCAACTATGCTTCCGACACTTACCCGGTGCTGCGCGACAGCAAGAAGTTCGCGATCCATTTGCTGTCGGCTGACCAGACGGCTGAGGCCTATGCGTTTGCCGGTAAAGGCAAGGACAAGGCCGCCGGTATCGAGTGGCATTTGAGCGAGTTGGGCAACCCGATCCTCGCCAAAGCCACCGCAATCATCGAGTGCGAGTTGTGGCGGGAATACGATGGTGGCGATCACGCGATTATTGTTGGCGCGGTGAAGAACCTGATCCTGCCAGCGCAACCGGTGACACCGATGATCTACCACAAGGGCAAGCTTGGGCCCCTGCCGACCCTGGCCTGAGGCGACAATGCGAAACCCTGTGGGAGCGAGCTTGCTCGCGAAGGCGTAGTGTCAGTCGACATCAATGTTGAACGTAGTGACGCTTTCGCGAGCAAGCTCGCTCCCACAAGGGATAGTGGTGACAGGAGGAATGATGAGTAACGAAAAGTACGAAAAAGGCCTGAAGATCCGCACTCAGGTATTGGGTGAAGCCTACGTGCAGCGCTCGATCGACAACGCCGACGACTTCACCCGTCCCCTGCAGGAAATGGTCACCGAATACTGCTGGGGCCATGTCTGGGGCCGCGAGGGCTTGTCGCTCAAGGAACGCAGCATGATCAACCTGGCGATGATCTCGGCGCTTAACCGTCCGCACGAACTCAAGCTGCATGTGCGCGGCGCCTTGCGTAACGGCCTGAGTCGTGAGCAAATACGCGAAATTCTGCTTCAGGTCGGCATTTATTGTGGCGTTCCGGCAGCCGTGGACAGTTTCCGGCTGGCCCGTGAAGCCTTTGCCGAAGCCGACGCCGAAGCCCCAGTTAACCCCTCGGCTGTTTAGATGCCCGTCTGGCATGGACAGCCAACCGAAAGAGCGGACCCCATGAAACGCCAGCCCCTCGACGACAGCTTCAAGGTCAATCGCAACCCCGTTACCCTGCGCGAAATCGTGCTGGATAAACTGCGTAGCGCGATCATGAATTTCCAGCTCATGCCAGGGGATCGTCTGGTCGAGCGCGATCTGTGCGATCGCCTCGGCGTCAGCCGTACCTCCGTTCGCGAGGCCTTGCGTCACCTGGAATCCGAAGGTCTGGTGGAATTCGCCGATGCCAAGGGCCCGCGAGTCGCCATCATCACCTTGGCCGATGCCGTCGATATCTACGAACTGCGTTGCGTGCTCGAAGGTTTGATCGTGCAGTTGTTCACCCTGCGCGCCAAAGCCAAGGACATCAAAGCCCTGGAAAAAGCCCTCGACGACAACCGCAAGGCGTTGAAAGACGGCGAGTTGCAACAGGTGATCGACTCGGTGCAGGGCTTCTATGACGTGCTGCTCGAAGGCTCGGGCAACCATGTCGCGGCCACTCAGTTGCGTCAGTTGCAGGCGCGCATCAGCTACCTGCGCGCGACTTCGGTTTCCCAGGAAAACCGTCGCGGCGCGAGTAATCAGGAAATGGAAAAAATGGTCGCGGCGATCAAAAGCGGCGATCCGCTGGTGGCGCATCAGGCCTGTGTCGATCACGTTCGCGCTGCCGCTGCGGTAGCGCTCGACTACCTCAAGCGCAAACAGGAAGAAACCGGCGCTACGCCACCGATCACCCTGCCCATCGCGCTGAAAGAACCCCGTATAGGTCACTGATATGTTCAGCCCGAGCTTTTGCCCGAAATGCGGTGGCCCTGACCTCGGTCAGCAGGTACCGGCGGGCGATACGCACGAGCGCCTGATGTGTCGCGGCTGCGGCTACATCCACTACGTCAATCCGAAGATCATCGCCGGCTGCATCATCGAGCAGGACGGCAAATACCTCTTGTGCCAACGGGCGATTCCCCCGCGCCCCGGCACCTGGACGCTGCCGGCCGGTTTCATGGAAAGCGGCGAAACCACTGAGCAAGCCGCACTGCGTGAAGTCTGGGAAGAAAGCGGTGTGCGCGCGGAAATCGTCTCGCCGTATTCGATTTTCAGCGTGCCGAAGATCAGCGAGGTGTACATCATCTTCCGCGCGATCGCACTGGAGATTACCGGGCAGTACGGGCCCGAAACCCTGGACTACAAGTTCTTCGCGCCGCAAGACATCCCGTGGGAACAGATCTATTACCCGGCGATCCGGCAGATTCTTGAGCGCTATATCGAAGAGCGTCAGGCTGGGGTGTATGGGATCTATATGGGCAATGATGACAGCGGGAAGATTCACTTTATCCGCTGAAGATTGCCCATCTCCTGTGGGAGCGAGCTTGCTCGCGAAAGCGTCGTGCCAGTCGATACAAATGTTGAATGAATGACCGCTTTCGCGAGCAGGCTCGCTCCCACAGTGTTTTGTGGTGTTGCTTAAATTGGGGCGATGCCTTCGACGATGATGATTTGCGCCCTCGCCCATTCTTCGCGATAACTTTTCGCTTCCTGGTACGCCGCCGAGTGGTAGCACGCCACGGCTTTTTCGTAACTCTCAAACTCGATCACCACGCTGCGTTGCGGCGTCTCGCGCCCTTCCATCGCCTCGCTGCGCCCGCCTCTGGCCAGAAACTTCGCGCCGAATTCGGCGAAAGCCGCCGGCGCGCGCTGGGTGTATTGGCTGTAATGATCGGCATCGGCTATATCCACATGAGCAATCCAGTACGCCTTCATAGTGACCTCTTTGCTGATTTTGTATTATGGTATACCAATATATTTCCAACAAACCCTGAGAGTCCAGCATGGCCTTCAACAGCATCGAAGAAATCATCGAAGATTATCGTCTCGGCAAAATGGTCCTGCTGGTCGATGACGAAGACCGCGAAAACGAAGGCGACCTTCTGCTGGCCGCCGACCGCTGCACGCCTGAGGCGATCAGCTTCATGGCCCGTGAAGCGCGCGGGCTGATTTGCCTGACCCTGACCGACGCACATTGCCAGCGTTTGGGCCTGGAGCAAATGGTGCCGGCCAATGGCAGCGTGTTCAGCACCGCGTTTACCGTGTCGATTGAAGCGGCGGTTGGCGTGACCACCGGTATTTCGGCGGCAGATCGCGCCTGCACCGTGGCCGCGGCCGTCGCACCGAATGCTCGCGCTGAAGACCTGGTGCAGCCGGGCCATATCTTTCCGCTGCGTGCCAAGGAAGGCGGCGTGCTGACCCGCGCCGGGCATACCGAGGCGGGTTGTGATCTGGCCCGTTTGGCCGGTTTTACCCCGGCCTCGGTGATTGTCGAAGTAATGAATGACGACGGCACCATGGCCCGGCGCCCGGATCTGGAAGTGTTTGCGCGCAAGCACGGCATCAAGATCGGCACCATCGCCGACCTGATCCACTATCGCCTCAGCACCGAGCACACCATCGAACGGATTGGCGAACGCGAACTGCCGACGGTGCACGGCACCTTCCGTTTGATCACCTTTGAGGATCGCATCGAGGGCGGTGTGCACATGGCGATGGTCATGGGCGACTTGCGCCGTGAAGAGCCGACGCTGGTGCGGGTGCATGTGATTGATCCGCTGCGCGATCTGGTCGGCGCTGAATACAGCGGGCCGACAAACTGGACGTTGTGGGCAGCGTTGCAACGGGTCGCGGCTGAGGGGCATGGGGTTGTCGTGGTGCTGGCCAATCATGAGTCGTCGCAGGCGTTGCTGGAGCGGGTGCCGCAATTGACCCAGCCGCCACGGCAGTTCAGTCGCTCGCAATCGCGGATTTATTCCGAGGTGGGGACTGGGGCGCAGATTCTGCAGAATCTGGGGGTGGGTAAGTTGCGTCACCTAGGCCCTCCTCTGAAATACGCCGGCCTGACCGGGTATGACCTGGAGGTGGTCGAGAGTATTCCGTTCACTGAATAAAGTTGCCCTCACCCCAGCCCTCCCGAAACGTCGGACCGCCCGTAGGGAGAGGGAGCCGACCGAGGTGTTTGCCCACTTAGACATCGACCTGAAATACCGAGTCGAACTCAGATTTTGAACAGCACAAAGATCGGCTCCCTTTCCAATGCCGAGTCGAGCGCGGTTTTGAACGACATGAAGATCTGCTCCCTTTCCCCCTCTCCCATTGGGAGAGGGCTGGGGTGAGGGGCTGGATCTAAAATTTCTACACATCTCTCAAGTGAAAAACCATCAGCCTCCAGATAACCGGTAAGGCAAAGTGCTTGCACAAAGTTTGGAATACCATAATATGATATTCCATAGACCGGACACTCGAACGAACGTCCGGCTACTGCTCCCGACAGGCGGGCAACAACGCAAGCCCGCTCAAAAACACAACAATGAGGGCGTGAAAATGGTGTTGAACAAAGCTGCAACCGCGATCTTTTTGGCGGGACTGCTCAGCGTCACCGGCCAGGCTGCAATGGCTGCCGACAGCGTGAACTTCGTCAGCTGGGGCGGAAGCACCCAGGATGCGCAGAAACAGGCCTGGGCCGATCCGTTCAGCAAGGCCAGCGGCATCACCGTCGTGCAGGACGGCCCGACCGACTACGGCAAACTCAAAGCCATGGTCGAGAGCGGCAACGTGCAGTGGGACGTGGTCGATGTCGAAGCCGATTTCGCCCTGCGCGCCGCCGCTGAAGGCCTGCTCGAACCCCTCGATTTCAAAGTCATCCAGCGCGACAAGATCGACCCGCGCTTCGTCAGCGATCACGGCGTCGGCTCGTTCTTCTTCTCCTTCGTCCTCGGCTACAACGAGGGCAAACTCGGCGCCAACAAGCCGCAGGACTGGAGCGCCCTGTTCGACACCAAAACCTACCCCGGCAAACGCGCCCTCTATAAATGGCCTAGCCCTGGCGTACTCGAACTGGCGCTGCTGGCCGACGGCGTACCTGCCGACAAGCTCTACCCGCTGGACCTCGATCGCGCCTTCAAGAAACTCGACACCATCAAGAAAGACATCGTCTGGTGGGGCGGCGGCGCGCAGTCGCAGCAACTGCTGGCGTCCGGTGAAGCGAGCATGGGCCAGTTCTGGAACGGTCGCATTCATGCCCTGCAAGAAGACGGCGCCCCGGTCGGCGTGAGCTGGAAACAGAACCTGGTCATGGCCGACATTCTGGTGATTCCAAAAGGCTCGAAAAACAAGGACGCGGCGATGAAGTTTCTGGCCAGCGCCAGCAGCGCCAAAGGCCAGGCCGACTTCTCCAACCTGACCGCCTACGCCCCGGTCAACCTCGACAGTGTGGAGCGTCTGGATTCGACGCTGGCCCCCAACCTGCCGACTGCCTACGCTAAGGATCAGATCACTCTTGATTTCGCGTACTGGGCCAAAAACGGCCAGGCCATCGCGACACGGTGGAACGAATGGCTGGTCAAATGAAAATGGCGGCCACCGCGTCCCGTCCCTCCACTGCCACCGGGAGCGCCGCCAGCGCTGCCGGTTCGGCCCACGGAAACCAGGCGGTTGCGATGCAGCAAGCCCCGTCCCTCAGACAACGCTGGCGCGGCGCCGGCAACCTTGCGCCGGCGCTGCTGTTCATCGGCCTGTTCTTTCTCGCGCCGTTGATTGGCCTGCTGTTGCGCGGCGTGCTCGAACCTGTGCCTGGCCTTGGCAACTATGAACAACTGTTCGCCAACTCGGCGTATGCCCGGGTGCTGCTCAACACCTTTTCGGTGGCCGGGCTGGTGACGCTGTTCAGCCTGCTGCTGGGCTTTCCATTGGCTTGGGCGATCACTCTGGTGCCGCGCGGCTGGGGGCGCTGGATCCTCAACATCGTGCTGCTGTCGATGTGGACCAGCCTGCTCGCCCGCACCTATTCGTGGCTTGTGTTGCTGCAAGCGTCCGGCGTGATCAACAAGGCGCTGATGGCGATGGGCATCATCGATCAGCCGCTGGAGATGGTGCACAACCTCACCGGCGTAGTGATCGGCATGAGCTACATCATGATCCCGTTCATCGTGCTGCCGTTGCAGGCGACCATGCAGGCCATCGACCCGATGATCCTGCAGGCCGGCTCGATTTGCGGCGCCAGCCCGTGGACCAACTTCTTCCGGGTGTTCCTGCCGCTGTGCCGGCCGGGTCTGGCCTCCGGCGGCTTGATGGTGTTCGTCATGTCGCTCGGTTACTACGTGACCCCGGCGCTGCTTGGCGGGGCGCAGAACATGATGCTGCCGGAGTTCATCATTCAGCAGGTGCAATCGTTCCTCAACTGGGGCCTGGCCAGTGCCGGCGCCGCGTTGCTGATCGCGATCACTTTGGTGCTGTTCTACTTCTACCTGAAGCTTCAGCCGGAATCCCCGGTTGGCGCCAGTAACGCGAGGTAAGCCGACATGCTCCTGACCCCCAATGCGATGAGCCGGCGCATGCGCTTCGGCTTGTATGCAACCACCGGGCTGATCGGTCTGTTCCTGCTGTTGCCGATCGTGTTCATCGTGCTGCTATCGTTCGGCTCATCCCAGTGGCTGGTGTTTCCACCGCCGGGCTGGACGTTGAAATGGTACGGCCAGTTCTTCTCCAACCCCGACTGGATGAACGCCGCAGCCGCCAGCCTCAAGGTCGCCGTGCTGACCACGATCTGCGCCGTGGCCCTCGGTTTGCCGACTGCGTTTGCGCTGGTGCGCGGACGTTTTCCGGGCCGGGAAATGCTCTACGGTCTGTTCACCCTGCCAATGATCGTGCCGCTGGTGATCATCGCCGTGGCGGTGTACGCGCTGTTCCTCAAGCTCGGCTACACCGGGACGATGTTCGCGTTTGTCGTCAGCCATGTGATCGTCGCGCTGCCGTTCACCATCATCTCGATCATCAACTCGCTGAAACTGTTCGACCAGTCGATTGAAGACGCGGCGGTGATCTGCGGCGCGTCACGCCTGCAAGCGGTGTTCAAGGTAACGTTCCCGGCGATCCGTCCGGGCATGGTCGCCGGCGCCCTCTTCGCCTTCCTCGTTTCGTGGGACGAAGTGGTGCTCAGCGTGATGATGGCCAGCCCGACCCTGCAAACCCTTCCCGTGAAAATGTGGACCACCCTGCGCCAGGACCTGACGCCAGTGATCGCCGTCGCTTCGACGCTGCTGATCGGTTTGTCTGTTTTGGTCATGGTCATCGCCGCCGCGCTGCGCCGGCGCAACGAAATCAGCGCCTGAGCGCCCAGGAGTACGACATGAGTGCCGTGATCAAAGACGCTTCCCAGCAGAATGACAAACCCCTGGTCAGCCTGCGCAATCTGAACAAGCACTACGGCGACTTTGCCGCCGTCGACAATATCTCGCTCGACATCAAGGACGGCGAGTTCCTGACCTTCCTCGGCTCCAGCGGCTCGGGCAAAAGTACCACGCTGTCGATGCTCGCCGGGTTTGAAACGCCGAGCAGTGGCGAGATCCTCGTCAACGGTCAGTCGCTGGTCAATGTGCCGCCGCACAAGCGCGACATCGGCATGGTGTTCCAGCGTTATTCGCTGTTCCCGCATTTGTCGGTGCGCGACAACATTGCCTTCCCTTTGGCGATCCGCAAACTAGCGGCCGCCGAACGTGAAAAGCGCGTCGATGCGATGTTGAAACTGGTGCAGCTTGAGCAATTCGCCCATCGCCGCCCTTCGCAACTGTCTGGCGGCCAGCAGCAACGTGTCGCCATTGCCCGCGCGTTGGTCTACGAGCCGCGAATTTTGTTGATGGATGAACCGCTCGGTGCACTGGATAAAAAGCTGCGCGAGGATTTGCAGGATGAATTGCGCCAACTGCATCGGCGCTTGGGCATCACCATTGTTTACGTGACCCACGACCAGGAAGAAGCCATGCGCTTGTCGCAACGCATCGCGATTTTCAGTCACGGCAAGATTGTTGGTCTGGGTAGCGGTTATGACCTTTATCAGAATCCGCCGAATGCGTTTGTCGCGTCGTTCCTCGGCAACTCGAACTTCCTCAAACTCAAGGCGCAAGGCAATGCGGCGGCTGCGTTTGAAGGGCAGTCATTGTCGATTCGCCTGACCGCTGGGTTGCACACCGATCAGGATGTTTTGCTGATGGTGCGGCCGGAAAAGGCACTGGCGTTGAGCGTGGCACAGGCGATCAGTGAACCGTTGCCGTCGGGCTGGAATGAGGTATCAGCGAAGGTTGTGGAAGTGTTGTTTCTGGGTGAGAGCCAGACGTGCAGCGTGGTCACTTCGGGCGGGACTTCGATGACGGTGAAAGCACTGTCGGCGGCGGGCATGCCGCTCCAGGCCGGGGATCCGGTTCAAGTGCGCTGGGCTACGGCTGATGCTTGTGTGTATACCGAATGGACTGAAAGCGACCTGAACAAAGCGGCCGGCTCCCACTGAAATCCCCTGCGGCAGCTCCTACAGGAATGCATTCCGAATGTGGGAGCGAGCTTGCTCGCGAAGGGGCCGTGTCAGTCACCAGCAATGTTGAATGACACACCGCATTCGCGAGCAAGCTCGCTCCCACAGGGTCTGCCGTCATTTCAAGAATGTCCCCCTCAGGGCCACCCCGGCGTCGGGCTGCGGTGGCTCTTTTTTTGGTCTCAAGGCGCGACCGTCACATCGCCCTGCCCACTCTCGGCCAGCGCTGCAGCGACAACCCCCTCAGCCTTCTTGCGCTCGACAAACGCTCGCACATACTCCGCGCCTGCCTCTCGCCCACGGGGCACCGCCATGGCCTGGCGAATCGCCGTGAACGCGCCGTCCAGCACGCGGTAACGCGCGTCGGCATCCGCGACTTTCTGCAATGGCTGACGGACACCGGCGGCGGCATCCAGGTGTTGCTCGATAAACAGGTCAACGGCACCCGCCGAGGTTTCGGCACGCTCCAATTGTGCGTGCTGCAGCGTGCGACTGAGGAACAGGTCGTAGGCTGCGCCTTTGCCAACGGCCAGTCGCAATCCTGGCTGATCGAGGTCCTCGACGTTGCGATACGGGGCCTGCGCCTCGACCAGATAAGTCCCTTCAATGATCACGTACGGCTCGCTGAACGCAATCTGCGCCTCACGTACCGGCTCGATGGCGAGGAATGCCAGGTTCCACACGCCCTCCTCCAGCGCCGCGAAAACCTTGCCCGCCGCATCATACGTGCGCATCTCCAATTCGACACCCAGTTCGGCAGCCAGCGCGATCGCCAAAGCCACCGAAACACCTTGCGGCGCACCATCCGCCCTGCGCTGCGCCAGCACCGGGTTACCGAAGTTGATCGCGGCATGCAGCACGCCGTCGGGCGCGAGATCGGCCATCACGGCCGGGGTGATTGCACTCATGGTGTTGCTCCCTGATTGGATAAGAAATCAGTGTGTGTGTCGTGACTGACAACTGTCGAGGACACAACATCCAGCGGGTAAGCCTTATGTCGGTGCCTGACAGGCACTCAAGTGTTCTAGCGCCCGACGCGTCACCGCATCGATGTAAGCCGCGTCACCATAGACCCGCGCCAGCAGAATCGCCCCCTCGTAATCCGCCACCCATTGTCGAGCGGTCAGCAAGGCTTGTCCCTCATCGACCTCGCCTTCCAGCAAATGCGCAAACGCCTTGGCCCATGCATCGAAAAAGCCGCGAATCGGCTCCAGCAATTCACTTTTACCGTACGCCGCATCGACCGCCACCACGCCCATCAGGCAACCAATCGAGTCATCCTGAAACAGCCGCGCCGCCTTGCGGCCCATTTTGCTCAGGCGTTCTTGTGGCGTGAGTTTTTCGTCGAAGGCCACGGCAAACAGGGTCTGGTTGATGACCTGATGCGTCCAGTCGAGCACGTCACGCAGCAAGGCCTCCTTGTTCGGATAGTGGTGATAGAACGAAGCCTTGGTAAAGCCGCAAGCGGACGCAAGCACGTCCATGGTGGTGCCATGATAGCCAAGGCGCTTGAAGGTATTGGCGCACCGCAGAAGCAGCTCTTCACGGGGGATTTTCAACGGTCGCACGAGTATTTCCTGATCCGGATAACTGGCGGTGATTCTATGACATAAGCCTGCCCTTCTCAATTTGACGGTTACCAACTGTTCGTTTAGTTTCTATTTACCGAACGGATGGTCAGTAACTGGCCGCCGACAAAAAATCAGGGAGAGCAGAGATGAACGAAGCCAACAGTGGCCCCGGCCGAGTCACCCGCGAACAACGCGGTCAGTTGTTTTTGATCGGTCTGGATCGCGCCGGCAAACGCAACGCATTCGACAGTGCAATGCTGACGGACCTGGCATTGGCCATCGGCGAGTATGAGCGCAATGACGAACTGCGCTGCGCCGTGCTGTTCGCCCATGGCGAGCACTTCACTGCGGGTCTGGACTTGATGGAACTGACGCCAAAACTGGTGTCAGGCGCCTTCAAGTATCCTGAAGAAGGCATCGACCCATGGGGCGTTTCCAAACCACGCAGGCGTAAACCGGTGGTGGTTGCCATTGAAGGCATTTGCTGGACGGCAGGCATCGAATTGATGCTCAACGCCGACATCAGCATTGCCGCCACCAATGCCCGTTTCGCTCATCTGGAAGTGCTGCGCGGAATCTCACCCGCCGGCGGTTCCACCGTGCGCTTCACCCGTGCAGCGGGCTGGACCGCCGCCATGCGCTACATGCTCACCGGTGAAGAGTTCAATGCCACTGCCGCCCTGCACATGCGCCTGCTGACCGAAGTAGTCGAGCCCGGTCAGACACTGCCTCGCGCCATCGAGTACGCCGAGCGCATCGCCAAAGCTGCACCGCTGGCGATTCAGGCGACATTGCAATCGGCGTTTCTGGCGCAGGACCAGGGAGACGATGCGGCATTGTCGAAGCTTGATGAACAACTGCTGGCCCTGATCAAAACCGAGGATGTCCGCGAGGGCGTCATGGCGATGATGCAGAAGCGCGAACCGCAGTTCAAAGGCCGCTGAAGGCTTTGCTCAACTCACTCGGAACAATTTCATGAACACCATGGCCGCAGCCTTTGCCGAATCGATCCAGAGACAGGACATCGCCCTCATTGCCCGCGATGGTTATCCGTTGTCAGCCAAGCGCTACAGCGCGGCGGGCGCGGTCAAAGGCAACCTGATCATGGCCGGCGCCACCGGGGTGCAACAGCGCTTTTATCGGCGTTTTGCCGAGCACGCGGCGCGCCAGGGCTTTCACGTGCTGACCCTCGATTACCGGGGCATCGGTGAGTCGAAACCGGCTTCCCTCAAAGGCTTTGAGATGTCTTATCTGGATTGGGCTTATCAGGATCTGGCGGCGGCAGTGGATCTGCTAAGCCAGGAAGCGTTGCCGTTGTATTGGGTCGGCCATTCGTTTGGTGGTCACGCGATTGGTCTGTTGCCCAATCACCACGCCCTGACGGCTTGCTACACCTTGGGCAGTGGTGCGGGATGGAGCGGCTGGATGTCCAGAGCCGAGGCCTGGAAAATCCGTCTGATGTGGACGTTTGTGCTGCCGGTGATTGTCGCCCGCAAAGGCTACATGGCCTGGAGCATGCTGGGCATGGGCGATGATTTGCCGCTGGGCGTTTATAACGACTGGAAACGCTGGTGCAAATTACCCCACTACTACTTCGACGACCCCGAGATGAGCCATCTGCAAGCGCTCTACGGCGAGGTCACAACGCCATGCGTTTTCGCCACGTCGGTCGATGATCCGTGGGCGCCGCCGCGTTCGCGCGATGCGTTTGTCAAAGCCATGGTGAATGCACCGCTGACATTGCTGGATCTGCAGCCGCCACTGGGCAGCAAACCGTACGGGCACATGGGTTACTTCCGCGAAAGCGCACAGCCGTTGTGGGATGAGGTGCTTGATTGGCTGCAAAGCGCCCCTGCACGCACCCCATAACCTGAGCTGCTGCAGGCTGCGATCTTTTGATCTTGCTTCAAAACAAGATCAAAAGATCGCAGCCTCGCTTCACTCGACAGCTCCTACAGGAGTGCATTCCAACTGTGGGAGCGAGCCTGCTCGCGAATGCGGTGTGTCATTCAACGTTGAGGTTGACTGACACGGCCTCTTCGCGAGCAAGCTCGCTCCCACAGAGGGTTATGGTGTTTAGGTGATCGGGGAATAGCCTTCGATTTCGTCCGGCCACGCCGTGAGGATTTCGAAGCCCGTCTCCGTCACCGCCACCATATGCTCCCACTGCGCCGACAACGAGCCATCCTTGGTCAGCACCGTCCAGCCATCGGGCATGTTCTTCACATGACGCTTACCGGCATTAAGCATCGGCTCCACGGTAAAAATCATCCCGGCCTTGAGCTTCATGCCCTGATTGGGAAAGCCGTAATGCAGAATCTGCGGCTCATCGTGATAAACCTTGCCGATCCCGTGTCCGCAATACTCGCGCACGACGCTGAAGCCTTCCTTTTCCGCCAACGTCTGGATCGCGTGGCCGATATCGCCCAAGGTGGCGCCCGGCTTGACCACGCGAATCCCCGCGCACATGGCGTCATAGGTAGTCTTGATCAGATGCTGCGCCTCGGGTGTTGCCTCACCGACCACGTACATGCGGCTGGTGTCGCCGAACCAGCCGTCCTTGATCACCGCGATATCGAGATTGACGATATCGCCATCCTTCAGCGGCGTGCCCGACGGGATCCCGTGACACACCACGTCATTGACCGAGGCGCAGACGGTTTTCGGAAAGCCGTGATAGCCGACGTTGGCCGGCACGGCTTTCTGCACGTTGACGATGTAGTCGTTGCACAGTTGATCGAGCTGATCAGTGGTGACGCCCGCCTTAACGTGCGGCACCAGCATCGCCAGCACTTCAGCGGCGAGTTTGCCGGCAGCGCGCGATTGGGCGATGTCGGCCGGGGTGTTGATCTTGATCTGGTTTCTCATGCGCTGACGGCTTCCTGAGTCAGTTGTTGCAGATCCAGCCCGCCGTTCTGTTCGGCGCGGATCAGCAAGCGGCAAATGGCGCTGTGGTCGAGGTTGGGGTGCAGTTCGGCGAGCATGCCGATGCGCATCCAGTGCTCGGCCTGCGCGTTTATCGAGCGGCTGAGCGCGTTGCTGGAGATACGCAGATTCTCGTGCATGTCCTCTGAAATCTTTACGATGCCCATATATGAATCCGATACGATGTGTATATGGAACGTATATTAGCCAAGCCTTAAGCGAAATTGCAAATCAACTCAGCGCCGCATCGAAAAACGATGAGATAAGCCGACTGGAACGCCGTTCGGCCAGGCAGTACAGATAAGTCTCGGTAAAGAGTTCTTCGCCATCGATTCTGATCGTGCGGATTTTTGGATCGGCAATGAACTCCGCTTCCGACACCACACCCAATCCCAACCCGCGCACCACCGCTTCCCGCAACGCCTCTCGACTGCCGATTTCCATGGCGATACGCGGTTTCACCTGCGCCGCATTCAGCGCCTGTTCCAGCACCAGCCGCGTGGTCGAGCCGGGTTCGCGTTGCAGCAGCCGCTGCCCTTCCAGTTCTTCCAGGCGCACGCTGCCACGATTGGCCAGCGGATGCTCATGATGGGCAAACAAGATGATCGCGTGCCGCGCATAACGCACCGAACACAACGCCGGATCATCCTGACGCCCGGCCAACACCGCGATATCGGTCACATAGTTTTCCAGATCCGACAACACCTGCGCCGAGTTACCCACACGAATCGACACATCGATATTCGGATGCTGTTGCAGATAACTGTCGACCATCTCGATCACATGAAACGGCCCCACCGCACCGACCTTGAGCTGGCCGCTGTCGAGCCGCCCGGAATCGCGCAGCAAGTTGTGCGCCTCCAACTCCAACAAGGCAATCCGTTGCGCGATCGGCAGCAATTGCCGTCCCACATCCGACAACTCGATGCGCCGCCCACGGCGATGGAACAGCTCAACATTGTGCTGACGTTCCAAGGCCTGCACCTGAGTGGTCAGGGTCGGTTGGCTCAATCCCGACGCCCGCGCCCCGGCACTGAAACTGCCGTGGCGGGCGACAGCGAGAAAGGCCCGTAGTTTGGCGCTCGACATCCATAGACTCCATCAATAGTTAGCTACGGTTTCGCATATTGAATTGATTGAATGACTGTCACGTGACAGACCTAGCCTGTGGCAACTCCCAACCACACCGTGGAATGCCATGAAAACAATCAAACAGTTTCTGCGTGTCGCCAGCCTCACCGTTATTGCCTTGGGCGCCAGCCAGGTCTGGGCCAAAGACAAACTGACCATTGGCCTGATCCCCTCCGAAGACTCCCAGGCGATGATCGAATCGAGCAAACAAGTGCTCGACGATCTGCAAGCCAAAATCGGCATGCCAGTGGTGCCGTTCGTGGCCACCGATTACAACGGCATCATCGAAGCGCTGCGCTCGGGCAAACTCGACGTCGCCTACCTCGGGCCGTTCTCTTACGTGCTAGCGACCTCGGTGGCGGACGTCGAAGCGTTCTCCGTGGCGGTGACCAAGAAGACCGGCCAGAGCGCTTACAAAAGCGTGATTCTGGCACGCAAGGACAGCGGCATTCACTCGCTGGCCGACCTCAAGGGTCATACATTCGCATTCGTTGACCCAAGCTCGGCGTCCGGTCATCTGTTCCCGAAAGCAGGACTGGAGCAGGCCGGGTTTGTGCCGGACACTTTGTTCAAACGCGTGATTTTCTCTGGCTCCCACGACGCCAGCATCCTCGCGGTGGAGAACAAGAAAGTAGACGCCGCCGCCGTGGCTGACCGCATCTTCGCCAGCGCTGTGGCCAAGGGTGTGGTGAAGCAGGATGACTTCGAAATCGTCTGGAGTTCCAAGCCGATCCCCGAATCGCCGATGGTCTGGCGCAAGGCACTCGACCCGGAGTTGAAGAAGAAAATCGCCGCCGCACTGGCTTCGATCAAGGACGTGCCGTGGGGTGATCAGGGCGTGCTAAATGGCTTCCAGCCGACCACCGACGCGTCGTATGACGTGGTGCGCGAAACCGCCAAGGTGCTCGATCTCGATTTGCGGAGCATGAAATGATCAGCATCCGCCAACTGACCAAACACTACGGCAGCAATCCGGTATTGCGCGGCATCGACCTTGACGTCGCTGCGGGCGAATTCGTCGTGGTGCTCGGTCAGTCCGGCGCCGGCAAATCGACCTTGCTGCGCTGCATCAATCGCCTGGCACAGGCCGACAGCGGCACATTGACCGTGGCTGGTATCGATGCCCTCGCCTGCCCTGACACCAGCGTTTTACGCCGTGAAGTGGCGATGATTTTTCAGCACCACAACGTCGTGCCGCGCCTGAGCGTGTTGAAGAATGTGCTGACCGGGCGTCTCGGTTCCGTCGGCACCCTCGCCTCGATTCTGCAACTGTTTCGCCGTGACGATGTGGCGCTGGCAATGCAATGCCTGGAACGCGTCGAACTGGCACACAAGGCCGGTGAGCGCACCGATTCATTGTCTGGCGGACAGAAGCAGCGCGTCGGTATCGCCCGCGCCTTGGCGCAACGACCGCAGGTAATTCTGGCCGATGAACCGATCGCCAGCCTCGATCCGAAAACCGCGCGACTGGTGTTGCAGTACCTGCGCGATGCCACCCGCGAATTGGGCATCACCGTGCTGTGCAATCTGCATCAAGTCGAATATGCCCGCGAGTTCGGCGACCGCGTGGTCGGCCTCGCTCACGGCAGTCTGGTGTTCGATGGCAAAGCGTCGAGCATGACCGACGCCGATCTGGCGCGAATCTATCCCGGGCAATCGGCAGAACACTCCGCTGACGTCCCGGCGCCCACCCTGTCCTACCGCGCCGCCTCGAGGGCCTGAGCATGCAATCGCCAAACTATCAGTGGGTCGGCGAGCGGCCCCGTGGCACACGCGGTTGGCTGACCACCGCCGGCATCGTCCTGATCGTGCTGTGGACGCTGAACTGGAGCGCGCAAGGTGCGCAACTCAGTCTCGGTGAACTGGCGGCGGGATTGCCGCAGATTGGTGACTTTCTCTCGCGCACCTTCCCGCCGGATCTGAGCATTCTTCCGCGTCTGGTCGCGCCAGCGGTGGAGACTTTGCAGATCGCCATTTGGGGAACCCTGCTCGGCGTGTTGCTGGCGATTCCGCTGTCGTTTCTCGCCGCGCGCAATCTGAGCCGCAATCGCTGGGTGTTTCACATCACCCGTCAGGGGCTGAATTTCACCCGCAGCATCAACGAACTGATCCTCGCGCTGATCTTCGTCTCGGCCGTTGGCCTCGGCCCGTTCCCCGGCGTCTTGGCGCTGGCGCTGCATGGCTTGGGCATGCTCGGCAAGTTCTTCGCCGAGAGCATCGAAGAGATCGACCAAGGCCCGATTGAAGCGCTGCAAGCGACCGGTGCACGACCGTTGCAGGTGATCGTGTTTGGCGTTCTGCCGCAGGTGATCACGGCGTGGATTGCGGTGATTTTGTACCGCTTCGAAGTCAATCTGCGTTCGGCCACGGTGCTGGGAATGGTCGGCGCCGGCGGCTTGGGGTTCGAACTGGTGAGCAGCCTGAAGTTGTTCAAATACCCGGAAACCGCGACCTGCATCATCGTCATCACCTTCATGGTGATCGTCGCCGACGCCCTCTCCAGTCGCCTGCGCGCGGCGATCCAGAGCGGCTCGGCACACTGACGTCGAGCGGCTATCGGCTGAGCCGATTCAAACCTGCGAATTATCGATTTGAGCCGTTGTCGATGGGCGCTGAGTATGGCGCCACACGACAACAACAATAAGGATCCACCATGACTGCCCGCTTCCAGAACCCAGTTGATACCCGTTTCGGCTGGGGCAGCCTGCAAGACCTCGTTGCCATTACCGACCAGCAAACCGTGGCCCTCGTCACCTTCCCTGAGGCCCGTGGGCTGGGGCTGCTCGATCGCCTGCAAGCGTTGCTGGGTGAGCGTCTGGTCTACGTGTTCGAAGACGTTCAACCCAACCCGGACGTCGCTCACCTGCGCAGCACTTATGAACATTTCTGGCAGCACGCCGCTGCTTGCGACGTGGTGCTCGCAGTCGGTGGCGGCAGCGCCATCGACACCGCCAAAGCGTTGATCGTCGGCACCGAGTCCGGGCATTTCGATGAGTTGTTGACGCTGCTGGCGAGCGGCAAACCGTTCACCCCGGCCCGTTGCAAACAACTGATCGCCGCGCCGACCACCGCCGGCACCGGCAGCGAAGTCACCCCGTGGGCGACGATCTGGGACAGCGCCAGCCAGAAGAAATACTCGCTGCATCTGGATTGCACCTGGCCGCGCGTGGCGATCATCGACCCGCAACTGATGCTCACCGTGCCGGCCAGCGTCACCGTATCCACCGGGCTCGATGCGTTGTCCCACGCGCTGGAAGCGATCTGGAACGTCAACGCCAATCCGGTCTCCGACACTTTCGCCATTTCTGCGATTGAAGACATTCTCGAATGCCTGCCGCATCTGCAAAAAGATCTGTCGAGCCAAGAGTTGCGCACGCGCATGGCACTGGCCGCACTCAAGGCCGGGCTGGCGTTTTCCAACACCAAAACCGCGCTGGCCCATTCGATTTCCTACGAGATGACCCTGCGCCACGGCTTGCCCCACGGCATCGCCTGCTCCTTCACCCTGCCGTTGGTATTGGGTTTGGCCTGGGGTCACGACGCCACTCGCGACCGTACCTTGCAACGGGTGTTCGGCGCGGACCTGGGCAAAGCACAACAGCAGTTGCGCGAGTTCCTCCACCGCCTCGGGGTGAAGACCGAGTTCGCCGATTACGGCGTCTCGGCCAAGGATGCCGAAGCCATCATCCACCTCGCGATGCAGGGCGCGCGCGGCAAGAACTTCATTGGTTCACAAGCCGCCTGACGCCTGATAAAACCCGAGTAACTCAAGCACCGCCAGCGGCATGCAGCCGCGGTGATTTCCTGCCGCACCGAAAAAGAGTGCACCCGCCAACGACACCCGGCGGGAACCGACAACAATAAGGAAAAGATCATGAATCGTGCCGAAACAATGCCTGGTCTCGCCGTCCGTTCTGCCTCGTTCCGGGTCGCGCAGTGGCGCATGCTGCTGGCGGCGATGTTCTGTTACCTTTTTTTCTACACCGGTCGGCAGACCTTCGGTTTTGCCATTCCGGGGATTCAGGCCGAGTTCGGTTTGAGCAAGGAAACCCTCGGATGGGCGTCTGCTGCAATGCTGTGGGCCTACGCGATTGGTCAGGCAATCAACGGCAACCTCGCCGATAAGTTCGGTGGCCGGCGCATCATGACTCTCGGCGCAGTGCTGTCCTGCGCGGCGAACTGGGTGACCAGTTTTGCCGGCGGTTTCACCAGTCTGATCCTGCCGTGGGGCGTCAACGGCTACTTTCAGGCACTGGGCTGGGCGCCGGGTGGGCGGCTGATTGCCAATTGGTGGGCGGCGGGTGAGCGCGGCAAGGTATACGGGTTCTATACCTTCGCCGCCGGGTGCGCGTCGATTCTGTCCTACGTCACCTCTATCGTCGTGCTTGAAGTGCTGCAACTGGAATGGCGCTGGATCTTCCGTTTACCGGTGCTGTTGATGCTCGCCGGCGGGATCATCTTCTATCTGGTGGCCCGCGAACGTCCGCAGGATCTGGGCTTCGAACCCGTCGGTGATACCGGCGTGGCCAACGCTGACGACAAACATCAGGAAGCCGCCCATGGCGAAGTCGAGACCTCGGCGCAACGCTATAAAGCCGTGCTGAAGAATCCGCGCCTGCTGATCGCCGCTCTGTCACTGGGCTTTCAGAATGCGGCGCGCTACGGCTTGATCGTCTGGGTGCCGGTGCACTTTCTCGGCGCTGACTGGAAAAGTGGTGACGGCATGATCGATCCGAAATGGATCACCGTCGCCCTCCCCGTCGGCATGGCGGTTGGCGCATTGAGCAACGGCTGGGTATCGGACAAGTTGTTCGGCTCCAAGCGCTATCTGGCGATCATGCTTTATATGTTCCTCGGCGCCGCCACCAGCCTGTGGATGTGGAGCCTGCCGCCGCACAGTGTGATCGGCCTGGTCGCGCTGTTCCTTTGCGGCTTCTTCGTCTACGGCCCGGCCTCGAGTTTCTGGGCGCTGTGCCCGGATCTGGTCGGCGCCAAACGCGCCGGTACGGCGACCGGGATCATGAACTTTTCGTCCTACCTGTTCGCCGGCCTGGCTGAGCCGATGATTGGTCGTTTGCTTGACACCACGGCAAATACGTCTCTGATCTTCATAGTGGTCACCAGCGCCTGCCTGTGCAGTGCGGCAGTGGCCTTGTTCATTCGACGCTGACGGGGCTTGCATGTACCAGTATCACAAGTGGTTGCGTTCGTTTCATGCGGTGGCCAAAACCGGCAGTTTCACTCTCGCAGCGGAGTACCTCAGCGTCGGTCAGCCGACCGTCAGCGAGCAGGTCAATGCGCTGGAGAAAACCTTCTCGGTGGAGCTGTTCCATCGCCGTGGACGCTACATCGAAATGAGCGCAGCCGGGCACAAGCTCTACGCAATCACTCAAGGCCTGTTCGGCCAGGAAGATGAAGCGGTGCAACTGTTGCAGAGTTTCAAACAACGTAAAAACGGCATGTTGCGCCTCGGCGCGGTGTCGCCGCCGATTGCCATGAACCTGACCTATGAGCTGATGCAGCGCCACCCGGATATCGAACTGGAAACTTCGTTCTCGTCGGAAAAGGACACCCTGGCGCGGTTGTTCAACTTCGATATCGATGTGGCGATTCTGGCCTTGTCGGAATTCGATGAACGCTTCCATACGCGGCTGTATCACCGTTATCCGATCATCGCCGTGGTCCGCGATGACCATCCGTGGGCCAGTCAGGCGCAGGTTCACGTCAGCGAGATCAGCCGCGAGAAATGGGTAATGCGCGAGAAAAGTGCGCGCACCCGGCAACTGGTCGAAGAAAGCTGCAAACGCCTCGATATCGAGCTCGATTGCGTCATGCAACTCAACAGCCGCGAAGCCATCGTTCACGCCATCGTCAAGGGCATCGGCATCGGGTTTGTCTCAGCGGTCGAGTACGCCGAAACCCCGGGCACCACGCCGATCACCTTTGTCGATCACCCGTTCTTTATCGAATACCACCTGTGCTGCCTTGGCATCCGCAGGAACCGACCAGTGATTGCCGAACTGTTTGATTCGAATCCACCGCTTAACTGATCAGCAAAATCAAACCTTGAAACCGCCTACCTCATTGCCGAGGGACGGCCCGCGCTTACTCGAAAACGGAGAATGACCATGCAATACAAGCAACCAACTCACCTGCAAGCCGCGATCCTTGACTGGGCCGGCACCGTTGTCGATTTTGGCTCGTTTGCGCCAACGCAGATTTTCGTCGAAGCCTTTGCCGAGTTCGGCGTCGCGGTGTCGCTGGAAGAAGCGCGCGGGCCGATGGGCATGGGCAAGTGGGATCACATCCGCACCCTGTGCAACCTGCCGCAGATTGCCGAGCGTTATCGTGCGGCGTTCGATCGCGTCCCGAGCGATGACGATGTGACGGCGATCTACGAACGTTTCATGCCGCTGCAGATCGAGAAAATCGCCCTGCATTCGGCGCTGATTCCGGGCGCGCTCGAGACGATTGCGGCGTTGCGCAACAAGGGTTTGAAAATCGGTTCGTGCTCCGGTTATCCGGCGGTGGTGATGGCCAAGGTCGTCGAACTGGCGCGGGAAAATGGCTACATCGCCGACCATGTCGTCGCCACCGATGAAGTCCCCAATGGCCGGCCGCATCCGGCGCAGGCGCTGGCTAACGTGATTGCTTTGGGCATCGATGACGTGGCGGCGTGCGTCAAGGTCGATGACACCTGGCCGGGGATTCTCGAAGGGCGCGCCGCCGGCATGTGGACGGTGGCGTTGACCTGCTCGGGCAACGCACTGGGCCTGAGCTATGAGCAATACAAGGCGTTGCCGTCGGACCGACTGGCTGAGGAGCGCGCGCGAATCGGCAAGATGTTCGCGCCTTCGCGCCCGCATTACCTGATCGACACCATCGCCGAGCTCCCGGAAGTGATCGAAGACATCAATGCGCGCCTGGCGCGCGGCGAAACTCCACAAGCCTGCTGATTGATCGTCCGCACCCCGCGCTGAGCGTTCACACGCTCCGCGTGGGAACGCTCAGCGGCCTCGCTCGAATCGCGGGCAAAAAAAAGCTGCCAAAACTGGCAGCAAAAACTTTAAGAACACGCGATGTATTGGCCTCAGCATAGCCGCCGGATAATGACAGTGTCATGACAGCCGAAAATTCATTCAACCGCCCCGCCCCCGTCATCAGGATGTCATCAAGATCACGGCAGAATCCTCGCAAACCGTCTCGCGCCTCCCGACGGGTGCTTTGCAAGGATTCCCATGAAAGACGACGCCTCGCTGTTTGCCGCCATCGACCTGGGTTCGAATGCCTTTCGCCTGATGATCGGCCAGTCGGTGCGCAGTCGCAAAGGCTTCCTGATCCAGGAAGTGAAAACCCTGCGCGAACCGGTGCGTCTTGCCGAAGGTTTTGATGGCGGCGCGCTGGATGCGTTGGCGCTGGATCGCGGCTGGCAAGCGTTGGCGCGGTTCGGCAAGAAGCTGCGCGGTTTTGAGGCGGGCCGAGTGCGTGCGGTGGCGACCAGTGCAGTGCGCGAGGCGGACAATGCGCAGCTGTTTCTGGCCAGTGCCGAACGGCATCTGGGCTTCCCCATCGACGTCATTTGCGGCCATGAAGAGGCGCGTCTGGTCTATGCCGGCGTGACCCATGCCTTGCCGAGCGCCGAAGACCTGCGCCTGGTGGTCGACATCGGCGGCGGTTCCACCGAGCTGATCCTCGGCCAGGGCGCGCAACCGTTGCTGACCGAAAGCATCGCCATCGGCAGCGGCACCTTGAGCACGCGGTTCTTTCGCGGCGGTGACGTGTCTGCCGGCGCGCTACAGGAAGCCGAACGCTTCGCCATTCTGCAGTTTGAAAGAGTCGCCCGGCGCTACCGTGCTCAGGGCTGGCAGCAGACCATCGGCTCTTCCGGCACTGCGCGCATGCTCGCCAAAGTGCTCAAGGCTAATCGCCTCAACGACTTCGGTCAGGACGGCATCACCTATGGCGGGCTGCTGCGCCTGTCGCTGCTGCTGTTGAAAGTGAACAATGTGCAACAGCTCAAGCTCGCCGGGCTGCAACCTCATCGCCAGAGCATTCTGCCCGGCGGTCTGGTGCTGATGCTGGCGGCATTCAAGGTGTTCGGCATCGCGCAAATGGAGCCGTCCGAACCGGGCCTGCGCCTGGGCGTGTTGCACGGTTTGATGAGCCAGCACTAATCCTCGCCGCGACAGATTCGTCTCCCCTTCAGCGGCATGATCGACTACCATGCCGCCGCCGGTTCCCGAAGGGGACTAATAGGGAATCCGAGGTGCTTGCACAGCACTGATCGGAACTGCCCCCGCAACTGTAGGTGCCGAGCCTGCTCCACGACTGCCACTGGGTGAACCCCGGGAAGGCCGGAGCCAGGCGATGACGCATCAGTCAGGAGACCTGCCGGCACAGTGATTACTAACCGGCGGGGTGTCCGGGAAGGACATCGTGCCGTGCGCGTCTTCGTTGGCTGCCCGGCCTTGCGCTGTTTTCCTGACCGCGTTCGATGGTGTGTTTCCAGACCGTACTCTCCCGCTCCCCGTACGGTTCCCTCGGAGACTGCCCCATGCTGCTGCCCCGCATCGCCACCCTCATCACCGGCCTGAGCCTTGGCGCCATGGCGCAGGCGGCCCCGACTGTCTATCCACTGACCGTCGAAAACTGCGGCAGCAGCCTGACCTTCCAGCACGCCCCGACGCGCACGGTGACCATCGGCCAGGCCGGCACGGAAATGCTCTACGCCATGGGCCTGAGCGACAAAGTCGTCGGCACCTCGTTGTGGTTCAACAATGTGCTGGCCAAATACAAAGCCCAGGACGACAAGATCGAGCGACTGGCCGATAACGAACCGAGCTTTGAATCGGTAATCGGCAAGCGCCCGGAACTGGTCGCCGTGGAGCTGGAATGGATGGTCGGCCCGCAAGGCGCGGTCGGCACCCGTGAGCAATTTCATGAATTGAAGATTCCGACCTACCTGCTGCCCTCCGATTGCGAAGCCAAGGACAACCTCGTCGGCGCCGACGGCACGCGGCTCGCACCGTTTCGCATCGACTCGATTTACAAGAGCGTGAGCCAACTGGCGCAGATCTTCGATGTTCAGGAGCGTGGCCAGCAGCTCAATGATCAACTCAAGGCCAGCCTCGCCCAGTCGATTGCCACCGCCCAAGGCAAACAATTGAAGGACGCCAGCGCGCTGGTCTGGTTCTCCAGCGCACAGATGGACATCGAGCCGTTCGTGGCCGGGCACAAAGGCGTTCCGGATTTCATGCTTAGCACCCTCGGCGTGCGTAACGTGGTGGAGTCCGATGAAGAGTGGCCAACGGTCGGCTGGGAAACCATCGCCAAGGCCAATCCGACCTTCCTCGTCATTGCGCGCATGGACCGTCGTCGCTTTCCTGCCGACGATTATGAAAAGAAGCTCGCCTTCCTGCGCAGCGACCCGGTGACGCGCAACATGGACGCGGTGAAGCACAACCGCATCATCATTCTCGACGCCATGGCCATGCAGGCGAGCCTGCGCATGTTCGATGGCATCGAGCAATTGGCCACGGCCATCAACGGCTATGACCTGTCGAAATGAGGGCCAGCCTGATCCGTACGCTGTTGGCCTTGGCGACATTGTTGATAGCAGTGGTTGCCGGTGTGGCCATTGGTGAAACCTCGATTGAACCGGGCGTGGTCGTGCAAGTGCTGGCGAATAAATTGTGGGGCGCCGGGTACGCGCTCGATCCTATCGACGAAGGCATCGTCTGGAACTATCGATTGACCCGCGCACTGGTCGCCGCTGCGTGCGGTGCCGGATTGGCGACCTGCGGAGTGATTTTGCAGTCGTTGCTGCGCAATCCGTTGGCCGATCCGTATCTGCTGGGTATTTCCGCCGGCGCCTCGACCGGCGCGGTGATGGTCGCGTTGCTCGGCGTTGGCGCCGGGCTGGTGTCATTGTCAGTCGGTGCCTTCGCCGGCGCGGTCACGGCGTTCGTCCTGGTGATTGTGCTGGCGCGGGTCAGTGGCTCGGCCAGCGGCACCGGACAAATCATTCTCGCGGGGATCGCCGGCTCGCAGCTGTTCAATGCGCTGACGGCGTTCTTGATCACCCGCTCGGCAAGCTCCGAACAGGCGCGCGGCATCATGTTCTGGCTGCTGGGCAATCTCGGCGGCGTGCGCTGGCCATCGGTGTGGCTGGCGGTGCCGGTTGCCGTGCTGGGACTGGTCGTGTGCCTGTGGCATCGGCGCGCGCTGGATGCGTTTACCTTTGGCGCGGACTCGGCGGCGTCCCTCGGCATTCCGGTGCGCCGGGTGCAGATTCTGCTGATTGGCTGCGCGGCGTTGGTGACGGCGGTGATGGTGTCGATTGTCGGTTCGATCGGTTTTGTCGGACTAGTGATTCCGCATGCGGCGCGGCTGTTGCTTGGCACTGGTCATGCACGACTGCTGCCGGCCAGTGCGTTGGGCGGCGCGGTGTTTCTGATTGCTGCCGATGTGTTGTCGCGCACGTTGATCAAGGGCCAGGTGATTCCGGTCGGGGTAATTACCGCGCTGGTCGGCGCGCCGGTGTTCGCGTTGATTCTGGTTGGCCGCAGGTCCGCACGATGAACAGTGTTCTGAGTTGTTCAGGTCTGACGTTCAAGGTGCGCGGCGCCGAGTTGCTCAACGGTGTCAGCCTTGAAGTTCGGCGTGGCGAAACCCTGGGCATCGTTGGGCCGAACGGTTCGGGAAAATCCACCCTGCTGAAACTGCTGGCCGGGTTGCGTGAACCGAGCGCTGGCGAGGTGCTGCTGGAAGGTCAGCGCCTCGGCAAAATGCCCCGACGGAGCATTGCCCAACAGCTCGCGGTGGTTGAACAACAGGCTGATACCGACGATGGCATTCGCGTGTTCGATGCGGTGGCGCTGGGGCGTACGCCGTGGTTGTCGGCGCTGCAACCGTGGTCGCACGCGGACGACGCCATTGTGCAGCAGGCGTTGATCGACGTTGACGCTCTGCACCTGCGCACGCGGCTCTGGCGCAGCCTGTCGGGCGGTGAGCGGCAGCGGGTACACATCGCTCGGGCACTGGCGCAGCGACCGCAGATTCTACTGTTGGATGAACCGGCCAATCATCTCGACATTCAGCATCAACTGACCATCCTCAACGTGGTGCAGGCGTTGCCGGTGACTACGCTGATCGCCTTGCATGACCTTAATCAGGCGTTGAAATGCGATCGTCTGGCGGTGCTCGAACGAGGTCGGCTGGTGGCATTGGGCAAGCCACTGGACGTGCTGACTCCGCAGCGCTTACAGGAGACTTTCGGGGTCAGGGCGCATTACCTGACGGACCCGTTCGATGGGGCGCAGATTCTTCGATTCCATTCATGAGGTTGTGCATGTGCGTCGTCTGCCAGACCGGGTCAGCGTCGACATCGATTATCGCGAAACCCTGCCGCTGCCAGAACTCGATGGCGCCCGGTAAAAACGGATGGGTGTGCAGGTAGATCACCTCGACGCCGTCGGCGACCGCCAAGTCTTTGAGTGACCGATACAGCGCGGCGGCCAACCCTGAGCGGCGCTGCGATGGCAGGACAAACAGACGGACGATTTCCACCACTTTGCGCTCGGGATAATCAAGGTGCGGGAAGCGTCGGTCGTAAGGGAGATAGCCTATCGAGGCTACGATCTTCCCCTCATGGCGAGCAGTCAGAAAGCGCCCTTCCCCTCGCAGATAAACCTCGGCAAAACGCGCCAGATCGTCGGGCATGCCGGTCGCGCTCAGCTTGGGGAAAAGCTCGGCGCGGGCCGCCAGAACAAAATTCAGCACTTCAGGAATGTCTGCGTCAGACACCGCCTGAATAGTCAGTTGATGATTCATGCAGCGGGAAACACCTGAAAAGCGGTTGGCCACAGTAGCAACTGCCACCCGGCGATGCCATGAAAACTCCCGAACCTGAATGTCATGCAAACGACAGCGATCTATTTTCAGAGCAGGAATTTTCTTCACAGATCAAGCGATTGATGCCAGTGACGACGCCCTTTGAATACTCAATGACGCGTCTATATAAACGCAGGTAAATCGTGCCCTGCAGCCCTCTGATTTCGTTCTATCGTTAGATCGAATTGGCTGTATTTACCACGGACTAATGGTTGCGACAGAGGATGTCTGAGCCTATGTTGCACGCGAGTCTTTTCCCCGCGATTGGAACGCGATCAACACCACCAAGAGGTGAAGAAATGTCAAAGGAATCACGCCCTGCCGTACTTGGGCTGATCGGCAATACTCCGCTTGTGCAAGTCACCCGTTTTGATACCGGGCCGTGCACGCTGTTTCTCAAACTCGAATCGCAGAACCCCGGCGGTTCGATCAAGGACCGCATCGGTCTGGCGATGATCGACGCCGCCGAACGTGATGGTCGCCTGCAACCCGGTGGCACCATCGTCGAAGCCACCGCCGGTAACACCGGTCTGGGCCTGGCACTGGTTGGCCGCGCCAAAGGTTATCGCGTGGTGCTGGTCGTCCCAGACAAAATGTCCACCGAGAAAGTCCTGCACTTGAAGGCCATGGGCGCCGAGGTGCACATCACTCGTTCCGATGTTGGCAAGGGCCATCCCGAGTATTACCAGGACGTCGCCGCCCGTTTGGCGAAAGACATTCCCGGCGCATTCTTCGCCGACCAGTTCAACAACCCGGCCAACCCGCTGGCCCACGAATGCAGCACCGCGCCGGAAATCTGGGCGCAGACCGAACATGATCTGGACGCCATCGTCGTCGGTGTCGGTTCGGCCGGTACGCTGACGGGCTTGAGCCGTTTCTTCAAACGCGTGCAGCCGGATCTGGAAATGGTCTTGGCCGACCCGGTCGGTTCGGTGATGGCGCAATACAGCCGCGACGGTACGATGCCGACGCCCGGTTCATGGGCGGTGGAAGGCATCGGCGAGGACTTCATTCCGTCGATCACCGACCTCTCCAGCGTGCGCCACGCCTACTCGATCAGCGATGAAGAAAGCTTCGACCACGCCCGCCAGTTGCTCAAGGCCGAAGGTATTCTCGGCGGCTCGTCGACCGGTACTCTGCTGGCTGCGGCGCTGCGCTATTGCCGCGAACAGACCGAGCCAAAACGCGTGGTCAGCTTCGTTTGCGACACCGGCACGCGCTACTTGTCGAAGGTCTACAACGACCAATGGATGACCGATCAAGGCCTGTTGCAGCGTAAGGGTTACGGTGATCTGCGCGACCTGATCGCCCGCCGCTTCGAAGACGGCCGCGTGATCAGCGTCGGCCCTGACGATACCCTGCTGACCGCGTTCCAGCGCATGCGCCTGGCGGATGTTTCGCAGTTGCCGGTGCTGGTGGAAGGCAAGCAACTGGTCGGTGTAATCGACGAATCGGACATCCTGCTGCCGGTGCACGAAGACGCCGCGCGCTTCAGTCAATCGGTCTCCAGCGTGATGACCGACAAACTGCAAACCCTCGCCCCCGGCGCCACTCTTTCCGAGCTGGAAGCGGTGCTCAGCCGTGGCCTCGTCGCCATCATTGCCGACACGTCGGGCTTCCATGGCCTGATCACCCGCACCGACATGCTCAACCAATTACGGAGATCCCTCGCATGAGTCAGCACGACGATAAATCCCAAGGCTTCGCGACCCGGGTGATCCACGCCGGGCAGACGCCGGACCCGACAACCGGCGCGTTGATGCCGCCGATCTACGCCAACTCTACCTACCTGCAAGACAGCCCCGGCGTGCACAAGGGTTTTGACTACGGGCGCTCGCACAACCCGACGCGTTTTGCCTTGGAGCGTTGCGTGGCGGACCTTGAAGGCGGCACCCAGGCGTTCGCATTCGCCTCCGGGCTGGCGACGATTTCCACGGTGCTCGAACTGATCGATGCCGGTTCGCACGTGATCTCCGGCAATGACTTGTACGGCGGCACGTTCCGCCTGTTCGACAAGGTTCGTCAGCGCAGTGCCGGACACCGTTTCAGCTACGTCGATCTGACTGACCTGGCGGCGTTCGAAGCGGCGCTGCAGGACGACACACGACTGGTGATTGTCGAGTCACCGACCAACCCGCTGCTGAGCCTGTCGGACCTCGCCGCTATCGCCCGTATCTGCCGCGCTCGCGGGATCATCAGCGTGGCCGACAACACTTTTGCCAGCCCGTATATCCAACGGCCGCTGGAGTTGGGTTTCGACATCGTGCTGCACTCGACCACCAAGTACCTGAACGGCCACTCCGATGTGATCGGCGGTATCGCCGTGGTCGGCCAGAACCAAGAACTGGCCGAGAAGCTGGGCTTCTTGCAGAACGCAGTCGGTGCGATTGCCGGGCCGTTCGATGCGTTCCTGACTCTGCGCGGGGTGAAGACTCTGGCGCTGCGCATGGAACGTCATTGCAGCAACGCACTGGATCTGGCGCAGTGGCTGGAACAGCAGCCGCAGGTCAAACGCGTCTACTATCCGGGCCTTGAGTCGCACCCGCAGCATGAGTTGGCCAAGCGCCAGATGCGTGGTTTCGGCGGGATGATTTCCGTCGATCTGAACAGTGATCTGGATGGCGCGCGGCGTTTTCTCGAAAACGTGAAGATCTTCGCACTGGCGGAAAGTCTGGGCGGCGTGGAGAGCCTGATCGAGCATCCGGCGATCATGACCCATGCGACCATTCCTGCTGAAACCCGCGCAAAACTGGGGATCGGCGATGGTCTGGTGCGTCTGTCGGTGGGCGTCGAGGACGTCGAAGACCTGCGCGCCGATCTGGCGCAGGCGTTGCAATCGATCTGACCTGGCAAGAACGACAAAGCCCGCACGAAGCGGGCTTTGGTGTTCGAGTAGGCGGCCAGTGCTGGTCTCTGGCTTACAAGGTTTATCGGGCTTCCCACAGTACCGGGCCAAATTGAAAAGGTACGGCCTCGGCTGCTTCACACGGCATAAGGGCTGGATCTCAGCGCGGAGATCTTTCTAACCGTGTACCTTTCGGAGCGCGCCCCACGCCCCCTTGCTATCCGATTGCGCATCAGTCTGCGTCTTCGCCTACATCTTTGAGCCTAGCAAAGGCTGGTCAGCGCGAATCAGTGTTTTTAGACTGATTTGAGCTTTGCCCGAATCGGGCAGGAAGAGAAGCGCCTAACGCCCGTCGATCCCCCCGCCCTACCGCTTCGCAATCGCGATCTATACTCAATCAGTTCGATCATGTTTCTGTCGACACCCGCGCGCCGGATGGTGTGCCCGTGCCTTTCGCCAACCAGGTTAACCCGAGCCAAATCAATCGTAACGCCCGCGAACACGCGGCGAACGATGCCTTATCGCTTTGTGGCTGCTGGGTCGTGGAGAAAAACTATGAAACACAAGCTGTTGTCAGGCGTGCTTCTGGCGGTCGTGGCGACCGTGGTGGTGCCCAATGTCTGGGCGGCGCAACCGCAGGCGCTGGCGTCCGATGGGTCGGATCATGTGGGTGCCGGGGCGGTAGCTTCTGATGGCGCCGATCATGTGGGTGCCGGTGCCGTGGCTTCTGACGGTTCCGATAAAGTAGGCGCGGGTGCCGTGGCTTCTGACGGTTCCGATAAAGTAGGCGCGGGTGCGGTGGCTTCTGATGGTGCCGATCATGTGGGTGCCGGTGCCGTGGCTTCTGATGGTGCTGATCATGTGGGCGCTGGCGCAGTCGCGTCCGATGGTGCCGATCATGTCGGCGCTGGTGCGGTTGCTTCTGATGGTGCCGATCATGTGGGTGCTGGCGCAGTCGCGTCCGATGGCGCCGATCATGTGGGTGCTGGCGCAGTCGCGTCCGATGGCGCCGATCATGTGGGTGCAGCCGCAGTCGCGTCCGATGGCGCTGATCATGTCGGCGCGGGTGCCGTGGCGTCTGATGGCGCCGATCATGTCGGCGCAGGCGCACTGGCTTCTGATGGCGCCGATCGTACCGGCGTCAACCGGGTTGCCTATTCCCGCGTCGGGGTCGGTTCTGATCGTGTCGCCTCCGCGTTGATGACAGGCAGTTATTCCGACCAGTTCAACAGTCCGCAATAATTCTCCCCTGGCCCGGCAGGCGGCTCCAGCGAGCCGCCTGTTGCGCGCCGCACTAGCACATTTGTGCTAATCGACCGCCCCGCCACCTGGCGTTATATTCCCCCGCACCCCCGATGTTCCTCAACGTTGCCTGTTTGCAGCGTGCGGGATCGTTGTGCCTGGAAATCAGAACAACACCAAGGAAGACACACCATGAAACTGCATGCAAACCTCACAAAAATCGCCGTATTCGGTGCCGTGCTGCTCGGCGTGGCCGGCTGCCAGACCGTCAAACCCACTGAATCGAGCATGAAAGAACGCGCGCAAACGGTGATCGGTAAACCGGTGTCGAAAATCGACAACGTCCGCAACGACAGCACCCTCACCTACTACACCGCCTACACCCCGGCCGGGGAATATAACTGTGAATTGCCCAGCGGCGTAATCATCGCCGTGGCGAGCATGGGCATCATGTCGCCGCCGCTGTCATGCCTGCCGAAAGGCGCCTCGCCGATTCCACTGCAATAACTTCCCCACCCGGTAAAGGACACCGTTTGCCCATGAAAACCCTGATCGCAACACTCACCCTCAGCGCGCTATTGCTCACTGGCTGCGCCACGCCGAAACAGTGGGAAGCCACCGGTGGCAGCAAAAACGATGGTGTGGTCCAGGTCTCCTATGAACTGGGCCAATTCGAAAGCGGCCAGACCAGCGCCGAACAAGGCCTGACCGTCGCCGCCCAACGCTGCAAGACCTGGGGCTACAAAAACGCCGAAGTCACCGGCTCCGAGAAAAACATCTGCCGCACCATGGGCCAGTACAACTGCCTGCAAACCACCATCACCCAGGATTACCTGTGCAAGCGCTGATCTGAAAGTGTGGGAGCCAGCCTGCTGGCCAAATCGCTAGCAGGCTAGCTCCCACAGGGATCTTTGGTTGGTCCGCGATGATCATTCACGAAACGCTTTCAGCGGGTTCGGGTTGCCGGTCGCGCAGGGCTCTCAAGGTCGCGCGCAGCTCGGCCGGGCGCACCGGTTTGGACAGGATGGCAATGTCGCGGTCGTGCAGGGCCGCCTGGATTTTTTCGACGTCGTGCCCGGTGATGATCATCGCCGGCACCGCCCAGCCTCTCTGCTTGCGCACATCGTCGATACATTCGACGCCGGTGGCATGGGTGCCGAGGTCATAATCGGCGACGATGATGTCGCAGTCGGTCATCAAACCCTGCCCGCTCAGCTCCGCTTGAACGACACAGCCCCAACGCTCCAATAATGCAGAAGTCGCGAGTAATACGTTGCGATCATCTTCCACCAGACACACCTTCAACCCGGTCAGCAAACCGACCTGACGCGCCTCATCCCGATTGACCGCCAAATGCGGCGCAGCAGCGATCGGCAATCCGTACAAAGTCACCGCCGTTCCCCGCCCGAGCCGCGAGCGCAGGGTGACGCCCACCCCGATCAACTCCCCCAGACGCTTGACGATAGACAGCCCCAGCCCCACGCCTTCGACGTCTTTATCGCGCACTTGCCGCACCCGATAAAACTCCTCGAACACCTTGCCCAGATGCTCCTCGGCAATGCCGTTGCCTTGGTCATAAACCACGATGGCCAGCCCTGCCCCGCGCCGACGTACGCCGATCAGTACCGGCCGATGCGCACCGTATTTAAAGCAGTTGGACAGTACGTTCTGCACCATGGTCGCGAGCAACGCCGGATCGGTTTGCACCCAGTACGGACAAGGACGCAAACGCAGCTCAACACCGGCCCAACGTGCGGCTTCGGCATTCTGGCGAATCAGCTCCGCCAGCCATTCGCCCAGGTTCACGCTGTGCAATTTCGGCAGCACCCGACCGTTATCGAGGGTGTACAGGTCGAGAATCGAGCGAAACAACTGCGACACGTTGAGCAACGAACGGTCGATATTGTCGACCAGCCGCCGCTCGTCATCACCCAGGCGCGACTCACGCAGGCACGCGGTAAACAGGCCAATCGAATGAATCGGCTGACGCAGATCATGACTGGCCTGGGCAAGAAACCGCGACTTTTCCAGATTCGCCGCGACCGCTTCTTCGGAAGCCTTGCGCGTACGTTCCAGCAACAAGTGCGCATAAAACGGAATCACCGTGCTGGTGAGCATCAGCATCAACACCATGAACGGTTGCGCTTGCCACACCGGTGTCAGGCGATACACACACAGCAGCGCCAGTAACGCCAGCGCGGTGGCGATCGCCAGATAGCGCGAGCCATAGCGCATGCCATTGCCGAGGTTGACCCAAATGATCACCGCATACAGTGGCAACGCCATCTCGCCGCCCACCACCAGACCAAAGCAGGTGCCGGTGTAATCGTGGATCATGGCGAAAATCCGTCGCGCCGGGTAATGCCCCGGCCAGTGCGCAATCGCCTGACGCAGCGCGATCGAGGCCAACAAAAACAGGATGATGTAGGTAATGATCGGCAGGTACGTATCGAAGCGCTGGCCCGGCAAAAAGCCCAGTATCAGCATATAAACCACGGCGATACTGGCGATGATGATGCGCAGATTGGCCTGGTCGAGTTCGGTGTTTTTCTCGAACTTCATGGTAAACGTCCTTGTGCGGCACTCGTCAGATTCAGCAGCAACCTACAGGCAACCCTCGCGCCCGATGCTAAGGTGCATGCCTTGAGTAATGTCTGATCCAGGGAGGGTCATGCCATGACATGCCGAATTATCATAGCCGACGATCACCCGTTGTTTCGCGAGGCGATGCTGCGCACGGTTCAACGGTTGTTGCCTGACGCAGCCCTTGAAGAAGCCGGTGACCTCGACGCCGTGCTCGCCCTGTTGCCCCTGGGCGACGAGCCGGATACGCTGATTCTTGATCTCAGATTTCCCGGACTGACCGGCGTCAGCCAACTCGCCGAGCTGCGTCGGCGCCTGCCGCGCACCACGTTGATCGTGGTGTCGATGGTCGATGATGAGTCGCTGATCAACGAAGTCATGGCCGCCGGGATCGACGGTTTCATCGGCAAGAACATCGCCCCCGATGAAATCGGTCAGGCGATTCTGGCGATTCGCCAAGGTGAAGTGCTGGTGAAGTTTGCGCCGTCGGGCCTGTTGCCGCTGGAAACCGGCGCGGCCCTCACGCCACGTCAACAAGAGGTGCTGCGCTTGATCGCGCAAGGCAAGACCAACAAGGAAATCGCCCGTGAACTGGATATTTCACCGTTCACGGTGCGCATTCACGTGTCGTCTTTATTACGCACGCTGAACGTACCCTCGCGGGCGGCTGCGGCGGTGAAATATTCCGGGAGTTTCTGACGCTCAATGTTCCAGGTGTTGTTGCAGCAACGCCCAGGCTTCGCCGGTAAAGCGGTAGGTCTTGTCACCTTCAAGCACGATCAGGCCCTCGTCACACAAGCGCTTGAGCACTTCACGCACGCTGACAAACGACAGCTCGGGCGATGACGACTCGAC
Source organism: Pseudomonas fluorescens (assembly GCF_001648775.1). GTDB lineage: Bacteria > Pseudomonadota > Gammaproteobacteria > Pseudomonadales > Pseudomonadaceae > Aquipseudomonas > Aquipseudomonas fluorescens_M. The sequence goes on from NZ_LVEJ01000024.1 coordinate 116,877, forward strand.
AAACGTATGCACGCCATTCACCCCGATCGCATACCCGTCGCGGCTGGCAATCACCAGGGCATTGATCACTTTGAAGCGGATCAGGCTGGTGCGTAGTCCGAAGTGTCGCAACAATTCGCGAATATGCTCATTGGCGCTGCGCTCGAATTCAAAGGCCAGTTGGTGGGTCGCTGTCCGAAAAACCGAAGGTGCGTTTACCACCTCGGTGCCTGGGTTGTTAAACATGACGAAGACTCCTTTTCAGAAATGTTCAGGCGGGCTGCGATGGCGTCCCGCCTGCCGGACCACGTGTCGGACAGCCAACGTAGTCATGACGCTCTATATAGAAGAGACCGTTGCCACCCTCTTCCCTCGACGTCAGAAATCGACCGTGGCCGACAGCTGCAAGGTGCGCGGATAGCCCGGCGAGATTGCCCCGTAGGACGCCACGCCCGACCAGTACTCGCGGTCAAACACGTTTTGCACGGTGGCGCGGAACGTGGTTGGCCGGCCTTCGATTCTGGTCGCATAACGCGCACCGGCGTCGACGCGGGTCCAGGAGTCCAGCTCTTGCGTGTTGGCCTGGTTGATGTACTGGCTGTCGGTGTAGATCGCACCGCCCGTGAGGGTGAAGCCTTCAAGCCATGGCGTATCCCACTCGGCCCAGAGGTTGGCTTGCACGTCCGGCACGCCGACCGGTTTATTGCCACGGTTGGCCTTGGTCGCCGAATCGGTCAGTTCGCCGTCGAGCACCGTGACGCCACCCATCAAACGCGTACCCGGAGCGACTTCACCGAACATGCTCAATTCAACGCCACGGTTGCGTTGCTCGGCCTGCACCGAGAACACGTTATCCGCGCCCACTTCACCGCTCGGTTTCTCGATCTGAAACAGCGCCAGCGAGGTCATGAACGTGCCGTGTTCGTACTTGACGCCGATCTCATGCTGCTTGGACTCGTACGGTGCGAAGGTTTCGCCAGCGTTGGCCGCGGTGCCCGGGGCGATGTCGCCCTTGCTCAAGCCTTCTACATAATTGTAGTAGAGCGAAACGTCTTCCCAAGGCTTGACCACCACGCCGACCAGCGGGGTCGTGGCGTTGTCCTTGTATTTCGAGCTGACGGCTCCGCTCGCGTTGTAGTTGCGCGACTCGATCTCCTGACGGCGCACGCCGAGGGTCAACTGGAAGCGGTCATCAAGCACCGACAGGGTGTCGGTCAGCGCCACACCGGACAGCTCCGATTCGGAAACGCGCAATACCTTCGGCGAATTGATGTACTGCTGCGGCCTGTCGATCGGATGGTAAATGTTCGAGAGGATCGGCGTGCCGTTGTTGATCCCGCGTGACAGTTCATCCTGATACCGGGTCGCCATCACCGTGGTGGTGTGGGTAATCGGGCCGGTGGCAAACACGCCGCGCATACCGACGTCGGCCGTCGAGCGATCCACGTTGAATTTGTAGTAACCGGGAATGTTGCTGGTGTCGCCGGCGTCATTGAGGATTCGCGGCACCTGATCGGACAGGCGCTTGACGTCGGATTTACCCCCGCCGGCATGGGCAAACACGGTGACGTTGTCTGTCAGGTCATACTCGCCACCGAGCAACGCCGACTGCTCTTTGGTATCGGACCAACCCCAGTCCTGCGAGTGGTTGGTGCGGCCATTCGGCGCCGACGGCACATCGATGCCCGGCGCGACGGTGAACGGCCGCGAAGCGCCCTCCCAACTTTCCTTCTGGCTGATGTAATCGAGGTTCAGGCGCAGACGCTCGCCGCGATAATCGAGGGCGATGGCGCCAATACCAAGGTCGCGGTGTTGATCATCGACAGCGGTATCGCCGCCCTGAAGATTGCCGTTGAACCGCACGCCGAACTGGTTTTCCGAACCGAAGCGCCGGCTCAGGTCCAGATGCCCACCGACCTGCGAGTCCGAGGCATAGGTGCCGGTGAACCGGGTCAGGTCTTCATCCAGCGGGCGCTTGGGCACGATGTTGATCACGCCACCGACGCCGCTGTTGGGCGAGATGCCGTACATCAGCGCGCCCGGCCCTTTGAGCACCTCGACACGTTCGGCGTATTCGGTGAACACGCGGTAGTTCGGCGCGACCCCGTAGACGCCGTCGAACGCCAGTTCACCGAGGTTGCCTTCACCGATCGGGAAGCCACGGACGAAAAACGAGTCGACGATACCGCCGGTCTGGCCGGTCGAGCGCACCGAAGGATCACGCTCCAGCGCGTCGGCGACGGTGACGGTTTGCAGATCAGCGAGGGTTTTGGCGGTGTAACTGGTGACGCTGAATGGCGTGTCCATCACGTCTTTGTTGCCCATCATGCCCAGCCGTGCGCCGCGCGCCACCTGGCCGCCAGCGAAGGTTTCCGGCAAGGCGGTCGCGCCGCTATAACGGGCGTTGACGTTGGTGGTGTCGAGGGTCAGCGCGTCCGGCGCGGCGTTCGATGCAGGGTCGGCGGCAACGCCTGGTTGCTCGGCACTGGCGGCCCAAGCGTTGGCGCTTCCTGCGACCAAAACGAAATTCAGCATGGCGGTACGCACAGCGAGTGTTAACACCCGCTCACCGCAAGGACGACTGACAACAGGCATGACGTGAGGATCCTTTTCATCGAGGGAAAATGGTAATCACTCCTATTGCCAGTCGATCTGCGAAAAAGTATCACCCGCAGTAAAGTTTTTTTGCCGTGGCGCGATCCGCCTCAGGCGTAGAGGCGCTCCAGCGGGATCGCAACCACTGGCAGCGCAGGGTCAAACGCGTGCCGGGTGGTCTTGTAAGGGAAAATCTCGCCACGGGCGATGGTGGTGAAAATCCGCGCCACCTCGAACGCCTGCCCGGTTTGCCAATGCCGCACACAGACGCGCGGATCGGTGTAATCGAGCTGGATGCACGGCACCCGTTTCAAGCCCAGTTGCAACGCCGCGGTGAAGCGGTGATTGCCGTCCATGACGATGCCGCGCGAACGCTCGACGATGATCGGTTCCAGCCAATGCCCGGCGCGGACAATCGACTCGCGCAGCAGCGTCACGTTGGCCGGGTCGACCTGCTCCGACTGCAACACCTCGCACAGCGGCCGCAGCGCAATCTGATAACCGTGGTCCATGGTGATCTCCTGATTCGCCGGGGTTTCAGCAAGCATCGGCGCGGGCAACCGGTGCGTGCTGGCTGGCCACATCGAGCAGGCGCTGGGCGTGCTCGATCAGCGGCAGGTCGACCATCTCGCCGTCCACTTGCACCGCGTGACTGCCCGTGGCGACCGCGCGCATCACCCGGTCGGCCCAGGCCAACTGGCGCGAATCCGGGAGGAACGCGCGCTGCACCGTGGTCAACTGACCGGGATGGATACACAGCTTGGCGCCGAAGCCCAGCGAACGCGCGTAAAGCGAATCCTTGGCGACCACCGCCAGATCGCTGATCGCCGGCGTCACGCCATCGATTGGCGCGGGCAAATCCGCCGTGCGCGACGCCAACACAATGCGATTGCGCGCGAACAGAAATGCCTCGGGCGTCTGGCTGCAGTTGATGTCCAGCGAGAAATCCAGCGAACCGAACGCCAGCCGCGCCAGGCCCGCAATGGCCGCGATCGACTCGACCTGTTGCAGGCCCTTGGCGGTTTCGATGATGGCGACGATCGCAAGCTTCGGTTGCCACTCCAGCAAGCCTTCGACCACGCGTATCAGGGCCTCGGGGCATTCGGCCTTGGGCAGGAAAATCCCGTCGCAACGCTCGGGGTGGTGCATGTCGCTGAGCCAGCTCAGGTCCTGGGCAAACGGCGCGCTGCTGACGCTGTTCAGGCGGATGTAACGCTCGCAGGCAACGCTCGGCGTTTTCTCCTGCCATGCGCGGATGGCGTCACGGGCGGCGGCTTTGCTGTCCGGATGAACGGCATCCTCGAGGTCGAGAATGATCGCGTCCGGCCCGGCATCGCAGGCTTTGGAAAAGCGCTCGGGACGATTGCCCGGCACGAACAGGTAGCTGATCGCGAGGGGTGCTTTGCGGCTGAGTCGATCGGATTGCATGGCGTTGCTCCTTGGCGTGAACCAGTCGTGGTTTCTGAAAATTTTCAGGCCCCTTCAGCGGCAAAATTGCCGGCCGTTCCGGGGCCTCTCGCAACAGCCCTTAACGCCTTATTGTTCAAGGAATTAACGGACTTTTTTATCTCCGGGCGAACGCGTCCTTGAGCGTGTAAATACACGTTCATTGATTCGCCTTGCGCAGGTCTTTATTCAAAAATATTTGAAAACCTTACTTGATAATCGTTCCTGTTCGCAATATTGTTCACGCCGTCAAGAGGAACTATCTTCGCTTCAAAGCAAGTTTTCAGTGTCTCGGGAAGTACCTGCCAGTGATGTCAGTTGAACATCAAGCTTTGGCATTTTCAGGGGATTGACCAGCAACTAATGGCCAATTAATACGTCCGTACAAACCTTAGGGAATGGGGTTCTCATGCCATTGTTTTGTGAACCATTTATTACGGCAGTCGCTGCAAATTCAACATCAAGCTTTGCCTGGCATCCGCCGCCTAATTGTTTAAAACCTCGTACCTGACGAGTAAAAAGACTACATAAATCGATAGCGCTGAGTTATCGAAACATCAATGGCGAGGTTATTTTCAGCGCCAGGGGTTAACTATGCCTACAACAAATACACCGACTGTTGAGCAGCAAAACAAAGTTCATCATCCGGAGACATTAACGCCGCTGATCGATCCGGTTATTTCCACGCTTATCAACAACTTCCCGAATACACTTGGCGATTTGGTCGAGCAGCACGGCTCACCGTTGAATATGGTTTGGCCGCATGCATTCGAATTAAACACGCAAGCGCTGTTGACGGTATTGAAGCAGTACAAAGTGGCCCATGCGATCTTCTACGGCGCCAAGGCCAACAAGTCGCAGAGCCTGCTCGGCGCTGCGGCAGATGCGGGAATCGGTGTCGATGTATCGAGCATCCATGAACTGCAGGCCGCCCTGCGAGCCGGTGTACCGGGGGCAAAAATCTGTGCCACGGGACCGGCCAAAACCGCTGTGTTTCACCAGGCTTTGATCAGCGCCGGCGCCCTGATTTGCGTCGACTCGCGGGAGGAACTCGAACATCTGACAGGCGTGATTGCAGCGCAGGCAACGCCGGTCAAAGCCAGGGTTTTACTGCGTTACAGACCAAAAGATTGTGAAAGCAGCCGCTTCGGCATGGGTGCGCAGGGCCTGCTCGACTGCCTGCAACGGCTGACGGAACAACGTGAGTTTTTTCACTTCGAAGGGTTTCATTTCCACCTTGGTGGCTATGGCTTCGAATCCCGGGTGCAAGCTTTTCGTGAGGTTGCCGGGTTCGTCGAAGCGGCCAGGGAAATGGGCTTGAATCCGCAGATGATCGATATCGGTGGCGGCCTGCCGATTCGTTATGTCGAGCCCGAGGCCTATGCCCGGTTTCTGCAAAATGACAACAACCCCAGCCATTATTACCACCAGAAAGTTCCCGCGGCTTATTACCCTTACGGCAGCGAATTGACCGCGCCGCAATGGTTGACGTTATTGCTCGAAGCGGAACTCTCATCGGGCTTGTCCATTGCCAACTACTTGAATCAGCACACTATAACGCTGGCACTGGAACCGGGACGAAGCCTGGTCGATCAGTCCGCGATTTCAATATTTCGCGTCACGCGCACAAAGAAGCTCGCCGATAATAAAACCGTCATCTTTGTTGAAGGCAGTAGCTTCAGCGCCTGCGAAACCTGGTTCGCCTCTGAATATCTGGTAGATCCAATACTGATCAGCACGCAGCAAACTCCATCTGCGCCGACTCAAGCGTACATTGCCGGGCATAGTTGTCTTGATGACGACGTCCTCAGCTATCGCTTGATCAACTTTGCCAACGAACCACGCAGCGGCGACTTATTGATTTACGTCAATACTGCCGGTTATCAGATGGACTTGCTGGAAAACGAGTTTCATCGCCATCCCCTGCCCCGGCGGCTGACGGCGACCTGTTGTACGGAAGGTAACTATGCGTTTTCACCTGACTACTAAAGGGAACAATTGCAATGATATTGAATAAAGTCTCGGACCTTATCGGTAATACGCCGATGTTGGGCATTGATGTTCCGGATACCAACGCGCGATTGTTGTTGAAGATTGAAAAGAACAATCCCGGTGGCAGTATCAAAGACCGCATGGCGCGCAACATGGTGCTGGCCGCGCTCAAGTCCGGTCGCCTGAAACCCGGTGGTGTGGTGGTCGAGTCTTCGTCGGGCAACACCGGGATTGGCCTGGCCATGGCCGCCGTCGAGTTTGGCCTGCACTTTATTGCCGTGGTCGATCACCACGCCGCACAAGACAAAATCGCTGTAATGAAAGCCCTTGGTGCCGACATTCGTTTCGTCAAAGGCACTTATCGCGAAGATGAAGTCGCGGTGGTCGAGCGCCAGCAAATGGCCGCCGAACTGGCCAGTGAGATTCCCGGCGCGGTGTTCATGAACCAGTCCGACAACGCCGCCAATGCCGGCGGTTACAGTGATTTCGTCCGCGAAACCATTGTGCAGGCTGAAGGCGTGGTCGGCGCTTACGTGGGCTGCGTCGGCACCGGCGGTTCGATGACCGGCATTGCGCGCGGCTTGAAAGTGCACAACCCGGACACCGTTACCGTCGCGGTGGAACCGGCCGGTTCGATTGTCTTCGGTCACCCTGGCTATCCCTACTATCAATCCGGCACCGGCACGCCGGCCGGCGACACCGTGGGTCTGGTGCTCGACTACAGCTGCATCGATCTGGGCGTGCAAGTCACCGACTCGCAGGCGTTCGAAACCGCGCGCTACATCGCGCGCAACTTCGCCTTGCTGGTCGGCGGCTCGACCGGGGGTGCGATCTTCAAGGCACTGGAGTTGATCCACAAAGGCGTACTGACCGGCAACGTCGTGGTGCCGATTGCCGACGGTGGCGAGAAATACCTGCACACCGTGTTCGACGACAAATGGCTGCAAGAGCGCGACCTGATCGATCCGAGCATCGCCCCACAACTGGATGCCTGGCTGGGCAAGACCCAATGGCTGGATTCCATCTCCGCGCCGCTGCAACTGAGCGTCGCATGACCCACCCTTCACACAGGAACGCCTCTCGATGAATCTGTTGAAAGTCGCCATCTGTGGTGGCGGCAGGACTGGCCATCTCAACGCCATCCTGTTCAAGCAACTGCCCGATGTTCAGGTTTCGATGCACACCCATAATCAGGAGGTCATCGAACAGTACGCCCGCCAGACGCCGATGCAGGCGTTGCTGCCCGATGGTTCGACCCTGAGCGCGCGGCTCGACCGGGTCACCAGCGACGCCAAAGCAGCGGTTGAAGATGCTGACATCGTCATCATCACCGTGCCGGCCCATGCGCGCCCGCAAACCCTGAAAGACATCGCGCCGCACCTGACCACCAGCAAACCGGTGTTCATCGGTGCCATTCCCGGCTTCTGTGGTTTCGACTGGCTGGCCGAAGCCACCCTGCCCGACCGGCCGAATGTGGTGATCTGGGGCATGAAGGACGTGCCGCACACCGCGTTTGAATTGACCCCGGGACGTTCGATCAAAATGGGCGGCGGCAAAAGCCAGTTGTACGTGGCGACCCACGCCCGGGAACCGCAAACCGCGCGCCGCCAACTGGAGAAAATACTCACTCGGCTGTACGGCCCGTGCGTGACGATGCTCGAGCATTTTCTCGAAATCACCCTGACGCCGGGCAACCCGATCATGCACAGCTCGGTGATCTACGGCCTGATCGGCCCCTACGGCCAATGGCATCGCAAGATCTTCCCGCAACGCATGTGCTGGTGGACCGAGTGCCCGGAACTTGGCGCCTACTTCCTCGAACGCATGGATCAGGAAAGCCAGGACCTGTGCGCGGTGATCAGCCAGCGGTTGGGCATCGACCTGTCTTCGGTGAAATCCCTGAAACAGGAAATCGTCGAGGCCTACGGCGAACAGATCCGCGACCCGAGCAGCATGCTCTCGATCCTGCGCACCAATCAGGCCTACAACGACATCCTCGCGCCGATGGTGCCGGCCGCCGACAACCGCGCCGGCTACGTGATTGAGCGCGAGAGCCGCGCCTTCAACGAAGACGTCGCCTACGGTCTGGTGCTGCTGGTGGAAATGGCCAAACGCTTCGACCTCAAGGTGCCTTACATCGAGGAAGTCCTGCAGTGGAGCGTGGCCTACATGGACGGCCTGCGCGACTCGGCACTCGACTACTTCCCGCGCCAGTGGCCGCACACGACAAGCGCCGCCGCTTGATCTCTCTATTCAATTTTTGACGAGCAGACTGCTGATATGGATGACTTCAAGACACTGATCGCCTACTCCCGCAAAAACGCCATGCGCCGTCTGGTGCGCTGCCTGTTTGCGGAAAACATCCTCGACCGAGCGGCCCTGAGCTTTTCCGTCGAGGGCAACCAGGCCACGTATCCGCTCAAGGGTGGCCGCGCACACCTGGCCTTTTCCGACATCGCCAAAGGCCCGGCCGACACCGTGGTCAACGACGGTGACGTGGTGCTGGTCACCGATGAAGGCGTGCGCCAGCTCATCACCAGCCATCAGGACATGCTCGATGTGCTGCGTGACAGCTTCGACTTCGCGCCGACCGACGAAGGTATCGCCGGGCTCAAGGCCGACATGGAAAACAGCCTGAGCAACGACGCCCACGCCCGTCAGCATCGCCAGCAGTGGAACGCCCGACTGGCACAGGCCACCAGGGAGGCCGAGCTGAACAGTTTCACCGACTACCTGCGCCAGCACACCAGAACCAAGGACGCGGCCATTCTTCTCGATCAGTGGGGTTCACTCGAAGGCCACCCGTATTACCCGACCTGGAAAGCCCGCCCCGGCCTGACCGATGAAGAAGTCGAGCAACTCTCGCCCGAGTTCAACGCACAGGTGCCGCTGCGCATTGCCGCACTGCGCGCCGACAACGCGAAAAGCGAAAGCATGCCGCACGTGATCGATTACCGCGCCTGGTTCGCCGAGAATTTCCCGGCGCAATGGGAGCAATGGAAAGCCGCACTGAACAACAAGGGTCTGGACGAAAACCAGTGGCTGCCGTTGCCGATTCACGGCTGGCATTTGCAGGCCTACGTGCTGGAAACCTTCGCGCAGGAAATCGCCGACGGCATTCTGATCACCGACGGCCCGAACCTGCCCACCCTGCCGACCATGTCGTACCGCACGATGATGCCGCTGCTGGATGACTGCGCACCGCTGATCAAACTGCCCATCGCGGTGTGGATGACCAGCGAACTGCGCAGCCTGCAGGCGAAATCGATTCATATGGGCCCGCGCATCAGCACGGTGATCAGCAAGATTCTGCAAGTGGAAAACGGCTTCGATCAACGCCTGGAAATCTTCCCGGAAGAAATTGGCGTGCGTTACAAAAACGCGGTCACGCAGGACGATCATCCGGGCCGGCATTTGTCCGTGGTCTATCGCAGCAGTGCGCCAGCGTTCGAACGCCGTGATGATTGCCTGCCGATTACCGTGGCGTCGCTGTTCACCCGTTTGCCCGGCAGCGGCCGCCCGCTGTTCACCGACCTGATCGAGCGCGACGGCGTGCGCGCCACTGCCGCGCAGGTCGAGAGCTGGTTCCGCGATTACGCCAAAGTGGTCACGCACCCGGTGGTGGCGATCTACTTGATGTACGGTATCGGCCTCGAAGCGCACCAGCAAAACACCATGGTGCTGTTCTCGCCCGACGGCAAGGCGCGGAGCCTGCTGATCCGCGATTTCGGCGATGGCCGCACGTATGCGCCGTTGCTGGAAGGTCGTGGCTACAGCCTGCAACCGCACGTGCAACCGGGTATTCTGCCGACGGTGTTCTCGGGTGACATCGAGCCGGTGCGCATGTTTGTGCTGGACGCTGCTTTCCTCACGCACCTGCACGAAATCGCCCTGTGGCTGAGTAAGGAATACGGCTTCAACAACACGCGACTGTGGCAGGTGTTGCGCGAGGAAACCGACCTCGCCTTCGAAGCGGTGCGCGACCGTGTCGCGGCAGACGTGTGGGAAGTCGAGCACAAGGCGTTCGTCGAAGATCCATGGCCGACCCGCTCGTTGTTGCGCATGCACATGATGCAGTACAGCAACTATCGTTTGCAGCACACCCTGACCAACCCGCTTGCTAGCGTTTAACCGAGGCTGACTCATGTCCCATGCAGGTGCCATCCAGGGTTCGAGCGTAAGAATCCTGATTTATCTTCTATTTGCGATCCAGTTGGTGTCGATGGGCGCGATGGAAATGAGCGGGCCGTTCTGGCCTGTCCACCTGCGTGGGCTGACGACGTCGGAGTCGCTATTCAGCTTCGCCAGCATCGCCGTGTACGTCGGGCCGATGCTCGGCATTATTCTCACCAGTGCATTCTGGGGCCGTATCGGTGACCGCTACGGCCACAAGTTGATGATGATCCGTGCCCTCGCCGGTTTGTCGTTGACCCAGCTTGGGCTGGCCCTGTTCAGTGACATCTGGGTCATTCTGATCCTGCGTTTCCTGCAAGGCGCGTTTGCCGGCTACATTGCCCCGGCACAGGCCTATGGCGTCAGCATCGAGGCGCCGTCGCGGCGCGCACGGCTGTTCGCCATCCTGCAGATTTCCACCAACGTCGGCTCATTGCTCGGCGCGGTGGTCGGCGGTTTGATCCTCGATTACGCGACGTTCTTCTGGATCAACATCATCGCCTCGGCGTTGTGCGCGGTATGCACCGTGATCGCCGCCGTGACGTTGCCGGACGTGCCGCCGGTGAAGAAAACCGTGGTCACGGACAAAGCTGCGCCGGTGCGTTCCGCCAGCCTCTGGCAAGGTTCGCCATTGCTGTCGCTGCTCGGCGTGATGGGCATTCTGCTGTTGGCGCGAATGCTGCCGCAGACCTCGTTCTCGCTGTATGTCAGCTCGGTGTTCGACGTCAGCAATTCGGTGGTCGGCCTGTGCTACGGCTTGCTCGCGCTGGGCTTTATTTTGTCGGCCACCGCCTGGTCGCGCTATTTCGAACACCGTGGCCAACAGGACACCTTGCAGCGCATGACTTACGTCGTGCTCGGTTGCATCGTCCTCACCGCAATAGCAGGCATCACCCGTAACCCGCTGGTGTTTGTCATCGCCTACTTCATTTGGGGCGTACTGCTCGGTGCCACCACGCCGGTGCTGATGGCGCTGATCTCGAAAACCGCCGACAGCTCGCAGCAAGGTCATGTGCTGGGAATTGCCCAAGGCACCGCGCAGTTCGCTTCGATTGCCGGGATTTCCGCTGGTGGCTTGCTCAGTCAGGTTTACGGTTTGCAGTACACCTATCTGTTTGTCTGTCTGGCGTACGTCGTTGCACTGATCCCGATTGTCGCCCTGCGCTACTGGCCTGCGGTGATGCAACCGAGCCCTGCCCCGGACGGGGACTGATCAAGGAGCCTGCTTTTGAATATTGAACAACTGCGCGCCGACACTCCCGCCGTCGCGCAACTGATCCACTTCAACAACGCTGGCGCGGCACTGATGCCCACGCCGGTGATCGAGACGATGACCCGACACATTCAGCTTGAAGCGAATCTGGGCGGCTATGAAGCGGCCGCACAGCAATCGGCCGAAGTGGAGAACGTCTATGGCGCCATCGGCCGGTTGATCAACGCCGCCCCTGACGAAATCGCGGTGATCGAAAACGCGACTCGCGCCTGGGACATGGCCTTCTATTCATTGCCGCTGCAACCGGGCGATGTGGTGCTGACCTCAACCACTGAGTACGCCGGCAACTACATTCCTTACCTGCAACTGAAGCAGCGGCGTGGCATCGAGATTCGGCTCATCCCCAATGATGAACACGGCCAGATCTCGTTAGCGGCGCTTGAAACGTTGCTCGCCGATGAACGGATCGCGCTGATCTCGTTGCCGGTTATCGCCACCAATGGCGGCCCGGTGCAGCCCATCGAACAGATTGGCGCTCTCGCCCGCGCGGCCGGCGTGCTGTTTTTGCTCGACGCTTGTCAGGGTGTCGGGCAGATGCCGATTGATGTGCAGAAGATCGGCTGCCACATGCTCGCCGCCACCAGCCGCAAATACTTGCGAGGGCCGCGCGGGATGGGATTTTTGTATGTCGAAAGGTCTCTGTGTCAGAACCTCGAACCGGCGTTTCTCGACCTGCATGCCGCCTCTTTGCAGAACGCAGAAACGTTCACGATCCGCGCCGATGCCCGGCGTTTCGAGAACTGGGAATGCAATGTCGCGGCCAAACTCGGCCTCGGTGCGGCGGTGGAATACGCGCTGGCGCAAGGCGTAGAAGCGATGTGGCAACGCATCCAGCGATTAGCCGACTACCTGCGCCAGCAACTGGCCGAGATCCCCGGCATCACGCCGCGAGACCTGGGCGCGGTGAAGTCCGGCATTGTCACTTTCAGCCATCGCAACAGCTCTGCCGCACAGGTTCAACAGTGGCTGGCCGGCCAGGAAAAACGCATCAACGTCAGCACTTCAACCTTTCGCTCGACCCTGCTCGACATGCAACAGCGGGACTTGCTGGAAGTCAGCCGTGCTTCGCTGCACGCGTACAACAGCGAGGCAGAAATCGACACGATGATTGCCGCATTACGCGCGCTGCCGAACGTCTGAACAGGACACCAATCGGCGCTTGCGTCGCAGACGGTTTGTAAACTAGCATTGGGAATACTTCTCAATTGCATGAAAATCTGCAGCCATGAGCGAAACCCTTCCCGCGAATAACGACCACCTGCGCGCGATCGAAGCCCTGTACAGCGGCCATCACGGCTGGCTGTACGCGACGCTGAGAAAAAAACTGGGGAACGCCATGGATGCGGCGGATCTGGCGCAGGACACCTTCACCCGCATCCTCGCCTCGCAAGTCACCGTCATCGAACAGCCACGCGCCTATCTGAGCTGCGTGGCCAAGGGCATTCTGGTCAACTGGTATCAGCGCAAGGCGCTGGAACGCGCTTATCTGGACGCCCTCGCCCATGTGCCGGCGCCGGAAGTGCCCTCGCCGGAATTGCGCTTCATGGTGCTGGAAACCCTGCACGAAATCGACGCGATGCTCGACGCCCTGCCGCCGCTGGTCAAACGTGCTTTCCTGCTGTCGCAAATCAGCGGCCTGAAATACGACGACATCGCCGAACAGCTGGGCGTGTCGCTGATCACCGTCAAACGCTACATGAAGCAAGCCTTCGTGCAGTGCCTGTTGCTGGTGGAGTGAATGCTCACTCGTCGCCATGAACCGCACCTCGATCACCAGGCCCTGGAAGAAGCGGCCGACTGGTTGATCCGCATGAGTGAAGGCGAACTCAGCGACACCGAACGCAGCGAATGGGAATGCTGGAAAGTCAGTACATCCGAGCGCGCTCGTGCCTGGGCCCGCGCGCAGTTATTGCAGACCAAACTCGGCGGCCTGCCACCGTCGCTGGCGATGTCGGCACTCGATCGCCCGAGCAGCCCGGAACGGCGCGCGGCATTGGGCAAACTGGCGCTGATTCTGGCGGTCCTGCCGGCCGGCTGGGGCAGCTGGAAGCTGGCAGAGTCCCAGCAGTGGTCGGCCGACTATCGCACCGCGGTTGGACAGCAACGCGAGTTGACCCTGGCCGACGGTTCGAAAATCACCCTGAACACCAACACCGCCATCGACGTGCTGTTCGACGCCAATCAACGCCTCATCCATCTGCGCGAAGGCGAAATACTGGTGCAAACCGCCCCGGACATCGCCCCACTGGCGCGGCCGTTTCTGGTCAGCACCCGCCAGGGCCGCATGCAGGCGCTGGGCACGCGATTCACCGTTCGCGAGCTGCAACCACGCACCCACCTGGCCGTGCTGGAAGGCGCGGTCAAAGTCGAACTCGCGGACAATCGCCAGAGCACCCCGCTGATCGTCAACGCCGGTCAACGCACCGATTTCTCTTCCTACACCTTTGGCCAGCTCAGCGTTGCCGACCGCTACATCGGCGCCTGGACCCAAGGCATGCTGATGGCCGACAAGATGCGCCTGGCCGATTTCGTCGATGAGCTGACGCGCTATCGCCGTGGCTTCGTGCGCCTCGATCCGGCAATCGCCGATCTGCGCATTTCCGGTGCCTACCCGATCAGCGACAGCCAGCGCACCTTGAACATGCTGGCGCAAACCTACCCGATCCTCGTCAGCGGCCACTTGAATGGCTACTGGGTCATGCTCTCCCCGGCCTGAGAGAAAAAATATTTGCCGCCCCGGTGATACTTTTTCTGATCTCGACTGGCTATTGGGGAGAAGCACCTTTCCGTCCTGTTTATAGGTCCATCCATCCATGCTTGCTGCACGCCGCCTGCGCCCGGATCGTCAGTTCAAACCAGTTATTCGCAGTGCGTTGCTAAGCCTTGTCCTGATCGGTGCCGTTTGCCCGTTTGCCTTGGCCGCCGTGCCGGTGCAACTGGATGCTGTCGCGATCCAGGCCTACAACATTCCCGCCGGACCACTGGGCGCGACCTTGTCGAGCTTTGCCGTGGACGCCGGTATCGCGCTGTCGTTTGAGCCGTCGCTGACCGAAGGCCTGCGCAGCCCTGCGCTGATCGGCAAGTTCTCGACGCAGGCAGCGGTCAATCGATTGCTTGAGGGCAGTGGCCTGGACATGGTGCTGCGCAGCGACGGCAGCTACACGCTGGTGCCGCGCCGATTGACACTGGATGAAACCGCGGTGATCGGCACCGACAAGCGCCCCGATGCCCTGCCGCCGGTGTATGCCGGTGGCCAGGTCGCCAATGGCGGGCGCCTGGGCCTGCTCGGCAATACCGACGTGATGGACGCGCCGTTCAGCGTCAGCACTTACACCTCGGCGCTGATCAAAGATCAACAGGCGGTGACCGTCGGCGATGTACTGGAGCGCGATTCCTCGGTGCGCTCCACCGGGCAGACCGGAGGGATTGTCGATTCGTTCTTCATCCGTGGCTTTCCCGTCGGCGAAGGCAACCTCGGTGAACTGGCCTTCGATGGCGTGTACGGTGTGGCACCCAATTACCGCGTATTCACCGAATACGCCGAGCGCATCGAACTGGTCAAAGGCCCCGGCGCCCTGCTTTACGGCATGTCACCCAACAACGCGGTCGGCGGTGTGATCAACGTGGTGCCCAAGCGCTCGCTCGATGAAGACCTGACGCGTTTCACCGCCAGTTACGCCATGGACTCGCAGCTCGGCGGGCACCTCGATGTCAGTCGGCGTTTCGGCGAAGAACGCCGCTTCGGCGTGCGCATCAATGGCAGCACGCAACTGGGCGACACGGTGATCGACGATCAATCGCGGCACGTCGACATCGGCGCGATTTCCCTCGACTATCAGGGCGAACGCCTGCGCACAACGTTCGACTGGCTCAGCCAAAAGGAAAGCTTCGACGCCGCCTCACGGCCGTTTCTCATTGCTCCGGGCGTCGACATTCCTTCCGCCGCCAACGGCCGCAGCAACGTCAGTCAGGATTGGGGCTGGTCGAAAACCCGTGACAAGTCGGCGCTGTTCAGCGGCGAATATGACCTCAGCGATGCGTTGACGGTGTTCGCCCACGCCGGTGGCGGCAAGTCCGATGTCGCACGGATGTCCGACCAGACGCCGACCATCATCAACTCGGCCGGCGATACCTCTTCGATCCCGGGCTATTACAAATTCGAAGTCGAGCGTTACACCGTCGACAGCGGTGCGCGACTGCGTTTCGATACCGGGCCGGTCACGCACCGCGCCACCGTGCAGGTCAGTCGCTACCGCGACGTGTTGTCACGCGGGATCATCTCCGGCGCGCCGATCCTGTCGAATATCTATCACCCGGTGGACCGCCCGGAACCGTACATCCCCAAGCCGGATACGCCGAAAGTGTCGGAAAGCGAACTGACGGGTGTCGCGCTCGCTGACACCTTGTCGATCCTCGATGATCGCGCGCAACTGACCCTCGGCGTGCGCAAACAGAACATCAAGTCCGACAACTACAACGCCGCCGGCGTGGTGACCACGGCCTACGACGACGGCCGGACGACACCGTTGTTCGGCGCCGTGATCAAACCCTGGGATCACGTTTCGTTCTACTACAACTACCTCGAAGGCTTGAGCAAGGGCGACATCGCCCCCTCCACCGCGTCCAATGCCGGCGAGATCTTTGCCCCGTACATTTCCCGCCAGCACGAACTCGGGGTGAAAGCCGATTACGGCACGTTCACCTCCACCCTCGCGCTGTTTCAAATCAGCAAACCCAGCGGCGAACTGGCCGCCGGCGTGTTCTCGGTGCAGGGCGAACAGCGCAACCGGGGCCTGGAGTTGAACGTGTTCGGCGAAGTCACACCGGGCACTCGCCTGCTCGGCGGCGTGACCTTGCTCAATGCCGAACTGACCAAATCCGGGGTGGCCGCCAACCGTGGCAATAAGCCGGTCGGCGTGCCGGAAGTTCAGGCCAACCTCTGGGCCGAATGGGACACGCCATGGCTCGAAGGCCTGACGCTGACCGGCGGTGCCATCCACACCGGCAGCCAATACGTGAACCAGGCCAACACGCAAAAACTCGATGACTGGACCCGCTTCGATGTCGGCGCACGCTACACCACGCGCATCGATGATCGACCGACCACGTTTCGCGCCACGGTGCAGAACGTGTTCGACCACGAGTACTGGTCGGGTGTCGCTTCTTATGGCGCGTTCTCCCAAGGCTCACCGCGAACCTTATTACTGTCGGCAACTGTCGATTTCTGAAACGTTCAGGCAGGTGACGGTGTGAGCCGTTGGCCGATCTGACTTTGCAAAGGCTTTGACCATGGTGATTGTTGATCGACGCAGCCGCGCTGTTGCTGCGCTGTTACTGGCAGGACTGCTGAGCCTGTTGGCGCTGACGCCGCGCGCGGCCCACGCCAGCGAAACGGCTGCGGCACGCACTGAAGTGACCGACCTGCTCGGGCGCAAGGTCAAGGTGCATCTGCCGGTCAGACGCGTCATCCTCGGTGAAGGCCGGCAGTTGTATCTGGTCGCCGCGCTGGACACACAGAATCCAATCGAACGCATCGTCGGCTGGCGCAAGGACCTGATCCAGTCGGACCCGGACACTTACAACGCCTACCTGCGCAAATTCCCCGGCATCGCCAAAATCCCCACCTTCGGCGGGTTTGAAGACGGCACCTTTGATATCGAACAAGCGATCTCGCAACGCCCGGACGTGATCATCCTCAACATCGAAGCTCAGCATGCCACGGAGGATGCGCGCTACATCGAAAAGCTCGACGCCCTTGGCATCCCGGTGGTGTACGTCGACTTTCGCAACAACCCGATGCAGAACACCGAACCGACCATGCGCCTGTTCGGCAAACTGTTCGGTAAAGAGCAGCGCGCCGAAGCCTTCATTGATTTTCGCAACCAGCAGATTCACCGCGTCACCGACGTCATCGAGAAACAGCATCCACCACGGCCAAGCGTGTTCATCGAGCGCATCGGCGGCTACACCGACGATTGCTGCCTGAGTTTCGGCAACGAAAACTTCGGCCTGTTTGTCGACATGGCCGGCGGCAACAACATCGCCCGGGGGATCATCCCGACCACATTCGGCCAGTTGAACCCCGAGCAGGTCATCGTCGCCAATCCGGCGCACGTCGTCGTCACCACGGCCAACTGGGAAGCCTTTGCTCCCGGCGGTCATTGGGTCGGCGTCGGCCCGGGTGCGGACATGGCGCAGGCGCGGAAAAAACTCGCGTGGTACACCCGGCGTCCGGCCTACGCCGGGATCAAGGCGCAGGACACTCAAGCCTTTCACGCCATCTGGCACCAGTTCTACAACAGCCCTTATCAGTTCGTGGCCATCCAGCAATTGGCCAAATGGTTCCACCCGGAGCTGTTTGCCGACCTCGATCCGGATGCCTCCTTCCGCGAACTGCACGAGCGCTTCCTGCCCGTGCCGTATGAGTCGGGCTACTTTGTCAGCTTGCGCAACCCTGAGGCGAAACCATGAGCTCGTTGACCGACACCGTCGAGGTGCAGCGCGAAACCTATCGGCGACTGGTGCTGCGTAAACGCCTGATCCTCGCCGGGCTGGTGGTTCTGTTGCTGTGCAGCGTAGTGCTCGACCTGGCACTCGGCCCGGCGAGTTACAGTTTCAGCGAAGTGCTCGGCGCCCTGTTTTCGCCGGACAGCGCTTCGCCACAAGTGCGCGTGGTGATGTGGGACATTCGCCTGCCGGTGGCGCTGATGGCGGTGGCGGTCGGCGCGGCGTTATCGCTGGCCGGTGCGCAGATGCAGACGATCCTCAACAACCCGCTGGCCAGTCCGTTTACCTTGGGTATTTCCGCTGCCGCCAGTTTCGGCGCGGCGTTGGGCCTGGCGTTCGGTGTTGCGCTGTTCCCGCTGGCGGCGCAATTCATGGTGCCGCTCAACGCGTTCATCATGGCCATGCTTTCGGCGCTGCTGATTCACTTTCTGAGCATGCGTCGTGGCGTCACCGCCGAAACCATTGTGTTGCTCGGCATCGCGCTGGTGTTCACCTTCAACGCACTGCTGGCGCTGGTGCAGTTCTTTGCCACCGAACAAGCCGTCGCCGCCGTGGTGTTCTGGACCATGGGCAGTCTGACCAAAGCCACCTGGCCGAAACTCGGGGTGATCTGTCTGGTGATTCTGATCACCCTGCCGATCTTCGCCAAACGCGCCTGGGCCTTGACTGCTCTGCGTCTCGGCGACGACAAGGCCGCCAGTTTCGGCATCAACGTGCGCAGCCTGCGCTTTCAGACGTTGATCATGGTCAGCCTGCTGGCCTCGTTTCCCGTGGCTTTCGTCGGCACCATCGGCTTCATCGGTCTGGTCGGCCCGCACATCGCGCGCATGCTGATCGGTGAAGATCAGCGCTTCTTTCTCCCGGCCTCGTTGCTCACGGGTTCGTTGATTCTCTCGGCCAGTTCCGTGGTCAGCAAAACCCTGATCCCCGGAGCGATTTTCCCTATCGGCGTGGTCACCTCATTGATCGGCGTGCCGTTCTTCATTTCACTGATCCTTGGCGGGAAGAAAAACTCATGGTGACGCTGCAACTGGACAATCTGGGCGCCCGCTATGGTCAGCGCGAGATCATTCGTGGCGTCTCGACGGCGAGGTTTTTTGGCGGGCAGGTGGTGGCCGTGGTCGGCCCCAATGCGGCCGGTAAATCAACATTGTTCAAGCGCATGGCCGGGCTGATCGATGGCCCCGGACGGGTGATTTTGCAAGAATCGAAAAAAGGCCCGACAGGCATCAGTTACATGCCGCAGGGCCTGAACGCCAGTGCGCGATTGACGGTGTACGAGTCGGTGCTGCTGGCGCGCAAGCAACTGACGCCGGGCTGGGTGGTCCACGATGACGAGCTGAAACTGGTCGACGAAATTCTCGCCGCGCTGGGGGTCACGGCGCTGTCGTTTCGCAACCTCGGCGAACTCAGCGGTGGTCAGCAACAGTTGGTGTCCATCGCGCAGACGCTGGTGCGCGAGCCAGAAATCCTGCTGATGGACGAACCGACCAGCGCCCTCGACATGCATCGGCAGGTGCAGGTGCTGAACTTCATGCGCAGCCTCGCGCGCAAACGCGAGGTGATTGTGTTCATTGCCATCCATGATCTGAATCAGGCGTTGCGCTTCGCCGATCAGGTGCTGGTGATAGCCGAGGGCACCAGCCAGGGCAGCGGCCCGAGCGACGAGGTGATCACCGAGCAGATGCTGCGCGACGTCTACAAGGTCGAGGCGCGGATCGAACAGTGCAGCCGCGGGCTGCAGCATATTCTGATCGACGATATCGTTTGATCCCCAGCGATCAAGGATCGACTTGCGCCATCAACTCCGGCACCGATTCCGGGCGTTTCGCATAACGCTGGGCCAGCACCGCGCAAACCATCAACTGGATCTGATGGAACAGCATCAACGGCAGAATCAACACGCCAATGGTACTGCCGGCAAACAACACCTGCGCCATCGGCACACCGGTGGCCAGGCTCTTTTTCGAGCCGCAGAACAGGATAGTGATGCGGTCTTCCTGGCTGAAGCCGAAGGCCTTGCCGAGTAGCGTCGATGCCAGCAACACCAGCGCCAGCAGGATGCAGCAAACTATCACCAGCCCGAGCAGTTCGACCACCGGGATCTGATGCCAGATGCCTTCATTGACTGCTTCACTGAACGCGCCGTAAACCACTAGCAGAATCGAACCCTGATCGACGAACTTCAGCCAGTTCTTGTTGCGTCCCACCCACGCACCGATCCAGCGCCGGGCGATCTGCCCGGCAATGAACGGCAGCAACAATTGCACGCTGATTTTCAGGATTGCGTCGAGGGTTGAGCCGCCGTCACCGTGCACGTTGAGCAGCAACGTCACCAACAGCGGCGTGAGGAAAATCCCGAACAGGCTCGACGCCGCCGCGCTGCAAATCGCCGCCGGAATATTGCCCCGCGCCAGCGACGTGAAGGCGATCGCCGACTGCACCGTGGCCGGCAACGCGCACAGGTAAAGCATGCCCAGGTACAGCTTGTCGCCGATCAACGGTGACAGCAGCGGTTTCAGCGCCAGGCCCAATAACGGGAAAAGGACAAACGTCAAACCGAACACCAGCAAATGCAGGCGCCAGTGACCGGCACCGGCAATGATCGATTCGCGCGAGAGCTTGGCGCCATGCAAGAAAAACAACAGGGCGATGGCAAGGTTGGTCAGCCAGCCGAAGCCGACGGCGACCTGGCCGCTGGCCGGCAGGAAACTGGCCAGCAGCACGACGCCAATCAGCGTCAGGGTGAAGTTATCGGGCAAAAAACGTGGGCGAGTCATGGTCGGTTCATCCGGGGGTTGCCAGTGCGTGCTGACGACTCTAACGTGACTGCCAATTACCGACTAACGCCGAAGGGCCACAAGATGCCGCCTAAAGGACATGACAAAAGCGTGCGCCGCAGCATTCCCGGGCTGCCCAGCCTGCCACGTCCACTCTACGGGCGTACCGAATCGCTGCCCAATCGCGCCCTGACCCGACGCCACAGTCACCCATGGGTGCAATTGTCCTATGCGATTCAGGGTGTGCTGGAAATCCAGACCAGTGCCGGCCGCTTTGTCGCCCCGCCGGAGCGCGCGGTGTGGATCCCGGCGGGCGTGCCGCATCGGGTATTCAGCTCGCCGCACACGGAAATGCGCAGCCTCTACATCGATTGCAGCGTCGCCGAATGGGCGCTCGAGCGCTGCCACGTGCTCGGCGTCAGCGATTTGCTCAGGGAGTTGATCCGCGCGTTCAGTCAGGTTCCGGTGGAGTACGACCAGAGCGGCCCACACGGACGTCTGGCGCAAGTGATCCTCGATCAACTGGCCGAAGCACCGCAGATCGACCTGATGCTGCCGTTGCCGCAGGACGCTCGCTTGAAGCAGATCTACCAGAGCCTTGAACAACACCCGGAACAGCAGACCACGCTGAGCCATTGGAGCGAGAAGTTCGGCGTCACCGAAAAAACCCTCACCCGCCTGTTTCTGCGTGACACCGGCCTGACCTTCCGCGCCTGGCGACAGCGCTTGCGCCTGCTCGGCGCGCTGACACCGCTGGAGAAAGGTGAGCGCGTCACCGACGTCGCGCTGGCCTGCGGTTACGATTCGACGTCGGCGTTCATTGCGGCCTTTCGACAGCAGTTCGGGGAAACGCCCGGCGAGTTTTTTCGCTGATCAGCGATCCGCCAGTTCTTCCAGCAAATCGGCCGATGGCACGAAATACAGGCTGCCGGTGACCGCCGTGCTGAAGTCCAGCAACTTGTCGTAATTGCCCGGCGGCTTGCCGACGAACATGTTTTCCAGCATCTGTTCCATCGGTTCCGGCGAACGCGCGTAGCCGATGAAGAACGTACCAAACTCCCCTGCCCCCGGCCGGCCGAACGGCATGTTATCACGGAGGATTTTCACTTCCTCGCCGGCTGCGTTAGTGATGGTGGTCAGCGCACTGTGCGAGTTGCTCGGTTTGACCGCGTCATCCAGTTCGATATCGGACAGTTTCGTGCGACCGATGACGCGCTCCTGAGCTTCAACGCTCAAGCCGTTCCACGCGGTCATGTTGTGCAGGTACTTCTGCACCAGCACATAACTGCCGCCACTGAAGTCCGGGTCTTCATCGCCGACGATGGTGAAATTCACCGCTTTGCGCCCGACCGGGTTTTCCGTGCCGTCGACGAAGCCGATGATGCTGCGCATGTCGAAATAGCGAAAACCCTGCACCTCATCGACCACCGTCACTGCATCGCCGAGGACCGCCATGATTTGCGTGGCCAGCTCAAAACACAGGTCCATTTGATCGGCGCGGATGTGCAGCAAAAGGTCACCCGGGGTTGCCGGAGCGTGCCGCCCCTCCGCGCCAAACTCGCGAAAACCGTGCAGCGCCGCCGGGCGCGGATGGCCGAACAGGCGATCCCAGGCGTTCGAGGAAAAGCCGCAGATGCACGTCAGATTGCCTGTCGGTACGCGCTTGCCCACCGAACGCACCAGCCCGGCGACGTCACCGCACCAGTCTTTGACGGTTTGCGCGGCGTCGGTCCCGGCATTCAGCGTCGCGACAATGAAAATCGCGCTACTGGTGATCGGACTGCACACCGCTTGAGGTTCGAGAATGTCGGTATTCATCGCTGAAAATGTCGCTCCGTAAAAAGTGCCCGAGCTGTCAACGAGGGCTGATACTTCGTTTTTAACGAACTGTTACGCAGAAATAAACGATTTTTCTTTGGCGCAAACTCGTCGCTAGCATGGCCTCGTCTGACCCCAATCGAAGAATAGACAGGGAGCGTGACATGCCAGCCACAAACATCAATATCGGCGAACCGTGGATGTGGGGCGCCTTCATCGTTTTCGTACTTGCCATGCTGGCATTGGACCTGTTTGTCTTCGGTGGGCGCAAGGCGCATCGGGTCTCAGTGCGGGAAGCCTTGTCCTGGGTCATTGCCTGGTGCTTGTTGGCGCTGAGCTTTGCGGCGTTGCTCTGGTGGTACCTGCACGGCGCGTTTGGCGCCGAGATCGCCCGGGAGAAGACCCTCGAATTCCTCACCGGTTATCTGATCGAGCAGTCACTGTCGATCGACAACATGTTCGTCTTCGTGATGATCTTCAGCTACTTCGCGGTGCCGCCGGAGCTGCAGCGGCGCGTGCTGCTGTACGGCGTGCTCGGGGCAATCGTGATGCGCGCGGTGATGATTTTTGCCGGCGTGTGGCTGGTGTCGCAGTTCGAATGGCTGCTGTATGCGTTTGGTGTGTTCCTGATCATCACCGGGATCAAGATGCTGGTGTTTGCCGAGCAGCAGCCGGACCTGGACAAGAATCCGCTGCTGCGCTGGGTGCGTGGGCATCTGCGCATTACCAGCGGTTTTCATGGCGAACGGTTTTTCATCTTGCAGAACGGCGTGCGCTGGGCCACGCCGATGTTTCTGGTGCTGGTGCTGATCGAGGCCAGTGACCTGATGTTCGCGGTCGACAGCATCCCGGCAATTTTCGCCGTGACGACAGACCCGTTCATTGTCTTCACCTCGAATATCTTCGCGATCATGGGCCTGCGCGCGCTGTACTTCCTGCTGGCGGACATGGCGGACCGCTTTCACTTGCTCAAGTATGGGCTGGCGATCGTGCTGGTGTTTATCGGCGGCAAAATGGTCTTGATGCCATGGTTGCACATGCCGGTGGAGTGGTCGCTGGCGGTGGTGGGTGGGGTGATTCTGAGTTCGGTATTGCTGAGTCTGGTGATGACCAAAGATGCCGAACGCCGCACTGAATGACACCCGACATAAACCTGTGGGAGCGAGCTTGCTCGCGAAAGCGCTGTGTCATTCAACGATGATGCTGAATGATCCGACGCCTTCGCGAGCAAGCTCGCTCCCACAGGGATTTCATTTGGCCGATAGTTACTTATCGGACTTGATGCTGGTCCACACTCGGGTACGCACGCGCTCAAGTTTCTGCGGCAACGGCTGCACCACGTAGAGGTTTTTCAGCGCTTGCGGGGTCGGGGTCAGGTTCGGGTTGTCGGTGATTTCTTTGTTGATCAGCGGGATCGAATCCTTGTTCGCGTTCGGGTAGCCGAGGAAATCGCTGATCGGCGCAATCACTTTCGGGTCGAGCAAGGTGTTGAGGAACTCGTGGGCCTCGGCGACGTTTTTCGCGCTCTTCGGAATCGCGAAGGTGTCGAACCAGATCGGCGCGCCTTCCTTCGGCAGACGCCAGTCGACCACTACGCCGTTTTTCGCCTCTTTGGCGCGGTTGCCGAACTGATAGAAACTGCCGGAGTAACCGATGGCCACGCAGATGTCGCCGTTGGCAATGTCGGTCATGTATTTGGCCGAGTTGAAGTAGGTCACGTACGGACGCACCTTGAGCATCAGCTCCTTGGCTTTTTCATAGTCGGCGGGGTTCTGGCTGTTCGGGTCGAGGCCGAGGTAATGCAGAGCCAACGGGAGGATTTCCGTCGGCGAATCGAGCATCGCCACGCCGCAGGATTTGAGCTTTTCCATGTTCTCCGGTTTGAACACCAGATCCCAGCTGTCCACCGGCGCGTTGTCGCCCAACGCTGCTTTGACCTTGGCCGGGTTGAAGCCGATCAACACGGTGCCGACCATGTAGGGGACGCCGTACTGGTTGCCCGGATCGTTCTTGCCCAGCAGTTTCAACAGCTCCGGATCCTGGTGGCTCCAGTTCGGCAGTTTCGACTTGTCGAGTTTCTGAAAGACGCCAGCCTTGATCTGCGTTTCAAGGAACTGGTTCGACGGTACCACCAGGTCGTAACCGGAGTTACCGGTGAGCAGTTTGGCTTCCAGGGATTCGTTGGTGTCGAAGGTGTCCCAGGTCACTTTGATGCCGCTTTTTGCAGCGAAATCCTTGGGCACAGACGGCAGGATGTAGTCCGCCCAGTTGTACACGCGCAGTTCGCGTTGCTCAGCCTGGACGGCGCCGGCCAACAGCGTCAGCCCGCA
This sequence comes from Pseudomonas fluorescens, assembly GCF_001648775.1. Classification (GTDB taxonomy): domain Bacteria; phylum Pseudomonadota; class Gammaproteobacteria; order Pseudomonadales; family Pseudomonadaceae; genus Aquipseudomonas; species Aquipseudomonas fluorescens_M. Next base: position 141,770 of record NZ_LVEJ01000024.1, read on the forward strand.
CACAGTGGCACCCAGAATGCGTTTCATCGTGACCATGGTTATTCCCCAAAAGGCAGCGTGAGTTCGATGGTTTTTATGTTCTGTACACGGCAGCGGCTGTAAAGGTAGCCAAGGGTAAAAAGGCTCGAGCATCTTGTTGTGGTTTTGATTCTTGCTGACAGCGTAGCTGGAGCACAGTGGGGGATGGGCCAAAAGGGGATCGATGTGGCCAATTTGAATGACCGTCGGAATGCGGAAACAAAAATGCCCGGCGAATGGCCGGGCATTGTGGTGAAGCGGATCAGGTCAGTCGGTGTAACCCAGTCTGGCCGCCCTGCTCTGCTGAGTCTGGCCGCGTGTCGCCAGGCAGTAATACAGCGGGACTGTCACCACTAGGCCGACCAGCCAGGACAGATCCGCACCGTCAACCAGATTGGCGTACGGCCCGACATACAGCGACGTGTTGGCGAATGGCAGTTGCACGAGGATGCCAATGAAGTAAGCAATGATCGCGTGCAGATTAAAGCGCCCGTAAACCCCGCCATCGGCGCGGAAGATCGAGGTGATGTCGTAGCAGCCGCGCTTGATCAGGTAGAAGTCGATCAGGTTGATTGATGCCCACGGCACCAGCACCAGCAGCAGCGCCAGAATCAAACCGATGAACTCGGAAATGAAGTCCGCCGACGCGCCCAACGCAACCACGCAGCAACCCGCGAGCACCACGCTCGACAACACCACGCGCACCTTGATGCTCGGCGTCCATTGGCTGGCAAACGTCTGGATCGAGGTGATGATCGACAGCACCGCGCCATACAGATTCAGCGCGTTGTGGCTGATGATGTTAAGCAGGAACAACACCATCAGAATCGGCCCGAGCCAACCCGTCGACTGTTTGACCGCGACCATCGCCTCGGTGCCTTCCGGGGTCGCCAGCACCGCCACGGCGCCGAAGCTGAACGACAGAATCGTCCCCAGCGTCGCGCCCAGATAAGTCGCCCAGAACGGTTTGGCAATGCCGATATCCGCCGGCAGGTAACGCGAGTAATCGGACACGTACGGCGAGAAACTGATCTGCCAGATGATCCCCAGCGACACCGTCGCCAGCCAGCCGGACAGGTTGAAACTGCCGCGAGTGAGAAAGTCCGCCGGCAAGTCATGGGCGAAGATATAGATGAACCCGGCCAGCAACGCGCTGCCCATCACCCAGGTTCCAATGCGGTTCAGTGTGTGGATGAAGTTGTAGCCGATCACGCCAATCGCCGTGGCCGCCAGTGCACCGATCAGAATGCTCAGCGGCGCCGGCACCGACGGCGCAATGCCGACGATGGATTTACCCGCCAGGACGATGTTGGAAATAAAGAAACCGATGTAGATCAGCGCGGCGAAGAACACGATCAACAGCGCGCCGTAACGGCCGAACTGGCCGCGACTCTGAACCATTTGCGGAATGCCCATGCGCGGGCCTTGCGCCGAGGCCAGCGCGATCACCACGCCGCCGATCAGGTGCCCCAGCGCAATCGCCAGCAGCCCCCAGAGCAAATCGAGATGGAACACCTGAACCACCATGGCGCCGGTGACGATGGGCAGTGGCGCAATGTTGGTGCTGAACCAAAGAGTGAATAGGTCGCGGGCCTTCCCGTGGCGTTCCGCGAGTGGGACGTAGTCGACCGTATGATTCTCGATCAACGGATCTTGCCGGGACATCTGGGACATATGCATGAACTCGAGTTTGTCTGTTCTTATCGTTGTATGAAGCCAAACCGGGGGGACTCTCTGGCCGCCCCTCAGATGCAGACCATATTATGGTATTCCAAACAATTCACAAGACTGATCCGTAGTTTACGACGCCAGCTGATACGCCATCCTCGCTGAAACCGTGGCTTGCAGACCAGCCGAAAGCCCCGTAAATGCTGAGTTTCCGACGAACGCAGCACGTTTATCGGTTCAGCTTAAAAGGCCTTGCAAAGATCGAATACTGGTATACCATCAGACCAACAAACACATAAAAACAGCAACACATCACCCGAGGACCGACCAATGATCGATGCCGCCATCTACAAACAAGTCATGGGCTCGTTCCCGTCCGGCGTAACTGTCATCACCACTCTGGACGATGACGGTCAGATCGTCGGCCTGACTGCCAGCGCATTCAGCTCGCTGTCGATGGACCCGGCGCTGGTGCTGTTCTGCCCCAACTACAGCTCTGATTCCTACCCGGTGCTGATCAAGAACAAACGTTTTGCGATCCACGTTCTGTCCGGCGGCCAGCAAAGCGAAGCCTACGCCTTCGCCCGCAAAGGCAAGGACAAGGCGCAAGGCATTGAGTGGACATTGAGCGAATTGGGTAACCCGATCCTCGCCAATGCGACGGCTATCATCGAATGTGAGCTGTGGCGCGAATATGAAGGCGGCGACCACGCCATCATGGTCGGCGCGGTGAAGAACCTGATCGTTCCCGAACAGCACACCGGGCCATTGGTGTATTGCCACGGCAAGATGGGCGCCCTGCCCGTCCTGGCCTGATCGTCAGCCCCGCACAAATCAACTGTAGGAGTGAGCCTGCTCGCGATAGCGATTTTTCCGATGTCGACGTGTTTTCAGACACACCGCCATCGCGAGCAAGTCCGCTCCCACATGTAGCCTCAACAATAAAAGACCCGAGGAAGCGTCATGAAATTTTCCCTGTTCATCCACATGGAACGCTGGGACGAAAGCGTCAGCCACCGCCAACTGTTCGAAGACCTCACCGAACTGACCCTGATGGCCGAGGCCGGCGGTTTCAGCACCGTGTGGATCGGCGAACACCACGCGATGGAATACACCATCTCGCCAAGCCCGATGCCATTGCTCGCCTACCTCGCGGCCAAAACCACCACCATCCACCTCGGCGCCGGCACCATCATCGCGCCGTTCTGGCATCCGCTACGCGTCGCCGGTGAATGCGCGTTGCTCGACGTGATCAGCAACGGGCGCATGGAAGTCGGCCTGGCCCGTGGCGCCTATCAGGTTGAATTCGATCGCATGGCCGGCGGCATGCCAGCCTCCAGCGGTGGCCAGGCATTGCGCGAAATGGTCCCGGTGGTCCGCGCCCTGTGGCAAGGCGACTACGCCCACGACGGCGACATCTGGAAATTCCCCACCTCCACCAGCGTGCCAAAACCGATCCAGCAGCCAAACCCGCCAATGTGGATCGCCGCCCGCGACCCGGATTCGCACAACTTCGCGGTGGCCAACGGCTGCAACGTAATGGTCACGCCGCTGATGAAGGGCGACGAAGAAGTCCTCGATCTGAAGAACAAGTTCCAGACTGCGCTGGACAACAACCCAGACGTGCCGCGCCCGCAATTGATGGTGCTGCGCCATACCCACGTGCACACCGCCGATAATCCGGACGGCTGGAAAGTCGGGGCGAAAGCGATCTCACGTTTCTATCGCACCTTCGATGCATGGTTTGGCAACAAGCAGACCCCGGTCAATGGCTTCCTGGCGCCGAGCCCGGAAGAGAAGTTTGCCGGGCGTCCTGAGTTTGAGCTGGAGAGTTTGCACAAAACGGCGATGATCGGTACGCCGGAAGAGATCATTCCGCGGATCAAGTACTACCAGGAGCTAGGGGTGGATGAGTTCAGTTTCTGGTGTGACAACAGCTTGCCGCATGAGGAGAAGAAGAAGTCGTTGGAGCTGTTTATCAAGCATGTGGTGCCGGCGTTTTGCTGAGAACCGCGTAATTGAACAGCAATAAAAAGGAGCGAATTCATCGATATGAATTCGCCCCTTTTTTCACTTGTCAGCAAGTGAACGCTACCCCAGAACGGCGGCTTTTCGACTCCGGCGCGATTGCTTCAGATTGAAGCGTAGCTTACGCACCCCATGAACGATACGCGGAAACACTAGCGTCCAGCGAGAGTGCACCATCACGCAGCAATCACGCCTGTCTTGCCGCGTCTCCGAGGTGATCTGCTGTGGGCATTTTTTATCCTTCCAGACTCATGTACAACGGCTAAAGGCCAAACGAAGTGCCGCGCCCACTTCATCAAATGCAATATCAGAGGACACGACGACACAATCTTTTTCAGTTATCCCCTTTCCACTCCAGGCCTCCAGCTTCTCATGATGACTGGGACGTATTGTTACAAGCCCATTAACGGCATCCACTGAACAGCTTTTCATATTCTTAAATAGTGCACGCCTGGTTTTATAGCCAAATTCCGTCATTAGATTAGCTACCCACTCATTATACTGAGTGACCACGCGACCTCTAAAATCAAAAAACTCTGGATTTTCCTTCGGATCAATCATCCGGCTAACAGCCAAGGCCGCCAGAACACTCTCTCCCAACTCGCTATTCTCAGCGGTGTGCGACAGCAAAAACCTCTTCCCTTCAGGATCCGGGAGACAATTAAAATAGCCGGAGTAGGTCTCAATAAAAATAAAATCTTCATTAAACTTAGCGTAAGCCCAAGACTTATTATTCAACTGATTCATTTACTTCACCGAACTTATGATTACTTTTACGCCTTGAGATTGACCATACTTTATCGCGCGATTTATTTGAACCCACTGCACCGAATTCGTACCGCCAGGAACAGCAACACGCAACTCACGAGCAGTAATCATACTGCTATCCAAAGGAACATTACTAAGGGTGTACGTTTCAAATCTGGCCACCGCATCGATGTTACCTTTTAATGAGCTGTACACCTGAGACGGATTCCCCACCTTGGCCGCAGTCGTCGTGTCTAACGTTTTAGCGCTGATGGCTGTACCCGTTGACGGGTCATAAAAATCGAACGTTTTGAAGTTAGGTGGTAGCCGGGAACCGGCAGGCAGTTCAGAGGCCAGATAATTCTCCCAAGGCATGCCTTGCCCTTGAATCCCCTTACCCCACTCAATTCCCGTTTTGGCACGGTCTAAAGTTCCCGCTGTGCCTTTTACACCTGTACCGAGAATCGAACTGCCCAATCCCCATACATTCAGTAAACCTTCTATACCGGAGACGACCCGCTCGGTAGTCGCAGGGGCTTCTTCCGTAACCAGGTTCACACCGCCCGCAGCGGTATAGGCTTGGCACCCTATACCAATCACACCTGACCCGCCACAACCGGCCGTGTAAAGCTCATTGGAAACGCCTAGAAGCCGAGCCTTTGCGGCAGCCTCAATCACCTCATTTTCAACTTGCCATCCTATCGCCTGCATGAAAGTAGCAGGCTGCAGAACCCACTCTTCTCCCTGATCCGTCGTAATCGTTTTGTCGGTAGCCACACAGTAGCCATTTGGTGAAGTGCCGCAGACGATCACATCTCCCGGGGTGGTAGTGACAACGGAAGCCCGGGTGAAATCGTTATCCTCCGAAAGCTGCTCCTCTTTAAGAACGCTGAAACCCTTCGCGATAAGTTTCGAAATGTCACTGGACAACCCATCGCAATAACTCGATGAAGCCCCTGAACACAACTGCGCGTACTTTCTCTGCAACTCCTTCAGGGAAAGTCTTTCTATGTCGCTCAGATGATTGTTCTCGACAGCATTTTTCGCTGTCCCGGCTCCAAGCGCGGCGTCAAAGGCGCTGCCCCCGGCAAGCGCGCCGGACATGCCGCCAGCCAGCGTTGATAGAGCCGCGACTATTTGCTTTTCCGACTCGGTCAGTTGGTCTGCAGACTTATCCGGATAGAGCAGACGCGCGACCACTTCACCGGCACTGGCTCCAGCAGCACCGGCCAACGCCGAACCACCTTGTATTTTCGCCAGAACGGCTCCGAGTACGGCATGCGCCATCAGGTTGGCTGCGTCGTCTCCTTCCGTCAGCTGTTTAACGGCTTGTGCCAGATAAGGTGCTGCACCTCCGCCAATGGCAGCAGCGATGTTTCCACTCAGGATGCCCTGGACGATCCCCGCAACCGCTTGGCTGGCTTTCTGGAAGCTGCTGCCTATACCGTAATCGCGTTGAACTTGTTGGCTGATTTCCTCAGGGGTAGGGTTGGCCACTCCGCTACTGTTCAGTTTGTCGCGCGCCGCCTTGTAGGCCTCACTATCGGGATTCTCGGCCTCCTCCATCTTCGATGCGGCAATTGCGTCGCCAATGCCTTTCACCAATTCAATCGAGCTTTTCACCAACTCGATGCGCTCTTTCATGCCATCTTCGTCAGGCTTGTCGAGTCGCTCGTTAGCATTTTCCGTATCTCGGTTCAGACCGACGAGGTCTTGAGCGCCCTCAGGGTTGCGAACAATGATCGTGCCTTCGCTGACAGCGCTACGGGTGTGGCTTTTATCCGACTCGTTGAGGGAGATGCCGTACAGTCCGCCCACCGACCCGTATGCTCCAGCACCACCGTAACCGCCCGAGTAGCTGATGCCGGCGGACTGAGCATCGATTTCACTGACGTTCTTGATGTCGCGAGTAATGAGCCGGTCGGTTATGAGGATGTTTTTATCCGGCGTGGCATCGCTGGCGATCAACCCACCTTCAAGCGTTGTGGTTTTGCCGACATCGACCATGTAACCACCCGCTCCCGCGAATAAACCGGTCTGATCGGTAACAGCCTTATAGTCACTGTTCATATTGCCTGCGGCCAAGTTACCTGAAGCCGTAACAGGTGCGCCGTAGCAGATAGGTGGAATGCAAATGCTGGCTCCGAAACCGCCACTGCCTTGCTTGTTTTTCTGGGTTTCGGTGTCCTGACGGGAAATGATGTTGAGATTGCCGTCGATCAGCGCTTTGATGGTATCGGCGCGAACCTGTGCGCCTGCCAGTGTCGTATCACCGCCGCTATGAATCACTAACGAGTCGGTGTCTACCGTACTGTTGACCTGCGTGACAGAACTGCCACTCCCCATACCCTTCGCCACTTGTGCACCAAGGTCGACGGTGAAGCCGTTTTGCTGACCAATGTTGAAGCTGGCGCCGATTGCAGTTCTGTTGTTACTGTTTTGGTTGGACCAGTCGGCAGTGTTCTGCGCGCTTTCCACAATGACGTTGTTATTGGCGATCAACGAGGTAGCTGTCGCTTTGAGGCTACTGCCGATGATGTGAAGATCACCATCATTTTGTGCAGCACCACCATTGGCGATGATGGAAAGGGTACCGCCAGCGTTGACAGTGCTTTGCTTCGCAGTCTGACTGACGTAGTCACTGGTACTTTTACTATGAGTATTAGCGAGTTCGGTGCCGATCTTGATCAGAGAACCGTTGCTGCCCGTGCCACCCTGCTTGTCGGCGAATCCGGTTTTTTGATCATTCGCATCCGACGCCATACCGCCAAGGTTGTAAGCCGCCAACGCCGCCTGCGCCAATTTCACTGCCTTGAGTCGAGGATCATCTGCGCTTTTGGCAGCCTCTACTGCAGAGCGAATAGAATTGACGGTGTCGATAATTGCACCGCCAATAACACGCCCTACAGCAAGACTATTGGATTTATCGATGGTGCTTTGCTGCGACGTTTCCATACCTGCAGCGATGGTCACGTTGGAACCGCGAAGACTCATGTCCTTGGTGCTGATCAAGTCGCTGGCTACGACATTAAGGTCCCCATTCGCAATAAGGCTGACATTGCCTTTACTGGAACCAATGGTGCTGCCAGTCAGGGTCGTTTGCGACATCGTGCCGTTATGTTTCTGATTACTGATCGACAGATGCTGGTTGCCGGTGATGTCATCAATGCCAAGATTGTTCGCCGTCAACACGCCAGTCAGATCGCGATTTTTCTCCTTGTGCACTTCGGTGCGAGTGAAAGTGTTCTGCGCGGCATTAATGGTCAAATCACCACCGGCACGGACAGACAAGTCATTGGTACTGACCAGCGCAGAACCAGTGATGGCGGCGTCCCGCTTGGCATTAACGGCAATTGTGTCGCCCGAGATCAGGCTGCCCACAGCGGTAGTCTGAGTTTCAGCCAGTTGATCCTGGACTTTGCTCGACTTCAAACCGCCCCAACTACTTTTGCTTTTACTACGTTCGTGGCGCGCGCTACTGGAGTCTGTGACGGCCAGAATTTCCACGTCATTGCCGGCCTCCAAGCCGACACCTGCTTTTTCAGAGACGACATTGCTGCCCTTGATCGTCAGATCATTGCCAGCGCTCAATACGCTCTTGCCTACAGATGTGACGGAGCTGGCTACGTTGGTAACCGAACTGGTCTCATCAAGCTGGAACGTCTTCTTTGATGAAGATTTTTTGGTCTTGGAATAGAAGCTGTAATCCGAGTCCTCTGCTGATTGCAGCACCAGATTTGCGCCAGATGTGAGATAAGCTTCATTCCCGGCGCTCACTCGGCTGGCAATCAGGTCCAGGTCCTTGCCCGCTTTGAGGGTAACGTTGCCACCGGCATTGACGGTCGACGACACCTGAGTGACTTCATCATCCTGACGCGACATTCTCTTGTTGGCAGAACGCGAATGTTCTTCATCTGCTGCCGAGCTGATCAGCACGTTGCCAGTCGCTGACATTGTCACATCACGCTTCGCATCGATCTCACTAGCAATCACACTGAAGTCACGCTTGGCATCAGCCTTGAAATCACGCCCGGCATCAATATCGGCGCCCAGTTGCGTGACGCTGCTGACAGCTCCCCTCCAACCCAGCGACGCGCTGTCGTTGATCTGCACGGAGGCCACGTTGACATCACGCCCTGCGTTCAACGACATGTCCTGACCACTTTTCAGGACGCCGCCGATGACGTTGATGTCGTTGGCCGCTTTAACGGTCAGGTCGTTGGCCGCCTCAATCCGCGCTGCGTTATCGGCAAAGTCCTGATGCCTAGTGACGGTGCCGTACTTGTCGTCCATCGAGGTGATGGTCCGTTCGTTGATCACATCGCCCGTGCGCGTGGTCAGGCTGACATCGCGTCCGGCAATGATGCCGCCGGCCTTGTTGACGATGTTGTTGGTCGCCAACAGATCCAGCCGATTACCCGCCTCGACCGAACCGCTGTTGATCAGATCCTTGCCCGCCGTCGCCGACAGGTTATTGGTTGCTTTCAAGGTGCCGACGTTATCGAGGTTTTCCCCGGCGATCAGCGTCACATCGTTACCGGCAATCAACGCCCCGGTCGGGCCGAGACGGCCGTTGGCTTGAGCCAGATAAACCACCGGCACCAGCACTTTTTCGCCATTCACTTCGTGCTCTTCGAGCCAGACAATATCGTGCGTCAGCGCGGCGACTTGCTGCGACGTCAGGCCCACACCGACCGACAGGTTGAGCGCGTCCTTGCTGGCGATGGCGTTGTTCATCAGGTACTTGAACATGCCCTCGTTGGAGGTCTGGCCGTCGAGGAAAGCCTGGCCAGTGCGGGCGGTCACGGCTTGCTGGATCAGGCGTTGTTCATAGAGACCATCACCGAGGCGTTTGGCGCTCTGGTCGGGGTTGTAGCCGAGTTTTTCCAGCAGGTAATCCGAGCTCATGAACGACTTGAGGTCAGTGAGTACCGGGTTGGTTTCGATCAGGTATTTGTGCGCGTTGGACGGTGCCTTGGTGTCCGGCAGGCCGGTAACGCGGGTGACCGGACGGGTGTCATCACCAGTGCTCGAGGTTCGATGGAACGTATCGACCGCACGAGTGCCGTCGGAAACCTGAGCCGGGGCGTCGACAAACAGATTGCGCGGACCGCCACTGGTGGCGACGGCCAAATGATCCTGAGCGCTGATCGCTTCATTGCCCACCGTCCAGGTCGGCGCGGGGCCGTTACCAGCCGATGCAGCGCTACTGCCCTGCCCGCTCAAACGGAACAAGCCGTTTTCGCCGGTGGGCAGGGAAAAGCCTGGCAGGCTCAGTGGATTGACTTGCTGCTGGGCGAGGTCTGGCGGCAGTTGGCTATTGATCCGCACAACAACAGTGTCACTGTTACCGACCTTGGTGTCGGCGACTTTATTGGTGCCACCGGTTGAGCTGTAATCCTCGTGGATGACGGCGTTTACCACTTCCTTGGTGGCGTTGATCGAGACGTTGCCAGCGGCCTGTATGACTGCGTTGCGACCGGTCGCGGCACCAGGCAGCCCCGCGCTGGTACTTTCCGTTTCAACCGCCAGGCCTTTCTGGTACTGGGCCAGTTCACTTGGCAATGCCAGCAGGTTATCGGGGTCGTACTGCGACGGAGTCGAGGTTTCGAAACCGGCGCTGAATCCAGACATCGCTCGGCCATATTTGCGACTGCCGACGTTTTCACCGGTTTCGTCGTCGGTGATGACAATGCCGCCGCCCACTGTCGTGGCTGTGGCTTTGCGGATCAATCCTTGCGGCGCGATCACGTAATACACAGAAGGGAAATCGGGATTGTTACGCTGGTTATAGGGCATCACGACTTCGGCCATGAACTTTGCCGTGCTGCCAGTCCCCATTTCAAAGTTGTACTGGCGCGTAACGTCGATAACTCCGCTTTTGGCGCCAATGTTCTTCAGGGAGTCAGCAGTGACGGTGATGTTGCCACCCGCCGCCACAGTACTTTTGCTGTTGAGGAACGTGCCGCCCTGGAAAACAAAATCCTTGCCGATGTTAAGCACGGCGGAAGCGCTGGTATCACTGTCGACAAATTGATACGTCTCGCGCGTGGCGAGGAAATTGTTGAACGTGCCGCCAACACAGTCACCGCACGTAGCCGCGATAAACCCCGATATCAGCTTGCGCTCGACCGACGCCGACGGGCCTTCCGTACGGTTCTCGAACACATCGGCGTTCAGCGTGAAATCCTTCACGCTCTCCATCGAACCGGAAATGTTGTAGACCCCGGCAGCCCGCGCCGCGCCGCCATATCCACCGATCAGCACATTGCCCAGACCGTAGAAATCGCCGTGCTGGTTGGTCAGCGTGCTGACGCCGAGTGTCATGTTGTTGCCGCTGAAAATCAGCCCGCGATCGTTGAGCAATGTGGGCGTGTTGATGAACAGGTTCTGCGCCGCCCCGAGGCTGCCGTAGTTGGCAACACTGCCGGCGTTGACGGTCAGGTCTTCGCTGGAGGTGATGCGTCCCGCGTTGAGCAGTTGCCCACCGACGCTGATGGTCGATGTCGCACCAGCGGCAAAACTGCCGCCCGCACTGAGGTTCATTTGTGCAGCGGAGAGATAGGTGCCGCGCTGACTGCTCAGGCGACCGCTACCCGCATAGGTTCCGCCCAACTGCATATCGATGGAGCCATCACTGGCAATCAAGCCGTTGTTGGTCCAGTTGCCGCCCCGGGCCTGCAAAGACTCCGACGCCAGCAGCTTGCCGCTGGCGCTCTGGCTGAATTCGCGCACGTTCACGTTCAGGCGACCGGCCTGAATCGCGCCGGTGTTGTTCCAGCTATCGGCATTGAGTTCCAGCAGCCCGCCGGTGACGATGCTGCCACCCGCGCCTAGCACATTGGCCGTGGAGATATCGAATTTGCCGCGCCCAACGTGGTTGAGTTGCCCGTCGCTGTTGAGGAAGCTACCGACCGCCAGGTTCAGGTCAGTGTTGGCGGTTTCCAGTACGCCATTGCGGTTGTCGAGCAAACCTGCAATCTGAAATGCGGTTTTGCCGGTGACGCCCAGCGAACGGAGGCGACCGTTCTGGTTATCAACCGCGCTGGCTTTGACACTCAGTTGGCTGTTGCTTTCGATGACGCCCGCGCCATTGCGCAGCGCACCACTGAGGCCGAAGTCGATACGCTCGGCGGCAATCTGTCCGCCACTGTTGTCCAGGCTCGCGCCGGTAACACCCAGCAGCCCTTTGGCGTAAAGCGCACCAGCGCTGTTATCCAGCGCTGCCGTGGTGATGCTGCTGTCTGCCGCTTGCGCCGAGATCCGCCCGCCGTTGTTGTTGAGGCCCGCCAATGCCGACAGCGTCAGGCTCTGCGCCTGAATGATGCCACCCTGACGGTTGTTGTTCAGGTCGAAACCATTGCGCAGGACGCCAACCGTGCGCGCCTCCAAGGCACCTTTGATACTCGAGAGCGTGCCGCCACGGTTATCGATGTTGGCCGCTGTGATCAGCACATCGCCGTTCTGGGCAATGACTTTGCCGCTCTGGTTGTCGAAGTCGCCGCTGATCTCAAGGGTCAGACCGCTATCGCTCTGGATCGAGCCTTTGCCGTTGAGCAGGCGGGCCGCTTTCAGTTGCGCATCGGCATTCTTGCTGTAGATCAGGCCATCGGCCTGGTTGCTGACGGCGCCCGTGGCGGTGATCAGCAACTGGTCATTGGCGGCGACGGTACCCTTGTTGCTGTTGTCCAGCGAACCGGTGCGCAGGTCCAGATTTTTCTGGCTGGCGAGCTGACCGTTCTGGTTGTGCAGATCGGTCACGCCCTTGATCAGCAGCGGGCCGGCAGCCGCGAGTTTACCGGCGTTGTTGTTCAGCTCACCGCTCAGGTTGAGGGTGATCGCATCGTTGCTGGCGATCTGTCCACCGCTGTTGTCGAGGCTTGAAGCCGTGGCATTGATGATCTGCTGCGCATTGATAGCGCCGCCGATATTGCTGAACGCGGTGCTGACGATATCCAGCGCCGCACCGCTGGCAATCAGGCCGCCCTGATTATTATTAAGCGCACCGGCCAGCGTCAGGGTCTGCCCTGCTCCACTGCTGAGGTTGCCCTTGTCGCTGTTATCGAGACTGCCGGCGTTGATGCTCAGATTGCCCAGCGCGACCACCGCGCCCGCGCCGCCGTTGAGCAGCTTGCCGCTGAGATCAACGCTGACATCGGCGTATTTGCTCGACAGCGTACCGCCGTCGCGGTTGTCGAGGCTATTGCCGTTCACCGCCAGCGCTTGCCAGCCGGACAGCAGACCTTTCTGGTTGATCAAATCCGTGCCGCGCACCAACAGTTTTTCACCGCTGATGATTTTGCCGGCGCTGTTATTCATCGCTCGGCCGATCAAGGCAAAACCGAGGTTGCTGGAGACTTCGCCGTTCTGGTTATTCAGATCGCGCAGGCGCTTGAGGGTCAGCGGGCCTTTGGCGGTGAGCAGACCGTTCTGGTTGTCGAGGTCGCCATTGGCCAGATCCACCGTGACCGATTTTTCACCCAGCAGTCGTCCGCCGTTCTGAGTCAGCGAGGTCAGCACCAGATCAATGTCGCCATTAGCGGAAACTTCGCCCCCGTTGCTCGAGTCGAGCCCCGTCGCAGTCAGCGTCAGATTGCCCTTGCTGTTGATCAAGCCTTTGCCGTCGTTGCGCAACTGGCCGTCGACGTTCAGCTCAAGATCACCACGACTAGTCAGGCTGCCGTCGCTGTTGTTCACACTCCTCGCGCGGGTATCGATGGCTGCCGCGCCGATCATGCCTTTGACGTTATCCAGCGCCGCCGCGATGCGCAGGGTCAGGCCCTGATTGCTCAAAAGACTGCCGTTGCTGTTATCAAGATTTTGCGCGGTCAGTGTGAACGCCTCCGCGCTGAAAATCGTGCCGCCCTGATTGTTGACACCGTTGAGTTGCTTGAGCAGCAGTGCACCGGGGGCGTTGATCGAGCCAGCGTTGTTCAACTGACCGTGATTCAGGTCCAGGCTCAGGCGCGTGTTGCTGAACAGTTTGCCGCCCTGTTGATCGAGTCCTTTGACCGACGCCGTCAGCGCGCCCTGACTGCCGATACTGCCAGCACCCTTGTTGGTGACTTGCCCGGCGACGAGGTCCAGGGTGTCGGCACTGCTGAGCAAGCCCTCGCTGTTATCGAATGCGCCGGTGGTGACGGTGACCGCACCTTTACCGCTGAGCGTGCCCTGCTGACGGTTGTCGAGGCTGCCGCTGTCAATGACGAGCGCACCGTCGGTGACAATCTTGCCGCCCAGGTTATCGAGGCCACCACGGCTGACGAGCTTCAAATCGGCGGCACTGGAGAAAATGCCCAGGTTGTTGATCAGCTGCGCGGCGTTGACTGTCAGCGTCGCTTCACTGCTGACTTTGCCCTGAGCGTTATCGAAAGCCTCGTCGATGGTCAACTGCATGGCCTGCTGGCTGCGCAATTCCCCGCCGTTGTTGGCCAGCGTGCGCGCGTGCAGCGTGAACCGCGTGGCCGCATCGATCAGACCCTTGTTGCGGTTGAGCACTTGATCAACCGTCAGCGTCGCTGACTTGCTGGCGAAAACCTTGCCGCGGTCGCTGTTGTCGAGTTTTTTGCCGGTGAGCAGCAGGTCGCTGTTGGTGCTGATTTCGCCACCGCGATTATCCATCTCAGCGACCGACAGGGTCATGGCGCTGGTCGAACCGAGCAGGCCATTCTGACGGTTATCGAGCTGATCGGCGTTGAGTTTGAGCACGCCGGTGGCGATCAACTTGCCTTTCTGGTTGTTGACGTTTTGCGCCTGAACGCTGACATCCGACTTGCCGACGAGGTTGCCGCTGCGGTTGTCCAGAGACTTGGCGGTGAGCGTGAGTTGGCCGTCGGCAATCACCGTACCGAACTGGTTATCCAGGGTCTGGTCGGCGGTCAGCTGCAGCGCATTGCGGCCGCTGATCAAGCCTGCCTGGTTGAACAGTGTGCCGGCGGAAACGCTTGTTGCACCTTTGGCGGTGAGCGCACCTTTGTCGCGGTTGTCGAGCAAGCCATCGACGCGCACCGTCAGCCCGCTATCGCTGACCAATGAACCGGCACCGCGGTTATCGAGACTGGCCGCTTTGAGATTGACCATTGCACCGGAACCGAGCACGCCGCCACGGTTGTCCAGCGCCGCGCTGAGATCGATGTTCAGGCCCAGATCGCCGAGCATCCGGCCGTTGCGGTTGTCCAGAATCCCGCCGCCGATGGCAATGGCTTTGGCGTTGAGCGTACCGTTCTGGTTGTTCAGGGTGGCGGCGTTGACCGTCAGATTGCGGCTGGCGAGCAAGCTCTTGCCGGTGTTGTCCAGATGCTGAGCGGTCAGGCTCAGATCGCCGCTGGCATTGCGGCTGCCGTCGGCGTTGACGCCCGCTTCGATGGTGCCGGCGTTGGTCAGTTGCCCGCCGGCGCTGAGGTTAATGCTGTCGCGGGCGGCGAGGGTCTGGCGGTTGCTC
>NZ_LVEJ01000025.1 GCF_001648775.1 Pseudomonas fluorescens
CGTTGACGTAGTAGATGTCATTACCTGCGCCACCGTTTAACGTGCTACCGGATGCCTGGGCGGTAAGAATGTCATTAAATGCAGAACCAATAACGGCCTCTATGGACGTCAAGGTATCGCCTTGGGCATCTGCGCCTACGCCTGTGCCAGCGGTCAGATTGACGGTCACTCCTGCCGTCGAATTGGCATAGGACGCGGTATCGATACCGTTCCCGCCATTCAAGACATCAGCACCTGCCCCGCCATCCAGCAGGTCGTTGCCATCGCCACCACTCAGCGAGTCATTTCCTGCAAACCCATACAACTCATCCGCACTTGACGTGCCTACCAGTGTGTCCGTACCCGACGTTCCGTTTATAACTGCCATTGTTTCTTCCTTGCCTTTTTGATGAATCGATAGTCAACGCAATGCTTCAGAATCGCCTCGATAAGGCCGAGTACTTTTGAGCGTGGTCATTGATGAGACGTTTAACCGCCTTGCAACCAGAGGTCCATAATCTGCGGAAGTTTGACGCGCCCCCTCCTCAGCTCGGGGCATCTGCAATTACTGCACCACAGCGACCGACGAACGGTAGTTATCTGAGAAAAGCCTGGCAGCGGGCAAAAAAAAACCGACGCCCAAGGCGTCGGTTTTCAGTGCTGCTATCAGATAACATCAGGTCATCTGAATAATGGTCTGCATGATGGTGCTCTGAGTGGAAATGGTCTTGGCGTTCGCCTGATAGTTGCTCTGGCCCTTAATCAGGTCCACCAGTTCGTTGGTCAGGTTAACGTTGGACTCTTCCAGCGAGTTGGAGGCGATCGAACCCAAGGTACCGGTTTCCGGTGCATCGTAGCCCGGGATACCCGAAGCGAACGTCTCTTTCCAACTGGTGCCACCGATAGCCTGCAGGCCTTGTTCGTTGGTGAAGCTGGCCAGTGCAACCTGGCCGATGGCCTTGCTCTGGTTGTTGCTGAAGTTTGCAAACAAAGTACCAGTGCCGTCGATGGTCAGGTTGGTGATCTGGCCAGTGGCATAACCATCCTGAGTAGGAATCGAACGCGAGGTATCAGCGTTGTACTGAGTGGTCTTCGCCATCGAAATGGTAATACCGGCCGGGTTCGCCGCAGCACCGTTAGGCGTAAAGTTGCCATTGACCACATTCCCCGGCACCCAGCCTTTAAGCGTCAGGTCGCTGCTGATGATTGGGTTCGGCGCCGGAGGCGGCAAGGTGCTCGGCGTGCTGACCTGAGTCAGTTTGCCCGCCGAGTCAAAGGTCATGGTGGAGGCAACCGGCGGAGTGGTTTTCGGATCGGTACCGGTAGCATCCGGGTTGCGACCGTCTACCAGGGTGTACACCTTCCAGGTGTTGTCACCGGTTTTCACCACGTACTGATCCATCGGGTGCATGTTGCCCTGACTGTCGTAGATCGGGGTGCTGAACGACTTGGTGTAGGTCGCGAGGTTGGTCGGGTCAAACTTGCCGGCCGGCACGGTGTCGTCGATCTTCGGCGCAGTCGAGTTCAAGTTGATGGTCGAGGTCACCAGCGAAGAGGACTTCGGCGCCAGGTTCGAGGTGTCGATCTTCAGGTCGGTCAAGACGCCGTTCATGATCTTGCCGTTGGCATCCACACCATAACCTTGCAGGCGCGAGGTGTAGTCGGTGTTAGTGATGAAGCCGTTATTGTCGACCTTGAAAGTACCGGAACGGGTATAGGACACCGAACCGTTGTTGCTCAGCGTGAAGAAGCCCGAACCGTTGATGCCCATGTCCAACACGTTACCGGTGTTGTTGATATCACCTTGGGTGAACTGCTGGGACACGTTGGCCAGGCGCACGCCGTTGCCGATGACTTTGCTGCCGCTGCCCAGGCGAGTGGCCGAGTAGACGTCTTCGAATTCCGCACGGGACGATTTGAAACCGGTGGTCGCGACGTTGGCAATGTTGTTGCCGGTCACGTCCAGTTGTTTGTTGGCTGCATAGAGACCGCTAAGGCCGATATTGAAAGACATATTCCACTCCTTTGTGCCGGTTAGTCGGCTCTATATACCAATGGTTTGTACTTTGGACAGGGCAACGGTGCCCTTGCCGGACAGGTTGAGCATAAGCTCGCCGCCGGTCTGGCTGATCGTCACGCTGGTGACGGTAGCCGGCAGGTAGGTCGCCATGTCGGTCGAGGTGCCATTGATCGATGCGTTGGCCTTGACGGTATAAGTACCGGTCTTGACCACGTTGCCGTCCTTGTCCTTGCCGTCCCAGGTGAAGCTCGCGCTGCCTGCGGCGCGACTGCCCAGATCGATGGTGCGAACCACCGTGCCGCTGCTGTCGGTGATGCTGACGGTGCCGCCTGCAATCGACGACGGAACGGTGACCGAACCGGTCATGCCTTTGCTCGGATCGTCGAGCTGAACCGAGTTGGTCTGCACGATCACGTTGCGACCGACCAGCGACGAAGCTTGCAGCGCTTGCGAAGAGTTGTAGTTGCCAGCAAGGCCACTCACGGTGGAGTTCAGCGTGGTGATGCCTTCCAGGCTACTGAACTGCGCCAACTGGGCAACGAATGCACTGTTGTCCTGCGGATCGAGCGGGTTCTGGTTTTTCAGCTGGGTGACCAGCAATTGCAGGAACGCGTCCTTGCCCAGGGCCTGGCCGCCGGTGGCGCTGTTCGTGGCCGAAGCAATGCCACCTGTGGTCGAACCGGTCTTTTTCGACGAGTTCGCCAGGATGTCATTCATGCTCAAGCTGCTGGTGGTATCGGAAACACTCATGGCAGTCGCCCCTTATTACTGACCGAGGGTCAGTACCTTCTGCATCATGGTTTTGGCGGTGTTCATCATTTCGGCGTTGGTCTGGAAGGACCGGCTCGCGGAAATCATGTCAGCCATTTCTTCCACCACGTTGACGTTCGGGTAGTAGACGTAGCCTTTGGCATCGGCCGCCGGATGGTTCGGCTCGTAGCGCGCTTCGAGGTTGCTCTGGTCTTCGACCACGCCGAGCACCTGCACGCCTTGACCGGCCGCGTCCTGGCTCTGGAACAGCGAGTTGCTGCCGCTGTTCTGGCCGCCCTGGAACATGGTGGCGAACACCGGGTGACGGGCGCGATAGGTCTGGTCGATGCTCGACGAGACGGTTTCGGCGTTGGCGATGTTCGAAGCCACGGTGTTCAGACGCGTGGTCTGTGCGCTCATGCCGCTGCCGGCAATGTTGAAAACGCTGGACAGGGACATGGATTACTCTCCGCGCAGGGCTGACACCAGCCCTTTGAATTTGCTGTTGAGCAGGGTGAAGCTGGCCTGGAAGCCGACGGCGTTTTCCGCGTAGTTCGACTGTTCCAGTTGGGCGTCCACGGTGTTCTGGTCGATCGACGGTTGCATCGGCGTGCGATACATCAGCGATTCGTCGCCATTGCCCAGACCTTCAGCTTCGATGTGACGGCTGTTGGTCATGTTCAGGGCGATGGTGCCGTTCGCATTTTTCTGGGTCTGTGCTTCAAGCACTTTGGAGAAGTCCAGATCCCGCGCCTTGTAGTTCGGGGTATCGGCGTTGGCGATGTTGTTGGCCAGCACTTCGGCACGCTGGGCGCGGAAGCCCAATGCCTTTTCGTGAATGCCGAGCGCTTTATCGAAGCTGATGCTCATGTCGGGAACCTTCAGGTGACCGGTTTTTCGTAACTGAAGCTTTAGCAAGCGCCGTGCCAAACCGAGAAACCCCCGTAAACCGGGGCTTTGCCGGGAATCGGCAAAGCGGCAATGCCAGAAAAGCGGCAAGCGGTTTCCGCCGGATGCCGCTTTTCTGCCGCTCCCCGTCCATCTCACTATCATCACCGGACAACTGTGGGAGCGAGCTTGCTCGCGAAGGCGGTGTGTCAGCCGATGCAAATGCAGAATGTGACGGCCTCTTCGCGAGCAAGCTCGCTCCCACAGGGATTTTTGGTGTTAAGGAGAATTTCTTGGGGCACAAAAAAACGGCAGGCCTTTGCGGGCCTGCCGTTTTTTGTATTGCCGATGCAGTTATTTCGCCTGGTAAATGATCCCCGGGCTGCACTGGACCATCTGGTAATGGTCCGGCAAACCGTTCAGCGCTTCGGAAGCGCCAAGGAACAGATAACCGCCCGGCTTCAACGTGCTGTGAATGCGCAACAGGATGTCCTTCTTCACTTCGGCAGAGAAGTAGATCAACACGTTGCGGCAGAACACGATGTCGAACTTGCCCAGCGCGGCATAGCTGTCGAGCAGGTTGAACGAGCGGAATTCCACCCGGTTCTTGATCGGCGCCTTGATCACCCAGCGCCCCGGCCCTTTCGGGTCGAAGTAACGCTGCAGACGTTCCGGCGACAAACCGCGACCGATGGCCAGGCTGTCGTACTCGCCCGTCTTGCAGTTGGTCAGCATCAGGCCGGACAGATCCGTGGCAACGATCTGCACGCCCATCTTCAACTGACCGAGGTTGGTCCGCTCGAACTCGTCGATCGACATCGACAGCGAGTACGGTTCCTGCCCCGACGAGCACGCCGCCGACCAGATCCGCAGACGCTGGTTGGGGCTGGCCTTGATCGCTTCGGGCAGGACCTTGTTCTTCAAGACTTCAAACGGATAGGTGTCACGAAACCACAGGGTTTCGTTGGTCGTCATGGCATCGACCACCTGCTCGCGCAAACCGCTGCGCGGCTGGGTCTGGATGCGCTGAACCAGCTCACCCAGGGATTTGATGCCTTGCTGCTCCATCAGTTTGTTGAGACGGCTCGAGACCAGGTACTGCTTGTTTTCACCGAGCAAAATGCCACAGGCTTTTTCCAGGAAGACCCGGAACTGTTCGAAATCCAAATTACCCGTAGACAATGATGCCGCCTCTTAAATCGTGTTGACCGCCAGGAGCAAAGCGCTCCTAGCTGATATCTGCTGCTTTGATCCGGTCGACTACCCGGGATGCCAGGTCATCAGGACGGAATTTGGCCAAAAAGTCATCGGCACCGACTTTCTTGACCATCGCCTGATTGAATACCCCGGACAACGAAGTATGCAGGATGATATGAAGCTTTTGCATGCGCGAGTCAGCGCGAATCTCGGCCGTCAAAGTGTATCCGTCCATCTCCGGCATCTCGATGTCGGAGATCATCATCAGGAACTCTTCTTCGGGCTTCTTGCCCTCATCGACCAGCTTGCGCAGGTAATCCAGCGCCTGCTTGCCGTCGTTCAGCGCCACCACTTCGACGCCGACCGTCTGCAGGCAACGCGTCACCTGCTTGCGCGCCACCGATGAGTCATCGACCGTCAGCACTCGCAGCGACAACGCTTTGGTCTGGGTCTCGACATCGACCACACCGACCGAAATCGCTTCCGGCGTCGGCGCCACTTCCGCCAGCACTTTCTCGACGTCGATGATTTCGACTAACTGATTGTCCACCCGAGTCACAGCGGTCAGGTAATGATCGCGACCCGTGCCCTTGGGCGGTGGATGAATCTCTTCCCAGTTCATGTTGACGATGCGCTCCACCGAGCGGACCAGGAAACCCTGGGTCTTGGTGTTGTACTCCGTGATGATCACGAACGGGTTTTTCTTGTCTTTCAACGCTCCGGAACCGGTCGCCATTGCCAGATCAAGGATCGGAATGGTTGCCCCCCGGATATTTGCCACCCCGCACACGACAGGACTGGACTTGGGCATCAACGTCAGCGACGGGCACTGCAACACTTCCCGTACCTTGAACACGTTGATTCCATAGAGCTGCTGACCGTCAAGACGGAACAACAACAGCTCCAGGCGATTCTGCCCCACCAGTTGCGTGCGCTGGTTTACCGAATCCATTACACCAGCCATGCCCAGACTCCTACACCAACGCCAAGTGTTGTTGCGACGCACATTCATTGCTAAACGGCACGGCGCTTGCTTTTTAACTCGTATGAACGCTCAAACGACATTTTTCCGACACCTGACATCCCGCGCTCGCAAAAGCCTTTGCGCGATGTCAGCCGTCTGCTGCTTTTTCGCTGGCAGCCCTGCCATTGCTGATGCGGTTACCTTGCCTGACATGCTTATCGGCGTCACTCAGGGCTTTCTTGAGTTCACCGTAGAAGACTATCTGGCTACCAGTCAAACGGAAGGCCGCTACGAAATCGAAGTAAACCAGCTCGACCCCCGTATGCGCATGCCTATGTGCGACAAGGAATTGACAGCCACTCTGGAGAGCCCGGCGCGTCCGCTGGGCCGGGTAACGGTCAAGGTTCGCTGTGAAGGCGCCTCGCCCTGGACTGTGTTCGTGCCCGCTCAAGTCCGCCTGTTTCGCGAGATTGTGACGACCACCCGACCACTCAAACGCGCAGGGATTATCGAGCCGCAGGACGTGACCTTGCGTGAGCGCGACGTCAGCACGATTAATCAAGGCTTTCTGACTTCCGTAGACGAAGCGATCGGGCAGAAATTAACCCGACCAACGGTAGCCGATCAGGTGATTACCCTGGTCCATCTGGAACAGGCGGAAGTCGTACGCAAAGGCGATCAAGTGGTCATCACCGCGCGCAGCGGCACGCTCGCCGTGCGCATGCCCGGTGAAGCGCTGGCCAATGGCGGCTTGAAAGAACAGATCCGGGTGAAAAACCTCAACTCCCAGCGGGTCATCAAGGCGCAAGTCACCGCGCCCGGCCAAGTGGAAGTGGCGATGTAGAAAACTGGCGCTGACCCCGGCTGTTCCCTAAACTGTGCCGCAGCAGGACACGCGTCGGCGCATGCAAGGTTCATTGGTAAATGCGCCTAAAGTTTTCCAGGGGATGGCCGAAAACATGGCAAGCGTCCAAATTCCCAGAGGTTTTTATCATGGTCATCGATTTCAGCCGTTTGAACAGCTCCTCGTCACTTACGGGCAGTACACGTACCAGCAACGCCAAGGAAACCGCCGAAACCGGCACCTCCGCGCCGCTGAATACCCCGGCCGAACAGGCCAGTACCGCAAAAAGCGGGGAATCGGTACACCTCAGCAATGAGGCTCAACAGTTGCAGAAGGTCACTGACAAGCTGCGCGATCAGCCTGCTGTCGACAAAGCCCGTGTGGCCGAGTTGAAAGCCGCGATTGCCGATGGCAGCTATAAAGTCGACAGCAACCGTGTAGCCAGCAAACTGCTCAACTTCGAAGCCCAGCGCTAGGCCTTTGCCTGCGCAGGCTTTTGGACGCTTAACCCCCAAGGCCAGCCATGCACGACACTAATTTATTGCAACTGATCAACGACGACTTTGCTCCAGCGCAACAATTGCTGGAGTTATTGCAAACCGAGTCCCTCGCCTTGCACGGTCGCGACATGCCGCTGCTGGAAGAAATTCTGGCGCACAAACAGGCATTGATCATTCTGCTTGAACAGCATGGCCGCAAACGCAGCGAAATCCTCGCCAGCCTCAACCTGCCGACCGATCGCAGCGGCCTTGCGCAACTGGCCAGCCAATCGAGCATTGGCGACCAGTTGCTGACGCAAGGCGATGCATTGACTGATCTGATCGCTCAATGCCAGACGGCCAACCTCAAGAATGGTCAGTCGATCCAGATCCAGCAGGCCTCCACGGCCAATCAGTTGAAGATCCTCACCGGCGGTGAAGCACCGGCGCTGTACAACGCCAGTGGTACTTTCGCCAAACCGGCCGTACCGCGTCCGCTCAGCCAGGCATGAGTCGTTGATGCGCCAGCACTATCAACCCGCGGAACATGCTGGCAAAATGCTGGCAAGTCGTCATATTTTGTCTGGAGATTGATTAACCGTGTCCAACGCCCTCAGCGCGGATGATGCTCCGCAGCCCCCTAAGGTGCTTACCACGCCACTGGAAATCTCCAGCAACCTGCGCCAACTGCAAGAAAGTCACGATCCGCTGATCATCACCTTCCATGAGCGCAGCCAGCGCTTCCAGAGCTACCTGATCAAAGTCGACCGCGACAGCGCTTCGATCGCTCTGGACGAAATGATCCCGCGCGATGGCGAACGCTTCCTGCTGGCCGGCGAACCGTTCCGGGTCGAAGGTTTTCACGAAGGTGTGCGCATTGCCTGGGAATGCACTGGCACGCTGAACATCGAAGAGTCCGAGGGTGATCGCTTTTACACCGGCGATTTGCCGACCGAAGTGGTTTATCACCAGCGTCGCAATGCGTTCCGCGCAGCTTTGAAGCTGACTGATCTGGTCAGCGTCGAACTGGGTGGCGAAAAGCTCAAGGCGCCGATCAACGGCAAGCTGCTGGATATTTCCGCGACCGGGTGCAAGCTGCGTTTCGAAGGCGATATCACCGATCGCCTGCAACTGGGTCAGGTCTACGACCGCTTGATCGCCCCGCCGCTGTTCGGCAACCAGCCGACCTCCGTTGAACTGCGTTATCTGCATTTCGAAGAAAAACTCAACATCACCTTTGCCGGTCTGCGCTTCCACAACATCAGTGGCCAGGCAGCCCGCAACGTTGAGCGTTTTGTTTATCAGTTGCAGCGTGAAGCACGGCGTTTCGATAAAGACGATCTCTGATTCGCACGCCAACACAAAAAAGGGCAGCCCCGAATGGGACTGCCATTTTTTTTGCCTCACGCAATAGCAGGACCGATAACTATCCTGTGGCGCGGGAGCTTGCTCCCGCGCCACAGTTAAAGCATCGTTTGGACTACGGCGTCAGGGCCGCGCACCGCTGATGTCCGGCGTCGGTTTATCGCTGCCGTCATCCGGGTCAGGCACCACCGCCGGATCAGGCTGAATTTCAGGTTCTGCATCAGGTTGCGGTTCTGGCTCAGGCGCCACGGGATTCTGCATCTGCTCCTGCACCACTTGCTCATCCACGCGCGGGTCCAGTGCTGCCACCAGCGGCGAACTGGACATGCTGTCCGGCATCGCCACGTGATGCAGCGGTGCGTCGTCGACCTGGTGCAGATTGGTCACGGCTTTCGGCCGGATCCGCCACACCAGCACCAACGCGAAGAAGCTGAAAAACGCGTACAGGCTCTGGCTGCCGAACAACTTCATCAATACGCCTGCGAGCAACGGCCCGATGCTCGCGCCGACACCGTAAGTGACCAGCAGCATCGCCGTCAGCGACACCCGCCGATCACCTTCCACATGGTCATTGGAGAACGCCACCGCCAGCGGATACAAACAGAACTGCACCAGCGAACAGAGGAAGCCGACCCCGAACAACACTTCCAGCGGCACGTGCGGAAGGATCGCCAGCGGCAATGCCGCCACCGCGAGGAACCCGGCAAAGCAGCGAATCAGCAGCGCCCGATCATAACGGTCAGACAACCAGCCCAACGGCCACTGCACCAGCAAACCGGCAAAAATGCAGCTACCCATGAACAGACCGACCTGCTCGGTCGACAGCCCCTGTTGCGAGGCATACAACGGCGCCAGACCGTAGAACGAACCGATGATCAAACCGGCACCGAGCACCGTACTCAACGACTGCGGTACCCGCTTGATAAAGAAGCGCGGCTCCATCGGTGCCGGATGCAACGGCGCCGGGTGAATCCGCCGGGTCAATGTCACTGGCACCAGACACAACGCGAAGCACAGCGCGACCAGCATCAGCAGTTCCAGGCCGAGGCCCGGGTGCATGACCAGAATCAGTTGGCCGAGTACCAGCCCCAGATACGAGGCGATCATGTAACCACTGAACACCAGCCCGCGCTGATTGGCGTCCGCCTGCTCGTTGAGCCAGCTCTCGATCACCATGTATTGGCACATCATGCCCAGACCGACGATGGTCCGCAGCACCAGCCACGCCGGCAGCCAGTCGACCAGACCATGACCGAGTACCGCCGCCCCGACGATCCCGGCACACGCCGAGTACGCACGAATATGGCCGACCCGGGCAATCAACCGGTGACCGATCTTGCCGCCCAGCACCAGGCCGAAATAGTTGGCCGCCATCAACGCACCGACCCACAGCCCATCAACATGGTCAGCGGCCAGGCGCAACGCCAGATAAGTCGATAGAAGGCCCGAGCCGATCAACATCATCAGCGAGGCGAAATACAGCGCTCGAAAGGATTTCCAGATTTGGCGCATCGGCGTTCCGAGCGGCTCCTTGCAGTAAGTACCGGGCTATCAAACGATAGCCCGGTGGCGACGGTTCGTCAGGCCTGGGCTGCTAGAACGCGCCGTTCCCAGGGAGTGATTTCATCATAGAAGCTGGTCAACTCCAGGGTCTTCGAAGCGATGTAGCCTTCGATGAACTCCTGTCCGAACAGTTCCCTCGCCAATTGGCTACGTTTCAGACGTTCGAGGGCGGCGTGCAAGGTACACGGCAGGGAAAGATTGTCCGGCACCTCGAATTCGCCCTGAATGGCCTCGGTCGGTTCCAACTCATGCTCGATCCCATGCAGCCCGGCGGCCAGACTGGCGGCGATCGCCAGGTACGGATTGGCATCGGCGCCCGGCAAGCGGTTTTCGACTCGACGAGCGACCGGCGAACTTGCCGGAATCCGCAGCCCCGCCGCCCGATTGTCGTGGGACCAGCAGGCGTTGTTCGGCGATGCATACGGATGGCACAGGCGCTGATAGGAGTTCACGTTCGGGGCGAACAACGCGGTGAAATCGGCCATGCCCGCCTGTTGCCCACCGATGAAGTGGCGGAACATCGCGGTCGGCTCACCGTGCGCGTCACTGAACACATTCTTGCCGCTGTTGATGTCGACGATGCTCTGGTGAATGTGCATTGAACTGCCCGGCGTGTGTGCCAGCGGTTTGGCCATGCACACCACGGTCAAGCCGTGCTTGAGCGCGACTTCCTTGAGCAGGTGTTTGAACAGGAATGTCTGGTCGGCAAGCAACAGCGGATCGCCGTGCAACAGATTGATCTCGAACTGGCTGACACCCATTTCGTGCATGAAGGTGTCGCGCGGCAGGCCGAGGGCGGCCATGCATTTATAGACTTCGCTGAAGAACGGCCGCAGACCGTTGTTGGAACTGACGCTGAACGCGGACAAGCCGTCTTCGCGACGACCGTCGAGGCCAACCGGTGGACGGAACGGCTGAGTCGGATCGGTGTTCGGCGCGAACACGAAAAATTCCAGTTCAGTGGCCACCACCGGCGCCAGACCGCGCGCGGCATAACGCGCAATGACCGCTTTGAGTTGACCACGGGTCGAGAGGTTGGAGCTTTCGCCGGTCAGTTCATCGGCATCGCAAATGGCCAGGGCACGCGGGTCGTCACTCCATGGCAAGCGATGGATCTGGGTCGGTTCGGCAATCAGCGCGAGATCGCCGTCATCGCTGCCGTAAAACCGCGCCGCTGGATAACCGCCCATGATGCATTGCAGCAACACGCCACGCGCCAGCTGCAAACGCCGCCCTTCGAGGAACCCCTCGGCGGTCATCACCTTGCCCCGTGGTACGCCGTTCAAATCCGGCGTGACACATTCAATCTCATCAATGCCCGTCAATCGCTGCGCGAGTGAACGCTGACCATCGGTAGTCATGACGCTATCCTTGTTATTGTGCGAGCCGCGAACGGCGACTCGTACAAAATAGGCTCCGGCTGTTCGGAATATCAAGCAGCGTCAAACAAAAACCCGTGTCACGGCAGATAAAGGCTGAACACCCCGCCGCCGAGCGGTCCGCCGTTGCTTATTTCGGTGCGACCTTCGACGCCATTGCGCTGATGCAGCGCCGCGATCCGGTTAGCGAAGTACAGGCCAAGCCCGGTGCTGCCGCTGCTGTGATTGATGCCCTGGACGTAATCGGCCTGACGCTCGAGCATCTCGGGCGGATAACCGTCGCCGTCATCATTGATGCTCAGCACCAACTGCCCGGCTTCGTCGCTGACGGTGATCAGCAACGATTCGCGCGCATAACGAATCGCATTGTTGATGCAGTTACCGAGCACCGAAGCGATCAGTTCACGGTCGAAGAAACCCAGCGGGCTCAGCGGATCGACTTCATAGGTGGCGATGATCCCGCGACTGGCAAACACCTCTTGATGCGCGGCCAGTTGCGCCTCGATGAAATCGTCGAGCTCGTGATAGGCCGGTTGCAGCGGCATCTGGTTGACGCCGAGCTTGTACAGCCCGAGCAGTTGCACCAGCATGCCGTTGAGGTGGGCGAACTCGAAGTCAATCACGCCCTGCTCCGCGCCTTGCCGTTGTGCCTCAGGCAAGCGCGCCAGCCATTGGCTGTGGGCCTGCATGAGCATGGCCAGCGAGTTCTTCATGTCGTGGACGGTGGAGGCGATCACCGTGGAAAAATCCAGAGCCTGCTCGTCGTGGTTCATTCGCCAAACGCCTTGCTTTTCAGCTTCTGATAACGCGCAAAACGCGCGTCGGTGTCGGGCATCAGGCCGACCATTTTCAGGCAGGCCCGACATTCTTCCAGCTCCGCCGACGGCACACTGGTGTCGGTGCCATGCAGCAGCGACTGGGCCATGTTCAGCGCGATACTGATGTTCTTCGGTTGCATCTTCAGCGCCTTGCGGAAGACCTCGCGAGCCTCCACCAGATTGCCGGTCTTGTACACGCGCACGCCCTGGCGGTTGAGGTCGGCGGCAGCGTTGCTCGAACTGAGGATCGTCGGGTCGTCGGTGAGCTTGGCAATGTCTTTCATCACCGCAGGGTCATCACCGTAGATCTCCGCGCAGCTCTTGAGCATCGAGGTGCCCGCCTCGGCCTGACCGAGCATCTGCAACTGTTTGGCGACCAACAACGCCGCTTCCGGGCTCATGAACTGCTCCATGCCGTCGAGACGCAGCATCGCCTGCTCGGTGAGCTTGTCAGCGGTTTCGGCATCGTTGAGCAGCAGGCTGGTGGCCTTCATCAGGCGCGCACGAATCTGCAGGCCGGGGTCGCTCGGGTTCTCTTTGGCCACGGCACTGAGGGTGGTGTTGATCTCCAGCCGCGTGCGCGTATCGAGTCCGCGCTCACTGCCCTTGCTGATCAGCGCGTGAGCCAGCCCGAGATTGCTTTCCGGATCCTTGAAGCGCGACTGCGCACCTTGCGCCACGGCCTGACGATAAGCACGCGAAGCGGTGTCGAAATCCTCGTTGGCCATCGCCAGTTTGCCGAGCAAGGCCTGGCGACGCACCGCCAGTGGCGACAAGCGAATCGCCTCTTCCAGCACCCGCTGCGCACCTTTGGTGTCGCCCTCGGCAACCAGCACGTCGGCCATGCCGTCATACAACGACGGCATCATCGGAAATACTTTCAGCGCTTTCTCATAGACGCCTTTGGCCTGCGCCACCTGACCGCGCTTGAACAGCAACTTGCCCAACCCGGCAAACGCCCACGGCAATGGCCGGTCGGCGATGATGCTGTCGTAAAGGCGTTCCAGCGCTTCGTTCTGGTTCATGTCGCGCAACGCATCGGCGCGGTAGCGCAGGCACAGCGGCGAATAACGAATGTCCTGCTTGCACAGGGCGATGCACGCGTTGAGCACCTCGACCGGTTTGCCACGATCAAGGGCTTGCAGAATCGGTTTGAGCAACGTCTTGCGTTGCTCCAGACGCTCCAGGCGCTGCGCCAGGCCGGAACGGTTGAACGGTTTGGTCAGGTACGCATCCGGCTCATGCTCCAGGGCACTGAGCACCATCGCCTGACTGGTCTCGGCGGTGACCATGACGAACACCGCCTCATGGCTGATCAGCTTTTCCAGCATCAAGTCTTCGAGCACCTGCTGGCCGTTCTTCTTGCCATCGCCGAGATGGAAATCCTGCAGGATGAAATCATAGGACTTCTGCGCACACATCTTCAGCGCCTGCTCACCGGTATCCGCAGTGTCGACGTCCTTGACGCCCAGCTCACGCAGCATCGAACGCACGGAACTGCGGAAATCCGAGAAATCATCGACGATCAGAAAACTCTTTTGGTGATACGACAGCATCGAAGATTTCCAGGCAATTGAAGTGAGGGCAATTTCAGGCGCGCAGATGATAGCTGCCGGCCAAATGCTATCAAGCGAATTCACGCGACTTTTAAGTCACCGAGTGGGTTATCGGCCACAAGTGGCGTTCTCTGAAGCCGGCGCTTCAAGATTCCTCGCGCAGCGATTACCCTGCGCGGCTTCTTGGCTTTCCACTACAAGGTTTATCTCGTGTACATCAAAGGACGTTGCATCGTGTCCGTCTGTGCGCTGCTGTTTTTCCAGCAGGCGACGGCGGCCGGAATGGATTGTGCGAAAGCGGTGAGTGCGGCGGAGAACGCTGTTTGTGCGGATAAAGGGTTGTATGCGCTGGATGCGCAGATGGGCGCTACTTACAGCAAACTCATGAAGACCAGTCTAGATACAAAAGCCAAGCTGAAA
This sequence comes from Pseudomonas fluorescens, assembly GCF_001648775.1. Taxonomy (GTDB): domain Bacteria; phylum Pseudomonadota; class Gammaproteobacteria; order Pseudomonadales; family Pseudomonadaceae; genus Aquipseudomonas; species Aquipseudomonas fluorescens_M. The sequence continues at coordinate 14,223 of NZ_LVEJ01000025.1, forward strand.
AGTACTCAACAGCTTTGGCTAAAGGACCGCAACCAATGCGCGGAGGATGTCAGTTGCCTGAATCAGCGTTATCGCGAACGCCTGGAATCGCTGCAAGCGCAATGGATCGATACGCTGGCGTATTCGCCCGACGAGATAGACAAACAGGTGATGGCGCAACTGCAGCAGCGTATTGAGGCAGCGAGCAAGGCTGACCCCGAGTTCGCTCTGGAAAAAACCCTTGATGCATTCACGGTAAGCCTCGATAAAACGTCTTTCGCCGGCATCCCCGATGACGACGAACAAACGCACTTTCCCGAGACGATCCCGAAAGGGGTAAGCCAGCGTGAATGGAAGGCATTAATTGCGTCCAACATCACCGGGGCCGCCGACACAGGTCAGACGACTTATATCCTCACTGATCTGGATGGCGATGGACTGCGCGACCTGATCGTTGAAACGTATTCCGGCGGTACAGGGTTGTTCTCGTATACCGAAACCTGGCGCGGCATGGGCAACAGGTTCACCAGAAGGGGCGCCGAAGCGGCTCTCGAAGCCAACGCCGAGACAACCCTTTTCTACACCAATGATCGCGGCGCCAACCAAGCGGTCAACTGGATCAAGGTGAATGGGAAAATCTACGCCGCCTACCGAGACAGTGCCTACGGTGTCGATAAGGTCTATCTGCTCAATCCCCTGCAGATCAACCGTCAGGTCCCGACAATAACGGTGCGGTATCGTTATGAACTGAACGTGCCTCGCACTCAGGCAAATCAGGACAACCCAACAGCCTACGAACTGGAACCGTCCGTGCAAAAAGCGCTCATGCAAGGCTTGGCCAAGATAGGCAATAACCAAACAACGAACTCCAAACCGATCTGCCCAATCCCTGCGTCAGGCCCCGGGGACGACGACTATTACAGTTACGGTGCAAGTTATTACGCAATTGAACCTGTCGCTGACGTTCCGGTGATCCTCGGCAATGACTGTTTCATCGCCAGACTGATCAATTGGTACGGCTCCTACGATGAAAAATCCGGGCTGTTTGCTCAACTGACGTTGCGTAAGCCTGGGTCTGAAGAACAGGCACAAAGTTACACGGTCAATGGCCGCCGCCACATTACCCAAGTCAGCACTTCGATAGGCAAGGCTGAGGGTGGCGCGGCAAACTAGCCAGCGGTGACTGGAACGAAAAAGCCCCGGCAGACCATTCTGCGCGGGGCTTTTTTGCAAGCTACTTTTGTAAGGTGTCGGAGAAACTCGTCCGAATATCGGTAAGCTCTCCGGCAGAATATTTTACCGCCACGAAGTAAGGAAGCAGACTCTCAACGAAAAAATGAAATGACGACCAGGTTACGACAGTGAACATAATAAACCCTGCCATCGCGACACCTACGTTAATCCAACTAAACGGAAGCACTATCAATATCGCCAAAAAAATAATCAAAAATAAATCAGCAAGCGATCGAATCCGCCCTATCTTTTTTTGATTTCGCTCTATCTCGACTTTTGCACCAAGTCCAAGCGCGCGCCGACGAACCTCATCATGCTTTCGCTCATGAAATATAATGGTCATTTCAACAATCAAAAGCTGAAAGTCAGCTTTCAAAGTGAACATATAGAAAAGCCCCTCTGAAAGCTTGCGTGCTAGCCAAATAACAAATACGACAAACGCAATTGAATATAGAACCTCCAACATAGTCAACGAAGGGATAGCCCCATCCGACATATCTATAATGGATTTTAGTTTTACATTTGCCAAGCCTTCCAAAACATTTGAAGCTTTTCCTTCGCCTGCGACTCGAACGCACACGACATAAAATATCCAGCTAAATATATTAGCTAGTCCGAATTTAAAGCCCAGCTCCTCGTCGTAGCGCGCCTTGCAATACTCAATGAGCTTTTCCATCACGCGAGGCCAATGAAAAAAACGTCGCCGCCCTTCGCGTCGTATGCTCCACCTTCATAAATAGGGCTGCCGATGAAGTTCATGGGCACAGCCATACCAAGATACGTCTTGATCAGCTCAAATTCGGCATCTCCTCGATATTGAAGCTTGATCATGCGATCTGTTACCACATTCAAAACTTTCGCAGATTTATTAACAGCGTCCAGCTCTGTCACCTTTACAGAAAAAATTAATGGCTCGCCTAGATATCGCCTAGACACGAGAGAGTGAAAGTTCTCACTTGACACTTTATTAAATTTAAAAGCCTGGGGGATATCTGTTCCGACTATCAACTCGATCGTGCTTTGCCCTGAGTTTCTATGCCTTACCACGCCGATGAGCTGATCAATCTCTTTATTTATCGCGCGATCACCGTAGGGATGCTGCGAAGCAGTTGGAATATAGTTTTCGTATGTTTGAGGATCTATGATGCCAAGATTAACTTGTTGTTCTCTTAATGCAGACTGGTCTGCGAGAGAACCTGCATTTATTAGAGCCTGTGTTTTTGATTTTTCTACTGCGGGACTTACCGCGGAGACAATTCTAGTTAGGGTTTTTTTCAGTCGAGGACTGTTTTCAAAAAACTCTATTATGTAGCCGCCATCTCGCGGGGGACTGGACCATAACTCGGTCTCTGCATAATCCTCAGAGGTCAATCTAGCGTTCTTCCAAACCTCCCCATAACGCACATCCAAATGCGCACGGTTCACCGCGCCCTGAAGATGATGGAGGCTTTGGCCAAGGGTCCGGAGACTCACCGTGTGGTTACGGGTGATGTCGCCTTCGAAATGGAGATGCAAATAGCTCATTCTTGCGTCCTTGCCAAATTTGGTTTTTTGCTTGCGCAGGTGGGGCGCCTGATCCTTTTCAATCTACACACACCGTCGCCGGTTGCACATAGACAATAGTAGTAATTTGCCATCCTTGTAGGGTATGCCTGAGCTGATACGGAGCACACCTTAACTAATACGGACAGCACATCATGTTCATCCGCGCATATCTCCGAGCATCAACCGAAGAGCAGGACGCCGGCCGCGCCCGGTCATCGCTTGAGTAATTTGCCACTGACCACAACGAGGTGATCGCGAGTGTTTACCTGGAGAACGTTAGCGGCGCCTCGGCAGATCGGCCTGAGCTGTCGCGCCTGCTTAAAGATGCGCGCAAGGGTGACGTCTTGCTGGTGGAGTCGATAGACCGCCTCTCACGCCTTCCTGTGGAGGATTGGCAGAAGCTCAAGGCTGCGATCGACTCCAAGGGCTTCCGCATCGTAGCGCTCGACCTACCGACAAGCCACCAAGGAATGCAAGACACCAAGGGCGACGAGTTCACTGGCCGGACGCTGGGCGCGATCACTCGATGTTGGTGGAGATGACGGCGGCGATAGGGCGCAAGGACTACGAGCAGCGCCGCGAGCGTCAGGCTCAGGGCATCGAAAAGGCAAAGGCCGCCGGCAAGTATCAGGGTCGGCCAGTGGACACCGACCTTCACAAGCGAGTGACTGAGTTGCTCGCAGCTGGTTTAGGCATACGAGCAACGACACGACACGCGAGCTGTTCGACTACAACTGTCCTACGCATCCGCGACCAGGTTTCTATCTGATTGACTTGAGACAGGAGAAAGTTGCTTTGAAGAACCATCTGACGCTACTGAACAAAGGCAGCAAGATTGGAGGGGCGGCGGTTGGAAGTGCCATTGGCTCTCTGGCGGGGCCACTAGGAGCCGCAACAGGAGCTGCTCTTGGTGCGGCAGTCGGAGAAATATGCGTGGTCGTTCTTGATGATCTTGCCAATAGATACCTTTCACCAAGAGAAGAACAGCGCGTCGCTGGCGTGGCCGCGCTAGCAATTGAAGGCATCCGAGAGCGACTTCTAATGGAGCCGAAGAGAGATGATGATTTCTTCGATGGAGACCCTAGCACCCCATCTGCTGCAGAAGAGCTGTTCGAAGGAGTGTTGCTTAATGCAAAGCAGGAGCATGAACAGCTAAAGCTTCCATATCTCGCAAATTTTTACGCAAACCTGATTTTTGACCGTAGCGTAAAGCGAGCTGAAGCAAACTATTTGTTGAGCATTGCTGAATCGCTGACTTACCAACAGCTATGCCTTATTGGTCTGAAGTCGAATCTTCAAAAAGAGAAATTCGATCTAAGGCAAGGGGGGTGGGTATACGGAGAAGTGGTCTCGGCAGAAACTCGGGATCTGACTCAGCAAGCACTTTATCTCTACCAGCGACAAATATTTTACAGCCGCCCGAAAGAGATCAGCTCTACGCCGAGCTTTGAGGTCAACGTGACACTTCCGATCGGAGCGTCTCTTTCAATGACCGGTCAACGGCTAGCGAATCTTATGTCTCTTCATAACATCGAGATGAAAGATCTTAGGGCCGTGGCGGCCGCTTAGTAGAGAGTGCTCAGCACATTTGCACCCACCCTGCACTCACGTGTGAGGAGTAGCTGATACGCATATCGCTGGAGGCCTTGAAAGATATGGTGTCCCAGGGCAGGTTCGAACTGCCAACCTTCCCCTTAGGAGGGGGATGCTCTATCCAATTGAGCTACTGAGACACTGGGTTGTCGCGGCCAGAGACGGTGCGACGGACGGCGTGCATGTTAACGGCCGAGCCCTGATTTGTCATGTCGTCCGTGGCGCTTTTTAAGTGTAGGCAGGCGCCTTGCAATGCTGCGGGAAGTTTTACCGTGCATTTTGCACTACCGCAAAAAGCCATCATTGCAGATTGCAACCCGGCCAATCGGAAAAACCCTTCCAAATGCTTGTTTTTAAAGGACTTAACAGCGGTTAGACTGTTGGCACGCCGGCTGCTTTGGCTGTTCCATAGAAGAACAATTGGAGCAGCGCCCCATGAACAGCACTCTCTTGCTCGCAAACGCAGCCGCATTGGCGGTTTTGGTGGGTTTTCACTTCGCCCCACAGGGTGCTGCGCCGGAAGCGGTCGCTCAGCGCATGCCGCATTATTTGCAGGTGCAGAGAGCGCCGCAGTGGGCGGTATTGAATGATCGCAGTGATGTCGCCCCACAGGCGGTCAGTGAGCCTGTGCAGGCACTGACTGGGTCCGTTGGCGAACGTCTGGTTTTTTGAAATATCTTCAGGAGTACAGCATGTCCAAGTCAGCTGCAGGATTTCTGATCCTCGCCTTATTGAGTGGCGTTGTGCATTTTTCGCTGTTCGAGGAAACCGAAATCACTCTGCCGTTGGTTGGCTGTGGCGTGTTTGCGGTGTTGTTTGTGTTGGCATTGGTGGCTGGGCGCCGGATCAAGTTTGATCCGGTGTTGCGTTGAGTCGGATCAGCTCGAGCAATTGATGGACGGCGGCTGCCAGGTCGCCGGAGTTATCGATCAGGTGCACCGGGGCGTCACTTGATCGCCTGTCCTTGAACAGCGCATTGCGGGCTAGCCGGGCTTCAATCTGTTCCAGCGTCTCTCGGCCACGGCGCAACAAGCGTTCGCGCAGTACCTCATCCTTGACTGTCAGCAGAACCGGCAACAACGTCGGATAACATTCCATCGCCTGGCGCAGGTTGGCGCGCGAGCCGTTCACCAGCACATCGCGCCCCGCACGCAACCATTCGTCCATTTCTCCGGGAATGCCATAGGCCAGACCATTGGCTTGCCACGCGAGGGAAAACTCGCCGGCGCGCTGACGTCGTTCGAACTCTTCAGGCGTGACGCCGATGGCATCCTCACCCACCGACTCCGCTGATCGGGTAATCACCCGACGCATGATCTCGCAATGCCTCGCCCGCAATGGCTCACGCGCGGCCTCGATCAGGCTGTCCTTGCCTGAACCGGACGGTCCCATCAGATAAATAAGCCTGCCATCCATCCTGAAAAAGCCCTCGGGGACGTGTCTGCCCCTAGTAAATCGGCAAATTGCCACTATCCTGTACAGGTAAGGAACAAAGGATTGAAACCCGCATAGCATGCACGTTCTGAGGTCTTCGGACATCAATTGATCTGCATGAAGAAGCGGTCAGAGAGGCCGGCCAAGGTAAAGTTTTCCAACCAGTCCGCATTTCTGATAATTGGTGCTGGCATTACGCCTTTACCCGGCTCAATATTTGTCACAGAATTGACGCCAATGATCTGGCAATTTTGAGGCATGATGCCGGCCTCTTAACAATTCAGGTTGAACCATTTGGCGCGGATGCTTGTCCTACCACACATCCTGCGGCCAATCCCGAGAACCGCTCCCCTGAACTAACCGGTTAAATATATGCGCCCATTGAAACAGGCAATTTATTCCAGCCGTACGGCTGACAAGTTCGTCGTACGTCTGCCAGACGGAATGCGTGAACGCATTGCCGAGGTGGCTCGCAATCATCATCGCAGCATGAACTCCGAGATCATTGCGCGCCTTGAGCAGAGTCTTATTCAGGAAGGTGCATTGGGCGAAGAGCTGAGCATGCGCCTGGACAGCCCGGAGCTGTCGTTGCACGAGCGCGAGTTGCTGCAACGCTTCCGTCAGCTGTCGCACCGTCAGCAGAACGCGTTGGTGTCCTTGATCGCCCACGATGCTGAAATGGCCGCAGACGCGTCCTGAGCCGTACCGAACACCTCAAGCCAGCATGAGTGCTGGCTTTTTTTTGCCTGCGAATTGCGCACTGGACCACGGGTAAAGCTACAGGTACAAAAAAGCCCGCCATGTTGGCGGGCTTTTTCATTAAAACGGATCAGAGCAGGAAGATTGTCGCCAACCCCAGGAAGATGAAGAAGCCACCGCTGTCGGTCATTGCCGTGATCATCACGCTGGCACCCATGGCCGGGTCGCGGCCCATCTTGGCCAGAGTCATCGGGATCAGCACGCCCATCAACGCCGCAAGCAACAGATTGAGCGTCATTGCTGCCGTCATTACCACGCCCAACGACCAACTGCCGTACAGCAGATAAGCGACCACACCGATCACCCCGCCCCAGACCAGACCGTTGATCAAGCCGACCGCCAGCTCCTTGCGCATCAAACGCGAGGTGTTGCCGGTGCTGACCTGGTCGAGCGCCATGGCGCGCACGATCATGGTGATCGTCTGGTTACCGGAGTTGCCGCCGATACCCGCCACGATCGGCATCAGCGCGGCGAGCGCGACCAGCTTCTCGATCGAACCTTCAAACAGACCAATTACCCGAGATGCGACGAATGCGGTGATCAGGTTGACCGCCAGCCACGCCCAACGGTTGCGCAGGGACTTCCAGACGGAGGCGAAGATATCTTCCTCTTCACGCAGACCCGCCATATTGAGGACTTCGCTTTCGCTCTCCTCACGGATCAGGTCGACCATCTCGTCGATGGTCAGACGGCCGATCAGCTTGCCGTTCTTGTCGACCACCGGGGCCGAGATCAAGTCGTAACGTTCGAACGCCTGAGCGGCGTCGTAGGCGTCTTCGTCCGGGTGGAAACTCACCGGATCGCTGGCCATGACTTCGGCCACCTGTTTTTCCGGATCGTTGACCAGCAAACGCTTGATCGGCAGCACGCCCTTGAGCACGCCGTCGTAGTCGACCACGAACAGTTTGTCGGTATGGCCGGGAAGCTCTTTGAGACGACGCAGGTAGCGCAGAACCACTTCGAGGCTGACATCCTCACGGATCGTCACCATCTCGAAGTCCATCAGCGCACCGACCTGCTCCTCGTCATAGGACAAGGCCGAACGTACGCGCTCGCGCTGTTGGTTATCCAGGCTCTCCATGAGTTCATGGACGACGTCTCGCGGCAGCTCGGAAGCCAGGTCAGCAAGTTCGTCGGCGTCCATGTCCTTGGCGGCCGCCAGGAGCTCGTGATCGTCCATGTCGGCGATCAGCGTTTCACGAACCGAATCGGATACTTCGAGAAGAATGTCGCCGTCGCGATCGGCCTTGACCAGTTGCCAGAGCGTCAGACGATCGTCCAGCGGCAAGGCTTCGAGAATGTAGGCGACGTCGGCGGAGTGCAGATCATCGAGCTTGCGTTGCAACTCGACGAGATTCTGCCGGTGAACCAGGTTTTCGACCCGGTCGTGATGCGCGCCTTCCTGGCGATGAGTCAGGTCTTCGACGACCCGTTGGCGCTGCAGCAGCTCGACGACTTGCGCCAGGCGATCCTGCAGGCTGTCCTGTGTTTTCTTTACTTCGATTTCAGACATAGGCGAACTCCACTCCCAGCAGCGGGGCACGCCGGAAGGATCAATCAGTCAATTCATGATTGGTAAAGCGGTTTACTGAGTAACTACTGGGTAAGTCCATGGAGGTTTTCCATAAGCCCCGGCGGGGCTGACGGGCGCAATGATACACCGCCTGACGGTTTTAAACGTTAAAAAATCACGGTCGAAACAAGCGCTTGCGAAACAAACCTGAGCACTGTCCTGATCCTTGCCAATGCGACGACTCATCCTGAAAAGAAAACACACCAGCGGTGAAAAATGTAGCGACTACCCTTGAGCGTAGATCGTCATGGAGGACATCGAATGCCATCCAAACCGTTATTTTTTTTGCTCACCAGCCTGCTTTTCCTCCCGCCCGCCGGGGCCGCCACCAGCTTGCATCGCTGCGAAGCCGTCGATGGCAGCATCACCTTCACCAGCATGAGCTGCGCGAGCGGTGAACAGCGCTCAGTGCAGGAAGTCCACCCCTACTCACCCGGATCCGTCGTGGCGGTAATGCCGGAACACAACCACGAAGAAATATCCGCTATGAAAAATACAGGACGCGAACCCGGCGTTATCGGCATTGCCGAAGACCGATGTGGAAACCTGATCGATGCCAGACAACGTCGTGCAGCGATCATCAATCAACGCGTGATTGCCGGCATGACTCAGCAGGATGTCGAAAGCGCGCTGGGCAAACCGGACAAGGTCAATATTCGAACGTCGACGACGAGCTATCGCTATGACCTCAAGCGAGGCCGTAGTGCTCAAATAGATTTTGATGAGAGGGGCTGCGTGAAAGGAAAAGCCAAATCCCGGACAGCAAAAAGCCCGCGTTAAACGCGGGCTTTTCGGTATATGGTGCACTCGACAGGATTCGAACCTGTGACCGCTCGGTTCGTAGCCGAGTACTCTATCCAGCTGAGCTACGAGTGCAATTTGTGTTTTTAGACCAGACCACAACTGGCTGAAACCAAGTTATTCGCATTGCTGCAACTAACTCTTAAATGGTGCACTCGACAGGATTCGAACCTGTGACCGCTCGGTTCGTAGCCGAGTACTCTATCCAGCTGAGCTACGAGTGCATTTGTGTTTTTAAACCAGACCACAACTGGTTGAAACCGAGGTATTTATATTGCTATAAACAACTCTTAAATGGTGCACTCGACAGGATTCGAACCTGTGACCGCTCGGTTCGTAGCCGAGTACTCTATCCAGCTGAGCTACGAGTGCATTTGTTGCGCCGCATTATAGCCCGTCTAATCTCTATTCCAACCACTTTTTCTAATAAATTCAACAAGTTACAGAAAAAGCCAGATTACGACGTACTAAGCAAATAATGGCGGAGAACGGGGGATTCGAACCCCCGACACCCTTTTGAGGTGTACTCCCTTAGCAGGGGAGCGCCTTCGGCCACTCGGCCAGCTCTCCGCAACACGGGGCGTATCTTAACCAACCTTTTCCCCGTTTGCAAACATAAAAATCGATAAAAATTAATGGCTTGGTTCTTCGTCCTTCTCTTTCTTTATACGCAGGTAAATTTCCTCACGGTGCACAGCAACCTCTTTCGGGGCGTTGACGCCGATACGCACTTGGTTTCCTTTAACGCCGAGCACGGTCACGGTGATTTCGCCATCACCGATAATCAGGCTTTCTGCGCACCGACGAGTCAGAATCAGCATACCTTTCTCCTCACGCAATTCAGTTCAGGGACAACAGTCTGCAAAAAAAAGGCACCCGACCTACAACCGGAGCGATCGTAGCCCTACATGCCTGAGTATTGACCAGCGCGAGCAAAAGAACAGTTCAGGGCTCGCGCCATTCAAAAAATAAAGGGCGCGGTCAGACCGCGCCCTTCAAGAAATGGAATTACTCGCCTTGACGGGCCGGAGCATCCAGTTCGAAAGCCGTGTGCAGGGCGCGCACGGCCAGCTCCAGGTACTTCTCTTCGATCACCACGGAAACCTTGATTTCCGAGGTCGAGATCATCTGGATGTTGATGCTTTCTTTGGCCAGGGATTCGAACATGCGGCTGGCGACGCCTGCGTGGGAACGCATGCCGACGCCGACGATCGAGACCTTGGCAATCTTGGTGTCGCCAACCACTTCACGGGCACCGATCTCGCGAGCGGTGTTTTCCAGCACGGTCTGTGCGGCCTGGTAGTCGTTGCGGTGCACGGTGAAGGTGAAGTCGGTGGTGTTATCGTGCGCAACGTTCTGCACGATCATGTCGACTTCGATGTTCGCGGCACTGATCGGGCCGAGAATCTTGAACGCCACGCCCGGGGTGTCTGGCACGCCACGGATGGTCAGCTTGGCTTCATCGCGGTTGAAAGCGATGCCGGAAATGATCGGCTGTTCCATGGTTTCCTCTTCATCAATAGTAATGAGGGTGCCCGGACCCTCCTTGAAGCTGTGCAGTACGCGCAGCGGAACGTTGTACTTGCCGGCGAATTCCACCGCACGGATCTGCAACACCTTGGAACCGAGGCTGGCCATTTCCAGCATCTCTTCGAAGGTGATCTTGTCCAGACGCTGAGCGACCGGGACAACGCGCGGGTCGGTGGTGTAAACACCATCGACGTCGGTGTAGATCTGGCACTCGTCAGCTTTCAACGCAGCAGCCAGTGCCACGCCGGTGGTATCGGAACCGCCACGACCGAGGGTGGTAATGTTGCCGTGCTCGTCGACACCCTGGAAACCGGCGACAACCACCACGCGACCTGCCTTCAGATCACCACGAATTTTCTGGTCATCAATCTGCAAGATACGCGCTTTATTGTGCGCACTGTCGGTCAGGATCCGCACCTGATTACCGGTGTACGACACCGCTGGCACACCGCGCTTGATCAGCGCCATCGCCAGCAGGGCAATCGTCACCTGCTCACCGGTGGAGACAATCACGTCCAGTTCACGCGGAACCGGTTGGCCATCGCCACTGATTTGCTTGGCCAGATCGATCAGACGGTTGGTTTCGCCGCTCATTGCAGACAGCACAACCACCAGGTCATCGCCGGCATCGCGGAATTTCTTAACCTTGTCGGCGACCTGCTCGATTCTCTCGACAGTACCGACCGAGGTGCCTCCAAATTTCTGTACGATCAAAGCCATTTCAAAGCCGCCTCTGCCCATGAAGGGCGCCCAATAATCACTCGAACAGCCGCCCGGCCCGCCACTAGACTGCGGGCCGGACGGACTGCCTTATAAACCCTGCTCGACGAATGGAACGGTCAGCGCCAGTGCGCCATCCAGCGCGCCGGCATCAACACCGCCGCCCTGCGCCATGTCCGGACGACCACCGCCCTTCCCGCCCACTGCCGCAGCAGCCTGCTTCATCAAATCACCGGCTTTGAGTTGGCCAGTCAGGTCCTTGGTTACGCCTGCAACCAGTACGACCTTTTCCTCATGGACACTGCCGAGCAGGATCACTGCGCGGCCGAGTTTGTTCTTCAACTGATCAACCAGCGCCAGCAGCGCCTTGGCGTCCTGACCATCCAGACGTGCGGCCAAAACCTTCACGCCTTTGACGTCCAGAGCCGAGGACGACAGATCGTCGCCCGCAGCGCTGGCCGCCTTGGCTTGCAACTGCTCGAGTTGCTTCTCCAGTTGGCGATTGCGCTCCAGCACAGCCGACAGCTTGTCGATCAGGTTGTCGCGGCTGCCCTTGACCAGGCTGGCCGCTTCCTTGAGTTGTTCTTCTGCCGCGTTCAAGTACGCCAGTGCCGCAGCACCCGTGACCGCTTCGATACGACGCACGCCGGAAGCCACACCGCCTTCGCTGATGATTTTCAGCAGGCCGATGTCGCCGGTACGGTTGGCGTGGATACCGCCGCACAGCTCGACGGAGAAATCACCGCCCATGCTCAACACGCGCACGTTGTCGCCGTACTTCTCGCCGAACAGCGCCATCGCGCCTTTGTTCTTGGCGGTTTCGATGTCGGTTTCTTCGGTTTCAACGGCGGAGTTCTTGCGAATTTCGGCGTTGACGATGTCTTCCAGCGCTTTGATCTGCTCAGGCTTGATCGCTTCAAAGTGGCTGAAGTCGAAACGCAGACGCTGGCTATCCACCAACGAACCCTTCTGCTGAACGTGCTCACCGAGAACCTGACGCAGTGCAGCGTGCAGCAAGTGGGTGGCCGAGTGGTTCAGCGAAGTGGCGTGACGCACTTCGGCATCGACGTGCGTTTCCACCGGCGCGCCGATGGTCAGGCTGCCCGAATCCAGCACGCCGTGGTGCAGGAAGGCGCCGCCGGTCTTGGTGGTGTCACGGACGTCGAAACGGCTGCTGCCCGCCTGCAGGAAACCGCAGTCGCCGATCTGGCCGCCGGATTCAGCGTAGAACGGCGTCTGGTTCAGCACGATCACCGCCTCTTCGCCTTCATTCAAGACGTCGACCGACTGGCCATCTTTATAGATAGCGACGATTTTTGCCGAACCGCGGGTGTCTTTGTAACCGGTGAACTCGGTGGCCACATCAACCTTGACCAAGGTGTTGTAGTCCAGACCGAACGAGCTGGCCGAACGTGCGCGAACACGCTGGGCTTCCATCTCACGTTCGAAACCGGCTTCATCGACAGTCAGGCTGCGCTCGCGGGCGATGTCGGCGGTCAGGTCCATCGGGAAACCATAGGTGTCGTAGAGTTTGAACACCACGTCGCCCGGCACCACGGTGCCTTTGAGTTCCAGCAGATCCTGCTCGAGAATCTTCAGGCCGTGCTCCAGCGTCTTGGAGAACTGCTCTTCTTCAGCCTTGAGCACGCGCTCGATGTTGCTCTGCTGCTTCTTCAGTTCCGGGAAGGCTTCGCCCATCTCGGCAACCAGTGCGGCAACGATCTTGTAGAAGAAGCTGCCAGTGGCGCCCAGTTTGTTGCCGTGACGGCAGGCGCGACGGATGATCCGGCGCAGTACATAACCGCGACCTTCGTTGGACGGCAGCACGCCGTCGGCGATCAGGAAGCCGCACGAACGGATGTGGTCGGACACTACTTTCAGCGAAGACTGATCGCCGTTTTCGCAACCGATCGCTTCGGCCGAGGCCTTCAGCAGGTTCTTGAACAGGTCAATGTCGTAGTTGGAATTGACGTGCTGCATCACCGCACTGATCCGCTCCAGGCCCATGCCGGTGTCGACCGACGGCGCTGGCAACGGATGCAACACGCCATCGGCGGTGCGGTTGAACTGCATGAACACGTTGTTCCAGATCTCGATGTAACGGTCGCCGTCTTCTTCCGGCGAGCCCGGTGGGCCGCCCCAGATGTGGTCGCCGTGATCGTAGAAAATCTCGGTGCACGGGCCGCACGGGCCGGTATCGCCCATGGTCCAGAAGTTGTCGGAGGCGTACGGCGCGCCTTTGTTGTCGCCGATGCGGATCATGCGCTCGACCGGCACACCGATTTCTTTGGTCCAGATGTCATACGCTTCGTCGTCGGAGGCGTAGACGGTGACCCAGAGTTTTTCCTTCGGCAGTTGCAGAACGCCGGTCAGGAAGGTCCACGCGTAAGTAATCGCGTCCTTCTTGAAATAGTCACCGAAGCTGAAGTTACCGAGCATTTCGAAGAAAGTGTGGTGACGAGCGGTATAACCGACGTTTTCCAGGTCGCTGTTCTTGCCACCGGCACGCACGCACTTCTGGCTGCTGGTCGCACGGGTGTACGCACGTTTTTCCTGGCCCAGGAAGCAGTCCTTGAACTGGTTCATCCCCGCGTTAGTGAACAGCAGGGTTGGGTCGTTGCCCGGAATCAAAGAGCTGGAGGCTACACGGGTGTGGCCTTGCTCTTCGAAGAAGCGAAGGAAGGCTTCACGGATTTCTGCGCTTTTCATTAGGTTCTTCCACGGAGGCTGCGGCCAAAGGCCTGTTCGAAACGTCAACAGACGAAGCGACGGCAAAGGGCCGCATTATATCGGCCCTGCGCGCGGGGTACAGCGTGTTTATACGATAGAAACGGTCAATTGGACGGCTAACGCTGTCACTTGCGCGAAAAGTCGACGAATGTCGCGATCACTTGCTCGATTTGCGAGCGATTGACGTCCATGTGCGTAACCATGCGCAGGCGCGCGGCGGCGCTCAACTTGATCCCGCGTTCGCCGGCAAAGGCCTTGATCGCTTCGGCTTTGTCGCCCATTTGCACATAAACCATGTTGGTTTGCACGGGTTCGACGATGAAACCCGCTTCACGCAGACCGTCGGCCAAAAACTGCGCGTTGGCGTGGTCGTCGGCCAGACGCTCGACGTTGTGATCCAGTGCATACAGCCCCGCCGCTGCCAGCAAGCCGGCCTGACGCATGCCGCCTCCAACCATTTTGCGCAAACGGCGTGCCTTGCCAATCAGTTGCTCAGAACCGCACAGCACCGAGCCCACCGGCGCGCCTAGGCCTTTGGACAGGCACACCGACACCGAATCGAAATGCTGGGTGATTTCCCGCGCATCAACGCCCAACTTCACCGCCGCGTTGTACAGGCGCGCGCCGTCGAGGTGCAGTTGCAGGCCATGGTCTTGGGTAAATTGGCGAGCGCGGGCCAGATATTCCAGCGGCAGCACTTTGCCTTGCATGGTGTTTTCCAGCGCCAGCAAGCGGGTGCGGGCGAAATGGAAGTCGTCAGGTTTGATCGCTGCCGCGACCTGATCCAGATCCAGCGAACCGTTAGCCTGCACTTCCAGCGGCTGTGGCTGGATCGAACCGAGCACCGCCGCGCCACCGCCCTCGTACTTGTAGGTGTGCGCCTGCTGACCAACGATGTACTCGTCGCCGCGCTCACAGTGCGCCATCAAGCCCAGCAGGTTGCTCATGGTGCCGGTCGGCACGAACAGCGCTGCGGCGAAGCCCAAACGTTTGGCCAGTTCGGCTTCCAGGTGATTGACCGTCGGATCTTCGCCGTACACGTCATCACCAGTGGCCGCCGCAGTCATCGCGTCGAGCATGGCGGGAGTCGGTTGGGTGACGGTGTCGCTGCGAAGATCGATAACGCTCATGAACCTGGCCTCAAGTCAGCAGGGGAAATCCCTTTACGAAGTGGAATTACTGCGGTCATCGCGTGGATTAATCAAGCCTTGCGCAAGGAAAAGTCGTTTCGAGCCTGCAAAAAATTCGATGACAATCATCAGAAAGGCGCAATGCACAGACACACAATCTGTGTTAAAAACGCTGCGCCGCCCGAGAAAGGGCGGCAAAAACGTTCTCAGGGCGGGGTGCAATTCCCCACCGGCGGTAATTGCGCGCAACGCGCATAGCCCGCGAGCGCTTGGCGACGAACACGGCTTTGGTTGTGAGCGGCGGCAAGGTCAGCAGACCCGGTGTGATTCCGGGGCCGACGGTCATAGTCCGGATGAAGAGAGAACGGGATTAACGCCAAAGGGCCGTCCGCGCGATATTGTGCGTGTGCGCACCCTTGAATCCCTTTCGATTCATAACGCCCTGTTTTTCACACAAACAGGAGTCAGAACATGCAACCCACCGCTATCGACAGCAAAAGCAAACACCCTCATGGCGAGCGCGTCGCGTTCATCCAGGCCTGCTGGCACAAGGAAATCGTCGACCAGAGCCGTAAAGGCTTCGTCGCTGAAATGATTGCCTTGGGTTATCAGGAATCGGACATCGATATCTTCGAAGTCGGCGGCGCTTTCGAAATGCCTCTGCACGCCAAGTTGCTGGCCAAGACTGGCCGTTACGCCGGCATCGTCGCCGCTGCCCTGGTGGTGGACGGCGGCATCTACCGTCACGAGTTCGTTGCCCAATCGGTTGTCAGCGGCCTGATGCAGGTGCAGCTGGAAACCGAAGTACCGGTGTTCTCGGTGTCGCTGACGCCGCATCACTTCCATGCTGGCGACGAGCATCAGAAGTTCTTCTTTGAGCACTTTGTGCACAAGGGTCAGGAAGCGGCGCGCACTTGCGCGGATACGCTGCGCAAGGTTCGCGCACTGCGCCGCACCGAGCCGCATGCGGTAGCCGTGTAACACGAGGAGTGAGATCTCTGGTCTCACTCATTCCCCTGTGGGAGCGAGCTTGCTCGCGAAAGCGGACTGACAGCCAACTCAAATGTTGAATGCCAGATTGAATTCGCGAGCAAGCTCGCTCCCACACGGTTATATGTCAGACCGGAAATTGGGTCAGGCTAGGTTTTCGTCGCTGGTCGGGACGATCAGGATGCCTGCGCGCAAGCCGTTCTTGACCTTGGGATTAGGGAAGATAATGCGTGCGCCCTGCTCTTCGATGATCCAGCGGGTATTGGCCAAATCTTCAGCCAACACATAACCCACCTCCAACTCGGAAAAGTTCTCGATGTCCTGCGGCAGGTTCAAGCGGAATGCATCGCTGTGCTTGATGATTTCCCGGGCGACGCTGAACAGTTGCAAACCATCCAGCTGCGCTTCAGCCATCTCCGGCTCAGTGCCTTCGATAATCTGCTTCAAACGAGTTTCCAGCAGCGAGACGTTAACCCCGTCGTTCTGCCCGAACGGCCGTGCCTTGCCCAGTTCCAGCGTGAAAGCCTCGGCGCCGAGCTTGTCGTAGGTGTACGAGCTGAACACGATTGACGGTTTGTTCTGCAACAGCACCGCTTCCATGCCGGCAGCGCGCAAACGCGCCAACTCAAGGCGCGAATGCTGGCGCCCTTCCTTCCACGGATACAGCGCGAACTGTTCGATCTTCGAGCCGCGAATCGCCGTATGCAGGTCGTAGTGCAGACGCTGACGATCCGGTTTGCTGAAAAAGCTCGCCGCCAACCGTTCCAGCTCACAGGCTCGCAGCGCTTCCGAACCACTGCTTTGTTCATGACGGCCGTTGAACAGCCGATTGACGTCCTGCTCGACAAAGCGCTCGCCTTTGCGAATCGCTTCCGGGTTGCCGAACAGGAACAGAATGCGTGCGCGCGGCTTCAGATCGCCGCGAGCGATGTCATGCAGCAGCCGATCAAGCAACTCGATCGGCGCTGTTTCGTTGCCATGGATCCCGGCCGACAGCAGCAGGTCCAGGCCATTGTCGCGTGCTTCCGGTGGCCGGACTTCCAGCGCACCTTCGCTCAACCAGCGCATGCGCACGCCTTCGACAGTCAGTTGAGTCTTCTCCGCCGGTTCGCGGCCGGCGAGGGTCAGTTCAAGCAGTTTGCCGAGGGCGAGCATAGAGCGGTTTCCTTAGTGATCGTGGTTGCAATCCGGGCCGTGCACGTGGTCTTCGTCGTCGCCGACGTCGGCCGGTTCCATTTCCAGTTGCAGACTTACCAGATTAGTCGCCAATGGGCGCAGCAGCAGGTTGGCGTACTCGGCGTCACCTTCTTCGACGTCCACGCCGATCAGCAGTTGGCCACGACCGTCTTGCTGGATCCACAGCTCTTTGCCTTGCCACAGGACCGCGACGCGGGTGCAGGAGGTCTCCAGTTGCGTGCCGTCGGTGTCTTCAAGGATCAGCTGCAGGGAATCGCTCATGTTTTTACTCTCTTGGGGAGACAAGCCGCGCGCCGCGTTCAGGCGACGCGCCGGCCATCAATTGATTTGGAATGGATAAACCGCGCCCAGTTTAAGGATTTGCGTCAGTTCATCCAGTGCCGTCCGGCATTCAAGCAACAATTGCGGGTCCGCCAGATCGGTTTCGCTCAGGCGGTCGCGGTAGTGCTTTTCAACCCATGCGGTCAACGACCCGTACAACGGTGGCGTCATGATAACGCCTGGGTTGACGGCCGCCAGTTCGGTTTCGTTAAGCGCGACGCGAAGACGCAGGCACGCCGGGCCACCGCCGTTCTGCATGCTTTGCTTGAGGTCGAAGACTTTCACTTCGCGGATCAGGCCGCCGGAGCTGGTCAGCGCTTGCAGGTAAGTCCAGACGCGCTCATTGGCCTGGCACTCTTGCGGCACGATCAGCAACATCGAACCATCAGGGCGCGACAGCAACTGGCTGTTGAACAGGTAGGAACGCACTGCGTCATCGACGGTGACCGCCGAACGCGGCACACACACCGACTGGAAGTTGCCGCCCGCCTTGGCGAGTTTGCCTTGCAGTTCGGCCAGCATCGACTCGGTGTCGAGGAACGCGTCCTCGTGATAGAACAGCACCTCGCCGTTACCCACGGCGATCACGTCGTTGTGGAACACGCCCTGATCGATCACGTTCGGGTTCTGCTGGGCGTAGACCACGCCGTCGTCACGCAGCCCGTGCAGACGCGCAACCGCTTGCGACGCTTCGAGGGTCTGACGGGCCGGGTACTTCTGCGGCGCCGGGAAACGGTTGTCGAACGCACTGCGACCGAACACGAAGAACTCGACGCCCGCCTCGCCATAGTCACGGCAGAAACGTGTGTGGTTGGCCGCGCCTTCGTCGCCGAACTGCGCGACCGCCGGCAATGCCGCGTGATGAGCGAAGTGTTGCTGATTGGCGAACATCGCGCCGAGCACACGGCTGGTGGTCGGGTGCTCAATGCTGCGGTGGTATTTGCAGTTGAGGTTGGCGGCAGTGAAATGCACGCGACCGTCTGCAGTGTCGGCACTCGGGCTGACCGTGGCGGCGTTGGCCACCCACATGCTCGACGCCGAGCAACTGGCGACCAGCAGCGGCATGGCTTCTTTGGCGGCGCGCTCGATCACTTGCGCGTCAGTGCCGCTGAAACCCAGACGGCGCAGAGCGGCCACGTCCGGGCGTTCCTGTGGCGCCAGCACGCCTTGCTGAAAGCCCATTTCCATCAGCGCTTTCATCTTCGCCAGACCTTGCAGCGCCGCTTCCTTCGGGTTCGAGGATTGCTGGCTGTTGCTCTGCGAGGCAACGTTGCCGTAGGACAGACCACCGTAGTTATGGGTCGGCCCCACTAGACCGTCAAAATTGACTTCATAGGATTTCATCAGCGAGGCTCCACGAGAATCTGTTGTTATAGGCTTCAGTAACTGTTCTTTTTGACCGAGGTGCGGCCTTCGCGAGCAAGCTCGCTCCCACAGGGATCTTCATCGCACTTGTGGGAGCGAGCTTGCTCGCGAATGGGCATCACGCCATCTTCACGCCGGGTGTCAGAGAGGCTGGCAACACCAGGCTCGGGGTTTCCAGCGACGCCACCGGGTACGCGCAATAATCCGCCGCGTAATAGGCACTGGCGCGATGGTTGCCCGAAGCCCCGACACCACCGAACGGCGCGCTGCTCGCAGCACCGGTCAGTTGTTTGTTCCAGTTGACGATGCCGGCGCGGCTTTCCAGCCAGAACTGCTGATAACGCGCTTCGGAGTCCGACAGCAAACCAGCGGCCAAGCCATAAGCAGTGTCGTTGGCTTCAGCGATCGCCGCTGCAAAATCAACGTAGCGAATCACTTGCAGCAACGGGCCGAACAGTTCTTCGTCCGGACGCTCGGCCACCGCCGTGACATCAAGAATGCCTGGGGTTAGCAACGCGGCTTGCGCCTGTGGCTGAGTCATCGCCAGCAGCGACACTGCGCCATTGGCCAGCAGATGCTCCTGAGCATCCATCAGCGCTTTCGCCGCGCCGAGGGAAATCACCGAGCCCATGAACGGCGCCGGTTGTTGATCGAATGCGCCAACCTCAATGGTCGCGCTGACTTCAACCAGACGCTGCAACAGGCTGTCGCCCCACGCGCCTTGCGGCACCAGCAGGCGGCGTGCACAGGTGCAACGCTGGCCGGCAGAGATGAACGCCGACTGAATAATCGTGTAGACCGCCGCATCCAGATCCGCGACCTGATCAACCACCAGCGGGTTATTACCGCCCATTTCCAGCGCCAGAATCTTGTCCGGACGACCGGCGAATTGCTGATGCAGATGATTACCCGTGCGGCTGGAACCGGTGAAGAACAGGCCATCGATGCCCGGGTTCGCCGCCAGCGCGATGCCGGTTTCGCGAGCGCCTTGCAGCAGGTTCAACACGCCTGCCGGCAGACCGGCTTCGATCCAGCACTTGACCGTCAGCTCGGCGACTTTCGGGGTCAGTTCGCTTGGTTTGAACAGCACGCTGTTACCCGCCAGCAACGCCGGCACGATGTGACCGTTAGGCAAGTGGCCGGGGAAGTTGTAAGGGCCGAACACCGCGACCACGCCGTGTGGTTTGTGGCGCAGCACGGCGGTGGCGTCGCCCAACGGGCCGCTCTTCTCGCCGGTACGCTCGCGGTAGCTCTGCACCGAAATCGCGATCTTGTTGACCATGCTGGTCACTTCGGTCGCCGATTCCCACAGCGGTTTGCCGGTCTCTTCACCAATGGTGCGGGCCAGTTCGTCAGCGTGGTTTTTCAGCGACGCGGCGAAAGCCTCCAGCACCGTGATGCGCTCGTCCAGCGTAAGACGCGCCCAACCCGGAAATGCCTGACGTGCAGCTTGCACCGCCGATTCAACCTGAGCGGCAGTAGCGCCCTCCCCCGACCACAGCACTTGCTGGGTCACCGGGTTCAGCGATTGAAAGGCTTCGCCCTGACCGGCCAACCACTCACCTGCGATGTATAGCGAATTCATTATTTCGACTCCCGTGCAGCGGACAACGCCACGGCGCGCACTTGATCGCCAGCGTTGAGTTGAAGACGTTTGGCGGTCTGCTGATCGACCACCAGCGTACCGGCGGCGAGACGCGCCGGTGCAGCGGTGATGCGGCAGTCTTCGCGCTTGCGGTTATGGATGATGAACGGCGTGGCGTCGTCGCCCGGTGTGCCGACGGCCAGCACCAGCGCTTCACTGTCACGCACCGCGCGGATCTTGCCGGTTTCGCATTCGATAGCGGGACCTGCGTCGAAGATGTCGACGTAGCCCTGATAGCTGAACCCTTCGCCCTTGAGCATCGCCAGGGCCGGCTCGGTGTCCGGGTGCACCTGGCCGATGACGTTACGTGCGCCTTCAGAGAGGAAGCAGGTGTACAGCGGGAATTTCGGCATCAGTTCAGCGATGAAGGCCTTGTTGCCGACACCGGTGAGGTAATCGGCCTGGCTGAATTCCATCTTGAAGAAGTGCCGACCGAGGCTTTCCCAGAACGGCGAACGGCCGGCGTCATCGGAGACGCCGCGCATTTCGGCAATGATCTTGTTGCCGAACAGTTCCGGGAATTCGGCAATGAACAGCATCCGCGCCTTCGACAGCATCCGGCCGTTCAGACCACTGCGGTAATCGGCGTGCAGGAACAGCGAGCACAGCTCGGAATTACCGGTCAGGTCGTTGGCCAGAAACAGCGTCGGAATCTCGCGATAGATATTCAGTTCTTGCGAGGCGCTGACGGTCAGGCCGACACGGAAGTTGTACCAAGGCTCACGCATACCGACCGCGCCAGCAATGGCGGAAATCCCCACCACGCGGCCGTCGTCGTCTTCGAGCACGAACAGGTAGTCCGCATCACCACGGCCAGCTTCGCCGCGAAAAGTCTTCTCGGCCCAGCCGACCCGATGGGCCAGACGTTCTTCGTTGGCCGGCAAAGTCGTGAGGCCCGTGCCGGTGCTGCGGGCCAGGTCGATCAGCGCGGATAAATCGCTGCTGCGTACGGGACGAACAATCATGCTATCTCCTCAAACGGGCCGCTTTCGCCACCCGTGAAACTCGCTAAGGCGTTAAACCGCCACCAGGCGCACGCTGGCACCTTCACCGACGCCCAGGGCTTCGGCCGCTTCCAGATCCAGAGTCACCGGTTTGCCCGGTGCGTAATCCAGCTCCAGCAACACCGCGCGGTAATCCTGCAACTGCGCGTTGGCCACCAAATACTGGCGCCCGGCGCCTTTGACCGGCTCGCCGATCTTCACCGGCACCACACGGCTCTGGGCGATCGAACGGATCCCCGAAACACGTGCATGCAGGGTTGGGCCGCCGTCGAAAATGTCGATGTAGTGATCGGTCTCGAAGCCTTCGCGCATCAGGATGTCGAAGGTGATCTGCGCACGCGGGTGCACCTGGCCCATCGCCTCTTGGGCGGAGTCCGGCAGCAGCGGCACGTAGATCGGGTAATGCGGCATCAGCTCGGCAAGGAACGTACGGCTTTTCAGCCCGCACAGACGCTCGGCTTCGGCGTAATTGAGGTCGAAGAAATTGCGACCGATCGCGTCCCAGAATGGCGAGTCGCCGTTCTCGTCGCTGTAACCGACGATCTCGGTCACCACCGAATCGGCGAAACGCTCCGGGTGGCTGGCGACGAACAGCAGACGGCCACGGGAGTTGAGTTCCGACCACGGCGAGCCGACCAGCTCGCGCTGTACGTAGAAACTGGTGAGCAAGCTGTTGCCGGTCAGGTCGTGGCACTGCGAAAGCACGTGGATCTTGTTGTGGATCTTCAGCTCGCGCGAAGCATGCACAAAGGTCTCGTTGCGGAAGCTGTAGAACGGTTCCGAGTAACCGGCCGAAGCAACAATCGCCGAGCAGCCGACCAGTTTGCCGGTGGCGGAATCTTCGAGGACGAAGAAATAGCTTTCCTCGCCGTTGAAGCTCACTTCGGCGGCGAACGAGGCTTCGCTCGCGGCGATCTTGTCGCTCAGACGTTCCACGTCATCCGGCAAGGAAGTGACACCAATCGGGCTGTCCGCAGCCAGACGCTGTACCTCGCCCAGATCAGCCATTTGCGCAGGGCGCATCACCAGCATGGTGTCACTCCTTTCTCTTATAAACTCACAGAAAAAAACACCGGACACTGTGGGAGCGAGCTTGCTCGCGAAAGCGGTGTATCAGTCAGCATAGATGGCGACTGAAACTCCCTCTTCGCGAGCAAGCTCGCTCCCACAATGAATCTCACCGGCATCAAAAATTGGGTTCGACGCCTGAAAAAACTCCAGGCGTCGAAGGGTCTATCAGGCTTGCGTCAGTGCTGCAGCGGCGCGTTCGAAACGGTCCAGACCGGCATCGATATCAGCGTCTTCCACCACCAGGCTCGGGGCGAAACGGATCACGTCCGGGCCGGCTTGCAGAATCATCAGGCCTTCTTTTTCAGCGGCGTTGAAGATGTCTTTGGCCTTGCCTTTCCAGGCATCGCTGAGCACGCAACCGATCAGCAGACCGAGACCACGCACCTGAGTGAACAGGCCGTATTTCTCGCCGATCTGCTCAAGGCGCGCCTTGAACTTGTCGTGCTTGGCGTTCACGCCGTTCAGCACTTCAGGGGTGTTGATCACGTCAATCACCGCTTCCGCGACTGCGCACGCCAGCGGGTTGCCGCCGTACGTGGTGCCGTGAGTGCCAACGACCAGATGTTTGGCCAACGCTTCGGTGGTCAACATTGCCGCGATCGGGAAACCGCCGCCCAGGCTCTTGGCGCTGGTGAGGATGTCCGGGGTCACGCCGTAATGCTGGTAGGCGAACAGCTTGCCGCTGCGGCCCATGCCGGTTTGCACTTCGTCGAACACCAGCAGCGCGTTGTTGGCGTCGCACAGTTCGCGGGCACCTTGCAGGTAAGCCAGTTCGGCCGGCAGCACGCCGCCCTCGCCCTGGATCGGTTCCAGCACAACCGCGCAGGTCTTGTCGGAAACCGCTGCTTTCAGTGCGGCCAGGTCGTTGTAAGGCACGTGGGTGATGCCGGTGATTTTCGGGCCGAAACCGTCGGAGTACTTCGACTGGCCACCGACATTGACGGTGAACAGGGTGCGACCGTGGAAGCTGTTCAGCGCCGCAATGATTTCGTACTTCTCAGTGCCGAAACGGTCGAACGCAACGCGACGGGCCAGCTTGAACGCGGCCTCGTTGGCTTCAGCGCCCGAGTTGCAGAAGAACACGCGCTCGGCGAACGTGGCGTCGATCAGCTTGTGCGCCAGGCGCAGCGCTGGCTCGTTGGTGAACACGTTGGACACGTGCCACAGCTTGTTCGCCTGTTCGGTCAATGCACCGACCAGCGCCGGGTGCGCGTGGCCCAATACGTTAACGGCAATCCCGCCGGCGAAGTCGATCAGCTCGCGGCCGGCCTGATCCCAGACGCGGGAACCGGCGCCACGCACCGGAATGAAAGCGGCAGGCGCGTAGTTGGGAACCATTACCTGGTCGAAATCGGCGCGTTGTACCGCAGCGTGCTCAACGGACATCGGAGTCTCCTGATGAGAAGCACTCGCCTGAAACTGGCGAGCTTGGTGAGGATTGTAAGGACAGTTTTCCGCCCGGCCTTGTCGCCAAGCGACAACTTCTTATAGCGCAAACCCCGGATTTTCACGGGTTTACGGCAATGCGACAAATAGCGTCGCAAAGGCGCAGTTTAAACTGTCACCGGCGAAATACGGCAGGCCCGGGAGGATATCAACTCAGATCCGCCTCGCCGGTATAAATATGTACCGCACCGACAGCACAGTCTTTTGATTTGCTGGCCACTTTCCCGCCGCCAAGGATTGGCCGATGCAACCCAGCGAAGCACTCTCCCCCGCCCTGAGCGCCGATGCGCTCAGCCCCCGCGCCGACGCCCACTATCTGCATCTGCAGGCCAGCCTGCCGCAGTGGCTCGGCAATCTGTCAGATGCCAGACGCCAGGCATTGAAAACCACTCAACCCGCCCAGCCACAAACGCTCCAGACCCTGCCGGCAGGCCAGCACCAGTTATTGAAAACGCTCAACGCCGCACACTGGAGCGCACAAAGCGCAGTCGACCAGCGTCTTCAAGACTTCAAAGATGCCAGCACCTTTGCCGAGCCCTTGTTGAAGGCTGCGCTGAAAACCCGCTTCGATCTGGATCTGGACGTCAGGACCACATTCCTGCGTCTGTACCTGCCCAGCACCCTCCCGCTGTTTGCGCTCGACAGCGGCGGTGCGCGCACCTGGACCGTGTCCCTGCTGGATGCGGCGCTGCACAACTTCGAGCAGAAAGAGACCGAGGACGACGCTTATGAAGCGGCATCGACCTTCATTACCCAGCCTTCGGCCAGCGGCCAGTTCGACACGCTGCCGCAGGTCAAGGCAAAGCTCAGCATCGCGGCCTTCACCGGGTTGTGCCGAGCGCTGGATATCGGCGCGCAGTACAGGGCGTATCTGCAACAACACCTGGGCTTCAGCGACCCGGCGAACGCGGCGGACTTGCGGCAAAAGATCGACAAGAGTCAGCGGGCTGCGCTGCACGCCGCGCTGCAGTTTGCGCGGATGAACCGCGACATCAGTGAAGGCTACTTCCGTACGATCAGCGCCCTGGCTGAAGGCCTTCCTCATCTGCGGATCAACGGCCAGCCGCTGCAATGCCACAGCCTGACGATGATGGCCGCGCCCCTCAGCGACATCATTGTCTTCGCACCGCCGGCGGACGAACCGCGCACCATTGCCCGAGTGGTCGCCTATGTGCCGGATGACCCGCAGCATCCGATCAAGGAGTACGCCTCGTCCGCCGAAATGGAAGTCGAATTGACCCGCCAGTTGCGCTGCGCCGACTACCAGAAATTCTTCAGCCGCTTCATCCTTCACGACCAGCGCGGTGTGTTCTTTTCCAGCCTCAACAATCGCCTGAGTCGAGTGACCTGGCACGCGCCGGAGCCGGGCAGTCAAGCGCCGGCATGGCGCGACACGCCCTTCGAGCGGCCCGACCTGCAACTGGCCGCCACACCGATTCGCCTCGAACTGTGGGAGCACCTGTATCAGGGCAAGCTGAACAAAATCCTCAATGACGCTCGGGTCATCGCCGTCGCCACCGCCACGGTCGATTCGCGGGCGCGCTGGGCGCTATGGGATTCCTTTGTCGGGATCGCCTCGGCTATTGTGCAAACCGCCGCGTTCATCATTGCGCCGTTCGTGCCGGTGCTCGGGGAAATGGTGATGGCGTACATGGCCTATCAGTTTCTCGACGAGGTGTTCGAGGGCATCGTCGACTGGTCAATGGGCCAGAGCGCCGAGGCGATCCAACATTTGATCGGCACCGTTGAGTCGCTGATTCAACTGGGCGGTTTCGCGGTCGGTGGCGCCATCGCCGTCGGCGAATTTCGTAACGTCCTGCCCAAGGACATCGTCGCTTTCATCGACCGCTTCAACCCCGTGCAAATGCCCGACGGTCAAACCCGCTACTGGCAACCCGATCTTGGCCGCTACGCACAAAATATCGCCCTGGATGCGCAATCGCGGCCCAATGAACTGGGCCTGCTTCAATACCAGCAAAAGCAACTGCTGCCGCTGGACAACGCGCATTTCGCCGTGAGCGAAGGCCAGGTTCCCGGTCAGTACCGCATCGAACACCCCAGCCGCCCCGAGGCTTACCGACCGCGGGTGCGCCATAACGGCGACGGCGCCTGGCACAGCGAACTCGAACAACCGCTGGAATGGGACACACCGACGGCGCTGCGGCGCATTGGTCATTCGGTTGAATCACTGACGCCGGCGCAACGCGAGCGCGTGCTGCACATCAGCGGCGTCGACGAGCATGCCCTGCGCCAGATGCACGCCGACCAGCAACCGCTGCCGCCGTTGCTGGCCGACAGCATTGCGCGCTTTACCATCGATCAGGATCTGCAGCGGTTGATCGAACAACTGGGCAGCGAGTCCGCCGCGCAGTATCGCGCCGCTGACCCGAGCACTCAGTTGCAACTGCTCAGCGAATACGGACGCTGGCCTGCCGACAAACGTCTGCGTCTGATCAATCAGCAAGGCGAAGTCATTTGGCAGTCGACAACCGACGAAACCTTGCCCGTCACCGACCTTCATGCAGACAACCTGATCGAAGGCGACCTGCTCAAGACGTTGCTGCAAACACTCGACGAACAAGACGCCAAAGCGTTGCTGGGCGAAGCCTTCGCCGACGCTGATCTGCCGCTGGACGTGCGCTCGCACAACTTGCGCCGGCAACTGCTGCAACACGCCAACGCCCAGCGCAACACGTTGTTTGAATCGCGCTATCGGGACCTGCCCCGAACTGACGATCCATTGTTCGACAACATCGCCGAGCATGCGCCGTCGCTGCCCACAGCCGTCACTGAAGCGCTGCTCAACGATGCCAGCGGCGATGAACTGTTGCTGATCAGCGAAGGGCAAGTTCCGCCGCGTCAGCAAGCCTTGATTCAGCTCGCCAGTGAAGAAGTACGCGTGGCGCGCGCGTTCGAAGGGCTGGAGCTGGACTCGGTGAACAATCCCGACAGCGACACGCTGGCCCTGCACAGCCTGCGCTTCGTACCCGGCTGGACCGGTGAGGTGCGCATGGAAATCCGCGACGGGCGCTATGAAGGTAAGTTGCTCGACAGCACCGGCCGCGCCGATGCACCGGCGCAAAAAGTGTTGGTCAGGCAGAACGATGGTCGCTACCAGCCGTTCGATGAGCGCGGCCAGGAACTGCATTCGGCGACTGATCTGTACTCGAGCATTCTCTACGCCCTGCCGGATGCCGAACGCCAGTCGATGAACCTGCACATTGGCCAGACCGAGCCACTGAAAACCGCGATCCGTGCCCGGCCTCTTGCCCGAGATGAATTGCGCGTGGCGATGGCCCTGCCGGCCACTGCCGATCCACAGCTGGAAGGCTTGCGTCTGGTGGGACGCAGAAGCTGGCCCGACACGCAGCTGCTTGAGGGCGGCGAGCCTTCGGTTGCCCTCGCGCCGCTGGAGCCGATTCAACTGATCTATCGAGATTACACCGCTAACGATGCTCAGGAATTTGCGCTGAGGTATCGCCACGACCCGCTGGCGATGAGAAACGAACTGCATCGCCTGAGGAGCGAACTCGCCCGGCTGCAGGACGATCTGCGACTGTGGGAAACCCAGATTCCCCCGATCAATCCGGCCAACGGCATGCCCTGGACGGTGATTGAACGGCGCCTGGTAAAACAGAGCCGGGCGACATTCAGAAATGACCTGGAACGCTGCTGGCGCCGGCAAACGCGCAGTTCCGCCGGTTACCTGTTGCAGATCAAGCAGCCGATCATTGGCGACCTTCCCGTGCTGGATGCCGACTTCAGCCATGTCGTCTCGCTGAGTATCAACGGCAGCCCACATACCACCGGGGTCGATGGTTTCTTGCAACAGTTTGCACAGCTGCGACATCTCGACATGCAAAACCTCAATCTGCGCAGTCTGCCGCCCGCGATCAGCGCCATGCCGAAAATGCAAAACCTGATCCTGCGTGACTGCGGCATCAGCCTGCCTGCCGACAATCAATCGCTGTTTTCGCCTTTCGCGGAACTCTCGTTGCTGGACCTGCAAGGCAATCCGCTCGGCGTTTCGCCGCAGGTGCAGGCGATGCCTTCGCTGCGTTTTATCAATCTCACCAAGACCGGCATTGCGTCGCTGCCGCACGGTCTGCTCGATCATCCACGCTTGATCACGGGCCGCTTTATTGGCAATCAGCTCACCGACATTCCCCCAGCCTTTTTCGACCTCGCACCGGTGCTCAGCGAAGGCTTCAGTTTTGCCGACAACCCGCTTTCCCCTGCCAGCCGGGAGCGGGTGAAAACCTACTTCAAGGACACTCAAAAGCATTTCGGCGTCGTGCCTGAAGCGACGGATGTCAATCGCCTGAGCAATCTCTTCCCCGACCTCAGCACCGAGCAAACAACCGAGTTGCTCTATCAACTGCCCGGCACCCTGGTCGACGGTCGTGCGCAGCTGGCTGCCTGGGAAAGCGAAGTTGGTCGGTTACACGATGACCTCGCGCAGTGGAGCAACACCATTCCCGAGCACTCGCCCGAGACCGGCCAGCTGTTGACGTTCAATGAACAGGTGAGCGAACGCCTCGCCCGGCAGGCGTTCAGCAACAAGCTTGAGCAGTTGTGGCGCCAAGGCCCACCGTTAGCCGCCGCGCGCAACGTTCGACTGGATGCCGCGTTGGAGTTCGTCGGCGATATGCCGGTGTTGCGCGCGGACTTCAACCACGTGCGTGAAATCATCCTCGATGGCAACCAGCACATCTCGGCACTCTTGCCATTCCTGCAGCAGTTCCGGGAACTGAACCTGTTGGAGCTGAATTTTTTCGACCTCGAACCGGCAACGCTGCCATCGCTCGACAGCTCGCAACTGCTGACGTTGCGCCTGAAAAATTGCGGCGTGCTGATGACGCCGCAAACCCAGGCCGCACTCTGCGCCATGCCGCAGTTGCAGATACTCGAATTGCGCGGCAACCCGCTCGGGAGGTTTTTTGATCTGAACCTGCTGCCGTCGCTCAAACACCTCGACCTGTCTGCCAGCGGCCTGAATGAACTGCCAGCGGGGCTTGCCGACGGCCCTTACCCAAGAACCGTACTGCTCAGTGAGAACAACTTCGTCGAACTGCCCGACGCGCTGTTTGCCATGCCGGCCGAGCACAGCGAAGGCATTAACCTGGCCGATAACTCAAACCTCTCCGCTGCCGCGCGCAACCGCATCAAGAGTTACTACCGCAACACCGGGAACGATTTCAGCGTACTGGCAGACTCTGCGGATATCGACCTGGCGAGAACGCTGTTTCCGAGCCTCGACACCATCGACGCCAGCGAAATGATTTATGACCTGCCCGGAACCCTCGCAGACAGCCGGACCCAACTCCAGGCCTGGAGTATGGAACTCGATGGACTCAAGCAAGACCTGCGGACATGGGCGTTGCAGGTTCCGGTGCAAGACCCGTTGACTGCTGAGGCGCTGGATGCCGTCGAGATGTACAACCACTACACCGCCCGAACCGACTTTGCCCAACAGTTACAACTCTTCTGGCAAAGCCGCTCGCGAGTCTCGGGCATGCGCGAGGATCAATTGCTGGCCAACCTGACCTTCAGCGGAGAGATGCCGCCGCTCAGGGCCGATTTCAGTCATGTTTCCAGCGTGCACCTCATGGGCAACGCGGGGATTGCCGATGTCAGCGCATTCATCCAACTGTTTCCCCACGCCGAGGTTCTGGAACTGCACAACTTCGCCTTGGGGCACATGCCGGCCAGTCTCGGGCAGTTGCCCCAGCTGAAAAAACTGACCCTGGGCAACTGCGCCATTACCCTCACGCCTGAGGGGCAAGCCCTGTTGCATTCGCTGAGTGACCTCGAATATCTGGACCTGGGCAACAACCCACTGGGCTTGAATCCGGATCTGACGCCGCTGCCTACACTCAATGATGTGCGCCTGTACAACTGCGGCATTGGCGAAGTGCCGAAGGGTCTGGTCACGCATCCCAACCTGAGAAATGCGCAACTCAACAGCAACGCCATCACTGATCTGCCAGAAGATTTTTTCGCCCTCGACATCGATCTGGCCGACGGCATCGATCTGGCCAATAACCCCTTGTCGACAGCCACCCGAGATCGCATCAAGCACTTCTACGCCGGCGCCGGTTATGACATTGGCGTACTGCCTGATCTGGCCGACATCAGCGCTGTGCAGGCACTGTTTCCCGGGCTGAGTATCGAAGATGCCACCCAAGTGATCTATCGATTGCCGGGCACCCTGGCAGACGGCAGCGCGCAATTGGCGCGTTGGCAAACAGAAGTCGCGCAAATGCTCAGCGACCTCGCGGCCTGGTCGGAGCGTGTGCCGACCGGTACACCAGGATTAAACATGAGCGCCGCCGACAGGGCCGCGCAGCGTGTCGATCGCAGAGCGTTCAGCCGCACCGTGGAATGGCTCTGGCGCAGCCGGCAAACCAGCAAATCGGAACTGCGGATCAACGCGTTCAACATCGATCTGAACGTGATCGGCGAGCTGCCGACACTGAATGTGGATTTCAGCCACGTCAGCCAACTGGCGCTGCAGGGTAACGTACGGCTGAGCAGCGTTGACGGTTTTCTGAAATGCTTTACCGGCCTGGAAGCGCTGGAAATGCGCCGCTTTGCCCTCGGCCAGTTTCCCCCGTCCATCGCCCGCATGAGCCGACTGAAAACACTCGCGCTGACCAGCTGCGGCATCGTTTTCGATGACTCGGCGCAAGCCGCACTGGCCGCGCTGTCTGGCCTGCGAGGGCTAGACATGTACAACAACCCGCTGGGCCGCGTCCCGCAAATTGCACCACTGAGCACACTGGATTTCATCGACCTGTCCAGAACCGGAATCGATCAACTGCCCGCCGGCCTGCACGAACTGCCCAACCTGAAAGTCGCGCTGTTCAGTGAAAACCATATCCGCGAATTGCCCGAGGGGATTTTTCAACTGCCGGACGACATCAGTAGCGGTTTTGACCTGGACCATAATCCGCTGACAGAGCCCACACGCGAGCGGATAAAAACCCACTACCGTGAGCACGGCATTGATTTCGGTGTGTCGATCGGCGATGAGGACAGCCAGTTGGCCCGCACGCTGTATCCGCTTTCCAGCGATGCCAACATCAACCATATCGTCTATAGCTTGCCCGGCACGCTGGCTGACGGTCGCGTTGAACTGATGCGCCGCCAGATCGAGCTTGCGACCATGATCCGTGATCTCGAAACATGGACACAGGAGTCGCCGATCAACGCCGACGACTCCACGCCACTGGACGCCGAAACCCTGCGCCTGCAGCGAGGGTACAGGGACCAATTCAAGGCTCGCCTGGAATATTGCTGGCGGCAGGTGCCCATCGTCGGCCAGACCGGACTGGAGTTCATTGCCGATTTACCGCTCATGGGCGAATTGCCAACGCTGTCAGCCGATTTCAGCCATATCCAGACACTCAAATTGAACAGCAGCAGCCTGACGCCACCGCGGGTCGGACGATTCCTTGAGCACTTTCCCAACCTGCAATCGCTGTCCATTCAGGGCTATCGCTTGGGCGACCTGCCCGAGGCGGTGCTGGCCATGGACAAACTCAAGGCACTCAGCCTGCCGCAGTGCCAGATCAGCCTGACTGAACAAACCGCCGAGGCGCTGGCCAATTTGAAGAACCTCCACAAACTGGTGTTGCGCGACAACCTGCTGGGGCGCACACCCGATGTGCGCCAGATGCAGGGGTTGACCTGGCTGGATTTGAGTTACACGGGCATCACTGACGTACCGGCAGGCTTGTTCGATTGCCGCCACCTGCACTCTGCCAACCTCTCCTGGAACAGCATTTTCGAGGTGCCGGTCGCGTTGCTGAGTAACAGCGCATCGGAGTTCGACTTCAGTGGCAATCTGCTCTCCGAGATCAGCCAGCAACGCGTGGCCGCGCAACGTCTTGCCCGCGAGCACGTGCTGATGCTGCAAGAGCAATCCGACGGTTCATCGATTACCCCGGTCAACGAGGCGTCAGCGACGCTGAGTGAAACATCGGAGTCTTTGTTCTGATGGTATCGGCGACGGTTTAACCGCGCTCGGGCGGCACCGACGACAATTCGAATGGACTGCTGCTGCGCCGCTGGTTGCGATCTTCCCGCGGCGTGGCACCGAAGAAGTTGCGGTAGGCGCTGGAGAAATGCGGCCCCGAAGAGAAGCCACACGAGAGGCCGATCTGAATGATCGACTTGCTGGTTTGCATCAACATCTGCCGGGCCTTGTTCAGGCGCAGTTCCAGGTAGTACTGGCTCGGCACACGGTTGAGGTATTGCTTGAAGATCCGCTCCAGCTGACGGCGGGATACACACACGTGCTGGGCGATTTCGTCGGTGGTCAGCGGCTCTTCGATGTTGGCTTCCATCAGCAACACCGCCTGGGTGAGCTTCGGATGGCTGGAGCCGAGACGGTTCTGCAACGGAATGCGCTGACGCTCGCCACCTTCGCGGATGCGTTCAACCACCAGTTCTTCCGAGACGGCACCGGCCAGTTCTGCACCATGATCGCGGGCCAATACCGCCAGCAACAGATCGAGAACAGACATGCCACCGCACGCCGTCAAGCGATCGCGATCCCAGTCGAACAGGTGACTGGTGGCGATGACTTTCGGGAAGCGCTCGGCGAAATCGTCCTGCCAGCGCCAGTGCACGGCAGCGCGATAACCGTCGAGCAAACCGAGTTGCGCCAACGGGTACACACCGGCGGACAGACCGCCGATGACCGTGCCCGCACGCACCAGTTGCTTGAGCGCACTGCTAAGAGCCGGGGCCAACGTGGTCGGCGGCTCGTCAGCGAGGAGGAACAGTTTCTGGAAGTTTTCGAGCTTGCCGGTCCAGGCTTCACCGGGCAATTGCCAGGCGCCTTCGGCCGGTGGCTCGGCCTGCAGGAACGACAATTCGTAGACCACGTCCGGGTGCACACGCTGAGCAACACGCAAGGCTTCCTCCGCCAGCGCCAGCGTCAACGCTTTAGTGCTGGGCCAAATCAGGAAACCAATTCGATGGGCAGTCATGGGCGGGCAATCCGAAGCGAAGAACAGTGATGAAGGCATGGGCCAATGCTAGCCCGTAAATGAACACAAATCATGAGGCTGACAAAGATCCATTGTGGGAGCGAGCTTGCTCGCGAAGGCGGCGTATCAGTCAACATCGTTGGTATCTGAACTACCGCTTTCGCGAGCAAGCTCGCTCCCACAGGGGATTTTGGTCAGTCTCTAGGTCGCGAAGCATGACCTAATTTGGTGCATAACGGCAGCGATTACTTGAGGCTGCCCGAGAGGAATTGCTGCAAACGTTCCGATTGCGGATTGACCAGCACTTCGCGTGGGTTACCGCTCTCTTCCACCACGCCTTTGTGCAGGAACACCAACTGGTTCGACACTTCACGGGCGAAGCCCATTTCGTGGGTGACCACGACCATGGTGCGACCTTCCTGAGCCAGCGCTTGCATCACCTTCAGCACGTCGCCAACCAATTCAGGGTCAAGCGCCGACGTCGGTTCGTCGAACAGCATCACTTCCGGCTCCATCGCCAGCGCACGGGCGATCGCCACACGCTGCTGCTCGCCACCGGACATGTGCCCCGGGAACGCGTCTTTACGATGGGCCACGCCGACCTTGTTCAGGTAGTGCTCGGCTTTCTCGCGGGCTTCAGCCTTGGAGACGCCGAGTACATGCACCGGCGCTTCCATGATGTTTTCCAGCGCGGTCATGTGCGACCACAGGTTGAAATGCTGGAACACCATCGACAGGCGCGAACGCATGCGCTGCAGCTGTTTCGGATCAGCGGCTTTCAGCGCGCCGTCCTTGTTCGCTACCAGTTTCAGCTCTTCGTTGTTGAGCAGAATCTTGCCCGCGTGCGGCTGCTCGAGCAGGTTGATGCAGCGCAGGAAAGTACTTTTGCCGGAGCCACTGGAGCCGATGATGCTGATCACATCGCCGGCTGCCGCTTTCAGGGACACGCCCTTGAGCACTTCGTGACTGCCATAGCGTTTATGCAGGTCTTGGACTTCAAGTTTGTACATGCGGTCGGTTCTCACAAAAACAGTCAGTCAGTCGTTGAGCAAGCGCCCGTGACGCAGCGCTTCGCGCCCCGCCACCTTGGCCAGCCAGAAACCGGGTTGGGCATAACGCAGCCGTTCAATGGCAAACAGCACCCCGGAGGTACCAGCACATACCGTGCTGACCCGATCGGACAGAGGATCAATCACTTCAAAAATCTCGTCGCCCGCCTCGACCCATTCGCCGGGCTTGCGCAGAAAACTCACCACGCCAGGGTGCGGTGCGAGCAGCAACTCGGTGCCTTCGAACGGCATGCCTTCACAGGCTTCGTGCGCCGGGTTCGGCCACTCGCCGGTGAGCAAACCTTGCTCGGCGAGGAACGCGAGAATGCCTTCAGCATACGCGCAGGCTTCAGCGCGACCAGTGTCGGCCTGACCGCCCAGCTCAATGGTGGTCGCCAGACACGCCAGCGGAATCTGCGCATCGGGGAACTGCCGCGACAGGCGCAGCCACGGCAACGAGCACGCTTCATCGAACGAACTGCCGCCGGAATCTTCCGCCAGCAATCCGACCTTCACATTCAGATGCGCCGCCAGCGAACGCCACTGCGGCCAGTGCTGCGGCAACGCATACATGTGCAGCGCGGCTTCGGCATCGCAATGCAGATCGAGCACCACATCAGCCGTGCAGGCATGGCTGAGCAATACGCGCTGCATGCCTTGCAACTGGCTGCTCGCCTCCGGCAATGCCGCCAAGTGATCAGCCATCGCCTGACGAATCAGGCGCACATTGGCGTGAGGATCATCACCGAGACGGTCGGCCAATGCCGCCGCAACCGGCGCGCTCAGCTCAACGAAATCACGGTTGAAATTCTTGCCGCTGCCCGCTTCGAAACGGCCTTGGTGATTGCCTTGCAGCAACTGCCCGAGACCCAACGGGTTGGCGACCGGCACCAGTTCGATGACGCCGTTGAGCAAGCCTTTGGCTTCGAGTTCGCCGAGGCGCTTTTTCAGCTCCCAGGCGGTGCGCATGCCCGGCAATTCATCAGCGTGCAGGCTGGCCTGAATGTAGGCCTTGCGCTCGCCGCGTCCGAAGCGGAACACCGAAATCTTGCGCTCGCTGCCCAGGTGGCTCCACGGCAATACGTGGTCGATGCGTTCCATATCAGTGCTTCCGCGGGGCCAGGTAGCTCAACCAGCGACGCTCGGCCAGTTTGAACAGTTTGACCAGAATGAACGTCAGGCACAGGTAGAACACGCCAGCGGTGATGTACGCCTCGAACGGCAGATAGAACTGCGCGTTGACCGTGCGCGCCGCACCGGTGATGTCGATCAGGGTGACGATGGAGGCCAGACTGGTGGTCTGCAGCATCATGATCACTTCGTTGCTGTACTGCGGCAGTGCCCGGCGCAGGGCCGATGGCAGCAGGATGCGTTTGTACAGTTTGAAGCGCGACATGCCCATGGCCTTGGCCGCTTCGATCTCACCGTTCGGCGTGGCCTTGAGGCTGCCGGCAATGATCTCGGCGGTGTAGGCGCTGGTATTGACGGCGAAGGCC
This sequence comes from Pseudomonas fluorescens, assembly GCF_001648775.1. GTDB lineage: Bacteria > Pseudomonadota > Gammaproteobacteria > Pseudomonadales > Pseudomonadaceae > Aquipseudomonas > Aquipseudomonas fluorescens_M. The sequence goes on from NZ_LVEJ01000025.1 coordinate 49,833, forward strand.
AGGCACGCACAGAACGTTGCGCTGGACAGCCACGGCCACAGGAAGCTTTCGCGTACCGCTTCGAACTGCGCCAGACCGTAGTAGATCAGAAACAGTTGCACCAGCATCGGCGTGCCACGGATCACGTAGGTGTACAACCACGCGGCGCCGTTGACGACCGGGTTCTTCGAGACGCGCATCAGCCCCAGCGGCAGGGCCGCGAGCAGACCGAAAAACAGCGACAGCGCGAGCAGTTTGAGGGTGGTCAACAGGCCGCCGAGGTACAGCGGCATCGCCTCCCAAATGACGTTGTAGTCGAAGATCATAGATCAGCCGCCCTTACGCCTACCGAGTAGCGCTTCTCAAGTTGACGCAGGATCAGCAACGAAACACTGGTAATCACCAGGTACATCGCCGCCACTGCGAGGAAGAAGGTGAAAGGCTCGCGAGTGGCATCTGCCGCCTGCTTGGCCTTGAACATCATGTCTTGCAGACCGACCACGGAAATCAGCGCGGTCGCCTTGGTCAGTACCAGCCAGTTGTTGGTGAAGCCCGGAATCGCCAGGCGAATCATCTGCGGCACCATCACCCGGAAGAACACCTGAAAACTGCTCATGCCGTACGCCATGCCCGCTTCGGCCTGACCTTTGGGAATGGCCATGAACGCGCCACGGAAGGTTTCCGACAGGTACGCACCGAAGATGAAACCGAGGGTGCCGATACCGGCGGCCAGCGGATTCAGATCGATGTAGTCGTCATAGCCGAGCATCGGTGCGACGCGGTTGAGCAAGTCCTGACCGCCGTAAAAGATCAGCAGGATCAGCACCAGATCGGGAATCCCGCGGATCACCGTGGAATACAGATCGCCCAGCCAGGCCAGCCAGCGCACCGGCGACAGGCGCAACGCGACACCGATCAGCCCGAGAACGATGGCCAGAGCCATGGACGACAAGGCGAGCTGAAGCGTCAGCCATGCGCCATCGAGGATGACAGCCCCGTAGCCTTTCAACATGATTCAGGTCCTCGAAAGTTGGGATGAAAAAATGGCGCAAACCGCAGAGATCCTGTTGCTTGCGCCATTTCGGACTTGTCGCAGAGACGTCTTACTTGCCGTAGATATCGAAGGCGAAGTATTTGTCCTGGATTGCCTTGTACTTGCCGTTTTCGCGGATGGCCGCGATGGCTGCGTTGATCTTGTCTTTCAGAGCGTCGCCCTTGCGGACTGCGATGCCTACGCCGTCGCCGAAGTATTTGACGTCGGTGAACGCAGGACCAGCAAACGCGAAGCCCTTGCCGGCGTCGGTGTTGAGGAAGCCGTCTTGCAGCAGGGTGGCGTCAGCCACGGTGCCGTCGAGGCGACCGGCGGCCACGTCGAGGTAGATTTCGTTCTGCGAGCCGTACGGCTTGATCTCGGCACCCAGTGGCGCGAGGACTTCGCGGGCGAAACGTTCGTGGATCGAACCACGTTGCACGCCGATGTTCTTGCCTTTCAGCTCAGACAGATTGTCGCTGACAACGCTGCCTTGCTTCATGACCAGACGTGCCGGGGTGTTGTAGTACTTGTTGGTGAAGTCGACCGACTTCTTGCGATCTTCAGTGATCGACATCGACGACAGGATCGCGTCGATCTTGCGCACTTTCAGTGCCGGGATCAGACCGTCGAACTCTTGCTCGACCCACACGCACTTGACCTGCATCTGCTCGCACAGAGCGTTGCCGATGTCGTAGTCGAAACCGACGATGCTGCCATCCGGTGCTTTCGAGGCGAACGGAGGGTAAGCCGCTTCGATACCGATCTTCAGAGGTTTTTCGTCAGCGAAGGCATTCAGCGACAGCACGGACAGTGCCAGGGCGCCAAGCAGCACAAGTTTCTTCATCTTGGGACTCCATCGGTAAAGGGCAAAAACGGCAGAGTGAGCGACAGCCCAATATGCGAATGGGTGAATCGGGAAATCGGTTGCTGCATCGGTGGGAAATTTCCCATTGAAACCGTCAGAGGTTTCAACGTCAGCCACGATGAGCGAGTGATCGGCATTCTAACGACAGGCCGGAAGCCGATATTTCTTCAATGCGACAACTAATTACAGATGCACAGAGAAAGCGACTTTGGCGCATTGACAGCCCTGCAATTTCATGCAGGAGCGAAAGACAGTGAACCGATCTATGCTGCAAATTGCGGGCCTATTATTCGCAAACCCTTCTAATCCGGCAAGCGCAGCGTTGTGTCTTATTTTTCACCGGGGGTTTCGAGGCTCTAAAACGGGGCGATGCGTTTCCCTTCGCCCCGCTCCGGGGCGGGCGGTTACACATTCGGTTACGTGGAAAGCGGCGGGTAACAGTGGGAAATGTCTTACGGGGGAGATCGATAATTATTGGTTGGGTGAGTCCGCGCTCCGACAGCGGACTACACCAGCGTCTGACAAATTGCCTTCGCGAGCAGGCTCGCTCCCACAGAGATCTGCATTTTGTCTGAAGGTACTCGGTCAAACTGTGGGAGCGAGCCTGCTCGCGAAGAGGCCAGCCCAGCCACCACAAAACCTCCAGACACAAAAAAGCCCCGCCCGGCATACACCGGACAGGGCTTTCTTCTTCTCAGACCTGCTACTTAAGCAACATTCATGGTCTTGTGCGTATCAATCAAATGCTGCACCACACCCGGATCCGCCAGGGTCGAGATATCTCCCAAGCCATCGTATTCCGCCGTGGCAATCTTGCGCAGAATGCGGCGCATGATCTTGCCCGAACGGGTCTTCGGCAGCCCCGGTGCCCACTGGATAACGTCCGGCGAAGCAATCGGCCCGATCTCTTTACGCACCCAGTTCTTCAACTCCAGACGCAGCTGCTCGGTCGGCTCCTCGCCATTCTTCAACGTGACATAAACATAAATGCCCTGCCCCTTGATGTCATGCGGCACACCCACCACAGCAGCCTCAGCGACTTTCGGATGCGCAACCATCGCGCTCTCGATCTCGGCCGTACCCATGCGGTGGCCGGACACGTTGAGCACGTCATCGACACGCCCGGTGATCCAGTAGTAACCATCGGCATCACGACGTGCGCCGTCACCGGTGAAATACATGCCACGGAAGGTCTTGAAGTAGGTATCGACGAAACGATCGTGATCGCCATACAGCGTGCGCGCCTGACCTGGCCACGAATCAAGAATCACCAGATTGCCTTCAGCCTCGCCCTCGATGATGTTCCCGAGGTTGTCGACCAGCGCCGGCACCACACCAAAGAACGGACGCGCCGCCGAACCCGGCTTCAGCGCGTGCGCACCCGGCAACGGGCTCATCATGTTGCCGCCGGTTTCGGTCTGCCACCAGGTATCAACGATCGGGCAACGCGACTTGCCGACATTCTTGTAGTACCAGTCCCACGCTTCCGGGTTAATCGGCTCGCCGACCGAACCGAGCAGACGCAGGCTACTGCCATCCGCGCCTTCAACAGCAGCCTGACCCGAGGCCATCATCGCGCGGATCGCGGTCGGTGCGGTGTAGAGGATGTTGACCTTGTGCTTGTCGACGATCTTCGCCACCCGGGTGATGTCCGGATAGTTCGGCACGCCTTCGAACAGCAGCGTGGTCGCGCCATTTGCCAGCGGGCCGTAGACGATGTAGCTGTGGCCGGTGACCCAGCCGACGTCGGCGGTGCACCAGTAGACTTCGCCCGGGCGGTAGTCGAACACGCGCTCGTGGGTCATTGCCGCATACAGCAAGTAACCACCGGTGGTGTGCTGCACGCCCTTCGGCTTGCCGGTCGAGCCTGAGGTATAAAGGATGAACAGCGCTTCTTCCGCGCCCATCTCTTTCGGCGCGCAAACAGTGCCCGCCACTTTCATCAGGTCTTCGTACCAGATGTCGCGATGCTGGTTCCACTTGATGTCGCCACCGGTGCGTTTGCACACAATGACTTTCTGGATGCTGCTGGTTTCCGGGTTGGTCAGCGCGTCGTCAACGTTGGCCTTGAGGGAAATCTTCTTGCCGGCGCGAATACCCTCGTCGGCAGTGATCACCACTTTCGATTTGCAGTCGATGATGCGACCCGCCAGGGCTTCTGGCGAGAAGCCACCGAACACCACCGAGTGAATCGCGCCGATCCGGGTGCAGGCCAGCATGGCGACCACGGCTTCGGGAATCATCGGCATATAAATGGTCACCACATCGCCGCGGTGCACGTCCTGACCACGCAGGGCGTTGGCCAGTTTGCACACTTGTTCGTGCAGTTCGCGATAAGTGATGTTGCGGCTTTCGGAAGGATCGTCGCCTTCCCAGATGATCGCCACTTGATCGCCGCGCTCGGCCAGATGGCGGTCGAGGCAGTTGTAGGAAACGTTGAGGGTGCCGTCGGCAAACCACTTGATGTCGACATGGTGATCGTCGAAGGAAGTCTGTTTCACCGTGGTGAAAGGTTTGATCCAGTCGAGACGCTGAGCTTGCTCGCGCCAGAAGCCATCAGGGTTGACGACCGACTGCTGGTACATGGCTTTGTAGGTCGCCTCGTCAGTCAGCGTGTTAGCCAGAACCTCGGGACGAACGGGATACAGAGAAGCCGCACTCATCTTTCCTACCTCGGTGTAATAGTTGTTTTTGTATGACCCTGTTGTAACGGGGCGGGGGCCATAGAACCATTCGACGATGGTAGTAACAAGCCCCTACAAATCCTCCACCTACCCCGCACCCAGGCCCCGAGCCGCTTATTCAGACAGCCCACAACCCCTGTGGGAGCTTGCCTGCAAGCGATTCAGACAACTCGGTCCCACAGACAAAACACCCGGTTATCAATCCCCATCTCAAGGGATTGTTACCAAATCTGCCAAAGGTGTTTATCAAAACCCGCTCTGTTTACCCCCACCCCACCTCCCTAAAATCCACCTCGCCGACAAGGCAAACACGATTAACAACGATACAGCCCCCACGAAGGCCGTTAATCCAACTCTCAAGTAATAACTGCAAACGATGAAGTTCCACACGCAATCCTAAAAAGGTTGCGTGACCCCACTCGACCTCAAAAAGGTAAATCTGAAATGAAAGCTTTATTGGTTCTGGCCCTCAGCAGTCTGTGCGCAACCGCCATGGCAGATGAGGTCCCGACTGATGTCGCACAGCAACAACCGGTTATCGAGGAATACACTTACTCCACGCACCTGGACATCGCCAACGTCGTATCGATGAGTGAAATTCCCAACGTCTGCGAAGTAGTACCGGCAAAAATGGAGTACGACGACTCCAAAGGTCAGCGTCACATCCTGCGCTACAGCGTGATGGGTAACGGTTGCACCAATTAATGATTGCAGACTGCACCGAATTGGATCTCTCAGCGCTTCATTGAGGGTCGATTCCAGCCCGACTTCGGTCGGGCTCAGTTGTGTCTGTAGTCGTTGAAAAGGGTTGCAAAACACAAGATATAGTGAAAAATGCGGTTTTTTGCTCATTTCTTGAGCAACCAAAGCCCGGCGAAAAAATTAATCAAAAAAAATTCTCACGGGCCAACATCGGCGAAAGCCCTGTAAACCCTCGCTCCGACTCAAATCGCCCTCCCGCTCGACCGCCCTGCGCGCTTTCGCCCTCCCCCACGAGCACAATTTTTTCCCTATAATGCCGCCCTAATCGGGTCAGCAATATTCCCTTACAGGGATCAAAGCCATTCTGAAGCCCCGCAGTCGCGTTCAACGTGATCTGCGCCCGTCAGAGGCTCTCGGAAACCCGTACAAAATTCTGTTTTATTGCCTGCGTATAGCTGCAAAAAACGATTCCTTAAGATCCAACGCGGTCTGTACGACCGTGTGAAAAACCAACCAATCAGGTTTCACACGGGCGACAGGCCCTCACGCAGGAGACGACACGTCATGCTGAGCTGGGACGAATTCGACAAAGAAGACAGTGAAGTAGCAGCAGTGAAAGGCGCCAACGCCGGCCACGCTACTGAAGCCAACATGGACCGCCTCGACAACGCTGGCGGTGCCGCCGCGATCGAAGCCCGCGCCGTGACCGCCGACGACTCGGCCGCTGTCGCCCGCGCCAAGGCTGCACTGAACTCCCTCGACGTTGCCGAAGGCCTCGCCGAACTCGAAGGCGCCTCCGCCCGTGTCGCCGTTGACGAAAAGCGCATGATCAACTGCCGCGCCGACCTCAACCAACTCGTGCCATTCAAGTACGACTGGGCCTGGCAGAAGTATCTGGACGGTTGCGCAAACCACTGGATGCCACAAGAAGTCAACATGACCGCCGACATCGCCCTCTGGAAAGACCCGGAAGGCCTGACCGACGACGAGCGTCGCATCGTCATGCGCAACCTCGGCTTCTTCTCCACCGCCGACTCCCTGGTTGCCAACAACCTGGTACTGGCCGTGTACCGCCTGATCACCAACCCGGAATGCCGCCAGTACATCCTGCGCCAGGCTTTCGAAGAGGCGATCCACACCCACGCCTACCAGTACTGCATCGAATCGCTGGCCATGGATGAAGGCGAAATCTTCAACATGTACCACGAGATCCCATCGGTCGCTAAAAAAGCCGCCTGGGGCCTGAAGTACACCCGTTCGATCTCCGATCCGAAGTTCGAAACCGGCACCCCGGACACCGACAAAGAGTTGCTGCGCAACCTGATCGCCTACTACTGCGTGCTGGAAGGCATCTTCTTCTACTGCGGCTTCACCCAAATCCTCTCCATGGGCCGCCGCAACAAAATGACCGGCGTCGCCGAGCAGTTCCAATACATCCTGCGCGACGAATCCATGCACCTGAACTTCGGCATCGACGTGATCAACCAGATCAAAATCGAAAACCCACACCTGTGGGATGCTGAGATGAAGGAAGAAGCGACCCAGATGATTCTGCAAGGTACGCAGCTGGAGATTGAATACGCGCGTGACACCATGCCTCGCGGGGTGTTGGGTATGAACGCGGCGATGATGGAGGATTACCTGAAGTTCATCGCTAACCGTCGTTTGTCGCAGATTGGTTTGAAAGAGGAATATCCAGGGACGACTAACCCGTTCCCTTGGATGAGCGAGATTATGGACTTGAAGAAAGAGAAGAATTTCTTTGAGACTCGGGTTATTGAGTATCAGACTGGTGGTGCGCTGAGCTGGGACTAATAGTCTCGCTCGGCATGATTTGACGATTGCGGTTTGAGTCGGCGAGTCGAGAAAGCAAAAAGCCCCGATTTTATCGGGGCTTTTTTATTGGGTGGTGTTTTGTAATGCGTGATTTGAATGTTCTGAGTTTTCAGAATGCACCATCGAATGAAGTGGAAACCCCTCAGGAGCGCCAACTAGTACGCCACGCTCCATATCAAACGGCAACACCCAAAGTTTAAGTTGCGGAGCAAATTCAAATACTTCTAGCGGCACATCAAACGCCGAACGCCTTGGGTAGACCAGCATCAACTCTCCGTCGCCTCCAAGGTATTTATGACCATACGCAAACAATTGGTAAAAATCGGATTGTTTTAAATCGTAGTTTTTTCCTTCTGCAAAAGAGCTCACCCTTTTCCACTTTGTATCTAGCACCCATTTTTTTTGTTGAGAGCCAACTATTAGATCTGGCTTTAGTTGGAAGAAGCTCCTTCCCTTGTGTTGACACATGTACTCGCTCTGGGCCTGAGACTGAAGATGGGCATCTGGAAGTAAATCAGCGTGAAGGCTAGCAGCAACATAGCGTTCAAACAGCTTTTCCATAGGAAATAACAGGCTCATGCCATGCCACTCGCCAGCAACCGCCAACGGTACATGTTGATTAATAATCAGTTCACACCATGGTTTTACTGGAACGTAGTGAGCCATCAACCGTTCTCCACTCCATTTCTTGAAATCCTGCCGAGCATCGCAACTTGCAGGAATTTCTAACAAAGCATTTCTTAGCTCCTGTGCCAGACGCCAGCTACCTGAATCCTTTGTAACTTTGCAAACTTGATCTAACGCTAGTTTGAGCAATCGATTCTCCGGACGATCAGGTGAATAGATATCATGTCGAATTTTGAATCGATGTTGACGGCCGGGTGGCTGGCGCATTTGTTTGACAAAATCCAACTGTCCACGCAAGAACCGTTGCTCCTCCTCCACACGCAAATAGTCACAACGCAAACCTCGTTTAACTAAATGTTCCAAAGCTAATAGAAACTGGCTAATGATCCATTCACTCAGTGGCGCATCGAAATACTGTAGATCTGCCGCACCGACTTCCCGAGTTGGTAATTTCAGTGATGACTGAATCATCCGACGAAGCAACGCTCTGCTCTGAATGATGCAGTCTTCACTCTCAAAATGTTTGGGAAGTATTTCGATAACTGTCCCGCAAGGTGTTTCCAACACACCGACAAAGTTATCGAGCATCAGTAAACAACGGTTTTCCAGCTGAATCAGTGACGCACCCGCGCGACTAAAATTAGCATTCAAATTGCACAGCCAGTCAAAAGCAGATACCGATACTTGTGCGAGATCCAACGTGGGTTCAGCAATTGCATCCGTTGTAAGCCTCGCGTACTCACGCACAGTGATGACGGATTTCACACCCTCTCACCTTTCAATGCTCCGATTACGGCTACACCCAGATGCCGAGTATTGAATTCACGACCACTTGCATGGTGCGTTGTTAACCCATGCGCTGCAGCAAGCTCACGCAGAATGGGCTTAGATGGACTAACGATCTTCCCAGATTTCAAAACCTCGATCGACCCGCTCTCCAATTGTCGAACCAGAATATCGTCTTTTTCTGCTTCGATACCTTCCTGGATTTTAGGAGGTATCGATTGGTGATCGATGACTCCCCAAAAAGACTCAATACGAGCAAAAGCGTCCTCGTTAATATTCCAATGGTTATTCTTGCTATTCAGTGTCACTTGATCGCCAAAAATAGAATTGGAACTGATTGATGGCTGTTGGATAAAACAATTCTCAAAAGCCTTGCGATGATCATTGAGAACCCACTGAATACGCTGCCAGTCTTCGAAAAAATACTCTTGCAGCAACGGCACGATCTGCTCGCGAAAGATCTGCCCCAGCCGTTCCACTGTCGAGTCTTTTTCTAGCGGCATGAAATACGCATGTCCCAGACAATGATCCCGATCTAGAAGTAGTTCGACCCGCTGATTCATCACGTCCAGAAGCTGACCTACGTTGATACCTTCCACCACAACATTTTTCAATAACTCTGGTTTTGGCGTCATTTCTCGGAAGGTAAAACGTCTGCGCAAAGCGATGTCTAAACCTGCCAAGGATCGATCGGTTGTATTCATAGTGCCTATTAGATAGACATTACCAGGAACACTGAATCTCTCTTTAGAATAAGGAAGTGTAATCTCAAGACTCTCTTCCGCTCCCAGACGCTTGGACGGCTCAATGAGCGTAATTAGCTCACCAAAAATCCGCGAAATATTTCCACGATTTATTTCATCAACAATCAACACTCGGGCACTATTATGCTGAGCCATCGCGATAGACTTTACTTCATTATGCGGCCTGCTCAAAACACGCTCGACCAAAGTAGGGAGTATATTGTTGTAGCCGTTAACGAGATATGGCTCAAGTTTCGTCTCGGGAATCTTGTCAAATACCGACTTGATATTAATATCAGCAATTGTCAATCTGCCGGCACGCACATATTCAGCCAAGGTATTGAGAATACTCATCCCGATTGGAAGCTGTTTCCCATTGGGTTTTATTAAGCTTAGCAAATCATTAGAGGAACTTTCGACAACGTAGCCTCTGCCAAATGACTCACCTTTCGAAAAGCATTGGCACAGTGCGCCGTCTGCGTTGGAATCTCGAAAAGTTGAGCCTAGTAATTGTGCAGCGGAAGATGGATCCCGTGAGGAGTCAGCACTCGCAGCAGAGCACAAGTTTTTGAACACTCCGTCGGCAACTTCATAACGAAGTTGCCCATCGTCACCACTCACTGCTCGAAGTCCCTCAACAAAGTCCTCGTAGCTAAAGCTCTGATGAAACGTCACAAACTCGACGTGACCGTCTGCGGCTAGCTCATCAAAACGTTTTTTGAGGGTTGCGCGGTCGTCTCTATTGGACTGGAGAAAATCTGGATCCAGAATCTCCAGCGCGGCTTCGATGGTCGCGTATGTTTTGCCAGTTCCCGGAGGGCCGAACAAAATTTGGTTGAGTGCAGGCGAAGTCATCGAAGCGCTTTCCTTGCTGTTAGCAGAATGTGTGGAGATTGAACCAAAACCTTTGGTGATCTCACCGCTTGAAAAAGCGGCGCTCATCGTAGGAAATAGCTCACGACTTATGGAAACTATTCCTACAACGGTACCCACATTGCTATCACGGGTAAAGCACGTGAGCCTCACAAGGAATCCGCCAGAGTTGATGCCACCAATCCCCAGCAGGCTGGCTCCCACAAATCCCGCATCATCCTGAAAACAATCAGTGCAACCCGCGCCACCTCCCGCTATTAATACCCCTCCCCCACTCAAGGATCCGAGCCCCACCATGAAATTCGATCTCGCCTACTGCCTCAGCCTCGACGACAAGTTGTCGATCTATGATGTTCGCGATCTCAATTTCGATGAGACGGTGGCGTTTGACTCCGCGAAGGAACAGTTCCAGTGCCCCAACGATGCCTGTCGTTCGGCGTTCGAGGCTTCCAATGAGTTGGGTACGTTCAACGCGAAGAACGTGAATTACGTGCGCACGCCGCACTTCAAGAATCTGCCCACTACGCAGCATGTGGCGGGCTGTCCGTATGTGAGTTTGAAGGCTTCAGCGTCTGGTGTTGAGACGGCGGATGGCGAGGTGGATGACGGGCGTGAGGAACACTTCCCATCAGAGTTGTTGCTGACCCGGCGTGAGTATGTGCGCAAGCCTGTCGCGCCAGCGGGGGCGGCGGATGTATTACGCGATGATCCAATGCGGGTGGCGGCGGACAGTGGTAAAGAGTCGGCGGGTCGTGAGTCGGCGCCGGACAAGACCAGTGTTTTTGCGCATCCGGTGGAGTGTTTTGTTTCCAACTTCGCGGACAAGGAGTTGCTCAAGCGGATGCCGTTGAAGGTCGGCGAGCATTCGGCGCCGTACAGTTCGTTCTTCAAGAAGATTGAGTATCTGACGGACAACAAGGGGCTGATTTACTGGGGGCGGATCAAGAAGATCGAGGACTTCCACAGTGCCAGTTTTCGTATCGATTTCGAGGACAAGGTCTGGTTCAAGAAGCCCGACGACAATAAGAAGAAGCCGTATCCGGTAAGTGTTTATCTGAACAAGAAGCTGATCGACAACTACCGCAAGCGCAAGGCGTTTCTGGAGGAGATCAAGCACGCGGTGGATAGCGACAAGGCGTTGTTCTGTTTCTTCTATGGGGTGACGCCGGAGTTGAAGCAGGTGCCCGGCAAGAAGAACCCCGAAAAGCCTTTCGAGGTCTTCAATGCCAATATCGAGAACCTGGATCACTTCATTATTCGTGAAGCGCCGGGGCTGGAGTGATGGTTAGCTTTTGGGCAGTTGCAGTTTGACGGCGCCGGGGTGTTGTTTGACGAGTGAGTACGGCAGGATCGACCAGTCGGGTGAATCGCAGGCTCGTTCTATGCGGGCGAAGTACGCTCCGATGTACAAACCTTTTTCGGTGAAGTGCCAGTTGGAATAGCTCCAGTTATCTTCATTGGTGAAGTCGCAACTGTCTTCATCTCCGCCTGCCGGTTTCTTCATTTCATCCGGGTACAGCGCGGTGAGTTGTTTGATCAGCCACGGCCCGAAGACTTCGCGTTGATACTTTGAGCGCGCTGCGTCTTCGGTCTCGGTCAGAGGTTTGTCACCGCCTCTGTAACGATCAGCATGAAGGATTGGCTGACCCTCGCCCACCCAGAGTACGTCTTCGAGCGACAACGGATGGCCGGTTTTCACATCGATGTTGAGCGGTGAATCACCGAAGTCTGGGTGCGCACCGCCGCAGTCGTAGCTGGTGGAAATGTTCAGGCTGATGACGCTGGGCGAGATAAATGTCGGGGTGACGTCCTGAAGGAATTCGGCGTAACCGCGACCTCGCAACTGGCAACCGTAATAACTGATGGCCTCGTCCCACAAGCGCCCGAGCAATTGCTGGTTAACCCGTTGCAGATCTTCTTGTGGCATCCCGGATTCGATGCTGAACATGGACATCTTGGTATCAGGCTCTTCCCACCATTGCAGGGAGTAGCCCATGAAGTCCTGCTTTTTCCCGGGTTTGAGTTTCAGTCCCTGAAGCCGTAGGTATTCGTAAGGCTCGCTCTTGGGCAACTTGGCGATGTAGGGCAATGCATTCGCTGGCACTTCGGGAAGTGGCGTATCAGTGACCAGTACGGGCAACTTTTTGCCTTTCGGATTTTGCCATTCGCCCTTCCAGCCGCCATCAATCTGTTGCAGTTTCAGCGTCGGTAACGGCTTGCCTGGCTCCATACGATCACTGCCCTCTGTGAGCAGCAAGACGTCATTTTTATAGGTGCCGTTAAGCTCTAGATCGCGGTGAAATTTCTCATAAAAGTAGCGACCGGTGACTTGCTCCGGGTCACTAATATCGACTTCGAAAACGATCGGCATTTTGCCCAACGTGCCGGTGAACACCAGCCGGTTGTCTTCGGCGTACGCGGTGGATAGCAGCGAGAACAGCACAGCAGCGCAGGTTGCCAGGCGCATCAGTCCCTTGAGCATTGATCGTTCCTTGAAAGAGGCGGAGGCCGCGCCGGCATTGGAGGACCGGCGCGGATAAATTCGCGGCGATTATGGCGGGGTTACGCCTGGTAATCGAGAGTCTGCGCTTGAAAGATAACGCCACCTCAAGGCAGTTGCAGTGCAACCCCGCCCGGATGTTGTTTGACGATTGTGTACGGCAGAACGCTCCAGTCCACGAATCCGCAGACCGCCGCGACGTGGGCAAATGATGGCTCGAGCTTGATGCCCTGTTCCGTGAAGTACCAACCCGGATAATGCCAGGGATAATCCTCGTCGTAGCCGCAATCGTTTTCACCCTCGGGGGTGACGGTCATTTCGTTTGGGTAGAGTTTCAGCAACTGTGCGACCAACCAAGGTGCCAGTTCAGTGTTGCGGTAGTTCGACCACGCTGTCGAAGAGCTGGGTGAGCCCGCGGCGAAATTTTCATATTCCTCGTAGTGCAACGGCTTGCCCTGCCCCACCCACAAAACATCATCAAGGGTCAGAAGCTTGCCTGTCTTGGTATCGATGTTGAGCGCGTCGTGGCTTTGATCCGGATAGGCACCGCCACAGTAATAGTCCGATGAAATCCGCACACTCATCACTGTGGGCGACATCCACAGTGGCTGGCTCCACTGCGCATAACTTCCAGAACAGCCATAAGACGACAACACTTCGCCCCACAAACGCGCCATCAATTGTTGGTTGATACGTCGACGCTCTTCGAGGGAGTAACCGGTCACCACTTCGAACAGAGAAGTGTCTGTCTTCGGCTCGGTCCACCACTGCAGCGTGTAGCCCATGAAGGTGTCGGTCTTGCCTTTTTTGAGGGTGACGCCCTGCAGTCGCAGATATTCGTAAGGATACTTGTCGTGAAGGATGGTGAAAAAGGGCAAGGCATCGTCGGGTACATCGGGGATGACGGCTGGTTCTAACTTGACCTTCAGGATTTTCCCAGCGGTACTCGTCCACTCGCCATACCAACCTTGAGTTGTCGGCTGCAGACGAAGGGTCGGGCGCGAGTCTTCCATCCGCGAACCTTCTTCCAGCATCAGTGTTTCCCCGTCCAGGGCACCGTCGAGTGGCAGATCCTTGCGATACTTCTTATAGAAGTAACGACCCTCTCCAGTGCGAGTGTTTATTTCGAGGACGATGGCCGCTTTACCCAAGGTGCCGGTGTACACCTGCCCGCCGTTGTCGGCCCACGTTGCAGTCGAGACAAACAACCCCGTCAGAAAAAGAACAGCGAAAAGGCGTAACAATCCTCGGAACATCACTTCATCCTTGAATAAACGAGCAACTGCCCGCCAAAAGAAGCTGCGGATTATGTCGAGGTTGCGCGGGGGAATCGAGCGCTGTCGCCTTTAACTCAAGCACATGCTGATCATCACCATCAGCAACAGCCCGATGTACACACGCGCATGCACCCGATCCGGGATCCGCCCAATCCATGGCTCGGCCAACCGAATCCCGATGAGCGAGCCAACCGTGAGCACCGCAAACGCCAGCAAATCCACATACCCGACAAACCACGCCCCCAGCTCTGCCTGACTGAACCCGGCCAGCGCCATGTACGTCAGCGTCCCCGCCAATGCCACCGGCACGCTCAACGGGTTAGCCATGGACGTCGCTTGCGACATGCTCAAGCCACAACGACGCAACAGCGGCACGGTCATGATGCTGCCTCCTACACCGAGAAACGTCGCGATGGCGCCGATGCCTACACCGCCTGCGGAAGTTTCCGTAGCGCCAAGTCGGCGTGGGATGACGTCTGGGCTCTGAGTGAGAAAGCCGCGTCGCAGCAGACAATCGACGATGGTCACGCCAAGGTAGCCGATGAACGCGTAGCGAATCACGTCGCCGCTGACCCAAACCGCGGCTATTGCACCCACGACCGCACCCACGCCGATAAACCCTCCTAAAGGCCACAGGTAATGGCGGATGAGATTGCCGGCGCGGCGGTGTTTGTCGGTGGCGATCAGGGCGTTGACGATCATCACGCAGGTCGAGGTGGCGACGGCGATGTGCATCGCTGACTGACTGATCGGGTCGTCGGCGCCGTGGCTCGCGGTGAGCAGGCGATACAGCAGCGGCACAACGACGAAGCCGCCGCCGAAGCCGAACAGCACGGCGGTGACGCCGGTCAGGCAGCCGAAGAGGGTTAGTAGTAAGTAGAACATGTCGAGGTGTCCGGTCAGGGAAAGCAGTCGACGATAGAGCGACGTGGCTTGGCCTGCTTCAGCAAGTCAGCCAATAATGTTTGCGTTTACGCCAACCACCAGGAAACGCCTGATGCGCAATGTTTCGATCAATCTGCTGGATGACACGCCGCGCGCGGTGGTGGCGATCGGTACGGATTATTCCCACGGTCACCTGCTGCCTTTTCATACACATCGACGGGCGCAGTTGTTGTACGGCGCGACCGGTGTGATGCAGGTCAGCACCCATGACGGCAACTGGGTGGTGCCGCCGCAGCGGGCGGTGTGGATTCCGCCGGGGGTGGCGCATGAGGTATTGATGCTTGGGGTCAGCACTCGCAGCTTGTACATCGAACCCAGTGCGGTGGATCTGGGGGAGCGCTGCCAAGTGATCAGCGTGTCGCCGCTGATGCGGCATTTGTTGATGGAGGCGGTGGAAGTGCCGCAGGTCTATGACCTTAACGGGCGAGATGGCGTGTTGATCGATCTGTTGCTGCATGAATTGACGCGCAGTGCGCCGCTGCCGTTGCACATCCCGCTACCGACTGACGGAAAACTCCTGTCTCTGTGTCAGAACTTTCTGCATCAGCCGTACGCCCATCAATCTCCACAGCAGTGGGCCGACCAGTTACACATAAGCTTGCGTACCTTCAACAGACTCTTTCGCCAACAAACCGGTTTGAGTTTCAGCCAATGGCGTCAGCGTGCCTGTGTGGTCCTGGCGCTGGCGCGTTTGGCCTCGGGTGAAGCGGTGACGCGCATCGCGCTGGACTTCGGTTATGAGAGCCCGGCGGCGTTCTCGACGATGTTCCGGCGGATCCTCGGGCAGGCACCGTCCGTCTGGTTGGAGGCGGCGAATTAGGGCAAATCAAAAAATGCGTTTGATCCCGGCCGAAAACAACTGTACAAAAACACAGTACATTTTCAATCAGCACTCTTGAGCCCGGAGCACACCATGGCCTCTCTTGCGATGAACCACATCCTCGAACGCATTGCCCTTTTCCAGTTCACCCCGACGCACTGCGTCCAGGCCCGAGCGATGCTGGGCTGGAGCGTGGAACAGCTCTCGCGGGAGGCTGAGGTTTCGGTGGAAGACATTCATCGCTTTGAAGCGCAGCAGGATGTAGCGGATGCGGCGCGACTGGCGCTGGCTTACCGGTTCGAGGCGCAGGGGCTGGTGTTCTTTCCCGGATTTGCGCCGGGGCGTAGTGCAAGTGTTCAGGGTGCGCCATTGGAGTCAGTGGGGCGTGGGGATTTTGCGATGGTTGAGTAAGACAATCGCCCCCGAAGGGGCGAACTGGGCGAGCTATCAAGCGCTCTGCACCACCGCCTCACTCTCCCCTTCAACCGCCAACCACCATGCCTCCCCGCGTTGCGGTTGAGCGATGTTAAACGCCTCACCCATCTGCGGCGTGGTAATCGACACACTGCGTTCCCACGCCAGTGCCAGAATCCGGTCGAACGGTTCGTGCCAGGCGTGCATCGCCAGGTCGAAGGTGCCGTTGTGAATCGGGAAGAGCCAGCGGCCCTTGAGGTCGATGTGCGCTTGCAAGGTTTCTTCTGGCTGCATGTGCACGTGCGGCCATTCGACGTTGTAGGCGCCGGTTTCCATCAGGGTCAGGTCGAACGGGCCGTATTGCTCGCCGATGCGTTTGAAGCCGTCGAAGTAGCCGCTGTCACCGCTGAAGAAAATGCGCGTGTCGCCGTCGATCATCACCCACGATGCCCACAAGGTGCTGTTACCGTCGAACAGGCCACGGCCGGAGAAGTGCTGCGACGGTGTGGCGACGAAACGGATGCCGGCAATTTCGGCACCCTGCCACCAATCGTACTGGCGGACTTTGCTGGCATCGATACCCCATTTGATCAGGGTGTCGCCGACGCCCAGCGGGGTCAGGAACAGGTTGGTTTTGGCCGCCAGTCTGAGCACGGCCTGGTAATCGAGGTGGTCGTAATGGTTGTGCGACAGGATTACCGCTTCGATCGGCGGCAACTGGTCAATGCTGATCGGTGGCTGGTGGAAACGTTTCGGCCCGGCCCACTGCACTGGCGAGGCACGCTCGGCGAAGACCGGGTCGGTGATGAAGAATTTGTCGCGCAGCTTCAGCAGTAGGGTCGAGTGGCCAAGGCGATAAACGCTGTGGTTTGGCGCCGCCAATAACGCTTCTCGGGTCAACGCTTGCACCGGGATCGGCGCGGCGGGCCGGGTGTTGCGCGGTTTGTGGAAAATCATGTTCCACATGATCCGCAGCATTTTGCGCAGGCCTTCGCGTTGCACCGGCGCATGATTGCGAAACAGGCCTTGAGCCTGCCGCGAGGCTTCAGGCGTGGATGTGTTATCCGGGATCGAAACTGGATTGGCCATGACTGAATGACTCCAGAAAAACCGTGTCATTCACGGTTTTCCGCGGTGGGACGATAAATGGCCAAAGCTGCACGCATAGGCCGAACTGTCTGGTTTTTAGGCTGCGAGGATTAACGCAACATTACACTGATCGGTGTAGTTTCTAGGTTGCATCAAAGCGGATGACAAGTAAACTGCCAAGTGTAATTTCATCTTTTCTCTGCCGAAGCGTACTTATGACAGCTCCACAGCGCCTCACCGACCGTAAACGCGAAGCCATTATTCAGGCGGCGATTGCCGAATTCCGTGCCAACGGTTTCGAGGTCACCAGCATGGACAAAATCGCGGCCACCGCCGGTGTCTCCAAGCGCACGGTGTACAACCATTTCCCCAGCAAAGAAGAGCTGTTCGCCGAAATTCTCAACCAGTTATGGACACGCATCAGCGCCGAGCAATCGGTGGTCTATAACCGCGAACAGCCGCTGCGCGAACAGTTGCGGCAGATGCTCCAGGCCAAAGTGCAGTTGATGGCCGACGAAAACTTTCTGACCCTGGCGCGTGTGGCGATTGCCGCCACCATCCATTCGCCGGAACGTGCGCAGAACATGGTCGAGCGCATGGGCGAACGTGAAGAGGGTCTGACCGTGTGGATCCGTGCCGCCCAGGCCGATGGGCGCTTGAAAACGGTCGATCCGGAGTTCGCCGCGCATCAGGTCCAAGGGTTGCTCAAGACCTTTGGTTTCTGGCCACAGATGTCGATGGGCCGTGCCGCGTTGGATGCGGAGATGCAGAACACCGTTGCCGAATCGGCGCTGGAGATGTTTCTGGCCTGTTATCAGCTCTAAATCGGCCCTCTCCTGCACTCGCACCGATTAAATGGCTCGGAAGGACACTGATTATTCGCGTTGGAATAAATGACAATGTCCGACAATTGACCGACGGACGGTCTGCCTGAAGAAAGATACTTCAAAGTATTTCAGGACGAATTTCGCGCAGGGCATCATGGAAAACCAACGCGGCAAAGGCTTGTCATTCGCCAGACGCATTTACCTGCCCAGGGCCATCGGTCTGGGGGTCGGTTTTTTCAGCGTCGGAGCAGCGTTGTATCCGCTGAACATGCCCGGCTGGATCTGGGTGCTATTGCTGTTCAACGGCTTTGCCTGGCCGCATCTGGCTTATCAGATGTCGACGCACTCGGCGTTCCCTTATCAGGCCGAGCGCCGCAACCTGTTGTATGACTCGCTGTGCGGCGGGTTCTGGGCCGCGTGCTTTCAGTTCAGCCCGCTGACCACCGTGACCATCCTGTCGATGATGACCATGAACAACGTCGCCGCCGGCGGCCACCGGTTGTTCGTGTTCGGCGCCCTCGCGCAAGTCGCCGGCGTGTTGTTGGGCTGGGCAATCTTCGGTTTCAAATTCAGCCTGACGATGACGCAGACACAAGTCTGGGCCTGTCTGCCGATGCTCACGCTGTATCCCTTGGCACTGGGCATGGTCTGTTATCGCCTGGCGATCAAACTCTCCCAACACAAACGCACACTGAGTGCTCTCAGCCGCACCGACAGCCTGACCGGCTTGCTCAACCACGGCGCCTGGAAAGACCTGCTGCACCTGAAGTTTCAGCAGTGTCGGCAACACAACACCCAAGCCACCCTGGCGCTGATCGACATCGATCACTTCAAAAAAATCAACGACAGTTATGGCCATATCGTCGGCGATGAGGCGCTACGCCAATTGAGCAAGGACCTTAAACGCCTGCTCGATCAATACGAGTTGGCCGGACGCTACGGCGGTGACGAGTTCTGCGTCATCCTGCCGACGTTGCCTTTAAACAAGGCCGAAGCACTGATGGAACAACTGCGCGAAACATTGCAGCAGTATCGTCACCCACTGGTGCCGGGGCTGAGAGTGAGCCTTAGTATCGGTTTGGCGCGGTATCAACCCTCGTACAAGGATGCACTCGAGTGGCTCGACGATGCCGACAAAGCGCTCTACACCGCTAAACACACGGGTCGCAACACCATCAGCGTGGCCTTGAGCCGTACCGCTACTGACGATGCCAGCGCCTAAAAACTTATACAAAATTACAAATATTTACTTTCTTGTACAACTTTCTGAAGTTTTGTATAAGTAGCCATCTGCCAGTTAAGGAATGCTGGCATTGAGCGGTCACCGCCGAATGCCGTCCGCGCATTCGGTCTGCCAGCGCGGGAATAGGGACTGAATCCTCGATCTTCCCTCCTTCCAGAGTACTGCGAGCATGTTTTTCAACCGCCATAAGTCCGCCCTCGACGAACTCCAGCACACCCTCACCGAACAATCCGGCCTGCTCGATGCGATCAATCGCTCGATGGCGGTGATCGAGTTCGACCTGGAGGGTGTGGTGCTGCGCGCCAATGACAACTTCCTCAAGACCATGGGCTACACGCCCGAGCAAGCCATCGGGCAAGCGCATCGGCGCTTTTGTACCCCCGATTTTGGTCGCAGCGCTCAGTACACGCAGATGTGGTCGCAGTTGAAGAATGGCCAGTTCTTGTCCGGTACCTTTGAACGGGTCGACAGCAAGGGCCAGCCGATCTGGCTCGAAGCCAGCTACAACCCGATCAAGGATGCGTCGGGCCGCGTGGTGAAAGTGGTCAAGTACGCCATGGACGTCACCCTCAAGATGCAGCAGGAAAGCGAGGCCAACGCCAAGCTGCAGGCGATCGATCGGGCGATGGCGGTCATCGAATTCAATCTCGACGGCAGTATTCTCACAGCCAATCAGAATTTTCTGACGCGCATGGGTTACACCGCCGCCGAACTCAAGGGTAAACATCACCGCTTGTTCTGCACGCCGGAGCTGGTCAACAGCAGTGCCTACGAGGATTTCTGGCGCCGTCTGAACCAGGGCGAGTTTTTCCACGGTCAGTTCGAACGCGTTGATAAACGCGGGCAAACGGTCTGGCTGGAAGCCAACTACAACCCGGTCTACGACGCCGCCGGGCGCTTGTGCAAAGTGGTAAAGTTCGCCTCGGACGTTACCGCTCGCGTGGTCCAGCATGAGCAGGACGCACGCAGCGCCAGCGCGGCTTATCACATCTCGGTGGCGACCCGAAAAGTCGCCGAGCAAGGCACCCAGGTGATCCAGCAGGCCGCCAGTGAGATGCGCGAAATCGCCGAGGACATTGCCGGGTCGTCGACATTGATTGCGCAACTGGGTGAACGCTCCGAGCAGATCACCGCCATCGTCAACACCATCCGCGCGATTGCCGATCAGACCAACCTGCTGGCGCTCAACGCCGCGATCGAGGCAGCGCGAGCCGGTGAACAGGGTCGCGGTTTTGCCGTGGTCGCCGATGAAGTGCGACAACTGGCGGCGCGCACCAGCGGGTCGACGGCGGAAATTTCCAGCATGATCAGTTTGATCCAGAACGAGACCCGCCAGGCCATCAAGAGCATGGAAGGCACCCGAGGTCGTGCGGCGCAAGGGGTCGAGTTGGCGGATCAGGCAGGGACGGTGATTCTGCAGATTCGTGATGGCGCCAGTGAGGCGGTGGATGCGGTGAGCATGTTTGCCAATGAGCGGGCGCCAGGTTAAGGCTTGTACAAGGCAGCCAGACCGCGTCGTGGCCTTCGCGAGCAGGCTCGCTCCCACAGGGGTTAGGTTGATCACAATATTTGTGAATACCCCGGCCACCTGTGGGAGCGAGCCTGCTCGCGAAGGGGCCGGCCGCCGCACCGCAGGGCTATAGTGACAACACGCCCCAAGCCCTGCCGAGTGCACCATGACCACTGAAAAAACCACAACACCGGAATCAGCTCCCGTCGACCACCTGCGCTTCCACCGTCCCCACGCCCACCTCAACACCACCTTCGGCAACGACACGTTCGCCCTGCGCGCCGAGGCGTTTGCGCGGTTCTTCGGCACGCCGACGTTTCTCGGCGCGCAAACCCTGATTGTGCTGTTGTGGGTCTGCCTCAACGTGTTTGGCGTGACCACCTTCGACGTTTACCCGTTTATCCTGTTAAACCTCGCGTTCAGTCTGCAATCGGCTTACGCCGCGCCACTGATTCTGCTGGCACAAACCCGTCAGGCTGCGCGCGACAAGGCGCAAGCCGACGCCGATGCGCAACACCGTGAAGCGCTGGCACAGGCCAATACCGAGCGTCAGGCCCAGGCCGCGAAGAACACCGCGCAACTGCTTGAGCTGCTGGAGCAGAACACCCGCCTCACCGAAATGACCAAAAACCTCACCGAACGTATCGCCAGCCTGACCAGCGAGTTGCACGATCACATGCGCCAGAACCCGCAGCGCTGATCACGGTAAACGCAGCGCCCGCCCCAACTCATCGAACAGCGTCACCACCGAGCGCAACGCCCGGCAATCCGGGCGAGTGAGCAACCACAGCGCTGTGTCATATCCGTGCAGCGGCTCGCTCAGCGCTTGCAGACCCTCGGTGATCAAAAAATCCGGTAATGCCGCCACACCGAGGCCGGCGCGGACCAGCTCCGTGACCGACAACATGCTGTTGCAGCGATACCCCGGCCTCACGCCGGGCAATTGCTGGCGGCGCCAAGCGACGGTCGGGTGATCCGGCAGAAAGTCATCCGGGGCGATCCAGGTCAGCGCCGCCAGATCGCCCGGATCAACATTTTGCAGATAGCGCGTACTGGCGCAGACCCGGTAGGAAATCTTCGCCAGTTGCCGTCCGACCAAGTGCTCCGGCGGTGTACGCGTCAGGCGCAGGGCGATGTCGGCATCGCGGCGGCTGAGGTTGGCGAAATCGTTGGAGGTGCTCAGTTCGAGGGTCAGCGCCGGGTAATTCGGCATGAACTGCGCCAGCGCCGGCAGCAACAAACCTTGCAACACTGAATCGGTGCAGGTCAGGCGCACCGTGCCGCTGACCACTTCACCGCCCTGCTCCACGCCAATGCGCGCAGCTTCAAGTGCCTGTTCGGCGCGTTCGGCTTGCTCGGCCAGCGTCTGTGCGAGGGTTGTCGGTAAATAGCCAGCGCGGCTTTTTTCGAACAGTTGCTGGCCGAGTGCAGCTTCGAGACGGCGCACGGCACGAAACACCGTCGACACATCGACTTTCAACAGCTGCGAAGCCCGAGCCAGAGAGCCGCCACGCACCAAGGCGAGAATCAAGGCCAGGTCGGGGTAGTCGAGCTGATAGTGCGCGGCTGCATTGATCACTTGGGGAAACGCCCATATTGAGTGCGTGACCGCCAATCTATAGTGAGTGCCATCAATCAACAAGCGCAGGGAACTCCCATGGAAAACAGCGCCATCCTTATCGCTCTGATCGGCGATCACGACCCTCAAGTCACCGCCCACCAAGCCATTCCCGTTGCCCTCGGTCTGGTCGCCGAACACCTCAACCGCAACGTGCAATTCCAATGGCTGCCCACCGATCAGATTCACGCCGACACACCGCTCGAGCACTTCGACGGTTTCTGGTGCGTACCCGCCAGCCCTTACAAAAGTGAAGCCGGCGCACTGCGGGCGATCCGCTTTGCCCGCGAACAGCAGCGCCCTTTCCTCGGCACCTGCGGCGGTTTTCAGCATGCGGTGCTGGAATTTTCCCGCAACGTGCTGGGCTGGACGGATGCCGAGCATGGCGAGACCTCGCCCGATTCCGAGCGCGCGGTGCTCACGCCGTTGACTTGCTCGCTGGTCGAAGCGGTGGACAGCATTCAACTGGTGCCCGGTTCGTTGATCGCCAAGGCGTACGAAACATCGCAGATTCGTGAAGGTTATCGCTGCCGCTTCGGTGTGAATCCGCTGTTCGAACGGCAACTGTTGAACGATCGGCTACAGGCTGTCGGTCATGATTCGTCAGGGGATTTGCGCGCGATTGAGCTCAAGGATCACCGCTTCTTTGTCGCGACGTTGTTCCAGCCGGAACGCGCCGCGCTCAAAGGGCTGATGCCGCCGCTGGTGCGCGCGTTTGTTGAAGCTTGTGTGGAGTCACGTTGATGACTGATTGCTTTGCGGTGATTTTTACGTCGACTCGAACCGAGGGTGACAACGGGTATGCCGAGGCGGCTGAGCGCATGGCCGCGTTGGTGAGTGAGCAGCCGGGGTTTCTTGGGGTGGAGTCGGTTCGAGGAGCCGATGGCGTCGGGATTACGGTGTCGTACTGGGACAGCGAAGCAGCGATTCTGGCGTGGCGGCAGCATCCTGAGCATCGGGTGATTCAAGCGCGTGGGCGTTTGGAGTGGTATTCGGCGTTTCATACGCGGGTGTGTCGGGTTGAGCGTGAGTATCGGTTCAGCCGGTAATTGCAGGGTCATACTTTCGGCCGCCTTCGCGAGCAAGCTCGCTCCCACATTGGATCTGCGTCGATCACAAATCCAATGTGGGAGCGAGCTTGCTCGCGAAGAGGCCAGCACTGTCACAGAGCGTCTCAGCCGCGCACCAGACTCCGCACCGCGACAATCTCCGGCACTTCAACCTTGCTCATATAAACGCGCAACGGCTCGGTGATGTTGATGCGGTCATCGATATGCTGATCCAGCAACAACTGAATCAACTCGCGTTTAAGCGTCATGGTCTGCGCTGTCGCCGGCGCCCAGACGAATTCATTCACAGGAATAATGCCGTCATCGGCCACGTCCATGCCGAACGAATCTTCGCTGAATCGCACGATGTACTGACCGGTTTTGCGGTTAAGGCCGACAAATCCCTTGAGATCGTCGGCGGCCTGGCAGATGAGTTGGGAGGTGATGCGCATGGTAAACCTCACGAATAGTGTTCGATGGTTTACACGCAGGGCAACTGAGCGGCGCGCCCTCTGCCGGGACGTCTGCCGAGGGCAAGCGTACTGCAAACAGCGACACAAAAGTGCAGGAAAAATCGCTTTTAATACGTTTATGTCGGTCTGGCGATAGCACGCAATCGATTCAGTTGTTAAAAGGTACGTCTTTGAAAATGCCCTGCGAAAGGAACTCGAACATGCCCGCCACTTTCACCAAAAGCGCTCTGGTCCTGAGCCTGCTGCTCGGCCTCGGTCAGGCGCACGCCGCCAGCCACAGCGATCCCGATGCCGTCGCAGCCGCCAACGGCATCCCGCACCCGGCGGTCATTGCCCACCGTGGCGCGTCCTTCGATGCACCGGAATCCACCGCAGCGTCCTACAAACTGGCCCGCGACCTGGGTGCCGATTACCTGGAAATGGACTTGCAGCGCAGCAAGGACGGCGTGCTGTTCGCCCTGCACGACAACAACCTGCAACGCACCACCGACGTCGCGACCAAGTTCCCGGAGCGCAAGGACAGCCCGGCCAATGCCTTCACCATGGCCGAACTGAAAACCCTCGACGCCGGCAGCTGGTACAACAAGGCCTACCCGGATCGCGCGCGCCCGACCTACGCCGGGCTGAAAATCCTGACCCTCGATGAAATCATCGACATCGCTCAGGCCAACCCGCAACACAAGCCGGGCCTGTACATCGAAACCAAAGAGCCGCAACTGTTTCCCGGGATCGAGAAAGACCTGAAAGAAAAGCTGCAGGATCGCGGCTGGCTGAGCCCGGCCGGTTCGAAACTGGCGAAAAGCGCACTGGGCGTGGGTCAGGGTAAAGGCAAGGTGATCCTGCAGACGTTCGAGAAGAACAGCCTCGCCCTGCTGGAAAAAGAAATGCCGCAAGTGCCGAAGATCCTCCTGCTGTGGGTCGGCGAAGGCAGCATCGAGCCGAAATCCAAGGTGTCTTTTGCCGAGTCCGGCGAGAAGGACAAAAACGTTTTCTATGGCAAACAAGAGCCGAAATCTGAAGCCGAGTTCAAGCAATGGGTGGATTACGCCAAAGCTCAAGGAGCAATCGGCACCGGTCCGTCGGCGAAGCTGACCCAGGGCGGCGACCAGAGCTATTCGGATCTGGTGCAACCGTGGATGAATAAATACACCCACGATCAGGGCCTGCTGGTGCATGTCTACACCGTCGACGAGCCGGTGGACTTCGAGAAAGTCATGGCGGCGGGTGTCGACGGTATCTTCACCAACCGAGCCAGCGAACTGTTGAAGTTCTATAAACGCCCGGCAGCCGCCAGTGTTGACCAAGTGTTGAAGAACAACGGCTTCTGAGTGAGCGCAAACACCGAGTGGACAGGCCGCCTCTGGCTGGGGCACGACTATGGCCTGATCCACGGAGTATCGGGGCGCACTGCGCCCCATTGCCACTATGCCCATCAGATTATTCTCGCCCCTGAGCGACCGGCCACGGTGTGGCTCGAGGGCGAAACCGTCAGCAGTTCTCGGCTGTTGATTGCTTCCAACGTGCGTCACGCGATTGTTGAAGCGCCGGATCCGCTGTTTAGTGTTTATGCAGAGCCGTTGCTGTTCGAAGCACCGATGCTGCGGGATGCTGTGTTCAACGCCGAACTGTCTTTGACTGCGCTGAATCTCGCACTACGCCAATGCCCGCGCCGCTCGCTGAGTGATCCGCGCATCGCACGGGCGCTGGCCGCCGTCGATGCTTCGCTGGGCAGCAAAGTCGCCGCCCGCGCGGTGGCTGACACGGCGAATTTGTCCCTGAGCCAATTGCAGCGATTGCTGGTCGATCAGGTCGGTTTGCCGGTGCGCAGGCTGGTGCTGTGGCGGCGTTTGCGCATGGCCATGGCTGCGATTCTGGCCGGTAGCCCGGTGACCATGGCGGCGCACGCTGCCGGGTTCGCCGATTCGGCGCACTTCTCGCGCAGCCTGAAAAAACTCTTCGGGGTCACCGCTCGCCAGGCGCTTCAACACATCGAGTTGAAACTGTTGAGCTGATTCAACGACGCAGCGCCTCGGGTACTGTCGGTTCGCGAGCCAACGTTACCGAGTCAAACGGATCAAGCAATTGCGCCAGGTAATCCCTGGGAAAGTCCGGACGACTGCCAATGCCCAGGTCGCCCTGCCCGATGCGGTAAACCTCGGTGTAGAAACCAGTGCCCAACAGCCAATCCCACACGGTGAAGAACAAACCGAAATTGACGTCACCGGCGCGTCCGTACTTCATGTGATGGAAGCGGTGCAGCGGCGCCCAGGCAAAAATCCACCGAAGAAAACCGACGCGCATGTCGACGTTGGAATGCTGCAGCAACAGTTGGATCGCAATGGCAAACGCCAGCAACGTCGCCACTTGCAAAGGAATACCCAGCACCAGCAACGGCAACAGCCCCGCCGACGCTTCGAGCAATTGATGCAACGGATGCTTCATCAAACCGTTGAACCCGTAGAGCCGTTCAACACTGTGATGCACCGCGTGTAATCGCCACAGCCACGCCACGCGATGGCTGGCGTAATGCATCAGGCTGATGCCCGCATCGGCGATAAAAATCGCCAGTGCCAATTGCCACCACAACGGCCAACCGCTTGGCCACACGCCGTCAATCGCCAGCAGCGCCACCAGCCCGGGCAATGCCAGCAGGCCCAGCGCACTCAAGGCTTCGTTGACCAGCGCATGCAGGATGTCGCGTCCGCGATCACCGACCGGGCGGTTCCAGACAGTCTCATAGGGCAAAAGCCATTCCGCCGCGAACGATAGCGCCAGCGCCACCACAAACAGCGGCAACAGCCATAACGTCGACCACTGCGCCAGGCATAACCCGCCGCCAATAAATCCACCCCAGAACAGCGGCGCGTACAACCGGGCAACGATACGTTTCATGTGCACCTCCATTGATTGAAGGCACAGCATGAAATCTCGTGGCGCGGGCTAATTGAACAAACGACGCAATCGAGTGCAGCGTTTTAAGGGTGAGTTAAGTTGCGCTGTTTAATCTGAACCCACTGAAACAGCACACCCCGCTTAAACAAACACCTAAAGGATTGAACCGATGAAAACTTTTACTGCCCTGTTTACCGCCGCTGCCCTGACCCTTACCGCTGGCCTGGCCCAGGCTGATGTCCGCGTCGACCAGATCCCGCAATTGGTCAAGGAAGGCAAGATCAAGTCGCTGGAGTCGATGAACGCCGAAGCGTTGAAACTGCATCCGGGTGCGACTATTACTGACACTGACCTGGATAACCACTTCAACGGTTATGAGTACGAAGTTGAGCTGAAGACGGCTGATGGCAAAGAGTTCGACGTGGACTTTGATGCGACCACTGGCAAGGTGTTGAGCAACAAGCAAGACACTTGATTGAACGCACCACCAAAGGCCGCACGATTGCAAGATCGTGCGGCTTTTTCATGCCTGGTGTTTGGCGTTGTTGATGTGTTGTCAGTGAGATTTTCTCCCCCTCACCCCAGCCCTCTCCCCCAAGGGGGCGAGGGGGAAAGGGAGCCGATCGGGGTTTTTTCAAAGCCTGAGTGCGACTCGATATTTCAGGTCGGCGTACCTCGAAAGAACACCACGGTCAGTCCCCTCTCCCTCTGGGCGGTCCGACGTTTCGGGAGGGCTAGGGTGAGGGGAAAGGGCATCACGCCGAGGTGCTGACCAGCGAACCCGAAGTGCTTGAGTCGGAATCCTGCAAGGCCTGCAACAGCGAGGCGGTGGCGGTGGACAGGGAGGCCGAGGTGGCGGTGACCTGTGCTTGTGCAGCGGCTACTTCAGTCGCCTTGGCATCAGAATTTTCCTGCTTCGCCTGCGCCGCTTGCAGCGCCTGCTGCTGTTCCTGCAATTGCTTCTGCAGTTCGGCAATCTGCTTGCGCAGTTCTTTCACCGAATCCGATTCTTCGCTGCTGCTGGAACTGCTGCCGCCCGAAGGCGCCGCGCCGCCAGCCGCTTTCGGCGCGTCGGTGGCTGCGCCAGTGCTGGCGGTTGCGCTGGTGGAAGTGTCGTCACCGACGTCACTGATCGAGGTTTTGCTGGTAGGTGTGGTGACAGTCTGGTTGATCGAAACAGAAGTGATGCTGACCATGGAAATACTCCAATGCCGGTTATAGATAACCGGTCATCGACCACGGCCGCAGGTAATTGAGATCGACTGTGTACCGACTCGGTATCCGAACCGGTACACGTTCAATCGTGTCAGGCGCTCAAGCGCGCGGTGACTTCGTTGAGTTGCCCCGACAGGCTATGCAGATTCTGGCTTGCGCTTTCGGTGCGCTGCACGTTGTCGAGGTTGGTGCTGGCGATCGAAGTGATCTCGGTGAGGTTGCGCGAAATGTCTTCGGCAACCGACGTCTGCTCTTCGGCAGCCGTGGCGATCTGCCGGTTCATGTCGCGAATCGCCTCCACCGCGTGAGTGATGCGCTCCAGCATCGCGCCGGCCTGGGTCACTTGCTCAACGCTTTCGTCACTGCGCGTCTGGCCGCTGTCGATGGCTTGGGCCGCATCCACCGCACCGGTCTGCACGCTCTGAATGATCTGGTTGATCTCGATGATCGACTCGGCGGTGCGCTGCGCCAGGTTGCGCACTTCATCGGCAACCACGGCAAAACCACGCCCGGCCTCACCGGCCCGCGCCGCCTCGATCGCCGCGTTGAGTGCCAGCAGGTTGGTCTGCTCGGCGATGCCGCGAATCACTTCCAGCACTTTGCCGATACGGCCGCTGTCGGCTTCAAGACGACGGATGACGGTCGCGGTGTTGGCGATCTCGCCGCGCATCTGGGTGATCGAGTGGATAGTGCTCTGCATGACCTTTTCACCCTGCTGGGCAGACTGGTCGGCATCGTCAGCCGCACGCGCAGCATCAGCGGCGTGACGCGCCACTTCCTGTGCGGTGGCGGACATTTCGTTCATCGCCGTGGCCACCTGATCGGTACGGTTGAACTGCTCGTTGGTGCCGCCAGCCATGGTCGTGGCGATCGCGTTCAACTCGCCGCTGGCGCTGTCCAGATCGCTGGCACTGCGCTGCAAACGGGTGAAGGTGTCGGCGAGGAAATCACGCAAGGTATTGGCGGCGGCAGCGAGATTGCCCAACTCATCTTGACGGTCGCTGACTACACGTTCGGCCAGTTTGCCGCGACTCAACTGAGTGACGTAATCGATCAGCTTGCGGATCGGCTCGACCAGATTGCGGTTGACCAGCCACAGGCTCAGCAGACCGATCAACAGGCCCGAGACGAGCATCACCAGCAAACCGAACAACACCGTGCGGTCGGCCTCGGCACTGATCAGTACAGACTTCTCGTTACCCTGTTTGCGCAATTCGCTGACCAGTTCGCTCATCTGATCGCTGGTGGCACGATCGACGCCTTTGACCGCTGTGTCGCCCGCCGTCGGATCGCCACCGGCGGCCACGTAGGCATCACGGCCCTTCTGATAGGCGGAGCCGAGCTGACGGTGCTCATCACGCAAGCGTTCGATACGGTTTTTCAGGCTCGGCTCGAGACCTTTCTGCCCGGCCAGTTCACCAAGGATGTTCTGCACATCGCGCTGACGATCTTCGAACTGGCCCCAATACTTGGCCAGATCCGCCGGTTGCTTGCCGCGCAGCAGCACGTTTTTCCATTCCTGCACCTGCACCTTGAATTGCAGGTTGGCCTCGTCGATCAATTGCGAGGTGTGCAAGGGACCGGCGATCAACTGGCTGTAGCTTTGCACGCCGTTGGACAGGAAGTGAAAACAGGCCAGCGCGATCAACAGCATCGCCAGCAGGCTGCCGCTCAGCAGGGCGAGAATTTGCGCTCTCAGGGATTTTTGCAGCATCGAAAGATACTCAGGACAAGGATGAGGCACGCCCGGTAAGGCGTGAAATTGTGCCGGACATCCGTGTCGGCGCGCCTTGGCTCATGGCCAAGCGCGCGCAACGTAACCTAAGCGTGATCGGCGTGCCAGAGCACTTCTTGAAGAAAATCCGACCATCGGTAAGCCGCTGATTTGACGTCATTTTGCTGTCACACAAACGTCATGTGACATTGCGATGATGCGGCTCAGTGAACCTGCCATTTACGCGACCGACGCGCCCTCTTCGCAGCGAGCCTTCATGAACCACAGCCTCGACATCAGTCATCGCGATCCTGATCTGTTCGGCCTGCTCTACGGCTTTCGTTTCCTGCCCGGCGAACGTGGCCGCGAAGTCGATTCGGCCACGGCATTGCGCTGTTTGCAGGACGACAGCGACACTGGCGAATTCCTCTGGCTGCACCTCAATCTGGCGCATGCCGCCTGCGAGCGCTGGATGAAAAGTCACCTGCAATTGCCCGAAGAGTTTTTCGAGGCGCTGCACGAAGGCTCGCGCTCGACGCGCATCGAGCACGTCGACTCGGCGTTGCTGGCGGTGGTCAACGACGTGGTGTTCAACCTCAGCAGCATGGTCTCCTCGGACGTATCGACGCTGTGGGTCTGTGTGCGCAGCAAACTGATTGTCAGCGCGCGTCTGCAACCGCTGCATTCGGTGGACAAATTGCGCTCGTCGGTGAAGGCCGGTGAGCGCTTTCGCTCGCCGTCGGAACTGCTCGTGCACTTGTTGCGCGATCAGGGTGAAGTGCTCACGCAGATCGTGCGCAAAACCAGCCTGAGCGTCGATCAGGTCGAAGACGAATTGCTGTCCTCGCGGCTGTCGACCAACCGCGCCGAACTCGGTGCCAATCGCCGCGTGCTGGTGCGTTTGCAACGGCTGCTGGCACTGGAGCCGGGTTCGTTGCTGCGCCTGCTCAACCGCCCGCCGCCCTGGTTGCAGAAGGAGGACGTCAAGGAGCTGCGCAAATCCACCGAGGAGTTTGCGCTGATCATCAACGACCTCACGGCCCTCGGCGAACGGATCAAATTGCTCCAGGAAGAGATCGCCGCCAACCTCAACGAACAGAGCAACCGCACGCTGTTCACCCTGACGGTGGTCACGGTACTGGCATTGCCGATCAACATCATTGCCGGTTTTTTCGGAATGAATGTGGGTGGCGTGCCGTTGTCGCAGGACCCGGAGGGGTTCTGGATATTGGTCGCGCTGGTGGCGACGTTTACCGTGATTGCCGGGCGTTGGGCGTTTCGCAAGCGCGGGGATTATTAACCACAAAACGCAATGCCACCGCAGGCCCAATGTGGGAGCGAGCTTGCTCGCGAAGACGGCGTGTCAGGCACCGTCATTGTCGGATGACACACCGCTTTCGCGAGCAAGCTCGCTCCCACAGGGATCTTCTTCAGTCTTCGGATCAGCGGTGAAGCTAAAACCCCAAACACTGATCTATCGCAGTCTCTCTGTAACATTCTGCAATGATCATGGGCGACACTCCTTCCCTCGCTCAGGATTGTCCTCCCATGGCTACTCCCTCCCTGACCGCCAGCCCCGCGTCCGCCGCCAGCGGCAGGCCGGCGCTCGACAAGAAAACCGGCCCGTTTACCTACGTGATCTTTTTCGCCGTGCTGGCGATGGGAATGCTCTTCACCGCTTACAGCCTCATGCACGACATGCACGAACTCGGCACGGTGGTCACCACGTGGACGCCGTTTCTGTTGCTCGGCGTGGCGCTGCTGATTGCGCTGGGTTTCGAGTTCGTCAATGGCTTCCATGACACCGCCAACGCCGTGGCGACGGTGATCTACACCCACTCGCTGCCGCCGAATGTGGCCGTGGTCTGGTCGGGGTTCTTCAACTTTCTTGGCGTGCTGCTGTCGAGCGGCGCGGTGGCGTTCGGCATCATTGCCTTGCTGCCGGTGGAGTTGATTCTGCAGGTCGGTTCGTCTGCCGGTTTCGCGATGATCTTCGCCCTGCTCATCGCGGCGATTCTGTGGAACCTCGGCACCTGGTGGCTGGGTTTGCCGGCGTCGTCGTCGCACACCTTGATCGGTTCGATCATCGGCGTCGGCGTGGCCAACGCCCTGATGCATGGCCGCGACGGCACCAGCGGTGTCGACTGGGCGCAGGCGACCAAGATCGGTTACGCGCTGCTGCTGTCGCCACTGGTGGGTTTCGGTTGTGCAGCGTTGTTGCTGCTGGCACTGCGCGCATTCGTGAAGAATCGCTCGCTGTACAAGGCCCCGGAAGGCAACGCGCCGCCACCGTGGTGGATTCGCGGTTTGC
Source organism: Pseudomonas fluorescens (assembly GCF_001648775.1). Classification (GTDB taxonomy): domain Bacteria; phylum Pseudomonadota; class Gammaproteobacteria; order Pseudomonadales; family Pseudomonadaceae; genus Aquipseudomonas; species Aquipseudomonas fluorescens_M. Next base: position 81,858 of record NZ_LVEJ01000025.1, read on the forward strand.
TGATCGCCACTTGCACCGGGGTGTCCTTCGCTCACGGCTCCAACGACGGCCAAAAAGGCATGGGCCTGATCATGCTGATTCTGGTCGGTACGTTGCCGATGGCCTATGCGCTGAACCGCACCATGCCGGAAGAACAATCGCTGCAGTTCGCTGCCGTGGCGCAAGTCACCCAGCAAGCGCTGGTGAAAAGTGCACCGCTGCCGACGCCGGCCGATCCGCGTGCGGTCCTATCCGATTACGTGCGCAGCAAGGACGCCACGCCGCAACTGATCCCCGCCCTCGCCGCCCTCACCGGGCACATTGGCGAAGAGGTCAAAGGCTACGGCTCGCTGGCGAAAGTCCCGGCCGAAGCCATGGGCAACGTGCGTAACGACATGTACCTGGCCAGCGAAAGCATTCGCCTGATGGACAAGAACAAGGTCGGCAATTTTGATGCTGACACCAGCGGCAAGCTGCAACTGTTCAAGCAACAGATCGACAACGCCACGCGGTTCATTCCGCTGTGGGTGAAAATCGCCGTGGCCATCGCGCTGGGGCTGGGTACCATGGTCGGCTGGAAGCGGATTGTGGTGACGGTCGGCGAGAAGATCGGCAAGACCCACCTGACCTACGCGCAAGGTGCCTCGGCGGAAACCGTGGCGATGCTGACCATTGGCGCGGCGGACATGTTTGGTTTGCCGGTGTCGACGACGCATGTGTTGTCCTCGGGGGTGGCAGGGACCATGGTTGCCAACGGTGGCGGGTTGCAGATGAAGACCATCCGCAATCTGTTGATGGCGTGGGTGCTGACACTCCCCGCCGCCATCCTGCTGTCGGGCAGCCTGTACTGGCTGTTCACCCAGATTTTCTAATCAGCAGAAATCTCCTTGTGGGAGCGAGCTTGCTCGCGAAAGCGGTGGATCAGTCAACTCTGAATTGACTGACACTCAGTCTTCGCGAGCAAGCTCGCTCCCACAGTTCGATGTGTGGTGTCAGTTAGAGCGCGGAGCGAATCAGATCGCCGAGCCAATCCATGAACACGCGCACCCGCAGCGGCAAATGTCGCTGTCTGGCATACAACAATGAAATCCCCATCGCCGGCGCCGTGAACTGCGGCAACACCGTCACCAGTTCGCCGTTGTCCAGATGCGGCTGCAAACCGGTGCGCGGCACCTGCGTCAGACCAAAACCACCGAGGCACGCCGACTCGTAAGCGTCGGTGCTGTTGACAGTAATGCTGCCAGCCATCGGTAAGCGTTTAACCTGACCGCCCTCCTCGTACACAAACCCTTCCGAACGCGACCCCAACACACCGACGTAATGCACCAGCCGATGCTGCGCGAGATCTTCCAGGGTCTGTGGCACGCCGTAGCGCGCGAGATACGCTGGGCTGGCGCAGTTGACCATAGAGAAATCACCGAGGTGTCGCGCCACCACCGATTGATCCGGCTGCGCGCCAATGCGCACCACGCAATCGAAACCCTCGCTGAGCAGATCGACGCGGCGGTCGGTGCTGCTGATTTCCAGCTCCAGGTTCGGGTGGCGATCCATGAACTGCGGCAGGCGCGGCATGATCAGGCGCCGCGCAAGAATGTTCGGCATGTCGACCCGAATGCGTCCGGTCAGCGACGCCTCGTCCTGACGGAACAGCCCTTCGATCTCGTCCATGTGCGAGAGCAGATCCTTACTGCGTTCGTACAACACCAGACCGTCCTGCGTCGCCTGTACCTTGCGCGTGGTGCGTTGCAACAGGCGCGTGCCAAGCAGGGCTTCGAGCGCCTGCACGTGCTCCGAAACCGTTGAACGCGGCAGACCGAGGTTCTCGCCCGCGAGGGTGAAACTCGACAATTCGCTGACCCGCACGAAGGTGCGCAGCAGTTCCAGTTTGTTCATGGGCCACCTATTGATTGTTCGGCTCAAGCGATCAGTGATTCCGGTTTCAGTCTGTTTATCACCACAGGGCGGATAAATAAACTTTGATCCATCATCTGATCACTCACGGCAATCGAGGAAAAACCATGAACCGCAAAATCGCATTGATCACCGGCGCCAGTCGTGGCCTAGGCAAAAACGCCGCCCTGCACCTTGCCGCTCAAGGCGTCGACATCATCGGCACTTACCACAGCCGCGCCGATGAGGCCCAGGCGTTGGTCGTGGAACTGGAAAAACTCGGCGCCAAAGCCGTGATGCTGCAACTGGACGTTGGCCGCAGCGACAGTTTTGCCGAGTTCGGCGCGAAGGTTGAACAAGCGCTGCGCGAACAATTTGAACGTCAGCGTTTTGATTTCCTGATCAATAACGCCGGGGTCGGTCTGCACGTCAGTTTCGCCGAGACCAGCGTCGAGCAATTCGACATGTTGATGAACGTGCATTTCAAAGGGCCGTTCTTCCTCACTCAGCAGTTGCTGCCGCTGATCAACGACGGCGGGCGGATCATCAACATCTCCAGCGGCCTCGCGCGTTTCACCCTCCCCGGCGCCAGCGCTTATGCGGCGATGAAAGGCGCGATTGAAGTACTGACTCGCTATCAGGCGAAAGAGCTGGGCGCACGGCAGATTGCCGTGAATACCCTGGCGCCCGGTGCGATTGAAACCGACTTTGGTGGCGGCACCGTGCGCGACAATGCCGCGGTGAATGCGATGGTCGCCGACAACACCGCGCTGGGTCGCGCCGGGCAGCCGGATGACATTGGCGGGGCGCTGGCGTTGTTGCTGTCGCCGGGTGCGCAGTGGATCAATGGCCAGCGGGTCGAGGCATCCGGCGGGATGTTTCTCTAAATACCGGGCACAAAAAATCGCAGCCTTTCGGGCTGCGATTTTTTGTTTAACCCTGACACGCATTACGCATCATCACGCGCTCACGCACCACGTCATAACCCCAGTGATACACGTAGGTGTACGGCAGGAAAAACAGCAGCACGCCGATGTCGAGCAAAAACGCCTGCCACAGGCTGACCGACAGCCACCAGGCAATCAGCGGCACGCCCATCACGATCAAGCCTCCTTCGAACAACAGTGCGTGCACCACCCGCACCCAGGCGTTGTGCGCCACATTCATGCGCTCCAGCATGCGGTCAAAGAAGCGGTTGAACACCACGTTCCAACCCAGCGCCAGCAACGCGATCAACAGCGTCACCGCGCCCATCTCAAGCATCGGTTTTTGCATGATCCACGCCAGCAACGGGGTGCAGATCAGAATGGCCAGCAGTTCGAAACCAACCGCCTGGAAGATACGTTCAGTGATGGATTTATTGGCAGTCATGGACTGACTCCTTGAGTGAAGATGGTTGCCATGATCTATCCTCAAACCGATACTTCATAATCAATAACCATCGATCAAGGCGATAGTTGATGATCTCTCAGGAAGTGCTGTTGGCGTTTGTCCAGGCGGCCACGCAAGGTTCGTTTTCGGCGGCAGCGCGCAAACTCGGGCGCAGTCAGTCGACCATCAGCGCGGCGGTGGCCAGTATGGAGATCGATCTGGATCTGCAACTGTTCGATCGCAGCAGCCGCAAACCGACGCTGACCCCGGCCGGGCATGTGATGCTGCAGCGCGCCGAGGCGATTCTGGCGGCCAGCAGTCGCCTGGAAATGACTGCACGACAGTTGTCGCAAGGCGTCGAGCCGAAGCTGACGGTGGCGATTTCCGACACTTATCAGTCGTACCGATTCGAAGCGGCGTTGGTGGGTTTTGAACAGCGATATCCGGATCTGGAGCTGGAGTGTTTGATCGCTGAGTGCGACGACCTGATCGAGTTGGTACAGCGTGGCCGTGCGCACCTGGCGTTCGCCGAAATGCAGGAGAACTATCCGCCGGATCTGGTCACCTCGACCGTGGCCGAGCGCACGGAAATCGCCTTGTTCGTCAATCGCGATCATGCGTTGGCCAGGCTTGATCACGTTGATCAGCACATCCTCGAGCAGCATCGCGAATTGCGTCTGGCGACCATCGTCAATCCGTATGACAGTCGAGGCAAAGGTCGGGTGTGGTCGGCGCCGAGTTATCTGATGTTGCTGGAAATGGCCGAGAAAGGCTTTGGCTGGGCGCCGTTGCCGCGTTGGCTGGCGCAGCGGTTTGGCAATGATCTGTTGGTTGAACTGAAAGTGCGCGGCTGGCCGAAACCGGTGTTTGTCGATGCGTTGTGGTCGCGGCTGTATCCGCCGGGGCCGGCGGGGAGTTGGTTGTTGAGCAAGATGCTGGAGTAACGGTTGAAGATCGAACCACCCTCACCCCAGCCCTCTCCCGGAGGGAGAGGGGGCCGACCGAGGTGTCTTGCGTCAGACATCGACCTGAGAGACCGAGTCGATTATGGATTGCTGCGGTATACAGGGTCGTGAAATTTGGTTCGATCATGGATTCACTGCTGAGCGTTCAGGTCGGCGTACTTCTATAGCATCCCCCAATCGGTCCCCTCTCCCCCTGGGAGAGGGCTAGGGTGAGGGCCATTCCAACGCCGAAATCCGCCCTTCGATAAATCGCCGCTCCGGCTCTTGCCGTGTCAATTCCAAGGCCCGCACATACGCCGCCCTCGCCTCCTCCACCCGCCCCAACTGCCGACAAAACTCCGCCCGCGCCGAATGCGCCAAGTGGTAATCCTGCAATTCACCGCGATCAAGAATCCCTTCAATCAGATTCAACCCCGCCAGCGCCCCATCGCGCTTGGCCACCGCCACCGCCCGGTTCAACTCGATCACCGGCGAAGGCACCGCGCGCAACAGCACGTCATACAAGCCGACTATCTGCTCCCAATCGGTTTCTGCCGCTGCCGGCGCCTCGGCATGCACTGCGGCAATCGCCGCTTGCAGGCAATACGGGCCAAACCGCCGCGTGGTCAGCGCGCGCTCGACCAGCGCACAACCCTCGGCGATCAGATCGGCATCCCAACGCGAGCGATCCTGATCATCCAGCAACACCAATTCACCGTCCGGCGAAGTGCGCGCCGAGCGTCGTGATTCGTGCAACAGCATCATCGCCAGCAGCCCCATCACTTCCGGTTCCGGCAGCAGCTCCATCAACAACCGCCCCAATCTGATCGCCTCACGCGTCAGATCCTCACGGGTCAGCTCGGCCCCGACCGACGCCGAATAGCCTTCGTTGAACACCAGATAAATCACCCGCAACACGCTGTCGAGGCGCTCGGGCAATTCGCTCAGACTCGGGACTTGATACGGGATTTTCGCATCACGGATCTTGGCTTTCGCGCGCACGATACGTTGCGCTATCGCCGCCGGTGCCGAGAGAAATGCACGGGCGATTTCCTCGGTGGTCAGGTCGCAGACTTCGCGCAAGGTCAGCGGCACTTGCGCATCCGCCGCCAGCGCCGGGTGGCAACAAGTGAAGATCAGCCGCAGACGATCGTCTTCCACGTCTTCGCCACTCCAGTCGGCCTGCTCCAGTTCTTCCAGCTGCGCCAATAACATCGGCTGCGAGGCCTTGAACCGCGCACGGCGGCGCAACACGTCAATTGCCTTGAAGCGCCCGGTCGACACCAGCCAGGTGCGCGGATTGTCCGGTACGCCGTCGCGCTGCCAGCGCTCGACCGCGACGAAGAACGCCTCGTGCAAGGCTTCTTCGGCGAGGTCGAAATCCCCCAGCAAGCGAATCAGTGTCGCCAGAATCCGCCGCGAGTCTTCGCGATAGACCTGCTCGACCCGCGCCCGAACCTCAGACATTCAACTGCCGCACCGGGCGCACTTCAACGCTGCCGACCCGCGCCGCCGGAATGTTGCCGGCGACCTGGATCGCTTCGTTGAGATCCTTGGCGTCGATCAGGTAGAAACCAGCCAATTGCTCCTTGGTTTCAGCGAACGGGCCATCGGTGATCGACAACTTGCCGTTGCGCATGCGCACCGTAGTGGCGGTCTGCACCGACTCCAGAGCTTCGGCGGCGACCATCCGCCCGCTGCCCTGAATCGACTCGGCGTAGGCCCAGCATTCGGCGTCTTCCGGGCTGTCGGGCGATGAGTGCAGCAGACGCTCGTCGCTGTAGACCAGGCATAAATACTTCATGGCGTTCTCCTGAATCGGACGGTTCAACTATGGCTGAAGATCAGGGCTGCACATCAAACAGGGTCGCGCCGCTCATCGGATCGAAAGGGGCCGACCAGTGTTCATGGGCGATTTTCCACGCCCCGCCGACCTGCCGATAGCCGGCGGTGACGCGCATCCAGCAGCTCTGGGTTTCGCCTTTCTCATTGGTGCCGCCGCAGTTGGCGACCCAATGGGCGAAGGCGATGTTGTCGGCGCTTTCGATGGCAATTTCGTGGAACTCGAAAATGTGCGGGCCGGGGCACATTTCCATGCACGCCACCCAGTGCGCGCGGTAGGCAGGTTTGCCCTTGAATTGCAGAGCCTTGATCGCGTCGAAGGAGACGATGTCATCGGCGTACAGCGCCATGACTTTCTCCACGTCCTTGGTCATGACGGCTTCGCGGTAAGTGTTGATCAGAGTCTGGATGTCAGATTGTGCGCTCATGGTGTTCTCCGTGGTTTTTGTTGTGAAGACACCCTTAGTCGTTCGGCGGTTGGGCATATCGACAGACGAAACAAAAAATTTCCGCCGTAGACAAAATCGCTAGAATCCGAGGCTCATCTTTGTAGGAAAAAGGAAATTCCCGTGTCAGCCCAACTCGTGCCGTACGACAGACTTAACGCTTTGCAGCGTGAGCAAGTCGAAGCGATTGAAATCCATGCCGAGCAGATCAAGTTCTCTGGCGATATTCATGGTGCCTTGCACACTTTGCTGTCCAAACCCGGCCCCGGCGTGAAGGGTTTTGCGCTGCTGGCGGATGAATTACCGGTGGCGTTTCTGTTGCTCAAACGCCCGCCGGTATTGCCGGATTGGGCCAATGAACACAGCGCCACGTTGCACGCATTGCAGGTTGATCGACGCGCGCAAGGCAAGGGTTACGGCAAGGCCTGTCTGCAAGCGCTGCCCGACGCCGCGCGCCTGGCGTGGCCGGAAATCAAAGGACTGGAATTGTCGGTGGACGCAGACAATGACGCGGCTATCGCGCTCTACGCCAAGCACGGCTACGTCGACAGCGGCGAAGCGTACAAGGGCCGGATCGGTTATGAACGGCGCATGGGCCTGTTTTTCTAAGTCAGCGGGAGAGCAAGGATGATCGACTCAATCGAAGCGCTGGAAGCGATTTACGGACTGCCCCACGACCGCGCGGTGCGCAAGCAGATTGGTTTTCTCAACGAGGACTATCAGGCGATGGTGCGGGTTTCGCCGCTGGTGATCGTCAGCTCGGTGGGGGCTGATGGCCTGGATAATTCACCGCGGGGTGACAAAGCCGGGTTTGTGCGGATCATTGATCAAAACACCCTGGCCCTGCCGGATCGCCCGGGCAACAACCGCATCGATACCTTGCGCAATGTCCTGCAGGATCCGCGGGTGTCGTTGTTGTTCATCATTCCGGGGATTGGCGAGACGTTGCGGGTCAATGGCACGGCGACGATCAGCGCCGAGCCGCAGTTGTTGGAGAGCTTTGCGGTGAATGGCAAACCGGCGAAAACGGTGTTGCTGGTGAAGGTCGAAGCGGCGTTCTTTCATTGCTCGAAAGCCTTCGTCCGCTCCGACGCATGGAACCCGGAAACGCATCTGCCGCGCTCCGCCCTGCCCTCTGCCGGCGCCTTCCACAAACGCCTGAACGATGGGCAGTTCGATGCCGACACTTACGATCGTGAAGCGCCAAAAAGAGTAAGCGACACCCTCTACTGAACGCGGAACTCAAAGCGCCACACCCCCCTGTGGGAGCGAGCCTGCTCGCGAAAGCGTCATATCAGTCAACAAATTGGTTGGCTGACACGGCCTCTTCGCGAGCAGGCTCGCTCCCACAGTTTTGATCAGTGCCGGGTCAGAGAGTCAGGATCATCTCGTGCCACGCCATGCCGCCGTGGTCGGACTCCGACGGTTTGATGTAGGCAAAGCCAAACCCGGCATACAGCGGAATATGCTGTTCCTTGCACATCAGATGAATCGTCGCTTTATCCATCCCGCGCATACGCTCGATGAACTCGCCCATCAAACGCTTGGCCAAACCCTGCCCCTGATAATCCGGATGCACCACCACCGACATGATCACCACGTTCGGCCCTTTCGGGTCGTGGCCGATCAGTTCCTTGAACGCCTCGTCCGACATCTGCACGTCAAACGCCGCGCCCGAGTTGACGAAACCGGCGACCACGCCATCGACCTCAGCCACGACAAAGCCTTCCGGCCAGGTGTCGATGCGCGTGGCGATCTTCTCGCGGGTCGCCGCTTCATCGCCTTCGTAGGCAACGGTTTCGATGGCGTAGCAGCGGTCCAGGTCGGCGGCGGTGACGTTGCGGATGACGGTGTTCATGGCGGCTCGGAAATCAGCAGAAGAAAGTGCCGAAAGCATAAAGGAATAAGGCCTGCATATCGATGCGCATGGGCGGCGTAAAGCTTGCGTATAAGCGCTTTTCTTCGCGGTCGGAGCGGGCTATTTCTGAGGTGTGTCTCTGACTACCCTTGGGGAAAACCGCTTATGAGCAGCGTTGAAATTGGCCTGTTGATGGTGTTGGGCATCAGTACGTTCGGCTTTATCACCTTGGGCATCGACCTGTTGCGGGCGCGACGGTCGGGCAAAGGCAAGCGCGGTTGAAAACCATGAGGTGGATCAGCGATCCACCTCATGCTTGTCGGCTCAGGCCTTGGTATCGACCGGCACGCAGATTTCCAGTTTGCCAGTGTGCAGCTTCGGATTGAAATCCGCGCTGTAACGCTCCAGTTCCGGGGCATTGAGCTCCACGTAATGAGAGGTCGGCAGCCAGGTCTTGTAGATGTATTGCAGGGTTTGCGGCAGCTGATCGAGTGGCCCTTGGTGCTCGAACACCGCGTATTGCCGGGGCAGCACTTCGACCCACTGGTAGACCTTCTGGTCGAGGTCATCGAGCTTGCTGATTTCTACCCCGGCGATGTAATCGAAGCCGCCCTTGCCGTCGAAGTTGCTGCATACCCCGTAGGTCACTTCGTTCTTTTGCCCCTGTATTTTTCCCAGGTGCGGCAAGAACTTTTCCCACAACGCGGGAATGTCCTTGGCAGTGTCTTGGGTAAAACGACCGCGAAAACCTGCAATCAGCAGGAAGTGTCCATGTTCGAAGCGAGGTTCAGCCACTTCGACGCGTTTTTGCTCATCCATGACTCGACTCCTGGCACAAGAAAAGGGGTTCGGCTGGGAGTATAGAAAGCCAAACCCGTTTCGCACGATTACAGCGCGTGCAACTGCTCGACGGCGCCCGAACCAACAAATTCGTTATAGCCAGATACGATCACGTAGACCGCGAAATAGCAGAAGATCGCCGCAGATGCCATATACGAATAGCGCAACAGCTTGTCACCCAACAGCTTGCCACCGTGGCTCGCGGCAAAGCACAGACCGGCCGACCACAACAGCCCGGCGCAGAGAAAACCGCCGAGGAACAGCGCCGAACTGAGCGGCCCACCACCGCCGGAACGGGCGATCAACGTGCCGCCAACCGCCGCGAACCAGAGAATCGCGCTCGGCGACGACATGGCGAGAAAAATCCCCCGGAAGAACTCCTTGCGATGGGAGTTCTGGCCCACTTCCGCCGTCTCGGCGAGCAACGCTTCGTGATGAATGGCCGAGTAAATCATCTTTGCCGCAAAGTAGATCAGCAGCGCCGAACCACCGATCCACAGCACCCAGCGCACGGTTTCGTATTGCAGCAAAACCGTCATCCCGGCCAGCGCCAGCACCGCATAAATCAGGTCGCCGACACAGGTGCCGAGGCCCAGTGCGAAGCCCTGAAAGTAACCGCGCTGCATCGCCAAGGTGATCATTGCGATGTTGGCCACGCCGATATCCAGGCACAGCGAAAGGCTCAGCAAGAAGCCGCTGGTGAATTCCATCTACCGATTTCCTTGGGCAAAAATGTTTGAAAAACGCGCTGGACAGTATGCCATCACTGCCCTTATCTTCCGCCACAGGTCACCGCAGTGACCGGCGTCGCTCGGACGGTTCCGGGCGCTTACGTTATCCGAGGCAACAATGGCTGAACAAGGTTCGCCGCGCCGCTTTGCGCGCATAGATCGACTCCCCCCTTACGTTTTCAACATCACCGCCGAGCTGAAGATGGCCGCGCGTCGTCGTGGTGAAGACATCATCGACTTGAGCATGGGCAACCCCGACGGGGCCACGCCGCCGCACATTGTCGAAAAACTCGTGCAAGTTGCCCAACGCGAAGACACCCACGGTTACTCGACGTCCAAGGGTATTCCGCGCCTGCGCCGGGCGATTTCCAACTGGTACAAGGATCGCTACGCGGTCGATATCGACCCGGAAAGCGAAGCCATTGTCACCATCGGTTCCAAGGAAGGCCTGGCGCATTTGATGCTGGCCACCCTGGATCAGGGCGACACCGTACTGGTGCCGAACCCGAGCTATCCGATTCACATCTACGGCGCGGTGATTGCCGGTGCCCAGGTGCGTTCGGTACCGCTGGTGCCGGGCGTGGACTTCTTCGATGAACTGGAACGAGCGATTCGTGGCTCGATCCCGAAACCGAAAATGATGATCCTCGGCTTCCCGTCGAACCCGACTGCGCAGTGCGTGGAACTGGATTTCTTCGAACGGGTGATCGCCCTCGCCAAACAGTACGACGTACTGGTGATTCACGATCTGGCTTACGCCGACATCGTCTATGACGGCTGGAAAGCGCCGTCGATCATGCAGGTGCCGGGGGCCAAGGACATTGCGGTGGAGTTTTTCACCCTGTCCAAGAGCTACAACATGGCCGGCTGGCGCATCGGTTTCATGGTCGGCAACCCGGAACTGGTCAACGCGCTGGCGCGGATCAAGAGCTACCACGATTACGGCACGTTTACCCCGCTGCAAGTGGCGGCGATTGCTGCGCTGGAAGGCGATCAGCAATGCGTGCGCGACATCGCCGAGCAGTATCGCCAGCGCCGAAACGTGCTGGTCAAAGGCCTGCATGAATTGGGCTGGATGGTCGAGAATCCAAAAGCGTCGATGTATGTCTGGGCGAAGATTCCTGAGCAGTACGCGCATCTGGGTTCGCTGGAGTTCGCCAAGAAACTGCTGGCCGAGGCCAAGGTGTGCGTCTCGCCGGGGGTTGGGTTCGGTGAGTATGGCGATGATCATGTGCGCTTTGCGCTGATCGAAAACCAGGACCGGATTCGTCAGGCCGTGCGCGGGATTCGGGGGATGTTCCGGGCCGATGGCCTGACTCCAAAAACTTCCGCCTGACACCTATCCCCTGTGGGAGCGAGCCTGCTCGCGAAAGCGGTATGTCAGGCAGCATATTGTCTGGCTGACATGGCCTCTTCGCGAGCAGGCTCGCTCCCACATTGGTTTTGGGTGAACCACGAAATCCACCCACAAAAAAACCGCATCGCTGCGGTTTTTTTGTGCCTGCGAGAAGCCGCTTAAACGAACAGCGACAACAGCAGGATAAAGCCCAACGCAACCACCGACAGGATGGTTTCCATCGCCGTCCAGGTCTTGAACGTCTCGGCCACGGTCATGTTGAAGTATTGCTTCACCAGCCAGAAACCGGCGTCGTTAACGTGGGACAGAATCAGCGAACCGGCACCGGTAGCCAGTACCAACAACTCACGGTTAACGCCCGGAATCATCCCCACCACCGGCACCACAATGCCCGCACCGGTGATGGTCGCCACCGTTGCCGAACCGGTCGCGATACGAATCACCGCTGCCACCAGCCACGCCAGCAGGATCGGCGAGATCTGCGCACTCACGGCCATGTGGCCGATCACGTCGCCCACACCGCTGGTCACCAGCATCTGCTTGAAGCCACCGCCAGCACCAATGATCAGGATGATCGCGGCGGTGGGCGCCAGGCTTGCGTCGAGCCACTTGAGCATCTGCTGGGAACCGATGCCCTGCTTGTGCCCGAAGGTGTACAGCGACAGCAGCAGCGCCAGCAGCAGTGCGGAGATCGGGTGACCGATCATGTCCATCCAGGTGCGGAAGAAGTGACCGTCCGGCAGCGCGACGTCAGCAAAGGTTTTCAGCAGCATCAGGAACACCGGCAACAGCACGGTGATCAGGGTGATGGTGAAGCTCGGCAGCGTGGCCGAGTCGTCGTTTTCGCGGGCCAGTTGATCGACCAGTTCCTGATTCGGGTGACCGGGAATGTGCTTGGCGATGAACGTACCGAAGATCGGACCGGCAATGATGGCGGTTGGCAGCGCAACGATCAGACCATAAAGAATGGTCTTGCCGATGTCCGCGCCGAACACGCCGATGGCCAGCAACGGGCCTGGGTGCGGTGGCACCAGACCGTGCACGGCGGACAGGCCGGCGAGCAGCGGGATACCGATCTTGATGATCGACACACCGGTGCGGCGCGCGACGATGAACACCAGCGGAATCAGCAGAACAAAACCGATTTCGAAGAACAGCGGAATGCCCACCAGGAACGCGGCAAACATCATCGCCCACTGGACTTTGTCTTTACCGAACGCACGGATCAGGGTCTGGGCGATCTGATCCGCCCCGCCTGATTCGGCCATCATTTTGCCGAGCATGGTGCCCAGCGCGAGGATGATGCCGACGAAACCGAGCACGCCACCGAAGCCGTCCTGGAACGCCTTGATGATGGTGCCGATCGGCATACCCGAGGTCAGGCCGAGGAACGCCGCGGCGATGGTCAGGGAGATGAATGGGTGAATCTTGAATTTGGTAATCAGGATAATCAGGCCGATTACCGTGACCACTGCATCGAGCAGCAGGTAGGCGTCGTGGGACATGCCAAACATTGGGGGTGTCTCCTGGATTGTTGTTGTTATTAAAGCGGGTTAAACAGAAGTCGGGAGGACAGCGCTAGCTCTTTCAACACACTCATACCGCCTGCTTCAGACCGTGGGCCTGCCACCAGACATGAGCCTGGGACGCCAGTTCTTCAACGCTGTGGACCGAGGCATTCAGGGCCAACGTCAACGGCTCGCCCTTGGGCGATTCGAGGGTGGCGAACTGGCTTTCGATCAACGTGGCCGGCATGAAGTGGCCCGGACGATGGGACACACGTTCAGCGGCGACTTCAGGGGTCAATTCAAGAAACACGAAACCCAGGCCCGGCAAGGCGCTGCGCAACACTTCGCGATAACTGTGTTTAAGGGCCGAGCAGGTCAGCACCGGGCGTTTGCCCGATGCATCGACGCGACGCAGTTCATCGCACAGGCTGTCGAGCCAGCCGGCACGGTCGTCGTCGTTCAGGGGGATCCCCGCGCTCATCTTTTCGATGTTCGCGGCCGGATGGAAAGTATCGCCTTCAATGGCAGTGGCGCCGCTCAATTGGCACAGGGCCTCGCTGACGCACGTCTTGCCGCAACCGGCAACGCCCATGATGACCAGGGCGGTGATGGGATGACTCATATAACACCTCAGCGCGCAGACAGCGCTACCTTTGCTAGCTATGACTCTAGTGCACAGGCAGAAGTTGCCGACGCCTTCTTGTCGTTTTTTTGGGTTGCAGCAGGTTTGCGCCCAACGCCAAAAAGCGAAGATCAGGCAGGACCTCGCTTACGCATTTACAGCTGCATCAGGACAGCGCTACCTTAGTGCCTTGATTTTTGTTTGGCAAGCCGCCCGATGACCTCCCCTAAAAACGATAAAAACACGCGCACCACTGGCCGTCCCACCCTGAATGAAGTTGCCCGCCTGGCCGGTGTCAGCCCGATTACCGCCTCCCGCGCCCTGCGTGGCGTCAGCACCGTGGCCACCGAGCTGGTGGAAAAAGTCCAGAAAGCCGCCCTCGAACTCAACTATGTCGTGAACCCCGCCGCCCGCGCTTTAGCTTCGGCGCAGAGCCATTCGGTGGTGGTATTAGTGCCTTCGCTGTCCAACCTGTTGTTCATCGATACGCTGGAAGCCATTCATCGGGTCCTGACGCCCAAGGGCTTCGAAGTGCTGATCGGCAACTTCCACTATTCCCGTGATGAAGAAGAAAACCTGCTGCGCAACTACATGGCCTACCAGCCGCGCGGTTTCTTGTTGACCGGGTTTGACCGCACGGAAAGTTCGCGACGGATGATCGAGGCGAGCAACATTCCCTGCGTGTACATGATGGAACTCGACAGCGCCGCCGGGGTGAATTGCGTCGGTTTCTCGCAACTGAGTGCAGGTGAAACGGCGGCCGAGCATTTGCTTTCTCGCGGGCGCAAGCGCCTGGCTTATATAGGCGCACAACTCGATCAGCGCACCTTGTTGCGGGGTGAAGGTTTTCGCAAAGCGTTGCAGAAGGCTGGCCGTTATGACCCGGATCTGGAAGTGCTGACGCCGCGTGCCTCGTCGGTGGGGTTAGGTGGGGAATTGTTTTTGCAGTTGCTCGCGGCGCATCCGGATGTTGATGCGATCTTCTTCGGTAACGATGACCTGGCGCAGGGTGCATTGCTGGAAGCGTTGCGCCACGGCATCAAGATTCCCGAGCAAGTGGCGATTCTTGGTTTCAACGACTTGCCGATGTCCGAACACATGGTGCCGCGTTTGAGCAGCATCAACACCCCGCGTGAAGCAATTGGCCGGCGGGCGGCGGAGCAGATGCTGACGTTGATGGCGGGTAACAGCGTTGCCCGTCCGGTTGAAGACATGGGTTTCGAGCTGAAAATCCGCGAAAGCACCTGACCTCCCACAGGTTTTTGCGGTGTTCACAAATCCAGAGTTCGACCACAATCCCTGTGGGAGCGAGCTTGCTCGCGAAGGCGTCATTTCAGTCGACATCTTTGTTGGCTGATCCACCGCTTTCGCGAGCAAGCTCGCTCCCACATCTATGGT
>NZ_LVEJ01000026.1 GCF_001648775.1 Pseudomonas fluorescens
CATCGAGAGGAGGTGCAGCGCAGCAAACCGGAGGCGATGCGCCCGGATCGATCCCGGAGCGAAGGAACCCCGAGCCCCAGCGAGCGGGCCGAACGCCAGGGCAAAGCGTTTTGGTTACTTTTTCGGCGTCTGGAAAAAGTGACCCGCCGTAAGGGCGGAACCGTAATCCGAAGCACCCAAAAAAACGGATATGTACCCCTAACAACCCAAAGCATGGTCGGCCCACAGGCCGCCAAGCCTAAAAGCCCTAAACCAAATCCGGATCCAGGGACGAACGCAAAGAATTACTCTCCAACTCATACCGCAACTCGTCAATCAAAGCATCAACCGACTCCGGCGTACGCAACGCATCAAGCTTCAACCCACTGATCACCAGATCCACCTGCCCCGACACCGGGTGATACAGCTTCACGGTCAGCGAATGGTCACCATCCACCAGACACTCACACGCCAGCGGCGAAAAACTGCGCTCAAGCTGCGCGCGCAACTGCGCAAGATTCATCATTGCGGTTGTTCCTTTAGCAACTTCGAAGGGACGCGATCACAAACCTGAAAAGGCTCGCACCGCACCCCACCAGACTAAGAACAGTCGCCCGGCATCAACACCTCAAATTGCACCAAGCGCACTAGTGCATTTGCACCCTCTACCGCTGCCCCTTGCCCTCCGCTCCGCCGGAAAACAATCCCCGCTCCCGCGCCCAGACAATCGCCTCACTGCGGCTGTGCACATCCAGCTTGGAATACACCGTCGCCACATGATTGCGCACCGTGTTCGGCGCCAGTTTCAGCCGCGCCGCGATCTCCTTGTCGGCCAGCCCCTCGCAGATCAACCCCAACACATCACGCTCGCGCGCCGTCAGATCGGTGAACGACACGCTGGGCAATTGCGGCGAATTGACCTTCTTCACATTGGCCAGCTTTTCGATCAGCGTGCGACTGAACCAGGAAGCGTCTTTCATCACCTCCTCAATCGCCGCCACCAGCTCAAGTTCGGTTCGCTTGCGCTCGGTGATGTCCATCAACACCAGCAAATAACACGGCATGTCTTGAATATTCACGGTGTCGGCGGACAATGCGCACTCCAGCACATCGCCGTCCTTCCTGCGCACCTGCACGTCAACCCGATCAACCCGCCCGCTGTGTTGCAGGGCCGTCAGTAACCGTGCACGTGCCCCTTTGTCACTGACGAAGTCCAGTTGCGTCACGGTCTTGCCGAGCACGTCCTCGCTGTCATAGGCCAGGGTTTCGAGGAACGCCTGATTGACGTCGATCACCTGCTGCTCATCGGCACTGCAAATCAGGATCGGCACCGGCGTCAGGCGAAACGCCTTGGCAAACCGCTCCTCGCTCTGGCGCAGCGCCACCTCGGCCTTGTGCCGCAGTTCCATGTCGACGAAGGAAAACAGCATGCAATCTTCATCGTTGAGGGTCAGCGGCTGACCGGCCACGATCACCTGCTTGCTGCCGCCATCGGGCAGGCGCAGTTCGGCCTGCATCTGCGGGATGGTCGCCACGTCACGCAGGCGCTGAATGGCCAGATCCCGGTGTTCGGCCTGCTCGAAAATGTCGATTTCATAAGAGGACGTGCCAATCACTTGCTCACGGGTGTAGCCGGTCATCTCCAGAAATCCCGGATTGACTTTGATGTAGCGCAGGTCGCTGAGACGACAGATAACCGCCGGTGCCGGGTTGGCGTTGAACGTTCTTTCAAAGCGCTGCTCGGCATTGGCCCAGTCGGTAACGTCGCTCATGATCAGCACCAGCGATTCGGGCTGCCCTTCGCGATCGGTGAGGATCATGCTGCGCACGCTGTGCACCCAGATGCGCTCGGGGTCGTCGATCGGCGACACTTCGATCAGCACGTCACTGAAGCTCTCACAACGCGCCACGCGGCTGATCGGGTAGTTTTCGGCGCTGATCGAGTGATTATTGCGATAGCGCAGGTTGAACTTTTTAGCGTATTCGTCGGCATTGTGGCCCAGATCGGTGATCCGGCTGACACCGTGCATGGCCAGCGCGGCTTCGTTGGCCCAGAGGATGCTCTGATCCAGCTCCAGCAAAATCACCCCGTCGGACAGCCCGGCGATGATCTGCTGCAACTGGCGGCGGTTGGTTTCGGTGGTCAGGACTTCCTGGCTCATTGGATCTCCACAAGTGATACGCCCATGTGAAGAGTACGACCGCACGCGCTTGCGATCGTGCCAGCGTTAAATTCTTGCAACAACGCAAATCCCCTGTGGGAGCGAGCTTGCTCGCGAATGCGGTACTTCATTCAGATCATTTTTCGACTGACACTATGCCTTCGCGAGCAAGCTCGCTCCCACAGGATTCAGTGTTGGCTTGGGTGTTCGATGAGTTCACGCAGTGTATCGAGAAACAGCTTGAGCACCGGCGAAGCATCATCCGCGCGATAAGTGGCATACAACGGCACTTCCGGCAGCGCCGGGGTCAAGCGCCGGAACACCAGCCCCGCCGGCGCCAATTGCTCAATGGACGCCGGTAACAGCGCCACGCCAAACCCGGCGCGCACCAGACTCAACAAGGTCTGCACCTCGATCACCTGCTGGCGAATCTGCGGGGTGAACCCGGCCTGTATGCAGCATTGATAAAGGAAGTTGGCAAACCGCGACTGCTTCAGTTCCAGCGCGACAAACGGTTCGCGGGCCAGATCCGCCGGCGCCAGCACCTCGCGGTCAGCCAGCGGATGATCCGCCGGCATCACCACGTGTATCGGCTCATAGATCAGCAACTCATTGCGCAACTGCGGATCGTCATAGCCCACGCGAAACACACAGGCATCGATGCGCTTCTCCTTCAACGCCTTGACTTGCGCCGCCGGGGTCATCTCGTGCAAGCGCCAATTGACCTGCGGATAGCGCTCGCGAAACAGGTGCAAGGCCTTGGGCAGCACGCCGACCATCACCGAGCTGATCATGCCGATTTCCAGTTCGCCGAGCAGACCGCGCCCGGTTTGCCGCGTCAGGTCCAGCGCCCGCTCGAGCTGTTCGAACACCAGCGGCGCCTGCTCCTTGAGCATCTGCCCCGCCGCTGTCAGCTCGACCCGATGATGGCTGCGCTCGAACAGCGGCGTGCCCAGTTCCTCCTCCAGCAAACGAATCTGCTGGCTCAGCGGTGGCTGGCAGATGTGCAGGCGTTCGGCGGCGCGACCGAAATGCAACTCATCGGCGAGTGCCATGAAGTAGCGGAGCAGACGCAAGTCCATGGCGATTTACCCCAGGTTCAGTGGCGTCGAACGCTGGCGCACGCCGGTCAGCGCGAACAGCGCGTTGGCGATGGCCGGCACCACTGACGGACTGCCCAACTCGCCGACGCCACCGGGTTTGCTCGGCTCGCCGTCAAGTACGAGGATGTCGGTGGCCGGCATGTCGGACATGCGCGTGACGCGATAGTCGTGAAAGTTGCTCTGCACCACCCTGCCCTGTTTGATGTCGAGCCGGTCGAACAACGCGTGACCAAAGCCCCACATCAGGCCGCCGTAGATCTGTTCCTCGACACCGCCCGGCGACACCGCCAAACCGCAATCGACCACGCAGGTGAGTTTCTCGACTTTCGCCTTGCCGTCGACCGTCACCACGCGCGCGACCACGGCGATAAAACTGGTGTAACCCTGATTGGTCGCGATCCCCAGCGCCGTGCCCGGCGGCAATGGTTTGCCCCAACCGGCGCGTTCGGCAGCTTGCTTGAGCACCGCCACATGGCGGGGTCTTTCCTGCATGTTGGCCAGCCTGAACGCCAATGGATCTGCACCGGCCGCATGCGCCAGTTCATCCATGAAGCTCTCGACGGCAAACACGTTGGGGATGAAGCTCACCGAACGATACCAGCCGCTTGGCACATTGCTTTCGTGCTTGACCCAATTCAGCTGCAGATGCGGCGGACGATAGGCGAAGTCCCACGCGGTGATCGCCTCGGTAGTGCTGTAATCCATTTTATCCGGACGTTCGAAATAGCCCGGCTCCCACTGTTCCGGCGAGGCCGGCGACACCGCGTGCAGTTGCAGCGCGCTGAGTTTGCCTTGCTCGTCGAGCGCGCCTTTGACCCGATGCAACGTCGCCGGATGATTGAACAGCGCGTGCATTTCGTCTTCACGACTGTTGAGCAACTTCACCGGCACGCCGGTTTTCTGCGCCAGATACGCGACTTCGAACAACCAGTATTTGGCCTCGCGCGCACCGAAGCTGCCGCCCGACACCAACTCATGAATGGTCACATTGGCCTTGTCGATCCCGCACACGGTTTGCGCCGCTTCCAGCGCCGAGGACGGCACCTGCACGCCGCCCCACCAAGTGATTGCCTTGTCCTTGACCTGCGCGGTGATGCAGATCGGTTCCAGCGGGTTTTGCACCTTGTAGGGCATGGTGTAATCGGCTTCGATCAGCTTCGCCGCACCCGCCCATTGCCCGGCAACATCACCGTGGGTCATGGCTTTGACGGTTTGTGCTGTTGGATCGCCGATGGCTTTGGCTTGAGCGCTGAATAACTGCTCGCTGTCGAAACCGGCCAAAGGTGAATCGCTCCATTTGATGTCCAGCACTTTACGGCCCTGCTGCGCCGCCCAAAAGGTATCCGCCAGCACCGCAACGCCTTCCAGATTGCCGCCGAGTACATCGGCACGACCCGGAATCGCCAGCACCTTGCGCACACCCGGGACCTGTAACGCCGCCGCCGAATCGACGCTGAGCACTTTCGCGCCAACCACCGGCGCACGCTGAATCACCGCCACCAGCATGTCCGGCAATTGCACGTCGATGCTGTACTTGAAACGCCCGCACACCTTGGCCGCCGCATCACGTTTGTGGCGCAGCTTGCCGATGTATTTGAACTGCGCCGGATCCTTCAGCGTGACGTTTGTCGGGGCGGGCAGATTCGCCGCGACGCCGACCAGTTCGCCGTAACCGAGGCTGCGCTTGCTGGCTGCGTGCACGACCCGGCCTTCCTCGGTGGTGCAACTGTCGGGGCTGACTTTCCACTGTTTCGCTGCAGCGCTAATCAACAGCGCACGCGCCGTGGCACCGGCCATGCGCAAGCGATCGTATTCAAGGGAAACGCTGGTGCTGCCGCCCGTGGAGAAGACTTTCCAGACCGGGTGAATGTAGGTTTCGAAGAACGGATCTTCCGGGGTGATCACCTGCACGGTCAGCGGGTTGACGTCCAATTCTTCCGCCACGCACGCGGCCAGCGCGGTGTGCGTGCCGGTGCCGGAATCGTGCTTGTGCACCACCAGTTTCACCGTGCCGTCGGGAAAGATGCGCACCCAGGCATTCGGCTCGAATTCGCTGGCCGGCGCTGGGGCTTTAGGGTCAGTGGCTGCCATGCTGCCCGGCAGATACAGGGCAATCGCCAGACCCGAAGCAACGGTCGCCGCTTGCTTGAGAAATACCCGCCGCGGCAGTTCGATGCGGGTGTCGTCGATGAGGCTCATCAGGCCTCCTTCGGCGCATTCGCCGCACGTTTGATCGCTTTGTTGATGCGCCCGTAAGTGCCGCAGCGGCAGATATTCCCGGACATGGCATTGCGGATCGAATCATCGGTCACCGCTGCACCGGTGTTGAGCAACGCGGCGGCGGACATGATCTGCCCGGATTGACAGTAGCCGCATTGCGGCACATCTTCGGCGACCCAGGCCAGTTGCAGCGGATGGTTTTGCGTTGGCGACAAACCTTCGATGGTGGTGATGCTGTGGCCCGCGACGGCGGCCGCCGGCAACTGGCAGGAACGCACCGCGACGCCGTCCAGGTGCACGGTGCAAGCACCGCACAGGCCCATGCCGCAACCAAACTTGGTGCCGGTGAGTTTCAGTTGATCACGCAAGACCCATAACAAGGGCATGGAGGAGGACGCTTCATCCAGCTCGCGTCGTTCGCCGTTAACCGTGAATGCAATCATTGTCAGGCTCCAAAAGAGCGGCCCGTCTTTGTGCGGGCCTGGTGACCGATTATTGGAACCCCGAGCAAAACCCGGCCAGCGACGATTTCTGCCAACCGCTGTAAGCAGGACTAACAACATGTACAAGCGATACCCGTCGGTGCAGTCCATGAGCGCGTTTATCCACGCGGCGCGCAGCGGCAGCTTCTCCAGCGCTGCGCGCAAACTGGATCTGACCCACAGCGCGATCAGCCAGCAGATTCGCGCACTGGAGGATTTCATCGGTCAGCCGCTGTTCGTGCGTGAAGGTGGCGGCAGCAACCTGACCGATGCCGGGCAGTTGTTTGCCAGTGTACTGTCGGATGGTCTGGCGCAAATTGATCGGGCGCTCTCGTCGGTGAAAAACCGTAGCGTGGCGCAGCGTTTGACCTTGGATGTCGACAGTGAACTGGCGCAGAGCTGGCTCAACCCGCGCTTGCCGCAGTTGCTCGATGGGCTGCCGGATTACGAGGTGACGCTGCTGTCGATGCCGCGCAGTGATCGCAGCACGTTTGAGCGGGTGGATCTGGCGTTGCGCTACGGCTATGGCGATTGGGATGACTGCGAGATGACGCAGATCTGTGGCGATCGGGTGCTGGCGGTGGCTTCGCCTGAACTGCTGGCGCAACACGGATTGCAGGTGCCGTTGAGCCCGGCGCAGATTCTGCAGTTGCCATTGTTGGGCTATACGCGGCGCTCGTGGATTCCGTGGCTGGATGCCGCCGGGATGACACCGACCGAACCGCCGGCGCGGGTGATTTTTGATAATGCGGCGAATTTGATTGCGGCTGCCGAGGCTGGTGTCGGCGCGGGACTGGTGCGCGGATTACTGGCCGCCGATGCCTTGCGCAGTGGGCGGTTGGTGGCGTTGAACGAGGCGCAGATTGCCGCGCATTACAACCTTTACGCGGTGTGGCCGCATGGGCAGGCTGAGCGTGTGGCGCCGGTGGTTGAAGTGATCAGGCAGTTGGCTTTGCGTACGCTTGAAATCCCGCCCTCACCCTAACCCTCCCAAAACGTCGGACCGCCCAGAGGTAGAGGGGACTGACCGTGGGATATTGACGAAGTACACCGACGTGCACCTACTGCTTTGAATCCATAATCGACTCGATCTTTCAGGTCGATGTCAGGCACAAGACACCTCGGTCGACCCCCTCTCCCTCCGGGAGAGGGCTGGGGTGAGGGGCTCTTGATCCAGCACCGGGATCTAAATACACAGTCCATATCGCCCAAGTATCACCACCCCGTCCAATTAATATTGTACGAACCCAACCCCGCCTTCCAATACTCGCCCTCAGCAGCCACCCACCCGGGCCGGATGCGAACAGGCGAGGGAATGCGCGAGTCTTGCGCATAGAAACGGCCGATTGCCCGGGACGTGGATGCCGAGAGCCGCAAGGCTCCCTTCCCCGCAATCAGGAGATCGACTGCAATGATCATCGATATCAGCTGCTATCCCACGGATCTCGTGGACCTCGCCTGGAGGCATGACGGTGACCCGTTCACCGGCGAGCGTCTGCTGGAGATGATGGATGGCCCGTACATGGTCAACGGCAAGCCTCGCCGCATTGACAAAGCCTTCATCCAGCCGCCGCAGGGCAACACGATTTACACCTGGACCGACGGCGACCTGACCGGCCGTGAATCCATCGACGCCTACATGGCCTACACCCTGAAAATGGTCCAGACCTACCCGGATCGTTTCATCGGTTGCTTCGTCTACAACCCGCGCTGCGGCGTGGAAAATGGCGTCGAAGCGATCGAGCGCTACGTCAAGGAACACGGTTTCGGCATGGTGCAGATGCAGGCCAACATGCACGCCTACCGTCCTGACCGCGCCCTCGACTGGGTACGCCCATGCTTTGAGAAATGCGCCGAGCTGGGCATTCCGGTCAAGCTGCACACCGGCGACGGGCCTTACAGCATCCCGTCGGAATGGGTGCCGATGATCAAGGAATTCCCTAACGTCAATTTCATCATGGCCCACTTCGGTGTGCAGACCGGCGGCGTCTACGTGTTCGAACCGATGCAATGGGCGATGGAATTGCCCAACGTCTACTGTGAATCCGGCTGGTGTCTGCAATCGCGGATCGTCGAGTTCGCCAAGGTCTTGCCGACGCACAAAATCCTCTTCGGCACCGACACGCCGCCGAACGAACCGGGCATGTGGCTGCGCTTGCTTGAGGTGCTCTGCCACGAACCGCCGCAGGGCCTGAACCTCGACGAGGACACCCTCGAAGACTATTTGGGCAACAACACCGCGCGGATGATCGGCCTCGAACCGACCCCGCCACCCCGTTCCGTTTCCGAAGCAGAGGCGCAACTCAAGCGCCCCGTCACCACTCAACTGGCCAGGAGCTGAACCGATGATCATCGACACCCATCTGCACCCGACAAATCTGGTCGATGAGGCCTGGCGCCACACCGGCGAACCGTTCACCGGCGAGCGCATGCTCAAGTTGATGGACGGCCCGTACATGATCAACGGCAAGCCACGCCGCATCGACATGGGTTTCATCCAGCCGCCACCGGGCAACACCGGTTATCGCGACGGCAACCGTCGGGGCCGCGAAGGCGTACGCGACTACATGTCATACATCGCCGAACTGTGCATGAAGTACCCGGATCGCTTCATCGGCAACTTCAACTTCAACCCACGCTGGGGACCGGAAAACGGTGCAGCGGAGCTGGAATTCCACATCAAGGAATACGGCTTCAAGATGCTCAAACTGCACGCCAACATGCACGGCTATCGTCCGGATCGCGCACTCGACTGGTTGCGCCCGGCGATGAAGGTCTGCGCCAAGTACAACATCGTCGTGCTGATCCACACCGGCGACGGCCCGTACACGATTCCGACGATGTTCTACCCGATCATCCGCGAGTTTCCGATGGTCAATTTCATCATCGGCCACTTCGGTATCCAGACCGGCGGCAACTACTCGTTCGAAGCGTTCTGGATGGCGATGGACACGCCGAACGTGTACTGCGAATCGGGCTGGTGCTTCCAGTCGCGGATCGTCGAATTCGCCAAGGAACTGCCGCGCAACAAGATCGTGTTTGGCACGGATTCGCCGCCGAACGAGCCAGGGATGTGGCTGAGGGAACTTGAGGTGTTGTGCTCGCCGGCACCGCAGGGTTTGGGGATTGATGAGGATCATCTCGAGGACTACCTGGGCAACAACATCGCCCGGTTGTGCGGGATCGAACCGACGCCACCGCCCAAAGACCTGGCCGAAGCCGACATACGCCTGACCACCACGTACCTGTAGCCATACACATAACCTGTGGGAGCGAGCTTGCTCGCGAATGCGGTGTGTCATTCAACAACGATGGTGACTGAACCAATGCCTTCGCGAGCAAGCTCGCTCCCACAGGGTTCGTTGCCAGGATTTAAAAGCACAGCGACTTTACAGGCACAAAGATGACCCGGCGTTCGTTCGTCCGGCAGGCCAACGGCTGGCCGCGCGAACGCCTCTCACCCCTGCGTGCCTGCTTTTTACGAGGTGACACCATGACCCGTTCGACGCTCGGCGATTCTCAGGACTTTCACGTGTTCATCGACGCCTATCGCCGTGAGTACCCGGACGATGTGCTGACCGTCACTCACCCGATTTCTGCCGATCAGGACGTCACCGCCCTGGTCGATGCCCTCGCCGCCCAGGGCCGCGATCCACTGCTGATCTGCGAAAACGTCGGCAACCTCGGCGTGCCGGTGGCGACCAATCTGTTCGCTTCCCGCACCCGTATCGCCCGACTGTTCGGCGTAACGCCTGCGCAGCTACACGAAACCTTCCAGACCCGTGCGAACCAGCCCATCGCCCCGCGTTATGTAGAAAGCGGCCCGATCCTCGATGAAGTCTTCGAAGGCGAAGCGCTGGACCTGGCGCTGCTGCCGATGCTCAAGCATTTCGACAGCGATCGCGGCCCGTACATCACCAACGCGATCATCGTGGCCGAAGACCCGCTGACCGGCATCGCCAACATGAGCTATCACCGCTCGATGCGCCACGCCCGCCAGGCCCTCGCTACCAGCCTGCACTCACGCGGCCACCTGTGGCGGATGCTGCAAACCGCGCGCGAACGTGGCGAAGAATTGCGTGTGGCCATGGTGGTCGGCGCGCATCCTTTATTCATGCTCGCCGCCGCTGCACGCTTGCCCTATGGCGCCGATGAGCGCGCCGTCGCGGGTGGGCTGTTCGGCGCGCCGCTGGAGCTGGTGAAAACGCCGCGCTACGGCATCGGTGTGCCAGCGTATGCCGAGTTTGTTCTGGAAGGCGCGATTGACCCTGCGGCCTACGCCGAGGAAGGGCCGTTCGGCGAATTCAGCGGTTATTCCTCGGATCGTTCGACCAACAACGTGCTGCGCGTCGACACCTTGTTAAAGCGCAAAGACGCCTGGCTGGTCGACGTCATGGGCGGTCGCTACGCCGAACACCTGACCCTCGCCCGTCTGCCGCGCGAAGCGGAAATGAGCGAGAAGCTCAAGGCGCGTTTCCCCGCCGTCACCGCCGTGCATTACCCCAATTCCGGCACGCACTTTCACTGCTATGTGGCGCTGGACCAGAGCCGCGACGGCGAGGCGCGGCAGATCATGCTGGCGCTGCTCGGCTGGGATCCGTACCTGAAAACCGTGATCGCGGTGGACAGCGATATCGACATCAGTGACGACAGCCAGGTGTTGTGGGCACTGGCCACGCACTTCCAGCCGCACCTGGATATTTTCACCATCGATGGCTTGCCCGGCAGTCCGCTCGATCCATCGTCGTCGGTCAATGGCACCACTTCGCGGATGGGCCTGGATGCCACTCGCGGTTCGGGCTTCGACGGGATCAAGGCGCAGCTCGATCAGGAAGTTCTGGAGCGCGCGCGGGTTTTGCTCAAAGGGCTTGAAGCGTGAACCGGCAACGGCTGGTGGTCGGCATCAGCGGCGCGTCCGGGTTTATCTACGGCGTGCGACTCCTGCAATTGCTCGCCGAGCTGAACATCGAAAGCCACCTGATCATCAGTCGCGCCGCGTTGCTGACCATGGCTCACGAGACGGACTACAAACTGGCTGACGTCACCGCGCTGGCCAGCCACTACCTCCGCGCCGATGACGTCGCCGCCGGGATCGCCAGCGGATCGTTTCGCTGCCTCGGGATGGTGGTTGCACCGTGTTCGATGAGGACGCTGGCAGAGATCGCCACCGGCACCTCATCGGGGCTGATCGGCCGCGCTGCAGACGTCACGCTCAAGGAGCGCCGCACGCTGGTGCTGATGGCCCGGGAAACTCCGTTGACCCTCGCCCACCTGCGCAACATGACCGCCGTCACCGAGATGGGCGGAATCATCGCCCCGCCAGTACCGGCGTTCTACGCCCGCCCGGAAAACCTCGGGCAAATGGTCGACCACAGCCTTGGTCGCGTGCTCGACCTGTTTGGTCTCGACTCTGGCACCGCACAACGATGGAGGGAACACCAAGCATCCTGTGGGAGCGAGCTTGCTCGCGAATGCGGTGGGTCAGCCACCCTCCGCGCTAAATGACACACCGCCTTCGCGAGCAAGCTCGCTCCCACATTTGATCTCACTCCGACAAAAAGTACCTGAGGAGCTTTAGATGAACACTTCCTTCAACGCCCCAACCCGCAACACCAAAATCCCCGTGACCATCCTCACCGGTTTCCTCGGTGCCGGTAAAACCACCCTGCTCAATTACATCCTCAAGGAAAACCACGGCCGTAAAATCGCCGTGATCGAAAACGAGTTCGGCGAGGTCGGCATCGACGGCGATCTGGTGCTCAGCTCCGAGACCGAGGAAATCTACGAGATGGTCAACGGCTGCGTGTGCTGCACCGCCGAGGTTCGCGAGGACCTGGTGCGCATCGTTCGCGAGCTGGTCGCGCGCCCGGTGCGCCTCGATCACATCCTGATCGAAACCAGCGGCCTGGCCGATCCGTACCCGGTGGCGCAGAGCTTCTTCATCAACGATCCGATTGCCGAGGAAGTCGAACTCGACGCGATCGTGACCATGGTCGACGCCAAGCACATCGCCCAGCATCTGGAGGATCTGCAACTGGACGGCGTCGATAATCAGGCGGTGGATCAGATTGTTTGTGCCGACCGGATCGTCATCAACAAGGTCGATCTGGTCAGCGCTGAAGAGGTTGAAACCCTGCGCGGCAAGATCCGTGGATTGAACGCCACGGCAGATCTGGTGACCTCGACCCATGCGCAAATCGACCTGACGAAAATCCTCGGTATCGGTGCCTTCGAATGCACGCAGAAGCTCATGGAAATCGGCGCGGATCAGCACGATCACGATCATCACGACCATGAGCATCACGCTGAGCACTCTATTGAAGAGCAGGATCACCAACACGACCCAAGCGTGTCATCGGTAGGCATCGCCGTGGACGGCGCGGTCAACCTGATGGCGTTCCATCGCTGGATCAGCGAACTGCGTTCCTCTCAGGCCGACAACCTCTATCGCATGAAAGGCGTGCTCGCGGTGGCCAACGAAGACCAGCGCTACGTGCTGCAAGGCGTGCACAGCCTGGTGGAATTTCGCGCCTCGACCGCGTGGGGCACGGAGCCCCGTTCGAGCAAGATCGTCTTCATCGGCCGCGACCTGGACCGCGCGGCGCTGAACCAGGGCTTCGCCGCCTGCCTGGCAGGCTGAAACAAGGCATCGGAGCCGGTGGATGGCGGCTTCGCAGCACGAATGACTGATGTTCGCCACTTGGGGCTGCACAAGTCCCTGTGGGAGCGAGCTTGCTCGCGAAGAGGCCGTCACATTCAACCTCTCAGTTGACTGACATATCGCCTTCGCGAGCAAGCTCGCTCCCACAGGGTTCCACTGTGTCCTTGAGCTGATCGGCATCAGACGAATACCCCTCTCTACCGCATAAAAACAGCCAGAGGTGTTTCCCCATGTCGTCAGCCACATCCCCAACCAAATCCGCCACCACCGTGCACCCCGTCGACCGCATTCTGCCGGTACGACAGATGCTCACCCTCGGCCTGCAACACATGGCCGTCTCGTACATCGGCGCCATCGCCGTGCCGTTGATTGTCGCCAGTGCCCTGAAAATGTCCCACGCCGACACAGTGGTGTTGATCAGCACCACGCTGTTCTGCTCGGGCATCGCCACCCTCCTGCAAACCGTCGGCTTCTGGAAATTCGGCGTGCGCTTGCCAATTCTGCAAGGCGTGGCGTTCAGCAGCGTCGGCCCGGTGATCGCCATCGGCAGCAACCCGGAGGTGGGGTTCGCCGGAGTCTGCGGGGCGGTGATCGGCGCGGGGATTTTCACCATGCTGATGGCGCCCTTCGTCGGGCGATTGCGGCGATTCTTCCCGCCCGTGGTCACCGGTTGCATCGTCACCGTGATTGGTCTGCAACTGTTCCCGATTGCTTATGAATGGGTCGGCGGCGGGCGCAACGCGAGCAACTTTGGCGCGCCGGCATTCCTCGGCGTGGCCGTGGTGGTGCTGCTGACGATTCTGCTGGTCAACCGTTATGGCAGCCCGATGCTGCGCAACATGGCGGTGTTGATCGGGATGCTGGTTGGCGCCGGTCTGGCGTACGGCCTGGGCATGGGCAGTTTTCACAGCGTCGAAGAAGCGCCGTGGCTGACCGTGCCCTACCCGTTTTATTTCGGCTTGCCGACCTTCAGCCTGATCCCCATCGCGACCATGGTGGTGGTGATGATCGTGCAGATGGTCGAGTCGATGGGGCTGTTCGTGGCCATCGGCGACATCGTCGAAAAACCGGTCGAGGACAAACAGGTCATCAACGGTCTGCGCGCCAATGGTTTGGCCAGCACCATCGCCGGGATGTTCGCCGCGTTCCCGTTTATCGCCTTCATGGAAAACGTCGGCCTGGTGATCCTCACCGGCGTGCGCAGCCGTTGGGTGGTCGCGGTCAGCGGCTTGCTGATGTGCTCGATTGCCTTGGTGCCGAAGGCCGGCGCGATCATCGCATCGATGCCGACTGCCGCCCTCGGTGGCGCCGGCATCGCGATGTTCGGCGTGGTCGCGGCGGCGGGCATTCAGACCCTCGCCAAAGTCGATTACGAGCGCAATCGCTACAACGTGCTGATCGTCGGTTTCACCATCGCCGCCGCGCTGGTGCCGGTGCTCGCCCCGACCTTGTTCAAACAACTCCCCGAGTGGTCGCAGCCGTTCCTGCACAGCAGCGTGGTTATCGCTTGCCTGGTGTCGGTGCTGCTCAACGCCGCGCTGAATGGCGTCAGCGTGCCGGAAACCACCGCCAGCAAATCCGCCTCGCACATCCTTTAGTTTGGAGCTGCCCATGACTCAACTTCAGAACATCCTGATCAAAAACCCGGTCGCGGTGATGACCGGCCTGCGCGGCCCTCGCGCGCGGGCCGGCGCGGTGGACATCCGCGTGGTCGACGGTCGCATCGCCGAATTGGCCGCCGACCTGCAAGCGCAACCCGGCGAACGGGTGATCGACGCGCGCAACTGCGTGGTCTATCCGGGCTGGATCAACACCCACCATCACCTGTTCCAGAACTTGCTCAAAGCCGTGCCCGCAGGTCTGAATCAGGATCTGCAAGGCTGGCTGGCCAGCGTGCCCTACCCGCGCCTCAACCGCTTTACCCCACAACTGGCGCGGATTGCTGCACGGCTGGGCATGGTCGAATTGCTGCTGTCCGGCGTCACCACCTGCGCCGATCACCATTACCTCTATCACGCCCACGGCAGCACCGAG
This sequence comes from Pseudomonas fluorescens, assembly GCF_001648775.1. GTDB lineage: Bacteria > Pseudomonadota > Gammaproteobacteria > Pseudomonadales > Pseudomonadaceae > Aquipseudomonas > Aquipseudomonas fluorescens_M. The sequence goes on from NZ_LVEJ01000026.1 coordinate 14,642, forward strand.
ACCGGCGACTTGCTGTTCGACATGGCCGATGAATTCGGCCTGCGCTTTGTGCTGTGCCGTGGCGGTGCGCTGGAATCGGCAAGCGCGCATCCGGGCTTCTCGAAAACCGCGCTGCAACCGGAAAGCCTCGAGCAAATGGTCGGCGATATTGAACGGCTGAAATCGCTGTATCACCAGGACACCCCGGACGCGATGCGCCGCGTAGTTGTCGCCCCAACTACGCCGACCTTCTCGCTGCCGCCAACGCTGCTGCGCGAACTCGCCCACACCGCACGCAGCCTCGGTTTGCGCCTGCACACACATTTGTCGGAAACGCAGAACTACGTGAATTTCTGCCGCGAAAAATACAACTGCCTGCCGGTGGAATTCGTCGCCGAACACGAATGGCTCGGCCCCGACGTCTGGTTCGCCCACGCCGTGCACCTGCAACCCGGCGAAATCCGCATGCTCGCGCAAACCGGCACCGGCATCTCCCATTGCCCGGTGAGCAATGCCCGGTTGGGCAGCGGCGTGGCGCCGGTGCCGCAGATGTACGAGGCAGGTGTGCCGATTTCCCTTGGCGTCGATGGCGTGGCGTCGAACGAATCCGGGAGCATGGTCGGCGAGGCCAACACCGCGTGGCTGATCCATCGCGCCGAACAAGGCGCATCGGCGACCACCGCTGAAGACGTCATCCACTGGGGCACAGCGGGAGGCGCGCAGGTGCTCGGCCTTGGCGCGGTCGGCACGCTCGAAGTCGGGCAAGCGGCGGACCTGGTGATCTACAGCCTCGACCATCCACGCTTCTACGGCTTCCACGACCGCGCCGTTGCACCGGTGGTGGCGGGCGAACCGATCACGGTGAAATACAGCCTTGTCGCCGGCCGTGTGGTCGTCGATAACGGTGTGATTCCGGGGCTGGACATCGAACGCATGCGCGCCGAAGCGTGGGAAGGTGTGCAACAGTTGATGGACGTTGACGACTGATTCCGATCCACCACAACTTCAATGTGAGAGCGAGCCTGCTCGCGAAGGCATACTGTCAGACACTGCAACATTGACTGATCCAACGCTTTCGCGAGCAGGCTCGCTCCCACATAAAGCCGCCGCATTCGCGACTTCCGGCTTTGTCGTCTAACGTTAATACCTCATCGGATTGAGCCCCTGCCCGCAACACCGGGCTCTTGATCAAGGAGAGACTGATGACGTCGCGTCGCAACATCGAACAGACCTACCGCACCTGGTCCAGCCCGATTCTGCTGGAGCTGAAAAAACGTGAGCACCAAATGGCGCCGGTCGAGCGTCAGGCCCTTGAGAACGTCCTGGTGGAAAGAAGGCTGCTGGACATCGGCAATCCGGAGGGCGTCGAACGTCGTCGGAATGGCGGTGGCTGATACTGCGTTTTCGCGAGCAAGCTCGCTCCCACAGTGATTGAGGGTGAACACTTCATACCCTGTGGGAGCGAGCCTGCTCGCGAAGAGGCCCATGCAGTCACCTTACAACCTGGGCCGGCGCACCACCCTCACCCGCCCACTGTCGCCACCACCGCAATAAAAGCGATCCGCACCGTCCGACTCCAGCCCGGAAACACCCTGCCCCGCCGGCATCTTCAGTGACTCGAGCACCTTGCCATCCTGCGCATCGATATGCCGCAGTTCACTCTCATCCGCCTCCCAGGTGCCATGCCACAACCCGCCATCCACCCAGGTCACCCCGGTGACGAAGCGGTTCGACTCCAGCGTGCGCAGGATCTCGCCGGTCTGCGGATCAACTTGATGAATCTTGCGCTCGCGATATTGCCCCACCCATAACGAGCCCTCCGCCCAGGCCATGCCTGAGTCACCGCCATTACCCGGTGCCGGGATGGTGTGGAGGACGTGCCCGGTGGTCGGGTCGATTTTGTGGATGTGGCGGTCGGCAATCTGGTACAGGTGTTTGCCGTCGAAAGCGGTGCCGCCGTCGGCGCCAACCTTGATCGTACGGACGGTTTCGCCACTGGCCGGGTCCAGTGCGTTGAGCTGACCGTCGCTGGCGAACCAGACCTTCCGGCCATCGAACGTCACGCCGTGAATGCCGGTGATGCCATCAAACGGGCCGTACTCGCGAAGGACTTCTGCATTTGCGTGTTTCATGGGGGCTTCCTCGTGGATGTGTGGGGCCAGCCTAGCCATTGCCCAGCGACACCGGGAGTAACAAGATCGTCGCGAAACCCGGCACCGGCGGCGTCAGCCAGCGCCGCGCCCGGCCGACGCCGAACGCCTGCACTTTGTCGGCGTGCGCCAGAACGTCCAAGGCGCGTTGCACCTGGCGCTGGCTGTTGCCCAAAGCCAGTGCCAACGCTGAACTTGACCAGGCCTCGCCGTCGGCGAGCAAGGCCAGCAATGCCGCGTACTTGTCCTCGACCGGCAGTGTCAGCAGTGCCACGTCCTCGGCCATCAGCGCAAAGCCCTTTGGCGTCGCGCTGATGTTCGCCAGCGGCGCCAGCGCTGCACGCAAGCGGCCAATTTCGACGCGCAGGCGAGCCCGGTGTGATTCATCCGTCAGGGGCAAACGGAAGGCTTGGGCGAACAGCGTTTCACGCGCTACATCGCCCGGCCAGGCTTGCGCGAGTAACCGCGCAAGATGGAACAGCACCGGCCGCGTGGCCAGCGCCACCGTCATGCCAGCGCCGCGCACGCTATAGCGGCAGGCATCGACGATCAGCGTCGACGAGTTGAATAGCGCTTCAACCTGCGCCAGATTCACAGATTGCGCCTGACCGGCAACGATCAACCGCGCTGCCGGCGCAGCGAGCAGGTGACTGGCGTGATCGACCTCGGCGCTCAGTGCGGCGATCCCGGCCTGTTGCGCCGCAGCCTGCGCCCGAGCCAGCGCCGCGCTGGCCCTGTGCGCCTGGACCCGGCGCACCGCGATTTCGGCGGCGATCAACTCATGAGCAGTACGCAGCGCCGGCGGCAACGGCGCCGGGTCAGTTTGACCCAGCAACGTTTCGGCCTCCTCCAGCCCGCCGATCAACAGCAATCGGCGAATCTGCAAATAACGCGCGTGCGCCGCGTTCACGCCGTCACCGTGATCGTGCAACAGCCGCCGCGCCGCCTCCAGCACCTTCACCGGCCAGCCCAGATCCCGCGCCGCCAGCGCCACCTCGGCCTCGGCGACCACACAACGTGCCCGCGACAGCGGCTCATTGCTGCCAAACGCCTTTACTGCCCGCTGCAACAACGCCTTGGCGCGGGACAGATCACCCAGTTGAGCCATGGCGATTGCGCGCAGGGCCAGCGCCGGCGGGTCTTCACGCAGGGCGACGTAGTTCAACGCACCCAGCGGGTCACCGGCGGACAGCGCGCGGCCGGCGGCGTTGATCAGCGAATCCATGGCTCATTCATCCCCGACAACTGAATCGTCAGGTGAGTCTAATACCTGGAATGGCGGTCGACGTCGCAGCGCATTTGACAGGGGATGAAAAACGCAAAGTGCGAGGGCACGAATTCGCTTGGGCCATGGATGACATTTATTTCGAGGGGGAATGGCGCGGCGTACAAACACGATTCGCGCGCAACACCCCGGACATCATCTTGTGGCCATATCTCAGACCGGAGAAATCGTCGCGAGCAGGCCAATCAGAATGGTCAGTGTCAGAAAGCCACCCAGGAAAATCGCCATTTTGTTCATGTTGCTCTCCTCAATGCCGGGTTTGCGGTGCACTGAACGCTTCGAAATGAAGAACTGTCGAGAGTGACCGCACTGCCGGGGCATTTTGAGCGTTTGGCTGCGCCGGTAACAGCGTCAGATAAGAGGAAAAAATACGGATCAGATGCGCATCTGATCTGCACCGGCCATGGGCCGATATTCAGCTCGACGCACAATGGTTACCTTTCGCCGAGATTGATCTAGAGTCATTGCCGACGCCAGAAGACCAACAACATCGCGGAGTGAACATGACCGATCTGAACCTGCAACCCAACGTCGCCGCATCCCTGAAGCAATGGCACGAAATGATCCACACCGGCAATTTGAGCACACTGCCCTCATTGCTTGATCCGCAAGCCGTGTTCCGCTCGCCGATGGCGCATACGCCGTACCCGGGTGCGCCGGTGGTGTCGATGATTCTCAATACCGTGTTTGAGGTGTTTGAAGACTTCAAGTACCACCGTGAACTGGCGACTGCCGATGGCTTGAATGTGATCCTGGAGTTCAGCGCCAAGGTGGGCTCGAAGGAGCTGAAAGGTATCGACATGATTCGCTTTGATGAGCGCGGCAAGATTGTCGAGTTTGAAGTGATGGTGCGGCCGCTGAGCGGGTTGCAGGCCTTGGGCGAAGAAATGGGCCGGCGCCTTGGCGCGTATCTGGCAAAGGCCTAAGCCTGATTCAGGCACAAAAAAAGCCCACTGACCGTCGCCGGTTCAGTGGGCTTTGTGTGTCAGGCGTCTAGTTACAGCGCCATGTCACGTGCAGCGTTTTCCTTCGGAGCTTCAGCTTTTTCAGCTGCAGGTGCAGCCGGAGCAGCAGCCTGACCGATCACTGGAGGTGTCGGCAGTTCGAGGATCTTGGCGGTGTACGCCCACTCTGCAGCCACTTTGGCCGGATCGCTGTTCAACTGAGTGCCGTAGCTTGGCACGATCTGGTGCAGCTTGGTTTGCCACTCAGGGGTTGCGACTTTGTCTTTGAAGACTTTTTGCAGCACGCTCAGCATGATCGGTGCAGCGGTCGACGCGCCTGGCGATGCGCCCAGCAGGCCGGCGATGGAGCCGTCTTGTGCAGCAACGATTTCGGTGCCCAGTTTCAGCACGCCGCCAGCGGCTTCATCACGCTTGATGATTTGCACGCGTTGGCCGGCTTGCCACAGGCGCCAGTCTTCGGCTTTGGCGTTCGGGAAGTATTCCTTCAGCGCGTTCAGACGGTCTTCATCCGACAGCATCAGTTGACCGGCAAGGTACTCGACCAGCGGGTATTCCTTGATGCCGACCTTGGTCATCGGCCAGATGTTGTGAGTGGTGGTGCTGGTCAGCAGGTCCAGGTACGAGCCTTCTTTGAGGAACTTGGTGCTGAAGGTCGCGAATGGGCCAAACAGGATGACGCGTTTGCCGTCCAGAACACGGGTGTCCAGGTGCGGAACGGACATCGGTGGTGCGCCAACCGAAGCTTTACCGTAGGCCTTGGCCAGGTGCTGTTCAGCGATGGCCGGGTTATCGGTCACCAGGAACGAGCCGCCTACCGGGAAGCCAGCGTATTCCTTGGCTTCAGGAATGCCCGACTTCTGCAGCAGGTGCAGTGCACCGCCGCCCGCGCCGATGAACACGAACTTGGCGTCGGTTTCGGTTTTAGTGCCGTCTTTCAGGTTTTTGTAGCTGACGCGCCAAGTGCCATCGGCATTCTTGGTGATGTCCTGGACTTCGCTCGACAGTTTCAGATCGAAGTTAGGTTTGGTCTGCAGGTACGTGGCGAACTGGCGGGTGATTTCGCCGAAGTTCATGTCGGTACCCAGCGGGCTCCAGGTGGCCGCGATTTTCTGGTTCGGGTCACGCCCTTCCATCATCAGCGGGACCCACTTCTTGATCACAGCCGGGTCTTCGGAGTACTGCATGCCGGCAAACAGCGGGCTCGCTTGCAGGGCTTCGTAGCGCTTTTTCAGGAACTTGATGTTGTCATCGCCCCACACGAAGCTCATGTGCGGCGTGGTGTTGATGAACGAGCGAGGGTTCTTCAGAACGCCTTGCTGAACCTGCCAGGCCCAGAACTGACGGGAGACCTGGAACGCTTCGTTGATCTCGACCGCTTTCGGGATCGTCACGTTGCCTTTGTCGTCTTCCGGGGTGTAGTTCAGTTCAGCCAGAGCCGAGTGACCGGTACCGGCGTTGTTCCAGCCGTTGGAGCTTTCCAGGGCGACGCCGTCGAGGCGCTCGACCATTTCCATCGACCAGCTTGGCTCCAGCTCATTGATCCACACACCGAGGGTGGTGCTCATGATGCCGCCGCCGATCAGCAGGACGTCGACTTTCTTTGCTTCGTCAGCATTGGCGGATGTCATCCCCATCGCCAAAGCCAGACCCAGCAGGGCTGTGTTCACTTTTTTAAACATCTGTTGCACCTATGATAAAACGCCTTCCGCCCGCCGCTGTTATCTGTATGCGATCCGCTTTGATGACGCTCAGGCTCGCGTCGCAGATTCCGGCACACTTCAATTTTGACGGGTGGGCACACAAGGCCGACATGCTGCATCGACCTCAGTTAATGTCCCTTCTGAACTGACTTTTTATCATTATTGGCTTCAGCTACTTGAGCGACAGGGATTCCGTCGGCCCGCCCGAAGGCAAGCAAACTGAATAAGGTCAAACCAAGTTGGCGCGAAGAATATCACGTCAGGGCAAACCCGCGCGTCTGTTCCCGACTTGAGAGTCTTTTTCCGCTCAGGAAACTATCGGCCGGTGAAGGCTGATCATGAACCCTGAAGATTGCAGGGAGTGCCTAATTTCTGGATTACCTGCTAAGTTGTACGATGACTGATGAATACAGCGCCAGTCATCACCCATAACAACAAGGAAACAACCTCCATGACCAAAACCAGACTCCTTATCGGCTTTCTCTGCGCCTTCAGCGGCTACGCCATGGCCGCCTCGGCTCCGGCGGAAAAAGCTGTTGCCCAAGCGGTTGATCATCTGACCCAGGCAATGCTGCACAAAGACATCGCCGAACTGAACGCACTCACCGCACCGAACCTGACTTACGGCCACTCCAGCGGCAAGATTCAGGACAAGAAGGAATTCATTGCCGACATCGAGACCGGCAAGAGCGCGTTCAAAACGTTAGAGATGCAGAATCAGACCATCACGCTGTCCGGCGATACCGCACTGGTGCGCCATCACTTTTCCGCGCAGGCGTTGAAGGGCACTGAGGTGATACCGACCGAGATCGAGAACTTTCAGATCTGGCAGAAGCAGCATGGCAAATGGTTGCTGGTGGGGCGGCAGGCGTTCAAGTTTTGATTTCGGTGAATTTATCCAGCATTAGTGTTGGCTGAACTGACCTCTTCGCGAGCAAGCTCGCTCCCACAGTGTTCGGTGGCGCAACGAATATTGCATTCACACCATGAAACCTGTGGGAGCGAGCTTGCTCGCGAAAGCGGCAGCCCGGCCAGCATAAATACGACAGATTTCACCACTACAACCGAAACCGATCCACCGACTGCGCCAACTGCCCCGCCAGGCTCGACAGCTCATCGGTGGTGTTCGCCGTTTGCCCGATCACCCGGCTGTTGCCTTCGGACATCCCCGCGATCATTTCCACTTGATGCGCGATCTCGTTACTGGCCTGACTCTGCTCACCAATCGTGCGGGTGATGTCGTTGACCAGTTGTGTCGTGCTCAACGTCGCTTCAAGGATTTCGCGGATGGCCCGCTCGACATCCGCCGTCACCGCCATGCCCTTGTCGACCTGCGCGACCCCCGCCTCCATGCTGCTGACCGCCTCCCGCGTGCTGTTCTGAATGCGCGCGACCATTGCGGCGATTTCCTGAGTCGATGCACTGGTGCGCGCCGCCAGACTGCGCACTTCATCGGCGACCACCGCAAAACCCCGGCCCTGCTCGCCGGCGCGGGCGGCTTCAATCGCCGCGTTGAGCGCCAGCAGGTTGGTCTGGTCGGCGATGCTCTTGATCACCTGAATAATGTTGAAGATGCCTTCAGACTCTTGATCCAGCGTGCGAATCACCTGCGCCGACTGTTGCGCCGAGCGGGCGATGTCGTCCATGTCGCTGACCACTTGGTGGATCACCTGCCCGCCATTCTTTGCCAGAGACTCGGCCTGATTGGCCATGCCCAGTGCTCGTTCGGCGTGACGGGTGATCTCCTCGATGCTCGCGGTCATCTGGCTGGCGGCAGCGGCCATGGTGCCGGCGGCGACACTTTGTTGCTGACTGCTGTCAGCCACCTGATGGCAGCCATGGCTGAGTTGCTCGCTCATGCCACTGACGCCGTGGGCGTTACGGCGCACCACGTCGATCATGTTGCGCAGATCGCGCTGCATGGTCGCCAGCGTGCGGATCAGGACACTCGCTTCATCCTTGCCGGACGGCTCGGCGATCGGTTCGCTGAGGTTGCCGTGGGCAATGCTCTCGGCGATTCGGCTGGCGGACTTCAGCGGCCCCATGATGCTGAGGATGACCCAGCGCCCCTGCGCCAACAGCAACAACAGGCTGGCGAGCAACACCACGCCGAGGGCGATGTTGGCATTGCGGATTGCCGCTTCGGTGCCGGCGCTGGTTTGCCGGGTATTGGTTTCGATCAACTCGCTGAGGGCAGCCATCTGTTCTTCAAGCTGACTGAATGCCGCGTTGAACGTGCCAAGTTCCTGCTGCGCCGTGTCCGGGTTATCCAGCGCCAGGCCGACAATCCGTTCGCCCGCATTGATGTAGGTATCGAGGCTCGGTTTGATCTGCTCCAGGGCCGTGCGCAACGCAGGATTGATCGGCAGCTTGAGGTTCTCCTCGAGCACTTCACGAAAATGCCCGGCGTGCTCGTCAATCGACGCGCGCACTTCTGCCGGCGTATTGGTGCTTTTGCCCAACCCCACCAGCATCGCCGAGTAAACGTCGGCGCGCAGCGCGTCGTGCATCATGTCGGCTTCCATATGATTACGCAGCGCGCTCATGCTGACCGCGTTATCACTGACCGCCGAGGCCATTCGAAGATTGCCGACGTAACTGACCAGACTGACGATCAACGCTGTCAGCAGGCTTGTCACAATCAGCAACACTAAACGCAGTTTGATCGACACCGTTATTTTCTCCTTGGCCATGCTCGCAAGCGCCTGTCAGAGCTTCAGTTAAGCCTATTTGCGCAGGTCTGCCGCGCCAGAGCGTGTCAGCAGGTGTCCGTTCAAGCGGTCACAGCGGTAAAACTTTCGCTTTGAGAGGCCAGTCTCATTTTCCAACGTACACGGCCAGCGCCTTCATCGCCGGTTAATGCCGGCAGGCTATTGAGTCCGTCGTTGAAAACACTCATGCAGCAAAAGGAACGCTTATGAAACGCGCACTGTATTTGGGACTGCTCGGCACCTTCGTTCTCGGCACCGCTCAGGCGGCCAGCGAAAAAGTCGCCATCAACCTGGTCAGCGCTGATGGCGCACCGCAGGCGATCGGCGCCGTCACCATCAGTGAAACGCCGTACGGCTTGCTATTCACCCCTGACCTGAAATCCCTGCCGGCCGGCGTGCACGGTCTCCACGTCCACGAAAACGGCAGTTGCGAAGCGGGCATGAAGGACGGCGTGAAAGGCGCTGCACTGGCCGCCGGTGGGCATTTCGACCCACAGAAAACCGGCAAGCATCTGGGCCCTTACGCCGATGGACACCTGGGCGACTTGCCGGCGGTTTACGTCACCGCAGACGGTATCGCCAACTATCCGGTGCTGGCGCCGCGCCTGAAGAAGATCGCCGAGATCAAGGGCCACGCGTTGATGATCCACGCCGGTGGCGACAACCACTCGGACATGCCGAAACCCTTGGGCGGCGGCGGTGACCGCATGGCCTGTGGCGTGATCTGATCACGCCCGCCTGAAGACCGGGCAAGCCGCAACGGCATGCCCGCGTCGGTTGTGCAATTGCGCAGACTTTTTCGCCGCACGGAACTCCCAACCACGGCGCACCTCTCACATTATGTAGTACTTCCCTTTTGCTTCGCGCTTGTGGAGGAATACCGTCATGCGCAAGTTAGTGCTCGTTTCTTCTTTACTCTTATGCCTGCCGGTCGGTTCGGCGCTGGCCCGCGTCGATGCGGGCGACGTTGCGACCTCGGCGGGTGTCTCCGCGTCGCTGTACTCGACCTTCAAGGATCACAAAATGGTGATTCCGGCCCGTGACGACTTGTCTGCATTCGTCGCCAGCGGCGGGGCCATCCGTGGGGTTTATCTTGAGTCGGTGCTGCAACAGGTTCGCCAGGACAACCCAGGCATCAACGCCAGCGATGAAGACCTCGCCAACGCGATTCTGGTGCATTACGAAGGCCTGAATCAGTAGCGGTCAGGGAACCGGCAGCCGATGGACGGCCGCTGACAGCTCATAGGCAAAACTGTTCGACGGCCTCTATGATGGAGGCCATGACGACACCTTCGCCAATGCGCTCCCCCTGCCCGCCCGGCGCCTGCAATTGCGGGCGCGACCCGTTGCTGGAGACGCCCGGCGCGGACCTGCGCATCCTGCGTCTGACCCGCGAGGAAGAAAAGCGCCTACTCGCACGCCTGGAACTGCTCAAGGATCTGGACGATCTCAGGCGCTTGCAACAGCGCATGTTTGAGCAGTTGGGCATTCGCGTCGACGTCGCCCCCGGCTTCAACGAAGTACGGACCATGCGCGGCATCGCCATTCAGATCGACGAATTGCCAGGGCTCTGCCGCAAGACCCGCGCAGCCATTCCCGCTGCGATTCGCCGGGGCCTGGAAAATCACCCGCAGATCGCCTTCGAACTGCTCAACGCGCACGACTTGCTGCGCGACACCTGATCACTTTTTCATGCCGACCCGTTTACGCATCTCGGCGGTGATGCTCTGGCGGGTTTTCTTCATGTCCGCCCATGGCTCATCGCCGACCTCTGCCAAGCGCTCAAGCACGTTATGAATGTTCCATTGATTGCCGCCCTTGAGGTCGGCGACCTCTTCGCGGAACAGCGGCACCGAGACCGGCAATCCCTCGCGCGTGCGCGCCGCGTAGGCACAAATGGTGGTAGCGCCCAGGCCGTTGCGCAGGTAATCGATAAAGATCCGACCGACACGGTTTTTCGGCCCGGACACCGCCGAGAAACGATCCGGCAACAGCTTGGCCATATGACTGACGATCGCATGGCTGAAGTCCTTGACCTCATCCCAGCCGAGTTTGCGCGTCAGTGGCACCACCAGGTGAATACCCTTGCCGCCGCTGGTTTTCAGAAACGCTTTGAGCCCCAGTTCATCGAGCACCGTGAGGGTCAACGCGGTGGCTTCGACCATGCTTTTCCACGGCAGCGCCGGGTCCGGGTCGAGATCGAGGACGAAGCGATCGGGCTTGTCCAGATCCACCGTGGTAGCGTTCCAGGTGTGCAGTTCGACGGTGCTCATCTGCACCGCGCCAATCAGCGCTTCAGCGTTGTTGATGAGCATCACCGGTTGGCCGGTGACGTCCTTGTCCAGCGTGCTGATGCCGGGGATCGCCAGGCGTTCGGCGTTCTTCTGGAAGAACAACTCACCGGCGATGCCGTCCGGTGCACGAACCAGTGCCACCGGGCGATCCTTGAGTTGCGGCAGGATCCATTCGGCGACGCTGGCGTAATATTCGGCCAGTTGCATCTTGGTGGTGCCGCTCACCGCGTCGATCACCCGATCGGGGTGGGTGATGCGCACCTTGCCGTTGGCGAGGCCGAGTTGCGACGGTGCGGTTTCGGCCTTGCTCGCGGAGGCTTTTTTCAGCGGTTTCTTTTCAGTGGTTTTCTTATCCGTCGCTTTCTTCGCAGGTGTTTTTTTCTCGGAAGTCTTCACGGGCTGCGCTCGCTCTTCGGTGATGTCCTTGGCCGGTTTGTCATCGCGCAAGCCATGGAACACGGCGTGGCGCACCGAGCCGTCCTTGGTCATTTCAGCGAAAGCCACTTCGGCCAGCAGCTTCGGTTTCAACCAATGCACGCCTCTGGCTTCAAAGCCGCTCGGCGGATTGACCACCGCAGCCTTCTTGACCTGCAAGGGTTTGAGTTGCGCCAGAATGCTTTTCAAGGTGGTTTCATTGAACCCGGTGCCGACCTTGCCGGCGTAACGCAACTCGCCGCTGTCGCGATCATGCAAGCCCAGCAACAATGCCCCGAAGGCACTGCGCGAACCCTTCGGGTCGGTGTAACCGACGATCACAAACTCCTGACGATGTTTACACTTGAGCTTGATCCAGTCGCCGCTGCGGCGCGACACGTAAGGCGAACCGAGACGTTTGCCGATCAGGCCCTCCATCTGCATCTGACAGGCGCTGTTGAGCAATGCGTCCGGGGTTTCGTCGAACGCGTCAGAGAAGCGCAGCAACGGTTGTTCATGCGCACCGAGCACGGTGGCCAGCGCCGCGCGGCGCTCTTCGACCGGCACTTCGCGCAGGTCGACGCCGTTGAGATACGGCAGATCGAACAGGTAATAAAGGATGTTGCCGCTGCGTCCGGCCTCAAAAGCATTTTGCAGCGCCTGAAAATCCGGCACGCCTTGCTCGTTGGCGACCACCATTTCGCCGTCCAGCCAGGCTGACTCAAGGCCCAGCGCGGCAAGCGCCTCGGCTTGTTGCGGCAGTTTGTGCGTCCAGTCATGGCCATTGCGGGTGAACAGTTGCACCTGGTCGCCATCGATCCGCGCCATGATTCGGTAACCGTCGAACTTGATCTCGTAGCTCCACTGCCCTTGCGGTGCGCTGTCGACCAGGGTCGCCAGTTGCGGTTTGAGTTGCGCGGGCAGTTTCGCCTTGTGGGCGCCGGTGAGTTGGCCGCTGGCCGCCTTGCGCGGTTTGGCCGCTGCTTTCTTCTGCGGCTTGCTCTGTTCGGCCGCCAGTTTCGGTTTGCTGACAATCGTGCGTTCACTCAACACACTGTCCGGCTCGGCGACCAGTACGTCGTAATCATCCTGCGGGCGCGCGGCGCTGTCCTGGTGTTTGATCAGAAACCACTGCTCTTTCTTGCCCGGCATGTGCGTGCGCACCAGATTCCAGATCCCGCCGAGCTTCTCGCCTTGCAATTCGAACTTGAGCTTGCCTTTGACGTAGGCCTTTTGCGGGTCCTCCAGCGGTATCCACACGCCGCGATCCCAGACAATCACATCGCCGGCACCGTAATGCCCTTCGGGAATGCTGCCCTCGAAGGTCGCGTAATCGAGCGGATGATCTTCGACATGCACCGCCAGGCGCTTGACCTTGGGGTCGAGCGACGGCCCTTTAGGCACCGCCCAACTCTTCAGCGCACCGTCGAGCTCCAGGCGAAAGTCGTAATGCAGGTGCGAAGCGTCGTGCTTCTGGATACAGAACTGCAAAGCGTGATCGCTGGCGGTTTTGCGGCCTTGGCGCTTCACCGCCGCCGGTTCCGCTGTCGCCGAGAAGTCGCGCATGCGGTTGTAATCGTCGAGGTTCCTGTTCATCACGCACCTGCCTTGTGTCAGCCTGTTCGGGTCACGGTCAACGCCACAACGGCGATCCGGTCGACCCGCTGATAGCCGGGATTGAGCAGTTCTTCGCCGAAGACATCGGGATCGAGTTCGCGGTAGGTCCAGCCGAAGCGTTTCTCATCCAGGCGTGGCAGTACGGTGGCGAGAAACGGATCGTGGCCATCGACCATCGCCACGCCGGTGTAGAGCAACAGCGAACCGCCGGGGGTCAGTCGATTGAGTGCTTGTTCGACGATGCGCAGCGACAGCCCGGCGCCCAACTTGCCGCCGCCATTACGGTAGGCGCGCGCGGCTGGATCCGCCATATACGGCGGGTTGGCGACGATCAGGTCGAACTCGCCGTCGACGCCTTGCAACAGATCGCTGGCGCACACATCGACGTTGGCCACTTCGGCCAGCGCGGCGTTGATCGTGGTCAGACGCAGCGCCGCAGGATTGATGTCCAGCGCCAACACTTGCGCTTCGCGGCGCGCACGGCCGATCAGGATCGCCCCGACGCCAGCGCCACAACCGATGTCGACAGCGCGATGGATGGGCGCGAAGTTCTGCTGCAAGTGGGCGTGAATCAGTTGGGCGAATCGATAGGTGTCGGGGCCGAAAAACACCGCGTCGGCGGCATCGGTGGGAAACGCCGAATGCACGAACAACAAATCATCCAGGCTCGACCAACGCACCCGGCTCTTGAAGCGGCCGTCGTACGCCTCGACAACCTGAGCGTCGTGCAATTGCCGCAATTCATCGGCGGACAGTAAACCGGCCTCAAACGGCCGCGACCAACCGAACACATCGCGCAAGCAATCGACAGCCTGGCCCTCGTCACGCTGGTTGACCCGTTGGTGGGTCAGCGGCGTTGGCGTGACGAAGCGATAACCGTCAGCTTGCAAACGCCGGCCCAGTTGCAGCAGTGCGAGGTCATTGGCGCACAGATGCTCTTCATGATTCATCGGGCAGCTCTCCTTAAGGCAGGCGGGACTTGAGTTCAATGAAACGGCGCGTGGCGAGCAATCCGGCCGGATGCGCATGCCGCGCCGGTGCCAGCCACGGCAGCAGCGTCGCCATTTGTTCGACCGGGTTCTGACCTTGCAGCGTGGCGAGCAATTGCTGCACGTCGAGGTCCTGCTCGGGGACCACGGCAGCCGCCGATGTCTGGCTGTGACGTCGAATCGGTTTGGCGGCGTGAGGCGCCGTCCAGCTGCCGGCAATCCAGTCGTGCAGCAGTTGTTTTTCGTAGGCACTGAACACGCCGAACATCGCCGCACCATCGCCAGCGATCAGTTGCCAGAAACGGCTGGCCTGTGGGTCTTCATTGCGTTTGATCCAGCCTTTGTTTTGCATGGCTTGAAGAAAACCGGGCAACTGCTCCGGCGCGGCCAGCCATTGATTGACGGTCTGTCCTTCGAAACGGCAGTAGTCGGAATGCATGTGTTGGCCGAACGGCCGCTTGCGCTCCAGCATCGCCAACAACTCGTGTTCAAGGTCGAAACCTTCAATGATCGCGCGGCTGCCCTGCCCCAGATCATTGAGCCGATAGCCCAGCGACACTCGCCGCAGAAATTCGCCACGATCGGCCGTCAGTGGCAGCAGATCCAGTGCCGCCTGCACGGCTTTCTGTGCATGGCCGGTACTGGCGTTGTCGATGGTCACGTGCAGGGTGAAATAGTACGGGTCGATGCCCAGTTCGCTGAGTTCATAACTGCTGATCAACAGGTGCAACGGCAGCTGTTCGTAGCCGAGGTTGTAGCCGATCACCTCAGGCAGATAATCCATGCCGCCAATGCCGAGCGCCAATTGCAGCGCGCCTTGCAGGTAGCGTTCATCGGCGATGGCGCTGCTGTCCTGCAAATCGTGGTCGGCGAGCAACTTGCGGTAGATGACGACATGATTCTGCGCTGGATTGCCCTCACCGAGCTCTTCCAGATAAGTACTGAGCAAGCCGGCAAAACGCGGATCCTGCCACTGCGTCAACAGGCCCGAAAGCCAGGCGCCGTCAACCAGTTTGGTCGGCGCGACCGCTTGCAGAAAGTACAGCGCCTGAGCCTTGCTGCGGAAGAACTGTCGAGGGCCGCCGGCCTTGCGTTGTTGCAGGTAATCGGCGTACTGGCGGGCGACGTCGGCGCTATGCGCGGCAACCCAGTCGTGCCAGGTTGTCGGGTCTTGCGGCAGGGTTTCACTGATGTCTGCGGCGCGTTGCAACTGTTCCTGCAAAAACGCCTGGGCGAGATCGCGGGGATTTTCTTCAGTTAACAACGCTTGATAAATCTGCCGAACATTGCCGACAGGATCGATCGCTTGTGGATGTGCCGGCACAGAGTGCAGGCGTGTCAGGACAGTCATGGCAAATTTCCCGGTCGGTTGGCAGGACGCTGATGCATACGCCTCTACAGCAGCAGAGGGGCTGCGCCTGGGAAAAATTCAATCGCCGTGAAAAATGCCCGGACGGACGGCGGATTGCCGCCGTCCGCAGGGACTTATCCGATAAACACCATGACCCGGGTGGGCTTTTCTATGCCTGGCCCTTCGCTTGCTGTTCGAGATGCACCTGCAAATCCGGATCGATCTGCAGCGCTGCCGCCAATTCATCCAGATAACTGCGCTCGGCGTCCTGCTGATCATCCACCAGCATCACGCTGGCCAGGTACATTTCGGCAGCCACGGCCGGGTCACCGTTGGCGGACTGTGCCACTTCTGCAGGATCCAGCGGTTTCGCCACTTCAGCGTCGAGCCATTGCTGCAATTGCGGATCGTCGGTGTGTTTACCGATTTCGCTACTGATCAAGTGTTTTTCCGTTTCATCGATACGCCCGTCAGCCTTGGCTGCTGCGATCAAGGCCCGCAGTACAGCGTGACTGTGTTCTTCAACCTCGGGGCCGGCCAGCAGATCGGCCGTTTGCGGGATCTGTTGCGGTGCTGCACTGGCCTGACTGCGCTGCCAGGCTTGATACGCCTGATACGCCATCATCCCCAGCGAAGCCAGCGCCGCATAATTGGTGCCGCCGGAGCGACTTTGCGTGCCGCCACCCAGCGCACCGCCCAGTGCACCGCCTAACCCACCACCGCCGCCGCCCAACAAGCCACCGAGCAAACCGCCGAGCCCACCCAGCCCTCCGGACGCGCCTGCGCCACCCGCACTGGCCTGACCGCCGCCACCGAGCAGACCGCCGAGTAACCCACCCAGACCGCCGAGACCGTCACCGGCCGAAGCGCCACGTTGTTGTCCCGCCGAGGCCTGGCCTCGCAGCAGTTGTTCGAGCAAATCGCTGGTGTTCATGACGTCATCCTCAGGCATAGGCAGTGACTGCGTCTGGCAACGATAGCCCCCTGCAGCCGTAGCGCCAGCACCGTTTGGCTGACACTCGATAGCGGAATGATTCTGGCCTGCGTATTTTTCCAGTGGCCAGCTAAGATTCAAGGAGGGTGAACCTTATCCCGGCCAAACCGGTCGATAGCTGCAACCCCGACCCGGTTTGCCGGCGCCCTTCTATTTAAGGGTGATACCCGGCTTGCTTCACTTTCTGGAGAACGCCCCCGTGATATCGACCGTACACATCGCCAGGCTCAAAGCATGGGGCGCCCATGGTTTTACCGCGACCGGCGTGGTCACCGCTTTTCTCGCCACCCTCGCCCTCCTGGAAAACCAGCCCACCCACTGCCTGATGTGGCTGGGCGTGGCGCTGATCGTCGACGGCCTCGACGGCGCGCTGGCACGCAAGGTCAATGTGCAATCGGTGCTGCCGAGTTTCGACGGCTCGATCCTCGACCTGGTCATCGATTACCTGACGTATGTGTTTATTCCAGCGCTGTTCATCTATCGCTACATTCCATTGCCTGACTACACCCTGCTGTTGACGGTGTCGCTGATTCTGGTGTCGTCGCTGTTCTGTTTCTGCAACGTCAACATGAAGAGCAAGGACAACTATTTCGTTGGTTTCCCCGCGGCCTGGAACGTCGTTGCGCTGTGTCTGTACATCATCGGGCCGGGACCGTGGATCACGTTCCTGACGGTCATCGGTCTGGCGCTGTTGACGGTAACGCGGATGAAATTCCTGCACCCGTTCCGCGTGCGCCGCTTTATGCCGATCAACATCGCGGTGACGGCGATCTGGCTGCTGTGCAGTTTGTCGCTGGTGCTCAACCACCCGGTGATCAATCCGATGGTGATGGGCTTGTGGTTGCTGATGTCGGCGTATTTTCTGGGGATCTGCATCTGGCGCACGGCGCTGGAATGGTTTGATCGGACGCATTCGAAATAGGCCTTGATGCCTTGCCTCAATCATTGTGGGAGCGAGCCTGCTCGCGAAGGCGGTGTATCAGCCGAGTTATTTATCGACTGGCACACCGCTTTCGCGAGCAGGCTCGCTCCCACAGGGTTATGCGATGAGGCTGAAAGATTTGTTTCTGCTTAGCGCTTGCTGATCACCACCTCCAGATACTCACTCGGCACCACCAGCGAACCCTCCCCGGCGCGATTCGAGCGATTGAGCAGATCCGTCAGATCACTTTCCAGCGCCTGCCCGCTCTCCGGCGGTAACGCCGCAAAGGCCTTGTGCACCGGCCCATACCAATGGCGAAAAATATCGATGAAATGTGCGGCCGAGCGATAGCGGAAATTGAATTCGCGGCGGGTCACCTGCACAACAAAGTCGCGATCATCGAAATGCTCATGCAGCCACGCTTCCGTGCCCCAGTTCGAGGGTGGCTGAGCCACGGGCGGTGGCGGCAGATGCCGGCCCAGTGTCTTGAACATCTGCCCGACAAAACCTTCCGGCGTCCAGTTGGCCAGTCCAATGCGCCCGCCCCGGCGACAGACACGCGCCAATTCGGCGGCAGCCTTGTCCTGATCCGGCGCAAACATCACGCCGAAGGTCGACAGCACGGCGGCAAAACTGCCGTCAGCGAACGGCAGTGCCTCGGCATCAGCCACTTCAAACGTGACCTCCAGATGCTCGGCACGGGCGCGATCCTGGCCGCGTTCGAGCAAGGCGGCGACGTAATCGGTAGACATCACCCGACAGCCTCGCCGTGCCGCAGCGAGCGTCGCATTGCCGTTGCCGGCGGCGACATCCAGCACCTCCTCATCGCAGCGCAGGTCGCAGGCTTCGGCGAGGTTTTCGCCGACGATCTGCAACGTCGTGCCGATCACCGCATAGTCGCCACTGGCCCAGGCGACTTTCTGGCGTTCCTTCAAGGTAGTCAGATCAATCGGTGTACTCATGCAGGCGAACTCCACCAAAGTTTGAATCCGGCATCATTCGGCCGTGGTCGGATCGATGACCGTCACCACCCGCGCCACGCTGTTGGCCGGGAATCCACCGAGCCTGGCGTGTTCGCGCACCTGCGCTTCATCGGGGGCGATGTACACGCAATAGATCTTGTCGGCGGTGACGTAGCTCTGTAGCCATTGCACTTGCGGACCGAGTTCGCGCAACGCCTGGCAGGACGTTTGCGACACGGCTTTGAGTTCTTGCTCCGACAGCTTTCCGGCTCCTGGAATCTCGCGTTCAATCACGAATTTCGGCATGGCAACCTCGCGTTCTTGTTATGTGGCAAGGCCGGCAGTGGCCCTGCTCGCCCACTATCGCGCCGACGCCGCGCGCCGTCCCTGCCAATCGTCCGGCGGCCCGGCAAAACGGCCGCTTTGCCGATGAGCGGCGCGGATCTGTTAAGCGTGTGCAACAGCTTGAGGATTGCCAACGAGCGGGGATTGGTTTTTGATGCACGCTCGCCTCTGCAACGGACTCTGCCGATGTCACTGCAACTCGATTGGCTTGCACATCACCTGCACCATAGCGACCGCTATGCCGAGTGGATTCACCGCCAGTTTGCCTACGAATACGCCCACCAACCGTTGGCCGAATGGCAGCGCGAATTTGCCGAAGGCCAACGCAACGGGGACTGGTCCTGCTTGATCGCCATGGACGGTGAGCGCTTGCTTGGCGGCGCCGCGCTGGCACGCGATGACCTTGCCCGGCGGCCCGATCTCGGCCCATGGCTGGCCTGTGTGTTCGTCAGCCCGCAAGCTCGTGGACAAGGCCTGGCAGAACGCTTGATCAAAGGGATTTGTCAGGAGGCCAAAGATCGCGGACTGGCGCATTTGTACCTGCACACGCAGACCAGGCAGGACTACTACGCCAAACGCGGCTGGCAGGTGCTGGAGCGTTTTCACGCCTGGGACAACGAGCAATGGCTCATGGTGCGCGACCTCTGAGCCATTGTGGCTTGATCAGGCTGCAGGTGCCTTCGCCTCCTTGAGCAACTGCTGAATCATCTGCTCCTGCGCTTCGTAACGACCTTCGCCGAAGTGGCTGTAACGCACCTGCCCCTTGGCGTCGATCAGGTAATGCGCCGGCCAGTACTGATTGTCGAAGTGGCGCCAGATCGCGTAGTTGTTGTCGATGGCCACCGGGTAGGTAATGCCGAGCTTTTGCACCTGATCCCTGACGTTGTCGATGATCCGCTCGTAGCCGTATTCCGGGGTATGCACGCCGATCACCACCAAGCCGTCCTTCTGGTATTTCTGCGCCCAGTCTTTGACGTACGGCAGCGTGTGCTGGCAGTTGATGCAGTCGTAGGTCCAGAAATCCACCAGCACCACTTTGCCACGCAGGGATTCGGCGCTCAGCTCGGGGGAGTTCAGCCATTGCACGGCGCCGGACAACGACGGCATCGCGCCGTGGCCTTGCTCCGGCATCGTATCGGCGCGGACTTTGTTGACGAAGTAGTCGACGACTTTCGGCATGTTTTCCAGCACGCTTTTCTCGACGCTGGCGACGCCTTCGGAAGAAGTGCCAGCGAGCAGCGTCTTGTCGGCGCCAGTGGAGATCACTGCTGCGGCCGCGAGCACCGCCACACCAGCGCCGCGCCGAAACCAACCGGTGAACGGAATCGATGGTTTCAGCCGATTGACCAGCCCACGCCCGGCGAAAACCAAGGCCCCCAACGACAACGCACTGCCGGCGCCGTACGCCAGGAGCAGCAAACTGGTGTGAGCATTGGCGCCTTGCAGCATCGCCCCGGTCAGAATCACGCCGAGGATCGGCCCGGCACACGGTGCCCACAACAGGCCAGTGGCGACACCGAGCATGATCGAGCCCATTGGCCCGGCGCTTTTACGCGTGCTTGCATCGAGGCGATTGCCGAGCAGTACCAACGGCCGGGTCAGCCAGTCACCGACACGCGCGGAAATCAGCGACAGCGCGAACAACACCATCACCACCAGCGCAATGTGCCGGCCACTGTTGCTGGCCTGAATCACCCATTCGCTGCTGACCACGGCCAGGCTGGAAATCAGCGCGAACGTCAGCGCCATGCCACCAAGGGTCAGCAGGATCGACGAGCGCTGGCGGTTGGCGCCGGCGAACAGGAACGGCACCACCGGCAAAATACACGGGCTGAGAACGGTCAACAGACCGCCGAGGAATGCGATTAAGTACATGATGGGTCACCCTGAAAATAGTGGGCCCTGTGGCGAAGGGCTTATCCCGCACCACAGGGTTATTTACCGAAACTCAGGCGCTCTGGCTGTCCAGCCACTGGCTCTGCGGCGTGCGGCTGGCGCCGTTCTCGGCAAACATCTGGCCTTGTGGTGTGCGACTGGCGCCGTCGGCGGCGATCAAGCCGTCAGTCCCCGATTGGGCTACCGGCGTCAGTTGAAAGCAGTTGCCGCTGTGGCAGCTATGCTGTTCAACCGCGGCGTTGGCGTGGGCGGCGACGCCGGCCAGGGAGAAGGCGATGGCGGTCAAAAAACGTGAGACGTTGTGCATGATGTTTCTCCTCAGGATGGGTAAATGACTCAGTTGTCGTTGTTGCAGCCGTCAGCGAACTTGCGGTAATCCAGCACCTGAGTGGCGCCGGTCGAATCGAGGTAAGTCATGCGTGCATCGACGATGCCGCAGACCACCGAGTTGTCCTGTTTCAGCGAGATCACTTTGTGGATATCCAGGTGAGTGCCGTAGGTGTAGGTTTGCGGGGTCACCACGGCTTCGGCGCGGGCCGACAGGGTGCAAACGTTCAACGCGGCAAACAGGCAGGTGGCAATGGTGGTTTTGCTGATCATGATGGTGTCCTCAAGGCTGCAATGGGTTTGGGCCGAGGCGATCGGTGTGGGCCTCGATGAAACCTATTTGAAGCTCGCGAGGTATCGCGGATGTGTCGGGAAACAGCGCGGATAAATCGTTACGTATCCCTGCCGGCCGGGGATACACAGCGATACAAAACCCGGGAAACATTGCGTTTTTGCGTCCCCGTGTATCCGTCGACACGGCAGATACACTGCAATACAAAGGCAGGCAGGCGGGCCGCTGAAGGCTCGATAGACTGCACGGCATTCCCCTTTGCTAGAGGTTTGAACCGATGGACCATGTCGATCACATTCTCATCGTCGATGACGACCGCGAGATCCGTGAACTGGTAGGCAATTACCTGAAGAAAAACGGCCTGCGCACCACCGTGGTCGCCGATGGCCGGCAAATGCGCAGCTTTCTCGACGCCAACACGGTCGACCTGATCGTGCTCGACATCATGATGCCCGGCGACGATGGCCTGCAGCTGTGCCGCGAACTGCGCGTAGGCAAACACAAGGCCACGCCAGTGCTGATGCTGACCGCGCGCAACGATGAAACCGATCGCATCATTGGTCTGGAAATGGGCGCGGACGATTACCTGACCAAACCCTTCGCCGCCCGCGAGCTGCTCGCACGGATCAACGCCGTGTTGCGTCGCACGCGGATGCTGCCGCCCAATCTGGTGGTCACCGAAGCCGGCCGGTTGTTGGCTTTCGGTCGCTGGCAACTCGACACCTCGGCCCGCCACTTGCTCGACAAGGACGGCACCATGGTCGCCCTCAGCGGCGCCGAATACCGTTTGCTACGGGTATTTCTCGATCATCCGCAGCGGGTGCTCAGCCGCGACCAACTGCTCAACCTGACGCAGGGCCGTGACGCCGATCTGTTCGACCGCTCGATCGATTTGCTGGTCAGCCGTCTGCGCCAGCGCTTGCTGGATGACGCGCGCGAGCCGGCCTACATCAAGACCGTGCGCAGCGAAGGCTATGTGTTCTCGCTACCGGTCGAAATCCTCGGTGCGCCGGCATGAGCCGCAGCCTGCATTGGCCACGCACCCTCGCCTCGCGCCTGTCGCTGATCTTTCTGATCGGGCTGATTCTGGCCCAGGCGTTGTCGTTCGGTGCGCAGTATTACGAGCGTTACCAAAGCGCGAAAAACACCATGCTCGGCAATCTCGAAACCGACGTGTCGACCTCGATTGCGATCCTCGACCGCTTGCCCGCCGAGGAGCGCCCGGCCTGGCTGCAACGTCTGGCGCGGGCCAACTACGGCTATCTGCTGAGCGAAGGTGAACCTGGGGTGCCGATCAAGGCCGGCGATGTGCCGATTGCCGTGACTTCGATCACCGATGCGCTCGGCGAAAACTATCCGCTGACTTTCACCGACATTCCCGGCGCGCAAAAACATTTTCAGGGACATTTGCATCTCGGCGACGGCAGCCCGGTGACCATCGATGTGCGCCCGTCGATGGTGCCGCTGTCACCGTGGTTGCCGGCGGTGTTGCTGGGGCAACTGGCACTGATGATCGCCTGCACCTGGCTGGCGGTGCGCATCGCCATCCGCCCGCTCACCCGCCTCGCCAACGCCGTGGAAACCCTCGACCCCAATGCGCACCCTATCCAGCTCGATGAAAAAGGCCCGAGCGAAGTGGTCTACGCCGCGCGCGCCTTCAACGCGATGCAGGCACGTATCGCTGCTTACCTGAAAGAACGCATGCAACTGCTCGCCGCCATTTCCCATGACCTGCAAACGCCGATCACGCGGATGAAACTGCGCGCCGAATTCATGGACGACTCGGCGGAAAAGGACAAGCTGTGGAACGACCTCGGCGAGATGGAACACCTGGTGCGCGAAGGCGTTGCCTACGCCCGCAGCATCCACGGTTCGACCGAAGAAAGTCGGCGCACCAACATGGATTCGTTTCTCGAAAGCCTGGTGTTCGACTATCAGGACATGGGCAAGGACGTGCAACTTGTGGGCAAAAGCGAGGTGGTCATCGACACCCGTCCGCATGCCTTGCGTCGCGTGCTGGTCAACCTCACCGACAACGCGCTGAAGTTTGCCGGCGCCGCCGAAGTGTGGGTGGAAGCGAACAAGGGCAACCTGTCGCTGACCGTCATGGATCGCGGCCCGGGCATCGCCGAGGCTGAACTGACGCAGGTGCTGGAGCCGTTTTACCGGGTGGAAAACTCACGTAATCGCGAGACCGGTGGCACCGGCCTCGGCTTGGCCATCGCCCAACAATTGGCGATGGCGCTGGGCGGCTCGCTGACCCTGAGGAACCGCGAGGGCGGCGGGCTCTGCGCTGAACTCAAATTGCCCCTGCACGCCTGAACGCTGTGAAAAAACCTGTGGGAGCGAGCTTGCTCGCGAAGGCGTCGTGTCAGTTGAACCTTTGGCTGACTGACACACCGCTTTCGCGAGCAGGCTCGCTCCCACAAGGTTTTTATAATTCCTGACGTTCAGGGTTCCAGGCCAACTACGCCGTCTTCGTGCATTTGCTGCAACAACGCCAACCCACTGTCCATGAATGCTGCGGAGCCAGACTGACCGGCCTCGCTCGCCAGCGCTTGCAGATGCTCGCGCCCGCTCAACGAGGGCAACTCGCCGATGCGCTGCAACAACCGCCAGGCCAACGGGCTCAATTCAGCAAACCTGACGCTGAAATCCACCGAACGCCGCACCAGCAACAGCGTCGGTTGCGCTGGCGGCTCGGCAGGTTGCCGGTCCGGCGACAGCAACTGCACCGGCCACACATACGCCAGCGGCCACGCCAGTGCCGACACCTGCAAGGGTCGATCCAGCAAGAAGGCCGGATCACTCGACGGCAAGGGCTCGGCAGCGGATTGCTGCAGCACCATCTCTACCCATTCGTAATGCGCCAGTTCCAGCAGAAACGCCGGCCAGTCACCGTCATTCAAAACCGCAGGTGCGGCGGCGAGAAACCCGACAAACTCTTCAGCGATCTTGCCAAACCTGGGTGTTTGCGCGCGGTAATCACGTAGAAAACTGCGCAGCAATGTACGCCAGCGAGCATCGCCAATGATCCCGACCAACACCGGAAAGGTCGGGCTCAACAACGCCGAAACGTTATTGAACACCAGGTCCCGATAGACGTTGACCCGTGCGGCGTTCATGTCGGCTGGCAGAGGCTGATTGTCGGGATCGCGTAAATACGCGGTCAGCGCGTGCTGTTGCAACTGCAGATTATCCACGGCGCACCTCCTGACTTTGCAGTTGGCGAAGGGTCTGCAACTCGGCGACCAGTTCGCAAAACGCCGGAAAGTTGAAGTCCCGTTCCAGCAAGGTCGGTTGCGCGCCGAATCGAGCAAAAGCGTCAGCCAACAGCGACCAGACCACGGGTTTAACCGAGGCGCCGTGGGTGTCGATCTTTAACGTGTCCGACTCATCAAAATGCCCGGCCACGTGCATGCCGACCACCCTGCCCGGCTCGATCCCGGCCAGGAACTGATGAGGATCGAAACCGTGGTTGATCGAATTGACGTAGACGTTATTCACGTCCAACAGCAAATCGCAGTCAGCCTCGCGCAGCACCGCGTTGGTAAACGTCACCTCGTCCATGTCCTGCCGTGGCGCGGCATAGTAAGAAACGTTTTCCACTGCCAGACGCCGCCCGAGAATGTCCTGAGAGTGGCGGATCCGCGCGGCGACGTGGCGCACCGCCTCCTCGGTGAAGGGCAACGGCAGCAGATCATAGAGATGGCCGTCGTCGCTGCAGTAGCTCAGGTGTTCGCTGTACAACGGCACCTGGTGATGGTCGAGAAAGCCACGCACTTCCTGAAGAAAACCGACGTCGAGCGGCGCCGAACCGCCAAGCGAAAGTGACAAGCCGTGACAGGTCAGCGGATAACGCTCGGCCAGTTCGCGTAACGCCGCACCGTGGGCGCCGCCGACGCCGATCCAGTTTTCCGGGGCGACTTCGAGAAAGTCGAAATCGCCTGTGCGGGCGGCTTGCAGGTCTTTGAGCAATCCACGGCGCAGGCCGAGCCCGACGCTGGGTTGCAGTGATGAGACAGGCGTTTGCATGGCGGTGTACCTCAGCGATGGTTTTCTCCAGTTGAACCGCCGGCTGTATCGCGCCTGTGTGCACTTGACCGGGCATTTGCCGCCCTGTGTATCCGCCAACCAGCGCGATACACAGTGATACACACGCCTGTCTGCACCACAGATCAGTCGTAGAAATGAGCCTGCAATTGCCCGGTGTCGCCCGGAAAAAGCCGGCTAGACTGATTTATTACCCAGTCGAGGGGGACGCAGGACGTTTGCGGTGCCCTGCCTACTTCCGCGACCACCGCCCGGTGGCGCACGCCTCGACCTTCGACGCCGCCGGACTGTGATCCTGTTTCAGGAGCACACGTGATGGACGAGGCGAAGCTCAACGAATTCATGGGCAAACTGGTCAACGACATGGGCGGCGCGGCGATGCTGGCCAATGTCATCGTCGGTGAAGAACTCGGCCTGTACCGGGCGATGGCCGACAGTCAGCCGATCAGCCCCGAAGCCCTCGCGGGCAAAACCAGTTGCAACCCGCGTCTGGTGCGCGAATGGCTCAGCGCACACGCCGCTTCAGGCTACATGGAGCACCACGACGGCCAGTTCCATTTGCCAGAGGAACAGGCGCTCGCGCTCGCCGTGGAAGATTCGCCGGTGTACGTCGCCGGCGGATTGGGCGTGGTGGCGTCGTTTTTCCATGACAAGGACAAACTGGTCAAAGCCATGCGCGGCAACGGCGCCCTGCCCTGGGGCGATCACCATCCGTGCATGTTCACCGGCACCGAACGCTTCTTTCGCCCCGGCTACAAAGGCCATCTGATTGCCGAATGGTTACCGGCGCTGGACGGTGTGGTGGCCAAGCTTGAGGATGGCGCCAAGGTCGCCGACGTCGGCTGCGGCCACGGCGCCTCGACGGTGATCATGGCCCAGGCGTTTCCCAACTCGCGTTTCGTCGGTTTCGACTACCACGCGCCGTCGACCACCGTCGCCACCCAGCGCGCCGAAGAAGGTGGTGTCAGCAGCCGGGCGAAGTTCTTTCAGGGCACGGCGAAGAGCTACCCCAGCGATGACTATGACCTGATCTGCTATTTCGACTGCCTGCACGACATGGGCGATCCGGTGGGCGCTGCGCGGCATGCCTACGATTCACTCAAGGATGACGGCACGGTGTTGTTGGTCGAACCGTTCGCCAACGACACGCTGGACGACAACATCAACCCGGTCGGGCGCCTGTTCTACGCGGCGTCGACGTTCATTTGCACGCCGAACTCGCTGTCGCAGGAAGTCGGTCTTGGTCTCGGTGCGCAGGCTGGGGAAATGCGTCTGCGCAAAGTGTTTGCCGAAGCCGGGTTCAAGCAATTCAGGCGAGCGACGCAGACGCCGTTCAACCTGATTCTGGAGGCGCGCAAGTAATCCCCCAGATGCATAACCTGAGGTTGGTGCTAACCTGCTGGCACTGTTCACTTCGGAGCGCTGACCATGCTCGACAGCCCGACCCAGGAACACCTCGACACGCTGCAACAGGCGATGGCCGACGGCGATTTTCTGGTGCTGACCGGCGCCGGCATCAGCACCCCGTCGGGCATCCCCGATTACCGCGACAGCGCCGGTGTGCGCCGTGGGCGCCAGCCGATGATGTATCAGGAATTCCTCGCCGCCCCGGAATCGCGCCGCCGTTACTGGGCGCGGGCGATGCTCGGCTGGCCACGCGTACGCCAGGCGCAGCCGAATGCGGCGCACCAAGCGTTAGCCAGTTTGCAGCGCGATGCGCGGATCAGCGCTTTGATCACGCAAAACGTCGATACCCTGCACGACCAGGCCGGCAGTCAGGATGTGATCGAACTGCATGGCAGCCTGCATCGCGTGCTGTGTCTGGATTGCGGCCAGCGTAGCGAGCGCGATGCGATTCAGCGCCTGATGGAAATGCACAATCCGTATCTGGCTGGCGTCGACGCGGTGCAGGCGCCGGATGGCGACACCCTGCTCGATCCGGCGTTCGAAGCTCGATTTCAGGTGCCGCACTGCCCGCATTGCGCTGGGGAGCGGATGAAGCCGGACGTGGTGTTTTTCGGTGAGAACGTCGCGGCGCACACAGCGGCGCGGGCCATGGCGGCGGCAGAAAATGCGGCGGGGATGTTGGTCGTGGGTTCGTCGTTGATGGCGTATTCGGCGTTTCGTCTGTGCCGGGTGATGGCTGATCGCGGCAAACCGCTGATCGCCATCAACCTGGGCAAGACTCGGGCGGATGATTTGCTGGATTTGAAGATTGAAGCGTCTTGCGAACAGGTTTTGCCGTTGTTGGTTCGAGAGCTGGATCGGTAAGTTGCTGCACCTTGCGCTCGACTTGAAATCCAGCCCCTCACCCTGGCCCTCTCCCAAGGGAGAGGGGACTGACCGAGTTGTCTGGGCTGAATACTGCGACCTGAAAATGCTGAGTCGAGCTCACAAGCTGAACAACCCCCGATCAGCTCCCTTTCCCCCTCGCCCCTGGGGGAGAGGGTTGGGGTGAGGGGTAGGTCTCACAGTCGCCCCAAATCTTCAGCCTTGAGAATATCGAACAACGCCTGCGCCGCCGCCGACAATTCATTCCCTGGCTCGGTCAGCACGCCGATCGCTCGTTCTACCGAGTCGTTCAAGGTCAGGCAATGCGCGCCCAACTCCTGCATCTGCTCTGCACACAGCGCCGGCACTGCGCTGACACCCAGCCCACTGGCAACCATCCGCCCGACCGTCGCCAGTTGATGGCTTTCAAATTCCACCGGCAGTTTCATGCCTCGGGCCTGCAAGTGTTCTTCGAGCATCACCCGCACCGTCGACGGTCGCTGCAGCGTGATGAACGGCTCCTGCAACAACGTCTGCCAGTCGATCTCGCGGCGCGTGGCCAATGGCGAATCCTTCGGCACCACCGCGACGAAGCGGTCCATATAAAGCGGCGTGAATGTCATCGAGGTGTTCTGCATCGGCTCGAACGCCACACCCAGTTCCACCTGACGGTCACGGACCATCTCCAGCACTTGCTCGTTGATCACATCGTTGACCGTGACATTGACGTTCGGATAGCGCGCGCGAAAGGTCTTGAGGATCGGCGGCAGGAGGTTGCCGGCAAACGATGGCATCGCCGCCAGCGTCACCCGCCCGCGCTGCAAGCTGAAGCGTTGACGCATTTCGTCTTCGGCGTTGTCCCAGTCGGCGATCAGGCGCCGGGCCAGCGGCAGCAGCGATTCGCCTTCCGGGGTCAGCGCGACATTGCGCGTGTTGCGGCTGAACAGGCGCCCGCCCAGCCCCTCCTCCAACGCCTTGATCGTCAGGCTCAGCGCCGACTGCGACAGGTGCAGACGCTCGCACGCCACGGCGAAGCTCAGGCTGTGCGCCACGGCAAGAAAGGCGCGAATCTGTTTGATGGTCATGCTCGCTTCGCTCCAGTTGTAAGCTACAAGCGTTAAGCGGCAAGCAAAAACGCTACTATTGAGTTTTATCTATCAATCAACCTTAAAAATCAACTTAACAAATATATCTTCCAGCGAGACACTCCAACCATTCGGCTAGCCAGCCGCCCGCAAATAATAAAAGAGGTGCATATGGCAGGTTTCGACAAGCGCGTGAGTTCCTACGAGGAAGCCCTCGCCGGGCTGGAAGACGGCATGACCGTCATCGCCGGCGGCTTTGGTCTGTGTGGCATTCCGGAAAACCTGATCGCCGAGATCAAACGCAAAGGCACCCGCGATCTGACCGTGGTTTCCAACAACTGCGGCGTCGATGGCTTTGGCCTCGGCGTGCTGCTCACCGACCGCCAGATCAGCAAAGTCATCGCCTCCTACGTCGGCGAAAACAAGCTGTTCGAAGAGCAACTGCTCAAAGGCGACATCGAAGTCATCCTGACCCCGCAAGGCACCCTCGCCGAGAAAATGCGCGCGGGCGGCGCCGGCATCCCTGCCTTCTTCACCGCCACCGGCGTCGGCACTCCCGTTGCCGAAGGCAAGGAAGTGCGTGAATTCAAGGGTCGCAAGTACCTGATGGAAGAATCCATCACCGGCGACTTCGCCATCGTCAAAGGCTGGAAAGCCGACCACTTCGGCAACGTCATCTATCGTCACACCGCGCAGAACTTCAACCCGCTGGCGGCCACTGCCGGCAAGATCACCGTGGTTGAAGTCGAAGAAATCGTCGAACCCGGCGAACTCGACCCCTCGCAGATCCACACCCCGGGCATCTACGTCGATCGGGTCATTTGCGGCACGTTCGAAAAACGCATCGAACAGCGCACCATCCGCAAATAATTCAGGCTGACGGAGAATAAAAACATGGCACTTTCCCGCGAACAAATGGCTCAGCGCGTCGCCCGCGAAATGCAGGACGGCTTCTACGTGAACCTCGGTATCGGCATTCCGACCCTGGTCGCCAACTACATTCCCGACGGCATGGAAGTCATGCTGCAATCGGAAAACGGCCTGCTCGGCATGGGTCCGTTTCCGACGGAGGACACCATCGATGCCGACATGATCAACGCTGGCAAACAAACCGTGACTGCACGTATCGGTGCGTCGATTTTCAACTCCGCCGAATCCTTCGCGATGATCCGCGGTGGTCATGTCGACCTGACCGTGCTCGGCGCGTTCGAAGTCGACGTCGAAGGCAACATCGCTTCGTGGATGATCCCCGGCAAACTGGTCAAGGGCATGGGCGGCGCGATGGATCTGGTGGCCGGCGCCGACAACATCATCGTCATCATGACCCACGCGTCGAAGGATGGTGAGTCCAAGCTGCTCGCCAAATGCAGCCTGCCGCTGACCGGCGCCGGTTGCATCAAACGCGTGCTGACCGACCTCGCCTACCTGGAAATCGAAAATGGCGCTTTTGTCCTCAAGGAACGCGCACCTGGCGTCAGCGTCGAGGAAATCGTCGCCAAAACCGCTGGTAAACTGATCGTCCCGGATCACGTACCGGAAATGCAGTTCGCTGCCCAGTGAGGAGTTCGAAAATGCAAGACGTCGTAATTGTTGCCGCCACGCGTACCGCGATCGGCAGTTTCCAGGGCTCCCTGGCCAGCGTTTCCGCGGTGGATCTGGGCGCGGCGGTGATCCGCCAGTTACTTGCACAGACCGGTCTGGACGGTGCGCAGGTCGATGAAGTGATCATGGGCCAGGTGCTGACCGCCGGCGCCGGCCAGAACCCGGCGCGACAGGCTGCGATCAAGGCTGGTCTGCCCCACGCCGTACCGGCGCTGACCCTGAACAAGGTCTGCGGTTCGGGCCTCAAGGCCCTGCACCTCGGTGCGCAGGCGATCCGTTGCGGCGACGCGGAGGTGATCATCGCCGGCGGCCAGGAAAACATGAGCCTGTCCAACTATGTGATGCCGGGCGCACGCACCGGTCTGCGCATGGGCCACGCGCAAATCGTCGACACCATGATCAGCGATGGCCTGTGGGATGCGTTCAACGATTACCACATGGGCATCACTGCCGAGAACCTCGTCGACAAATACGACATCAGCCGCGAACAGCAGGACGCCTTCGCTGCCGCTTCTCAGCAGAAAGCCGCCGCTGCCATCGAGGCCGGTCGCTTTGTCGATGAAATCACTCCGATCCTGATCCCGCAGCGCAAGGGCGATCCGGTGGCGTTCCAGGTCGACGAGCAACCGCGCGGCGACACCACCGCCGAATCGCTGGCGAAACTGCGTCCGGCGTTCAAGAAGGACGGCAGCGTCACCGCCGGGAATGCTTCGTCGCTGAACGATGGCGCCGCCGCGGTGATTCTGATGAGCGCCGAAAAAGCCAAATCCCTTGGCCTGCCGGTGCTGGCGACCATCGCCGCTTATGCCAACGCAGGTGTCGATCCGGCGATCATGGGCATTGGTCCGGTGTCGGCGACCCGTCGCTGCCTCGACAAGGCCGGCTGGAACATCGACCAGCTCGACCTGATCGAAGCCAACGAAGCTTTCGCCGCGCAATCACTGGCGGTGGCCAAGGATCTGCAGTGGGATCTGAACAAGGTCAACGTCAACGGCGGCGCCATTGCGTTGGGTCACCCAATCGGCGCATCGGGCTGCCGCGTGCTGGTGACGCTGCTGCATGAAATGATCAAGCGTGATGCGAAAAAGGGTCTGGCGACCCTGTGCATCGGCGGCGGCCAGGGTGTGGCTTTGGCGCTGCAACGCGCTTAAGCAAGCGTTCAACGGCAGGCGGCGGATCCACGACATCCGCTGATTGCTGGCAACAAAAACCCGGTGCGACTTGCGTTGCACCGGGTCTTTTTTTGCCTGTTCGAAATCTGCAGTGAATGTTGCGGCCCCTTCGCGAGCAGGCTCGCTCCCACTTTGGAAATGCGGTCCCCTGTGGGAGCGAGCCTGCTCGCGAAGAGGCCAGCCCAAACACAACAAAACTCAGCCGGCCAATTGCAAAATCAACCAGGCATTCGCCCCGCTGATCACCGCAAACAACCCCCACGCCAAAACCCTCGTCGGCAACCGATTCACAAACGGCCCCATCAGTTGCTGGTCATTGGTCATGCGAATCAGCGGATACAGGGCAAACGGCAACTGCAAACTCAACACCACCTGGCTCAACACCAACAACTTGCCCACCGCGTTATCGCCCATCAACCACACGCCAATGAACGCCGGAATCAGCGCCAGCCCGCGGGTGATCAAACGCCGCTGCCAGCACGGGATCCGCAGTTTCAGGTAACCCTCCATGATTACCTGCCCGGCGATGGTGCCGGTGAACGTCGAGCTCTGTCCCGACGCCAGCAACGCCACACCGAACAGCACGCTGGCCAGTGCGCCACCGACCAGCGGATCGAGCAAGTGGTAAGCATCCTGAATATCCACCACATCGGTATGCCCGGACTGATGGAACGCCGCCGCTGCGAGAATCAGGATCGCCGCGTTGACCAGTAACGCCAGCGCCAACGAGCCGATGGTGTCGATGCGCGCCAGTTTCACTGCATCCTGCTTGCTCGCCAGATCCTTGCCGATCATCCGCGTCTGCACGATCGAGGTGTGCAGATAGAGGTTATGCGGCATCACCGTCGCGCCGAGAATGCCGATGGCCAGGTACAGCGGCGCGGCATCGCTGATTGCCGCCAATGACGGTTTGAAGCCTTGGGCGACGTCCGGCCAGTACGGTTTGATCAGCAGCAGTTCGACGAAGAAACACACGCCGATGGTCGCGACCAGCACCAGCATGATCGCTTCCAGTCGGCGGAAGCCACGGTTCTGCAAGGCCAGCACCAACAAGGTGTCGAACGCCGTCAGGGCGATACCGAAGGTCAGGGAACAGCCAAGCAGCAAGTGAAACGCCAGCGCACAACCGAGCACTTCGGCAAGGTCAGTGGCAATGATCGAGATTTCCGCCAGCACCCACTGCAACCGCGCGGTCGGCGTGCTGTAGCGCTCGCGGGACAGTTGCGCGAGGTCGCGGCCGGTGGCGATGCCCAAGCGCGAACACAGGCACTGCACGACCATCCCCGCCAGACTCGCCAGCAACACCACGAACAACAGGCTGTAGCCAAAACGCGACCCGGCCTCGATGGCGGTGGCCCAGTTGCCCGGGTCCATGTAGCCGATCGACACCAGCAACCCGGGGCCGGCGAATCGCAGCACGCGTTTGAAGAACGGGGCACTCGGATCAACCGCGACACTGCCGGCCACTTCCGGCGGACAAAACGGCGCGGTGGCGATTTTGGGCAAACTGAATTTCACGCACACATCCAGAAACAAGTCGGAAAAACGCAGCTTAGACGGTTCAGCCCGAGCCTTGAAGCGTAAAAAAATCTATCGACTCACCCCTAACAACTGCTCACGCAACTCGGGGCTGCGTGTGCGCGGATCCAGCCAGATATCGAAAAACGCCCGGGCAAACAGCGGGTCATCGATTTCATGCTGCAACTGCTGCCCGACAAAAAACCGCGCACCCTGCCCCGGCAGATACACGCCGGTGATTCGCGTACCGGCCTGCACATCGACGAAAGATTGCTGCATCTGTAGCTGCCAGCCGGCCAATTGCGCAGGGCTGACGCTGCTGCCGGCCAGGCGTTTGATTTCATCGACACTGGCCTTGACCAGATCGTCACGGGAAATACTGCGGCGATAAATCAACTCGAGCGCAAAGGGCTGACCGTCCATCAAGGGTCGCGCGGCGCTCCACAGGCGCGCGTTGTAGACATCAAAACCGAACACACTGAAATCGCCGGTACCGATAATCTGCGCACCGGGCACCGCGTCCTGCCAATTGGCCCAGGTCGGTGTCAGCAACAGCGCCCACAGGCCGATGCCGCAACATCCACGCAACACCTTCGGTGTTCTGTTCATCGCGGTATCGACTCCGGCCAGCCCTGATAGTCAGAGCATAGTCGGCTACGGCCATCAGCACTTTGTATACAAAATTTGCACACATACGCAGCAATCGTTGCTCGGCAATGCTAACGTGGCCCCCATCCATCCGACGGAGACACGTGCGTGCTGATCCTCAAACTGCTGCTGATTCCCGGTTTTCTGCTGCTGATTTCCCTGGCGGGCAAACGTTGGGGGCCGAGTGTCGCGGGGTGGCTGTCGGGGTTGCCGGTGGTGGTCGGGCCGATTCTGTTTTTCCTCGCGATTGAACAAGGCCCGGCGTTTGCCGCGCAATCGGCCGTGGCCGCACTGTCGGCCATGTTCGCGATGATCGCCTTCTGCATCACCTACGCGCAGGTCGCGCAACGGGCCAACTGGCCATTGGCGCTGACAGTGTCGCTGGCGGTGTGGGCAGGGATTGCCGGGGTGCTGTCGCTGGTTCCGGCGTCGTTGCCGTTTTCCGTGGCGGCGGCGGCGATTGCGCTGCTGTCATCGCCGTACCTGTTTCCCAAGGTGCAACCGGTACTCAATGGCCCGGCGCCGAAGTCGGACAAGTTGATCTGGCGGATGATCGCCGGCGCCGCGTTGACGCTGGTTGTGACGATGCTCGCCAGCACCGTCGGCGAACGCTGGAGCGGACTGCTCGCGGTGTTCCCGGTGCTTGGCAGTGTGATGGCGGTGTTCTCCCAGCAAACGCGCGGCCCGGCGTTTACCGCCGTTCTTTTGCGTGCAACGGCGACGGGGATGTATTCGTTTTCGGCATTTTGCCTGGTCTCGGCGCTGACCTTGCCGAGCATGGGCTTGAGTGGCTTTGCCGTGGGTGTCGCGGTGTCGGTGGCGATGCTCGGCGTCACGCGCAAACTGCTCGCTAAACCCGTCCTGATAAAACAACCCCAGACCTGACATTAACCGGGGGGGAAAGGCGCAACAGCAATATCCGTTCAGACGAGCCGGGCTGGAGTGACAAGGCGCTGCGTGGGATGATCGCCCGCCTAGCGCGTCCATCACCCGGAGATTCGAATGTCATTGTTGAGCAAGAAAGCCGTTGTCCTGTTGCTGGCGGCAGTCGCCGGCCTCGGCGCCATCAACGCTCAGGCGGCCAAGGCCAAGGAAAAAGCCGGCACCGATAAAGTCTCGATGCTCGACGGCAAGTTCACCTTCGTGCTGCCCAAGGGCTTCGTCGCCGATCCGCTGCCGGCCAGCCCGAGCGGTGCGACAGGCACGATGTACACCAATGAGGCCACCAAGACCGTGGTCATCGCCGCCGAAAACAAGATTCCCGAGGGCACTCACGTCAAAGACAACGACGGTGAATTCCTCGACGGCAGCATGACCCGTTTCATCGAAGACCAAAGCAAAGCCTTGCCGGACTTCAATAAGCTCACTGAGAAAAGCCTGACCCGGAAAGGCACCGGCCTCGGTCTGCGTCAGGTCGACAGCACCGCCACCCAGGGCGGCGGCCAGACCCTCAACACCACGCTACTGGCCGGCTCCGGGACGAAAATGGCGCTGGTGCAGGTGATCTCCCGTGCCAGCGACAAGAAAGGTCACGATGCGCTGGTGAAAACCATCCTCAAGGATTGAGCTGCTGCAACCAGGCATTGAGATCGCGCAGTTCGGCCGCACTGATGCTGTGGCCGACACCCGGATAGGCGTGAAATTGCGGTGTGTAATCCAGCTTCTGTAGCTGTGCATTGGCTTCGGTACCGTCGTGGTACGGCACACGATCATCGGCGGTGCCGTGACCGATGAAGATGTTCAGCGGCAACGGTTGTTGTTCGGCCTTGAGCTCGGCTTTCAACACCGGCAACAACCGTCCGCTCAACGCCGCAATCCCCCCGACGGCGACTGGCGGCCGCAGCCCGACTTCGTACGTCATCATCGCGCCCTGACTGAAACCGATCAGGTACACCTTGTCGGGGCTGGTGTGATATTTCTTCGCCGCTTGCGCGATAAAGTCGCGCAGTTTCTGGCCACTGACCTTCAGATCATCGGTCTCGCCGTTGTAGGCACCTTCGCCTTTCTTGCGAAACCACTGGAAACGCCCTTCGCCCAACGCCAGCGGCGCCTGCACCGACAGGTAGTTGTACTGCGCCGGCAGCTGAAATTTCATGCCGATCAGATCAGCCTCGTTACTGCCGTAGCCGTGCAGGAAAATCACCAGCGGACGCGGCTCGGCGTCGGCGTGAACCTGTTCGATGTATTTCAGCGGCAGATCGGATTGCAGCGTGGTTTGCGCCTGGGCGGCGGTGGACGCCAGCAGGGTCAATAGAGCAAACACCTTCAACATAGAGCCTTCCTTCACGGGGTGTCGGGTTCACTGGGAGCCTAACACTCTGGGCCAAGGATCCAAATTCAGAGGTGATGTTGAAGGCCCCTTCGCGAGCAAGCTCGCTCCCACATTGAAATGCGTTCCCCTGTGGGAGCGAGCTTGCTCGCGAAAGGGCCAGTGAATCCAGCGAAGATCCGTCAGTCGTTCGTCAGCTTGCCCGTGCGAAACGCCACACGCCCCGCCACTTTCGCCTGCCAGATCCCGGGCTCGGTGTAACGCCCACGATCAAGCGCAAACAAAACCCCGCTGGTGCCCGCGCGCACGGTGCTCACGCGATCCTGCAACGGATCCACCACTTCAAACAGTG
Source organism: Pseudomonas fluorescens (assembly GCF_001648775.1). GTDB lineage: Bacteria > Pseudomonadota > Gammaproteobacteria > Pseudomonadales > Pseudomonadaceae > Aquipseudomonas > Aquipseudomonas fluorescens_M. The sequence goes on from NZ_LVEJ01000026.1 coordinate 50,805, forward strand.
CATCACCCTTCTCCACCCACTCGCCGGCATTGCGCAGAAAACTCACCACGCCATGGTGCGGGGCGAACAGGTATTCGGTGCCCTCAAACGGCAAGCCTTCACAGCATTCGCTCGGCGCGGCCGGCCATTCACCGCTGATGAAACCCTGCTCGGCAAGAAAACCGAGGATCGCTTCACAGTTGGCCTGGGCCTGATCGACCCGGGTGTCGCCCATGCTGCCCAGCTCCAGGGTGGTGGCCAGATTCGCCGCCGGGATCGCTGCGTTGGGGAACGCCCGCGCCAGACGCAACCACGGCGTCGAGCAGGATTCATCGAACGAACTGCCGCCGGAGTCTTCACACAGCAACGCCACGCCCGCCTTCAGGCGTGCCGCCAGCGATTGCCACTGCGGCCAGTGTTGCGGCAACGCATACAGGTGAATCGCAGCGTCGAAGTCGCAATGCAGATCGAGGGTGATGTCGGCATCACAGGCATGGCGCAACAGCAAGCGATGCAGCGCTTCGAGTTGCGAGGCCGGCGCCGGCAGGTTGTCGAAAACCTCGCCCATGGTTTGGCGGATCAGCGCGACATTGGCCTCGGCATCCGCGCCCAGACGCTCACCGATCAGCACCCCGACCGGTGCGCTGAGTTCGACGAACGCGCGGTTGAAGTTCTTGCCGCTGCCCAGTTCGAAACGGCCCATGTGCGCGCCTTGCAGATGCTGGTCCAACCCGATCGGGTTGGCGACCGGCACCAGTTCGATCACGCCCTGCAAACGGCCTTGCTGCTCAAGTTCATTCAGGCGTTGCTTCAGTTCCCACGCGGTGCGCATGCCCGGCAGTTCATCGGCGTGCAGGCTGGCCTGGATGTACACCTTGCGGGGGCCCGCGCCGTAGCGAAACACGCTGAGAGAACGTTCGCTGCCAAGGTGGCTCCAGGGCAGAACATGGTCGATGCGTTGCATGGGAAAACTCCTGCAGTCTGGTAGATCTGGATCAATGAGATCCCTGTGGGAGCGAGCTTGCTCGCGAATGCAATTTGACAGTCAATAAGGATGTTGAATGTTAAACCGTATTCGCGAGCAAGCTCGCTCCCACAGGGTTCTTCTATCAAATTCGAGCGCAAAAAAAGTGGCCACCGCGCAAACGGGGCCACTTTTTTCTACGGCGTATTAATGGCCGTACACGTCAAAGTCGAAGTACTTGTCCTGCACTTGCTTGTACTTGCCGTTGGCGCGGATTTCGGTGATGGCCTTGTTGAACTGCTCGGCCAGCGCGGTATCGCCCTTGCGCACCGCAATGCCGGCGCCGCCGCCGAAGTACTTGGCGTCTTCATAGGTCGGGCCAACGAATTCAAAGCCTTTGCCGGCGTCGGTTTTCAGGAAACCGTCGCTGAGGTTGACCGAGTCAGCCAGCATGGCGTCAAGACGACCCGAAGTCATATCGAGGTTGGCTTCTTGCTGCGAGCCGTAACGCACCAGATCGATCCCGGCCGGCACCAGCACTTCAGTGGCGAAACGGTCGTGGGTGCTGGCACGCAGCACGCCGACTTTCTTGCCTTTGAGTTCGGTCAGCGGGTCTTTGATGCCGGAGCCTTCCTTCATCACGAAGCGCGCCGGGGTGTGGTAGTACTTGATGGTGAAGTCGACGTTTTTCTTGCGGTCGTCAGTGATGGTCATCGAGGACAGGATCGCGTCGATTTTCTTCACTTTCAGCGCCGGGATCAGACCATCGAACTCTTGCTCGACCCAGGTACATTTGACTTTCATCTGCTCACACAGCGCATCGCCGATGTCGACGTCGAAACCGGTGAGTTTGCCGTCAGGGGTTTTCATCGAGAATGGCGGGTAACCGGCTTCGATACCGATGCGGATCGGCTTGGCGTCTTCGGCCACAGCGGTCAGGGACAACATCGACAGTGCCAGGGCACCGAACATCACTAGCTTCTTCATTTATTACTCCTGTGTGCGGAGGCTTTTATTGGCAGCTTTCGATTCAGCGTTCGGTCATGGCCATTTAGAGGCAAAAACCGAAGTGGCCGGCAGTCTATGGCGGCGCGCACAGGGCAAATTGTGTTTAAGCGACAAATACTTACAGGAATTCGGCAACCCGGTTGACCGGGGTCAACGACTGCGCCGTCGTGGGGCAAAGGCTGTAGGACACGCCCTCAATCGGCTCATCAATCAGCGCAAAAAACCGGGTGGAGTGGCTTGCGGCAACTCCACCGATTATTCAGCAGGCGCAGCTGATCGGCGCTTGGGCGACGTGCGGCACGTTCAGCTCGAAACCTTCATCCAGCCATCCGGTGACGCCACCGAGCATTTCCTTGACCGGGTAGCCCAACGCCGCCAGTTTCACCGCAGCCTTGTTGGCGCCGTTGCAGTGCGGGCCGGCGCAATAGACCACAAACAGAGTGTTCATTGGATATTCGCTTAACCCTGCGGCCGTCAGCAGACGTGTCGGAATGTTGATTGCGCCGGGTACATGGCCCCTCTCGAACGCCAGCGGACCGCGCACATCAACCAGCACGAAGTCGATCTCCCCGGCCTCCTGGCTGCTGTGTACGTCGGAACAATCGGTTTCGAAGGTCAGACGGTTACTGAAATGCATCAAGGCAATCGCCGACGGGGCGGCAGGGATTTCGCGAACCAGGCTGGTCATGGGCAGTGCTCCTTCATCTGAACGGGTGTGAACAGACTTTATCGAGCCGCCGCGAATCGCTACAGTGGCGCACAAGACACCTACCGGGAGTTTTCCGCCAAATGCCCACTTCACCAGGACTGGTCGCGATTCTCGCCTACGACGGCCTCTGCACGTTCGAGTTCGGCATCGCCGTAGAGATCTTCGGTCTTGCCCGACCGGAGTTCGATTTCCCGTGGTACGCACACGCCATTGCCGCAGTCGATCAAGGGCCGATGCGCGCCATGGGCGGGATTCAGGTACTGGCCGACGGCGGTCTGGAACTGCTGGCGCAAGCGCGCACGATCATCATCCCCGGTTGGCGCGACCGCAACGCCGCGGTGCCGCCAGCGCTGCTCGAGGCGTTACGCCAGGCCCACGCCCGCGGCGCAAGGCTGCTATCGATTTGCTCGGGTGTGTTTGTGCTGGCGGCCACGGGTCTGCTCGACGGCCACGGCGCGACCACCCATTGGCGTTACACCGCAGAACTGGCGCAACGCTTTCCGGCGATCGCGGTGGATGCCGATGTGCTTTACGTCGACGCCGGCCAATTGATCACTTCGGCCGGCAGCGCGGCCGGCATTGATGCGTGCCTGCATCTGGTGGCGCGGGATTTCGGTACGCAAGTCGCCAACGCCGTGGCGCGCCGTTTGGTGATGTCGCCACAGCGCACCGGTGGTCAGGCGCAGTTCATTCCGACACCGGTCAGCGCGACACCCCGCAACGATTTGTCACGGGTGATGCAGTGGGCGCGCGAGCGTTTGCATGAACCTTTGGAAGTGCGCGATCTGGCCAGCGAAGCGGCGATGAGTGAGCGGACATTTCTGCGGCGCTTCACTGAAGCCAGCGGTCAGTCGCCCAAGGCGTGGTTGCAGCATGAGCGGCTGGCGCGGGCGCGGGAGTTGCTGGAGAGCACGCCGCACAACACCGAACAGATTGCCCAGCGCTGTGGTTATCGCTCGGTGGAGAGTTTTCGCGTGGCATTTCGCAGCGTGGTCGGCGTGCCGCCGTCGGTGTATCGGGAGCGGTTTGGGCGCGGGGTCAGTGCTGTTTCCTGAGGTGACTGGACGACCGCTTTCGCGAGCAGGCTCGCTCCCACCTCTGAAATGCGTTCCCCTGTGGGAACGAGCCTGCTCGCGAAGAGGCCCACTCAGTCATCGAAAATCTAAGGCTTGCGCAGCAAATAGGTATCCATGATCCAGCCATGCTCGGCCCGAGCGGCCTTGCGCACCCGCTCGATCTCGTCCGCCACATCGGCCAACTTGCCGCTGATCAGAATCTCGTCCGGCGTGCCCAGGTAGGCGCCCCAGTAAATCTCGGTCTGTGGATCCGCCACCCGCTGGTAGGAATCTTCGGCATCGAGCATCACCACCAGACTGTCCGCATCACTCACCAGCCCCGCCGCCAGCCGCCGGCCTGTGGTGATTTCAACGGAACGGCCGATGGTGTTCAACGCCACCTTGTGCTGCGCCGCCAAGGCCTGGACGCTGGTAATCCCCGGAATCACCTCATACTCGAAAGCACAGCGACCCGAGGCCAGAATCGCCTGCAGGATACGCAGCGTGCTGTCGTACAACGCAGGGTCGCCCCACACCAGGAAACCGCCACACTGGTCGTCGGACAATTCGTCATTGATCAGCCGTTCGAAGGTCGCCTGCTTGGCGCGGTTGAGTTCATCGACACTGGCGGTGTAATCAACATCGCCGCGTTGGCGTTCCGGGCTGTGAGCCTCGGCAAAACGGTAGCGGCGATCGGTGATGTAGCGTTCACAGATGTCGCGACGCAAATCGATCAGTTTGTCTTTGCTCTGGCCTTTGTCCATCAGAAAAAACACGTCGACGCGGTTGAGTGCCTTCACCGCCTGCATCGTGATGTAGTCCGGATTGCCGGCGCCAATGCCGATGACCAGCAATTGTTTCATCAGAAAGTCTCCTCAGGATCAATGCCCGGCAATAGTAGTCGCCAGATACCGTTGAAGCGCAGTTCGATCGCCGCCAGCGGCTCGACATCAATGGCGTTGAAGGCCGTCCCTTGCACGATGTGCATCAATGCCGCGCGAACCACGTACGGATGAGTTACTGCAACGACATGGCCCGGCGTTGGCTGCAAATTCGTGAGCCACGCAGCCACCCTGGCGGCGAGTTGCGTGACGGACTCGCCACCCGGCGGTGCGACCTGTGGGTCAGCGAGCCAGGCGAGCAACGCAGCGCTGTCTTCACGCTGCAAGTCCTTGATCGACTTGCCGTGCCAATCCCCCCAGTCGCAATCGCGCAGTGCGTCGTCGATTTCGGCATCCGCCCCGAACCACGCAGCGGTCTGGCGTGTGCGCAGTTCCGGGCCACACAACAAGCGCCGGGGCTGGGCAAAACGCGCGGCCAGCGCTTCAGACGTCAACTGGATATTTTCAACGGGCTCGTTCGTAGGAAAACACGCCAGTTTTTGTGCGACGGTTCGCGCATGGCACATCAGGGTTAAACGGGTGGTCTGCACGATGACTCGCTCTGTCGTGAGGCATGAACATCAACGGCGCGATGCCGCTCTGTCGGTAATTGTGCCGTAAAGCGCGGGCTGCGGGGCAGTCCGAAAGATCCCGGTTAAAACCATCCTTCTTAAAAAAGCGGCAATCTCTGACACCACCATGGGCGATGGACTACAAGCTCGATCGCCTTCGATGTAGGCCTTATTACACGGGCATCTTGCCCTCTTTGTGGACTTCCTCAACACGGCAAAAAATTCACTAGACATGTAGCGTCAGTTACATAAATACTGTTTTAACGGATTATGAAGCGAATTCAACACCCTCATCCAGCAGGAGCCCGGATGCCCCCTCTTAGAGACTTGATCACCGATCCAGGCCTGGACCTTACGCCATCGGAGCGCAAAGTCGTTCGTGCCTTACTTGATCAATACCCGCGTAATGGCCTGGGGCCGATGGCGCGTCTGGCCGAACACGCCGGCGTCAGCGATCCGACCATTGTGCGTCTGGTGAAAAAGCTCGGTTTTGGTGGTTACGCCGAATTCCAGGAGGCCCTGCTCAGCGACATGGACCATCGCCTGCGCTCGCCGCGCACGCTGTTGCAGCCACGCGCCCAGCAACACAAGGATGACGCCTGGAGCCACTACCTGGCTGACAGCCACCGTCTGCTGGTGGACACCCAATCGCTGACGCAACCTGAAGATGTGCGCATCCTGACCGACTGGCTATTGGATACGCGGCATCAGATCTACTGTTTTGGCGGGCGCTTCAGCAGCCTGATGGCGACTTACCTGCTCAATCACTTGCGCTTGCTGCGTCCCGGCTGCTTCGCCCTGGAAGACAACGCGCAACTGCCCGATCGTCTGTTCGACCTGCAGCGTCAGGACGTCGTGCTGTTGTTCGACTATCGCCGCTATCAGACCCAGGCCCTGCGTGTCGCCAGCGCCGCGAAAAACAACAACGCCCGCGTGGTGCTGTTCACCGACATCTACGCCTCGCCATTGCGCGAACTGGCCGATCTGATCATCAGCGCCCCGGTGGAGTCGGCGTCACCGTTCGACACCATGGTGCCGGCGCTGGCTCAGGTCGAAGCCTTGATCGCCTGCCTGACCCTGCGCAGCACGGACCTGGCCGATCGCCTGGAAGGCATCGATGCCCTGCGCAACGACTTCAACACCCACCTGCTGGAGGATAAATAAGGATGTTCAGCCTTCCCCACCGCTCGCCGCGGGATCTGCCGTTTGTCACTGACCACACCGCACTGTTGCTGGTGGATATGCAGCGTGCCTGGCTCGAACCGCAGTTCGACCCGCACCTCAGCGGTCCCGACGCCGAGTATTTCCTCAACCGTGCGCGCACGCAGGTGATTGGCAACCAGCAACGCTTGCTCAGTGCCTTTCGCGAAGCCGGGCAGAACGTCCTGCACACGATTATCGAAAGCCTCACCGCCGATGGCCGCGACCGTTCACTCGACCACAAACTGTCGGACATGCACCTGCCCAAGGGCAGCCCGCAGGCACAGATCATTGCCGAACTGACGCCAGTGGAAAACGAAATCGTCCTGCCGAAGACCTCTTCCGGCGTCTTCAACTCGACCAACATCGACTACGTACTGCGCAACCTGGAGACACGGCACCTGATCATCGCCGGCATCGTCACCGACCAATGCGTCGACATGGCCGTGCGTGACGCCGCTGATCGCGGCTATCTGGTCACGCTGGTCGAAGACGCCTGCGCCACCTACAGCGCCGAACGCCATCAGGCCTGCCTGAACGCAATCAAGGGTTATTGCTGGATCACCGACACCGCCACCGTGCTCGGCCGCTTGCAGGAGATGCAAGCATGAGCACGCGCCTGACGCCGCTACCGATGACCACCATCGTCACCACGGACCTGATCGGCATCACCCGTGGCCGCTCGTTTCCCACCGATGAACTGGAGCACTATCAAGCGGCCGGTTGCGGCTGGGTGCCGGCCAACAGTGCACTCACGCCGCAGGACATCATCGCTTCGAGCAACCCATGGGGCGCCTATGGCGACCTGCGGCTGATTCCCGATCTGAGCAGTCGCGTCACGGTCGGCAACGGCCCGGATGCCGATGCGCCGGCGCTGGATTTCATTCACGGTGATATCCGCGAAACCGATGGCCGCCCGTGGAGCGCCTGCCCGCGCACGCTGCTGCACGACGAAATCGCCCGCTATCGCGACGAACTGGGTTTGCAGGTCAACGCCGCGTTCGAACATGAATTCAACCTGCACGCAGGCTTTGCCGAACATCTGGCGTTTTCCCTCGAAGCTCAGCGTCAGGGCGCCGAATTCGGCGGCTGGCTGCTCAGCGCCCTGCGCGCCGGCGGCGTCGAGCCGGAAATGTTCCTGCCTGAATACGGCAAACATCAATACGAAATCACTTGCCGCCCGACACTCGGCGTGGCGGCGGCAGACCGCGCGGTGAATGTGCGCGAGATCACCCGCGAGATCGCCCGGCAGATGGGCCTCGACCTGAGTTTCGCGCCGAAGACTGCCGAGAATGCGGTGTGCAACGGCGTGCATCTGCACGTCAGCCTGCTCGATCTGGCCGGCCAACCGATGCTGTATGACGCCGGCACCAGCAACGGCCTGTCGAGCCTCGGCCAGCATTGGGCGGCGGGGATTCTGCATTACTTGCCGGCGCTGTGTGCCTTCACCGCACCGACGCCGGTTTCCTACCAACGCTTGCAGCCGCATCACTGGAGCGCGTCCTACGCCTGCCTGGGGCAGCAGAACCGTGAAGCGGCGCTGCGCATCTGTCCGACCGTGACCCTGGGCGGCAAATCCGTGGCGCAGCAGTTCAACCTCGAATTCCGCGCCATGGACGCCACCGCCTCGCCGCACCTGGCGATGGCCGCGCTGCTGATCGCCGGGCGGCTGGGCATCGAACAGCGCCTGGCGCTCAACGCCATCACCGATGAAGTACCCGATTCACTCAACGACGAACAACGCAAGGCCCGGGGCATTGTCGCCCTGCCCGCCTCGCTGGCCCAGGCACTGGATTGCCTGCGTGACAGTGCAGCCTTCAACCAATGGCTGCCCAAGCCGTTGCTCGACACCTACCACGCCCTTAAAACCGAGGAACTGGCGCTGACGGAACAGCTCTCGCCCGCTGACCTGTGTGAGCACTATGCACGCCTGTACTGAATCCGCCGAGCTTGGGTTGTACACCCGACCGGTCTACAACCTGAGCCGCGCCGACTCGACGCACCCGTTGATTCTGGTGTGCGAACACGCCAGTCGCTACATCCCCGAGGCCCTGAACAATCTGGGCCTGGACGATGCCGCCGCACGTGAACACATCGCCTGGGACATCGGCGCACTGCAACTGGCCGAGCAATTGTCGCAAGCGCTCGGCGCGACGCTGTTGAGCGCCAACTATTCACGCTTGCTGATCGACCTGAACCGCCCACGGCATGCGCCGGACAGCATCCCGGCGCAAAGCGAAATCTATCAGGTGCCGGGCAACCGCGAACTCGACGAAGCCACGCGCGAATACCGCCGCCAGACGCTGTTCAAGCCGTTTCACGCCCGCTTGCAGACACTGATCGACGAGCGTGTTGCCAAGGGCCAACCGGTGCGGGTGGTGGGGATTCACAGTTTTACCCCGGTGTACTACGGCCAGCCCCGGCCACTGGAAATCGGCGTGCTGTTCGATCAGGCCCAGGCCTACGCGCAGCGTCTGCTCGACGGTCTCGGTGAACATCCGCTGAAGGTCGCTGGCAATCAGCCGTACAAGATCGATCCGCTGGGCGACATGACCGTGCCGGTGCACGGCGATGCGCGAGGCCTGGAATCAGTGCTGATCGAGGTGCGTAACGACTTGCTGCGCAGCCCCGAAGCCGTATCGCGCTGGGCTGGATACCTCGCGCCATTGCTGTAACGAAAGACTGCTGACGCTGTAAACGATGGACCGATATAACAACGAAAAAACGACCGACTGGCTGACAAGGAGTTGCGCTTCATGGAAATTGAAGAATTCGGCTACAAGCAAGAGTTGAAACGTAGCCTGACGCTGACCGACCTGGTGGTATACGGGATGATCTTCATGATCCCCATCGCCCCGTTCGGTGTGTATGGCTACGTCAACGCCGAGGCACCGGGGATGGTGCCGCTGGCGTACATCATCGGCATGGTGGCGATGCTGTTCACGGCGTTGAGCTACGGCAGCATGGCCAAGGCTTTTCCGATTGCAGGCTCGGTGTATTCCTACGCGCAGCGCGGCCTGAACCAGCACGTCGGCTTCCTCGCCGGTTGGCTGATGCTCCTCGACTACTTGCTGATCCCGCCGCTGCTCTACGTCTATGCGGCGATGGCACTCAACCATTTGTACCCGGACATCCCGAAAGTAGGCTTCATTCTGGCGTTCCTGGTCAGCGCAACCTTCGTCAACCTGCGCGGCATCACCTTCACCGCGCGGATGAACATCGTCTTCCTGCTGGCACAACTGGTGGTGCTGGGGATTTTCCTGTTTTACGCCTGGAACGCCCTGCATAACGGTGCTGGCAACGGCGAGCTGACGTTGGCGCCGTTGTATCACCCGGAAACCTTCAACTTCGCCCTGCTGATGCAAGCGGTGTCGATTGCGGTGCTGTCGTTCCTCGGCTTCGATGCGATTTCCACCCTCGCCGAGGAAATCAAAGGCGATCCGGGCAAGAGCGTTGGCAAAGCCGCGTTGATCACCCTGCTGGTCATGGGCTTGATTTTCGTCGCACAAACCTGGATCGCCACCGATCTGGCCGCGGGCATGGGTTTCAAGTCCGCCGACACTGCGTTCTATGAAATCGCCGAAATTGCCGCTGGCAGTTGGCTGGCGACTCTGACCGCTGTTGCCACGGCATTGGCCTGGGGCGTAGCCGTGGCCATCACCTCGCAAGCTGCGGTCTCGCGCCTGCTGTTCGGCATGGCCCGCGACGGCAAGCTGCCGAAAGTGCTGGCCAAGGTGCACCCGAAACATAACACGCCGTACTTGAGCATCTATCTGGTCGCGGTGCTGTCGCTGGTGATCTGCTACCTGTTCATCAACTCGGTCGACACCTTGACCTCGCTGGTCAACTTCGGCGCGCTCAGCGGTTTCATGCTGCTGCACCTGACGGTGATCAACTACTACTGGCGTCGGCAAAAGTCCGGTCAGGTCGTGCGTCACCTGATCTGCCCGGTGATCGGCTTCATCATCGTCGCGGCCATCATGTACAACATGGGCGTCGATGCGCAGAAACTCGGCCTGATCTGGATTGCTCTGGGCCTGGTGTATCTGTTCTTCCTCAACAAGCTCGGCGCCAGTACCGCGCTGCCTGATCCGAGCAATGGCTGACAAGAAAAAGAGCGGCGTCTGACAACAGATCAGGCGAGCGCCGATTTATCGCGTGGAAACCGACAGTGATAGTCAGGTTCGGCGAATTCGCCGGACCTTTTGATACAGGAGTACATCCATGCTGGTCTTACGCCCAGTCGAGATAACCGACCTGCCGCAGTTGCATCAACTGGCCCGCGACAGTCTGGTCGGCGTGACGTCGCTGCCGGACGACAGCGAACGCCTGCGCGGCAAAATCCTCGCGTCCTGCGCCTCTTTCGATAGCGACGCCGCAGCGCCGGGCCCGGAAAACTACTTCTTCGTGCTGGAAGACCTTGATAGCCAGCGCCTGCTCGGCTGCTCGGAGATTCTCGCCACTGCCGGCTTCAACGAGCCGTTCTACAGCCTGCGCAATCGGCACTTCACCAGCGCCTCGCGGGAGCTCAACATCGAGCACGGTGTACCGGCGCTGTCGCTGTGTCACGACCTCAACGATCACACGCTACTGCGTGGTTTTCACATCGACGCTGCGCTGGTGCACACGCCGTTTTCCGAATTGCTCTCGCGCGCGCGTCTGCTGTTTATCGCCGCCCACGCGCCACGCTTCGCCGAAGCGGTGATCACCGAAATTGTCGGCTACAGCGACGAAAACGGTCATTCACCGTTCTGGGACGCGCTGGGCAAGCATTTTTTCGACCTGCCCTACGCTGAAGCCGAGCGCCTGTGCGGGTTGCAGAGCCGCACCTTTCTCGCCGAGTTGATGCCGCAGTACCCGATCTATGTGCCGATGCTGCCGCCCGATGCGCAGGCCTGCATTGGCCGCATCCACCCGGACGGCCAGGAAGCGTTCGACATTCTCGAACGCGAAGGTTTTGAAACCAACAGCTACATCGACCTGTTCGATGCCGGCCCGACCTTGTATGCGCGTACGGCGAATATCCGTTCGATCGCCCGCAGCCACACGGCGCCCGTGCAACAAAAGGCGCACATCGATGCCCGTGGTCGCTATCTGCTGAGCAACGATGCGCTGCACAACTACCGCGCGATCATCGCCGAACTGGATTACCAGCCCGGTCAACCGCTGGCGCTCACCCCGGCAATGTGTACGGCGCTGAACGTGACCGATGGCAACCCGATCCGCCTGATTGCCCTGTGAACCGCGCCCGGTTCAGCACCCAACGACAGTGCCCGAACAGGCGCGCAGAAGGAGTTACCGCATGATTGTCCGCCCGGTCAAAGTCAACGACTTGCCAGCCTTGATGACGCTGGTGCGCCAGGCCGGCCCGGGGTTCACCACCCTGCCGGCCAACGAAGATCGCCTGGCCCACCGGGTGCGCTGGGCGCAACGGGCGTTCGCCGAACAAGTGGAACGTGCCGATGCCGATTACCTGTTCGTGCTCGAAGACGATGACTTGCGCGTGGTCGGTGTCAGCGCGTTATCCGGCGCGGTTGGCCTGCGTGAGCCCTGGTACAACTATCGGGTCGGGCTGACCGTGAGTTCGGCGCCGGACCTGGGCATTCAGCGGCAGATTCCGACGCTGTTCCTCAACAACGAACTGACCGGCCAATCGGAGCTGTGCTCGTTGTTCCTCGGTCATGATTACCGTCACGGCAGCAACGGCCGGCTGCTATCGCTTGGGCGCTTGCTGTTTGTCGCCGAGTTTCCGCACCTGTTTGGCGAGAAGATGATCGCCGAACTGCGCGGCAGTGCCGATGAACAGGGTTGTTCGCCGTTCTGGGACAGTCTGGGCCGGCACTTCTTCCAGATGGATTTCAGCCACGCCGATCACTTGTCGGGGTTGGGCAACAAATCGTTCATCGCCGAACTGATGCCGCGCCAGCCGCTGTACACCTGCCTGCTCACTGAACAGGCGCAAGCGGCCATCGGCCAGGCGCACCCGAATACCGAGCCGGCGTTGAAAATCCTGCAAGCGGAAGGTTTCACCCACAAAGGCTATATCGATATTTTCGACGGTGGCCCGGTGATCGAAGCGCCGGTGCGCAACATTCGCACGGTGCGCGACAGCCTTGAGCTGACCCTGAGCCTCGGCACCCCGGACGAACAGGCACCGCTGTGGCTGATTCATAACCGTCGTCTGGAAAACTGTCGTATCACTGTCGCCCGCGCCCGCCGGGTCGGCAGCAGCCTGATGATCGACCGCCTGACCGCCAAGCGCCTGCAACTGCAACCGGGCAATTCGGTACGCGCGGTGATGCTGCCCAATCAACAGCAGCAGGCCGTGGCGGCCTGACTGCCCGCCCCTTTGGAGATGAATCCTTTCAGCGCAGAATTCATCCTCCAGCGTCACGGCGTAAATTCGTCATGATCCTTGACCCATTCGCGTGATAGCCTTTTCATTCTTCGGCGTTGACACATTTGCTCAAGCCTTTCCATTCCTTTGTATTGGTGGAACTCGTATGACCAGGCTTTCTCATCAAGATTTGCGCCGTAGTTTCCGTCAGCTGCTGGCCTCCGACACCTGCTACCACACCGCGTCGGTGTTCGACCCGATGTCCGCCCGCATCGCCGCTGACCTGGGTTTTGAAGTGGGAATTCTCGGCGGTTCCGTGGCTTCGTTGCAGGTGCTCGGCGCACCGGACTTCGCCCTGATCACCCTCAGCGAGTTCGCCGAACAGGCTACCCGTATCGGCCGCGTCGCCCAATTGCCGGTGATCGCCGACGCCGACCACGGCTATGGCAACGCCCTTAACGTGATGCGCACCATCGTCGAACTGGAGCGCGCCGGCGTCGCCGCCCTGACCATCGAAGACACCTTGCTGCCGGCGCAATTCGGGCGCAAATCCACCGACTTGATCACGGTTGCCGAAGGCGTCGGCAAGATCCGTGCGGCACTGGAAGCCCGGGTCGACTCGGAAATGGCAATCATCGCCCGCACCAATGCCGGCATCCTGCCAAACCAGGAAATCATCAGCCGCACCCGGCAGTATCAGGCAGCGGGTGCTGACGGCATCTGCATGGTCGGGATTCAGGATTTTGATCAACTGGAACAGATCGCCGAACATCTGACCGTGCCGTTGATGCTGGTCACCTACGGCAACCCGGCACTGCGTGATGACAAACGCCTGGCCGAACTCGGCGTGCGTGTGACCATCGATGGCCACGGCGCTTACTTCGCGGCGATCAAGGCCACTTACGACAGCCTGCGCGAACAGCGACAGATCTTCACCCAGGCGTCCGACCTGAGCGCGACCGAGTTGACGCACACCTATACCCAGCCGGAGGAATACATTCTCTGGGCCAAGGAATACATGAGCGTCAAGGAGTGAGGCACACGCTTCACCGGCCCCTTCGCGAGCAGGCTCGCTCCCACATTTGATCTGTGTCGAACACCAATAGGGTGTACACCCAAGATCCACTGTGGGAGCGAGCCTGCTCGCGAAGGCGTCTGCCGCTACACCGCTACATCGGCGTTTTATAAGCCTCTTCCCGCTGCACCGCCCGCGCTTGAATCACATTCAGAATCGCACAGCCCTCGCGCATCAACAGATGCACCGCGCTGGTCACCCGTGTCAGATCGCAATCGGAAATGTCCTTGAGGCTGAGGCTGGCGAAGGTGTCCGCCAGATCGCGCACGACCACAAACCGGTGCATCGCACAGGCGGCCAGGTCGCTGAGTTCTGAATGGGTGTTGAGGAAGAGCACCGGGGATTCGGCGTCGTAGGTGTCGATGGGGAGGTAGCGGGGTATTACTTGGTCGGTCATAGATTACACTCCAAATAGGGGTCCAAATAGGGGTCAGGTGCTGTATTCGACCGGCCAAGATCGTCGCGGAGTTTTCTGCGAGCCGAGACTATAAGAGCCGCGCTCAACGGCCGCAACGAGAGCTTCTGTCAGACTTTTCGGTATTTTTTGTGCGCCGTCCGCGACTTCCACTTTTCCCACAAAAGCCCCTCACCCTAGCCCTCTCCCGGAGGGAGAGGGGACTGATTGGGGGATGCTCGGGAGCTACGCCGACTTGAAACACCGCGCTGTATCCGATTTTGATTTCAAACTGATCCTTCAGGTTTTCGTGTTAATAACAAACAACGCGGTCAGTCCCCTCTCCCTCCGGGAGAGGGTTAGGGTGAGGGGCCGTCACACCACAGGCCCACTCAGCGCGGCTTCGCCAACTCCATAATCATCCGCGACAACAGATAAATCCGTGGCGCCACGCTCGCCACTTCGGCGTACTCCTCCGGCGTGTGGATATTGCCGCCGACAATCCCGAAGCCATCCAGCGTCGGCGTGCCGACCCCGGCCGAGAGGCTGGCATCCGCCGCGCCACCACTGCCCTCTTCGGTCAGCTTGCGGCCGATCTCGCCGTAAATCCCTTGGGCCATGGCCATCAAGCGATCCGACTCGGGCGTCTGCGGCATCGGTGGCAAACCGCGTTGCAGAGAAGTCTTCACTTCGGTTTCAGGAATCAGTTTGTCCTGCGACACCCGCGCCAGATCCTTCTCGATCCGGTCGAATTCCTCCGGCACTGCTGCACGCACATCAGCCTTGGCCGTGGCTTGATCGGGGATCACGTTGGTGCGGTCGCCAGCCTTGAGCACGGTGAAGTTGATGGTGGTTTTCTTCGCCTCGTCGCCGAGTTTGCCCAGTTGCAGGATCTGATGCGCCGCTTCCATGGCCGCATTGCGCCCCAGTTCCGGCGCGACGCCGGCGTGCGCAGCCTTACCCTTGACCTCGACCAGCGCCGTCGCGCTGCCCTTGCGCCACACCACCAGACCGTCGGCCGGACGCCCCGGCTCAAGGTTGAGGGTCACGTCGTGCTGTTTGGCGGTTTTCTTGATCAGGTCGGTGGCGACGTCCGAACCGGTTTCTTCGCTGGCATCGAGCAGGAAGGTGATTTGCGCGTAGTCCTTGAAGTCGAGGTTTTTCAGGACTTTCAGTGCGTAGATCCCGGCGACGATGCCGCCCTTGTCATCCATCACGCCCGGCCCGTAGGCGCGGCCGTCCTTGATGTGGAATGGCCGTTCGGCGGCAGAGCCTTCCTTGAACACCGTGTCCATGTGCGCCATCAGCAGGATCTTCGCCTGGCCGGTGCCTTTGAACGTGGCCAGTACGTGGTTGGATTTTTCCGGCGTGTTGGGCACTAACTCAATGGTGGCGCCGAGCTTTTTCAGCTCATCGATGGCGATGTCGCTGACTTGTTTGAGGCCCGGTTCATAACCGGAGCCGGAGTCGATATTGACCAGCCGCTCCAGCAGCTTCAGCGCTTCAGGCTGGTATTGCTCGGCATCGGCGAGCACTTGTTTGTGCGGTTCGGCGAAGGCGTAGAGAGAAGAAAATGCGAGAGACAGGCCAAGGCTGGCCGCCAGCAGGGAACGGGGAAATGAGCACGTCATGAAGCGATCCTTGTTTCGCGTCGGGAGGGATTTAACCGTACCCGACATCGGCGCGAGGCTCTACACCGAATGCGACACTGATCTAACCAACAACACAAAAACCTGTGGGAGCGAGCCTGCTCGCGAAAGCGGTGGATCAGTCAACATTGATATCGCCTGGCAGGACGCCTTCGCGAGCAAGCTCGCTCCCACAGGGGGGCTACGGTGTAGCGGTCAAACCGAATCGAGCAACGTTTGCCGTGGCTTGTCATCGCAATTGCAGATCACCCGATTACGCCCGCTGGCCTTGGCTTCATACAGCGCCTGATCGGCATCATTGAGCCAGCGCGTCGCATCGGCATGCGCCGGATCGTAGGCCGCCAGGCCAATGCTCAAACTGACTTTCAATGCCGGGTTCTGCTCATAACCGAGAATGGCGAAACGCTCGCGCAACGCTTCCATCGCCTGGGCGGCGTTGAACAGCGGCAGCTCCGGCAGAATCACGCAAAATTCATCGCCACCGTAGCGCCCGGCAATATCAGTCGCGCGCAGGTTCTGTTTAAGCATCTTGCTCAACTGGCGCAGGACGATATCGCCGGCGACGTGACCGTAAGTGTCGTTGATCGCCTTGAAATGATCGATGTCGATCAACGCAATCGCTGCGCCCTGCTTCTGCCGTTTGCAGCGCTGAAAGGCGATTTCCAGTTGATCCTTCCAGGCGCCGTGATTGAGCAACCCGGTGAGGCTGTCGGTACGGCTCAGCGCAAGCAATTCACGCTTGTGCTGGCCGAGGGTGTAAGCCTGACGAAAACAGATCCAGCCCAACGCCAGCGGATACAGCATCAACAGCGGCAGGCAGGCATACAGTTGCAGCGGCGAAGTGGCCGGGATGAACGCCGGGGCAAACACCACCAGCCCGACGCCGACCCCGAGAATCTGCGCCGCCAGCCCGGCCAGCAGAAATCGCACGCCACCGATGGCGACGTTGTTCATCGCCATCATCGAAATGGTCGTGGCACTGGGCAGAGGATTGAACTGCATGGCGGCGACCCAGAAGCCGCCGAGGAACGCGTCGATCAACAGGTTTCGATGTTCGGCGTGATAAGGCACGCTCGAACGGCGCGCCCATTGAAAGGCCAGGTGCGGCCAGATCAGGCCATTGCTCACCATCAGCGCCCAGACCCAGGCCGGCGGGTCGAGCGGGTACATCGCCACGCTCACGCACAGCAGCCCCAGGACCAGGCCGAGGGTTCGCGATGTATAAAGCCTCCTGGCCAATGAAAGTCCCTTTCCTCCCGTGTTTCCCATAAGGGCCTCGATGACTCGACGGAACCTGCACAGCGTAGGACAGATGTGATGGGAGTCTATCAGGGCGACGTTAAATAGCCATCACCGGCCAGCGGGCTGAATAGAGCGACATCAAGGCCGCACACAGTGCAAATATTTGGCTATACATGAAAGGAGGAAAACGGAAAAACAACTATAAGAAGGAGGCCCATGCACACCTATCACGTGTTGATCATCGGCAGCGGATTTGGCGGGCAATGTGCGGCCGTCAACTTGCTCAAGGCCGGAATCGACGACTTTCGCCTGCTGGAACGCCGGGACTTCTTCGGCGGCACCTGGTGCCAGAACACCTACCCCGGCGCGGCGGTGGACGTGCCGTCGCCGCTGTATTCACTGTCGTTCGCTGCGTACCGCTGGTCGCAGATGTTTGCCGAACAGGCCGAACTGCAGCGCTACACCGAACATGTCATCGAGCAGTTCGGCTTGCGCGAGCGCGTCGAACTGCAAACCAACGTCGAACGCATCGAATGGGACGATGAGGCCAAGCGCTGGGCCGTGCACACCGCCAACAAGGGCACTTTCTACGCGCAGTTCCTGATCAACGCGACCGGCCCGCTCAGCCAACCGGTAATCCCGCACTTCCCCGGCCAGGATCGCTTTCAGGGCAAGAGTTTTCACACAAACAATTGGGATCACAGCTACGACTATCGCGGTAAACGCGTGGCCATCGTCGGCAGCGGAGCCAGCGCGGTCCAGGTGATTCCGGCGATTGCGCCGCAGGTTGAGCAACTGCATGTCTTTCAACGCACGCCGCACTGGGTGCTGCCCCGTGCTGACCGCACCTTCGGCCCGCTGCAACGCTGGCTGCTGAGTTTGAAACCAGCCTATAAGCTGTTGCGCTGGTTGATCTAC
This sequence comes from Pseudomonas fluorescens, assembly GCF_001648775.1. GTDB lineage: Bacteria > Pseudomonadota > Gammaproteobacteria > Pseudomonadales > Pseudomonadaceae > Aquipseudomonas > Aquipseudomonas fluorescens_M. Next base: position 68,788 of record NZ_LVEJ01000026.1, read on the forward strand.
TGGCAATTCGAAACCCGGGTGATTGCGTTCAAATACTCGAAAGCGGCGATCCACATGGTCCAGCGCCAGGCACTGCGCTTGCTCGAACGTCAGGTACGCGACCCGGTGCTGCGGAAAAAACTCACGCCGGACTTCACCATCGGCTGCAAACGCGTACTGCTTTCCAACACCTATTACCCGGCGTTGACCCGCGCCAATGTGACGCTGCACACCCGCGAGCAAGGCATCGCCTCAATCGATGAACGCGGGATCAACACGCAGGACGGCCAGCACATCGATGTGGATCTGATCGTCTGGTCGACCGGTTACGACGCCACCGACGGGGTTATTTCCTACCCGGTCAGCGGAAAAAACGCCGTGCAACTCAGAGATGTCTGGGCGCAATACCCGCGCGCTTATCTGGGCACCAGCCTGCCGGACTTTCCCAACCTGTTTATCGTCACCGGCCCTAACACCGGCATTGGCCACACTTCGGCGCTGTTCATCATCGAATCGCAGATGAACTACATCATCGACTGCATCCGCACGCTGAAAGCCCAAGGCCTGCGCAGCATCGAAGTGCGCCCCGAAGCGGAACGTACCTACACTGCAATGATCCACCGGGAAATGGAGCGCACGGTGTGGAAGTCCGGTGGCTGCCACAGTTGGTATCAAAGCAAGAGCGGTCATGTGATCGCGATGTTTCCCGGCTTCAGTTTCAGCTACCACCGCTTGACCCGGGCGCTGAAACCGGCCGACCACATTCTGTCCTGAACACGTAAAAGGAAGACGTCGATGCTTTTGCTGTTTGTCGCCCTCGCGGTTTTCGTGGCCTGGAGCTGGTTGAGTTATCCGGCGGTCGGTCATTGGCTGTATGACCTGAACATGGCCGTCGAGGCCAAGTTGTACAAACTGCACAAGATCGAAGTGCCGATCGCCGAAATGACGGTGTCAACCTGGCAAGGCGGGCCGTACGAAGCGGCCAGCGCGATCCTGATGTTGCACGGCTACAGCGCTGACAAGAACCTGTGGCTGCGCTTTTCCCGGCACTTCGTACGCCAGTATCGGGTGATCATCCCGGACCAGGCCGGCCACGGTGAAACCGGCTTCAAGGCCGGCGGCGGCTACGACATTGCGCTGCAGGCCAAGCGCATGATTCAACTGCTCGACGTCTGCGGCGTGGAAAAAGTCCACGTGATCGGCAACTCGATGGGCGGCTACATCGCCGCGTGGCTGGCCGCGACCTATCCAGACCGGATTGCCTCGGTGGCGCTGATCGACCCGGCCGGCGTCACCGCGCCGCAAGCCAGCGACATGGAGCGCCACCTCGCGCGTGGGCATAACCCGTTCCTGATCAATTCCCGCGAGGAGTTCCAGCGCTTTTACGCGATGACCATGGCCTCGCCGCCGTGGGTGCCGAAACTGGTTCTGGATGCTATCGCCCAGCGCTACGAACAACAGCGCGATGAACTGGAAGAGATCTTCCGCGACTTCCGCGCCAGCGAGCCGATGGAGCCGAAACTGGCCGACATCAAGTGCCCGGCGCTGTTGCTCTGGGGCCGCAAGGACCGGCTGATCGACGTCAGCAGCGTGCCGGTCTGGAGCAAAGGCATCGCCAATTTGCGCGTGGAGGTGTGGGATCACGTCGGGCATATGCCGATGGTCGAACAGCCGGGAAATACTGCGCGCCTGTATCGCGAATTCCTGGAATCCCAAGGATGACAATGCCCCCTCGCCACAGGAAAGCATTTCAAGCGCGAGAATTCGGTAGGTTGAGATGAACATTCTTTATGACGAACGCCTCGACGGCCCGCTGCCGCAGGTGAACAAGGCCGAGCTGCTCAAGGCCTTGCAGCGCGCCGTGCCAGACCTCGACATCTTGTGGCGCGAAGACGAACTGAAACCCTACGAATGCGACGGCCTCTCGGCCTATCGCACCACGCCCATGCTGGTCGCCCTGCCGCGTCGACTCGATCAGGTGCAAACCCTGCTCAAGCTCTGCCATGAGAAAAACGTCCCGGTGGTGGCCCGTGGTGCTGGCACCGGTTTATCCGGCGGTGCCTTGCCGCTGGAACAAGGCCTGCTGCTGGTGATGGCGCGCTTCAACAACATCCTGCACATCGACCGCGCCGCACGCACCGCGCGGGTTCAGCCGGGGGTGCGCAATCTGGCGATTTCCCAGGCAGCGGCGCCCTTCGGCCTGTATTACGCGCCGGATCCTTCCTCGCAAATTGCCTGCTCGATCGGCGGCAACGTCGCCGAAAACGCCGGCGGCGTGCACTGCCTCAAGTACGGCCTGACCGTGCACAACCTGCTGAAAATCGAAGTGCTGACCATCGAAGGCGAACGTCTGACGCTGGGCTCCGACGCGCTCGATTCAGCGGGTTTCGATTTGCTCGCCCTGTTCACCGGCTCCGAAGGTTTGCTGGGGATCATCACCGAAGTCACGGTCAAACTGCTGCCCAAACCGCAAGTCGCCAAAGTGCTGCTGGGCAGTTTCGATTCGGTGGAAAAGGCCGGCCGCGCCGTGGCCGAAATCATTGCGGCGGGGATCATTCCCGGCGGGTTGGAGATGATGGACAACCTGGCCATCCGCGCTGCCGAAGACTTCATTCACGCCGGTTATCCGGTCGACGCCGAGGCGATTCTGTTGTGCGAACTCGATGGCGTCGAGGCCGATGTCCACGATGATTGCCAACGGGTGCGCGAGGTCATGACACTGGCCGGTGCCACCGAAGTGCGGCAGGCCCGTGACGAAGCCGAACGCGTGCGCTTCTGGGCCGGACGCAAGAATGCGTTCCCCGCCATCGGTCGTTTGTCGCCCGACTATTACTGCATGGATGGCACCATCCCGCGCCGCGAATTGCCCGGCGTGCTGCAAGGCATCGCCCGCCTCGGCGAAGAATACGGCTTGCGCGTGGCCAATGTGTTCCATGCCGGCGACGGCAATATGCACCCGCTGATCCTGTTCGACGCCAACCAACCGGGTGAACTGCACCGCGCCGAAGCGCTGGGCGGCAAGATCCTCGAATTGTGCGTGCAGGTGGGCGGCAGCATCACCGGCGAACACGGCGTCGGTCGCGAAAAAATCAATCAGATGTGCGCGCAGTTCAACGGCGATGAACTGCGCCTGTTTCACGCGGTGAAAGCCGCCTTCGACCCGCAAGGCCTGCTCAATCCCGGCAAGAACATTCCGACCCTGCATCGCTGCGCCGAATTCGGTGCGATGCACATTCATGCCGGACAGTTGCCCTTCCCCGAGCTGGAGCGTTTCTGATGGTCGACGCCGATGCCACCAGCGCCCTGCTTGATCAAGTCAACGAGGCGCGGGCCAACGCCACCCCGTTGAAAATTCAGGGCGGCAACAGCAAGGCCTTTCTCGGCCGCGAGGTCGCCGGTGAAGTGCTCGACACCCGCGCCCATCGCGGCATCGTCGGTTATGAGCCGACCGAACTGGTGATCACCGCGCGCGCCGGCACGCCGCTGTCCGAGCTCCTGGCGACACTGGATGCTGCCGGACAAATGTTGCCCTGTGAGCCGCCGGGGTTCGGTGAAGGCGCGACGGTCGGCGGCATGATTGCCACGGGGTTGTCCGGGCCACGACGGCCATGGTCAGGCTCGGTGCGCGATTTCGTCCTCGGCACTCGAGTGATCAGCGGCCTCGGCCAGCACCTGCGCTTTGGCGGTGAAGTGATGAAAAACGTCGCCGGTTATGACCTGTCGCGACTGATGGCCGGCAGTTTCGGCTGCCTCGGCGTCATCACCGAAGTCTCGCTGAAAGTCCTGCCCAAACCCCGCCAGTGCCTGAGCATCCGCCTCGATATCGATTGCACCCGGGCACTGGCCAACCTTGCCGAATGGGGCCAGCAACCGCTGCCGATCAGCGCGGCGTGCCACGACGGTCAGAGTCTTTATCTGCGTCTCGAGGGCGGCGAAGGCTCGGTGACGGCGGCGCATCAACGCCTCGGCGGCGAGCCATTGGACTCGCAATTCTGGCGTGACTTGAACGAACAGCGCCTGGCGTTTTTCGACGAAGGTTTGCCACTGTGGCGCCTGTCGCTGCCGAACAATCTCGGGCCGCAGGATCTGCCCGGCGCGCAGTTGATCGACTGGGCGGGTGCGCAACGCTGGCTGAAATCCGACGTCGAGCACATTCATATCCTCGCCCAGGAACTCGGCGGCCATGCCACGTGTTTCACCCACGGCGCCAGCGATTCGCCGTTCCAGCCATTGGCGCCAACGCTGCTGCGCTATCACCGGCAACTCAAGGCGCAACTCGACCCGCAAGGGCTGTTCAACCCCGGCCGGATGTACGCGGAGTTCTAGCCATGCAAACCACCCTCAGCGAACAATCGCGCCAGTTGCCCCGCGCCGCCGAGGCCGAAAAAATCCTCCGCAGCTGTGTGCACTGCGGCTTTTGCAATGCGACCTGCCCGACCTATCAATTGCTCGGCGACGAACTCGACGGCCCGCGCGGGCGCATTTATCTGATCAAGCAAGTACTCGAGGGCGCGCCAGCCACGGCGCAGACACAACTGCATCTGGATCGCTGCCTGTCGTGCCGCAATTGCGAAACCACCTGCCCGTCCGGCGTCGACTATCACAACTTGCTCGACATCGGTCGCGCGGTGATCGATCGCGCAGTGCCGCGCCCGGCCGCGCAACGTCTGTTGCGTGAAGGCTTGCGCGCGTTGGCGCCGAATCCGGGGTTGTTCAAAGGTTTGCTGCGGGTGGGCACGACGTTCCGCCCGCTGTTGCCGCGACTGCTGGAAAGCAAACTGCCGCAGCATCTGCCGCTTGCCGGTTTGCGCCCGGCCCCGCGCCATTCGCGGCGGGTGTTGTTGCTTGAAGGCTGCGTGCAACCGGGGTTGTCGCCGAACACCAATGACGCCACGGCGCGGGTGCTGGATCGCTTGGGCATCAGTGTCACCCCGGTAGCCGAGGCCGGGTGTTGCGGCGCGTTGGACTATCACCTCGACGCGCAAGCCAAAGGCCTCGACCGTGCGCGGCAGAACATCGACGCGTGGTGGCCACATCTGCAAAACAGTGCCGAAGCCATCGTGCAAACCGCCAGTGGTTGCGGCGCTTTCATCAAGGACTACGGGCATTTGCTCGAAGACGATCCGGCGTATGCCGCCAAGGCACGGCAGATCAGTGAGCGGACGCTGGATCTGGTACAGATTCTCGATCGCGAACCGCTGGAAAAAGTCTGCGCAGCAAGCGAGCGGCGGATTGCCGTGCATTGCCCGTGCACCTTGCAACACGCGTTGAAACTGGGCGGCGCGGTGGAAGCCGTGCTGACCCGGCTGGGTTTCAACCTGACGACGGTGCCGGACGGTCATTTGTGTTGCGGTTCGGCCGGCACTTATTCGCTGACGCAACCGGTGCTGGCCCGGCAACTGCGCGACAACCGCCTCAATGCGCTGGAGAGCGGTCGCCCGGAATTGATCGTCACCTCCAATGTCGGCTGTCAAAGCCATCTGGCCAGCGCCGGCCGCACGCGCGTGATGCACTGGATCGAGCTGGTGGATCAGTCGTTGGCAGAATGAAGTTCGTAGGATTCTTCGTTTGCCCGCGTGCGAGAAGGCTGCGATCTTTTCCACCATTCATTCCGTGACCGTGGCAGGAATTTTTTTCATGACCGTGCAGCCGTTCGTCAGCCCCGACCTGATCCGCCAACGCTTCTCCAAAGCGATGTCCGACATGTACCGCGAAGAGGTGCCGTTGTACGGTGCGCTGATGGCGTTGGTTGAGCAGACCAACCGCGAGGTGCTTGCACGTCAGCCGGCTATTGCTGAGCAGCTCGACAGCACCGGTGAAATCGAGCGGCTGGACATGGAGCGTCACGGCGCGATCCGCGTCGGCACCGCCACGGAACTGGCCACCCTCGCCCGCCTGTTCGCGGTGATGGGCATGCAGCCGGTGGGCTATTACGACCTGACACCGGCGGGCGTGCCGGTGCATTCCACGGCGTTTCGTGCGGTGCATGAAGATGCACTGCAGATCAGTCCGTTCCGAGTGTTTACCTCGTTGTTGCGGCTGGAGTTGATTGAGGATCCGGAACTGCGTGCCTTCGCCGAATCAGTACTGGCCCAGCGTTCGATCTTCACCCCGGAGGCGCTGCGCCTGATCGCACAAGCTGAAAGCACAGGCGGACTTGATGAACGCGCGGCCGAGGCATTCGTCCTGCAGGCACTGGAAACGTTTCGCTGGCACCACAGCGCCACAGTCAGCGCCGCGCAGTACCAGACTCTGAGCGCCCAGCACCGGTTGATCGCCGACGTGGTGGCCTTCAAAGGCCCGCACATCAACCACCTGACCCCGCGCACGCTGGACATCGACCGCGCGCAGGAACAAATGCCGGCCCACGGCATCACGCCCAAAGCGGTGATCGAAGGCCCGCCGCGCCGTCAGTGCCCGATCCTGCTGCGTCAGACCAGTTTCAAGGCGCTCGATGAGCCGATTGCCTTCACCGACCAGAATGAAACCCGTGGCAGCCACAGCGCTCGCTTCGGTGAAATCGAACAGCGTGGCGCAGCGCTGACGCCCAAGGGCCGCGCCTTGTACGATCGCTTGTTGAATGCCGCTCGCGATGAACTGGGGGATTTCCCCAACGAAGCCAACGCCGCACGCTACAACGCGCTGATGACTCAGCACTTTGGCGAATTTCCTGACAGCGTTGAGGGCATGCGTGAACAGGGGCTGGCGTACTTTCGCTATTTCGCCACGGAAAAGGGTCTTGCGGCGGGTAGGCTCGCTGATGCGTCGCTGGAGGATTTGTTGCGCGACGGCCATGTGAAAGTCGAGCCGTTGGTGTACGAAGATTTCCTGCCGGTCAGTGCGGCGGGGATTTTTCAGTCGAACCTCGGCGATGCGGCACAGGCGCATTACGGCGAACACGCCAATCGCCAGGCCTTCGAACAGGCGCTGGGGCGCGCGACCATTGATGAATTGGCGTTGTATGCAGAGACGCAGCAACGTTCGATCGAGGAATGCGAAAAATTGTTGGGTCTGAAGCTGAACCGAAATTAACGAATCACCTGTGGCGAGGGAGCTTGCTCCCTCGCCACAAAGTCAGTGTTGTAATCAGCGCAATCGGGACAACAACGCGAGCGCGGTTTCCTCGGAAGACGCCGGATTCTGCCCGGTCAGCAACAAGCCATCCTCACGGATGTAACTCGACCAATCCGCACCTTTGGAGAAAATCCCGCCCTTGGCCTTGAGTTCATCTTCCACCAAAAACGGCACGACATTCGTCAACTGCACCGCTTCCTCTTCACTGTTGGTAAACCCGGTGACCTGCTTGCCCTTGACCAGCGGCTGACCGTCCGGCGCCTTGGCATGGCGCAACACACCGGGCGCGTGACACACCGCTGCCACGTGTTTGCCGCTGTTGTAAAACGCCTCGATCAGCGCGATCGAATGCTGATCCTCGGCCAGATCCCACAGCGGACCGTGGCCGCCGGGATAGAACACGGCATCGAAATCCGCTGCTTTCACGGTGTCCAGCTTGACCGTCGAAGACAGTGCCGACTGCGCGGCAGAATCCTTGCGAAAACGCTCGGTGGCAGCCGTTTGTGCATCCGGCTCGTCACTCTTCGGGTCCAGCGGCGGCTGACCGCCCTTGGGGGATGCGAGGGTCAGTTGCGCCCCGGCGTCCTTGAACACGTAATACGGCGCCGCGAACTCTTCCAGCCAGAAGCCGGTTTTCTTGCCGGTATCGCCCAGTTGATCGTGGGAGGTCAGAACCATCAGGATTTTCATGTCGTTCTCACTCGTATGATGGGTTGTTCAGGCGCCGTTGGCGCGGGTGTGAGTGATTGACCCTGGAGGACGGCGGATCGTTTCACTCGGCTCAATGATGGCGCTTGGCCTTACTGCGCAAGAAGTTGCGCACTTGCTGACGAAATTTGCCTCTCGATCCTGCTACAGCCCTTGATCTACGTGGCTTCCAGACGAGTGCGCAAGAAGTTGCGCAGTACTGCGCAACTTCTTGCGCACTTTTGCCATTGATCAGCGACAGCGAGCGGCGAAAAACGCAGTCAAGAGCGCTTTCGTCCCGCGCTACCGGGGGTCTCGCAAAAGCTGGCACGCTCCTTGATAACAGTCAGGCACCCACCGGGCGATTCCGCCTCCCGGGCACCCTAAATTTATCCGCAAGGAGAGCACCCCATGGCAACACCAGCGTACATGTCGGTTACCGGCGAAAAACAAGGCCTGATCACTGCAGGCGCATTCACCGCTGACTCCGTAGGCAACACCTACCAGGAAGGCCACGAAGACCAGGTTATGGTTCAGGCTTTCAGCCACGACGTGATCATCCCGCGTGACCCACAATCCGGTCAGCCAACCGGTCAGCGCGTTCACAAGCCAGTTGTGATCACCAAGGTCTACGACAAGGCTTCGCCTCTGCTGCAAGCTGCTCTGACCTCCGGCGAGCGCATGAGCGAAATCGTTATCCAGTGGTTCCGTACTTCTGCTCAAGGTACCCAAGAGCACTACTACACCACCAAACTGGAAGACGCGATCATCGTCGCCATCAACAACAAAATGCACAACTGCCAGGATCCAGGCAACTCGCACTTCACCCACCTGGAAGAAGTGCAGTTCACCTACCGCAAAATCACCTGGACCCACGAAGTATCCGGTACTTCGGGTTCCGATGACTGGCGTGCTCCAGTCGTTTAATTACGGCTGATCGTTACAAGCATCGGCCAGCTCTGCTGGTCGATGTTGTTTTCGCAACTCCAGATTTTTGTGACAGCACGAGGAACAAGGGATGTTCGCGCCGGCCAATGAAACCCACTTTGCCCTGACTATCGAAGGTCTTTCCGCTGACTTTCAGGTGTTTACCCTGCAAGGCCGGGAAGCCATCAGCCAGCCTTTTGTCTTTGAGGTGGAGCTGGTCAGTGAGCAGCCGTCGCTGGACCTCGAAACCCTGCTGCACAAGCCGGCCTTCCTGCAACTGTCGCCCGACGGCAGCGGCATTCACGGCCAGATCTACCGCGCCGCGCAAGGCGATTCGGGCAAACGCCTGACCCGTTATTCGGTGACCCTGCGTCCGCAATTGTCCTACCTGGCGCACCGCGTCAATCAACGCATCTTCCAGAACCTCACCGTGCCGAAAATCATCGGCAAGGTCCTCGAAGAGCACGGCATTCAAAGCAACGCCTACGAATTCAAGACCGGTTCGATCTATCCCGAGCGCATCTACTGCGTGCAATACGATGAATCGGACCTGCATTTCATCCAGCGCCTGTGCGAGGAAGAAGGTATTCACTACCACTTCGAGCACACGGCGACGGCGCACAAACTGGTGTTCGGCGATGACCAGACGGTGTTCCCGAAACTCAAACCTGTGGCCTATCAGCAAGACTCCGGCATGGTCGCCAGCGATCCGGTGATCAAGCGCTTCGACCTGCGCCTGGAAACCCGTACCAGCCGCACCACCCGCCGCGATTACGACTTCGAAAAACCACGCATCACCCTCGAAAGCGAAAACCGTGGCGACGCCCTGCCCGACCTTGAGGATTACGATTACCCAGGTCGTTTCATCGATCGCGAGCGTGGCAAACATCTGGCCAAACGCGCCCTCGAGCGGCATCGCAGCGACTTCCAGTTGGCTGAAGGCAAGAGCGATCAGCCGTTGCTGGTCAGCGGCCATTTCCTTGCGCTCACCGCGCACCCGAAAGCCAAGTGGAACGACCTCTGGTTACTGACCGAAGTCCTCCACGAAGGCAAACAGCCGCAAGTGCTCGAAGAGTCGGTAACCAGCGACACCACTGCGCTAAAAGATGATTTCCATCAGGGCTACCGTAACCGTTTCCAGGCCACGCCGTGGGACGTGCCGAATCGCCCGCCCCTGCGCCACCCGAAACCACGCATTCTCGGCAGCCAGAGCGCCGTGGTCACCGGCCCGAAAGGCGAAGAGATCCACTGCGACGAGTACGGCCGCGTCAAAGTGCAGTTCCACTGGGACCGCGAAGGCCAGGCCGACGACAAGACCAGTTGCTGGCTGCGCGTCTCCAGCGCTTGGGCCGGCGCCCAGTACGGCGGCATCGCCATCCCGCGCATCGGCATGGAAGTGCTGGTGACCTTCCTCGAAGGCGACCCCGATCAACCGCTGATCAGCGGCTGCCTGTACCACAAGGAAAACACCGTCCCGTATGAGCTGCCGGCGAACAAGACCCGCAGCACCTTCAAGACCCTGAGCTCCATGGGCGGTGGCGGCTACAACGAACTGCGCATCGAAGACAAAAAAGGTCAGGAACAAATCTACCTGCACGCCCAGCGTGATTGGGACGAAAACGTCGAGCACGACCAGAAAATCCGCGTCGGCAACGAACGCCACGACACCGTCGAAAAGAACAGCTACACAGAATTCAAGGCCGAAGAACACCACACCGTCTACGCCGACCGCAAAGTCGAAACCCGCGCCAACGACCACCTCACCGTCGGCGTCAATCAGCACATCAAGATCGGCACCGGCCAGTTCATCGACGCCGGCCAGGAAATCCACCTCAGCAGCGGCATGAAGGTGGTGATGGAAGCCGGCGCCGAACTGACCCTGATCGGCGGCGGCAGCTTCATCAAGATCGACGCCGGCGGCGTGACCCTGAGCGGCCCGGTGATCAACATGAACTCCGGCGGCAGCCCCGGCAGCGGCACCGGCGCCGCCCCGCTGATGCCCGGCGTGCTGAAACAGGCCGACGCCGACAAGGCCGGCCAGGTCCTCACCCCGGCCCAGATCAACACCCTCAAACGTAACGCGCCATTCTGCGAAGAATGCGAAAAATGCAAGGCAGGTGCCTGTGCCATCTGATCGACTGACACCCAAGGATTGGCTCGCGCAACAGCCGCTGCAGACTGGCGAGCGTTTGTATCTGGTTATTAGTGCGGCGAGTGATTCCGACGCCCTGAAAACCCTCTACCTCAACGAACCCACCGCCCAGCTCATCCCGATCTGGGGCGGCACGCCCTACTCCACCTGGCAACCGGTGATGCCCTACGTCACCGAACTCAAGGGCAACTCTGCATTCCTGCCATGGATCGCCGAAACCGACGCCCTCGATTGGGGCTGGCTAGCGGTATCGCGCTCGGAGCCGAACGAAGTGTTCGAGCATCTGCGCAGCCTTACTCAGGTGAAGATGCCGGACGGGACCGAGGTGTTTTTCAGGTTTTGGGATGGGCGGCATATCTATCCGATTCTGCATGGGCTGGGGGAGAAGGCTGGGGAAGTGATGCCGATGTTTGAGCGGTATCTGATTAACGGGCAGTCGCTGGAGGTTGGGACGCGGGTTGTGCCGAAGGTGAAAGATTGGCCGTGGTGGGAGGTGCCGAAGGCGTTACTGGACGGCTTGGCCAAGGAAAATCCGACGACGCTGATCAGCAACTTGATGCAGTGGCTGGAAGAAGACCGACCGGACATTTACACCGCCTGGCCCGAAAACAACCTGAAGCTGAAAATCAGCCGTTTCGTGCGCCGTCCGGACGCACCAAAAAACCTTAAAGAAGCACTGTTAAACCACCTGATTCTGGAGCAAGGCTGATGGATCGCGTTGCCTTTGTTGACAACCAACTGAACACCTTCAAGGACAGTCTGAAGCTGTATCAGGAACAAACCAAAACCTGGTACGCGAGGGCCGCCGACAAAGCCAGTCGCGCCGCTGACCTGCCCTCTCTGCTGGGTATGGAGCGAGTGATCAAGGTTGGCGACACCAGCAAAGCGGTGAGCATGACCGACGGTAATTTCACTTCGAACGTTGCTCAGTGCCCGCTCAAGGGACCGTTGCTGATCGAGAGTAAATTCGAGTCGGTTTACGACATTCCTATTGGCGAAATCGAAGTCGAAATCGTCGCTGTGGAAGGTGGCGCAGTCAGCAAGGTCAAACTCGACGCACAAGGCAAAGCCGCCTGGACCGGGGGTATTCCAGGCAAGTTCTACGAGATCCGCGTTCATAACGAAGTGACGCCGGCACAAATCGATGCCCTCTTCAGCTCCTACAGCGGCGTGACCGCAGACCTGGAAGGTTTTCTTCGCAAAGAGTGGGCCGGATTCAAACCGCAATGGTCGAACGTTTCCACCTCGGGCACCGCGATGGCGATTGGCACCGGCATTCTTGAAGGTGGCTGGGAGGCCATCAAGGGTGTGTGGGATGGCATCAATCAGGTGCTCGACATCCTGCAAGACCCGGGAAAATTCAAAGATGATCTCGGTGCTGGCGCACAAAAGCTAATCGATATCGCCCAAAGCACACCAGACATCATGAAAAAGGCCATGTTACTGGCCAGCGATGAAGCAGCATTGTTCCTGCTGGTACGAAGCGCCGTGATCTGGCTCGCAGGGTTGCCGCCAATGAAGATGGCAGGCGACATCGCGAAGATGACCACGGCAATGGTCGTCGGTATCGCCATCGACATCGTCATCGGCGTGGTATTGACCATCGCGGCCGAAGGCACCGGGGTGATCTACCTTGCTGCCCGACTGAAGAATTACGGTGAGCTTGTCATCAACGCCGTGGTCGGTTTCGTTAAGTCGCTGTTCAAGATCATCAATGGATTCATGGAATACGTCGCGAAATACACCGCTGTTGCGGCGCGGGGTGTGACGGCCAAGGTGAGAAACGGAATCTCCGAGTTGCGTTTTGATGGGAAGAAAAACGCGAAACTTGCCGAAGGCAAAATAGCTGACGATGCCTCGAAGCAAGCCACGACTCCCGCTAATAAAAGCGCGGAGCCTGTGTCCTGCACGCGCGTCGACAAGTGCCCGGTTTCGATGGTGACCGGTGAAGAACTGTTGACGCTGACCGATGGTCAACTCGATGGCCTGCTGCCGTTTGAATGGACACGCCTCTATCGAACCAGCGCAGTGGAAATCGATTGCGGCCTAGGTTATGGCTGGAGCCACGCACTCGCGCATCGTGTCGAGATCGTTGGTGACGAAGTCATCTGGACCGACCACGAGAACCGCGCCACAGTTTTCCCACTTCCAAGCGAGCAACGTCCGGCCATCACCAACAGCCTTTCCCGTGCTGCCATTTTTCTCGGTGACGACCCATCGGAACTGATTCTTGCCCAGGCCGGCAAGCGACCATCGTTCTACCACTTCCGCTTTAACAGCAAAGGCGCCACCCTGATCGCCATTAGCGACAGCTATGGCAACCGACTGCACGTCACACGCGATATCCATGGCCGTATCAAACGCCTCGACAACGGCGCCGGTCGCGCCCTGCTTCTACGTTACGACCGCAAACACATTGTCGCGGTCGACTATCAGCAGTTCCTGCCTGCTGACAATCTGGAAGACGCCTGGAATACGGTGCAGACGCTGGTCACCTACAGCTATGACACTCAGCATCGTCTGATCAAGGCGAAGAACGCGGCCGGTGAAGCCGAACATTATCGCTACAACGAACAGCACGTCATTCTCGAGCGGCAACTGGCGGGCGGCGCTGCGTTCTACTGGGAATGGGAGAACGAAGGCAAACTGTCTCGTTGCACACATCACTGGGCCAACTTCTCGCAGATGGAGGCGCACTACGCCTGGGATGACAAAGGCAGCGTGACTGTCACCAACGCCGACGGCAGCGAAGAGGTGTACACCCACGATGATCAGGCACGACTGATCAGCAAGATCGACCCGGACGGTGCCGAGCATCTCAAGGCCTACAACGACAAAGGCCAATTGATCGCTGAAAAGGACCCGTTGGGCGCCGTCACCGAATACCGGTACGACGACAACGGCTTGATGACTGCCGTCATCCCGCCGGAAGACGAAGCCACAACGTACGAATACATCAACGGCTTCTTTAGTGATGTTCATCGCGGAAAAGCCAGTTGGAAGTACCAACGCAACCGTCAGGGCGATATCACCCAGCAAATCGATCCGGACGGCAATGCCACGCTCTACAGCTACGATCCTCAGGGCCGTCTGCTGGAGATTCGCCACCCGGACGGCAGTCGTCATCAACTCGGCTGGAACAACCTCGGCCAGTTGCTGGAAGAACGCCTGCCCGATGGCGGCCAGCGCAAGTATCGTTACGACGCACTGGGTCGGCAGATCACACGCCAGGAAGAATCCGGCGCCATCACCCAATATCAATGGGACGCAGCCAATCGTCTTGCCCAAGTCACGCTACCGGGCGGTGCAACCCGTGCGTTTACCTATAACGCTTACGGCAATGTCACCGCCGAACGCGATGAACTCGGCCGCATCACTCGGTACGAATATGCCGAAAATCTGCATCTGGTCAGCCGCCGCATCAATCCGGACGGCAGCCAACTGCGCTATCGCTATGACAACTCACGTCTGCTGCTGACTGAAATCGAAAACGAGCGCGGTGAGCAATACCACCTCGACTACTACGCCAACGGCCTGATCCAGCAGGAAACAGGCTTCGACGGTCGTCGCACGGCTTACGAGTATGACCTCAACGGGCAACTGCTGAAGAAAACCGAGTTCGGCGACGATGGCAGCGAACTGGTCACTGAGTATCAGCGAGATGCTGCTGGCCGGCTGCTGGTGAAAACCCTGGCCGATGGCGAAGAAATCCACTACAGCTACGACGCCCTCGGTCGCCTCGTAAACGTCGACGACGGTCATTGGCCGCTCGCCTATAAATACGACCTGCAAGACCGCCTCATCGAAGAACACCAAGGTTGGGGCACCCTGCGCTACGAGTACGATAGCGTTGGTCAGCTCAAACACTGCCGCCTCCCTGACGGCAGCAAACTCGATTACCGTCATCAACCGGGCGGGCAACTGAGCAACATCGACCTCAATGGCTCACGTCTGACCTCTCACCAGTTCAGCGCCGGTCGCGAACAACAGCGTCAGCAAGGTCTGCTGCTCAGCCAATACCAGTACGACGAACAAGGCCGCCTGCAAGCCCACACTGTTGGCCAGCGAGACAAGAACCTGTTCCAGCGTCGTTATAATTACGATGCCAACGGCAACCTCGCTGGCATTGATGACAGCCGCAAAGGCAATCGCAGCTACCACTACGACCCGCTTGATCGACTCATCAGCGTGCGCGGCGCTACTCCGGAAAGCTTCGCCCATGACCCGGCGGGCAACCTGCTGGGCCAAAGCAATGAAGGCACAGCAAACCTCGCCAACGTCAAAGGCAACCGCCTGCTTATGCAGGGTGATCGCCATTATGACTACGACGCCTACGGCAATCTGATTCGCGAGCGCCGTGGCACAGGACAGAAACTCGTCACCGAGTATCGTTACGACTGCCAGCACCGCTTGATCGGCGTTAGCCTGCCGGGTGGCAGCACTGCAACCTACAAGTACGATGCCTTCGGTCGACGTATAGAGAAAACCGTCGACGGCCACATCACCGAATTCCTTTGGCAAGGCGAACGCCTGATTGCCGAAAGCGCCGAAAACTGTTACCGCAGCTACATCTACGAACCGGGCAGCTTCCGCCCATTGGCGATGCTCGATGGCGAAGGCCCACGTAAAGCCACGCCGTTCTATTACCAACTCGACCACCTCGGCACACCGCAGGAATTAACCGACTACAGCGGCGAGATCATGTGGTCGGCGAAGTACCGAGCCTACGGTAATCTCGCCGCGCTGGACGTCAGCGAGATCGATAACCCGTTGCGGTTCCAGGGTCAGTATTTCGATGCCGAGACAGGGTTACATTACAACCGACACCGCTACTACAATCCGAGTACTGGGCGGTTTTTAACGCCGGATCCGATCAAGCTTGCGGGAGGACTGAACAACTACCAATACGTTACCAACCCAACTGGGTGGATTGACCCCTTAGGGCTAAACAACTGCCCTGGCGTCACCATGCATAAAGGCGTGCCCATCAGTAATGATGCTCGAGGTCACCTTGAAAGAGCCGATGGCTATAGCTCCAAGTCTGGCGTTAAAGGAGCTCATAACCGAGATGATTTCCTCCAAGCAGCCACTGACAATAAATTACATATCCTTTCAGAGACGCAAAGTCCCAGCACCCCTGGTCTCTCGGAAATTACCTATGGGCGAGACTCTCTGGACAGAACGGGTAAGGTTGATGGTATTAAGGAGTTTGGTAATCCGAAAACAGTCTACGACCCGAGTGTAATATCTACTGACCAGATGTTCGAGGCGGGGAAAGAGGCCGCTGCCTCAGGTTACAGCGAAGCGAAAGCCAGTGGAAAGCGGGTATATAGTGCGTACCATGATGGTATAAAATTTCGAATTTATCTGGACGAGTCGCTAACAACCGTCACAAATTTCCACCCTTCTATGAAGTGATGACAAGAATATGACTACGCTGACTACAAGCCAAAAAAGCACAATCAATAATTGCTTATTAGATCTTTTGGAGTCCTCATCGCTGCACAACTCCAGCTTTCTTCCAAAAGCGCTGGAAAGCCTTCTCGACTCACAAGGATTCGGAATTGAAATGTCAGGAATTTATATCAGCACTGATGCTGACCCAGATAACATCCCCGAATACCTAATAGAAGGTATTGCATTCGAATTCATGGAGAGCCATGTTTCCCTACCTTTCAATGAGGCCATTGAGTGCATAATAGAGTGGTGTCAGTCGGAAAAACTGCCGAAAACTATGCATATCGAGCCAACGCTGAAAAAACTGCAAGATAAATACAAATAATCCGATCCACTTCGAATTATCTTACACGGGGAATAAAACGAGGTAAAACGGGGGCAGACCACGGTTTCTTTTTTTATCTATAATCTGCCCTCTACAAACTCTCCTCTTTCTCGCTATTTATAGTGGCCTGTGCCTTAACAACATCGGTTCTGCTTCGGACATGAGGAATTAGTTATGTCATATGACAAGATTTTAAACGAGCTCGGTGCCGAATCGATGTCTTTCGAGAAAAAACGGCTTCACAATAGTTTGCCAGACGATATTAAAATTTCAGAAAGCCTGAATAAGCTACTTGATAAATTCAATACAGCCATTGTCTTTTCCAATGGGGCAAAATTCAAAACCCCTAAAAAGATGCCTATCGGCGACAACGATGGCTTCGTATTCTTAGATGTAATATACGGACTAGCCCCGGACTCAAACAACATCTACTACAAAAATGAGATGTATGCGAACCAAATACGCAGTAACCTCTACACTTTTGGCGAATCAGGTGGAGGAGATCAATTTTGCATCAACAAAAATACAGAAGAAGTATATTACTGGTATCACGAAGCAAAAGATGATGCATCTTCACTGTTTCTAATTGCACCATCCTTTGCTACTTTTTTCGAGCAACTCATGCCTGACAATGATCAAACCAACTCAAAAGATGACGACGGAATAGTCAGCGCCGAGTTTAATTTTTAGAAATCACAAGAAAAGTACACATTCAGTTAGAGGGGGCTTTCTCCAAGCTTGGATTCGGGGTGCCCCCCCCTGATTTTGTGGCCTCATGGCTCTTTTGATATTGACCGACGAAGATCTAGCCAATACCGACTCTCTGAAAAACGGGGACAGACCACAGTTTTTTTCTGTATCTATGATCTAGCTTCTCGAAACTCTTCTCTTTCTCGCTATTTAACTTGGTCTATCTCTAAATAACACAGAAGACAGCGTCTCCTGAAGTGGGAGAAACATTAGAGATCGAACACTTCGAGCAAGCTCGCAATAAAACACTTGAGTGGTTTGAAAGCAATGGATTCAAGGCTGAGAAGCCAACGATTGGCAAGTTTGGTACAAACGCAGGAAAGAACGTAGGTATGCAAACTACTGACGGAAAGACTGGTTACCGAATAGAATATGATGAAAGAAGTGGCGCTCACATAAACGTCTGGTCAGGAAAAAACCTGCCACACATCACCTCTTCAACGCAAGTGATAAGCAGTATTAAAACTACTCAGGGCATTTAAAAAATGAGTTATTTCGACGACGAGCTTGAAAAGAACCTATCAAACTCCAACATTACTTTCGAAAAATTGAAACCCGAAGTACATGATAGCTTTGTATCTAGCATCAACGAAAAATTTCCATTTAGCGCATCTAAAATAGCTTGAAACTCTCTTCCCAACAGTATGAACTACGTAAAAAAAGAGGCGGACCAAGCTTTTATTGACATTTCAAAAAAAATAACTTCCCTCAACGCTCCCGAGATTGTGTTCATTGGCGACTCTCTTACAGATAACTCATACAAAATAAGCACAGCAAATTTAGAATGCACTCTAGCGATCTTCGCGGACATCCCTCAACATACTTACTTCTTCTCGGAAAGCCTAAGCTTCATCGGCTGCATTAGCATCGAAGGAGAAATTGATTTTAGCGAATCATCTTCTTAATCATCATTCCCGGTCAAGCCGGGCAGTCCACGCGCCTGTTTTCCTGATGGACTAAATAGAAGACGAACTAAAAAGATAACTAAAAAGGTGACAGATTTATTTTATACAAACTGAAAAACAAATCTGTCCCCTTTTCTGCTTTTCTGCTTGGCATCATGACGCCTATCGTGAAGAGATTTTGCAGTTCATCCCTACGGCGCAACACAGATCCGGAGGGGTAGCTGCTGATATTCTTCGTTCTGGTCAGAAAGGTGGGATGGAACTCTGGGGAGGCGGCCGAAAATAAATGGTGGATCAAATGAAAAAAACAAAATTTATTAACGTTCTCTCTGATGCAGAAAACCTAAATTGGGAAGACGCATTGTATTTACCAAAAAACAAAGAAGAGTGGGGTTTGAATTGCGAAGCAATAATCGAAAACCCAGACACCTTTGAAGACTACGACGCTGATGATAATCCGACAGAGCTATCAAAAATTGGCTATCGTTATGTTTTACTCTGCGACGACTTATCGTCCATAATAAAAAACCTAAAAGAACAGACCGCCTCATATGATATGGATACTGCCTACAAAGCGTTCATATTTTATTTTAATAACGATAGCCTTATTAAACCAGCCTAAACAACAGACCCAGAACACATATCGATAAGAGTGGGCAGATGAAAAGATAGATTTATTTTTTAACATATCAATCAAAGCCATTGAAAATAAATCCACCCCCCTTTTTTACCCACAAACTGTTCAAGCCCTAGTATTAAGAAGCCGTCGGCGCAGTTTGATCCAGGAGTTATGAATATTACAGTTAACAGTCACGCAGCGATAAAAAGGGCAGATTTATTGTCCACATGATCCAAATGGAATTGAAAACAAATCTGCCCCCTTTCGTTATGGAGACCTGACATGAAATTTGACTGGAGTTCTTTTGGTATTGAACGGGGATCCTCAGTGGATACCAATACGATTTCTCAAGTAGAAAAACTACTTAGCGTAAGTTTTCCAAAGTCATACTTGGAATTGGTCAGATATTCCGATGTGGCCTCTCCAGAGATATCTTCATTTCCATATAGCAACGAAGGGACTTGCATAAGCGAATTCTTTTCTTTCTCGCCTGATGTGGCCCCGTATACCATTTCATGGTACTCAGGGGCGGGAAAACCTCCAGGGCTTCCCAAACAAATGACCCCTATAGCAAGGGATGCAGATGGTTATCTGATTTGCCTAAATTTCAACACGCCCTTGGTTGCTGTTGAAGTATTTGATCCAAACTCAAGTAAAACCCATTTCGTTGCTAAAAATTTTGATGATTTTGTTAATTTGTGGGCTGAGTAAATCAACACGCAAAAATAGTCCGCCTAGGATAGTGTCACCTATCGGAGGTAGTTGATCCTCAAAGAAGGATTTAATCAGTCCTCTGCCGATCATGATTACAAAGCGTGCTGTGGGGAATGAAAAAAAGGCGATCCCATGATCGCCCTCTTTCAAATCAAGATACCCTTCCTTTGCAAATCAAAGCTTTTGCAGCTCTTCTTTAGCTCCCGGAGCACCACGATCAATTGCTTTGAGTATCCAGTACTCGGCCTTGGATTTGCTTTTTGGCAACCCGCCGCGTCCTTGTGCGTACATTTTCCCAAGCGCCAACTGCGCGTTGCCAAAATCGGCATCCGCAGACTTGCGGTAAAGCTTGGCCGCTTCACGTTGGTTTTTTTCGGTGCCTCGCCCCTGTTCAAGCATTTGCGCCATTTCATACTGCGCGTACTTATTGCCGAGCGAAGCCGACTTGCCGAACCAGGTAAAAGCCAGCGCTTCATCCTTGTCCACACCACGTCCTGCGGCGATCATCTCCGCGAGGTGAAGCTGTCCGTAATCGTCACCGGTTTCAGCCAGTTTGCGATACCACTGAGCGGCAACAACATCATCCAGTGTAACTCCCTCCCCTTTCTCATAAAGGCTTGCCAGCAGCATGTAGGCTGAGGGATATCCGCCTTCGGCGGATTGGTGGTAGTACGCTAATGCTTTGTCCATGTCCTTGAGATTTTTGATCGATCGGCCACCGCGATGGTAGATCTGCGCCAAACTGAACTGCGCTTTGGCGTTACCTTGTTCCGCAGCTTTCAGATCCCAGTAAACACTTGCGTCTTCACCCTCAACGCTTCGATCCCAACGAAGTTCCTCAGCCAATCCGACTTGCGCTTCGGCATTACCTTGCTCTGCAGCTTTGCGAAACCACGCTTCCGGCATGCCCGGTGACCACTGCTCAACCACCCCGCAGAGGTTCTCTTGAATGGCTTTGCCAAACTGCGTTTGCGCGTCAAGATCGCCTGCAACTGCCAGCTCATGCAGACGTTCCGAATTTGGCGCGCACTTCCCTGCCTTCATACCGTCGTAGTAATCACGCGGCGCTTGTGCCCACGTATTACAGGCGATGAACATTGAAAAAAGTGCCGTGCCCGCCGTACCGACAGTTTTGAAACGCTTGATCATTTGTTACTTCCTTGTGGCTTAAAAAATCCAACGAAAACCTTGCGCAAAAACTAGCTCGCTTCGAACATCTGCTCGTCCACGTCGTACTTAACCACCACCCGATTCCGATACAACCTCACCCGCTCCACCAATTCCCCAATCTGCCCCTTCTCGCGCACTTCCCGCCAAATCTCATTCTCCCGATACACCCGCGCGCCCTCCCGCACAAACCGATGCGCCTCTTGAAACACGTGATAGCGATATTCCCTCACCCGATCACACAACAACTCCCCTTCGAGTTGTGTCTCGCCGACGTTCAACTTCAGTTGAAAGTGCCGATCCGTCGGGTTGTGCAGCACCAGATCAACGTAGTTGTAGAAAATCGCCGCCCCGGAACCAAACGGCAGCACCCGCCCTTCATCCGGAAACGGGTCGAAGCTGTGGTTGGAGCGCTCGACCACCATCAGCGGTGAATGAATGGCCATCCAGTGGATCAGGTTGCTCAGTTGGCAAATGCCGCCGCCTACCCCGCGTCGTGCCTCGCCGAAAGACAGTTCCATGCCTTCAACGTAGCCGCGCTTCACAGTCGGGCGGCCGACGAGGCGGCAGAAGGAGAAGTGTTCGCCGGGGGCGATGATCACGCCGTCGATGGCGGCGACGGCGAGTTTCAGGTTGATGACTTTGTTGTGTTGCAGGGCGAGGTCGGAGTCGCCGAGTTTGCGGATGAGTTTCGAGGTGTGTTTGAGGTAGCGAAACGGCAGCCGCTCGGCCGCCGCGACGGGCCGTGCGTAGCACTTGCCGGAACAGCGCCAGGAGATCTGGCGGAACAGTCTTTTTTGCCACACGCGCAGCCAGTAGAGGGCTGGGTGGTAGAGGGAAAGTGGTTTCATCCGTGACACAACGGCGATCGCC
Source organism: Pseudomonas fluorescens (assembly GCF_001648775.1). Taxonomy (GTDB): domain Bacteria; phylum Pseudomonadota; class Gammaproteobacteria; order Pseudomonadales; family Pseudomonadaceae; genus Aquipseudomonas; species Aquipseudomonas fluorescens_M. The sequence continues at coordinate 90,417 of NZ_LVEJ01000026.1, forward strand.
GTTTCTTCCTTGAACCGTAATAGGGGCGCGCATTTTAGCCGCTAATGATCTTCAGCACCCTGGTCATTTTCAGACAGGCTCAGCAGTCTCACTTCGACACACTCGGCCCCACCGCCCAACCCGCAAATTAAGGTTCGCCTAAGGTTGCCTCGCTACGATCACGGCCACGAAACCCTGTCGCCCTTGAATCGCAGATGAGTCCTCCCGACATGAAAGCGTTTGATTTACCAACCCAGCCAACGTCGAATTTCAGCCTTGTCTTGGTAAATTACAAAACCCCGGACATCACCAAAATGTGCCTCGAACTGTTGCGTGAGCATGTCCAGGCACAACGCATTCCGGTGTGGGTGGTGGACAACGATTCGGCGGATGCCAGTCTCGATTACTTGCGCTCGCTGGACTGGATCAACTTGATCGAGCGACCGTCGCCTTGCAAGGAAGCGGGTCATATTGCGCACGGTAAAGCACTGGATCTGGCGCTGGAAAAAGTCGAGACCGATTATCTGTTTCTGCTGCACACCGATACCTTTGTCTACGACAAGGATGTGTTTGCAATGATGATGCGCGAGTGCACGAAAACCCCGGACATGGCGGCGGTGGGTTGTGTCGAACAACTCAATCGCGGGATTGTTCGTGACACCTGGCGTTTAACTTCGCGCTTCTGCAAGCACTATGTTCGTAAAGCGAAAGTGCGTCTGGGCCTGCGTTCAAAACTGCCAAGACCATACAAGGAAACTCATCTGAAAAGTTTCTGCACATTGTGGAATGCGCGTTTGATGAAGTCCCACGGTCTGCACTTCTGCATGGATGACCAAGTGCCCGGTTACACGCTGCAAGATCGAATGGCCGGTATGGGCTACGGCATCAAGTTTCTCTCCCCGCGCAAGATTTTCAGTTATCTGGATCACATCCAGGCAGGAACCGTCGCCGCTGCCGGCACCTACGGGGAAAATCACCGGCGCACAAAAATGTATCAGGCCACGCTCAAGCGCCTCCAGGGGCAACCGGGCAAACCCGGGGTGCAAGCCTCGGTTTAAAATCCCGGCAAACAAAAAGGGCGACTTTAAAGTCGCCCTTTTTGTTTGCAAAAATTGTATACAACTACTCCGAAGAGGTGTTCGCCCAGTGTAATGGCCTGGCAATCCATGCACCGGTAAAGAGCCCTGACACTGGGCGAACGGGAAGGATTTTAATAGAAGTTGGCGCTTATGTCCTCATTCTTAAATGTAAAAATTATGTACGAAAAAGTTAATAGATATTTATCGACGATTGCTTTCGTGAAACTTTCAAGAAAACCAAACTGAACTAATAGTATGACTACTCTCATACAAAAACTGTACAAGAGCAGTCATTCTGTAGAGTTAAAGCTCAACTTTCGTGTTGACTGGTCACTTTTAAGATATCGGTGTAAGTGACAATAACGCTCTGGCCTTCTTTCAGATCTTTCAGTTTGGCTTGAATTTCAGGCTTTTTCACGTCGAGGACTTTCGATACGCCCGCCGGGTTTTGCAGGGTCACCTGATTTTTCTTCAAATCAATTTTGGTGATTTTCAGTTGTACCTGAACCTGACGGTACGCTTCGCCACCGGGGTTATCGCTGCCCGGCGCCTTACGCAACTCGCCGGTACGTTCGGTGGTGCCAGGCAGACCTTTATCCACATCGGTGTCGAGGTAAGCGGCGACAGAACGCTGAACCTGGATGGTGACCTGATCACCGGCCTTGAGATTGTCGAGGTTTTTCGCCTTGTCGCTGAGCTGAACGTGAACCGGCTTACCTTCGGCACCTTCGAGCACAACCTGATGGTTGGCGGCATCGACGGAGATCACTTTGGTGGTGACCTGATCTGCCTCAACAGTGGCGGACAACGGAATATCGGCAGCCAGGGCGCCGAAGCTGGTGGCGGACAGTACGGTTGCGAGGGTGATGGCCTTGGCCAGTGCGTCGAGCTTCATAAGCAATACTTTCCCTGTGATGAATGGCAGCGCCCGGCGCCGAAGTGGCTTCGGCGGCGGACGTGCCACTGAGCATAGACGCTGTTCAGGGCTTGGCCTTGGTTTGTGACGGAGAGGTTTGTGACGGAGAGGTTTGTGACGGCGAGGTTTGTTGCCTGGCGGTGTCCTGCGCGGTGGATTCGCCACTGGGCGTGCCTTTGCCACTGTTTTCCCGCTGTTTGGGATCGGTTGGGCGCAGGGCGTCGTTGTCGCGCTCGGTTTCGCCCGGTGGCCGGGGTTCGTCGGGGTGTTCGCCTTGGCTGATGGGTTTCATCGGTTTACTCCTCAGGCTTCGGGGTCATCGAGTTCGCGGGCGACATTGATCGCGGGGGAGTCCTTGTGCAAGTCATCGGCCTTGGCGCGCAGGAGTTGCCATTGCTCGAGATCGATGGCGCCCTGGCCGAGCATGTCGTCGGCGATGCGCTGCAGATCGAAATAATGCGCGTCGGGGGACTGCTGCCAGTAGGTTTCGTCGTCGAACAGACGTTGCCAGGTGGTCATGTCCGGGGGTTGCAGGTCGTCGCTCATGGGTGGGTCCAGAAGGGGGCGGTTTCTGGGTAGAGGGTTGTGCGGGAGATAGAGTTCCGGGCAGTTTGATCAGTGGTGACTTAACTGACGCCATCGCTGGCAGGCCAGCTCCCACAGGGTTGTGTGGGTCGCTGTCAGTACCCGGTCATTTCCAGATAGCCCTGGCCAGGATGGCTGCCGCTGATGTGCACCGGGCCTTCCCAGTACGGGATGCGCAGGTTCATCCACGCATTGGCGTTGAGCGCGTCGAGGGTGATGTCGAGGTGTTTGTCAGGAATGCTGATCGACCATTTCACCGGCATCGCGCGGCCGGCGACCTTGGCGGTGTCCTGCGGGGTGAGTTTGATCTGATCGCTGCGCAGGGTTTGCGTCTGGCCGTCAGCAGCGATCCAGGTACCGGTGAGGTACGGCGCGCCGTCCTTCTGGCGCATGCGGTAAAGCATCACGTGTTCGCCGCTGTCCAGGTGCAGGGAAAACCAGTCCCAGCCGGTTTGAATGGCGGTCAGCGGCTGGCTGCTCCACTCGCGATCGAGCCACGCGGGGCCGCTGACGGTGTAATTCTGGCCATCGATCTGCAAGGTGCCGCTGGCCTGAAAAAACGGCTGGCTGTAGTAATACGACGCCTGACCTTCTTCGGATTTCTGACTGAAACCCTTGTCGCCCTGCAACACCAACGGGCGACTGGAAGTCAGCCGCAGTTGATAGGCGAAATCCTTGTCCCGCGCGCTGAGTTGCAGATCGCGCAAGGGATCCTGCACCTGACTGGCAAACCGCCAATCGTCGATCCACGCCTCGAACGGCGCCAGCCGCACACCCGCCTGCCCCACTCCGCCGCGCGCATAGCGTTCGGCAGCGTGATGCACCGTGCTCGATGTCACCGCCGCGTGCCCCAGCCAGATCGTCTGATCAGCCCACCCGGCCTGCTCCGCCCCTGGTTTCAGCGCACTGCGAAACAGCGTCCACTGCACGCCGAATTCGTTACCCTGCTGATCCTTGAGATTGGCAGTGACGTACCACCACTCGATGCGAAAACCCTCATGCGCACCGTGATCGGCCGGAAAACTGAACACCCGTCCCGGCACCACCGGGGTAAACGCCAGCGCCTGATTGCCCATCCCGGCAAAACCCTTCTGCTCGGGCGTGGATTTTTCGCAACCACCAAGCAGCAGCAAAAACACCAGCACAACGAGGCTAATCCTCATGAGCAAACGTCCTCAACAGATCCGCCGGTTGCGTGCGGTACAGCGAGTACAGCGGCCATGCCGAAGCCAGTAACGTCGCCAACAACGCCAACCCCATCAACTGCAGCAATTGCCACGGGAACACCCGCAACGGCAGGCGCCAGCCAAACGCCTGCACATTGATCACAGCGTCCAGACACCAGGCCAGCGCAATGCCCAGTGGCAACGCCAGCACTAGCGTCAGCACCGCCAGCAACCAGGTCTGACCGAGATTGAGCAGCATCAATTGCCGCCGCGTTACGCCCAACGCCCACAGCGGTGCAAGTTGGCCGAGGCGACTTTGACTCTGGGTCAGCAGGCTGATGAACAGCGCCACACCCGCCACCGCCAGCGTCAAACTGTTCAAAGCCGCCGTCGCCGCAAAGGTGCGTTCGAAAACCTGCACCGACCAGCCCTTGAGCCGCGCCTGATCGACGATGCGGCTGTCATCGAGTTGAAAACGCGTCTGCAATGCAGCTAAAAATCCCGGGATGTTCTGCGGCTCAATGCGCAGATTGAAACGGTTCGGCGTCAATTGCGGCCAGCCGCGCAGCAGGTGATTGACGTTGACCAGCAAGTGCCCCTTGGGATTGCCGTAGTCGGCGTAGATGCCGACGACGCGCGGCGACCACGTGCCGTTAGGCGTGGGAATCGCCAGATGTTCGCCCGCGTGCAGGTTCAGGCGCCGGGCGAGTTGTTCGCTGAGCATCACCGCATCGTCCGTCGCCAGATGGGCCCACGGGTCGCCGCCAAGCGCATCGAGCAATGGCCAGTGCTGGCGATAGTGCGCGTGATCGATGATGCCGAACACCTCCGCCGGCCAACCCTGCAACGTCACCGCGACCTGCCAGTTGGGCAGCACTGCCTTGACGTTCGGCTGCTGCCTGAGCCAGCTGTACATTTCCCGCGACTGCGCCGGATTGCTCGGATTGATATACAACTCGGCGCTCAGGCGTTGTTCCAGCCAATCGGTGAAGGTCTGGCGGAAACCGGCGGTCATGCTCCCTGCGCCAATGTTGGCGGCGAGCGCCAAGAGCAACGCCATCAACGCCAGACTCAGCGCCGGCAATTGCTGGCGGCAGTCGGCGAGAAACCATTGACCGAGCACCGAACGGCTACGCCCGAGCAGTTGATTGAGGATCGCGCTGAGCAATACCGGCAGCGCCAGTGCGGCGCCGAGCAACAGCCCGGCCATCAAGACAAAACCGCTGGCCAGACTGTCACCCCAGATCAACGCCACCAGTGCAATCAACCCCAACGCTGCGGCCAGCCAACCCTGACGCCGCAGCCAACGCGCATATTGCTGATGCCAGGCTTGCGGATCGGCCACCGCCAGCAACGGCAGGCGTGCGGCACGCAACAGGCTGTTGGCCCCGGCGAGCAAAGCGCCAAGCAGGCTCAGACCGATGCCGCTGAACCACCACCAAGGGCTCAGGCGCAACTGCCCCGCCACTTCTGCGCCGTATAAACCGCGCAGGCTGGCGGCGACGTCCGGCAGCAACACACTGGCGAGCCAATAGCCGCTGATCACGCCGAGCAGCCCGCCGATCAGCGCCAGCGCACCAAGCTCGACGAGCAGGCAAAAGATCAACATTCGCGCACTGACCCCGCACGCGCGCAAGGTCCGCAGCAAGCCGCGCCGTTGTTCCAGCGCCAAGCCAATGGCTGCATGGACGATGAACAGACCGACCAGAAACGAGAGAAAACCCAAGGCGTCCAGATTGAGGTGGAAGCTCTCGGTCAGTCGCGCCAGATTGTTTTCTTCACCACTGCTTTTGAGCTGCAACAGACCTTTGAAAGAGGCCGGCAACTGCGCGTTAAAATCCTTGGGCAGCAACAGCCGCGACAACTGTCCCGGTTGTTCGAGCAGGGTCTGTGCGACGCCGATGTCCACCAAGAGCACGCCCGGTGCCATGTCCTTTTGCGCAAGCAACGGTGGCAGTTTCGAGCCGTTGAGTGTTGGCGGCGTGTCGCCTTCATGCAGACCCAGCGCATGCAGGGTTTCCGGGGAAATCCAGGTACTTCCGGGCGGCGTGAAGAACTCGACGACGCGCTCGATCGGCAGGGCCTGCCCGGCCACCGCCGAATCGGCGGGGAGCGACACCGGCTCAATGCCCATCAGTTGCAACCGCTGATTCTCAAACCCCTTGAGCAGCAGCCGCCCCTGCAACAGCGGCGACACCGGCCAACCCTGTCGACGCAGGTCAACGAACCATTGCTGCGCGAACGTCGCCCCATTCGGCGTGCTGAGGCTGGCCTGCGGTTCGCCGCCGATCAACTTGCTGGCCCGCGCGTAGCTGTCACGCGCCTGACTGTTCAGCGCTTCAACACCGGTGAGCAGGCTGGTCGCCAGCCACAACCCGGTCAGCACGCTGAAAAACTGCACCGGATGGCGCCGCCAATGGCTAAGCAGTGCGCGTAGCGTTTGCGCAAAGACGATCACGTCAGCCGCCCGTTGGACAACACCACGCGCTGGGCCAAACGCGCCGCGACCCGTTGGCTGTGGGTGACCATCAACAACGTGGTCGGCGTGTCATCGAGCAGTTCCAGCAACAAGCGCAGCACTTCGTCACTGGTCGCTTCATCGAGGCTGCCGGTGGGCTCATCGGCGAGCAGCAATTTCGGCTGCGAGGCCAGCGCCCGGCCCAGTGCAACCCGCTGTTGCTGGCCGCCGGAAAGCTGTTCCGGATAACGCTTGAGCAAATCGCCCAGGCCCAGACGCTGCACCAGATGCGCCTGCCAACGCGGCTCATGGCGCCCGGCCAGACGCGCCTGAAACGCCAGATTGTCCTCGACGCGCAAACTGCCGATCAGGTTGAACTGCTGGAACACCAGGCCGATTTCTGTGCGCCGCCAGTTCGCCAGTTGCGCCTCGTTCATGGCCTCCAGCCGATGTTCGCCGCTGCGGATGCTGCCGCTGTCGACTTTGTCGAGACCGGCCACCAGGTGCAGCAAGGTGCTTTTGCCGCTGCCGGATTCTCCCATCAGCGCCAGGCTGCTGCCGGCTTCCAGCGACAGGTCGACGCCTTGCAGCACCGGCAATGAGCCTTGCGGGGTGAGATAGCTTTTGAAGACGTTTTCAACGTAAAGCATGCCGCCACCTGATCGGTCAGTGTGGGGCAAGGATAGCGGATGGTGATGACAGACTTGAACTCAGCGTTGAATTGACCGGCCCCTTCGCGAGCAAGCTCGCTCCCACAGGTTGATCACATTTCAAATGTGGGAGCGAGCTTGCTCGCGAAGGAGTCGGTCAAACCAAAACTCACTGTCCCGCCGCCACACTGGTGGGCGCCTGCGCCGGCGTAACAATGCTCCCCAGATCAATATGCTTCCACTCAGGCTTGGCCCCCAGCCGTGCATTGAAGCGATAGTTGAACGTGAACTCATCCGCCGTCGGCACCGTCAGCGGCTTGCCGTACACCGCCTCGATCCCCGCCAGGTCGTAGCCCATCAACTGCAACAGCGTCGGGAAGATGTTGTAGTGGCTGGAGCGATCCTTGTTGGTCGCCAGTTGCGCCTGCCAGTCCAGCGTCTTCAACCCGCTGCCGGAAATCACCACCAACGGCACCAGCCCCTCCTCCTCCACCGGATCGCCACCGCAATGGGTGTTCAATCCCGGATTGCCGCGCTCATGCAAATCCTGGCCATGATCAGAGGTGTAGATCAGCAACGCATTGTTCAGATTGCCCTGGGCGAACACCCGCGCGAAAAACTCGCCGACGTTCCACAGCAGCGTGTTTTTGTAGGCGTTGCGGTACAGCAGCCAGTCATCCGGCTGGCCGTTGAAACCGGTGCGCTCGCCGGTGTCCGCCACTTCAGTGAACTGCCCGCGCGGCAAGGTCGGGCGGTACGCCATGAACGCGTCCGGGTATTTGTCGTGCACCGGGAAATGCGCGCCGACCTTGTTGATCACCACCAGCTGCGGCTGGTCATCGTTGAGCAACTCGATCAGCTTCGCCGCGGCCGCCATGTCGCGATCGCGCACGCTGGTCTGGTCGAATTGCACGAACTCGTCGATGTCCTTCTTCTCTGTGTCGGTCATCAGGTTCTGCAGATTGCCGCCGGTGCGCTGGGCGTCGATGTACACCGTGCGCAGCCCGGCCTTTTTCGCGTACTGCCAGATCGACGGCAGCGTGCTGTTGATGCGCATGTAGTCGGCGCGGGTGCCGCCGTAACGCAGGGTCACGTTGGTGTCGGCGCTGCAATTGGCGATGGACGCGGCGTAGCCGTAATTGAAGATATCGACGCCGGGACGCGCTTGCTTGAGGTTGCTGTGCACACCGAACGGCGCGTTGATGTCCAGATAATTGCCGGAGATGCTTTCGTCGATGATCAGCACAATGTCATGGCCGACAGCCTGCGAGCTGCGCGCCAGTGTCACCGGTTCACGCGGGCCGACGGTGTTGTGCAGCGCTTCATAGGCAAACAGGTTCAGGTAGGCCAGCGGCGTGTACATGATCGGCAAGCCACGGGCGCCCTCGCCCGCGCGTAAAAACAGCACCGCGCTCAGCAGCAACACGCCGGCAAAAGGCGCCGCCACCCGCAAGGCGTTCGGCACGACCAGCGAATGCCGGGGTTTGAGACCGATGCCGAACAACAACAGCAAACCGCTGAGGGCGCCCTGCAGGATCGCGTCCCGATACTGGTACGCCGCTTCCTGAATGAAACCGCCGGAATACACCAGCGAGACAAAACTGCTGTAGCTCAGGTAATCCGCGGTGACGCGGGTGTACACGTCAAAAAACACCGCCGAGGCGAACATCGCCAATGCGAATAAATGTCGAATGAGGGTGTGCCGTATATAGGCCGTTAGATATAACGCTAAAGTAAGCGCCAAAAACATCGCGCCAAAAAGAAGTACAGAAAAACCGAGGCCGATAGCATTTAACCGATCAATGTAATATTCGGAATAAAGCAGCAAATAAATAATTAAAAGCAGTTCTTTCAAATATCGAAACATGGCCATTCCGGTCGCGCAAAATTCGCGTCGAGTCAATCGTTTGTCGGTCAAAATCTGACACTAGCACCCGGCCATCAAAGCGCAAGAAATGGCTGACTTTCTGGCAAAGCGTCAAAAAACCGATGACTCAAATCTGACACACTCAAGTTGCTGAAAGCCTTTAAATTCGCGGCTTTCGACCGTCCATCGTTTTCTTTGAATTGTGAAAAAAGCGTCAAGGACGGGACAAATCCAGCAATAGCAAGCACTTGATGGCCAATCGCCCCCAAAAATGGGGCTGTTATACAGGTGCAACATGTCATTTTGCTGACACGCTTTTCAAACCCTGCGCTATACCCCTTTTGACAGTCTCATTTTGAACTTCTTCTTTTCGCTCTATCGAGGGTGCGCAAATGGACGTGAGCGTATTTGGCACGGGCTATGTTGGACTTATTCAAGCCGCCGCACTTGCAGATGTCGGTCATCGGGTTTTGTGCGTTGATATTGACCCGAACAAGATTAAACAACTGCAACAAGCGGTGCCGCCAATTAGCGAGCCAGGTTTGTCCAGCACTCTTGAGGAGAACATCAAGGCCGGCCGTTTGCTGTTCAGCACCCAGGCCAGCGATGCGGTCGAGCACGCCGAGCTGATTTTCATCGCCGTCGGCACCCCGGCCGATGAGGATGGCTCGGCCGACCTTAGCCACGTGCTCAACGTTGCCCGGCAAATTGCCTCGCACATGGAAGCCGATCGCACCCTGATCATCAAATCCACGGTGCCGGTGGGCACGGCGGATCAGGTGCTGGCCACGGCCAACAGCGAATTGCTCCGCCGCGGCAAAGCCGACCTGACCGTGCGTGTGGTCTCCAACCCGGAGTTCCTCAAGGAAGGCAGCGCCCTCGCCGACTGCATGCGCCCCGACCGGATCATCGTCGGCACCCGCGACGACGCGGCCCGCGAGCAGATGAGCGAGCTGTACGCGCCGTTCTGCCGTAACCACGAAAAACTGATGTTCATGGACAACCGCAGCGCCGAGCTGACCAAATACGCGGCCAACGCGATGCTCGCCACTCGCATCAGTTTCATGAACGAGTTGGCCAACCTCACCGAACTGCTCGGCGCCGACATCGAAGCGGTGCGCAAAGGCATCGGCTCCGACCCGCGCATTGGCTACCACTTTATCTATCCGGGCTGCGGCTTCGGTGGCTCGTGCTTTCCCAAAGACCTGCGCGCCCTGCTGCACACCGCCGAACACAACGGCATGCCGCTGAAACTGCTGCGCAGCGTCACTGACGTCAACGACCTGCAGCGGCACATCCTGTTCAGCAAACTCAAAGCACAGTTTCCGCAAGGTCTGGCCGGCAAATCCATCGCGATCTGGGGCCTTGCCTTCAAGCCCAATACCGACGACATGCGCGAAGCACCGAGCCGTTATCTGATGGATGCGCTGTGGGCCGAAGGCGCCAGCGTGCAGGCCTACGACCCGGAAGCCATGTCCGAATGCCGGCGCATTTACGGTTACCGCAATGACCTGCACCTGTGCGCCACCCGCGACGACACCCTGGAAGATGCCGATGCGCTGGTGATCTGCACCGAGTGGAAAAACTTCCGCGTGGTGGATTTTGAATTGCTCGCCGACAAGCTGCGTTCGAAGGTGATCATCGACGGGCGCAACCTCTACAACCCGGAACAAGTGGCCGCTGCCGGCCTGCACTATAGCGGCATTGGCCTGCGCCACATCGCCCCGGAAGGGGCGCGGCCATGAAGATTCTGGTCACCGGTGCGGCCGGTTTCATTGGTGCCCATTGCGTGTTGCGGCTGATGCGCGACGGGCACTCGGTGGTCGGCCTGGACAATTTCAACGCCTACTACGACCCGCAACTCAAGCACGACCGCGTGCAATGGGTGCGCGAGCAGGTCGGCGATTTCCAGCTCGCCACGGTTGACCTGGCCGACGCCTCGGCCCTCGAAGCGCTGTTTGTGCGCGAACGCCCGCAAGTGGTGATCCACCTCGCCGCGCAAGCCGGGGTGCGCTACTCGCTGGACAATCCACGGGCGTATCTGGACAGCAACCTCAACGGTTTCCTGAATATTCTGGAGAACTGCCGGCATCACCCGGTCGAGCATCTGGTCTACGCCTCGTCGAGTTCGGTGTACGGCGCCAACCAGCACACGCCTTATTCGGTGAAGGACGGCGTCAATCACCCGCTGTCGCTGTACGCCGCGACGAAAAAAGCCAACGAGTTGATGGCGCACAGCTACAGCCATCTGTTCGGCATTCCCAGCACTGGCCTGCGCTTTTTCACCGTGTACGGGCCGTGGGGCCGGCCGGACATGTCGCCGATCCAGTTTGCGCGCGCGATCACCGACGGCACGCCGCTGAAACTGTTCAATTACGGCGAGCATCAACGCGACTTCACCTACATCGACGACATCGTCGAAAGCATTTCCCGTCTCACCGATCATCCGCCGCACGCTCATCCGGAGTGGGATCGTGAACACCCCGACGCCGGCACCAGCATGGCGCCGTGGCGCCTGTTCAACATTGGCGGCCACCACCCGGTGGAACTGAAAACCTATCTGGCCCTGATGGAGAAACACCTCGGTCAGAAAGCCATTGTCGAGCTCTTGCCCCTGCAACCGGGCGATGTGCTCAACACCTGTGCCGAGACCGACGACCTGGTCCAGGCCACCGGATTTCAGCCCCGGATAGAGCTGGATGAGGGCCTCGGGCGGTTCATCGCCTGGTTCCGCGACTACTACCCCACTGCCTATCGCCCACGCGCCGCTCGCGGCTGAACATCAGCGGAGGACTCTATGACTGGACATGAAAAAGGTGTGCCGATCCAACAATTGCAGCGAGACAAGCGCATGGATCCGGAACAGCGAATGCGCCTCGACGCGGCGATTCACCGCCAGGGTCGCGGTTGGTTCACCGGCCGCGATGGTGGTCGCCCATGGCAACTGTCGCGCACTAATCGTGTGGTCGCCTGCCTCGGTGCGCTGACCATTCTGCTGCTGATTTCGCCGCTGCTGATCGGCCTCGCGCTGACCATCAAGTTCACCAGCAAAGGCCCGGTGATGTTCGTGCAGAAACGCACCGGTTATCGCGGTCGCAAGTTCGGCATGTACAAATTTCGCACCATGGTCGCCAACGCCGAAGAATTGAAAGAGTCGCTGCGCCACCTGAACAAGCACGGTGCCGACGCCATCGACTTCAAGATTGACCAGGACCCACGCATCACCGGCATCGGCGGTTTTCTGCGGCGTACCAGCCTCGATGAACTGCCCAACCTGATCAATGTAGTGACCGGCGACATGCGCCTGGTCGGCCCGCGTCCGACCTCGTTCAACGCCTACCGCTACAAGGACAGTCACCTCGCCCGTCTGGCGATCTACCCCGGCATGACCGGCCTCTGGCAGATCTCCGGGCGCAGCAATATCGACTTCGACCAGCGCGTTGAGTTGGACCTCAGCTACATCGCCGAGCAGAGCCTTTTGCTTGATCTGAAGATTCTGTTGAAAACCCCCTTCAAAGTATTCAGCGGCCACGGAGCAAGCTAATGGACGGTTCAACCAACAAAAGCCTGAGCATTGCCAACCCCAGCGAATCGAACCTGACCTCGACCGTGCTGGATCTTGATCTGCGGATCCTGTTCCTGACCGCCGCCAACCCCGGCGCCGGCACCACCACCAGTGCGCTGGCGCTGGCCAGCCAACTGGCACAAATGAGCAGCGGCCAGGTGTTGCTGGTCGACGCCAGCCAATCGGCGAGCAACCTCACTCAGCAACTGAACCTGAGCAAGGAGCGCGGCCTGCGTGACCTGCTGTTCAACCCGGACAACTCGCCGCTGTTGCAGGACTGCGTGGTGCAGGTGTCGAGCCTGCCCTTCCACGTGCTGCCCAATGGCCGGCCGATCCGCACCATGGAACACCTGACCGCCGAGCGCCTGAGCCCGTTGCTCGATCAATTGGGCAGCCAGTACCGCTTCGTGGTGATCGACGGCGATGCGGTGTACTCCGCCGCCGACACGTTGGTCATCAGTACTCAGGTCGATGGCGTGGTGTTTGTCGTGCGCGCCGAAGACACCCGCTGGGAAGTCGCCCAGGCCGCCGTGCAACGCCTGACTCAGGCTGGCGCGAAAGTGGTCGGCAGCGTGTTCAACCGGCGCAAGTACTACATGCCCAAATGGCTTTACAAAAACCTCTAAGCGAACGCGAAGGATGACGCCATGAACGCCAAGATTCTTGTGCTGCTGATGCTGCCGCTTGCAGGTTGCTCGAGCACCTCCGAAACCCAGAACATGCCGGTGAATATCCTCACCGCCACCCCGGCCAACGCCCAGGCCACCGATATGCCGAAGATCGAGCAGACCCTGCGTCCGCAGGACGTGCTCGATGTGATCTTCCATATCAGCACCAGCGGCTCGGACGCCTACCGCGTGCAGTCGGGTGACCAGATCGGCCTCAACTTCACCGCCGCCAGCCAGCTCAACGGCAATCAACTGGTGCTGCCAGACGGCACCATCGAACTGCCGGGCGCCAACACCTCGGTGAAAATCGCCGGGCTGACCAGTGATCAGGCGCGCGAAGAAATCCAGCGCGCCTATCAGCGTAAACAGCTGTTCCAGCCCAACCGCAATCAGCTGACCGTGCAGATCATCAGCCCGCTGACCAATGAGCAGAACCTGAAAAGCGCACTGAATCACCCGGCCACCGGCATGAGCCGCGAGATCACCGTCGGCACTGACGGCTACGCGAGTTTCCCGGAAATCGGCGCCGTGCCGCTGCAAGGCATGACCGTCAATCAACTGGAAACCTTCCTCAACAAAAAATACGCGCAACTGCCCGGCCGCATGACCGTCGATGTGCTGCTGAAATCCACCGCCGGCAACGAAATCTATGTGCTCGGCGAAGTCGGCCAACCGGGTTCCTACCCGATCCGCCGGCCGGTCTCGGTGCTTGAAGCGTTGACCCTGGCCCGTGGCACCAACGTCAAGGCGCGCCTGGATTCGGTGGTGATCATGCGCCGCAACGGCAATCAGGTGCAGGCGGTGCGTTACGACGTCGAGAAAGCGCTGTCCGGCGATGCTTCGCAGATTGCGTATCTGCAACCGGACGACATGCTCTACGTACCGAAAACCAAACTGGCCAGCGCCGGCGAACTCGCCCGCCAACTGGCCGACGTGGTGCTGTTCCAGGGCGTCGGGTTCAGCTTCGGCTACCGCGTCGACAACAAAGACAGCAACAACAACTGACTCTCAGGTGACCGACATGAATCCAAAGGAAAACTACCTGCATGAGTTCTTCAGGATCTTCTTCGCCAACAAGCAACTGGTGAAACGGGTCTTCCTGATCTTTGCAGTCATCGCCCTGCTCCTGCCGCTGGTGCTCAAACAGAGCTTCGATATCACCGCGCAGGTCATCGTGCAGTCGAAAAAACTCTCCCAGGGTGACGCCACCACGTCGCTCACGGTGGACAACGCCACGTTCATTCCGCCGTCGCTCGCGGACATGGAAACGGAAAGCAATATCCTCCGCTCACCGGCGCTGATCCGCCAGACCATCAGCGAACTGCGCGACAAGGGTGAGTACACACCTTCGCCGGGCATCTTCAGCAAACTGGTGGCCGAACCGTTCAAGCGCTACATCAGCTCGCCGCTGCGCCAGTACGTGATCAATCCGGTGCGCAACGTGCTCGGGCTGGAGACCGACCCGGTGCGAGACACCGCGCTCGATGCGTTGACCCAGCAAGCTATCGACAGCCTGAAAATCGAGACCCTGCCCGGCTCCAACGTGATCTCGATCGTCTACAGCTTCCCCGATCCGCATCAGGGCACGACGTTTGTTTCAGCCTTGCTGCAGAACTATCTGTTCAGCCGTCAGGCGCTGCAATCGATCGATCTGCCGCAGTCCTTCTACGAGAGCAAAAAGCATCTGTATCAAGTGCGTCTCGATGGTCTGGAAGGTAACCGTCAAGCCTTGCTGGAAAGCGTCGGCGCGTCGGATCCGAAGGAAGAAATCACCTTCCGCCTCAATGCGATCAACACCGAAGAGCAAGCCCTGAACCTGTATCAGGATCGCCTGTTGCAGAGCCAGCGCTGGCTCGAATACCTGAAGACCGCGCTGGCCGCCGCGAGCACTAACAAGCTCAACGACTACACCTTCCCCTACACCTTCACCACCACCGTCGACAACGTGGCGTTCGAGGACCGGGAGATCAAGCAAATGGGCGAGCAACTGACCACCCAGGTCAGCCGCTACATGAATGATCTGGCGGTGTTCCAGCCTGGCAGCGAGCCGATGCTGCTGACCCGCGAACAGATCGCCCGCACCCGCGGCCAATTCCTCAAAGTGGTGAGCAACCGCATTCAGGAACGCACCAACGATCTGGCGGTGGTCAAGCAGGTGATCGATCAGAAAACCGCGCGCATCGCCGAGTTCAAGAACCGCATCCACGAGTTGCAGCAGACCCAGAGCAAACTGCGGCAGATGGACACCGAGATCGATGCGCTGCACGCCGCGTTCTCGACCTACGCCCAGCGGTTTGCCGAAAGCAGCACCACGCGCTCGCTCAGCGACGACCTGTCCAACGCCCGGGTACTCAGCCCGCCGTTCGAACCGACCGAAGCGGCGTTCCCGAAACCGGGCCTGATCATTCCGTTCGGCTTGTTCACCGGGTTGTTGTTGGCGATTGCCCTGGTCTACGTGCGTGAGTTCTTCGATCACCGTTTCAAACACCCGGCGCAAATCAGCCACGAGCTGGGCGTACCGGTGCTGTTGGTGATCAACGACCAGAACGCGCTGCCGAGCAATCCGCACAAGAACTGGACGGTGCCAAGCTTCCTGCACTGGGTGCGTAATTGAACACCGCACCCTCCCCGACTGCCGCGCTGCCGATCATTCATTTGCTCAGCAGCGGCGGCTTCTATGGGGCCGAGCGCATGTTGCTGGATCATTGTCTGGCGACGCCGGGGCAGCATCAGGTGCTGTTTCTCGACGCGCCGCCAGAACTGATCGCGCGCTTTCGTGAGGCTGGGGTGGATTGTCGCGGCTGTGCCGGGCTGGGGGATTTGCTGCGGCACTTGCGTCAGCGTCGCGGTGAAAAGCCGCTGATCAATACGCACAATTTCAAAGGGCTGTTGTTCGGTTGGGTCGGGGCGACGCTGTTGCGCCTGCCGCTGGTGATCACCCAGCACGGTTTTACGCCGCGCAGCCGCAAGCAGAAGTTCTACACCTGGCTGAGCCTGCAACTGTGCCGCACGGCGTCGGTGGATCGGGTGGTCTGCGTGGCGGAAAGTATTGCCGCGCTGCACCGTCAGGCCAGCGTCCGGGCGGAAAAATTGCAGGTGATTCCCAACGGCTTGCCGGCCGCTGCGGCCATGGTGCCGGATGCCGATCGGCAACGCTGGCTGGCCGGATATGTTGGCCGTTTGAGCAGCGAGAAAGGCCCGGATCTGTTTCTCGATGCCTTGATCCCACTGTGTCACCAGCATCCGCAACTGGATGCGGTGATGCTCGGCGATGGCCCGGAACGCGAGGCGTTGCAAGCGCGGATCGACCGCACCGGTTTGCAGCAGCGCATTCGTTTGCCCGGCTACCAAGTCGCCATGCAACCGTGGTGGCAGCAACTCGATGCGCTGGTGATCAGCTCGCGCACCGAAGGCACACCGATGATTTTGCTCGAAGCCATGCAGGCCGGGGTGCCGGTGGTGGCGTTCGCGGTTGGCGGGATTCCCGATGTGCTGGAACACCGGCACAACGGCTTGCTTGCCACGCCCGCCGACAGCGCGGACCTCGCCCGCCAGCTCGACACTTTGCTGAGCGAGCCGAAACTGGCCCGGCAATTGCGCGACAACGCAAAACGCACGCAACAGGATCGCTACGACCTCAAGGCCCTGGCCGAACGCTGGTCGCAGCTGTACATCCGCACGGCACGGGAGGCACGCGCATGATTTTCCCGCTCTCGATCGTCAGTTTGCTCGGTCTGGTCTGCATCGCTTTGTTGGCCAGCCCTTATCCGTATCTGGCGCCGGGTGCGGTGCTCGGCCTGGTGGGTTTCGCGGTGTTGTACCGCAAACCGACCTGGGGCCTGCTCGGGATTGCCGCGCTGGTGCCGTTTGAAGGCTTCTTCAAGGACAGCTCATTGTCCGGGAGCAAGCTCATCGGGGCGTCGCTGGCGGTGATTCTGATGCTGCAACTGGCGCTGCACCAGATTCCCTCGGAGCGCCTGCGCAGCAATATCTGGCGCTACTTGATCTGGTTCATGGTTCTGTACTTCCTCAGTCTGCTCAACACCGATGACATGGGCATGTCGCTCGGCCATTTGCGTGAACTCAGTGTGGGTTTGATTCTGTTTGTCATCACCCTGTTGATCGGCCGCGAGTTGAACCTCGACCTGTTCGCCCGCCTCGTCACTCTTGCCGTCAGCACCACGTGTGCGATGGCGATGTTTTCGACCAAATTCCAGGATCAGGGCCGCGCCGCCGGTTTGCTCGAAGACCCTAACGCGTTCGCCCTGCTGATCGCGTTTGCCGTGCCGATGGGGCTGTTTTTGGTGATCCGCAGCCCGAACCTGTTGCACCGCTTGTTCTGGGGTGGATGCTGCCTGCTGTTGCTTGGCGGTATGACTAAAACCGAATCGCGCTCCGGTTTGGTGGTACTCGCGTTGAGCCTGTTGATCGGCTGCTGGCATTACCGCACGCAACTGACCCGGATTCGCCCTCGCCATTTGGGTTTTGCCATGCTCGGCGCGGCCATCGTGATTCCGCTGGCGATCTACGCGATGCCGGCCGGTTACCTCGCGCGCATCCAGTCACTGAGCGTATTGAGCGCCGGCGCCAAGGGCCACAATGACGAATCCCTCGGCCGTCGCGCCTCGTACATCGTCGTCGGCAGCCAGATGATCCGCGAGAACCCGCTGCTCGGCTCCGGCCCCGGCACCTTCCCACTGCACTACGCGACCACCGGTTACGCCAAGGCGTTTTCCGCCAACCGCAAGATCGGCGACCTCTATCGCCGGGCGCACAACACGTATCTGGAAATCTTCAGTGAACTCGGCGTGCCTGCCGGGCTGTTGTTCGTCGGCATGCTCGGCCTCGGTTTGTACAACCTGATTCGCGCCCGCGCTGCGTGGATGTTGCGCCGCGATGCGTATCAGGCGGATCTGATGACGCACCTCGGCGTGAGTTTCCTGTCGCTGACCCTGTTCCTGATGTTCCTCAGCGCACCGAACCAGAAATACGTGTGGATCATGCTCGCGCTGACCAGCGTGCTGCGCCTGAAAGCCGAGCAAGCAGCGCTGACCACGGAGGCCAGGGCATGAGCCGGATCAGCATCGTCATCCCGATGTTCAACGAGGCCAGGCATATTGGCCGGACCTTGCTCGCCGCGCAAAAAGCCGCGTTCGCCGCCAATGTCGAATGTGAGCTGATCGTCGTCGACAACGGCTCAAGCGATGATGGCCCGCACATTGCCCGCCAGTTCGGGGCGCAAGTGCTGGAGCTGCCGGGGTTGTTGATCGGCACGCTGCGCAATCGCGGCACGGCCATTGCCAGCGGTGAATGGCTGGCGTTCATCGATGCCGACATCGAAATGCCCGAAGACTGGCTGAAGCCGTTGTTCGACATCGAGGCCAGTGGTCAGGCCGACGTCTTCGCGCTGGATCTGCACACCCCCGCCGAAGCGCCGTGGTACGCCACAGCGTGGCAAAAACGCACGTTGCGTGTGTCTTCGCAAACCTCCCACGCCGTGGATTGGCTGCCCAGTGCCAACCTGCTGATGCGCCGTCGCTGGTTCGACAAGGTCGGCGGTTTCAACGAAAGCCTGCGCACCGGTGAGGACAAGGAATTCACCCTGCGCCTGCACGAACACGGCGCACGACTGCTGTCGATCAACAACAGCGTCGCCTTGCACTGGGGCTACGAAATGAACTGGCGTGAGTGGATGGGCAAGGAAATGTGGCGCCAGGGCAGTCATCTGCAACTGCTGCGCACCCACGGTTTCAGCCTGCGCCTGCTGCGCTTTCCGATGCTGTCACTGTTTGTGTGGTTGCTGGATTTTCTGGCGATCTCGGCGCTGCTCGACGGCTTCCCGCATCACGCGGCGATCATGGTCGCGATTACCAGCGTGCCGGGGCTGGTGCTTAGCCTGCGCCAGAGCGCCAAACACCACGATATAGGCCTGACCCTGCAACTGTGGGGCCTGCACTGGGTACGTCTGCACCTGGCCGGCGCCGCGTTCATCTTGAGTCTGTGTCATTGGAACGCCAGGAGGCCTGCCCGTGGCTGAGTTCATTTTCTGGATGTGCCTGTTGCTGCCGGTTTACGCCTACGTCGGCTACCCGCTGCTGCTGACGATTCTGGCGCCATTGTTCCCGGCCTGGCGTCATACACCGGCACCGCCGCTGAACGTCAGCATCGTGATTGCCGCGCACAATGAAGCGCGGCACATCGAACACAAATTGCGCACGTTGCTGGCGCAGGATTATCAGCCGGCAACCCTGCAGATCATTCTCGCCAGCGATGGCTCGACCGATGACACCGTGGCGTGCGCGCACAAGATCGTTGATCCGCGTATCACCGTGCTCGACCTGCCACGCCAGGGCAAAGCCGCGACACTGAATGCCGGCGTTGCCTTGAGCACGGGCGATATTCTGGTGTTCACCGACGCCGACAACCAATGGTCGCGCGAGACCCTCGGTTATCTGCTCGCGCCGTTGAATGATCCCAACGTCGGCGGTTGCGCCGGGCACATGGTTATCCCCGTGACCGGCGGCGGCTTGAGCGTTGGCGACAGTCTCTATCGGCATTACGAAGGCTGGCTGCGCCGGGTCGAGAACCGCACCGGTTGCATGGTTTCCGCCGACGGTGCTCTGCTCGCCTTGCGCCGCGAGTTGTTCCAGAACGTGCCGGCCGAGGTCAACGACGACTTTTTTATCAGCACCTGCGCGCCGGTTGCGCACAAACGCATCGTCTATGTGCCGGAAGCGCAAGTGATTGACCATGGCGTCGATGAGGCGGACAAACAATTCCGCCGCCGTCAACGCGTCACCGTCGGCGGTCTGCAAAGCCTCGCGCAGCGCCGTGAGCTGCTCAATCCGCTGAAATATGGCCTGTATTCGATTGCCTTGATCAGCCACAAACTGATCCGCCGACTGGCGCCGATCCTGTTGCTGCCGCTGTTGCTGAGCAACTTCTGGCTGTGGGACGACCACGGTTTCTATCGCCTGGCCCTGATCGCGCAATTGTTCGGCTACGCCATCGCGATTGCCGGGCTGCTGGATTCGCAACACCGTTTGCCGAAACCCTTCCGCCTCGCCGCGTTTCTGCTGGTCACCCTCGCCGGGATGAGTCTCGGCCTGTGGCAGTTCCTGCGCGGTCAGCGGTATGCCCAGTGGAATCCGGAACAGAACCGTTAAGAGGAGCGAAGCCATGGCGATCAAACAATTACTCAAACGCACCAGTGGCTGGCTCTATCTCAACTCTTCCGTGGGCCGCAACCAGTTGCACGGCGCCGGAGTGATTTTGATGTTGCACCGGGTGCTGGCCAACGACCGCGCCGCCGACCTGCCGCACCGCAACGAACTCTGCGTCGGGCCGAAAGCCTTCGAGCATTTGCTGGTGTGGCTGCGCAAGCATTTCGATTGCGTGCCGCTGATGGAAATCCTCCAGCCCAACTCACTGCGTACCGAACGTCCACGGGTGGCGCTGACCTTCGATGACGGCTGGCGCGACAACGCGGTCAACGCTTTCCCGCTGCTGCAAAAACATCAGGTGCCGGCGAGTATTTTTCTCTCCACCGATTTCATCGGCAGCCGTCAGCGCTTCTGGTGGGAGAGCCTGGGCGAAACCCTGTGGGGCAGCCATGGCGACAAGGCGCGGATGCATTTGATCGAATGCCTGCACGCGATGCACCACCCGTTGCCGGTGTTGCTCGACGACATCGATGTCGACCGCCGCAGCCTGGCGCTGCTGCATTACCTGCAAGGGCTGAAGAGCATTGATCCGCAGGAGCTGGAACGGCTGACCGACGAATGCCCACAAGAGTCGCAACCACAGGCGCTGGACTGGCATCAGGTGCGCGCGCTGGAAGCTTCCGGGCTGGTGCGTTTCGGCCCGCACGGCGCCAGTCACGCGATTCTCACCGGCCTCGACGATGTGCGCCTGGACGAAGAAATCAGTCGCAGCCGCGATGCCCTGCACAACGGCTGCAACCGGCCGCTGCCGGTGTATTGCTACCCCAATGGCGACAACGATCAACGCGTGCGACAACAGATCGCCAGCCATGACTACCCGTTTGCGCTGGGCACCGGCACCGGCATTTATCGCGGCGAAGGCGATCCGCTGAACCTGCCGCGGTTCGGCGTCAGCCAGCGCACCGCGCGCAATCCGGAGTTGCTGTCGTGGCGGATTTTTCGCGGGGCGCGGCCATGAGCCGAGGTCACTACCTCAAACATTTGGCGCTGAGCATGGGCACCAAACTGGCGATGATCGCCCTGCGTTTGCTGCGCAACGTGTTGCTGGCGCGGATTCTCGGGCCGAGTGAGCGCGGGCTGTTTGCGCTGCTCAGCACCCTGCCGGACTTGATCAGTGCGGCCACCAGTGGCGGCTTGAATTCGGCGGTCGGTTATCAGGCAGCCAAGCAACGGCCGATGGGGTTGTTGCTCAGTCAGGTGTTGGTGTTCGGCTGTCTGCTCGCGGCGTTGCTGACCTTGCTGGTGGTGGCATTGGTGCGCGAATTCGGCACTGAGCTGGATATAACCATGCAGCTTGGCTTACTCGCCTGGCTGTTGCTGCTGGCGGTGCCGTTGACCGTTTTGAAAAGCGGCTTGCTGACGCTGCACAACGCTTCGGGTGGCGTGGTTGCGTTCAATGCCCTGCGTCTGGTCGAGTCGCTGGCGCCGCTGATGCTGTTTCTCGCGCTGTTCTGGATGTGGAAAAGCGCTGCCCTCGAAGCTGCGCTGATCAGTTGGCTGGCCGGCATCAGCCTGGTGGTGCTGGTCGGTTGGGTCTGGCTCAAACGGGCGCAACCGTTGCAGTTGCAATGGGATCGCGCCAGCCAGAAAGAACTGCTGCGCTACAGCGCGCGCAGCCATCCGGACCTGCTCTTCCAGCAAGTGATCCTGCGTTCGGATTACCTATTTATCGGCGCCCTGCTCGGCAGCACCGCGCTCGGCCATTACGCGATGGCGAGCGCCGCCGCCGAATTACTGCTGATCGTCCCGGAGGCGGTGACCACGCCGCTGATGAAACGCCTGCTGCAACAAGACGAAGGCATGGACAAAGTCACGCCGCTGGCCCTGCGCTTGACCGCCACGGTGATGCTCGGCGCCTGCCTGACCATGGCGGTGATTGGCGAATGGCTGATTGTCACGCTGTTTGGTGCAGCGTACCAACCTGCATATCCAGCGCTGCTCGCCTTGCTGCCGGGGCTGTTGGGATTGTGCTACGCGAGCATCTTGCGGCTGGATCTGCTGGGCAAGAATCGTCCCGGCACGGTGTCGTTGCTGATGGGTCTGGGCGCCCTGCTCAATCTCGCTTTGAACCTGGTGATGATTCCGGCTTACGGCATTGTCGGCGCAGCGGCCGCGTCGTCGATTGCCTATCTGGCGGTGACCGTGGCGATGCTGGTGTTGTACTGCCGTTTGAGCGGCGTACCGTTCTGGCAAACCCTGATTATCCTGCCCCGCGACGTCACGCCGATGTGGCTGATGCTGCAACGCCGGAAAACCGCATGAAAGGCCTGGCCCTGCTGCTCGGTCTCGGCCTGTCGCTGGACGCCTTTGCCGCGTCGATGCGTTGGGGCGAGATTCGCGATGGCAGTCTGTATCTGCAAGCGGATAGGCCGGACACGGTGACCGTGCGCTGGACGCCGGCGTGGCAGGCTGAGGCCAATGAAGAGCATCTGTATCTGCTCGATGGCCAGGGCAAACTGGCGGGTGATCGGTTTATAAAATCCAGTGAAGTGCGTGGCACTCAGAGCTGGCCGCTGTTGCCCGGCGCAGCCAGTTATCGACTGGAAATTCCCGGCTACAGCTTCCGCAATTATCGCGTCGAACATGATGAGCGTACGGTCGCGTTGTTCGCCCCGGCGAAAGTGCATTTCAGCGCCGATACGCACAATGGCGATGAACTGTATTTCAAAGTCGCGCCGGGGGAGCACGCGGTGCTGGCCGGCAAGTTTCATGGTGGCGTCAGTGGTTTGCAGGCGCAGCGCGTCGGCGACGATCAGCAACTGACGCTGGCGCTGAAACCCTATCGCGCCTATTGGCAGTTCGATCAGGTCGCCCTGCCGGTCAGCGAACGCGAACAAGTCTGGCGCCTGCGTCTGCAAGGCAGCGGCAAAGCGGCGTTCTGGCTGGATGGCACGGCGAACCTGTTTGCGCAGAATCCGCAGCAACTGAAAGCGCTGCGCGAAGACGCCGGGCAAACCCGTTTGACTCTGCACGACAAAGTCCTCGGGCGCACGCCGGATCTGGGCATCGCCCTGCCCTACGTGATGCCGCCGCCCGCCAGCCATGCCGCGCTGGATGCGCTGAAACCGACGGCGGCGAGTTACTACAGCTTTGTCGATGTGACGGCGAAGAATCCGCACTTCGAAGATGCGTTCCGCAAGATCTATCAGGAGCGCTTCGGCATCAAGCAGGACATCACCCTGCTGGCCGGCAGTCAGCGTCAGGCGGATTTGCGCGCTGATGTGCAAAGCAACAGCGGCCTCGACGCGTGGCTGGCCGGGACGCGGGCGCTCGGTGGCAAAGGCACGCATTACATTGGCTTTGCCGACGAGCCGAACCTCAATTACTCCAGCTACGCGCAATATCAGGCGATTTTCGCCAGCATGGCCCGGCAGGTGCGCAGCGATCCGGCGAATGCCAAGGCTGGCGTGCGCATCGCCATGCCGGCCAGTTCGCGGCTGGTCAACGGGCCCTTCGCCGACAACGCGGCGGGCAAGCGCGGGATCGATTGGGCGCGGCGTTTGCTCAGCGAATCCGGCGATCAGGTCGATGCACTGGCGTGGCACGAATGGATGATCCGTGACCTGCTCGCCACCCGCGTCTACCGTGACAGTGTGCGCCGCGCCGCCGACCTCGTTGGCCTCGACGGCAAAGGTCAGCCGCGCAAAGCCTTGCTGCTCGATCAGACCAATCTGTCCAGCGGCTCCAGCCTCAGCCCCTACGATCAGGAAACCCACTACGCTTCGCTGTGGTGGGCGTCGGT
This sequence comes from Pseudomonas fluorescens, assembly GCF_001648775.1. Taxonomy (GTDB): domain Bacteria; phylum Pseudomonadota; class Gammaproteobacteria; order Pseudomonadales; family Pseudomonadaceae; genus Aquipseudomonas; species Aquipseudomonas fluorescens_M. The sequence goes on from NZ_LVEJ01000026.1 coordinate 114,315, forward strand.
GGTGATCAACGCTTCGCAGGATGGCTTGCTGAGCATGCTCAACTGGTTCCAGGCGGCCGATGAGCCACAGTATCCCAAGGGAATGTTGCGGGTCTTGGGCGACGATCGTTTCGAACTGAAACCGGTCGGTCTGGCCCAGCAGTTCATTGCCCAACACTGGCTGCATCAGGTGTTGTGGCTGGAAAACGATGCGTTTGAAGTCGATGTGCTGGCGATGGCCGGCGACGCTCAGCGTGGCCTGCTCGGCGTCAACAAAGGCACGCGTTTGCAACGGGTGGATTTGAGCGGTGCGAAATGCCCACTGAACAACGGCGCCCTGCGCTACTTCGGCGCCGATAATCGCAGCCGCGACGCACCATTTGCCTGCCGCGATGGACGCGTCAGCTTTGATTTGCCAGGGCAGACCTTGTTTGCACTTAGCTGGATCGCGTCATGAAGCCAATTCCGATTATCAGAACATGTAAGGCGAACATCGATCTGTGGCGAGGGAGCTTGCTCCCGCGCCACAGTCGTTCGCTTTGCCGGAACGCCGGAGTAAGCACAATGGGCATCGTCAGCAAACTCAACCAACACATCAAACAGAAAGGCCTGCGCGCGACCCTCGCGAAAGCGTGGAAGCACTGCATCTTTTCCCATCAGGAACTGCTGTGGATGGAGCGCGATCTGGTCAGCCCGGTGCCGCCGCACAGCCTCAAACCCTACCCGCCGCTGCGGGTGGTGAAAATTACGCCAGACAACGCCAGCGCCTTCGCCCGTTACTTCGGCGACCGCGTCGGCACCATGGCCGAACTGGCCAACGAGGGTCACACCGGGCACATGCACCTGGACGATCAGGGTGATGCCGTGGCGTTTATCTGGGGCAGTTCGCGCGACTATTTCGACCGCCATTACTACGGCTGCATGTTCCCGGTGAAACCCGGCGAGTTCTTCGAATTCGGCGGTGAGCTGACCCGCGCCTATTGGGGCACCGAGCTGTCGGTGGACCTGCAACTGGAGCTGTGGAAAGCCATGGCCGCGCAAGGTTGCGACAAGGTCGTCGACGTCTGCGAGTTCCACAACATCCCGGCGCTCAAACTGCACCTGCGCATGGGCTACACCGAGCAAAACCGCATCATGAATGTGTACACCCTGTTCGGTCGCTGGCGCTTCTACCGCGAAAGTCGCTACAGCGGCTCGCGTCTGGATGCGTTGCGCAAACCGTCCCGTCCACCCGTTACAGCCACGGCGGCCTGAGCCTATGGTGATGCGATTCGAATGGTGCACTTCGCTGTGCGCCGCCGATTTCCCGGCAGCGGCCTATGAAGCGCTGCGCCTGCGGGTGACGGACCACACGCCGTTCAACAACCTTGGCTGGTTGTGCGCGGCCGAGCAGGCCCTTGGCGAGGGTGAGCGATTGCACATCCTGCTCGGTTGGGAAGCGGACGAATTGCGTCTGTGCCTGCCACTGGTGGCGAGTCGCGAGCGTTTTGCCGGGCTGCCGTTTCGCGTGCTGCATCACTTGGGGTATCCGCTGGCTGATCGCTTGGCCCTGCTGTCGTTGCTCGGCAGTGAGGACATGCGTGAGGCGTTGCGTTTGATTCGCCAACGTCTGCCCCACGCACTGCTCCAGCTGAATGAATTGTCCGAGCCTGCCGGTGAGGAAAGTGCGCTGACCGAATGGATGGCGCACAGCTCCACCGGTGAGCGACGCCTGAGTTGTCGGGTGCCGGTGCACCTGATCAGTGAAGCCGATCATCAGGAAGTCTCCGGCGACCCGCGTTACAAACTGCGCCGAGCGCGCAAACGAATTGCCGCGTGTGGCGCCGAAGTACGCAGGATCACTCCCGATGCGATCAGCATGGGGCCGCTGTTGCAAGCCATCAGCGAAGTCGAAGCAGTGAGCTGGAAAGGTGATGAAGGCGTGGGGATTTTCGCCGGCGAACGCAGCCGGCAATGGATCGAACGCGCCTTCACCGCCCTCGCCGGCCAAGGTTTGGTGCGAGTGGTGACGCTGGAATTGAACGGCCGTTGCATCAGCTATCGCCTCGGCCTGCTGGAGCAGGGTCGGCTCTACGATTACAACCTCGCGTTCCTGCCGCAATACGCCGATCTGGGCAGCGGTCGGGTGCTGCTGGAGGAATGGATTCGCTGGGGGCTGGACGAGCACTGGCGCTGGATCGATGCCTCGCGGGTCAGCCTGGAAAATTCCAGCCATCAACTGCACGAACGCATGACCGGGCAACTGGAGCACTGGCGCTGGAGTTTTTATTCCTGGCGGCCGAGTGGCCTGGTGCTTGGCCTCGGTTTGCGTCTGTGGCATCGACTCAAGCCGCATGTACAAACGTGGCGGGCACGCCGTGCCGAACACGCCAAACCTGCAGTGAAACCTGTCGCGATCACCACGGAGGGCGAACATGCCTCGCCAAGTCATAGTCAACGCTGACGATTTCGGCCTCAGCCCGAACGAAAACGCCGTGATCTTCGCCGCGTTTCAGGCCGGGGTCATCAGTTCTGCCACGGCGATGGCCAACATGCCGGCGTTTGAAGCGGCGTGCGCCATGGCGCGGCATGCGACCTTGCAGGGCCGGGTTGGCCTGCATTTCAACCTGACTTACGGACGCCCCTTGAGCCAGGCAATTGTGGCCCGACGCACCTTCTGCGATGACTTCGGCGTGTTCGATCTCAGTCTGCCGCGACACAGTTTTTTGCTCGCACGCGAAGACCGTGATGCGGTGCGTGAAGAGTTGCAGGCGCAGTGGCAACGTTGCGTCGACCACGGCATGCGCCCCAGCCATATCGATTCGCATCAGCACGTGCACAACATCTGGCCGATTGGCGAAATCGTCGCACGGTTTGCCGCGCATCAAGGGGTGCCGATTCGCCTGGCGCGCAACCTGGGCCAAAACCTCAATTTGCCCAAGCGCGTGTTCAAGGGTTTGCTCAACTGGCGCCTGCAACGTCTGGCCGGTGTCACCGCCGACTATGTGTGCACGCCAATCGACTTGCGCAACGACAGCGCGCCGACCGACGGCGTGCTGGAAGTCGTCGCGCACCCCACGCAACTCGGCGCCGATTTTGGTGACGCCTATCTCAACCCCGAGCAATCCCTGAGCCGCGTGCTAGAGCAGCGGCTGGCGGGTATTCCACGGGTTTCCTACGCCGATCTGAACAAGGATTTTCTACGCGGTGCTACGGCACTCGATTGACTTACATACCTTGCAATACTTTCCAAGATGGCACTTTGAAATGAATTGGCAAGGGTGATCTATACCCTCAAAAGCACCATCCACAACACCCGGGCTACGGCCACGGAGGGCATCATGAGCGTCATCGAAAAACTACAAGAACGCGTCCGGCAAAAAGGCCTCGGCCGCACCTTTGGCACGTTGTGGAAACGCTACGTGTTCTTCCATTGGGAACTGTTGTGGATGGAGCGCGACCTGGTCAGCCCGGTGCCGCCGCACAAACTGCGTCCTTACGACGGGCTGCGCAAAGTCGACATCACCCCGGAGAATGCCATCGCGTTCACCAAGCATTTTGGTGACCGCGTGGAGACCATGGCCGAGCTGGCCGCCGAGGGTCACACCGGGCACATGTACCTCGATGCTGACGGCCATGCGGTCGGGTTTATCTGGGGCAGCCTGCGTGATTATCACGACCGTCATTACTACGGCTGCACGTTCCCGGTGAAGCCCGGTGAGTTCTTTGAATTCGGCGGCGAGATGACCCGCGCGTATTTCGGCAGCAGCCTGTCGGTGGACGTGCAGGTGGCGCTCTGGGAGGCGATGGCGGCACAGGGTTGCAACAAGGTGGTGGATGTTTGCGAGACGCACAATATTCCGGCGCTGAAGCTGCATATCCGTATGGGTTACCACGAGCAGGGGCGTGTGATGAACGTCTATTGCTTGTTCGGTCGCTGGAAGTTTTTCCGCGAAACGCGGTATGAGGGTTCGCGGCTGGAACCGCTGCGTAAACCTGGGCGGCCGGTGGTGAGTGCGGCGGCGCGGGCTTGATTCGCATCTGAAAGGCCGCCTTCGCGAGCAAGCTCGCTCCCACATTGGATTTTTGCTCGGCGCAGATCCAATGTGGGAGCGAGCCTGCTCGCGAAGGGGCCAGTGAAGGCAATGAACGATTCAGGCTTTGCTGGCGACCAAGGTAAAACACATCGGCAACTGCGCTTCCTGATTCAGATACCGGTCATAAACCTCTTCCCGATTCGAATGCGCATACTCCTTGAAGTGCGCAATGTTCAGCCCCGCCGCAATGGCAGCGCTGAAGATGGCGCCAAGGTTATGCACGAACCAATACGACTTCGCCGCCTGCTGCTCAACCTTTCCGACATAGACAATCGGCTCTTCCTGGACAAACGGCTCGGCGCGAAAGTACGAACTGGCGAGGCGATAAGGATCTGCCGCATCCGGGTCGACCATTTCCAGAAACGGATGGGTTTCGTAGATCACCAGTTGCCCACCCGGCTTCAGCGTTGAAGCGACATGGCGGAAAAACTCACCGATGTCCGGCATCCAGTTCAAAACACCAATGGTGATCAGCGCCACATCGAAGCGATTGTGCAACAACGCCGGCAAATGATGGATATCGCTTTCGATGAACTCGGCGTTGTGCGGTGAACGCTTGTTCAGCTCGCGGGCCTGCTCAAGAAACGCCGCTGACTGGTCGACACCGACCACGCTTCTGGCACCGAGCGCAAACAGCGAGAGGCTCTCACGGCCGTTGTTGCAGCCCAGTTGAATCACCTCTTTGCCGTCAACCTCCAGCAACCCGCTCAAGGTCTCATCAAGGCAAGAGAAATCCGCCTGCGCGACCTCGCCGAGCAAGGCCTGCCAGTCAGGCGAATCCTGGTGATGGCGGGCGGAATCGTTCCACGCCTGTCGATTGCTCTCGATGGCGGTTTTATTGTTAGGCACTTCCATGGCGCACTCCGGACGATGCTCGTGATTGAGCGGATCCGAGTCTAGATCAGCCCGGTAATTGCGGTTGTTGCAAACTTGTAAGCCAACCCTCGTGGCAACTCCTACAAATGAGGAAGTTCTTGCCTACAAATATCAACGATATTTCAAGGCTTGATGGACGACTTAGCTGACTGCGCAAAAGTATCCACTTGGATACAGTCAGGCAATGGATTATCTTATTCAACAAACAGCAGCCTTCCAGGCTTGGCACCGTTCTGTTCGAGACCTGCGGGCAAAAGTAGCCATCGCACGTCGCATTGATCGGGCCTCAACAGGAAATCTCGGCGATGTTAAATCGGTGGGTGATGGCGTATCTGAAATGCGTGTAGATGTGGGTGCAGGCTATCGGGTGTATTTCACGATGCGTAACGGTGCAGTCATCGTTCTATTGGCTGGAGGCGACAAGTCTTCACAAAGCGCAGACATCCGACGCGCACAAAAAATGGCTAAGGAGGTTTAACCATGAGCCAGACGTTAACGAATTTCGACGTGGCAGCATTGCTGGACAGTGACGAAGCCATCAGCGAATACCTGTCCCAGGTTCTTGCAGACGGGGATAACGAAGAGTTTCTTCGCGCAATCGGCTATGTGCTCAAGGCGCGCGGGATGACGCAGGTAGCCAAAACTTCTGGCATGGGTCGCGAAAGTCTGTACAAGGCGTTCGCGCCCGGCGCAAAGCCGCGCTTCGAAACGGTTTTGAAAGTTATGCATGCCCTCGGCATCGATCTTTACGCACAGCCGGGGCATGCGATCAATCACCCGGTTGTTTGAATTCCGGGCAGCTATAGTTAATAGCCTTGGGGAAAACCGCACTCGCAGGTGCCGCCATGCAAATGCTCGCTCGGCTGTTGTTGACCGGCTGTCTGCTTGCTGCCACACAGGCGCAAGCGCTGGACAGCAATTTCAATTATTACGGGCCCAACCAGCCCTTCGCCCACCCTGCCCCGTATTCACTGAGTTCCACGCCGCCCAAGCCTTACGACGATACGGCGCCACAGGATTTTGTGGTGATTCCGGGTGATCACGAGTTCTACGATTCGCAATTGCCGACGGTGGCGGATGCGACGGTGCGGGTGTTTATTCGCACGTACGATGCCGAGCGCGGGATTTATGTGAACGACGAGGTGCTGGATCCTGGGTGTTTGCTTGAGTGTTTGAGTCGGCAGCAGCATTGATTCGGGTTGCCCAAAAATTTTGCAGACGCCAGATAACCCTGTGGGAGCGAGCTTGCTCGCGAAAGCGGTGGATCAGTCACTTTGATGTTGGCTGACACACCGCTTTCGCGAGCAAGCTCGCTCCCACAGGGGGTTGTATCGACTTGGACATCTGCATTTTTACCACTGCCGTTTATCCGGCCGGGCCAGGCCGAGTTTTTCGATGCGATAACGCAGCATGTCGCGGCTCAGGCCCAGCAGGCGCGCGGATTTGGTGACGTTCCAGTCGGTCTTGTCGAGCATCTTGCGCACCATGTCGCGCTCGACTTCCGGCAGGTTCATCGACTCGGTGTTGCTCGCCGGGCGCGGTTCGTAGTGCATTGGCGCTTCATGAATATGCAGCGGCGGCTCGTCGACCAGGCTCATGCACACGTTGAGCTGATGCGCGGCGATGGTGTCGCTCGGCGCCAGCAGCACGGTCTGTTCGAGCATGTTGCGCAGTTCGCGCACGTTGCCCGGCCAGGTGTAACTGAGCAGCAACTCCTCCGCTTGCTGGCTGAAATGCAGATTCGGCTTGCCATAGCGCTTGCCATGGCTGGCGAGGAAGTGCCGCGCCAAAAGCAAAATATCCTCGCCACGGGCATACAGCCGCGGCACTTTGATCGAAATGATCCGCAAGCGGAAAAACAGATCACGGCGGAATTTGCCCTGTTGAACCATTTGCTCAAGGTTGCAGTTGGTCGCGCTGATCACCCGCAGATTGACCTTGCGCTCCTTCACCGAACCGACGCGGCGAATGGTGCGGTCCTCCAGCAACTTCAAAATCTTCGCCTGCAACAGCAAGTCCATTTCGCCAATCTCATCGAGAAACAGCGTGCCGCCATCCGCCGCCTCCACCAGCCCGACGCGGCGGTCCTTGGCATCGGTGAACGCACCTTTCTCATGCCCGAACAGCTCCGACTCCACCAGATTCGACGGGATCGACGCACAGTTGAATTCAATGAACGGTCCTTTGCTGCGCGGCCCGTCGAAGTGCAGCGCTCGGGCCACCAGTTCTTTACCGGTGCCGGTCTCGCCTTCGACCAAAACCGGTGGCAGATCGGTGTTGGCCATGCGCCGCTCAGCATCGAGCAACTGGCCGATGGTGTTCTTCAGATACTGCATCGGCGCCGAGTCGCCAATCAACGCCTGTATCCCGGATTTCTGCGCTTCGCGCTCTTGGTAGAACGACAGCGTGCGCTCCATCCGCTCGGTGGCCAGGGCCTTGTCGAGCAGCAGTTTGAGTTCCGCCAACGCGACCGGTTTGGTGACGTAATGAAAGGCGCCCTCCTTCATCGCCACCACCGCATCTTCAACGTTGCCGTAACCGGTCATCATGATCACTTTCAGATCCGGCGCGCTGATGCGCAGCTTCTGGATCAGGTCGTGGCCACTCATGCCCGGCAGCGAGTTGTCGGTCAGCACGATGTCAGGCATGAAGCTGCCCAACTGCTCCAGCGCGTCTTCGGCCGAATGGCAGACGGTCACCTCGAAGTCCTTGCGCTCCAGGTAGGTCTGAATATTTTCGGCCAGCAGTTCGTCATCCTCGACCAGCAGAATGCTGTGTTCCATATTCCCCTCCCGATGCCACTTTGAAGTTGAGACTGACGCGGGTTCCTTCCTGCTCTTTGCTGGTCAAGACGACCGAGCCCTGAAACCGCTCCATGATTCTTTTGACCAACGCCAGGCCAACCCCGAGGCCGCCCTGTTTGGTGGTGAAAAACGGCTTGAACACCAACAGTTGCTGCGGCGCGCTCATGCCCTTGCCGGTGTCGATCACGGTCAGGCGCACGCTGTCGGGTTGCGGCGATTCGAACTCGACGGTGAGCACACCGCCCTTGGGCATGGCTTCGAGGGCGTTGGCAAACAGGCTATTGAGTATTTGCGTGAGCAGCACCTTTTGACTGACGACCGGCGCGCAATTCTGCGGACTGAATCGCACTTCGACGTTGCTGCGTTTGATCAACGCGTCGAACGCGCCGAGTGTGTCTTCGACCGCTGACACTAGATCCACCGCCTCGCCGTCGTCATTCATTGGCCGCAGCGACACCAGCAACTCGCGGACCCAGCGTGACATCCGATCAACCTGGCTGATGATGTCGCCAATGTTGCGTTGCGCACCGGGGCTGGCGATTTCCTGGGCCAGCTCGGCGCTGGAACGAATGGTCGCCAACGGATTGCGCAAACTGTGCGCCACCGCCGAGGACATCTCGCCGAGGGCAACAAAGGTTTCGTTGCTGATCAGCTGCTGTTGTTGGCTCTGCAGCAATTTCGCCGCGCGGCGGACGATCCAGAACAACGCCAGAAAAATCGCCGCGCCGCCGAAGCAGGTCGCCGCCCAGATCGAGGCAAATCCCCGGTCGATGCGGTCGACCAGATCCGCCGGTTCCTTGTAGATCTCGACCATGGCGATGACTTTGCTTTTGTCGGCGTTGAACATCGGAATGTAGTTCTCGATGAACAGGTATTTCGGCTCGCGCAGCAGGCGTTGCTCGGGCTTCTCATCGTCGATCTTGTGGTAACTGGAGGACACCGCGACTTTCATCTCGAACGACTCGTCGAGCTCGTCGTCATCCTCGAATTTGACCCCGATCAGTTCCGGATTGGTCGACCAGATCACCGTGCGATCCAGCGCATACACCGTGGCCAGGAGCACGTCCGGCAGGTGTTCGACATGGTCGAGGAACTCGGCGCGGGCGGCTGCATGGGCAATGGGATCGACATCGGGAAAGTTGTCGTCCTGGCGCGGGTCGAGCATTTCGCCCATGGTTCGCGCCGGGGTGATACCGGCGTGGCGTATTTCCGCCGCGCCGATAGCCTGAACGAATTGCGCAGTCAGCAACGCATCGCGCTCAACGCTTTCGGTGACGACGAAGCGCGTGGAGATATAGCCAAGGCCCACCGCCACAGCGGCGATGATGAAAAAACTCGCCAGCGAGAACCAGCGCAGCAGATTGAACTGTTCGCGCCAACTCTTGCCCATTGCGGCCGGGGTGTCCGGCGCAGGTGCTTTTTGTGCTTCCAGTCGCTGCATGGGAGTGCCCTGGAGTTTTTGTATCGAAGCGCTTACAGCCATCAGTGTAGGTGGCTCTGACCGCGACACACGGTTCAATGATGCTATTTCGCCGCTACTGCATACGACTCACCGCTGCGGCTGGATCGCCCGGTTTTACTGGCGTCAACCCACCGTCGGCCATAGCGTTGGTGGACGGATGCTGACGCTCGGTTTCTTCACTGAGGAAGTCGATGATCGACTGCGCGGACGGCTCGTCGAGGCGCAGGTTGGGCATCGGGATTCGCTCGTATTGCTCAAACAGTTGCAGGGCAATCGGGTCTTTTTCCGCGAGCAGGCGATCCGGTTCGCGAATCCAGCGATTCAGCCATTTGCCGTCGCGATTGCGCGTCACGCCGATCAGGTCGGGGCCAATGCTGCGCATGCCGATACCCTGGCCGTCCTGCGGGCCGAGGCTGTGGCACGAAGCGCAGCGGGTGCGAAACAGTTCTTCGCCATTGCTCGGCGGACGAATGTCCGGGGCATCGGCGTAACTTTCTTCGATGCTTGGCTGTTTCCAGTTCTGCAAGGTGTTGGCCAGTTGATCAGCGAGGATCCACGGGTTCTCGAACGGCGAGGCCTTCATCCAGCGCCCGGTGGTCTGGTTGCCGACGATCAGGCTGAGGTTGTGATCCTTGTTGCGCCCGTTGTCGACGCCTTCGATAAACAGCCCGAGTTTTTTGCGCAGGTCGGTGACGTCCTCGAATTCGCCGGTGAGAAACTTCCAGCCGGGGCCGACCTTGAAGCGCTGCGAATAGGCCTTGAGCACTTCGGGGGTATCGCTGAGCGGGTCGATGCTGATCGAGTAGAAAAAAATGTCCTGGCCGACGCGATCGCCGAGCAGTTTCTGCACCTGACGCAGGCGTGCGGTTTCCAGTGGGCAGGAGTCGCTGCACGAAGTGAAGATGAAGTTGATCACCACCACTTTGCCTTTGATCAGGTCATCGAAGAAATGCACCTGCCGACCGTCCTGATCGGTCAGCAGGGTGTTGGGGAAATAGTCGCCACCCCACGGGGTGGCGGATTCACTGACCGCTGGCGGTTCGCCGACGCTGGCCTGATGTGCCAGCAGCACACGGCTGCCGAGCACACAGACCACCAGCATCAGCACCAGGTGCATGCCCAGCGCGCGGGAGCGCGGAGTATGGGTTGGCATGACGGCGCGCTCCCTGTTCATTTTTTCACGGTCACTTGTGGGCCCATACCGTCACCGTTGCGGAAGGTTGGCAGCGCGGCGGAATTGACGTAGCGCACACCGTCCCAGCTCGGCAGAGGTGTCGGCATCAACTGCAGTTGTCCGGGTTTCTCCAGGTCCCAACGCAGCAGCATCGAGTTGTCCTCATGCTGGGTGTTGTGACAGTGCTCCATGTAGGTCCCGGCAAATTCGCGGAAGTTGATCGCCATCTCGACGTTGTCCAGGCCATCGGCTTCGGAACCGATCCGGTAGACGTCTTTGCGCGCCCACTTTTCCCACTCTGGCGGTGCCTTGCCGCCGCGGCTGAGGATGATCCCCTCTTCGAAGTGCACGTGCACGGGGTGGCTCCAGCCCTTGCCGCCAGCCTTGATGTTCCACACCTCCAGGGTGCCGAACCCGGTGACACCGGCATCGGTCGGGCCACTGGACAACTGGGTCGATGCGTTCAGCCGACGTGGGTCCATGTGGTAGCCAAAGCCGCCATCGGTCTTGACTGTCCACGGTGCCTCATCGGTGCCGTCGGAACGGCCGAAGGTAAAGGTGCGGTGACGAGCCTTGGCCAGCAGCGCCTTGTCGGCAGCGTTGTCGCGGTGAATCTTCAGCGGAATCATCACCAGCCCTTCAGCCTTGCCGGGTTTTGCCGGTTCATACGCTGCCGGGTCCATTGCCAGATCCTGACCGGTGTAAGCCTTGACGTTGAGCTGCAAGACCTTGCCCACCGCCGGATCGCCCTTGTCCCACTGCGGGCCTTTGCTGGTCTGCTTGATCACCGGCAGGTATTTCTCCGAGAGCACGTCAGCCAGCGAGATCATCTCTTTCGGGCCTTTGCCGTCGTCCTGTGCCTGCAGATTGAGGAAGAACAGCTTGTCGCCGGGCTTGATGCCGTTTTTCGAGAAGTTGACGATGATGTCGAAGCGCTCGGCGATGCCCTGGGTCGGCAGGATCGCGTTGTGGTTCTGTTTGTCGCCGTCAGCATCCAGATCCATCGAGCCATCGAACGGTACGCTGTGCTCCATGATGTTGCCGTCGTTGGCGATCATGTGGAACGGCACACGGCTGTACGACAGGCCGGAGTTTTTCGGCCCCTGGAACTCACCGCCGCTGCCCTTGATTTCGCGCACCAAAGCCAGTTTGAAATAGCGCGACACCGAGCCGTTGAGGATGCGGAAGCGATAACTGCGTGCGCGCACGTCGAGGACCGGTTTCCACTGCCAGTTGACCATCACCTGATCGCCGATGAAGCCGTCGGTGTTGAACGGGTTGAACCACAACTGGCCTTCCTGATCCCAGGCCTTGTCGGCGAACACCAGGTTGACGTCGTAGTCGCGGTTGCCCCACGGCAAGGCGCTGCCGCTGGGCAGACGCAGGTTGACGCCGTCGTTGACCGACTCGTTGCCGCGATCCAGGGCGCTGTAGTAGTTCATCATCGCCGCGTTGCCCTTGTAGACGTTCTGCGCGGTGAAATCGAGCATGTGGTCGTGGAACCAGTGGGTGCTCATGGTCTCGCGCCAGTCGCCGCGGATCTTGATGGTGCCGTGGTCACAGGTCTTCTTCGCCGGCGCCAGGTCGTTGACCCAAAGGGTTTCGCCCGGAGCGCACGGGAACGCCGCGCGCGGGTCTTCGGCCTTGGTGTTGATGCTGTCGTAACCGGCGAGCTGGATCGGCCAGCGATAGTCGTAGAACTGCCCGGGGAAGAAGAACGCATTGGCATAGCCGTCGCTTTCCGCTGGCGCATGGCCGTTGTGCTCATGGGTGCTGATGGTGTGCAGACCGAAACCACGGTTGGCCGACGGATCGATCGGCAAGCCGTTGTAGTGGCGCATCATCACCGGTTGGCCGTAGCGCACCATCAACAGTTTCGGCGGCAGCGTGCCGTCGAATGTCCACACCGAGTTGTGGTTTTGCACGGGCATGGCCGGGTGGAAACGCGGATCGACGCCTTTCGCCGTACCGTCAGTCAGCGGTACACCCGCGACGTTGTGGTACAGGCCACCGGGGCCGAATTCGCCCACCGCGTAATGGTGCATTTGCACGCTGTCACGCAGACCACCATTGAGGCGCGCGCCGGTCTGCGCGGTTTTGTAGGCGACTTGCGGGTAGAACTCGTTCCAGCGCTGGTGCGCCCAGCCTTTTCCTGGCGGCCGCCCTTCGGCCGACGAGCCGATGTGGCGGTTGAGGAACACTTCGATTTGCGCCTGCCACGGGTTGCGGTCGACGACGTTGGAGAACTGACTGGGGAATGGCGTCAGCCCCGGTTGGCGCAGGAACGCATCCAGCGCAGTGCCGGGCGGCGCACTGCGGGCGACGTTGTTCGGGTCTTGCGCGGGTGCCGGGCCAATCGCCGCCGGCGGGAATGGCAGCAGCGCGGCCGGGGTGGTCGGGTCGAGTTTTTCCGGGCCGAACTCTTCGAACAGGGTCAACTGCTGGGTGAACGGCTGCGCGCCATAGAGCGGGCTCGGCTTGCCGTTGGTGGGGTAGTTGAAACTGGTCTGCACGGTCGGCGGCAGAATATTTTCCGTACGGGTCGAGTCGCGACTGCCTTTGACGCCGTCGGGCAAGTCGAAAGAATCTTCGTTGGCCTCGGGCATAGTCAGGATGGCATTAAGCGCCGTCGGTTCGTCTGCCGGTTCGTCGTAGTATGCCGACGGGTCGGAGGTTTCTGGCTGTCGTTCGTCATCAATGGGGCTGGCGCGAACGCCGGCCATGGTGCCGAGGGTCAACATCAGAAAGACGCTAAGAGGCGTCAGCAGAAAGGTGTTACTTGGGCCACGCGTTGTTCTGTCCATCACCAGCCGCCTCATCAAGGAAGGGGTGATGGTGTTTTGCAACTAGTGCGCCAAGAAATTATTTCCAGTTGTAACAGGGACTTGCAGGAGCTGTGGGTTTCCCCACTCCCCGGTGACCGGGGCTTGACACCCACTGGTGGGGGAAGTTCAGCGAATTTTCGCGGTTTTACGGCACCAGCTGGAACGCCAGACGAACGGTGGTGCCCTCGCCTTCGCGGCTGTCGAGGGTCACGCCGCCGCCAAAGCGTTCCATGATGCGTTTGACCAGCACCAGGCCAACGCCGAGGCCACCGGACTTGGTGGTGAAAAATGGCCGGAAGGCCATGGTCCGTTGTTCTTCATTCATGCCTTTGCCGGTGTCGCTGAGCACCACGCACACACCACGGTCATCGCTCGGCTCAAGGCTGACGGTCAATGTGCCACCCTTGTCCATTGCCTCCAGTGCATTGGCCAGCAGACTGTTGAGAATCTGCGTCAACTGCACCGGTTGGCTGAGCACCATTGGCGTGTGCTGCGGATGGAACACCACTTTTACCCCGGCCCGGGCGATCTGCTGCTCGAAGGCGACGAGGCTTTCGTGCAGCGCGGCGACGAGGTTCACCGGTTCCGGATCATCGTTGAGCGGACGCAACGACTGCAGCAGCTCGCGCACCCACTTCGACATGCGGTCGACCTGGCCGATGATGTCCTTGATGTTCTTCTCGGCCGGGCCGGCGTCGAACTCCAGCGCCAGTTCGGCGCTGGAACGGATAGTCGCCAATGGGTTGCGCAGGCTGTGCGCCACCGCGGAAGACATCTCGCCCAGCGCGACAAAGGTTTCATTGGCGATCAGTTGCTTTTGCTGGGCCGCGAGCAGGATCGCCGCGCGCCGCACGATCCAGTACAGGCCCAGATAAATCAGCCCGCCGCCAAGCGCGGTGGCCAGCCAGATCAGCGTCAGCCCACGTTCCATGCGCGCGATCAGGTCTTTGGGTTCCTTGTAGATTTCAACCATCGCCGTGACGTTCTTGCCCTCGGCGTCGAACAGCGGGATGTAGTTTTCGATGAAGATGTAATCCGGCGGGATAATGAACTTCTGTTCTTCACGGGCCTTGTCGACGTCGTGGTAGCTGGCGGACACCGGAATTTTTTCGTTGAAGGAGCGATCGAGGTCTTCGTCGGCATGGATGCTGGTGCCGATGAGAACCGGGTTGGTCGACCAGATCACCTGGCGATCCGGCGCATAAATGTTGGCGAGGATCACGTCCGGCAAGTGTTCAATGTGATCGAGAAATTCGCCCCGCGCGCCCGCCCGGGCCTGCGGGTCGACATCGGGGAAATTCTTGTCCTGACGCGGATCGAGCAACTCGCCCATGGTTCGCACGTTGGGAATGGACACGTGGCGCACCTCGGCCGACGCGATGGCCTGAATGAACTGCGCAGTAAGCAAGGCATCGCGCTGCACGCTTTCCTCGATCACGAATCGTGTAGAGACCGCCCCGAGCGCCACGGCCACAGTGCCGATCACCGCCATGCTGATCAGTGAAAACCAGCGCAGCAGGTTGAACGACTGCTTGCGCGAGCTCAATCGGAGATTGCCCTCCTCGACCGGTAGCGATTTTGACTGCATGTTCATGGCGGCGACTTCCCGATACGTCCCTATAGGGTTATAGCCCACGGGTGGGGGTTTGCCCGGTTGCGGGGATATCGACCCGATAACACCGCCCCACAAACAACACAAAACCCTGTGGGAGCGAGCCTGCTCGCGAAAGCGGTGGGTCAGTCAATACTTTCGTCACAGGAAGTCCGCTTTCGCGAGCAAGCTCGCTCCCACAGGTTCTTTATCCGACAGATGTTCAGTGGTCATCCCCCACCGTCCCCGATTCTGGGGAATGACGCCCTTTCCCCAGCTATCCCATCCAGCGCTTTCCAACCGCAAAACCCCTCTACCCCGGCCCTCTCCCGCCCATCCACCACACCTTGGCATGGAAGGTGTACAGGCCCTCTGCAACTGACCCACCCCCAAGGGGCAGGTACTTTGATAGAGGGATTAACTCATGCACCCTTTACTGTCCAAAACCGCGACTGTCCTGGTCGTGAGCGCCTTGGCCCAGGGCATTGCCCAGGCCGCTTTGTTCGCTGTTGACCCCGGTCCTTACGCACCGGCCAACGGCGGTTTCGCCAGTTGGTATCAGGACACCCACGGTCGCACCCTGGATCTGTGCCTGTCCAAAGCACTCAGCTCGCGGGTGCCCAGCGCTCCCGGCGCACCGTCGTACATGTGCTCGCTGCTGCCAACCCCCGGCGTGTTCGACGACACCCAACCCATCGCCTTCCCGAGCAACTTCCCCGATGAAGCGTTCTGGTTCACTGGCGAGACCACCCTGGTTGATGCTGCGCGCGGAATCGACCTGACTTACGTCAGCGCGGTCGAAGCCGCATTCGCCGCCGAAGAACCGGTCGAGGGCGATCAAGTCAGCTTCGCGCGGATCCGCATTCGCGTTGATGTGCCGACCGCCGGCACTTACGTCATTACCCACCCGTATGGCGTCGACGTGTTCAACATCGACACCCCCGGTCGCCGCGCGATCAACATGACCCGCGACATCGGCATTGGCACGCCGAAAACCTACGACGGCGCGCTCAAGGGTGACATCGGCCCGTTCCTGCGCAGCGTCAACGGCCCGTACACCGAGACCAACCCGGTGACCGGCGCCGCCGAGCAATTCGTCGGCGACCCGAACCTCAGCGAGGCGGTCACCGGCAGTCCGTTCAACACCAACTACGTGCGCATTGAAGGCCCCGGCGGGATCGACCTGCGTTCCACCACGTTCGCGGTCTCCGGCAAGTTGTCGACCGTGGTTCGGCCTACACCGATGATCACCCAGCGCAGCACCTATTCGCGCAAAGCCGGGACCAGCGCACCGGTGGCCCAACAAGACGTGTTCGTCCTCGCACCGCCAGCCCCGGGCACCGTCGCCGTGACCAGTTTCACCCCGGTGCTGAACATGACCGAAGCCAACTCCACCGGTGCCTGGTACGCGCAATCGTCGGCCAACCCGAGCGTACCGAGCGTTTTGCAGGTGACCGCCGACAACCACCTGGCCATCGCCAGCAGCACGCCGACCACTCTGCCCATGACCCTGACCGACCTGGTGGTGATCCAGAGCGCCCAATACAGCTTGAGCTCTGGACAACTGACCGTAGTGGCCTCGACCAGTGACGAAACCTCGCCGCCGGTCCTCACCGCCACCTCCGGCAGCGGCGCCGCGATCGGTGCGCTGAGTGGCGACGGCGCGGCGAAAAGCCTCGCCACCGGGATCTCGCCGATACCACCGGCCAAGGTGCGCGTGACGTCGTCCAACGGCGGCAGCGACACCGAAGAAGTGATCATCGTGCAATGAACGCTCACATGCCCAGATCCGCATCAGGAGGCATCATGAACAAGTGGCCACGCTTTGCGCTCAACGCGCTCGGGCTCGCTCTCTCGCTGACCGGCAGTGCCTATGCGCAACTCGCCGCCGTCGACCCCGGCCCCTACACCTTCGCCACCGGGAAATTCCCGATGTGGTATCAGGACAGCAATAACCTGTCGATGGAGCTGTGCCAGTCACGCGCCGCCAGTTCGCGCGTCGGCGTCACCACGCCACCGGCCTACATGTGCACCCTGCTGCCGGAACCGGGCATCTTCGACGACAGCCTGCCGATGGTGTTCCCCGACAACTGGCCGCCGGAAGCCTTCTGGTTCCTCGCCGAAACCAACATCCCCAACAACGGCGCCGGTTTTGGCATGGACGCGTATGTCGCCGGGATCGAAGCGGCGTTCGCCTCGGAAAACCCGGCGGACGGCGATCAGCAAAGTTTTGCGCGGATCCGCATTCGGGTGAACGTGCCCGTGGCCGGCACTTACATCATCACTCACCCGTATGGCGTGGAAACGGTCAACGTCACCACCCCTGGGCGGCGCGCGATCAACATCACCAAGGACATCGGCATCGGTGCGCCGGGCGATTTCAGCGGCACGCTCAACGGCGCCATCGGCCCGTTCCTGCGCAGCGTCAACGGCCCTTACACCGAAGTGAACCCGGACACCGGCGGCGTCGAAACTTTCGTCGGCGACCCGAACCTCACCGAAGCGGTGACCGGCAGCCCGTTCAATACCAACTTCGTGCGCATCGTCGGGCCGTCCGGCGCAGGAACCATTCAAACCACCCTGTTCACCGTCGCCGGCAAAGTGCTCGACAGCCGTCAGCAAACCCATGTCGACATCGACCGCGCCACCTATCGCCGCACTTCGGCGGGTGTGCGTGCCGAAGTGTTCGCCAAGGCTGACGCCAGCTCGACTCTGTGCTTCCGTGAAACCGTAGCGCTGCTGCCCGGCCCGCCACTAACGCCATGCCAGACCAGTCTGACGGGTGACAACACCGGTTTGTTCTTCGGTCAGCGCCTGGGCACCGGCACGCTGCCTTCGGTCGTCGTCGTGACCGCAACCAACCCGGCCGGCACCACGCGCCCAACCTCGGTGTCGGCCAAACTCACCGACGTGGTGAAAGTGCAAACAGCGCGCTACAGCTGGGCCAATCACAGCCTGCTGATCGAAGCGACATCGACCGATGAAGTGGCGATCCCGGACATGGTTGCGCAAGGCTACGGACGTCTGTCGAAGACCGGCACGCTGCAACGCATCACTGTCGCCGACCTGACTCAGCCTCCTGCTACCGTGACGGTGAAATCCGCCGCCGGCGGCAGCGATACCGAGGCTGTCGTCGTGGTCGGCACTGCGCCGGACACCGGTGAAAACCAGGCGCCGATCAGCAATGCTGACACCGGCAGCACCAGCTTCGGCGTGCCGATCACCCTCAGCCTGTTGACTAACGACAGCGATCCCGATGGCAACAACCCACTGGGCATCACTGCGTTGACTCAACCTGCTGCGGGCCAAGGCACCGTCGCCCTCAGCGGTACCGCCGCTGTGGTCTATACCCCGCCAGCCGTGGTCAACACGCCGCTGACCACGACTTTCACCTACAAGGCGCAAGACGCCAAAGGCCTGGCCTCGGCCAACCCGGCGACCGTGACGATCACCGTTGCGCCAAACCGGGCACCGACCGCCGTCGCCGACAGCGTCGCCACGTTGGGCGTCGCGATCCCGATCAACGTACTGGCCAACGACACCGATCCGGAAGGCAACGTGCCGCTGGGCGTCGCCAGCCTGACCCAACCGGCCGCTGGCCGTGGCACGGTCAGCACTGACGGCACGCTGATCACCTACACGCCACCGGCCACCGTGACCACGGCGTTCACCACGACCTTCACCTACATCGCCCGGGACAGCTTCGGCGCCCTGTCGACGCCAGCCACAGTCACCGTGCAAGTGTCGCCACGGCCAGCGGCGGAAACCTTCGCCGTGACCGCATCGACGGTACAGGCACGCTCCGGCGGACGCTTCAACTGGGACTTCACCGGCACCTCGTCAGTGACCACCGGTAACACCATCACCGTGCAGGTCACCACCCCGACCGGGCTGGTCACCCTCGGCACCACCACCGTACCGGTCACCGGACGCTGGCGGCTGACGCTGAACAACACGACGGTGGTGCCATCGGCCAACCCGACCGCGACGATTCGCTCGTCCCAGGGCACCGTGCGCACGGTCTCGGTGACCACGCTGTAAGCCAGATCCCCAGCCACTCTCGGGTGGCTGGAGCCGACTTCGAACCGGTTAACGCCTGACAGGATGTGAACCATGAACACGCCGACCGCCGCCCTGCTTTGCCTGCTCCTGCTGTGCAGTACTGCAGGTGTGCGCGCCGACGACCTGATGGACAACGACGACCTGGCCCCGACCAGCAGCGACCTCGGCGAACTGCCCCCACCGGTGGGTCAGCAAGCCCTGATCGATCAACTCGGCCAGGCCAACGTCGCCCTGCTGCAACAGAACGGTCAGTCGCTGCTCGGGCAGATCGTGCAGTCGGGCAGCAATCAGGAGGCGTACATCCTGCAACAGGGCAGCGACCTGATGGCGCTGATCAACCAGACCGGTTCCGGCAACGCCGCCTCGATCACGCAGAACGGCAGCCACAACCGCGCGCAGATTTCGCAAAACGGCAACAACAACGACGCCAGCATCGAGCAGGCCGGCGCGGGGCTGCAAAGCGCCGTGACCCAGTCGGGCAACGGCATGAGCGTTTCGGTCAAGCAATACCGCTAAGCACTGCAAATCATCGGAGAGTTCAATCATGTTCAAACTGACGCCCCTCACCGCCGCCATCCTGGTCATGATCAGTGCCCAGGCGATGGCCGACGACAGCCTGTCCAACCAAAGCCAGGTCGGTACCGCCAACATCGCCGACGTGAAACAGACCCAGGCCCCGTTCAGCACCGCCACCCAGACCCAATTGGGCCAGGGCAACGACGCCGCCGCCGTGCAAGACCACGCCAGCAGCGTGATCACCCAGGACGCCGTCGGCGACTACAACGCCGGTTACGCCGAACAACTTTACGAAGACAACGCGACCATCACCCAACAACAGGTCGGCGCCTTCAACACCGCCCATGCCAGCCAGTCGTTGGGCTTCGGCTCACCGAACAGCGCGTTGCAACAGCAGCAAGGCACCGGCAACTTCTCGTTCATTTATCAGGACTCGCAGAACGGCAGCGAAGGCAAAACCTTCCAGTTCGGCGACAGCAACGAAGCCAACATCGAGCAACTCTATGAAGGCAGCGGCAACAGCGCCGTGATCACCCAGTACGGCACCGCCAACTACGGCACCGCCGAACAAGTGCTGCACAACGGCGGCCAGATCGGCATCAACCAGGCCGGCGAAGGCAACTACGCCTACGGCGATCAGCGCAACGGCACCGGCGGCAATATCACCATCAACCAGTTCGGCAACCTCAACGGCACGGAAATCTGGCAAGACTCGCAACTGGCCAGCCAAGCCACCGTCAACCAGTACGGCGACAGCAACGAAACCGTGGTCGACCAAAGCTTCGGCGAAAACAACAACGCCGCCGTCACCCAGGTCGGCAACACCAACGCCATCTACGCCGATCAGTTTGAGTCGGTCAATTCGACGCTGGCGCTGTACCAAGTCGGTAACGGCAACGTGCACTTCACCTACCAGAACGGCGACAGCCACGTGCTCAACGCCACCTCGGTGGGCAACGACAACAAGGTCTACGCCAGCAACTGGAAAGGCCCGCAAGCCGGCGGCCAGTTCGGCAGTGGCCAACGCGCGACGGTTACTCAGGCGGGCAATGGCAACATCGCCAGCTTCACTCAGGATGGTGTCGGACACGTGATGACCACGCATCAGACCGGGACTGGCAACAAGACCACGGTCAGTCAGGCGGAGTCGTATAACGAGCTGTATTTTGATCAGAATGGCAGCGACAACATTTTGATCTCGGATCAGCGCGGGACGGGCAACCTGGTGCAGGGGTCTTCGAATGGCACGGGTAACAGCGCTGATTTCGATCAGTCGGGGTCAGGGAACCAGGCGTATACCGCCCAGTTGTATGGCAGTGACAACATGATCACGGTGAAGCAGGCGGATACGATGAACGTGGCGTATGTGACCCAGGGCGGGACGGGGAACATTGCCAATGTCGATCAGAGTGGGGTTACGCAGACGGCGAATATTCAGCAGTTTGGGTCGGCTAACCAGGCGACGGTGTTGCAGCAGTAGGGGTTGGGTGTTGAAGGGCCGCGATTCTCTGGTGAGGGGGTCGCGGTTTTTTTGTGTCCGTAGGACAGATCAACGACACGCGTTCTTTAAAGCGTCAGATCAGCCACGTCCTACAGAAAAAGGAATGGTTTCTGGAAAAGCTGCACGTTTTCCTACTACCTCTGGCGGTTGGCCGTCGGAAGCGCAAGGACTAGGATTTTTCGGGACAACCTGAACTCAAAGGAGCTCGACCAACGTGCAATTCATCCAGACAACCACGACAACATTCCCCTTACCGAATAGACTTCCAGGCATTGATCCCGGAGGTGCCATGATCGACCCAAAGATGATTGACCCACTGTGCCCAGTCGTCTCGGATCTTGATCCTGAAGAACAGGCTGCGAGTTATGACCGCTGGTTCAGGGCGGAAGTACAAGCGTCTCTCGATGATCCGCGCCCGAATCTTTCGCATGAACACGTAATGGCCGAGATACATGCCTTGATCAAGGCAAAAGACAATGGTTTCGAGGCCGATTGAGTGGAGGCCCGAAGCGCGGGCGAAGCTGGTAACAGTGCTCGAATACATAGTCGAAAGGAATGTTGGGGCAGCCAAGGAGATATTGAAGGCAGTTGGAAAGGCCATAGCTTATCTTCCTGATCATCCCTATCTCTATCGATCAGGCCGGATCACCGGCACTCGGGAGATCGTCGTAAATTCCAGCTATCTGATCATTTATCGAGTGACAGATCGGATCGAAATCGTGAACGTTCTGCATGCGCGTCAGGAGTATCCGAGACGCGATTCTTTCTAAGCCATTCATCAACAAAAAACCGCGCGGCCTTCAGGAGCGCGGTTTTTTATTGGGAACAGATAATGTTGTGCAGCTACTTTTCAAAAGGAAACGGGGAATGGTTGGGTGATCTATTCTCGTCAAACCAAATATTAAGGAGCAAAGATGAGAGCGCCTCTACTCACCCTACTCTGTCCATTGCTCCTATTTTCACTGAGCAGCAACGCTAACGCCGGAACTGATACGGATGATTATATCTGCACGATAGAGCGGGTTTCGCAGGCCACAGGTGATGTCGGATCTACTTACGAACTACTCAACAAAGTCTTCGTAGGTCGACAATTCACTGTTGATCGAGCCTCAGGAGTAACCATCGGCACCCTGAAAAACTCATTGAACTCAAAACCAAAGGTTATCGATCCCGGAAGCTCTGAAAACTCCTTCAAGGTTGTCTCTGCAATTACAGCCTCTCAAAAATTTCCTGGGACACTCGTCACTGCCCTGAATGTAATGGAGTTTGTGGATGGTGAAAAAAAGCCATTCAATTACATGATCAATGACGAGGTTTACTTTGGAACCTGTGTTTCTTTCTAAGAACCTGCAGTCATTTTCTGTAAAAAGAGTTCCAGCGTGCGGCGAGGGCGCTTAAGCGTGCAGTTCTACGTGATCGAGGTCTCAAGTTTTGATCGTTTCCGTGCAGAGCGTGGGAACGATCAATGTGGGGCGTCGTGGCTTCTTCGCGCAAAGCCTCAAGAGCCTCATGTTTGATCCGTAGCTCGGCCATCAACGCCTTCATATCTGCCATTACCTGCTCATTCGGAATGCTGGGGCGCGGGTCTTCGAGCGATTTCTGGACTTTGGCACGGAACCAGCGGTCGTAGCTGGCGGCCTGCTCTTCGCTTTCGAACTCTGCAATGGTTGTGGAAAACAGGGGATCCATGGTGCCTCCGGACTGAGGGTAAAAACGCGGTTTCTGTTCTTGATCGTTCCCATGCTCTGCGTGGGAATGCCTCTCGGGACGCTCCGCGTTCCAACTCGCGAATTTGACGCAGAGCGTCAAGGGCTGCATTCCCACGCAGAGCGTGGGAACGATCAATCAGCCATCCTTCAACTCGACGTGATCCAGCGCTTGATTCACCGCCAGTTCGCCCAGCATGACAACTTGAGCGATGCCCAGTGCTGTCTTGCGATGCGAGGTTTCCAGGGAGGCGGCGAAGTTGATGAGCATTTCGCTGGCCGAGCCGAGGGTTTCGCTGGCGTTGGCCAGCAGGGATTCGGTGTTGTACCGGGGGTTGGCGAGGTACATAGGTTCCGGCTCGTTGGCGCTGGACATGATGTGGGCGGTGGGGTTGAGGTAGAAATCGAGGGCGCGGTCGGCGGCTTCGTGGAGTTTTTTGCTGTCGACTGAGGCGTAGGGGGATGTGGTGTCGGCGTCTGATTCTGGGGGGTTGGGTGTTGGTTTTTTCATGGTGATTCTCTCTCATTGATAGTTGCAGCTGGCCCATTCGACTTCCAGGAAAAATGGGTGGCAGCTGTACGCAGGCTGGAAATCCGGGAGAGAGCAACCCGGCAGACACGAATGTCTCCCGCGCACAACCGCCATAACAGAGTGCACACAATGAAAGTGCGCAAGCATACGTTATGAAAGGCGTATCTGCTCTCTCGTGTCTTCGGGTTTCCATGCCCGGTCGCTGAATTGGCAGCGACGAACACAGGCTAGAGACCAGACGTCCGACGGACAACCTGAAAACCTTGTGGGAAGGTTCCGCCGATTCAGACACTTCTTTAAACACACTTCAGATCGCAGCCCTCACCCTAGCCCTCTCCCGGAGGGAGAGGGGACTGACCGAGTGGTTTGGTAAAGGTACGCCGACGTGAAATACCGAGTCGAACTCAGGTTTTGAACGGCCCACAAATCGGCTCCCTCTCCCTCGGGAGAGGGCTGGGGTGAGGGGCAGCAACAACGCAAATCAAAAGCCGAACACCCGCGCTCCTCACCACTCAATAGGGCGAGTGTCAGCTCGCCTGCTTTTGATCTTGATCTTGATCCACGGGCGACGTCGGAAGGCTTCGTTCCGGGATTGATCCGGGGGTGGGAGCGCAGCGACCGTTTGGCGCAGCCAAACACAGCGAGAGGAGGTGCAGCGAAGCAAACCGTAGGCGCTGCGCCCGGATCGATCCCGGAGCGAAGGAACCCCGAGCCTTAGCGAGCGGGCCGCACGTAGGAGCAAGCGTTTTTTTGCTTACTTTTTTTAAGCGTTTGTAAAAAAAGTGAGTCGCCGTCAGGGCGAAACCCTAGGTGGCCGTTGCCGCAGGAATGGATATGTACTCAATCAGAAAGAACCCTACCGCCTGACAGAAAGCCTTCGCGAGCAAGCTCGCTCCCACAATTGGAACTGGGTACATCTGCCAGAGATTGGTCGGCTGTAAGGCCGCCATCGCTGGCAAGCCAACTCCCACAAGGATTTGGGTACATCCGCAATGGCAACTGTGTCTGTGAGCTAGCTATCGCGAGCAGGCTCACTCCTACAGGTTTAAACCGGTTTCGGCCAAAAGAGCTTGGTCGGCCCGAAGGCCGCCACGTTCACTCCGCCTCCGGATCCACCTTGTTCTGGCTCAAATACCGATTCAACACATCATCCTGCCCAGGCACAGAAACGTCCCCCGCCACCTGCCACAAATGCCGCTCAATCCCCTGCGCCACCATATGCCCCACCGCCGCCTCAATCGCCGACAACACACACAACTGCGCCGGCTCATTCGTGGTGTACCCAACCTCAGCCTCAAGCAACTTCTTGAACTCGATAAACTTGAAAATCCCGGCACTGCGCGCCACCGAATAAATGGTCTTGCTGGTCATCACATTCGCCAACACCTGCCCGCTACGCACATCCACCGCGCGCAAGTTGACGGTCACCTGATCCACCCGATACTCACGCTGCAAATCAATCCCCAGATACCGCGCCCCTTCCCCACCGCTACGCACATTGGTGTCATAAGCGATGATCCCACCCTCGAGCATCATGTTCGCCGCCTGCAACGGCGGCAGCTCACCCTGAATATTCACCGGCGTATTCGGCTTCTTCTGCGACGCGCGAATAATCTTGCGTTCAGTCAGCAAGTTCTGCAGCCCTTCCCGTTCCAGCACCACAAACCAGCCACTGGCCTGCATCGCGTCCATCAACATCGACGCCGCGCCCTGGGTCACGCTGGTGGAAAACGAACTCGCCGGCGTCGGCTTGTACTGCCCGGTCTGGTCACGGAAGCCGTACACCACCGCCATCAACCGCCCCTTGGGTCGCGGCATCTTCAGCAAGTCGTAATACGTCGAAGCCCTTGGAGTCAGGGTCGGGGTTTCGGTGTCCTGCTCGGCCGACATCGGCTCCCGCAGGCTGCACCCTTGTAATGTCGCCAACAGCAGCCCTAACGCGATTATTTTTTTCATGTCCATCACTCCCCGGAACCGTCAGCCCGTCATGGGTTGAGGCCGTTCACCTGAATTTCCGAAACCTCACCGGTCGCTCGATCGGTCACTTCAATGCTCAGTGCCCCGGAGTCGTCGATGACGTTGACGATAAAAGAGTCGGTGGACAGGCTCCCCGTGTTGCCGGTGGAGATGTTGTCCAGCAACTGCCCTAGCAGCCGCGATTGCAATTGACTGGTGAAACGCTCCAGCGCCGAGGTGCCGGCCACGCTCGAACGGCTTTTCAGATCCGGATCGTCGTGATCGTTTTGCGCCTGAGCGTTGTTGAGCAGCCAGGTGCCGTTGAGCGGGTTGCCGCCGAACGACGGGTTGACCGGCGTGTAGACCAGTTCAGTGGCCTGGACAGCGGCAGCGCTGGCGAGCCCGATCAACAACCCCGAGATCCACAATCCGCTGCGCCGTGAGAACGTTGTGCTGTTCATAGTTCGTCCTTCTCAAGGTCGGTGGTGTCCTGCAACAGAGCCTCCAGCTTGCGCTGGACAACCTGGCGTCGAACCCAGTCAGCGGCGTCATACGCCTCGTCCTTCAGTTCCACGGTGTTCGGCGGCAGGAAGCGCCGATAAACCAGGCGTTGCTGATATTCCACGGTCACCAGGCTGCCCCAGCGCGCGTCGGGCCGCTCGCGCACCACCAGGTTGAAATCCATCGGGCTGGTGTCGCGCAGGCGTTCACTGAACGAGTAGTAAAAGTCGTGGCCGATGTGCGAGATCGTGTCATCGACGATGAAACCCATCATTTCGTCTTCTTCACCGGCGCTGGCGCAGCACGCCACAGCGGTAAAGATCAGCGCGCACCACCAGTGGCGAGTCATGGCTGCAACGCCTGCGGCAGATTCGACTGGCCTTTGGCCGGGCCATTGGTGCCTTCGAGGAAGGCTTTTTCCGCGACGAACTGCCAGTCCGAATAACGCTGCATGCCGTCGAAATCCGACCACTGCGTCGGGAAGTCGGCCTGCTTCAACGGCAGCTCGGTCGACGGGCTGTTGAGGCCGGTGATACGCCCGTCGAAACCGCGTTGCAGCGCCCATTCACCCTGTCCGATCGGGTCCGGATAGAGCTGACGCAGATGATGCTTCGCCTCAGGAAAACGCTGATCGTCGAGCAGATCGACCAACTCTTTCGGGTACTGCGCCAGCCCCGGCGAACTGCGGTAGTAGCTGCGCAGCGCCTGGGCGTATTGGGTGCCGACCCAGAGCAACTGGCGTTCACGGTCGCGGCGCGACGCGGTCGACCACAACTCGCCGGCACTGGCCAGGCCCATGCCCATCACCACAATCAGGAACAGCACGCCCAGGTATGTGAAACCACCCTGCTGCGCGCGGTTACCACTCGGCATACTGGCTGCCATCACGCGCCCTCCCGGTAGCACCGCTTTTGATGTCGGCCACACCACCGGCAACGCCGTCCGGTGCCGCGATCAGCACCCACTGGTCTTTGCGTTCGGTGATCGGATCGAGTGGCGCGTTGCGCAGGTAACGTTGTTCGATCAGTTGCTCGATGGAATCCGGATACCGTCCGGTGTCGCCGTAAAAGTGATCCAGCGCCTCGCGCATCGCCGACAGGCTCTGGCGCAGCGTGGTTTCCTTCGACGCTTCGAGGCTGTTGAAGTAGCGCGGCAGCGCGATGGTCATCAGCGTGGCGATGATCGCCATCACCACCATCAACTCCAGCAAGGTAAAACCTTTTTCCCGGCGCATGAGGTTCACCACTCGCGGTAGGCGATGCCGTTGAGGCCCTTGCCCCGGGCGTGGGAGTAGACGTCGAAAACGTCCTCGCCATCGCGCGGGTTCTGAGCCGAACTGTTGTAGGCGCGCACGCCCCAACCCCCTTCGTCATCACGTTTGGCCGTCACCAGCGGATCGCGCGGGATGCGGCGTAAAAAGTAGAACTTGGCGCCTTTGGCACTGCGCACATCGCGCACGCCTTCGACCAGCACTTTCAGGTTCGGCGGGTAGCCGCTGCTGTTCAGCGACTTCTCGATGTAACCGGCATCGAACGCGCGTTTGTAGGCGTCGATACCATCGCGAATCTGGTACAGCGCGTTGCGCAGTTCCTGCTCCTTGCCACGCCGCACCAGGGTCTCGGTCAGTGGCGCGGCCATGCTCGCCAACAGGCCGATCAGGGCCAGCGTCACCACGACTTCGATCAGGGTGAAACCGCGTTGGGAGGCGTTCATGATCAAGGCTTCTCGACGGTGACGCGGGTGGTGGCCACGGCCGACTCACCGACTGCACGCGGCTGCGCGGCGGGCGACGGCATCACATAACTCTGCGAACGATCGGGTGCCTGGATGTGCATGCTGGTTTCGGTGCCGGTGGAGAACTCCATGTCCGACGGGCTCTGATACGGCAGGTTGCGCACGATCCGTGGGGTGATCGACAGCACCAGTTCGGATTTGCCGATGGTGTCCTTGTTGCTGCCAAACAAGCGGCCCAGCCCGGGGATGTCGCCGAGACCCGGAATCTTGTTGCCGGTAGCACCGTGATCGTTGCGCACCAGCCCGGCGAGGATTTGCGTTTCGCCGTCGTGCAAACGCAGCGAGGTCTGCGCGTTGCGGGTATCGACCTGCACCGGGATCGTGCCCTGGCGGGTCGGTTCCAGCGGCGTGGCGTTACTCACTTCCAGCGCGATCTTGATCGCCACTTCGTTGTTCAGATGCACGGTCGGGGTCACTTCGAGCTTCAGACCGACATCCAGATAGGTCACGCTTTCGGTGATCACCGGTCCCTGTGTCGACGGCACCGAGGTCGCGCTGATGATCGGCACGCGCTGACCAATGTGAATGCGCGCCTGCTCGCGGTTGCTGACGCGAATCACCGGACTGGCGAGGGTGTTGATGTCGTTGTCCTGCGCGTTGATCTTGGCTTGCGGCGACGGGCCAATGGAGATGCGGTCAGAGTTGATGCCTTTGAGCTGGCCCAGCAGCGTGACCGGCGAACCATCGGAGTTGACCACGCCGAAGGTGCTCGGCCATTGCAGGCCAAGGTCGAGAATGCGCTGGGTGGCGACTTCCATCACCTCCACTTCGAGCACCACTTCCGGGTTGGACTGGTCTTGCGATTGCAGGAGTTTCTCGGCCATGCGCACGGCGTCTTCGGTGTCGCGCATGGTCAGGGTATTGAGGCGTTCGTCAACGAACACGTCGCGGGTCTTGAGCATGGTTTTGACCATGTTCAGCGCGGTGTTGGCGTCGATGCTGGTCAGGTAGAAGGTGCGCATCACCAGTTCCTGGTAATCCTTCACTTTCTGCGGCGAGTCCGGGTAGATCAGCAAGGTGTTTTCGTTCACCACCTTCTGGTGCAACTGGTTCTGTTGCAGCAGCAAAGTCACCGCGTCTTCGATGCGCACGTCACGCACAAAGATTGTGGCTTTCATGTCCGGGCGCAGGTCTTTGTCGAAGATGAAATTCAGCCCGGCGACCTGCGACAGCACTTCGAAAATGGTCTTGAGATTGGCCTCGCGAAATTCCAGGGTCACCGGCCGATCAAGCTTGGTGCGCAGTTGCGGATAAGGAATGACGTTGCGGCTCTGCACCAGGCGAATGTTGCCTTGCAACTCCAGCGCGCCTTGGTTGGCCGGGTCGAGTTCGAGGATCTGTTTGACCTGACGATCAGCGCCGTAGATGTCGCCGCGACGCAGGTCGCCACGGGCCAGTTCGAGTTTCTCGTCCATGCTGCGCAGGTATTCCATCTGCTTCAGCGCATCCTGCGCGCGGCGGTTGTTCGGCTCGATGGTCAGCACGCGCATGTACGCCGTGCGCGCCGAGGTAAAATCGCGACGCGAGCGATCGGTGTCGCCGGCCGTCAGCAAAGACGTGATCGCCTTGGCCCGACCGGTGTTGAGCAGCAAGTGCAATTCGGTGTCACGGGGATTCTCGCGCAGGCCTTCCTCAATTCGGGCCAGTCCCGCCTCGTACTGACCCTGTTCAATCAGGTCGGCGGCTTCCTTGTTGGCCACTTGCGCAGAGCTGCACGCGGCCAGCCCGGCACACAGGCCCAGGCTCATCAGCAAACGGGAACGGTTCATTGCGTACTCCCCACAGACAAGGTCTGCGACAAATGCAAAGGCAGGTAAACCAGGCTCAATTCCAGGTCGGAAATGCCGGTGATCTTCCAGGTGTCGTCGATCACATCCCCGTTGCGCACGACGTAGATTTTTTCGCCGTTCTGCAAAAACACTTGCAGGTCGCTGCGGTCATGCAGCCTGCCGACGAACTGAAACGGCACCGGTGGCAGGCTCGGGGCTTGCACCACTTTGGCCGGGTTGATCGCTTGTTCGGTGACCGTGGCCAGGGTTGGCGCGGCCTTCCAGGATTTGGCCGCGAACAGGTCGCCGGCCGGGCTCAGGTCTTTGATTGGCGCATCCTTGGCCTTGGCGGTGCTGGCCGGCAGCGCGCCACGGGTTTTCCCCGGTGTGGCGACGGCAACCTGATTCGAATCGGCGTCTTCGCTCGGCGAGAAATACGCCGGCAACCACGCCAGCGCGGCCGCTACACCGAAGAACGCTACCCACCCTGTCACGCGCTTGGTATTCATCACGACCTCGACAGGTAAAGGGTCATACGGATCCGGCCATTGAGGTCGGTGTCGCCAATCTTTTTGCGCTGCAATTCGAGGTCTTCCACCACCACTGCCGGCAACTGACCGAGCAAGGCGTGCACGAAGCGGCGTAGCTGCGGGTAGCTGCCGCGCACTGGCAGAAGAATCTGATAGCGCGCCAGATGGGTTTTCGGGTCGACGCCGAGCGCATATTCACCGCGCGCAAGAGTGATGTGTTCCTGGGCTGCGAGGGCGTAGATGCGGTCGATCGCCACGGTGGCTTGCGGCTGCGCCGGCAGTTTGTTGCGGAAGTCGTCGAGTTGACGTTGCGGCACCACCGGCGGCGCGATGCTGCCGTCTTCAACCTTGGCCAGGTACTCGGTGGCTTCCTGAGTCTGCTGGCTCAAGTGCTGCAACGATTGCCAGCCCGGCAACAAACCGCCGAGTGCCCAGGCCGCGGCAACCAGCAGCAGCGCCAGCCCGGCCAGGCCCGGAATACCGAGGCCTTGCAGGTATTCGTGGACGATCAGTCTAGGGATTCGCATCGCCCATCTCCCAGGTCGCCGACAGGTTGAATTGCACCGGTTGTTCCGGCGATTTGACGACGATCTCGTGGCTCAGCAGCGACACGTCGGACAGCTCGTCGCTGGCTTCCAGACGTTTGTGGAAATCGAGCATCGCTTGCAGATCGCGCGCTTCGGCGCTGATCCGCACCTGACCTTTGCGCGCATCCGGGGTCAGGCTCAGCAGTGCGACGTCATCGCGCGGCATCGCTTCGAGCATGGCGAACAGGCGTTCCCATGGGCGGCGCAATTGCTGCGAAACCTTGCGCATCTCGGCGAGGTTTGCCGCTTGCTCGCGAGTTTCCGCCGGGCTCAAGGTGGACTTGGCGCCGCTGTCGCCAGTGAGCTGACGCTGCGTGGTTTGCAGGTGGCCTTGTTGCTGTTCGGTGTGCGCGTCGAGGTGCTGTTGCACGCCGAAGCACAGCGCCGCCAGCAGCACACCGCCGCCGAGCAGGCCCCAACCCAACGGGCCGGAACGTGGACGCGGCTGAAAGTCGAGATTGAGCGCGCGCATCTCAGGCCACCGCCCGGGACATGACGTACAAGCCGTCACGCACAGTCATCGAGGCGTCTTCAAGAGTGCGCAGTTGCACACCCACCACGTCCGGATGCGCATCAAGGCGCGCCGGCGCATGCAGATAAACGTTGAACGCGCGTTCACTGGTCGAGGCCTGCAACTGCCGTTCGCGACCGATCAGGGCATTCAACGCGGCATCGCTGTCACTGCCGCCCACCGAACGCACGCCAGCCCAGCGCCCTTCCCTCGCCAGCAACAACACGCTGCGTTGCGGCTCGGCGACAACAAAGAGGAAGTCGCCGGCGTCGAGGCTTTTGTCGAAGCGGTTGAACGCCGCCATCAGGTACGGCTGCACCGAGCGCAGGCGCAAACCGCGACCACTGACCAGCGTGCGCAGGCGTTCGAGCAAGTCCTGTGGCAAGGCGCTGGCGATGCGGTCGTAACCGGCCGGCTCGGCGGACAACACCAGACTCCACGGCTGGGTTGGCACGCCAAACAAGTCTTCAAAACACAGCTGGGCAAAGCCGCGCAGTTCTTCCGGGCTGCTGATTTGCGCGCTCCACGGCACCAGGCAGAAACGGCTGAAATGCCCGGAGATGACCACGCTCAATTCGGCACCGGCGCGGGCGTGTTCACCGAGCAGGCGGTCGAGGGTGTCCAGCGCCACCGCGTAGCTCTGGAAGCCTTCGTCGATGTATCCGACGCTGCCCAGCCACAAGGTGTCGCTGCCGCGCCGTTGACCGAGGCCAACACCGCTGGCGCCGAGCACGGCGACAAAACGCTCACGAGATAAATGTGACACGATTGATCTCCTCCAGCGTGGTGCGACCTTGTTCCACCAACTCCAGCGCCGATTCGCGCAGCAGGCGCAAACCACGGGCACAGGCCAGGGCTTTGATGTGTTTGATCGGTTGGCGCTCGACGATCATCTGGCGCAGTTCGTCATCGAGGTGCAACAACTCGGCAATCGCCGTGCGCCCGCGATAACCGCTGCCCCGGCAATGGCCGCAGCCCTTGCCGTGAACGAAGTGGTAATGGTCGACTTTCTGCGGATCGAGGCCGGATGCGCGCAGCTCTTCATCGCCAGGATTGACCGGCGCGCTGCAACTGGCGCACACCAGCCGGATCAGGCGCTGGGCGAGAATCGCGTTGAGCGCCGAGACCAGGCTGTAGGGGTCGATTTCCATTTGCGTGAA
Source organism: Pseudomonas fluorescens (assembly GCF_001648775.1). GTDB lineage: Bacteria > Pseudomonadota > Gammaproteobacteria > Pseudomonadales > Pseudomonadaceae > Aquipseudomonas > Aquipseudomonas fluorescens_M. The sequence goes on from NZ_LVEJ01000026.1 coordinate 146,227, forward strand.
GCGGCCAATCACGTCGAAGACGTTGTTGGCGTGGATGGTGGTGAATACCAGGTGGCCGGTGAGCGCCGATTGCACGGCGATCTGTGCGGTGTCGGGGTCGCGGATTTCGCCGACCATGATCTTGTCCGGGTCGTGGCGCAGGATCGAGCGCAACCCCCGGGCGAAGGTCAGGCCTTTTTTCTCGTTGACCGGGATTTGCAGCACGCCCGGCAATTGATATTCGACCGGGTCTTCGATGGTGATGATCTTGTCCACGCCGTGGTTTATCTCGGTGATCATCGCGTACAACGTGGTGGTCTTGCCGCTGCCGGTCGGGCCGGTGACCAACACCATGCCGTAGGGTTCGGCGGCGAGGCGGCGCAACTGGCGCAGGGTCTCGTCTTCAAAGCCAAGCGCCTGCAACTGCACGCCGCAGACCTTGTCGGCCAGATCCTGTTTGTCGAGGACACGCAGCACCGCGTCTTCACCGAAAATGCTCGGCATGATCGATACGCGGAAGTCGATCTGGCGGCCACTGATGCCGATCTTGAAGCGCCCGTCCTGCGGCACGCGTTTCTCGCCGATATCCAGTTCGGCCATGACTTTGACCCGCGAAATCACCTGCTCGGAGAACTCGGTGCCCTGGACTTTGCTGATGTTGTTGAGCACGCCGTCGATGCGGTACTTGATCACCAGACCGTTGCCGGTGGTGCCGAGGTGGATGTCGCTGGCGTGCATTTTCAGCGCGTCGTAGAGGGTCGAGTTGACCAGTTTCACCACGCTGCTGGCGTCTTCGCTGATGCTGGTCAGCGACAGGCTTTGCAGGGTATCGATTTCGTGGTGAGTGTCGCCTTGGGCGTTGAGCGATTCGACGGCGTGGAAGCTTTCTTCGTGGCGGGCCAGATAGGCCTTGAGGTCATCGGCGTGGACCAGATGCAGCGGCGCGCCGTGCAGGCAGTCGTCGATCCAGGCCAGCCGCGCCGGGTCGAAGGGGTCGGCAAACACGCCGATGACTTCGTCGTTGTGGCGCAGCAGGATGAATTCACGTTTCAGGCATTGTGCGAGGGTGACCCGGTCAAACACCGGCGTCGCTTGAAACAGGCTGTCGGTGTCGAGCACCGGGTAATGCAGGGTGGCGCCGAGGGTATTAATGAATGGCATCGGCGCCAGTTCACAGAGCACGCCGAGGGCTTCGAGAACGCGTTCGCCGGAAGTGGCGGCCCGCGCCCGGGCCTGGGCAAGCTGTTCACTGGAAAAGCGCGCGGGGGCGCTTTCGGCCGGCAGTGGTTCGACGACAACGGACAGACGTTCCATGGCTTGCTCTCCAACCGGGGCTCAGAGCCCTGTCGGCGCGGCAAACCTTGGCGGCAAGTGCCGGAACGTCTGTTCGCGCCATTACTCCCCGGTGAGCATTTGATCGTCGTCCGGTGCCATGGCGTGCAACTGTCGTCGCCGATCCGCCAACACCCAACTGCCATCGTACAACTGCAACGGGAAGCTCTCGGTCCTGCTCTGGCGTCGTTCGACAAAGCCCTCGGAAGGGCTCGCACCGGGTTTCGCTTCACGCTTGATGCCCAGAAGGTCGCAGACCGCCCGCGCCAGTTCCGCCAATGGAAACGGTTTGAACAGGATGTGGCTGACCCCCAGTTGCCGCGCCCGCTCACAGACTTCAGCGGTCGGGTGACCCGTTATCAGCACAAAATGGCACGTCCTGTTCTGGCGGACCGCGTCGAGCACCTCAAAGCCTTCCATATCGGGCAAGCGGTAATCGAACACCAGCACGTCGGGGGCAAAGGTTTCGGCCAGGCCGATCGCCGTCGCTCCGTCATGTGCAATCCGGACGTCCAGCCCCTGCGCCGACAGATAATCCTGAAGGTTTTGTGCAAGCAGCTGTTCGTCTTCGACAACCAGTACTTTGTTAACCAAGGTCGACTCCTTGAAACAGCAGGTCCGATGACCCCGCCCTGAGAGTGCGCCTTACCAGGGGTAACGCACACTTCATGCCAGGCTGAGCGCCGGTAATTTTATGTCTTCATGTCCTTGAAATTAATGACAATGCCCGCTCGTCCCGGTACCCCGTTCCCCATAAACGGGGAAGCACCTGAATGGGCATCGAAGCCATTCCCCACCATTGGGGGGGAACCTTCAGTCGTCGTCAATTCGTTCGATCCTGTTCTGCACCCGTAATTGCGCGAGCACTTGGCGACGAGCCTGGGTCTGTTGCTGTCGGGCGAGCTGTGCCCTGACTGTGTCCAGCCCCTGCAAATCTGGGACATCGGCGGCCTCCAAGTGGTTCGGCAAATAAATCACATGCCAGCCGAACGGTGAACGCACCGGATCGCTGGCGAAACTCGCCCCGCTGACAATCGAGGCGCGCATTTGCATCAAGCGTAGACGCGCTGCGGCGACTGTGGCGGAATCCGCTTGCGCGGGCACACGGATCAGCAGGTGGCGGGGTTGCAAGGTATTGGCGCGGATCAGCTCGGCGAACATCTGCTGCGCGGCCAGTTCGCGGCGGGTGTACTCGGTGAAGGACGCCTCATCGAAACCGGCATCCTGCAAGCGCCGGACGAATTTATCCGCGCCGCCGATGGCCAGGCGGGTTTGCTCGATCTGCTGACGCAGCGCTTGCTCGTCAATCTGTCGGCCACGCTTCTGCGATTCCTGCCACAGCAGCTCTTTGTCGATCAGCATTTGCAACGCCGCCTGGCGCAGTTCCTTGTAAGCCTTGGGGCTGCGAATGCTGGTTACCGCACGGCCCTGATCTTCCAGGTATTCGGCGAAGAAGCGCTCAAAGCGAAACCCGGATATTTCCTTGCCATTGACCCGCGCCACGGCCGGTTCGTTATTGGCCCACGCCAGCGGCAACCAGCCGGCCAGCAGCCATAGCAGCGTTATGAGTTTCATGATCGGGCCCTCCGTTCAGGGGCTGGCAACAATCGGTTTATAGGGCGCGACCAGATAGAAACGCTGATCGGGCAAATCCACGGTGACCACGTGCGCGCCGCTCAAGCCCAGACGCCGACCGGGGCCGAAACTCAGGCGCGGGGTCAGGCCGGTGTCGAAATCGTGCAGGCCTTCCAGCGCTGCCACCAGTTTTTCGCGGCTGGCGTCGCGGCCGGCCTGTTTCATGCCTTCGCTGAGCAGCAGCATCGAGGCGTAGGCGCCGACTTGCAGCACCGCGTGCTGGGCGCCGAGCCCTTGGCCTTCGCGCAGCAGGGTCAGGGCCATGCGCCCGGCCTGGGTCCAGTCGCTGGGCACGAACGGATAAGCGAGAAACACCCGCCGCGAGAACCCCTCCGGTACTTGCAGCAAATCACCCGCAACCTGGCTCGAAGCGGCGAACAGATACGGCACCTGACCGGCACCTTGCAGGCGTGTCGCCAAGCGACCAAAGCCGCCGCCGTTGCCCAGATAAAACACCGAACGCGAGCCCAACGGCAGCGCCTCTGCCGCCGGGTCGTAGGCTTGCAGATGGACGTTCTGCCAGCCGTGATTCTGCAAATACTGGCCGAGGTTTTGCGCAGCTTGCGTCTGGATCGGGTCATCGGGATAGGCAATCAGCGTCGGCCCTTGTAGCACCCGCAGGCTCGCCGTGGCGTAATCGGCCAGCGCGATCAGTTGCTCGCGCAAGCCCGGCAACGGCTCGAAAATCTGCGGACTGGCCTGCATCGAGCCGAGCAACGACAAGGCGCCAATCAGCGGTACGCCCGACTGCTCCAGTCGACTCGCCAATTCACTATCGAGGGCCGGCGCCAGCGGCGCGACCAAAGCGAACACCTGTTCCTGCTCGATCAACTGTTGCAGGGCTTGCTCGGCGCTGGCGCGATCCGGGCCTGGATCGATCACGGTCAAGCGCAGTTGCCGCCCATGAATGCCACCGGCCTGATTGATCCGCGCGACGCTGCCGTTGAGCACAGCGGCGACGGTCATGCCCTCCTCCGCCAACGGGCCTTGACTGGGCAGCAAGGTACCGAGGTGCAAGGTTTGCGCCTCAAGGCCCGGGTCGCGTTCATCGGCGAGGCGTTTGAGATAGGCGGTGAGGTTGCGCTGATCCTTCATCGACAGCACAAAGCGCGGCATGCTCGGGTCGAGACGATTGTGGCCGGGGTCGCGGCCTTGCTCGATGACGGTCGCCAGACTGCTCTCGGTGTACGCCGGATAGCTACGCCCGTTGACCTGTTGCTGGCCGTAAGTGCTGGTCAGTCGCGCCCAGTTCAGCGGCGGCGGACGCACCCCGCCTTCGGGTCGGCCGAGGCCATCGGCGCCATGGCAGTTGGCGCACGGCAGGCGGGTCGCCGGCAGCAACACATCCGCCGCGCCGACCCGCGCCATGATCGCTTCGCCGCTGGCCGACAGACCTTGGCGGTACAGGCGTTTGCCCGCTGCCTCTTCCGGGGTCAGCGGCGCAGCGCCCGCGCCAAGGCTCACGCCAGCGAGCAGGATCAGGGTGAGGACGCGGCAGCGTTTCATGGCGCGGACTCAACGGCCAGCCACGGGCATTGTCAGCAACTGCAAGCGCTGGGCAATGGCGGCAGCCGGGGCGTCGGGGCGGATCTTGCTCCAGCGTTTATTGGCGACATCGCCGACGATCAACTGCGTGGAATGCTGCTCGGGGGTCGGCACGATCTGGCCGATGCGACTCAGTACCAGGTCCATCTGCGCCTTGTCGCCGGTAAGGAAAAGCCAATGAGGGTCATCGGAACCCTGCTTCAAGGTGTAAGCCTTGAGCACCGCTGGCGTGTCGCGCAGCGGGTCACTGGTAAGGGAAATGAAGGTGATGTCCGGCGCCTTGTCGCCCAACAGCTCGCGGACTTCCTTAAGCTTTTGCGTGATCAGCGGACAGGCGTCGTTGCAACTGGTGAAGATCACGTTGAGCAGAACGATGCGGTTTTGCAGCGCGTCGCTGTAGAAGCGCAACGTCTCGCCGTTCTGGTCCTGCAACGGCGTGTCGGTGAACCAGGTTTTCGCGTCGTGGGTGCCTTTGGCCGGTGCAGCAGCAACAGCCGCTGGCGGCTCTGAAACGTGACCTTCGTGGGCCAGCGCGACGTTGCTGAGAATCCAGAAACACACGGTCAGGGAGATCCAGTCGAGCAGTCTCATGGCTGTTGCTCCATGGCGATGGCGGTGTGTTTGGCGTGGGTGCGCAGGCCGCTGAGCTTCTCGACTTCCTTGGCCAGCAGCGCCGGGTCGGTGAAGCCGTAGTAGCGCATCCAGTGGCGGCTGTCGCCGTCGCCGACGAGGATCAGCGGTTGATGACTCTTCAGGTCGCCGCTGAAACTGCCGAGGCCTTTGAGGGTTTCATTGATCGACTGCGGCGATCCGGTCAGCCAGCTCCAGCCCGGCCCGCGCTGGAAGGTTCGGGCGTAATCCTGCAGGCGTTTCGGGTCGTCGCGCTGTGGGTCGATGCTGATCGACACCAGTTGCACTTCCTTGCCGACGCGCGCGCCGAGTTGTTTCTGTACTTTGCCCATGATCGACGAAACCACCGGGCACACCGTGGTGCAACTGGTGTAGATGAAGCTCATGACGACGATTTTGCCCTGCACCAGGTCTTGTTCGAGGCGTACGGTTTTGCCGTTCTGGTCGAGCAGCGGCACGTTGGCGAATTTCACTTGGGCGTGTTCTTGGGTGTTGCTGGCCGGGGCCTTGTGTCCGGCGTGTTCGTCGGCCGAATGGGCCTGAACCTGGTGGATGCCAACGCTCAACAGACACAGGCTCAGCAGGCCAGTGGATGCAAATCGGTTCATGTCGAAACTCCTCTTCAACGGGCCTGGCCGGGGGTGACCCGAACACTGGCAAAGGTCTTGTCATCGAAACCGGCACCCAGCGACGCCGCGCGCACATGCAGGTACCAGGCGCCGCTGCGGTCGAGGGTGATCGGCGCCTCGTACACGCCGTCGGCGACTTCCAGCGCTGCCACTTCACGCGGGTGCGAAGTGGGCGCGAGGTAGTAACGCAGTTGCACGTCTTTGACGCCGCTGCGCTGGATTTTGTCTTTGCCTTGCACGATGCGGAAACGCACGACGTAAGGGTCGTTGAGCGCCACGGCAGTCTTGTCGAGAAGGAACTCGACTTTCGGCTGGCCGAAGTGTTTTGGCTGTTTGCCGTCGCTATCAATCTGCGCGATGAAGCAGTGAATGATGTTCGGTTGATTGAGCAGGAACGCCACGTCGAAGCGCCCCGCTGCCGGCAGTCTCACCCGCGCGCTGTACAGCCCCGGCGAGATTTCGCGCAGGCTGCGGTCGATGACCAACGCGGCGCGGGCGATCTGGCCACGGTTGGGGTAACCGGACATCGGCGCGTTCATGCCTTCGGCGTAGAAGTAGGTGGTGTTGTCGACCGGGTTGACCACGAATACCGCGTTGTCGTCGCGTGATACGGCGAGGCTTGAGGCCAGCGGCAAGTCACCGGCCAGGCGCGGCGCTTGCGGGCCGGCTTCGAAACCCTGGCTGATCGGCTGACGCCCTTCGCCGAGCGAGGACAGGTTGATCATGGTGACTTTTGGCGAGGCCAGTCCGCGGATGTAGGCGTAGGCCTGGGTGAACACCACTTGGTAGGGTTCGGCGCTGACCTGCAAATCATGGATGGCGCTGTTGGTGGCAGCGTCGATGATGCTGGCGCGGTTTTCCACGGTGTTGAGCACCACGCCGAAGCGGCCGTCGGCGCTGAAGCCCATTGGGCCCAGGCCTTGTTGCAGTTTGAGCACCCGGCGGATGGCGTGGGTGCTGGCGTCGATCACGGTGACGGTGCCGTCCTTGCCATCGGCCACGTAGACCGCGCCGGACAGCCCCGAATAGGCGACTGACAGTGGATGCGAGCCGGTTTTGATTTGCTCGACGATGTTCAGGCTGGCGATGTCGACCACGCTGACGGTGCCGTCATCGCGATTGCTGACGAAGGCGAAGCGGCTGTCCTTGCTGAAGCTGATTTCGTGGTGGCCGCGACCGGTCTGCAGATGTTTAAGGGGTTTGAGGCTTTGGCTGTCGATCACCGTGACGCCGGAGTCTTCGGCTTTGCTGGCGTTGTTGCCGACCCAGAGCAGGCGTTCGTCCGGTTGCAGCACCACGCGCACCGGTTGGTTGCCAGCGGCGATTGAGTCGATGACTTTGAATTGCTCGCTGTCGATCACCGCGATTTCGCCTGCGGTCGGCATCGAAACGAACACGCGTTTGTTGTCTTTGGGCGTGACCCAATCCATCGGCGGCTGCTTGAGTTCGATCCGCGCGAGGGTGCTGGTGATGCCGCCGACCGACACCGACGGATCGACCACAGCGATGCTCGCGTCGCGGTTCATCACCAGCAGGAAATAGCTGTTGAGGTCGAGCAACGGCCGCGCGCCGATGTTGGACTTGAGGAACACGCCAACCCGGGCTTTGCAGCTCTGGTCGCGGCCTTGGGCTTGATCGGCGGCGAGGGTCTGCGGATCGACCCAGGCCCCCGGCGCCACCCCGGACAACGGCTGGCCGGAGGCGCTGTCACTGATGCGGAACTGCACATCGGCGAACTCGCCTTCACGCAGTTTGCCATCGGCGGCCAGTGGCTGGAGGTTGAAATCCACCGCCACGCCATCGCGTTCCAACGTCTGACTCACGCCGGTTTGCGCCAGCGCAATCTCACTCAGCGTCAGCACCGCCCCGGCCATGGCCAGCGTGCAAATACCGATGATGTTGATGATCCTGTTCATCTAACTCTCCCCTACCTCTTCACCTGGCAAAACACCGCCCCCCATGTGGGAGCGAGCCTGCTCGCGAAGGCGTCTTGCGCCGCACCCTCAAGAACCGAGTTGCCCCCATTCGCGAGCAAGCTCGCTCCCACAAGGGATTTGCATACATCCCACTCCCTCACTGCCAACCGCAGACCCTGTGGGAGCGAGCTTGCTCGCGAAAGCAATCTGTCAGCCACCACACCTGTTGCCTGTGCCCGACCTCTTCGCGAGCAGGCTCGCTCCCACAGGGTTTTGCATTTACAGGCCTTGCGTATGTGCCTACTGCCCCTGCGGCGCCGGTTCCGGTTCGTTGGTCACGCGCAGCAGTCCCCATAACCCGGAGGTGTTGCCGTAGGCGGCGTAGTCGCGGAACAGGTAGTCGCCCGGGATCGCATTGCTACCGCCAGCGCTCGGGATCATGAAGCTGAAGTGCGCGGCCGGCAGGACGCTTTCGTGGGCGCCGATGTACATCGACATCGGGTTGTAGCCGAAGCGCACCGAGCCCACGCCCGGCGAGCCCATCGGATAACCACCCACATCACTCTTCTCGGCTTGGAACGGGTTCACCGACCAGACGTGCCCGTCGAGCTGGAACGTGGTGCCGCGACTGCCACCGCTCGGCATCAAAATATGCGTACGGAACGGCTGCCCCGGTTTGGCATAGAGCACCGGGGTCTGCGGATCGCCGCCGACCAGCGCATTGCTGTAAGCCATGTGCGCGTTGACCATGTCGCCATAACCCGCGCCATCGGCGTGACCAAACGGTGCGTCCGGGGCGAGGCCGAAGCGATACCACAGCGGTTCGGTCTTGTAGTTGATCGCCATGCTCGAGTTGTCCTGCGGATCGGTCGGCACACCGAAGCCCTCAGCAGCAATCCCTTCCACCGGACGGCCATTGGCCCAACGGGTGTTCAACGCCTTGTGCCAGACCATCGCGAAGTCGCGGTAACTGGTTTGCCCTGGCGCGGTAACCGTGGCGTTGACCTTGCGCGCATCGTCAACCCAGCTCGCGCCGATCGGCAGAATGCTCATCGCCCCGCCAAGACCTTTTTGCGGTTGCTTGATCACGTCCGCCGGGGTGAAATTCAAACCGCCGAACTCGACCGCCGTGGCGTTGATGTTGTCGACGCTGCGGCCCAGTTGCGTCACCGGTTTGCCTTCACGCTCCAGGTGCCCGGCGTAGTACTGATAGGTACGCGTCGGGTACGCGCCGCTGTTGCCAACGCGCGGTGGCACGGTCTGGATCGGGTTGGCGCCGACGTTGGCGCCGTCGGATTTGGTGATGTCATACGCCAGCAATTGCGCGTGCAGGCCGACGTGGCTGGACGGCCGCATCAGGTTGTTGCTGAAGGTGGTCGAACCCAGCCCGCTGTTGCGATCACGCTTGACCATGCCCTGCATCACGGCGGTTTGCGTCAGGTCGGGCATCACGCTCGGCAGACGGTTTTCCAGGGTGATGTTGATGCAATCCCCTGCGGCTGCACGCAACACCAGCGGTTCGACCGGGATGCCGGGTTTGAGCTTGCCGCTGAGCGGATCCAGATCGGATTTACGCACATACAAAATCGCGGTCGGATCATGCAGCGGCCCGCTCTGCCCGCCGATGGTGATGGTTTCGCCATCCTCCGGATCGGTCACGGTGACTTGTGGAATGCTCACCGTGCGCGAGTTCAGCACCAGGGTGCCACCCGCCGGATTCAGCGGCCCGCCGACATGCTGCCCGAGCCCTTCGGGATCGCCGATGGTCAGGCCCAGCGAATTGCCGAGAATGTCGTTGGCCAGCGCCGCGACCACTTCATAGTTGCGCTGTACCGTCGGCCGGGTGCCGATGCCGTTAGGGTTGGCGCTGATCCGTGGGCAACTGCCCTCGAACGCCACGGTGTTGCGCATGCCCGCCGGATTCGGGTTGTTGGGGATGGCGAACAGGTCATTGCGTTTGGCGGTGTAGTTACGCATCACCCCCCAGATACCGCTCCAGTAGCCTTCGATCGAGGCGTCCATCGAGTACAGATAATCACCCGTGGTCGCCGCCGAACTGGAGAGCATCGACACCGGCGCAATGAAGCCCATCTGCTCGGAGATGCCGATCATTTGCGAGGCGCGCCAGCCGGAGTTGGAGCTGTTGCCGAAACCGGAGCCGCTCTGCAGCCATTTCACGCCGTGCAGGGTGACGTTGTGCTCTTCTTCATGGCCGCCGGCATGCACCCGCAGCCGCACGTTGTCGCCGGTGTAGGTGCGCAACATCGGCGTGAACGGGTCACCCGGTTCGGCACCGCCCTTGTTGATGTGCGGCGGAAACAGCGTGGTGCCGCCGGTTGGGCCGGTCGCCGAAGTAAGCAGATTCGGCGCCAGGTTCATCGCCGGGATCGCCCGGTCGGTGCGGCTTTGCATGGCGAACGACAGATCGCCGCCGAGGCCGTCGGCCTGCATGCCGCGCTTGCCGTCCGGGCCGACCTTGTTCGGGTCGTACACGCGCAGGGCCAGCGGCTCGTTGCGATAGTTGACGACGAACATGCCCGGATCATCCACCGAAATTGCCTGCGGACATGGCCGGCTCGGGCAGCCCGGGACCTGACCGCCCTGCACTTCCAGTACGCCTTCAAGCAAGTTGCTGGCGTTGTTGCGCACTGGCGGGTTGATCGCGTAGCGGAAGCTGTCGGCGGTGGCCGGGAACGCTTGCGCATTCGGCACGCCGTTAGGGCCGGCACCCACATAGACGCCGGCCTCATAGGCGTGCTGGAAGTCGCTGTATTCGAGGAAGAACTCGCGGAAGCTGTCGTTCTTGCCGTCGCCATCGAGGTCGCCGGTGTTGATCACCGCTTGCCACGAGGTCGGCCCGCCGTCCTGACGCGCGCCGCTATAGAGAGGCTCGCCGGTTTCGGCGTGGAACCAGGTGGAACCGGCCGGCTCGGCAAGCACAGTGGCGTACAGACCGATCTGCTGGTGCGTCGATGGGCCTAAGTGGTCGTGAGTGAAAATCGTGCCGAGGCCGCGATCGACGCCTTTGGCGTTGACCACCGGATCGACGAACCAGCGCTGCATCGCCGTGCGCGCACCGAGCCAATCGGCGCGGCCGTACTGACCGAAGAACGGATGGTTCTTGGCTTTCGGGCAGGCCTGGGTGCCGTCGCGCGAGTCAGTACTGGCGCACTGATTGAACTCGCGGATCGCGTGAATGCGTTCCTGCACGGCGCCGGGCGAGAGCACGCCGTCCTCGTAGTTCCAGCCATTGGACGAGCCGTCCGCCGAGGTCAGATCCCACTTCGGCAGGTGAATGTGCTGACCGATCACATCGGTCGGCGTGCGCACCTGATAGTCGTCCATCTCGTAAGTGGCCGGCACCAGGTTGGTTTGCTGGTACTGCACGCAATCAAAAGTGTTCATGCGCATCACCAGCGGCTCTGGCGGACGTTGCTTGGTGATCACCGGCCAGGCGTCTTCCCACAGCGCGAGAATGCGCGCTTGCGGGAAGTGATAACCGACCTTGTTGTACACCGCGTCGAACTGGATGTTGGCGGCTTTGTAGATGCGTGGGCGGTCGGCGGTGAAGCTCGAGGCGCCGACAAAGGACAGGCCGTCGATACGTTCACCGCTATTGAATTCGCCACTGCCGGCGCTGCTGGTCAGGCGTTTTTGCCGATCGTCCATGCACGGTTCGTAGTACGGCGCGCCGGCCATTGGCAAGGCGCCGTTGGTGCGGAACGCCTTGGCCACCACTTGATTGCCGGGCAGCAAGGCATAGCTTGGATGGTCTTTTTTCGCGTGGAAGGCCATCGCGGCCTGTTCGACTTCGGTGCCTTCTTCCGGCAGGTAAATCGGTTTGGCGCGGGTGACTTCCTTGGAGAAGTCGAGCGAAGTGGTCACGGTGTGCGCTTCGCCACCGGCCGCGACGCCATCCAGTGCGTGCCGCTGCAAACCGCCGTTCCAACCGCCGGACTGCGCCGGGTCGAGGTTGGCCCACAGCGCTTTACCGCTGGCCTTCAAAGACTGCGCGGTGGCCGCGTCGAGCATGTCCAGCGGCGGCGTTGGCGGACGTTGGCCGACCGAGCTTTCCATGCCGCCGATCCAGAATGGATAGCCAGGGTTTTTCAGGCTGCCGTCGGCATTGCGATTGGCTTCACTGCGATCAACCAGCGCCAGTGAGCCGATGGCTTGACCGCCGGCGTTGCCGCCGTGGTGCTCGCCATCGTCATCGCCCTCTTCTTCATCCTCGTCGTCATCATTGCCGGCGATCAAGGTTTCACCGATTTTCGGCACGACCACGACTTTGCCCGGCATCGGCGCCATGGCTTTGCCCGGCAGCGGCACAATCGCCGGAATCGGTGTGCCAGCGACGATTTCGCCATCGGGCAAGGCGCGTGCGCCCGCCGCCGGTTTACCGCTGCGCAAGGCGAACGGTTCGCTGTGATAGCCGTCGGCGCCCTGCTGCGAAACATCGAGCCGGGTGCCTTCTTCGAACACATCGTGCACTCGCCACATGGCCCACATGCCTTGGGCAAAGTGCGGATAGAAATGGCAGTGATAGATCGCATCGCCGGCCACGCGGTTGCGGTTGCCCGAACCGCCATTGGCGATTTCATAGGTGTAACCGGCACCCGGGCCAATGCCCTGGGCATCGACGTAATCGGAGTTGTCGTCGTTGGGGTTGAACAGCCACTGATGGCCGTGCAAGTGGAAGATGTGCTGCTCGTGACCGTTATGGGTGTTGCGGAATTTGACGAAGTCACCGATGTAGCTGTGGTTGACGTTCGATGGCTCCGACGGATACAGCGCCATGGTCGCTTTCACCCCGATCTGATCGGCGCGCGGTGTCTGGCCTGGGGCGATGTTTTCAAGCCCGGCGTTGGCCGGTACGTCGACCAGCATCGCCACGTCGCCGACGGTGTGCGAACTGAGGAAAAATTCTTCGTAGGCGCACGACAGGCAGTCGTGCATTGGCCCGACGCCCAAACGATTGGCGACCACTTCGGCGCCCATGCCGCCGGAGCCGTAGTTGATCATGAACGAGTCGCGGGTCGGCTCCAGCACGTGAGCCATCACCGGATCGGCCCAGTACGCGGGGAACGCTTGGGTGGCGGCAGTTTCGTCCTGGAATTGCGAGGCGAAATCGCGGAACGCTTCGAGGCGGTTGGGGATCGCCGGGTTGCGTTTGCCGACCGATTCCAGCGGATAGGTGCTGGGCGGGAAACTGCCGTCGGCGTTGCTGCCCATGACAATCGCATCGCTTTCGCTGGAAATGATTTCATTGCCATCGACCATGCCGATGATCGGCGTGCCGGCCTTGCCTTCACGCAGCCACGGTTCGCGCTGTGGGTAGCGCGCCTGGTAATCAACGATCGGTTGGCCGGTGGGTGCGCGGCCAGTCGTGGCCAGGCGCATTTCTTCTTCGGTGAGGGTATTGCGATAAGTGCGACCGCCCTTGGGCAGCACGACGACCTGGCCGAACAGTCCGTTGGCAACGTTGCCGGCCGCGCCCTCGCCGCCAAACGTCGCGCCACGGCTGCTGACGGCAAACGCGCCCTCGCGCTCGGCGTACAGGGTGTAGGAACGGCTGGCACCCGGTGGCACCAGCGTGTTGGCGTTACGCCCGGTGAACGAGGAAATGTCATCGATGCTGTTGACCGCCTGCAGGCCATTGACCTGGAAACCGACGTGACGGTCTGCGACTTGCTCATCGACTTTGAAGTCTTCAGCCGCGTTGGCGTTTTCCACGCCCTCCTCTTCTTCACCTTCATTCTCGAAGTGCTTGTTCGGGTTGGCCTGATAGTCGAGCAGGTTCTGCAAATTGATGGTCAGGCAATCCCCCGCCGCCACGCGCAACACCAATGGCCGTGGCCGCTTGTCCGGGCGCAGCGAAACCTTGCCCGGCACCGCTGAGCCGCCGTAGGCCAGTGACATGTTGCGGTCATCAACGACGTCGCGGCGCAGGGCGAACATCATGCCGTTGATGTTCTGCGCACCGAGGCGGTTGAACATCAACGGTTGATCGAAGGCGACGACGTTGGCCACCAGGTTGCGCTCGCAACGCACGGCCGCGCCGGCCAACTCGACACTGAGCATCGAGGCCAGAATCAGCAGCCAGTTCAATAGAGACGGAGCGTGATGAATGCCAACCATGATCAGTAACCTCGTAGTGGGTGCTCTTGGGAACACTTCTCGACAAATGCCTAGGAGCAATCCGCGTGCCACAAAAAATTGCTCTATCGTTCAATCAGTTACCGCGACGACTTGAGAATCCGGGGGATATTCCCCACCGCTTTTCCCCACTTTTCGGGTCTATCCGATTTACCCCGAAAGTGGGGAAAACCGGTTGGGGGTCACAGCGGGGCGTCCATCGACAACCCTTGCAGGCGCCGGTATTGGCGCAACACGTTCGGCACATAACGCTGGGTTTCGGCGAACGGCGGAATCACCCGGCCACGGCTGAGCACCGCGTCGGGCCCGGCGTTGTAGGCCGCCACGGCGAGGGCGATGTCGTTGTCGAACAGGGTCATCAAACGCTTGAGGTATTTCGCGCCGCCCTGGATGTTGGCCTTGGGGTCGTAGACGTCGGTCACGCCCAGTTCGCGCGCGGTGTCGGGCATCAATTGCATGAGCCCGCCCGCGCCTTTGGCCGAGGTGGCGCCGGGGTTGTAATGCGACTCGGCGTTGATCACCGCGTGCAGCAACGCTTCGGGCAATTGATTGACTTTGGCGGCTGCCGAAACCAGTTCCGCGTAGGGCTGGTTGGCGATCATTTGCGGCTGCTGATCGAGGCTGGCCACAGGCATTTCAGCCTCATGGATCACCCGTTCGTAGGTACGTCCGGGCCGGTGAACGTTGGACAGTACATAGCTGCCCTTGGCGTCCACCGAGATGAACACATCGGCCTGCGCGGCGCCGCTGAGCAGCACGCAACCGAGCAATCCGCTGGCAAGGAATTTCATGTCGGGCCTCCCCGGATCGACCCCGATAAATTGGGGGAAATGCCCCAATGGCCGATCACGTTTGAGCCATACGCAAGCACTGTGCCGACTCTTGAAAGGCCCGTATTACAAGGGTTCTGGCGTGCCGGCGGGTATTCAGTGGGGGCTGAGCATGGCAATTGCATAAGCCCTTCAGGCGACACGGCTGCCACTCACGGGAGGTCATCATGAAGCTGCAATTTCGTCCGCGTGGCCAACGCGGTTTTACCCTGCTCGAATTGCTCGTGGTGCTGGTGGTACTCGGCCTGTTGGCCGGGATCGTCGCGCCAAAATACTTCGCTCAACTCGGTCGCTCGGAAGTGAAAGTGGCCAAGGCGCAGATCGAAGGACTGAGCAAAGCACTGGACATCTATCGACTGGAAGTCGGCCACTACCCGTCCACCGAACAGGGCTTGCAGGCCTTGGTCACCGCACCGAGTGACGAGGCGAAATGGACCGGGCCGTACTTGCAGAAAAAGCTGCCGCAGGACCCGTGGGGACGTAACTACACCTACCGTTACCCCGGCGAAAACAGCGAGTACGACTTGCTGTCGATGGGCAAGGACGGCCAGCCCGGCGGTGAAGGCGAGAACGCCGAAGTGACCAATTGGCAGTGAGTGGAGCGCGGCCCATGCGATTTCATTTGAAAGCGGTCGGCAAGGCTGGCGTGGTGTCCTTGAGCGTCGAGGCGCCGGGTGACAGCGAAGCGCGACGGATTGCCGAAGATCAGGGTTTGCGCGTGCTCAGCTCGCACGCCGACAAGCATTGGCGCTCGCTGAAACTGCGCCAGCGCGAGACCTTCAATCTGGTGTTGTTCAGCCAGGAACTGACCACGCTGCTCAATGCCGGCCTACCGTTGATCGATGCGCTGGAAAGCCTCGCCGAAAAAGAAACCGCCCCCGCTGCCCGGAAAACCTTGAGTGAGCTGGTGCGCTTGCTGTACGAGGGCAAATCCTTCTCGCAGGCGTTGGGCCAGTTGTCGGCGGTTTTCCCGCCGCTGTACGTGGCGCTGGTACAGTCCAGCGAGAAGACCGGCGCGGTTGGCGATGCGCTGGGCCGTTACGTCAGTTATCGCCAGCGCATGGACGAGGTACGGCAGAAGATCATCAGCGCCTCGATCTACCCGATGCTGTTGCTGATAGTCGGCGGTGGCGTGGTGTTGTTTTTGATGGGTTACGTGGTGCCGCGCTTCAGCCTGGTGTTTGAAGGCTTGGGCAATAACCTGCCGTGGCTGTCGCAGGTATTGATGAGCAGCGGCATGTTTCTGCATGCGCATCAGGCTGAATTCTTCGGTGCGCTGGCGGCGATTGTCATCGCCCTCGCCGTGCTGCAAAAGCAACCGGCGTTTCGCCGTGGACTGGATCGGCTGGTGGAGAAACTGCCGGCCGTGCATCAACGAATTTTCATGTATGAGCTGGCGCGGTTTTATCGTTCGCTGGGGATTCTGCTGCAAGGCGGGATTCCGCTGGTGACCGCGATGGCCATGGTCCGTGGCTTGCTCACTGTAGCTTCGCGAACGCGACTGGATCAGGCCTGCGAGCGGGTGCGCGAGGGGCAATCATTGTCCACCGCGCTGGAGCTCAATCACTTGGTGACACCGGTATCGCTACGGTTGCTGCGCGCGGGCGAACAGTCCGGCAACCTCGGGCAGATGATGGAGCGCAGCGCCGACTTCTACGACGAGGAAATCAGCCGCTGGCTGGAGTGGTTCGTGAAGTTGTTCGAACCGCTGTTGATGACCTTCATCGGCCTGCTCATCGGGGTCATCGTGATCCTGATGTACATCCCGATTTTCGAACTTGCTTCGAGTATTCACTGACTCCGGGAACGGGTCGGATCTCTGCACCAACACACTGTTACGTTCCCAAACAAGACCACAAAGACGGAGAACGATATGCACATTAAAAAGCTTGTGCTCGCAATGGCCATCGGCGCAGTTCTGTCGGCGTCTACGGTGTTGGTTCCGGAGGGTTTGTCCGGGGTGTCCAGTGCTTATGCCAAGGATGGGGGGAGTGGTGGTAGCGGTGGTGGCGGTGGTGGCGGAGGGAGCGGCGGCGGTGGTGGTGGCGGCAGTGGTGGCGGTAATGGCGGTGGTGGAAGCCATGGCGGTAATGGCGGAGGGAGTGGCGGAAACGGGGGTGGCGGCGGCAGTGGTGGAAGCGGTGGCGGAGGCAATAGCGGCAACGGTGGCGGTGGCGGTGGCAACAGTGGCCACAGCGGCAGCGACCACGGCTCGGGACACTCGGGCGACAGCGGCTCATCCGGCCGCAGCGGCACCCATGCTGAAGCGGGGGATGACCATGGCGTCCATCGTGCCGGTGAAGTCGGCGATGACCACGGGGTCCACCGCGCGGGTGAAGTCGGTGATGATCGTGGCGTCCATGCTGCGGCTGAAGCCGGCGATGATCGCGGCGTGCATGTCGGCGGCGAGCCGGGCGACGATAAGCGCGCCAACTAAGCCATCGTAAAAACACCACAATCCCTGTGGGAGCGAGCTTGCTCGCGAAGGCGTCGGGTCAGTGAAGAATGTGTTGAATGACACACCGCTTTCGCGAGCAAGCTCGCTCCCACAGGGTTTTGTGGCGTTTACAGATTCCGCAGACAGCCATAAATCCATTGTGGGAGCGAGCCTGCTCGCGAATGCGGTGGGTCTGCCAAAGATGTTTTGACTGACCATCCGCTTTCGCGAGCAGGCTCGCTCCCACAAGGGCTTTGCAGTGGATAAAAATCCAGCGCTGGCTCAGAGGGCGACGTGGCTCTCGTTCAGGCGTTCGCGCAAAAACTCGACCAACGCCTGCACCGGTCTCGAGGCCTGGCGATGCTGTGGGTAAACGGCTGAAAGTGTCAGCGGTTCCGGGCGCAAATCATCCAGCACCGGCACCAATCGGCCATCCTTCAGCGCCGCGCCGACAATGAACGTCGGCAAATAAGTAATGCCCATCCCCTGCACCGCCGCATCCCTGAGCAACTCGCCGTTGTTCACGCGCATGCGCCCGGTCACATTGACCAGCAGCGGCTTGCCCTGCCCGGCATTGAAACGCCATTGCACCGAGCGACCATGGCCATAAGGAAGGCAATCATGGCTGTGCAAGTCTTCCGGTTCGAGCGGCGTACCGCGTTCGGCCAGATACGCCGGACTGGCGCAGTACACCCGCTCGATCGACGCGATGCGCCGGGCGATCAGCGTCGAGTCTTCGAGCACGCCAATGCGCAACGCCAGATCGTAACCCTCACCGAGCAGATCCACCGGCCGATCACTCAGATCCACTTCCACCGTAACCTCGCGATAGCGCTGCAAAAACATCGGCAGCAAACACCCCAGATGCGCCACGGCAAACGACAACGGCGCGCTCAGGCGAATTGTCCCGCGCGGCTCGGCAGTCTGCCCGGCGATGCCCTGCTCCACTTGCTCGACTTCACCCAACAGGCGCAACGCCGATTCGTAGTAACTCTGGCCCAGTGGCGTGACGTCCAGCCGGCGGGTCGAGCGATTCAACAACCGCACGCCGAGGCGCTCTTCCAGTTGCATCAAGCGCCGGCTGACGAACTGCTTGGACAGGCCCAATTGATCGGCCGCTGAGGTGAAGCTGCCGGAGTCCATGACCTGGCAAAAAATACGCATGTCTTCGAACGGGTTCATTGTCACTCTCTGGTGGACAGTTAAACGCTTTATAGCCGCTTTTTCACTTTTCGGCAGCCTTTTAATCTGTGCTCACGGTGTTGCTGAGGCCTGAAGCCCAGCGCCACAGCAGCCCGCAACCCAGGCATAAAAACTCAAAAACATTCAAAAGGATTTCCACCATGAACCTCGTCAAGAAAACCCTGACCGCTTCCCTCCTCGCCCTGTCCATCGGCAACGCTTTCGCCGCTGAAAACTCCGGTGTCGAACACAACACCCAAGCCTTCCTCAACGCCCTCGCCGCCGGCGGTGGCAAACCGCTGGAGCAACTGAGCCCGAAAGATGCCCGTGCGGTGCTGACCGGCGCGCAGGCTTCGGTGAAGGTGGATTTGTCCGGTGTTGAAGTCAGCGACAAGGCGATCAAGGTCGACGGCCAGACGATCAACCTGAAAGTGGTGCGTCCAGCCAAGGTCAAAGGCGAGTTGCCGGTGTTCATGTTCTTCCACGGTGGCGGCTGGGTGCTCGGCGATTACCCGACGCACCAGCGCTTGATCCGTGATCTGGTGGTGGGTTCTGGCGCGGTTGCGGTGTACGTCGATTACACGCCGTCGCCGGAAGCGCAGTACCCGACCGCGATCAACCAGGCCTACGCCGCGACGAAATGGGTGGCCGAACACGGCAAGGATATCGGTGTCGACGGCAAGCGCCTGGCCGTGGCCGGCAACAGCGTCGGCGGCAACATGGCGGCCGTCGTGGCGTTGATGGCCAAGGAGCAGAAAACCCCGGCGCTGCGCTTCCAGTTGCTGATGTGGCCGGTGACCAACGCGCAGTTCGACGACGGTTCGTACCAGCAGTTTGCCGAAGGACACTTCCTCACCAAAGGCATGATGCAGTGGTTCTGGGACAACTACACCACCAACCCGGCCGAACGTGCGCAGATCCACGCCTCGCCGCTCAACGCCAGCGCCGAACAACTCATAGGCTTGCCCGCCGCACTGGTGCAGACCGCCGAATTCGACGTGCTGCGTGACGAAGGTGAAGGCTATGCGCGGCACCTGGATGCGGCGGGTGTAGCGGTGACCTCGGTGCGTTACAACGGGATGATTCATGACTTTGGCTTGCTCAATCCGCTGAGTCAGATTCCGGAAGTGAAAGCGGCGGTGCGTCAGGCGGCGGCTGAGCTGAAAACTCATCTGAACTGAGCCCTCAGACATTGCCACACCACACGGTGTGGCAATGCTGCTTTTGTGGCGAGGGGGCTTGCCCCGGTTGGGTTGCGAAGCGACCCCAAAGTCTGAAAACCCGGTGCGACTGAAAAACGGCATGCACTGATTTTTACGACTGCTGCGCAGCCGAACGGGGGCAAGCCCCCTCGCCACAAAAGCAGCTTCAATACCCACGCTGCACGGGAGTCTTCCATGTCCTTCCTCCTCACCCACCTGTTGTCCCTGAGCGCCGCCCTGCTGTTGCTCGACGCCGTGCTCTGGCACTTCACGCCGTTCTCGCATCGTGCGCCAAGAGTGGCCGTGCGGCTGGTGCTGTTTCTTGCGTTCACGGCGCTGGTGATCAACGCCGGGGTCAGTCCGTTGCAAGCACCCTTGTTCGCCGATGATCGTGTGGCGCAACTGGGTGCAACGGCACTGGGGATTCTCTGGTGGCTGTACGCCGCGCGGGTGCTGACCGAAGTGATCGGCCTGGCACTGATGCGCCGCATCGGCCATAGCGGCCGTTTGTTGCAGGACGTGATCGGCGCACTGGTGTTTCTGGTCGCCACGGTCGCGGCGGCAGGTTACGTGTTGGAGCTGCCGGTGAAGGGCTTGCTGGCGACATCCGGCGTGGTCGCCATCGTTGTCGGTCTGGCCCTGCAAAGTACCTTGGCCGATGTGTTTTCCGGAATTGTGCTCAACACCACCAAGCCCTATCAGGTGGATGATTTCGTGGTGATCGACGGCGTCGAAGGCAAGGTCTTCGACATCGACTGGCGCGCCACCCACCTGTTGACCAGCGCCGGAACCATGGCGGTGGTGCCGAACTCGGTGGCGGCCAAGGCGAAGATCGTCAACCTCAGCCGTCCGAACAACATGCATGGCGTGTCGATCAGCATTCAGGTGCCGAACCACATCCGCCCGCGTCGAGTCCTCGATGCGCTTGATCGCACCTTGCAGGGCAGCAGTTCTCTGTTGTTGACGCCGGCGCCGAAAGCCGTACTGAAAGAGGCTGGTGAAACCATGTCCGAATACGTCGCCAGCGGCTTCATCGCCGAACTCGGCAAGAAAAGCGAAGTGCGCAATCAGCTGTTCGACCTCGCTCACCGGCATTTGGAAGCGGCAGGTATTTCGCGGCATCCGGACGGTGTGATCGAACCGTCGAGCCGGGCCCGTGCACTGCTCGATGAAGTTAAAATCTTCCGCTCGCTGAGCAGTGAGGAGCGTGATCGCCTCGCCGAATCGATGGTCGCGCAGCAGTACGCGGCGGGCCAGGTGGTGCTGGATCTGGACGAGGTGCCGGAGAGTCTGTTCGTGATTGCCACCGGGGTGGTCAGTGCGACCGTGGCGGACGGCGACAGTAAGGTTGAGGCCGGGCGGATGGGGCCGAGTGAGGTCATGGGTGAACAGAGCATTCTGGCGGATACGCCGTCGCAGGCGACGTTCACGGCGTTGACGTCGAGCATCATTTATCGTCTCGACAAGAACCTGACTCGTGAGTGCATGGAACAGCGCACGGAGGTGGGTCGGGCGTTGAATAAATTGCAGGCGGTGCGTCAGCAGAACAGTCGCCTCGCGTTGATGGGCAAACCGGTGGCGGTGAGGAAAGGTGGTTTTTTGGGGTGGTTGCAGAAGCGGTGACGCGAAGATTTCAAGATCAAAAGCCTACCCCCTCACCCCAACCCTCTCCCCCAAGGGGGCGAGGGGGAAAGGGAGCAGACGGTATGCAATTCAGAACCTGAGTTCGGCTCGGTATCGCAGATCGGCGTATCCCGAAAGAACCCCGCGGTCAGTCCCATCTCCCTCCGGACCTCAGAGAAAAAGGGAGCCGATCTCCAAGCTGTTCAAAACTGAAGTTCGACTCGGTATTGCACGTCGGCGTACCTCGAAAGATCCCCTCGGTCAGTCCCCTCTCCCTCTGGGAGAGGGTTAGGGTGAGGGGCTTTTCAGGATCAGCCGATTACTTGGCAGTGAACTTGGTGTAGCTGTTGATCAGGTTGCGATAGTTAGGCAACCGCTCCGACAGCAAATGCGCCAACCCTTCCATATCGTTGCGCCAGTCACCCTGCAGCTCGCACGCCACCGAGAACCAGTTCAGCAGGTGTGCACCCGCCGCCGACATCCGCGCCCACGCCGCTTGTTGCACGGTGGTATTGAAGGTGCCGGACGAGTCAGTCACAACAAACACTTCGTAGCCTTCAGCGATGGCCGACAAAGTCGGGAATGCCACGCAAACGTCAGTCACCACACCGGCGATGATCAGTTGCTTGCGACCGGTCGCCTTGATTGCCTTGACGAAGTCTTCGTTGTCCCACGCATTGATCTGGCCTGGACGCTGAATGAACGGCGCATCCGGAAACTGCTCACGCAGCTCAGGCACGATCGGGCCGTTGGGGCCGGCATCGAAACTGGTGGTCAGAATGGTCGGCAGCTTGAAGAACTTGGCGATGTCGCCCAGCGCCAGCACGTTGTTCTTGAACTCGTTCGGGGTGAAATCCTGGACCAGCGAAATCAGGCCGGTCTGGTGATCGACCAGCAGTACGACCGCGTCATCTTTGTTCAGACGTGTGTAAGGAACGCTCATGGGAAAACTCCTGGATGGACGGATGGATGAAGCGTGAAGCGCCGACCGGATGGCAGACGCTTCAGGGGAAATCAGAAGGCGAAGCAGGAACAGCCAAACGCGCCCCAGAAACCGGCGAAGTCGCTGACCGGCGCATTCGACATTCGCGCCTTTTCATGGCTGTGGGTGTGTACGGCGCACGGGCCGCTGCATTGGTGAACCTGCGCCTGCAACGGCGAATTCGGCCGCCAGTGCCCCGGCACCTTCACCACTGGCGACCAGTCCGGCAGCACTGGAATCGAACGCGGGCCAAGGTCTTCGAAGTCACCGGCAGCGTAAACAATCTTGCCGCCGACTACGGTCAGCACCGATTCGATCCACTTGATCGCTTCTTCCTCGACATGGAAAAAGTCCGCGCTCAGCGCTGCCAGATCCGCCAGTTGCCCGACCTTGATCTGGCCTTTCTTGCCCTGCTCCGACGAGAACCAGGCGCTGCCGTGAGTGAACAACTCCAGCGCGGTGGTGCGCGGCAGACCTTCTTCGTATAGGGCCAGACCGCCGACGGTGCGACCGCTGACCATCCAGTACAACGACGTCCATGGGTTGTAACTGGAAACGCGCGTTGCATCAGTGCCGGCGCCGACCGGTACACCTTCGGCGAGCATGCGTTTGATCGGTGGCGTCGCTTCGGCAGCTTGCTTGCCGTAGCGGTCGACAAAGTATTCGCCCTGGAACGCCATGCGATCCTGAATCGCAATACCACCGCCCAGCGCTTTCACCCGCTCGATGTTCTGCGGGGTGATGGTTTCGGCGTGGTCGAAGAACCACGGCAGACCGTTGAACGGAATATCACGGTTAACCTTCTCGAACACGTCGAGCATGCGGCTGATCGATTCGTTGTAGGTGGCGTGCAGGCGGAACGGCCAGCGCTGCTCGACCAAGTGGCGCACCACCGGCTCCAGCTCTTGCTCCATGGTTTGCGGCAGGTCCGGGCGCGGTTCGAGGAAGTCTTCGAAGTCCGCCGCCGAAAACACCAGCATTTCCCCGGCACCGTTGTGGCGCAGGTAGTCGTCGCCCTGATGCAACGTGACGCTGCCGGTCCAGTTCTGGAAATCGCTCAGCTCTTCTTTCGGTTTCTGGGTGAACAGGTTGTAGGCGATACGCACAGTCAACTGGTCGTCCTTGGCCAGTTGTTCGATCACCTGATAATCGTCCGGGTAGTTCTGGAAACCGCCACCGGCGTCGATCGCACTGGTCAGGCCGAGGCGATTGAGCTCACGCATGAACTGGCGGGTCGAGTTGACCTGGTATTCCAGCGGCAGCTTCGGCCCCTTGGCCAGCGTCGAGTAGAGGATCATCGCGTTTGGCCGCGCGACCAGCATGCCGGTCGGGTTGCCGTTGCTGTCGCGAACGATCTCGCCACCCGGTGGGTTCGGCGTGTCGCGGGTGTAGCCGGCCACGCGCAGGGCGGCGCGGTTGAGCAAGGCGCGGTCATACAGGTGCAGGATGAACACCGGGGTGTCCGGTGCGGCCTGGTTGATTTCTTCGAGGGTCGGCATGCGTTTTTCGGCGAACTGGAATTCGTTCCAGCCACCGACCACGCGCACCCATTGCGGGGTTGGCGTACGGTCAGCCTGATCCTTGAGCATGCGCAGCGCGTCAGCCAGCGACGGCACGCCTTCCCAGCGCAGTTCGAGGTTGTAGTTCAAACCGCCACGGATCAGGTGCAAGTGCGAGTCGTTGAGACCGGGGATGACGCAGCGGCCGTGCATGTCGACCACTTGCGTGTTCGGCCCGCGCAGGGCCATGGCCTGGTTGTCGTTGCCAACGACGACGAAGCGGCCGTCGGTGATGGCCACGGCACTGGCCAGTGGTTTGGTGCGGTCAACGGTATGAAATTGGCCATTGAACAGAATCAGATCGGCGCTCATCGCAGTTCCTCAAGCAAAGTGAAAAGGAGCAAACCCCGCGCGCTCAGCGTGGCGAGGTCTCTTGGGAATCGAGGTGTTCATGGGCCTGGCTGGCTTCGAGCCACGGGGCGAACAATCGCGTTACGCGGGGCATGAACACGTACACCACCGACACGACGATGGTCAGGGTGATCAGGAAGGTCGCGACCACGTAGTTGGAAAGCAGTGGATGCAACTTGAGCAATGGCCCCCAGATCAGCGGCACCAGCAAGGTGTGCGGCAGAATCACCAGCAGGGTGATCACCGCTTGTTTCCAGCGCGGCGGTGGCGAAGCAGCATCAGCCAGTGGCGAAAACCAGAACTCGCTGATCGGCGCGACTTCGGTCTGGTCGCCATCGGCAAGCATCGGCGCGGCCTCTTCGACCAATGCCTTGCGCTCCGATGATTCCATCCACCGTTGCATCGCCTCAGTCGAGCAAAAACGCAGCACGCAGGTGTAGAAATCCAGGCCGGCGCGCTTGCCGCGCACCACGTCCACGCCCAAATGGCCTTCGCGCTGCCCCGCCACGCGGACAATATTGCGCAGCCAGGCTTCATACGCCGACTCGAAACCAGCCTTGACCCGGTGTTTGATGATCAACGTGACCGTCTCATCGGCCCCCGGCGCTTGGGGTTTGAGGACTTCAGGCATAACGCAACACTCCGGGCAAACGAACAGGAATCACCAGCCGTCCCGGCCCGGCGATCAACACAGTGGCAAACAGGATCAACAGCAACCAGCCGAACTGCCCCTCGGCCACACTCCATTGCGGATGCACGACCAACAGCGCCACCAGCAGCACAAAGAGAATAGGCACGCAGGCCAATCGCGCCAGTAACCCGGCGACGATCAGTAGCGGACAGAGGACTTCAGCGAAGATCGCCAGGATCAAGGTGAGGTGGGATCCGAGGTGGAACGGGTCTTCGATCAGTTGCAATTGCGCGGTGAAATCGAGCAGCTTGGGCAAGCCGTGAACCCACAGCAGGAACAACCCGCCGCTGACCCGCAGGAACAGCAGACCGACGTCGCGTGCCTGTTCTTCTCGTTGCGAAGCGTTCATGGCCCCACCCTTGAAATATCATTGGCCTGAAGCATGCCAATGATGGGCGGGGGGAAATTGCACGGATGTGCTTAGTTGCGACGGCCGTTCACGATGACGTTGCCGGCAGGTGTGAGGCTCAAGGCACCGCCCGAATGGTGTATTCACGGGTTTGAAAAACCGCCGCCGTATCAGAATTCGCCACCTGATCCAGATTGACCATGAACCGAATGATCAGCTTGCTGCCATCCTTCAGCAGCCGTAGATAATTGGCCGAAACAATCGCGGTGTAACCGCCATTCGTCACCCAGGCCCGATGCACCCTGTTAGTGGTGCCGGCCCACATCCGCAGATTGGGCGCGCCTGCGTTGCTCTCCCCCTGAAGATCAAGCCAGAGACACTGATTCACAGCGATATGCGGCCAGACACCAAACAGCAGATTCGCGCCGGACTGGACATCTTTCAGATCGAGAATGTCGGTGCCGTTCGCCTGAGTGATCACCGGCGCCGCGAGTCGCTCCAACGCAATCGGCAACACATTGAGATGCAGGGGCTGTGAGGTCACCGGGGCGGAAGCACCTCGGGTGTAGGTAAACGCAACCTCCATTATTTTTCCGATGCTGAAGGCCACCAGCGATACGGGCAAACTGATTCTGATCGGCCTCGTGGTGCCGGCCGGTACCGGGGTAGTGGTATGCGAACCTGCCGGGGGAGTGCCATCAGCGGCTTTCACTGTCACTGAAACCATATCGGTGGGTTGCAGGTCGAGATCCAACAACGCAGTCAGGGTCGTTATTGCTTTCAGCGGATCGAGATTGATGTTATCGGGAGCCTCGACAATCGTCAGCGGCAGGCTTTGAATCACGACGTTGATTCGCCAGGGGGGTGAGGCGCTTCCGCTGCCATCCGCCAATCTCACCGTAAACACATGCGATCCACCGGTCAGGTCAGTTGCGACGTACCTCCAGTTACCGTCGACGACATCGGCCGTGTCGAGCCTGGTCGAGCCATCAAACACAGCCACTGTGTCGCTAGCGGTGCCGCTTAGCGTGACCGTGGTGTACCGGGTGTCCGCGCCGTCAAGTATGTCTCCATCAAGATCGGTGACTGACGATATCCTCGGCCCGCTGGGGGCTCCTGTCAGTACGATGTAGTTTCGATGTGCAAATGGCTGCGCAAGGGATGCATCCTGACTGCCTTGCAGCCCGGCCATGAAGCGCAGCGACAGCACGCTGCGATCCTGCAGACGTTGCAGTGGTGCAGCAGGGAAGTTCTGTTCGAAGAAACCGAAGCGGTTGAATTCGTCATTGACCACATTGTCCGGCGCCTGCCAGTACGACGCCTCGAAATCACTGCCGTCGGCATTTGTGCCGTTGATATTCAGCCAGAAGAATTGGCCGCGCCTGCCCAGTAGCCACGCATTCGTACGCAAGGTGAACTCAGAAAGGTCGCTGACATTCAGCTCACTTCCCTGACCGTCTTTGTCGGCCTGTCGGATAAATGGCCGAGGCAGACTCAATTGATTGATGCGGGTGATGTAAAGCGGCAAAGGCTGTGAAGTAACAGGCGGTTCGGTGCCACGGTAAACCGTGTAAGTGACAATGACGGTATGCTCGAAGTTGAAAGCCACCAGGAGGTTATCAATATGGGTCTGGAAAGGACGTTGAAATCCGCCGATCGGTATGCGCGGTGAGGTGTAGGACCCAGAACCTGGCGTACCGGCCCACGTGATCGTGAGACTGTCTCCTGTCTGCCAATCGAAGTCGATTTTTACCGTCAGGTTGTACCGAGCGGCCTCTGGGTCCAGCAAACCGTCAGGGCGACTTTCTATGATTGAGAGCGGCGGCAGACTGCTACTGTCCAGCGCGGGTATCAGCGTGTCCATGTTCACGTCCTTTTTGGCTACCTTTCGACATCGGCCAATCAGACATGTGAATGCGGAGATGCGCCACTGTCAGAACTAACAGGTCAAGCCCTGTTTCAGACGAACGGACGCTCACATCACCGGAATATCCAACGGCGCTGCCATGAACTGGCTGATCCGCGAGCGCAGCCATTTCTCCGCCGGATCGTTGTCGTGCACCCCGCTCCACGCCATCGACAACTGCGCCGCATCGATCGGGAATGGCGGATCTTCAGCGCGCAAGGCACAACCTTCCACCAGTGCACACGCCGCGTAATCCGGCACGGTGGCGATCATCTCGGTGCCGGCGAGCAAGGCGCGCAGGCCGCTGAATTGCGGCACGCCCAAAACCACGCGACGGGAGCGGCCGACCTTGGCCAGGTCCATGTCGATATTGCCGCTCAGGTCGCCGGAGAACGAGACCATCGCGTGCGGGCGTTCGCAGTATTCGTCGAGCGTTAGCGGACCCGGACGGTCGTCGCCGCGCAGGACTTTGCAGGGAATGTCGCGCAGTTTCTTGCGTTTGGCGTTGGCCGGCAGATCGGTGGTGTAGCTGACGCCCACCGAGATTTCCCCCGACGCCAACAACGCTGGCATCAGCAGGTAGTTGGCGCGACGCACCACCACGACAATGCCCGGCGCCTCTTGCTGAAGTTGGCGTAGCAACGGTGGGAACAGGCCGAATTCGGCGTCGTCCGACAGACCAATGCGGAACACCTCGCAACTGCTCGCCGGTTCGAACTCCTTGGCCCGGCTGACCGCACCGGAAATCACATCCATCGCCGGTTGCAGCTCTTTGAGAATCGCCAGCGCGCGCGCCGTCGGCTCCATACCGCGGCCGTTGCGCAACAGCAGCGGATCATCAAACAGATCGCGCAACCGGCCCAGCGCCGCGCTGACCGCAGGCTGGCCCATGAACAGTTTTTCGGCGACGCGGGTCAGGTTTTTTTCGAACATCAGTGCTTCGAAAATCACCAGCAGGTTCATGTCGACGCGACGCAGATCGTTACGGTTCATGGGCGCTTTCCTTCGATGGCCAACCAGACGCAAGTGCTACGCACTTTACGTGATCAAGGCTGGTTTTATCTCCAGTTGTTAAGCAAATTAACAACGATTAACTCGTCAGCATCAACCCCCGGCCCAACAATGAATCCCTCTGCGCAGCGTTGTTTTTTGACCTGAGGGAACGCGCCGACCGTGCCTTCCCCACCGACACGGACCTTGGCCATGGCTCACTTGCAACCCACCGTCGCCCTCGCCCCTGCCAGCGAACCGCGCAAGAGCGGCATTGGCGGGCTCAGCCCGCAACGCGAACGGCACGTCAAACAACTGATCCTCGAACGCTTGGGCGAAAGCCTGGAAGTCACCGAACTGGCCCGCGCCTGTTCGCTGTCGCGCAGCCATTTTTCCCGTGCCTTCAAATGCAGCACCGGGGTGTCGCCGCAGGACTGGATTCGCAGCCAGCGCATCGCGCGTGCCAAGCTGCTGATTCAGCACACTGACCTGAGCCTGACGCAAATCAGCCTGGAATGCGGTTTTTGCGATCAGGCGCATTTCTGCCATATGTTCACTCGCAGCGAAGGCATCAACCCGTTTGCCTGGCGCTGCCAGATCATGCGTGAACCGAAAATTCACCGCTCACAACCCGCCGTGTTTTGATCCTGATGCCCGCAGCACCCGTTGCACTGACGCTCAAACCTGAGGATTATGCCGGGACACCCCGGATTAGAAGGCCTGCGCACGCGCCCGGCCCTACTCCGCTCTGTCCGCTGCAGCACCGCAGGAGTGAGCTGTTGAGTCTTTCCCCGCATCAGGCCCTCGGCTTTGGCCCTTATCGGGTTCATCCCGGCCGACGCTTGGTACTCGAAGGTGAACAGCCGCTGCGTCTGGGCCGGCGGGCGATGGACATCCTCCTGATTCTGCTGGCGCATGCCGGCGAAGTGGTGAGCAAACAGCAATTGATGGCCGGGGTCTGGCCGGACAGTGTCGTCGAAGAGATCAACTTGCGTGTGCACATGGCGGCGTTGCGCAAGGCCCTCGGTGATGGTCAGGCCGGCCAGCGTTACATCATCACCGTGGCGCAACGAGGCTACAGTTTTGTCGCCCCGGTTTTGCTCCAATCCATGGAGGAGCGTCCTGTGGGCAATGTTGGCGGTCGGCACAACCTGCCCTTGCGGCGCACGCGCATGATCGGCCGCCAGCCTCTGGTCGACAGCTTGATGACACAGCTGCCGCGCCGACGCTGCATCACCCTGGTCGGCCCCGGCGGGATCGGCAAAACCACGGTGGCCCTGCGCGTGGCCGAGCAGTTGATCGGACAGTACCGCGACGGCATCCGACTGGTGGACCTGGCGCCACTCAACGATCCGCGACTGATTGGCTCACATCTGGCCGCCCTGCTCGACCTGGCATTACCGGAAGGTGATCCGCTGGAGTCGCTGATCAATGGCCTGCAATCACGGCAGATGCTGTTGCTGCTCGACAATTGCGAACACCTGATCGATGCCGTCGCGGCGCTCAGCGAAAGCATTCTGCGCGGAGCGCCGAAGGTGCATATCCTCGCCACCAGCCGCGAGAGTCTGCGCGCGGAAGGCGAATTCGTGCAGCGCCTGGATTCCCTCGAATACCCACCCATGAGCGCGATGCCGGATCGTCAGCAGGCGCTGGAATATTCGGCGCTGCAACTGTTCATCGAACGGGCCACGGCCGCGCAGGAAAGCTTCGAACTGAGCGACGCGCAGTTGCCGCAAACCATCGAAATCTGCCACCGCCTCGACGGCATTCCTCTGGCGCTGGAACTGGCGGCCGCGCAGGTCGCCGAGCTGGGCCTGGACGGTCTGCTGAGCCAGTTGCAAGGGCGCTTGCCGTCGTTGGCAGCGGGCAATCAAAACAGCCTTGAGCGCCACCACACCCTGCGCGCGACGCTGGACTGGAGTTTCAATCTGCTCGACGGATGCGAGCAGACCTGCCTGCGCCGTCTGGGCGTGTTTCGCGGTGGTTTTACCCTGGAGTCAGCAGCGGCGGTGATCGTCGGCCAACAGATCGACCCCGGCGTGGTGTTTGTGGCGATCACGCAACTGGTGGCCAAATCCCTGCTCAGCGTCGAGGTCGGCGATGAGGAGGTGTTCTATCGCCTGCTCGACACGACGCGCCGTTATGCACTGGAAAAACTCGAGCACGCCGCCGAATGCGACGACACCCGCGAACGGCATGCCGAACGCTGCCTGGTATTGATGCAGCAAGCGCAAAACGATTGGGAGAACACGCCGACGGTGGTGTGGATCGAGCGTTATGCCCGAGGCCTGGAAGATCTGCGCGCGGCGCTGGACTGGAGCCTGAACGGTGTCGGCCCCGGTGGCTTGGGGATTCGCCTGGCGGCGGCGTCGGCGCCCTTGTGGCAAGAGTTGTCGTTGCTCAAGGAGTACGGCGGCTATGTGCGCCGGGCACTGCGCCTGTTCGATGAACTCGGTGAACCCTGCGCGCGCCTGAAAGTCGCCCTGAAACTGGCGCTCGGCAGTGCCTGTTATCACACGTGGGGCGGCACCCCGGAAACCATTGAAGCGTTCGCCGAAGCCCGCCGGCTGGCGCACGCGCACGACGACGTCGCCGGGCAGTTGCGCGCCGTGTCCGGACACATGGCGGTCAACCTCAGTTGCGGGCATTACCGCATGGCACTGGCCCAGAGTGAGCACTTCGACCACCTCGGCCTGCACGGCGATCCACTGTTGTCACTGAGTACCCACCGCTTGCGGGTATTGGCCCTGCACTATGCCGGGGACCAGCCACAGGCGCGCCTTCACGCTGAACAAGTGTTGCAGCGCATGGCGCACAGCGGTCACGTCAACCGCTTCACGCACGGTTTTGGCGTGCAATACGACCAGAGTGTCGCGTCGCTGACGGTGCTGGCGCGGGTGCTGTGGATGCAGGGATTGCCGGAGCAAGCGTGGCGCACGGCGCGGCAGGCACTGGATATTGCAGTGCAGATCGACCATGGCACCTCGATTTGCTACACCTTGGCACTGGCCAGTTGCCTGATCGCTCATTACAACGGCGATCAGCAGAATGCCCGCGCGCTATTGCAACTGTTGCTGGAGCAATCGCAGAAGCATTCAGTGCTGTTGTTCAACACCTGGGCCCGGCATTACGCGCAGGTGATCGACGCGCAAGCCAGTGCGCCGGTGCCGAAGGACAGCAGCGGGCTGATTCGGGAAATCATGGTGACGCTGGATTGCCGTTTTATCGATGACGCGCTGCTTGAGCGGGCGCTCAGTGGTGATGCCGGGTGGAGCACGGCGGAGATTCTGCGGGCGCGGGCGGAGGCGTTACTGAATGGAGAGATGGTTTGTCTGGGCGGGCCTCTTCGCGAGCAAGCTCGCTCCCACACGGGGACTGAGTTCACCGCAATCCCCTGTGGGAGCGAGCCTGCTCGCGAAGAGGCCCTGAAGGAAGCCGAAGAACTCCTGCAACAATCCCTGACCATCGCCCGCACGCAAGGCGCGCTCGTCTGGGAACTTCGCAGCGCCACATCACTGGCGCAACTCTGGCAACGCCAGTCACGCTGCGCCGAGGCGCTGGATTTGCTCACCCCGATCTATCAACGCTTTACCGAGGGCTACGCGACCCCTGACTTGCGCAAGGTGCGCTTGCTGATCGACGAGTTACGCGAGCACGTGCACGCCTGAGGTTCGGCGAATCCGGTTGATGTAACGGGCATGGCGGCGTTCAAGCTCAATCCCTTCACCGCTACGTTCAAGTTGCTCGCGGGCATAGCATCGGGTGGTATTAAGCATGCGGTATCGGCCGGCATGACTGCCCCGCTCCACCGTCAACAATGACTTCTGCGCCAGGCTTTCGATAATCGCGGCAAGGCGTGGCGAAGCCAGTTGCGGGCAACTGATCACCGCCAGCGCCGCGTCCAGCGTAAACGCCATTTTGAACACCGATAAGCGTTGCAATGCGCGTTGTTCCTGCTCGCTCAAACGCTCATAGCTCCAGTCGAGTGCCGCCTGCATCGATTGGTGTCGCGCTACCGCGGTGCGCCGGCCATGGCTGAGCACTTGCAGGCCGTGGGCCATTTGCGCCTGCAAGCCGACCAACGCCAGTGCATCAATCTGCGCCGCCGCCAGTTCGATCGCCAGCGGCAATCCGTCGAGCTGACGACAGATTGCCAGGACCGCGCTGACATCCTGCTCGCGCAAATGGAAATCATGTTGTCGTGCCCGCGCACGGCTGACAAACAACTGCACCGACGCATGGTTCATGGCGTCATTGATGCAGGTGGTTGCTGCGCGTTTGGGGATGGCCAGCGGTGGCACGCACTGCAGGGTTTCCAATCCGACCTGCAACGCCTCACGACTGCTGGCGAGTATCGACAGTCGCGGCGCGGCTTCGAGCAAGATTTCCACGGCCGCTCCACAGGCCTCACGCCGGGGGTCACAGTTATCCAGCAGCAGCAAGGCGTGACGAGTCGACAGACCGGATAAATCAGTTCCCAGGGTGCGCAGCAGATGATCGAGCAACGGCGTGTCGTCGTCGATCAGGCTCAAATCAAGCAGCCACACGCCGTCTCGGTAATATTGCAAAAGCAGTTCCGCGACACGCAGCGCCACGGTGGACTTGCCGACGCCGGCCGCGCCAGTGATGGTCATCAGCCGGCACAGCGGCATTTGCCGTACCAGTCCGCCCACCAGCGCGTCGCGCCCGGCAACCGCGGTCAGGCGCGCGGGCAAATTATGCAGCGGTGTTTGCAAGCCTTCGAAGACCACTTGCGCGACAGGGTCGCAATGCACCGGGGCGATGAAACTGTAACCGCATTGCGGGACGTTAACGATGTAGCGCTGACCGTTTTCACCGTCACCCAAGGCCCGCCTCAGCGCGGCGATGTGCACGCGCAAATTGATCTCTTCGACCACCGACGTCGGCCATACGAGCGCGATCAGTTGCTCCTTTTTGACCACGCGCCCGGCACGCTCGACCAGCACTTGCAAGATGTCCAGCGCGCGACCGCCCATGCGCAATGGCCGATCTCCATCGAGTATCAGCCGTTGGCGCAGGTGGAAGGCGTAAGGGCCGAAATGCAGCACCGACGCCGAGTTGAAATCGTTAAGGCTATCCATGCCAACTATCTTGGCAGTCTCTGATGACGCGACAACTGCTGCGCGGGGCGCAGCACGGACATACGGGTGCCTCAGACGGACACAAACGCTCTAGCTGAACTGTTCGCGGTATTGTGCGGGGGTCAGACCGAGCTTTTCTGCGAACAGCGAACGCATGTGCCGCACGCTGCCGAAACCACTTTTGTATGCCACGGTTTTAAGCGGCAGATCACTGGTTTCCAACAGATTGCGTGCACAGTCGATGCGCGCACTTTGCAGAAACTCCATCGGCGTCATGTTGATATCGCGGGTAAACAGCCGCGCGAAGTGCCGCGCACTCATGTTGGCAATGGAGGCCATGCGCTCGACCGTGAACGCTTCGTCGAGGTGTTCGAGCACGTAACTCTGCGCGCGGGTGATCGGCGTTTCCTGCGGTGCCACCGCCGCCATCAACGGACTGAACTGCGCTTGGCCGCCCTGCCGTTTCATCACCACCAGCAGGACTTTGGCCACGTCCTGCGCGAGTTTCTTGCCGTGATCGCGGGCGATAATTGCCAGCGCCATATCGATTCCCGCCGTGACGCCACCCGAGGTGATCAGATTGCGATCTTCGACATAGATCTGATCGTTCGCAACATGGGCTTTAGGGAAACCCTTGATCAGGCGCTCGGTGTAGTTCCAGTGCGTGGTCACACGGTAACCATCAAGCAGTCCGGCATGCCCCAGTACAAAAGCGCCGGTGCAGATCGAACCGTAATAATCGACCCGCTGGACAGCGCGTTTGAGCCAGGCGAACAACGCCGGAAATTGTTGGTTGTAGGCACCGGGGCCGCCCGGTACCAGCAGCAGGTCATAACGATCGCTGTCGGCGTCGCCGATAGTCCGGTCGGCGTGCACCAGCACGCCGTTGGAGGCCCGCAGCGGACCATCCGCAGTGCCTAGCGTGATCAACTGATAATGCGCATCGGGTTTCAGGTAGCGATTGGCAACCGAAAAAACCTCCAGTGGCCCGGCCATGTCGAGCAGGAGAAAGTCGGGGAACAGCACCATTGCCACGGTTTTCATGGGAGGACATCGCTTAAATCAGAGAGAGGCATAAGACACGCCAGGCATTATGGCCAAGTGCGGCACTTCGGGCGCAAAAGTTTGCGTGAGGGGCATCGCATAACTGTCAACCTGATCGGGACAGTCTTTCAATTTCCATCTACTTATTGCATCGCACAGTAACCAGTAACCTTCTCCTCACTCGGACGAATTCACGTCCCGCAAGGAGATTTCATCATGCTGACCCTTCGCAAAGCCTCCGATCGTGGCCTCGCCAATCATGGCTGGTTGAAGTCGTTCCACACCTTTTCCTTCGCCAGCTACCGTGACCCGCGTGAGCAAGGTTTCTCTGACCTGCTGGTGATCAACGATGACCGCGTCGCTGCCGGCAAAGGCTTCGGCCAACACCCTCATCGTGACATGGAGATTTTTTCCTATGTGCTGGAGGGTGCGCTGGAACACAAGGACACGCTGGGCACTGGCTCGGTGATCCGCCCGGGTGACGTGCAATTGATGAGCGCCGGCAGCGGCGTGGCGCACAGCGAGTTCAACCATTCGGCGACCAAGCCAGTGCACTTCCTGCAGATATGGATTGTGCCGGAGGTCGCCGGTGCCAAACCGCGATATCAACAGGAGCATTTCAGCGCCGAGAAAAAACGCGGTCGTCTGCAGTTGATCATTTCGCCGGACGGCAAGCACGGTTCGCTCAAGGTGCGTCAGGATGCACGAGTCTTCGCCGGGCTGTTCGACGGCAAGGAAAGCGCCACGCTGGAACTGCCGGCCAACCGCTATGCCTATGTGCATGTCGCACGTGGCAGCGTTGAACTCAACGGCCAGCCATTGCGCGAAGGTGACGGCGTCCGGGTTCGCGAGGAACATTTGCTGACTTTGAGCAACGGTGTCGATGCCGAGGTGTTGGTGTTCGACTTGCGGCCGCAGGAATTGCCTGAGATGCCATGACCTGGTACTTCAATGCTCACGAAAAACGGCCTTCTTTGAAGGCCGTTTTCTATTGTGCTGATTCGGGAGCTTGTTGCGAAGCAGGTCTTGGTGCGCCTATATCTTTACCTACCTGGATCGCCGCGAGTGTCGTCTGCAAGGTGGTTAACACCGCTGCCTGATTGGCGAAGTGCGCCCCCACGACGACGGTGATCATTCCGAGAAAATGGACGGCTGTCGTCGCCCAGTAATGCGCCTTCACTGTCGAGGCCTGTTTGATGGCTTCTTTTGATTCTTCGGCGATCCGTTGTACACCGTCCCACATCAGATCGTATCGTTTATCCCTCTCCATTTGAGCCTTGTCTCGCTCAGTCTGAGTCAACAGGTAAGCATCAATTCTCGCCGACACACCCTCGACCCGGGCGTCCATCCTGGTCTCAATGGTTTCGATCCTGGCATTGAATTCTTCACGGCTTATAGGGTTCATGGCTTGGGTATTCCGACTTTTACTCGATAGATCACTGATTGAATTTTGACTGAATTCCGTGGTTTTCAATTCGACACCTTCCTGGGTCTAGCGATACCGTCCCTGGTCTTAAAGCGGTGAGAGTCCAACGTCCCTCACGAGCTGACGAAAACAATAGGCCGCATCCAGAATGCTTACAAGCCGGGAGATTCTGCCTCTGGTGTAGGCCGTTTCGTCAGAGGCTGTAGCCGTGCCAAAGAACGTCTCCCTAGTCATTCTCCGATGCGAACACGTCGACAATCTGCTCAATCACCGCCCTCACCCGCGCGGTATGCCGCAGATCCGCGTGGGTCACCAACCACACTTCGTACGGCAGCGGTCGAGTGCGTTGCGGCCAGAGTCTGATCAGGCCATCGCGCTCGCCCATGTACACCGGGATTTCTCCTACACCTAAACCTGCTGCAATCGAACGGCGCACGAGCAGGCTGGAACTGAGGCTGGCGACGATGCGGCCGCGACTTAGCGGCTCCGACACCAGGGTCAGGTCCTTTTTGCTTTGCAGATACGGTTGATAGACCACCAGATCATGCCTCTCGAATGCCGTGTCCGGCTGCGGCACGCCATTAGCATCGATATACGCTTGGGAAGCGAACAGCCCCACCGGCCATCGGGCGATTCGCCGGGCGATCAGGTCAGGGTTGTCCGGCCGGGTGTTGCGCACCGCGATATCCGCCTCGCGCTTGGCCAGGCTGAGGATCTGCGTGGACGCATCCAGCTGCACTCGTACGTCCGGGTGCTGCTCGTGCAAACGGGCAATGGCCGGAATCAGAAAGTCGATGGCCAGCGAATCGGTGGTACTGACGCGCACCGTGCCGGTCAGGCGATCGTCCAGACCTTGAATCTGCCGCTCCAGCTCCAGCGCCGAATGCTCCATTTTCTCCACGCTTTTAAGCGCTGCTTCGCCGACCGCCGTCAACGCATAGCCGTCGGAGGTGCGCAAAAACAACGTCGCGCTCAGGGACTTTTCCAGTGCCGTGATCCGTCGTCCGACCGTAGCCTGATCCACTCCCAGCACCCGCGCTGCGCCGCGCAGCGTCGACTCGCGGCAAACGGCAAGAAATACCCGTGCGTCATCCCAATTCATGCTGCCTCCGTATGATGCAAATACGCATCAGCGTGCCGCTTAATCGCTGCATTAACGCAGCAACGATAGCCGATATGCTGAACGCCATAAACCTTCCGCGAGATCGCTATCATGCGCACTTCAAACTCCACCGGTATCTGGCTGCCGATCTTTGCCGGCCTCTGCGCCAGCCTGGTCAGCATCGGACTGGCGCGTTTCGCTTACACGCCGTTGATTCCTTCGCTGATTGAGGCGCAGTGGTTCAGCGCCAATGATGTGGTCTACCTCGGTGCGGCCAATCTGGTGGGCTACCTGATCGGCGCCCTGCTCGGCCGGCCGACAGCGCGCCAGCTCGGCAATAAAAATGCCCTGCGGCTGATGATGCTGGTGGTCACGGCGGCATTTTTTGCCTGCGCGTTTCCGTTGTCGGTGAGCTGGTTCTTTGGTTGGCGGCTGCTGTCGGGGATTGCCGGTGGCGCGATCATGGTGCTGGTGGCCGCGACCGTACTGCCACACGTTCCGGCGGCGCGTAAAGGATTGGCCAGTGGCGCGATCTTTCTTGGCATCGGTCTTGGCATTGCCGGTTCCGGGACGCTGGTGCCGCCGCTGTTGAGCCTGGGTTTGCAGGCGACATGGCTGGGCCTGGGCGCATTGGCCCTGTTGCTGACTGCGCTGAGCTGGTTCGGTTGGCCGTCCGATTTTGCGCACCCGGTGGCTGCGCACGAAACGGCGTCCGTTGAACCGACTCCGCGCGCTGTCTACGTGCTGTTCGCCCAATATGCCTTTATGGCCGCTGGTCTGGTGCCGGCGATGGTGTTTCTGGTGGATTACGTGGCGCGTGGACTCGGCGCGGGGGCACATATCGGCGCGCTGATCTGGGTGATGTACGGTTTGGGCGCGATTGTCGGCCCGGTGAGTTATGGCTTTCTTGCCGATCAGCTTGGCGCACGTTCCGGCATTCGCCTGGTGCTGGTGGTGCAGGCGGTTGCCCTTGGGTTGCTGGCGCTGACTCACTCGTTCCTGGCGCTGGCGTTGCTGGCGGTGATTCTCGGTTCATTTCCACCCGGCATCGTGCCGCTGGCGCTGGCCCGCGTGCATGAGCTGGTGCCGGAGCATCATCGCCAGCAAATCGCCTGGAGCCGTGCCACGGTGTCGTTCGCTACGTTTCAGGCGCTGGCCGGATTTGCCTATTCGGCGCTGTTCAATGCCAGCGGCGGTCACCACGCGTTGTTGTTCGTTATTGCCGCTGGCGCGATCGTCGTGGCGTTGCTGCTGGAGCAAGCCATGAAATGGCTGCCCGCCCCGGTTGAGCCGCGCTGCTGCGCAAATTGAAGGGAATCATTGCCTGCTCGGCAGGCTCCCACTTACACAACTCAAGCCAAGAGAAACGACATGTCCCTGCCCAATGAAATGACTCGAATCGAAATCACCGAACCCGGAGGCCCCGAGGTCCTGCAACCCAAACGCGTGGCGCTGCCGGTCGCCGCACAAGGCGAAGTGCTGATCCGCGTGCACGCCGCCGGGATCAACCGGCCGGATGCTTTGCAGCGTGCCGGTAAGTACCCGATGAAACCCGGGATGAACCCGATCCCCGGGCTGGAGGTTGCCGGCGAAGTCGTGGCAATCGGGGCGGGTGTCAGCCAGTTCGCCGTGGGCGACAAAGTCTGCGCGCTGACCAATGGCGGCGGTTATGCCGAGTACTGCGCTGTCCCGGCCGGTCAGACCCTGCCGATTCCCGACGGCCTGGACTGGGTGCACGCCGCCGCGATCCCGGAAACGTTCTTCACTGTGTGGGCCAACCTGTTCGGCCTCGGCGGCGCCAGCCGTGGTCAACGCGCATTGATTCACGGTGGCACCAGCGGCATCGGCACTACCGCACTGATGCTGTGCCGCGAGTTCGGTATTGAAGCGTTTGCCACCGCCGGCAGCCAGGACAAATGCGCAGCGATCAGCAAGCTTGGCGGCTTGCCGATCAACTATCGCGAGGAAGAGTTCGCCCAAGTCATCGCCGAAAAAACCGCAGGCCAGGGCGTCAATGTGATCCTCGACATCATGGGCGGCTCGTACCTCAACGCTAACGTCAGTGCCCTGGCGATGGATGGTCGACTGGTCATGCTTGGCTTCCTCGGCGGTGCGCGGGCCAACGACTTTGATCTGCTGGCGATGATGGCCAAACGCGCGGTGATCACCGGCTCGCTGTTGCGCGCGCGCACCGCTGTTGAAAAAGCCGCGATTGCCGATCAATTGCGTGAGCACGTATGGCCGGCGCTGGTTGCCGGGCGTTGCCTGCCGATGATCGACAAGGTTTATTCACTCAACGACGCGGCTCAGGCTCACGCGCACATGGAGGCTGGCGACCATATCGGCAAGATCGTGCTGCAGGTGGCCTGAGTCGCTGCAGCATTTTGTAATCGTTACGCAGGGACGGCGGTCGAAAATCTCACGCGCAGGCCGAGGCATCTGGTAAAAAGCGTTCTTTGTCTGCGCCATGGTGAAACGTTTAATGTTCCTGTCCTTCATGACGCGTCTGCGCCGCCGTCGTTTGGTGTTCGCCTGCATGGCCGCTTTGATAATCGGCGTGCCGACGAGTTGTGCCGTGCTGGAACACACCGAGCGCAAACTGCTGTTTCGCATCGAACCGGGGACGGCCGGCTGGTATCACGGCTTACCCGGCAGCGTGCAGGAACTCGATCTGCAACCGAAGAGTTTCAAGGCCGGGGAAAACATTCACGCCTGGTGGTGGCCGGCGGAAAAGGCTAATGCGCCGGCGATTCTCTATCTGCACGGGGTGCGTTGGAACCTGACCGGACAGTTGTTCCGCATCGAGCAATTGCGCGCAGCGGGCTACTCGGTGCTGGCTATCGATTACCGCGGGTTCGGCCAGAGCAAGGGTGATTTACCCTCGGAAAGCAGTGTTTACGAAGATGCACGGGTGGCGTGGGAACGCTTCAAACTGTTGCAACCGGATCCGAACAAACGCCTGATCTACGGCCACTCGTTGGGTGGTGCCGTGGCTATCGATCTGGCCGCAGAACTTGGCCAGGACGCGGCCCGTGATAAAACGCCGTTGCCCGTACGCGGACTGGTGATCGAATCGACGTTCACCTCGCTGGCCGATGTTGCTGCTGCCGTGGCCAACACCTCACTGCCCGTACGCTGGCTGCTGTCGCAGAAATTCGATTCGATCGACAAGATCGCCGACATTCACATGCCGCTGCTGGTGGTCCACGGTTTGGCGGACGCTTTTGTGCCGCCGCGTTTCAGCGAGCAACTGTTCAACGCCGCGCAACAACCCAAGCGTTTGCTGTTGGTGCCGGGCGCGACGCATAACAACAGCATGGCGCTGGGTGGGCAGAATTACCGCAAGGCGCTCGACAGCCTGATGCAGAGCAAGCCGGCCCCTCGGGTGGCCGGGCCTGCGACCGTGCGCAGCGGGCGGGACACTTAACGGTAGCCGCGAGCCTGCAAATCGAACAATTGCGCGTAATGCCCGTCGGCGGCGATCAGTTGATCGTGGCCGCCCTGCTCCAGAATTTGCCCTTGTTGCAACACGATGATGTGGTCAGCATTGCGCACGCTGGAAAAGCGATGGGAAATCAGCAACGTCATGCGACCTTCGCTGTGCTGGCTGAAATGCTCAAACACTGCCGCCTCGGCCGCCGGATCGAGGGCGGACGTCGGTTCATCGAGGATCAGAATGTCGGCATCACGGCGCATATACGCGCGGGACAAGGCAATCTTCTGCCACTGCCCGCCAGACAACTCCTGGCCGCCGGCAAACCAGCGTCCCAACTGCGTGGCATAACCCTTGTCGAGCCCTTCGATGAAGGGTGCCGCCATGCCTTGGGCAGCGGCCTCCTGCCAGCGCTGCGCGTCGTTGAACGCCAAAGTATCGCCGACGCCGATATTTTCTCCGACGCTGAACTGATAGCGGATGTAGTCCTGAAAAATCACGCCAATGCGCCGCCGTAGCACGGTTTCCTGCCAATCCTGCAAATCGCTGCCGTCGAGCAGAATGCGTCCTTGATCGGGGCGGTAGAGCCGCGTCAGTAACTTGATCAGTGTGGTCTTGCCAGAGCCACTCTCCCCGACCAGCGCCACGCTCTTGCCGGGCACCAGTTGCAGATCAATGTTTTCCAGCGCTGGCCGACTGGCACCCGGATACCGGAAACCGACGTTCTCGAAACGCAAACCATCGCCCGGGCGGACCCCGACCGTCAGGTGGCCGGTTTCGACCTGAACCGGTTCGGCCAGGTATTCATAAAGACTGGTCAGATAGAGGCCGTCTTCGTACAAGCCGCTGATCGCACTCAGACTGCTGCTCACCGCGCTTTGGCCCTGCTTGAACAGCACCAGATACATGGTCATCTGACCGAGGCTGATCTGGCCATGCACGGCATCAATCACCACCCAGGCATAGGCCACGTAAAAAGCCGCGGTACCGAGCAGACCGAGCCCGAAGCCCCAACCATCGCGCCGCAGCGTCAAACGGCGGTCTTCGGCATACAGCCTGGCGAACGTGTCACGGTAGCGTTGCAGTAACAGCGGTGCAAAGCCGAACAGCTTGACCTCTTTGATATAGGTTTCGTGGGACAGCAAGGTTTCGATGTAGCTCTGCTGCCGACTCTCCGGCGCGCGGCGGGTGAACAGACGAAAGGCGTCCCCGGAAAAATGCGCCTCGGCAAAGAACACCGGCAACGCACCGACCACCAGCAGCACCAGCGCCCAAGGGGAAAAATGCACCAACAGCACACCAAAGCTGATCAGCATGATCAGGTTTTGAATCAAACCCAGCGACTTCATGACCAGCGCCAGTGGCCGGGTCGAAGCCTCGCGACGGACACGCACCAGTTTGTCGTAGAACTCGGAGTTCTCGAACTGCACCAGTGACAGGGTCTGCGCTTTCTGCAAAATCAGCGTGTTGACCTTCTGCCCCAGTTGCACGCGCAACAGCGACTGTTGTACCGACAGTGCCCGTTGTGTGCCGGACAACAGCGCCAACACCCCGGCCTCCATCAACACATAACGCAACACTGGCCACAGCGGCGCACTGCCGTGTTGGGCGTGCAACTGCATCGCGGCAACAACCGCATCGACAATCCGTTGCCCCAACCATGCCGCCAGTGCCGGCAGCAAACCGGCCACCAACGTTGCCAGCACCAGCCCTAGAAACAAGCCACGCGACGTTCCCCAGACCAGTCGCATGGCTCGCTGCGCCTGATCAAACAAAGAGGTGATACGCGATAGATCAGGCATGCGGTAATAAGCTCTGCAGATGATGACAGTGGCTCATGGTACTCCAGCGCCACCACTGAATTTCACACCGCAAAGGTTCCTCGGCATACTGGCGCCCTCCCCGACACCACGAAAAGGACTGCGTGTGTTAACCCGCCCCAAAGCTCTATGGATTTACTACCTGATCTGCTGGCTTGCCGCGCTGTCACTGCTGGCGCACATCGTTTTCACTGACTGGAAGCTATTGAAACCGACCGACGTCGGCGGCACCTTGATGGGCGGCATGAATGGACTAGTGCTCAACGGTGGCTGGCTCATGGCCGTGACGGGGTTGTTGTTGACCTTGATCTTGCGCGCGCCGGGATCGATTTTTGCCTGCGTCGGCGCAGGCGTTTCTACCTTGGGCATTGGCTCCTTTTGCTATCTCAACTATCCAGACAATGCGGATCAGTTGATCTATAGCGTCAGTCCAGACGAAATCGGCCGAGCCATGTTGACCGGTGCAGCCTTTGTGGCCTTGGGGCTGTTCCTGCGCCCGCGCTTCAAGACCACCGCTCTACCGTCCCGCCCTCTCCTCATCGGTCAGTTGGTCGTGGCACTGCTGATCGCTCTGGTGTTTGTCGGGTTTCCGATAAACAACGCCCTGCAAAAGCCGCTGCCGAGTTGCGCATTCGATAAACAAGGCCATCAATTGTCAATTTGCCTGGGCAACGATCGCGTCATCTTCGATTAGGTAGCCCAGTGCAGTGCTAAGCCCAGCATTTCTCATAAGAAAAACGTCTGGAAGACTCTGCCCGTCCCGACGTCCAACGCTCTGCTATGTTTTAACCGCCCAACGCGGAACCCGGCGAACCCCCGCCACGCTCCGCGCCTGACTGCCGGGAGCAGAGACATGAAAATCAACCCGTACCTGATCTTCAATGGTGACTGCCGTGATGCGTTCACCTTTTACGAGCAAGCCTTGCAGGGAAAACTCGAGGCCATGATGACCTTCGGCGAAACACCCGCCGCCGAGCATGTGCCGAAAGAGCACCACCACTTGATCATTCACACCTGCCTGAAAGTCGGCGATCAAATGATCATGGCCTCGGACACCACGCCCGATCGGCCGACTCAAGGCATGAGCGGCTGCTCGATTTCGTTGAACGTCGACAGCATTGCCGAGGCCGAGCGAGTGTTCAACGCACTGGCCAAGGACGGTCGCGTCGACATGCCGCTGGAAGCGACCTTCTGGGCCGCACGCTTCGGCATGTTGGTGGATCGCTTTGGCGTGGCGTGGATGGTCAATTGCGAAAGCGAAAAGTGACGCTGAGATTTCGTCAGGCATGAAAAAGCCCAATCTGTTCAGGTTGGGCTTTTTGTATTAACGCTGGGCCAATTCGTGGCGCACGCATTGTTCGTAATAGGTCTGCTTGACCGCCGCTGGTTTGAGCTTCGACGTGCTGTTGTAGGTTTGCTCGGTAATCCCCATCGCGGTCATGCGCATCCACGGCTGCTGGAAGCGACGCACCTGCAATTGTTTGCGTGCGCCGTACAGCGAGACGCCCGACAACTTCGATTGCTGGGCACCGGCAGCAATGTCCGAGCCCCAGGTGCAGGCAAAGCGATGGCTTTTACTCAACTCTTTCGCCTGCACTCCCACCGCGAAAACAGCCAGGGAAAGCGTTGCAACGGTGATGACAATCGTCCGCATAGAGCCAACCTAACCTTTTGAAAAAAGGCGATTTTGCCGGGGAAGCGAAAAGCCGGGGGCCAGCAATTTGCCGCCTTTCGCGAGTTTTTTGCGGACGTAAAAAAGGGCGATGGGATTTCCTGATGAAATCCCACCGCCCCTTGGCCTGACGATCAGTTGGCGCTGACCTCAACGCGTAATCGATCAGCACCCTCTTCCCGACAATCGATGCGAACCGGCAAAAACACCTCGATCACCGCGATATTGCTGTGCAGATGCTCGGTCATGCGTGGTGTGGTTAACGAGCCGCCACCGGCCAGCGCCATTGGCAACAGCAATTGATCGGCAAGGTGCTCGGCCACCGCAGCACCGCTGCGCAACCAGTCGGCAGCCTGATTGATCGCGGCGTCGGCGACCTTTTCAGCCCGTAGCGACACTTGACCAAACGCGCTGAACACCTCGGTGACGTGCTCGAATGCGTACTCCAGCAGCAACACATTACCCGGCCCCCGCGCC
Source organism: Pseudomonas fluorescens (assembly GCF_001648775.1). Lineage (GTDB taxonomy): Bacteria > Pseudomonadota > Gammaproteobacteria > Pseudomonadales > Pseudomonadaceae > Aquipseudomonas > Aquipseudomonas fluorescens_M. The sequence continues at coordinate 190,227 of NZ_LVEJ01000026.1, forward strand.
GGATCGAGCGTGACATGTTGCAGCGCCGCAGGCGGCAGACTCAAACGCTTGGCCACTTGGCTCAACTCACGTTCGGCCACCGTCGGTGCCAGCCCGGCAGTGAGCGCCGATGCGTGTTGCGAGATGGCCTCGCCGCGTTCGCACAGGTCCAGCCGCGTCAGGTTCGACGGCTGCACGTTCACCTCAATCTCGCCACCGCCTGCCGGGACGAATCCATGTCGCAACAAATCCAGCTCGACGTTGGCGCCCATGCGCCGCAACAGCGGCAGCCAACTGCGCGTGAGAAAGTCGGTCGGCGGCGCCAGCGGGTTATGCGTGCCACCCGAGATTCGCACCCGACTCGCCTCTGGTGCCCGCAACAGTGCCGGCAACAAGGTCTGCAATACCAGCGTGCAACTGCCGGCGGTGCCGATGGCGAACTGGTAATCGCCGGAGCGAATCGCGCCGGGCTCAAAGCTCAACGCTTGCGAGCCCAGGTGCGCACCGGAAACCGTCGCGCCGCAGACCTCGGCCGCCGCCATGACCGCCGTCAAATGTTGCCTGAGCAGTCCCGGACGGCTGCGTTTGGCGCGGATCTGTTTAATGCGAAACGCCCGGCCTGTCACCATCGACAGGCTCAAGGCACTGCGCAACACCTGGCCGCCACCGATGGCACCGTCCAGTTCTATCACTTCCTGTTTCATTGCATTCCTTACGCGTACAACCCGACGGTTTCCCTGAGGTACCGATCCAGGCGTCGCGAGTCTTCCGAAGTTCTGAGTAATGTGGGCACTTCGCGCTCAAGTTCGGCGGCGATGAACCCGTGCAGCGCCGGACGACGCGGCCCGTAGGCGCTCTCGTCGGCATTGCGTTTGAGGGCCAGCAGTTCGTCAACTTCCGCAAGCAGCGCGCGGTCGTCGACGGTGGTCAGCAGGTCGGCGAACGTCATCGGCGGCCGCCCTCGGCCCTGGTCGATCCAGCGCACCGCCAGCAGTGGCCGCAGCACGTAGAAGTACTTCTTGAAACGCACGGTTTCACCTTGCAGGTAACCGCGAAAGTTCTTCTTCGCCATCGACAGGTAGTGATTGCGCGCGGCGGGCGGGCTGTAGAACGCTTCGGCGAGTTCGCGCAGTTGTGCCACCTGAGCGGTTTCACTGCGATAAACCAGCGGCGAGTCGAGCCACTCCAATAACGTCGGATTGGATTTGCGCAACAAACCGAGGGTCTTGCGCAGTTCCCAGCCACTGACGTCGAGTTCATCGTCCAGCGGACGTTCGATCACATCACGCGGCGCATCGACCTGGACGAACCACTCCGGCTTCTCCACATAGACAAACCGCACATCGTAATCGCTGTCGGTCGAGGCAAAACCCCAGGCCCGGCTGCCGGACTCACAGGCATACAAAACCGTGACATTGCGTTCACGCTCCAGGCGCGCCAGCTCTGCCAGTACCCGCGCACGCATCGTGGCGCACAGCGGATGACGCTCTTCCAGTTCCATGACCTGCTTTTCCTTTTATCCTTTGACGCACACCACCTGACGCAAGGTGTGCAGCACTTCCACCAGCTCACGCTGGGCGTGCATGACTTTGTCGATGTCCTTGTAGGCCATCGGAATTTCGTCGATCACCGCTTCGTCCTTGCGGCACTCCACGTGGGCAGTGGCGCGAATCTGATCTTCAACGGTGAAGGTGTTTTTCGCCTTGGTGCGGCTCATGGTGCGACCGGCGCCGTGGCTGCAGGAACTGAACGACTCTTCGTTGCCCAGACCGCGAACGATGAAACTCTTGGCGCCCATCGAGCCCGGAATAATCCCCAACTCGCCCTTCTTCGCCGACACCGCGCCTTTGCGGGTGACCAGCACCTCTTCACCAAAATGCCGCTCTTTCTGCACATAGTTGTGGTGGCAGTTGACCGCTTCCAGCGCCACTTCAAACGGCTTGCGAATAATCTGTCGCGTCGCCTGAATCACCGCGCGCATCATCAGTTCGCGGTTCTGTTTGGCGAAGTCCTGCGCCCAACCCACCGCTTCCACATAATCATCAAAGTGCTGGCTGCCTTCTTCGAAGTAGGCCAGGTCACGATCCGGCAGGTTGGCGATGTGCTGACGCATGTCCGCCTGAGCCATCTGGATGAACAGGTTGCCGATGGCGTTGCCGACACCGCGCGAGCCACTGTGCAACATGAACCAGACCCGGTTGGCTTCATCCAGGCACACTTCGATGAAGTGGTTGCCGCTGCCGAGCGTACCGAGGTGCCCACGGTTGTTGGTGTTGGCCAGTTTCGGGTACTTGTCGGTGATCAATTTGAACCGTGGCTGCAGCCCCGCCCAGGCCTGATCGGCTTGCTGCGGGATTTCGTCCCAGGCGCCCTTGTCGCGTCGCGAACGGTTTGAGCTGCGGCCATGCGGCACCGCTTGCTCGATAGCGCTGCGCAGACCGAGCAGGTTGTCCGGCAAATCAGCGGCGGTCAGCGACGTGCGCGCGGCGATCATGCCGCAGCCGATGTCGACGCCGACCGCTGCCGGAATGATCGCGCCGACGGTCGGGATCACGCTGCCGATGGTCGAGCCCTTGCCCAGGTGCACGTCCGGCATAACTGCCAGATGCTTGAAGATGAACGGCATTTTCGCGGTGTTCATCAACTGCTCGCGGGCCTCGTTTTCCACCGGGACGCCTTCGGTCCAGAGTTTGATCGGTTTGCCGTTGGCGACTTCGAGCAGTTGGTAAGTGTGTTCTTTCATGTCTTCATTCTTTATTCATTGGCCGATGATTCGGCGTTGTTCTGTAAGTCGCAGCGACAAAAACACAGACACTGTGGCTCTGCCAGTTGAGCCCCCGTTGCCGGGGCGGGAGTCGAACCCGCGTTCCGATGGAGTGCCTGTCGCATTCGCTGCCAATAACCGCAAAAAAGGTGGCACGACAAAAGTTGATGACTGTTGCGCGTAGCCGCGCTCCGGACTTAACCGGCCTAAGATGTACAGCCATCAGGCATTCGTGCCGTCACTGGCGCTGACAAGGGCTTGATGAGACGTCTTGGATGTAGTCCCATCGGCATTCAGCACCGGTGATCAATCAATTCATGACGCGTTTTCGATCGCCTCGACCCAGTGCTGCGCACTGTATTGGCCGTTGGTGAACTGCTCAATCACGTCGAACACCGCATCGCTGAAACCGCCGACATTCAAGATGTCATCACGATCCGCCGCCTGCGTTGCAGCGCCTGGCTGGATGTCAATGCACACCAGCCGGGCCTGTGGGTTGAGCTTCTTGATCCGCTCCCATTGGCGCATCGTCTCGCTGGCGCCGCGACGCTGCGAATCGATCCACGATTCGTTGTCCGAGACCATGATCAACGTATCGACCCTGGCCTTGCTGTCCGCCAACCTCTTCAGCGGTGCCGAGCAGTTGGTGCCGCCGCCAAAAATGCCGGCGAGCTTCTCGGCGTTGCTGATCACACTGTCACGCGGGTTGAGCTGGATATCCACCACATCAACCTCGAACGGCATGACCCGCGCGGCCGGCTGTTTGCGCAAGACCGCTGCGGCCACCAGCGCCGCCACGTCGATGCAGCGCACCTGCGAGGTCGCACCAGGGCGATAACCGGTCACCGGGCTGCCCATCGAACCCGACACATCCGGGCAAACCACCACCGCGCCCTCAAGCTTGGGCACGTTGGCCAGCGACAACTCCAGCGCCTCCTGCAAGGCGTCGCGGATCGCTGCCGGGGTGTTTTCGCCGATCATCCGATAAGCCGACAACAACTGGTACGGATACACCCGCGCCTTCGCCACTTCCTGTGGATCGGCCAACCGCGCCGCGACATATTCGATGCAACCCGGCACTTCAAATGCACCGTGGCGCGCCAAGGTGTTGAGGTTGATGCGCAGTCCCTGCCAGCCCATGTTGCGGGCTTGATTGGCCCATTGCTCCTTGCTCAGTATTTCGTTGCCGAGCAACTGAAACGGCACCGCCGGCACTTCGTCACTCGCGCCGCTGCGAAACGCCAGCAAATCGCGAGTCAGCTCCGGCAAAGCCTTCGCCTCCACCGGTTTACCAATCAACCAGGCGAAAAACGCTTCGCGCCACGCTTCGGCAGGTTTTGGGTGAACCATCTTCACCACGTCCGCCAACGACGGTTGATTGCCGATCGACGCTTGCAGCAGTTGTCGCTCGGTCGCGCTGTTCAGCCAGTTCTGCACCAGACGCTTGGGTTGCGAGCCAAGGGATTTACGCCCGGTGGCACCGCTACGGAGAATCTGTACAAAGTTGCGCAGCATCTTGCCGCTGTCGATGACTTGCTCGAAAACCTCTGGCACCAGACTGGAACGCTGAGCGGTCGATGCCGCCAGTAACAAGGCCGGCATGTCTTTCATGTGACCTTTCTTGCGAGCGTAGATCGCAGCTTTCGCCACGAAGCGGCTGTCGAGCTCGGCCACCAGCTTCAGCACTTGATCCAGCTGACTTTCTGCGGAGGCGTAAAAGGTCTGGTTCAGGCAACCGGTGACTGCCAATTGCGCCAGTTGGTGCTTCGGGCTGTAGGCATAAGCGCTGGCACCGGAAGCATTCAAGGTGTCGCAGGCCGGCAGGTGATTCGATTGCGTGTTGAAGAGATTTGTGTTGGCCATCTTGGCGTCTCGCTGTGTTGTCCTGTTCGTTGCGATAGGTATTGCAGCGCCTGTGCCAGCTTTTGATCTCTTTCGAAAAAAATTCATATCTAATTGATTTATATAGTTTTTATTTATTCGTTTGTTTTTCATCGAATGAGTTGACGACAAACCACCGACCTATTAACTATCATTGGATATCGTCTTTTATCTTTTGAGATAAACATGCCAAACAAGCACACCGTCGCCATCGGTTTTATCGGTGCCACCCTTGATCGCGTCGGCAAAGGCGCCAATCGCTGGAGCCATTGGCGCCCCAGCGTTGGCTTGTGCCAACAGCAAGACGTGCTGATCAATCGGCTTGAGCTGATTCACGGCATCGACGCCCGCGACGTCAGCCTGGCCGAGCGGGTGCGCGCCGACATCCAGCAGGTTTCGCCAGAGACCGAAGTGCGCCTGCACCCGATGTCGTTGCGCAACCCATGGGATTTCGAAGAGGTCTACGGTGCGTTGCACGACTTCACCGCCGCCTACCATTTCGACACCGAGCGCGAGGACTACCTCGTCCACATCACCACCGGCACCCACGTCGCGCAGATTTGCTGGTTCCTGCTGACCGAGGCGCGCTATCTGCCGGCGCGGCTGATCCAGACCTCCCCGGCCAAGCGCAACAGCGAAAGCGATCACGCCATCGGCACGCATGCCCTGATCGATCTCGACCTGTCGCGCTACGATCGCATCGCTTCGCGCTTCGCCAACAAGCGCCTCGAAGGCCTGGAGTTCTTGAAGTCCGGCATCGCCACACGCAACGCCGCCTTCAACCGCTCGATCGAACAGATCGAGCGCGTGGCCGTGCGCTCGAGGGCGCCGATGCTACTGATCGGCCCGACCGGCGCCGGCAAATCCTTTCTCGCCCGACGCATCTACGAACTCAAACGCAGTCGCCACCAAATGCAGGGACGTTTTGTCGAGGTCAACTGCGCGACCTTGCGTGGAGATGGCGCAATGTCGGCGCTGTTCGGCCATGTCAAAGGCGCCTTCACTGGCGCACAGAATGCTCGCGACGGCCTGTTGCGCGCTGCCGATGGCGGCATGCTGTTTCTCGATGAGATCGGCGAACTGGGCGCAGACGAACAGGCGATGCTGCTCAAGGCGATTGAAGAAAAACGCTTCTTTCCGCTCGGCTCGGACAAGGAAGTCGAAAGCGATTTCCTGATCATTGCCGGCACCCACCGTGACCTGCGCAGCCGAGTCGCTGACGGCCTGTTCCGCGAAGATTTATATGCGCGCATCAACCTGTGGACGTTCGACCTGCCCGGCCTCGCCGGCCGCCGCGAGGACATCGAACCGAACATTGATTTCGAGCTGGAACGCCACGCCCGCGAACACGGGCAACTGGTGCGTTTCAACCTCGAAGCCCGGCGCAGTTATCTGGCGTTCGCCAGCTCTCGCGAGGCGGCGTGGCTGGGTAACTTCCGCGAATTGTCGGCGTCGATTACGCGCATGGCGACCCTCGCCGACAGCGGACGGATTGATGAGGCGCAGGTGCAGGAAGAGATCGACCGGCTGCGTTATGCCTGGGGCTTGGCGCAACCGCAGGCGATTTCAGGAGAGTTACCGGGAGACGCCGAAAGCATGGATCTGTTTGACCGCTTGCAATTGAAGGCCGTGATCGAGGTATGTCGGCAGGCAGAAAGCTTGTCCGATGCCGGCCGCCGGCTGTTCGGAATATCGCGCCAGGCCAAGGCACAACCCAACGATGCCGATCGACTGAGGAAATACCTCGCCCGGTTCGGGCTTGAGTGGAGCCAGATCATCGACCTCACGCGATGAGGACGGCAGCGATTGACCGCCCGTCCAACCGCGGGCACCTTCGCCTGTAGGACGCTTCCAATGAATCACCATCCGCTTCGACCGGAAGACGCCCATCATGAACAGCAAAATTGCAGCGATCACCCTGGCAGGCCTGCTCGCGGCCTGCCCGCTTTTCGCCTCGGCAGCCACGAAGGCTGCTGACGAGTCTACCGCGCCACCGACCGCGCTTCCCGGCGTGAATCAGGCCGGCAAAGCTCAATCCAACGCAGACAAGGCCGACAAGAAAGGTGAAGAGGCGTCGGGCTCAAACTCCGGCGCCGAGTCGCATGAAACAGCAAAAGATGCAGCCACTTCAAGCGACTCGGAAGACCTCGGTAAAGCGCCGAAACCTTGATCAGGGTTCTACGGCGGTGGTGGCTGCACATCCGTGAACGTCAGCCCGACACTCCCGGTGATTTGCCACGGGTTGGCAGCACCATGCTCGCTGAACGACACATGGTCGAACAGCGAATCCTTCAACCCGTCGATCTGCGCTTTGGCTGAACCACTGAAGCGGACGCGCTCGAACACCAACCCCTGATGCCAGGCATTGTGCTGACTGTCACCCTTGACCTCGATCGCCTTGCCTTGAGCATTTTCCACGCTCACGTCGGCGACGCGGATATCGCGGAACTGCCCGGGAATGGTTGAGCGCTGGTAATCCAGCTTGGCGTTCGGATCGTTGTAGTCGAGGGTAAAAATGAACGCCTGCTTGAGCGTATTGCGGATCGCCGAGTCGCGGAAGATCACGTTACGCGCGCCGCCGCCCATGAAATTGGTGCTCTTCATACGCAGGCCGGCATCGGTGCCATCGGAAACATTGTCTTCGGCGAGGATGTTTTGAATCCACGCGCCGGTATGGCTGCCGGCAACTACCATGCCGTGGCCCTTGCGGAAGTAGTTATTGAAGATCCATGCATCTTCCTGCGGCTTTTGCTGCACGGCATCGGCCCCGGTGCCCGCAGCAAAATTGACGCAGTCATCGCCGGTATCAAAGAAGTTGTTGAAGACCATCGCGCCCTTGCTGTTGGCGAATTCGATGCCGTCGCCGTTATTGGCGTCGTAGGTTTTATGCGTGGTATTGGCCAGCACCACGTTTTCGGTTTCCAGGTTCATAATCCCGTGGAAGGCCGGGTTCACCACGGTGAAACCGCCGTAGAACACGTTTTTTACGTTGCGCAGGGTGATCAGCGAAGAACGCATCTGCCCGTAGGCATCCTTGACGTTCATGCCGCGCGCGACCGCTTGCTCGACTTGCGCCTTGGCCAGAATGCCGTCCTGCTGGTAGCGGGTGTTGTCGCTGGGCAGGTAGAACGGCAATGGCTGACCGCGTTCGTCGACGACATCGGCGCGTCGCTTCCAGCCGTTGCCGTCAATCGTGCCTTTGCCGACGATGCGGATGTTTTCGAAGGACTGATGCTGACGCGGATCGCGCGGCAAGGCATTGATCAGCGACGCCGGGCGCACGGTGCTCGAATACGGATACTGGATGTAGCCGGCCAGCGGATAGTCTTCGGCACGCTCGGAACCCAACAGCGTTGCGCCCTCGGCGATTTCTACGGTGATGTTGCTCTTCAGGTAAAGCGCCCCGCTTTTATAGGTGCCCTTGGGCAACCATACTTTGCAGCCAGGGGTACAAGCGTCGATGGCGTTCTGGATCGCCAAAGTATCAAGGCTTTTGCCATCACCCTTGGCGCCGTACTTCCTGATATCGAACACGGCCGCAACCTTGCTAGTCCGTTGCACAACGGGCGGACTGTCTGCCGACTCCTTGCCATCGGTGCCCACCGAACGCACGGTGAACCGATAGGCCGTATCTGGTTTCAAGCCTTGCGCGGTGTAACTGTGAATGCCGATGCGATGATGAAAACCGGCGACATCCTGCTCGTAGAAGCGGTCGATGTAAGGTTTGGCCGGCGAGACGCGCTCATTGTTGGCGTTGCTGCCGCCCAGCAACACACCGTTGGCGTAGACCCGGTAGTCACTGATATCGGCGTGATCGGCGGGCTTTTCCCAGACCAGGATGATCTGCTGATCATCGTAAGCCAGGGTCGGCACCTGCAGTTTTGCCGGCGCCTCCAGCGCCCACGACGGCACGCTGCAAACCAGCGTCAACGTGGCCACCAGCGGCAAGGCCAAAGGCTGTTTGCGTTGCGTCGGAACAACATTTCGATAAGGCATGAGCACTCCTTGTTCAGGCCGACAATCCGGCTTCTTGCAGATATTGGCTGCGGTTGACGAACGTCTCGCGGGGCATTTCCACAACCTCCATCGAGAGCGACTCGACGTCCGGCAGCAAAGCGACCAGCGCCGCCACGGTCGCCGAGGCCAGACGCCGGCGCTGTTCAGCGCTGCGCCCGGACAACACCGACAGGACGACGTGGACAAAATCGTCCTCGCCCGCGCCGCAGCGGTAGTGCTCGAAGGTATTGAGGCGCACCTTGATGTCCCCGGCCTTGAACAGGCCGAAGGCATCGAGGGCGTCATGCACGGTTGCGAGCAGAGTTTGCTCGCCGACACGCTGGGCCAGGGTTTGCGGGCAATCGATAAGGCAATGCGGCATGTCGCGTTCCTCGATGGATCGGTTCAACCAGCGAGCTGGCGCACCGATTCCTGGCTGAAATCACGACTGGCTTGCACCAGCATCCGCGTGTAGGCGTGGCTTGCCAGATCCTGGCTGAGCGCCTGACTGTCGAGCAACTCGACGATCTTGCCCTGCTGCATCACCGCCACCCGATCACACAGGTGCGTGACCACACCGAGATCGTGAGTGACCATCAGGTAGGTGAGTTTCTCGCGTCGGCGCAAATCCGCCAGCAGATTGAGAATCTCCGCCTGCACCGAGACATCCAGCGCCGAGGTCGGCTCATCGAGCAGCAGCACGCGCGGCTCGAGAATCAGCGCACGGGCAATCGCCACGCGCTGGCGCTGGCCACCGGACAACTGGTGCGGATAGCGAAAACGGTAACTGTCGTTCAGACCGACCTTGAGCAGGATCTCGTTGATCCGGTCGTCCTTGTCGCGCACGCCGTGAATAATCAGCGGCTCACGCAATGCCGTGTCGACGGTATGGCGTGGATGCAGCGAGCCATAGGGATCCTGGAACACCATCTGCACCTGACGGAAATGCTCCTTAGGAATCTTGTGCTGCAGCGGCGCACCGGCAATGCTCAACTCGCCCGTCCAGTGCCGGTACTGCCCGGCCAGACAGCGCAATACCGTGGTCTTGCCGGAGCCGGACTCCCCCACCAGGCCGAAGGATTCGCCGTCGGCGACACTGAGGTTGACGTCGTGCAGCACCTGGTTAAGGGCGGCGCCGGCGCCGAAACTCAGGTTCAGCGCGTGTGCTTGGATCATGGACATGGTCGATTCCTCAGCAAGTCAGCCACAGTGGATCGCGTTGCAACACCGGCAACCGTTCGCGACGGTTGTCCATGCTCGGCAACGCCGCCATCAGGCCTCGGGTATAGGGATGTTGCGCATGTTGCAGATCCGCGGCGGCGAGCGATTCGACCACCCTGCCGGCGTACATCACCAACACGCGGTCGCAGTAATTGCGCACAAGGTTGAGGTCGTGACTGACGAAAATCAGACCCATTTCCTGCTGCTCGACCAGTTCTTCCAGCACGTTGAGCACTTGCTGACGCACCGATACATCGAGGGCCGAGGTCGGCTCGTCGGCGATGATCACCTGTGGTCGGGTGATGACCATCATCGCGATCATGATGCGCTGGCCCATACCACCGGAGACCTCATGCGGGTACAGGTTGTAGACCCGTTGCGGATCACGGATATGGACCTTTTCGAGCATTTCCAGCACCCGCTCGCGGGCCTCGCTGCGGCTGGCCTTGTGGTGCGCCAGATACGCCTCGGCAATTTGATCGCCGACCCTGACCACCGGGTTCAGCGAGTATTTCGGGTCCTGCATGATCATCGAAATGCGCTGGCCACGAATCTTCTGCATGACCTTCTCGCCGGCCGACAGCAGATCGACTTCACCGAACTGCATGGCCTTGGCGGTGATCCGCGCGCTGGCCGGGTGCAGCTTCAGCAGGCTGCGACCGACCGTCGATTTGCCCGAGCCCGATTCACCGACGATGGCGAGTTTTTCCCGCCCGAGGGTGAAGGACACATCGCGCACGGCGTGGGTTTCTTTCTGAGCATTGACGAAGCGCACATTGAGCCCTTCGACGTTCAATTTGATTGCAGACATACAGCCTCCGATTACTCGCTGCGCGGATCAAGAATGTCCCGCAGGCCGTCGCCCAACAGGTTGAAAGCCAGGCTGACCAACATGATTGCAGCCCCCGGAACAGCCACCAGCCACCAGCACTCGAGCATGTAGCGGCGCCCGGTGGAAATCATCGCGCCCCACTCCGGCGACGGCGCCTGCGCACCGAGACCAAGAAAGCCCAAAGCCGCTGCGGTGAGGATGATTCCGGCCATGTTCATGGTCAGGCGGATGATCACCGACGACATGCACATCGGCACAATGTGCCGCAGGATGATTCGCGTTGACGAAGCCCCTTGCAGCTCGACCGCTACGACGAAGTCAGCCTTGCGCAACGACAGGGTTTCCGCCCGCGCCAGTCGCGCAATCGGCGGCCACGACGTCAGCGCAATCGCTACCACCGCGTGTTCCAGGCCCGGACCGAGCGCAGCGATAAACGCCAGCGCCAGCACCAGGCTGGGGAAGGAGATAAAGATGTCGGTCAGGCGCATGAACACCGTGTCGACCACACCACCGTAGTAGCCGGAGACAGTGCCGATAAACAGGCCGATCGGGCCGACGATCACGGTCACCAGGCTGATGATGTACAGCGTGATGCGCGAGCCGTAGACCAGCCGACTGAAGATATCCCGGCCGTATTCATCGGTGCCGAACCAGTGGCCAGCACCCGGCGCCTGCAGGGCATTGGCGAGGTTTTGCGCCACCGGATCATGGGTGGCGATCCACGGCGCAAACAGCGCCACCACCACCAGCACCAAAGCGACCAGCAATCCGGCCAGGGTCATCGGGTTGCGCAGCAGGTGCCGCAAGACTTTCAGGGCACTTTTGCAGAAGGCGTCGAAGCTGGATCCGGGGGTACGATCCGACCGCCGCTTGGCGCTCGAATCAGTAGAAGACATGTTGGCAATCATGGGCATGTTCTCGGATTGAATTGAGGATCAGCCGGCGCGTACGCCGACGCACCGGGCGGCGTTCAGCGTTGTTTGTAGACACCCAGATACCGCGTCGCCTCGGCATCATCACCGGCAAAACCCTTGACATCGGCGGCGCTGACCACGGTGTCGGTCATCTGCGAAATCATCATGATCGGGCCGACCTGTTGGTCGTAGATTTTCTGTGCCTGGTGGTACAGGTTCAGGCGCTGGCCGGCGTCGCGCTCGACCCCGGCCTGATCAATCAGGCTATTGAGCTGCGGGCTGAAAAACGACGCACGCCAGCCCTGGAAATTCGGCAGGCCGGCGTCATCGCTGTTGTTGGGGTTGTAGGCAAACGTGCGCAGGCTGAAATACGGATGCGGATAGCGCTCGGCCCCGCGCGCAACGATGATGTCGAAATTGCGCGCGCGCATGGCGCCGTACACCTGGTTACCAGTACCGTTGACGATGCTGGCCTTGATCCCGCCCTCGGCCAGCGTCGCTTGCAGGCGCGCGGCGATGTCGATGAAGGGCGGCTCTGACAATGTGCGAATGGTCGTGGTGAAGCCGTCCGGATAACCGGCTTCGGCGAGGAGTTTTTTCGCCTTGGCGACGTCCATGTGATAACCCGGATCCGGCAGGCGCGCCGCCAGACTCAGTTGCATCGGCTGCTGATTCAGCTGGCCGTAATACGGCATCACCTGTTCGTCGAGGCCCTTGTAGTCGATCAGGTTGCGCACCGCTTCGCGCACTTTGGGATTGGCAAATTCGGGCTGCTTCATGCTCAGCGCAACGTAGTACATAGTGCCGCGCGGCAGTGACTGCACGTGGATCTTTTCCGAACCGTCGATGGCGCGGATGTCCGGTGCGGCCATGCCGTACGCCAGATCGAGGTCTCCACGTTCCAGCATCAGGCGCAACGACTGCGATTCGGTCATGTGCCGCACCACCACGCGCTTGAGCTTGGCAGCACCGCCCCAATAACCGTCGAAGCGGGTCAGCAACAGCGAGTCGTTCGCGGTCCATTTGCTCAGCACAAAGGGGCCGCTGCCGGCCTCGTTGGTCACCAGCCAGTTAGCACCGAGGTCAGCGTTTTTCTCATGTGCCAAAGCCGTTTTGCGATCGATCACCACCGCGCTTGGCGAGATCGCCAGCGAGTCGATCAATAACAGTGGGTCCATGGTTTGCGGCAAGTCGACGACCAGCGTGTGTGTATCGCTGGCGCGGATCAGTGACTGAATGTTGTCGACGTTATAACCGTAGGCTTTCCAGGTCGTGGCCAGGCCGAAATTCAGTTTCATCACCCGGTACAGCGACCAGGCCACGTCTTCAGCGGTCAGCGGATTGCCGGAGTGAAACTTCACGTCCTGGCGCAAATGAAAGGTTACCTGCTTGCCGTCATCGCTGATCGTCCAGCGCTCGGCCAGTTGCGGCAGATGCTTTTCCGGATTGCCCTGATCTCGCTTGACCAGAGTGTCATAAAGATTGGCATTGACGCCGGAAGCGTCGAGGCCTGGCGCGTTGGCCGGATCGATGGAAAACAGGTTGACCATACTCATGCCGACGATCAGTTGATCGGCCGGCGTCTTGGCGCTGACCTGCGTCATCGGCACCAGCGCCAGGACCGCCGCCAACAGGCCAGCGTGCAGTTTGGTAAATGCAGTCGTCATTGAAAAATCCTTCTTTTTATAATTTTTAGTGCTGCTGCCAAGCGTGTTAACGGGTGCGCGGATCGAAGACCTTGTACAAGGCATCGCTGATCAGGTTGAGCGCGACAAAAATCAAACCGATCACCAGCACACAGCCCATCACCGCGTTCATGTCGCCGAGCATCAGGCTGCTGGTCAGGTACTGGCCGAAACCCGGCCAGGCAAAAACCGTTTCGATCAGCACCGCGCCTTCGAGCAGCGAGCCGTAAGCCAGCGCCACCACTGTGAGCAGTTGCACGAGGATGTTGCGAAAGGCGTGACCCCAGACCACCTGGCGGCGCGACAAACCCTTGACCCGAGCGGTGATGATGTATTCCTGAGACAGTTGCTCGAGCATGAAGCTGCGCGTCATCCGACTGATGTAAGCCACCGAGTTCAGCCCGAGGATCAGCGCCGGCAAAACGATGTGGCGCAAGGCGCTGGCGAAGGCTTCCCAATCACCTGCCAGGCTTGAATCGATCAGCAACAGCCCGGTGACTTCGGGCACCATGCCGTCGTACGCCAGGTCGATACGACCGGCGCCCCCGGCCCAGCCGAGCCAGGCGTAGAACACCAGCAAGCCCATCATGCCCAGCCAGAAAATCGGCGTGGAATAGCCGAACAGGGTAATCACTCGCGCAACATGATCGCCCAGTCGCCCTTGATTACTTGCCGCGCATACACCCAGCGGCAAACCGATCAGCACACCGAAGAGGATGGCCAGGGTCGCCAGTTCGATGGTGGCCGGGAACACCCGGCGGATGTCATCGAGCACCGGGTGCCCGGTCAACAGCGCGTTGCCAAAATTACCGTGCAGCAAGTCGTTGAGGTACAGACCGAACTGGGTCCAGATCGGCTTGTCCAGCCCCATCGCCCGGTACACCTGCTCGTAGGTCGAACTGTCGGCGTCCGGCCCGACCACCGCCAGCACCGGATCGAGCGGCATGACCCGACCGATGATAAACGTCAGCGCCAACAGGCCCAGCAACGTCACCAGTACCGTGCTGGCACGCCGCGCAGTATTGGAGGCGCGGGCTCCCATGGCAGAGGCAGTCATAACAAACATAGTCAGCTCCTGATAAAACGGTCACCGGTGCACCCGGCACGCGAAGTTCATCCGTGCATTTCAGCGTTTTTTGTAGACGTCTTTGTAGCGCGTGGTCGCGGCCGTGTGCCCTTGAAAATCGGCAACATCGGCGTAGACCAGCACCGTGTCGGTCATCTGCGAGACCGGCAGAATGGCGCCCACTTGCTGATCGAGTTGCTGCTGGATGTCCTGATACTGCGCCTGCTGTTTCTGCGCATCGGGCTCGACTTCGGCACTCTCGATCAACTGATTCAACTCGGGACTGTAAAACGAAGTGCGCCAGCCCTGGAAGTTGCTCAGCTTGGCTTCGTCACGGTTATCCGGGTTGTACACCAGCGTGCGCAGGCTCGAATGGGGATGACGTTCGGCGCCGCCACCGCCACGGCCGACGATGATGTCGAAACTGCGCTCACGCATGGCGCCGTAGATCTGATTACCGGTGCCGGTGATGATGCTGGCTTCGATCCCGGCCTGCGCCAGCGTCGATTGCAGGTTGGAGGCAATGTTGATGAACGGCGGCTCGGCCAGCACGCGAATACTGGTCTTGAAACCGTTGGGGTAACCGGCTTCGGCTAGGAGTTTTTTGGCCTCATCGACATTCAGCCGATAACCGGGATCCGGCAGACGCGCGGCCAGTCCCAACGGCATCGGCCGCTGATTGATCACGCCGTAGTGCGGCATGACAGTCTGGTTGATGCCCTGGTAGTCGATCAACGAGCGCACAGCCTTGCGCACGCGCGCGTCGGCGAACATCGGCTGCTTCACACTCAGCGCGACGTAATACAGCGTGCCGCGTTGCAGGGTTTGCGTGCGGACCTTGTCGCTGTTCTGCAAGGCCTGGATGTCCGGCGCCGACATGCCTTTGGCGATGTCGAGGTCACCGCGCTCAATCATCAGACGCAACGACTGCGACTCGGTCATGTTGCGCATGACGATGCGCTTGAGCTTGGCCGGGCCCCCCCAGTAACCGTCGAAACGGCTCATCAGGATCACGTCGTTGGCCCGCCAGTCATTGAGCACGAAGGCACCACTGCCGGCGGCATGCGTCACCAGCCAGGCGGCGCCGAGGTCATTGTTCTTCTGGTGTTCGAGGACTTTTTTGCGGTCAAGAATGAAGGCGCTGGGCGACGTCGCCAGCGTGTTGAGCACCAACTGTGGATCGGTGGGTCGCGGCAGCTCAATGACGAAGGTATTGGCATCCGTCGCGCGCATCGAACGCTCGACATTCTCGGCAGTGAAACCGTAAGCCTTCCAGGTCGACGCCAATGCGAGATTGAGTTTGAGCACGCGCTGCAACGACCAGGCGACGTCTTCAGCGCTCAGCGGGTTGCCCGATTGAAATTGCACGCCTTGGCGCAGATTGAAGGTCAGGGTCTTGCGATCGTCGCTGACTTGCCAGCGCTCGGCGAGTGCCGGCAACAGCTGATCCGGCGCAGCGACGTCTTGCACCAGCAACATGTCATAGAGATTGGCATTGATCTCGGACACGTCCAGGCCGGTGGCCGCCGCCGGGTCGAGGGACAGCAGATTGATCATGCTCATGCCGACGATCAATTGATCGGCCGGGGTTTTGGCATGGACGACAGGTAACGCGGTCACCGTCAGGGTAGCCGCCAGAACCCGCGCCCACAGCGAAGGAAGAATGTTCATAGCGAGAGTGCCTTTCTTATATTTATAGGGCTCTCGGACAGCCCGGCATGCACCGGGCAGCCCGCGTACACGTCAGAAGCTTTTAAGCGTGTTCATCTCGATGAAGTTGAAGTCGATGTCTTCGCCCAGACCCGGCAGGTCGGACAGGTGCACAAAACCATCGCTGTCCATCGGGTCGACCAGGCGCTTGAGGTACGCCGGCACCTCGTCGTAATCCAGGTACGGGTGCAGCAAGCCGCGCTCGTACCAAGTGCAGTTCTTGATCGCGCCGACCACCGTCAGGTTGGCTGCGCCGTTGCCATGGATTTCGCAGTCCATGCCAAACGACTCGGCCATGTGTGCGACTTTCAGGCAAGGCCCGATCCCGCCGACCCCGGCGACGCCGGCACGCAGGATGTCGCAAACGTCGTGCTTGACCCAACTGGCCCGGCTCAGGTGTTTGCCGGACAGGGTTTCCGGCCCGAGTACCGGAATGTCCAGTTGCCCCGCCAGCCAGGCATAGGATTCGGCGGACTCTTCCATCATCGGTTCTTCGAACCAGGCGAAGTCGAGTTTTTCCAGTTCGCGTCCGATGTACAGCGCTTCGGTGCGGCTGTACCAGTGATAACCGTCGAGCATCAAGGCGATGTCCGGGCCCACCGCTTCGCGCACTGCCGCACAAGCTTTGACGTCAATGCGCGGGCTCGGCGCGAACGAGACCGGCGGCATCCAGGTGTGCAACTTGATCGCCTTGTAGCCGCGCTTGACCAGCGTTTCGGCAAAGCGTCCGTAGTCTTCCGGCGTCGCCAGGCCCTCAGGCAATTCATCGCCGCACATGGTTGAACCGTAGGCCGGCACTTTGTCGCGAAAGCCGCCGATCAATTTGTGCACCGGTACGCCGAGCTTGCGCCCCGCCCAATCCCACAACGCCTGCTCGACCAACGCCAGCGCGCGATCAGTCAACTGGCTGGCGCTGCCACGCTGCCAGTGCGCCAGGTCATGCCAGATCTTTTCGCGATCAAAGGCGTTCTGCCCGACCAGCACCTTGCGCACAAAACCATCCAGCACATAAGGACGAATCAGCTCCGGAGCACCGAGGGCGTAACCCTCCTTGCCGTCTTCGGTCTGGATGCGCAGCAACGCCATTTGCGCCTGGCTGACATCACCGGGATGAGCATGACCGGCGCTGTCGACTGCGCGGCGGGTGGGATAGGAAAAAACCTGGACGTTGACTGCTGTGATTCTCATGGACGTCTTGAGCCTTCTTATTGGATTTGTGACAGGAGTGTCGTCGGTTGCGACCGATCATAGGTCATCGTACAACGCTTGAAAAGACCCAATAACTCCTCTTCGAATCGAAACCATTCTGGCTAAACATCCAGCAAAGCGCCATTTTTAAAGATGACTACGGAATAACAGGACTTGCTTTAGACCCATATTCATAGGGCATATATGTATCAACATGTTTCCAAACCAGCAAAATCACGTAGACGAGTCATCTTGTCGTACGATAACTTATATCTGCGCCTCAAATGAGAGCCATACGCAACATCGCGGTGCCTGTAGTACTCGTCAAACGACCCTAACAAAAACAAAAAAGAAGACCGTATGAACACCACCCTACGCACGCTCGTCACTGTCGCGGCCCTCGGCCTGCCCTTCTCTGCCCACGCTGACTCCGCCAGCCTCAACTACCGCCATCAGTACACCGAGGAGGACAGCGCCCACGCCGACCGAATCAAGCTCAACTACCGCCTGGACAGTGGACTGGGGTTTGAGGCGGAGATGAAATACCGCACGGCCGGTGACCGCAAAGATGTCGCCTACGACAACATGGTCAACAACGGCCACGAGTTCACGGTGAGCTACAACTACAAGCTCAGCGCGCAGTCGACGCTGACCCCGGCGTTTCAGATGGACAGCTCCAAGGATGCGACCGCCTACAAGTTCGGCCTCAAGTACAACTACAAAATCGACGACGCCTTTTACGTCGCGACGCGCTATCGCCTGGACCTGCGCAAACTCGATCGCGATCAGGTCAACAAAGACATGCCCGATCACTACAAGGATGACCAGACCACCCACCGCTTCGAAGGCTGGCTCGGCTACACGCCAGCCAACAAGTGGGCTTACGAATATCAGTTCATCTATTTCAAGACCGACTACATCCGCTACGACAACAAGAAGAGCGACTACGAACAGAACCTGATCGTCAAATACAAGCTCACCAAACAATGGGCGCCCTTCATGGAAATCGGCGACATCAAAGTCGACTCCACCTCACCCGACCGTCAGGCTCGCTGGCGACTGGGCGTGCAATACAACTTCATGTAAGCCGCGCGTAGCTTTTGCCTGGCGAGCGCGCATCGCTTGTCGGGCAGACACCCTGCCGCCCACCCTCTTCACCACCGCGTAATGGAAGACCCGACCATGACCACACAAACCACGCTGGCCAAACCCTTCAACCGTATTTTGCTGACCGGCGCCGCCGGTGGGCTCGGCCAGATTCTGCGAGAAACCCTGCAGGTTCACGCCGACATCGTCCGCGCCTCGGACATCAGTGCGATGACGCCGAGCCGCGGCGCGCATGACGAAGTGATCAACTGCAATCTGAGTGACAAGGCCGCTGTCGCCGCGCTGGTCGAGGGCGTCGATGCCATCGTGCATTTGGGCGGGATCTCGGTGGAGCGACCTTTCGAAGAAATTCTCGAGGCGAATATTCGCGGCACGTTTCATGTTTATGAGGCCGCGCGCCTGCACGGGGTCAAGCGCATCGTGTTCGCCAGCTCCAACCACGTCACCGGTTTCTACTCGCAGGACGAACAGATCGACGCCCATTCGCCGCGTCGTCCGGACGGTTATTACGGCTTGTCGAAGGCTTACGGCGAGGACCTGGCAACGTTCTATTTCCACCGCTATGGCATCGAAACCGTGAGCCTGCGCATTGGCTCCTCGTTCCCCGAACCGCGCAACCTGCGCATGCTGGCGACCTGGCTGAGCTATACCGATCTCGAGCATCTGATCGCCCGCGCGCTGCTGGCCAGCGATGTCGGGCATAGCGTGGTGTACGGGGTGTCCGCCAACCGTGATCAGTGGTGGAACAACCGGCACGCCGCGCACCTGGGCTTTGCGCCGCAGGACAGTTCCGAAGCCTTTCGCGCAAAGGTCGAACAACAACCGGCACTCGCTGCCGACCATCCCGACCGCTTGTATCAGGGCGGCGCCTTTACCGCTGCTGGTCCGTTTGAAACGCCGGCGCAGACACGACCATGAATGCCGAACTGATTGTCGATGCGCGCAACGCCACCGGTGAAAGCCCGGTCTGGCAAGCCGATGAAAATGCTTTGTATTGGGTGGATATTCCGGCCGGTCGCTTGCATCGCTGGCAGTTCGACGGCCAGACCGACTGCTGGCAGGCGGACGAAATGCTCGCCTGTATCGCCCGCAGCGAAGCGGGACATTGGCTGGGCGCGCAGGAAAGTGGCCTGTTCAAACTGCGCCCGCAGGCTGACGGACGTCTGGCTGCGGAAAAGCTCATCGGCGTCGAGCACGCCCGCCCGCGCATGCGCTTCAATGATGGTCGCTGCGATCGTCAGGGACGCTTCTGGGCCAGCTCGATGCCAACCGCCATGGGTGCCGAAGCGGTCGGCGCGCTGTATCGCTACGACGCGCAAAACCCGAATGATGTATCGGTGCTGGCGCCGCAACTGGAGGAACTCGTGGTGCCCAATGGCCTGGCGTTCAGTCCCGACGGGAGCATCATGTATCTGTCCGACTCGCACCCGAGCCGGCAACTGATCTGGGCCTTCGATTACGACATCGACAGCGGCACGCCGCACAACCGCCGCCTGTTCGTCGACATGAACGATCACCCCGGGCGACCGGACGGTGCCGCCGTGGATTCACACGGCTGCTACTGGATCTGCGCGATTGATGCCGGCCTGGTGTTGCGCTTTACCCCGCAGGGGAAACTGGATCGCGCGCTGCCGGTACCGGTGAAGAAACCGACGATGTGTGCCTTTGGCGGCCCTCGGCTAGACACCCTGTTTGTCACATCGATCCGCCCGCAAGGCATCGACCTCGCCGATCAGCCACTGGCGGGCGGAGTCTTTGCCCTCAACCCAGGCGTGCAAGGCCTGCCCGAACCCAAGGCCCGCGCCTGAGGCTTCAGACGTTCAACGCCGCCGCGTCTGCAGCTTCGTAGGCACGGCGCAGACGCTCGCGGCTGTTGGACAGATGCAAACGCATGGCTGCGCGCGCGGCGTCGGAATCACGCCGGACAATCGCAATGTAAATGTCTTCATGCTCGCGACTGAGGCGCTCCAGATAGGGCTCCTTGCGGTCATTCTCCAGGCGTTTGGAATGCAGGCGTGTGCGCGGCAGAATGTTCGCGCCCAGATGCAGCATGATGTCGGTGAAATAGCGGTTGCCGGTGGCCAGCGCAATTTGCTGGTGGAACTGGAAATCCGCCGACACGGCATAGTCGACACTGACGGCTCGGGAGTTGATGGCGTCCAGCGAATCACGCATCAGTTGCAGCTGCTCATCGGTACGCCGCGCGCACGCCAGGCCAGCGGCCTCGACCTCCAAAGTAATGCGCAATTCAAGCACCGCCAAGACATCCTGAAGCGTGACGATGCTGTCCGGATCAATGCGAAAACCGCTCGGGCTGGGAATGTCCTGAACAAAGGTGCCGATACCATGGCGGGTTTCCACCAGGCCTGCTGCCTGCAGACGCGACATCGCCTCGCGCACCACTGTGCGACTGACGCCGTGCTCGGCCATGACCTGAGATTCAGTCGGCAGCTTCGTCGCACGCGCGAGTTCGCCGCTGCAAATGCGTCGGGACAGCTCGGTGACCAGGTCCTCCGCCAGGCTGCGATGCCGGCGACGAACATTGGGTGTGGCGTTGGATCTGTCCATCAGCAACAAAAATCTCGAATTTTCGAATAATTACGCATCATAGCCCATTCAGTTGTACGACAACGCACCAGTTCACATGATAGGATTTCTCATGCAGCGGACGTTCGATTCGCTGCAATGGCGATAAGGACGTCCGCTCGAGAAACACGTCGAAATTTCGCGTGTAAAACACTCAAGTTAATCAAGGATCTGATTACTCATGACAAAACCATCAACCTTCACGGCCTGCAAACTGGCCAGCGCCATCGTCGGCAGCCTGCTGTTTTCCAGCCTGCCTGCACAAGCGGCCGATATCTGGCTGGATGTTGCAACAACTGGCTGGGCCACGCAAAACGGTGGCACCAAGGGCGGCTCCAGAGCCGCTGCCAACAACATCTACCCCGTGAAGAACGCCGCCGAACTGAAAGCCGCACTCAGCGCTTCGGTCGGCACCAACGGGCGCATCATCAAGATTACCGGGCCTATCGACATCAGCGAAGGCAAAGCTTATACGACGACCGCCGATATGAAAAAGCGCGGCCGTCTGGATATCCCGGGCAAGACGACCATCGTCGGTACGAGCAGCACGGCGGAGATCCGCGAGGGTTTCTTCTATGCCAAGGAAAACGATGTGATCATCCGCAACATCACCATCGAAAACCCGTGGGATCCCGAGCCGATCTGGGACGCCAATGACGGCAGTGCCGGCAACTGGAACTCCGAGTACGACGGGCTGACCATCGAAGGCGCCAACAATGTGTGGGTCGACCATGTCACCTTCACCGATGGCCGCCGCACCGATGACCAGAACGGCACTGCCAACGGTCGTCCAAAGCAACATCACGACGGCGCACTGGACGTGAAAAACGGTGCCAACTACGTGACCATTTCCTACTCGGCGTTCAAGTCGCACGAGAAGAACAACCTGATCGGTTCCAGCGACAGCCGCACCACCGATGATGGCAAGCTCAAGGTCACGATCCACAATACCCTGTTCGAAAACATCTCCGCCCGCGCACCACGCGTGCGCTTCGGTCAGGTGCATCTGTATAACAACTATCACGTGGGCAGCACCAGCCATAAGGTCTACCCGTTCAGCTACGCGCACGGTGTGGGCAAAAGCTCGAAGATTTTCTCCGAGAAAAACGCTTTCGAAATCTCCGGTATCAGTGGCTGCGATAAAATCGCCGGCGACTACGGTGGCAGCGCCTACCTTGATCAGGGTTCTACGCTCAATGGCACCTTGCTGACCTGCAAGTGGGGCACCAACATCGGCTGGACCCCGCCTTACAGTTACACCCCGCTGAACGCGGACAAAGTCGCGGCCGACGTTAAGGCCAAGGCTGGCGCTGGCAAGATCTGATTGTTCGATGTAACCGTGTCAATGAAAAGCCCTCGGTGACGAGGGCTTTTTCATGTCTGCTTGAAGATGGTGCGGGGGTGGAATTGGAGTTCTGGGAAAATTTTGATTATTCATTGCCCTGACTGGCCCCTTCGCGAGCAGGCTCGCTCCCACAGGGATTGATGTTGTTAATGCAATTTACTACACACCACAGAACACTGTGGGAGCGAGCTTGCTCGCGAAGGGGCCCGATCAGACACCATCAAAACCGGCTACTGGACCAATTGGTTGATCTCAATGATCGGCAGCAGCACCGCCATCACAATCACCAGCACCACTCCGCCCATCACCACAATCATCAGCGGCTCCAGCAGCGCAGTCATGCCCATCGCTCGCCGTTCGATATCGCGCGACAGGGTCTGTGCCGCGCGATCGAGCATCGGTGGCAACGACCCGGTTTTCTCGCCACTGGCGATCAAGTGAATCAGTACCGGTGGAAAGACGTTTTCCACGCGCAACGCAGCGGCGAGGTTCACGCCCTCACGCACCTTGGCCGTGGCCTCAGTGACGCTCAAACTCAAGCGGTCGTTGGACAGCGTCTGCCGCGCTGCCTCCAGCGCACGCAACAACGGCACCCCGGCGCCGCCGAGAATCGCCAGGGTCGAGGCGAATCGCGCGGTGTTCAGGCCGAGGATGAATCGCCCGAACAGCGGCAACTTCAGCACCCGATGATGCCAACTCAAGCGTGCCGCCGGATTGCGCAGGTACAGGCGCCAGCTCCAGAACGCGCCGGCCATAATTCCCGCGCACAACCAGCCCCAACTGCGGATGAAATCACTGGCGTTGAGCATCGCCAGGGTTAATCCCGGCAAATCCTGCCGCGCCTGAGAAAACGCACTGACCACCTGCGGCACCACATAACTGAGCAGGAAAATCACAATGCCTATCGACACCAGACCGACCACACCCGGATAGATAAACGCGGTGAGAATCTTGCCGCGCAGGTTGTTGCGTTCCTCGATGTAATCCGCCAGCCGCTCCATAACCTGCGCCAGATCGCCGGACTCCTCGCCGGCCGCAATCAGCGCACGGTAGATCTCGGGAAAGTCTCGCGGTCGTGCGGCTAGAGACTCAGCCAGCCGCATGCCACTGCGCACATCCGCACGAACAGCGCTGAGGGTATGCGCGATGTGTTTTTTCTCGGCCTGCTCCACCGTGGCACTCAGCGCCGCTTCCAGCGGTAGACTCGCGCCCAACAGACTCGCCAGTTGCCGCGTGGCCCAGGCCAGATCGTTGTCCGAGAGCTTGGCGCTGAACAGTCCGCCACCGCCGTGCTGAGCGACGTTGCTTTCCTTGTGCACCGACAACGCGGTCAAACCGCGCCCGCGTAATGTTGTGAACGCGGCAGCCTGGCTGTCCGCCTCAAGGTGCCCGGATTCGATCTTGCCGGTCGCGTCGGCGGCTTCAAAACGATAGCGATTCATCAGGCGTCCCGTGTCACACGCAAGATTTCTTCAGGCGCGGTGGCGCCGCTGCGAATCCAGCGCTCACCGTCCTCGCGCAGACTGAACATACCGGCCTTGGCGGCGGATGCGCGCAATGCCTGCTCCCCTGCTCCTTGGTGGATCAGGGTGCGGATGTCGTCGTCGATGCAGAACAATTCGTGGATGCCGGTGCGGCCGCTGTAACCGGTTTGATTGCACGCATTGCAACCCACCGGGCGCCAGGTACCGGGGGCTGCCGGGTCTTCCTGTTTGCACTGATTGCACAGGCGCCGCACCAAGCGTTGCGCGAGCACGCCGAGCATCGACGAGGCCAGCAGGAACGGCTCAACGCCCATGTCGATCAAGCGATTGACCGCCGACACCGCGTCGTTGGTGTGCAATGTCGCCAGCACCAAGTGACCGGTCAACGAAGCCTGCACAGCGATTTGTGCAGTTTCGAGATCGCGGATTTCGCCGATCATGATGATGTCCGGGTCCTGGCGCAGAATCGCTCGCAGTGCGAGGGCGAAGGTCATGTCGATCTTGGCATTGACCTGAATCTGGCTGATGCCCGGCAAATCGTATTCCACCGGGTCTTCGACGGTGAGGATGTTGCTGGTGCTTGCATCGAGCCGCGCCAGTGCCGCGTAGAGGCTGGTGGTTTTGCCGCTGCCGGTCGGCCCGGTGACCAGCACGATGCCGTGGGGCTGGCGAATCAAGTGATCGAGTTTGGCCAGCACCTGCGCGTCCATGCCCAAGGTTTCCAGATGCAGACGCCCGGCCTGTTTATCGAGCAGACGCATCACCACCCGTTCACCATGCCCGGTCGGCACGGTTGAAACACGAATATCAATCGGCCGCCCGGCCACCCGCAAAGCGATGCGACCGTCCTGCGGCAGGCGTTTTTCGGCGATGTCGAGCTGGGCCATGATCTTGATCCGCGACACCAGCGCACCGTGCAGAGCCTTGCGCGGCGAGACCACGTCACGCAGGGTGCCGTCGACGCGATAGCGCACCACCGAATGGGTTTCGAACGGTTCGATGTGAATGTCGCTGGCCTCATCGCGTGCCGCTTGCGTGAGCAAGGCATTGATCATGCGGATCACCGGCGCGCCGTCCTGGGTGTCGAGCAGGTCGGTGATTTCCGGCATGTCCTGCATCAGCCGGTCGAGATCGACTTCGTTTTCCGCCGCGCCAACCACCGCCGCCGCGCTGCCGGTGTCGGCGTAAGCGCTGGCTAGCAAACCATCCAGCTCATCATCGCGCACCCGCTGAATCGTAGTCGCACCAAACTGTCGCCGCGCCTCGCTGATCGACCAGCCCGGCGTTGACGGGCACACGGTCAACACGCCATCGCACAACAAAATCCGCTGCGCCTTGGCCCAGGCGTAAGGCAAGAGACTCACAGACGCGGGCCTCCCTCAAGCGGCACGGCTTTGATGGTTGCACGGGGGTCCGAAGCCGGAACCGAACTTGGAACCCCTTGCGCCGCCGTCGGCAACTGCGGCGCCTGCATGTCCGGCATCGCCCAGCTGCGTTCCGGTTGCAAACCGCCCTGGGCGCGGCGCATGAAGTCGTAGCGATTGAGGGTGATGCTGCGCCCCGCTTCGCTGTCGCGGATGATGTACGGCCGCAGGAACACCATCAGATTGGTCTTGGTAATCGCCCGACGTTCGTTGCGAAACAGTGCGCCGATGCCCGGCAGGCTGCCCAGCCACGGCACCGCGTCATTGCTCTGGCTGTAACCGTCCTGCAGCAAGCCACCAAGGACCATGATCTGCCCGTCATCCAGCAGGATGCTGGTATCGATCGCGCGTTTGTTGGTGACAATCCCCGCAGAATTGGCACTGGCCGAAGCCCGCTCGTCAATGCTGCTGACTTCCTGATAGATATCGAGCTTCACCGTGCCGCCCTCGGAAATCTGCGGGCGCACATTGAGCTTCAAGCCAACCTCTTCACGGGTCACCGTCTGGAACGGGTTGTTGCTGGTGCCCCCGCCGCCAGTCACGTAACTGCCGCTGACAAACGGAATGGTCTGCCCAACAAAAATACTTGCCGCTTCGTTATCGAGGGTCAGCAGGTTCGGCGTCGACAGCACGTTGGTGCCGCCCTTGCTCTTCAACGCCCGGGCCAGCACTTTCAGGTCAAGAATCTTGCCGATGCCGGGAATATCGACGGTGCCGTTGACGTAACCCAGGTTCAAACCCTGCGGCAACACATCGATGCTGGTCTTGCCGTTAGTGTTGATGCCCGAACCACCC
>NZ_LVEJ01000027.1 GCF_001648775.1 Pseudomonas fluorescens
CCAACTAATGAAATGGTTACCCCCGCCGCCCCTTGCGATAGCTCACTAAGCTTTCGCAAGGGGCCCATCGGAGACCATTGTCATGAACAAAGTAGCTATCGCCGCCATCGACCTTGGTAAAAAATCGTTTCATCTTCACGCCCAGGATGAGCGGGGTCATGAGCTTTACCGCAAAAAACTCACTCGAGCGGCACTTGTCCAGCACTTGGCCAATCTCGAGCCTTGCACGGTAGTGATGGAAGCCTGCGGTGGCGCTCACTTCATGGCGCAGCAAGCTGCAAAGTTTGGGCACACCGCAAAGCTGATTGCGCCGCATCTTGTGCGCCCCTATGTCAAAAGCAACAAAAACGACTTCGCGGATGCCGAGGCGATCTGCGAGGCTGCGACTCGTCCGACGATGCGTTTTGTACCTGTTAAAACACAGGCTCAGCAGGCGCTGGCCATGCTCAATTCGACGCGTGATTCGTTCATCAAAGACCGTACCGCGACAGTCAATCGGATTCACGCAGCGCTTCTGGAGTTCGGAATCAGCTTGCCTGCGGGGTTCAAGTCGATCAACGAGCTCACTGCGTTGCTTGAGGCGAGCTCACTTCCCGATCCGATCAGAAAGCTGCTGACACGCATGCATGACCACTTTGACTATTTGCACGAACAGATCAGATCCTTGGACAAGGAGCTGGAATGCCAAGCCGCTGAAGATGATCTGGCTGCTCGTTTGATGACAATTCCGTGTGTCGGGCCGATCACCTCCAGCGCCTTGGCTGCCGAGCTGGGTGATGGCAAGCAGTTCAAATGTGGCCGCGGCTATTCAGCCTCGATCGGCCTAGTCCCTAAACAGCATTCAACGGGCGGAAAAACTGTACTTTTAGGCATCAGCAAGCGTGGCGACAGAAACCAGAGACGCCTGCTGATCCAGTGCGCCCGGGTTTACTTGATGCATCTGGATCGCCAGAAAGGCGTGCTGGCGGAGTGGGTCCGCCATTTGATAGCGACCCACCATCACTCCAATCACGTGGTCTGCGCGCTGGCCAACAAGTTTGCGAGGATCGCTTGGGCAATTGCGGCTCACCACACTGAATTCGATGCGGGGCCAAGCGCGATGAACGCCTGACCCCGCTGTCACCCGAGCACCACCCACCTGGTTTTGCGATGCTGGATAACTGATGACGTGAACGGCCAACCGGCCTGACGACAACCCTGGGCTCCCACACGGCTGAAAGGCCGTTCAACTAATCAGGATCGTTGGGCATCGATTCTCATCGAGGCGCGGGGTTGCCACCCCACTCAGACGCCGGATAGATGAAAGCAAGCCAAACACGACATCAAAAACAGTATTGCAGAAAAGGGGGTAACCATAGATGTGGGAGCGAGC
>NZ_LVEJ01000028.1 GCF_001648775.1 Pseudomonas fluorescens
CTTCGATGAACTGAAGCAACCTGCTGTCGAAACCTGCATAACTCATTGAATCTCAAGGAGTTTTCCGTTTCGACTGCGCCGGAAGTGGGGCGAATTATAGACACCTGAAATCTGCCGTCAACCGTTAATTTGAGTTTTCTATCGAAAGAAGTAAAAAGCTACCTATATATAGACGCCACCACGGGGAATGCGCAATATATTGCCCAACACTCAGAACAATACCGACTCTTACACTGGACGATGCCGCGCAATGAATGACCAACCTCGCTCTCTTGCCTCAATGCTGTTCCCGGTTGGTCTGCTATTAATAGCCATGGCATCGATCCAGTCTGGCGCGTCGCTGGCCAAAAGCATGTTTCCGGTGGTCGGTGCTCAGGGGACAACCACCCTGCGATTGATCTTCGCCAGCGTGATCATGCTGCTACTGCTGCGCCCATGGCGAGCAAAGCTGACCGCCAAGTCTTTACGCACAGTGATTGTCTACGGTATGGCCTTGGGCGGTATGAACTTCCTCTTCTATATGTCCCTGCGCACAGTGCCATTGGGAATTGCCGTAGCCCTTGAGTTCACCGGCCCACTGGCGGTCGCTATCTATGCATCGCGCCGAGCCATCGACTTTCTATGGATTGGTCTCGCCGCCATCGGGCTAATGTTGCTCATACCTACAGGCGCGACCACCAGCGGGATTGATTTGCTCGGTGCAGGCTACGCGCTGGGCGCCGGTGTCTGCTGGGCGCTATATATCCTGTTCGGTCAGAAGGCCGGCGCTGACAACGGTGTCACGACCGCAGCATTGGGCGTGATGATCGCCGCACTGTTCGTTGCGCCAATCGGCATCGTGCACGCCGGCGCAGCACTACTGACGCCTTCACTGATTCCTGTCGCCATCGGCGTCGCGATTCTGTCCACCGCCCTGCCCTATACCCTTGAAATGGTCGCCCTGACCCGAATACCTGCGCGCACTTTCGGCACTTTGATGAGTATTGAACCTGCGTTCGGAGCCTTGTCAGGCCTGCTGTTCCTGCAGGAATACCTCTCACTGTCACAATGGATGGCCATTCTGTGCATTATTCTGGCTTCCGTCGGCGCCACCATGACCATGGGCAGCGCTGCCAAGCCTGTGATTGCAGCAGATTGAAACAGGATTTGACGAAGGTCTGGCAATTGGCGCTCATTTAGGCCATGTTTAGGCCCGTAACTTAATGCCAGCTATGGATTTTTTCGGACAGGGATTTCACAACGCTTAGAGCGCAAGCGAATACATGCAGACCCGAGCGCCAGACTCGCGGCTGTTATAAGGACAGTAATGAAACGAATTTTGATACTGATCGCCGTACTCGCAATTGCGGGCTGTGCGGCGACTTCGAAGACCCAGGTAAAGCACGGTAAAAAGGGGCTGCACATCAACTGCTCGGGGCTCTCGTCCTCCTGGGACAAGTGCTACACCAGCGCAGCCAACGCCTGCGCACCGAAAGGCTATAAAGTCATCGCCAAGTCGGGCGATAGCGTAGAGGAGCCAGGTGACTATCCGTTCGGTCTCAACCCTGCCGGCTACACCAGCCGCAGCATGATCGTCATCTGCAAATAGATCAGCGCTGGCCGTTGAGCTGGCGATCGATCTCATCATGGCTGGACTTCAGCACTTTGCGCTGAATGTCCGGCGTGGCCAACATACGCGCCACCACCAATGCCCCGACGCATTGCGACAAAATCGACCACGCCAGACTGTCGCTCTGCAGAATCTGCGCCCAGCTTTCCTGAAGCCGACAAATCCACAACTCGGCCTGCTCACGCACCTCTACCTCGGAACGGGCAATTTCCGCACCCAACGCTGGCAAAGCACAGCCCGCCTCAGGCTGCTCGACATGGGACATGCTCAAGTAATGTTTGAGGCAGCGCTGCAGTCGCTCTCGATCTTCCACGCCCTGCCCACCCAGTCGCTCCAGACTTTGGCACAACTCGCGCTCGACGATTGCCGTAAACAGCGCATCCTTCGAAGAAAAGTGGCTATAGAACGCCGCACCACTCAAGCCGATCGCCTTCATCAAACCATCGACGCCCACCGTGGAAAACCCGGAGCGCTTTGCCGACAGCGCACTGCTCTGCAATAGCTTTTCCCGGGTTTCCAGCTTGTGACTGGCTGAGTAACGCATGTGTCTGACCTCGAATTTGCTCGCCTTGACGTTGCCCGAATCCTAGCATAACGTTCGTTCACTTAACGATCGTTAACCAAAGGGAATCACCCATGAATAACAAGAAGGTCGTATTGGTGGTCGGGGCTGGCGACGCAACGGGCGGGGCCATTGCCAAGCGTTTTGCCAAAGAAGGATTCATTGCCTGTGTCACCCGCCGCAGCGCCGACAAACTTCAGCCACTGGTAGACGCAATCACCGCAGAGGGCGGCGAAGCTCACGGTTTTGCCTGCGATGCGCGCAAGGAAGAAGACGTCATCGCATTGATCGAAGACATCGAGACCCGCCTCGGCCCTATCGAGGCGTTTGTCTTTAACATCGGCGCCAATGTGCCCTGCAGCATTCTCGAAGAGACCGCACGCAAGTATTTCAAGATCTGGGAAATGGCCTGTTTCTCAGGCTTTCTCAATGCCCGCGAAGTGGCCAAGCGCATGGTGACCCGTCAACGCGGCACGATCCTGTTTACCGGCGCCACTGCCGGGCTGCGCGGTGCTGCCGGATTCGCCGCCTTTGCCGGCGCCAAGCACGGCATCCGCGCATTGGCACAAAGCATGGCGCGAGAATTGGGACCGATGAATATCCACGTTGCCCATGTGGTCGTCGATGGCGCAATCGATACCGACTTCATTCGTAACAGCTTCCCGGAAAAATACGCCACCAAAGACCAGGACGGCATACTCAACCCCGAACACATTGCTGAAAACTACTGGTACTTGCACTGTCAGCCACGGGACGCCTGGACGTTCGAACTGGATCTGCGCCCCTGGAACGAACGCTGGTAAGCCCCTCCATAACAATAAATAGAGAGAAGCGATAATGCGTAAAACCGTGGAGTTTTATTTCGACCTCGGCAGCCCTGCCACTTATCTGGCCTACACCCAGTTGCCCAAGCTGTGCGCCGAAACCGACAGTGAACTGATCTACATTCCAATGCTGTTGGGCGGTGTGTTCAAAGCCACCGGCAACGCATCGCCGGCGATGATCCCGGCCAAGGGCCGCTACATGTTTGAGGACCTGGATCGCTACGCCAAACGTTATGGCGTGCCGTTGAAATTCAATCCGCACTTTCCGATCAATACCCTGATGCTGATGCGTGCGGTGACCGGCATTCAATTGCGCCAGCCCGAGCGTTTTCCGGCGTTTATCGATTGTTTGTTTAAAGGTCTTTGGGTGGATGGCCGGCCGCTTGATGAACCGGCAACCGTCGCAGCATTGTTGAGCGAGCACGGCTTCGATCCCGCAGAAGTCTTGGCGCTGACCAACGACGAAACGGTTAAAACCGCATTGAAAGACAATACCGAGACGGCGATTAAACGTGGAGTTTTCGGTGCGCCGAGCATGTTTATCGGCAAGCAGATGTTCTTCGGCCAGGATCGTCTCGACTTTGTCGAAGAAGCTTTGCGCCAGGCCTGAATCAAGCGAAGAACTCAGGCGCCAAAATAAGCGCCTGAGTTCAAGTCGGTCAGATTGCCACAGTACGGGCGTTCAACCATTGCAGCGCTGCACCGTCGAGCAACGGACTCAAACGCTCACGCACTTCTGCGTGGTAGGCGTTGAACCACTGCTTCTCTTCCTGCGTCAGCAGTTCAGGCAGCAGGCAACGCGTGTCGATCGGGCACAGCGTCAAGGTTTCAAACTTGAGGAATTCGCCGAACTCGCTACTCCCCGCCTCGCGGTTCATCGCCAGGTTTTCGATGCGCACGCCCCAACGGCCCGGACGATAAGTACCCGGCTCGATGGATGTGATCATCCCCGCTTGCATGGCCGTTTGCGGCGCGGGTGCGGCCTGATAGGCAATGACTTGCGGCCCCTCGTGAACATTGAGGAAATACCCGACGCCGTGACCGGTGCCGTGACCGTAATCGACGCTTTCAGCCCAGATCGGCGCTCGCGCGATGGCATCGAGCAGCGGCGACAGAATGCCTTTCGGGAACTGCGCGCGCGACAAGGCAATCACGCCTTTCAACACGCGCGTGCAATCGCGCTTTTGCTCTTCAGTTGGCGTACCGACCGGCACCATGCGGGTGATATCGGTGGTGCCCCCCAGGTATTGCCCACCCGAGTCGATCAGCAACAGACCGTCGCCCTCGATCACCGCGTGTTCTTCTTCGGTGGCATGGTAGTGCGGCATCGCGCCATTGGCGTTAAACGCGGCAATCGTGTTGAAGCTCAGCGAAACGTAATCCGGACGACGCTCACGGGCAGCGGTGAGTTTTTCGTCGATGGTCAACTCGGTAATGCGCTCGCGGCCCCAGGCGGATTCCAGCCAAGCGAAGAATTCGCACAGCGCTGCCCCATCCTGCTCCATGGCTTTGCGGATGTGTTGCGCGTCGGCTTCACTTTTCTGCGATTTGGCCAGGGTCGTTGGATTCAGACCTTCAACCAGCGTCACGCCGTTGTCGAGGTTATCCAGCAAACCGCTGGTAACGCGCGCCGGATCGACCAGCAAACTCGCACCACTCGGCACCGCTCGCAGGGCATCGGCAACTTCGCTGTAATCACGCAGCGTCACGCCATCCTTCTCCAGCACAGCACGCAGGTCAGCATCGACCTTGCTCAACGCGACGAATAGCGTGGCCTGTTGTTGATTGATCAACGCAAACGAAACAAACACCGGGTTGAACGATACATCACCGCCACGCAGGTTAAACAACCAGGCGATGTCGTCGAGGGTCGCGATGAAGTGCCAATCGGCACCGCGTTCCTGCAAGGTTGCGCGCAGCTTGGCGAGTTTTTCGCCACGGCTGACGGTCGCTTGCGGCGGCAGATGTTGATAGATCGCTGCGTTCGGCAGGCTTGGGCGATCATTCCAGACTTCATTCAACAGATCGATGTCGGTACGCAAGCGAGCGCCGCGCGCTTCAAGCTTGCTGCTCAAGGTGCGTGCCGACGCCACGGCCATCACCGCACCGTCCACCGCAACCACGCCATCTTCCGGCGTCTGCTCGGCCAACCAGTCCAGCGGGCTCGGTTGACCCGGCTGCAACTTGACCAGTTCGATGCCGCTGCCGTTGAGTTCCTTGCTCGCCTGTTCCCAGTACCGACTGTCGGCCCAGACGCCGGCGAAATCAGCGGTGACAATCAACGTGCCGACCGAGCCATGGAAACCCGAGAGCCACTGGCGGCCCTGCCAGTAACCCGGCAAATACTCCGACAAATGCGGGTCGGCGGACGGCACCAACAACGCATGGATGCCCTCGCGGCGCATCAGTTCACGGGTGTGCGCCAGGCGCTGGGGCACCGATCCTTCGGTCGAGGTCTGGGTACTCATCATGTCTCCTGCTAATCACTTCATCGTTATTGTTCGTAGCCGTTAGGTCGGCGGTTTAAAGCCCTGTCGCCCAGAATGCCGGAGCACTGGCGCAGGCGGTTTTGATCAGTTCGCAAGCCTTGTCGATATCCTCGGCGGTGGTGAAGCGGCCGAGGCTCAAGCGAATGGTGCGCCCGGCCAGTTGCGCGTCATGCCCCAGCGCCAGCAGCACGTGGGATGGCGCGTTGCTCGCGGAGTTACAGGCCGAGGTGGCGGAAAATGCGATCGAATGGCTCAGTGCCGCGCTGTTGAATTCGCCCTCGCTGAAGGTCAGGCTCAAGGTGTGCGGGATGCGCTGGCTGGCGCTGCCGTTGAGGCGCACACCCGGCAAGCTCAACAGTTGTTCGAGGAGGCGCTCACGCAAGGCGACGATGGTTTTTTTCTCAACGTCAAATGCCACGGCTGCCAAGGCAAACGCCGCGCCCATGCCGGCAATCTGATGGGTTGCCAAGGTCCCGGAGCGCAAACCACCTTCGTGACCGCCGCCGTGAATCTGCGCCTGCAAACGCTGTTGCGCCCGCGGGCCGACATACAGCGCGCCGATACCTTTGGGGCCATAGAGTTTGTGCGCCGAAAAGGACATCAGATCGACCGGCCACTGCGCCAGATCGATCGCCACTTTGCCAGCGCCTTGTGCGGCATCGACATGAAACAGCGCTTCGCGGCTGCGCACCACTTCGCCAATTGCTTGAATATCGTTGACCGTGCCGAGTTCGTTGTTGACCAGCATCAGTGACACCAGAAAGGTGTCCTCGCGCATCGCTTCACTGACCGCTTGCGCGGTGATCAGGCCCTCTGCGTCCGGCACCAGATATGTCACGGCAATGCCGGCGTCCTGCAATTGGCGGGCGGTATCGAGGATGGCCTTGTGTTCAATCTGGCTGGTGATGATATGGCCGCCGGACACGCCGCGCGCCTGGGCCACACCTTTCAGGGCAAGGTTGTTGGATTCGGTGGCACCGGAGGTCCAGACAATCTGCTGAGCCTGCGCGCCGACCAGTTCGGCGACTTGTTGCCGGGCCTGCTCGACCGTGTGCCGGGCCTGCTGG
Source organism: Pseudomonas fluorescens (assembly GCF_001648775.1). Lineage (GTDB taxonomy): Bacteria > Pseudomonadota > Gammaproteobacteria > Pseudomonadales > Pseudomonadaceae > Aquipseudomonas > Aquipseudomonas fluorescens_M. Next base: position 6,552 of record NZ_LVEJ01000028.1, read on the forward strand.
CCAAACGCGTGGGAGCTGGAGGCCGGGTTGCCGAAGTTACCGTGAAACCCCAGACACTCGATCATCACCTGGATGACCCGCTCGTCCACCGGGGTGGTGGCGGCGTAATCGAAATACAACGGACGTGTGTTCATAAAAAGACTCGCAGAGCGTGTTCCGGGATCAGGAGGCTCGTGTCTGCAAACGGCACAGCGCAGCCTTGTGAGCGGCGCGTCGGTTCGAGAGCGTCATCAATACCTGATCGGATGCCGTTAAAGAAGAACAACTTCATTCAAAGTGCGTAGGAACGCTCCTGAAGTCGAGCTTAACAGGCATCGGGCCGGCGATTGAAGCAATGCGTCAGCTAAAGCTTTCGAGAAGTAACGGGTACAGCGAAATCACCAACAGCGCCGCCATGCCCCAGTTGAACACGCGCAGCCAGCGTGGCTCCTTCAAGACATTGCGCAGCAAGGTGCCGCACGCGGCCCAGACGCCGACACTCGGCAGGTTGATGATGGCGAACACTGCGGCAATGATCACCACATTGGTGAAATAACCCTGCATCGGCGTGTAAGTGCTGATGGCGCCAATGGCCATGATCCACGCCTTGGGATTGACCCACTGAAACGCGGCGGCGCCCAGGTAGCTGATCGGTTTCGCCTCGCCATCGACGCTGTCGCCGACCGGCCCCGAGTGGGCAATCTTCCACGCCAGATACAGCAGATACGCCGCGCCGACATAGCGCAGCACCGTATAAAGAATCGGATAGGTCTGAAACACCGCGCCCAGGCCAAAGCCCACAGCCACCACCAGAACGAAGAAACCGCAGGTGATACCGAGCATGTGCGCAATGGTGCGTTTAAAGCCGAAGTTAACGCCCGATGCCAGCAACATGGTGTTGTTCGGCCCCGGCGTAATCGAGGTGACAAGGGCAAACAGGGCAAAGCCCAACAGCAGATCAAGCGAGAGGGTCATGGCGGAAGTCCGGCAGGGTCATTCAGGTGTTGACCCTATCCCACCCCGCGCAGCAAACCCACGGACAGTTAGGTAAAACTTCCAGCAGTACAGTTTGTTTTCAGCTCGGACGACCGTGCAGCTGTACGGCACGCTCAGCGCTCATTTCAGCTTTCTTGTCGAATGGCGTCTGGCCAAGCAATTGGGCTTTTTTCGCGTGGTATTCGTCGAAGGACAAGCCACTTCGGTTCAGTGCCTCCATCGCCAGTTCGCGGGATTCTTCTGCGCTGTAGGGGCGCAGTTCCGGGGAAACATGGCTGGCACAACCGGCGAGTACGGAGACAGCGAGCAGCAGGGAAACAGTCAGTAAACGATTCATGGGGGCGTCCTGGCGAGCAGTGGGAGTCGATGGAGAAAGGCTACGCCCGTGGGCGTTCGCGCAAAAATCAACGCTCTCAATAGTGGCTATCAGGAAATCGACACTGCCGGGGCATATCTCCTAAAGATCTATAAATATCGAATAACGTTCTTTTACGGAATAACAAACAGCCTTTATAACTGCCTCCATGTGCTGAGCACTGTTGCTACAGCAACTGTTGCTCTGCCAACACTGATTCAACAAAGCGCCCGGTTACTCACAGAGGTGACCGCCACGCTAACGCTCAAGGCCTTGTAAACCGGGGCTTCCAGGAGTTGGTACAGCGCTTGCTCTGACCCGGTGACTTACTCACTGCTCGCTGAGCAACTGTTGAAAAAGGAACTGAACATGTCGCGTCCCCTGAAAGTCGTCGCCCTCTCCGGCGGCACCTGGCGTCCGTCCCGCACCTTGGTGCTGACCCAGGCGTTGCTCGCCGAACTGGCCGGGCACTTGCCGATCGACAGCCACCTGATCGAACTCGGCGACATCGCCCGTCCGCTCGGCGGCGCTCTTTCGCGCCAGGAACTGAGCGCTGAAGTCGAAGCCGAACTGCAAGCCATCGAACAGGCCGACCTGCTGATCGTTGCCGCGCCGGTCTACCGCGGTTCCTACCCGGGCCTGCTCAAGCATTTGTTCGACCTGATCGACCTCAATGCGCTGATCGACACCCCGGTATTGCTAGCCGCCACTGGAGGCAGCGAGCGTCACGCGCTGGTACTCGATCACCAGTTGCGGCCGCTGTTGAGTTTCTTCCAGGCCGTCACGCTGCCGATTGGTGTGTACGCCACCGAAGCCGATTTCGCCGATTACCAGATCACCAGCGAGCCGTTGAAAGCGCGCATCCGCCTCGCCGCCGAACGCGCCGCGCCGCTGTTCGCCACACAAATCAAACCCTTGCTGAAGATCGCTTAAGGAGCCGTTCATGGAAGTTTTCTGGTTCCTGCCGACCCACGGCGACGGCCACTATCTGGGCACCACCCAAGGGGCGCGCCCGGTCACCCTCAACTATTTGAAACAAGTCGCGCAGGCGGCTGACAGCCTCGGTTACCACGGTGTACTGATTCCTACCGGGCGCTCTTGCGAAGACTCGTGGGTAATCGCTTCGGCACTGGTGCCGCTGACCGAACGCTTGCGTTATCTGGTGGCGATCCGACCGGGGATCATCTCGCCGACAGTCTCGGCGCGGATGGCCGCGACGCTTGATCGGCTGTCCAACGGGCGCTTGTTGATCAACGTCGTGACCGGTGGCGATCCGGATGAAAACCGTGGCGACGGCAGTTTCCTCAGTCACGCCGAGCGCTATGAAGTCACCGATGAATTCCTCAAGATCTGGCGCCGGGTGTTGCAAGGCGAAGCGGTGGATTTCGACGGCAAACATCTCAAGGTGCAGAACGCCAAAGCGCTGTATCCGCCGGTACAAAAACCCTACCCGCCGTTGTACTTCGGTGGTTCTTCCGATGCAGCGCATGATCTGGCTGCCGAGCAGGTCGATGTGTACCTGACCTGGGGCGAACCGCCCGCCGCCGTCGCGGAAAAACTCGCCGACGTGCGCGAACGCGCCGCACGGCATGGGCGCACAGTGAAGTTCGGCATTCGCCTGCATGTGATCGTCCGCGAGACCGCCGAAGAGGCGTGGAAAGCCGCGGACAAACTGATCGAACACATCAGCGACGAAACCATCGAGGCGGCGCAGAAATCCTTCTCGCGATTCGACTCCGAAGGTCAGCGACGGATGGCGGCCTTGCACGATGGTCGCCGCGACAATCTCGAGATCGCCCCGAACCTGTGGGCCGGCGTCGGTCTGGTACGCGGCGGCGCCGGTACCGCATTGGTCGGCGATCCGCAGCAAGTGGCGGCGCGGATCAAGGAATACGCCGATCTGGGCATCGAGAGTTTCATTTTCTCCGGTTATCCGCATCTGGAAGAGGCATACCGCTTTGCCGAGTTGGTGTTCCCGTTGTTGCCCGAGCCGTATGCGAGCCTGGCCGGGCGTGGCGTGACCAACCTGACCGGGCCGTTTGGCGAAATGATCGCCAACGACGTGTTGCCCACCAAAGCCACTGCCTGACCACTCAATTTCCTGTGGCCTCGCCACAAAAGCCAGTCCCGGGATTGGAGTGGATTCTTTGAGGAACACCGTGTGACCGCCAAACCGCAAAGTACCTTGTTGTCTCCGTTGCAGACCGCCCGCCAACTGGCCGCCGAGTTTGCCCTGACCGCCGTCGAGCGTGACGAACGCGGCGGCACGCCAAAGGCTGAACGCGATGCCCTGCGTGACAGCGGCCTGCTGGCCCTGAGCATTCCCAGCCGCTACGGCGGCCTCGGCGCGAGCTGGAGCGAAACCCTGCAAGTGGTCCGCGAGTTCGCCAAGGTCGACAGCTCGATCGCCCACGTGTTCGGCTTTCATCATTTGATGCTCGCCACCGTGCGCCTGTTTTCACGACCGGAACAATGGCAGCCGTGGTTCGAGCAGACCGCGCGGCAGAACTGGTTCTGGGGCAACGCGCTGAACCCGCTCGACACCCGCACCGTGGTCAAGGATTTCGGCGGCTGGCGCGAGTTTTCCGGGAAGAAAAGCTTCTGCTCCGGCGCCAGCGATTCACAGATGTTGATCGCTTCGGCCGTCGATGAGAGCGCCGGCGGCAAACTGTTGATCGCGGCGATTCCCAGCGGCCGCAGCGGCATTACCCTGCACAACGACTGGAACAACATCGGCCAGCGCCAGACTGACAGCGGCAGCGCCACGTTCGAACGGGTGCGCGTCGAAGAATCGGAATTGCTCCTCGATCCAGGCCCGTTGAGCACACCGTTTGCCTGCTTGCGGCCGTTGATCGCACAACTGACCTTCACGCACATGTTCCTCGGGATTGCCGAAGGCGCGTTTGAAGAAGCGCGGCAATACACCCTCAATGAAACCCGCCCATGGCACAAATCCGCAGCGCGCGATGTGCGTGAAGATCCCTACGTGCTCGCGCATTTCGGCGAGTTCTGGGTGGCGCTGGAAGGCATTCGTTTGCTGGTCGAACGCGCGGCGGCGTTGCTCGATGAGGCTTGGGCCAAAGGCGCGAACCTCAGCGCCGAAGAACGTGGTCACGTCGCCACGGCGATTGCCACGGCCAAGGTCGCGGCCAGTCGTCAGGGCCTGGATATCTGCAGCCGTTTGTTCGAAGTGACCGGCGCCCGTTCGACTCATGCCTCGCTGCGCCTCGACCGCCACTGGCGCAACCTGCGCACGCAAACCCTGCACGATCCGCTGGATTACAAACTTCACGAGTTGGGCGACTGGGCGCTGAATCAGGCGCTGCCGGTGCCGACGTTCTATTCCTGACCGGCCTGTTTTTGAACTGAAGAGAAGGACGCGCCCATGCAACTGCTGACCTTACCGCCCTCCCCCGCGCTCGCCACGTCGATCCGCGCCACCGCGCAAGTGTTCGAAGACCCGAAGTCCCAGGCGTTGCTCGCGCATTTGCAACAGGTCGCGCCGAGTGAGGCCAGCGTGCTGATCATCGGTGAAACCGGCACCGGCAAGGAGCTGGTGGCGCGGCATATTCATAACCTGAGCAATCGCCGCCATCGGCCGTTTATCGCGGTCAACTGCGGGGCGTTTTCCGAATCGCTGGTCGAGGCCGAATTGTTCGGCCATGAAAAAGGCGCATTCACCGGCGCGTTGAGCGCCAAGGCCGGGTGGTTTGAGGAAGCGGACGGCGGCACGTTGTTTCTCGATGAAATCGGTGATTTGCCGATGGCGATTCAGGTGAAGTTGTTACGCGTACTGCAAGAGCGCGAAGTGGTGCGCTTGGGCTCGCGCAAAAGCATTCCGATTGATGTGCGGGTGTTGGCGGCGACCAACGTGCAACTGGAGAAAGCCATCAATGCCGGCAACTTCCGCGAAGACCTGTATTACCGGCTCAACGTGGTCAATCTGGAACTCAGCCCGTTGCGCGAGCGTCCCGGCGACATCCTGCCGCTGACCCGGCATTTCATCGAGGCCTATAGCCAGCGCCTGGGTTACGGTCGCGTCAATATCAGCCCGGGCGCCGAGCACAAGCTGCGCGCTTACAGTTGGCCGGGCAACATTCGCGAACTGGAAAACGTCATCCATCACACCCTGTTGATCTGCCGCAACGGCGTGATCGAGCGTGATGATTTGCGCCTGTCGAACTTGCGCATCGAGCGCCAGGATGATCACCACAGCGGCGTCGACGATTCACCGGAAGCGCTGCTCGAACAAGCCTTTCAAAAACTGTTCGCGCAACAGGCCGGCGCCTTACACGAGAAAGTCGAAGACGCCTTGCTGCGTGCCGCTTATCGTTTCTGCCATTACAACCAGGTGCACACCGCTGCTCTGCTCGGTTTGAGCCGTAACGTGACCCGCACCCGCCTGATCAAGATCGGTGAACTGGCGGTCAACAAGCGGCGACTGTCGGAAAACCTGCAAGGCGAGCGCTTGATTCAGTTGTCGATCTAGCCGACCAGGTTGCAGTGCAGCGCATCGTCGTGACTGCGGGCGATGCTGCTCAGCACCTGAAATGAATTGAAGGTGATGGTTTTCGCCTGATGGGTGTGAATCAGTTGCCAGAAATCCTGCTCGCCGCTCTCGAAACTGCGAAACGCCGCTTCCCCCGCCTCGCGAGTCTGCCATTGCAGAAAACTCAACACCCGCCGGCCATCGTCGCTGGCCTGCACACTGGCGCTGACAAAGCCGTCGTAGCGCTGCGCCAGTCGCTCGGTTTGCATCGACAAGGCGCTGACCAACGCCGGTTGTTGGCGCGGTTCGATTTCAAATTCGATCAACTGGGTAAAACTGCGGTTGTTCATGGAAAGCCCCCACTCATCGTAAGACGAGCCTTGCGACTCGAAGGCCTGCAGGGTAAAACCTCTAGTTAAGTCAAGGTCAAGGGCATTTTTGCAATGATCACCAAGGAAACCGTGCACAAGCAGCTCACCGTCGGAGAAGTCGCGGCGCGCAGTGGCGTGGCGGTCACCGCCCTGCACTTTTATGAGTCGAAAGGTTTGATCAAGAGCCAGCGCAATGCTGGCAATCAGCGCCGTTATCCACGCGCGGTGCTACGCCGGGTGGCGTTGATCAAGGTTGCGCAACGGTTGGGGATTCCACTGGCGGAAATTGGCGAGGCGTTGCAGATTCTTCCGGATGATCGCGCACCGACGGCGGCGGACTGGCAGGTGTTGTCCGAGCAATGGCGGCGCGAGCTAGATGCACGGATCGAGCAATTGACCCTGCTGCGTGATCGGCTCGATGGCTGCATCGGTTGTGGCTGTCTGTCGATGGAAGCCTGTCCGCTGCGCAATCAGGGCGATGTGCTCGGTGAACAGGGGCCGGGGCCGCACTTCCCTAAAGATTAGTCGAGCTCAAAGCGCTTCTGTGCAGTCCCGAATGATGGGTGCTGCTCGTCGGGCAGAAATCTGCGCGACGTGGACGGTTCTATAGTGATTCTTCACCTCGCAAAACAACAATCAGGGAGAACGTCATGAGCGTCAAACCCATTCCCGAGGGGTATCACAGCATTACCCCGTATCTCGGCATCCACAAAGCCGCCGAGGCCATCGACTTCTATAAAAAAGCCTTCGGCGCCACCGAAGTCATGCGCCTGGCCATGCCCGACGGCGGCATCGGCCACGCCGAACTGCGCATTGGCGACAGCGCGATCATGCTCGGTTCGCCGTGCGATCAGGGGCCGTTGAGCAGTCCCGATAAAGCCGTGTCGGTCGGTTTGCATCTGTATGTGACCGATGTCGACAAGTCGTTTCAGCGGGCACTGGATGCCGGGGCGACGGCGGTGTCCGAGGTCAAGGATCAGTTTTACGGTGATCGCAGCGGGACGTTGAAGGATCCGTATGGGCACCTGTGGTTTCTGGCCACGCGCAAGGAAGATTTGACTGAAGAGCAGATCAAGCAGCGGGCGATGGAGATGTTTCAGCAGGGTTGAGTATTTCGGTGTCTGGACTGGCCTCTTCGCGAGCAAGCTCGCTCCCACAGGGTTTCGTTGGGTGGCATAGATAGTGGTCGCACCGAAAACTCCTGTGGGAGCGAGCTTGCTCGCGAAGGGACCGGCACAGCTAACACAAAACCTCATGAACACACTTCATGAACCTGCCCACCACGCTTTGCACCTTGCCCCGAACCCCAGACAATTTCAGGATGCATCCAACAAGAACCCTGAAAAAGGATCAGTCTGATGTTTGCCGGATTCCTCAAAGACCAGCGTCGCGTCAATGGCGTCGACATTGCCTACCGCCTCGGCGGCAGCGGGCCGGGCCTGCTGTTGTTGCACGGCCACCCGCAGACCCACGTGATCTGGCACAAGATTGCCGAACAACTGGCCGAACACTTCACCGTGGTCGCCGCCGACCTGCGCGGTTACGGCGACAGCAGCCGGCCGGCCGCCGATGAGCTGCACGCCCATTACTGCAAACGTGAAATGGCCCGCGACAACGTCGAGCTGATGCAGTCGCTGGGCTTCGAGCAGTTCTCGGTCCTCGCCCACGACCGTGGCGCGCGGGTCGCTCATCGCCTGGCGCTCGATCATCCGGCCGCCGTGCAGCGCATGATGTTGCTGGACATCGCCCCGACCCTGTCGATGTACACGCAAACCAACGAAGCGTTCGCCCGCGCCTACTGGCACTGGTTCTTCCTGATTCGCCCGGCGCCGTTGCCGGAAACCCTGATCGAGGCCGATCCTCAGGGCTATCTGCGCAGCGTGATGGGCAGTCGCAGCGCCGGACTCAAGCCGTTTACCGATGCAGCCTTCGGCGAATACCTGCGCTGCCTGCAACAACCCGGCAGCGCCCGCGGCATCTGCGAGGATTACCGCGCCAGCGCCGGCATCGATCTGGAACACGATCGCGCCGACATCGCCGCCGGGCACCAGCTGAATCTGCCGCTGCGCGTGTTGTGGGGCGCCGAAGGCACGGTCGGCCGTTGCTTCAATCCGCTCAAGGAGTGGCGGCAAGTGGCGACCAACGTCAGCGGTCAGGCATTGCCCGCCGGCCATTACCTCGCCGAAGAAGTCCCCGAACTGTTGCTTGCCGAAGCACTGGCCTTTTTGCGCTGAGCAGCGCTTCGCCCTGACCTGAGACCGCTTCCTGCCACGGGCCGTCACTGGCCCGTGCGGGATCGTCATGCCCGAAAACCGCCTCGAGATAATAACAATGACTATTCGAAAACTGCTGGGAACCCTCTATGTGCAGGTGCTCATCGCCATCGCCCTCGGCGTGCTGACCGGCCATTACTGGCCGCAGGTCGGCGTTGATCTCAAGCCGTTGGGCGACGGTTTCATCAAACTGATCAAGATGATCATCGGCCCGATCATCTTCTGCACAGTGGTCTCCGGCATCACCAGCATGCACGACGTCAAACAGGTCGGCCGGGGCGGTGGCGGCAATGGTGTTGATCCTTGGTGTCGATCACTTTATGGCTGAATGCCGTTCGCTGACCAACATCATCGGCAACGCGGTCGCCGCCCTGGTCATCGCCGCGTGGGAAGGTGAACTGGACCGCGACAAACTCGCACCGATCGCCCTCAAGACCGGCCGTCACGCCCGGGCCGCGAAGGCCAGACTCGCCGCCGAGTAATCGCGCCCGATGGCAATGCTATGCTGGCGGCTTCTGCCGCCAGTGTTCGTTTTTGACATGTCCCAGAAGAAAGACACCGTGCCCCTGCCCGAAGACCTGCGTGTGCTGCTCACCGTAATCCGCAAGAACGGCTTTGCCGCCGCAGCGGATGAGTTGGGCCTGTCACCGGCCTATGTCAGCAAACGCATTCAGATTCTCGAAACCACCCTCGGCACTCGCCTGCTGCACCGCACCAGCCGTCGCGTCTCGCTGACCGAGGACGGCGAGCGCGTGCAACGTTGGGCGCTGCGCATTCTCGATGACTTTCAGCAACTGCACGACGAACTCTCCGACGCCCACGACAGCCCGCGTGGGCGTTTGCACCTCTGCAGCAGTTTCGGTTTCGGTCGCAATCACGTGGCACCGGCGGTGTCGTTGCTGGCGGAACGTTATCCAGAGCTTGAGATTCGCCTCGACCTGTTTGATCGAGTGGTGGACATCATCAACGAAGGCTTCGATCTTGAGATCCGCGTTGGCGATGACATTCCCGGCCAGCACATTGGTAGACGTCTGGTCAGCAATCGGCGGGTACTGTGCGCGGCACCGGGTTATCTAGAGCGTCGCGGCACACCGCAAACTCTCGATGAACTGCAGCAGCACGATTGCCTGGTGATCAAGGAGCGCGACAACGCCTTTGGCATCTGGAATCTGGATCGTGACGGCGCGCAAGAGAGCGTGCGGGTCAGCGGGCCATTGTCGTCGAACAATGGCGAAATTGTTTTGCAGTGGGCGCTGGATGGGCGTGGGGTGTTGCTGCGGTCATTGTGGGATGTGAAACCGCTGCTGGAGCAAGGGCGCTTGGTGCAGGTGCTGGACGATTACAGTCAGAGCGCGAATGTCTGGGCGGTGTACCCGACGCGGCTGGCGCACTCGGGCAAGTTGCGCGCGTGTGTGGAGTTTTTGCAGGAGCATTTCAAAGGTCTTTCCCTGTAACCACCCCCGCCCCCTGTAGGAGTGAGCCTGCTCGCGATAGCGGTGTGTCAGGCCCAGCAACTCTGACTGAGGCACTGCTATCGCGAGCAGGCTCACTCCCACAAGGGATCAGTGGTGGGTCAGGAAAGCCATGGGTTGTTGGCCAGATGCTCGCGCTCGAAGGCTTTGATCTGTTCGCGGCGTTGCAAAGTGCTGCCGATCGCATCCAGGCCCAGCAGCAACGCGGTTTTGCGCAGGGTATCGATCTGGAAATCGATCACACTGCCATCCGCCAGGCCAATGTGCTGCGCTTCAAGATCGATACTGATCCGCGCCGTTTCTGGCTCACCGACAAGCCGTCCGATGCGCTGCACCTGCGCCTCTTGCAACGTGATCAACAACACACCGTTGCGCTGGCAGTTATCGTAAAAGATCCCGGCAAAACTGCTGCCGATCAACGCGCGAATACCCAACTGCTGCAATCCCCACACCGCGTGCTCGCGACTGGAACCGCAGCCGAAATTCGGTCCGACCACGAGAAAGTTCGCGCCCCGCCAGGCAGGTTGATTCAGCACGAATTCAGGGTTTGGCGCGCCGTCCGGCAGAAATCGCAGATCGAAAAACACACCGCGATCCAGCCCTTGTCTGTCGATGCCCTTGAGGAACTGCTTGGGCATGATCACGTCAGTGTCAACGTTGGCCGCCAAAAACGCCGCGGCCTGACCGCTGACCTGAGTGAAGGGTTGCAGGCTCATGGGCGTTCTCCAAAGTGGCGGATGTCGGTAAGTCGACCGCTGATCGCCGCGGCGGCAACCATCGCCGGGCTCATCAGATGGGTGCGCGCTCCGGCGCCCTGACGACCTTCGAAATTGCGGTTGGTGCTGGACGCGCAGCGGTCGCCGGGGGCCAGCACATCGTCATTCATCGCCAGGCACATCGAGCAACCGGACTGGCGCCATTCAAAACCGGCGTCGATAAAGATCTGCGCCAGCCCTTCGACCTCAGCCTGCGCGCGAACTTCACTGGAGCCGGGGACGATCATCGCCCGGACATGGCTGGCGACCTGCTGACCTCGCACGACGCTGGCGGCATCGCGCAGGTCTTCGATCCGCGCGTTGGTGCACGATCCGATAAAGGCATGGCTGATGACGATGTCGCTGAGCGCCATGCCCGCTTCCAGGCCCATATAGTTGAGGGCGCGACGCATGTCCTGCCGCAGGATCGGGTCGCTGATCGCTTGCGGATCCGGCACTCGCGCACCGATGGCGGCGGCCTGATCAGGGCTGGTGCCCCAGGTGACCATCGGCTCCAGAACACTGGCGTCGAGGTGGATTTGCCGATCGAACACGGCGCCGGGATCGCTACGCAGCTCGCGCCACTTTTGCAGGCCTTGTTCCCACAGCTCACCTTGCGGCGCACGCGGTTTGCCTTGGAGATAGGCGAACACCTTGTCATCCGGGGCCATGAAGGCGCCACGCGCGCCGGCCTCGACGGCCATGTTGCAAATGGTCATGCGCGCTTCGACGCTCAGCGCGTCGATGGTCGAGCCACAGAACTCGATGGCGTAACCGGTGGCGCCGGCCGCGCCGATCTGGCCGATCAACGCCATGATCACGTCTTTGGAGGTCAGCCCCGGCGCCAGTTCGCCATCGACCGTCACGCGCAGGCTTTTCAGGCGTTTGTAGACCAGGGTCTGCGAGGCCAGCAGGTGCTCGATCTCCGACGTACCGATGCCGAAACCGAACGCCCCCAGCGCGCCATAGGTGGTGGTATGGCTGTCGCCGGCAGCGATGACCATGCCGGGCAAAATGAACCCCTGCTCCGGGGCGATGACATGTTCGATGCCCTGGCGTTTATCGAGGATGTCGAGCAGTTCGATCGCGAAGTCGCGGCAGTTTTCTGCCAGATAAGACACCTGTCGCGCACCGCCCGCATCAGGCATCGCCGCCACCCGCACCGGCGCGGTCGGATTGACGTGATCGACCACCGCCAGCGCCGTGCCCGGGCGCCAGACCTCGCGCCCGGCCGCGCGTAAACCGCTGAAGGCCTGCGGGCTGGTGTATTCGTTGATCACTTGGCGATCGATATACAACAGGACATGGCCCTGATCGTCGAGGCGGCACACGGTGTGCGAATCGATGTGTTTGTCGTAGAGGGTTCTGGGGTTCATCAAGGCGCTCACTCAGGCAATCTTTGTGATTTCCATCATAGGGAGCGTGGGTTGGCCATCAATTGCCTGACAGTGATGGCGTGGATCATGAATCGTGTTCGATCTGTCGATCAGCCGGCGGGAAGTGCGAAACATTTACTTTCATATCGCTTTTCGGGATTTGCTTCGTTCATTCGTCCTATAGAGATGCAGGCCGTTCGCGTAGGCAACAGCCACGACCGGTCTTTCGGGGTCTGCCGTGCTGCGAAGCCCGTAGCCACGCACCCTTTCACCGCTATCAAGACGCGCAATCATGTCGAAGAAATCCCGTTCCAAACTGTGGTTCCTGGTGCACAGCTGGCTGGCGTTACCGATCTGGTTTTTCGTACTGATCGTCTGTGTCACCGGCACTCTGGCAGTGGTCAGCCAGGAAATCGTCTGGCTGGCCAACCCGCAGATGCGCGCCAGCCAGCCGTCGGACGATGCCCCGCTGCTGAGCTTCGAACAGGTGCTGGCGGCGATCAAAAAAGCCGAGCCGCAAACACTGGTTGAAAGCATCAGCCGACCGGACGAATCGCACTTCGCCCTCGACGTCAGCGTGAGCTATCCGGACGGGCGCTCGCAGACCGTTTACGTCAACCCGTACACCGGGGTGATTCAAGGCAGTGCACCCGACTTCAACTTCCAGGCCTTCACCCGCGCCTTGCACGGCTGGTGGCTGGTGCCGTTCACCAACGGCTACAGCTGGGGCTGGTACCTGGTGTCGTTGCTCGGTTTGCCGATGCTCGCCTCGCTGGTCACCGGTCTGGTGGTGTACAAGCGCTTCTGGAAAGGCTTTCTGCGCCCGACCTTGCGCATTCGCCATGGTGCGCGGATTTTCTGGGGCGACTTCCATCGCCTCAGCGGGATCTGGTCGATCTGGTTCATCGCGGTGATTTCGATTACCGGCACCTGGTTCCTGATCCAGGCTTTCCTGTTCGACAACCAGGTGTCGATCTCCACCGAGCCGATCATTCCGGCCATGGCCCGTGAAAGCGTGCCGATCTCGGCCGACGCTTCGCCGCCGCCGCGGATCAGCCTCGATCGCGTGGTGGCGATCGCCGAGCAGAAAATTCCCGGCCTCGAAGTCAGTTTCATCAGCCTGCCCGGCAATGCCTACAGTCACCTCAACGTTGGCGGGCGCGGCTGGTATCCGCTGATGTTCCAGACGGCCACGCTCAACCCGTTCAACGGTGACGTGGCGGCCTCGCGGCTGATCGCCGACCGCTCTTCCCTGGAGTTCGTCACCGAATCCATGCGGCCGCTGCACACCGGTGATTTCGGTGGGCTGTGGATCAAGTTGATCTGGTTCTTCTTCGGCTTGCTGTTGAGCATGATGGTGCTCAGCGGTCTGCTGATCTGGACCAAACGTACCGCCCTGGCGACCGCCAACGCACTCAAGCGCGAAAGCAAGAAAGCCCGCAGCGCCCCGGCACAACCGGCCCTCGCCCGTGAAACCTCGGAGGCTAACCTGTGAGCCAGTCCAGCACCGTCACACCAGCGTCGCGCCTCAGTCGCTTCTGGCACAAATGGCGCTTCCACATCAATGCACTGCTGTTATTGATCCCGCTGGGATTCATGCCCAAGTATTTCGCCGATGCGTCGCTGTTTCGCGGCGACAGCGGTCTGGGCGAACGCGAGATCGGTGATATTCAGGTCGGCCCCTGGAGCCTGCGCCTGGCCGAACTGCGCAACGAAGCCCCGCACTTGAGCGGTCCCGCCGGCTACATGAAGGACTTCAATGCGGCGCTGTGCGACGCCTGTGTCGAACAGGTCAAGGCCACTTACCTGCGCATCGGCAAGCCTCGCAGCCTGCGCGCCGCCGGGGTGATCTTCTTCGGTACGCCGTATCGCATGGGCAGCCAGTTGCCGATCCCGGAAAAGACCAAAGCCGACGCCGAACTGTGGATCACCATGGAAGGCTGGGACGGCGCTATGCATCAGGCCTCGATTCCATTGAGCCAGGCCTCTCCCGCCACGCTGGCCTGGCTGAACCAACAAGGAGCCAAACCATGACTTGCCCGCAACGCCCTTTCCGCCTGCGGCTGAGTGCCGCACTGCTGGTGCTCGGCGCCGGCTTCAGTGCCAGCGCTCTGGCGCATAACCCGATGTGCGAATGCAAAGCCGTCGACGCCGACCAGATCAAATGCACTGGCGGTTTTTCCGACGGCAGCGGCGCACCGGGGGTGACCCTCGATGTGATCGGCTATGACGAAACGATTCTGCTGCCGGGCAAACTCGGTGCCGATTCCACGCTGACGTTCAAGAAGCCCGGCGCCGAGTTCTACGTGCTGTTCGATGCAGGTCCGGGTCACGTTGTGGAAATCGACCAGGCGGACATCGAAACCCCATGAGCACGCCAACCACACAAGTCGTACGCCCGGCCGGTGCCGGCCATGAAACCCTCAATGTGCTGCTGCTTTGCCTGCTGATCCTGGCGGTCGCCGGCTCGGTGGTGGCCTGGCGCGGGGTTTCCCATGAACCGGAACCGGTCGCCACTCACCAGCTCGACGCACGTCGCGACCTCAGTGCTTCCGAACAAGGCATCTATGCCGACCTGCGGGTGACCCTCGATGAAATCCGCCTGCTGCGTCAGGAACAGCAATCTCTGCCGACCCCGCAGCACCTCGCGGACGAAGGGTTTGCCCCGTTTGCACGGGACGCCAGCTCAGTCAGCCGTGGTGGTCATGCCTGGCAATTACTGGCCGACACCGCCTATTTCGGCCACAGCCAGACAATTGCCGTCGCCGGCTCATTCGTGATGCTGGTCAGCACCGACGATCAGACCGCGCCGGACATCTGGCTCAACCGCGATGCCAGCCTCAAAGTGCCGAGCGAACTGACCGCTGCGGCCCTGTCCGCTGCTGGCTGGAAACAGATCGTCGCGCAATACGATGCCGGGGTTACCCGCGAACATCGCCATTGATTCCTCGTCCTCACCCGAGAGAAGACCGTTTGCTCATGTCTATTTCATCGCCCCGCCGTCCGTTGTTGCGTCTGTTGTTAATCGGCCTTTGCGCCGCCCTGCTGAGCCCGCTGGCCAGCGCCGATCCGGCCAAGCGCCTGCGCATCGGCATCACCCTGCATCCTTATTACAGCTATGTGGCGAACATCGTCGGCGACAAGGCCGAGGTGGTGCCGCTGATCCCGGCCGGTTTCAACCCGCACGCCTACGAGCCACGCGCCGAAGACATCAAACGCATCAGCGGCCTCGATGTCATCGTGCTCAACGGTGTCGGCCATGACGACTTCGCCGACCGCATGATCGCCGCCAGTGAAACGCCGAACATCAAGACCATCGAAGCCAACGAAAACGTGCCCTTGCTGGCCGCCACCGGGGTGGCCGCGCGCGGTGCCGGCAAAGTCGTGAACCCGCACACGTTCCTGTCGATCAGCGCCTCCATCGCCCAGGTCAACAACATCGCCCGCGAACTGGGCAAGCTCGACCCGGACAACGCCAAGACCTACACGCAGAACGCCCGCGCCTATGGCAAACGCCTGCGGCAGATGCGCGCCGACGCGCTGGCCAAACTGACGCAGGCGCCGAACGCCGAACTGCGCGTGGCCACGGTGCACGCGGCTTATGACTACCTGCTGCGCGAGTTTGGTCTGGAGGTGACTGCGGTGGTCGAGCCGGCTCACGGCATCGAACCGAGCCCGAGCCAGTTGAAAAAGACCATCGATCAATTGCGCGAACTCGACGTCAAAGTGATCTTCTCGGAGATGGACTTCCCGTCCACCTACGTCGAGACCATTCAGCGCGAGTCCGGCGTCAAGCTGTACCCGCTGTCGCACATTTCCTACGGCGAATACACCGCCGACAAATACGAAAAGGAGATGACCGGCAACCTCAACACCGTGGTGCGAGCGATTCAGGAGTCGGGGGCATGACTTCAAAAGAAACCCTCCTGAACAAACCCGGTACTCCTGTGGGAGCGAGCTTGCTCGCGAATGCGTCCGTTCAGTCAATATCTTCATCGGATGACACACCGCTTTCGCGAGCAAGTCGAATCGTCGCACCGTCGCTCCCACAGGTCTGCGGTCCAACTTTGGATTTTTCAGAGATTTCTCTGACGCTGGGACGCACAACGATTCTCGACGACGTCAGCTTCCAGGTGCAGCCCGGCAGCGTCCACGCACTGGTCGGCCCCAACGGTGGCGGCAAGAGTTCGCTGATCAAGACCTTGCTCGGGCAAATGCCGCATCAGGGCCAGCTCAGCCTGCAATGGCCCGGCGCGCCCGGCACCATCGGTTATGTGCCGCAGGCGCTGGAATTCGATCGCGGCCTGCCGATGACCGTCGATGATTTCATGGCCGCGATGTGCCAGCGCCGCCCGGCGTTTCTCGGTTTGAGCAAGCACTATGCCGGTGCCATCGGCGAGGCGCTGGAACGGGTCGGCCTGCAGGACAAACGCAAGCGCCGCATGGGCGCCTTGTCCGGTGGTGAGCGCCAGCGCGTGCTTCTTGCCCAGGGTTTGATCCCGGCGCCGCAATTGCTGGTCCTCGATGAGCCGATGTCGGCCCTCGACGAGGCCGGGATTCAAGTCTTCGAACGCCTGCTCATTGACTGGCGCGCAGCGGGCATCACCGTGCTGTGGATCGAACACGATCTGGAAGCGGTCGGCCGCCTGGCCAATCGCGTCACCGGTCTCAACCGTCGCGTGCTGTTCGACGCGACGCCGCAACAGGCGCTGACCCCGGAACGCTTGCTGACCTTGTTTTCGACCCATCCACGGAGCGCTGTCTGATGAGTTACGAAGCCTTTCGTTTGATGGTTCAGGGTTGGGCCTCGTCCGGTTATCTGCCGGAAGCGCTGGCCTACGGTTTTGTCGTCAATGCGCTGCTTGCCGGCCTGTTGATCGGCCCGGTGCTCGGCGGCCTCGGCACGCTGGTGGTGGTCAAGCGCTTCGCGTTTTTCTCCGAAGCGGTCGGTCACGCGGCGCTGACCGGTGTGGCTATCGGTATTCTGCTCGGCGAACCCTACACCGGGCCGTACGGCAGCCTGTTCGGTTACTGCCTGTTGTTCGGCATCTTGCTTAATTACCTGCGCAACCGCACCGGTCTGGCGCCGGACACCTTGATCGGCGTATTTCTCTCGGTTTCGCTGGCCTTGGGTGCGAGCCTGCTGCTGATTCTGGCGGGCAAGATCAACGTGCACATTCTGGAAAACGTCCTGTTCGGCTCGGTGCTGACGGTCAACGGCAATGATCTGGCGGTGCTGGCCATCGTCGGTTCGCTGGTCATGGCCCTGGCCCTGCCGCTGTACAACCGCATCATGCTCGCCAGTTTCAACCCGCAACTGGCGGCAGTGCGCGGCGTGGCCGTGAAGACCCTGGATTATC
Source organism: Pseudomonas fluorescens (assembly GCF_001648775.1). Classification (GTDB taxonomy): domain Bacteria; phylum Pseudomonadota; class Gammaproteobacteria; order Pseudomonadales; family Pseudomonadaceae; genus Aquipseudomonas; species Aquipseudomonas fluorescens_M. Next base: position 23,978 of record NZ_LVEJ01000028.1, read on the forward strand.
TGTTCGTGATTCTGGTGACGCTGATTACCGTCGCGGCGGTGAAAGTCATCGGTGCGATTCTGGTCGGCGCCCTGCTGGTGATTCCAGCGGCCGCCGCGCGGTTGCTCAGCCAGTCGCTCAAGGGCTTTTTCTGGTGCTCGGTATTGATTGCCACGGTGAGCACGTTGTGCGGGATTCTTGCGCCGATCGTGTTTGACCTGCCGATCCCGTCCGGCGCCGCGATCATTCTGGTCGCCGGTATTGCCTTCGCCCTCGCCGCGATCGCGCGCGGGGTTGTCCCGAGTCTGAAAGGGAATCTTGGATAAATGACTTTTTCACTGCGAAAACTGACCTTGGCCATGACGCTGTGCGGTGCGGTCTGCACGCCGTTGCTGGCGGCTGAAAACGCTAAACCGTTGCGCGTGCTGGCCTCGTTGCCAATCACTTACGGCTTGGGCGAAGTGCTGCTCAAAGGCACTGACGTCAACCTTGAACGTGCGGCGCCGGCGAATCTGCCGGGCAGTCGCCAGACCGCGTACTTCATCGGTCGTGGTGCTCCGGCGCTGAGCAAACTGGCAACCGGTGCCGATGCGGTGATCGGTGTGCGCTCGCTGTGGGCCGATGACCCGCTGTACCCGATCGCCCGTCGCAGCAATATCCGCATCGTTGAAGTCGATGCCGCGCGCCCGGTCGACGGCGCCCTGCCCGGTATCGCTGTGCAAGCGGATCTGAAAGTCGATGGCTTGAACAGTCAGCCGTGGCTGGCGAGCAACAACATGGGACGCATGGCCGACGTGATCGCGGCGGATCTGGTGCGCCTGGCACCGAGCGCCAAGCCTGCGATCGAGGCGAATCTGGCGGCATTGAAACAGCGCCTGCTGAAACTCAGCGCCGACAGTGAGGCGCGTCTGGCCAGCGCTGACAATCTGAGCGTGCTGAGTTTGAGCGATCACTTCGGGTATCTGATCGGCAGCCTGAACCTGGAGCTGATCGGCCAGGATCCACGGCCGGATGCGGAGTGGACGGCAGAGGACCTGAAAAAACTCACCGCCACGCTCAAGGACAATGATGTCGCGGTGGTGCTGCATCATCGCCAGCCTTCGGAGCCGGTGAAAGCGGCGATTGCCGAGTCGGGTAGTCATCTGGTGGTGTTGAGCACCGATGCGGCGGATCCGGTGGCGGAGCTGGAAGGCAATGTGGATTTGCTGCTCAAGGGTCTGAGCGGGGCTTAGTTTCAGCCGGACCGCGTTATCGTTCTTCGCGAGCAGGCTCGCTCCCACAGGGGTTCGTGCACGACACAGATCCCATGTGGGAGCGGGCCTGCTCGCGAAGAGGCCAGCCCGGACAACACAAATCCAAGGCAAGAAAAAACCCGCTGACTGTCACCAGTCCAGCGGGTTTTCTTTTGCCCGGCCGCTTATTGCGCGGCAGCCTGCGCGTCCATCTTCTGACGCAGGCTCAGCGGACGCATGTCGGTCCAGACTTCTTCGATATAGGCCAGGCATTCCTTTTTCAGGCCGCTCTTGCCCACGGTGCGCCAGCCTTCCGGCACGGCTTTGTAGTCCGGCCAGATCGAGTACTGCTCTTCGTGGTTGACCACGACCTGAAAGAGGATGTCCTCGCGGTCGAATACTGACGTCATGCTGGTTCTCCATCGTTGTAAGGTCGGCTGCACAACAGGTGCAGCCGGGTATGTAGAAAGAACGTTCGGCGCGGCGAAAAATTTACAGCGCAGCGGTCGCAGCGGCCAAAGCGCGACCGAAGATTTGCGCAACGCGGTCGATTTCGGCGGCGGTGATCACCAGCGGCGGCAGGAAACGCACCACCGCGCCGTGCCGGCCGCCCAGCTCCAGAATCAAGCCACGCTTAAGGCATTCACGCTGCACCAGCGGCGCCAGCCGCGCGAAGGCGGGCGGGTGACCGAGCGCATCCGCAGCGCCCGTCGGGTCGACCAGTTCAACGCCGAGCATCAGGCCACGCCCACGAATGTCGCCCAGTTGCGGGAAGTCGCGCTGCAGGATGTGCAGATGCTCGCTCAGACGCTCGCCCATGGCGGCGGCGTGTTCGCAGACCTTGTGCTCGAGCAGGTAACGCATCACCGCGGAACCGGCGGCCATGGCCATCTGATTGCCACGGAAAGTGCCGGCGTGTGCGCCGGGCTGCCAGGTATCGAGCCAGTCACGATAGACCACCACCGCCAGCGGCAGGCTGCCGCCGATGGCTTTGGACAACACCACGACGTCCGGGATGATCCCGGCGTGTTCAAAGGCAAACATCTTGCCGGTGCGGGCGAAACCGCTCTGGATCTCGTCGACGATCAGCGCGACGCCCGCCTTCTCGGTGATCCGGCGCAAACCGCGCAGCCACTCGATGTCTGCCGGAATCACACCGCCCTCGCCCTGCACCGCTTCGACGATCACCGCCGCTGGCAGTTGCACACCGGCTTCGGGGTCGTTGAGCAGGTTATCCAGGTAGCTCAAGTTGGCCTTCACACCCGCCGCGCCGCCGAGGCCGAACGGGCAACGGTAGTCATACGGGAACGGCATGAATTGCACGCCGTTGCTGAGCAACGCACCCAGCGGCTTTTTCGGCCCCAGGCTGCCCATCAGGCTCAACGCGCCCTGACTCATGCCGTGGTAACCACCGGAGAACGACAGCACCGTGCTGCGTCCGGTCGCGGTGCGTACCAGTTTCAGCGCGGCTTCCACGGCATCGGTGCCGGTCGGGCCGCAGAACTGGATTTTCGCCTGCGCGGCCAGCTCAGGTGGCAGCAAACCGAACAGGTCCTGGACGAACTGATCCTTGACCGGCGTGGTCAGGTCGAGGGTGTGCAGCGGCAACTCGTCAGCCAGCACCTGCTGGATCGCCTCGATCACCACCGGATGGTTATGCCCCAATGCCAGCGTACCGGCACCAGCCAGGCAGTCGATGAAGGTGCGCCCTTCGACGTCTTCGACATACAGGCCCCTGGCCCGTTTGAGGGCCAGGGGAATGCGCCGCGGATAACTGCGCGCATTGGATTCCTGCTGGCTCTGGCGAGCGAGCAACGGTGATTCATTGAACTGGTACAAGGTTTCGGCCGGCGCGCAGGCGACCCGGGCCGACGGCTCTTCGATAAGGCTGGTGGCGACTGACATCTCTCGACCCCTCAATACGCTATGGATAGTGACCAAAACAGCACACTGGACAGGTGCGCGTTCCGGTCGCGGAGCGCACTTGCAGGTTTTCCTGTTCTGGAAACGCTTAAGCGTCGTGAGGATTTAGCCCCTTGATCGATTGTCCGGCCAATCAGACAAATGACTTGATCATGGGCAGGGTCTGCAAGCCTTCGTGGGTGAAGGCTTGTGCGCACTCGCCATAGCCCAGACGCCGATAGAATGGCTCACCGGTGCGCGTGCTGTTGAGGCTCGCGTACGGTGCTCCGCGAATACGCATCCAGCCTTCCAGATCGTCCATCAACGCCCTTCCCACGCCGCGTCGAAAGCATTCCGGCTGCACATAACAAAAGGTGATCTCACCGTTGGCCGCCGCCATGCCGACGCCGACCGGTTTGTCGCGCAACAAGACGATGTTCAGATAAAACCGCGGATCGGCCAGCCAGGCACTGATGTGCTCGGCCGATTGCTGGCGAACCCAGGCCTGGACGCGTTGTGGATCGTTGCGGTGGTCGAGTGCACAACCGATGCGAATCGAACGTTCGATGATGCGGCTGATGATACCGGCGTCGGCCAGGATGGCCGGACGAATGCAGATGGGTGCTTCCATGGCGCAGTTCCCTCAATCCATTGAGTCAAAGCTGCGCTGACCTTAACCCCGCTCCAGCCGGATAGCGAACGCCGAGAAGTTACATTTGATGTGCCAGAACATCAGCCCTTGTGGGAGCGAGCCTGCTCGCGAAAGCAATTTGTCAGCCACTTCGATGCTGACTGTGCCGCCGTCGTCGCGAGCAGGCTCGCTCCCACAGGGGATTTGCGGTGGGGTCAGACGGGTTGCAACGGCATGGTCAGTTCAACCCGCAAACCATCCGGGCGGCTGTCGAAATGCAGCGCGCAGTCGCAACGCTGGACGATCGCCTGAACAATCGCCAGACCGAGGCCACAACCGGTGCTCTGGCCGTTGCGCCAGAAGCGTTGGGTCAGGTGTTGCAAATCGTCCGGCGCAATACCCGGACCGTGGTCACGCACGACAAAGCGCACGCGGTTGCCAATGGTTTCCAGGCTCAACTCGACCGCACAATCCTCCGGCGTATGGCGCAAGGCGTTGTCGAGCAAATTGCGCAGCGCGGCAATCGACAGCACCGCCGGCATTTGCAACGGCGCGGCCGACAATGCCGCAGGCAATTGCAGTTTGATCCGCAGGCGCTCGCCACCGGTGGCGTCCTGAATCGCCAGGCGTGCCACTTGCTCGGCGCTGCACTGCGAACCGTCATCGAACGACAGGCTGCCTTCGACCCGCGCCAGCAGCAGCAATTGCTCCAGCGTGCGATGCAAGCGATCGGCGCCCTCTTCGGCGCGTGCCAATGATTGATCGCGCGCGCTGCCTTCGGTCATCCGCGCTACCTGCAGGTGGGTCTTGATCGCCGTCAGCGGACTGCGCAGTTCATGGGCGGCGTCACCGGTCAGGCGACGCTCGCGTTCGATGGTCTTGCCGATGCGCTGGAACAGTTGATTCTGGGTGTCGAGCAACGGCTTCAACTCGCTGGGAAACGCCTGCAATTGCAGCGGTTCAAGCGAGTCGGCATTGCGCCGCATCAACGCTTCGCGCAATCGGTTGAGCGGCGCCAACCCTTGGCCAATTCCCAGCCACAGCAGGCACAGACAACCGAGCAGCGCCACACCGACCGGCACCGACGCCGCCAGCAGGATCGACATGTTCAGCGCTTCGCGTTCGATCTGCCGATCCGCCGTGGTGATGCGCACATCGCCTCGAGCGAGGGTGAAGCTGCGCCACGGCGCGCCATCGATCATCTGATCGTGAAAGCCCATTTTCTCGGCTTCCAGTGCCTGCTCGGGATTGTTGTGACTGCGCGCGAGAATCTCGCCGCGCAACGAACTGACCTGGCACGCCATGCCACCGGGGATGTTCAATTGTTCGGCACTGAAATGCGTGCCCTCGCCTTTGCTCGGCAATGTCGGCAATTGCTCCAGCAACCCGGCGACCATGCGCGCCGAGGCGACCAGACGCTGGTCGAGGGAAAACATCATCTGGTTGCGCAGGTCGCTGAGCATCCAGGCCGCGGCCAGCGCCCAGATCAGCGCGAACGCAGCGCCGAGGGTCAGGCTCAGGCGCAGTCGCAGACTCATCACTTGCCTTGCTCTCCACCGTCGGCCGGGCCCAGGCGATAGCCGAGGCCGCGCACCGTTTCGACGATGCCTTTACCGAGTTTGCTGCGCAGGTGATGGATATGCACGTTGAGCGCATTGCTCTCCAGCTCATCGTTGAAGCCGTAGACGCTGTCCTTCAATTGCTCGGTGGACAACACCCGCCCCCGGTTGTGCAACAGCGCCTGCAACAGCGATTGCTCGCGCCGCGACAAGTCCACCGGTTGCCCGGCCAGCGTGGTTTCACGGCTGCTCGGGTCGTAGGTCAGCGCGCCGTGCTCGATCAGATTGACGCTACGCCCGGCAACCCGCCGCAACAGGGTTTGCAGACGGGCGAACAGTTCACGCAGATCGAACGGCTTGAGCAGGTAATCGTCAGCCCCGGCCTGCAAACCGTCAACGCGGTCGGTGACCGAGTCGCGCGCGGTCAGAATCAGCACCGGAATCTCCAGGCCGCTCTGGCGCAATTGCTGTAGCAACTTGAGGCCATCTTCGTCGGGCAGGCCGAGATCGAGCACCATCACGTCAAATTCGGCGACCTTGAGCATCGCCCGCGCCTTGGATGCGGTGTTGACGTGCTCGACCGTCAGCCCTTGAGCGGTGAGACCGGCAACGATCCCGCTGGCGATCAGCTCATCGTCTTCGCAAACCAGTACGTGCATGGGCGCTCCGTGAATAAAAAGGCGAGTGAAGCAGGCGAGGATTAAGCGGCAATTATGGCCGCCATCGCCCTTGACGGAAAGCGCGCAGCACGGTAACCCGCTCGCCCGTGTGGGCAATGGGTTCAAAAAGGTAAAGCGTGCCATTGGTTCATTACCAACACAGAAACAATTCGCGCCTGTCTATCAAATCTTCGCTGGTTTAGCCTGCGGTCGAAATGGATTGCTACTACAGCTCTTAAAAGGATTTAAGAACAATGCCTCATCTAAAAAATGTTGTAGCCGTTGATTGGCGCTCGGGACCTGACCGGATCTACTTTTTCTTCAAGGACTCCAATACCTATTCGCGTTTCAACATCGGCGACAACCGGGTGCCCGCCGGATATCCCGCTGAAGTCAACGCGGATAACTGGAGCGAGTTTCATCGACACGTGCGCAATCTGCGTTTCGGTTTCACCACCACCGGTATCCTTCCTGACTCGCACAGTGGCTTTGACGACGATGTCTTGTGGCTTTTCTACAGCGACAATGGCCAACCGATGGTGTGTAAATACGATCAGGATCTGGATAAGGTCGGCAGCATGGATCCTCTGGAAGCTACCGTCTGGGCGGCACTGGGCCCGTACTTCGAGCGCATCGTGGCCGGTACCTGGTGGCAAATGACCGGCTCCAGCAGCCAGGTGTTCCGGTTTCTCCTGAACGACGGCCATACCGTCGCAATCAACCTGTCCAACAACGATATTCAGTACGAAAGCATCAATGGCGAGTCCTGGCCGGGCCTTGAGCCTTATCGGGACAGTATCGTCACCGCGGTGCAGAATGATCGAACGTTCGCGGCCAGTTATTTCTACATTTTCCTGAACAACAACCAATACATTTGCTACAACATGCAGCGCAATCGGGTGGAATACGGCCCTATCGATGTGGATGAAGACAGCTGGCCAGGTTTGCTCTGCGGCCTGCCTTGAACCGTGCCTCGCGGCCGGTTAATCATCGGTTAATCGCCGCCGCCCATTGTGCAACCCACTTGCACAGGGACAAGGCTCCTCCATGCGTCATTTTTTTCTTTTGTTTGCTCTGCTGATTTCGAGTCTGGCCCAGGCTGGAAACAACCCCTTTGATACAAAGCCGGAGTTTCTGCCGGTCGACAAAGCCTTCGTCCTCACGTCCGAACGTCTGGAGTCGGGAGAAACCCAGCTGTTCTGGCAAATCACCGACGGCTATTACCTGTATCAGAAACGCCTGAAATTCGACGGACTGAGTGCCGCACAACAACCAGCGTTGCCCGAGGGTGAATCCCACAGCGACGAGTTTTTCGGTGAGCAACCGGTCTATCGCCAAGGCCTGGAAGTGAAAATTCCGGCGGCGGCCACCGGGCAGATCAAGGTCAGCTACCAGGGCTGCGCCGACGCTGGCCTGTGCTATCCGCCGCAAACCCGGGTCATTGACCTGGGTGGCCAGGCGGCAGCGACCGCCGGTGCAGAAGCCCCGGATCAAGCCTTGGCCAGCAGCCTGCAACAACGCGCGCTGGGCTGGAGTCTGCTGGTGTTTTTCGGCCTCGGTCTGTTGCTGGCGTTCACGCCTTGTACCTTGCCAATGCTGCCCATTCTGGCCGGCATGGTAGTCGGCAGTGGTGCTACCCCGCGACGCGGCTTCGCGCTGGCCAGCAGTTATGTAATCTGCATGGCGCTGGTGTATGCGGCGATGGGCGTGATCGCCGCGCTGCTCGGCGCGAACCTGCAAGCGTGGTTGCAGAACCCTTGGCTGCTCGGCGCGTTCGCCGCGATCTTCGTGGTGCTGGCGTTGCCGATGTTCGGTTTCTTCGAGCTGCAATTGCCGGTGGCGCTGCGTGATCGTCTCGAACACGCCTCGCGCAGTCGCAGCGGCGGCAGCCTGGTCGGCGCCGGTGTACTCGGTGCCTTGTCCGGTCTGTTGGTCGGGCCGTGCATGACCGCACCGCTGGCCGGTGCCTTGCTGTACATCGCGCAGAGCGGCAATGCGCTGCACGGCGGTCTGATTCTGTTCTCGTTGGGTATTGGCATCGGTGTGCCGTTGCTGCTGTTGGTGACCGTGGGCAATCGCTTCCTGCCCAAACCCGGCGCGTGGATGAACCTGCTCAAAGGCGTGTTCGGTTTCCTCTTCCTCGCCACCGCGCTGTTGATGCTGCGCCCGGTACTGGATGCTTCGCTGTGGCTGGGTCTGTGCGGGGCACTGCTGTTGATTGCCGCGTTCTGTGCCTGGAAACAGTCCGAAGGTTTTGGCCGTGTCGCCCAGTTGTTCGGCGCCAGCTCGCTGTTGCTTGGGCTGTGGGGCAGTGTGCTGGTGATTGGTGCGGCGGGCGGCAGCGATGATCCCTATCAGCCACTGCAGGTCTACAGTGCCGGGCGCGCCAGCACGGCGGCACCATCGGCGCATGACGCGTTCACCACGATCAAGGAGCCGGCGGCGCTGCAACGCGAACTCGACGCTGCCAAGGCTCAAGGCCAGTGGGTGTTGCTCGATTACTACGCCGACTGGTGCGTGTCGTGCAAAGTCATGGAGAAACAGGTGTTCGGCAAAGACAAGGTCATGCAGGCGTTGAATGACGTGCGCCTGCTCAGGCTCGACGTCACCGCCGACAATACCGCCAGCCGTGAATTGCTCAGCCGCTACAAAGTACCGGGGCCACCGAGCTTCGTCTGGATCGGCACAGATGGCGAAGAACGGCGCAGCCAGCGCATCACGGGCGAAGTTGATGCCGAGACGTTCCTGCAACGCTGGACCAACACCCGAGACGCCAATTAATGCTGACATTCACCCTCGGCACCTTTGCCATCGCGCTTAACCATTTGCTGCTGATCAGCGCCCTGGCGCTGGCGACATTTGTCGGCTGGCGCGTGGCCAAGCGTGGCGGCGATAACCCCGAGTCGGCATTGTTCAGCCTGTTCCTGCTGGGCATGCTCGCAGCGCGGATTGCCTTTGTCGTGCTGTATTGGCCGCACTATCGCAATGACCCGTGGCAGATTGTTGACCTGCGCGACGGCGGCTTCCTCGCCTGGCCGGGCGTCATCGTGTTGCTGCTGGTTGCGTTGTATCGCGGCTGGCGGCGTCCGGGCTTGCGGCGTCCGCTGGGGTTTGGCGTGGCCAGCGGCGTGCTGTTCTGGCTGTTGGCCACGCTGTCGCTGAACATCTACGAACAAGGCACCCGCCTGCCTGACATTGCCCTGCGCAACGCGGCCGGCGAAACCATTCAGCTCAGCGATTATCAGGGCGGCCCGCTGGTGATCAACCTGTGGGCGACCTGGTGTCCACCGTGCCGGCGCGAGATGCCGGTGCTGGAAAACGCTCAGCAGCAACGCCCGGACCTGACCTTCCTGTTCGTCAATCAGGCCGAAAGCATGCAAAGCGTTGCGACCTTTCTCGAAACCCAGGGCCTGAGTTTGAACAACGTGCTGTTCGATCGTCGCGGCCAGCTCGGTCAGGCCGTGGGTTCCATGGCGTTGCCGACTACGCTGTTCTATAGCCCTGACGGCCGCCTGCTGACCAGCCATCTGGGCGAGTTGTCGAACGCCAGTCTGGCGCGTGCCCTGGAAAACTTCGGCGAACCGACTCCACATTCGACCCCGGCCGCTGCACCGGCCACCTCTGCAAGGAAACTGCCATGCCCCGCCTCCGCCACCTGTTGACGCTGACTCTGGGCACTGCCCTGCTGCACTTGCCGTCGGTGCAGGCTGCTGAAGAACTGCCCGCAGCGATCAAGCAGATCGAAGCCAAAGGCGCAAAAATCGTCGGCCAGTTCGACGCCCCCGATGGCCTGCGCGGTTACGCAGCGCAGTATCAGAACCGTGGCATGGCGCTGTACCTGACCCCGGATGGCAAGCACGTTTTGCTCGGCAATCTGTACGACGCCGATGGTAAGGACTTGAGTAGCGAACCGCTGCAGAAACTGGTGTACGCGCCGATGGCCAAGGAAATCTGGGCCAAGTTCGACGCGAGCAACTGGATTCAGGACGGCAACAAGGATGCACCGCGCACGGTGTATCTGTTCAGCGATCCGAACTGCCCGTACTGCAACATGTTCTGGGAACAGGCGCGGCCATGGGTCAAGGCCGGCAAGGTGCAACTGCGGCACATCATGGTCGGCATCATCCGCGAGGACAGCCCAGGCAAATCGGCCGCGCTGCTCGCTGCCAAAGACCCGGCCAAAGCCTTGGAAGATCACGAAAAGGCCGGCAAGGGCAGTTCGCTCAAGGCGTTGAAAGATATCCCGGCGGCGGTGCAGACCAAACTGGCGGCGAACATGCAGTTGATGGAAGACCTGGACTTACAGGCCACACCGGCGATTTTCTACATGGATGACAAGGGTGAACTGCAACAGCAACAAGGTGCACCTTCGCCGGACAAGTTGGCGAAGATTCTCGGGCCCAAGTAACCATTGTTGGCTTGCGCACACGTGCGCAAGCTTTCAAAAATCGCAGCGACCAATGATGTCTTCCAGGTGCTCTGTTGCGCCCTGCGCGCGCAAGAACGTCGCGACTTCAGTGCTCCACTGTTGATCCGACGCGATGCCTGCCCAGGCATGTGTACCCGCCCAATGGTAGGGACGATCATCAAAGGTGTGGATCAGCGCCTGATTCAATGTTCGTACATCAAACTCGGGGTTTTTCGCGCTTTGCATCATCAGTGAGCTGAACACTCGCTGTTGGGTGTCTTCACACAACTTGACCTGTTGCGCCTCAGTGGAGCTCAAGACAATAAAGTCGGGTTTTATGTGCTCGTCGAGCGCTGCCTGCAACCGGTAATGGCCATCGATAATCACGTAGGAGCACAACCCGCCCACGTACCAGAGCAGGATGGGCGGCAAGCTGCCCTCTCGGGCTTTTTTACGCCACCACTTCATCCGGCCTGACAATGGGTCCACGGTGTGCAAGCCGATCAGATGGCCCAAATCCCAGTCGAGCCAATGCACGGTCTGCGGTTGTACATTATCGAGAATGCCCTCACCGCGCGCGTACCATCTCGGCAAATGGCTGGACGCCTCTGTGGGTGTGGAGAAATACCAGCCGCGTACGCCTTCGCCATATGTGTAGCGTGCCGCAGTGGGCAACAGCGGACGCGCCACCCAATGGCCGGGGTAGAGAAAGTCCGCCTGATGTTCCATTAACTTGCTGATGAAGTAGCGACACCATTTGCGGATACGCTCATCGGGCGGCAAATCAAAATGTTCCTGGACGTCAGCAGAATCGATGGCAGGTACCGGTGATGATTCCAGTTGAATGGATTGCGGGTTGCGAACCAGCCACGCACCGTAGTACGAGGTGGCGATGGTGCCCCAAAACAACGTGATGTCGTTGAGCATCAACTTCATCCGCCCGTTGTTCCCGCTCTGTAGATGAAGTGGCGGCTTGTTTGACGTGGTTCGTTTGACCTCAACGCTCAAGCCCGCCCACTTGTCCTCGAGATCCTTCAGATCGCGCCAGTAAAATTGTTCCACATCAGTCCCTTAATGAGTGTCATCGCGGGCGCGAGTATCGCAGATTTTGGCTTTTCGTTGCCTGGACTGGCGCCTACGGCGGAGCGCCGACCGGAGCCGACTCCGGGCGGCGTTCCGACAATTGGGTTTACTCGGGGTGTCGGTTGCGCTCGCTGAGGAAGGTAAACAACACTTCGCTGACAAACTCCGGGTTCTCCAGGTTGGAGATATGCCCCGCCTGCGGCACCAGCACCCACGGGCAGCCGATCAACTCAGCCATTTCCTGTGCTTCCGAGGGTGGTCGCGGTTTGTCCTGATCGCCGCACAGTACCAGCGTGGTCGCGGCATTCAATTCGCGCAAACGCGGCAACAGATCATCGCGACCAAAGGTGATGCGCCCCATCGGCACGATGCTATCGCGCAGTCGATCAGACGAATACGCCGCCAGTTTTGCACGGAAATCCTGATACAGCGCCGACTGTGGATCGATGCCCGGACGGAAGAAGATCGGCACAACGATATCCAGCAATTGCTCGGAGATTTCGCCGGTTTCTTCGATCTGTTTAAACAGCGAGAAGTAGTACTGACGGGTTGGTTCAGGCTCGACGCCGACGTAGGTGTCCATCAGCACCAGACCGTTGATCCGCTGCGGTGCCGCCAATGCCAGGCGCACGCCCCACATGCCACCGACCGACAGCCCGACGAGAGTGACCTGAGCGATGTTCAGATGATCGAGCAAGGCTTGCGCCTGACGGGCGATGTCGTCCAGCGATGAGGTGTTCTCAGGCAAGCGTCCCGACTCGCCATGCCCCCATAGATCCAGCGCAATCACCCGGTAGTGCGGCGCCAACGCGGCAATCTGCGGCGCCCACATGGCCTGGTCCCACAGATAACTGCCAGCCAGCAATACTGCCGGACCTGTGCCTTGATCAATGTAATGCAGCGCTTGTCCGTCCACCGTGAAAAAAGGCATCGACCACCCCCGCGACAAAAAAGAGAACCGGCAGACTGAGCTGCCGGTTGCTGGTCGTCAACATTGGAAATGATGCCTTTTGTGTTGATGCTGATGCCGCCTTCGCGAGCAAGCTCGCTCCCACATTGGTTCTGCGTACACAGGACCAAATGTGGGAGCGAGCCTGCTCGCGAAGAGGCCAGTGCAGGCACTAAAGAATCAAAGGCCCTCCAGCTCCGCCATCAGATCATTCAAGCGATCAACCTTCTCCTCAGTGATATCACTCGCCGCCAGTCCATCGATGTACTCGGCCAACTCTTCCACCGTGCTGCACTCAAACATCGCCCGTAGCGGCACATCACGCTGCAGGGTTTTCTGTACCCGCGAAGCGATCTGCGTGGCCAGCAACGAATGTCCGCCCAGTTCGAAGAAGTTGTCACGCACACCGACCTGCTCGACCTTCAACACCTCGGCCCAAATGTCCGCCAACGTCTGCTCCAGCTCATTGCGCGGCGCCAGATAATCCTGGCTCTGCAACTGACCGATTTCCAGCGCCGGCAGGGCTTTGCGATCAAGTTTGCCGTTGGCATTGAGCGGCAGCTGATCGAGCCACAACCAGTGCAGCGGCACCATGTATTCCGGCAGTTCGGCACGCAGGCGCTGCTTGATTCGCTCCAGTCGTTCACTCGGATTCAGTGCGCTATCAGCCGCTACCAGATAACCGACCAAGTGCTTGCCGTTGACGCCTTCCTGCACACCGACCGCGCCATCACGCACTTCGGGTTGTTCGTGCAGACGCGCTTCGATTTCACCCAGTTCGATGCGGTAACCGCGAATCTTCACCTGATGGTCAACGCGGCCGACGTACTCCAGCACACCGTCGCTGCGACGCCGCGCCAGGTCACCGGTGCGATACAGACGCTCGCCCGGCGCACCGAACGGGTTCGGCACAAACACTGGCGCGGTACGCAGCGGATCGCTGACATAACCGCGACCGACGCCCGTGCCCGCCACGCACAACTCACCCACTGCACCCAGCGGCACCAGTTCCAGCGCGCCATCGACCAGATAGAGCAAGTTGTTGTCGGTCGGCGTACCGATCGGCAAGTAACTGCCGCGGGTCGAGGCCATGTCGACACGGAAGAACGCCACGTCATCCGAGCATTCCGCCGGGCCATAAGCGTTGACCAGACCGATGTCCGGGTAACGCAGCAGCCATTGGTGCGCGAGTTCCGGCGGCATCGCCTCACCGGTCGGCAACATCCAGCGCAAGCCATCGAGGCTCAGGCGATCCGCGGCGAGCATGCCTTGAATCAGCGACGGCACGCTCTCCAGCACGGTGATGCCCTGCGCCTGCACATGCACCAGCAACCCTTGCGGATCGTGGGCAATCGTATTCGGCACGATGTCTACTCGCGCCCCGAACAATGGCGCGGCGAGGAACTGCCAGACCGAAATATCGAAGCTTTGCGAAGCGGTCTGGGCGATCACGTCGGCATCGCTCAGGCTCAGATACGGCACCTTGCTCAACTGGTTATTGAGCATGCCGCGTTGCTCGACCATCACGCCTTTCGGCAGGCCGGTCGAGCCCGAGGTGTAGATCACGTAAGCGAGGTTGTCTGGGCCGCTATAGATGCCCAGGTTCTGCGCAGACATCGCCGCCGCCTGAAGCTCTTCCCACACCAGCAAGCGCGGGCGATTGGCGCAGCTGAATTCATCCAGCAACGTCTGCGCCTGTTCAAAGCATGCTTTAGAGCAGACCAGCACAGGCGTGCGGCTCAGCTCGATGATGCGTTGCAGACGCTGGCTTGGCAGGCCTGGATCGAGTGGCAGATAACCGGCGCCAGCCTTGAAGCTGCCGATGATCATGCCAAGCAGATCAAGGTTACGTTCGGCGAGTAGCGCCACCGGCTGATCCATCTGCACACCGGCGGCAACCAATGCATGGCCGAGACGGTTGGCATTCTGGTTCAACTCGGCGTAGCTCTGTTGCTGATTCAGGCACGTCGCGGCGATACGCTGCGGATGCGCGGCAACCTGTGCTTCGAACAGCGCGACATAGCTCTGCTCCAGCGGATAATCGCGGGCACTCTGGTTGCAACCGTGCAGCAGGAAATCTTGTTCCTCGACGCCCACCAGCGGTAGATCGGCCATGTCGCCATGGAAGCCATCGACCAGCGCCAGCAGCAGACGTTTGAACTCGCCGAGCATGCGCTCGATGGTCGATTCATCGAAATAACGCTGGTCATACGACAGGTGCAGACCCAGGTCATCGCCCGGGTAGCACACCGCCGTCAGCGGGAAATTGGTGTGCGTGCGGCCTGAGTCCGAGGTTGCATTCAGGCTCTGCGCCCGATCCAGCACCGACACTTCCACCGGGGCGTTTTCGAAGACGAACAGGCTGTCGAACAGCGGCTGACCTTTCGGCAATTCGCTTTGTTCCTGGATGTTCACCAGCGGCAGGTATTCGTACTCGCGCAGCTGCATGTTGCTGTCGAGCAGACCGCTCAACCACTGACGCACGCTGCTGCGCTGATCGTCCGCAGGCATCTTCACCCGCAGCGCAATACTGTTGATGAACAGGCCAACCGTGCGCTGCATCTCCGGCATTTCCACCGGGCGCCCGGCGACGGTAACGCCGAACAGCACATCACGATCGCCACTCATACGCCGCAGCACCAAGGCCCACGCTGCTTGAGCAAACGTGTTGATGGTCAGTTGATGGGCCTGCGCCAGTTCTCGCAGACGCGCACCGTCCTCGACATTCAGACGGGTGTAGCGGTCGCCGACGATCATGCCGCCGCTTTCACCAGCGTGCTCGCGCAGGAACGGACGGTCGCTCGGGATCGGCGTGGTGCGCTCAAACCCTTGCAGGTTCTGCTGCCACCACTGCCGCGCTTCGGCCAGGCTCTGGCGTTGCAGCCAGCCGATGTAATCGCGATAACGCGGCGGCACGGCGAGTTGCGCTTCACGCCCCTCACCCAGCGCGGTGTAAATCTCGAAAAAGTCATTCATCAGCAACGAACGGCACCAGGCATCGATGAGGATGTGGTGGTTGCTCATCATGAACCAGTAACGCGCCGCGCCAACCTTGATCAGGCGCAGGTGGAACGGTGCCTGATTGAGCAGATCGAAACCGGCCTCGCGCTCGCTTTTCAGCAGCGCTTGCAGCTTCGGTTCCTGTTCGGTTTCAGCGATGGCGCTCCAGTCCAAATACTCGATCGGCGTGCGACCCGGGGTGTGAATCACTTGCAGCATGTCTTCGCCGACGTTCCAGCAGAACGACGCGCGCAACGCTTCGTGACGGGCGATCACCGCTTGCCACGCCTGAGCGAACCGCTCGGCGTCGAGTTCGCTGTTGATGCGGTAGCGATCCTGCATGTAGTACAGACCGGTGCCCGGTTCGAGCAAGGTGTGCAGCAACATGCCTTCCTGCATCGGCGTCAGTGGATAGACGTCTTCGATGTGCGCGACGGGAACCGGCAAGGCATCGAGTTGCGCCTGAGTCAGTTTCGCCAGCGGGAAGTCCGACGGCGTCAGGCCACCGGCCTCATCTTGCAGGCAATGGCTGATCAGGCTTTGCAGCTCGCCGAGATAGGCATCAGCCAGATCGTTGATGGTTCGCGTCTCGTAACGCTCGGCGCTGAAGGTCCAGCGCAGCAGCAGTTCACCGCCGTAAACCTGACTGTCGACACTCAGCTCGTTTGGCAATGGCGCGTGCGGATCGTGGGCGGCACCGACCGGCTCATCCAGCGGCCGGAACAGCGCATCGCTGCCGAAGCTTTGGTCGAACTGGCCGAGGTAGTTGAAGGTGACCGGCGCCTTCGGCAGCGCGGCCATGCTGCGCTGGCTGAGGTCATCGGCGAGATAACGCAGCACGCCATAACCCAGGCCCTTGTGCGGCACGGCGCGAAGTTGCTCCTTGATCGCTTTGATCGAAGCGCCCTGCCCGGCAGCTTCTTCGATGTTGTGCGGTGTCAGGCGCAATGGATAGGCGCTGGTGAACCAGCCGACGGTGCGGGTCAGGTCGATCTCGTCGAACAGGGTTTCGCGGCCGTGACCTTCCAGTTGAATCAGTGCCGACGGCTGCCCGCTCCAGCGGCAGAGTACGCGGGCCAATGCCGTCAGCAGCAGGTCGTTGACCTGCGTGCGATAAGCGGCCGGTGCCTGTTGCAACAACTGCTTGGTGTGCTCGGCATCCAGTCGCACGCTGACGGTTTGCGCGTGGCGATTCTGCTGGCCGCCCTGCGGGTTTTCACATGGCAGATCGGCGTTCGGGCCGGCCAGTTGGGTCTGCCACCAGTCGAGTTCTTCGCGCAGGGATTCGCTGCCGGCGTAAGCCTGCAAACGCGCCGTCCAGTCCTTGAAAGCACTGGTTTTCGCCGGCAGCTTCACCGCTTGTTCGGCGTCGAGTTGGCGATACACAGTTTGCAGATCGTCGAGCAACACGCGCCACGAAACGCCATCGACCACCAAGTGATGAATCGCGATGAACAGGCGTTGCTGGCCTTCAGGACCATCAACCAGCACGGCACGCACCAACGGGCCTTGCTCAAGGTCGAGACTGCGCTGGGCATCGGCGAACAGCGCTTCGCACTTGTCCATCGAGGTGACGCGCACTTGCCACAACACCGGTGCATCGGAGGCGGCTTGGTGCGTAGCCTGCCATTGGCCGCTGGCCTCGGTGAAGCGCAGACGCAAGGCGTCGTGTTGCTCGATCACCGCCAGCAACGCTTGTTCCAGACGATGCGGTTCGAGGGTTGCAGTCGGCTCCAGCAACAGCGCCTGATTCCAGTGCTGACGCTCTGGAATATCGGTGTCGAAGAACCAATGCTGAATCGGCGTCAGCGCCGATTCGCCAACCACCAGACCTTGCTCGGCCGTCACCTGCTCGGTGCGACTGGCTACCGCCGCGAGGGTCTGCACAGTCTGATGCTGGAACAGATCGCGCGGGCTGAAATGAATGCCTTGCTGGCGTGCACGGCTGACCACTTGAATCGACAGAATCGAGTCGCCGCCCAGCTCAAAGAAGTTGTCGTTGAGGCCGACCTGCTCGACGTTGAGCACCTCACACCAGATCTGCGCCAGGGTCTGCTCCAGTTCGTTGCTCGGCGCGACGTAGTCCTGACGATTGAGCTCAGGGTCCGGCGCCGGCAAGGCGCGACGGTCGAGTTTGCCGTTGGCGGTCAGCGGCATGCTCGCCAGCAGAATCAGATGCGTCGGCACCATGTAATCCGGCAGTTGTGCCTTGAGGTGCGCCTTGAGGGCGTCGCGCAACTCGGCCTGTTTGACTTCGCTTTGCTCGGCGACTTCGGTGACGAGATAGCCAACCAGTTGTTTGCCGCTCGGTGCATCCAGTGCCAGCACCACAGCTTCGCGGATCGAATCGTGATCGAGCAGGCGCGTTTCGATTTCGCCCAGCTCGATACGGAAACCACGGATTTTCACCTGATGGTCGATCCGCCCCAGGTATTCCACCAGTCCATCGGCACGCTGGCGCACCAGGTCGCCGGTGCGGTACATGCGCCCGCCATCGGCGGCGAACGGGTCAGCGACAAAGCGTTCTGCGGTAATGCCCGGGCGGTCGTGATAGGCCTGCGCCAGACCGGCGCCGCCAACGAACAATTCACCGGTCGCGCCTCGCGGCACCAGCGCCAGATCGGCGTCGAGAATGTACGCCACCCGCGCACCCATCACGCTGCCGATCGGCACACTGCCGGCGCCCTCTTCCAGCACCTCCGGCGCCAGACTGGCCAGCGGCATGACTACCGTCTCGGTCGGCCCGTAAGCGTTGAAGAACATCGACGGTTTGAACGCTGCGCGAATCCGTTGCAGGTGCTCGCCGGTCAACGCTTCGCCGCCGGTGATGATCATCCGCACCGGGAGGATTTCGTTTTGCGTCGACAGGAACTGCGCCAACTGGCTGCCGTAGCTCGGGGTGAAACCGAGCACGTTGATTTTATGCGTGCGGATCAAACCGCAGATTTCTTCCGCGTCCCACTGACCTTGCGCACGCAACACCACCTGCGCGCCGCTGAGCAGCGGCACCAGCAGACGCTCGGTCGCGGCATCGAAGTTGATCGAATAAAAGTGCAGTTCGCAGTCGTCGGGGCGCATGCCGAAACGCTCGATTACCGCTTGGCAGTGCATGGCGATTTCGCCGTGGGAGACCACCACGCCTTTCGGTTTGCCGGTCGAACCCGAGGTGTAAATCAGGTACGCCTGATGCTGCGGCAGGCTGATAAATGGCAGCTCGCTGGCCGGATAATCAGCGAGCGCTGCGCTGTCCTCTTCCAGGCACCAGCGCGCCACGCCTGGCGGCAGATCGCCAAGGGCTTTGAACATGGCGCGATCACTGAGCAGCAGGCCGATGCGGCTGTCTTCGATCATGTAATGCAGCCGGTCGAGCGGGTATTCCGGGTCCAGCGGCACATAGGCGCCGCCAGCCTTGAGAATTGCCAGCAGGCCGATGACCATTTCCAGCGAACGCTCCAGCGCCAGACCAACCCGCACTTGCGGGCCGACACCACGCTCACGCAGGGCCCAGGCCAGACGATTGGCACGGGCGTCGAGCTCGGCGTAGCTCAGGGTTTGCCCGGCGAAAGTCAGGGCCGGCGCGTCTTTGCGCGCCAATGCCTGCTCGGCGAACAGGTGATGGATGCACTGATCGAGACGATGCTCGCCCGGCTCGATGCCGAGGCTGTCGAGCAACTGCTGTTGTTCGGGCTGATCAAGCAGCGGCAGTTCACTGAGGCGCTGTTGCGGATCGGCGATCAGCGCTTCGAGCAGGTTGCGCCAATGTTTGGCCATGCGCGCGATGGTCGGCTCATCGAACAAATCGGTGCTGTACGTCAGGCAGCAACCGAGGCGATGGTCGAGGTCGGTGACCTCAAGGTTAAGGTCGAACTTGGTCGCCCGCGCATCGTTGGCCAGGTACTCGACGGTCATGCCGGCGAGCATGCGGCTCTGCTGGAATTCCCAGCGCTGCACGTTGCACATCACCTGGAACAGCGGGTTGTACGCGGCGCTGCGCGGTGGCTGCAAGGCTTCAACCAGATGATCGAACGGCAGATCCTGATGCGACTGGCCTTCGATCACGGTGTGGCGCACCTGCTCAAACAATTCGCCGACCGACATCATGCCGTCGAGCTGGCAACGCAGCACTTGAGTGTTGAGGAACGCCCCGATCAGTCCTTCGCTTTCCGGACGAATGCGGTTGGCCACCGGCGCGCCGATGCGCAGATCGGTCTGGCCGCTGTAGCGGTAAAGCAGCGTGGCGAGCGCGGCAGTCATGGTCATGAACAGGGTCAGACCGTTTTGCGCATTGAATGCACGAACGCGCGCGGCGAGGTCGTCGCTCAGATCGAAACGGAACAGCTCACCCTGATGGCTTTGCACCGGCGGACGCGGACGGTCGCCCGGCAATTCCAGCAGCGGATGCTCGCGACCCAGCTGTGCGGTCCAGTAATCGAGTTGACGCTGACGCTCGCCGGATTCCAGCCAGTTGCGCTGCCAGACGCTGTAGTCGAGGTATTGCACCGGCAACGGTTCGAGCGGCGAATCGCGATCATCGACAAACGCTTCGTACAACGCACTGAGTTCGCGGGCGAAAATATCCATCGCCCAGCCTTCGGTGACGATGTGGTGCAGGGTCAGGACGAAGTAATGCTCGTGCTCGGCGGTCTTCACCAGACAGGCACGCAGCAGCGGGCCGGTTTCCAGGTCGAACGGCAGATGCGCTTCTTCATCGGCCAGTTGCTGAACTTTCTGCTCGCGCACATCAGCGGCAAATTTGGAGAAATCCTTCCAGCCCATGCGTACGCCGGTCTCGGCATGCACCTGCTGACGCGCAACGCCGTCGACACTCGGGAACGTGGTGCGCAGGGTTTCGTGACGCAAAATCAGCGCTTGCAACGCCAACTCGAAACGCTCGACATGCAACACGCCACGCAAGCGCGCCATGCCGCCAACGTTGTACGCCGGGCTGTCCGGTTCCATCTGCCAGAGGAACCACATGCGCTGTTGCGAGTACGACAACGGTACTGGTTTGCTGCGATCAACCTTGTCGATCGGTGGCTGTTTGTTGGTGCGGCCGCTGGCCTGGATCAGACGGATCTGCTCGGCGAAATCACCGAGTTCGCTGTGCTCGAACAACGCGCGCAACGGCAGTTCGACGTCACAGGCCTGACGGGTGCGCGAGATGATTTGCGTGGCCAGCAGCGAGTGGCCGCCGAGGGCGAAGAAGTCGTCGCGCAGGCCGACTTGGGGCAGGCCGAGCACTTCGCGCCAGATCGCGGCGATCCGCTGTTCCAGCTCAGTCACCGGTTCAACGTGTTCACGTACTTGCCATTGCGGCTCCGGCAAGGCGCGACGGTCGAGTTTGCCGCTGGGGCTGAGGGGCATTGCATCCAGGCGCATCAGTTGCGCCGGGACCATGTATTCCGGCAATTCGGCGGCCAGAGCGGTTTTCAGGCGAGCGCTTTGCTCGTCAGGATTTTCACTGGCATCGGTCGCGGTGAAGTAGCCAATCAGCTGCGCGCCGGCAGCGGTTTCGCGCACCAGCACCACGGCATGGGCGACGCCGTCCTGGGCGAGCAGACGCGCCTCGATTTCTTCCGGTTCGACGCGGAAGCCACGCAATTTGACCTGTTGATCGAGGCGGCCAAGGTATTCGATGACGCCATCGGCGGTCCAGCGCGCACGGTCGCCGGTGCGGTACAAACGCGCGCCCTGCTCGCCCAGCGGATCGACGACAAAGCGTTCAGCGGTCAACGCTGGACGACCGAGATAACCGCGGGCCAGACCGATGCCGCTGATGCACAGTTCACCCGGCACACCCGCCGGCACGGGATTGAGGTCGGCGTCGAGCACGCGGCAAATCACGTTACCCAGCGGACGGCCGATCGGCGAGCGCTCGCCATCGGCAGTGGTGCAATGCCAATGGGTGACGTTGATCGCGGTTTCGGTCGGGCCGTAACGGTTGTGCAATTGCACCGCCGGCAGTTGCGCCAACACACGGTTGCGCAGTTCGGCAGGCAGCGCTTCACCACCGGAAAAGACCCGGCGCAGGCTGGTGCATTCGGCGCTCAGCGGTTCGTCGATGAACAGCGAGAGCAGTGGCGGCACAAAGTGCAGCGTGGTCACGCCGTATTCTTGAACCAGTTGTGCGATGCGATGCGGGTCGCGGTGCTCACCCGGGCCGGCGATCAGCAGACGCGCGCCAGTGATCAGTGGCCAGAAGCATTCCCACACCGACACGTCGAAACTGATCGGGGCCTTTTGCATCAGCACATCCGTTTCATTCAGCGCGTAAGCGTTCTGCATCCATTGCAGACGTTCGGCCAGTGCCGCGTGGGTATTGCCAACACCTTTCGGTTGGCCGGTGGAACCCGAGGTGTAAATCACGTAAGCGAGGTTGTCGCCGTGCAAGTGCAGGCCCGGCGCCTGGCTCGGCCAGTTTTCCAGGTGCAACGCGTCCATGGCGATCACGCTGACGCCGTCGCTGGCCGGCAAACGGTCGAGCAATTCGGTCTGGGTCAGCAGCAGTTCAACTCCGCTGTCGCTGAGCATGTAAGCCAGGCGATCAGCCGGGTAATCCGGGTCCAGCGGCACATAGGCGCCGCCGGCCTTGATGATCGCCAGCAGGCCGATCAGCAGTTGTGGCGAACGCTCGGCGGCGATGGCCACGCAAACGTCGGGGCCGACGCCTTTGTCGCGCAAATAGTGTGCGAGGCGGTTGGCTTGGGTGTGCAGTTCGGCGAAGTCGAGGCTACCGCGCTCCCATACCAGCGCGGTGCGTTCCGGGGTCAGGCGTGCCTGTTCGTTGAGCAGTTCCGGCAGCCATTGTTGCGCCGCAGTGCACGGTGCGACGCTCCAGTTTTTTTGCTGGTCGTGTTCGCTGACGCTGAGCAGTTGCAGGTCGCCGATGGCGTGTTCCGGCCGTTGGCAAACTTCGCGCAACAGGTTGCTGAAGTGCTCGGCCAGACGCGCAATGGTCGTGGCATCGAACAATTCGCTGGCGTAGTCGAACGACAGGGTCAGGCGACCGTTACGGTCTTCTTCGCTGTGCAGTTGCAGGTCGAACTTGGCCTCGCGGCTGTGCCACGGCAGTTCTTCGGCGAGCAGACCCGGCAGACGCTTCAGCGCACTCAGATCGCGCTGCTGGTGGTTGAACATGACCTGGAACAAGCCTTGTTCACGGGCCTGCGGGAAGGCTTCGAGCAATTGTTCGAACGGCAGATCCTGGTTCGCCTGGGCACCGAGTGCGGCTTCACGGGTTTGGGCCAGCAGGTCGACAAACGACAGACGCGAATCGATCTCGGCGCGCAGCACCTGGGTGTTGATGAAGAAGCCGATCAGGCCCTGGGTTTCCAGGCGCGGACGGTTGGCATTCGGCACGCCGATACGGATATCGCGCTGACCGCTGTAGCGATGCAGCAGGCTCTGGAGTGCCGAAAGCAGCAGCATGAACGGCGTCGATTGATGCGCCTGCGCCGTGTTGCGGATCGCATCGCTGAGGCTCACGCCCAGACGCACCGTGTGGCGTGCGGCGCTGTGAGTTTGCTTGGCGGAGCGTGGGTAATCGGTGGCCAGTTCCAGCGCTGGATGCTCGTCGCCCAACTGCGCTTTCCAGTACGCCAACTGCCGCTCGCCCTCGCCTTGCGCCAGCCATTGGCGCTGCCAGCTGCCGTAGTCGGCGTACTGGGTTGACAGTGGCGCAAGGCTGGCCGTCACGCCTTGCGAAGCGGCGGCATACAGGCGCGAGAATTCGTCGATCAATACGTTCAGCGACCAGCCGTCGGCGATGATGTGGTGCAGGGTCACCAGTAGTTGGTGATCTTCGTCGTCGAGACGCACCAGCGTCACCCACAGCAGTGGGCCTTTTTCCAGGTCGAACTGAGTGCGCGCTTCGTCCTCGCGGATTTGCTGAGCACGGGCTTCGCGCTCATGCGCCGGCAGGTCGCTGATGTCGATCAGTTGCAGATTGAATTCGGCGGTGGCATCGACTTGTTGCAGGGCGACGCCGTCGCGCTCAAAGAAGCGCGTGCGCAGCGATTCGTGACGTTCGATCAGTTGCTGGAAGCTGGCGCGCAGGGCGTCTTCGTCGAGTTCGCCACGCAGGCGCAGCGCGCCGGGAATGTTGTAGGCGCTGCTCTGCGGGTCGAGTTGCCAGGTGATCCACAAGCGGTTTTGCGCCAGCGATTGCGGCATCGGCTCGCTGCGCGACAGCGTGGTGATTGCGCCTTGGGCACTGCCGCCGTCCTGTTGCTGTTGCGCTACGGCTGCGGCGAACTCGGCCAGCGTCGGCGCTTCGAACAGCAGACGCAGATTCAGCTCAAGGCCAAGTTCTTCGCGAACCTTGGCAATCACTTGCGTGGCGGCGATCGAGTTGCCGCCAAGCAGGAAGAAGTGGTCGTCAGCGTTGACCTGTTTGACGTTGAGTTGCTCGGCCCAGATGTTGCCAATCAGCGCTTCGAGCTCAGATGCGTTGGTGCCCGACTCTGCGGTTTCGGCTACCGTCGTCGGGAATACTGCGTAACTGTCGAGGCTGCCATCGGCCAGTCGATTGCGGCACGCCGAACGCTGCAATTTGCCGCTGGAAGTTTTCGGCAGCGCACCCGGATTGAGCAGCACCACCACGCTCGGCGCTTGCTGATAAGCCTCGGCCACGGCTTGGCGAATGGCTTTGATCAACGCTTCCGGCGGAAGGATCTTCTGCACGCTGCGGCTGATTTCCGCGGCAATGCCGATACCTTCTTCGCCATTCTGATTGATCGCGAACGCAGCGACGCGCCCCTTGCGCACCACCTCCAATTCGTTCTCGACGGTCTTCTCGATGTCCTGCGGATAAAGGTTGTGGCCGCGTACGATGAGCATGTCTTTCAGGCGCCCGGTGATGAACAGCTCACCGTCGCGCATAAAGCCCAGGTCACCGGTGCGCAGCCAGGTGCGACCGGCATGCTGGACGAAGGTCTTGGCGCTGGCTTCGGGGTTGCGCCAGTAACCGTGGGCGATGCTCGGACCGGCCGCCCAGACTTCACCGACGGCGTTATCGGCGAGTTCTACGAGCGTGCTCGGCTCGACGATCAACACCGCGTGTTCCGGCTGACTGATGCCGCAGCTCATGATCGGGCTGCCCTCGCCCGGCTCGGCGCGGTTTTGCGCCAGCGCCTGATCGTCCACGCGCAGCGCCGGGATGCCGGTGCCGCGCGGGGTGCCGGCGACGAACAGTGTGGCTTCGGCCAGACCGTACGAAGCCATGAAACTGTCTTCGCTGAAGCCACATGCCACGAACTTCTCGGCGAAACGCTCCAGCGTGTCGAGGCGAATCGGCTCGGAACCGGAATAGGCGACGCGCCAGCGGCTCAGGTCGAGACGTTCAAGCGCCGATTCACTGACCCGTTCACTGCACAAGCGATAGGCGAAGTCCGGCCCGCCGCTGATGGTGCCACCGTATTGGCTGATCGCTTCGAGCCAGCGCAATGGCCGACCGAGGAAGTACGCCGGTGACATCAGGATGCACGGCACACCGCTGAAGATCGGCTGCAGCAAGCCACCGATCAAACCCATGTCATGGTACAGCGGCAACCAGCTGACGATGACGTCGTCCGGGTTCACATCAATGCCGAAACCGTGACGAATCAGCAACTCGTTGGCGACCAGATTGCCGTGGCTGACTTGCACGCCTTTGGGCAGCGCAGTCGAGCCGGAGGTGTATTGCAGGAAAGCGATGTGGTCGGGCGGCAGCGCCGGCTCCTGCCAGTTTGCAGCCAGTGCACCGTCGAGCGTGTCGACGCACAACAGCGGCGGCGCACCTTCGATCTGCTGCAAGGTGTCGCGCAGGTCGGCGCTGGTCAGCAGCAAGCGTGGTTCAGCGTCGGCGATGATCGACAACAAGCGTTCCTGATGGTGACGACGCGCGGATTCCGGCGGATAGGCCGGCACCGCGATAACCCCGGCATACAGGCAACCAAAGAACGCCGCGACGTAATCCGGGCCGCTGGGAAACAGCAGCACCGCGCGATCGCCGAACCCAGCCTCGGCCTGCAACGCTGCCGCAATGGCGCGCGCGCGTTGATCCAGCTCGCGATAACTGAGTACCACAGCCTGCTCTGGGTTTTCGGCAAGAAAACGCAAGGCCAGTTGATCCGGCGTCAGGGCCGCGCGGCGCTGAAGGGCTTGGACCAGGGTGCTGGGGAGTTCGAACGCGTCGGTCATGAGGTTTCCTGCCTGAATTCGGCTTGCGAGTGGAATCGAGTTGCTGTGTCACGCCCTTCAAGGGCATGCAGGGCGCGGTCTGTGCCGACCGCGCAAGGCTGCGCAATGCTGTCTGGCGGCGGGCGTTTACCCGGAACCATTCACCAATGAGAACGGATGACGTCTTGAAATAATTAGTCGGCAGGCTGGATCGCCAATGGGGCCGGGGTGTGGCGGCGTGTCGCAGTGCTCACATCGCACCGATTTGGATCATTAGTTCTCTTTCTCAATTGACAATCATTATCATTCAACATAATTTGTCGCTCGATGTGTAGGACGGCCCCGTCCCCCAGGCGTCCCACTAACCTATTTGCAGCAAGGTGATTTCCATGACGGAACAAGTATCCACAAGCAGGTGCGATTCACCGCTACTTCAGGCATTCGTCGACAATCGACTGATTCTGGTCAAGATTGCAGCCCGCATTACCGGCTGCCGGTCGCGCGCCGAGGATGTGGTGCAGGATGCGTTTTTCCGACTGCAATCGGCGCCACCGATCACGTCGTCGATCAAGGCCCAATTGAGTTATCTGTTCCAGATCGTGCGTAACCTCGCCATCGATCACTACCGCAAACAGGCGCTGGAACAGAAGTACTCCGGCCCTGAAGAGGAAGGGCTGAACGTGGTCATTCAGGGTGCTTCGCCGGAAACCTCGCACATCAATTTCTCGACCCTGGAAAACATCGCCGATGCGCTGACCGAGCTGCCCAGCCGCACCCGCTATGCGTTCGAGATGTACCGTCTGCACGGCGTGCCGCAAAAGGACATCGCCAAGGAACTGGGCGTCTCGCCGACCCTGGTCAACTTCATGATTCGTGATGCGCTGGTGCACTGCCGCAAGGTCTCGGGCAGCCGTCGGGATGCGGTGGCTGTGGGTCGTCGCTAAGCAGCAGAATTTGCAGCGCCTTCAATCGCTGGCAGGCTAGCTCCCACAGGGGTTTTGTGAACGGCACAAATCCAATGTGTGCGAGCTTGCTCGCGAAGGCGGACTTGAGACCGCAACGGATCCCAAGCCCGATCACCTCACGCCAGCTTGCACCGATCAAAAAACCGCTCACGCCCCAGAATCATCAGCGCCGCGCGCTTGTGCGGGAAGTCGAACTCCTTCTCGCAGTGGAAGCACTGATTGTGCATATGGCCGATCATCTTCGCGTTGTCGGCACGCGGCTCGGCGACCACACGCTGAGTGCGCGGATCATCGAGAAACAAGTAATGCACCAGCGCCGATAACCAACTCGCCACTTTGTGCGGCCCGCGGTGATCCTCTTCGCCGACCAGCATGTGAATCCCGCGGTCGTAATTGTCGGCATCGTAGAACGGCGCGATGCGATCTTCCTTGGCCCAATAGGCCTCAAAATAGGCAAACGGCTGATCATCGAAACAGCCAATCAACGTCAGCGTGTGCGGATCGGCATCGAGCTTGCTCAGGTACTCGCGGTGTTGCTCGAGGCTGCCCTCCTCCTGCCAGAAACTGGCCACGCGCGGGTTGTTCTGCCAGCGATTGAAGCGCGCCAGGTCCTCTTCGATCTCCAACGTGCGCAGGGAAATCCACGCGCCAAGGCGCGCATCAAAACGTCGATAGACCTCACCGCGTGGTTTCACCGGACGCAGCGGATGGCGCTTGCCTTGGCTGATGACCATTTGCTGCGGGTAGCTGCCGGTCAGCGAAGTGCCCAGCCACGGTTGTGGCAGTTGCCAGAACAGCGTGCGTTCACAGCGATATTCGCCGGCCACTTCGGTGTTCACCAACAAACCACTGAGCAAGGCTTCGGTCGGCGGCTGATCCAGTTGCCAGGTCAGTTGCTGACACTCAGGATCGCGGGCGAACAGCCAATAACAGGCCGCCCACAGCGCTTGCCCCGGCGGCAGGGCAAAACGCTCATCGATCTGAATCGGCCCCCTGGCTTCTCGATCAAGGCGCAGGCGGATCAGCGGTTGGCCGTCCAGGCTCAGGCTCAGGCGGCTTTCAGTTGCATCAGCGATCAGTTGACTGCCTGAAGGCAATGCCAGGGCAGTCAGGTCATTCAGATTGGACATGGGGCGGGCTCACGATAATCGTCGACAGTTCAACGAAGTGACGTGATCCGGGAGGGGAAATTTAGCTTCGGCTGCAAATCAGTGGCTCAGTGGTGAGGCACCGGCACCACGGCAATCTTGTACGGATCGAAAATCTTCAGCATCTGGCCATTGTCACGCAAACCCTGCAGCAACTTGCCGAACGCTTCGCCGCTGATCGGTGCAGTCGGACGCAGAATGGCGTAGTGGTGATAAACCTGATCGATGCGCTGCGACACCAGCAACTCGTCACGCACCTTCTCGTTGCGCAGCAGGTAGTCGAACAGGTAAGAACGGGTCACCAGTGCAATATCAGCGCGCCCGCGCAGGACCATCAGCAGGTTGCTGTCGTGGGAATAGGTCAGGGTCGCGCTGAAGTTCTGCGCGAGGAATTTCGGGTCGGCATTGAAGTTGGCAAATTCATAGTGATAACCGCTGAACAACGCCAGACGCTTGCCGGTGAGATCGGCGAAATAGTTTTGCTGGCGACCGTCTTCACGCTGCGCGACGAAAATCTCCGCGTCCTCGAGGCCCATGTCGACATCTGTGTGCGGGATATCCTTCCAGCCCCACTCCGGGTTTTCGAAGATCGCCATGTCGATCCGGCCTTGTTTGAAATCACCGAAACGCCGGGGAATCGAGGTCGGCACAAGGACAAATTGATAATCGCTTTGCAGTTGGTTCAAGGCTTCGACCAATTGCGGCAACAGACCGGTGTCGGCACCGTTTTCCGGGCGAATGGTATAGGGCGGAAAATGCGCCGCGCCGACCCGAACCAATTGCGCTGCCTGAGCGGGCAATACCCAAAATGCAGCCAGCGCTGCGAGCATAAGCCCCGCGGCCGTCCGGATTGGCAAAGACTTCAAAACACCCCACTCCCCGAAAAAATACCGTTCAATGCATTCAAGCTAGGCGGTTTCGCCCAGTTAGCCAGTTTCCCGGCCGGATAGAAAGTCGCTCAACGCTCTTCGAGGACCAGAATCAACGCCTCGTCCGCCAACTGATCGAGGCTCAAACTGCCGCCCGCACGGAACCAGGTGGTGGTCCAGGACAGTGCCCCGGTGAGGAAACGTCGAGTAATAAATACATCACCGCGGATAAATCCGGCGTCCTTCGCTTCGCCCAGCACTTGCAGCCAAAGATCTTCGTAGACATCGCGCAAGGCAAGCACCTTGGCCTGGCCGTCTTCGGACAACGAGCGCCACTCGTAGACCAGCACCGCCATCGCCTCCCCGCTGCCGCCCATGATCGATTGCAATTCACAGCGGATCAGCGCCAACACGCGCTCACGCACATTATTGGCGTCGGCAAGTGCCGCACGCATCAACGCCGTGTTGTAGCGAATGGTTTCTTCCATCACCGCACGGAGAATTTCATCCTTGCTTTTGAAGTGATGAAAAATGCTCCCCGACTGGATGCCGACCGCACCGGCCAGATCGCGCACCGTGGTGCGTTCATAGCCTTTGTTACGGAACAAGTGAGCCGCCACTTGCAGCAGTTTGCCGCGGGCGCTGTCCGGGTCGGTCAACTGGCCTTGATCGACCAATTCGCGCATGACCCTCAGGGCTTTTTGCTCGTCCACCCGTTCTCTCCTACAGTCGATCAGTCTGTTGCCCCCTGAAACCGCAGGGTTGCGCGCAATTTAAGCCGCCAACGACGACCAAGCAAGCGCTTGGGCAGAAGATAGTTTCAGCTGTTTACAAACCAAGCGCTTGCTTGGTAGCCTCCAGACACTTCTGTCGCAGGTTGCCGAGCCGGAGATAAAAAATGCCAACCACCGTCCGCATCGGATGCGCCAGCGCATTCTGGGGTGACACCTCGACCGCCGCCGCGCAGTTAGTGGAAGGCGGCCAACTGGATTATCTGGTGTTCGATTACCTCGCCGAGATCACGATGTCGATCATGGCCGGCGCCCGCATGAAGGACCCGCAGGGCGGATTCGCCAGCGATTTCATCGACGTGCTGACACCGCTGCTGCCACAGTTGTCCGAACAAAAAATCCGCGTGATCAGCAATGCCGGCGGGATCAATCCGCACGCTTGCGCCAGCGCGTTGCAAGCGGCCTGCGACAAGGCCGGCGTCGAGCTGAAAATCGCCGTGCTGCTCGGCGATGACCTGCAACCACAATTCAAACGACTCAGCGGCATCACCGAAATGTTCAGCGGCGCCCCACTGCCGCCGATGTGCGTGTCGACCAACGCCTATCTCGGCGCCCCCGGCATCGTCGAAGCCTTGCGCCTGGGCGCCGACATTGTCATCACCGGGCGCGTGGTCGACAGCGCCGTGGTCAGCGCCGCGCTGGTGCACGAATTCGGCTGGTCGTGGCACGACTACGACAAACTCGCCCAGGCCGCACTGGCCGGGCACATCATCGAATGCGGCGCACAATGCACCGGCGGCAACTTCACCGATTGGCGTGACGTGCCGGATTACGAACACATCGGTTTCCCCATCGTTGAAGTCAGCGCCGACGGCCAGTTCATCGTCAGCAAGCCCGAGGGCTCCGGCGGTCTGGTCACGCCACTGACCGTCGGCGAGCAGATGCTTTACGAAATTGGTGATCCGCAAGCGTATCTATTGCCCGACGTGATCTGTGATTTCACCGAGGTCAAACTTCAACAACAAGGTAAAAACGTTGTGCATGTCCACGGCGCCAAAGGCCTGCCGCCGACTGACAAATACAAAGTCAGCGCGACTTACCCGGATGGCTTTCGCTGCACCGCCAGTTGTCTGATCGCCGGCATCGATGCGGTGGACAAGGCGCGGCGTGTCAGTCAGGCGATCATCGACAAGACGGCGCAGATGTTCAGCCAGCGCGGCTGGGCGCCCTACAGCGAAACCCACATCGAACTGCTCGGCAGTGAAGCCACCTACGGCCCGCACGGGCAGCGTCGCGACAGCCGTGAAGTGGTGATCAAGATCGCCGTGCGTCATTCGAGCAAACAGGCGCTGGTGCTGTTCTCCCGGGAAATCGCTCAGGCCGCGACCGGCATGGCGCCGGGCTTGACCGGCATCGTCGGTGGCCGGCCAACCGTGTACCCGCTGATCCGCCTGTTCTCGTTCCTGATCGATAAAAGCGCCTGCACCTTGCAGGTTGATCTGGCCGGTGCACGCCATCCTTGCGCCCTGCCTTCATTGGCAGCGCTGGACAGCAAAGATTTGCCGATTGCCCAGCAACCACCCAAGCCTCAGGGGCGCGCCGATGCCAGTGTTGCCTTGGTGAAACTGGCCGTGGCGCGCTCCGGTGACAAGGGCAACCACAGCAACATCGGCGTGCTGCCGCGCAAGCCCGAATACCTGCCATGGATCGCCGAAGCACTGACCCCGGCCGTGATCGTCGACTGGATGAGTCACGTGCTCGACCCGATCCACGGCCGGGTCGAACGCTGGTATCTGCCCGGCACCGACAGCCTGAATTTTCTCCTGGAAAACGCCCTCGGCGGCGGCGGTGTCGCCAGTCTGCGCATCGACCCGCAAGGCAAGGCCTTCGCGCAACAATTGCTGGAAATCCAGATCCCGGTGCCGCAAAGCATCGCCGAACAGCTCGACTAGAGGATGGTTTGCATGGCTTACGCGTCGATTTTCAACGCCGATCTGTTCAGCGGCCAGACCCTCATCGTCACCGGCGGTGGCAGCGGCATTGGCCGTTGCACCGCGCATGAACTGGCAGCACTCGGCGCCAAGGTGCTGCTGGTCGGGCGCAAGCCGGAGAAACTCGAAAAGGTCGCCGCCGAAATTGCCGAGGACGGTGGCCGCGCGCACTGGCAGGCCTGCGATATCCGCGATGAAGAAGCGGTGAAGCAACTGGTCAAGGCGCTGATCGCTGAGCACGGGCCGATCCACGGTCTGGTCAACAATGCCGGCGGCCAGTACCCGTCGCCCCTGGCCTCGATCAATCAGAAAGGCTTCGAAACCGTGCTGCGCACCAACCTTGTGGGCGGTTTCCTGATGGCGCGCGAAGTGTTCAATCAGTCAATGAGCAAACACGGCGGCAACATCGTCAACATGCTCGCCGACATGTGGGGCGGCATGCCCGGCATGGGCCACTCGGGCGCGGCGCGAGCGGGCATGGACAACTTCACCAAAACCGCCGCGTTCGAGTGGGGTTATGCCGGGGTGCGGGTCAACGCGGTGGCGCCGGGCTGGATTGCTTCCAGCGGCATGGACACTTACGAAGGCGCGTTCAAAGCGGTGATTCCGACCCTGCGCGAGCATGTGCCACTCAAGCGCATCGGTACCGAATCGGAAGTCAGCGCAGCGATTGTGTTTCTGCTCAGCCCGGCGGCAGCATTTATCAGCGGTAGCACATTGAAAATCGATGGCGCGGCCAGCCTCGGCAGTCGTGCGTGGCCGTTGCACAAAGCGACGCACAGCGAGTCGTTCAATGGTTTTCACCGGGCCTACCTTCCAGATGTCCTCAAGGACAAGGAGTAAGCCATGCCGCAGATCCACTCCCAACTTGACCCGCACAGCGAAGCGTTTGCCCGCAACCGTGCGGCGATGCTTGCGGCCATCGAGCAGGTGCAGCAACTCGAACAGAACCTGCTGAACAAGGCTGCCGAAGCCAAAGCCAAATTCGACAAACGCGGGCAACTGTTGCCCCGCGAACGCCTCAATCTGTTACTTGATCCCGGCGCGCCGTTTCTCGAACTGGCCAGCCTTGCCGGTTACAAATTGCACGACGACAAGGACGGCAGCGCGGCCGGTGGCGGGCTGATTGCCGGTATCGGTTATGTGTCCGGCATTCGCGCGCTGGTGGTGGCCAACAACAGTGCGATCAAGGGCGGCACCATCTCGCCAAGCGGCCTGAAAAAATCCCTGCGCCTGCAACAGATCGCCCAGGAAAACAAACTTCCGGTGATTACCCTCGCGGAGAGCGGCGGCGCCAACCTCAATTACGCGGCGGAGATTTTCGTCGAAGGTGCGCGCAGTTTTGCCAATCAGGCGCGCATGTCGGCAATGGGCTTGCCGCAGATCACCGTGGTGCACGGCTCGGCCACGGCGGGCGGCGCGTATCAACCGGGGCTGTCGGATTACGTGGTGGTGGTGCGCGGCAAGGCCAAGCTGTTTCTCGCCGGCCCGCCGTTGCTCAAAGCGGCGACCGGCGAAGTCGCCACCGATGAAGAACTCGGTGGCGCCGAGATGCACGCGCAGGTCGCCGGGACGGCTGAATACCTGGCGGAAAACGATGCCGATGGCGTACGCCAAGTGCGTGAAATCCTCCGCATGCTGCCGTGGAACGAGCAACTGCCATGGCTGCCGGAACCGCAATACAAAGAACCGCTCTACCCGATCGAAGAACTGCTCGGGTTGATCCCCGACGATCCGAAAAAGCCTTACGACGTGCGCGAAATCATCGCGCGGATTGCCGACGAATCGTGCTTTCTCGAATTCAAGGGCGAGTTCGATCAACAAACCCTCTGTGGCCAATTGAAGATTCAGGGCCGCGCCTGCGGCTTCATCGGCAACAACGGTCCGATCACGCCGAACGGTGCGAGCAAAGCCGCGCAGTTCATTCAGTTGTGCGATCAGAGCCAGACGCCGCTGCTGTTTTTTCACAACACCACCGGCTTCATGGTCGGCACCGAATCGGAACAGCAAGGCGTGATCAAACACGGTTCGAAACTGATTCAAGCGGTGGCCAACGCGCGGGTGCCTAAACTGACGATTGTCGTCGGCGGCTCCTACGGTGCCGGCAACTATGCGATGTGCGGGCGTGGACTCGACCCGCGCTTCATTTTTGCCTGGCCCAATAGCCGCACCGCAGTGATGGGCGGCGCGCAGGCCGGCAAGGTGCTGCGCATCGTCACCGAAGCCAAGCAGCTCAAGGACGGTTTGACGCCGGACCCGAAGATGCTCGACATGCTCGAACAGGTCACCGCGCAGAAACTCGACAGCCAGTCCACCGCGCTCTACGGCAGTGCCAACCTGTGGGATGACGGGCTGATCGATCCACGCGACACCCGCACCCTGCTCGGCTACTTGCTGGACATTTGCCACGAAGCCGACATTCGCACGCTGCAACCCAACAGCTTCGGCGTCAGCCGGTTCTGACCGCCACGGACCTTACGGAGAACAATAACAATGATCTTCACCCCGGAACACGAAGCGCTGCGCCGCACTGTCCGTCAGTTCGTCGAACATGAGATCAATCCGCACGTCGACGAATGGGAAAAGGCTGGGCGCTTTCCCATCCACGAGATTTTCCGCAAGGCCGGCGACCTCGGTTTGCTTGGTATTTCCAAACCGGAAAAGTTCGGCGGCATGGGTCTGGATTACAGCTATTCGATTGTCGCCGCCGAAGAGTTCGGCACCATTCACTGCGGCGGCATTCCGATGTCCATCGGCGTGCAGACCGACATGTGCACGCCTGCCCTCGCCCGCTTCGGCTCCGACGAACTACGCGAAGAATTCCTGCGCCCGGCGATCAGCGGTGAGCAGGTCGGCTGTATCGGCGTCTCTGAAGTCGGTGCCGGCTCCGACGTCGCCGGGTTGAAAACCACCGCGCGCAAGGATGGTGACGACTACGTGATCAATGGCAGCAAGATGTGGATCACCAATTCACCAAGTGCCGATTTCATCTGCTTGCTGGCCAACACTTCCGACGACAAACCGCACATCAACAAATCGCTGATCATGGTGCCGATGAACACGCCGGGGATCAGCCTCAGTTCGCATCTGGACAAGCTCGGCATGCGCAGCTCGGAAACCGCCCAGGTGTTTTTCGACAACGTGCGTGTACCGCAGCGCAACCGCATCGGCCACGAAGGCGCCGGATTCATGATGCAGATGCTGCAGTTTCAGGAAGAACGTCTGTTCGGCGCGGCGAACATGATCAAAGGTCTCGAATACTGCGTCGACAGCACCATCGAGTACTGCAAGGAGCGCAAGACCTTCGGCAATGCGCTGATCGACAATCAGGTGATCCACTTCCGCCTCGCCGAATTGCAGACCGAAATCGAATGCCTGCGCGCGCTGGTTTATCAGGCTACCGAGCAATATGTGAAAGGTCAGGACGTCACGCGGCTGGCGTCGATGGCCAAGCTCAAGGCCGGGCGCCTCGGCCGCGAAGTCAGCGACAGTTGCCTGCAATATTGGGGCGGCATGGGTTTCATGTGGGACAACCCGGTGGCCCGCGCCTATCGCGATGTGCGGCTGGTGTCGATAGGCGGCGGCGCCGACGAAATCATGCTGGGGATCATCTGCAAACTGATGGGCATTCTGCCGGGGAAAAAGAAATGAGCAGCCTGCCGGAATGCCAGACGCTATTGCTGGAACTGCATGGCGGCGTGCTGCACATCACTCTCAATCGGCCAGACAGCCGCAATGCGATGAGCCTGCAAATGGTCAGCGAATTGCGCGCTGTACTGGCGGCCGTACGCGATGACCGCCGTGTTCGGGCCTTGGTGCTCAGCGGCAGCGGTGGGCATTTCTGTGCCGGTGGCGACATCAAGGACATGGCCAATGCGCGCGCTCAGGGCGTCGAGGCGTACCGTGATTTGAATCGCGCATTCGGCGCTCTGCTGGAACAAGCACAGCATGCGCCGCAAGTGCTGATCACCGTGCTGCAGGGCGCGGTGCTCGGCGGTGGTTTCGGCTTGGCGTGTGTCAGCGATATCGCAATTGCCGACCATCAGGCGCAATTCGGCTTGCCGGAAACCAGCCTCGGTTTGCTGCCGGCACAAATCGCGCCGTTTGTGGTGCAGCGCATTGGTCTGACCGAGGCGCGGCGCCTGGCGCTGACCGCTGCGCGTTTTGACGGCCATCAGGCACGCCGTCTGGGGCTGGTGCATTTTGTCGAAGAGGATGCGCAGGCACTCGCCGAGCGTCTGGATGAGGTGCTGCAACATGTGCTGTGTTGTGCACCGGAAGCGAATGCGATGACCAAGCAATTGTTGCTGGCGAGTGCGGGGCAGCCTACGGGTGAGTTGCTTGATCAAGCGGCGCAGTGGTTCAGCGAAGCGATCACGGGAGAAGAAGGGATCGAGGGCACCATGGCATTCATGCAAAAACGAAAACCTGGATGGGCCTCTTAGAAGCTTCGCGAGCAAGCTCGCTCCCACATTGGATCTGCATCGCTCACAAATCCCTGTGGGAGCGAGCTTGCTCGCGAAGAGGCCAGCACATGCAACGCAACTTCCGAGGAAACAGCCCATGCCCACCCTGCAGAAAATCCTGATCGCCAACCGCGGTGAAATCGCCTGCCGCATCCAGCGCACCGCCCAGGCCTTGGGTTACCGCACCGTTGCCGTTTACAGCGACGCCGACGCCGATGCCCTGCACGTTCAAATGGCCGATCAAGCCGTACACATCGGCCCGTCCCCCGTGCAACAGTCCTACCTGAACATCCCGGCAATCCTCGATGCCGCCCGCCGCAGCGGCGCCGATGCGATCCATCCCGGCTACGGTTTTCTCTCGGAAAACGCCGAGTTCGCCCGCGCCTGCCAACAGGCCGGTTTGACCTTCATCGGCCCCAGCGTCGAAGCCATCGAACTGATGGGCAGCAAGCGCCGGTCGAAAATCGCCATGCTCGAAGCCGGGGTGCCGTGCATTGCCGGTTATCAGGGTGCCGAACAGGACGACGCCACCCTGTCGCGTGAGGCCGAACGCATCGGCTACCCGTTGATGATCAAGGCCAGCGCCGGCGGTGGTGGCCGCGGCATGCGCCTGGTGCATAACGCCGCGGATCTGACTGCGCAACTGCGCACCGCCCGTTCTGAAGCACTCAACGGTTTTGGCAGTGACGAACTGATTCTCGAACAGGCCTTGATCGAACCGCGCCATGTCGAAGTGCAGTTGTTCGGCGATCAACACGGCAACCTGATCTATCTCGGCGAGCGCGATTGCTCGGTGCAGCGCCGTCACCAGAAAGTCATCGAGGAAGCGCCCTGCCCGGTGATGACCGCCGAACTACGCCAGGCCATGGGCGA
This sequence comes from Pseudomonas fluorescens, assembly GCF_001648775.1. Lineage (GTDB taxonomy): Bacteria > Pseudomonadota > Gammaproteobacteria > Pseudomonadales > Pseudomonadaceae > Aquipseudomonas > Aquipseudomonas fluorescens_M. The sequence continues at coordinate 60,581 of NZ_LVEJ01000028.1, forward strand.
AGCGGCGCTCAAGGCCGGGCGCGCGGTGAACTATGTCGGCGCCGGCACCGTGGAGTTTTTGCTCGACGCGCGCGGGCAGTTTTACTTTCTCGAGATGAATACCCGTCTGCAAGTCGAGCACCCGGTGACCGAACTGATCACCGGTCTGGATCTGGTCGCCTGGCAATTGCGGGTTGCCGAAGGGCAACCGTTGCCGCTGACTCAGGAGCAAGTTCAGCTCGATGGTCATGCCATGGAAGTTCGTCTTTACGCTGAGGATCCGGCGCAGGATTTTCTGCCGCAAACCGGTCGCATCACGGCGTGGGAACCGGCACAGCAACACGGCGCCCGCATCGATCACGGCTTGCGCGAAGGCCAGTCGATCAGCCCGTTCTACGACCCGATGCTGGGCAAGTTGATCGCCCATGGCGCCACCCGTGAGGAAGCCCGGCGCAAACTGTTGCGCGCGGTGCAGGACACGGTGTTGCTGGGCGTGCAGAGCAATCAGCGCTTGCTGGTCAGCCTGTTGCAACATCCGCAGTTCGTCAGTGGCGACTTCAGCACGGCGTTTATCACCCGGCACTTCAGCGATCACTCCTGCCTGCAACGCTACACCCCCGATGCCGAGGAACTGGCCATCGCCGCCGTGCTGTTCTATCAAACCTGCGCTGCCCACCATCGCGCGCCGCTGAGCGGCTGGCGCAACAACGCCAGTGTCCCGCTGCATTATCGCCTTGGCCGCGACGAACAAAATTGGGCAGTGCAACTGCTCGCTGAGCCGCAAGGGGTGTTCAACGTGCAAATAGCCGAGCGCACGCTGAAATTGAAACTCATCGATCACGACGCCCATTCGCTGACACTGGAAATCGACGGCTTGCGCCAACGTCACGCCTATCACCTGGAGGCCGAGCAACTCTGGCTGTTCACCCACCCCGGCAGCCTGCGCCTGGAGGATCGAACTCACGCCGTGATCGAGAGTCTCAGCAGCGTCAGTTCCGGCACCTTGAAAGCACCGATGGACGGCGCCATTGTCGACGTACTGGTCAGCGAAGGCAGCCCGGTCAGCAAAGGTCAGTTGCTGGTGGTACTGGAGGCAATGAAAATGGAGCACCCGCTCAAGGCCGGCATCGACGGCGTGCTCAAGCGGGTGCAGGTCAAGGTCGGCGATCAGGTAAAAAATCGTCAGGTTCTGTTGCAGGTCGAGTAGTCAGCCGGGCGCAAACGCAGGCTTTGACTACGCTCTGAATAATCAGGACGCGGAAATCAGGAACCCTGCGATGCCACACTGGCTGGTCATAGATCTGGAAGCCACCACCGATGAGGGTGGCTGGCCGGTCACCGAAATGGAAATTATCGAGATCGGCGCCTCGCTGGTCGATCGTGCCGGGCGCGAACAGGATCACTTTCAGCGCTTCGTCAAACCGACGCGACGGCCGTTGCTCACGCCATTTTGCCGCGAACTCACGCACATCACTCAAGCCAATATCGATGTGGCGCAGCCCTTGAACGAGGTCTGGCCGGCGTTCGAACGCTGGCTCGCGCAGCATCAGCCGCGTCTCGAAGGCTGGGCCAGTTGGGGCGATTACGATCGCAAGCAATTGCTTCAGGAATGGCAGCGTCTGCACATTGACAGTGGCTTGAGCCGGGTGCCGCACATGAACCTCAAACAGCGCTTCGCCAAGGCCCGGCGACTGGAGCGGCCGCTGGGGCTCAACGGCGCACTGCAACTGGCCGGCATGCAGTTCAGTGGCCAGCAACACCGGGCGCTGGAAGATGCGCGCAATACCGCGCGGCTGTTGCCGTTGGTATTGCCACTCTAAGGTCAATTCGAGAACTCACTGGACAGGCGTCGGGCAGGTGACGGCGCCAAACGCCTTGTGCATACTGGCCGCCTCCAATTTTTAGCCCTTTTCGAGGAATCGCCCATGTTTAAAGTCAACGAGTACTTCGACGGCACCGTCAAGTCGATCGCCTTTGGCACCGCTGAAGGTCCGGCGACCATCGGCGTCATGGCCCCGGGCGAATACGAATTCGGCACCAGCCAGCGTGAAATCATGCACGTGGTTTCCGGCGCACTGACCGTCAAACTGCCAGACAGCAGCGACTGGGAAACCTTCGCCGCCGGCAGCCAGTTCAATGTCCCGGCCAACAGCAAGTTTCAGCTGAAAGTCGCCGTCGACACCGCTTATCTGTGCGAATACCGCGGCTAAATACACGGTTCGCCCCGAAAGAAGCTGTACAGCACCCATAAAAATGCCCGTGTCCAAGGACACGGGCATTTTTTGTTGCAGAGCGGCTTACTCGAGAATCTCCACCGGCATCCCGACTTCAAGCCGACCGTTACTGTCGTTGACCAGGTTCTGCCCGAACATCGCGCCATCGGCTTCGGCGCGGTACTTCTGCAAGGTTGCCAGCGGTTCCCGATCGGCGCTGCGTTGACCGGTTTGCGGGTCGATCGTGGTGAGGATGCAGCGCGAACACGACTTGACCACGCGGAACTCGATGTCGCCGATGCGGATGCGTTTCCAGCCATCCTCGGCATAGGCCTCACTGCCCTCGATCACCAGATTCGGGCGGAAACGCAGCATTTCCAACGGCCGCCCGACTCTCTGCGAAAGGTCCTGCAGCGATGCCTCGCCGATCAACAACAGTGGAAATCCGTCGGCGAACGCGACCTGATCATCATCCTTGCCAAAACCCGCTTGCGTGGTGCGAGCACGATCGAGTGGCACTTGCACCAGACGGGTCGGTTTGCCGATGAACTCGCTGACCCAACGCGCCGCCTCGTCGCCAGCATCCGGCACACGCAAGGTGTCGCGCCAGATGGTCACGCCACGCAGTTCGGCGTCGTTGCCCGGCAAGGCGATTTCGATGGCGGATTGCTCTGGCGCACTGAGGGTCAGACCGCCCTGCGCATTCCACAATGCCGACAGCTGACTCATCTTCGCTTCGGCGCGTTGCGTCAGAAACCGGCCGCTGGCCTCGTCCACGAGCATCCAGCGTCGGTCGCCGTCGAGCCCCAGCTTGTCGAGGTCAACGCTTTGCAGCACATCGACTTTGCCGGATTTCAACGGGTAACGATAAAGCGCGCTCAGACGCAGCATGGCCAGCTCCCTGGAGGATAAAAACGCCACCCTATACGAGCTTTATCCGCGAATCAAAGGAGTTTGTGCGCTGCAAACCTTGTGGGAGCGAGCTTGCTCGCGAAAGCGGAAATTCATTCAACACATGTGTCGACATGGAATCCGCCTTCTCGAGCAAGCTCGCTCCCACAGGTGGCTGAAGCGTTAGGATCAGGCCGGGACTTCGTCGAGCATCAAGCGCTGACGCACCACGTCGACCAGTTTGTCCGGCTGGAATTTGGAGAGGAAGTTGTCGCAGCCGACCTTCTTCACCATCGAGTCGTTGAAACTGCCGGATAGTGAGGTGTGCAGCACCACGTACAGACCACGCAAACGCGGGTCGTTACGGATTTCTGTGGTCAGGCGGTAACCGTCCATTTCCGGCATTTCTGCGTCGGTAAAGATCATCAACAACTTGTCGGTCATGTTCACCCCGGTATCCGCCCAGGCTTTGAGCATGTTCAGCGCCTTCAGACCGTCGCTGGCAATGTGCATCTTCACGCCGAGCTGGCCGAGGGTGTCACGCAGTTGCGAAAGGGCCACGTTGGAGTCGTCGACCAGCAACACTTCGCGACCACGGGCGCGTTCCAGCACAGGATCATCAAGCTTGTCGCGCGACACTTTGGCGTTGTACGGGACGATCTCCGCGAGGACTTTCTCGACGTCGATGATTTCCACCAATTGATCGTCGACCTTGCTGATGGCGGTCAGGTAGTGCTGGCGGCCGGCGCTGGTCGGTGGCGGCAGGATCGCTTCCCAGTTCATGTTGACGATGCGGTCCACGCCACCGACCAGGAAAGCCTGTACCGAACGGTTGTACTCAGTGACGATGATGGTGCTGTTCGGGCCCGGCACCAGTGGGCGCATACCGATCGCCTGCGACAAGTCGATCACCGGCAACGTCTGGCCACGCAGATTGACCACGCCGCAGACGAACGGGTGGCGCTGCGGCATCAGGGTCAGCTTCGGCAGTTGCAGCACTTCCTGCACCTTGAAGACGTTGATCGCGAACAATTGCCGCCCGGCCAGTCGAAACATGAGAATTTCCAGGCGATTCTCACCCACTAGTTGCGTGCGTTGGTCTACCGTGTCGAGAATGCCGGCCATCAATGACTCCTGGGCTTGTTCTGATGAATTCACTAAGAGGGGTTATCGGCTGCGAATGGCGAATCTTGATTCCTGCAAAATTCGCCATCAAAATGCCATATCCGGGCATTGATGTCACATTAACATCATGGTTTACTGGACCGGTGATTTTCATCTGCTACATTCTTTACGGCGCGACCTCAGTTCGCACGTTAGGTTCCCGCGCCTAAGGGAATCCCCTAGTAACAATCAGGCCTAACCTGATGTTCGCAATATCCAATAGCCATTAATGTGACGCCATTCTCATTGCATGAACGGAGTCAGGCTATTGTGTGCGATCGCAGGTCAGTGGAAACACATCCTCTCGAAACCCCGGATCTGTGCACCTGCGCAGCGGGGCGCGATCTCGCGTCGGTTCATGACCGTCGGCACACACGGCATTCCCTCATCAGACATGACGTGGTGGAGATAAACATGCCGATCGACCGTAAAGAGTGGACCCAGCGGTTCCCCGAATTTCTTGTCGAGGCTGAAACGCTCCTGGCGAAGTCCGAAGAATGCCTCAGTCATCTGCAATTGATCAGCAATGACAGGGACGCCATCGACTGCATGCTCAGCACGCTGTTGAAACTGGCGAACAGGGCTCAGGCTCTGGCACTGGAGGCGGTTTCCGAGTTTTCCCTGCACATCCACGACCTGCTCAATGGCGCGCAGGCTCATGTCAACCTGCACGAACAGGCGCTGCAAGCGTTGAAAGACTGCTTTACCTTGATCGCCTGGCAACTGGAACTGGTCGACCCGCGGACCGGTCAGCTCAGCCTCGATGAAAGCGAACAGACCGCCCTGATCGAAGCTTTCGCCTTCCAGGTCAGCCAGAGCCCGTTCAAGCCGTCAATGGCAAGCAAACGTTTGCCGCCCCTCAGCTACTCGGAACGGCAGGCCTGACGGCAAGAGCCAGCATCGACGGATCAATATCACGGCATTCATGAATGTCGTAATTGAATAGTTCATACCTGCCAGCGACACACCGAACTAAATAATTTCACTTGCCCCATGCGAATAATGGCGGCCGGCCTCAGGGTTTACCTGTGTGTGAGTAAAGAACTCAACTTCAGGTCTGCGCGCTATTCATGGAAGACAATAAAACGACTTTTCCATTATGGAACTTGCGTCCAATGTGGTGTATTTCCTGACCCAATGGACATATATAGCAAACGCGACCAACGGTATCTTAAGTGGTATTATGCCGCCGATTAGTTGCTTTCAATTAATGGCACAGTGACTCCAGTGATCGACGCAATTCCAAGTTGGCCGTCAACTGTCCATTACTGCCCCACCTTGAAAGCCATAACATAATCGACAGTATTTCCAGACAGAGATCCGCCCGCCACCGGTCGATCTACCCGCAGCGAACATCCATTGGCTCCATCCGTTATGTACGCCAGCCTCAAGTCACTCATCACATGGCCACCCTCGCGCGAAAATGCACGCCGGTTCACACTCATACTGTGTATCGCGGCAGCCCTCGGCAGCCTGCTGACCTATGGCTTCTCCGCACCTTTGTGCCTGGGCCTGTTGCTGCTAAACCTCGCCGCAACCGCCTGCGTGTGGGTGCAATATCGACTGTCACGCAAATCAATCAAATTCCAGCCGCAGGAACTCGCTGACCGTTTGCTGGAAGTTCAGGAAAACGAACGTCACCGGCTCAGTCGCGAACTGCACGACGATATCGGCCAGTTGCTCACCGCTGCCAAGCTGCAGAGCGAATGGCTCAAACGGCGGATGCCGGAAGAATTGCAGGAACAATGCACGGTACTTTGCGACACCCTCGAAGAAACTCTGAACAAAGTGCGTGACGTATCGGCCATTCTCAATCCGCGCCAATTGACCAGCCTGGGCCTCGAGGCCAGCCTGCGTGCGCATTTGCTCAAGACAATGACCAACTCCAACGTGCACTGGAGCCTTGATTGTCAGCAACGCCTGAACGGGATTCCGGAAGAAATGGCCGTTGCTGCCTTCCGGATCACCCAGGAAGCCGTTACCAATATTCTGCGTCACGCCCAGGCGAAAAATCTGCTGATTCGGGTACAACGGTTGCCGCAAGGCCTGACGTTACTGATCAGCGATGACGGCCTGGGATTCGCACCGGCAGTTGATCCGGGGCGAGAAGGACAGCGAGGCATGGCCGGGATGGCCGAACGGATCGAGCAATTGGGTGGCACCCTGAGCGTCAGCAGCGAGCCGGGCAAAGGCACTCGAATCGAAGCACTTTTCCCCTGGGCGCCCCGAGCTCTCGAGCGGGCCAGTACGAATAAGGTTATGCGTTGACTTGTAACTTACTTCTGGTGGATGACCACTCGCTGATCAGGGCCGGCGTGCGCGCTCTGGTGCTGGATATTCCCGGCTATGCGGTGATTGGCGAAGCCAATGACGGCTCGCAGTTGCTCGAAATGGTCGAGCAACTGAGTCCCGATATCGTGTTGCTGGATATCTCGATGAAAGAAACCGGCGGCCTCGAAGCCCTGCAAAGGCTCAAGCGCGTACGCCCGCAGAGCAAGGTGCTGATCCTGTCGATGCACACCGATCCGGCGCTGATCATGCAGGCGCTGGAATCCGGAGCTCACGGCTACCTGCTCAAGGACACCACGGCCACCGAGCTCGAACACGCGCTGGAAGCTTTGCGCAACAACGAGCGTTATTTGAGCCCGGCCATTGCCCACACCGTGATCAATCAGGCGCTGACGCGTAATCAGAAGTTGCAACCGGAAACCACCGATTCGCACAATCTGACCGCCCGCCAACTGGAAATATTGCGCCTGATTGTCCGTGGCAAATCCACCCGGGAAATCGCCAATGGTCTGGGTTTAAGCATCAAGACCGTCGAAACGCACCGCTCGCAGATCATGAAGCGCCTGCAGATCTACGATGTGGCGGGCCTGGTGCTGTTTGCCGTGCGCGAACAGATCATCAGTCTGGACGACTGACCCCGCCATGGCTGCCCAACAAGGGTGAATGCTCCGGCAAATGCACCCGCAACGCTGCTGGCCGCGCCTCGAACCGCAGGCTGTCACCTTCCAGCGGTTCGCCATCGAGATTGATGCACAGCCCTTCGGCGAGCTTGATCTCGACCCATGGCAAACGGGTCCGGACAAACATGTTGTCGATACCGAAACCATCGCTGAGCAGCGTCTTCAATGTGCCAACCAGTTCCTGTGGCGCCGGCAAGATACTGATATCCAGCAACCCATCGTCGACCAGCGCCTGTGGGCACAAAACATGCCCGCCCCCAGCCTGACGGCCGTTGCCGATACCCAGTGCCAGCAACTCGCCGCTCCAATGAAAGTCCGGCCCCTGCAGCTCACCGTAAGCGGCATGCAGCTCGCTGAAGCGCGACAGACCGGTAAACAGATAGGCCGCGCCGCCCAGAACCTTTTTCAAGTCCTCTGAGGTATTGGCGGTGACCTGACTGCCGAAACCACCGGTGGCCATGTTGAGGAAAATCTGCCCGCCAACTACACCCAGATCGATCTCCCGCGGCGGCACATCCAGCAGTTCAAGCGCCTCGGCCGGTTCCAGCGGAATTCCGGCGGCACGGGAAAAATCGTTGGCCGTGCCCAACGGCAACAGAACCAGACTGGCCTCACCCGGACGCGCCGCCAGGGCTTCGGCAATGTCACGTAATGTGCCGTCTCCACCTCCGGCAATGATTTTCCGGTAACCGTCAGCCAACGCCTGCTCGACCCAACGCTGGGCATCGCCCGCCTCCCAGGTCAGGCGCACCGCCAGTTCCCAGCCTTGTTGGCGCTTATTCTCGACCGCGCTGCGAACCGCCTCGTTCAGCGCTTGCTTGCCATGCAGGATCAACAGCGCCCGGCGTTCACTCATAACGTCACTCCCTGAATTGAATTCGTTGAAACATCTTGACCGCTGCGACAGGCAAAAAAGTCGCAATGATTTCAATTAATTCGCGCAACGGATGGCAGCGTCCTACACAGCGGTATTTTTTCATACAGAATTTGAGGAATCGGCTCAATTGACCCGCCTGAGCCATTGCCTCACCGTGTGCTGGCGACACCCCTCTTCAATTCAACAACACACGGATGTGCAAGTAATGAGTGGATACACCCCGAAGAGCTTTTACCGCTCGACAGATGACAAGCGTACCGTTGAAACCGCTGGCGAATTTTTCCATGCGCAGCCATGAAGCCAGAATTGCGGTGAGTCCGGTCGGCCCCCTCGACGACAGCCACACGGATAGCAAATCCGATTTCAGAAAAAGCGCCAGAGCCGCTGGAGAAATTGCAATGGAACCTCGTGTGACCGAGTTGGAAACCCACCTCAAATACATTCGGCGGGACATGGACGAGGTCCGCGGCGACGTCAGAACCATCAAACACCGCCTCGCCTATTCGGCAGGTGCAACGGCAGTTGTCCTGTGTTTGCTGGGCTGGGTCGCCAATAGCCGGTTTGACCAACTCGTGACCCTGATCAGCCATTGATCGGAGGAGAATTGGCAGGCGCCGGTTACAAGACCGACGCCTGCCCCTGCAAGACAGGGCTTAACCCAGAAGATCACTCAGCGGAATGAAGACCACCGCGTCCCCTTCACTTAAGGTGCGGCCTTCCAGCACTTCTACCAAACCATCGGCCCAAGCGGCACTGCGCAGCACGCCGGAGCTCTGGTTGCGATAAATAGTCGCCCGGCCCTGCTCGAGGCGACCTCTGAGGTACTCACGCCGGTTACCGGCCACCGGCCAGGCGAAGCCCGCCGGCACGCTGAACTTCAGCGGCGCGACATCCTGCACGCCCTGACGTCGCAACAGATACGGTCGAGTCAGCAGCGCAAAAGTCACCAGCGTCGAAGCCGGGTTACCCGGCAGGCCGATCACCGGGACGTTGCGGAAATGGCCGAACGTCAGGGGCTTGCCCGGTTTGATGGCGAGTTTCCAGAGGGCCAGTTCACCCTCCTCTCTCAAGGCGATGCCGAGGAAATCCGCTTCGCCCACGGACACCCCGCCCGTGGAAAGAATCAGATCAACGTCCTGCAACTCACCCAGACGGGCACGAGTGGCGGCCAGATCATCGGGAAGAATGCCGGCGTCGAACACTTCACAACCCAGGCGCTGCAACCAACTGCACAGGACGACCCGGTTGCTGTTGTATATCTGTCCCGGACCCAATGCCTGACCCGGCTCGACCAGTTCGTCGCCAGTGGAAATCACCGCAACACGGACCTTGCGCACAACCTTCAGCGTGGCGCAGCCCAGCGAGGCGCACAGCCCCAGCTCAATCGGCCCCAGCCGGGTACCCGCGGTAAGGATCAGCTCACCGACGGTTGTTTCCTGGCCTTGCGGGCGGATGTTCTGCCCGATGCTCATGGGTTCGATAAACCGCACCCGCTCATCGGCCTGAACCTCGGCGTTTTCCTGCATCTCAACGCAATCGGCGCCCGCTGGCACCGGCGCCCCGGTGAAGATCCGCGCGCAGGTGCCCGGTTTCAGAGGTTCGGGTGCCTGCCCGGCGAAGACTTTTTGGCTGACGGGCAGCGGTTCACCCGTCCAGTCGGCAAGGTGCAGCGCATAGCCATCCATGGCACTGTTGGGCCAGGGCGGCAGATCCAGCGTCGACACCAGATCTTCACTGAGCACGCGCCCCTCGGCCTGAGCCAGCGGCAAATGTTCATGCTCGACGATGGGCGAGGCTGCGGCTATTTCCAGCAGGCGCGCCAACGCCACCTCGACGGGCATCAAACTGCCGGTCTTGCCCGGCTTACCCACGGGATTCACAAGGCGCAGCCTGTTTCAAATGGGTGACGAAATTGCACGGGCGGTGGCGAGCGTCCAGTTGCTCACCCAGTATGCCGTCCCAACCGGTGCGCACCGCATTGGTCGAACCCGGCAGGCAGCACACCAGAGTGCCATTGGCCAAACCGGCCAACGCCCGCGACTGCACGGTCGAGGTGCCGATATCCGCCACGGAAATCTGGCGGAACAACTCACCAAACCCGTCGACCTGTTTGTCGAGCAGACAAGCCACCGCTTCCGGCGTACTGTCGCGCCCGGTGAAACCGGTGCCGCCGGTGATCAGCACAACCTGCACGACATCATCGGCAATCCAGTTGGCGACTTGCGCACGAATTTTGTAGAGGTCATCTTTGAGCAGCACCCGCTCCGCCAGATGGTGGCCGGCCGCTGTCAAGCGGTCGACGAAGACCTGGCCTGAAGTGTCGGTTTCCAGCGTTCGGGTATCGCTGACAGTCAGCACCGCTATATTGAGCGGCACGAAAGGTACATCAGCCTTGGCTTTCATAGGCTCGTCCAGTTGTAGGAGAAACAGCCCGGTGTTATATCACAGCGCCCCCATTTTCCGCCGCCCCGCCGGAGAGCTGCCATGACTTTGAATACTCAACTGCCGCCCTGTTCGATTCTGCTTCTGGCCGGTGGACGCGGCCAGCGCATGGGCGGTCAGGACAAGGGATTGGTCGAGTGGCAGGGCGAGCCGTTGATTGCACATTTGCAACGCAAGGTACGTCGACTGACTGACGACCTGATCATCTCCTGCAATCGCAATCGTGAGCGATATGCGCCATTCGCCGATCAATTGGTGGTCGATGACGAGGGCGGCTTTCCAGGGCCATTGGCCGGTATTCGTGCCGGCCTGAAAGCCGCGCGCCATACGCACTTGCTGGTCTTGCCCTGTGATGTGCCAAGAATTGACGCAGCCTTGCTGCAAGGCATGCGCGAAGCCGCCCATTCGAATCCTGAAAAACCTTTAATGTTGCGCCATGACGAACATTGGGAACCGTTGCTGTGCGTGATTCCAGTGGCTCTTCTAGCGGCCTTCGAAGAGGCCTGGAACGCCGGTGAACGCAGCCCCGGCCGGGTCATGCGCAGTCTCGGCGCCACTGCGCTGGAATGCCCGGACAATGACCCGCGACTGGCCAACCTGAACACCCCCGAACTGTTAAATTCGCACAACACTGTGTCAGACTGACACCATTCAAGGAACTCTCACGCCTTGTATACGTCTCAAGCTCAGTAACCAAAAGAATTCCCATTCGGAGACACACCCATGACTCAACGGACCCTCGCCACTTTCATGCTCGCACTGGGCCTGGCTACCCTCGCCGGTTGCTCGTCGCCTACAGTGATCACCTTGAATGACGGTCGCGAAATCCAGGCCGTCGACACCCCGAAATACGATGACGATTCGGGTTTCTACGAGTTCAAACAGCTGGACGGCAAAGAAACTCGCATCAACAAGGATCAGGTTCGTACCGTTAAAGAGCTGTAAGCTCTGGGTCGACACCGGATACAGAAAAGCCCGCATTCATGCGGGCTTTTTCATGGGCGTTCGAAAAGTGCGTGGGATGTCACCATTGCAGGGTGATGCGACTTTCGAATTCGCGCACCTCGCCTGTCACCGGGTCGATGAATCGCAACCCTTGCGCCAGCAGCTTCAACGGATTGGCGTAGTCATCTTCAACGTCTTTCAACACCTCCGGATAAAACGGATCGTTGCAGATGCTCGCTCCCAACGCGGTCATGTGCACACGCAGTTGATGCTTTTTGCCGGTCACCGGAAACAGGCCATAACGCCAGAGATCACCGTTCTTCTCGCGAACCTCCACCGCCGTTTCGGTATTGCTGACGCCCGGTCCTTCCTGCATGCGGAAAAACGGTTCGCCATCGACCAGGCGGCTTTTGTGCACCAGCGGAAAATTCAGCTGCAGCAATGCCGGGGCGATGGCTTCATAGCGCTTGTCGATCTGCCGCGTCGGGAACAATGACTGGTAGGCAGAGCGTGTTTGTGGGTTGGCCGAGAAGATCACCAGCCCCGCCGTGTGCCGGTCAATCCTGTGCAGCGGCACCAGATGAGGATTGTCCAGACGCCGGATCAAACGGCGCAGCAGTGTTTGCTCGACATATTCGCCCGCAGGCGTCACCGGCAGGAAATGCGGTTTGTCGGCGACCACCAGATGCTCATCGGCATACAGAATCGACTCCACCACAGGGATCGGCTTTTCGTCCGGCACTTCGCGAAAATAATGAATCCGCAGGCCTTCCTTGTAAGGCAAATCCACCGTGATCGGTTGCCCCTGACCATCCAGCACACGACCGCGCGCGATGCGGTCCAGCCATTGCTCGCGGCCAATGGCGCTGAAGTGCTCGCACAGACAATCGAGCACGGTCAGCCAGTGACCCGGTGGCAGATAAAGCGTGCTGGCCTGATTCTGCGCAGCAGAAAATGTAGATGCGGACATACGGAAATTCGAACCCTCGATGCAGGCCGGCATTATCCAACACAGAAGGCAACGAACCTAGCGCAGATTCCTCAGGCCGGTATCGACTTGAGCGCCGCCGCGTCCGTGAACTCCTTGAGCCAGCGCAGCACGTCCACCGCTTCCCAACGGCCCGGATCATACAAGGCGTACATCAGGCCCTGATAACCGACCACATCCAGTTGTTTGTGATAACCGGCGCGCTGGAACAACGCCTCGATCTCGGCGAAGCAGGTGTTGAAATGCAGCTTGTTGAAGGGCGTCTTGCCTTCCGTGACCAGCCCGTCCAGGCGCAATTCGAGGACGGCCTCGCGCACCACGTCAACCGACATGCGGTTCACGCTGTTCTTCAACTGTTCGACATTGACCACGGTTCGTCCCTCTGACTCAATTACTGTATGAACATACAGTAACCGAATAAACCGTAAAGTGCCAAGGGATCGATGTGCGTTGACGACCGGCGGGATGACTCGCGGGAAGGTGAATTAACGCAGGAATGCCACCACCTGATCGGCACTGAACGGCCAGTCCAGCTCCGCCCCGGTATCGACGCGGCGCAGCACCGGGATGCGCAAGCTGTAGGCCTCAAACCAGCTTTCGTCGTCGGCAATATCCACCAGTTCCACCAGTAGACCGTGTTCGACAAAAGGCATCAGCTCGGCTTCAGCCACTTCACACAAATGACACCCCAAGGTGCCGAACAACTGACATTCGGGAGGCATGGTCATTCCACCGACAATAAGTGCGCCTATTCTAGGCCGCCCCCGAAAACCCGTCGAGCCACCGCCGCTCAAAGGCTGTAGCGCTTCGACAGCCATTCACGCGCAAAACCCTGACGCAAATCAGTCCACATAAAAGCCAATCAGGCGATGCTCCCGCACTTTTTGCCTCTACGCTTGAGAGGCCAAAGTCCTGACATCGGAGTGTCTCGTGTTTGCCAATCTGTTGATCATCCTCGCCTCGTCCCTCGTGGTGATAGCCCTGTTCCGTCGCCTGCGGCTGCCACCGGTGCTGGGTTACCTGTGCGTGGGTTTACTGGTCGGGCCGAGTGCGTTCGACTGGGTCAACGAGAGTGAACATCTGCCCGACGTGGCTGAGCTTGGCGTGGTATTCCTGCTGTTTTCGCTGGGGCTGGAATTCTCCCTGTCGAAGATGGTTGCCCTGCGTCAGGTGGTGTTCCGCCTCGGCAGTCAGCAAGTCTTGATCAGCACCGCCGTGCTGGGACTGCTGCTGATGCTATTGGGCATGCCGATGACACCCGCGCTGTTGCTTGGCGCCGGACTGTCATTGTCATCCACGGCAATTGTCACCAAGGAGCTGGGCAGTCTGGGTGAGGTGTTCAGCAGTCATGGCCAGAACGCCGTTGGGGTTTTGCTGTTTCAGGACGTGGTCGCCGTCTTGTTGCTGACACTGGTGCCGGTGTTCGCTGGCAGTAGCGATCAGGCCTGGTATTGGGCGCTGCCGCTGACGCTGGCGAAAACCGTGGTGCTGTTTGTCGGCTTGCTGCTGGCCAGTCGCTGGTTGCTGCCGCGGCTGTTCCATGAAGTGGCGGCGTCGCGCTCGGCGGAATTGTTCGTGCTGTTGGCGCTAGTGATTGTGCTGCTCACCGCGTGGCTGACTCACCTGCTCGGTCTGTCCCCCGCCCTCGGCGCATTCCTCGCCGGCATGCTGCTGGGCGAAAGCCATTATCGCCATCAGATCGAGGCGGACATCCGCCCCTTCCGCGACATTCTGCTCGGGGTGTTTTTCGTCAGCATCGGCATGCTCATCGACCTGCAACTGTTCGTCAGTCACAGCCTTCTGATTGTCGGCCTGACCCTCGGTTTGATGGTAATCAAAGGCCTTGTCGTCAGCCTGCTGGTGAAGTGGCGCGGCAGCGATAGCGAAACCGCCTGGCGCAGTGGTCTGGCCTTGGCCCAGGGTGGCGAATTCTGCTTTGCACTGATGGCGCAGATGCAACAAAACAGCCTGCTGCCAGATCAGTTGGGCGCCCTGCTCCTGGCGGCGACCTTCTGCTCGATGCTGCTGACGCCGTTACTGCTGCGCGCCGCACCACGGATCGCCGCTGCTCTGCACCGCAAGCCCAATCAAGAGGCGCAGATCGAGGAAATCAGTGCGCTCAACGCCGACCTCGACAAGCACGTGGTGATTTGTGGCTACGGGCGGGTCGGTCAATCCATCGGCCGTTTCATGCGCAATGCGCAGCAGCCCTACATCGCACTGGACAACGACCCGGTGCGGGTTCAGGAAGCCGCCAGCGGCGAAAGTGACGTGCACTACGGCGACTCGGCACGCGGCGATCTGCTGACCGCCGTCGGCTTGCTGCGCGCCCGGTTACTGGTGATTGCCGTCGACCAGAGTGACGTCGCCCTGCGCATCCTCAAGGAGGCGCGCCGGCTCAATGCCCATGTGCCGATTCTGGTGCGCACCCGCGACGACAGCCAATGGGCGGAACTCAAGGCTGCCGGCGCCAGTGAAGTGGTGCCGGAGCTGTTGGAATCGAGCCTGATGCTCGCCTCGCACGCCTTGATCATGCTCGGCTTGCCCGCGCATCAGGTGCAGGAGCAAGTCGATCAGGTGCGCATCGACCGCTATCGTCTGCTGCACGGTTTTTACCCGGGGGCAGACGATGAGGAGACTTAATCCTGACTCACGGCGCCAATCTTGTGCAGCGACAGGTCGGCGCCGTAATACTCCTGTTCCTGGCTCAGGCGCAGACCATGCAGCGCCTTGATCGCACCGTAAACCACGAAGCCACCGAGCAGTGCCACAACGACACCCAGCGCGGTGCCGAGCAACTGGCTGATCAGGCTGACGCCGCCCAGGCCGCCGAGCGCAGTCTGTCCGAAGATGCCACAGGCGATGCCGCCCCACACCCCGCACAAACCGTGCAAGGGCCACACGCCCAGCACATCATCGATGCGCCATTTCACCTGCGCCGCGGTAAAGCACCAGACAAACAATGCCCCGGCAATTGCACCGGTCACCAACGCGCCAACCGGATGCATCAGATCGGAACCGGCGCAGATCGCCACCAGTCCGGCCAGCGGGCCGTTGTGCAGGAAGCCCGGGTCATTGCGCCCGACGATCAACGCCGCCACGGTACCGCCGACCATTGCCATCAACGAGTTGACCGCCACCAGCCCGCTGACACCTTGCAGGGTCTGTGCGCTCATCACGTTGAAGCCGAACCAGCCAACGATCAGGATCCACGAACCCAGCGCCAGAAACGGAATGCTCGACGGCGCGAACGCCACCAGACGTCCGTCGCGATAACGGCCATTGCGCGGACCGAGCAGCAACACCGCCGCCAGCGCCAGCCAGCCGCCCATGGCATGCACCACCACGGAACCGGCGAAATCATGGAACGCGGCGCCGAACTGCGTCGTCAGCCAAGCTTGCAGACCATAGTTGCCGTTCCAGATCATCCCTTCGAAAAACGGATAGATAAACGCGACGATCAGCGCCGTGGCGCACAACTGCGGAACGAAACGCGCGCGCTCGGCAATGCCGCCGGAAATGATCGCCGGGATCGCCGCGGCAAAGGTCAGCAGGAAGAAAAACTTCACCAGCCCATAGCCATGATCAGCGCTGAGTACCGCCGCCGGTTGCATGAACGTCACGCCGTAAGAGATCCAATAGCCTATAAAGAAATAGGCCAGGGTCGAGACGGCGAAATCACTGAGAATTTTCGACAGCGCGTTGACCTGGTTTTTCTGGCGCACGGTACCGACTTCCAGAAAAGCGAAACCGGCGTGCATCGCCAGTACCATCACCGCGCCGATCAGAATGAACAACGTATTGGAGCTGTGAACCAACGTGTCCACAGCGCTTTGCAGATTTTCCATGGATAGGCAGACCTGAAGGCGAAAAAGGCACCAAAGCGGTTCATGCGGGCAATTCATGCACCAAGTTGCGACCTGGCAGCCACGGAGGCTGAAGTCCGATGAACCGCTTTGGCGCACGAGGTCGATGTCCTGACACGAACCGGGATTATTTGAGTTAAGGTTTTGCGGCGTGCACGCCCGGCAACAGCGCACGACTGCCGGGCGACGCACCACGACACAGCAAAAGTTGTACCAGTCATTTGTACTGAACCTTCGCGCAAGGCTCATACTCGAACGCATCAGACGTCACTTACGGAGATCCAACCATGGCCAGCATCAAGGCAAAGACTGCTCAAGAAATCCTCATGAACGACTTCCAGACCCTGGTCGCCGATACCGAACGGTTGCTCGAGCACACCGCCACCCTGGCCGGCGATCAGGCGGATGAGCTGCGTGAGCAGATTCACGACAGCCTGCTGCGTGCCCGCGAGACCCTGAAGCTGACCGAAGACACCCTGCGCGAGCGCGGTCAGGCAGCGGTCACCGCCACTGAAGATTACGTCTCGGCGAACCCTTGGCAGGCAGTCGGTATCGCTGCCGGCGTCGGTTTCCTGATTGGCCTGCTGGCCACTCGGCGCTGATTATGTCGATCGGTGAATCAGGCCCGACTGCGGGCACCGCCTCCTCCACGCGGCGTTTGGGCGCCGCCGTTCTGGGACTGCTGCACAGCCATGTCGAATTGTTCGGCATCGAGTTGCAGGAGCAGAAATCACGCACCGTCAGCCTGTTGCTGTTCGCCGGCCTGGCCTTGGTCTTTGCCCTGTTATTGCTGGTGGGGTTATCGACCTTGGTCATGATCGTGTTCTGGGACACCTATCGCCTTGCCGCGATCATCGGCCTGTGCGTTTTCTATACCCTGGCCTCGATCTTCTGCGGGCTACGCCTCAAGGCAGCGATTTTCGATGAATCCTCGCCTTTCCACGGCACGCTCCAAGAGCTGGCCAACGATCGGGAGCGCCTGCTGCCATGAGCCTGCCTGAACTGCCACACAACAGCTCGCGTCGGGAAATGCGCAAGGCGCTGATTCGCCTGCGCATGGAAATGCATCGTCAGGAAATCCGGCATGAAGTCGGGCAAGTCCTGCAACCCTTGCAACGGGTGCGCGGCATGACGCAAAACCTGCATAACGGCTTGGGCATCAAACACGCGCCCTTGTGGGGCGTGGCGGCGGTCACGCTGCTGGGCTTTCTCACCGGCAAAGGCGCGAAAAGCGGCGGCGTCGGAGGTTTGACCCGGTTGATCCGTCTCGGCACCAGCCTCGGGCCCCTGGTCAAACTGGTGATGCAGAGCTCGACGAAACGCTGAACCGAAGCATCTGGCTACATTCTTGCAATAACGCCGGGATGAACCTCTGTATCCAGAGGTTCAATCCTGCGCGCCTACCCGGTCGGCGGGGTTCAACCAGAACAAGAACGACTAAGGAGGCTCCGTGATCGACGGGCAACCGCTCGCCTGCTTTCAGCCTTTCATCGATACCGCCACCGGACGCATAGCAGGCGTCGAAGCACTCGGTCGCCTGCGCCAGCATGACGGCCAGTTGACCTCGGTCGGGCCCTTGTTTGCCGACCCGCGAACGCCGGCGATCGCTCTGCGTCGCCTTGACCGGCAGATCCGCGACAACGCCCTGAGTCGCCTGCACGAAGCCCCGGCAGACTGGTTTCTCAGCCTGAACATGTCGCCGCGCTGGATCAGTCGTCTGCGCGCCGATCAGGCCCTGCCCAGCCTCAAGCAACTGGCGCGACATGGCGTCGATGCGCAGCGCATTGTTTTCGAAATCACCGAGTTGGGCGGCAACAGTCAGCGCCTGGCCGAGGTGGTCGCGCGTTATCGCGAGGCCGGCGCGAGGATTGCGATCGACGACTTTGGGGCCGGCTATTCGCAACTGGATCGCGTGCTGGCGCTGCAACCGGACATCCTCAAACTCGACATGCGTCTGTTCCAGGCGGCGGCATTGGGTGGCCCGAGCAGTGACGTGGTCAAGGCCCTCGCGCAGATGGCCGAGAAGACCGGTTGCTGGATCATTGCCGAAGGCGTCGAGACGGAAGCACAGCTGAATTTCGCCCTTGAATGCGGCTCGCGTTATGTACAAGGCTTTCTATTCGCTCGGGCGCAAGAAGCGTTCTTTGCCACCGATGCGTTTGTGCCGCGCTTCGCCGAACTGCGCCAGCGGTACGTTCAGCAGAAACTCGCCGAACGCGGTCGGTTGATGCAGATGCGCCAGCAACTGGCCGAATTGATGGCGATCCTGCAAAGCTGGGCCCAGGCCCATGCACCGCTCAGTGCCCTGCCACATCTGCCGGCCTTTCCCTGGCTGTTGCGGTTTTATCAATGCGATCGCCATGGCACGCAACTGACGCCGAATCTGGAGTGGCGCCACAATGCCTGGGTCGCCGATAACCGTTATCTGGGGCACAACTGGTCGTGGCGCCCCTACTTCTATCATCTGCTCGCCGAAGGTTGGGAGGAGCGGCGCCTGACCCTGTCCAACACCTACCGCGATGCCACCAGCAATCAGTATTGCCTGACCGCCGGGCAATTTTTCGATAACGGCGAGCGGTTGCTGCTGATCGATATAGATGCCGCGGGACTGTAGTTCCGCTTGCAGGCATCGGCATGAACCGGGAAGCTAGGGCAACAGTCACTTTGACGGAGAGAACCAGCCTTGGATTGGCAAACCCTGCTCAACCGCGAACGCCTCGGAAAGCCGCTGCACAGCCCGCAAGAGCTCGGTCGCAGCCCTTTTCACAAAGACCATGACCGCATCATTTTCTCCGGAGCCTTCCGCCGTCTCGGGCGCAAGACCCAAGTGCATCCGGTGACGAGCAACGACCATATCCACACGCGCCTGACCCATTCCCTGGAGGTCAGTTGCGTCGGCCGCTCATTGGGCATGCGCGTCGGCGAAACCCTGCGCAGTGCCTTGCCCGAGTGGTGCGACCCGAGCGATCTGGGGATGGTGGTGCAATCGGCCTGCCTGGCCCACGACATCGGCAATCCACCCTTCGGCCACTCCGGTGAAGACGCCATTCGCCACTGGTTTCAACAGGCCGCCGGGCGCGGCTGGCTCGATGGCATGAGCGAAGCCGAGCGCGGTGACTTCCTCAACTTCGAAGGCAACGCGCAGGGTTTCCGTGTACTCACACAGCTTGAGTACCATCAGTTCGACGGCGGCACACGCCTGACCTACGCCACCCTGGGCACCTATTTGAAGTACCCGTGGACTGCGCGTCACGCCGACTCCCTCGGCTACAAGAAACACAAGTTCGGCTGCTACCAGAGTGAGTTGCCGTTGCTGGAGCAGATCGCCAACAAGCTGGGCCTGCCGCAACTGGAAGACCAGCGCTGGGCGCGCCATCCGTTGGTTTATCTGATGGAAGCCGCCGACGACATCTGCTACGCGCTGATTGATCTGGAAGACGGTCTGGAGATGGAGTTGCTCGACTACGCCGAAGTCGAGTCGCTGCTGCTGGGACTGGTGGGCGACGATCTGCCGGAAACCTATCGGCAACTCGGTCCGCAGGATTCGCGTCGACGCAAACTGGCGATTCTGCGTGGCAAGGCCATCGAACATTTGACCAACGCGGCAGCGCGCGCTTTCGTCGAGCAGCAGGATGCCTTGCTCGCCGGCACGCTGCATGGCGATCTGGTCGAGCACATGCACGGTCCGGCTAAACGCTGCGTGTTGAACGCCAAGGACATTGCGCGCAAGAAGATTTTCCAGGACAAGCGCAAAACCCTGCACGAAATTGGCGCCTACACAACGCTGGAAATCCTCTTGAATGCGTTCTGCGGCGCTGCCCTTGAACAACACAACGGCCGTACGCCATCGTTCAAGAGTCGACGCATCCTCGACCTGCTGGGCAATAATGCACCGGACCCACACGGGTCATTGCACACGTCATTCCTGCGCATGATCGACTTCATCGCCGGCATGACTGACAGCTATGCCAGCGACATGGCCCTGGAAATGACCGGGCGCTCCAGTCACTGATCGATGCCTGTTCAACCGGCGCTGTCAGCCGGTTGAACACCTCCCGCGCAAGAAGCCACCTACGCCGGCCACGGTTATTTTTGCAACGGTTCAGGCCGTTGTTGAACTGCCTGAATTAAACAACTGATCAACGCAATTCCCCCACTTGTAAAAAGCATTGACAACCCATAGTTGCAAAACAACAAATGCAAACTATAAGCCCATACAAAAACTTGGTCTGCTTACGCCAGACCTTGTTTGTGCGTAGTCCCTTTCCTCATTAATTGTAGGAATAATCTGATAAGACGACTGAGGTCAAGTCAGCTCATGCGAGTGCTCATTCATCTGAGCTAAGGTGCGCGCTTTATTCGTGCTTGTATGGGATTTGATTATGAACTCCGTTTTTATTGTCGACGATCACCCGGTCATCCGCCTCGCCGTTCGAATGTTGCTGGAACATGAAGGTTACAAGGTCGTCGGCGAAACCGATAACGGGGTTGATGCCATGCAAATGGTCCGCGAATGCATGCCGGACTTGATCATTCTCGACATCAGCATTCCCAAGCTTGACGGCCTGGAAGTGCTGGCACGATTCAACGCCATGAGCTCCCCGCTGAAAACCCTGGTACTGACCGCGCAATGCCCGACTTTATTCGGCATCCGCTGCATGCAATCCGGCGCATCGGGTTACGTCTGTAAACAGGAAGAATTAAGCGAACTGGTCAGTGCAATCAAGGCTGTACTGTCCGGTTATAACTACTTTCCCAGCCAGGCACTGAACCCGGTTCGCAGTGACGACGTCCGTTATACCGAACTTGAACTGTTCAAAGCCGTGAATGATCGGGAGTTGATGGTGCTGCAATTATTTGCCCAGGGCAGGACCAATAAAGAAATAGCCAAGGGCATGTTTTTGAGCAACAAGACCGTCAGCACTTACAAAAAACGATTAATGCAAAAGCTCAAAGCCAAATCCCTTGTAGAACTTATCGAGATGGCCAAACGAAACGCACTTGTGTGAGAGCCCACATGCCCAGTCGTTTGCAGGACTATTTAATTGCCTTGAGCGCCGCTGTGTACTTGTGCGCCAGCGCGTTTGCCATGGCCGCCGCCTCACCGGATCTGGTCTTGCTCAGCCGCTCGGCCAGCGAATCGGTGCCGGTCACCTTCGAACTGCCTCAACGGCAATGGCTGCTTGAGCGCAGCGAACTCATCCTGGGCACCTCCGCCCCCGATTACCCGCCCTTTGACATGACCGTCAGCGGCAAGGATTACGAAGGCCTGACCGCCGACTATGCCGGGCTCCTCAGTCAGGCCACCGGTTTGCCGATCCGGGTCATGCGCTTCCCTTCGCGCGATGCGGCGATCCGTGCGCTGGTCGACGGTCAGATTGATCTGCTCGGTACGGCCAACGGCTTTGAAGCCGGCAACGCCAATCTCGCGCTGAGCGTACCGTATGCCAAAGACCAGCCAGTGCTGGTCACCCGCGAAGACGAAACCCGCTCGCTGACCGCAGGCCTGGCCGGGCTGCGACTGAGCATGGTCTATCACTATCTGCCCGTGCACGAAATCAAGGCGCTGTACCCAAAAGCGCTGATTACCTGCTACCCCTCCTACCAGAACGCGATCAACGCCGTTGCTTTCGATCAGGCCGACGTATTTCTCGGCGACACCCTCTCGACCCACTACATGATCAACAAGGGTTACCTCAATAACGTACGCATGGCCAATTTCGGCAAGCAGGAAACCCAAGGCTTCAGCTTCGCCGTGCGTCGCAACAATCCGCATCTGTTGGCCATCATCGACACCGTGCTCAGTGCCGTGCCGAGAAGCGAGCGCGACAACATCGCCAAACGCTGGAGTGCCGGCAGTGACCTGTTGCTCACCGACCAGAAGCTGCAATTGACCGAACGGGAAGAAACCTGGCTGAAACAGCACCCGGTCGTGAGCGTGGTGGTGAATGAAGCATTTGCGCCGCTGACGTTCTTCGACAGTGACGGCAACTTGCGAGGCATCAGTGCCGACTTGCTCGAACTCATCCGTTTGCGCACCGGCCTGCGTTTCGAGGTCCGCCGCAGCCGTAACGACGCGGAAATGATCCGGCAGATAGACAACCATCAAGCCGATCTGATTGCCGCACTGCTGCCGACTGCCGAGCGCGAACAAACGCTCAACTTCAGCCGCCCTTATCTGGAAAACTCCTATGTCCTGCTGACCCGCAAGAGCGCCGACGGCCCGACCAACCTCGGCCAGCTCAAAGGCAAGCAACTGGCGATCGCCCAGGGCAACCCGATGGTCGAGTACCTGCGCCGGGAATTTCCCCAGATCCACTTGATCGAAACCCCGGACACCTTCAGCGCCGTCTCGCTACTCGCCGAGAACCATGTCGACGGCGCCGTGAACTCGCTGGTGATCGCCAATTACTTCATTTCCTCGCGGATCTTTGACCAGCCGCTGCAGATCACCACGACCATCGGCACTGGCCAGGCCGCGTTCTCTCTGGCCACCGCCAGAGACAGCACGGAACTCGCGTCGATCATCAACAAAGCGTTACTGAGCATTGCTCCCGAAGAACTGGGCGTGATCAACGGTCGCTGGCGCGGTTACTCCGCCGCTTCGCAGAATATCTGGCGCAACTACCAGCGCCTGTTTTACCAGGTGATCAGCGCCGCTGGCCTGGTGCTTCTGTTACTACTGGTCTGGAACGCCTACATGCGCCACCAGATCAAACAACGTCAGGCCGCCGAGCGCGCCCTGAACGATCAGTTCGAGTTCATGCGCTCGCTGGTCAACGGCACACCGCACCCGATCTATGTCCGCGACCGCGAAGGTCTGCTGCAAAGCTGCAATGACAGCTACCTCGAGGCGTTCAACGCAAAGCGTGAGGACGTCATCGGCAAAAGCGTGATTGAAGGCACGCTGAGCAATGCTTTCGAGGCCCAGGCCTTTCAAGCCGATTACCGGCGCGTGGTGGCCGAAGGCACGCCGTTGATACTTGACCGTCCCCTGCATATCGGCAATCGGCGCCTGACGATCTATCACTGGATCCTCCCGTACCGTGACTCCAGCGGCGACGTACAAGGCATCATCGGTGGCTGGATCGATATCAGTGAGCGCCGTCAGTTGTTCGAGGAGTTGCGTGCAGCCAAGGAACAGGCCGATGAGGCCAACCGGGCGAAAAGCACGTTCCTGGCGACCATGAGCCACGAAATCCGTACGCCGATGAATGCAGTGATCGGCATGCTCGAACTGACGCTCAGGCGCATGGATCAACAGCATCCGGATCGCACCTCGATCGATACCGCCTACCACTCGGCCAAAGACCTGTTGGGTTTGATCGGCGACATTCTCGACATTGCCCGGATCGAATCCGGACGCCTCAGCCTGTGCCCCGAACGGGTCAATCTGGTCGACACCGTGGCATCGGTGACGAGAATTTTCGACGGCCTCGCCCGGCAGAAAAATCTCGCCCTGCAACTGATCGTCAATCCACCGGATCTGGCGGTCGATGTGCACCTCGACCCCCTGCGTTTCAAGCAGGTCCTGTCCAACCTGATCAGCAATGCGATCAAGTTCACTGAGCAAGGGCAGATCAGAATCACCCTGGACCTGATGCCGACGGAGGTGCCTGCACGTGCGTTGATACAATTGACCGTACAGGACAGCGGGGTCGGCATCAGCGCTGAAGATCAACAACGTTTGTTCGAGCCTTTTGCCCAGGCACAGAACAGCGGCCAGCAGGTGCGCAGCGGCGCCGGGCTGGGACTGGTGATCAGTCGCAACCTGTGCGAAATGATGGGCGGGCAACTGCAATTGAGCAGCCAGCCCGGGATCGGTACGCAGGTCTGCCTGTCCTTGCCGCTGGAAACCCTGCCGGCACAGGTCAGTACGCCGAGAAGTGTGCCGTCGGTGAAAACCTCGCTGACGCCGCTGAGCGTGCTGGTGGTGGACGATCACCCCGCCAATCGCCTGCTGATGTGTCAGCAACTGGAATTCCTCGGCCATCACTTCAGCATCGCCGAGAACGGCTGCGCGGGGCTGGAACTATGGAAAGCCGGGCACTTCGATCTGGTGATCGTCGACTGCAACATGCCCTTGATGAACGGCTATGAACTGACCCGCGCGATTCGCCAGCATGAACAGCACACGCGCAGCTCGCCCTGCACCGTGCTGGGTTTCACCGCCAATGCGCAACCCGAGGAAATCCTGCGCTGCAAGCAGGCCGGCATGAATGATTGCCTGTTCAAGCCGTTGAGTCTGAGCCTGCTCGGTCAGTGGGTCGATGGCATCACCCCGGCCGCACAATCACCGGCATTCAACCTGCAAAGCCTAAACGCGCTCTGCGGCGACAACCCGGCACAGACTCGGCGACTCTTGGTCGAGTTACTCAAAAGCAGTCGCCTTGACCGCGAGGAATTGCTCGCGCTGATGCCGCCCGTTGACCTCGGCGCACTGGCGATCGTCGCGCACAAGATCAAGGGCGCCGCGCGCATTGCCAAGGCATCGCGGGTGATCAAGTGTTGCGATGCCCTTGAGCAAGCCTGCGCGCAGCCCCTGGCAACAGACGAGATCGCCCGCCGTTGCGAAGCGAGCAGCCAGGCCATGATCGATCTGGAGCAGGCCTTGCGCCAGCAACTTGCCCTCGCGGATCGAAGCACAATGAGCTTGCCTTAACTATGCTTGGACGCTGAGCAGTGAGTTAAACATCATGGAGAGTCTGAAATGCCCAGCCCACTGCGCCCGGAACAACGCCGGTTCCCGCTGCACGTGCACATCAGCGTCATGTTCACCTTTCTCTTGTTGCTCACCGGCGTGGTGCTGGGACTGTTCAACTATCACCAGACCACGAAGATCATCCTGTCGAGCAGTGAAAAACTGTTCAACCGCATTGAGCAGGACGTTCGCCTGGACCTGCGCGCGACGTATCAGCCGATACGCCACCTGCTGAGCCTGCTGGCGGACAACCCGGCCACTCAGGCTTCGCACCTTGAACAACGCCTGC
This sequence comes from Pseudomonas fluorescens, assembly GCF_001648775.1. Lineage (GTDB taxonomy): Bacteria > Pseudomonadota > Gammaproteobacteria > Pseudomonadales > Pseudomonadaceae > Aquipseudomonas > Aquipseudomonas fluorescens_M. Next base: position 85,905 of record NZ_LVEJ01000028.1, read on the forward strand.
CATTGCTCAAACCTTTCGCGCAGTCACTGCGCGACAACCCCAACCTGGCCTCGCTGTATCTGGGCTACAGCAACGGCGATTTCTTCATGGTGCGGCCGCTGCGCGATGCGCCGCTGAAAACATTGCTCAAAGCCCCGGACGCAGCGAGCTATCAGGTCTGGAGCATCGAACACGATGCTGATGGCACGGCGCACTCGCAATCGCTGTTCTTCGATCAGGCCCTGAATGCTGTCGGTCGACTGGACAATCCCGACGACGTCTACGACCCGCGCACGCGCGCCTGGTTTACCGACGCGCGCCAGCAATCCGAACAAATCACCACCGAGCCCTACGTGTTTTTCTCCACTCACAATGTTGGTACCACGCTGGCCCGGCGTAGCGGTGAAAACGCAGTCATCGGCGCCGACCTGACGCTGGCCGCGCTGTCGGCAACCCTGGACAAACACCGGGTAACCCCGTCGACCGAAATCGCCTTGTTCGACGCCGATGGCAACGCGGTGGCCTACCCCGACAGCCGTCGTTTGATTGTCGACGACCAAACCGCGCGCCAGGCCCGGGTGGCAGACCTGAGCCCCGCCCTGCATGGCTTGCTCACCACCGACAACCTCGGCCGGCGTCTGCAGGCCGATGGCCGGCAATGGATCGTCGCGCGCAGCAGCATGCAGGAAGGCGGGCCGAAAGGTCTGCAATTGGCCCTGCTGGTGCCCGAAGACGAATTATTGGTCGATGCCTATCGCATGCGCTGGCAAGGCGCGCTGGTCACCCTCGCCACCTTGCTGCTGTGTCTGCCACTGGGCTGGCTGATCTCGCGAATTCTGGTCAAACCCCTGCATGCGCTGGTCAAGGAAGCCGACGCGATCCGCAGTTTCGATTTCAACTTCCCGCTCAGTCGACGCTCGCCGGTGCTTGAAGTCGACCAGTTGAGCGTGTCGATGGCGCAGATGAAAAACACCCTTGCCAGCTTCTTCCGGATTACCGACAGCCTGAGTGCCGAAACCCGTTTCGCGCCGCTGCTGCAACGGGTGCTGTTCGAAACCGTGGAAATCGCCCAGGCGCAGGCCGGGCTGATTTATCTGCGCGACAACGATGACAGTCGCATGGCGCCTTACGGACTGGTGGTCAATGGCACGCCGCAGGCGCTGGAGACGTTCGACATCCAGGGCCATGACCTGCAGAACAACAACGGCCCGGCGTGGTTCAAGCAACTGATCAGCGCCGACAGCATGGTCAGCGATCTAGGTTTCGAGCAGGCCGGGGATCTGCAAAAAGTCCTGCTGGCGATGGCCTCGCCACGGATCCATCTGATCGGGATCCGTCTGCACAACCGCCACAATGAAACCATCGGCCTGCTGATTCTGCTGGTCAACGACAGTGGCACGGCGGCGGACCTGGAAAAACTGCGGCCCGACCGCATCGCTTTTCTGCAAGCCGTGTCGGGCGCCGCCGCGGTGAGTATCGAAAGCCAGCGTTTGCAAGCCAGGCAAAAACAGTTGCTGGATGCCTTCATTCAATTGCTCGCCGGGGCCATCGACGCCAAGAGCCCGTACACTGGCGGGCATTGCCAGCGCGTGCCCGAGCTGACGCTGATGCTCGCCCAAGCTGCCGCGGCCAGTCAGGCGCCGGCGTTCAGTGCCTACCAGCCCACCGAGGACGAGTGGGAAGCGCTGCACATTGCCGCCTGGCTGCACGATTGCGGCAAGGTCACGACGCCGGAATACGTGGTCGATAAAGCCACCAAACTGGAAACCATCAACGACCGCATTCACGAAATCCGCACCCGCTTCGAAGTGCTCAAACGCGATGCCTGGATCAGCTACTGGCAGGCGCTGGCGCGGGGCGGTGACGAGGTGGCTCTGGCCAGTTTGCGCGACGCCACGCTCGGCGCTCTGGACGACGATTTTGCGTTTGTCGCACGCTGCAATCTGGGTGGCGAGGCGATGGCCGAAGCCGATCTGCAACGCCTTGCTGCCCTCGCCCAACGGACATGGCTGCGCACGCTGGATGATCGCCTGGGCGTGTCATGGGAAGAAAACAAACGTCAGGCACGAACCCCGGCACCGACCTTGCCGGTCAGCGAAAAACTGCTGGTCGACAAACCCGAACACTTGCTCGAACGAGACCGCAACGAGTTGATTCCCGAAGACAACCCGTGGGGTTTCAAACTGGATGTACCGCGCTACAAATACAATCGCGGCGAACTCTACAACCTGAGCATCACCCGTGGCACGCTGACCCGTGAGGAGCGCTACATCATCAACCATCACATGGTGCAGACCATCATGATGCTCAGTCACCTGCCCTTCCCCGGGCATCTGCACAGCATTGCGGAAATCGCCGGCGGCCATCACGAGAAAATGGACGGCACCGGTTACCCGAAACGTCTGAAACGCGAAGAAATGAGCCTGCCGGCACGGATGATGGCAATTGCCGACATTTTTGAAGCGCTGACCGCGGCCGACCGGCCCTACAAGAAGGCCAAGACCCTCAGTGAAGCGCTGGGGATCATGGCCACCATGTGTCGTGAAGCGCACATCGATGCGCAACTGTTCGGACTGTTCATCAACGATGGCGTGTACCTGCAGTACGCCACGCGTTTTCTCGATCCGCAGCAGATTGACGCGGTGGATCCGGCCAGCCTGTTGCACAAGGCTGGCCTTGGCGAGTAATCAGCAGTCGGTCAGGCGCAGGAAGATCGCCGCCAGTTGCTCGATACCGGCCTGGTCGGCGGCACCAAAACGCGCAAGTTTCGGGCTGTCGAGGTCCAGCACACCGATCAGACGACCGTCCTTGACCAACGGCACTACCAACTCACTGTTCGACGCACTGTCGCAGGCAATATGGCCGGGAAAAGCGTGAACGTCTTCGACGCGCTGGGTTTGCAGAGTGGCCGCTGCCGCGCCACACACACCGCGACCGAATGGAATGCGCACGCAAGCGATCTGCCCCTGAAACGGGCCGAGCACCAACTCTTCATTGCGATTGAGGTAGAAACCCGCCCAGTTCAGGTCATCGAGCTGGTTGAACAGGAACGCCGAAAACTGCGCAGCGTTGGCGATGAAATCGCGCTCGTCCGCCAGCAGCGATTCCAGTTGCGCGGCCAACATGCCATAGCCTTCGAGGCCCTGGCCGCTTTGTTGCAAATCAATCATGCCTTGTGCTCCAACAATTTCAGTCCCACCCAGTAACGGGCGAATTGGTACGCGCAACGTCCGTTGCGATTGCCGCGGCCGGTGGCCCAGCGCACGGCGAGGATGTCCAGCGCTTCGTCGCGCTGCCAGCTCAGCCCGGCCTTGGCGGCCAACTGGCCAATCCAGTGCTCGACGACGTTGAGGAAGTGTTCTTGGGTAAACGGGTAAAACGACAGCCACAGGCCGAAACGATCCGACAGCGCGATTTTGTCTTCAACGGCTTCGCTGGGGTGCAGTTCGCCGTCGACGCGTTTCCAGTTTTCGTTGTCGCTTTCCTTTTCCGGCACCAGGTGACGGCGGTTCGAAGTGGCATACAACAGAACATTGTCCGGCGCCTGCTCGAGCGAGCCGTCGAGGACACTTTTCAGCACGCGGTAATCGCCTTCACCGGATTCGAACGACAAGTCATCGCAGAACAGCACGAAGCGCTGCGGCAACTTGGCGATCTGCTCGACCACGCGCGGCAGGTCGGCCAGATGATCACGCTCGATTTCGATCAGTCGCAGGCCTGCGCCAGCGTGCTCGGCGAGCAGTGCGCGGACCAGCGACGATTTACCGGTGCCGCGCGAGCCCCACAGCAACGCATGGTTGGCGGGCATGCCGTCGAGAAACTGCTGCGTGTTACGGCCCAGTTGCTCCAACTGGCGATCAACCCCGATCAGGTCGCTAAGACGCATGTCGAGGCTGACTTCCAGCGGCAACAGGTAGCCGCTGCGCCCGTCACGTTGCCAGCGCGCGGCCAGGCAGGTGTTCCAGTCAATAACGGGACGCGGTGCCGGCAACAGCGGTTCGATCCGCGCCAGAACCGACTCGGCGCGTTCAAGAAAAGCATTCAATCGGGAATCCACGTCTTCTCCTCGGGCACGTTCACAGTGATGATGACGATCCAGCGACAACCAACAGATCCATATTCCCACGCCGCGCCTTGTTACAAGGCGATTCGGGAACCTCGGAATCGCTACATGATCGACTATGCTTGAGCAGCGAAGGGAAACGGAAGTGGTTCAACACCCCATGGATATCAAATTCACCCACCGGCTGTCGTACAAGCAAGCCAGGCTTACCGTGCTGGTCGGGTTCATTCTGGGCACGCTGCTCAGTCTGCTGCAAATAGGCATCGATTATGCCAGTGAAGACGCCTCCATCAACCGTGAAATCCTGTCTTTGCTGGAAATCAGCCACAATCCGGCATCACGCATTGCCTACAACATCGACGCCGAACTGGCCCAGGAACTCACCCTGGGCCTGTTGCGTTCGCCGGCGATCATCTCGGCGCAACTGACCGACAACAACAATACCGTGCTCGCCAGCGTCAAACGCCCGGAGCTGCAAAGCGGCTATCGGGTCATCAGCGACTTTCTGTTTGGCGCCAAGCGCCAGTTCGAGGATCGTCTGTACCTGGATCATCTGCCCAATGAATCGCTGGGAGTGTTGAGCCTTGAAGTCGATACCTATGCGTTCGGCAGCCGCTTCCTGCGCCGCGCCGAGGTCACTCTGCTCAACGGTTTTGCCCGCAGCCTGATCCTCACCGGCATTCTCCTGGCGCTGTTCTACGTGATGCTGACCAAACCGCTGGTGCGGGTCATCCGCGAACTCAGCGGGCGCGACCCGCGCAGTGCCGAACCGACCACGCTGGAATGTCCGACCGGGCACGCCAACGATGAAATCGGCGTGCTGGTCAAAGTCGCCAATCAGCAGTTCGAGAACATCGCCACCGAAATCCAGCAGCGGCGCAATGCCGAAAATCGCCTGACCGACTACCTCGGCCAACTGGAAAACATCGTTTCGGCACGCACCGCCGAACTCAAAGCAATCAACGCGCGACTCAGTCAATCCAATCAGGAACTTGAAGTCGCCCGCAGCACCGCGCTGGAAATGGCCGAGGCACGCTCGGCGTTCCTTGCCAACATGAGCCATGAAATCCGCACACCGCTCAATGGCCTGCTGGGGATGATCGCCCTGTCCCTCGACGGCCCGTTGAATGCCGAACAACAGCAACAACTGTCGATCGCCCATGACTCCGGCAAGGTGCTGGTCGAGTTGCTCAACGATATTCTCGACCTGTCGAAATTCGACGCCGGGCAGCTTGAGCTTGAGCACATCCCGTTCGATCTGGGATCGCTGATCGAAGACACGGCCAACCTGCTGTCGCAGAACGCTGCGCCGAGCGTGGAACTGACCTGCCTGATCGGCCCGCATTTCCCGGCGCTGGTGCTGGGGGATCCGACCCGGGTCCGGCAGATCGTCAGCAACCTGTTATCCAACGCCCTGAAATTCACCCGTTTCGGTCGGGTGGACGTACGCCTGTCGACCTACAAGGACGGCGTGCGCATCGAAGTCTGCGACACCGGTATCGGTATCGCTCAGGACGCGCAGGTGAAGATCTTCCAGCCATTTACCCAGGCCGGGGCCGGCATCACCCGCCAATACGGCGGCACCGGGCTCGGTCTGGCGCTGACCTATAACCTCTGCGAAGCGATGCAGGGACGCCTGACCATCAGTTCCGAAACGGGTTTCGGCAGTCAGTTCTGCGCCGAGTTGCCCCTGCCTTGCCACACGCGGGCGCTGGCCCCCGCGCCATTGCACGGCAAAGTGCTGGCCATCACCGCAGGCAGCAGTGGCCTGGCCGAGTTGCTCAAGAGTCTGCTGCCGGCGTGGGGACTCGAATACGAACAGCGCACCATCGATGACTCACTGCTGGGCCTGACCCCGGACGTGTTGATCACCGACTGCCCGGAGTGCCTGTTTGGGTTACGTCCGACACTGGTAGCGCCGATTCTGCTGGTGACCGCCTACGGCAGTTTTCTGCCCAGCGAAGAAGCGGCCGCCCTCGCCCCTTTGCAACAACAGGCCCGTCCGTTGGCGCGCAACGCGCTGTATCAGAATCTGCGGCGCACGCTGCAACCGGACATCGCCACCATCAGCGATGCGCAGCTGGAAACCGCCCCCACCGTACGGCGCGGGCGCGTGCTGCTGGTCGAGGACAATCCGGTCAATCAACTGGTGGCCAAAGGCATGCTCGGCAAACTCGGCTGTGACGTCATCGTGGCGGCCCATGGTGCCGAAGCGCTGGACCAGTTGGAGTACCACGAATTCGATCTGGTGTTGATGGACTGCAACATGCCGGTGATGGACGGCTACGAAGCGAGTCGGCAGATCCGCCAGAGTGGGCGCTGGCCGCAACTGCCGATCGTTGCCCTGACCGCCAACGCCATGTCCGAAGAACGCGAACGCTGCCGGGCCGCGGGCATGAGCGACTATCTGGCGAAACCGTTCCGCCGCGAAGAACTCGCGGCGCTGCTCGACCAGTGGATCCCGACTACGACAGCGCTTTGATCTGCCCAAGGAGGTGATCGAGACCGTCGCGCAAATCATTGAGCCGGTCCAGATCAACCCCGCTGTCGCACAGCAGACGCGCCTTCAGCGGCGCGACCTGCTCGCGTAATGACTGACCTGCGGCGGTCAGGCTCAAGTGCACTTCGCGCTCATCACGCGCCGAACGTTGCCGCTGCACCAGTTGCAACTGCTCCAGACGCTTGAGCAGTGGCGTCAAGGTGCCGGAATCCAGCGCCAACCGCTCACCCAGTGCCTTGACTGTCGGCTGCTCCGGCGCGCTGTCCTGCCATTCCCACAACACCAGCATCGCCAGGTATTGCGGATAGGTCAGGCCGAGCTGATCGAGCATCGGCTTGTAGGCACGAATCACCGCCCGGGACGCCGCGTACAACTTGAAGCACAACTGACTGTCGAGCTTCAGCGAATCGACCGGCACGCTATTCATTTGAGCAGGGCTTCGATCTCGCGGCTCAGGTCCTGCGGCTTGGTGGCCGGGGCGAAGCGCTTGACCAACTGGCCATCCTTGCCGATGAGGAACTTGGTGAAATTCCACTTGATGCCTTGCGAACCGAGTACGCCCGGCGCACGTTTCTTCAACTGCACGAACAATGGATGCGCGCCCGCGCCATTGACTTCGATCTTCTTGAACAGCGGGAAGCTGACGCCGAAATTCAGCTCGCAGAACTCGCTGATCGCACCTTCGTTGCCCGGTTCCTGCTTGCCGAACTGATTGCACGGAAAGCCCAATACCACCAGGCCTTGATCCTTGTAGGTCTGCCACAGCTCTTCAAGGCCTTTGTATTGCGGGGTGAAGCCGCACTTGCTGGCGGTGTTGACCACCAGCACGGCTTTGCCGGCGAAGTCGGCGAGGGTCTTTTGCTCACCCTTGATGGTGGTGCACGGGATATTCAGCAGGTTGTCGCTCATGACAGGAACTCCGCAGACAGTCGGGAAAGGCCAAACATAGCGAGCAATTAAATTGTGTGCAATTTAATTATCAAAAAACAAGGCGACCCGCAGATCGCCTTCATTCATTTATTCGCGTGGCTCAAGGTTCAGGCACACCGAATTGATGCAATAACGCAGACCGGTCGGCGGCGGACCGTCGGGGAACACATGGCCCAAGTGCGCATCGCAGCGCGCGCACTTCACTTCAGTACGGATCATGCCGTGCGTGGTATCACGTATTTCGGTCATCGCGCTTTCGCCGATCGGCGCGTAGAAGCTCGGCCAGCCGCAGCCGGATTCGAATTTGGTCGTGGAGTCGAACAGCGGCTCAGTGCAGCAGACACAGTGATAAACGCCGTCGGTTTTGGTTGCGTTGTATTTGCCGGAGAACGGTCGCTCGGTGGCACTGAGGCGGCAAACCTCGTACTGCTGCGGATCGAGCATGGCTTTCCATTCTTCCAGGGTTTTTTCCAACTTTTCCATCATCACACCTCAGCGGCTGAAAAAGCCCGATCTGTACCTTTTCCACGGATCGGGCGGCACGTATGATTGCGCCTCGTCACGCACCAGTCTGGCAGTCAGACCGGGCGCATTCAAACGGATTCTGGCAGCCGCGGCTCAAGACGTCCGCCTGTGCGAAGACGCAGGAATCCCAGTACGGTTGTCCATCCGCCGTCTGGATCGTTCATTTTCGGGATCACATCGCCATGCAGTTCAGCAAATCGAACAAGCTCGCCAACGTCTGCTACGACATTCGCGGCCCGGTGCTCAAGCACGCCAAACGACTGGAAGAGGAAGGCCAACGCATCCTCAAGCTGAACATCGGCAACCCGGCGCCGTTTGGTTTCGAGGCGCCGGACGAAATTCTTCAGGATGTGATCCGCAACCTGCCGACCGCGCAAGGCTACAGCGACTCCAAAGGCCTGTTCAGCGCGCGTAAAGCGGTGATGCAGTATTACCAGCAGAAAAACGTCGAAGGTGTCGGTATCGAAGACATCTACCTGGGCAACGGCGTGTCCGAACTGATCGTGATGTCGCTGCAGGCGCTGCTCAACAACGGTGACGAAGTGCTGGTGCCGGCCCCGGATTATCCACTGTGGACCGCCGCCGTCAGCCTCGCCGGTGGCAATGCCGTGCATTACCTGTGCGACGAAGGCGCCGGCTGGTTCCCGGACCTGGCCGACATCAAGGCCAAGATCACCCCGAACACCAAGGCCATGGTGATCATCAACCCGAACAACCCGACCGGCGCGGTGTATTCGAAGGAAGTGTTGCTGGGCATGCTGGAAATCGCCCGTGCACACAACCTGGTGGTGTTCTCCGACGAAATCTACGACAAGATTCTGTACGACGATGCCGTGCACATCTGCACCGCGTCACTGGCGCCGGACCTGCTCTGTCTGACCTTCAACGGTCTGTCGAAGTCCTACCGCGTAGCGGGTTTCCGTTCCGGCTGGATCGCCATCTCCGGGCCGAAACACAACGCGCAAAGCTACATCGAAGGCATCGACATGCTGGCCAACATGCGCCTGTGCGCCAACGTGCCGAGCCAGCACGCGATCCAGACCGCACTGGGCGGCTATCAGAGCATCAATGATCTGGTGCTGCCGCAGGGTCGCCTACTCGAACAGCGCAACCGCACCTGGGAGTTGCTCAACGACATTCCGGGCGTGAGCTGCGTCAAGCCGATGGGCGCGCTGTACGCGTTCCCGAAAATCGATCCGAAGGTCTGCCCGATCCACAACGACGAGAAATTCGTCCTCGACCTGCTGCTCTCCGAGAAGCTGCTGGTGGTGCAGGGCACAGCGTTCAACTGGCCGTGGCCGGATCACTTCCGCGTCGTCACCCTGCCGCGCGTCGATGATCTGGAAATGGCCATCGGCCGCATCGGCAACTTCCTCAAGTCCTACCGCCAGTAACTGGCCAGCAGTGCGCAACGGCCAAACGTTGCGCACTGTCTGATTCAGCAACACTTCTGCGTTCCGCGTCTGCACACGCCTTCTACACTTGCGATTCGTATCAGTCATCCGCGCCTGAGGTAATGGCGACGGGTCGCGGCTGGCTGTCATCCCTATCGGTATCTGTTGTGGGAAATGTGCCAAGCACCGAAGAATCCGCTGTAGGACACAGTTTGAAATAGTCACTCAGTTGAATAGCCCGGTGCAGCACCTTATATACCCCGCAGTACGCTACATCTTTAGCTTGAGGAGATTTCTACAACCATGATGCGCATCCTGCTGTTTTTGGCCACTAACCTGGCGGTCGTGCTGATAGCCAGCATCACCCTGAGCCTGTTCGGCTTCAACGGGTTCATGGCGGCCAACGGGGTTGATCTCGACCTCAGTCAGCTGCTGGTTTTCTGTGCGGTCTTTGGTTTCGCCGGCTCGCTGTTCTCGCTGTTCATCTCCAAGTGGATGGCGAAGATGAGCACCGGTACCCAGATCATCAGCCAGCCACGTACCCGGCATGAGCAATGGCTGCTGCAAACCGTAGAGCAACTGTCCCGCGAAGCCGGGATCAAGATGCCCGAAGTCGGTATTTTCCCGGCCTATGAAGCGAACGCGTTCGCCACTGGCTGGAACAAGAACGACGCACTGGTCGCGGTCAGCCAGGGCTTGCTCGAGCGTTTTTCGCCCGATGAAGTGAAAGCCGTGCTGGCCCACGAAATCGGTCACGTCGCCAACGGTGACATGGTCACGCTGGCGCTGATCCAGGGCGTGGTGAACACCTTCGTGATGTTCTTTGCGCGGATCATCGGCAACTTCGTCGACAAGGTGATCTTCAAGAACGAAGAAGGCCAGGGCATCGCCTATTACGTTGCGACCATCTTCGCCGAACTGGTACTGGGCATTCTCGCCAGTGCGATCGTCATGTGGTTCTCGCGCAAACGCGAATTCCGCGCCGACGAAGCTGGCGCACGCCTGGCCGGCACCAGCGCGATGATCGGCGCACTGCAACGCTTGCGCGCCGAACAGGGCCTGCCGGTGCACATGCCCGACACCCTGAACGCCTTCGGCATCAACGGTGGCATCAAACAGGGCTTCGCCCGCATGTTCATGAGCCACCCGCCGCTGGAAGAGCGTATTGACGCGCTGCGTCGTCGCGGTTGATCTGACCGGTGTAAACATGAAGAAGGCCCGCAGTGATGCGGGCCTTTTTTATACATACAAATAATGGTTGTTGCTGATGACCTCTTCGCGAGCAGGCTCGCTCCCACATTGGATTGTTGTATACAGGTCCAGTGTGGGAGCGAGCCTGCTCGCGAAGGGGCCGGCACTGTCATCAAAAATCTATCGGGGAGAAACCCGGTAAACCCGCTCCTCCAGCCGCGTCACGCCAGCCTCAAGGAACTTTCCACTCTCCGCCAGCACATCCTGCTCCTCAAGTACCTGCACCTGCCAGACATCCCCCAGCAAGCGCTGCACTTCATCATCCCCCACCGCAAACGGCGGCCCCGGCATCTGCGCCTGATCGTAATCCAGCGTAATCAACAACCCCTCCACACCCTGCGCCAGGATCTGCTGAAGATGCCCCGCATAACGCTCACGCATCGGTGCGGGCAAGGCAATCAACGCGGCACGGTCGTATAACGCGGTGCAATCGGCCACATCGCTCGCTGTCAGCGCAAAGAAGTCGCCGCACCAGAGCTCGATGGCGTCACTGTGATAAACCTTGAACGCGCCCTTCTCGCTGATCTGCGGCTGCACCTGATGCTCATGGAAAAAGTCCTCGATAGCTTTTTCCGACAGTTCGATCCCGAGCACCTGATGACCGCGCCCGGCCAGCCACGCCAAATCCAGACTTTTCCCACACAAAGGCACAAGCACCCGCGCCGATGCCGGAACCGCCCAGTGCCGCTGCAAATACGGATTCACTTCCGGCAGGTGAAAACCAATCTGACCGGACGCCCACTTCTTGTGCCAAAACTCAGGCTGCATGCATCACTCCCAAAAATTCGATCAAAAAGCGTTAAAACTTATATTAGATTTAGATCAATGATCTGACTGAAGATGAGGCCATCTTAACGCTCAGGAACCCATCATGTTTCCCAGCCTGTTTATTTCCCACGGTTCACCCATGCTCGCGCTGGAACCCGGAGCCAGCGGCCCGGCGCTGGCGCGTCTGGCCGCCGAATTAGCCAAACCCAAAGCCATCGTGATCGTGTCTGCACATTGGGAAAGCCATGAACTGCTGGTCAGCAGCCATGCGCAACCGGAAACCTGGCACGACTTCGGCGGTTTTCCCCGCGCACTGTTTGAAGTGCAATACCCGGCGCCGGGCAATCCGCAACTGGCTGCCGAAGTGGCTGATTTGCTGACGGCCAACAACCTGCCTGCCCGCCTCGATCCGCAACGTCCTTTCGATCACGGCGTTTGGGTGCCGCTGTCGCTGATGTACCCACAGGCGGATATTCCCGTGGTGCAGGTTTCGCTGCCGAGCCGCGCGGGCCCGGCGCTGCAAACCCGGGTCGGCCGAGCGCTGGCGGGTCTGCGTGATCAAGGCATTTTGCTGATCGGCTCCGGCAGCATCACCCACAATCTGCGCGAACTGGACTGGCACGCCGGCCCGGAAAGTGTCGAGCCGTGGGCGCGGGATTTCCGTGACTGGATCATCGACAAACTCGCAATCAATGATGAGGCGGCGCTGCATGATTATCGCCAGCAAGCGCCGCATGCGGTGCGCAGCCATCCGAGTGATGAGCATTTGTTGCCGCTGTATTTCGCCCGGGGTGCCGGTGGTGAGTTCAGCGTGGCGCACAAGGGCTTCACGATGGGTGCGTTGGGCATGGATATTTATCGCTTCGGTTGACGCCTTCGCGAGCAGGCTCGCTCCCACAAAGGCAAAAATCAGGCAAAAAAAATCCCCGAACCAGTCGGGGATTTTTTATGTTCGATCAATCAGCCCAAGGGCGGATCAATCTTCGCGGTAGCGACGCAGTTTCAGCTGCTTACCGGCAACGCGAGTGTCCTTCAGTTTGGTCAGGAGTTTGTCCAGACCATCTTCCGGCAGCTCGACGAGGCTGAAGCTGTCACGCACCTGGATGCGACCGATCGCTTCACGGGCCAGACCGCCTTCGTTGAGGATGGCGCCCAGCAGGTTTTTCGCAGCGATACCGTCACGCGCACCCAGCGCGGTACGGCAACGAGCACGGCCTTCGCCCAAAGGCATTGGCGCGCGACGCTCGCGGTCACCACGATCAGGACGATCACCGGTGCGCTCAGGACGGTCGCCACGCGGTGCGTTGTTCGGCACCAGTGGACGTTCCTTCTCGATGGCAGCCAGGTTCAGCGCTTGACCGTTGGTGGCTTTGCGCAGCAGGGCTGCAGCCAGAGCACGCGGGGTGCAGCCGATGTCTGCAGTCAGACGGTCGAGCAGCTCACCGTGAGTCGATTCGGCATCAGCAACCAGCGGCGACAGGCTGTTGGTCAGTTTCTTGATGCGTGCATCGAGAACGGCCTGAGCATCCGGCAGGCGGACTTCAGCGACTTTCTGACCGGTTACACGCTCGATCACTTGCAGCATGCGGCGCTCACGTGGAGTCACCAGCAGCAGTGCACGACCTTCGCGACCGGCACGGCCGGTACGGCCGATACGGTGAACGTAGGATTCCGGGTCGTACGGCATGTCAACGTTGAACACGTGAGTGATGCGCGGAACGTCCAGACCACGCGCAGCAACGTCGGTCGCCACAACGATGTCCAGACGGCCATCTTTCAGCGAGTCGATCACGCGCTCACGCTGGTTCTGGGCGATGTCGCCGTTCAGCGCCGCGGCTTTGTAGCCTTTGGCGTCGAGGGCGCTGGCCAGATCCAGGGTCGCTTGCTTGGTACGTACGAACATGATCAGTGCGTCGAAATCTTCCACTTCCAGCAAGCTGAGAACGGCCGAAGTCTTCTGGTCAGCGTGAACCAACAGGTGAGCCTGTTCGATCGCGGTAACGGTCTGGGTCTTGGTCTGGATCTTGACGTGTTGCGGATCGCGCAGGTGGCGTTCGGCAATGGCGCGGATCGACTGTGGCAGGGTAGCCGAGAACAAAACGGTCTGACGGGTCGCTGGCAGAGCCTTGAAGATGACTTCCAGGTCATCCATGAAGCCCAGTTTCAACATTTCGTCAGCTTCGTCGAGAACCAGGTGGTTCACGGTCGACAGGACTTTTTCGTCACGACGCAGGTGGTCGCAGAGACGGCCCGGAGTGGCGACAACGATCTGTGCGCCATTACGGATTGCTTTCAGTTGCGGGCCCATCGGCGCGCCGCCGTAAACGGCCACAACGGTAACGCCCGGCATTTGCTTGGCGTAAGTTTCGAAAGCGGTTGCTACTTGCAGCGCCAACTCACGAGTTGGCGCCAGGATCAGGGCTTGCGGTTCGCGCTTGGCAGGATCGATGCGGTGCAGGATAGGCAGTGCGAACGCGGCGGTTTTACCGGTACCGGTTTGCGCCTGGCCAATCATGTCCTGGCCGGCCATGATGATCGGGATCGATTGCTGCTGAATCGCCGAAGGCTCTTCGTAGCCAGTCGCTGCGACGGCTGCAAGAATATTCGGGTTGAGATTAAAAGCGGCGAATCCGCCGGTTTCCTGGGTCATGGGTCTGCCTCTAAGTGCATCCGCAAAGACCCATGCTCCAAAGCTGCGCATGCCGTGTTGAGACTCAAGAGTCGCCCTGGCAGCTTTGTCGGCGGGGATTTGCGAAAACGAATGAATGAAAAAAAGAATCGTCCGGGAAGAGCCCGCAATGCGGACGTGCAGCCGAAGCTGACTTCGGGAAATTGCGCTACCTAAACGCGGCCCGGTTAAAGGCCGGCGCGCACTATACCGGATTTTGCCAAAAAAGGGAGCTTTTTTTATCGTCAAAATACCTGTGTCACCGCTGTGTAACGGGGTTTTGCGGATAATCGCGCCAAGGTCTATTTTTCAAAGGCCCGGCCCTGCGGGCGATGACGCTTAAACGATTCACCGACGTGCGGCATTCCGTCGCCGCACCCGCCCTTCCCGCCCGAGGATTTGCCATGAATCAGCCCTGCCCCGGCCGCGTCAGCCGTGAACGCCGCGGTCACGTCCATCTGATTGGTCTGGATCGCGCGGCCAAGCGCAACGCTTTTGACCTCGACCTGCTCAACGAGCTAAGCCTGGCCTACGGCGAGTTCGAGGCCGACAGCGAGGCGCGGGTAGCGGTGGTGTTCGGCCATGGCGAGCACTTTACCGCCGGTCTGGATCTGGTCAATGCCAGCTCGGCGTTGGCGCAAGGCTGGCAGGTTCCGACCGGTGGTTGCGATCCATGGGGTGTTTTCGTCGGGCCACGGGTGAGCAAACCGGTGATTGTCGCCGCGCAGGGTTACTGCCTGACCATCGGCATCGAGTTGATGCTGGCAGCCGATATCAACCTCTGCGCGAGCAATACCCGTTTCGCGCAAATGGAAGTGCAGCGTGGGATTTTTCCTTTTGGTGGCGCGACTTTACGTTTTCAGCAGATCGCCGGCTGGGGCAATGCGATGCGCTGGTTGCTGACCGGCGATGAGTTTGATGCGCACGATGCGTTGCACTTGGGATTGGTGCAGGAAGTGATGGCCAGCGAAGATCTGCTGCCACGGGCGATTGAATTGGCAGAGCGGATTGCCCGGCAGGCGCCGTTGGGCGTGCAGGCCACGTTGATGTCGGCGCGGCAGGCGCGGTATGAAGGTGAGATGGCGGCGGCGCAAGGGTTGCCGGCGTTGGTGAAGAAGTTGCTGGCCAGTGAGGATGCGAAGGAAGGGGTGCGCTCGTTGGTTGAGCGGCGGCCTGGAGTTTTCAAAGGGATCTAGGATTGGCGGCGTTCATGATGCCCCCTTCGCGAGCAAGCTCGCTCCCACAGAAAGCATGCATTCCAATGTGGGAGCGAGCTTGCTCGCGAAGGGGCCATCACTGAGAACTCAGGTCGCGGGGCGAATCGCGTTGATCAACGACTGCAACGAATACCCCAGTCGCGGCGCCAAGGCTTCAGCCCGCGCAGTCAACGCCTGCATGTCCAGCACCTGATCGAGGTCCGCCGGGACAATCAGAATCACGTTGCCCTCCTTCACCGGCAATTCCCAATAGTGCCGGTGATAGAGACCACGCAACAACGCCGCACCCAACGGCTTGCCGTCATCGGTGGCCCACTGATTGATCACCAGCCAGCCACCCGGATTCAAACGCTTCTGGCAGTCGCCAAGAAAACTCCAGGCCAAGTGCCCGACGCCCGGCCCGACATCCGTGTAAAGGTCGACGAAAATCAGGTCCGCCGGTTCAGCGCTCGGCAGCAACTCCAGCGCATCGCCGACGCGAATGTACAGCCGCGGATCATCATCCAGGCCAAGGTATTCGATGGCCAGACGCGGCACGTCAGGGCGCAGTTCAATCGCTTCGACATCTTCCAGCGGCAGAAACTTGAGGCAGGCCTGCGTCAGCGTACCGGCGCCGAGCCCGAGGAACAGCGCACTCTCCGGCTGCTCATGGCACAACGCGCCGATCAGCATCGCGCGGGTGTAGTCGTATTCCAGCCAGCTCGGATCAGCGGTGAACACGCAGCTCTGTTCGATCGCATCGCCGAACTCGAGAAAGCGGTAGTCGGCCACTTCCAGCACGCGAATCACGCCGAACTCATCCTGTACTTCGGCGAGCAGATGCTCGACGCGCTCCTCAGTCATTTCGTCTCCTGATGGTCACCGGGCGCGGTGACGCGATGGCACCGCTGTGGCGCCGTGGCAAAGCGGCGATTGTCGGCGATGGGGCGGGAGCAGGTCACGCACTAATTGCTGCTAACATGGCCTTCCGTGCGTAGACCCTTAGAGACCGTGATGAGCCAACCGTGGAGCCCTGACAGCTGGCGCGCCCTGCCGATCCAGCAACAACCCCAATACCCCGACGCCGCGCACTTGCGCCAGGTCGAGCAAACCCTGGCCAGTTATCCACCACTGGTGTTTGCCGGTGAAGCGCGCGAACTGCGCCGGCAGTTTGCCGAAGTCACCCAGGGTCGGGCATTCCTGCTGCAGGGTGGCGATTGCGCGGAAAGCTTTGCCGAGTTCTCCGCGGCGAAGATTCGCGACACCTTTAAAGTGTTGCTGCAAATGGCCATCGTCATGACCTTTGCCGCCGGTTGCCCGGTGGTCAAGGTTGGGCGCATGGCCGGTCAGTTCGCCAAACCGCGTTCGGCCAACGACGAGACCATCGACGGCGTGACCCTGCCGGCTTATCGCGGCGACATCGTCAACGGCATCGGTTTCGATGAGAAGAGCCGCGTACCGGATCCGGAACGCCTGCTGCAGTCCTATCACCAGTCCACCGCCACGCTGAACCTGTTGCGCGCGTTTGCTCAGGGCGGTTTTGCCGACCTGCACCAAGTGCACAAGTGGAACCTCGATTTCATCGCCAATTCGGCGCTGGCCGAGAAGTACAGCCACCTCGCCGACCGCATCGATGAAACCCTGGCGTTCATGCGCGCCTGCGGCATGGACAGTTCGCCACAACTGCGCGAAACCAGTTTTTTCACCGCCCACGAAGCGCTGCTGCTGAACTACGAAGAAGCGTTCGTGCGCCGCGACAGCCTGACCAACGATTACTACGATTGCTCGGCGCACATGCTGTGGATCGGCGACCGCACCCGTCAGCTCGACGGCGCGCATGTCGAATTCCTCCGTGGCGTGAACAACCCGATCGGCGTGAAGGTCGGCCCGAGCATGAACCCGGATGACCTGATCCGCCTGATCGATGTGCTCAACCCGGACAACGATCCGGGCCGTCTGAACCTGATTGCGCGGATGGGCGCGAACAAGGTCGGTGATCACCTGCCGGCGCTGATCCGCGCGGTGCAGCGTGAGGGCAAGCAAGTGCTGTGGAGTTCCGACCCGATGCACGGCAACACCATCAAGGCCAGCAGCGGTTACAAGACCCGCGACTTTGCGCAGATCCTCGGTGAGGTTAAACAGTTCTTCCAGGTGCACGAAGCCGAAGGCAGTTATGCCGGCGGGATTCACATCGAGATGACCGGGCAGAACGTCACCGAATGCATCGGTGGTGCGCGGCCGATTACTGAAGATGGCTTGTCGGATCGCTATCACACGCACTGTGATCCGCGGATGAATGCCGATCAGTCGCTGGAGTTGGCATTTTTGATCGCCGAGACGCTGAAGCAGGTTCGTCGCTAGACCGCGACGCCTGCAATCGCTAGCAGGCTAGCTCCCAGAGGGGATTTGTGTTCGACGCAGATCCAGTGTGGGAGCGAGCCTGCTCGCGAAGAGGCCGGCTCAGACACCGCCAATCTCTGCCAATGCCACCCGCAACCGCGCCGCACTCTCACGCAGACAATTGAGCTGTACCCGCGCCAGCCCCAGCCAATCGGCCATCTCCCGAAGATTCACCGCCAACGCCAACATCCCCTCGTCATCCAGCCCTTTTTCCTCCTCGTGCACCGCATGCACCGCCAACTGCCCGGCCGCCCGCTCGGCACGCAGATCCACCCGCGCCGCAATCCGCTCGTTGTGCAAAAACGGCAACACGTAATAGCCGTAAACCCGCTTGTCCTGCGGCGTATAAATCTCGAGGCGATACCTGAAGTCGAACAAACGCTCAGTGCGGCTGCGCTCCCAGATCAACGAATCAAACGGCGATAACAACGCACTGGCCGCCACCTTGCGCGGGACTGTCGGCTCCGCCAGGCAATAAGCGATTTGCCGCCAACCGGCGACTTCGCACATTTGCAGTTGCCCTGCTTCGATCAGTTCGGCCAGACGCGGACGCGCATCCGCCGGGTTCAGGCGAAAGTAATCACGCAGGTCTTTTTCAGTGCCGACGCCCAGTGCCTGCACCGCGTGCAGCAGTAACCCACGCTGCGCCTCAGCCTCGTCAGGTAACGCTTGCTGAAGGATCGAAGAGGGAATCACCCGCTCCGGCAAATCATACAAACGCTCAAATCCGCGACGCCCCGCCACCGTCACTTCACCGGCGGCGAATAACCACTCCAGCGCATGCTTTTCCGCGCTCCAGTCCCACCACGGTCCGGCCTTGTCTTGGCGAGTCGATAAACTGCCGGCGCCCAATGCGCCCTGCTGTTCAACCGCACTCAAGACCCGGCGAACCACGTCCTGCTGCTCGCGACCGAATCTGGCCAGTTGCTGATAGATATCCTCGCCACGCCTGGCGCGCTGCATGCGCCAGCCCATCAGCGGATACATCGACAGCGGCAGCAACGACGCCTCGTGCCCCCAGTATTCGAACAACGAACGACGTCGCCCCGAACTCCAGGCAGCCTGGTCGAGCAAATCGGAAGAATAGGCACCCAGACGGGAAAACAGCGGCAGGTAGTGCGAGCGCACCACGGCGTTGACGGAATCGATTTGCAGCAGGCCCAGCCGCTCGATCAGCCGGTTGAGGTGCGCGGCTTTGACTGTCGGCGGCTGGCGCCCGTTGAATCCTTGGGCAGCCAGCGCCAGTCGTCGTGCCTGTTTAAGGGAAAAGGCCAGAGTCGCGGGCATGAGCATCTCCTTGTCTGCTCGCAACCTACCTCACTGGAAGTGGGTTTGTGTAGCGCTCTGCTCATCATTTATGCAGCGGTCATTTATGCATCGGGTCATCCCAGAACGGCCGCACGGCTTCGTGTTCGACGTCGGCACGACTGACGCCGATGTCTTTCAACGCTTCGTCGCTCAGACTGGCAAGCAACTCGCGCTCACGGTGCAGTTCGTACCAGCGGCTAAACTTGTGCAGCAGGTCGGAAACGATATGGCCGTGGCCATCGAATTTGTCTTCGCTTACGTACTCTCTTTGACCTTTCATCGTGTTGCCCTCCTTGTGGATGGCTCAAGTCTCGCGCCGGCGCTAAGATCAATCCAACGAATGTTTCTGATGGCATGCATCACGGAGATTCATCAATTGTCCGCCTACCCCAGTATCGATACCGATGTCCTGCGCACCTTTGTCGCAATCGCTGATCAGGGCGGCTTCACCCGCGCCGGCGAAATGGTCAACCGCACGCAATCGGCGGTGAGCATGCAGATGAAACGTCTGGAAGAGGACGTGTTGCAGCGTCAGCTGTTCGAACGTGACGGACGTCAGGTGCGCCTGACCGCCGAGGGCCAGGTGCTGCTCGGCTATGCGCGGCGCATCCTCAAGTTGCACAGTGAAGTGTTCAACACCTTGCGCGAGCCGCACATGGTCGGCACCGTGCGCATCGGCACACCGGATGATTACGTGATGCGTTTTCTGCCAGGGATTCTGTCGCGTTTTGCGCAGTTCTATCCGCTGATCCAGATCGAAGTGCATTGCGAGTCGACCAAGCAATTGTTGCAACGCACGGATCTGGACCTGTCGATCGTCACTCGCGAGCCGGGCAACGAGATCGGCCAGTTACTGCGCAAGGAGCGTTTCGTCTGGGCCGAAGCGCAAAACTTCAGCGCCCACGAACAGACGCCACTGCCCTTGGCAATGTTCAACAGTGATTGTTTCTGCCGCTTGTGGGCGTGTAATGCGCTGGATGCGATGGGCCGCGAATACCGCATCGCCTATAACAGCACCAGCCTCTCGGCGCTGATGGCGGTAGTGAGCGCGGGTCTGGCGATCACCGCGCAACTGGAAAGCCTGATCACCCCGGACATGCGCATTCTGGGCGCCGCCGAAGATCTGCCGCTGTTGCCTGAGGCCAGCATCATGCTGATCCGCAACCTGAACAATCCGTCGCCGATCACCGAATGCCTGGCCGAGCACATCGTCGAAGGCTTCAAACTTTAAACGCGAGCATCACTGCACACAGCACCAGAAAACCGCAGAACAGCCCACGCAGGAGTTTTTCCGGCATGGCGTGGGCGACTTTCACCCCCCAACTGATGCTTGCCAGACCGCCGATCGCCAGTGGCAGACCGATCATCCAGTCGACTTCGTGGTGTACCGCGTAAGTCACCAGAGTCACGCCGGTGCTTGGCAAGGCCAGCGCCAGCGACAAACCTTGAGCAACCACTTGCGTGGTGCCGAACAGGCTCGTCAGCACCGGCGTTGCCACCACCGCCCCGCCAACACCGAACAAGCCACCCATAGACCCGGACGCCGCGCCGAGTACGCCGAGCCAAGGCCAGGAATAGCGCATTTCGGAAGTCGCAGCGGGTTGCTTGCCGAACATCTTCAACAGGTTGTAGGCCGAGAGCACCACCAGAAATGCGACAAAACCGATGCGCATGGTTTGCGCATCAATGCCCACCGCCCAGATCGAACCGATCCACGCAAAGCAGAAACCCATCACCGCCAAGGGCAGCGCATGCCGCAACTCGATGCGATTGCGCTGGTGATATCGCCACAGCGCCAGCATTACGTTCGGCACCACCATGACCAGCGCCGTGCCTTGGGCGATCTGCTGATCAAGGCCAAACCACACGCCGAGCAACGGAATGGCGATCAAGCCGCCGCCGATGCCGAAAATGCCGCCCAGTGTGCCAAGGGCGGCGCCGAACAACAGGTACAACAAAAACTCCATCACAGCCGAATTCCTCTCACGTCAGGCGACTCATCCTACGCAGTCATGGCTGGCGGGGAAACGCACAGCAACGCACAATGGCTATGCCGATTTCGCACAAGCGCAGAATTCAACATGAACCCTAATCAGTTGACCGATCAACTCGGGCTGTTTCTCGATGTATTGGAGAGTGGCAGTTTTTCCGCCGCTTCGCGCCGTCATCCGCTGACACCTTCGGCGGTCGCGCGACGTATCGACAGCCTGGAAAGCGCGGTCGGCAGCCAGTTGTTCATTCGCAGCACTCACGCCGTGCTCGCCACGCCGGCCGGTCTCGCGTTTGCCGAGCGGGCACGACGCATCGTTGCCGAACTGCAACTGGCCCGCGCTGAAGCTGTGTCGCTGAGCAGTGCGCCGGAGGGCCTGATTCGCATCGATGCTCCGGCGGCATTCGGGCGGCGACATCTGGCGCCGGTGATTGCCGATTTCCTCGTTCTGTATCCGGGGCTCGATGTGCAATTGCACTTGATCGACAGTTTCGTCGACATGGGCGGTTCGAACCTGGGCAAAGTCGATCTGGTGCTGCGCGCCGGACAAATGGCTGATACCCGATTGGTTGCCACACCCTTGGCGAGCATGGTGCGTATTGCCTGCGCCAGTCCGGACTACCTCAAGCGCCGTGGTGTGCCTGGCAGTCCGGCGCAACTGAGCGAGCATGACGGCCTCGACTGGGACGGCCTCGCACCGCCGTTCGCCTGGCGCTTCGAGCAGGACGGCCAGATGCAATTGCACCGCCCGGCGCGCATCCGCATGAGCGCCAACAATGCCGAGGCGCTGGTCTGCGGTGCCTTGGCTGGCTTGGGCATCGCGCATCTGCCGACATGGCTGGCCAGCGAATACCTGCTGCGTGGCGAACTGCTGCCGTTGTTCTGCGAAAACGGCCTGCCAAGCCCGGAGTCCACCGGCATTTACGCCTTGCGCATGGAACAACAAACCAATTCGCGCAGCCGCTTGTTGCTTGAATATCTCAAGACCCGCTTCAGTCCGGTGCCACCATGGGATCTGGCGCTACAGCGAGATCTGGGCCGGCACTAGCGCTGGAAAATTATCTGGCGCATTAAAGATTCGAGCGCTAGATTCATGCCCATTACCGAACAAGGCTTTTGACATGACTTCCGAACGCGACACCTGCGACGACCTGCTGCTGGATAACCAGGCGTGCTTCGCCCTGCATTCCACTTCACTGATGATGACCAAAGTCTACAAACCGCTGTTGCAGGCGCTGGGCCTGACATATCCGCAGTACCTGGCAATGATGGTGCTGTGGGAGAAGGATGGTTTGACTGTCGGAGAAATCAGCACGCGCCTGTTGACCGACCCCGGCTCGCTGACACCGCTGCTCAAACGCCTGGAAGGTGAAGGGCTGCTCAGCCGTACCCGCAGTCGTGAGGATGAGCGGGTGGTGATTGTCGAGCTGACCGAGCAAGGCCGGGCATTGAAAGAAAAAGCCCAGACGGTCCCGCAATGCATCCTTGGCGCCAGCGGTTTTTCTCTGGAACGCCTGCAAAACCTGCAAGCGGAGTTGCAGGCGCTGCGTAGCCATCTACAAGAAAGCCTGATCTGACCTCTGCACAGTCCCCTGTGGGAGCGAGCCTGCTCGCGAATGCGTAGTGTCAGTCGATATGAATGGTGACTGATACACCGCATTCGCGAGCAGGCTCGCTCCCACATTGATTTCATCGACAGCAAAATATTTTCACCACCTGATCTACCGCGCATTCCGCTCTAACTCCAGCCTTACAGCCCCCCTCTAATACCCGCTCACTCGCAAAAACGCAGCTTCTGCGAAAATTTATCTTGCGCACTAAATATTCGCGCGATACATTCATCTCGTACTTACTTAGCGCGCAAACAACTAGCGCACAAAACGAACCCGACGAGGCTCACACCATGCAAACTCTCTACACCGCAATCGCAACCTCCACTGGCGGCCGTGATGGTCGTGCGATCTCCAGCGACAACATCCTCGACGTCAAACTCGCTACGCCGAAAGAACTCGGCGGTGCCGGCGGCGCGGCGACCAACCCTGAGCAGCTGTTCGCTGCCGGCTACTCCGCCTGCTTCATCGGCGCACTGAAATTCGTGGCCAGCCAGACCAAACGCAAAATCCCGGACGACGCCTCGATCACCGCGCACGTCGGCATCGGCCAGATCCCTGGCGGTTTCGGTCTGGACATCGACTTGCACATCAGCCTGCCGGGCCTGGAACAAGCCGACGCGCAGAGCCTGGTCGACGCGGCTCACCAGGTCTGCCCGTACTCCAACGCCACCCGTGGCAATGTCGAGGTACGTCTGCACACCACCGTCTGAAACCAGACAAAATCCCCTGTGTGCGAGCCTGCTCGCGAAAGCGATCAATCAGTCAATGAGATGTCGACTGTACTGACGCCATCGCGAGCAGGCTCACGCCTACAGGGGTCTGCGGCGTGACACAAATCGCAGGCACAAAAAAGCCCGACTCAATGGTCGGGCTTTTTCTTTCCGCAAAAACCAGTGCTTATTTGGCACGGCCTTTGTAGGAACCGCCTTCGCGGGTGTCGATTTCGATCTTGTCACCGATTTCGATGAAGTCAGCAACTTGCAGCTCAGTACCGTTGGCCAGCTTGGCTGGCTTCATGACTTTGCCGGAAGTGTCGCCACGAGCCGAACCTTCGGTGTAGTCAACTACACGCACGATGGTGGTCGGCAGCTCTACGGAAACCAGACGCTCTTCGAAGAAGATCGCTTCGCAAACATCGGTCATGCCTTCTTCAACGAAAGGCAGAACTGCTTCGATGTCTTCAGCGTTCAGCTCGTACATGGTGTAGTCAGTGGTGTCCATGAACGTGTAGGTGTCGCCACTGATGAAGGACAGGGTCGCTTCTTTGCGGTCGAGGATTACGTCGTCCAGTTTGTCGTCAGCGCTGTAAACGATCTCGGTCTTGTAACCGGTCAGCAGGTTTTTCAGCTTGGTCTTCATGATCGCGCTGTTACGGCCCGACTTGGTGAATTCAGCTTTCTGAACCAGCCAAGGATCGTTCTCGAGACGGATCACGGTACCGGGTTTCAGTTCTTTACCAGTTTTCATTGCGAATATCCGAATTTGGATGGGATTTACAAAAATCTAGGCCGCGTATCATATCCAATTTAGGTAAAACTGTACCAGCGCTGCGGCAAGATCGGCCTGCAAGCCTTGTTCCAGACACCACGCTTCGGCATTTCCCTGCAGTTCTGGCCAATGATTACGGGCAGCAAGCCAGTGTTCGCCGATAGGCTGACCGGCACTCCAGGCGCGCCAGAGACCGTTCATCGCCTCGGCAGCAGCCGGCGAGAGCCCTTTGGTATACAGCGCAAGGAAGGCGTCGAGCTTGTCCAGATGGATGTCTTCGTCCTGCTGGTAGATGTGCCAGAGCATCGGCCGCCCTGCCCATTGCGCACGGACGAACGAATCTTCGCCGCGCACCGCGTTGAAATCGCAGCACCAGAGCAGGTGATCGTACTGATCCTGCCGGACGAACGGTAACACCTGCACGGTGAGCGACTGACGCACATGGATTGCGCCGACCGTCAGGGTTTCCACCCCGAGCCAGCGCGCCACGTCGCCGAGAATCCGCCCTTCCGGCACCAAAAGATGTGTCGGTGCAGCATCGGCTGCCAACACATCGAGCCAACTGGCCAGCCCGGCATTCTCATAGGCAAACAGCGAAATCAACTGAGCACCCGGTGCGCAATCGACTCCCAGACCTTGCAGGAATTGTCGCTGCGCTTGGGCATCCTGTTGAAACTGCCGACGCTGCTCAAGCAATCCGCGCTCACGCAATAGCCCGCCCGTGCCCGGCTGGAACCCTGGAAAGAAGAAGAATTTCTGCACCGATTTATATTTGACCGACGGCAAACCGTGACAGCCGATGACCCAGTCCTCGGCACTGAGATAGTCGAGGTTCATCCACAGCGGCGGCTTTTCCCGCGCGGCCATGGCATCCATGTAATCGCCGGGCAACTGGCAGGCAAACGCGGCGATCACCACATCAGCGGCTTCGGTCGGCGGCCAGTCTTGTGGCCACTGCCGCACCTCGACGCCTTGTTGCCGTTGCTGCGTGACGTTGATGTCGATTTCGGGGCAAATTCGTTCGAATGCGCGCAGATCATCCACCCACAACCGCACCGCCACGCAGTGCTCAGCCACCAGTTGCCGGGCCAGACGCCAGGTCACGCCGATGTCGCCATAGTTGTCGACCACGGCGCAAAAAATATCCCAGCGGGTATTCAGTTGCTGCATTCATGACTCCCGTTGGCAAAAGCAGCGATTGTCCGCATAAATGACCTCGCGCAGAAGAGCCGACGGCGATTAATCTTCGTGCGACAATCGCCACTCGCCCGCAATCATCCGCCAGGAGGCAGTCATGCCCTACCGTCCCACCCCGCGCCGGCCCTTGCCCGTTCAGCTTAGTGCGCTGCATTTGACCGGTAGCATTGCCCTGGGCATGTGGCTGGGCTTTCTCGCCATTGCCCTGACCTGCTGGCTGCTGGCGCATTTGCTGTTCAAGGAACAATTGGCGCCGGTGGCCCAGGCGGTGCAGCAACTGGCCAATCCACCGGCAGCGGTTCAGGTACAGCCGGATATTCCGCCGCAGAGCCCGTTGTTCGACCAGTACGAAGAAAACCTGCGCAAGAACGAGCAGCAGGCACGCCTCGATCAAGCGCGCAGCAGCACACGGAATCAGTCAAACCCGAAATGCCAGTTCTGGCTGCAACAGGACCAGACTGCCCCGAGCGAAAAAAGCCGCGCCAACGTTTTGCAATTCTGCGATTGATCATGAACAAGCACACGGTTCACCAACTGATTCTCGACAAACTGCGCATCGACCTCGACATCGCCGAACGCGCCGCAAAAACCGCTTACGAAACCGCGACCCACGAAGAAAACATCGCCGAAAACAAGTACGACACGCTGGGTCTTGAGGCGTCGTATCTGGCGGCGGGTCAGGCGAAACGGGTCGAGGAAATCCGTCAGTCACTGGTGCTGTGCCAGAACCTGACGCTGCGTGCCTACGATGAACATCGCGGCATTGAAGTCGGTGCCCTGCTCGGTCTGGAAGACGAAAAGGGTCGCGAACAATGGCTGTTTCTGGCGCCGGATGCCGCAGGCCTGAAAGTCGATGTGGTCGGTCAGCCGATTACCGTCATCACCCCGCGCTCGCCGCTGGGCAAAAGCCTGCTGGGCAAGTTCGAAGGCGATGAGGTGGAGATTCTGGTGGCAGGCACCCGGCAACAGTTCGCTGTCACCGAGGTGCTCTGAAACAACCGGTCAGTGAACCGGCAGTTCGACGCCGTCGAACAACTCTTCCAGTTCCTGCTTGTTGTGGCACTGAATGGCTTTGGCCATGACTTCGCGGGTCAGGTGCGGGGCGAACTTCTCGATGAAGTCGCACATGAAACCACGCAGGAAGGTGCCGCGACGGAAACCGATCTTGGTCACGCTCGATTCGAACAGCTCGCTGGCATCCAGCACCACCAGATCGTTGTCGAGTTTGGTGTCGACTGCCATTTTCGCCACGATGCCCACGCCCAGACCCAGACGCACGTAGGTTTTGATCACGTCGGCGTCGGCCGCGGTGAACACCACTTTCGGCGTCAGGCCGCGATGGCTGAAGGCTTCATCGAGTTTCGAACGGCCGGTGAAACCGAACACGTAAGTCACGATCGGGTATTCGGCCAGTGCTTCCAGGGTCAGCTTCGGCAGCTTGGTCAGCGGGTGGCCCTGCGGCACGACCACGCAACGGTTCCAGCGGTAGCACGGCATCATCACCAGATCGCCGAACAGCTCCAGCGCTTCAGTGGCGATCGCAAAATCGACGGTGCCGTCAGCGGCCATCTCAGCGATCTGCATCGGCGAACCTTGATGCATGTGCAGCGCCACGTCCGGGTATTGCTTGATGAAATTGCTGATCACCGGCGGCAGTGCATAACGTGCCTGAGTGTGGGTGGTGGCGATCGACAGGGTGCCTTTCTTCTCGTTGGAGAATTCCTGGGCAATCTGCTTGATGCTCTCGACCTTGCGCAGGATCTCACCGGCGGTGGTGATGATGCGCTCGCCGGCCGGAGTGACGCGGGTCAGGTGCTTGCCGCTGCGGGCGAACACCTCAACGCCGAGTTCGTCTTCCAGCAGGCGGATCTGTTTACTGATGCCCGGTTGCGAGGTGTAAAGGCTTTGGGCTGTAGCGGAAACGTTGAGGTCGTGGTGCGCCACTTCCCAGATGTAGCGCAATTGTTGAAGCTTCATATGAATCCCTCAAAGCAGGTAGACGCCACGGGCATCAGCGACGGTATATAACTATATTAATGGTTTGAAGAATAAATCTAGAACTTTTTTATCAAAGTGCCATTATTCCAGCTTCAGCGATCCTCCCGCCGCCGACGCTCCACCAACGGCACCAGATAAACCGGCACCTTGGACAACTGCAGGACCCGAGCCGCCGTGCGCCCCAATGGCGTTTCCGCGCCCACCCCGTGACTGTGGCTTCCTACGATCAGCAAATCGACCGAGAGTTTCTCCACCTGGTCGAGAATCACCTGCGACGGATCGCCCTGCAGCACGCGGACCGCACGAATGCGCTGCAGATCCTGCTCGCCCTCCTCGCCCAATTCTTCGCGAAAGCTTTCCAGCACCCGCTGCTCGATATTGGCGATGACTGTTTTCAGACCCTGACTGTGAAAATCGTTCAATGCCTGCTCGTCGAGGTAACTCTGCAACACCGATTCGGCAAACAGCCCCATCGGCTCCACGGCGTGCACCACATACAAGTCGGCATTGAACGTTCGCGCCAATGCCAGGGCATGCTGCATCACTAACGGTGCGTACAGACCGAGGTCAGTGGCATACAGCATCGAACGAATCATATGACCTCCTCGCAAGCCAACATGGCGGAGATTTGATTCAGCTTAGCAGTGCCTTGACGAGTACGACGTGCGACGCAACGTCTTGAACCAAAGGGCTTTAGACCGACGGCTCGTTGCTGATGCCGTGCGGCACGTGGCCGGTGGCGACGACTTCGCGGGCGAGTTCGCAGTGACCGGCCTGATCGTCGAAAAACACGTCCGCGGCAAACGCTTCGAGAAACGCCGACTTGGTCAGGCCACCCAGGAACAGTGATTCGTCGAGACGAATATCCCACTCGCGCAAGGTGCGGATTACCCGCTCATGCGCTGGCGCCGACCGCGCGGTGACCAGCGCCGTACGGATCGGGCAGTCATCATCGGGAAACTCGCGTTGCAGCAAATTGAGCGCCGCCAGAAAGCCTTTGAATGGCCCGCCGCGCAAAGGCTCGCGCGCGGCTTCACGCTCCTTGGCCTGAAACGCTTCCAGGCCGCCGGATTGATAGACGCGCTCCGACTCGTCGGAAAAAATCACCGCGTCGCCGTCGAAGGCGATGCGCAATTCATCACTGGCCGCGCGGCTGGCGCCACCGGACAGAATGGTTGCAGCGGCGAAACCGGCATCCAGCGCCGCGCGCACATCTTCAGCATGAGTCGAAAGAAACAGGTCGCAACCGAACGCTTTCAGATACGGATAAGGACTGCGCCCGCCGACAAACGCCGCGCGGGAAATCGCCAGACCGTAATGATGAATCGAGTTGAATACGCGCAGCCCGGTGTCGGCGCTGTTGCGCGAGACCAGAATCACCTCGACCCGTGCACGGCCGAGGCGACTGTTAAGTGCCAAGAGTTTTTCCACCAGCGGGAAAGCATCGCCGGGGGCCAGAATCTCGTCTTCGTGCTCGATCTGATATTGCCGGTAGGCTTCGACGCCGCTCGACAGATAGACCTTGTGGCTCTCGCTCAGGTCGAACAAGGCGCGCGACGAAATCGCCAGCACCAGTTTGTCATCGATGTTCTTGGCCATGCCTTCCCCCAAAGCGATCGACTTAAACGTTACGTCGATCGATAAAACCTAAAGTGCGATACAGCGCTTCGATGCGCGGCAGCTCACAGCCTGCCGCTTTTGCCGCCGCCAGTGGCCGAGCGTAGATCGCTTCCAGCTCCAGCGGGCGCTTGTGTAAAAAGTCGTGGTACATGCTCGGCCAGTAGTCGGGCATTTTCTCGGTCATCATAAACAGGTAGTCGGCGTATCCCGGCGGCACGTCGTGACCGCAGGCTTTGGCGCCCAGCCCCACTTCGGCCATCAACGCCTGGATCAACTCGCGGCTGTCGGCATCGGCCATCAGCGCTGTGGTGCCCGCACCGAGCAACACCGAGAGGCCGTTGTAGGGAATATTCCACACCAGTTTTTGCCAGCGCGCCTGTTGCAGATTGGGCATGGCCTGGGAATCCAGACCGGCGCTGCGAAACAGCCCGCAGCCCTCCTCGACGATCGCCATGCGCGCAACGTCATCAATGGCCGGACCGCTGTGATAGCCCACGTTGACCGCTCCGAGCGCCTGATGGGTCACCAGACCCGGGCCGTCGCGGTGCACGCAAATCAGGCACAAGCCGCCCAACAGATGCAGGGAATCGGGGAGCAATTCACGCAAGCTGTCTTCGACGTCGAGGCCGTTTTGCAGGACCAGTACTTTCGCATCCGGTTTGGCCGCTTGAATGATAGAAGGCGCGAGACCGGCATTGCTGGTGGTCTTCGCCCCAACCAACAGCCAGTCGCACTTGGGCATGTCTTCGGCCGCCGAATAGGCCTGCACCGGATTCAACGTCAGCGGGCCATGCACCGCGCTGTTCACCTGCAAACCGCGTTCAGCCACCGCCGAAAACTCACTGCGCAACAGAAAGTGCACATCGAAGCCGGCACGCGCCAGCATCACGCCGTAGAACCCGCCAATTGCACCGGTACCGATAATCCCCACCTTCGGTTTATCCAACCCCGGTTTATTCACTGCCCCCATCATGGCAACTCCTCTGCAATTCGACCCAGTGCCTGCGCCAGCGCCGCATTCAGCGCATCGGCTGTCAGGCGTGTGTGCAATGCCCCAAAGAACTCGCCGTCGCGCACCACAAACAGCGCCGGCAAATGAAAGACCTGATAACGCTCGACCAACCCGCCGTTATCGCCGGCATCGATCCAGCACAGGCGATCGATGGCTAAGGCCATGTCCGGCAACACCTCGCGGGCGTAACGGCAACTGGCGCAGCCGACGCTGGTGAAAATCACCAGCGAAACGCCGTTCATCGCCAGCAGCCGTTGGTCGGCGTCGAAATCGGTCAGTTCGGATTCGACCACTATACTGGGGGAAACAATGTCAAATGGCCGACACAGGGAGTCTGTGCTCATGGGACGTTTCATACCTCATCCGGACGAGGTGCCGGTTGAATTAACCTTGCTCAAGCCTGAGTGTATTTCCAGGCAACAGCTGCACACTATCAGCCTCGGCGGCATCGCTTGCAATTACCACCGTGCCTGGCGCCATGGCACCGCTTTGCAAGTGCGCATGCCGACCCTGAATGCCGACATCTGTTATCCGGGCTATGTGGCGTGGTGCCTGCGGCGCAAAAAAGGCTATCTGGTGGGCATCGCGTTTACCGATGAGCAGACGCTGTTCAGCGCGCGAATGGGTGAGCAGGTGTGTCAGATCGAGCGTTACTGCCGCATGCACGAAACCCACGATGACCTGCAAGAAATTCAGGCGGTAGCCCTGCAATGGGTCGAGCAACACGCCGACGAGTTCTCCCACGACAGTGTGCGCAAGGCTTTTGCGCAGCCAGCGCTGGACTAAAGCACCTTTTGCCCATTGTCGAGCAGGCGCTTTACGCGCTAAGGTTCCGCTCCCCGACGCGCTTAAATCTGCTGTGCTCCGCCGCGCGGGGATCGCTGGCGGCCGGCACCCGTGACCTGACGAGTAAACGATGGCTGATTTACCGATCAACGACCTAAACGTCGCCTCTAACGAGACCCTGATCACTCCCGATCAGCTCAAGCGTGATATCCCTCTGAGCGACGCTGCCCTGCGCACCGTCACCAAGGGCCGCGAAGTCATTCGCAACATTCTTGATGGCACCGACCACCGTCTGTTCGTAGTGATCGGCCCGTGCTCGATCCACGACATCAAGGCTGCCCACGAATACGCCGATCGCCTCAAGGTGCTGGCGGAGGAAGTCTGCGACACCTTGTACCTGGTCATGCGCGTGTATTTCGAGAAGCCACGGACCACCGTCGGCTGGAAAGGCCTGATCAACGATCCGTATCTGGACGACTCGTTCAAGATCCAGGACGGTCTGCACATCGGTCGTCAGTTGCTGCTGGATCTGGCCGAAAAAGGCCTGCCGACCGCCACTGAAGCCCTCGACCCGATCTCCCCGCAGTATCTGCAGGACCTCATCAGCTGGTCGGCCATCGGCGCGCGCACCACCGAATCGCAGACTCACCGTGAAATGGCTTCGGGCCTGTCCTCGGCCGTCGGCTTCAAGAACGGCACCGACGGCGGCCTGACCGTGGCGATCAACGCCTTGCAGTCAGTGTCCAGCCCGCACCGCTTCCTCGGTATCAACCAGGAAGGTGGCGTGTCGATCGTCACCACCAAAGGCAACGCCTACGGTCACGTGGTGTTGCGCGGTGGTAACGGCAAGCCAAACTACGATTCGGTCAGCGTTGCCCTGTGTGAGCAGGCGCTGGACAAGGCGAAGATCAAGCCGAACATCATGGTCGATTGCAGCCACGCCAACTCCAACAAGGACCCGGCCCTGCAACCACTGGTGATGGAGAACGTTGCCAACCAGATCCTCGAAGGCAACCAGTCGATCATCGGCCTGATGGTCGAAAGTCACCTGAACTGGGGTTGCCAGGCGATTCCGAAAGACCTCGCCGACCTGCAATACGGCGTGTCGATCACCGATGCCTGCATCGACTGGTCCGCCACCGAGAACACCCTGCGCAGCATGCACGCCAAGCTCAAGGACGTGTTGCCGAAACGCCAGCGCAGCTGATCAACGTTTCGCAGGCATAAAAAAACGCCGGGCATTGCCCGGCGTTTTTGTGTGTGCGGTTCAGATCTTTGCAGCGCGGCGCTGGTGGCGCTCCATGTAGCGCTCGACGTAGGAGCACGACGGAATCACCGTGTAGCCCATTTCTTCAGCGTACTGCAGCGCGCTCTCGGTCAGCGCTGCCGCTATGCCACGGCCGCGCAGGGCGTTGGGCACGAACGTGCGATAGATATCCAGGGTCTGTTTCCCCAGATCCATATAAGTCAGGTAGGCACGATGACCGTCCACATTGGTCTCGAACTGATGACCAGCCTGGTCATGGTGGATGGACAACGCCTCGCTCATCACTACTCCTCGCGGGTCTTGAATTCTGACCCCTACCTTACCGATGTTTTTCCGGCGAAGGAACATCTACGCCACCCCGTGCCTGATGGACACCGAGAAGAGCCACACCGATCTCGCGCAACCGAGCACCTGATAAATAGTAGGCACCAATGGCCAAAATGCTCAAGGTGCACTCGTCATCACGTGGGTTGACCGGGGTTGCTCCGATTGACGCCGGGACGGTTCGGGAGAAGATCTTCCCGGGCCGCTAACCTGTCCATTGCCGGATGTTGAGACTTAAGACGTACGGCCTTTTTTAAAGTCACCTCAACATGCACAAAGATAAGCGAAGCAGCGCGCAAAATCGGAACAAAAGTGTGGACGAATTCATCTAGAAAGACTTTAGCCAAGACTGCAAAAACAGCACGCAGTAACGGGAACTTTTTCGCAATAACTCGCTCAGCTCGGGGCTTGTAGCTGGGTATTTTTTAAACAGCGCAGTTAAAAGTTGCTCGAAAAAGAATCAGCGCCTACAATTTTTTTTGCTTCTTGCGCTACGTCAGTTTACTTACTACAAGTAATGGGTAGTATGTACGCCGGCTATTTCCTCAATCGTGAGGAGACAGCCACTTAATTTGAAAGTCCTTGAAGGGGAACACGATGAACAACGTTCTGAAATTCTCTGCTCTGGCTCTGGCCGCAGTTCTGGCTACCGGTTGCAGCAGCGCATCGAAAGAAACCGAAGCACGTCTGACCGCTACTGAAGACGCAGCTGCTCGCTCCCAGGCTCGTGCAGACGAAGCTTACCGTAAAGCTGATGAAGCTCTGGCTGCTGCTCAAAAAGCACAACAGACTGCTGACGAAGCTAACGAGCGTGCTCTGCGCATGCTGGACAAAGCTAGCCGCAAGTAATAATCCTTCGGGATTGTTATCAAGCCGACCCGATTTTCGGGTCGGCTTTTTTATTGCCTGCAGCTTTTGTTCAGGCAATAAAAAACCCGCCGATGCCTGACGCATCGGCGGGTTCTGCACCGTGACTTACTGCTGCAAGTCGATCGGTACGTTCGATACCATCGGCGCCGACGTATTCGGCGTGCCGATTTCGGTCGGCAGACCATCTTCGGCCGCGACCACATCACGCACCACATCCCAGTTCACGCGCAGGTTGCTGGTGACGTCTTCACGCTTGAGCATCGCGTTGATCACTGCGGTGTGCTTGTCGACCACCGACGGGTTGCCCTTGTCGTCGATCGGCGTGTGCGCTTCCAGATAAACCTTGCCGCCACTGCTGCCGAACTTGTACGCATCGTTGAGGATGCGCACCGACGTTCCGACCGGCACCATGCCGGCCATTTCCAGCACGTTGTTGTTGAACATGCGGAAGCAACCGTGGCTGGTGCGCATGCCGATACCGAATTTCTTGTTCGAACCGTGGATCAGGTAACCCGGCGTGCCCAGGGTGAACTTGAACGGGCCCAATGGATTGTCCGGGCCGGCCGGCACCACGTTTGGCAGTGGATCGCCATCCGCAGCGTGTTCAGCCTTGATCGACGCTGGAGGCGTCCAGGTCGGGTTTGGTGTCTTGGCGGTGATCGAGGTGTGCGCGATCGGCGAGCCCCAACCCTCACGACCGATCCCCAGCGGGAACGTGTACACCACGTTGCGGCCTTTCGGGAAATAGTAGAGGCGGTATTCGGCAAGATTGATAACGATGCCTTCGCGCGGACCCGGCGGCAGAATGAACCGCGTCGGCAGGACGATTTCGGTACCGGCGCCCGGCAACCAGGCATCGACGCCCGGGTTGGCCGCGACCATCTCCGAGTAGCCCAGATCGTACTTCGTGCCCAGATCGGCGAAGGTGTCTTCGTACTTGGCTTTGATCACCTGCACCTGACCGATGATGTCTTCACCGGGCGGTGGCAGGGGAAACTCCAATGCAGCAACGGGACCGGCCACACACAGGGCGGCAAGTGACAGGCAGCGGGTGACGGCAGGAAAGCGCGGCAACATCCGGAAAATCCTTCGCATGATCATCAAGGGTATAAGAGCGCGATTGTACACCGCACTTTGAATATTCGGGGAGACGGCCCGATAGGCAGACAGAAGTCTTCATGTAAGCGCTGCCGCAGGCTCGGCCGCGATCGGGCGAGCTCTGGGTTTAAAGCTCGAAACGCAGCTCCGGCCAGATCGGCGACGTCCCGCGCTTCTGCGACTCAAGAATCGCCCGACACAGCGAACACAGGCGCTGATCCTGAAACACCCGGCGATCCACGCTCGACCAGCGCGGTTGCGCCGGCAGCAGGCTGCCGCAGAGGGTGCGATCAGCCGAGCCACCGAGTTCGAGTTGCCGGGTCACCAGATGCACCCGCACTTCCTGGCAGGCGAACAGGTCCAGCTGCTCGTCAGGCTCGATCAGTTGGTAGGCAAACAGGGACCAGGCAGAACGCGACATCGGGGGCTCCAAATAAGGGGGCGCCACATTAGCCGAAAGCCTGCCCTTAGAAAAGCCTCATAACAGCGGTTTTAGCGTCGGCCAGACATTTTCCAGCAACTTGCCCTGAGCCCCGACCGCCGGGTGTAGACCATCGGCCTGCATCAAGTCCGGATGACCGCCCACGCCGTCGAGGAAAAACGGTACCAGCGGGATCTTTTTATCGTCGGCGAGTTTGCCGTAGACCTCGGCAAAAGCATCGGTGTAGCGCTTGCCGTAGTTGGGCGGCAGTTGCATGCCCAACAGCAACACCTTGGCCCCGCTCTGGCGGGAGCTGTCGATCATCGAGGCAAGATTTTGTTGCAATTGAGTTGGCGGCATTCCGCGCAAGCCATCATTGCCACCCAGTTCGAGGATCACCAGTGCCGGTTTATGCTCTGCAAGCAGCGCGGGCAGCCGCGCCTGGCCTCCGGCACTGGTGTCGCCGCTGATCGAGGCATTGACCACTTTGTCGTCGAAACCCTCCTGTTTGAGCCGTTGTTCGAGCAACGACACCCACCCCAAGCGGGTATCCAGTCCGAAACCGGCGCTGATACTATCGCCAACGATCAGGACAGTACCCGCCGCTGCGCTCTGGGCCATGCACATCAAGGCCAGGCCAGCACTCAAAAACCACACACGCATCGGATTCTCCATGGGCGCAAGCATTCTCACCGCGAAGAACCTCAGCAAAGTGGTTCCCAGCGCGGAAGGTGAACTGACTATCCTGCACGAACTCAGCCTGGAACTGAACAAGGGCGACAGCCTGGCCATCGTCGGCGCATCCGGTTCGGGCAAATCCACCCTCCTCGGCCTGCTCGCCGGCCTCGACCTGCCGAGCAGCGGCGAAGTCATCCTCGCCGGGCAAGGCCTGAGCAATCTTGACGAAGACCAGCGTGCGCGCATCCGAGCCGAGCATGTCGGTTTCGTCTTCCAGTCGTTCCAGTTGCTCGACAGCCTCAATGCGCTGGAAAACGTCATGCTGCCGCTGGAACTCGATGGCCGCAAAGACGCCCGTGAGCGGGCGACTGAGCTGCTCCAGCGCGTCGGCCTCGGTCAACGTCTGACGCACTCGCCGCGCCAGCTCTCCGGTGGCGAACAACAGCGTGTGGCCATCGCCCGCGCCTTTGCTGCCGAGCCCGACGTACTGTTCGCCGACGAGCCGACCGGCAACCTCGACAGCCACACTGGCGAGCGCATCAGCGATTTGCTTTTCGAATTGAACAAGGAACGCGGCACCACCCTGGTGCTGGTGACCCACGACGAACGCCTGGCTCATCGTTGCCGGCGCCTGATCCGTCTTGAAGCCGGGCTGTTGGTCGCCCCTCTGGAGCCTTGATGGCACGTTTGCCGCTGTTGCGTCTGTTCAGCCTCGCCCTGCGCCAACTGATGCGCGATGCCCGTGCCGGGGAATTGCGCGTGTTGTTCTTCGCGTTGGTCGTGGCGGTGGCGGCGAGTACTGCCATCGGTTACTTCGGCGCCCGCCTGAACGGCGCCATGATGCTGCGCGCCACTGAGTTTCTCGGCGCTGATCTGGTACTTGAGGGCAGCTCCCCGGCCCGTGAAGAACAGATCAGGAGTGGTACCGAGCTGCGCCTGAATCATGCGCAGGTGGTGGAGTTTTCCAGCGTCATCGCCACCGACAACGGCATTCAGTTGTCGAGCATCAAAGCCGTCGACCGCGCCTATCCGTTGCGCGGTGAACTGAAGAGCGCACCTGCGCCTTTCGCCGCCGAACAAACCGGTGGCGAACCGCAACCCGGCGAAGCCTGGGTCGAGGCACGCCTGCTGACCGCACTGGATCTGAAGATCGGCGACAGCATCGATGTCGGCATGAAGACCTTGAAACTGACCCGCGTGCTGACCTATGAACCGGATCGCGCCGGCAACTTCTACAGCCTCACGCCGCGGGTCATGATCAACCTCGATGACCTCGCCGCCACCGGCGTCGTGCAACCCGGTAGCCGGGTGAGTTACCGCGAACTGTGGCGCGGTGAACCGCAGGCGCTGGAAACCTATCGGCAATTGATCAAACCCGGGCTCGCCGCCAACCAGCGCATTCAGGACGCCCGCGATGGCAACCGGCAGATTGGCGGTGCGCTGGGCAAGGCCGAACGTTATCTGAACATGGCCAGTCTGGTCGCCGTGCTGTTGGCCGGTGTCGCCGTGGCGCTGTCGGCGAACCGTTTCGCCAGCCGCCGTTTCGATGCCAGCGCGTTGCTGCGCTGCCTGGGATTATCGCGCCGGGAAACCATGCTGTTGTTCAGTTTGCAACTGACCGTGCTGGGCTTGCTCGCCGCGCTCAGCGGCGCGCTGCTGGGCTGGCTGGCGCAACTGGGCTTGTTCGCGCTGCTGCATGATTTGTTGCCAAGCGATGTGCCACCGGGCGGTCTGTTTCCAGCCATCGCCGGGATCGGCACGGGACTGGTGGCGCTGGCGGGTTTCGCCTTGCCGCCCCTCGCTGCGCTGGGGCGTGTGCCGCCGTTACGTGTGCTGCGCCGCGACATGCTGCCGATCCCGTCGAGTACCTGGATGGTTTACGGCGCAGCCTTGGGCGCGCTCGGCCTGATCATGTGGCGCTTGAGCCTGGATCTGCTGCTGACCTTCGCGCTGCTCGGCGGGGGCGTGGTCGCCGCGTTGCTATTGGGCGGTTTGCTGTTGTTGTTGCTGCAAAGCCTGCGGCGGATGCTCGCCCGTGCTTCGTTGCCGTGGCGCCTGGGCCTGGGCCAGTTGCTGCGCCATCCCTTGGCAGCGGCCGGTCAGTCGCTGGCATTCGGCCTGATTCTGCTGTCGATGGCCTTGATTGCCCTGCTGCGGGGCGAACTGCTCGACACCTGGCAAAACCAACTGCCGAAAAATGCGCCGAACTACTTTGCCCTGAATATTCTGCCGGCAGACAAACAGGCCTTCACCGATCACCTGATCAAAGTCTCCGCACAAGCGGCGCCACTGTATCCGGTGGTGCCGGGGCGTCTGATCAGCATCAATGGCGAAGCCGTGCAGCAAATCGTCAGCAAGGATTCGGCCGGTGACCGTGCGGTGCAGCGCGACTTGAGCCTGACCTGGGCGGCGGATCTGCCTGCGGGCAACAAGCTCACCGCCGGGGAATGGTGGAAGGATCAACCTACGGATGATGTTCCCGGTGTCTCGGTGGAAGGCAAAGTCGCCGAAAGCCTCAAGCTCAAACTCGGCGATCACATGGTGTTCAGCGTCGGCGGGGTCAATCGTGAAGCGAAGGTCACCAGCCTGCGCGAGATCAACTGGGACAATTTCCAGCCGAACTTCTTCATGATCTTCCAGCCCGGCACGCTGAAAGATCTACCGGCGACTTATTTGACCAGTTTCTATCTGGCACCCGGACATGATCAGCAGATCGTTGATCTGTCGCGGACCTTCCCGGCAGTGACCATTCTGCAAGTCGAAGCGCTGCTCGAACAATTGCGCAGCATCCTCGCCCAAGTCACCTTGGCCGTTGAATACGTATTGTTGTTTGTCTTGGCGGCGGGGATGGCGGTGCTGTTTTCCGGCTTGCAGTCGACGCTCGACGAACGTATTCGCCAAGGTGCGCTGCTGCGTGCTCTGGGCGCGGAGCGACAGTTGCTGATTAAGGCACGGCGCATCGAGTTCGGCTTGCTCGGTGCAGTCAGCGGCTTGCTCGCGGCGATAGGCTCGGAAGTGGTGAGTCTGGTGCTGTATCGCTACGCCTTTGATCTGCCGTGGCATCCGCATCCATGGTTGTTGGTGCTGCCATTAATTGGCGCCGCGCTGATTGGGGGTGCCGGTGTGTTCGGCACGCGCCGGGCGCTCAATGCAAGTCCACTGACAGTGTTGCGCGAGGGTTGATAGACTCAAGCGGTCTTAATCACAAGAAGTTGCCATGAGCCGTTATCGCCCTCCCCGCACCGCCGGCACCGCGCTGATCACCCCTGAAGGTGAAGCGCGGATGCGCGCCGAATTCCATGAGCTGTGGCACGTGCGCCGCCCGCAGGTGACACAATCGGTCAGCGAGGCCGCGGCACAGGGCGATCGCTCGGAGAACGCCGAATACACCTATGGCAAGAAGATGCTGCGCGAGATCGACAGTCGCGTGCGCTTTCTGACCAAACGCCTGGAAGCGTTGAAAGTCGTCAGCGAAAAACCCAGCGATCCGAACAAGGTCTACTTCGGCGCCTGGGTGACCATCGAAGACGAAGACGGCAAGCAGTCGCGCTACCGCATCGTCGGCCCGGATGAACTGGATTTGAAACTGGGCCTGATCAGCATCGACTCGCCACTGGCCCGCGCCTTGATCGGCAAGGCGCTGGATGCTGAAGTCCGGGTGCAGACGCCGACCGGCGAGCAATTCGTTTACATCGTCGCCATCGACTATCCGTAAATCGTATCAGCGGCGGGTGATCAAGCCCTGCCGCGCGACGCGGGTCAGTTGCTTGATCATTTCCGGTGCATCTTCCGCAGTCGGTGCCTGAATCACCGCCAGATCAAAACTGTCACTGGCAAAACGCGCCAGCGATTCGCCGTCTTCAACGAACTGGATCAGGAATGCGGCAGGACCGCCGCTGCGACGTGGCCAGCCATCGAGATAACGCAACAGCGTCGGCTGATGTTTGCCGCCAAGGAGGATTTTCGGGTTGCGCTGGGTGATATGTGCCGTGATCGGCGCGGGACGTGCTGGAGGGCGTAGTGCATTCATCGTGTCGTGTCTCTGCCTCAAAAGTCTGCATGGCAGGTGAGAGGCAACACCGAACCAGCGCTTTAGCGGTATTTCGAAGCCCTGTTCCGGCTTCTGACGGCAACTGTTGAAGTCACCTGGCGCCCCGCAAGTAGCTGTTTAAATCGGCGCATGGGCAACATCCTAGAGAACGTGACCGATCAGTGTCAAGAATCAGCCGCAACAAAAAAGGCCCGCACAATGCGGGCCTTTTCCGTGAGCCAGAGCGCTTAACCGGCGATGGCGCGGTCTACCGAAAGCTTGCCGGCGCCTTCGATCAGAACGGCGAGGCTGCCACCGAGCAGGGCCAGGGCGAACTCGTAACCGTTGTTGGCCATAAACAAACCGTTACTGATGTGTACGGTGAAGATCGCCACCAGCGACAGGAAGGTCAGGCCCAGCGCCGCCGGGCGCACCAGCAGACCGATGATCAAGGCCAGGCCAGCGAAGAACTCAGTACCGCCGGCCAGCGTGGCCATCAGGTAGCCCGGGTGCAGGCCGATGCTGTCCATGTACTGGGCGGTGCCTGCCAGGCCGTAACCACCGAACAGACCGAAAAGTTTTTGCGAACCGTGAGCTGCGAAGATCACGCCGACAGCAATGCGCAGGATGGTCAGACCGTAGCCGGCGCGGGTAAACAGGACTTTGTTGATCAGAGAGCTCATGAGGCATTCCTTGTTTTTGCGAGGAGTTATGTGTGTTGGTTGGCCGCTATATTAATCAGTTAATTTCATGTTAAAAGCGCAAATATTCCGCCATAACAATCAATTTATTAGATCATTTACGTGAGACGACTTTTTGCGCCCCGGGCTCCAACGACTCCCGCTCCCGGTCGAACGCCAAGTAATACTTGTTCACGCTATTAACATAGCTGACCGGCCCCATTCCTACCTGCTCCATGGCGATGCGCTCGACCTGGAAGAACCACTGATTAGGGTTCAAGCCACGGCGTCGGGCTTCGGCACGCATGCCCTGCACGCGCTCGGGGCCGATGTTGTAAGCCGCCAGGGTGAACGCCATGCGTTCGCGCTCATTGAGCTTGGGGCTGCTGAAGAATTTGCGACGGATCATCGCCAGGTATTTGGCCCCGGCCTGCACGTTCGCATCGAGATTCTGGATATTGTTGACACCGACACGCTGGGCGGCGGACGGGGTGATTTGCATCAGTCCGGTAGGGCCGCTGCCGCTACGCGCGCTGGGCTGCAGTGCCGATTCCTTGAATGCCAGCGCGGCCAGATTGAGCCAGTCCATGTTCTGCGCGTCAGCGTGTTTTTGCAGGGTCGGACGGAGTTTTTCCAGCCGCTGACGGTCAGCTTTGGCCAATGGATAGTGAACTTGATAGAGGCGCCGATAGATGCGCAGAAACGCCACGTCTTCATTGGACGGCTTCTTGTAACCACCAAGGAAGCGGTCGATGCTTGCGCGCAACATCGAAGCATCGCGGCGCACGAACCAATACTCTTCGCCCGGCTCGCTGATCATCAGTTGGCGATCAAAACGCAGTTTCGGCAGGATCTTGCCCCAGCGCTCGGCAATGGGTTGTTCGACGATGGTCAGGTGGAAAATCCCGCCCTGGACCATTTCCAGCACATCTTCGACCGCCAGTGTCGGATCGACCCATTCAATCTTGATCGGCGCCAGTTTGTGCAGCGCCAGTTTCTGATTGAGCTGACTGACCGCCTCCCCTGCCGCACTGCCGGTGGGCAACGCCAGGGTTTTGCCGGCGAGTTGCTCGACTTTGGTGTAGCGTCGCTCGCCCTTGATCCCGACCAATACCAGCGGCACGTTGCTGGCGATCGGTTCGCTGCTGGCCACGGCAAAGCCCGGTTGCAGATCGAGCAATTCGCCGGGAGCGACCAGATCGCCCTCGCCGCGTTGCAACGCGCCGAGCAATTGATCCTTGGCTTTGGGAATGATCTTGAGGGTGATTTCCTGGCCATCACGGGCGTGGCCGTTGAGGTATTGCTCGAAAGCGCGCAAACGATGGTATTCGACGCCAATGGCCTGGCCCTGAACTTCGCCGGAACTGTTGCGGCTCTGATTGACCAGCACGCGCAACACGCGACTGCTGCGAATCTCGGACAAGTCGCGCACCTTGGCCGCCGGCACGGCTTGCAGCGGCCCGGGCAGGCGCGCAACCGCCGTCATCGGCAGTAGCAGCGATCCACACAACAGAAGCAAAACCGAGGGACGAACCATCCACTCTCCGGAAAGAATACGGGGCGATCTCACCGCTGAGCGGTCGATATCACCGACGAAAACAGAGCGCCTGGAGCGCTGGCAAAGTGCGAGAGACTGGCACAGTAATGGCACTTCTGCCAAACCGGGCTGCGTCGCGGCATCAAGAGACAGCTCTAACTCGTTGTAGTTCTTGGCTTTTCTTATGAATCTACAGCTCTGGTATGCTTTCCGGCCTTCGGCCCGAGGTAGCAACCATGCAACTCATCGATATCGGCGTCAACCTGACCAACCCAAGTTTCGCCGACAATCACCAGGCCGTGCTTGATCGCGCCTATGCCGCCGGGGTCTGCCAACTGGTGCTGACCGGCACCAGCGTCGAGGGCAGCGAGCAAGCCCTGGAGCTCTGCCGGCAACTCGATGACAGTGGTCAGCGACTGTTTGCCACCGCCGGTATTCACCCGCATTCGGCCAGTGACTGGAATGCTGACAGCGCCCGTCGTTTGCGCAGTCTGCTGCAAGAGAAAAACGTCGTTGCCGTGGGCGAATGTGGCCTGGATTTCAACCGTGATTTCTCGCCGCGCCCGCAGCAGGAAAAAGTCCTCGAAGAGCATTTGGCGTTGGCCGTTGAACTGCAACTGCCGGTGTTCCTCCATGAGCGTGATGCCAGCCAGCGTCTGCTGGAAATTCTGAAAGACTTCCGTGATCACCTGCCCGCCGCTGTGGTGCATTGCTTCACCGGCGAACAGAAAGCCCTGTTCAGCTATCTCGATCTGGATCTGCACATCGGGATTACCGGCTGGATCTGTGACGAGCGCCGTGGCACGCATTTGCATCCGCTGGTGAAAGAGATCAAACGTGGGCGCCTGATGCTGGAAAGTGATGCGCCGTATCTGCTGCCGCGCACCCTGCGACCGAAGCCGAAAAACGGCCGCAATGAGCCGGCCTATCTGACTGAAGTGCTGCGCGAAGTGGCGTTGCATCGCGGCGAGACCGAAGAAGATCTGGCGGCGCACACCACCGCGTGTGCCCGCGCGTTCTACAACCTCCCCGCCCACCCCTTCAAGTCTAAACATACAAGCGAGCCTGCTCGCGAAAGCGAGGGTTCAGACAGCAATGATGTCGACTGACACGCGCTCTTCGCGAGCAGGCTCGCTCCCACAGGGGATAGATGTG
Organism: Pseudomonas fluorescens; assembly: GCF_001648775.1. GTDB lineage: Bacteria > Pseudomonadota > Gammaproteobacteria > Pseudomonadales > Pseudomonadaceae > Aquipseudomonas > Aquipseudomonas fluorescens_M. Next base: position 128,651 of record NZ_LVEJ01000028.1, read on the forward strand.
TTCTGTTGATGTGCATCAAGATCCGCAGATCTGCATAGCGGCACAATGCTGGCACCTTGCCGAAACTGTTTCCGCTATCAGAGAAGACCTCCATGGGTGCCTGGCTTAGCAATATCTCGCTGAAATACAAATTCTGGGCGGTCAATGCGGTCGCCTTCGTCACCACTCTGCTGTTGGTGCTGTACGCCGTGCAGCTCGAACAACAGGCGCGCAGTCACGCTTCACAGGTGTCCGCTCAAGCCCAGGCGCAACTGCTCAAGGCCTGGCCGGGAGGGCAGCCGTTGCCTAAAACCGATCAGGTACTGACATTCAATCGCGGTGAGGCGCCGCGCCTCAACGACCAACCGCTGCTGGAAATCACCAGCAATGGCTGGAACGAGATCAATCACCTGCCGCTGTTCGGCGACAACCCGCTGATGGGCGCCGAAGTGTTCAGCCGCGCTGACGGGCAGCAAGTCGCCGTGATCGCCTATGGCCCGAGCCTGAGCCAGGTGTTCAGCGAGCGTTTCGCCAATTATGCGGTAGCCGTGTTCATCCTGATGTTCGCCATGCTGTGTGCCTCGCAGTTGCTGATCCGCTTCCTGCTCAGCCAGCTCAACACCCTGAAAGACGTGATGTTGCACGTGGAAAAAACCGGCGACCTGTCGGCTCGCGTACCGCTGGCCGGCAAAGATGAAGTCGGGCAAATGGCCAATGCCTTCAACGCCATGCAAGCCGGTTATCAACGCGTCGTCACCACGGTGGCCAACACGGCGCGGCAACTGGATGTCGGCGCGGCGCGGTTGGCGTCGAGCATGAACGAAGTGCGTCATGGCATGCTCGGTCAGCAGAGCGAAACCGACCAGGCGGCCACGGCGATCAATGAAATGACCGCCACGGTCTATCACATCGCCCAGCACGCCGGTGCCACTCGCGATCTGTCGCAGACCGCCGATGGCCTCGCCGGCAGCGGTCAGCAAGTGGTTGCGCGGGTACAACATTCGATTGCCGGGCTCTCCAGCGGTGTGCAGCAAACGGCCGAGATGATTCAACGGCTGGCCGAGGACAGTCAGAAGATCAACGGCGTGGTCAGCGTGATTCACAGCATCGCCGAACAGACCAACCTGCTCGCCCTCAACGCCGCCATCGAAGCTGCTCGCGCCGGCGAGATGGGTCGGGGGTTTGCGGTGGTCGCCGATGAGGTGCGCAATCTGGCCAAACGCGTGCAAACCTCGACTGACGAGATCACCACGATGGTCTCGGCGTTACAGGCCGGCACTCGCGATGCAGTGGATTTCATGCAGGAGAGTTCGTACAAGGCTGACGATTGCGTGCAGCAGGCGCAGGAGGCTGGTGCAGCGCTGGCGGAAATCACCGGCGCGGTCGCGCAAATGCGTGAGAGCAACACGCAGATCGCCGTGGCGGCGGAGCAGCAGAGTCAGGTTGCCGAAGAGATGAACCGGGCGGTGGTGAGTATTCGTGATGTGACCGAGAACACCGTGCAGCAGACTGTGGATTCGGCGACGACCAGTAATGAGCTGGCGACGTTGGCTGGGGAACTCAACAAGGCCATAGGTCAATTGAAACTCTGAAGGCCCTTTCGCGAGCAAGCTCGCTCCCACATTGGATCTGGGGCGCTCATAAATCCTCTGTGGGAGCGAGCCTGCTCGCGAAGGCTTCAAACGCGGCAGCATCGAATCCGGCGATGACGCCTATCGCTTCAATAGCCAACCTTGATTCGCCGCCCTCCGCGCCCCGGCCTATTCTTCAACCATGTGTTCAACATGGATCGAGGAGTAGTCAACATGGGCAAACGTCACCCCAACCTTCCCGCGTGGCAATGGCGCGCGTACCCCGGCAATCATCAGCACCCGACCAATCTGGTGCTGCACCTGATTGCGGTGCCGTTGTTCATCGTCGCCTTTCTGCTGATCGTGTCCGGGGTGTTCAGCCTGAGTCTGGCCAGTGTGGCCATCGGCGTGATCGGTATCATTGCGGCGCTGGGTTTGCAGCGCCACGGCCACAGCCTGGAGGCGCAAGCCTCCGAGCCGTTCAGTGATCGCAAAGATGCAGTGTCACGCTTGCTGGTCGAGCAGTTTCTGACTTTTCCGCGCTTCTTCCTCAGCGGTGGCTGGTGGCGCGCCTGGCGTGAGCGCCACCGTCGCCACTGAGTCAGGCGAAGATCGTGACGGTCTGGCGACTCATCGCAATCAATTCCCCTTCTGCGCTCCACAGCTTGGCGGCGACATGGCCGTAGCCATCGGCGGCATACTCGATGTCGGCGAGGTATTGGCACCAGTCCAGCGTGCTCAAATCGTGCAGCGGCTGCACGAATTCAATGGTCCAGGTCAGCGTGCTGCCGGGTGCAGGCTTCTTCAGATACGGCAACAGCGCGGGCGGCCACGCATCCACCAAAGCCAGCAGATGCGCCTCATTGACCGGCTCTTCTTTGACATCTCCGCGCAACCGCACCCAGCCCCCCATCAGCCGCGATTGAGTGCCGGTGAACGGCATGCCGCCGACGCTCCAGCGCATCGCCAAATGACGCATGAATTCTGGCGTCACGCCTTTGATGTAAGGCAACTCCTGGCACTCGTCCCAGTGTTTCATTGATGGCGCCGGATACGCTTCGACTGCCACCTCCGAAGGCCGCGAAGCACCGAAGCTGCCCTGAACGATCGTCACCACCTGGCCATTCTGCATCGCCCGGCCCATGACTTGGCTGACGGCTTTGCCTTCGCGCAGTACATCCACTTCGAAACTCACCGGGACTTCGGGTTCGACAGGGCCGACAAAAGTGATCGCCAGAGAACGCACCGGGCGATCCGCCGGTACTTTTGCGCGCATGGCTTCATATTGCAGCGCGGCCACCAGACCACCGAAACTGGCACGGCCCTGGCCCCATTCGGCAGGAATCGTCAGTTCTGGTTGGCGGCGGACCGCCTCGAGCAGATCGCTAAAGCGCATGGCAAACCTCGGAAAAGCAGAAATGAATGCAGCGATCTTAACCAGACCTGCACAGCGCCGCAGCGTCTATACCGGTCAAATGGACTGACAGAAAGGCCTTAGCGCACTTCCCGGCACACACAACACCCTGTGGGAGCGAGCTTGCTCGCGAAAGCGGGGTGTCAGGAAAGAATGTACCGCCTGACAGAACGCATTCGCGAGCAAGCTCGCTCCCACAGGGAATGTGGTGATTTCAGGATTTTTTGAAGCAGGCTGAACTGAGTTTTTCGAGGACTTGATCGGCCTTGATTTCGGCCTGGATCATGGTCGCCTGCCAAGTGGCGACACAGGGCTGAAGATCCGTCTCAAGCTCAGCCTTCGCCAACCACTGCCAGCAATCGTGCCAGTCACCCAACGCGCCCTGGGCCGACTTCAATCGCGCCAGCGCTGCCTCGGGCAAGCGGTCCAGTTCGGGATAGGCTTCGATGCCGTAGCGCACGCGTTTGATCAGCAAGCGCAAGCGATGACGGTCGTGCGCCGGATCGTGCAGCGCCTGGTCGAGTTTCTGCCATTGTTTGCCGAGACGTTTTTCGATGCGTTTATCCAGGCCCTTGAGCAAGCCCTGACGCTGGGAGGCGCGCAGGAAACGCGGGAAGGCGTCGAGAATCATCAACAGCGACGCCACTTCGGCACTCGCCGCCAGTGCCGGATAAGCCTCGGCCATCTGCGCCATGCGCCGTTGCGCGGCCTCAGGCTGATCATGCTGGAGCAGATACGCCGCGAGCACTTCACGATCGCGCCACGGCGTGGTCAATTGCCCCACCGCCGACGCGGCGTCTTCCAGTTGCTCGACACCCGGCAAGCCACGCAATGGCCGCAACAGGCTGCGCAAGCGGCGCACCGTGGTACGCAGATCATGCAGCGCTTCGGGGTCGGTCCGTGCAGTGAGCCGTGCCTGACAGGCCAGCAGCCGTACTTCCAGGCTCAGGACATGAGCCACCAACCGGTCAACCAACGCAGACATCGCTCGCTCCTGATTCAAATGGCTTGAAGGATCATTCTGCCGCCCAGTGTTCGCAGCATCCTTGCTTCACGTCAGCAGCTTAGCGCCCGGCGCGGGATTCGCGAATGTAGAAGCGCGCCTTCTCGGCTTTGTTGCTGCAACCTTCGAACCCTTCGAATTGTTGCTGAGTCTTCGCCGCCGTCAGCAACGACAGGGCTTTGGAGTAACTCACCGTGCCGGCAAAGCCTTCGGCCTTGGCCAGATCCAGTTCGTGCCACGCCGCGTCGAGCTGACTGCCGCAGCTGTCGCGGTAAGCAGTCTTACCGGCGCAACCGGCCAATGCCAGAGCCATCAACGGCACACAGATCCAGGCTTTCATCACTCACACCTCAAATTAGGTCAACAGTCGTGCAGGTAAGACGGTAAGGCTGCGAAAAAGTGCCTTGCCGGCGGGTGAAACCGCGCAGCTGAGAAGGATAGCGCTGAAGGGTCATGCAGTATCGAAAAAACGACGTCACCGGCGCACTCAACGACCTCGGCGATTGAGCCACTTGGCCGATGGGTGCATTGTGCAACCTTGTCGGGAGGAAGTTTGATGAAAAAGCGTGTCGCTCTGGTGCTGGGCTCCGGTGGCGCCCGGGGCTATGCCCATATCGGGGTCATTGAAGAGATCGAACGGCGTGGTTACGACATCGCCTGTATTGCCGGGTGTTCGATGGGCGCGGTGGTCGGCGGCATCTACGCCGCCGGAAAACTCGACGTTTACAAGAACTGGATCGAAAGTCTCGATTATCTGGATGTGCTGCGACTGGTCGACGTGAGTTTCCGCCTCGGTGCGATTCGCGGCGAGAAGGTCTTCGGGCAGATCCGCAAGATCGTCGGCGAGATCAACATTGAAGACTTGCGCATCCCCTACACCGCCGTCGCCGCCGACCTCACCAACCAACAGGAAATCTGGTTTCAGGAAGGTTGCCTGCACCAAGCCATGCGCGCCTCGGCGGCAATCCCCAGCCTGTTCACGCCAGTGATGCAAGGCAATCGCATGCTGGTCGATGGCGGCATTCTCAACCCGTTGCCGATCGTGCCGGTGGTGTCGAGCCACTGTGATCTGATCATTGCGGTGAATCTCAACTCGACCAACCAGCGTCACTACAAATTGCCCGTGATCCAGCGCCCGCCCGCGTTCCGCTCGCGCTTCGACAGCTTGATCAGTTCGCTGGGTTCGAAGATGCCATTCCGGCGTAAACAGGCCGAGCAATTGTTGAAGCTCGAACAGGAAGCCCTGCGCGCGGAAGCCGCCGATATCAATCCATGGCTCGAAGGTGCCGAACCCGAGAACCAACAGCCGGCCGCCGCCCCTGAGCGTGAAGGCGCACCGAAATCGGCGACCGGCTCGTTCATCATCGACAACGTCGGGCCGGCGTCATTGCTGGACTTGATCAACCAGAGTTTCGAGGTGATGCAGACTTCGCTGGCGCAGTACAAGATCGCCGGGTATCCGCCGGATATCCTGATCAATGTGCCCAAGCGGGTTTGCCGGTTTTTCGAGTTTTACAAGGCGCCGGAGTTGATCGCGCTGGGGCGCGAGATTGCGCGGGATACGCTGGATCGGTATGAGAGTGAGCAGAACCGAGAGCCCTGAAGTTCTCCGCAGTCTGTAAGGGCCTCATCGCTGGCAAGCCAGCTCCNNGAGCTGGCTTGCCAGCGATGGCGTCTGCCGGGACAACCAATGGCTAAAGATTGTTGTCACTGATCAGCCGATAGCCAACCCCGGCTTCAGTGACAATAAACCGCGGCCGCGTCGGATCGTCCGCCAGTTTCTGCCGTAAATGTCCCACCACGATCCGCAGATAATGGCTGTCTTCGGTGTGCGTCGGGCCCCAGATATCCTTGAGCAATTGCTGCTGGGTAATCACCCGTCCCGGATGCCGCGCCAGTTGCGCCAGCACCGCGTATTCCTTGCGGGTCAGCGCCACTTCGACACCGTCGAGCAGCACTCGTCGATAGGCCAGATCCACCGTCAGCGGACCGAAATTCAGTGCCGCTTGCTGGGCCTCCCCGGCTGGGGCCTGACGCAACAGCGCACGCACCCGAGCGAGGAATTCCTGAATGCCGAACGGCTTGGTCACATAGTCATTGGCGCCGCCATCGAGCGCCTGGACCTTCTGCCCTTCGCTGGCGCGCACCGACAGCACCAGCACCGGCGTCGTGGCCCATTCGCGAAATTCGCGCAGCACTTGCTGGCCGTCCATGTCCGGCAGGCCCAAGTCGAGCACCAGCAAGTCCGGTTTGTTCAGCGCCGCTTGCGCAAGGCCTTCGGCACCGTTGCCGGCCTCCAGCACTTTGTAGCCCTGAGAGGTGAGGCTGATGCGCAGGAATTTGCGGATCTGCGGTTCGTCGTCGATGACCAAAATAGTCGCGGTCTGGCTCATGAATTCACATCAACACAAAAGAGTGGCAAGAGAGTAGCGCAGTCCGCTTCAGCCTTCATCGTCCATCCCCGGTTGCGTCTGCAACGGCAAGTGCAAGGTGATGCAGGTGCCGCGTCCGTCGATACCGTCAGCCACGCTGATGCGCCCGCCGTGCGCGCCGACCATGCCCTGACAGATCGCCAGGCCCAGGCCGGTGCCCTGACCACCACGGTCGCCACGGGCAGCGGTGTAGAACATGTCGAAAATCTTCGCCCGCTCATCTTCGGGAATGCCCGGACCTTCATCACTGACCGAGAAGAAAATCTCCTCGTCATTCGCTCCCGCGTTCAGTTGCAAACGACCGTGGGCTGGCGAAAAGCGTGCGGCGTTTTCCAGCACATTGACCAGCGCCTGCTCGATCAACGCGGCGTGGACAAACAACAGCGGTAGCTCGGCCGCCACGTCGGTGCTGACTTGCAGTGGCGCCAGCACTGCGCGCAATCGGTTGAGCGAACTGCCGACGATGTCGGCGGGCGACACCCAGTCCCGCGCCAGCTTCAGTGCGCCGTGACCCAGACGGGTCATGTCGAGCAGATTCTGGATGTAGCGGTCGAGACGCTCGGCTTCATCGCGGGTGCCTTCGAGCAGTTCCCGCCGGTCCTCCAGCGGGATCGCTTCGCCAAGGGCCAGCAGGCTGTCGATGCTGCCGCGCATCGCGGTCAGCGGCGTACGCAAGTCGTGGGACACCGAGGCCAGCAACGCACTGCGCAGTTGTTCGGTTTCGCCATGCAGACGCGCGGCTTCGAGATCGTCAGCCAGTTGCGCGCGGGCCAAGGCCTGCGCCAGTGGCTGACTCAACGCCGTGAGCAAACGCCGACGCTGGCCGCTCAAGGTCTGGCCCTCTTTCGCGCAAACACCGAGCAGCGCCAGCGGCCCGTCCTCGACCGACAGCGGCCACCACCACCAACGCCCGAACGGCAACGTGCCAGTGCCCATGCCTGCCGGTTGATCGTGTTGCCAGGCCCAATCGGCGGCGGCGCGCTCGGACTCGCTGAATTGCAACGGCCCGCCGGTCTCGACTTTCCAGCCACCCTGACCATCGCGATTGAGCAGGCACAGTTGCAGATCGCTCCAGCCGTTGAGGTGCTGCGCGGCCGCGCTGACCACGGCCTGGCGGTCGGTGGCGGCGGTGAGTTTGCGTGACAGGTCGAGCAGCTCGCTGGTCTCTTGCTGGGTGTCGCGCAACGCCTGCAATTGCCGACGCTGACGCGCCGCGAGGTTGCCGGTGAGTGCCGCCATCAACAGGAAAAACAGCAGGGTCAGCACGTCTTCTTCGCGCTGGATGCTGAAAGAAAAATTCGGTGGAATGAATAAGAAATCGTAGGTCAGAAACGACAGCGCCGCGCAGGCCAGCGCCGGGCCAAGACTGCTGCGCACCGCCACCAGCAACACGGCCGCGAGGAACACCAGCGAGATGTTCGGCAGCGGCAACACGCTCGACACCGCCCACGCCAAGGCACTCGCCAATACGGTCGCCACCAGCGCCAGCGCATAGTCGAACCAGACCAGGGTCAGCGCGTTGCGCGGGCGCGGTTGATGCTGTTGCTGATCGCTATCGAGAACGTTGATTTCCAGCCCGTGAGCCTGACGCAGCAAGCGCGCCGCGAGACCGCCGCCGAACAGCCGACGGCGCAGACGCGGCCGTGACTGGCCGACCAGAACCAGACTCGCGCGGCGTTCGGCCGCGTGCTGGATCAGGGTTTTCGCCACCTCGCCGGCGCGCAGCAACACCACTTCACCACCGAGACGCTCGGCCAGTTGCTGAGCACTTTGCAGACGCAGACGTGATTGCTCGTCGCGCACGCTGCCGTTGTCGACATGCACCAGACTCCACGGCAGGTGCCGGCGCTGGGCGACGCGACTGGCATGGCGCACGAGGCGTTCGGCTTGCGCATCACCATCGACGCCGACCAGCAATCGTCCACGCACTGCCGGCGCGGCCTGACCGAGTTGGCGATAGCCTTGGGCGAGATCGTTATCGACCTGCGCGGCGGCCGTTTGCATCGCCAGTTCGCGCAGGGCGGTGAGGTTGGTCTGGGTGAAAAACGCATCGATCGCTGCGCGTGCCTGTTCCGGCACGTAGACCTTGCCTTCGCGCAGACGCTCGAGCAATTCGCGTGGTGGCAGGTCGATCAGCAGCAGTTCGTAGGCTTCCTGCAGGACCCAGTCCGGCAGGGTTTCGCGCACTTGCACACCGGTGATGCCGCGCACCTGATCATTGAGGCTTTCCAGGTGCTGGACGTTGACCGTGGTGTACACGTCGATGCCGGCGGCGAGCAGTTCCTGAATGTCTTGCCAGCGCTTGGCGTGACGGCTGCCGGGGGCGTTGCTGTGGGCCAGTTCATCGACCAGCACAAGCTTCGGTTTGGCTGCGAGCAGGCCGTCGAGGTCCATTTCTTCGAGCATCACGCCACGGTATTCCGAGCGCAGCAACGGTTGTTGCGGCAAGCCGCCAAGCAGCGCTTCGGTCTCGGCGCGGCCGTGGGTTTCGACGACGCCGGCGATGATTTTCACACCTTGACGCAGTTGCGTGTGGGCGGCCTGGAGCATGGCGTAGGTTTTGCCGACACCGGGGGCGGCGCCGAGGAACACTTTCAACCGGCCGCGGCCGTCACGGGGCAGGTCTGCTAACAGCGCGTCGGCGCGGCCGGAGTCGCTCATGCTTGATGCTCTCTCTCTTCCTGATATTGATTCGGTGTCCGTTATGGCCCCTTCGCGAGCAAGCTCGCTCCCACATTTGGAACGCGTCCTCCTGTGGGAGCGAGCTTGCTCGCGAATGGCAGCACCACAGAGCTACAGTTTTTCCAGCGCCATGTTCAGCTCAAGCACATTCACCACCGGCGGCCCCACCAGCGGCTGTTCGATGTGCGCATCGAGCAGTTGCTGCAAGGTCGATACCGGCAGGTTTCGCGCCACCGCAACACGCGCCAGTTGATAGGCAATTGCTGCCGGTGGCAAGTGTGGATCAAGACCACTGCCGGAGGTGGTCAGCAAGGCCAATGGCACCGGGCCCTGGCCAGGAACCTGCAGTTTGTTGGCCTCATCGATCACCCGCGTGGCGAGTGCCGGATTGCTCGGCGCCAGGTTGCTCGCGCTGCTGGAAACCGTCGCAAACGCACCGGCAGAGGGACGTGGATGGAACCACGCATCGCCGACGAAATCCTGGGCGATCAGCGACGAGCCGCGGACTTTGCCATCGGCATCGTGCACCAGGCTGCCATTGGCTTGTGCGGGGAAGGCGACTTGCGCGACGCCGGTCACCACCAGTGGATAGGCGACGCCGGTGACCAGGGTCATCAGCACCAGCAGGCTCAGGGCCGGACGTATCATTGTGGTCATTGCAAGATCCTCGAATTCGTTGGGCAAACTTTGGTGGCGTGTCAGGGAGATCTTTTCCCCCTCACCCCAGCCCTCTCCCCCAAGGGGGCGAGGGGGAAAGGGAGCCGATTTTTGTGCTTTTCAAAACCTGAGCCCGGCTCGGTTTCTCCGGTCGGTGCAGCTTCCGTAAACACCTTCGGTGCTTTTCAAAACCTGAGCTCGGCTCGGTATCTCAGGTCGGTGTATCTCTGATTAACCACTCGGTCAGTCCCCTCTCCCCCCGGGAGAGGGTTAGGGTGAGGGGCTCTTTTCAGCCTCACACCAGATGCAGCGCCGTGAGCAGCATGTCGATCGCCTTGATCCCCACGAACGGCACCAGAATCCCGCCCAGTCCGTAGATCAACAGATTGCGCCGCAGCAACGCCGCCGCACTCGCCGCTTGCACGCGCACACCGCGCAGCGCTAGCGGAATCAGTACGACGATGATCAAGGCGTTGAAGACGATGGCCGAGAGAATCGCGCTCTGCGGACTGGTCAGCTGCATGATGTTCAGCACACCCAGTTGCGGATAAATCGAGGCAAACAGCGCCGGCAGAATCGCGAAGTATTTGGCCACATCGTTAGCGATGGAAAAGGTCGTCAGCGCACCACGAGTGACCAGCAATTCCTTGCCGATCTGCACCACGTCCAGCAGCTTGGTCGGGTCGCTGTCGAGGTCGACCATGTTCGCCGCTTCGCGTGCCGCCTGGGTGCCGTCGTTCATCGCCATGCCGACGTCAGCCTGCGCCAGCGCCGGTGCGTCGTTGGCACCGTCGCCACACATCGCCACCAGACGACCGTCGTTCTGCTCGTGACGAATACGCGCGAGTTTTTTCTCCGGCGTGGCTTCGGCGAGGACGTCATCAACGCCTGCTTCAGCAGCAATCGCAGCAGCGGTCAACGGGTTGTCGCCGGTGACCATCACCGTGCGAATCCCCAGTTTGCGCAGTTCGGCAAAGCGCTCGCGGATGCCCGGTTTGACCACGTCCTTGAGGTGAATCGCACCGAGCAATTTGCCGTCGGCGCAGACCAGCAACGGGGTGCCGCCGCTCTGGGCGATCTTGTCGATTTCCCGCGACAGCGCCGGGGCCAGATCCGCGCGTTTTTGGCCGAGGAAACTCAGCAGCGAATCCACCGCACCTTTGCGGTACACGCGACCTTGATAGTCGACGCCGGACAACCGGGTTTCAGCGCTGAACGGCACGGCCGTCAGGGTTTCCAGTGCAGGCTCCGGTTGCGGATGCAGACCGCGCAGGTACTCAACGATCGATTTACCTTCCGCCGTGTCATCCGCCAGCGAGGCGAACAGCGCACCCTCGGCCAAATCACGACCGCTCACACCGGGGGCGGCATACACCGCGCTGCAGCGACGGTTACCGAAGGTGATGGTGCCGGTCTTGTCGAGCAGCAGCACATGCACGTCGCCCGCCGCTTCCACGGCGCGACCGGATTTGGCAATCACGTTGAGGCGCACCAGACGATCCATCCCGGCGATACCGATGGCTGACAGCAAACCGCCAATGGTGGTCGGAATCAGCGTCACCAGCAGCGCCACCAGGAACACCAGCGGCAGGCTGCCGTTGGCGAAATGGGCGAACGGTTGCAGGGTCACCACCACCAGCAGGAAGATCAACGTCAGGCCGATCAGCAGAATATCCAGCGCCACTTCGTTCGGGGTTTTCTGACGTTTGGCGCCTTCGACCAAGGCGATCATGCGATCGAGGGTCGACTCGCCCGGGTTGACGGTGATCTTCACCAGCAACCAGTCGGACACCAGCCGCGTGTTGCCGGTGACGGCCGATCGGTCGCCGCCGGACTCGCGAATCACCGGCGCCGATTCACCAGTGATCGCCGCTTCGTTGACCGCCGCAATGCCTTCGATGACTTCGCCGTCACCGGGGATCATCTCCCCCGCTTCGACGCGCACCACATCGCCCTTGCGCAGGCTCGCCGCCGGCACCACTTGAAAGCTGCCATCGGCCAGTTTGCGCCGCGCACTGAGGCCCTCGCTGCCAGCCTTGAGGCTGTCGGCGCGGGCCTTGCCGCGACCTTCGGCCAAGGCTTCGGCGAAGTTGGCGAACAGCACGGTGAACCACAGCCACAGGGCGATCTGTGCGGCGACGAAAGTCGGCACATCGGCGTCGGGAATGAAGCACAGCACGGTGGTGAAAATCGCGGTCAGTTCGACCACCAGCATCACCGGCGAACGCTTCAATTGCCGAGGGTCGAGTTTGACGAAAGCTTGCACCAGCGCCGGGCGCCAGAGGGCCGAGATCGCGGTTTTCGCCTGTTCCGGCGCCTTGACGGCAGCCGGTTTGATTGCGGGCATATTCATCATTCAGTCCTCAGAAACCCATGCTCAGGTGTTCGGCAATCGGGCCGAGCGCCAGAGTCGGCAGGAAGGTCAAACCGCCCACCAGCAAAATGGTCACGGTCAACAGGGTCACGAACAGCGGGCCGTGGGTCGGGAAGCTGTTCTGGCCGATCGGCGCGGTTTTCTTCATCGCCAGGCTGCCAGCCAACGCCAGCACCGGGAGGATGTAGCCGAAGCGACCGATCAACATGCCCAGGCCCAGCATCAGGTTGTGGAACGGCGTGTTCGCACTCAGGCCACCGAACGCCGAACCGTTGTTGGCGCTCGCCGAGGTATAGGCATAGAGCAACTGGCTGAAACCGTGCGGGCCAGGGTTGCTGATAGTGGCCGCCGCGCTGGGAACCGCGGCCGCAATCGCACCAAGCACCAGCACGCCGACCGGCATCACCAACAGTGTGACGACCAGCAATTGCACTTCCCGCGCCTGGAGTTTCTTGCCGAGGTATTCCGGCGTACGCCCAATCATCAGACCGGCAAGGAACACCGCGATCAGCACGTTGAGCAACATGCCGTAGAGCCCGGCACCGACGCCGCCGAAGATCACTTCGCCGACCATCATGTTGACCAGTGCAACCATGCCGCTGAGCGGGTTGAGGCTGTCGTGCATGGCGTTGACCGAACCGTTCGAGGCCGCCGTAGTGGTCACCGACCACAGCACGGTGGCGGTGGTGCCGAAGCGTGCTTCTTTACCTTCCAGCGGTGCGGTCTGTTCGACGGCCGCGTTATTCAGTGTCGGGTTCGGTTGATACTCGGCCCACAGCGACGTCGCGCCGCCGATCAGGAACAGCGCCAGCATGCAGGCGATGATCGCGCGGCTCTGACGCAGGTCCTTGACGTAATGGCCGAAGGTGAACACCAGCGCCACCGGGATCAGGATGATCGAAGCGACTTCGAACAGGTTGCTCCACGCGGTCGGGTTCTCGAACGGATGCGCCGAGTTGACACCGAAGAAGCCACCACCGTTGGTGCCCAGTTGCTTGATCGCAATCTGACTGGCGGCCGGGCCGAGCGGGATCACTTGATCGACACCCTGCATCGTCACCGCATTCACATATTGCGCGAAGGTTTGCGGCACGCCCTGCCAGACCAGATACAGCGCCAGCAACAGGCACAGCGGCAGCAGGCCATAGAGGGTGGCGCGGGTCATGTCGACCCAGAAGTTGCCGAGGGTTTTCGTCGATTTACGGCCGATGCCACGGCACAGCGCGACCAGCACGGCGAGGCCGGTGGCGGCGCTGACGAAGTTCTGCACGGTGAGGCCGACCATCTGGCTCAAGTAGCTGAGGGTCGCTTCGCCGCTGTAGGACTGCCAGTTGGTGTTGGTCATGAAACTGACCGCGGTGTTGAACGCCTGAGTCCATTCCTGGCCCGGCAGATTTTGCGGGTTCAGTGGCAAGTGATCCTGGAACAGCAGAATCGCAAACAGCAGCAGGAAACCGGCAAGGTTGAATGCCAGCAATGCCAGCGTGTACTTCTGCCAGCTCTGTTCTGCGTCCGCATCGACGCCGGCGATGCGATAGCAACCGCGCTCGACCGGGCCGAGAATCGGCGTCAGCCAGGTGCGCTGGCCTTCCATCACTTTGTAGTAGAAGCGCCCGAGCAGCGGCGCCGGCAGCAAGACCAGCGCAAAGAACGCGAGGATCAGCCAATAGTCATAACTGTGCATAGCCGCTCCTAGTTCCGATCCGCGCGCAACAGCGCAACCAACAGATAAATGAACAGCCCCACTGCCAGTAGCAGTGACACCCCGTCCAGAACGCTCATGGAAGATCTCCGTGTTACGGCGTATTGCCGTGTGTGCAGGCATTGTCGGAAAGGAGGCTGTAAAGGAACGAGACCGAGGGGTGCGGTGGGGCATAAAGAAAGCGTAAAGAGTGGGTTTATGCGGGCGTTACAGCTGAGCTTTGTGGTGTTTGGGCTGGCGCCTTCGCGAGCAAGCTCGCTCCCACAGGGGAATGAATTGCAAATTGTGGGAGCGAGCCTGCTCGCGAAGACGGCATAACCGACACCATCGCACCCAACTGGCGCACAAAAAGCAGCAATCCCACCGCGAACATCCCCGATACGACAGCTTTCAACTCTTTACGACTTGTTTCACAGCAATGGCACGGCCACTGCACGCGCCCTCCCCGAGCTTTGCCAACCTTCAGGGAGCAACCGCATGAACACACAACTCAAACCCACGCTGGGCACCTTGCACCTGTGGGGCATCGCCGTCGGACTGGTGATTTCCGGCGAGTACTTCGGCTGGAGTTACGGCTGGGGTGTGGCCGGCACGCTGGGGTTTCTGGTGACCTCATTCATGGTCGCGACCATGTACACCTGCTTTATCTTCAGTTTCACCGAACTGACGACGGCAATTCCCCATGCCGGCGGGCCGTTTGCCTACAGCCGCCGTGCGTTCGGCGAGAAGGGAGGATTGATTGCCGGACTGGCAACGCTGATCGAATTCGTTTTCGCTCCGCCGGCGATTGCCTTGGCGATTGGCGCTTATCTGAATGTGCAATTCCCCGCGCTCGACCCGAAACATGCGGCGGTCGGCGCGTATATCGTCTTCATGGGTTTGAACATTCTCGGCGTGAAACTGGCCGCGACATTCGAGTTGATCGTCTGCGTGCTGGCCGTCGCTGAACTGTTGGTATTCATGGGCGTGGTCGCGCCGGCGTTCAGCTTCAGCAATTTCGCCCTCAATGGCTGGGCCGGTTCCGATGTGTTCGGCGCACCGGCGATTGCCGGGATGTTCGCGGCGATTCCGTTTGCGATCTGGTTCTTCCTCGCCATCGAAGGCGCGGCCATGGCCGCCGAAGAAGCCAAGGATCCGAAACGCACGATCCCCAAGGCTTACATCAGCGGCATTCTGACCCTGGTGTTGCTGGCGATGGGTGTGATGTTTTTTGCCGGCGGCGTCGGTGACTGGCGCACCTTGGCCAACATCAACGACCCGCTGCCGCAGGCGATGAAAACCGTGGTCGGCGACAACTCCGGCTGGCTGCACATGCTGGTGTGGATCGGCCTGTTCGGTCTGGTCGCGAGTTTCCATGGGATCATCCTCGGCTACTCGCGCCAATTCTTCGCCCTCGCCCGCGCCGGTTACCTGCCGGCTTCGCTGGCAAAATTGTCGCGCTTCCAGACGCCGCACCGGGCGATCATCGTCGGCGGCATCATCGGCATCGCCGCGATCTACAGCGACGGTTTGATCAACCTCGGCGGCATGACCCTCACTGCCGCGATGATCACCATGGCGGTGTTCGGGGCGATCGTGATGTACATCATGAGCATGCTCAGCCTGTTCAAACTGCGTAAATCGGAGCCGAACCTGGAGCGCACTTTCCGCGCGCCGTGCTATCCGTTGATTCCGCTGATCGCGCTGGTATTGGCAGTGGTGTGCCTGGTGGCGATGGCGTGGTTCAACGCGCTGATCGGGCTGATCTTCCTCGGTTTCATGGCCGTCGGTTTCGGCTACTTCCTGCTCACCGGTCAACTGCGCGCCAATGCTCCGGCCGATGCGATGCTGACAGGTCATTGAGGGATTTCGGGTGTACCGGGTGCAAGCGGCCTAGAATGGAACCACTGCGAAGTCACTTCGCTCAAACGTGGTATGCAGCGTCGCACGGCGAAATCCTCGTCCGTCGATCTGCCTTTAAGGAGAGCCGTTATGCCTTGGTATGCCTGGTTGATTCTGGTCGTTGCAATCGGCTCGATCGTTGGCGGTTTGATGATGCTGCGCGACACCGCCAACAAGGTCGAACTGACCGATGAAGAGCGCAAACGCGTGGCTGAACGCAACGCCGAAGCTGACGCGAAAGAAGCGCAAGACCGCTGACAAAAACCCCGCCTGATCAGGCGGGGTTTGTTTTTGCGAGCACGATTGGACTTATCTGCATGCTTTTTAGAAGTAGAAGTACAGTCACCATTTAATTTTCAGTGGTTAAGATGGGGGCATTGTTGCGGAGAGCTCCACATGCGTTACACGCAGGACCATAAAGCCCAGACCCATCAGCGCATCATCAAGGAAGCCTCGGCGCGATTTCGCAAGGACGGAATCGGTGCCACCGGCCTGCAACCCTTGATGAAAGCACTGGGGCTGACCCATGGCGGTTTCTATTCGCACTTCAAGTCCAAGGACGAGTTGGTGGAGAAGGCCTTGCAGGAGGCCGGCAACCAGGTCGATGGGTTATGTGCCGAGATTTTTTCCCAAGACAACCCTCTCGATGTCTTTATCGAGACATATCTGTCCGAATGGCATCAAACGTCCCCGCATGAAGGCTGCCCGCTGCCGACCATTTCTTCGGAACTGGGCCTGCGCGGACAGCCGAGCACCACCAGTGACACGCTACTCAAGGCACGTCTGGAGCAGATCGAGAACAACCTCGAAGGCGAGAGCAGCGCCGATCGCGCGATTGTCATCATGTCGACCCTGGTCGGCGCGCTGCTGCTGTCGCGCAGTGTCGCGGATGCCGAGTTTGCGCAAAGCATCCTCGACGTCACCCGCGATCACCTCAAGAACCGGGACTAAGCCTGCCAGCGCTTGAACAATACGCTGGCATTGACCCCGCCGAAGCCAAAACCGTTGGACAGTGCATATTCGATCGGAATTGACCGCGCCTCGCCATGGACGATATCCACACCTGCGCTCGCCGGATCGGGATTGTCGAAGTTCAGTGTTGGCGGCACCACCTGATCACGGATTGCCAATAGCGTGAAAATCGCTTCAAGCCCACCGGCAGCGCCGAGCAAATGCCCAGTGGCGGATTTGGTCGAAGTCACGGCGATTTTATTCTGCGTGCCAAACAACGCTTTGATCGCCGCCAGTTCGCCGAGGTCGCCCACTGGCGTCGAGGTCGCGTGAGCATTGAGGTGTTGCACCTGATCCGGTTTGATACCCGCCTGTGCCAGTGCCAGCGTCATCGCCCGCCGCGCACCACTGCCGTCTTCAGGCCCGGCCGTCAGGTGATAGGCGTCGGCGCTGGTGCCATAACCAACCAGCTCCGCCAGCGGTGTCGCGCCACGCGCCAAGGCATGCTCGAGGGATTCAATCACCAACAGGCCCGCGCCCTCGCCCATCACGAAGCCGTCGCGCCCGCTGTCGAACGGCCGCGAGGCGCGCTGCGGGGTGTCGTTGTAACCGCTGGACAGGGCCCGCGCTGCCGCGAAGCCCGCCAGACTGACCCGGTCGATGCAGGCTTCCGCCCCGCCGCACACCGCGATGTCGGCTTCACCGGCTCGAATCAGACGCGCGGCATCTCCTATCGCTTGAACACCAGCAGCACAGGCCGTCACCGGAGCACCCAGTGGCCCCTTCAGACCATGCTGGATCGAGACATGCCCGGCAGCCAGATTGACCAGGAAGGATGGAATAGTGAACGGTGACAAACGCCGAGGACCACGACTGTCGGTCGTGCGTACGGCGTCGGCAATCGCACCGAAACCACCGACACCGGAACCGATGATCGTTGCGGTACGCTCCTGGCTTTTGCTTTCTGAAGGATGCCAGTCAGCCTGCTCCAGCGCCTGCCGTGCAGCCTCCATGGCGAACAGAATGAAGCGGTCCATCTTCTTCTGTTCCTTGGGTGGCGTGGCGCGATCCGGATCAAATCCTGCTTCAGCGTCCTCCTCCAGCGTCGGCACCGCGCCGCCGACTCGTGTGGGTAAATCAGCGACCGTTGCCTCAGGCAAGTTACGCAAACCAGAACGCCCGGCCAGCAAACGCTGCCATACGACTTCAAGATCGCTGCCCAAGGGTGAAACCAGGCCCATGCCCGTGACGACTATTCGACGCGAATCCATACCGTGGTGACCTCTGATCAATTCAATTGCCGGACTTGTAGCGTTGGGCTGCGGAACTGCGGGAAAGGTTCGGTGCCATGACATGGCGAGCAGCAACAAATGCGTGCCATTCTCCAGCGTCAGGCAGCGAAGGAATGGTGATCAATTCGCCCTGATCCAGACCCGCAAGCGCCGCATCGACCATCTCGCCCGCCTCCATGACCATTTCTGCCGGAATGCCACTCGCATCGATACCGGAGCGCTCCCAGATTTCAGTGCGGGTTACACCAGGCAGCACAGCCTGAATCTGCACGCCGGTGCCTTCGAGTTCAGTGTTCAGTGACTGGGTCAGGCTCAGTACATAAGCTTTGCTGGCGCTGTAGGTTGCATTGAAGCGTTCCGGAAACAACGCCACCACCGAGGCGATATTGATGATCGTGCCACGACCGGCCTTGGCGAAACTGGCGGCTGCCGCCGAGGCCAGACGCGTGACAGCGGTGATGTTCAACTGGATCAGTCGCTCCAACTGGTCCATATCGGCGTTGGCCAGCAATCCGTCCGCCGCCACACCGGCGTTATTGACCAGCAAACTAATGCTGGAATCGCTGCGAAGACGTTGTTCGAGTTTGAGCACGTCATCCTTCTGTGTCAGATCGGCCTTGAGCACTTCAACCTGGACGCCATGGGCTTCACGTAATTGGCTAGCAGCACTTTCCAGACGGTCCTTGTCACGGGCAACCAGCAGCAGATCAAAGCCACGCGCCGCCAGGCGCTGAGCATAAACCGCACCGATACCCGACGATGCGCCGGTGACGAGAGCAGTACCTTGGGAGTGTGCGGAATTCATGAGAGTGCTCCTGGAATGCTTGATGAAGGAAGTTGCCGATGAGACGTGTCGGCTCGACGCCCCGGAAAATTATTATAGGCATAATCTAACGGCAATATGATAGCCATAATTTTACATCGTCCGACGGGTGCCCTCTCCACTCCTACCCGCAGCCAAGCACTGCGCCAAATGAAAAAGGCCGGTCAATGACCGGCCTCTTGGCTTATACACTCAGCTTAGTTGACTTCCAGCTTGTCACGGTTGCGATCAAGGATCGCCTTGCCGATACCCTTCACTTCCAGCAACTCATCTACCGATGAAAACGGCCCGTTTGTTTCCCGATATGCAACAATCGCCTTCGCCTTCGCTTCACCTACTCCGGCCAGCTCTTTTTGCAGCGTTGCCGCATCGGCATCGTTGAGATCGACTTTTGCGCTTTGTCCAGGTGCTGCTGTATCCATCACCAAAGGCGCTTTGGGTGACTCCGCTGGCGCCGAGGGTGCGGCGATCGCAGCAATCGAAGCGCTGGCAAGGAAAGCAAAAATCAGAGAACAGAAGTAACCGGTACGCATTTTTGACGCTCCATCATCGTTTGAGAAAGCAGCTTTTCCGAAGCTGCTCTCCAAACGTAGGTCATGATGGGTGTATGTCAAAAATGCGAGCGTTACAGAATGTGAAACAATCAGGGCTCGAGACGACGTTGCTGATAGATCCAGTCGACAATTTCGCCATCGGGGGTGTAGCCGCTGACGGTTTCGCGCAATAACTGGCGAACGCGCGAATAATCATCTTCATCAACCGCCGCCAACAAATTGGCCAACCTGACCTTTAACACTTCCCAAGGCAGATGATCCTCATTGGCCGTCATGATCATCGGATGCGGCGTTGCAGCAACGTTGTCACCGATCAACAGCTCTTCATAGAGCTTTTCACCTGGACGCAATCCCGTGAACTCGATGGAAATGTCGCCCTGCGGATTGCGATCGGAACGAATACTCAAACCGGACAAGTGGATCATCTTCTCTGCCAGTTCGACGATTTTCACCGGCTCGCCCATGTCCAGCACAAACACATCGCCACCCAGCCCCATTGAACCGGCCTGAATAACGAGCTGCGCGGCTTCGGGGATGGTCATGAAATAACGGGTTATCTTCGGATGAGTGACGGTCAGCGGCCCGCCGGACTTGATCTGGCTGTGGAACAACGGGATAACCGACCCGGAGGAGCCCAACACATTGCCGAAGCGAACCATCGTGAAACGGGTTTTGTTAACCCGGGAAACTTTTGCATTGTCTCCGAACAACACTGGCGCGACTTCACGACTGAGCGCCTGAAGCGTCAACTCCGCCAAGCGCTTGGTACTGCCCATGACATTAGTGGGCCGCACCGCCTTATCGGTCGAGATCAGCACAAAATTCGCTACGCCGGATTGCAAGGCAGCCTGAGCTGTATTGAGCGTTCCGATCGCATTGTTCAGTACACCTTCGGCGATGTTGTGTTCGACCATGGGCACATGCTTGTAGGCGGCCGCATGATAAACCGTGTCAACCTTCCAGGTTTTCATCACATCGAGCAATTTGTCCTGGTGGCGTATGGACCCGAGTATGGGAAGCAATCGAACCGGCGCCGACTCTCGAGAGCTGCGTTGCTCCAGCTCTGAAAGAATGTTGTAGAGATTGAATTCACTGTGTTCGAACAACAGAAGCGCGGTTGGCTCCAACGCAAAAATCTGCCGACACAGCTCCGAACCGATCGAACCACCGGCACCTGTGACCATGACAGTCTTGCCTTTGATACAACGCTCCAAAAGATCAGGCTGAGCTGGAACGGCATCGCGCCCCAGCAGGTCTGCAATATCGACTTCCTGAATATCTTCGACCTTGACCCGGCCACTCGCCAGATCGGAAAAATTCGGCACACTGCGAACATGCAGTGGAAAGCCTTCCAGCAAGTTGAGAATTTCCCGGCGACGAGCACGAGTCGACGATGGCAACGCGAGAAGGATTTCCTGCGCGCCTGTGACGTCGATCATCTGCTGTATATGCTTGGGTTTGTAGACCTGCAGGCCCGAGATCGAGCGATCGGAAATACCCGGGTCATCATCGATAAAGGCAACAGGGCGCATAACGCGCCCCATGCGCAGTGCGGCAACGAGTTGATTGCCTGCAACACCTGCGCCGTATATCGCAACTTTGGTCAGACCATCGTCACGGTTGGCAAAAGGAACATGCTGCGCGGCTGTAAACCAGTCCCCCATGAAGTATTGCCGCATACATAACCGCAATCCTCCAATGATGACCAGGCTCAACCACCAGTAATTGAAAATGATCGAGCGAGGCACAACCGCTTCGTGATTGCTGTACCAATAAACGACTACGGCCAAAATCAGCGAAGATAAACTGACAGCCTTGATAATCGCGATCAGTGCATCGTTGCCGAAATAGCGCATGACGGCACGGTACATGCCGAAGCGAATGAACAATGGAATGGCCACAACAGGGGCGCAGACGAACAGCCAGAAGTGGACTTTGAAGGGGTTGTACATATCATCGATACCCAAGCGCACGATGAACGCCAACCACAAAGCCATCCAGACCAGAAAAATGTCTGTGCCAACCTGTATCAGTCGTTTGCGCCGCCGTGGAAGCCCAACGAGACGCTCTCTGACCTTGTCCATTAACTCTTCAAGCACTCCTGCATCCCTCTTTCAACTACTGATGCCCGTGGCGTAACACATCAACCCAGCGCCATTACTCTAAACCTAAATAACAGTCTTGTTATCTTTACCGCTCTCCGCGGTCTGCTCAAGTTCGCCCGCATGAAATTTGACTGCGAGAATGACTAACGGGGGGTAGGCCAAAAGGACACCGCCTACGCCGCTTAAACCATAGTGTGTCACGGCTATAGCAATCGGCAGCAGCCAGCATAGATTGATCAGCCCGGTTGCGAGCGTCACCGGTAGATGTCGACCAAACTGCCTGGCGGCGAACTGATAGGCATGACTCCGATGCGCCTCATAAACCTTGTCCCCCCTCAGCAGACGACGAAACAGTGTGAGGGTAGCATCGACGATAAATACACCGAGCAGAATTAGCCATCCCCAAAACAGCGCCGGGCTGCTCCACGCAGCCTGAAGAGATAATCCCCCCAGTACGATGCCGAGAAAGCCACTTCCCGCATCACCCATGAATATTTTTGCCGGCGGAAAATTCCAGCCCAGAAATCCCAGAACCGCAGCGGCCAGCAGCAACGGCGCCCAGACCAAATCAAACGCGCCTGACAGCCAGTACAAAATACAGGCGCCAAGACACACGCAAACTGCCTCGACACTGGCTATCCCGTCTATACCGTCCATAAAGTTATAAAGATTGAGCAGCCATACAAGATAGAACGCTGCTAACACATGGCCAAACCACCCGAAGTCGAAAGCCCCCCCCCATATCTCGACGGCCGGCAATCCACCTAACCAGAACAGCAACCACGTTGATGCAGCGAAATGCCCCAACAAACGCCAACGGGCCGCGATGTGTCCGTGATCATCCATAAATCCGATAACGGCGATCAGTGCTCCCCCTCCAGCAATCGCAAAAAACGCCGAAGACGACATTAGCCCTGCGAATAACAGCATTCCCAGCGCTAATGTAAACGCCAGGACAATTGCAACCCCGCCTCCTCGAGGAGTGGGGACCGAATGAGAGCTGCGGGCATTAGGAATATCCATCAGACTTCGAGACAGAGCGTAACGACGCAGCGTCCAAGTGAGGAAAAAAGACACGACAACGATGACAGGGATAAACCAGCCATAACTCATGATTTACGGGAATCCAGAAAATGTTGCGCCGTCAGGCTCAACGCTTTATCGAAGGTGACCGGAGGAGTCCAGCCTAATAATTGTCGGTTCTTACTGATATCAACCTGCAAGGACCCGAGAATACGATCCGACAACGCTCGCTGGCCCAGTAATGCTGCCGCACTGCTCATGAACGGGGCAGGTATTGGCAACAATATGGCAGATTTGCCCAAGGCGCCCGCCAACTTGCGTAGTAACTGCGTGGTCGACACGTCCTCGCCGTCACTGACCAGGAACACTTGATTGGCGGCCGCTGGGTGATGGGAACAGGTCACGATAAGGTCCACCAGATTATCTATGGCGACGAGACTGCGGTGATTGTGGACAGCGCCAAACGGCAAGGGAACGCCACGGTACAACCAGCGCATCATGCTGAGAAAGTTGGCTTTGACACCAGGCCCATAGACCAGCACAGGACGGATGATGACCACTTCCATGCCTGTGTCTGCAGCAAGCACCTGCAAGCCTTGCTCCGCCTCAAGCTTCGAGATCCCATAGGCGTCAATCGGAGCAGGTGCGTCATCGGCGTTGAATGCAATGCCCGACTCAGTACCCTCACCGTTCACCTTGATTGAACTAATGAATATAAAACGCTTCACCCCGGACGCCGCAGCCTGGCGTGCGAGGTTCAAGGTAGCCTCGACATTCACCTTGCGAAACGCAGCCAGCGGATCAGCAGAAACGTCATTCATGACGTGAACCCGCGCGGCAGCATGCACAACACAGTCGACGTCCTTCAGCACGTTACTCAAGTCAAACGCTGCATCGAGACTGGTAATGGGTATCGAACGCACACCCAAGGGGAAACTCATAGACATATCCCTGACCGGCGCGATCACGGAATACTCTGATAACAACGCCAATCGGTCGATTAACGCCCGCCCCACAAAACCGCTGCCGCCGGTAACCAGGAATGTCTTAAAGCTCATTGGTGACTGAAAGCTACCTATCAACGTCGTCCTACCCATATAAATAGTTTAGGAAGCAAACCACGCCGACTTCAATTCTAAAGAGTGGTCGAATATTCAATCTTCTAGACGTAATTAAGAAGCATGATAAAATACGTAATATTTGTTCAAGAAAAAAGAAACGAACACATAAATTATACCTGCAAGAACCTGGGCCACTCCTTCATGGACTCCCTCGATGCGAATCAACATCAGAAGAACTCCTAAGTTAGCAAGGTACGCCACCAAGAATACAAGTAAAAACCGAAAAATCTCTGCCTTCGACTTTGAAGTACTCTGAAACGTAACCTTACGATTAAGCACATAAGACAGAACGAGCCCCGTCATATACCCAATTATGTTGCTAACCACTGCTGTGGCACCTAAAAGATACATGCAGGCAAAAATAATCGCATAGCCCAGCAATGTGTTCAGTACACCGACGACCAAAAACTTAATTAATTGTTTCATTTTGTTTTGTGAGTCGCTTTTACCCAATACTGCCCTCCAAGCGGAAGCCACTCGAGATACTTTTCAAGAGGCGCAAGCCAAGAAAACTTGGGTGGAATAAAGAGGCAGTAGCCTTGTCCGTGGGCAAACAATTCAACCCGCTCAAATAGCCCACTTAGCTCTGAAGGTTTGAGGAGCACTGCATCCGCGTCATATGGACAATTATTGACAATGCTTCTGGTCACCGGATTGTAGGGGTTATGTTCAAAAACATACAGCTCCCCGTTATTTGCTAGTCGTCTTGCTAATAGCCGCGAAGCTTCGATCCGATCAGAGGGAGGAATGTGATGAAAAACGCCTGCTACAAATATCAGGTCGAAGAGACCAATGTCAGTATCGGGGCCTTCCTTCTCAAATCGTACATCCGGATTTTCGGATGCAGCGATACTCAGGCTAGCTTCAGAAATATCAGTACCAATAATTTCTGAACCTGGAAACGCCTCCTGCAGATAACGAATATTTCGGCCAATTCCACATCCGTATTCCAGAATCCGTTTTACTGGACGGTCAATTTGCGCGCGAACCAATCCAATTTTATACTTTGCAAAGTACTCTTCACTGGACGAAAAAAACTGAGTACTTTCCCGAAGAAGCTCATTGTAATTATCGGTGAAATTATCAAAGTCGACTTTTTTACTCACGGTATGAGATCTCCTCTTCAAGTATGTATCTAGGCCGAGACTTAACTTCCTCATAGATGCCACCAAGGTAAACACCTAGCACACCAATGACAAACAATTGGATACCGTTAAAAAGAAGAAGAAGCATAACAATTGTTGTCCAGCCGCTAGGCAATGAGCGATCAAACATGAAGGTGAACAGAGTCGCAAACATCAGTAGACAAGCCACTACCGAAAACGAAATACCGACAAATATCCCTATTTGTAGAGGCTTTGTGCTGAATGAGAGGATACCCGATATCGCAAGCTGTACCATCCGAGAAAAAGAATACTTAGAAACTCCGGCAGCCCGTTTTTCTGCAACGTATTCAATCCCAACCTGTTTAAAACCGATCCACGAAAACAAACCTCGCAGAAACATATTACGTTCTGCGAACCCCTCAGCAAGGATCTTGGCAACTCGACGAGAGATCAGCCGAAAATCAGCGGCATTAGGATTGATTTCTACATCAGAAAGGCGGTTTAAAAACTTGTAGAATAGGTTCCCCAATGCCTTGCGGATAGGGTTAACATCCAGGGTGTCACTTCGAACGGTATAAACAACATCCGCGCCTTCGAGAAAATTTTTTATTAATACCGGAATTAACTCGGGGGGATGCTGCAAATCGCTATCCATCATAACGATAGCATCCGCTTCTAATGCTTGCTCAATACCTGCCAAGAGCGACATTTGGTGCCCAAACCGAGAAGACATTGCCAACACCTTGACCCGAGAATCGTCCTTGGCAATACAACGCAAAACTTCAAGTGTATTATCAGTACACTTATCAACAACATAAATAATTTGTGAATCCACATCCTGCAGGGTGGACAATGTCGCAGAAACTCGCAAATGAAACTGAGCGATGACAGCCTCTTCATTGAAGACGGGGGCCACAATAGTAAGCTTGGTAATAGTCATTTTTTACTCGTCCAGAAGTGCAACGGTTCGGCTGATGTCAGCGTAAATCACTGGAACATCATAGCCGGCACGAACATTAAGAGCGGCACCCTCGTCAACAATACTGAAGTCCAATCCTACCGTACTCAGTCGCTGCATGAGGAAGTCACGCATCTTGATCGGCTGTCCACTTGCAACATGATATATCTCTCCCGAACGCCCCCGCTCGGTAATTTTTATCAGATGAAGTGCAGCATCAGTAATGGAAATATAATCCCGTACCGCATCCAGCGAACCGACTTCGATGCGCTGTCGCATACCTGAAACTACCTCTTGGATTTGCTGACTGATGCGACCGACAAAGAGCCGATCTGAGAGCCCAACTCCATCAAGATTAAAAATTCTGGCAATTAAAACATCCATCCCCTGATAGGAACACATGAGTCCATAGTTCGTTTGCCAAGATTTGGTCAGTCCATAGATTGATACCGGACGAAGTATATGGCTTTCCCGAACAGGGTTTTCTTCGGGGGAGACCAATCCATATTCAGCCGCCGAGCCAGCCAATACTACGCGTGTTGGCTGGCCTGACTCCTTCACCGCAGAAAGGATATTTTTTGCCCCAAGAACATTTGTTGCAAATGCTACGTCGTAGTCACCTACAAAGGTGGCCGCCAAATGGATAATCGCGGAAGGTTTAACCGAATGAATGACCGCTGATACATTGACAGGGTCCGTAACGTCCAAGTAACAATGTGTTTCGTTCGGTGAAGCACGTCGAGTGCCACATACAACATCATATCCACATGAACGCAGACCCGCCGTTACCGACTTCCCAAGCGTTCCATCACCACCGGTAACCAATACAGTTGACATCCGTTCAAAGCCCCAACTTGGCCGACAATTCTTCAAAATTTTCATCAGCGTACTGATAATCATCAGGGCGGCCAATATCGAGCCAATATCCAGAAAATGGACAAATGGTTGCTGGCTTACCCGCTGCAAGCCCATCAATCATTAGATGATCAAATCCATAAGGCTCGCCCTTGGACAGCGAGTCGATCACCGACTTGTGAATACAGTAGATCCCCATACTCACATCAAAATCGTAAACAGGTTTTTCCACAAATGCAGTCAGACTGCCAGCTTCATCATATTTGAGTACGCCGAAATCAACTTTCACATTGCGACGATAGGCCGAAACCGAAACTTTGCTACCATTCTGAACATGCGAGTCGAGAAAATTCCGATAGTTCAAGTCAGATAAAATATCACCATTCATAACCAAAAAATTTTCTGGCAGATCAGGGATAAGAGTAAGCGGACCAATTGTGCTTAACTCTGTCTCCTCAATGGAATAATCGATTTTCAGACCAAACCTGGAGCCGTCACCGAAATAAGCCATGATTAGATGTGATAAATGGTTCACAGCCAATGTAATGTGTGTAAAACCACCTTTGCGCAATTGCAAAATAATGATTTCTAGAATCGAGTACTTCCCACCCAATGGAACAAGTGGTTTTGGAATCAAGGTTGTATAGGGACGAAGACGAGTGCCTTTACCACCTGCAAGTATAATCGCTCTCATACACACCTCAAATGTTATATAGCCAGGCTTTATAGCGAGCCAGATTTTCAGGATGCTTAAACCACTGAATAGTATCTTGCAATCCGTGGCGCAAGTCGTACTCAGGTGTCCAGCCAGTCAAGGACTTAATAAGTGTATTGTCACCAATTAGCCTAAACACTTCGGATGCATCAGGACGCAGTCGGTCGTCTTCCGTCACAATCTTGACGTTCGGATTTAATTCATCAATTAAAACTTTAGCAATATCACCAACAGAAACTTCTGAGTTAGTGGCAATATTGACCTCCTGCCCTACTGCTTCATCAGAACTCGCCAGCGCAATAAACCCCTGAACCGTATCTTTTACGTAGTTAAAATCCCGCGTCGGCGCCAAACTTCCTAACTTAAGCTCTGTCGCTCCCAGCAAGAGCTGAGTGATGATTGTTGGAATAACTGCTCGGGCGGACTGTCGTGGACCGTAAGTATTGAATGGACGAACAATTGTGACAGGAGTTTGAAAGGACCGATAGAATGACTCTGCGAGTCGATCCGCTCCAATCTTTGTCGCACTGTAGGGTGACTGGCCTTGGAAGGGATGTTTTTCATCGATAGGAGCATACTGCGCTGTGCCGTAAACCTCGGACGTCGATGTCACCAGTACACGTTCGACATTCAGCTTTTTCGCGGCCTGTAAGACGTTGAGCGTACCTTTGATATTGGTGTCAACGTATGAGTCAGGTGAGTGGTAGGAAAAAGGAATGGCGATGAGTGCCGCGAGGTGGAATACCACATCACATCCCTGCATAGCTAGCTCAACACCATGAGGATCGCGGATGTCTCCTGCAAAGACATCAAGACCTTTAACTACGTCAAGCGGCAAGGAATCTAACCAGCCCCAGCTATTAAATGAATTGTAGTAAACAAACGAACGTACATCACATCCATGAGCAAGCAATGCTTCAACGAGGTGACTGCCGATAAAACCATCGGCACCGGTGACGAGTACTTTTTTACCTACAAGATTCAATTGATTCACCGCCTAAAAAATGAGTTATTAACTAAACAAGCTGACGATATTGTAGTGAACTACAATATGCAGTCATGGCCCGACCATTAGCACGCCATTAATCCTTCTTGCGGTCAGGACGAGCGTTGAGTCAGGCGTCACGGGCAGTTCTTCGCAGCGAGGAGTAGTTGGAATAGGGAATCTGTGGGCGACAGGATGGAGACGATCAACTGATAAAGGAGTACAGATACTTGCGGTCAGGTTTCGCCCTAGAACAGTACTCGCTTCGCCTAAGGTTGGCCCCAGAAACGTGTAAACATCTCCTAATGTTCCCGTGGTGTCGCGGATCATAACTGACGTCCAATTACCTTTCTCGACGGCAGACCATGTTTGATCTATGACACTTCGTTGAAGTTGGACATAGTGCCGAGTTCCATAAGCGACTAAAACACTCGAAGTCAGCACAGCAACAACCACAACCGAGGCATTGAACAATGCAAGATTGCTTGAGTTGTCTTTTCCAAAGTGTGCCAAGAGCGAAATACATACCAGGACAAAACCCGCAGACACAGGGAAGAGAACTCGATCCACATCGCCGATATGCAAAACACTGACATAAATCATTGATAAGATGGGCAGCAAACCCACAAGAAAACATACCAGCCCGGCTGCATATATCCGAGAACTCGGTGTTTCAAGTTTCTCTAGCGACCCCTTGCACAGCACAAAAGCCATCATTAGCAAAAGCGGAAGCAACTGCGGCTCTTGCCCGTAAGCCGTCTTATACGCCGCTTCAATATGCGCCCATAGCCCAGCCGCAGTAAATAGCCTAGCACTATCGGCAACTAGAGCTCCCTCGTACCCTGTATCACCAACCATTTTGGACACGACAAGCCAGTATGTGCCATACAGCACAAACCCTGCCCCAACGGCGAAACAGATACGGATAGTATTATTGAACTTTGAAAACGAACCCGCAATTTTTGCATCACTGATTCTACCCCACACGAGCGAAGCAAACGGTATAGCCGCCAAACACAACGTCAACCCCTGATACATGGCCAACATCAGTGCAACACTAACGGCGCAGCCTATTGCCCATATAGTGGACCAACGCTGATATAGTCGAATCGAAAATCCAAGAGCAACAAAAAACAATATGGCCGAAAATTGTGCAGAACCATAACGCCCCAACCAAACTCCTGGCCAGAACACAAGTGTTGCCGCCAAAACAGCTACTACCCAGCGATCATACCCAAACAACAATGGCGTCACGGCCCATCTAGCGACTAAGTAACGTATTATCATCAACAAACCAGTACCAAGCGCTACCCCAACAGGCTGGCCAGCGCCAAGAAACCATTGCAATGCATATGCAGTTAAATGCAACGGACGCATTGGAATTGATGGGGCGAATGTTTGGATGTAAGCCAAACCGTGCTCATTAAACGCACGAAACAAGTCCCACTCCTCAAGCAACGGCCCTACTGACCAGAAAGTCAAAGCCATCAGAGTTAAGACTGTAAAAGACTCAAGAATTATCAGCCTACGCTTGCTCACAACACTCAATGGCGATGGCACCGGGATCAATTTTTCCGGGCTAGCTGAAACATTGATCATTCGAATTCCTTTTAAAATCAAGCCACTCAAGGGACATGCTGGCTCGTAATTACGTGGCGCGCGTTACTCTAATCTACAGAGGAGGTGATGTCACATTTTTTATCAGCTCGGGTCGCATTATCCACATTGATGCTTTTCGCTATGACGAACACCCAAGCCGCCCACTTTTCGACTGAAATCAGGCGGTCCTAAGGCTCAATGCAAAGGCTGGATGACCAGCATCGCTGAGCATACTGCTCACGATGACAGTCTTCAAAACCGCGCTTCTTTGGTAGCACTAGAAATGGGAATGCCTGCCACCGCTGCGGAGATCCGTACGTGCAGATTTATCGCATACGACTCCTGCCTTAGGTTTAGCGCGGAAGCAGGATATGGGATGGGGATGCATGGACAGCTCGCGCGGATAAGGAATGAACAACCTGGCTAGCGCAGTCATGCGCGCCCAGCTCCAACTGCAAAAACGTACCCGCCAAGCCGTTTTTTGGTTTGGAGACCATGATGTATACTGCCAGAATGACCGCGATATCTTGCGTGCACTGTCATCGAGCCCATTCGCGACGAGTATGGCTGATACCGAGAGCGTCAGGGGTACAATAAACAATGACGGCTTCCCCCCAGCAAGCAAACCAAAAGCCAGTGCACACAATGTAGAACTTGATCTAAATATCTAGCGACCGAATGACTCCGTCGATCACAGTTTTCAGGAACACCACCATTTGCATGGTCGGCTATTCACTCATAATTACCGTACTAACAATACCGCTGTTTAACTCTATCAAGCTTAATGCCCCATCTGCAAAAGAGCAGCCGGTATCGATGTATACTACATTCCCCAAGCTCATTACGTTGGACACCGTTGAATGACCGACGTAAAGTTTATCTAGTCCTTTTATTAGGGAGTGATCTTGGTGATCAATTTTTGCTCGCGAATACAGAGCCAGTTTAAGAGCCTGCTGCTGGGCCTCCTCACCAAGCTCGCAGGCTATAGAGACTTTAGCTTCTTCCCAGCCATCGGTCTTTAGAAGAAGTGGTGCTTCGGCATGTACAATTCCGATTTTCTGACCATTCGATAAATCTAACTCAATCATGATTGGGAGGGCATGTAATGCTCTAGAAATATCGAGTTGAACGATAGATGGCAGGTCGTAGAGCCACGCGCCTCCATTTCGAGTATGCCTTGCCATATCTCCGCAACCCGACATGCACTCAACGATCATTTGTTCATGATTACCGCGCACTGCGTGAAACCACGGCTCTTTCAGCCATGCAGTTACTTGCTCTGAATCTGGCCCACGGTCAACAAGATCACCTACTGAGAAAATGCGATCTTGCGCTGCATTAAACTTGACTTGTTTCAAAAGTGAGCTTAGGAGCTTAAAGTGGCCATGGATGTCGCCCACAATAAAATCACGACCATTGCTATTGGCGGCGTATGACTTAACTGCGGGGGAAGGAGTGGGTTTGTGCATGACTATTACTGGGGGTAGGATTGCAGGCAATCGAAAAGCATATCATTTTGTGGGAGCGTTGTTTTTATACAATTGAAAAGGCGAGCAGACGGAAGAGACCCCAACTTCAGTGCAGTCAATGCTAGGCTGGAGCAACGTCGCAGGTTCAGCAATAGTTTCAGTCTCATTAAAAAGAGTCAATTGCTGGGTCGCTGGGTCGACACTACTACCCTTACGAATGCGTTCTCTCGGTACTTCTATGGTGGAGGTCCAATTTTTGATAGCTCAGCTTAAGCTTTTATTGCAACAACTTTTTATAAATAGTTGCGTAGGCAGCCACCATTGAGTCCGCACGAAACACGTCCTCATATCGCTGCAATGCACGCTGCCCCATGATCTCGGCAAGCACTGAATCTTGCGAAAGCCGCACCATCGCAGCGGAAAGAGCAACAGCATCCCGCGGAGGAACAACCAAGCCGGTTTCACCAGCAATGTTGATGTAAGTGGTACCCGAACCGATCTCACAGGAAATTAGCGGTTTGCCATACATGGCTGCCTCGAGCAGCGAGATGCCGAACGATTCCGAGCGCAGGTGCGATGGAAACACAAACGCATGGCACAGCGTCAGCAGTGCGGCCTTATCGTCGTCACCCAAACCACCCAAAAAGTGCACGCTGGAAATCCCGAGCCGGAACGCCTGCTCCCTGAGTTCCGCCTCCTGATGCCCTCCGCCCAGAATCACAACAGGTAGCCCGTTGATTTTTGCCGCGTCGAGCAAGTAGTCGAGCCCTTTGTAGTAACGCAACGCCCCCACAAAAAGAAAAAACTTCTCACCGACCTTACTGCGCCAGTAAGCAAGCCTTTCCGCAGATGCGACAGGATATGTCGCCCTGTCCAGCCCATATGGAATGATCTCCACCTTATCCCGGAATTTATTCAACACCGGGCTGCTCTGCGCGTAGTTAGGGGAGGACGCAACAATGCAATCCACGCTAGACAGAAAGCGGTTCATCAACGGCTGATAGAGCTTGAGCAGCGTCTTCTGCTTCACGATATCGGAATGATAGCTGACGACCGATGGCTTACCGTGACGGGTCGCAAAATGGACAAGATCCATGTACGGCCAAGGGAAGTGGTAATGAACCACATCAGCCTCTTTCGCCAGCTGCGAAAAATCCTTGAATGCCGACAGCGAGAAGCCTGTCGAGGCCACGTGCAAATCCAGTTTTGAGCGGTGGGTTACATGATTGCCAACCGCTTCGTTTCGAGCAGCACCGCGCTCACTGAGATAGAGCACCTGCGAGGAAAAACCGTGTTCGGCACCGCCTTGGGCGATCTGAAAAATGACTTGCTCGATCCCCCCCATGGTTTCCGGGTAGTAGGTTTTGAAAAAATGCAGAACCTTGATCATTTTCCGTCGAGCACCCTTCGATAGACCTGCAGGGTTTCCCGGGCGCAGCGCTCCCAGGAAAAACCTTGTGCGTGCTGCATTCCTTTGGCAACGGCGGTCTCGCGCCACGCCGCGTCAGTCAGGCCGCGCTCAAGCAGCCGGGTCAGCTCATCGACATCCATCGGCGCGCACATCAGTGCGGCCTCCCCAGCCACCTCGGGTAGCGACGAACTATTGGAGCACACCACCGGCACACCGGAGCTCATGGCCTCGAGCACCGGCAAGCCGAAGCCCTCATAGAGTGATGGAAAGGCAAACAGGCGCGCCCCCGCAAAAAGCAGAGGCAAATCCTCACTCGGTACAAACCCGAGGTAGTGGGCCCAGCCTTCGCGCCTCGCGCATTCAAGCTTTTGATGGACGACATCGTTACGCCAGCCATGGTAGCCAGTGAGAATGAGCGGCCAGCGCGTGCGCACTGCCATTGGGAGCCGGCTATAGGCAGCGAGCAGCGTTTCGATGTTCTTGCGCGGCTCGATGGTGCCCACGAAGAGGGTGTAACCGTTTGCCTCCAGGCCATGCCTGGCCAATGTTGTACTGAGCTCATCGGGAGACCTGGGGTAAAATTCCGGCGAACTAGCCAGCGGAACAGTGTGGATCCGCTCGATGGGCCAAGAGAAGTAATTAGCCAGTTCCTGACGAGTAAACTCCGAATCGGTAATCAGCGCGTCAGCCCTGACCAGCGTCGTTTTCAGTTCTTTTTGCAGATATCGAACTAATTGCGGCGCATGGCAATGGGCCCAAGTGAAAGGCGAAAGGTCGTGAAACGTCGCCACGCTACGCCCCGCAAAGGGCGGCAAATAGTAATTGGGGCTGTGGTACAGAAAATCGCCATGTCCCTTCAAAGCAGCCTTGCGCAGCATAGGCATCAGCAGCCGATAGGCTTCCACAGCGAGAAAGCTCTTCTGCACTGCGCGCTTCAAACCATAGCCACTGCCGGATTCGTTGGCGGCCGTCGGCAACTCAGGCAAAAAGCGTCGACCGGCAAAAAACTGCAGGTCTGTAATTTCAGTGCTCTGCTGAAGTTTGAGCGCGAGCTCATAGGTATAACGGCCAATACCAGTCAGAGGAAATCTAATCGGCTCAACAGATAAAACCAGCTTCATTTATTGCTCCGACAGCATCCAGCTCAGCGTTTCTTCAAGCCGAGGTGTTTGCCACCCCTTAACCAACTCGATCAGACGTGCATTGTCACCGCACAACATCTTCACTTCATTGACGCGGACGAACGCTGGATTCACTTCGACTTCGATTTGGTGCCCGGTATAAGCCGCGCACATGTCGATAACTTCTCGAAGAGTATGGCTGCTACCCGAACTGACATTGACTGTCTGCCCCAAAGGCCGGGCTTCTATCAAGCCACGATAAGCCTTGACTACGGCCCGGACATCACTGAAGTCTCGAGAGACATCGAGATTGCCGAGCTCGATCTTTTTAGCACGCTGACGGAAATGCGAAACGATCTTCGGCAGCAGGAAATTGTCACCCTGGCCGACACCGGTGTAGTTGAACGGGCGAGTGATAACGATGGGCAACCGGTTATGCCAGAGGCTGGCCATGTACTCCATGGCCAGCTTGCTTACAGCGTAATCGTTGGCAGGTGCCGGCGGTGTCGACTCGCTCAGCAAGCCGGCGGAGGCGTTACCATAAACATTGGCACTACTGGCGAGCAACACACAGTCCAGCTGCTTGCCACAGGCAGCGATCGCCTCCAGCAAATGACGCGTTCCTATCAGGTTGACCCGATAAAACGCGTCGGCAGCACCGTGTCCCACAAATGCCAACGCGGCGAGGTGAACCACCACATCAGGTTGAATAGTTGCCAGCAAATCACGAAGCGCCGCACCGTCGGCCAGATCGACCTGGTAATAACCAGGTTCATCGGAGGGCTGAGAACCCAATCCGATCACTTCATAGCCGTTAGCTTCGAGCTCGGCGGCCATGTAGCGACCCGTGAAACCTTGAATACCTGTAATCAGCGCGCGTTTACCGGCAATACTCATCAGAACGAGAATCCTTGTTCGTTGCGACGAAGGTCTGCTTCGACCATCATCCGGCACAGCTCCTCCAATGTGGTTTTCGGCTCCCAACCCAGCGTAGCCTTGGCCTTGGCCGGATCACCGATCAACAGCTCGACTTCGGTCGGACGGTAGAACTTTGGATTGATGGTGACCAGCACTTTGCCCGTTGCCGCGTCCGTGCCTTGCTCGTCTTCCGCCACGCCAGCCCACGAAATGTTGATGCCGACAGCTTTGAAAGCCATCGAAACAAAATCACGCACGGTTTCGGTACGGTTGGTCGCCAACACAAAAGTATCCGGCTCGTCAGCCTGCAGCATGCGCCACATGCCTTCGACGTATTCCTTGGCAAAACCCCAATCGCGCTTGGCATCGAGATTGCCCAGTTCGATTTTGTCGAGCAGGCCGAGCTTGATCTTAGCGACCGAGTCGGTGATTTTGCGGGTCACAAACTCACGACCGCGCAGTGGCGATTCGTGGTTGAAGAGGATACCGCTGGTGGCGAAGATACCGTACGACTCACGGTAGTTGATCGTCATCCAGTGCGCATACAGCTTGGCAACACCATAAGGGCTACGAGGGTAGAACGGAGTGCTCTCGACTTGTGGAATAGCCTGCACCTTGCCGAACATCTCGGAAGTCGATGCCTGGTAGAAGCGCACTTTCGGATTGACGATACGGATCGCTTCCAGAAGATTTACACAGCCCAGACCAGTGATTTCCGCAGTGGTCAATGGCT
Source organism: Pseudomonas fluorescens (assembly GCF_001648775.1). GTDB lineage: Bacteria > Pseudomonadota > Gammaproteobacteria > Pseudomonadales > Pseudomonadaceae > Aquipseudomonas > Aquipseudomonas fluorescens_M. Next base: position 164,085 of record NZ_LVEJ01000028.1, read on the forward strand.
GGTCGAACGACACACCCACAAAGCTTTGGGCCGCAAGGTTGTATACCTCGGTGGCTTCGGTGGTCTGAAGCAGGCGAATGCTGGCCGACAGATCAGTCAGGTCGTACTCGACCAAATGCAAGTTAGGGTGCTGGCTTACGCCAAGTTCTTCCAGACGCCAGAAATTGACAGAACTGGTCCGACGGTAGGTGCCATACACCGTATAACCTTTGCCCAGCAACAGTTCCGCCAGGTAGGCGCCGTCTTGCCCAGTGATGCCAGTAACGATAGCTTTCATGCGAATCCTCTAAACTCCATTTGAGCGCCTAAACAGGCCCTTTTGCATATATATGCCGTTTGGCTCCGACCAACCGAGCCTCAAAATCTTGCAGATCATACAGAATGCACTCCGTCAGGACGATACCCAAGCTGTAACCAATGAGTTGACAGGCGTTTTTTGCCATCATCGCGAGCGACTGTTCGACCTGCCCTCCAAAGCGCCTGACTGAGCGATTCAATCCTGTGGTTTAAGTGCTGCGTAACATCCGGAAAGGCAGTCTCAGGCGCGACAAGTCAGCATTTCCTTATACCTTCCAGCCTGGGATGTACAAGCCATCAGCCCCACCCTCTGGAGGCGCGCCCATGACACGTCACCGTGGGGCATGAAAAGCAACATCGGGAGCGGTTCAGACAACGATTCAAACAACCGACTGAAGTCTGAAAGAAAAAAACCAGAAAGAGTGACACTCCCCTGACGCCAGCCTAAAATGGCGTGTTTTTTTGATCAATAATCTGGTGTCTTTAATGCGCAATGGTTCAGTAAGTATCGCCCTGTCCGACATCATCGCTGCGACAAGGCGATACGCTTTGGTAGGGATGCTTGGCTGGCAAGACGTTCGTCAGCGTTATAGAAGGTCCGCGCTCGGTCCGTTCTGGCTAACAATCAGCATGGGGGTAATGATCGGCACCATTGGTGTCGTTTTCGGTCAGATATTCAATTCGCCCATCCAGGAATTTCTGCCTTTCCTCGCGATCGGCATGATTCTCTGGGGCTTTATGTCAACCGTCATAAATGAAGGATGCACCGGGTTCATTGCCGCAGAAGGGATCATCAAGCAACTGCCGATTCCAATGTTCACCCACATATTGCGCATGATCTGGCGGAATATATTGATTCTGGGTCACAACATCCTGATCTTCCCGCTAGTGCTGCTGGCCGTCGGCAAGCCACTGACCTGGATTTCACTAGTCAGCATCCCGGGCATGCTCATCGTAGTCGTGAATCTGGCCTGGATCTCGTTGCTGCTGGCAGTTTTGTGTGCACGTTATCGTGATCTTCCACAAATCATCGGCAGTCTGCTGCAAGTCGTCTTCTACCTCACTCCAATCATGTGGATGCCAAGCCTGCTGCCGCAACGAGCTGGTCTTTATCTACTGGATCTGAACCCGGCCTATCACCTGATCTCCATCGTGCGCTCCCCTCTTATCGGACAGATGCCGACCGACACCAACTGGTGGGTTTCGCTTGGAATGGCGGCCGCCGGATGGCTCATCGCACTCGTGATCTACGGCCGATACAAGCGCCGAATCGCCTACTGGCTCTAAGAAGAAATCCTAATGTCCTCTATTGAATTCAAAAATGTTTGCGTGGATTTCCCAATCTACAACGCCAACGGCCGCTCCTTGAAAAAGCGACTAATTCAGGTTGCAACCGGCGGACAACTTGGCTCCGACGAACAAGGTCGTGTAGTCGTCCGAGCCCTGGAAGACCTGACATTCACGTTCAACAAAGGTGATCGTGTCGGCCTGCTGGGGCATAACGGTGCAGGCAAGAGCACCTTGTTACGTTTGCTTAGCAGCGTATACGAACCCTCCTCTGGCACCGCCCGAATCAGCGGAGAAATCGGTTCGCTAATCGACATATCCCTGGGCACCGATCCGGAGGCAACCGGCAGGGAGAACATCTTTCTGCGTGGCGGCCTCCTTGGAATGACCAAGGCTGAAATCGCAAATAAGCTCGATGAGATCATTGAGTTCTCCGAACTGGGTGACTTCGTGGATATGCCATTGCGCACTTACTCTACCGGGATGCATTTGCGTCTGGCTTTTGCCGTATCTACCACAGTCAGACCTGAAATCCTGTTGATGGATGAATGGCTATCTGTGGGCGATGAAGGCTTCAAGCAAAAAGCCGAAGTACGAATGAATGAGCTTGTAAAGTCGACCAATATTCTGGTCATTGCCAGCCACTCCCGCGAACTGGTCATGCACACATGTAATCGGGTTCTATGGCTGGAACACGGCAAGATTAAAATGGACGGCGATCCAGAAACCGTCACCGCCGCGTATTTTGGAGCTTAGGCACTAATGAAGACGATAAAACGCGAAAACATCCATGTCGGCACCGCGCTTTCATCCGCTTCCAAGCGGATGCAAAGCGCCGCTAATGTTTTACCTGAAGATCACCTGCCTGCAGATCCACTGCCCGCCGAAGAAACCTATGTCCAGCACACCAGCTTGAGAACTAGCGTCAAACGAGCACTGCGATTCATTGCAAAGCACGCCTACAGGTGCCTAAGGCCGCTAATAAAGCCAATCGTCTTCCGTATTCGCCATTATTTCCTCGCAGGCCTTAATGACAAGTTCGTCGATATCGCGCAGCGACAGCAAGCAGCCACCGAAGCTCTACTCTCCAAACTCGAAGCGCTGGAACAGCAGGTCGCGTCCATAGTATCGACCCAACAATCCATAGCATCGACCCAACAAATAACTGCGAAACAAACAGCTCAACTCACACGCGCTCAGCGAGTCGCATTCAGTGAACAGCGTCAGCAAATCAAAATAATTGAAAGTTACACATACGCTTCTGCCCGACGCGTCGCCGTGAACTGTGGCTCCGATGAGCTGATGATCAGGACCGAAGTCGGCTTTGTTCTGTGCTCAGCAAGTGATCATGCATTGATCGCGGTCCTGCTCGAAGCTGGAGAACTGGAACCTGGCACCCGCCGGCTCATCCAAAACATACTCAAGCCCGGTGATGGTTATATCGACGTTGGCGCCAATATCGGCATGCACATACTCGCCGCAGCTCAGGTCATGAAAGGCTCCGGAAAAATAATAGGTTTCGAACCGTTTGGCCCCACGAAGGCTTTGATCGACAAAACGATGTGGATCAATGGTTTTTCAAACATTGCTGAAATCCACCAACTGGCGGTATCAAACAAGTCAGGCTCGCAGCTACTCAATCTGGGAGCAACAAGTGGCCACCATTCACTGTTTAAGCTGGATACCCCTGCCGGTTTAGCCCCCCCGCCCGTACAAGTCAACCTGACTACCCTGGATGAAATCATAGAGCCGGACCAGGCGGTACACCTACTGAAGATTGATGCAGAAGGTGCAGAGCTAGACGTCCTTGAGGGGGCCAGTCGAGTGATAGAGAATAATCCGCAAATCAAACTGATCGTAGAATTAGGCCTTTCCCACCTGGAGCGATCTGGTCATACCCTTACAGACTGGCTCGAAAAATTTACCAGACTAGGTTTCGACTATCAGGTCATCAATGCTCTTTCCGGCGAACTTGAGACCTACAGCATTGAGAAGCTCAAGGCAGCGGAGTCCGTAAACCTGTTTTTTGCCAAGAGCGGGACTGCCGATACCGATACATTGGAAACAAAGCATGAAGAGTGAAATCGTGGTAATAGGCGCTGGCGGCCATGCAAAAGTTTGCATTGAGCTGCTACGGGCACAGGGCGACGTAGTCGCTTTCTGTATTGGCTCCACAGACAGCTCAGACACCTGCGTGGGGGTGCCAGTGCTCAAGTCCGATGATTACCTCGCGACACTGGGAAAAGAAGGCTATAGGAAAGTGTTCGTGGCCATCGGCTCAAATGCCCTGAGAAATCGCCTGGCCCAGTCTGCCATCGACCTGGGTTTCGAGTTGGTCAACGCACTTAGTCCAAACGCCGTCATTTCCCCGTCTGCCAAGATAGGCAAAGGTGTGGCGGTAATGGCTGGCGCCGTGATAAACGCGGAAGCCTCAATTGATGACTTGTGCATCATCAATACCGGGGCTACGGTTGACCACGACTGCCAAATCAGACGCGCTGCTCACATCGCCCCACAATCTGCCCTTGCCGGCAATGTAGAGATCGGCAAAGAGTCATTTGTGGGTATCGGCACCAAGATCATTCCTACCATTCGCGTGGGTGAGTTCGTGATGATTGGTGCAGGAAGCGTGGTAATCTCGAATATCGACTCGAGAGCCACGGTCGTTGGTGTTCCAGCCAAAGCTATAAATAAAATTTAAAGGATGTAGCATGAAACGTATTTCTGTAGCGCAACCAAAAATGGCTGGAAACGAACGAAAGTATGTACTCGACTGCCTTGATACCAACTGGATCTCGTCAAACGGAAAGTACATCGGCGCATTTGAAGAAAGTTTCGCCAAATTCTGCGACGTCAAACATGCAATAGCAACAAACAATGGCACGACTGCACTACACCTTGCATTGGTAGCTCTGGATCTTCAGCCCGGGGATGAAGTAATCATTCCAACTGTGACCTATATCGCTACTGCTAACGCTGTCCGTTACTGCGGCGCGATTCCGGTCCTGGTCGACGTCTGCGCCGAGACCATGAACATTGATCCGCAGGAAATCGAGAGCAAGATTACCGAGAAAACAAAGGGCATTATTCCTGTTCATTTGTATGGTCATCCTGCTGAAATGGACGTGGTTGACGCCATCGCTCGCAAACATAATCTCTGGGTTGTAGAGGACGCGGCAGAAGCGCACGGAGCCGAAGTAAAAGGCAAGAAAGTCGGCACGTTGGGCACCTGTGCCACCTTCAGCTTCTTTGGCAACAAGATCATCACCACCGGTGAAGGTGGAATGGTCACAACCAATGACGATGAGCTGGCTGCCAAGCTTCGTCTATTGCGCGGCCAGGGAATGGACCCACAACGTCGCTATTGGTTTCCTGTCGTCGGTTACAACTACCGGATGACGAATATTCAAGCCGCCATTGGCTTGGCACAAATGGAAAACATCGATACAGCACTGTCTGAGCGCAACCGTCTAGCAGCCTGGTACAACGATGCCCTTCAAGACTTGCAAGACAAGATTGTACTTCCAACCCAAGCTACTTGGGCAAAGCAAGTTTTCTGGATGTACAACATTTTCTTGCGCGACGGCGACGAGAACAAGCGTGATACCGTGATGAAGATGCTGGACGATCTGGGCATCGAAACAAGGCCGGTATTTTATCCGATGCATGTACTGCCGCCTTACAAAGAAGACGGTATCTACCCAATTGCAGATCTTTGGTCCGGCCGCGGCATTAACTTGCCAACGCACCAGGATTTGACTCAAGAAGACATTCTTCGTATAGCGGATAGCTTGAAAAAGGTTCTATTGTAAAAATGAAGATTGCGCTTTGTTCTACAATGGTGCCATTCGTATTCGGCGGAGGCCGTAACATCGTGGACTGGCTTGCGACCACCTTACAGGAAGCAGGCCACCAAGTTGAAATTGTCTATCTACCAGAGATAGACAATCCCGACACTTTGTTTCAGCAGATGATGGCATTGCGCTGGGTAGATCTTGAATCCGCCGACCGTATCATTTGCTTTCGCCCGCAATCTCACTTAATTCCGCACCGACATAAAATTTTGTGGTTTATACACCACGTGCGCATTTTTTATGATCTATGGGAGTCTGAATACCGCCCATACCCTGACGACGAAAAGTTCCGCGGTTTTCGCGACGCTCTGTTTTCAGTTGATGATCAAGCACTGCGTGAAGCAAAAGCGGTGTTTACAAATTCGAAAGTTGTGTCGACGAGACTCGAACGTTACAACGGCGTTAAAAGCGAAGTTTTGTACCCGCCAGTTTTTCAACCTGAGCGTTACCATTGCTCAGGTCAAAATGATGAAATTGTGTATATATGCAGACTGGAACACCATAAACGCCAACATTTGCTGGTAGAGGCTATGGCGCTTACCAAGACACCAGTTCGATTAAGGCTTTTAGGCTCAAGTGCCGGGGCAGACTATCCCAAATCGATTGAAGAAATAATTAACGCAGCTGATCTTACCGACCGGGTTTTTCTGGACAATCGCTGGATTACCGAAGAAGAAAAAGTTGAGCAATTCGCAGAATGCCTAGCGGCTGCCTATCTACCGGTGGATGAGGACTCCTATGGCTATCCTAGCCTGGAAGCCAGCCACTCCTCCAAGGCGATCCTGACTACAACGGACTCGGGCGGCGTTCTAGAACTTGTACAGGATGGCTTCAACGGGCTTATAGCTGAGCCCACGCCAGAGTCCCTTGCAGCGGCAATGGACAGCCTTTATTTGAATCGCTCCAACACCGCAGCCATGGGCGTCAACGCAAAACAACGTTTGGTTGACTTGAACATTTCCTGGAAACACGTCCTGGAGCGACTCCTAGCATGAAAGTATTGGTTGTCAACAACATGGCGCCTTTCTTATGGGGTGGTGCTGAGGAACTCGCCGCTAATTTACGAAAGAATCTTATTCTTGCGGGACACGAATCAGAGATCTTGCGCATTCCATTTCAATGGGAACCCTCGACAAAAATCCCCTCACAGATGTTGATGGCGCGCGCATTCGAACTGATGAACGTGGATCATGTAATCGCGCTTAAGTTTCCAGCCTACTTGATTCAGCATCAAAGAAAAACATTGTGGCTAGTTCACCAGTATCGCCAAGCTTACGATTTATTCGATGTAGGTCAAACCAATCTACCGCCCGGCAAAAGTGGAGAAGATATTCGCTCCACGATTCTGAATGCAGATAACGAGTGCTTTTCTAATAGTCGGAATATCTACAGCATCTCGGAAAATACTCGCCAACGCCTTTTGAAAAACAACGGGTTTGACTCCACCGTATTGGTGCCCCCCGTCAATGACCCAGAAGCATTTATCAATGGCACCCACGGGGACTATATTTTTGCTGGCGGTAGAGTCAACAACATGAAACGCCAGCACCTGCTCCTGCAGGCTTTGGTTAAGACCGATAAGCGCGTCAAGTTGATTATCGCCGGGCCTCCGGACTCTCCAGCGGATGCCGAGAAACTGGTTAAAATGGCCCAAACACTGGGTGTAACGGACAGAGTTCGACTGGATCTGCGCTTTCTGCCACGCTCTACCTATGCTGACTACGTAAATGGGGCAATGGCTGTCGCCTATATACCATTCGATGAAGAGATGGGTTATGTAACCATGGAAGCCGCCACCGCCTCCAAGGCGCTGATCACCACCACAGACAGCGGCGGAGTATTAGCATTGGTTAAGGACCGTGTGACCGGCTGGGTGGCAGAACCTAGCATTGAAAGCCTGGCGGCCACCATGAGCGCCGTAGTCGCAAACAGATCCACAACTATCGAATACGGGGCTGCCGCAAACGCACTATGGAATAGCCTGGGTATCAACTGGAATGAAACCATCGAGGCGCTTCTGAAATGAAGTTTCTAATCTTCACTCCGGCCACTAAAACCTCGGCCATTGGCCGAATGACTAGTCTAGTGACGCATGCTCTCAGATCTCAAAACCATGAAGTAGTCGTTGTCCGCACGGAAATGACCGACCATCTAAATTCCGAAACACATGATTTCGGATGCGATGTTATTTCCTGGAGAGACACGGCCGATGTCGAGGCCACCATCGAGCGCTCTGATATTTGTATTCATCAGATTGGAGACAACTATGAATTTCACCAAGGCAATATTGATTGGCTGGCACGCTTTGGCGGGATAGTTTGCCTTCATGATTTTTTCTTGGGCCATCTTTTTTGGGACTGGTCTCAACATAATGCTGAGCAGGCTAAAAAAGTTCTTAAGACTTATTATTCGACAGAGACTGCGGAGCGCTTTTACAGCATTAGTGGTCATGAAGAATTCATAGCATTTACCAAAGATCAGTCCCCCATGACGGAGTGGATTTGTTCAATGGCAAACGGTGTGGTGACTCATAGCAACTGGGGTTGCGATAGAGTCTTGAGCTCTTGCCCCGGCCCCGTGCGTGTAGTCCCGTTGGCCTATGACTCCCCCGGCCTTTCACTTGCAGGAACACAGCAAAAGCACTTGCCAACGACCAAGCTCAAACTACTGACAATTGGACATGTGAACCCCAATAAGAGAGTTGAAAGCTGCATCAAGGCTATTGGCGGCAACCCAACGCTTCGAGAGGCAGTGTCTTATCGATTGGTAGGTGCCATTCAACCTGAAGTGAAAACTAAAATCCTCGAACTCGCGCAAAGCCAAGGCGTAGATGTTGAGATTTCGGGAGAGGTTGACGGCGACACCCTCGCACTCGCTATTATCGACGCAGATGTAATTAGCTGCCTGCGCTGGCCTAGCCTGGAGGCAGCATCTGCTTCAGCAATCGAAGCAATGCTTTATGGAAAAACCACAATTGTCACCAATACGGGCTTTTACAGCGAGCTTCCCGAGCAATACGTTCTAAAAATAAACCATGAGCATGAGATCGAAGAGCTTAGAGCAACGCTACTGTCTCTCCATGCCAATCCTGACCTATTGAAGAAAAGAGGTCAGGAAGCGCAAAAATGGGCAAGTTTGACATTCACGGCTGAAAACTATGCCACTCAGTTATTCGATATCAGTTCTACTTGCATCAGAAACATTCCCTCGCTGAACGCGGCATCGTATTACGCAGGCATACTTCACGGCTGGGGCACCGACACCAGCATAATACAAAACAGTGAGTCACTTGCCCCACTGGCCATTTTCAACGAAAGCTATCCGCATTAATTTATTGCTCTAATGTTAGTGAGTCGACGGGCATTTAAAGCCGTCGACTCACTAAAAACAGCCATCAACCTTTTAATATTTTACCAGCCGTTTCTTTCCAACTGATAGGTTTGTAGCGATGTTTTATGTCAGCTTCTTTTAACGCCAACTCGCCCGGTACAAACAGATATTTCTCCAACGCATCCACCCACTCCGAAATATTCCAAGGGTCTAGGTAGTCCAACAAATCACCCCCCACCTCCGGAACCGATGCAGCGCTAGAAGCTAGGCAGTATTTACCGGCGGCAAGACTTTCAGCCACTGGAAGCCCCCACCCTTCATACAACGACGGAAAAGCGGTCATCGTGCAACTCTGATACAAACGCATCAAGTCGGAGTCAGACACATTGTTCAGCACTCGGATGTATTCTTTAGTTCTTGGGTCGAGTCCGATATCAGTTAAAAACTCATTCACACCCCACCCCGGCATACCGACGAACACCAACTTAGGGAGACGAGTCACCCCCTTGTCCACTAAACGTGTATAGGCGCGATACATTACTTCATGATTCTTTCTGCGTTCAATGGTTGAAACAAACAAGATAAACTTGTCTTCCAATATAGCTTTAACCTCAGCGCTTATATTAGCATCCAACGTATGAGAGACTTGACAGCCTAGTTTAACCACTATTGTTTCAGGAGTAGGCGCCCCTAGCTCGCTCAACAGAGCCAGGAGGTCTCTCTGAGTACACTCGGAGATACAAAGTATCTTGTCAGCGCACCAGGCAACATCGGTAAAGTAGTTGGCAAATCGAGCAGCCACATCGCCAACGCAGAGGTGCGGCAGGCGAACCGGGATGACGTCGTAACAACACAAAACGACGCGCAGACCGACTTCCTTCTTCAGCCGATAAAGATACGGAAGATCTTTGTTTTCCCAATCCAACCCTACCGAAATGTAACTGTCGCCTTCGGCAAAGGGATGACTGGCGGCCTGCGCCTTCGCGGGCGATGGAGTAAATACATGACTACGATTGGCTGGCTTGAAAAATGCTCTGGTCGCCGACCTCAAGTGTCGAACACCAATCACTGCCTCAACGATGGAAGTGCGGCGCAATTGAAAAAACTGATAAATGCGCCCGCTCAATTTAGGCGGAAGGCGATTCAGAACCTTGATCGCCTTTTCCTTCAACCGAGCCTCGATCGAACTTTTGTTCGAGCTGACTGCGGCTACACTGCCTGGCATAGTCTGGTGTGAGCCGGAAATTCGCTTGAGGGTCGCAGCCACTTCTGCAGCGTCGATCGCGCTGTAACCCGTCGCAGAGTTATAGAAGCAGAACTTCACCTCTTCGCCCGCAGCGATCAATTCAAGCGCGTGAGCGGCAGCCTCCGCCTCAGTACGAATAATGCCTACCGCTGGCCGGCGCCAGCCAAGGATGGTCGTTACATCAAACCAGGTGATCATGCTTGCGCCTTCTTTTCAATGACTTCTGCCGCTGCACGCGGGATCGATTCCAGGCTTCGGGCCCAGGTCAGCGGCTCGCGAGACGCTTTGTCCGGCCCGTTGTCGTCAATCGTTGCCGACCCGGTCAGACGCATGCGAATCGCCGCGTGAAACTCTTGCGGCGTACGCGCCACACTGATCTCCGGCAGGCCCAAGTGCTGTTCGAAACCCCGGAAAGCCGATTCGGTACCGATCACGTACTTGCCCGAGTAGATGGCTTCGGCGGTTTTGATGTTGGAACCGCCGCCATGGGGAATAGGCAACAGAAACGCATGCGCCAGCGTTTTCACGGCATCCAGGTCTTCGTCCGGCAGCATATACAGCAACTGCAGACGCGACAGGTTCAACTGCCCCCAGCGACTGTCGCGAAGGGTCGATTCCAAGTGCTCACACACACTCCCAACTACCACCAGTTTGCTGTCCGGGGGAATGCAGGCCAGAGAACTTCCGAGGCATTCATTGAAGCCCTTGAAATTAGGTGGATGAGCGCTGGCGACATAGAGAATCCAGGGCGACGGCGGCAGACGTTCTTTCCAGCTCTTCAGCAGCTCCGGCTTGGCCGACCACGGCGCGATACCGTTGGAAGCGAGCAGCGGTTTCTTCGCCCCCCAAGCCTTGAGGATGTCGTAATCAGCCTGGGTTACGGCCACGGCAATATCGGCTTCCAGAGTCGCCTTGCGCTCAAGTGCCTCAATATCAGCAATGACTGACTCAGTTCCTTTGATCGCGTAACTGTCGAGGATTTCCTGCTTTAGCGGAGCCTCAATGTTTTGCGAGCCGTAAATCAGACAAGCATTGGCATATTGCGGCAGTTGCTTGATCTTCAGAACCAACGGCCACAACCAGGGTTGCTCGACATGGATCACGTCGATAAAGGGAGGTAGTTTCTTGAGGATTTCGGCAAACCCGCCCTGTTCCGAAGCGGCGAATTCACCCGACAGCAAATCGTTGATCAACGGCACATACGTGCCCTTGTACTTCCTGAAAGTGCTGCCAGCGGGAAAGCTGACATCATTGGAGCCCAGCGTCGACGGCGGATAGCCCTCTGGCTCGTAAACGGCCAGGTGGGTAACGCTCCAGCCATTTTCGCCAAAGGTTTTCGCGATGTTGGCAACCCGGACCTGTCCACCGTGTCGGGGACTGGCGATCGGATAGGTACTTAACAATAAAACCGTTTTCAAAATATGAACCTATTGAATTGATATTTCACAACCCACGACCGCACCGCAATGTTTCGCTCACCGAAGCACAGGCGCCGTTGGATACCAAAGAACCAGTGACTCAAGCGCCCTTGATCAACAATTCGATCTCTTTCAGACGCGCCCACATCAAATCCTGATCGCCTCTGGCCTCGACATTGAGCCGCAACAGTGGCTCGGTATTGGAGCCGCGCAGGTTGAAGCGCCAATCGGCGAAGGAAACACTGATGCCATCCGTTCTATCTAGCTCAGGGTTGAGCGGCAGGAAGTGCTCCAGCACTTTGTGCAGCATCGCCGGCACATCCTCTACCCGATAGTTGATCTCGCCGGTGCACGGATAAGCAGCGATACGCTCATCCACCAGTTGCGCCAAAGTTTTGCCCGTTGTGGACATCAGCGCTGTGACCAACAACCATGGAATCATGCCGCTATCGCAATAGGCAAAATCACGGAAGTAGTGGTGAGCGCTCATCTCGCCGCCATAAATGGCGTCTTCGAGGCGCATGCGCTCCTTGATGAAGGCATGACCTGTCTTGCACAGCACAGGCACACCGCCCGCCTGTTCTACCTGATCTATGGTATTCCAGGTCAGACGCGGGTCATGAATGATCTTGCTTGCAGGATGTTGCTTGAGCAGCATTTCCGCCAACAGGCCGACCAGATAATAGCCTTCGATAAAGCGGCCGGTTTCGTCGAAAAAGAAGCAACGGTCGAAGTCGCCGTCCCATGCCAGCCCGACATCACAACTGTTGGCGAGCAGAGCCTGCCGGGTCAGCTCACGATTTTCCGGCAACAGCGGATTAGGGACGCCATTGGGGAAGTTGCCGTCCGGCTCGGCATTGATCAGTACCCACTCAAAGGGCAGCTTGTCGATCAAGGCCTGCAGGACCGGACCAGCGGCGCCGTTGCCAGGGTCTGCCAACACTTTCAGCGGCTTGAGGTCCGCAACGTCGATGTAAGTGAGCAAGTGCTTGATGTACTGACTTTTATCCAGCTCATGGCGGACTTCTCCCGCCTCGTCGGCCAGCGCTCCGAGATCACCGCTTTCGACTCGATCACGAATCGCATTGAGACCGGTGTCGCCACTGATCGGGCGTGACTGCGACTTGACCAGCTTCATCCCGTTGTAGCCCTTGGGGTTGTGGCTGGCAGTGATCATGACTCCACCGTCGGCATTGAAAGCACTGGTGGCGAAATAGACTTCTTCAGTTCCGCACAATCCGATATCGATGACATCCGCGCCAGCCTCTCTCAGGCCGCGGGTCATCGCATCAGCTAGCATCGGGCTTTCCAGTCGCATATCCCGGCCCAACACGATGCTTTTGCCTCGCAACTCGACAACCATTGCACGGCCAATCCGATAGGCAACGTCTTCGTTGAGGTCGGACGGCACTTCGCCCCGGATGTCATAAGCCTTGAAGCATCGGGTTTTGATAGGGGTATGCATTTTGATCTCTTGCCTTGGAATCTAAGACGGCACATGGAAGGGAGAGCCATGGCCGTGCGTCATCGATATGGATTGAAGTCACGGGTGAACACATGCAAATAAGCCTGACCGGATGAACAATCACCGATCAGGCTTATGACTTCCAGCCCGCTTTTTACTTGTCGACGCGGCCGTAGTTATCCTCAAAACGGACGATATCGTCTTCACCCAGATAATCGCCGCTTTGCACTTCAATAAGGACCAGGTCAATCACGCCCGGGTTCATCAGGCGATGCTGATGGCCGGCACGAATGAACGTCGACTCATTGGTATTAAGCATCAATTCCTGCTGGTCGTTGACCACGACTGCCATCCCACTAACAACGATCCAGTGCTCACTGCGGTGGTGATGCATCTGCAATGACAGCGACGCCTTCGGTTTTACAACAATGCGCTTGATCTTGAAGCGCTCGCCATTTTCCAGAGTGGTATAGGTACCCCATGGACGATGGACCGTGCGATGCAGCAAGTGCACCGTATGGCTGCAAGCCTTGAGCTGGTTGACGATATGCTTCACGTCTTGAGCGTGGTCTTTATGAGCAATCATTACCGCGTCAGGCGTGTCGATGACCAGCAAGTCTTCAACACCGACCAGCGCAGTCAAGCGCCCTTCACTGTTCACGTAGTTGTTGCGCGAGCCATGGGACAGCACTTCACCTTCGAAGCGGTTGCCATTCTCGTCCGGTGCAGTCAATTCGCTCACTGCGTTCCAGGAGCCGATATCACTCCAGCCGATGTCGCAAGGAATGGTCGCCACCTTCTGCGAACGCTCCATGAGGGCATAGTCGATGGAGATATCCGGCACCTGAGCAAAACTTTCGCTGTCCAGCGCCAGGCAACGATACTTGCTGGACGAGGTCAGGCGAGACGCTTCAATGGTTTTGGCTACGGCGTCCACGACATCGGGCGCATGCTGGCGAAGTTCTTCCAGAACGGTGCCCACTCGAAAGCAGAACATGCCCGAGTTCCAGAAATAGTTGCCGGCACTGACGTAGGCCTGGGCAGTTTCCAGATCTGGCTTCTCGACAAAACGCGCAACTTTCAAGCCACCTTTGAGCGGTGCATCCTTTTGCGCTTCGATGTAGCCAAAGCCGGTTTCAGGATAGGTTGGCTGAATCCCGAAGGTGACCAGCCAGCCCTCGCTGGCGAGAGCAACGGCGTTAGCCACAGCCGTGGCAAACGCTTTTTCATCCTTGATCAAGTGATCGGCTGCCAACACCAGCATATGGGCGTCAGGGCCATGGGTAGCCTCCAACTGCAGCGCCGCTGCCGCTACCGCTGCTGCCGTGTTACGGCCGAACGGTTCAAGGATAAAGCCTTGTGCATGCTTTGCAGTGTTGACTACTCCGTACTCGTCTTCGGTCTTGAACAGCAACTCACGATTGGTCACCGTAAGGACTTCTACGACACCTTCCAGACGGGAAGCACGCAGAAATGTCTTCTGGATCAGATTCTGGCCACCAGGCAAATCCATGAAAGGCTTCGGATGGGCTTCACGGGAAACGGGCCACAAACGGCTACCCACTCCGCCAGACAAAATTACGGGAATCAGTTCCATGCTCTAAGTCCTTAATCCCCTTTCCTGTGGGTCATCTTCAGGAAAGCAGGCTCAGTTATGTTTCTAGTCGTTTCTGCACCGTAACCAGTGCAAAATCCTTGCCCCGCCTGCTCGCTTCACGGCAAGCGGACCCATGACGCTTATGCCCTGCAAAGGCCGAATACATTGCTCAATCCTGTTGACCATTCTACAGCGGCAGCCATCATTAATAACTCGACAATTACAAGCAATGGATGGATCGCGAGGGACCATTCATCATCAACGTGCGGGATGATCCAGCAACTTCTGCAGATATTGCCCATAACCGGTTTTTTTCAGGCGCTGAGCCTGAGCTTCGACCTGTTCTGCCGTAATCCAGCCGTTGTGATATGCAATCTCTTCCAGGCAGGCGACTTTCAGCCCCTGACGATGCTCAATGGTATGCACAAAGTGTCCGGCCTCAAGCAGCGAATCGTGCGTACCGGTATCCAGCCAGGCAAAACCACGCCCGAGCATTTCGACGGTGAGGGTCTTTTGCTCCAGATAGGCACGGTTGATGTCGGTGATTTCCAACTCGCCGCGCTCTGAAGGCTTGATGTTCTTGGCGATCTCCACGACCTGATTATCGTAGAAATACAGCCCCGTTACCGCGTAATTGGACTTCGGCTTTTGCGGCTTCTCTTCAATGCTCAGCGCGTTGCCATTGGCGTCGAACTCCACCACCCCGAAACGCTCCGGATCGGAAACGTGATAACCGAACACGGTTGCGCCCGAAGGTTGCGCGCTGGCAGAGCGCAGATTCTCGGTGAAGTATTGTCCATAGAAAATATTGTCCCCGAGGATCAGGCAGCAAGGGTCTTCGCCGATGAACTCTTCGCCAATGATGAACGCCTGCGCGAGCCCGTCCGGACTTGGCTGCTCGGCATAACTCAACTCGATACCATACAGGCTGCCGTCACCCAGCAACTTGCGAAAATTGGGTAAGTCTTCAGGAGTGGAAATGATCAGAATTTCACGCATTCCTGCCAGCATAAGAACCGACAACGGATAAAAAATCATCGGTTTGTCGTAGATTGGCAGAAGTTGTTTGGACACCCCCAGCGTGACCGGGTGCAACCGCGTCCCCGAGCCGCCAGCCAGAATGATGCCTTTACGGTTAGTCTTGATCATTTATTCAGAATTTCCCTGAGCATTCGGGTTACACCACTTTGCCAATCCGGCAAGTATAAAGAAAAGGCGTCACACAACTTCCGTGTATTCAAACGAGAATTCAATGGACGGCATGCTGGCGTTGGATAGGCACTGGTGGGAATGGCATTGATCGAACTCACTGCGAACTCTTCGCCATGAGTTCGGGCAAAATCAATTACAAACGAGGCATAGCCATGCCAGGACACTTCACCACCAGCGACCAGGTGATACACGCCAGACAAGTGCGGATCCAGGATGGCGCGCTGAATGGCCAACGCCGTGACATCGGCGATCAGGTCAGCCCCCGTTGGCGAACCGATCTGATCGACAATAACGTTCAGCGTCTCGCGCTCCTTGGCCAAGCGCATCATGGTCTTGGCAAAGTTACCGCCTCGCGCGCCATAAACCCAACTGGTGCGAAATATCAGATGTTTGCAGCCAGAGGCAATAATGGCGTTTTCACCGGCTACCTTGCTGACGCCGTATTGATTCAGCGGATCAACCGCGTCGGTTTCCACCCAAGGCGTCGCCCCTTGGCCGTTAAATACATAGTCGGTCGAATAGTGAATCAGCCATGCGCCCAGCGTCGCAGCCTCTTCGCCCATGACCTGACTGGCAGCGGCGTTCACGCATTCAGCCAGTAGCGGCTCCGCTTCGGCTTTGTCAACGGCGGTGTAAGCCGCCGCATTGACGATGATATCGGGACGAATCTTGCGAATTGTCGCGCGCAGCCCGTCGAGGTCGGCAAGATCTGCGCAAAGCCCTTCTGCAGGGTGCCGGTCGAGGGCGATCAATTGCCCCAGCGGAGCAAGCGAGCGCTGCAATTCCCACCCCACCTGCCCGTTCTTGCCCAACAGCAAAATCTTCATGACTTGCTCGAACGATCCGCATAGTTCTGGTCGATCCACTGCTGGTAGCTGCCGCTCTTCACATGCGCGACCCATTCAGCATTATTCAGATACCACTCAACCGTTTTGCGGATCCCGGTCTCGAAAGTTTCCTGTGGCGTCCAGCCCAGCTCACGCTGGATCTTGCTGGCATCGATTGCGTAGCGCTGGTCATGGCCAGGACGGTCCTGAACATAGGTGATCAGATTGGCGTGCGGGCGATGAGCCGAATCAGGGCGCAATTCGTCAAGCAGGGCACACAGCGTCTGCACCACTTCAATGTTCTGCTTTTCGTTATGACCGCCGATGTTGTAAGTCTCACCGATCACGCCCTCGGTCACGACTTTGTATAGCGCGCGGGCATGATCTTCGACGTAAAGCCAGTCACGCACCTGATCACCTTTGCCATACACCGGCAGAGGCTTGCCCTCCAGTGCATTGAGGATGATCAGCGGAATCAGCTTTTCGGGAAAATGGCACGGGCCATAGTTGTTCGAGCAGTTGGTCACCAGCGTCGGCAGGCCATAGGTTCTGGCCCAGGCGCGAACAAGATGATCGGAACTGGCTTTACTGGCCGAATACGGAGAACTCGGCTGATACGGCGTTTCTTCGGTGAAAAGCTCGTCCGGCCCTTCAAGGTCGCCGTACACTTCGTCCGTCGAAATATGGTGAAAACGGAACGCCGCCTTGCGCGCATCGTCCAGGGCCAGCCAGTAGTGCCGCGCAGCTTCAAGCAAGGTGTAGGTGCCAATGATATTGGTCTGGATGAACTCGGACGGACCGGAAATCGAACGATCGACATGCGACTCTGCCGCCAGGTGCATGATTGCATCCGGTTGGTGCGCTTGCAGCACACGCTCTATCTGCTGGCGATCACAAATATCCACGCGCTCGAACACATAGCGCTCGTCCTGACTGACTTGCGCCAATGATTCAAGATTACCGGCATACGTCAGCTTGTCGACGTTCACTACGGAGTCGGATGTATTGGAAATGATATGACGGATAACTGCCGAGCCAATAAACCCGGCGCCGCCGGTCACTAGAATTTTCACGCGAAACCATACCCTTGAGTTGCTGACAGCACCGCGGACCGGGCGCTGTCTAATCCATGATTGCAAAAACCTTTAAAGCGAAAGGCTTCTACTGGAGTCAGTCATTGACGACGCGCAAACATGCCGCAATCGAATAAGGGCGGCATTTTACAGCTTAATGAACGTTTTACGAATGGATATGGACCGGGTGAACGCAATTTCGACAGACGCCCGCAACTATCGCTTTCAGACGAGATGCTTGCGCGCAGCGCGGGACGAACGGCCCAAAATCCAGCCAAGTATTGGCCCAATCAACATCCCGATTAGCAATGCCAAAACTATTACAAGAGATGCCGGGAGTTGCGGACCAGACCAACCGAGAAACATCAGCGAAACCGATTGCTGGTTTTCCAGCACGAACGCCAGAATGACCAATACCAGTAGTAAGAGAAATACGCCAAGAAGTATGCGCTTGAGGTTACGCATGAGTAACTCCTTGATAGATAGCGACTGTCAAAGCCCCTCCTCCTCTTCTTCGTTGACTCGATCACGCAACTCCTTACCTGGCTTGAAGTGCGGAACGAATTTACCGTCAAGACTCACCGACTGGCCGGTCTTCGGGTTGCGGCCGACACGCGGCGCACGGTAGTGCAAAGAGAAGCTGCCAAACCCGCGGATCTCGATACGATCACCGGTGGCCAGACATTGGGACATTTGTTCAAGCATGGTCTTGATGGCCAACTCCACATCCTTGGATGAGAGCAGCCCTTGATGGGTGACAATTCGTTCGATCAACTCCGACTTCGTCATATTTTTCCCTTCTTTTTCAAGCAGCTAGATCAGCGCTTGAAAGGTTTTAGCATGCCCGGAAGATTTTGAACAGCCCAGGGATTGACATATCTTCCTCGGCACCAAAACGCCCATTTTCAGGGCAGCAAATCGCCAAACCGGATAACCCCGCACTCAACGACATATCACCAGCATCGTTCGAGTCACGTAACCTGCCGGATTAAAGCCAAAAGGAAACTCGTCTTCATCCTTGGCCTCATCAGATCGCGTCAAAACCTTGTAGCCCGCCCCCTTGCACTCCTTCGCTGCACGCTTCTGGCACTTCTCCCAGCCCGACCCCAATCCAGAGCAGTCGATCTCTATACCGCTGACTCCGCGCACGGCGTGGGTCTTGGCACTGGTAGTACAGCCCGCCAAGAACATCACAACCACAATGACGATGAGCTTGTTCATTCACTTCCTTATGCCAGGCAAAACCCGACGACTACACGCTTAAGACCTAGCTTAGTCGTGAATAGGCGATTGATCCGATTAAAGAAACAGACCACCAGGAGAATGATTTGGTTTCACCCGCACCCCATCCGCAGAACAGGCTCTTGCTTTTCAGTAAATCGCAGGCACAAAAAAGGGCGACCGAAGTCGCCCTTTTTAATGATCAAGCAGAACTTAGTTCTGTTTGGCCATTGCCTGGCGCAGCAGTGCCGCCATGGTGGTGTCGCCAGCAGGAGCTTCTTCAGCCTTCAGGCTTTGGATAGCTTCTTTCTCTTCAGCATCGTCTTTCGACTTGATGGAGAGCTGGATTACGCGGCTCTTGCGATCAACGCTGATGATCTTGGCTTCTACTTCCTGGCCTTCTTTCAGAACGTTGCGCGCGTCTTCAACGCGGTCACGGCTGATTTCGGAGGCTTTCAGAGTCGCTTCGATATCGTCGGCCAGAACGATGATGGCGCCTTTGGCGTCAACTTCTTTCACAGTGCCTTTAACGATGGCGCCTTTGTCGTTCTCTTGAACGTACTCGGAGAACGGATCGCTTTCCAGTTGCTTGATACCCAGGGAGATACGCTCGCGCTCTGGGTCAACCGACAGGATAACAGTGTCCAGCTCGTCGCCCTTCTTGAAACGACGTACGGCTTCTTCGCCCACTTCGTTCCAGGAGATGTCGGACAGGTGAACCAGACCGTCGATGCCGCCGTCCAGACCAATGAAGATACCGAAATCGGTGATCGACTTGATGGTGCCGGAGATTTTATCGCCCTTGTTGAACTGGCCAGAGAAATCTTCCCATGGGTTAGATTTGCACTGCTTGATGCCCAGGGAGATACGACGACGCTCTTCGTCGATGTCCAGAACCATAACTTCCACTTCGTCGCCGACTTGTACGACTTTCGAAGGGTGGATGTTCTTGTTGGTCCAGTCCATTTCCGAAACGTGTACCAGACCTTCAACGCCTTCTTCCAGCTCAGCGAAGCAGCCGTAGTCGGTCAGGTTGGTTACACGAGCGGTAACGCGAGTGCTTTCTGGGTAACGGGCTTTGATAGCAACCCATGGATCTTCGCCCAGTTGCTTCAGGCCCAGGGAAACACGGTTGCGTTCGCGATCGTATTTCAGAACCTTAACGTCGATTTCGTCACCAACGTTGACGATCTCGGAAGGATGCTTGATGCGCTTCCAGGCCATGTCGGTGATGTGCAGCAGGCCGTCCACGCCACCCAGATCGACGAATGCGCCGTAATCGGTGAGGTTTTTGACGATACCTTTGACTTGCTGGCCTTCCTGCAGGGATTCCAGCAGAGCTTCACGCTCGGCGGAGTTCTCGGCTTCCAGGACGCTGCGACGGGAAACGACAACGTTGTTGCGCTTCTGGTCCAGCTTGATGACCTTGAATTCCAGCTCTTTGCCTTCCAGGTGCGTGGTGTCGCGCACTGGACGGACGTCAACCAGGGAACCTGGCAGGAACGCACGGATGCCGTTAACGTCGACAGTGAAGCCGCCTTTAACCTTACCGTTGATAACGCCCTTGACCACTTCCTCAGCTGCGAAGGCTGCTTCCAGAACGATCCAGCATTCAGCGCGCTTGGCTTTTTCACGGGACAGCTTGGTTTCACCGAAACCGTCTTCAACCGAGTCCAGCGCAACGTGAACTTCGTCACCGACATTGATAGTCAGATCGCCAGCGTCGTTGTAGAACTGCTCAAGCGGGATGAGTGCTTCAGACTTCAGGCCAGCGTGAACGGTTACCCAGCGAGCTTGGTAATCGATATCAACGATAACACCGGTGATGATGGAGCCTGCCTGAAGGTTCAGGGTTTTTAGGCTTTCTTCAAAGAGTTCCGCAAAGCTTTCGCTCATTTTAATTCCTGTAAATGAGGGCGAAGGATACGCCCATCTCCACACCCCAGACGGTGTGGGTTAGTTTCATTAAAAAGAAGCACCACAGGACTATGACTGGTCCCCTGCGGCCTTCTTGGTCACCCGGCGATATCGCGAATGGCGATCTCGCTCATGATGCGTTCCAGCACCTGATCGATGGACAACTCCGTGGAATCCAGCTGTATGGCGTCAGCCGCCGGCTTAAGCGGGGCTACCGCTCGCTGGGTGTCACGCTCGTCGCGTGCACGGATCTCATCTAGCAGACTCGACAGACTAACACCCTCGACTTTGCCCTTCAACTGCAAATATCGACGGCGCGCCCGCTCCTCGGCACTGGCGGTCAGGAAAATCTTCAGCGGTGCGTCCGGAAATACCACCGTACCCATGTCGCGACCATCGGCGACAAGGCCCGGCGTTTCCTGGAATGCACGTTGGCGCTGCAGCAGCGCCTCGCGTACGGCGGGCAATGCAGCCACCTGCGAAGCACCCGAACCGACGCTTTCGGTGCGGATGACATCGCTGACTTCGTCACCTTCCAGAATGATGCGCTGCAACTGACCTTCGGTCGCCGCGATGAACTGAACATCCAGATGAGCGGCGAGTTTCTTCAGCAGCTCTTCATTGGTCAGGTCGACACCATGGTTGTGCGCAGCGAAGGCGAGCAAACGGTAAAGCGCACCGGAATCCAGCAGGTTCCAGCCCAGACGCTTGGCCAGAATCCCGGCTACGGTGCCTTTGCCCGAGCCGCTTGGCCCATCGATGGTGATGACCGGTGCAATGTTTTTCACGACTGAGCCTCTTGTGCCACACGAATACCGACCTGCCCGCACAGCGCGAGGAAGTTCGGGAACGACGTCGCGACGTTCGCGCAATCATGAATGCGGATCGGTGCAGTGGCACGCAGGGAGGCCACACTGAAGGCCATCGCGATACGGTGATCGCCGTGACCATGCACTTCGCCGCCGCCAATCTGGCCGCCGTCGATGATGATGCCGTCCGGGGTCGGCTGGCATTTGACGCCCAGCGCCAGCAAGCCGTCCGCCATCACCTGGATGCGATCCGACTCCTTGACCCGCAGCTCTTCGGCGCCGGTCAGCACGGTGCGCCCTTCGGCACAGGCAGCGGCGACGAACAGCACCGGGAATTCGTCGATCGCCAGCGGAACCAACGCCTGCGGAATCTCGATACCCTTGAGTTTAGCTGCTCGCACGCGCAGGTCAGCCACAGGCTCGCCGCCGACTTCGCGCTGGTTTTCCAGAGTGATGTCCGCACCCATCAGACGCAGGATGTCGATGACGCCGGTGCGGGTCGGGTTGATGCCGACGTGCTCAAGCACCAGCTCCGAACCTTCGGCGATCGAGGCCGCGACCAGGAAGAACGCCGACGACGAGATGTCGCCCGGGACTTCAATATGAGTTGCAGTGAGCTTGCCGCCAGACTCGACCGAAGCCGTAGCGCCTTCAACACTGACCGGATAACCGAAGCCGCGCAGCATGCGCTCGGTGTGATCGCGAGTCGGTGCCGGCTCGGTCACAGTGGTCTTGCCTTCAGCGTACAAACCAGCGAGCAGCAGACAGGATTTCACCTGCGCACTGGCCATCGGCATGGTGTAGGTCAGGCCTTTGAGCTTGTGCCCGCCACGAATGATCATCGGCGGACGACCTTCAGCAGCGGTTTCGATTACGGCGCCCATTTCACGCAGGGGATTGGCCACGCGATTCATCGGACGCTTGGACAGCGAGGCATCGCCGGTCAGCGTGCTGTCGAAGCTCTGCGCAGCCAACAGGCCGGACAGCAGACGCATCGAAGTGCCGGAGTTGCCCAGATAGATCGGGCCCGGCGCCGGTTTCAGGCCATGCAGGCCGACACCGTGGATGGTCACGCGGCCGTGGTGCGGGCCTTCGATGACCACGCCCATGTCACGAAATGCCTGCAAGGTCGCCAGGGCATCTTCGCCCTCGAGGAAGCCTTCGACTTCGGTGACGCCTTCGGCCAGCGAGCCGAGCATGATCGAACGGTGGGAAATGGATTTGTCACCCGGTACGCGAATCCGACCGGACAGGCGGCCACCAGGTTGAGCCAGGAAGATCAGATCGTTGGAATTCATAGCGTCCACATAGGCCCTGCGGGCCAGGATTTTACTGAAATGCTCGCGGGCAACCCGGGCGCGAGTGAAAACGCCCAGCAATTGATGCCCATCCCCTGCATCGACCGCGTCGCGCAAGGCGTCGAGGTCGCTGCGAAATGTATCGAGTGTGCGCAGGACAGCCTCACGGTTGGCGAGAAAGATGTCGTGCCACATCACCGGGTCGCTTCCGGCGATTCTTGTGAAATCGCGGAAACCGCCCGCAGCGTAACGGAAGATCTCAAGATTTTCATTGCGCTTGGCCAACGAGTCGACCAGACCAAAGGCCAGCAGGTGCGGAAGATGACTGGTCGCAGCCAGCACTTCATCGTGACGCTCGACCTGCATGTGCTCGACGTCGGCACCCAGTTCGCGCCACAGACGATCGACCACAGCCAATGCGGCCGGATCGGTTTGCTCAAGCGGTGTGAGAATCACTTTGTGGCGGCGGAACAGCTCGACATTGGAGGCTTCCACCCCGCTCTGCTCGGAACCGGCAATCGGATGGCCCGGCACGAAACGCGGCGGCATAGCACCAAACGCTTCGGTTGCCGCGCGCACGACATTGCCTTTGGCACTGCCGACATCGGTCAGAATCGCCGAGCCCAGATCCATGCTCGCCAACCGCGCGAGCACTTTTTCCATGGCCAGAATCGGCACCGCCAGTTGAATCACGTCAGCACCCTGACAGGCAGCCGCCAAGTCATCCTCACAACGATCCACAACACCCAACTCGACCGCCAGCTTGCGCGATTGCGGGTCGAGATCGACCCCGACCACTTCGCGACACACGCCGCTTTCACGCAAGCCTTTGGCAAACGAACCACCGATCAACCCCAGACCGACCACCACAAGGCGCCCGATCATAGGTGCAGCAGATTGCAGTGCAGTGACATCACCCACGAGCCAGAACCTTGCGCAGCGCTTCGAGGAAGCGGCTGTTTTCTGCCGGCAGCCCGATGGTCACCCGCAGGTGGTTAGGCATGCCGTAGTTGGCCACCGGACGCACGATCACGCCTTCGCGCAGCAAGCCCTGAAAAATCGGGGCGGCGACCTGAGCGAGATCGACGCAGATAAAGTTGCCTTTGGATTCGATCCAGCTCAGGCCCAGCTCACGGAAACCGGCCTGCAACTGCTGCATGCCCGATTCGTTGAGTTGACGGCTTTGCGCCAGATATTCCTCGTCCTTCAATGCAGCACAAGCCGCCGCCAAGGCGAGGCTATTGACGTTGAATGGCTGGCGTACACGGTTCAGCACGTCCGCTACCACCGGAGTCGACAGGCCGTAGCCAACACGCAGGGCTGCCAGACCATAAGCCTTGGAGAAGGTGCGCGAGACCAGCAAGTTCGGGTAAGCGGCGAGGAAGTCCAGACCGTCCGGCAAGTCGCTGCCTTCGGCATACTCGATGTAAGCCTCGTCGAGCACTACCAGCACATGCTCCGGAACGTCCTGCAGGAACTCGTCCAGCGCTTCAGCGCCGAACCAGGTGCCGGTCGGGTTGTTCGGGTTGGCGATGAACACCACGCGGGTGTTGGCATCGATGGCCGCCAGCATTGCAGGCAGGTCATGCCCCCAATCCTTCGCTGGCACCACTTTGGCTTGCGCGCCAACGGCCTGAGTGGCGATCGGATACACCGCAAACGCGTGTTCGCTGAACACGGCATTGAGGCCCGGTGCCAGATAGGCACGCGCGACCAGCTCAAGAATGTCGTTGGAACCGTTGCCCAGTGTGACCTGATTCAGGTCTACGCGGCACTGTTCGGCCAGCAGCGATTTCAATGCGAAACCGTTGCCGTCCGGATAACGGGTCAGCTCGGCCAGCTCTTCACGGATCGCCGCCAAGGCTTTCGGACTGGCACCCAACGGGTTTTCGTTGCTGGCCAGTTTGACGATTTTTGCCGGATCCAGATCCAGCTCGCGCGCCAGTTCGTCCACAGGCTTGCCCGGAACGTACGGCGAAAGTTGTTGCACGCCCGGCTGTGCCAGAGCGAGGAAATTGCCACTCATTTGCTACCACCCCTTAGAGAACTGCTTTCGGGTAGGAACCCAGCACTTTGAGTGCTACTGCTTCCTGACTGATCTTTTCCAGCACACCTTTGATCAACGGATCACGGTGATGGCCGACGAAGTCGATGAAGAACACGTAGGTCCATTTGCCGCTGCGCGACGGACGGGTTTCGATACGAGTCAGGTCGATCCCGTTGTCGTGGAACGGCACCAGCAGCTCATGGAGCGCGCCGGGTTTGTTGCTCATCGACACGATGATCGAAGTCTTGTCGTCGCCGGTCGGCGGCACTTCCTGGTTACCGATCATCAAAAAGCGCGTCGAATTGTCCGGACGGTCTTCGATCTTCTCGGCCAGACGGGTCAGGCCGTACAAACCCGCCGCCATGTCGCCGGCAATCGCCGCCGAATTCCACTCGCCTTTGACCCGTTTGGCCGCTTCGGCGTTGCTGGAAACCGCGACGCGCTCGACATTCGGGTAGTGCGCGTCCAGCCACTTGCGGCACTGGGCCAGCGACTGCGCATGGGAATAGATGCGGCTGATGCTGTCGGTCTTGGTGTTTTCACCGACCAACAGGTGATGGTGAATACGCAACTCGACTTCGCCACAGATGACCATGTCGTGTTCGAGGAAGCTGTCCAGCGTGTGGTTGACCGCGCCTTCGGTGGAGTTTTCCACCGGGACCACGCCAAAATTCACCGCTCCGGCCGCCACTTCGCGGAACACTTCATCGATCGCGGCCATTGGCTTGCTGATGACAGCGTGACCGAAGTGTTTCATCGCGGCAGCTTGGGTAAAGGTGCCTTCAGGACCGAGGTAAGCCACTTTCAGCGGTTGCTCCAGTGCCAGGCACGACGACATGATTTCGCGGAACAGCCGCGCCATCTCTTCGTTGCCCAGCGGCCCCTGATTGCGTTCCATCACGCGTTTGAGCACCTGAGCTTCGCGCTCAGGACGATAGAACACCGGCACTTCGCCTTCGGCCAGCGAGGCCATCTTTACTCGCGCGACTTCCTGGGCGCAACGCGCACGCTCACTGATCAGCTCCATGACTTTGGTGTCCAGAGCGTCAATGCGAACGCGCAGTGCCTTGAGTTCTTGCTCGGACATCAGCCGTGTTCCTTCTCGAATTCAGCCATGTACGCCACCAGCGCGTTAACCGCAGTGATGTCGACGGCGTTGTAGATGGAGGCGCGCATGCCACCCACAGAGCGGTGGCCCTTGAGGTTGAGCAGACCACGCGCGTCGGCACCGGCGAGGAACGGCTTGTCCAGACGATCATCGGCCAGACGGAACGGCACGTTCATCCACGAGCGGTCCGACTTGTTGATCGGGTTGCTGTAGAGGCCGCTGGCGTCGATGAAGTCGTACAGCGTGCGCTGCTTGACGTCATTGAGCCTGGCGATGGCTTCAACGCCGCCCTGCTCTTTCAGCCACTGGAACACCAGACCGGACAGGTACCAGGCCAGGGTCGGCGGGGTGTTGTACATCGAGCCGTTATCGGCCGCGACTTTATAGTCAAGCATGGTCGGGCACAGCGAGCGCGCCTTGCCGAGCAAGTCTTCGCGGATGATGTTGACGACGATGCCGCTCGGGCCGATGTTCTTCTGCGCGCCGGCGTAGATCATGCCGAAACGCGAGATGTCGACCGGACGCGAGAGAATGTCCGAGGACATGTCGGCCACCAGCGGCACGTCACCGACTTCCGGGATCCACTGGAATTCCAGACCACCAATGGTTTCGTTCGGCGCGTAGTGAACGTAAGCGGCGTCTTTCGACAGCTTCCACTCGTTCTGGCCCGGAATGGCGAAATAGTCGTAAGGCTTGGCAGTGGCAGCAACGTTGACGTGGCCGTAGCGCGAAGCTTCTTCGATGGCTTTCTGCGACCAGATACCAGTGTCGATGTAGTCGGCCGAGCCGCCTTCAGGCAACAGGTTCAGTGGAATCTGCGCGAATTGCTGGCTGGCGCCACCCTGCAGAAACAGCACTTTATAGTTCGACGGGATATTCAGCAGGTCACGCAGATCCTGCTCGGCCTGGGTGGCGATGGACACGAACTCATCGCTGCGATGGCTCATTTCCATGACCGACAGACCCTTGCCGTGCCAATCAAGGAGTTCACCCTGGGCGCGCTGCAGGACAGCTTCAGGAAGCGCCGCAGGACCGGCGCAGAAGTTATAGGCTCGCTTGCTCACATCCAATCTCGCTCTGATTTGGTGGTATCACATATCAGTCGACGCCAATCGTGTGTGGGAGCGAGCTTGCTCGCGAAGGCGGACTGACATTCAACAACAATGTCGCCTGATACTCCGCTTTCGCGAGCAAGCTCGCTCCCACAAGGATCTCCATGGGCGTCGAAATTTCATACCGGACAAATAACAAGGGGGCGAATTCTCATCCGCCCCCTCGTTTGTCCGCTTATTCTTGCGGTTCTTCGTCTGCTGCGGCGTCCAGTTGCTGGTCTTCGCCAGCATCGTCGCTCACGACGCTGCCTTCGAATTCCTCGCCCTCTTCACCTTCAAGCTCTTCACCTTCGACTTCCGAAGGCTCCTGAACCCGCTCCAGCCCGACCAGGGTTTCATCCTTGGCCAGCTTGATCAGCGTCACACCTTGAGTGTTACGACCCAGGCTCGACACTTCGTCGACACGGGTGCGCACCAGGGTGCCCTGATCGGAGATCAGCATGATCTCTTCACCGTCCTGCACCTGAACCGCGCCGACCAGACGGCCGTTACGCTCGTTGCTGACCATGGCGATAACGCCCTGACCGCCACGCTTGTACTCAGGGAACTCGGCGATCGCCGTGCGCTTGCCGTAACCGCGCGCGGAAGCGGTGAGGATTTCGCTGCCTTCTTCCGGAATCAGCATGGAGATCAGCTTCTGCCCTTCTGGCAGACGCATGCCACGCACACCACGGGCAGTACGGCCCATGGCGCGAACTTCGGACTCCTTGAAGCGCGTCACTTTGCCGCCGTCGGAGAACAGCATGATTTCCTGCTCGCCGTCGGTGACAGCAGCGGAGATCAGGATGTCGCCTTCGTCCAGCTCCAGCGCAATCAGACCGACGCTGCGCTGACGACTGAAAGCCACCAGCGGGGTCTTCTTCACGGTACCGTTGGCGGTCGACATGAAGATGAACGGCGCCTTCTTGCGGTCGGCAGCCTTGATACGGGCACGACGCTCTTCGTCGGTCTCGTTGCTGTTTTCGATGTCTTCTACATCAGCCTCGACGCCTTCGGCTTCTTCTTCATCAGCCTGACGCTTCATGGCTTCGAGATCGACCGGCAGCATGGTGGTGATGTATTCACCCTCGCTCAACGGCAAGAGGTTGACCAGCGGACGACCACGGGCGGCGCGGGACGCTTCCGGAATCTCGTAGGTCTTGAGCCAGTACACCTTGCCCTTGCTGGAGAACAGCAGCAGCGTGGTGTGGCTGTTGGCAACCAGCAGGTGAGCGATGTAGTCCTCATCCTTGACGCCGGTCGCCGATTTGCCTTTGCCGCCACGACGCTGAGCCTGGTACGCAGCCAGCGGCTGGGTCTTGGCGTAGCCACCGTGGGAGATGGTCACGACGCGCTCTTCTTCCGGGATCATGTCACCCAGGGTCAGGTCGAGACGGGCATCGAGAATCTCGGTGCGACGCTGGTCGCCGTATTCGGCGCGGATCACTTCCAGCTCTTCGCGGATCACTTCCATCAGGCGCACGGCGCTGTTGAGGATGCGGATCAGCTCGCCGATCTGGTTGAGGATCTCTTGATACTCGGCCAGCAGTTTTTCGTGTTCCAGACCGGTCAGACGGTGCAGACGCAGTTCCAGAATGGCTTGCGCCTGTTCTGGCGAGAGGAAGTATTTGCCTTCGCGCAGACCGTATTGCGGATCAAGGGTTTCCGGACGGCATGAATCAGCACCGGCACGTTCAACCATCGCCACCACGGCCGAGGATTCCCACGGCGTGCTGATCAGCGCTTCTTTAGCTTCCGACGGCGTCGGCGAAGCCTTGATCAGGGCGATCACCGGGTCGATGTTCGACAGGGCAACGGCCTGGCCTTCGAGGATGTGACCACGCTCACGCGCCTTGCGCAGTTCGAACACGGTACGACGGGTAACCACTTCGCGACGGTGACGGACGAAGGCTTCCAGCAGATCCTTGAGGTTAAGGATGCGTGGGCGGCCGTCGATCAGCGCAACGATGTTGATGCCGAATACCGATTGCAGCTGGGTCTGCGCGTAGAGGTTGTTGAGGATGACCTCAGGCACTTCGCCGCGACGCAATTCGATCACGACGCGCATACCGTCCTTGTCGGACTCGTCGCGCAGCTCGGTGATGCCTTCGAGCTTCTTCTCTTTGACCAGCTCGGCGATCTTCTCGATCAGACGCGCCTTGTTCAACTGGTACGGCAGTTCGGTGATGACGATCTGCTGACGGCCACCGACCTTGTCGATGTCTTCAATGATCGAGCGGGCGCGCATATAAATGCGCCCGCGACCGGTGCGATAGGCTTCGATGATGCCGGCGCGACCGTTGATGATCGCCGCGGTCGGGAAGTCCGGACCGGGGATGTACTGCATCAGCTCGTCGACGGTCAGCTCAGGGTTGTCGATGAGCGCCAGGCAACCGTCGATGACTTCACCGAGGTTGTGCGGCGGAATGTTGGTCGCCATGCCCACGGCGATACCGCTGGAGCCGTTGACCAGCAGATTGGGGATACGGGTCGGCATGACCGCCGGGATCATTTCGGTGCCGTCGTAGTTCGGCACCCAGTCCACGGTTTCTTTGTGCAGGTCAGCCAGCAGCTCGTGCGCCAGCTTGGTCATGCGCACTTCGGTGTATCGCATGGCCGCAGCGTTGTCGCCGTCGACCGAACCGAAGTTGCCCTGACCGTCGACCAGCAGGTAGCGCAGGGAGAACGGCTGAGCCATACGAACGATGGTGTCGTACACCGCAGTATCACCGTGCGGGTGATACTTACCGATCACGTCGCCGACAACACGGGCAGATTTCTTGTACGGCTTGTTGAAGTCGTTGCCCAGCTCGCTCATCGCGAACAGTACGCGACGGTGCACGGGCTTGAGGCCATCGCGCGCATCCGGCAGTGCACGGCCGACGATCACGCTCATCGCGTAGTCGAGGTAGGACTGTTTCAGCTCGTCTTCGATATTGACCGGGAGGATTTCTTTGGCCAGTTCGCCCATGAGAAGCCTGATTCCTTTTTCTGGTGAAACTTCGTCATATCCATGTGGGAGCAACGAAGCTCGTCGGGGCAGGCCGAGTGCCATGCGCCGACTTACGACAAATCAACACTGGATCGCGGATTTGCGCAGTAAAGACAGCTCCGTGGAGCTGCCTCGGAAAACGCCGGATGTTATCACAAAGGCCGCCACGCACCTATCCCCCAGATGCGCATGGAGCATAGTTAGTTGACCGGTGACAGGCTTAACGGGGACGAGAGAAGCTCAGAGCTTCTTTGAACGTAGAATTGAGGGCGGATTTGCGGATGTTTATTGACTTTTAAGGCCCCTTCGCGAGCAGGCTCGCTCCCACATTGTTTTGTGGTGCTCACAAAACCTGTGGGAGCCAGCCTGCTCGCGAAGAGGACAACGCAGACATCAAGCCAATCAATGCAGGCGTTTGCGGCACATCAACTGGGCCATTTTCGCGGTGTCCGGGCGTTCGACGATGCCTTTCTCGGTGACGATCGCATCGATCAGGTCCGCCGGAGTCACGTCAAACACCGGGTTGAACGCTTCAACGTCGGCACCGACACGCTTGCCGCCGACTTCGAGCAATTCGGCACCGTCACGCTCCTCGATCGGGATGTCATCGCCGCTGGCCAGATTCATGTCGATGGTCGAGCTCGGCGCCACCACCATGAAACGCACGCCGTGGTGCATGGCGTTGACCGCCAGTTGATAGGTGCCGATCTTGTTCGCCACGTCGCCGTTGGCCGTAATGCGGTCAGCGCCGACAATCACCCAGGTCACGCCTTTGGTTTTCATGATGTGCGCCGCGGCGGAGTCGGCATTCAAGGTCACCGGAATGCCTTCATTGGCCAGCTCCCACGCAGTCAGACGCGAGCCTTGCAGCCACGGACGGGTTTCGTCGGCGTAAACGCGCTCGACCATGCCTTCAAGAAAAGCTGCGCGAATCACCCCCAGTGCCGTGCCGAAACCGCCGGTGGCGAGTGCACCGGTGTTGCAGTGAGTCAGAATCGCCTGGGCATTGCCCTGATGTTTGCGGATCAGATCGACGCCGAGCTGCGCCATGGTCAGGTTGGCTTCACGGTCGCTTTCATGAATGGCGATGGCTTCGGCTTCCAGCGCCGCCAGCGGATCGGCGTTCTCCTTCAAACGATCCAGACGATCGTGCATACGACCGAGCGCCCAGAACAGGTTGACGGCGGTCGGACGAGAATCGGCCAGCAGGGCGAAATCCTCTTCCAGCGCCGCGTACCAATCACCACCTTCGGCGATCCGCGCACGGGCCGCGAGGACGATGCCATACGCGGCACTGATGCCAATGGCCGGCGCGCCACGCACCACCATCGTGCGAATCGCCTCAGCCACGCCGGCGGCGCTGGTGTAGGCGATCCAGGTTTCCTCGAACGGCAAAATACGCTGATCCAGCAGGTGGAGCGCGCCATCTCGCCAATCGATGGCCTTCACTTTCTCCGCAGCCAACAGTCGATCGCGCATCCCTCACCCCGCACTCATGAACAAAAGCCGCCGATTATAGCGATCCCCCCGCGAAGACGCTCGGGTATACTTCGCCATCCTTTACAAAAGCACTGGAACCGACCCTCGATGCCGAAACCTGCCATTGCGCTCGACTTATTATTGCTGCCGACCTGGCTGGTACCCGTCGAACCGGCAGGCGTTGTGCTCAAGGAGCACGGCCTGGGCATCCGCGACGGTCGCATCGTGTTTATCGGCCCCCGCGCCGAAGCGTTGAAGTGTAACGCCACTGAAGTGCGCGAATTGCCGGATGTGTTGCTCGCTCCGGGCCTGATCAATGCGCACGGCCACGCGGCGATGACGCTGTTCCGTGGCCTGGCCGACGATCTGCCGTTGATGACCTGGCTGGAAAATCACATCTGGCCGGCCGAAGCCAAATGGGTCGATGAAGACTTCGTCCGTGATGGCACCGATCTGGCCATCGCCGAGCAGATCAAGGGCGGCATCACTTGCTTCTCGGACATGTATTTCTTTCCGAAAGTCGCCAGCGAGCGCGTGCACAACAGTGGTATTCGCGCGCAGATCGCCATTCCGATCCTCGATTTCCCGATTCCGGGCGCCAGCAGTGCCGACGAGGCCATTCGTCAGGGCGTCGAGTTGTTCGGCGACTTGAAGCATCACGAACGGATCAAGATCACCTTCGGCCCTCATGCACCGTACACCGTTGGCGATGAGAACCTGGAAAAAATCCGCGTGATTGCCGAGGAGCTCGACGCCTCGATCCACATGCACGTCCACGAAACCGCTTTTGAGGTCCAGCAAGCGCTGGAGCAGCGTGGCGAACGCCCGCTCGCCCGCCTCGGCCGCCTGGGCTTGCTCGGTCCGCGTTTCCAGGCCGTGCACATGACCCAGATCAGCGATGACGACCTGGCGTTGCTGGTAGAAAGCAACACCAGCGTGATCCACTGCCCGGAGTCGAACCTGAAGCTGGCCAGCGGTTTCTGCCCGGTCGAGCGGTTGTGGCAGGCTGGCGTCAATGTCGCGATCGGCACCGATGGCGCGGCGAGCAATAACGATCTCGACCTGCTCGGCGAAACCCGCACCGCCGCGCTGCTGGCCAAAGCCGTCGCCGGTTCGGCCACCGCGCTCGATGCCCACCGAGCACTGCGCATGGCCACGCTGAATGGTGCGCGGGCACTGGGCATCGAAGCACAAGTCGGCTCGCTGGAGATCGGCAAAGCCGCGGACATCGTCGCCTTCGACCTGTCCGGTCTGGCGCAGCAACCGGTGTATGACCCGGTTTCGCAGCTTATATATGCCACCGGTCGCGATTGCGTGAAACACCTGTGGGTTGC
Organism: Pseudomonas fluorescens; assembly: GCF_001648775.1. Classification (GTDB taxonomy): domain Bacteria; phylum Pseudomonadota; class Gammaproteobacteria; order Pseudomonadales; family Pseudomonadaceae; genus Aquipseudomonas; species Aquipseudomonas fluorescens_M. Next base: position 196,987 of record NZ_LVEJ01000028.1, read on the forward strand.
CGGCAAACAACTGCTCGATGACCGCCGCCTGACCCGACTCGACGAAGAACAGCTGGGCGCCACCGCCCGGGCCTGGGGCCGGCGCATCAGCGGCCACACCGAATCGTAAACACCGCGGAGCACAATCCGCGGCTACAGCCTTTTTCAAGTTTCAGAGGATTTAACATGAGCAACGTCGACCACGCTGAAATCGCCAAATTCGAAGCCCTGGCCCATCGCTGGTGGGACCGTGAAAGCGAATTCAAACCGCTGCACGACATCAACCCGCTGCGGGTCAACTGGATTGACGAGCGGGTCAACCTGGCCGGCAAGAAAGTCCTCGACGTCGGTTGCGGCGGCGGCATCCTCAGCGAAGCCATGGCCCAGCGTGGCGCCACTGTGATGGGCATCGACATGGGCGAAGCGCCGCTGGCGGTCGCGCAATTGCATCAACTGGAGTCCGGCGTCAACGTCGAATACCGCCAGATCACTGCCGAAGACCTCGCTGAAGAAATGCCTGAGCAGTTCGACGTAGTGACCTGCCTCGAGATGCTCGAACACGTGCCTGATCCATCGTCGGTGATCCGCGCCTGTTTCCGCATGGTCAAACCGGGCGGTCAAGTGTTCTTCTCGACCATCAACCGCAACCCGAAGGCCTACCTGTTCGCCATCGTCGGCGCGGAATACATCATGAAGTTACTGCCGCGCGGCACCCACGACTTCAAGAAATTCATCCGCCCGTCCGAGCTCGGTGCCTGGAGCCGCATGGCTGGCCTGACCGTCAAGGACATCATCGGCCTGACTTACAACCCGCTGACCAAGCACTACAAGCTGGCCAATGACGTTGACGTCAATTACATGATCCAGACCCTGCGCGAGGAATAAGCCGATGGCCATCAGAGCAGTTCTCTTCGATATGGACGGCACCCTGCTCGACACGGCGCCGGACTTCATCGCCATCTGCCAGGCGATGCGCGCCGATCGTGGCCTGCCGCCGATCAACGACAAACACATTCGCGACGAGATTTCCGGCGGCGCCAAAGCCATGGTCGCGGTGACGTTTTCGATGGACCCGGAATCGCCGGGCTTCGAGGAACTGCGTCTGGAGTTCCTGGAGCGCTATCTGGTTGGCTGCGCGGTGCACAGCAAGCTGTTCGACGGCATGGGCGAACTGCTCGCCGATATCGAGAAGGCCAATCTGATCTGGGGCGTGGTCACCAACAAACCACTGCGTTTTGCCGAGCCGATCATGCAGCAACTGGGGCTGGCCGAGCGTTCGGCGCTGCTGATCTGCCCGGATCATGTGAAAAACAGCAAGCCGGATCCGGAACCGTTGATCCTTGCGTGCAAGATGCTTGATCTGGATCCGTCGACGGTGCTGTTTGTCGGCGATGATCTGCGCGATATCGAATCGGGGCGCGATGCCGGTACGAAAACCGCTGCGGTGACGTTTGGCTATATCCACCCGGACGATAATCCGCGGCATTGGGGCGCGGACGTGGTGGTGGATCATCCGTCGGAATTGCGCAAGGTACTCGATAGCGCGCTTTGCAGCTGCTGATCTGACTCGACTCAGGGTGAAGCAGGTCTTCATGAATGGATTGTGAGGTTTTTATGTTTGATTATTCAGCTCGGCCCGAATTGCTCAAGGATCGGGTCATTCTGGTCACCGGCGCCGGTCGTGGCATCGGTGCGGCGGCGGCGAAAACCTACGCCGCCCATGGCGCTACCGTGCTGCTGCTGGGCAAGACCGAAGCCAACCTGACTCAGGTCTATGACGAGATCGAGGCGGCTGGCCACCCACAACCGGCGGTGATTCCGTTCAACCTCGAAACCGCCCTGCCCCATCAATACGATGAGCTTGCCGCAATGATCGAGACCGAGTTTGGCCACCTCGACGGCTTGTTGCACAACGCCTCGATCATTGGTCCGCGCACGCCGATCGAGCAATTGTCCGGCGAGAACTTCATGCGCGTCATGCAGGTCAACGTCAACGCGATGTTCATGCTGACCAGCACATTGCTGCCCCTGCTCAAACTGTCGCAAGACGCTTCGGTGGTGTTCACCTCCAGCAGCGTCGGCCGTAAGGGTCGCGCTTACTGGGGCGCTTATGGCGTGTCGAAGTTCGCCACCGAAGGCCTGATGCAAACCCTGGCCGATGAAGTCGACGGCGTCGCGCCAGTGCGCTCCAACAGCATCAACCCGGGCGGCACGCGGACCAGCATGCGTGCTCAGGCTTACCCGGGCGAAAACCCGCTGAACAACCCGACGCCCGAGGAGATCATGCCGGTCTACCTCTACCTGATGGGCCCGGACAGCAACGGCATCAATGGTCAGGCATTCAACGCGCAATAACTGCCATACGTCGCTTTTGTTGCCGCGGCAGATTCCTGTCGCGGCATACATTTGCCGCTGGTGACTGTCACATTTCAGTCAATTTTCCAGCACGCCTTTTCCCCTCCATCAGTCAAACCATTGATTCCAAACGGTTTAAATAAAACCGAACCGAATGGCACGACTTTCGCTCTAATTTTCCTCAATGCAAGCCACGTGATGGCAATGGGGCGAGGCCGATTTCGATAGCTGACTAATCGTCATCAGGCAGACTAAACTTACGCCAAATGTCCTACGGGACTGATGGATCAGTATGACGCGCAGCCCATAGCCGCTCTCACCCAGCCTGTAAGACAGACTTACTGCTAAGGGTTCACGCCACATGAAATCACCCTCCCAGACCAATGCAATTGACTTTGACAGTGCCAAATTGCAACGCCTGGGCTTTGGTCAAGTGCCTCCCCTGCTGGAGCGACCGACCAGTCTGGCGCAACTGCGCCAGCAAATGAGCCTGCAACTGCAAACCAGTCTTGAGCCACAACGCATCCTTGGCCTGTTTTTCCGCGAAGTTCAGCGTCTGGTGCCGCTGGATGCCTTGAGCTATGTGCATCAGGGCAGCGACTTGCGCCTGGAATTCGGCACCCGCGGTCATCACTCGATCAGCTATAGCCTCAGCCACGAAGGCGAGCACATGGGCGAATTGGCGTTCCGCCGCAATCAGCGTTTCAGCGACAAGGAACAAGGCCAGCTGGAATCGTTGCTGTCATCCTTGCTGTACCCGATGCGCAATGCCCTGCTCTATCGCGAAGCCACTCAAAGCGCTTTGCGCGATCCGCTGACCGGCGCCGGCAATCGCATTGCCATGGAGCAGACCCTGCAGCGCGAGATCGAGATGTCCCGTCGCCATCAACAGCCGTTATCGCTGCTGATGCTCGACATCGACCATTTCAAGCGGGTCAATGACAGCCATGGACACAGCGCCGGTGACGACGTACTCAAAGCGATCGCCGCCACCATCAAGGCACAACTGCGCAACGTCGACATGGTGTTTCGTTATGGCGGGGAAGAGTTTTTGATTCTGCTGTCCAACACCAGCCGCGAAGCGGCAGCGATGGTCGGCGAGCGGCTGCGCTACGCGGCGCAGGCTGCCGAGTATTACGCCGATGGCCAATTGATCGAGCTGACGGTCAGCCTGGGATGTTCGACCTTGCTGCCGGGCGAGTCGGCGGAGAGTCTGTTGCGGCGTGCCGACAGTGCGCTGTACGTGGCCAAGCGCGAAGGCCGAAACCGCTTGGCGATGGCGGGCTAAAGCTTTTCAAACCAGCGAAAAACAGTGTGGGAGCGAGCCTGCTCGCGAATGCGATCTGACATTCAACCATGAGTTGACTGAGATACCGCTTTCGCGAGCAGGCTCGCTCCCACATTGGTTATGCGTGACGCCGATAATCAGCTCTCGACGACCGCCCTGCGCTCGCGGCTCACCAGCAAGCGCTCCGAGGTTTCCAGTTGCATGCAGCGCTCGAGGAACAGGTACATATAGTCGTAGCTCTTGCACACCGCCTGACGCAGTTCGGCTTGCAATGCCTTGCTCGGGTTCAGCCCCGCCAGCGTGCAGATGATTTCCAGCGCTTCCCACGGGTGGGCATCGTCGTACTGCGCGTGCATTTTCAGCCACTTCATCGCACGCTTGCGGTCTTCCTCAGGAAATGCCGCGGCGTACACGCCAGTGGAGCAGACCACCGCCGACCACTCCCCGGTCGCGCCTTCGATGGCGTAGTTGGTGGCGGCAATCGCCACGATCAGCGAATCGGCAGAACTGGTGTGCCAGCACCAATGACTCAAGGCATGCAGTTCCGGCGGCACTTGCTGGGCCTGGAGATCTTCCAGACTGACACCGTGCGCGCGACTCCAGTGCACCCAGTAATCGGCGTGATTGAGTTCGACGCGAATGTTGCGCATCAGCCAGCGCCGCGCCATGTCTTCGCCCGGGTGACGGGCAAACTTGGTTTTAGTCAGGTTCTGCGCCATGTACAACGCAAACTGCTCGACCACCGGCCAGCCGCCGATCAAGTACTGGCGCATGGTTCGGGCGCTGAGCTTGTTATCGCGCATGCGCAGGTAAAGTTCATGTTCGACAACCCGGCGCTTGCTCTCGCTGCAATCCAGAATCAGCTGTTGTGCCCAGCCAGGATAACTTGCAGCTTCCATGAGGGGTCCGGTTCGGTTGAATGTGTCGATCACTGTTCGGCTCCTTTTGATTTGTGATTGTAAGGATCGGCAAGAGACTTCAACGGAACGTGCCAGGCGCTTTGAATAACAGCGGCTGCGGTCTGGCGGGCCGACTTTGCAAACTGTCACAGGTAAACAACTGCGGGCGTTCTATGACATAACCCTGAGCGTAATCTACGCCAATTTCAAGCAGTGCCTGCTCGATCTGGGTTGTTTCAACAAACTCGGCAATTGTCTGCTTACCCATGACATGCCCGATGTGATTGATCACTTCGACCATTGCGCGGTTAATCGGGTCGTCCAGCATATCCTTTACGAAACTCCCGTCGATCTTCAGGAAGTCTACAGGTAAATGTTTCAGATAAGCGAATGAAGACATTCCGGCGCAAAAGTCATCTAACGAGAAGTAGCAACCTAAGCCTTTGAGTTCATTAATAAATCTTATTGCGCTGCCCAAATTTGAAATAGCACTGGTTTCTGTAATTTCAAAACAAATCATTTCAGGCGGTATGGCGTAGTTAACAAACTGTTCGCGCAGGAAGTGCAAAAACGCGTCATCTCCTATAGTAATTCCTGACAGATTAATCGCACACATCGCTAAAGGACCTTGATGTTCTTGTGCAATACATTGAGCAATAACCTTAAATACGTTTTGCACTACCCAACGATCCAGTTGACTCATCAAACCATATCGCTCGGCGGCCGGAATGAAACTGTCCGGCAAAATCATCCGCCCTGCTTCATCGTGCAGGCGCAGCAGAATTTCAATGTGGCCACCCTTGCCGTCGCTGTGTTTCAGCGGGGCGATTTCCTGGGCGTACAGGCAAAAACGATTCTCCTCCAGCGCCATGTGCAAACGTTGCACCCACGCCATTTCACCAAAGCGCAGGGACAGCTCGGAATCATCGGCGTGATAGACCTGCACGCGGTTGCGGCCCTTTTCCTTGGCCATGTAACAGGCCATATCCGCAGCACGCAGCGACGCTTCGAGCGTGGTCGGGGTCTGCGCGATATGCACCAGGCCAATACTCACCGTGGTCAAAAATGGCCGCCCCTTCCAGACAAAGTGCAGGTTCTGCACGGTCTGGCGCAGCGCCTCGGCGATTTTCTCGGCGGCCTCCGGCGCGCAGTTCTCCAGCAGGATGCCAAATTCATCGCCGCCCAGCCGCGCCAGCGTGTCGCCCTCGCGCAGGCCCGATTGCAGCAGCGTGCAAATGTGCCGCAACAGCTCATCGCCGGCGGCATGGCCGCAGGTGTCGTTGACCAGTTTGAACTGATCCAGATCGAGGAACATCAGCGCGTGCCGGCCAGGCTGACGGGTGAGGTTGTGCAGGGCCTGTTCCAGGCGGTATTCAAACTCGCGACGATTGGCCAGCCCGGTCAAGGCATCGTGGGTGGCCTGCCACGACAGGTTGGCGATGTATTGCCGCTCCTGCGTCATGTCGTGCAACACCAGCACGGTGCCACTGACCTTGCCGGCATTACGGATCGGCGCACCAACCAGCGTCACCGAAACGGTGCTGCCATCCAGGCGCTGGATCAGTTTGGAGTGTTCGCTGCCGCCACTGAGCTTGCCGCTGAGGATGTGTTCGATCAGGGTCAGGCCTTCGGCCTGGGCATTGTCGTCGAGCAAGTTGAACAGCGCCGCCAGCGGCAGGCCGGCCGCCTGCTCGGCCTTCCAGTGGGTCATGGCTTCGGCGGCGGGGTTCATGTAATCGATCGCGCCGGCGACGTCCGTGGTGATCACCCCGTCGCCAATCGATTGCAAAGTGATGTGTGCCCGATCCTTCTCCAGTTGCAACGCTTCGGCAAACGCATGGCGCTGCTTGAGCAGTTTGTGCGTGCGTAGCAGCGCCAACACGATCAGCCCTAGCGCCGTGGCAATGTTGGTGAGCAGCAACAGCCGCAGAATCATCCGCGAACCTTCACCCAGCGCATCGCTGAATGCTTTGGCCGCCGGCGTCACACTTTCGTTGATGGCGAGGATCTGAGCTTTCCAGCGCTGGATATCCGCCGAGCTGGCCTGATTGTCCGAGATGCGCTGCTGCATCTCCCGGGCGACGTCATCGAGTTGCACCAGATAAGCGTCACCGACTGTCCAGCGGTCGATGGCGGTTTCCAGGTAACTGAAATGACGAAAATTCAGATAGAGCCAGATCAGGCTGGAGACGTCGTCCGGGTGGTTGCCACCCTTGAGAATGCCTTCACGCGCTGCCGCCAGATCCGGTGGCTGGCGGTCCAGCGCCAGCCGCAACTGATGGCCGCCCTGAGGCACGGCAATCGCGTTCTGGTATTTGAGAAAAATCGCCTCGTCGCGGCTGTCGGCATACAAATTGAGGTAGTAGATCGCGTCTTTCTGGCCCTTGGACCACAGGCTTTCGCCAGCGACATAACCGCGAACGGCCGAAAGCACGTAAAGACTGACGCCGCCCAGCAGCGCCTGAAACAACACGACGGCAATGAATGGCCAGACGATGCCTAACAACCGTGGCGTGCCGAGAGTCCGCTTTTGCTTCATGAGAGTCCTTGCATGAGCACTGCCCGCTCGTCGTGCGGACGAAATCGCTTCAACGAGACTAGGTTGGCTTCCTTGTCTAGGCAAGCGGCGCCTGCGTCAACCTTTGTTCAGCCAGCCATACATATGTACCACCGCCCAACCTTTTGGAAACGATTTACTGCGGTCATCTCCTCGGTCTCCGCCCGCCGGGCGAAACCGCACGGACCCCATGATCACCAAAAGGACCACGCATCATGCAAACCCCGTCTGCCTCCACCGACGAATCCGATCCCGCCGCCACCGCTGCCATTCGACATCAGGCGCTGCTGGAGGAGTACAGCAGGTTGCTGGCGAAACTGCGAAGTATCCCTGCCGTCGCCTCGGCCCTGACCGACACCTTGATCCGACCACAGCCGTTCGCCCCTCTGGTCCTGGCGGCCGGCAAACAACCTACTGCACCTGACAAGCCTGGGCTGCTGCACCCGGATGGACAGTGCAGCCTCGCCAGTATGGCGTTGTACTACGGCATGCCGCCCTGGGACCCTGCCGACCCGGCGCAACATCACGCGGCACTGCACGCGCTGGATGAAAAACGCGCCCGGCATGCACTGCAACTGGAAAGCGGCGTCGACATCGACCTGCTGAACGGCACAACGACCGCTGCCGAACGCAAGTCACTGCGTGACCAAAAACGCTTGCCCTCGGCAGAATCGGCGTCCTTCGCCACCGGACTCGAACGCCTGACGGCCGCGAAAATAAAACAGGCCGTGCGCGACTTCCTCCCGGCAACTGAAACGTCGTTGCTCAGCCATCTTGCGAAAACACTGCCGGCAGAAACCACGCTGGCGAACATTCGCCAGACACCCACGGTGTACTTGGAAAAAATCCTCCAATCGAGCGAGGCCAGCCGCCTCGCCCAGGCATTACTGGTAGCGCTGGACTGGTTCGGCAAAGCGGCGGAAGAACAGGCCTCGCCGCTGGTACGCAACAAACTCCTGAGCCGTGCCATCCGTGTCTGGGGGCAGCGCGCTGCCGACGCCGCGCAGGCTATCGCTGGCTATGCGTGGCAACAGCCCTGCCACTACGGCAAAAGTTATCAGACGATCTGGCGTGAATTCGAGGACCACCTGTTGCAAAGCAACCGGGCCGCAACGGCGTCCGAAGCGGTCTTGCTGGCCAGTGTGTACCGCTGTGAATTTCCCAACGACTTCCACCGCGCCGATATCCCGGCCGACCTGCCCTACAAAAGCTCCGTCATCTGGGTGAATTTCGTCCACGGGCTCAATCTGGCCGAAGTGATCGAGCCTGAGCGCGTGGCCCACATGACCTTTCAGCAACTGGTGGATTTTCCGCTGGAAGAGTCCACCGTCGCCAGCGAACAGGAACTGGCCCTGATCGCCTGGTGCCGAATACCTCCGGCGGTGGATTGGGCTGTCGCCACTGGCGTCTTGCCGCCGCACACCGACACTCAGTACAGCGATGAGCAGCAAGAGCAAGCGCTGCAAGCACTTGATACGCACATCAACAAATTGACCGAAGCCCTTAAGCAAATGGATGTCGACAGCCCGAAAAGAGCGGATATCGCCGATCGGGAAATCAGCAAGGTTTTCGGCTATCTGTATTTCAGCAGAGACAGCCGAAAGCTGGCCAGGTACGTCGAACCAGCTTCAGGAGGCGGCTTCAGACAGGTTCCAGATGTGCGGCAACACAGGGTCAGTCTCCAGGAGGTGTATATGTGGAAGGGCCACAAGGGCCGAACCTGGAGTATCAGTCGCCCCAACAGCGAAACACTGACCACTGGCACATTGCGCATTAACGCCGACGGTTCGTTGCACACGACGGCCAGCTGGCTTGCGCCAATGCTGCTTACGAAGACCCTGCCCGACGTCAATGACCTGTTCCAGACCGAATACACCCGCTATCTCACCGCCACCAAAGCCGCCTATCAAACCCTGCTCGGCGAAATGTTCCTCCGCCTCCCGCATGATGCCCGGCAAGCCATCGAATATGGTCAGACGCGCCTCTACACCTTGCGCGATTCAACCACCGGGCTGGAGTCGGGTCAGGAGAAGCCCAGCCTGACCCTGCCGCTACGCCTGCGCATGGGTTTTATCCTGAGGCTGGACTACCGCGGCAAAACCTCATGGTACGAGTGCCTGCCGCGCGCCGGGATCATCCGCGAGCGCAATGACATGACCACCGCGTTGCTCGACGGTCGTATCACCAGCGAGAACTGGCGCACCGGGCGTGGCTCGGTCAACGTCGACGTGCGGCGCGGGACGTCGGTGCCGTTTGATCGCGATGCTCATGAAAAAGGTGATGTCCCCAAGAAAGACGCCTCCTGTATCGCCATCATCGAACAACTGGGTGAAACGTTTACAGGGGCGCCAGCGGCCGATGCGCCTGCGCTGATTTCCTCAGCCGGCAGCTCAAAGCTGGCCACATACATCGCCCAGTCGTTCTTTTATTACAACGAGGCCATGCTCTACGCCCACGCCCGGCAACAGACCGAGCTCGAAAAGCGCGAGGACGGCCCTTCGCTGTTTGAAAAGCTTCTTAAATTCTTGCCCTTTTTCGGCAACCTCGACGATCTGGACTCGGACAATCCCAATAAACGGCATGCGGCGATATTTGGCATCGTGACCGATATTCTGTCGTTTGGCATGCCGGTCGGAAAATTCGTTTCAGGCACGGTCAAGCTGGCCTCGACTGCGCTGCGCCTGGGCTACAAACAGGTCCTGCCGCGTTTCTCGAACCTGTCCGCGAAACTGCTGTTGGCATCAGCGAAAGAGTTCATCCCGTTCAATGGTCTACCGCAGCTGACGAAGGGCGTGCTCGTTGGGCTTTATGCCCTGAACAAAAGCCTGTTGAAGCTGGCGATCAAAAAAATCGAGAAACTGGCCGCAAGAACCGGCACTTACGACATCATCAATGGCTTGCCACAAATTACCCAACCGGGACGCTACAAAACCCTTGGCGGTTTCAATGAACTGGGGTCTTCCAGAGGTGTGGACGACATACCGATTCGCCGAGCCGCTGGTGCACCGCAGCGCGATTATCGAATGGTCGACCCGCTCACCAACAAACCGTACGGCCCGTCGCTGAATGACAAGAACTACAGGTTTTCAATCGGCAGCTCCGCTTACCGATCGGTTGCAGTCACCGATCAGCACGTCACCGTAAAGATCTCCGAACAGACCAGCGTCAGTGAAGTGCTTGAAGTCGATGGCCGTACGACGATGTTTATCGATGATGTCGCCTATCAACTCGACGCAAACACCTTGCGCCGCGCCACTCACATCGATACTTCGGAAAGGTTCATCGCCGTACCGTGCCGGGTAAAGCGCGCACCAGGGCAATCCTGCGAAACCCGTTTGGTCACCCGCGATCCAGCTCCGACGCCCGCTGTCGGCAGCTATGACGAAAGCAAAGGTTGGGCGACATGGTTCGGCGACAGTCTCTATACACGTCCTAAAGGCCATGCGCCGATGAGCGCCAATGCGTTTGACTCAATCAGCAGGCTCAACGGCCTGATGGTGTTTCGCAAGGGCTTGTATGGGCGCCTGCAAATCAATGTGTTTCAACAGCAGGACTTCCACCTGTTTGAAGTCGGCGCAGTCATTGTCGAAGCCATCGACGGATCGAAGCACTATGTATTTACACGCCTTAACGCCGATGATTTCTATGTGGCCAATCTTCTACCCGGAAAGAGCCTGCAGGATAATCTGGTGTTTCTCAAAGCCTCGACACTGTCGGACGTTGAGCGTCGCGAATTGATCACGGTCTACACCGGTTCGCTCAACGCCAACAACATGGCAAGGATCTACGGCATTGAAGCCGTGGAGCGAGCGATGCAAACCATGGAGCAGATCGCCATACCGATTGGCGGCCATGCCATCCCGCCCAATACGCTCACCAAGCTGAAAGTCGATACCAGTCCGGGCGAAGCGGTGTTGTTCGATCACTCCACACGCATGATTGTCAGCCGGCGCGCCAAGGGGGTGACCTCATGGTCTCGCAGTCAAAACGCCCCGGCGGATTTTCGTCAGAGAGCGGCGGATATCTTCGATACCCTGCGCGCTGGCAAACCCATCCCCAAGGATTTGCGGCACTTCTACCCGGTGTTCGAAAGGATTTTGCACAGCGACCTGGTCACCGATCAAGTCATCGCCAGAGTGCAAAACCTGCTTCCCCCTAGCCAATACACTGGGAAAGCCAGAAACATCGCCTATGCCGACATCGTCAAAGCCGACGGCGAGCGTGAAGTGTATGTCAGTGTTTCCGGCAAGTACGACATGACTTCAGAGCTGCCGTTATTCAGCCCTCCGTTTGCCAACGAAAGCGTCAAGGTCGGAAAAAACACCACATACTTCAACGTAGATGCCGGCCGGAGATTCCCCGAGACGTCGCTGAATGTCTCGGGAGACGGCAGGTTGTTAGCCATTCCCCATACGATAAAGAATATCGAAAACTATAAACCGACAATGACGACTCGCCCGACATCACTGGACAGCGAGGCCAAGCTGATCAAAGTGCTGCGGGAAAAATACCCGGACCCGGCGACGATCACCTCCATCGAGGTGGTCACCACATTGCCGCCCTGCACCAGCTGTTCGGTGGTGGTCAAAGAGTTTGGCTTCAACGGATCGGCGGATGGCCTGAAGGTCATGTGGGAATGACCTACAGGCGTTGCAGATGCCCATACAGCTTGGCGTACAAACCACCATCGGCAATCAGTTGCTGATGGTCGCCATCCTCGGCCACTTGCCCGCCGTCGAATACCAGTACCCGGTCGGCCTGCTTCACCGCTGACAGACGGTGAGCAATGATCAACGTGGTGCGGCCATGGAGGAAGCGCGCCATGGCCTGATGCAGGTTGTATTCGGTGGCGGCGTCGAGGGCCGAGGTGGCCTCGTCGAGGATCACCACTTTCGGCTCGGCGAGAATCATCCGCGCAATCGCCAGGCGTTGGCGCTGACCGCCGGACAGGCGCACACCGGAGCGACCGACGATGCTGTCGAGACCCTCCGGCAAGGCACGGATGGTCGCGTCCAACTGGGCGATTTCCAGTGCCTGCCAGCAGGCTTCGTCGCTGCGAGTGCGGCCCATGGTCAGGTTGGCGCGCACGGTATCGTTGAACAGCGCCGGGTGTTGCAGCACCACGGCAACGTTTTCCCGCACCGTTTCCAGGCCAATCTCCTGCTGGGTCGAGCCGCCGAAACGGATGGTGCCGGCCAGCGGCGTGTACAGCCCGAGGAGCAATTGCACCAGGGTACTTTTGCCGCCGCCACTGGCGCCGACAATCGCAACTTTTTCACCGGGAGCAATCGACAGATCCAGTTGATCCAGCACCAGTTCATCGCCGTAGCCGAAGCTCAGGCCTTGCACCTGAATGCCGACGGTGTCACGGCCCTTGAACGGATCGACACCGCCGGGGTATTGCGGCTCATCGGCACGCGCCAGCAGCTCGTTGATCCGCGTCAGCGCGCCGCCCGCCGCGTAGTAGGCGTATTGCAGGTTAAGCAGTTGCTCGACCGGGCCGATCATGAACCACAGGTAGCTGAACACTGCGAGCATCTGGCCGATCGACAGATCGGAGAACAACACCGTGAGCATCGCCGCCGCACGGAAGATGTCGATGCCGAACTGAAACAGCAACCCACTGGCGCGGTTCGAGGCGTCGGTTTTCCACTGCGAGTTGACCGCGTAATTACGCACTTCCTGCGCCCGCAGACCGAGCCGCCCGAGGAAGAAGCCCTGACGGTTGCCGGCGCGTATCTCCTGAATCGCATCGAGGGTTTCGCTCAACGCCTGAGTGAAGCGCGAGGTACTGTCGTTCTCGAGTTTCTTCAGGTGTTTGACCCGTTTGCCCAACTGCACCGTCGCGTAGATCACCAGCGGGTTGAACAGCAGAATCAGCAGCGCCAGCTTCCAGTGCATCCACATCAGGATGCTCGCGGTGCCGACCAGCGTCAGCATCGCCACCAGGAAACGACTGAGGGTTTCGCCGACAAATTTGTCGAGGGTATCGAGGTCCGTGACCAGGTGCGTGGTCACCGTGCCGCTACCGAGGCTTTCGTATTCACCGAGGGAAATGCGTTTGAGGCGCTCGATCAAGCGCACGCGAATGCGATAGACGATGTCCTTGGCCAGTCGCGCAAACAATCGCGACTGCAACACGCCAAAGCACAGCGAGCTGCAGCGCAGAGTCAGCGTCACCACCAGCATCAGGCCGATGTAACCCGCCGCTTGCTGCCACATGCCTGGCAACACGTGGTTCATGACTTTCAGTGCCGCATCGCCGTGGCCAAGCAGCACTTCGTCGACGAGCAACGGCAGCAGCAGTGGAATCGGCACGCTGCACAGCGTCGCCAGCACGGCCACGCCGTTAGCGATCCACAGGGATTTTTTGTGTGTGAGAGCCAGTCGCCGGACTTCTGCCCAGCTCAGCCGGTCGACACGCTTTACGGCTGGCGTGTCATCGGCCAGGTCAGGCACAGGCAGCGCGCTCCAGCCAGCGGCCGAGCAACGGCGACAGTTCGCTGAGCGGTTGATAGCCGTTGGTCAGCAACGCCAGCTGGCCGTTGCGCTCGGCAAGCAGGGTCGGAAACCCGGCGATGCCGAGATCCTGCACCCAACTGAAATCGGCCTGAGTCGCTTTGTGCTGATCGGCATGATCGAACAACGCGGCGAATTCGATACGCGGTACACCGGCCTGCTCAGCCAACTCGACCAGCACGCTGGCCTGAGTGACATCGCGGCCCTCGGCGTAGAACGCCTGCTGAATCAGTCCGACCAGTGTCCATGCACAATCCGGCGCCAGACTGCGCGCGGTGACGATCGCCCGGCAAGCAGGTTCGGTGTCGTAGACAAAACCGTCGGGCAAGGCGCCGTCAAACTTGAACGGCTGGCCGGTGGCCTCGGTGACCGCTTGCCAGTGCTCAAGGATGTAGCGCCGCGTGGTCGGCTCCAGCGCCGAGCCGCTGCCGGTGCGCAAGCCACCGACCACCAGATGCAACTCCACCCCGGCTGCTTGCGCCTGCTCCACCAATGCCTTGGCCACCGGAGCAAAGCCCCAGCACCACGAACACATCGGATCCATCACATAGAGCAGGCGTGCTGACATGATTAAGCCTCGGTGGATGCTTGCTTATAGTTGTAGCCGATCGGGTGCGGCTGGTTGCGCGCCTTGGCCAGTTCGATCTGCTTTTGCCGATCGATGGCGCTACGGCGGGTTTTCTCGCTCAGCGTGTCCCAGCAATGCGGGCAACTGATGCCGGCCACGTAATGCTCCGAGGTGCGATCGGCAACGCTGACCGGTGTGCGGCAGGCATGACATTGATCGTAGTCGCCTTCGCTGAGGTCGTGGCGCACGGTCACGCGGTTGTCGAAGACGAAGCAGTCGCCCTGCCACTTGGTTTCTTCCTGCGGCACCTCTTCGAGGTACTTCAGAATGCCGCCCTTGAGGTGGTAAACCTCTTCATAACCTTCGCCGAGCATGTAGCTCGAAGCTTTTTCGCAGCGAATGCCACCGGTGCAGAACATCGCGACCTTCTTGTGCACGGCCGGGTTGAAGTGTTCTTTGATGTAGTCAGGAAATTCGCGAAAACTGGTGGTTTTCGGATCGATGGCGCCTTCGAAGGTGCCGATCGACACTTCGTAATCGTTACGCGTGTCGATCAACAGCACTTCCGGGTCGCTGATCAACGCGTTCCAGTCTTGCGGATCAACGTAAGTGCCGACCTTTTTGTTCGGGTCGACGCCTTCGACACCGAGGGTGACGATCTCTTTCTTCAGTTTGACTTTGGTGCGATAGAACGGCTGCTCGTCGCAGTACGACTCTTTGTGATCGATGTCGATCATGCGTGGGTCGTTCTTGAGCCAGGCGAGCAGGCCGTCGATGCCTTCGCGGGTGCCGGAGACCGTGCCGTTGATGCCTTCTTCGGCGATCAGCAGGGTGCCTTTGATCTGGTTGTCGACCATCGCTTGCAGCAGTGGCTCGCGCAGGTTGACGTAATCTTCGAGGGTGACGAACTTATACAGTGCCGCCACGACAATCGGTTGTGTCATGGGTATTTCTCCAGGTGGCTACCCTCGCAAAGGGTGAACCGGATTCAAAAAAAAACGCGCCGGGTGAGCGGCGCGTTGCGGATTCTAGCAAAAAACCGAAGCTTAATGCTTGCTGCCGCCGGCACAGGTCGGCGACGCCGGGGCGGCGTCGATCTCTGCCCATTCCTGCGGGGTGTAGGTGTGCAGCGCCAACGCATGGAACTCGCCCATCAGCTCGCCGAGCGTGCCGTAGACTTTCTGGTGGCGCTTGACCCGGTTCAGGCCGTCGAACTGCGCACTGACTACCACTGCCTTGAAGTGCGTCTGTAGCCCGCGACTGTGCATGTGGCTTTCATCCAGCACTTGCAGGTGCTCAGGCTGAAGCAGGGCCAGCGTCGATTCGATGCGTTGTTGCATGGTCATCACGAACTCCGCTTACTTCTTCTTGGCCGGCGCAGCAGCGCCTTTCGGGTCCAGCTCTTTGGTCATGTCGTCGAGCAGCTTGTTGACGACCGGTACGGCGCTTTCCAGTTTGGCCTGGGTCATCTGGGCCGATTGCTGAGTCAGCTGCGGCATTTTTTCCAGGACTTTCTTGCCCAGTGGCGACTGGTAGAACGCGACCAGATCCTTCAGCTCCGATTCGCTGAAGTTAGTGGTGTAGAGCTTGACCATGTCCGGTTTCAGCTTGTTCCAGCCAATGGCCTGGTCCAGCGCAGCGTTAGCCTTGGCCTGGTAGGTTTCCAGGACGGCCTTCTTGGCTTCCGGGGCTTTGGTCTGTTCGAAACGCTGAGCGAACATTTGCTGCACTTGCATGTACACCGGAGTGCCCAGCTTGTCAGCGTGCGCCAGGGTCAGAAAAGCTTCAGCACTGGCGTTGTGGCTGGCGGTATCGGCAAGCACCTGGCCGCTGGCGCAAACCAGTGCAACCGCGGTGCAGATGGCACGAAGACGAGTCATCGAGTTTCCTTTTCAGCTAGGCGAGGTAAAACCCCAAGGGCGACCATTCTGCGCCTAAAAAACCTCGTGGCTCAACCCCCGAGCCTTGCCGCGCTTGATTGCCCGGGTTTTACCGGTCAACAATCGGTTCGATGGAACCACCGGGGCCGAAGCCGGCCTAAACTGCGCAAACAGACCAACAGGAGTGTGCACGATGAGCCGTATCGAAACCGACAGCCTGGGCCAGATCGAAGTCCCGGACGATGCTTACTGGGGGGCTCAAACGCAACGCTCGCTGATCAACTTCGCCATTGGTCAGGAACGCATGCCGCTGCCGGTATTGCACGCTCTGGCCCTGATCAAGAAAGCCGCCGCCCGCGTCAACGACCGCAACGGTGACCTGCCCGCCGACATTGCCCGCCTGATCGAACAGGCCGCCGACGAAGTACTCGACGGCCAGCACGACGACCAGTTCCCGCTCGTCGTCTGGCAAACCGGCAGCGGCACCCAGAGCAACATGAACGTCAACGAAGTGATTGCCGGTCGCGCCAACGAACTGGCCGGCAACCCGCGTGGCGGCAAGACGCCGGTGCACCCGAACGACCACGTCAACCGCTCGCAAAGCTCCAACGACTGCTTCCCCACCGCCATGAGCATCGCCACCGCGCAAGCCGTGCAGGAACAACTGCTGCCGGCGATTGCCGAGTTGTCCGGCGGCCTCGCGGAACTGGCCGCACGGCACATGAAGCTGATGAAAACCGGGCGCACGCACATGATGGACGCGACGCCGATTACCTTCGGTCAGGAATTGTCCGGTTTTATCGCACAGCTGGATTACGCCGAACGGGCGATCCGTGCGGCACTGCCGGCGGTGTGTGAACTGGCGCAGGGTGGCACGGCGGTCGGTACCGGGCTGAATTCGCCGCACGGTTTTGGTGAAGCGATTGCCGCCGAGCTGGCGGCGCTCTCTGGCCTGCCGTTCGTCACCGCACCAAACAAATTCGCCGCCCTCGCCGGCCACGAACCGCTGACCAGCCTCTCCGGCGCGCTGAAAACCCTCGCCGTGGCGCTGATGAAAATCGCCAACGACCTGCGTCTGCTCGGCTCCGGCCCACGCGCAGGTTTCGCCGAAGTGCGCCTGCCGGCCAACGAACCGGGCAGCTCGATCATGCCCGGCAAGGTCAACCCGACCCAGTGCGAAGCGTTGTCGATGCTCGCCTGTCAGGTACTGGGCAATGACGTGACCATCGGCATTGCCGCCAGTCAGGGCCACTTGCAGTTGAACGTGTACAAACCGGTGATCATTCACAACCTGCTGCAATCGATTCGCCTGCTCGGCGATGGCTGCAGTAACTTCCAACAGCACTGCATTGCCGGACTGGAGCCGGATGCGGAGGTCATGGCCCGACATCTGGAACGTGGGCTGATGCTGGTGACGGCACTGAACCCGCACATCGGCTATGACAAATCGGCGGAAATCGCCAAGAAGGCTTACAGCGAAGGGCTGACTTTGCGTGAGGCGGCGTTGGCGTTGGGGTATCTGACGGATGAAGAGTTTGATGCGTGGGTGCGCCCGGAAAACATGATCGAGGCTGGCGCCAAGGGTTAGTTTTGTAGCGGCTGTAAATCCGTCTTCGCGAGCAAGCTCGCTCCCACAGTGGACCGCATTTCCACCATGAGAATGCAGTCGAATGTGGGAGCGAGCTTGCTCGCGAATGGGAGCGACTGTATTTAACTGGCCGCCATCTTCATCCGCCGCGCCTTGAGCCCGGCGATCAACGAAGGCCCCAACGCCACCAGCGCCGACCCCAGCACCACCAGCACCGCCCCACCATAGCCCAGCGCATTGATCTGTTCGGCATGCACATAGTCCGGCCAGACCCCGGCCGCGATCGCTACCGCGCCAAACGTCACCAACGGCGTGATCGCCAACGTTGCACTGACCCGCGACGCCTCCCAATGCGCCAGCGCTTCGGCGAACGCGCCGTAAGCAATCAAGGTATTCATGCAGCACGCCAGCAGCAGCCAACCCTGCAACGGGCTGAGGTTCAGCGCTTCGAGCGGATGCACCCACGGCGTCAGCAGCAAGGCGCAGAACAGGTAGATCACCATCATCACCTGCAGCGAATTCCACACTGTCAGCAATTGCTTCTGGCCCAACGCATAAAAGGTCCACACCGTGGATGCCAGCAACACCAGCAAAACGCCCGCGGTGTAATCCGACAACGACGTCAGCAACTCGGCCAACCGCTGATTGAAGAACAGCACAAAACCGATCAACAGCACCGCAAGGCCAATGCCCTGGCCGATGCTGAAACGCTCCTTGAACACAAACAGACTGGCGATCAGCAACATGATCGGGCCCATTTGCACCACCAGTTGCGCGGTGCCGGGGCTGAGCAGATTGAGGCCCATCAGGTACAACACATAGTTGCCGACCAGTCCGAGCACCGCCATCAACACCAGCCAGCCACCCTTGGGCCCGAGCACTTTGCGACTCGGCAAGCGCTTGACCGCGGCCAGATAAATGAACAGGCAACCGCCGGACACCAGCAGGCGAAACCACGTTACCGTGATCGGGTCCATCACCAGCAGCACCTGTTTGAGTTTGATCGGCAGGATGCCCCAGAGAAACGCGGTCAGCAGCGCCAGGAACAAGCCGTACACCCAGCGACCCGAAGAAATGTGCATGGAAACCCCAAAGCCTGCTGACAAGTGCGCCCATTCTAGGCGCGCCGTGGATCGGCACACAGGGACAGTTACGGCCAGGACGCGAATGAAACTGTGCAGGTCGCAGCATTAAATTGACGCGGCGCCGTTGATCGGCTGGTCGGGCGCGTCAAGTGCTTCAGGCATAAGCTCATTGGATCCGTTTCAGCACATCAGCCAAGGAGACCGGTCATGTTAGCAATGCGCGCTCTCGACAACGCCCCCGCCACGCACTTTCGCAGCGATCGGCTGTGTCGGGTCAATGGCGAACTGTATTTCAGTACTCGGGAAAATACCCTTGAGGGGCCTTTCGACAGTGCCGAGAAGGCTGAGCAGGAAATAAAGGCTTATATCTCGCGGATGCAACTACAGGATTCGAACCGATAGTCAGTGGTGAATTCATTCGCGAGCAGGCTCGCTCCCACAGGATTTAGGTGAACATTGAAAATATGTCCACCCTGAACCCTGTGGGAGCGAGCCTGCTCGCGAATGCGGTATATCAATCGACAAATCTTTTGGCGGTTAACGCACCGCTTCAAATAACGCGGTAGCGCCCATCCCGCCGCCCACACACATGGTGACGATCCCGTAACGCAGGTTACGCCGCTGCAACTCCCGCACCAGATGCCCGACCTGCCGCGATCCGGTCATGCCGAACGGGTGACCAATGGAAATCGAACCGCCGTTGACGTTGTACTTGTCGTTATCGATCTCCAGCCGGTCACGGCTGTACAGGCACTGCGAAGCAAACGCCTCGTTCAATTCCCACAGATCGATATCCGCCACTTGCAAGCCTTTGGCCTTGAGCAGTTTCGGCACCGAGAACACCGGGCCGATGCCCATTTCGTCCGGTTCGCAACCGGCCACGGTAAAACCCCGAAAAAAAGCCTTCGGCTTGAGCCCCAGTTGCAGGGCCTTTTCCAAACTCATCACCAGCGTCATTGACGCACCGTCGGACAACTGCGACGAGTTACCCGCCGTCACAGAACCGTCTTCGGCAAATACCGGCTTCAACCCGGCGAGGCTTTCGTAAGTGGTATCGGGGCGGTTGCAGTCGTCGCGATCGACCACGCCATCGAGAATCTGCACCTCGCCAGTGTTCTTGTCCTCGACGCGATACTTCACCGCCATCGGCACGATTTCATCGTTAAAGCGGCCTGCGGCTTGCGCCTGCGCAGTGCGGATCTGACTTTGCAGCGAATAACGATCCTGCGCTTCACGACTGACGCCATAACGCCGCGCAACCACTTCGGCGGTCTGGCCCATCGTGTAATAGATGCCCGGCGTCTGCTGCTTGAGCAGCGGGTTGATCAGGTGATCGGTGTTGACGCTTTTCATCGTCAGGCTGATCGATTCAACGCCACCGGCGACGATGATATCGCTGCAGCCCGAGGCAATCTGGTTGGCGGCAATCGCAATCGCCTGCAAACCCGACGAGCAGAAACGGTTGAGGGTCATGCCGGCCGTGCCAGTGCCCAGACGCGAGAGCACCGCGACGTTGCGGCCGATGTTGTAACCCTGCGCACCTTCGTTGGAGCCGGCGCCGACGATGCAATCCTCGACGCTGGCCGGGTCGATGTCGTTGCGCTCAAGCAGCGCGTTGACGCAATGAGCCGCCATGTCATCGGGACGGGTCTGGTTGAACTTGCCGCGAAAGGATTTGGCCAGGCCAGTCCGCACGCTGTCGACGATCACCACTTCACGCATGGCATACCTCATTGTTGTTGTCGGTTGAGAGTGGACCGAGCATAAGTCCACCCCATTGCCGACCGCGACAATCATTCACCCCGCGTATGCGCGTCCATCGGTTCAGTCCTTGTGCTTCTTCGCATGCTTGTCGGATTTCTCGAAGGCGTCTTCGAGTGCGCGGTTGATGGTGCGCAACACCTTGATCCGGGCCCAGCGTTTGTCGTTGGCTTCAACCAGTGTCCACGGCGAAATCTCTGAGCTGGTGCGGTCGACCATATCGCCGACGGCGGCACGGTAGGCATCCCACTTGTCGCGGTTGCGCCAATCGTCCTCAGTGATTTTGAAGCGTTTGAACGGGATCTCTTCGCGCGCCTGGAAACGCTCCATCTGCGTGTCCTTGTCGATGGCCAGCCAAAACTTGACCACGATCACTCCGGCGTCCGCCAGTTGCTCCTCGAAATCATTGATCTCGCCATAAGCGCGCAACCAGTCGGCCGGCGTGCAGAAGCCTTCGATTCGCTCGACCAACACCCGGCCGTACCAGGAGCGGTCGAACACGGTGAACTTGCCGCGCGCCGGAATGTGCCGCCAGAAGCGCCACAAGTATGGCTGCGCACGTTCCTCTTCGGTGGGCGCGGCAATCGGCACGATGTTGTACTGACGTGGATCGAGCGCCGCCGCGACCCGACGGATCGCCCCGCCCTTGCCTGCCGCGTCGTTGCCTTCGAACACCGCCACCAAGGCGTGGCGGCGCATGCGTTTGTCGCGCATCAGCCCGGACAGACGCGCCTGTTCGGTGATCAGTTGTTCTTCGTAGTCTTTCTTGTCCAGGCGCTGAGTCAGGTCGAGGCTGTCGAGCAGGTTCAATTGATCGACCGGTGTGCCCAGCGGCGCGGCGCTGACATCGTGGGGATGCACGTCCGGACGCTTCAGCGCATTTTGCAAACCTTCGAGGAGAATCTTGCCGACCGCCAGACTGCGGTAGTGGGCGTCGACACCTTCGATTACATGCCATGGCGCATAATCGCGGCTGGTACGGCGCAGCACGCGCTCGCCGTATTTGACGAACTTGTCGTAGGTTTGCGATTGCTGCCAGTCCAGCGGGCTGATGCGCCAGCTGTGCAGCGGGTCATCGGCGAGTGCCTTGAGCCGCGCCTTCATCTGTTTCTTCGACAAGTGAAACCAGAATTTGAAGATCAGCGCGCCTTCATCACAAAGCATTTTTTCCAGACGTTCGGCACCGGCAATCGCCTGATCCAGACGCGGATCCTTGAACAGGCCATGCACCCGCCCTTGCAGCATCTGGCTGTACCAGTTGCCGAAGAAAATGCCCATGCGCCCCTTGGCCGGGAGCATCCGCCAATAGCGCCAGGCCGGTGGCCGGGACAGCTCTTCATCAGTCTGTTGATCGAAGGTGCGTACTTCGATCAGGCGCGGGTCCATCCACTCGTTGAGCAACTTGACCGTCTCGCCCTTGCCCGCGCCTTCGATGCCGTTGATCAAAATGATCACCGGGAAACGCTTCTGCTGCTGCAATTCAAACTGGGCTTCGAGCAAGGCTTCGCGCAATGCCGGGACGGCCGCCTCGTAGGTGTCTTTGTCGATGGCGTGACCGATTTCAGCGGATTCAAACATGGGACGGCTCCTTCCAGGATTCAGCAAGACTAGCGGATTGGGCACAGCAGCGGCGCAGAAATTCCCGCAGGTTGCGGATTGTCCGCGAGTCGTCGGGCGCAAGCCTTGCCATGGATCAAGCACCCTCCGCCCGATCAGCTAGAATGGCGGCCTTGTCGTTGCCGAGCCTGCCATGAAGCCCGTATTGCCCCACGCCCAACTCGATTGGGATGAACAAGGACGCCCGCGTTCACGCGTGTTTGATGACGTGTATTTTTCCGACAAGTCAGGTCTGGATGAAACCCGTTATGTGTTCCTGGAACAGAATCGCCTGGCCGAGCGTTTTGCTGCGTTGCCGACGAGTGGGCGACTGGTCATTGGCGAAACCGGGTTCGGCACCGGGCTGAATTTTCTCTGCGCCTGGCAGTTGTTCGAGCAACACGCGGTGGCCGGTGCGCGGCTGCATTTTGTCAGTGTTGAAAAGTACCCGCTGAGCCCGGCTGATCTGCAACGGGCACTGACACTGTGGCCAGAACTCAAACCGTTGGCCGATCAGTTGCTCACGCATTACGTCGCGATCCATCAAGGCTTTCAGCGCATCACCCTGGCTGGCGGCCGCGTCACGCTGACCTTGCTGATCGGCGACGCATTGGAGCAACTGCCGCAGCTCGATGCGCAGATCGATGCGTGGTTTCTCGACGGTTTCGCTCCGGCGAAAAACCCGGACATGTGGACGGCTGAACTGTTCGTCGAACTGGCACGTCTGGCGGCACCGGGATCTACGATCAGCACCTTCACCAGTACCGGTTGGGTTCGGCGCTTGCTCAACGCTGCCGGGTTCAAGATGAAGCGCACGCCGGGCATCGGCCACAAGTGGGAAATCCTTCGTGGCGAGTTTCTCGGCTGGCCAGCAGAGGTCGCACCGCCCGCCCCGGAAAAACCGTGGTTCGCCCGCCCTGCCCCGCTCACCGGTGAACGTCGCGCGCTGGTGATCGGCGCCGGTCTGGCCGGTTGCGCCACAGCGTCCAGTCTCGCCGCTCGCGGTTGGCAGGTCAGTTTGCTGGAGCGTCACGATGGTGTGGCGCAAGAAGCTTCGGGCAATCCGCAGGGTGTGCTGTATCTGAAGCTGTCGGCTCACGGCACCGCGCTGTCGCAACTGATCGTCAGCGGTTTCGGCTACACCCGCCGCTTGCTGGAAACCCTGCAACGCGGCACCGATTGGGATGATTGCGGCGTTCTGCAACTGGCCTTCAACGCCAAGGAAGCCGAGCGTCACGCGCAACTGGCGGCAGCATTCCCGCAAGACTTGTTGCAGTGGCTGGAGCAACCCGAGGCGCAGGCTCGCGCCGGTATCGGTCTGGCCCATGGCGGTCTGTACTATCCCGAAGGTGGCTGGGTACACCCGCCCGCGTTGTGTCTGGCACAAGCGGCGCAACCGAACATCGAACTGCTCAGCCATCGCGAAGCGCTGGAACTGCGCAAGGTCGCTGATCAGTGGCAAGCCTTCGACGGTGACCGACTGCTCGCCAGCGCGCCAATCGTGGTGCTGGCCGGTGCCGCCGAGATCAAACGCTTTGCGCAAAGTGCCGAGCTGCCGCTCAAGCGTATTCGCGGGCAAATCACTCGCCTTGCCGAAACCGCAGAAAGCCAGGCGCTGACCACCGTGGTCTGCGCCGAAGGCTACGTCGCACCGGCGCGTCTGGGCGAGCACACCCTCGGTGCCAGCTTCGACTTCAACAGCGATGACCTGACGCCCACCACCGCCGAACACCAAGGCAATCTGGCCATGCTCGAAGAGATTTCCAGCGATCTCGTCGCGCGCCTGCACATCAGCGAGCAGCCTGTCGAAAGCCTGCAAGGCCGCGCCGCGTTCCGCTGCACCAGCCCTGACTATCTGCCGATCGTCGGCCCCCTCGCCGACCGCGACGCGTTCCTCGATAGCTACGCAGCGCTGAGCAAAGACGCTCGTCAGGTGCCAGACGTCCCTTGCCCATGGCTCGATGGTTTGTACGTCAACAGCGGCCACGGTTCGCGCGGTCTGATTACTGCGCCGCTGTCAGGTGAATTACTCGCCGCCTGGCTCGATAACGAACCATTGCCGCTGCCACGCAGTGTCGCCCAAGCCTGCCATCCAAACCGCTTTGCCCTGCGCCGTCTGATCCGCGGCAAATGAGTGGAAACCAGGGGCATCGCAACGGTGCCCCGCCGGTCTGACAGCCCCACTTATAACTTATCGTTCTAAAACTCCCACAACCGCACCGGGTCAGTTTCTGAGTACCGGCCATTCTGGCCGCTGAAGAAATACCCTCCCCAACGGAAAAACCGGTAAGGATTTTATGTGCGGATTAGCTGGCGAGTTACGTTTTGATCAACAACCTGCAGACCTTGCAGCCATCGAGCGAATCACCCATCACCTGGCGCCTCGCGGCCCCGATGCGTGGGGCTTTCATGCTCAAGGGCCGATTGCCCTGGGCCATCGCCGCCTGAAAATCATGGACCTGTCGGACGGCTCGGCGCAGCCGATGGTCGACAACCAGCTCGGCCTGTCGCTGGCCTTTAATGGCGCGATTTACAACTTCCCGGAATTGCGCGCTGAGCTCGAAGCGCTGGGTTACGCCTTCTACTCCGGCGGCGACACCGAAGTGCTGCTCAAGGGCTATCACGCCTGGGGCGAAGCGCTGCTGCCGAAACTCAACGGCATGTTCGCCTTCGCCATTTGGGAACGCGACGCCAAGCGTCTGTTCATCGCCCGCGACCGTCTCGGCGTGAAGCCGTTGTACCTGTCGCGCACCGGCCAGCGCTTGCGGTTTGCCTCGGCCCTGCCGGCGCTGCTAAAGGGCGGTGACATCAACCCGATCCTCGATCCGGTGGCGCTCAATCATTACCTGAATTTCCATGCCGTGGTGCCGGCGCCACGCACTTTGCTGGCTGGTATCGAAAAGCTGCCGCCAGCGAGCTGGATGCGCGTGGAAGCAGACGGTACGACCGAACAGAAAACCTGGTGGACCCTGCCGTACGGCCCGCACGATGACGAGAAAAATCTGACGCTGGAAGACTGGGTCGACCGTGTGCTCGACAGCACTCGCGAAGCGGTAGCGATTCGTCAACGGGCGGCCGTCGATGTCGGTGTGCTGCTCTCTGGCGGTGTCGATTCGAGCATGCTCGTCGGCCTGCTGCGTGAAGTCGGCGTCGAGAACCTGTCGACCTTTTCCATCGGTTTCCAGGATGCCGGCGGTGAGCGCGGCGACGAGTTTCAGTATTCCGATCTGATCGCCAAACACTACGGCACGCAGCATCACCAACTGCGCATCGACGAAAAAGAAATCATCGAGCAACTGCCCGCGGCATTCCGCGCAATGAGCGAACCGATGGTCAGCCATGACTGCATCGCTTTCTATCTGCTGTCGCGTGAAGTGGCCAAGCATTGCAAGGTTGTGCAGAGCGGCCAGGGCGCCGATGAGCTGTTCGCCGGTTATCACTGGTACCCGCAAGTCGACGGCGCGGCCGATCCTTACGCAGCCTATCGCAATGCGTTTTTCGACCGCAGCTACGACGACTATGCCGCCACCGTGCAACCGCAATGGCTGACCGCGCATGACGCGGCCGGCGACTTCGTCAAAGAGCATTTCGCCCAACCCGGTGCCGAGGCGGCAGTCGACAAGGCCCTGCGTCTGGACAGCACGGTGATGCTGGTCGACGACCCGGTCAAACGTGTCGACAACATGACCATGGCCTGGGGCCTGGAGGCGCGCACGCCGTTTCTCGACTATCGCCTGGTCGAGCTGTCGGCCCGCGTACCGGGCAAATTCAAGTTGCCCGATGGCGGCAAACACGTGCTGAAAGAAGCCGCGCGCCGAGTCATCCCAAGTGAAGTGATCGACCGTAAAAAAGGCTACTTCCCGGTGCCCGGTCTCAAACACTTGCAGGGCGATACGCTGAACTGGGTGCGCGAACTGCTGCTCGATCCGAGTCAGGATCGCGGCCTGTTCAACCCGGCCATGCTCGACAAATTGCTGACTGATCCGCAAGGCCAACTGACCCCGTTGCGCGGCTCCAAGCTGTGGCAACTGGCGGCCCTGAACCTGTGGCTCAGTGAACAAGGAATCTGATTGATGAAACCTCACGCTACGGCCATCAACCAACGCCTGCTGCGCGGCCAGACGCCGTCGTATGAACGCTTGCAGGCGCGCCTGGCCGAAGACGGCAGCAGCCCCGCCGCCGAGCCGATCGCGGTGCATTGCGGCTGGGGTCGGTTGCTGATCGGCCACACCTTTCCTGACCCGAAATCGCTGGCGCAGGAGTTGCTCAACGAGCAGCCCGGCGAGCGCGACATCGCGCTGTACGTCGCCGCGCCGCAGCAGATTCTCGGGCTGGAGCCGACGCAACTGTTCCTCGACCCCTCCGACACGTTACGCCTGTGGTTCAGCGATTACCGTCAGGCGACACGCGTATTTCGCGGCTTCCGCATCCGTCGCGCGCAGAGTGAAGCGGACTGGCAGGCGATCAATCAGCTGTATTCGGCACGCGGCATGTTGCCGATCGACGCAACGTTGCTTACTCCGCATCACCAGGGCGGGCCAGTGTATTGGCTGGCCGAGGACGAAGACAGCGGCGCGGTGATCGGCAGCGTCATGGGCCTGAACCATCACAAGGCCTTCAACGATCCGGAAAACGGCAGCAGTCTGTGGTGCCTGGCGGTTGATCCGCAATGTTCGCGACCGGGTGTTGGCGAAGTGTTGGTGCGGCACTTGATTGAACACTTCATGAGCCGTGGTCTGAGCTATCTGGATCTGTCGGTTCTGCACGACAACCGGCAGGCGAAAAGCCTTTACGCCAAGCTCGGTTTTCGCAACCTGTCGACCTTCGCCATCAAGCGCAAAAACGGCATCAACCAGCCGCTGTTTCTCGGCCCGGGGCCGGAGGCGCAGTTCAATCCCTATGCGCGGATCATCGTTGAAGAAGCCCATCGGCGCGGTATCGATGTGCAGGTCGATGACGCCGACGCCGGGTTGTTCACCCTCAGCCATGGCGGCCGCCGCGTGCGTTGCCGCGAATCGTTGAGCGACCTGACCAGCGCAATCAGCATGAGCCTGTGCCAGGACAAAAGCCTGACGCACAAGGTGCTCAAAGGCGCCGGGTTGAACCTGCCCTCGCAGCAACTGGCGGGCAACGCCGACGACAATCTGGCCTTTCTCGATGAACATCAACGCGTGGTGGTCAAGCCGCTCGACGGTGAACAGGGCCAAGGCGTGGCGGTGGATTTGCAGAGCATCGAAGAGGTACAGCAGGCCATCGAAACGGCGAAGCAATTCGACAGCCGTGTGCTGTTGGAAAGCTTCCACGAAGGTCTCGATCTGCGGATTGTGGTGATTGGTTTTGAAGTGGTCGCGGCGGCGATTCGCAAGCCTGCCGAAGTGGTCGGCGATGGTCAGCATTCGATCGGTGCGTTGATCGAGGCGCAGAGCCGTCGTCGCCAAGCGGCCACCAGCGGTGAGAGCAAAATTCCGCTGGACCATGAAACCCAGCGCACCTTGCATGCGGCCGGTTATGACTACAGCAGCATTTTGCCGGCCGGCGAGCATCTGTTTGTCCGCCGTACCGCCAATCTGCACACCGGCGGCACGCTGGAGGATGTCACGGCAATTCTGCATCCGACGCTGGTCGATGCGGCGGTGCGGGCGGCGCGGGCGCTGGACATTCCGATGGTTGGCCTGGATTTGATGGTGCCAGCGGCGGATCAGCCGGAGTACGTGTTTATCGAGGCCAACGAACGCGCCGGGTTGGCCAACCATGAGCCACAGCCGACGGCGGAGCGGTTTGTCGATTTGTTGTTTCCGCACAGTCAGCCGGCTGTACTTTGATCATGCAGCGCTTCCATTGACGCCTTCGCGAGCAAGCTCGCTTCCACAGGGGAATGCATTCCAAATGTGGGAGCGAGCTTGCTCGCGAAAGGGCCGCAGCAGGCCCCACAAATCCTCCTCATCGAAACCATCGATGTGCTCAACCCATCAGGAGTTTCCATGACCCTTCAAATCCCCAAACCGGATCTCAACTACCTGCAAAAAGTCCTCCTGGAAATGCTCGCCATTCCCAGCCCCACCGGGTTCACCGACACCATCGTGCGTTACGTCGCCGAGCGTCTTGAGGAGCTCGGCATCCCCTTCGAGATGACCCGGCGCGGGACTATTCGCGCGACGCTCAAGGGCAAGAAAAACAGTCCTGACCGCGCGGTCTCGGCGCACCTCGACACCATCGGTGCGGCCGTGCGGGCCGTCAAAGACAACGGCCGCCTGACGCTGGCGCCGGTCGGCTGCTGGTCGAGCCGCTTTGCCGAAGGCAGCCGCGTCAGTCTGTTCACCGACAACGGCGTGATTCGCGGCAGTGTGCTGCCGCTGATGGCCTCCGGGCACGCGTTCAATACCGCCGTGGACGAGATGCCGATCAGTTGGGATCACGTCGAACTGCGCCTGGATGCCTACTGCGCGACCAAGGCTGATTGCGATTCGCTGGGCATCAGCGTCGGCGACGTGGTGGCGTTCGATCCGCTGCCGGAGTTCACCGAGAGCGGGCACATCAGCGCCCGGCACCTTGACGACAAGGCTGGCGTGGCGGCGTTACTCGCCTCGCTCAAGGCCATCGTCGACAGTGGTCAGGAGTTGATGATCGACTGCCATCCGCTGTTCACCATTACCGAGGAAACCGGCAGTGGCGCGGCAGCAGCGCTGCCGTGGGATGTCAGCGAATTCGTCGGCATCGACATCGCACCGGTCGCCCCTGGCCAGCACTCCAGCGAACACGCGGTGAGTGTGGCGATGCAGGATTCCGGCGGACCGTACGACTATCACCTGTCGCGGCACTTGCTGCGCCTGGCCAGTGAAAACGAGCTGCCGGTGCGCCGTGACCTGTTCCGCTATTACTTCAGCGATGCGCATTCGGCAGTGACCGCCGGCCACGATATCCGCACGGCCCTCCTCGCCTTTGGCTGCGATGCAACGCATGGTTATGAACGCACGCACATCGACAGTCTGGCGGCGCTGAGCCGGTTGTTGGGCGCCTACATTCTGAGCCCGCCGGTGTTCGCCAGCGATGCCGCGCCGGCCAATGCCTCACTGGATCGCTTCAGTCACCAGATTGAACATGACACGCAGATGGAGAGCGATACGCGGGTGCCGTCGGTGGACAGTCTGGTGGGGCAGCGGTCCGACAGTTAAATCTTTGTTGGCAGAACCATCGCCTTCGCGAGCAGGCTCGCTCCCACATGGGAACGCATTCCAAATGTGGGAGCGAGCCTGCTCGCGAAGAGGCCAGACCGGTCAACGCAAAAACTGGCAGGCAACCGACAATCGCCGTAGCATCCCGTCATTGATTTAGCCGAGGTGCCCATGCTCATTCCCTACGACGCTCTTGAAGTCGACACCCTCACCCGCCTGATCGAAGATTTCGTCACCCGCGACGGCACCGACAATGGCGATGACACGCCGCTGGAAACCCGCGTATTGCGCGTGCGCCAGGCGTTGACCAAAGGCCAGGCGTTGATCGTTTTCGACCCGGAAAGCGAGCAGTGCCAGTTGATGCTCAAGCATGACGTGCCCAAGCACCTGTTCGACTGAAACCCTCAGCGGGCCTTTTCGGTGGCTTGCTTGCGCTGGATCCGCTCATAGACTTCCGAGCGATGCACGTTGACCTTCTGCGGTGCTTCGACACCAAAGCGCACACTGGATCCGTTCACCGACAGCACGCGCAAGGTAATGTCGTCACCGATTGAAATCAACTCACCAACGACACGGCTGAGTACAAGCATGAGATACGTCCTTCAGGGTTAGCGAACCCTGAAGATGCGCGGCTGAACGCCGCTGCACAATGCCGGCAGAGGAAATCAGTCTTGCCTTACACCCTGCTCGCCATCGGGCTGTCAGACGTTTCCCGCAAAACACTAAATCAAGCGGCGGAAAAGCGCGGTCCGAAGAGGATCACGCTGGCGCCGATGACGCACAACGCCACGCCAATCCAGTCCGATCCCAACGGCCGAACCCGCTCAACCACCATCAGCCAGCCAATCGATGCGACGATGTAAATCCCGCCATAAGCGGCATAGGCGCGGCCGGCGTAGGCCGCTTCGACGCGGGTCAACAACAGCGCGAACAGGGTCAGGCTGAGCAACGCCGGGATCACCCACAGCGCACTTTTGCCCTGACGCAGCCACATGAAGAAGGCGAAACAACCGGCGATTTCAAACAGCGCCGCGAGGAAAAACCACAGGTAATTGAGCATTGATGTGTCTCGACAGGGTGACTATTGCGGCCACCCTAACGACGCGACACCTCGCGAGCAAGTTCAGCCGTTGCTCTGTTTGGCCTTGGCGCGCATTTTCTCGGCCATGGCCGTCATTTCGTTGTAGAGCAACTGCGGGTTCTTCTGCTTGATCGCCCAGGCCATCCGGCCTTGTTCGTGGGGCAGAATCATGAACTCGCCGGCGGCGACTTGCTGATAGATGTAATCGGCGATGTCCGCCGCACTGATCGGCGAACTTTCCAGCAACTTGCCAACCTGCGCTTTCATCGCCGGGGTGGGACCGCGAAAAGAATCCAGCAAGTTGGTCTGGAAGAACGACGGACACACCACGTGCACGCCCACTTCCTGTTGCGCCAGCTCGATCAGCAAGCTTTCCGACAACGCCACGACCCCGGCCTTGGCCACGTTGTAGTTGCTCATGGCCGGGCCTTGCATCAACGCCGCCATTGAAGCGATGTTGATAATCTTGCCTTTGCTTTGTTCAAGTAGCGGCAGGAACGCCTTGCAGCCCTTGACCACGCCCATCAGGTTGATCGCGATCTGCCAGTCCCAGTCTTCCAGCGACAGCTCGCTGAAGAACCCGCCCGAGGCTACACCGGCGTTGTTGACGATAATGTCGATGCCGCCGAGTTTCTCTTCGCAAGCCTGAGCGAACGCGGTGAGCTGGCTGTAATCACGCACATCGCAGCGCTGAATGAACCCGTCACCTCCCGCCTCGCGGACCAGTTTCAGGGTTTCCTGCAAGCCGGGTTCGCTGACATCGGACAAGGCCAGTCGCCAGCCTTCACGCGCCCAGCGCAGCGCGATTTCGCGACCCAGGCCCGAGCCCGCACCAGTGATCATCATGCGATTTTGCATAGCAGACAGCCTTGTTGTTCCGGGGAAGATGCGCGCAGTGTAGCGAAGGATCGGCGCCCGCCCACGCTCCATCAGATTGCTGAATGGTGGGGGCAAACCGTGGCGCGTTGGATTCCCCGAAACGGTCTGAGTTCTGAACTAGCCGAAGGTAAAAAGGAAATAAGTCTGCGATCCAAATACATTAAAAAAACATTGAATTTTCTTTCACCCGCACCAGTCGGAATTGGTAAGCCGTCTGGAATTACTTAGTCTCCAGTCGCCCTTGAATACCAAGACTTCTCGAACACTATCAACAAGGAAATCGACATGGGCACAATTCTTATCATTATCCTGATCCTGTTGCTGATCGGTGGTCTGCCGGTCTTCCCGCACTCCAGAAGTTGGGGTTACGGTCCGTCGGGCATTATCGGCGTGGTGTTGGTGGTGCTGTTGGTGCTGCTGTTACTCGGTCGGATATAACGATGTAACCGGCAAAAAAAGAGGCCCTGTTCAGGGCCTCTTTTTTATTGCGCGGATTTATTGTCGATAAGCAATCAATCCGGCTTGCCGTGAACGACGCCCGCGGTGTTATCCATCAGGCTTTTGGTCGCCGTTTGCAGGAACGCTTCCAGCTTGAGTTTCAACTCGGCGGTGCGCGGTGCATTCGGAACGACTTCGGCGTGCGGATTGGCACCCAACTGGTACTGCCACATCTTCGGCCCCATGTCCTTGTCTCTTGGCAAAACCAGGATCTGGTCGGCGGTGACGATGGCGGTAGTCTGCTCACTGCCCGACGGTTTGATCACACCGAAACCGGTGTCGCCTTCCGGCAGATTGAGCAAGTCGCGGCCCCAGCACTGGTGACGCACTTCGCCACCGAGACGACCCATGATGGTCGGCACGATGTCGATCTGCGTACCCACAGTGTGATCACGTGTGCCGAACTTCTCTTGAATGCCCGGTGCAATCATCAGCATTGGCACGTTGAAGCGGCCCAGGTCCATTTCGGTGATCTGGCGCTCGTTGCCGAAACCGTGGTCACCGACGATGACGAACAGGGTTTCCTTGAAGTACGGCTCTTTGCGCGCCTTCTCGAAGAACTGACCCAGTGCCCAGTCGGAGTAGCGCATGGCAGTCAAGTGTTCGTTGAGACTGCCACGATCGGTCACGCGCTCGACTGGCAATGGCGTCGGCAAGGCGTATGGCGTGTGGTTGGACAGGGTTTGCAGCAGCGCGTAGAACGGCTTGCCGTTTTCCCGCGCCTTGAGCTCCTGCAGACCACGGTCGAACATGTCCTGGTCGGACACGCCCCAGGTCGGATCGGAGAACACCGGATTGACGAAGTCATTACGGCCAACAAAGTTGGTCATGCCCTGGTTGCTGAAGAAGCCCGACTGGTTGTCCCAGGCGAAGTCGCCGTTGTAGACATACACGTCGTCATAGTTGCGGGCGCTGAGCACCTGCGGCAGGCCAGACAGTTTGTGGCTGCCTTCCGGAGTCTGCATCAGGTATTCGAAACCTGGCAGATTGGGGAAGCAGGCCATGGTCGCGAACATGCCCTGGTGGGTGTGCGTGCCGTTGGAGAAGAAACGGTCGAACAGCAGGCCTTCCTTCGACAGTTTGTCCAGGTATGGCGTGATGTTGCCGGGCGCGCCCAGAGCACCGACCGAGTGACCGGCCATGCTTTCCATCAGGATCACCACAACGTTCTTGATCGGCAGGGTCTTGTCGGCCGGCGGCGTGTAATCACGGCGCACGGCGGCAATATCGGCATCGACCAGTTTGTCGTCAGGCATCAGCAGCATATCGCGAACGACTTTCTGCGCTTGTTCCTGCGGTAACGTCGCTTTCCAGATATTGTCGCGATCTTCGCCCATGCGGGACTTGGCGGCCTCGATCAGCGACAGCGTGGCGTTGAGGCCGAGCTGGTTGGCGAAGTTGGAATCGGTGGTGTACACGTCACCCCAACGCATTGGTGGGCCCTGACGCAGGGTGCCACGAGCGGCAACCACACAGATCAGCAGGCAAACCACGAACACCGCAAGACGGGTGTACCACGGCGCAACTTGACGAGTACCGACGCTGCCACCACTGAACGGCCCGCGCGGACGCGTGGCACGGTCGGCGCCTTTGAACGCCAGGGTCAGAATGACGGTGCCGATGACCCACGCCAACAGATAACGCACCACCGGGAAACCGTACCAGAGCATGCTCATCACGGTTTTCGGGTCTTCCTTCACGTACTGGAACACCAGACCGTTGAGGCGCTGGTGGAACTCGCGGTAGAAGTCCATTTCCATCAGGCCGAGGAACAGCGCGATGCTCGAGGCGATGGTCAGCCACAGGCGGAAGAAACCGCGTGCAGCCATGGCGCGGGCACTGAACAGCGCCAGCACCAGCGGAACGCAGACGTAGACCACCAGGCGCAGGTCGAAACGCAGGCCGTTGGCGAAAGCTTCGAGGAAGGTCGAGGCCGGGGTATCGAGGATCATCTCGCGGTTGTAGACCAGCAGCGCGAGGCGCAGCACGGAAAACATCACCATCATGACCAGTGCACACAGCAGCGTGTAGGCCAGATGCGATTTGACGGTCGGTTGCAGCAGGCGAGCAGAAGATCGCTGCTGATTCAGGGCGTCCGGGTTTGCCATGTCGTTTTAGGACCCATTGGAAGTTGAAGTTGCAAAAATACAGCGGCGCCATGCCCTCTGTTGGCCATTCCAGGCCCCGGGGCTTGCGCGGTGCGCAAATGTTGCACGATCACCCGCACCATTGCCATTGATTACTGCCGCGGTGCCAGACACTTTCATTTAGCGCCTTGGCAGACCGGGATAGTGCGCAAACAGCGCGGGCGAATTGTCTTGAACGCTTTGTGAAAATTTCGTTCAACGCATATCTGGAAACACAATATAGCGACAAAACAAAACGCCCCGAATCGATCGGGGCGCTTGCTTATACACGCGAGATTACTTCTCGGCGCGTTCTTTCAGCGCTTTCAAGGTGTTGAACGGCGCATCGACGACGAACTTGTTGGCCACCATGGCCGGCACGCTGCCGCCTGGCTCGGTGTGCACTTGATAGGTCACTTCAACCTGATCGCCCTTGGGCACGAACTTCCAGAAGCCTTTGACCTGCTGAACGCGGACAAAGCCTTTTTCTTCCGGAATATACGTCGGCAAGCCTTCCAGATTGCGGGTCAGGCTGCCATCGGCGCCTTCAACGGTGGTGACCTTCAGCACCGAATCACGCGGGGTCACCGGCCATGGGGTGTTGAACTGAGTGTAGGTCCAGCTCTGATCGCCTTCGTGCTTGAGCAGTTTCTGGGTCTTGCATTCGTGAATCCAGGCGCAGGCGCCGGACACGTCTTCCTGCAATGCGCGCAGTTTGGCGACGGTCGTCTTCATCAGCGCAACGCCCTGGTAGGACTTGTAGTCCGAGCCCGGCACTTCACTCAGGGACACCTTGATGCCGTCCTCGTTCTTGGCGACTTTCCAGTCTTCCGCCTGAGCCACGGAGGTGGCCAGCACGGCGGTCAAACCACACAACACAGCGATACGATGCAGCGAACCCATAGTCTTATTCCTTATTGTTGAAGTTCCGTTCGTTGACACATCACGCCGCCGTCATCTGCTCCCACCAGCCGAGCAATCTGATCGCTTCTTCCGAACTGCTGCCACACACTTCGATATCAGCAGCGAAGCCGGAACAGACCGCCGGGCGCTCCGGGCGGCCGAAAATGCTGCACAGGTTTTCGACCGAGAGTTGCACGCAACGTTCGCCGGCAGGTTTGCCATCAGGCATGCCGGGAATCGCCGAACTGATGGAAGGGGCAATGCAGCAGGCGCCACAGCCTTCACGGCATTTCATGACGAACAGATCCTCGCGACGGGCAATGTGTTAAAGAGACGCGGAACAGAGTAACCGCTAAAACGGCTGTTTAAAATTCCCTGTACCGGGGTTTTTACCGATAACTGAATGTGACTGACCAGTCTCCGACAAAGCGTCTGCTCTGCGGGTCACAGACGGGCTGGATTTACTGCTTGAATTCGAAATCCAGCGCCGCGCCTTCAACTTCGCGGCGCTCTTCGTTGCGCAACTGCAACTGCATTTCGTTGCTGAGCAAACGCCCGTTGAGCTGGAAACCGCTGTTTTTCTCACCGAACATCTGCGGCAGGATCGGCTCGCGTTTCGGCAGCTCGACCGTGCCCTTCGGTTTCAATTCCTGAACCATGTCTTTGGGCAGGCTCAAGTCGAGTCTGGCTGGCGGCAGTTTGGTTTTCACCACTTCGCTGGCGGGTTTTGATTTCGAGGCAACAGGCTTGCGCTTCTTGACCACTTTTTGCTGGGTCTTCTGCGCGGGGGCGGCCTTCTTTGCCGGGGTGGTTTTTTTAGCGGTGCTCGTCGTCGCCGGTTTTTCCTGAACTGCAGCGGCCATGGCGCCAGGCGCATGGCCGATCATCAGCAAACCCAGCAAAACCCAAGCGGCAGGAAAAATCGCTTTCATGGACCCAACGACACTAACGGCAGAGGGCCATATGCTCGCTTGTTGGAGGCCACAAGACAAGCATCAGCCGCCGCTCGTTCAGAACCCGCCAGCGGTTTCCTGACACAGTTGCGTCGCCAGCAACCCCAGGGTCATCAACGCCCGCTCCGCCTCGCGGTTCCACGGAATGCCGCAGTTCAGGCGGATACAGTGGTTGAATTGCTCGGTATTACTGAAGATCAGCCCC
Organism: Pseudomonas fluorescens; assembly: GCF_001648775.1. Classification (GTDB taxonomy): domain Bacteria; phylum Pseudomonadota; class Gammaproteobacteria; order Pseudomonadales; family Pseudomonadaceae; genus Aquipseudomonas; species Aquipseudomonas fluorescens_M. Next base: position 232,879 of record NZ_LVEJ01000028.1, read on the forward strand.
GGCGCAATGCTGATGCCTTGCTGCAACGCGCGGACATGCAATTCCTGGGTATTGACCCTGCCCGGCAAGCTCACCCAAAGGATGAAACCGCCCGTGGGCCGGGTCATTTGCGTGCCTTCGGGGAAGTACTGCTGCACCGCCAACTGGAAGGCGCTGAGGTTTTTCCGGTATTCCTGGCGGATGTACCGTAAATGCCGGTCATAACCACCGTTTTCCAGATAGGCGGCAATCGCCATCTGCGTCACGCTGCACGCTGAATGCGTACTGAAGGTCTGCAAGCGCTGGATTTCCTGCTGGTACTTGCCAGCGATCATCCAGCCGATGCGCACACCGGGCGACAAAGTCTTGGAGAAGCTCGAGCAGTAAATCACCCGATCCAGTCGGTCATAAGCCTTGAGCGCTTTGGTTTTGCCCTGCTCGAACATCAGCTCCCCATAGATGTCGTCTTCGACGATCTGGATGTCGAAGTCCGAGGCCAGACGCAACAGCTGCTTCTGCCGTTCTTCGGGCATGGTGCCGCCCAGTGGATTGCTCAGGCGCGTGGTCAGCACCAGGGCTTTGATCGACCATTGATTGGCCGCCAGTTGCAGGGCTTCGAGGCTCATGCCGGTGGCGGGATCGCTGGGGATTTCGATGACTTTCAAGCCGAGCAGATCGGCCAGTTGCAGCAAGCCGTAATAGGTCGGCGATTCGGCAGCGATCAGATCGCCCGGACGGGTCAGCACGCGCAACGACATCTGCAGGGCATCGACACAACCGTGGGTGATCACCACTTCTGATGGATCGACCACCACACCGGCGTCGCGCATGCGGATCGCCACTTGCCGGCGCAACGGTTCAAAACCGGGGCTGAACATGTAGCTGAAGGCGCGCGGGCTATGGAAACGGGTGACCTTGGCCAATTGCTGATGCAGTGCGCGCACCGGCAAGTAATCAACACTCGGCACGGCGGCACCCAGCGGGAACACACCTTCGCGGCGCGATTCGACCAGCACCTGTTGAATGATGCTGCTGCGGGTCACCAGCCCCGGCCGTTCGACCCGGGCGATGTCCGGCGTCGGCGCCGTCAGTGCCGGCGTCTGGTGCACGTAATAACCGGACTGCGGGCGCGCCCGAATCAAGCCCTGATCTTCAAGATTGGCGTAAGCCTGCAACACCGTCGCATGGCTGACGTTGAGCTGCGAACTCATCTTGCGTACCGATGGCACGCGCTCCCCCGGTTGATAGACGCCACGGCGGATGTCTTCGGCCAGTTGCTGAGCAATACGTTGGTAGAGCAAGAGATTGGTCATGACGCAGCACTCGATTTCACGGGCATTTTATTCTTGTGTGAAACAATACCGGAACAGTTTAGAAGTGTACTGGGACAGTTGCCACTTTAGTCGACCATACAGTGCGGTGTCTGCCCCTGACTGTACCGATTTGCGAGCTATTCGACAGACGTAAAAAAGCCCGGCACTGCATGACAGTCCGGGCTTTCCAGAGACGCCACCCTCAGCGGGCGGCGCCGAGCTGGCCCTTTTCGTCGGAGAAGACGATTTCCACCCGACGGTTCTGTGCCCGCCCACGCTCGGAAGCGTTGACGTCCACCGGGTATTCATCGCCGTAGCCTTCGACTTGAATGCGTTTGTCGTCGATGCCCAGATCGATCAATACATCAGCCACTGCCTGCGCACGATCGCGGGACAGTTTGAGGTTCTCCTGCTTACCCCCGGTGCTGTCGGTGTAGCCCTCGATACGCACCACGCGCTTCGGGTTCAGTTGCAGGAACTGGACGATCTTCAGCACCACGCGGTTGGCCGAGTTTTTCAGCTCCGCTTCACCGGTGTCGAACAGCACGTCACCCAAGGTCATCACCAGACCCCGGTCGGTTTGCGTGGTGGCCAGTGCGACGATTTGTTCTTCCAGCCACTTGCCCTGCTGCTGCACGCTGAGCAGCTTCGATTCACGCAGGGCCAGTTGCAGGCGCTGGCGCTCCAGTTCGAGCTTGGCTGCACGCTCTTCGTTGAGCACCTGGTTGGTGTGCTGACGGGCGATTTCGCTGTAGCGCTGGCTCAGGTAGGCGTAATGCACCACGTCGGAGCCGCTGCCCCAATAGGTCGACAGGCGATCGGCACGGGCCAGCGATTCACCGGCGCGGATCACGTCTTTCGGCGCGATGCGCAGCACATTGGAATCTTCTTTGACTTTCTGGAAGTCGGCGCTGGCTTCTTGCAGTGCGGATTCGCTGTGTTGACCGGCGCAGCCATACAGGCTGACACACCCGGCGAGCATCAGACCGCCGAGAACTTTCGACTTGAGGCTCATTGGGCATCCCCCAGTTGCTTGCGCAGACGGACGATGCGGGTGTTGAGCACATTCACCTGTTCTTCACTTTTTTGCGTCAGCACTTTGGCTTCGGCCAGACGCGCATCCAGTTCCGCCTGTTCGGCCCGCATGCGCGCGTTGCGGTAAGACTCATCAGCCATGTTGCCTTTGGCGCGGTTGTACTTGGTTTCGGCCAGTTTCATTTCCGGCACATCATCAGCGGTGGCACCGACGGCCTTGGCCTGGGTGATGGCCTGTTCGGTCAGGCGCATTTGTTCATTGGGTGCCGGATCGGTCGCGCAACCGGCCAGGGCCAGAACGGCCACAGCCGCGAAAAGAGGTCGAATACTCACTAAGAATCCCTACTGTTTTGGGGCACTGACAGGTTGTTGCGGCTGTTGCTGCTGCGCCTTCCAGCGCTCGATATTGCGTTGCAGCGCAGCTTCCGTCAGTCCGGACGCGGGCAATTCTGTCATCTTTTTGGCCAACTGTCCGCGCAACCACGGATCGTTGCACGCCGAGTTGTGCGAAACCGCGAGGTACAGCCCCGGGTGGTCGATGGGTTGCTCGAACGCCAGCAGGTCATTGGCCATGCCCAACGCCTGCGCGGCGGCCATGCCCGAGTAGCGCCCGGCGAGGACGTATTCCACTTCACCAAGAAGCAATTTCTGTAGCGCCTGGGTGAGGTTTGCCGTGCGGGTCAGGGTCAGATTCTGTTCGGCGAAAGTGCCAAATGCCTGGGTAATTCGAGACTTTTCCGACAACGCGCCCGTGTGCCCGTGCAGGTCTTTGGCTTCGCTGTAGACCAGGGTCGAGCCTTTGCGCGTCCACACCAGGTAGTCGTTTTCCAGCAATGGCGGATGAATGTAGTCGAGGGATTCCAGCTCGTTGAGGGTCAGCGGCGCGTCGGCCAGCATGTCCATACGGCCGCTGCGCACTTCGTCGAGGGCTTGCGAGCGCTTGCCGGCGTAAAGCAACTCGACCTTGATGCCGAGCTCCTTGGCGACTTGTTGAAGCAGGTCAGCACTGGCGCCGATCAACTGCTTGGGATTTTGTGGATCCTGCCACAGATACGGCGGCGCATCCGGGCTGCCGGTGACGACGAGGCGCTCGCACTTGCCGGCGGCCATCGCCAGCCCCGGCAACAGGGCCAATCCCAGCAATACCGAGTAACGCAATCCGCAGCGCAGATCCATGGCAAAACGCTCCCACTCAAATCCGAGACAAAAAAAAGCCCGACCAAAAGGTCGGGCTCTTTATAAGTGAAGCCGCTGGATTAGACCAGCTTCTCCAGCTCAGGGACTGCTTCGAACAGATCCGCCACGAGACCGTAATCGGCCACCTGGAAGATCGGCGCTTCTTCGTCCTTGTTGATCGCAACGATCACTTTGGAGTCTTTCATACCGGCCAGGTGCTGGATCGCGCCGGAGATACCGACGGCGATGTACAGCTGTGGCGCAACGATCTTGCCGGTCTGACCGACCTGCATGTCGTTCGGTACGAAACCTGCGTCGACCGCTGCGCGCGAAGCACCAACGGCTGCGCCCAGCTTGTCGGCCAGGGCGTACAGGTGTTTGAAGTTGTCGCCGTTCTGCATGCCGCGGCCGCCGGAAACGACGATCTTGGCAGCGGTCAGCTCTGGACGATCGGACTTGGCCAGTTCTTCGCCAACGAAGCTCGAAGTGCCAGCGTTGTGCGCAGCAGCAACGGCTTCAACAGCAGCCGAACCACCTTCAGCAGCAACCGGGTCGAAACCGGTGGCACGCACGGTGATCACTTTGATCGCAGCGGTCGACTGCACGGTAGCGATGGCGTTACCGGCGTAGATCGGACGCTTGAAGGTGTCAGCGCTTTCGACCGAGATGATCTCGGAGATCTGGTCAACGTCCAGCTGCGCGGCAACGCGCGGCAGGATGTTTTTGCCGTTGGAGGTGGCGGCAGCCAGGATGTGGCTGTAACCAGCGCCCAGCTCTGCAACCAGCGGAGCAACGTTTTCCGGCAGCTGATGCGCGTAAGCGGCGTTGTCAGCGTTGAGGACTTTGCTCACGCCAGCGATTTTCGCAGCGGCTTCAGCCACGGCGCCAGCGCCTTGGCCAGCAACCAGAACGTGGATGTCGCCGCCGATTTTGGCCGCAGCAGCCACGGTGTTCAGTGTGGCCGGGGCCAGCACTTTGTTGTCGTGTTCAGCGATTACCAAGATAGTCATTTTTAGATTACCTTCGCTTCGTTTTTCAGTTTCTCGACCAGTTCAGCCACCGACTTGACCTTGATGCCTGCGCTGCGTGCAGCCGGCGCTTCGACTTTCAGGGTCTTGTTGGTGGAGGCGGTGGAAACGCCCAAAGCGTCCGGAGTCAGCACTTCGAGAGGCTTCTTCTTGGCTTTCATGATGTTTGGCAGAGACGCGTAGCGCGGCTCGTTCAAGCGCAGGTCGGTGGTGACGATTGCCGGCAGTTTCAGCGAAACCGTCTGCGCGCCGCCGTCGATTTCGCGGGTCACGGCAACGCTGTCGCCGGACACTTCGACTTTCGAGGCGAACGTGCCCTGACCGTAGCCGCTCAATGCAGCGAGCATCTGGCCGGTCTGGTTGTTGTCGCTATCGATGGCCTGCTTGCCGAGGATTACCAGCTGCGGCTGTTCCTTGTCGACCACAGCCTTGAGCAGCTTGGCCACGGCGAGCGAAGTCAGGTCTTCAGCGGATTCGACGAGGATGGCGCGATCGGCACCCAGAGCCAGTGCGGTACGCAGCTGCTCCTGAGCGGTGGTCGGGCCGATGGAGACGACGACGATTTCAGTCGCAACACCTTTCTCTTTCAGGCGTACGGCTTCTTCCACTGCGATTTCGCAGAACGGGTTCATCGACATCTTGACGTTGGCGAGATCGACGCCGGAATTGTCCGCCTTGACGCGAACCTTGACGTTGTAATCCACAACGCGTTTGACAGCTACAAGAACCTTCATGGATTCCTCGTTACTCTCCGGTGAAAAGAAAGTCGCCTAGGCGAACCTGGCGGTTGATGCTCATCAGGCTAAAAGGGCACCTCTAAAAACGCCGACCGGGGTGCGGAGTGATTCCACGATGTGAAGGGAGTGCGACCGTTCGTCAGTGGTGACCGACAAGTCATTGATCCTCACGCTGTGTAAACTGCGCGCCAGACTGCGCTGCGCATCACTCTCGACCACCTGTTCCCTGTCTTTAGACGTGCTCTTGAAACCGCCAGTCTGCCTACGACGAGCGCAAAACCGCCCGTATCTTGACCGGAACGCCTATTCCGGTCAATACAGCAAAATGACCATTCATAAGCCGCGCTTCTTTGATTTCTCTGGGCTGGAGCCGATTCAAACAAACGTTTGTATTGGACGCTCGGAGTGGTGTAGATATAATGCGCCGCCTAGAGAGAAAGGTGGTTTGCCCATTATTACCCTTGACGTTAACGTAAAGGCAATAACGGATCGACACCGAACCTCCAAATTAGAAAAAAAACTGTTGAGCCTTGAGTAGGAGATAGCCTGTGGAACGCGAATACATGGAATTCGACGTGGTCATCGTCGGTGCCGGCCCCGCTGGCCTGTCCGCCGCCTGCCGTCTGAAGCAGAAGGCCGCCGAAGCCGGTAAGGAAATCAGCGTCTGCGTGGTCGAAAAAGGCTCCGAAGTCGGCGCACACATCCTCTCCGGTGCCGTGTTCGAACCACGCGCTCTGAACGAACTGTTCCCGGACTGGAAAGAACTCGGCGCGCCGCTGAACACGCCAGTCACCCGCGATGACATTTTCGTGCTGAAAAACGCCGACAGCGCGCAGAAAATTCCTGATTTCTTTGTGCCCAAGACCATGCACAACGAAGGCAACTACATTATTTCCCTCGGCAACCTGTGCCGCTGGCTCGCGCAGCAGGCCGAGAACCTCGGCGTAGAAATCTACCCAGGCTTCGCCGCTCAAGAAGCGCTGATCGACGAGCAAGGTGTGGTGCGCGGGATCATCACCGGTGATCTTGGCGTCGACCGCGAGGGCAATCCGAAGGAAGGCCTGTACACCCCGGGCATGGAGCTGCGTGGCAAATACACGCTGTTCGCCGAGGGCTGCCGTGGCCACATCGGCAAACAGCTGATCAAGCGCTACAACCTCGACAGCGATGCCGACGCCCAGCACTACGGCATCGGCCTGAAAGAAATCTGGGAAATCGACCCGGCCAAGCACCAGCCAGGCTTGGTGGTGCACACCGCCGGCTGGCCGCTGGACATCATGGGCACCGAGAACACCGGCGGCTCGTTCCTCTATCACCTGGAAAACAACCAGGTCGTAGTCGGTCTGATCGTCGATCTTTCCTACAGCAACACCTACCTGTCGCCGTTCGACGAGTTCCAGCGCCTCAAGCATCACCCAGTGCTGGCGCAGTACCTGGAAGGCGGCAAGCGCATCAGCTATGGCGCCCGCGCGATCTGCAAAGGTGGCCTGAACTCGCTGCCGAAAATGGTTTTCAAGGGCGGCGCGCTGATCGGTTGCGACCTCGGCACCCTGAACTTCGCCAAGATCAAAGGCAGCCACACCGCGATGAAATCCGGCATGCTCGCCGCAGAATCGGTGGCTGACGCACTGTTCGCGGAAAAGGACGGCACTGAAGAACTGACCACCTACGTGGACGCGTTCAAGAAGAGCTGGCTCTACGACGAACTGTTCGCCAGCCGCAACTTCGGCCCGGCGATCCACAAGTTCGGCGCCATCGTCGGCGGTGGTTTCAACTGGCTGGATCAGAACATCTTCGGCGGCAAACTGCCGTTCACCCTGCACGACACCAAGCCGGATTATGCTTGCCTCAAGCTCGCGGCGGACTGCAAGAAGATCGACTATCCGAAGCCGGACGGCAAACTCAGCTTCGACAAACTCAGCTCGGTGTTCATCTCCGGTACCAACCATGAAGAAGAACAGCCGTGCCACCTGAAGCTGACCGACCCAAGCATCCCGATCAGCAAGAACCTGCCGCTGTACGACGAACCGGCGCAGCGTTATTGCCCGGCCGGCGTCTACGAAGTGATCACCAAGGAAGACGGCGAGAAGCGCTTCCAGATCAACGCCCAGAACTGCGTGCACTGCAAGACCTGTGACATCAAGGACCCTTCGCAGAACATCACCTGGGTCACGCCGGAAGGCGCTGGCGGCCCGACTTATCCGAATATGTAAGTCGAACCGCTGAACATCAAGGCTCCCGATTTGGGGGCCTTTTTGTCGCCCACAATTCCTCTAACACCACAAAACAACTGTGGGGATTATCGTCGACTCAGGCAGCGCGCTCGTCACCCGGGCTGCGCTCGAAGTAGCGTTTGTACTCGCGGCTGAACTGCGACGTACTCTGATACCCGACCCGATGCGCCACCTGCGCCACCCCCAAGCCTTCCGCCACCAGCAACGTCTGCGCCTTCAACAAGCGCAAACGCTTCAGATACTGCACCGGCGACAACAACGTGCTGCGTTTGAAATGCTCATGAAACGTCGACACGCTCATGTTCGCGCAACCGGCCAGGGTCTCAACATTCAACGGCTCGGTGTAATGCGCATGCAGATGACTGATCGACGCCGCCACTCGCGCAAACTGCCCCTGCTGCTCGACCAGCGCGCGCAAGACGTCCGCCTGCGGCCCGCGCAACGCGACGAACAACAACTCACGCACCCGCGCCGGTCCGAGAATCTGGCATTCCAGCGGATCGTGCAGACAGCTCAACAGCCGCTCGACACAACCGCGCATATCATCGTCGAGCACCACCGAGGTCATCGACTCCGGCGTCTGTGCTGGAATATGCCGCCCCGGCGCCAGTCCCATGGCCAGCACCAATTCCCCGAGCAACACCCGATCAATCGCCACCGACACGCCGAGCAACGGCGCATTCGGCAAGGCAAAGGTTTCGCACTCGAACGGCACCGGCAGCGCCTGAATCAGGTAATGCCCAGCGCCATACTCCATCGTCCGAGGTCCGAGAAAAGCCAGTTTGCTGCCCTGAGCGATGATCATCAGGCTCGGCTCGTAAATGTGCGGGCCACGGGCGACGTCGCAACTGGCGCGCAACACCTGCACACCGGGCAAACCGGTCGGGGAATAACCGTCGCGCAGCGCCAGCGGTTCGATCAGCGAAACCAGCCGGGCATTGGCATCAAGATGACGGGTCAATTGCATCGAATTGTTCTTCACAAAAAATCACGAAAATAAGGGATGAAAACATCATGGCAGATCCTTTTGCCAATGCGACCGATCAAACCCGCATGCCGGAGGATTAGGCATGAGACCCGGAGGAATCGTCATGGCCGGACCGTCAGTCGACGCCCAGAATGCGCCGCCTCACTTGTTCCTGCTTTTGCGAGGTTTCACATGTACACCGCCATCGGCTATGCCGCCCAATCGGCCACCACGCCCCTCGCCCCGATGAAATTCGAACGCCGCAGCCCGCGTGCCGACGACGTGGCGATCGAGATTCTCTACTGCGGCGTCTGCCACTCCGATATCCACCAGGCGCGCAACGAATGGGGTATCGCCGTTTACCCGTTGATGCCGGGCCACGAGATCGTCGGCAAAGTCACCGCGATCGGTGCGAATGTCACTCAACACAAAGTAGGCGATCTGGTCGGCGTTGGCTGCATGGTCGACTCGTGCCGCACCTGCGAAGCGTGCCAGTCGAACCTTGAGCAATATTGCCTCGAAGGCCCGACCATGACTTACGCGACCCCGGATCGGGTCGATGGCAGCAACACCATGGGCGGTTATTCGGACAGCATCGTCGTCAGCGAGCACTTCGTGGTGCGCATCCCGGAGAAACTGGCTTTGGCCAGCGCTGCGCCAATCCTTTGCGCCGGCATCACCACCTACTCGCCGCTCAAGCACTACGGCGTCAAGGCCGGTGACAAGGTCGGGATTCTCGGCATGGGCGGTCTGGGCCACATGGGCATCAAGTTCGCCAAGGCCATGGGCGCGGAAGTCACGCTGTTCACCCGCTCGGCGAGCAAGGCTGAAGAAGGTCGTCGTCAGGGCGCCGATCACGTGATCGTGTCCACCGATGCCGAACAAATGAAAGCCGCTGCCGGTTACTTCGACTTCCTGCTCGACACCATTCCGGTGCAGCACGATCTCAACCCGTACCTCGACACCCTGCGTTTCGACGGTGTGCACATTCTGGTCGGCCTGATCGAGCCGATTGATCCGCCGGTACACGCCGGCAAACTGGTGATGAGCCGTCGCGTGCTGGCCGGTTCGTTGATCGGTGGCGTCGCTGAGACCCAGGAAGTGCTGGATTTCTGCGCCGAGCACAACATCACCTGCGACATTGAAATGCTCGACATCCGCCAGATCAACGAGGCGTACGCCCGGATGATTGCCGGTGACGTGAAGTACCGCTTCGTCATCGACATGGCGACGCTCAAGGTTTAAACCTTCAGACCTAGCTCCGCCGAGAGCCGGGCTGTGACCCCTTTGATCAGGGGAATCAGCTCGGCCATTTTTTCCAGCGGCATGTACGGCACGGTGCTGGCGATACTGATTGCCGCGACAATGCCTTTGCTCGCATCGCGAATCGGCGCCGCCACACAGCGGATCGACGGTTCGTTGTCTTCCAGATCGAACGCGTAGCCACCGGCGACGTACTCGGTCATGCGCTGCTCAAGCTGTTCCCACGATTGCTGGGGATGCTGCGGCCAGAACTGACTTTTGCCACCCGCCGGCAGGCTGATGTCGTACAGCCGCTGCCAATCTTTCGGCGAATCATCGAGCATCAAAGCCTTGCCGATCCCGGTGCGTGCCAGCGGCATGCGATGGCCGACCCGTGAGCGCATTTCCGGGCCATTGCGCCCCGGATTTTTCAGCAGATACAGCACCTCATCGCCTTCACGAATCCCTAAGTGCACGGTGTCGCCGGTCAATGCCGACAATTCGTCCAGATACGGCCCGGCCAGGGTCACCAGCGGCAATTCTTCGCGCGCCTGAAACCCTAGTTCGATCAGCTTCGGCCCGAGCAGGTAACCGACTTGCGGCACCACGCGCAGGTAGCGTTCATCGACCAGACAACTGGCCAGACGATGGGTGGTGCTGCGAGTGGTGCCGATCAGCCGGGCAATCTCCTTGAGATCGCGGGCGCCACTGGCCACCGCTTGCACTACACCCAGGCCGCGCAACAGTGTTTGCGTGCCGGTGGGCGCGGCGTCCTTGGTTTTTTCCGGAGCGTCTTCCTGCATATCCAGCCTTTACCGTTGAGCGAGGGAACGGGCGGCATTATGGTCGCCCGACGCAGACCACTACAACTCGATACGCTCGACCTTGCCCACCAGCAGCACGTAGGACAAGGCGCCAATCAATGCGAGCACCGCGATATAGGTGATCGCCGGCGCGAACGAATCGCCGCTGGCGAGGAAGCCGATAACGATCGGCGTAGCAATCGCCGACAGGTTGCCGATGAAGTTGAACACCCCGCCGGTCAGCCCGAGCAAACGTGCCGGCGCCAAGGTCGACACCAGCGACCAAGTGATCGAGGCCAGACCGTTGCCAAAGAACGCCAGCGCCAGAAAGGCAATCACCAGCGGCGTCGACTCAACAAAGTTGGCGCCGATGATCGAGGTGGAAATCAGCAAGCCGCCAATGATCGGCAACTTGCGCGCGAAACCCACGGTGTAGCCGCGATGAATCAGGAAGTCGGAAAAGAACCCCGAACACAGCACGCCGACGAATGCGGCGAGAAACGGTAGCGACGCCAGCAGGCCAGACTTGATGAAGTCCATGCCGCGATACTTCACCAGATAGGTCGGGAACCACGTCAGGAAAAACCACAGCGTCGAGTTCAGGCAGAACTGGCCGAGGTAGATGCCCCACAATTTGCGTTTGGTCAGCACGATGCCCAAGTCGGTCCAGCTGAACTTGGCTTTGACCTTGGCCGACTCTTGCTGAATATCGACCAGACCACCGCCCTCACGGATCAGGTCGATTTCCGCCTCGTTGGCACCGTTGAAATCCCGTGGCTCGCGATACACCGCGTACCAGATCGCCGCCCAAATGATGCCGACGGCACCGGTCGCGACGAAGACCATGTGCCAGCCGAATTCGTGTTGCAGCCAGGCCAGCACCGGAGTGAGAAACGCCAGACCGACAAACTGCCCGGAGGTATAGAAACCGATGGCCGTGGCGCGTTCACGCTCGGGAAACCACGTCGTCACCACGCGACTGTTGATCGGATAGGCCGGTGCTTCCAGCGCACCGACCGCCATGCGCAGCACGAACAACGCGATGAAACTGGCCGCGAAACCGAGCATCACCGTGGCAATCGACCACAGCAGTAATGCGACGCTATAGAGAATACGCGGTGGCACGCGATCGACCAGCCAGCCGCCGGGGATCTGCATGGCGGCATAGGTCCAGCCAAACGCGGAAAAGATCAGACCGACGTGAATCGGATCGATGCCCAACTCACTGGTCAGCGCCGGCGCGGCAATCGACAGGTTGCTGCGGTCGAGGTAGTTGATGACCACGGTGATGAACAGCAACACCATGATGAAAAACCGCTTGCGACTGGGCGTGACTAAAGACGCCTGCCCGGTGAGGGTTTGCGGTTGCATGGGGAGAGCCTCTTTTTATGTTTATTGAGGTCGGCCTGAGGCCTGCACTGCACTCTGTGGGAGCGAGCTTGCTCGCGAAGACGGCGGCACATCCGGCATCAATGTGACTGACCTGCCGCATTCGCGAGCAAGCTCGCTCCCACAGGGGATTGTGGTGTGTCAGAGACAAATCACCACTCGGCAAAGCTGCCATCGGCATGGCGCCAGATCGGATTACGCCAGCGATGGCCGACCGCCGCGCGCTCGATCACATATTCCTCGTTGATCTCGATACCCAAGCCCGGTCCGTTCGGAATCTTCACGAACCCTTTGTCGTAATCGAACACCCGCGGATCCTTCACGTAATCGAGCAAGTCATTGCTCTCGTTGTAATGGATGCCCAGGCTCTGCTCCTGGATAAACGCGTTGTAACAAGCCGCGTCCAATTGCAAACACGCCGCCAGCGCAATTGGCCCCAGCGGGCAATGCAGCGCCAGCGCCACGTCGTAGGCTTCGGCCATGTTGGCGATCTTGCGGGTTTCGGTGATGCCGCCGGCGTGCGAGGCGTCCGGCTGGATGATGTCGACGTAACCTTCGCTCAACACGCGTTTAAAGTCCCAACGCGAAAACAAACGCTCGCCGAGGGCAATCGGCGTGCTGGTCAGCGGTGCCAGTTCTTTCAGGGCTTCGTAGTTTTCGCTGAGCACCGGCTCTTCGATAAACATCAGCTTGTACGGGTCGAGTTCCTTCATCAGCACTTTGGCCATCGGCTTGTGCACCCGCCCGTGGAAGTCGACGCCGATGCCGACGTTAGGCCCGACCGCGTCACGCACTGCGGCGACGTTGGCCAGCGCCAGATCGACTTTTTCGAAGGTGTCGAGGAATTGCAGTTCTTCGGTGCCGTTCATTTTCACCGCCGTGAAACCACGGCTCACCGCCTCTTTCGCCGCACGCGCGGTGTCGGCCGGACGATCGCCGCCGATCCACGAATACACACGAATCTTGTCGCGCACCTGACCACCGAGCAGATCACTCACCGACACGCCGAGCGCCTTGCCCTTGATGTCCCACAGCGCCTGATCGATACCGGCCAGCGCACTCATGTGAATCGCGCCGCCACGGTAGAAACCGCCGCGATAGAGTACGGTCCAGATGTCTTCGATATTGCGTGGGTCTTTGCCGATCAGGTAGTCGGACAATTCTTCGACGGCAGCCGCCACAGTGTGCGCGCGGCCTTCGACCACAGGCTCGCCCCAACCGGTCACGCCCTCGTCGGTTTCGACCTTGAGGAAGCACCAGCGCGGCGGAACGATGAAGGTGGTGAGTTTGGTGATTTTCATCTCTGCTCTCTTCTTGTAAATGCAGCTCTTATTAGATGCAGCGCACGCAGCGCCAGAAAGTCTTAGCGAAGGGCCTTCCACGCGGCCACATAAGCCTTGGCATTCACCGCCACTTGCTCCGGCGTCATGCCCGGTTTGAACAGCCCGGAGCCGAGACCGAAACCTTTCACACCGGCGTCGATAAACGCCTGCATGTTGTCCGGCGTGATGCCGCCAACCGGCGCCAGCACCGTCCCGGATGGCAACACCGCAAGCCAGGCTTTGACGACCGCCGGGCCCATCTGCTCGGCCGGGAACAGCTTGAGAATGTCCGCGCCCTCCGCCAGCGCCGCGAACGCTTCCGTTGGCGTGGCAACACCCGGCGACAGAAACAGCCCCGCCGCTTTCGCCGCGCGCAACACCTTGGCATCGCTGTGCGGCATGACGATCACTTGGCCGCCGGCCTCCTTCACCAACTCGACCTGCTCCGGCGTCAGCACCGTGCCGGCACCGATCAGGCAATCGGCGGGGAGAGCCTTACGCAGGATGCGGATACTTTCGTACGGCGAAGGGGAATTGAGCGGTACTTCGATGACGCGAAATCCGGCGGCATACAGGACTTCTCCGACAGCGCCAGCTTCCTGCGGATGCAGGCCACGCAGAATCGCGATCAGACCGTTTTGCGCCAATGCTTGCTTGAGCATGTCAGGCCTCCAGTCAGGGTTAACGGGATGAGGAATCGATCAGTCCGGCGGCCAGCGCCAGTTGCCACAGACCACGCTCGGTGGCCTGTTCGGCCAGCGTCACGTTGCTGAAGCCACAGGCGTCGAGGGCGCGGCTGTAGCGTGCACAGAGCTGCGCGTTGCCGATGAGGATGACCGAAGGGAGATTGCGGTTGTTGCGACGGCGCCGCTGAGCCGCAGCGAGCGCCGCCAGTTCATGGCCGATCATCAGGCCGGACAGATAATCCGCCTGCGCGGTCGGACTCAGTTCGCCGGTCAGGCCCAGAGTACGAGCGCTGAACAAAGTCGACAGCACGCCCAACTCACCGTCCGCCGACTGCGCAACCTGCACGCCGCGGTCAAACGCCTGAGCATCGAACGCCGCGCCTTGCTGTTGAGTGCGGCCAAGAATGCTGTGCTCGCTGAGCACAGCGAACACTTCGCCGGTCATGAAAGTATCGAAATGAGTGATGCAGCCGTCGACCACCTCCACCCACTTGGAGTGACTGCCCGGCAGACCGATCAGCAGATCATTGCCCGCCTCGACCGGCAGACTCTGCAAAACGCCGAGGACCTGGGTTTCTTCGCCACGCATCACGTTCGGCAGGCGCGAGCGCTGAATCACGCCCGGCACGATATGCACCACGGTGCCGCGCAGACTGACAACTGTTTGTAGGGAGTTTCCGAGATTGGCGACGTTCGCCGGCGTCTCGCAGTAGGCCGCTTCACGCCAGCCCTGGGCACTGCCGACCATGCCGCAAGCGATCACTGGCAGATCCGGCTGGGCATCGAGCCAGTCGCCGCAGGCCTCGTCGAAAGCCAATTCAAAACCATCGGTGCATTCGCGACCGTTGATGATTCGCGGCGTCTTGGGCAACTGCATGATCCCGGAGGACAGCGCGCGCTGCTCCAGTACCACGCCGCCCGCCGCGAGTTTGTAAGCACGTAATGAGGTCGTCCCCCAATCGAGCGCGATCAATTGCGCCAGCATCGCTTCACCTGTTTTGTTTTTGGCAGTGAGTGCGAAGGACTATAGACCTCTCAGACGGAAAATCTCAATATGTAATTTTACATCTCATATTGTGGGATGGTATCGGTCCATTTTGTCCAGCGCTGAACGACATCCAGATTGTTGTTGATCAGGATCCTCACTGTTTCGTACTCGCTGGATCCCACCTCATGTGTGTGGCCCTTGTCGTCAGTTATTCCAGGCTCCCGGCGTCCGTCAGCGCGAATAATGGTGTACGCCGCGAAGGGCGCCGGGTTTTCCTCTGAACCTGAAACAACCTTCAGCTTCGTGTTGTTCGGTGCAAACGAGGCCAGCATGCCGGCATAGGGTACGTCGCTACAGAGTCCGAGGCTGTCAATCTGGTCATATCCCAGCGCCAGGTCATAGCGCCAGCGAACGATGCACACTGAGGCAAAAGGCAGCAACGACCTTGGTCGGTCGGACTGTTCAAGCGAAATACGCGCGGGCGCCACGCGAGGATTTTCTATCGCAGCAATGAACCGCGCCGTGGGCATGTACATGACTTTCGAGTAATACGCCACGAACGGGAACGCGGTGATCACCACCTTGCACGGAATGTATTCCTGCGGATTGAGGATCTGCACCAACTCAACCGGTCTAATGTGATTACGGCCGTCATTGACGGCGTGATTCTCGACACTGATATTCGCGAACATCTCATAGCGACGATCGCCTTCGATCAAGCGCATGCCGCTGACGATTCCCGATGCCTCCAGAACGATTTCATGTTCGATGGAAAAATCTGCGTCGCCATTCAACGAGCAATGGATCCACGTACCAATCTGACCTCGCCGACCATGATCCTCATACAGGTCAATGAGGTTTCGGTCGGAGGTGAAACGCAGGTCGTAAGCGGAAGATATCTGGTGATTGATCGAGACAAACTCAAGCCTTGCGGGTGGGACATTGAGGTGCAGGCAAGATGAACACAATAAAAAACCGGCAATCAATAAAACCTTGTAGATGTTTCGATTCATTAGCGGTGTTCCTCCTGAATCACACACGGTTGCAACTGTTGAAATGAATATTCAAGATCATCCGCCCAATATAAAGCTTGATCCCGGAACAATAATTCGGCTTATTTATCCAAAGCACAAAACAACTGACTCATCACTCCAAGCCATCGAGTTCTTTTAAAAAATCTTCGGAAGGAATACGCATGAATTCCGAAAAGTAGGTTTTATATTTTGTTGTATGCACTCTGAATGTACACACAACGAAATCATTCGCCATTAAAGCTCCGCGCAACCCATTACCATCAAGAATACGTTCCTTACCCTGCACTTCTCCGGTCTCTTTAAAAATAACTCTGGCGATATACTTTCCTTTCGACGGGTTTTCACTCACCTCAACGATACCGTTGCCGTAGAGCTTCTGATAATGACCTATAGAAAAATCTAGATCAGGGCCCAAGGTGCAAACCAGTTCCTCGCCAATTTTAGACTGGAACAACCCCAACAAATCGGTATGACTTGAGAAACCGATGAAGAACGAACTTCCGCTCGAGCTAAGTGAAACCGCTCTGTAATCAAGAGCGGCAATTGGCCTGCCATGATTCGAGGAACATGAGCAACAAAGCAATAGGGCAAGCGCCAACAAAAATCTATTCAAAGTCTATTTCTCCCTTAGATAGCCAAGTATAGAGTCTGCCAACAGCTGGCGAGCGGACTTACCCCCATCCAGTTTTTTATCGAACATGACATCCGCATCCGCGTGATTGACATCAACTCGGCCACTGACATCAGGACCTGAAGTTATTTCCCATTGTTCACCAAAGTCCGCGACAGTATCAGATATGTCTCGATTCTTTATTTTATCCGCACGGATATTTACCCAGAACTCCGCCTTTTGCTCAGGTTTTCGCCTGTAAATGGTTGAAATACCATATACGATCTTTCCTTGCCCCACGGGATCTATCGTTATCAGCATTTTGACCTTGTAACCCTTATCGGTCAAAACACTGGAGAGGTGTGCGCCGTTCCAACCGCCCAAACTGTGTCCTATGATATAAACAGGCGTGGTTTTATCAGGAACTTCAACCAATACATTTTTGGCCAGGTCCTCATCGGTCAGGAATTTATTATAAGCCAGTGCTTTCATGTCGCACTTCGACAAATAGCATAGCGCTGCAGCATCAGCCTCTACTTTAGTTCGAACATGACTCACGTTCCAGTTCGGCCCACTGAGGTAGTAACTTTCCTGGTCTCCCGCACCACCGACAAACAAAATGAAGACTTTCTTCATGCTGATCGCAATGATTTTGGCGCACTTATCTTCTGGCTTGGTTAATTCAACGCTCCCCGCGTCTCTTTTAGCCAAAGGTTCCAGGCTTGCCGCATTCTCTCCTGCCATATCAGGGTTTACCACTCAATTCAAAGCTCCTTGCTTCAGGGGTTCCGGGTGCGGCTGATGAATATCGATGTCGGTCGCGGCGAAGCGCCAGCGGTTGTCGACGGGGTCGAACAGGGCGTGGCAATGCTTACGGCTGTCGGGTGATACGGCGGTTTGCAGGTGTCGCCAGGCTTCGGCGGTTTGCCAGGCCAGTTCGGCCGGCGAGGCGTCGTCGAGTTCGTTGAGCCAGGCGTTGTAGTTGCGCAAGTGATTACGCTCGTAAGTCGATTGCAGCAGTTCGGCCATTTGTGCGCCGAGGTCGAGATGATGCTGGGCCGTCCACTGGCCGATCTCGGAATAGACGTACCAGCCCATCGGCATCAACCCGCCGTCCTTGAGCAACGAATGCTCGGCAGGGGCAACGAAACCACAGCAAATGTGCAGCATCAGCCAGCCTTGATGGGCGTCGATAAACGCCGTCGGATCGAAGGTGCGCAGCGCTATCACGCGGTACTCGGCGAGCCCGGCACTGCGCGTCATCAACTCGGCATCAAGGCGTGACACGAACGCACGAATGGCGTTGCCGCCCGTGCGATCTGTCATGCACAGAATGTCGACCGGTTGACGCTGGAGGTTGTCGCTCGAACCTGAATTTTTCACCAGGCCATACAGACGCATTGACGCCCGTAGTCCGCTCATCGCCGGTCACTCGTTGACGCAGCGAAGGCTCCACGGGCGTGGAGAAATTGTGCCAGAGGCATTGCAGGTGTCGTCCGTGAGCGCGCAAAAATGGCGCGTAGAATGCCGGACTAGAGCGCTGGCGACAATCGAATTACTGCCGGATTGCCATCATTGTGTTCAGCCCTCGGCAAACTCACGCAGGACCTGACCATCCATGCGGTAGCGCACCCACTCTTCCTGAGGTTGCGCGCCGAGGGATTTGTAGAATTCGATCGCCGGCGTGTTCCAGTCCAGCACGCTCCATTCGAAGCGGCCGCAGTCGTTGTCGCAGGCGATTTTCGCCAAGTGGCGCAGCAGGGTTTTGCCGGCACCGCCGCCGCGTTGCTCCGGGGTGATGTAGAGGTCTTCGAGGTACAGGCAGTTGCTGCCGAGCCAGGTCGAATAGCTGAAGAAAAACACCGCGAAACCGATCGGCAAACCATCACGCAGGCAGATCAGGCCGTGGGCCGTTGCACCCTCGCCGAACAGGCTGCGTTCGATGTCGGCGACGCTGGCGATGACTTCGTGGCGGGCCTTTTCGAAATCGGCGAGTTCAGTGATGAAGGCGAGAATTTGCGGAGCATCGCTGGGGGTCGCCGGGCGGATGTCGATCGTCATGGACGGGCCTTGTCGGAAAGGAAAACGCCATACTAAGGCCGTGGGCGGCGCTCGTCACATGGCAAAACACACACTACCCTGCGCAATGTTGCAAACACTGCAGTTCCCTGTAGGAGCGAGCCTGCTCGCGAAAGCGCACTGTCAGTGACATTGCGGTGACTGATACTGCCTCTTCGCGAGCAGGCTCGCTCCCACAGGGACTTCGACAATCTGAAAGGATGCTTATGAACTTAGATAGTTTTACACCCGTGGCGGCACTGGCAGCAGAGTTACTGCCGCACGCTCTGGAACCGTCCGATGACGGCGCTCACGACCTCGCCCATCTCCAGCGGGTCTGGCACAACGTGCGTATGTTGCATGAAGAAGAAGGCGGCGATCTGGAGGTATTACTCGCTGCGGTGCTGCTGCACGATTGCGTGGCTGTCGAGAAGAACTCGCCACTGCGCGCGCAAGCCTCGCGTCTGGCGGCAGAAAAGGCTTCATCGCTGCTCGCCGAAATGAATTGGCCCGACGAAAAAATCACAGCCGTCGCCCACGCCATCGAAGCCCACAGCTTCTCCGCCAATATCACCCCACTCACCCTCGAAGCGAGAATCGTCCAGGACGCCGACCGGCTCGACTCCTTGGGCATGCTCGGCGTCGCCCGCACGTTCTACATCGCCGGGCGCATGGGCTCGGCGCTGTACGATCCGCAGGATCCCGAAGCGAAAGCACGCGATTACGACGACAAGCGTTTTTGCCTCGATCATTTCCAGACCAAGCTGTTGCACCTCGCCGACGGATTCCAGACCGTCGCCGGCCAGCGGCTGGCGCAAGTCCGTCATCAGCGCCTGAAGGGTTTCATGGAACTGTTCAAGGAAGAAATCGGCATCGTCTGAGCGTTACTCCGGCGCACAGTGATCCTGACTTCGCCAACCTCGGACCTAATCCGCCGGCCCGCCGTGTTAAACAGATGACGCTGAATTTTTCGGTCAAGGAACCGTGTCATGTCGCCAGCAACACCCCAGGTCTCAGGCAAGCTGTTCGGCCTGTTCTGCCTCGCCAGTTATCTGTTGTCACTGTCATATGGCTCGACGTTTTTGTTGTCGCTGTTGATCGGTTCTCGCGGCGGCAATGAACATGATGCCGGCAGTGTGATTTCGGCAGCGATGGTCAGTACGTTTGTCGCGGTGCTGGTGTCCGGGCATTTGTCGGACTGGCTCGGCGCGGCGCGTTCGATTGCGCTGTTTGGACTGTTACTGGTGGCGGCAAGTCTGGGTTTTGCGTTGACACCGGGCTTTGGTCATCTGCTGCTGTCGTTCGGTTTGTTGCTGGGTTTGGGCTGGGGCGTTTTCTACACTTTGGGGCCGATCATCGTTGCCAGTCTGGTGACGCCGGCGCAGCGGGCGAAGTACTTTGCGCTGCTGTCGGGCAGCATGATGACCGGGATCGGCAGCGGCCCGTTGCTGGGGCGCGCGGCGAGTGCGTTGGGTTTGCCAGTGACCTCGGCGTTTTATCTGGCGGCGTTGGCGAGTTTGATTGGCGTGCTGCTGTTCTGGCGTCTCGGCGCTCGACTGAAAGGTACGCAAGCTACTGCAGCGGCGAGCATCACCTGGCAGGCAACGACTCAGGTGCTCGGTTCTCGCGCCGTGTTTGCGATCATCATGGTCGGTCTCGGCGGTTGCGTATTCGGGGGTCTCTCAAGCTTCCAGACAAGCTATGCCGCTGCCCGCTCGCTGGACTATTCGTTGTTCTTTCTCGGTTTCATGAGCGCGGCCATCAGCAGTCGGATGCTGATCGCCGGATATGTCGTCAAGCGTGATCCTTTGCGCGCATCGTGCCTGCTGTCGGGGCTGATGCTGGGTTCGATCGTGCTGTTCGCGTTCGGTGTGCACAGCGGATTCAGCTATCTGTTAGCGGCACTGATGCTCGGCGTCGGTTATGGCCTGACCTATTCGGTGATCAATGGCCTCGCCGCCAACGAAGCACCAGCCGGTACTACATCGCAGGCTTTGTTGCTGTTCAGTCTTTCGTACTTTATCGGTGTGTTTGGTTTCCCGTTACTGGCCGGGAAAATCATCGTCGAGCACGGCATGAGCACGCTGCTGCTGACGGTGTTGATCGTGGCATTGGCCAATTGGTTGATCACGCTTGGCCGCCTGCTCTGGCGTCGGCTCAATGCCAAAACCGTACAGGCGATCCAGACCGTTCGTCGTTCATCAGGCACCAATCCGATCAGCGGGCAGACCAAAGACAGGTAAGGATTCCAATCACTGGAGAAGCCCTATGATCCCGTCAAGGTTGACCGCTTTCGTATTCAGCGCCCTGCTCTGCCCTGCGGTTTTCGCCGCATCCGCCACCGCTGCGGGCACCGGCCCTACCGACCCGACCCCGCCACGCGCCCCCGCCATCAACAGTGCCCCCGGCATGAACACCGATGGCTCCGGCGTACCCCTGATCAATCAGCCTCCCGCCACCGGCACCGACCCGCGCACGCAGGGCAGTGACCCGGGTCGTCAGGGCGGCATGAATACCCCCGACGCCCCCGCCACCCCAGACAACGCGGGCCCCGGCGTCGGCTCGAAAACCACCACCGGTGGCTCCGGTTCCGAAGGCTCCGGTCAGTAGTTCGCCGACGCGAGCGTCCTGTTCAACCCAATGAAGAGGTAACCATGAACGTCGATAAAAACCTGGAAAAAGAAGTCCTCACCCGCCTGCTGCATGCTCATCCGAGTGGTCTGGGCAAGGAGGTGCTGGACAATTACCGGGGCGAGAAAGTCGTGGCCAGCGCTCTCGCCGCTTTGCAGGATCGTGGACTGATTCACCACGGGCATGTGACCTGTAACGAGGCTGGCGAACATTCGTTGAACCTGCCGATCAAACTCAGTGCCGCTGGCGTTGAGGCGGCGCGCAAGCTGGATCTGCAGTAGTGATGAA
Source organism: Pseudomonas fluorescens (assembly GCF_001648775.1). Lineage (GTDB taxonomy): Bacteria > Pseudomonadota > Gammaproteobacteria > Pseudomonadales > Pseudomonadaceae > Aquipseudomonas > Aquipseudomonas fluorescens_M. The sequence goes on from NZ_LVEJ01000028.1 coordinate 254,399, forward strand.
GCCGCTCGCTGCCGATGCGGCGGGCGGTGTCCAGCATTGAATTTTGTGTTGAAACTAATGGCCCCTTCGCGAGCAGGTCGAATCGTCGCACCGTCGCTCCCACATTGGAATACATTTCAAATGTGGGAGCGAGCCTGCTCGCGAAAGCTATCTATCAGGCGCCGCCGGACTCGCGGATAAACGCATCCACCTCAGCCGCACCCGGTGAAGTCGCCGGCCCCCAGCGCGTCACCGCGATAGCCGCTGCCGCATTCGCCCGGCGAGCCGCTTCATGCGCGGTCAAACCCTGCGCCAATCCGGCAATAAACACTCCGGCATGGGCATCACCGGCGCCGTTGCTGTCTAGCGCTTTCACCGCAAAACCCGGTACATGTCGACGCTCATCGCGCTGATGAATCCAGCAACCCTGCGGCCCATCCCTCACCACCATCAACACGTCTTCGGGCAAGTGTTCGGCGAGACGATCCAGCGCCACGCCAATATTCTCAGCCCCGGTAAACCGCAGCGCCTCGACACTGTTGCTGGTCCACACATCGATGCGCGGCAGCAATGCCCGCATCATCGGCGAATCTGGCGATTCCACCAGCGGGCCGGGATCGAACACCACGTTGATCGACTTCGGCAATGCCAATGTCCAGTCGAGCAACGCCTGCGCCTTGCCTTCGTGGAGCAGGCTGTAGCCGCTGAGATAAACGTAATCGCCGGCCTCGGCCGCGACGCTGTTCAGGTCCGCTTCCGTTACCTCGCCTTCAGCGCCGATATAGGAAATGAAACTGCGCTCGGCTGATGCATCGGTCAGCGCCACACACAAACCGGTGTCGCGTGGCGCTGGCTCGCGGATGCCGATCTGAATGCCTTCATCGTTCATGGCCTGACGCGCCAGATCGCCGAAACGCCCGCTGCCATGCCGACCGAGATAGACCACCGGTAGGCCATTGCGCACCGCCGCCGCCATCACGTTGAAACCGCCACCCGCTTCGAAACCGGCCGACTGCGCCAGCACGTCACCGCCAATCTGCGGCAATTTATCCACGGCCATGACCAGGTCGATGATGACCTGGCCGGTGTGCAACATCTTAGGCATGAGCATTCTCGGTTTGCGCGGCGCGGCGATCTTTCGCCCCGCCCAGTACACAGTAAATCCCACCAGCGACCACGAAGGTCACGATCCAGCCGAGGCCGTTGTGGCCCAGCCACGAATCAGACAGGAAACCTTTGAACCAGACGTTTTCGGCGGTGGTGCCGATGGTGGTGAAGCTGAAGCCAAGGACGATGGCAATCGCCCACGCGCCGAATGCACGCCACTCGATGCCGCCGCGATACCAGTAGGCGCTGCTCGGGCTGACGTCGAGCAGGTCCTTGGGGCTGTAGTAGTGACGGTGAATCAGGTCGACGACGAAGATCCCGACCCACGCGGTGATCGGCACCGCCAGCAGGGAAATGAAGGTAATGAACGGGCCGTAGAAACTGTCGGCAATCAGCATGAAGTAGATCGAACCGGCGAAGATCGCGACGATGTCGACCACCACCGCGTAAACGCGTTTGACCTTCAGACCCAGCGTCAGCGTGGTCAAACCGGCGGAATACACCGACAGGTTGTTCGACAGCAACAGGCCACCGAACGCGGTGATCAGATACGGCACCGCCATCCACGTCGGCAGCATGTCGCGGATCGCCACGATAGGATCAGTCGCCGAGGCGAGGTCGTTATTGCCCACCGACAACAAGCCGCCGAGGGTGATCAACAACACCAGCGGAATGCCCGCACCGAATGCAGCGGATGCAACCAGACGCACGGCTTTGACGCTGCGATGCTGATAGCGCGACATGTCGGCGCCAGCGTTGGCCCAACCGATGCCAGTGCCGGCGGCCATGGTGCCGATGCCGATGATCATGGCGCTCATCGGCGCGGGCGTGGCGTTGAACACCGCGCTCCAGTCGATGGTCGCGCAGAGGAAGCCGCCGACGAGAATGTTCAGCGCGCCGAACACGTAGGTCGCCCACTTCTGGATGACCAGCAAGGTCGCGTGGCCGAGGCCGGACACCGACAAGGTCAGCAGGACGAAAATGGCGATGAAGATCAGCGTCAGTACCGGAGCATTTTTCGCTTCGACCGGCGAGCCGAACAGGATCGAGCACAGCGACAACAGCACGAATGCCGCGGTGGTGGTATTGACCGTTTCCCAACCGAGACGCGACATCAGCGAGACCAGCGTCGGGCCGATATTGCCGCGCACGCCGAAGATCGCTCGCGACAAGGTCAGGCTCGGCGCGCGGCCACGCCGACCCGCAATCGAAATGATCCCGACCACCGCGAACGAACCGGCGGCACCGATGATTGCAACGATGATCGCTTGCCAGATCGCCAAGCCGCGAAACGCAACCAGCGTGGCACCCAATGGCAGACCGAGAATGGAGATGTTGGCGGCGAACCAGACCCAGAACAGTTGCAGCGGATGGCCGTTGCACTCGGCTTCCGGCACTGGTTCGATGCCGCGGGTTTCCAGTTGCCCGGCGCTTTGCCCGGCGGTTGATGAACTCATGAAGGTGCTCCTGTTTGCCTTTTTTGTGGTTGTGGCAATGATGCAGAACGACTAGACATCCCGGCCGTCCTCGGCCTGTCTGCGCGATCCATTGCGGGTGAATATTCAAGATTTGCGGTGCGGCCTTCGCGAGCAAGCTCGCTCCCACAGAGGTTATGTGAACGCCACAAATCCAATGTGGGAGCGAGCTTGCTCGCGAAAGCGTCAGCCCTGTCAGCGCAAGGCCAAAAGCCCCTGCACCAATGGCTCAAGCTCCAGATGATTGACCGCTTTCACTGTGTCGATCATCGGCACCGGCCAGCTCTCAAGACCCAGGCAGGCCCCGAGCATCGCGCCAAGAATCGCCGCGATGGTGTCAGTGTCACCGCCAAGGCTGGCGGCCATGCACAGCGCTTCAAACGCGCTCATCTCACCGACCGCGACTTGCTGCGCCAGCGCGAACGAGACCACCACCGACTCCTGCGACGCCACCGAAGTGCCGATCACGTCGTAGAGCAGATCGGCCAGCAGTGCCTTGTCGCTATCGACGCTGATGGTGCGCGCCCAACTGATGCGTGAAGCAATGCGGCCGCCAGCGACCCAGTGCCCATGCGCTTCCGCTCGCAGAGCCATTTGCTGACCGAGGTTCAACGCCTCGCCCAGGTCCATGCCATTGATCCCGGCAGACACCACCGCCGCCACCGCCGCCGCACTGGAAATCCCCAGCGTGGTGTTGTGGGTGACCTGGCAGGCCTGCACCACCGCCGAGATAAAGCGCTCGGGATCGGCGACATCTGCCGCGATCCCCACCGGCGTAATGCGCATCGCCGCGCCGTTGGTGGTGCCATAGCGCCCGGCTTCTTCCGGCGAATGGCCGGCGAGGATCATTTCGATCGCGCGTTTGGTCGATGGCCCGAGCAAGTCCTGCGAGCCCTTGGCCTGCATCTCGGCTTCCCACTCGATCAAGCGTTGCGCGAGGATCGCCGGTTCGATGCGGCCCTTGCCCTCGACCAGCAACTCGCCAACCAGAATCGCCTGCTCGGTGTCATCGGTGATCGAGCCTTTGGGCATGTTCGCGGCGATCGGCTGCAGGGGACCGGCGTCCTGCAAATCGGTGATCGTGCCGAAACGGGTCTTGATGGTTTCGCGGTTCAGCGATTGCGTCGGCATGCCCAGCGCGTCGCCGAGGGCCAGGCCATAAAACGCACCAAGGGCACGGTTGAGCGCGGTCATTTCGATTCTCCAAATTGCAGGTGCAGACGGAAATGCACCGGGTCGAGCAGGCTTTCGACCTGCTCCATGAAACGGTTCTGCCGGTCGTAGGTGGTACGCAGTGCTTTGAGGAAAACAGTGCCTTGCGGGCGGCCGAGCAGTTCGGCGTCCTCGGCATTCAACGGTTCGGCGCCGATCCATTGATCGCCGCGCTCACCAATGTAGCCGTAGGCGGCCAGGGTGATGGTCAGGGAATTGTCGATCAGACCGACGCGCGGCAGGCTTTCCAGGCCGCCAGTAGCCGGCATCAAAGAGCGTTCGAGGGACACCAGCGTGCCTGCAGTGGAGCGGCGACGCCGGTCAAGAGTGATGAATTGGTCGGTGCCGAAGCGCGCCAGCAGATCGGGCCGGGTCACGGCTTCCAGACGCAACACTTCGGTGTTGATCAGCGCCCCGCTGTCGGCCAGCGCCTGCGCCCAACCGCTACGCTGGTCGAGGGCGACACCGTCGAAGGTGACGATAGAGCCGACGCCACTCTGTGTGGCGATGTAATTGCGCCGTTTCAGTTCGGCCAGCGCTTCGCGCAACGTGCCACGGCTGACGTTGAATTCTTGAGCCAACTGATGCTCGCCGGGCAACAGAAAGCCGTCCTCCATGAGGCCGCTTTCGATGCGCCGGACGAGCTCGTCGACCACCCGTTGTTTCTTGTCAAATCGTACCTGTCTAATCATGTACAAATTGATAACCGAAACGGGCGCGGGCGGGCAAGGAATATTTGGGGATAGTGACGAAAGGCGGGAGAATCAAAAGCCCCTCACCCTAGCCCTCTCCCGAAGGGAGAGGGGACTGAATGGGGGATGCTCAAGAGGTACGCCGACCTGAAAGTGCTTCGCCGAATCCACAATCGACGACCCCTTTCAGGTCGACGGATCACCTCGGTCGGCCCTTCCTCTCACCCTCACCCTAGCCCTCTCCCGAAGGGAGAGGGGACTGAATGGGGGATGCTCAGGAGGTTCGCCGACCTGAAAGAGCTTTGCCGAATCCATAATCGACGAGGTCTTTCAGGTCGATGCAGGAGGCAAGACACCTCGGTCGGCTCCCTCTCCCTCCGGGAGAGGGCTGGGGTGAGGGTAGCTTTTGACTTAGCGTTGCTTCAGACGGTCAATCACCACAGCCAGCAGCAGAATCGAACCACGAATCACATACTGATAAAACGTATCAATATTCTTCAAGTTCATCGCATTCTCAATAATCGCCAGAATCAACACGCCGGCAATCACATGCCGAATCATGCCAATCCCGCCACTCAACGACACCCCGCCCAGCACGCAAGCCGAGATCACCGTCAGCTCGAACCCCTGACCAATCATCGGCTGCCCGGAGGTCATCCGCGACGCCAGAATCACCCCCGCCAACGCACCAATCACGCCATGCACGGCAAAGATAATGATCTTGGTGCGGTCAACATTCACGCCCGCCAGCAACGCCGCTTCCTGGTTGCCGCCGATGGCCATGGTGTTGCGCCCGTAAGTCGTGTAATTCAGCAGCCAGCCGAAAAACAGAAAGCAGACGATGGTGATCAGAATCGGCACCGGCACGCCAAACAACTGGCCATTACCAAACACGAAGAACGATTCCTGCGACACACCCACCGCTTTGCCGTTGGCAAAAATGTACGCCAGACCACGAACGATCTGCATGGTCGCCAACGTCGTGATCAATGCATTGACGCGCAACTTGGCAATCACAATCCCGTTGATCAGCCCGACAATCAGGCCCATCACCAACGCCGCACTGACACCGAGAAACACACTGTTAGTGTCACGCATCACCACCGCCGCGACCACGCCGGCACAGGCAATCACCGAGCCCACCGACAAGTCGAAATGCCCCGACGCCAGGCAATACAACATCGTGCACGCGGCGATCCCGGTGGTGGAAATCGCCAGGCCCAAACCACGCATGTTCAGCGGCGAGAGGAAGTTGTCGATCAGCAGCGTGCAGGCAATGAAAATACCGATCGCCGCCAGCAGCATGACCCAGTCATCGAGGAAGCGGCGCATGTCCAAAGGCTTGCGCTCAGTCGGCAGGGTTTCTTTCTGGGTTGTCATCATAGTCACCTCTCAGTTCGCCACGCCGTCAGCGCGGTGGCGCGGCAAAGCCAGTTGCAGCAGGTTGGATTCATTGGCCTGGTCGCGGCTGATTTCGCCGCGCAGGGCGCCTTCGCAAAGCACCAGAATGCGGTCGGAAATGCCCATCACTTCCATCAGGTCGCTGGACACCACGATCACCGAAATGCCGTCGGCGGCGAGGTTATGAATGATCTGGTAGATCTCGGCTTTGGCGCCGATGTCGATGCCACGAGTCGGCTCATCGAGCAGCAGAACCTTCATCGGCATCGACAGCCAGCGGCCGAGAATGGCCTTCTGCTGATTGCCACCAGAAAGGAATTTGATCTGCTGCCCAGCGTGCGGGGTTTTCACCTTGAGCGCCTTGATCTGTTTGTCGGCGTTGCCCTTCTCCCAGAGACCGCGAATCAGGCAACCGAGGCCGGAGTTGGCCCCGCGAGCACTGATGTTGATGTTCTCGGCAACACTGGCCAGCGGGATGATGCCTTCCTTCTTGCGGTCTTCCGGACAGAGCAGAATCCCGGCAGCAATCGCGTCGCGCGGTGAGCGCAGTTTCAGTTCATGGCCGCGCAACTCTAGCCGTCCAGCGGTGTTGCGCTCAAGACCGCTGAGCAGGCGAAACAGCTCTGTGCGCCCTGCCCCGACGAGTCCGAACAGGCCAAGAATTTCACCTTTGTGCGCTTCGAAACTGATCGGCTCACGCAGGCCCGGACCGAGCAGGCCGTCGACCTTCAGCGCCACCGCGCCGCGTGGCCGATGGCGATAATCGTAGATGTCCTGAATGTCGCGCCCGACCATGCAGGTCACCAGTTGATCGTGGGTCAACTGGCTCATGTCGTCGAAGGTGCGCACGTAGCGGCCGTCCTTGAACACCGTCACCGCGTCGCAGATGCGGAATACTTCTTCCATCCGGTGCGAGACGTAGAGCACCACTTTGCCCTCGTCGCGCAGGCGGCCGATGATCGCCATCAAGCGGTCGATCTCGCGGGCCGAAAGACTGCTGGTCGGCTCATCGAATGCGATGACATGCGCACCGCGCGACAACGCTTTGGCGATTTCCACCAACTGACGCTGGCCGAGGGACAATCGTCCGACCTTGGTCTGCGGATCAATTTCGTCGGCCAGACCTTTAAGACAATTCAGCGCTTGCTGGCGCAGTGTGCCGCGATTGATCAAACCGAAACTGGCCGGCAGATGGCCAAGAAACAGGTTCTCTGCGACGGTCATTTCCGGGACCAGATGCAGCTCCTGGTGAATCACTGCGACGCCGCTGCCGATGCTGTCAGCCGTCGACTTGAACGCCATGGTCTGCTCGCCGATCTGCAACTCGCCGCTGCTCGGGATGTAAGCACCACCGAGGATTTTCAGCAGGGTCGATTTGCCGGCGCCGTTCTCGCCCATCAAGGCATGAACCTGACCGGGATGCGCGACGAAACTGATAGCGTCCAGCGCCTTCACCCCGGGAAAGGTTTTGCCAATCCCGCTAAAACGCAGGCTGCCGCTGGCGCTGTGTTGTTGTGTCTGTACTTGCGCGTGCATAAAGCCACCTCTTCACACCGAAAAACGGCCCGGCTGCCCGGGCCGTCGCTACGTCAGTTCCACAAGCCGATTTTTTCCAGCTCTTGCTTGAAGTTCTCGCGGGTGATCAGGGTGACGTCGTCCATGGCGGTGTACTTCGGCGGCTCTTTGCCGGTGGTGACCCACTCGTACATCATCTCGGCGGTTTTGTAGCCTTCGATGTGCGGGCTTGGCAGCATCGAGCCGAAGAAGCCGCTGTTAGGCTTTTTCAGTTCGCCGATGGCGTCGGTGCCGTTGATGCCGATACCGATCACATTGGCCGCAGCAAAACCGGCGGCTTCGGTCGCGCGCACGCCGCCGAGCACGGTGTTGTCGTTCATGCCACCGATGATCAGGTTTTTCGCCGCGCTCGGCAGTTTCACCAGCGCCGAGTTGGTGGCGTCCATGCTGCCCGGCACGTCGAGGGTTTTCAGCGCGGCGAACAGAATGTGGTCTTTCGGCATGCCGGCGTCTTCAAGGGATTTCACCGAACCGTCGGTGCGCTTCTTGCCAGTATCGAGTTCGTTGTAGGTGTTGACCACCGCGTAAGTGTCCTTCCAGTCCCAGTTGCGTTTTTTCGCCTCGGCGACCATCGCGTTGCCTTGCTTCTGGCCGACTTCAAACGCGGCCATGCCGAGGTACGGCACGTCTTCCATGAACTTGCCGTTGGCGTCGACGAAACGGTCATCGACGGCAATCACTTTGAGGTCATTGAGTTTGGCTTTGGCCATGATTGCCGGGCCGAGCGAGACATCCGGCGGGCAGATCACAAAGCCCTTGGCACCGTTGGCGGCGAGGCTGTCGATGGCCGAGAGGGTTTTCTCGCCATCTGGCACAGCAATCTTGATCAGTTCGAAGCCCTTGTCCTTGGCGGCTTTCTCGGCGAAGGCCCACTCGGTCTGGAACCACGGTTCTTCCGCCTGTTTGACCAGAAAACCGATTTTCACGGTGTCGGCAGCGAGCAGCGCACTGCTCAGGCTGAACGCGGTGACCGCCAGGGCGGTACTGCACAGGGTACGAATCCCGAAACGACGTTTCATAAGCTGACTCCTTGTTATTTTTTTTGAGCAATGTTTGAAAAGCGTTAAAGCGTGTTCCTGCAAAGCCTGTTGAAAATAGTCATATCGTATGATGATTGGATTTCAGACAGATTCATCCGCGCGAAAACCCATCGGTTCAGTCGTGGTACATCACCGAGCGGCCACCATCGATGGTGATACACGACGCGTTGATAAACGGTGCTTCATCACTGGCCAGGAACACCGCCGTCATCGCCACTTCAAGCGGCTGACCGATGCGTTTCGGCGGGTGCAGATCGAAGGCGCGCTGACGTTCGGCGTGCGGGTCGGCGAAACCGTTCCAGTAATCGACATTGAGTTGCGTCTCGATGTAGCCCGGGGCGATGGCGTTGACGCGAATGCCTTTCGCCGCGTATTCGATGCCGAGGGCGCGGGTCAGGCCGAGCAAGCCATGCTTGGCGACCGGGTACGGAAAGCAACCGGGAATGATGTGGCTGGAGTGGGTCGAGGCGATGTTGATGATGCTGCCGATACCCTGCTCGATCATCTGCGGCAGCACCGCTTTGCAGCCGAACCAGGCGCCGTCCAGATCAATGGCAAAGCAGCGATGCCAGTCTTCCTCGGTCATCTGCAGCGGATCACGGAACACATTGACCCCGGCGCAGTTGACCAACACGTCGATGCGTCCGTGCAACTCAACAGCCCGTTTAGCCATGGCGTGAAGATCGTGCTGACGCGAGACATCTGCCTTCAGCGCCTGCACATCGCAACCCTGCTCCCGCCAATGCGCAGCAACCCGTTCAACCTTCTCGGCCTGGATATCGCTGATCAGCAGTTTCGCTTGCTGCGAGGCGAACGCGGCGACAATGGCTTCACCGATGCCCTGAGCGGCGCCAGTCAGCAACACCACCTTGTTTTTCAGACGCTCGCCCTTCGGCGGTGCGGGCACCGGCGGCAGGGAAAGAGGTTCAGCCATGGATCAGGACTCCTGTTGCGCAGGCACAAAAAAACCGGGCATCTGCCGATGTCCGGTCTGGAAGGCGTTTTGAACGAAACAGGCAGGCGCGGCCGACGGCTTCGAGCCGTTGCGCGACGCGGACTCCACTCGGGAGTGCGATAGAGATTCGCTGCATCACTTCACCTGTTTTGTTCTTTTTAAGTGTGAGTGCGTGTTACTGCTGCAGCCGACTATAAACCCGACCGCCAAATAATCTCAATATATAATTTTGCATCCCATATTTTGGGATTAACCAGCGAAGCGTGTACAGAGTTTGCCGGGCACATCGACGTGCATCGACAGCACCGCGCCGTCCAGTGAATGGTGGTGCGGACTCTGGGCACTGGTGATGTACAGGGTTTTCAAATCTTCGCCGCCGAACACGCAACTGGTCGGGCGGCTGATCGGCAGGTCGATTTTGCGATCGACTTCACCGTCAGGCGTCAGCCGTAGCAGGCAACTGCCGTCCCAACGGGCATTCCAGATATAGCCTTCGGCGTCCATCGCCGAACCGTCCGGGCCGCCGTGCTGATCGGAGCCGTACCAGACTTGTGCAGTATCGAGATTGCCGTCGGTGTGGATGAAGTAACGGTTGAGCGTACTGTCGAGGCTGTCACCGAACAGCAGCGTGGTGCCGTCGTCGCTCCACAACAGCGTGTTGGGAATGCCCAGCCCGCGCAGCAACGGTGTGACTCGCTTGTCCGGATCGACGCGAAACAGGCCACCCGAGCGGCGAGTGATCGGCAGATCTTCGCCCTGCTCGCCGATGTTGTTTTGCATGGTGCCGAGCCACAGACGACCTTGGCCATCGCAACGCGCTTCGTTGGCGCGATTGCCAGGTTGCGGGTCGGCGATGCAGAACAGGGTCAAGCGCGGTTCGAGGCCGGGGGAATCGAGATCCAGTCGATAAACGCCGCTGCTCAGGGTCACCAGTGCATCGCCGCTGTTGCACGGGATGAACGCGGAAACGTGTTCGGGCATCTGCCAGATCTGCACGTTCTGGCCGATCAGGCGCAAGGCCTGTTTGCCGGCAATATCGACCCAGTACAGCGCCTGGGTTGGCGCGTCCCAGAACGGGCCTTCACCGAGTCGGGCGCGGTGTTGGGTCAGGGCGGTCCACGGCATATCAACTCCTCGGATCTTGTTGTTATTTAAAGTGTGCGAGCCTGCTCGCGAAAGCGTCGTGTCAGTCGACGCATGAGTTGCCTGATATACCGCCTTCGCGAGCAGGCTCGCTCCCACAGGGAAATTTGGATTAACTGGCTTTTTTGTCGGCCATGACTTTCGGGTAAAAGCGTTTGATCGCCAGGTCTGCGTTGTCGATCAGGGTCATGCACGCCCACACACCGCGGGCGGAATCGCGAGCGGCGATGGCGTCAGCCATGTCTTTGTGGATCGGCAGCGTGCGGCGCAATTCATCGGGGTCGGCAGCGGAGACTTCGAACGACACCGCGAGCAAGGCGCCGAGGGCCGGGACCATCTGTTCAATGAACTGGTTATGGCTGGCGGCGAGTATGCATTCGTGAAACGCCTGATCGGCGCGGTTGTAGTCGATGCCGCTGTCGACCGCGCGCTCAAGGGCGTTGTAGGCCAGTTGCACTGCGTCGATCTGTTCCAGCGTCGCGCGCTCGCAAGCCCAGCGCACCGCCATCGGTTCGATGGTGCGACGCAGGTCGAGCAGGTCATCGACGAAGTTTTCCGGCAAGCCGTTGCGCGACAGCCAACCGACGACTTGCGGATCGAACAGGTTCCAGCGGCGCACAGGCAGCACGCGCGTGCCGACTTTCGGCCCGACTTCGAGCATGCCTTTGGCGACGAGGGTTTTGATCGCTTCGCGGATGACCGTGCGGCTGACGCCGAGCTGTTCGCCCAGATCGGCCTCGACCTTGATGGTCTGCCCCGGTTTGACTTGGCCAGCGGCGATCCAGCTGCCTAACCAGTCAACGGTCGACGCATGAAAGCTGCTGGACATGAACACCTCAAAGCGGATCGCGATGGGTGATCAAGCTAATGATCATATGAATAACAGTCAATCAGGATTTTTCAGACACCCCACAAAACCAAATGTGGGAGCGAGCTTGCTCGCGAAGGCGTTTTGTCTGCCAGCCTAGATATTGACTGGTAGAACGCCTTCGCGAGCAAGCTCGCTCCCACAGGGTTTCGGATTTAGGGTTCGAGGCCGATGCGGAAGAACTCGCCACCACTCCACACACCGAGCCAGCGCTGCCCGTCGATTTCGCGGCTGACCGCCAATTCCACCAGTTGGTAAAACACATTGCGGTGGATCAGCGCTTCAAGATTGGTGCGGATATGCACGTAGGGCGCGGGTTCTTGCGTCGCCGGATCGATCTCGACCCGAATCGGATGTTCAGGCCCTGCTTCAGCGGTTTCATCGACGTTGGTGGTGAAGCGCAACAACTGCGTCTCCCCATCGCCTTCAACCTCAACGGCAATCGCCACAAACGGCGCATCATCGACCTTGATCCCGACCTTCTCGACCGGGGTGATCAGGAAGTAGTCATCGCCGTCGCGGCGCATGATCGTCGAGAACAATTTAACCATTGGCTTGCGCCCGATCGGCGTGCCCAGGTAATACCAGGTGCCGTCGCGGGCGATGCGCATGTCGATATCGCCGCAGAAGTCCGGGTTCCACAAGTGCACCGGCGGCAGGCCTTTGGTTTTGGGGATCTGTCCCAACAGGTCATTGGCTTTTTGCGGGCCACTCATGGCGTTCTCCTTGAATTATTGGTCGCCGACTCCCAACAGGCTGCGCGCGTACTGCGCCAGCGGCGGGCCGATCAGGTCTTCGGGCTTGCTGTCGTGGAACGTCAGTAAACCGCCACGACTCTTGATCCGTGCAGTATCAATCAAATACTGGGTGCTGGTCTCGATCAACATGATCTGAATCACGCCGCCGTCAATGCCGAGACGATCCACCGCTTCTTGATCGAGCCACTCGTCGGAGTTGCCGATGCGGTCGTCAGCCTTGGCGAAACGCGTGTACAGCAGATAGTGCGCGCCGGCATCGCGAGCTTCGCCCATGGCCTGATCAAGACCTTCGGGCGCGCGGGCGCGACGGACCATCGGGAAGTATTCGACGAAACCTTTGAAAGCTTCTTCGGCCACCACGTTCGGCCGTGGATACGAACCGCCTGGCGGAGCGAACGCGCCTTGGGCGATGTAGATGAACGAGTCCGGCTGAATGCGGAAGTTGTTCACGCGGCGGCTGTCGCTGTGATCCAGCAGACCCGCATCGCTCATCTGATAGCGAGTGCCTTCGGCCATATCGCTGACAGTCATACAGCCGCCAAGCGCCAAAACGGCCAGCAGCAAAACCAGGCTACGCATTCTGTTCCTCCAGTGGCCGGTGACGGAAAACCGGCGAATGGCCGTTGGATGCAGCTTTTGCGCCAGCTCTGGTTCTTCGTTGATTGTTAGATCGTATTCGCGAGCAGGCTCGCTCCCACAGGGGAGTGCATTCCATAGGTGGGAACGAGCCTGCTCGCGAAAGCGGTTGTTCAGCCGCCGATGATTTTCATGACTGTTGCGCCGCCCGAGAAGGCCACTTCCTGCTTGTCGCCCAACGCCTTGACCAGCAAACGCTGGAGCGCCGGCAGCGCCTGATGACGCGGCTTGTCGAGCAGATCGCCGACATAGTGGCGGTTGCTCGACGACAGGCAGCCATGCAGCCAACCGGTCGACGACAAGCGCAAGCGCGAGCATGTACGGCAGAACGGCACGCTTTCGTTGGCGATCACGCCAAAGTTGCCGAGGCCGGGAATTGCGTAGCGCACGGCAGTGGCATCCACCGGTGCGTCGGTTTGCGCGTATTCATAACGCTCGCCAATCAGCTCCAGCAGCTGTTGCAGGCTGACGAACTGTTGCAGGAAAGCATTCGAGTCTTTGGCCAGATGGCCCATGCGCATCAGTTCGATGAAACGCAGTTCGTATCCGCGCTCCAGGCAGTAATCGAGCAGCGGCATCACCTGGTCGAGGTTCTGCCCGCGCAACGGCACCATGTTGACCTTGATCTTCATCCCCGCCGCTGCCGCCTGATCCATGCCGTCGAGCACGGTGGCCAGATCACCGCCACGGGCAATGCTGCGGAAAGCGCCAGCATCGAGAGTATCGAGTGACACGTTGATGCGGCGCAGACCGGCATCGACCAGCAGCGGCAGTTTTTTCGCGAGGAGCTGGCCGTTGGTGGTCAGGCTGATGTCGTCCAGGCCCATCTTGCCAACAGCGGTCATGAACGATTCGAGTTTGGGGCTGACCAGCGGCTCGCCACCGGTGATGCGTAGCCGTTCGATGCCGGCAGCTTCGATCAGGTATGCCACGCCACGCGCCATGGCTTCGGCCGACAATTCATCCTGCGCAGCCACCAACCGCTTGCCGTTGGGCACGCAGTAGGTACACGCGTAATTGCAGGCTGAGGTCAGGCTGATGCGCAAATTGCGAAAACGCCTGCCTTGACGGTCAACGATCATGATCACTCCGGCGATAGAATTTCGAGCCGCTAAAACTTGACTCACAAATCAAGTTTTAGCAAGCCCTATGCCTGAGTATATTCCTGCGCTACTGCGTCATGTAGCGAAATCATGGCGCAATAAGGCAGCTGAATGGCTCAGCTGCTCGGGGTTTCCGGGTCGCGCTTGCGTTTGTTGCCCATGCGCACGCCAATGTCCATCAGGAACTGGAAGAAACCTTCCTGATCTTCCAGCACATTGCTCCAGAACGGCGAGTGATACAGCGCGACGGCGCCGTGCACCAGCGCCCAGGATGCGCAGTAATGGAAGTACGGCGGCACGTCTTCAAGCTTGCCTTCGCTGATGCGGCCCTTGATCAGCAGGGTCAGGCGTTCAAAGTTCGAGGCACGGATCTTGTGCAGCTCCTCGACCATTTCCGGCACCTGATTGCCTTTGACGACCTTCTCTTCGAGACGGTCAAACAGACGATAACGCTGCGGGTCGCGCATGCGGAATTCGAAGTAGGCGCGGGACAGCGCTTCCTTGTCCTTGTCGACATCGGCCGAATGCAGCAGCTCGTTCAAATCGCGCTCGTAATCGAGCATCAGGCGCAGATAGATCTCGGCCTTGGATTTGAAGTGTTTGTAGATCGTGCCTTTGCCGATACCCACGGCATCAGCAATCATCTCGACGGTGACACTGTCTTCACCTTGGTCGAGGAACAGCTTGAGCGCGGTATCGAGAATTTCTTGCTCGCGGCGACGAAACTCACGGACCTTACGAGGTTCTTTGTGCATAAGAAAAGGTCTGAAGGGTCAAAATTCGAAGCCGCGTATTATGCCTAACTTGCGCAAAAATGCACGGATCATCCGACCATATCTGTGTTTCTTGTTCGTTTTGAGAACGTTTTGGGCGCAATGAGAACTCAACTGAAGCGAACGTATTCCAAATTTGTTTAAAAACCCCGACCGGCTAACTGGACTGCACGCCAGACTGATCAATACTTGAACTGTCGGGCGACATCTCCCCCAAGTGTCGCGCCGATAAAGGTACCAAGGGACCGCGTGCCTTTGTTTTACTCCTAATGGTCTTAACCCGGATTCACCCCCCAGAACCCGGGTTTTTTTTGCCTGCGATTTGGCGAGTGCTTACAGGGCAGATTTAACACTGGCCAGCGGGAACAGACGCTTGAAGTTCTCAGTCGTCTGCTCGGCAAAACGTTCGTAATTCTCACCGCGCAACATCGCCAGGAATTCCGCCACCTCGCGCACGTACTGCGGCAGATTGGGCTTGCCGCGATAAGGGATCGGCGCCAGATACGGCGAGTCGGTTTCCACCAGCAGGCGATCGGCCGGGACCTTGCTCGCGACATCGCGCAGAGCATCAGCATTGCGGAACGTGACGATGCCGGACAGGGAAATGTAATAGCCCATGTCCAGCGCGGCTTTGGCCATGTCCCAGTCTTCGGTGAAGCAATGCAGCACACCGGCCTGCGGCAACGCCGCTTCGCGTAGCAATTCAAGGGTATCGGCACGCGCGCCACGGGTGTGGATGATTACCGGTTTGCCGGTCTGCTGCGCCGCTTGCAGGTGCAGACGAAACGATGCCTGCTGCAGCTCGGCGGCTTCCGGCTCGTAGTGATAATCGAGGCCGGTTTCGCCGATCGCCACCACTTTCGGGTGATTGAGCTCGTGCAGCAGCCAGTCCAGCGCAGGGGCCGCGCCCGGCTGCACGTCCAGCGGATGCACACCCACCGAACAATCGACGTCGTCGTAACGTTCAGCCAGCGCTTTGACGTCGGCGGCGTTGTCGGCACTCACGCCGATGCACAGAAAGTGCCCTACTCCGCGCTGCCGGGCGGCATCGAGTGCGGCATCCAGCGAGCCATCATGGGCGGCGAGGTCGAGGCGATCGAGGTGACAATGGGAATCTACGAGCATAAAAAAGACGGCTACTTACATCGTATGAGTGGGACGGTCGGATTTCAGGGCTCCGGCCAGATGGGTTTCGATGCGACTGCGCGCGGTGTTGTCGCCATCGTTGAACTGCACACCTACACCGGCGGCACGATTGCCTTGTGCCCCTTTCGGGGTGATCCAGGTGACTTTACCGGCCACCGGAATTTTCTCCGCCTCGTCCATCAGATTGAGCAGCATGAACACCTCGTCGCCCAACTTGTAACTCTTGTTGGTCGGGATGAACAAGCCACCGTTCTTGATGAACGGCATGTAGGCGGCGTAGAGCACCGACTTGTCCTTGATCGTCAGGGACAAAATACCGTTGCGTGGCCCCGGGCTGACAGATTCATTCATGCTCACCTCCACTGCTGATATTCAGAGTCTAGGTACACATTGTTATCTTTGACCAGGCAATCCTGCCCATTGCACCAACAACGCCTCCAGCAGCAAGGCCGGATTGAGGTTGGCCTTGCTCATGACTTTCTGGCGCTGCGCCAGTATCCAGTCCTGAATCTCGAGGACTTTGCCCTGCGCGCTTTTCTGCGCCAGATACTGCACAACCTTGCGCATGTCGGTCAGACCCAGGCCTGCCTCATCCTGAGTCAATTGATAACGCAGGATCAGGCTCGACCAGTCGCAGAACCAGTCGAACAGACGCAGCATCGGAATGCTTTTCCATTCTTCGGCCAGTTGCGTCGGTGATTGCTGCTGCTTGAGCAGTTTCTTCACGCCTTCAACCACTTGCGCGCGTTGCTCACGCACGCCTTGAGATTGCAGGCTGACCGCCATCAACGGCGAACCGGCGGCCAACGTCAGCAACTCGACGCGCTCGTCTTCGGAACAGTCCGGCAGTGCCTGCGCCAGCCATTGCAGGCTCATCGCCTCGCCCGGCAGCGGACAGGCCTGCTGCACGCAGCGGCTTTTGATCGTCGGCAGCAAGCGACTGGTCTGATGGCTCACCAACAGCAACACGGTATCGCCGGACGGCTCTTCCAGGCTTTTCAGCAAGGCGTTGGCGGCGTTGATGTTCATCGACTCGACCGGCTCGATCAGCACCACTTTGCGCCCGCCAAGCTGCGCGGTCTGCACCACGAAACTGACCAGATCACGCACCTGATCGACCTTGATCGCCTTATCGGCTTCTTCCGGTTCGAGAATGTAATTATCAGGGTGGCTGCCGGCCTTGAGCAGCAGGCAGGATTTGCACTCGCCGCACGCTTGCGGGGTCGGACGCTGACACAACAGACTCGCCATCAAGCGCTCGGCCAGCGCGCGCTTGCCAATGCCGGCCGGGCCATGCAACAGATAGGCGTGCGCGTGCTGTTTGCGCCCGGCCAGTTGCTGCCAGAGGCTGTCCTGCCACGGATAGGCCTCAGCCACGGGCCAGCTCCAGCAAATTCGGAATCAGGGTATCCAGCGACTGCTGAACCTTGGCCAATGGCTGGCCAGCGTCGATGCGCACATAGCGCGCAGGATCAGCTTCGGCGCGCTTGAGGAATGCGTTGCGCACGGCCTCGAAAAACGCCCGGCCTTCCAGTTCGAAGCGATCAAGACGACCACGAGCACTGGCGCGGGCCAGGCCGATTTCCACCGGCAGATCGAAAATCAATGTCAGGTCCGGACGCAGATCGCCCTGGACAAAGCTTTCCAGCGTGGCGATGCGCTCCAGCGACAGACCGCGGCCGCCGCCCTGATAGGCGTAAGTCGAATCGGTGAAGCGGTCACACAGCACCACCGCACCACGGGCCAGCGCCGGACGAATCACCTCGGCCAAGTGTTGTGCGCGCGCGGCGAACACCAGCAACAGCTCGGCGTCCGGATTCATGACTTCGTCGGCCGGGGCCAGCAATACGTCGCGAATCCGCTCGGCCAGCGGCGTGCCGCCAGGCTCGCGGGTCAGCACCACTTCGATACCGGCGGCGCGCAGGCGCTCGGCGAGGTATTCGCGGTTGGTGCTCTTGCCGGCGCCTTCCGGGCCTTCCAGAGTAATAAACAAGCCAGTCACAGGCAGTCCTTAATCAAAGTCATTGCGCGTTTTGCGGGGCGGTGGCTTCCGGGGCCGGGGCCGGCGCAGGTTCCTGAGGGGGAACTGGCGGCAGTGCTTCCGGCGCGGTATCCGGTGATGCCGCAGGAATCGCCTCTTGCGTCGCAGGAGCCGTTTCAGGCGTTACCGCCGGCGCAGGGCTGGAACGGTAATCCGCGCGGCGCTTGAGCTGATACTCACGCACCGCATTGTTATGCGCATCCAGATCATCAGAGAACACATGGCTGCCGTCGCCACGCGCAACGAAGTACAGGCTCGTGCCTTCCACCGGGTTCAGCGCCGCGTGAATCGCTTCACGCCCGACCATCGCAATCGGTGTCGGTGGCAGGCCCGGGATCACGTAAGTGTTATACGCCGTTGGCTCTTTCAAATGCGCGCGGGTCAACTTGCCGGTGTAGCGATCACCCAGACCATAGATGACGGTCGGATCGGTCTGCAGTTGCATGCCCAACGCCATTCGACGCACGAAGACGCCGGCAATCTGCCCGCGCTCCTGCGGCACGCCGGTCTCTTTCTCAACCAGCGAAGCCATGATCAACGCTTGATAAGGTTCGGTGTACGGCACATCGGCAGAACGGCTTTCCCATTCTTTGGCGAGGACTTCATCGAGACGATCAAAGGCTTTCTTCAGCAACTCGGCATCAGACATGCCGCGCACGAATCGGTAGGTATCGGGGAAGAAACGGCCTTCCGGGAACAAACCTTTATGACCAATTTTGGCCATGACGTCACTGTCGCTCAAACCGTTGAGGGTCTGCTCGATCTTCTCGTCTTTGGCCAATGCGGCGCGCACCTGATGGAAGTTCCAGCCCTCGACCAGCGTCAGGCTGTACTGCACCACTTCGCCACGCTTCCACAAGTCGATCAGACCATTGACGGTCATGCCCGGTTGCATGCGGTATTCGCCGCTATGGATGGGCGTGCCGGCGAGATTGAAACGCCAGTAAACCCGCAACCAGAACGCGTCCTTGATGACGCCATCGGTTTCCAGTGAAAGGAAAGTACGGGTCGGTGTAGAGCCTTTCGGCACATCCAGCAGCTCTTCCTGCGTGATGTTCAGTGGCTGTTCCAATGCACTGTGAATCTTCCAGGCGCTGGCGCCCATCAACAGCCCTGCCAGAACCAGTCCGGTTTCCAGCAGCAGCAAAAGTTTACGTCTCACGAATCAGGCATCCAGTAGGGCGCGGGCAATGGTTTGCAGTTTACGGGTGAGCGGGCCAACCGGCCAGCTCAGTGCAGCGTAGGCGCGTACCGGCCAGACGCCATAAACGCTGTTGCAGAGAAACACTTCATCGGCCCATTGCAGCTGTTCGAGGCTGATGTCGGCGATTTGCGTGGGGATGGCCAGCGACTCGGCCTGAAACAATATTTCGGCGCGCATCACACCGGCGACACCACAGCGCTTCAGATCCGGCGTGATCAACACACCGTCGCGCAGCAGAAACAGATTGCTGAACACCCCTTCGATCACCCGACCAGCCTGGTCGAGCATCAAGCCTTCGGCATGTTCGCTGTCCTGCCATTCGGCGCGGGCGAGAACCTGTTCCAGTCGATTGAGGTGTTTGAGTCCAGCCAGTAAAGGCTGTTTGGACAGTCGCGTGTTACACGGAAACAGGCGAACGCCTTGCTCGGCATGAACAGGCGGATAAGTCGCCGCAGGATTGCCTTGCAGAATGCGTCGGCCCGGCGCCGCCGGGTCGGGCGCATAACCGCGCAAACCGTCGCCACGGCTGAGGATGAGCTTAAGCACGCCCTCGCCCATCGCTGCTGCATAACTCAGCAGCTCATGGCGAATCAGCTCGATATCGGCCGCGATGGCCAGACGCGAGCAGCCATCGGCCAATCGCGTCAGGTGCCGATCCAGCAGGATCGGCTGGCCTCGGTGCACAGCGATGGTCTCGAACAGACCATCGCCGTAAGCCAGGCCGCGATCTTTCAGCGACAGACTGTCAGCCGGTTGACCGTCGACCCAGCAGTCCATCAGCCTGCGAACCGGCGGAATGCCAGGGTGCCGTTGGTACCACCAAACCCGAAGGAGTTGGACAGCACGACATCGATGTCCATGTTGCGCGCGGTGTGCGGCACGAAATCGAGATCGCAGCCCTCATCCGGCTCATCCAGGTTGATGGTCGGCGGTGCTACCTGGCTGTTGATCGCCAGCACGCTGAAGATCGCCTCGACCGCGCCCGCCGCACCCAACAGGTGACCGGTCATGGACTTGGTCGAGCTGACGGCGAGTTTGTAGGCGTGCTCACCGAACACCGACTTGATCGCATTGGCTTCGGCAAGGTCGCCGGCCGGAGTCGAAGTGCCGTGGGCGTTGATGTACTGCACTTGATCGACGTTGATCTTCGCATCGCGCAGCGCATTGGTGATGCAGCGTGCAGCACCGGCGCCGTCGGCGGGTGGCGAGGTCATGTGGAACGCATCGCCACTGGTGCCGAAACCGATCAGCTCGGCGTAGATGGTCGCGCCGCGTGCCTTGGCGTGCTCCAACTCTTCGAGAACCAGTGCACCGGCACCGTCGGACAGGACGAAGCCATCACGGCCCTTGTCCCATGGACGGCTGGCGCGAGTCGGCTCGTCGTTGCGGGTCGACAGCGCACGGGATGCGCCGAAGCCGCCCATGCCCAGACCACACGCGGCCATTTCGGCACCGCCGGCAATCATCACGTCGGCTTCGTCGTACATGATGTTGCGCGCCGCCATGCCGATACAGTGCGTACCCGTGGTGCACGCCGTGGCGATGGCGTAGTTAGGTCCCTGTGCACCCAGGTGGATGGACAGGAAACCGGAAATCATATTGATGATCGAGCCTGGCACGAAGAATGGCGAGATTCGACGCGGGCCCGTCTCATGCAGGGTACGACTGGTTTCTTCGATGTTGGTCAGACCGCCGATACCCGAACCCATGGCCACGCCAATGCGTTCACGGTTGGCGTCGGTGACTTCCAGACCGGCGTTGCGTACGGCTTGAAAGCCGGCAGCGAGACCGTACTGAATGAACAGGTCGAGCTTGCGCGCTTCCTTGACCGACAGGTATTCCTCGACATTGAAGCCCTTTACCGAGCCGCCAAAGCGGGTGGAATAGGCAGAAAGGTCGGTGTGTTCGATCAGACCAATGCCACTGCGGCCAGCCAGAATGCCCTGCCAACTGCTCGGCACATCCGTGCCCAGTGGCGACAACATACCCATACCGGTGACTACGACGCGTCTACGCGACACAGCACTCTCCTTTTTCAAATGACGACGACTTTGCATCAGGCCTAAAGAAAAAACCGCACGCCATGATGGCAGTGCGGTTTTTCCATGACAGCAAACAACGATTACAAACTATTACGCCTGGTGGCTAGTAACGTAGTCGATTGCAGCTTGTACAGTAGTGATCTTCTCAGCTTCTTCGTCAGGGATTTCGGTCTCGAATTCCTCTTCCAGAGCCATCACCAGCTCAACGGTGTCAAGGGAGTCGGCACCCAGGTCTTCTACGAAGGAAGCAGTGTTAACCACTTCTTCTTCTTTAACACCCAGTTGCTCGGCAACGATTTTCTTGACGCGCTCTTCGATGGTGCTCATACCTTGTTTTCACTCCTAATGGACAAATTCAGGCAGCTGGCCAGTGGGTAAGTGTATAGAAAGACTTTTCAGTTTTTCAACTGAAAGCTTCACTCCTCAAACCCTGCAGCCCTCTGCCTATAAATAGATTGCAGCTTTATAACGGATTTTAGACAGCTCGTATGACATTTTTTTGAAGCAATCCGTCACATTTTACTTACATGTACATCCCACCGTTCACCGGGATTGTAGCCCCAGTGACGTATGCCGCACCGTCGGATGCAAGAAAAGCGACCACAGACGCGATCTCTTGAGCTTGTCCCAGACGACCCAGCGGAATCTGCGTCTGCAAGGCTTCACGCTGTGCTTCAGGCAGCTCGCGCGTCATGTCGGTGTCGATGAACCCTGGGGTTACCGAGTTGACCGTAATCGAACGCGAACCGACTTCACGCGCCATCGCACGGCTGAAACCTTCCAGACCGGCCTTGGCGGCTGCATAGTTTACTTGGCCAGCGTTGCCCATGGCACCCACCACCGAGCCAATACTGATAATTCGCCCCCAACGCGCCTTGGTCATGCCGCGCAGAACGCCCTTGGACAGGCGATACAGACTGTTCAGGTTGGTATCGATCACGTCGTACCACTCGTCGTCTTTCATGCGCATCATCAGGTTATCGCGGGTGATGCCGGCATTATTGACCAGGATCGCCACTGGCGCACCAAACTGCTCCTGAATGCCCGCCAGCACAGCACTGACCGATTCATCGCTGGTAACGTTGAGCTCAAAACCTGCGCCCTGAATACCGTTTTCCTTCAGGGTTGCAGCGATACGCTCAGCGCCCGAAGCGGAAGTCGCGGTGCCAATGACGATGGCGCCCTGACGACCCAGCTCCAGTGCGATAGCCTGGCCGATACCGCGGCTTGCACCGGTGACCAGTGCAACTTTACCTTGCAGACTCATGCAAGTTTCTCCTGATTCAGGCTTGCGCTGCGCGAGCGGCAGCGAAAGCGTCTGGGGTATTGAGGTTGGAAGTCGCCACGCCTTCGGCGCAGCGCTTGTTCAGACCGGCCAGGACTTTGCCCGGGCCGCATTCGACCAGATTGGTCGCGCCTTTGGCAGCGAGAGTCTGTACCGACTCGACCCAGCGCACTGGCTTGTACAGTTGTTCGAGCAGATCACGCTTGAGGGTTTCCAGATCGGCTGGCACTTGCGCGCTGACGTTCTGTACCACCGGGATCTGCGGCGCCTGCCAGTCGATGGCGGCGATGGATTCGGCAAAACGCTCGGCAGCCGGACGCATCAGTTCACAGTGCGAAGGCACGCTCACTGGCAATGGCATGGCGCGCTTGGCACCACGGGCCTTGCAGCCTTCAATGGCGCGCTCGACAGCAGCCTTGGCGCCGGCGATCACTACCTGACCCGGCGAGTTGAAGTTGACCGCACTGACCACCTCGCCTTGCGCAGCTTCTGCACAGGCTGCCAGCACGTCAGCGTCTTCCAGACCGAGAATGGCGGCCATGCCACCCTGCCCGGCCGGCACCGCTTCCTGCATCAGTTGACCACGGCGCTCAACGAGCTTCACCGCGTCAGCCAGCGCCAGGCTGCCAGCGGCAACCAGCGCGCTGTATTCGCCCAGGCTGTGACCGGCGACAAAGGCCGGACGCGCGCCGCCTTCAGCCAGCCACAGACGCCACAGGGCGATCGAAGCGGTCAGAATGGCCGGTTGGGTTTTATCGGTTTGATTGAGCAGCTCCTCCGGGCCCTGCTGGGTCAATGCCCACAGGTCATAGCCCAGAGCCGCAGAGGCTTCTTTGAAAGTTTCGAGGATCAACGGATATTCCGCGCCCAGCTCGGCCAGCATGCCGAGGGACTGCGAACCCTGTCCTGGAAAGACGAATGCGAGGGAAGCAGACATGTAACAAGCCCCTAATGATCTTGTCGTCGGAGAATGACGCCCCACTGGGGGACGCAAGAAACTGACAGTTGGATGGCCCTTTGAACCGGGCGGTCACATTTAAGCATTGTCCGACGAAAACGCCTAAGACAACAAATCCTCCAGACGACCGTGGAGGCGTTCGGGCAAGTTCTCTTGAATCTCGATCAGCGCACGCTGGATCGCACTCTGAAAGCCCTGAACCCCGGCCGAACCGTGACTTTTCACGACGATGCCCTGCAACCCGAGAAAGCTTGCGCCATTATGTCGCGCCGGCGCCAGGTCAGCCTGCAAGCGCTTCATCAGCGGCAATGCCAAGGCGCCGACCGCACGGGAAGCGACGTTCTTTTTGAACAGCGCCTCGATGCGCGCGGCAATCATCGTCGCCAGCCCTTCGCTGGACTTGAGCAGGATGTTGCCGACAAAGCCGTCACAGACCACCACATCCGCTTCGCCGCGATACAGACCATCGCCTTCGACAAAACCGATGTAGTTGATGCCTCGGGCCGCCTGCAACAACGTCGCCGCCAGTTTGACCTGCTGGTTACCCTTGATGTCTTCAGTACCGATGTTCAACAGCGCAACACGCGGACGGACAATCCCCAGCGTTTGCGCCGCCACTGAGCCCATCACCGCAAATTGCAGCAGATGCTCGGCACTGCAATCGACGTTGGCGCCCAGATCGAGCAACTGGCAATAGCCCTTCTGCGTCGGAATCGCCGCCACCATCGCCGGGCGATCGATACCCGGCAAGGTCTTCAAGACGAATCGCGACAACGCCATCAACGCACCGGTATTGCCAGCACTGACACAGGCCTGCGCCTTGCCATCACGCACCAGCTCAAGGGCAACACGCATCGACGAGTCCGGCTTGCCACGCAAGGCCTGGGTCGGTTTTTCGTCCATGGTGATGACTTCGCTGGCCGCAACAATAGTCAGGCGCGCGCGATCGGCAGCCGATTGGCCATGGATCAATTCTTCAAGAAGGGTGGGTTGACCGACGAGGGTCAGGTGCAGCGAGGGCGTAGCAGAAAGGCAAGCAAGGCTGGCCTGAACAATGCTGCGGGGACCGAAGTCCCCGCCCATTGCGTCAATCGCGATGACTTGAGCGGACAAGTGATTACTCGTCAGCGCCCTTGTCGATCACTTTACGGCCACGGTATACGCCTTCTGGCGATACGTGGTGACGCAGGTGAACTTCACCAGTGGTTTTTTCTACAGACAGGGTGCTAGCCTCGAGAGCGTCGTGCGAACGGCGCATGTCACGGGCAGAGCGGGATTTTTTGTTCTGCTGAACAGCCATAATTGATTAACTCCTAAACGTTTGGGTCACGCTTTAACTGCGCCAATACACTGAACGGGTTGGACCGCGTTGACTCGTCCTCGCTCGGTTCGGGCTCATCGAGACCCGCCGGCTGCTGGCATTCTTCCGGATGATGAGCAGGCACAATGGGCAAGGCGAGCAGAAGCTCCTCCTCGATCAGTGACTGCAGATCCAATGGATCTTCGCCCAGTTCCAGCACGTCATAACCTTTCGGCAACGACTGGGTATTCGCACCCTCTTTCACCACAGCATAACTGCATTCGCTGTGGATCGGCAGGGTGACCAGCTCAAGACAACGCTGGCAAACCATTTTGACTTCGGTGTCGATAAAGCTGTGGATCACCACAGATTTACGTTCATCTCGTTCAAAAACGAATTTCGCCTGCACCGTACCGACATTGTCGGAAAGCGGGTCGCAGAGTCTCTCCAAATCGGCCAGCAGCATTTCACCTTGAAGGGTGGTGCCACGATCAGCCAATTTGCGCGGGTCAACGTGAGATGGAATCGGGTCATTCAACATAGGCGCAGCATTATAGGGATGCACCCACCCATGTCAAAGGAAATTGTGCCCTGTCCGTCACTTGCGTGCATCCGCTAGAATTCGCACCTGCCTCAGGAGACGCGAATGCTGCCTTTATTACTCGCCTCAAGCTCGACCTATCGTCGCGAATTGCTCGCCCGTCTGCACCTGCCGTTCGTCTGCTCCTCGCCGGATATCGATGAAAGCCATCGTTCGGGCGAGTCAGCCATCGAGCTGGTCAAACGCCTCGCCGAACAAAAAGCCCGGGCGCTGGCCGACAGCCACCCCGCTCATCTGATTATCGGCTCGGACCAGGTTGCGGTGCTCGATGAACAGATCATCGGCAAGCCGCACACCTTCGAGAAGGCCCGCGAGCAACTGATGGCTGCCAGCGGCGCCAGCGTGACATTCCTGACCGGTCTGGCGCTGCTCAACAGCCAGACCGGCCAGTGCCAAGTCGACTGCGTGCCGTTCACCGTACACATGCGCCAGCTCGATCAGGCGCGCGTCGAGCGCTATCTGCGCATCGAGCAGCCCTATGACTGCGCAGGCAGCTTCAAGGCCGAGGGACTGGGCGTGAGCCTGTTTCAATCCACCGCGGGCCCTGACGCCACCAGCCTGATCGGCCTGCCGCTGATTCGCCTGATCGACATGCTGCTGGCGGAAGGCGTGCAAATCCCCTGACCTACAAAAAACCGGCCATCGAGGCCGGTTTTTTTATGCAGCGAGCGCTTAGCGCAACGAAGGCCCGTGGAAACCCATCCACATCGCCAACTGCTCAGCCACGCTGGCACCCAGCTTCTTCGAGAAGCGATCGAACGGCGATTCCTGAACGGTGAAGTCGACCAGCTCTTTCTCGCCAATCACATCACGCGCCACCGAACTGGCATTGCCCAGCCCGTCGATCAAACCCAGCGGCAACGCCTGCTCACCCGACCAGACCAGCCCGGAGAACAGCTCCGGATGCTCTTTGTCTTTCAGGCGATCGCCACGCCCCTGCTTGACGCTGTTGATGAACTGCTTGTGCGTGGTATCCAGCACGCTCTGCCAGAACGCCGTTTCTTCGGGCTTCTGCGGCTGGAACGGATCGAGGAACGACTTGTGCTCGCCCGAGGTGTACGTACGACGCTCGACACCCAGCTTCTCCATGGTGCCGACAAAGCCGTAACCGGCCGCCGTCACACCAATGGAACCCACCAGACTCGCCTTGTCGGCGTAGATCTGATCCGCGGCACTGGCGATGTAATAAGCACCGGACGCACCCAGATCGGAAATCACCGCGTACAGCTTGATCTCCGGATGCAGGCCACGCAGGCGCTTGATCTCGTCATACACATAACCGGACTGCACCGGACTGCCGCCAGGGCTGTTGATCCGCAGGATCACACCCTTGACCTTCTTGTCCTCAAACGCTGCGCGCAGGCTCCCGACAATATTGTCGGCACTGGCCGGTTCCTTGTCGGCGATCATGCCAGTGACGTCGATCAGCGCGGTGTAGTTCGGGCCGCGCGTTGCGCTCTTTTCCATGTCCATTAACGGCGTGAACAGGATCAGTGCGACGAACAGATAAACAAACGTCAGCAGCTTGAAGAAGATCCCCCAACGTCGTGAACGACGCTGCTCCTGCACGCCGGCGAGCAGCGTTTTTTCCAACAGCTTCCAGCTTTTCTGATCACCGTCGTCGGCACTTGCCTTGGCCGGTGCTTTCCATTCGTCGGTCATGCCATCCACCCCAGCAAAAACGTATTAAGCCTGCTGCGCGAGCCAGGCATGCAATTCACAAAAACGGTCAATCGACAGGCGCGGTCCGTACTGCTGCAGCGATTCGATCGATTGCGCGCCATAACTGACCGCCACCGAATCCATCCCCGCATTGCGCGCCATCAGCAGATCGAAGGACGAGTCGCCGACCATCAGCGCTTGTTCGGCACGCACACCGCAATGCGCAAGGATCTGCTCCAGCATCAGAGGGTGTGGCTTGCTGGCAGTTTCATCGGCAGCGCGAGTGATATCGAAATACGCCTCCCAGCCATTGGCCTTGAGCACCCGATCGAGCCCACGACGATTCTTGCCTGTCGCGACGGCCAGGTGATAACCCTGCTCACGAAAGGACGCCATCGACTCGACGACGCCTTCGAATAAAGGCGAAGGCACGGCTTCTGCGGCGATGTAGTGGTCAGCGTAATACTCGCGAAACAAGGTCATTTCGGCATCGCTGATCTCGGGATACAGCGTGCGAATCGCCTCGGGCAAGCCCAGACCGATAATGCCTTTGACGGCAAAGTCATCGCGCAACTCGAAACCGGAACGCCCGGACGCCGAGTGCATCGCCTCGACAATCCGATGAATGGAGTCGGCCAGCGTGCCGTCCCAATCGAAAATCAGCAGCTTGTAATCAGATGGGCGCACTCAATCGCTCCACGGTCTTGGCCCACATTTCATCGACCGGCGCCTGCAAGGTCAGCTTGCCGCCATCGGGCAGCGGCACGGTCAGCATGTAAGCGTGCAGGAACAGGCGTTTACCGCCCAGGTCGCGGATTTCCTTGGTGAAATCCTCGTCGCCATACTTGCTGTCGCCCGCAATGCAATGGCCAGCATGCAGGGTGTGTACGCGAATCTGGTGGGTGCGACCGGTAACCGGTTTCGCCTCGACCATGGTGGCGAAATCACCGAAGCGGCGCAGCACCTTGAACATCGTCAGGGCTTCCTTGCCTTCATCGTTGACTTCAACCATGCGCTCGCCGGAACGCAAATTGCTCTTGAGCAATGGCGCACTGACTTTCTTGATCGAAGTTGCCCAGTTGCCACGCACCAGCGCCATGTAGCGCTTGTCGACGCCATCGCCGCGCAATTGCTCATGCAAGTGACGCAACATGCTGCGCTTCTTGGCGATCATCAGCAGGCCGGAAGTGTCTCGGTCGAGACGGTGCACCAGTTCCAGCTCCTTGGCATCAGGACGCAACTGACGAAAGGCTTCGATCACACCGAAATTCAAGCCGCTGCCACCGTGAACTGCAATGCCGGCGGGCTTGTTGATCACGATCAGGGCTTTGTCTTCGAAGACAATCGAGGCTTCCAGGCGCTGCAACAGGCCCTGGGCCAGCGGCACCGGCTCGTCACGCTCAGGCACGCGAACCGGCGGCACGCGCACGATATCGCCGGCCTGCAGCTTGTATTCGGGCTTGATCCGACCTTTGTTCACACGCACTTCGCCTTTGCGCAAAATGCGGTAAATCAAGGTCTTGGGCACGCCTTTGAGCCGGGCGAGGAGAAAATTGTCGATTCGTTGGCCGGCATACTCCGGCGAGACTTCAAGCAATTGAACGCCTGGAGTCGAAGGGGCAGTAGTTGTCATGCCGCGGATGATAACAATTTTTATGGAATTGAAGCACTTAATCATTGCTGCTATAGTCGCGAACGCCGCCAAAAGCGGCCTGGACAGAGGAACCACGGTCAAAAACCGGCCCTGACCAACGCAATTCACCAGGACGCGAGGCCGTCCTACGGGGCTTTCGCTACGTAACGGTGGAGTTTGCAGTTGTAACAAGCGCAGGTGACATGAGGCCTGAATTACACCGTCGAGCAGAGTTTTTACTCGCCTGACAGGCACACATTCAAGGCCAGTTCACAAAGTGCAGTCAGCTGCAGATGACCCCGAGCAAAAGCTTCGGAAACACCGCCTGAATTAGCCATGATGCGTGACCTCCCCTTTCGGAGCTCACGGTAAATGCCAACCCGCTGCGGATTCTGCGCGCGGCAGCACCCGAATTATCAGGGATACGTGTAGGGTGGAGATGCACAACCGCTGGACTGTGTAGCAATAGGCTTTATCAAGACGCTTCATCTCGTCCACAGCCGCCGGTTGATTCCTCCTCCTGACTGAGTGCTTAAGTAGCCACAGCAAGCAGGACGCGTACGTCGCGATATCGGCCCAATTGGTCGCACATCGCTGGACACGGGAATGGCCAACCACTCCCGACGCACCTGACACCGACCGTGAGAAGTCGTGTGTGCCGAACGCCGTTTCCGGCAGCCCGGAAACCGACGGTACTACATGAAAAGAATGCTGATTAACGCAACTCAACCCGAAGAGTTGCGTGTTGCACTGGTAGATGGCCAGCGCCTCTACGACCTGGACATCGAATCCGGTGCACGCGAGCAGAAAAAGGCCAACATCTATAAAGGCCGCATCACTCGCATCGAACCAAGCCTTGAGGCTGCCTTTGTCGATTTCGGCTCTGAGCGCCACGGCTTCCTGCCCCTCAAAGAAATTTCTCGCGAATACTTCAAGAAAGCCCCCGAAGGCCGCGTCAACATCAAGGACGTCCTGAGCGAAGGCCAGGAAGTCATCGTTCAGGTCGAAAAAGAAGAACGTGGCAACAAGGGCGCTGCCCTGACCACCTTCATCAGCCTGGCCGGTCGTTACCTCGTGCTGATGCCGAACAACCCGCGTGCCGGCGGTATCTCCCGTCGCATCGAAGGCGAAGAACGCAACGAACTGCGTGAAGCGCTGAACGGTCTGGTTGCACCGGCCGACATGGGTCTGATCGTGCGCACCGCAGGCCTTGGCCGCAGCAGCGAAGAAATGCAGTGGGACCTCGATTACCTGCTGCAACTGTGGACCGCCATCAAAGAAGCCTCGCTGGATCGTTCCGCACCATTCCTGATCTACCAGGAAAGCAACGTGATCATCCGCGCCATCCGCGATTACCTGCGCCAGGACATCGGCGAAGTGCTGATCGACAGCGTTGAAGCCCAAGACGAAGCCCTGACCTTCATCCGCCAGGTGATGCCGCAGTACGCCAGCAAGATCAAGCTGTACGAAGACAGCGTGCCGCTGTTCAACCGTTTCCAGATCGAAAGCCAGATCGAGACCGCTTTCCAGCGCGTCGTTGAACTGCCTTCCGGCGGCTCCATCGTTATCGATCCGACCGAAGCCCTGGTGTCCATCGACATCAACTCGGCGCGCGCCACCAAAGGCAGCGACATCGAAGAAACCGCGCTGCAGACCAACCTTGAAGCCGCCGAAGAAATCGCCCGTCAGTTGCGCCTGCGCGACATCGGCGGCCTGATCGTCATCGACTTCATCGACATGACCCCTGCCAAGAACCAGCGCGCCGTGGAAGAGAAAGTTCGCGAATGCCTGGAAGCCGACCGCGCTCGCGTGCAGATCGGCCGCATCTCGCGCTTCGGCCTGCTGGAAATGTCGCGTCAGCGCCTGCGTCCATCGCTGGGCGAAAGCAGCGGCATCGTCTGCCCGCGTTGCAACGGCACCGGCATCATCCGTGACGTTGAATCGCTGTCGCTGGCGATCCTGCGCCTGATCGAAGAAGAAGCCCTGAAAGACCGCACTGCCGAAGTCCGTGCACAAGTGCCGATTCCGGTGGCCGCGTTCCTGCTCAACGAAAAACGCAACTCGATCACCAAGATCGAACTGCGCACCCGTGCCCGTATCGTGATTCTGCCGAACGATCACCTCGAAACCCCGCACTTCGAAGTTCAGCGCCTGCGTGACGACAGCCCGGAAGCGGCGACCAACCAGTCCAGCTACGAAATCGCTGCTGCCGCTGCCGAAGTCGAAGAAGTCCAGCCAGCCGCCGCGACCCGCACCCTGGTTCGCCAGGAAGCAGCCGTTAAAACTGCACCGGCCCGCGCCAACGCTCCGGTGCCGACCGAAGCTGCCGCACCTGTCGCCGCCGCACCGGCTCCGGTTGCCGCGCCAGAACCAAGCCTGTTCAAAGGCCTGGTGAAGTCGCTGGTCAGCCTGTTCGCCACCAAAGAAGAGCCAGCCGCGCCGGTTGTGGTTGAAAAACCAGCCAGCGAGCGTCCGGCCCGTAACGAAGAGCGTCGCAACGGTCGTCAGCAGAGCCGCAACCGTAATGGTCGCCGCGATGAAGAACGCAAGCCGCGCGAAGAACGTGCTCCACGTGAAGAACGCGCCCCACGCGAGCCGCGTGAAGAGCGTGCGCCACGTGAAGCCCGTGAAGTCCGCGAGCCTCGTGAAGCCCGTACCGAAGCGCCAGTTGCCCGCGAAGAGCGCGCACCACGTGCTCCGCGTGAAGAACGTGCACCACGTGCACCGCGCGAAGACCGCAAGCCACGTGGCGAGCGTGAAGAGCGCGTACGTGAACTGCGCGAACCACTGGACGCCGCTCCAGTCGTTGCAGCCGCCGCTGCCGTGACCGCTGAAGAGCGTCCGGCTCGTCAGCCACGTGAAGAGCGCGCACCGCGTCCGCCACGTGAAGAGCGTCAGCCACGCGCCGAACAGGCCGCTGCTGCCGTCGCTGAGGAAGAAGTGAACAGCAACGAAGAGCAACTGCCGGAAGACGGTTCGGAGAACGCCGAAGGCGATCGTCCACGCCGTCGCTCGCGCGGTCAGCGTCGTCGCAGCAACCGTCGTGAGCGTCAGCGTGACGCCAACGGCAACGTGATCGAAGGTTCGGAAGAATCCGAAGCCGGCGAAAACGCTGAAGCGCCAAGCACCGCCGATCTGGCCGCTGGCCTGGCGGTAACCGCCGCTGTTGCCAGCACCGTGATCAGCGCTCCGGCCGAAGCCCAAGCCCACGAGCAAGCTGAACGCGCCACCGCGGCTGTTCAGGAAACTGCTCCAGTGGAAGCGCCGGTTGTAGAAGCGACCACTCCAGTCGAAGTGGTTGCTGCTCCGGAAGTCGAAGTGGCACCGGTTCAGGAAACCCTGCCTCAGGTAGAACCGGCTCCAGCCGTGGCTGCCGAGTCGGTGGTTGAAACCGTCGCTGAAACCGTGACCGAAACCGTGCGTGAAGTTCGCGAAGAGCAGACCGCTTTCAACTGGGTTGCCGAGCCAGCTGTTGCTGAAACACCAGCGCCAGTGGTTGAAGCGCCGGTTGTTGAAGCACCGATTGCTGAAGCCCCCGTGTTTGAACACGCCAAGGCTGCCGAGCCAGTGGTAGTCGCTGAACCAGCGCCTGTCGTTGAAGCACCGGTTGTCGAAGCGCCAATCGTTGCCGAAGCGCCAGCCCCTGTGGTTGAAGCACCGGCTCCGGTCAGCGCGCTGACGCCAAGCGGCCGTGCGCCGAACGATCCACGTGAAGTGCGTCGTCGCAAGCGTGAAGAAGAGCGTCTGCAGAAGGAAGCCGAACTGGCTGGCGCTGCTGCTCCAGTCGCTGCCGAGCCAGCTGCGGTCGCTGAAGTGGTCGAGGCAGCTCCTACCCCGGTCGCTGAAGAAGCCGTGGTTGAAGCGGTGATTGCTGAAGCACCACGCTCTGTTCAGGACGCGGTCGAGCACCACCAAGAGGCCGAGGAAAAAGAACACGAGCCTAAACCTCTCGTGTAATTTCCAAAGCCGTTAAAAAGCCCCGCCTGATTATTCAGGCGGGGCTTTTTTATGCCTCGATTTTTGGGGGTGGACCCTAGATCCAACCCCCTCACCCCAGCCCTCTCCCCACGGGGGAGAGGGGGAAGGGAGCAGATCGGGTGATGTTCCAGACCTGAGTTCGACTGAAGACTTTCAGGTCGATGCATAAAGCCCAAACACCTCGGTCAGTCCCCTCTCCCTCCGGGAGAGGGCTAGGGTGAGGGGCTCTCAGGAATTTACGCAGCTCTCAAGACGAAGCAAAAACCAAAGCCTCAGGCACATCGATATCCCAAAGCACGCCTGGATCATCGACGGCAATCTCCACCACCCTGCCCTGCGAGAACAAAGGCCTCGCCCCACGATCACCGCTCAACGCCTGCAACCCCACCCCAAACGAACGCCCAAACCCCACCGGATGACCAAACTCGCCATCCTGTACCGGCACGCTCACCGCATCATCGGCAATGGCCGCAACCACCCGCTCGACAGTGGAAGGCAAGATAAACGGCATATCGCCCAGCACAATCAACCAGCCATCCACCTCCGGATAAGCCGCGACGCCAGCGGCAATGCTGTCACCCATTCCGGTCGACTCGATCGAGACAACCTCACAGCCATAAGCCTGCGCCATGCGCATTGCCTGCGGCCGCGTCTCAGTCGTCACCACGACGCGCTTATCAAGACTGGCCGGCAGATTCACCAGCACCTGCTCGATCACCGAACGCACCGCGCCATCCCGCCCGGTGCAGTCCGCCAACAATTTATCCTTGTCAGCACCCGCCACCTGGCGAAAGCGACTGCCCTCGCCCGCTGCCAGCACAATCACTGCAATGGACTGACTCATGCGCCCTCCAGTGTTTTTTTCTGCTTCAACTCGACCCCGTTCTTGATCGCGACAATTTCTGCCAACAAGGACAAGGCAATTTCTGCCGGCGAATGACTGCCAATGTGCAGACCGATCGGGCCGTGCAGTCGATCGATAGCCTCTACCGACAAGCCTAGCTGAGCCAGATTCTCCCGACGTTTCTGACTGTTGACCCGCGAACCGAGCGCGCCGACATAGAAAGCAGGCGAATCCAGCGCCGTCAGCAACGCCATGTCATCCAGACGCGGGTCGTGGGTCAGCGCGACAATCGCCGTGCGTTCATCCGTTTGAATGCTCAACACCGCGTCATCCGGCATGCCCGGGACGAAGCGTCCGTGATGCTCTTCCCAACCGTAGACAAACTCGGTGCGCGGGTCGCAGATCAGCACCTCGAAATCCAGCAGCCGCGCCATGTCCGCGACGTAGCGCGACAACTGCCCGGCGCCGATCAACAGCAGCCGCCAACGCGGGCCATAAATGGCCCGCAGGATTTTGCCATCGAATTCCAGCGCATCGGATTTACTTGCCGGCGACAGAAGCACTTCCCCGGTGTCGATGTTCAACTCGCGAGCGACAATCTCGTGGGCCTCGCAACGGGCCAATAGTTCGGAAACCCACGCGGGATCGCCAACGCGCTCTTCAGTCAGGCGCAGCGTACCGCCACAGGGCAAACCGAAGCGCGCCGCCTCTTCCCGCGTGACGCCGTAGGTGATCAGTTGCACCGGCGGCCCATCGGTGGCGATCCGGCCGTCATGCAGGCGCGCAATCAAATCATCTTCGACACAGCCGCCCGACACCGAACCAATCACCACGCCATCCTCGCGCAAGGCGAGCATCGCGCCCGGCGCCCGGGGCGCAGTGCCCCAGGTCTGCACCACGCTGAACAGCACCACCCGCTGCCCGGCGCGGCGCCATTCAAGGACACTGCGCAGGACGTTGAGGTCGACGCTGTCCATTACGCCTCTGCCTTCTGCCAGCCCTGCAACTGATAACGCACCGGCAGATTGCGAATACGCTTGCCGGTGGCGGCGAAGATCGCATTGCACAGTGCCGGCGCAATTGGCGGTACGCCCGGTTCGCCGACACCGCCTAACGGCACGTCGCCCGGCGGCGTCACCAGATGTACCGCGACCTCTTTCGGCGCCAGCGACATGCGCGCCACTTCATACATGTGGAAGTTGTCCTGCTGGACCTTGCCGTCCTTGAAACTGATTTCGCCCAACACCGCATTGCCCAGGCCCATCACGCAAGCGCCTTCGAACTGCGAGCGAATCCGTTCTGGATTGATCTGCGGCCCGCAATCCACGGCAATATCCGCCTTGTGCACGATCAGCGTACCGTCGTCCTTGACCTCGACTTCGATCACTGCCGCCACGTAAGTGACGAAGCTGTAGTGCACTGCCAGCCCCAGACCACGGCCCTTCGGCAGTTTGCGCCCCCAACCGGCAGCCTTCGCCGCGGTTTCCAGCACGCTGCGCATGCGCCCGGTATCGATCGGATAACGCTCGGGAGATTCGCCGTAATTCCACTCTTCACTCAAGGTACGCGGATCGATCTGGCGATCCGCGCCGAGCAGTTTGATCTGGTACTTGAGCGGATCCTCGCCGGCCTTGTGCGCCAGCTCATCGACGAAGCTCTGGATGGCGAAACCATGGGGGATGTTCGACACCGAGCGATACCAGCCGACCCGCGTGTGCACGGTCGCTTCGGGGTTTTCCAGACGCACGTTGGGAATCGCGTAGGCCATGTTGGTGAAGCCCATGCCCAGCTCGAACGCCGCTTCATGGTTCATGCCCGGCGCGAACAGCGCGGTGATGCTCGGTGCCACGGTGCGATGCAACCAGCCGGACGGCATGCCGTCCTTGCCCACGCCCGCCTTCAAATACTCGGCGGACACGGTGTGGAAATACGAGTTATGGATGTCATCTTCACGCGTCCACTGCACCCGCACAGCCTTGCCGGGAAACTCTTTGGCGAGGATTGCCGCTTCGACGACGAAGTCCGGTTTCGACTTGCGACCGAAACCCCCGCCGAGCAGCGTGACATTGAAAGTGACATTGTCGAACGGCAAGCCAAGGCGTTCGCCGATGCGCTCGCGGGTCACCTGCGGTGCCTGACTCGGCGCCCACGCTTCGCAGATGCCGTCCTTGTAACGGGCAATGGCAACCATCGGTTCCATCGGCGCCTGCGCCAGATGCGGCAAATAGTAGGAAGCTTCCAGGGTGCTGGCAGCGCCGCTCAGGGCCTTGTCGATATCGCCGGTGTTGCGCACCACTTTGCCGGGCTTGAGCGACGCGGCTTCGAGCTCCTTGCGATAGGCGATCGAGTCATAACTGGCGTTCGGGCCATCGTCCCATTCGATTTTCAGCGCCTCGCGGCCCTTGATCGCTGCCCAGGTATTACTGGCCACTACCGCCACGCCACCCAGCGGTTGGAATTCCGAAGGCAACGGGCGACTTTCGATCTGCAGCACTTTGAGCACGCCGGGGACTTTCAGCGCGGCGCTGTCGTCCAGCGACTTGACCTTGCCGCCGTACACCGCCGGGCGGGCGATGGTCGCGTACAACATGCCGTCAAAATGCACGTCGGCGCCATAGACCGCGCGACCATTGACGATGTCGTCGCCGTCGATGGCTTTGGTGCCTTCCTTGCCAATGTAGCGCAATTCCGACGGCTGCTTGAGGCGCAGGCTGTCACGCGCCGGTACTGCCAACGCACTGGCGGCAGCGGCGAGTTCGCCATAACCCAGTTCCCGACCGGACGGTTTGTGAATGACTTTGTGCAACTGCGCGTGGCATTCGGCCACTGGCACTTGCCACTGCGCAGCGGCGGCCTGCTCGAGCATGGTCCGGGCCGCCGCGCCGCAACGACGCATCGGCTCGTACCAGTGGCGCATGCTGCGTGAACCGTCGGTGTCCTGGTTACCGAAACGCACTTCATCGCCCGGCGCCTGCTGCACTTTGACGTGCGCCCAATCGGCTTCCAGCTCGTCGGCAACTACCATGGTCAGACTGGTGCGCACGCCCTGGCCCATCTCTGAGCGGTTGCAGACCACGGTCACGGTGCCGTCAGCGGCGATGCTGACGTAGACCTTCGGATCATCGATCCAGCCATTGGGCATGCCATCGGCGCCGAACTGTTTCGGTTTGTCTGCGGCCAATGCGTCCTGCCAACCCCAACTCGCCGCCAACACCAAAGCACCGGTAGCACTGACGCCTTTGAGGAAGCCGCGACGGCTGAGATTGCCCAGGGCGAAATCATTCGGAAGGCGGCTCATGCCTTGGCCTCCTTCAAATGCGTGGAAGCCTGGCGGATCGCAGTCTTGATCCGGTTGTAAGTGCCGCAACGGCAAATGTTGCCGACCATGGCTTCTTCGATCTGCTCGTCACTCGGGTTCGGGTTGGTCTTGAGCAACGCGGTGGCCGACATGATCTGCCCGCCCTGACAGAAACCGCATTGCGCGACAGCGGTGTCGAGCCAGGCTTGCTGGACGATCTGCCCGACCGGATCAGCGTGAAGATTGTCGATGGTGGTAACGTTTTGCCCGATCACCGAACCGATCGGCGTGATGCAACTGCGCGCCGGCAAGCCATCGATGTGAATGGTGCAGGCGCCGCACAGGCCCATGCCGCAACCGAACTTGGTGCCGTTGTAACCGGCGACGTCACGAATCGCCCACAACAGGGGCATGTCTTCAGTGACATCGAGGGGATGGTCTTGACCGTTGAGTTTCAGGGTAATCATGGGCACGCCCGCATATTTTTAATGGTTATGGGGTCGAGCAATCTGCCGCCGTTGAATCGGCGGTGGTTCACGCAGATCGACTCAGGCTAATAGGCTCTCTTGTGCCGACGCGAACGTCTGCACCGGGCCTTTAGTGGAGCAAATGACGGTTATCGTTAGCTCGCCAAGTTAACCCAGCGTTAACAAAAAAGCCCCGCTTAGACAGGGCTTTTCAGTTACGAGCTTTTAGCTACAAGCTGCAAGTAAAAGCAGTAGCTGGTTCATGTTGCAGAGATTGTAGCTTGCCGCTCAAAGCTTGAAGCTCGCAGCTGTTTCAATAGCGATTGGGCTCCATTTCCAGGTCGACATTGAAACGTTCAGCAATATCTTTCTGGATGCGTTGCGCGAGGTCGAGCAGTTGCAGGCCAGTCGCCGCGCCGTAGTTGACCAGCACCAGTGCCTGCATTTTATGCACGCCGGCATCAGCTTCGCGGAAACCCTTCCAGCCCGCGCGCTCGATCAACCAGCCAGCGGCCAGTTTCATTTGCCCGTCCGCTTGCGCGTAAGCCACCACATCCGGGTGCTGCGCTTTGATCTGCGCGACGATGGCCGCCGACACCAGCGGATTCTTGAAGAAGCTGCCGGCATTGCCGAGCACCGCCGGATCCGGCAGCTTCTCACTGCGGATGCTGCAGATGGCACGGCTGACGTCGGTGGGAGTCGGCTGCTCGATACCCTGCTCGGTCAGGCGCTGGCGCACCGGGCCGTATTCCAGATGCAGATGCGCGACGCGATCGAGTTGGAAGCGCACGCGCAGAATCAACCAACGCCCCGGCTGCTGTTTGAACAGGCTGTCGCGGTAGGCGAAATTACATTCTTCCAGAGTGAAATCACGTAGCTCGCCGGTCTGGCGATCCAGCGCGGTCAGCCCGGCGAACACATCCTTGATCTCGACCCCGTAGGCACCGATGTTCTGCATCGGCGCCGCGCCGACAGTGCCAGGGATCAGACTGAGGTTTTCCAGCCCGGAAAAGCCCAGCGCCAGCGTGTGCTGCACAAACGGGTGCCAAGGTTCGCCGGCTTCAGCCTCGATCACTACGCGGCTGCCGTCATCACTGAGCACGCGAATGCCACGGGTGGCCATGCGCAACACCAGCGCCGCAATGTCGGCCGTCAGCAGCAAGTTGCTGCCACCGCCAATCACCAGCAACGGCACGTCGTGGGCCGTGGCATAGCTCAGCGCTTCGCGGACATCGGCATCGCTATGGGCTTCGGCGAACAGTTGCGCGCGCACATCCACGCCGAAACTGTTGAACGCTTTCAGGGAAACCTGCGGGTGCACCTGCAAACTCATAACCGGCCCTTCACTTCGATCAACAATTGGTCACAAGCTGCTTCGATCAGATCCAGCACCTGCTCGAAACCCTGATCGCCGTCGTAATACGGATCCGGTACTTCATCGACCAACCCGGCATAGCGGCGCAGAAACAGGTCCAGTTCGGCTTTGCCGGTGGACGGTTGCAACGCCTTGAGGTTGCGCAGGTTGCTGTTGTCCATCGCCAGGATCAAGTCGTAACTGGCGAAATCGGCGCGGCTGACTTGCTGCGCACGTTGTGCCGACAAGTCATAACCGCGCACCTTGGCGGCGGCCTGGCTGCGCTTGTCCGGCGGGTTGCCGACGTGCCAGTCACCGGTGCCGGCGGAGGCCACTTCGACCTGATCCGCCAGCCCTGCGGCGCGCAATTTGTGGCGCAACACGCCTTCGGCCGTGGGCGAACGGCAAATGTTGCCCAGGCACACAAACATAACGCGCATCAGGCCCCCAGCAGGCGACGAACGCGCTCGAGGTCTTCAACGGTGTCGACGCCGGTGGGCGGTGCGATCAGCGCGTCAGCCACGTGAATTCGCACGCCGTGCCAGAGGGCACGCAATTGCTCGAGTGATTCAGTGTTTTCCAGCCAGCACGGGCCCCAGTTGACGAAGTCCTGAAGGAACCCGGCGCGGTAGGCATAAATGCCGATATGGCGACGGTACGGCACGCCTTCGGGCAATTGCTCGCGGCTCTTGGCGAAGGCATCGCGCGCCCACGGCAGGGTTGCGCGGCTGAAGGTCAGCGCCAGACCGTTGAGGTCGCTGACGACTTTGACCACGTTCGGATTGAACAGGGTTTCGACGTCCTCGATCGGCTCGGCCAACGTGGCCATGCGCGCTTCGGTGTGAGCGGCCAGATTGGCGGCCACCTGATCGATCACGCTCGGCGGAATCAGCGGCTCGTCACCCTGCACGTTGACCACGATCGCGTCGGGCTCAAGGCCCAGTTTCGCTGCGACTTCAGCCAGACGATCGGTGCCGGAATTGTGATCTTCACGGGTCAGCACCACTTCGGCGCCGAAGGCCTTGCAGGCCTCGACGATGCGCGCATCGTCAGTCGCGACCACGACGCGGGTCGCGCTGCTTTTGCTCGCCTGTTCCCAGACGTGCTGAATCATCGGCTTGCCGGCGATGTCCAGCAACGGTTTGCCCGGCAGGCGGGTCGAGGCGAAACGCGACGGGATGACAACGGTGAAGGCAGTGGTCATTTATCCAGACGCTCGTCGGTGGTCAGGGTGCGCGCTTCGCTTTCGAGCATCACCGGGATGCCGTCGCGGATCGGGTAGGCCAGACCGGCGCCCTTGCTGATCAGTTCGGTCTTGTCGGCGCTGAGCTTGAGCGGGCCTTTGCAGATCGGGCACGCGAGGATGTCGAGCAATTTGGTGTCCATGAACATTCCCTGGATAAAAGAGTTAAGGCAAAAGCCGATCGGGCAACAGGCGCATCAGCTGAGTGTCGAACCAGGCCACGAAGGCCGGCGACGGCACGGCATCGACCGCCAGATACCACCAGTCGGCAGCAGCGAAGGCACGGCACTTCACCGCGTCCTTTTCGGTCATCACCAACGGCAATGACGGTGTGAAATTCAAGGCTTGCACGCTGTATTCGGCGTGGTCGGCAAACGCATGGGGCACTGGCCGCCAGTCTAGCGCTTCGAGGGTATTGAAGAAACGTTGCGGATTGCCGATCCCGGCGACCGCGTGCACGCTCTGACCGGGCGGAAAATGATCGAGCGTTTTGCGCTCGCCGCTGCGCAAGTTGACCAGCGCCGTCGGTTGCAGGCGGAAAGCGAAACCGTCGTCGCGATCCTCGCTGGCACCATTGAATAGCACGCCATCGACGCTTTGCAGGCGCTCGATCGGCTCGCGCAACGGCCCGGCCGGCAGGCAACGTTTATTGCCAAGGCCACGGGCGGCATCGATCAGCACCAGCTCCAGATCCCGCGCCAGACGATAGTGCTGCATGCCGTCATCGGAAAGAATCAGATCCAGTGGTTCACTGGCGAGCAAGGCTTTGACCGCGGCGCTGCGATCGGGATCGATCATCAATGGCACGCCGGTGCGCTGGACGATCAGCAACGGCTCGTCACCGGCGATGTCAGCGCTTTGCTCGGCTTCAACGCGCCACGGCAATTGGGGCGGCTTGGCACCGTAACCCCGACTGACCACACCAACGCGCAATCCGCTGCGCCGGCAATGTTCGATCAGCCAGAGAATCATCGGCGTCTTGCCGGTACCACCGACGGTGATATTGCCGACCACGATCAACGGCACCGGCGGTTGATAGATCTCGCCCTCGCCGTCGAGAAAACGCTGACGTTTGTTGACCACCACGCGGCGGTACAACATTTCCAAAGGTCGCAACAGCGTCAGGGCCGGGTGCCCCTGATACCACGCGGCGAGCAAGCGATCGGACAGGCTCATCAGGATTTGGGCGCCGCCTCGACCGTGGTCATGCGCAGATGGCTGAAACCGAGCTTGCCGGCCGCGTCCATGGCGGTGATCACGGATTGATGCTGAGTCTTGCCGTCGGCACTGATCGACAACGGCATGTTGGTGTCACCGTTGGACTCTTTCTGCATCGCTTCCATCAGCGTCGCCAGGTCGTTTTTCGGCAGAATCTTGTTGTTCACCGAAAACACGCCTTCAGCGCTGATGGCCACGTCGATCTGCTTGAGCTGCTGATCTTCGGCCGGCGAGCCGCTGACCGCTTCCGGCAGATCGACGCGCAACTGGGTTTCGCGGGTAAACGTGGTGGTCACGACGAAAAACAGCAACAGAATGAACACCACGTCGATCAGTGACGCGAGGTTGATGTCGATGGTTTCCCGTGGTTTGCGACGGAATTTCACGCGCGGCCCTCGGCCAGATCGACGTCACGGTCGCCCTGCACCACTTCAACCAGTTTGATCGCTTCCTGTTCCATGCCGACCACCAGTTCATCGATACGGCGTTGCAGGAACCGGTGGAAGAACACCGCCGGAATACCGACCATCAGGCCTGCCGCCGTGGTGATCAGCGCTTTCGAGATACCACCGGCCAAAACCGAGGCATTGGTGGTCATGCCGGAACCGGTGAACGCGCTGAAAATATCGATCATGCCCAGCACCGTACCCAGCAGGCCGAGCAGCGGCGACATCGCCGCGATGGTGCCCAGCGCGTTAACGTAGCGCTCGAGCTCGTGGATGACCCGGGCGGCGGCCTCTTCGATGCACTCTTTCATGATCTCGCGACCATGCTTGGAGTTGGCCAGGCCGGCGGCGAGGATTTCCCCCAGCGGCGAATTGGCGCGCAATTCCTTGAGTTTTTCTTTATTGAGCTGTTTGTCCTTGATCCAGACCCAGACCTGGCCCAGCAGATGCTCGGGGGTGACGCGACTGGCGCGCAGGGTCCACAGGCGCTCGGCGACGATCGCCATGGCCGCGATGGAACTCAGAATGATCGGCAACATCATCCAGCCGCCGGATTTGACCAATTCCCACACAGTGACAGTCCCCTCGAAAAAGTGCGCCACTTTACCATACCGATTGACGATTAAGACCCGCTGCCCCGACGACCGTGATGCCCTGTTCGCCATGTCCCGATCAGCGGGGCAAAGCGGGCGGATCGCGCCAGAAGCGGCGCTGCTGCCGCATCGTCCGCGGTGGTTTGAAGCGGCCCAGTTGCAGATGAATGGCGCCCTGCTCGGCGCTGTCGTAAATGCGCAGGCCGTGTTTGCGATACCGCGCCAGTACGGTCGGATGCGGGTGGCCGAACGAATTGCCCTGCCCACGGGAAATCAACACGGCCTCAGGCTGCAACACCTTGAGCAGCGCCATTGACGATGAACTGCGGCTGCCATGATGGGGCGATTGCAGCCATTGCGTCGGAACTGCCAATGGACTGTCGAGCAGCACGCGTTCGGCGTGGGTGTCGATATCGCCGGTCAACAGCAGGCGCTCGCCATTGGCCTCGATCTGCAACACGCAGGAACGCTGATTGCTCTCGTGGGCGTGCGCCCACTGCCAGAGCTGAAAACTGACGCCGTCCCACTCCCACTGCCGACCACTTTCGCAGGCTTCGGCGCGCAACTGCGCGGGCAATCCCGCCGGGTCGCCGCTGATCACCTGATCGACAGTCATACCACGGGCTATCGCCAAAGCGCCGCCGGCGTGGTCGGCGTCGGCATGACTGAGCAACATCAGATCGAGTTTTTCCACGCGCAGTTTGCGCAGCGCTGGCAACACCACACGCTCACCCAGATCAAAATCACCGAAACGCGGGCCGGCGTCGTAGAGCAACGTGTGATGGCGAGTGCGGATCAGGATCGCCAAACCTTGGCCGACATCGAGCTGCCAGACGTCGGCCAGGCCTTCGTTCAGCCGTTCTCGTGGTGGCACCAGCAAAATCAGCAGCAACGGCCAACCCAGCGGGCGCAACGGCACGCCGCTCGGCAGCAGCAACAACACGGCACCGAGACTGCCGAGGAACCACACCCAGCCGGCGACTGATGGCGCAATCCACGCCGGCCATTGCCCGGCAATCACGGCCAGACCGCGAAACAGCCAATCGATCAATCCACCGGCCAGCCACAACAGTCCTTCGCCAACATAGGGCACTGGCAGCAACAACGTCCCCAGCAAGGCCGGCGGCAGCACCACGAGACTGACCCAAGGCACCGCGAGCAGATTCGCCAACGGCCCGCTGAGACTGATCGGCAAGTTCAGCGCCAGCAACACCGGGCACAAACCGAGCGCGATCAGCCACTGCGCGCGCGTCCATGTCTGCCACCAACGCCATGCGCCCAAGCGACCGCCAAAGGTGAAGATCAGCACCGCCACCGCCGCAAAGGACAACCACAAACCCGGGCGCAGACTGGCGAGCGGATCCAGCAACAACACACCGTTCAATGCCAACAACAGAGGCCACCAGGCGCCCAGATGGCGAAAGCGCAGACGCCATAACAGCACCAGCGCGACCATCACGCAGGCGCGCTGCACCGGCACATCGAACCCGGCCAAGAACCCATAACCGAGCGCCGCCGCGAACGCCAGGCCACAGGCCCATGGCAGCCACGGCCAACGCAGTGGCCACACGCCAAATCGTGCCAATCCCGCGACCAGCAGATACATCACCGCCGCCAGCAAACCGATGTGCTGGCCGGAAATCACCAGCAAATGCACGGTGCCGGTGTCCTGCAAAATCTGCCAATCCTCGCGACTGAGCCCCGAGCCATCACCCAGCACCAGCGCCGCCAACGCACCGGCCCGGCCCTGTGCATCAACCGCCAGCAGACGCTGACGAATGCTGTCGCGCCAGGCCCAGCGTGCTGCGCTCAGACGCTGGCCATCCTTGATCGTGCCGGTCGCGCCGATGCGCTGTGCCAGTAGCCATGCTTCGTAATCGAAGGCGTCCGGATTGAGCAGTCCTCCGGGACGTTTCAACTTTACCGCCAGACGCCAGCGCTCACCGCTGCTGACCGGCGGCCCGGCATACCAGGCCAAACGCAGCAGCGACGGCAGTTTTTCGTGACGCGAGTGCGCATCGGCCAGTTCGAAACGCACCACGCCGTCACTGTTTTGCGGCAACCCGACCACCCGGCCTTCGACCCAACGGGTTTCGCCGTCCAGCTGCGGCGAGAGCCGATCATTCAACGCCCATTGCGCGCAGACACAGGCCCACGTGAAGCCGAACAGGAAACACGCCAATGGATAGCTGCGAAACGGCAGCAACATCAGCCCCACCACCGGCAGCAGCACCAGTA
Source organism: Pseudomonas fluorescens (assembly GCF_001648775.1). Lineage (GTDB taxonomy): Bacteria > Pseudomonadota > Gammaproteobacteria > Pseudomonadales > Pseudomonadaceae > Aquipseudomonas > Aquipseudomonas fluorescens_M. The sequence goes on from NZ_LVEJ01000028.1 coordinate 298,667, forward strand.
ACCCGACCGGCGGTAAGGCCGGTATAAAAACCGCTGCCAGCAGACCGACTGCCAGCGCCAACATCCCTGTGCGCATAAGCCCGTCCTTGCATAAGCCCATCCTTGAGAGTCCCACACTTAGGCATAGCGGCTGTCGGTTACACGCGTCGTCAACAATTGTCACAAAGTCTGAATGGGCGCTTCGTAGAATCCAGACATACTTGCCGCCTTAACCGACCGAGAAGCCTTATGCCCCGGCGCTTATTCAAACGTTACATGCCCGACCCGACGAGCATCAGGGAACACAAATCCTTACGCTTTCTCGGCAAGTTGCTGCATGACCCGAACCTCTGGCACCTCAATCGCCACTCGGTCGCCCGGGCGATGGCGGTTGGTCTGTTCGCCGCGTTCCTGCCGATTCCGGCGCAGATGCTGGTGGCCGCCGCCCTCGCCGTCACGGTGCGGGGCAACATGCCGATTGCTGTCAGTCTGGTCTGGCTGACCAATCCGATCACCATGCCGGCGGTGTTCTTCTGCACGTATCAGGCTGGGGCGTGGTTGATGGATGTGCCCGCACGGCATCTGCCGGATGAGCTGACCTGGGAGTGGATCAGTGGCGAGTTGTCGACCTTGTGGCAACCGTTTTTGCTGGGTTCGGTGGTGGTCGGGCTGGTGCTCGGCGCCCTCGCCTACTTCATTGTGATGATGTATTGGCGCTGGTGGGTGGCGCGGCAATGGGCGCGGCGCAAGAAAAGCCGCATGCGTTGAATGCAAAACGGCCTCCGCAGTGGGAGGCCGTTTTGATTTGTGGCGTCTGCATTCGCGAGCAAGCTCGCTCCCACCCTGGATCTTTGTTGTGCCGGAAATCCCCTGTGGGAGCGAGCTTGCTCGCGAAGCCGTCGACTCGGTCTTAAGTCAGGTCCGCATCCCGCGCCCACTCACCAGCAACCGCGCGCAACCGAGGTACAGCACAACGGTCGCCACCAGCATGAAGGTGATTGCAATGCCGATCTTGATATCCGAGACGCCGAGAATGCCGTAGCGGAAGGCGTTGACCATGTGCAGCACCGGGTTGGCCAGCGACACGGTCTGCCAGAAAGGCGGCAGCAGGGTAATCGAGTAAAACACGCCACCCAGATAGGTCAGCGGCGTCAGCACGAACGTCGGGATGATCGAAATATCATCGAAGTTGCGCGCAAACACGGCGTTGATGAAGCCCAGCAGCGAGAAGATTGTCGCCGTCAGCACCACGACCAGAATGGTCACACCGAGGTGATGCACCTGCAAATCGGTGAAGAACAGCGACAAGATCGTCACGATCACGCCCACCATCAGACCACGCAACACACCACCGATGGTGAAGCCGATCAGGATCGTATGCGGCGACACCGGCGACACCATCAGCTCCTCGATGGAGCGCTGGAACTTGCTGCCGAAGAAGCTCGATACCACGTTGCCATAGGAGTTGGTGATCACCGACATCATGATCAGCCCCGGCACGATGTACTCCATGTAAGTGAAGCCACCCATATCACCGATCTGCCGACCGATCAGGTTACCGAAGATCACAAAATACAGAACCATGGTGATTGCCGGCGGCAGCAGCGTTTGCGGCCAGATCCGCGTGAAGCGTTTGACCTCGCGGTAAACAATGGTCTGCAGGGCGACGAGGTTGGGACGGAATTCGGAACTCATACCGCCACCTTCGACAGATTTTTCTCCACCAGGGACACGAACAGCTCCTCGAGGCGATTGGTTTTGTTGCGCAGGCTCAGCACTTCGATGTCCTGCTGTGCCAACTGGGTGAACAACGCCGTGATGCCCATGGACTTATCGACCTGGACTTCCAGGGTATGGCTGTCGATCAACCGCGCCGGATAGCCGAGCAATTGCGGCGCGGCGCTCAGGTCGTTTTTCAGGTCGAGCAAGAAGGTTTCCACGTGCAACTGGCCCAGCAACTGTTTCATGCTGGTGTTCTCGACGATGGTGCCGTGGTCAATGATGCCGATGTTGCGGCACAGTTGCTCAGCCTCTTCCAGATAATGCGTGGTGAGGATGATGGTGATGCCTTTCTGGTTCAGCTCGGTGAGGAACGTCCACATCGACCGGCGCAGCTCGATGTCCACGCCTGCGGTCGGCTCATCGAGGATCAGCAGACGCGGTTCGTGGACCAGCGCACGGGCGATCATCAAGCGACGCTTCATGCCACCGGACAACGAACGCGACGGCACATCACGCTTGTCCCACAGGCCCAACTGGGTCAAGTATTGCTCGGCGCGTTCCTTGGCGATTTTCGCCGGAATGCCGTAATAACCAGCCTGAGTGACGACGATGTCGAAGGTCTTTTCAAACTGGTTGAAGTTGAATTCCTGCGGCACCACGCCGATCGAGCGCTTGAGCTGCGCAGGATTTTTGTCCAGGTCATGGCCAAAGATATTCACCGTGCCGCTGGTCTTGTTGACCAGGGTCGAGAGAATGCCGATGGTCGTGGATTTGCCGGCACCGTTGGGGCCGAGCAAGGCGAAAAAGTCACCTTCGGCAACGTCCAGATCGATACCACTCAAGGCCTGGAACCCGTTGCCGTAGGTTTTAGTTAGCTGCCGGATGGACAGAGCGGAACTCATATCTGATTTACGCACCATTGAAGGGAAAAAAGGAGACGGCGGCGAGGGAGCGAACCGCAGCGCAAGTGCGCAATGGTGCTTGCCGCCGCCGCACAAGTACAGTCAAGTGTGTCGATAGTAGGTATTAAGTCAACGCGGTCATAACGGCTTTTTTATACGCCGGGCGTTGTTTCAGGCGCTCGTACCAGGCTTGCAGATTTGGTTGCGGCGCACGTTCGATGGGCATTTCGAACCAGGCATAAATGAAGCTGCCCAGTGGAATGTCGCCCATGCCGATGTCTGCTCCGGACAGGTACGGTTGGCTGGCCAGCGCCTGATCGGCCATGCTCAGCAGTTCATTGCATTCCTTGATCGCGGCGTTGATGGCCGTCCAGTCCTGCTTGTCTGCCGGCGTGCGCAGCACACCCCAGAACACCGTGCGGAAAGGGCCGGCGAAACTCGACGTGGTCCAGTCCATCCACTTGTCAGCGATGGCCCGGGCTTGCGGATCCGCTGAATACCAGGCGCTGTCAGGCGCATGCCTGGCCAGCAGATAGCGAACGATGGCGTTGGATTCCCACAACACGAAACCGTCGTCTTCGATCACCGGCACTCGACCATTCGGGTTCATCGCCCGGTACTCCGGTGTGTCGACTACGCCGAAGGCGCCACCGGCATCGATCGCCTCGTAAGCCAGACCAAGCTCTTCAGCAGCCCACAACGGCTTCCTGACATTCGATGAGTTTTTCCGTCCCCAGATCTTCAGCATGACCGCCTCTTTTCAAATGAGTGGGCAGGCAGCATACGCCGGATCAGGTACGGCTCAAATCACTCTGCATGTCACCGAGCAGTTGCGGCTGCTGATCAGTGAACAGATGCGGATAGCACTTTTGCAGATGTTCGAAGAAGAACGTTTCCGGCACATCGGCAAATTGCCCATGGTCAACCAGATACTCCATCAACTGCGCACCGTCGCGGTTGAACGGATGAAAAACGCTGTCGTTGACGCCATCGAACTCCAGCGGCGCGACGCTGAACAGTTCGCAGAGTTTCTGATTGAACGCCGGCGTGGCCTTGACCCAGCGTTCATTGAGGAACAGCTCGGTGTAACCGTGCATGGCGAACTTGTCGCTCTTCAACAATTCGAGCAGGCGCGGGGTCGACAGATGATTGCGCACATCGGCCAGACCGATCCGCGCCGCGATCCCGCAGTGCCGCGCGCAACCGGCGAGCAGCGTGGCTTTCGGTACGCAATAACTCTCCCCCGTCGCCAGTGCATAGCTGCCGCACAAGGTCTGTGGATCACGGCTAAAGGTGTATGGGTTGTAGCGCACCGCCTCACGCACGGCGTAATAAAGACTGATCGCCTGCTCGAGCGGATCGCGACTGCTGCCGCGATGCAGTTCGGCGAACTCCACCACCGCCGGGTGGTCACTATCGATGAAGCGGCCGGGGCTCAGATACTCGTGCATGACGACAATCTCCTGGGTGAGCCCCGAGTCTAGCGACAGCGTCAGCACAGAGATAACGACGTTTCGGCCAAACTTGGACGCAAAGACGCGGGATGACCGAACGATTTCCCACACGTGTTGCCCACCGAACCTACGAAAACCATCCGGGGTTTCCCACGATTTCAATCACCTTGGTCTGACCACCCGGTTTTGCAGATGCCGTCTAAGCTCTGGAGGGTCGATTTGCCTTGGTTCACGGAGGACTGAATATGCTGTTGTTGTGGATACTGGTTTTGATCGTTGGCGTGGCGTATCTCGCCCACCGACGTATTGCCCCTCTGCCTGCCTTGGGCATCGTTGCCGTCTACCTGCTGGCGATGGGTATTTTCAGTCACGCACCGGGCTGGCTGCTGCTGGTGTTCTGGGTCGTGCTGGCGGTGGTTGCCGCGCCGTTGTTGCTGCCCGACCTGCGCCGCAAACATTTCACTGCGCCGCTGTTCAACTGGTTCCAGAAAACCCTGCCGCCGATGTCGCAGACCGAACGCGACGCGATCGACGCCGGCACCGTGTGGTGGGATGGCGAGCTGTTCAGCGGCCGTCCGGACTGGGACAAACTGCTGGCCTATCCCAAGGCACAACTGAGCGAAGAGGAACAGGCGTTCATCGACGGCCCGACCGAAGAACTCTGCGCGATGGTCACTGACTGGCAGATCGGCCAGTCGATGGACCTGCCACCCGAAGCCTGGACGCACATCAAGGAACATGGCTTTTTTGCCCTGATCATTCCGAAAGAATTTGGCGGTAAAGGTTTCTCCGCTTACGCCCACTCGCAAGTGGCGATGAAACTGGCCACCCGCAGCGGCGACCTCGCCTCGACGGTGATGGTACCCAACTCCCTCGGCCCGGCCGAACTGCTGCTGCATTACGGCACCGACGAACAACGCAATCATTACCTGCCTCGTCTGGCCCGTGGCGATGACATTCCGTGCTTCGCCCTCACCGGCCCGCTCGCGGGCTCCGATGCCGGCGCGATGCCTGACACCGGGATTATCTGCAAAGGCGAATGGGAAGGTCAGGAAGTCATCGGCCTGCGCTTGAACTGGGAAAAGCGCTACATCACCCTCGGCCCGGTTGCCACCCTGCTCGGCCTGGCGTTCAAGGCCTACGACCCGGAGCACCTGCTCGGTGACAAGGTAGACCTGGGCATCAGCCTCGCGCTGATCCCGACCGATACCGACGGTGTCGAAATCGGCCGTCGCCATCTGCCGCTGGGCGCGGCCTTCATGAATGGCCCGAACTCCGGTAAAGACGTGTTTATCCCGCTGGACTTCCTCATCGGCGGCCAGGAGATGCTCGGCAAAGGCTGGATGATGCTGATGAACTGCCTGTCGGTCGGCCGTTCGATCTCGCTTCCGGCGGTCGGCACTGGCGCGGCAAAATTCACCAGCCTGGTCACCGGGCAGTACGCGCAAATTCGTGAACAGTTCAACGTGCCGCTGTCAGCGTTCGAAGGTATTCAGGAGGCCATGGCGCGCATCGGCGGCAACGCGTGGATGATGGACGCCGCGCGGATGCTCACGGCCAACGCCGTGGATCTGGGCGAAAAACCGTCGGTGCTGTCGGCGATTCTGAAATACCACCTCACCGAACGCGGCCGCGAATGCATCAGCCACGCCATGGATGTGCACGGCGGCAAGGCGATCATCATGGGCCCGAACAACTACCTGGGGCGCAGCTGGAACGGTGCGCCGATCTTCATCACCGTGGAAGGCGCGAACATCTTGTCGCGCAACCTGATGATCTTCGGTCAGGGCGCGATTCGCTGCCATCCGTTCGTGCTCAAGGAAATGGCCCTGGCCGGTCGCGAGGACAAGGATCAGGCGCTGAAAGAGTTCGATGGCCTGCTGCTCAAACACATCGGTTTCGCCGTGAGCAATGCCGCCAGCACGCTGGTGCTGAACCTCGGCTTCGGTCACTTCGAACACGCGCCGGGCGACAAGATCAGTCAGGGTTACTTCCGCGCCCTTAACCGTCAGGCCGCAGCGTTTGCCATGCTCGCTGACTTCAGCATGATGTTGCTGGGCGGCGAACTGAAACGCCGCGAGCGTCTCTCGGCGCGCCTGGGCGACGTCTTGAGCAACCTGTATCTGGCGTCCGCTGCGCTCAAGCGTTATCACGATCTGGATTCGCCGGCGTACATGGAACCGCTGTTCCGTTGGGCGATGGAAGAAAGCCTCGGTCAATCGGAACGGGCGCTGGATGAGCTGCTGAGCAACTTCCCGAACAAAGTGTTCGGCTGCCTGCTGCGGGTCATCGTGTTCCCGTTCGGTCGTCGCCACAAAGGCCCGGCGGACAAACTCGGTGCCGAAGTCGCCGGTGTGATTGGTCGTGCGAAAGGCGATCCGGCGCTGGAAGAACTGCTCGCCGGCTGCTATCGCCCGCAATCGCCTGACGATGCGGTGGGCGCATTGCAACACGCCAGCGATCTGCTCAACGCCGCGCAACCGTTGCACAAGAAGCTGCACACCTCGCTGAAAAGCGGTCAGGTCAAACCGGCCGCCGGTGAACACGCCATCGACGCGGCGCTTGAGGCCGGGGTGTTGCAACCGGTGGAAGCGCAGAGTCTGCGCGATGCCGAAGCGGCACGGCGCAAGGTGATCGACGTCGATGATTTCGACAAAGAACAACTGAAACAGGCAGAGGGCAAAGTCCGCTGATCCTGACAGGCATGTCAATGCGCGCGCGGGAGCTTTATACTCCCGCGCCCGTTTTGCTCTTGAGGACTTATCTCGTGTCCAACGTCGTTGCCGATCATCTGGTTTTGCTCGACCACCTGCGCAGTATCCTGGTCGCCGTAGGTGAGGCCGAACAGGTTCCCGAAGAAAGCCATGCCTTGTTCCTGGAGCGCTTCGATGAACTGCTGGCATCGCTGCCGATCGATCCGATCGAAAGCCAATACCTGGGCCAGGACATCCTGACTCAAGTGATTACCCGTTACCCGCAGATTGCCCACCTGATCCCGCGCGATCTGCTGTGGTTCTTCGCCGGCGACTGCCTGCATTACTTGTCCGATGAAGAGATCGACCTGTATCAGGCCCTGGAAGAACGTCGCTACGACGCCGAACAGAACGACGAACCATTCGACTGGAACCAGGAAAAACAGCTGCTGGCGATGTCCGCTCAGGACAGCAAGCACTGATTGTCGCGCCGTTATGAAAATGCCCGCAGGGTTGTCCTTGCGGGCATTTTTTTCGCCGGCGTTAAAGCAGGCCTTCGCTTTCGGGCAATTCATAGGCCAGCGCTGCGTTGCTCGTACCTGCCGCTCTGCCCGGCTTGCTCAAGGTCGGCTCTTTCTCCAGACACTCCACCAGAAAATCGATAAACACTCGCAGCTTGGGTGGTAGATAACGCGTTGGCGAATGCAACAGCCATAGCCCGCCGTGATAGGACGCGAGGAAGGTCCAGTCCGGCAACACTTGCACAACCAATTTCTGCTCAAGTGCATAACGCGCAGTAAAGTACGGCAGGCTGCCAATGCCGATGTGCTGCAACACCGCGCCCAATCGGACGCCAGTGTGGTTGGCGGCATAACGCCCGCGCACGCCCACGGTCACCGCTTTGCTGCCCTTCTTGAATTTCCAGCGCGCATCGCTCGGGGTTTCGCCCAGATAAATGCAGCTGTGATTGAGCAAGTCGTGGGGATGCGTAGGGGTGCCGTGTTCGGCGAGATATTGCGGCGTCGCGCACAGCAGATGGTCGATGGTCAGCAACTGCCGTCCGACCAATCCGGCCGGCGGCCGATCCGTGATGCGAATCGCCAGATCGACATGGTCGTCGATCAAGTCGACTTGCCGGTCTTCCAGCAACAACTCGACATCGACCTTGGGATAACGCCGTAAAAACTCGGGCATGTGCGGATGAATCACGAAGCGCCCCACCGCTTTCGGCACGCTGACCCGCACCAGGCCTTCTGCTTCGTGGGTGAATTGGCCACTGATTTCCATCACCGACTTGGCGGCGCTGACCATCTCCTGGCAGCGCTTGAACACTTCTTCACCGCCGTCGCTCAAACGCAGCTTGCGCGTGGTGCGCTGCAGCAACCGCGTGGCCAGGGCTTTTTCCAGCCGAGAAATGCTGCGACTCACCGCAGACGGGGATGAACCCAACTGGCGAGCCGCTTCAGAAAAGCTGCCGGTCTCCACGACCTTGACGAAAATCGCCATTTCTCCCAACAGCGGTAGCGGCAGATTTATGCTCACAGCGCACAAGTCCTTTGATGTTTGAACGGATTATCACGTTATTGCACGATTCATATAATAAAAATAGAAACTTTAATAAGGGCATGGAATATGACGCTTCGCCTCTTTTTCCATAGTGATGACCTCAAGGCTAATGTGGAAGTCCTCGACTGCACGCCCCACGAGCACGAATTTGCCGTGGTGCTGCGCGCCACACTGTTCCATCCGCAAGGTGGCGGCCAGCCTTGCGACACCGGCTGGATCGGCGAAAGCCAGGTGCTGCGCGTGGTGCAGGAGCCGGATCGAATTGTTCATTTCGTCGATCGACCGGTGCCACTCGGCATGACCTGCATTCGGGTCGACGAAGCACGCCGTTGCTTCAACACGCGCATGCATTCAGCCGGGCACCTGATCGGGCATTTCGTTCAGGCGCTGGGCTGGACGCCGATCAAGGCGCATCACTGGCCCGATGAAGGTCGGGTGCAATTCAAACCGGGTGACGCCACCCAAGAGGTCGATGCAGACACCATTCAATACGGCATTGGCCAGTGGGTCGAACACGATCTACCGCGCCTGACTTCGCTGCGCGAGGGCGCGCGGGAAATCAGTTTCGGTGAGCTGCCCGCCTACGGCTGCGGCGGTACCCATGTACGCAGTCTGAAGGATCTGGGCAGAGTCACGATCGCGTCCCTTTCGCAGAAGAAGGGCACCCTGTCGGTCCACTACAGCGTGGATTAAGGATTTTGGGCGATGCCCCACGCATCGCCCGACGCCGGGGGAACCGCATTCGCAGGTTCCGTTGACTATCGATAGATGGACCTACAAAAAATGATGCTAGACGTCGAGCGTCTCGATGAGACGTGCATAAAAAAACTGGCCAACGAAGAAGTCCTTGCCATCCGCGTCAAAGGCTTTTTGCCTGAGCCGCTGGCGATCCAGATTGGCGACAAGATCCTCGCTCCCGGCTTTGAGGGCTACATCAACGCACCGAGTATCGGCCGCATCGGCATGGCGTTTTACGAGGCGGAAAACCAGCCGCTGCTGATCGAAGACTACTTCGAGCGCGCCACCAGTAACATTGCGGAATTGCGTAAACGTTGCGCGCCCTACTCCTCACCGGTCGACACGCTGCGCTGCATGCTCGACGAGTCATGGCCGGCCGGTGCGCATCTGGAAAACCTCTACGGGCGCAAAATGTATGTCGGTCTGTCGCGCGTGGTGAAACCGGGAGTGTGCTTCCTCGCCCATCACGACATTTTTGCCAAGGACGCCCCGGACAGCTTTCAGGCACGCAGCCTGGAAGCGCAGTTCGCCTGCAATGTTTACCTGAACATGCCGACCGAAGGCGGCGCATTGCAGATGTGGGACGACGACATTTCTGCCGACCAGTTCGACGAAATGCGCGGCGACAGTTACGGCATCGACCCCGCGCTGCTCGGCCCGCCGAGCCTTGAGGTACGGCCGAATCCGGGAGATTTCATCATGTTCAATTCGCGCTGCATGCACTCGGTGACCCCGGGTGTGGCGGATCCGCGCTTGAGCCTTTCGTTCTTTGTCGGCTACCGCGGCAATGCTTCACCCCTGACTTTCTGGAGCTGAGATGTTATCGAACTACCTGGGCGAATTTCTGGCATTGGCCACCATTCACTTTCTGGCCGTGGTCGCCCCCGGTCCAGACTTCGCCGTGACCATTCGCCAGAGCGTACGTTTTGGCCGAGTCGTGGGCATTTGTACGGCGCTGGGGATCGGCGCGGGCATCTCCGTGCATGTGCTGTATACATTGCTCGGCGTTGGCGCATTGATGCACACCACCCCGTGGTTGCTGACCGTGGCCAAGGTCATTGGTGGCGCCTACATCCTGTATCTGGGTGTCAGCCTGTTGCGCAGCAAACCCAAATCGGCGCTTGAGGGAGAGAAAACCATCGACGAACCCGTGGTCGAGCAAACACTGCTCAAGGCGTTCACCACCGGTTTTCTGACCAATGCCACCAACCCCAAGGCCACGCTGTTTTTTCTGGCGATCTTCACCACGATCATCAGCGCCAGCACACCGCTGAACATCCAGGCGTTGTACGGGCTGTGGATGTGCTTTGTGAACGCCTTGTGGTTTGTGATCGTCGCGCTGTTTTTCTCCAGCGCCAAGGTACGCCTGCTGTTCCTGCGCATGGGGCACTGGTTCGAGCGCACCATGGGGGTCGTGCTGATCCTGTTTGCCGGTCGCTTGATGATGTCCTGGTAACGCATACGCAAACAAAAGGCCCGTCGACGCTCATCGACGGGCCTTTTGGTTTAACTGACGCCAGCCACCCTGACCCGGCTGCTATAGATAAATCGCGCGCCCATCAAAAGCGTCGCCAGGCTCAGGGCGGTGATCAATCCGGTCCAGATTCCTTGCGGGCCCCACTCCAGGCCAAATGCCAACCCCGCGCCGAGCGGCACGCCAACGCCCCAGTAACAGAAAACCGCCAGCCACATTGGCACGCGCGTGTCCTGCAGCCCCCGCAACGCCCCCGCCGCAAGCATCTGCAAGCCATCGGGAAACTGCAAGGCCGCGGCGAACAGCAACAGTGTCGCGGCCAATGCCGTGACGGCGATGTCGGCGCTATAAAGGCTGGCAATCGCTTCATTGCCCAACAGCAGGATCACGACCGATACGCTCTGTGCCAACAACACAATCACGCAACCGGCCCACGCGGCTTGCCGGACACGCTGGAGATCGCCGCGCCCCAACGCATGCCCCACGCGAACCGTGGTCGCCTCGGCCACAGCCACCGGGATCATGAAACACAACTGCGCGAGGTTCACTGCAATCTGGTGCGCCGCAAGAAACGTCGAACCCAACCGCCCGATCAGCAGCGAAGTGACAATGAACAGGCTGCCTTGCATCAGAATCGCAATGCCAATCGGCATGCCGGTGCGCAACAAATCCATGATGCCCGCGCGACTCGGCAGCTCGAAACGCGCAAACAACTGCAAATGCGCCAAGCGCCGGCCAAACCAGAGATAGCCGGCAAACAGCAATGCCTGCAGCCACATCATCACAGCCGAAGCGATCCCCAGCCCTTGTGCGCCCAGCTCGGGGAAACCCAACTTGCCATTGGTCAACACGTAGCCCAATGGCGCCAGCACCAACAGACCGCCGAAACTGAAAATCATCGTCGGACGCATCCAGTGCATCCCTTCGCACAGATAGCGCATGCAGAAAAACAGCGTCAGCGCCGGACTACCCCAACGCACCGCGTGCAAGAACGCCTGCGCGCCGGGAATCATCTCCTCGGCGATCCCGGCAGGCGCGAGCAACATTGGCGCAAGGCTGAGAAAAGCGAACATCAACAGCCCCATGAACAGCGCCAGCCACAACGCTTGGCGAAAGATCGGCGCGATTTCATCGGTTCGATCCCCGCCCTGCAAACGGGCGACCGACGCCGTCAGCGCAATCAACGTACCGATCGGCACCAACATCGGCAGCCATAACAACGCGGTGCCCAGCGTCACCGCCGCCAGGGTGTCGGTGCCGTGATTGCCGGCGATCAGGTTGTCGACGAAGGCAATCAAACCGGCGCAGACATGGCCGACGACCAGCGGTAATGCGAGGAGCGCGGTGGCACGAATCTCGGGCAAACTGCCGCGCGAAACTGATTTCAATGACATTGAAGGGATCTCTGGAATCGACGGAAAAGGCTCGGTGAGCAAGGCCTGTCGTTATCCCAGAATCGCCTCGCGCTGGCTGTCAGACGCTTCCTGATCTCACGGATCCGCTGTAGGAAAGTTGTAACAGGCAGGACAAACACAAAAAACGCGCATACAAAAACGCCGCTCTATTGAGCGGCGTTTTTGTGAATTTGGAGCGGGAAACGAGACTCGAACTCGCGACCCCGACCTTGGCAAGGTCGTGCTCTACCAACTGAGCTATTCCCGCAATGGCGTCCCCTAGGGGACTCGAACCCCTGTTACCGCCGTGAAAGGGCGGTGTCCTAGGCCACTAGACGAAGGGGACACAGGCTACAACTTTCACTAATAAAAACGCCGCTCACTGAGCGGCGTTTCTAGAATTTGGAGCGGGAAACGAGACTCGAACTCGCGACCCCGACCTTGGCAAGGTCGTGCTCTACCAACTGAGCTATTCCCGCAAATGGCGTCCCCTAGGGGACTCGAACCCCTGTTACCGCCGTGAAAGGGCGGTGTCCTAGGCCACTAGACGAAGGGGACACGCTACCCGGAACACATGGTGTGTGTTTCGGTGTCCAGATCCGCCTCCGAAGATTGGGTTCTGGTTTCACTCAGCACTGCCCGAAAGCACTGCTGTTTAAAATTGGAGCGGGAAACGAGACTCGAACTCGCGACCCCGACCTTGGCAAGGTCGTGCTCTACCAACTGAGCTATTCCCGCATTGGCGTCCCCTAGGGGACTCGAACCCCTGTTACCGCCGTGAAAGGGCGGTGTCCTAGGCCACTAGACGAAGGGGACACACTACAACATTCACTCCCTGCCGCGCTTCGCTGTGTGCTTTACGCTGCAAGTGGCGCGCATTCTATGGATGGATTGAGAGGTCGTCAACCCCCTGATATAAATTTATTTAAATCAATGACTTCGACGTCCTTTACGGGAGCTTTCAGGCTTTTGCGCCGCCCAAGTCCTGACGCCTATATTCCGCCACTCGCCAAGACGTTATAGTCCACCCACGGTGATGGCAATCTGCACATCATGCGCCAGCATTCATATAAACAGTGTGCGGCCGATACAGATTGAACTGCCGATCCAACTCGTCGAGCGGCGCTAGGCGCCTAAATGCCCAGCCACTACACTCGCATGCGAACCCTATAAAGAGGTCTTACCGGTGACACCACTCATGATCACCCTGCTTGTCATAGCCGGGATCGCAATTCTGATCGCCATTGGCTACATGAACCATGTGGTGGAAAACAACAAACTGGAGAAGGCCCGCACCAAGGTCGAACTCAACGACCGCCTGCGCCGCTGCGGCGAACTGACCGAGACCTTTCCCGGCCAATTCATGACCCCGGCCTTGAAACTGCTGCTGACCCGCCTGGAGCTGAACGTCTGCCAGCGTCTGCTGAACCTGGAAAAAACCAGCGCCACCACTAAAGCACGCATCACTGAACTGAGCGCGCTGGTGGCCCAGGGCGAATCGATCCCGGTCAACAACCCGCCGGCACCGATCCTGACCGAAGCCAAGGCCAAAGACGTACGCTTCCTCCTCGAAGCCCTCCACGGCCAAATCACCCGCGCCGCCCACGACGGCTTCCTGCCGCCGAACGAAGCCAAACAGTGGATCCGCGAAATCCGCCACATTCTGGTACTGCTGCACATCGAGTTCTTCAACAACCTCGGCCAACAGTCCCTGCAACAAAACCAACCCGGCCAGGCCCGCCTCGCCTTCGAACGCGGCGTGCAATACCTGCGCAAACAGCCGGATCCGCAGATCTACTCCGAACAACTGCAATACCTGGAAAAACTGCTGGCCCGCGCCAACGCCCAGGTCATGGACAAAATTGCCCCGGTTGAAGGTGAAGAGAACCAACTGACTGCCGGCCTCAAAGATGCCGAGGCCGATGCGGACTGGAAGAAGAAAGTCATCTACGACTGATGACAGACGCTGAACGAGAAGCCACCGAAAGGTGGCTTTTTTGTGAGCATGCGGAGTGAACCCGATAGAAACCCGGCGAATGTGAGGACGCTATCGCGAGCAGGCTCGCTCCCACAATTGGA
>NZ_LVEJ01000003.1 GCF_001648775.1 Pseudomonas fluorescens
TGCCGAATCCATAATCGACTCAGTCTTTCAGGTCGATGTATGACGAAAGACACCTCGGTCGGCCCCTCTCCCAGAGGGAAAGGGGACTGATTGGGGGATGCTGTAGAAGCATGCCGACGTGAAAGATCTCTGCCGAATCCATAATCGACTCAGTCTTTCAGGTCGATGTATGACGAAAGACACCTCGGTCGGCCCCCTCTCCCTCCGGGAGAGGGCTGGGGTGAGGGGCTGTTGATTTTGACCTCAGGCCACCTGGGCCTTCAACGCCCGCCTTAACGCCACCAACAATTTCACAATCTCCTGCGGATCCAGTCGCTGCGGCACTTTTACGTCCATGTTCTCTTCCTTGTTATGGGTTTGGCCGGGGGAGTCTGGCCAAAAGCTGTTCATCCTTGGAGGCCTTTCATGAAAAAAAGATCCGTCCTACAGCGCAAAGGAAAATAGCCTTCTTATTCCTTCCCGGCAAACTCGCAAGATAGTTTTTTGGGTGATATCAATATGCTTTAACGGTATTTAAATTCTTGTTTTTATACCTATAAAGTCATCTCCTGCCGGACAGCCACCCGCTGTCCATGGACTGCACCACCGTCGCTTACCGAGCGGCGTTCAGGACGTTTCATGACTTTTGATTACGCATTTATCCTCAGCACGCTGCCGGCTTTTCTCAAAGCCGTGGGCGTGACGCTGCAGGTGGGATTTATCGCCATCGGCACCTCGTTGCTGGTGGCGTTGCTCAACGCGACCATTCTGGTGTTCCGCACGCCTTACCTGCAAAAACTGGTGGGCCTGTATGTTGAGCTGGCGCGTAACACACCGCTGCTGATCCAGTTGTTTTTCGTCTACTTCGCCTTGCCGGCAGTAGGGATTCAGGTGTCCGGTTTCACTGCCGCGATCATTACCATGACCTTTCTCGGCGGCGCCTACCTCACTGAAGTGCTGCGCGCGGGCGTCGATGCCGTGCCGCAGGCGCAGCTAGAGTCGGGGCGCTCCATCGGCCTCTCTCACGGCCAACTATTGCGCTACGTGATCCTGCCGCAAGCGGGGATCCTCAGCCTGCCGTCGCTGTTCGCCAATTTCATTTTCCTTCTCAAGGAAACCACCGTGGTCTCGGCGGTGGCGGTGCCGGAAATTCTCTACACCACCAAGAGCTACATCGCGCTCTATTACAAAACCTACGAAATGCTCGCCGTGCTGACGCTGATCTGCGTGCTGTTGTTCTTGCCGCTGTCGCTGCTGCTCAGCCGTCTGGAAAGGAGGCTCCAGCATGGCCAGTTCGGGTCTTGAGTTGCTCTGGGTGTCGTTGCCGCAATTGGCCAAGGGCGCCGGGCAAACCCTGTCGATCTCGTTTCTGAGCATCGCCATCAGCACCCTCGGTGGTGTGCTCTACGGCGTGTTGCGCACGCTCAACGTGACGTGGTTGAACGCGATTTTGCGGGTGTATCTGGAGCTGTTCCGGGCGATTCCGGTGCTGGTCTGGTTGTATCTGTTGTTTTTCGGCTTGCCGATTTTCTTTGGTTTGAGCATTCCGAGTTTCTGGTGCGCGGTGCTGGTGCTGTCGTTGTGGGGCGCGAGTGAGGTCGGCGAAGTCGCGCGCGGTGCGCTGCATTCGTTGCCGCGCGGCCAGCGTGAAGCTGGACTTTCGATTGGCCTGAACGCCGCGCAGCTCTACGGCTACGTGCTTTTGCCGCAAGCGCTGAAACGCATGACGCCGCCGACCATCAACGTCTACACGCGGATCATCAAGACCAGTTCGCTGGCGGTGCTGATCGGTGTGGTCGACGTGATCAAGGTCGGCCAGCAGATCATCGAGCGCACTTACGAATCGGTGTTGATCTACGGCGCGCTGTTTCTGTTTTTCTTTTTCATCTGCTACCCGCTGTCGGCCGCCTCGCGCGTGCTGGAGCGGCGCTGGACGCAAGCATGAGCGCATTGATCGAGTTTCACGGTTTCAACAAATTCTATGGCGAACAACAGGTGCTCAACGGCATTGATCTGCAGGTGCAGAGTGGGGAAGTGATCGTCATCCTCGGCCCCAGCGGTTGCGGCAAAAGCACCTTGCTGCGTTGCCTCAATGGCCTGGAAGAAGCCCACGGCGGCAGTCTGAAATTTGTCGGCCGCGAGCTGCTCGACAAGTCCACCGACTGGCGCGAGATCCGTCAGCAGATCGGTATGGTCTTCCAGAGTTATCACCTGTTCCCGCACATGAGCGTGCTCGATAACTTGCTGCTCGGCCCGCTCAAGGTGCAGAAGCGTCAACGCCGCGAAGCGCAGCAACAAGCCGAAGCCTTGCTCGAACGCGTGGGCCTGGCGGACAAGCGCGACGCCTTCCCGCGTCAGCTCTCTGGCGGCCAGCAACAACGCATCGCCATCGTCCGTTCGCTGTGCATGAACCCACGCGTGATGCTCTTCGATGAAGTCACCGCCGCCCTCGACCCGGAAATGGTCAAGGAAGTGTTGCAGGTCATTCAGGGCCTGGCCCGTGAGGGCATGACCCTGTTGATCGTCACCCATGAAATGGCCTTCGCCCGCGCGGTGGCCGATCGCATTGTGTTCATGGATGCCGGGCGCATCCTTGAACAGAACCCGCCCGAGATTTTCTTTACGAACCCGCAAACCGCACGCGCGCAGCAGTTTCTGGAGAAGTTCTCCTTCGTTGCAACACTGCCAAAAACGAATCCGACAAAGGAACTGGAACTGTTATGAAAACGGCCACTTTTTTATTGCCCTTGCTCAGCCTCGCCTTGCTCGCTGGCTGCAGCAAAACCGAAGAACCGCCAAAGCCGAAAGTCGCCAGCGAAAGCACCGCGCCAGCCGGTTATCTGGACAAGATCAAGGCTCGCGACAAATTGATCGTCGGTGTCTTCACCGATAAGCCGCCATTCGGCTTTGTCGATGAGGCCGGGCGTTACGTCGGTTTCGATACCGACATTGGCCGCCGTTTCGCCAAGGATCTGCTTGGCGATGAAAACAAGGTCGAGTTCGTTGCCGTCGAGCCGGCGAGCCGTATTCCATTCCTGCAAAGCGACAAGGTCGACCTGATCCTCGCCAACATGACCGTGACCCCGGAACGCAAGGAAGCGGTGGAATTCACCAACCCGAACCTCAAGGTCGCTGTTCAGGCCTTAGTGCCGCAAAGCAGCTCGGTGAAGAACCTTGATGACCTGGCGACTCGTACGACCATTGTCACCACCGGCACCACCGCCGATATCTGGCTGACCAAGAATCACCCGGACTGGAAACTGCTGAAGTTCGAGAAAAACTCCGAGTCGCTGCAAGCCCTGGCCAATGGTCGTGGCGACGCTTATGCACAGGACAATCTGGTGCTGTTCAGTTGGGCCAAGCAGAACCCGGGCTATCGCGTGCTGGATGACAAACTGGGTGCTGAAGCGCCGATTGCGCCGGCGGTGAAGAAGGGCAATATCGAGTTGCGTGATTGGGTGAATACCGAGCTGACAAAGCTGGGTGAGGAGAAGTATCTGCTCAAGCTGTATGACCAATATGTGCGTAAAGAACTAAGCGATGACACCAAGCCTGAGAGCGTGATTGTTGAAGGGGGCAAGTGGCAGGGGTGATTGTCTGCTAGGTCGGTGGTGAGGCTTGCCCCTCACCCCAGCCCTCTCCCGGAGGGAGAGGGAGCCGATCTCTGGGCTTTTCAAAACCTGAGTTCAACTCGAGACTTTCATGTCGGCATAGTTCGAAAGAACAACTCGGTCAGTCCCCTCTCCCTCCGGGAGAGGGTTAGGGTGAGGGGCTTTTGCCTGGAACGCTCAATCCGGCCAGTTCCACGCCGGCTCATCCAGCACCCGCTGCCCGACAATCCCGGTCTGCCCCAACGTCTTCTCCAACACGATGCAGTTGCACTCCGGGTCTTCCTGCAACGCCGAAATCAACCGCCGCGCATGCGACACCACCCACACCTGACACTGCTCCGAGGCACGGATAATCAACCGCGCCAACGCCGGCAAAAGATCCGGGTGCAAACTGGTTTCCGGCTCGTTCAGCACCATCAGCGACGGTGGTCTCGGCGTCAGCAGCGCCGCGACCAGCAGCAGATAACGCAACGTCCCGTCCGACAATTCCGCCGCCGACAACGGCCGCAACAAGCCTTCTTGAAAAAACTCGATGGCAAAGCGTCCACCCGTCAGCGGCTCGATGCGCAAGCGTGCCCCGGGGAACGCATCGCTGATTGCGGACTGCAAAGCCTCGGGGTCGCCGATTTCAATGATGGTCTGCAACGCCGCCGCCAGATCCCGCCCATCGTGATGCAGCACCGGCGTACGCGTACCCAATTGCGGTTGGCGCACCGGCGCGTCGGCATCGCTGCGAAAGTGATCGTAAAAGCGCCAGCGGCGGATGAACTCGCGCATCTGGAACACTTCCGGTGAGCTGCGCAGGCTGCCGACCTGATCGAACAGGCTGTCGAAGTTCGGCGTGTGCTGCGCCAGCACATCCCAGTTGCGGCCTTCGCGGGCCCGGATCATCGGTCCGTTGCGATCTACCAGCAGACTGGCAGGGCGATACAGCGGCCCGGCCCAGATGCATTCACGTTTGATCTCCGGGTCGAGGGAAAAAAACGAGCGACTCGGCTCGGGCAACCCCAAGGCAATCGAATAACTGAAATCTTCGCCGGCAAATCCCAGGCGCAATCGTCTCACGCCTTGGCGTACCGTCGGCTCAATCGCCACTTCGCCGTTACGCATGCGCCGGCTGATGGTTTCCGGCCCGGCCCAGAAGGTCGAATCCAGCCCACCCTCACGGGCCAGCGCATTGACCACGCCGCCTTGCGCGGTTTCCGCCAGCAGGCGCAAGGCCCGGTAAAGATTGGACTTGCCGCTGCCGTTGGGGCCGGTGATCAGGTTCAGGCGGCCGAGCGGGATTACCAATTTGTTGATCGAGCGGTAATTGGCCACCGCCAAAGTGTTGAGCATGTCAGGCCTTTTTTCAGGTGCGGCTGATGGATCAGAGGATACCCGTTACCGACACGCCAAGCTTTTCTTCATAAGACCAGCGTGCAAGCGGGGAACCCTGTTCTAAGCTCTGAAGTCGTATCGTCCCGATAGTCTCGAAAAATGCCAAGGAGTCTGCATGGCGGGTCCCGGATTGAAAGTGGTGGTGGCCCTGAGTGCCATGGCCTTGCTGACCGCTTGCGGCGACAAGAAGCCCGCGCAGGAATACTTGCCGCGGGTCTTCGTACAGGAAGTGAAACCCACGGACTACGCGGCTTCGGTGACGTTGACCGGCGATGTTCAGGCGCGCGTGCAGACTGAATTGTCGTTTCGCGTTGGCGGCAAGATCATCCAGCGCATGGTCGACGTTGGCGATCGGGTCACGGCCAAACAGGTACTGGCCAAGCTCGACCCGAAGGATTTGCAGACCAACGTCGACTCCGCTCAAGCCCAAGTGGTCGCCGAACAGGCGCGGGTGAAACAGAGCGCTGCGGCGTTTGTGCGCCAGCAAAAACTGCTGCCCAAGGACTATACCAGCCAGAGCGAATACGATTCCGCCCAAGCCGCATTGCGCAGCAGCCAGAGCGCCTTGAGCGCGGCGCAGGCGCAACTGGCCAACGCCAAGGATCAGCTCAGTTACACCTCACTGATCGCTGACGCGCCGGGCGTCATCACTGAGCGTCAGGCTGAAGTCGGTCAAGTGGTGCAGGCCACCGCGCCGATCTTCAGTCTGGCCCGCGATGGCGACCGCGATGCGGTGTTCAACGTTTATGAATCACTGCTCGCCGAACGGCCTACCGATAACAAGATCACCGTCAGTCTGCTCGACAACCCCGAGATCAAAACCACCGGCACCGTGCGCGAAGTGACCCCGGCGGTGTCGGCACAGTCCGGCACCGTGCAAGTCAAAGTCACCCTCGACAAACTGCCGCCGGGCATGCAGCTCGGTTCGGTGGTCAGTGCCACAGCCAAAGGCTCGGGCAAATCGGCGGTTGAGTTGCCGTGGTCGGCGCTGACCAAAAATATCAGCGACCCGGCGGTGTGGATGGTCGACGACAACGGCGAAGCGCAACTGCACACGGTCACGGTTGGCCGTTACCTGACTGGCAAAGTGATCATCAGCGAAGGCCTCAAGGGTGGCGAGAAAGTCATCGTTGCCGGCGGGCAATTGCTGCACCCGGGGATGAAAGTCGAGATCGCTGAAAACACCTACAAAGATCTGCAACCGGGAGCACAGCCATGAAGCGTCTGTGGCTGTTACCCGTTGTTGTGATGCTGGCCGCGTGCTCGAAGAAAGAGCCGCCGCCGGAGCCGGTACGGCCGGTGCTGTCGGTCAAGGTCGAAGCCTTGAGTGAAGAAAGTCTCGGGCGCTTTGCCGGGAGCATTCAGGCGCGCTACGAGAGCAACACCGGTTTCCGCGTCGGCGGCCGCATCGCCAGCCGTAACGTCGATGTCGGTGCCGAAGTGGAGAAGGGCACGCTGCTCGCCACCCTCGACCCATCCGATCAGCAGAACCAGTTGCGCTCGGCCCAGGGCGATCTGGCCAAGGTGCAGGCGCAACTGATCAACGCGCAAGCCAATGCGCGACGTCAGCAGGCGCTATTCGATCGCGGCGTCGGTGCGCAGGCCCAACTGGACATCGCCACGACCGATCTGAAAACCACGCAAGCCTCGCTCGATCAGGCGCGCGCGGCGGTCAACCAGAGCAAGGACCAGCTCGGCTACACCGAGCTGCGCTCCGACCACCGCGCCGTGGTCACCGCATGGAACGCCGAGGCCGGGCAAGTCGTCACCGCCGGCCAGCAAGTGGTGACCCTGGCGCAACCGGACATCAAGGAAGCAGTGATCGATCTGCCGGACACGCTGGTCGATCAGATCCCCAGCGACGTGGTGTTCTCGGTGGCCGCGCAACTCGACCCGAGCATCAACACCACGGCAGTCATCCGCGAGATTGAACCTCAGGCGCAAAGCGCCACGCGCACCCGTCGGGCACGCCTGACGCTGGCCGACACGCCGGACGGCTTCCGCCTCGGCACGGCAATCAGCGTGACCTTGAGTTCGGCGATCAAGCCGCGCATTGAACTGCCCGCCACGGCACTGCAGGAGGTCGACGGCAAATCACGCATCTGGGTCATCGACACACAAAACAAAACCGTCAGCCCTCGTGACGTCACGGTGATCAGCCGCACCGACAGCAGCGTGGTGCTGGCGGGCGGGGTGAAGAACGGCGAGCGCGTGGTCAGCGCCGGCGTCAACAGTCTCAAACCCGGACAATCGGTAAAACTTGACGAGGACAGTCAATGAAAGGCTCTTTCAACCTCTCCGAATGGGCCCTCAAGCATCAGTCTTTCGTCTGGTATCTGATGTTCGTCGGATTGCTCATGGGGGTGTTCTCGTACTTCAATCTGGGGCGCGAAGAAGACCCGTCGTTCACCATCAAGACCATGGTGATCCAGACCAAATGGCCGGGCGCAACGCAGGAGGAAACCCTCAAGCAGGTCACCGACCGCATCGAGAAAAAACTCGAAGAACTCGACTCCCTCGACTACGTGAAAAGTTACACGCGCCCCGGCGAATCGACGGTGTACGTGTACCTGCGCGACACCACCAGTGCCAAGGACATTCCGGAAATCTGGTACCAGGTGCGCAAGAAGATCAACGACATTCGCGGGCAGTTTCCCCAAGGGATTCAGGGGCCGGGATTCAACGACGAGTTCGGCGATGTGTTCGGTTCGGTGTATGCCTTCACCGCCGACGGGTTGACCATGCGGCAGCTGCGCGATTACGTCGAACAGGCCCGCGCCGAGATTCGCAATGTGCCGGGGCTGGGCAAGATCGAAATGGTCGGCCAGCAGGATGAAGTGATTTACCTGAACTTCTCCACGCGCAAACTCGCCGCGCTGGGCATTGATCAGCGCCAGGTGGTGGACAGTCTGCAATCGCAGAACGCCGTGACCCCGGCGGGCGTTATCGAGGCCGGACCCGAGCGCATTTCCGTGCGGACTTCGGGGCAGTTCGCCTCGGAGAAAGATCTGGCCGAGGTCAACCTCAAGCTCAATGACCGCTTCTATCGCTTGGCTGACATCGCCGATATCAGCCGTGGTTACGTCGACCCGGCCACCCCGGAATTTCGCTTCGACGGCAAGCCGGCCATTGGCCTGGCCATTGCCATGCAGAAGGGCGGCAACGTTCAGGAATTCGGCAAGGCCTTGCATGCACGTATCGACCAACTGACGGCAGACTTGCCGGTCGGTGTCGGCGTGCACACCGTATCCGATCAGGCCGTGGTGGTAGAAGAAGCCGTTGGCGGCTTCACCAGCGCGCTGTTCGAAGCGGTGATCATCGTGCTGGTGGTGAGCTTTATCAGCCTCGGCGTGCGCGCCGGTCTGGTGGTGGCCTGCTCGATTCCGCTGGTGCTGGCGATGGTCTTTGTGTTCATGGAGTACAGCGGCATCACCATGCAGCGGATTTCCCTCGGCGCGCTGATCATCGCCCTCGGCCTGCTGGTGGATGACGCGATGATCACCGTGGAGATGATGGTCACGCGCCTGGAAATGGGCGAGACCAAGGAGCAGGCGGCGACGTTCGCCTACACCTCGACGGCGTTCCCGATGCTCACCGGTACGCTGGTGACCGTCGCCGGTTTCGTGCCGATCGGCCTCAACGCCAGCTCCGCTGGTGAGTACACCTACACGCTGTTTGCGGTGATCGCGGTGGCGATGATCGTCTCGTGGATCGTCGCGGTGTTCTTCGCGCCAGTGATCGGCGTGCACATCCTTAGCGCCAACGTGAAACCCCATGCCGCAGAACCAGGGCGCATTGGCCGCGCATTCAACGGCGGTTTGCTGTGGAGCATGCGCAACCGTTGGTGGGCGATCGGCATCACCGTGCTGCTGTTTGCACTGTCGATTTTCTGCATGCGTTTCGTGCAGAACCAGTTCTTCCCAGCCTCGGATCGTCCGGAAATTCTCGTCGACCTGAACCTTCCGCAAAACGCCTCGATCGACGAAACCCGCAAGGCTGTCGACAAGCTTGAGGCGACGCTCAAGGGCGATCCCGACATCGTGCGCTGGAGCACTTACATCGGTCAGGGCGCGATCCGTTTCTACCTGCCGCTCGACCAACAATTGCAGAACCCGTACTACGCGCAACTGGTGATCGTCAGCAAGGACTTCGAAGCCCGCGAAGCGCTGAGCCAGCGCTTGCGTGAGCGTTTGCACAAAGAGTTCGTCGGCATCGGCAGTTACGTGCAGGCGCTGGAAATGGGCCCG
Organism: Pseudomonas fluorescens; assembly: GCF_001648775.1. Taxonomy (GTDB): domain Bacteria; phylum Pseudomonadota; class Gammaproteobacteria; order Pseudomonadales; family Pseudomonadaceae; genus Aquipseudomonas; species Aquipseudomonas fluorescens_M. Next base: position 9,218 of record NZ_LVEJ01000003.1, read on the forward strand.
CCGGTGGGGCGTCCGATTCAGTACCGGGTCAGCGGCAAGGACATCGATCAGGTGCGCCGCCATGCGATTGATCTGGCCACCGAACTGGACAAGAACTCGCACATCGGCGAGATCATTTATGACTGGAACGAGCCGGGCAAGGTCCTGCGCATCGACATCGCTCAGGACAAGGCGCGGCAGCTCGGGCTGTCGTCCGAAGACGTGGCGAACCTGATGAACAGCATCGTCAGCGGCTCACCGTTGACTCAGGTCGATGACGACATCTACCTGATCAACGTGGTCGGCCGCGCGGTGGATTCCGAACGCGGGACGCCGGAGACCCTGCAAAACCTGCAGATCGTCACGCCGAGCGGCACCTCGATTCCGCTATTGGCGTTCGCCACCGTGCGTTATGAACTGGAGCAGCCGCTGGTGTGGCGTCGCGACCGTTTGCCGACCATCACCATCAAGGCTTCGGTGCGCGACGAGATCCAGCCGACCGATCTGGTGAAAATCCTCAAGCCGTCGATCGATGCGTTCGCCGCCAAGCTGCCGGTCGGCTACAAAGTCGCCACCGGCGGTACGGTCGAGGAAAGCGGCAAGGCCCAGGGGCCGATTGCCAAGGTCTTGCCGTTGATGCTGTTTTTGATGGCAACCTTCCTGATGATCCAGTTGCACAGCGTGCAGAAAATGTTCCTCGTCGCGAGTGTCGCGCCACTGGGACTGATCGGCGTGGTGCTGGCGCTGGTGCCGACCGGTACGCCGATGGGCTTCGTGGCAATTCTGGGGATCCTGGCGCTGATCGGCATCATCATCCGTAACTCGGTGATTCTGGTGACGCAGATCGATGAGTTCGAGAAGAAGGGCTATGCGCCGTGGGATGCGGTGGTCGAGGCGACCGAACACCGGCGCCGGCCGATCCTGCTGACCGCTGCGGCGGCGAGCATGGGCATGATCCCGATTGCCCGCGAGGTGTTCTGGGGGCCGATGGCGTACGCGATGATTGGCGGGATCGTGGTGGCGACGTTGCTGACGTTGCTGTTCCTGCCGGCGCTGTATGTGGCCTGGTACAAGATTCGCGAACCGAAAAAGGATCAAGTCAACAACGGCCCTCACCCTAACCCTCTCCCACGGGGAGAGGGGACTGACCGAGGTGTCTGACGCTATCCATCGACCTGAAGGACCAGGTCGATTATGGATTCGGCGAAGTTGGATCCGGTCGGCGTACTTCTCAAATATCCCCAATCGGCTCCTTCTCCCTCCGGGAGAGGGCTGGGCGGGCGGCGTTCCGATGAGGGCTTTTTCTGACTCAACCCTTACGCCAGACACTCGCCAACCAAGGCTGCTGTTCGCGCGGCAACCCCGCCGGGCGGTAGTAATGCTCCAGCTCGACAAACCCTGCCGCCGTCAACAACCCCTGCCAAGCCTCAAGATCGTGATACGAGCCATACCGCGGTCCGTTCCAGCCCTCGCGGTTATCCCCACGCGGATTGGAACTGAACAACACCCCACCCGGCTTCAACGTGCCATATAACTGCCCGAGTACCCGTGGCAATTCCTGCAACGGCACATGAAACAACACCGCATTGGCAAAGATCCCGTCGAAGCGTTCGGCCGGCAGATCGAGCTTCAGAAAGTCCTGCTGTAACACCTCACAGCCACTGTCCTCACGCGCCATCCGCGCAAATTCCTGCGAGCCATCGAGCCCGACCGCGACGTGGCCCAGGCGCGTAAACGTCTGTAAATCGCGGCCCGGGCCGCAGCCGAAATCCAGAATCGTGAAGGGCGCTGCACCCTGAATATGCCGCAGCAACGCCTCGATGTTCTGGCTGACATCGTGATCGCGAGTGCCTTGACGAAAATCCTCGGCCACTGCGTTGTAGTGGCCGAGGGTGGTGGCGGTGATCTGTTCGAGATCGGTGGGGGTCTGCTTCATGGTCGGGCTGTGTCGGCGAAGGAAGATGGCCTGACTATAAGCGCTTTCGCCCTTGAACGAGGAAAGCTTTCGGCCGCACGGGCTGCGTTGAGCCAGCACAAAAACAACGCATGCGTGCCATATCCGTGTACCGCACCCAGTGATGGCTATTCGAGTGAAATGACGCCTGCGCGATAGACCACTGTCGCGACGTCTGCCCGGTTTTTTTCCACGGGCACTCAACCATCAAAGGAATTGTTCATGGTCACTGTTCGCAAACCCGGTACCCACTCGACGCCCGGGCGCACGGTTGCACAAGCCCAACCGCCGCGTTTACGCCCTGCTGCAACCGCCGCCGAGGGCGGGCCGCCGGCCAAGGTTCCACACCTTGTGGCGGACGAGTCAGCGCTCATCGCTACGGCGGCTGTGCACTCCAATCACCTCATCAGCGGCAGCCATCGACTCGATCCGCTCAAACCGTCCAGCTCCGATGTGCTGTCGATGGAGCGTTACCTGCTTAACGGGTTGCCCGCATCGGCAGCGGTGGACAGCGAGGGCTACCGGACCTACAAAGGGCGTTACTTCGTCAATCTCGAGCAGGGTGGCGTCGTGCTGGTGCGCAAGATTGCCGGGACGGCGACCTGCCGGGCGCACCTGGCGACAGAATTGGCGCCAGGCCCGGTGCTGATGCTCGACCCCGCAACGTTGACCTGGAAACCCGCGCCCTTGATGGCCCTTGCCGATATCGGCAACGGGCTCACGATGAGTGCGCCCGACGCCGCAATCCCGCCATCACAGCGCCCGCTGGTCGCTATGGACCGTCAAGCAGAAGCCGGACATGACAGCCACAATGCCGAGAATCATCCACCCATCGCTGTGGATGAGGGGCTGAACGACCGGTTCGAAACCACAATGGCCGCCGGCGAAGTCGTGATTGCCCGTGGCTTGAAGCAGTTTCCGGCGGACCAGGCCGCCCTCGTGCGTGCGGAATTACAGGCCGTGGAACGCATCTATGCGGATGCGCAAGCGGCTCTCCGGGCGAACTACAGTGACATCGATACGCTGCTGGCGAGTTACTTCGGCAGCGCGCATGCAGCGGTCAAATCGCGGTTTATCGATGCGTTGACCCGAGGCCAGGCCCTGGCCGCTGAATATCAAGGCACATGGGGCGAAAGCAAGATCATTGGCGTGCAATCCAATAACAAGTCGCACCAGGGCTGGGTCAACCTGGATGATTTCCATGGGCGGGTTTTTATCAACTTGACCCACCTGGAGAAAGACAGACTCAGCATTCTTTTAGGCCATGAGTTTTTGCACACGGCGCGGATCAGTCGCTTCAAAAGTGTCGGGCCAAGCACGCGGGATTTCTTTTATCTGAATGACAAGGCTCAACGTTCGCTGAAACGTTCTTTACCCGTGTATGACTCGTCTTGGCGCGGGGTATCGGAGGTGATCATGCAAGGCGGGCTTACGCTGGATTACCTGAAAGCCTTTGGCATGACTTATACCAACTTCATTGCCGGTGTCCGCGAGCACTCCGGCGTTGCCGGTATTCATGACATCGAAACGGCGCTGATCCTGTTCAATGCAAGCCCCGCAGTGAGGGCGCAAATGGCGGCGAGAAACGCGGACAGCATCATTTGTGCGGCGGATGATTTGCAGCGCTTGCATCGGGCGCGAATCGCCAACGCTGAGTGACTGGCGAACCTGTTTGATCGTTGAGCTTTACGGCTATTCGGCATTGCCTGCGGCAACTCCACTCAAGGCGGGAGTTGCCGCAGACGGCGAGCGTTTGATCTTCTTCAGCGCTTGTTTAGTCCACGCGCCAAGCGATCCCCGCCCAACTGAATCACCGCCACCAGCGCCACCAGCAACACAATCACGGTCAGCATGATCTGGCTGTCGAAGCGTTGATAGCCGTAGCGGTAAGCGATATCCCCCAACCCGCCGGCGCCAATCGCACCGGCCATGGCCGATGAGTTGATCATCGTCACCAGGGTGATGGTGAAACCGCCGACGATCCCCGGCAGCGCCTCCGGCAACAACACATGCCAGACGATGTGCCAGCGCCGGCAACCCATGGCCTGCGCGGCCTCGATCAGACCATGATCGACCTCACGCAGGCTCACTTCGGCAATCCGCGCAAAGAACGGTGTCGCCGCAATCGTCAGTGGCACCACGGCTGCCCAGACACCGTAAGTGGTGCCGACAATCAGCCGGGTAAACGGAATCAGCGCGACCATCAGAATCAGGAACGGGATCGAGCGGAACAGGTTCACGAACGCGCCCAAGGCACGGTTCAACACCGGCGCTTGGTAGATCCCGCCCTTGTCGCTGGTGACCAGAATCACCGCCATCGGAATCCCCACCAGCAACGCGATCAGCGACGACACGCCGACCATCAGAAACGTGTCGATAAAGCCCTGCAGCAAGCGATCAAACCACATGACCCAATACCTCCACTCGTTGCGCCCATTGCGCGGCGCGCTCACGCAATTGCTCTGCACTCAACGACGAACCGCTGACGGCCAATAACAGTTGCCCCAACGCATGACCCTGAATTCGCTCCACGCCGCCCTGGAGCAATTTCACCCGCCCGCCGAGCGCCGAAAACAGTGCGGCCAGGTCCGGCTCATCACTGGCACTGCCGGTGAACTGCAAGCGCAGCACCACAGCGGCGTCGGAGGACGGCGCTTGGGCTTGCAAACGACTCTGCAGTTCTTCCGGCAACGCGTGTTGCAGCGGCGCGAGCAAGGTCTGGCTGACCTCGTGCTGCGGATTACCGAACACTTCCCAGACCGGACCTTGTTCGACCACCCGGCCATGCTCCAGCACTACGACGCGGTCGCAGATTTCGCGAATCACCGCCATCTCGTGGGTGATCAGCACGATGGTCAGACCCAGGCGTTGGTTGATCTCGCGTAACAGGCCGAGGATCGATTGCGTGGTTTCCGGGTCGAGCGCCGAAGTGGCCTCGTCGCAGAGCAAAATATCCGGGTCATGCACCAACGCGCGGGCGATGCCGACGCGCTGTTTCTGCCCACCGGAAAGCTGCGCCGGATAGGCCTTGTGCTTTTCTTGCAGGCCGACCAGTTCGAGCAGTTCGCGAACCTTGTTCTCGCGCTGCTCTTTCGGCACACCCGCCACTTTCAGCGGCAATTCGACGTTCTGCCACACGGTCTTGGCCGACATCAGATTGAAGTGCTGGAAGATCATGCCAATGCGCCGACGCAGCGCTACGAGACGGTCTTCATCGAATTCGCCGATGTCGACCTGATCGATCAACACCCGCCCCGAGGTCGGTTGTTCCAGACGATTGATGGTGCGAATCAGCGACGACTTGCCGGCGCCGCTGCGGCCGATGATGCCGAACACTTCACCGCGCGAAATCGCCAGATCGATGCCCTGCAACGCGGCGACCGGGCCTTGCCGGCCGTTGTAGGTTTTGCCCAGGCCGATAAAACGTACGTGGGCGCGATTCAACTCGGGGTGCAGCTCGGTTTTTTCAGCAGTGTGTGGCTCTGGAGTTTCCAGTCGCCGTTGGATCGCGGCCGTCATGCTCAGCTTTCCCAACCGGCTTGATAGAGCTTGCCGTGGGCTTTATCCAGCGCAGCGCGAACCACCGGCGAGTGCTGATAAATGTCGACGAACTTGATCAGGCGCGGATCGGTTTTGCTCTTCGGCTGAATGACGAACTGGATCACGTATTCCTTGTGGTCGAGGCCGTCGAACAGCAGCGCCGAGCCGGCATCGAAAGTCTTCGCCAGACGAATGTAGGCCGGGTAACCCTGAACCAGATCCGCGTCGTCGTAGGCGCGTACCAACTGCACGGCTTCGACCTGGAGGATTTTGATTTTCTTCGGGTTGGCAACGATGTCGTCTTCGGTGGCTTTGTAACCAACGCCCGGTTTCAGGGTGATCAAACCGGCCTTGGCCAGCAACTGCAGGCCACGACCGCTGTTGATCGGGTCGTTGGCAATAGCGACGCTGGCGCCCTCGGGTAGCTCATCGAAGCTTTTGTACTTTTTCGAGTAAAGGCCGACGTTGTTGATGATCCCCGGTGCGAACGGCACCAGATCAAAACCTGACGCGGCTTTGGCGTTTTCGAGGAACGGGATGTGCTGGAAGTAGTTCACGTCGATGTCGCCGGCGGCGAGGCTGACGTTCGGTGCGATCCAGTCGGTGAACTCCACCAACTCGACATTCAGGCCTTGTTTGGAGGCCTCTTCGACGGCGGCTTCCAGCGGAATGGCGAAGGCCGCGGTGGTGCCGATTTTCAACGGTGTTTCGGCGGCGAAAACGGCCGAGCTGAACAGGCCGAAGGCCAGGGCCAGTGCTTTGACTGGGTGGGACAGGTGTTTTTTGATCATGATGAGTTTTCCAGTCAGTGCATAAGTTTGTGGTGTCTGGTCGGGCCTCTTCGCGAGCAGGCTCGCTCCCACAGGGGAATGCATTCCAAATGTGGGAGCGAGCCTGCTCGCGAAGCTTTTAATGCCGGTATGAAGAGCCGGTGTGTTGCTCCGGAAGCTGCGCCTCGCCGTGAAACAACTTCTCGCGCAAGCTGCCGGTGTCATACGCGGTCTTGTACGAGCCGCGTCGCTGCAACTCGGGAATCACCAGCTCAATGAAATCGACATAGCTTTCCGGGGTCACAATGCGCGTCAGGTTGAAGCCGTCCAGACCGGTCTCGGCGATCCACGATTCCAGCTCATCGGCCACTTGCTCCGGCGAGCCGACCACGGTGATATAGCGGCCGCCGAGGGCGTGCTGGTCGAGCAATTTGCGCCGGGTCCAGTCGTTGTTTTGCAGGTTTTTCGTCGCCGACTGAATGGCGTTGCTCTTCACGTACTGGATCGGTTCGTCGATTTCGTATTGGGAAAAGTCGATGCCGGTCGAGGCGGAAAAATGCGCGACGCCAGCTTCGGCGCTGGCGTAACTGAGATATTCGGCGTGCTTGGCCCACGCGGCTTCTTCAGTCGCGCCGACGATGACGTTGAGGCCCATGAACACCTTGATGTCATCGGGGTTGCGTCCCGCCTCGACGGCGCTGGCGCGGACCTTGTCCACCTGAACCTTGGTCGACGGTTTTTTCTGGCCGCTGATGAACACGCATTCGGCATGACGCCCGGCGAAGAGCAAACCGCGATCGGAGCTGCCGGCCTGAAACAACACCGGCGTACGCTGCGGCGACGGTTCGCAGAGGTGATATCCCTCGACCTGATAGAACTCGCCCTTGTGCTCGACCTTGTGCACTTTTTCCGGGTTGGCGTAGATGCGCTGTTCGCGGTCGTTAAGCACCGCGCCGTTTTCCCAACTGCCTTCCCAGAGTTTGTAGAGCACTTCCAGGTATTCGTCGGCCTGATCGTAGCGGCGGTCGTGCTCGACCTGCTCGCTAAGGCCCATGGCTTTCGCGGCGCTGTCCAGATAACCGGTGACGATGTTCCAGCCAACGCGTCCGCGACTCAGATGATCGAGCGTCGACATGCGTCGGGCGAACAGATAGGGCGGCTCATAGGTGAGGTTGGCGGTGAGGCCGAAGCCGAGGTTTTTGGTCACGGCGGCCATGGCTGAAACCAGCAGCAGCGGGTCGTTGACCGGTAACTGAATTGACTCCTTCAGCGGCACATCGACCGAGTTCTGGTAGACGTCGTACACACCAACGATGTCGGCGATGAACAGGCCGTCGAACAGTCCGCGCTCCAGCAATTGCGCCAGTTCGGTCCAGTACTCAATGGTGTTGTAGCGCGTCGAGGTATCGCGCGGATGCGTCCACAGGCCATGGTTGATATGGCCGATGCAATTCATGTTGAACGCGTTGAGCAGAATCTTCTTTTTCGCGGCGCTCATCAGATGGTCCCTCGCAGCGGCGGGTTTTCATCGTTGAGGTAGTAATTGCCGACGGCGTGATACTTCCAGCGCACCGGATCGTGCAGCGTATGCACGCGGGCGTTGCGCCAGTGGCGGTCGAGGCCGTGCTCGATCAGGGTCGCCTGGCTGCCCGCCAGTTCGAACAGCGTGCTGCCGGCGGCCAGGGAAATTTCGGTGCTGATCGCCCGTGCTTCGGCGACGGCAATCGAGGCGGCAGCGACGGTCTCGGCGTTGGTTTGCGCCTGTGCTGCGTCGAGGAATTCGCCGGCACGCTCAAGCAAGGCTTCGGTGGCGTGCAGGCGAATGCTCAAGTGGCCGAAGCTTTTCAGTGTCAGTGGATCTTCGGTGGCTTTGTCGTTGCCGGAATCGATCCACGGGCGCGTCTTGCTGCGCACAAAGTGCAGCGCGTCTTCGTAAGCGGCGCGGGCGATGCCGGTGTCGATGGCGGCGTGAAGGATCTGCGCCAGTGGGCCTACGGTAGTCGGACGTTCAAATGCACTCTGGAAGGGGATCACGTCTTCGGCGGCGACATAGACGTCTTCGAACACCACTGAACCGCTGCCCGTGGTGCGCTGACCGAAGCCGCTCCAGTCGTCGATCACGGTCAAGCCTTTGGCGTCGCGCGGGACGAAGGCCAGTTGCTGCACGCCGTTTTCATCGACCACCGAGGTGGGAATACGCTGGGCGTATATCGCGCCGGTCGCGTAGAACTTGCGGCCGTTGATGCGATAACCGTCGCCATCGCGCTTGAGGCTGGTGACGCGGTCGTGGGCGGTTTTGGTGCCCAGTTCCGCCAGCGCATTGCCGAAGCGTTGACCGGCGAGCACTTCGGCGTACAGCCGTTGTTTTTGCGCGTGGCTGCCGTTTACCCGCAGCACTTCCAGTGCATAAAAATGGTTCTGCGGAATCTGTCCGAGCGAGCCGTCAGCCTGAGCGATCAGGGCGATGACTTTGGCCAGGGTCACGTTGGACACGCCAGCGCCGCCGTATTCCTTCGGCACGCTGATGCCCCACAGGCCCGAGCGAGAAAACACGTCGAGTTCCGGCAGTGGCAGGCGACGTTCTCGGTCGCGCAGGGCGCTGTCGCGTTTGAAATCTTCGGCCAGGTCGCTGGCGACGATCAGGGCTTGCTCATCGCTGGTAATGACCGCGACGTGATGGGAAAGAGTCATGCTTTTTTCTCCAGATGTCTGGTGGTCAAATCCAGGAGTGGCGAGCCGGTAAAGTGCCGTTGAGGCGATAGGCGCCGACCGCGTGATATTTCCAGCGCACCGGGTCGTGCAACGTATGCACTCGGGCATTACGCCAATGGCGGTCGAGATTGAATTCGGCGAGGGTCGCGCGGCTACCGGCCAGTTCGAAGAGCTTTTCGCTGGCGAGTAGAGAAATCTCGGTGGTGAGCACTTTCGCTTCAGCCACGGCGATGGAGGCGCGTGCGGCAGACTCGGCAGTGAGCGGCGCGGCGTGGACTTGATCAAGCACTCGCCCGGCCTTGCGCAGCAGCGCTTCGGCGGCGTGCAGTTCGATTTTCAGTTTGCCGATGTCGGCGATCACATAAAGGTCATCACTGGCGCGATCAACCTTGGCGTCGATCCACGGCCGTGCTCGGGTTTTGACGAACTCAATGGCATCGTCGATGGCGCCACGGGCGATGCCGGCGTCGATGGCCGCCTGGATCAGTTGCGACACCGCGCCTTGGGTATTCGGGATTTCGTTGATCTTCCAGTTGTCGACGACCAGGCTCGATTCGACGCGCACGTTATTGAGCAAAATCGTGCCGCTGGCGGTGGTGCGCTGACCGAAGCCTGACCAGTCATCAACGATGCGCAGCCCCGGCGTGCCGCGACGGACGAAGGCCAGTACTTGCTTGCCGTCATCGTTAAGCGCTTTCACCGCGACCCAGTGCGCAAACAGCGCTCCGGTGGAGTAGAACTTCTGGCCGTTGATCACGTAATCGTCGCCGTCGGCGGTGATCCGTGCTTTCAGTTCCAGGGTGTTTTTGGTGCCGCGTTCCGGGCCGGCATTGCCGATGCGCCAGCCTTCCAGAACACTCTGGAACAGCTGCTTTTTCTGCTCCTCGGTCGCGCTGCCGAGCACCAAATTGATGATGCCGAACTGGTTCTGCGGGATTTGTCCCAGCGCCGGGTCGGCCGCCGAAATAATGGCGAAAACCTCGGCCAATGTGACGAACGAAACCTGCGGGCCACCGTATTCGCGCGGTATGGCAATGCTGCCTAAGCCGCTGCGGGTGAACTGTTCGATTTCCGACCACGGCAATTTGCGCTGACGATCGCGTTTGGCGGCCTGCACGCGGGCGACTTGCGCCAGCTCATGGGCGGCCTTGATGGCTTGGGCGTCGTTGCGCAAGACTTGCGCGGGCAACAACAGTGGGGCGATGTCCAGATCCGACTGGACGTTTGCGTCTGCCAGACTGGACATCAGTGCCGCTCCTTGGCTGCACGCAATGCCCTGGCGATCTGCACTGGGGTGATTGTGTTCCGGACCATACTACCTACCTCACATCTCATGAAAAACGCCGCAAAAGCGCGGCGAACGAAAGAATGTCCGGTGGTCCGGTTCATATACCCTAAGCGTGTATAAATATTAAATAAACTAACTTTTAGGAATATGCATAGAAGGGTGTGTGGTCGGGTTGGTTAACGAATTTTTATGGCTGGAGTGATCCTGTGGCGAGGCAGCTTGCTCCCGCCGGGGTGCGAAGCGCTCCCGAAACCTGCACACCGAGATTTATCAGTTCAATGGTCGTGTCAGGTTTTGCGACTGCTGCGCAGCCGAGCGGGAGCAAGCTCCCTCGCCACAGGGAACTGAATCATTGTTTGCGGGATTCGGCGGCTTTCAGTTCGGGTCGCAGCGGCACTTTCAGATAAGGGTTGACGCAGCCGATTTTTAACGTCCGCGGCGGCGCCCAGCGTGAGTTGTTTCCGACCCGGTCGATGACGCAATAGGTCACGTCGAGGCGCAGATCTTCTCCAGCTTCAACGATGATCGCCGGTGGCACCCAGACCTGAATCGGCAGCCCGACGTCCGCGGCCGTGATCGGTGCCAGATCCATGCGCACGTCACCCCAACGCAAGGTAATGGCGTCGTCTTCGGCCATGCTCGTATACGGCTCGATGGTCAACGGTACGCCGCGTTTGATCTGATTCGGATTCACGCCCTGGCGGCGAATGCTGTCGGGGATCGTCACGGGTGCCAATTGTTGATTCTCGTCCCCGCACAGGGCGGCAGGCTGGCCGCCGGGGCAGTCGAGTTTGACCTCTACGCGAGTCGCCGCCGACGTCGCCGCCCCTTGGCCGACTTGCATCAGCCGATAGTGAATGCGTGCGGTGCCGCTGGCGATGAAACTCTCCGGAACCCGCAGGCTGACCGTGGCGCCGACATCTTCAGCGGACAGCACCCGCGAGGCGACATAGCATTTGTTCCAGAACAGTTCGATCAGGTCGCCGCAATCCATCTCGGGGTAAGGCGGTACGTTGACCAACAGGTGTGCGGCGGCTGCCAGATTGATGCCGGTTTGTTGCCCTGGCGCCAGCATCGGGGCGGCCAGATCGGTGTTCTGCGAAGTGCGGGTCATCGGTTTCTCTCCTTGAAGTCTTGCAGCGAAGTCCGTTTCCGAAAGAATAAAAAACGTCAATTAACGGGCAATAAAACTGTGAGTTTTGTTCAAGTTTGATGCGCATTGATTTAACTAAGTGGTGCCGGTTGGCGACTAGATAAGAGTGTGCGGGAAGGGGTGTCAATAGACGGCGTTAGTTAATCCGTGAATTACAAGTTAATCAGAAGACTCCTACATCGTTGAGGCCTTATGCCTAGGCTCTATGATGAATTTGGCCACAGAACTCGCGTTTTTTTGCCGATTTGGAAGCGGGTATATTCAAACCCTGGCGGACGGGGGACGGCATATTAAAGACGCACCATAACGATTGCAGAACAGCGAGTTGTATTACGCTGGACGATGCAGGGGGTGCAGAATGAGTATTGAAGTGAGGGTGCAACTTCCATCCGTGGAAGTTTGCGATTAGCGCTGGAAGTTTCAGGCGTGATTAAGGAATTTACTGAGAAATTGCTGAGTGCGTTGTTCTTTCGGATTGGCAAACAGCGCTTTCGCCTCGCCTTGCTCCACGATGACGCCCTTGTCGAAAAACACCACACGGTTGGCGACGTCACGGGCGAAAGCCATTTCGTGAGTGACAATCACCATGGTGCGATTTTCTTCGGCCAGACCGCGGATGGTCGCCAATACTTCGCCGACCAGTTCCGGATCGAGGGCCGAGGTCGGCTCGTCGAACAGAATCACTTCCGGTTCCATTGCCAGCGCTCGGGCAATCGCCACGCGCTGTTGCTGACCACCGGAGAGACGACGCGGGTAGGCGTCCTCTTTGCCAGCGAGGCCGACCTTGGCCAACAGCTTTTTACCCAGGGCCACCGCTGCTTCGCGCGGCATCTTCTTGACCACGATCGGGCCTTCGATGACGTTCTCCAATGCAGTGCGATGGGGGAACAGGTTGAAGTTTTGAAACACGAAGCCGACGTGCTGGCGCAGGTTGCGCACCAGGCTCTGCTGCTGATTCAGCGGGCGGCTGGTATCGATCTCGATATCGCCGACCTTGATCCGGCCGCTGGTGGGTTGTTCAAGGAAATTCAGGCAGCGCAGGAACGTCGTTTTCCCCGATCCGCTGGGGCCGATGATCGCGACGACTTCGCCTTCCTTGACCTCAAGGTCGATGCCGTTGAGCACGACCTGACCCTTGAATTGCTTGGTCAGTTTTTCCACGACAATCATGGGCTCAGGACTCCTGGTCGTGCCGATTGACCCGCTCTTCCAACTTGTTCTGGAAGTGCGAGAGCACCGTGGCCAGAATCCAGTAGATCAGCGCGGCGGCAAGATACATGGTGAAGACTTCGAAAGTCCGGGCGGTAATCAACTGCGCCTGACGGAACAGCTCCGGCACCTGAATGGTGGCGGCCAGTGCCGTGTCCTTGACCAGTGAAATGAAGCTGTTGCCCAGCGGCGGCAACGCCGTGCGCATCGCTTGCGGCAGGATGGCCCGGCGCAAGGTTTGCGCGCGGGTCATGCCGATGCTCGCAGCGGCTTCCCACTGACCGCGCTCGATCGAACCGATCGCGGCGCGCAGAATTTCACAGGCGTAGGCGGCCATGTTCAGCGAGAAGCCGATCAGCGCCGCCGGCAGCGGATCCAGTTCGAGACCCAATTGCGGCAAGCCGTAATAGATCACGAACAGTTGCACCAGCAGCGGCGTGCCGCGAAAGAACGACACGTAGATGCGCGCCAGCCAGCTCACCGATTTGAAGCGCGACAGGCGCATCAACGCCAGGCCAAAGCCCAGCAGCAGGCCGAAGAACATCCCGCCGAGGCTGAGGACTACCGTGTAATACGCGCCCTTGAGCAGAAAGGGCGCGGAGTCCAGTGCGAGTTGGAAAGCTTCTTCCATTATTTCGTGACGTCAGCGTTGAAGTACTTCGTGGACAGCTTCGCCAGGGTGCCGTCGGCACGCAGTTCGTCGAGCGCCTTGTTCACTGCAGCGAGCAATTCAGGCTCGCCTTTACGCAGGGCAACACCGGCTTCCTGACGCGAGAAAGCTTCACCGGCAGCGACGGTTTTCGGGGCTTTCTTGGCGTATTCCAGTGCAGCCAGACGGTCGATCAGGATGGCGTCGGTGCGGCCGTTGTTGAGGTCGGCGAACTTGGTCGGATCATCATCGTAGGTGCGCACGTCAGCGCCCGGCACGTTGGCGCGAACCCATTGTTCGTAGTTGGTGCCCAGGCCGACACCGACTTTCTTGCCGGACAGGTCATTGGCGGTCTTGATGTTCAGCGACGCTTCTTTGCTCTTCAGCACCAGTGCCTGAATCCCGGAAACGGTGTACGGCTCGGAGAAGTCATACTTCTTTTTGCGCTCGTCGGAGATGGTCACCTGGTTGACTACGACGTCCAGACGCTTGGATTCCAGCGCGGCGAGAATGCCGTCCCACTTGGTCGGCTGGATCTTGGCTTTGACGCCGAGTTTTTGCGCGATTGCTTCGGAGAGCTCGACTTCGAAACCGGACAGTTTGCCATCGGCATCGACGAAGCTGAATGGAGGGTAAGTGCCTTCCAGGCCGACGTTGATAACGCCTTTGTCCTTGATCTGTTGCAGCTGCTCACCGGCGACTGCCTGGCTGATCAGACCGGCGCTCAGCGCCAGGCCCAGTGAACCCACCAGCAGATTGCGACGTAGTGCGGAAAAATTCATGACGAGCCCCTGTGTTTTCTTATGGAAGACGCTAAAGGAAAGTTGGCGAATGGGTGATTCGTGCGCCTGCGTTATCGTGCCCTAAAGCAGCTTATGCGTCTTGCGCGAAATTCGCCTGCGGCGAGACTATAAGATGTCTGCGTTAGACTTGAAAATACTTAATATTGAAAATGATATTCTTTATTGGAATATGCAGCGTCTGTGGAAAAAGATGCAGCCTGCGGCAGCTCCTACAGGTAATCCCGTGCAGGAGCTGCCGCAGGCTGCGATCTTTTGATCTTGCTCTTACAAAAAATCCCTATAGGCAAACAACGCCGGCGCGCCGCCGGTGTGCAAGAAAATGATCGGCCCCTCATCAAAACGCTGACGCCCGATCCCGTCCAGCAATCCCGCCATCGCCTTGCCGGTATAAACCGGATCCAGCAGCACCGCTTCCTGACTCGCCAAAAGCTTCACCGCTGCCAAAGTGCCGGCATTCGGCTCGCCATAACGCGGACCAAAATATTCGTCCCACAACTCGACCTTGAAACTGGCCGGCAGTTCGACGCCGAGCAGCGCCGCGGTGCGTTCCGCCAGGCCCTGCACCTTCGGCCGTTGATCTTCTTCACTGCGCGAAACCGTCACGCCGATCACCGGCAATTGCGGCAGCACTTCGCTCAACGCCAAGGCCAGACCGCTGTGCGTCCCGGCACTCCCCGAGGCCAACACCACGGCGGCGAAATTCAGGCCGGTGTCTTTGATCTGCTCGGCCAGTTCCAGGCCGGCGCGCACATAACCCAGCGCACCGAGCGCATTTGAGCCGCCGATTGGCACCAGATACGGTTTCTTGCCATTGCTGCGCAAACGCACGGCGAGGGCGGCCAGTTGTTCATCAGCGTTGTCGAGGTTGTCGACCAGCTCGACCTTGGTGTCGAACAGATCCAGCAGCAGGCGATTGCCGTTGCCGGTGTAGTTGCTGTCATCGGTGCCGAGTGGATTTTCCAGCAACGCCACGCAGCCGAGACCGAGTTTGGCGGCCAGCGCAGCCGTTTGCCGAACGTGGTTCGATTGCAGTGCACCGGCGGTGATCAGTGTGTCGGCACCTTGCGCGAGGGCGTCGGCGGCGAGGTATTCGAGTTTGCGCAGCTTGTTGCCGCCCATGGCCAGCGGCGTCAGGTCATCGCGCTTGATGTACACCTCGCGGCCGAGCCAGGACGACAGGCGTTCGAGTTTTTCCAGCGGCGTCGGATGGCCGAGCAGGTCGAGACGGTTAAAGCGATCCAGCTGATTCTTAATCATGAGTCCGTACTGGCGGAGAAAGATGAAAGGACTATAGGCACGCGCTTTTGCAGGGGCAACCGTCAATCGCTTATAGCCAAATGAACTGAGTCCAGCACTATCGGTTCTTAATTCGCCCTCGCGAGCATGCCGTAAAGTAGGCGCCGTTGACGCGGCCCGACAGTCCGGCCGCCCGTGAGGAGTCTTTACCGTGAGCGAGCGTTCCAGCCATTGGCAATTGCAGACCATCGTCAGTCAACTGCGCAGCGCGCGGGATCAGTGGCGGGCACAGAACGGCCGGGCGTCCGGCGAGCAGGGTGGTCGCGAGTTGCCGTCGCGGGCAGCGATGGCGGAGATTCTTGAAGCGTTGTGTGGCGCGCTGTTCCCGATGCGCCTGGGCCCGGTGGATTTGCGCGAAGAAAGTGAAGACTTCTACGTCGGCCACACCCTTGATGTGGCGCTGAATGCCTTGTTGGCGCAGACCCGCCTGGAACTGCGTTACGTCGCCCGCCACAGCGCGCAGGCCGACACCGAAGTCGAGGCCCGCGCGATTCAGATCGTGCAGGATTTCGCCTTGGCACTGCCGGGCCTGCGCACGCTGCTCGACACCGATGTGCTGGCGGCTTATCACGGTGACCCGGCGGCCCGCAGCGTCGATGAAGTGCTGCTGTGCTATCCGGGGATTCTCGCGGTGATTCACCATCGTCTGGCCCATCATTTGTATCGCGCAGGCTTGCCGTTGCTGGCGCGGATCAGCGCGGAAATCGCCCACTCGGCGACCGGCATTGACATCCATCCGGGTGCGCAGATCGGCCGTAGCTTCTTTATCGATCACGGTACGGGTGTGGTGATCGGCGAGACGGCGATCATTGGCGAGCGTGTGCGGATTTATCAGGCCGTGACGTTGGGCGCCAAGCGCTTCCCGGCGGATGAAGACGGGCAGTTGCAGAAGGGCCATCCGCGCCATCCGATTGTTGAAGATGATGTGGTGATTTACGCCGGGGCGACGATTCTCGGGCGGATCACCATTGGCAAGGGTTCGACCATTGGCGGCAATGTCTGGCTGACGCGCAGCGTGCCAGCGGGGTGCAATCTGACCCAGGCGAATTTGCAACATGATGACGGGACGCAGAAGTAGGCTCTGAAATTGCGTTGCGGCATCTGGCCTCTTCGCGAGCAGGCTCGCTCCCACACTGGAATGCGTTTCAAATATGGGAGCGAGCCTGCTCGCGAATGGTTTTCAGACCAAATCAAGATAATGGCAATCAGCCAATTCTCCAGTGAACGAATACCCTCAAACCCGCGTCATACCCATCCTTGAGCTAGCGTAGGAAAACTACCGCCTAGCCGTACGATTAGTCCTTACCCCCCCATCCATGTTTAACTTGAACGTTCATTCAAGTTAAACCGGTGGTTCGCTGCCCGCTCACAACAGGAGGCTTGCCTTTGCTGAGTCCGATCATTTCAGCCACGTTTCAACCCCTCGAGGTGCACGTTTCATGAGTGCATCGTCTACCCCCGCCAGCGGTCTGGTACGCATGAATCCGCCGGTGTTCTACTTTGCCGCGACGGTCATACTGCTGTTTGGTCTCGTCGTCATCGCCATGCCTGAACAGGCTGGCGCCTGGCTGCTGGAAGCGCAAAACTGGGCGGCCAACACGGTCGGCTGGTACTACATGCTCGCGATGACCCTGTATCTGGTCTTCGTGGTGGTCACCGCCTTATCCGGCTACGGCAAGATAAAACTCGGTGCCGACCACGACGAACCCGAATTCAGTTACCTGTCCTGGGCCGGCATGCTGTTCGCCGCCGGGATCAGCATCACGCTGTTCTTCTTTTGCGTGTCCGAACCGCTGACCCACATGCTGCAGCCGCCGCAAGGCGAGGCCGGCACGGCGGATGCGGCGCGTCAGGCAATGCAGGTTCTGTTTCTGCACTGGGGCCTGCATGGCTGGGGCGTGTTCGCCTTCGTCGGCATGGCGCTGGCCTACTTCGCTTACCGCCACAACCTGCCGCTGGCGCTACGCTCGGCGCTGTATCCGCTGATCGGCAAACGCATCAACGGCCCGATCGGTTACGCAGTGGATGGCTTCGGCATCATCGCCACGGTGTTCGGTCTGGGCGCCGACATGGGCTTTGGGGTGTTGCACCTCAATTCCGGTCTGGACTACCTGTTCGGCATCGCTCACACCCAGTGGATTCAAGTCGGCCTGATCACGCTGATGATGGGCGCGGCGATCATCGTTGCGGTCTCGGGTGTCGATAAAGGCGTGCGGGTGATGTCCGACATCAACATGCTGCTGGCCTGTGCGCTGCTGCTGTTTGTGTTGTTCGCCGGGCCTACCCAGCATCTGCTCAACACTTTGATCCAGAACATCGGCGACTACCTCGGGGCCTTGCCGATGAAGAGTTTCGACCTCTACGCCTACGACAAACCGAGCGACTGGCTCGGCGGCTGGACGGTGTTCTACTGGGCCTGGTGGATTGCATGGTCGCCGTTCGTGGGTCTGTTCATCGCACGGATTTCCCGTGGCCGCACCATCCGTGAATTCGTCTTCGGCGTGCTGCTGATTCCGCTCGGTTTCACCCTCGCGTGGATGTCGATCTTCGGCAACAGCGCCATCGATCAGGTGCTCAACCACGGCATGAGTGCGCTGGGCATGTCGGCCCTCGACAACCCGTCGATGAGTATTTACTTGCTGCTGGAAACCTATCCATGGAGCAAAACCGTCATCGCCGTGACGGTGTTTATCAGCTTCGTGTTCTTCGTCACCTCTGCCGACTCCGGCACCGTGGTGCTCTCGACGCTGTCGGCCAAGGGTGGCAACCCGGACGAAGACGGGCCGAAATGGCTGCGGGTGTTCTGGGGCGCGATGACCGCGCTGATCACCAGTGCGCTGTTGTTCTCCGGCAGCATCGATGCGCTGAAGTCGGCGGTGGTGCTGACGTCGTTGCCGTTCTCGCTGATTCTGCTGCTGATGATGTGGGGCCTGCACAAGGCGTTCTATCTGGAGTCGCAGAAACAGATCGCGCAACTGCATTCGCTGGCACCGGTCTCCGGTTCGCGGCGCGGCACGGGCGGCTGGCGACAGCGCTTGAGTCAGGCTGTGCATTTCCCGTCGCGGGACGAGGTGTACCGCTTCATGGACACCACGGTGCGCCCGGCGATTGAAGAAGTGACGGCGGTGTTCGTTGAAAAAGGCCTCAACGTGGTCACGCAACCGGACCCGGCGAATGACAGCGTCAGCCTCGAAATTGGCCACGGTGATGCGCATCCGTTCATCTATCAGGTGCAGATGCGCGGCTACTTCACGCCGTCGTTCGCGCGTGGGGGCATGGGTTCCAAGCAGCTCAACAATCGTCGCTACTATCGCGCCGAAGTGCACTTGAGCGAGGGCAGTCAGGACTACGATCTGGTCGGCTACACCAAAGAGCAGATCATCAACGACATCCTCGACCAGTACGAGCGGCACATGCAGTTCTTGCATCTGGTGCGTTGATTGGCAGCTGAGCGCCGGGACGTTTTACGACTCGGCGCTCAGCACCATGAACAACACCATCGCCGCCACCGGCACGCCGAACACCGCACTGCCAATCGCTATTTCCGAACCCAGGGGCTGGCCCGCGTGCACCACGCCTACCGCGCCATTGATCACCGTCAACGCCAGCCACAGGGCGGCGAAGCCGTAGGCCATGGTCTGGCGGCTGAAGCCAATGCGCTCGCCGATGTAGAGCATCAGCGCGAGCAGGACCAGGCCGAAGAAAATGATGATGGCGGTGTGCATGGCGAGCTCTGTCTAGTGGATGTTTATTGCCTGAAAGACCGCTATCGCGAGCAGGCTCGCTCCCACAATGGATCTCGGCTGGACATAAATTTCATGTACACAGGAAATCCCTGTGGGAGCGAGCCTGCTCGCGAAGGGGCCACCTCGGTGTTCTTTAGAGCATAGACAATCCCGCCCCCGCCATATTCATCAGGTACTTTCGCGTTCGATGACTTGGCACTGCAACAGATTCAATCGTTGCACCTCGTCGCTGGGTAATACACCGAGACTTTCCAAAACGCGCGTTGCAGCCAGCACGCCAATCTCCAGCGCCGGCGGTTTGATCGTGCTCAGGCTGGGCAGGAGCATCTCGGCGAAAGGGTAATCACCGAAGCCGAGGACGGCGCAGTCTTCAGGAATTTTCAGGCCCGCGCGTTGCCCGGCGAGCAGGCCGCCGGCGGCAAGGTTGTCGTTGGCGAAGATGATCGCGTCGGGGCGCGGTGAGGTGCTCATCAGGGTGTCCATCGCCTGTTTGCCGGCCTCGAACGGCGCGCGATCAGCGTCGGGGGCGAAGACCCACGGTTCCAGGCCGGATTCTTTTAAAGTCGCCGCGTAACCGTCGCGGCGCTCCAGTGCGCTGAAGTCACCCGCAGCGCTGTTCTGGACGAAGGCAATGCGTCGGTAGCCTTTTCCCAGCAGATGTTTTGCCGCCTTCACGCCCACTTCAAAATGCGAAAAACCGATCTGCATCGGCTCGCGATCCGACTGGTAATCCCAGGTTTCAATCACCGGAATATCTGCCTCGGCGATCATCTTTTCCGTGCCCGCACTGTGAAAGTGACTGGTCAGCACCAGCGCCGCCGGCGACCAGCCGAGAAACGCGCGCACCGCGTTTTCTTCCTGCTCGGCGCTGAAGTAACTTGATGCCAGCAACAGCTGATAGCCATGCCGGCTGAGGGTGTCGCTGAAGCCTTGGATGGTATTGGCGAAGATCGGTCCGGAGATGTTCGGAATCACCATGCCGACGATTTTTCCCCGCGCCGAGGCCAGCCCGCCGGCCACCAGATTCGGTACATAACCCAACTCGGCCACCACCGCCGCGATGCGTTCGCGGCGTTCGGGCGACACCTGCTCGGGCTGATTGAAATAGCGCGACACGGTAATCGCCGAAACCCCGGCCTCACGTGCCACGACATTCAGGGTCACGCGTCCGGCGCCACGGCGTTTGCGCGGTTTTTCTTCGCTCAAGGGTCGATCCTTCTTAAAAACCAAATCGCATATAAAAGTAATTTTTCAGTATTGGACGATCTATGGGTGGCTTGCCAATACTGGCGATGTTAGCGCTAACAAAGCGCGTTGTCTGCTACTCGCTCGAGCGAATGCCCAAGACACCGATTCAGGCGCTGTCGTCGCAGAACGGCAGCGGATCAGGGCCAATTTCGAGCGGGCAGAGCATGCACAATATTCCTGGGGCGACACACACACTGGCGCAATCGATTCGCGCCGCAGGCTGGTTATTGACGGGGCTGGCGGCGCTGCCATTGCCCAACGCCTTCGCCGCCGAGAGCGCAGATCAAGAGCCGACACTGAAATCCGTGACTGTCACCGCGACCCGTCGCGAAGAGTCGCTGCAAAAAGTCCCGGTCGCGGTTTCGGTGATCGACGGCGAGCAGCTTGAGCGCGATAACCGCAACGGCGTGGCGAGCATCGTTCAGCAAGTGCCGTCGCTGAACTTCCGCACCGGCGCGTCGAACAAGGACACCTCGTTGTTCGTGCGCGGCGTCGGCACCATTTCCACCTCGCCGGGCGTCGAGCCGACCGTGGCGACGGTGATCGACGGCGTGGTGTATGCGCGTCCGGGGCAGTCCACGCTCGATCTGCTGGATCTGGAGCGCGTCGAAGTATTGCGCGGCCCGCAAGGCACGCTGTTCGGCAAGAACGCCTCGGCCGGTGTGCTCAACATCACCAGCAAGGCGCCGACCGCCGAGACCCACGGCTACATCGATCAGTCGTACTACAGCGGCAACGAAAGTCGCACCCGTTTCGGCATTGGCGGCAGTCTGATACCGGACACGTTGAAAGGCTCGATCAGCACCCTGTTCGGCAGCTACGACGGTAACGTCGACAACCAACACAATGGCCAGGAGGTCAACGGTTACAACCATCGCGGCGTGCGCGGCAAACTCGAATTCACCCCGAACGACGACGTCACTTTCACGCTGATCGCCGACTACATGCAGTCCCACGACGACGGCCCCAACGGCGTGGTCAGCAAGTCGCTGACCCCGGCCTTCGCCAACGCGCTCAGCCCGGTCAATGCGAGCAGCCACAACCGCGACATCAACACCGACACGCGCAGTCACGTTGAGGACATCAACAAAGGCCTGTCCGGCCAGCTCGACTGGCAATTGGGCGATTACACGCTGACCTCGATTACCGCATGGCGCGGCTGGGACAATACGCAGTATCAGGACGGCGACCGTCTCGGCACAGTGACGGCAGCGTTCCCCGGCACGGCGGACAAGGGCGATCTGGCCTTCGATCAATACTCGCAAGAGCTGCGTCTGGCCTCACCGAAAGGCGAGTTTCTCGAATACGTCGGCGGCCTGTTCTACATGCACGGCAAGGACGACGAGACCTATCAGCGCACGCTGACGACGACCACGCGCACCGACCGTGGCGTCGCCAATTACAGCACCACCAGCGACAGCTATGCGGTGTTCGGTGAGAGCACGCTGAACTTCACCTCCGACTTTCGCGGCATCGCCGGCCTGCGCTATACCCACGATAATCTCGAATACGATCACCGCCGCGTTTCGACTTCGGCGACCACGGTCAGCGGCATTCAGCCGGCGACCAGCAGTTCCGGTTCAGTGGACGAAGACGGCTGGTCCGGGCGCCTCGGTGTGCAGTACGACCTGAGTGATACGGTCACCACTTACCTGACCTACTCGCGCGGCTACAAAGGTCCGGCTTACAACGTGTTCTTCAACATGCAGCCGCGCGACACCGAAGCGCTGAAACCGGAGACCTCCAATATCTGGGAAGCGGGGATCAAAGCGACGAGCTGGAACAATCGCCTGACCACCAACCTCGCGGTGTTCCACAGCGACTACGACAACTATCAGGCGAACTTCTTCGACACCGTCGCAGGCCAGGTGGTGACGCGCCTGATCAATGCCGGCAGCGTCAGCACCGAAGGCGTCGAACTCGATTACGCCTTGCAGGCCACCCAACAATTGAAGCTGTCCGGCGCACTGGCCTACACCCGCGCGCGCATCGACGAATTCGCCTGCCCGGCCGGCGCGGCGGCGTCGTGCAACGTCAACGGCAAACCGCTGCCGTTCAGCCCGGACTGGAAAAGCTACGTGCGCGCCGACTACACCATCCCGCTGGATAACGGCCTGGATATCGAACTGGGCACCGACTACAGCTGGCAGAGCGAAGTGCAGTACGACATCAGCCAGAACGCCGACACCAAGCAGGGCGCCTACGGTCTGTGGAACGCCAGTGTCGCGCTGGCCGATTACAGCAATGGCTGGCGCGTGGCGCTGCTGGGCAAGAACCTCACCGACAAGTCTTATTCGCCATTGCTCGCCAGCGGCGGCAACTACATTTATCGCGCCGTGCCACGGGATGACGAGCGCTACTTCGGCGTGCAACTGCGCAAGGATTTTTAACGATGAGCAGACAGTTGAAACTCGGTGCGTTCCTCATGGCCACCGGGCACCACGTGGCGGCGTGGCGTCATGCGGATGTGCCGGCGAATGCGGGTCTGGATTTCGCCCATTACAAACGGCTGGCGCTGATTGCCGAGGCGGCGAAGTTCGATGCGTTGTTTGTCGCCGACAGCGTCGCTGCGCCGACCCAAGACATCGCCAGTCGCATGGCGCGCTCCGATCACTTTGAACCGCTGACGTTGCTCTCGGCGCTGAGTGCGGTGACCGAGCACATCGGCCTGATCGCCACGGCGACCACCAGTTACAACGAGCCGTATCACGTGGCGCGCAAATTCGCCTCGCTCGATCACCTGTCGGGTGGTCGTGCGGGGTGGAATCTGGTGACCTCGGACAACGCCGCTGAGGCGCTGAATTTCGGGCGTGATGAACATATTGGGCATGCCGAACGCTATAGCCGCGCCCGCGAGTTTCATCAGGTGGTCACCGGGCTTTGGGACAGTTGGGAGGACGATGCGTTTGCGCGCGACAAGGCCAGTGGGGCGTATTACGACCCTGCGAAACTGCACGTGCTGGATCACGTCGGCGAGCACTTCCGGGTCAAAGGCCCGCTGAACGTTGCACGTTCGCCGCAGGGGCAACCGGTGATCGTGCAGGCCGGCTCTTCCGAGACTGGGCGTGAATTGGCGGCGCAGACCGCTGAAGTGGTGTTCACCGCGCAAACGTCCTTGGCCAATGCTCAGGCGTTTTACGCTGACCTCAAAGGACGTCTGCCGAAGTACGGCCGCAGCGCCGATTCGCTGAAAATCATGCCGGGTGTTTTTGTTGTGGTCGGCCGCACCGAAGCCGAGGCGCAGGAAAAATGTGAAACGTTTCAGCAATTAGTCGAACCTGAAGTTGGCGTGGCTTTACTTGGGCGTATGCTGGGCAACTTCGATTTGTCGAAGTACCCGCTGGACGGGCCGTTACCCGAGTTGCCACTGACCGAAAGCGGCCAGCAGAGCCGGCAGAAATTGCTCACGGAGTTGGCGGGTCGGGAGAACCTGACGCTTGCCGAACTCGGTCGCAAGATTGCGGGCGGGCGAGGGCATTACAGCCTGGTCGGTACGCCGCAGCAGATCGCGGATCGTTTGCAGGAATGGTTCGAACAGGGCGCTGCGGACGGTTTCAACGTGCTGGTGCCGCACCTGCCGGGCGGTCTCGAGGACTTCGCCAATGGTGTGGTGCCGGAACTGCAACGGCGTAGGTTGTTCAGAACGGAGTACGAGGGCCGGACGTTGCGCCAGAACCTTGGCCTGGCCCGACCCGGCAATAGATTTGTGTAACACCCTTCGCGAGCAGGCTCGCTCCCACATTTGGAATGCATTTACCTGTGGGAGCGAGCCTGCTCGCGAAGAAGTCGACACCCATTCAAGACAGACAAGAGAGGATTCGATGACTTACACCGCTGCCGAAAATCGCTATGACTCCATCCCTTACCGCCGCGTCGGCCGCAGCGGTCTGGTGCTGCCGGCACTCTCGCTGGGCCTGTGGCACAACTTCGGCGACAGCACGCCGATCGACACCCAGCGCGCCTTGCTGCGCACCGCGTTCGATCTGGGCATCAACCACTTCGACCTGGCCAACAATTACGGCCCGCCGTACGGCAGCGCCGAGATCAACTTCGGTCGCTTGCTGCGTGAAGATTTCAAGCAATACCGCGACGAGCTGATCATCTCCAGCAAGGCCGGTTGGGACATGTGGCCCGGCCCCTACGGTCAGGGCGGCGGCTCGCGCAAATACGTGCTGGCCAGCCTCGACCAGAGCTTGCAACGCCTCGGTCTGGACTATGTGGATATCTTCTATTCGCACCGCTTCGACCCGGACACCCCGCTGGAAGAAACCGCCAGCGCACTCGCCACTGCCGTACAACAGGGCAAGGCGTTGTACATCGGTATCTCGTCGTATTCCGGGGTGAAAACCCGTGAAATGGCGGCGCTACTGAAAGAGTGGAAAGTGCCGCTGCTGATTCATCAGCCTGCCTACAACTTGCTTAATCGTTGGGTGGAAAAAGACCTGCTCGATACCACCGATGAACTCGGCACCGGCGTGATTGCTTTCACTCCGCTGGCGCAAGGTCTGCTCACCGACAAATACCTCAACGGCGTGCCGGCGGATGCGCGGGTCAATCGTCCGGGCGGTGGTTCGTTGCAGGCTTCGCACTTGTCCGAGGCCAACATTGCTCACGTGCGCGCGCTGAATGAAATCGCCAAGCGTCGCGGCCAGAGTCTGGCGCAACTGGCGTTGGCGTGGACGCTGCGCGATTCTCGGGTGACCTCGGCGTTGATTGGTGCGAGTCGACCGGAGCAGATTATCGAGAACGTCGGGGCGTTGAAGAATCTGAGCTTCAGTGCTGAAGAACTGGCGGAGATTGACCGGTTTGCCCAGGAGGGCGGGATCAATCTTTGGGAGAGGCCTTCGACGGCGGAGTGATGACGATTGGGTTGGATCAGCAAGATCCAACCCCCTCACCCCAGCCCTCTCCCCCAAGGGGCGAGGGGGAAAGGGAGCCGATCTTCATGCCTTTCAAAGCTTGAGTTCAACCCGATATTTCAGGTCAATGTAGCTTGTACAAACACCTCGGTCAGTCCCCTCTCCCTCCGGGAGAGGGTTAGGGTGAGGGGCTTTTGGCTGTAAAAACGGCTCAACAAAAAAACGGCACATCCCCCAACACCGTCGCCCGCTGCATCACCCGCCGCGCCGGCCGATAATCATCCACCGCGTAATGCTGGGTCACGCGGTTATCCCAGAACGCAATATCGTCCTGCTGCCAGCGCCAGCGAATGGTGAATTCCGGCCGCGTCGCGTGGGCAAACAGGAACTTCAGAATCGCCTCGCTCTCGGTTTCCGACAGTTCATTGATCTTCGACGTGAACCCTTCATTGACGAACAACGAACGCCGCCCACTGACCGGATGCGTACGAATCACCGGGTGCGACAGCGGTGGATTCTTGCGTCGTGCTTCTTCCCACTGCGCCAGTGCTTCTGGCGTATTGCCGTAACGTTCCAGTGGAAACGAGCGAGTGAAATCGTGCGTCGCCGTAAGCCCTTCAAGCAAGCCTTTCAGCGGCGCCGACAGCGCTTCATACGCGGCAATGCCACTGGCCCACAATGTGTCGCCACCAAATTCCGGCAACAACTTGGCGCTGAGCACCGCGCCCATCGCCGGCGTCGGCAGAAAGGTCACGTCGGTGTGCCAGATCGCGTTGTCGCGCACGTCGGTGACGGCGGTGTCGAGGATCAGCACTTCCGGTTGTTCCGGCACGTTCGGGTAAATCGGGTGAATGTGCAGGTCGCCGAAGTAAGCGGCGAAGCGCGCCTGCTGCGACGGTTCGATGGGTTGGTTGCGGAAGAACAGCACTTGGTACTTGAGCAGCGCCTGCTCGATGGCGTCGCGGTGTTCCAGGGTCAACGGCTGGCTGATGTCGACGCCGCTGATCTGCGCGCCGAGAGCTGAGCTTAATGCAGTGATGTTGAGGCTGCTCATGGTCTTTCTCTTCGAATTCGGGGTTCAAGCTTTTGTAGGAGTGAGCCTGCTCGCGAATGCGGAGTGTCAGGCGACAGTGCAGTGACTGATCTGACGCTTTCGCGAGCAGGCTCGCTCCCACAGGGGAATTTTCACAAGGCGATTTAGTGGGCCTGGCCGTGCCACGGCACCAGTTTGCGCTGCAGGGCGCGCAGGCCCATTTCCATGGCGAAGGCGATCAGGGCGATGACCAGAATCCCCAGCACCACCACATCGGTGACCAGGAATTGCGCGGCCGACTGCACCATGAAACCCAAACCGCTGGTCGCGGCAATCAATTCGGCAGCGACCAACGTCGACCAGCCAACGCCCAGACCAATGCGCACGCCTGTCAAAATGTCCGGCAACGCGCTCGGCAAAATCACATGGCGGATAAGCTGCAGACGCGTTGCGCCCAACGACTGCGCCGCGCGCAATTTCGCTGGATCAACTGTGCGCACACCGGTGGCCGTAGCAATGGCAATCGGCGCGAAAATCGCCAGATAAATCAGCAGCACTTTCGACAACTCGCCGATGCCGCACCAGATCACGATCAGCGGCAAATAGGCCAGCGGTGGGATAGGGCGGTAGAACTCGATCAGCGGATCGAGCACGCCACGGGCGATGCGGTTGGCACCAATGGCGATACCCACTGGCACGGCGGTCAGAATCGCGAAACCGAGGCCCAGACCGATGCGGCTCAGGCTCGCGCCCAAGTGCTGCCACAACGTCGAATCCATATAGCCCGTGGTCGCTAGCAGCCAGCCTTTTTGCAGCACGGCAGACGGTGGCGGCAAGAACAATGGTTCGATCAAACCAGTGGCAGTCACCGCCCACCAGATCGCCAACAAAGCGAACAGCGTCAGCAAGCTGATCCAGCGCGTGCTGAGGCTGCGGCGCACCGCAATCGCCACCGAAGCGCTGACCGGTTTTACCGCAGCCGAGGAAA
Source organism: Pseudomonas fluorescens (assembly GCF_001648775.1). Lineage (GTDB taxonomy): Bacteria > Pseudomonadota > Gammaproteobacteria > Pseudomonadales > Pseudomonadaceae > Aquipseudomonas > Aquipseudomonas fluorescens_M. The sequence goes on from NZ_LVEJ01000003.1 coordinate 36,445, forward strand.
CGTCGTAACTGCTCATGCGCGCTCCTGCCGTTGCCCGGCGCTGCGTTGCGAGAACACTTTGCTCAGCACGTGTTCGCGGGTTTCGATAAAACGCGGATCGGATTTGATCGCGCGGGCGGACTCGCCAGCGGCGTAACGCTGACCGAAATCCAGGTGCAGACGCTCAACGATCTGCCCCGGATTCGGCGCGAGCAGAATCAGGTCAGTGGCGAGGAACACTGCTTCTTCAATGTCGTGGGTAATCAGGAAAACCGGCTTGGCGGTGCGCTGCCAGACTTGCAGCAACAACTCCTGCATCTGTTCGCGGGTGAACGCGTCGAGGGCGCCGAAGGGCTCGTCCATCAGCAACACACGCGGGTCAGCGGCGAGGGCGCGGGCGAGGCCGACACGCTGTTTCTGCCCACCGGAAAGCTGCCAGATTCGGCGGCTTTCGAAACCGGAGAGATCAACCAGTGCGAGCATCTCACGGGCGATTTTTTCGCGTTTGTCTTTGGCGACGCCGGCCAGTTCGAGACCGAACGCAACGTTGGCCAACACGTCCTGCCAAGGCAGCAGCGCGTCGTCCTGGAACACCACGCCACGTTCTGCGCTTGGGCCTTTGACCGGCACGCCGTCGAGGGTGATGCGCCCGGCGCTCGGTTCAACGAAGCCGGCAATCAGGTTCAACAGCGAAGTCTTGCCACTGCCGGACGGGCCGAGCGCGACCAGCAATTGCTGAGGCCCCAGGGTCAGAGAAATATCCGCCAGCACCGGTGTCGGGCTGCCCGGGTACTGTGCGCTGATGCGCTCCAGCTGTAGCAAGGCCATCGCGGTTAACTCCCGATCAGTTGGTGATGAATTTGGCGCTGACGTACGGCGCGTAGTCCGGCAGAACGGCTTCGACCTTGCCTTGCTCCTTGAGGAACGCAGCGGTGTCGGTGATGGCTTTGGTGGTCGGTGCGCCGAGGGTGACGACCTGATCAGCCGCGAGCGGGTAGACGTTGCCTTGCAGCAGCAGCGGAATATCGCTGGCCTTGGCGCCGGAGAGTTTCACCAGTTTGTCGACGTTGGATTGATCGGCGAGCCAGGCTTTCGGGTCTTTGCGGTAATCGGCGTAGGCGTCGAGGGTGACCTTGGCGAACGCGGTGACGATTTCCGGGTGCTTCTCGGCGAAGTCCTTGCGCACGATCCACGCATCGAAGGTCGGCGCGCCGAACTTGGCCAGCTCGCCGGAGGTGATCAGCACTTTGCCGTTTTCCTTGGCCACGCCGAGTGCCGGATCCCAAACGTAAGTGGCGTCGATGTCACCGCGTTTCCACGCGGCAACGATGGCTGGCGGCGCGAGGTTGAGCACGGTGACTTTCGACGGATCGATGTTCCAGTGCTTCAGCGCCGCGAGCAGGCTGTAGTGACCGGTGGACACGAACGGCACGGCGATTTTCTTGCCGATCAGATCTTGCGGGGTCTTGATCCCGGCACCGTCGCGCGCGACCAGTGCTTCGGCGGCGCCGATCTGGGTAGCGATGAGGAAGGTTTCGACCGGGACTTTGCGGGTGATCGCGGCGGTCAGCGGGCTCGAGCCGAGGTAGCCGATCTGCACGTCACCGGAGGCGATGGCGGCGATGATGTCGGCGCCGTTGTCGAACTTGCGCCAGGCGATATCGGCTTTGGTGGCTTTTTCGTAAGCGCCGTCGGCCTGGGCGACTTTCGCCGGGTCAACGGTGGTTTGGTAGGCGACGGTGAGGTCGGCGGCCTGAGCCAGAAAACTCGCGGCGGCCAGAGAGGCTACGGCGAGCAGGCGAAGCGGGAAATTCAGTTTCATTGAAAAGCTCCATATCAGGCGACCGAGCGTCGGCGTGAAAGGAGACTAAATGATCTAAGAATTAGTAAATAAATAACTTTTTCGAATGAGCTTATGAGCGGAAAAATCTAAGAGCGGGGGAGTTTGTGGGCGTTTCTGATTTATTCGTTCGACGTTAGATCTTTGCCCCCTCACCCCAGCCCTCTCCCCCAGGGGGGCGAGGGGGAAAGGGGGCCGATCTCTGTGCTTTTCAGGGCCTGAGTTCGGCGCGGTATTGCAGGTCGGTGTACTTCGCATCAACACCGCGGTCAGTCCCCTCTCCCTCTGGGAGAGGGCTAGGGTGAGGGGCTCTTCAAGCGACGTTTAGTTGCTGATCGCCAAAATACTCGCCTGATACGACCCGACAAACACATCAAAATCGCCCACCTCGTTCTGCTCCAGCTCAGCCTGCGCGGCCAGCGAAGTACGCGCCAACTCCTCAAACCTAGCCTGCTCATCCGCCGCCAAAGGCTCGCTACGGAAAAACTCCGCATGCGCCTGGCTCTGACGCAACGAGAACTGCGCAAAGCTTTCCTTGTGCTCAGCCATCGCCGCCAGCACCTGCGCGGACGGTGTCAGGGACGGATCGCTGACCTTGGCTAGTTGCCCGTCCAGCGCCTTGCTGTGCGCGTCGCCGCCATGGCTCTGATCCAGCAACGCCGCCAGCGGAGCGATTTGCTCGAGCAGCTCGGCGGCCCAAGTCTTCATCTCGACCGACTCACCGTCACGCTGCAATTGCAGCCCCGGACGGCGGCCTTCCTTGACCACGCTGAGGAAGTTCGACGTGGCGTTGCCGCACGACGTGTTGGTCAGCAGCGGGCTGTCGTTCAGCGCGCAGAACAGCAGGAACGCGTCGAGGAAGCGCGACTCTGTGAGGTCGATGCCCATTGGCAGGAACGGGTTGATGTCCAGACAACGTACTTCAACGTACTGAATGCCACGGGCGACCAGCGCCTGAATCGGCCGCTCACCGGTATAGGTCACGCGTTTCGGGCGGATGTTGGAGTAGTACTCGTTTTCGATCTGCAGGATGTTGGTGTTGAGCTGCACCCACTCACCATCCTTGTGCGTGCCGACTTCAACGTACGGCGCGTACGGTGTGGCCACGGCTTTGCGCAGGCTGTCGGTGTAGCTCGCCAGATCGTTGTAGCACGGCGTCAGACCGGCCTGGGCGTTGCTCTGGTAACCGAGGTCGCTCATGCGCAGGCTGGTCGCGTACGGCAGGTACAAAGTGTCTGGATCGAGTTGTTCCAGCTGATGCGAACGACCACGCAGGAATCCGGCGTCCAGCGCTGGCGACGCACCGAACAGGTACATCAGCAGCCAGCTGTAGCGGCGGAAATTACGGATCAGCGCGATGTAGGAGAACGACTGAAAGTCGCGATCCGTGCCGACAAAACCTTCGGTTTCGCGCAGCAGCGGCCAGAGCTTTTCCGGCAGCGAGAAGTTGTAGTGAATCCCGGCGATGCACTGCATGGTCTTGCCGTAACGCAGGGCCAGGCCCTTGCGGTAGACGTACTTGAGCTGACCGATGTTGGAGGTGCCGTAATAGGCGATCGGGATGTCTTCCTCGGCCGGCAACGGGCACGGCATCGATGGACTCCACAGGTACTCGTTGCCGAGTTTGCTGTAGGCAAAACGGTGAATCTTGTCCAGGCTCGCCAGGGTATCAGCCGGATCCGGCAGGGCGGGCGTGATGAATTCCAGCAGCGACTCGGAGTAGTCGGTGGTGATCTGTTCGTTGGTCAGCGCGGAACCCAAGGCTTCGGGGTGCGGCGTTTGCGCCAGGCGACCTTCGCTGGTCACGCGCAGGCATTCACGTTCGATACCGTGCAGGCACTGCTCGAGCAGAGAGAGGTTAGCGCGCTCGCCGAGCAGAGCCAGGCGGCGGTTGAGAAGTTCGCTCAATTTGGATTCCTTCACGCGTCAGTCGCCCCAATATGGGGGTGGGCAGGACGGTCTACAAGGGTGAAGTTGAAACTGGCGTTTTCGCCTGGTTTTGTAGCGGCAGGCCATTTGCCGGTCAGTCAGGAACTGCACAATCCCTGTGGGAGCGAGCTTGCTCGCGAAGAGGGTTTATCAGCCAACATTTCGGTTGCCTGACACACCGCCTTCGCGAGCAAGCTCGCTCCCACAAGGTTCGTTGCGCCGAAATTAACTCAAAATGATGACCGGTAGCTACAGGACAGCGAACGTGCCTTGCGCTTTTGCGACCAGTTTGTCGCCCTGCATCACGTCGGCTTCGACCACCAGCGTGCGCCGGCCCGGGTGGATAACCCGCGCCGTGCACATCACCTCACCGTCGGAAACGGCGCGGATATAGTTGATCTTGCACTCGATGGTCGCGCTCTGCTGATCGAAACCATGAGTGCTGGAACAGGCCAGCCCCATGGCGATGTCGACCAGACTGAACAGCGCGCCACCGTGCAATTTGCCGCCGCGATTGCGCAGTTCCGGTTCCAGCACCAGGGCGACTTGCGCCACCCCGGTTTCCAGGCTGTGCAGGCGGCAGCCCAACAGCTTGAAAAACGCGCTCTCGACGAGCCCGGCCGGAATTTCCATTAGCGTTTCTTCAACTGCTTGGCATTGGCGAACAGCGAGGCCATCGCGTTGTTCACCGGCGCGGCGGTGGCGGTTTCCTTGCGTGGCGCATTGTTCGAAGGCTGGCGCTGGGCCGAGCCAGGACGCGAGCCACGGGCACCGTCGATTTTCTCGCCCGGGGTGTCGCCCATGCGCATCGACAGGCCAACGCGTTTGCGCGGGATGTCGACTTCCATGACCTTCACTTTCACCACGTCACCGGCTTTCACCGCTTCACGCGGATCTTTGATGAACTTCTCCGACAGCGCCGAGATGTGCACCAGACCGTCCTGATGCACGCCGATGTCGACGAACGCACCGAACGCGGTCACGTTGGTGACGACGCCTTCGAGGATCATCCCCAGTTGCAGGTCTTTCAGATCTTCGACGCCTTCTTGGAACTCGGCAGTCTTGAACTCCGGACGCGGGTCACGGCCCGGTTTTTCCAGTTCCTGGAGGATGTCGGTGACGGTTGGCAGACCGAACGTCTCGTCGGTGAATTTCTTCGGATCCAGACGCTTGAGGAAACTGGCATCGCCGATCAGCGAGCGGATATCACGGTCGGTTTCAGCGGCAATACGCTGCACCAGCGGATAGGCTTCCGGGTGAACGGCCGAGGAATCCAGCGGGTTGTCGCCGTTCATCACGCGCAAGAAACCGGCCGCCTGTTCGAAGGTTTTTTCCCCCAGACGCGCGACTTTCTTCAGGGCTGCACGGGTTTTGAACGCGCCGTGCTCGTCGCGGTGAGCGACGATGTTCTGCGCCAGCGTCGCGTTGAGGCCGGAGATGCGGGCCAGCAGCGCTACGGATGCGGTGTTCACATCTACGCCGACGGCGTTTACGCAATCTTCAACCACGGCGTCCAGACCGCGCGCCAGTTTCAGTTGCGAAACGTCGTGCTGGTACTGGCCGACACCGATGGATTTCGGATCGATTTTCACCAGCTCGGCCAGCGGATCCTGCAAGCGGCGGGCAATCGATACCGCGCCACGGATCGACACGTCGAGATCCGGGAATTCCTTGGCCGCCAGTTCCGATGCCGAGTACACCGATGCGCCGGCTTCGGAAACCATGACTTTGGTCATCTTCATCGCTGGATATTTTTTGATCAGTTCGATCGCCAGTTTGTCGGTCTCGCGGCTGGCGGTGCCGTTGCCGATGGCGATCAGGTCAACCGAGTGCTTGGCGCACAGGGCGGCCAGAATGGCGATGGTCTGATCCCACTTGTTGTGCGGCACGTGCGGGTAAACCGTGGCGTGATCGAGCATCTTGCCGGTCGAGTCGACCACGGCAACCTTGCAGCCGGTCCGCAGGCCCGGGTCGAGACCAAGGGTTGCGCGCGGGCCGGCCGGGGCGGCCAGCAGCAGGTCGTGCAGGTTGTGCGCGAACACGTTGATCGCCTCGGTTTCGGCACCGTCACGCAGCTCGCCGAGCAGGTCGGTTTCCAGGTGCGTGTAGAGCTTGACCTTCCACGTCCAGCGCACCACTTCGCCGAGCCATTTGTCGGCCGGACGGTTCTGGTTCTGGATGTTGAATTGCTGGCCGATCATGCCTTCGCACGGGTGCATGGTGCCTGGCAATTCGTCGCCGACTTTCAGCGCGGAGCTGAGGATGCCTTCGTTGCGGCCACGGAAAATGGCGAGCGCGCGGTGCGACGGCATGCTTTTCAGCGGCTCATCGTGTTCGAAGTAATCGCGGAACTTGGCGCCTTCCTCTTCCTTGCCGGCGATAACGCGGGCACTCAGGGTGGCTTCCTGTTTCAGGTAGTTACGCAGTTTTTCCAGAAGGCTGGCGTCTTCGGCGAAGCGTTCCATGAGGATGTACTTGGCGCCTTCCAGCGCGGCTTTCACATCGGCCACGCCTTTTTCGGCATCGACGAAGCGTGCGGCTTCGGTTTCCGGCGCCAGGTTCGGGTCGTTGAACAGGCCGTCGGCCAAGTCGCCGAGGCCGGCTTCCAGGGCGATCTGGCCCTTGGTGCGGCGCTTCTGCTTGTACGGCAGGTACAAGTCTTCGAGGCGGGTCTTGGTGTCGGCGAGTTTGATGTCGCGCTCGAGGGCAGGGGTGAGTTTGCCTTGCTCTTCGATGCTGGCGAGGATGCTGATGCGCCGTTCGTCGAGTTCTCGCAGGTAGCGCAGACGCTCTTCCAGATGACGCAACTGGGTGTCATCGAGGCTGCCGGTGACTTCTTTCCGGTAACGGGCGATGAAGGGAACGGTAGAGCCTTCATCGAGTAGCGCGACGGCCGCTTCGACCTGTTGTGGGCGTACACCGAGTTCCTCGGCGATGCGGCTGTTGATGCTGTCCATAAAACCACCTGACATATTGTGAAAGCAGGCTCGCAGGCACGGAAATAAAGGCCCGGAGTCTGGTTGAGCGGCGTGAAGATGGCCGCTGCCTGGGTCAAAAGGCAGCCCATTGACCCGTGAAATCGAACAATTACTGCGCTCGGCAGGAAAAAAAGCCTGCCACCTGCGGTAACGATTCAGACGTTGCCTGGCACAAAACGCCGCGCATTATAACCAGCGTTCTGTCATTCGGGGGCGTCGCAGTCTGTAGGCATAAACCCCGGTTTTCTGGCAGTGAAGGAAAAATCTGCTAACAATGCACACGGTGCGTATAACGGCAGCTACGCCATAATGCGCGCCGAGCTAAAAGGAGCATCCAATGAGCAGCACTGCACAAACTGCTGAAGGCGAAAAAATTCTCATCGTTGACGACGATCCGGGCCTAAGCAGCCTGCTGGAACGTTTTTTCGTCAGCAAGGGCTATCGCGCCCGTACCGTACCGAATACCGAGCAGATGGATCGTCTGCTGTCGCGTGAAGTCTTCAATCTGGTCGTCCTCGACCTGATGTTGCCTGGCGAAGACGGTCTGACCGCGTGCCGCCGTCTGCGGGCCGCGAACAACCAGATCCCGATCATCATGCTCACCGCCAAGGGCGATGAGATCAGCCGCATCAAGGGTCTGGAACTGGGCGCCGACGATTACCTGGCCAAGCCGTTCAACCCGGACGAGCTGATGGCGCGTGTCAAAGCGGTCCTGCGCCGCCAGGCCGCACCGGTGCCGGGCGCACCGGGCAGTGAAGACGAAAATGTCACTTTTGGTGATTACGTCCTGTCGCTGGCCACCCGCGAATTGAAGCGCGGTGACGAAGTGCACATGCTCACCACCGGTGAGTTTGCGGTACTCAAGGCATTGGTGATGAACGCGCGTCAGCCACTGACCCGCGACAAGCTGATGAACCTGGCCCGTGGCCGCGAGTGGGATGCCCTCGAGCGTTCCATCGACGTGCAGATTTCCCGTCTGCGCCGGATGATCGAACCCGATCCATCCAAGCCGCGCTACATCCAGACTGTCTGGGGCGTGGGCTACGTGTTCGTACCGGATGGCGCCGCCACCAAGTGATCGGCGATTTGTAGGAGCGGGTCTGTCGGGCCCGGGTTGAATGACCCGGCCCGCAGACTCGCAATCCGCAATATGCGAGCATTGCTCGCTCCTGCAAGTGTGTAGCGGTTATTGATGAAGACCCCTGTCTGGTTCCCCCAAAGTTTTTTCTCCCGCACCCTTTGGCTGGTGCTCATCGTCGTGCTGTTTTCCAAGGCGCTGACCCTGGTTTATCTGTTGATGAACGAGGACGTGCTGGTGGATCGCCAATACAGCCACGGCGTCGCCCTGACGCTGCGCGCCTACTGGGCTGCCGATGAAGAAAACCGCGCGAAGATCGCTGACGCCGCAACCCTGATCCGGGTGGTGGGCGCCGGTGTGCCGGAAGGCGAACAGCACTGGCCGTACAGCGAAATCTACCAGCGACAAATGCAGGCCGAACTGGGTGCCGACACCGAGGTGCGCTTGCGCATGCATTCGCCGCCAGCGCTGTGGGTGCGCGCGCCGAGCCTCGGTGATGGTTGGCTGAAAGTACCGTTGTATCCGCACCCGTTGCGCGGCCAGAAAATCTGGAACGTGCTCGGCTGGTTCCTCGCCATTGGCTTGCTGTCGACGGCGTCGGCGTGGATTTTCGTCAGTCAGCTCAATCAACCGTTGAAACGCTTGGTCTATGCCGCCCGGCAGCTTGGTCAGGGCCGCAGCGTGCGGTTGCCGATCAGCGACACGCCGAGCGAAATGACCGAGGTCTATCGCGCCTTCAACCAGATGGCCGAAGATGTCGAGCAGGCCGGGCGTGAACGCGAACTGATGCTGGCCGGCGTCTCCCATGACTTGCGCACACCGTTGACGCGTTTGCGTCTGTCGCTGGAATTGATGGGTGACCGTAACGACCTGACTGACGACATGGTCCGCGACATCGAAGACATGGACGCGATTCTCGACCAGTTCCTCGCGTTTATCCGCGACGGTCGTGACGAGTCGGTAGAAGAGGTCGACCTCAGCGATCTGGTGCGAGAAGTCGCGGCGCCGTACAACCAGAACGAAGAGAAAGTGCGTTTGCGTCTGGAGCCGATCCAGCCGTTTCCGCTGCGTCGGGTGTCGATGAAGCGCTTGCTGAACAACCTGATCGGCAACGCTTTGAACCATGCGGGCGGTAGCGTTGAAGTCGCGGCGTATGTGTCCGGTGACGTCAGTGCGCCGTATGTGGTGTTGAGCGTGATGGACCGTGGCGCGGGGATTGATCCTTCGGAGCTGGAGGCGATTTTCAACCCGTTCACCCGAGGCGATCGTGCGCGGGGCGGGAAGGGTACGGGGTTGGGTCTGGCGATCGTGAAGCGGATTGCTTCGATGCACGGCGGCAATGTTGAACTGCGCAATCGGTCCGGGGGGGGATTGGAAGCGCGAGTCAGGTTGCCGTTGGGGTTGATGTTGCCGCGGGATGCGGTCTGAATCAGAGCCCCCTCACCCCAGCCCTCTCCCGGAGGGAGAGGGAGCTGACCGAGGTGTCTGGCGTCATACATCGACCTGCAAAATCAGGTCGATTATGGATTCAGCGGTACTCGTTCACGTCGGTGTACTTCTTCAATATCCCCCAATCAGTCCCCTCTCCCTTCGGGAGAGGGTTAGGGTGAGGGGCTCTTGCTCTTTGCTCTAGCCCTTGCCTTTGGTGCGCGTCATATTCGGCCCACCATTCTTCTCAAGGTGCTCAATGATGATTCCCGCCACGTTCTTGCCGGTGGTGGTCTCGATCCCTTCCAGCCCCGGCGACGAGTTCACTTCCATCACCAGCGGCCCGTGATTGGAGCGCAGGATGTCCACACCCGCCACCGCCAGTCCCATCACCTTCGCCGCGCGCAACGCCGTCATGCGTTCTTCCGGGGTGATCTTGATCAGGCTGGCGCTGCCGCCGCGATGCAGGTTGGAGCGGAATTCACCCGGCTTGGCCTGCCGCTTCATCGCCGCGATCACCTTGTCGCCGACCACGAAGCAACGAATGTCGGCACCGCCGGCTTCCTTGATGTACTCCTGAACCATGATGTTCTGTTTCAGGCCCATGAACGCCTCGATCACCGACTCTGCCGCCGTGGCGGTTTCGCACAGCACCACGCCGATGCCTTGGGTGCCTTCCAGCACTTTGATCACCAATGGCGCACCGTTGACCATGTCGATCAGGTCGGGAATGTCATCCGGCGAGTGAGCAAAACCAGTCACCGGCAAACCGATGCCGCGCCGCGACAGCAACTGCAGCGAGCGCAACTTGTCCCGCGAGCGAGCAATCGCCACCGATTCGTTGAGCGGGAACACCCCCATCATTTCGAACTGGCGCAACACCGCGCAGCCATAAAACGTCACCGACGCACCGATCCGCGGAATCACCGCGTCGAAACCTTCCAGCGGTTTGCCGCGATAGTGGATCTGCGGCTTGTGGCTGGCGATGTTCATGTAGGCGCGCAGGGTGTCGATCACTACCATTTCATGCCCGCGCTCGGTTCCGGCTTCGACCAGACGGCGGGTGGAATACAGACGCGGATTCCGCGACAGCACAGCGATCTTCATGCAACACCTGTGGAGGAGGTAGATACCGGGAACACCGGCTTGTCTTGTACATATTTGATGCCCGGATTGACCACCAACTGGCCATCGATCAGGGCTTTGGAACCGAGCAACAGGCGATAACGCATGGACTTGCGGCAGGCGAGGGTGAACTCGACTGACCAGACCCGATCACCCAGGGCCAGGGTGGTGCTGATCACGTAGCGCACCTGTGCATGGCCGTTGGAGCTTTTAATGGTTTTGCGCGTCACCAGCGGCGCTTCGCAGCGGCGGTGACGCAGCTGCACCACCGTGCCCAGGTGCGCGGTGAAGCGCACCCACTTCTCGCCGTCGCGTTCAAACGGTTCGATGTCGGTGGCATGCAGGCTGGAGGTACTGGCACCGGTGTCGATCTTCGCCCGCAGGCCCGCGACTCCCAAATCCGGGAGCGCCACCCACTCGCGCAGACCGACAACGGTCAAATGGTCAAATGTCTTCAATAGAAAAAACCAACGATTAACGCGCCCATGCCTCAGGCGAAACCCGGGCGAGCGCTTTGAATGCAGGTTTGGCGAACCAGTAGCCCTGCATCAGAAATATTCCACAGTCCGCCAGGAAATCCCGTTCACCGGCGCTCTCAATGCCTTCGGCAATGACTGTAACGTCCAACTCCGCACAGATTGTGACAATCCCCCGGACGATCGCCTGACGAACACGGTCTTGATCGACATCGCGGATCAGCGCCATGTCGAGTTTGATCAGGTCCGGTTGGAAATCAGCCAGCAGATTGAGCCCCGAATAACCGGCACCGAAATCATCAATGGCGGTCTTGAAGCCGAATTCGCGGTATTCACGCAGAATATTGGTCAAATGGCGATAGTTATCTACATGCTCGCTTTCCAGTGTTTCGAAAATCAGTCGGTCGAGAGGGAAACGGTGTTTTTTTGCCGCCTCCAGAGTGCTGCGAATGCATAGCTCTGGACGATAGACGGCGTTGGGCATGAAGTTGATCGACAAGTGTGTCTGCATATTAAGATCGGCCGCGCCTTCGATGGCGCGGGTCCGGCAGAGTTGGTCGAAGCGGTAGCGGTTATCTTCTGTAACCTGATTCAACACGGTGAGTGCGCCTTCACCAGCCACCCCACGAACCAGCGCTTCGTGGGCGAAAACCGACTGGTCGCGCAGATCGACGATGGGTTGATAGGCGAAGGAAAAATCGAAGCCCAGTGATTCGCTCTGCTGACACCCTTGGCAACCGGCCTTGGGTGAAGTTAATGAAGACGGAAATTTAGTCACTCGATCACTCCATGCCGATGAACCGGCCAAGATCACAGTCTATCTGGAGGGCCGAGTTCTTGCGCCCGACAGAAACGGTAGTACAGTTCCGACTACTGGCCGAACGAGGAATTCAAATGGCACAAAAAAGCGAAGAGGACGACAAGGTCCGTCTCGACAAGTGGCTGTGGGCTGCGCGTTTTTATAAGACCCGCGCCTTGGCCAAAGCGGCGATCGAGAGCGGCAAGGTGCATTGTCGCGGCGAACGCTGCAAGCCTGGCAAAGAGCCACGCATTGGCGATGAGTTCGAGATCCGTACCGGGTTTGAAGTGCGGACGGTGAAGGTCGAGGCGTTGTCGATTGTGCGACGCGGGGCGCCCGAAGCGCAGACGTTGTATGCAGAGACCGAGGCGAGTATCGCCAAGCGTGAAGCCGCAGCGGCGATGCGCAAGGCGGGTGCGTTAGGCGTGAGCACCGACGGCAAACCGAGCAAGAAGCAGCGGCGGGATTTGTTCAAGTTTCGCGGTAGCAGTAACGACGAATAATTGCGTTGTTGGTGCTGGCCTCTTCGCGAGCAGGCTCGCTCCCACAGGAGATTGCATTTCAATGTGGGAGCTAGCCTGCTAGCGATTCGAGGGCGCAGCCCTCGCCGAAGACAGCTCGGTTTCAGGCGCTACGCACCACACTCATCCGCGAAACCAGCGGCAACTTGCCCAGCAACGCAAAGATCGGCGCCGTCACCTTCAGCCAGAAGTTCGCCGCATGGTAGGCAAACGGTGTGTAGTAACCCCAACCCAACGCCCACACCGCCAGCAATACACCACCGATGTAATCGTCCTGACCCCAATGCGCGCCGGCCACCAGGCGCGGCAGCATGAACAGCAATGCCAGCCCCCAGATGATCACGAACTGCCCAACCGTGCGGCTGAACACGCCCATGAACAGCGCCCAGATCAGCAGCACCGAGGCATGGTCGCCCGGGAAGCTCTGGCTCGAGCGGTCTTTCAGCTCCCAGGTTTTTTCCAGGTGCGGGAAGTAATCGCTGATGTGCACTGCACCTTCCAGCACCATCGACGGGCTGCTGTGCTGCCAGTCCATGTGGTCGGCGAACTTGGAAAACAGCGCGCGAATCACCACCATCAATAGCAGTATCGAGAAAAAGCCGAAGAATGCGCGACGTACATCAATCGCCTTGAACACCCAGTCGCCCTTGATCAGCAATGCCAGCAGAATCAGCCCGACAACGATGTCGAACGGGCGCAGACTTGCAATTGCCCAGGTGTGGAGCCATATCGGGTTGCTGGCCAGCGGTGCATTCAGCGAGCGGAACAGCCACTCGTCGAAAATCACACACAGCGCGTTGCCCGTAGGCCATAACCAGAAAGCCAGTAGCGCCAACGGCACTACGTTGCACAGAACCAGCCGGCCGAGGTTCCACCTTGATTGGAACAAACCCGGATTGTTCATAAAATGCCTCCCATGGCAGAGCAGTCGGCACCAAAAAGAGTGCCAAGAAGCGTAAATTTTCACGCCTTGTAACCATTTTGTCACCACATTCAGATACCCAAAATTATGACCGACCTAGCGGATACCGATTTCACCCAACGTTTCATCTTCGATGACAGCGATACGCGCGGCGAGCTGGTTGCGCTTGAACGCAGCTACGCCGAGGTTCTCGCCAAGCACCCGTACCCGGAACCCGTGGCGCAATTGCTAGGCGAACTGATGGCGGCCGCCTCGCTGCTGGTCGGCACGTTGAAGTTCGACGGCTTGTTGATTTTGCAGGCACGTTCCGAAGGGCCGATCCCGCTGCTGATGATCGAATGCTCCAGCGAGCGCGACATCCGTGGTCTGGCGCGTTACCACGCCGAGCAGATCGCGGCGGACGCGACCCTGGCCGACCTGATGCCGAACGGCGTTCTGGCGCTGACCGTAGACCCGACTGTGGGCCAGCGTTATCAGGGCATCGTCGATCTCGACGGCGAAACCCTGTCTGATTGCTTCACCAACTATTTCGTCATGTCGCAACAGGTCGGCACGCGCTTCAAGCTCTTCGCCGATGGCCGTCGCGCTCGTGGTCTGTTGTTGCAACAACTGCCGGCCGATCGCCTGAAAGACGAAGAAGAACGCGCCGCCAGTTGGCAGCACATCACCGCATTGGCGAGCACCCTGACCGCTGATGAGTTATTGAGCCTGGACAACGAAACCGTGCTGCATCGCCTCTACCATGAAGAGCAAGTGCGTTTGTTCGATGTGCAGAACCTGCGCTTCCGTTGCAGTTGCTCGCGGGAACGCTCGGGCAATGCGCTGGTGAGTCTGGGTCTGGAAGATGCTCAGGCGTTGGTGGCCGAACAAGGTGGCCAGGTCGAGATCGATTGCCAGTTCTGCAACCAGCGTTACCTGTTCGATGCGGCCGATATCGCTCAATTGTTCGCTGGCGCGGGCGTCGACACGCCGTCAGATACCCGGCACTAAAACGGTTCAGCGCAGGTAAATTCACTGCTCAACGACGGAATTACGCCGTTACGACGGGAGGGCCCTACTCTTTTTGGGCTTTTCTGGCATAATCCGGCCCACTTTTTTCGCGGTAGTAGTGCACGACTTTCTACTACAAAACGTTTGGAGCACACTCGGCCACTGGCCGACGGGGAACCTCATGACGCAAGCCAATAACGCCGTGTACACCGATCTGAGTGTTGATGATCTGGTAAAAGAAGCCCTGAACCGCGGTGAGGGCGAGCTTGCCGATACCGGCGCTCTGGTTGTTCGCACTGGTCACCGCACCGGTCGTTCGCCTGTTGACCGTTTCATCGTTGAAGAGCCTTCCACTCAGGCCGCTATCGCCTGGGGCCCGATCAACCGCAAGTTCCCGGCCGACAAGTTCGATGCCCTGTGGGCTCGCGTCGAGGCGTTCAACAACGCGCAAGAGCACTTCGTTTCCCACGTACATGTAGGCGCGGCCGAAGATCACTACCTGGCCGTGAAAATGACCACTCAGACTGCCTGGCAGAACCTGTTCGGTCGTTGCCTGTTCATCAACCCGGCCCAGTACAACCCGGCCGGTCGTGAAGAATGGCAAGTGCTCAACGTCGCCAACTTCGAGTGCGTGCCTGAGCGTGACGGCACCAACTCCGACGGTTGCGTGATCCTCAACTTCGCACAGAAGAAAGTCCTGATCGCTGGCATGCGTTACGCCGGTGAGATGAAGAAAGCCATGTTCTCCGTGCAGAACTTCCTGCTGCCGGCCGCTGACGTGCTGCCAATGCACTGCGCTGCCAACATCGGTGAAGAAGGCGACGTGACCCTGTTCTTCGGTCTGTCGGGCACCGGTAAAACCACTCTGTCGGCCGACGAAAGCCGTTACCTGATCGGTGACGACGAACACGGCTGGGGCGAAGGCGTGGTGTTCAACATCGAAGGCGGTTGCTATGCCAAGTGCATCGACCTCTCCGAGAAGAACGAGCCGGTTATCTGGAAAGCCATCAAGCACGGCGCTGTGCTGGAAAACGTTGTCATCGACGACGCCAAGCACGCCGACTACGCCGATGTCAGCCTGACCCAGAACAGCCGCGCTGCGTACCCGCTGGAGCACGTTGCCAAGCGTTCCGAGCACAACCTCGGCGGCGAGCCAAATGCAGTGATCTTCCTGACTTGCGACCTGACCGGCGTACTGCCGCCAGTGTCGATCCTCAACGAAGAACAAGCGGCCTATCACTTCCTGTCCGGCTACACCGCGCTGGTGGGCTCGACTGAAATGGGTTCGGGCAGCGGCATCAAGTCGACCTTTTCCACCTGCTTCGGCGCGCCGTTCTTCCCGCGTCCGGCTGGCGAATACGCTGAGCTGCTGATCAAGCGCATCCGCGGCTTCGGCTCCAAGGTTTACCTGGTCAACACCGGCTGGACCGGCGGCGGCTACGGCGTCGGCAAACGCTTCAACATCCCGACCACCCGCGCAGTGATCGCAGCGATCCAGAGCGGCGCGCTGATCGGTGCAGCCACCGAACACCTCGACACCATCAACCTCGACGTGCCACTGGCCGTACCGGGCGTTGAAACCAACCTGCTCAACCCACGCAACACCTGGGCTGACAAGGCTGCGTACGACGAGGCTGCCAAGGCGCTGGCCGGTCTGTTCATCGAGAACTTCAAGAAGTTCGAAGTGAGCGACGCGATCAAGGCTGCAGGGCCGAAGTTGTAAGACTGGTTTGTTGTGAATGAAAAAGCCGCCCTTTGGGGCGGCTTTTTTGTGGGTAACCGATCCTAAGGCAAAGGCTTGACTGCCATTATTCCCGCAGAATGCTGCTCAATCAGCCAACGCATTCAGTACATGAACTGGATCATTATGGATGGCCTTGAGTAGTGCTTTAGCTGGCCCGGTTGGTACCCGACGACCTTGCTCCCAATTACGCAAAGTTCCGAGTTGGACATCGATCAACGCCGCGAACTTTGCTTGTGTCATGCCGGTGGCTTTACGAATTTCTTTGACCTGTAATGCATCAACATAAAATTCGCGGGAGGGTTTTCGTTCACCCCGCAGAATTTCATCCATCTCCTGCACGCTTTCCATCAGCTCATCAAAAAACTTGCTCATGGTTGTCTCCAGTTTCCGATCATGGCTTTCATAGCTTTCCGTTCATCATGGGTCAGATCGTGTTGTTCATTTTTTGGGTAAATCATCAACAAAGCGATCTGTGACGCCGAGACGAAGTGGTAGTAGATCACCCGGGCGCCGCCGCGTTTGCCGTGACCCTTGGAGGCGACTCGAGCTTTACGAACCCCTCCTGCCCCTTCGATTACATCGCCGATAGACGGGTTCACAACTAGCTGTTTTTGGAAGGCGGCATAGGTGTCGTCGTCCAGAAGCTCGATTACTCGGCGGGTGAAGACTGAAGTCTCAATAAAAATCATCGTCAATGTACGCCAGTGACTTACTTCGAGGCAATGCTGAAGTGTTTGAAAAGGATGACTGGTTTCTGATCGCTCTCACTTAAGAATGAGAGCGATCTGTCCACGCAGCCTTAGGCCGGCGCCTTCCAATTGAGCATTCGCTGCTGCGCAATCTGCAGCAGGTCGCAGCCATCTTGCGTCAGCAGATAGAGGGCGTGGGTGATGTGGGGGATGTCTTCGACGTCGGCTTGTTTGAAGTTGAGGCAGTAGAGGGTGCGTAGCAGGTCGCTTGAAGCGCGCAGGCGCTGGACGGCGCATTCGAGGATGTCTTGCGGGTTGGCCTCGGTGTCGATGAGCAGAGGCTTGGTGTCTGTGAGATTGGATTCGAGTGGGCGGTAGCGTTCGGTAAGAAACTGATTCCATGTTTTCATTTTAGATATCTCTGAAGGTATCGAAAAACCGCTGCTACCGTGACCAAGCGGTGGAGGCGGGCTGTGTTCAAGTTGGTCAAACCGGCAGAGATAACCCGGTACGCCGAAGCGTCCCAAACACAGCCGCCATAAAGCGTGCCGACAGAATGTGCTGGCAGCATACAAGGGCATGCATCAGTTATCTCTGTTTTCAGGTGACCAAACCTGAGCCGCTGATTGCTTAGCGACAGCCACGACTATAGGTGTGCGCCCTCAAGTCGTGATAGGCGACAAAGAGTCTGAGTGCGTAGGAACGGGACGAAGATTTCATCAGACGTTCCCTCGCAATTTTCAACGTTTTTCAACGTAGATTTTTATACGCCGAAATATCCAGAAGACTCGTCGTCAGCCCCGTCGCCGGCTGATAGATCGTCCCCGTCACAGTCGAAAACGGCACCCCCTTGCTGCCCAGCGAAACATAGCGTTCGCCTTTGTCCATTTCGCTGAAGTAGGTGTAGGACATCTTGTGCATCAGTTGGTACTGCGCTTCATCGCTGACGATGGCACCGGTCAGGCGCAGGAGATCTGCCTCGCTCAGGTTGAGGGTTTTGTTCAGGCGCACGCCCCAGCGCTTGAGGCAGGTTTCGGCCAGATGGCGGACGATGCGCCCAGGTTCGACCAGTACTTTCAGATCGTTGCTGTTATTGGGTACGCCGCCGCTGGACGTGGCGTTGCCCGCCATGGTCGCGTGGCGGCCGGCCATGGGATAGACGCAGGTTTTGGTGCCGGGGGCGGTTTGCGGGATCACGCAGCTGAAGCCTTTGGAGCGTTCGTCGCGGGCGTAGAAAGCGACGTACTCTTTGACATTGGCGCCGACTTTGACCCGTTCGTCCTGGAAGTTACCAATGCCTGGAACAGGATCAAGTGCGAATATATTTACCGGGATGTTTTTTAGTTCTGGAACTTCTAACATTGCGTTAGCCAGCATATGGCAACTTATACCGCCCCGGCTCCAGCCCACCAGGTTGACGTGTGTTGGAATAACACCGTCCTTGCGGAAGGTCTTGATAATCTGCTCTTGCAACTTCTGCTGAGTCACACTGCGATCACCGTAGTTATATTTGCGCCAGAACCACGAACCTTCTGCTTTTACATCTTCAATGGGAATGCCGGCGGCTTTGAGGCGGTTGTATTCGGCTTCGGTGAGTTGCTCGCGCTGCCAGTCGCATTTGCCCTTGATGACATTGACCGCGTGCTGCACGTTTTCTTCCCAACCCTTGCCGAACAACGTACCAGTAAGGCCGTATTCTTTGGTCTTGGTGAACAGGTCGTCGGCCTGCAGGTTACCGGAGCCTGGGCCGTCGACCACGATCCACTCGGCAAATTCGCGACCGGAGTGGTTTGCTGCCAACGTGGAAATCAATTCGCCGTTCCAGAAGTTTTCATGGGTAACATCGAATTTGTTAGAGCCGGTGCCGCAAAAAAAGATAGTTAGAACTGTCATGGTGTTGCCCTTGGCTAAATGTAAGAGCAAACACGTTAAGGTTGAAGTTGAATATAAATAAAGCGTTCTGTTGTTTCCGGGTTTGTGCTGTTTGTTATTGTTGGGGTTTCTGTTTTGCAACTTCGAGCAGGTCGCAGCCATCTTGAACAAGCAAATAAAGAGCATTGACGATGTTGGGGATATCTTTCACGTCGGATTGTTTGAAACACAAACAGTAAAGTGTTTCCAACAGGTCGCTGGCGGCGCGCAATCGCTGGTCGGCAGCATTGAGCAGTTCGTCATGACTGGAGTGGGTGTCGATGAGCAGAACAGAGTTTTCGCTGTAGCAAGTTTTGAGTGGGCGATAGCGGGTGATCATGGTGAGGCGTGTCCTTCGAAGGCGCTCGGCGGCGAATACGATTTGTCCACCGCGCCAATCACTATAGAAGCGCGCCGAGCAGCGGAACAAGACAGGAAAAATGGACGGGTTTTGTAGGGGTTTTTCCGGGCCTCGGGCATTTGCCCTACGCGTTTTCATGGGTTTTTCAAGGTGAAACCCTTAGACCAGAAATTTCCTACGGGTTTCTCAGGCGCTTCGTTAGAAACCGCTGTAAGGTGCGCGCCAGAATTTGTCGGACGTTTCCAAATGTCTGATACGCACTTAAAGGGAATTAGGTATGCAGTGGCTACGAATGGCCTCGATTGTATTGCTGTGGGCCAGTGGTTGCCGTTTGGCAATGGCAGCCGAGTTGGGCAATTCGCTGTTGTTTAATCAACTGGATCGAACCGGTTGGCCGGACGCCCTCAGCAGTCAGGCAAACGTGGATACCGCTTCTCGCGCCGAAGTGCTGATGTTTGGCAAAGCGTTGCTCGCCAGTGAGGCACTGGATGAGTCCGCGCTCAAGCAACGGCTGGGCGTGCCGCAGGTGCAGCTCAAATCGATCAGGCAGGTGCGCGACGGCTTGTGGGGCCAACTGTTGAGCACCTATCGCAATGCCAGCCAGGGCTGCGACGAGCAGGTGTTCTGCCCGCGGGTACGCAGTGTCGCGGACTTGCGCCAATTGGCGGCAGCGTTTACCGGCGACATCAGTCCTGCCCATGCACTCTGGGCGAACAAAAGCCAAAGTGTGCATGAGCAGATACTCAATGAGCAGTTGCGCGTGGCGGTGTTGCTGCCCTGATGATCAGGCCACTGCTGCTGGCACCGTCGTCAGATAGCTGGCCAGATCCGGTATCTCACCGGGAAGCGGCATGCATCCGCCCAGCAACAGGTTCGCGATGATGAGGGCGAGGGGCAGCTTCAGTGTGTTCGACATGTTCATTCCTTTGTGAGGTTGTGCGTGCATCAGCCGTCCTGGCGTGATGCGGGTGGAGCAGGCACGTTAGCGCGATGGTGCAAAACACCGCGATAAACAAATCGTGTCGTCTGTTTCAGTCTGTGGCTGCGTGTTCGGGGCTGTATCATCCCGTATCGATTTGCCCCCGACCTTTTCTCGACTCGCTGCCATCGCCCGCTAGGCTGTTGGCATGTCAGCGGTCAAAGGAGTGACAGCGAATGCACAACACCCTGGAACAGGTTTTTGGTTATCCACAGTTTCGACTCGGTCAGGAGGCGGCTATCAGCGCCGTGCTGGCCGGGCGCTCGGCCGCGGCCATTTTCCCCACCGGCTCCGGCAAATCACTTTGCTACCAACTGCCGGCGGTGATGCTGCCGAACCTGACGCTGGTGGTCTCACCCTTGCTGGCACTGATGCAGGATCAGTTGGCGTTCCTGCAACGCCACGGTATTTCCGCCGGCAGCATCGATTCGGCACAGAGCCGCGACGATGCCAATGACGTGATGGCCCGCGCTCGCTCAGGTGAGTTGAAGATTCTGATGGTCTCTGTGGAGCGTCTGAAGAACGAACGTTTCCGCAACTTTCTGCAGCAGGTGCCCATCTCGTTGCTGGTGGTGGATGAGGCGCATTGCATCTCGGAGTGGGGCCACAATTTCCGCCCCGACTACCTCAAGCTGCCGGACTACCAACGTCAGTTCAATATTCCGCAGACACTGCTGTTGACGGCCACGGCGACGCCGAAAGTCATCGCGGACATGCAGGCCAAATTCGCTATCGCGGCTGAGGATGTGGTGACCACCGGTTTCTACCGGCCCAATCTCAATCTGCTGGTGGAGCCGGTACGCGGCCAGGACAAGCGTCGGCGTCTGGTGGAATGGATGAGCGAACGCCCGGGGCAGCCGAGCATCGTCTACGTCACCTTGCAGAAAACCGCCGAGCATATTGCCGAGCATCTCGGGCGCAACGGCATTCAGGCCGAGGCGTATCACGCCGGGTTACCGCACGATCAACGCGAGGGCATCCAGAAACGCTTCATGGTCGGGCAGTCCAATTGCATCGTCGCGACCATCGCGTTCGGCATGGGCATCGACAAGAGTGACATCCGCAATGTGGTGCATTTCGACCTGCCCAAATCCATCGAAAACTACAGTCAGGAAATCGGGCGTGCCGGGCGTGACGGACAGCCTTCGGACTGTCTGGTGCTGGCTAATCGTGACAGCCTCAACGTGCTGGAAAACTTTGTTTATGGCGATACGCCGGAGCGAGACGGCATCCGTCATGTGCTTGACGAGCTAAAGGCTTCGGTCCCGGAAGGGCAGTGGGAGTTTCTGCTGGGGCCGCTGGCGGATCAGAGCAATATCCGTGCGCTGCCGCTCAAGACTTTGTTGGTGCAATTGGAGTTGCGTGGGTTGATCGCCCCGCGCTATGCCTACTACGCCGAATACCGCTTCAAGTATTTGCTGGAACCCGAAGCTTTGCTTGAACGTTTCGAGGGCGAGCGCAAGGCGTTCGTGGCGGCGATCATCCAGACCTCAACCCGCGCGCGGACGTGGGCGACGGTAAATTTCGAGGCGATGTACACGCAGTATTCAGCCGAGCGTAATCGGGTGGTCAAGGCACTGGATTACTTTCAGGAAAAAGGCTGGGTCGAGCTTGAGAGCAAGCAGATGACCGAGGTTTACAGCGTGCTGCGCAGCGACTTTGACAGCGATGTGTTGAGCGAGGAGCTGCACGGTTATTTCTCCCGCCACGAACAGACCGAGGTGGCGCGGATACACGCGATGCTTGAACTGTTCTCGACCGAGCGTTGCCTGGGCTATCGGTTGGCCGAGTACTTCGGCGACCACAATGCCCCCGAGCCGTGCGGCCATTGCTCAGTGTGCTACGGACATATCGCGCACCTGCCGGCACCACCGCCATTGCCGACGCTTGTGGATAAAAACTTCGCGGCGCTGTGCGGTGATTTTATCCACAAGCATGAGCAGCACACGGGCAGCGTGCCGACAGCGGAGCGGCTGACGCGGTTTTTGTGCGGGATCAGCGTGCCGTTGTTCACCAAGCTCAAGGCTCGGCAGATTTCCGGGTACGCGGCATTGGAAGAATACCCCTACGCTGACGTCCGTGACTGGGCCCAGGAAAACCTGTGACGCGTGTTGCTGGTTTGGAACCACGCGCTGTATCCATCCGCTGAATGTCGATCATCACGGTAATAAACTTCAAAAAATGTCGATGGCTGACTAAGGTGAGACCAGTCTTTGGATCGCCAACAAGAGAACAATATGAGCCAGACATCCTTCGATATTCAGCAGGCCGCCGTGATCGGCGCCGGCACCATGGGCCGCGGCATTGTCATGTGCCTGGCCAATGCCGGCGTGACGGTGCAATGGGTGGATAACAATCCACAAATGCTCGAGCAGGCACTGGCGACGGTGGCTGACACTTATGCACACAACGTGCGGCAAGGACGGATTGATCAGGCCGAGGCCGATGCGCGTATCGCTCGGGTCAGTGCTGCGGCGGATTACGCGGCGATCCGCAATGTCGATCTGGTGATCGAGGCGGTGTACGAAAATCTCGAGCTCAAGCAGAAGATCTTTCGTGAACTGGATGGCCTGCTGAAGCCTGAGGCACTGCTGGCGAGTAATACTTCGGCGCTGGATATCGATGCGATCGCTGCAGCGACGAAACGTCCGGATCAGGTGCTCGGCCTGCATTTTTTCAGCCCGGCGCACATCATGAAACTGCTGGAAATTGTTCGTGGTGCGCAGACGTCGCCGGCCGTGCTGGAGGCGGCGCTGGCGTTAGGCAAACGCATGGGCAAGGTCAGTGTGGTGTCGGGCAACTGCCACGGCTTTATCGGCAACCGCATGTTGCATCCGTATGTGCTGGAGGCACGCAAGATGTTGCTCGAAGGCGCTTATCCACAGCAGGTCGACGCGGCGCTGCAAGGCTTCGGTTTTGCCATGGGACCGTTTCGTATGTACGACGTGGTCGGCATCGATCTGGAATGGCGCGCTCGCGAATTGGCCGGCAAGGGCCAGGACGCGCCAGAGGTCCAGGTGGATAACCGCTTGTGCGAACTGGGCCGGTTCGGGCAGAAGTCCGGCAATGGTTATTACCATTACGAGCCGGGCAGTCGTCAGGCTGAGCATGATCCTGAGGTCGATGCGCTGGTGTTGCAGGTCAGTGAAGGTCTGGGCTTTCAACGTCGCGAGATCGGCCCCGAGGAGATTCTGGAGCGCTGCCTGCTGGCACTGGTTAACGAGGGCGCGAAGATTCTCCAGGAAGGCATTGCCGAATCCGCCCATGACATCGATCTGGTGTATCTGAACGGCTACGGCTTCCCGGCGGACAAGGGTGGGCCGATGGCCTGGGCGGATCAGCAAGGGCTGGCGGATATTCATCAGCGCTTGCTGGCGCTGGAGACGCGCCAGGGCGATCAGTGGAAACCGGCGCGGTTGATTGGTGAGTTGGCGGCGCAGGGCAAGGGATTTGCAGATCGTTAAGTCTGGCGGCGGTGCAGACGCCTTCGCGAGCAGGCTCGCTCCCACAGGAGAGCGCATTTCAAATGTGGGAGCGAGCCTGCTCGCGAAGGGTGCGGCGCGATTTTGAATTAGACTCGCCCATTAACTTCAGGGATTGTTGAGCAATGTCCAACCCGATGCCACAACGCACCGACTACCCACACTTCCAGCCCATCACCACGCGCTGGCACGACAACGACGCCTACGGTCATGTCAACAATGTCACCTATTACAGCTTCTTCGACACGGCAGTGAACACCTACCTGATTCAGGTCGGCGGCCTGGATATCCATGACGGCGAGGTGGTGGGGTTTGTGGTCAGTTCGGCGTGCGATTACTTCGCCTCGATCGCGTTTCCGGATCTGATCGAGATCGGTCTGCGGGTCGGCAAGTTGGGCAACAGTTCGGTGCAATACGAATTGGCGGTGTTCAAGGCCGGTGAAAGCGAGGCCTGTGCGGCCGGGCGTTTCGTGCATGTATTCGTGGACCGTTCGAGCAACCAGCCGGTGCCGATTCCCGCCGAACTGCGGCAGGCACTGGAATACCTGGTTTTGTAAAAGGCAAAAAAAATCGCAGCCCTTGGGCTGCGATTTTTATTCAAGCATTCGCCTTAACGATGGCGATAGTACTTGTGATGCTTGCGATGGCCATAGGCATGACCGCGACCACGGTGGTCGTCGCGGTAATAGCGACGGTTATCACGACCGCGATCGTAATGACGATCGTCGTCATCGCTCTTGTTGCCCATGTAGTTGCCCAGCGCGCCACCGGCGCCGCCACCTGCTGCGGAGCCGATCAGGCTGCCGGTGGTGCCGCCCATGCTGCGGCCAACCACGTTACCGCCGGCCGCGCCCAACGCACCCCCGATGGCGGCTTCGCCACGGCTGCGTTTGTCAGCGCCGACCGCGCTACCACCCGCGCCGCCCAGGGCTGCGCCGATGGTGGAACCTGTATTGCCGCCTAAAGACTGACCGACGACCGAGCCAAGAACCCCGCCCAATGCGCCGCCCACACCTGCTTCGGTGGTGCCGCCTGCAGACGCCAAACCACTGACCAGGCCAAGGGACAACAAGAGAATCGAGGAGAACTTCATAGAGGAGCCTCAAAGGGATGACGGCGCCGATCCTGAGGCTGTGTCACAAGCGTGACAATCGAAATCCGACGAATAACACGACTTGTATACAATTTCGCAAGTTGCTGTTTTGTATGCGGAACTTAAGCGATTTTCGCCGGTCTTTAGCTACTTCGGACAGGCCGCTTTTGTGAAAAAGCGGCCTTTTTTGTGGGCGTTTGAAAGGTGCTTGGGCTCAGACAAGTATTGCTTGAACCGACGCCTTCGCGAGCAAGCTCGCTCCCACATTTGAAATGCATTCCAATGTGGGAGCGAGCTTGCTCGCGAATAGGCCGGTACTGACACCGCGTCAGGCAGATTTGGCCATGATCAACCCGGTTTCACTCGCCGCCTCCAACCGAATCGCAATGAACTTCGACGTCGGCGTATGACTGCCATCCCCAGTGCTTTCCAGCGGCACCAGTGGGTTTACTTCCGGGTAATACGCTGCCGCTTGCCCGGCCGGAATATCAAACGCCAGCAGGGTGAAGCCCTTCACCCGACGTTCACGACCATCGTCCCAAAGCGACACGATGTCAGCCTTCTGCCCCGGCCGGAAGCCCAGGCGAATGATGTCCGCCTCGTTGGCGAACAACACATCACGCTGGCCTTTGACCCCGCGATAACGGTCGTCGAGGCCATAAATCGTCGTGTTGTACTGATCGTGAGAGCGCATCGATTGCAGAATCAGATCCGGCAGTTGCCCGGTGGCGCGCGTACGTTCGTGGACCAGATCCTTGGGCAGCATGTTCGCGCGGAAATTGGCCCGGCCCGACGGCGTGTTCCACTTGCGCGCGCCGGCGCTGTTGCCGAGATAAAAGCCACCCGGGTTTTTGATTTTTTCGTTGAATTCTTTGAAGTTGGGAATGGTGTCAGCGATCAGTTCGCGGATGCGCCCGTAATCAGCCACCAGCCAGTTCCAGTCCACTGGTTTGCTGCCCAGCGTGGCGGCAGCGATGCCGGCGATGATCGACGGCTCCGAGCGCATCTGGTTCGACAGCGGCTGCAACTGACCGTTGGAGGCGTGAACCATGCTGAACGAGTCTTCCACAGTGACGGCTTGCGGGCCTTCGGTCTGGATGTCGATGTCGGTGCGACCGAGGCACGGCAGGATCAGCGCGTCTTTACCGTGAGCCAGATGGCTGCGGTTGAGTTTGGTGCTGATCTGCACGGTCAGGTCGCAATTGCTCAGCGCTTCGAACGTACGCGGGCTGTCCGGCGTTGCCTGAGCGAAGTTGCCGCCCAGACCGATAAAGACTTTGGCGCGACCTTCGGCCATCGCATGGATCGCTTCAACTACGTTGTGGCCATTGTGGCGTGGCACCTTGAACTGGAAGCGTCGCTCCAGCGAATCAAGGAAGGCTACTGGCGGGCGCTCGTTGATGCCCATCGTGCGGTCGCCCTGCACGTTACTGTGGCCGCGCACCGGGCACAGACCCGCGCCCGGTCTGCCGATGTTGCCGCGCAACAGCATCAGGTTGGCGATTTCCTGGATGGTTGGCACCGAATGGCGATGCTGGGTGATGCCCATCGCCCAGCACATGATCACGTTTTTGCCCTTGGCGTACATGCGCGCAGCTTGTTCGATCTCGACGAGGGTCAAGCCGGATTGCGCGACGATCTGCTCCCACGGTGTGTCATCGACTACACCGAGGTATTCCAGAACATTGGTGCTGTGGGCATTGAGGAAGTCGTGGTCGAACACGGCCGGCGCGCCAGCCTTCTGTGCGTCACGCTCCCACTGCAAGAGGAACTTGGCCATGCCGCGCAGCAGCGCCATGTCGCCACCGAGTGCCGGGCGGAAATAGGCGGTGTTGGTCGGCTTGTCGCCGTTGGTGAGCATTTCGATCGGGTGTTGCGGGTGCTGGAAGCGCTCCAGGCCACGCTCTTTCAACGGGTTGACGCACACCACTTGGGCGCCGCGTTTCACCGCTTCACGCAGCGGTTCGAGCATGCGCGGGTGGTTGGTGCCCGGGTTCTGGCCCCAGACGAAAATCGCATCGGCGTGTTCGAAATCATCGAAAGTCACGGTGCCTTTACCGACGCCGACACTCTGCGCCAACGCGACACCACTGGCCTCGTGGCACATGTTCGAGCAGTCAGGGAAGTTGTTGGTGCCGTAGGCGCGCACGAACAGCTGATACAAATAAGCCGCTTCGTTGCTGGCGCGACCCGAGGTATAGAACTCGGCCAGATCCGGGCTCGGCAGACTTTGCAGGTGCTTGGCGATCAGGGCGTAGGCGTCCTCCCAACTGATCGGCTTGTAGCGATCGGTTTCGGCGTCGTAAGCCATCGGCTCGGTCAGACGGCCCTGATATTCGAGCCAGTAGTCGCTCTGTTCCAGCAGCGAAGTGACGCTGTGTTTGGCGAAGAACTTGGCATCGACGCGTCGCTTGGTCGCTTCCCAGTTCACCGCTTTCGCGCCGTTCTCGCAGAACTTGACCATGCCGCTTTCCGGCGAGTCGCCCCAGGCACAACCCGGGCAGTCGAAGCCGCCGTTCTGGTTGGTCTTGAGCATCATGCGCAGGTTTTTCAGCGCGTTGTCGCTGGTCAACCAGGCCTGGGCCACACTGATCAGGGCACCCCAGCCGCCGGCGGCACCTTTGTAAGGCTTGTAGCGCGGGACAGGTTTCTGGTCGGCTTGATGATGTTGGCTCACGCTTGATTCTCCATCGCGGGGCTATACACCCGCGGCGCACTTTTCTGCGGCAGGTGGATGAGATTGAGGTTGTGTCGACGGGCCCACTGCACGGCAAGGCCGGTGGGCGCGGACAGGCTGACCAGGGTCTGGATGCCGGCACGCAAGACTTTCTGGATCAATTCGAGGCTGCAACGGCTGGTGACAATCGCCAGGCCGCCTTCTGTGGATATCTTTTGCCGGATCAGCCCGCCGATCAGTTTGTCGAGGGCGTTGTGCCGGCCGATGTCTTCGCGACCGAGCAGCAATTCACCGCTGGCGTTCATGAACACCGCTGCGTGCACCGCGCCGCAATGCTGACCCAAAGGCTGAAACGCGCCGATGCGCTGACGCAAACCGTCCAGCCATTCGATCGGTGGCAACGGCGCGCCGGGCAGGACCTTAAGATCGGGCAGCGCCTGTTCCACCGCTTCAACGCCGCAGAGTCCGCAACCGCTGGTGCCAGCCAGTTGCCGGCGCTGTTGCTTGAGGTTCCAGAAGGCGCGGTTGGCGATGGTCACTTGCGCGTATTGCGCCGAGCCGGCGCCGGTCAGTTGCAGGTCATAGATGTCGGTGGCATCGATGATGATGCCGCTGCCGAGGCTGAAGCCGACGATGAAGTCTTCCAGGTCGGTGGGTGTCACCAGCATCACCGCCTGACTGATGCCGTTGTAGGCGATCGCCAACGCGACTTCCTCGGCCAGCGCGGTGCTGGCCGATTCTTCGCGGGGTAAATCGCTGTAACTGTAGGTCTGGCTGGCGGCAGGCGCGGGCGTTTCGAGTGCTGGCGCCGCGCAGGCTGGGCGCTTGGCGTTCATGGCATCACCGACGGTTTGATCAACGTTAAGACTAGGCGCGGCAAGTTGTCGCGTCTAATCGCTACTGTCGATCTATCGATAGATGCCGTCGATCAAGAGGCTATTGGTGATTCTTGATACAGCGCAAAACAGGCCTCGGCCAGCGCCGAGCGCGGTGCGCCGCGGCGCATGATCAGGCCCAGTGGGGCGAGGGTTTGCGCGTCTTCGATCGGTTGCAGACGCAGGTGATCGGTGAGCTTTTCCAGACCACCGTCCAGCGGCATGATCGCGCAGCAAAAACCACCGTGCACAGCTTGTAACAATTGATGCACGGCGTCGGTTTGCAGCAACGGTTGCGGGGTCAGGCCACGGCTGTGGAAGTTGTGGTCGATGGACTGGCGAAAATGCATGCCGCTGGTGAGCATGCCCAGCGGCAGTTCGATCAGCGATTGCCAGCTCAACGGCGCCTCGCCGAAGCTGAAGGTGCGCTGGTCGTAGAGCAGACCCATGCGGGTTTCGTTGAAAGCCAGCGATTCGAAACGTTCGTGATCCAGACGATCCAGATAGGACACGCCAAGGTCAATGCGGTTGTTCGCCAGGTGCTCGAGGATCTGTTCGGAGCTCAGCGCCGACATTTCGAAGCGCAGGTCCGGGTGTGCGCCATGCAGGCGTTGCATCAACGGCAGCGGATCGAAACTCGACAGTGGCACCACGCCCAACCGCAGCGTGCCGATCAGGTTACCGCGACACGCCGCCGCTTCCGCGTGCAAGCCGTCATAAGCCGCCATCACTGAACGTGCCCAGGCCAGCACCCGCTCGCCCGGCGCGGTGAAACCTTCGAAACGCTGGCCACGGTTGACCAGCGGCAAGTCGAGCTCTTCTTCGAGGCTGCGCAGGCGCATCGAGAGGGTTGGCTGGGTGATATGACAACGCGCGGCGGCCTGGCCGAAGTGGCGGGTTTCGTCGAGGGCGATGAGGAATTTCAGCTGCTTGATGTCCATCTTCGCTCCGGGCGCTGGCAGGGGTGGCCGATTCTACCGCCTCGGTGGCGGCAGGGTCATTGGTCGGCTTGGAACCGGGTTTGTCCGCGGTGGTCTAGGCTTGGACGTCTGACCCTTTATTCCATGGAGTGAACACAATGAGCCTTTTGAGTTTTGTGAAAGAAGCCGGTGAGAAGCTGCTCGATCTGCTGACCCCGGGTAACGCCAATGCCAGTGAGCAGTTGAAGGAACACATCAGCAAGGTCGGTCTGGGCAACCCGAATGTGCAGGCGACGGTGGATGGCGACAAAGTGACCGTCACCGGTGAAGTGGCAAGTCAGGAAGAAAAAGAGAAGATTCTGTTGGCGGTGGGCAACATTGCCGGGGTTGGCAGCGTGGACGATCAGATCACTGTAACGGGTGGCGTGGCCAAGGAGGCAAAATATGTCGAGGTTGAGAAGGGCGACACGTTGAGCGCGATTTCCAAGCGTGTGTATGGCGATGCCAACCAGTACAACAAGATTTTTGAAGCGAACCAACCACTGCTCAAGGATCCGAACAAAATCTATGTGGGTCAGAAGCTGCGTATTCCTGAATAAAATTTCAAAACGCTTTCGCGAGCAGGCTCGCTCCCACACTGGATCGCATTCCAATGTGGGAGCGAGCCTGCTGGCGAAGGGGGCAACTCGGTCTCAGAGTCCGGCGATCAGGTCGCGATAATCCTCAACCGCTGCAAACTCGGCGGTGTCCTTCGGCCCTTTGCGACTGTCCGGCTCTTTCACTGCCAACAAATGCGCCACACCAAAATCCCGCGCACTGCGCAGAATTGGCAAGGTATCGTCGATAAACAGACTGCGTGCCGGATCAAAGCCGATGTCTGCCTGCAAGGCGTCCCAGAACTGCGGATTCTCTTTGGGAAAACCGTAATCATGTGAGCTGATCAGCCGCTCGAAATACGGCGCCAACTCAATTCGCTCCAGCTTCAGTGACAACGAATCGCGGTGTGCGTTGGTGATCATGATCACCCGTTTGCCCGCCCGTTTGATCGCCTCCAGAAACGTGTCGGCATCCGGGCGCAAGGCGATCAAATGCGCGGTTTCCAGTTTCAACTCACGTACCGACAACTTCAGCTCGGCACTCCAGAAATCCAGGCAATACCACTGCAACTGGCCGGCATGCCGTTCGAACAATGGCTGCAATTCCATCTCGGCCATGGCCCGGCTGACACCGTGCAGTTCGGCGTAGCGCTGCGGCAGGTGTTCCAGCCAGAAATGATTGTCGAAGTGCAGATCCAGCAGCGTGCCGTCCATGTCCAGCAGAACGGTATCGATGTCGGACCACGGTAATGAAGGCATGGCAACGTCTCGAACGGTAGAAAGATATCCGACATAAACAATCGGGAAAGCCGCGTTATAGTAGCGCGTTCACGCCAAGGAGCTTTGCATGCGCCAGAAACCCACCGTACTTGCCCGCGAGATCGTCGCCACCAGTCGCCTGTTTTGCGTCGAAGAACTCAAGCTGCGTTTTTCCAATGGCGTGGAACGCACATACGAGCGTCTGGTCGGCAAGGGCGCCGGGTATGGCGCGGTGATGATTGTGGCGATGCTGGACAGCGAGCACGCCGTGCTGATCGAGGAATACTGTGGCGGCACTGATGAGTACGAACTGTCTCTGCCCAAAGGTTTGATCGAACCGGGCGAGGATGTACTGGCGGCGGCCGAGCGTGAGCTCAAGGAAGAGGCCGGATATGGCGCGCGGCAACTGGAACACCTGACCGAGTTGTCGCTGTCACCCGGTTACATGAGCCAGAAGATTCAGGTGGTGCTGGCGACCGATTTGTACGAGGAGCGACTGGAGGGCGACGAGCCCGAGCCGATGCGGGTCGACAAGGTCAACCTGCGCGAGTTGTCGGCGCTGGCGCTCAATCCTCAATTTTCAGAAGGCCGTGCCTTGGCGGCGCTTTATTTGACCCGGGACCTGCTGACTCAGCGCGGGTTCTTTCAGCCATGAGTGAGACGTCGATGAATTATCCCCATCCTTTGATGGCCCCGGTGATTGAGCTGGCATTGCGCGCTGGCGAAGCGATTTTGCCGTTCTGGCGCGTGGACGTTGCAGTCACGGCCAAGTCCGATGACTCACCGGTAACGGCAGCAGATCTGGCCGCACATCACCTGATCCTCGCCGGGCTGACGGCGCTCGATCCGAGCATTCCAGTGCTGTCCGAAGAAGACGCCAATATCGCGCAGAGTGTGCGCGCCGGATGGCAGCGCTGGTGGTTGGTCGACCCGCTGGACGGCACCAAGGAATTCATCAGCGGCAGCGAAGAATTCACCGTCAACATTGCGCTGATCGAAAACGGTCGGGTGGTGTTTGGGGTGGTGTCGATGCCGACTAACGGTCGTTATTACGTCGGCGGCGCTGGCCTCGGTGCCTGGCGTTGCGATCAGGACGGCACGCCTGTTTCGATTCAAGTACGCGATGTGCCAGGGCCGGGTGAAGCGTTCACTGTGGTCGCCAGTCGTCGACACTCCAGCCCCGAGCAAGAGCGTTTGCTGGCGGGTTTGAGTGCCAGCCTCGGAGAACTGCAATTGGCCAATATCGGCAGCTCGCTGAAGTTTTGCCTGCTGGCCGAAGGCGCGGCGGATTGCTATCCGCGGCTGGCGCCGACTTCGCAGTGGGACACGGCGGCGGCGCAAGGTGTGCTGGAAGGGGCGGGCGGGGAAGTGGTGGATTTGAAGGGCGAAGCGTTCTGTTATCCGGCGCGGGAATCGCTGCGCAATGAGTTCTTTTTGGCGTTGCCGGCGAAGGCAGCCTGGCGTTCGCGATTGTTGGAGTTGGCTCGGGGTTAAGTGGGCTGATCCGGCATCCCCTCACCCCAGCCCTCTCCCCCAGGAGAGGGAGCCGACCGAGTTGTCTTGCGTCATACATCGACCTGAAAGATGAGGTCGATTATGGATTCAGTAAAGCGCTATCAGGTCGGTGTACTTCTGAAGCATCCCCCAATCAGTCCCCTCTCCCTCGGGGAGAGGGTTAGGGTGAGGGGCTGTTGATCTTCAGCGGTGCAAAACGTACTGCCCGATAAACCTCACCGCATCCTCATCACTACCTTGATTGACGATCCGCGTATTCAGCGCCAACCGCGCGCGCCCATAACGCCGATACATCGCCAGAAACTTCTTCCACACCGCGGCATCCGGCGCCGGGCAAAGTGCCGTGGCATCACCGGTAACGGGCAGCGGATAACTGATCTGCCCCTCCTGAATCACGATGTGCCCGTCCTCGATGCCTTCCTCTTTCAAGCGCAAATGCAACCAGCCCCAACCCGCCAGCACCGCGCCGCAATAGAGACTGCCGCCGAACATGGTGCTCTTGTGGTTGACGTTGGCGGCCAGCGGCAAATACAGGCTCAATTGCTGCGCCTGCCAGTCGAGCACCTTGAGGCCCATGTCGCGGGTCAGCGGGATGTCGTGATGCAGCACCGACTCGAGATAGCGGCTGTCGCGGTTCATTCGGCTTCTTCTCCATGGGCGCCGCTGTCGGCGAAGTTGAGTCCGTGTTTGCGCAACTTGTCATGCAGGGTCTTGCGCGGAATGCCCAGCGCTTCGGCCAGGCTGCGTACCGAACTGTGAGCGCGCGCCAGCTCGGCGGCGATCAATGATTTCTCGAAGTTTTCCACCTGCTCGCTGAGACCGCCGCTGACGACCACGGTTGAACCGGCGCCGCCTTCGGCACCGCTGTTATCCAGTGCCAGTTCCAGACCCAGGGCAAAACGCTCGGCGGCGTTCTGCAATTCGCGCACGTTGCCGGGCCAGGTGTGGCGCAGCAGCAGGGCGCGTTGTGCCGGTTGCAGTTCGTGCGGCGGCAGGCCGTGGCGCGCGCTGGCTTCATCGGCGTAATGCTGGAACAACACCAGCACGTCCTCACCGCGTTCGCGCAACGGCGGAATGCGCAGCGGCGCGACGTTGAGGCGGTAATACAAGTCGGCGCGAAAGCGCCCCTGATCGGCAGCCTGGCGCAGGTCTTCCTTGGTCGCGGCGATCACACGGATGTCCAGCGGGATCAGTTGATTGCCCCCAAGCCGTTCGACCACGCGCTCCTGCAACATGCGCAGCAGTTTCACCTGCACGTCCATGCTCATGCTTTCGATTTCATCGAGGAACAGCGTGCCGCCATTGGCGAATTCGAATTTGCCGATGCGGCGTTTTTGCGCGCCGGTGAACGCGCCGGGTTCGTGGCCGAACAGTTCGCTTTCCACCACCGACTCGGCCAGAGCCCCGGCGTTGATCGCGACGAACGGGCCGTTGCGGCGGCTCGACAGATCGTGCAGTGCGCGGGCGACGACTTCTTTACCGGCGCCGGTTTCGCCGAGGATCAGCACGTCAGCCTTGGTCGCGGCCAGCGCACCGATCTGTTCGCGCAGGCGCAGCATCGGCGTCGAATGGCCGACCAGGCGCGTGCTCAGTTCATTGCGATCGCTGAGGGCCAGGCGCAGGCTGCGGTTGTCCAGTACCAGTCGGCGCAGGGCGAGGGCGCGGCGCACGCTGTCGAGCAGCGCATCGCTGGCGAAGGGTTTTTCGAGAAAGTCATAGGCGCCGGCGCGCATGGCCTGTACCGCCAGCGGTACGTCGCCATGGCCGGTGATCAACAGCACGGGCAGTTCCGGGTCCTGTGCGTGCAATTCGCTGAGCAGTTCGAGGCCATCCATACCCGGCATGCGGATGTCACTGACCACCACGCCCGGCCAGTCTCGCTCAAGCTGTGCGGCCAGGCCTTTGGCTTCGGCCAGCGGCAGAATTTTCAGCCCAGCCAGATCCAGGGTCTGGCCGAGGGCCTGACGCAGGTGCGGATCGTCGTCGATCAACACCACCTGAATGCGATTGTCGATGGTCATGCACTTCGATCCTCGGACGGTTGCAGGCTGACCCCGGGCGCACCGGCGCGCAGCCGCAGGGTGATCAAGGCGCCGCCTTGCTTGTGGTTGGCGAATGACAGTTCACCGCCAAAGGCGCGCATCAGGGTTTCACAGATTGCCAGGCCCAACCCCAGACCCTGAGTGCGCGTCTTGGTGGTGTAGAAGGGCTCGCTGGCGCGGCCGAGGGCTTCCATGCAGAACCCCGGGCCGTTGTCGCGAATGTACAGATTGACGCCCTCGGTGGTGGATTCGGCACTCAGCCACAATTTGCGCGGCGGGCCTTTTTCGGTGAGGGCGTCGAGCGCGTTGGCGAGCAGGTTGCCGAGCACCTGGCGCAGGCGGGTTTCCCCGGCCTCGACCCATAGAGTGGCAGCCGGCAGATCGCGGATCAGCTCGACTTCCATGCTCCGCCGCCGCTTGGCCAGCAGGGCCAGGGCATCGTCGAGTGCCGGTTGCAGGGCGACGCTTTCCGGGGCGTGGCGATCGCGGCGGGCAAAGGCGCGCAGGTGGGCGATGATCGAGGCCATGCGCCCGGTCAGTTCGCTGATCAGTTTGAGGTTGCCGCGCGCATCGTCGGTGCGTTGATGATCGAGCAGCACTTCGGCGTTTTCCGCGTAACTGCGGATCGCTGCCAGCGGCTGGTTGAGTTCATGGCTGATGCTCGCCGACATCGTCCCCAGTGCCGACAGTTTGCCGGCCTGAACCAGATCGTCCTGCGCGCGCACCAATTCCTGCTGCGCCTGTTCGCGTTCCAGCACTTCCTGCTTCAATCGGCGGTTGAGGCCTTCGAGATCGCTGGTACGTTCGGCCACTCGACCCTCGAGTTCGCGACGGGCCTTGGCTTCGAAGGCGATGCGTTCCAGATAATGCCGACGACGTTGCATCATCAGGCCGAGCAACAACATCACCACCAACAGCGTGGCGCCACCGATGGCGACCACGGTGCGCACCGGGCGGTCGATCAGCGTGCGTGGCGCGAGAATGCTCACGCTCCAGCCGGTTTCGGCGATGTCGTGGGTCTGGATCAGCCACGCCGTCGGGCTGAGGTTCAGCGGGCGCGGCTCGCGGGTCGGGTAGGGCTGGATGGCGGTGATCGCCGAGCGTTCGCCGTCGCTCAAGTCGCGGGTCGAGCGAAAGCGCCATTCCGGACGCGAGGTGAGGATGACCACGCCGTTGTGGTCGGTCACCAGCAGTTGCTCCGGGGTTTTGCCCCACAGGCTTTCGGTGTGGTCGAGGTCAACCTTGATCACCAGCACGCCGATGATTTTTTCGCCGTTGCGCACCGCGGCGGCGAAGAAATAACCGCGCTTGGCCGACGTCGTGCCGAGGCCGAAAAACCGCCCCAGACGCCCGGCCATGGCTTCGCTGAAATACGGCCGGAAGGAAAAGTTGCGGCCGACGAAACTGTCGTGTTTATCCCAGTTCGACGCTGCCAGTGTCTGGCCGCTGGTGTCCATCAGGTACATGACTTCGGCGCCGGTCTGCGCGGCGATGTTCTTTAACAGACGATTGGCATTGCCTTGGGTGACACCGTCGTCCGGCGCGCCGAGTACCGCGCGCAGCGCCGGCAGGTCGCCGAGGATCTGCGGCAACACTTCGTAGCGGTGCAGGGTGCCCAGCAGGTTGGCGACGTAGAGGTCGAGGGTCTGGCGGTTCTGCCCGGCCAGTTCGCTGCGGTAATAGCGCTCGGCGAGATGTTCCAGCGGCCACAGCAGTGGCGCCAGGCACAGAGCCAAGAGGGCGAGGCTGCGCCAGCGGGGTCTGCGGGGAAGGGATGGTTTCATAAGCCGGATGCGCCTGTAATGACAGACGCATTATGCCTAGGCTCAGGAAAAGACGTCAGCGTCCTTGAAGAACACCGCTGCCTGATCCTTGGCCGACAATTTCGGCGCTTCATCCAGTTGCCAGTCGATGCCCAAGTCAGGATCGTCCCAGCGAATGCTGCGTTCGGCCGCTGGCGTATAGAAATCGGTGGTCTTGTAGAGAAATTCAGCGAACTCGCTCAGCACCACAAAGCCATGAGCAAAGCCTTCGGGCACCCACATTTGACGGTGGTTGTCGGCAGACAGACGAACGGCCACCCACTTGCCGAAGTGTGGCGAACTGCGGCGAATGTCGACGGCCACGTCCAAAACCTCACCGGCCGTCACCCGCACCAGTTTGCCTTGGGTGTGTTGCAGTTGGTAATGCAGGCCGCGCAGCACGCCTTTTTCCGAGCGCGAATGGTTGTCTTGAACGAACTGCGGGGTCAGCCCGGTCAGTTCCTGGAACGCCTTGGCATTGAAACTCTCGTAGAAAAAACCGCGTTCGTCACCGAATACCTTGGGTTCGATGATCAGAACACCGGGCAGTTCGGTGGTGATGACATTCATGTGTTTTTCCATTGAAGGGTGTGAATGGCTGCCATTCTTGCGCAAAGTGTCGGAGGGCGCGAGTGTTCGCACACAAGTACTTGCATCTGGTGATGACCGCAGGTGGGGGTTGCGCAACGTCGGCAGCAATGGCGATATAGGCGCCTAATAAAATTTCAGGGGTCGTTTCATGCCGCTCGCCACGTTGATTCATCGCGCCAGTTTGCCCAGCCCGCAGGTTTCTCCTGAGCAGGCCCGACAATGGCTGGCCGAACATTACGGGCTCAGCGGTACGTTGCAGGCCCTTGGCAGCCAGCAGGATCTCAATTATCGGGTGGACAGCGCACGCGGGCGCTTTGTACTGAAAATCTGCCGTGGCGATTACGCCTTGGTCGAATTGCAGGCCCAGCATGCGGGTCTGAAGTTTCTGGCCGAGCATTCTTCGGTGAAGGTGCCACGGGTGATCGTGGCCAATAATGGCGCCGATCTGCTGTCGCTGCATGTCGGTGGTGAAGCGGTGCATGTGCGCCTGCTCGATTACATAGAGGGCCAGTCGCTGACCCATCTCGATCACTTGGGCCAGGCGGTGGTGGCCGGGTTTGGTCGACTCTGCGGTGAGATGGACCTGGCGCTTGCCGGCTTCGACCATCCGGGCCTTGAGCGCACGTTGCAATGGGATGCGCGCCACGCCAGTGCGCTGATCAGTCATTTGCTGCCAGTGATCAAGGATGAGCGTCAGCGGGCATTGATCGCCGAGGCGGCCGAACAGGCCGAGCGCCGTTTGCAGCCGTTGCTCGACAAGTTGCCAGTGCAGGCGATTCACATGGACATCACCGATGACAATGCCGTCTGGCAGCGTGATGCCCAGCGCCATTGGCAATTGCAGGGTGTCATTGATTTCGGCGATCTGGTGCGTACCTGGCGCATCACCGATCTGTCGGTGACCTGTGCGGCGCTGTTGCATCACGGCACAGGCGATCCGTTTGTGATTCTGCCGGCGGTGCAGGCTTATCACGTGGTCAATCCGCTGCAACCCGAGGAACTGCGAGCACTGTGGCCATTGATCGTTGCGCGGGCGGCAGTGCTGGTGCTCAGTGGCGAACAGCAGGTCAGCATCGACCCCGCCAATACCTATAGCCGCGATAATCTCAGCCATGAATGGGAGATCTTCCACGTCGCCACCTCGGTGCCGCTGGCGCTGATGGAAGCGGCGATTCTCAGCGCGGTGGGCCAGACGTTGCCGATGATCGACAGCGACGGTTTTGCCCCGTTGCTTCCAGGTCTGCTCGGGCGTGAATTTGCCTTGATTGATCTCGGCGTTTTGAGCGCGCATTTCGAGGCGGGCAACTGGGAGCAGGACGGCATCGATCAGCGTCTGCTGACGGAAGCGGCGGTTGCACATGGCCTGGCCGCCAGTCGTTATGGGCAATACCGGTTATCGCGCACTCGCCCCGACAGCGCTGACGAGCCGGATACCTTCGCGCTGCATGTCGAGTTACGTGTGCCGAACGGCAGCACTGTGGAAGCCCCCTTTGCCGGTGTGCTGCACCAGACGGCTGGCGGTGCGCTGCAGCTTGATGGGCCACAACTGAGCGTGCGCCTGTGGGGCGTGACGCCGTCGTTGCACAGTGGCGCGGCATTGGTGAAAGGTCAGGTACTCGGTGCGGTCAGCGGCCCATTGCTGGTGCAGTTATGCCGTGGCGCGCAACTGGCTGCGCCGCTGTTCTGCACGCCGTCGCGGGCGGCGGCGTGGCAGGCGCTGTGTCCATCGCCGGCAGCGTTGCTGGGACTGGCCTGTGATGCCGAGCCGGAGCTGGATGGTAAAACCCTGCTGGAACGCCGTGATGCCAGTTTTGCCCGCACGCAAAAACACTACTATGTCGATCCGCCGCGCATCGAGCGCGGCTGGCGCAATCACCTGATCGACATGCAGGGTCGCTCCTATCTGGACATGCTCAACAACGTCGCGGTGCTCGGCCACGGCCACCCACGCATGGCGGCGGTCGCAGCGCGCCAGTGGTCACTGCTCAACACAAACTCGCGGTTCAACTACGCGGCGGTCGCCGAATTTTCCGAGCGTCTGCTGAAACTGGCGCCGGAGGGCATGGACCGGGTGTTTCTGGTCAATAGCGGCAGCGAAGCCAATGACCTGGCGATTCGTCTGGCGTGGGCCTACAGCGGTGGTCGCGACATGGTCAGCGTGCTTGAGGCCTATCACGGCTGGACGGTCGGTGCCGACGCGGTATCGACGTCGATCGCCGACAATCCGAAAGCCCTGGAAAGCCGCCCGGACTGGGTGCATCCGGTGCCTGCGCCAAATATGTATCGCGGCGAATTCCGTGGCCTCGATTCCGCGCCGGACTACGTGCGCAGCGTTGAGCATCATCTGCAAAAGCTTGCCGAACAGAAGCGCCAACTGGCCGGATTCATCTGCGAGCCGGTGTATGGCAATGCTGGTGGCATCTCGCTGCCGCCGGGTTATCTGAAACAGGTTTACGCCTTGGTTCGTGCGCAGGGCGGGGTGTGCATTGCCGATGAAGTGCAGGTCGGTTACGGGCGCATGGGGCATTTTTTCTGGGGTTTTGAAGATCAAGGCGTCGTGCCGGACATCATCAGCATGGCCAAAGGCATGGGCAACGGCCAGCCACTCGGAGCGGTCATCACCCGTCGCGACATCGCCGAGGCGCTGGAGGCCGAGGGCTACTTCTTCTCATCGGCGGGCGGCAGTCCGGTGAGTTGCCAGATCGGCATGGCGGTGCTCGATGTCATGGCAGAAGAAAAACTCTGGGAGAACGCGCAAGTGGTCGGTGGCCACTTCAAGGCGCGGCTCGAAGCGTTGATCGATAAACATCCGCTGGTGGGCGCGGTGCACGGCTCCGGGTTTTATCTGGGGCTTGAGTTGATCCGCAACCGCGAGACGCTGGAAGCGGCGACCGAAGAGACCGCGTTGCTGTGCGATCGCCTGCGTGAGTTGGGGATCTTCATGCAGCCGACCGGGGATGATCTGAACATTCTCAAGATTAAACCGCCGATGGTGACGTCGCGTCAGAGTGTGGATTTCTTTGTCGATATGCTTGATCGGGTGCTCAACGAAGGCCTGTAAAACGAAGCCAATCCCCTGTGGGAGCGAGCTTGCTCGCGAAAGCGGTGTGTCAGTCACCCTATGCAGTTACTGATACACCGCATTCGCGAGCAAGCTCGCTCCCACATTTTTTCTTGGGTTGTTAATTCGATTTGTATCGGCTTTTATTGAATTTATTTAGACGAAAGGCATTAAGCAAGCTTCTAAAGCCGATATTTATCGGCTATAAAGTCGCCATTGCTCCGGCATGGCGATCTCATGTCCGGTGCGCGCGTTTTTCTTTTCGGTCGAATTGTCGACCGTCAAAGCACCTGCCCGGAGATGATTCATGAGCCGTATCGTTACCGTTGCTGCCACTCAGATGGCCTGTTCCTGGGATCTGCACGCCAACCTCGAAATCGCTGAAAGGCTGGTGCGCGAAGCCGCCGCCAAAGGCGCGCAGATCATCCTGATTCAGGAGCTGTTCGAGGCGCCGTACTTCTGCCAGAAGCCGAATCCGGACTACCTGCAACTGGCGACGACCGTGGAAGAAAACGTCGCCATCAAGCATTTCCAGAAAATCGCCGAAGAGCTGCAAGTGGTGCTGCCAATCAGCTTCTACGAACTGGCCGGTCGTGCGCGTTTCAACAGCATCGCGATCATCGATGCCGACGGCAGCAACCTCGGGATTTATCGTAAAAGCCACATCCCGGACGGCCCGGGGTACCACGAGAAGTATTACTTCAACCCGGGCGACACCGGTTTCAAAGTGTGGAACACCCGCTACGCGAAGATCGGCGTGGGCATCTGCTGGGATCAGTGGTTCCCGGAAGCGGCGCGCAGCATGGCGTTGCAAGGTGCGGAAATCCTCTTCTACCCAACCGCAATCGGCAGCGAACCGCACGACAAAACCATCTCGTCGCGCGATCACTGGCAGCGCGTGCAACAGGGCCATGCCGGTGCCAACCTGATGCCATTGATCGCCAGCAACCGTATCGGCAATGAAGAACAGGACGGCTACGACATCACGTTCTACGGCTCTTCGTTCATCGCCAACCAGTTCGGCGAAAAAGTGCAGGAGCTGAATAAAACCGAAGAAGGTATTCTTGTGCACACTTTCAACCTCGACGAGCTCGAACACATTCGCAGCGCGTGGGGTTCATTCCGTGACCGCCGTCCGAACCTGTACGGCGCGTTGAAAACCCTCGACGGTTCCCTGGAGTCCTGATCCCGATGACCACATTGAAAAGTACCCCGCGCGCCGACGGCTTTCACATGCCGGCCGAGTGGGCGCCGCAAACGCAGACCTGGATGATCTGGCCCGAGCGCCCGGACAACTGGCGTCTGGGCGGCAAACCGGCGCAAGCCGCACACGCAGCGGTGGCCAAGGCCATCGCGCGTTTCGAACCGGTGACCGTGGCCGTGTCCGCCGGCCAATACGAAAACGCCCGCGCGCGCCTCGACGTGCCGAATATCCGTGTGGTCGAGATGTCCAGCGATGACGCCTGGGTACGCGACAGCGGCCCGACCTTCGTCATCAACAACAGCGGCGAAGTGCGCGGTGTGAACTGGGACTTCAACGCCTGGGGCGGCTTCGACGGCGGTCTGTATTCGCCGTGGAATCGTGATTCGCAGGTCGGCGGCAAGATCCTCGAAATCGAGCGCAGCCCGCGCTATCGCACGGAAGGTTTTGTGCTCGAAGGCGGTTCGATTCATGTCGACGGCGAAGGCACGCTGATCACCACCGAAGAATGCCTGCTCAACCGCAATCGCAATCCGCACCTGAGCCGCGAAGAAATCGAAGCGGTGCTGAGCGCCAATCTGGCTGTGGATAAAATCATCTGGCTGCCGGACGGTTTGT
Organism: Pseudomonas fluorescens; assembly: GCF_001648775.1. Taxonomy (GTDB): domain Bacteria; phylum Pseudomonadota; class Gammaproteobacteria; order Pseudomonadales; family Pseudomonadaceae; genus Aquipseudomonas; species Aquipseudomonas fluorescens_M. The sequence goes on from NZ_LVEJ01000003.1 coordinate 77,426, forward strand.
TCAACGACGAGACCGACGGTCATGTCGATAACTTCTGCTGCTATGTGCGTCCGGGCGAAGTGCTGCTGGCGTGGACCGATGATCCGCAGGATCCGAACTACCCGCGCTGCCAGGCAGCGATGAAAGTCCTGCAAAGCAGCACTGACGCCAAGGGTCGCCCGTTCACGGTGCACAAAATGCCGATTCCCGGGCCGCTCTACGCGACTGAAGAAGAGTGCGCCGGTGTCGATCCGGTGGACGGCACGCAGGAGCGTAATCCATCCGTGCGCCTGGCCGGTTCCTACGTGAACTTCCTGATCGTCAACGGCGGCATCATTGCGCCGAGCTTCGACGATCCAATGGACGCCCCGGCCAAAGAGATTCTGCAGAAACTGTTCCCGCAGCACGAAGTGGTGCTGGTGCCGGGCCGCGAACTGTTACTGGGTGGCGGCAATATCCACTGCCTTACCCAACAGCAACCCGCGCCGCACAAAGAGTGAGTTGAGTCGTAACAGCTTGAGTTGATTACCAAATCAGCCGGGCAATGATTAGCTCGCTATGCATCAACCGAGGCCCGCAGCCCGAGAGGACGGCGGGCTTCTTTGTATCCGCTTGTCGACAACCGAGAAATATTGGCATAGCTCTTGTATTCACCACCCGTGCACTAGGGAGGGGGGAGAACTTCAACAGTTCTGTCATAAACCTTGGATAACGTAGCCGCTCACGAACGGGGAGAGAGCGCTGAAATGAACGCCGAAGTGAACGTAGTCAGCGAGCGGACGTTGCATCCCATGGCCGTTAACGGCGAATCGCTCCAGATTGTCGCGCACTGGTTGAAGTCCAATGGAACGCGTCAGATCAGGGAACCTGATCCGCGCCGGACGATGATCGAGCGTTACCCCGCTGGCCTGTTCAGCGAGGCCGAACTGGATGCATTGTGGGCTGTAATGGAAGGATAAGAAGAACAACAGGGATTGGTAAAAGCGCTGCCGGGATGGCGGCGCTTTTTTTTGTACGATTATTTTGTACACACCCATTCAATGTGGGAGCGAGCCTGCTCGCGAATGCAGTGGGTCAGTTAACGAAGATGCCGACTGACCCGACGCTTTCGCGAGCAGGCTCGCTCCCACAGGGATTTGTGTGAAGTCAGAAACTGTAGGTGCCGGTCATCACGACGCTACGTGGCGCGCCCGGCTGGATTTGATACTGGCTGGTCGCCGACGCGTAGTACTCACGATCGGTAATGTTGTTCAGCGCCCCACGCAAATCCCAATCCTTGAAGCGGTAACCGACCAGCGCATCCCAGCGGCCATAACCCGGCAACACAGTGGTGTTGGCGTTATCGGCATAACGTTGGCCAACCAGGGTCAGACCGGTTTCACCGTACCAGCCCATCTCCGGTTTCCAGGTCAGGAACAGGCTGCCGTTGTGTTTAGCGACGTTGTTGATGCGTTTACCTTCCAGGCCGTTGTTGTCCTTCTCGATCTTCGCGTCCTGCATACCGACGCCACCGCGCATGTACCAGTTGCCGACAATGTTGCCAGTGGCCGTCAGTTCGATCCCGCGTGAACGCTGCAGGCCTGACATCACGGTCAGGGTCGGGTCGTTTGGATCGGCGGTGCGGCGGTTGTAGAGTTCCAGGTCATAGATCGCCAGCGTGGTGCTGAGGCGATCGTCGAACCAGTCGCTCTTCACGCCGATTTCTTTCTGCTTGGTCAGTTCGGGACTGAGGTCGTTGGTGTTGCCCGCCGCGCCAGGGGTGATGCCGATCAAGCCGCCGCCGACTGGCGAAAACGTTTTCGACCACGAGGCGTAAAACGAATGGTTTTGCAGTGGCGTCCAGACCAGGCCCACGCGAGGGCTGGTGCTGTGACTGTCACGGTCTTCGGAGATGTTGCGCAGCTTGTTGGTCGACTCGATATCGAAAGTGTCATAACGCAGACCGGCGAGCACTTGCCATTGGTCGTTCAGACGCAACTGATCCTGCACGTACACCGCGCGGCTTTCGACTTCGGTGTGGCTGCTGCTGGAAACCTGCATGGCCCCGGTGTGGCGCAGATCGCGATTCGGATTGTATAGGTCGAGAGCTGGCACCGGCTGCGCGCCCGGCGTTCTGCCAGTGGCGGCGTTGTACAGCGTCGGATCGCGGCGCTGGCTGCCGATCTCGATGCCCGTGAGCAGGCGATGCTCAAGGCCGAAGGTATCGAATCCGCCTTCCAGTTCAACGTTGTTGTAGACGTTGCGGGTGGTCAGATCCTGCTGCCAATGCTGGCGCGTGACCTTGTTGGTCGCCGGCGTGTAACCGGTGAGGTAGGTGTTGTCGAAATCGCTGTCGAGCTTGAACACGCCGAGAGTCTGGCGCAGTTGCCAGTTGTCATTGATTTCGTAAGTGAGTTTTGAGCGCAGCGACTGCGACTTGTCATCGATGAAGTCGTGATCGTTACCGTATGTAGTGTCACGACCAACATCCGCCGGGCGCCCGTTGACGCCGGGAATGCCGCGATCCGGGGTGCGGTTGTAACGGCTGTATTCGTACTGCACCAGCCAGTTCAGATCCGGCGTCAGTTGCCAGCTCATCGACGGCGCGAACAGTTGGCGGTTGCCACTGACGCCATCGCGGAAACTGTTTTCATCCATGTTGCCCATGTTCAGGCGCAGGCTGATGTTGTCGCTCGGGTCGGTGCTGAGGTCTGCGTAAAGGCTGCGCAAATCCTCGCTGCCACCCTGCGCTTCGATGGTCGAGCGGCGGCCGAATTCCGGCATCTTGCTCACGCGGTTGACGATCCCGCCCTGACTGCCGCGCCCGTACAGCACGGCGGCCGGGCCTTTGAGCACTTCAACGCGTTCGATGTTGTGCAGGTCGCGCTTGTATTGGCTGTCGTCGCGGATGCCGTCCAGATAGAAATCGTTGCTCGCGTCGAAACCGCGGATGCGCAGGCTGTCGAAGCGAGTGTCGGCGCTGCTGCTGACGTTGGGCATGCCGCTCAAGGCGTCAGCAATATCGTTGGTGCCGTAGTTGGCGACGTTGGCGGTCTTGATCGAATCGATCGCTTGCGGCACATAACGCACCGGCGTTGAGGTGCGGGTCGCGGTGCTGCTGAGCTTCACCCGAGGATCATCGGCTTGCGCTTCGGCGCTGATCGCGGTGGCGGGTAACTCGGTCGCCGAATAGGCAAAACCACTGGACAGGAAGGCAGACAGCCCGAGGGTGACGGGTGTGAGACGGAACGGGGCAGGCATTGAACAGCGCATCCGAAAGGTTGGAGGAATTCGAGCGCGCGAATGGTAATGCTTTGCATTTGCTTCCGTTAATTATTCCTTATAAGTTCCCTTGCTAGATTGTTTCAATTTGTGTCCGTATTGACACAATCTGACCGATCGGACAATTCGACCGATTCTCGAAACAGACTGAAAGCCATTCCGGCGTTTTTCCGCAACAGATCCAGGACTAATCTGCGGCCATCGATTTCCTGACTTTTTGCCGGAGTTTTCCCATGATTCTTCACTACATTTACGACCCGTTGTGCGGCTGGTGTTATGGCGCCAAACCGCTGGTTGAAGCGGCACAGTCTGTGTTGCCGGTGATCACCCATGCCGGGGGCATGATGAGTGGCGCCAATCGCCAACATGTTTCCGCGCAATTGCGCGATTACGTCATACCCCACGACCGACGCATCGCCGAATACACCGACCAGCCTTTTGGCGAAGCGTACTTCGAAGGTTTGCTGCGCGATCACTCGGCGGTGTTCGATTCGACGCCACCGATTGCTGCGGTCATGGCGGCCGAAGCCATCGACGGAGGCGGTTTGCGCATGCTGGGTCGGTTACAAACTGCGCACTATGTGGAAGGGCGACGTATTGCCGACTCAGTCGTGCTGTTGGAATTGGCCATGCAGATGGGCTATGCGCAGGAAGATTTCCACGTCGCGTTTGAGTCCGTTGACAGCGAGGGGCAGATAAAAGCCAGTCGCCAGTTTTTGGCTCAATTGGGCGGCCAGGGTTTTCCAACGATTGCTCTGGAGCAGAACGGGACATTCCAATTGATCGACATCAGTCGCTGGCTGGGCAAGCCGCAGGCATTTGCCGATTGGTTGAAACAGGCCATCGTCCTCGATGTGTCGGGCAAAGCTTCTGCACTTTGTAGTCTTGATGGCTGCGCTTGATACGCACTGGATTCACTGGCTGTTTGCATTTCCCAGCAAGGAGTCAGCGCAAAATTTACGTTTCTTAGACGATTTTTACCTATTTAAAGACGATTCTTGAAATTGACACATAGTTCAGGGCGCGGCTACGATTCGGCCCAACGCCTGTGGCCAACCGCCATGACTCAAAATAAGGAGCAGGCCCGCCATCACGTTATCGTGGGCGGGCCTTTTTGTTTCGGGGTGAATAAAAGAGTGCAAAAGCGCCGTTTCCGCCGTTCGACACAGCGCGTTTCAACCCGTAATAAGGAAAACAAAATGTTGAACAAGCGAATCAGTCTGATCGCATTGGGGATGTTGAGCGCCACTCAGGCCATGGCTAACGACCAGGCCGAGTCCAAGGGTTTTGTTGAAGACAGCAGCCTCAAAGTGCTGCTGCGCAATGCTTACATCAATCGTGATTACAAAGATGGTCGTCCGGACAAAGCCGAGTGGGGCCAAGCGGCCATCGGTACGTTCTCGTCCGGTTTCACCCAAGGCACCGTGGGTGTCGGTGTCGACGCTTTCGGTCTGTACGCACTGCGTCTGGACGGTGGTGAAGGCCGCACCGGCGCGCAAGGTATCGACTTTTTCAAGCAAGCGGATCACGCGCCTGGCGGTAGTGATAAAGCGGCCAACGACCTGTCCAAGGGCGGTGCAGCCGTCAAATTCCGTATTTCCAATACGGTGCTGACCTACGGCGACCAGATGCCGGCCTTGCCGGTACTGAACTACGACAACTCGCGTCTGCTGCCGGAAAGCTACACCGGTACGTTGATCACTTCCAAAGAGATCAAAGGCCTGGAGCTGAACGCCGGTCATTTCACCGCCGAATCGCGCAAGAGCGCTGAAGGCCGTGACAGCGGTGGTCTGAAGTCGATCAACGTATTGGGCGGTAGCTACCAGTTCACCGAGAACTTCAAAGGCGCGTTGTACGCTTCCGACGTCGAAGACGTATTGAAGAAACAATACGTGAATGCCAACTACGTGCTGCCGTTCAACAAGGATCAGTCGCTGACCCTGGACTTCAATGGCTACCGCACCAAGCTGGATAGCTCGTACGTTCGCGAAAACACCGTTCCGGGCGAAAGCATCGTGACCGGTCGCGACAACAAGATCTGGAGCCTGGCTGCAACGTTCGCCACTGGCCCGCACTCGTTCACCGTGGCGCACCAGCGCTCCACTGGCGACAGCAACCTGGGCTACGCCTACGGCGGCTACCAGAAAGAACAGAGTCGTGTCGGCGACGGCGGCAACACGATCTACCTGGCCAACTCCTACTGGTCCGACTTCAACGCTGAAGATGAACGCAGCTGGCAGCTGGGCTACGGCCTCGACTTCGGCGCATTCGGCGTACCGGGCCTGAGCTACAACTTCGCTTACGTGCGTGGCGACAACATCACCACGTCCACCAGCGAAGGCGGCACCGAGCGCGAGATCTTCAACCAGTTCAAATACGTCGTGCAGTCTGGCCCGGCCAAAGATCTCAGCGTGAAACTGCGCAGCTCGATCCTGCGTGTTTCGCAGAAATCCAGCGAGTACAACGTCAGCGGTAACGAACTGCGTGTATTCGTGGACTACCCGATCAACATCTTCTGATGCTCGATCAGGTGTAAGAAACATGAGAAAAACCCCGACTGGTTCGGGGTTTTTTTTCGACGGTTTTTCGACGAAAACCGGAAAAAACCTGTGTTTTTGTCATGAAAAAGTTGCTTTCAGGTGGCTGCAAACTCCGTTTCAAACAGAGCTTTAAATGCCTGAAATTCTTTCTCATGGACGCAAATTCTCCACCTAATAGATTAGGCCGCTCAACGCAGCGGAGAATTTGGTAATGATCGTTTTGAACAGAGAAGTGGGCGAATCGCTACGGCGCGACAAATATGTCAACGTCCAGGGTGGTGACTTCAATCTCTACGGTCATTTTGCCGACTTCGTCAGACTGACCAAAAGTTGGGAAAACATGGAGCCTGACAGCTACTACGGTCAGGCCGAAGCCGGCATGCGTTACCGTCGTTACAGCGACTTTGAGTACAACCCCAAGACTCGCGAGCTGAAGCAACTCGAGCATCGCGCCTATGTGCAATCCAAGGAAAACAACGCCTATGTCGGCGGCCTGGTGCGGCACTTTCAGGACTTCTCCGATGAAGTGATTACTTCGCCGGTGATGCGCAGCCTGATCGACACGGATTTCGAAGTGTACAAAAGCGTGCTCCCGGAAGAGCTGCACGATGAAATCTGGCAGTGCCAGATCCATCAGATCCGTATCGAGATCAAACCCGGCAAACAACTGGAAATCACCCCTGAAGGGATTCACTGCGACGGTTACCCGTTCAGTGGTGTGCACTTCTGGGGCCGCAACAACGTCGAGGGTGCGGAGAGTCGTTTGTACGACATCCACGAGCATCAACTGGCGTCGACTACGTACCAGGAAATTCTCGATACCACCTACTTCCTCGACCGCGACATGCGCCACTACGTGACGCCCGCGCGCAACACGCACACCCATGCTATGGCGTACCGGCAGATTCTGGCGATTTCCTTCTCGCGGCCCGGGACCGCTTTCGACATTGTTCGCTAATCAGATCACCCCAATCGACGGCGTCGAATGCTCGACGCCGGTGGTGCTGCGACGCGCCACGGCCAAGGATGCGCAGCGCATGGAGCGCTTCTTCCGCCAGTTCGACGAAGTGTCCTTCTGCGAATGGCAGGACGCCAAGTGCCTGCGCGGCGTGCTGATCCAAAAAACCACCACGGCCTATCTGGCCTTCGACGTCGCCGGTGAAATCGTCGGCGCGGTGCTGGGCGGCATGCTCGGCAGTCGCGGCACGATCAATCATCTGGCCGTAAGCCCGCGCTATCGCAGCCAAGGGGTCGGTCAACGTCTGGTTGAAGCGGCGTCATCCGACATGAAGCGCGTCGGTGTGTTGCGGATGTTTCTGTTCGTCGACGATGCTAACCTCGCCGGCAAGCGTTTTTGGGCTGCCCAGGGTTTTTGCGAACCTCATGGCGAACGGACATTTGAGAGGGATCTATGAATGAAACGTCCGGCAGTGCGCCGTTGATGGTCAACCATCAGCCGTCGCGCACGTTTGCCGAAGCCAGCCCGGTGGTCGCCGGGTACTTCACGGTGTCATTCGTGTTCGGACTGATGGCCGTCAACGCGGGCCTGCCGATGTGGCTGCCGGTAGCAATGTGTTTGTTCGTCTATGCCGGCGCTTCGCAATTCGCCGCGCTGGCGCTGATCTCCAGCGGTGCCTCGCTGACTACCATTGTGCTGACTACGTTTCTGATCAACGCGCGACACATGTTGATGTCGGTTTATATGGCCAAGGCCCTGCGTGCGTTGGGGCTCAGCCGCATGGAGCGCTGGTGCTATGCCGGCGGCCTGACGGATGAATCCTTCGCCTTCCACAGCGTCAAGCTCGGCACCGGCGCGCCGGTCAACGTGCGTTACCTGATTGGCTTCAACCTGTTCTGCCACACTTCCTGGGTGCTCGGTGGTTTGCTCGGCGCGGTCTGCGCGCAATATGCCGCGCACCTGATCAAATATCAGCTCGACTATGCCCTGACGGCGATGATGCTCTACGTGCTGGTGTCGCTGTGCAACACCCGCAACAAGCTCATCGCCGCAGCCGCCGCTGTGGTGTGCATGGGCGCATTGAGCCTGGTTGGCAGTTCGCCGTTCAACGTATTCATCGCCACGTTTGTGGGCTGCGGAGTGGGTGTATGCCTGACCAAACGTTCCTGATTCTGGTAGTCGCGCTGATGATGGCGGTGACCTTTCTGCCGCGCGCCCTGCCGCTGCAAGTGAATACCGAGCACTGGCCGCCGTTTATCGCGCGGGCGCTGGAATACCTGCCGGTGGCGATCGTCGCTGCGATCAGCCTGACTCCCTTGTTGATCAAGGATCAGCACATACAGCTCGATCGCCCGGAATTCTATGCCGCGATTCCGACGTTGTTATGTGCGTATTTCAGCAAAAACCTCTTTCTCAGTGTGGCGGTTGGGACGGCTGCGTACATTGCGCTCGGCTCGTTCATGTAGCGGCAGGTCGACGACATCGTTCAACGCCTGGTTCGACAACTCCGGATTGTTCACCGCCAGACGCACTTCAAGGAAATCCTCGAAACCGGGGAAAATCGTCAGGCCGTTCTTTTGCGCGGCCTCGCGAGAGACCATGCCGACCGCGTCCATCTGCGTGATCAGCGACAGCGTCAGGGTTTCGCTGCACGAATAGACCATGCGCTGACCGTTCTCGTGATTGCCCAGCCCGGCGTCGAGAAAACGCAAGAAGCTGTGGGAATACGGACAATCTTCCGCAGGACGCACCTGAAACTTGTTGCCCAGCAACGTCAGCGGATCGTTCTCCTGCCCGCAATGCGCACCGACGACTTGTACCTGTACATCCGGCAAGACAATGCTTGGCAACCCCGGCCGTTGCGGACCGATCAGCACCGCCAGGTCGAAGTCTTCATTCTTCAGCTTGCTGAGGTTTTCCATCGACTCGGCGTAGCTGAATTCCATTTGGTAATCGGGAAACACCTCGATCAGGCGCCCGATCATTCGCCGGTTGAAATCAGTTGCCAAGGTGTTGTTCAACGCAACCTTCAACGTCCGTTGCCCCGGCACTTTCAGCGCCTCGACCTTCTCTTCCATCTGTCGCGTGGCAATCAGCACTTTGTCCATATAAGGCGTGAGCTCGGTGCCTTGCGGCGTCAGCGTCAGGCCTTTGTTGGAACGTCGAAACAAGCGGAAACCGAACTGCTCTTCGACCTTGTTCAACTGCGCGGCCAACGCCTGCACAGTCAGGCACGAATGCTCGGCTGCGGCCGACAAGGAGCCGGTCTGCACGATGCGCATGAGGTTGCGTAAGGTTCTGCTATCCATGGGTAATGCCCTCTGAAGTGGGCTGGGTATTGTTGTTTACGAGACTGCCGGTTCGGCGCCATATGCTGGCTATATTCCTGTACCTGAGCATAGTTGTCGCGGGTTTAGTAGCGAATTGATGTCCCTGCCGATGGCTGGAGGCTGACACAGGATCGGGGTTTTTGGTGACGTGGGGGTGATTGGGGTCAAAAAACCTTCACCTGAAATCAGAGAACGGCAAGGTTTTTCTGACTCGTTTTGAAGAACGACTAAATTCACTCGCGAATTAAATACATAAAAGTATCCATATATGTACTAGGCTGATGAGCATGTCATCAGTAATGAAGGCGGTCTCATGCCTACCTCATCCCCAGCCCTGCCCCCACGCGCACAACTTGATGCCCCCGAAGCCGGGCGCGTTGCCCTGAAGTTTTTCTTCAACCTTATGGAACGTTGGGGCTGCAACGCCGAGCAGCAACGCACATTGCTCGGTGGTGTCGGCAATACGACGTTCTACAAGTACAAACACTTGCCGCCGAACGTGCGTCTGCCCCACGACACCCTTGAGCGCATTTCCTATCTGATGGGCATTCACAAGGCGTTGAGCATCATCTTCAGCAACAGCCGCGAGCGCGCTTATACGTGGGTCAGCAGCCCGAACACGGCCGCACCGTTCAATGGCCAGACCGCGCTGGATTACATGCTCGCCGGACGCGTGGTGGACATCGCCGATGTGCGCCGTTACCTCGATGGCGTGCGCGGTTGAAGGTGCCAGCGCTGGCCGATGCGCAATGGTCGCGGGCGTATCGGATCGTCAACAGTAGCTTCCCGCCGATTACGCTGTTCGAAGATGTACTCGATCCAGAAGATCTGGAAATCGCCTACGCCCTTGAAGCGCTGACCAATGATCGCTTGATCGAACAGGCCGGTGTCCTCGCCCGAGTCCGACCCGAAGATCGACTCTCCGGCCCCGGTTCAACGCCGGTGATGGCCGCGTTCACCCACATCGGCAAACGCAGCCGCTTCTGCGACGGCAGCTTCGGCGTCTATTACGCTGCCAGCAGCCAGGCCGCCGCCATTGCCGAAACCTGTTATCACCAGGAGCGGTTTCTCGCCGCGACCCACGAAGCGGATCTTGAGTTGACCCTGCGTACCTACGTCAGCAAAGTGGTCAAGCCGTTGCACGACATCCGCAGCGATTACCCGCAATTGCACAACCCCGATCCCGACGCGTACGGACCTTCCCAGAGCTTCGCTCGGCAACTGCGCGAAACGCTGTCGTGGGGCTTGCTCTACAACAGCGTGCGTCTGCCCGGTCACGAATGCGTCGCCGCTTTTCGCCCGCCAGCGCTGTCGATTCCGAAACAGGGCAAGCATCTGCGTTATGTGTGGAGTGCGCTGGCGCGAAGGATCACAGTGGTCTTCGAAATCAGCCAGATTTAAGCGCGAAAGCCCCGATTGATTCGGGGCTTTTTCATTCCCGGCACACGGCTGAGGCAGCGCCGCATTCATTACACCGCATCACAAATGAAGTACCCCATGGCTACTTTTTCCCTTCTCGGCGCACGCCTACATTGAGCTCCAACACCTGACCACATCCCGCGGCAGGTCACTGGAGCATTCGTCATGCCATTTGTCAGCGTACGCATCACCCGTGATGGGGTGACCACCGAGCAAAAAGCGCAGGTGATCGCCGAAATCACCGAAACCCTACAACGCGTCCTCAACAAACGCCCGGACCTGACCCACATCGTGATCGAGGAAGTCGACACCGATAACTGGGGTTACGCCGGCATTTCCACCACCCAATACCGCCGGCAACTCGCGGAACGGGGTGAGTCATGACCCCGACCGTCACCATCGATTTCGTCTCCGATGTGGTCTGCCCGTGGTGCGCGCTCGGGGCGACGGCGCTGGAGCAGGCGATCGGCAATCTGGCCGGTGAGGTTTCGGTAACGCTGACCTACAAGCCCTTCGAACTCAACCCGGACATGCCGGCCGAAGGCGAACCGGCGGTGCAGCACCTGATGCGCAAATACGGCCGCACAGCCGAAGACGTCGCCGCCGGCAAAAAGATGCAAATCGAACGCGGCAATGCAATCGGTTTCGAGTTCGACCTGGACAAGCGCACGCACTTCTACAACACCTTCGACGCCCACCGCCTGTTGTTGTGGGCAGCGCAGGAAGGACGCCAGGTGGCGCTGAAAAAGATCTTGCTGCGTGCCTACTTCCAGGACGGCGAGAACCCCAGCGACCGCCAGACCCTCGTGCGTCTGGCGAGCGAAGCGGGACTCGATACAGCGCAGGCCCGCAAGTTACTGGCCAACGATGAATTCGCCAGCGAGGTGCGCCAGTTGCAAGCGATCTATCGCCAGCAGGGGATCAACTCAGTGCCGACGATGATTCTGAACGGCACGCACCTGGTGTCCGGTTCGCAATCGGTCGAGTACTACGAACAGATGCTCAAACAGCTGGCCGCGGCCTGATCGATCACTGCTTTAAAACACTATTTATCTATCGAGGATTTCATCATGAGCAATTTCAAAAAAACCGTTGTTATCACCGGTGCATCCCAAGGCTTGGGCGAAGGCATGCTTAAAGCGTTTCGCGAACTGGGCTACAACATTGTCGCCACCTCGCGTTCGATCAAACCATCGAATGACCCGCAGATCCTGACCATCGCTGGCGACATCGGCGACCCGGCCACCGCGCAACGGGTGATCAGCGAAGGCTTGGCACGTTTCGGCCGCATCGACACCCTGATCAACAACGCCGGCATCTTTGTTGCCAAACCCTTCACCGCTTACACAGCCGAAGACTACGCGGCCGTACTGTCGGTCAACCTCAACGGCTTCTTTTACATCACCCAACTGGCCATCGCCGAAATGGAAAAACAGGGCAAGGGCCACGTGGTCAACATCACCACCAGCCTCGTCGACCACGCTGTCGACGGCGTGCCTTCGGTGCTCGCTTCACTGACCAAGGGCGGCCTCAACGCCGCGACCAAATCCCTGGCGATCGAATACGCCAAACGGGGGATTCGGGTCAACGCGGTATCACCGGGCATCATCAAGACACCAATGCATGGCGAAGAAACGCACGCAGCGTTGGGCGCTTTGCACCCGGTCGGGCGTATGGGCGAAGTCGAAGACATCGCGCAGGCGGTGGTGTACCTGGACAACGCGGCATTTGTAACCGGTGAGATCCTGCATGTGGACGGTGGGCAGAGCGCTGGGCACTGAGGATTGCAGGTGTGCAAAGCCCTCGCAGAAATGCGGGGGCTTTTTTGTGGGTGACGGTTTATGGCTGGGGCGTGGGGGCATCCAGCACTTTCACCACGTCATCGATCAGCGCCTTGCTCAACTCCTGCAGATATTGCGAAGCGCAACTGTGAAGCTCGGGATCGTGTGCGGCGCAGTTTTCAGCGGTCAGAAGTCTGGAGATATGGAGCAGGTGGGACGCGTGGGAGAGAGCAGTGATTACCGGAACACCGCGATTGGTGCGAAACAATGCGTGGTTCGACTGGAAAGCGAAGTGGGTGAGGCCGAGGGTTTTGAGGTTCTGAATATCAGTCATTGGGTTTTACCTGCCGTGGCTGGGCGGTGGATGACTGGAGCAGCAAAGACGCGGATTGCGGATGGAACAATGGCATTCATTCGTAAAACTCCCTGTATCAAATGAGCGCTGCTTCTTTCGTTCTCAGGCGAAAAGGTGGCAGCCGTGCGCAGGCTGAGAAACCGGAGATACAGGAACCCGGCAGACCCGAAGGTCTCCCACGCACAGCCGCCATGACACGGAAATGCTGGCACAAAAAACGCCGGCAAACGTGGGTTGGGGCGCTGGTGCGCCTGCATCTTACGCGGGTTCTCAGGCCCGGTCGCCGAATTGGCAGCGACGAACTGGACGGTAGCTGGGGCGAGAGCGGATGCGCAATCGTGGCGAGTAGTGGCTTTGCCTGGCTTTTCGTTACGGCAAATTTCCCAAGAATTCGCATGATGCGGTTCTTCGAACTTCTTCATAAGCGTTTATGGTTTGTGTATACGGCATAGCCGTATATTCCTGCGTTAAGCAATTGAAGGAGGAAATCAGCGATGGTCAATGAACTGGAGCAGTTCCAGGAGGACTTGCTGGACTCTGTCCGTCAGATGAAGGCAGGAAAGGTCTCGCGCGTAACGCAGGTGCCGCTCTCTGCGGCAGCAGAAGCACGTGCGAAGGTGGGCGTTTCGCAGAGCGCTTTTGCCAAGCTGATCGGTGTAAGTCTGCGGACATTGCAGGATTGGGAGCAAGGTCCAGGCAACCGACTGGTGCTGCGCAAACTCTCTTGAGGGTTGCCAGTCAGCATCCAGAGGCGTTGCGTGATTTGCATCCTTCCTGATTCCGCTTACAGCCGCAGATATCCGTTACAGGATCGAGACCAGCCTCACAGCTTAACTCCCCTCAATTAGAGCCCGCTCCTCCAACCAGATCTCTTGAACAAACTGATCTGTAATCGCATAAATCCCATGCCCTCGTCGCATGATGATGTTCTCGGCAACCAGCGCAATCACCACCGGTTGAATCTCTTCGACCCGTACCTCTCGCCCGACTGACTTTGAATACTCGGCCGCCGCGTCAGTGGAAAAAATTCCGCGAGCATCGCCTTCCGTAGACGCGATTTTGTTGAAAATGGCTTGAGCCAGGCTTCCCAGTTGCTCGACTTTTTCCAGCTCGATACTCGCCGCCGCTGAGCGTAACGTGCTGGCAATTACCGGTAGGAATACATCAGGCTCACCCTCTTGCTGCAAGAGTTGGCGGAGGGCCTTCAGCATTTCCTCAGGTCGATTTCCCAAGGTGTTGAACGCGTCGATAGCGGCTTCGAGAGATGGCAGTTTGTCCTTCTTCACTGTCATTGCGAGCCGGTTAAGCAGGAATTCAACGTACTCGCCTTTCAGCAATGGGTAGGCTGCTGACGTGGCCCCGGAAAAGGCGTGGTTGCGTTTGGCGGTCAGTTCGCTGACTTGCGCCCTGTGTGAGCCAGTACCAATAAACAGAAAATATCCCGACGTTTTCGGGCGAGGATTGATGGCGTCGCGGGCGGCCTTGAGTGCGAGGAGCAGTTGATTGCCGTCGTCGGAGGAAATGGCGTGCTGCACTTCGTCAATGATCAGCACCAGATCAGTCTTTGCTTGATCGACAACTTCGGTGAGTGCTTGTGCCAGAGTCGGGCCGTCGGCGCTGCCAATACTGTCGAGTTTGAAACCGAATTTAAATCCAGCGGCGCCGATTTCAACATTGCTGACTCGCTTGAATGTTTCCAAAGCAGAGGAGCCCGGCGTTTGCAGATCTTTCAGGGTTTTCCGGATGGCGTTGTGCACAAGCGTTGCCGGGTTGGCCAGAGTGTCGCTCCATAGGTCGACGTAGATGACCAAAGCACCTGCTTCCTCCAGGGCCGGGATAAGGTCGTTCCTCAGAAACGTTGTTTTACCTGTGCGGCGCAGCCCAGATAGAAATAGACCTGAGCGTAGACCTTCGTCGAGTACGCCTGGATTGAGAAGCTGGTTGGCCATTGACTCAGCCAGTTCAGGGCGCTGGAAAATGCTGCTCATACGATTACACCTTTTTATGTGTACAGCATAATTATTGCTATTTCATAATTTAGCATAAAGACGGAAATGTGAACCGTCGGTTCAAAGTCCGTGCTTTCGAAGTGTGTAAAAGGATTTGGCTGATCGAGCGAAGTGTGCGGCGAGGGGAGAAGCTATTTCCACTGAAGGTTGGACCGCGAGAAATATAAATACCCCAGAAACAACAAAGCCCCTGCATTTCTGCAGAGGCTTTGTTTTGTATGGTGCCGGCACCAGGAATCGAACCCGGGACCTACTGATTACAAGTCAGTTGCTCTACCATCTGAGCTATACCGGCGTTGTGGGCGACGATTATAGCGATTGGGTGGTTTCTGTAAACCCCTGAATTCAGACTATTTTTGCGTGGGGCCGGATCATGCCCGGCGCAGCACGTTGTGCAGTTTCTGCAGGGCGCGCCAGGCGCGGTTGTTCTGCATGGCGTGGAGTTGCGCTTCGGCGCGTTCGGCGCGTTGTGTGGCGGCGCTGATTTGGGCCAAGGCGTCAGCTTCGCTGGGGCTGACGGGGTGGGCGAAAGGGTGGCCGAGGCACAGCTGGAAGTTGTCGAGCTGACAGGGCGGCATGTCGAAGGCCGGTTTCAGGTTCAGGTGTTCGTCGGCGAGGAAGTAGCTGTTGAGGCCGTCGAAGCAGACGTTCTGATAGCCGGCGTCGGTGATCAGGTGTTCCCAGGTGTGGTCGCGTTCGAACGGGGTTTCAATGAGGATCAGCCACGGGCGGAAGCGGCTGAAGTCCATGCCGCGCAGGACGGTTTCTTCGTGGCCTTCGACGTCGATTTTCAGGAAGTGGATCGGCCGGTCGGCGGCGTGTTCTTCGCAGATCGAGGTCAACGTGCGGGCCTTCACCGTCAGGCTTTGCACATTCAGGCCGCGGTCCTTGCGCTCCTGAGCGATCACCGGGTCGGCGGTGGACAGGCCGGTGCCGGGAATGCCGTAAAAGGTGACTTCGCCGGGCGCATCGCTGGCGATGCATTGCAAAGTGGTGTCACGTGGCCGTTGCTCGACCAGGGCGTCGTGGAAATTTTGCATCGGCTCGATGTTGATGCCGCTCCAGCCGCGATCATAGAAGGCCTTCGTCACCGAATCATGGATGGGATCGTTGGCGCCGACGTCGAGGTAAAAGCCGTTTTCAAAGAATTTGAGCGCGCGCCATAGACGGATGTCTTCTAAATTCTGTGCGTATGAAATGAACGTCACGGTCGCTCCCTGTCGGTCGGGTTTTTCTTGTTCGAGGGTGTGCTGCCTGCACGGTGTGAGCTTGTATAGCAAGGGTGGAGCACAGGCGCAATTCACTCCTGAACCAGTCCGCCATTCGGCGGTTATGTCATTTCGATCTGGAGCTTATGCACAACAGGAAGCGGCGTCGCACCGCTTGCGGGGGATTTTGTGGACGCGTTCTCATTTTGTTCGCAAATCCCTGTTTTACAGGTTTTTTATTTATATGAACAAAAAATGACCAGAGCTGGTAAAGGGGCGAAACAGGCGCGGATATTGGATCCACGGCAAATCCATCAACAGAGTTATCCACAGGCTGCCAGATTTTAAGTACGTTCAGCCAGCAGCAAAAAATTGCGTGGTGTGAGTGGGGTGTCGCAGAAGGTCCCCAGGCGTACGACGCATCCCTGCTCGACGAGGAAAAGCGCCCGATCAAGATTCAGCCAAAGCTCCAGTGGCCGTCGGAAAAGTCCGCGCAGCAATTCCAGGTTGCGAACTTCGGCCAACCGCTGCCAACCGGCAGCTTCCAGTGCCGTCCAATCGGCTGAGCCGATTGTGGATAACTCTTTGAGGGCGGCCAGATCGCGGCAATAACCGGCGAATGGTTTATCCAGCCAGGCGCTGGGCAGGGAGGGTGTCGGCAGGTATTCGTCGACACCGCGCAACTGCCGCTGCAGCAAATCGAAAGCCAGACGCCGGGCCATCGAGGTGTCGCGCTGACGTCGGACGCGTGCACCGGCGGTGACGGTTTCGCTCATAGGCAGTGCCAGATCTTCCAGCGAGAGTTGTAGGAGCGATGTCGATCCGAGAGAGGACAATGGCTGATATTCGCGGTGTTGGATGCGGTTGTAACAGCAAGGTGCGATTGCCATATGCCGGCAACCGGCAGCGCTGGCCAGTTGCATCAAGCGCACATGCAGATCACCACAAGCATGCAGGGCGACCGGGGTGTGCACACTGCTCAGCAGTGCTGCCGCATCCGACGCCAATACATCCTGCTCAACATGCAGAGCGTTCAGGTGATGCCGCTGGCTCAATGCCTGCCCGCTGGTAACCAGCGCAGGATCATATTCCACGCACGTCAGTTGCTGCCCTTCAGCCAATAGCCGCCGGCCCAGATGACCTTTGCCGGAGCACCAGTCCAGCCAGTGCGTCGGCGGCGCAACGAACGACAAGCGACTGGCAAATGCCTCGATCTGCTGCCATTTGCGCCCCGGTACATCGACATTCAGTCGATGTCCGGCCGCTTCCAGCGCATGTGCCGGCAGCGCACCGACGGCACTCAGTTCAGCCGACCGCGCTGCCAGGGAAGCAAACGGTTGCGGCGCATTATTGAGTTCGGCAGGTTGGTTGTGAGCATTCTCGGCATCTTCCAGCGACCGCCCCCGTAGCCACAAAGCCAATTCAGGGTGGGACGTTTCCCAGGGAAGTTGCAGATGAGTGAACGGTCGAGGTTTCCACAGCGCCTGATGCTCAATCAGAAAAGCATCCAGCGCGGTGAAGCGGGCGAGTAAGTCCTCGCCCGTCAGCACGTGGGAAATGTCAGCGCCCTTGGCAGGCATCGACGCGCAGCCAGCGCTCCAGCAGCTTGAAGCCGCGTACCAGCACGTAAGCCATCAGCAAATAGAACACGCCAGCGGCGAAGAAGATCTCCACCGGCAAGTAAGTGCGGGCAATAATCGTGCGCGCCATGCCGGTCAGTTCCAGCAAGGTTACGGTGCTGGCCAGGGCACTGGCCTTGAGCATCAGGATCACTTCGTTGCTGTAGGCCGGCAGGCCGATGCGCGCGGCACGCGGCAGGATGATGTAGAACATCGCCTTGGGCCTGGACATGCCCAAGGCCCGCGCGGCTTCGATCTCGCCCGGCGGAATCGCCTGAATCGCGCCGCGCAGAATCTCGGCGATGTACGCCGCCGTGTGCAGCGTCATGGTCACTGTTGCACACCAGAACGGATCGCGCAGGTATGGCCATAACGCGCTTTCACGTACTGCGTCGAACTGCGCCAGACCGTAGTAAACCAGGAACAACTGAACCAGCAACGGCGTGCCACGGAAAAAGAAGATGTAAGCGTAAGGCAGCGAACGCACGTACCAAAGCTTGGAAGAGCGGGCGATGCCCAGCGGAATCGCCAGCAGTAGACCGGCAATCACCGCGATGGCGACTAGTTCGAGGGTCAGGGTCGCGCCCTGTGCCAGTTTCGGCAGCCACTTGATGATCACTTCCCAGTTCATTAAGCGCTCCTCGCAAAGCCGCGGGCGGCGCGTTTTTCCAGAAAGTGCATGCCGGTCATCGCCAGCACGGTCAGGCCCAGGTACATGATCGCGGCGACCATATAGAAGGTGAACGGTTGTTTCGACACGGTCACGCCGATTTGCGCGTGTCGCATGATTTCTTCCAGGCCGATCACCGAGACCAGCGCGGTGTCTTTCATCAGGATCATGAACAGATTGCCCAGACCGGGCAGGGCGATGCGCCACATCTGCGGCATGATCAACCGGGTGAAGATCCGCCATTTCGACAGGCCCAGGGCCTGGCCGGCCTCACGGTGGCCTTTGGGAATGGCGAGGATCGCGCCACGGAACACTTCCGTGGCGTAGGCGCCGAAACACAGGCCGAGGGCGATCACACCGGCGGCGAAAGCGTTGAGTTGCAGGTCGGGGTTGCCGAAGTACTCACCGAGGGCGCGCATCAGGTTGACCGTACCGAAGTAGATCAACAGCACCCAGAGCAATTCCGGGACGCCACGTACCAGCGTCGAATAAGTACCGCCAAGCCATTGCAACGGCTTGTACGGGGAAGTCTTGGCCAAGGCGCCGAGCAGGCCGAGCACCAGTCCCAGGCACAGGGCGGTGAGGGCCAGTTGGACGGTCATCAGCGCGCCGGCAGCGAGGGCCGGGCCGAATCCGTAGAGGTCGATAATCATGGGTTTCTGTTCAAATTGCGGCAGGCAAAGTCGGGAGCCGGCGCCGTTGCATCACGGCGCCAGTCCCACAGGTCAGGATCAGTAGATGCTGAACGGGAAGTACTTGTCGTTGATCTTCTTGTAGGTACCGTCGGCGACGATTTCCTTCAGAGCGGCATTCAACTTCTCACGCAGTGGATCGCCTTTACGCACAGCGATGCCGATCTTGTCGCTTTCTACAACCGGGTCACCTTTGAACTCGTAGTTCTTGCCGGCGTCGCTTTTCAGCCAGTCATAGTTGGCGTATTTGTCGGCGAGGATCGCGTCGACGCGACCGGAAGTCAGGTCGAGATAGGCGTTTTCCTGGGTGTCGTAGAGGCTGACCTTGATGTCGTCGGCGTAGGTATCTTCCAGCCAGGTACCGGCCAGGGTGGCACGCTGGGTACCGATGGTCTTGCCTTTGAGCGAGTCCTTGTCGGTTTTGAAGTCGACGTTTTTCGGGGCGATGAACTGCAGCTTGTTCGAGTAGTACGGGTCGGTGAAGTCGACCGCGCCCTTGCGCTCTTCGGTGATCGACAGCGAGGAGATCAGGAAGTCGAACTTCTTCGCGTTCAGGGCCGGAATGATGCCGTCCCAGTCGGACGTGACCACGGTGCACTCGACTTTCATCTTCGCGCACAGGGCGTCGCCGATGTCTTTGTCGAAGCCGACCACGTTGCCGCTGGCGTCTTTGTTGTTGAACGGCGGGTAAGCCGCTTCGATGCCCATCTTCAGGGTTTCAGCCATGGCACCGGCGCTGAACGCGAGGGTGACGGCGGCGGCCAGGAAGACCTTCTTGAAATTCTGCATGCATGTTGCTCCGTTAGCGGTTGCTGGACATGAATTGTTTGCAGCGCGCCGAAAGCGGGTTTTCGAACACCTGCTGAGGCGATCCTTGCTCTTCTATAAGGCCCTGATGAAGGAACACCACTTCGCTGGAGACCTGACGGGCAAAACCCATTTCGTGGGTCACGAGCAGCATGGTGCGGCCTTCTTCAGCCAATGCGCGGATGACACTAAGTACTTCCTGAACCATTTCCGGGTCAAGCGCCGAGGTGGGCTCGTCGAACAGGATCACCTTCGGCTGCATCGCCAGCGTGCGGGCAATCGCTGCGCGTTGTTGCTGGCCACCGGACAATTGCGCCGGGTAGGCGTGGCGCTTGTCGGCGATGCCGACCTTGGCCAGCAGCGCTTCGGCGACTTCGATGGCTTCGGCTTTGCTTTGGCCGAGCACGCGACGCGGGGCCTCGATGATGTTGTCGAGGATGCTCATGTGCGGCCACAGATTAAAGTTTTGAAACACAAAACCAATCTCGGAGCGCAAGCGGTTGATCTGTTTGCCGTCGGCGGCCACCAGTTCACCATTCTTGGCGGCCTTGAGCTTGAGTTCTTCACCGGCCACCAGAATCTGACCCTGGTGCGGGTTTTCCAACAAGTTGATGCAACGCAGGAACGTGGACTTGCCGGAACCGGAGGAACCGAGGATCGAGATCACATCGCCGTCGCGGGCGGTCAGCGAGATGCCTTTGAGCACCTCAAGCTGTCCGTAGCGTTTGTGCAAGTTGCGGATTTCAAGCGCGGGCGTGGCCTCAGCCATGTGCGTTCCTCATATATGTTGCGCTCCAGCTGTTGGATGGCCTTCCTGGCGAGGCGGCCAAGCTAGCATAGCGTTTCAATGGCAGCCAACAGCGCTACGAGCGGTAAACGGGTGGCATGTGGCAGGTTGTCGCATCGGCGCAGCAGACTGTCGCCCCATCAACAACCGAACGGGTCTTTGATCGTGCAAACCCGTGGGTGTCGCGTAAAAAAAGGCGCGATGTTGCCAGCTTTGGCGGGGTGTTGGAAGCGCTATCCGGCCGAACGTTCCTGATTCGCCCTTTTATTGTGCATCCCACACTTTTTCAGTGTGTTTCTGGTGCGCGAATTCGTCTTGAAAGTGAGTCGCAGGGTAACGTTCTGGCGAATAGCCATTAATCTCAAGGACTTGCGATGACTGTCCGGTCGCGCGCAAAACCGCATTCCAGAAGACTTTGAAACATTTTGGCGCATTTATTGCGTGCAGAATCTGGAACGCCCCGTTGGTTTCTTTTTACGAGAAAGAAAATACCAGACGGGCCGGACGCAATCGCTTTCCTCGCAAAGGTAGTTTCGATGAGCAGTACCCCAAGCTCCAATGGCCTCGAACAGGGGCTCAAACCGCGTCATGTGACTATGTTGTCGATCGCCGGTGTGATCGGCGCCGGTCTGTTCGTTGGCTCCGGCCACGCCATCGCTGCCGCCGGCCCTGCCGTGCTGCTGGCTTACGCCGCCGCCGGTACGCTGGTGGTGTTGGTGATGCGCATGCTCGGCGAAATGGCTGTTGCCTCGCCGGATACCGGTTCGTTCTCGACTTATGCCGACCGTGCCATCGGGCACTGGGCCGGTTTCACCATCGGCTGGCTGTACTGGTGGTTCTGGGTCTTGGTGATTCCACTGGAAGCCAACGCCGCTGCAACCATCCTGCACGCTTGGTTCCCTGATGTCGGCATCTGGGCGTTTGCGCTGGTCATCACCCTGTTGCTGACCGTGACCAACCTGTTCAGCGTGAAGAATTACGGCGAGTTCGAATTCTGGTTCGCGCTGATCAAAGTGCTGGCGATTATCGGCTTCATCATCCTCGGTCTGGCGGCAATCTTCGGCTTCCTGCCGAACAGCCAGGTCAGCGGTGTTTCGCACTTGTTCGACAGCGGCGGTTTCCTGCCAAACGGCATGGGCGCGGTGCTGGGTGCAATTCTGACCACCATGTTCTCCTTCATGGGTACCGAGATCGTGACCATTGCGGCCGCAGAATCGAAGAACCCGGGCAAGCAGATCTCCAAGGCCACCAACTCGGTGATCTGGCGGATCGGCTTGTTCTACCTCGTGTCGATCTTCATCGTGGTGGCCCTGGTGCCATGGAACGATCCTACGCTGGCCAACCTCGGTTCCTACCAGACCGTGCTTGAGCGCATGGGCATTCCGAACGCGAAAATGATCGTCGACATCGTGGTGCTGGTCGCGGTGACCAGCTGCCTGAACTCGGCGCTGTACACCTCGTCGCGCATGCTCTTCTCCCTCGGCAAGCGTGGCGACGCACCGGCGATGGCGACTCGCACCAACAAAAGCGGCACGCCTTACTGGGCTGTAATGCTGTCCACCGGCGCGGCGTTCCTCTGCACCTTCGCCAACTACGTGGCCCCGGCCGCGGTGTTCGAATTCCTGCTGGCCAGCTCCGGCGCCATTGCCCTGCTGGTTTACCTGGTAATCGCCTTCTCGCAATTGCGCATGCGCAAACAACGTGTGGCGCGCGGCGAGAAAATCGAATTCAGCATGTGGCTGTTCCCGGGCCTGACCTACGCGGTGATCATCTTCATCGTCGCGGCGCTGACCATCATGCTGTTCCAGGAAGCGCATCGCGTGGAAATCCTCGCGACTGGCCTGCTGAGTCTGATGGTAGTGGCTGCCGGTCTGCTGGTAGCACGTCGTCGCAAGCTGGAAAAACGTGGAGCGGTGGTGTTGAACTGATCCGCAACGCGTAATGCAAAACGGCCGCTGTCAGTGATGACTAGCGGCCGTTTTTGTTTGTGAGCGGGGTTTATTCGCTCTTGTCTTCCTGCGCTTCCACCGACTTGCCATAAGCATCCAGCGCCACCCCGAAATCGGTGATGAACTGTGGCTCGCTCAGCCAGGCCTGGGCCTCTTCGATCGTTACGCCTTCGGCCCACATGCGGTAGTCGATCAGCATGTCGGCGGCCAGGTGGGTGGCGGCCATGCCTTCGTTGTCGGCGTTTTCCATGTCCAGCAGTTCTGGGTGGTCAACGATGACGAACGCCAGTTCGCGCAGCAGCGTCAGCAACATTTCGTTGCGGCTAATGGCTTCGGCGTCGCGCATTTTGCTGAACATCGCCAGGGTGTATTCCGGGATCGGCTCGGCGAGGTGGTCGAGGTCTTCGTCCTGTTCCAGTGGTTTGCGGCCGACCATACGGATTTGCTTGGCTTTGGCCTTGGCGCGTTTGGCGCGTTTCTGTTGCTTGTTCAGGGATGCCATGGGAACTCAGTTCTTCTGTTGGGTTTGCGCGGCGATTGCGTCGGACGCCGCCACATAGTCGGCCTGGAAGGCCGGGGATTCGATCCACGCCAGCGCGCCGGCCTCGTCGGTTTCCTGCGACCACTGGCGATACTCGATCAGTGCGGCAAGGATGAAGTCCATTGCGCCTTCTTCGCCTTCCTGTTCGTAAACCAGCTCCAGCAACGGGTCTTCGAGGAAGGCGCTGCACAGGGCTTGCTGGCTGATCTTCTCGGCGTCGATCATTTTCTTGAACAGCTCGGTCAGGTCCACCGATTCGAAGTCGATGCGGTCGTCGTTCGGGTCCAGCTCGACCGGCGCTTCGGCGCGTTTGGTGCGGTTCTGCTTGGCCTTGGCTTTGGCCCGGGTGGCGCGTTTTTGCTGCTTGTTGGCGGAGGCCATGATGTGTTCCGTCGTGCGTTGAGAGGGCTCAGCTGCGCGGGACTTGCCGCCCGGGTGTGTCGGGGGCCAGTGCGCCGGTTTGCAACCAGGTCAGAGCGATGGGCCATAGTGTGGCTTGGTATGCGCTGCGAAAAAAGGCGAAATGTCCGACTTGTTGCTCGCCGATGTCCTGCGGTTCGATGCGCAGGTGGGTTTTTGCCGCGTTGCCGAAGTAGCCGAGCAAGCGTTCGATGGCGGGAATCGTGCCGTAGGGATCGTCGCTGATGCTGAGGGCGAGGGTTTTTGCGCGGACATTAGCGAAGGGCAGGGCGCCGGGTTTGTCCACGAGTGAACGACCGCTCGGTCGGTCTTCGTAACGCGCGGCAGGCGTGCTCCAGTCGCGCACAACGCCTGTCGGTGTATCTTCCAGCCAGCCGAGACGTTTACCCGGGAAGAACCCGCAGAACAGCGTCAGCAACGGCATCACGACATGCCATTTGCCGAACATGCGCCAGCGATGCTCGGGGGCGTAATCGCGCCAGTACGCGAACTGCGCGCCGACGGTGACCAGCCGTCGGATAATCTGTCCGGACTCGCCCAGCCCCGCCGCACAACCGCCAAAGCTGTGGCCGACCACATCGACCGGTTGACCGGGAAACTCCCGTTGCGCGCGTTTGAGCATCGCTTCGAAATCGAGTGCGCCCCAATCCGTCCATGAGGCGTTCAAGCCTTTGATCGAAGCGTGTCGCGATTCGCCGATGCCACGGTAGTCGTAGGTCATCACGTCAAAACCATTGGCGAACAGGTATGCCGCGAAACGCGAGTAGTGGCGGCAGCGAACAGACGTAGCCGCGTTGATGATGACCACGGGGCGCTGAGCATCGGGGGCTGTGTGGCCCCAGGTGAAACCACCAAGCACATAGCCGTCGGCAGCCGCTTCCTTGAAAGGCTCACCTTGCATTGCAGCCAAAGTCGGCGACCTTGACTGCGTATCCTGCATTGCGGGCGTGTCCTGACAGCTCATGACGATCGACCTTGGCGGCTAAGTTGCCAACGATAGTCTGCGCGCCGCCCGGGAACAATCCGCAGGTTTTAATCAGTGGCTTGGGTGAGCATGCGCTCTTCGATCAAGGCCTGTTCGCGATTGAGTTCTGCGCGAAGCTCTTCTTCACTCGGCAGGATTGTCTTGTAACTGCTGGCAAACAGTTGCTCATTGCCCTTGAGCATTGAGTAGCGCGCCACCGAATCGTTGCTCTCGGCAGACAGAATGATCCCGACTGTCGGCTTGTCGCCCTCGCTGCGCATGAGCTCGTCGTACATGCGCACATACATGTCCATCTGCCCGACATCGCGGGCGCTGAGCTTTCCGCGTTTGAGATCGATGATCACAAAACATTTGAGCAGGTAGTTGTAGAACACCAGATCGATGTACAGATCGACGCCGTCGGTACTGATGCGTTGTTGTCGGGCGACAAAGGAAAAGCCTTTGCCCAGCTCAAGAAGGAAGCCTTGCAGGTGATCGATGAGGGCTTGTTCCAGGCCGCTTTCCCTGACCTTGCCCGCTGATGGCAGACCGAGAAATTCGAGCATGACGGGATCGCGGATGAATTCACGCGGATTGCACTTCATTGCATCGATGTTGGTGGTGGCTTCGTCGATCACATCGGCTTTGTCTCGACTCATGAGGAGGCGCTCGTAGTAGAGCGTAAGGATCTGGCGATCGAGGGCGCGGCTCGACCAGTTCAGGTTGGCGCATTCGTCCATGTACCAATGGCGTGCTTTTTCATTGTTCACTCCCAACAGCCGACGGTAGTGGGTCCAGCTCAATTCGGAACGCACTGCGTTCCAAATTGGAAACAATTGATAAAAACTGCGCATGTATCGCAGATTACGATCATCAAATCCTTTACCAAACTTCGCCGTCAGGTCCTTCGCCAGCAGGCCAATCAGCTGTTTTCCATAGCCCGCACGCTGGGCACCTTGCTGTTCAAACTCGACGATATGCCTGCCGATCTGCCAGCAGGTCTGCACTTGGATCGTATCAACCGCTCGCAGCACTTTTTGCCGTGCCTGACGAATCAGTTCGCCAAGCTCCCCCAGCAATGAATCGATTTTCGGGTCTTGCGTGTCAGCAGGTTTTAGCTGGCTCATCGGTCTTCCGCGTCATTGGGAACAGAGACAAAAGCATGCCAATAGTCGCGGTTGCGGTATGTCGGGAGAGACGATGAAATCCGCAGGAAGAGGCGATTGGTGTTGCAGGACATTGCCGAGCAAAACGGCTCTGACGGGCAAGGGCTGTAGTCCATTTCGTACACCCGCCAAGTGCCAATCAATCTGAAACCCGCCGCGTTCGGCAAAATCTAAAAGGAGTAACGGTTGGGCTCTGCCAGAGCCCGGGAGTCGTCATCATGAAACGCGTTCTAACCTTCATGCTGCCCGTCGCCGCTGTGATCGCATTGTTGTTTCCAGTGATGTTGCAGGCAGCCAGTCTTGAGCCCATCGACAACGCGGGCGTGCAAGTCCAGCAGCAACAACAGAACGGCATCAGCTATCTGGCCGGCGGGGTCGGTGAGGATGAGGCGAAGGCCATTCAACAAACCACCGGTTACAACCTGCACATGACGTTTTCGGCGGGCGCGCAAAAGGAGTACACCGCTGACGTTGATGTGGTGATTGAAAAGTCGCCGGGACAAACCGTACTGACCCTCAATCACACAGGGCCGCTGGTGTACGTGCAATTGCCACCCGGCAAGTACACCGTGGTCGTCACTCGAAACGGCGAAGTGCGGCACGATGTGACAGACGTCGGCAGCGCCACGGCGCGCAATCTGGTGTTCCACTGGAATGACGCTGGATAGCGATAGGTGTGATTACAGAGTTGAGGCGCGGGTACAATCCCGCGCCTCTTGTTTGGTGATGTAAGGAAGCGCTGGTTTGAAAGGGATTCTTCGGGCTGTTGGTGTTGCAGGCATCGTGTTGCAGTTGACCGGCTGCGGAACGTTTATCGGGCGTTTGAATGATGGCTTGTCCGATGCCCAGTATTACCGCGGGGTTGATGGCAACCTGCACCTGCTGGGCGTGCGTGGCGGGGGCAGCGATGGCATGCCGGCGGCCGTCATCTGTTACATGATGATTGTCTGCCCGGTCATCACCGTCGTATCCCTGCCAGTGGATGCCGCGCTGGATACGGTTCTGCTGCCTGTCGATTACATCAATACACTTTAGGTTTTCTTTGCGCGGCGCTTACGTTTTGGCGGCTGCACAGGCTCCTGCACTTTGCGATAAGCCCACAGCCCGAATACCCCGATCATCAGTAAGAACACTGTGCCGATGCTCTGCTGCACGAACTCAAACCAGAACCGCCGTGGTTGCAGAGCCAGCGTGTAGGTGCTGCGTGGGCCGCGGTTATTGGTGGTGATGGAGCCACTGAGCCAGCTGTCGACCAGCATCCAGATCGAGGTGCCGATGGCGAAAATAATCAGCACGGCAACGAGGACGGTCAGCCAGTAAGTCACGCGGCTTGGGCGGTACGGTGGCGGATGGGGCAGGGGAATGCGGGTGCGTTTCTGGTTCATCGCCGGGATGACCCTCTTCCGTAAGGGGCGATCAAGGTAGCGCGAGTTCAGTGCCTAAAACAGTAGTCAGCAAATCGCAGGCATAAAAAAACCCTGAATCTTGCGATTCAGGGTTTTCGGTATTTGGTGCCCAGAGACGGAATCGAACCGCCGACACGGGGATTTTCAATCCCCTGCTCTACCGACTGAGCTATCTGGGCAACGGGGCGCATTAAAAGGGTTTTTCGGATTTACGTCAACGACTTTTTTAAAATTTCTTAAATTAATTCCGTCGCTTACGATCCGAGCCCCGATTTTGCGGGGTTTACTCTGCGGGCGGAACGTAGCCTTCGGCCTTGGCGTATTCCTCGCCGGAGAAGTACTTGTCCATTTCGCCCTGAAGATATTTGCGGTCTTCGGCGTTCATCATGTTCAGACGCTTTTCGTTGATCAGCAGGGTCTGGTGTTTTTGCCAGTCAGCCCAGGCCTTGGCCGAGACGTGGTCAAAAATATCCTGACCTTTGGCGCCCGGGAAAGGAACGCGGTCCAGCGCGGGCAATTCTTCTTTGTACTTGCGGCACATTACGGTGCGGGTCATGGCGACTCTCCTGCATTCAAGACGGCGGCCGCGCGTTCGAGCAAGGTTTTGACCGGGGCGGCGAGGCCCAGGCGCGGCGGGGTGGCGAGGTTATACCAGAGCCAGTCGGCCTCGGCCACGTGATGGCTGGCCTCCTGTACCTGAACCAGCCAGGGTTCGATGGACAGCTGGAAATGGCTGAAGGTGTGGACAAGGCTCGGCAGCGCCTGCTGCTCGCCCATGGTCAGCGCGTGCTGATCGGCGAGATGTTGCAGGTCGTCGAGGTCGTCAAGTTCCGGCAGGCTCCACAAACCGCCCCACAGGCCCGTCGAAGGGCGACGGTAAAGCAGAATCGCGCCGTCGCCGTTGGCGAGCATCGGCATCAGCGTGCGCTTCTGCGGGATGGCTTTGCGCGGCTTGGGGATCGGGTAGCGGGTTTCGAGGCCAAGCATGTGCGCTTCGCAGCCACGTTCCAGCGGACACAGCAGGCAACTCGGCTTGCTGCGTGTGCACAGTGTCGCGCCAAGATCCATCATCGCCTGGGTGTAGGCGTTGACCCGATCATGCGGCGTGAAGCGCTCGGCGTTGGCCCAGAGCTGTTTGGCGACCTTCGGCTCGCCGGGGTAGCCCTCTTGCGCGGTAAAGCGCGCCAGCACGCGTTTGACATTGCCGTCGAGGATCGGCGCGCGCAGGCCCATGCTGATGCTGGCGATGGCGCCCGCCGTGGACAGGCCGATGCCGGGCAGATCGGTAAGCTTTTCGACGTCACGCGGAAACTCGCCACCGTACTGGCTGACGACAATCTTCGCGGTCTTCTGCAGGTTGCGCGCGCGGGTGTAGTAACCGAGGCCGGTCCACAAGTGCAGTACTTCATCTTCCGGCGCTTCGGCCAGCGCTTCGACCGTCGGCAGCGCAGCCATGAAACGGTCGAAGTAATTGAGCACGGTGCTGACCTGAGTCTGCTGCAACATGATCTCCGACACCCACACCCGATACGGGTTGATGTCCTGCTGCCAAGGCAGATCGTGGCGGCCGTGGCGGTCGAACCATTCCAGCACCGCCGTGGAAAACTGCTCCGCTCTCATCGCTTGAACAGCCCCTTCAATGCGTTTTTCAGTTCCGGGCTGACTTTGTCACCCAGTTTTTCGTCGATCTTTTCGCTGAGCTTGTCGCCGGCCAGTTTGGTCGCGACCTGGCCGAGGCGATCATTGTCGACGCGGCAGGCCTTGGCGCCCAATTCCAGCGGGCCTCGGCAGCGTAGCGGCCACTCGATGCCGACGAATTTTTCGCCGACCTGACAGGCCGGGTCCGGCATGGCGCTGGTGTCGCCTTCGACGATGATGCCGACGCGGTAATCCATGCCGAGCACGCGTAAATCGATGTCGCCGTCACCGTTGACGGTCATGCCGGGGATGCGCACTTTCAGGTCCGGGTTGCTGGCGACACCGTTGCGAAAGGTCAGGTTGCCCTTGAGTTCCTGGAACGGCGTGTCCTTGCCCCGCGGCTCGCCGCTGAGGGTTTTACGGTTGAGTGTGGCGATGCCTTTGCACAGTTGCTGTTCAAGATTGGCGTTGAGCAGCACACCGTTGTTGATCACGAAACTGGCGTTGCCGTTGAGCGTGTCGATGAGCGCCTGCTGGCTGTTGCCGCTGCCGGTCACGTTGCTGGTGAGGGTCACAAGGCCTTTGACGGGCGGGTTCTTGCCTTGGCTTTCGAGAATCTTTTCAACAGGGACCCGGTTGAGCTTGGTCTGCAGGTTCAGCACCGGTGCGGCTGGGCGAACGTCGAGGGTGCCGTTGGCTGCAAAACCACCGTTGTACAGCTCACCACTCAGATTGGTCAGGGTCAGCAAGCCGCCCTGGCCGGTGGCCTTGAGCGCTGCGTTCTGGATCGGCAATTTATCGAGGGTCAACTGGCCGAAGGTCAGGTCAGCGTCGATGTCGAGTTTGGCCAGGCGTTCAACCGGCAGCAGGCGTTCAGTGCTCCAGGCGGTTTTGCTTGGTTTGTCTGGCAGAGGCGTGGAGCCCGCGCCGGCCATGGCATCGGCTTCCGTGCTGGCAACTTCGGCCTGACGCGTTTGTGTGGCGCTGGCGGCTTTTTCCGATTTTGGCGGCAGGTAACGGTCGGCGTTAAATGTGTCGGCCTTGAGGATTGCCCGCAGCGATTGCTTGGCGAAATCTTCGACGGCGATGCGGCCGCTGAAGCTGCTGTCGTCGAGTTTCAGGTTGATGTTGTCGAAGGCGACGCTGGTTGGCGTGGCGGCCACGCGACTGACCAGCTCGACTTTGCTCAGGCTGCCCTCGGCCATCGCCGGGAGTTTCTGGCCGATGCTGTCGACGAACTTCGCCAGATCGAACTGGGCGATGGAAAGGCCGCCAGTGATCTGCGGAGTCTTGTCGAGGTCGTTGGCTTTCAGTTCACCCAACGCGCGCAACTGGTTGGCGGAGATCTTGATGCCGGTCCATTCGGCGACGTTCGCGGCTTTGTCCAGCGATATCTGGCCCTGAGCCGCGAACGTCATGGTCTTGCCTTGCAACGGATCGCCGGCCAGTTCGCCGGACAGCTTCATGTCTTCGAATTTGTAGCGTTGCAGTGCGCGCTCGATGCGCAACTCGCCAGTGAGTTCAGTGCGCACGCGCAGGACGGGCTGGTTGGTGCCGAGGAATGCCGTGGCTTTCACCGGGATATTGGTCGAGTCATGGACCGGCCCCGTACTGAGCTGGATGCTCTCGGCGCTGAACTGCTTGCCGGTCTGCTCGTCGTTGTACTCAACGCGGGCGTTGTTGACGGTCAGGCTGTCGATGTCGAGGCGGATCGGCTGTGGTGGTTTTTCCACTGCAACAGGGGCTTCGGTGGCCGGTTGGCCCGGCGTAGCGGTTGGCGGCGTTGCTCCGGCGGGGGCGGGCACCTTGCCGATGTCTTCCCAGTTGCCGTGGCCGTTCTTGTCACGGTTCAGGCGCAGGTTCAGGCCTTCGACCCGTACGTCGCTCATCTGCACTTCGCGGCGCAGCAACGGCAGCACGCGCACGGACAGGCCGAGCATCTGCAGATCAGCGAACGGTTCGGCAGGTTTGACCAGGGTGGCGACGCTGGCCTCGTGCAACTCCAGGCCGAGCCACGGGAACAGGCTCCAGCCGATATCGCCATTGAGCGTCAGCTCGATGTGGGCCTTGTCGCGGGCTATCTGGCGAATCTCGTCTTTGTAGTCGTTGGGATCGAAGAGGTGGGTCAGGGCAAAACCTGCCGCCACAATGATCAGCAACAACCCGAGAAGTACCAGACCCAGGATTTTGCCGAACGCTTTCATGGGCGAGTCCTTGTAATTAGTCGAATTCGTAATTTAGCCGGGGAGTATAGCGCTGCAAATGCCCGGTTCGGTGTGGCGTCATGTTGCCAGTACCTCCAGCGGGACGTGCAACTTCGCTGCGATGGCCTGAGCTTCAAGATGCCCGGCAGGCGCCAGCAGGCGCAGTTCGGCCCCCGCTTGCGACGCCATTTCCTGCGCTTGGTTCACCAGCCGTTCAGCGACCCCACGGCGACGGGTAACTTTTCGTACGCATAAATGGGACAAGTACCAAACGTCATGGTGCCTTTGCAGGCGCGCTGCGCCGAGCAGGCGATCATTGAAACGTCCGGCAATAAAACAACCGTCAGCCAGGCTGCGCTCGATCAGATCGATCTCCCCGGAAAACGGCGCGAACAGCCACGGCGGAGCGTCGCGGTAGATTTTCTGCAAATCCTGTTGATCCTGATAACTGCTGTCTGCAAGCGCCTGAACGATGATTGGCATGCGTTTCCCCGGTATAGAGATCAGATGACATGAAAAAAGGTGATATCAGTTTGGTTTTTCTGTCACCTGCAAATGGTAACCTTCGCCCGTTCGTCCGTCCTTCTGCGACTTAACGTCGCGCCTTCAAGGAGCTTCACCTTAAAAAACGGTCATGCCTGCGTGCATAAGGCCGAGGGTGAACAGTGGCTGGCGAACCATACTAATAATTGGGGGATACACAATGAGCACGAGCATTACGGCGGACGGCCTCAAAGCCGACCAGCCTGCGTTCCTGTCCAAGGAACGCATCATCGCCAAGCCCGGTTTCAACCGTTGGCTGGTTCCACCGGCCGCTCTGGCCATCCACCTGTGCATCGGCATGGCCTACGGCTTCTCGGTGTTCTGGTTGCCGCTGTCCAAAGCGCTGGGCGTGACCGCTCCGGTGGCTTGCGCACCGGACATGAGCTTCATCACACAAGTGTTTTCGTCGCAATGCGACTGGCCGATCTCCATGCTCGGCTGGATCTACACGCTGTTCTTCATCTTCCTCGGCTGCTCGGCAGCGATCTGGGGTGGCTGGCTGGAACACGCAGGGCCGCGCAAGGCTGGCGTGGTATCGGCACTGTGCTGGTGCGGCGGTCTGCTGATCTCGGCGCTGGGTATTTATACTCACCAGATCTGGCTGATGTGGCTCGGTTCCGGCGTGATCGGTGGTATTGGTCTCGGTCTGGGCTATATCTCGCCGGTCTCGACCCTGATCAAGTGGTTCCCGGACAAGCGCGGCATGGCGACCGGCATGGCGATCATGGGTTTCGGTGGCGGCGCGATGGTTGGTGCACCGCTGGCAACCGCGCTGATGAGCCATTTCGGCTCGGCTGAAGGGGTTGGCGTCTGGCAGAGCTTCGTGGCCATGGCCGCGATCTACTTTGTGTTCATGATCGGTGGTGCTCTGGCTTACCGCGTGCCGCCAACCGGTTGGAAGCCTGAAGGCTGGACGGCGCCGGCAAAGAAAGCGGCGAATGCGATGATCACCAATCGTCATGTGCACGTGAATGTGGCGTGGAAAACCCCACAATTCCGTTTGGTGTGGCTGGTGCTGTGCCTGAACGTATCCGCCGGTATCGGCATCCTCGGCATGGCTTCGCCACTGCTGCAGGAAGTGTTCGGCGGCAAACTGCTGGGCGTTGATGTGCCGTTCGGTCAACTCGACGCCGGGCAACTGGCTTCGATTGCGGCGATTGCTGCCGGCTTCACCGGTTTGCTGAGCCTGTTCAACATCGGTGGTCGTTTCTTCTGGGCGTCGTTCTCGGACTACCTGGGCCGCAAAAACACTTACTTCGTGTTCTTCGCCCTGGGTTTTGCCCTGTACGCGCTGATCCCGAACATGGGCCATCTGGGCAACGTTGCGCTGTTCGTGGCGGCGTTCTGCATCATTCTGTCGATGTACGGCGGTGGTTTTGCCACGGTGCCGGCGTATCTGGCCGACCTGTTCGGTACGCAGATGGTCGGTGCGATCCACGGTCGTCTGCTGACGGCTTGGGCTGCGGCTGGCGTACTGGGTCCAGTGTTGGTGAACTACTTGCGTGAATATCAGTTGAGCATCGGCGTTGAACGCGCTGCCGCTTACGACATCACCTTGTACATCCTCGCCGGTCTGCTGGTGCTGGGTTTCCTCTGCAACCTGCTGGTGCGTCCGGTGGCCGACAAGTACTTCATGACCGACGCGGAACTGGCCGCCGAACAGGCGCTGGGTCACGACAAAGGTGCTGATGCCAGCACGGTTCTGGAGTGGAAAGCCGCGCCGGGCAGCAAGCCGTTGGCCATCGCTGCGTGGCTGGCAGTGGGTATTCCGTTGGCGTGGGGTGTGTGGGTAACCCTGCAGAAGACGGCGGTACTGTTTCACTAAGGTGTTAGCTGGATAAACACCGAATCTGTGGGAGCGAGCCTGCTCGCGAAGACGGAGTGTCAGTCGACATCAGTGTTGGCTGACCCACCGCATTCGCGAGCAGGCTCGCTCCCACATTGGTTTTTGCAGTGCCTGTAATGGCTTGTATGGACATGTCTACCCGCGACAGCCGGGCATTCTATCCGTCAGCCATCTCACCTCTCGTGTTTCTGTTTACGCCCCGCGTGCCTATAATGGCTGCCTTTTTCGCCCAATGATTTTGCGGAGCTGGTGATGGCCGAACGTAAGGCGTCTGTCGAGCGCGACACTCTGGAAACCCAGATCAAAGCCTCGATCAACCTTGATGGCACCGGAAAGGCCCGATTTGATATCGGTGTTCCTTTTCTTGAGCACATGCTGGATCAGATCGCCCGTCACGGGTTGATCGACCTGGATATTGAATGCAAGGGCGATCTGCATATCGACGACCACCATACGGTGGAAGACGTCGGTATCACCCTCGGCCAGGCATTTGCCAAAGCCATCGGCGATAAAAAAGGCATCCGTCGCTACGGCCACGCCTACGTGCCGCTCGATGAAGCGCTGTCGCGTGTGGTCATCGACTTCTCCGGCCGTCCAGGCCTGCAGATGCACGTGCCGTACACCCGCGCCACCGTCGGTGGCTTCGACGTTGACCTGTTCCAGGAATTCTTCCAGGGCTTCGTCAACCATGCGCTGGTCAGCCTGCACATCGACAACCTGCGCGGCACTAACACCCACCACCAGATCGAAACCGTGTTCAAGGCTTTCGGCCGCGCGCTGCGCATGGCCGTCGAGCTGGATGAGCGCATGGCCGGGCAAATGCCATCGACCAAAGGCGTTCTGTAATGCAGACGGTTGCAGTTATCGATTACGGCATGGGCAACCTGCACTCGGTGGCCAAGGCTCTGGAGCACGTCGGTGCTGGCAAGGTGCTGATCACCAGCGATGCGAGCGTGATTCGCGAAGCCGACCGCGTGGTGTTCCCAGGCGTTGGCGCGATTCGCGATTGCATGGCGGAGATCCGTCGCCTCGGTTTCGATTCGCTGGTGCGTGAAGTCAGTCAGGATCGTCCGTTTCTCGGCA
This sequence comes from Pseudomonas fluorescens, assembly GCF_001648775.1. Taxonomy (GTDB): domain Bacteria; phylum Pseudomonadota; class Gammaproteobacteria; order Pseudomonadales; family Pseudomonadaceae; genus Aquipseudomonas; species Aquipseudomonas fluorescens_M. Next base: position 111,601 of record NZ_LVEJ01000003.1, read on the forward strand.
TCTGTGTCGGCATGCAAGCCTTGCTCGACACCAGCGAAGAGAACGACGGCGTCGACTGCATCGGTCTGTTCCCGGGCGCGGTGAAGTTCTTCGGCAAAGATTTGCACGAAGACGGCGAGCACCTGAAAGTCCCGCACATGGGCTGGAACGAGGTGAAGCAGAAGGTCAGCCACCCGCTGTGGCATGACATTCCGGACATGGCGCGTTTCTACTTCGTGCACAGCTACTACATCGCCGCTGCCAACGCGCGGCAAGTGGTCGGTGGCGGTCATTACGGCGTCGATTTCGCTGCGGCGCTGGCCGATGGCTCGCGTTTCGCCGTGCAGTTCCACCCGGAGAAAAGCCATACCCATGGCCTGCAGTTGCTGCAGAACTTCGCTGCGTGGGACGGTCGCTGGTAAATGGCTGCCAAGAAGTCCAAACCGCCGATTCTGACCCTCACTGCCGAGCAGGAGAGTGACGCCAATCGCAAGATTCAGCGGTTCATGGAAGATCGTTTCGAACTGGACCTGGGTTCGTTCGAAGCGGCGGAAATTCTTGAGCTGTTTACCCGCGAAATTGCTCCGCACTATTACAACAGGGCGATTTTCGATGTGCAGACCCACCTCAAAGAGCGGTTTGAAAGCATCGAAAGCGACCTGTGGGCGCTCGAGAAAAACTGATTTCCGAGCCAAGCTGAACATTCAAATTTGAAGGTTTGCCAGATGCTGATTATTCCCGCTATCGATCTTAAAGACGGTGCCTGCGTACGTCTGCGCCAGGGCCGCATGGAAGATTCCACAGTGTTCTCCGATGACCCGGTGAGCATGGCTGCCAAGTGGGTGGAGGGCGGTTGCCGCCGTCTGCATCTGGTCGATCTGAACGGCGCGTTCGAAGGCCAGCCAGTCAATGGCGAAGTGGTGACTGCGATCGCCAAGCGCTACCCGACCCTGCCGATCCAGATCGGTGGCGGCATCCGCTCGCTGGAAACCATCGAGCACTACGTCAAGGCTGGCGTCAGCTACGTGATCATCGGCACCAAAGCGGTAAAAGATCCGGCGTTCGTCGCTGAAGCCTGCCGCGCGTTCCCGGGCAAGATCATCGTTGGTCTGGATGCCAAAGACGGTTTCGTCGCCACCGATGGCTGGGCTGAAATCAGCACCGTGCAGGTCATCGATCTGGCCAAGCAGTTTGAAGCCGACGGCGTCTCTTCGATCGTTTATACCGACATCGCCAAAGACGGCATGATGCAGGGCTGCAACGTGCCGTTCACCGCTGCGCTGGCCGCGGCCACCAAGATCCCGGTGATCGCTTCCGGCGGTATCCACAATCTGGGTGACATCAAGTCGCTGCTCGACGCCAAGGCGCCGGGCATCATCGGCGCCATCACTGGCCGCGCGATTTACGAAGGCACCCTCGACGTCGCCGAAGCGCAAGCTTTCTGCGATTCGTATAAAGGCTGAGGACTGACCATGGCGCTGGCCAAACGCATCATCCCTTGCCTGGACGTGGACAACGGCCGGGTCGTCAAAGGTGTGAAGTTCGAAAACATCCGCGACGCCGGTGACCCGGTGGAAATCGCCCGTCGCTATGACGAGCAGGGCGCTGACGAGATTACCTTTCTCGACATCACCGCCAGCGTCGATGGCCGCGACACCACGCTGCATACCGTCGAGCGCATGGCCAGTCAGGTGTTCATCCCGCTGACCGTTGGCGGTGGTGTGCGTACCGTGCAGGACATTCGCAACCTGCTCAATGCCGGCGCGGACAAGGTGTCGATCAACACCGCGGCCGTGTTCAACCCGGAATTCGTCGGTGAAGCCGCGCAACATTTCGGCTCGCAGTGCATCGTCGTCGCCATCGACGCGAAAAAAGTCTCGGGACCTGGCGAAACTCCGCGCTGGGAAATCTTTACCCACGGCGGGCGCAAGCCAACCGGCCTCGACGCCGTCGAGTGGGCGAAGAAAATGGAAGGCCTCGGTGCCGGCGAGATCCTGCTGACCAGCATGGATCAGGACGGCATGAAAAACGGTTTTGACCTCGGCGTAACCCGTGCGATCAGCGATGCGCTGGGCATTCCGGTGATCGCTTCCGGCGGCGTCGGCAACTTGCAGCATTTGGCTGACGGCATTCTCGAAGGTCACGCCAGCGCGGTATTGGCGGCGAGTATTTTCCACTTCGGCGAATACACCGTGCAGGAAGCCAAGGCCTACATGGCCAAACGCGGCATCACGATGCGTTAAGCGTCAAAATCGATACAGGCCAGTGGACACCATGGCGCACCCAAGGCACTCTTGGGCACGCCATGGATTTCGGTAGCCCGACATGATCAAACGCCTGCTTCTTGTTCTCGCCAGCGCCTCGATGTTGCTCATCAACACCGCCCGCGCCGAAACCAGTCCCGACACCGATCTGGTGCTGCTCACCGAAAACTTCCCGCCGTACAACATGGCGAAGAACGGCAAGAATTTCGCCCAGGGCGAGAACATCAACGGCATTGCCACCGACATCGTTCGGGAAATGTTCCAGCGTGCCGGCATCACTTACAGCCTGACCCTGCGTTTCCCTTGGGAGCGCGTCTACAAACTCGCCCTGGAAAACCCCGGTTACGGCGCCTTCGTGATGGCGCGCCTGCCGGACCGCGAAAAACTCTTCAAATGGGTCGGCCCGATCGGCCCCGACGACTGGATCATGTTGGCCAAGGCTGACAGCAAGATCACCCTCGACACCCTCAACGACGCGCGCAAGTACAAAATCGGCGCCTACAAGGGCGATGCGATTGCCGAGACGCTGGCCAAGCAGGGCCTGAAGCCGATTGTGGTGCTGCGCGATCAGGACAACGCGAAGAAGCTGGTCAGCGGGCAGATCGATCTGTGGGCCACCGGTGACCCCGCTGGACGCTATCTGGCACGTCAGGATGGCGTCACCGGGCTCAAAACCGTGCTGCGCTTCAACAGCGCCGAACTTTACCTTGCGCTGAACAAGGACGTGTCAGACGCGGTTGTCAGCAAGTTGCAGGCTGCGCTGGATCAAATGCGCAAGGACGGCGTTGTCGACGAAATCATGGGGCGTTATCTGTAACGGCCGGTAATGACGCCTGCTCTGGCTCATTGACGATTTCGCTTTGCGCAGCAGAAGTGCCGATATCGTCTTGCCGCTGTGGTTGCTCTTGCCGCGGGATAATCGAGTCCGGTTGCGGCGCCATGTACTCGCTGAAGTGCAAGCTGTTGCTGTCGGTGTAACTGATATCGCTGGTGACGCGTGTGCCGTCCGCGCGCAGCAGCGAATAATCACTCTGAAGTAGATACACCGCCACTGAACGGTTACCGGCGATGACGGCGGCGACGTCAATGGGCGCGGGGTTGCGCCATTCGTTGGAGTGGAATTCGCACTGGCTAAAGTCGTTGTTCAAGCGCGCCGAAAACAGAAAAGGACGCGGCAGATTTTTTTGCCACTGGACGCCGAACTCGATCGAGGTGGTGTCGGTGAAGGTGCGCAGGCTTTCGGATTGCTGTGCGCGGGGCGCGGTCCAGCGGAACGTCCTGCTGTCGTTCTCGCTATTGTGGCAATGGCCGACGAGCTGATAATGATCGGTGCGCTGCAGTAAATAGTACGGCGACTGAAGCAATTGTTGCGGTGGCGCAAGTTGCGGATCTTTGACCGTGAACCAAGGCAATCGGGCGGTGTAAGCAGGTTGCTCGGACGCCTGCACGGTGGCCGGTGTGTCACTGTCGAGGACGGGCGCGACTGGGCGCGGACCCGCCTGAAGCGAGATCGGCATGCAGAGCGAATAGACGGTGAGTTCCGCCGCTCTGGCATATCCGCTGCAGCCGACAAAAGTGCCGGGTGCCAGATGAATTTCATCTGACGAGGCCGCTGGCGGAACGGCACTCCAGGTGCTGATACTCTGTCGTGCACCGCTGCCCTTGTCGTTCCAGACAGGTTCGGCGAGACCTGAGGCGCTGACCAGGTCCATACGCACGCAGCGGACAGCGTTGAGCGAAGGCTTTTCGTGGCCGTCTGAACACACCGAACCCAGTGCCACGTAGCCCGCGGGAGGAACCGGGCGCCAGATGGCACCATTTCTCTTTGCGCCAGAGCCGGAATCTTTCCAGATCAGTTCGTAATCTTCAGGGCGGCGCAGTGCTTTGCCTTTGGCAGGGTCTGCACTGGCTGTTTCAGCCTCGCAAACCACCGCCACCACGTGTCTACCGCTGATGTTGCCGTGGCCATCATTGGCCACATCCCCCAGCGGAAAATAGCCGGGCAGCACATCGGCGGCGGGGATGGGGCGCCAGAAGGCTCCCGGTTTTGCCCGCGAACCGGCGGTGTCCCAGATGCGCAAAAACTCGGTGGTGAAGCTGATCAGCAGGTTGTCGTGGCGCATGGCTTGCGCTGGCCCGACAGGCACAGCAATGGGGTCATATGTCGTCATGGTAAATCCTGATAGTTGAATGGCGACTCAGGGGAGTCGCGACCTGTTACAGGTCTCACTATCCGGATGTGGGCCGGGCGTCTGGCGGTAACTATGTATCGGACCGGGAAAAGTTATTACCGATAGATCCCGTCTTTGCCATGACCCGCCATAGCGCGATTGCTGCGCACGCTGATCATCTGCTTGATGTCGATCCAGTCGATGCCCTGGGCCTTCAGCTTGGGCAATTCGCGCGCAAGCACCGCCAGTGTCTGCGGATACGGATGCCCGATCATCACTGCCGAACCCTGTTTGTGCGCCAGGCTGATCGCGGTCTGCAACTGCGTGTAGATTGCCGCTTCAGTACGCTCATCGTCGAGAAACACATCGCGCGAGACGCTGGCCAAATCGATCTTCTGCGCCTGTTGCGCCGCCACGGTCTGCGCGCTGGTGCGGCTGTCGACAAAGAACTTGTGCCGGCGCTGCAACTCGCCCATCAACCACGCCATTGCCACTGGTTGCGCCGTCATGCGGCTGCCCATGTGGTTATTGATGCCAGCGGTGTAGGGGACCATTTTGAACGCGGCGTTCAGGCGTTTTTCCAGTTCTTCGATAGGCAGATCGGGGTGCCAGGCGTAGGGCCCGGTGGCCGGATCCATTGGCATGTGCAGGATGACGATCTTGCCGGCGCGATGAGCCTCGCGGGCAAATTCGGTGGCGTGCGGGGTGTCGGGCATGATTGCCGTGGTCACCGGGCCGGGCAGGGCCAGCACGCGGCGATCCCGGGGCAGGTTCTGCCCCAGGTCGTCGATGATCAGTGTCAGATAGGCTTTGTGTGGCTTTGGGCTGACGGGCTCTGCGTGAGCAGCACCCGCCAGACAGCACAACAGAACGAAGACGAAACGCAGAGACATGCTCAACGGCCGGACGTGATGCTCAGCCCTTTGAGCAGGCTCAGGGCCTGGGCCAGTTGGTAGTCGTCATCCTGCGGCATGGCTTTAGGCTTGGCGCCGGAGCCGGTCGGTTTGTCCGCGCCGCCGTTGCCGTTGCCCAAGTGACCTTGCAGATCGGCTTCCTTGAAGTAATCGCCATCGGCCTCATTGGTGATCTTGGCCTTGCGCACTTCGATGTCCGGAACAATGCCTTGCGCCTGAATCGAACGGCCATTGGGCGTGAAATACAGCGCCGTGGTGATTTTGAGGGCGCGGTCGTTGTTCAGCGGCAGCACGGTCTGTACCGAGCCCTTGCCGAAACTGGTGGTGCCCATGACCACGGCGCGTTTCTGATCCTGCAGAGCGCCGGCGACGATTTCCGAAGCCGAGGCGCTGCCACCGTTGATCAGCACGACCATCGGCACCGCTTCGCTTTCGTCTTTGCCGGTGGCAGAGAAACGCAGTTCGGAATTGGCTATGCGGCCTTTGGTGTAGACGATCAGGCCTTTGGTGATGAAGTGGTCGACCACTTCCACCGCCGCCTGCAACACGCCGCCCGGGTTGTTGCGCAGGTCGAGAATGATGCCGTTGAGCTTCTTGCCGTTGTCCTTGCGCAGCTTGGCCAGGGCTTTGGAAACCTCTTCGCCGGTCTTGACCTGGAACTGGGTGATGCGGATGTACGCATAGCCGGTTTCCAGCAGTTGCGCCTTGACGCTCTTCACCTGAATCACCGCGCGCGCCAGGGTCACGTCGAACGGCGTGCCGCCATCGCGCACCAGGGTCAGGGTGATTTTCTGGCCGATCTTGCCGCGCATCTTGTCGACGGCTTCGGTCATGGTCTGGCCGCGAGTCGGCGCACCGTTGATCTTGACGATGAAGTCGCCGGCCTGAATGCCGGCCTTCGACGCCGGGGTGTCGTCGATTGGCGAGACAACCTTGATGAAGCCGTCTTCAGCGCCGACTTCGATACCCAAGCCGCCAAACTCACCGCTGGTGCTTTCCTGCAATTCGGTGAAGTCTTCAGGGCCGAGATAGGCCGAGTGCGGATCGAGGTTGCTGAGCATGCCTTTGATCGCATTTTCGAGCAGGGTCTTGTCGTCCACCGGTTCGACGTAAGCGGCTTTGATCCGGTCCATGACCTCGGCAAAGGTGCGCAACTCTTCCAGCGGCAACGGTGCCTTGGAGGTCGCGGCAGTGCCTGCCGGAGCGACGGTCGGGGCCGGTTGCGCGGCGAACGCCAGAGGCGCGCCGATCACCAGAGCGATCGTCAGGGCCAGCGAGGTAAGGCGGGACAAATGCAGCATGTCGAACGAACTCCTTAATTAGGCGGTGCGCTTATCCTTGCGCACGACACCATTGCGCCGGATCACTCGGGTGACCCTGCTGACGAATTGCGAAATACAGCGCTGGTGTGTCCTGGCCGCCACTGTTACCGACAGTGGAGATGGACTCACCGGCTTTTACCACGTCACCGGCCGACTTGAGCAGCGTCTGGTTGTGACCGTAAAGACTCAGAAAACCGTTGCCGTGATCGAGGATCACCAGCAACCCGGCGCCACGCAACCAATCGGCGAACACCACGCGACCACCGTGCACGGCGTGCACCTGGCTGCCGGCGGAGGCGCTGATCATCACGCCGTCCCATTTGGTCCGGGCATCGTCGCCACGGCTTTCGCCAAAGCGTGCCAGCAATCGACCATCAACCGGCCAAGGAAGTTTTCCCCGGGTAGCAGCAAAAGGGCCACCGAAGGTCTCGCCGCTGCTGGATACCAGCGCGCCGGGAGTGGATCTGGCGGGTTTTCGTGGGGCGTCGCTGGTTTCAGCCTGCGCCTCACGCAATCGCTTTTTTTCCGCTTCCTGCTGGGCGATCAGCGCTTTCTGTCGCGCTTCTTCTGCCTCACGGGCCTGGCGGGCCAGGGTTTCTTCAATGGTTTTAAGGACTTTAGACAGGTCTGCCTGATCCTGCTCGCGAGCGGCGAGTTTCTGGTCGCGGGCCTTTACGTCGTCGTTGAGCTTGGCGAGCACCTGCTGGCGTTCCTTGCGAACTTTGTCGAGCTCGTCGCGCTGGGTGTCGAGGCTGCTTTTCTGTACCAGCAATTGCGCTTGCTGCGCGGCGATGTCTTTTTCGACATTGGCCAATTGGCGCAGGGTTTCGTTGAAACTCTTGAGCTGCTCCAGGCGGGCCTGGCTCAGGTAATCGTAATAGGTGAGGGTGCGGGCGAATTTCTCGGGATTCTGCTGGTTGAGTAGCAGTTTGAGATATTCCTGGCGACCGTTCTGGTAGGCCGCACGGGCCTGGATGGCGATCAGTCGTTGCTGTTCAGTGCGCGCGCTCTGGAGTTTTTTTTTCTCTGCATCGAGTCGCTGTAGCTCGGATTCGCTTTTCTGCAGTTCTTTCTGCAGCGCGTCGACCTGCTTCTGCAGCTTGCCCATCTCGGTTTCGGTGCCCTTGAGCTCTTTCTGCACGCCGGATTTTTCTTCCTGAACTTTGTTCAGCAGCTTTTTCAGCTCGGCAATGTCCTGACGCGTGGCGTCCAACTGCTGTTGGGTTTGCGCGCGCTCGTCAGCGAAGGCCGGTTGGAGCAGGCAGGTCAGAGCAAGGGCGATCAGGACGCGAAGCATAGGGGCGGGCGGCACCAGGGTAATGGACGGCCTAGTATGCCCGCCCGAGGCTGCAAAAAAAACGCCCAATTGGGGCTGTGTGATAACTGGCCTGAAAAACACCACAAAACCAATGTGGGAGCGAGCCTGCTCGCGAAAGCAGTGTGTCAGGCGACATCGCTGTCGACTGATCCACCGTATTCGCGAGCAGGCTCGCTCCCACAAGGTTAGGTGTGGTTTACACCAAGATAGAGGTGCCAGTCATTTCCGCCGGTTTTTCCAGGCCCAGCAGTTTCAGCATGGTCGGCGCCACGTCAGCCAGCACGCCGCCTTCACGGACTTTCAAATCACGCTTGCCGACATAAATGAACGGCACCGGCTCAGTGGTGTGCGCGGTGTGCGCTTGGTGGGTTTCTTCATCGGCCATTTTTTCGACGTTGCCGTGGTCAGCGGTGATCAGCGCTTCGCCGCCAACCTTTTCCAGCGCTTCAACGATGCGACCGACGCAAGTATCGAGGCATTCAACCGCTTTCACTGCCGCGTCAAACACGCCGCTGTGGCCGACCATGTCGCCGTTGGCGTAGTTGACCACGATCACGTCGAAACGCTGGTTTTCGATGGCCTCGACGATGCGGTCGGTGACCTCTGGTGCGCTCATTTCCGGCTGCAGGTCATAAGTAGCGACTTTCGGCGACGGGATCAGGATGCGCTCTTCGCCCGGGAACGGTTCTTCACGGCCACCGGAGAAGAAGAAGGTCACGTGCGCGTACTTCTCGGTTTCGGCGATACGCAATTGAGTTTTGCCATTCTTCGCCAAGTAGTCGCCGAGGACGTTTTCCAGACTGCCCGCCGCGAACGCCGACGGTGCCGGAATGCTTGCCGCGTATTGGGTCAGCATGACGAAACCGGCCAGTTTCGGCTGGCGTGCGCGTTGGAAATCCTTGAAATCGTCTTCGACGAACACGCGAGTCAGCTCGCGGGCACGGTCGGCGCGGAAGTTCATGAACACCACGGCGTCGCCGTCTTCGACTTTGACCGGCTCGCCAATGGTAGTGGCTTTGACGAATTCGTCGCTCTCGCCACGAGCATAAGCGGCGTCCAGACCCTCCTGCGCCGTGGCGGCATTGAATTCGCTGTTGCCGTCGACGATCAGGTTGTAGGCCTGGGCGACGCGGTCCCAGCGGTTGTCACGGTCCATGGCGAAGTAGCGGCCGATGATGCTGGCAATGCGGCCCTTGCCGAGTGCCTGGAAGGTCGCGTCGAGCAGTTCGATCGACGACGCTGCGCTTTTCGGCGGCGTGTCGCGGCCATCGAGGAAGGCGTGCAGGTAGATTTTTTCGGCGCCGCGCTTGAAGGCCAGTTCGGCCATGGCAATCAGGTGATCCTGGTGGCTGTGTACGCCGCCATCGGAGAGCAGACCCATGAAATGCACGGCCTTGCCGGCGGCCACGGCTTTATCCACAGCGGCGCAAATGGTCGGGTTTTCGAAGAATTCGCCGTCACGGATCGATTTGGTCACGCGGGTGAAGTCCTGATACACCACGCGGCCGGCGCCGAGGTTCATGTGGCCGACTTCGGAGTTACCCATCTGGCCGTCCGGCAGACCGACGTCCATGCCGCTGCCCGAGATCAAGCCGTTGGGCACGGTGGCCCACAGGCGATCAAGAACAGGCTTCTTCGCCGCAAAAACGGCGTTGGATTCGGGGCTGTCGCTGTGACCGAAGCCGTCGAGAATCATCAGGACCAAAGGTTTAGGCGTGGTAGTCATGGAATCCACTCGTGGCTAATAAAGAAGAGGGCGATGGAAAAGGGAGTTGGAGTTTAAAGCTAAGTTCCGACCGCGTCACCGCCGGACGGGGTTTGGCCGACCATAGTGGCTGTGTATACTGGCCGACATTTTAACGCCCTGGAACCTCCTTCGATGGTTGCTCACCTGATTGAATTTGCCACTAACCACTACATTCTTGTCGGTATCTTCGTCGTACTGCTGGCTCTGCTGCTGGCGCACACGATGCAGGGCGGCGGTAAAAGCCTGAGCACCGGTGAGCTGACTGCACTGGTCAATAAAGATGCAGGCGTGGTGGTGGACATCCGTCCGGCCAAGGATTTCGCTGCCGGCCACATCGTTGGCGCGATCAACATTCCCCAGGACAAACTGGCTGCGCGCACCGCCGAGCTGGAAAAGCACAAGGCCAAGACCATTATTCTGGTCGACGCCCTGGGCCAGACCGCCGGCACCCACGCCCGCGAGCTGATGAAATCCGGCTTCACCGCCGCCAAGCTGTCCGGCGGGATTTCCAGCTGGAAAGGCGACAACCTGCCGTTGGTGAAGTGATATGAGCGAAGTCATCGTCTACTCCAGTGATTACTGCCCTTACTGCTCGCGAGCCAAATACCTGCTTGAGAACAAAGGCGTGGCCTTCAAAGAGATCAAGGTCGATGGCAAGCCGCAGGTGCGCGCTGAAATGACCCAGAAAGCCGGACGCACGTCCGTGCCGCAGATCTGGATCGGCAGCAAGCACATCGGCGGTTGTGACGATTTGTATGCCCTGGAGCGTGCCGGCAAGCTCGACGCGCTGCTCAAGGCCTGAACGGCTGCACCCACGTACAGCACTCCCTAAAAGACCCAAGATCGATAAGGATCTGAGATGACTGACCAACAGAACACTGCAGCCAGCGAAGAAGAAACCGCACCGCAATTCTCCTTGCAGCGCATCTACGTACGCGACCTGTCCTTTGAAGCCCCGAAAAGCCCGGCGATCTTCCGCCAGCAGTGGGATCCAGCTGTTGCGCTGGATCTGAACACTCGCCAGAAAGCGCTGGAAGGTGATTTCTTCGAAGTCGTGCTGACCCTGTCCGTTACCGTGAAAAACGGTGAAGAAGTGGCCTTCATTGCTGAAGTGCAACAGGCCGGTATCTTCCTGATCAAGAACCTCGACGCGGCTTCGATGAGCCACACGCTGGGTGCGTTCTGCCCGAACATACTGTTCCCGTACGCGCGCGAAACCCTCGACAGCCTGGTGACCCGTGGTTCGTTCCCGGCACTGATGCTGGCCCCGGTGAACTTCGACGCTCTGTACGCGCAAGAACTGCAGCGCATGCAGGAAAGCGGCGAGACGCCAACCGTTCAGTAAATAGTTCGGCAACACCCCATGTGGGAGCGAGCCTGCTCGCGAAGAGGGAGTGTCAGATGACTGATTGGTCGACTGATACACCGCTTTCGCGAGCAGGCTCGCTCCCACATTTGTTTTGTGCTGTTACTTGAAGTCGTTCTGGCGCCAGGCTTCGTACACGGCGACTGCGACGGTGTTGGACAGGTTCAGGCTGCGACAGCCTTCGCGCATCGGCAGGCGCAAGCGTTGATCGGCGGGCAGGGCGTCGAGTACTTCCGGCGGCAGGCCACGGCTTTCCGGGCCGAAGATGAACGCATCGCCAGGAACAAATGCTGCATCATGAAACGGCCGCGAGCCCTTGGTGGTGAACGCGAATAACCGTGGGTTGCCCAGGCTTTCCAGGCAGCTGGCGAGGTCCGCATGACGCTGTAGCGTGGCATATTCGTGGTAGTCGAGGCCGGCACGGCGCAGGCGTTTGTCGTCCATCTCGAAACCCAGCGGTTCGATCAAATGCAGGTGGCAGCCGCTGTTGGCGCACAGCCTGATAACGTTGCCGGTATTCGGCGGAATTTCTGGTTGAAAAAGGATGACGTGAAACATGCACGGCTCCGAAGGTAAAGATGAGCGGCATTCTACGCCGCCTGTGGACAACCGTTCGAAACTATTCCCGCGCGTGATCGGTTCGCTGGCGATTGTCGGTGTGATGATCGGGTTGATGATCGGCCGCCTCACCACGCCGGATCCGACCGTGCTGCAACAGGTCGAGGTGACGGATCAAGGGTTGGTGGTGTGGTTCAACAACGAACCCAAGCTGCACGGCGAAATCATCGATGGCACCGTGGCGTTATTGTTTCAGGCTGAGGGCCCGGCGCAGAAAGGCCAGCTCAAGCTCAACGGCAGGGACGTGAACTGGCGGACGCGAGCGAGTGATGGCGGCTTGTTGCTGACGGTGCTGGCGGCGCGGCCGCTGCAGGGTGACTGGGCCGGCAGCGAGGTCGAGGACCGCTGGCGGCTGGAGATCCATCTCCGCGAGCAATAAAAGCGGGAATCCCTGACCTGCCTGTATCAGGGTTCCCAAAACGGGGTGGACTGCGCGTGACGCGTCGGTCCGGTGTAAAGAGGGAACCCCCGGCCTGCCTGTACCAAGGATCCCAAAAGGGTGGGCGCATCGCGTTGCGGTGGGCGCCCGATGTAAAGAGGGGAATCCCCGGCCTGCCTGTACCAAGGTCCCCGAAACGGGTGGTGAATCGAATCACCTGTGAGAGGTATTGCAGGGCGCGTGCCAGGTTTTCATCTGTTGAAACAAAAAAGTTGCCCGGAAACACGGAAGCCCCGGAATTCGGGGCTTTCGCGCATTTGAAAAGTTTATTTTTCAGTGTTTTCACAAGCGGATGCGGGGATCCGACTGTGCTCAATCGCGGGTCATCGTGCATTGATGCGGTGCACAGTGGCCCTCACCCTAGCCCTCTCCCAGAGGGAGAGGGGACTGACCGAGTTGCCCGGTCAAATTACATCGACTTGAAATACCGAGCCGAACTCAGGCCTTTAACATCACACAAATCGGCTCCCTTTCCCCCTCTCCCCCATGGGGGAGAGGGCTGGGGTGAGGGGGACGGTTCCTGAGTACACAACAACTCTCAAGCGAACAAGGTTTAACCCTCATCCCCCTCCTCATCATCCCCGCCATCAACCTTCATCCCCAATTCCTTGATCTTGCGCGTCAGGGTATTACGTCCCCAACCCAGCAACACCGCCGCATCACGCCGGCGCCCGGCGGTATGTTTCAGCGCCGTCTCGATCATGATCCGCTCAAACGCCGGCACTGCGCTGTCGAGCAGGCTCGACTGACCACGTGCCAAGGCCTGATCCGCCCACTGACGCAACGCCTGCTCCCAATTGGTCACTGGCGCCGAGTCCTGCGGCAGGTTCAGCAGTTCCGGCGGCAAGTCGCTGATGTGCACTTCGCGCCCGGACGCCATCACCGTGATCCAGCGGCAGGTGTTCTCCAACTGACGTACGTTGCCGCCCCACGGCAGGTTCTTCAGGTATTCCTCGGTCTCGCTTTTCAACAGCTTCGGCTCGACCGCCAGTTCCTGCGCGGCGCGGCTGAGGAAGTGCTTGGCCAGGGTCGGGATGTCTTCGCGACGGTCCGACAGACGTGGAATGTGGATACGGATCACGTTGAGGCGATGGAACAAGTCCTCACGGAATTTGCCGGCGTGCACCAGGGTTTCCAGATTCTGGTGCGTCGCGGCGATGATGCGCACATCGACCTTGACCGGCACATGTCCGCCCACGCGATAGAACTCGCCGTCGGCCAGAACGCGCAGCAAACGGGTTTGCGTATCTGCCGGCATGTCGCCGATTTCATCGAGGAACAGCGTGCCGCCATCAGCCTGTTCGAAGCGGCCGCGACGCAGATTCGCCGCGCCGGTGAATGCGCCTTTCTCATGGCCGAACAGCTCGGACTCCATCAGGTCCTTGGGGATTGCCGCCATGTTCAATGCAATGAACGGCGAAGCCGCGCGCGGGCTGTGTCGGTGCAGGGCGTGGGCGACCAGTTCTTTACCGGTGCCGGATTCGCCGTTGATCAGCACGGTGATGTTGGAGTGGCTCAAGCGACCGATGGCGCGAAACACTTCCTGCATCGCCGGCGCTTCGCCGATGATTTCCGGGGTGCGGGTCAGCGCAGGCACCACTTCCAGGCCCTGCTGTTCTTGCGCATGTTGATTGGCACGCTTGACCAGCGACACCGCTTCATCAACGTCGAACGGCTTCGGCAAGTATTCGAAAGCGCCGCCCTGATACGAGGCGACAGCGCTGTCCAGATCGGAGTGAGCGGTCATGATGATGACCGGCAACCGTGGATGCTGCTCGCGAATCCGCGCCAACAAATCCAGACCGCTGGCACCCGGCATGCGGATGTCGGAAATGATCACGTCCGGTTGCTGCCGGGCCAGGCGACTCATCACACCGTCGGCGCTGTCGAAGCTCTGGGTGGTCATGCCTTCCTGCTGCAGGGCCTTTTCCAGAACCCAACGGATAGAACGGTCGTCATCGACGATCCACACGGTTTCACTACGGCTCATGTCGATGTGGCTCCTTGTTCCAGTGGCAGAAAGATCGAGAACGTGGTGTGGCCTGGATGGCTGTCACACTCGATCAGGCCCTGGTGCTGGCTGATGATGTTCTGGGTAATGGCCAGGCCGAGTCCGGTACCGTCCGGACGTCCGCTGACCATCGGAAAGAAAATGGTTTCCTGAAGTTCCGCCGGGATCCCCGGGCCGTTGTCGATGATTTCGATCTTGGTCACCAGGCGATGGCGGATGTGGCCGATGGTGAACTGGCGCATGGCGCGGGTGCGCAGGCTGATGCGGCCCAGACGCAGCTCATTCTGGCTGCTGATTGCCTGCATCGCGTTGCGCACGATGTTCAACACCGCCTGAATCATTTGCTCGCGGTCGATCAATACATCGGGAATGCTTGGGTCGTAATCGCGCACCAAGGTGATGCAGCCCTGACTTTCGGCTTCGACCAGTTGGCAGACGCGTTCGAGCACTTCGTGGACGTTGCACATGGCCAGCGACGGCAATTTATTCGAGCCGAGCATGCGGTCGACCAGATTGCGCAGGCGGTCGGCCTCTTCAATGATCACGTTGGTGTAATCGCGCAGGCTGTCTTCCGGCAGTTCGCGGGCCAGCAGTTGCGCGGCGCCGCGGATGCCGCCGAGCGGATTCTTGATCTCATGGGCGAGGCCGCGCACCAACATCTTGCTGGTTTCCTGCTTGGACAGTTGCGCCTCTTCCTTGGTGATCCGCAGCAAACGGTCACGCGGATGCACTTCGAGCAGGAGCATGGTCGCGCCGTTGCTGAGAATCGGTGTCACCGCGTAATCCACGGTCAAGGTCTGGCCGGTGAGGGCGGTGAGCATGGCTTCGCGCTTGGTGAACGGATGCGCCTGTTCCACCGCCTGGCGCAGGGAATTCAGCGCCTCGGTGGATTCGGTGAACAGCTCGCTGATGAATTGCCCGTGGCTACGCTGCCCGCTGATGGCGAGCAGCATCTCCGCCGCCGGGTTCATGTACTCAAGGCGCAATTCGGCGTCGAGCAGAATGGTGGCGGTGGTCAGGTTGTCGAGCAGCAAACGGTGGATTGCGTCGCTAATGGTCATCGGAGCCTCTTTTGGGGGCGGAGCGTGCGCAACAAGCAAGCGTCGGTAGCGGGAAAATGCAAAAACCAAACCAAGGCTCCGAAAAGAAGCGTTCGTCGCCTGAAACAGGCGTTTGACGCTCGCTTGCGTGGCAGCCGGTCCGCTCGAACGGGAAGTTTCGAACCAAAATGGGTTGGAATGTGGGTACGGTGCAGTCTGTTGCACCAATATAGTGCGCAAAGCTGAACGGCGTTAGAAGAAACGCAGGAAGGGGTTTTTCGGCTCTTCGGGTTTGTCTTTCAGCGGGCATTCCGGACGAACGCCATAGTCGTCCTTGGTGCAGGGTTTGACCTGGCGTTTCTGCGCCAGCGAGATGCGCAACATGTGGAAGGGCTGATTGGCCGTGCGCTCGACAGTGCGCCCCTCGGCATCGAGGATTTCCACGGACAGATTGTGGCTGCCACGGTCGATGTTGTTCAGCGGGAACACCGGACTCAGGCCGGGTTCACCGGTGGCTTGGCCATCCAGCAGCAGGCGATAGCGGTGGCCTGTTTGCAGGCCAGGTTCGCTGGTGACGCTGACGATGATTTCGCCGGCACTGCTGCGAATCGTGGCATCGGGCTCGGGTACCAGAATGCGCAGCATGTCGTAGTGGAACAGCGGTTGTTCCGGCGATTTTTTTGCCGTGGTTATCGGTGCAGCCGCCGTGGGATTGGCCGACATGCGATTGCTGGTGGCGATCGGCACGCGCTTGGCGTTGCCGCGTGGCTGATCGGTGTAAACGCGATTGCCCTGTGCGTCGGTATAAGTGAAGACCTCGGCTGAGGCTTGCAGCGTCAGCAGCGCCAACACAGTGATCAGCCATGCGCGGGTCATGGCTTGTGCACTCGCTGCACGCTAAGGGTCACTGGCGGGCTTTGCTGGATGATCGTCTGCCCATCAATCACCTGCACCGCGAGTCGATGTTCGCCGCGATCAATATTCACCAACTGCAGAATCGGCACATTGCTCGGCTGGCCGTAAGGCTCATCGTCGAGCACCAGCCGTAATTGATGCGGCGGTTGCAGGCGCGGTTTGATCAGCACATTGACGGTGAACGTGCCGTTGTTGGCGCGCAGGGCTTCTTCGCTGGGCAGGCCGGCGAGTTCGAGGATGTCGTAGGCATTGCGCGGTGGTTCACGGTTGTCGGCTTCGGGCGCGGGTGGTGCGCTGGGTGCTTGCGGCTCGACGCGGTTGAGCGGCGGCAACTCCACCGGCTGCGCTTGCACGCCATCGGGAGAATGATCGCTGTAGACCGTGTTGCCGTTGGCATCGGTGTATTTGTAGATCTGCGCGGTGGCGGGCACGGCGATCAGCAGCAGAATGTAGAGAAAGGTGCGACCCATGAAATCGACCGGGATTGAAAGCGATGGGGTGCAGCATAGGCCAGGTGCGGCGGTTGGCCCAACCTTGCACACATCCAGAGATCATTCAGACATCCAAATCCCCCTGTGGGAGCGAGCTTGCTCGCGAAGGCGTCGTGTCTGTCAACATTGTTATAAATGACCCGCCGCTTTCGCGAGCAAGCTCGCTCCCACAGGGATTTGTGTTGCGCCATTAATCGCAGGCAATAAAAAAGGCCTCCCGAAGGAGGCCTCTTTCACTCACGCCACGTAGAGCAGCGCTACCGGATCAGCAGCTGTAGTACAGCTCATATTCCAGTGGGTGTACGAAGGTGCGAACCTTGATTTCTTCTTCCGATTTCAGCGCGATGTAAGCGTCGATGAAGTCGTCGGAGAACACGCCGCCCTTGGTCAGGAACGCGCGGCCCTTGTCCAGCTCTTCCAGAGCTTCTTTCAGGCTGCCGCAAACTTGTGGGATCTCCTTCGCCTCTTCAGGCGGCAGGTCGTACAGGTTTTTGTCGGCAGCGTCGCCTGGGTGAATCTTGTTCTGGATACCGTCCAGGCCGGCCATCAGCAGTGCTGCGAAAGCCAGGTACGGGTTGGCAGCCGGATCCGGGAAACGTGCTTCGATACGACGGCCACGTGGGCTGTTGACGTAAGGAATACGGATCGAGGCGGAACGGTTGCGAGCCGAGTAGGCCAGCATCACTGGAGCTTCGAAGCCTGGCACCAGACGCTTGTAGGAGTTGGTGGCCGGGTTGGTGAAGCCGTTCAGTGCCTTGCCGTGCTTGATGATGCCGCCGATGAAGTACAGAGCGGTTTCGGACAGGCCGGCATAGCCTTCGCCAGCGAAGGTGTTCTTGCCATCTTTGGCGATGGACATGTGCACGTGCATACCCGAACCGTTGTCACCGTACAGTGGCTTCGGCATGAAGGTAGCGGTGCGGCCGTAAGCGTCAGCCACGTTGTGGACAACGTATTTCAGCGTCTGAACTTCGTCAGCTTTCTTCACCAGGGTGTTGAACTTGACACCGATTTCGTTCTGACCGGCAGTTGCCACTTCGTGGTGGTGAACTTCAACGGTCTGGCCCATTTCTTCCAGTGCGTTGCACATGGCAGTACGGATTTCGTGGTCGTGGTCGAACGGCGGAACCGGGAAGTAGCCACCTTTGACGCCTGGACGGTGGCCTTTGTTGCCGCCTTCGATGTCCTGGTCGGACATCCACGAACCTTGTTCGGAGTAGATCTTGAACATCGAACCGGAGATGTCGGACTTGAACTTCACTTCGTCGAAGATGAAGAACTCAGGCTCTGGACCGGCGAACACGGTGTCACCGATACCGGTGGTCTTCAGGTATTCCTCGGCACGGTGGGCGATGGCGCGCGGGTCGCGATCGTAGCCTTGCATGGTCGACGGTTCGATGATGTCGCACACCAGGATCAGGGTGGCGTCTTCGGTGAACGGGTCGAGCACGGCAGTTTCGTCGTCCGGCAGCAGGATCATGTCGGAGGCTTCGATGCCTTTCCAGCCAGCGATGGAGGAACCGTCGAACATCTTGCCGACTTCGAAGAAGTCGTCTTCCAGCGCATCGCGAGCCGGCATGGTCACGTGGTGCTGAGTGCCTTTGGTGTCCGTGAAGCGCAGATCAATCCACTTGACGTCATGATCTTTGATGAGTTGAACCGACTTCGACATAGTGTCCTCCGGGTGAATTAGGGCTGGTAGTGGATGCCCTTAATAGTGGTGATGCCGGCGCGAATACTCTGCCAAGGCAACCTGCCTCACAAGGGAGCAAATTGCATGCCAGTGCCCCAGCATGGGTTTTTTGCCCCAAATTCACGCTTATTAAGGTGCAAAGCGTCTGAAAGCTGAAAATCTCGCCCTTTAATGTAGCGTCATAATCCATAAATGACCCGTTTTGGTGCGCGCAAAACCTTCTGCACATTAACTGGTTAAACCTTGAGCAATTTCCGCTATAATCCGCGCCCCCCTTTTTCGGCTGGCCGTTCGCGCGCTGTTTTCATGAAACTAATCGTAAAAGTCTTCCCCGAGATCACCATCAAAAGCCGACCTGTCCGGACGAAGTTCATCCGCCAGCTGGCCAAGAACATCCGCACCGTGCTCCGCGACCTGGACCCGGCCGTGGTGGTGAACGGTGTGTGGGACAATCTCGAGCTGGAAACCCGCGTTACCGACGCCAAAGCCTTGAAAGAGATGGGTGAGCGCCTGACCTGCATGCCGGGCATCGCGCACTTCCTGCAGATCGACGAGTACCCGCTGGGCGACTTCGACGACATCACCGAGAAGTGCAAACAGCACTACGGTGCTGCGCTGGCCGGGAAGATTTTCTCGGTGCGCTGCAAGCGGGCCGGCAAGCATACCTTCAGCTCGATGGACGTCGAAAAATACGTCGGCAGCAAGCTGCGCCGCGAGTGCGGTGCTGCCGGTATCGACCTGAAAGCGCCGGAAATCGAAGTCCGTATCGAAGTTCGCGACAAACGGTTGTTCGTCATTCACAGCCAGCACAACGGCATCGGCGGTTACCCGCTCGGTGCCCTGGAGCAGACGCTGGTATTGATGTCCGGCGGCTTTGACTCGACCGTTGCGGCCTATCAGATCATTCGTCGCGGCCTGATGACGCACTTCTGCTTTTTCAATCTGGGCGGTCGTGCCCACGAATTGGGCGTGATGGAAGTCGCGCATTTCATCTGGAAGAAGTACGGCAGCTCGCAACGCGTGCTATTTGTCAGTGTTCCGTTCGAAGAAGTCCTGGGCGAAATTCTCGGCAAAGTCGATAACAGTCATATGGGCGTCGTATTGAAGCGTATGATGTTGCGCGCGGCGTCGAACATCGCCGACCGCCTGCACATCGAAGCGCTGGTCACCGGCGAGGCGATCTCCCAGGTGTCGAGCCAGACCTTGCCGAACCTGTCGGTGATCGACTGCGTGACTGACAAGCTGGTCCTGCGTCCGCTGATCGTGGCGCACAAGCAGGACATCATCGACACGGCCAACGAGATCGGCACCGCCGATTTCGCGCGGCACATGCCGGAGTACTGCGGGGTTATTTCGGTCAATCCGAAGACTGCCGCCAAACGCGGTCGTGTTGAACACGAAGAGAAAGAATTCGACATGGCGGTGCTCGAGCGTGCGCTCGAAAACGCCAAACTGGTGCCGATCGATCGGGTGATCGACGAATTGGGCCAGGACGTACAGATTGAAGAAGTCAGCGAAGCACTGGCCGGCCAGATCGTGATCGACATCCGTCACCCGGATGCCGCCGAGGATGAGCCGCTGGAACTCGCTGGCGTAGAAGTACAGACGATGCCGTTCTACGCAGTGAACGCTCGTTTCAAGGAGCTGGATCCGACTCGCCAGTACCTGCTGTATTGCGACAAAGGCGTGATGAGTCGCCTGCATGCTCACCATTTGCTCAGTGAGGGGCATGCCAATGTGCGCGTTTATCGACCGAGCTAAGTGCCCGGGGCTGTTTGCCTGTGGCCTGCGTCACCGGCCCCCCGACACCGCCGTCAAGCTG
This sequence comes from Pseudomonas fluorescens, assembly GCF_001648775.1. Lineage (GTDB taxonomy): Bacteria > Pseudomonadota > Gammaproteobacteria > Pseudomonadales > Pseudomonadaceae > Aquipseudomonas > Aquipseudomonas fluorescens_M. Next base: position 131,711 of record NZ_LVEJ01000003.1, read on the forward strand.
TAACGGCCATGCCGGACACTACTGCTAATCGCTGCCAAGACTTGTCAGCAAACCGAATCCTCTGATCGAGATACACAAGTGATCGAAAATCTACGCAACATCGCCATCATTGCCCACGTTGACCATGGTAAAACCACCCTGGTAGACAAACTCCTGCGTCAATCCGGCACCCTGGAGCGCAACGAGCTCAACGACGAGCGCGTGATGGACTCCAACGACCAGGAAAAAGAGCGCGGTATTACCATTCTGGCGAAAAACACCGCCATCAACTGGAACGGCTACCACATCAACATCGTGGATACCCCGGGCCACGCCGACTTCGGCGGCGAAGTTGAACGCGTAATGTCGATGGTTGACTCCGTTCTGCTGCTGGTTGACGCTCAAGACGGCCCTATGCCGCAAACCCGTTTCGTGACCAAGAAGGCTTTCGAAGCCGGCCTGCGTCCAATCGTGGTAATCAACAAGGTTGACCGTCCAGGCGCGCGTCCGGACTGGGTTCTGGATCAGATCTTCGACCTGTTCGACAACCTCGGTGCTACCGAAGAACAACTGGACTTCCAGGTTGTTTACGCTTCGGCCCTGAACGGTATTGCCGGTCTGGACCACACCGCCATGGCGGAAGACATGACTCCGCTGTACCAAGCGGTAGTCGACCACGTTCCGCCTCCGGCCGTTGACCGTGACGGCGCGTTCCAGATGCAGATCTCCGCTCTGGACTACAACAGCTTCCTGGGTGTTATCGGCGTTGGCCGTATCGCTCGTGGCCGCGTCAAGCCGAACACTCCGGTTGTGGCTATCGGTGCCGACGGCAAGCGTCGCAACGGCCGTATCCTGAAACTGATGGGTCACCACGGTCTGCACCGCGTTGACGTTGAAGAAGCTGCAGCAGGCGATATCGTTTGCATCAGCGGTATGGACTCGCTGTTCATCTCCGACACCCTGTGCCACCCGGACACCGTCGAGGCGATGAAGCCTCTGACCGTTGACGAGCCAACCGTTTCGATGACCTTCCAGGTAAACGACTCGCCATTCTGCGGTAAAGAAGGCAAGTTCGTGACGTCCCGTAACATCAAGGACCGTCTGGACAAAGAGCTGCTGTACAACGTTGCACTGCGCGTTGAAGAAGGCGACACCGCTGACAAGTTCAAGGTTTCCGGCCGTGGTGAGCTGCACCTCTCGGTACTGATCGAAACCATGCGTCGCGAAGGCTTCGAGCTGGCCCTGGGCCGTCCTGAAGTGATCATTCGTGAAGTTGACGGCGTCAAGCAAGAACCGTTCGAAAACGTCACCATCGACATCCCTGAAGAAGCTCAGGGCAAGGTCATGGAAGAGATGGGTCTGCGTAAAGGCGACCTGAGCAACATGGTGCCGGATGGCAAGGGTCGTGTTCGTCTGGAATACAACATCCCTGCTCGCGGTCTGATCGGTTTCCGTAACCAGTTCCTGACCCTGACCAACGGTGCTGGCATCCTGACCTCGATCTTCGATCGCTACGACACCGTCAAGTCGGGCCACATGTCCGGCCGTCAGAACGGCGTTCTGGTTTCGGTTGAAACCGGCAAGGCACTGACCTACTCGCTGGAAACCCTGCAGGCCCGTGGCAAGCTGTTCGTAGAACACGGCCAGGAGATCTACAACGGTCAAATCGTTGGTCAGAACAGCCGTGACAACGACCTGGGTGTAAACCCAACCAAAGGCAAGAAGCTCGACAACATGCGTGCTTCGGGTAAAGACGAAACCATCGCTCTGGTTCCACCAGTGAAGTTCACTCTGGAACAGGCTCTGGAATACATCCAGGAAGACGAGCTGTGCGAAGTCACTCCTAAGTCCATCCGTCTTCGCAAGAAGATCCTGGACGAAAGCGAGCGTACCCGCGCTGCCAAGAAAGCCAAGAACTGAGTCATTAGTTCAGGCTGAATGAAAACGCCCCCGGTCGCGAGACCGGGGGCGTTTTTGTTTGTCTGGGGGAAGTGTGTTGAAGATCAAAAGCCCCTCACCCTAGCCCTCTCCCAGAGGGAGAGGGGACTGATTGGGGGATGCTCAGGAGATGCATCGACCTGAGTGAATTCTGCCGAATCCAGAATCGATTTGGCGGGCTTTATCGAATCCATAATCGACGGGGTGTTTCAGGTCGATGCATGGCGCCAGACACCTCGGTCGGCTCCCTCTCCCTCCGGGAGAGGGCTGGGGTGAGGGTTGGCTTTTAGAACTTCTCGATAGCGCGGAAATTCTGCACGCGCTCAACTTCCTTCGGCTTGTAAGCGCAATACCCCGGCCGCGGGCCGATCTTCGGGTGATTGCGGCAGGTATCCGGGCGCTTGTCATAAATGGTGCACAGGCGGCTCTTACGATCCAGGTAGTAGCAATCGTTGTTGCTCATGCGCTGGAGGGTGAAGATGCCGGACTTCTGATTGAAGCGCTCGACCAGACCTTCCTTTTGCAGACGCTTGGCGATGTTCTTCGGCGGGTCGCCCAGTTCGAACTCGTCGACCACACCGATGCGCACCAGATCCTTGATCTTTACCTCGACCGGCAGCGTGCAGCAGCTGGATATGCAGGAACCGCACATCGGGGCCGAGTATTTCGCCCACGTATCGAGACGATCGATCTCGGCGGCGGCAATCAGGTTGGGCTTCATCATCGGGAGTTACCAGGCGTGTGTGCATCAGGGCGCGCGATCATACCGGGACTGGTGGATTTTTGAACAACCTTTCGCCAGATTTTTTCTGTGTGCAGGCATTTTGCCGGACAATTCGGCACGGCCCCTGCATTCATTAGCTCATCCGCCAGGGTAATGCCGGGCCATCGCACCGTCTCAGGAAAAACTGCCGAACCTGCGCCGCTACCGTCGGTCAGACCGTCTAGGCTCAGACAATTCCCCGCTCGCTCGAGGTCCTATCGATGACTCAAGAACCACTAGTTCGCGAAGCAGAGGTGGCCGCATTCCGCGATGCCGTCCTGACCAAACTCACCTATGCGGTGGGCAAAGACCCCGATCACGCCTTCGACCATGACTGGTTCGAAGCCATCGCACTGGCTGCGCGCGATCACATGGTCGAGCACTGGATGGACCACACCCGGCAGATCTATCGCAAAGGTCAGAAACGGGTGTATTACCTCTCGCTGGAATTCCTCATCGGCCGTTTGCTTTACGACAGCCTGAGCAACCTCGGCCTGCTCGATGTCGCCCGTGAGGCGCTGACCGAGCTTGGCGTCGACCTGGAACGCATCCGTTTGCTGGAGCCCGACGCGGCGCTCGGCAACGGTGGCCTCGGTCGCTTGGCCGCATGCTTCATGGAAAGCATGTCGACCCTCGGCATCGCCGGCCACGGTTACGGCATTCGTTATGAACACGGCTTGTTCCGCCAAGCCATCGTTGATGGCTGGCAACAGGAACAGACCGAGCACTGGCTGGATTTCGGCAACCCGTGGGAGTTCGAACGGCCGGAAGTCGTTTACACCATCGGCTTCGGCGGTAGCGTTGAAACAGTTACCGATGTTTCCGGTAAATCCAAACAAGTCTGGTCGCCGGCAGAAACCGTGCGCGCCATTGCTTATGACACCCCGGTAGTCGGTTGGCGCGGGGCGAGCGTCAACACCTTGCGGTTGTGGCGTGCGCGCGCCATGGAAGATCTGCACCTGGAGCGCTTCAACGCCGGTGACCACTTGGGCGCCGTCGCCGAAGTGGCCCGCGCCGAAAGTATCTCCCGCGTGCTTTACCCGGCGGACAGCACCGAAGCAGGGCAAGAGCTGCGCCTGCGTCAGGAATACTTCTTCGTCGCGGCCTCCTTGCAGGATCTGCTGCGGCGTCACCGCAACATGCACACCTCGGTGCTGACCCTGGGTGATCACGCGGCGATCCAGCTCAACGACACCCACCCTTCAATCGCCGTCGCCGAACTGATGCGCCAGCTGGTCGACGTCTACGACGTGGCGTGGGATGCGGCGTGGCAAGTCACCGTCGACACGCTGTCGTACACCAACCACACGTTGTTGCCGGAAGCGCTGGAAACCTGGCCCGTGGGTTTGATGGAGCGCATGCTGCCGCGACACATGCAGATCATTTACCTGATCAACGCCCAGCACATCGATTCGCTGCGCGCCAAAGGCATTCACGATTTCGACGTGCTCCGTGCCGTGTCCTTGATCGAAGAAGACAACGGTCGCCGCGTGCGCATGGGTAACCTCGCGTTCCTTGGCTCGCATAGCGTCAACGGCGTGTCCGGATTGCACACGCAACTGATGCGCAAAACCGTGTTTGCCGAATTGCACAAGCTCTACCCGGAGCGGATCAACAACAAAACCAACGGTATTACCTTCCGCCGCTGGTTGTATCAGGCCAACTCTGAACTGACTTCGATGCTGGTCGATGCGCTGGGGCCGGATTTACTGGATAACCCTGAAGAGCGCTTGCTCGACCTCGAACCGTTCGCCGAAAAAACCGCATTCCGCAAAGCCTTCGCTGAACAACGTCTGCACAGCAAAAAAGCCTTGGCTTATCTGATTCATGAACGGCTGGGGATCGCGGTCAATCCGGCGGCGATGTTCGACGTGCAGGTCAAACGGATTCACGAATACAAACGCCAGTTGCTCAACCTGCTGCACACCGTGGCGCTGTATCAGGCGATTCGCGCCGAGCCGGAAGTCGACTGGGTGCCACGGGTGAAAATCTTCGCCGGTAAAGCGGCGGCGAGTTATCACCAGGCCAAACTGATCATCAAACTGACCAACGACATCGCCCGGGTGGTGAATAACGACCCGACCGTGCGTGGCTTGCTGAAAGTGGTGTTTCTGCCCAACTACAACGTCAGCCTGGCGGAGAGCATCATTCCGGCGGCGGACTTGTCCGAGCAGATTTCCACTGCCGGCTTCGAAGCGTCGGGCACCAGTAACATGAAGTTCGGCCTCAACGGCGCACTGACCATCGGCACCCTGGACGGCGCCAACGTCGAGATGTGCGAACGCATCGGTGCCGAGCACATGTTTATCTTCGGCCTCAGCGCGCAGCAGGTGGAAGCGCGCAAACAGAATCACGAGTTCAGCGCGTTGCCGGACATTGCGGCCTCGCATCGTTTGAACGATGTGCTGCAAGCGATTCGCGGTGGGGTGTTCTCGCCGGACGATACTTCGCGCTATACCGGGCTGATCGATTCGCTGGTGGATTACGACCGCTTCCTGGTCTGTGCCGACTTCGACTCGTATTGGGAGGCGCAGAAACGCGTTGAAGCGCATTGGCATGATTCCAACAACTGGTGGCGTTCAGCGGTGCTCAACACGGCGCGGATGGGCTGGTTCTCCTCCGACCGGACGATTCGCGAGTACGCCACGGATATCTGGAAAGCGTTGGAATAACTTTCCACAACAAATGTGCGCAAGGCCCAACGTTTGTTGGGCCGGATCGATATACTGAGCGCCGGTTACCGGTAGCTCCAGTCACCACCAATCCAATGTGGGAGCGAGCCTGCTCGCGAAACGGTTGTCCTGTTAAACAGAAATGTTGGCTGACAAACCGCTTTCGCGAGCAGGCTCGCTCCCACAAGGTTTGTGCCTAGACTGAAGCAATTGCCGGACTCGCCCCGCCACGGGGCCGCTTAGGGATATCGACCATGCAATGGATGTTCATGTTGATCGGGCTGGTGCTCGGCTGGCTGCTCGACGAGTCGTTCAGTGCTGCGCTGTTGGGCGCGTTGCTGGGGCTGGTAATCGGGCAGACGCTGCGCATCGCGCGGCTTGGCTCGCAGGCGATGGAGCAGCAACGTCAACTTGAGCAGGCAAAGGTTGCCTTGCAGGGCGTCGAACAGCGTCTGTTTCTACTCGAGGGCGCGCCGCTGCATGCCGCGCCGCCACCGAGCGCAGTACCTGTCAGCGAACCTGTTGTAGAGCCCATCAAAGTCGCTGAACAAGCGTTAGCAGCTGAATTGGTCTGGGAACTGCCGCCCGAACTCGAACCGCTTTCCGCCGTCGCCAGCGAAACCAGTCAACCGCTGCCCGCCGATGTCTGGCGCCTCGACGCCGTCACCCAGGAACCGCAACAGCCTGCCGAACCCCGTGGCCCGAACCTTTTCGATCGTGGCATCAGCGCCGCGCGTAACTGGTTGTTCGGCGGCAACACTGTGCTGCGGGTCGGCGTGGTGTTGCTGTTCTTCGGTCTGGCGTTTCTGCTGCGCTACGCCACCGAAGGCATGGTCGTGCCGATCGAGTTGCGTTACGCCGGTGTCGCGGCGGCCGCGCTGGGCTTGCTTGCGCTGGGCTGGTGGCTGCGGCGACGCAATGCCAGTTATGCGTTGATGCTGCAAGGCACCGGGATTGCGGTGCTGTACCTGACGGTGTTTGCGGCGATGCGTCTGCATCCGTTGCTCGATCCATCTGCCGCGTTGGGATTGCTCGTCGCGGTGACGGTTTTCTCGGCGATTCTGGCCGTCACGCAAGACTCGCTGGCGTTGGCCGCCGTCGCCGCGCTGGGCGGATTCGCCGCGCCGATCCTGACCTCGACCGGCGCCGGCAACCACGTCGCGCTGTTCAGTTATTTCGCGCTGCTCAACGCCGGCATTCTCGCCATCGCCTGGTTCAAGGCCTGGCGCCTGCTCAACCTGATCGGCTTTGTCGGCACCTTCGGCATCGGTTTTGCCTGGGGCCTGCGCTCGTATGCGCCGGAGCTGTTGTGGAGCACCGAGCCGTTCCTGATTCTGTTTTTCCTGATGTACCTCGCTATCGGCCTGCTGTTCGCCCGGCGCAAATTGCTCGACATGCCCGATGCCCCGGCGGAGGGCGATCGCGAAGCGCTGCTGCACTGGTCGGCGCGCAAAGGCGATTATGTCGACGGGACAATGCTGTTCGGCCCGCCGATCATTGGCTTCGGTTTGCAGTTTGCGCTGGTCCAGCATCTGGAGTTTGCTGCGGCGTTCAGTGCGCTGGCGCTGGGCATGATCTACATGGCGTTGGCCAGGGTGTTGATGGGCGGGCGCGCCGTGCTGCTGGGCGAAACCTGTCTGGCGCTCGGGGTGATTTTTGCCAGCCTGGCGATTCCGCTCGGGCTGGATGCGCGCTGGACCTCGGCGGCATGGGCGGTGGAAGGTGCGGGGATTTTCTGGCTCGGTCTGCGTCAGCATCGACCGTTCGCCCGGGCCTTCGCGTTGCTGCTGCAGCTCGGTTCGGCGTTGGCGTTTCTCAGTCAGTTGCGTATTGGCGAGAGCAGTTTGCTCGACGGCGCTCCGCTGGGGGCGCTGATGCTCGGTATGGCGTTGCTGTTCAGCTTCCATCAACTGCGCAAGGCCTCGCCGCAACAGGCATCGCCTTGGGAGCGCCAGGGCTTGCCAGTGTTGGCGGGTCTGGGCCTGACTTTCCTTTATCTGCTGGCGCCGCTGTTCTTGTTTACCCAAGGCACGGCGATCAGTTGGGCGCTGGCCGGGTTGGTGACGTTGTTTGTCGGCCTGCGGATTCAATCGCGCACCTTCCTGTTCAGCGCGTTTGCCGTGCAGTTGCTCGGTGGCGCGTTGTTTCTGCTGCGACTGCAGGGGGCGGGCGAAGATTCAGCGGCGGTGTTCAGCGCCGGTTGGAGCGGCTTGCTCAGTGCTTCGCTGATCGGTCTGGCGTTGATCGCCGGCATGCTGCTGGCGGCTCGCGATGACATGTTGCGCGGCGACGTGCGTCTGTTGCGCGGTTTGTCAGTGGTGCTGTTGGCCGGTCTGGTGCTGATCAATCTGGCGGTGTTGTTTGTGCTGCCGTGGCAGACCGCGAGTGCGGTATGGGCCGCGAGTGGCTTGCTGATCATCTGGCTGAGCCTGTACCTCAAGCAGCGCGTGAGTTTTGTTTTTGGTCTGTTGTTGCAGGTGATCGGCGGCGTGGCGTTCTTGTTCGCAGGCCCCGAGCTGCTCGGGCCGCTGTCCAGCGAAGGTCTGAAGCCGTTGGCCCACGGCGGCTTCTGGACGCCGCTGGTGCTGGGGCTAGCAGCGATGATCGGTGCCTGGCGCCTGCAACTGGGCAATCATGCTTCGGCATTTGATGCGTTGAGTTTGCAGCGCCTGTCCGAAGTGTTGCTGGTGTGGGGCGCGGGTTGGTGGGCGCTGGCGTGGGTCAGTGAAGTGCTGCGCTTTGCCGCACCGAATTTGCAAGGCACGTTGTTGCTATTAGTCGCGGCGCTCAGTGTGGCGCTGTGGACACTACTGTCGCTGCGCTTGAAATGGCCGGCACTGGGCCTGCTCTGCACGTTGTTGATTCCGGCGGCTGCACTTGTGCTGCTCGGCGCGTGGCATTCGCGATATCACCCGGCAGCCGATGTCGGCTGGCTGGCGTGGGCGGCGGTGCTTGCCGTGCATTTCTTCAGCCTGCGTCGCTTGGCGCCGATGCTGCCGGCGCGGGCCTTGAGTACCGCGCATGTGCTCGGTTGCTGGTTGCTGATCGGCGTGCTGGCGCTGGAATTACGCTACGGCCTGCTGCTGTTGTCCGAGCAATACAACGCCTGGCGTTGGCTGGGCTGGGCGATTTTGCCGAGCCTGTATCTGCTACTGGCGGCGGCCCCGCGCTCTTGGCCGTGGCCGGTCGCAGCGTTTGCCCGCGAGTACCGCTTGTACGTCGCCGCGCCGTTGGCAGTATTGATGCTGGCGTGGTTCTGGCTGGCGAATGGCGTCAGCGACGGCAACGCCGAGCCGCTGCCGTACGTGCCATTGCTCAATCCACTGGAGTTGGGTTTGTTGTTCGCTTTGTTTGGCGTCTATGTGTGGTCGCGCAGTGCGATATCGCAGTTGTCGATTCGACAGGACTACGCCGATAACGCCACGCAATTGATCGCCGGAGTTTCGCTGTTCGCTTTCTGCACCGCGCTGGTGACCCGCGCCGCGCACCATTGGGCGGGGATCCCGTTCGAGCTGGATACGCTGCTCGCCTCAATGCTGGTGCAGGCCGGATTGTCGATCGTCTGGACGCTGATGGCGCTTGGGCTGATGATCGGCGGTCATCTGCGTCATCGTCGCGAAGTGTGGCTGATCGGCGCGGCGCTGATTGCGCTGGTGGTGGCCAAACTGATTTTTGTCGAACTGAGCAACCGTGGTGGCCTCGCCCGGATCGTTTCGTTTATCGGCGTCGGTGTGTTGTTGCTGGTGGTCGGCTATTTCGCGCCGCTGCCGCCTAAACGCGTTGACGCCGAACCGGCGGCGGACAAACCGACCCCGGACACCGAAGGAGTTTCATCTTGAGTCGCATGGGCAATCTGGGTTGGTTGGCGTTGGGCGTGGTGCTGGCGGCCGGCGCCCAGGAAAAACCGGCGGACTTCGCCACGCAAGTGCCGCTGGCGGTGAGCGGCAATGGTCCGTGGTATCGCCTCGAACTGCCGCTGAGCGTGCAATTGCAGGCACGCCAGACTGATCTCAGCGACCTGCGCGTGTTCAACGCCGCCGGCGAAGCGCAGGCCTACGCCTTGGCGCGCGAGTCGGCGCAGACCCGCGACGACGGCCAGTTGCACGAGGTGAAGTGGTTCCCGCTGTACAACGCCGCCGACGCCAGCGAGCGCGCGCCGAACGTGCGCGTGCAAGCGACCACCAACGGCACGCTGGTTGAAGTGCAGCCGTCCAGCCAGTTGGAGGCGGGCGAAGAAGTGCTGCGCGGCTGGCTGTTGGATGCGAGCGCGATCAAGGCGCCGTTGCAGCAGTTGATCCTCGACTGGACCAGCGAGCGCGACGGCTTTCAGCGTTTCAGCATTGAGGCCAGCGATGATTTGCAGCACTGGCAGCCGTGGGGCGAAGGGCAGGTGGCGCGGCTGACCTTTTCCGATGAGCGCATCGAGCAGCATGAAGTGACATTGCCGGGGCAATCGGCGCGTTATGTGCGGTTGTTGTGGGAGTCGCCGAATTCGGCACCGATCCTGACGGCGGCACAATTGAAAAGCAGTGATCCGCGCAACGTTCCGCTGCCGTTGGTCTGGTCGCAGGCATTGGCCGGCAATAGCAGCAAGACCGGGGAATACACCTGGCAGTTGCCGATGGGGCTGAATGTCGAGCGGGTGCAGGTTGAACTGAAACAGCCGAACAGTCTGGCGCCGGTGACGCTGGTCGGCCGTCGTGAAAGCAGTGTGCCATGGCAGACCCTGAGCAACGGTTTGCTCTATCGCCTGACCCAGAATGGTCAGGATGTTGTGCAGAACGAATTGCAGCTCTTTGGCCAGACCGTGCAGCAGTTGAAGCTGAGCGTGGATGAGCGCGGCGGTGGTTTAGGTGAACAGGCGCCGAGTCTGAAATATGCGGTGCGGGCGACGCAGGTGATCTTCCTCGCGCGCGGGGAGGGGCCATACAGTCTGGCGCTGGGCAATCCGACGGTGAAAACGGCGAACTTGCCATTGACGACGCTGATTCCGGATTTCAAACCAGAGAAACTGGCGGCGTTGGGCAAGGCGTCGGTTCAGGGTGAGGCGGTTGTTACGCAGACTTCTACGGCGACGACGGCGGTGGCTGAGACCAATTGGAAGAAGATCGGCTTGTGGGCGGTGTTGTTGCTAAGTGTGGTGTTTCTCGGGGCGATGGCGTTTAGCTTGTTGCGCAAGCCTCCGACCAACACCTGAGAATGGCTGGCGCTGCGCGCCATTCGCGAGCAGGCTCGCTCCCACAGTGGATGTGTGAACGACGCAGATCCAATGTGGGAGCGAGCTTGCTCGCGAAGGCGGCTTCTCAATCAATACATATCCCAAGCTGATCACCTTCGTCCGATTTCCAACTACGCTAAACCGGCTACCTGAACTCTCCACCCACAATCACGTCTCATGCAGGCAAATACACCCCAACGCACGTTACCGGGCGTCTTCGCTCGCTACGTTTTCAGACTCCCTGTAAACTGCGCGGGTTTTTAGCCCCCCATTCCACCGGAGCCGTCCATGTCCCGCGTTACCCTGAGTCGCTATTTGATTGAGCAGACCCGCAGCAATAACACTCCTGCCGATCTGCGTTTCCTGATCGAAGTGGTGGCGCGTGCCTGCAAGGAGATCAACCACGCCGTGTCCAAAGGCGCCCTGGGTGGTGTTCTGGGCAGCATGGGCACCGAAAACGTGCAGGGCGAAGTGCAGAAGAAGCTCGACGTGATCTCCAACGAGATCCTGCTCGAAGCCAACGAATGGGGCGGTCACCTGGCCGGCATGGCGTCCGAAGAAATGGACAATGCCTACCAGATCCCGGGCAAATACCCGAAAGGCGCGTACCTGCTGGTATTCGACCCACTGGACGGTTCGTCGAACATCGACATCAACGCCCCGGTCGGCACCATCTTCTCGGTACTGCGTTGCCCGAATGAATACCTGAGCCAGAACGAGCCGCTGAACGAGAAAGCGTTCCTGCAGCCGGGCACCCAACAGGTTGCCGCCGGTTACGCGATCTACGGTCCACAGACCATGCTGATCCTGACCTTGGGCGACGGCGTCAAAGGCTTCACCCTGGACCGTGAAATGGGCAGCTTCGTGCTGACTCACGAAAACATCACCATTCCTGAATCGACCCAGGAATTCGCCATCAACATGTCCAACCAGCGTCACTGGGAAGCCCCGGTACAACGTTACGTCGGCGAGCTGCTGGCCGGTGAAGAAGGTCCGCTGAAAAAGAACTACAACATGCGTTGGGTCGCGGCGATGGTTGCCGACGTGCACCGCATCCTGACCCGTGGCGGTCTGTTCATGTACCCGCGCGACAGCCGTGAGCCATCCAAGCCAGGCAAACTGCGTCTGATGTACGAAGCCAACCCGATGTCGTTCCTGGTGGAACAAGCGGGCGGCGCGTCCACCGACGGTCACCAGCGCATCCTCGACATTCAGCCGGAAGGCCTGCACCAGCGCGTAGCGGTGTTCCTCGGCTCGAAAGAAGAAGTCGCACGCGCTACGGCCTACCACAAGGAATAAACCATGACCGCGCCCTGGCAGCCGTTGCTCGACTGGTGGTTCGGACAAGCCGAATCACCGGACGACATTTCGGCTGACAAGGGCAAGTTGTGGTTCGGTAAGCGAGACAGCCAAGACCTCGAAGCGCAGACGCGTTTCGGGGTCTTTGTCGATCAGGCCCTGGCCGGCGAATTGACCGAGTGGACGCAACGTCCCGAAGGTTGGCTGGCGGTAGTGCTGCTGCTCGATCAACTGCCACGAATGATTTTTCGTGATACCCCCAAAGCCTTCTCCGGCGATCTGCGCGCACAGAAACTCGTCGCGCAAGGTATTGCTGCGGATTTTGATCGGCAGTTGAAACCGATCCAGCGTGTGTTCATTTATCTGGTGTTCGAACACTGCGAAAACCTCGCGGTGCAGAATGAGGCGGTTTCCAGATTTATCGAACTGGTGGCTGAACAGCCGGAAGCGGAGCGGTCGGTGTTTGCCGACAATCTGGATTATGCCGAGCGGCATCAAAAGGTGATTGCACGGTTTGGCCGGTTTCCGCATCGCAATGCGGTGTTGGGGCGGGAGTCTACGGCTGAGGAGTTGGTGTTTCTTTCCGAACCTGGGTCAAGGTTTTAAGGGCTTACCCTCACCCTAGCCCTCTCCCGGAGGGAGAGGGGACTGACCGAGGTGGATGTTGGAGGTACATCGACTTGAGATATCGAGTCGAACTCAGGTCTGGAACATCCCCCGATCGGCTCCCTTTCCCCCTCGCCCCCCTGGGGGAGAGGGCTGGGGTGAGGGGGTAAGGCTCTTGATCTTCAGATGCGGAAGCTGCCGACCAATTGCTTCAGGCGCGCCGCCTGCTGCTCCAGATCCGAGCACGCCCGCAACGTCGCCTGCAAGTTCTCCACACCTTCCTGATTCAGCGTGTTGATCTCGTTGATATCGACATTGATCGACTCGACTACAGCGGTCTGCTCTTCCGTCGCCGTGGCCACCGACTGGTTCATCCCGTCGATTTCGCCGATACGCTGAGTCACGCTGCCCAACCGCTCGCCCGCCTGGTTGGCGATGCCGACGCTGTTTTCGCTTTCGCGCTGGCTCTCGGTCATGATGCTGACCGCCTGACGCGCGCCGACCTGCAGCTCTTCGATCATCTTCTGCACTTGCTGCGCCGAATCCTGGGTGCGGTGCGCCAGGTTGCGCACTTCATCGGCGACCACGGCGAAACCACGACCGGCTTCACCCGCCCGCGCCGCTTCGATCGCGGCGTTGAGCGCGAGCAGGTTGGTCTGCTGGGAAATGCTGGTGATCACTTCGAGAATCTGGCCGATGTTCACCGTGTTGCTGTTCAGTGTTTCGATGTTGCCACACGAATCGCTGATCTTCGCCGACAGCTGCTGCATGGCCTGGATGGTTTTATCCACCACCTGCTGACCGTCGACCGCGAGGCTGCGCGCATCGCTGGAATGCTGCGAGGCGAGGGCGGCGTTCTGGGCGATTTCCTGGGCGGCGGCGCCGAGCTGATTGATTGCGGCGGCGACGCTGTTGGTGCGGGTGGCTTGCTGGTCGGAGTTGTACATTGACGAGTTCGACGCGGCGACCACGCGCAGGGCGACTTCGTTGACCTGGCCGGTGGCCGAGGACACTTCGCGGATCGAGGTGTGGATGCGCTCGACGAAGCGGTTGAACGAAGTGCCCAGCGCGCCGAATTCGTCGTTGCCGTGAATCACCAGACGTTTGGTCAGGTCGCCTTCGCCTTCAGCGATGTCGTGCATCGCGCGGCCCATGGTCAGCAACGGCTGCATCAGCACGCGGATCAACATGCCGAGCAGGGCGATGATGATCACCACCGCGATGACCATGGCGATCAGCGCCGAGGTGCGGAACTCGCTGAGCATCGAAAACGCGGTGTCTTTGTCCAGCACCAGCGCCACATACCAGTTGGCCGACGGCACGCCGTTGACGTGGGTGAAGGAGATCAACTGCGTCTTGCCGTCGAACTCGACTTCCTTCAGGCCCGGGCTGACTTTCGGCGCACCGTTTGGATAGGCTTCGGCGAGAGTCTTGAGCACCAGTTTGCTGTCCGGGTGGATCAGGATCTTGCCCTCGCTGCTGACGATGAACGCGTGGCCGTGGCCGCCGAAGTTCAGCGAGTTGATGATCGCGCTGACGCTGGTCAGATCGATGTCGGCACCGGCGACGCCGAGCATCTGGCCCTGGCGCTGCACCGGCGTGGCGACGGTGATCACCAGTTTGCCCGAGGACGCGGCGATATACGGTTCGGTAACGATGGTCTGCTGCGCGCTGTTGGCGGCTTTGTACCAGCCGCGTGCGCGTGGATCGTAATCCGGCGCGCGGTTGCCGGCCGGTACCGAGAACATTACGCCGTCAGCACCACCGAAGTAGCTGAGCTGGAAATTGCCGGTGTAAGCGGGCAGGTCGATGATGCGTTTCAGACTGGCGGGGGCGTTACCGTCGACAGTCACTTGTTGCGACAGCGATTGCAGCAACTGAATGCGGCTTTCCAGCCAGGTCTGAATGTTGCTGGTGGTCAGGCTGCCCAGTTCCTGCATCGACGCTTCGGTGCTGCTGCTCAGGGCTTCGCGCTGTCGATAGTCGTTGAAGAAAATGAAACAGGCGAACGCAACGGCCACCACGAGGGCGGCAGCCAACAAGATCTTGTGGCTGAATTTCATGTTTCTGGTCATCGAATGAACTACCGCGAAGGGGCTGGTCAAGAAAGGGCGGCAATTTGCCACACTCGGGGGCTTTGCGCTGCTCTTATTTCGACCGCGGAGCGCCAAAGATTAGGCGTCTTTTGCGAAAGGCGACGAAATGCTCAATAGCCCTACAAAGTGTCTGATTTATCGGCAAAAGCCGGACGGGCGGGCTAATAAATAGCCCTTCACCCACGGAACCAGATGAGGGTTTTCTCTTCTAAGCTTCTGGTTGGCACCATGCCATCCCCCCTCGTTCCAGGAGTTACACCATGTCGCTGCGATCTATCGCCCTTCTGTCGTTTTGCGTGCTGTTGGCCGCATGCAGCAAGGTCAATCAGGAAAACTATTCGAAGCTCTCGGCCGGCATGGCCAAGGCCGAAGTCGAGACCCTGCTCGGCAAACCGACTGATTGCTCGGGCGCGCTCGGCATGTCCAGTTGCACCTGGGGCGACAAGAACAGCTTTATCAGCGTGCAGTACGCCGGTGACAAAGTGCTGATGTTTTCCGGCCAAGGCCTGAAGTAAACCGGGGCTTCGCGCCCACGGAGAAGAAAAATGAAGCGGTTATTGCTGATCCTTTTTGCCGGCCTGGTACTGGCCGGCTGCGCCACTTCCGGCGTCGACCCGTTGGCGCCGAAAACCGTCAACAGCGTCAATCTCAAGCGCTATCAGGGCACTTGGTATGAGCTGGCGCGCTTGCCGATGTATTTCCAGCGCAATTGCGCGCAGTCCGAAGCTCATTACACCCTTAAGCCTGACGGTAATGTCGCGGTGCTCAATCGCTGCCTGACCCCGGACTGGCAATGGGAAGAAGTGAAGGGCACGGCTTCTCCACAGGTGCCGGGTAAAACCGACAAATTGTGGGTCGAGTTCGATACCTGGTTCTCGCGTCTGATTCCGGGTGTGGCGAAAGGCGAATACTGGGTGTTGTACGTCAGCGATGACTACAAGACCGCCATCGTCGGCGACCCGAGTCGCAAGTACATGTGGTTGTTGTCGCGCACGCCGACCGTTAATGGTGTGGTGCGTGAAGAACTGCTGAGCAAGGCGCGTCAGCAGGGCTATGACACCACGCGCTTGATCTGGCGGGCATCGGATCGGCAGATGGCCAAGACCTCGAATTAAGCATCGCCACAAATCAAATGTGGGAGCGAGCCTGCTCGCGAAGGGGGCGTGTCAGTTAACGAAAATGTTGACTGATACCACCGCTTTCGCGAGCAGGCTCGCTCCCACATTTTTGTTTTGTGTCAGCCTAAAAGGTCGCGCAGGACCTGGGTGAACGCGCGCGCACTGTCCTCTTCCCCTGCATGCCGACCATCGCGCACAACCCACTGGCCATTGACCAGCACATCGCGCACTTGGCGATCGCCACCGGCAAACAACCAGCGATTCAAAATCCCGTCACCGCTGGCGGTCGCCAGATACGGATCGCTGCCATCGAGCACAATCCAGTCCGCCCGCTTGCCAACTTCCAGCGCACCAACCGGCTGACCCATCGCTTGCGCACCGCCATCCAGCGCTGCGTCATACAGTGTGCGTCCGACCATCGGCTGATCCGCGCCATACAAGCGATTACGCCGCTGATCGCGCAGACGCTGACCGTATTCCAGCCAGCGCAGCTCTTCCACCACACTGAGCGACACATGGCTGTCGGAACCGATGCCCATGCGTCCGCCCTGCGCGAGGAAATCCACCGCCGGGAAAATCCCGTCGCCCAAATTGGCTTCGGTGGTCAGACACAGACCGGCGATGGCGCGACTCTTGGCCATCAGCGTCACTTCTTCCGGGTTGGCGTGGGTCGCGTGGACCAGGCACCAGCGCTGATCGACTTCGGCATTTTCGTACAGCCATTGCAGCGGGCGACGACCGCTCCAGCTCAGGCAGTCATCGACTTCTTTCTGCTGCTCGGCAATGTGAATATGCACCGGGCATTGCTTGTCGCTGGCCGCCAAGACTTCGCTGATCTGCTGTGGCGTGACCGCGCGTAACGAGTGGAAACACAGACCCAGCGATTGCGCCTTTTGCTGCGCCAATAACGGCTGCAAACGTGATTGCAGATTCAGGTAATTTTCGGTGCTGTTGATAAAGCGGCGCTGGCCGTCATTCGGCGTCTGGCCGCCAAAACCGGAGTGGCTGTAGAGCACTGGCAGCAGGGTCAGACCGATGCCGCTTTCGCTCGCGGCCTGGCTGATGCGCAACGCCAGTTCAGCCGGATCGGCGTAAGGCTGGCCATTGCTGTCGTGGTGCACATAGTGAAATTCGGCGACAGAGGTGTAACCGGCCTTGAGCATTTCGATGTACAGCTGACGGGCGATCACGCCGAGCTGATCCGGGCTGATTTTTCCGACGAGCCGATACATCAGATCGCGCCAGGTCCAGAAACTGTCGTTCGGATTGCCGGCCACTTCAGCCAGCCCCGCCATCGCCCGCTGGAAAGCATGCGAGTGCAGATTGGGCATCCCCGGCAACAACGGCCCGCTTAGTCGCTCGGCGCCATCTGCGGTGGAATCGGCCTGGATTTGGGTCAGCAGGCCCTCGGCGCTGACCTCAAGACGTACATTGTTGGCCCATCCGTTAGGCAGCAGCGCGCGTTCGGCAAAGAAGGCGGACATGGTTCAGCACCCCATCGTGTGTTATTTGTATATACATATACAGACGTTTGCCTGCCCGGTAAACTCCGGCAAGCTAGCCACTTTCATCCAATGAACAGGGATCCACCGTGCCGACTCCGCCTCCAGTCTCCCCGTTGGCCGCGAACATGGGCGACAGTCCGGCGCCCTTGTACGCCCGCGTCAAACAGATGATCACCCAGCAGATCGACAGCGGAAACTGGCCGCCGCACTACCGCGTGCCGTCCGAAAGCGAGCTGGTCAATCAACTCGGTTTCAGCCGCATGACCATCAACCGCGCCTTGCGCGAGATGACCGCCGACGGCCTGCTGGTGCGCATGCAGGGCGTCGGCACGTTTGTCGCCGAACCGAAGAGCCAATCCGCGCTGTTCGAAGTGCACAACATCGCCGACGAAATCGCCTCCCGTGGCCATCGCCACACCTGCCAGGTCATTACCCTCGAAGAAGAGGCCGCCGGTTCCGAGCGCGCGCTGGCGCTGGACATGCGCGAAGGGCAGAAGGTGTTCCACTCGCTGATCGTGCACTACGAAAACGACATTCCGGTGCAAATCGAAGACCGTTTCGTCAATGCACTGGTCGCCCCGGAATACCTCAAGCAGGACTTCACCCTGCAAACGCCGTACGCCTATTTGAACCAGGTCGCGCCGCTGACCGAAGGCGAGCACGTGGTTGAAGCGATCCTCGCCGAATCGTCTGAATGCAAGCTGTTGCAGATTGAAAAGGGCGAGCCGTGCTTGCTGATTCGTCGCCGCACGTGGTCGGGGCGTCAGCCGGTGACGGCGGCTCGATTGATTCACCCGGGTTCCCGCCATCGTCTGGAAGGGCGCTTTCATAAATGAGTGCACTCAAGGTTTTACGAGCCGAAGGCTACCCGCGCATGCCGTGGAAAAACGGCGGCGGCAGCACCGAAGAAATCACCCGTGATGCCGGGGCAGGGCTGGACGGGTTTGGCTGGCGCCTGTCGATTGCCGACATCGCCGAGTCGGGCGGTTTCTCGACGTTCGCCGGTTATCAACGAGTGATTACGGTGTTGCAGGGTGACGGCATGACCCTGTGCGTCGATGGCGACGATACGCGGCCGCTGTTACCGCTCGACCCGTTTGCCTTCAGCGGCGAGAGCCAAGTGTCCTGCACACTGCTCGGCGGTGCGATTCGTGACTTCAACCTGATCTACGCGCCACAGCGTTACAGCGCGCGGTTGCAGTGGCTGGACGGTGAGCAGCGATTCTTCAGCTCGGCGGGGACGGTGTTGGTGTTCAGTGTCAGTGAGCTGTTGGAAGTGCAGGTCGGTGACACCACTTCGCAACTCGGTCGCCATGATTGCCTGCAACTGGACGGTAACGCCGGACTGGTTGAAGTCACCACCAATGCCGCTTGCTGCGTAATCGAACTCCTCCAAAACTGAACGCAACCCTCTGTGGCGAGGGAGCTTGCTCCCGCTGGAGGCCGAAGGACTCCCAATTCCGGTACACACCGATTTGGGGCCGCTTCGCAGCCCAGCGGGAGCAAGCTCCCTCGCCACAGTTGCATTCACACTTCCTGTTTCCATCCTCGCACCAACTTGTTACCGAACGCCCCAGCGTGGCGCAAAATCATGCCTTCGTAACCATCCCCAACCTCATCGATCAATACCCACGAAAAATTTCATCCGCGCCAGAACCCTTGATTCAGGCGCTCTCCAGCCCTGCACGCAATTTTTCTTGAACGCCCCTCCCACAAGTTGGCCGCTTGATTGCATATGCTTGTATGTACAAGTAAAGACGTATGCGTATGAGTCGCTCGAGACTCTCCGCAGCGTCCACTGATTCGCTTGTCGCGCATCGAAGCGCACAGGCTGCTTGCCCACCGCCAGGGTTGGTTTGAATTGATCGCTGAGGAGTCTCTTTCGTGACTGATAACAAAATGACTAAGTTTCGCGACGTCGAAATCCGTGCCGCCCGCGGCAACAAGCTGACCGCCAAGAGCTGGCTGACCGAAGCGCCGCTGCGCATGCTGATGAACAACCTCGACCCGGAAGTCGCCGAGAACCCGAAAGAGCTGGTGGTTTACGGTGGTATCGGTCGCGCCGCGCGTAACTGGGAGTGCTACGACAAGATCGTCGAAAGCCTGACCAATCTGAACGACGACGAGACCCTGCTGGTGCAATCCGGCAAGCCGGTCGGCGTGTTCAAGACCCACAGCAACGCCCCACGCGTACTGATCGCCAACTCAAACCTGGTGCCGCACTGGGCGAGCTGGGAGCACTTCAACGAACTCGACGCCAAAGGTCTGGCCATGTACGGCCAGATGACCGCCGGCAGCTGGATCTACATCGGCAGCCAGGGCATCGTTCAAGGCACCTACGAAACCTTCGTTGAAGCCGGTCGCCAGCACTACAACGACAACCTCACCGGCAAGTGGGTGTTGACCGCTGGCCTCGGTGGCATGGGCGGCGCACAACCGCTGGCGGCAACCCTGGCCGGCGCTTGCTCGCTGAACATCGAATGCCAACAAGTGAGTATCGATTTCCGCCTGAAAAGCCGTTACGTCGACGAGCAAGCCAAAGACCTCGACGACGCCCTGGCGCGCATCGACAAATACACCAAAGAAGGCAAAGCGATCTCCATCGCCCTGCTGGGTAACGCCGCAGAAATTCTCCCGGAACTGGTCAAGCGCGGCCTGCGCCCGGACATGGTCACCGACCAGACCAGCGCCCACGACCCGCTCAACGGTTACCTGCCCGCCGGCTGGACCTGGGACGAATACCGCGCCCGCGCCAAGACCGAGCCGGCCGCTGTGATCAGAGCCGCCAAGCAGTCGATGGCCGTGCACGTCAAAGCCATGCTGGAATTCCAGAAACAAGGCATTCCAACCTTCGACTACGGCAACAACATCCGTCAGATGGCGCAGGAAGAAGGCGTCGAAAACGCGTTCGACTTCCCAGGTTTCGTACCGGCTTACATCCGTCCTTTGTTCTGCCGTGGCATCGGCCCGTTCCGTTGGGCGGCACTGTCGGGCGATCCGCAAGACATCTACAAAACCGACGCCAAGGTCAAAGAGCTGATCCCGGACGACGCCCACCTGCACAACTGGCTGGACATGGCCCGCGAGCGCATCAGCTTCCAGGGTCTGCCGGCACGTATCTGCTGGGTCGGCCTGGGCCTGCGCGCCAAGCTCGGCCTGGCCTTCAACGAGATGGTGCGCAGCGGTGAGCTGTCGGCGCCGATCGTCATCGGTCGCGACCACCTCGACTCCGGCTCGGTCGCAAGCCCCAACCGTGAAACCGAATCGATGCAGGACGGTTCCGACGCTGTGTCCGACTGGCCACTGCTTAACGCTTTGCTGAATACCGCGAGCGGCGCGACCTGGGTTTCGCTGCACCACGGCGGCGGCGTCGGCATGGGCTTCTCGCAGCACTCGGGCATGGTGATTGTCTGCGACGGTACGGACGAAGCGGCCGAGCGCATTGCCCGCGTGCTGCACAACGACCCGGCCACCGGTGTCATGCGCCACGCCGATGCCGGTTACCAGATCGCCATCGACTGCGCCAAGGAACAGGGGCTGAACCTGCCGATGATTACCGGTAAATAAACGCACAACCCTGTGGGAGCGAGCCTGCTCGCGAATGCGGTCTGTCAGCCAACACATCTGTTGAATGTGCTGACGCCTTCGCGAGCAGGCTCGCTCCCACAGTAGTGCGCAAGACGCTCAGTGAACTCGAATAACAATCCACAGAGGTTGAATCATGGCTGTTAACACCGATCGTGCAGGCAACAAACCGTTGATCGAAAGGCGTTCGATCGACTACATCCCGGAAGCGGAAAGACACGGTCGTCTGTTTAGCCAGTTCACCCTGTGGATGGGTGCCAACCTGCAAATCACCGCGATTGTCACCGGGGCATTGGCCGTGGTGCTGGGCGGTGATGTGTTCTGGTCGCTGATCGGTCTGTTGATCGGTCAATTGCTCGGCGGCGGGGTGATGGCGCTGCATGCCGCGCAAGGGCCGAAACTCGGTCTGCCGCAGATGATCTCAAGCCGCGTGCAGTTTGGAGTTTACGGCGCGGCGATCCCGATTGTGCTGGTGTGCCTGATGTACCTCGGTTTCACCGCGACGGGCACGGTACTTTCCGGCCAGGCGCTGGGCCAGTTGTTTGGCGTTAGCGACACCGTCGGCATTCTGCTTTTCGCCAGTGTCATCGTGGTGGTCACGGTGCTCGGTTATCGGGTGATCCACTGGATCGGCCGTGTCGCCAGTGTCATCGGCGTGATCGCTTTCGTTTATCTGTTCAGCCGTCTGATCAGTCAGGTTGACGTCGGCGCACTTCTGCAAATCCGTCATTTCAGCTGGAGCAGCTTCCTGCTCGCGGTATCGCTTGCCGCGTCCTGGCAGATCGCTTTCGGCCCGTACGTGGCTGACTATTCCCGTTACCTGCCGAGCAAGACGTCGGCGGTAAAAACTTTCTTCGCTGCGGGTGCCGGTTCGGTTATTGGCGCACAGGTGGCGATGGTCCTCGGCGTCTTCGCGGCCGCTTCGGCCAACGGTCAATTCGCCGGTCACGAAGTCGCCTACATCGTCGGTCTGGGCGGCACTGGTGCCACCGCTGCGCTGCTGTACTTCAGCATCGCGTTCGGCAAGGTGACCATCTCGACGCTGAACTCCTACGGCAGTTTCATGTGCATCGCAACCATCATCAGTGGTTTCAAAGGCCACCTGACCGTTACGCGCATGCAGCGTCTGGTGTTCGTGCTGGTGATCGTCGGTGCAGCGACCCTGATCGCGTTGCTCGGTCAGCATTCGTTCCTCGGGGCGTTCAAGTCTTTCATCCTGTTCCTGCTCGCGTTTTTCACACCGTGGAGCGCGATCAATCTGGTCGACTACTACTGCATCACCCGTGAGCGCTACGACGTGCCGGCGCTGGCCGATCCGAAGGGCCGCTACGGTCGCTGGAACCTGCTCGGCATCAGCGTTTATGTGTTCGGTGTGCTGGTGCAGCTGCCGTTCATCTCCACCAAGTTCTACACCGGCCCGCTGGTGGCGGCCCTCGGTGATGTGGATATCTCCTGGATCATCGGTCTGGTGCTGCCGGCCGTCGTCTATTACGTGTGCGCAAAAAAATGGCACAGCGCGGTACCCGATCAACTGATTCTGCCGGTCGAGCAGAACAGCGTTGTACAACCTAAAACAAGCGGGGCCGGTCGCGCTGCGGCGCAGGCCTGATTGGACGTGGACAGGGCTGGATGCCTCTTGACTGCCGTAAGCCAATTCATGATTAGGAGCGTCACAACAATGAAATCGAACAAGACCCTGCTGACCACATTGCTGTCCATGGGCCTGTTGGCCAGTGCCGGTGCAACGCAAGCCGCCGGCTGGTGCGAATCGGGCAAACCGGTGAAATTCGCCGGGCTGAACTGGGAAAGCGGCATGCTCCTGACCGACGTCCTGCAAGTGGTGCTGGAGAAAGGCTACGACTGCAAGACCGACAGTTTGCCGGGCAACTCCATCACCATGGAAAACGCCCTGAGCAGCAACGATATTCAAGTGTTCGCCGAAGAGTGGGTCGGCCGCAGCGAGGTCTGGAACAAGGCCGAGAAGGCCGGCAAGGTCGTCGGTGTCGGCGCACCTGTGGTGGGCGCTGTCGAAGGCTGGTACGTGCCACGTTACGTGATCGAAGGCGACGCCAAGCGCAAGCTGGAACCGAAAGCCCCGGACCTGAAAAACATCGCTGACCTGGGCAAATACGCCGCCGTGTTCAAGGATGCCGAAGAGCCATCCAAGGGTCGCTTCTACAACTGCCCGGCCGGCTGGACCTGCGAACTCGACAACAGCGAAATGCTGAAAAGCTACGGCCTGGAAAGCAGCTACACCAACTTCCGCCCGGGCACCGGCCCGGCGCTGGATGCGGCAGTGCTGTCGAGCTACAAGCGCGGCGAGCCGATCCTGTTCTACTACTGGTCGCCAACCCCGCTGATGGGCCAGGTGGATCTGGTCAAGCTTGAAGAAAAACCCGGCGTCGACAAGACCGTGAGCATCAAGGTTGGCCTGTCGAAGACCTTCCACGAACAGGCGCCGGAACTGGTCGCCGTGCTGGAAAAGGTCAACCTGCCGATCGACCTGCTAAACCAGAACCTGGGTCGCATGGCCAAGGAGCGTATCGAGTCGCCAAAACTGGCGAAAATCTTCCTCAAGGAACATCCTGAGGTCTGGCATGCGTGGGTCAGTGACGACGCAGCCAAGAAAATCGACGCGGCGCTGTAGGTCGATACCTCCCGGTCAACCGTGAGGCAGGCCGGGAGATATGCCGTAAACGCTTGATTGAGATTTCTGATTGAGAGCCGCTTATGTTTCCCGAAAGCTTTACCTTTTCCATCGCCGACTGGGTCAACGGTTGGGTCGATTCGCTGGTCACCAATTACGGTGATGTGTTCCGCCATATCTCCGACACGCTGCTGTGGGCCATCGTCAACCTCGAAGGCCTGCTGCGCGCAGCGCCGTGGTGGCTGATGCTGGCGATCGTCGGTGTGGTTGCCTGGCACGCCACGCGCAAAGTCGTGACCACGGCGGTCATCGTCGGTTTGTTGTTCCTGGTTGGCGCCGTTGGCCTGTGGGACAAGCTCATGCAAACGCTGGCGCTGATGATGGTCGCGACGATCATTTCGGTGCTGATCGGCATCCCGCTAGGGATTCTCTCGGCGCGCAGCAATCGCCTGCGTTCGGTGCTGATGCCGCTGCTCGACATCATGCAAACCATGCCAAGTTTCGTGTACCTGATCCCGGTGCTGATGCTGTTCGGCCTGGGCAAGGTGCCGGCGATTTTCGCTACCGTTATCTATGCCGCGCCGCCGCTGATTCGCCTGACTGATCTGGGCATTCGCCAGGTTGACGGCGAAGTGATGGAAGCGATCAACGCCTTCGGTGCCAACCGCTGGCAGCAGCTGTTCGGCGTGCAACTGCCGCTGGCGCTGCCAAGCATCATGGCCGGGATCAACCAGACCACCATGATGGCCCTGTCGATGGTGGTGATCGCCTCGATGATCGGCGCCCGTGGTCTGGGTGAAGATGTGCTGGTGGGGATTCAGACCCTCAACGTCGGACGGGGCCTCGAAGCCGGTCTGGCGATCGTGATTCTCGCAGTGGTCATCGACCGCATTACTCAGGCGTACGGTCGGCCACGGCATGAGGTGAGCAAATGAGCAACGCAACCGTGAGCAAGATCGAAGTCAAAAACGTCTTCAAGATTTTCGGCAACCGCGCCAAGGATGCGCTGGCCATGGTTGGTCAGGGCAAGACCAAGGATCAGGTGCTGAGCGAAACCGGTTGCGTGGTCGGCGTTAACGACCTGTCGCTGAGCATCGGCACCGGCGAAATCTTCGTGATCATGGGCCTGTCCGGTTCCGGCAAATCGACGCTGGTGCGCCACTTCAACCGGCTGATCGACCCAACCAGCGGCGCAATCCTTGTCGACGGCGTCGACATCCTGCAATACGACATGGATGCCCTGCGCGAATTTCGTCGGCACAAGATCAGCATGGTGTTCCAGAGCTTCGGCCTGTTGCCGCACAAGACTGTGCTCGACAACGTCGCCTACGGCCTGAAAGTCCGTGGCGAGAGCAAGCAAATGTGCGCGGAACGCGCGCTGCACTGGATCAACACCGTAGGCCTCAAGGGCTACGAAAACAAATACCCGCACCAGCTCTCCGGCGGCATGCGCCAGCGTGTTGGTCTGGCCCGCGCTTTGGCGGCGGACACCGACATCATCCTGATGGACGAAGCGTTCAGTGCGCTGGATCCGCTGATCCGCGCCGAGATGCAGGACCAGTTGCTGGAGCTGCAGAAGACATTGCACAAGACCATCGTCTTTATCACCCATGACCTCGACGAGGCGGTGCGTATCGGCAACCGCATCGCGATTCTCAAGGATGGGCGACTGATTCAGGTCGGCACGCCACGCGAGATCCTGCATTCGCCGGCGGATGAGTATGTTGACCGGTTTGTTCAACGGCGTGCGGCGGTGGTTTAACAGACTTGCGGTGAGGCTGGCGGCCCCTTCGCGAGCAAGCTCGCTCCCACAGGAGACCGCATTCCAATGTGGGAGCGAGCTTGCTCGCGAAGGGGCCGGCAGGCCTGCATCAATACTACGGTTGAGGTTTTAGATGTCCCAGGCTGAAAAAATCGTTATCACCGGCGATCATCTGCGTTGGCAGGACGTGGTCGCCGTCGCCCGTCACGGCGCTCAACTCGAACTGTCGAGCGACACCTGGGCGCGCATCGAAAACGCGCAAGGCATCGTCCAGCGCATCGTCGAAAGCGGCGAGCGCGCCTATGGCGTCAATACCGGCCTGGGTGGTTTGTCCAACGTTTCGCTTAAAGACGAACAACTCAGCCAGCTCTCGCGCAACACCTTGCTCAGCCATGCCTGCGGCGTCGGCCCGGTGCTCGCCGAAGAGCAGACCCGCGCCATAATCTGCGCGGCGATCCACAACTACAGCCACGGCAAATCCGGCATTCATCGCCGGGTCGTCGAAGCGCTGCTGGCGCTGCTCAATCGCGGCATCACCCCGCAAGTGCCGTCGCAAGGTTCGGTGGGCTATCTGACGCACATGGCGCACATCGGCATCACGCTGCTCGGCGTTGGCAATGTCAGCTATCGCGGGCAGATCACTTCGGCGCAACAGGCGCTGGCCGAAGAAGGCCTGCAACCGGTGCAGCTCGGCGCGAAGGACGGTTTGTGTCTGGTCAACGGCACGCCATGCATGACCGGCCTCAGCTGTCTGGCGATTGCCGATGCCACGCGTCTGGTGCAGTGGGCCGATGTCATCGGTGCGATGAGTTTCGAGGCGCAGCGCGGTCAGATCGACGCGTTCGACGCCGAGATCATCGCGTTGAAACCGCACCCGGGCATGCAGCACGTCGGCATCAATTTGCGCGCGCTGCTCGATGGCAGCGAAGTGATCGCCTCGAGTAAAGGCATTCGCACTCAGGATGCGTTAAGCATCCGTTCGATTCCGCAGGTGCATGGCGCCGCGCGCGATCAACTGGAGCATGCGCTCAAACAGGTCGAAGCCGAACTCAACGGCTGCACCGACAACCCGCTGTTGCTGGGGACACCGGGCAATTTCCGGGTGATGTCGCAAGCCAACCCGCATGGCCAATCGGTGGCGATGGCGGCCGATTTGCTGGCGATTGCCATGGCCGAAATCGGCTCGATTGCCGAGCGTCGCCTCGATCGTCTGGTCAACCCGCACGTCAGTGGTTTGCCGGCGTTTCTGGTGGCCAATCCGGGGGTTAACTCGGGGATGATGATCGTCCAGTACGTTGCCGCGTCGCTGTGCGCGGAAAACCGCCAATTGGCGCAACCGGCGGTGCTCGACAACTACATCACTTCGGGTCTGCAGGAAGACCATCTGAGCATGGGCACCAACGCTGCGCTGAAACTGCATCGCGCTTTGGAAAACTGCACGCAGATCCTCGCCATCGAATATTTGCTGGCGGCGCAGGCGTTTGAATTCCTCAAGGAACAACGCTTCGGCGCGGGCACCGATATCGCTTGGCGACTGCTGCGCGAAAAAGTCCCGGCCTATGATCAGGATCGTTGGCTGGCGCC
Organism: Pseudomonas fluorescens; assembly: GCF_001648775.1. Taxonomy (GTDB): domain Bacteria; phylum Pseudomonadota; class Gammaproteobacteria; order Pseudomonadales; family Pseudomonadaceae; genus Aquipseudomonas; species Aquipseudomonas fluorescens_M. Next base: position 158,483 of record NZ_LVEJ01000003.1, read on the forward strand.
GGATATCGCTGCCGCTGCGAGCGTGTTGAAAGCCCCGAATCTGCTGCGCAACGTTTTACCGAATTTGCACTGAAAAATACCCACGCCAGCGTGCCAAGGCGCGACTCCCCAAAAGGCGAGACGCGACGGACAACGGACATCTCCGGAGCGTCTGGCGAGTTAATAACAAACTCTCAAAAGGAGCACAAAATGACTGCGCTGAACCTGATTCCCGGCCAACTGAGCCTGGCCCAACTGCGTGACGTCTACCAGAACCCGGTCAAGCTGACGCTCGACAACAGCGCATCGCAGCAGATCGAAGCCAGCGTCGCCTGCGTCGAGCAGATCCTCGCCGAGAACCGCATCGCCTACGGCATCAACACCGGTTTCGGCCTGCTGGCCTCGACGCGCATTGCCAGCGAAGACCTGGAAAACCTGCAGCGCTCGCTGGTGTTGTCCCATGCCGCCGGTGTTGGCGTGCCGATCAGCGATGAGCTGGTGCGTTTGATCATGGTGCTCAAGGTCAACAGCCTCAGCCGTGGCTTTTCCGGCATTCGCCGTGTGGTGATTGATGCGCTGATCGCGCTGATCAATGCCGAGGTCTATCCGCACATTCCGCTGAAAGGTTCGGTGGGCGCGTCGGGCGACCTGGCGCCGTTGGCGCACATGTCGCTGGTGCTGCTGGGAGAGGGCAAGGCGCGCTACAAGGGTGAGTGGATGGAAGCTACTGAAGCGCTGAAAGTCGCCGGCCTGACGCCGCTGACTTTAGCGGCTAAAGAAGGTCTGGCGCTGCTCAACGGCACGCAGGTTTCCACCGCGTTTGCATTGCGTGGTCTGTTTGAAGGTGAAGATCTGTTTGCCGGTGCCTTGGCGCTGGGTGGTCTGACGGTTGAAGCTGTTTTGGGTTCGCGCTCGCCGTTCGATGCGCGCATTCATGCGGCGCGTGGCCAGAAAGGTCAGATCGACGCCGCCGCGGCTTACCGCGATCTGCTCGGTGAGCGCAGCGAAGTTTCTGATTCGCATCAGAACTGCGAGAAGGTTCAGGATCCGTACTCGCTGCGCTGCCAGCCGCAAGTCATGGGCGCTTGCCTGACCCAGTTCCGTCAGGCGGCTGAAGTGCTCGCGGTTGAAGCCAACGCCGTTTCCGATAACCCGCTGGTCTTCGCCGCTGAAGGCGACGTGATTTCCGGTGGCAACTTCCACGCCGAACCGGTGGCCATGGCCGCCGACAACATGGCGCTGGCCATCGCCGAAATCGGCTCGCTGAGCGAACGCCGCATCTCGCTGATGATGGACAAACACATGTCGCAACTGCCGCCGTTCCTCGTCGCCAATGGCGGGGTGAACTCCGGGTTCATGATTGCTCAAGTGACCGCTGCGGCACTGGCCAGCGAGAACAAGGCATTGTCGCACCCGCATTCGGTGGACAGCCTGCCGACCTCGGCCAACCAGGAAGACCACGTTTCTATGGCGCCGGCCGCCGGCAAGCGTCTGTGGGAAATGGCTGAAAATACCCGCGGGATTCTTGCCGTGGAATGGCTGGCGGCGGTGCAGGGCCTGGATCTGCGCAATGGTCTGAAGACCTCGGCGAAGCTGGAACAGGCGCGGGCGATTTTGCGTAAGGAAGTGCCGTTCTATGAGAAGGACCGCTTTTTTGCGCCGGACATTAACGCGGCGACTGAACTGTTGGCTTCGCGGTGTTTGAGTGAGCTGGTTTCGGCGAAGTTGCTGCCTAGTTTGTAAGTGTGTTTTCAGGGGGAGTTTTGTTGTTAGTGAAATCGATCCCCCTCACCCCAGCCCTCTCCCCCAAGGGGGAGAGGGGGAAGGGAGCCGATCTTCAGGGGTTTCAGAATTTGAGTTCGGCTCAGGAATTTCAGGTCGATGTACTTCGACAGAGCAACCCGGTCAGTCCTTTTTCTTCCTGGCGTGAGAGGGAAAAGGGCGCCGATCTCGGGAAGCTTCAAGGCCTGAGTTCGACACCGAAACTCCAGGTCGATGTACCTCGACAGAACAACACGGTCAGTCCCCTCTCCCTCCGGGAGAGGGCTAGGGTGAGGGGCTTTTCAAGGCCTCCCACCAAACCAGCCCAAACGGAGGCCAACAGTGAAAACCCTCTGGCAACACTGCCACGTCGCAACCATGGCGCAAGGCGTCTACTCGATCATCGAGGACGCGGCCATCGTGACGTCCGGTGCGCTCATCGAGTGGATCGGCCCGCGTAATCAACTGCCCTCCGGCGAATACCCGGCGGTCAATGATCTGCAAGGCGCGTGGGTCACCCCCGGCCTGATTGATTGCCACACCCACACGGTGTTCGGTGGCAACCGCAGCGGCGAGTTCGAAAAACGCCTGCAAGGCGTCAGCTATGCGGAGATCGCCGCGTCCGGTGGCGGCATCGCCAGCACCGTGCGCGCGACTCGCGAAGCCACTGAAGACGAGCTGTTCGCCAGCGCCGCCAAACGCCTGAAAAGCCTGATGCGCGACGGCGTCACCACGGTCGAAATGAAGTCCGGTTACGGCCTCGATCTGGCCAACGAGCGCAAAATCCTCCGGGTCATCCGTCGTCTGCAGAAGGAGCTGCCGATCAGCGTGCGCAGCACCTGCCTCGCCGCCCATGCGTTGCCGCCGGAATACAAGGATCGCGCCGACGATTACATCAATCTGATCTGCACAGAGATGCTTCCTGCGCTGGCCGCCGAAGGTCTGGTCGATGCCGTGGATGCTTTCTGCGAATACCTGGCGTTCTCGCCTGAGCAAGTCGAGCGCGTGTTCATCGCCGCACAAAAACTCGGTCTGCCGGTGAAGCTGCACGCTGAACAGTTGTCATCGCTGCACGGCTCCAGCCTCGCTGCGCGCTATAAAGCGTTGTCCGCCGATCATCTGGAATTCATGGACGAGGCCGACGCCATTGCCATGGCCGAGTCCGACACCGTCGCGGTGCTGCTGCCGGGCGCGTTCTACTTCCTGCGTGAGACCCAGTTGCCGCCGATGGAAGCCCTGCGCAAGCACAAGGTGAAAATCGCCATCGCCAGCGACCTCAACCCCGGTACTTCGCCGGCGCTGTCGTTGCGCCTGATGCTGAACATGGCTTGCACCTGCTTTCGCATGACCCCGGAAGAAGCCTTGGCCGGCGCCACCATCCATGCGGCGCAAGCGCTGGGCATGGCTGATACTCACGGTTCGCTGGAAGTCGGCAAGGTCGCGGATTTCGTGGCCTGGCATATTGATCGTCCGGCGGATCTGGCCTATTGGCTCGGCGGCGATCTGGACAAACGCGTCGTGCGTCACGGCGTCGAATCAAGTCTGTAGGAGGGCGGTTGTGGATAAGGTTCTGAATTTCAAACAAGGTCGCGTGCCGCTGCTGATCAGCATGCCGCATGCCGGTGTGCGGTTGACGCCTGCGGTAGAAGCCGGGCTGATCGCGGACGCGAAAAGCCTGCCGGACACTGACTGGCACATTCCCCAGCTCTACGATTTCGCTGAAGAACTGGGCGCCAGTACCTTGGCCGCCGAGTATTCGCGGTTTGTTATCGATCTGAATCGTCCGTCCGATGACAAACCGCTGTACGCCGGTGCAACCACCGGGCTGTATCCAGCGACGCTGTTCGACGGCATTCCGTTGTTCCGCGAAGGGCACGAGCCATCGAAAGAAGAGCGCGCAACCTATCTGGAGCAGATCTGGACGCCGTATCACCGCACGCTTCAGGAAGAGCTGGCGCGGTTGAAGGCCGAATTCGGTTACGCGCTGCTGTTCGATGCGCACTCGATCCGCTCGATCATCCCGCACCTGTTCGACGGCAAACTGCCGGACTTCAACCTCGGCACCTTCAATGGCGCCAGTTGTGATCCGCAATTGGCTGCACAACTGGAAGCGATCTGCGCACGCCACGGCGATTACAGCCATGTCCTCAACGGGCGCTTCAAGGGCGGCCATATCACCCGTCATTACGGCAACCCGGCGCAGAACATCCACGCGGTGCAACTGGAACTGGGCCAGTGCACGTACATGGAAGAGTTCGAACCGTTCCGCTATCGCACCGATCTGGCCGAGCCGACACGGGTGGTGCTCAAAGAATTGCTGCAAGGCTATCTGGCGTGGGGCCAAAAACACTACAGCGAGTAATCACGCAGTTCCCTGTGGGAGCGAGCTTGCTCGCGAAGGCGTAGGGTCATTCGACATCTGAGCTGAATGACGCACCGCTTTCGCGAGCAAGCTCGCTCCCACAGGTTTGTTTGCTAGGCCAGACAGCTTTGGTTTATGGCTGACAAGCGGTAACAGCGGACAGGCATGCTCATTGACGTAAATCGGGTTTATGATGCCCAACGGCAGAATAATAGAAGTCCCCCCAGGGATGACCTCGACCCCTTACGGAGCGCGCAATGCAGACTTTGTTTCCGCAGATCAAACCTCACGCCCGGCACGATCTGGCTGTCGATGACACCCATACGCTGTACGTCGACGAAAGCGGTTCACCGGAGGGTTTGCCGGTTGTGTTCATTCACGGCGGCCCCGGCGCCGGTTGCGACGCGCAAAGCCGTCGTTATTTCGATCCGAACCTCTATCGCATTGTCACCTTCGACCAGCGCGGCTGCGGGCGCTCCACACCGCACGCCAGCCTGGAAAACAACACCACCTGGGATCTGGTCGCCGACCTTGAGCGCATCCGCAAACACCTGGGCATCGACAAATGGGTGCTGTTCGGCGGCTCGTGGGGTTCGACCCTGGCGCTGGCTTACGCGCAAACCCACCCTGAGCGTGTCCACGGGCTGATTCTGCGCGGGATCTTTCTCTGCCGTCCGCAGGAAATCGAGTGGTTCTATCAGGCCGGCGCCAGCCGTCTGTTCCCTGATTACTGGCAGGACTACATCGCGCCGATTCCGCTGGACGAACGCGACGACCTGCTCAGCGCTTTCCACAAACGCCTGACCGGCAACGACCAGATTGCGCAGATGCACGCGGCCAAAGCCTGGTCGACCTGGGAAGGGCGCACCGCGACCCTGCGGCCGAACCCGCTGGTGGTTGACCGCTTTTCCGAACCGCAGCGCGCGCTGTCGATTGCGCGGATCGAATGCCATTACTTCACCAACAACGCCTTCCTTGAGCCGAACCAACTGATTCGCGACATGGGCAAGATCGCCCATCTGCCGGGGGTGATCATTCACGGCCGTTATGACGTGATCTGCCCGCTCGACAATGCCTGGGAATTGCATCAAGCCTGGCCGAACAGCGAACTGCAGGTGATCCGCGACGCCGGCCACGCCGCGTCTGAACCGGGCATCACCGATGCATTGGTGCGCGCAGCGAGCAACATGGCTCGGCGCCTGCTCGACCTGCCGCCCGAAGAAGCATGAAGGGCCTGTTACAGCGCGTGCGAGGTGCGCGAGTCGAAGTCGCGGGCGAGGTGGTTGGCGCGGTTGATCACGGTTTGCTGGTGCTGGTGGCGGTCGAACCCGACGACACGCGTGTCAGCGCCGACAAACTTCTGCATAAGCTGCTTAACTATCGGGTATTCAGCGATGCGGAGGGCAAGATGAACTTGTCCCTCGCCGATGTAGGCGGTGGGTTGCTGCTGGTCTCTCAGTTCACCCTGGCTGCCGACACCAAAAGCGGGTTGCGACCGAGCTTTTCGACGGCGGCGCCACCGGCTTTGGGCGAGGAACTGTTCGACTATCTATTAAGCAGAGCGAAACAGGTGCATGGCACTGTGGCATCAGGTAGATTCGGCGCCGATATGCAGGTGCATTTGGTCAACGATGGCCCGGTTACCTTTTTGTTACAGACCTGAAAGCGCTTGAAACACCTTTTTGGGAAATTTCGACTGTTTTTAGGGTGTTTTCGCGATAAATACTTTGTTACCCCTGATGCGTTGTCATGCGGGCTACTAGATAATCGCGCGCACTGGGATCAGCGTTCGCTGATCCATTTTTCACTTAGGTAGAGACTTGTCCGGATCCGATTGGGGAATCATTTTGCCCCAGCGGAGTCGGAACAATGCTCGCCAACCTGGTATGAGCGGTCTGTACGGCCATTTTTGCCAGCATTATTTCGAGGGCCAGGGAGTCAGAGACAAGGCGCTGCGACGACTCATAGCTTGCTATGGGGAGGAGCAGCAACGCAGTATCTGGCTCCCTGGAACCGAAATAAGCTGACAAAAATGGCCACACAGACGGCTTGCTGGCCGTTGGTTTATTGATCTGTTTTCGGCGAGGGTTGCTCGTGATTGTTAGTCCCTGTAATGCAGCAAAAATGTCTGCCAAACGCATGCGAAGTGCCCTGGTAGCGGGTTCGGCGCTCCTGTGCCTGCTCAGCGCCGGTCAGCTTTGGGCGTTCAATCTTGACGATGTATCGGCCAAGGCCAAAGAGCTGGCCGGGCAGAAGTTCGAAGCCCCGCGCAGCAACCTGCCGAACGAATTTCGCGACATGAAGTTCGCGGACTATCAGAAAATCCGCTTCCTCACCGAAAAGGCTGAGTGGGCTGATCAGAAGACCCCGTTCAAACTTTCCTTCTATCACCAGGGTATGCACTTCGATACGCCGGTGAAAATCAACGAAATCACAGCGAACACCGTCGAAGAGATCAAATACGATCCGACCCGCTTCGATTTCGGCGACCTGAAATTCGATCCGAAAGCCACTGAACAACTGGGCTATGCCGGTTTCCGTGTGCTGTACCCGATCAACAAGGCCGACAAGCAAGACGAAATCATGACCATGCTCGGCGCGAGTTACTTCCGCGTTGTCGGCAAGGGGCACACCTACGGCCTCTCGGCGCGTGGTCTGGCGATTGATACCGCGCTGCCGTCGGGCGAAGAATTCCCGCGTTTCCGCGAGTTCTGGATTCAACAGCCGAAGCCGGGCGACAAACACCTGGTGATCTTCGCGCTGCTGGATTCGCCGCGCGCCACCGGTGCCTACCGTCTGATCCTGCGTCCGGGCAGCGACACCATCGTCGACGTCAAAGCGCAGATGTTCCTGCGTGACAAGGTCGGCAAACTGGGCATCGCACCGCTGACCAGCATGTTCCTGTTCGGCGCCAACCAGCCGTCGAAAGTCCTCAACTACCGTCGTGAACTGCACGACTCCAGCGGTCTGTCGATCCATGCCGGCAACGGCGAGTGGATCTGGCGCCCACTGAACAACCCGAAACACTTGGCCGTGAGCAACTTCAGCGTCGAGAACCCGCGTGGTTTCGGTCTGCTGCAACGTGGCCGCGACTTCAGCCATTACGAAGACCTCGACGATCGCTACGACAAGCGCCCAAGCGCCTGGATCGAGCCGAAGGGCGAGTGGGGCAAAGGCACTGTTGATCTGGTAGAGATTCCGACTGCCGACGAAACCAACGACAACATCGTTGCGTTCTGGAGCCCGGAAAAAATGCCGGAGCCGGGCCAGCCACTGGACTTCGCCTACCGCATGCACTGGACCATGGACGAAGCGGCGATTCACGCGCCGGACAGCGCCTGGGTTTCGCAGACGCTGCGTTCGACCGGTGACGTCAAGCAATCGAACCTGATCCGTCAGCCGGATGGCAGCGTTGCCTACCTGGTCGACTTCGAAGGTCCATCGCTGGCTGCTCTGACTCCGGATGCTGACGTACGCAGTCAGGTCAGCGTCGGCGACAACGCCGAGCTGGTCGAGAACAGCGTGCGCTACAACCCGGAAACCAAGGGCTGGCGTTTGACCTTGCGCATGAAGATCAAAGACGCGAGCAAGTCCACCGAGATGCGTGCCGCGCTGGTGCAGCCAGTCGTGACCGCTGATCTGGCGAAATCGGTGCCGGCGTCCAACTCGTCCGTCGCCAAGGCCGACAAGGTTGCCGCCAAGCAACAAGAGAAAATCGACAAGGAAGCCAAGGCCGCCGAGGCCAAACAGGCCGACGCCAAGCCAGCCGCAGAGGCCAAGGACAAGGCTAATAAAGACGCCAAGCAGCCAGTGGCTGCGGACGCGGCCCCAGCCACACCGGAATCGGCACCGACTGAAGAAGTCCTGACCGAGACCTGGAGCTATCAGTTGCCTGCCGATGAGTAACTCTCAAGTACAGCCAGAGACTCTGTCCGAGTATCTGGCGCATCTGCCGATGACCGACGAGCAGCGCGCGGAACTCGCGGGTTGCCAGTCGTTCAGCGAGTTGCATGAACGCCTGTCGTCCTCGACATTCGACGCCCCTGCCGAAGCCGCCCAGGCTTCGGTGGGCAAGCGCCTGATCCTGAGCACTGCCGAACAGCTGGAAGACGCGGAGATGCTGGTGCTCGACGCCAGCGGTCGCGTCAGCCTGAAGGCGACGCCGCCGATCCGTCGGACCAAAGTCGTGCCGGAGCCATGGCGCACCAATATTCTGGTGCGTGGCTGGCGCCGTATGACCGGTCGCACCAACCCGCCGCAGCCGCCGAAGGACGAGAATGTCCTGCCGGCTGCGCGCTGGCGCACCGTCGGTTCGATCCGTCGCTACATTCTGTTGTTGCTGATGCTCGGCCAGACCATCGTCGCCGGCTGGTACATGAAAGGCATCATGCCGTACCAGGGCTGGTCGTTCGTCGATCTGGACGAAGTCCTGCACCAGCCACTGATGCAAACCGCCACACAAGTGCTGCCGTATGCGCTGCAAACCAGCATCCTGATTCTGTTCGGGATTCTGTTCTGCTGGGTGTCGGCCGGTTTCTGGACCGCGCTGATGGGCTTCCTCGAGTTGCTCACCGGTCACGATAAATACCGTATCTCCGGCAAAAGCGCCGGCAACGAGCCGATTGCCAAAGACGCGCGTACCGCGCTGGTAATGCCGATCTGCAACGAAGACGTGCCGCGCGTTTTCGCCGGTTTGCGTGCAACGTTCGAATCGGTGGCTGCCACCGGTGATCTGGATCGCTTCGACTTCTTCGTCCTCAGCGACAGTAACGACACCGACATCTGCGTCGCCGAGCAACAGGCCTGGCTGGACGTCTGCCGTGAAGCCAAAGGCTTCGGCAAGATCTTCTATCGCCGCCGTCGCCGTCGCGTAAAACGCAAGAGCGGCAACCTCGACGACTTTTGCCGTCGCTGGGGCGGCGACTATAAGTACATGGTCGTACTCGACGCCGACTCGGTGATGAGTGGCGAGTGCCTGACCAGTCTGGTGCGCTTGATGGAAGCCACGCCGGACGCCGGGATCATCCAGACCGCGCCGCGTGCGTCGGGCATGGACACCCTGTATGCGCGCATGCAGCAGTTCGCCACCCGCGTGTACGGCCCGCTGTTCACCGCCGGTCTGCACTTCTGGCAGTTGGGTGAATCCCACTACTGGGGTCACAACGCGATCATCCGCATGAAGCCATTTATCGACCACTGCGCCTTGGCGCCGTTGCCGGGCAAAGGCGCGTTCTCCGGTGCGATCCTGTCTCACGACTTCGTTGAAGCCGCGCTGATGCGCCGTGCCGGTTGGGGCGTGTGGATCGCCTACGACTTGCCGGGCAGCTACGAAGAACTGCCGCCTAACCTTCTCGACGAACTCAAGCGTGACCGTCGCTGGTGCCACGGCAACCTGATGAACTTCCGTCTGTTCCTGGTTAAAGGCATGCACCCGGTGCACCGCGCGGTGTTCCTGACCGGCGTGATGTCGTACCTGTCGGCGCCGTTGTGGTTCTTCTTTCTGGTGCTGTCGACCGCGCTGTTGGCGGTGAATACGCTGATGGAGCCGCAGTACTTCCTTGAACCGCGTCAGCTCTATCCGCTGTGGCCACAATGGCACCCGGACAAAGCGATTGCGCTGTTCTCGACGACCATCGTGCTGCTGTTCCTGCCGAAACTGTTGAGCATCATCCTGATCTGGGCCAAGGGCGCGAAAGAGTTCGGCGGCAAGTTCAAGGTGACCTTGTCGATGCTGCTGGAGATGCTGTTCTCCATGCTGCTGGCGCCGGTGCGGATGATTTTCCACACCCGTTTCGTGCTGGCCGCATTCCTTGGCTGGGCCGCGACCTGGAACTCGCCGCAACGTGACGACGACTCGACGCCGTGGAGCGAAGCGGTCAAACGCCACGGCCCGCAGACCCTGCTGGGCTTCTGCTGGGCGCTGCTGGTGATCTGGCTGAACCCGAGTTTCCTCTGGTGGCTGGTGCCGATCGTCGGTTCGCTGATGCTGTCGATTCCGGTGTCGGTGATCTCCAGCCGTGTTGGCCTGGGCCTCAAATCCCGTGACGAGAGCCTGTTTCTCATCCCTGAGGAATACAATCCGCCACAGGCGCTGCTGGCGACCGACCAGTACACCCACGAAAATCGTTACCACGCCCTCAACGACGGCTTTGTCCGCGCGGTGGTCGATCCACAGCAGAACGCTCTGGCGTGCTCGCTGGCGACCTCGCGTCACGGTCAGGCCGAGCCGATCGAGTGGCTGCGTCAGGAACGTGTGCGTCACGCGCTGAAGGTTGGCCCTGCGGGGTTGAACAACCATGATCGTCTGCAATTGCTGAGCGATCCTGTTGCCTTGGCGCGTTTGCATGAGCAGGTCTGGGCAGAAGGTCACGCCGAGTGGCTGGATGCCTGGCGCGCTTCGGTGAAAGCCGATCCGCATGCGCCGTTGTTGCCGTTGCGACCGGTGAGCCTGCAGGCGCAACCGGCCTGATAAAGAAACCCCGCGATGTTGCGGGGTTTTTTTTGACCTGCTGAAAAGCCCCTCATCGGAACGCCGCCCGCCTACCCCTCTCCCAGAGGGAGAGGGGACCGACCGAGGTGTCTGGCGCTATCCGTCGACCTGAAACATCGAGTCGATTATGGATTCGGCAAATCCGATTCAGGTCGGCGTACCCCTGAAGCATCCCCCGGTCGGCCCGCTCTCCCTCCGGGAGAGGGCTGGGGTGAGGGGGTAGCTCTTGATTGTTAAACAAATCGTCCATTAAACCTTGTGCAAAAAAACGAGTGCGTTAGCATCCGTCCCCGAATTGGCGCACCCGGGCTTTTTTGCCCGTCACTGTTGGTTTTCGCGCCGCACACGCAATGGTTTTGGGGACTTGAAGATGAAGAAGTATCTGTCGATGCTGCTGGTCGGCGTCACGGCACTGGTTGCAGTCAATGCGGCGCAGGCCGGCGCGATCGATGACGCAGTCAAGCGTGGCACGTTGAAAGTCGGTATGGATCCGACCTACATGCCGTTCGAAATGACCAACAAGCGCGGCGAAATCATCGGTTTCGAAGTCGACATCCTCAAAGCCATGTCCAAGGCCATGGGCGTCAAGCTGGAGCTGGTCTCCACCGGTTACGACGGCATCATCCCGGCGCTGATGACCGACAAGTTCGACATGATCGGCAGCGGCATGACCCTGACTCAGGAGCGCAACCTGCGCCTGAACTTCAGCGAACCGTTCATCGTTGTCGGCCAGACCCTGCTGATCCGCAAGGAACTGGAAGGCACCATCAAGTCGTATAAAGACCTGAACACCGCCGACTACCGCATCACCTCCAAGCTCGGCACCACCGGCGAGATGGTTGCCAAGAAGCTGATCTCCAAAGCCAAGTACCACGGCTACGACAACGAGCAGGAAGCCGTGCTCGACGTGGTTAACGGCAAGGCTGACGCCTTTATCTACGACGCCCCGTACAACGTGGTCGCGGTGACCAAGGTCGGCGCCGGCAAACTGGTGTTCCTCGACAAGCCGTTTACCTACGAGCCTTTGGCGTTTGGTCTGAAGAAGGGCGACTACGACAGCCTCAACTTCATCAACAACTTCCTGCACCAGATCCACGAAGACGGCACCTACGATCGCATCCATGACAAGTGGTTCAAGAGCACCGAGTGGCTCAAGGACATGGAATAAGCCCGGTCAGATAGACCGAGTCGCCCCATTCGCGAGCAAGCTCGCTCCCACATTGGAATGCATTCCCCTGTGGGAGCGAGCTTGCTCGCGAAGGGGCCCTCCAGAGCAACACAAAATCCGGAACCTGCAATGAAACAGAAAAAAGCCCAATGGCCCTGGCACGTCCTCACCGTGCTGGTGCTGGTCGGCCTGGCCGGCGCGTTGTATTACGCGACGTCGCTGATGTCCTACGAATGGCGCTGGAACCGCGTGCCGCAGTACTTCGCCTACCAGGCCGAAGAAACCCAGCGTGCCACCGACATTTCCACTGTCACTGAGCTGGTGCGCAAGGGCAGTAGCGCGCAAGTCACCCTGCGCAATGACGCCGGTGACGAGCAGCACCTGACGGTCGACGAGAACAGTCTGCAATTCGCTCAGGGCGACGATGTGGCCGAAGGCGACGTCGTGGGTGTCACTCGACATTGGGCGGCAGGACCGCTGCTGTGGGGGCTGTGGACAACGCTTTGGCTGTCAGTTGTTTCCGGGATTCTGGGATTGCTGATCGGTCTGGTCACCGGTCTCTGCCGTCTGTCGAACAACCCGACCCTGCGCGACCTGTCGACGATCTACGTCGAACTGGTGCGCGGCACGCCGCTGCTGGTACAGATCTTCATTTTCTACTTCTTCATCGGCACGGTGATGAACCTGTCCCGCGAGTTTGCCGGGATCGCCGCGCTGTCGCTGTTCACCGGCGCCTACGTGGCGGAGATCATCCGTTCCGGCGTGCAATCGATTGCCCGTGGCCAGAACGAAGCGGCGCGCTCGCTCGGCCTGAGTGCCGGTCAGTCGATGCGCCACGTGGTTCTGCCGCAAGCGCTGAAACGCGTGCTGCCGCCGCTTGCCGGGCAGTTCATCAGTCTGGTCAAGGACACCTCGCTGGTGTCGGTGATTGCCATCACTGAGCTGCTGAAAAGCGGCCGTGAAGTCATCACCACGTCGTTTTCGCCGTTCGAAATCCTGTTCTGCGTTGCCGGCCTCTACCTGTTGATCAACCTGCCGCTGTCGAAAATCGCCAGCCGGCTTGAGCGGAGGCTCGCGCAAAGTGATTGAAGTCCGCGAATTGGTAAAAGTCTTCGACACCCGTGGGCAAGTGGTGCGCGCGGTGGATAACGTCAGCACCACGGTGGCCAAGGGCGAAGTGCTGGTGGTGATCGGCCCGTCCGGCTCCGGCAAGTCGACCTTCCTGCGTTGCCTCAATGGCCTGGAAGAGTTCGACTCCGGCTCGGTGAGCATCGATGGCCTGCAACTGGCCGACCCGAAAACCGACGTCAATGCCTACCGCCGTGAAGTCGGCATGGTCTTTCAGCATTTCAACCTGTTTCCGCACATGACCGTGCTGGAAAACCTCTGTCTGGCGCAAAAAGTCGTGCGCAAGCGCGGCAAGAAAGAGCGCGAGGCCAAGGCGATGGAGTTGCTGCAAAAGGTCGGTATCGCGCAGAAGGCCAACGAGTTTCCGTCACGCCTGTCCGGCGGTCAGCAACAGCGCGTGGCGATTGCCCGGGCGCTGGCGATGGAGCCGAAGGTGATGTTGTTCGATGAGCCAACCTCGGCGCTCGACCCGGAAATGGTCGGCGAGGTGTTGGATGTGATGAAGAACCTGGCCGTGGAAGGCATGACCATGGTCTGCGTGACCCATGAGATGGGTTTCGCCCGGGAAGTGGCGGATCGGGTGTTGTTTTTCGATCACGGCAAATTGCTGGAAGATGCGGCGCCGGCAGAGTTCTTTGATGCGCCGAAGGATCCGCGTGCGCAGGCCTTCCTGCGCCAGGTTCTGTAATTTCAGCGCCTGTCAGTAAGCCTTCGCGAGCAAGCTCGCTCCCACAGTGAATGGGTCGAATACAACCTTTGTGATCGACACAAATCCTGTGGGAGCGAGCTTGCTCGCGAAGGCATCACCTCGATTCTGAATGGATCGAGGTTTTCGGATCACCTCAAACCTTGAATCGACCCACCAGCATCTGCAGGTGAGTGCCCAACCGCGCCAGCTCAACGCTGGACGCCGCGGTCTCTTCACTCGCCGCCGATGTCTGATCCGATACGTCCCGCACATTCAGCACGCTACGGTTGATCTCTTCAGCCACCGCGCTCTGCTGCTCGGCGGCCGCCGCGATCTGCTGATTCATCGCCTGAATGGCCGACACGGTACGGGTGATGCTCTCCAGCGAGCCACCGGCGCGACGGGTCAGTTCAACGCTGCTGTCAGTCAGGGTGCGGCTGTTGTCCATGATCGTCGCGACTTGCTGGGTGCCGTTCTGCAAGCCGACGATCAGTTGTTCGATTTCTTCGGTGGACTTCTGTGTGCGCTGGGCGAGGCTGCGAACTTCGTCAGCAACCACCGCAAAACCTCGGCCGGCTTCACCGGCGCGCGCCGCTTCGATGGCCGCGTTAAGGGCCAGCAGGTTGGTTTGCTGGGCCACGGATTTGATCACGTCGAGGACGCTGCCGATCTTGTCGCTTTCGCGCTTGAGTTCGCCCATGGCTTCGGTGGAATGCCCGACTTCAACGGCCAGACGCTCGATCTGCGCGATGGCTTCGCCGACGACTTTGTCGCCCTCGCGGGCCTGTTGGTCAGCGGCGACAGCGGCTTCGGAAGCCTCTTCAGCGTTGCGCGCGACTTCTTGCACGGTGGCGGCCATTTCGTTCATGGCGGTGGCGACCTGATCGGTCTCGATCTTCTGATTGTTGACCCCGGCGCTGGTCTGTTCGGTCACCGCCGACAGTTCTTCAGCGGCGCTGGCGATCTGCGTGACGCCATCGCTGATCCCGCCGATCAACTCGCGCAGGCCTTGGGTCATGCTTTGCATTGAGCGTTGCAACTGACCGAGTTCGTCGCGACGCTGCGAAACCAGATTGTGGGTCAGGTCGCCGGCGGCGACGCGCTCGGCGACTTTCAGGGTCTGGTTCAGCGGGATGATGATCTGGCGAGTGATCGCCCAAGCGGCGAGCAGACCGAACGCCACGGCCAGCAGAGTGGCGATGATCAACATGTTCTTGGCATGTGCGGCATCGGTGTCACGCACCACGGTTTGCGATTCGGTGAGCTTCTTGCTGACGTCGATGAGGATGTCGCCCTGCGTCGACATGCGCGCTGCAGCCTTGGCGTTGTTGACCTGCGAGTCGCGGAACTGCGCCACCGCGGCGCGATAGGCTTTGATCGAATCGGTAGCCTGTTGCAGGTTGGCGATGTGCTGCTCTGGCAATTTGGCCGGCAGGCTGTCGAGGTTTTTCAGGGCGTTGTCGATGGCGTCCAGCGCCGGTTGCTCGGCATCGGCCTTGCCGCTGTAGGTGTAGCCGCGCACCTGATAGCGCGCCTGTTGCAGCAGTTTGCTCAGCTCGATGACGCTGTTGAACTGCGCGACGCTGTCACCGGCCAGCATGGATTTTTCCACTTCGGCGACTTTTGCCACGGCATTGTCGGCACTGGCGCCGAGTTTGCTGCGGGCGTCTTCGCGTTGCACCGTGGCCTGGGTCATGTCGGCAAAGGCGCGCTTGTATTCGGCAACGGCGGCCAGTTGTTGATCGACCATCGCCGCGTCGGACGGCTGTTCAATCAGGCTGCGCGCAGTTTGCAGGCCGCTGTCGAGTTTGTTCAGCAGATCGGTGACCGCCCCCGGACCTTGTTCGCCACGGCGCGCTTCATAGTCCAGACGTGCCAGGCGCAGGTCCTTGGTCAGCTCGTTAAGGCTGGAGATAAAACCGAGTTTGTCCCCGCGGCTGATAATGCCGCTCATGCCGGTCCAGCCGGTGAAGGTGATCAACAGTGTCAGCAACAGCACCAGGCCGAAACCGATTCCCAGCTTGCGTTTGACGCTGACGTTCCCAAGATTCTCGGCTAACCAACGGTACATGCGACGACTCCCCGACCACTAATTGGACTTATGGGGAGGGTATCGGCCGAATGATGGCAATCTGTAACACCATTTATCTGGTGCGGAGAATCAGAACAGGCGGGCGAGCAGGGCGGTGACGGCGGTTTCGACGCGCAGGATGCGTTCGCCGAGTTGCACCGGTTGCAGGCCGGACTTGGCCAGCAGATCAATTTCGTAGGGGATCCAGCCGCCTTCAGGGCCGATGGCCAGAGTGACTGGTTCGCTGAGGGCGCGCGGGCATGGCGGGTAGTTACCGGGATGGCCGACGAGGCCCAGAGTGCCTTCGGTGATGGCGGGCAAGCGATCTTCCACAAACGGCTTGAAGCGCTTCTCGATGATGATTTCCGGCAGCACGGTGTCGCGGGCCTGTTCGAGGCCGAGGATCAAATTTTCGCGAATGGCTTCAGGCTCAAGAAACGGCGTCTGCCAGAAGCTCTTCTCGACCCGATAACTGTTGACCAGAATCACCTTGGGCACGCCCATGGTCGCCACGGTCTGGAACACACGACGGAGCATCTTCGGGCGCGGCAGGGCCAGCACCAGGGTCAGCGGCAGCTTGGCCGGCGGTGGCTGATCGAGGCTAACGCGCAGCTCGGCTTCACCCGCTTCCAGGCGCAGCAACTCAGCCGAGCCCATCAGCCCGTTGATGCGGCCGACGCGCAGGCTGTCACCGACTTCCGAGCGGTGAACCTCCTGCATATGTGTCAAGCGGCGATCACGCAGCACCACACGGTCGGCCGCAATGAAATCAGCCTCTTCGAGCAACAGCAGGTTCATGCCTGGGTCGCTGGCGGCTGATCGTTGTGATCGTCGGCCGGGTTTTCGTCCGGGCGTTCGCGCTTGCTGATCAGGCCACCGAACAGAATGCCGATTTCAAACAGCATCCACATCGGCACGGCCAGCAGGGTCTGCGAGAAGATGTCCGGCGGCGTCAGGATCATGCCGACCACGAAGCAGCCGATGATCACGTACGGGCGGATTTTCTTCAGGTATTTGACGTCGACCACGCCGATCCACACCAGCAGCACAACAGCCACCGGAATCTCGAACGCCACGCCGAAGGCGAAGAACAGCGTCATGACGAAATCGAGGTAACTGGCGATGTCGGTCATCATTTCCACGCCGGCCGGGGTGGCCGCAGCGAAGAATTTGAAGATCAGCGGGAACACGAAGTAATAGGCGAACGCCATGCCGGTGTAGAACAGCAGGATGCTCGACACCAGCAATGGCACCGCGATGCGCTTCTCATGCTTGTACAGGCCCGGCGCGATGAAGCCCCAGATCTGATGCAGGATCACCGGGATCGCGAGGAACAGCGAGACCATCATCGTCAGCTTAAGCGGCGTCAGGAACGGCGACGACACGTCGGTGGCGATCATCGTCGCGCCGACCGGCAGGTACTGGCGCAGCGGCGTCGAGACGAAGGTGTAGATCTGCTGGGTAAACGCAAACAGCCCGGCGAAGATGATGAAGATCGCCGCCACACAACGCAGCAGGCGGGTGCGCAACTCGGTGAGGTGCGAAACCAGCGGCATGTGCTGGTCGTTTTCGGGGAGATCGCTCATGGGGCTCGCGGCGGCAGAGTAGGGTCGTGAGGCGCTGGTGTGATCGGCGCGGCGGTTGGGGCTACGTGTTCAACCGAAGCTTCTGCGGCAACAGGCGCCGGTTCTGTCGGCGCTACAACAGCTGCAGTTGCAGGTGCAGTCGGAGCGGCGACGTTGTGAATCGTCTGCTCGCCCACATGCTCAACCGGCGTCGGCTCTTGCTGAACCGGGCTGAAGATCTTCCGCGCTTCCTGCTCCAGCGACAGAATGTGCTCGTTGTGCAGTTGCCGACGAATCTCGTCGGCACCGATTTCACGTTCAACTTCCTGTTTGATCGCGTTGAAGCTGCGCTTCAGCCGTCCGACCCACAGGCCAGCGGTACGCGCAGCGCCCGGCAAACGCTCGGGGCCGAGCACCAGCAGGGCAACGAGGCCGACGAGCAGCAGTTCAGAGAAGCTGATACCAAACATTAGTCAGTGCTCACACGTCTTTGCGGATCGGCTCTTCGACTTTCTGCGCCTGCACGTCGATGGTGTGCGGCGGGTTGGCCTGAGCGGTGGCTTGCGGCTGCACCGGTGGCACCGGCTGCGCAGGCGTCACGGTTGGATCAGCGGCCGGTTTCTCGTCGTCGTTCATGGCTTTGCGAAAGCCCTTGATCGACTCGCCGACGTCGGTGCCGAGGTTTTTCAGTTTCTTGGTGCCGAACACCAGCACCACGACAACCAGAATGACGATCCAGTGTTTCCAGTCAAAAATGCCCATGTTGCTGTTCCTCTCTAAAAATTGTTCAGGCGGACGGACGCGAGGCTTTCTCGACGTGTCCGGACAGGCCGAAGCGGCGATCCAGTTCATCCAGCACGGCCTGCGGATGCTGCCCCAGTTGGGCGAGCATGACCATGCTGTGGAACCACAGGTCGGCGGTCTCGTAGATCACGTCGCTGCAGTCGCCGCTGATGGCGGCGTCCTTGGCGGCAATAATGGTTTCGACCGACTCTTCGCCGACTTTCTCCAGAATCTTGTTCAAACCCTTGTGATACAGACTAGCCACATACGAGCTGTCGGCGGCTGCGCCTTTGCGCTCTTCGAGCACTTCGGCCAGGCGGGTCAGGGTGTCACTCATGTTTGTGTCCTGCGGAATAGATAGCGTGCGGGTCTTTCAGCACCGGATCGACGGTTTTCCAGTCGCCGTTTTCGAAGACACGGTAAAAGCAGCTTTGACGGCCGGTATGGCAAGCGATGTCGCCGATCTGTTCAACCATCAGGATGATCACGTCGGCGTCACAGTCCAGACGCATCTCATGCAAGGTCTGCACATGGCCGGACTCTTCGCCCTTGCGCCACAGCTTGCCACGGGAACGTGACCAGTAGATGGCACGGTTTTCCGCGGCGGTCAGTTCGAGCGCTTCGCGGTTCATCCAGGCCATCATCAGCACGCGTCCGGTCTTGTGATCCTGGGCAATCGCCGGCACCAGGCCATCAGCGTCCCATTTGATCTCGTCCAGCCAGTTGTTCATTTTCGACTCCGACAGCGAACCCCACACTTCAATAGTCGGGTTCAGGCATTGAAACAGTGTGCCAGCCGATCACGAAACTGGCTATCGGCGAACGACCAGATACAAGCCGACTGCCACCATGATTCCCGCCGGCCAATGCCCCAACTCGTTGAGCTGGCCACCGATGGCGAGGATCACCCCGCCGGCCAGATGCGCACAACCGAGCAGGCGCAGGAACCAGTCGTCCTTGCGTTTGTGCCACGGTGGTGGCGGGTCGTAGGCGTGCGGTTGCGACATGCGTTCGAGCAGATCGCGGGCCATGTTGGCCAGATGCGGCAGCTGTTCAAACTGGCTCTGCACGTTGCCGAGCAAGGCTTTCGGGCTGACGCGCTCGCGCATCCAGCGTTCGAGGAACGGCTGCGCGGTGTTCCACAGATCCAGGTCCGGATACAGCTGACGGCCGAGGCCTTCGATGTTCAGCAGGGTCTTTTGCAGCAGGACGAGCTGCGGCTGCACTTCCATGTTGAAGCGCCGCGCAGTCTGGAACAGGCGCATCAGCACCTGGCCAAATGAAATATCTTTTAACGGTTTTTCGAAGATCGGTTCGCACACGGTACGGATCGCCGCTTCGAATTCGTTGAGTTTGGTTTCTGCCGGCACCCAGCCCGAATCGATGTGCAGTTGCGCCACACGCCGGTAGTCACGCTTGAAGAACGCGAACAGGTTGCGCGCCAGATAATCCTGGTCTTCCGGGGTCAGGCTGCCGACGATGCCGCAGTCGATCGCGATGTACTGCGGGCTCCACGGATTGACGGTGCTGACGAAGATGTTGCCCGGGTGCATGTCGGCGTGGAAGAAACTGTCGCGGAACACCTGGGTGAAGAAAATCTCCACGCCACGCTCGGCGAGCATTTTCATGTCGGTGCGCTGATCGGCGAGGGTCGCCAGATCCGTCACCTGAATGCCGTAGATGCGTTCCATCACCAGCACTTTCGGCCGGCACCAGTCCCAATAGACTTGCGGCACATACAGCAGCGGCGAACCTTCGAAGTTACGTTTCAACTGGCTGGCGTTGGCCGCCTCGCGCAACAGATCGAGTTCGTCGTAGATGGTTTTTTCGTAGTCCTGGACCACGTCGACCGGGTGCAGCAAACGTGCGTCGGCAGACACCTTCTCGGCGGCGCGGGCGAGGATGAACAGCCACGCCAGATCCTGCGCGATGATCGGTTTCAGGCCCGGGCGAATCACCTTGACCACGACTTCTTCACCGGTTTTCAGCTGCGCGGCATGCACCTGCGCCACCGAAGCCGAAGCCAGCGGTTCAACGTCGAAACGGCTGAACACGTCGCTGATTTTCTTGCCGAGCTGCTCTTCGATCAGCTTGATCGACAGCTGCGAATCGAACGGAGGCACGCGGTCCTGCAGGTGCATCAGCTCATCGGCGATGTCTTCCGGCAGCAGGTCACGGCGGGTCGAAAGAATCTGCCCGAACTTGATGAAGATCGGCCCGAGATCCTGCAATGCCAGGCGCAGACGCGCACCGCGGCTCAGGTCCAGCGGCTTGCGCGGGAACCAGCGCCACGGCAACACATAGCGCAATGCGAGGAGAAACCACGGCAACGGCAGATCGAACAGCAGGTCATCGAGGCGGTAGCGGATCACGACGCGCTGGATGCGCAACAGACGGCGGACGGCAAGCAGCTTCATGCGTTATCGCTTGGGTCG
Source organism: Pseudomonas fluorescens (assembly GCF_001648775.1). Classification (GTDB taxonomy): domain Bacteria; phylum Pseudomonadota; class Gammaproteobacteria; order Pseudomonadales; family Pseudomonadaceae; genus Aquipseudomonas; species Aquipseudomonas fluorescens_M. The sequence continues at coordinate 178,913 of NZ_LVEJ01000003.1, forward strand.
AGGGATCGGGAAAGGCGCTCGAAACGCGCCTCGAGACGTTCCAGATCAAGTTTGATCCGGTCCAGTTCGCTGAACCGTGCTTCGGCTTCGCGCTGCCCGACGAGGGTGCGCGATTCTTCGGCGAGGTATTCGGCGAGGTTCTGGTTGAGGCTGGCAAATCCTTGTTGATACCAGCGTGCGCGACTGCGCAGATGGCCACCGATCAGTTGCGTGGCGACAGGTCCCAGCCAGCGCGAGAGTTCGTACTCCCAGTCCAGCTCAAGATCCTGCAACACGCCGGCCAGCTCCAGCAGCACGCCGCTGTCGCCATCGAGTTCGACTTCCGGGGCGTGCAACACCGCGGTCTTGTCTTTGCTCACGGCCAGTTTGATCAGGCTGGAGGCCGGCGCGCGCAGGGTGCAGTCGACGCCGGTTTCCCAGTGTGAGGCTAGCATCAGACCTTCGTCGCTCGGCAGGATGAACAGTTGCAGCGCCGGGCTGCGGCAGTCGACGGCAATTACTTTGCCGGTCAAATGCGCCAGCCGCGGCAGCGCCGTGCTGTCGAGACGCAGCACCCGGTTGAGGCCGAGTTCAACGCTGGCGAGCAGCCCGGTGAGCAACATCAGGGCTTGATGCCACGGTGCAGGGCGACGATGCCTGCGGTCATGTTGTGATAGGTCACGCGGTCGAAACCGGCATCGACCATCATCGACTTCAGGGTTTCCTGATTCGGGTGCATGCGGATCGATTCGGCCAGGTAGCGATAGCTTTCCGAGTCGTTGGTGATCAGCTTGCCCATCAACGGCATGAAGGCGAACGAATAGGCGTCGTAGGCTTTCGACATCAGTGCGTTGGTCGGCTTGGAGAATTCCAGCACCAGCAAACGACCGCCAGGCTTGAGCACACGCAGCATCGAACGCAGGGCGTCTTCTTTGTGCGTGACGTTGCGCAGGCCGAAGGCGATGGTCACGCAGTCGAAATGGTTGTCCGGGAACGGCAGTTTTTCCGCGTCCGCCTGAACGAATTCGACGTTGCCGGCGACACCCAGATCGAGCAGGCGGTCACGGCCAACCTTAAGCATCGATTCGTTGATGTCGGCCAGCACCACCTGACCAGTCGGGCCGACCAGGTGCGAGAATTTTTTGGTCAGGTCACCGGTACCGCCGGCGATGTCCAGCACGCGGTTACCGCTGCGCACGCCCGACAGTTCGATCGCGAAACGCTTCCACAGACGGTGCATGCCGCCCGACAGAAGGTCGTTCATCAGGTCGTACTTGGCGGCTACCGAGTGGAAAACCTCAGCGACTTTTTCCGCTTTCTGGCTTTCCGGAACGTTTTTGAAGCCGAAGTGCGTGGTGGGTTCGGCATCGCTGCCTTTGCGCTGATCAGTCATATCGCTGTCACCAAAAGAGAATGCGCGACATTCTAATCCCCAAGCCATGCTTTGTCTTGGAATGGCTAAAGGTAAGATGGGCGACCTTCGGGACGATTTGCCGCAGCAGCGGTCAAGATTTACCGACACCCATTAAAAAATCAGGAGTCATGCAATGGCCAAAATCACTGTTGAGCGTGCTCACAATCTGGGCAAGGAAGCGGCCCGCGAGAAGGCCGACAAACTGGCGCAGAAACTCTCCGAGCAATATGGCCTGGAGCCGCAATGGTCCGGCGACACCCTGAACCTCAAGCGCTCGGGCGTCAAAGGCGCGGTGCAGGTGGCGGACGATTCGATCAAGGTCGACGTTGAGCTGGGCATCATGATGTCGGCCATGAGCGGCATGATCAAAGCCGAGATCGAGAAGGCCCTCGATAAAGCCCTGGTCTGATCACGACTTTGCGGTAACCCGAGATCCCCTGTGGGAGCGAGCCTGCTCGCGAAAGCGGTGCGTCAATCGACTCGAATATTGACTGATACACCGCTTTCGCGAGCAGGCTCGCTCCCACATTTGTTTTGTGTACGGCCAGAGGTTCATGTCAGTTGTTAGGGTGCCGTTTCTAATTTTTCTACCTACTTTGTGCCTGAGCCCGACACTTTCGCGGGCAGTTCCTCAAACCTTCTGCGCGTGAGGTGCACCATGGCCAAAGTAATTTTGAAGAAAAAAATCGACGCTTCGACTTCTGCTCTGAGCGACGTCAAATCCTATGCCCGCAAGATCTGGCTGGCAGGCCTGGGTGCCTACGCCAAGGTCGGCCAAGAGGGCGGCGAGTACTTTCAAGAGCTGATCAAAGCTGGTCAAACTGTTGAAAAGAAAGGCAAAAAAGCCGTCACCGAAAAACTCGAAGCGGCCAACGCCGAGATCGATGAAGCGAAGGGCGAAGTGAGCTCTTTCAAAGGTCGCGTCGAAGTTCAGCTCGACAAGGTCGAGAAGGCGTTCGACTCCCGCGTAGCAAGCGCCTTGAATCGTATCGGCATTCCGTCTAAACATGACGTTGAGACACTCTCTGCTAAGCTCGATGAGCTGACGGCATTGCTCGAACGCGTCGCGCGTAAATCTTAAGGAGAACGGGATGGCTGGCAAAAAGACTACTGATAAAAAAGATAGCAGCTCGTGGGTCGGGAAGGTCGAATCCTACTCCCGCAAAATCTGGCTGGCTGGTTTAGGCGTGTACTCGAAGATCGACACTGACGGCAGCAAGCTCTTCGATGCATTGGTCAAAGACGGCGAGAAAGCCGAGAAGCTCACCAAGTCCGCAGTTGGCAAAACAGTCGATGCCGCCAAGGACTCTGCTTCGTCGGCCAAGTCGCGCATCAGCGGCGTGAAAGATCGCGCACTGGGCAAGTGGGACGAGCTGGAAGGGGCTTTCGACAAGCGCCTGAACAGCGCGATTTCGCGCCTTGGTGTACCGAGCCGCAATGAGGTCAAGGCACTCAACAGCAAGGTCGACACACTGACCAAACAGATCGAGAAACTCACCGGTCTGAAAGCTCAGCCTGTGGCGGCGAAAACCGCAGCAGCAAAACCTGCAGCGAAAACTGCGGCGGCCAAACCAGCGGCAAAATCCGCTGCCAAGCCATTGGCTAAAGCAGCGGCTAAACCTGCAGCTAAAGCAGCGGCCAAGCCTGCAGCGAAAACCGCAGCGGCCAAGCCAGCAGCCAAAGCTGCAGCCAAACCGGTTGCCGCCAAAGCCGCTGCCAAGCCGGCTGCAAAACCTGCGGCCAAAACTGCAGCGAAACCTGCCGCCAAGCCAGCCGCGAAAACTGCGGCCGCCAAACCGGCTGCCAAGCCTGCAGCGAAACCCGCTGCAGCGAAGAAGCCGGCAGTGAAAAAACCGGCCGCGCCGAAAGCCGCTGCGCCGAAGCCAGCAGCGCCTGCTGCAGCCAAACCTGCCACCCCGGCAGCACCGGTCAGCGCGTCGAACTCCGCCGCGGCACCGACTCCGGTGGCTACCCCGACTGTTGCATCGACGCCGTCGACGCCAACCAGTCAGTCCTGATTCATCAGGGCAAAACAAAACGCCCGGCCTGTGAAGGTCGGGCGTTTTTGTTTGTGGCGTTTTTGAAGCTGACCCTCACCCCAGCCCTCCCGAAACGTCGGACCGCCCGGAGGGAGAGGGGGCCGACCGAGGTGTCTTTCGCTATGCATCGACCTGAAAGACCGAGTCGATTATGGATTCAACAGAGAAATTTCAGGTCGGCGTAGCTCATCAGCATCCCCGGATCAGTCCCCTCTCCCTCCGGGAGAGGGCTAGGGTGAGGGGCTTTTGATTCAGTCGTGATCTTCAAGGTATTGCAGGGCCATCCGCTCAGTCGCCACTTTCACCGGCGGCAACAGATGCGGCGCCACCAGCATCATGATCTGATAAACCACCAATCTGACCTCGCCCTCACGATCCAGAATCCGCTGATAATCCAGCGAAAACAGCAGCGTCATGGTGATCTGCTCCACCAGCTGCCCTAGCGCCTGGGTATCACTGACCAACTGACCCCCCGCCTTCAATCGCGCCAGCAACGACGCCAGCGTGCGCTTCAATGCATTGAGCAGATTGCGAATGCCCTTGGCCAGTTTCGGCAAGCGCCCAGCGAGGTTCGACAGGTCCTGAAACAGAAACCGATACTGCGCCAGCCGCTCGACGATCAAATGCAGGAACAGCCAGTAATCCTCCGGCGCCAACTCGACATCCGACGGCGGATCGAGCAGCGGTGCCAGTTCATTCTGAAAGTGTTCGAACAACCCGAGAATCAGCGGCTCCTTGCCATGAAAGTGGTAGTAGAGGTTGCCCGGGCTGATGCCCATTTCGTTGGCCACCTCCATGGTGGAGACGTTCGGCTCGCCCTTTTCGTTGAACAGTTGCAAAGCACATTCGAGAATCCGGTCGCGGGTTTTCATCCAGTCTTCTTAGAAAAGTTCGGTTAAGCGTCAGCGCACACGCACGTAAGTCCCGGGCGCGGCCTCCATCGGTGGATAGTTCGGGTTGCCGAGGGTGAACGAGGTTTCGTGCTGCGTGCCGGAACGCTGTTGAATCCATTCCAGCCACTGCGGCCACCAACTGCCGTCGACGTGTTTGCCGTCGTAATACCAGGCGCGCGGGTCACTGCTCATCTTGCCGTTTTCGACATACGCGGCTTTCGGGTTGCTCGGCGGGTTGAGAATGCTCTGCACATGGCCGCTGTTGGACAGCACGAAACGTCGTTCGCCACCGAGCAGCAGGGTCGAGCGGTACACAGCGTCCCACGGCGTAATGTGGTCGTTCATGCCGGCGACGCTGAAGCTGTCGACGGTGACTTTCTGCAGATCGATCGGCGTGCCGCACACTTCCAGACCGCCCGGATGGGTCAGCGGGTTGTGCTTGAAAAAGTCCAGCAAGTCGCCGTGAAAGGCAGCCGGCAGACGGGTGTTGTCGTTGTTCCAGTAGAGGATGTCGAAGGCCGGCGGCTCTTTGCCCAACAGGTAGTTGTTGACGAAGTAGCTCCAGATCAAATCGTTGGGGCGCATCCACGCGAAGACTTTGGCCATGTCGCGACCGTCGAGCACGCCCTTTTGATACGAACGGCGCTTGGCCGCTTCGAGGGTTTGTTCATCGGCAAACAGCGTGGCTGAGGTTTCGATTTCACTGTCGAGCAGGCTGACCAGATAGGTCGCGCTGGAGACCCGCCGCAGTTGTCGTTTGGCCTGCAAATGCCCTTGCAGGGCGGCGATGGTCAGACCGCCAGCGCAGGCGCCCATCAGGTTGACCTCGCGCGCGCCGGTGATCGCCCGGCAGATGTTCATCGCTTCTTCTACGGCTTCGACGTAGGTCGACAGGCCCCATTCGCGATGGCGCACATCCGGGTTGCGCCAACTGATCATGAAGGTCTGCAAGCCGTTTTTCAGCGCGTACTGGACGAAGCTGTTCTGCGGGCTGAGGTCGAAAATGTAGTACTTGTTGATTTGCGGCGGCACCACCAGCAGCGGCTTGGCGTACTGCTTTTCGCTCATCGGCTTGTACTGGATCAGCTCAAGCATCTCGTTGCGAAATACCACTGAGCCGGTGGTAGTAGCAACGGTTTTGCCGACCTCGAAAGCTTGCTTGGTCACTTGGCGTGGCAGGCCGTCGTTGTGCAGCAGGTCATCGAACAAATGACTGAGACCGCGCACCAGACTGTGGCCGCCGGAGTTGAACAGCTCTTTCACCGCCAGCGGGTTGAGCAGGGTGTTGGACGGCGCTACGGCGTCGTTGAGCAGAGTGAAGGCGAAGTGCGCGCGGGCACGATCGTCATCGCTCATGTTGCTTTCATCGATCCAGCTTTTGACCTGCTTTTGCCAGGCCAGGTACGCCTGCAGGCTGCGCCGGTAAAACGGGTTGAGGCTCCACGCCGGATCGGCGAAGCGGCTGTCGTTCGGATTGGTCGGGTGCAGGGTTTCGCCGAGCAGCACGCGGCCCAGTTGACCGCCGAGTTTCAAGGCGTGCTTCGCACTGTGGATCGGGTTGCGCAAACCGTGAGCCGCCACGCTGCGCAAGGTCGAGATCAAATCGCGCCCACGCAGGCCGGTGATCGCACTTTGTGCGTTGATGAACACGGCGGGGCTGGGCACCACGCCCGTCGCTGGTTTGTCGCGCATGACTCAACACTCCTTCGTCTTCAGGCCAAAAACACACTCACCGAACCAGAACACCATAGACGCTGTTGCGGGTTGCTGCCTGCGCGGCGTCCTGCCGCGCACTCTTTGCCAAAGGCCTGCATAAAGCCTGCCGCCGGGGTTAACCGCCGAGCGGTGTCGGATGCGGGTGCATCACTGCCCGCTGACGTTCCTCCTGGAGAAACTTCATGATGATCGGCGCCACCGCTTCGGCGCGGGTAATCAGGAACAGATGACCGTCGTCGATGATGTGCAGTTGGGCGTTGGGAATGCGCCAGGCGAGCATGCGCATGTTGATCAGCGGGATCAGTGGATCGTCATCGCCGGCCAGCACCAGCGTCGGCTGATGGATCTTGTGCAGCCAGTGAATGCTGGTCCAGCCTAAACCTGCGAACAGTTGCCAGTAGTAACCGAGCTTGCCGGCCGAACGTACTTTCGCCGCGTGACTGGCCGCCAGTGTCGGGTCGCGACGGAACGAGCCGCCGTAGATCAGCGGCGCGATGCGAATCACGTGGGAGGGTTGAATGTAGCGCCGCGGACTGGCCATCATCCACAGCACTTTCGGTTTGCCCGGCACCATCACTGCACCGGCAGCGGTCGCCGCCAGCACCAGTTTCTTGCAGCGCTCGGGGTAGTCGTAGGCAAATTGCTGCGCGAGTGCGCCACCCCACGACACGCCGATGACGTTGACCTGACCGTAGTCGAGATAATCGAGCATCCGTGCCGTCAGCTTGGCCAGCCCGGGAAAGCGATACGGCCGGTTAGGCGTCGAGGAGCCGCCGACACCGGGCACGTCGAAGGCGATCACTTCCAGATCCGGGTCCAGCGCCGCGACAAACGGAAACACCAGCTCCAGGTTGGCGCCGATGCCATTGAAAATCAGCAAGGGCGTCAAGTGAGGCTTGCCGGGGCGCACCGCGGTGCGGATGGTCTGGCCATCCAGATCGACGGTACGGAATATGAACGGTTGCGGCATGCGTCAGGCCCTGTGGATGGAGTCTGTTTCTCAAATTTATAACTGTGGGAGCGAGCTTGCTCGCGAATACGATCAATCATTCAACATTGATGGTGACTGACACGACGCTTTCGCGAGCAAGCTCGCTCCCACAGGTTTTACCGTTCGTGAACGTAAGTGCCCGGCGAGGCTTCACCCGCCGGATATGCCTTGTTGCCCAGTTTCAGCGGGGCCTTTTTCAGGTTGCCCGAGCGCTCGGCCTGCCACGTCTGCCAGTACAGCCACCAGGAATCGGTGTGCTTGGTCGAGTTTTCCTGCCACTCATCGGCATTCGCGGCCATTTCTTCGCCGGTCATGTAACGCGATTTCGGGTTGCCCGGCGGGTTCAGAATGCTCTGGATATGCCCGCTGCTCGACAACACGAACTCGACCTTGCCACCAAACAGCTGCGCCGACTTGTAGCAGGACTTCCACGGTGTGATGTGGTCGTTGGTGCCGGCCAGCGAGAAAATGTCGGCGGTGACCTGCTTGAGGTCGATCGGCGTACCGCACACTTCCAGTGCATTCGGGCGGATCAGTGGGTTGTTTTTGAACATCTCGATCAGGTCGCCGTGGAACGCAGCGGGCAACCGTGTGGTGTCGTTGTTCCAGAACAGGATGTCGAACACCGGCGGCTCGTTGCCGAGCAGGTAGTTGTTGACCCAGTAGTTCCAGATCAAGTCGTTGGGGCGCATCCACGCGAAGACCTTGGCCATGTCTTTGCCTTCGAGCACGCCGGCCTGGTACGAGTGGCGCTTGGCGGTTTCCAGGGTCTGCTCGTCGACGAACAGGGCGACGTCGCTGTCCAGCGTCGTGTCGAGCACGCTGACCAGCAGCGTGAGGGCATTGACCTTCTTCTCGCCGATCGCCGCGTAGTGGCCAAGCAGGGCGGTACAGGTGATGCCACCGGAGCAAGCGCCGAGCATGTTCACGTCTTTGCTGCCGGTGATCGCGGTAACCACGTCGACCGCTTCTTTCAGCGCATCGATGTACGTCGACAGGCCCCACTCGCGCTGGGCCTTGGTCGGGTTGCGCCAGCTGACGATGAACGTCTGCACGTTATTGCGCAGGCAGAAACGCGCCAGACTTTTGTCCGGGCTCAAATCGAATACGTAGAATTTGTTGATCTGCGGCGGCACCACCAGCAGTGGACGCTCGTGGACTTGCTCGGTGATCGGCTTGTATTGGATCAGCTCCAGCACGTCGTTGCGAAACACCACCGCGCCTTCGGTGACACCAAGGCTCTTGCCGACCTCGAACGCGCCCATGTTGACCTGACTCGGCATGCCGCCGTTGTGCACCAGATCCTTGGCCAGATGCGAGAGGCCATCGAGCAGGCTTTTGCCGCCGGTCTCGAAGAAGCGTTTCACCGCAGCCGGGTTGGCGGCGGTGTTGGTCGGGGCCATGGCTTCGGTCATCAGGTTGATGACGAAGTGGCCGCGGGCGATATCTTTGGGTGACAGACTACTGTCATCGATCCAGGAATGGAGTTCCTTGCGCCATGCCAGGTAAGTTTGCAGATAACGTTTGTAGAGCGGGTTCTGGCTCCACGCAGGATCGGCGAAGCGACGGTCATCGCCAGCCGGTTGCAGTTCGGATTTGCCGAACAACACGTTCTTCAGTTCGAGGCCGAAATGGGTGACGTGTTTGACGCTATGGATCGGTTGTTTAATGGCCTGTTTCAGCACCATACGAGCAGAGGCCAGCAGATCCTTTCCGCGTAGCCCAACGACGGGATTAAGCCCCAGGGTGTTTTCCGAGGCTTGGTACTTCAGGTCATCGTTATTCTTGTTACTCATCTACGACGCTCCATTGTCCTGAGACGAGTACCCGGTTTTCTGCTGTGCAGTTCCACAGCCAATGCCAGGTACTACTGCTCGGGTGACCGTTAATTCTGCATAGCTGCTTTACAGTCGTAGAGCACTGCAGGGAACTTGCCAGCTCCATTGGTTACCCGAGTTTAATTTTTTTCGCAAGCAGGCCGATCCTCGGCCACACAGCAGAGCATTCAAATAGATGAATTTAGAAAATGCCCTCTAATGAGCGCAAGGCTCGGGCTAGAGCATCAGCTTGACGATGGACTCGTTCGGGTCGCGGGTTTTTCCCGCCGCTTTGAGCTCGGCCAGATAATCGGCCCAGAGTGCGTCATGACGTCGCCCCAGCTCGTAGAGATAATCCCAGGTGAACAGGCCGCTGTCGTGACCGTCGTCGAAGGTCAGTTTCAGTGCGTAGTGACCGGCCGGTTCCAGTTTGCTCAGACCGACGTTGATCTTGCCGAATTGCAGGATCGGTTTGCCGTGGCCCTGGACCTCGGCGGAGGGAGAATGTACGCGCAGGAATTCGGCGGGCAGGGTGTATTCCTCGCCGGACGCGTAAGTGAGCGTCAGGGTTTTCGAGGCTTTGTGCAGTTTGATGTCGGTGGGGATTTGAGTCATGGGCTGGCGTCCGATGTGTGGGCGACCCTTGAACAAATGTGGGAGCGAGCTTGCTCGCGAAAGCGGTGTGTCAGACGACGTTGATGTCGACTGACACGGCCTCTTCGCGAGCAAGCTCGCTCCCACAGGGTCCGCTACCGCTGTAAGTATGGCTTACAGGATATAACGGGACAGGTCTTCGTTCTGCGCCAATTCGCCGAGGTGGCTGTTGACGTATTCGGCGTCGATCAGAATCGGCTTCTCATCGTGGGTGCTGGCCAGATCACCGGCGCTGAACGACACCTCTTCAAGCAGACGCTCCAGCAGGGTGTGCAGACGACGGGCACCGATGTTCTCGGTCTTCTCGTTGACCTGCCAGGCGATCTCCGCCAGACGCTTGATGCCTTCGGGCTGGAACTGGATGTTCAGGCCTTCGGTTTTCAGCAGCGCGCAATATTGCTCGGTGAGCGAAGCGTGCGGTTCGCTGAGGATGCGTTCGAAGTCTTCCGGGCTCAGGGCCTTGAGTTCGACGCGAATCGGCAGACGACCTTGCAGCTCAGGCACCAGATCGCTCGGCTTGCTCAGGTGGAACGCACCGGACGCGATGAACAGGATGTGGTCAGTCTTGACCATGCCCAGTTTGGTGTTGACGGTGCAGCCTTCGATCAGCGGCAGCAGGTCGCGTTGCACGCCTTCACGGGAGACATCGGCGCCGCCGACATTGCCACGCTTGGCGACTTTGTCGATCTCGTCGATGAACACGATGCCGTGCTGTTCAACCGCTTCCAGCGCTTTGGCTTTCAGCTCTTCTTCGTTGACCAGACGCCCGGCTTCCTCGTCGCGCACCAGCTTCAGCGCTTCTTTGACCTTGAGCTTGCGCGCTTTCTTCTTGCCCTTGCCCATGTTGGCGAACAGCGACTGCAACTGGTTGGTCATTTCTTCCATGCCGGGCGGCGTGGCGATTTCGATGCCGGCCACTTCGGCGACTTCGATCTCGATTTCCTTGTCATCCAGCTGACCTTCGCGCAGGCGCTTGCGGAACAGCTGACGGGTGTTGGAATCGGAGCTCGGTGCTTCTTCGTTGCTGAAGCCCATGCGGGCCGGCGGCAGCAGCGCGTCGAGGATACGATCCTCGGCAGCGTCTTCGGCGCGGTGACGCACGCGGGTCATTTCCTGCTCACGGAGCATTTTGATCGCAGCGTCAGCCAGATCACGGATGATCGATTCGACGTCACGACCGACGTAACCGACTTCGGTGAACTTGGTCGCTTCGACCTTGATGAACGGCGCGTTGGCGAGTTTCGCCAGACGACGGGCGATCTCGGTTTTACCGACACCGGTCGGGCCGATCATCAGGATGTTCTTCGGGGTCACTTCAACACGCAGCTCTTCAGGCAGCTGCATGCGGCGCCAGCGGTTGCGCAGGGCAATCGCGACGGCGCGCTTGGCATCGTCCTGGCCGATGATGTGGCGGTTGAGTTCGTGGACGATTTCGCGGGGAGTCATGGACATAGTAGTTGACGGTCCTCAAGCAGAAACAAGCCGTGGCACAGGGCCGCGTCAGGCTTATTCAGCGAGATCCTGCTCCTCAATGGTCTGAGTGTGGTTGGTGAATACGCAGATGTCGGCAGCGATGCCCAGTGCGGTTTCGACGATTTCACGGGCCGACAGGTCGGTCTTTTTCAGCAGGGCGCTGGCCGCAGCCTGCGCGTAGCCGCCGCCGGAACCCATGGCGATCAGGCCATCTTCGGGTTCGACCACGTCACCGTTGCCGGTAATGATCAGCGAGGCGTCTTTGTTGGCGACCGCGAGCATCGCTTCGAGGCGGCTCAGGGAGCGGTCGGTGCGCCATTCTTTGGCGAGTTCGACAGCGGCACGCACCAGGTGGCCCTGATGTTTTTCAAGCTGGCCTTCGAAGCGTTCGAAGAGGGTAAAGGCGTCGGCGGTGGCACCGGCAAAACCGGCGATGACCTGGCCGTGGTACAGGCGACGAACTTTTTTCGCGTTGCCTTTCATCACGGTATTGCCGAGAGAAACCTGGCCGTCGCCGCCCATGACGACTTTGCCGTGACGGCGGACTGAAACGATGGTGGTCAAGGGAAGAGTCTCCACACAGCGGGGCGAAAGTGCCTTATGCCCATTCATATGGGGGTGCTGGAGAGGATTTCAACCGGGCAGGGTGCGGAGGGACGAACGGCGGAGGGCAGATCAGAATTTTGTGGTGCTGGTTATGACGCCTTCGCGAGCAGGCTCGCTCCCACAGGGACAGCGCATAGCCTGTGGGAGCGAGCTTGCTCGCGAAGAACGATGACACGGTGACACGGTGACTCTGACGAAATCAGCGGCTCTGGCGTTGTTGTAACAACAGGTTGCTGAAGCCAGCACCGGCCAGTTGTTTCTGCGCCGTGGTCAGTTGTTCACGGTTACTGAACGGGCCGACCAAGACGCGGTACCAGGTTTCATCCTTCACCGTGCCGGACTCAACCGCCACCGCCTGGCCAAGCAGAATGATCTGCGCGCGGACCTTGTCAGCATCGGTTTCCTTACGGAACGAACCGGCCTGCAAGAAGAACTTGGTCACTGGCGCCGCTTTGCTCACCGGCGGTGCTGGCGGCGGGGTAATCCCGGCCAGAGCAGCCTGAGCACGGGCGGTGTCGATCTTCGCCGCTTCCGCCGGGGTCACTGGCGTGGTCGGGATGGCCGGCACTTGTGGCGTCGGCAACGTCTTCTCCGGCACGGCGTCCGGCGGCACGATCACTTCCGATTCCGGCAACAGGGTGTAGAAGTCGTACTTCGGCTTCACCGGTTGAGTCGGGCTCGGCGGGGTCTTGTTGGCCTCGGCGATTTTCGACGCTTTCTGCTGTTGCGCCTGCTCGACCTTCTCACGCTTGACCGTGTCGCTGCCCTTGCCCGGCTCCAGCTTCATCAGAAACACGATGAACGCGCCGACCGTCAGGCCGATGGCCATCCACAGCCAACCCGGAATCGGTTGCTTTGCAGGAGCTTGGTAACGGCTGGCGCCACGCTTGGGTGCAGGTTTTTTCTTGGCAGCCAACTTACATACGCTCCAGAGTTTCCAGACCCAACAGCTCCAGGCCTTGCTTGAGGGTGCGACCGGTCAGCGCGGCCAGGCGCAGACGGCTCTGCATCTGGGCCGGGGTTTCGGCAGCGAGGATCGGGCAGTTCTCGTAGAAGCTGGAGAACAGACCGGCAACGTCGTACAGGTAGGTGCAGAGAATGTGCGGCGTGCCTTTGTCGGACACGTTGTTCAGCACTTCGCCGAACTGCGCCAGTTTCGCCGCCAGCTCTTGCTCGTGCGCGGCTTCCAGCACGATCTGGCCATCGACTTCGCTGAAGTCCTTGCCCAGTTTGCGGAACACACCGGCCACACGGGTGTAGGCGTACAGCAGGTATGGAGCAGTGTTGCCTTCGAAATTCAGCATCAGGTCGAAGTTGAAGCTGTAGTCACTGGTGCGGTGCTTCGACAGGTCGGCGTACTTCACCGCGCCGATGCCGACGACTTTGGCGATGTTGCGCAGTTCGTCTTCGGCCAGCGTAGGGTTCTTCTCTTTGACCAGGCTGTATGCACGTTCCTGCGCTTCGGTCAGCAGGTCGATCAGCTTCACGGTGCCGCCGTCACGGGTCTTGAACGGACGGCCGTCGGCGCCGTTCATAGTGCCGAAGCCCATGTGTTCCATCTCCATCGGATGGGTGACGAAACCGGCCTTGCGCGCCACGGCGAACACTTGCTGGAAGTGCAGGGCCTGACGCTGATCGACGAAGTACAGCGCGCGATCGGCTTTCAGTTTGCCACTGCGGTAGCGCACGGCGGCCAGGTCAGTGGTGGCGTACAGGTAGCCGCCGTCAGCCTTGACGATGATCACTGGCAGCGGGTCGCCGTCGGCGTTCTTGAACTCGTCGAGGAACACGCACTGGGCGCCATTACTCTCGACCAGCATGCCAGCGGCTTTCAGGTCGTTGACCACATTGATCAGGTCGTCGTTGTAGGCGCTTTCGCCCATCACGTCGGCCATGGTCAGTTTGACGTTGAGCAGTTCGTAGATCTTCTGGCAGTGCGACAGCGAGATGTCCTTGAACTTGGTCCACAGCGCCAGGCACTCGGCGTCGCCGGCCTGCAGCTTGACCACCAGGCCACGGGCGCGGTCGGCGAATTCTGCGGATTCGTCGAAACGCTGCTTGGCGGCGCGGTAGAAGTTTTCCAGATCGGACAGCTCGTCGCTGGTGATCGGGTTTTCCTGCAGGTACGCCATCAGCATGCCGAACTGGGTGCCCCAGTCGCCAACGTGGTTCTGACGGATCACTTCGTCGCCGAGGAATTCGAGGACGCGGGCCACGCCGTCGCCAATGATGGTCGAGCGCAAGTGGCCAACGTGCATTTCTTTGGCCAGGTTAGGAGCCGACAGGTCGACCACGGTGCGCTGCGCCGGGCCAGCCTTGCGCACGCCAACGTTGGCGTCGGCCAGTGCGGCGTCGAGACGCGAAGCCAAAGCCTGGGTGTTCTGGAAGAAGTTGATGAAGCCCGGGCCGGCGATTTCGGCCTTGGTGACGTTCTCGTCAGCCGGCAGCGCGGCGATGATTTTTTCCGCCAGATCGCGCGGCTTCATGCCCGCAGGCTTGGCCAGCATCATGGCGATGTTGCTGGCAAAGTCGCCGTGCGTCTTGTCGCGGGCGTTCTCCACCTGGATCGCCGGCGTCAGGCCTTCAGGCAACACACCTTCGTTGACGAGTTGGGTGAGGGCTTGTTGGATCAGCTGGCGAATGGTGTCTTTCATGGTCTTCTCTTTCGACCGCAAGCGCGGCGGGCGCATCGATGCGCGGGTGGAAAAACTGGGCATTATCCGTTGCGAAGACGGGCTTGCCAACCTTAGCAGGCAGGATGTGGATGTGTGGTGACAAATAGATCACTTTCGCGAGCGAGGGCGGTGCAATTCCTGTAGGAGCGAGCCTGCTCGCGAAGACGATCCTTCTATCAATACAAATCGACGGGATCGACATCCAGCGACCAGCGCACCGCGCGCCCACTCGGCATCTGCTCCAGCACCAGCAACCAACTGGCCAGCAACCGGTGCAGCGGCGCCCGCGCGGTCGCCTGCAACAACAGCTGTGCGCGATACCGCCCGGCCCGCCGCTCCATCGGCGCCGGCACTGGCCCGAGCAGCTCGATGCCGGTCAAATTCTGTTCGGCCAACAAGCGCTCAGCCTCGCTGCACGCCTCATCGAGAAAACCTTCCGCCTGCCCTGGCTTGTGCGCTTCGGCACGCAACAGCGCCAGATGCGCAAACGGCGGCAGCCCGGCGGCGCGGCGTTCGCTCAAGGCCTGCTCGGCAAAGGCGAAATAGCCCTGCTCGGTCAGTTGCACCAATAGGGGATGGTCGGCGAGGTGGGTCTGGATGATCACTTTGCCCGGCTCTTCGGCTCGGCCCGCACGGCCGGCGACCTGCACGATCAACTGCGCCATGCGCTCGCTGGCGCGGAAGTCGCCGGAGAACAAGCCTCCGTCGGCATCGAGAATCGACACCAGCGTCACCCGTGGAAAATGGTGCCCTTTGGCCAACATCTGTGTGCCGACCAGAATGCAGGGCTGGCCCTTCTGAATCGTCGCGAACAGCTGATTCATTGCGTCCTTGCGCGACGTGCTGTCGCGGTCGACGCGCAGCACCGGGTAATCCGGGAACAAAATCGCCAAACGTTCTTCGGCGCGCTCGGTGCCGGCGCCGACGGGCCGCAGATCGACCTTGTTGCACTTCGGACACTGGCGCGGCGTACGTTCCACGTAGCCGCAGTGGTGGCAGCGCAATTCGCCATAGCGTTGGTGCACGGTCATCCTTGCGTCACAACGCGAACACTCGGACATCCAGCCGCAGTCGTGGCACAACAGCGTCGGCGCGAAACCGCGACGGTTGAGGAAGACCAATACTTGCTGGCCATTGGCGAGCGTCTGGCCAATGGCTTGCTGCATCGGCCCGGAAATCCCGCTGTCGAGTGGACGGCTTTTCACGTCCAGCCGCAGGAAACGTGGCTGCTTGGCGCCGCCGGCACGTTCATTCAGGCGCAGCAGGCCGTAACGGCCGGTGTAGGCGTTGTGCAGACTTTCCAGAGATGGCGTGGCGGAACCGAGCACGATCGGGATGTTTTCCTGCCGTGCACGTACCAACGCCAGATCGCGGGCGTGGTAACGCAGGCCTTCCTGCTGTTTATAAGAGCCGTCGTGCTCTTCGTCGATGATGATCAGCCCGGGGTTTTTCATCGGCGTGAACAGCGCCGAACGCGTGCCGATAATAATGTCGGCCTCGCCATCTCGGGCGGCGAGCCAGGCGTCGAGGCGCTCGCGGTCATTGACCGCCGAGTGCAGCAGGGCGATGCGCGCATTGAAGCGCTGTTCGAAGCGCGCGAGTGTCTGCGGGCCGAGGTTGATTTCCGGGATCAGCACCAGTGCCTGTTTGCCGGCTTCGAGGGTTTCGCGGATCAGCTGCAAATAGACTTCGGTCTTGCCGCTGCCGGTGACCCCGGCCAGCAGGAACGCGTGATAACTGTCGAATCCGGCGCGGATGGCCTCGTAGGCGGCGCGCTGTTCAGCGTTGAGCGGCAATTCCGGTTGCGCCAGCCAGTGTTCGTGGCGCGCGCCCGGTGCATGGCGGCGGATTTCCACTTGCACGAGGTTCTTTGCCAGCAGCAGATCAAGGCTGTCCTTGCTCAGCATCAATTTGCTCAGCAACTGATGGGCGACGCCGTGCGGGTGCTGGGCCAGCGTCGCCAGTGCTTCGCGCTGGCGCGGCGCGCGGGCAATGCGCGGGTCATCAAGGCTGGCGCCGGGAGTGATCGACCAGAAGCGCTCCTGTCGCGCCTCGGCCAGTTCACCCTGGCGCAGCAGCACCGGCAACGCCCAGCTCAAGGTGTCGCCGAGGCTGTGCTGATAATACTGCGACGTCCACAGGCACAGCTTGAACAGGGCTGGCGGCAACGGCGGCGTGGCATCGAGCAGGGCCAGCGCCGGTTTCAGTTTCTCCACCGGTACTTCGCTGGTGTCCGTGACTTCGACCAGAATGCCGATCATCTCGCGGCGGCCAAACGGCACTCGCAGACGCATGCCCGGCTGCAATTGCTCGCGCAGCACGCCGGCCGGCGCCCGATAGTCGAACAGGCGGCGCAAGGGCGAAGGCAAGGCGAGGCGCAGAATGGCGTCGGGCACGCGGGGGGATCTCTATAAACGCAAAAGAAGGGTTGAGCGCAGATCAATTGTGGGAGCGAGCTTGCTCGCGAAGGCGGTGTATCAGGCGCTTAAAGACTGACTGACACAACGCATTCGCGAGCAAGCTCGCTCCCACAGGGGAATGCGTTCAAGGCCGGGAGCCTAGCAGACGGTCGGTCTCGGTGACAGCTTGCGTGTTTGAAAAGGTCTGGTAGAATCCGCGGCCTAATTACGTGCGGTATTCAACAATAGTGTTGGGTGGCGGCACGCTAGCTGAGGAAGACACCATGAAAGCTGATATCCACCCGAATTACCCAGTCATCGCTGTTACCTGCAGCTGTGGCAACAAGTTCGAAACCCGTTCGACTTTCGGCAAAGCTCTGCCAATCGACGTGTGCAACGAATGCCACCCGTTCTACACCGGTAAGCAGAAGACTCTGGACACCGGTGGTCGCGTTCAGAAGTTCGCAGACCGTTTCGGTGCTTTCGGCAAGAAACCTGCTGCTGCAGAGTAAGGTTGAAGGGCCCGGTGGGCTTTTCCTCGTTGCTGAAAAAGGCGCCCCTCGCGGGCGCCTTTTTTGTGTCCGCGATTTGGCTGTCCGGCGCGCAGGCCTTCTGTCCCGCGCCTTCGCGGCTGACTAGCGTCGCGGTGCAACGGGTGGTCGATGGCGATACGGTGCGTCTGAGCGACGGTCGCAGCGTGCGCATGATCGGCCTTAATACGCCTGAGTTGGGCAAGCAGGGGCGCAGCGACGAACCTCTCGCGGTGGCGGCGCGCCAACGGCTGCAAGCCCTGGTCGATGCCAGCGGTGGACGTGTCGGTTTGCGCCCCGGCAAGCAAGCCAAAGACCATTACGGACGTACGCTTGCGCACATTTACAGTGCCAGCGGCGTCAATCTCGAAGCGCAAATGCTCGCCGATGGCTTTGGTTTTCAGGTCGCGGTGGCGCCGAATGTCGATCTTGTCGCCTGTCAGCAAGCCGCTGAAAACGTCGCACGACGAGCCGGACGAGGCATCTGGCGGCAATCTCCTGTACTGAAAGCGGGGCAGATCCAGCGCTCGGGTTTCGCCGTGATCAGTGGGCGTGTGAGCAAGGTTCAGCGCAATCGCGGCGGAATCTGGATCGAGTTGCAGGACGCGCTTGTATTGCGCGTTGCACCCAATCTGGTCGGACAATTCGACAATGTCCGATTGCAGGCGCTGAAAGGCAAGCAGGTTGAGGCGCGCGGCTGGATCGTCGATCGCTCGCGGCGCGGTGGATTGCAATCGGGTCAGTCGCGCTGGTTACTGCCGTTGACTGATCCGAGCATGCTGAAAACTTCTCGCTGAATAAAAATTGTAGACATTTTTTCTGTCGATTGTGAACAGTCAAGCCCTTGTGCGCCGTGGCTCTTGGCCCAAAGTCGTAGGACAGGGCGCTTGACAGGGGTGACCGCTCAGTCTTGTAGGGACTTTGCGAGGCGCGTATCCTCGCTGACCAGTCTGTCCAACAGTAAAAAGCGGAATGCCAAAATGTCTGATCTGAAAACTGCCGCTCTCGAATATCATGCCAATCCTCGTCCAGGGAAGCTGAGTGTCGAGCTCACCAAGGCCACTGCTACCGCTCGCGACTTGTCGCTGGCCTACAGCCCCGGCGTAGCTGAACCAGTGCGTGAGATCGCTCGCGATCCTGAACTGGCCTACAAATACACCGGCAAGGGCAACCTGGTTGCAGTCATTTCCGATGGCACCGCGATTCTCGGCCTGGGTAACCTCGGCCCATTGGCTTCCAAGCCAGTGATGGAAGGTAAAGGCGTACTGTTCAAGCGCTTCGCCGGCATCGACGTGTTCGACATCGAAGTCGACTCGGAAAGCCCGCAAGCCTTCATCGACACCGTAAAACGCATCTCCATCACTTTCGGTGGCATCAACCTGGAAGACATCAAGGCGCCAGAGTGCTTTGAGATCGAACGTGCTCTGATCGAGCAGTGCGACATTCCGGTATTCCACGATGACCAGCACGGCACCGCGATCGTGACCGCTGCAGGCATGATCAACGCCCTCGAAATCGCCGGCAAAACCCTGCCGGAAGCGAAAATCGTCTGCCTGGGCGCCGGCGCTGCCGCCATCTCCTGCATGAAATTGCTGGTGAGCATGGGCGCACGCATCGAAAACATCTTCATGGTTGACCGTACCGGCGTGATCCACTCCGGCCGTGACGACCTGAACCAGTACAAAGCCGTGTTCGCTCACGCTACCGACAAGCGCAGCCTGGCTGACGCACTGGCAGGCGCTGACGTGTTCGTCGGTCTGTCCGGTCCGAACCTGCTGAGCGCTGAAGGCCTGCTGTCGATGGCGGCCAACCCGATCGTGTTCGCGTGCTCGAACCCGGATCCGGAAATCTCCCCGGAGCTGGCACACGCCACCCGTAGCGACGTGATCATGGCCACCGGCCGTTCGGACTACCCGAACCAGGTCAACAACGTTCTGGGCTTCCCGTTCATCTTCCGTGGTGCCCTGGACGTTCGCGCCAAGCGCATCAACGAAGAAATGAAAGTGGCTGCCGCCAACGCCCTGCGTGAACTGGCCAAGCTGCCTGTGCCTCAGGACGTGTGCGATGCCTACGGTGGCGCGCCGCTGGAATTCGGCCGTGAGTACATCATTCCGAAGCCAATGGACAAGCGTCTGATCACCCTGATCTCCGACGCTGTGGCCAAAGCCGCAATCGAGACCGGTGTGGCTACCCTGCCGTATCCGAAGAACTACCCGCTGAAAAGCGTGGATGACGTGTTCAACGGCTAAGCCGTTGTAGCGCTTCAACCGAAAGCCCCGGCTCGTGAGAGTCGGGGCTTTTTTGTTTTCGGGAATTCTCAGGATCGCATTTCATATCGACAAGGGCCCTCACCCTAACCCTCTCCCAGGGGGAGAGGGGACTGATTGGGGGATGTTCGGGAGTTACGCCGACCTGAACGTATTGTTTTGAATCCATAATCGACACAGCTCTCTCAGGTCGATGTAGAGCGCTAGACAACTCGGTCAGTCCCCTCTTCCTCTGGGAGAGGGCTAGGGTGAGGGTTTTTTGATTTTCAGGTAATAAAAAGCCCCGCTCTTCTCACGAAGGCGGGGCTTTTCTATACCGCTGGATCAGAACAGATCGATCGGCGCCTGCTCATCCGCCGGCAGCGGGCTGCCCGGCGCTGTGCCATTGCCCAGTTCATTCACCGACGGCGGTGTGTCTTCAGACTTGAACAGCTCGAAGTACGCGCCCGGCGTGCTCGGCGTCGCTGCACGGCCGCTGACCGGGTCCACGCGCAGGCTCAGCAAGCCTTCCGGCTCAGGCTGTACGTGCGGCGGCTTGTCCTTCAACGCTGCCGACATGTAGTTCATCCAGATCGGCAGCGCCACGGTGCCGCCGAACTCACGGCGACCGAGGCTTTCCGGCTGGTCGAAACCGGTCCAGACCGTGGTCACGTAATCGGCGTTGTAACCGGAGAACCAGGCATCTTTCGATTCGTTGGTGGTACCGGTCTTGCCGGCGATGTCGCTGCGGCCCATGGCCAGCGCACGACGACCGGTGCCGAGCTTGATCACGTCCTGCAACATACTGTTGAGGATGTAGGTGGTGCGACCATCGACGATCCGCTCAGCCACGGCCGGTGCTTGCGGCACTGCCGCGTTGCCCGGTGCCTCGCCTGGAACCGGTGCGGCATTGACTGTGAACGATTGAGCGTCTGGCGCGGCGATACCGTCCGTCGCCGCGCCACCCTGCGGTACGGTCGGCGGATTGGCCACAAACAGCGTATCGCCATTGCGGCTTTCGATCTTGTCGATGATGTACGGGGTGATCTTGTAGCCGCCGTTGGCGAACGTGCTCCAACCGGTGGCGATCTCCATCGGCGTCAGCGTCGCGGTACCCAGCGCCAGCGACAGGTTCGGCGGCAGATCCTGCTTGTTGAAGCCGAAGCGGGTGATGTAGTCGATGGTCTTGCCCACGCCCATCGCCTGCAGCAAGCGGATCGATACCAGGTTGCGCGACTTGTACAGCGCCTCACGCAGGCGGATCGGGCCGAGGAAGGTGTTGGTGTCGTTTTTCGGACGCCAGACCTTGTCCAGGTACTCGTCGACGAACACGATCGGCGCATCGTTGACCAGGGTCGCGGCGGTGTAGCCGTTATCCAGCGCGGCGCTGTAGACGAACGGTTTAAAGCTCGACCCCGGCTGACGCTTGGCCTGCATGGCACGGTTGTAGTTGCTCTGCTCAAAGGCGAAACCGCCGACCAGCGAGCGGATCGCCCCGTTCTGCGGATCCAGCGATACCAGCGCACCTTGCGCCTGCGGGATCTGGCTGAATTTCAGCGAATTGTCTTTCTGACGCTGCACGCGAACCAGATCGCCGACCTGCGCGACATCTGACGGCTGGCGCGGGTTGGCGCCCATGCTGTTGGTGTTGAGGAACGGGCGCGCCCATTTCATGGTGTCCCAGGCGACGTGTTCTTCGCCCGTGCGAGTCAGCACTTGCAGGCCGTTCTTGTCGACCTGAGTGACGATGGCCGGCTCCAGGCTGCTGATGGTGCGTTGTTTGGTCAGCTCGCTGGCCCAGGCTTCGCGGGTCTTGCCCGGCAGGCGCGACTCGGGGCCACGGTAGCCGTGACGCTGGTCGTAGGTCATCAAACCTTCGTGCAGTGCGGTGTTGGCCATTTCCTGCAGGTTGCTCGGCACCGTGGTGGTGACGCGGAAACCTTCGGTGTAGGCGTCGCTGCCATAACGGCCAACCATTTCGGCGCGGGCCATTTCGGCGATATACGGTGCGTTCACTTCCGGCGTCGGCACGTGATAGCTGGCGTTGAGCGGCTCGTTGATCGCGGCGGTGTAGTCCGCCTCAGTGATCTTGCCGAGCTTGTACATGCGCCCGAGGATCCAGTCGCGACGCTCTTTGCTGCGTGCCGGGTTGGCCAGCGGGTTGAAGCGCGACGGGGCTTTCGGCAGGCCGGCGATCATCGCCATCTGCGCCAGGCTGACGTCACGGATCGACTTGCCGTAATACACCTGCGCCGCCGCCTCGATGCCATAGGCGCGGTTACCCAGGTAGATTTTGTTCACGTACAGCTCAAGGATTTCGTCCTTGGTCAGCTGTCGTTCGATCTGCAGGGCCAAAAGAATTTCGGTGGTTTTGCGCGAGAAGCTGCGCTCGCTGGTCAGGAAGAAGTTCTTCGCCACCTGCATGGTGATGGTGCTGCCGCCGGACTGAATGTGTCCGCTTTTGACCAGTTGGGTCGCGGCACGCATCAGGCTGCTCGGATCGACGCCATAGTGGTTGGCGAAATTGTCGTCTTCAGCACTTAGTAACGCATTAATGAAATTGGGGGGAATGTCGGCGAAACGGATCGGCGTACGGCGCATTTCGCCAAATTCTGCGATCAACTTGTTGTCGCTGGAGTACACCCGCAGCGGAATCTGCAACTGAATGCTTCGCAGAGCCTCCACAGACGGCAAACCCGGACTAAGGTAAAGAAACGCGCCGCTGAGACCTAAAAGCAGTCCGCAGAAAACGGCGACGATGGACCAACCGAAAAATTTCAGCAGACGAATCAAGGCGTTTGGACATCCAGGGCAAAGAATGAATTTGGCGACGGCGTTCCGGCTACACACAGAACGGCCGCGCAGGCAGTAAAAAGCAGAAAAAAACGCTGGGCATTATAAGCACTTTTCTGCTGGGGGCGTCATTTGCGCTTCTGTCAAGACGGGGTGAAGGAACGCAATGCGTATTACAGAGTCCGTAACTCACGGAAAGTCATAGGGAATTGGTAGTGCTGGGACTCTTCAATAAAAAGACCAATACGTTACTGGGGATCGACATCAGCTCCACGTCAGTGAAGCTGCTGGAACTGAGCCGTCAGGGTGATCGCTACCGGGTCGAGGCGTACGCGGTGGAGCCGTTGCCGGCGAATGCCGTGGTCGAGAAAAACATCGCCGAGCTCGAAGGCGTTGGCCAGGCCCTGAGCCGCGTGCTGGTCAAGGCGCGCACCGGGCTCCGGAGCGTAGCGGTGGCTGTGGCCGGGTCCGCGGTGATCACCAAGATCATCGAAATGGACGCGGGACTGTCCGACGACGAACTGGAAAACCAGCTCAAAATCGAAGCCGACCAATACATTCCCTATCCGCTGGACGAAGTCGCCATCGACTTCGAAGTGCAGGGCGTATCTGCGCGCAATCCCGAGCGGGTCAACGTGCTGCTGGCTGCCTGTCGCAAGGAGAACGTCGAAGTTCGCGAGGCGGCACTTGCGCTCGCCGGTTTGACGGCCCGTGTGGTCGATGTCGAGGCCTACGCCCTGGAGCGTTCGTTCGGTCTGCTCGCCACGCAACTGGCGGCTTCTCAGGAGCGACTGACGGTGGCGGTGGTCGACATCGGCGCGACCATGACCACCCTCAGCGTGCTGCACAACGGCAAGATTATCTATACCCGCGAGCAACTGTTCGGCGGCCGGCAACTGACCGAAGAAATCCAGCGCCGTTACGGCTTGACCATCGAACAGGCCGGGCTGGCGAAAAAACAGGGCGGTCTGCCCGACGACTATGTCAGTGAAGTCTTGCAGCCGTTTCGCGAAGCGCTGGTGCAACAAGTGTCGCGCTCGCTGCAGTTCTTCTTCGCCTCGGGGCAGTACAACGCGGTCGACCACATTCTACTGGCGGGCGGCACGGCGTCCGTGCCGGGGCTGGATCGGCTGATCGAGCAGCGCCTGAACACCCCGACCCAGGTCGCCAACCCGTTTGCCCATATGGCCCTGAGCAGCAAGGTCAATGCCGGGGCGCTGGCCAGCGACGCGCCGGCCCTGATGATTGCCTGCGGGCTCGCGCTCAGGAGTTTTGACTGATGGCGCGGATCAACCTTTTACCCTGGCGCGAGGAGCGTCGCGAAGAGCGGCGCAAACGCTTTCTGCTGGCGCTGACCGGTGTACTGGTCGGTTCGGTGGGGGCGGTATTCATAGCTGATCAGATCATCAGCGCTGCGATTGAACGGCAAGTGACGCGCAACGACTACATCGGCAAGCAGATCGCCGTGGTCGACGAACGGATCAAGCAGATCAGCGAGCTCAAGGCGCGCCGCCAGCAACTGGTCGAACGCATGCGCATCATTCAGGACTTGCAGGGCAACCGGCAGATCAGTGGGCGGATCTTCGATCAACTGGCGCGCACGCTGCCGGATGGCGTGTATTTCACCGACGTGAAAATGGCCGGCAAGACCCTGTCGATCAGCGGTGCCGCCGAGTCGAACAATCGGGTTTCCGAGCTGATGCGCAATCTGGATGCCTCTGACTGGTTCGACGCGCCGAGCCTCAATGAGGTGAAGGCGACGACCGCCGGTCAGGTTGACCAGACCAATACGTTTGAACTGACCGTACGGCAGACCCAGCCGCCAACCCTGGAGGACGCCCAATGAAGCCGTCCGAATGGCTGGATAGTCTGCGCGCCATCGATTTCAACGATCTCGACACCAGCAACATCGGCTCCTGGCCGGCCGCGGTGAAAGCCATCGCCGGCGCGCTGTTGATGCTGCTGGTCCTGGCGCTTGGCTATAACTTTTTCATCAGCGACATGGAAAACCAGCTCGAAGCCAAGCGCGAAGAGGAGGCCACACTCAAGGAGCAATTTGCCAGCAAAGCGCGCCTTTCAGCCAACCTTGAGTTGTACACCCAGCAAATGAAGGAGATGGAAAACACCTTTGGCGTGCTGTTGCGGCAGTTACCCAGTGATACCGAAGTCCCGGGATTGCTCGAAGACATCACCCGCACCGGGCTTGGCAGCGGTCTGGAGTTCGAAGAGATCAAACTGCTGCCGGAGGTCACTCAACAGTTTTACATCGAACTACCGATTCAGATCACCGTCACCGGCGCCTATCACGACCTCGCAACGTTCGTCAGCGGCGTGGCCGGGCTGCCGCGTATCGTCACCTTGCATGATTTCGAACTGGCGCCGGCCAATAAAGAGGGCGGGCCGAAGCTGCGCATGAGCATCCTTGCCAAGACCTACCGCTATAACGACAAGGGGCTGCAGAAATGACCCCGATCCGTTATTTGATCTTGCCGATGACCCTATTGGCATTGAGCGGCTGCGGTGGCGGCAATGACTTTGGCGACCTCGACGCCTACATGAATGAAGTGCGCCTGCGCCCGGCGGGCAAGATCGAACCCACTCCGACTTTCCGCTCCTACCCAACCTTTACCTACAGCGCTGCCAACTTGCGCAGCCCGTTCTCGCGGCAGGTGCGTGTCGATCTGGCCGGACAAAGACACGGCTCGCGCAACGTCAAACCGGACCCCAATCGGGTCAAGCAATACCTCGAAGGTTTCAACATCGAGCAGTTCGAGATGGTCGGCACGATTGCCAATGCCTCCGGCTCTTTCGCGTTGTTGCGCGGGGCAGGCGGGGTTCATCGGTTGAAGGTCGGCGATTACCTGGGGCGCAACGACGGCCGCATCGTGGCCATCAGCGCAACGCAGGTCGATGTGGTCGAAATCGTTCCCGACGGCGAAGGCGCCTGGCTGGAGCGTCCGCGCACCATTCCTTTGAAAGAGCACTCATAGTGGAAGTCGAACAATGAACAGGATTTTCTCCCGCCTCGGTTTTTCGCTATGGATAGCGCTGATGTCGCCGATGGTACTCGCGGCCAATCTGAAGGCGCTCGATGTGGCAGCGTTGCCGGGTGACCGCGTCGAATTGAAGCTGTCGTTTGACGGCCCGCCGCCGCAGCCAAAGGGTTACACCACCGAATCGCCGGCGCGGATTGCGCTGGATCTGCCCGGTGTCGCCAGCCAGTTGGCGAGCAAGAACTTCGATCTGGGCAGTGGTAATGCCCGCACGGCCACGGTGGTCGAAGCCAAGGACCGCACGCGGCTGATCGTCAGTCTTACGCAGCTTGCGCCCTACAACACGCGGGTCGAGGGCAGTAACCTGTTCGTGGTGGTGGGGCAGGGCGCGTCGGCAGCCGCGCCTCGACCTGCCGCCGCAGTGCCGCGCCCTGCCACGGCGGCTGCGGCGCCGGCCAAGGCGTTCGTGCCGAAAACCCGGGCCATTCGCGGCGTGGACTTTCAGCGCGGGACGGCAGGCGAGGGCAATGTGGTCATCGATCTGTCCGACCCGACCATCGCCCCGGACATTCAGGAGCATGACGGCAAGATCATCCTCAGTTTCAGCCGTACACAGTTGCCGGAAAAACTGCGCGTGCGCCTCGACGTCAAGGATTTCGCCACCCCGGTGCAGTTCGTCAATGCCGGTGTGAGCGCTGATCGCACGGTCATCAGCGTCGAACCCAGCGGCACCTACGAGTACTCCACGTTCCAGACCGACAACAAGCTCACCGTCAGCATTCGTCCGATGACGGTCGACGACCTGCAAAAGCGCAATGCCGACCGTCAGGCATACGTCGGTGAAAAGCTTTCGCTGAATTTCCAGGACATCGATGTGCGTTCGGTGCTGCAACTGATCGCCGACTTCACCAACCTCAATCTGGTGGCCAGCGACACGGTGCAGGGCGGCATCACCTTGCGCCTGCAAAATGTGCCATGGGATCAGGCGCTGGATCTGGTGCTGAAAACCAAAGGGCTGGATAAACGCAAGATCGGCAATGTGCTGTTGGTGGCACCGGCGGATGAAATCGCCGCCCGTGAACGCCAGGAGCTCGAGTCGCAGAAACAGATCGCCGAACTGGCGCCGCTGCGTCGCGAACTGCTGCAAGTGAACTACGCCAAGGCAGCGGACATCGCCAAACTGTTCCAGTCGGTCACCAGTGCCGAGGCGAAAATCGATGAGCGCGGTTCGATCACCGTCGATGAACGGACCAACAACATCATTGCCTACCAGACTCAGGATCGTCTCGACGAACTGCGGCGCATCGTGGCGCAGCTGGACATTCCAGTGCGGCAAGTGATGATCGAGGCGCGGATCGTCGAAGCCAACGTCGATTACGACAAGAGCCTGGGCGTGCGCTGGGGCGGCTCGATCCAGAACAAGGGCAACTGGAACACTTCAGGCGTGAGCAACGGCACATCGACCACCATCGGTACGCCGGGCAGCACCAGTACCAACTCGCCGTTCGTCGACATGGGCACCGTGGGCAACACTTCCGGGATTGGCATCGCTTTCATTACTGACAACGTGCTGCTCGATCTTGAGCTGACGGCGATGGAGAAAACCGGTAACGGCGAAATCGTCTCGCAGCCGAAAGTCGTTACCTCCGACAAAGAAACGGCGAAGATCCTCAAAGGCACCGAGATTCCGTATCAGGAAGCCAGCTCCAGTGGTGCGACTTCGGTGTCGTTCAAGGAAGCCTCGCTGTCGCTGGAAGTCACCCCGCAGATCACCCCCGACAACCGCATCATCATGGAGGTCAAGGTCACCAAGGACGAGCCGGACTACCTGAACAAAGTGCAGGATGTGCCGCCGATCAAGAAAAACGAGGTCAACGCCAAAGTGCTGGTCAACGACGGCGAAACCATCGTGATTGGGGGCGTTTTCTCAAATACTCAAAGCAAGGTTGTAGATAAGGTGCCATTTCTTGGCGATGTGCCGTATCTTGGCCGCCTTTTCCGGCGTGATGTGGTTTCGGAGAAAAA
Organism: Pseudomonas fluorescens; assembly: GCF_001648775.1. Classification (GTDB taxonomy): domain Bacteria; phylum Pseudomonadota; class Gammaproteobacteria; order Pseudomonadales; family Pseudomonadaceae; genus Aquipseudomonas; species Aquipseudomonas fluorescens_M. Next base: position 206,156 of record NZ_LVEJ01000003.1, read on the forward strand.
ATCCGAGCTGCTGGTATTTCTCACACCACGTATCATGAATAACCAGGCGATTGCTGTGAGTCGTTGATTCTGTGCGAAATTTGATACTTGTAGGCCCGATGGGTGCTGGCAAAAGCACCATCGGCCGGTTACTGGCCAAAGAGCTGCGCCTGCCGTTCAAAGATTCCGACAAGGAAATTGAATTGCGCACGGGCGCCAATATCCCGTGGATCTTCGACAAGGAAGGCGAGCCCGGCTTTCGTGACCGTGAGCAGGCGATGATCGCCGAGCTGTGCGCGTTCGATGGCGTGGTGTTGGCGACCGGTGGTGGCGCGGTGATGCGCGATGCCAATCGCAAGGCCCTCCATGAGGGCGGGCGCGTGGTGTACCTGCATGCCTCCGTCGAACAGCAAGTCGGCCGTACCGCGCGCGACCGCAACCGGCCGTTGCTGCGCACCGCCAATCCTGAAAAAACCCTGCGTGATCTGCTGGCGATCCGTGATCCGCTGTATCGGGAAATCGCCGATCTGGTGGTGGAAACCGACGAACGGCCGCCACGCATGGTGGTGCTCGACATTCTTGATCGCCTCGCGCAGCTGCCACCCCGTTAAAGCCTCGCCCGAAATGCGCTATCCTCGGCGTCCTGTCACAGCCGTAGCGGTTGTGGCGGATGGCGTGCGAGCGGCGTCATACCCGCTATAGGCCGCAGACAACCAATAATTCAGGGCAGGACGCCTGCTTCCATCTTCACTGTGGGGACACATGCAGACACTCAAGGTCGATCTAGGCGAGCGCAGCTACCCGATTCATATTGGCGAAGGTTTGTTGGATCAGCCTGAGTTGCTGGCGCCGCATATCCATGGGCGGCAAGTGGCAATCATCTCCAACGAGACCGTTGCGCCGCTCTATCTCGAACGTCTGACCCGCAGCCTGGCGCAGTTCTCGGTGATTTCCGTAGTGTTGCCGGACGGCGAGGCCTTCAAGAACTGGGAAACCCTGCAACTGATCTTCGACGGTCTGCTGACCGCCCGTCATGACCGCCGCACCACGGTGATCGCCCTCGGCGGCGGTGTGATCGGCGACATGGCCGGCTTCGCTGCGGCCTGCTACCAGCGCGGCGTCGACTTCATCCAGATTCCTACCACGTTACTGTCCCAGGTCGATTCGTCGGTGGGTGGCAAGACCGGCATCAACCATCCGCTGGGCAAAAACATGGTCGGCGCGTTCTATCAGCCGAACGTGGTGCTGATCGATACGGCGTCCCTGAAAACCCTGCCAGAGCGCGAGCTGTCCGCCGGTCTGGCCGAAGTCATCAAGTACGGGCTGATCTGCGACGAGCCGTTTCTGAGCTGGCTCGAAGACAACGTCGATGCCCTGCGCGCGCTGGACCAGAAGGCCCTGACTTATGCGATCGAGCGCTCCTGCGCGGCCAAGGCTGCTGTGGTGGGCGCCGATGAGAAGGAAACCGGCGTGCGCGCCACGCTCAATCTCGGCCACACCTTCGGCCACGCCATCGAGACCCACATGGGCTATGGTGTCTGGCTGCATGGTGAAGCGGTTGCGGCTGGCACCGTGATGGCGCTGGAAATGTCCGCGCGTCTGGGCTGGATCAGTGATGCGGAGCGCGATCGCGGCATCCGTCTGTTCCAGCGCGCCGGTCTGCCGGTGGTGCCGCCGTCTGAAATGAGCGAAGCCGATTTTCTTCAACACATGGCAATCGACAAAAAAGTGATCGACGGTCGTCTGCGCCTGGTGCTGCTGCGCCGGATGGGCGAAGCGGTAGTGACCGACGATTATCCGAAAGAGGTTCTACAGGCCACGCTGGGAGCGGATTACCGCGCCCTGGCTCAGCTTAAAGGTTAATAAGATTCCGATGACTAGTTTGCATGCCGACGAGGCGTTTCTCGGCCATTTCCAGTTAAGCCACGACCCCTTCGCGCCGCGGGTGCCGGGCTTCAAATTCTTCCCGGCCCAGCGTAAACCGGTGCTGGGGCAACTGCATCATCTGGCGCGTTATAGCCAGTTGCTGCTGGTCGTCACTGGCCCGCAAGGCAGTGGCAAAACGTTGCTGCGTCAGGCACTGGTGGCCAGTACCAACAAGCAGTCGGTGCAGAGCGTGGTGGTTTCCGCCCGTGGCGCCGGCGATGCTGCTGGCGTGCTGCGCCAAGTGGCTCAGGCACTCAACGTGGCGCAAGCCGAAGTCGGCGCGATTCTGGATCAGGTGGTGCAACTCGCGCTGACCGGCCAGGAAGTCTATCTGCTGGTGGATGACGCCGAGCAGCTCGACGAGTCCGCCCTCGAAGCGCTGATGGCGCTGGGTGCCGGCGCGCCGGAAGGTCGCCCGCACGTATTCCTGTTCGGCGAGTCGTCGTTGATTGCTCAGCTCGAGGCCTTGCAGCTTGAGGAAGAGCGCTTCCACGTCATCGAATTGCAGCCGTACACCGAAGAAGAGACCCGCGAGTATCTCGACCAACGGCTCGAAGGTGCAGGCCGGGGTGTCGAACTTTTCACCGCGGATCAGATCTCTGATATTCACGAAAGCGCCGAGGGTTGGCCGGGCAACATCAACCAGGTCGCTCGCGATGCTCTGATCGAAGTCATGATTGCCAGCCGCTCTGCGGTCAAGCGTCCAAGTATGGGGTTCAACATGCCGAAGAAACACGTATTGGCGATTTCCGCCGTCGTTGTGGTCGCGGTCGCCGCCGCCTGGCTGATGCCGGGTCGCAACAAGGCGCCAACCACCGGCGCACCGGCCAATGAACAGGCGCAGTTGCCGTTGGGCCAGGGCGCAGCCAATGGCGGCGCGCCGAACGTCGAATTCGCCGGTAATACACAACCGATGCCGCTGCCGCTGGTCGGCAACTCGCAACCGGTGATGCGCGGCCCGTTGGCTGAAGCGGCCGGTGGCATCACTGAAGGTGACGACGGCGTGCCGCTCGAAGGCTCCAGCGCAACGCCGCCAACCGTAACGACTTCGGCGCCACCGGCGGGTGTTCCGGCCGGTCCTGCACCGACACCGGTCCCAGCCCCTGCGGCCAAACCGACCCCGGCTCCGACTCAGGTTGCCACCGCCAAACCTGCTCCGGCAGCGCCAGCGGCGAAACCCGCTCCAGCGCCAGCCAAGCCAGTTGCTGCGGCCAAACCGGCCGAGAAGCCGGTTACCGTCGCCAAAGCCGCCGGTGGCAGCTGGTACGCCGGTCAGCCGACCAGCAACTACGTGGTGCAGATCCTCGGCACCAGCTCGGAAACGGCCGCGCAAAGCTTCGTCAAGGAGCAGGGCGGCGAGTACCGTTATTTCAAGAAAGTCCTCAACGGCAAGCCTCTCTACGTGATCACCTACGGCAACTTCGCCAATCGTGATGCAGCCGTTTCTGCCATCAAGGCCTTGCCAGCGAAGGTTCAGGCTGGTAAACCTTGGCCTCGCACTGTCGCCAGCGTCCAACAGGAACTGGCAACAACTCGCTGAAGATTCGGCGGCCTTACCCAGGCCGCCTCTCCAAGCACCTCAAAATTTCTACGAGTGCGCGCCGCCTTCACAGGCCGCGTGCCTTGTGGTGTCTGCGTCACAGTAGTCTTTGAGTCGTTGCGGTCAAAATTAAAAAAGTTTTGACTAGCACAGCATATCGCTTTAAACCTTTCACAAATGCGACATGAATTTGCGACAGTTCGTCGTCAAATTTGTGAGCCTCTGTGTCGCTGTGTACAATGACCACCCTTTTGCCCCTGCTAAGTCGGCGTACGTTCGGCGCGGGATGCAAGTGGTTGAATTGAAAAGAAATTTGCCTCGAAAAGAGGCAGCCTGGTGAGAAAGTGTCTATGAAAGCAGGTCTGTACCAACCAGATGAATTCAAGGATAACTGCGGTTTCGGCCTGATAGCCCATATGCAGGGCGAACCCAGTCATACCCTTTTGACAACGGCCATTGAGGCCCTGACCTGCATGACCCACCGCGGTGGGATTAATGCCGACGGCAAGACCGGTGACGGTTGCGGTCTGCTGATTCAGAAGCCTGATGCCTTCCTGCGCGCCATTGCCCAGGAAACCTTCAGCGTTGAGCTGCCCAAGCAATATGCGGTGGGCATGGTTTTCTTCAACCAGGATCCGGTCAAGGCCGAAGCCGCTCGCGAGAACATGAACCGCGAGATCCTCGCTGAAGGCCTGCAGTTGATCGGTTGGCGCAAAGTGCCGATCGACACCAGCGTCCTCGGCCGCTTGGCCCTTGAGCGCCTGCCACAGATCGAGCAGGTGTACATCGGCGGTGAAGGCCTGAGCGATCAGGACATGGCCGTGAAGCTGTTCAGTGCGCGTCGTCGTTCGTCGGTGGCCAACGCCGTCGACTCCGACCACTACATCTGCAGCTTTTCGCACAAGACCATCATCTATAAAGGCCTGATGATGCCGGCCGATCTGGCTGCGTTCTATCCAGACCTGAGCGACGAGCGCCTGCAAACCGCGATTTGCGTGTTCCACCAGCGCTTCTCCACCAACACCCTGCCGAAATGGCCGCTGGCGCAGCCATTCCGCTTCCTCGCCCACAACGGCGAGATCAACACCATCACCGGTAACCGTAACTGGGCGCAGGCCCGTCGGACCAAGTTCAGCAACGATCTGATGGATCTGGAAGAGCTCGGCCCGCTGGTCAACCGTGTCGGTTCCGACTCGTCGAGCATGGACAACATGCTCGAGTTGATGGTCACCGGTGGTATCGACCTGTTCCGTGGCGTGCGGATGATCATTCCGCCAGCGTGGCAGAACGTCGAAACCATGGACCCGGATCTGCGTGCGTTCTACGAGTACAACTCGATGCACATGGAACCGTGGGACGGCCCGGCCGGCGTGGTCATGACCGACGGTCGTTACGCGGTGTGCCTGCTCGACCGTAACGGTCTGCGCCCGGCGCGCTGGGTCACCACCAAAAACGGTTTCATCACCCTTGCCTCGGAAATCGGCGTGTGGAACTACCAACCCGAAGACGTGCTTGCCAAGGGCCGCGTCGGCCCTGGGCAGATCTTCGCGGTGGACACCGAAACCGGGCAGATCCTCGACACCGATGCGATCGACAACCGTCTGAAATCCCGTCATCCGTACAAACAATGGCTGCGCAAGAATGCCCTGCGCATTCAGGCGACCATGGAAGACAACGACCACGGTTCGGCGTTCTACGACGTCGATCAGCTCAAGCAATACATGAAGATGTATCAGGTCACGTTCGAAGAGCGCGATCAGGTCCTGCGTCCGCTCGGCGAGCAAGGCTACGAAGCCGTGGGCTCGATGGGCGACGATACGCCGATGGCCGTGCTGTCGCAGCGCGTGCGCACGCCGTATGACTATTTCCGCCAGCAGTTCGCGCAGGTCACCAACCCGCCGATCGACCCGCTGCGTGAAGCGATCGTGATGTCGCTGGAAATCTGCCTCGGTGCCGAGCGCAACATTTTCCAGGAGTCGCCGGAACACGCCTCGCGCGTGATCCTCAGCTCGCCGGTCATTTCCCCGGCCAAGTGGCGCTCGTTGATGAACCTCGACCGCCCGGGTTTCGAGCGGCAGATCATCGACCTCAACTACGACGAAAACGTTGGCCTCGAAGCGGCGATCCGCAATGTTGCCGATCAGGCTGAAGAAGCCGTGCGCGCCGGTCGTACCCAAATCGTTCTGAGCGACCGTCATATCGCCCCGGGCAAGCTGCCGATCCACGCCTCGCTGGCGACCGGTGCGGTGCACCACCGCCTGACCGAAAAAGGCCTGCGTTGCGATTCCAACATCCTCGTTGAAACCGCGACCGCCCGTGACCCGCATCACTTTGCGGTGCTGATCGGTTTCGGCGCCTCGGCGGTGTATCCGTTCCTCGCGTACGAAGTGCTGGGCGACCTGATCCGTACCGGTGAAGTGCTGGGCGACCTCTATGAGGTGTTCAAGAACTACCGCAAAGGCATCACCAAAGGCCTGCTGAAGATCCTCTCGAAGATGGGTATCTCGACCATCGCCTCCTACCGCGGAGCACAATTGTTCGAAGCGATCGGCCTGTCCGAAGAAGTCTGCGACCTGAGCTTCCGTGGCGTGCCGAGCCGCATCAAGGGTGCGCGTTTCGTCGACATCGAAGCCGAGCAGAAAGCACTCGCCAGCGAAGCCTGGAGTCCGCGCAAGCCGATCCAGCAGGGCGGTCTGCTGAAGTTCGTCCACGGTGGCGAATATCACGCGTACAACCCGGACGTGGTCAACACCCTGCAAGCCGCCGTGCAGCAGGGCGACTACGCCAAGTTCAAGGAATACACCTCGCTGGTGGACAACCGTCCGGTGTCGATGATCCGCGACCTGTTCAAGGTCAAGACCCTCGATACGCCGCTGGACATCAGTGAAATCGAGCCGCTGGAATCGGTGCTCAAGCGCTTCGACTCCGCCGGTATCTCGCTGGGCGCACTGTCGCCGGAGGCTCACGAAGCCCTGGCCGAAGCCATGAACCGCCTGGGTGCGCGTTCCAACTCCGGCGAAGGCGGTGAAGACCCGGCGCGTTACGGCACCATCAAGAGCTCGAAAATCAAGCAAGTTGCGACTGGCCGTTTCGGGGTAACCCCGGAATACCTGGTCAACGCCGAAGTGCTGCAGATCAAGGTCGCGCAAGGCGCCAAGCCGGGTGAGGGCGGGCAACTGCCGGGCGGCAAGGTCAACGGTCTGATCGCCAAGCTGCGTTATGCAGTGCCGGGCGTAACCCTGATTTCGCCACCGCCGCACCACGACATCTATTCGATCGAAGATTTGTCGCAGCTGATTTTCGACCTCAAGCAGGTCAACCCGAAGGCATTGGTTTCGGTGAAACTGGTAGCTGAAGCAGGCGTCGGCACCATCGCCGCCGGTGTGGCCAAGGCCTATGCGGACTTGATCACCATCTCCGGCTACGACGGTGGCACCGGTGCTTCGCCGCTGACCTCGATCAAATACGCCGGCGCACCGTGGGAACTCGGCCTCGCCGAAACCCACCAGACCCTGCGCGGCAACGACCTGCGCGGCAAAGTCCGGGTGCAGACCGACGGCGGCCTGAAAACCGGCCTCGACGTGATCAAGGCAGCCATTCTCGGCGCCGAGAGCTTCGGCTTCGGCACCGCGCCAATGATCGCGCTGGGCTGCAAATACCTGCGTATCTGCCACCTGAACAACTGCGCCACCGGCGTTGCGACTCAGAACGAGAAGCTGCGCAAGGATCACTACATCGGCACCGTCGACATGGTGGTGAATTTCTTCACCTACGTCGCCGAAGAAACCCGTGAGTGGCTGGCCAAGCTGGGCGTACGCTCCCTCGAAGAGCTGATCGGCCGCACCGATCTGCTGGAAATCCTCGAAGGCCAGACCGCCAAGCAAAACCACCTGGACCTGACGCCGCTGTTGGGCAGCGATCACATTCCGGCAGACAAACCTCAGTTCTGCGGCGTTGAGCGCAACCCGCCGTTCGACAAAGGTTTGCTGGCCGAGAAAATGGTCGAGATGGCTTCGTCGGCGATCAACGACATGAGCGGCGCCGAGTTCGATCTGGACATCTGCAACTGCGACCGTTCGATCGGCGCGCGGATCTCCGGCGAAATCGCCCGCAAGCACGGCAACCAGGGTATGGCGAAAGCGCCAATCACCTTCCGCTTCAAGGGCACTGCCGGTCAAAGCTTCGGCGTGTGGAACGCCGGCGGTCTGAACATGTACCTGGAAGGCGACGCCAACGACTACGTCGGCAAAGGCATGACCGGTGGCAAGCTGACCATCGTGCCGCCGAAAGGCAGCGTCTATAAGACTCAGGAAAGCGCCATCATCGGCAACACCTGCCTGTACGGCGCCACGGGCGGCAAGCTGTTCGCCGCCGGCACCGCAGGCGAGCGTTTCGCCGTGCGTAACTCCGGTGCCCACACGGTTGTGGAAGGCACTGGCGATCACTGCTGTGAGTACATGACCGGTGGTTTTGTCTGCGTTTTGGGCAAGACCGGTTACAACTTCGGCTCTGGCATGACCGGTGGTTTCGCCTACGTGCTCGATCAGGACAACGCCTTCGTTGACCGGGTCAACCACGAACTGGTGGAAATCCAGCGGATCAGCGGCGAGGCGATGGAAGCCTATCGCAGCCACCTGCAAAACGTGCTGAACGAGTATGTCGCGGAAACCGACAGCGAGTGGGGTCGTGAACTCGCCGAAAACCTCGATGACTACCTGCGCCGTTTCTGGCTGGTCAAGCCGAAGGCTGCCAACCTGAAATCGTTGCTTTCCAGCACTCGTGCCAACCCGCAGTGATATGCGCCTGAAGAGTTTGATGAGGTTTTAACAATGGCTGAACGTCTGAATAACGACTTCCAGTTCATCGATGTCGGGCGCAAAGATCCGAAGAAGAAACTGTTGCGTCAACGCAAGAAAGAGTTCGTCGAAATCTACGAACCGTTCAAACCCCAGCAGTCGGCCGATCAGGCCCACCGCTGCCTGGGTTGCGGCAACCCGTATTGCGAATGGAAGTGCCCGGTGCACAACTTCATTCCGAACTGGCTGAAGCTGGTGGCCGAGGGCAACATCCTCCAGGCCGCCGAGCTGTCGCACCAGACCAACACGCTGCCGGAAGTCTGCGGCCGGGTCTGTCCGCAGGATCGTCTGTGCGAGGGTGCCTGCACCCTTAACGACGGCTTCGGCGCGGTGACCATCGGTTCGGTCGAGAAGTACATCACCGACACCGCGTTCGCCATGGGCTGGCGCCCGGACATGTCCAAGGTCAAACCGACCGGCAAACGTGTCGCGATCATCGGCGCGGGCCCGGCGGGTCTGGGTTGTGCCGACGTGCTGGTACGCGGCGGCGTGACCCCGGTGGTGTTCGACAAGAACCCGGAAATCGGTGGTTTGCTGACCTTCGGCATCCCCGAGTTCAAGCTGGAAAAGACCGTGCTGAGCAATCGTCGCGAAGTCTTCACCGGCATGGGCATCGAGTTCCGTCTGAATACCGAAGTCGGCAAAGACGTGACCATGGAACAACTGCTCGCCGAATACGATGCAGTGTTCATGGGCATGGGCACCTACACCTACATGAAGGGCGGTTTTGCCGGTGAGGATCTGCCGGGTGTGTATGACGCGCTGGACTTCCTGATCGCCAACGTCAATCGCAACCTGGGCTTTGAAAAGTCGCCGGAAGATTTCGTCGACATGAAAGGCAAAAAGGTCGTGGTACTCGGCGGTGGCGACACGGCGATGGACTGCAACCGTACTTCGATCCGTCAGGGCGCCAAGTCGGTGACCTGTGCTTATCGTCGTGACGAAGCGAACATGCCCGGCTCGCGCAAAGAGGTGAAGAACGCCAAGGAAGAAGGCGTGAAATTCCTCTACAACCGTCAGCCGATCGCTATCGTCGGTGAAGACAAGGTTGAAGGCGTCAAAGTGGTCGAGACCCGTCTCGGCGAACCGGATGCCCGTGGCCGTCGCAGCCCTGAACCGATCCCGGGTTCCGAAGAGATCATCCCGGCCGACGCCGTGGTTATCGCTTTCGGCTTCCGCCCGAGCCCGGCGCCGTGGTTCGAACAGTTCGAAATCCAGACCGACAGCCAGGGCCGCGTCGTTGCGCCTGAGCAAGGTCAGTACAAGCACCAGACCAGCAACCCGAAAATCTTCGCCGGTGGCGACATGGTGCGCGGTTCCGACCTGGTGGTGACGGCGATCTTCGAAGGCCGCAACGCCGCCGAAGGGATTCTTGATTACCTGGGCGTCTGATTACATTTCAAGCTGAAATGCGATCAAAAATGTGGGAGCAAGTCTGCTCGCGAAAGCGGTCTGTCAGCCAACTTAAATGTTGGATGTGCCGGCCTCTTCGCGAGCAGGCTCGCTCCCACAGTTGTTTTTGGGGGCTGCAAATTCTGTATTCCAACGCAATAAATTGACCCGATAGACAAAAGGCTGACCTGCATCCGTGCCTTTTGCCTCGCGCTCTGAGAAAATGCCCGCACTTTTTTTCCGGATGCCGACATGACTGCCCTGAAGAACGACCGTTTCCTCCGCGCCCTGCTCAAGCAACCCGTTGACGTCACCCCGGTGTGGATGATGCGCCAGGCCGGCCGCTACCTGCCGGAATACCGCGCCAGCCGAGCCCAGGCCGGTGATTTCATGAGCCTGTGCATGAATCCGGAGTTCGCCTGCGAAGTCACGATGCAACCGCTCGACCGCTATCCACAACTGGACGCGGCGATCCTCTTTTCCGACATCCTCACCATCCCCGATGCCATGGGCCAGGGCCTGTACTTCGAGACCGGTGAAGGTCCGCGCTTCAAGAAAGTCGTCAGCACCCTCGCAGACATCGAAGCCCTGCCGATCCCGGATCCGCACAAAGACCTCGGCTACGTCATGGACGCGGTCAGCACCATCCGTCGCGAGCTCAACGGTCGTGTGCCGTTGATCGGCTTCTCTGGCAGCCCTTGGACCCTGGCGACCTACATGGTCGAAGGCGGCTCGTCGAAAGACTTCCGCAAGACCAAAGCGATGCTCTACGACAACCCGCAAGCCATGCACCTGCTGCTGGATAAACTGGCGCAGTCGGTGACCTCGTACCTCAACGGCCAGATCATGGCCGGTGCGCAAGCGGTGCAGATCTTCGATACCTGGGGCGGCAACCTGTCGGCGGCGGCGTACCAGGAATTCTCGCTGGCCTACATGAAGAAAATCGTCAGCGGCCTGATCCGCGAACACGACGGTCGCAAGGTCCCAGTGATTCTCTTCACCAAAAACGGCGGCCTGTGGCTGGAAAGCATCGCCGACGCAGGCGCCGACGCACTGGGTCTGGACTGGACCTGCGACATCGGCAATGCCCGCGCCCGCGTTGGTGACAAGGTTGCGCTGCAAGGCAACATGGACCCGACCGTGCTCTACGCCAAACCGGAAGCGATCCGCACTGAAGTCGGACGCATTCTGGCCAGCTACGGCAAGGGCAGTGGGCATGTGTTCAACCTCGGCCATGGCATCACCCCTGAGGTTGATCCGGAGCATGCCGGTGCGTTCCTGCGCGCAGTGCATGAGCTGTCGGCGCAGTATCACGAGTGATCGCGATCCAATAAAAAACGCCCGGCATATGCCGGGCGTTTTTGTTTCCACAATCCAAAGTCAGACATAGATCAAATGTGGGAGCGAGCCTGCTCGCGAAAGCGGTGGATCAGCAACATTTGCATTAACTGATAAAACGCTATCGCGAGCAGGCCCACTCCTACACGGGTTTTGTATCAGGCCTTAACACCCTGCAATGGCGGCAACTTCGCCAGCTTCAACGCCACCAGCAGCGCAATCAGCAACAGCGCACCAATAAACAGGCCGATGCCATTCCAGCCGCCGAGATGCCAGAACACCCCGCCCGCCGTGCCGGCAATGCTCGACCCAGCGTAATAGCTGAACAGATACAACGACGACGCCTGCCCCTTGGCCTTGGTCGCGCGACGGCCGATCCAGCTACTCGCCACCGAATGCGCGCCAAAGAAGCCAAAGGTGAAGATCAACATGCCGACGATCACCAGCAACAGCGGCGTAAACATCGTCAGCGCGAGACCGGCAAACATCAGTGCAATGGTCGCCCACAACACTTTGCGCCGCCCCAGTTTGTCCGCCAGCGAACCGATCTTCGCCGAGCTGTAGATCCCCGACAGGTACACCACCGACAGCAAACCGACGAACACCTGATCAAGGTTGTACGGCGCCGCCAGCAAGCGATAACCGATGTAGTTGAACAGTGTGACGAACGCGCCCATCAACAGGAACGCTTCAAGGAACAGCAGCGGCAGACCGGCATCGCGAAAGTGCATGGTGAAGCCGTCGAGCAGGCTGCGCGGGTGCAGTGAACGCGAGCGGAAGTTGCGTGATTCCGGAAGGATCTTCCAGAACACCGCCGCCGCGATCATTGCCAGACCGCCGATCACCAGCATCGCCGTGTGCCAACTGACGAAGTCGATCAACACACCGGTGATCAAACGCCCGCTCATCCCGCCAATCGCGTTGCCGCCGATGTACAACCCCATCGCCAGGCCAATGTGCTGCGGATGAATCTCTTCGCTCAGATACGTCATCGCCACCGCTGCCAGGCCGCTCAGCGACAGCCCGATCAGTGCGCGCATGATCAGCACACCTTCCCAACTCGGCATCATTGCACTGGCCATGGTGCACAGCGCTGCCGCGAACAGCGCGGTCACCATCACCGGTTTGCGTCCGACCCGGTCGGAAATCGGCCCGGTGATCAGCAGGCCGATGGCGAGCATGCCCGTGGCCACCGAAAGGATCAGGCTGCTCTGCGCCGCGTTGATCCCATATTCGTGGGACAGCAGCGGCATCATCGGCTGCACGCAATACAACAAGGCAAACGTCGCAAAGCCGCCGCTGAACAACGCCAGCACCGTGCGCATGAACATCGGCGTGCCTTTTTCGATGTAAATCTCTTGCAGCTCGGCGACGACATCGTCCACCGCAGCAGGCGGGACTTCATGAGCTAGGGGCGCGACAGCAGTTTTCACTTCAGACCTCGGAGGGCACGGCCAGGCAGGCAATGAAAAAATCATATAGCTGGCTAATGTTTCTATCCAATATATTGTTCGACCTGTTTGATAGCTTTTACGACCTAATGGGATATCCATGGAATTTCGTCATTTGCGCTACTTCATCGCCGTCGCCGAAGAACTGCATTTCGGCCGTGCCGCACAGGTGCTGGGCATCTCCCAGCCGCCACTGAGCCAGCAGATTCAGGCACTGGAGCATGAGGTGGGTGCGCGGTTGTTCGAACGGACCAATCGTCGGGTCGAACTGAGCGAGGCTGGTCGGCTGTTTCTGGAAGAGGCGCGGCTGGTGCTGGCGCAGGTCGATAAGGCGGCGGACGTTGCCCGGCGTGCGCAACTCGGTGAGCTGGGCGAGTTGAAGATTGGTTTTACCTCGTCGGCGCCGTTCAACTCGACCATTCCGCAGGCGATTTTTGCTTTTCGTCAGCGCTTTCCGGCGGTGCACCTGAACCTGCGCGAAATGAGCAGCACGATGGTGGCGGATGCCTTGGTCGATCGGTCGATTGAGGTGGGGATCATGCGCCCGCTGGGGCTGCCGGATTCGCTGAGCGTGGTCGAGTTGATGCGCGAGCCGTTGGTCGCGGTGCTCAGTTCCAAGCATCCGCTGGCGCAGGGTTCGGAAGAGGGATTGTTTCTCGCGGCGCTGGCCCATGAGCCGTTTGTGTTCTTTCCGCGCAGTTACGGCAGTGGTTTATACGCGCAGTTGTTGAGCCTGGCCCGTGACGCCGGGTTCAGCCCGCACTTTGCCCAGGAGGCCGGCGAGGCGATGACCATCATCGGACTGGTGGCGGCAGGTTTGGGCGTTTCGGTGATGCCGGCGTCGTATCAACGGATGCGCATCGACGGGGTGGTCTATCGACCGCTGCTCGATCCCGAGGCAGTGACGGCGGTGTGGCTGGTGCAGCGCAAGGATCAGAAATCACCGATGGCCAAGGCGTTTGTTGACCTGCTTACGCGCAAGGTCGACCCACTGAAAAGCTGACTGCTGCGCAGTCATTCGCGAGCAGGCTCGCTCCCACCCTGGAATGCGTTCCCCCTGTGGGAGCGAGCCTGCTCGCGAAGGCGTCCGCTCAAACACCACCGCCCTCAGGGCAACCGCACCAAATCCCCCTTCAATGCCACCCGCGTGACAAAAATCCCCGCCCGGCACTCGTAGGTATTCAAATCCTTGCGCACATGCTGGTCGTAATAACTGACGATATTCACCACCGCATTCGCTCCGATCCGCTTGGCATCGGCCTGCAGCTTGATCAGATTCGACTGCAACACCCATTCGCAGGAATCGTGATCGCTCTTGTTGAAACCGTTGGTACTCAGGTCACTGACCACACCGCGACGCAGCAACTGCTGAGTGCCCTGCGGCCCGTTGCCGAGCAGATAAAACTTAACACTGCCATCCAGCCGCCCTGCGCGAATCGCGTCTGACAGCACGGTTTCGAAGGGCATGTACATGAGGTTGGTGGCATGGCTGGCGCTCGGCAACAGAGCGAAAAGCGCGGCGGCGATCAGGGCTTTCACTTGCATGGTCATCTCCTTGACGGTGAAAGAGAACGCGAGTCTGGGGCTGACTGGGCTCGCCGCTCCGGCAGGCGCGTGTGACGGCCTGACAGGACGAGTGTAGATGCTGAAATGAGCAGGGCGCCGATGCTGCGAGGCATTAACCGGTTGTGGCTTTTCTTCGTTGGTTCTCGACGCATGCTCCGGTCCTGTACTTGCTGATGTTTTAATCTGCCTCTATTGCTGAAGTAGGATAGGTCCAGGTGGCCGTAACTGTGCAGTTGATTTTCAGATTGTTAAGTGTGTTTGTGACGAACCTGGTGTGCGAACTAGAACCATCGCGGGCATCTAGATATTCCTCAAGGGAGATCATGAATTCATCAAGCGATATAGGCGCTCCCATTCCTCCGGCAGAGACTGATATAACTACGGTTTTATCTTCACCGTATTCTTGGTAGTCAACATTGGTTGCCATTGTTCTATCGAGAGTGTGGTTTTCTGTCACTGATGTCATCAGCAATAAGATCCTCTGCTTTAGCTCGTCGGTAGGCATGACTATCTCCCTTCATTTATGTGGGTTAAATGGTTGCTGTGTTTATGCATCGTGGCTGCGAAACTTAAGCTAGAGGGTTTATTGCCCTTAATCGCGCGGAATGAAGTCACTACTGCCTTCCGGATTTTTCGACAGTGAACGCCCGGTCGGCGCTTTTTCCTCCTGCTGCTGTGGAAGTTGTAATTGCTTGAGAATATCGCGCTGCTGACTGTGCTCGAGGGTAAGGGTTTTCGCCTGGTCATCAGACATCTGCATAAGCTGTTCGCCAGTAAAGCTTTCCATGATGATCACCCAGTCAGGAATGAAACACTTCGCTTAACCATCGTCCGTCTGATCCATAAAAGAAGCACCTGTAAGAACTACCAGTTTTTTAGAATGTTTGACGATAGGAGTTATTGCTAATGCCAAGGCGGTGCTCGGACTTAGGGTGATCGCGATGGACCACAAGGTCAGCGCATTCCCAATGGATATTCCGACGGGTGAGTTTTTGCGAACGGCCGATGGACGCGAATTAGTGCCAGCGATCACAAATGAAAAGGGCGCCGAATGGCGCCCTTTGTCGTTTCTGGCGGTTACTGAACCTTCGCCAGATCACCCTTCAACGCAACCCCGGCCATGATCGCGCCGGCGTGGCATTCGTAGGTCTGCGCATCCTTGCGCTCGTTGCTCTTGTAGAAGCTGACGATGTTGGTCACCGCATTGGCGCCGGCGTTTTTCGCGGCCTGATGCAGGCTGATGATGGCCGACTGGACGACCCACTCGCAGGCCTCTGTGTCGGACTTGTTGAAGGCGTTGGTTTTCTTGTTGGTCACGGCGCCGGGGCTGACCACGGTGACTTTGCCGGCCGGGGTGTTGCCGGCCAGGTAGAACTTCACGCTGCCATCGATTTTGCCCGAGCGGGTCGCTTCGGCGACGGCTTTGTCGAACGGCAGGTAAACCGCCGTGTCACGGGCCTGGCTGACCGCAGGCAGGGCGCAGAGCAGCAGGGTGGCGGCAGCGAGTTTGTTGAAGTGCATGGAGGTCTCCTTGACCTGGATTAATTCGGTTGCGGCCAGCGGCGGAAAATCAACGAGGTGTTGACGCCACCAAAGGCGAAATTGTTGTTCATCACATAGTCGTGATGCATCTGGCGGAATTCGCCGCGCAGGTAATCGAGCTGGCCGCAGTGCGGATCGACCTCGTCGAGATTGAACGTGTGCACATACAGGTCGCGATTCATCATCTCGATGCTGAACCACGACTCCAGCGCACCGCAGGCACCCAAGGTGTGGCCGAGGAAACTCTTCTGCGAGCTGATCGGCATGCGGGCACCGAACAGGCTGCTGGTGGCCAGTGTTTCGGCGATGTCACCCTGTTCGGTCGCGGTGCCATGGCCGTTCACATAGCCAATTGCGTCGGGCGTGAGCCCGGCATCTTCCAGCGCCAGTTCCATCGCGCGGCGCATGGTCACCTGTTCCGGGCGGGTGGTGTGCTGGCCGTCGGCGTTGCTGCCGAAACCGACGATCTCGGCGTGGATGTGTGCACCGCGTGCCAGCGCATGTTCCAGCTCTTCAAGCACCAGCATGCCGCCGCCTTCACCGATCACCAGGCCGTCGCGGCCCTTGTCGTACGGACGTGGGCTGGTCTGTGGCGCATCGTTCTTCAGACTGGTGGCGTACAGCGCATCGAAGACCATGGCTTCGGTCGGACAGAGCTCTTCGGCACCGCCGGCGAGCATCAATGGCAGACGACCGAACTTGATCGCCTCGTAGGCGTAGCCGATGCCCTGGCTGCCGCTGGTGCAGGCGCTGGACGTCGGGATCAAGCGCCCGGTGAGGCCAAAAAAGATGCTGATATTGGCAGCGGTGGTGTGCGGCATCATCCGCACGTAGGAGTTGGCGTTAAGGCCTTCAGCCACCGAATTGAGCAGCATGTTGCCGAACGCTTTGATCTCGTCGGTGCTGCCGGTGGACGAGCCGCAGGCCACGCCCATGCGGCCATCCTTGATCGACGGATCGCCGAGCAGGCCGGCGTCGGCGAGGGCCTGTTCCGCCGCACCAACGGCAAGACGCGACACCCGGCCCATGCTGCGCAGTTGCTTGCGCGTCCAGTGCGCCGGCACCAGAAAGTCATCGATGGGCCCGGCCAGACGCGTGTTGAGTTCGCTGAAGCGATCCCACTCGTCCATCCGCCGAATGCCGCTGCGGTTGGCCGCGAAGTTGCCGGCGATGGTCTGCCAGTCGCTGCCCAGCGAAGTGATACCGGCCATGCCGGTGACGACGACGCGCTTCATCAGCACAAGCCTCCGTTGACCGCCAGGACCTGACGGGTGATGTACGAGGCTTCCGCCGACATCAGGAAATTCACCGCAGCGGCGACCTCTTCAGGTGTGCCCATGCGTTGCGCGGGGATCATTTTCATCAACTCCTCCACCGGCACGTTTTCATCGAGCATCGCCGTGTCGATCAGGCCCGGTGCGACGCAGTTCACAGTGATTTTGCGCTTGCCCAGCTCGATCGCCAACGCCTTTGCCGCGCCGATCACGCCAGCTTTGGAGGCGCTGTAATTGACCTGGCCACGGTTGCCGATCAGTCCCGACACCGACGTGATGCAGACAATGCGACCGGCAGCGCGGCGGCGGATCATCGGCATCATCACCGGGTGCAGGACGTTGTAGAAACCGTCGAGGTTGGTGCGCAACACCACGTCCCAATCGTCGTCGCTCAGCGCCGGAAACGCGCCGTCACGGGTCAGCCCGGCGTTCAGCACCACGCCGTAATAGGCGCCATGGCTTTCGACGTCGGCTTCGAGAATGGTTTTGCAGGTTTCGCGGTCGGCGACGTCGAATTGCAGGATGCGCGCTTTGCGCCCCAGCGCTTCGATTTCAGCCTGAACGCCTTGCGCCTCAGTCACACCGCTGCGGCAATGCAGGACGATGTCATGCCCGGCCTGAGCCAGACGCAAGGCGATGGCGCGGCCGATGCCACGGCTTGAGCCGGTGACCAGTACGGACTCAGTCATCCTTCGACTCCTTTTTTTGCACAAGATAATCAGCCGCTGCAGGCGGCCGGAACACATTCAACCGGGCCGTCGCTTCGATGCCGGGTGCGTTGATATGGCATTCGAATACGCCCATGCCATTGTCATCTTCCAGCGAGCGAATGCCATGAATGGTCAATTCACTGCCCACGGGAAAAGCCTCGACATTGCACTCGAACTTGCGCGTACCGAGGAGGAAACCCAACTCCACCGGATTGCCTTTCAGTCGCGCGTGGCAACCGGCGAACGCGGCGACGCTCTGCGCCATCAACTCAACGCCGAGCCAGGCGGGCAGACTGCCGTCGGGCAGATTGAACAGGCCATCAGGCTTGACCGTGAGACGGGTGAAAATCTGCTCATCGTCGAAACTGAGGATCGTGTCGATCAGGATCATGTCGCCGGCGTGGGGCAGCAATTCGGCGAGCGGCCAAGTGATCATGGGGCGTCTCCGATAATCAGGCTGACGTTGTTGCCCCCGAAGGCAAACGAGTTGCTCATCAGGTAGCGGGGTGCAATGGACGTCAGATGCTCGCTTGTGGTCACCCACTTCAGCGGCGGCAGGACGGGGTCGGCCTGGCCATCCCAGACGTGCGGCGGCAGGGCGCGAGCGGGGTTGTCGGCGCTCAGACTCAGCCAGCAGAACGCCGCTTCCAGCGCGCCGGCCGCACCGAGGGTGTGGCCGGTCAGCGGTTTGGTCGATGAACAGGCCACGCCTTCGGGGAACAGCGTGGCCACCGCCAGGCTTTCCATGGCGTCGTTATGTTGGGTCGCGGTGCCGTGCAGGTTCAGATAATCGATTTGCGCGGCTTGCAGTTGCGCTCGGCTCAAGGCTTTGCGCATCGATTGCAGGGCGCCGCGTCCAGTAGGTTCAGGGGCGGAAATATGATGCGCGTCGGAACTGGCGCCCGCCCCGAGCAGGGCGATGGCCGGGCCGTCACCGGGCTGCTTGCTCATCACGAACAACACCGCGGCTTCGCCGATGTTGATGCCGTTGCGATTGACCGAGAACGGATTGCAGCGCTCGCTCGACACGGCTTCCAGCGAGGAAAACCCATTGAGTGTCAGCTTGCACAGACTGTCGACACCGCCACACAGCACGGCATCACAGAGGCCCAGATCGAGCAGGCGCTGCGCGCTCATCAGGGCGCGGGCGCTGGAGGTGCAGGCCGTGGAAATCACATAGGCCGGGCCGCTCAGTTGCAGCCAGTCGGCGAGGAAATTCGCCGGCGCACCGAGCTCCTGTTGACGGTAATCGTATTGCGCCGGGAACTGCTGGTCACGAATGTAGTGCGCCAGGCCTCGGCTGGCCTCATCGATACCCGAAGTGCTGGTGCCAAGCACCACGCCGATGCGTTCGCGGCCGTAGGTGCGGATCGCTTGATCGATGTCATCGCGAATCTGCAGTGCGGCTTCGAGCAACAGCTGATTGTTGCGGCTGCTTTGCTCGGCGAGCTCTGCGGGAATCGGCGCCAGATCACCGTGTACCGCCGCTACCGGTATTTCACGTTCCGCCACCCAGCCGGATTCGCGGCGCATGCCCGAACAGTCGCCGGCAAACAGGTTGCGCGCGACTTCAGACTTGTTGCGGCCCAGCGAGCAGATCACGCCGAGGGCATTCAGGTAAGCAGTCATGGCGTCGACTCACCGAGTGGAGAAACGCGATAGTGCGGGCCTTGGGGCAGGTTCAATTCGAAGCTCAACGGTTGTGCATAGTGGATCTCCCAACGCGCCGGCAGGGAACGTTGCCCGGCCTGTTGCTGCGCGCTGGGATAGTTGCGCAGCAGCTCGCCGGACGGGGTCAGGGCAAACAACAGCGCGGCGAACAGTTCCCGCGCCTCCGGGTTCGGCGGCAGCAGGCCATCGGCTTGCCAGTGGCCGTCGATCAATTGCTGACGGGCCTGGGGGATGCCCAACGGGTCCATCATCGACCAACGGATGCCGGGGCCTTCGCGCTGGATCACCAGCAGCCAGTCCTGGCGTTGTTCGGCTTGCTGGCGTTCGATGTGCAGTTGCAGCGGCAGGGGCAACGTCGGGTTGCCCGCCGGCAACGGCGCCTGGCTGGCGCATCCACTTAACAACACCATCACGCCGATCATCAAAAGTCGCAGCGCTGAGGTCACTGTGGGAGCGAGCTTGCTCGCGAATGCGGTCTCACATTCACCAGTTCTAGTGACTGACACATCGCTTTCGCGAGCAAGCTCGCTCCCACAGGTTATTGGTAGCATCTGGAAGCCTCTGCCAGCGGCTTGCGCGCAACAACGTTCACCAACGTCTCTTCACGCTCGCCAAACGGTTTCGGCTTACGCAACCCAAACCGCTCCAGCAAGCCAAAATCCTTCGAGCGGCTCCACCACAAATACGGGTACGAGACATTCTTCTCGCCAAACTCAAACCCCTGTCCGCGAATCATCTCCAGGTACTGCGCCGCACTCTTCTGCACCTGCATCGGATGGCGGAACAGCCAGCGAATCACCCAGGTATCAATGTAAGCCTCGGTGGATTCGGCGAACAGCAGATAACCGCCCGGCTTGAGCACCCGGTAAAACTCGGCGAGGGCTTTTTCCTGCTCGACCAGATGATGAAACGTCTGGTGGCAGAACAGCAGATCAACACTGGCGTCCGGCACATTGAGCGTCGCGCAATCGCTGCCAATCAGTTCCACGTCGAGGTCCAGACGTGTCGCTTCTTCGCCGCTCAATTCAAGGCTGTGCGGATCGGCATCGACGCCGATCAAACGCTGTGGCGCAAAGGTCTGGCGCAGATGGCCGAACGACTTGCCCTGTCCGCAACCGGCGTCCAGCAGCACCGGATTTTCCGGCAGAGCGTCACTGAACAGTCCGCGCAAATCATTGATCGCCACGCGCAACACATGGTGCTGCCAGGTGTGGCTGCGCAGGAACCAGAAACCGAAGCGGGTCTCCTCGACGTAGCTGTCGCTCAAGTAATTCATGGGGCGTCCTTTGCACAGAGTTCGGAAATCATCTTCAAGCGGCGCCGCGCTTCGCTGACGAACGGGTTGCGTTCATCCCAGGCGTAACCGGCGAGGATCGAGCAGATCATCCGACGGATTTCCGCCTGGCTGTCTTCATAGAAAATCACGTCCTGAAAGGTGCCGGCGTACCAGCCCTCGACGTAGCAGCGGAAGGTGTCGACGCCGCGCTTGAGCGGTTCGGCGAATTCGCTTTGCCAGTCGACGGTTTCACCCTGCAACTGACGGTGCAGCACCGCGGCGGCCATGCTCGCCGAACGCATGGCGATGGTCACGCCGGAGGAAAACACCGGGTCGAGAAATTCTGCGGCGTTGCCCAGCAGCGCGAAGCCCGGGCCGTGTAGGGTTTTCACATTGGCCGCGTAGCCGCCGAGAGTGCGTGCCGGAGTGTCCCACACAGCGTTGTTCAACACGCCGGCAAGGCTTGGGGTTTCGGCGATGAAGCTGCGCAGGCAGGCATCCAGATCGCTGTCACGGCCCTTGAAGTGTTCCTCGGCCGCGACCACGCCCACCGAGCAGCGGCCATTGCTGAACGGGATCGTCCAGAACCAGACATCACGGTGCTCCGGATGGGTGGTGACGAGGATCTTT
This sequence comes from Pseudomonas fluorescens, assembly GCF_001648775.1. Lineage (GTDB taxonomy): Bacteria > Pseudomonadota > Gammaproteobacteria > Pseudomonadales > Pseudomonadaceae > Aquipseudomonas > Aquipseudomonas fluorescens_M. The sequence goes on from NZ_LVEJ01000003.1 coordinate 227,307, forward strand.
TCGCGGTCGAACGTCGGGTTGTCGATGTGATCTTCGACGTGGGTGAAGACTGCCTGGCGCAGCGGGAAATTCGACGGTGCTTCCAGGTCCAGCAGTCGTGACAGCACGCGACCGTAGCCGCTGGCATCGAGGACGAAATCCGCTTCGACGCGATACTCGCTGCCGTCCTCGCGATGCACCTCCAGCTGCGGTTTCGCCCGCTCGAAATCGACGCTGACGATGGCATCGCCATAGCGTATTTCAGCCCCTTGCAACGCCGCTTGATCGGCCAGCAGTTTGTCGAAATCGGCGCGTTGCACCTGGAACGTGGTCGGCTTGCCGCCGGTAAAGGTGTCACCGAAATCGAAGGCGCTGTAACGCTCGCCCCAGGCGAACGCGGCGCCGGTCTTGCGCTGGAAGCCGGCGGCGTTGACGGCGTCGAGCATGCCAGCCTCTTCGACGAAATCCAGGCAATGGCTGAGCAGGCTTTCACCGATGGAAAAGCGCGGAAAATGCTGACGCTCGATCACCAGCACATCGTGGCCCTTGCGCTTGAGCAGTGCGGCGGCGATGGCGCCGGACGGGCCGGCGCCGATGATCACGACCTGACGGGATTCCATTTCAACGATTGGCACGCGAGCTCCGGGGCAAAGGGTTTTTCAGATTCTTAGGCGCGCTGTGCAGGCCGATCAGGGCCGGTAGCAGCGTCGCGATCAAGCCCATCAACATCAGTGCGAAATACAGCGCCGGGGTGATGAGTTGTTGTTGCAAGAGCAGATTGAGAAAGACGATTTCGCTCAGGCCGCGAATGTTCAGCAGCACGCTTTCGCGCCAGCGGCTGGCGCCTGCGAACGAGGCGCCGGCCCAGCCGAGGCCGAGCCAGTTGCCGAGCAGTTTACTGGCAATCGGCAACAGCAGCAGCGCTGCCCATTGCAGCGGACCCAGGCTGGCAAGGGCGCTGTGCACATCGATCTGGACGATGCCGAACGTCAGTATCAGCGGGATGGCAATCCACGTTTGCAAGCGGCTCATCCAACGTGCCGGCAAGGGCAGCACTAACGGTACTTTCATCGCGGCCATGCACAGCAGATAACCGATGCCGAAGATCAGCGCGTTGAGTTTGTAATGCTCGGCCATCACCAGCAGCGCGAAGAAACCGAGGCTGTAGGTCAGCGGTCGGCGCACACGCAACAGATGCAGCAACACTGGCACACAGGCGAGACCCAGCGGCAGCAGCAAACTGCTCAAATGCAGGCTGCCCTGCGCCAGGCCGAACAGCGTCCAGCAGCTCAGATCGATCAGGATCGCGGTTTGCACCAGACGTCGGGTGGCGGCGGGCGGGTAATCGATGTGGCGCAGATACAGGTAGAGCACCGGGATCGCGGTGATCGCGAACACCAGGCCGATGGCCAGCGAGTTGAGCCACGGCTGCGCCGGCAGCAGCCAGTAAGCCGCCGCCAAGCCGCAAGCGAACGGCACGAGAAAACTCGGCACGGCGATTTTCACGCTCTGGCGGTCCAGACGCAGGTCGATCACATCGCTGAGGATATGCCCGAGCAACAGCGCAAAACTCAGGCTATAAAGGTTTTTCAGCCAGTCCGGAGCGATCAGTTCGGCGCCGCTGAGTTGCCAACCCGGTTCGACCCAGAAGTACATCAGCAGCGGCAGACCGAAGCTCGCCAGCAGAAGCTGACTGACGATCGGGATCAGGCCGAAATGGCGGCCGACACGGGTGGCCACGGCAAACAACGCCAGCGCCATCAGCCAGAAGGCGACGACCATCATACTGCCGGCTCCGCGACTGTCGCGCGGTGTGCGTGACGCCCGGCCCACGGTGCGAGCATGAAACTGAAGGCCAAACCGAGGCTTACCGAGAGGCCGAAATTGCTCACCGCCGGTGTGCTCGAAACGGCCAGCAAACCAAACGACAACCATGTCGTCAGCGCCGCCAGCAAGGTGCCGAGCAGGCTGACCGCAGCGCCGCCGACCTGTTCGCGCATGAGAATCGCGTAGTCGACGCTGATCGCTGTCACCAGCAGCAGGCCGAACAGGCTGAACAAGGTCAGCGGCTGACCGAGCCAGCCAAGGCTGGCCAGACTGCACAGCGCTGCGAGCAACGGCAGAGCGACGATGCGCAGCGCCCCGCCAAGACCAAACGGCAGCATCAGCACCAGCACGATCAGCGCGCAGGAGGCGAGTTTCAGTTCAGCAGCACTGATTTGCGTCGCGGCAAAAACTTCATTCAATTCGCCGAGGCGATCAACCAGCATCACCCCCGGCAAATCCAGCGCTTGCACGCGCAACAGCGCCGGGTTGTTAAAGCCTTGCAGGCTGGTCATCGCCGCCACGCCATCTTCGCTCGGGCCGAGCCACAGCATGCGATAAGGCTCGCCGAGCGGGCCGGCCAATGCGGCGTCGATGTCTTCGGCGGGCACTGCCTGCAATTGTTGCAACTCGGTTTGCAGGGCCGCGAGCGGCACGCCGAGGTCGAGCAGCGGTTGCCAGTATTGCGGCAGTTTGTTCAGCGCCGCGCGCACTTGTTCTTGCTGGCTCGGCGGGCTGACCAGTTGATCGAGGGCCAGATAGCCCTGCAACTTGTCGAGGTTGACCAGTTGCTCCAGACGTTCGCTCAGCGCGGCCTGACGCTCCAGCAGTTGTTGCTGATTGTCGGCACGCACAAGAAAGAACTGGCTGGTCGGCTGATAACCGGTGATGCGCGCAATAGTCTGCGCTTCGTCGGTCACGCGCTGTGGCGCACCGACCCATTGGCGAAGATCGTTTTTGCTTTGCAGTTGCACCAGGCCGCCCACACAGAAGGCGATCAGTAGCGCCAGCAATACCGGTGTGCGTACCCGTTCAAGGAGTTTTTCGCGCAGATTGACCAAGCGCTCAGCCAGATGCAGCGGCCATTGCGCCGGGCGCAGTTCGAGGTTATTCAGCAGTGCCGGCAACAGGCACACGGCCGACAAATAGGCACCGAGCAAGCCGGCGGCGGAGAACACGGCGATTTGCGTCAGCGCCGGGAACGGCGTCCACGCCAGCGCCAGATAGCCGATGGCGCTGGTGATCAGGCTCAGGGTCAGCCCGGACAGCGTCAAACGCAACGCCGGCCAACTGCGCCACGGCTTGAGGCTCCAGCTCTTCGACAGATAGTGCAGCGGGTAATCCACCGCCACGCCGATCAGGCTGGAACCGAGCACCAGCGTCATCACATGCATGTGGCCGAACAGCGCCACACACGCCACCGCCCCGAACAGCATGCCGACCAGCACCGGCACGAACGCCAGCAACACGCGCCAGCGGCGAAACGCGAGCAGCAGCAACAGCAGAATGCCCACCGTCGCACCGCCACCGACCCAGGTCATTTCGCGAGTCGCTTGTTGTTGACCATTGGCCGCGTAGAGCAAACCGCTGGCAGCCAGCAATTGCACGTCGGATTTGGCGGCTTGTTCGCGACTGTGCTGAAGAAGGTCCGCCACTTTCAGCGGCAGGTTCATATCGAAGGCATTGCCGGTGGTGCGTGCCCGCAGCAACACCCAGCTTTTGCCGTCGGCATCGGCGATCAACGCGCCGCTACCGATGTCCAGTTGCACTGAACCGTGCTGTGGCTGACTGTTCTGGATGCGTCCGGTCAGGCCCAGCCAGTCGTCCTGACTTGGCACCAGGCTGAAACCCGTGAACGGGTCGAACAAGGCTTGTACGCGTTGCTGAATGAACGCGTCGGGATGCTCGACCAGCAGTTGCCGATCATCCGCTGACAACATCGCCAGTCGCCCTTGCAGCAGTTGCGTGCGCAGGGCCGGCAGGTCCGCTTGCAGGTTCCACTGCACTTTTTCGAAAAGGCCGCTGGCCTGCCATTGTTCGCCCAGCGTCTGCGCCATGGCCACCGCTTGCTGGCGCTCGGCGTGGCCGACCAACACCAGCATTTCGCGATTGAGCGGCTCCTGCATGCGCTGTTCGGCGCGCAGTTCAAGCGCGTCAGGATTGGTGCCCGGCACCAGCTCCATCAAATTCGCCGACAGCGGTGCACCGTCGCGCCACTGCCAACCGGCCAGCGCGACGACTGCCAGCAGGAGGATCAGGAATAGCCAGGGCAGCCTGCGTTCACTCGGCAAAGTCATGTTGCTCCGCGTCGCTCAACGGTTGATTGGCGTTGCTGTCCTGCATGCGCAGTACGGTGCTGTCGCCTTGGGTTTCCAGCAGTTCGATGGTCTGCACCAGCGTGCCGCCGTCGATGTTGATCTGCTTGAACACTTGCTTGAGCAGCAGCGAGCGCGGCGTCAGCGTCAGTTTCCATTGCTGTGCGTCGCCGCTCAGGGCCAGTTCGAAATCGCGTTGCAGGCCACTGCTGTCACCTTGTAACACGGCGAGAAACAAGCGGTTCTGCTCGGCACCGGCGCTCTTGTTCGGCAGCAGTTGCCAGCCGTTGTCGTCACGCCGGGCGATGCCCTTGGCGGTGATGCGGTAATCCTGCTGCAACGGCGTTTTCAGCAACCAGAGCAGGCCGTGGTTTTTCGCCAGGACGAAACTGCCCTTGCTGAGCAGTGGCTGCGGCAGGGCGCGCAGGTGTTTTTCCTGAACGAACTGACCGTGGATCACCTCCGGTTTCGCCAGTTGTGCGCTGAGCTGTTGCAGGTCGAAGGCGTTGGCCAGCGCTGACAGCGTCAGCAGTGCCAATACGCTCAAGGTTTTAATAAACACATTCATCGCAGCATCCTTTCCACCGCATCGGTGAAGACCTTCGGCGAAGCCAGTTGCATCTCGCGGCTGCTGACGTCAACGGCGACCTGCACCGAGCTGGCGCGGGTCAGGCGCTCACCGGTTTGCAGGTCGGTGATCAGGTAATTGATCTTCAGACGGTTTTCCCACTCGACCAGATTGGCGCGCACATTCAGGCGCTGGCCAAACACGGCACCGCGCACGTAACGCAGTTGCAGGTCGATGATTGGCCAGGCGTAACCCGACTCGACCATGTGCGTGTAGTTGTGGCCGATCTTGTCGAGCAACGCGCAACGGGCGACTTCGAGGTATTTGACGTAATGGCCGTGCCAGACCACGTGCATAGTGTCGACGTCGAAAAACGGTACGAGGATTTCCGTATCGGCGTGAAGCACTCCGGCGCTACGCATGCAGCCTCCAGTGTTGCGCGGCGATGCGTTGCAGGCACAGGCGCAATTCGCCTTCCAGCGCGCGGTCTTCAATGACCGGCGGGAAGTCTTTGGCCAGTTCCTCGTGCATCGCTGCCAGCGACGGCGGCAGCGGTCGTGCGTCTTCGGCCTGGGCACGCAGCCACACGCCCTGGTTGGCGGCGAGCAGGGTGGCGGCGGCGACCTGTTCGGTCAGCTCCAGCACACGGATCGCATCGCGAGCAGCGATGGTGCCCATGCTCACTTTGTCCTGGTTGTGGCATTCGGTGGAGCGCGAGAACACGCTGGCCGGCATGGTATTTTTCAGCGCTTCGGCGGTCCAGGCGCTGGTGCCGATCTGCACGGCTTTAAAGCCATGGTTGATCATTGCGCGATCCGCCGGGGCGCCGGACAGGTTGCTCGGCAAACCGTGGTTGTAGCGCTCGTCGACCAGCAAGGCGAGCTGCCGATCGAGCAGGTCGGCGACGTTGGCCACGAGGTTTTTCAGGCTGTCCATGGCGAACGCGATATGGCCGCCGTAGAAGTGCCCGCCGTGCAATACGCGCTCGGCTTCGGCGTCGATGATCGGGTTGTCGTTGGCGCTGTTCAGTTCGATTTCAATGAACGAGCGCAGCCAGTTCAGGCTGTCAGCCAACACGCCGAGCACGTGCGGGGCGCAGCGCAGCGAATAGCGATCCTGCAAACGGTGCAGCGGCGCAGTCGGCGCGTCGATTGCCAGATCCTTGCGCAGCCACGCGGCGACCTGCATTTGCCCCGGATGCGGTTTGGCGGCGAACAGACGCTCGTCGAAGTGCTCCGGATTGCCTTGCAGCGCAACCACATTGAGCGCGGTGATGCGCGTAGCCAGTTGCAGCAGATAGTCGGCGCGGGCGAAAGCGAGGCAGGCGAGGCCGGTCATCACCGCAGTGCCGTTCATCAGTGCCAGCGCTTCTTTCGGGCGCAGCACCAGCGGCGTCCAGCCGAGTTCGCGATGCACATCGGCGGCCTGGCGGCGTTCACCTCGGAACATCACTTCACGTTCGCCGGACAGGGTTGCGGCAACGTACGACAGCGGCGTCAGATCGCCACTGGCGCCGACCGAACCTTCTTCAGGAATCAGCGGCAGAATGTCGTGTTCAAGGAACGCGTGCAGACGCTCGAGCAATTCCACGCGCACCCCGGACACACCGTGGCACAACGACTGCAAACGTGCCGCCAACACGGCGCGGGTCGCCTGTGCGTCGAGCAGTTTGCCCAACCCGCAACCGTGGAACGTGTAGAGGTGACGCGGCAACGCTTCGACGTGATGCAGCGGCACCGCGACCACGCAGGAATCGCCGTAACCGGTGGTCACGCCGTAGATCACGCCTTCCTTGTCCAGCAGCGAATCGAGGAACCGCGCGCCTTTGGCGATGCGCTCGCGATAGTCGGCGTCGCTCTGCAACTGCACGGGGGCCTGACGGTTGGCCAGGGCCAGCACGTCTTCGATGCGCAAAGGGCGTTCGCCGAAGGTTACCGGCTCATGGGTTGGCGTCGTCATCGGTCTTCCAGAAAGGGTAAAAGTTGAACCATTGTTGCGGCGCTTCGAGGCAATAGTGACTCAGGCGCTGCGCATAGCGGGTGGCCCACTGATGAATGACCTGCTCGCGCTCGCGGCGTGTCCACACCACGGCGTCGGCGAAAGGTTCGAGGGTCAGGCGATAGTGGCCGTCCGGCTGTTTCAGGCACATCAGCAGATTGACCGGGCATTTCAGCAAACCGGCCAGCAGCCACGGGCCTTGCGGGAATGGCGCGGGGTGACCGAGAAAGTCCACGGTGACACTGCGGCCGCCGTGCAGCGGTACGCGGTCGCCGGCAATCGCCAGCCACTCGCCGCGCTCCAGCCGTTCGTGCAGTTGCAGCATGATCACCGGGTCAAGTTCACTGACCTGAATCAGGCGCAGGTTGGTCGCTCCAGCTTCGCCGAGCAGGCGGTTGAATTGTTCAGCGTGCTTGGTGTGCACCAGCACGTTCATCGTGACCTTTTCGCCGATCTCCGCCAATGCCCGGCAGACTTCGAGGTTGCCCAAGTGCGCGCCGACCAGCAGTTGCCCACGACTGCCGCGCAATTGATTGCGCAGCAGCGCCGGGTCGATGATTTCGATCTGCTCGATGCGCAGCTTGCCGTTCCACACGTCGAGTTTGTCGAGCATTGAGTCGGCGAAGGCCATGAACTGACCGAACACCCGCCAATGCGTAGGACGCACATCCTCGCGCTGGCTCCACGCGGCCAGGCGTTGCTGGTATTGCCAGGCGCTGCGTCGCGCGGTGCGACCGAACAGGAAAAAGTACAGCACGATGCCGTACAGCAACGGGCTGAGCAGGCGTCGCCCCAAGACCTTGGCGGCGAATGCGGTGAATTTCATCAGCAGGAAACTGCCGCGCTCTTCGCGGTCAGCCCAGTGTTTTTTGTCGGCTTCGCTGCTCATGCCCGCCACCGTCGCCAGAGGATCAGCGGAAAGCGCAGCAACATGCCGAAGAACAGCCGCGTGTGCATGCTCGAAATCAGCGCGTTGTCATGGAACAGGCGGAAGTGCGAAACGCCGTCCAGCGGGTAATGCACGCTGGTCTGCAGCCAGCGCATCGGTTGATTGCGCCACGCCAGACGCACGAGAATGTCCGAATCGAAGTCCATGCGTTTGCCGACTTTTGCCGAATCGATGACCGCCAGCGTCGGGGTCAGCGGATAGACGCGAAAACCGCACATCGAATCGCGGATCTGCAACGACAGCGTGTTGATCCAGACCATCACGTGGGTCAGGTAGCGCGCGTACAAACGGCCCTTTGGCACGCTCTCGTCGAACAGCGGATACCCGCAGATCAGTGCTTCAGGGTTAAGGCGGGATTCTTCGACAAAACGGCCGACATCGTGCAAATCGTGCTGACCATCAGCGTCGACCTGCAACGCATGGGTGAAGCCCAATAGCGAAGCTTCACGCAGACCGGTCATCACCGCGCCGCCCTTGCCCTGATTGGCGGTGAGGCGCACCAGATGCACGTCATCCCGTTCGGCCAGCGCGTCGAGCACTTTCGCGCAGGATGGCTCACTCGCATCGTCCACCAGAATGCACGGCAGATTTTGCGCGAGCAGGGCGTCGACCACGGTGCCGATCGCGGTTTCGTGGTTATAAACGGGAATCACGGCGCAAGGGTTATGCATGCCGTTTCTCCGCTGGAATACCGCAGTGACTGCTTCGCGAGCAGGCTCGCTCCCACATGAGGTCGCGATTCCTGTGGGAGCGAGCCTGCTCGCGATTGAGTGCGTAGCACTCACCAAGGTCAATCATGCTCTGCACCCAAAAGAATCCGCCCACTTGAGCAGGTCGCCGTGTCATTGCGATAGGCGAAATACAGCTTGCTGCGCTCCGGATCGAAACGCAGGTGCAGCTGGATTTCATCGCCGGGGCGCACCAGTTGCTGGAATTTCAGCACTTCCATACCGGCAAACGGGCCGGTCAGGTTGAGCAATTGGCGACCGAGGTTCAACGCCCATTCCACCTGCACCACGCCGGGCAATACCGGCGCTTTGGGGAAGTGCCCGCTGAAGTACGCCAGATCCGGCGGCACGCTCAGTTGCAAGCTCCACTCACCCTCTGTCTCGACCTGCGACAGCACTTCGGGGGCCTTCGGTCGTGGGGCAATCAGCAGCGCTTCGACATCGGCCTGGGGCAGCTTGCCTTGGCTATTCAACGGCAATTGCCGCAGCAGTCGCCAACGTCGAGGCAGGGCCAAGGCCTCGCAATGGTCGCGCAAATGCTGGCGCAGGGTTTCAGTCAAGCGGCGGCGGCCGTGCTCACGCAAGGCAAACAACCCCGATTCACTGAGCACCAGCAAAGCACCGAGCGAGGCACGGTTTTCCTGCACCACGCCCAAGCGCGCTTCGGCAACCCAGTCGTGGGCGACCAAGGCTTGTTCAAGCATGGGCAGAGAGATGCGTTTTTCTTCGAGCTTGACGATGCGGTCCAGCCGTCCGAGCAGTTCGAAGCGGCCATCGGCGGCGATGCGCGCGGCGTCGGCGGTGTGCTCAACGTGCCCGGCCGGTAAATAAGGTGAAGCGATCAACAGTGCGCCGTCGCTGTCCTGATTCAGTTCGACACCGGCGAACGGTTGCCATAGTGGGTCGCCCTGACGCCAGGCGATGCCGCCGGTTTCCGAGCTGCCAAGGATTTCCGTCGGCCACTGTTGCAGGCGTTGCTGCAGGCTTTGTGCGGCCTCAAACGGCAGTGCACCCCCGGAGGAAAACACCCGCCGCACCGCGCTCAGCGCCGGCCAGTCGAGGTTGTCGCCCATGCGTTTGAGCAGCGCCGGGCTGGCAACCCAGGCGAAAGCTGGATGCTCACGGCTGGCGCGCTGCAAATCTTCAGGGAAAGCCAGTTGCTTGCTCACAAACGAGCGTCCGGCGCACAACGGCCACAGCACGCGAAACAGCAAACCGTAGATGTGTTGGGTGGCGACGCTGCCGATGATGCAGGCTTGCGCGAGGTCCGCGCCCCACAGTTGCTCCAGCGCTTCGACCTCGTTGGCCAGTTGGCGCAGGGTCTTGTCGATACGCTTGGGCTCGCCGCTGGAGCCGGAGGTGCACAGGCTCAGGCGGCACTGATCGAGATCCAGTTCGGCCGCGAGTAATGGCGGCAACCGAAAGTCGCTCAACTGAGCGTCATCGGTTTGATCCGTCAGCCACAGGTCGACTTCAGCCGACCAGCGCTGGCGGGTTTGCGCTTGCAGATCCGAGGGCAACAGAACGCTGACCCCCGCGCGCCATGCACCCAACAGTGCAATGGCCAGTTCGGCGGCATCTTCCAGGTGCACAGCCACACGCTTCACGCCCTGAGCTTGCAGGCCGGCGGCAACGCTCAATGCCTGCTCGCACAGTTGCGCGTGATCGAGTGCCGGCGCAGCGCAGATCGCCCGTGCCGGCTCAACCTTGAGCAACAGCTGCTCAAGTTTTATCCAATTCATGTACGGCCTCTTACCCGTTGTCGTATCAGCCATTCAATGGCAAACATCAGGCCGATCAATCCATAGGAGATCAGGCCGGTGTACAACATCCACCAATTCAGCGGCGCCCACAGGGTCAGGAGGGCGGCGCACAAACCGTTGCAGAAGAAAAACACACTCCAGGCCACAGTGACCTTTCGCGTATAGCGAACCGCAATGTCCGGCAACTGCGGCTCACGCAGGCGCGCCAGGCGCTCGACCATCGGCGGGCCGTATTTCAGGCTCAGGCTGAACAGCACCAGCATGAAACCGCTGATCAACACCGGGTACCAGCGCAGCAGCAACGGACTGTCGAACAGCGCCAACAACCCGCAGAAAATGATCGCCACACAGGCCATCCACAGGCTGCCGGGCTTGCGCTCGCCGGTCAGCGCCCGCGCCAGCCACAAACCGCCCAGCAGCAGCCCGAACTGCCACGGAGCAAAATGCTCCATGCCGAAATACACCGCAAAGGGGTACAGCAGGCCGGCCAGCAGCAGGCCGAGGCCGATCAATCGGCTCATGCGGCCGGTTGAACCAGACGGTAAACCGCCTCGACCACGTCACCGACGGTGCGCACCGATTTGAACTCTTCGGCGGCGATTTTCTTGCCGGTCTGACGTTTGATGTGATCGATCAGGTCGACGGCGTCGATGCTGTCGATTTCCAGATCCTGATACAGGTTGGATTCCAGGCTCACGCGGGCCGGATCCAGTTCGAACAGCTCGACCAGGGCATCGCGCAGGGTGTTGAAAATGTCGTCACGAGTTTGCATGGTCCGGTCTCAAGCTGCCTGTTTTGCCGTGACGAACGCCGCAAGGCTCGCCACGTTGGTGAAATGGTTACGGGTGTCTTTGGCATCGGCATCGATCTTGATGCCGTATTTTTTCTGGATCGCCAGACCCAGTTCCAGCGCGTCGACGGAATCCAGGCCGAGGCCTTCGCCGAACAGCGTCTGCTCGTCGCCGATGTCGTCGGCGCTGATGTCTTCGAGGCCGAGGGCGTCGATGATCAGCAGTTTGATGTCATGCAGCAGGCTATGAGTGTTCAGATCGCTCATCTTCGGCGAGCTCCTTGATAAAGTAAGAATGCAAATAATCGTTGAGCTTGCGCGAGGCTTGTGGGGCTGGCCCCTGCGCGGCAAAGGTCTGTGGGTCTATATCGGCGCCGACGCGAAAACTGAAGTGCACACGGCGGCTGGGAATCCGGTACCACGGTTCGGCTTTGGTCAATGTGGTCGGGCTGACCTTGATCATCACCGGCGTGAGGATTTTCGCACCGCGCAGGGCAATCGCTGCCGCCCCCCGATGAAAGGCCGGTGCCTGTCCCGGTTGGGTGCGCGTGCCTTCGGGGAAAATGATCAGCGTCTGACCGTTTTGCAGGGATTGAGCGGCGGCATCGAGCATGTCCATGCTGCCGTCGTTGCTGATGTACTCGGTGCTGCGCAGCGGGCCGCGCGTGAAGGGGTTTTCCCACAGGCTTTTCTTCACCACGCAATTGGCCTGGCGCACCAGGCCGATCAGAAACACCACGTCGATCAGCGACGGGTGGTTGGCGATGATCATCTGCCCCGGTCGGCCCAGGCGTTCAGCGCCCTGGATGTCATAGGTCAACACGCCGGTGCGGGCCATGAATCGCACGAAAAACCAGAACAGCCGACTGACGGTCTGCCGCGCGCGCTGGCGATGTGCGAGGGCGTCACCGGGCAGGCAGCCCAGCAGCGGGAACACCAGCACGCGCAGGCACAGCCCGCCGAGCCCGAACAGAGCGAAGCTTGCTGCGGTGGCCAGCAGGCGCCAGTAATAGGCGTCGCGGTTTTTCTCGGTCACGGGTTGCGTTGCCAGGTCCATACACGATTTTTCCAGGCATGTTGGCAAAGGGGTTGCTGGCCGAGCAGGGTGCGCAACAGATTCAGCGCGTGGGGCCAGTGCGCTTTTGACCGTGTTTGTGTGGTGCTGTTCAGGGTCAGCCGCCAGTCGGTACCTGGGGTGAGCAACAGGCCGAGCGCATAAGGAAACGGCACGTCGTCGATCCATGCCGAGTACGCTGCGGGCGGCTGTTCTTCGGTGATCACCAGCAACACTGCCGGGGCACCTTCATTGAGCAGCGCCGCGGCTTCGAGCATGCCGTTTTCGAGACCGTCGCCAGCGGCGGCAATGGCGGTCATTTCACTGGTTTCGCCGCGCATGATCGACCACAGACCAATGATTGCGTTGTGCACCGACAGGCTGAACTGCGTCGGCGACAGCGGTTGCTCGTTGGCCAGATCGCTGAGGATCTCGTAGGTGCGCGGGGTTTCGCCGTGGCGCGAGACGAAGACCAAGGGCAGATTCTCCCGTCCGTCGGCGAGTGGCCAGCCAACGCTGAACGCCATGCGCGCCAGGCGACTGAGGCGGCGGCGCTGCATGGCCGGCAAAAACGACACATCGGGCGCGGCATCACTGCTCTGGAGCACGACCGGTTGTCGGCTCCAGGCCTGCCAGGCGTCCACGCTGTCGAGCCCGGGGGCCCACGCGCGCCATTGGGCGATGTTGAAGTTGATCACGGACATTCATCCCGCCCCTGCGGGCATGTGTTGACGCATTGAGTCGCCCAAGCCGCGGCAGGCCTGACGTGGCGCATGGCGCCGGGTGGCGCGCATTATCCCGGTGCGAGGAGTGTGTAGCAAATGCTGGTTACATTTTGCGCAATGAAATGTACCGATTGGTTCGCTGGAAAAATGTCACTTGGCCATTATCCAGATTATCAGCGGCCTGTCTGTCGGCTATCTCGGCGATCAGTGGCAGTTTTTGCGGCGGCTGCCCGCGGATATTTGCACCTGACTCTGTAGTCCATGTCCATGAAGGTAGCGAAGCGAGGCTGAGCGCATCTACACTCGGTCATTCTTTGATACACGGAGGTTTGGTCATGCGGCGCGTGGTGTTCAATCAGAAAGGTGGCGTAGGCAAATCCAGCATTGCCTGCAATCTGGCGGCGGTCAGTGCCAGCGAGGGCTATCGCACGTTGTTGGTGGATCTCGATGCCCAGGCCAATTCCACTCAGTATCTGACCGGGCTCACCGGCAACGACATCCCGATGGGCATTGCCGACTTCTTCAAACAGACGCTGTCGTCGGGGCCGTTCTCCAAGAAGAATCAGGCGGACATCTACGAAACTCCGTTCGACAACCTGCACATCATCACGGCGACCGCTGAACTGGCCGACCTGCAGCCCAAGCTTGAGGCCAAGCACAAGATCAACAAGCTGCGAAAGTTGCTGGATGAGCTGTCCGAAGATTACGACCGGATTTACCTCGATACGCCACCGGCGCTGAATTTCTATGCGGTGTCGGCGCTGATTGCCGCTGATCGGGTATTGATTCCCTTCGATTGCGACAGCTTCTCGCGTCAGGCGCTTTACGGCCTGATCGCGGAAATCGAAGAACTCAAGGACGACCACAACGAAGGCCTGGAAGTCGAAGGCATTGTGGTCAATCAGTTTCAGGCGCGGGCGAGCCTGCCGCAGCAGATTCTCGATGAATTGATCGCCGAAGGTTTGCCGGTGCTGCCGGTGTACCTCACCAGTTCGGTGCGCATGCGCGAATCACACCAGGCCAGCATGCCGCTGATCCACCTCGACCCGCGCCACAAACTGACCCAGCAGTTCGTCGAACTGCACAATCTGCTCGAAGATCACTGATCTCCCGGACTGCACCTGACCCCCAGTGGGAGCGAGCCTGCTCGCGAAGAGGCCGGTACATTCAACATCTCTGTTGACTGACCGGACGCCTTCGCGAGCAGGCTCGCTCCCACAATTGGATTTGTGTTGGGTCAGATGCCTTGACTACGCAGCCACGCCATCAGCTGCGGCAGCGGCAACGCACCACTTTGCCGTGCCACTTCCCGGCCGTTCTTGAACAGAATCAGACTCGGAATCGAGCGAATCCCCAACTGCGCCGACAACTGCTGATTTGTCTCGCTATCAAGCTTGGCCAAGCGGCACTTGCCCGCCAACTGCGCCGCCGCCTGCTCGAACACCGGCGCAAACGACTTGCACGGCCCACACCACTGCGCCCAGACATCCACCAACAGCGGCAGATCGCCTTTGATCTGGCTGGCGTAGTCGCCTTGCTTGAGTTCGAAAGGTTTGTTCAGCAACACCGCGGATTTGCAGCGACCGCATTTGGGCTGATCGGTGAGACGCTCGGACGGGATGCGGTTGAGGCCGTTGCAGGAGGGGCAGGGGATGAGGAGTGGGTCGGTCATGATGGGCTCTCAGGCAGGAAGTCTATGAGACTGATCTGGAGGCAAAGTCGCGATTATCAAGGAATTGATCTGTAGGTCATTACCTTCCTCAGTTGAGGAAAGGGCCTACGCACGTCTGCGCGGAGGCTGACTATCTGTATTTCATCTAATCGGTCATCTTGTGCAGACCTGAGCGAAATGCCATTCCTATGAACGCCAAGAAAGTTAAACGCCTTCCACTCTCGGAGCTTCTGAAGGGCTCTGAATATCTAAAATCCTTAAATGCCCACACGGTTTGTTCTCTCGCCGGGGGCTCTGTTGGATTTGAGAATGTTTGGATTGATTCCGGCGCGGACCAAAATCCGGGGCTCTTTCCTCGCTCGCTGCATCGGCCAGAAAACGAAGACGACTACGATGCCTTGGTATTGGCAGTCGACGAACTGCTGGAAATTACCGGCGATGACGAGTCTCATCCGTTGATGAGCTTGGTGGATATCATTGGTGACTGGATTGAAGAATGGGATCAAACGCATCACCCGGTCCCAAAACCTCCGGGTTTTGAAGTATTGGGATATCTGATGCGTGAGCATGGTTTGACCCAGAGCGACTTGCCTGGAGTGGGCACTCAGTCAGTCGTCTCTGAGATCCTGAGCGGCAAGCGGCAACTAAACCTGCGACAGGTTCGATGGTTGGCTGAGTACTTCAAGCTGCCTGTAGACGTGTTTAACTAGGCCGCCTCAGGAAGAACAACTGATCTCCAGATGCTTGCCCCACTCCGGCGGCCGCTCCGCATAAGCCTCCATCCCCGGCTGTTCCTCAAACGGTTTGCTCAGTACCGCATGCAGTCGGCGCACCTCTGAGTAATCCCCTTGCTCAGCCGCATCGATGGCTTTTTGCGCCAGATAGTTGCGCAGGATGTACAGCGGATTGACCGCATGCATCCGCGCTCGGCGCTGTGCCTGATCGCTGTCGCCATCGCGCGCAACCCGGGCGACGTAGCGTTCGCCCCAGGCGTCGAAGCCTTTGATGTCGACGAAGTCGTCGCGCAACTGAGTGACAGCCTGCTGAGGTAAGTCCTCGCCGAGTCGACGGAAGAACAGCGTGTAGTCGACGCCGCTGTTCTGCATCAACTGCAGCAGGTCTTCCAGCAATTTCTGGTCGTCGTCTTCTGCGGTGGTGAAGCCGAAACGCCGGCGCATCAGGTCGAGGTAGTGCGCCTGGAACAGTGGCAAATACAAGCCGAGAGTTTCGCGCAGGGCTTCGACGCTGATGAATGGCGTCAAAGCCTGGGCCAGCGCGCTGAGGTTCCACTGGCCGACCGGTACCTGATTGCTGAACGAGTAGCGCCCCTGATCATCCGAATGGTTGCAGATGAAGTGGGCGTCGAAATCATCGAGAAAGGCGAATGGGCCGAAGTCGAAGGTGATGCCGAGGATCGACATGTTGTCGGTGTTCATCACGCCGTGGCAGAAGCCGTAGGCTTGCCACTTGGCGATCAGTGCGGCGTTGCGCTCGACGATCTCGCGGAACATCGCCAGATACGGTTCCGGCTGCTCCAGACATTCAGGAAAGTGCATCGCCAGCACGTGCTCGCCAAGCTGCTTTTGCTGCTCGGGGCGCTTGGTGTAGTAGAAATATTCGAAATGACCGAAGCGGATGTGGCTCGGCGCCAGGCGCAGGACCATCGCCGCGCGTTCCTGCTTTTCGCGCCAGACCGGGGTGTCTGAGCCGATCACGCAGGCTGCCCGCGACGAAGGTATGTTCAATGCGTACAGCGCTTCGGACGCCAGGAACTCGCGGATCGACGAACGGAGTACCGCACGACCATCGCCCATGCGCGAAAACGGCGTCTGCCCGGCGCCCTTCAAATGCAGGTCCCAATGCTCGCCGGCCGCGTTGTACACCTCGCCCAACAACAAGCCACGGCCATCGCCCAGTTGCGGGGTGTAACCGCCGAACTGATGCCCGGAATAGACCATTGCTCGCGGTTCGGCATCGGCCCACAGCTTGTGGCCGCCAAACAGTTCGGCAAATTCCTGGGTTTCAGCGGTGGCCGGGTCGAGGTCCAGCAAGGCCAGCGCCGCCGGGCTCGCCACGACCAGACGAGGGTTGTCGATCGGCTCGGGCAGCACGTGGGCGGAGAACGCATCGCCCAGGCGGGCGAAGCGATTGTCGAAGGTCAGTTCGTCGAGGGCTTTCAAGGGCCGGCTCCAGCAGAATGTCCGAGCATTCTGCTGGGAATAGACCGGTTAGTCGAGTTTGGCCGGCGGCGGCTCTTGCAGCGGTTTCTGATCGTCGGCGACCGGCACGATGGTTTTCGTTTCCGGCTCGATCGGCACCATCTTGTATTCCTGGCCGTGCAGGTTCTTCAGGTAAACCTCCATCTGGCGGAACGAGATGTTGATGTGCTGCTTCTTGAACTCACGGTTGATGAAGCGGTTGACCTCATCGAGCACCGGGTTACGGTCGCCAAGGTCGCGCACGTGCATGCGCAACTCGTGGTCGAGGGTGCTTTCGCCGAAGTTGAGGAAGTACACGTGCGGCTCGGGTTCCTTGAGTACACGCGGGTTCTCGCGGGCCGCCTTGAGCAGCAGTTCCTTGACCAGATCCAGGTCCGAGCCGTAATCGACGCCGAGTTTCAGCGTGACGCGGGTGATGGTGTCGGTCAGCGACCAGTTGATCAGTTGCCCGGTGATGAACGTCTTGTTCGGGACAATGATGTCCTTGCGGTCGAAGTCGGTGATGGTCGTGGCGCGGATGCGGATCTTGCTTACCGTGCCCGAGAGGTTGCCGATGGTGATGGTGTCACCGATGCGCACCGGGCGTTCGAAGAGGATCATGATGCCGGAGATGAAGTTCGCAAAGATCTCCTGCATGCCGAAACCGAGGCCGACCGACAGCGCCGCCACCAGCCATTGCAACTTGTCCCAACTCACACCGAGGGTCGACAGGGTCGAGACGAAACCGACGCCGGCAATCACATACGACAGCAGCGTGGTGGTCGCGTAGGCACTGCCCTGCGCCAGATTGAGCTTGGACAACACAAACACTTCGAGCAGGCCGGGCAGGTTGCGCGCGAGGGCGAAGGTAATGCCGATGATGATCAGCGCGCCGAGCATGTCGCCGATGCTGATCGGCACCATGCTCATGTTGGCGCCAGTGCCGCTGGTGTATTCGTAGAGGGTGATGTTGTCGAGGTACGAGAACACTGAAATCAGGTCCGACCAGACCCAGTACAGTGCGGCGATAAAGCCGCCGAGCAGAGCCAGACGGATCAGGCGCAGGGACTGTTCGTTGACCTTTTCGATGTCCAGTGTCGGCTCTTCGATCACCGCTTCACCGTCGCCAGCCTCTTTCGCCGCCTGACGTTTGGCCAGGGCGCGCTGGTAGGCCAGACGTCGCGCGGCAACGCTCAAGCCGCGGACGAACGTCGCTTCGATCACCAGCCAGAACATCAGCAGATAAAGAGTGTTGATCAGTCGGTCGCTGAGCTTCAGCGCGGTGTAGTAATAGCCGAAGCACACCGCCACAAACAGGGCGATCGGCAGCAAGGTGAACATCACGCCAACGGCCTTGCGGAACAGCGAGGTGTTTTCGTGAGCCGGGCTGCTGATCAGCAAACGGCTGAGCAGCCATGCCATCAGGGCGTAGCAGGTCAGCACCACCGGCATGCCGAGCACATCATCGGCCAGGGCCGCCGGTTGCAATTCGGCGACGGCAACAATGGTCACTAGCGCCATGACCACCAGACCCAGTCGACGAATCCAGCCCTGGAGGAATTCGACCTGCGGTTTTTCCCAACGGAAGTGCAGTTCTGCCACGCCACCCGGCGCCAGAATCCGGTAAGCGGTATAGAACACCAGCCACGCCTGACCCATCTGCAGCAGTGCAGCGCCCATGTTGGTGTTCTGCCCGCGCGCATCGATCTGCAACGCCAGACCACACAAGGCCAGGCCCAGCGCCACCGGCATCGCCAACAGAATATTGATCAGAATCGCCTGCGGCGTGTGCCACTGACTGTCGCGTTTGAAGTGACCGATGTCCTGATGGACCTTGTTCAGGCGTGAATACAGTTGTTTGCGTCGCCACAGCAAGGCACCGATCAGCAGTGCCAGCGGCAGGAACAGCAGCGGCCGCTGGGTCAGGCCGTCGGTCAGCTCGCTGAGGCTGGAGGCCCATGGCAGGGTGTCGACCTGACGCTTCAGACGCTCCGGCACCGCGCGCATCCATTCCAGGTCCAGCGGCTTGTTGCTCGGAATCCAGAACATCTGCTCATCGAGCGTCGCACGCAGACTTTGCGCGGTGCTCAGCAGTTGCTTCTGGTTGAGTTGCAGGGTGATCGACTCGTTGAGCATGGCGCTCAGTTCGCGGTTCAACCGCTCCAGCAAATCGGCGCGGGTGTTGGCCAGATCGAGCAGGTTTTTGCGCAATTGAGGGGTGACCTGCTCCGGCGGCTGAGTGGTCAGCAGGTTGTCGACATAGGCGGCCGGATTACTCAGTTGCTCACGCTGCTGGCTGACGTCGAATTGCCATAGGCGAATGTCGGCGATCTGGTCCGCCAGATCGCGGTCGACCTTGAGCCGTGGCAGGGCTTGTTTCTGCTTGTAGAGAATCTTCGACAACAACAGGCTGCCCTTGAGCACGCTGATCTGCTCGTCCAACGCTGAATCGCTTTGGGTCAGGCTGTCGAGTTGTTGTTTGGTCTGCAGATTCTGCTGGGTGACTTCGTTGAGGCGGTCAGTGCTTTTCAGCAGATAGTCGGAGAGTTTGAGGTTGGCCGTGCTTTCGATGGCCAACAGACTGCTGCTACCGGCCTTCTGCGCTTCGATCGACTGCTGGGTCACGGTTTCCTGTGACTGTGCCAGACGCTTCTGGTTGATCAGGGTTTGCAGTTCCTGGATCTCGCGGTCGAGGCGGTCGGATTTCTCCGAGAGCAAGTCATGCTGAGCATTGCCCAGATCCTGCAACTGGCTGTTGCCGGCCAGTTCCTGGCGGCGCAACGGGATCAGCGCATTCAGTGCCGCCAGTTCGGCATTCAACTGGTCGCGCTGCTCGGCGGTGACGGTTTTACCCGCATCCTTGCCGGATTTGAGGATGTTGTTGATCTGCTGAATGCGCGTCTGGCTGGCGGAAATTTCCGCCTGAGCACGTTCGGGCCGCGTCTGCGCGGTGATGATCAGGCTGTTGGCGTCGGCCAGGGCTTTTTGCAGATCACTTTGCTGGGTCGATCGATCCGTGAGGATTTGCTCGAGTTGCTGGATCGACTCCTTGGGGAAACGCTGCGCCACCGGCACCACGGCGTTGGCCTTGAGGCGCGTCAATTCGCGGGTGTTTTCAATGGTCTGCTTGGGCGCGGTCGCCAATTGCTGCTTGAGGTCGATCAGCTTCTGCTCGTAATCACGCTGATTGTTCAGTTGATTGAGCGTGTTCTGCAGGACCGTTTGCAGGCTCTTTTTATCGGCATCCGGCAGTTTGCTGTCGGCGAGTTTGTCCAGGCTGGCCTGCACGGCATCGCTGGACGGCGGTTCGGCGGCGTAAATCGGGCCGACAGTGAGACTCAGGCCCAGCAGGGCCGCGGCGAAAAAGGAGCGCAGGGTAGGCATAGAGACCGGTCAAGCAAGTGAGAGTGGACGCAGTTTAGAGGAAGAGCCCGGGGCCCGGGCGACTTCCTTCGGGGAATCTGACGCCGACTTTGCCGATCTTGTTCCCGTCCATGACCGCAACCGTCCAGTGGGTGTTGTTCCATTCCACCTGGTCGCCGACGATGGGCGCACCGCCCACTTTGTGGGCGATGAAGGCGCCCAGGGTCATGTCCGGATCGATGCCCTCGGCCGGCAAGCCATAGAGTGCCGCAACCGCTTTAAGCTGGGCGTCTCCTTCGAGTACGAAATCACCGAAGAAGCGCAGATCGAGACCGCGTTGCGGCGCCTGGCTGAACAGTTTTCCGAGGGCGCCGAGGTTGTGTTCATGGCCGATAACGCACAGCAAATCATCGACTTCCAGCACCGTACTACCCGACGGATGGAGCAGTTGCTGGCCACGAAACAGTGCCGCGATACGGGTGCCTTCGGGCATTTTCAGTTCACGCAGGGGCGAACCGATGCACCATTTCTCCGCGCCGAGCTTATAAACGAACAGCTCCCACTCGCTGGTGACGTGAACTTCCAGCGCCGCCCGGGAAATCGGCGCAGGCTCTGGCGGTACGGTCACCTTCAGCAGTTTGGCGACCCACGGCAGGCTCGTGCCCTGCACCAGCAGCGACACCAGTACGATGAAGAACGCCAGGTTGAAGTACAGCTGCGCATTCGGCAGCCCGGCCATCAGCGGGAACACCGCGAGAATGATCGGTACCGCGCCGCGCAGACCGACCCAGGAAATAAACGCTTTCTCGCGGCCATGAAACGCCTTGAACGGCAGCAGGCCGACGATCACCGACAGCGGCCGCGCAAACAGAATCATCCACAGTGCCAGACCGAGAGCGGGCAGGGCGATCGGCAGCAAATCATGTGGCGTTACCAGCAAACCCAGCACCAGGAACATGCCGATCTGCGCCAGCCAGGCCATGCCGTCGAGCATGTGCAGAATGCCGTGGCGACTGCGCACCGGGCGGTTGCCGATCACCAGACCGCACAGATAAACCGCGAGGAAGCCGCTGCCATGCAGGGCGTTGGTCAAGGCGAATACCACCAGACCGCCGGCGATCACCAGAATCGGATACAGCCCCGCAGCGAGGTTGATACGGTTGACCAGTTGCAGCATCAGCCAGCCGCCGCCGAGGCCGATCACGCCGCCGATGCCGAACTCGCGGATCAGATGGGTCAACAGGCTCCAGTGCAGGCCGGTCTGGCCGCTGGCAAGCATGTCGATCAGGGTCACGGTGAGAAACACCGCCATCGGGTCGTTGCTGCCGGATTCGATTTCCAGGCTGGCGGTGACCCGTTCGTTCAGGCCTTTGCCGCCGAGCAGCGAGAACACTGCCGCAGCGTCCGTTGAGCCAACGATGGCGCCGATCAACAGACCTTGAATCAGATTGAGGTCGAACAGCCATGCGGCGGCCATGCCGGTCAGCCCGGTGGTGATCAACACTCCGACCGTGGCCAGCGACAGCGCCGGCCACAAGGCCACGCGGAAACTCGACACCCGCGTACGCAAGCCGCCGTCGAGGAGGATCACCGCGAGTGCGAGGTTGCCGACCAGATAGGCCGTCGGGTAGTTATCGAAAATAATGCCGCCGCCATCGACCCCGGCGGCCATGCCAACCGCGAGAATAATGACCAGAATCGGGATGCCGAGACGGGAGGAGAGGGAGCTGACGAGAATGCTTGCGCCTACCAGCAACGCGCCGATCAAGAACAGGCTGTTGATGGTCGTCGCATTCAAAGGCAGTACTCCAGAAGCGTAAAGACGGGCACAAACTGACCATGCAGTCTGCGTGCCAGCGATTCTAACCTGTTGAAATGTGATGCTGTCAAAAAGGTTTTTACGCTGGGGGACTCGATGTTTGGGTTCGGCTGGCGATTGCTGCCCTCACCCTAGCCCTCTCCCGGAGGGAGAGGGGACTGATCGAGGTGTTTGTTCAAGTTGCACCGACCTGAGCTATCGAGCCGAACTCAGGTTTGAAAAGCCCCCGATCTGCTCCCTTTCCCCCCTCTCCCTCTGGGAGAGGGCTGGGGTGAGGGAGCTTTTGATCTTGATCTACTCAATTAAAGGCTGAACCGCCCAACCATGTTGTTCAGGTCCAGCGCCAGACGCGACAGCTCATTACTCGCCGCACTGGTCTGATTCGCCCCGGTCGCCGACTGCACCGACAGATCGCGGATGTTGACCAGATTACGATCCACTTCCCGCGCCACTTGTGCCTGCTCTTCAGCCGCGCTGGCGATCACCAGGTTGCGCTCGTTGATCTCGACGATGGCGGTGTTGATGGTGTCCAGCGACATGCCGGCACCACGGGCGATGTTCAGCGTCGACTCGGCGCGTTCGGTGCTGTTACGCATCGAATCCACGGCGTGTTCGGTGCCGCTCTGAATGCTGCCGATCATCCGCTCGATTTCGCTGGTCGACTGCTGAGTACGGTGCGCCAGGGCACGCACTTCGTCCGCCACCACGGCAAAACCACGACCGGCTTCGCCGGCACGCGCCGCTTCAATGGCCGCGTTCAGGGCCAGCAAGTTGGTTTGATCGGCCAGACCACGAATCACATCCAGCACCTTGCCGATGTCACGGGATTCATTCGCCAGATCACCGATCAGCGAAGCAGTGCTCTGCACATCAGCGCTCATGCGTTCGATGGCACTGACGGTTTCCTGCACCAGATCACGACCGTCACCTGCCGAGGTGGTGGCGTTCTTCGAAGCTTCCGAAGTGCTCACGGCGTTGCGCGCGACTTCTTCCACGGCGCTGGTCATCTCGTTGACCGCAGTGGCCGCCTGTTCGATTTCATTGTTCTGCTGAGTCAGGCCGCGCGCGCTTTCGTCGGTGACGCTGTTCAGTTCTTCAGCCGCCGAAGCCAACTGAGTGGCGGAACCGGAAATGCGCTGCAAGGTGTCGCGCAGTTTCGATTGCATTTTCGCCATCGCTGCCAGCAGGCGACCGGCTTCGTCGCTGCCGTCGACGTGGATCGGCTGGGTCAGGTTGCCCTCGGCGATGGTTTCTGCCGCATCCAGCGCCTTGGCGATCGGGCGGGTGATGCTGGTGGTCAGCAACCAGGCGAACAGCAGCGTCAGGCCAGTGGCGATCACCAGCAGGGTCACGACCAAGTCGAACGCCGAAGAATACTGCTCGGCTGCTTGCTGGTTGGTCTCGCTGATCTGCTCGCCGTTGATCTGCATCAGACGGTTGAGCACGCTGTTCATAGCTTCGGAATTGTTCAGCAACTCGGTGTTGAGCAAGGTGCGCAGCTCATCCACTTGATTGTTGCGCGACAGGCTCTTCATGCGGTCTTCGATCTGGCGGTACTGGCCGAGCAACTGCACGTACTGGTCATACGCCGCACGTTCCTCGGGGCTGCCGATCAACGGCTCGTAATCGCTCTGGGCTTTGCGGATCTGCTGGTTACGCATGTCCAGCAGTTCAACGGTTTTCTGCTGCACGTCCGGCTCGCGGTTGACCAGCAAGCGGTACGACAGCACGCGCAGGCGCAGGGTCAACTGGGTGAATTCGTCGAGGTTCTTGATGCTCGGCACGCTGCTGGACGAGATGTCTTCGGCGGCGCCACGGATTTTGCTCATCTGGTTCAGGGCGAACACACCGAGAATCAGCATCAGGCCGCCGATCAAAGCGAAGCCGGTAAACGCCCGTGGGGCGATATTCATATTGCGGAGGGACATGGGCGGATACCAAGAGAGGGCCGCATCCATGCGGGCTGAGACTGCTGTATGGATGACTTATCGGTCATACGACTAAAGTCTTGAGGCACTGTGCGTATTTGTCGCATAAGGCCTGGGGCGACGAAGTGCAGGAACCAGATCGGCAGATCACAGTCTTTAAAACTCGCGAGAACGGTCCGCCGCCAGGAAAATCAAGGCTTTGCGCCGGTTAAACCCTGGCATACGTGGTGACTTTTCTTTATCGTACGCGCCCTTTGAAAAACGCTTGGAAGATCAAAATGTTGGAAGCATCCCTCAGCCAATTGGAACAGCTCGTCAGCGACCTGGTGCAACAGAACCAGACCCTCGCGCAAACCAACCAGACCCTGTCCACGGAACTGGCCCAGGCCAAGGATGAAAACGAAAGCCTGCAACTGAACCTGATGGAGCAGGAAGAAAAGCACGGCGCCACCGCCGCCCGCATTCAAGCCCTGGTTGATCGCGTCAACGCAGGTCCGGTCAGCGCATGAACCACCACACAGCAGGGGTAAAAGTCGTCTCCATTCTCGGGGAGGACTATTCGATCAAGGCACCGGCCGGGGAAGAACAGACCCTGCTGGACGCGGCCATGATGCTCAAGGCTGCGCTGGATGACACCAAGCGCAAATACCCGACACTGATCGGTGACCGCTTGCTAGTGCTGGCGGCGATGAATCTGTGCTCGCAGCAGATCGAAATGAAGAAACAGCACAAAGAAGAACTCGACCGTTACCAAGAGCAAGTCAGCGCCACGGTCGACACCATCGCCAAGACCATCAATCAGGGCTGATGGGGTTGCGCACAACCAAAGAATAGATTGTCGATCAGGTTGTATACAATCGGCACGGCTGTTGCATTGTTTCGGCCACTTATTCTTTGGGGGTGCTCCATGCAGTTGTGGCGACGCAGTATTCAATGGCAGCTGATTCTCAGCATGGGCACCGCCCTGCTGGTCAGTATCCTGATCGTGGTTGGCATTTATACCCTGGTGGTCAACCGCCTCGCCCAGAGCTATCTGGTCGAACAAGCACTGCCGTCGAGCATCGAAGCGACGCGCAACGATATCGAGCGCATCCTCGTCCAGCCGCTGACGGCGGCCAAAGACATCGCCAGCAATTCCATGGTCCGCGATTGGCTGGCCACTGGTGAAGACAGCAGCAAAACGGCGGCCTTCGCGCAGTATCTGGAAGGGATCCGCGCCGAACACAAGGCATTTACCGCTTTGATCATCGGCACCGAATCCAATCACTACATCACCGAAAAAGGTCTGGATCGCACCCTCAGTCGTACCAAACCGGCGGATGCCTGGTTCTATTCCTTCCTCGACAGCAATCAGCCGCGCACCCTCAATATCGACAATGATGGCGCCACCGGAGAACTGGCGCTGTTTATCGATTTAAAGGTCGAACAAGCTGGCAAAGTGGTCGGCGTGGCGGGGCTCGGGCTGAGCATGAAAGAGCTGTCGGAGCTGATTCACAATTTCAGCTTTGGTGAGCGCGGCAAGGTCTATCTCGTGCGTTCCGACGGTTTGATCCAGGTGCATCCCGAGGCGCAATTCAGCGGCAAACGCACCTTGACCGAGCAGATCGGCGCCAATGCGGCGCAGGCGGTCCTCGGTCAAAAAGCTGCCGTCAGCAGTAATTTCCAACGAGATGGCGAAGACTTCCTCGCCTTCAGCCTGCCTCTGCGTGATCTGGGCTGGACCTTAGTGGCCGAAGTGCCGCAATCGCAGATCTACGCCGAAGCGCGCAAAGCGATGTGGATGAGTGGCGGCATTGGTCTGGCGGTGGCGCTAGTCTGCCTCGCCTTGGTGGTGTGGCTGGCGCAAGGTCTGGTGCGACCGATTCGCCAAGTAACAGCGGCACTGGTAGCAATCGGTAGCGGTGGTGGAGATTTGACCCACCGGTTAGATTCCAGTCGCGCCGATGAGCTGGGCGACCTCGCCCGAGGCTTCAACCGTTTCCTCGACAGTCAGCGCGCAATGATCGGCGAAGTGCTGACCACCAGTGAGCGCCTGCGCACGGCCGTGGGGCAAGTGGCGAAAGTGGTGGAGAACACCGCCGAGCGTTCCGGGCGTCAGCAGGAAATGACTGACATGGTCGCGACCGCCGTGCATGAGATGGGCCTGACCGTGCAGGAGATTGCGCAGAACGCCGGTAACGCGGCGCTGGCCTCGCAAACCGCGAGGGATGAAGCGATGCAGGCGCGCGAAGTGGTCGGCGGCTCGATTCGGCACATTGAAAGCATGTCTGATGAGATTGGCTTGGCGGCGGGCGCGGTGGGGGAACTGGCGCATCAAGTGGCGTCGATTGATTCGGTGTTGGCGGTGATTCGCGGCGTGTCCGAGCAGACCAACCTGCTGGCACTGAATGCGGCGATTGAGGCGGCACGAGCTGGCGATATGGGGCGCGGCTTTGCGGTTGTCGCCGATGAAGTACGCACCTTGGCGCGCAGGACGCAGGCATCCACCGATGAAATCCAGCAGATGATCGGCAGCCTCAAGCAAGGCGCGGAAAACGCCGTGTCGTCGATGCGCACCGGGCAGGCGGCGACGGGCACCGGGGTTGAATCGAGCCAGCGCACCGGGGCATCGCTGACCGCGATTACCGGGCAGGTCGAACGCATCAGCGACATGAACCATCAGGTGGCGACGGCGACCGAAGAGCAGTCGGCGGTGACGGAAGAGATCAACCGTAATGTGCAGGGGATCTCCGATCTGGCACGGGCGACGGCGGGTGAGGTTCGGGCCTGTCGTGAGGATTGTCAGATGTTGCAGAAACTGGCGGATGATCTGGCGCGGCAGATGGGTGGGTTCAAGCTGAGCTGATGTGCTGTCAGTTCTGGCCCCTTCGCGGGCAAACCCGCTCCCACAGGGTTCTGGGGTGTTCACACAATATGTGAAACTGCCGCAATACCTGTGGGAGCGAGCTTGCTCGCGAATGCGATGTCAGCAGCAATGCAAATTCCAGATCAGAACCACGCATCCTGCATCGCCAGACACGTATCATCCCGCGCCTCCAGCAACGCCAGCTCATGGTGACAACCTGGCACTTCCCACGTCAGAAAGTACCGCGCCGCCTGCAACTTGCCTTTATAGAAGTCGGCATCCGCCGCATTGCCTTTGAGCAAACCTTCTTCAGCGCGAATCGCCTGCTCCAGCCAGCGCCAGCCAATCACCGTGTGCCCGAACACCTTCAGGTACAACGCCGAGTTCGCCAGGCTGCTATTGACCTTCCCTTGCGCCAGATCGGTCAGTAATCCAATGGTCACCGCTTGCAGACGTGCCACCAGTTTTTCCAGTGGCTCACGCAATCCGGTCAGTGATTCATGCGCCGTCGAGCGTTCAGCGGTGTTGGCGATCAGGCGAATCAACTGCTTGAGCCCAGCGCCAGCGTTCTGCGCCAATTTACGCCCGAGCAAGTCCAGCGACTGAATGCCGTGGGTGCCTTCGTGAATCGGGTTCAAACGGTTATCGCGGTAATACTGCTCCACCGGATACTCGCGGGTATAACCGTGGCCACCCAGAATCTGGATCGCCAGTTCGTTGGCCTTGAGGCAGAACTCCGACGGCCAGGATTTGACGATCGGCGTCAGCAGATCCAGTAACTCATGGGCCTGTTTACGCTCGGCTTCGGTTTCCAGCGTCGTGGTGTCATCGAACAAACGCGCCGCGTACAGGCCAAGGTCGAATGCACCTTCGACGTAGGACTTTTGCGTCAACAGCATGCGTCGTACATCGGCATGCTGAATGATCGCCACCGGCGCGGTGCTCGGATCCTTGCTGTCCGGCACGCGACCCTGCGGACGTTCGCGGGCGTACTCCAGCGAATACAGATACCCGGCATAACCGAGCATCACCGCGCCCATGCCGACGCCGATCCGCGCTTCGTTCATCATCTGGAACATGTAGCTCAAACCGCGATGCGGCTCGCCCACCAGATAGCCGACACACTCACCGTTATCGCCGAAGTTCAGCGCCGTGGACGTGGTGCCGCGCCAGCCCATCTTGTGGAACAACCCGGCCAGCAGCACATCATTGCGTTGGCCGAGGCTGCCGTCATCGTTGACCAGAAACTTCGGCACGATAAACAGCGAGATACCTTTAACGCCCGCAGGCGCGTCCGGCAGCTTGGCCAGGACCATGTGCACGATGTTTTCCGAGAGCGGGTGATCGCCGCCGGAAATGAAGATCTTGTTGCCCTTGAGGCGATAAGTACCGTCGGACGCAGGCTCGGCGCGTGTACGAATATCCGACAGCGACGAGCCAGCATGCGGCTCGGTCAGGGCCATGGTGCCGAAGAAGCGCCCGTCGATCATCGGTTGCAGGAAGCGTTGCTTCTGCTCATCGGTGCCAAAGCTTTCAATCAGGTTCGCCGCGCCCATGGTCAGGAACGGGTACGACGTCGAAGCCGCGTTGGCCGACTGGAAATGCGCGAAGCAGGCTTGCGACAAGAGTGTAGGAAGCTGCATGCCGCCGGCGTCGAAACTTCTCGCAGCGTTAAGGAATCCGGCCTCAAGGAAGGCATCCACCGCCGGTTTCACTTCCGGAATCAGAATCGCCTTGCCGTCCTCGTAGCGCGGCTCGTTCTCGTCGCCCTTGCGGTTGTGCGGGGCGAAATACTTTTCGGCGATGTTGCGCGCGGTGCCGATGGCGGCGTCGAAGGTCTCACGGTTGTGCTCGGCAAAGCGCTCACGCCGGGTCAGGCCCTCGGCATCGAGGACTTCATACAGCTCGAAAGCCAGATTGCGGGAACTGAGTAGCGTCTCGGACATGGCGGCCTACCTGAAATTGGGGTTGGGCCGAGTCTAGGCGTGCCGATAAAGGCTGAACAGGATGATTGATCAGCGTGATGTTGGAGCCGCGCAACAACTTTGCAAACACCACAAACCACTGTGGGAGCGAGCTTGCTCGCGAAGAGGTCGGCACATTCAACAGATGAGTTGACTGGCCAACCGCTTTCGCGAGCAAGCTCGCTCCCACAGGGATTGTGGCTATGCCGGGCACCTATGCAGGTGCCCGGTTTATCGGGTTTAGCCGATCGTCATCAAGCTGGCATTACCACCCGCCGCCGCAGTGTTAACACTCAACGCCCGCTCGATCACCAGACGCTCCAGCGCAATGTTGGTCTCGCCTTGGGACAAGCCCTGAACCCCAACGATCGCGCCCGCACGCTTGGCAATCTGCTGGCAAACGCCGCGCAACTGGTCGGAATGGCCGTGATGCAGAACCGCATCAAACACCACGTCGTCTTTATTCCAGTCGGCAACCAGCTTGATCCGCGCCTGAATCTCCTTCGACAGGCGTGCGAACAATGCCTTGCTGATGTCGGACTCTGGCCAAACTGCCGAACCGCCTACCGCCAGCACGGCTGCCAGTTGGGTCAACAGATCACCTTCTACCTCGGCCAGGCACAGCACATGTTCACGCGGCAGGATGGCGTAGCTGTTTTTCTCACCGGTCGGGCCGGCCAGTACGCGGGTGATGCCGCTCTGCGATTGCGCAGCGTACTGCACGCACAGCGTGCTCAGGTCGGCGTACTTGTTGCTTTCAGCCCAAGCCTTCAGCGCGTTCAGCGGTTTGCTCATGGCATCGCGCAAACGAACGTCCGGGGCGATAACGGCATCACCGCGAGCGAAGGATTGTTCGATGGCATCGGTAGGACGTGTCGCCAGCAAACGGTACAGGTACAGCGGGCCACCAGCTTTCGGGCCAGTACCCGACAGGCCTTCGCCGCCGAATGGCTGCACGCCGACCACGGCACCGACAATGTTGCGGTTAACGTAGACGTTACCGGCATTGACGTTGTCGATCACCTTGGCGATGGTCTCGTCGATACGCGTGTGTACGCCCAACGTCAGGCCATAACCGGAAGCGTTGATCTGGCCGATCAGTTGGTCGATCTCTTTGCGCTTGTAGCGCACCACGTGCAGCACCGGGCCGAAGATCTCGCGTTGCAGCTCGTCGAAGCTTTCCAGTTCGATCAGGGTCGGCATGACGAAGGTGCCGCGTTTGACTTCTTCGGTGTCGGCGATGGCCACCTGGTAGACATTGCGACCTTTATCGCGCATGCCCTGGATGTGCTTGTCGATGCCCGCCTTGGCTTCGGCGTCGATCACCGGGCCGATGTCCACGGACAGGCGCTCCGGGTTGCCGAGACGGCTTTCGGCCATGGCACCTTTGAGCATTTCGATGACGCGATCGGCGGAATCTTCCTGCAAGCACAGTACCCGCAGCGCCGAGCAACGCTGACCGGCGCTGTCGAAGGCCGAGGACACCACGTCGATCACAACTTGTTCGGTCAGTGCCGAGGAGTCGACGATCATCGCGTTCTGGCCACCGGTTTCGGCGATCAGCGGAATCGGACGGCCCTGGCTGTCGAGACGGCCAGCGATGTTGCGTTGCAGCAGGCGCGCGACTTCGGTGGAACCGGTGAACATCACGCCTTTGACGCGTTCATCACCGACCAGACCGGCACCGACGGTTTCACCGCGACCCGGCAGCAGTTGCAGC
Source organism: Pseudomonas fluorescens (assembly GCF_001648775.1). Taxonomy (GTDB): domain Bacteria; phylum Pseudomonadota; class Gammaproteobacteria; order Pseudomonadales; family Pseudomonadaceae; genus Aquipseudomonas; species Aquipseudomonas fluorescens_M. The sequence continues at coordinate 257,509 of NZ_LVEJ01000003.1, forward strand.
ACGCCTTCCGGGATCCCGGCTTCGAGCAGCAAGCGCACGGCTTGCGCGGCCACCAGCGGAGTTTGCTCTGCAGGTTTGGCCAATACCGGGTTACCGGCAGCCAATGCGGCAGCGACTTGACCGCTGAAGATCGCCAGCGGGAAGTTCCACGGGCTGATGCACACCACTGGACCCAATGGGCGGTGGGCGTCGTTACTGAAATCGTTGCGTGCCTGCACCGCGTAATAACGCAGGAAGTCGACGGCTTCGCGAACTTCGGCGATGGCGTTGGCGAAAGTCTTGCCGGCTTCACGCGCCAACAGGCCCATCAGCGGCTGGATCTCGCCTTCCATCAAGTCGGCGGCACGTTCCAGAATCGCCGCGCGTTCGGCCGGCGGGGTGGCCTGCCAGATCGGTGCAGCGTTCAGCGCGCATTGAATGGCGTTGTCGACGTCTTCGACGGTGGCTTCCTGCACGTGACCGACCACATCGCGGTGATCCGCCGGGTTCAGCACCGGTGCCGGAGCTTCGGTGCTGGAGGCGCAACCGAGCATCGGCGCCGCTTTCCAGTCGTTGTGTGCAGTGGCGAGCAATGCGCAGGACAACGAGGCCAGACGATGTTCGTTGGCCATGTCGATGCCGCTGGAGTTGGCGCGCTCAGAACCGTACAGGTCACGCGGCAGCGGAATACGCGGATGCGGCAGGCCGAAACCACCTTCCACGGTCGCCATCTGCTCGATCTGCGCCACCGGATCGGCCACCAATTCCTGAATCGAAATCGACTGATCGGCGATACGGTTGACGAACGAGGTGTTCGCGCCGTTTTCCAGCAAGCGACGTACGAGGTACGCCAGCAGGGTTTCGTGCGTGCCGACCGGTGCGTACACGCGGCACGGACGGTTCAGCTTGCCTTCGGAAACCTTGCCGACAACCTGCTCGTAGAGCGGTTCGCCCATGCCGTGCAGGCACTGGAATTCGTACTGCCCCGGGTAATAATTCTGACCGGCGATGTGGTAAATCGCCGACAGAGTGTGGGCGTTGTGCGTGGCGAACTGCGGGTAGATGACTTCCGGCACCGACAGCAGTTTGCGTGCACAAGCGATGTAGGAAACGTCGGTGTACACCTTGCGGGTGTAGACCGGATAGCCTTCCAGGCCTTCGACCTGGGCGCGCTTGATTTCGCTGTCCCAGTACGCGCCTTTCACCAGACGGATCATCAGGCGATGACGGCTGCGGCGAGCCAGATCGATCACGTAGTCGATCACGTACGGGCAACGCTTCTGGTAAGCCTGGATGACGAAACCGATGCCGTTCCAGCCAGTCAGTTGCGGCTCGAAGCACAGGCGCTCAAGCAGATCCAGCGACAGTTCGAGACGGTCGGCTTCTTCGGCGTCGATGTTCAGGCCGATGTCGTATTGCTTGGCCAGCAGGGTCAGCGACAGCAGGCGCGGGTACAGCTCGTCCATCACACGTTCGTACTGCGCACGGCTGTAACGCGGGTGCAGTGCCGAGAGCTTGATGGAAATGCCCGGGCCTTCATAAATCCCACGACCGTGGGAGGCTTTGCCGATCGAGTGGATGGCTTGTTCGTACGACGCCAGGTACTTCTGCGCGTCGTGTTCGGTGAGGGCCGCTTCACCGAGCATGTCGTAGGAATAACGGAAGCCCTTGGCTTCGAACTTGCTCGCGTTGGCCAGGGCTTCGGCGATGGTTTCGCCGGTGACGAACTGCTCGCCCATCAGGCGCATGGCCATGTCGACGCCCTTGCGGATCATCGGCTCGCCGCTCTTGCCAATGATGCGGCTCAGCGACGAGGTCAGGCCGGCTTCGTTGTGGGTCGAGACCAGTTTGCCGGTCAGCAACAGGCCCCAAGTCGCGGCGTTGACGAACAGCGACGGGCTGTTGCCCAAGTGCGGATGCCAGTTGCCGGTGCTGATCTTGTCGCGGATCAGTGCGTCGCGCGTGCCCTTGTCCGGGATACGCAGCAGCGCTTCGGCCAGGCACATCAGCGCCACGCCTTCCTGGGACGACAAGGAAAATTCCTGCAGCAGGCCCTGAACAATGCCTGCACGACCGCCGGCACTTTTCTGGTTACGCAGTTTTTCCGCGATGGAAGCGGCGAGCTTGTTGGTGGCTTCAGCCATGGCGACCGGCAGGCGAGCCTGTTCGATCAGCATCGGCACCACTTCCGGCTCAGGGCGACGGTAAGCGGCGGTGATCGAAGCGCGCAGTACGGACTGCGGCAGGATGCTTTCAGCGAATTCGAGGAAGCATTGGTGGGCGTGATCGGTATGCACTTCGCCCGCCTCATCGGCGTCCTTGGCGGTCAAACCGTTCAGCTCGGTCAGGGTTGCACCACCCTCGAGTTTTTCCAGGTAATTGAAAATTGCCTGCTTGATCAGCCAGTGCGGTGTGCGATCAATCGAGGTCGCGGCAGCCTTCAGGCGCTCGCGGGTCGGGTCATCGAGTTTGACCCCAAGGGTGGTGGTAGCCATATTTTTATCCTCATGGTTGCCACAGTTGCGTGGCATCAGCTGGCGGCAAGATTAGCCGCGCACCGAAAGAGGTGCAACCGGGTGCAACCCTTTTTTTGTCGGAAAAATAAACGCTTCGTCAGGAATTATTTTCTGGTACTGAAGTACAGCACTGGCTTGGTGCTTTTGCTTCTAGCAACGCGTGCTGACTGCGCTAAAAGGGAGCAAAAACCGCCTGTTTCCCGGAATATCCGACTAGGTGCAACTAATTCTCACGAAACTGGTTGCACCTTTTTTAGTTTGTTGCATAGCATTCGCGCCCTAGGTGCAACCGGGATAACCCGGTGCATCGGCTGGTGGCTTTCCTGGGGAAACATCAGTCCTAAATGCGCGGGATCCCGAATCGTCTGCCAAACGTCACCGTTTGCGCGTGGTTCATCACCGCTGCTACATAAAAACAAAGCCAGGGCGTAACTTAATGAGCGTAAGCAATCCAACACTGATCACGTTCGTGATCTACATCGCAGCAATGGTGCTGATCGGCTTCATGGCCTATCGCTCCACCAACAACCTTTCTGACTATATTCTCGGTGGTCGCAGCCTCGGCAGCGTCGTCACCGCGCTGTCTGCCGGTGCCTCGGACATGAGCGGCTGGCTGTTGATGGGTCTGCCGGGCGCCATCTACATGTCCGGTCTGTCCGAAAGCTGGATCGCCATCGGCCTGATCGTCGGTGCCTACCTGAACTGGCTGTTCGTCGCCGGCCGTCTGCGCGTGCAGACCGAGCACAACGGTGATGCGCTGACCCTGCCGGACTACTTCTCCAGCCGTTTCGAAGATAAAAGCGGCTTGCTGCGCATTATTTCGGCGATCGTGATTCTGGTGTTCTTCACCATTTACTGCGCATCCGGCATCGTCGCTGGCGCCCGTCTGTTCGAAAGCACCTTCGGCATGTCCTACGAGACCGCGCTGTGGGCCGGTGCTGCGGCGACAATTGCCTACACCTTCGTCGGCGGTTTCCTCGCGGTAAGCTGGACTGACACCGTACAAGCCACGCTGATGATTTTCGCGCTGATCCTCACGCCGATCATCGTGCTGCTGGCGACCGGCGGCGTCGACACCACGTTCCTGGCCATCGAAGCACAAGATCCAAGCAACTTCGACATGCTCAAAGGCACCACCTTCATCGGCATCATCTCGCTGATGGGCTGGGGTCTGGGCTATTTCGGTCAGCCGCACATCCTCGCGCGTTTCATGGCGGCGGATTCGGTGAAATCGATCGCCAAGGCGCGCCGCATTTCCATGACCTGGATGATCCTGTGCCTGGGCGGCACCGTGGCCGTGGGCTTCTTCGGTATCGCTTACTTCTCGGCGCACCCGGAATTGGCGGGTCCCGTGACCGAGAACCACGAGCGTGTGTTCATCGAGCTGGCCAAGATCCTCTTCAACCCATGGATTGCCGGTGTGTTGCTGTCGGCCATTCTCGCCGCTGTCATGAGCACCCTGAGCTGCCAGTTGCTGGTGTGCTCGAGCGCCCTGACCGAAGACTTCTACAAAACCTTCCTGCGTAAATCCGCTTCGCAACTGGAGCTGGTCTGGGTCGGCCGCGCCATGGTGCTGCTGGTTGCGCTGATCGCTATCGCGATGGCCGCCAACCCGGAAAACCGCGTACTGGGTCTGGTGTCTTACGCCTGGGCTGGTTTCGGTGCTGCGTTCGGTCCGGTTGTGCTGATTTCGGTGGTCTGGAAAGGCATGACTCGCAACGGCGCACTGGCCGGTATCCTGGTCGGCGCGATTACTGTTGTGGCCTGGAAGCACTGGGAAGTGATGGGTCTGTACGAAATCATCCCGGGCTTCATCTTCGCCAGCATCGCCATCTACATCGTCAGCATGCTCGGCAATCCGACTGCTGGCATGGTGCAGCGCTTCGAAGCGGCGGAAAAAGATTTCCACCTGAACAAGTAATGCACTGAGCTTCTGCTCACAAAGAAACGGCCCGTTTCCTACAGGAGACGGGCCGTTTTTTTGTGGCTGTGATTTCTCGAATCCTGTGGAAATCCATTGTGAGAGCGAGCCTGCTCGCGAATGCGATTGATCATTCAATGAATGTGTCGAATGACATGCCGCTTTCGCGAGCAGGCTCGCTCCCACAGGGTTCGGTGGTGGTTTTGGAGGCTTGTCTGTAGTTGAAGGCGCCGCTTTTTGCAGGGTTTTTCGTCAATGAAAGTAGGGCAAATCTGATTTTCCCGTCACCCACCCATCACCCCTTGCCCCTCATGCAGAATCGCCCGCCCTCATTCCCGCAGAGAGACATCGGATGTTCGCGCCTGCCAATCAACCGCGTTTCACGTTGACCCTCGAAGGCGCCCAGCATGAGCTCAAGGTCCTTGAGTTCACGGGCAAGGAAGCCATCAGCCAACCCTTTCGTTTCGAGCTGGAACTGGTCAGTGAACGGCCCGATCTGGACCTCGAAAGTCTGCTGCACTGTCAGGCGTTTCTGAGTTTTGATGACAAGGGTTCCGGCGTTCACGGTCAGATTTATCAGGTCGGGCAGGGTGATTCCGGGAAACGTCTGACACGCTACAACTTAAGCCTGGTACCGCGTCTGACGTACCTCGGGCATCGAATCAACCAGCGGATTTTTCAGCATCTGAGCGTGCCGCAAATTGTTGCGCAGATCCTCAAGGATCACGCGATCCTGCGCGATGCCTTCGATTTTCGCCTCGGCAGCGAATACCCGCTGCGTGAGTACTGCGTGCAGTACGCCGAGAGCGATCTGGCGTTCATTCAGCGGCTGTGTGCCGAGGTCGGCATTCATTACCACTTTCAGCACAGTCCTGAAGGCCATGTCCTAGTGTTCGGTGATGATCAGACGGTGTTTCCGCGCCTGGCCGAGTCGACGTTGTATCTGCCCGGTAGCGGCATGGCGGGCGGAGCGCCGGCGATCCAGCGCTTTAATGTTCGCGTGGCAACTCGCACCAGCGTAGTCACCCGCCGCGACTACAACTTTGAAAAGCCGCGTTTGCAACTGCAAAGTCGAATCGACGGCGAGCAGCGTCCGGTGCTGGAGGATTACCATTTTCCCGGGCAGTTCAGCGATCGTGACACCGGTAAGCATGTCGCCCAACGCGCACTTGAGCGGCATGTCGCCGATTACCGTCAGGCCGACGGCATCAGCGACGAATCGGCATTGGTTTGCGGACATTTCCTGCAACTGAGCGAGCATCCGCGCCGGGACTGGAATGACCTGTGGCTGGTCACGGCCATCGAGCACCATGGCCGACAGCCGCAAGTGCTGGAGGAATCGGTGACCAGCGATGGCGAAGACTTCCAGGGTTACCGTAATACCTTTCTCGCGACGCCGTGGGACGTGTTCTTCCGCCCTTCGCTCGGGCCAGAAAAACCACGCGTGCCGGGCTATCAACCTGCCGTGGTCACCGGGCCGCAAGACAGTGAAATACATTGTGATGAGTACGGCCGGGTCAAGGTGCAACTGGCCTGGGATCGCGACGGTGAGCTGAACGAGCATGCCAGTTGTTGGCTGCGAGTCGCCAGCGGCTGGGCTCACGATCGTTATGGCAGCGTGCTGATTCCCCGAGTCGGTATGGAAGTGCTGGTCGGTTTCATCGATGCCGACGCCGACAAACCCTTGGTCGTGGGCTGTCTGCCCAACGCCGCGACGCCGATCCCGCTGGATCTGCCGGCGGACAAGACCCGCAGCATTTTCCGCAGCCAGAGCAGTCCAGGCGGTGGCGGCTATAACGAGCTGCGCATCGAGGATAAAAAGGGCGCCGAGGAAATCTACCTGCGCGCCCAGCGCAACTGGACGCAGCACGTGTTGAACGACCAGCAGGTGCAGGTCGATAACCAACGCAGCATTGTCGTCAACGGTATCGCGAAGCATGAGTTGAAGGCGGACGAACAGCGCATCACCCATGGTCAACGCCAGGCGGAAGTGAAGCAGGACGATCACCTGACCGTGATTGGCAGCCGGCATATCAAGGTTACCAGTCAGGCGACCAGCGCCAGCCAGCACATCCACGTCAGCGCCGGTCAGCAAGTGGTGATCGACGGTGGCGCCAGTGCGACGATTCAGGCGGGCGGGCAGTGGATCAACATCGGCCCCGGCGGGATTTTCAGCAGCGTGCCCATTCAGGTCGGTGGCGCGCCGATGGCGGCGATGAGCGCTGCGCCGAGTGTTCCCGGATTACCGGAGAAACTCCAGGCAGCGTCGGCGGCGATACTCACTGCTGCACAAATCATGAGCTTTAAAGGTGATGCGCCATTTTGCGAAGAGTGTGAGCGTTGCAAGGATGGTGTCTGTGCAGCCTGAGTTTCTACAACCAGCAGATTGGCTGGCACGCGAGCCGCTGAAACCTTCGGAGCAACTGTTCGCGATCTTCAGTCATGTCAGTGATGTCGAGCCGTTCGGCGCCTGGCCGGTGGCGCCGAGGCCGATTTGGGCGGACACGATCTACGCCGAGTGGGATGCGGTGATGCCCTTCGTGGGAATAGTCGCCGCCGACAGTGAGTTTCTGCATTGGGTGGCGACCACTGAGTCTCGTGACTGGGGGTGGCTGGCGGTGTCTTCGGCGGGCCTTGAAGTGCTGGTCGAGCACCTGCGCAGTTTGACCCAAGTACTGATGCCCGACGGCAAAGCGGTGTTTTTCCGCTTTTGGGATGGGCGGTTTTTGCTGCCCATTTTGCAATCCGGGCAGATGGAAACGGCGCAATTGTTTCCAGTGATCGGACGCGGCTTGATCAATGGTCAGGCGGTTACGGTCGGGGGCAGGGCGCTGGTGTCGGGGCGGGTGTTTCCTTGGTGGCGCGTTCCCGAATCACTGGCGCAAGGAAGTGCAGAGACGCGGCTCGGCAATGTTATGCAGTGGCTGAGCGAGGAGCATCCGGCGCTGTTCGAAGCGTTTCCCGAGCCGGTGTTGCGCTGCAAGGTCAGGCAGTTTTTTCAGGTTTCCATGTCGGAAGAATCGTCGTTATCGGCGTTGTTGGCGTATTTGCTGGCAGAGTCAGAGTGAGTTTTCGGGGCGAAGGTCTCGGACGATTCCTTCGAGTTGCGGCGGTTTTCATGAACTGGTGGGCGATGGGTTGCAGGGATAGTCTTTTCGTTGTCACTGCGAGAGTGGTGACAGGGTGTAGGAACCCTCGCTTTCATGGCGTTACAGTTCGTTGGCTTTTTGCGGCACTTGATTCAAGTCCGTAAAATCGTTCGCGGCGGCTGTGCGCGGGACACGCTTCGGCGTGACCGAGGTCCATGATTGCTCGGTTCCTACTCTTGCGCACAGCTGCCACCCAAACCTGTAGGACGGTGCGTTGGCGGCTCACGTTTATCAATCATGGAGATAATGAAATGACGACTTTGCATCCCGATCCACCCTACGTAAAACACATCCCCCATCCCGACAACCGCTACATGGCATTGACCAGCAACTGCAACGACATGCCTACGCTGTTCGTCGACACCCACGCTCCTTCCGACGTCCTGATGGACGCCGCCAACTACCGAATCCGCACCGTCGTCCAGGTGCTGGAAAACCTGTGCATGCGCGGTTCGATCGAGTGCGACTCGATCATCCTCAGCGACTTCGCCCAGCTCTGCGTCATTCCATTGCGTGACGGTTGTGATGTGCTGGATGTCATCGGCAAGCGCTTGCGCGCCATGTCTTAACGCTGGCGCTATATCAGATCCTTCCTTGCTCGCTCAAAGGAAGGATTACCAGTCGGCAGACGAAAACCTAGTTCTCCAGATACTGGTCTTGTGACTGGATAAAGGCGTCGAAGGCAGGAGAGTTGTAAATTTCGAGGCATGAATAAAATACGATTTTCTTGCCCGACTGTTTGCTGAGTGACGAGGTCTTCAGGTAGGCGTCGGCCATGTATTTCTCGGTTTCCGCGTACGGGTCATGGGTGACTTGCAGGGTGTCTTCATTCTGCAATATTACATGTTGCCCTTTGCCGATCGCGGAGTAAGCACCAATAGCAAGTCCTTTATCGGACTTGATATCGGACTGCATTATTGCAATGACCAGTTGGTGTGTTTTTTTATGGAGTTTTTTTAAATCCGCTTGGTATTTTGCCTAGCGGTCCATCTGTAATGGTGAAACTGACTCTGTCCCCCACACTGAACTTATTCTCTGTTTGTGAGGTGCTAAACAGCTCGGAGCCGTCATCCGTTCTAACCTTGGTGTAGGTAGACTTACCAAACATGTTATCGATTACGTCGGATGAAATAATCGTCCCTACGCTTGTTGTCGTGGTGATGGGCTTACTCATTTTCGTGTCCTTTGTTGGATGACAATAAAATCCACAAGCCGAGAAGGGGTTGTGCAAGTAGGCCCATCAGGCACCTGCTCGGTTGGGTTGGCTACTGTCAGAGTTGACAGGTTTGGTTACCGCTTGTCTGAAACCGGGGCTCCAAATTCGGCAAAGACTTGGCATGTCCACCGTCACCGACCCCTGACTTGCCGCCCGGTAAAAGGTAAACTTTGCGCCCTTCGCAGGAGCAGCCATGAATTATCGTCACGCCTTCCATGCCGGCAATCACGCCGATGTGTTCAAACACCTGACCTTGACCCGCCTCATCGCCCTGATGTCGCGCAAGGAGCAGCCGTTTGCCTATCTCGACACGCACGCCGGCATCGGTCTGTATGACTTGCAGGGCGATCAGGCCAACCGTACCGGCGAGTACCTGGAAGGCATCGCGCGCTTGTGGGAGCAGCCGGATCTGCCGGCGCTGACCGCCGACTACATGAAGGTGCTGCACGAGATGAACCCGGATGGCCAGTTGCGCTATTACCCGGGTTCGCCGGAGCTGGCGCGACGCCTGACGCGGCCGCAGGATCGGGTGATGCTCAACGAGAAGCATCCGGAAGACGGCGTGCTGCTCAAGGACAACATGGCCGGTGATCGTCGGGTCAAGGTGCATCTGGGCGAAGGCTGGCACGTCGCCCGGGCCATGTTGCCGGTGCAGGAAAAACGTGCGGTGATGTTGATTGACCCGCCGTTCGAACAGCTCGATGAGATGCAACGTTGCGCGGCGTCGTTGAAAGAGGCGATTGGACGGATGCGCCAAACCGTGGCGGCAATCTGGTACCCGGTCAAGGACCAGCGTGCGTTGCGGCGTTTCTATCAGGATCTGGCCGGCACCGGTGCGCCGAAGTTGTTGCGCGTGGAGCTGCTGGTGCATCCGCTGGATACGCCGAACAGCCTGAACGGTTCGGGCATGGCGATTGCCAATCCGCCGTGGGGGCTGGAGGAAGAATTGCGTGAGCTGCTGCCATGGTTGTCCAAAAAGCTTGGGCAGACTCAGGGTGGCTGGCAGATGGATTGGTTGATTGCCGAGAGCTGATCACTGACTGATCGTTCCCACGCAGTGGGAACGATCGGCGGCGGGGTTAGTTATCCGCCAAACTCGCTGGCATGCACACGCCAGTGCCGCCAATCCCGCAGTAACCCTCAGGATTCTTCGCCAGATACTGCTGGTGATACGCCTCGGCGAAGTACACGGTCGGCGCCTGTTCGATCTCGGTGCTGATTTCGCCAAGACCGGCCTTCGACAGCTCGGCCTGATAGGTCGCCTTGCTCTTCAGCGCCGCGTCCAGATGCTCAGGCGAGGTGGCGTAGATCACCGAGCGGTACTGCGTGCCGATGTCGTTGCCCTGACGCATGCCCTGCGTCGGGTTGTGCAGTTCCCAGAACATGGCCAGCAACTCTTCGTAGCTGACTTTATCCTTGTCATACACCACCAATACCACTTCGGCGTGGCCAGTCAGGCCCGAGCAGACTTCTTCGTAGGTCGGGTTCGGCGTGAAGCCGCCGGCATAACCGACCACCGTGCTGACCACGCCTTCACGCTGCCAGAAGCGGCGCTCGGCGCCCCAAAAGCAACCCAGACCGAAAATCGCAAAGTCGACGTCCTGGAAAAACGGGCCAAGCAGCGGGGTTTCTTCGAAGACGAAGTGCTTTTCAGGCAGGGTCATCGCGGTTTCGCGGCCGGGCAGAGCTTGTTCTTTTGTCGGGAGCACGTTTTTGTTCACCAGAATTTCCGAGCGCAGAACCATGATCGTTCCTCTCAGTCAGGATGGGATGTAAAAGTCAGACCGCCAGTGTGCCCAATGATGCCCGACTTCGCACTATCCAGATGTGCGAGCGAGCCTGCTCGCGAAAGCGGTGTGTCAGGCGACGATGATGTCGACGGTTTTATCGCCTTCGCGAGCAGGCTCGCTCCCACAGGGGATCTTCGACAGATGGGATTTACAGGCAGAGTGGGCCGCGCGGGTAGCGTTTCAGCGCCTGGATCAGCTCGCCGCCCGGGATCGGCCGGTCGAACAGGTAACCCTGGCCGACGTCGCAGCGATGGCGACGCAGGAACGCTAGTTGCTCGGCGGTCTCGATGCCTTCGGCCACGACCTTGAGCTTCAGGTTATGCGCCATGGCGATCACCGCCGAGGTGATTTCCATGTCGTCCTGATTGTCGGGGATTTCATGGATGAAGCTGCGATCGATCTTGATGATGTCGATCGGGAATTTCTTCAAATAGCTCAGCGACGAATAACCGGTACCGAAGTCGTCCATGGCCAGCGTCAGCCCGAGGCGCTTGAGCTGGTCGAGCTGCAAGTGTGTGTCTTCGGTGGCTTCCAGCAGCAGGCCTTCGGTCAGTTCCAGTTCGAGCAGATTGGCCGGCAGCGCTTCTTCCTTGAGGATGTTGGCGATGGAGGCGACCAGGTCCGGGTCGGAGAACTGTTTCGGCGACAGGTTGATCGCCACTTGCAGATTGCCCATGCCGGCGGCGGTCAGGGCTTTGCTCATGCGGCAGGCCTGACGGGCGATCCATTTGCCGATCGGAATGATCAGGCCGGTTTCTTCGGCGACGCTGATGAACTGATCCGGGCGGATCATCCCGCGTTCCGGGTGATTCCAGCGCAGCAGCGCTTCCATGCCCAGCAGGCGACCGCTGCGCAGGCACAGCTTGGGCTGATAGAACACGTCCAGTTCGTTCTGGGTCAGAGCGCGGCGCAGATTGTTCTCGACGAACAGTTTGTAGCTGGCCTCGGCGTTCAGCGCCTCGGTAAAGACTTGCACCTGATGTTTGCCGTTGGCCTTGGCCTTGTGCAGCGCCAGACCGGCGTTGCGCATCAGGGTTTGCGGGTCGCGGCCGTGCAGCGGCGCGCAAGCCAGGCCGACCGAGCCGGTGACGCTGATCAACTGGTTATCGACGAACATCGGTTTATCCAGCGTCGCCAACAATTGGTTGGCGATCTGCTGACCGGTCGCAAGATCGGTGTCGTCGAGCAGCACGGCAAATTCGTTACTGGCGAAACGCGCGAGGCTGCCGCTCGGGCTCAGGCTGTTGCGCAGGCGTCGGGCCAGACTGATCAGCAGTTTGTCGCCGGTCTGATGGCCGAGGCTGTCGTTGATCCGCTTGAAGTTGTCGATGTCGACCAGCAACAGGCTGATCGGGGTGTCGCTATCGCGGGCGAAACGTTCGTCGAGATTGCGGATAAACGCCGGGCGATTGCCGAGGTTGGTCAGGTTGTCGGTGTAGGCCAGGCGCTCGATGCGCTGTTGCGCCAGTTTGGTTTGGGTGATGTCTTCGTAGATGCCGATGTAATGCGTCAGCTCGCGGTTATCACCGTAAACCTTGGAGATCGACAACTGGCCCCAGTAGGGTTCGAGGTTCTTGCGCCGGCTCTTGAATTCACCCTGCCAACTGTTGCTTTTGGCCAGCGCCGAGGGCGCATCGAACAGCAGTTCGCTGAGGTTTTCCAGCGCCGGCAGCTCGGACAGGCGCTGGCCGTGGACTTCCTCGGTGGTGTACTGGGTGATCGCGGTGAAACTCGGGTTGACGTACTCGACCACGCCGTCGCAGTTGACCAGCAAGAAGGCGTTGGCGCTTTGCTCGACTGCACGCTGGAACAAATGCAGGGCGCTGGTGGCGGTGCGGCGGTTGTGGTTATTGATGACTTGCGCGAACTGGTCGGCGAGCTCGCCGGCAAAGGCGATTTCATCGGATTGCCAGGCGCGGGTGACGCCGGTCTGCTCCAGGCACAACACGCCGACCACCTGGCCATCGACACGGATACTGGCGTCGAGCATGGCGTTGACGTCGCGCGGGCGCAGGGCTTCGGCCATCTCGCGAGTGCGCGGGTCGCGCATCGCGTTGTGTGCATCGATGGCGCGGCTGCTGTGCAACGCCTCCATGTAGTCGGGGAAACTGCTGACGTCGATCACGTCCGGCAGGATGTATTCCTGCGTCGCGCGGTGGTACGCCGAGATCGGCACCAGTTGCTGGTCTTCGAGGTTCCACAGGCTCGCGCAGTCGATTTCATAGATATCGCAGGCGCAACGAGTGATCAGTTCAGCGGCTTCCTGCAGCGAGTTGTGCGTGCTGTAGCGCTGGCGCGCGAGCAACAGAATCAAGTCCTGTTGGGCGCGCACGCGTTCCAGATGCTGCAGTTGTTCCTGCTGCGCGCGTTGATTGAGTTCAAGGGCGATTTGCAGGCGCGAATTCTGTGTTTCGAGATCGACCGACGGCAGCGCTGGCGCCTCGTCGAACACATCATCGACCGCCAGCAGGTAGCCGCGCAGCAGATGACGATTGTGTTGTTTATAGGCTTCGCCCAGTTCGAGGATGCTCAGCGCCCCGGCAGCGGTGTGCAGGGTGTAGCGCACCAGATAATGCGGGCTGGCGCCGAGTTGTTGCTGAATCGCGTCGTGCAGTTGATAACGCGCTTCAGGTTCCATCAGGCTGGCGTAGGGCGAACCGACCAGCGCGCACAGTTCAACGGCAGGTTGACCGAACTGGCGTTCGCAATTCGGATCGAGGAACAGCATCGCCCAGCTGGCTTCATTCAAGCGCTCGAAACGCAGCATGCCGAGCCGCGAGGGCACAGGCAACTGCGTCACTACCTCGGCCGCCATACGGCTGGCGGCATCGGGTTGGCTCTTCATGAAGGGAACTCGCTTGGAAATATGCTGAACGCGCCGGGCTCTCGCCCTCTTAACTGTTGCCTGCGGCAAGGTTGCATCATTGCGGCACCGACTGACAAGAGAGATGAAGGCCAAGTGCTATAAGAATATGTCGGCTGCGCTGCACATTTCTCCAGCGAGCGCTTGAAAGTAATGCTATTGAATGCAAGGAACGCCGTTCCAGAGCGGTCCTTGCCCTGTAACGGCGCACTGTTGAAGAGCGATTCAGCGTAACGGGATGACGATTGATTGCAGACGTTTGCCGTCGCGGTCATGGTAATTGATCAAAATTCGTTCAGCCTCGACCACCATGTGCGCGAAATTGTCTTCACTCACCACCGCACTGGTCAGCTCATGTCGATAATCGCCCGCCGCCGTGCGCACCAGTGGCTGATCCAGAATGAAAGTCGACGCCTTGGCATACGGCAGCAGTTTGCTGTTGCACAGCGGCGAGGAGACCACGGTGTGGACTTCGAAGTCCGGATCTTCGCTGTGGCTCAGGCGCGCGGTCAGCGAGCCATGGACATCCCCTGAGATGAACACAACGTTGTTGATCTGCCGGGTGCGGATGGTTTCCAGCAGGCGCAGGCGCTGCTGCGGGAAGGCTTTCCAGGCGTCATCGCCGTGAAGTTTGCGGTCCGGATAGAACATCACGCTGGTGACCACGAACTTGACCCGCGCCGTGCTGTGGGCCAGCCATTTGAGCAAGGCCTGTTCCTGCGCTTCGTCGAGGATGCGTCGATCTTCGGCGGACAAGTTGCGCCGGGTGCGGCTGTCGGTGACAAACCATTCGATATCGCCGTCGCTGAATTGATACCAGTAATGCTCAAGTAAGGTTCGATCTATTTCGCCGTTAGTGGTCAGTGGATGTACCGGGCTGTGACTGGCCTGATACAACTCATAAGCCGCCATGGCGTTGCGGTATAAGTCATCATCGGACTTGCTGGCATTGGCCGGCCAGTTATCTTCGATTTCATGATCGTCGAGAATCATATAAGTCGATGTGCCAGACATCAGCCGTTGAATATTTGGTTGGGAAAATGCGGCGCGGTATTTACTGAGAATATCGTTGTATTCGCGATCCGGTGCGATCAGATTCAAATCGTCGACGTAAATTTGGTCGCCGGTCATCATTATCGCGCTGATCGGCGGTTGTATGCCTTCGATCACTTGATTGATCGAAGCAAAGATGCGGTCACCCAAGTGTGGCAGTGAGGCGACGCCGGCGGTCAGGCGCAGGTAGCGGCAGGAACCGAGGATGTAGGCGCGGGGCTGCATGGCTTTGCTTGAACGGGTGCGCAGGCGATAGATCTCCCGTGGCCATTGCAGCGGCAGTTCGGCGACGCTGTCCGGGGTGTGCACCGGATTCATCGGGCTGAACCAGCCGGTCTGATATTCATATTCGGTGTCGGCACTCAAGTTGTTGAGGGCGAACACCTGCGTCATATCGTTCAACTCACTAAGGCGCGCGAAGAGACTGTTTGTCCATAGTTGTGTATCAGCAACGCGATAACGTATTCCGGCAAATACTGATGTAGGGGTTTGCAGGTTGCCGCGAATAAAGATGCGCGCGTGGTTAGTTGTGACGTGGCCGATAATCGGGCCGATAGTGGGTTTTAACATGTCGAATCCATTCGAATGAGTTTTAGAAAGTATGAGGATTGGCAAAGTTTGTTTAGTTAAATTCGCTGCGCCTAGGTTAGTTGTCTATTGAATGGAAAAGATCGTCGCCATGTCGACTAGGGTTGTGGCCGATATCAACACAGCGTGTGGGAAAAAAGGCCAAAGAGGTGTTTCTTCAGGCAAAAAAAAGCCCCGCCAAACTGGCGGGGTTGAGGTACGAGCGTGTGGCGCTCGAAAGGGTGCAGCAATCGGCCCGCCGTTGCCGGTGGGCCGATCGAGTTACAGCAGGATCGTGCGGATGTCCGCCAGCAGGCTGCCCAGACGCTGGGTGAAGCGTGCGGCAGCGGCGCCGTTGATCACACGGTGATCGTAGGACAGCGACAGCGGCAGCATCAGTTTCGGCTGGAAGGCTTTGCCGTCCCAGACTGGCTGGATGGTTGCCTTGGAAACACCGAGGATCGCCACTTCCGGCGCGTTGACGATCGGCGTGAAGCCGGTGCCGCCAATGTGGCCGAGGCTGGAAATGGTGAAGCAGGCGCCTTGCATGTCGTCAGCGGTGAGCTTCTTGTCGCGGGCTTTGGCGGCCAGCGCAGCGGCTTCGGCTGCCAGTTGCAACAGGCTCTTCTGGTCGACGTTCTTGATGACCGGTACCAGCAGGCCATCAGGAGTGTCGACGGCGAAGCCGATGTTCACGTATTTCTTGCGGATGATCGCTTTGCCGCTTGGCGCCAGCGAACTGTTGAAGTCCGGCAGCTCCTTGAGCATGTGCGCGCACGACTTGAGCAGCAGCGGCAGGATGGTCAGCTTGACGCCAGCCTTCTCTGCAACGGCTTTCTGTGCCACGCGGAACGCTTCCAGCTCGGTGATATCAGCCGAATCGAACTGAGTCACGTGTGGGATGTTCAGCCAGCTGCGGTGCAGGCTCGACGCGCCGATCTGCATCAGACGAGTCATCGGCACTTCTTCGATTTCGCCGAAACGGCTGAAGTCGACGACCGGAATCGGCGGGATGCCCGCGCCACCGGTTGCGCCAGCAGCAGCGGCCGGTGCTTCCTTGGCCTTCTGCATCATCGCTTTGACGTAAACCTGCACGTCCTCTTTGAGGATACGACCGTGCGGGCCGCTGGCGCCGACAGCGTTCAGCTCGACGCCGAACTCGCGGGCCAGTTGACGCACGGCCGGGCCGGCGTGAACTTTGGCGCCCGGTTTCGCTGGCGTAGCAGCCGGTGCGGCGGCTGGAGCGGCGGCAGGTGCAGGCGCAGCGGCAGCCGGAGCAGCAGCGGCAGGAGCACTTGGTGCAGCAGCGGCAGCTGGAGCCGGGGCAGCAGCAGGCGCCGCGCCTTTGACTTTCAGCTTCAGAATCAGGTCGCCGGTACCGACTTCGTCATCCAGCTTGATGGAAATGCTTTCCACCACGCCAGCGGCAGGCGATGGGATTTCCATGCTTGCCTTGTCGGACTCCAAAGTGATCAGCGACTGGTCGGCTTCAACGCTGTCGCCAGCCTTGACCAACACTTCGATGATCTTGGCTTTGCCAGCCGAACCGATGTCCGGAACGTGGATGTCCTGAACGCTGTCGGCAACCGGAGCTGCTGGCGCGGCTGCCTGAGCAGGCGCAGCGGCAGCGGCCGGCGCAGCAGCCTGAGCCGGAGCGGCCGCAGCAGGGGCCGCAGCACCCGCCACTTCCAGATCCAGAATCAGGTCGCCAGTGCCGACTTCGTCGTTGAGCTTGACGCTGATGGCCTTGACCACGCCAGCGGCAGGCGACGGGATTTCCATGCTCGCCTTGTCGGATTCGAGGGTGATCAAAGATTGATCAGCTTCGACCGTGTCGCCGACTTTGACCTGGATCTCGATGATCTGCGCCTTGCCCGAAGAACCGATGTCCGGCACGTGCACTTGCTGCACCGAAGCGGCAGCAGGAGCAGCGGCTGGCGCGGCAGCAGCAGGAGCGGCAGCCGGTTTGGCTTCAGCTTCTGCAGCCGGCGCAGCGGCAGGAGCAGGGGCCGCTTCAGCGGCGCCCTCGACTTCCAGCTCAAGCAGTTCGTCGCCTTCTTTCAGGCGGTCGCCCAGCTTCACTTTCAGGCTCTTGATGACGCCGGCTTTCGGGGCCGGCACTTCCATGCTGGCCTTGTCCGATTCCAGGGTCAGGATGCTCTGGTCGGCTTCGATACGGTCGCCGACCTTCACAAACAGTTCAATTACTTCACCTTCACCGCTGCCGATGTCAGGTACGCGAATGAGTTCGCTCACAAAATGTCTCCTCAGCAGTCCAGTGGGTTGCGTTTTTCCGGGTCGATGCCGAACTTGACGATGGCCTCAGCCACGACTTTAGGTTCGATATCACCACGGTCAGCCAGTGCTTCCAGGGCTGCCAACACCACGAAATGACGGTCGACTTCGAAGAAATGACGCAGTTTCTTGCGGCTGTCGCTGCGGCCGAAACCGTCGGTGCCGAGGACTTTGAATTCCTTGGACGGTACCCACTGACGGATCTGCTCGGCGAACAGTTTCATGTAGTCGGTAGAGGCGATGACCGGACCTTTACGGCCGTTCAGGCACTCTTCGACGTAGCTCAGCTTAGGCTTCTGGCCCGGCTTGAGACGGTTGCTGCGCTCGACAGCGAGGCCGTCGCGACGCAGTTCGTTGAAGCTGGTAACGCTCCACACGTCAGCGCCGACGTTGAACTCTTCACGCAGAATCTTCGCCGCTTCACGGACTTCACGCAGGATGGTGCCGGAGCCCATCAGCTGTACGTGGTGCGCCGCATCGCGGGTGTCTTCTTCGAGCAGGTACATGCCTTTCTTGATGCCTTCTTCGGCACCGGCCGGCATGGCTGGCTGCTGGTACGACTCGTTCATCACGGTGATGTAGTAGAAGATGTCCTGTTGCTCTTCGGTCATCTTCTTCATGCCGTCCTGAATGATCACCGCCAGCTCGTAGCCGTAGGTTGGATCGTAGGTGCGGCAGTTCGGGATGGTCGCGGCCAGCAGGTGGCTGTGACCGTCTTCGTGTTGCAGACCTTCACCGTTCAGGGTGGTCCGGCCGGCGGTGCCGCCGATCAGGAAGCCACGGGTACGGCTGTCGCCGGCAGCCCAGGCCAGGTCGCCAATACGCTGGAAGCCGAACATCGAGTAGAAGATATAGAACGGCAGCATCGGCTGGTTGTGGCTGGAGTACGAAGTACCGGCAGCGATGAACGAGCTCATGGCGCCTGCTTCGTTGATGCCTTCTTCGAGGATCTGACCTTTCTGGTCTTCCTTGTAGAACATCACCTGGTCTTTATCGACTGGCTCGTAGAGCTGGCCGACGGACGAGTAGATGCCGAGCTGACGGAACATGCCTTCCATACCGAAGGTACGGGCTTCGTCCGGGATGATCGGAACGATGCGCGGGCCGATTTCCTTGTCCTTGACCAGTTGCGCGAGGATCCGCACGAACGCCATGGTGGTGGAAATTTCACGGTCGCCGGAGCCGTCAAGGATGGCCTTGAGGGTGTCCAGGTCCGGAGTCGGCACGCTGAAGCTTTGTGCGCGGCGCTGAGGTACGAAACCGCCCAGTGCAGTGCGACGCTCGCTGAGGTAGCGGGCTTCGGCGCTGTTTGGCTCTGGCTTGAAGAACGGCAGGTTCTCCAGCTCTTCGTCCTTGACCGGGATGTCGAAACGATCGCGGAACAACTTCAGGCTGTCGACATCGACTTTCTTGGTGTTGTGCGCAGTGTTTTTCGCTTCGCCGGCACCGGTGCCATAACCTTTGATGGTCTTGGCGAGGATGACGGTAGGTTGTTCTTTGTGGTTGACCGCTTCGTGGTACGCCGCATAGACCTTGTACGGGTCGTGGCCGCCACGGTTGAGTTTCCAGATCTCGTCGTCGGACAGATCAGCAACCATCGCCTTGAGTTCTGGCGTGTTGAAGAAGTGCTCACGGACAAACGCGCCGTCTTTGGCTTTGTAGTTCTGGTACTCGCCGTCGATGACTTCGTCCATGCGACGTTGCAGGATGCCGTCGACGTCTTTGGCCAGCAGTGGGTCCCAGAAACGGCCCCAGATGACTTTGGTCACGTTCCACTGAGCACCGCGGAACACGCCTTCGAGTTCCTGGATGATCTTGCCGTTGCCGCGAACCGGGCCGTCGAGGCGCTGCAGGTTGCAGTTGATGACGAAGATCAGGTTGTCCAGCTTCTCGCGGCCGGCCAGGGAGATTGCGCCCAGGGATTCCGGCTCGTCGCACTCGCCGTCGCCCAGGAAGCACCAGACTTTCTGTTTGCCCGGCTGGATGAAACCGCGGTGTTCCAGGTACTTCATGAAGCGTGCCTGGTAGATCGCCTGGATCGGACCCAGACCCATCGATACGGTCGGGAACTGCCAGAAGTCAGGCATCAGCCAAGGGTGCGGGTAGGACGACAGGCCCTGACCGTCGACTTCCTGGCGGAAGTTGTTCATCTGGTCTTCGGTGATGCGACCTTCCATGAACGCACGGGCGTAAACGCCTGGCGAGGTGTGGCCCTGGAAGTAGATCAGGTCGCCGCCGTGTTCGTCGGTCGGGGCCTGGAAGAAGTAGTTGAAGCCGATGTCATACAGGGTCGCACTGGAAGCGAAGCTGGAGATGTGACCACCCAGGTCAGAATCTTTCAGGTTCGTACGCATTACCATGGCCATCGCGTTCCAGCGTACCAGCGAGCGAATGCGGCGTTCCATGAACAGGTCGCCAGGCATGCGTGCTTCGTGGGTTACCGGGATGGTGTTGCGGTAAGGCGTGGTGATGGCGTAAGGGAGCTGCGAACCGCTGCGGGTTGCCAGTTCACCCATACGGGTCATCAGATAGTGAGCACGGTCTTCGCCTTCTTTGTCGAGAACCGATTCCAGGGCGTCCAGCCATTCCTGGGTTTCGACGGGATCGAGGTCTTGCATGGCTTGCTCCAGGGCGGAAAGGCTTCCAGAATCGGTTGCCTGAGTTTGCGACTGGCCTTGTGGGCAGACGATTTAAAATTCTTGGATTGCCGACAGGTTGTTCCGGCGGCGTGTAGTTTTACTACAAATCTTTGAGCATTTCAGCCTTTCGGATGTATAGACGAGTAGTAAAACTACAGATGAAAGGCTTGTGGCCTCCGACTGCGTTGTGAGAATAATCGTTAAGGTTGGTCGATTGCCATCCGTAAAAGGTGAAACTTTGATGCTGGATGCTAAAGAAGAAGAAATTTCAGCTATTTCTAACTTTTGTTCGACAGTCCTTCGCGTAGCGGGTTTTCACCATTCACTACAAGCGGCCATTTACACGCCGATCAAGGATAGACCATGACCCTGCCCGTGCTTGCCGAACTGCCTGCCATTCTCTTGCCATTGGTCACTCGATCCGAGCAGTCGTTCCGTGCGGCCGTCGCCGCGCTGGAAGACGATCACGGCTTCTCTGGGTGGACGGCAGAGCGCTGGGCGCAGTTCGCTCGCGTCACCGCTGCCAGCGAGTTCGTCATTGAACAGAGCGTTCGTGACCCTTTGATGTTGCTCGCGCTGGTGCAGTCTGGCGAACTCGACCGGGCCTTTGCGCCGGGCGAACTCTGCGCGCAGATTGCCGCTGCTGTAAATGCAGCGCAAACCGAAGACGAACTCGGGCGCGCCCTGCGCCGCCAGCGCGCCCGCCATCAAGTGCGCATCATCTGGCGCGACCTGACCCGTCAGGCCGACCTGGTGCAGACCTGCCGTGACCTCTCGGACATGGCCGACGCCAGCATCGATCAGGCTTATCAATGGCTGTACAGCCGCCATTGCACACAATTCGGTACGCCGACCGGTCGCCGCAGTGGTGAGCCGCAGCAAATGGTCATTCTCGGCATGGGCAAGCTCGGCGCCGTCGAGTTGAACCTGTCTTCGGACATCGACCTGATTTTCGCCTACCCCGAGGGTGGCGAAACCGTCGGCGTGAAACGGGCGCTGGATAATCAGGAATTCTTCATCCGTCTCGGCCAGCGCTTGATCAAGGCGCTGGACCCAATGACCGTGGACGGCTTCGTGTTCCGCGTCGACATGCGCCTGCGTCCGTACGGTTCTTCCGGCGCGCTGGTGCTGAGCTTCAATGCGCTGGAGCAGTATTACCAGGATCAGGGCCGCGACTGGGAACGCTACGCGATGATCAAGGCGCGCGTGGTGGCCGGCGATCAGCTCGCCGGCGCGCAGTTGCTCGACATGCTGCGGCCGTTCGTTTACCGGCGTTACCTCGACTTTTCGGCGATCGAAGCGCTGCGCACCATGAAGCAGCTGATCCAGCAGGAAGTACGGCGCAAGGGCATGGCCGACAACATCAAGCTGGGCTCCGGCGGGATTCGTGAGGTCGAGTTCATTGCTCAGGCCTTCCAGTTGATCCACGGCGGTCGCGACTTGAGCTTGCAGCAGCGCCCTCTATTAAAGGTGTTGAGCACGCTGGAAGGGCAGGGCTATCTGCCGCCGGCGGTGATCGGCGAGCTGCGTGAGGGCTACGAATTTCTGCGTTACACCGAACACGCGATCCAGGCGATTGCCGACCGCCAGACCCAGATGCTGCCAGACGGCGCCCAGGATCAGGCACGCATCGCCTTCATGCTCGGTTTCGCTGACTGGGACACCTTCCACGAAAAACTGATGTTTTGGCGCGGCCGCGTCGCTTGGCACTTCGCTCAGGTGATCGCCGATCCCGACGAAGAAGAAGGCGCCGATTGTGAAGTCGTGGTCGGCGGTGAATGGCTGCCGTTGTGGGAAGAAGCCCAGGACGAAGAGGCCGCGTGCCGACAGTTGGAAGAGGGCGGCTTCCGTGATGCGAGCAAGGCCCTGAAAGCGCTGGCCGGTTTGCGCGGCAGCCCGCAATTGCGCGCGATGCAGCGTTTGGGCCGCGAGCGCCTCGATGCGTTTATCCCGCGTCTGCTCGCCCAGGCGGTGGAGCACGACAATCCGGATCTGGTGCTTGAGCGCGTGTTGCCGCTGGTTGAAGCGGTCGCCCGGCGTTCGGCATATTTAGTGCTGCTGACGGAAAACCCAGGCGCGCTGCGCCGCCTGCTGACGCTTTGCGCGGCGAGCCCGTGGATTGCCGAGCAGATCACGCGCTTCCCGCTGCTGCTCGACGAGTTGCTCAACGAAGGGCGACTGTTCAAGCCGCCACTGGCACCGGAACTGGCCGCCGAATTGCGCGAGCGGCTGACGCGGATCCCCGAAGACGATCTCGAACAACAGATGGAAGCCCTGCGCCACTTCAAACTGGCGCACCGCTTGCGCGTCGCCGCTTCGGAAATCGCCGGCAGCCTGCCATTGATGAAGGTCAGCGATTATCTGACGTGGCTGGCCGAGGCGATTCTCGAGCAAGTGCTGGCGCTGGCCTGGCGCCAGACCGTGGCCAAATACGGCACGCCTTTGCGCACCGATGGCAGTCTGTGCGATCCCGGCTTCATCATTGTCGGTTATGGCAAAGTCGGCGGTCTGGAGCTGGGGCATGGTTCCGATCTGGATCTGGTGTTCATCCACGACGGTGATCCGCAGGCGGAAACCGACGGCGCGAAGCCGATTGATGGCGCGCAGTTCTTTACCCGGCTGGGGCAGCGGATCATTCACTTGCTGACGGCACAGACCAACTCTGGCCAGTTGTATGAAGTGGATATGCGCCTGCGGCCATCCGGTGCCTCGGGGCTGTTGGTCAGCTCGCTGGGCGCATTTGCCCGCTATCAAGAAAATGAAGCCTGGACGTGGGAACATCAGGCGTTGGTGCGTGCGCGGGTCTTGGTCGGCAGTCAGGATGTCGGTCAGGCGTTCGAAAAGGTGCGCGCGCAGGTGTTGGGTAAAACCCGGGATCTTGCCAAACTGCAACAAGAAGTCAGCGAGATGCGCGCGAAGATGCGCGACAACCTTGGCAGCAAGAGCACCGCGGCCGGTACCGCGCCGAATGCCTTCGACGCCACGGCGCCGTTCGACCTCAAGCAGGACGCCGGAGGTATCGTCGATATTGAATTTATGGTGCAATACGCGGCCCTGGCGTGGTCGCACAGCCACCCGCCATTGCTGCGCTGGACCGATAACATCCGCATCACGGAAGAGCTGGAACGCGAAGGGCTGATGCCTGCCGAAGACGCCAGCCTGTTGCGCGAGGCCTACAAAGCCTACCGCTCCGCCGCCCACCGGCAGGCCTTGCAGAAGGACGCCGGGGTGATAACGGGCGATCAGTTTGCCGACGAACGCCGGCAGGTTTTGCGGATATGGAAAGAGTTGGGGCTAAGCTGAAAGCGGTTTGTGCAGCACCCCTATACCCTGTGGGAGCGAGCTTGCTCGCGAAGACGGAGTGTCAGACGACACCGATGTCGGATGTGACGGCCCCTTCGCGAGCAAGCTCGCTCCCACAGTGGATCTACAGTGTCTGTAGATCTGAAGCAGGACGAAAAAACAATGTGGGAGCGAGCCTGCTCGCGATAGCGGAGTAACAGTCGACAGTCATGTTGAAGGTAATGACCCATCGCCAGCCGTGCCGCTCCCTCAGTGATTCTCGAGGCGGGGAGGCGTAAATGCCTCCCCGGTTCGTTTTTGGAAACCACATGAATATTCTGATCGTTGGGCCCAGTTGGGTCGGTGACATGGTGATGGCGCAGACACTGTTTCAGTGTCTCAAGCAGCGCCACCCGCAATGCGAAATCGACGTGCTGGCCCCCGAGTGGAGCCGGCCGATCCTTGAGCGCATGCCCGAAGTGCGCAAGGCCTTGAGCTTTCCGCTCGGCCACGGCGCGCTGGAATTGGCGACGCGTCGGCGCATCGGCAAATCCCTGCGCGGTCAGTACGACCAGGCGATCCTGCTGCCCAACTCGCTGAAATCAGCGCTGGTGCCGTTCTTCGCCGGCATCCCGAAGCGCACCGGCTGGCGCGGCGAATTCCGCTACGGCCTGCTCAACGACGTGCGCACACTCGACAAAGAACGCTATCCGCTGATGATCGAGCGTTTCATGGCTTTGGCCTATGAAGCGAACGCCGAGCTGCCGAAACCGTATCCGCGCCCAAGCCTGCAAATCGACCCGGTCACCCGCGAAGCCGCGCTGGCCAAGTTCGGCCTGAGCCTCGATCGCCCGGTGTTGGCCCTGTGCCCCGGCGCCGAGTTCGGCGAATCCAAGCGCTGGCCGTCCGAGCATTACGCCAAGGTCGCCGAAGCGCGTATCCGCGAAGGCTGGCAGGTGTGGCTGTTCGGCTCGAAAAACGATCACGCGGTCGGCGAAGACATCCGCGCGCGGTTGATCCCGGGCCTGCGTGAAGAATCGGTCAACCTCAGCGGCGGCACCTCGCTGGCGGAAGCCATCGACCTGATGTCTTGCGCCGACTCGGTGGTCTCCAACGATTCCGGCCTGATGCACGTCGCCGCCGCGCTGAACCGCCCATTGGTGGCAGTCTACGGTTCTACTTCGCCCGGTTTCACCCCGCCGTTGGCCGAACACGTCGAAGTGGTCCGTCTGGGCCTCGATTGCAGCCCGTGCTTCGACCGTACCTGCCGCTTCGGCCATTACAACTGCCTGCGCCAGCTGATGCCGGACGCGGTCAACGATGCCTTGCAGAAATTGCAGGGCTCTGTGGTCGAGGTTCATTAAGTTGCGGGTACTGTTGATCAAGACTTCATCGCTGGGCGACGTGATTCACGCGTTGCCGGCGCTGACCGACGCCGCCCGGGCCATTCCCGGGATCAAATTCGACTGGGTGGTGGAAGAAGGCTTTGCCGAGATTCCGACCTGGCACCCGGCCGTGGGCAAAGTGATTCCGGTGGCGATCCGCCGCTGGCGCAAAAACCTCTGGAAAACCATCACCAGCGGCGAGTGGAAACGCTTCAAGCAAAGCGTGCGCGCGAATAAATACGATTTGGTCATCGACGCCCAAGGCCTGCTGAAAAGCGCCTGGCTGACCCGTTACGTCAAAGCGCCGGTGGCCGGGCTCGACAAAGGTTCGGCCCGTGAGCCGATGGCTGCGCGTTTCTATGATCGCAAACTGGCTGTGGCCCGTGGCCAACACGCCGTCGAACGCGTGCGCCAACTGTTCGCCATCGCCCTCGGTTATGACCTGCCAAAAGGTCTCGGCGACTACGGCCTGAACGTCGAACGTCTGGTCGAGTTGCCGCGCAAAAACGCATTCGTAGTGTTCCTGCATGGCACCACGTGGGACACCAAGCACTGGCCGGAAAGTTACTGGCGTGAACTGACCGAACGCGTCGGCTACCTCGGCGTCGGCGTCAAATTGCCGTGGGGCAACCCGCAGGAAAAGGCCCGTGCCGAACGCATCGCCGCCGGTTTCAAACACGCCGAAGTGTTGCCAAAGCTGAATCTGGCCGGTGTCGGCAAAGTCCTCGCCGGGGCGCAAGCCTGTGTGGCGGTGGACACCGGTCTCGGTCACTTGGCCGCGGCGCTGGACGTGCCGACCATCTCGCTGTTCGGCCCGACCAATCCGGGCCTGACCGGCGCTTACGGCAAATTGCAGATTCACCTGGCCAGCGACTTCCCGTGCGCGCCGTGCCTGCAAAAGAAATGTACTTATCAACCGACCGCGCAGGATGCCCGTCAGTTTGACCTCAAGCGTGAACAGCCGCTGTGCTTCACGCGTTTGAACCCAGAGCGTGTCGCCAGCCGACTGAGCACGTTGTTAATGGCTGAGGAGCTGCGCTGATGCAATTGGCATTTGTCCTGTACAAATATTTCCCGTTCGGTGGCTTGCAGCGCGACTTCATGCGCATTGCCCTCGAATGCCAGAAACGCGGGCATCAGATCCGCGTCTACACGCTGATCTGGGAAGGCGACGTGCCGCCCGGTTTCGAAGTGCTGGTGGCGCCGGTCAAGGCGTTCTTCAATCACCGTCGCAACGAAAAGCTCAGCGCGTGGATGGAGGCGGACCTGGCCAAGCGCCCGGTTGATCGCCTGATCGGCTTCAACAAGATGCCCGGGCTGGACGTCTATTACGCCGCCGACGGCTGCTTCGAAGACAAGGCGCAGAACCTGCGCCATTCGCTGTACCGCCGTTGGGGCCGTTATCGCCACTTCGCCGAGTACGAGCGCGCGGTGTTCGCCAAAGACGCGAAGACCGAAGTGCTGATGATTTCCGAAGTGCAGCAGCCGCTGTTCATCAAGCATTACGACACGCCGCTGGAGCGTTTCCATCTGCTGCCACCGGGTATTGCGCAGGATCGCCGCCGTCCGGCAGATGCCGATGAGATTCGTGCCGGTTTCCGTGCTGAATTCAATCTCAAGGACGACGAACTGCTGCTGGTGCAGATCGGCTCCGGCTTCAAGACCAAAGGCGTCGATCGCAGCCTGAAAGCGCTGGCCTCATTGCCCGCCGAGCTGAAGAAACGCACCCGGCTGTTTGTAATCGGCCAGGATGACCCCAAATTATTCCAGATGCAGAGTGCCACTTTGGGTCTGGGCGATAACGTAACGTTCCTCAAGGGCCGCAGTGATATCCCGCGTTTCCTGCTCGGCGCCGATCTGTTGATCCACCCGGCCTACAACGAAAACACCGGTACTGTGTTGCTCGAAGCGCTGGTCGCCGGTTTGCCGGTGCTGGTCAGCGCAGTCTGCGGTTACGCCCATTACATTGCCGAGGCCGACGCCGGGCGCGTGCTGGACGAGCCGTTCGATCAGGCGCAGTTGACGCAATACCTGACTGAAATGTTGCATGACGACGCTGCACGGGCGGCCTGGAGCCGCAATGGTCTGGCCTTCGCCGAGACGGCCGACCTCTACAGCATGCCGCAGCACGCGGCCGATGTGATTCTGGCGGAGCACGCTTAATGAAGTTGATGCTGGCTGAACCGTTCAAGAGCCTTTGGGCCGGGCGCGACCCGTTCGCCGAAGTCGAAGGCTTGCAGGGCGAGGTATACCGCGAGCTGGAAGCCCGCCGGACACTGCGCACGGAAGTCGACGGCAACGGCTTTTTCGTCAAGATCCACCGTGGCATCGGCTGGGGCGAAATCTTCAAAAATCTGCTGACCGCCAAGCTGCCGGTGCTCGGCGCGGGTCAGGAGTGGAAGGCTATCCAGCGTTTGCAGGAAGTCGGCGTGCCGACCATGACCGCCGTGGCTTACGGCGAGAAGGGCAGTAACCCGGCGGATCAGCACTCGTTTATCGTCACCGAAGAACTGGCGCCGACCGTCAGCCTCGAAGACTTCAGCATCGATTGGGTCAAGCAGCCGCCGGAGCCAACGCTCAAGCGTGCGCTGATCGCCGAAGTCGCACGCATGACCGGCATGATGCACCGCGCCGGGGTCAATCACCGCGACTGCTACATCTGTCACTTCCTGCTGCACACCGACAAACCGGTGACACCCAAAGACTTCAAACTCTCGGTGATCGACCTGCACCGTGCGCAGACCCGCGCGAAAATCACGCAGCGCTGGCGCAACAAGGATCTGGCCGCGCTGTATTTCTCTGCGCTGGACATCGGCCTGACTCGCCGCGACAAGCTGCGTTTTCTCAAAGGCTATTTCCAGCAACCGCTGCGCCAGATTCTGGCTGAAGAAGCGCCGCTGCTGAGTTGGCTGGAAGGCAAGGCCAACAAACTCTATGCGCGGAAACAGCGCTACGGGGATGCGCTCTGATGGCGGGTTGGACTCTGGAGCCGCAATACAGCGAGCTCGCCGAAGATTTCGGCAGCCTCGAAGCAGTATTCGCGCTGCAAGGCGAACGCCTGACCCGCGATCCGCTGTCCGAGGTTATTCGCGTGCAGCGCAACGGCGTCAACTATTACGTCAAACGCTATGTCGGCGCCGGTAAAGGCTTGCGCCGTTACCTCGGCAAGCCGCGCGTGAAGATGGAATGGCAGAACCTCAAGCGCTTCGCCAAGTGGGGCATTCCCACTGCTGAAGTCGTGGCCTGGGGGCTGGAGCGGCGTGGCGCGGCATACGACCGTGGCGCGATGATCACCCGCGAACTGCCGAAAACCGAAGACCTCTCGGCGCTCGCCGAACGCAAGGATCCCAAGCTCAAGGACCATGCGTGGGTCGATGGTGTCAGTCGGCAATTGGCCGGTTACACCCGTACGATGCATGATCACCGTTTCACCCATAACGATCTGAAATGGCGCAATCTGCTGATCGATGACCAGGCACGCATTTTTCTTATTGATTGCCCCAATGGCGAGTTCTGGCGCGGCTTCTGGCTCAAGTACCGGATCACGAAGGACCTAGCCTGTCTCGACAAGCTTGCCAAATATCACCTGTCCAATACCCAGCGCCTGCGTTTCTATAAGCAATACCGCCAGTGCGATCGGCTCAATGACGCCGACAAGAAACGGATTCGGCACGTGGTGAGATTTTTCGAGGGACGCGAATGACTGATTTTCTGGCCGAAGATGACCGGGCGCTGCTGGAACGCCACGGCCTAGGCACTTTTGACGCCCTGTGGGCCAAGCAACTCGAGGCGGTGGACGAACCGAATACCGCCCGTGGCGGCTGGAGCAGCGTGTTCCGGCTGGACCTGGAAGGCCACGGTTACTACCTCAAGCGCCAAAGCAATTATCTGACCCGCACCCTGCATGCGCCGTTTGGCGAGCCGAGTTTCGCCCGCGAATTTCGCAACATCAGCCGCTATCAGAAACTCGGCATTCCAGCGTTGCAGGCGGCGTTTTTCGGTGAGCGCAAAGTCGATGGCGAAGTTCGCGCGATCCTGCTGACCCGGGCACTGGATGGCTGGAGCGACCTGGAGTCGTTGCTGCAACGCTGGCAGCAGCTCAGCACTGCGCAGCACTCGGCGATCCTCAAGTCCTGTGGGTTACTGGCGCGGCATCTGCACGGTGTGCGTCAAGTGCACGGTTGCTTCTACCCCAAACACATTTTTCTTCGGGCCACCGGCGACGGTTACCAGGCGCAATTGATCGACCTGGAAAAAACCCGGCCGCTGTTGTTCGGCATGCGTGACCGGATCAAGGACCTTGAGCCATTGCAGCGCCGCGCGCCCGAGTGGAGCGAAGCGCAACTGCGTGAGTTGCTGGCGGCTTATCTGGATCAGCCTACTGACAGCTCGCTGCTCGACCGCTGGCTCGCGCGCTTGACCGCGCGCCGCAGCCACAAGGAGACGCGCTGATGCAATTGTCCGAGCTGGCCGGTGTCGGGCGCACTCCGCAACTGCCACTGAGCGTGACACTGGCGGACTCTGCGGGCACTGCGCACTTGCAGCTGCTGAGCTTGTTGCGGGTGTTGCCGGGCCAGCGTTACGTCGGTGCCGGCGTCTGGCGCGGCCGTCCGGTGCTGGCCAAATTGCTGGTCGGAAGCAAGGCGCCACGGCATTTTCAGCGCGAGCTGGAGGGCGTGCGCCTGTTGGCTGCGCAGGGCATGACGACACCGTTGTTGTTGGCCGATGGTTTGCAGAGCGGTGAGGGTGGCTGGCTGCTGTTTGATTTCCTCGAAGGTGCCGAAAGTCTCGGCGAGGTCTGGGCCAGGGTCGAAAGTTTGCCGGTACTCGCGGATGAGCAGTCTGCGGTGCTGGCCGATGCGCTGGGCGCCATTGGCCAGTTGCATGGCAAAGGGCTTTGGCAGGAAGACCTGCACCTGGACAACCTGCTGCGTCACGGCGGCCAGTTGTACCTGATCGACGGTGCCGGCATTTGTGTGGAGACGGCGGGTAAGCCCTTGTCGCGGCAAAAGGTGCTGGAGAATCTGGGCGTCTTTTTCGCTCAGTTGCCCAAGTCACTGGAGCCGTTCACCGAAGAGCTGCTGGTGTATTACCTGTTGAGCAACAGCGAGCACGCGTTGCCTTTGGAAGCCTTGCAGAAACAGATCGACAAAGTGCGCCGCTGGCGCTTGAAGGACTTCCTGATCAAGGTCGGTCGCGAATGCACGCTGTTCAGCGTGCGGCGTGGTGCGTTCGGTCTGCGCGCGATCCGTCGCGAAGAGGAGTCGGCCATGGTGCCGGTGCTGGAGCAGGCCGATGCATTGCTCGATCAGGGTCATCTGTACAAGACCGGTGGCGCAGCGAGCGTCGGCAAGGTCCAGGTGGGCGCGCGCACGCTGGTGATCAAGCGCTACAACATCAAGGGTTTTGCGCATTGGCTCAAGCGTTTCTGGCGTCCGAGTCGGGCCTGGCATTCGTGGCGCGAAGGCAATCGCCTGGCGTTCCTCGGTATCGCCACGCCGAAACCGCTGGCGGTGCTGGAGAGGCGTTTTTTATGGCTGCGCAGTCGGGCGTATCTGGTCACCGAGTTTCTTTCCGGGCCGGACATCATCGAGCGCTTTGCGCCGTATGTTGAAAATGGCGATGCGCCGGAGGCGGAATTGCAGGCGCTGGACCAGTTGTTCGCCCGATTGATTGACGAGCGCATCAGTCATGGCGACTTCAAGGGCCACAATCTGTTCTGGCAGCAAGATCGCTGGGCGTTGATTGACCTTGATTCAATGTGCCAGCACGGATCTGCCGGCAGTTTTGCGCCGGCCTACGCCCGTGATCGTGCGCGGTTCATGCGCAACTGGCCCGAGAGCAGTGCGTTGTACCAGGTCATCGACCAGCGGTTACCGAAAGATATCGCCAGCGCGCAATGAACCCTGCCGCGAGCGGCCGGCAAAAAACACTACAGCAACAGAGGACAGGATTCAGCGACGCGTCCTACAGCATCTACAGAAGCCATGAACTGTGCCCTGTTCAGCTTCGATGCTAATTTGCCCAACGATTTCGGAGGGCGAATTTTGACCATCAAACAGGCTGCAATGCTGGGTGCAATTTCATGGGTTCTGGCCGGCTGCGGCAGCGTCATGACAGTTTTGCAGGACGATGCCGACGTCGCCCGGGATATGCGCAAGCAAAAGACGTACTGCCAATCCATTCCGCGGATTTACAGCGGTCTGGCTTTTGATTTTTGTGTGCTGAACGCGCCACCCGACCCCAGCGGTTTTCTGGTGCCGTTCGTGTTGCTGGATCTGCCATTGTCTGGCGTGTTCGACACGGTATCGCTGCCCTACACGGTTTATCGTCAGGTTACCGATGGCAACCTCAGTATTTACTGGCGCAGAGGCGGTTATTAAGACATTGAGCAGGATTAATCTGAATCATTCGATCCGGGTGTGATTCGTACAGGGTAATTCGGGGCATGTTTACGCTATAATCCCGCCCTTTAGCTGTCTCTCGCCCGGTGCGAAGACACATCAATTTTCAGGGCGCCTTGCGCCCGAATGCAGACTAAAGAGGCTAGACCCTGTGGCATTGACGATTCTTGGCCTGTCCGGCGCCCTTAGCCATGATCCTTCAGCGGCCTTGTACATCGACGGCAAGCTGGTGGCGGCGGCTGAAGAAGAGCGCTTCGTACGCGATAAGCATGCAAAGAACCGCATGCCCTACGAATCGGCGAAGTTCTGTCTCGAACAGGCCGGCATCAAACCGTCCGACGTTGACGTGGTGGCAATCCCGTTCGCCCCGATCAGCCTGTTCGGCAAGGCGCGCTGGCACTATGCCAAACGTTACTGGTACGCCCCGGATCGCGCCCTCGATGCGATCCTGATGGGCAACCGTCGCTACAAGCGCTATCGCAACAAGATTGTCTGGTGCCTGGAACAACTGGGTTTCGATCCGAAAAAAATCAAGATCGAGCCGGTCGAGCACCACCTGGCTCACGCCTCCAGCGCCTACCACTGCTCGGGTTTCAAAGAGAAAACCGCAATCCTCGGTATCGACGGCAAGGGCGAGTACGCCACGACCTTCTTCGGTTATGGCGAAAACGGCAAGATCCACAAGATCAAGGAATTCTTCGATCCGGACTCCCTCGGCGGCCTGTACGGCGCGATCACCGAGTTCCTCGGTTTCGAGATGCTCGACGGTGAGTTCAAGGTCATGGGCATGGCGCCGTACGGCGACGCCAGCAAATATGATTTCTCGCGTCTGGCCTCGTTCGAGAACGGCGAATTGGTGATCAACACCGACTACGCCAACGTGATCGGCCTGCGTCGCTACAAAGAGAAGGGCAAAGGCTTCTACTTCTCGCCGAAGCTGATCGAATGGCTGGGCCCGAAACGCGAAGGCGACATCGCTGACGAACCGTACATTCATTACGCCGCGAGCATGCAAGCGCTGTTCGAGAAACTGGCGTTGCAGATGATCGACCATTACCTGGGCGACGTGCTCAAGGAAACCGGCAAACTCGCATTCGCCGGTGGCTGTGCGTTGAACGTCAAGCTGAACCAGAAAATCATCGCCCGCGACGACATCAAGGAACTGTTCGTACAACCTGCTTCCGGCGATGCCGGTACCGCAGTGGGTGCTGCGGCCTATGTGTCGGAGGCCCGTGGCGTGCCGGTCGAGAAGATGGAACATGTCTACCTCGGCCCGTCGTACAGCAATGAAGACGTGATCGCCGCGTGCGCCCGTCACGAAAACAAGCCAACCTGGCGCAAGCTCGACAACATGCCGGAGCAGATCGCCAAAATCATGGTCGATGGCAATCCGGTGGCCTGGTTCCAGGGGCGTATGGAATTCGGTCCGCGCGCACTGGGTGGTCGCTCGATCATTGGTTGCCCAAGCGTCCCGGGCGTGGCTGACCGTATCAACCACCAGATCAAGTTCCGCGAGCGCTGGAGGCCTTTCTGCCCGTCGATGCTCGACACCGTTGCGCCACAGATGATCAAGATCGATCACCCGGCGCCGTTCATGACCTTTACTTTTGAAGTGGCGGAAGAATGGAAGACCCGCGTGCCGGAAGTCGTCCACGAAGACGGTACCTCTCGCGCCCAGGTGCTCAAGCGCGAGTACAACCCGCGCTACTACGACATGATGAAGGCGCTGGAAAACCTGACCGGCAACGGCGTGTCGCTGAACACCTCGCTCAACCGTCGTGGTGAGCCGATGATCTGCTCGCCGACCGACGCGCTGAACATGTTTTTCGGCTCTGATCTGGAATACCTGATCATGGAAGATATTCTGGTCGTAAAAGAGGGTGTAAAAGGATACGAACTTGACTGAAACACTGATCAGCGTCGTCATTCCGGCTTACAACTACGCGCGAACCCTGCCCCGAGCAGTGGAGTCGGTGTTGGCGCAGTTGGATGAAACGACGGCGGATCTGTTGGTCATCGACGATGGGTCGACGGACGAGACGCCGGCGGTAGTGGAAGCACTCTTGCTCAAGCACGGTGGGCGCTTTCGTGCATTACGCAAAAGCAATGGCGGGTTGTCTTCAGTGCGCAATCGGGGTCTCGAGGAGACGACCGGGCAATATCTGGTGTTTCTCGACTCCGACGACGAAATGGCCCCCGGTGCACTCGCAGCGCTGGCGCAGCATATTGGCGACAACCCCGAGAGCAAGATGATCATTGGCGCGCACTGGTCGGTCTTTGCTGACGGCAGGCGCAGTCTGCAAGGTGCGAAGCCTCTGCCATTGACGCCGCACCAACGATTGCAGGGTTACCTGCTGGACAAGACCATATCGATTTCCAACGGTGCCTGTGCGATGCATCGTGGTGTGTTCGCTCCGGGCAATTACCCTGAACACTTGCGCAATGTTGAAGACTTGCCTGTGTTTGCTCAGGTATTGGCGCGCTATCCGTGCACGGTGCTGGATATGCCGTTGGCGCTTATCTACAAGCACGCTGACAGCATGCGCCATGACTTGCGCCAGAGTCTGGCGGCGGGTACCGAGCAAGTTGTCAGTGAAGTGTTTTCTGCTCGACGCATGCCGGCGCAAATGCACGACCTGCGTCAGGCCTTTCTGGCGCAGCGTTGCCTGTCGCTGTTTCGTGACTGTTATTCCCATGGTGAATACAAACTGGCCAGAGCGTTCTACTTTCAGGCGTTGCGTGCAGACTGGCGGACATTTTCGCGTTGGTCATACACTCGCAAGGCGTTGAGGTTGCTGTTTCGGTGAATGGTTCGCGGTGATGTGCGCGTGCCCTGTTAAGCGTGTCGGTGAGGTGGCTGGGTGAAAGGTACGAGCAATACAGTGGGCGCTCAGGTCTCACGGATCATCGACGAATACCCGGTTTGGTTGACATTTTTGGGCAGTGTGCTGCTGTCGCTGATTGCCGTCATGGGCACGGCGACCGTGGGGCGTGACGCCGCGCTGTACATCGATATTGCCCAGCAAGTGGTTGAACGCGGGCCTCACGTAGCCTGGGCCACATTCGACTGGCCGTGGTTTTCCTTTCTGCTGGCTGGCACGCATGTCGTCCTGCACTTACCCCTGGAGCTGAGCGCCTACCTTTGGTGCGGGGCGTTTTTTGCCGGGACCAGCGCGTTGATGGTCGATTGCGTTCGTCAACGTTCTGCCTATGCCACACGCTGGGCTTGTCTGGTGGTGCTGGCGATGCCGGCGGTCAACGCCTTTCGCAATGACATCATCCGTGAATGCGGTTTCTGGTTTTTCTGCACATTGGCCCTTTGGCTCGCCCTGCGCTGGCAGGCTCGCGGTGGCTGGTTGCGTGCGGCGCTGATTCATCTGGCAATTGTTGCAGCAGCCCTGTTCCGTTTGGAGGCATTGTTGCTGTTGCCTGCGTTGATATTGTGGCAGTTGCCCAATCTGTGGGCGCCGGGGCGGCGTATGCAATGGGTCCAGCTGTCGGTGTTGCCGGTCATAGGCGTCGTGCTCGTGTCGGTGTCGGGTGTGCTCATGTCGGCGCGGATGATGCTTTACCTGGACATGATTGCGCCCCACAGCGTGCTCGCCTCCTTTCAGATGCTTTGCGATCAATTCGCCAACTCGATGATCACCAAGTACTCCCAGGATGAAGCCTGGCGGATTATCTTCTTTGGCATTCTGGCAACCATGGCCATCACGTTCGTGAAGTTGATGGGGCCTTTTGCCGTGCCGTTTGTGCTGCGCCGCAACTGGGGAGTTCTAGGCACCTACTGGCGTGACTATCGCCCGTTCGCCTGGGCGGCGCTGCTGTATCTGGTGGTGCTGATACTGTTTTTCTTCAAACTGCAGTTCATGAATACGCGCTACATGAGCTTTCTGAATCTGCTGTTCGTGCCCGTGCTGGCGATGGGCTTGGCGGCGTTTGCGGGCGAGTTTCCGCGCTGGGGCAAATGCCTGGTCGCCGCGGCGGTACTGGTGATGCTGTCGAACGTCATTTCCACCGGGGCCGGCAAAACCCATTACATCGAGGCGGGTCGCTGGATGGCGGCGCACGTCGAGCCGGGCGCGCCGACGTACTTCGGGGACGGGCGAATCAGCTATTACGCCGGCCGTGGCTACGTGCTGCCGGTGTTGACCCAGGAGGAGGCCATGTCGGCGGCTCACTCCGGTGACTATCGATATTTCCTGATCGAGGCCAAGGGTAACGAACCATGGCTGAACGACTGGCTGGTTGCGCACAAACTGCGGATTATCGAGCATTTCGCCAATCGCAAAGGCGCCACCGTGTTGGTCATCGGGCCTTGAGGCTCAACTGAGCAGCGGGCGCAGACGTGAGATCAGCGGGTCTTGCCGGTTGCTCGGCAGGGCCTGTCGGTAGCCTTCGATAAAAGTGTCGCCGGCGTCGTCACCCAGCAACCATTGGCGATCTTCCTTGTAACGCAGCAAGTGGGCAAAGTTACGCAGGCGTTTGCTGTCGCTCAGGGCGCGTTTCTGGCAGCGCAGGTCGGCGATATCGATCAGGCCCAGTTGGTTGTCGGGGGTCAGCACCACGTTGCCGAAATGCAACGATCGAAAGTACACGCCGCGCTCGTGCAACAGCGCGAAGTAGCCACCCAGCTTGAATCTCAACACCTCAGACTCTTCGCGGCTGCCTTGTAGCTGACGCACCGTATTGCCCGCCAGCGGGCTGTAATACACGCCGTCACGCTCGATGCTCGGGATACGATAAACCGCAATGACCTTGGGGCAGAGAATGCCGCGTTGTTCGAGGGCATGGGTGTTGTCGGCAAAGCGTTGCGCATAAGGGTAGAACAGCGCCGAACTGAGCAGGCGCTTGCGACGAAACAGCTTGAGCATGCGTCCATCGGCCAATCTGAGCACTTTGTCGCCGGAGCCGTCGGCTTCCAATACGTGTGCACCCTCGCGCAGTGCCTCGTAAGTGCGGTGATCAATCGATTGCATATCAGGCTCCCCATCATTAGCGGGGTATCTTAACCGAGTTGGTCGAGGGCTGGCTTGAAGTCATGTTTATCGGGGCAAAAACGCGTGTGATATCATCGGCGCCTCACTGAATTGCGCGGATCACCATGAGCAGTCCTGAACCGAAAGCCCAGTCCACGCTGGCGATCTATTTCCGCCTTTTGGCTTACGTGCGGCCTTACGCCGGCCTTTTCCTACTCAGCATCGTCGGGTTTCTGATCTTCGCATCGACTCAACCGATGCTCGCCTACATCCTCAAATACTTTGTCGACGGTCTGGCCAATCCTGAAGCCAGCCTGTTCCCGGGCAATCCTTATCTGGGCAAGCTGCAGTTGCTCGAAACCGTGCCGCTGATGATCGTGTTCATTGCGCTGTGGCAGGGGGTAGGCTCCTACCTGGGCAACTTCTTCCTGGCGCGGGTTTCCCTGGGCCTGGTGCATGACCTGCGGGTGGTGCTGTTCAACAAGTTGCTGGAATTGCCTAACCGCTTCTTCGACAAGAACAATTCCGGTCACCTGATTTCCCGGATCACCTTCAACGTGACGATGGTCACCGGCGCGGCGACGGATGCAATCAAAGTCGTCATCCGTGAAGGCATGACGGTGATTTTCCTGTTCTGCACGCTGTTGTGGATGAACTGGAAACTGACCCTGGTCATGGTCGCCATCCTGCCGTTGATCGGCTTGATGGTGAACAGCACCAGCAAAAAATTCCGCAAGCAAAGCAAGAAGATCCAGGTCTCGATGGGTAACGTCACCCACGTCGCTTCCGAGACCATTCATGGCTATCGCGTGGTACGCAGCTTCGGCGGCGAACAATATGAAAAGGATCGCTTTCGCGATGCCAGCCAGAGCAACACCGACAAGCAGTTGACGATGACCAAGACCGGCGCTGTCTACACGCCGATGCTGCAACTGGTCACGTACAGCGCCATGGCCGTGGTCATGTTCCTCGTGCTGTACCTTCGCGGCGATGCATCGCCGGGCGATCTGGTGGCTTACATCACCATGGCCGGCCTGCTGCCCAAGCCGATTCGTCAGTTGTCGGAAGTCAGCTCCACGATTCAGAAGGGTGTCGCCGGTGCCGAAAGCATTTTCGAGCAACTCGATGAGCCGGCGGAAGTGGATCAGGGCAAGGTCGAGCGCGATCGTCTCGAAGGCCGTCTGGAAGTGCGTAATCTGAGCTTCCATTATCCCGACACCGAAAAAGCGGTGCTCAACAACATCAGTTTTGTCGTCGAGCCGGGGCAGATGGTCGCTCTGGTCGGCCGTTCGGGCAGTGGCAAGTCGACCCTGGCGAGCCTGATTCCGCGCTTTTATCAGCATGATCATGCTCAGGGCCAGATCCTGCTCGATGGCGTCGAAGTGCAGGACTTCACCCTGCGCAGCCTGCGCCGACAGATTGCGCTGGTGACTCAGCAGGTCACTTTGTTCAACGACACGGTGACCAACAACATCGCTTATGGCGATCTGGCTGGCGCGCCGTTTGATGAAGTCAAACGTGCTGCCAGTGAAGCCTACGCCGACGAATTCATCATCAAGATGCCGCAGGGCTATGAAACCATGGTCGGCGAAAACGGCGTGCTGCTCTCCGGTGGTCAGCGTCAGCGCATCGCCATCGCCCGCGCCCTGCTCAAGGATGCACCGTTGCTGATTCTCGATGAGGCGACGTCGGCCCTCGACACCGAGTCGGAGCGACACATTCAGGCAGCGCTGGATCATGTGGTACAGAACCGCACGACCCTGGTGATCGCTCACCGTTTGAGCACCATCGAGAAAGCCGACCTGATTCTGGTCATGGATGATGGCCAGATCGTTGAGCGGGGCACTCATGCGCAACTGCTCGAACAAAACGGCTACTACTCGCGCCTGCATGCCAAAGAGTTTGAAGAGGGTGACGAACCGCAGCCGGCCCACGCGACCAACGTATGCTGACGATGTTTCGCAGCTTTCGTGAACGTGGCTGGACTGAGATCGACCGGGAAGCCTACGCCCGGGCCTGGCAGCGTTTCGGCGGCAGCTTTGCCACGCATCCGGAGGTCGTCGAGCGCCTGTCGACCTTCGTTGATATCGAACTGCGTTATCTGGGCTGGATCGTTGACGGCGATGTCGTTGCCGCCATTCCCTGCTGGGGGCGGCATGTCGCCTTGTCCAAGGAAGTACTCAAGCGCGAGGGCAAGCGCGGTTTGCTCGATATGGGCAATGCGGAAATCATTCTGCCGATCGCGCCGGACGTCAGCGTGCCGGTGCGCCAGCGCATGGCTTATGTGTCGCAACTCAATGCCGAGCAGATCAGCACCTTGAAGGTGCAGCCCGAGGGCTTGGCGCTGGCGCGTCTGCCGGAAGAGTATTCGAAGAAGTTTCGCTACAACCAGCGTCGCGAGCAGCGCCTGCTGGAAGAGGCGGGCGGGTCGCTGGTGCCGATGTCCGACTTTACGCCGCAGGAGCAGGCGGCGGCTTACGGCGATCTGTTTCAACGCCGTTGGGGGTTCGAAGTGCCGGGCAAGGCCGGACTCGCCGAGGTCTTTACCTTGCTGCGTGAGTTCATGACCGGTTCGGTGGCGTTGCTCGAGTCGGCGCCGGTGGCCATTCAGGTGCTGTACCGCGTCGAAGCGCCGCAATGGGTGTCGCTGGAATACATCAACGGTGGCGTCGACCCGCAGAGTCGCGAGTTCAGCCCTGGCAGCGTGCTGAGCTTCGTCAATACGCAGCAGGCCTGGGCGGATGCCCAGGTGCTGGGCAAGCCTTTGCGCTATTCATTCGGTCGTGCCGACCGTGAGTACAAGGATCGCTGGTGCCACACGGTGCCGGTCTACAAGGTCTGAATCCATGAGCGCTCGCAAGCAACAGCTTCTCAAGGCCCATCGGCGCAACAAGCGTCTGTTTCTCGTGGCGTTTCTGCTGGGGCTGTTGCTGATCGGCTTCCTGCTCGGTTGGTGGCTGGTGCCGCTGTTGCTCGTGGCGGCCTGGGTCGCGCACGAGGCGTGGTTTGCCGACCATTTGTTCTACCGGGCAACCGACGATTACCAGTACGACTTTCCTGCAGGCACGGCGCATCAGGCCGTAAGCCTTGCGGGCGGTGTGGTGCGCCTGAGTGAGCCGCTGGCGCCGGGGGAAACGTTGGTCCTCGAAGTGCAGTTGAATAGCACCTGGCTTGGCCGCTGGCTCGATCCTTACGTTGCCGTCGGCGATGATCGCCAGGATTTCGAGCGCGGGGTCAAAGGCCGGCGTTTCCTTAATCTGTCCGGGCAGGCAGAGGCACTGGCGCAAGGCTCGTTGGCGTTGCGCGGGCGCTATTGTGCGGTGGCACCTGCCGGCACTTTGTGGGTCATGGCCAACCCTGACTACAGCCGCCAACGCGTGATGGTTCTGGCACCTCACGCCGATGATGCGGAACTGGCGGCGTTCGGTCTTTACAGTCGCAGCGAAGACGTCAGCATCGTCACCCTGACTCAAGGCGAGATCGAGGCTGAAGATTTCCAGCGTCTGGGCCTGGATCAGGCTGCGGCTGCACGGTTGAAGGGGCGCTTGCGCAGTTGGGACAGCCTGACGATTCCGCTGTGGGGCGGTGTGCCTGCCGAACGTTGTGTGCAACTGGGTTATTACTGCCTGCAGTTGCCGGCCATGGCCCAAGCACCAGACAAGCCGTTCGGCTCCCGCGAGTCGCAGGAAACCGACGTGCGCAGTGTCCGCCGTCATAACCCGCTGGCTCTGCCGGCCGATGCTGATGGCCAGCCGACCTGGCGCAACCTTGTCGCGGATCTGACGGCATTGCTTGAGCATTACCGTCCTGAAGTGATGGTGACGCCGCACCCCGAGCTCGACCCGCACAGTGATCACGTCGCCACCACCCAGGCGCTGCGCGAGGCTATCGAACTGAGCCACTGGAAGCCGGCGACCCTGCTGATGTACGCCAATCATTTGCATGACAACGATCGCTGGCCGATGGGTCCGGCCGGTGCCGGGATCGCCTTGCCTCCAGCGATCGAGGCACTGCCGGCGGATCGCTTGTGGAGTCCGCAGTTGTCGGCGCAGGTGCAACTGGACAAAGCCATGGCGCTGGCCATGGAGCATGATCTGCAAGGCCCGCCCGTGTTCAAGCGACAGTTGCGGCGCTGGATCCAGCAGGCTTTGGCGGGCCGCCGCTGGCCCGTCACGGGCAGTAACGAATTTTTCCGCAAGGCTGTCCGGCGCCACGAATTGTTCTGGGTACGCGACCTTTCAGATTGAGGCGGACGGGGCTTTACCCTGTGTTAATATCGCGCCCCTGTTCATTTTGTATGTGGGTTGCTCCATGAAGTTGTCCATGCCGCGTTTCGATCAAGCCCCGGTCTTGGTAGTCGGCGATGTCATGCTCGACCGTTACTGGCATGGCGGAACCTCACGGATTTCCCCTGAGGCGCCGGTGCCGGTGGTTAAGGTCGAGCAGATCGAAGATCGTCCGGGCGGTGCCGCGAACGTTGCCTTGAACATTGCCGCGCTGGGTGCGCCGGCGTCTCTGGTCGGTGTGACCGGCGACGACGAAGCCGCCGACAGCCTGAGCAACAGTCTCAAAGGCGCGGGCGTACGTGCCCTGTTCCAGCGCATTGCGCACCAGCCAACCATCGTGAAGTTGCGGGTCATGAGCCGGCACCAGCAACTGCTGCGTATCGACTTTGAAGAACCGTTCGCCACTGATTCCCTGGCCTTGGCCTCGCAGGTCGACGATCTGCTTGAAGGCATCAAGGTGCTGGTACTCTCCGATTACGGTAAAGGCGCACTGAAAAACCATCAGGCGCTGATTCAGGCTGCACGGGCGAAAAACATCCCGGTGCTGGCCGACCCGAAGGGCAAGGACTTCTCGATCTATCGAGGTGCCAGCCTGATCACGCCTAACCTCAGCGAATTCGAAGCCATTGTCGGCGGATGCATCGACGAGCACGAACTGGTGAGCAAGGGCGCGACGCTGATGCACGACCTTGAGCTCGGTGCCCTGCTGGTGACCCGTGGTGAACACGGCATGACCCTGCTGCGCCCTGATCATCCGGCGCTGCACCTGCCAGCCCGTGCCCGTGAAGTGTTCGATGTCACCGGTGCCGGCGACACGGTCATTTCCACCCTGGCCGCAGCGATTGCCGCCGGTGAAGAGTTGCCCCACGCCGTTGCGTTGGCCAACCTGGCTGCTGGCATCGTGGTCGGCAAACTCGGTACGGCCGCCATCAGTGCGCCCGAACTGCGTCGCGCCATTCAGCGTGAAGAAGGTTCCGAGCGCGGTGTGCTGGGGCTTGAGCAGTTGCTGCTCGCCGTCGCCGATGCCCGCGCGCATAACGAAAAAATCGTTTTCACCAACGGCTGCTTCGACATCCTGCATGCCGGGCACGTGACCTATCTGGAACAGGCGCGG
This sequence comes from Pseudomonas fluorescens, assembly GCF_001648775.1. Taxonomy (GTDB): domain Bacteria; phylum Pseudomonadota; class Gammaproteobacteria; order Pseudomonadales; family Pseudomonadaceae; genus Aquipseudomonas; species Aquipseudomonas fluorescens_M. Next base: position 298,947 of record NZ_LVEJ01000003.1, read on the forward strand.
GCCCAGGGCGATCGCCTGATTGTCGCGGTCAACGACGATGCTTCGGTCAGCCGCCTGAAAGGGCCGGGACGACCGATCAACAGTGTCGATCGGCGGATGGCTGTGCTGGCAGGCCTTGGCGCGGTGGACTGGGTCATCAGTTTCCCTGAAGGCACCCCGGAAAACCTGCTGCGCGAGGTCAAGCCCGACGTGCTGGTCAAGGGCGGCGATTACGGCATCGATCAAGTGGTCGGCGCTGACATCGTCTGCGCTTACGGCGGCACCGTGAAAGTGCTTGGACTTGTGGAAAACAGCTCGACAACTGCGATTGTCGAGAAGATTCGCAGTCGCTGATCAGATGAATTTTTACCGATGTGTACTGCGTGTGAACGGATTTTGCCTTGGGGATTTTACCGTTTCCGTTGATGTCGGCAGCTGTGAATCCGATGCGCTTGCCTGCCTACGTCGCGTGGTCGATTAATTTATGAAAGTCATGCTCTTGGTGATGGACGAGCAGCGGGTCATTCTCGACCGGCTCTACGACATCGTGCAGCAGAACTGTGATGAATGTTTCATCTTTCGTCTGAGCAAACAGCAGCAGTTGAACCTGGGATCTTTTTTGGCCTCGGTTGATTATCAGACGTTTGATCGCGTGGTGATTTTCTCTCGGGTCAAGCGCCTGGCCACGCAACTGCAGGTGCTCAAATGCATACCCGGGCTGGTGTTCCTTGAGCACGACGCCTATCAGAACTACATGCCGGCGAGTAAGTACAAGGGCGTGTATTCACGTCTGTATCGTCGTCTGCCGAGCTGTCGGGCGCTGGTGTCCGGTGCCGTCGTCGCCCGCAAGATGCTTGCGGAAGGCATCGACACGGTGTTCGTTTCCAAGGGTTATGACGAACAGATGCTGCGCAATACCGGCGCGGTGCGCGACATTCCAATCGGCTTTCTTGGCAGCCTGAAAAGCACCGAGTACGCCGAGCGCAAGGCGCTGCTGGAGTCCCTCTCCAAGCGCACCGGCATGCTGGTGACCCGCACCAAGTCGGGCGCGGAATACCTGGAAACGCTCAATCGCATCAAGATCTTTGTCAGTGCCGATATCGGCATGAACGAATTCATGATCAAGAACTTCGAAGCGATGGCCTGCGGTTGCGTGTTGCTGGCCTGGAGTCAGGGCGAGGAAGATCAACTGCTGGGCTTCGAAGACATGCACAACACGGTGTTCTACCGCAGCGAAGATGAGGCCGTGGAGAAGATCAAACTGCTGCAGGACAACCCCGAGCTGGCGCAACAGATCGCCCGCAACGGCCAGGCCTTCGCAGAGAGCCGCTATTCCTTTGCCCGCGTCGGCCAGGCCCTGGCAGCGCAAATCCAGCGCGAAATGCGCCCATGGCAGCCACCTTCTGCGTTTACGCGGTTGTGGGTGAAGCTGCGTCATGGAATGAAGGTGCCGGTCTGAATGAAGGAGCATGAATCGCTGCCGTCCAGCGAGTACATGGCGCTGGATGCGCTGCCCGGTGGTGACCAGTCTGTTCTGCAAGCCTTGCCTGAGGCACTGCGCGAGAGCCTGAGCCGTGCGGCGCGGGTGGTCCTGATTGCCAATAACCCGGCGATCACCGCGGCGGATTTTCAGGCGCTGAACATCGGCGCCAATGACATCGTCGTCAGCTTCAATACCTGCATCAAGGCGCCGCTGCTCAATACGCAGAGCGTCAATGTTTTCGTGCACGGCTACAACGCGCCGGACGCGTATTTTTTCGGCCTGCCGTGCGGGCCGGACGTGCAGCACCTGTTCGATCAGGCAAGCGAGCGCTGTTTCACCATGCTGGTTGGCTGCGCCGCACCGATGTGTCCGTTGCCGCGAGTGGCCATGTACTGGGATCGTATCCCGTTGCCGCCACTGTGGAATTACCCGGTCGACCGCCCGGGAGGCAAACGCTATGTCGGGCCTTCCACCGGGTTCAATACCCTGGTGTTGTTCGACTGGCTGCGCGGCCACGTCGGTTACACCTACCAGTTGATGACCCTGGGTTTTTCCAACGAGGCAGGCAAGCTGTGGGGCGGCCATGCCTGGGACTATGAGCGCGCCTGGCTGCAGAAGTCGGACGTGATCGTGGTGCCGTTACAACCTCGTCGCTGGTGGCAAAAGCTGTTTCGACAGCAGTAAACGAGATTCTGTATCCGGGTGCCGCCGGGCACGAACTACTTTCAAAAGGTGCTGTTGCGTGTTGAAAATTGCCGTGGCCTTTTTCGGGATTCCGAGAAACTCACAGATCTGTTTCCCCTCCATCGAACAGAACGTCTTGGCGCAGTTGCCTGCGGGCAGTGACGTTAAGTGCTTTTATCATTTGTATAAAATCGATGAAGTGCAGAACACGCGGTCTGGCGAAAAAGGCGAGCTGGCAGCGGACAACTACCAGCCCTTCGAGTCGATGACCGGTGCGCTGACCTCGACCGAGGGGGTGCTGGAGCGTTGGGATTTCGAGCAGGTCAAAGCACAGGGCGATACCTGGGCTGATGACTTCGCGTCGCTGCGCAATCTGATCTATCAACTCAACTCACTGCACACGGTGACCACGATGATGGAGTCCTTCAACCCGGACTTCGTCGTGTTCGTGCGGCCGGACAACTTCTTCCACACGCCACTGCCCGGCTACGTGTTCAACCATCCTCAAGCCCGTCGACACAACGCGTACATTCCGGACTGGCAGTGGTGGGGCGGCCTCAATGACCGTCTGGCCATTTGCGGGCGCGATACTTACGTTGCTTATGGCAAGCGGATTGAGCGCATTTTCGATTTCTGCAAAGCGACAGGCAGAAAGCTGCATTCCGAGCGCCTGCTCAAGTTCGCACTGCTGGAGGCTGGCGCCAGGGTTTGCACGTTGAAAACCCAGGCCTCACGGGTGCGCATCACCGGTGCTTTTGCCGAAGAGTCGTTCTCGCCCAAGCGCGGCATGGGCAAGCGCGAAAACCGCTATTTCCATTTCTTCGCCACCTTGCGCACCTGGTGGGATCGCCGACGCTAGCGTCGGCTATTTGCTCGCGTGCTTCTTGCCCAGGCCGACCAGGCGCAGGGCTTTGATGCTCAACTGCTTGAGCCCTGAACGCGGGGCTTTTGCCGGTTGCAGCCCCTGTTGCACCAGCCAGTCTTTCCAGCGAATCCGCTCTTCACGCACGACCCAGCCGGTCTGAGTGGCGAAGCTTTCGGCGAGGTACAGGCCTCGGGTGCTGGCGGGCACGAGTTTGTCGCGCTTGAGTGTGTACAGCTCGGCCAGCGGCGCGCCGTCCTTGAGCGGCATCAGGTATAGATCGGGGCGTTTGCGGTCGAGCCGGGCCACCAGTTGGTCGCCTTCGAGTCGCTCATCGACATGGAACAGGCTCAAGGATTTGGCTTCCTTGGGCACATCCAGCCGCAAGTCGTAGATCAATTGCAGCGACGCCGTCGGCAGATGCACGTAGGCCCGCGGCCGCTCCAGCAATTGCAGATTGGCGCAACGGATCGGCCGCGCCGAGCCGGACAACGGGGTCAGGCGAAACGGCAGCGCCTCGCGATAATGCAGCGCCGTGGAGTAGGGCGCTGGCAGCCAAGTGTCGTTGAAACGGCCGCCGAGCCAGCCTTCGGGCGTTTCCAGCAAACACTCTTCGGCAATTTCCTGAATCGCCGTGTGCAGCGGGATGTTCAATTCGTGCGCCGGCACGTAGCCGGAAATCAACTTGAGGACGACGTCGCCGCGATCTTGCCGACGTTGGCGCACCAGCACCCAATAATCACGATTCTGCCAATGTAACGTCAGACGTACTGAAACCCCGAGGTTGGCGAGTTCCAGCGAGAAGCGTTCGGTGTCGGCGACGCTGACCGGTTTACGCCGCTGCAAGGTCTGCGCGAAGTTCAGCGGCATGCCGACGCTCTGATAGGTCAGGCCTTCGGGCGTGGCTTCGACGAACAATGGCAGGGTCTTGAAGTTGCTCGGGTTCTTTCTGATGAGCGTGCGCGGCATATCGGCTCCTGCTTAAGGCCGCGGGGCGGCGTCAATGACCACGAAGGACCTGGGCGACGGTCGCAACGTTGTGGGCGAGGTGCAGCGGATTGATCGTCCCGACAATAGCACTGGCTACGCCAGGTTGCGCGAACAGCAGTTCGAAGCTGGCACGCACCGGATCCACGCCCGGGCTCAAACAGACATGACCGCTGGCCAGGGCTTTTTTCACCAGAATGGCTTTGCCGTGGACAGCAGCATAGTCAATGACAGCCTTCTCGTTTTGTTCGTTCAGATTGTAGGTGACCATCGCGCAGTCGCCTTGCTCCAGTGCTTTCAAGCCACCTTCGACAGTTTTGCCGGAGAAGCCGAAGCCGCGAATCTTGCCCTCGGCCTTGAGCGCCGCGAGTGTCGCGTAAACCTCTTCGTGCTCGAGGATCGCCATGTCGTTGCCGTCGGAATGCACCAGCACCAGGTCGATAAAATCGGTTTCAAGACGTTGCAGGCTACGTTCCACCGACATGCGCGTGTGCGCAGCGCTGAAGTCGTGGTGAGACAGGCCATCGGCAAACTCTTCGCCGACCTTGCTGACGATCACCCAGTCCTGACGCTGGCCACGCAGCAACGGGCCGAGGCGTTCTTCGCTGCGGCCGTAAGCCGGGGCAGTGTCGATCAGATTGATGCCCAGATCGCGGGCCTGACGCAGCAGCATCTGCGCTTCATCATCGCCGGGAATCTGGAAACCGTTGGGGTATTTCACCCCTTGGTCGCGGCCGAGTTTGACTGTGCCCAGGCCCAGCGGCGAAACCGTCAGGCCGGTGCTGCCCAGTGGGCGGTGGAAGTCGTGCAGAGTCGCAAGGCTCATGGCAGCAATTGCTCCCAGGCGGGAACGCCCATCGGTGGTTTCGGCAGGGTCGGCAATGGTTCGGTGGCTTGTGGCTGGATGCCGTCGCGTTCAAGAGCAGCGATCACGCGGTCAGCGAAGTCTGGCGCCAGCGCCAGTTTGGTTGGCCAGCCGACCAGCAAGCGGCCCTGTTCGGCAAGGAAGGCATTGTCCGGGCGAGTCAGCCCGGTTTGCAGCGGCTCGGCGCGGTCGACGCGCAGGGTCGCCCATTGCGTGGTGCTGAGGTCGATCCACGGCAACAACTGGGCGATTTCCTTTTGCGCGGTGGCGATCTGTTCGGCCGGTTCGCGGTGCACGCCTTCGCTCTCGGCGATGTCGCCGCCCATGTACCAGACCCACTGGCCGTCAGCGGCCGGGTGGGTGGTCACGGTGATGCGCGGTTTGGTGCCGCCGCCCAGGCAATGGGCGTAAAGCGGTTTCAGGCCCGGGCCTTTGGCAATGATCATGTGCAGCGGCCGGCGTTGCATGGCCGGCTGGCTCAAGCCAAGGTCTTCGAGCAGTTGGGCGGTACCGGCGCCGGCACTGAGGACGATGCGTTCCGCGCGGATTTCACGGCCATCGACTTTCAGGCCGACCAGTACGCCAGCTTCCAGAAGAGGCTCGATGGTTTGCCCGGCGAGCAGGCCATCGCCGGCCAGATCGGCGAGGCGCTGGATCAGGCTCGGCACGTCGACCACCAGTTCGGCGAGGCGGTAGACCTTGCCCTTGAAACGTTTGTCTTGCAGCGCCGGCGGCAGTTGCTCGCCTTTGACCTGATCAACCCGGCCGCGCACGGCTTTGCTGGCGAAGAAACTGGTGAGGTTGCCCGCGAGGGTGCCCGGCGACCATAGATAGTGGGCTTCGGAGAGCAGGCGCACGCCGGACAGATCCAGCTCGCCATTGCCGGCCAGCGCCTCACGCCAGCGGCGCGGCATGTCGGCGATGGCTTCCGAGGCGCCGGTCAGCGCACCGTGCAGCGCGTACTTGGCGCCGCCGTGGATGATGCCCTGGGACTTCACACTCTGCCCGCCGCCGAGGCTGGCGCTTTCCACCAGCACGGTCGAAAAACCCTGACGGCGCAGACGCGCGTTCAGCCAGAGGCCGGCGACACCAGCGCCGACAATCAGAACGTCGGTGGAAATAACGGATGGCATGCAGCGACCTCAGTGTTCAAGACGAGGGCGCAGTATACAGACTCGGGAAAGCGCGGGATTTGTCGATGATCAACAGGCCGAACACAGAACCAAATGTGGGAGCGAGCCTGCTCGCGAAGAGGGAATGCCAGTCGACATATGTGTTGACTGATATACCGCATTCGCGAGCAGGCTCGCTCCCACAGGGGATTGTGTCTGGCGGTTAATGGCCAGCAGTTTTCGAGAACAGCTGGATCACCACGACACCCAGCACGATCAACGCCATCCCGAGCATCGCCGGGATATCCAGCTTCTGCCCGTAGATAAACAGCGCCGCGACGCTGACCATCACAATGCCCATGCCCGCCCACACCGCATAGGCGACGCCGACCGGAACGGTGCGCACCACCAGCGTCAGCATCCAGAACGCAATCGCGTAACCGACGATAACCAGCACCAACGGCAGCGGCGTGCTGATGCCTTTGACGGCTTTCATCGACACAGTGGCGATCACTTCGGCGCAGATGGCAATGGCCAGGTAGGCGTAGGCGTTCATGGTTCAAATCCTCATATGAAACGTTGCTTGCTGAGGCGGCATTCTAGAGCTTCACCAGATGCGGTAAAGTCATTACCTATCTGTTACAGCGATGGGTTGGTGAATCAGCATGCAATGGAATCTCGATCAGCTGCGAGTGTTTGTCGGCGTCGCTGAACAATGCTCGTTTTCCGCTGTGGCACGCCAGCAGCGCAAGGCGCAGTCGGCGATCAGCAGCGCGATTGCCATGCTCGAAGATGACTTGGGCGTCAGCCTGTTCGAGCGTAGCAGCGGCCGCCAGCCAACGCTCACCGAGGCGGGCGAAGCGCTGTTGGAAGAGGCGCGTGAAGTCTTGCGCCAATGCGAACGCCTCAACGGTCGGGCCATGGCAATGATGCGCGGACAGGAAGCGCAGTTGCGCGTGGCGCAAGACGAGGCGATGCCCTATCAGGCGCTGGTGGAAAGTTTCGGTGAATTGGCCGAGCAATTCCCCAGCCTTGAAGTGCAACTGACCAGCGCCGCGCAAGGCGAAGTCGCACGTAAACTGGTCGAGCGCCGGGCCGACCTCGGTCTGCTGTTTTATCATGACGAAATCCCCGAAGCGCTGGAGCGCCGCGTGCTCGGCAGCGTGGAAATGGTCACGGTCTGCGGCATCAATCATCCGTTGGCGGCACAGTCCTACGTGACCTGCCAGCAACTGGCGCAGCACCGGCAACTGTTGATGTCGACGCAAACCAGTGTCTATCCCGGCAACGAGCCGGCCAGTCCGCAGGTGTGGCGCGCCGACAGCTTTTACGTGATGTCCGAATGGCTGGTGCGTGATTTGGGCTGGGCCTGGTTGCCACGGCATGTGGTGCAGTACTCGGCATATCAGGGCTTGATGGTCGAACTCGATAGCGAATGGACCCCGCCAGCCTTGGTGGTCGAACTGGTCTGGCGCCGCGACGAGCCCCTCGGTCCGGCCGCGCGTTGGCTCGCCGAACGTTTTGCTGTGCACTTGCGGGCGATCGGCGACAAAAGCCGATAAACTCCGCCGCCATGAATAGAACTCTCTACACCGCGCTGTTTTACCTGGGGCTGCCATTGGTGGCGATTCGGCTGTGGTTGCGGGCGCGCAAGGCGCCGGCGTATGCCAAGCGGATTGGCGAACGTTTCTCCTACGGCATGCCGACACTGCAACCCGGCGGCATCTGGGTGCACGCGGTGTCGGTGGGCGAAAGTATCGCCGCGGCGCCGATGATCCGCGCCTTGCTGCAACGTTATCCACAGTTGCCGATCACCGTGACCTGCATGACCCCGACCGGTTCGGAGCGGATCCAGGCACTGTTCGCCAACGAGTCGCGCATCCAGCATTGTTATTTGCCCTACGATTTGCCGTGTGCGGCGGCGCGGTTTCTTGATCGCGCTCAGCCCAAGCTCGCGGTGATCATGGAAACCGAGCTGTGGCCCAACCACATTCATCAGTGCGCCAAGCGTGGAATCCCGGTGGCGCTGGCCAACGGGCGCTTGTCCGAGCGCTCGGCACGCGGCTATGGCCGCTTCGGCAAACTGACCGCGCCGATGCTCGCCGAGATGAGTCTGTTCGCCGTGCAGACCGAAACCGAAGCCCAGCGCTTCCGCGATCTGGGCGCGCGCCCGGAAACAGTCGAGGTCACCGGTTCGATCAAGTTCGACCTGACCATCGACCCGCAACTGCTGCAACGTGCTGCTGACTTGCGTGGCCAATGGCAGGCGCTGGAGCGCCCAGTGTGGATCGCCGCCAGCACCCACGAAGGCGAGGACGAAGTGGTGCTCGATGCCCATCGTCGCTTGCTGGCCAATCACCCGGATGCGCTGCTGATTCTGGTGCCGCGTCACCCGGAACGCTTCAACTCGGTGTTCGAGCTGTGTCAGCGCGAAGGCCTTGCCACAGTGCGGCGTTCGACCGGAGCTGATGTCGATGCGCAGACCAGCGTGCTGCTCGGCGACACCATGGGCGAGTTGCTGTTTCTTTATGCCTTGGCGGACAGCGCGTTTGTCGGCGGCAGCCTGGTGGCCAACGGCGGGCACAATCTGCTGGAGCCGGCAGCGTTGGCCAAGCCGGTGATCAGCGGCCCGCACCTGTTCAACTTCCTCGACATCGCCGCGCAACTGCGCGAAGCCGGGGCGTTGGCTGAGGTGGATGATGCCGAAGGGCTGGCGGTGGAAGTGCAGCGTTTGTTTGAATTACCGCGTGATGCGCAGCGCATGGCCGAAGCCGGGCTGGCGGTGATGCGCCGCAATCAGGGCGCGTTGCAGCGTTTGCTGGATGGCTTGGGCAGATTGATCAAGTAGAGCAAAAAGATCGCAGCCTACAGAGGAACACTTTCCAATGCAGGCTGCGATCTTTTGCTTTTAAGGGCGGGCCTTGAGCTGCGTTTCTGCAGCCTTGGCCAGATCCGGCGGGAGGAAATCCTTGTCCGGGTTGTAGTCGGCCTTCAGATAACGCCGCAGATCTTCCAGGTCACCCGGATTCAACGTCCCAGCCGCCTGCTTCAAGCGCAGGTTGTCGAGGATGTAGTCATAACGCGTGTTGTTGTAGTTGCGCACTGAGGTGTACAGCTGACGCTGCGCATCGAGCACGTCAACGATGTTGCGCGTACCGACCTGATAACCGATTTCCGTGGCTTCCACCGCGCTCTGGTTGGAGATGATCGACTGCTTGCGCGCCTGTACCTGCTCGACGTCGGTGTTCACCGCACGATGCAGGTTGCGGGTGTTTTCGACGATCTGCCGGCGCAGGGATTCGCGCTGTTGTTCGCTCTGATTGAGTTGCTCATACGACTGGCGCACTTGCGAGCTGGTCAGTCCGCCGCTGTAGATCGGGATGTTCAGTTGCAGGCCGACCGTGCTCTGCTCGACGTTGTCACGGTATGGCACGCCAAAGGCGTTCGGGTTGGAAAAGCCGAGGGCGTCGTTGTCACCCTTTTCGTATTTGGCCACCGCATCGAGGGTCGGCAAATGGCCGGCCTTGCGCTGCTTGAGGGTCTGCTCGGCGGAGCTGACCGCGTAGTTGCTGGCAAGCAGATTGAGGTTCTGCCGTGCTGCCGTGTCGACCCAGGACTTCGCATCGTTTGGTGCCGGCGGCAGGATCGGCAGCGTATGGACGATGCCCTGAATCGAGTTGTACTGACGGTTGGTCAGGGTGATCAGCGCTTCAAACGCATCATCGACCTGACGCTGCGCGACAATTCGGTTGGCCCGCGCGGTGTCGTAACTGGCTTGCGATTGCAGCACGTCGGTCTTGTCCGAGAGGCCGACATCGAAGCGCTCGTTGGACTGATCGAGCTGGCGCTTGAACGCGGCCTCTTCAGCCTTGGTCGAGGCCAGGTTGTCCTGGCTGCGCAGCACGTTGAAATAGCTTTCGGCCGATTGCAGGATCAGGTTCTGCTCGGTCGCCGACAGTTGCAGCGCAGCTTGTTCGTTGACGTCCTTGGCGGCCTGGTACTGGAACCAGCGATCGGCGCGGAACAAAGGCTGCGCCAGGGTCGCCTGATAGGAGTGCGCGCTGCGGTTGGCAGTGGCCGAAGGCTGATCGATCGACGTACGCACATTGGCCACTTCGGCACCGCCCGACAGGTTAGGCAGCAGCCCGGCGCGGGCCTGCGGCACCACTTCTTTCTGCGCACCATACTGGGCGCGGGCGGCAGCCAGATCGGCGTTGTTGTCGACCGCTTCCTGATAGACGCTGACCAGATCGGTTTTGGTCGACAAGGGCGCTTCTGCTGCCCAGGCCATTGCGTTGGACGCACAAGACACGGCAACAGCCAGTGAGAGTTTGCGCAGCATGAGGCGATCCCTAGCATTAATATTATGGAAGTAATCCGGGCGCCAAAGGTAAGGCGCAGGCCCCGCAGCGTCAAGGCGTGACGGGCAAAGCGAGTGTAGTTGCGCAAATCGATCACAACAATCGGCCCAACCTGTGTATTTGCGCCATTCATCATGGTGTTTGCTGCGGTGTTGGCGTTATTTGTCAGTTGTGTCTAGACTGGCCGGGTTCTTGTCGGGGTGCCTTGCTATGAGGCTGAGATCGAATAATTTCGGATCCCGTTGAACCTGATCAGGTTAGCGCCTGCGTAGGGAACAAGATTTCTCGTCACCCGGCGAGTCCTCTTGTGCTTCGTCCGGGAAATTGTTCGACAATCGAACGCTCGACGACGATGCACAGCACCGGTCCTGGTGCGTCCGTGCCTTTCAGGTTCTGCTCCGACAATCCACTGCCTGGATGCTGTCTGGAGAGCCCGTGATGACTACAAAATCAAAAAACGCGATCAACCTGAGTGACTCGGCCAAGGTCGACGAGCAATCGGTCAAGCCGTTCACCCGTTCGCAAAAAGTCTACGTTCAGGGCTCCCGCCCGGACATCCGCGTGCCGATGCGCGAAATCACCCTCGACGTGACGCCGACCGATTTCGGCGGCGAAATCAACGCACCGGTGACCGTCTACGACACCTCGGGTCCGTATACCGATCCGAATGTGGTGATCGATGTGCGCAAAGGCCTGGCCGATGTGCGCTCGGCATGGATCGACGACCGTGGCGACACCGAGCGCCTGGCGGGCCTGAGTTCCAACTTCGGCCGCGAACGCCTTGCCGACCCGGAACTGACCAAGCTGCGCTTTGCCCACGTCAACAACCCGCGCCGCGCCAAGGCCGGGGCCAACGTCACGCAAATGCACTATGCGCGTCAGGGCATCATCACGCCCGAGATGGAATTCGTCGCCATCCGCGAAAACATGAAGCTTGAGGTGGCCCGCGCCGCCGGCTTGCTGGATCAGCAACACCCGGGTCACAGCTTCGGCGCCAGCGTGCCGAAAATCATCACCCCCGAATTTGTCCGTGAAGAGATCGCCCGTGGCCGCGCAATCATTCCGGCCAACATCAACCACACCGAACTGGAACCGATGATCATCGGCCGTAACTTCCTGGTGAAGATCAACGGCAACATCGGCAACAGTGCTCTGGGTTCGTCCATCGAAGAAGAAGTGGCGAAATTGACCTGGGGCATTCGCTGGGGCGCGGACAACATCATGGACTTGTCCACCGGCAAGCACATTCACGAAACCCGCGAGTGGATTATCCGCAACTCGCCGGTGCCGATCGGCACGGTGCCGATCTATCAGGCCCTGGAAAAAGTCGGCGGCGCGGCCGAAGACCTGACCTGGGAGCTGTTCCGCGACACGCTGATCGAGCAGGCCGAGCAGGGCGTCGACTACTTCACCATTCACGCCGGCGTGTTGCTGCGCTACGTGCCGCTGACCGCCAAACGCGTGACCGGTATCGTTTCCCGTGGCGGTTCGATCATGGCCAAGTGGTGCCTGGCGCATCACAAGGAAAACTTCGCCTACACGCATTTCGAAGAAATCTGCGAAATCATGAAAGCCTATGACGTCAGCTTCTCGCTGGGTGATGGCTTGCGTCCTGGCTCGATTGCCGACGCCAACGATGCCGCCCAGTTCGGCGAACTGGAAACCCTCGGCGAACTGACCAAGATCGCCTGGAAGCACGACGTGCAAACCATGATCGAAGGCCCGGGCCACGTGCCGATGCAGTTGATCAAAGAGAACATGGACAAGCAGCTGGAGTGCTGCGACGAGGCGCCGTTCTACACCCTCGGCCCGCTGACCACCGACATCGCGCCGGGTTACGACCACATCACCTCGGGTATCGGTGCGGCGATGATCGGCTGGTTCGGTTGCGCGATGCTCTGCTACGTGACGCCGAAGGAACACTTGGGCCTGCCGAACAAGGATGACGTGAAGACCGGGATCATCACCTACAAGATTGCAGCGCATGCGGCGGACTTGGCCAAAGGGCATCCGGGCGCACAGATTCGCGACAACGCCTTGAGCAAGGCGCGCTTCGAATTCCGTTGGGAAGACCAGTTCAACCTCGGCCTGGACCCGGACACCGCGCGTTCGTATCACGATGAAACCCTGCCGAAGGATTCGGCCAAGGTCGCGCACTTCTGTTCGATGTGCGGGCCGAAATTCTGCTCGATGAAGATCACTCAGGAAGTCCGCGAATACGCGGCCAACCAGCGGATCGATGCGGTCGACGTGGACGTCGCCAAAGGCCTGGCGGAACAGGCCGAGCGGTTCAAGAAGGAAGGCAGTCAGCTGTACAAAAAGGTTTGATCTGACCTGAGGTTTTCGGTGCCTGTACTGGCCTCTTCGCGAGCAAGCTCGCTCCCACAGGGGATCGCATTCCAATGTGGGAGCGAGCTTGCTCGCGAAGGCGTCAGTACAGGCACCGGAGACCTCAATGACAAAAATGTCCCTCTGAGATAACACCCTTGAGCATTCAACCCAGCACTTATTCCCCCGATCTCGCCGTGCCCGCCGACAAGCGTGTATTCGGCGGTCGTGATCTGTTTTCCCTGTGGTTCTCCCTTGGCATCGGCCTGATGGTCCTGCAGACCGGCGCATTGCTCGCGCCGGGTCTGGGCCTGTCTGGATCGCTACTGGCAATTTTCCTTGGCACGCTGGTGGGTGTGCTGTTGCTGGCCGCCGTTGGCGTGATCGGCAGCGACACCGGCCTGTCGTCGATGGCCGCGCTGAAGCTCAGCCTCGGCAGCAAAGGCGCGAGCCTGCCGGCGCTGCTCAACCTGCTGCAACTGATCGGTTGGGGCTCATTCGAAATCATCGTCATGCGCGACGCCGCCAGCCTGCTCGGTACCCGCGCGTTCAGCGAAGGTTCGTTGTGGTCGAATCCGGTGTTGTGGACACTGTTTTTCGGCGCGTTGGCGACGTTGCTCGCTGTTAGCGGGCCGCTGACTTTCGTCCGGCAGATCCTGCGCAAGTGGGGCATCTGGCTGTTGCTCGCCGCGTGCATCTGGCTGACCTGGAACCTGTTCGCCAAAGCCGATCTGGCTGATCTCTGGTCCCGCGCCGGTGACGGTTCGATGCCCTTCGCCGTGGGCTTCGACATTGCTATCGCAATGCCGCTGTCGTGGCTGCCGCTGATCGCCGATTACTCGCGTTTCGGCAAGCGTGCGAAGAATGTGTTCGGTGGCACTGCGGTCGGTTTCTTCATCGGTAATTTCTGGCTGATGAGCCTCGGTGTTGCCTACACCCTGGCCTTCGCGCCGAGCGGTGAAGTCAATGCATTGCTTCTGGCTTTGGCCGGCGCCGGTCTGGGCATTCCGCTGTTGCTGATTCTGCTCGATGAGTCGGAAAACGCCTTCGCCGATATTCACTCGGCGGCGGTTTCCAGCGGGATTCTGTTGCGCCTGAAAGTCGAGCATCTGGCCTTGGCCATCGGTGTGATCTGCACGCTGATCGCCCTGCTGGCGCCGTTGGCGCAGTACCAGAATTTCCTGCTGCTGATCGGCTCGGTGTTTGCGCCGCTGTTCGGCGTGGTGCTGGTCGATCACTTCATCCTGCGCAAGCGCAGCGCTCAGGTGGCGTCAGCCGCATTGCGCTGGCCGGCGTTGCTGGCGTGGCTGGGGGGCGTGAGCACCTACCATTTGCTGGCGAATCTGTATCCGGATGTCGGCGCAACCCTGCCGGCGCTGGTGCTGGCAGGGCTGTTGCAGCTAGTGCTGGGCCGGGCTTTCAGTTACGGCCGGGAAACAGCTCAGGCTTGAGAATGCCGTTCAGACGCGGATAAGGAATCTTCAGTTCGACGTGGCCCAGCGCGTAAGGCGCAATGGTGGTCACGTCGTACTTGAGGATCACGCCGCCATAGGTCAGCGCCACGTTCGGGGTTTTCACGAACGGCCAGTTCGCCACGAACTCCGCTTCCTGGTCGAGTTTGGTGCTGATCAACCAACTGTTGTGCGCGACTTGCGCCGCTTTCCAGAACGCCTCTTCCTGACCCGGCACGAGCATGTCGGACAGGTTCAGCACCTTGTGCTGCTGGCGCGAATAGTTGATGAAGCCGCGACCCGGTGTGCCATGCGCACCGCCGGTATCGAGGTAGCTCGACACCTCGATGATCACCAAGCCGTCATGCTGCTCGCGTACTTTCGCTTGCAGATAGCTGCTGTTGCGCGGGCCGGCAGTGGCCAGGAATTGATCGCGATAGGCCGCCAGAGTCGGCGCCACCGGGGCGTTCTTTTCGGTGCGGGTCATTTGCAGCAGGCGTTTTTCGATGATGCCATCCAGCGCAGGCTCGGCCGGGAAGCGCAGGGTGTCGATGTTCACCAGTGGGCAATCAGGATTGGAACAGCCCGGTTTCAGTTGTTCCGACGCATCGCGGGTGGTTTCCAGCGGCGTGCGGTAGTTGGGTTGGAACAGGCTTGCGCACGCGCCCAAAGTCAGGGCAATGGCGGCCACGGAGGCAATTTTGAAAAGCGACATGGGCGTCCTTTCGAAAGCAAGGGAAGGCAAAAAGTTACCGCTTCGACTCTCAACGAAGCAGTCAGTTCGCCACTAAGCTAATTAGAGTGCGTTTCGCCTTCACCGTCCATCCCGCTGACGGTAAAGGGGCTGCATCAAACGGTGCGGGCGCGTTAGGATGGCGCGAAGTCGAGGTTGCCAGTCACAGGAACCTCGTAATGGATTTGCAGTAGACGAGGATGCTCATGACCGATTTTGCCAACGCCATTCCGACCGCCGTCGATATCGTGCGGCGCGAAAAATGCTACGAGGGCTTTTACAAGCTTGATCGTTTGCACCTGCGCCATGAATTGTTTGCCGGTGGCATGAGTCGCGAGATCAACCGTGAAGTGTTCGTGCGCCATGATGCCGTGTGCGTGTTGCCCTACGATCCGCAGCGTGACGAAGTGGTGCTGATCGAGCAGTTTCGCGTTGGCGCCATGGGCAAGACCGACAACCCGTGGCTGGTCGAACTGGTCGCTGGTCTGATCGACAAGGATGAACAACCGGAAGAAGTTGCTCACCGCGAGGCGCAGGAGGAAGCTGGGCTGGACATCAAGGCCCTGTGGCCGATGAGCAAATATTTCCCGTCGCCGGGCGGCAGCAACGAGTTCGTGCATTTGTATCTGGGGCGTTGCAGCACGGATGGCGTTGGCGGCCTGCATGGCCTGGAAGAAGAGGCAGAAGATATCCGCGTCACGGTCTGGGCCTTTGAAGATGCCTTGCAGGCCGTCCGCGACGGACGCATTGCCAACGCGGCGAGCATCATCGCTTTGCAGTGGCTGGCGCTGAACCGCGCCGAAGTGAGGGGGTTATGGTCGTAAACAAGTTGCGCGATCGTTATCGAGTCGACCTCGCGGGGCTGCAAGCTGCCTGCGAGGCCAACTACGCGCGCCTGATGCGACTGGTCCCGGACATGCGCAACGAACCCGAGGCGCGGCGCATTGCCGTGACCCAGGGCGAACAGATGCTTGGCGTGCTGGCCCTTGAAGTGCTGCAAACCTGTCCGTACACCACGACACTGCAAGTGCGTCAGGAACACAGTTTGCCGTGGCTGCCGGTGCCACAACTGGAAGTGCAGGTCTATCACGACGCGCGCATGGCCGAAGTGGTCAGCGCCGAACATGCACGACGCTTTCGCGGCATCTATCCTTACCCGAACGCTGCCATGCATCAGCCGGATGAAAAGGCTCAGCTCAATCTGTTCCTGGGGGAATGGCTGAGTCATTGCCTGGCGCTGGGGCACGAGTACGAAGTCGTACGCTAGTTGTGAACTGCGTCCGGTTCGCCGGTTTCCTCTTTTACTGATCCCCCAGCATAATTGCGGCACTTGATCGATTCCGTGCTTTTGCCTTGGGAGAACGCCTTGCCGAGCGTATCCACGTTGACCACCGCCGATGCGGCGCTGCTGGTGCAGTTGTCCGATAGCCATCTGTTCGCCGAGGCGGACGGCACGCTGCTGGGCATGAATACGCGCGAGAGCCTGCAAAAGGTCATCGAACGAGTGTTGGCGCAGCAGCCGCAGATCGATCTGATTCTGGCCACGGGCGATATCTCGCAAGACGGCACGCTGGAGTCGTACCAGCAGTTTCGCCAGATGAGCGCGCAGATCGATGCGCCGGCGCGCTGGATTCCCGGCAATCACGACGAACCACAGATCATGGCTCAGGCCGCAGTGCAAAGCGCATTGCTGGAGTCGGTAGTCGATATCGGTAACTGGCGCGTGACGCTGCTGGATTCCGCGGTACCGGGTTCGGTGCCGGGGTATTTGCAGGATGATCAACTGCAGTTGCTGGCGCGCTCACTGAGCGAAGCGCCGGAGCGCCATCATCTGGTGTGTTTCCACCATCATCCGGTGTCGATCGGTTGCGCGTGGATGGAGCCGATCGGTTTGCGCAATCCTGATGCGTTTTTCGAAGTGCTGGATCGTTTTCCACAGGCCCGCGCGGTGCTGTGGGGGCATGTGCATCAAGAGATTGATCGCGAGCGTAATGGCGTGCGCTTGATGGCTTCGCCTTCGACGTGCATTCAGTTCGAGCCGGGGAGTGAAGACTTCAAGGTGGGGGAGCAGGCGCCGGGGTATCGCTGGTTGCGGTTGTTGCCGGATGGGCGGTTGGAAACCGGCGTGGAGCGGGTCACCAATTTTGCATTCACCGTCGATTACGGCTCTGACGGTTACTGATTGCCAATCAAACCCCCTCACCCCAGCCCTCTCCCGGAGGGAGAGGGGGCCGACCGAGGTGTCTGGCGTCATACGCCGACCTGAAATACCGAGTCGATTATGGATTCGCCCAATCACTTTCAGGTCGGTGTATCTCTTTAATATCCCCCAATCAGTTCCCTCTCCCTTTGGGAGAGGGCTAGGGTGAGGGCAGCTCGTGCTGTCACACCAATTTATCGAGCCCACCCCCAATCCCGGCCCTTCTCCCTGTAAACTCCGCTATCTTTCGCCGACACCCAGGGAGCTCAAATGTCCGGTTCGATCCTCTATATCCACGGTTTCAACAGCGCACCGGCCTCGAAAAAGGCCTGTCAGCTGGTCGCGGTGATGGAGCGGCTGGGTTTGAGCGACAAACTGCGTGTTCCGGCCCTGCATCACCATCCGCGCGAAGCCATCGGTCAGTTGGAGCAGGCAATCGCCGAGCTGGACAGCCCGCTGCTGGTGGGAAGCTCCCTCGGCGGCTACTATGCGACTCACCTGGCCGAGCGCCATGGCCTGAAAGCCCTGCTGGTCAACCCGGCGGTCAGCCCGCACCGGATGTTCGACGGCTATCTGGGCCCGCAGAAAAACCTGTATACCGATGAAGCCTGGGAGTTGACCCACGACCACGTCACGGCGCTGGCCGAACTGGAAGTGCCGGCGCCTCAGGATGCGCAGCGTTATCAGGTCTGGTTGCAGACCGGCGATGAAACACTGGATTATCGCCTCGCCCAGCAGTATTACCGCGCCTGTGCCTTGCGCATTCAGGCCGGCGGCGACCACAGTTTCCAGGGCTTTGCCGGGCAATTGCCGGCGTTGCTGAGCTTTGCCGGCATTGGCGCCGATGTGTATCAGGCAATCGATTTCACCGCACTGTGAAGTCTTGCCCCCTATTTCATGAATGACTGACGACGAGACCCTATGGCCACTCCCAGCGCTAGCTCTTATAACGCCGACGCCATCGAAGTCCTCTCGGGCCTCGACCCGGTGCGCAAACGCCCCGGCATGTACACCGACACCAGTCGGCCGAACCACCTCGCCCAGGAAGTCATCGACAACAGCGTCGACGAAGCCCTGGCCGGCCACGCCAAATCGGTGCAGGTCATCCTGCACGCCGACCACTCGCTGGAAGTCAGCGACGACGGCCGTGGCATGCCGGTCGACATCCACCCGGAAGAGGGCGTGTCGGGCGTCGAGCTGATCCTCACCAAACTCCATGCGGGCGGCAAGTTTTCCAACAAGAACTACCAGTTCTCCGGCGGTTTGCACGGTGTGGGTATTTCCGTGGTCAACGCCTTGTCGACCGAAGTGCGCGTACGCGTCAAGCGTGACGGCAACGAATACCAGATGACTTTCGCCGATGGCTACAAAGCCACCGAGCTGGAAGTCGTCGGCACCGTCGGCAAGCGCAATACCGGCACCAGCGTGTATTTCGCGCCGGACCCGAAATACTTCGATTCACCGAAATTCTCCATCAGCCGCCTCAAGCACGTGCTCAAGGCCAAGGCTGTGTTGTGCCCGGGCCTGCTGGTCAGCTTCGAAGACAAAGGCACTGGCGAGAAAGTCGAATGGCATTACGAAGACGGCCTGCGCTCCTATCTGGTCGACGCCGTCAGCGAATTCGAGCGTCTGCCGAACGAGCCGTTCTGCGGCGCTTTCGCCGGGAATAAAGAAGCGGTCGATTGGGCGCTGCTGTGGTTGCCGGAAGGTGGCGACGCGGTGCAGGAAAGTTACGTCAACCTGATCCCGACGGCGCAGGGCGGTACCCACGTCAACGGTTTGCGTCAGGGCCTGCTCGATGCCATGCGCGAGTTTTGCGAATTTCGCAGCCTGCTGCCGCGCGGCGTGAAGCTGGCGCCGGAAGACGTCTGGGAGCGCATCGCGTTCGTCCTGTCGATGAAAATGCAGGAGCCGCAATTCTCCGGCCAGACCAAAGAACGTCTGTCGTCCCGTGAAGCGGCGGCGTTCGTCTCCGGTGTGGTCAAGGACGCCTTCAGCCTGTGGCTCAACGCCAACCCTGAAACCGGTCTGGCGCTGGCCGAACTGGCGATCAACAACGCTGGTCGTCGCCTCAAGGCGAGCAAGAAAGTCGAGCGTAAACGCGTCACTCAGGGCCCTGCGTTGCCGGGCAAACTGGCTGACTGCGCCGGGCAGGATCCAATGCGCTCCGAACTGTTCCTGGTCGAAGGTGATTCCGCCGGTGGTTCCGCCAAGCAAGCACGGGACAAGGAATTTCAGGCGATCCTGCCGTTGCGCGGCAAGATCCTCAACACTTGGGAAGTCGACGGCAGCGAAGTGCTCGCCAGTCAGGAAGTGCACAACATCGCCGTCGCTATTGGTGTCGATCCGGGCGCGGCGGACATGAGCCAGCTGCGCTACGGCAAGATCTGCATCCTCGCCGACGCTGACTCCGACGGTCTGCACATTGCCACGCTGCTGTGCGCGCTTTTCGTCCAGCATTTCCGCCCGCTGGTGGATGCCGGTCACGTCTACGTCGCCATGCCGCCGTTGTACCGCATCGACCTGGGCAAAGAGATCTACTACGCCCTCGACGAAGCCGAGCGCGACGGCATTCTCGACCGTCTGGTTGCCGAGAAGAAACGCGGCAAACCGCAGGTAACCCGATTCAAAGGTCTGGGTGAAATGAACCCGCCGCAGCTGCGCGAAACCACCATGGACCCGAACACTCGGCGTCTGGTGCAACTGACGCTGGGCGAAGACTTCGCCGAAACCTCGGAAATGATGGACATGCTGCTGGCGAAGAAACGCGCCGGTGACCGCAAGACCTGGCTGGAATCCAAAGGCAACCTCGCCGAGGTGCTGACCTGATGCGGTTTGGCTGGGCCTTGGCGGGTGCCTTGCTGCTGAGTGCGATGAGTGTTTCGGCCGAGCCGTTACAGCAATTGCGCCTGCTCGCCGAGCACCCGGTCGACGGCATGCGCGGCGGCAACCTGTCGGGGCTGGCACTGTGCGGCAATGATTTGTGGACGGTGTCTGATCGCGATGACGAGCAGATCTACCGTCTCAACACCCGCGATCAGGTCTGGCAGGCCGAAACCGTGCACATCGACGTGCCGCCGGTGCCGGACAGCGGTTTGCCGTGGGGTTTGAGTTCACGCACCTGGGCGGCGTCGTTCATCCGTGGCGGTGACCTGGATTTCGAAGGCATCACCTGCGACAGCGCCGGCAACCGCTACATCGTCAGCGAGGCCCATGCGGCCGTGCTGCAAGTACCGCCACAAGGCCCGGCATCGTGGCTGAAAATCTCGCCGATGCTGGTGAAAGAAGCCCGCGCCAGTGGCATGTTGCTGCACTTCAATGCGCTGTTCGAAGGTCTGGCGATCAATCCGGCGGGCGATCAGTTGTGGCTGGCCGCCGAGCGTGAGCGCCGTGGTCTGCTGAAGATCAAACGCCAGCAAACGGTGTGGGATTGCGAGGGTGCCTGTGTGCTGCTCAGCGAAGCCGGGGTCGAGATGCAGCCGCCACAGTTTCCCAAGGCCCGCGCCGTGACTCGCGACTTTGCCGATCTGTCGCTGTTCAACGGCAAGCTGTTTACCCTTGAACGCAACGCGTTTCAGATTTGCCGCCGCGATGCGGTGACTGCCAAAGTCGAACAATGCTGGTCGTACGCCGAAGATGCTTTGCAGCCACAGCGCCTTTATGCACAGGCTTATGGCCTGGCGGAAGCGCTGGTGGTGGACGCGCAAGGTGCGTGGATTGGCCTGGACAACAACGACGGTGTGCGTGCCGACGGCGAGAAACGCCCGATCGTCTGGCGTTTTGCCGCGCCTGACGGTGGCTGGAGCGCCAAACCTTGAGCCAGCAACCACCGGGCAAGCGCGCCGGTCGGGTGCTGATGATTCTGGCGTGGTGCGCGGCGCTGTTTCTGGCCACGCGGTTTTTCGGCCAGTGGGAGCAGCGCCAGCAGAATCCGAACGTCGTAGTCAGTTCGGAGCAGGGCGAAGGTTTTATTGAAGTGAAACTGGCTGGCAACGCCCAAGGGCATTTTGTCGCCAGCGGTCAGATCAACGGTGAGCCGGTCGAGTTCATGCTCGACACCGGCGCGACCGATGTGGCGATCCCGGCGGATCTGGCCAAGCGCTTGAAGCTGGAAGAAGGTTTCGGTGTGACCCTGAGCACGGCCAACGGCCTGAGCCAGGGCTATCGGACCAAAATCGACCGCCTGCAACTGGGCGACATCGTGCTGCGGGACGTCCGCGCACTGGTCGCGCCGGGGCTGCATGGCGATCAGGTGCTGCTCGGCATGAGCGCCCTGAACAAACTTGAATTTACTCAGCGCGGTGGCACCATGCTGCTGCGCCAGACAACAAACCGATGAGGCCTGCATGAGCAACCCCCTTGATCTCAGCCTGGACGGTGTAGAACGCCGGTCGCTGGCCGACTTCACCGAAAGTGCCTACCTCAACTACTCCATGTACGTGATCATGGACCGTGCACTGCCGCATATCGGCGACGGCCTGAAACCGGTACAGCGGCGCATCATCTATGCGATGAGTGAGCTGGGGCTGGATGCCGATTCCAAGCACAAGAAATCGGCGCGTACCGTCGGTGACGTGCTCGGTAAATTCCACCCGCACGGCGACTCGGCGTGCTACGAAGCGATGGTGCTGATGGCGCAGCCGTTCAGCTATCGCTACACGCTGGTCGATGGCCAGGGCAACTGGGGTGCGCCGGACGATCCGAAGTCCTTCGCCGCCATGCGTTACACCGAAGCACGCTTGTCGCGTTATTCCGAAGTGCTGCTCAGCGAACTCGGCCAGGGCACTGCCGACTGGGGCCCGAACTTCGACGGCACCCTGCAGGAACCGCTGGTGCTGCCGGCGCGCTTGCCGAACATTCTGCTCAACGGCACCACCGGTATCGCCGTGGGCATGGCCACCGACGTGCCGCCGCACAACCTGCGCGAAGTGGCGACCGCTTGCGTACGTTTGCTCGATGAGCCGAAAGCCACGGTCGAGCAGCTCTGCGAACACATTCAGGGCCCGGACTATCCGACCGAAGCGGAAATCATCACGCCGCGCGCCGACCTGCTGAAAATGTACGAAACCGGCAAGGGTTCGGTGCGCATGCGCGCCGTGTACCACGTCGAGGACGGCGACATTATCGTCACCGCGCTGCCGCACCAGGTCTCCGGCGCGAAGGTGCTGGAGCAGATCGCTGCGCTGATGCAGGCGAAACCGTCGAAAGCCCCGCAGATCGCTGACCTGCGCGACGAATCCGACCACGAAAACCCGTGCCGCATCGTCATCATTCCGGTCAACAGCCGCGTCGATCACGAAGCGCTGATGCAGCATCTGTTCGCCAGCACCGAGCTGGAGTCGACCTACCGGGTCAACGTCAACATCATCGGTCTGGACGGCAAGCCGCAGCTGAAAAACCTGCGCGCGTTACTGGTCGAATGGCTGGAATTCCGCGTGCAGACCGTGCGTCGCCGCCTGCAATTCCGTCTCGACAAGGTCGAGCGTCGTTTGCACCTGTTGGACGGTTTGCTGATCGCTTACCTCAACCTGGATGAAGTGATCCACATCATCCGCACCGAGGAACACCCGAAAGCCAAGCTGATCGAGCGCTTCGCCCTGAGCGAGATTCAGGCCGACTACATCCTCGACACCCGTCTGCGTCAGTTGGCGCGCCTGGAAGAGATGAAGCTGCGCGACGAGCAGGACGAACTGCTCAAGGAACAAGCCAAGCTGCAAGCGCTGCTGGGCAGCGAAGCCAAGCTGAAGAAGCTGGTACGTACCGAGCTGATCAAAGACGCCGAAACTTACGGCGACGACCGTCGTTCGCCAATCGTCGAGCGTGCCGAAGCCAAGGCGCTGACCGAGCACGATCTGCTGCCGAACGAAAAAGTGACCGTTGTGCTGTCGGAAAAGGGCTGGATCCGTTCTGCCAAAGGTCACGACATCGACGCCACCGGCCTGTCGTACAAGGCCGGTGACGGCTTCAAGACTTCGGCGGCGGGGCGCTCCAACCAGTTTGCCGTATTTATCGACTCCACCGGCCGCAGCTATTCGGTCGCCGCGCACACCTTGCCGTCGGCGCGAGGCCAGGGCGAACCGTTGACCGGTCGTCTGACACCGCCACCGGGTGCGACTTTCGAATGCGTGTTGATGCCGGAAGACGATGCGTTGTACGTGATCGCCTCCGACGCCGGTTACGGTTTCGTCGTCAAAGGCGAAGACCTGCAAGCCAAGAACAAGGCCGGCAAAGCCCTGTTGAGCCTGCCGAACAACGCCAAGGTGATCGCGCCACGTCCGGTGGCCGATCGTGAGCAGAACTGGCTGGCCTCGGTCACTACCGAAGGTCGCCTGCTGATCTTCAAAATCAGCGATCTGCCACAATTAGGGAAGGGCAAAGGCAACAAGATCATCGGTATTTCCGGTGAGCGTGTGGCCAGTCGCGAAGAATATGTCACGGACATCGCCGTCATTCCGGAAGGCGCCACCTTGGTGTTGCAGGCCGGAAAACGTACCTTGTCGCTGAAGGCCGACGACCTCGAACACTACAAAGGTGAGCGTGGACGTCGTGGCAACAAGCTTCCAAGGGGCTTCCAGAGAGTGGATGCGCTGCTCGTCGAAAACCTCAATTAGGCGTCCTAGAGAGCTCGATCCACGATTTAACGCGTAGATCGACGCTTTGGCGCTGGAGTCGGAACGCATATTCACGGATGATATGGCCTTTCCAAGCGCCGGCGTGGCCGAGCGTTCTTCATATTTATTGAGTATTTTCACTGTGGTCAGCCTTGTGGCGGCCACCTGGACGGGATGATGACTGCTCTGCGCCCCCTTATTTTCCTGCTCGCCGGCGTTTTGGGCCTGGCGGGTTGCAGCGTTCACCAACCGGTGTCGCTGTATCAACTGGACAGCGGAAGTCCGGTTCAGCCTGCGCAAAGCGCAGGCATGGCGGTTTTGTTGGGCCCGGTAGTCGTAGCCGATTACCTGCAACGTGAAACATTGCTGCAACGTCAACCGGATGGCAGCCTGCAAGCGGCGACCGACGGTCGTTGGGCAGGTAGCCTTTCGTCGGATATCGATCAATTGCTGATGCGCCAGGTTGCCGGTCACCTCGACAGCCAACGTGTGGTGCTGGCACCCGCCACGACCGGGTTTACTCCGGACGTGCAGGTTTTGCTGACTATCACGCGTCTGGACTCCGGCGAGAAACAACCGGCGATCCTCGATGCGCAGTGGCGCTTGATCGACCGTCGTGGTCAGGTGCGCGATAACCGCATTGTTCATCTGCAGGAGCTGCATGCCGGCAGTACGGCGTCGCAGGTGCAGGCGCAAGGGATTCTGTTGCAGCGCCTGGCCGAGCAATTGTCGGTGGCGCTGAAGCCTTTGGCCAATCAGCCTCCGGTCGCGGAGGCGCCGCGTAAATCGGCGCCGAAACCGGCCGCGCCGGCGGCGGAAGCCGAGAAGCAGCCGAAGATTCCAATGGCCTCGCCGATTCGTACCGATATGGAAGTGTTCCGCTTCTAACGCTGGATCGAGTCAGAACAAAGCCCGCCTTGTGCGGGCTTTGTTGTGTCTGGAGTAGAAGATCAAAAGCCCCTCACCCCAGCCCTCTCCCCGAGGGAGAGGGAGCCGACCTTGGTGTCTGGCGCTATTCATCGACCTGAAAGATCTTGGCGATTGTGGATTTGGTAGAGCAGGGGCCGACCGAAATGTCTGGCGCCCTACGTCGACGATCTTGGCGATTATGGATTCAAAGCAAGACGTTCAAGTCGGTGTAGCTCCAGAATATCCCCCAATCGGTCCCCTCTCCCTCTGGGAGAGGGCTAGGGTGAGGGGCTTTTCAGCCACCCACAAAAAAGCCCGCAGACAATCGCTTGTCTGCGGGCTTTTTCACATCGGGCTTAAGGCTTACGCCCGACGCTCATGCATCCGCGCCAGTTGCCGCTCGAGCATCGACGGATAAGGCTCCATCAACCGCTCTACGCAGCAGGCGCCCTCAGGGCTGGCGATCGGGCGGATCCGCGCACGCTGGCGGATCAGCGCGTCATCACTGATCTTGCGCTCAACCAGCAGCAGGTTGCGACTGTGCTGCGACAAGGCCAGGGCATCCTGCGCCGAATCGGTCAGCAGCAGATCAATCTGGCTCAGGCCGAACAACTCATCGCCCAGCGTCAAACCCAATTGCAATTGCAGGGTGATGCCGCTGTCCGCGACTTCAATCTGCAACTGATGGCCCAGCGCCCGCAGCAACTCACCGCAGCAGATCGCGTTGGTCAGGTAATCGTCGCCGCTGTCTTCGGTGTGGAACAGCATCAGCGTGCTGCCATCGTTCAGGGTTTCGATTTCGCCCTGATACAGCGAAGCGGCCTGATCGAGGCAGTCGCGATAACGCTCCTGCAACTCTTCCAGACGTGCACGTGGCAAGCGGCGCAGTTGTTCCTGCGAGCCCAGTTGTACGGCCAGCACGGCGGTGTGCTGCGGCACGCTTGGCGACGGTTGGCGGACGACAGGTTGGGGCGCGCCATTGAGCGACTCGTCGCGCAGGTCGGCAAAGGCGTCATCGTCATCATCGTCTTCGGCGGTGCTGACCAGATGTCGCGGCGCCGGCTTCTGCGCGGCCATCGGGCGGGTTTCGTCGAAACTCGGATCACGCAAGTTGCGCACCTCGAACTCCGGCTCGTCTTCTTCGTCCTCGAACTCAGGCTCCGGTTCAGGTGCAGGCTCCGGCGCGTAGTTGGCGTGCAGCTGACGCGCCAGATCGCCGATTTCATCCTGACGATCGATGCCCGGCGTGTGTTCGTCGATGCGGCGCAACCAAACGCGTAATTGCAGCAACGGCGTCGACAGGTAGCGGCCCATGCGCAGGCTCAAGGCCAGCGACAGCGCCAACAGAATCGCACTGAGAATGCCCATGCTTTGCAGGCTGATGGTCATCGGCTGCTGGAACTGATCCATGTCCAGGCTGATGCGCAGTTGCCCGGCGGTCACATCCTGGAAGGTGATCTTGCTCTCGTACATGCCTTCGGCTTCGCCCAGCAGGCTGTGCTTGGGCCGTTGACCGGATTCGGCGAGGATGCGGTTATCCACGCTGTAGATCGCCGCGTGGGCCACCAGTTTGTTTTTGGTCAGGTTGTTGAGCAGCACGTTGAGGCTGAGGATGTCATTGGACACCAACAGCTCCGTGGCGGAGGTGGCGGTCTGCGTGGTCAGGCTTTCGCCCAGCGCATCGGCCTGCTCGTGCATGGCCTGCTTGAATTGCAAACCCATCACGCCGGCATAGATCACCAGGGCCAGAGCGACCAGGATCACGTTATGGCTGGCAATGCGCAATGCAATCGGTACACGGCGGTGGCGCAGTGCACGGAAGATCAGCAGGAAGAAGTTATCGGTTTTAACTGGCGTGGGCCGGTTCACTGAGCTCGGCTCTTTTGTCCGTGAAGTTGACGCGCAGTATAGCGACAGGCCCTAGACCGGCAAAGCGCTCGCGGTGCCCGATGGTCACTGAAAGTGGGTAGAATGCGGTTTTTTTCCAGTTGCGGGGGTGCGCGTTGCGCGAAATCGTCCTGATTAACATCACCGGAGTCGACCGTCCGGGTCTGACTGCGGCCATTACCGGCGTTCTGGCACAAGGTGGTGTGAACATTCTCGACATCGGTCAGGCGGTGATCCACGACACCCTGTCGTTCGGCATCCTGGTGGAAATCCCCGATTCCGAGCAGGGTAAATCCGTGCTCAAGGACATCCTGTTCAAGGGCTACGAGCTCGATCAGCAGGTGCGCTTCACCCCGGTGTCCGAAGAGGATTACCAGCAATGGGTGGGCAATCAGGGCAAAAAACGCCACATCGTCACCCTGTTGACCCGCAAAGTGACCGCCGGGCAATTGCAGGCCGTCAGCTCGATCACCGCCAAATACGGTCTGAACATCGACCATATCGACCGTCTGTCGGGTCGCATGCCATTGGACACTCCTGCCGACAAGGGCAAGGGCTGCATCGAGTTTTCCGTGCGTGGCGAAGCGGCTGATCCGCAGGCGTTGCGCGCCGAATTCCTCAGCGTCGCCCAGGAACTGAACGTCGACATCGCTTTCCAGGAAGATTCGCTGTTCCGTCGCAACCGTCGTCTGGCGGTGTTCGACATGGACTCGACGCTGATCGAAGCCGAGGTCATCGACGAATTGGCCAAGGCCGCCGGCGTTGGCGAGCAAGTATCGGAAATCACCGAACGAGCGATGGCTGGCGAACTGGATTTTCGCGCCAGTTTCAAAGAGCGTCTGGCTTTGCTCAAAGGTCTGGATGTCAGCGTGCTGGATTCGATTGGCGCCTCGCTGCGCCTGACCGAAGGCGCGGAAACGCTGTTCGCCGAACTCAAGCGTCTGGGCTACAAGACCGCGATCCTGTCTGGCGGCTTCACCTATTTCGCCAAGCAATTGCAGGCCAAGCTTGGCATCGACTATGTGTTCGCCAACGAACTGGAAGTGGTCGATGGCAAGTGCACCGGCGTGGCGATCGAGCCGATTGTCGATGCGCAGCGCAAGGCTGATCTGTTGAAAGAGCTGGCGCACAAGGAAGGCTTGCGTCTGGAACAGACCATCGCGGTCGGTGACGGCGCGAATGACTTGCCGATGCTGGCGATTGCCGGTTTGGGCGTGGCGTTCCGCGCCAAGCCTTTGGTCAAGCAATCGGCAAAGCAGGCGATTTCCACCCTTGGGCTGGATGGCGTCCTGTATCTGCTGGGTTTCCGGGATCGTGACGGGCAGCTCTGAGATCTCTATCGCCTGACTTGGCCTCTTCGCGAGCAGGCTCGCTCCCACATTTGAGATGCATACAACTGTGGGAGCGAGCCTGCTCGCGAAGGGCGCGCCTCGGTCTATAGCGACTTCCACAACGAATCAAAATCCTCTTCGCTCCCGCCATTCTGCGCGGCCTCCAGCGAGCGATACGCAAACTGATTGAAACTGTGCGTACTGGCCACCCGCCGATCCAGCCCGGCGCGGTGTTCTTCGCCGTGGGTATTGATCATCACCTTGCTGCCTTCCTGAAACGGCAAGCGTGGCGCCAGCAACGTCGCGGGCACATCGATTGCGCTGATCTCCGGCAGCAATAAACCGCGTAGATACTGGCTGTGATCATCCCGCGAACGCACCAGTTGCAAACCGCAGGGCTGCGCGTGCGGTGCCACCAGCTCGATGCCCATTTGCGTGCCGCCACCGCGCACCTGCCGAATCCAGCGGATCACGGCAATGCTCCAGCCCAGACTGGCGCTGTCCTGAATACCGAGCATTTCCCCGGCCTGCACTTCACCAGGCACTTCTGTCGGCCAGCCAAGGCAATAACCACCGGGACTGTGGTTGATCACCGGCAGCGCATACGTCGGATAGTGCGGTGTGCTGTCGACGCTGCTGTCGTCTTCGACGAGATGGTCGTACTGGATTTCCTCGTAGGGTAAAAACTGCTCGTTGTGCTGTGGGGCGGCGTCGAACGCCTGACTCCAGCTGTCCTTCTCGCCTTTGGCCACGGCGTTGCTGAAGTTCGCAGCGCGGGCGCCGGGATGTTTGAGCATTTCACTGAAGCTGCGCTCGCCACCCAGATAAAAGTGCAGGGCGCTCATGCCCACGCACACGGTCAGGCTGCCCTGGCCAACGGTGCGCTGAAAGCTGCGTTCGGCCGCCTGGCCCCAAGTCGCGTGCAAATGTTGCAGCGTGTCGAAAGTGAGCCCGGGTGGGACGAGCAGCGGCGTCGAAGTGTCCTGATGCAGCAAGTGCGCTTCGACGGTGTTGACCAACGGCTGCGGATCGAAGCCGAGCAGGCCGGACTGTTGCTCGCGGCGAAACATGCTGCGATAGCGTGGCCCGGCATCCAGTTCGGCGCTGATCGCAAACAGGCCATCGTCCGGGCGGCCGGGGTGCAATTTCAGCAAGGCACTCCACGGTTCGAGGGCTTCAGCCAGGCGGGCGATCTGGTTCTGGCGCAGTTGATTGCAGCGAGCGCTGCCCAGCAGCAGGGCGGCAATGTAGGTCTGTTCCAGGCTCGATTCGGTGGTGAGGCTGGCGAGGTCGTCGTGCACTCGCCGCTGTTGCAGTTGCAACTCGCAGGCGGTGCGATACAGCTGATGCAGTTCGAGCCACACATGCTCCGGCGGCGAGCTGTACAGCTGCGTGGCGCGCAGCAGTTGGCCTTTGAGGGCATGGGCGGCCCGTTGCAGGGCCGTGCTGAGCAGCGCTGCGCGATCCTTGCCGTACTTTGGCGCAATCCGCAGGACGATCTGTTTGTAGCCGATGGCCAGGTGACTTTGCAGCGCCTGACAGAGATTGCTGATCTTGCGCGAACGTTCGTCGAGCATGATCGCCTGATGCAGAAAGTGCCGTTCCAGATGCTGGCAGACGAAATACACCTCGGGCCGGAACAGCTCGAGCAGTTGCAGACGGTTGTCGCTGGGGGTGAGTAATTGATTGAGTTCGCCCAGGCCCTGATAGAGCTGGCGGGCGGTTTCGCCGATGTTGGCCTTGGGCAGGCCGGCGATCCAGCGCTTGAGGTCGCGCGGGGTGGCTTCGCAAAACGATAGGCGCGTTTGCGTCGGGGTTGGCGCTTGAAGGGACGGCGGGGAGATGGTCTGGCTCATGCCAAAAACCATAGCAGCAAATAACGCAATCTGCGGGAGCAGCGCACGGCGGCTCCCGCAGAAGGTCAATCAGGCGTTTGGCAGCGCCAGGCCTTGGCCCATCTGCACTGGCGAACCCGCCGCCAGCTCTTGCGCCCATTTCACTTGATCCGGCCCAAACAGCACGATCGCGGTCGAACCCAGCTTGAAGCGGCCCAGTTCAGCGCCTTTCTCCAAGTGAATCGGCGCGCGCGCGGCTTCGTCGTAGCGGAAGGTTTTCAGTTCACGCTTCGGCGGCGTGACCAGACCGGCCCACACGGTTTCGATCGAAGCGACGATCATCGCGCCCACCAGCACCACGGCCATCGGCCCGCGCTCGGTGTCGAAGATGCACGCCACGCGCTCGTTGCGGGCGAACAGCTCCGGCACGTTTTCAGCCGTGGTCTGATTCACCGAGAAGATCCGGCCCGGGATGTAGACCATTTCGCGCAGGGTGCCGGCCAGCGGCATGTGCACGCGGTGGTAGTCCTTCGGCGACAGGTAGATGGTGGCGAAGTCGCCGCCCATGAACGGCGCTGCGTTGGCCGCGTCACCGCCGAGCAGTTCGAGCACGCTGAAGCTGTGGCCCTTGGCCTGGAACACGCGACCGTGTTCGATCGGGCCGAGTTGGCTGACTGCGCCGTCGGCCGGGCTGAGGATCGCACCCGGGGTTTCGTCCAGCGGACGCGCGCCGTCTTTCAGGGCGCGGGTGAAGAAGGCATTGAAGTGCTCGTAAGCGGTCAGGTCTTCGACCAGCGCTTGCGACATGTCCACCTGATAACGCTTGGCGAACCATTGGGTAAAGGCATTCTTGAACCAGCGCACGCGGCACTCGGCAATGCAGCCGGCCAGGCGCGACAGCAGGTGATGAGGCAGCAGGTACTGGCTGAGGATAAACAGACGCTCTTTCATTAGTTGTCCTTAAAAACCTTGAATCTCGACAGGCGTGTCAGGGTGGTTACCCCATTCGCCCCAGGAACCGGCGTAGCCCTTGACCCGCGGATAACCGAGGGACTTGGCCACCAGATAAGTGAAGCCCGACCGGTGATGGGTCTGGCAGTGGGTAATGATTTCTTTGTCCTTGGTGATCCCCAGGTCTTCGAGGATCTGCGGCATGTCCGTGCGAATGCGCAGATGACGGGCCTTGTCCATGCCCGCCGTCCATTCGAAATTGACCGCGCCGGGGATGTGCCCGGCCTTGGCGGCCAGTACTTTTTCGCCGGAGTATTCCAGCGGCCCGCGCGCATCCCAGATCGCCAGATCGGCGGCGCCAAGACGACTTTGCAGGTATTCGCGGGTTGCCGTCGGCTCTTCGTGCAGAATCAGCGGCAGCGGGCCACCGACGACCGCCGGCACTTGAATCGACATCGGCATGCCATCTGCCAGCCAGGCTGGCAGACCACCGTCTATATAGTGGTATTTGTCGTGACCGATCACGTCGAGCAGCCAGATGAAACGCCCGGCCCAACCGCCGCCTTCGTCGTCATACACCACGTAGACCGCGTCTTTGCGGTGGCCCAGCTCTCCGAACAGCGCTTCCAGATCAGCTTTCGCCGGCAGCAGGCCCGGCGCCGGCGGCTGGCCAAGCTGGGTGCGTTTCGGGTCGACAAAGCGTGCGCCGGGGAGATGACCTTCGGTATAGCGGGCAGCGCTGGTCAGATCCACCAGAATCAGTTCAGGGGAATCGAGGCGCGGGAGCAGGTCGCTCGGCTCGATGACGAGCGGCAAGCCAGAGAAGTCAGACATGTGAGGTCTCCAGGGCACAAAGGGGGGGATTGTAGCGCAGCCTCATCGGCCACGGCTGCTAAAGCTGTGCAGGGCTTTTTCGATGCACTGCGCGGTTTTGCCAAAGGCTTGCACGGTGATGTCGGCGAACGGCCCGCCGCCCTGATCGGCGACGACAATCATGATCACCCGGCCGTTATTGACCAGTGAGCGCAGGAACAGATGCTCGCCACGAAACAGTGTGCGCAGGCCCAGTGGCAGCAGCGCGGAGAATTGTGCGTTGTTGTCCGGGGTCATCCGCACTTGCGCCTGTTGCGCCAGCAGCCGTTGCAACACGCTGCTCTGGCTGACGACAAAATTCAGCGCCGCCGCTTCTTTCGGCAGCCCGGCGGTTTGATTCACGCGCAGATTCGACTGCGTACGGTCGGCCATCAGGATCATCACCCGGCGCATGCCGCTGGCGACCAGGGCGTCGCGGGCGGCGACGGTCAGGCTCATCGCATTGGTGAAGCGGCTGGGCTCGGCGAGCAGTTCGGCGCACTGCTTGCGCCATTGGCCCAAGTCTTCAGCGCTTGGCGCGGCGGCGGGCAGCATGCCGGCCGGCAAACGACGGGTGCCCCACGGCCACAGCAGTGAAACCGCTGGGTGCCACAAATCGGGCATCGCATGCTGACGCGCACTGTTGGCGGCCTGCTGGTGCAACTGTTGTTGCACATCGTCCATGGAAATTTGCAGATAAAGGCTGGTGAGGTACTGCCAGCGTTCGCTGTGCGGACTGTCCCAGGCCTGTTGTGCCGACAGCGCCAGACCGTTGGCCAGCAACACGGTGTTGGCCGGCTGGTTGAGCCAGCGGCGCAGGGTCGGATCGTCGTCGAGGCGATTCTGCTGGCGCAACGGATGTTCGCTGTCGCGGGCGATGCGCAGCACTTTGACCAGTTCGCGTTGCTCACTGAGCAGCAGTTTATAGCCCTGCTGCACCCAGATCGGCAGATGCCAGGCCTGCACCAGTGCCTCGGCGATTTTCAGCAGGCGTACGCCGAACAACTGCTGTTCGACCACGCGCGCCGATTCGCCCTTGTGGATAACCCGCAGTTCCCATTCTTCAAGCAATTGCGGATAGGTCAGCGCCAACGGCCACAACGGCGACAGAAACAGCAGGCTACCCCAATGAATGTCCTGCCACAGCCGCGCCAGGCGACTGGCGAAAAAACCGTTGGCCTGTTGCGTCGCGTGCTGGCTGATCATTTGCAGCTGGCGCAGGGCCTTGGGGATTTGCATCTGCGGTTCGGCCGGCAGCCGCGCGAGCAATTCTTCCGTGCGCGCCAGGCCGAGACGGTTGATCGCCACCTCAAGATTTTCCGCCGGCGCGGCCATCGTGCCGTGGGTGTGACGATTCGCCTCACGGATGATGCTCAGTGCCAGGGCCGGGCTGTCCTGCATCAGGTCGGCGATGTCCCGCAGCGAGCTGCGATTGTCGCGAATCGCCCGACACACTTTGTCGTGAGACTCTTGCGGTACGGGCAGCCGGACGCCATCGAGCAACTTTACCCAGCCGTCGAGGGTGGTCGGTTTTGCGTGTGGGACGTTCGTTTCATTAGCCATGTCTGGAGGGGATCTTCACTGACTGTAGACGCGCCCGGCATGGGCTAAATTGGCTTTTCGCCTGAACTGGCTATAGTCTGGCGCAGTTTTGCCGATAAGTAGAAGAAGAGATTTTTTAACTTCCGAATATGACCTTGAACCCGACTCAGTAAGTACTTTCCTACCTATGGCTAAAATTATCGGCATCATCGTCGTATTCGCGAGCGTGCTCGGCGGATACGTGCTCTCCCACGGCAAAATTGCCGCCCTGATCCAGCCTTTCGAGGTGATGATCATCGGTGGTGCGGCACTGGGTGCATTCCTCCAGGCCAACCCCGGCTACATGACGATGCACGTGCTCAAGAAATCCCTGAGCATGTTCAGTTCGCGCTTCAGCCACACTTTCTATCTGGAAGTGCTCGGGCTGATCTACGAGATCCTCAACAAGAGCCGCCGCGAAGGCATGATGGCCATCGAAGGCGACATCGAAGATGCCGCTGCGAGCCCGATCTTCGCCAAGTACCCGGCGGTGCTCAAAGACGAACGCATGACTGCGTTCATCTGCGATTACCTGCGCATCATGTCGTCCGGCAACATGGCCCCGCACGAGCTGGAAGGCTTGTTCGACATGGAGCTTTACAGCCTGAAGGAAGACCTTGAGCACCCATCGCATGCAGTGAACGGCATCGCCGACGCCATGCCCGGTTTCGGTATCGTCGCGGCGGTACTCGGTATCGTGGTGACCATGGCCTCGCTGGGTGAAGGTGATCAGAAGTCCATCGGCCTGCACGTCGGTGCGGCACTGGTCGGTACCTTCTTCGGTATTCTCGCCGCGTACGGTTTCTTCGGCCCATTGGCGCACTCCCTGGCGCACGATGCCAAGGAAGAGCTGAACGTCTACGAAGCCATCAAGGCCTCGCTGGTGGCTTCGGCTTCCGGCATGCCACCGTCGCTGGCGGTTGAGTTCGGTCGCAAGGTGCTGTACCCGGCCCACCGTCCAAGCTTTGCCGAGCTGGAACAAGCCGTTCGCGGTCGTTAAGTCATGGAAAATAATCAGCCGATTATCATCAAGCGCGTCAAGCGCATAGCCGGCGGGCATCACGGCGGGGCGTGGAAAATCGCCTTCGCCGACTTCGCCACGGCGATGATGGCGTTCTTCCTGGTGTTGTGGCTGCTGTCCACGGCAACGCCTGAGCAGAAGATCGCCATCGCCGGTTACTTCAAAGACCCGGTCGGCTTCTCCGAAAGCGGCACGCCGTACATCATCGACCTGGGCGGCACGCCGACCCTGGCCCCGGAAAACACCCTCAACCCGGAAGTGAAGTCGCAGCCGCAACCGGACAAGGTCACGGTCGACACCGAACAGGTTGAAGGCATGGCCGAGCAGGTCGAGAAGGAACGTCTGGAACTGCTCCTGCAAGAACTGCAGAACAAGGTCGACGAGAACCCGCAACTGCAGAAATTCAAGGATCAGATCCTCTTCGAGATCACGCCGAACGGCTTGCGCATCCAGATCATGGACGCCGAGAACCGGCCGATGTTCGACTCAGGTTCCGCACGCCTGAAGCCGTACTTCGAAGACATCCTGCTGGCCATGGCCGACACCATCAAAGCGGTGCCGAACAAGATCAGCATCAGCGGTCACACGGACGCCAAGCCGTACACCGGCACCGGTGATTTCGGTAACTGGGAGTTGTCGGCCAACCGCGCCAACGCCGCCCGTCGTGCCTTGGTCGCCGGTAGCTATCCGGATGCGCAAGTGGCGCGGGTCGTCGGTTATGCCTCGTCGGCGTTGTTCGACAAGGAAAATCCGTTCAACCCGGTCAACCGCCGCATCGACATTGTGGTGCTGACCAAGAAAGCCCAGGCGGCGATCGAAGGTGCGCAAGGTGCGGATCCGGCGAAACCGGCGGATCAAGGTCAGAACGGCGCTGCTCCGGCAGCGCCGGTCGACCCGAATGCACTGCCGGCGGATCAGCAACCGGTACCGGCGCACGAACTGCGCGAACGGCTGAACCTGTTCGACGACGCTGCGCCAAAACCGGCTGAGCCGGGGAGTGCGGCGCCCGCGGCGCCACCCGCCACGCCCCCAACGACTGCCCCGGCGCCCGCGCCCAAGCAGTGATCCACAAAAAGCCACGGTCACCGTGGCTTTTTTGTTTCTGCCTGCGTCGCAATCACCAGTCGCAGTTTTCGCAATCACGGAAGATCAGTTATGGAAAGACTCAAAGCCTATTTTCAACGGCACGGCAACGCCCCCTTCAAGTTTGGTGAAGGGCGGGTCAGTGGCTACATTTCCGCCACCCTCGGGCTGTTGAGCCTGCTGGCGGTGTTCTGCTTCCTCTTTCCGGAATGGCTGACCACAGCTGAACTGCGTAAGGTCTATGACGAGCAGTTCGCGCGCACCACGCTGTTGCTCGGTCTGGTGGTGTCGTTCAGCCTCGGCACCCTGAATATCCTGCTCAACAAACGCAAGCGTCTGGGGATTACCGGACTGATTGCATCGGGCCTGGCGGTGTTCCTTGGGGGCACTAACGTACAAGTCAGCTCGATCGGGCAGACCCCGTACTCGTTGGGTCTGGACTGGTTTGTGCTGGCGTTGCTGGTATCGGCCATCGTATTCATTCCTCTGGAAAAGCTCTACTCCAAGGATCCCGAACAAAACATCCTGCGCCCGCACTGGCGCACCGACCTGACCTACTTCTTCGTCAGCCACATGCTGGTCCAATTCATCCTGATCTTCATCACTGCCTCGTCGAGTTACATCGCCGGTTGGGCGATGTCGCCGAGCTTGCAGGCAAGTGTGCAGAGTCTGCCGCTGGTGGTGCAGTTTCTGCTGGCGATCCTGGTCGCCGATCTCGGCCAATACTGGCTGCACCGGCTCTACCATGTGGTGCCGTGGCTGTGGCGCATCCACGCCGTGCATCATTCCAGCACGCACATGGACTGGCTCGCCGGTTCGCGCGTGCACTTCATCGAAATCCTGCTGACCCGCACTGGCGTGCTGGTACCTCTGATGTTGTTGGGCTTCGCGCCTCAGGCACTCAACGCCTACGTGATTCTGGTCGGCGTACAGGCAGTACTGGCCCACGCCAACGTGCGGATCAATGGTGGCTGGCTGAACTACCTGATCGTGCTGCCGCGCTACCACCATTGGCACCACGCCCGGCACAAGGATTACATCTACAAGAACTACGCGATCCACACGCCGCTGGTGGACATGCTGTTCGGCACGTTCAAATTGCCACCCAAAGAATGGCCGGTGCGTTATGGCGTGTTCGGGAAGGAATTGCCGGGCGGGATTGTGCGTCAGCATCTGTATGCGTTTCGCAAGCCTGAGCCGAAGTAGGTTTGGAAGTTGAAGAAAGCCGCGTTTGATACGCGGCTTTTTTGTGCCAGCCGATGGGCTCTAGAAACCGCGCCGAATGCGGTTTTTCAGTTGGTCGTGGAATACCTCTGCGTTGCGTTTGTAGGTGCCGCTAAAGGATTCATTGCTCGAATCCAGCGTCATCGAACGCTTGCTCGACACCTCCTCACGATACGCATCGATAAAGAAATTCAGATCTTTATCCGTGCTCAACTTCGGCCACTTGTCCAGATACAACGGCAATTCTGCGGGGCCGGTCTTGAACGAGCAGATCCGGCGGTTGCTGATCGTCGCCTCACCAATTTCGAACGGCACCCACCACGACAACGCGGTCTTCTCCGACACCACCGCCAGCAAGTGCGTGCATTCGGTGATGTTGCGGGTGATGACGCCGGTGATGTCATCGGTGGTTTGCGATTCAGGGTCCAGCACATCGAGGTAGGTCTTGATGTTGGCCTGCATCAGGCGGCTATTGATGGCGATTGCGTGGGCGCGGTCCATGTGGCGGTAGCTGATGAATACAGGCATTAGAATCGATCCTTTATTGCCAGGTCGCGGTAATAGGCGCCGAGGGCTGTCAGGCGGCAGCCGGTCGAATTAAGGGCGGCGTAGTACATGTGCTCGGCGTCGACCGGTTCGATCAGGCTGTGTCGATTGCACTTTTGCAGTTGCGCGAAGACCTCGCCGTGGTCTGCATCGAACGCTGCCTCGGTCGGTTCGTAGCTGGGGTCGAGAGGGAAGACAAAACCAGGGTCGGGAAACCAGTCCTTGAGTTTGCGCAGGGTTTCTTCGGCGATAAGCGGAGCGACCTCGCGTAGCGACACGAATTGCGAAACGTTGGTCTTGAACACCGGGCGCTGTTCCCAGGCGCCCAGTGCATTGTCGACAAACGAGTAAACGCTACCCGGCGTGACTTTGCCGAGCACATTGGCGGCCCCGCCGTGCAGCGCTTGCAGCAACAGGTCGGTGAACACGCCATGGCCGCGACTCTCCAGAGCGGACTGTTCTTTTTTACAGGCCGTGAGAATGGTCATGCCTTCGCCAATCACACTGCTGCCACCGCGCAAGCCACGCATGGCAGCGGCCGCGCCGGCCTGGCAGCAATCGAGGATGATGATTTTGTTTTTTATGTGCGGGGCTTTGTCCGCCCATTCGAGTATGTCGCTGATGCGGATACCTTCGCCGCCGTGCTGAAAATCCTGCGGGATCAGCAGCCCTTCGTCGATGCTGGTGTCGAACTGACCGTGACCGGCGAAGTACAGCAGGGCCACGTCGCAATCGCCGGAAAACAAACTCTGAATATGCTCCTTCATGGCATTGAGCGTGAGATTTTCCTCCGCCGATGTCAGCACCTTGCAACTGAAGTTCGGGCGCCCGCCGGCGTGACGTTCCAGCACCGACGCCATGGCCATCGCATCGTTGTTGCAACCGCTCAATGGCGCGACGTGCTGGTAATGATTGATGCCGATAAACAATCCCTTGCGCATGGTTATACCGCCGTATGCAGGCGAATCGCGCTAACGATGCTTTTGGTGCTCCACGCGCATTCGGCGTTCGCGGCGTTGCGCACGACCGTGGAAATGCGCTCGGCGCCGAAAGGCTTGATCGCGATGATCACCTTGCCCATGCGCTTGGCGATCTCGATTTCCTTGTTGATCCACTTGCTGTAGGTCGAGTACATGCCAGCCATGATCAGCACCGCCGAGCAAGGGCGGATCTTGTTCTCGATGGCTTCCTCCAGTTGCTTGTCGGTTTGCGCGCCCATGATCGGGTTGTGCGGCGGGACGGAAAAATTCTTGAAAGTGAAACCCGGTTGCGCACCGAGCAGGCGCACCAGGTTGTCGTGGGCGTGGGAGTAGTTCCACGAATGGCTGATGAACAAATGATAGGTTTGCATGGGATTCCTCGGAAGTCGCGAAAGTGCGAAGGAGGAAGTGAATGTAGGCATCTGCGTGATGCCTACAAGGTGCTGAAGGCAAAAGAGAAATGTCCTGCAAACAGGCGTGCCAAAGCCCTACAGAAAGGTCTGACGTTTAAGCAATCGGGGGAGTTGTCGGGCGTGATCCTACGACCGGCGGCCCTGTGTTTCAGGGCCGCCGGTGCGGCTGTTTAATAGCCGTTTTCAGGCAGACTGGCGATGATCGAGCGGTAGCTGTTCATCCGCTGCTGCTGGATGCGTCCGTCTTCG
Source organism: Pseudomonas fluorescens (assembly GCF_001648775.1). Classification (GTDB taxonomy): domain Bacteria; phylum Pseudomonadota; class Gammaproteobacteria; order Pseudomonadales; family Pseudomonadaceae; genus Aquipseudomonas; species Aquipseudomonas fluorescens_M. The sequence continues at coordinate 337,465 of NZ_LVEJ01000003.1, forward strand.
AGTGCCTTGAGCAGCGCGCAACCCGGTTCGCGGTCGTGCTTGCAGTCGCGGAAGCGGCAGGTGCCGAGCAGGTCGTCGAACTCGATGAAGCCGGCTTCGACGTCGGCGCGGCTGACGTGACCCAGACCAAATTCACGGATGCCCGGGGAGTCGATCAGTTCGCCGCCGCCGGGGAAGTGGAACAGACGCGCGGTGGTCGTCGTGTGCGTGCCCTGGCCCGACAGTTCGGACAACGGCCCGACGCGGGTTTCGACTTCCGGCAGCAAGCTGTTGACCAGCGACGACTTGCCGACGCCGGACTGGCCGACGAACACGCTGATGCGCCCGTCGAGCTGCTGTTGCAGTTGTTCCATGCCATTGCCGTGGTGCGCCGACACTTCCAGCACCGGATAACCCAGCGTGCGGTACACCGCCAGCAGCGCATTGAGCGCCGGGGCGTTCTGCTCGTCGATCAGGTCGAATTTGTTCAGCAGCAGCAACGGACGGATGCCCGCGTGTTCCGCCGCGACCAGATAGCGGTCGATCAGGTTGGCATGCGGCTCGGGCAGCGGGGCGAAGACGATGACGATCATGTCGACGTTGGCGGCTACCGGTTTGAGCTGGCCACGGCTGTCCGGACGGCACAGTTCGGTGGTGCGCGGCAGTTGCGCGACGATCACCCCGATGCCCTGGTTGCCGGCACGCCAGACGACCGTGTCGCCGGTCACCAGCGCAGGCAGGTTGGCGCGCAAGTGGCAGCGGAACACTTGGCCGGCCTGATCACCGTCAACAGCCTCGACCTCGACCTGCACACCGAAGTGGGCGATCACCAAGCCGGTTTGTTCCGGACCCAGGTCGCCGCCCTCCAGGGCTTCGACAGCCGAGGACTCGCGTTTGGCGGCGCGCGCTGCGCGTTCGCCCTGAATCTTTTCGATGCGCCAGTTTTGACGACGATTGAGTTGGCGTTTGGCCATGGGTGTTCCGTCTGAAGAATGCAGCGATTAGGTAAAACGGCCGCGAGTTTAGCACGCCCGGCCACCGGCCTAGGCTAAACTGCGCAGCATTGCCTAGGAGCCGAAATATGCCAAACCCGCAGAACCTGATCTGGATCGACCTGGAAATGACCGGTCTGGATCCGGAAAACGACGTCATCATCGAGATGGCCACCATTGTCACCGACAGTGACCTCAACACCTTGGCCGAAGGCCCGGTGATTGCCATCCACCACAGCGACGAAGTGCTCGCGCGGATGGACGAATGGAACACCCGCACCCATGGCAATTCCGGCCTGACCCAGCGCGTGCGCGACAGCCGTATCAGCATGGCTGAAGCTGAAGCCGAAACCATCGCCTTCCTGGAAAAATGGGTGCCGAAGGGCAAGTCGCCGATCTGTGGCAACAGCATCTGCCAGGACCGTCGCTTCCTTTATACGCACATGAAGGCGCTGGAAAGCTATTTCCACTACCGCAATCTCGACGTGTCCACGCTCAAGGAACTGGCCGCGCGCTGGGCACCGGACGTGCGCGACAGCTTCAAGAAGGGCAGCACGCACCTGGCGCTGGACGATATCCGCGAATCGATCGCCGAGCTGCAGCACTACCGTAAGCACTTCATCAAGTTCTGATTTCTTGCGGTGGGGGCAAGCCCTGCTACTGCCCCCTTTTGGTGCCGCATCGAAATGGCTAGACTGCGCGCCTTCCTGCCTGGATCGCCACCATGTTGCTGATGCTCTATCTGATCGCCATCACCGCCGAAGCCATGACTGGCGCCTTGTCTGCCGGACGTCGCGGCATGGACTGGTTTGGTGTGGTGTTGATCGCCTGCGTCACGGCATTGGGCGGCGGTTCGGTGCGTGACGTGCTGCTGGGGCATTACCCGCTGACGTGGGTCAAACACCCGGAATATCTGGTGCTGACCTCGGTCGCAGCGATGTTTACCGTGTTCACCGCCCGTTGGATGCGTCATCTGCGCTCGCTGTTTCTGGTACTCGACGCTGTCGGCCTGGTGGCGTTCACCCTGATCGGCTGCATGACCGCGCTGGAAATGGGCCACGGCATGTTGGTGGCGTCGGTCAGCGGTGTGATCACCGGCGTCTTCGGTGGCATCCTGCGGGATATCTTCTGCAACGATATTCCGCTGATCTTCCGCCGCGAGCTCTATGCGAGCGTTTCCTTCGCCGCAGCGTGGTGCTACATGCTGTGTCTTTATCTGAATGTGCCAAGTGAACAAGCCATTCTGATTACGCTGTTCGGTGGGTTCTTGTTACGTCTGTTGGCCATCCGTTTTCATTGGGAAATGCCCAAGTTTGTTTATAACGACGAGCATTGATAAAGCTCGGTCTGTTGGTTTGAATAAGCTGTATTGTTTTGTGCTGTGTAGGTAAGTGCAAGTTTCTTACATTTTTGATTTTCTGTTCCTGTGGTCAACGTGTTATTTGTTTTGACGTCATCACGGTTGATGTCGATTTCTTAATAGCATTGAGATAACGGAGTAAGTCATGAGTCAAATCATGGAAGAGACGCAGGCGCGGTCAAACGATTTGACCGCGTTCTATAGCCTTACCTTGTTCAAAGTGAAGTTTGATACCGCTGAAACTACCCGAAGTAAAGAGCTGTATGGCAATGGCCGGATGCAGGTTAAAGTGCAAGTTGTCGTTGCGGGAGCCGACATTAACGGAAATGCAGTTCACGTACCGCCTGAGGTGATGAACAGCATTGAGCTGATCCATTACGATGGCGGTAGCAGATTGCAGGGCGGCTGGGTTTCCAGCACCGAGCAAGGTTCCTACACGCTGGAAATGCGCAATGCAGGCCATGCGGTAGCGGCGCCCGATGCCGATGAGGATGACAGCATCCATCCCCAAGTGCGGTCCTTTTGGGTCTCTTCACAGGGGGCAGGGGAAACCCGTATCGCTGCACGGTTGTCATGGAATGACACAACCGTTCGCACCAACGGTACGACGCTTTCCAGTGTGCATGACAGCAGTGTCTCGCTGACTGCAAAACAGCCGGTAGCTTATTCCATCGAAAGTTTCCGCTGGCAGCAGACCCGGCGTGGTGATGAGGCGCCAGGTAATCGCATCGTCAACTATTACCTGGGGTTGTACCCTCAGGGCGGGCAGCAAATCAAACTGGTGGACTGGGTTTCGCAAGGTATTCGCGGGGATCGTACATTTGCCCGAGGTAACAAGCTTCGTGCATGGAGTACCAATTACCTTGAAGGTATCTTCGTTGTTCCAGAGGAAATAACCCATGATGTGTATTTGCCGTATGGCAGCAACCCGCTTAGCGATGTACTGACCTTTGCTGTGGACGGTATTTTGAAGTTGTCGGAACACACGCAGAAGTATTCTGTCAGGGTCAATGACAGAGATGGCGAGTTGACCGTGGTGCAGGGTTTGTCCGAATACTCGAAAATTGAAGTGGCACACAAGATCGCTCCACCCTTTCATTTTGTCGCGATCGATCAATATGGTACTGAACATAAACTTGCCATTCGCACTGACTTTGATGCGCGGGAGTTTTCTCTGGAGCGTGGATGAGTACTGAGTTGCTGAAAGTCGTAGACATATATATGCCGTTTCAGATGTTGTGGGCCCGTAAGCTGTCACTTCATCAATCTCATGATTGACTGCAGTTTCGATGGTTTATAGATAAACGTTCGCGGGCTCCGTGGTGCTACGGAGCCCGCACAACCCCACTCAAGGATGAGTTTTCATGACTGCAAAGCCCCCCCGCAAACCTGTAACCGGTCCCTTGAAAAAGCCGGATTTCGACGCTGACGGCCCGCGACCGAGGCTGGGCAGCGAAATCACCATGCCACCGCTGTCTCACGTTACTGAGCATGGGCCTCCCACGATAAGACCAGAGCCTGCGATGGTGGACTCGGTAATTGCGAAACAGGCGATCAGGGTCACTCTGATGAATGCCATGACCGATGACGTGATCCATGCTGTTGCAGAGGAGGCACTATCGGGGGTACGAGTTCCGGCACCGACGAACTTGATGAAAGTCGATTCCCGAGGCGTCTGGCTGTTCAAGCAGCGCGAATATGTCGCTATTGCCGAAGGCCATTTTGTTCAGGTCGTCAGCGATCTCGACAGCGGCCTGTTCAGGGCGACAAATTCCCGAGAGCTCAAACCTTCCGGTCCTTTAATGGTGCTGGATGACGAAGGCAGATTCTGGCACCCGCTAAACAGCGATGGCGTCACCTTCGCTGATTCAATAGCCGTTCAAACCGCAACGCTTTTTCGCCGGATGGGTCGTTCCGTAGCGCAGTTTTCCGACACGACGGTTGCACGCATGCTGGCGGTGAGCGGAGTCGATAAATCAGTGCTGCGCGATGTGCTTATTCATGATCGTCCTGTGCCTTTTTTGCTCGAAGACACCCTCAGGCGATTCGAACTTGATCAAAAGATTCAGCTAGAAGGGCGCGGGGTATCCCCTGAGCGTTTCGCGCGGTTCAAAGAACTGGAAGCCGCGTTCGAATCCGATTGTGATGAACACACTGTGCAGATGCGGCGGGTGTTTCCGAATTTGCCGAAAACCGCCGCGCAGGCGATCTGGCGCAATACCAGCGCTGCCGAGCGTTTGCATATGCACAATCAACCGGGGATACCGCAGACGGTGGCGAAAGAGGCGCTGACGGCTCTGCGAGAAATTCGCATCACCAGGGCCGGGGAAGGCATTTACTTGTCGTCGGTGTCCAATGCCGACAGTGACCGGTTAGTGCTGCATATGCTCGGCAACCTCGCGGGTTGGCCGCAGCAGACTCGTATCGAAATACGCCAGCGGGCGATAGACGGGGATGTTCTGAGCGCTATCGGCGATGAGCTGTCACCGGTTCGTCACATACTGATGCGTCAGGATGATGGCTATACCGTGCCAAACAGTGGCGACCCTTCACTTCAGGCCTCGCAAGATCTTTATTCGGCAGTCTGGTCTCTGTTGTCACCCGTGCAGCGTCAAGCATTCGGTATCACTGAAGGTGGTGCGCAGCTGCAACAAGTGATCCGTGCCCAGCCTTTACCTTCGCGTCAGTTCGTCAGCGAAGTGCTGCGCTTGCCAGTGCCGGCACCTGCCGACGAGGCGGCTGCAGTGCAAAACAGGCAAACGGGGTTTCTGCGTGGCGGAGCCGACGAAACTCTCCAATCGAACAGGTCGCCTGAAGATCGCATACGGGATCTTTGCCCAGACATTTCGGACGAAGAGTTGGCGGCGTTTATCAGCGAGCGTTTACCGCACGATCCCTCTGTTGTGTTGAGTCGTCTGGAAAAGGAATTCGCCACGCTACGTCAAGAATTGGCTGCATGGCGTGTCGACGTGCCTGCGCCTCCAACAAAGGGGATTGAATGGAGCGTCGAGGCACTTGCTGAACAACAGCAGTTGCGTCAGCGGTTCAGTGACAATCTGCAATCTATCTGGCAACAAAAGCTGATTCCTGACGCAGGCGAAGACAGCTTCTCTGCTTTCATCGATTTCACCGCTGAGTTGCCGGTATTGAGTGGCAGATTCGAGCACGTGACAGAGTTGGTGCTGGAAGCGCGGAATCCAGGCGTGCAATTAGGCAAGTTTCTCGACAGCTTTCCCAACCTGAGTTATCTGGCCCTTATCAAGGTGCGGATGGACGGATTTGCCCCGGGCATTTTTCAGATGCGCGGCTTGCAACACCTGACCTTGAAAGATTGCTCCCTGCGATTGTCTGAAACCGATGCAGAGGGGCTTTCGCGAATCGAAACGCTGACTCTGTTGAGGCTCGACGGAAATCCGTTGGGAGTTGTTCCTCATGTGGGGTTCATGCGTCAGATGAAAGAGTTGTACCTGGGTGACGCGGGATTGACGCAGATTCCTTCCGGTGTAGAACAACTGGGCCAATTGAAACTACTGGACTTGCATGAAAACGATATTGTCGATGTCGGGGTTGAGTTGTTTGAAATAGCCGATACCCAGAACGTGTACGTCAACCTGATGGATAACCCGTTAAGTCAGGCGTCACTGTTTCGCATCAATGAATATCTGCAGAACGCCAGTATGGACAGAGAAATAGTTATCAGGACACGAGAAGAGGTGCTCGATGATGTTTTCGAGCTCTCCGATTTTTCTGATAGTGGCGTGGAGTCTGAAGACGATTGAAATAAAGACTGGGGCGTATGAAATAATTTTCCTCGCTCGTCGACGGTCTTCATGGAGCCCACCTCCGGTATCGTTTAAATGATGTCGGTTCGGTGGGCTTTTTTGTGGATAAATGTTTTATAAGAGTGCGTTGTTCAGGTTGTTTGTGTTGACGATTATTAATTAAATGGTTTTATTTTTTTTGTCCGGTTTGTTTTGCTTTGTTTGTCATTACATATGGATATAGAGCGCTTCTTTTATTTGCCTTGATTGCGTGTATCAATAGGCTGAGTCGAACGCTGGTGTGCGTCGTCAATCAAGTGAGTAACAGGAGTTTGATATGTCTGAGCAAGAATTGAGTATTCAGCAACTTGAAGTAAAGTTTGAGTCTCCGACCATTCGTCATAAGGCGCTTTATGCCAACGGTCGTATGCAAATCAGAGTACTGGTGCTGGTTTGCGGGGAAAATTCGCAGGCGGAGGAGGTATCGCTTTATGGGCATCCAGCCCTGCAGACACTCAAGCTGATCAGCTATGACACCTCCGCACCGTTAGGGGATAACTGGAGTGTGGGAACTCAGGAGAACCGTTACGCCCACGACATGGCGGGCGGTGCTGCCCGAGTCGTACCGCTGGTGCCAGCGCCTGATAACCGGATTTCCAATCCTTCGGAAAATGTCCAGGCCTTCGAATTTTGGGTCTCCAGCAGTCGTCCGGGCTCCATTCAGATTGCTGCTGAAATAACGCTGCAAGGCGTCAAGTATCGAAGCAATGGCCGCAATGGTTACGACAGCAGCATTACGCTGGAGGCCATTGCCCCCAAACGATATCCAATCACAAATTTCGTGGTGAACAAGACAAGGGTCGTGGATCGCCCCAGTCTCTTTGAGCGCACGGAACTACACAGTCTCGCCTTGCATGCGGAAGGTCGGCAGATCAATCTGCTTGATTGGACCAGTCTCGACACGCGATATGACGAGGAGTTTGCAACCGAGTTCTTCTCATCGGGTAATACTCTCGATGTGTCGCCAGGGCTGAGAAGTTATGTTGCTTTTATCGGGCCGGTTTATGGTGCGCAAGTCTCGGCGCGCACCTCAAACGGACTAAGGTCGGTGACGCAGGATCCGGGGACAATATCGATACTCAGTTATTTGACGCAAGAATATCCAAACAAACCTGAATACACCGCTCAATTGGATTTGCAGGTGTTTGATGAATACGGTACCGAGCACAGACTTCGTATCAATCCCGATATTGCCAGTCGGTCGTTCATATTAAGTTGATGAAGGTTTGCCGGGGTTGTTCCGGTTTCATTATTTCCTTGTGAAGTCAGCGCGACGCTTGCGTGTGTGTTTTTTTCTGAAAGTGACAGGATGTTATCCATGGATAGTCAAACTTTTGATTCAGTGCGTTCCAATGCATTCAACTTCGGTGGCTTTGTCGCTGGTGGTGTTGATCCCCGTACAGGTATATATACCCTGGCATTGACACTCGGTGCCATTCGCTCTGCCGATCTCAACGGACCTTCATTTAATCTTGCCCTGGGCTTCAATCCGCTTAATACGCGTAACGCCGGCTATGGCACAGGGTGGTCGCTGTCGACCAGTCGTTATGACTTGCGCAGTAAAGTCATGACGTTGGCCAGCGGTGAGACCTATAAAGCCGCTGAAACAGCCAAAGCGCTGTTCTTCAAGGAAATGAAACTGGAGAGCGCCAAGGTCTTGAAAACAGGCATCGGGCGATATGAAGTGCGCTACAAGGATGGCCGGCGCGAAGAACTTGAAGTTTTTGGCGCCACGCAGATTGCCGTACCCATGAGGATCATCGCGGCGAACGGGGCAAGCATCGCCTTGAAATATGCCTTGTTCAATGAGCAACCCATGCTTGTGGAAATCAGCGATGCAAAAAGACAGTTGCTCAAAGTCAGCCGTACCGCTGGCCGGCTGACTTTGACCCAGAATCCCGATACGCCAGACAACGCTGAATTCTCGATGACCTTCAAGAATGATCGCGTCACCGCCATCGGCTTACCGGTGGGCAGGGGCTGGGATATTCAGTACGAAGTGATTGACGGCATCAGCTATGTGAAACGCGTGGAGTCGCCACTCGGCGCCGTGGAAAACATTCGCTACAAAAGGCTCGGGCACCTGCAACCTGTGCTGGGGGCAGTGCAAGGTCTGCCGTACGTGATAGCCCATGACATTTTCGCCAAGCAAGGCCAGCCGAAAGTCATCAAAACGTACACGTATTCGGATCGCAATTACCTGGGGCATGGTGTGCCGCCCGATTCCACTGATGACGGCGACCCTCTCTATCGGGCACCGGGGACGTATCAGTACAACTCCACTGAGAAGCTGATCGTGGGTGACAAGCTTCATACTCACACCAAGCGCACGTACAACAAGTTTCATCTGTTGGTCTCTGAAGTGACCACGTGCAATGACGCTATCGTTTCGGCTGCTACCGAGTATCACTGTAACGTCGCCAAGTCGTTTACTGAGCAGGTCGCTCAATTCCGGTTGCCCAAGTCTCAGACCCGCACTTACGAAAACAGCAAAACCAAGAACAAACGCACCGAGACGTCCACCACTGAATTCGATGCCGCTGGCAACCTGCTCAGGCAGGTAGAGAGCAATGGGGTGGTCACGCAGTTCGAATACTATCCAGACACAGCATCGGACGACTGCCCGAAAGATCCTTTAGGGTTTATCCGCTTTCTAAAACAGCGGACCGTGACCCCCGCGACGGGTGGCGGTGTCGCTACCATTACGCGCTATCGATATGCCTTGCATCCCGCCCTGGAGGGCGCGATGCAGGCCAATGTTGTACCGATCCAGGAGCGTTTTCTGGCGTTGGCCGACGGGATGGAAACGCTTTGTTCCCAGGTTGACCTGACCTATCTCGATACCCCCAAGGACCCTGTCAGGCACGGTTTGATGCAACAGCAAAGCGTCACTCGCAATGCCAAGACGACTCGCATTGATTACTCGTATGTACTCGACGGCACCCAACTGGTGCTGAAGAAAACGGTGCAGGGTTTTGATGGCACCACCAGCTCAAGCGAGCAAACGCTCTCGACTCTGAGCGGATTGCTGATGGCCGAGCGCGATGCCGATGACGGCGTGATCGAGTACCAGTACGACAAGCTTGGTCGGCGTCTGCGCAAGACACTCGCACCCGATACGGCGTACGCCTCCTCTACCCGCTGGAGCTATCAGGCGGCCATGGGTAATCAACCCGCAACAATGACCACAGCAGACTCGACCGGCGGCATGCAAATAGCCACGTTCGACGCGCTGGGACGCATTTTTGCGATTAAGGAAAAGGATTGCGACCACCCTGACCCGCAAGGCGAATGCCCGATGCGCAAAGCCTACAGCGCCCGCCATGATCAGAGCGGCCGGCCGGTTGAGGTCATCCACAGTGACTGGTGGGATGGCGTCGTGCGCGAGGTCAAGACGGAGTTTTCTTACGATAACTGGGGGCAGGTCAGCGAAACCCGTCACGGCGATGGACGCGTCGAGCACAGTGAGTTCGATCCGATCAGCCGCCAGCAGCAGCGTTGGCAGCAGGGCATGGGCAAGACGGTCACTGCCATCAATGCTTTCGGCAAGCCTGCGAGTACCGAGGTGTTTGATCTCAAGGGGCAGAGCCTGGGCAAATCCGTTTATGCGTATGACGGCCTGGGCCGAACCCTCAGCCAGACCGACCCGGCAGGCAATACCACACGCTATGAATACGATGTGTTCGACCGGATGGTGCGCAGTGTTCTGCCGGACGGTCATGCCGTTGAAACCACGTACGCTGCCCATAACACTGGCGAACTGCCCGTTGAAATCAAAGTGGCCGGGTTGCTATTGGGGCAACAGACGTTCGATGGTTTGAACCGTGTGACCGAGATGTCCGTGGGCGGGCGCAAGTCGGTCGTCAGTTACGAAGCCGGGCGTAGCGTGCCCAAATCTTCCACCGATGCCTCGGGCCAAAAGGTCGAGTTCGTCCATGCGCCCGAGCTGGGAGGATTGTTGACTGAGCGCAAAGCCGTGACCAAGGGCAAGGATGGCTTGACCAGCCGACTCACCTACGATGCCCTCAACGGCAAGACCAGGAGCTGCATCGAGCAAGGTCGTGAGCGTCATTTCGAGTATTTCCCCTCTGGACGCCTGAAGTCGGAAACCAGCCAATATGGCGAACAGCGCAAGACGGTTTCCCATACCTATTCTTTCGCCGGTCTGCCCCTGACCTACAGGGATGCACTGGGTACAAAGCATCAGGCTGAGTACGACACCTGGGGGCGTAGAACGTCGTTCAGGCAAGGTGCGGTGCAGGCGGGTTATTTCTATGACGAGCGCGGTCTGTTGGCGAAGATCGAAACACGTGACACGTCGACCAAGCGCCTGTTAACGACGCGTCTGACCTACGACGATATCGGGCGTGAAGCCAGCCGCAGTTTTGAAGTCATCGGTTTGCCCACCCAGACGCTGAGTTCCAGCTACACCGTGGCCGGCAAACTGGCGCAGAAGGTCTTGAAGCGCGGCGCTCTTGTGCTGCGCGATGAGCGCTTCACCTACGACGTGCGCGGGCGCCTTACGCAGTACGACTGCGAGGGCAGCCAACGACCACGGGACCCTTACGGCAAGGAGATCGTCCAGCAGGTATTTACCTTCGACGCGCTGGATAACATCCTGACACTGCAAACCACGTTTCCCCAAGGCGTCAATCTAACGACTTTCAGCTTTAGCGAAAGCGATCCGGCGCAGCTCATTGGCGTAGCGCACTCGCATGCCGACTATCCTGCGTCGGTTACGCTGGAATACGACGCCGACGGCCGGATGATCAAGGACGATCAGGCACGCAACCTGAGGTATGACGCCTTCGGTCGGCTGAGCCAGGTGAGTAATGCACGAGGTGAGGTGCTGCGCGGTTTTCACTACGACGGCTTTGATCGAATCGTCGAACTGTCGCAACCGCGCCTGGCCGATGCGCAGCGCTACTATCACAACTCAACCGTCAGCTGCGAAATCCGTGGTGACGACTCGCTCAGTGTGGTGCGTAACGGCGGATTAATACTGGGGCAACAACAACTCGGGGCAAACGCTGGCAGCCGGCTCTTCGGCACGGATCAACAGCAAACTGTGCTGACCCAACTCCACGGGGAGCAATGGCAAGCCAGTGCCTACAGCCCTTATGGGCATCGTCCTGCCGAAGGCGGGTTGTTCAGTCTGGCGGGTTTCAACGGCGAGCAAATGGATGCAGTCACCGGCCTGTACCTGCTCGGCAACGGTTACCGGGCTTACAGCCCGACCCTGATGCGCTTCACCAGTCCCGACAGCATGAGTCCGTTTGGTGCGGGCGGTTTGAACGCCTATGCCTACTGCCTGGGCGATCCGGTCAATCGCATTGACCCTACGGGACACATTTCCTGGCAGTCGATTGCGGGGATTGCGCTGGGTGTTCTCGGGGTGGTCGCCAGTATCGTAACCCTGGGGGCTGCTACGCCATTAGCCCTGATGGCCATGGGCTTGGGCATCGCTTCAGGCGTGACGGCCATAGGCAGCGAAGTCGCCTATGCGTATGACCCGCAATCCCAGGCAGGCGAAATATTGGGTTGGGTAAGCCTTGGGCTGGGTATTGCGTCGGCTGCTGCGGGAGCATTGGCGGTGCGGCAGGCCGTGGCGCAAACGCTGAGGCCGCGCCCCTACCTTGTGCACCTGGCTGACGAGCCACCGGTCAGGGTCGTTGAAAGGGAGTACGCGACGTTCGGCATGCCGTTCAAGAAGGAATACGTCAGGTCAGGCAAAGCGGGAGGGGCTGCCGCTCAGGCGGAGCCGCCAGCAAACTGGACGTTTATTGAAGACTTCGCCGGACACGAATACCTCGATCAGGGTGCGCGTGGCATAAAACAGCTTGCCAAGTACCGTGAGTACAAGGCAGAGATCCTTAATCACAATACCCATCCTCGAGAGGCCGCCAAGGTTTTCCCCGCGGGCCTGTACGAGAACTATCCCAACTACAAAAGCTTCAAGCCGACGGGTGAACACAAGGACTTCATGCATGCACACATGCGTTTAACGTTTGAACACCGTACTTTTTTCCTGGTGAATGACAACACCAAGCAAATTATCATCAAGCAAATCGGCGCCCACGATCCGCGCTGGTGATTCGCCGGGTGGTCGCGCCCGTACGTTGGCAATATCAGTGGCCCGGGTTTGGATCAGTGCGCGCCGAATGCTGACGCAACGCCCACTCGACATGCTCTCTGACCAACTCCGACGGATAATCGCGCCGCGCCTTCAACGCCTCCAGCACCGGAATCGTTGAAGGCGCATTGCCCAGCCCCACCGCCAGATTGCGCAACCAGCGCTCATAGCCCGCGCGCCGCAACGGCGAACCCTCCGTGCTGCTCAAGAACTTCTCTTCGTCCCACAAAAACAGCTCCGCCAGTTCGGCATTGTCGAGGTTGTGCCGTGGCTTGAAATCGCTTTCGCCGGAGGGTTTGGCAAAACGGTTCCATGGGCAGACGATCTGGCAATCGTCGCAGCCGAATACGCGGTTGCCGATCAGTGGGCGCAGGTCTTCGGGGATGGCGTTTTTCAGCTCGATGGTCAGATACGAGATGCAGCGTCGCGCGTCCAGCACATACGGGCCGACAAAGGCGTTGGTCGGGCAGATATCGAGACACGCCGTGCAGCGACCGCAATGTTCGCTGCTGTGCGGCTCGTCGACTGGCAACGGCAGATCAACGAACAATTCGCTGAGAAAGAAATAACTGCCGGCCTTGCGATTCAATACCAGGGTGTTTTTGCCGATCCAGCCCAGCCCGGCCTGTTCGGCGATGGCTTTTTCCAGCACCGGCGCGCTGTCGACAAACGCGCGGAATCCGAACGGGCCGATTTCGGACTGAATCTTGTCGGCCAACTGCTGCACACGTTTACGGATCAATTTGTGGTAATCGCGGCCCAAGGCATAACGCGACACGTAAGCTTTTTCCGGTTGCGCCAGCATTTGCGCCATTTGCGTGTCGCCGGGCAGGTAGTCCATGCGCAGCGAGACCACACGCAAAGTGCCCGGCACCAGCTCTTCGGGGTGCGAGCGTTTGCTGCCATGGGCGCCCATGTAGTCCATTTCGCCGTGGTAGCCGGCCTCGAGCCAGCGCGCCAGATGCTGCTCGTGTTCGGCGAGATCCAGACCGCTGATGCCGACTTGCTGAAAGCCCAGTTCGCGGCCCCAATCCTTGATCGATTGGGCGAGGGCGGGCAGGTCTGTGGTGATGGCGGACATGAGGCGAGAGAAACCGGAGCTGAGGTGCGTATAATTCTGCCAGACATCGGAGCCCGAAGACGCATGCCGCACACGAAAGATGAATTACCCGACGCGCTGTATGGCGCCGCACAGGTGCGCGAACTCGATGCACGGCTGATTGCCGCCGGCACGCCGGGCTTCGAATTGATGCAGCGCGCGGCCCATGCGACTTGGCGAGCGTTGGTCCGGCAATGGCCGTCGACAACAGAACTGACGGTGCTGGCCGGGCATGGCAACAATGCCGGTGACGGTTATCTGGTCGCGGCCATGGCGCAGCGGGCCGGGTGGCCAGTGCGTGTGCTGGCGGTCGGAGATCCGCTGCGATTGCAAGGTGATGCGGCGCTGGCCCATGCCGAGGCGTTGGCTGAAGGCGTTGCAGTACAGGGTTGGCAGGCTCATATCGAACTGCGCGGGGTCATTCTCGATGCATTGCTCGGCACGGGGTTGAGCGGTGATGTGCGCGAGCCTTACGTCTCGGCGATCAAGGCCATCAACGCCAGCGGTTTGCCGGTGGCAGCCGTCGATATCCCTTCGGGGCTGTGTGCCGACACCGGGCACGTGCTGGGTGTCGCCGTGCAGGCCGATCTGACGGTGACCTTCATCGGACTGAAACTCGGCCTGTTCACCGGGGACGCGGCGGATCACACCGGCGAATTGGTGTTTAACGATTTGCAGGCCAGCGCCGACATCTATCGTGACATTCCTGTCATCGCCCAACGGCTCAACACGGCTAACCTTCCGGGGTTGGCGGCGCGTGCAGCGACTTCGCACAAGGGCCGTTTCGGCCATGTGCTGCTGATCGGCGGCGATCATGGCTTTGGCGGGTCGATTCTGCTCAGCACCGAAACGGCCCTGCGCAGTGGCGCCGGCATGGTTTCGCTGGCAACACGGCCTGAGCACATCCCGGCGGCGCTGACGCGGGTGCCGGAAGCGATGGCGCTCGGCACCTCGTCGGCCAATCAGTTGATGGGCCTGCTGGAAAAAGTCTCGACACTGGTTGTCGGGCCAGGCCTCGGTCAGGCCGGTTGGGGGCGTGCGTTGTTGTCGGCGGCCGCCAACGCGGCATTGCCGCAAGTGTGGGACGCCGATGCGCTGAATCTGCTGGCGAGCGGCTTCGTGGCGTTGCCCAAGGATTGCGTGATCACCCCGCATCCGGGCGAAGCGGCGCGTTTGCTGGGGATCAGCACCGCTCAAGTGCAGGCGGATCGTCCGGCAGCGGCGCTGGCGTTGAGTAAAAAATATACAGCTGTCGTGGTGTTGAAGGGCGCGGGCAGTCTGATTGCGCATCCCGACGGCCGTCTGGCGTTGTGTCATCAGGGCCATCCGGCGATGGCCACCGCAGGTCTCGGCGACGTATTGGCCGGTTTGACCGGCGCGCTGCTGGCACAAGGCATGGACGGCTTCGCGGCTGCGTGTCTGGCGGTCTGGTTGCACGCCAATGCCGGTATGCAACAAGGGAAATTGGGCCGTGGGCTGGCGGCCAGTGATTTGATTCCAGCCATTCGTCAGTTGTTGGAGGAGCAAGCACCGTGTCTGAAGTAACCCTGTACCTGGCCGATGAACAGGCCATGAGCGACTTTGGCGCACGGATCGCCCGCGTGACCCAGGGCCATGGCCTGATTTTTCTCGAAGGCAACCTGGGGATGGGCAAAACCACGTTGTCGCGCGGGATCATTCGCGGGCTGGGCCATGTCGGCGCGGTAAAAAGTCCGACCTTCACCTTGGTCGAGCCCTACGAGATTGGTGACATCCGCGCCTTCCACTTCGACCTGTATCGCCTGGTCGATCCGGAAGAGCTGGAGTTTCTCGGCATCCGCGACTACTTCGAAGACGACGCGATGTGCCTGATCGAATGGCCCGATAAAGGTGCAGGCTTTTTGCCAAAGCCTGACCTGACCATTACCATTAGCCCGCAAGACAGCGGGCGTTCGCTGAAAATTTTATCCCAGGGCTCGCGTGGCGAGGCCTGGTGTGCCGCTTTGGCATTGGAATCCAATTAAATGATGGGGTTAGGTATGCGCTTTCGCGCGTTGGTGGCTGCCGCTGGACTGTTGTTGATGGCAGTAACCGTCAACGCTGTGGCCGATTCGAAGGTCAACAGCGTGCGCTTGTGGCGGGCGCCGGACAACACGCGACTGGTCTTCGACCTGAGCGGCCCGGTGCAGCACAGCGTGTTTACCCTGACCGCTCCGGACCGGCTGGTGATCGACATCAACGGCGCCACCCTCGGTGCACCGTTGAATGTGCAGACTGCGAACACGCCGATCACCGCAATGCGTTCGGCCCAACGCACGCCGACCGACCTGCGCGTGGTCATCGACCTGAAAAAAGCCGTCACCCCGAAAAGCTTCTCGCTGGCGCCGAACGCGCAGTACGGCAACCGTCTGGTGGTTGACCTGTTCGATAACCCGGCCGACGCCGCACCGCCGCCTGCGCCAACGCCGCAGGTCGCGACCGTGCCAGCGGTGCCGGTAACCCCGACCGAACCTGCAATCAAGTTGCCACCGGCCCCGGCCGGCAAGCGTGACATTGTTGTGGTGATCGACGCCGGCCACGGTGGCGAAGACCCGGGTGCGTCCGGCTCGCGCGGCCAGCGTGAGAAAGACGTGGTATTGCAGATTGCCCGCGAACTGCAGCGTCAGGTCAACGGCATGAAAGGCTTCCGCGCCGAACTGACCCGTACCGGCGACTACTTCATCCCGTTGCGCGGCCGTACCGAAATCGCCCGCAAGAAGGGCGCCGACCTGTTCGTCTCGATCCACGCCGATGCCGCGCCGTCTGCGGCAGCCTTCGGTGCCTCGGTGTTTGCCCTGTCTGATCGCGGTGCTACATCGGAGACCGCGCGTTGGCTGGCCGACAGCGAAAACCGTTCTGACCTGATCGGTGGTGCCGGCAACGTCAGCCTCGACGACAAAGACCGCATGCTCGCCGGCGTACTGCTTGACCTGTCGATGACGGCCTCGCTGACCTCCAGCCTCAACGTCGGCCAGAAGGTCCTGACCAACATCGGCCGCGTCACGCCGCTGCACAAACAGCGTGTGGAGCAGGCCGGGTTCATGGTGCTGAAGTCGCCGGACATTCCGTCGATCCTGGTCGAAACCGGCTTTATCTCCAACGCCAACGAGGCGAACAAGCTCTCGGCCTCGAGCCACCAGCAAGCGCTGGCGCGTTCGATCAGCAGCGGCGTGCGCCAGTTCTTCCAGCAGAACCCGCCACCGGGCACCTACATCGCCTGGCTGCGTGATTCCGGCAAGATCGCCCAAGGCCCGCGCGATCACCGCGTTGGTCCGGGCGAAACGCTGGCGATGATCGGCGTGCGCTATCAGGTGTCGCCGGCCACATTGCGCAGCGCGAATAATCTGAAAAGCGATGAGTTGAAAGTCGGTCAGCACCTGACCATTCCTGGCACCGAACTGGCGTCCAAAGAATGAACGAAGTGCTGAACGCTGCCGCCCGCATCGAGCTGCTCAGCCCACGGCTGGCGAACCAGATTGCCGCCGGTGAGGTGGTTGAACGCCCGGCCTCGGTGATCAAGGAGTTGCTGGAAAACAGCCTCGACTCCGGCGCCAAACGTATCGACGTCGACGTCGAGCAGGGCGGCGTCAAGCTGCTGCGCGTGCGCGACGATGGCAGCGGCATTTCTGCCGATGACCTGCCGCTGGCGCTTGCGCGTCACGCCACCAGCAAAATCCGTAACCTGGAAGACCTCGAGCAGGTGATGAGCCTTGGTTTCCGTGGTGAAGCACTGGCCTCGATCAGCTCCGTGGCGCGCCTGACCCTGACCTCACGCACTCGCGATGCCGATCAAGCGTGGCAAGTGGAAACCGAAGGCCGCGACATGGCGCCTCGGGTTCAGCCAGCCGCGCATCCGGTCGGCACCTCGGTGGAAGTTCGTGACCTGTTCTTCAACACGCCGGCGCGACGCAAATTCCTCAAGACCGAAAAAACCGAATTCGATCACCTGCAAGAAGTGATCAAACGTCTGGCGCTGGCGCGTTTCGACGTCGCGTTTCACCTGCGCCACAACGGCAAGACCATCCTCAGTCTGCACGAGGCCCACGATGATGCGGCCCGCGCCCGGCGTGTGGCGGCGATCTGCGGCTCGGGTTTCCTTGAGCAGGCGCTGCCGATCGAGATCGAGCGCAACGGTTTGCACCTGTGGGGCTGGGTCGGTCTGCCGACCTTCAACCGTAGCCAGGCGGATTTACAGTATTTCTTTGTGAACGGCCGCGCGGTGCGCGACAAACTGGTCGCCCATGCGGTGCGTCAGGCTTATCGCGACGTACTGTTCAACGGTCGTCACCCGACCTTTGCACTTTTTTTCGAGGTCGATCCGGCTGCCGTCGACGTCAACGTGCACCCGACCAAACACGAAGTGCGCTTCCGTGACGGGCGCATGGTGCATGACTTCCTTTATGGCACGCTGCACCGCGCGCTGGGTGATGTGCGACCGGAAGATCAGCTTGCCGGGTCAGTCACCACCGCCATCGTCCGGCCCAGCGGCCTCGATGCCGGGGAATTCGGTCCGCAGGGCGAAATGCGTCTGGCGGCCAATGCGCTGCTCGAGCAACCGCAAGCGCAACCGGCGTTCAATACCTCGTCCGGTGCCAGTGCTGGCGGCGCTTATCAGTATCAATACACACCGCGCCCGCAATCGGCGGTGCCGCCGGCCGCTGAGGCACAAGCCGCGTATCGCGAGTTCTTCGCGCCGCTGCCTGAGGCCAATGCCAACGCATTGCCGGCCGGGCAGGAAGATATTCCGCCGCTGGGCTATGCACTGGCGCAGCTCAAGGGCATCTACATCCTGTCCGAGAACGCGCAAGGGCTGGTGCTGGTGGACATGCACGCTGCTCATGAGCGGATCATGTATGAACGCTTGAAAATCGCCATGGCCAGCGAAGGCCTCAGTGGTCAGCCGTTGTTGGTGCCAGAGTCCCTGGCCGTGAGCCAGCGCGAGGCCGATTGCGCTGAAGAACACGCGGCATGGTTCCAGCGTCTGGGCTTCGAATTGCAGCGTCTGGGCCCGGAAACCCTGGCAATCCGCCAGATTCCGGCGCTGTTGAAGCAAGCTGAAGCCAACCGTCTGGTCGGCGATGTGCTGTCGGACCTGATGGAATACGGCACCAGCGACCGGATTCAAGCACATCTGAACGAATTGCTCGGCACCATGGCCTGCCACGGCGCGATCCGCGCCAACCGGCGCCTGGCCTTGCCGGAAATGAACGGCCTGCTGCGTGACATGGAAAACACCGAGCGCAGCGGTCAATGCAACCATGGCCGACCGACCTGGACCCAACTGGGCCTGGACGATCTGGACAAACTGTTCCTGCGCGGTCGTTGATGAGCCAGCTCCCTCCAGCGATTTTCCTGATGGGCCCGACCGCTGCGGGCAAGACCGACCTGGCCATCGAACTGACCAAGGTGCTGCCGTGCGAGTTGATCAGTGTCGATTCGGCGCTGGTCTATCGCGGCATGGACATTGGCACCGCCAAGCCTTCGAAAGAACTGCTGGCCGAATATCCGCACCGTTTGATCGATATCCTCGATCCGGCCGAAGCCTATTCCGCTGCGGATTTTCGCCGTGACGCCTTGCAAGCCATGGCTGAAATCACCGCACGCGGAAAAATTCCGCTGCTGGTCGGCGGCACAATGCTCTATTACAAGGCTTTGGTTGATGGCCTGGCCGATATGCCAGCGGCGGATCCCGAGGTTCGCGCGCAAATCGAAGAAGAGGCTCAACGCCTTGGCTGGCAAGCCCTGCACGACCAATTGGCGGTCATCGATCCGGTGTCGGCGGCGCGGATTCATCCGAACGATCCGCAGCGCCTGAGTCGCGCGCTGGAGGTTTATCGGGTCAGTGGTCAGAGCATGACCGAACTGCGCCAGCAACAATCTGCGCAAAGTACTGAAGCAGCCGCTTCTGGACTGCAACAATTGCCCTATACTGTCGCGAACTTGGCCATTGCCCCGGCAAATCGTCAGGTATTGCACGAGCGCATTAAACAAAGATTCACAAATATGTTGGAACAGGGATTCATCGACGAGGTCGTAGCCCTGCGTAAAAGAAGTGACCTGCATGCCGGGTTGCCGTCTATACGTGCAGTAGGTTACCGCCAAGTCTGGGACTACCTGGATGGCAAGCTGACGTTGGCCGAAATGCAGGAGCGCGGCATCATCGCCACGCGCCAATTGGCCAAACGCCAGTTCACCTGGCTGCGCAGCTGGGAAGATATACACTGGCTGGACAGTCTTGATTGCGACAATCTGCCACGCGCCTTGAAATACCTTGGGACCATCTCCATATTGAGCTGAGTCCTTGCAATTGCCGTCTATCCTTGGGGGTGTGACGGCCAAAGCCATCTGAATTACCTATTTTTTATTATTGAATCCTTAAAGGAGTGCGGCACATGTCAAAAGGGCATTCGCTACAAGACCCTTACTTGAATACTTTACGTAAAGAGAAAGTTGGGGTTTCCATCTACCTGGTCAACGGTATCAAACTGCAAGGCACGATCGAGTCGTTCGACCAGTTCGTGATCCTGCTGAAAAACACCGTAAGCCAGATGGTTTACAAACACGCTATCTCGACAGTGGTGCCGGTTCGTCCAATTCGTCTGCCTAGCGCAACCGAATCCGAAGCAGGTGACGCTGAGCCAGGTAACGCCTGATAGGAGTCTCCTTTGTTCTTTGAGCGCCACGGTGGTGGTGAACGAGTGATCCTCGTTCACTTGGATGGACAGGACCCTGAGGCGCGCGAAGATCCGCAGGAGTTTCAGGAATTGGCTAATTCGGCCGGCGCCGAGACCGTTGCGTTTTTTAACGTGCCGCGTCATCGGCCAACCGCCAAATACCTGATTGGCAGCGGCAAGGTCGAGGAGCTGCGCGACCTGGTCAAGGCTGAAGAAGCCGATCTGGTGATTTTCAATCACATCCTCACGCCCAGTCAGGAACGTAACCTCGAACGTGTTTTCGAGTGTCGCGTGATCGATCGTACCGGGCTGATTCTCGATATTTTCGCCCAACGCGCGCGTACCCATGAAGGCAAGCTCCAGGTTGAACTGGCCCAGCTTGATCACATGAGCACCCGGCTGGTTCGCGGCTGGACTCACCTTGAACGTCAGGGTGGCGGTATCGGCATGCGCGGTCCAGGTGAAACCCAACTGGAAACCGACCGCCGTCTGCTGCGGGTGCGCCTGCGCCAGATCAAGGGCCGTCTGGAGAAAGTGCGCAGCCAGCGCGAGCAATCGCGACGTGGCCGCTCCCGTGCAGATATTCCTACCGTTTCTCTGGTGGGATACACCAACGCCGGCAAGTCCACACTCTTCAACAACGTGACCAAATCCGACGTCTACGCGGCCGACCAACTGTTCGCCACGCTGGATCCGACCCTGCGTCGTCTGGATCTGGACGACCTCGGGCCGATTGTCCTGGCCGACACGGTGGGCTTCATTCGTCACTTGCCGCACAAGCTGGTCGAGGCATTTCGGTCTACCCTCGAAGAGTCGGCCAACTCGGACCTGCTGTTGCACGTGATCGATGCGGCTGAGCCGGATCGCATGTTGCAGATCGAGCAAGTGATGGTGGTGCTGGGCGAGATCGGTGCCCAGGACTTGCCGATACTCGAGGTCTATAACAAACTCGATTTGCTTGAAGGCGTTGAGCCACAAATCCAGCGCGACGAAAACGGCAGGCCCCAGCGGGTCTGGTTGTCGGCGCGCGATGGCAGTGGTCTGGAATTGCTTGAGCAAGCCATTGCCGAGTTGCTCGGCGGTGATTTGTTCATCGGTACCTTGCGCTTGCCGCAACGATTCGCGCGACTGCGTGCGCAGTTTTTCGAACTCGGTGCGGTGCAGAAAGAAGAACACGACGAAGAAGGCATCAGTTTGCTCGCCGTTCGTTTGCCCCGGGTCGAGCTGAATCGACTGGTAAGCCGCGAAGGATTGCAGCCGATGGAATTCATCGAGCAACACACTTTGCAATAAAAGCCTGAAAAAGCGGTTGTGCCGTAACAGCAGGCATTCTGTAGCATTGGTCGGCGCGCCGTGGGTGCGTCTTTGCTTTATCAGATGGAGAGCGCTATGGCTTGGAATGAGCCGGGTGGCAACTCGAATAATCAGGATCCTTGGGGTGGCAAGCGCCGCAATAACGGCGACCGCAAGGGGCCACCGGATCTCGACGAGGCCTTCCGAAAGCTGCAGGAAAGCCTGAACGGGTTGTTCGGTGGTGGTAAGAAACGCGGTGGTGATGACGGCGGTGGTTCGGGCAGGAGTGGTGGCGGCTTCGGCGGTCTGCTCGGCATCGGCCTCGTTGTGCTGGCGGCTGTCTGGCTGTACAGCGCGGTCTACGTGGTCGACGAGCAGGAGCAAGCCGTGGTGCTGCGCTTCGGCAAGTACTACGAAACCGTCGGCCCGGGCCTGAACATCTACTTCCCGCCGATCGATAAAAAGTACATGGAAAACGTAACGCGTGAGCGTGCGTACACCAAGCAGGGCCAGATGCTGACCGAAGACGAGAACATCGTCGAAGTGCCGCTGACCGTGCAGTACAAGATCAGCAACCTGCAGGACTTCGTGCTGAACGTCGATCAGCCGGAAATCAGCCTGCAGCACGCGACCGACAGCGCCTTGCGCCATGTGGTGGGTTCCACCGCGATGGACCAGGTGCTGACCGAAGGTCGTGAATTGATGGCCAGCGAAATCAAGGAGCGTCTGCAACGCTTCCTCGATACCTATCGCACCGGTATCACCGTCACTCAGGTCAACGTACAGAGCGCAGCGGCACCGCGTGAAGTGCAGGAAGCCTTCGATGACGTGATCCGCGCCCGTGAAGACGAGCAGCGTTCGCGCAACCAGGCTGAAACCTACGCCAACGGCGTCGTGCCGGAAGCCCGTGGTCAGGCCCAGCGCATCCTTGAAGATGCCAACGGTTACCGTGACGAAACGGTTTCGCGCGCCAAGGGTGAGGCTGATCGCTTTACCAAACTGGTCGCCGAGTACCGCAAGGCACCTGAGGTTACCCGTCAGCGTCTGTATCTGGACACCATGCAGGAAGTCTTCAGCAGCACCAGCAAGGTACTCGTGACCGGCAACAAGAACGGCCAGAGCAACCTGCTTTACCTGCCGTTGGACAAAATGATTCAGAACAGTTCGGGCAGCAATGCACCGGTCACCGGTTCGGCTGCCGCCAGCAACAATACGGACGTCACGCCGCATGTCACTGACCTGCCGCAGTCGCGTACAAGGGAGACCCGCTGATGAGCAATAAATCGCTGATCGCCCTGATCGTTGGCGTCGTTGTGGTCCTGGTGGGCTGGAATTGCTTCTACATCGTCGCTCAGACCGAGCGTGCGGTGCTGCTGCAATTCGGTCGTGTGGTTCAGGCCGATGTTCAGCCGGGTCTGCATGTGAAAGTGCCTTACGTTAACCAGGTGCGTAAATTTGACGCACGCCTGATGACGCTGGATGCACCGACGCAGCGCTTCCTGACTCTGGAAAAGAAAGCCGTGATGGTCGATGCCTACGCCAAGTGGCGCGTGAAAGATGCCGAGCGCTTCTACACCGCAACTTCCGGTCTCAAGCAAATCGCCGACGAGCGTCTGTCCCGTCGTCTGGAATCCGGTCTGCGTGACCAGTTCGGTAAGCGCACTCTGCACGAAGTGGTGTCGGGTGAGCGTGACGCACTGATGGCTGACATCACTGCTTCGCTGAACAAGATGGCGGAAAAAGAGCTGGGTATCGAAGTCGTCGATGTCCGGGTCAAGGCCATCGATCTGCCGAAAGAAGTGAATCGCAGCGTGTTCGAACGTATGAGCACCGAGCGTGAGCGTGAAGCTCGCGAGCACCGTGCCAAGGGTAACGAGCTGGCCGAAGGCATCCGTGCCGACGCCGATCGTCAACGCCGCGTGCTGCTGGCTGAAGCCTATCGTGAATCGGAAGAGGTTCGCGGTGACGGTGATGCTCAGGCCGCAGCGATCTACTCCAAGGCCTACGGCCAGGATCAGGAGTTCTACGGTTTCTACCGTAGCCTGCGCGCCTACCGTGAAAGCTTCGCGAACAAATCCGACGTCCTGGTCCTCGACCCAAGCAGCGACTTCTTCCGTTACCTGGAAAAGTCCAAGCCTTGATACGACGTTGACCTGAATCATTCCGCCCGGCGGCTAAAACCTCGGGCGGGGTGATCCTTTGGGAAAACGTGTGTATGATGCGGCAGCCGGGAAATTCCCGGCTTTTTTGCGTCTGCACGTTTGATTGCTGTTTTTTGTTGCAGGCATCGGGTTGAATGGCCCGAGAGTATTTCGAGGAAAGTGATGGGCGAAGCCGGTAACAGGCCTTTCGCCGCGTCGTTCATGCGCGTGCGTTTTGAACGGATCGGTCATTTTCTGCTTCACTCAAGGCTCGCCCGCAGGCTGGCCGCCCGGATCAAAGGGGAATGGCGTAATGGCAACGGTAGACCGCTGGCTGCTGCCAGATGGCATCGAAGAAGTACTGCCACCGGAAGCGGCGCGCATTGAAGTCGCGCGTCGTCAGGTGTTGGATCTGTTCCAGAGCTGGGGTTACGAGTTTGTCGTGACTCCCCATATCGAGTACCTGGAATCCCTGCTGACCGGCGCGGGCCAGGACCTGGATCTGCGTACCTTCAAGGTCATCGACCCGCAGTCGGGCCGGCAGATGGGTTTCCGTGCCGACATCACGCCGCAAGTGGCGCGCATCGATGCGCACACCCTGCGTCGCGAAGGCCCGAGCCGTCTGTGCTACGCCGGCAGCGTGCTGCACGCCCAACCGCGTGCCCTGTCGTCCTCGCGCAGCCCGATCCAGTTGGGCGCCGAGTTGTACGGCGACGCCAGCCCGAGCAGCGACGTTGAAGTAATCAGCCTGATGCTGGCCATGTTGCAACTGGCCGATGTGCCGGATGTGCACATGGATCTCGGTCATGTCGGCATCTACCGGGGGCTGGCGCGTGCCGCCGGTCTGTCCGGTGAAGTCGAGCAGCAGTTGTTCGACGCGCTGCAACGCAAGGCCATCGACGAGGTCATTACCTTGACCGAAGGCTTGCCGGCAGACTTGTCCGGCATGCTGCGCGCGCTGGTTGATCTGTGTGGCGGCCGTGAAGTATTGAGCGCTGCCCGCGAGCGTCTGGCCAATGCGCCGGTGCCGGTTTTGGCGGCACTGGAAGACTTGCTGGCGATCGCCGAGCGTCTGTCGGCGCGCTTTCCGGAGCTGCCGTTGTACTTCGATCTGGGCGAGTTGCGTGGCTACCACTACCACACCGGTGTGGTGTTCGCGGTGTTCGTACCGGGCGTTGGCCAGTCCATCGCTCAGGGCGGTCGTTACGACGACATTGGCGCTGATTTTGGTCGCGCGCGTCCGGCGACTGGCTTTTCCACCGATTTGAAAACCCTGGTGACCCTGGGGCGTGCTGAGATCGAGCTACCGTCTGGCGGTATCTGGATGCCTGACAGTACGGATGCGGCACTCTGGCAGCAGGTTTGCCAGTTGCGCAGTGAGGGTCAGCGTGTCGTTCAGGCGTTGCCTGGACAACCTTTGGCCGCCGCCCGTGATGCGGACTGCGACCGGCAATTGATTCAGCAGAACGGGCTTTGGCAAGTATCGCCACTGGCTTCTTGAGTTTTCCTGCCGGCCATCGCCGGCACCAAGTTTGCGCGAATGAGGACAAGTGTTATGGGTAAGAATGTCGTAGTCCTGGGCACCCAATGGGGTGATGAGGGCAAAGGCAAGATCGTTGATCTGCTGACCGAACATGCTGCCGCCGTAGTGCGCTACCAAGGTGGCCACAACGCTGGCCACACGCTGGTGATCGACGGCGAAAAAACCGTCCTGCACCTGATCCCGTCGGGCGTGCTGCGCGAAGGCGTGCAGTGCCTGATCGGCAACGGCGTGGTGGTTGCACCTGACGCCCTGCTGCGCGAGATCACCAAGCTGGAAGAGAAAGGCGTACCGGTGCGCGAGCGTCTGCGTATCAGCCCGTCCTGCCCGCTGATCCTGTCCTTCCACGTGGCGCTGGACCAGGCCCGTGAAAAGGCCCGTGGCGAGCTGAAGATCGGTACTACCGGTCGCGGCATCGGCCCGGCTTACGAAGACAAGGTTGCGCGTCGTGGCCTGCGTGTTGGCGACCTGCTGAACATGCCGCGTTTCGAAGACAAGCTGCGTGAACTGGTGGATTACCACAACTTCATGCTGGTCGGTTACTACAAAGAGCCGGCCATCGAGTTCGAAAAGACCCTGGCCGAGTGCAAGGAATACGCTGAGCTGCTCAAGCCGCTGATGCTCGACGTCACCGCTGAGCTGCACGACCTGCGTCGCGCCGGCAAAGACATCATGTTCGAAGGCGCCCAGGGTTCGTTGCTCGACATCGACCACGGCACCTACCCGTACGTGACCAGCTCCAACACTACCGCTGGTGGCGTGGCTACCGGTTCGGGCGTTGGCCCGATGTTCCTCGACTACATCCTGGGCATCACCAAGGCTTACACCACTCGCGTCGGGTCGGGCCCGTTCCCGACTGAGCTGTTCGACGACGTCGGTGCACACCTGGCCAAGCAAGGTCACGAGTTCGGTGCGACCACCGGCCGTGCCCGTCGTTGCGGCTGGTTCGACGCGGTTATCCTGCGTCGCGCGATCGATGTGAACAGCATCTCGGGCATCTGCCTGACCAAGCTGGACGTACTCGACGGTCTGGAAACCATCAACATTTGCGTCGGCTATAAAGATGCCGAAGGCAATGCCGTTGCGCCGACCGACGCTGACAGCTACGTAGGCCTGCAGCCTGTGTACGAAGAAGTGCCGGGCTGGACCGAATCGACCGTGGGCGCGAAAACCCTGGAAGAGCTGCCAGCTAACGCTCGTGCCTACATCAAACGCGTTGAAGAGTTGATCGGCGCGCCGATCGACATTATTTCGACGGGCCCGGACCGCAACGAAACCATCGTTCTGCGTCATCCGTTTGCTTGATAAGTCGTTGATGTAAAAACACAAAGGCCCCTTAATCGGGGCCTTTGTCGTTTATGCCTGTTGGACGGCATGACCTTTGCTGTGAATCTGTCTACAAGAGTGCCATCAAATTAATGGCGTCAGAAGTAGAGGTATTCACAGTGTCGGCCGTTCTCTCACTGTTACAAAGCCGTTTGTTGCGCCCGGTATTCGTTACCCTTGGTATCGCCCTTTTGGTGCAGGTGTTGGTGGCCGTTGCCCTGACGCGGAGCACCGTCACGGCGCTGGAAGCTGATTTGGCGGTGCGCCTCGGTGCTGACAGCCAGAAACTCTCCGGTGAGCTGGAGCAGGCCGGGCGTGAGGTCACCTCGAGCCTCGACGCCTTGTCTGCCAGCACCCGTCAGCGGCTTACCGCCGGCCTGTCTTCACGCCTCAAAGAAGAGCAGGCGCAACTGCGTACGACGCTGGAAAAGGATCTCAAGGACTCGGCCAATGACATGGCCCAGTTGCTGGCTTCCGTCGCACCACGCGCCATGTGGGACAGCGACGTGCCGACTCTGTCCGAGTTCGCCCGGCGTGCCCAGCGCAATCCCAATGTGTTGTTTGTGGTGTATGACGACGCCACTGGCCAGCATCTGACCCGTTACCTCAACCGCGAAAACCCGATCAACAAGGCCTTGCTGGAAAAAGGTCAGGGCGAGCGTGCGCTGGATAAAGTGCTGGATGCGGCGAAGAACGATCCCTCGGTCTACTACCTCGAAGCGTCGATCAACCCTAATGGCGTGGAAATCGGCAAGGTGCTGATGGGTGTTTCCACGGCTTCGGTGGAAACCGATCTGGCCGCGCTCGACAAGCGCTTCCTGGCGCTGATCGCCAGCAGTGATCAGTTGGTCGGCGATAGCCTCAAAGGCGCCGCAGCGGACAGCGCCAAGGCCATGCAAACTCGTCTGCAATCGGCACAGTCGACCGCTACCGAGATGAAAGCCAATACCGCCAATACCGTTCAAGAAGCGGCCGCCACCCTGCGCTGGCGGATCGGTATGGGTTTGGCGCTGGTCGGTTGCGGCGTGCTGCTGTTGCTGGCAGTCGTGCTCGGCCATCGCGTGGTCAATCGCCTGAAGATGCTCAACGCAGCAATGGATGATCTGGCGGCGGGCGAGGGCGACCTGACCAAGCGTGTGCAGATCAACAGCAAGGACGAAATCGGCGACATGGCCTCGGCGGTCAATCGCTTTGTCGATAAGTTGCAGCCGATCGTGCGCGAAGCGGGCGATGTCGCGCAGCGTACCGGCGTGGAAATTGGCGCGATGACCTTGCGTAATGCCGGTGCCGATGCGGCCGCCGGCATGCAGCGTGATGAAGTCGCTGAGAGCCTGCGCGCACTGTCGCAAATGGCCGATGAGGCGCAATCGGAAAGCCATGCGATGCAAGCGGCGTTGAAGCAGGTGGTGGATATTCGCCAGGCCACTGATGAAAATACCCGCACCTCTGCCAGGGTCGGCAGCCTGATCGAAGCGCTGGCGGGGCAGGTCGATACCGGGGCGAAAGTCATTGAGCGGCTGGCGCAGCAAAGCGAGCAGATTGAAGTGGTATTGACGGTGATTCACGGGATTGCCGAGCAGACCAACCTGCTGGCGCTCAACGCGGCTATCGAAGCGGCGCGTGCTGGTGAGACCGGGCGTGGGTTTGCCGTGGTGGCCGACGAAGTGCGTGCACTGGCGAGCAAGACACAAAGCTCCACCGGCGACATTCAGGCGCACATTGTCGCATTGCAACAGGGCGCGCGTGAGGCGGTTGAGGCGATCGGTCAGGCCGGGCGTCAGGCTAGCGAAGGCTTGCTGGTGTTGCGTGACAGTGCGCGCTTACAACAATCGGTGCAGGCTTCGGTTGAGCAAGTGCATGCAGCGATTGGTCTGGCAACGCAGGCGGCTGCGCATCAGGCGCAAGGTGCGCAGGCCGTGCGCGGGCGGGTCGAGACGATTCATGCGCAGGCCGAGAAAGCGGCGCAGGCGGTGGTGGAGACTACGGCGAGTGGCAAGGTGCTGGATGGTTTGGCTGCGCAGTTGAAGGCGAGCCTGGGACAGTTCAGGGCTTGAGGTTGTCTGGGCAGGCCTCTTCGCGAGCAGGCTCGCTCCCACATTAGATCGCGTTCCTCTGATGGGATTCGGTCAAAATGTGGGAGCGAGCCTGCTCGCGAAAGCGGTATCAGCGGCTCAGATACATCCGCGTCGTCAGCAAATAGACCGGCAATCCGGACACCAGAATCAACAACGCCGCATAAGGCGCCGCCGCTGCAAACTCGACATTCGCGGTATGCGCCCACACCTCAGTCGCCAAGGTGTTAAGTCCGGTCGGACTCAGCAGCAGCGTCGCCGTCAATTCCTTCATCGCATCCAGAAACACCAGCGCAAACGCCGCGCCCAATGCCGGGAAGATAATTGGCAACGTCACGCGGCAAAACGCCGTGAACGACGAAGCGCCCAGCGTCCGCGCAGCCTCTTCCAGTTGCGGTGCGGCCTTGTTCAGTGCGGTGCGAATCGGCGCCTGTGCCAACGGCAAAAACAACAGCGCATAAGCGATCAGCAGCAAGCCCGAAGTCTGGTACAGCGCCGGCACGTAATGCAGGGCGAAATACACCAGCGTCAGCGCAATGACCAAGCCTGGCAGCGCATGCAGCAGATACGGCAGGCGCTCGGCCCAGATCGCCAGTTGGCCTTTGTAACGCACCACCAGCAAACCAACCGGTACTGCCAGCACCAGGCACAGCGCCGCACCGCCGAGCGACAGCGCCAGCGAAGACAGCAGGGCTTCGGTAATTGCCGCCACAGGGAATGCCGCCGAAGAGCCGACCGCCAGCCAGTAAGCCAGCATCCCCAGCGGAATCCCGCTGCCGACAACTGCCAGGATCAGGCAATACAGCTGACCGACTGCTGCCCAAGGCCCGAGCCGAACCTGTTCAGCGCGCCGCGCCGCACCCTGCCCGGTGCGCACATGCCGACCCTTGCCGCGTACGCGCAACTCCAGCCACAGCAGCACCAGACACAACGCCAGCAGCACCGCCGACAACATCGCCGCATTGGCGTTGCTGAATTCCAGCTCGAATTGTTGGTAGATCGCGGTGGTGAAGGTTTGCAGGCCGATGATCGACAGCGCGCCGAATTCCACCAGCATGTGCAAGGCAATCAACAGCGAGCCCGCCAATAGCGACGGCCAGAGCAGTGGCAGGGTGACGCGGAAAAACACGCCCCAGCGGTTCTGCCCCAGCGTGCGGGCCGATTCTTCAAGGGACGGATCCAGATTGCGCAGGGTTGCCGCCACCGGCAGAAAGATCAGCGGGTATTTCGACAGGCTCATCACCAGAATCGCCCCGCCAAGGCCTTCGAATTGCGCGCTCAGCGAGACCCAGGTGAAGCTGCTGACAAACGCCGGCACCGCGAACGGCAGGCACAGAATTACGCCCCACAGGCGTCGCCCCGGCAAATTGCTGCGCTCCAGCAACCAGGCCAGCGACAGGCCAATCACGCCGCAGGTGATCGTCACGCCCACCATCAATGCCAGGGTGTTGCGCAGCAGGCCGAACACATACGGACGCCACAACAAGTGCAGCGCTTCAGCCCAACCGGCCTGCCAGGCTTTGAGCCCGACATAGGCCAGCGGCAACAGGCTCAGTACCACCAGGAACAAAACCGGCAGCACCAGCCAGATCGATGGCCGCTTGCGCTTTGGTACGTAACCCCCGCGCGGGGCGGGGGCGGATAACGATGCGGCCATCAGTTCAAGCCAACTTCACGTTCCAGTTCCAGCGCTTCTTCAGCATTGCCCAGATCGGCTGGCGTCACGTTCGGGGCTTCCAGTTCGCTGAACGGCTTGAGCCCGCGATCCGATTCCATGCCTTTGTGCAGTGGGTATTCGGCGGTGGTCTGAGTGATCACGCGCTGACCTTCTTCGCTGGCCATGTAGGCAAGAAATTGCTGGGCTTCTTTTGGATGCTTGCTGGATTTCAACACGGCTGCGCTGGATACGGTGATCAAGCCGCCGACGTCGCCGCCAGTGAAGTAATGCAGTTTCGAGTCGAGCTTGCCTTTTTCGCGTTGCAGCGCGAACCAGTAGTAGTTGTTCACCAGCACCGTGGCGACTTCGCCGTTTTCCACGGCTTTGAGTGCAACCATGTTGTTGCTGTAAGTCTTGCCGAACGCGCGCAGGCCGGTCAGCCATTCTTCGGCGGCATCGCGACCGTGCATTTTGATGATGGCGACGGCTTGTTCCTGGAAGGCACCGCTGGTCGGTACGAAACCGACTTTGCCTTGCCACTGTGGATCGGAGAATTCCATCACTGATTTTGGCAGGTCTTTTTCGTCGACCAGTTTCGGGTTGTAGGCAACCACGCGAACGCGTGCCGTCACACCGATCCAGGTGCCGTTACCGGCGACATATTTTTCCGGAAGCACAGCCAAAGTGGCGTCATCGGTTTTCGCCAGCAGGCCGAGTTCGCCGAGATTGTTCAGTGGCGGCGATTCTTCGGTGTAGATCACGTCGGCGGGGGAGCGATCGCCTTCTTCGATGATCTGGCTGGCGAGCTGATTGCTGCTGCCTTTGCGCACGTTGACGTGAATGCCGGTCTTGGCTTCGAAGGCTTTGGCGATCGCGTCGCCGACTTCCTTGTGTTGGCCGTTGTAGAGAGTCAGGGAAACCGCATCGGCAGCCTGGGTGAGGGGAGTGGCGAGCGCCAGGCCGAGGAGGGTGAAGGTCAAGCCTCGGCGCAGGGTATTTCGAAACGTCATTCGCAGGGTTCCTCACTGTCGCATTGCAAAAACTTGCAACAATGATAAACGATATTGGTTCTCAGATGCGCCTTGCAGTGGGGGTGGGGTTTTGATAGGTGGGGCTGAGGACGGGATTTCTGGACGCCAGAAACGCAAAAACCCGCTTTCGCGGGTTTTTGTGAAATCCAGGGTCGTAACCCTGGATTTGAATTGGTGCCCAGAAGAAGACTCGAACTTCCACGACCGTAAGGTCACCAGCACCTGAAGCTGGCGTGTCTACCAATTTCACCATCTGGGCAATCATCGCGAGCGTTGCCGCTGTTGATGTGGCGCACTATACGGAGCGCCTTTTGATCTGTAAACCCCTGATTTAATTTTAATAAATCAGTTTTAAGAAAACCCGGGCTTAGAATGCAAAAAACCCGCTTTCGCGGGTTTTGTGTGAGCCTGAAACTGATCTAGTCTCAAACTCGAAATTGGTGCCCAGAAGAAGACTCGAACTTCCACGACCTTGCGGTCACCAGCACCTGAAGCTGGCGTGTCTACCAATTTCACCATCTGGGCAGTATCGGCAACGCTGTGCGTCGTCGATGGCGCGCACTATACGGAGCGTCTTTTTAACTGTAAACCCCTGTCAGCAAAAAATATGATTTTTTTTACCAGCGGTGTTCAAAAGGGCTTCCAGGGGCCGATACAGAGCCTCAGATGGGCCTTATATAGTCGGAAATTTCCCGTTTCATGGCGCCTATGCCAAACTAACCCGCATATAGACAAGGTGAAAACTCTCTAATGGCCGATTGGCAGTCCCTCGATCCCGAGGCCGCTCGTGAAGCGGAAAAATATGAAAACCCTATTCCTAGCCGCGAACTGATCCTGGCGCACCTCGCCGATCGGGGCTCGCCGGCTGCCCGCGAGCAACTGGTCGAAGAGTTTGGTCTGACCACAGAAGACCAGATCGAAGCCCTGCGCCGCCGTCTGCGCGCCATGGAGCGCGACGCACAACTGATCTATACCCGCCGCGGCACTTACGCGCCGGTAGACAAGCTTGATCTGATCCTCGGTCGCATCAGCGGTCACCGTGACGGTTTCGGCTTCCTGGTACCGGACGACGGCAGCGATGACCTGTTCATGAGCCCGGCGCAGATGCGTCTGGTGTTCGATGGCGACCGTGCGCTGGCACGTGTTTCCGGTCTCGATCGTCGTGGTCGCCGCGAAGGCGTGATCGTCGAAGTCGTGTCGCGTGCTCACGAAACCATCGTCGGTCGCTACTTCGAAGAAGGCGGTATCGGTTTTGTCGTTGCCGACAACCCGAAGATTCAGCAGGAAGTGCTGGTCACCCCGGGTCGTAATGCCAATGCGCAGATCGGGCAGTTCGTCGAGGTGAAAATCACCCACTGGCCGACGCCGCGTTTCCAGCCGCAAGGCGATGTGGTCGAAGTGGTCGGCAACTACATGGCGCCGGGCATGGAAATCGATGTGGCCCTGCGTACCTACGACATTCCCCACGTCTGGCCTGAAGCCGTGCTGAAAGAAGCCGCCAAGCTCAAGCCGGAAGTCGAAGAAAAAGACAAAGAGAAGCGCGTCGACCTGCGCCATCTGCCGTTCGTCACCATTGACGGCGAAGATGCTCGCGACTTTGACGATGCGGTTTATTGCGAAGCCAAACCGGGCAAGCTGCGCCTGTTCTCCGGCGGCTGGAAGTTGTACGTGGCGATTGCCGACGTTTCCAGCTACGTGAAAATCGGCTCGGCGCTGGATAACGAAGCGCAAGTACGCGGCAACTCGGTGTATTTCCCCGAGCGTGTAGTGCCGATGCTGCCTGAGCAACTGTCCAACGGCCTGTGCTCGCTGAACCCGCACGTCGATCGTCTGGCCATGGTTTGCGAGATGACCATCTCCAAGTCCGGCGAAATGACCGACTACTGCTTCTATGAAGCGGTAATCCATTCCCACGCTCGTCTGACGTACAACAAAGTCAGCGCGATGCTGGAAACGCCGAAAATCACCGAGGCGCGTCAGCTTCGTGGTGAGTACAACGACGTTCTGCCGCACCTCAAACAGCTTTATGCGCTGTACAAGGTGCTGCTGGCTGCCCGTCACGTACGTGGCGCGATCGATTTCGAAACGCAGGAAACCCGAATCATCTTCGGTACCGAGCGCAAGATTGCCGAAATTCGTCCGACCACCCGCAACGACGCGCACAAGCTGATCGAGGAATGCATGCTGGCGGCCAACGTGGCCACCGCCGAATTCCTCAAGAAGCACGAGATTCCTGCGTTGTACCGTGTCCACGACGGTCCGCCTCCGGAGCGTCTGGAAAAACTGCGTGCGTTCCTTGGCGAGCTCGGCCTGTCTCTGCACAAAGGCAAGGACGGTCCATCGCCGAAGGACTATCAGGCATTGCTGGCAAGCATCAAGGATCGTCCGGATTTCCACCTGATCCAGACCGTGATGCTGCGTTCGCTGAGCCAGGCGGTGTACAGCGCTGACAATCAGGGCCACTTCGGCCTGAATTACGAAGCCTATACCCACTTCACTTCGCCGATCCGTCGTTACCCGGACCTGTTGACGCACCGCGCGATCCGCAGCGTGATCCATTCGAAACAGGACACCCCGCACGTTCGTCGTGCCGGTGCGATGACCATTCCGAAGGCGCGTATCTATCCGTACGACGAAGCGGCGCTGGAGCAACTCGGCGAGCAGTGCTCGATGAGCGAGCGCCGTGCCGACGAAGCGACCCGCGACGTGGTGAACTGGCTCAAGTGCGAGTTCATGAAAGATCGCGTGGGCGAGTCTTTCCCGGGCGTGATCACCGCCGTGACCGGTTTTGGTCTGTTCGTCGAGCTGACCGATATCTACGTCGAAGGCCTGGTGCACGTCACCGCGCTGCCGGGCGATTACTACCACTTCGACCCTGTGCATCACCGCTTGGCGGGCGAGCGCACCGGTCGCAGCTTCCGCCTTGGCGATACCGTTGAAGTGCGCGTGATGCGCGTTGACCTCGACGAGCGCAAGATCGACTTCGAGATGGCTGAAAAAACCATCAGTGCGCCGATCGGCCGGAAAAAGCGTGGTGCTGAAACGGCTGCGCCTGCTGCAAAAACCTCGGAAGAGAAGGCTCCAGCGAAAACCGCTGGTCGCCGCCCGGCCAAGGAAAAGGCTGCTGAAGCTTACCGTCCGAGCGACGCCGTGGCGAAAAACGCCGAGTTGCGCAAAAGCCGTGAAATGAAGAAAGCGTTGCTTTCCGACGCCAAAAACGGTGGTAAAGCGGCGTCCGGGGGAAAGACCGGACGGTCGGCGCCTGAAAAGGCCGCCGGCGGCAAGCCAGCCAAACCGAGCAAACACCGTAAAGGCCCGCCAAAAGCGGGTTCGGCTCCAGCCAAAAGTGGCGGGGCCCGTAAACCGAAGGCGAAGTCATGAGTCAGTTGGAAAAAATCTACGGCGTTCACGCGGTAGAAGCGTTGCTGCGTCACCACCCGAAACGCGTCAAGCAGATCTGGTTGGCCGAAAGCCGCAACGATCCGCGGGTGCAGACCCTGATCGAGCTGGCCAACGAGAATCGTGTCCAGGTCGGCCAGGCCGAGCGCCGCGAAATGGACGCCTGGGTTGAAGGCGTGCACCAAGGCGTGGTCGCGGACGTCAGTCCGAGCCAGGTCTGGGGCGAGGCAATGCTCGACGAATTGCTCGATCGCACCGAAGGCGCGCCACTGTTGCTGGTGCTCGACGGCGTAACCGACCCGCACAACCTCGGCGCCTGCCTGCGTTCGGCCGATGCGGCCGGTGCACTGGCGGTGATCGTGCCGAAAGACAAATCGGCAACCCTGACGCCAGTGGTGCGTAAAGTCGCTTGCGGCGCAGCCGAAGTGATTCCATTGGTAGCAGTGACCAACCTCGCTCGCACCCTGGAAAAACTTCAGCAGCGCGGTCTGTGGATTGTCGGCACGGCAGGTGAGGCTGAGGTCAGCATTTATGACCAGGATCTGACGGGTCCGACCATTCTGATCATGGGTGCCGAAGGCAAAGGCATGCGTCGCCTGACCCGCGAACACTGCGACTATCTGGTGAAACTGCCGATGGCCGGCAGCGTCAGCAGCCTCAATGTCTCGGTAGCAACTGGCGTTTGCCTGTTCGAAGCGCAGCGTCAGCGCGGTGCAAAAGCCAAGGCTGGCGCGAAGAAATCCTGAGTCGTACACGATTCAAATGTTGGAGCGAGCCTGCTCGCGAAAGGGGTGTGTCAGACGACAATAATGTTGCCTGATATAGCGCATTCGCGAGCAGGCTCGCTCCCGCAGTGTTTTGTGGTGTGGCATAAATGGGTGGTTGTTCAAATAATCACCAATTGCCTTGCACCTCTTCTGTCCCTTCTCTACAATTGCGCCCCTTGCTGTGACGGCAGGCACGCATGTGCCCCGCGCCAGCAAGTCCATAAGTGTCATTCACTCCTTGTCTGACCGTTTTTGAGCGGCAGGCTACAACCCGTAAGGAGCATTCATGCGTCATTACGAAATCATCTTTTTGGTCCACCCGGATCAAAGCGAGCAAGTCGGCGGCATGGTTGAGCGTTACACCAAGCTGATCGAAGAAGACGGCGGCAAAATCCACCGTCTGGAAGATTGGGGCCGTCGTCAACTGGCCTACGCAATCAACAATGTTCACAAGGCTCACTACGTGATGCTGAACGTTGAGTGCACTGGCAAGGCCCTGGCCGAGCTGGAAGACAACTTCCGCTACAACGATGCAGTGATCCGTAACCTGGTCATCCGTCGCGACGAAGCCGTTACCGGCCAGTCCGAGATGCTCAAGGCTGAAGAAAACCGCAGTGAGCGCCGTGAGCGTCGCGATCGTCCTGAGCACGAAGGCGCTGAAAGCGCTGAAGGCGAAGAGAACGACAGCGATAACGCTGACGAGTAATCCACGGACCTTATTAAGGAGCCTATCAAATGGCACGTTTCTTCCGTCGTCGTAAATTCTGCCGTTTCACCGCTGAAGACGTGAAAGAGATCGATTACAAAGATCTCAACACTCTGAAAGCTTACGTATCCGAGACCGGCAAAATCGTTCCAAGCCGCATCACCGGTACCAAAGCTCGTTATCAGCGTCAGCTGGCCACCGCTATCAAGCGCGCCCGCTTCCTGGCCCTGCTGGCCTACACCGACAGCCACGGCCGCTGAGACCGGGCAGTCGACAAGTAGCAAAGGATTGAATGCATGCGTGCCTTAGCTGAGTTCATCATGCGAGGCCGTATGCAGGCCACTCTCGTGGTGGCCGGATGTGCAACATTGCCGTTGTTGTATTGGTTGGGCGCTGCCGCGGGGAGCCTTGTGCTGCTGCGGCGCGGACTGACGGACGCCCTGGGTGTTCTGTCTCTGGGGCTGCTGCCGGCTTTGATCTGGTGGCTGTATGCCGATGACCCACGGGCACTTCTGGTGCTGCTGGGGTCTTCGGGACTTGCGTTGGTTTTGCGCGCAAGTGAGTCCTGGGTTCGCACGCTGCTGGTCAGCGTAGTGATTGGAGTGGTGTTTTCAGTGGTGCTCGGGGCAGCGTTTGCCGCCCAGATCGAGATGCTCGCGCAGGCCTTGATAAAGGTCATGCCGGCGCTACTCGGTGAGACTTACAAGCAATTGTCGGTCGATGAGCAAGCGCGTTTCGCGTCGCTGATAGCACCAGTCCTGACCGGACTGATTGCGGCGTTGTTGCAGATCGTCAGCGTGCTGAGCCTGATTGTCGGGCGGCATTGGCAGGCGTTGTTGTACAATCCGGGTGGTTTTGGTCGCGAGTTTCGCGCCATCCGGATCCCGCTGGGGCCAGCGATGTTGCTGCTGGCGTTGATGCTTCTGGGCCCGAATCTCGGTGCACAGATGGCCATGTTGACGCCGTTGTGCAGTGTACCGCTGGTGTTCGCCGGACTCGCCCTGATTCACGGGCTGGTCGGGCAGAAGCGACTGGCCGGTTTCTGGCTGGTGGGGTTGTACGTCACGCTGCTGTTGTTCATGCAGCTGATCTATCCGTTGCTCGTGGTCCTGGCCATTGTCGACAGCCTGATTGATTTTCGCGGTCGTCATGTGTCGAAAGACACCGATAACGCGAACGGTGAAGGTTAAAAGTTAAGAGGATTTCCACATGCAACTGATCCTTCTGGAAAAAATCGCCAACCTGGGCAACCTGGGCGACAAAGTAAACGTTAAGGCCGGTTACGGCCGTAACTACCTGCTGCCTTTCGGCAAAGCTACCGCTGCGACCGCTGCCAACCTGGCTGCGTTCGAAGAGCGTCGTGCT
This sequence comes from Pseudomonas fluorescens, assembly GCF_001648775.1. Lineage (GTDB taxonomy): Bacteria > Pseudomonadota > Gammaproteobacteria > Pseudomonadales > Pseudomonadaceae > Aquipseudomonas > Aquipseudomonas fluorescens_M. The sequence goes on from NZ_LVEJ01000003.1 coordinate 374,838, forward strand.
GAGCTGGAAAAAGCTGCCGCAGACCGTAAAGCATCGGCTGAAAGCCGTGCTGCCCAACTGGCCGAGCTGGAAGTGACCATCACTGCCACCGCTGGCGACGAAGGCAAGCTGTTCGGTTCGATCGGTACTCACGACATCGCTGACGCACTGACCGCTTCCGGCGTTGAAGTGCAGAAGAGCGAAGTTCGTCTGCCGAACGGCACCATCCGCAACGTGGGTGAATTCGACGTGGCTGTGCACCTGCACGCCGAAGTTGAAGCCACCGTACGCGTTGTCGTGGTAGCAGCTTAAGCAACACCTGATCGGCTGGCGGCTTGCCCGTCAGACGGTTAACATCGGGCACGATCCTGTTTACAGGTCGTGCCCTTTGTCTTTCTGAATCCCCGGTTTTTTACATAACTCTCAAGTGGCCATGAACGATATCTCCGCTCCCGAGCAATACGATCTGCAAACCGCTGCCCTGAAGGTGCCGCCGCATTCCATCGAGGCCGAACAGGCTGTACTCGGTGGTCTGATGCTGGACAATAACGCCTGGGAACGCGTGCTCGATCAAGTCTCCGACGGCGATTTCTATCGACATGACCACCGTTTGATCTTCCGCGCGATCGCCAAACTGGCCGATCAGAACTCCCCGATCGACGTCGTGACCCTTGCCGAGCAATTGGACAAGGAAGGTCAGACCTCGCAGGTCGGTGGCCTCGGTTATCTCGGCGAGCTGGCGAAAAACACGCCGTCCGTCGCCAACATCAAGGCCTATGCGCAGATCGTCCGCCAGCGTGCGACGTTACGCCAACTGATCGGCATCAGTACCGAGATCGCCGACAGCGCTTTCAACCCGGAAGGCCGCACCGCCGAGGAAATCCTCGACGAAGCCGAGCGGCAGATCTTCGCAATTGCCGAGGCCCGGCCGAAAACCGGTGGCCCGGTGGGTGTGAATGACTTGCTGACCAAGGCCATTGATCGCATCGACACGCTGTTCAACACGGACAACGCGATTACCGGCCTGTCCACTGGCTACACCGACCTTGATGAGAAGACCAGCGGCCTGCAGCCGGCTGACTTGATCATCGTCGCCGGTCGTCCGTCGATGGGTAAAACCACCTTCGCGATGAACCTGGTGGAAAACGCCGTCCTGCGCAGCGACAAAGCGGTGCTGGTGTATTCCCTCGAGATGCCAGGTGAATCGCTGGTCATGCGTATGCTCTCCTCGCTCGGCCGGATCGACCAGACCAAGGTGCGTTCCGGTCAGTTGGAGGATGACGACTGGCCGCGCCTGACCTCGGCGGTCAACCTGCTCAATGACCGCAAGCTGTTCATCGACGACACCGCCGGTATCAGCCCGTCGGAAATGCGTGCACGTACCCGGCGTCTGGCGCGGGAACACGGTGAGATCGGCCTGATCATGATCGACTACCTGCAACTCATGCAGATTCCAGGTTCCGGTGGCGACAACCGAACCAACGAGATTTCTGAAATCTCGCGTTCCTTGAAAGCCCTGGCCAAGGAATTCAACTGCCCGGTGGTGGCGCTGTCCCAGCTCAACCGTTCCCTTGAGCAGCGGCCGAACAAACGTCCGATCAACTCTGACCTCCGGGAATCCGGAGCGATCGAGCAGGACGCCGACGTGATCATGTTCGTCTACCGCGACGAGGTGTATCACCCGGAAACCGAGCACAAAGGCATCGCCGAAATCATCATCGGCAAGCAGCGTAACGGCCCGATCGGTTTCATCCGCCTGGCTTTCATCGGCAAATACACACGCTTCGAAAACCTCGCGCCGGGCAGTTACAACTTCGACGACGACGAATGACGGCTGGCCGGAATCATTCGGCCAACCGTGCGCGGTCATCGTGTTACGCAGAACCGCCAGCGGCCTGCCCGGCGGCATTGCGTGTCGACTGTTCGCGCAGTTCCTGGCGGGTCAGCGTTGCGATCAATGCCTCTTCCTCCTTGGCCAAAGCGCTTTGCAGCGCTTTGGCTCGAGTATCGTACTCGCTGAACGAAAGCGCCTTGTTGGCGTAGGTTTCGTCGAGTGAGGTTTGCTGATCCTGAAACGGCAGGCGTTGCGCTTCAAACTGCGTTCGATACTTGTGAACGATGAATTCCTGCCAGAAATCCCTCGACACCAACGCAGTGAACTCTTGCGGCGAGTTATCCAGTGCCGTGACGCTTCTAAACGCGTTCTCCAGTTGTTCCGTTGAGACCTTGACCAAGTGTGCAAAGCCCATTCGCTCTGGCTGTCCCAACAATTGCAATCGGTCTTTCAGGGCGTGGCGGTAGAACAACCTGATCTCGACTTCCTCGGAAACATGTGGCGCTGGAAGGGTGAGTGCCTGCTGTGGTGTCCTCGATCGGGCGATGTCTGCCTCGCGCTGCGCGATATCCGCCGATGCGATTTTGTCGACCTCGTGCAGGCGGAACAGCGCTTTGGATAGTTGCGCCAGTTGTGGCCCCTGGTTCTGGTCAGTCGCTTGCGCGCGGGCGCGGTACATCAGCGCGCGGTTCTCGAGGTTGGAGAAGGTGAACGCGGCTCGGTCACAGCACGCGGCGCTGCCCGCCCGATCAAACAGATCCTTGCGCAGGCTTTCCGATTCCGGACTGTTCTCGGTGATGCTGTCGATGACGCTCCAGACCCGTCGCTGAAGATCAGCATGGCCGGTCACATCGTCCAGCAATCGCTCAAACGTATCGAACAGGCCATTTGCGCCCGGCTGGTCACGCAGTGTTTGCCATTGCGCTGTTCTCGCTGAAACCTGCTCTGCGGGCATCCCCCTGAGCCAGCGCTGCACCGATAGGTTCGGTGTCAGTCTGTGCACAGGTTGCCCGGGAATGCGTGTCGAGGTGACGAACAGGTTATCCGGCCCGGTCATGGGCGTGCCGGCCGCGATCAGGCGATTGTTGTACACAGTAAGTCTGCCGCGAGTTTCGTCGGCCAGTGGGTTACCGGTAATGTTGGTGACGTTGTTGACCCGCAAGGTTTGCGCCAGCTGATTGTCCGGCGGCGCAATGACGGCGTCGGGGATGTGTGCAATCCGGTTGCGGTTGAGCCGGACCATGTCCAGCAACGGCTGGTCGTGCAGGCCCGTCGGATAGGTGTCGATACCGGTGTTCATCAGGTCGAGTGAGCGCATGTCCGCTATCCGGCTGAAGTCCGGCGCGATGCCCAGTTGCGGATTGTCATGTAACCACAGCGCTCGCAGGGTCGATTGTTGCGACAGAATCCGCGCGCTGTCGGCGGTCAGGGATATCTGGTTTTTCTGTAGAAACAGGCGCGTCAAACCGCGCATTTCGGCAATCGCCGGGGGCAGTTCACGCAGTTGATTGAGCGACAGATCGAGCCAGCGCACATGGCGAAAACGCGTGAGAAAACCTTCCGGCGATGCGCTCAATTGCATGTCGCTCAATCTGAGTGAACCGACATGGCTGAAGTCGATGTCCAGATCCGGCAGGCTCTGTAGCGTGAGGCCACTCAGATTCAGCTCAAAGCCGATTGGCGTTCCGTCGTTGGCCACTTTCTGTACTGTTTCTCGTCGCCAGCAACTTAAAATCCGCGCACGCGCGCTGTAGCGATCTTCGCGGTTTCCGGCGTTGATTCCCAATTGACCGGCGCGGATGTAACGTTGACGGCCACCGCCTCCAGAAAAAACCCAGGCATCGAGCTGAGTCGTCAAACCACTGAATTCCTGCTCGAGACTGGCGAGTCTTGTTGCCGCGACGTCGGGTTCAAGGCTCCAGATGTATTCCCTGCATTCCTTGATTGGCTTGCCTGGATACAGCCGCTGATAACGCTGTACAGCGGAGTCGCCACTGTCGAATGCGTTGGCGCGAAACGGCGAGGCGAGCTCTGGGTGAGTGGCGTGCACACGTCGCCAGAAGCTGTCGAATTTTGCGCTGTAGTCAGCAGGAAAATCGTTGCCCTCCAACAAGGTAACGGCATTGATTCGCGCGACTGCTGCAAATTGCTCGGCAGTGGGGTTAAGGTTTTCCTCCGGCACCTCTGTCAGTCGATTGTTACGCAAATCCAGGTGCTGCAGAGCGGTCTTGTCGCGTAAGCCCGCTGGCCACTGACCAATCCCGGTGTCATTCAGCATCAGGCTGGTCAATGTCGGCATGGCGCTGAAGTCTGGCGTTATCTTCAGTGGATTGTGAGAAAGATCCAGGCGCGTCAATCGGCTGAAAGTGCTCAGCCTTGTGGCGTTTTGTTCATCGAGTTCGATGCGGTTCGAGCCCAGTTCCAGAATGCTCAGGTCGCTCGTTTCAGCCAGGCTGGCAGGTAACGTATCAAGCGTGGAGCCAGTGATGGATAAAGACTGCAGCTGGGTAAAATTGGCCAGAAATGTATCGGCGCCGGTGGTCCACATGAAGCCATTCAACGACAAGTGATGCACATGACTGAAATCGCCGGTCAAGGCGGGCAGTGGGGTAATCAGGTCTGTTGTCGGGGCGGCGACAAAGGAGAGGTCCAGGACCGAGCCGTCTCTTTTCAACCAACTGCGTTGAATGTCCCTGACAACGTCGCGGATCCTTGAGCGTTCATACAGCGGTAAATGTGCATTTTCATCCACGTAGGTGGCCAGCTGCGTGTCCAGTGCAACGCGCGCTTGCTGGCGATCAACCAGCTTTGCCATGGCGTTGTCGCCCAATTGCATAACGTGTTTTTTGGCGGCGCTCACGTCCATTCCCGGGTTCAGGCTCTGCGCCAGCGAGACCTCGGTAATGTTCTTTTCCAGTCTGAATGCGTCAGATGGGAAGCCGACTGACAGTTGCGGCTGATTCTGCTCGACGCGCTGCCAAAACAATTCGAATTGCCTCCAGTAACCCTCAGGGAAAGGATTGCCCTCCAGCCAAATGTGCTGATTGAGCCGGGCGACTGCTTCCAGTTGATCATCGGGCGGATTGAGCCGGTCTGCTGGCACCTCGCTGAGGCGGTTGTTGCGCAAGTCGATTCGCTCCGCTGCGAGAAGTCCGGTTAATCCTGCTGGCCACTGATCGATGGCGGTGCTGTTCAAATCCAGCACTTTGAGTCGTGACAGACCGCTGAAATCGGGCAGATGCCCCAAGGGGTTATCCGACAGGACGAGGCTTTCCAGCCGAGTGAACAGACTCAATCTGTCGGCACTGGAAGCATCGAGTTGCAAACCATTGGCGCGCAGATTCAAGCTGCTCAAGTGATTCATTTCAGCGACGCCTGTGGGCAACTTTTTCAGGCCGCAGCCGCTGAGGGTCAAATGTTCCAGGCCGGTAAAGCGCTTGAGAAAGGCCTCGGCCGAGTCCGACCAGGCGTGCGCATTCAGTTCCAGCGTGCGCACATGATTGAAATCAGCCGTCAGGCTTGGCAGAAACCCACCGCCGGGTGGCAGTTTCAACGTGCTCCCGGTTTCATGTCGCCAGCAGCGTTTGATTTGCTTTGTGGCCAGCTCAACCCAGCCTTGGGCAGTGCTGGCAGAAGCTTGCGCCCAGGCTTGCAACTCCTCCTTTAGATTTTTGTAGGCGTTCTCGCGCAGAGCCAGCCCGTTGGCGACGTCATCGCCCAACGAGCGCAGGTAAGCGGCAATCTGTGGATTGTCGTAAGTGGGAAACAACGTTCTGGCCCGCGATTCCGGGCTGCGCAGGCGTCGGGCGAAGGCGCCGAGGCGATCCGCCAGACTTTGCCCCGCCAGGCGCTCCGACTGACTGCGGCGCATACCGCCCGCTCCCGCGATATTGATGGCGACCCAACCGTCGCGCGGATCGAGGACAACCGGTTCGGAGCGACCTGGGCGCGTCGCGACATAAACATTGTTGCTGTCACTGGCCACCGGATCCTCGGGGCGGACGATGCGCATCACCGTGGTCAGCGGGGTTGATGCATCGAGATCGTGAAGCACTTGATAGCTGTGCTGATCGATCACGGCGTAGAGCTTGCCGTTGAAACGGTGGAGACCGTCGCTGTCGACCATGCGGGTGCTGAAATCCAGCGCCGTGCGAAAAGGCTCCAGGCGAGTAGCCGACAGGGCAAAAGTGACGGGCTCGAAGAGCTCCAGTTCATGCCACTTTGCGCTGTCAGGGTCGCGTAACAGCGCTGGACCTGAGGGCTTCGATTCACTCGGCAGTCTGGCCCGGTACAGCCCTGTTTCCGGATCTTTACTGACCAGAACAACACCGCCATCGGCCACGTCGACGTATTGGCGGCCCTTGTAGGTTCGCAGTCCTTCGGCATCCACCTCTGGCAGTGTGCTAGCGGCCGTCAGTCGGTAATGCCTCAGCGGCTGAGTGACCGCACGCAGCACTTCGGCAGGAGGGTCGGTCGGCTGAACCGTTACGACCAGCGCCGGCCGTATGGCGTCAAGGTCCGCCGGCACGGTGGGGGAGTTCGGGCGCAGTGGACTGTCAACCGTAAGCGTCGGCTCCAGAGCGTTGGCACGGGGTGTATCCGGGCGCGGCGGGGTGACCTCCGTCGCCGGGTTCGGGCGAACGGTCGGGACGCCGGTGTCGATGCCTTTGGAAGGCGATTTAATGGGCATGGTTATTCATCCTTGAACAGTTTGTGCATCGGCCCCTTAATCGGCGCTGACGCGTTGTCGGCTTCATTGCCGGTTACATCGGTTGGCGCACCACAGCCTCAGGTGGCCATGTCGAAAATCTTCTGCGCGGTTTTTTTGTCGAGCGTCAGCCGCCAGATGGCGAGGTGAGGCCGGCCGGCCTGCTCGTCCCGGCGCTGGGAGGCAGCGCCCAGCCTGGCTTGCTCAAGCGTTTTCAAATGGCCGCCATCGCGCTTGAAATCCAGCGCGTGGGTGTCTTTTTTTGCATAGTGAAAATGCGCCTCCCACAACGGTTCGCCCGTGTGGCGGTCGTTTAGTGAGTAAACATCGAGAAAGTCCCGCGACTGGCCCTTGCCGAGCGCCAGACGGTTTTGGGTTCGTTTGACGCGCAGCTCATCGTGGCGCATCAGGTACACCACCCGGTCGGCGCTCAGACAGTCCCGATCTTTGTAGAGCCGGATGCGAATGGCTTCGCCTTCGCTGCGCAAGCGCTGGCTGTCGTGTTTCAAGCGCGAAATGAGCACGGCGATGTCGCTGCCGACAGGTGTCGGCGCGCGGCCCAAGCCCAGGCACAGATCATCGAGGATCTCGGCTTTTGCGCCGAGGAAATCGACGATGCTGGTGGCGTTGTGTCTGGCCGCCTCATCACGCAGGGCCACGCGTAAATGCTGGTCTGACAGGTCCAGGTGCTGCTCGGCCTGAAGGCTGAGCTTGGCGAGGCTTTTTTCCTGAGTGACCACCCGGCGTTGCCATTCGCCATCCTGGCGTTCATAGGTCTGCAGAATTTCTGCGGGCCGGTGGGGGTGCATGACGTCGATCAATTCTTCATTGATCGCGCTGCGACGCGGCCTGCCCACGCGGATCTTGAACACCCCGTGGTGTTTGCTGCGGAACATTCTCCTGGCGGAAAGCGCAGGCTGGTTTTTGCCTTGTGCCGGAATGAAGTCAAAGTCGATGGATTGATCTGGCGGCAGCGACAGCGGGGCGCTTTCCAGATCTTGATGATGCTGCAGCATCCGCTCTTCAAGCGTGTTCTCGAAGGACCTGACCGCCTCGATCATCTCTTGCCGGGAGGCCAGCTGAGCTGGGGTCGGGGGGAATTCAAGATATTCGTAAGAGGCTTTGATCGAAGTGCATTGGTCGATCAGATCACTCAATACCGCTGTGCGCACTGCAAGCGGAATGTTGTCGATGTTACGGAAGGCAATCATCAGTTCTGAAAAGGACAATGCGTAGTAAACCACGGCGCTGTCAGCGAGTTCTGCCGCCAGCAAATGGCTTTTGGTATAGAGCCAGTCAGCCAGGGTTTCGTGCAGTTCCATTGGGTCGTAGTCCAGCTCAGCCAACTGCTCTTTGGAGTAGTGCGATTTTTTCAGGATTTCCTCGGCAATGACCTGGCGCTTGCGCAACAGGCCCAGTTTGCTTTTCAGATAACTCGCCATCGAGCGGCGATGGTCCAGGGTGAGCTGAGTGTCGGCGGGGATTTCCAGGCGCTTGCGGGTATCACTGGCGAGCATGACTTCGCTGTAGATCTCGAAACGTTTGCTCTGAATGCTGAAGAGCTCGTTCTGGTAAGCGGTGGCGCCTTTGTAGAGCAGCAGCGTGACCTGTTCGCGGATGAAAAAATCGTAGGTCTGTTCCAGCAACACCAAGTGTTTGTGGCATTGCAATTCGAACAATGCGAGTGCTGCTCGTTGGCCTTCCTGGCCCTCCTGCGTGTGCACCGCCCGTTCGAGTTGTTTGCCAATCTCGGTCGACTCGCGCATCAACCTTGAGAGATCGTCCAGTTCACTGTTCAAAACTTCTATCGGACGAAGTATCGGCGTGTCTGATTGCTCGAGTGGCACCCAGAGTTTGCTCTGAGGGTCACGCCTCAACACTGGACCTGAGGGATAGCGCTCGCTGGCCAGTCTGGCTCGGTAGAGGTTGAAGCCCGGGTCTATGGCCACCTCCACGATATGGCCGCCGGGGATGTCGACGTAGCGCCGACCTTTGAACGTGCGCAAGCCCTGCGTATCGGCAGCAGGCAATCGGGCCTCGGTGGTTATCCAGTAGTCCTCCAGCGAGCGTCGCACGTTTGCGGTCACCATGGCGGCGCCGGAAGGCGTGCGGCTGACGGTGACGGCAGATGTCGCGGAGCGTCCTCCGCTGGCGTTGTCGGGTGTTTCTGTCGGCGTCATGGCGGGGAAATTCGTCTCGACCGCTGACGAAGGACCGGGGCTGCGCGGGCCTGGGTGTGACGGTGGTGTGGAGCGCGGGTGCGGATCGTTGGTAAGGGTGCCTTTGACAGGCAGTTTGGGTGACATGGCTTCATCCTTGAAGGTTTGTCGCATCAGTGGTGCATGAGTGTCGGGCTGATATGTCGGTTTTTTTGTCTGGCGCCGGTGTCGATCCGGGCGCGCTGCGGACTCTGAGAGAAACCGACCATTGCCGTCGGAATTGGTCAAAATTTGTGCTATATTCCGCGCCCGCGATTTTTCACTTCAACACCGGTCGTCGACATGCAAGCAGCCAAGCCGTTATTTGACTATCCAAAATATTGGGCCGAATGTTTCGGGCCAGCGCCATTCCTGCCGATGAGCAGGGAGGAGATGGATCAGCTTGGCTGGGATTCGTGCGACATCATCATTGTTACCGGTGATGCCTACGTCGATCACCCGTCGTTCGGCATGGCGATCATTGGCCGGCTGCTGGAGTCTCAGGGCTTCCGCGTCGGGATCATTGCCCAGCCGAACTGGCAGTCGAAAGACGACTTCATGAAGCTCGGCGAGCCGAACCTGTTCTTCGGGGTTGCGGCGGGCAACATGGACTCGATGATCAACCGCTATACCGCCGACAAGAAAATCCGTTCCGATGACGCCTATACGCCAGGCGGCATGGCCGGCAAGCGTCCGGACCGCGCGAGCCTGGTTTACAGCCAGCGCTGCAAGGAAGCCTACAAGCACGTGCCGATCGTCCTCGGCGGCATCGAAGCCTCGCTGCGCCGCATCGCCCACTACGACTACTGGCAGGATCGTGTGCGTAACTCGATCCTGATCGACGCCAGCGCCGACATTCTGCTGTACGGCAACGCCGAGCGCGCGATCGTCGAAGTTGCCCAGCGTCTGTCCTATGGTCACAAGATCGAAGACATCACCGACGTGCGCGGCACCGCGTTCATCCGTCGCGATACGCCGAAAGACTGGTACGAAGTCGACTCGACGCGTATCGACCGTCCGGGCAAGGTCGACAAGATCATCAACCCGTACGTGAATACCCAGGACACCCAGGCCTGTGCCATCGAGCAGGAAAAAGGTCCGGTTGAAGATCCGCAGGAAGCCAAGGTCGTACAGATTCTGGCCAGCCCGCGCATGACCCGTGACAAGACCGTGATTCGTCTGCCGTCGGTTGAAAAGGTCCGTGGCGATGCGGTTCTGTATGCCCACGCCAACCGCGTGCTGCACCTGGAAACCAACCCGGGCAACGCCCGTGCGCTGGTGCAAAAGCATGGCGAAGTCGACGTCTGGTTCAACCCGCCGCCGATTCCGATGACCACTGAAGAAATGGACTACGTGTTCGGCATGCCTTACGCCCGTGTTCCGCACCCGGCGTACGGCAAGGAGAAGATCCCGGCCTACGACATGATCCGTTTCTCGGTGAACATCATGCGTGGCTGCTTCGGTGGCTGCACCTTCTGCTCGATCACCGAGCACGAAGGCCGGATCATCCAGAACCGTTCTGAAGAGTCGATCATTCGCGAAATCGAAGAGATCCGCGACAAGGTCCCAGGCTTCACCGGCGTCATCTCTGACCTCGGCGGCCCGACCGCGAACATGTACCGCATCGCCTGCAAAACCCCGGAAATCGAATCGGCGTGCCGCAAGCCGTCCTGCGTGTTCCCGGGCATCTGCCCGAACCTGAACACCGACCACTCGTCGCTGATTCAGCTGTACCGCAGCGCCCGTGCGTTGCCGGGTGTGAAGAAGATTCTGATCGCCTCCGGTCTGCGTTACGACCTCGCGGTCGAGTCGCCGGAGTACGTCAAAGAGCTGGTGACCCACCACGTTGGTGGCTACCTGAAGATCGCCCCGGAACACACCGAGGAAGGTCCGCTCAACCAGATGATGAAGCCGGGCATTGGCAGCTATGACAAGTTCAAGCGCATGTTCGAGAAGTACACCAAGGAAGCGGGCAAGGAGCAGTACCTGATTCCGTACTTCATCGCCGCCCACCCGGGCACCACCGACGAAGACATGATGAACCTCGCCCTGTGGCTCAAGGGCAATGGCTTCCGCGCTGACCAGGTGCAGGCGTTCTACCCGTCGCCGATGGCCACCGCCACCGCGATGTACCACTCGGGCAAGAACCCGCTGCGCAAGGTCACTTACAAGAGCGACGGCGTGACCATCGTCAAGAGCGAAGAGCAGCGTCGTCTGCACAAGGCGTTCTTGCGTTATCACGACCCGAAAGGCTGGCCGATGCTGCGTGAGGCGCTGATCCGCATGGGTCGTGGCGATTTGATCGGTTCGGGCAAGGATCAATTGATCCCGACTCATCAACCGGCTACCGACAGCTACCAGAGCGCCCGTCGCAAGAACTCGACGCCGGCCGGTAGCCATAAAGTGGCGAAGGAAGGCAAAGAGAAGACCACCAAGATCCTCACTCAGCATACCGGCCTGCCGCCGCGTGCCAGTGATGGTGGTAACCCTTGGGACAAGCGTGAACAGGCCAAGGCGGCGGCGTTTGCCCGCAACCAGCAGGCAGCCAAGGAGCGCAAGGACGCGGCGAAAGGCAAAGGGCCGAAGCCGACCCGCAAGCCGGTCGTACCGCGCTAATGAAAACGCCAACCTTCGGGTTGGCGTTTTGCATTTCTGCCGTTGGATTTATGTAGGCCGCAAGATCCATCCCCCTCACCCCAGCCCTCCCGAAACGTCGGACCGCCCCCAAGGGGGCGAGGGGAAAGGGAGCAGATCTTCATGCTTTTCAAAACCTGAGTTCGACTCAAGGCTTTCAAGTCGGCGTAGTTCCGACATCCACCTCGGTCAGTCCCCTCTCCCTTTGGGAGAGGGCTAGGGTGAGGGGCTCTTCGTAACAGACCTCCATGCTTTTCAAAATCCGGGTTCGACTCAAGACTTTCAAGTCGGCGTAGTTCCGACATCCACCTCGGTCAGTCCCCTCTCCCTCTGGGAGAGGGCTAGGGTGAGGGGCTCTTCGCAACATTTACGTGCAATCAGCCCAAACCATTTCCCCGCATCGCCCGATTTTGGTGCTGTACTGCCTTAAGCATTCCGGGAAAGCGCCCAAGCCTGTGCATGGCATAAGTCTTGCGCGCTTTCGAATACGCTTAGGCTCGCAGGAGGCACGCCGTGTCGATTCATGTCGCATTGCATCACGTCACGCATTACCGCTACGACCGCGCTGTCGAACTCGGCCCGCAGATCGTTCGTCTGCGCCCGGCCGCCCACAGCCGCACGCGGATTCTGTCGTATGCGCTGAAAGTCTCGCCCGAGCAGCACTTCATCAACTGGCAGCAGGACCCTCAGGGCAACTACCTCGCCCGATTGGTGTTCCCCGAGAAAACCGACGAGTTGCGCATCGAGGTCGATCTGCTGGCCGAGATGGCCGTGTTCAACCCGTTCGACTTCTTCCTCGAACCCTACGCCGAGAAAATCCCCTTCGCCTATGCCGCCGACGAGCGCAAGGAGCTGGCGCCGTACCTCGAAACCTTGCCGCTGACCCCCGCGTTCAAAGCTTATCTGGACGGCATCGATCGCACGCCGCTGCCGGCGGTGGATTTTCTGGTGGCGCTCAATCAGCGCCTGAGCGAAGACATCCGTTACCTGATCCGCATGGAGCCGGGCGTGCAGACCCCGGAGCACACCCTCGAACACGCTTGCGGTTCCTGCCGCGATTCGGCGTGGTTGCTGGTGCAATTGCTGCGCAATCTCGGCCTGGCTGCACGTTTTGTCTCCGGCTATCTGATTCAACTGACCGCAGATGTGAAAAGTCTTGATGGGCCGTCCGGCACTGAAGTTGATTTCACCGATCTGCACGCCTGGTGCGAGGTGTATCTGCCGGGCGCTGGCTGGATCGGCCTTGACGCTACGTCCGGGCTGTTCGCCGGTGAAGGGCATATCCCGTTGGCCTGTAGTCCGGATCCGTCCTCGGCGGCGCCGATCAGTGGCTTGGTCGAGCCGTGCGAATGTGTGTTCAGCCACGAAATGTCGGTGGAACGGATTTGGGAGGCGCCGCGCGTCACCAAGCCTTACAGCGATGAGCAATGGCTGGCGATTCAGGCGCTGGGCCGACAGATTGATGCCGACCTGCTGGCGGATGACGTACGCCTGACCATGGGCGGCGAGCCGACCTTCGTCTCAATCGATGATCCGGATGGTGCCGAGTGGAACACCGCCGCGTTGGGTGCGGATAAACGTAGGCTTTCCGCCGAACTGTTCCAGCGCATGCGCAAACACTACGCTCCGCAGGGGCTGGTGCATTTCGGTCAGGGCAAGTGGTACCCCGGCGAGCAATTGCCGCGCTGGTCGCTCAATTGCTATTGGCGGCGCGACGGCGTCCCGATCTGGCACAACGACGCCTTGATCGCCGATGAGCAGCAGGATTACGGCACCAATGGCGAATTGGCCGGACGCTTCCTCGCAAGTGTCGCCGAGCGCCTGAAATTACCTACGCGTTTTGTGTTTCCGGCCTACGAAGACAATTTCTATTACCTCTGGCGTGAGGGCACGTTGCCGAGCAACGTCAGCGCCGAAGACTCACGTCTGGAGGAGCCTCTGGAGCGCGCACGCTTGCGCAAGGTGTTCAGTCAGGGCCTGAATAAAGTCATTGGCCAAGTGCTGCCGCTGGCGCGCACCGCCAAGGGCGATCAATGGCAGAGCGGGCGCTGGTATCTGCGTGACGAACATTGCCGATTGGTCCCGGGGGATTCGCCGCTGGGTTATCGCCTGCCGCTGGGTTCGCAGCCGTGGGTGAAAGCCGCCGAGTATCCGTTCATTCATCCTCAGGACCCCAATCAGGACTTCCCTGAACTGCCAGAAACCGCTCAGCTCAACCGCCATGGCGAACCTGCAGCGACTGACGAACGTGTGCCGAAAGTCGACGAATCCGCTGACTGGCTGACCCGCACCGCATTCTGCGCCGAGTCTCGCGAGGGGCGGTTGTACCTGTTCATGCCGCCGCTGGAGCGGGTCGAGGATTATCTGGAACTGGTGGCGGCCATTGAAGCCACCGCCGAAGAACTGCATTGCCCGGTGTTGCTGGAGGGCTACGAGCCGCCGAGCGATCCACGTCTGAGCAATTTCCGGATTACCCCGGATCCCGGTGTGATCGAGGTGAATGTGCAGCCGTCGGCGACCTGGGACGAATTGGTCGAGCGCACCGAGTTTCTCTATGAAGAGGCACGGCAAACCCGCCTGACCACCGAGAAGTTCATGATCGATGGTCGCCATACCGGCACTGGCGGCGGTAACCACTTCGTTCTCGGCGGTGCTACGCCGGCGGACTCACCGTTCTTGCGTCGCCCCGATCTGCTGCGCAGCCTGATCAGTTACTGGCATAACCATCCGTCGCTGTCGTATCTGTTTTCCGGACTGTTCATCGGCCCGACCTCGCAGGCACCGCGTGTCGACGAGGCGCGCAACGATGCGCTGTACGAACTGGAAATCGCTTTCGCGCAGATGCCCGAAGCGGGCGAGGAGTGCGCGCCGTGGCTGGTCGATCGACTGCTGCGCAACTTGCTGATCGACGTTACCGGTAATACTCACCGGGCCGAGTTCTGCATCGACAAACTGTACTCACCGGACGGCGCCACCGGGCGTCTCGGCCTGCTGGAACTGCGTGCGTTTGAAATGCCGCCTCACGCACGCATGAGCCTCGCTCAACAATTGCTGTTGCGGGCGCTGGTCGCGCGTTTCTGGCGCGAACCTTATGCGCCGCCGAAACTGGCGCGTTGGGGCACCGAGCTGCATGACCGCTTTCTGCTGCCGCACTTTATCGAGCAGGACTTCGCCGACGTCATCGTCGAACTCAACAGCGCCGGTTATCCGCTGCGCGCGGAATGGTTTGCCGCGCATCTGGAGTTTCGTTTTCCCAAGGTCGGCGATTACGCCGTCAACGGCATCGAACTGGAGCTGCGTCAGGCGCTGGAGCCGTGGCATGTGCTCGGCGAGGAGGGCGCGACAGGTGGCACGGTGCGTTATGTCGACTCATCGCTGGAGCGCTTGCAGGTCAAGATCAAAGGTTTGCCACCGCAGCGCTATTTGCTGACGTGTAACGGCATTGCCGTGCCGTTGCACCCGACCGGACGGGTTGGCGAGTTCGTTGCCGGCGTGCGTTACCGCGCGTGGCAACCGGCCAACTGTCTGCAACCGACCATACCCGTGCACGCGCCGCTGGTGTTCGACTTGCTCGACACCTGGATGGGCCGTTCGCTGGGCGGTTGCCAGTACCACGTCGCGCATCCGGGCGGGCGTAATTACGAGACGTTGCCGGTCAACGCCAACGAAGCGGAGAGCCGGCGGATGGCGCGGTTCTTCCGCGTCGGACACACGCCGGGGAAACTTCCTATACCGAATGTGGAAATCAGTGACGAGCTACCGATGACAATCGATTTACGACGTTTCTAGGGCCTACGCGACACGCGGATTTTTCGTATATCCGCGCGTCATCTGCCTGCGTTAGTCTGACCGTTCCTTGCTGTCTGCCGAGCTTTCCATGCCTGACCTGCTAGACCGCTACCCGCTGACGGCGGGCACTTATCACGAACTGCTCGACGGCAGTGGCGCGGTGCGCCCGCACTGGCGGCGGCTGTTCGATCAGTTGCAGCGCAGCACGCCGGCGCAACTGGTGCAGCGGCAGGCCTTGCTGGCGCGGCAGATTCAGGAAAACGGTGTCACCTATAACGTTTATGCCGATCCCAAGGGCGCTGATCGCCCGTGGGAGCTGGATTTACTGCCCCACGTGATTGCGGCAGATGAATGGCAGCAATTGTCGGCTGGCATCGCTCAGCGTGGGCGACTGCTCAATGCGGTGCTGGCTGATTTGTACGGGCCGCAGCGCTTGATCAGCGAAGGCCTGTTGCCGGCGGAGCTGGTGTTCGGCCACAACAATTTTCTCTGGCCTTGTCAGGGCATTGCCGCGCCGGAAGGCGCGTTTCTGCATCTGTATGCGGTGGATCTGGCGCGCACGCCGGATGGGCGCTGGTGGGTCACGGCGGATCGCACACAAGCGCCATCGGGCGCCGGTTATGCCCTGGAAAACCGCACCATCGTGTCGCGCGCCTTTCCCGAGTTGTACCGCGATCTGAAGGTGCAGCATCTGGCCGGCTTCTTCCGTACGTTGCAGGAAACCCTCGCGCGGCAGGCGCCGTGTGACGATGACGCGCCGCTGGTGGTGTTGCTGACGCCGGGGCGTTTCAACGAAAGCTATTTCGAACATTTGTATCTGGCCCGCCAGCTCGGCTATCCCCTGGTCGAGGGTGGAGACCTGACGGTGCGCGATGCCACGGTCTACCTGAAAACCCTCAGCGGTCTGCGCCGGGTGCACGCGATCATGCGCCGCCTCGATGACGATTTTTGCGATCCGCTGGAGCTGCGCACGGATTCCGCGCTCGGTGTTCCCGGTTTGCTCGAAGCGGTGCGTCAGGGCCGGGTGCTGGTCGCTAACGCATTGGGCAGCGGTGTGCTGGAATCGCCGGGGTTGCTCGGGTTTCTGCCGAAGATCAACCAATACCTGTTCGGCGAAGAACTGATCCTGCCGTCGATTGCGACGTGGTGGTGCGGGGAGGCGCCAGTGCTGGCGCAAGCCCTGGAAAAACTGCCGGAGCTGCTGATCAAACCGGCGTTTCCCTCACAAAGCTTCGCGCCGGTGTTTGGCCGTGATCTGAGTGAAAAACAGCGTCAGGCGCTGGCCGAACGCATGCAGGCACGGCCCTATGCCTATGTTGCGCAAGAATTGGCTCAGCTATCCCAGGCACCGATCTGGCAGGCCGAAAACGGTCAACTGCAACCGCGCGCGATCGGCATGCGCATGTATGCGGTAGCCAGTCGCGACGGTTATCGCGTGCTGCCCGGTGGCCTGACCCGAGTGGCTGCCGAGGCCGATGCCGAAGTGGTGTCGATGCAGCGTGGCGGGGCCAGTAAAGACACGTGGGTATTGGGCGATCGTGCGCCCAACGGCGAACAGTGGAAAACTCAGCGCAACGTCGGCGTCCACGATCTGGTGCGGCGCGACCCGTATCTACCCTCGCGGGTGGTGGAAAACCTGTTCTGGTTCGGCCGTTACTGCGAGCGCTGCGACGACAGTGCGCGGCTGCTGCGGATCATGCTCGCGCGCTACGTCGACGGCGATGACCCGCAAGCGCTACAGGCGGCGGTCGATCTCGGCGAGCGACTGACGCTGTTGCCGGACGAAGGTGAACTGCCCGAGCGCTTGCTCGCGGCACTGCTCGGTGAAGACTGGTCGTTCAGCCTGCGCTCCAACCTGCAGCGTTTGCAGTGGGCGGCCTCGCAAGTGCGCGGCAAGCTCTCGCGGGAGAACTGGCAAGCGCTGGTCGAGTTGCAGCGCGAGGCGATGGAGCTGGACACCGAAGAGCCGGATTTCGCCGAGTTGCTGGATTTTCTCAACCGGCTGGTGATGTCGCTGGCCGCCCTGTCCGGATTTGCGCTGGACGACATGACCCGCGACGAAGGCTGGCGCTTTCTGATGATCGGCCGGCGCATCGAGCGTCTGCAATTTCTCAGCAGCAGTCTGGCGGCATTTCTGCGCGGTGCCGGCGCATTCGATCAGGCAGGGCTTGAGTGGTTGCTGGAACTGGGTAACAGCAGCATCACTTACCGTTCACGCTATCTGGCGGTGGCACAGCTGATTCCGGTGCTCGACCTGTTATTGCTGGATGAGCAGAACCCGCACGCGGTGTTGTTCCAGTTGAAGCTGGTGACCCGCACGTTGAAGCGTTTGAATGATGATTTCGGTGCGCCCCGCGAGGCGGGATTGCCGCGACTGGTTGAACGTCTGGCACGCTTTGATCTGGGTTGCCTGGAGAATCCACTGTTCGGTGAGGCCAGCGTACGTGCGGCCCTCGCGGGCCTGGCGGATCTGCTGCAAGAAATCGCCGAGGCCAGCGGCCAGGTCTCGGATCGTCTGGCGTTGCGCCATTTCGCTCACGTCGATGATGTCAGCCAACGCACGGTGTCCGTCTGATGAGCGCCCGTTACCAGATCTTCCACGACACCTGTTACCACTACGACAGTCCGGTTTCGCTGGCGCAGCAACTGGCTCATCTGTGGCCGCGCGATTGCACCTGGCAGCGCTGCACCGATCAGCAACTGCTGATCAGCCCGGAGCCTACCGCGCGGCGCGATGAACTGGATGTGTTTGGAAATCCGCTGACCCGACTGGCATTCGAGCGCCCGCATGATGAGTTGCAGGTCAATGCACAACTGACGGTTGAAGTGCTGGCGCGGCCAGCGCTGGATTTCCATCAATCGCCGGCATGGGAGCAGACCCGCGATGCGCTGACCTACAGCAGCCAGCCGTTATCCGCCGACGTGCTTGAGGCTTGTCGTTATCGTTTTCAATCACCGTATGTGCATTTGAAAAGCAGCTTCGTCGAGTTCTCGCACAGCTGTTTCCCGCCGGGGCGGCCATTGCTGCTCGGAGTGCAGGCGTTGATGCAGAAGATTTTCAGTGAATTCACTTTTGATGCCGAAGCGACCCAGGTGGCGACGCCGCTGGTTGAGGTGCTGGAGCGTCGGCGCGGGGTCTGTCAGGACTTCGCTCACCTGATGCTGGCCTGCGTGCGCTCGCGAGGGCTGGCGGCACGTTATGTCAGCGGGTATCTGCTGACCCAGCCGCCACCGGGGCAGCCACGCCTGATCGGCGCCGATGCCTCGCATGCCTGGGTGTCGGTGTTTTGCCCGGTGCTGGGCTGGGTGGATTTCGACCCGACCAACAATGTGCAACCGGCGCTGGAGCACATCACGTTGGCGTGGGGGCGGGACTTCTCAGACGTGTCGCCGCTGCGCGGGGTGATCCTCGGCGGCGGTAATCACGACCCGGAAGTGCGCGTCACCCTGATGCCATTGGATTAACAAGATTAAAAATGTAGGCCTTGTATTGGCAGAAGAGGGTTTCTGATGTTCCCGGTTTCCATCAAAGGCGTCCTGCAAACCCCGGAAGGCTTGGTCGTGCTGATGCTCAATGAACGTGACGAATGGGAATTGCCCGGCGGTCGCATCGAGTTGTGCGAGACAGCACCCGAATGCCTGGCCCGGGAAATCGTCGAAGAACTGGATGTTCAGGTGTCGGTGGGTGAGCCGCTGGATTCGTACCTGTTCGAGGTCATTCCAGGCAAACACGTGTTCATCTCGACTTATCGCTGTCAGTTGCTGGGTGGCTTCGTGCCGACCATCAGTCATGAACACAAGGAGATCGGCTTGTTCGAACCCGCGCAATTGCCGGGCAATCTGCCCAAGGGCTATCGCGATTCGATTGGTAAAGCGCTGGGGCTGTGAGGGCCGGCAGTGAAACCGCCAACCCCGTCACAAATCCGCTGGGTCTGATTCGATCATCAAACCCGGTGGGGCTCAGGCGTCAGGCGCCTGATCTTTCGCTGTTTCAGTTGCTTCAGGTGCATCAACATCATCTTCCGATACCACTTCACCCTCAGGGTTCAGGGCTGCTTCTTCAGCGGTTTGTTTCTTGCGCTGAAGCTTTTCCTCTTTCTTCTGTTCCTTTGCCAGGTCTCGTTGACGTTTGGCGAAGGAGTAATTGGGTTTGGCCATGGGCGTTCCTCTTGGTCGAAGGTGAGGTTGAGCGGCGCGTATTCTGCCCTGTATCGGTGCCCGGTGGTTAGCCGGGTTTTTGGTCGACCCATTTGGGCGTGACGGTCGGCTTCCAGTTATCCAGGGCATCGAGCAGCGTTTGCGGCGATTCGCTCACTTGCAGCATGTCACGGTGTGGCGCGCGAACGAAGCCTTCGCCGACGATATGGTCAAGAAAAGCAGTGAGTTTGCTGTAAAAACCGTTCACTTCCAGCAAGCCCAAAGGTTTGCCGTGGTAGCCGAGCTGGCCCCAGGTCCAGACTTCGAACAGCTCTTCCAGCGTGCCGAGGCCGCCGGGCAGGGCGATAAACGCGTCGCTGAGCTCGGCCATGCGCGCCTTGCGCGCGTGCATGCCATCGACCACTTCCAGGCGCGTCAGGCTCTTGTGGCCGATTTCCTTGTCCATCAGGCTTTGCGGGATGATGCCGATCACTTCGCCGCCGGCAGCCAGTGCCGCATCGGCAACGATGCCCATCAAACCCACGGCGCCACCGCCGTAGACAAGGGTCAGTTTACGCTCGGCCAAAGCCCGGCCAAGGGCAATGGCTGCTTCGGTGTAAGCCGGATCAGTGCCAGCATTAGCACCACAAAATACACACACGGATTTCAGAGACATGCCTTCCTCCTGGGTCAATCCGTCACAGGGTAATGGCTGGCACGCCTCGATCCAAGGGCTAAACTTCACGTTCCGGTGATTCAAAGGTACCGCTGGCGCCACAGGCGTAGGCGGCGAGCAAACTGCACAACAGACCGTTAAAGAACATGACAGGCACTCCGTCTCAGTAGATGCGCCGATCATAGGACGGGCCGGGGAATCTGGCCGTTAGATTGTGTCGATGAGTGTCATAGCCTGAAAGTTGTATACAATTTTTGACTCAAGTCATAGGAACTTGCGAAGATTTCAGGCAGTCTTTCCACCATTCGTGTTTTTGTTAACCCTGCCTTGGAGATTCACCATGTTTTCCAAAGTTGTTGCGGTATCCCTGCTGGCGCTGGCCAGCAGCCAATTGATGGCTGCCGAGTGCAAAACCACCGTTGACTCCACCGATCAGATGTCCTTCAACACCAAGGAAATCGTGATCGACAAGAGCTGCAAGACCTTCACCGTCGAGCTGACCCACTCCGGCAGCCTGCCGAAGAACGTCATGGGCCATAACCTGGTGATCAGTAAAGAAGCTGACATGCAGCCAATCGCCACCGCTGGCCTGGCCGCCGGTATCGACAAGAACTACCTGCCGGAAGGTGACGCGCGCATCATCGCTCACACCAAGATCATCGGCGCCAAGGAAACTGACTCGCTGACCTTCGACGTGGCGAAGATTGCTGATGGCGGCTACGGCTTCTTCTGCTCCTTCCCAGGCCACATTTCGATGATGAAAGGCACGATTACCGTCAAGTAATCAGGACCACCGCGTTATCGTTCTTCGCGAGCAGGCTCGCTCCCACAGGTTTTAGTTGTGCACAAATGCTGTGTCCGACAGCGAACCCTGTGGGAGCGAGCCTGCTCGCGAAGGGGCCATCCGCATCAATGGATGTAATGGCCAAAGAAAAGCCCGCTGAGGATCACTCCTCAGCGGGCTTTTTCATTCCATCAGCGCTTACGGCGCAAACGGCATCACACGCTTGTGATGAGTTTTGTTGTAGGTCGCGACGATGATGTCGAACGCTTCCTGACGCACCGGTTCGCCGTGCAGGAACGCATCAATCTCGGCATACGTCACGCCGTGGGACGCTTCGTCGGGTTTGCCCGGCGACAGGTCCTCAAGGTCGGCCGTCGGAATTTTCTCGACCAGCGACTCCGGCGCACCAAAGCTGCGGGCAATCGCACGCACCTGATTTTTCACCAGACCGCTGAGCGGTGCCAGGTCGCAGGCACCGTCACCGAACTTGGTGAAGAACCCCATCACCGCTTCTGCCGCATGGTCGGTGCCGATCACCAGGCCGTGCGCCGCGCCAGCGATGGTGTACTGGGCGACCATGCGCATCCGTGCCTTGGTGTTGCCGAGGACGAAATCCACCGAAACGGCGTGCTTGCCTTCGAAGGCTGCGACTTCACTGGCCAGCGATTTTACCGCCGGGCCGATGTTGACGGTGTGGCGCTCGTCCGGGGCGATGAAATCCACCGAGGCCTGGGCGTCGTGCTCGTCGAACTGGGTTTCGTACGGCAGGCGCACGGCGATGAATTTGTAACTGTTGTCACCGCTCTGGTCGCGCAGCTCACGCATCGCGCGCTGGGCCAACAGGCCTGCGGTCAGCGAGTCGACGCCACCGCTGATGCCCAGCACCAGCGTCTTGAGCCCGGAATTGACCAGGCAATCCTGAATGAAGGTAATGCGCCGGGCGACTTCGGCTTGCAGGGCCTTATAGTCAGCGAACGGCGGTTGCACCTTGAGCTGCTGCGCAATCTCACGCTGTACGGCTTGCATGAATTCACTCCTTGCTAGATAGACGGGAATCGGCAGGAACCTGAAACACGTGTCGCAAGTAGGCGACGAAATTCGGGTCTTTGCAGTGGGACTTGCCTGGCTCGTCGGAGATCTTCGCCACCGGTTGGCCGTTGCAGGCAGTCATTTTAAGCACGATGCTCATCGGTTCAACACCCGCAATGTCACAGGTGAGGTTGGTGCCAATGCCGAAGCTGACATTGATCCGACCGTGCAGCGCACGGAAGATCTCCAGCGACTTGGGCAGGGTCAGGCTGTCGGAGAACACCAACGTCTTGCTCATCGGGTCGATGCCGAGCTGGTGATAGTGCGCGATGCATTTTTCGCCCCACACCACAGGATCGCCGGAGTCATGGCGCAGGCCATCGAACAGCTTGGCGAAGAACAGATCGAAATCGCCGAGGAAGGCATCGGTGGTGATGCAGTCGGTGAGGGCGATCCCCAGCAAACCTCGGTACTCGCGCACCCAGCAATCCAGCGCGGCGATCTGGCTGTCGATCAGCCGTGGGCCGAGTTGCTGGTGCGCCATGATCCATTCGTGGGCCATGGTGCCCAACGGCTTCATGTCGAGTTCGCGCGACAGATGCACGTTGCTGGTGCCGACGAAACGCCCGGGGAAATCGTGCTTGAGCACGTTCACCACTTCTTCCTGCACGCGGTAGGAAAACCTGCGTCGGGTGCCGAAATCGGCTACTTGCAGTTGCGACAATTCGTCGGCCGAGGCATTGGCGGTCAGCCAGTCGAACTTGCGATAGAGCTGTTCTCGCGCCTGTTCGAGAACGGTTTCGCGGTAGCGATAGCGGTTGCGCACTTCGCTGACGATGGCCAGCAATGGCACTTCGTAGAGGATCACATGCAGCCACGGCCCGCGCAGGCGGATGAACAGCTCGCCGTTCTCGATACCGGTGTGCACGTAGCGCAGGTTGAAGCGGAACAGACCGAGGAACCGCAGGAAGTCCGGCTTGAGGAAGCTGATGCGCTCTAGAAAACTCAATTGATCGGCACTCAGGCTCAGTTCGGCCAGACGCTCGATCTGATAGCGGATCTCGGCCAGATACGGGCGCAGATCCTCGCTGTTACGGCAACGGAACTCCCATTCGACTTCGACGTTGGGGTAGTTGTGCAGCACCGCCTGCATCATCGTCAATTTGTAGAAGTCGGTGTCGAGCAGGTTCTGCACGATGCGATCGGCAAACACACTCTCGCTCATAACGGGGTCTCCAGGTGCGCCGCGCCTGTGCGCGGTCTCAATCAATGGCGCTAGTGGCGCATATCAACGGTGGGGATTGCCAGCATTTTTTGACAACGCATCAGATCCAATGTGGGAGCGAGCTTGCTCGCGAAGGCGTCATTTCAACCGACATTGATAACGAATGTGTCGGCCTCTTCGCGAGCAAGCTCGCTCCCACAGGGAGTGAAGGCAGCTTCACGCTGGACTATCGACCTGCTCCAGCATCCACTTCACAAAGTCCCGCACCTTGGGCACTTCCGCCGCGTGCTCCGGATATGCCAGGTAATAGGCATCTGTGCTGGGCATGGCATGCTCAAAAGGAATGACCAGTTTGCCGTCAGCCAATTCCTCTTCCACCAGAAACCTCGGCAACAACGCCACGCCGCAGCCAACCTGCGCGGCGCGGATGCACATATAAAAGGTTTCGAAACGTGGCCCGTGGTAGCTGTGTTCGGTCTGGTAACCCTGGCTGTCGAACCAGTCGTGCCAGGCCTGCGGCCGCGAGGCATTTTGCAGCAGGACCAGATCGGTGAGTTGCGTCGGATCAGTAAACGGCTTGTCCGGCAGGCTGCCCGGCGCGCAGACCGGCACCAGCTCTTCGCCGAACAATTTCAGGCATTCCGTGCCGGGCCGCGAGCCCTGACCGAAATAGAACGCCAGATCGCTGCGCCCTTGCAGCAGATCATCGGCTTCCTGCTCGTTGCACAAATCCAGATGAATCGACGGATGGCGCAAGCGCCAGCCTTTCAGGCGCGGCACCAGCCAGCGCGCGCCAAAGGTCGACGGCGTCGATACGCGCAGGACTTCGGTCTCCCCGCCGTAGGAACGCAGGTAATGGGTGGACATTTCCACTTGCGAGAGAATTTTTCGTACTTCAACCAGGTACAAATCCCCGGCCGGGGTCATTTGTAAACGCCGACGTACGCGGCGGAACAACAAATGCTGCAACAGTTCTTCCAACTGCGCGACCTGCTTGCTCACCGCGCTCTGGGTCAGGTTCAGTTCCTCGGCGGCGCGGGTGAAGCTCAAGTGCCGGGTCACGGCTTCGAAGCACTGCAATGCAGTGATCGAGGGCAAGTGGCGTTTGTTCAGCATGGCCGATCCTTTTCTTGTCTTTCTAGCGCTGCATGAATAAACGGAATGATATCTCGCGTAAAGGTCGTTTGTTGCCTTGCCATTGTGACGCTACAACTAAAGGCCTGCCCGGTCGCGAAACAGTGGCCGCACACATTCAGTTTTTTGCTTGAGGAGTGACCCATGGTTGCCGCATTGCTTGATCGTCTTGGTGTGAACCCGGCCCTTTACCAGAACGGCAAAGTGCCGGTGCATTCGCCGATCGACGGCAGCCGCATCGCCGCCGTGAACTGGGAAGGCCCGGCCGAAGTCGAGCAGCACATCAGTCGCGCAGATCATGCGTTCGAGCAATGGCGCAAGGTGCCGGCCCCGCGTCGCGGCGAGCTGGTACGTCAGTTCGGCGAAGTGTTGCGCGAATACAAAGCTGATCTCGGTGAACTGGTTTCCTGGGAGGCCGGCAAGATCACCCAGGAAGGTCTTGGTGAAGTGCAGGAGATGATCGACATCTGCGATTTCGCCGTCGGTCTGTCCCGCCAGTTGTACGGTTTGACCATCGCTTCCGAGCGTCCGGGCCACCACATGCGCGAAACCTGGCATCCGCTGGGCGTGGTCGGCGTCATTAGCGCGTTCAATTTCCCGGTCGCGGTGTGGGCGTGGAACACCACGCTGGCGCTGGTCTGCGGCAACCCGGTGGTGTGGAAACCGTCGGAGAAAACCCCGCTGACCGCGTTGGCCTGTCAGGCACTGTTTGATCGTGTAGTGAAGAATTTCACCGACGCCCCAGCGAATCTTTGCCAGGTGATTATTGGTGGTCGCGACGCTGGCGAAGCCTTGGTCGATGACCCGCGTGTTGCGCTGATCAGCGCCACCGGCAGCACACGCATGGGCCGCGAAGTGGCGCCGAAAGTCGCCGCCCGTTTCGCTCGCAGCATTCTCGAATTGGGCGGTAACAACGCGATGATCCTCGGCCCAAGCGCCGACCTCGACATGGCGGTCCGCGCGATTCTGTTCAGCGCCGTCGGCACTGCCGGGCAGCGTTGCACCACCTTGCGTCGTCTGATCGCCCATGAGTCGGTGAAAGAAGAAATCGTCACCCGCCTCAAAGCTGCGTACTCGAAGGTGCGTATCGGCAACCCGCTGGAAGGCAATCTGGTCGGCCCGCTGATCGACAAACACAGCTTCGAAAACATGCAGGATGCGCTGGAACAGGCATTGAGCGAAGGCGGTCGGGTGTTTGGCGGCAAGCGTCAGCTCGAAGATCAATTCCCTAACGCCTATTACGTTTCGCCGGCCATCGTTGAAATGCCGGAGCAGAGCGACGTGGTCTGCAGCGAAACCTTCGCGCCGATTCTGTACGTGGTCGGTTACAGCGATTTCCAGGAAGCGCTGCGTCTGAACAATGCGGTGCCACAAGGTCTGTCGTCATGCATCTTCACCACCGATGTGCGCGAGGCTGAGCAGTTCATGTCGGCAGTCGGCAGTGATTGCGGGATTGCCAACGTCAACATCGGCCCGAGCGGCGCGGAAATTGGTGGCGCGTTTGGTGGCGAGAAAGAAACCGGTGGCGGGCGTGAATCGGGTTCCGATGCATGGCGCGCGTACATGCGCCGCCAGACCAACACCGTGAACTACTCGCTGGAGTTGCCGCTGGCGCAGGGCATTACGTTCGACTGAGTGATGCCGCCAAATGTAGATCCCCTGTGGGAGCGAGCCTGCTCGCGAATACGGTGGGTCAGTCGACATAGTTGTTGGCTGATATACCGCTTTCGTCGGAACGCCGCCCGGAGCAGGCTCGCTCCCACAGGGTATGCAGTGTTTGTTAGGTTTCTGTTGGAGTCTGGCAATGCCGTTACGCGAAGAATGTCTGTGGGAAACACTTACGCCGCAAAGGCCGGATAATTCGGCGCTCAAAGGCGAAGTCAACGTCGATGTCTGCGTGATCGGCGCCGGGTTCACCGGGTTGTCGGCGGCGCTGCATCTGTTGGAAAAAGGCAAAAGCGTCTGCGTGCTCGAAGCCCATCGCGCCGGGCACGGCGGTTCCGGGCGCAACGTCGGCCTGGTCAACGCCGGCATGTGGATCCCGCCGGACGAGATCGAAGCCGGTTTTGGCGAAGCGGTTGGCAGTCAGCTCAACCGCATGCTCGGGGCGGCGCCGGCCTTGGTGTTCAGCCTTGTGGACAAGTACAACATCGATTGCCAGTTGCGCCGCGAAGGCACGCTGCACATGGCGCACAACGCCAAGGGCGAGGCGGATCTGCGCAGTCGTGAGCAGCAATGGAAACGCCGTGGTGCACCGGTCGAATTGCTCACCGGCAAGGCCTGCGAACAGGCCACCGGCACGCAAAAAATTGCCGCTGCGTTGCTCGACCGTCGCGCCGGCACGCTCAATCCGATGGCCTACGTCACCGGGCTGGCCAATGCCGTGATCAGTCTTGGCGGGCAAATGTTCGATCATTCGCCGGTCACTCGCCTTGAACGTCAGGGCGCGAAATGGTCGGTGCAGACTGAGCACGGATCCGTGCTGGCCGAGCAAGTGGTCATCGCCTCCAACGCCTACACCGAAGGCGACTGGACCGAGCTCAAACGCAACTTTTTCCCCGGTTATTACTATCAGGTCGCTTCGGTGCCGCTGACCGAAGACGCCGCGCAGGAAATTCTGCCGGGCGGGCAGGGCTCGTGGGACACGCGGCAGGTACTGAGCAGCATTCGCCGCGACAAAGAAGGGCGGTTATTGCTGGGTAGTCTGGGCAACGGCAATCAGAAACCAACGTGGTTTCTCAAGGCCTGGGCCGACCGGGTGCAGCAGCATTACTTCCCCAATCTGAAACCCGTCGATTGGGAATGCACCTGGACCGGGCGTATCGCCTTTACGCCCGATCACCTTATGCGTCTGTTCGAACCGGCGCCGGGACTGGTGGCGGTCACCGGCTACAACGGTCGCGGCGTCACTACCGGTACGGTGGTTGGCAAAGCCTTCGCCGATTATCTGTGTAACGGCAATCCACAAACCCTGCCGATTCCTTTCGCACCGATGCAGCCCTTGTCGGGCGTCGGCTTGCGCAGTTGCCTGTACGAGGCCGGGTTCTCGCTGTATCACGCGGGCCAGTGCCTGCGCATTGTGATTTGAGTGTTGAAATATGTTGCCGGAAGCGGCGCTTTTCGATGCAGCGACTAGCCTGTAATGGTGCGGGTTGTAGCAGTCCCGCACCAGCAGTGTGCAGTTCGGTGACGCGGGCTGTTACAGGCTGGTTGCACGTCGTTTGGCACCGCGGTTGCAATGATGGCGCGTGCGGGTTGCGCCTGAAAAAATAAATGGTTTCACCTTCCGCGGTTTAGACGGTTGCACGCCCAATGAAAATGGGAACGAAACAGTCGAAATAACAAGAAAGCAGCGACTTTTTGAAGAATAAAAAACCGATGGCACGGCCCTTGCTCAGAGCATTCAGTGAAGTGAAGTCGCAGTGCCAACTAAAAAAAACCTTGGAGCACCACCTCATGTCCCAGACGTTTTACAAGAAAGGCTTTCTGGCCCTCGCAGTGGCTACTGCGTTGGGTGTTTCTGCGTTTGCTCAAGCTGATGTGAAAATCGGTGTAGCGGGTCCAATGACTGGCGCCAACGCGGCATTTGGCGAGCAGTACATGAAGGGTGCACAGGCAGCGGCTGACGCAGTCAACGCGGCGGGCGGCGTCAACGGGGAGAAAATCGTACTGGTCAAGGGCGATGACGCCTGCGAACCGAAGCAGGCCGTGACGGTCGCCAAGGACCTGGTCAACCAGAAAGTCGCTGGCGTAGTCGGTCACTTCTGCTCTTCTTCCACCATTCCAGCCTCGGAAATCTATGACGAAGCCGGTGTCATCGCGATCACTCCGGGGTCCACCAACCCGCAAGTGACCGAGCGCGGCCTCAGCGCCATGTTCCGTATGTGCGGGCGTGACGACCAGCAGGGCATCGTCGCCGGCGATTACATTGTCGATGTGCTCAAAGGCAAAAAAGTTGCCGTGCTGCACGACAAGGACACCTACGGCCAAGGCCTGGCAGATGCCACCAAGGCACAGCTTGAGAAGCGTGGCGTGAAGCCGGTGCTGTACGAAGGCCTGACCCGTGGCGAGAAAGACTTCAGCGCCGTGGTTACCAAGATCCGCGCCGCTGGTGCCGACGTCGTTTACTTCGGCGGTCTGCACCCGGAAGCCGGTCCACTGGTCAAGCAACTGCGTACCGAAGGCCTGAAAGACGTCAAGTTCATGTCCGATGACGGCATCGTCACCGACGAACTGGTGACCACCGCAGGCGGCCCGCAATACGTCGACGGCGTGCTGATGACCTTCGGCGCCGACCCGCGTCTGCTGCCAGAAAGTAAAACCGTCGTCGATGCCTTCCGCAAGGCCGGCACCGAGCCTGAGGGCTACACCCTGTACGCCTACGCTTCGGTGCAGACGCTGGCTGCCGCGTTCAACGGCGCCAAGTCCAACAGTGGCGAGAAAGCCGCCGAGTGGCTGAAAGCCAATCCGGTGAAAACAGTCATGGGCGAGAAAGCCTGGGACAAGAAGGGCGACCTGAAAGTCTCCGACTACGTGGTGTACCAGTGGGACGCCACCGGCAAATACCACCAGCTGGAAAAACAGAAGTAAGGGCTGACGCGATCAGCTGATCCCCACTCATCCAATGTGGGAGCGAGCCTGCTCGCGAAGACGGAATGACTGCCAACACATGTGTTGAATGATCGACCGCTTTCGCGAGCAGGCTCGCTCCCACAAGGGGCAGAGTGTATCGGGCTGATCGTGGCTGACATTGCTCCGACGTAAATCTGTATTTTTCCTAGAAGAGCCGCACGCCCACCGGCGTGCAGGTTCTCACTGCGTGAGATTGCGTTATGGATGGTATTTTCCTGCAGCAACTGGTCAACGGCCTGACCCTCGGGTCGGTCTATGGCCTGATCGCCATCGGCTACACAATGGTCTACGGCATCATCGGCATGATCAACTTCGCCCACGGCGAGGTTTACATGATTTCTGCTTACCTGGCGGCAATCAGTCTGGCTCTGCTGGCTTACTTCGGTATCGAATCCTTCCCGCTGCTGATGCTCGGCACGCTGATCTTCACCATCGTCGTCACGGCGGTGTATGGCTGGGTCATTGAACGAGTCGCTTACAAACCCCTGCGCAACTCCACCCGGCTGGCACCGCTGATCAGCGCCATCGGTATCTCCCTGATTCTGCAAAACTATGCCCAGATCAGCCAGGGCGCCCGCCAACAGGGTGTTCCGACGCTGCTCACCGGCGCCTGGCGCGTCGACATCGGCACCGGTTTCGTCCAGCTCACCTACACCAAGATCTTCATCCTGGTGGCCGCATTCGTCGGCATGGGCCTGCTGACCTACGTGATCAAGTACACCAAGCTCGGCCGTATGTGCCGCGCCACCCAGCAAGACCGCAAGATGGCCTCGATCCTGGGGATCAACACCGACCGCGTTATCTCTTACGTGTTCATCATCGGTGCAGCCATGGCGGCGCTGGCCGGCGTGTTGATCACCATGAACTACGGCACGTTCGACTTCTACGCAGGCTTTGTCATCGGCATTAAAGCGTTCACTGCCGCGGTACTCGGCGGGATCGGTTCGCTGCCGGGCGCGATGCTGGGCGGGATCATTCTCGGCATCTCCGAGTCGCTGTTCTCCGGTCTGGTCAACTCCGACTACAAAGACGTGTTCAGCTTCTCGCTGCTCGTACTTGTTCTGGTCTTCCGGCCGCAGGGCCTGTTGGGCCGTCCTCTTGTGTCGAAGATGTAAGCGATGTCTTCAACCACCAAAAAAAGCATTGATGTCAAAAAAAGCCTGGTTGAGGCGATTCTGGCCGGCCTGATTGCCCTGATCGTTTTCGGGCCGATTGTCGGTGTCGTCCTTGAGGGGTACAGCTTCAATCTCGAACCGACCCGCGTAGCGTGGATCATCGGTATCGTCATGGTTGGCCGCTTCGTCCTCAGCCTGTTCCTGCAAACGCCCAAGGGCCTGAAAATTCTCGACGGATTCGAGAGCACCGGTTCCGGTGTGCACGTGCTGCCAAGCGACCATAAATCGAGCTTGCGCTGGATCATCCCGCTGCTGATTGTGCTGGCGGTCATCGTGCCGTTTGTTTCCAACTCCTATCTGTTGGGCGTGGTCATCCTCGGGTTGATCTACGTGCTGCTGGGGTTGGGGCTGAACATCGTGGTCGGTCTGGCTGGTCTGCTCGACCTCGGTTACGTGGCGTTTTACGCCATCGGTGCCTACGGTCTGGCGCTGGGTTATCAATACCTCGGTCTGGGTTTCTGGACGGTGCTGCCGCTGGCGGCGATCACCGCGGGTCTGGCCGGTTGCATCCTCGGTTTCCCGGTGTTGCGTCTGCATGGCGACTATCTGGCGATCGTGACCCTGGGCTTCGGTGAAATCATTCGCCTGATCCTCAACAACT
Source organism: Pseudomonas fluorescens (assembly GCF_001648775.1). Lineage (GTDB taxonomy): Bacteria > Pseudomonadota > Gammaproteobacteria > Pseudomonadales > Pseudomonadaceae > Aquipseudomonas > Aquipseudomonas fluorescens_M. The sequence goes on from NZ_LVEJ01000003.1 coordinate 405,373, forward strand.
GGTTGTCCCTGACTGGCGGCCCGAACGGCATGCCGGCGCCATTGCCAACCTTCTTCGGTCTGGAGTTCGGCAAGCGGGCGAAGGATGGCGGGGTGCCGTTCCATGAGTTCTTCGGCATCGCCTACAACCCGGACGTGAAGTACTACTTCATCTACGCGGTGCTGTTTCTGGTGGTATTGGCGGTGCTGTACATCAAGCATCGTCTGGTGAAAATGCCGGTCGGTCGCGCCTGGGAAGCCCTGCGTGAAGACGAAATCGCCTGCCGCTCGATGGGCCTCAACCACGTGCTGGTCAAGCTTTCGGCGTTCACCATTGGCGCGTCGACGGCGGGTCTGGCCGGGGTGTTTTTCGCCACCTATCAAGGTTTCGTCAACCCGACCTCGTTTACCTTCTTCGAATCGGCGTTGATCCTCGCCATCGTCGTGCTCGGCGGCATGGGTTCGACCATCGGCGTGGTGATCGCGGCATTCGTGCTCACCGTCGCCCCGGAACTGCTGCGCGGCTTCGCCGAATATCGCGTGTTGCTGTTCGGCATCCTGATGGTGTTGATGATGATCTGGCGACCACGCGGGCTGATCCGCATCAGCCGTACCGGGGTCACTCCACGCAAAGGTGCCATTCACTATGAGAGGACTGCGCCATGAGTGAAGTCGTACTCTCTGTTGAAAAACTGATGATGCACTTTGGCGGCATCAAGGCCTTGAGCGATGTCAGCCTGAAGGTTAAACGCAACTCGATCTTCGCCCTGATCGGCCCTAACGGCGCTGGCAAAACCACGGTGTTCAACTGCCTGACCGGTTTCTACAAAGCCTCCGGCGGCAAGATCGAACTCAATGTGCGCGGCCAGCAGACCAACGTCATCCAGTTGTTGGGCGAGTCGTTTAAAGCGACCGACTTCGTCTCGCCGAAATCCTTCCTCAGCCGTCTGTATTACAAGATGTTCGGTGGTACGCACCTGGTGAACCGTGCGGGGCTGGCGCGGACATTCCAGAACATTCGCCTGTTCAAGGAAATGTCGGTGCTGGAAAACCTGCTGGTGGCCCAACACATGTGGGTCAACCGCAACATGCTCGCCGGCATCCTCAATACCAAGGGCTACCGCAAGGCTGAAAGCGACGCGCTGGACGTTGCGTTCTACTGGCTGGAAGTGGTCGATCTGGTCGACTGCGCCAACCGTCTCGCCGGTGAACTTTCCTACGGTCAGCAACGCCGTCTGGAGATTGCCCGGGCCATGTGCACGCGGCCGCAGATCATCTGCCTCGACGAACCGGCCGCCGGCCTCAACCCTCAGGAAACCGAAGCGCTGAGCGCGATGATCCGGCTGCTGCGCGACGAGCACGATCTGACCGTGGTGCTGATCGAACACGACATGGGCATGGTTATGAGTATTTCCGACCACATCGTGGTGCTGGACCACGGCATCGTCATCGCCGAAGGCGGGCCTGAAGCGATTCGTAACGACCCGAAAGTGATTGCCGCCTATCTCGGCGCCGACGAAGAGGAGCTGGTATGACGCAACCGATCCTCGAACTCAAAGACCTCGACGTGTTCTACGGACCGATCCAGGCGCTTAAAGGTGTTTCGCTGCAGATCAACGAGGGGGAAACCGTCAGCCTGATCGGCTCCAACGGTGCCGGCAAATCGACGTTGCTGATGTCGATCTTCGGCCAGCCACGGGCAGCGGGCGGGCAGATCATTTATCAAGGCGTCGACATCACCCAGAAGTCTTCGCACTACATCGCCTCCCACGGCATCGCGCAGTCGCCGGAAGGCCGGCGGGTGTTTCCCGACATGACCGTCGAGGAAAACCTGCTGATGGGTACCATCCCGATTGGCGACAAGTACGCCAAAGAGGACATGCAGCGCATGTTCACGCTGTTTCCACGGCTGGAAGAGCGGCGTACCCAGCGGGCGATGACCATGTCCGGTGGTGAGCAGCAGATGCTTGCGATTGCCCGCGCGTTGATGAGTCGGCCGAAGCTGTTGCTGCTCGACGAGCCGAGCCTGGGCCTGGCGCCGATCGTGGTGAAGCAGATCTTCGCAACCCTGCGCGAACTGGCGAAAACCGGCATGACGATTTTCCTCGTCGAGCAGAACGCCAACCATGCGCTGAAACTGTCTGACCGGGCGTATGTGATGGTCAACGGCGAGATTCGCCTGACGGGCACGGGTAAAGAGCTGTTGGTGAATGAGGAGGTGCGTAACGCCTATCTGGGCGGGCACTGATTCCTCGACGTTATGCACAGCCCCGGCGACGCAAGTCCCGGGGCTTTTTCATTCCTCAAACATACCGCACGCCTGTGTAGGAGCTGCCGAAGGCTGCGATCTTTTGATGTTGTCTTTAAAGATCAAAAGATCGCAGCCTTCGGCAGCTCCTACAGGGAATTGATCAGTGATTTCAAGTGTTGCGTGGAATTGTGGAAAACAAATTCCCCAAGCTGTCAAAGCGCGACATATAGACGCTGCAAATGGCTGTTTTTCCACAGTTTTGACTTGTCCCCGTTTGCTGTGGAGCTGGCTGTGAATAACGTGGGTGTATCTGGCTGTACGCCTTGTAAGCCGTGGCCTGTAAGCGCGTGGTTGTTTTTTGATCAGGCGTTTTTGCAGCGCTTGAAGTCTTCGTTGTCAACCTTTTTATAGGGGCGCGGATCGCAGCGATTCCAGGTGAACAAGCCTGTGGATAAGTCTGTGACTAAACTCTGGAAAGACTGCGCTGAGGGCTGTAATTACTGGCCGCGCGCAATCACTGTGCTGACCGGCTGGTCGTGCAAAATGCCATCTCCGGCACATCTGCCACTTCAGGGTCAAGCAAAAAACTTTCTATTTCCCCCGCAAAGCCTTGTGTGGCGCGGCTTTGCGCGTTTCCAGTTGCCCCCGGAAACTGTGGAAGGGACTGTGGATAACATGCGTGCACATGGCTACAGGCCACGGTGGCTGTGGCGTCGGCGGGGTTGGTTGTTTTTTGAACACTGTGTAGCAGTTGCCCGTGAGTGCCGGGCCGGGCATGCTGCCTGCTGATTTTCTATTCCAAGGGCTGCTCCGGTGGCCGAAGCAAGGAGAACACGATGTCCAACACCCTGTTTATCACCGGCGCGACGTCCGGATTTGGTGAAGCCTGCGCCCGTCGTTTTGCCGAGGCTGGCTGGAAACTGGTGCTGACCGGCCGTCGTGAAGAGCGCCTCAATGCGTTGTGCGCCGAGCTGTCGAAACAGACCGAAGTGCATGGTCTGGTGCTCGATGTGCGTGATCGCAAGGCGATGGAGGAGGCGATTGCCAACTTGCCGCCATCGTTCGCCAAGCTGCGTGGCCTGATCAACAACGCCGGTTTAGCGCTGGGTGTGGACCCGGCGCCGAAGTGCGATCTGGACGATTGGGACACCATGGTCGACACCAACGTCAAAGGCCTGATGTACGCAACCCGCCTGCTGCTGCCGCGCCTGATCGCCCATGGCCGAGGTGCCGGCATCGTCAACCTCGGCTCCATCGCCGGCAACTATCCGTATCCGGGCAGCCACGTGTATGGCGCGACGAAGGCGTTCGTCAAACAGTTCTCGCTGAACCTGCGTTGCGACTTGCAGGGCACCGGCGTGCGCGTCAGCAACATTGAGCCAGGGCTGTGCGAGAGCGAGTTTTCGCTGGTGCGTTTTGCTGGAGATCAGGAGCGTTACAACGCGACTTACGCAGGGGCTGAGCCGATCCAGCCGCAGGACATCGCCGAGACGATTTTCTGGGTGATGAATGCGCCCGCCCACATCAACATCAACAGCCTGGAGTTGATGCCGGTGAGCCAGACCTGGGCGGGTTTTGCCATTGAGCGGAACAAGGCTTAAGACCGCGCTGAAGCCATTCGCGAGCAAGCTCGCTCCCACATTTGATCGCGGTCTCATGTGGGAGCGAGCTTGCTCGCGAATGGGCCGTCACAGGCAATAAATCCCGATAAGGTAAACTCCCCTCGCAACAACCCAACCGCACCCCGCGGTTTTCAAGGTTTTCGAGGAGTCAAAGTGAGTAACCGAGGTGAGCAGGCACTGCTCAAACAATCGACCATTCTGATGTTGGCGGTGGCGATTGCCGGGATCGTCACCGGTTTTGTTTCAGGTTCGCAATCCATCCTGTTCGATGGTTTTTTCTCGCTGATCGCAACGTTCATCAAAGTCCTGATGCTGATCACCGCCAAGCTGATCGCCAAGCAAAGCAATCACCGGTTCCAGTTCGGTTTCTGGCATCTGGAGCCGATGGTGCTGCTGATCGAAGGCAGCTTCCTGATGTTGATCGCGATCTACGCGTTCCTCAACGGCGTGTTCGGCATCATCAACGGTGGCCGCGACATCGAGTTGGGGCTGGTGATCATTTATGCCGCGGTGTTTACCGTGGTCGAATTCGCCTACTTCTTCTACGTACGGCAGCGCAATCGCAAGCTTAAATCGAGCCTGATCCAGTTCGACAACATCAGTTGGCTGGTGGACGCGATGCTGTCCGTGGGCCTGTTGATCAGTTTCCTCGCGGCGTTGCTGCTCAAGTCCCAGGGCTATGGTCAGTGGGCGGTGTATGTCGACCCGCTGATTCTGATCGTGCTGGCGCTGACCATGTTGCCGCCGGCGTTCAAGATCCTTGGTCCGGCGTTGCGCGATGTACTGGGGATTGCCCCGGACACGCTGGATGATCAGGTGCGCCAAGTGATGGACGCGGCGAAAACCGAGCATGGTTTCGACGCTTACGTGTCGTACGTGCAGAAGCACGGGCGAGCACGGTTTATCGAGATTCATGTGGTGTTGCCGGCGGATTATGCGTTGAGCAATGTCGGACAACTGGATGCGTTACGCGAAGAGATTTCGGCGAAGCTGGGCAAGCCGGATGCGGCGCGCTGGTTGACCATCAGCTTTACCGGGGACAAGAAGTGGATCGCCTAGAGACCGTGTAACGGCCATTCGCGAGCAAGCTCGCTCCCACATTGAATTGCGGAGAACACACTGTTTGTGAGCCGCACAATCACCTGTGGGAGCGAGCCTGCTCGCGAAAGCTATTTGTCAGTCAGCGCAGATATTCAGCGAGACCGTGGTAGCAAGTCGCCAAGTGATAAGGGGTCGTCGATGGCATGTCCTTGCGACTCACCTCTCCCAATTCATCCCGACACTCATGCCAGCCACCTGCATGCAGAAACCGCTGCTGCAACGCCTGCATCTGGCGCAGCACCACGGCCTCACTACCCTGACGCAAAGTCAGCGCCCGCAGGTATTCGGCCTGCGCCCAGATGCGCTGAGTCGAATCCCTCGGGCGCCCGTCCATTTCCAGATCGAGCATTGCACGCACTGCGCCAGATGGCTGCACCACACCGTATTGCTCGGTAAAGGCAAACGCCCGATCCAGCGCCGCATGCAGTTTCGAACCGCGCAACAACGGCGACGATTCCAGCAGGAAATACCATTCGAACTGATGCCCCGGCTCATACCAGTTATCCACAGCGCCGAGTGGCTTCTCCATCAACACGCCATGCTGCGGGTCGACAAAGTGCTTGTGCATGGCTGTGCATAACGCCAGCAACGCGGTCTGCGTCTGCGCATCTTCGCGCACGGCAAGGGTGGCGAGGAATGCTTCGGCCAGGTGCATCAAAGGATTCTGCAGCGGGCCGGTCTCGAGGGTGACCCAGTCACGATCAAGGCACGCTTCGTACAAACCATCGCCGGTAGCGAAGCGCCGGCCAATGATTTCCAGTGCCGCATTCAACGTCGACTCGACCAGCGGATCGCGGGACTTTGCCCAGTAATGCGCGCAGGCGAACAGGATGAACGCGTGAGTGTAGAGGTCCTTGCGCTGATCCAGCGGTTTGCCCTGCGCATCGATGCTGTAGAACCAGCCGCCATGCTCGGCATCGTGGAAGTGCCGTTGCAGCGATCGGAACAGTTCCGCCGCACGGACTTCAGCGTTATCCACAACCCCGATCAGGCTGGAAAACAGATACAGCTGCCGTGCGCAGGCCATCGCCCGATAGCGTTGCGGTGGCAGGGGTTGGTGCGCGGCGTCCAGCGCCTCAAAGGGCAACGCCATGTCGGCGTTCCAGCCCGGGCCTTGCCAAAGCGGCACGATCACGTTGACGAAGTGCTGCTGCACATCGCAAAACAGGGCGGTCAATTCAGGCAGGGCGGTGGAGCGGGAAGCGTGGGGCATGGGCGGACGTCGTCACGGCTGGGGCGATTGCGCGACATGGTAGCAGAGAGACCGGCATCAGAGATGCGGCGTCTGATCGGCCGCCTTCGCGAGCAAGCTCGCTCCCACAGGTTTTGTGTACGCCACAAATCCAATGTGGGAGCGAGCTTGCTCGCGAAGGGGCCAGTTCAGACAATAAAAACTAGCCTGCGAGCAACCAGACACCAGTCGCCGCCGAAGCCGCACCTGCAAGGCGCACCAACGGTGCAGCCGCCTGAGGCAGGAAACGCACCACGGCATAACCCGCCGCATGCAGTGCAGCCGTCGCGGCGACGAAACCTGTCGCATACGCCCAAGGACTGCTCATGTCCGGCAATTCCAGCCCATGCGCCACACCATGAAACAACGCAAACACCGCCGTCGCCACCACCGCCATCACCAACGGCGGACGCACCGCGAGCGCCACGGCCAGCCCCAGCGCCAACACCGACGCGGCAATCCCGCTTTCCAGCGCCGGCAACTCCAGCCCTTCAAAGCCGAGCATGCCGCCAATCAACATGGTGCCGACAAACGTGCACGGCAGCGCCCAGCGCGCCGCGCCTTGCTGCTGCGCGGCCCACAAGCCGACTGCGACCATCGCCAGCAAATGGTCGAGGCCGCCGATCGGGTGGCTGATGCCGGCGATCAAACCGCTGTCGCCATGCCCCGGATGAGCGAAGGCCAGCGCCGGGGTCAACAGCAGCGCCACAGCGCCCAGAATGCGTTTAAGTGTCATGAATAAGCTTCCTTGTTGAAAAGTGCATCAGGCTGCGGTCAGCAGGCCCTGGCGTTCGATGAAGGCGATGATGGCTTCGAGGCCCTGGCCGGTTTTCTGGTTGCTGAAGACAAACGGCTTGCCGTTGCGCATGCGTTTTGTATCGCTGTCCATCATTTCCAGCGAGGCGCCTACCAGCGGCGCGAGGTCGATCTTGTTGATCACCAGCAGATCGGATTTGCAGATCCCCGGTCCGCCCTTGCGCGGCAGCTTGTCACCGGCCGAAACGTCGATCACGTAAATGGTCAGGTCGGACAGTTCCGGGCTGAAGGTCGCCGAGAGGTTGTCACCGCCGGATTCCACCAGAATCAGGTCGAGGCCCGGAAAGCGCCGGTTCAGTTGATCGACCGCTTCAAGATTGATCGAGGCGTCTTCGCGGATCGCCGTGTGCGGGCAGCCACCGGTTTCCACACCAATGATTCGCTCCGGCGCGAGGGCTTCGTTGCGCACCAGAAAATCGGCGTCTTCGCGGGTGTAGATGTCATTGGTGACCACGGCGAGGTTGTAGCGCTCGCGCAGGGCCAAGCACAGGGCCAGGGTCAACGCGGTTTTACCGGAACCGACCGGGCCGCCGATGCCGACGCGCAGAGGTTGTGTGTTCATCGAGTGTTTCTCCTAAGAACGGAAGAGGCGGCTGTACTGGCGCTCGTGAGCCATGCACGCCAGGGACAGACCGAACGCGGCGCTGCCCATGTGTTGGGGATCGATTCGGCTGGCGTCCTGCTGCGCTTGTTGCAGCAGCGGCAGCAGTTCGCTGGTCAGGCGTTGCGCGGCTTGCTGGCCCAGCGGCAGGGTTTTCATCAGTACGGCGAGCTGGTTTTCCAGCCAGCTCCACAACCACGCGGCGAGGGCGTCTTGCGGACTGATGTTCCAGGCGCGGGCAGCCAGTGCCCAGCACAGGGCCAGATGCGGTTCAGTGCATTGATCAAGAAAGTCGCGGGCAGGCGCGTCGAGCTCCGGCAAACCGTTGAGCAATTGCTGCAACGAATAGCCCATCTGCCGGCTCTCCAGATGCAGTTCGCGAGTTTCGCGGCTGGCACGGTGGCTTTCGCAGAGGCTGAGCAACTCGGCCCATTGTTGGTCGGCAGCGGCCTGGCAATGCGCGAGCAACAGCGGCGCTTCGAAGCGGGCGAGGTTGAGCAGCAACTGATCACTGATCCAGCGCCGGGCGCTGTCGGGATTGTTCACGCGGCCGTTATCTACCGCCATTTCCAGGCCTTGCGAATAGCTGTAGCCGCCAATCGGCAATTGCGGACTGGCCAGGCGCAGCAGCGCCCAGGCCGGATTCACAGGCGTACGCCGAACTGATGGAGTTTCGGCGCGTAGTTGAAGTCCTCGTCGCCGTGGCGTGAATGGTGATGGCCGCCGCCATAAGCACCGTGTTCCGGCTGGAATGGCGCTTCAATGGCTTCGACCTGCGCGCCGAGCTGTTCGAGCATGGCTTTGAGTACGTAATCGTCGAGCAGGCGCAGCCAGCCATCGCCGACTTGCAAGGCGACGTGACGGTTACCCAGGTGATAGGCGGCGCGGGTCAGTTCAAAGGCGTTGGCGCAGGTGACGTGCAGCAATTGCTCGGGGCGCGCGCAGACGCGGACGATGCGGCCGTCTTCAGCCTGTAGGCATTCGCCGTCATACAGCGGCGACTGACCGCGCTCCAAAAACAACCCGACGTCTTCGCCCTCGGCACTGAAACAGCGCAAACGGCTTTTGCTCCGCGCTTCGAAGGTCAGGTGCAACTCGGCGGCCCAGACGGGTTGAGGGTCGATTCTGCGGTGAATCACCAGCATCGGAAAGCTTCCAGCTATGGACAATACTCTGGCTAGAGCAAGGGCCTTGCCAATCGGACGAGATGTAGGAAATCCCTGTCGGAGCCTAGTGGATGTTTCAAGATGTTGCTGAATTTTGAAATGTTTTGGTGCGTGAAGATTTTTTAATGCACCAAATGGAGGCCGATACACCGAACCAAATGTGGGAGCGAGCTTGCTCGCGAGTGCAGTAAGTCAGAGATATAGATGTTGACTGACACGACGCCTTCGCGAGCAAGCTCGCTCCCACAGGGGAGACTGGTGTGTCAGTCATAAAAGGGAATTACTCGGTACTTCCCAGCCCTTGCCAATGCTTGAGGCCGATAAAGATAAAGCGCAGTTGCTGGGTGATCTTCGCCTGTGGCGTCAGATGCTCCGGCAGGGCTTCGGCGGGTGGGTCGATGATGTCGGGGAGGGTGGCAAACACCGATTTGACGATCAGGTCAGCCATCACGCTCAGACCTGCGGCGTCCAGATGCTGCAGTTTGGGCATCATCGTCAGGTCAGAAGCAAGGTCGGAGCTGATATTCTCGCGCAGCCGCCCGATCGCCTGACGCACCGGCAGTGAGCCGCCGTACTGCTCGCGAGCGAGAAACAGAAATTGCGAGCGGTTGGCGCTGACCACATCGAGAAAGATCCGCACCGACGCATCAATGATGCCGCCCATGACGAATTCGTTGTGGCGTACCAGGCGAATGGTCTCGCGGAAGGTCTGGCCGACCTCGCTGACGAGCACCAGCCCGAGTTCGTCCATATCGGCAAAATGCCGATAGAAACCGGTGGGCACGATGCCGGCGGTTTTCGTCACTTCGCGCAGGCTCAGGCTGCCGAATCCTCGGCCGCTCTCCATCAAGTGGCGGGCAGCGTCCATCAGGGCGTTGCGGGTTTGCTGTTTCTGTTCGGCGCGGGGCAGCATCGCTGGGTGTGTTCTTCGGCAGGACAAGCGCCGCACTCTAGCAAATCGGCTTTGTCGGCGTCGAACGGCAGGGCAGGATTTATCGGGGCTGAAAAGTCAAAAGCCCAATCTGGTGATTGGGCTTTTTTTCGAGGCCGCCATGGGCTTAGCTCAGAGCGCTGTTGCGTTCGATTACACGGTCACCACCACCTTCGGCAAGGGTCTGGCCTTGTGGAGTGCGGTCGCTACCGTCGGACGCCAGGGTCTGGCCTTGTGGGGTGCGGTCGCTGCCATCGGACGCCAGGGTCTGGCCTTGTGGGGTGCGGTCGCTGCCATCGGATGCCAGGGTTTGGCCTTGTGGGGTGCGGTCGCTACCGTCGGATGCCAGGGTCTGACCTTGTGGAGTCTTGTCATAGCCGTCTTGAACCAGACCTTTCTCTTCCAGGCGATCACGGCCGCCTTCAGCCAGAGTCTGGCCCTGTGGAGTGCGGTCGCCACCATCAGCCGCTACGGTCTGGCTGAACACGGAATGGCTGGATTTCACTTGCGGGGTAGCCTGATCGGCAGCGGGCAGGGCGAAAGCAGTGCTGGCTAGCATCGACAGGGTAAGGCTGAGCAGTAATTGGCGTTTCATGATGGGTTGCTCCTTGGGAGGGCGATAAAGTGGGTACGAGGGCAATGCTACTCTCGATAAGTCGATATAAAAGTTCATAAACGCAATGGTAATAATCAACAGAATTGATTGTTCTGCCGGGAGGCTCTAGATCGGGCCTTTCCGGGCAACGGTTTTGCACCGAGGTGGGTATTTCCGACTCACTCGCGCCTCGCAAAAGTGCGGGTCGCGGTAACACTGTTCGACAGATCGGTCAGATTGCGCGCGACTTTTTGCGCCCGAATCGACCTTTCGATTAAACCTGCGGCTCGTTTGCCAGTCGTAGACTTCATGAGGGCCGCTTTGGCCCGCCGTTTCAGCCGTGCGCCGCAGTTTTTGCGTGCGGTCGTGATCAGGAGCTTTGTGCATGACGCGCACTGGAAAAATCTTCAGCTGGACCTTCGCCATCCTCGTGCTGTTACTGGCCGTGCTGGTATTGATCATCGTGTTCTTCGACTGGAACCGGATCAAACCGCCGATCAACGCCAAAGTCTCGGAAGAACTGCATCGACCGTTTGCCATCAATGGCAACCTCGCGGTGATCTGGCAGCGCGAGCCGGACGAGGGCGGCTGGCGCGCGTGGGTGCCGTGGCCGCACGTGGTCGCTGAAGATTTGAGCCTGGGCAACCCGGAGTGGTCGAAGAAGCCACAGATGGTCACGCTCAAGCGTGTCGAACTGCGCATTTCGCCGCTGGCGCTGTTGGCGCAACGGGTGGTGATTCCGCGCATCGACCTGACCGAACCGAATGCCGAGCTGCAACGTTTGGCCGATGGCCGCGCCAACTGGACGTTCAAATTCGATCCGAAAGACCCGAATGCCGAACCGTCGAACTGGGTGGTCGACATCGGCGCCATCGGTTTCGACAAGGGCCACGTGACCCTCGACGATCAGACTCTGAAGACCAACCTCGATGTGTTGATCGATCCGCTGGGCAAGCCGATCCCGTACAGCGACATCGTCGGCGACAAAGCCGCGAAAAGCGCGCAGGACAAGGGCGGTGCGCCGCAGGATTATGCGTTCGCCTTGAAGGTCAAAGGCCAATATCACGGGCAAAACCTTACCGGTCAGGGCAAGATCGGCGGGCTGCTGGCGTTGCAGGATGCGCGCCAACCGTTCCCGTTGCAGGCCCAGGCGAAGATCGGCGACACCCGCATCGAACTCGCCGGCACGCTGACCGATCCGCTTAATCTGGGCGCCCTCGATCTGCGCCTGAAACTGGCCGGCGCCAGCCTTGGCAATCTCTATCCGCTGACCGGCGTGACCCTGCCCGACACGCCGCCGTACTCCACCGACGGCCATTTGATCGCCAGGCTGCATGACGACGCCGGGGCGAAATTCACCTACGAGCAGTTCAACGGCAAGATCGGTGGCAGTGATATTCATGGCGACCTGACCTACGTCGCCAGTCAGCCACGGCCGAAACTCAGCGGCGCGTTGCTCTCCAACCAACTGTTGTTCGCTGACCTCGCGCCATTGATCGGCGCTGACTCCAATGACAAGCAAAAGGCTCGCGGCGGCGAGAGCAAGCAACCGGCCGACAAAGTCCTGCCGGTGGAAGAGTTCAAGACCGATCGCTGGCGCGCCATGGACGCCGACGTCGAGTTCACCGGCAAGCGCATCGTCCACAGCGAGAAGCTGCCGTTCACTGACCTTTATACCCACCTCAAACTCAACGACGGCGAACTCAGCCTGGAGCCGCTGCGCTTCGGCGTGGCTGGCGGCAATCTCGATGCACAGATCCGCCTCAACGGTCGCACCGAGCCGCTGGAAGGCCGGGCGAAACTGACGGCACGCAGGTTCAAGCTCAAGGAACTGTTCCCGACGTTTGAACCGATGAAGACCAGTTTCGGTGAGCTCAACGGCGACGCCGATATCAGTGGGCGCGGCAACTCGGTGGCCAAGCTGCTGGGTGGGGCCAACGGCAATCTGAAGATGTTGATCAATGACGGCGCGATCAGCCGTGAGCTGATGGAGCTGGCCGGGCTCAACGTCGGTAACTACGTGGTCGGCAAGATCTTTGGCGACAAGGAAGTGAAGATCAACTGCGCAGCGGCGGACTTCGACATCAAGACCGGTCTGGCGACCACGCGGCTGTTTGTCTTCGATACCGAGAACGCGATCATCTATATCGACGGCACGGCGAACATGGCCACCGAGCAGCTAGATCTGACCGTGACGCCGGAATCCAAGGGCTGGCGTTTGATTTCCCTGCGCTCGCCGCTGTACGTGCGCGGCAAGTTCATCAAACCGGACGCCGGCGTGAAGGCCGTGCCGCTGATGTTGCGCGGGGCGGGGATGGTGGCATTGGGTGTGATCGCAGCACCGGCGGCGGGGCTGTTGGCGCTGGTGGCACCGAGTGGCGGTGAGCCGAATCAGTGTGCGCCGTTGCTGGAGCAGATGAAGGCGGGCAAGGCGCCTGTCACTGTTAAACCGACCCGATAGTCGGTGCCCGTAAGGGCCTCTTCGCGAGCAGGCTCGCTCCCACAGGGGACCGCATTCCTTCAGATGGATGCGGTCGAGTGTGGGAGCGAGCTTGCTCGCGAAGGCGTTTTAGAAGGGTTACAGGTCGTTCAGGATGTCGGCCATGTCATCGGCATGCTCTTCTTCCTGCGCCAGAATATCTTCGAAAATGCGCCGGGTAGTCGGGTCTTTCTCGCCGATGTACTGGATGATCTCGCGATAGCTGTCGATGGCGATCCGTTCGGCTACCAAGTCTTCGTAGACCATCTCTTTGAGGGTGTTGCCGGCCACGTATTGCGCGTGGGACATTTTCGACAGCAGGTCGGGGTTGAACTCAGGTTCGCCGCCCAATTGCACAATGCGTTCGGCCAGACGGTCGGCGTGCTGCGCTTCCTGATTGGCGTGTTCGAGAAACTCTTCAGCGGCCACATGGGCTTTCACGCCATTGGCCATGAAGTAGTGGCGTTTGTAGCGCAACACGCAGACCAGTTCGGTGGCCAGCGATTCATTGAGCAAGCGCAGCACCTCTTCACGGTCGGCACTGTAGCCCTCGGTGACGGCGCCGTTCTCGACGTGTTGGCGCGCACGGTCGCGCAAGGTTTGAACATCTGACAGATGCAGGTCGTCGCTCATTTTAATCTCCAGGAGGCTAATCCGATGGGTGCCACGTTCTGCGGACGTGGTCGCTACCCAAGTTGTGAGTCATGAGCGAAGGAAAAAGTTTTATCGATTTACGCAGGTGTCTCCGTCGACGCTGCCGCAGCCTGCGAGCGGGGTAACAGCCCCGACAGCAGCGCCTCTTCCTGCAACCACTGAAAAAATGCGCGCACCGGCGGATGCCGTTCACGGCCCGGCACACACAACGCGCTATACCCAGCGCCGTCGACCTGAACCTCGCCCTTGTACGGCAGCAGCAAACCGCTGGCGACGCTCTCCGAGACCAGAATATTGCTCGCCAGCACCAACCCCTGCCCGGCGATCGCCGCTTGCAGGGCGTAGTGTTCCTCGTCGTATTCGCGGTTGATCGGCTGCTGATTCAGCCAGTGTTCGCCGGCCTTGGCGCACCACGCTTGCCAGCCATGGGCATACAGTTTCGAGTTGTGCCAGCGCACGCTGATCAGGGTCGGCGTGCGCCGGGCCGCCAGCGCGACTTGTTCCGGCGAGCCATACACACCGAACGATTCATCGAACAGACACAGACCATACAGGTTCGGGTAATCGTCGAGGCTGTAACGCAACACCAGATCGACACTGGCGTCCTGATGCAGGTCGATGACTTCGCAATGCGTATCGAGGCGCACATTGATGTTCGGGTGCTGCGCATAAAATCGCCCGAGGCGCGGCACCAGCCATAGCGCGGCAAACGCGGCGGTGGTCGACAGCGTCAACGTGCTGGCGTTGCGCTGCGGGCGCAGGGTGTCGACGCTCTGCGCCACCTCCAGCAATGCGCCGTGCAGGCTGCGAAACAGCCGCTCGCCGCCCTCGGTCAGGCGCACCTGACGCGGCAGGCGTTCGAACAGGGCGACGCCGAGCCAGTCTTCCAGCGAACGGATCTGATGCGAAATCGCCGTCGGCGTCACCGACAGTTCTTCGGCGGCAGCCTTGAAACTCAGCAGCCGCGAAGCCGATTCAAAGGCGCGCAGGGCGGTCAGGGGCAGCGAGGCGAACATTGAACGCTCCATGGATGAAATGGATTCATCCCGACTGATTTTTGCTCATTTGAGAAGAGGCAGTAGCGAGCTTCAAGCTGCAAGCCACAAGCAGTTTGATTCTAGTCCGGAGGATTTACAGATGAGCAGGATTCTTGCGATTCATGCCAGCCCACGAGGCGAGCGTTCCCACTCGCGGCGCTTGGCGGAACATTTTCTCAGTGCCTGGCAGGTGCGTCATCCGCAGGCGCAGCTGACTCGCCGCGAGGTCGGGCGGGCGCTGATTCCGGCGGTCAATGAGGCTTTTGTTGCCGCCGCATTTCATCCACAGCCTGAGGCGCGTCCATTGTCGATGCAGGCCGATCTGGCATTGAGCGATCAACTGGTCGGCGAGTTGTTCGAGCATGACCTGCTGCTGATTTCTACACCGATGTACAACTTCAGCGTGCCCAGCGGCCTCAAGGCCTGGGTCGATCAGATCGTGCGCCTCGGTTTGACCTTTGACCACACGCTGGACAACGGCGTCGCCCAGTACACCCCGCTGTTGCAGGGCAAGAAGGCGCTGATCGTCACCAGTCGTGGCGGTTTCGGCTTCGGTCCGGGTGGTGAGCTGGAAGCCTTGAACCATGCCGACCCATGGCTGCGCACGGCGCTGGGTTTTGTCGGCATCAATGACGTCACCGTGGTCGCCGCCGAGGGCGAAGAATCCGCTGAACGCACCTTCGCGGTGTCGGTGGCCGAGGCCGAGCAGCGCTTGCTCGACCTCGCCCGGGCGTTCTAGGTGGCCTGGCTGTTCCTGCTGATCGCCGCCGGGTTTGAAGTGACGTTCGCCATGGGCATGAAGTACGCCGAAGGCTTTACCCGGCTGTGGCCCTCGCTGATCACGGTGGTCGCAGCGGTCGGCGGCATTTATTTTCTGACCCTGGCGATGCGCGAGTTGCCGGTGAGCATTGCCTACCCGATCTGGACGGCGATTGGCTCACTGGGCACGGTGTTTCTCGGTTTCGCCTTGCTGGGCGAGAGCCTGACGCTGGTCAAACTGCTGTCAGTGGGGCTGATTGTGGCGGGGGTGGTGGGGCTGAAGTAGGCTGGTCGATGAGTTGTCATCATCAGGGAGGATGCTTGGCGGGCGTTTTGCACGTCTGGCATCCACTCACCGACCACAAGGATGTTTGCCCATGTCGACGCGTTATCCACTGGTGCTGGTGCCGGGCATGCTCGGGTTTATCCGGCTGGTTGTCTATCCGTACTGGTACGGCATCATCAAGGCGTTGCGCCGGGGTGGTGCGACGGTGATTGCGGTGCAGGTGTCGCCGCTCAACTCCACCGAGGTGCGCGGCGAGCAGTTGCTCGCACGCATCGATGAGATTCTGCGCGAGACCGGGGCGCAGAAGGTCAACCTGTTCGGTCACAGCCAAGGCTCGCTGACGGCGCGCTATGCGGCGGCGAAACGGCCTGATCTGGTGGCTTCGGTGACGTCAGTCGCCGGACCCAATCATGGTTCGGAACTGGCTGACTACCTGGCGAAACATTACCCGGCGGACAGTGCCAAAGGTCGGCTCCTTGAGGCGCTGCTGCGTTTTGTCGGCTGGCTGATGGCGCTGCTGGAAACCGGTTACCACGGGCCGAAACTGCCGGTGGATATTCACGCCTCGCACCAATCGCTGACGACTGAGGGTGTGGCGCTGTTCAATCAGCGTTATCCACAGGGCTTGCCTGACACCTGGGGCGGGCACGGGCCGGAAGAGGTCAATGGCGTGCGCTATTACTCATGGTCGGGGACGTTGCAGCCGGGCAAGACTGATCGCGGTGGCAATCTGTTTGACGGGACCAATCGCAGTTGCCGCTTGTTTGCGAAAACCTTCGTGCGCGAGCCCGGGCAGTGCGACGGGATGGTCGGGCGCTATAGCTCGCATCTTGGGACGGTGATTGGTGATGACTATCCGCTGGATCACTTCGACATTGTTAACCAGTCGCTGGGGCTGGTCGGCAAGGGGGCGGATCCGGTGCGGCTATTTGTCGAGCATGCGGCGCGGCTAGAGGCTGCCGGGGTTTAGCCACGAGACCGCGTCATCGTTCTTCGCGAGCAGGCTCGCTCCCACATTCGAATGCATTCCAACAGAAGGAATGCGGTCACCTGTGGGAGCGAGCCTGCTCGCGAAGAGGCCGGATCAGGCGACGCTTAATCTGCGGCCCAACACGGTGGTCCAGCGCTCGGAGAGAATCACCCCACCCAAGGTCAACAGCCCACCGACCAAGTGATACATCGCCAACTGCTCCTTCAACACCACCGCCGCAATCAGCGCGGTAATCAACGGCAGCAAGTTAAAGAACAAGGTCGTGCGGCTCGGCCCCAGACGTTGCACAGCCTGCATCCACGCCAGCGGCGCAAGCATCGACGCCAACAGGCACGCATACAACACCAGCGGAATGTTCTGCAAGGTCAGCCCGGTCTTCGGCGAAGCGGCATACAACGGAAACAGCACGACAATCGCCACCAGCACCTGCAAATACAGCAACACCAACGGCGGCAGGCGCAGCTGCCATTTTTTCAGCAAGGTGCTGTAGATCGCGTAGGCGAGGGTCGCGATCAGCATCATCGCATCCCCCATGTTCAGCCCGTGTTGCAGCAACGCACCGAGGCTGCCGGACGACACCACCACCAGCACACCGGCAAACGACAACACGGCACCGACCAGCGCGCCAGCGGTCAGGCGCTGGCCGAGACTGATGATCGCCATGGCCAGCGACATCAACGGCATCAGCGACAGGATGATGCCCATGTTGGTCGCGGTGGTCAGGGTTGCGGCGAAGTAGGCGAGGCTCTGATACACCGCCATGCCGAGCACACCGAGAACGAAAATCTTGCCCAGGTTCGGACGGATCTGCGGCCAGTGCGCGATCACCGCTTTGAGCATGAACGGGGTGAACAGCAGCCCGGCGAGCAGCCAGCGGTAGAAACCGATCTCGGCGGGGAAAATTGCCCCGACCGCCAGTTTGTTGATCACGGTATTGCCGGCCCAGATAAAAATCGCCAGCAGCGGAAACGCGTATTGCATGAGTTGAAACCAGTACGTTGATGAAGCGCAATTATCCCTTGTCTGGATGCAAGCCTATACTTCGAACCGGACAACCTGCCTCTGAAACCGGACAGCATGAACAGTAAACACATCGATCTGCTGGATTTCAGCGAACTGCCGTCAGCGGTGTATTTCCGCTACGCCGACTTCAATGCCCATGAATACGCCGCGCCGCATCGGCATCCGTGGGGCACTTTGGAGTACGCGGCGCACGGCGTGCTGCACATGGACGTCGACGGCAGCCGCTTCATGTCGCCGCCGCAATACGCGGTGTGGGTGCCGCCGCAGGTCGAGCACAGTTTTTACAGCCATCAACCGGTCAACTATCGCGCGGTGTGCCTCGACCCCAAGGTCTGCGCCGCACTGCCGAAGCGCGCCTGTACCTTGGCGATCAGCGACATTCTCAAGGCGATTCTCAAAGACTTTGCCGCCCGCGACGTGAAGATTCCCGAACTCGATGCCGATCAGCGCCTGGCGCAGGTGTTGGTCGATCAATTGCAGCAGGCACCGGTGCACGAATGTTATCTGCCCTACGCGAGCAGCCCGGGGTTGCTGGCGATCCTCGAAGCCTTGCAGGCCGAGCCGGGCAACAATCAGCCGCTGGCGCATTGGGCGCTGCAGGTGCACGTCAGCGAACGCACGCTGGCGCGGCAGTTTGTCCGTGAGCTGGGGATGAGTTTTGGCGAGTGGCGCCAGCGCCTGCGCTATCTCGCCGCGATCGAGGCGCTGGAAACTACACGCAGCGTGCAGGAAATCGCTTTCGATCTCGGTTACAGCAGCGGCTCGGCATTTATCGCCATGTTTGCACGCCAGGCCGGCTGCACACCGGAGCAGTATCGCCGCAGCCATCGCGAAGGCAGGAAGGTGTAACAAGCTTTGACTACACTCCAGCTGAGGCCGCCCCCCTCGGTGCGGCGACAAGGAGAAAACTCCATGAAGATGTTGCGTGTGCCGTTGTTGATGATTGGTTTGCTCCTGTGTTCCCAGGGTTTCGCCGCCACGGCGCAACAGAACAAAATGACCACCTGCAATGCCGATGCGACCGCCAAGAGTCTGAAAGGCGATGAGCGCAAAAACTTCATGAGCACCTGCCTCAAGGCAGCGCCGGCGGCCAACGATGCCAAGGCCCTGACCCCGCAGCAGGAAAAAATGAAAACCTGCAACGCCGACGCGAAAACCAAAGCCCTGACCGGCGATGCGCGCAAGACGTTCATGAGTGATTGCCTGAAGAAAAAATAACTTGATTCGGTGGGGGGCTGGTCGACGTGTCCGCTTGAGATTTGCCCTCACCCTAACCCTCTCCCGGAGGGAGAGGGGACTGAGCGCGTTGTTTCAAGACATTCGTCGACCTGAAAGAACGGGTCGATTATGGATTCCATGGCGCTGTTCCAGGTCAGTGGATATCCCGAGCATCCCCCAATCGGTTCCCTCTCCCTCTGGGAGAGGGCTAGGGTGAGGGCTGGATCTCAAGCCGGGCACCAAAAGCTGAAGCACCGCATATTTCTAGTGCTCACCCCGGAACGCTGGCAGACTGCCAATCCTTTTACGCCGTTCGTTTTGAGGCTGTATGCCAACGTTTTCTGAGCGTCATGTAGTGTTCTGGGTCAGTTGCATCATCATTTTCGGCGGCTTGCTGTTGGTGCTGCCGCTGCGTTTGTTGCCCAGTCTGTTGGCCGGATTGTTGGTCTATGAGCTGGTCAACATGCTCACCCCGCAACTGCAACGGCTGATCGAAGGCCGCCGCGCGCGTTGGCTGGCGGTGGCGTTGCTCGGCACGCTGGTGGTGAGTGTGCTGGCGCTGATCTTTGCCGGTGCAATCAGTTTCCTGCTGCACGAAGCGGAAAATCCCGGGGCCTCGCTGGATAAATTCATGGGCGTGGTCGATCGTGCGCGCGGGCAACTGCCGCCGTTCATCGACGCCTATCTGCCGGCCAGTGCCGGCGAATTCCGTGTGGCGATCGGCGAATGGCTGAGCAAGCATCTGTCCGAGTTGCAACTGGTGGGTAAAGATGCGGCGCACATGTTTGTGACGCTGCTGATCGGCATGGTACTCGGGGCGATCATCGCCCTGCAGCGCGTGCCCGACGTGACCAAGCGCAAACCGCTGGCGGCGGCGCTGTTCGATCGACTGCACCTGTTGGTTCAAGCGTTTCGCAATATCGTCTTCGCGCAGATCAAGATCGCGTTGCTCAACACGTTTTTCACCGGGATTTTCCTCGCGGTGATTCTGCCGATGTTCGGCGTCAAGCTACCGCTGACCAAAACCCTGATCGTGCTGACCTTCCTGCTCGGTCTGTTGCCAGTGATCGGCAATCTGATTTCCAACACGCTGATCACCATCGTCGGCCTGTCGCTGTCGATCTGGGTGGCGGTGGCGGCGCTGGGGTATCTGATTGTTATCCACAAGCTTGAATACTTCCTCAACGCGCGCATTGTCGGCGGGCAGATCAGTGCCAAGTCGTGGGAGTTGCTGCTGGCGATGCTGGTGTTCGAGGCCGCGTTCGGCTTGCCGGGGGTGGTGGCGGGGCCGATTTATTACGCGTACCTGAAGAGTGAGTTGAAGCTGGGCGGCATGGTGTAACCGATGGATCTGTGTTGCCTGATCTGGCGCTTTCGCGAGCAAGCTCGCTCCCACACTGGATTGCATTTCAACTGAAGGAATGCGGTCAAATGTGGGAGCGAGCTTGCTCGCGAAGGGCGCGACGCCGATTTCAGGTCAGTTCATGGCGCCGTAGCGTTTCATGGCTTCAATCGCCAAACCGCTACCAATGCTGCCGAAGATATTCCCTTCAACATGCCGCGCATTCGGCAGCATCGCCGAGACGCTGTTGCGCAGCGCCGGGATCCCGCTCGAACCGCCGGTGAAGAACACGGTATCGACCTGATCGACCGCCACGCCGGCATCGTTCAACAGCTGTGTGACACTGCCGCGCACCCGCTCCAGCAGCGCATCGATCGCCGATTCAAACAGCGCGCGGCTCAGCTCCACGCTCAGCCCGGCCTCGATCCGGTCCAGCGGCACATGGCGGCTGTCGGTGTGGGTCAGTTGAATCTTGGTCTCTTCGACTTCCATCGCCAGCCAGTGCCCGGCACGCTGTTCGATCAACTTGAACAAACGGTCGATGCCGCCGGTGTCTTCGATGTCATAACGCATGCTGCCCAGCGCCAGGCTGGATTTTTGCGAGTACACCGAGTTGATGGTGTGCCAGGTCGCCAGGTTCATGTGGTGACTGGTCGGCATGTAGGCGCCGCTCTTCATGCGGCTGCCGTAACCGAACAGCGGCATCAGGCCTTGCAGGCTCAGCTGTTTGTCGAAGTCGGTACCGCCGATGTGCACGCCGCCAGTGGCGAGGATGTCATCGTGTCGGTTGTCGACCCCGCGACGCTCTGGCGACAGGCGCACCAGCGAAAAGTCGGAGGTACCACCGCCGATGTCGACGATCAGTACCAGCTCCTCTTTCTCGATGGTCGACTCGTAGTCGAAGGCGGCGGCAATCGGTTCGTACTGGAACGAGACCTCTTTGAAGCCAATCTTCCTGGCCACGTCGACCAAAGTGTCTTCAGCCTCCTGGTCAGCCAGCGGATCGTCGTCGACGAAGAACACCGGACGGCCGAGCACCACCTGCTCGAATTCCCGACCGGCGGTGGTTTCCGCACGGCTTTTCAGTTGGCCGATGAACAGGCCGAGCAAGTCCTTGAACGGCATCGCTGTGCCGAGCACGCTGGTGTCGTGCTTGATCAGCTTGGAACCGAGCAGGCTCTTCAGCGAGCGCATCAGCCGGCCTTCGTAGCCTTCCAGGTACTCGTGCAGCGCCAGACGACCGTACACCGGGCGGCGTTCCTCGATGTTGAAGAAGACCACCGACGGCAGGGTGATCTTGTCGTCTTCCAGCGCGATCATCGTTTCCATGCCGGGGCGCAGCCAGCCGACGGTGGAGTTGGACGTGCCGAAGTCGATGCCGCAGGCACGGGCTGGAGAGGCGTCTTTCATGTCTTTCGGTTCCGGTCAAAAAAACGGCCGCGCAGTGTATGTCAGTGCGCGCCAGAATCGAAGGCCGGTCATCTGCTATTTCGTGTCTAAACTGGTTGAAAATCGCAGCTTCGCCCCAAACTTGCTGGCATGGGCCGGCAGAACCACCGGCGGTCACAAGAACCGCCGTCCACTGCCGATAAACTTCTGCTGCGCCACCCGGTCACAACCTTGAGATCGGTCAACCTGGCACGCGCGATTCGGCGCATGCTGGCCTCGGCGCGAAATCGATAACGGATGGTGATTCCTTCAATGGACTTCAAAGACTATTACAAGATACTCGGCGTGGAGCCGACAGCAGACGACAAGGCAATCAAGGCTGCCTATCGCAAGCTGGCGCGCAAATACCACCCCGATGTCAGCAAGGAAAAAGACGCCGAGGCCAAGTTCAAGGACGCCTCGGAAGCCTATGAAGCGCTGAAAAGCGCCGACAAACGCGCCGAATATGACGAGCTGCGCCGTTATGGCCAGCACGGTCAGCCGTTCCAGGGGCCACCGGGCTGGCAGAGCCGTGGCGGCTTTGGCGGCGGCGGTGGCGACACCGGGGACTTCTCGGACTTCTTCAGTTCGATCTTCGGCAATCGCGGCCCCGGTTTCGGTGGCGGCGAGGGTCGGCAACAACGCAGTGCAGGGCGCCGAGGGCAAGACGTGGAAATGGAACTGCCGATCTTCCTCGAGGAGACGCTCGCTAACGAATCGAAGAAAGTCACCTTCCAGGTGCCGCAATACAACGCCAACGGCCAGCACGTCAGCAACACCAGCAAGAGCCTGAACGTGAAGATCCCGGCGGGCGTGACCGACGGCGAGCGCATCCGCCTCAAAGGCCAGGGCGCACCGGGCATCGGTGGCGGGGCGAATGGCGATCTGTACCTGACCATTCGTTTTGCGCCGCACCCGAAATTCGATGTGGAAGGCGAAAACCTGATCATCACCTTGCCGCTGGCACCATGGGAACTGGCGCTGGGCGCGGAAGTGGCGGTGCCGACCCTGACCGGCAAGATCAACCTCAAGGTCCCGGCCGGCAGCCAAAATGGCCAGCGCATGCGCGCCAAGGGTCATGGTCTGAAAAACAAGGCCGGAGAGCGCGGTTACCTGTTCGTGCAACTCAAAGCCGTGATGCCGAAAGCGTCCGACGATGAGGTCAAGGCACTGTGGCAGGAGCTGGCGAAGAAAGCCGCGTTCAATCCGCGAGAGAACTTCTAAATTCGACGACGGAGTAGCCCATCATGAGCAGCCCCCTGATCGTTCAACTGGACCTGGCAGAATTCTGTGAGGCGGCCGACTTGTCGGACCTCTACGTGATCGAAATCGTCGAACACGGCATCCTCGAACCTCAGGGCGCGCAGCCCCGGGAATGGCGCTTTACCGATTACGAACTGGCCCTGGCCAAACGCGCCGCCAAGCTGCGGCGCGATCTGGAGCTGGAGTGGGAAGGCGTTGCATTGGCGCTTGATCTGCTCGAAGAAGTCCGCGAGTTGCGCGCCGAAAACCGCATGTTGCGCCAGCGTTTGGGGCGCTTGGTGGTCGAATAGTTGTCGAGAGTGTTTGCAGGTATTTCCTGTGTTTGAACAGGCCTGCGGGTCTGATAGGTTTTCGGGTAATGGATGCGGCAATGGATGCCGGTCCCCTCGGTGCAGGCCATGCCGGTCGGCGCTGAGGAACACTACAAGGAAACGTATTCATGCCAGTAAAACCCAAACCGCCCAGCAAAGGCACGGGCGCCGTCGATATTGCCGGACCCGGGCGACCGTCCGCTGACGCGGGCCATTCAAGGGGCGACACGACCCTGCATTTCACCCCGGATCCGTTTGCCGTGAAAACGGCGGGCAATACGCCCGAGCCTGGGCGAGTCACCTCGGAGCTTGAGGTGGCAACCTCACCGCCGCGGGTCAATCTCCAGGCCACACGCCCCACTTCCGGCGCTGCCTCAAGCGCTGAGCACAACCCGCTTCAGCCTTATTTGATCCCGGCGGCGCCCGCGCTGCCGGAAGCCGACGCCATGGGCATCAGAACGCACAAGGGCCGCCAGTACGTTGATGTGCAGGGCGGCGGCACGGTGTTGATCGCCATCGATCCGCAGACCGGTCTGCACCGGGCCAAATTGTCGAGCGAACTGCAAGGTTCCGGTCCGCTGCTGGCCCGTGACCCGATAAATCAACGCTGGTATCCACTGGAAGATTTCGCTGCCACCGGCATTGCGCGCAAGGGCAGTTCGCCGCAGCGCCAGAGCGGTGATGACTACGATTCGGCACTGGAGGATCTCTCAAGCACGGCAGACAGTTTGCCGGAGCAGTTCTACCTGGCGTCCGAATCAATGCCGATCAAACCGTTCAGCGCAGACGAGCTGAAACACATGCGGCTTGCGCAACCCTATTCCTTCCGTGACAACCAATTGGGCACTTACAACCGCGTCAATAACGGCAAGTATCCGCTGCGCGATACGGCGGGCAGACCGATACGCATCCGCAAACTGCAAAACTGGGTCGCCCTGGAAAACGGCGACAAATACACCTCCGAGCAGATAAAACCGTACATCAAGTTTGAAGGGTACGAGGATGTCGCCCGCTTGTATGAAGAAAAGCTGCAGCTGCGCAAATTCACCGAGGCGGATGTCAGAGTGGTCGGTGAAAAAGGCCTGGTCGGGCAGTACATGGTCGTGGCCAACCGACGGATCAGCAAAGGCGAAACGGTGGGCGTTTATGGCGGGGTGCTGACGCCGTTACGCTTCATCAGTCGCAGTGAGCAAACCTTCACCATGAGTGCCGGCGCACACATGCGTTTTGGCGGCGGCAACTTCACGCCCGATCCGATCATTGTCGTGGGCGATAACATCCTCTCCAGAATCAACACCCACTTCATCTACGACGCCACTGGCAAGCCGATCAGTCAGGCGGCAGACGGCTACAACGTCATCGTCGTCGCTTTTAAAGTTGAAGCGGACATGCCGCTGGGTATTAGAACAGCCAAGCGTCCGTACACGCTGAATGCGCTGTTTGCGTCCTCGGATATTCCGGCAGGCACCGAATTGCGCTGGAACTACAACTACTCGGATGAAGAAATATCCTGGATCTTTCCCTGACAGACGCTGAACACGGGCAGGGCTGCCCGTGTTCAGGCCTAGGGTGGGGTTAAAACAGAAAGTAACGCTGCGCCATCGGCAGGGTTTCTGCCGGTTCACACCACAACAGCACGCCATCAGCCTTGACCTGATAGGTCTGCGGATCGACGTCGATGTTCGGTAGATAGTCGTTGTGGATCAGGTCGGTTTTCTGCACATCGCGGCAACCTTTGACCACAGCGATTTTTTTCTTCAATCCCAAGGCCTCAGGCAACCCGGCAGCCAGCGCGGCCTGACTGATGAAGGTCAGGCTGGTGGCGTGCAGCGAGCCACCGTAACTGGCGAACATCGGGCGGTAGTGCACCGGTTGCGGGGTCGGAATCGAGGCGTTGGCATCACCCATCAGGCTGGCGGCAATCGCGCCGCCCTTGAGGATCAGCGTCGGTTTCACGCCAAAGAATGCCGGGCGCCACAGCACCAGATCCGCCCACTTGCCGACTTCCACCGAGCCTACTTCATGGCTGATGCCGTGGGTAATCGCCGGGTTGATGGTGTACTTGGCGATGTAGCGTTTGGCGCGGAAGTTGTCGTTGCCGGCGCCGTCCTGCGGCAGCGGGCCGCGCTGTTTTTTCATCTTGTCGGCGGTCTGCCAGGTGCGCGTGATGACTTCACCGACACGGCCCATGGCCTGACTGTCGGAGCTGATCATCGAGAACGCGCCGAGGTCGTGGAGGATGTCTTCGGCGGCAATCGTTTCGCGGCGGATGCGGCTTTCGGCGAAGGCGACGTCTTCGGCAATGCTCGGGTCGAGGTGGTGGCAGACCATCAGCATGTCGAGGTGTTCGTCGATGGTGTTACGGGTGAACGGCCGGGTCGGGTTGGTCGAGCTCGGCAGCACGTTGGGGAAGCCGCAGGCCTTGATGATGTCCGGCGCGTGACCGCCACCGGCACCTTCGGTGTGGTAGGTGTGGATGGTGCGACCCTTGAATGCGCCAAGGGTGGTTTCGACGAAACCGGATTCGTTGAGGGTGTCGGTGTGGATCGCCACCTGCACGTCGAATTGATCAGCAACGCTCAGGCAGTTGTCGATGCTCGCCGGGGTGGTGCCCCAGTCCTCGTGCAGTTTCAGGCCGATGGCGCCGGCCTTGACCTGCTCGATCAACGGCTCCGGCAGACTGGCGTTGCCCTTGCCGGTGATGCCGATGTTCATCGGGAAGGCGTCGGCGGCCTGGAGCATGCGCGCCAGGTGCCATGGGCCCGAGGTGCAAGTGGTGGCGTTGGTGCCGGTGGCCGGGCCGGTGCCGCCACCGATCATGGTGGTGACGCCGCTCATCAGCGCTTCTTCGATCTGCTGCGGGCAGATGAAGTGGATGTGTGTGTCGATGCCGCCAGCGGTGAGGATCATGCCTTCGCCGGCGATCACTTCGGTGCTGGCGCCGATGGCGATGGTCACGTTGGGTTGCACATCGGGGTTGCCGGCCTTGCCGATCGCGGCGATGCGCCCGTCCTTGAGGCCGACGTCGGCTTTGACGATACCCCAGTGGTCGATGATCAGCGCGTTGGTGATCAGCGTGTCGACCACTTCGGCGGCCAGTAACTGACTCTGGCCCTGGCCATCGCGGATGACTTTGCCGCCACCGAATTTCACTTCTTCGCCGTAGGTGGTGAAATCCTTTTCGACTTCGATCCACAGCTCGGTATCGGCCAGGCGCACCTTGTCGCCGACGGTGGGACCGAACATGTCGGCGTAGGCTTGACGGGAAATCTTCATTCGTTCGCCTTGAGATTCAATTGGTTTTGAGATCGCTCGCATTACTCGCTTTCGCGAGCAGGCTCGCTCCCACATTTGATCGCGTTCTCATGTGGGAGCGAGCCTGCTCGCGAAGGGGCCAGTGCGGACACCGCGTTAGTTACAGGTCACCCATGACCCGTCCGGCGAATCCAAACACCCGGCGATGCCCGGCGTAATCCACCAACTCAACCTCACGGCTTTGCCCCGGCTCAAAACGCACGGCGGTGCCCGCGGCAATATTCAGGCGCATGCCCCGGCTGGCCGCGCGATCAAACGCCAGCGCGTCGTTGGTTTCAAAAAAGTGATAGTGCGAGCCGACCTGAATTGGCCGGTCGCCGCTGTTGGCGACTTTCAGGCTGACGGTGCGGCGGCCGACGTTGAGTTCGATGTCGCCGGGCTGGATCTGGTATTCGCCAGGAATCATCACTGGGCTCCTTGCAGAATCTTGTAATAGAGGGCGGTCGGGCGGTACGTGCCATTCGGGTCGCAGGCGTAATCGGGAATGGCTCCCGCACGGGTGTAACCCAAGGCCTTGTAGAAATCTTCGGCGGGCGAGCCGGCTTCGGTGTCGAGGTAAAGCATGCCGCGCTTGTGCTTGGGTGCTTCGAGTTCCAGGGCGGTCATCAATTGCTGGCCGAGGCCGCGCCGCCGCGCGTGTTCGCGCACCAGCAGTTTCTGCACCTCGGCGCGGTTAAGGCCGTTGGCCTTCTGGCACAGGCCCAGTTGCACGCTGGCCAATACCTGTTCGTCCTTGACCACCACCCAGAGCAGCACGCTGCCTTTGTTGACGTTGTCCTGCACCTCATCGAAGTAGGCGCGCGCCTGCGCGGCATCGAGGTCGGCCATGAAGCCAACGCTGGCGCCATACCCCACGGCATCGAGCAACAGGTCGATCAGGCCCTGACGGTAATGCGCAAAACTTTCAGCGTTGACGCGGCGCAGTTGGGCGGCGTTCATCGGTGTCACTCCTTGTTGGCGTCTGGCGGCTCCGCGCCGGGGTTGAGGGTCAATTGCATGAAGGTCAGGTCGAGCCAGCGGCCGAACTTGGTGCCGACTTGCGGCATCTGCCCGGTGATGACGAAACCGGCGCGTTCGTGCAGACGAATCGAGGCGGCGTTACCGCTTTCGATAGCGGCGACCATCACGTGTTTGCCACAGGCCCCGGCGCGTTCGATCAGCGCCGTCATCAGTCGTGGGCCGAGGCCGTTGCCGCGCTGATCGCTGCGCACGTACACCGAGTGCTCGACGGTGTGACGGAAACCGTCGAACGGCCGCCAGTCACCGAACGAAGCGTAGCCGAGCACGCTGTTGTCGGCGTCGACAATCACCAGAATCGGATAGGCCTGGGCCTGGCGCGCGCTGAACCAGGCCTGGCGGTTGCCGAGGTCGACGGCTTGTTCATTCCAGATCGCCGTGGTGTTGAGCACGGCGTCGTTGTAGATGTCGCGGATCGCCGGCAGGTCGGCGTGAACGGCATCGCGAATGGCGTAAGTCATGGCGCGGCCTCAGACGATCGGTTGGTGGACGGTGACCAGTTTGGTGCCGTCGGGGAACGTCGCTTCGACTTGAATCTCCGGGATCATTTCCGCGATGCCTTCCATCACTTGCTCGCGGCTGAGCAGGGTGGTGCCGAAGTGCATCAGCTCGGCCACGGTCTGGCCGTCACGCGCACCCTCGAGCAGGGCGGCGGAGATGTAGGCCATGGCTTCGGGGTAGTTGAGCTTCACGCCGCGGGCCAGACGCCGCTCGGCGACGAGGCCGGCGGTGAAGATCAGCAGCTTGTCTTTTTCGCGTGGGGTCAGGTCCATTGTGGGGTTCCATCAGGGCAGATTTAAAAGAGTGGGGACTGTTGGCACAGATCCCTGTGGGAGCGAGCCTGCTCGCGAATACGGACTCACATTCAGCATATTTGTTGGCTGACATGACGCTTTCGCGAGCAGGCTCGCTCCCACATTGAATTGCATTTCAGGTATTCCAGATTCGGGGTGGTTGAGCCTCACGGCCTAGCAGCACCGGGCGTAGCAGACGCCATAAATCGATCAGCCAGGCGCGGGCGAGCAACGCTTCACTGGCCAGGCAACGGGCAACCAACAACCCCGGCAACTGGGTCAGATCCCCGCGCACTTCATGGCCCAACGAGCGGCAGCGATCCAGCAAATCAGCATCAATCTCACCGGTGACCAACAACGTCGCAAACACCGGATTGCCATCCAGCCCGATCGGCGAATCAAGCAAGCCGTCATCGCCGACAATGCGCTGGCGCTCATGCCAGAGCAATCGACCGTCGCGGCGAATATCCAGATGCGCCTGAAAGTGCCCACGCTCGAAACGCTCGCCACTGGCCGGACGACCCAGCGCCACCACGTCCCAGTAGAACAGCCGCGCGTCACCTTGAAGATCAATCGTAGTCGTCAGCTCAGCCTGCGCGGCGCTGTAGACGATGGTCTCCTGCGGCTGCCATTCCAGCGTCGCCCCGGCAGCCACTTTCAAGTCGAGCTTCTGATAAGCCGGGCCACCGGCGCGATACCACTTGGCCGCGCCGGGGCTGGTGATCTGTGCCCATGCGCCTTGTTCGACGCGAGCGCTGATGTCCAGCCGATCACCACCGGCAATCCCGCCCGGCGGGTGGACGATGATGTGCTGACACACTTCGGGGCCTTCGGCATACAGGTGCTTTTGCACCCGCAGCGG
The DNA here is from genome assembly GCF_001648775.1 of Pseudomonas fluorescens. Taxonomy (GTDB): domain Bacteria; phylum Pseudomonadota; class Gammaproteobacteria; order Pseudomonadales; family Pseudomonadaceae; genus Aquipseudomonas; species Aquipseudomonas fluorescens_M. Next base: position 434,444 of record NZ_LVEJ01000003.1, read on the forward strand.
GCCGAGATGACGACGCAGAACCGGGCGCGTGCAGTCGCCGAAACGGGCGTAGGCCAGTTCCAGCTCGGCGTGCCAGCTCGGGGTAAACAGGGCAGGTGCAACAGTCGAATTCATGGTGTGTAATTATCGTTAGGAAGCTACAGATTAGTTCGTTGTACTAGATCGTTACCAGCCCGCGTACACCCTCGGCCTCCATATTTTCACCGCGCCCCTGCTGCACGATCTCGCCTCGCGACATCACCAGGTATTGATCGGCCAGCTCTGCGGCGAAATCGTAGAACTGCTCGACCAGCAGAATCGCCATGTCGCCGCGTTCTGCGAGTTTCTTGATCACCGCGCCGATCTCCTTGATCACCGAGGGTTGAATGCCTTCGGTGGGTTCATCAAGGATCAGCAACCGCGGGCGACTGGCCAAGGCGCGGCCAATCGCCAACTGTTGTTGCTGACCGCCGGAGAGATCACCGCCGCGACGCTGCTTCATTTGTAGCAGCACCGGGAACAGTTCGTAGATGAAACTTGGTACTTCTTTGGCTTCACTGCCGGGAAACCGTGACAAACCCATCAGCAGATTTTCTTCCACGGTCAGCCGGCCGAAGATTTCCCGACCCTGTGGCACATAAGCAATTCCGGCGTGTACGCGCTGGTGCGGTTTGAACGTGGTGATCGGTTTGCCTTCCCAATTGACTGCGCCTTCTTTGGCCGGCAGCAGGCCCATCAGGCATTTGAGCAGGGTGGTCTTGCCGACGCCGTTACGGCCGAGCAGGCAGGTGACTTCGCCGACCTTCACGTCAAAAGACAGGCCACGGAGGATGTGGCTACCGCCGTAGTACTGATGCAGCTTGTCGACTTGCAGCATGTCCAGATTCCTTCTCTTGCCACAGAACCCTGTGGGAGCGAGCCTGCTCGCGAATGCGGTGTGACATTCAGCATGTTCATCGCCTGATGCACCGCTTTCGCGAGCAGGCTCGCTCCCACAGTTTTGATGAGTGTTTACAGCTTCAGCGGCCGAGGTAAACCTCGATCACGCGCTCGTTTTCCTGCACTTGCTCAAGCGAGCCTTCCGCCAGCACGCTGCCCTGGTGCAGCACGGTGACGTGGTCGGCAATCGAGCCGACAAAGCCCATGTCATGCTCCACCACCATCAGCGAATGCTTGCCCGCCAGCGACTTGAACAGTTCAGCGGTGAACTCGGTTTCCGCATCGGTCATCCCCGCCACCGGTTCATCGAGCAGGAGCAGTTGCGGGTCCTGCATCAGCAACATGCCGATCTCGAGGAACTGCTTCTGCCCGTGAGACAACAAACCCGCCGGACGATTGACCGAAGTGGTCAGGCGAATCGTCTCCAGCACTTCGCTGATCCGGTCTTTCTGTTCGCCACTCAAGCGCGCACGCAAACTGGCCCATACCGACTTGTCGGTCTTCTGCGCCAGCTCAAGGTTTTCAAACACACTCAGCGCTTCAAACACCGTCGGCTTCTGAAACTTGCGACCGATGCCGGCCTGAGCGATCTGCACTTCGCTCATCTGCGTCAGGTCCAGCGTTTCACCGAACCACGCCTTGCCGTGACTGGGGCGGGTCTTGCCGGTGATCACGTCCATCAGCGTGGTTTTGCCGGCGCCGTTGGGGCCGATGATGCAGCGCAATTCGCCGACGCCGATGTACAGGTTGAGATTGTTCAGCGCACGGAAGCCATCGAAGCTGACGCTGATGTCTTCCAGGGTGAGGATCGTGCCGTGACGGGTGTCGAGCCCCGGGCCGACGCGTTGGCCGAGGCCGATCGAGTCGCGGCTGGTGCCGGCGTCCTTGTTCGGTTCGACGGGAAAGAAGGCCGGTTCCAGCATGAATTCAGCGCTCGCCGTGACTCTCATTGTTCACCTCGTTTCTTCAGCAGACCGATCACGCCTTTGGGCAGGTACAGCGTCACCACGATGAACAGCGCGCCGAGGAAGAACAGCCAGTACTCCGGGAAGGCTACGGTGAACCAGCTCTTCATGCCGTTGACTACACCGGCACCGAGCAGCGGGCCGATCAGCGTGCCGCGACCGCCAAGAGCCACCCACACCGCCGCTTCAATCGAGTTGGTCGGCGACATTTCGCTGGGGTTGATGATGCCCACTTGCGGCACATACAACGCCCCGGCCAGACCACACAACACCGCACTCAACACCCACACGAACAACTTGAAACCGCGCGGGTCGTAGCCGCAGAACATCAAGCGGTTTTCCGCATCACGCAGCGCCGTCAGCACGCGACCGAACTTGCTCTGCGCTAGGCGCCAGCCGATGAACAGACTGGCTACCAGCAGCAACACCGTGGCCAGAAACAACACTGCACGAGTGCCCGGTTCAGTGATGCCGAAGCCGAGAATTGTGCGGAAATTGGTGAAGCCGTTGTTGCCGCCGAAGCCGGTCTCGTTGCGGAAGAACAGGAGCATGCCGGCGAAGGTCAGGGCCTGGGTCATGATCGAGAAATACACGCCCTTGATCCGCGAGCGGAAGGCGAAGAAACCGAACACCAGCGCCAGCAACCCCGGCGCCAATACCACCAGACACATCGCCCAAACGAAGCTGCTGGTGCCAGTCCAGTACCACGGCAATTCCGTCCACGACAGGAAGGTCATGAACGCCGGCAGACCATCACCGGCAGCCTGACGCATCAGGTACATGCCCATCGCATAACCGCCGAGGGCGAAGAACAGGCCGTGGCCCAGCGACAGCAGACCGGCGTAACCCCAGACCAGATCCAGCGCGAGGGCGACGATGGCGTAGCAGAGAATTTTGCCGACCAATGTCAGCGTGTACGCCGAGACCGACAGGGCACTTTCCGCCGGCAACAGTGACAGCAACGGCAGGGCGATCAGGAGGGCGAGGATCACCGCGCCGACCGCGATCGTGACTTTCGGCCCGGCCTTTTGCGTGGCCGTGACTAACAGAGGCTGGTTCATCAGTCGATCACCCGTCCTTTCAGTGCGAAGAGGCCTTGCGGACGTTTCTGGATAAACAGAATGATCAGCGCGAGGATCAGGATCTTGCCGAGCACCGCACCAATCTGCGGTTCGAGAATCTTGTTGGCGATGCCCAGGCCGAAGGCTGCGAGCACGCTACCGGCCAATTGACCGACGCCGCCGAGCACCACCACCAGGAACGAGTCGATGATGTAGCTCTGGCCGAGGTCCGGGCCGACGTTGCCGATCTGGCTCAGCGCCACGCCACCGAGGCCGGCGATGCCTGAACCGAGGCCGAAGGCGAGCATGTCCACACGCCCGGTCGGCACGCCGCAGCAGGCGGCCATGTTGCGGTTCTGGGTGACGGCGCGGACGTTGAGGCCCAGGCGAGTTTTGTTCAGCAGCAGCCAGGTCAGCACGACGACGAACAGCGCGAAAGCGATGATGACGATGCGGTTGTACGGCAGCACCAGATTCGGCAGTACCTGAATGCCGCCCGATAGCCACGCCGGGTTGGCGACTTCAACGTTCTGTGCGCCGAACAGCAGGCGTACCAACTGAATCAGCATCAGGCTGATGCCCCACGTCGCGAGCAATGTTTCCAGCGGACGGCCGTAGAGGTGACGAATCACCGTGCGTTCCAGTGCCATGCCGATTGCGGCCGTGACAAAGAACGCCACTGGCAGCGCGATCAGCGGGTAGAACTCAATCGCTTGCGGCGCATAGCGCTGGAACATCAACTGCACCACATACGTCGAGTAGGCACCGAGCATGAGCATCTCGCCGTGGGCCATGTTGATCACGCCGAGCAGGCCAAACGTGATCGCCAGACCGAGCGCCGCGAGCAGCAGAATCGAACCGAGCGACATGCCGCTGAACGCCTGACCGAGCACTTCGCCGATCAGCAGTTTGCGTTTGACTTGGGCGAGGCTGGTTTCGGCGGCAGTGCGCACGTTGGCATCGGTTTCGACGCCGGGTTCAAGCAAACCTTCAAGGCGTGTCCGCGCCAGTGGATCGCCGGTTTCGCCGAGGAGTCTTACGGCGGCGAGGCGCACGGCCGGATCCGTGTCGACCAGTTGCAGATTGGCCAGCGCCAGGCTCAGCGCGGCGTGGACGCTTTGATCTTTTTCACCAGCGAGTTGCTGGTCGAGGAATTTCAGCTGCGCGGGTTTCGCGCTTTTCTGCAATTGCTGCGCGGCACTCAGACGGATTTTGGCGTCGGCGGCGAGCAATTGATGGCTGGCCATGGCGGTGTCGATCAGACCCCGCAGGCGATTGTTCAGGCGCAGGGTTTTTGGTTGGCCGTCGATGGTCAACTCGCCTTGTTGCAGGGCGATGATCAGTTCGATACGGGCCGGGTCGGGCTGCGCAGCCCAGGCTTCGAGGAGTTTGGCCTGTTGCACGGGATTGGCTGCGACAAAGTCTTCGGCATCGCCGGCGTGGGCGAGCATTGGCAGCAAGAGTGCGATGGCTATGAGAACGCGGTGTATGGCAGTGGGCATTAGTGGTGTGTCCTTTCTTGCGGTGGCCGATGGAGCGGTGTCCGGCTGTGAATCCGCCCCTCACCCTAACCCTCTCCCAGAGGGAGAGGGGACTGACCGAGGTGTCAGGTCATCCAACATCGACCTGACATTCCTGCGTCGAACTCAGGTACTGAAAGCCACAGAGATCTGCTCCCTTTCCCCCTCGCCCCCGTGGGGGAGAGGGCTGGGGTGAGGGGGAAAAGATCTCCGCCCCAGCCCAAAACCCAAGTCAGACTCAGTTGCTCTTCACCGCATAATCCGGCTTCTTGTCGTTGCCCTGAATGAACGGGCTCCACGGTTGCGCACGGATCGGCCCTTCGGTCTGCCACACGACGTTGAACTGACCATCGGCCTGAATCTCGCCGATCATCACCGGTTTGTGCAGGTGGTGGTTGGTCTTGTCCATGGTCAGCGTGTAGCCCGACGGCGCGGCAAACGTCTGCCCGGCCAGCGCTTCACGCACCTTGTCGACGTCAGTGGATTTGGCTTTTTCAACTGCCTGCGCCCACATGTGAATGCCGACGTAAGTGGCCTCCATCGGGTCGTTGGTCACGGCTTTGTCCGCGCCCGGCAGGTTGTGTTTCTTCGCGTAGGCCTTCCAGTCATCGACGAACTTCTTGTTCACCGGGTTCTCGACGGATTCGAAGTAGTTCCACGCCGCGAGGTTGCCCACCAGCGGTTTGGTGTCGATGCCGCGCAGTTCTTCTTCGCCGACCGAGAACGCCACCACCGGTACGTCGGTGGCTTTCAAACCCTGGTTAGCCAGCTCTTTGTAGAACGGCACGTTGGAGTCGCCGTTGACCGTCGAAATGACCGCAGTCTTGCCGCCCGCCGAGAATTTTTTGATGTTGGCGACGATGGTCTGATAGTCGCTGTGACCGAACGGCGTGTAGACCTCTTCGATGTCCTTGTCGGCCACTCCTTTGGAATGCAGGAACGAGCGCAGAATCTTGTTGGTGGTGCGCGGGTAGACGTAGTCGGTGCCGAGCAGGAAGTAGCGCTTGGCGCTGCCGCCTTCTTCGCTCATCAAATATTCCACCGCCGGGATCGCTTGCTGGTTTGGCGCGGCGCCGGTGTAGAAGACGTTCGGCGACATCTCTTCGCCTTCGTATTGCACCGGGTAGAACAGCAAACCGTTGAGCTCTTCGAACACCGGCAACACCGATTTACGCGACACCGAAGTCCAGCAGCCGAACACCACCGCAACCTTGTCCTGAGTCAGCAACTGCCGGCCCTTTTCGGCGAACAGCGGCCAGTTCGACGCCGGATCCACAACGACCGGTTCGAGCATCTTGCCGTTCACACCGCCCTTGGCGTTGATCTCGTCGATGGTCATCAGCGCCATGTCTTTGAGCGACGTTTCGGAGATCGCCATGGTGCCGGACAACGAATGCAGAATCCCGACCTTGATGGTCTCGGCAGCCTGGACAGTCCAGGTCATGCCCATCGCGGCAATGGATGCCGTGAGTGTGAAAGCCTTGATCAAACTGCGACGCTTCATTGTGCGATCTCCATGAACATTTAATTTTTCTGGTTGGCAGATGCGGACGACTGAAGGTGTGTTTTGCAAGGGCTGTGCCCGGTCGGGTTTTGGCAAGAAAATGTCGTGTTAGAGCGGTTGGTAACGCAGCGCATGCACCACGAAGGAACGCCTATGGCGCATTGGTGCAGGCTGCCGCGCCAGATTGGGGCGCAAAAAAATCCCGTGCAGGGGCGTCTGCACGGGATTGGCGTTGGAGAAGGTTGAGTGCGCTTTCAGGATGATGTCGAAGCTGACTCGGTTTGCCGGTTCATCCGCGACAGCAGCAACCGATCCAGCAACCACACCACCACCAGCGAAGCCCCCACCAGCGGGAACACCACGGCCAGCGCCAACATGATCACCACGCCGGTTTTCCATTTCGGCAGGTCATGGCGCAGCGGCGGTACGCCGAATTTGCCTTGCGGCCGACGCTTCCACCAGATCACCACACCGCTGACGGCGCTGAGCAGAATCATCAGGCAGATCAGCAGTACGACGATCTGGTTGAAGGTGCCGAACATTTTTCCTTCGTGAAGCATCACGCCGATTTCCGTGGCACGGGCGACGCTGCCGTACTGCTCGAAACGCACATCGGCGAGCACTTTGCCGGTGTACTGATCGACGTGCAGGGTCGCATCGTTGCGCGGGTCATCGGCGAACACGGCGATGGTGAACACACCGGTAGCGGTGGTCGGCAGGGTGATGCTGTAGCCCGGCTCGACCTTGCGCTGGGTGGCGATGTTCTGCACCTCTTGCAGGCTGATGCTCGGTGCCGCCGGGCCGGCGTTGGCGGCACCGTGCGCCATGTGTTCGGCGTGGTCGCCGGACATTGGCATCGGCGTGTTTTCCATCGCCCAGGGCACGGTCTGGCGCGTGGCGGTGTTAAGGCTGCGCGCCTCGACGTCGGAGGTCGGTACGTTGTCCCACATCGCTGCCGGGAACACGTTCCACACCTGGGCGTATTGCTTGCCCCAGAATCCGGTCCAGGTCATGCCGCTGAGCAACATCACCAGCAGCAAGGTCGCGCCCCAGAATCCGGTGACGGCATGCAAATCACGCCACAGCACGCGGCCGCGGCTGTTCAGGCGTGGCCACAAAATACCCGCGGCCTGACCGCGCGGCCACCACAGGAACAGGCCGGACACCACCAGCACCACGCCCCAGCCGGCGGCCATTTCGATGAGACGATCACCGACGGTACCGATCATCAATTCGCCGTGAATGGCGCGGGCGATGGCTTGCAGATTCTGCTTGGCATCCTGCTCGCCGAGGATGTCGCCGTGGTACGGGTCGACGAAGATGTTGAGTTCGTGTTCAGCGGTTTTAACCACAAACTGGGCGCTGCGTTCGGCATTCAGCGGCGGCAGGTACTGGGTGACCTGGCCTTGTGGATAAGCGCTTTTTACCCGTTGCAGCAAGTCGTCGGCCGGTACGGTGTGATGCCCGGCCGGGACGTTGAGCAAGCTGCTGTACATCAGCGAATCAAGTTGCGGTTTGAACAGGTAAATCGTGCCGGTCAGGGCCAGCATCACCATGAAGGGGGCGACGAACAGGCCGGCGTAAAAATGCCAACGCCAGGCCAGGTTGTAGAAATTCGGTTTGGGCTGTTTCATCACGTGTGCTCCGCTTGGCTTGGATCTTCTAGTTGTTCTGCAACCCTGTGGGAGCGAGCAGGCTCGCTCCCACATGGGGGGGTGTTAGAAACTCATGTCCACCTTGGTCCAGAGCGTGCGCCCCGGTTCATTGATCGCTTGCGGGTCGTTGGCCGGATAGCCGAACCCGGCGTTGCCCGCCAGGTTCAGGTGTTCGGCGTAAGCCTTGCCGAACAGGTTGTCGACGCCGCTGCTGACCTTCCAGTTCTTGTTGATCCGATAGGCACCGTTGAGTGAGAACACGCCGAAGCCGGAACTCTTGTCGTAATCCTTGCCGACCACGTTGCCCTTGTTCTGGTCGATACGGTTTTGCGCGGCAACCACCCTCCACAGTGCGCCGGCGCTCCAGTTGTCTTCGGTATAGGTCAGACCGAAGCGGGCATCCAGCGGCGGCATTTGCGGCAGGGCCGAACCGTCGCTGCTGTTCTTGCCCCAGGCGTAAGCCAGGGTCGCATCGGCTTTCCAGTGGTCGGTGAGCTTGTATGCGGCACCGAGTTCACCGCCCATGATTCGCGCGTCGATGTTCTCGGCGCGCGAGGTGCTCATGCCCATCATCCCCGGCGTGTAGTCGAAGAGGATGTAATCGCGGACCACGCCGATATAACCCGAGGCCCAGGCTTCGAGGTCGGCGCTCTTGTAGTTCACGCCGAAGTCGAACTGGGTGGTCTTTTCCGGTTTGATCGAATCGAACGCATTGACCGATCCCGCCGGGCCGGACTTGGGCGAAAACAGTTCCCAGTAATCCGGGAAGCGCTGCGCGTGGCCGAGGCCTGCATACAGTGTGGTCGGGCTGTCAGCGAGGTCATGCTCGTAGCGGATGAAACCGCTCGGCAGGGTGTCGGCACGGGTGTCATCGGCGGTCGGGTTGGGGCGGGACATCATTCCCGAACCGGTGGTTTGCCGGTAATCCTTGGCCGAGGCGCGGTCGACGCGGGCACCAGTGATCAGGCGATCACGGTCGGCGGCGTACCAGGTCAGTTCGCTGAACACGCCGTAGTTATGGAAATCGGCGTCCTTGGTGTATGGCTGATCCTTGTAGGTATCGATGCCCATGCCGCTGCGCTGACGGTGCTCGTTGGTCTGCGCGTCGAGGCCGGTGATCAGTTGGATATCAGCCCAACGCCAGGTGGCCTTGATCCGTGCGCCGAGGGTGCGGCGGTCGACATTGGATGCCATGGGACCTGCCATCATTCCGGTGCCGGACGGCGTGCGCAGGGTGTAGTTGTCCATCACGTGGTCGGCATAGTTGTAGTAGACCTGCGCTTCGAGTTTCTCCAGTACGTCGGTGATGTTGGATTTTTCGAAGCGCAGACCGAGGCTTTCGCGCAGGAACTGCGAGCCGTCCATGCCGCGTCCGGCATAGCGCGCTTCGCCGTCGCCCTTGCCGGCGGTGAGTTCGATCAGGGTGTCGGCGTCTGGCGTCCAGCCAACCGCGACGTCGCCATTCCACTTGTCGTAGCGCGAGGCGACGATGTCGTTGTTGCCATCGCGGTAATCGTCGGAATGCGCGGTGTTGCCGATCACCCGCACATAACCCAACGGGCCACCGGCAGCGGCGTCGACGACCTTGTCGAAGCGTCCGTGGGAGCCGGCCAGAATGCTCGCGTTCACCCGTGTGCCGAGTTCACCGAAGCTCTCCGGTTCACGGTCGAACAGCACCGTACCCGCCGACGCGCCCGGGCCCCAAAGCACGGTTTGCGGGCCTTTGATCACGGTGAGTTTGTCGTAGGTTTCCGGCGAGATGTACGAGGTCGGCGCATCCATCCGCCCCGGGCAGGCGCCGAGCATCATGCTGCCGTTGGTGAGAATGTTCAGGCGTGAGCCAAACATGCCGCGCAGCACCGGATCGCCGTTGGTACCGCCATTGCGCACCAGCGCAAAGCCCGGAATGGTCTTCAGATAGTCGCCGCCGTCACTGGCCGGCACCGGTTGGCGCGGATCTTTTGGATTGGTGACGATGGTCAGTGGTGAGCTCGGCGCAATCGCGGTGATCACCGTCGGGCTCAGTTCTTCCTGGTGACCGGCGTGATCATCGGCCAGCACCAGCGGGGACAGCAATACGCCGCAAAGGACGGCGGTAGCGTGCCTGAAACGAATCCGCGATTCGTTCAAAGCGAAGGACGCCGGGGCAGAACCCGAGCGTGGAACAGCAGCAAACCTGGACATGACAATTTCCATCAAACAGTCGTAAACGACACGGCCGGCAGCCTCGAGCTGTCTTCTCAACCGTGTGCAATCAAAGGTGCGTGTTTACGCGGCGATGGGCGGGGCGCGGGTGCGGGCGCCGGGGAAGAAGGTCTGCCGGGCGTGGCCCAGGCGCGGGGAGGGTGGGGTGAAGGTGTTCAGCGGCGCAATATTGAAGGCAACGAAATCGCCGCCACCGGTCAGCGCCGGGCAGTTGAACAGCAGGCTGCAATAGCCGCACTTCTCCCACAGCACGTGGTGCGAGGATTGTGGCGGGCAGTGTTCGGCGCTGGGTTTCGCGTCATGTCCGGAGTGATCCATCCCCGGCATGTCCATCGACATGTCCATGCTCATCGGCATGGAGGTCGAGGCGTGCTGATCCATCGGCATCGACTGAGAAATCAGTGGGCCGATGAAGATCATCAACATGGCGAACAGGGCGATCCAGCTGCCGCGGGTCAGCGTTTCAGTCTGACGGCGTTGCAGTGGCGGCCTGGCGCTCAGCGGGCGCATGGGCGGAGTCTGCCGGAGGGCTTACTGAGCGTGCGCGTGAGCCTGCGTGGTTTCCGGCGGTTTCTTCTGCACCGAGACTTCGACGGTGACGTCACCGGCCTTCTCGAAGTGCAGGGTCAGCGGGAAGCGTTTGCCGTCGCTGAGCAGGCTGCGATCGGTCGGGTTGAGCAGCATCACGTGATAGGCCATCGGCGCAAACGTCACGTTGCCGCCGGCCGGGATTTCCACGCTAGGCACTTGCTGCATCTTCATCAGATCGCCCTGCATGACGTGTTCGTGCAGTTGCGCCTCTGGAGCGATGGGCGAGTCGACGCTGAGCAGGCGGTCGTCCGTCTTGCCGGCGTTGTGAATGATGAAATAGGCGGCGACCGTCGGTGCATTCGGCGGTAACTCTTGCGACCACGGATGAGCGATTTCCAGCTCGCCGGCCTTGTATTCATGGGCATGGGCAAAGCACGCCGGCAATAGCAGCGCAGCGACGACGATGAGTTTGTTCAACATGGCAGTTCTCCAGAACGATTTGAAACGCAGGTCAATTGCGCGAACAAATCACACCAGAGGGGAGGCGCGGGGATTGAGGCTTGGCCATTGCTGGCGCGGTGTCGGGGTTTGCAGCGAGGCGGGCGCCACACTGCGATTGCTTTCGAAGCGGGCGAAATACAGCTGCGGCGAATGCCCCGGCAACGCCACCAATGGCGCCGAGCCTGAGCAACACCAGCAATGCTGCATGTTCGAATGGGTATCGTTGCCCGGGGCTTTTTGATCGGTGGTGCCGATGTTGATCGCCACCATCTTGGTCCCGCTGCCGGTGCAGAAACTGCTCCAGAGCAACTGTTCAGCCGGTGAATTGGCCGCCTGCGCCATCGCCCCGGTCATCGGCATGGCGAGCATGTTGAACAGCACTGCAAAGCAGGCGATCCAGGCAATTGCTAGCCGGTGTCGGTTCATGGGACAGATCCATTGGGTGGGCGATCAGGCGCGGCTATTTAGCCTGATCAGGGCCGATAAGTAAAAAAGCGTCGTGCGGTTTGGTGTCGCAGCGCCTCGTGCAAGAGCTTGAGAAGTCTGCGCCCCAGTTCGATTTCGCCGTTATAAATGAGTGTAGCGGCTTCGATTCGCATTGCCTGGGCGAAATTTGAGTCGCTTTCTATTCGTGCACGAATGGTCTGCTTGAAGTCTCGAAGTGCTACCCGGTTGAGCTGCCCATCGCGCGGGACTTCGATCTCACAGCCCTTGATGTATTGGCCGAGATCGGCAGGCATTTTGAGGTAATCCTTGACGTCAAAACGGGAGAATTTTTCTGACATTGGATATGTACGCCCTTGGAATCAAAGACGTTGAGCGTAGAGGTGGACGCTGAATGCCGATAGTCAGTGATTCGTTAAGTTGTTGTGGGCAGTGTCCGGCGCGTTTGTAGGATTCAGGTCAGATATCCGGCCGAGCCCGTGACATTGTGGGAGCGAGCCTGCTCGCGAAAGCGGTGGGTCAGGCAATGATGTGCAGGCTGTGTCGACGTCTTCGCGAGCAGGCTCGCTCCCACAGTGGTCGGTGGCGGCCACATAGTCTGTGTACATCGTGAACCCTGTGGGAGCGGCGGTGCGACGATTCGACTTGACCGCGCGGGCGGCCGTGAGATCTGTGCTTATTCTCAGGTAAGGTTAAAGTTTGCGAAGGCAGCAAGAATTTCATCGACCGAGGCAAACTCCTGATCAACCCCCGGTAACTCCGGTCGCTTCAACACAATCACCGGCACCCCACGCTCGCGCGCCACTTCCAGCTTCGGCTCGGTCGCGGTGCTGCCGCTGTTCTTGCTGATCAACACATCGATCTGCCGCCGCTCGAACAGTGCGCGCTCATCCTTCAGCAGAAACGGCCCGCGTGCGCCGATCACTTCGCAGCGTTGGTTGCCGGGGTAGATATCGAGGGCGCGCAGGGTCCAGAACTGGTCGGCGGGAATTTCATCGAGGTGCTGCAGTGGTTCGCGGCCGAGGGTGAACAGCGGTCGGCGAAACGGCTTGAGCGCAGTGATCAGCTCGGCCCAGTCGCTGACTTCGCGCCAGTCATCACCGGGCTGCGGCTGCCACGCCGGCCGGCGCAGGGCCCAGCAAGGGATGCCGGTCAGTCGCGCGGCGGTTGCGGCGTTCTGGCTGATTTGCGCGGCATACGGGTGCGTTGCATCCAGCAGCAACTCGATGCCTTCGTCACGAATGAATTGCGCCAGACCTTCAGCACCGCCGTAACCACCCACACGCACTTGACAGGTCAGATCGGTCGGCACTCGGCCAACGCCGGCGAGGCTGTAGATATGTTCTGGCCCCAGCGTGCGAGCAATCGCCAGCGCTTCCGTCACGCCGCCGAGCAACAAAATCCGCTTCATGCAAAACCTCCGGCATGCCCGACAATCCCGCCCTGACGATCTATCGCAAACACCTCGACCTGGACCTGCGCCGGCACCACGCTGCGGGCGAAATTCAACGCATGTCGACAGACCTCATCGCCGAGCGCGATCCCCGCCGCACTGGCCATGGCCAAGGCTTGCTGACTGGTATTGGCCTCGCGAATGCCTTGCTGCAATGCCTCATCGGCGCCAATCGCGGCGGCCCACTCAGCCAGTTGCGGCAGGTCGATACTCGAATGCCGCGAATGCAAATCCATGTGTCCGGCCGCCAGTTTGCTGATCTTGCCGAAACCGCCGCACAGGCTGAGTTTATCCACAGGTACTTTGCGCAGATGCTTGAGCACCGCGCCGACGAAGTCGCCCATTTCGATCAGGGCGATTTCCGGCAGGTTGTAGACCCGACGCATGGTGTCTTCGCTGGCGTTGCCGGTGCAGGCGGCGATGTGCAGATAACCGTTGGTTTTCGCCACGTCGATGCCTTGATGGATCGAGGCAATGTAGGCCGCGCAGGAAAACGGCCGGACGATGCCGCTGGTGCCGAGGATCGACAGCCCGCCAAGAATGCCGAGGCGCGGGTTCATGGTTTTCAGCGCCAGCGCTTCGCCGCCCTCGACGTTGACGGTGACGTCGAAACCACCGTCATAACCGGTTTCCGCCGCGAGCAATGTCAGGTGATCGCTGATCATTTTGCGTGGCACCGGGTTGATCGCCGGTTCGCCGACCCCCAGCACCAGTCCCGGTCGGGTCACGGTGCCAACCCCGGCACCGGCATTGAAACGAATCCCCGGTTCACTCAGCAGGCGCACGCGCGAATAGAGCAGGGCGCCGTGGGTCACGTCGGGATCGTCGCCCGCATCCTTGATCGTCCCGGCCTCGGCGCCATCGTCGGTCAGTCGACAGAATTCCAGACGCATCTGCACCTGTTTGCCCTTCGGCAAGACAATCTGCACGGCATCGGCCGACAGCCCGCCGAGCAACAGGCGTGCGGCGGCCAGGCTGGTGGCGGTGGCGCAACTGCCGGTGGTCAGGCCACTGCGCAGGGGCGCAGGTTGTTCGGCGGTTTCGTCACGCATCGAGGGGTTTGACCAGATCGAGCAGGGTGATCGGCAACGCCTGACGCCAGGTGTCGAACTCGCCGAGCGGCTGCGCCTGCGCAACATGAATGCGCGTCAGCTCGCCGCCGTAACGTTCGCGCCAGCTCATCAGGGCCACTTCACTTTGGAGGGTCACCGCGTTGGCGACCAGCCGGCCGCCGGGCTTGAGTTGCGCCCAGCAGGTGTCGAACACGCCCTCACGGGTGACGCCGCCGCCAATGAAAATCGCGTCCGGGCGCTCCAGTCCGGCGAGCGCCTGCGGTGCCTTGCCGCGAATCAATTGCAGACCGGGCACACCCAGCGCATCGCGGTTGTGTTCGATCAGTTGCTGGCGACCGTCGTCGGCTTCGATGGCCAAGGCGCGGCAACTCGGGTGCGCGCGCATCCACTCTATGCCGATCGAGCCGCTGCCGGCGCCGACATCCCAGAGCAATTCGCCGGGCGTCGGCGCGAGGCGGGCGAGGGTGATTGCGCGCACATCGCGCTTGGTCAGTTGGCCGTCATGCTGGAAGGCTGAATCCGGCAAGCCAGCGAGGCGTGACAGGCGCGGGGCATGCGGATCGGCCAGGCATTCGATGGCGATCACATTGAGGTCGGCTATCGGCGCGTCGTCCCAAGCGTTGGCGGTGCTGGCGATGCGCCGCTCGGCGTCACCGCCAAGATGCTCGAGAACGCTCAGGCGACTCGAACCAAATCCGCGTTCACGGAGCAATTGCGCAACAGCAGCCGGACTCTGACCGTCATTGCTCAGCAACAACAACCGCACTCCGCTGAACAGTTGCGCATTAAGTGCCGCCAATGGTCGGGCCACCAGCGACAGCGTCACCACGTCCTGCAACGGCCAGCCGAGGCGCGCAGCGGCCAGCGAACAGGAGGACGGCGCGGGCAGGATCAGCATCTCCTCGCTCGGCAACTGTCGGGCGAGGCTGGCGCCGACGCCGTAGAACATCGGGTCACCGCTGGCCAGCACGCAAACCGCTTCGCCACGCTGCTCCAGCACCGGAGCGAGCGAAAACGGGCTCGGCCACAATTGCCGCTCGCCGCGAATGCACACCGGCAGCAAATCCAGTTGACGCTGGCCACCGACGATCCGCGAGGCGCCCAGCAGGGCACGCCGGGCGTTTTTGCCCAGGCCCTTGAAGCCGTCTTCACCGATTCCCACGATCGTCAGCCAAGGTGACATCTATATTCCTCTAAACAGGCCGTTCCGACGGGCAGACTTTTCATGCCACCGGACAAAGCAGGCATAATACCGCGCCTTCGCCCGCGAAGCGCCTTTCCCACGCAGCCGGTCCGCCCCTTGAACGAACGCCCGATGTCCACTGCCTTACGCCCCTCGGCCTGCCCGGGGTTGCTGCGCATCGTCCAGGCGCTGGACGGCGGTATTTGCCGGATCAAGCTCAATGGCGGTTCGATCACGGTGGAGCAGGCTGACGCCGTGGCCGAGGTCGCCGAACAGTTTGCGGGCGGGGCCATTGAAGCGACCAACCGGGCGAATCTGCAGATCCGCGGGATCGGTGAACGATCCGCAGCGCTGATCGAGCGTTTGCTCGACGCCGGGCTCGGCCCGCGCACCGCCGCCGGTGATGATGTGCGCAACCTGATGCTCAGCCCTTCCGCCGGCATCGACCGACAGATGCGCGTCGACACCCGCGCACTGGCCGAGCAGATCCTCGACACCTTGCAAAGCCATCCATGCTTTCATGAGTTGAGCGCCAAGTTCGCCGTGCAACTCGATGGCGGCGAAGCGCTGGCGATGCTCGAACATCCGCATGACCTGTGGTTATCGGCGTTTGAGCGCGACGGTGAAACGTTGTGGGCATTCGGTCTGGCCGGATGCCCGACGGATCGTGCCGTCGGTGCCGTGGCGGCAGAAAACGGCCATGCGCTGGTGGTCGCGGTGCTGGAGTTGTTCCTGCAACAGGCCCGCCCCGAGCAAACGCGGATGCGCCATTTGCTCGATGAACTGCCGATGCTGGCCTTTCTCGACGCCCTGCGAACGCGCGTGCCGATCACGTCGGTCAGCCAGTGGCAGCGCATTGCTGCTGCGCAGGATCTGCACATCGGCGTTCATCCGCAACAAACCTGTGGACGGGTGTACATCGGCGCCGTGCCGCCACTCGGGCGTCTTGATCCGGCGATGTTGCGCGCCGCTGCACAACTGGCTCGCCAGTACGGTGACGGCAGCCTGCGCTTCACGCCATGGCAAAGTCTGCTGCTGCCGAATGTCGACGCGGCCGATGCGCCTGTGGTGCTTGAGGCGCTTGAACGGGCGAACCTGTTGATCCGCTCCGACGAGCCGCTGGCACAACTGATCGCCTGCACCGGTGCCAATGGCTGCGGCAAAGGCCTGGCCGACACCAAACAGGATGCGCGCCATCTGGCGACGTTGCTGCCCTCGGGTGTCAGCGTGCACCTGTCCGGTTGCGCGCGTTCGTGCGCTGCCGCCCACCGTGCGCCGGCGACTCTGCTGGCGGTCAGTCCCGGTCACTACGATCTCTACTTTCGCGATGCAGCACAGCCGGGTTTCGGCGCGCTGCACGCACGCAACCTTACTATTGAAGCGGCCGCGACCCTGCTCGCCGCCCGCTCTCGGAGCCCCCTTGATGCTTGATTACATCCGCGACGGTCAGGAGATCTATCGCAACTCCTTCGCGATCATTCGCAGCGAGGCCAATCTGGCGCGCATCCCGGCCGATCTGGAAAAACTCGCGGTGCGGGTGATCCACGCCTGCGGCATGGTTGAGGCCATCGACGGTCTGCAATTCTCCGAAGGCGCCGGCAAGGCCGGGCGCGATGCGCTGGCAGCCGGTGCGCCGATTCTGTGTGATGCGCGAATGGTCTCCGAAGGCGTGACCCGCGCGCGCCTGCCGGCCAACAATGAAGTGATCTGCACCCTGCGCGATGACAGCGTGCCGGAACTGGCGCGCGAGCTGGGCAACACGCGCTCGGCAGCGGCGCTGGAACTGTGGCGTCCGCACTTGGAAGGCAGCGTTGTAGTGATCGGCAATGCACCGACAGCGCTGTTCTATCTGCTGGAAATGCTCGATGCCGGCGCCCCGAAACCGGCGTTGATTCTTGGCTTCCCGGTGGGCTTCGTCGGCGCCGCCGAATCGAAAGCCGCGCTGGCCGCCGACAGCCGTGGCGTGCCGTTCGTGATCATGCAAGGCCGCCTCGGTGGCAGCGCCATGGCCGCGGCCGCCGTCAATGCCCTCGCCACGGAGATCGAATGATGCAGGCCAAAGGACGTTTGCTTGGCCTGGGCGTTGGCCCCGGTGATCCGGAACTGATTACCGTCAAGGCCCTGCGCCTGCTGCGCGAATCGCCGGTGGTGGCGTACTTCGTTGCCAAGGGCAAAAAAGGCAACGCGTTCGGCATCATCGAAGCGCACCTGCAAGAGGCGCAGAACCTGCTGCCGCTGGTGTACCCGGTGACCACCGAGGTGTTGCCGGCTCCGCTCTCGTATGAACAGGTCATCAGCGATTTCTACGATGAAGCCGCCGAAACCGTCGCCGCGCATCTGGAGGCCGGTCGTGATGTGGCGGTGATCTGCGAAGGCGATCCGTTCTTCTACGGCTCTTACATGTACCTGCATGATCGCCTGGCCGCGCGTTACGAAGCGCAAGTGGTGCCGGGCGTGTGCTCGATGCTCGGCGGCGCTTCGGTGCTCGGTGCGCCGCTGGTGTATCGCAATCAGAGCCTGTCGGTACTCTCGGGCGTGTTGCCCCATGAAGAATTGAAGCGACGTCTGGCCGATGCCGACGCGGCGGTGATCATGAAGCTGGGGCGCAACTTCCCGAAAGTGCGCCAGGTGCTGGAAGAACTCGGTCTGGCCGAGCGTGCGCTGTACGTCGAACGCGCGACCATGGCCAATCAGAAGATCGTGCCGATGGATCAGGTCGAGCCGATGTCCTCGCCGTACTTCTCGCTGATCATTGTCCCGGGCGAACGGTGGCAAGGCTGATGACTCACTCCACCCCCGCAATCGTCATTCTCGGTCAGGCCAGCCTGGCCACCGCGCGACGCATTCAGCAGGTCTACCCGGCAGCGCAGATCCACGGTCTGGCCGGGCGCGTCGAAGGCGCCGACCTGACGTATCAGGAATTCGGCGCGACCCTGCGTGAGCTGTATCAGCAGGACACGCCGATCATTGCCCTGTGCGCCGCCGGAATTGTCATTCGCACCCTGGCGCCTCTGTTGTTGGAAAAGGGCGCCGAACCTGCCGTGCTCGCGGTGGCCGAAGACGGCAGCGCCGTGGTGCCGCTGCTCGGCGGATTGGGCGGGGTGAACGGCATGGCGCGCGACATCGCCGCCGGGTTGCAGGTGGCAGCGGCCATCACCACCAGCGGCGAATTGCGCTTTGGCACCTGCCTGCTCAATCCACCCAGCGGCTATGCGTTGGCTGATCTGGAATCGGGCAAGCGTTTCGTCTCCGATCTGCTCGCCGGGCATAGCGTACGCATCGAAGGTGCGGCGCCGTGGCTGGATCAGGCGCAGTTGCCGCAGGATCCGCAGGCGCAGCGTTCGATTCACGTGGGCAGTGCCGCGCGTGAGGCGCGGGCGGACGAGTTGTTGATCTATCCGCGCAGTGTCGCGGTGGCGGTCAGCGCTACTGGCGAGGATCTGGCGAATGCCGTTCGTTCGGCTTTGCAGCAGGCTGACGTTGCGCTGCAAGCGCTGGCGTGTCTGGTCGCAGCCGATAGCGAAATGGCCAACGCGAGCCTGCGTGAAGCGGCGCTTGAACTGGGTGTGCCGGTGCGCTTTGTCGCCGCGCAACCGGACCTCGAAACCCTCGCGCACGTCGCTGTGCCTGGCGCGACAGTCGTAACCGCCAACGGCCTGGCCATCGCAGTTGCCGAGCAGCCATTGCAGGTTCCGGATATCGGTCGCCCGCGTGGGCGCCTGGCGGTGATCGGCCTCGGCCCCGGCGCTGCCGAACTGATGGTGCCAGCGGTCAAGGCTGAACTGGCGCGCGCCACCGACGTTCTTGGCTACGAAACCTACGTGCGTATGGCCGGTCCGTTCCGCGACGATCAGATTCAACACTGCACCGACAACCGCGAAGAGATGCAGCGTGCCCGCCATGCCTTCAGACTCGCGGCCGAGGGGCGTTCGGTGATCGTCGTGTCCTCCGGCGATCCGGGTGTGTTCGCCATGGCGGCAGCGGTGCTCGAAGCATTGCACGAGTCGAATGACCCGGCCTGGCACAGAGTTGATCTGGAAATCCTCCCGGGTGTCTCCGCTTCTCTCGCCACCGCCGCACAGGCCGGTGCGCCGCTGGGCCATGACTTTTGCGTGATGTCGCTGTCGGACAACCTCAAACCGTGGTCGATCATCGAGAAGCGTCTGGATCTGGCGGCCGAAGCCGATCTGGCGCTAGCGTTCTACAACCCGATCTCCCGTGCCCGGCCATGGCAGTTGGGGCGTGCGCTGGAAATCGTCGCCCGCCATCGCTTGCCGCACACCCCGGTGGTGCTGGGGCGTGATATCGGCCGCCCGGGGCAGACCCTGCGCACCACGACTTTGGGTGCATTGACGCCGGAGCAGGTGGACATGCGCACGATGGTGTTGATTGGCTCTTCGACCACCTGCACGTTTGCCCGTGCCGATGGAAAGAGTTGGGTTTATACGCCGCGTTGGTATGGTGAGAAGCCTGTTGGATGAGACCCGTTGTATTGAACGTCGCGACAAGTTGTAAGTAGCTTCCCTCGGCGTGACATAAAGTAAACTTTTCAAGTTGAATTGTTCATTTGCAGCACAAGGCCGCCAATCATGTTGATTGGCGGCCTTGTGCGTTTTTGCTGCGTAAAAAAAAGCCCAAACTATTACCGGATTGTTCAGGTTGAGCGGGTAAGTGTTGTTCGTTGTTTCGTTGGAGATTGTTTGAGTTTATTGAAGTTTGAATGTGGCGCCTTTGCAGAATAGTTTGGCTTGAGGGGAATCTATTTACGCAAGGACGGTGATATGAAAACTAACGTTAAAGTGCGGGAAATCATGTCCGCAGAAGATTACTCAACGATGCAACGGGTGTTGGTCGAGTTTGCCGGGACGATTGAGCACACAGAGTTGTTAGAGCACTACAAGGTTGCCACGCAAACAATCGATTACAACGAAAGAATGGTGTCGACAAAGCTTCTCCACGAATTGCTTGAATCGCTGATCAAGCGCAAGAAGAAACCGTACTCCACGCACGTCAAACAGATCAGTTCGGAACTCAACAAGTCCGTTACAAGGATGGCGGACACGTTGGCCCTGTTCAATGATGCCGGCAAACCCGTGCCGAAAATCATGCACTTTGTCTGGGTGGGGGGCAGTGAAGTCGGTGCCAGCCAGCGTGACTACATGAACATCTGGCGAAAGATCCTCGAACCACAGGGTTACCGGTTCAACCTCTGGTACGACAGCGATGCGTTGCTGGCCTTTGAAATGAACCGGGTGATTCTCGACGCCGCCAGAATGGGGGCGATGGAAGCGGGCGGCGACACAGTCAGCAAAGCCAGTCAGTTATCGCAAATGATCGAGGATCGCGCGCGCGTGCTGAAGCAGCAGATGTTCGCCTACCTTGAACAACCGCAATGGCAAGGTAAGGCCGACGAGGCGCGTATCGACTTGATGGTGCGTGCCTACGGCAAGGAACGGGCGACGCTGGACGCCTTGCGCCAGCGCTGCCAGCAAACGCATCGGGCAATGAGCGGTGCGGACTTGCAATTACGGGACGTTCGGCAAGAGTTCGCCGGGCACTTTTTAGAGGATGTCTATCAGCGCGAAGTGGCCATGCGCGGCAACTTTGCTGCGGCAAGCGATGTGGTGCGGCTACAAGCTGAATATCTGGAGGGCGGCCGTTACAGCGACATGGATTACTTGCCGCCATTGAAGAAAACATTGGGGGGTGTCGACATCAGCGATTTCGATGCAAGTGCACGGATCGGCGTTTTACAACTGTTGCTCAATCACAATAAAGCACTGATGCCGGGACGCGATCCGCTTCGTTATCTCGACAGAACCGACAAGATCCCCCTCGAACATCAAGAGGCGCTGACAGCGTTTGCACGTGAGCAGCATTCGCTCAGTGAAATCTTTGTTGCGCCGCAGGATCACTCGGTACCGCAGGATGCCCTTCGCTTGGGTACGGCATTTGGTATTCAGGCCGGCAATGAAATGAATGCGCACATGTTAGCCCACCCTGGCAGTGGCATGACCCAGGCGTATATGCAGATGATTCGGTTCAATTATGACTGCTTGCTGGAGGTTGAGCGCCGTGCCCGCGCTGCCGGCATCGACGCGGCGGATGAGCGGATAGCGGGTATCGCGACAAATGTGCTGAATGAGAGACAGGCTGACGGCAAGGTGCCTGACCCTAAGACTGCTGTTTCCCAGCAGAAACTGATTTACGCCATCTGGACCTATTATTGGGACGGTATCCGACCCGAAGCGCGCGGCACCATCACACTGACCGGCCCTGGCGCCGCCTCGGCAGGACTGGATGACTACATCGAACAACATCTGCTACCTGACCAGGCCCAGCAGATTCGTGAGCGCTTGAAGTTGACCGAGGGCTATAACACCTACACCGAAGAGGAGTTGATTTCCGGCTGGACGGTGAATGGCGATGAAAGTGAATGGCTGGAGAAAGAACAGCAGAAATGGCACGCCGGCAAACTCAAGTCGCGTTACGCCGGCCAGTTGGCGGATCTGCTGAAAGCGCAAACGCTGACATTCAAACAAGGCTGGCCGGTCATTGAAGGCAAGCCGGTGCTGCTGACCCAGGTACTGCAACAACTGATGGATGATCTGGGCGAGCCGTTCATTCGCGCAATGCAAGACAAGTTGAGCGGTGAGGTTAATTTCCCGACAGCCTTTTCCATCGACTTCGACAGTCGTGAGCACATTCGCACGCAACCGGCGGGCGAGATTCCCCCTTCACTGGGCGGAGAGTCCACCAGTAACCTCAACGAACTGTTCGCCCAGGTGGCCCATGGTTCGCTGCAGGTTGAGCAGCTGAGTCCGTTGCAGCGCGTCATGCTCGGCGGCATGTTCGGTGCGACCAGCCTAGACGCCAGCGGATTTGCCAGCGCCTGGCAAAACCTCATGGACATTGCCCGCGACACTACCGATGAAGGCTTGTTCGCCCGGTATAACGCGATTGAAAAGGCAATGATCGAGCGCCAGTCGCCGGCCTTCAAGGCTGCACTGGCGCGCGGGGCGGCGAACGGTACGCACACGGCGCGCGAACTCAAGGCGTTGGCGATGACGCAAGCGCTGACGCTGCAACAGTGGGGCGAGCGCATCGGACAAATCCATCGCACCGCGCAGCGTGAATACACCACACAAATTCTCAAACGCAGCGCGCAGGTGCGCGACGGGTTTTTCAAGGCCGGCGCCCTCTCGGTCAGGCAGGTGCCACAGGACCTGCTGATGCTCAGTTCGGGCGACCCGGGGCGGCGCTGTTATCCGCTGGCGCTGTTGATGGGCGCGGCCATGGCTGCCGGTGGGCCAGCCGAACGCGCACTGATCGCGCGTGTCGGTCATGTCGCGCAAAATCCGCAGGAGGTTGAGTCCCGGGCGTTGCTGAGCGCGTTGGCCGAGCTTCAGGACGTCTCCGGCAAAGCCGTTGGAGAGTCTCTAGGTTTGCACAGCCTCGACAGCGTGTTGCAGACACTGGCGGCGAAAACTACGCCAACTGTCCTGCTGCTCGACACCGGTAATCATGCGTTGCTGGTCGCCAAAGTGCAGATGGGCGAGCAAGCGTTCTATCGATTTTATGACCCGAACTTTGCGCTCTATACCTTTGCCGGGCACGCCGAGGTAAAACTCGGCGTGGAGCAATATTTGAATGACGGTAACCAGGCATTGGCCAGGCTTTATGGTTTGGCAGATGGCGCCGCTGCACAATTCAAAGTGATCGAACTGGACACCGCCGCGATCGCCGAACGGCAGCTTTCATCCGATCTGCGTGTAGACAGTTTTTTACACTCAAAGGGCTCGGGCTCGCAAACGTCGTCAGTCTGGGCCAGACAAGCGCTCAGTCGTGCCCGCTCGCTGAACGAAAATGCACGAATGGGCGCAAGCCTGGCGCAAACCGATGCTCGCTACTGGGCGCAGGAACTCGATGAGGCCACCCGCCGTCTGCGCACCGAACACAAACTGGGCGCGGAATATCTGCCATTGCTGGAGACCGTGCAGGCGACCCCGGAGGCAGGTTATTCGGTGACGCTGGTGGACGCGAAAAACCCGCAAAACAGCCGCACAGTGAGCACTGTCGATGCGCGTTTGAGTCGGGTCAAACAGCATCTCCAGCGTCTGGTGAAAACCTTTGCAGGCAAAGCAAGCGCTCCGGCCGAAGCCGACGGTGGCAGCCGGTTGAGTTTCGCTTTTGTTATCCAGACCCTGATCAATGAAATGCGCCTGCGTGAGTATCAAGCGGCAGGTGGCGAGATCCCGGTGTTGTCGATTGCGCTGCAAGTGCAGGTGTACGTCAGCTACGCGCAATTGGGTTTTGGCGTGCTGAGCGATACCGCACAAATCATCAATCTGGTGCGTCAAGTGGCGGCCAGTGAGCAGGCGTTGGCCGTGCGCCAATCGTCGTTGTCGGGGCGGCTGCTGGGCCGGACCGCCACGGCGGCAGGCGTCGGTTTTTCTCTCGTCAATATCGGCTTCGATGTGTATGGGCTGACGGTGGCCGACAATCATGAACAGCGTTCGCGCCTGTCCACGCAACTGACCTTCGATGTCGCCGCGCTGGGCCTGGATATCGCCGCGCTGGCCGTGGGCGGGACGGTCGGTGCGGCGGCGGTGATTCTGTCGGTGCCGTTGCTCGGGGTCGGTATCGGGGTGTCGGCGATCGCCAGCAACCTGGGGCAGATCAAAGACAAGGCGACCACCGTCGGTAACCATTTGCGCGCCATCCACAATGCTTATCAGCACGGCGCCTACACGCTCGAATACGGGGTCTTGCAGTTCCCGCCCGAGGCGGTCATCACGCGCCTTGACCTTGCCGCCGATGAAGCGCGGTTCGACAGCCAGAAGTTTTACCCATGGAAGGGCGGTGCGCTCGAGCTGCCACAGTACAACGATGACCCGAAACAGCTGCACCGGGCCATCGACATTCGCCAGGCGCTGGAACTGCCTGAGGTGATTGCGCTGGGCAATGCCGGCGGTCGTCATACCGTGGTGCTGCCGTGCACACCGATCTGTTACTTCGGTTACGAATACCAGTTGGGAGGTGCGGGCTATGACTATGTGCCATTGCCAGGAGAGCGGGTGGCGCCACGTATCGCCAGTGAGATTCGCGGGCCGGACTTGTCGTCAGTGTTTTCACCCTTGCGGCTGTCCGTGGAGGGTCTGCTCAGCCTTGCGGACACGGCCATCCATACCCGTTATCCACAGTTGCGCAACGCGTTGGCGGACAAGCTTGAATATGACAGGCAAGGCAACCAACAGGTTTATCTGCATAGCACACCGTTCTTCAAACACATCCTCTACAAGCTGCACCCGGTGTGCAAACCAACCAAAATCAGCGTACGACTGGACGATCAGGTTCGGCAGTCAGTGGTGCCAGAGTTGCCGAAGGAGTGGCACGCGAAGCTCTCTTACGAGATCGCTGCACCTGCCGGCCAATATCAGCTGCAGCTCACGCCCGGGTTGGTCGCCGTAAAGTTTCAAGGCAGCGCCCAATGGGTGGTTCGTGCGCCATGGGTCACTATCGAGCGCGTCGTGTTCAATGCTTCGCAACCGCAGGCGGGCGAGCGTCTCTCTACCGATCTTGACCCTCGCACACTGAGCGTTGACGGCATGTTGATTGAGGGTTTCGACGGCTTGATCGAACTGGCCGACGGTGAGCTGTTCCAGGTCGACTGGCCGGCACGCAGTTTGCGCCTGGTTTCGATCACGCTGCAGGACGGTCAAAACACCCTGCACGAGGTTCTCGCCCATCTGCGCAAACGGGCTGGCGAGCAGCGTCTGGCGGTGGGCTACGTGACCTTGCCCGGTTTCGAGGTGCCCTACAATCCCGCCCGCACAGCGGTGCTCACCACGGCGTATTACGACACGCGGCAGGAGCGCTTGTTGTATGCGCGCAA
Organism: Pseudomonas fluorescens; assembly: GCF_001648775.1. GTDB lineage: Bacteria > Pseudomonadota > Gammaproteobacteria > Pseudomonadales > Pseudomonadaceae > Aquipseudomonas > Aquipseudomonas fluorescens_M. Next base: position 459,352 of record NZ_LVEJ01000003.1, read on the forward strand.
TCTGCCCGTAGAGGTCAACAGCGGTCTGGTGTTGGGCGCGGCGACGGCGAGTCATGCGTGGTTCTATCATCCGGATCACGGGACGATATGGCGGGTTGATGCGCTGACCGGCACCGTCGACCATCGCTATCGTCTGCTCAACCTTGATCTGGGAACGAAGATCACCGGTTTCACGCAACAGCCGGACGGCAGTTTGCACGTCATGCAGCAGTTGCGTGAGCAGACATCCCTGAACAAGCTCGAGACGACGCTGACATTCCAGATCACCGAACTGAACGTGACGCTGCTGGATATCAAAATGTGGTCGCCCGGCCTTGAGGGCTCCAGCCTCAAGCCCGAAGACGGTTCCAGAATCGCTTTTCTGCGGCATCGCCTGAAAAAGGTTCGCCCCTTTGCCGACGACACGCCGGGCATGGCACCGAGGATAAGCACGTGGTCATACGCGCCCTTTGTCCACGCGCACGCTTACTCTTTTGACGTGCTGCTTGAGCGTGCCTGGATTGGCACCGACCACAGCCGATACTTTCGCGCGCAACACGGCAGCGCGCCGGACATGGTCCTGCTCATGCCAAAGGTAACGGACCCGCAAGCCGCGTTGATTTTTTACAGCAAGGACACGCAGACGCTCAGTCATGGCATCGAGCTCAGAACCGATTATTTCTTCAATCAGCTCATCGCGAAGGACATCGTCGAGGTCACCCAGGCAGGCGATCGCACTATCGCCACTCAAGCCGATGGCCGACTGTTCGAGATCGACTTGAGTGCCAGGGACGATAACTGGCTGTCCGACATCGACAAGCGTGTGTTGAGATTCTTTGGCCTGGGGCCGCGCTGGCTGCAACAAAACCCTGATTGGCTGAGCGCGTTACCGGCGCTGGCCAAAACGTATAAAGCGCAACCATTTCCGATCATCGGCTTGGCCGATGCGTTCGGCGACGCCTTGCTGGCGGCGTGGTGCATTGGCGAAAAGGTCGTGCTGGTCCGTGGCAGCGAGCGCAAGGAGTTCGCCTTGCTCGGGCAGATTCCAGGTGAACAGGCAGTCTGGCTGCTGGAGGTTGCCGCAGGGCAAATCCTCCGCCAGCCGTTGATGTCGTTCGATGCACTGCGCGAGGCGTTTGCTGACGGCCCACGGCTGCTGCACGCCGATTCATTGCCGAGGGCGGAAAAAGTCTGGCCGCAATGGGCCTTCAGCCAGGTCTCGGCCGATGGCGAAGGTCTGGTGGGCCGCACGCGTGAAGGGGTGAATGTGCACCTGCGCGATCAGCAACCCGCCCATATCCTCAGTGTCGAGAGGCAATGGTCGTACGTGTATGGCGAGACTCCCGAGGCGTTGCAGGCTCGCTTGCGCGCGCTGCTGCACGAGCAGTCCCACGCCGCGTTTTTGCCCATGGGCAGCGTTCCTGATCGCTACCAGTATTACGTTCCGGCGCTGGATCGGGTGTTCGATGTTTCCGCACGAGCCGATGGGCAGTGGTCGGACTTTCTCGGGACGTTCGACGAGACGGTGGCCCTGCTCTTCGATCCGGTGGACGGGCTGATCTTCAGCCGTGGGGCGACCAAGGATCTCTGGCTGCCAGGCAGCTATGCCCATCGTGACGGCGAGGTGTTGTCGCTCGAAGTGAACGACGAAGTCACCGATTGGCTGCCGATGCTGCCTGACGGGGTCGACAAGTTGATTCTGACCTTCGGTGCTCAGGCAAAAAGTTATCGGCTATCGGAACACGTCTGGCAGCGCCTGGACTGTATCGTGATCAATCCACGGCGTGCGTCCGAACTGGAAATGCCGCGAGCAAGCTTGTTGACGCTGGATTTACCTGAAGCCGGGCATCTGCTGATGTCCCAGGTTGCCGGGCATCTGGTGCTCAGTGATCCGGACAATGCGCACAGCCTGATCGTGCGCGGTATCGCTCCACAGGATGATGAGTCGCCAATGCCCATGGCCCTGGCGGTGAACATCAAAGGCGAACAGTGCACGTTGAACATTGAACAGTGGTTGCAGGGATATGCACGGGCGCAGGGCGATGAAGACATTGTTTCGCTGGGCACTGTGTTTAAAGCGATGACCTGATCTATCCAGACTGAGCGCGCGTTGAGTCGCCAACACTCTGTTGGCGACTCACGCCGGGTGTGCCGCGCAGATCAAAACTGCCGCTCAGGGCACCAGATAACCCTTGATGCCGGTGAAGATGATCTGCGCCGCCAAGGCGCAGACAAACAAGCCCATCAATCGACTGACAATCTGCAAACCCTGATCGCCGAGAATCCGCTCGATGCGGTTCGACAGGTAAAGCACCACGCCCACGGTGAAACTGGCCAGCGCAATGCTCATGATCGCCGTGAGCTTGTCATCCCAGTGTGGCTGGCTGACGCCCATGACCAGCAAAGCACCGATGGTGCCGGGGCCGACCGTCAACGGAATGGTCAACGGCACGATGGTCACGTCCTGCTGCACATTATCGGCCTGCACCGCCGGTTTACCCTGCGCCATGCCCAGTGCCGAAATGAACAGCACACTGCCGGCGCCAATGCGAAAGGCATCCACGGTGATGCCGAACACATCGAAAATCACCCGCCCGAACAGATACAGCAACACGCTGGAGACCAGCGTTGCCAACGCCACCTTCCAGGCCAGGCGCCGTTGTTCCTTGCGTGAGTAGCCACGGGTCAGGCTGATGAAGCAGGACAACACGAAGAACGGGCTGTAGAGCACCAGCATCTTCAGGTAAACGCTGAACAGCACATGGAGCATGGTGTTGGCTCGCATCCAGAGTAGGTGGGGCGGAGTCTATCAGTTGCTCTATTGTCTGTGTGCGTCGAGATCCAATGTCGGTGCGTTAGAAGTTGCTCGATAGTTAAGTTGTTTTATTGGTGCGGTTTTGATTGTTGTGGATATGGCGTTACAAGTTTAAGTTTGTCGGTGTTGTTTGGCTTGGGTATTGTTCTTTCAGCAAGTTCATGAGGAGCTTGTTTAAAGTTTAAATAAGGATTTAAGATGAATAATGAAGTTGTTGGTCAGCGTTATGTTGGTGCGTGTGTTAAAAGCATTCAGGAATACGATATTGGTGAGGAACTGGTTATTCGTCCTCGTGCTCTGATAATGCCAGGTGATGACATTGAAGCACCCACCAAAGGTTCCGTAGTGGGTGAGGGTATTATTTCTTTTAGCGGTGGTCTTTCCGCTGTCAATCGAACTGACGCGCAAAACGCGTTTCTCTATGCATCGCTGGTGGCAAACAAATCTTACCCACTGGAACACCAGGGCAAAGAATGGTACATGCTGTTTCGCGAAGTCATGACCAACGCGGGCTGGACGCCAATCAGCAAGTTTTACAGTGACCTGCAAGTGAGCGGCACCAGCGTTCGCATGGACAAGCTGGTGTTGGAGATTCTCGGCTCGGTCATCGCCGGCATTGCCGTACCTGGCCCTGCCACGGCGCTGATGCTGAAAGTCGCCGGTGATGCAATTGCCGCTCTGCAGAAACGCGATACCGCGCTGACTGTTTATGAACGCAACGTGCTGCAAAACGGTGTGGGTGGTGTAACGGCGGGCGCCTGTACCGAAGTGAATGGTACGGCTATTTTTGCCCTCGGTGCAGTTCGCTTTACCCGCAGAAATACGTCTACCAAAGTTCTGTTTGTTGACGTGGATATTCGTAATGTCGATCTGTACCGCGGCGAAACAGTATTCGAGAAGAATGACACTATCGCTCAGGCTACTCGTGAGATCATTGCGCAGAAGTTAGTGAGTCATATCACCAAGAAAATCGACTACGACATCTGATTGATACAGGGAAGGGCAGTCGTGTAACGACTGCCCTTTTTCAGGGAGAGATTGATATGGAATCTGATTGTTCGGTGTTGATTGTCGGTGCGGCGATTTTGCTGGTGCCCGATCCAGAGAACCTCGGTGATTATGATGATGTGATCAATAGTGTGTTGTTTGCGCAGTTGGTGGCAAACAAACAGATAGAACGAGACTCGAGTGTCGACTGGTACGACACTTACACCCAAGTGCTCGACAACTTCTGGCCAAGGTTTTTAAAAACCCGCGAAGATGAATATCCAAGGTCGGACCGCGAAGAGTCGGTAGCGACATTAAGTGTGACGGCGATGGCCAACATGGAAGCAGGGCTGGGACGTCTGACTGCCGTGGCCATGTCTCGATTAGTCAATGTTCCTGAGTCGAGTCCTGCGATCAATTTGCTGAGTCGGCAGATGCACAAATCAGGCGATTCACTGGCAGAGCGGCCATCCGGGGCAGGAAGCGATGTGCATATGCTGGTGATCGTGGCGAAAACGCCGGATTCGTTGAGCAGCGTGTACATCAGCTTTCAACACCCACCAGGGTTGAAGCCCCATCCGTTGGCGCCTTTCTCTCGGGAAACGGATCTGCCGGGTGTCATCACGTTACGTTGTGCGCAGGCGAAGCTCTCTGAAGGACTTTATCGCCTCGCGCGGGAAGGCGTCGCCATGAAGATCAAGGACCGGATCGCGGCGAACGTCATTGTGGTCACTGAGGCTGTTGAGGCGGGCATTATTGATCCTTCCCGGGAGACTCAGCCATGAAAGATCTATTTGCACCTCCAGCGGCGGTGGTGGGCGGCAGTGTCGTTTCTTTTGCTGCGGGTCTGCCGGCGTCGCACCGAGAAGACATCTACATGAGTACCGCTTTTGCGCAAAGGGCTACCCGCCTGGCCGTCGCAGACGGATTATCGGAGGATTGGTTCGACTATTACTGCAAGCAGTTGAAGTTTCTCGGATGGGATGTGCCGAACCCGCAAACGTTCTCGCCCGTAGGCGCCGCTCCCATGAGCACAAAGGCTGTGCAGCGTATTTCGGCGTCTCTGGGAGACGCATTTTCCCTGCCCATGAGGCGCGCATTGGCAGAGCTGGAGCGTAATTTACGGGCGCTCGAATTATTCGAGTCCGCCAGCCTCAGCGCCAATGTCGGTTACTTTCAGATGATCCCTTGCGTGATGAATGGCGCGCACAAGGTCGATATGGGGATCTATCACCGGCAGTTCGAAATCCGCCGAAATGTTTCGCGGTTCCTGTTCGTTGAAAATGAATCGCTCGATTACCAAAGCATCGAGCAGATGACGTGCATTACCTTCAACACGTTGCATTACGCCGACTTTCGAGAAAAGGTGAAGCAGTCCGTGCTGTCGCAGTCCTTGAAATACCTGGAGGACCTGGACATCTGAGCAGGGCGCGGCGAAGCTCGCTTAAAAGGTCGACGCCGTCCGGTTCTGCTGATCACGCTGGGCCACCCAGTGCTCGATCAACTCGCGCAATTGCGATAGCTCGACGGGTTTGGACATGTGTCCATCCATGCCGGCCTGACGCGCGCGCTCTTTGTGTTCAGCAAGGATATGCGCGGTCAGGGCAACGATCGGCGTGCGGATACGCTGGTTGCTGACTTCCCAGGCGCGCAGTTGCTGGGTCGCAGAGAAGCCATCGAGGATCGGCATTTCGCAGTCCATCAGCACCAGATCGTAACGCTGCGCTTTCATCGCTTGCAGGGCTTCTTCGCCGTTGCTGGCGGTGTCCGGTTGCAGGTTGAGTTTGCCGAGCATGCCGCGGATCACTTTGGTCGAAATCGTGTTGTCTTCGGCGACCAGGATGCGGAAGTCGCTCGGCACCTTGACGGCGGCGGCTGTCGGCACGACTTGCGGCTGGAACACCACTTGACCCTTGTTGCGCTGGTTGAGTTCGTCCGCGAGGGTGGTTTTCAGGGTGTAGCCGGCCACCGGTTTGGCCAGAATGCGTTTGATCCCGGAGTTGCGCGCGATGATCTTGCTCGGCGCGTTGCTGATGCCGGTGAGCATGATCAGCAGAATGTCGTGATTGAGGCTCGGGTCTTCCTTGATCTTGGCCGCCAGTTGCATGCCGGTCATGCCGGGCATGTTCTGATCGAGCAGCACCACGTCGAAATAATCGCGCAGGTGCGCCTTGGTGCGCAGCAGGGCCAGCGCTTCCTTGCCCGACGGCACTGCGCTGACGTTCAAGCCCCAGGCGCTGCATTGCTGGACCAGCACTTTGCGGCAAGTGTCGTTGTCGTCGACCACCAGCACGCGTGCACCTTGCAGCGGGCTGTCGAGGTCGGACGTCGGGTGTTCGAGGCGATCCGGGTCCAGCGGCAAGGTCAGCCACAACGTGCTGCCCTGATTGGCGCCGCTCTTGATGCCGAACTCGCCGTGCATCAAACGAATCAGTTGCCGGGCGATGACCAGGCCGAGATTGCCTCCCAGGCGATTGGCCGAAAGGAAGTGCTTGCTGTGCAGTTCCGCGTGCATCAACGCATCACGTTCTTCCTGCTCCATCGGTAGACCGCTGTCCTGCACGGCGATGCGCAGGCGTGGTTTGCTGCTGCGCTCGTCGAGGGCAACGACGATCAGCACTTCACCTTCGTCGGTTTTCTTCAGGGCGTTTTCCAACAGGCTCAGCAAGGTCTGGCGCAGGCGCGTCGGGTCACCACTGATCACCCGTGGCACTTGCGGCTGGATAAAGCTGATCAGCTCGACGTTCTGTTGTTCAGCCTTGGCCCGGTAGATGCTCAGGCAGTCGTCGATCAGGGCATTGAGGTCGAATTGCACGTCGTCCAGTTCGATCTGCCCGGATTCGAGCTTGGAGATGTCGAGGATCTCGTTGATCAGCGTCAGCAGTTCGTTGCCGGCGCTGTGAATGGTCTGCACATAGTCGCGTTGCTTGACCGACAACGGCGTGCCGAGCAGCAGTTCGGTCATGCCCAGCACGCCGTTCATCGGTGTGCGGATTTCGTGGCTGATCTTGGCGAGGAATTCGGCCTTGGCGTTGATCTCGGCATTGCTCGCGGCCAGATCGCGACTGATGCTGAAGCGACTTTCGGTGATGCTGCGTTGACGCTCGCCCAAGGCGATGCTCATCAACAGGCCGCTGATACAGATGAACACCATCAGCGTCATGATCAGGCCTTGCGGTGCGACCAGCGTCAGCCCCAACAGGGCCGGAAGAATGATCAGCGTGCCAATGTTGAACACTACCATCGCGGCAACGAACAGCCGCGCCGGGCGGTAGCCCTTCTGCCAGTGATAGAACGCGACAAACAACATGCTCAGACCGGCCAGCGCCACCAGTGCGTAGGTGATGATGTTCAGCGGCAGGGTGTTGACGAACAACAGCAACAGGCTGCACGTCACGATGAACAGAATGTCGCCCAGCAGCAGTTTGTTCAGCGGGTGCGGGCCGAGCGGGGCGAAGAAGCGCAAGGCAAACATCAGCCCGGCCGGGGCGGTGAGCAGCAGTGCCAGATAAGCGCCGGGCGTCTGGATCGCATGCCAGTTCGGCAGCCATGGCCCGGCAAGGTTGAGCAGCAGCAACAGACTGAGGCCCAACAGGCCTTCGCAAATGGCCAGCCACAGGCTGCTGCGTGAGCGGGAATAGGCGTAACGCACAAGGTTGTGCAGCAGCAGCATGCCGAGGCAGCCGAACAACAGGCCGAAGATCAACGTCTGGTTATGGTTGGCCGCACTCATCAGCGCCGATTGCAGGGTGACATGCGGGCGCAACTGGTGGTCGGAAACCATCCGCAGGTAAACGTCGAGGGGCTTGTCGCTCTGGGGCAGCGGCAGCATGAAATCACTGCTCGGTAACGGCCGCTCAGCCTGTGGCTGGTCAGTGCCGGTGTTGCGCTGCTCGATCAGCTTGTCGCCGTCGAGCACGTAGAGGCTGAGTTGAGACAGGTCGGGGGCGAAGATGCGCAGCACTTGTTCGTGCTTGCCCGGCGCCAGCCTGAAACGCAGCCACAAGGCGCCATCGGGCTCGGCCGCGGTCAGGCGATCAAGGTCGATGGGGCTGAATTGATTGGTGTAGCGAGCGGAGCGGATGTCGCTCAATTGCAGATTGCCCTGATCGTCGAGCAATACCGACCAGCCACTGCCTTGCGCGGCTTGGGCCGGGAGCATGCAGAGCAAGGTCAGCAACGTGACGGTGAAGCTTATGGCAATCCTGAGCCAGCGCACGGCGAAATCCCTTCGTAGGTTGATGCCAGAATATAACGATGCGCGACGGTGGAACAGCCCGGCAAGGAACGGCATTCCTCGCCGGGCTTGAACGACAACTTATTCCTGGGTTTCGCCACGCTCACGGGCAATGGCGCGGTAGCCAATGTCGTTGCGGTAGAAGCAGCCTTCCCAGTCGATGGCCTTGGCCAGCTTGTATGCCTGCTGCTGAGCTTCGCCGACGCTTGCGCCCATCGCCGTGGCGCAGAGTACGCGACCACCGGCAGTTACTACGTTGCCATCTTTCAGCGCGGTACCGGCGTGGAAGACTTTGCCTTCCATGCTTGCGGCGGCATCCAGGCCGTTGATCGCGGCGCCTTTGGCGTAGTCGCCCGGGTAGCCGCCAGCGGCCAGCACGATGCCGACGCTCGGACGTGGATCCCACTGCGCTTCGACCTTGTCCAGCGCTTGCGCCAGCGCAGCTTCGACCAACAGCACCAGGCTCGATTGCAGACGCAGCATCACCGGCTGGGTTTCCGGATCACCGAAGCGGCAGTTGAACTCGATCACCTTCGGGTTACCGGCCTTGTCGATCATCAGGCCCGCGTAGAGGAAACCGGTGTAGACGTTGCCTTCTTCAGCCATGCCGCGCACGGTCGGCCAGATCACCAGATCCATCACGCGCTGGTGCACGTCAGCGGTAACCACCGGGGCAGGGGAGTAAGCACCCATGCCGCCGGTGTTCGGGCCGCTGTCGCCGTCGCCGACGCGTTTGTGGTCCTGGCTGGTAGCCATCGGCAGAACGTTTTTGCCGTCGACCATGACGATGAACGAAGCTTCTTCGCCGTCGAGGAATTCCTCGATGACCACGCGCGAACCGGCGTCACCGAAAGCATTGCCGGCAAGCATGTCGCGCACGGCGTCTTCGGCTTCAGCCAGGGTCATGGCGACGATCACGCCTTTACCGGCGGCCAGGCCATCGGCCTTGATCACGATTGGTGCGCCTTTTTCACGCAGATAAGCCAGGGCTGGCTCGATCTCGGTGAAGTTCTGGTAGTCGGCGGTCGGGATCTTGTGGCGCGCGAGGAAATCCTTGGTGAAGGCCTTCGAGCCTTCCAGCTGCGCGGCACCGGCAGTCGGACCGAAGCAGTCCAGACCACGGGAACGGAACAGATCGACGACGCCAGCCACCAGCGGCACTTCCGGACCGACGATGGTCAGGGAAACGTTTTTCTCGGCGAAGTCGGCCAGTTGCTCAAGGGCCAGCACGTCGATGGCGACGTTCTCGCACTTGGCCTCAATGGCGGTGCCAGCATTGCCCGGTGCAACGAACACCTTCTGCACGCGCGGATCCTGAGCCACTTTCCAGGCCAGGGCGTGTTCACGGCCACCGCTGCCAATGATCAAAACATTCATTTCAAAAACCTCAAAATTCTGTCAGGCGCTGCTGTAGCGCTTTATGTGGGAGCGAGCCTGCTCGCGAAAGCGGTGTGTCAGTCAACGTCAACGTCGCTGGCAGATTGCATTCGCGAGCAGGCTCGCTCCCACATTTGAATCGGTGTATCAGTGACGGAAGTGGCGCATGCCCGTAAAGACCATGGCGATGCCGGCTTCATCAGCAGCAGCAATCACTTCAGCGTCACGCATCGAGCCACCCGGCTGGATCACCGCAGTGATACCGACCTTGGCTGCGTTATCCAGACCATCACGGAACGGGAAGAACGCATCGGAGGCCATCACCGAACCGGCCACTTGCAGGCCTGCGTGCTCAGCCTTGATCGCAGCGATACGCGCCGAGTTTACGCGGCTCATCTGGCCCGCGCCGACACCGATGGTCTGACGGTTCTTGGCGTAGACAATGGCGTTGGACTTAACGTACTTGGCGACTTTCCAGGCGAAGATCAGGTCGTGGATTTCCTGTTCGGTCGGGGCACGTTTGGTCACCACTTTCAGGTCATCGGCGCTGATCATGCCGATGTCACGGCTCTGCACCAGCAGACCGCCGTTGACACGCTTGTAGTCCCAGGCAGCGGCGCGGTCGGCCGACCACTCGCCGCAGGCCAGCAGGCGCACGTTGGCTTTCGCAGCCACGATGGCACGGGCTTCTGCGCTGACGCTCGGGGCGATGATCACTTCCACGAACTGACGCTCGACGATCGCCTTGGCGGTCTCAGCATCCAGTTCACGGTTGAAAGCGATGATGCCGCCGAATGCCGATTCGGTATCGGTGGCGTAAGCCAGTTCGTAGGCCTGACGGATGCCGCCCTCAGCGTCCGGGCTCACGGCCACGCCGCATGGGTTGGCGTGTTTGACGATGACGCAGGCTGGCTTGACGAAGCTCTTCACACATTCCAGCGCGGCGTCGGTGTCGGCCACGTTGTTGTACGACAGCTCTTTGCCTTGCAGTTGGGTGGCGGTGGCGATACCGACTTCGGCAGGCTTGGCCTCCACGTAGAACGCCGCGCTCTGGTGCGGGTTCTCGCCGTAGCGCATTTCCTGGGCCTTGATGAACTGGCTGTTGAAGGTGCGCGGGAATTCGCTGCGGCCTTCAGTGCTCAGGGTTTCAGTGGCCTGGTTAACAGTGCCCATGTAGTTGGCGATCATGCCGTCGTAGGCGGCGGTGTGTTCGAAGGCCTTGAGCATCAGGTCGAAACGCTGAGCGTAGGTCAGGCCGCCGGCCTTTAGGCCCTCCAGCACACTGGCGTAATCGCTGGCATTCACCACGATCGCTACGTCTTTATGGTTTTTCGCTGCCGAACGGACCATGGTCGGGCCGCCGATGTCGATGTTTTCGATGGCGGTCGGCAGGTCGCAACCTGGCTTGTTGATGGTGGCTTCGAAGGGGTACAGGTTGACCGCGACCAGATCGATCGGCTTGATGCCATGCTCGTTCATGATCGCGTCGTCGACACCGCGACGACCGAGGATGCCGCCGTGGATTTTCGGGTGCAGGGTTTTCACCCGACCGTCCATCATCTCGGCGAAACCGGTGTAATCCGCGACTTCCACTGCGGCAACACCGTTGTCGCGCAGCAGCTTGAACGTCCCGCCGGTGGAGAGGATCTCGACGCCCAGAGCTTCAAGCTCCTTGGCGAACTCGAGGATCCCGGTCTTGTCGGAAACGCTGATCAAGGCGCGGCGGATCGGCAGGCGGGTAGTCTGGTCGGTCATCTCAATTTCCATCAAAAGCAAAGGAAGTCAGCAAAAAAGGCGACCGTTTTTTACGCGGGCGCCTTTCTGGTTTGATTGAATGCTTACAGCAGATCGTACTGCTTGAGTTTCTTGCGCAGCGTGCCGCGGTTAAGTCCCAGCAGCTCACTGGCCTTGGTCTGGTTGCCCTTGACGTAGTTCATCACGCTTTCGAGCAGGGGAGCCTCGACTTCGGAGAGCACCAGGTTGTACACATCCGTGACGGACGCGCCCTCAAGGTGGGCGAAATAATTGTGCAGCGCCTTCTCGACACTCCCGCGAAGGGTCTGGCCTTCTTCGCTCGGGGTATTGAGGTGCTGTTTCAAATTCACGTTGTCGCTCACGGGTGCTGTTCCACTCACTAAAGTCTCGGTCATCATCGTCATGCGGCCACCCCTTCTTCGTCCCCTGTCAGGCTCTTGTAACGCTCGGCGAAGAACTCCCGAACGTTGGCGCATTGTGTTTCCGTACCATCCAAACGATTGAAGTGGGCGCGAAACTCCCTGGCGCCCGGCAAGGTTGCGAGATACCAGCCCACATGCTTGCGCGCAATGCGCACGCCCATCACATCCCCATAGAAAGCGTGAAGTGCGGCCAGATGCTCTAGCAGTATGTGTTCCACCTCGATCAGCTCCGGTGCCGGCAATTTCTCGCCGGTACGCAGGAAGTGTTCGATCTCGCGAAAAATCCATGGCCGCCCTTGGGCGGCGCGGCCTACCAACAGACCATCGGCTCCGGTCGCGTCGAGCACGTAACGGGCCTTTTCCGGCGAATCGATATCGCCGTTGGCAAACACCGGAATCGACACCGCCTGCTTGATCGCGGCAATCGTGTCGTACTCCGCTTCCCCTTTGTACAGATCGGCGCGAGTGCGGCCATGCACTGCCAGCGCCGTAATGCCGGCCTGCTCGGCGATCTTCGCCACGGTCAGGCCGTTCTTGTTGTCGCGATCCCAACCCGTGCGGATCTTCAAGGTGACCGGCACATCAACCGCCGCCACGACGGCGTGCAGGATCTCGGTGACCAGTGCTTCGTCTTTCAACAACGCGGAGCCGGCAGCCTTGTTGCAGACCTTCTTTGCCGGGCAACCCATGTTGATATCAATAATCTGTGCGCCCAGTTCGACGTTGGCCCGGGCCGCGTTCGCCAGCATCTGCGCATCGCCACCGGCAATCTGTACCGAGCGCGGCTCGGGATCGCCTTCGTGGATCATGCGCATGCGCGACTTGCGGGTGTTCCACAAGCTCATGTCGCTGGTGACCATTTCCGAGACAACAAGCCCTGCGCCCAAACGCTTGCACAGCTGACGAAAGGGCTGATCGGTGACCCCCGCCATCGGGGCGAGAATCAAGCCGTTCTGCAATGTGTATGGGCCGATGCGTACCGCCGACATAGGACTTCCCTGAAGTGGGGCCGGATCATGAGAGTTCGAAAAAGGGTTGGCATGATACCCGCTCTCGATGACTGGATAAAGGCTGAATTGAACAAAATCTGAACAGTTATTCTGTTATTGCCAGCGGTTTGGTTGCGCGCTGCCAAGTCAGAAAACCGCCGTCAATTCAGAAATGCTGAAGTGGCTCACTCGGGCGAGTGGAAACTCAGGCTGTAATTCACCGCTTTCGGGCCTGGATCGAGAATATCCAGCGCGATATGGATCGGTGTTTGCGGCGGCATTTCCGCCAGACCCTCAAGATCGCCGCTGAGGTATTCGCCGGGCTTGAAGCGACGACTGGCAATCAGGTGGCCGTTGAGATCGGCAAAACGCAGTTCCAGCAGCGGAAACGGCTGAGAGAACGTTGCGCGGTTATAGATGATCGCGTCGACCACCAGCGCACCGCTGAATTCCGGGTGGCTGCGCACCACCAGGTTGCTGCTCTTGATTCGGGCGATGTCGACCTTGGACGGCACGGTGCAACCAATCTGCGGGCAGATCTGCTGGAACCATGGACGGTATTGGTCTTGTCGCGCCAGTTCATCGAAGTGATAGGCGATGTATTGGCCGGCCAGTCCGCCTGCCGCGATCAGCACCAGTAACAGCCAAAGCAAGCGACGGCCCCAGGGTGAGCGGCGCTTTTGCCAGTCGAGTTGCAGTGGATCGTCGGTCAGGTCCTGCAAGACTTCCGCGCGGACACCGGGCTCTGCGCGGTCACGCTTTTTGCGCAACGGCTCGATCGAAGGCAAATCGTCTTCGCCGTCATCGTCGTCGCTGGCCGAGAAGCGTTCACGGCGGGCATTCGGATCGATCGGATCGTGCAGGCGCAGCTGCGGGATGGCCGGTTCGTCGTCCAGATCCACCGGTTCCAGCGTCAACGAAGGTTCGGTACGCGCGGCTTTTACCGGCTCGATCTCGACGGTTTCTGGCTCGTCATCTTCGGGTTCGGCACTGTGCGCATCGGCGCGTTCGCTGAACAGGCTGTCGCGCCACAGCGCTTCATCCGGTTCAGGTGCGTCGCGGCGCGCGCTCAGGGAGTCTTCGCGCGGGCGACCGAACTCGGTGGTGGGCTGGATTTCCCGTTGTTCGAGGCGGGCGAGTTCTTCGTCCAGATCGAGGCTGTCGAGATCCAGCTCGGATGCGCTCCACTGCTTTTGGCTGATGGCGCGCGGTGCGGGCGGTTCGACGATGGGCGGCGGCTCGATAACCGGCGCGGCCTCGACAATCGGCAGTTGCTCGACAATCGACGGCGCGACCGGCGTCACCGCGTCCTTGCCGGCGTGTTGTTCCAGCAGCTGCTTGGCCGCGTTGAACACTTGCAGACAGGAGCCACAGCGAACCACCCCGCGGGCCACGCTCAATTGAGCATGGCTGACACGGAAACTGGTTTGGCAATGCGGGCACTGGGTGACGAAGCTGTCGGTCATGCGGCGATCCGGATTATGCAGGCGGTCATTCTAGCGCCGACGGCCGGTGATGCGCACCCAGCCATCGCGATTGGCGATCGGGTCGAGATCGAAGTCCTGCGCATAAGCGGCGGCGACTTCTTCACCTTGCTCGGCGAGGATGCCCGACAGCGCCAGACGGCCACCGGATTTAACCAGGCTGGACAGTTGCGGCGCCAGCGAAACCAACGGGCCAGCCAGAATGTTGGCGACCAGCACGTCGGCTTGAACCTGTGGCAGATCTTCCGGCAGGTACAGCGGGAACAGCTCGTCGGCAATGTTGTTGCGACCGGCGTTATCGCGTGAAGCTTCCAGCGCTTGTACGTCGATGTCGGTGCCGACCGCTTCCTTGGCGCCGAGCAGCAGGGCGGCGATCGCCAGAATTCCCGAGCCACAGCCGAAGTCGAGCACGTTGCAGTTTTTCAGGTCCTGGCCGTCGAGCCATTCCAGGCACAGCGCGGTGGTCGGGTGAGTGCCGGTGCCGAAGGCCAGGCCCGGATCCAGCAGCAGATTGACTGCATCAGGCTCAGGCGCGGCGTGCCAGCTCGGCACGATCCATAGACGCTGGCCGAAGCGCATTGGCTGAAAACCGTCCATCCAGCTGCGTTCCCAATCCTGATCTTCGATGACTTCGCTGTGATGTTCGGGCAGCGGGCTGCCGGTCAGCAGTTCCAGATGGGCCAGCACCGGTGCCGGCTCGGTGCCGCCTTCGAACAGCGCCAGCAGGTGCGTGTGCGCCCACAGCGGCGTGGTGTTGAGTTCCGGCTCGAAGATCGGCTGATCTTCGGCGTCCATGAAGGTCACCGACACGGCGCCCACTTCAAGGAAAGCGTCTTCGTAGGTTTCGGCTTGTTCCGGGCTGATGGCGAGACGTACTTGCAGCCAAGGCATGGCGGGCACCTTTGAAAAAATATTGATTGCAGCCTAGCGGCCTGCGAGAAGCGCGCAAGTTTACGCGAGCGCGCTGGGTTTGTGGGAGATGCATTGCACCCTGTGGGCGCGAGCCTGCTCGCGAAAGCGGAGTGTCAGTGATTGCATATGGATCTGATACACCGCTTTCGCGAGCAGGCTCGCTCCCACAAGGGGCTTGTGAAACCTGCAGAAACAACAAAGCCGCCCGAAGGCGGCTTTGTTGGGTGCAGGCTCGAAGCTTAGTGCTTCTCGGCAGCCAGCTTGTGCTCCAGGTAGTGAATGTTTACACCGCCCTTGCAGAAGCCTTCGTCACGAACCAGATCACGGTGCAGCGGGATGTTGGTCTTGATCCCGTCTACCACGATTTCGTCCAGGGCATTGCGCATGCGTGCCATGGCTTCGTCGCGGGTCGCGCCGTAAGTGATCAGCTTGCCAATCAGCGAGTCGTAGTTCGGCGGAACGGCATAGCCACTGTACAGGTGCGAATCGACGCGAACGCCGTTGCCGCCTGGAGCGTGGAAATGCTTGACCGTGCCCGGACTCGGCATGAAGGTTTTCGGGTCTTCAGCGTTGATCCGGCATTCCAGCGAGTGACCGCGGATAACCACATCATCCTGAGTGAACGACAACTTGTTGCCAGCGGCGATGCTGAGCATCTCCTTGACGATGTCGATACCGGTGACCATTTCCGAAACCGGGTGCTCCACCTGAACACGGGTGTTCATTTCGATGAAGTAGAAACGACCGTTCTCGTACAGGAACTCGAAAGTGCCGGCGCCACGGTAGCCGATGTCGATGCACGCCTTGACGCAGCGAGCCAGTACTTCCTCGCGAGCCTTCTCGTCGATGCCCGGTGCCGGCGCTTCTTCGAGAACCTTCTGGTGACGACGTTGCAGCGAGCAATCGCGGTCGCCCAGATGGATGGCGTGGCCCTGGCCGTCGGACAGCACCTGGACTTCGACGTGACGCGGGTTGGTCAGGAATTTTTCCAGATACACCATCGGGTTGCCGAACGCCGCGCCAGCTTCGGTGCGGGTCAGTTTGGCGAAGGCGATCAGGTCTTCTTCCTTGTGCACCACACGCATACCGCGACCACCACCGCCGCCAGCGGCTTTGATGATCACCGGGTAGCCGACTTCACGACCGATGCGCAGCGCCGTTTCTTCGTCTTCCGGCAGTGGGCCGTCAGAGCCTGGAACGGTCGGCACGCCGGCTTCGATCATCGCGTGCTTGGCCGAAACCTTGTCGCCCATCAGGCGGATGGTTTCGGCTTTCGGGCCGATGAAAGCGAAGCCGGAGTTCTCGACCTGCTCGGCAAAATCGGCGTTTTCCGCGAGGAAACCGTAGCCTGGGTGAATGGCGGTAGCGCCGGTCACTTCAGCGGCCGCGATGATGGCCGGGATGTGCAGGTAGGACTGAGCGGCAGACGCCGGGCCGATGCAGACGGATTCGTCTGCCAGACCCAGGTGCATCAGCTCTTTGTCGGCCTTGGAGTAAACGGCGACGGTCTTGATGCCCATCTCTTTGCAGGCACGCAGAATCCGCAGGGCGATCTCACCGCGGTTAGCGATCAGAACTTTTTCCAACTTCGCAGTCATCAAAGGCTCTCCGCAGTTCAAACGATGGTGAACAGCGGTTGGTCGTACTCAACCGGCTGGCCGTCTTCGACGAGGATGGACTCGATCACACCGCTGGTTTCAGCTTCGATGTGGTTCATCATCTTCATGGCTTCGACGATGCACAGAGTGTCGCCTTTCTTCACGGTCTGGCCGACTTCAACGAAGGACGGCGAGGTTGGCGAAGATTTACGGTAGAAGGTGCCGACCATCGGCGAACGGGCAACAGTGCCGTTCAGCGCTGGTGCAGCCGCGGCAACCGGAGCGGCAGCCACTGGAGCCGCTGCAACAGGTGCGGCAGCCGGCGCTTGCATCGGAGCCGGTGCGTAGTACTGCTGAGCCGGGGTCTTGCTGTGACGGCTGATGCGTACGGACTCTTCGCCTTCCTTGATCTCGAGCTCGTCGATGCCGGACTCTTCCAGCAATTCGATCAGTTTCTTAACTTTACGGATATCCATGAATCATCAACTCCCAAGGGTCGGTCAGGGGCGCTTAACGCTTGTAGTTCAAGTCGTTGCCTGTGTTTCAAGCTGTTCTAGTGCAGCCTCCAGGGCCAGTCGGTAACCGCTGGCGCCAAGGCCGCAGATCACTCCCACCGCTACGTCGGAGAAGTAAGAGTGATGGCGGAAAGGTTCGCGTTTGTGCACGTTGGACAAATGCACTTCGATGAATGGGATGCTCACTCCCAGCAACGCGTCACGTAATGCGACACTTGTGTGCGTAAAAGCTGCTGGATTGATCAGAATGAAATCGACGCCTTCGCCGCGTGCGGCGTGGATGCGGTCGATCAATTCGTACTCGGCATTGCTTTGCAGATACAGCAGATGATGGCCGGCTTCACGGGCGCGGCGCTCCAGATCCTGATTGATCTGCGCCAGGGTCGTTGAACCGTAAGTGCCGGGTTCGCGGGTGCCGAGCAGGTTCAGGTTGGGGCCGTGCAGCACCAGTAGGGTTGCCATCTGCGTAGTCCTTGTTATGAATGAGCAGTCGTCAGAACCCGGCGACTATGCCGCAAAGACTTTGTGACTGTCCAGTTCTATGCAATAGCCAGCACGATGGCCGATGTTTGCGCGAAATATGTGACCAAGTGATTTGATCCGGTCATTTGCGGTGATGATGCGGGCCGCTTCGCGAGCAGGCTCGCTCCCACATTGGAATATGTACCCCTGTGGGGGCGAGCTTGCTCGCGAAGGCGATTTGTCAGACACGAAAGGCCTGAACGGCGGTATGCAATTGGCCGCCCAATATCAGCAGGTTCTCGCCCTGTTCGCGCCCACGGCCGATCCGCACCAGATTATCCCCACCCAACTGATGGATCCGCTCGCTGTGATCGCGAATCTCGCTGACCGCGCCACTCTGCTGCGCAGTGACATCAGCGATGCGGATCGCCGTGTCGGAAATGGTCTGGATCGCGCCGACGATTTTATCCAGCGCGCCATCCGCCGCTTGTGCCTGATTGGCCGTGGCTTCGGCGTGTTCGACCTGCGCGCGCATGCCTTCCACCGATTGCCGTGCCGCTGTTTGCAGGCCGGCGATCAGCGTCTGAATTTCCGCTGTAGCACCGGCAGTGCGCTGCGCCAGCGAACGCACTTCTTCGGCGACCACGGCAAAACCGCGACCCATTTCCCCGGCCCGCGCCGCTTCGATCGCGGCGTTCAGCGCCAACAGGTTGGTCTGGTCGGCGATCGAGCGAATCACCGTCAGCACGCCGCCGATGGTCGCTGACTCCTCGGCCAGATGCTCGATCATCTGCGCGTTGCCTTGTACTTCACCGACCAAGGCATGCAGCCCGGTCAGGCTCTGGCCAATCACGGTCTGGCCATGCTCGACGGCCAATCCGGCGTGTCGGCTGGCATCCGCTGCCTGCTGCGCATCGCCGGCCACCTGTTGAATGGTTGCCTCCAGTTCGCCCAGCGAATCACGGATCAACGCCGTGTCACCGGCCTGATGTTCGGCGCCGCTGTGCAAATCGTTGCTCAGCTCGGCAAGCGTGCGACTGCTGCCCGCGACTTGTTCGGCATTGCCGCGAATCGTTCCGACCAAGTCCACTAGATAGGCACGCAAGCGGTTGAGTGAGGCTTCAATGTCGTGCAGTTCACGGTTGGTTTTGCCCAAGTGGATATCGCCGCTGAAATCGCCCTCGGCCCAGGTCGACAGTGCCGGAGCGAGATTGGTCAGCGTGCGCGCCAACCGTCGCTGCAAGGTGTCGATGAGCAGCGCAATCAGCAGAATCAGGCCGATCATCACGCCTTGCATCAAGCGGACTTCGCCCTGGATTTGCCCGTGCTGGGCGCGCACCACCGGCTCCAGTCCAGCGATGGCTTGCTGTACGGCGGCGATTTTCTCATGGGTGGCGGTGCTCAACTCGGTGCGCTTTTGAATCTGATCGCGGGTGCGCGCCAGCTCTGCAGGGTAGCGGCCAAGCAAGCTGTTGAGCTCACGTTTGAGGCCCACACCGGCGTCCTCGGCGACAGTTTTTTCGCTGTTCTCGATGCCCATCAGCGCGGCGAAGTCATCGCTGCCCGATTCGCTTTTGGCGACGACACCGAGCAAGGGCAGGGCATCAATCGCTTGAGCCTGCGAGCGAATATTGCTGACTTCGCGCTCAACGTCGGCGGCCAGTTCGCTACGCCCGCTGCTGACCAGTTTGTCCCGCGCCAGCGATAGTTTACCCACGTGCTGCGAGGCGGACAGCAGTGGCGTCAGATAGGCCGCATTGCCGTTGGCATAGGTGCTGAGCTGGTCGAGACTAGCGCTCAGTTCGCGTTCGGCCTGCAACAGCAACGCTTGCGGATCGCCGGCCAGCTTGCCGGCGGCGAGCAGGTCGGTTTTGCTGAAGTCTTCAAGCCCCGACAGGCTTGGGCGCAATGTCTCGGCCAGCGCTGGTGGCAGCTCATCGAGTTCTTTCTGCAAGCCGTCGATGGCCTGGCTGGCACTGCTCAAGCGCAGGGCATCGCCGCTGCCGAGGTAGTCCTCGACATTGCGTGCCACCTCGTTCTGAAATTGCTGCGACAACCCCAGATAGCGCTCCATCAACAGATACGGGCGTTCGAGGGCTTTTTGCGACCACCACAGCGTGGCGCCGAGTGCGAGGCACACGGCGACCAGCAGCAGCGTATTGAGATTGGTGAGCAACTTCAGGCGCATGACGGCTACCAACGGCAGAAATGGTAAGCGCCTGAATTTATTGCGGTTCTGTTACAGGGTTATGACCGAATCAGTGGAATCCGATGAAAAAGTGGCACTTTGCTTTGAGTCGCGCGCAGTCTGCACGCGATTGCGTCCGGCACCTTTGGCGCGGTACAGCGCCTCATCGGCCTGACTGGCCATCATCAAACTGTCGCAGTCGTCGTGCATTTCCACCACGCCGGCACTGAAGGTGCACCACAAATCCTGTGGCTGCGCCGGGTAATGGATTTCGGCGAAGCGTTGGCGGATCTCGTCGAGGACTTTGTGCGCGGCTTCTATATCCGTGTCAGGCATGACGATGGCGAACTCTTCGCCGCCATAGCGGCCGATGAAGTCGGTCTTGCGCAAACGCTGCTTGAGAAACAGCGCAAGGCTTTTGATCACGCGGTCGCCCATCGGGTGGCCGTGACTGTCGTTGACCCGTTTGAAGTGGTCAATGTCGAGCATGGCAAAGCTCAGCGGCTTGTTCTCGCGGCGGGCGCGGAACGAGCAGTCTTCGAGCAATTGCAGAATGTGCGTGTGGTTGTACAGGCCGGTGAGGCTGTCGCGGACCATGCGCGCTTTCAGATTGCGCGCGCGGGCGGCGCGGTTGCGCACGGTCGTGATCAGGTGGCGCGGCTTGATCGGCTTGGTCAGGAAGTCATCGCCGCCCTCGCTCATGGCGTCGAGTTGCTTGTCCAGATCGTCCTCGGCCGACAGGTAAATGATCGGCACGCTGACATAACGGTCGTTGTGGCGGATCACCTTGGCCAGCTCGGTGCCGGTACAGGCCGGCATGTACATGTCGAGGATGATCAGGTCGGGCTGGAAATCCGCCAGTTCGGCCATCGCCTGAATCGGTTCGATCAAGGTGCGCGTGACGATCCCGGCGCTGTTGAGCAGGCGTTCGGTGTGCAAGGCCTGGGCGCGCGAATCGTCGATGATCAGCACTTTATAAGGTTCGTACTGGGCGACGCAGGTGAGGACTTCGATCTTCTCCAGCAGGCTCGAGGCTTCGAGGGTGCCGGTAAGGAATTCCTGGCCACCCGCACGCACGGCAGCGAGGCGCGTCGGCGTATCGGTTTCGTGCAGGCTGAAGAACAGCAAGGGCAGCGGTTCTTCCAGGCCAACCTGGGCTTCGGCGGCGAGTTTCAGACCGATGCCGGCGCCGCTGAAATCCACGTCCATGACGATCGCCGCTGGCAGGCGCTCGACCATCGATGAGCGAAACGCCGAGACACTGTCCAGCGCCTGCGCGCTCAAGCCAAAAAACTCCAGTTGCTTGGCCAGCCGCTCGGCGCGGTCGTGGTCCTGCAACATCACGTAGATCGGCTTGCGCAGTGGCGGCAGAAACGTCTGGTCGAGTTGATCGCCATGGCGCAGACCGGTGCGCGACAGGCGCTGCATCAAACGGTTGAGGTCGGTGATCAGGCCGCTGCTGAGGCGGCCGCGATTGGCGTCCACCGCTTCCAGCGATTGACTGATGTGGTGCGCCAGTTGTGTGTGTTCGGGCTGTTCGAAGCGCTCGGCAAAACGCAGCAGGCGCAAATTGGCCTCGCTCAGTTCGGCGAGATCGACAGTGGACCACTCACTGCGTTGCAGGCGCTGCCATATCTCAAGAATCTGACGTGCCTGATGAATTACCCGCTGGGCAAAGTGGTGCTTGAGACGCTCACGGCTGGGGTCTTCTGGCTCGGTCATATCCTGACTACTAGTTAGGCTGCATGCTGAGATCGACTGGTGGCTCTATGCTAGCACCTCTTTTCCCTTAGACGAGTGTCGTACGTCAATAATCTGCGGTGCGACACAATTCAGTTTCTGACCGGGCGGTTTTGTTTTTGACCTGTTCGTCGGTGAAGTCCACATAAACCGGGCGCTCCCTGAGTTGCCAGAGTGATCGGGGCGAGTTTTCTGTCGCGCTTTTATCCGCGCGGTGAATGAGCTTTGCAAGGGTTTTCAGTGCCCTGCAAGCCGTTTGGCTGAGGCGCCGGGATCGGGGATTCCCTTAGTGGGCGCCGAAGCGGCATTCGTCCACATGATTTGCGGCTTATCGTTACGCGCGGGTGCCCGGCCTTGGCACGTTGTTGTATGGTTGTGGTCGAACCGTTGAACCCAAGTGATTGAAAGGATATCGCCATGCTGGACTGGAAAAACCGCGCGGGCAGCGCGCCTGAACGTGCCGCTGAACCCAAGTCGGCCGCCCGCAGCTATGTTGGCGGGCTGCTGTTCAGCCGTGCCCTGGCCACGCTGATCGGCATTTACCTACTGGTGACCATTGGCCTGGGATGGTACTGGAGCCAGGAGCCAGCGCTGTTTCCGGTGGCGCAAAACGCTCAGGCGGCAGCCGAGAAAGAAGGCAAGCAAATGGTGGTCGGCTACACCACGGTCGAAACCCTGAAGACCGTCGCCGGGACCTTGCTGAACAAACCGGGCGGCTACATTTCCAACGACCGCTTCCCGCCAGGCCTGTGGATGGACAACACGCCGAGCTGGGAATACGGCGTGCTGGTACAGGTGCGTGACCTGACCCGCGCGCTGCGCAAAGACTTCGCCCGCTCGCAATCGCAGTCGGCTGAAGACGCCGATCTGGCCAAGGCCGAGCCGCGTTTCAACTTCGACAACAAGAGCTGGATCCTGCCGTCCAGTGAGTCGGAATATCAGGAAGGCATCAACTCCCTGAGCCGTTATCAGGCACGTCTGTCTGACCCGACGCAGAAAAATGCGCTGTTCTACGCACGCGCCGACAACCTGAATAACTGGCTGGGCGATGTGGGCACCCGTCTCGGTTCGCTGTCGCAACGGCTGTCGGCCAGTGTTGGTCGAGTCAAACTCAACACCGCGCTGAAAACCGAAGTTCCGGCCGTCGGTGAAGTGCCACAGGTTGACGAAGAAGTCGTCGAGACCCCGTGGATGCAGATCGACAACGTGTTCTATGAAGCACGCGGTCAGGCCTGGGCGCTCTCGCACCTGTTGCGTGCCATCGAAGTCGACTTCGCCGATGTGCTGGCGAAGAAGAACGCCACGGTCAGCGTGCGGCAGATCATCCGCGAGCTGGAAGCCTCGCAGGAACCGGTATGGAGTCCTATGATTCTGAACGGTAGCGGTTTCGGCGTGCTGGCTAACCACTCGCTGGTCATGGCCAACTATATTTCCCGGGCCAACGCCGCTGTGATCGACTTGCGTCAACTGCTCAACCAGGGCTGATTCATGAGCCAAAACGCCAAAGAGGCGGCGCATCGCGCTGCCTCGGATGCCGAACAGATCGCCTGGGTCGACGAGCAGGACAACCTGCTCGGCGCTCTGGTGCGCGCCGATTTGCGCCAGCGCGGGCTGATCGGTCGCGGCACCTACATCATGTTGTTCAATTCCGCCGGCGATCTATGCGTGCACCGGCGCACCTTGAGCAAGGCGATTTATCCCGGTTTCTGGGACGTCGCGGCGGGCGGCATGGTGCAGGCCGACGAGACTTACGCCGAGTCGGCAGCCCGAGAGCTGGAAGAGGAATTGGGCGTCAGCGGCGTAGAGCTGACGGCCCATGATCATTTCTACTTCGAGGACACCGGCAACCGTTTGTGGTGTTCGGCGTTTTCCGCGGTGTGGGATGGCCCGCTGAAACTGCAGCCTGAAGAAGTCCTCGAAGCCCGCTTTATTCCGGTCGAGCAGGTCATGCAGGAAATCCAGCAAAAGCCTTATTGCCCGGACTCTCTGGCAGCGCTCAAGCGCTATCTCAAGGCTCAACAAAGCGACGTCGCAAAGAACACATAAATTGGCGCCGATTGGCACTTAGCAATCGGGTTTTTTGCCGTTACACTGCGCGACCTTTTCAAGCTGCACCGACCTGCTTCCACGGAAGCACCGGCGCAGTAGCGCTGCCCCTGCCTGAGTGGGGCTTCGCGGTCGCTGACCTTGCCCAAGGTTGCGATCAGTCTTTGTCCTCCCAAGAGGATTGCCGGTGGCCAAAAAAGCCGCATCCTTCGCCGCCTTAGGTGGCCTGGTATTTTCCACCGACGCAGGTCGTCATTGCCCGGAATGCAGTAAACCGGTGGACGCCTGTATCTGCAAACAAACCGTAATCCCGGCCGGCGACGGCATTGCCCGCGTGCGTCGCGAGAGCAAGGGCCGTGGCGGCAAGACGGTGACCACCATCACCGGCGTGCCACTGGCCGAAGACGCGCTCAAAGAGTTGGCGACAACGTTGAAGAAACGTTGCGGCACCGGCGGGGCGTTGAAAGACGGCATCATCGAAATCCAGGGCGATCATGTCGAGCTACTCTTGGCAGAACTGATCAAGCACGGTTTCAAAGCGAAGAAGTCCGGCGGCTAGCAGCCTCTGTGAAAACCACCTGCGGCTTGATCCGGTTCTGAAATCTCTCAGATCCGCCGTCGTCGCCATGGTTTTCACAGAGCCTGTTCATGACCGGTTTCTAAACTCCACGCGGTCAGCGCGGTCTACCGCCGCGCTGACGAACCGTCATTTTCATACTTTAGACAGCGCCGGCCTGCGATCAGGCGACGCACTATGACTTCTTTATAGGGGACTTCGATGTCCGTACGACGCACACGCAAAGACGATGGCAGCCAATGGACAGTTGCGGACAGCCGCAGTGTTTACGGGATTCGCCATTGGGGGGCCGGGTATTTCGCGATCAATGACGCCGGTCGCGTCGAAGTTCGTCCGAACGGCCCGAGCAGCTCGCCTATCGACCTGTTCGAGCAAGTCGACCAACTGCGCAAAAGCGGTTTGTCCTTGCCGTTGCTGGTTCGTTTCCCCGACATCCTGCAAGACCGTGTTCGCCAGTTGACCGGTGCCTTCGATGCGAACATCGAGCGCCTGGAATACCAGAGCAAGTACACCGCGCTGTACCCGATCAAGGTTAACCAGCAAGAAGCGGTGATCGAAAACATCATCGCCACCCAGGACGTTTCCATCGGCCTGGAAGCCGGCTCCAAGCCTGAACTGCTGGCCGTGCTGGCGCTGGCGCCGAAGGGCGGCACCATCGTCTGCAACGGTTACAAGGACCGCGAGTTCATCCGTCTGGCGCTGATGGGCCAGAAGCTCGGCCACAATGTGTTCATCGTCATCGAGAAAGAATCCGAAGTCGGCCTGGTCATCGAAGAAGCCGCCTCGCTCAAGGTCAAGCCACAGGTCGGCCTGCGCGTGCGTCTGTCGTCGCTGGCCTCGTCGAAGTGGGCGGACACCGGTGGCGAGAAATCCAAATTCGGTCTGTCGGCAGCGCAACTGCTGTCGGTGGTCGAGCGCTTCCGCGCGGCTGGCCTGGATCAGGGCATTCGTCTGCTGCACTTCCACATGGGCTCGCAGATCGCCAACCTGGCTGACTACCAGCACGGCTTCAAAGAAGCGATCCGTTACTACGGCGAATTGCGCAACCTCGGTCTGCCGGTCGATCACATCGACGTCGGCGGCGGTCTGGGCGTCGACTACGACGGCACGCACTCGCGCAATGCCAGTTCGATCAACTACGACATGGACGATTACGCCGGTGTCGTGGTCGGCATGCTCAAGGAATTCTGCGACGCGCAGAGCCTGCCGCATCCGCACATCTTCTCCGAAAGCGGCCGCTCGCTGACCGCGCACCACGCGATGCTGGTGGTGCAGGTAACTGATGTCGAGAAGCACAACGACGAAATCCCGCAGATCGAAAACAAGGAAGCGCTGCCGGAAACCGTGCAGTGGCTGGTTGATCTGCTGGGCCCGACCGACATCGAAATGGTCACCGAAACCTACTGGCGCGCCACGCACTACATGAGCGACGTGGCAGCACAGTACGCCGACGGCAAACTGACCCTGGCCGAGAAAGCCTTGGCCGAGCAATGCTACTTCGCCGTGTGCCGTCGTCTGCACAACTCGCTGAAAGCCCGTCAGCGTTCGCACCGTCAGGTGCTCGACGAGCTCAACGACAAGCTGGCCGACAAGTACATCTGCAACTTCTCGGTGTTCCAGAGCCTGCCGGACACCTGGGCGATCGATCAGGTGCTGCCGATCATCCCGCTGCACCGTCTCGACGAAGAGCCGCTGCGCCGCGCGGTGCTGCAAGACCTGACCTGCGACTCCGACGGCAAGATCAACCAGTACGTCGACGAGCAGAGCATCGAAACCAGCCTGCCGGTACACGGCTTGAATGAAGGCGAAGACTACCTGCTGGGCGTGTTCCTGGTCGGCGCCTATCAGGAAATCCTCGGCGACATGCACAACCTGTTCGGTGACACCGACTCGGTGAACATCTACCAGAACGCCGATGGCAGCGTGTACCACGCCGGCATCGAGACCCACGACACCATCGAAGACATGCTGCGTTACGTGCACTTGTCGCCGGAAGAACTGATGACTCACTACCGCGACAAGTGCGCCAGTGCCCGCATCAGTGCCAGCGAGCGCACGCAATTTCTCGATGCCTTGCGTCTGGGTCTGACCCGCTCCTCCTACCTGTCTTCCTGACGGCAGGTTGCTGACTCACCGGGTTGTCTGAAGTTTTCCCACAAGCTGCGGAAAATTCAGATGACCCGGTGGGACATTTCTCCAAATTTCCGCGAAACGCTTGTCTACCACAGCCAGCAAAGTCATCTGGTCTGCTTTTCGCGTAGGTCATTTCCTAAGTTGTACTTCGCCCCTCTACTCGGCCATGGCTCTCGGCGAGAATCCCCGACCGTCCCTCCTGTAGAGATCCGCCCATGTTCGATCCAGTCAACGAGTCGTCCTTTCGTCTCGATGTCGCGGGCCTGCCCGACCCCTTCGAAGTCCTGGCCTTTACCGGTAGCGAAGCCCTGAGCGCACCCTTTGCGTTCGAAATCGATGTGCTGATCGACGATCCGCAACCGGACCTTGCCGGCCTGCTTTACCGTTCGGCGTTCCTGTGTTTTGGCCCGTCGGGGGAGGGCGTGCACGGGCAACTGCAAAGTCTGGTCCAGCACGAGCAGGGGCACGGCTCGCGTTTGAGCCGGATCCGCCTGGGCCCCAAACTCGGTCACCTTGATCTGCGCTTCAGTCAACGCATCTTCAGTGGCCGTTCGGTGCCGCAAATCATCGAGCAGGTCCTCAAGGAGCACGGCATCGTCGGCGCTCAGCGGCGCTTCGAGTTGCATGGCGAGTACCCGCCCCGCACGTTCTGCACGCAATACCGCGAATCGGATCTGCAACTGCTCCAGCGGCTGTGTGTGCAGGCGCAAATTCATTACTACTTCGAACATCAACGCGATGGACATTGCCTGGTGTTCGGCGACGATCCGGCGCAGATGCCGATAGCGGGCGCCGCGCCTTATCAGGACGAACAGCGCGACTCCGGTGCTTGTCCCGTTGTGCACCAATGGCGCGTGCAGGAAGCGGTTCAGGCCGGCCCGCCTGACTCGCGGCAAACGCAACATGCGCAGGGCCGCAGTGACCTTGCGGTATTGCGCAGTGGTCATTGGCTACGCCTGACCGGGCATCCGTTCGCCGAATGCAATCGCCCCTGGTTGCTGACGCGCATTGACCACCGCGCCGACCCGTCCCTCGAACCGCCTTACAGCAATCGCCTGTGCGCGGCGGTGCAGGTGCCACCTTGCGCTGTCGTCGCAGCGCAGGAGCAGCGACTTATGCACAGCCTGCAACGTGCCTGGGTGGTCACGGTCGACGAGCCACAACCGGACTGCTCGAGGCCGGTCGCGGTGCAGTTTGACTGGCTCTATCAGGGTGAAGGCGCGGCACCGAGCCACTGTTGGTTGCCGCTCGCACCGGCGTTGGTCGATACGCCATTGGCGGCGTTGGGCGATGGCGTTGAGGTCGTGGTGAGCTTTTTTGAAGGTGATCCGGATCGACCGATGATCAGTGGCGTTCTGCAGCCACCGCTTGCGGCTGAAGATATTCAAGAGACTGTCGCGGCGCCCCTGCCGGAACCGATGTTGAGTGACGGTCTGGAGCAGTTGTTGAAGACCGGCGAGCCGTTGTTGCTGCTGTGCCTGATGCCCGGCGGTGGCAGTTTCAGTCATTGCGCACAGACGGTGTGCAGTTGTCGCTTGCTCGCCACGCTTGAACAGAGCGGCGCAACATGACTGGCGCGGCGCATGAGCCGATGGCGCAATGGCTGTTGCTCGACAGTCTGGATGCACCCCAGGCATTGCTGACCTTGCAGCGAGGTTTTCCCGGGGTGCGGCGATTTCAGTTGTTCGAGGGCACCGAATTTCAACCGGTCAGCGCGCACGGCCCGCTGTTGGTCGATTTGCACGACTGCCCTGCACTGACCGCGTTATGCCTGCGCGATCCCGACACCTGGCGCGGCCTGTTGCTGGGCAGCGAGGCGGCGGCGCCGGTATTGCTGAGCCACTTGCAGCGCATGCTCACGGTCTCTTTCGGAATGAACCATCGCGCGCTGCTGAGCTATTACAACCGCCAGACCGCGAGTTATTTTTTCGATGCTTGCGACGCTGGCGAACTGAGCCGCTGGCTTGGGCCGATCCGCCAGCTGCGCTGGTTCGGCGGGACCTGGGCCGACCGCGCCATCGGCAGTCAGGGCTGGCAGCAATTGCGCAATCCACGGCTGCCGGTCGAGCCGTTGAACATCGAAGAGAGCCTCACCCGGCGTCAGCGCGAGCGCCTGCAAACCTGCCTGCTGGAGCAACACATCTGGCGCTGGTGCCAATCGCTTGGAACCGATTACGCGGCGCTGTCCTCCCATGCTCAACAGGGCCTGGCGCTGGGATTCAGTGATCGCAGCGTGCTCGATGACTGGTTGTGGCTACGCTTGCAGCATCCGCGTGCCGTGCTGGTGCCGCCACCGCTGGGGCTGACGCAGAAAGAGCGGCTCGAGCATGTGCGTCGCCAATGGCGTGACGATCAATCCTGAGGGCGCGTATGACACGGTTATGGCGGTTGGGCTTTGGCGCATTGATCGGCAGTGTGTGGTTGCTGGCGCTGAGCGCGTGTTCGCCGGTGCAGTTGCTCAACGCGCTGACCCCGGACAGCACGTACGACAGCACCGTGGGTATTGCTTATGGCGATGATCCCCGGCAGAAGCTCGATGTGTATGTGCCGCACCAGCCGCTGCCGGGCGCGCCGGTGGTGGTGTTTTTCTATGGCGGTAGCTGGAACAGCGGTTCACGCGTCGACTACCGCTTTGTCGGTGAAGCCCTGGCGTCCAGGGGGATCGTCACGGTGGTGGCTGATTACCGCTTGTATCCACAGGTACGCTATCCGCTGTTTCTGCAGGACGGGGCGCAGGCGCTGGCGTGGACTAAAACCCATATCCATGAGTTTTCCGGCAACCCGCAGCGCTTGTATTTGATGGGCCACAGCTCTGGTGCCTACAACGCAGCGATGCTCGCGCTGGATGGCGAATGGCTCGCTGCGGTGGGCATGTCGCCCACCGATGTGCAGGGCTGGATCGGTCTGGCCGGGCCTTATGACTTTCTGCCGATCAAGAATCCCGAGGTGCGTCCGGTGTTCTTCTGGCCCGACTCACCGCCGCAATCGCAGCCGATCAACCATGTCAGTCGCGGCGCGCCGCCGGCGCTGCTGATCGCCGCGACCAAGGATGATTTGGTCAACCCGACACGCAACACCAGTGGCCTCGCCAGCAAATTGCGCGAGGCAGGGGTGCCGGTACAGGACTTGTATTACGCGCGGCCCAGTCACATCACCTTGGTGGCGAGCCTGTCGCGACCGTTGCGGCGGCTGGCACCGGTGCTCGATCAGGTGGTCGGGTTTATCGCACACACGCCGACTCAGTGAGTTCCACCGCTGAACCAGCCGTCGTTACGTTTCAGCCACCAGGCTTGCAGGCCGAGGGTCAGGCTGCGCAACACCATGAACAGCAGAAAAGCTATCCACAGGCCGTGATTGCCCAAGCCTTGCAGCGCCCAGGCAAACGGCAGCAGGAGGATCACGGTAATCAACATGCCGTTGCGCATTTCCCGTGCGCGCGTTGCGCCGATGAACAGGCCGTCGAGCAGGTAACTCCAGACCGCAATCAGCGGCAGCACAGCAAGGTAGGGCAGGTAGACAAACGCGGTGTCGCGAACGCTCTGGATGTCAGTCTGCATTTCGATGAACAGATGCCCGGCCAGCAGAAACAACGTGGCGAAGCCGAGGCTGGCGATCAGTGACCAGCCGCCGGCAACCACCAGCGAACGACGCAAGGCCAGGCGATCACGGGCACCGATGGCGTGTCCGCACAAGGCTTCGACGGCATGGGCCAGGCCGTCCAGGGCATGCGCCGTCAGCAGCAAACCATTGAGCAGCAGCGCGTTGGCGGCAACGGTCGCATCACCCAGTCGCGCGCCTTGCACGGTGATCATGAAAAACACCGATTGCAGTGCCAGGCTGCGAATGAAGATGTCGCGGTTCACCGCCAGTAACGGACGCCAGCTCTGCCACAGCTTTAATGCGGCCCAGACGATGTGCCCCGGATAGGCGCGCAGGGCCTTGCGGGTCAGCAGCAGGCCGAGCAGGGCGCCGCTCCATTCGGCGATTACCGAGGCCCGCGCCGAACCGACCACGCCCCAATCGAGACCGATGACGAACCATAGATTTAGCGCAATGTTGATCAGGTTGGTGGTCAGCAGAATCGCCAGCGGCGCGCGGGCGTTCTGCGTGCCGAGGAACCAGCCGACCAGCGCGTAACTGGCCAGCGCCGCCGGCAGGCCGAACAGGCGGGTGTGGAAAAAGTCGCGCGTCAGTTGATCGAGTTCCGCCGAGGGCTGCATGAAATGCAAGGCGACGCCGCTCAGCGGTACGCCAAGAGTGCCGAGCACCAGCGCCAACCCCATCGCCAGCAGCAAGCCCTGCAACAGAATCTGCCGCAACGCCGCACCGTCACTGCGCCCGGCAGCCTGCGCGGCAAACCCAGTGGTGCCCATGCGCAAAAAGCCCATGGCCCAGGCGAGAAAGGTGTACAGGCTGGCGCCGACCGCCACTGCACCCAACTGATGGGCGTGGGGCAAGTGGCCGATCACGGTGCTGTCGACCAGCGCCACCAGCGGTACGGAAATATTCGACAGAATCATCGGCGCGGCGAGCGCCCAGACTTTGCGGTGAGTCGAGCGGTCGCGCCAGTCGGCGATCAGGTTGGACATGCGGGCTCCTTGGGGGAGCGGCATTGTAGCGGTAGAAGCCACCCTCACCCCAGCCCTCTCCCGGGGGGAGAGGGAGCCGATCTCTGTCGCTTTCAAATCTGGAGTTCGACTCGGTATCGCAAGTCGGTGTAATTCTGGAAAACACCGCGGTCAGTCCCCTCTCCCTCCGGGAGGGAGAGGGAGTCGATCTCAGTCGTCTTCAAATCTGGAGTTCGACTCGGTATCGCAAGTCGGTGTATTTCTGCAGAGCAACCCGGTCAGTCCCCTCTCCCTCCGGGAGAGGGTTAGGGTGAGGGGCTCTTCAAACGCCTAATGAATAATCCAGCTCAGCAACCACAACCCCAACAACAACCAGATGATCCCGGCAATGATCGACGCATTCATGAACGCCCGAATCGCCGACCACAACAGCATCAACCCGACGATCAGCGCGATGATGCTGATGATCGAAGTATCCATCCCCAGTGTCTTCGCCAGGCCGTCGACAAAGTTGCCACCGGCATTGCTCAGAATGTTGAACAGGCCACTGAGGCCATCGACGATAAAACGGATGACCGAACCGAGCACCTGGCCGAGCCATTCGAAAAAGCTTTCTACCTGCATGTGTGCATCCTGATGAAAGAGCTGAGCCTTGGGCCACACCGCAGGTGGCCGAGTTCCCTGCATGATAGAAGGTTTGCACCAATCCCGTGTGGGAGCGAGCCTGCTCGCGAATACGGTGGATCAGATAACTGATGGGTTGAATGACACACCGCATTCGCGAGCAGGCTCGCTCCCACAATAGATCATCTGCGCTGCTTGCCTTCAGGTCGTATCCCCCCGAAGCTATACGCCTTCAGGAGAGCCCGATGAACCTTGTTGAACTGACCGAACGCCTGCACACCATTCGTGACCGCAATGACTGGCGGCAATTTCACAGCCCGAAAAACCTCGCCATGGCGGCCAGCGTCGAAATGTCCGAGCTGGTGGAAATCTTCCAGTGGCTGACGGAAGACCAGTCGCGCCAGTTGCCGGCCGACAAACTCGCCCATGCCGGGCAGGAAGTCGGCGATATCGTGTTGTATCTGTTGCTGCTGTGCAGCGAGTTGGGGTTGGACATGAATGAAGTGGTGCGCGCCAAGCTCGCCGACAGCGAACGGCGGTTCAGCTGATGAGCGACCGGCATTTCGATCAGTTGGCGACGCGTTTCGCCGAGAAAATCTACGGCGGCGCCAAAGGTGCGATTCGCCTTGCAGTGTTGCAGGCCGACCTCGCCGAAGCGTTGCCCGATCGTCCGTTGCGTGTGTTGGACATCGGTGGTGGCTTGGGCCACATGTCGCTGTGGCTGGCCGAGCGCGGCCACGACGTGACCTTCACCGAGCCGGCCGCACCGATGCTCGAAGGCGCGCGCCAGCGTTTCGCCGAAGCCGGGCAAACCGCGACGTTCATTCAGGCACCCTGGCAGGAACTGCTCGGGCAACTCACCGAACCGTACGATCTGGTGATCTGCCACGCCGTGCTTGAATGGCTCGCCGAACCCCACGCGATCCTGCCGGTGCTGCATCAACTGACCAAACCGGGTGGCTGGCTGTCGCTGGCGTTCTATAACCGTGATGCGCTGATTTATCGCAACCTGCTCAAAGGCCATTTCAAGAAAATGCGCAAGAACGTCATGGCCGGCGAAAAGCAGAGCCTGACCCCGCAACAGCCGCTGGACCCGCGGGAATTGGCAACGCAACTCGACGGCTTGTGGCAGGTCGAAACTCAGAGCGGGATCCGGGTTTTCCACGATTACATGCCGGTGGAATTCCAGGCCCGTGCCGAACTCGTCGATTTGCTCGAGATGGAGCTCGCTCACCGTCGTCACCCAAGCTTCGCCGGGCTTGGGCGTTACTTGCACTGGATCTGCCGGCCGATCTGATCGGAGCGCGACATGAAAGCTCAATCCGGATTATTGCTGATCTGTCTGGGATTGGCTGCCTGCCAGGGCAGCAACCCGTACGTGGCGCAATCGCGGCCCTTGCCGCCGGCGCCGGCGCAAGCGGCCAACACTTTTGATCGCAGCGCCTATCCTGCGCCACCGCGTGATTACGGGCGCTACCGCAGTTGGGCCTGGCTCAACGGGCAACTGCCGCCGGGCACGGCGTGGGCGGATTCGGCGCAAGTGGCCGAGGCGGTGAGCAATGCCCTCGATCAGCGTGGCTTGCGCCCGTTGCATGACAATCGCCCGGCCGACCTGTTGGTCAGCGCCAATCTGCGCCTGGAAACCCGCTTGCGTCAGGTTCAGGACGACTACGGTTATTACGGCGGCGGCTACGGTGGCTATGATCGATATGGTCGCGGTTACGGCATGTACAACACGGTGCCGATCGTGCGTACGTATTCGGAGCAAGTCGTGGTGGTGCAGGTCAATCTGTTCGACGCCGGCAACGGTCAACCGGTCTGGAGTGCCAGTGCCGAAACTGCGAACAAGGGCAGCGAAATCGATCGCACCGACTCGATCCGCGAGGCTGTCGAAAAGGCCATGTCGGCGTATCCTCCCAGTTAGCTTCGTGCAAATGAGAAGCTCTAGCAGGTTCATGTCTTCAACCGGAGAAAAACCATGTTCCGCCGTCTCGTATTACTGACCATGGCCGTGCTGCTCAGCGCTTGCGCCGCCAATCAGGTCAATCATGACTTCGACGCCAGCCGCGACTTTGCCGCCTATCGCAGTTGGAGCTGGAAAGACCCCGCCTTGCAATACCGTCCCGATGATCCACGGATCAAAAGTGACCTGACCGAGCAACGCATCCGCCAGGCCGTGACCGATCAACTCGATCAGCGCGGCTTGCGTCCAGCCGCAGCGGGCGCCAAGGGCGACTTGAGTGTGCAGACCTACCTGATCGTCGAGGATCGGCAGCAGCAAGTGACGACCAATTACGGCGGCGGTTGGGGTGGCCCGTGGAACGGCTACTGGGGCGCGCCGATGTACAACGAAACGCGCAACATCACCTACAAGGTCGCGACCATCCAGATTGACCTGCTCGACGGCAAGGACGGCAAACTGGTGTGGCGCGGCAGCGATGAACAGATGCTTGCCAGCAAGCCCAATCCTGAGGATCGCAGCAACGCCATCCGCGAGACGGTCGGGCGGATTCTGGCCAACTACCCACCGCGTTAAAAAAAATGGGAGCTGTTGAGCTCCCATTTTTTTGTTCCACCCTGAATTCTATTGTGGGAGCGAGCCTGCTCGCGAAAGCAGGGTGTCATTCAACTGTTATTTGTCGGACACGACGCCTTCGCGAGCAGGCTCGCTCCCAAAGGGATGTTTGTCTGTTCGAAATGGCGCGTTGCCATTAGGCGCGTCTACACTCAATTGCACCAATGGAGGTAACGGCAAAGGAGTGCGCCATGTCGCCTCGTTCGCAATTCAATGGCCCGGCCCGGCAACGCGGGGCGATCGGGTTGATGGCGGCTGCCACCCTCAGTCTGGCGCTGGTGCTGATGTTGCTGGTGGTCGACACCGGTCGGCTGTACCTGGAACAACGCAAGTTGCAGCGGGTGGTGGATAACGCCGCCCTCGAGGCCGTCAGCCGTGGCGGTACCTGCCTGCCGGGCCTGACCGCCGCCAGTTACGCCGGGCAAAGCGCCGTGCGCAATGGCTACACGATCGATACCAACAATACCCTGTCGACCACCTGCGGCACCTTGGTCACGGCAGCCACCGGCCTGCGCACGTTCAGCGTCGATGCGACTCAGGCAGCGGCGGTCAAAGTCGCTGCCAGCCGCACGGTGACCACCAGTTTTGCCGGTGGCGTGCAGGCCTTGTTCAGCGCTACGCCGGTCAGTCTCAATACCACGCTGAATGCCTCGGCAGTGGCCGCCAAACCGCAGCCAACCATTGCCCAACTGAATATTCGCAGCACCCTGGCCAGCATCGATACCGCGCAATCGAACATCCTCAATCCGCTGTTTTCCGGGCTGCTCGGCGGCAACGTCAACCTCACGGCGCTGGGCTGGAATGGCCTGCTCAACACCGATATCAACCTGCTCAAATACCTCGATCAA
Organism: Pseudomonas fluorescens; assembly: GCF_001648775.1. Classification (GTDB taxonomy): domain Bacteria; phylum Pseudomonadota; class Gammaproteobacteria; order Pseudomonadales; family Pseudomonadaceae; genus Aquipseudomonas; species Aquipseudomonas fluorescens_M. The sequence continues at coordinate 494,183 of NZ_LVEJ01000003.1, forward strand.
CTGGCGATCAATCTGAATGTCGCGGCGGGCAATTACACCCAGTTGCTCAACACCCAGGCCACCGTGACGCAACTGATTCAGGCCGCCGCGACGGTGGTGCAACTCAACGGCGCGACCGCGCAAGTGATCACGGCGCTGGGGCAACTGCAGATCGCTGCGATCAACGCGGCGCCGGTCAAATTGGGCGACATTCTGCAATTGCAGACCGGCACCACGGCAGCCGGGCTGGACGCCAATCTGCAACTGCTGCAATTGATTCAGGGCGTGGTGCAACTGGCCAACAGCAAAAGCGCGGTGGCGGCGACGTTGCCGGTGAATGTGCTGGGGCTGGCCAATGTCACGGTGCGGGTGAAAGTGATCGAGCCGCCGCAGTTTTCTGCGATTGGAGATCCTGCGCGGGCCAAGGCGAATCCGTTGGGGCCGGATCGGATTTATGTTCGAACTGCGCAGGTTCGCACGATGATTTCCTTGAATCTGCCGGTCCTCGGCGGTGTCACTGGACTGACCAATGCCGTGCTCGGACTGGTCGGTGGATTGACCCCGACGCTCAATGCGCTGCTGAGTCTGGATCTGGTCAGTACGCTCAATTCAGTCCTGTGCCTGTTGGGCGCCGGTTGCGAGCAACTTGACCCACAACTGCTGCCGTCACCGCAAATCGACATCAGCCTGGACGCCGGCGGGGCGAAAAGTTATGTCACCGATTACAGCTGTCCGACGGGCACCACCGGCACCAAGAGCCTGACCGCGCGCACCGTCACGTCGCTTGCCGACCTCAAGCTTGGCAAGATCGACCCGACCAACGCTTTTTCTTCTGCGGCCGAACCTACGGTGGCGCCTTTGGCGTTGATCGATCTGGGCATCGTCACCTGCCACAAGGTCCTCTTGCTTGGCACCTGTGATCCCGCCACCCATGTGCCTTACGGCGCGGGCGGCATCGGCATCATGCTCGACACCAGCGTTGCGCAAAACACGCAAGACCTGGTGTTCTCCAGCGGCACGCCGTTCGCTACCCCGGCCAACCTCAAATTGCCGCCGAGCGTGCTGCCGGCAGTGCCAACCAACAACATCGTCGGCAGCTTGTCGAGCACCCTGGCGGGCATCAATCTGATCGTCTACAAACCGTTGGGCAGCAATCCTTTGGGTGCCATCGTCACTGGCGTCGCTTCGTTGATCAGCGATGTCACCAACCGTTTGTTGCCGGTGGTCACCAGCGCACTCAGCCCCTTGCTCGACCCACTGCTCAACAACCTGCTCAAAGGTCTTGGCATCAACCTGATGGACGTCGACGTCGGTGCCAACATGACCTGCGGGCAAACCGGCAAAGCCTATCTGGTGATCTAGGTGTTCGGCGCAATCGGCAATTCGATGCAGAACCGTGCGCCCTCCGCCGAGTTGCGCACGCTTAACTGGCCGCCCATGTTATCGATGATGCCGTAGCTCACCGACAGCCCCAGCCCGGTGCCGACGCCGATCGGTTTGGTGGTGAAGAACGGTTCGAAAATCCGCTCGAGCAAGCGCGGATCAATGCCGCCACCGTTGTCCTCGACCCACAGACGCACCTTCTGTTCATCGCGCTCGGCGTAAATCGAGATCCACGGTTTGAACGTCGAATCCTTCTCGCGTTTGCCGAGCAACGCATCGCGGGCGTTGACCATCAAATTGATCAGCACCTGCTCAAGCTGATCGACATAGCCGCGCACCTGAACCTCGAAAGCGGTCTCGCTGATGCGCAGGTCCACGCCTTTGCCGCGCATGCCTTCGGCCAGCAGCGACAGCGTGCCTTCGATGGCTGAAGCCGGGTTGAACAGTTGCTGTTCGATTTCCGAGCGGCGACCGAACACGCGCATGTGGTCCACCACTTTCGCGGCGCGATGAACCTGAGCGTCGATGCGGTTGAGTTTGTCGGTCAGGTAATCGATCTGCACATCACCGTTTCCCAGGCGCTTGAGCACGTTGACGATGGCCATGCGCATCACGTTCAGTGGCTGGTTGATCTCGTGCGCCAGGCCTGTGGCCATTTCGCCGAGGGTGGCCATTTTCGCGCTCTGCGTGAGTTGTTGTTGCGAGCGCCGCACCTCGGTGTTGTCGCGACCCACCGCTTGCACTTCGATCAGTTGCCCGTGCTCATCGAACACGCCGCGATCCGACCAGACCCACCATGCGTGTTCGCGGCCGGGCAATTGCAGGCTGATTTCCGCGGTGCTCACCGGCAACTCCGGGGACAGTAACGCCAGTCGCTCGACGAAAGCAGCGCGCTGTTCATCGGACATCCAACTGCCCAGATTGACCCCGGGTAATTGCTCCGGTGTGCATTCGAGATAGGTCGCCAGCGGCCGGTTGCCGAAGGTCAGGGTCAGGTCCGGGCGATAACGGCAGATCATCGCCGGCGAGTCTTCCACCAGAATCCGATAGCGTTCTTCGCTCTGTTTCACCTGCTCGGCGGCCAGGGTTGCGTCGGTGACGTCCAGCCATAAACCGACTGCCTCTACCGGCAGACCGAGGTCATTGCGCAACAACCTGGCTTCGTCGAGCAGCCAGTGATAAGTGCCGTGCTGGTCGCGAATTCGATAGCGGGCGCGCACTGAGCCCTCACGTAACAACTGGCGGGTGCGCTCGAAATACAGGTCGCGATCCTCGGGATGTAGCTTCTCCAGCAGCGCGCCATCGGCGCAGTCGGCCAGGCTCCAGCCCAACAGCGGTTGCAGGCTGGCACTGAAAAACCCCGGCACCAACGCGCCTTCCTGGTAGTGCTGGACGTAGATGACCGCCGGCGAACTGGCGATCAGGTTATCGAGACGGGCATGGGCGGCGGCGGCCTGTTGTTGTTGATTCTGGAAGTCGCTGATGTCGAGCATGAAACCGACCAGCCGCCGCTGCTCACCGGAACCGGTGACTTGCCCTTGCACGCGATACCAGCACGCGGCCTGCCCGCTGTCGGCACTTTGCCGGCGAACGTTGAGGGACAACGCCTCACCGTGTTGTTGCAAGGCTTGCAAACGGCTGCGCAACTCATCGCGGTCGGCGGGGTGGATCTGGCGCAACCAGTCTTCGAGCAACAATCGCGATGACGCCAGTTGCAGTGTGTGGGCGAGCGCGGGCGCCAGTTGAATCTGCTCATCAGCGGCGGATATTTCCCACCAGCCAGTCCCGAGCAAGGTTTGCAGCGATTCGATGCGCTCCAGTTGCAGGTGATGCTGTTGCTCGCGCAGGCGCGCCAACAGCGGCCCGGCCAGCGCGCCGGTCAAGGTCATCCAGTCGCGGTCCTGCAAATAGGGTGCAGCGCTTTCCACCGGGTAAAAGCCGCAGAGCAACCACGCCGTCACACCACGCTCATCGCTGTACGGCACGGCAAAACCGTCGGTGTTGCCGAACAGCATCTGCACCCGCGAATGTTCGTCGAGGCCGTGATGCACCGCGACCCGTTGCGGGGCGCTGCCACGCAAACTGTCTAGCGGCGTGCCCAGACGCTGACCGTCATGCCATAAATTCGGCGCGTCATACGCCCGGTACTGGCGATGAATCTGCCAGCCCTGTTGGTCTTCATCAAGCAAGGCCAGTGCCAGGCAGGGGATGTGCCAGCGTTGCGCAATGACCTGCAATTGTTCGCTGACAGTCACCGGCAAGCGCGTCACGCTACAGGCGCGCAGTTGCTCGCTGATCTGCCCGGCAATCAATTGGCAAGCCTCGCGCTGGCGCGACTGTTGGCGTTCGAAGAGCAGGTCGGCAATGTCGATCAGTTGCAGCAGCCAGCCGTCCGCCAACGGTTGCACCCAGCCGCGCAGGTGCAGGGTCTGTTCGCCGAGGCCGGGGAAGTCGAGATCGAGCAACAGCCCTTGCCACTCACGGGGTCGGCCTTCGATGACCAGTCGGCTGTGCGGCAACAGATAATCACGCAGCGGTAAAGGTTGGTCATGAGGCTTTTGTTGCAGCAACAGATGACGCAACGGCCCGGCCATTTGCACCACGCCCGCCATGTCATTCAGCAGCAGGTGCAGGCCGGTGGTGGGTGCGCCGAGCGGATCAGGCAGGTCGTGGGCGGCGATCGGTGTGCGCTTGAGCAGCCGCCCGAAGAGGTTGTCGCCCGAGGTCAAAATTGCAGACTCGATTTGGCGGTCAGGTAGGGGGGCAGGTTCGGCACCGTGCCGAACCCCGGCAGCACCAGAAACGGGATGACCTGATTCAGTTTGCTGACCGGGTAGTTCACCGTCACGGTGAGGGTGCCATTGGGGCCGTTGCTGCCGCCGGTGCTGTAGATCGCACTGGTGTCGACCCCGACCACCAGGTTGAAGGGCGCCGTCACCCACTGCAATTGTTGCGTCAGCGCGGCGTTCGCGGTGTTGACCACGACCGTTGCATAGTTGGGCGTTGCCGGGTCGACCGCGACGCTGCGGCGCACCGCTTCGGAGGTGGCCTGGTTGAATGATTGCATCATCACGAAGGGCAAGCTGTAGCTGACCAGCCCGTAGAACACAGCAAAAAAAATGATGAAGACCAACGCGAATTCAATCGCCACTGCACCTTTTTGCGACTTGCGAAAGCCGGTTTTCATGAGTGCGTCTACCCTGACAGTCACTGCGTAGTATCAGCATAGAATCATTCAGCAAAAACGGACGGTTTTTACCGGATGCACAGTTTTATCCTCCTTCTCTGGCTGCTGTTGTGCGCGGCGCAAGACGCGCGCCAGCGCCGTATCGCCAATAGTCTGACCCTCGGTGCGGCGGCAGTGGCGCTGGTCTATCTGCTGTGGAGCGGCAGCACCTGGTTGGGCGCTGAAGCGGGGCAGGGCGGTTGGGCCTGCCTGATCGCGTTGCTGCTGACGCTGCCCGGGTTTTTCATGGGCCGCATGGGCGCTGGCGATGTGAAATTAATGACAGCTCTTGGCCTTGCGACGGACGGCCTGTTCATCCTTGGCGTGTTTATCGGCGCCGGTGTCGCCAGCCTGGTCTGGATGCTGCTGGCGCCAAGAGTCTGGCTCCATATGAGTCAAGGGCTTAGGGATCGTCTGCGATATCTGGCACCAGATAAGTCAAAAAAGCTGCCATTTGCACCGTTCGTGTTGATCGGCACTGGGCTTGTTTTGCTTTGGATCCATTAGTCGCCAAGCGCCACTAGTTCTATGTACATAGTCGGAAAGTGCGTCTACTTTCAAAGGAACTGGTTTTACAGCCAAAGGCTGGCAGTACAGGAATGGTCAGCTTTGGCCTGGGACATGGAGTGGCACGTGAACAAGCTTACGTCTGCGATAAAAGTCCTCGTGGTCGACGATCAGCCGTTGATTGTGGAGGAGTTGTGCGAGTTTCTCGAAAGTAACGGTTACCGCTGTGTGCCGTGTGAGTCCAGTGCACAGGCGATCGAGCGTTTCAGCGAAGACGCGGAGATTGGTCTGGTGTTGAGTGATCTGCACATGCCGGACATGGATGGCATTCAGTTGATCCAGGCGTTGCAGCGGCTGGCGGGCAAGCATCGGGCGTTCGAGGCGATCATGCTCACCGGGCGTGCTGACAAACAGGATGTGATCAAGGCGTTGCGCGCAGGGATTGCCGATTATTATCAGAAGCCGATTGAGCTGGATGAGTTGCTCGAGGGATTGCGGCGTCAGGAACTGGCGTTGCAGGAGCGGCAAAAGAATCTGCAGTTGGGGCATTTGAATCAGAAGCTGCAGTATTTGTCCGAGTCGATTGATGACCTTTATCAGGATCTGGACAAGGTGCGGCGCAGTCCGGCTTCGGCGCGTGATGTGGCGCAGGCGGGTGAGGCCGAGGCGCTGGAGATGCCGGCGATTTTCAATCAGTTGTCGCCACGGCAGCTGGATGTGGCGCGGTTGGTGGGCAAGGGGCAGACCAATTATCAGATTGCCTGTGAGTTGGGGATTACCGAGAACACGGTGAAGCTTTATGTTTCGCAGGTGTTGCGGTTGACGCATATGCATAATCGGACGCAGTTGGCTTTGGCGCTTTCGCCGAGTGCTTCGGCTGCGCGGCAGCGGGTTACGGCGCATTGAGACTGGTTTTTTGTGTGTATATCCGTTGCTGCGGGTGGTGCTGATTAGGGTTCCGCCCTGACGTTCGGCCCCTCGCTGAGGCTCGGGGTTCCTTCGCTCCGGGATCGATCCGGGGGCATCGCCTCCGGTTTGCTTCGCTGCACCTCCTCTCGATGTGTTTGGCTGCGCCAAACGGTCGCTGCGCTCCCACCCCGGATCAATCCCTCCGCTCAGCCTGCCGACGGGCTCCAGGATCAAAAGCAGGCGAGCTGACACTCGGCCTATTGAGTGGTGAGAAGCACAGCGTGGTCGGTTTTGGGTTTGTGGTGGATTTGCCCCTCATCGGAACGCCGCCCGCCCAGCCCTCTCCCGAGGGAGAGGGAGCCGATGGTGGGCCTTTCAAAATGGGCATTCAACTCGGTATCGCAAGTCGGCGTAGCTCTCCCAGACAACTCGGTCAGTCCCCTCTCCCTACGGGCGGTCCGACGTTTCGGGAGGGCTAGGGTGAGGGGCTTTTGATCTGTTTCGGAATCTGAGCTCAACTCGGTATTTCACGTCGGCGTAGCTCTCCCAGACAACGCGGTCAGTCCCCTCTCCCTCTGGGAGAGGGCTAGGGTGAGGGGCTTTTGATCTGTTTCGGAATCTGAGCTCAACTCGGTATTTCACGTCGGCGTAGCTCTCCCAGACAACTCGGTCAGTCCCCTCTCCCTCCGGGAGAGGGCTAGGGTGAGGGTTGGCTTTTGGCTGTTTAAATGTGTGCCAGACAACCAGAACCTTCCCACAAGGTTTTCAGGTTGTCCGTCGGACGTCTGCTCTCTAGTCTTGGACCGTCGCTGAACACTCAGCGATCGGGTGTGAGAACCCGGCAACTTATGGTCATCCAGCATCTGTGCACGCATAATCGCCGCCAGCTTTCCGCTGTCTGCAATGCGTCATGGCGGCTGTGTGCGGGCAGACTTCGGTCTGGCCGGGTGTCCATAACCGGTATTCTCACCCCGCATATAGCTGCCACCTTTTGCCCCGTGAGAATGGCAGCAGGTGTTGGCCGAGACTTTGGAGAGTTGTTTCAATGGACAAACTGATCCCCGACCCACCCACCGAACCCACCACCCCGCTCGACGAAGCCATCCGCGCCGACAACCTCGCCAAAAACCGCGAAGCGATCAAACGCGCTCTCGATTTCTACCTCTGCCCCGAACCTGCAAAACCCCGCCAACCGAGCACAATGTTTCTCATCCATCCGAAAATCGATACCGAAAGCCTGCTCGCCCACGCCTGCGAATCCCTGGCCTCGGCCAACACACTGGCCGGTAACTTTGCTGATCAACTCGGCCGGCCCGAGCGCAATACGGCGCTGGCGATTCAGCAGATCATCATGCTGGCTGAACTGGCGGTAAACCGGGCGTTGGATCGGGTTGATCCGCAGAGCTGACCCGGCACGAGCACCGCGTTATCGTTTATCGCCAGCAGGCTGGCTCCCACAGGTGCAATGCATTTCAAAAGGTGGGAGCGAGCCTGCTCGCGAAAGCGCTCGCCAACTCACCACCTCATTAATTCTTGGTCTCGATCTTCCCACCCGCATCCGGATCATAGAAATCCGGAATCTCATATTTGTACTTCTTCAGCCAGCGCTGCATCGCCAGATCCCGCTCGGTCGCGGTCGCCGTTTGCGGCTTGGGCGAGGCGGCTTTGTTGCGGCTTTGCAGGACCAGCCAGCCTTCGGTTTCCTGTTGTTGCGCCGAGGCGGGGCCGGCGTCGATGGCGGCGGCGCTCAGGGGCAGGCTGAGCAAGGTCAGGTAGCACAGGCCTTTGAAGGGGGTCATGGCTGTCTCCTTATTTGATCGATGACGGCAGCGGATCGGCGACGGCTGCGACTTGATTGCCGGTGGCGGGTTTGGCCTTGACCGGTGCCTTGAGTTTTTCTGCGCGTTCCTGGGCTTCGGTGAATTGTGCCGGGGTCAGTTTGGCGCGGCTGACGATTTCGGCCGCTTGTGGCCAGTCGTTCTGGTACAGCAGCAAGGTGACCATGTTCAGTGTCGCCAGTTGGTTGTTCTGCTTGAGTTCGATGGCGGTAAGGAATTCGAAGCGCGCGTCGTTCAGGCGCAGTTGGTTGAGGTAGACCACGCCGAGGTCGTTGCGGATTTTTTCGTCGGTGGGCGCCAGGCGGGCGGCGCGTTGCAGGTGGGCCTGGGCCTGGCCGTTGTCGCCGCGGGCGGCGTAGAGTTGGCCGAGGCCGTGTTCGGCTTCGGCGCTCAGGCAGCCGCCGAGCAGGCCGCGGTACAGCGGCTCGGCTTCGCTGCGGCCGAGCAGGCGATAGACCTTGGCCTTGCGCAGGCGCACTTCGCTGATGTTGTCCGGCAGGCTTTGCAGGTTGGCCAGGCTGGCGTGCAGTTTGCCGTCGTTGGCCAGGTCGTCTGCAAGGTTCAGGGCCAGTTCCTGCTCCTGGGTCATTTTGCTGCAACTGCTCGGTGCCAGCAGCGCCGTCCACGGGGCCTGGCCGTCGGTGGCGCAACCGCCGAGCATCAACAGACTTGCCATGACTATCAGTACTTTCATCAAACGCTCTCCATGAGCAAGGTCAGTTGGCGAATGCCCGGGCAATCGCGGTGAAGCCCGGGCCGGCGAGGACGATCAGCAGTGCCGGAAACAGAAACAGCATCATCACCACCGACATCTTCGCGGACATTTTCGAGATGTATTCCTGCAGTCGGGTCAGGCGGCGGTCATCCAGCAGTTGCTTGAGCGCCAACAGCGATTTCATCGCGCCGCCGCCCTGTTGAATCAGTTGCTGGAGGATCACGCAGGTGTCGCTGAATTCATCGACGGCGAGCATCACCGCGGCTTTGTTCAACTCCTGTCCGAGCTCCAGGCCGGAGTCGACGCGGCTGAGGATCAGGCGCAGTTCGCTGGTCAGTTCCGGTAGCAGTTTTTGCGCTTCGGTGCTGAGGACACGCAGCGCCTGTTCGACCGCCATGCCGGATTCGAAGAGGATGCGCAGCAGCGGAATGAACGTCGAAATTTCCACCGCGATGGTTTTCTGCCGACGTGTCGCGGCGTAGGCCAAAACGCGTTTGGGCAGCAGATAACCGGCACCGGTGGCGAGCATCGGCACCAGCCAGCGGTGGTCCGCCTGCGGGAAAAACACCTCTTGCAGAAAGATCGCCAGCCCTAGGGTTAGCAGCGGCGTACCAATCTGGCAGGCGGCAAACAGCGCGCGCTCATTGGCGCGGCGCCAGCCGATGCGGTTGAGCAGGGTCTGGGTTTCGCTGTCGATGCTGACCGAGCGCTGGCCGAACTTGCTGCTGCCCAGTGCGCGCAGCCAACTGCCGAAGCGGTTCTCGCGCACCAGATGGCCTTGCAAACGCTGATTGACCTGACGCACCCGACGCCGCTCGGTGAGCAAATGATTGACCACCAGCAGCAGGGCGCCGAGCAGCAACATCAGGGCGGCGAGATAGACCATGTCAGACGCTCCGCAACATGCGCCACAGCGCCAGGCTGCCGACCACTTGCAACACGGCGGCGCTGATCAGCATGTGCTGGCCGCTCGTGTCGTTCCACATGCCGAGCATGTAGCCGGGATTGGTCAGCATGAAGTAACTCACCAGCAACAGTGGCAGCGCGCCGAGCACCCACGCGGTCATGCGTGTTTCGCCGGTGAGGGCGCGCAGTTGCCGGGCGCCCTGATCACGTTCACGGATCAGTTTGATCAGGTTTTCCAGCAGCTCGCTGGCGTTGCCGCCGTAGCGATGGTTGACCTTCAGGCCAAGGGCGAACATGCGCAGTTCGTCCTGTTCATAGAGTTCGGCAAAGTCGCTGACGGCGTCCGGCAGATTCACCCCCAGTTGCACGTTGCGCTGGACCCGGCCCATGGCTTTTTGCAGCGGGTCTTCACTGGCTTCGATGCCGCCCATCACGGCATCGCTCAACGTGCGTCCGGACTTCAGGCTGCGTACGGTGTGATCGAGCAATTGCGGCAGTTGCTCGATCATGCGCTTGACCCGGCGCTGGTAGAGGAAGGCGATGTACAGCCGCAACACCAGCGGTGGCACGCCGATCATCAGCAGCAGGCCGATCCAGCCAGCCAACAGATAGCCGAGCCCCATCGCTACCGCCCACAGGCTCAGCCACACGCCGAAATGTTCGCTGGGACGGCCCAGCCCGGCGCGCAGAAACATCCGTTCCAGCCCCACCCATACCGGTTTTTCAACGGCCAGTTGCGGCTGGCCGGCGGCGAGGCGGTTGAGGACTTTTTCCGTCGCGGTCTTGTGCAAGCCGTGCAGGAACAGGCGGATCGACAGCCCGAGCAATATCAGGCAAATGGCGATGAGAATGACCGGTCCCAACATACTGCGTGCTCCTTGCCGTCAGCTCAGGTGGGCCTCGTGGCGCAACTTGTCGCCGGCCGGGTTGACCGCTTCGCGCAGGAAGCCGAAACCTGTGCGGCGGTCGAGGCGGAACAGGGTGTTGGTGACGTAGACGTCTTCGCGAATACCGACCACTTCCACCACCTCGCTGACGCAGCGGCGCCCGTCGGGCATACGGGTCAGCTGGATGATCACGTCGAGGGCGGCGCAGATCATCTGGCGCAGGGTGCGTTCGGCGATGGAGCGTCCGGTCAGCCCCACCAACGTCTCCAGACGCAGCAACGCATCTTGCGCATTGTTGGCGTGCACAGTGCTCATCGAACCATCGTGGCCGGTGTTCATCGCGGTGAGTACATCGACCACTTCGACGCCTCGGATTTCACCGAGGATGATGCGGTCAGGCCGCATGCGCAGGGCGTTGCGGATCAGGTCGCTGGCCTTCACTTCGCCGTGGCCCTCGGCATTCGGCGGACGGGTTTCCAGACGCACCACGTGCGGATGGCCCAGTTGCAGCTCGGCGACGTCTTCGATGGTCACCAAGCGTTCGTGCGGGTTGATCAACTGGCTGAGGATGTTCAGCAGCGTGGTTTTGCCGGTGCCGGTGCCGCCGCTGATCAAAATATTGCAGCGCTTGCCCACCGCGTCCTGGAAGAAATCGAAGATCGCCAGGTCGATGGTTTGCATGGCCATCAGGTCGCTGCTTTTAAGCATGTCCTTGCGGAATTTGCGGATCGACAGGCAGGGGCCGTCGAGGGCAATCGGCGGAATGATTGCGTTGACTCGACTGCCGTCCGGCAGGCGTGCGTCGACCATTGGCGAGGACTCGTCGAGCCGCCGCCCGAGTGGCGCGAGGATGCGTTGCATCACGCGTTCCACGTGGTGTGCGTCGATAAAACGCAGATCGCTCTGGTGCAGCACGCCGTCACGTTCGATGAACACCCGGTGCGGGCCGTTGACCAGAATCTCGGTCACCGATTGATCGCGCAGCAACACTTCCAAGGGGCCGAAACCGGTGAGTTCGTCGACGATTTCTTCGGCCAGTCGTTCCATCTCATAGCGTGAGATCGCCAGGTGCAGACGGGCGATGTATTCGGCAACTTTGTCGGTGACGAATTGCGCCAGTTGCTGGCGCGAACCTTCCAGCAGGTTTTTTCCCGACTCCTCTATCGCGTCGATGATGTAGCGGTGCAGGACCAGTTTCAGGCCTTCGTGGTCGGTGTTGCCGACGCCATTGCGTGGCGGCGCACCGAAGAGTTTTTCTGCGCTCATGAGGTGCCTCGCAAGCGATCGAACCAGGTGACTTTCGGTTTCGCCAGCCCTTCGGAGCGCTTCGCCAGCCGTTCACCGAGGGCGCGCAGGCTCTGCGTGAGTTTTTCTCGCGGGGCCAGCTCGAACAGGCTGACGCCCTGGTTTTTCGCGTTGAGGCGCACTTCCGGGGTGAGTGCCAGCGTGGCGATGACTTCGAGGTTGAAGGTCTTGCCGAGGGTTTCCGCGTTCGGAGCGACGTTGCTCAAATAGCGGTCGATCAGCAGTCGGCCGTGGTCGAGCTTCATGCCTTTTTCGCGCCACAGATTGAGCACGGCGAGGTTGCGTCGGCAGTTGAGGACGTTCTGATCGGTGTACCACAACAACTTGTCGCAATGGCTGACGAAGGTGCGCAAGGCTTCGCTGTCGGTCTGCCCGGTGAGGTTCACGACAATGTGCTGGAAATGTTGGCGCAGTGCACTGAGCAGCATGTACAACTCGGCGGCGCTGGTGCTTTCCAGCGGTTCATCGTTGCTCGCGTAGGCAAGAATCCGCAGCCCGGCTTCAGCGCTGGTGAAGGCGCTGTCGATCAGTGTCGCGTCGAGCCTTCGCAAGTGGCGCAGGGCATCGCCGAAGTGGAACGAACTCTCCAGCCCGAGCAGGGCGAGGCTGTCACCACGGGGCAGGCCGAGGTCGAGCAGCAAGGTTTGCTGACCGCTCTTTTGCACCACCATGGCCATGTGGTTGGCGAGCAAGGCGCCGTCGGAACTGCTTTGCACGCCGTACATCACCGTCAGCCCGCCCAGTTGCGTATTGGGGGCCACGGCCGGCAGCCGTTTACTCAGTCGGCGCACCAGCCCGGCGACTTCGCTGGAGCGTGAGCCATACGCGACGAAATCCCGCGCGCCGGCGCGCATTGCGTTGAGCACCAGTTGATTGTCCATGCCATCGCCGAGGGCAACGATTGCCAGCATCGGTTTGGCTTCCAGTGCGCCTTCGATCAGCGCGCTCTGCGCCACCACGTGTTCGCGGTCGAGGCCGACGAAGACCAGATTGGCGAACGTTACATCGACCAATGCCAGCAACTCGTCGAGGCTGCCTGCGCCGGCGCTGACCACTTGGCCGAGCGGCGCAAGGGCGCTTTGCAGCCACTCCAGATCGGTGCTGTTGCGGGTGATGGCGAGGAACGTCTGGCTTAGGCTCTGACTCATTGGGATAACCCGCTGCGCTTGTCGAAGTTACCGTTTTCGAGGAAAAACATGCGGTAGAAATTCGGGTCGTAGTTACGCAGTTTTTCTCCCGGCAATGACGGCAGTTGCGCGTCGGCGGCCAGTGGCTGCACCAGATGCGGGGTGACGATCATCAACAGTTCGCGTTCTTCGCGTTTGATCTGCGAGCCCTTGAAAAAGGCGCCGAGCACCGGGATGTCACCGAGGCCGGGAAACTTGTTCACTTGCGAGCTGTTGGTGGTGCTGATCAAGCCGCTGATGACGAAGCTTTCGCCATCGCCCAGCGATACGCTGGTGTCGGTGCGGCGAATGGTCAGCGCCGGCACGGTGGTGCCGGCGATCTGCACGGCGTTGCTGAAGTCCAGTTCGCTGACTTCCGGGGCGACCTTCAGGGCGATGCGATCGCGGCCGATGATGGTCGGCGTCAGGGTCAGGCGAATGCCGAATTCCTTGTATTCGATCGAGACGTTGTCGCTGCCGGAGCTGGGCACTGGAATCGGGATTTCACCGCCGGCCAGAAAGCTTGCGCTCTGGCCGTTCAGCGCCACCAGGCTCGGCCGCGCGAGGGTGTAGGCGAAGCCGCTGGTTTCCAGCGCGTTGATGATCGCCATGGTCTTGCCGCCGATCCACGAGAAGTTGAACAGCGAGTTGTCCACCGGCAGGCGTGGCTGCGGCACCCCATCAATCGGCGGCAGGGTGCCGGGCGAACCGAACAGAAAGTTGCCACGCGTGCCGATCAGCGAGGCGGTGGCTTCCTTGAGTTTGGTGCGGCTGACTTCAACGAATCGGATGTCGGTCTGTACTTGCGAGGGCAGGCCTGGATCATCCGAGGGCAGGGTGCTGTTCATCGCTGCGGTGGCCGCGCCCTGCACGAACACCATGCTCTGGCGCGGCTCGCCGGAACACGACGTCCAGACCATCAGGCTGGTGGCGCCGGGCGCGACGCCGGTGAGCAAAAAGGACGAACTGCCGTTGGCGTGCACGTCGGCGATCTTCGGATCGCCAATCGCCAGACGCGTGATCGCCACCGGCGACTGCACATCCTGTTGGAAGCCTTCGCCGATTTCGATCACCGGCGGCAAGCGCCCCAATGCCGAACAATTGCCGACCGCCGCGAATGCGGCGTCCATCGACAGGCCCATCAGCAACAGGGCGCGCAGCATCGGTTTGAATGTCGGCCTGAAACGACTCTGCATGCCCTTGGATCCTTGCGCTGTCATGGGGTTTGTTGGGTGATTTGATTGCCGCGAATGATTTCCACGGCAGGCCGTGCAGCGCCACCGGAGCCACCGCTGGAAGGCGCTTTCGGGCCGGTGCCCAGGGCCAGTTGCGTGAACTGGAAGAGTTGGTTGTTGGCGCTGTCCAGGTGCGCCGGAGCTTGTGTTTCGCCGGCCCAGTATTTGGCGAGGCGTTGTTCTTCACTGCTGCGTACGGCCAGGCGCAATGTGCCGACTTGCGTCGCCAGCATCAGTCGGCTGAGCAGTTGTTCCGGCACCGCCAGCACCACGGTGCGTGCGGCGATGCGGCGTTGATCCTGTTTGAGTTTGTCGTCGGCGCTCAGGGCCGGCGAGGCCGGTTGGCCGTCGTTGGTCAGGCCGTATTGTTCGCCGACGCCGAGCACGCGCATGGCCGGCACGACAATCTGTGCGGACTGTTGCAGGTTGCTGGCGTCCTGACGCAGGTACAGCAGCACATCGACGTAATCACCGGGGATCAGCTGCCCGGCCGCGCCGATGACTTCATCGACCGCCACGGTCAGTGCGCGCTCATCGCTGTGGATCATGCGGGCCAGTGAACCGCCGGCGCTGAAGCTTTCATCATTCAGCCAGGTGCCGGCGCTGAGGTGCCGCCAGGGTTTGCGGCCCACGGCCTGATCGACGCTGCTCAAACTGCCGGCCGGTGCGCTGCGCAGTTTTTCCACCGCCACATCGGCAGCGGTCAGCGCGGTAAACGGCGGCACATCGTGCAGCAGCACCACCACCGGTTGACGGGTCTGGTCTTCGGCAATCGCGACAGTTTTTTCAACGGTGACGGTTGGGGCAACGGGGGCTTCGACGACGGGTGCCGGTTGGCGACTGAGGACCAGGCCCCAATAACCGACAAAAATGGCTCCCAGTAAAAGTACGGCTGCAAGGCCCATGGTGACGCGACTGTTCATGACGGCTCTCCCTTTCCTGCTGCACTACCCACCGCACTTGCTTACGAGAGAAGTTCCCAATCCGGCAGCTATGAACATGCAACTATTTCGCTATTTCCACGCTAGCTGATCCGAGCCAAAACGCCATTAGTGACAGGAAAATAACCCACTAAAGTATGAGTCTTGGCCAATTAACAGCAGCAAACGGCAACTTCGCGATGTGATTAATCCTTTGTGATTAATCCGTTCTTACAGTTGTTGGCTGGGGGTTTGTTGACAATGCTCAAATGGCACGGTGGAACC
The DNA here is from genome assembly GCF_001648775.1 of Pseudomonas fluorescens. GTDB lineage: Bacteria > Pseudomonadota > Gammaproteobacteria > Pseudomonadales > Pseudomonadaceae > Aquipseudomonas > Aquipseudomonas fluorescens_M. The sequence continues at coordinate 509,444 of NZ_LVEJ01000003.1, forward strand.
TTGCCGCTGTAGTGCGACATCGGCGCCAGAGGCGCGAAGGAGTGGATGTATGTTCCAGATGATTCTTGATTACTTGATGGCCCGGGTCCGTCTGTTGTTCAGAAACGAGGAGGCAGCGTCGGCTATCGAGTACGCGATCGTGGTGGCAATGGTTGCCGTGGTGGTTGTGGCATTCGTCACGCCGCTGGGCAATCGGGTGCTGTTCTACTTCAACAACATCCTCACCGGACTGGGCGGCACTGCCGTGACCCGGCCCTGACCACCCAGGAGAACTGCGATGCTCTTTGAGTACCTGATGATTCGTGCCCGCAGTTTCCTGGCCAATGACGACGCAGCCTCCGCGATCGAGTATGCGATTGTGGTGGCGATGGTGGCGGTGGTGGTCATTGTGTTTGTGACGCCGGTGGGTGCCCGTGTGCTGGTCATGTTCAACAACTTGCTGGTGGCGTTGGGTGGGACGGCCGTGTCGAGTACGCCGGCGCCGTCTTCCTGAGTTGAAACGAAGCTCAATGCCCGGCTGATGCCGGGCTACACTTTGGCTCACTTTCAGTTTTCAGGGATTGCCCATGACTGCTTCTTCGCTGCCCCGCCAACAGTTGCTTCTGGTTGACGATGAAGAGGACGCGTTGCTGGAGTTGGCGGAGTTGCTGGAGGGTGAGGGGTTTACCTGTCATACGGCGACGTCGGTGAAGCTGGCGTTGCATCATTTGACTCGGCATCCTGATATCGCGTTGGTGATTACTGATTTGCGCATGCCGGAGGAGTCCGGCATGTCGTTGATCAAGCGCTTGCGCGAGCATACTTCGCGGCAGCATTTGCCGGTGATTGTGATGTCCGGGCATGCGGATATGGAGGATGTCAGTGACCTGTTGCGGTTGCAGGTGGTCGATCTGTTTCGCAAGCCGATTTATTACCTGAGGTTGTTGGAGACTCTGGATAATTTGTTTCCCAAGTCTTCTAGGAATGTGGCTGGGTGATGGGGGGTTGGTGAATATCCGTTGCTGCGGTAACGGCTTCTTAGGGTTTCGCCCTTACGGCGAGTCACCTTTTCCAAACGCCGAAAAGGTAACCGAAAAGGCTTGCTCCTGCGTGCGGCCCGCTCGCTGGGGCTCGGGGTTCCTTCGCTGCGGGATTGATCCGGGGGCATCGCCTCCGGTTTGCTTCGCTGCACCTCCTCTCGATGTGTTTGGCTGCGCCAAACGGTCGCTGCGCTCCCACCCCCGGATCAATCCCTCCTCTCAGCCTTCCGACGTCGCCCGTGTATCAAGATCAAGATCAAGAGCTTCACCCGAGCTTGCGCTCATCGTGTTGAGTGGTGAGAGGCGGAGGCGATGCGCTGTGTGTGCGGAGTGCGGAGTGCGCTGTTTTGCTTTGGCTTTTCTGTGGGAGCGAGCCTGCTCGCGAAGGCGGCCTGACAGCCGCCCAATTTCTTCCGGTTTTACAGGTCGCCTGAGCTGCCGAAGCTTCCTGGGTGTTTCGGCTCACAACTGGTAGCTGAAGCTGATGCTGTAACGCGGCCGTCGATTGAAGGTGTCGAGGGCTTCATCCGACATCGCCTTCGCCGCCTCCAGCGCGATGTTGTAGTACTTGGCGTCGCCAAAGCGCAGACCGATCGCCGCTGATGACAGGTTGTTGGCCTGCACCGGTAGTTCGTTGAACCAACTGCGTGAGCGATCGAGGACGAAGTACGGTTGCAGGATGCGCACCCAGTTGCCGTCGCGGTTGAAGCTGTAGTTGATTTCGTATGCCACGCCCCAGCCTTTGTCGCCAGACGCTTGATCGTCGGGGTAGCCCCGGCCGAAGTTCTGCCCGCCGAACACCGCGCGTTCGCTGTCGGGCAGGGTGTCGTCGCTCCAGTACAGCGCGGCTGACAGCACGCCTTGCCAGTTGTCGAAGAATTTGTCGCTTTGCACCCCGGACAGGCGCAGGCGGAAGAAGTCGAGGTCGATGGCGTTGTTGTTGGTTTTTGCGCCCATGCTGTCGAGGCCTTGGTACACGCCACCGCTGAGGATCCGCAATTGGCGAGCGTCGGCCTTGCGCCAGTCGCTCTCGAAGGCGAGGGCGCGGATGTCGGTGCGTTCTTCGGCGCTCAGCGGGTAGCCGATCACGTTGTAGCGGGTTTTGTCGTTGACGGCGTAAAGCCTGGATCCGGCGGTCAGCAGCTCGTTGGAGGCGGCAATCAACGGCAACGTGAAACCGATCGAGTAGCGATCATTTTCGCGATGTGGTTTGAGTTGCAGGCCATTGTCGAGCAGGACATTGGTGCCGGGGTCCGCGCGGTAGCGTGACGCCGACAGCGCCAATTGCGCGCCTTCGTCATTGAGGAACTGGTTGTAGTCGAGACGATAGTAATGTTCGTGGTCGTCACCCGGTGGAAAGAGGCCGCTGAGGGTCAGTTGTTCGCCCATCGAGGTTTGCGAATTGCTGCTGACGCCGAGCAAGGCCTGGGTGCCGTTGCGGTTGTCTTCGGTGGTGCTCAGCGTGCTGGTGAACGGTTTGCGACTGGCCTGGGCGACCAGGGTGGTAGCGCCGTCGGTGGTGCCGGGCGGTGGCACCTGGGCCTGGATCGTCACGCCGGGAATGCGCGTCATCAGCGTGGTGTAGCGTTCGAAGGTCTTGCGGGTCAGCGGCCGTTCGGCCTGGATTTTCGCCGCCAGTTTGTCGAGCAGGGCTTTGACCCGGCCGACATCGCCTTGTATTTGAACATCCCGCACGTAGCCTTCCACCAGCACCACGCGCGCCACGCCGTCATTGAAGTTTTGCTGCGGCAGGAACGCGTAGGACAACAGGTAGCCGTCCTGTTGATAACGCCGTGTAATGCTTCGCGTGGCTTCGATCAGATCGGCGAGACGGGTCTCATGACCGATCAGCGGCTTGTAGATCTCGGCGAGTTCGTTGAGGGGGTAGAGGGTGCCGCCTTCGATCTGCACGGTTTGCAGTTTGATTTTGGTCTCCATCAACAGCGGTTGCGCGGCGGCGGCACCGGCGTCTGGCACTTGCACCGGCGTGGCGCTCGGGCGATAGGCGTCGGCCGGCAGGTTCGGCACGGGCAGGTTGCGGATGGTTTCGTTGCTGTTGAGAAAACTGGGCAGGGTGTCGGCGAGGGCGGCGGAACTGAGGCTGAGGAACAGCAGGGATGCCATAACGCGCATAGGACACTCCATGGTCAGATCACAGCGCGGGGCTGTTTTTCTCCTAAGAAAAAAGCGGAAGACTCGTGGGAATCTTCCGCCCTCAACCAAGCGTAGGCGCTGTAGGTGAGGCCGTCGAATCGGCCAGGTGCAATTTAGCGTTTGTTGCCTCCAAGAGTGCCGGTCAGACCGCCGACGAAACCGCCCAGGCCGCCCACTCCACCGGTGGCGCCCCCGCTGGCACCTCCGTTGACCAGGCCGCCGACTGCTGCGACGGTACCGCCGACGTTATTGACCAGGCCACCGACCGCAGTGGTAACCGGGTTGTTGGTAGCGGCAATCGCGCCACCCAGATTGCTGACGGCACCGCCGACCTGGCCGGTGAGGCCGGCGACCGGTGAGCCGAGACCGGTCGCTGCGCCGACTTGCTGGGTCACGTTGGTGACCGCGCTGGTGACCGGATTCAGGCCATTGCCCAAGGTGGCGCCAACCGTGGCCAGAGGTGAGGTCGTTGCGGTGATCGGTGAGCCCGAGCCACCGAGTACGGTGTTGAGCGAAGCGACGGTGTTGCCCAGGCCAACTGCAGACACACCGCCGGCACTGACTACTCCGTTGGTATTGCCGGCATTCAAACCGGCGCCGACATTGACCACTGCACCGCCGACGGTTTGCAGTAGGCCAGTACCCCCGAGGCCGCCGCCCAAACCACCACCCACTCCACCAGTACCCGAGCCGGTGCCGTTGGACACCAGTCCCCCGGCCTTGCCGACCGCAGTCCCGGTATCGCTCAACGCGCCGCCGAGTGTGTTGGTCAAGGCATTGCCGTTACCCGCATCGGTGACCTTGCCGCCCAGGGTGTTTACCGCGCCGCCGACTTGCGCAACCACGCCTTTGAGTGGATCGCCGAGCCCTGTAGCCGTGCCGAGTTTGTCGGTGGTGCTTTCAACCATCGCAATCACTGGTACCAGGCTACCGCCGAGTTTGTTGGTCAGTTGGCTGGTCGGGCCGTTGGTCAGTGTGGTGTCGAGCGTATTGCCGAGCATGGTGACTTTCTCACCGACACCATCAAGCAGCGGCGCGACTTTGGTCACCACACCGCCCACCACCGGCACGCTGCCGGTTGCAGTGGCCAGCTTGGCGCTGAGGTCGGACACGCCGTTGCCAACGTCCGTGACCACACCGCCGACCGAGGCGACGGTAGTGGTCAAGCCTTTGGGATCAGTGGCCAGTTTGCCAACGCCATCGGCCACGCCGCTACCCAAGGTGCTGACGACATTGCCGGCGGTGTTGGCCGCACTTTGCACGACGCCACCGACGACAGGCACGGAACTCAGGGAGTCGCCGACCTGACCAACGCCATCGCCGACGCCAGCGACGGTATTGCCGACATCCTGAAGCAGAGTGGTGGTCACCAACGGTGTGGTGGTCGGGTTGGTCGGGTTGGTCGGATCCGTAGGATTGGTCGGGTTGGTTGGATTGGTTGGATTGGTCGGATCGGTTCCGCCTGTGCCACCCGTGCCGCCGGTCCCACCTGTCCCACCGGTTCCGCCTGTACCGGCGGTGTCACCGGTACCGCCAGTACCGCCAGTACCGCCAGTGCTTCCAGTGCTTCCAGTGCCGCCTGTGCCAGCGGTGTTGCTGTCCGGCGACGAGCTGCCGGAGCTGCTGTGATGACCGCCACCGCCGCTGCTGCAACCGGCGAGGCCGAGGGAGAGAATCAAAGCCAGAGCAATTGCCGATTTGCACCACACGTCTTGAGTTTTCATGATTGGGAATCCTTGCACCTGTCACAACGTTCGTTGTCTTCGATGGCTCGCCGATCTGTTGTCGGTGATGCCTTCGCCCGTTGTGCTCAATCTCAGTCCAGGGACAGGTTTACGACCATTCTCAAGTTGGTATTAACGCCTTTATATAGAGGGCCGGGAGCAGCGCCTTAGGACTAATACCCAGGTGATAACCGCGCAAAAAAAGGCCTTGATAATCAAGGCCATGGTTTTTTCATTGGAAGGGGAAAGGAAGGCGAAAACTTAAGTTATATACACACAATTAACGGTGTCGCGCGTGCTCAGGCAATGGGTTGCCACTGCCCGACCATGTGTTCCAGGTCTTGCGCACCGATCAGCCGCAACTCACCACTGGACCCCGCTGCACTCGCCAATAAGGTCACCTCACTGGGCAGGCGCACCGGTTTGCGAAAATGCACGGCGATCTCAAGATTGGCCTTGGGCAAGTGATCGCTCAGCGCGGCGAGTGTTCGTGCCTTGTTCCACAAACCATGGGCAATGGCCGTTGGAAAACCAAACAACTTCGCGCTGGCTGCACTCAGGTGAATCGGGTTGTAGTCGCCGGACACTTTTGCGTATTGCCGACCGATATCAGCCGGGGCTTTCCAGCGTGCCACCTCCACCAGCGATTGCGCGGGCTCCCAGGTGTGCTCGACAGGCTCACCCTCAAGCTTCACGCCGCGACAGAGCATCTGGCTTTGCGCTTCCCATAGTGGCCCGAGTTGATCGTCCAGCGTGGTCAGCAGATCGAACGTCGCACCTTTGGGGTGCGGTTGCAGATTCGTCACGCGCACGCTTACCTGCGCCCGACCGATCCCGCCCATGGGCCGCAACACGCGAATGCGGTTGCTCAGGTGAATCAGCCCCAACAGTGGAAACGGAAAGTCCCTGGCGGTCAGCAATTGCATCTGCAAGGCGAAGGCGAGGATGTGTGGATAAGTCGGCGGCAGCAGGCCGTCGTCGGCAAATCCGCAGACCTTGCGATAGGCCGCCAGGCGTTTGCCATCGACGTCGACCCAACAGCGCAAACCGCTGTCGGGTAATTGCGTGCCGGTGATTTTGCGTCGCGTCGCAGCGCGTGCGTACAGCCCGGGCAAACTCGGTTCGCGATCCAGCGTGTGCCATTCGATGCTCATGCCTTAAGCCCCCAGAACACTTTGTCCACAGACCCGCAGTGCTTGCCCGGTGAAGGCGCCGGTGCCCGGTTGCGCCAGCCACGCGACGGCTTCGGCGACGTCTTGCGGCAAGCCACCCTGGCCCAGCGAACTCATGCGCCGCCCGGCTTCGCGCAGGCCGAACGGAATGTGTGCGGTCATCTGCGTTTCGATAAACCCCGGCGCGACGGCGTTGATGCTGATGCCGCGTTCGAGCAACGTCGGTGCCCACGCCTGGGCGAGGCCGATCAGTCCGGCCTTGCTTGCGGCGTAGTTGGTTTGCCCACGATTGCCGGCGATGCCGCTGATCGACGCCAGCAGAATCACCCGCGCGTTGTCGTGCAGCGTGCCGCTGTCGAGCAGGGCCTTGGTCAGCACTTGCGGTGCGTTGAGGTTGACCGCGAGCACCGCGTCCCAGAATTCCGGGGTCATGTTGGCCAGGGTTTTGTCACGGGTGATCCCGGCGTTGTGCACCAGAATGTCGAGGCCATCGGGTAGCTGTTCGATCAGTTGTGCGCCAGCGTCTTCGGCGCAGATATCGAGGGTGATGCTGCGTCCGCCAAGACGGGCGGCGAGCGCATCCAGATCAGTCTTGGCCGGCGGCACATCGAGCAGAATCACGTCGGCGCCGTCGCGGGCCAGGGTTTCGGCGATTGACGCACCGATGCCGCGCGCCGCGCCGGTCACCAGCGCCTTGCGCCCGGCCAGCGGTCGTGTCCAGTCCGTCACCGGCGTTGCACAAGCAGTCAGGCGAATGACCTGTCCGGAGACGAACGCGCTTTTCGGCGAGAGGAAAAACCGCAGCGGACCTTCCAGTTGATCTTCGGCACCGTCGCCGACGTAGATCAGTTGCAGCGTGCCGCCGCTGCGCAGTTCCTTGGCCAGTGAGCGGGAAAATCCTTCCAGCGCTCGTTGCGCACTCGACGCAAACGGGTCACTGAGGCTTTCCGGCGCACGGCCAAGAATCACCAGATGGGCGCTGTGCTCAAGGTTCTTCATCAACGGCTGGAAGAATTCGCGCAGTTGTTTGAGCTGGTCGGTGTGCTGCAATTCACTGGCGTCGAACACCACAGCCTTGAGTTTCGGGCCGTGGCCGGGAATCCATTCGCTGGCGGCCGCGGGTTGTTCGCCGTAGCGGTAAATCCCGTCGGTCAAACGGTTGGCGAAGGCGCTGACGCGTGCGGCCAGCGGCCCGCCACCAATCAGCAGCGCACCTTCGACCGGTCGCAGGCGCCCGGCCTGCCAGCGTTCCAGTCGCACCGGCGACGGCAGACCCAGCGCCCCGACCAAACGGTGGCCGATGGACGAGTTGGCGAAGTCGATATAGCGGTCAGACATGGAACGCTCTCCAGAAGTCGGGGTTCAAAGTGTGGACTGCCGATGGCAATCAATCGTTCGATCTACGCAATAAGGCCTACGCTAGACACTGAGGTTTAGCAGGTCTTGCAGAGGAACGCGGTACTTGTGGGAGCGAGCCTGCTCGCGAAAGCGCTCAATCAGGCACTGAAGATGTTGAATGTGCCGGCCCTTTCGCGAGCAGGCTCGCTCCCACAGGGATTGCATCAAATTCGATCATTTGGAAAAGGAGTCATTCATGAGTCAGCTGCGCCGCGTCGCGATCATCGGCGGTAACCGTATACCTTTCGCCCGCTCCAATGGGCCATACGCCACCGCGAGTAATCAGGCGATGCTCACCGCCGCCCTCGAAGGCCTGATCGAACGTTACAACCTGCACGGCCAGCGCATTGGCGAAGTGGTGGCGGGCGCGGTACTGAAATTGTCACGAGATATGAACCTGACCCGCGAATGCGTGCTCGGCTCGCGCCTGTCACCGGCGACGCCCGCCTACGACATTCAGCAAGCCTGCGGCACTGGCCTGGAAGCCGCGATCCTGGTGGCGAACAAGATTGCCCTCGGCCAGATCGACTGCGGCATTGCCGGCGGCGTCGACACCACCTCGGACGCGCCGATCAGTGTCAGCGAGGGCCTGCGCAAAATTCTCCTGCAAGCCAACCGCGCCAAGACCACCGGCGACAAACTGAAAACCTTTCTGCAACTGCGGCCGCAACACCTGATCCCGGAATTTCCGCGCAACGGCGAACCGCGCACCGGCCTGTCGATGGGCCAGCACTGTGAGCTGATGGCGCAGACCTGGAACATCTCTCGCGAAGAGCAGGATCAGCTGGCCCTCGAAAGTCACCACAAACTGGCTGCGTCCTACAGCGAAGGCTGGCACAACGACTTGATGACGCCGTTCCTTGGCCTGACCCGCGACAACAACCTGCGCCCGGACCTGACCCTGGAAAAACTCGCGACATTGAAGCCGGCGTTCGAGAAAAGCGCTAAAGGCACGTTGACGGCGGGCAACTCCACGCCGCTCACCGATGGTGCGTCCGTGGTCCTGCTCGGCAGTGAAGAGTGGGCGAAGGAGCGCGGTTTGCCGATCCTCGCGTATCTGCGCGACGGCGAGGCGGCGGCGGTGGATTTCGTCAACGGTGCCGAAGGCCTGCTGATGGCGCCGGTGTATGCGGTGCCACGCTTGCTGGCGCGCAATGGGCTGACCTTGCAGGATTTTGACTATTACGAAATTCACGAGGCTTTTGCGGCGCAGGTGCTGTGCACGCTGAAGGCCTGGGAAGACCCCGAATACTGCAAAACCCGCCTGGGCCTCGACGCGCCGCTGGGCTCGATCGATCGCAGCCGACTCAATGTGAAAGGCAGCTCGCTGGCGGCCGGGCATCCGTTTGCCGCCACTGGTGGGCGCATCGTCGCGAACATGGCAAAGTTGCTGGACGCGGCGGGCAAGGGCCGGGGGCTGATCTCGATTTGTGCGGCGGGCGGGCAGGGTGTCACGGCCATTATCGAACGCTGACGCTGAAAGAGTCCCTCACCCTAACCCTCTCCCAGAGGGAGAGGGGACTGATTGGGGGATGCTTCGGAGTTACACCGACCTGATCTTGCTTTACTGAATCCATAATCGACGGTGTTTCCGTCAGACGTTTAGCCCAATCGATAATCGACGCGGTAATTCAGGTCGATGTATAACGCCAGACACCTCACCCCAGCCCTCTCCCTCCGGGAGAGGGCTGGGGTGAGGGGTTGTTGAGGTCGCAACAATCTCAGGTACGAAACCGGCGTACCAACCCATCCAGCTCATTCGACAACCCCGCCAGACTCTGCGAATCCAGACGCGCCGAGTTGGCCAGTTCAGCGACCAACTGCGCATCCCCGTGAATCTGGCTGATGTGCCGGTTGATGTCCTCCGCCACTTGGTGTTGCTCTTCGGCGGCGGTGGCGATTTGCGTGTTCATGTCGCGGATCACGTCCACCGACTCGCGGATCTGCCCGAAACTCTCGCGCGCCTCGCCGATGCGCGTCACCGACTGCTGCGACACTTGCAGGCTGGCGTGCATCTGTTGCGTGACCTGACTGGTGCGCTTGGCCAGATTGCCGAGCAGACCATCGATCTCTGCCGTCGAATCCGCCGTGCGTTTGGCCAGGGCGCGCACCTCATCGGCAACCACGGCAAAGCCGCGACCCTGTTCACCGGCACGCGCCGCTTCGATGGCGGCGTTGAGCGCCAGCAGGTTGGTCTGTTCGGCGATGGAGCGGATGGTGCCGAGGATCGACTGGATATCGTTGCTGTCGCGTTCCAGTTGCTGCATCGACTGCGCCGACTGCTCCAGCTCCTGACTCAGTTGATCGACGCTGTTTACCGCCGCATCGATCTGCTGCTGGCCTTGACGGGCTTGACGCTGACCGCTGTCGGCGGAGTCCGCCGCCTGACTGCACGAACGCGCGACTTCGTTGGCGGTGGCAACCATTTCATGGAACGCGGTAGAAACCATGTCGACGGCTTCACGCTGGCGCCCGGCCGCTTCGGCCATGTCGCTCGACACTCGGGTCGAACTCTGCGAGGTCGCGAGGATTTTCCCGGCAGCGCCGCCGATGTGCTGGATCAGGCTGCGGATTGCGGTGAGGAACTGATTGAACCAGTTGGCCAATTGCGCGGTTTCGTCGTTGCCGCGGATGTCGAGGTTTTTGGTCAGATCGCCTTCGCCCTGCGCGATGCCCTCAAGACCACTGGCGACGCTGCGGATCGGGCGCACGATCAGGCTGGCGAAACTGGCGCCGACCACGGCAAACAGCACGGCCAACACGGCGGCAATGACCGCGATCAACCAGGTCAGCTGCGTCGCGGCGCTCATCACATCGCTCTGCTTGATCAGGCCGACGAAGGTCCAGCCCAACTGTTCCGACGGCCAGACGTTGGCCATGTAGCGCTCGCCGTTAAGCTCGACCTCCACCAGACCTTTGCCGGCCTTGGCCAGTTGCGCATAGCCTTCGCCGAGACTGTCCAGTGGCTTGAAGTTGTGTTCCGGCTGTTTCGGATCGACCAGCACCGTGCCGCTGTTTTCCAGCAGCATCAGGTAACCGGTTTCACCCAGTTTGATCTGTTTGACGATCTCGGTGAGTTGCTTGAGCGTCACGTCGATGCTGACCACGCCGCCATTGCTGCCGAGTTTGTTGTCGATGGTGCGCACGGTGCTGACGTAGGTCGCATCGTCCTGCGCCCAGTAATAAGCGGCGGTGCGCAACGGCTTGCCCGGTTTGGCCTGGGCGGCCTTGTACCAGGGGCGCTGGCGCGGGTCGTAGTTGTTCAGTTTGGGATCGTCCGGCCACGACACATAACCGCCGGCGGCCGTGCCGACGATGGCATAGGCGTAAGCCGGGTGGGCGTTGCCCAGATCCTGGAGGAACGCGAAGACCTTTTTGTCCATCTCGCCCTGCGGCACGGATTCGGCGTTGGCACTCATGTAGGTCTTGAGGCTGTCGTCGGTGTTTTTGATCAGCGGTTGCGACGCCAGATAATCGACGTTCTGGCTGATGCCGTCGAAAAACAGCTGCATGGCATTGCTGACCTGACGGATCTCGCGACCGCTGCTGTCGACAAAGCTGTCCCGGGCATCGCTGCGCAGGTTCATCACCACCAGGGTCGCGACCAGCACCACCGGCAAGCAGGCGATGATTGCAAACGCCCACGTCAATTTCTGTTTGATGTTCATCCGCGCTCCAGATTTTCTTGTAGGCCCACGCAGTGCAGATGACTTGTGGTTTATTGGCAGCCGAAAACGTTGTCGATCACCCGTTTCCCTGAGTGCGGCACCGCTGATTTTTTTGGAACGATTGTCGGACAAATCCCTCTGTCATTGAGGGCTTCGGCTGCAAAACAGGGAAATTGAGGCGACTTCGGAAAAATCTTCCGAAGGGTATGAACCCTTGTGTCAGATTCTGTCGCAAATGCCCTTGAAGACTTGTACCAACAAGTACAACAGGCTCGGCTATGATTCCCGACGGTCGATGCGCGAACGCAGAGTTGGCCCTGTCTAATCCGGCACAGTGTGTGCATTCTCAACGTTCACAGGTCGGCAACCCCTCCCCGTGATGCGAGGATTGCCGTATAACGAGTGACATTCGCGTGTTTGGTAATAAAGGACCCACAATAAAAGCTGATGAAGACTCCAAAACGCATTGAACCCCTGATCGAGGACGGTCTGGTCGACGAAGTGCTGCGCCCACTGATGAGTGGTAAAGAAGCAGCTGTTTATGTGGTGCGCTGCGGCAATCAGTTACGTTGCGCAAAGGTCTACAAGGAGGCGAACAAACGCAGTTTCCGCCAGGCGGCCGAGTATCAGGAAGGCCGCAAGGTTCGTAATAGCCGACAGGCGCGGGCGATGGCCAAGGGCTCCAAGTTCGGTCGCAAAGAGACCGAGGACGCTTGGCAGAACGCCGAAGTGGCGGCGCTGTTTCGCCTGGCCGGCGCCGGTGTGCGTGTTCCCAAGCCGTACGACTTCCTTGATGGCGTGCTGCTGATGGAACTGGTCGCCGACGAATTCGGCGACGCGGCGCCGCGTCTGAACGACGTGGTGCTGGAGCCGGATCAGGCGCGCGAGTATCACGCGTTCCTGATTTCGCAGATCGTGCTGATGTTGTGTACCGGTCTGGTGCACGGTGACCTTTCGGAGTTCAACGTGCTGTTGACGCCGACCGGTCCGGTCATCATCGACCTGCCGCAAGCGGTCGACGCGGCTGGCAACAACCACGCGTTCAGCATGCTCGAGCGCGATGTCGGCAACATGGCTTCGTACTTCGGGCGCTTTGCCCCGGAATTGAAGCAGACCAAGTACGCCAAGGAAATGTGGGCGTTGTACGAAGCCGGCACCTTGCACCCGAACAGTGTGCTGACCGGTGAGTTCGATGATCCGGAAGATCTGGCCGATGTGGGCGGGGTGTTGCGCGAGATCGAAGCGGCGCGCCTCGACGAGGAACGCAAGCAGGCCATCCGCGCGGCGGACGACGAGCCGAAAGGCAAGTCTGACGAGCCACCGCCACCGCCGTGGATGCAGTGATCGCTTGACCAGAAACCCGGCTTCGGCCGGGTTTTTTGTTGGAATCATAAGCCTTACAAGCCTAGAAGCCCCTCACCCCAGCCCTCTCCCAGAGGGAGAGGGAGCCGACCGAGGTGTGTTGAGTCATACATCGACCTGAAAAAACGAGTCGATTATGGATTCAACGAAAAATGTTCAGGTCGGTGTACCTCCCAAATATCCCCCAATCAGTCCCCTCTCCCCCTGGGAGAGGGTTAGGGTGAGGGCCCCTTTCGGATCAACGCAAATTCGCGTCTACTGTCCACCGCTCCAACCACACTCAAGGACTGAATGTGACCACCCCGCGCAACACCCACCTGATCGTCACCGCACGCCTGATCTCTGACTTCGGCGCCTTCCTCAACATGGTCGCGCTGGCCACCTACGTCTACTTGCTCAGCAACAGCGCCATGAGCGTCGGGATCTTTCTCGCCAGTCGCGTCGGCGGGGGGATTTTTGCCAGTCTGATCGGCACGCGGTTTTATCGCCGCTGGAATGGCCGCTTGCCGCTGATTGCCTTCGATCTGTTGCGCGCTGCGTTGCTGGGCTTGTTGCTGATCACCCCGCTCAGTCAGCAGGCGTTGCTGTTGCCGGTGATCGCCTTCGGTCTGGGCCTGGGCAATTCGATGTTTGCCATCGGTCTCAACAGTCAGTTGCCGCGTTTGATCGCCGCCGAGCAATTGCTCAAGGCCAATGCCTGGATCACCTCGGCGTCATCCGCCGCGATGGTCGGTGGCAGTCTGGTTTCAGGTTTGCTGGTGGCAGGGTTCGGTTTTGAAACAGTGTTCGCTCTGAATGCATTGACCTACTTGCTCGCGGCGTTATTGATTGTGCCGCTACGGTTCGAACCGGCGAGCCTCAACGACGCACCCGAACGCGGTGAATGGTCGGCGCTCAAGCAGGGCTTGCGTGCGACACCGGTGATTGCCGCGATGCTCGCGGTGACCATGGCCGACACCTTGGGCAGCGCCGCGCATAACGTTGGCTTTCCGATCGTCTCCAAACTGCTCACGCCGGAGTCGGCGAGCACCACGCTGGGGCTGATGCTGGCGGTGTGGGCCAGCGGCAAACTGCTGGGGGCGCGAATCGCCAGCCGTCTCAAGGGTTCGGACAACATTCATCTGGAGCGACGGTTTTTCTTTGGCGTGGCGCTGATGTCCTGCGGCTTTATCCTGATGTTCCAGCAACACAGCCTCTACGGCCTGCTGCTGTTTTCCTTGCCGGCAGGGTTGGGCGATGGCTTTTCCGAAGTCGGGCTGATGTCGCGTCTGCAACGTGAGCCCGAGCATTTGCGCCTGCCGGTGTTCAGCTTCCTGACCTTGCTGCAAATGACCGGTTTCGGCGTCGGCATGCTCATCGCCGCGCCGTTTTATGCGTGGTGGACGCCGGGTGCCGTGGTTATGCTGTTCCACGGCATCCCGCTCACTACCTTGTTGCTGGTGCAAGGCCTGGCGATCAAGCGCGGGCGGGTTGCGCGCAGCAGCCCGAGGCCAGTTCCTTGAGGATCGGGCAGTCGGGGCGATGGTCGCCATTGCAGTGCTCGACCAGGTCTTGCAGGGTGTCGCGCAACTCGCCGAGTTCGCGGATCTTCTGATTCAACTCGTCGATGTGCTGACGCGCCAATGCCTTCACATCGGCGCTGGCGCGTTGGCGATCCTGCCAGAGGGTCAGCAATTTGCCGACCTCTTCCAGGGAGAAGCCCAGATCCCGCGAGCGTTTGATGAACGCCAAGGTGTGCAGGTCGTCAGCGCCGTAGACCCGGTAACCGCTGTCGGTGCGATGGGCCGCTTTGAGCAGGCCGATCGATTCGTAGTAGCGGATCATTTTCGCACTCAGGCCACTGTGTCTGGCCGCTTGGCCGATGTTCATCGGTGTTCCTCCAGGTCCTTGGGTTTCCAGGTTTTCAACAGTAGCGCATTGCTCACTACGCTGACGCTCGACAACGCCATGGCCGCACCGGCCAGCACCGGGTTGAGGAAGCCGAACGCTGCCAGCGGAATGCCGATCAGGTTATAGACGAAGGCCCAGAACAGGTTCTGGCGGATCTTCGCGTAGGTCTTGCGGCTGATCTCCAGCGCTGCCGGCACCAACCGTGGATCGCCGCGCATCAGGGTGATGCCCGCTGCGTGCATGGCGACGTCGGTGCCGCCGCCCATGGCGATGCCGATGTCGGCAGCGGCGAGGGCCGGGGCATCGTTGATGCCGTCACCGACCATGGCGACCACACCGGTTTTTTTCAGCTCGGCGACGGTGGCGGCTTTGTCCGCCGGCAGCACTTCGGCGTGGACATTGCTGATGCCCAAAGCCTCGGCGACCACACGCGCGCTGCCACGGTTGTCGCCGGTCAGCAGATGGCTGTGAATATCGCGCGCCGCGAGTTGTTGCACGGCTTCCAGTGCACCGGGTTTCAAAGTGTCACCGAACGCGAACAAGCCGAGTACTTTCGGTTCCGGACTTTGTTCGATTAACCACGACAGGGTGCGGCCCTCGGCCTCCCAGGCTTGGGCGGATTCGCTCAGGTTGCCGGCGCTCAAAGCACTTTCTTCGAGCATCCGCCGATTGCCCAGCGCCAGACGCCGGCCGTCGAGATTACCGGCGATGCCGCGACCGGTGAGTGACTGGCTGTCGCTGACATCGGGCACCGTCAGGCCGCGCTCGGCGGCTGCATCGAGCACGGCTTTGGCCAGCGGGTGTTCACTGCCGCGTTGCAGCGCGCCGGCCAGTGTCAGCAGGTTGTTTTCATCACCGTCGACGGCGCTGAAATGAGCAATGCGCGGCGTGCCGGAGGTCAGCGTGCCAGTCTTGTCGAACACCACGCTGCTGACTTCATGGGCGCGTTCCAGCGCTTCGGCATCCTTGATCAGAATGCCGTGGCGCGCCGCCACGCCGGTGCCGGCCATGATCGCGGTCGGCGTGGCAAGGCCCAGTGCACACGGGCAGGCGATGACCAGCACCGCGACGGCATTGATCAGCGCGGTTTCCATGGGCGCGCCGTGGAGCCACCAGCCGATCAGCGTGGCCAAGGCAATCAGCAACACCGTCGGCACGAAGATCTGGCTGACTTTATCCACCAGTTTCTGGATCGGCGCCTTGGCGGCCTGAGCGTCCTCGACAAGACGAATGATCCGCGCCAGTACGGTTTCCGCACCGAGCGCCTGGGTGCGCACCAGCAAGCGGCCTTCGCCATTGATCGCGCCGCCGGTGACTTTATCGCCCGGTTGTTTCGGCACCGGCAGGCTTTCGCCGCTGATCAGGGCTTCATCGGCGTGGCTCTGGCCTTCGAGGACTTCGCCGTCGACCGGAAAACGCTCGCCGGGTTTGACCAGCACCCGATCGTTCAGGCGCAAAGCGCTGATGGCGACGTCCTGCTCGCGGCCGTCGATCACTTGAATGGCCCGCTCCGGACGCAACGCTTCAAGGGCGCGAATGGCGCTGGCGGTCTGGCGTTTGGCGCGGCTCTCCAGGTATTTGCCGAGCAGCACCAGGGCGATGACCACCGCGGAGGCTTCGAAATACAAATGCGGCATGCGCCCGGCGGCGGCGGCCCACTCGTACAGGCTCAAGCCGTAACCGGCGCTGGTGCCGAGGGCGACCAGCAAGTCCATGTTGCCGGCGCCGGCGCGTACGGCTTTCCACGCCGCAACATAGAAGCGTGCACCGAAAATGAATTGCACCGGCGTGGCCAGGGCGAATTGCGCCCAGGCCGGGAGCATCCAGTGAATGCCGAACGGTTGCAGCAACATCGGCGCCACCAGCGGCAGGGCGAGGGCGATCGCGCAGATCAGCGCCCAGCGTTCATGCTTGAGGCGCTGTTGCTGGTTATCGGTTTGCGGGTGTTCGGCGTGCCAGACGCTGGCCGAATAACCGGCCTTGGAGACGGCATCGATCAGGCTTTGTGAATCGACCTGACCAAGCAGGTCAAGGTGCGCACGCTCGTTGGCCAGGTTGACGCTGACGCTTTTCACTCCGGGGACTTTGTTCAGGGCACGCTCGACGCGACCAACGCAGGAGGCGCAGGTCATGCCTTCAATATTCAGTTCGATGGTTTGCTGCGGGATGCTGTAACCGGCGCGCTCCACCGCGTCCATCAACGCCGGCAAGCTGTCGCCGGGCGCCTGCACACGGGCCTGCTCGGTGGCGAGGTTGACGCTGACGGCACTGGCGCCGCTGACTTTACTCAAGGCCCGCTCGACACGCCCGGCGCAACTGGCGCAGGTCATGCCGGCAATCGGCAGGTCGAAAGTGATGGAATCGGACATCGGTCGTACTCCCTGTAGTAGATGCCTACAAGGATCAACCTTGCCATGCGGGCAAGGTCAAGCGCCAATATTTGACGCGCGGCAAAACCAACTAATGAAATGGTTACC
>NZ_LVEJ01000029.1 GCF_001648775.1 Pseudomonas fluorescens
CAGTTGGGGTTTTGTTTTGCCTGTAGAAAAGTTTTTACTCGCGGCAGCGAACAAATTTGCACAGTTATTTTCGAATCAGAACACTAGAATAGCCCCACCTTATTCGGAGCCAGAGCCTTTATGTCAGAGTCGGTTGACGCCCCCGGGCTGTCAGATTTACCGCTGGAAGACTTGGTGGCCTGTCACGAGTGCGACCTGCTGATGCGCAAGCCCACGCTTGCCCACGGCGAGAAAGCGCTCTGTCCTCGCTGCGGTTACGAGTTATATGCCCACCGCCATAACGTGGTGCAGCGCAGCCTCGCCTTGGTGATCGCAGCATTATTGCTGTACATCCCGGCAAACTTTTTACCGATCATGCAACTCAATATCCTCGGACAATCTTCGCAGGATACGGTCTGGAGCGGCGTACTCGGTCTGTTCAATACGAACATGCAGGGTGTTTCGATCGTCGTCTTCCTGTGCAGCATGGCCATCCCGCTGCTGAAGTTGCTCTGCCAGTTGTTCGTTCTACTGACGATCCGTTTCGATATCGGTCGTAGCTACGGTTTGCTGCTTTATCGCATTTACCATCATCTCAAAGACTGGGGAATGCTCGAGGTCTATCTCATGGGCGTGTTGGTGGCGATCGTTAAGCTGGCGGACATGGCAGCTATCACCGTAGGCCTCGGCCTGGCATGTTTCATTGGTTTGTTGTTGGTGCAGGTCTGGCTGGAAGTGGTGATGTCACCGCATCAGATCTGGCAGGCGTTATCAGGAGAAGACGCTCATGCGGGCGATTGATGCGGGCATTCTGATTTGTACCGAATGCCACGAATTGAACAAGCAGGAAGCGGACACCGATGAGCAAACCTGCACCCGCTGCGGTGCACTGGTGCATGCCCGGCGTCCGAACAGTCTCGCGCGCACCTGGGCGCTGCTGATCACCGCTGCAATTATCTATATTCCGGCCAATGTATTGCCGATCATGACTGTCAGTTCTTTGGGGCAGGGCGATCCGAGCACCATCATGTCCGGCGTGATTCAGTTGGTGCAGCACGGCATGATCCCGATCGCCGCCGTGGTGTTCATCGCCAGTATTCTGGTGCCGACTTTCAAACTGGTCGGCATCGCGCTGTTGTTGTTTTCGGTGCAAAGACGTCAGCCGTTGTCGGCTCGCCAGCGCATCTGGATGTACCGTTTTATCGAGTTCATTGGCCGCTGGTCGATGCTCGATATTTTTGTGATCGCCATTCTCGTGGCGGTCGTCAACTTCGGCCGGCTTGCCAGTGTCGAAGCCAATCTTGGCGCCATCGCCTTCGCCAGTGTGGTGATTCTGACGATGCTCGCCGCAGTAACTTTCGATCCCCGACTGATTTGGGATAACACGGAGTCGGACGACGACCATGACTGATTTGCCCGTAGCGAAAACCCGACCGGCCTCGAACTGGTCTGCCATTTGGGTACTGCCTCTGATCGCGCTGATCATCGGTGGCTGGCTCGGCTGGCGTGCCTACTCCGAAACCGGTATCGAAATTCAGATCCGCTTCGAGAGTGGTGAAGGCATCCAGGCCAACAAGACTGAGGTCATGTACAAAGGCATGTCAGTCGGTAAGGTCAAGGCGCTCAAACTCGACGATGAAGGCAACTCCAAAGGCGTGATTGCCACCGTCGAAATGAATAAAGACGTCGAGCAATACCTCAAGACCAGCACGCGCTTCTGGCTGGTCAAACCGAGCGTGACCCTGGCCGGTATCACCGGTCTGGAAACCCTGGTTTCGGGTAACTACGTGGCCATCAGCCCCGGCGAAGGCGAGCCGGTGCGCAAGTTCAAGGCGCTTTCCGAAGAGCCGCCGCTGTCCGACGCCAAGCCGGGTCTGCACCTGACCATCAAGGCTGATCGTCTCGGTTCATTGAGCCGCGGCAGCCCGGTGTTCTACAAGCAGATCAAGGTGGGGCAGATCAAAAGTTACGTGCTTTCGGAAGATCAGAGCACCGTTGAACTCAAAGTCTTCATCGAACCGACCTACGCCAAACTGGTGCGCAAACACACGCGTTTCTGGAACGCCAGCGGCATCAGCATCGACGCCAACCTGTCCGGCGTGAAGGTGCGCAGCGAGTCGCTCGCCAGCATTGTCGCCGGCGGTATCGCCTTCGCTACGCCGGAGAACCGCAAGGACAGCCCGCCGACCGATCCAAGCCTGCCGTTCCGTCTCTACGAAGACTTCGACGCCGCCGCTGCCGGGATCCGCGTGAAGGTCAAACTCAGCGATTTCGAAGGCCTGCAGGCGGGCCGTACGCCGGTGATGTACAAAGGTATTCAGGTTGGCAACCTGAAAGCACTGAAGGTCGATCCGGATCTGAACAGCGCCACGGCCGAGCTGACCCTGGATCCATTGGCCGAAGATTATCTGGTCGACGGCACGCAGTTCTGGGTGGTCAAACCGTCGATTTCTCTGGCCGGTATCACCGGTCTGGAAGCTTTGGTGAAAGGTAACTACATCGCCGTGCGTCCGGGTGACAAGGGCGCAGCGCCGAAGCGTGAATTCGAGGCGCGGCCGAAAGCACCGCCACTGGATCTGCGTTCGCCGGGTCTGCATCTGGTGTTGTTCACTGATGTCCTTGGCTCCATCGATGTCGGCAGCCCGATTCTGTACAAACAGGTCAAGGTCGGCTCGGTGCAGAGCTATCAGTTCTCCAAGACCCGCAAGCAATTGGTCATCGGTGTTCACATCGAGAAGGAATACGAAAACCTGGTCAACGCTTCGACCCGCTTCTGGAATGTCAGCGGCATCACACTGACCGGCGGACTGACCGGTGGCATTCAAGTGAAGAGCGAATCGCTGCAGACTTTGATGGCAGGCGGCATCGCCTTCGAAACCCCACAAGCCAAGGCGCCGTTGCAAAAGCGTATTCCACGTTTCCGCCTGTTCGCCAACCATGATGAGGCGAATCAGAAAGGCACGCTGGTGACGATCAAGGTCGATCGCGCGGATGGTCTGCGCAGCGGCACCCCGGTGCGCTTCAAGGGACTGGATGTCGGCAAGATTGAAAGTGTCGATCTGACTGACGATCTGCAATCGGTGATCCTCACGGCGCGCATCACCGAAGTGCCAGAGAAGATCGCCCGGGTCGGCAGTCAGTTCTGGGTGGTCAAACCGGAACTGGGACTGATCAAGACAGCAAACCTGGAAACTCTGGTGACCGGGCAGTACATCGAAGTGCAGCCGGCGGCGAAAAATCTTGGCCCGCAGAAGAACTTCGTCGCGTTGGCCAATGCGCCGGAAGTGACCAAGCAAGAGGCGGGTCTGAGTCTGGTGTTGAGCGCTGCCCGTCGAGGTTCGCTGAAACCGGGTGTGCCGGTGACGTATCGCGAAATTACCGTGGGTAAAGTCACCGGCTATGAATTGGGCCAGACTGCCGATCGTGTGTTGGTGCACATTCTAATCGAGCCGAAATATGCGCCGTTGGTGCGTAGCGGTAGCCGGTTCTGGAACACCAGCGGTGTCGGTTTCGATATCGGTTTGTTCAACGGACTGACAGTGCGCACCGAGTCGCTGGAGACGGCGATTCAGGGCGGGATTGCTTTCGCCACGCCGGATGGCGAGCGCATGGGCAACTCGGCGCGGGCTGAGCAGACGTTCCCGCTGTTCGACAAATTTGAGGATGAGTGGCTGACGTGGGCGCCGAAGATTTCACTCGGTAAATAACCTGAAGTTGATGTGGCGTCTACAAAGACGCCTTCGCGAGCAAGCTCGCTCCCACATTTGGAATGCGTTTCAATGTGGGAGCGAGCCTGCTCGCGAAGAGGCCTCAAAGCCCAGCACAAATCCCCAGCCATAAAAAAGGGCCGCGATTCAACCAGATCGCGGCCCTTTTTATTGCCTTCAGTTAACGCCGATCAAACCGCATCCAGCTCCGGCTCATCTGCCTCAACATTGACCGTAGCCTTCACCACATCATGGCGACGGATGTACTTCCAGTCCGCCTCATCAATGTAGATCCCCGCCGGGCCGCTGCCGCCTTCCAGGTCAATCGCGACACTGGCGCAGACCTGCGGCTTCACACTCGCCAGAATCGGCACGAAGCCCAGTTGCAGGCTGGTTTCCAGCAGCGCGGCCTGGTTCTTCTCGTCGATGTCTGCCGCCTCGTCGAGGTAGTACGGCAGACGCACGCGGCCGGCCTGATCGCGATCCATCAAGTGCAGCAACAAGTACATGTTGGTCAGCGCCTTGATGGTCATGGTCGTGCCGTTGGACGCCGCGCCGTCGATGTCGGTGTGAATCACCGGCTGGCCGTTGACCTTGGTGATCTCGAACGCCAGTTCGAACAAGTCCTTGAGACCGAGCTGGTTGTGGTTCGCTGCCACCAGCCGCGCCAGGTATTCCTTGGCCTCTTCGTTCTTGTTGTCCTGCTCGGCACTTTGGCTCAGGTCGAACACCGACAGGGTTTCGCCTTCTTCGTACTGACCGGCGCTGTGGATGATCTGGTCGATGTGCTTGAGCGCTTCCTTGTTCGGCGCGAGGACGATACGGAAGCTCTGCAGGTTGGAAACTTGACGCTTGTTGATCTCGCGGTTGAACAGCGCCAGTTGATGCTCGAGGCTGTCGTAGTCGCTGCGAATGTTACGCAGCGTGCGGGCGATGTCGGTGACCGCCGCACGACGGGCCTTACCCAGCGTCAGCGCCTCATCGGTACGGTGCGCGTAAGCGTTGATCAGCAGCGACAGACGGCGCTCCATGTCGTCTTCGCTGTCGAACTTGGCCACGCCTTTCAGACGGACCTGCGCGTACAGCGCTTCGATCTGGCCATCGGCGCGCAGCAGGCCTTGCCAACTGTCCTGATAGTCGTTGAGCAGTGGTAGCAGGTTGTCCATCGAATCGTCGACTGGATCCATGAACGGCGTACCGAACGGCAGATCCGCCGGCAGCAACTGACGACGACGCAGGGCATCGTCGAGAGTGCGTTGCTTGGCTTCCATGTCAGCGATCTGGCGGCCGACCAGTTGCAGCTTGGCCGACAGTTGCTGGACGCGCTCGGTGAACGCATCGCTGGAACGCTTGAGTTCGTCCTGCGCGCCTTCCATCTGCGCCAGTTGTTCGAGCTTGTCGCTCTCTTCAGCGCTCAAAGTCTGCGTGCGACGGAAATCTTCCAAGGCTTTCTGCGCGTCCAGCACTTGCTGGTAAAGCGCTTCGGTCTGGGTCTTGCTCGCGGCGCGGTCAGCAGCAACGGCCTGTTGGGTCTTGAGCTGTTTCAGCTCTTTTTCCAGACGCTCTTTCTGATCGCGCAATGCCGCGCGGTCAGCCAAGGCTTGCAGCGCCGGTGGCTCGATGTGCGAGATGTCGATCGACAGGCCCGGCACTTCGAAGCGCTCGCCTTTGAAGCCATCGAGAATCAGCTCGACCGATTTCACCCACTCGCCGTCGTCGTCGAGGGTGATGCCGTGCTCGCCCAGCGGCAGGCTGAACAGCGCGCTGTTGAACAGGCGCATCAGGCGCTCGACGTCCTGTTGCGAGAATTCTTCGCGCAGACGGGCATAGCTGTTGTTGTCGGCGTGATCGAGTTGCAACTTCACCGACTTCAGGCGTTTTTCCAGATCGCGCAGACGCTCTTCCAGATCTTCCGCACTGAACTGGCGGGATTGCGCCAGGGCGCCGGCCAGTTCGTCGTGCGCGTCTTTGGCCGCGAGCAACTGTTGCTCCAGCACTTTGACGTCATCGACCAAGGCGAAGCGATTCTTCAACACCGACAGCTCGCCGAGCCAGCGCTGAATGCCGGAAATTTCCCGCTCCAGACGCATCAGTTCCTGGGTGCCGCCGCGTTGATCGTTTTGCAGGCTGTCCTGCTCGCCACGGTAGTGGTCGGCCTGAATGGTCAGTTCTTCTTTGCGCGCACTGGCGTAATCCGACCAGGTGCCGAGCAACGAATCGAGCAGCGGCGACAGGCGATGCAGTTTGCCGCGCAGCACGTCGCGCTGTTTCACGCCATTGGCCAAGGCTTCAACCAACGGGCCGGCAGCGACCAGCGAGTTGTAGTCCTGTTCCATGCGACGTACGTCGCGGAAGGCTTCTTCGCACGCGGCAATGTAATCGACACTGCCGGAGCGCAGGCTGTGTTCGAAGGCATCGAGGAACAACTGCTTCAACTTGGCCGCAGTGATTTCGCGCATGTGCAGCAGGTTGATGAACAAAGCGCGGAAGGTCTTCAGGCTCTGCTCGCTGGTGGAGCGCAGCGGAATCAGCGTCAGGTCGAGCGGAATCGACGTATGACCGCCCACCAGCAAACGACGCAGCTCATCCGGCTTGAGCTCGTAGGCTTTCAGGCCTTCTTTCTCAAGGTTGCTGAACAACTCTTTCTGACGCAGGCAGGTGTCGTTTTTCTGGTAATGCGCCAGATCGAGCTTGCCGGCGTAAGCGAAGAACTGGTGACCGAAACCACCGCCCGGGCCACGCCCGACCACGCCGATCACGTGCGGACCGTGGGGCAGATTCACTTCGACGAGGATGTAGCTGGTGTCGGACGCAAAGTAGAAGCGCCGCGATTGTTCGAGGCTGTACTTGCCGAAACTCATGTCCGACATGCGCGCCAGAATCGGGAACTGCAGGGCGTTGATCGACGCCGATTTACCGAGGTTGTTCGCGCCGTAAACCGACAACGGTTCTTCCAGCGGGAACAGGCCGAGGCTGTAACCGGCGGTGTTCAAAAGGGCAAAGCGGCGGATGCCGTAGCGTTCCTGGCTCATGCGTCGGACTCCTGTTCTTCGGCAATGGCGCGGGCGAGTGCGTCTTCTTCGCTTTCTTCATCGAATTCGGTGAGATCGAGCGGATCGTCGGTTTCGAGGAATTTGGCTTCGGCGGCTTCGTCGATCAGCACCGGTGCCGGCAGCGGCAATACGCTGTGCACGCTGGCGGCCAGATCGCGGTCCTGCTGCACCGACAGGCACACGTCGAGGAACCGGTGCATCGGCGGCAGGAAGCGGTAAACACCGTTTTCTTCGCCAGCGAAACCGAGTTGAGTCATGCGGCGCATGATCTTTTCTTCGAGTTCTTCCACGGTCTGCACTTCGGCCTGAATGAACAGGTCGCGGTATTTTTCCAGCAGTGATGGCAACTCTTCGCGGCCGAGGCTGCCGCCATCAAGCACGGCGATCGGGTCGCGGCCCTGATCGGCCAGATGCTCGACGAGGATGAAGGTGAACAGCGCCAGACGCTGGGCAGTCTTGTTCACCGCCGCAGCGGCCATGTCCGGCACAAAGTAGTAGAAACCACGGGTATCGCAGACCAGTTCAAAGCCCAGTGCCTTGAACAGCGTGCGGTACTGGTCCTGGAAGTTCGACAGTTGCGCGTACAGCTCCGGATCACGGCGGCTGACGTGGTAACCCTTGAACAGCTCGCGGAAGATCGGCGCGAGTTGCGACAGTTCGGAAAGATCAAGATGCATTGGGGATGCTCGCAGAATTCTCGGCGGCGCTGTCGCTGGCCGAGAGCAGGGCGAAGGAGCGCAGGCTGACCTGGTGCTCGTGAGTGTGGTATTCGCGGCGTTCCAGACGCTCGCGCTTGAAGCGTTTTTCCCGCGACAGGCGCGAGAACCAATAAAGCAATTCGTCGGTGGCGCCGTCCGGTTCCTGCTCCAGCAGCCAGGTCATCAGGTCCGGCATCGGCAGGGCTTCTTCGCAGCGGTCGACCATCTCGCGCACGGTGCGCGGGGCGCGTGGGGCTTCGCCTTTCTGGGTTTTGTGCGCTTTCGGGAAGCGCGCCGGTTTCGGCTCAAAACGCGCCAACGCATACACGTAGGCCTCGACCTGACTGGCGCTGCCGAGGAAGGTGCTTTGCGGCCGGGTAAACAGCGGCATCGCCGCTTGTGGCACGGCATCGATGCCTTTGCGGCGAATCGCCGCCAAGGCCAACGCGGCGCCACGGGTCACGGCGTTATGCCGACGCGCTTCTTCACGCAGCGGCAGCAGCAGTTCGCGGGCATGACGCAGGGTCAGTTGCGCGCTGGTCTGCATTTCGAGGATGCGCGCGTGGGTGCGCAGCAGCATGTCGTCATCGACCAGATGGCCGAGGCGCTGTTGCTCACTGAGCATCTTCAACAGCACGGTTTCGACCTTGCGCACGCCTTGTTCGAAGGCGCCGTCGGCGTTCACCAGATCGATCATCGGCTCGACGTATTCGTCCCACGTCGCCAGTACTTCGGCGTAACGCTGACGCAATGGAATCTGCCGGTCGCTGGTCTTCGCCCGTTCGGCCACGGCCACCAGCGCCTGTTCATCGTTGTCGAGTTTCTTCAGCACGTCACGCACGCGCATGTCGAGCAGGCGCAACTGGCGAGCGAGGTCATGGCCGTCGCGGATGTCGAACGCGTCCTGAATGTAACCGGCCAGACGTTCGAGGTGGCGCAGGTAGGCTTCGATTTCCAGGCAAAGGCCCAGACGGTGCTCACGGCGAAGGTAAGCGAGGAAGTCGTGGATCTGCGCGTTCAGCTCGAAACGGTTCGGGCTTTTTGCCACCGGAATCAGAATATCGAGACGAATCCACACGTCGAGCAGGCTGGTGATGTCCTGCGGCGTGCTGTCCAGTTGTTGGGCGGCCAGTTGCGTGCGCAGTTCGTTGAGGCTCAAGGTGCCTTGGTCGAAGTGCTCGCACAGTGGCTCCAGAAGTGCCCAGTGTTCAGCGAGGGCGCGCAAGACGCGCTTGGGTTCGATCATCGGAATGGCCGGCTGGTTGGCGATTAAAAGCCGCGATTGTACTGCATCACGAAGGATGCGATTCACTCTCGGGACGGGCTGTCGCATTTTCTCAGGGAGAGAGCTTCGGTAAAGGCTATCGATCAACAGCAAGCGATCTTGAACGAAGGGCGGTAGAATCAGCGCACTTTCAGTTATCCACAAGTGGCCGACCCTTGCTAATCGAGTCCCGCCGCCGCGCCTATTTGAACGCCATGCAGGTGGTCAACTGGCTGCCGCGCACCGAATTGCCCTTCGCCGCGCCGTCGCGGCCCGAGCTGCTGGACATGCCCGAGCCGGAGGTAGAAACGCCGGTGGTGCTCGCGCCGCAGGCCGAAGCACCTGTGCAGCCTGTCGCGCGGCCGAGCGAGCGGCCGAAGATCGAAGTGCCGCGCCCTTCGCTGGCCAGTACGCGAACCAACGCCAAACCGGTGGAAGAGGCCGACGACACGCCAGTCGTCGCCAAACCGGCGCCGGTGCCGCCACCGCGTTTCGCTTTGCAACTGCTGCGTGCCGGGCGCTGCCTGCTGCTGGTCGAGTTACCCACAGGCGAACCGTTCCAGAGCCGCGATCCTGCTTATTTGTTGCTCAAAGACATGCTGCGCGCCGCTGGTCTGCCGGATGCGCCGCAAATCGTCGGCGAGCCAGTGCGCTGGCCGTGGCTCAATCGCGGCACCATGGATCAGGGCCCGGAAGCGGCGCGTGACTTTGTGCAGGGTTTCCTTTCGGTACAAATGGAAGCCGCACCGTGTGCCTGTCTGTGGCTGATCGGCCTGCCGGCGGTGCGTTTTGCCGGTGAAGCGGATGCCGAAGCATTCAATCGTGAATTGCAGATCGAAGGTCTGGGCTCGGCCTGGG
This sequence comes from Pseudomonas fluorescens, assembly GCF_001648775.1. Lineage (GTDB taxonomy): Bacteria > Pseudomonadota > Gammaproteobacteria > Pseudomonadales > Pseudomonadaceae > Aquipseudomonas > Aquipseudomonas fluorescens_M. The sequence continues at coordinate 9,560 of NZ_LVEJ01000029.1, forward strand.
CCATTCCCGGTCTGGAATTGTTAATGGAAGAGCCACAGCGCAAGGCCGCTGTGTGGCAAGCCATGCGTCGGCTGATGGCGCGCTGGAAAGAATCGAATGAGTGACGCTGTATCGTTCCGCCCGATGACCGAGGCGGATCTGGAAACCGTGCTGAAAATCGAGTACGCCGCTTACAGCCACCCGTGGACTCGCGGGATTTTTCTCGACGGTTTGGGCAAGTACCAGATCTGGCTGATGTTCGAAGGGCAGCAACAGGTCGGGCATGGTGTGGTGCAGATCATTCTCGATGAGGCGCATCTGCTCAATATCACCGTCAAACCGGAGAATCAGGGGCGCGGGCTGGGCTTGAAGTTGCTCGAGCACCTGATGTCGCGGGCGTATGCGGCTTCTGCGCGAGAATGTTTTCTGGAAGTGCGTGACAGCAACACTGGCGCGTTCAAGTTGTATGAGCGTTATGGCTTCAATGAGATTGGCCGGCGTCGGGATTATTATCCGGCGGTGGGTGGGCGTGAAGACGCGGTGGTCATGGCCTGCACCCTCGTTGACTGACTGTCCTTAACAGCTTCGCGAGCAGGCTCGCTCCCACATTGGATTCAATGGCGTTCACACATTTTGTGCGTACCCCAAAACCCCTGTGGGAGCGAGCCTGCTCGCAAAAGCGTCCTGTCAGGCAGCGAAGATCAGCGGTTACCATCCAGCGGATCGCGCCGCGCCAGCTCCGCCTCATCAAGTCCATTGCCGCCGCCGATGTCATCCTCGTCGACAATGCTCAAATCCCAATCCGCCTGATTGCCTTCACCCGCTTCCTCGGCATCCCGCGCGCCATCCTCATGAATCAGCGTCTCCGGGCTCAGGTCATCGTCAGTCGGCTCATGGTCGCTGACCGAAGCCCCGGTCATGCCCGCCTCACGCACGCGCTCATCGGGCATCAACTGCTCGCGTTCACGTTCCGGGATCTCATCACCGATTTTCGCGCTCGGCTCGTCTTCATCGAAATCCAGCTCATGCACCGAACCCATGCGGTCTTCGTTATCATCGATGGGTTCCGGTTGCACGGCATCGTAAGGGCGTCGTGAATCAGTCATGGCAATTCCTCATACTGTGGGCCTTACTTAGGTGGACTCACCGGGCACACGAGAATTCCAATGAAATCACTTGCGCTGGCGGCGTGACCCCGACGGGCGGTCGTCTGTCATACCTGCGCATCTTTCTTGAGGCCTTACAGCATGCACGACTTACAAGACCTGATTGATAACAACGAGCGTTGGGCTGACGCGATCACCAAGGAAGACCCGGATTTCTTCGCCAAACTGGCCCGCCAGCAAACGCCGGAATATCTGTGGATCGGCTGTTCCGACGCACGCGTGCCGGCCAACGAAATCGTCGGCATGCTGCCGGGCGATCTGTTCGTTCACCGCAACGTCGCCAACGTGGTGCTGCACACTGACCTCAACTGCCTCTCGGTGATCCAGTACGCGGTGGACGTGCTCAAGGTCAAACACATCCTCGTCACCGGCCATTACGGTTGCGGCGGTGTGCGCGCGTCGATGCAGGATCGTCAGTTTGGCCTGATCGACGGCTGGCTGCGTTCGATCCGCGATCTGTATTACGAAAAACGCGAAGAACTGGCCAAGTTGCCGACCGAAGAGGAGCAGGTTGATCGCATGTGCGAGCTCAACGTGATCCAGCAAGTGGCCAACGTCGCCCACACCAGCATCATCCAGAACGCCTGGCATCGCGGGCAGAGCCTGTCGATCCACGGTTGCATCTACGGCATCAAGGATGGCCGCTGGAAAAGTCTGAACACCACCATCAGTGGTTTCGAGCAATTACCGCCGCAGTATCGTCTGCGTCCGGTCGGCGCGGTGTAACTCACTTTTCGGCGTACCTTTCAGCGCAAGCCGGAATGCCGCCAGCGCTGCAGGAAGTGATGGCCTTCCAGGCTGGGTGGTTCGTTGTAGCCGGTGATCCACCCTCGGCAACGCGGCGAACCGCAACCGCAGGCGAATTGATGCAGCAGTTTGTCTTCGGTGGCGGTGTAATCCATGGTCAGGCGTTCGCCGCTGTGGATATCTTTCAAAGCCCACAGCCACAATTCGCTCATGTCGAGAAACACGTTGGGATCGCAGGCGTGTTCGATCAATCCGCAAAAGCGTGGGTCGTAGAGGTGAATGCCCGTCAGCAGTTGGCGGGTCTGGCGGCAGCGATAGGGCAACAGCTGGCCTGAAAACCTGCACATCCGCCGGTTTTGCAGAAACTCACTACGCGCCACGACCCCCGTTGGGGTGCCATAGCCGTCCTGAACGATTTCGTAGTCGCTGCTGGAGGGGAACCCGAGGCGCACGGGCAGGCCGGCGAAGGGATAAATGCCTTCGCTGTCGCGTGGTGCAGGTTGCGCCATGACGTGGGTATTCATTGCGATCCTTGTCGCCGGGAGGCGACTTTCCTTGGAGTGACGTCCTGTCATTACTGCAATGTTATTACTTGGATCCAATCCTCTGCTATTAGGTATAGCCGGTCTACTGTCAGATCTGACAGGCGATTTAGACGCTTTCCCGCGTCAGCATTGGCTGACACGGGAACCACGCTTAACGATTACAGGTGCGGTGCGGGGATTGCGGCGGCTGGCAAGGGCGCCTGCAGTTGCTTCAGTTGCGCTTTGATAGGCGTGGTCGCGCACTTGGCAGTGGCCTGTTCCGGGGTCAGGTTGCGGATCGAGGTGTAGAACAGCTCGCAGGTTTTGACTTTCTGCGTGACCTGCCAGGTCTGCGTGCAACTGTTTAGCGTCGTTTGCGGATCGCTGCCCGGCTTGCTGCCCATGCCGGCCTGCCAACAGGCGGCGCTCAAATCCTGGCCCATGACCTTCAGGCCCGCGGCATCGGCCTTGGCTTGCGCATCGTCGCCGGTGTAGCTCTTCGGGTCGGCGGCGTACCAGATGTAGCTCGGGTGGTTGGAGCCCAGCACCGGCACCTTCACGCCTTCGCTCGGGCTGATGGTCGCCAGGCCCAATACATTCACCGTCGGCCCGTATTGTTGCTTGATCCAGTTACGCACCGGTGCGCCGAAGGCGACCATCGGCAACGTCGTGCCGCTGGCGGTCTGGCTGAACTGCTTGACCAGCGTGGTCTGGTAATCCTTGAAGTAGTCATAGACGCCTTCCAGATCGCTGCCGGCGTTGGACGGCGCAGCGATCGGGGCGATATCGATGATGGTCTGATAAGCCGGCGTCTGCGCGGCTGGAATGCCGTTGTCGGTCAGCAGCGTGGCCCAGCGGTCGGTGGTGTTCGAACGCAGATAATCCTGCGCCTGGGTCAGCGAGTAATCCGGCGGGAAGTGCAGCAACTCGACACTTTTACGATTTTCCAGGGCCATGCCCAGCGGCAGGAACAGATACCAGCTGTAGGCCCACTTACCGTCGGCGTTGAGTTTGCTGGCGCCGGTGTAGGCCAGATCTCCCGCATCCAGCAGCGCCGACAACGGTTTGTCGTAACCTTTCGGCACGCCAGTGATTTCGGCGTAGAGCTGGCCGTTATCGGTTTTCACCAGCACCTTGGCGTCGGCATAACCATCGCGTTGCACGCTCTGCGACAGGTAATGGGCGACGGTCTGTTCCAGCGTCCAATTGCGGAAGCAGATCACGTTGCAGTTGTTGGGGTAAGCGAAGAGGCGGGTGACGCGCTCCGTGCTGCCCAATTTCAGATCGACATCGGCGTGGGCCGCCGCGCTCAGTGTCAGCGCGGCGAGGGCCAGGGCGGTGGGGGCCAGTGTTGTAGGAATAAGTCCTGCGAGTTTGAACATGCTCAGATCCTTTTCAGCGTGGGTTCCCCGCGTATCGGGGGCGCCTCATAGTGGATCAGCCGCGTTTGCCAGAGAAGCCGTCATGGGCAGATTTTTGCGCAAACTCGCAGGGCTCATTTTCAGACTGGAAAATGCAGGGCGTTGGTCAGATCACCCATGGGTTTCTGGCCTCGGGCGATCATCGCCTCGTCACGTTGCTTGAGGCCATCAAGGGTTTCCAGTTGAAAGACGCGGGTGATCAGTCGCAGGATCGATGCGGTGTCGTAGACGGTGTGGTCCACCGTGCCCTTGCGCGCAAACGGCGACACCACCAGCGCCGGCACCCGCGAACCCGGGCCCCAGCGGTCGCCCTTGGGCGGTGCGACGTGGTCCCACCAGCCGCCGTTTTCGTCGACGGTCACAATCACCACCATGTTTTGCCACTGCGGGCTTTCGCGCAGCACCTTCAATGCGCGGACGATGTGCCGGTCACCGGACGCCACGTCGGCATAACCGGCGTGCATGTTCAGATTGCCCTGGGGTTTGTAGAAACTCACCGCCGGCAGCTTGCCCGCTTCGGCATCAGCGAAGAATTTGTTGCTGCTCGACTCGTCCCCCAAACCGGCATCGCGCAAGCGTTTTTGACGTTCGTCCGGGTTTTCCGGGCCTTGCTGTTTGAAGTAGTTGAACGGCTGATGGTGATACTGGAAGTTGGGGATTTTCGGAATGCCGCCGGAATCCTTGTACTGCTCCAGCGTTGCCTGCCACGCACCGGCGTACCACGCCCAGTCGATATTCTTCTTCGACAGCTTGTCGCCGATGTGTTCGTGGGTCTGCGGCACCATGACGTTGGGCAGATCCGCTTTGGAATACGCCGGGCGCTCCGGGTCGCGAATCCAGGTTGGCCAGTAGGGCGGGGCGAGCGTGTTGACGCCGAAGCCGTCCGGGGTCAGCGCACTCGGGCCGAACTGCGGTGGGCCGGTCATGGCGCTGGCGGGGGATTGTTCCAGCGGCTTGAGGCGTGGATCAGCAGGATCGTCGCTTTGCAGCGCGGCAATCTGCGACTTGGCCACGGAGTTGGCCACATCCGGATAAAACGGCGCGGTGGCGCTGATCAAGTATTGGTGGTTCAAGAACGAGCCGCCGAATGCGCCCTGAAAGAAGTTGTCGCACAGCACGAACTCCTGCGCGACGTCCCACAGCCGCAGGGAATATCGGCTCTGCGCGTAATGGCCCATGGTCAGGCCACCGGAGTCGGCCCAGGCGACGAAGCCGTCGTTCTTGCCGCCGTTGATCTGCATCTGGTTCTGATAGAACACGTGCCACAAATCGCGCGTTACCAGGCCGAACGGCAAGTCTTCACCGTTCGGACCTTTGAGGGCGAATGGCGCATTGGGCAGGTTTTCCTGAAACTGCGTGGCGCTGGGGTAAGTCACGCCATCGAGAGTTTGCGGGCCGATCTGCAAGGTCCCGCCCCAGACGGGCGGCAGGGTTTGCAGCAGCGAGCCGTCGCGATCGCGTTGCTGGTATTCGGCGGGCTTGAGCGCTGACAGCGGTTTTTCGACACCGGGGAAATCACCGAACAGGTTATTGAAGCTGCGGTTCTCGGCGTAAATCACCACCACGGTTTTCACTTGGTCGCGCAGGGCTTTGTCCAGCTCGGCTGGCGTCAGCGGGCGCTCCGCCGGTTTGCCTGGTTGATCGCTGGCGCTGCCACACCCGGCCAGCGTGGCACCGACACCGAGTACCGCGACGCCACCGAGGAAGCGGCGGCGACTGGTGTCGGTGGGGTTGTTGGAATCAGCGCAGGAGGGTGTCTCGATACCGTCTGTGTCGTCGCTCATGTCTCAGCCCGTTTTGCTTAAATGTTTCAGTATGTTTCGGGCGGACGCTAGCAAGGGGATGTGACGGTTGGGTTACAAATGGTGCGGTGTCTAGCGCCCTTAAGCACTGCTAGACTGCTGCATTAATGAATCTGGCCAAGGTGCTCCATGAAGCCTTCCACTGCTCTTGATTTGCAACGCGTTGCTATCCGTGAGGTTGTCGGAAGATTCCGTGTGGCCAATCCCCGTGTATTTGGCTCCGCCGCACTGGGGACTGATCTGGAAGGCAGTGATCTTGATATATTGGTCGATCCACTTCCCGGTACCACCTTGTTCGATCTCGGCGGCCTGCAAGTGGAGCTCGAGGACTTGTTAGGCGTGACTGTCGATCTGCTGACACCAGGAGATCTACCGCTGAAGTTTCGGCAGCAGGTTCTGGATCAGGCTCGTCCCGTATGATCGAAAACCGGCTCGGCGATTACCTCGAACAGTCGCTCTGCCTGAGCTTCTGACTGCACTTTCCGCCGAGCAGAATTGATTGCATCTGCCCGGAGGCAGATGCAATCGAATCAACTTAGGGAATAACCGGCGGCGTATACGCCAATGTCGTTCCCAGCGCCCACAGCAACAGCAGCACCAGCGGCGTGTGCACCAACAGTTGTACAAACGAGAAACCGATCAGATCCCGCGCCTTCAGTCCGAGTACGCCGAGCAGTGGCAGCATGTAGAACGGGTTGATCAGGTTCGGCAGCGCTTCCGCCGCGTTATAAATCTGCACCGCCCAGCCGAGGTGGTACTGCAGATCATTGGCGACTTGCATCACATACGGCGCCTCGATGATCCATTTGCCGCCACCGGATGGAATAAAGAAGCCGAGAATCGCCGAGTACACGCCCATCAACAGCGCATAGGTGTCGTGCGACGCGATGCTGACGAAGAAGGTCGAGATGTGATGCGCCAGGGTTTGCGCATCTGCACCTTTGACCGTGGTCATCAGGGCGGCAATCGAGCCGTACAGGGGGAATTGAATCAGTACGCCGGTGGTGGTCGGCACCGCACGGGCCACGGCATCGAGAAAGCTGCGTGGGCGCCAGTGCAGTAACGCTCCGAGCATGATGAACAGGAAGTTGTAAGTGTTCAGCCCGGAAATCGCGGTGATTGCCGGTTTGGTCGAAAACTCGTGAAACAGCCATCCCGCCGCCAGCAGCACCAGCACGATGATCAGCAGCGGACTGTGTTCCAGCCACTCGCCCGGCCGCGTGCGCGGTTGCAGAGGTGGCAGGTTGAAGGCCGGGTCGATGCCGCAGGCCTTGGCGTCACGCGCTGAATTCGGGCCGGGAGCGGTGGCGTAGGCGATGATGATCGAGACCACGATCAGCGCCAGCAGCATCACGCCGGACTGCCAGAGGAAAATCGTTTCGGTGAACGGAATCACCCCGGTGATCGACAGGATCGACGGCGGCAGGCTGGCGGGGTTGGCCTGCAATTGTGCAGCCGACGACGACAGGCCCAGCGCCCACACCGCGCCCAGGCCCAGATACGCAGCGGCACCGGCGGCGCGGTAATCCATTTTCAAGTCAGTGCGGCGGGCGAGGGCGCGGACCAGCAAACCGCCGAAAACCAGCGACAGGCCCCAGTTGAGCAGGGACGCGACCATCGAAATCAACGCGACCCAGGCCACGGCAGAGCGGCCGTTTTTCGGGATACGTGCCAGGCGATCAATCAGTTTTACAGCGGGCGGCGAGCTGGCGACCACGTAGCCGCCAATCACCACGAAAGCCATCTGCATGGTGAACGGAATCAGGCTCCAGAAGCCGTCACCGAAGGCCATCGCGGCATCGGTGGGTTTGGCGCCCATGGCCAGCGTGGCGACTGCCACGATGATCACCGCCAGCGCGGCGAATACCCAGGAATCGGGAAACCAGCGTTCGGCGAAACTTGAACAGCGCAGGGCAAAGCGCGCGGAGCGGCTATCTTCGATATCAACGGCCACAGGAGTACCTCGGATTTTTATGGTTATTGTGGTCCGCGGGTTTCCGATTTCTCTAAACACACCCTACCTGTGGGAGCGAGCTTGCTCGCGAAGGCGGTCGGTCAATCGACATCGATTCTGAATGTACCGGCCTCTTCGCGAGCAAGCTCGCTCCCACAGGTGTTTCTTCGGTTGTCGGAGACTGGGGCTAACCCGCTGGACAGGCATTAACAGTAATTCAACTGCCGATGCTTTGTGAGCAGCTTTTGCAAAACCGGGACTATGGTCTAACGGGTTGTTCATCCGCGCATTTGCGTAGACCATGGGCGCCTTGGTTTTTTGCCTGATTCAGAGTTCTTTGCCATGACTGCCCAATCCACGGCCAAACCCGCGCCGTTCAGCCGTTCCGACTACAAGACCCTCGGCCTTGCGGCCCTTGGCGGCGCGCTGGAAATCTACGATTTCATCATCTTCGTCTTCTTCGCCCTGACCCTCAGCCAGTTGTTCTTCCCGCCGGAAATGCCCGAATGGCTGCGTCTGCTACAAAGCTTCGGCATCTTCGTCACCGGTTATCTGGCGCGGCCGCTGGGCGGGATTCTGATGGCGCATTTCGCCGATAAACTCGGGCGCAAGAAAGTCTTCAGCCTGAGCATTCTGATGATGGCGCTGCCGTGCCTGCTGATCGGCATCATGCCGACTTATGCACAGATCGGTTACTTCGCCCCGCTATTACTGCTGGCGCTGCGGATCCTGCAAGGTGCGGCGGTCGGCGGTGAAGTGCCGAGCGCCTGGGTGTTCGTCGCCGAGCATGCGCCGAGCGGCCATCGCGGTTACGCCTTGGGCTTTTTGCAGGCCGGGCTGACGTTCGGTTATCTGATTGGCGCGCTCACCGCGACGTTTCTCGCGCAAGTCTTCACCCCGGCGGAAATCCTTGATTACGCCTGGCGCTATCCGTTCCTGCTCGGCGGCGTGTTCGGTGTGATTGGCGTTTATCTGCGCCGTTGGCTGAGCGAAACCCCGGTGTTCATGGCCATGGAGGCGCAACGTGAGGCACGCGTTGAATTGCCGTTGCGCACGGTACTGCGCGAACACCGGCTGGCGATGCTACCGGCAATGCTGCTGACTTGCGTGCTGACCTCGGCGGTGGTGGTGTTCGTCGTCATCACGCCGACCATGATGCAGAAAACCTTCGGCATGACCGCCAGCCACACGTTCGCGCTCAGTGCATTGGGCATCGTCTTCCTTAATGTCGGCTGCGTGATTGCCGGACTGCTGGTCGACCGCATCGGTGCCTGGCGCACGGTCATGCTGTATAGCCTGCTGCTGCCGCTGGGCATCGGCGTGCTGTATGGCTGCTTGATCATGGGCGGTGATTGGGTAGGCCTGGCTTACGCCGTGGCCGGTCTGGCGTGCGGTGTCGTCGGCGCGGTGCCGTCGGTGATGGTCGGCTTGTTCCCGGCGCGTATTCGCGTGTCAGGCATTTCCTTCACCTACAACATTGCCTACGCCGCATGGGCCAGCATCACACCGCTGTTGCTGATCGGTCTGATGCCGTGGAGCCCGTGGATTTGTGTGATGTTCTGCGCGGTGATGGGCGTGGTCGGCATCGTCAGCGCGGCGTACTTTGGTGTGCGCATGCCCGGTGTCGGGCGCCGCAGCGTGGCGCCCTGTTCCTGAAGGCTGATTGACGGCCCCAGCGGCAACCCGCCGAGGCCGTCACTTCAGCCAGTGCCACCACAGCAAGGTCCCGATCAAGCCCACCACCGAGACGATGGTTTGCAGGATCGACCAGACCCAGATCGTCTGTTTCAGCTGCAAGCCAAAGTACTCGCGAACCATCCAGAAACCGGCGTCGTTGACGTGGCAGAAGAACACGGAGCCGGCGCCAATCGCCAACGCCACCAACGAACTTTGCGTTGCGGCGAGGCCCGCCATCATCGGCGCCAGAATCCCCGCCGTCGTCGTGGTCGCAACCGTCGCCGAGCCTGTGGCCTGGCGCAATGCCACGGCTATCAGCCAGGCCAGCAACAGGTACGGCATGTGTGCGCCTTCGGCGACTTTGCTGATGGTCTGGCTGACGCCGGCATCCAGCAAGGTCTGCTTCAAGCCGCCACCCGCGCCGATCGTCAGCAACAGCACGGCAATCGGCGCAAGGCTTTTACGCAGGGTGCCGCCGACGTCTTCGCGGGGCATGCCATTGGCCCAGCCGAGGCAGATCACCGCCGCCATCACTGCAATGCCCAGCGCCACTAATGGTTCGCCAAGGAACTTCAGGGTCAGGGCGACGCTGCTTTCGGGACTCATCGCGACTTTCGCCAGAGTGCTGCCGAGCATCAGCAGCACTGGCAGCAGAATGATCAACAGCGACATGCCGAAACTCGGCTGGCGCGGCGCTTTCGGCGGCGCACTGAACAGGGCGCCGAGTTCGGCCGGCTCATCGACGTGCATGCGTTTCGACAGCCAGTTGCCGTACAGCGGCCCTGCCAGAATCACCGCCGGGATGGCGATGCTGAACCCCAGCAACATGGTCAGCCCAAGGTCGGCATGCAACGCGCTGACGGCAATCAACGGCCCGGGATGCGGCGGCATCAGGGCATGCAGCGTGGTCATCCCGGCCAACGCCGGAATCGCGATTTTCAGCAGCGGCTGACCTGAGCGGCGAGCCATGACGAAGATGATCGGCACCATCATCACCAGCCCCACTTCAAAGAACAGCGGCAGGCCAATCACCATCGCCACCAGCGCCATGACCCACGGCAGCGACTTGCCTTTGCCCAGCCCGAGCAAAGTCGAGGCAATGCGGTCGGCGGCGCCGGATTCGGCCATCAGCGCACCGAGCATCGAACCCAGCGCAATGATGATCCCCGCCTCACCGAGAATCGCCCCGGCGCCTTTGCTGAACGCCTTGGCCACGTCTTCAGGCGGCAAACCGGCGCCGACACCGGCAATGAACGTACCGATCAGGATCGATAGAAACGGCGGCAGTTTAGTCGCGCTGATCAACACGATGATCGTCGCAATGGCCAGCAGGCAGCAGAGAATCAGGCGGGTGTCGTGAACCATCCAGGCAGCGGTCGATAAATCCAAAACGGGACTCCTTATCGGGCGGATAGCTGCAACATGTTGTTGCAATTTGCCTTGAGAATACCCGAAATGGCCGGCCCAGAGCGCTGGGTTTTGCTTCCGCCCGGAAGGGGATAGATGAGACCAATGGCCTCTTGAGATTATTTTTGACTGACCGGTCGCGAGCGCTCTTCAGAAAAGATTTTCAAGGCCGATGGTTAGGCTGCATCCCGCTTTCTATCCTGCCCATCGGTACTTCCCCATGTTCAACAAACGCCTGAAGCAAGAGCTGGCCGCTCTTCGTGAAGAACTCTCCAGCCTTGTGCAAGTGAAGGAAAGCCTGGAAAGCGAGATGCTGGTGCTGAACCTTGAGCCCGACGGGCGCATTCAATCGGTCAACCAGAACTTCCTCACCGAGATGCTCTACAAGAGCCAGGACCTGATCGGTCGGGCGATTGAAGACATCGTCCCGGCGCATGTGAAGTCGGACGAATTCCATCATCGCTTCAAAAACGCCATGACCCGCGGCGAGCATTTCGCCGGTGCCGTGCGCTTGCTGCGTGGCAATGGTGAAGAAGCGTGGCTGCGTTCGATCGTGCAACCGGTGCGCTCTTCGGATGGACGGATCAAGCATATTTCGCTGTTCGCCAGCGACCTGACCCGCACGATCGAAGCCTCCCGTGAACACGAAAACCTGATCGGTGCGCTGGTGCGTTCGACGGCGGTGATCGAGTTCGACCTCAACGGCAACGTGCTGAACGCCAACGATCGCTTCCTCAGCGGTATGGGTTACAGCCTGGCGCAGATCAAGGGCAAACATCACCGGACGTTCTGCGCTCCGGAGGAGTACAACAGCGCCGAGTACCAGAACTTCTGGCGCCGTTTGAACAACGGCGAGTTCGTCGCTGACCGCTTCAAACGATTCGACAGCCATGGTCGTACGGTGTGGCTGGAGGCGTCCTACAACCCGGTGGTCGATGCCAACAACAAACTGTACAAAGTGGTGAAATTCGCCACCGTGATCACCGATCAGGTCAATCGCGAACAAGCAGTAGCCGACGCGGCGAGCATTGCCTACAGCACCTCGCAGCAAACCGACAGCACCGCCCAGCGCGGTACCACGGTGGTGACTGAAGCGGTCAACGTAATGCGAGATCTGTCGCGACACATGCAAGCCGCCGGTGAGGGTATCGAAGCACTCAACGAGCAGTCGCAGGTGATTGGCACCATCGTCAAAACCATCAGCGGCATTGCCGAACAGACAAACCTGCTGGCGCTCAACGCTGCCATTGAGGCGGCGCGCGCCGGTGAGCAGGGCCGTGGTTTTGCCGTGGTGGCCGACGAAGTGCGACAACTGGCCTCGCGTACCAGCCAGGCGACCGAAGAGATCGTCACCGTGGTGCGGCAGAACCAGGAAATGGCGCGCAACGCCGTGGCCCTGATGACCGACGGCAAGCTTCAGGCCGAACAAGGGCTGGCGCTGGCGGCAGAGGCGGGCACGGTGATTGTCGAGATTCAGGACGGTGCGCAGAAAGTCGTGAATGCGGTAGGCCAGTTCGCCAACCAACTCTCCCACTAATCTCCACTGATCCATTGTGGGAGCGAGCCTGCTCGCGAAGGCTTCAGTTCACTCAGCAGTGCTGTTGACTGACACACCGCTTTCGCGAGCAGGCTCGCTCCCACAGGTTCTGTGTTTCTTCAGTGGCAGCGCTACAATCGGCTCCTTTTCCCCGGAGCAGATCCCATGAGCGATTCCCACCGCCGCCCGGTGCCCCTGAACAAAGCCTACCGTTTGCTCAACCACGGGCCGACCGTACTGGTCAGCGCCGCCCACGATGGCCAACGCAACATCATGGCCGCCGCTTGGGCAATGCCATTGGACTTCGAACCACCGAAAGTCGCCGTCGTCCTCGATAAATCCACCTGGACCCGCCAACTGCTCGAAGCCTCTGGCACCTTCGTGCTCAACGTCCCGTGCGTCAATCAGGCCGACATCGTGCAAACCGTCGGCAATACCTCGGGCCTGGAGATCAATCAAACCCAAGGGCAAGACAAGTTTCAGGCGTACGGCTTGCAGACGTTTGCCGGCGAACAAGTCCAAGCCCCTCTGCTCGACGGCTGCGTGGCCTGGCTCGAATGCCGTTTGCTCCCGGAGCCGCGCAATCACGAGCAATACGACCTGTTCCTCGCCGAAGTCATCGCCGCCCACGCCGATGATCGCGTGTTCAGCGAAGGGCGCTGGCATTTCGAAGGACATGACGGTTTGCGTACCTTGCACCACGTGGCGGGCGGGCATTTCCTGAAGATTGGTGATGCGGTGGATGGCAAGACGTTAGCGGTGTGAATAGCGGCTGATGGCAAAACATTGCCGGATGTTGCAAGGTACAGGGCATCGTCGAACCCAATCAGGCGCATGCCCCATGGATTTTTCCCTTTCGAGTTATCTGGCGCCGTTGCTGTCGTTGGCCCTGTTGTGGACGGTGGCCGTGGTCACGCCCGGCCCGAACTTCTTCAATATCGCGCAACTGGCGGTCAGTCGTTCCCGCCGCCACGGTGTCGTCGCGGCACTCGGCGTGGCCAGCGGAACCGTGTTGTGGGGGCTGGCGGGTGGCTTGGGCATTCAGTCGCTGTTCAGCGCCGCGCCGACGCTGTACCTGAGCTTCAAGATTGCCGGCGGCTGCTACCTGATCTACCTCGGACTCAAGCAGTTCAAGCGCAAGGCGCCGATCGTCCCGGGCACGCTCGATACTTCGGAGCAGACGTTACTCGGCGCTTACGGGCGGGGCTTTCTGGGCAACATGACCAATCCCAAATCAGCACTGTTCGTCGCGACCATTTTCGCCACCGCCATGCCGGCTCACATCCCGCCACTGTTACTGGCGCTGGCGGTGCTGACCATGGCGACGCTGTCGTTCAGTTGGTATTGCTGCGTGGCGCTGTTCTTCGCCAGTCGGCATATTGCCGGTGTGTATGAGCGTTCGCGGCGATGGCTGGATCGCTTCGCGGGTGGATGCTATCTGTTGTTTGGTGCGCATCTGGTGGCGAATCGCTAAGCCGAATGATCTTCCAAGTTAAATCAGTTGCATGAAAAAAGGCCTACCTCGCGGTAAGCCTTTTTTGTTTGCGTTCTAGCCTCAATCCCCCAACGCTTCGCCTTCACGCCGTGGATCCGCGCCCCCCTCCAGCGACGCCTTCCCCTGCGCATCCTTGACCCGCACGATGGCCTGGGTGCCGCTGGTCATGTCGATTTCATTCACGGCGTGCCCTTTGTCTTTTAGTGCCTGAATCAGCGCCGGGCTGAATTGGCCTTGTTCCAGCTCGGTAGGGCCGTTGCGGCTGCCGAAGTTGGGCAGGCTGATGGCGCTTTGCGGGTCGAGGTTCCAGTCGAGCAGGCCGACGGTGGTTTTCGCTACGTATTCGATGATTTGCGAACCGCCGGGCGAGCCGACCGTGGCGACGAATTCGCCGCTGTGGCGATCGAAGATTAGCGTTGGTGCCATCGACGAGCGTGGACGTTTGCCGGGTTCGACGCGGTTGGCGACTTTCTGGCCGTTCTCCTCGGGAATGAACGAGAAGTCGGTCATCTGATTGTTCAGCAAGAAGCCCTGAACCATCAGGTGCGAACCGAACGCGGCTTCGATAGTGGTGGTCATCGACACGGCGCCGCCGAGGTCATCCACCGCGACCACTTGCGAGGTGGAGATGCGCAGCGGCGAACGGTCCGGGGCGTAGGCCACTTGTACGCCCGGCGGGGTGCCCGGTTTGGCGCTGCCCATGCTGCCTTCGCCGATCAGGCTGGCACGGCTGGCGAGATAACCCGGGTCGACCAGGCCTTTGACCGGCACCGGCACGAAGTCGGTGTCGGCGACGTATTGCGCACGGTCGGCGTAGGCCAGACGTTCGGCTTCGGCGATCAGATGCACGGCTTGCGGATCCGGTTCAATGCCGGCCGGTTTGTCGGTCTTCAGCGGTTTCAGAGGCGTCAGTGAGAGGCGTGGGTCGCGAGTTTCCAGCGCCTGCAACGTACCGAGGATCTGCGCCACGGCGATCCCGCCCGACGACGGTGGCGGCATGCCGCAAACCTGCCAGCGCTTGTAATCGGTGCACAGCGGCGCACGCTCCTTGGCCTGATAGCGCTGCAGATCGTTAAGCGTCAGGCTGCCGGGGTTGGCATGGCCTTGCACCTTGGCGACGATTTCCTCAGCGATCGGGCCTTTGTACAGCGCGTCCGGGCCTTCATTGGCGATGCGTTTGAGCACCGCAGCCAGCGCCGGATTTTGCAGGCGCGTGCCGACGGCTTTGACGCTGCCATCGGCATTGAGGAAGTACTTGGCCATATCAGGCGACTTGCGGATGACTGGATCTGATTCCAGCAGCGAGTGCAAACGCGGGGAGATCGCAAAGCCTTGTTCGGACAGTTTGATCGCCGGTTCAAACAGCTTCGCCCAAGGCAGGCGACCGTGTTGTTTATGCGCCATTTCCAGCGCACGCAATACGCCCGGCGTACCGACTGAGCGACCGCCGATCTGCGCCTGAGGGAACGACATCGGTTGGCCGTCAGCGCGCAAGAACAGCTTCTCGGTCGCCCCGGCCGGTGCGGTTTCGCGGCCGTCATACGTGCGCACCTGTTTACCGTCCCACAACACGATCATCGCGCCGCCACCGATCCCGGACGATTGCGGCTCAACCAGGGTCAGCACCGCTTGCATCGCAATCGCCGCATCAATCGCCGAACCGCCCTGACGCAGCATCTCCCGCCCGGCTTCAGCAGCCAAGGGATTGGCAGCGGCGGCCATGTGTTTGCTGGCGTGGCGGGTTTGCAGATCGGTGCGGAAACCGGACGCGGCTTCCGGTGCCAGCGGCAAGGTCGAGGAGGGCGGGGCGTTGCACGCGGTGAGGGTCAGGGCGCTGATGATCAGCGTCAGGGCAGGCAGGCGAAAGCGGCTCAAGGGCAAGGCTGAAAACACGCGGGCTCTCCGTCCGTGGATTAAAAGTCTGAGGGACTTTATCGACCGCTCGGTCGCGACGCAAACCGGTGGGCATTTTTGTCTTTCTTTTCGGGGCGGATGTTCGCTAGGGTCAACCGCAAATCCGTTGAGCTGCACTGAGCACCTGTGGGAGCGAGCTTGCTCGCGAATGCGCAGTGTCAGTCGGCAGAAATGTTGAATGTCCAACCGCTTTCGCGAGCAAGCTCGCTCCCACAATTACAAGATCAACAAGAGACCGATATGCACAGCGAGTTCCCTACCGAAGCCAGCTACCGCGATCAACGCGAACAGTTCATCACCGCCGCCAACGCAGCTGGCGCCACACTCACTTCCTACGCACATCCACGTTGCGGGCCATTCGGCGAACCCCTGAGCACCGACGTCGCCGTGCTCGGTGATCCACAGGCCAAACGCCGCCTGGTAGCGCTCAGCGGCACGCACGGAGTCGAGGGCTATTACGGCTCGGACTGTCAGATCGATTGGCTGAAAACCTTCGCACCCGGATCGCTGCCCAAGGATGTCGCGGTGGTCATGGTGCACCTGATCAACCCATGGGGCACGGCGTGGTTACGGCGGGTCAACGAAGACAACATCGACCTCAACCGCAATCACCTGGATTTCACCGGACCGCTGCCGGACAACCGCGCGTACGCCGCCCTGCATGAAATCTACGCGTGCACTGATCTGAACGGCCCCGAGCGCAAAAGCGCCGATGCCTTGCTCGATGCGCAGATAAAAGAACACGGTTGGCCAGCGGTAATGTCGATTGTCGAGGGCGGTCAGCACAGTCATCCCGACGGGCTGTTTTACGGTGGCCGCGCGCCGAGCTGGTCGAATCGCACCTTGCATCAAATCATCGACGCGCATCTGGCTGGCGCTGAAACCGTGATGTGTTTTGACCTGCACACCGGTGCTGGCGAATACGGTCATCCGATGTTGCTGACCATCACCCAGGCGCCTTACCCGGTACTCGCGCAGGCCCAGGCGATTTATGGTCCATGGCTTTACACGCTGCACACCGGCGCCGACACCTTGAGCGAAACCGGTGTGGCAGCGACGGCTACCGGGTACACCTCCCAAGCGTTGCTCAATGCTTTACCGGACGTGCAGTTAATGCCGTTCGTGATCGAGTGCGGAACGTATCCGGGGCCGGAGGTGCACCGACATTTGCGCGATGATCATTGGCTGCATTTGCATGGCGATCCGCTGGATGCGGTAGGACGTGAAATCAAACTGAATCTGCTGGAGCAGTTCTATCCGGCCGATCCGGACTGGCGGACGATGGTCGGTTTGCGCACTCGGCAAATCTGGGCGAAAGGGTTGTCGGCGTTGGGTAACTGGTCGCGGTAAATCATCAGTGTCTTTGCTGCCGGCACTTTCCTCCGGGCACAAAAAACGGCTCACTTTGCGGTAAGCCGTTTTTTTGTATTTGTGCTGCGCGATCTAATTCATACCAGGATCGAATCCGTTTCCTACAGCGTTTTTCAACCTGATCGCTCGGTACCGATTCAGTCGAATGAAAAGGCATTTCGCGCCTGTAGTACTTTGCTCCAGCTTGGCGGTTGCTCCACATGTCTCCTACAGATTTTTCAGGTCGACAACTTACGCGCCTTTACCTGAGGATGGTTTCTATCGTTTTTTCCAGGATGGATTTCAGATGAAAAGGATGAGTCCGTTGCCAATCAACTCTATTTTCAGTCGGCCATTGTCATGAGTGTTTCCAATGAGGATCGCGATTTTCTGGTGGCGATGGGCAGTCGCATTGCTCACTTACGCACAGTGCACGAGATCACACAGACTCGGTTTGCACGGGCTTTAGGTCTTTCCCGGCAAACCTTTCAGGGCTACGAGGAGGGCACCCGCAGCATGCCGGTCACGACGCTGGTGAAGATGGCATTTGCGCTTCGCGTGCCTGTTGAAGACCTGCTCGGCGTTCCCTCGTACACGGAGACGCCCAGACGCAGCTTGACCTCGACGTGGTATCGACGGCTGCAGTCAATCAATGAGCTTTCGAAGGTCCAGCAGAAGGTCATTGCGCAGATGCTCGACGCACTGATCGCACAGGCAGCGACCAAAGCGAGCAACGAAGAGAAAGATGTTTTGAAGTAACAGAAAACCGAGACTTTTCTCGAGGCATAAAAAAACGGCCTACCTTTCGGTAAGCCGTTTTTAGTACTTGGTGGCTACACAGGGACTTGAACCCCGGACCCCAGCATTATGAATGCTATGCTCTAACCAACTGAGCTATGTAGCCAAGTGGCGCGCATTATTCCCCTGAAATGGAAAAGCGTCAAGCGTAAATTTAAAAATTTTTTCTACGCTTTCAACCGTTTATCAAAATCACTGACGCAGCAGCGGCGAAGGGCAGCGTTGGAACCAGCGACTGGCCTGTTCATACGCGTGCGCCAATTGCAGGACAGCGAAGTCGGCCTGGTGCTTGCCGATGATTTGCAGCCCCATCGGTAAACCGTCCGAATTGAATCCGGCCTGAACGCTCGCTACGGGGCAACCCGATAAAGTGCCGGGAATCACTACCTCCATCCAACGGTGATAGGTGTCCATCGCCACGCCCTCAATCGACGTTGGCCACGGTTGGGTTTTATCGAACGGGAACACCTGGGCGCTGGGCAGCAGCAGGTAATCGTACTTTTCGAACAGCCGAGAAATCGCCCGATACCAATCGCTGCGCACCACCGAGGCCGCGAACACTTCGCTGGCCGACAGCTTCAGGCCGTTTTCCACTTCCCAGATCGCCTCCGGTTTCAACAACGCGCGTTTTTGCGGATCGGCATACGTCGCGCCCAAAGACCCCGCGACCATCCAGTGCCGCAACGTGCGCCAACTGCTCCACAGCCGCTCAGGCGCGAAACCAGGCTCAACTGACTCAACGTGACAGCCGAGGCTCTCAAAGTCGGCAAAGGTCTTCTCACACAACGACAGCACGCCTTGCTCCATCGGCAGATACCCACCGAAATCGCCCAGCCAACCCAACCGCGTGCCTTTGAAATCACGCTCCAGCGGCGCCGCAAACGCCTCACCGGATTCAGCGATGGACAGCGGCGCCCGCGCATCACCGCCAGCCTGCACCGACAACAGCAACGCCGCATCCCTCACGCTGCGCGCCATTGGCCCCTCATAACCGAGCTGATCAAAAAACAGATCGGCACTGTCATCAAACGGCACGCGACCCTGCGACGGACGAAAACCAAAAATGTTGTTGAACGCCGCCGGATTGCGCAGCGAGCCCATCATGTCGCTGCCATCCGCGACAGGCACCAGATGCATCGCCAGCGCCGCCGCCGCGCCGCCACTGCTGCCGCCCGCCGTTTTGCTCGGGTCATACGCGCAAGCGGTGGCGCCAAACAACGGGTTGTAGCTTTGCGAACCGAGACCGAATTCCGGGGTGTTGGTTTTGCCGATAATGATTGCGCCGGCGGCCTTGATCCGCTCGACCATGATGCCGTCGCGCTCAGGGACAAAGTCCTTGTACAGCGGCGACCCCAGCGTGGTGCGGATGCCTTGGGTCAGCGACAGATCCTTGATCGCATGAGGCAAACCATGCATCCAGCCACGGTATTGGCCACGCGCCAGTTCGGCGTCGCGTTCATCGGCCTGAGCCAGCAGATGTTCCGGTGATTGGAGGCTGATCAGCGCATTCACCAAAGGGTTGAAGCGTTCGATATGGGCAAGGTAAGTCTGCATCACTTCCCGGCAGGAAACTTGACGCAGGCGGATGCGTTCGGCGAGCTCGTGGGCCTGCAACAGGACCAGTTCGCTGATGTTATTAGAGTTCATTGCAAGCGGCCTTTCAGACGGCTGGAAAAACGCCCCGCCAGTGCGCCGGGGCGGTAGCGATCAACGCATCAGGTTGGTCCAGAGACGGTCGGCGAGGCGGATTGCGCCTTCGCCGCAGGTCTTGCTGAACACCACGTTGGTGCCTTCGGGAATGTGCAGTTCCGGCGCGTCCTTGAGCGCTGCGTCGAGGAACGGTTCGACGCCTTTGATCGGGCTCTGGTGCTTGAGGAAGTTCTGCGTCATCGCCGAGTTTTCCGGCTGGCTGAGGAAGGCGATGAACGCCTTGGCATTCGCCGGATTCTTGCTGCCGGTGGGGATGACCATGTTGTCGACCCAGGCCAGCACGCCTTCTTTCGGGTAGAGGTATTTCAGCGTTGGTTTCATCTCGCGGGCACGCATCGACGAGCCGCCCCAGAACATCGACATGTCGATTTCACCCGAGGCGAGGTTCTCGCGAATCGAGCCGGCCTTGGAGCTGTAGGTTTTCACGAACGGCTTCTGCGCCTTGAGCAGCGTCAGCACCTGCTGCATCTGTTTCGGGTCTTCACTGCACAGCGGAATGTTCAGATAGAGGTTGGCCATGTCGACCATGTCGCTGACCGAATCGAACATGTTGATCCGTCCCTGCAATTCGGCTGGCGGCTCATACAAAACCTTGTAGCTGTCGGCCGGGCCTTTGTAGCGCGCCGAGTCCAGCACGACGCTGGTTGTGCCCCAAATGAACGGCACCGAATACGCACCTTCCGGGTCCCAGCTCGGTTTTTTCAGGTTATCCACAACGCTGGCGTAGTAGGGCTCCTTGACCGGGTCGAAGCGTTCCAGCAGGTTTTCCTTGATCAGGATCGGCACGAACTGGTGCGACGGAATCGCCACGTCATAACCGGCGCCGCCCTGTTTCAACTTCGCCAGCAGCGTCTCGTTGGAATCGTAGGAATCGACGGTGACTTCGATGCCGGTCTGCTTCTGGAACTTGGCGAGAATCTCCGGCGAAAAGTAGCCACTCCAACTGACCACGTTGAGTTTTTCGGCGGCCTGAACGCTGCCAGCCATCGCCAGCGGCACAGCCAGGAACAACGAAGTGCCAACGCTTTTTATCCACTTGCTCATGCTATTTCCCCACAGGTCGTAGAAGGTTCAGGCGTTCTTTTTGCCCAACAGGTAAGAGAGGCTGACGAACAGCACCGAGACGCCGAGGATCAGCGTCGACACGGCATTGACGTCGGGTGTCACGCCCATGCGCAGCAGGCCGAAAATGAAGATCGGCAGCGTTGTCGTGCCGGCCTGCGAGACCATCATTGAGATGACGAAGTTATCCAGCGAAACGATGAAGGCCAGCATCAGCCCGGAGAAAATCCCCGGCATCAGCAGCGGCAAGGTCACTTTGCGAAAGGTTCGCCAAGGGCCGGCGTAGAGGTCGGCGGAAGCCTGCTCCAGCGACAGGTCCATATCGTTCAACCGCGCACGGATCGGCAGGTAGGCGAAGGGGATGCAGAACACCGTATGGGCGATGATCAGGTTGCCGTAGCCCAGCGACAGACCGATGGTTGAGAACAGCGCCAGCGTCGCCACACCGACGACAATTTCCGGCAACACCAGCGGCAACATGATCGCGCCCATCGACAATTGCAGGCCCTTGAACTTGGCGCCGCGCGAGGTGCCGAGGGCGGCGAGGGTGGCAATCGCCGTGGCGATCATGCTCGCGCAAACGGCGATCAACAGGCTGTTGCCGGCGGCCTGGCGCAAGGCCTGATTGGCGAACGCGGCGCGATACCAGTCGAGGCTGAAACCGGTCCACACCGTCGCCGATTGGTTGGCGTTGAACGAGAACACCACCAGCACCACGATCGGCGCGTAGAGGTACAGATAGAACAGAAAACTGAAGCCGCCGAAGCCGGGGAAGTCCTGCACGCCCAGCCCTTTGCGTTTGAATAGCGCGAGCATTACGCACCTCCTTTGGCGATGCGCTGGCGCTCGGCGCGCAAGGCATAAACGGTCAGCACCAGCATCACCGCAGCCATCAGCACCAGCGACAGCGCTGCACCAAACGGCCAGTTACGCGCATCGCTGAACTGCCGGAAGATCAGGTTGCCGAGCATCATTCGCGTGCCACCGCCGAGCAGTTCCGGGGCGATCATTGCGCCCAGACACGGCACGAAGGTGAGGATGGCGCCGGCGAGAATTCCCGGTTTGGCGATCGGTAAAACCACTTTGCGCAAGGTGCGGATGCGCCCGGCATAGAGATCCTGCGCGGCTTCGAGCAGGCGGATATCCATCTTTTCCAGCGTCGCGTAGATCGGCAACACCACGAACGGCGCATAGGTGTAAACCAGCCCTAGCAGCACCGCGCCGTCGGTGTACAACAACTGCAAAGGTTCGTGGATAACGCCCATGCCCATCAGGCTGTTGTTGATCACTCCAGTGTTACGCAGCAGCAGAATCCACGCGTAGGTGCGGATCAACAGGTTGGCCCAGAACGGCACGGTGATCAGAAAGATCAGCAAACCGCGTCGATGCGCCGGCTGCATGGCCAGCCACACGGCGACCGGAAAACCGATCAGCAATGTGATGATTGTGGTCAGCCCGGCGATGCCGATCGAGCGCAGGGCAATGATCAAATACGAATCCGCAAACGCGAGGCTGTCATCCAGTTGGCGCTCGAACAGCAGCGAGGTGTAGGCGTCGCTGCTGAAGACTTTGTTGACCCCGCCGTAGGGGTTGGCCTCCATCAGCGAATAGCCGATGACGATCAGGATCGGCACCAGCAGAAACAGGCCGATGGCGATCAGCGCCGGGCTGACCCCGAGGAAACTCTGGAAGGCTTTGCGCCGCTCCAGCGTGTTGGCAATCGGTAAGGCGTGCATGGCAATTCCTCCGGCTCAATCGTGCAGGACGCTGGCGCTTCCACGGTCGAACAACAGACCGGCCTGAGAGCCGACAGCAAAGCGCAGGCTCTGGTCGACGCAGTTGGGCGTACGCACGGTGAGGCGCGAACCGTCGCTGAGGCTGACCTGATATTGCAGGTCGGTGCCCAGATAGATCTGCGCTTCGATCCGGCACGGCAACGCGTTTTCGCTGTTGGCCGGCAGCAGATGCAGGCGCTCCGGGCGTACCGACAAAGTCACGTTGGCGCCGACCTGCACATCGCTGCACGGTTGCGCCGGCAGTGGATGCCCGGCCGGCCCGGCGAACCACGCCTGACCGTCTTCCACACGAGTGACGGTGCCTTCGATGAAATTGGTTTCGCCGATGAAGTCAGCAACGAAGCGATTGCGCGGGCGTTCGTAGATGTCTTCAGGCCGCCCGACCTGCTGCACTTCGCCTTCGGAGAGCACGGCGATGCGGTCGGACATGGTCAGCGCTTCTTCCTGGTCGTGGGTGACGAAGATGAAAGTGATACCGGTCTTGGCCTGAATGCTTTTCAGCTCTTCGCGCATCGCCTGACGCAGCTTGAGATCGAGCGCCGACAGCGGCTCATCGAGCAGCAGCACTTTCGGATGCGGTGCCAAAGCGCGGGCGAGGGCGACGCGTTGTTGCTGGCCGCCAGACAGTTGCGCCGGCTTGCGGTTGGCGAAGCGTTCCATCTGCACCAGCGCCAGCATCTCGCGCACACGCTCGGCGATTTGCGCCTTGGTCAGGACTTTGCCCATCGGCTGCGATTCAAGACCGAAAGCCAGGTTCTCGGCGATGGTCATGTGCGGGAACAGCGCGTAATGCTGGAACACCGTGTTGACCGGACGCTGGAAGGGCGGGCGATCGGCGATGTTTTCGCCGTAGAGAAGGATCTCGCCTTCGGTGGGAAATTCGAATCCGGCGATCATCCGCAGCAGGGTGGTCTTGCCGCAGCCGGACGGGCCGAGAAGGGTGAAGAATTCGTTGTCGCGGATGTCCAGGTCGATGCTTTTCAGCGCCACCGGACCGGTCTGCGGATCACCGTAAACCTTGCGCACTGAGCGGATCGAGACCGCCAGCGTTTGCAGCGAATGCAGGGCATTCATGCGTTACCTCCGATTCCCCCATCGCCTGCGACTCGCTTTGCAAAGCGTTGCCGTCGGGCCATGGATATTATTTTTTTGGGCAGGATCGAGATTGCGTTCGGGTGTGAAACCAGCTGTTTTTTTATTCTGCTGTGGCTCGATTATCAGCCAGGGCTTGCGCGGCGCGACACTTCAATTTAAACATGGCAGGTGTTAGTTAATTTAACAGCCGAAGGTGCCAGGAATCATGCCCGACCACCGTTTGCCACCGCTCAACGCGGTGCGCGCCTTTGATGCCGCTGCGCGTTTGGGCAGCTACGTCGAAGCCTCGAAAGCCCTGCACGTGACCCAGCCTGCGATTGGCCGCCATGTGAAATTGCTCGAGGACTGGTTGGGCATTCAATTGTTCGAGCGCACTTCGCGCGGGGTCAACCTGACCCCGGCGGGGGACAAGTACCACCGCAAGATCAGCGCCGCTTTGCAGTTGATCATCGAGGCGGGCAAGGAAGCGCAGCCGAAAGATGCCGAGCGTTGGCTGCGAATCATGGTGGTGCCGGGTTTTGCCAAGCGCTGGTTGATGCCGAGGATCGAAGCGCTGCGGCATTTGCGCCCGGGATTGAAACTGGCGATCGAGCCGAATTCGACCTTCACCGAAGTGGATGGAAAAAGTGCCGACCTCGGTATCGTTTATGGCCTCGACGGGCAGTATGCCGACTCACGGGAGGCGCTGATTTGCCCACGGGTATTCCCGATCTGCACGCCGGCGTATCTGGCCAGCATCGCACCGATCAGCAGTCCCGCTGACCTGGTCAGAAACGACCTGATCCACGTCGATGACGGCGAATGGTGGAACCTGTGGTTCGCCGCGCACGATCTCGATATCCATCTCAATTCCGACATGCTCTACGTCAACAATGACCACGCGCTGTCAGTCGCCGAGAGCGGGCAGGGCATTGCGCTGGCCAACGAGGTGCTGGTGCGCCATGAACTCGCCAGCGGCAAACTGGTGCGTGCCGTCGATGCTGAGGTGAAGCTTGAGAGCTATCGGGTGCTGACGCCGTCCGCCGAACTCTCGGCGGATGTGGCGTGGTTCATTCAATGGCTCAAGGCTGAGCTGGAAGCGGATTTCCCTGAAGCGGTAATCAACTGAGGCGGAAACGCGCGGTGTTGTCGGTGAGTGCTTTGCTGCCTTGGCTGAGGGTGTCTGCGGCGAGATTCACTGCGCGTGCGCCTTCGAGTAAACGCACGGCTGCCTGATCGACCTGCTGGATGTTGCCACTAACTTCGTCGGCGGTGCTCGCTTGTTCCTCAACGGCGGTGGCGATCTGCGCCAACGTGTCGGTGACGCTCTGCATGGCGCTGGCGATTTCGCCCAGGCGTTCGCCGAGACCGGTGACCGACTCGGCATCGGTTTGCGCCTGGCCGCACGCGGCTTCCATCAAACTCACGGCTTCGTTGACCGTCGCGCGCAAGCTGTCGACGGTTCCGGCGATCTGCGCGGTCGACGATTGTGTGCGTTGCGACAGGCTGCGCACTTCGTCCGCCACTACGGCAAAGCCGCGACCTTGTTCACCTGCGCGCGCGGCTTCGATGGCCGCGTTGAGTGCGAGCAGATTGGTTTGCTCGGCGACGCCGCGAATGGTGTCGACCACCAATTGAATCTGCTGGCCTTGTTCGCTGACCCGACCCAACGCCGCAGCCGTTTCATTCAAACGCTGATTGAGTTGCTGGATGCTCGCCGTGGTGCGTTGGCTGTCACGGCTGCTGTCGGCCGCGATGCGCCGGGTGTGCTGAGCGCTGCCGGAGGCCTGTTCGCAACTCTGCGCCACACCTTGCGAGGTGGCGGCCAATTGCGTGGCGGCTGCGGCGATCTGGCTGATCTGCAACTGCTGCGCCTCGACTTCGCTGAGGGCGCCGCTGGAGTGTTCGTTGAGGCTGCGCACGGCGTTGCTTAGTTGGGAGGTCTCGTGATCGACACCGAGCATGCTCGTGCGCAATTGCACCACGGCCACGTTGAGCGCGGTGCTGATCGCCGCCAGCTCATCACGTCCCACCACCGGCACTTGCAGGCTCAGGTTGCCGTCGCGCAGGGCTTCAGCGAGCAGGGTGATGCCGCTGGCGCTGCGACGGATCGAGGCTTGCAGGCAGACAAACAAGTACAGCGCCGCCAGTAGCAAGCAACCAAAGATCGCCGCGACGATGATGAACTGACGGATTGCTGAACTGTGGTAGGCGTCGAGGCGCTGATCCAGCGACACCAGCGATTGCTGGCGCAGGGCGGCGAGGTCGGTCAACAGGGCATCGAGGTTGCGTTCGAAGTCGTCCGGCTTGAGCGTGATGCTGCCGCCGAACACGCCGTCGTCGAGTACTTTCAGCCCGCTGTCGAGGCGTTTCAGGCTGTCGTGGTATTGGCTGGCCCAGCTCTGTTGATCTTTCGGCAGGCGTGCTTCGAGCAGCGTGGCGGTTTTCACCAGTTGCTCGCGGGCATCGCCGATGCGGCTGCGCAAGTCGCGCAATTGCAGACGGCTTTGCAGGGTGAATTGGCCGGAGACGACCGAGGCTTGACCGACGGCGGCGAGGCGGCCGACCCGTTCGATCAGGTCCGGCGCGTGTTGCGTGGAAATCTGCGTCAACAGGTAGGTTTCCAGCCACGGCGCGAGGGTCAGGCGATTGTCCATGACGATCTGCTCGCGCAACGCTTGCAGAGCGCTGAGGGCGTTGGTGAAACGGTCGTAACCGTCTGGCCACCAGCCGACGCTGCTGAGGCTTTTCGAATCCAACCCGTTCAGCGCGGTTTGCAGCGCCTGATAGCGGCTGAGGGTTTCGCCTTCGGCACCTTCGTTTTTCAGCGCGTTACCCAAGTCCGTGGTGGCTTGCAGAACTGCCGGTTGCACCGCGTCGAACGCGCCCATGGCGGCGAGGGTAGCGGGCGTCGGCTGGCGATTGGTTTCCGTGGCGCGCCAACGGGCGGCGCGGTCACGTTGGGCGGCGAGCAGGTTGTCCAGCGCATCCAGTGCGAGCAACTGCCGTACGCCGGCACGTTCGCCGGAAATCAGATTGAGCTTGTCGCGATAGTCCTGGCCGATCATCAACAGGCTGCCGGCCAACGGCAGAATGAACAGCAGAAACAACAACTGGAATTTACCTGCGAAGCCAAACCGCCCCAGCAATTTGATCCCCGGTGAAAGGAAAGCCTGCATGCCCCATGACTCCTCTGGACACCACGCACCATTGGCGTGCATCGCGGTCGTTCGACCTGGATGTTGTGCCCTGCTAAAAGGCCTCGAAAGTTCACTCTCGCCCGCTCTGTAGGCCGGCTCTGTAGCGAAACTTCCCATTGTCGGTGCCCTTTGTAAGGGCGCCGCGTTCAAGGGATAGAGCAAGGCAAGATTCAGACCATGGCGTTGCGCTATCACCTTGCTGTCGACGACCAGTCAGTTAGTTAGCTGGCTAAGGGGATGGCGCTGTCGCACCGAAAAATGGCACATTGACGCACCTGCCTGCGTGCACCCATCTGCTGTCCGGAAACTTCCATGGCTATCAGCAACGTTCAGACCGCCGCTGCCTCGGCGCCCGCTGCTCCCCAAAGCAGTCCATTGGTGATGCGTATCATCGGTGCGGTGGCGCTGGCGCATTTGATCAACGACTTGATTCAGTCGGTACTGCCTTCCATCTATCCGATGCTCAAGGCTAACTACGGCCTGACCTTTACTCAGGTCGGCCTGATCACCCTGACTTTTCAACTGACCGCGTCGCTGTTGCAGCCGTGGGTCGGTTATCACACCGATCGGCATCCGAAACCGTGGCTGTTGCCGGGCGGTTCGATTTGCACGCTGATTGGCATCGTGATGATGTCGATGGTCGGCAGTTTTCCGTTGATCCTGCTGGCGGCGGCGCTGATCGGTATCGGCTCCTCGACGTTCCACCCCGAGGCCTCGCGGATTGCGCGGCTGGCGTCCGGTGGACGCTTTGGTCTGGCGCAATCGACCTTCCAGGTCGGTGGTAACGCGGGTTCGGCGTTTGGTCCGTTGCTGGCGGCGGCGATCATCATTCCGTTCGGCCAGGCCAATGTGGCGTGGTTCGGCCTGTTCGCGGTGTTTGCGCTGTTCGTGCTGTACCGCATCAGCCGCTGGTACGCCCATCACCTCAATCTGTTCAAGCTCAAGGCCGGTCAGGCAGCGACTCACGGGCTGTCGAAGGGCAGGGTGACCAGTGCGCTGGTGGTGTTGGGGTTGTTGGTGTTTTCGAAGTATTTCTACATGGCCAGCCTGACCAGTTACTTCACGTTCTACCTGATCGAGAAGTTCGACCTGTCGGTGGCCAGTTCGCAGTTGCACTTGTTCCTGTTCTTGGGCGCGGTGGCGGCGGGGACGTTCTTTGGCGGGCCGATTGGCGACAAGATCGGGCGTAAGGCGGTGATCTGGTTTTCGATCCTTGGTGTGGCGCCGTTCACGTTGCTGATGCCTCACGTCGATCTGTTCTGGACCACCGTTCTCAGCGTGGTGATCGGCTTCATTCTGGCTTCGGCGTTCTCGGCGATTGTGGTGTACGCGCAGGAACTGGTGCCGGGCAATGTCGGGATGATTGCCGGGGTGTTCTTCGGTTTGATGTTTGGGTTTGGCGGGATTGGCGCGGCGCTGCTCGGGCATCTGGCGGATATTCACGGGATTGAGTACGTGTATTTCCTGTGTTCGTTCCTGCCGTTGTTTGGCGTGTTGGCGATCTTCTTGCCGCGCACCAAAAAGACCTGATTCCACACAATCCCCAACTGTGGGAGCGAGCCTGCTCGCGAATGCGGTGTGTCATCCGCAGATATGTGGCTGACACTCCCTCTTCGCGAGCAGGCTCGCTCCCACAGGTGGAATAGGTTCGGCCATAAATCTCAGGCACAAAAAAGCCGCGTATCAAACGCGGCTTTTTCTTGGGCTTAACGCTTACACGTTGAAGCGGAAGTGCATCACGTCGCCGTCTTTGACGATGTAATCCTTGCCTTCCAGACGCCATTTACCGGCTTCTTTGGTACCGGCTTCGCCCTTGTACTGGATGAAGTCGTTGTAGGCGATGACTTCGGCGCGGATGAAGCCTTTCTCGAAGTCGGTGTGGATCACGCCAGCAGCTTGCGGCGCGGTAGCACCGACTTTGACGGTCCAGGCGCGGACTTCTTCGACACCGGCGGTGAAGTAGGTCTGCAGGTGCAGCATTTCGTAGCCGGCGCGAATCACGCGGTTCAGGCCAGGCTCTTCCAGGCCCAGGGCCTCGAGGAACATGTCCTTCTCTTCGCCGTCATCGAGCTCGGCGATTTCTGCTTCGATCTTGTTGCAGACCGGAACGACCATCGCGCCTTCTTCTTCGGCAATGGCGCGAACCACGTCCAGGTGCGGGTTGTTCTCGAAACCGTCTTCAGCGACGTTGGCGATGTACATGACCGGCTTGGTGGTCAGCAGGTGGAAGCCCTTGATCACGGCCTTTTCGTCAGCGCTCATGTTCTTCATCAGGCTGCGTGCTGGCTTGCCTTCGGTGAAGTGCGCGATCAGTTGCTCCAGCAGAGCTTTCTGAACCACAGCGTCCTTGTCACCGCCCTTGGCGTTACGCGCAACTTTCTGCAGTTGCTTCTCGCAGCTGTCGAGGTCGGCGAAGATCAGTTCCAGGTCGATGATTTCGATGTCACGTTTCGGGTCGACGCTGTTGGAAACGTGGATCACGTTTTCGTCTTCGAAGCAGCGCACCACGTGAGCGATCGCGTCGGTTTCGCGGATGTTGGCGAGGAACTTGTTGCCCAGGCCTTCACCTTTCGAGGCGCCGGCAACCAGGCCTGCGATGTCGACGAATTCCATGGTGGTCGGCAGGATGCGCTTCGGATTGACGATGGCCGCCAGGGCTTCCAGACGCGGATCCGGCATCGGTACGATGCCGCTGTTCGGCTCGATGGTGCAGAAGGGGAAGTTTTCGGCCGCGATACCGGATTTGGTCAGGGCGTTGAACAGGGTGGACTTGCCGACGTTAGGCAGGCCGACGATGCCGCAATTGAATCCCATGGTGTTTCCCCTCGGAGTAGAGTCAGGCCTTCTGGCTGTGCAGGTTTTTCATCGCGCGGTTCCATTCACCGGCGAGGATATCCGGCAGCACGCCGAGGGCAAAGTCGATGCTGGCATCGAGTTTTTCCTGTTCGGCGCGTGGCGCACGACCCAGGACGAAATTTGAAACCATACTGGCGACGCCCGGGTGGCCAATGCCAAGCCGCAGGCGGTAGAACGTATTCTGATTGCCCAGTTGCGCAATGATGTCGCGCAACCCGTTGTGACCGCCATGGCCGCCGCCCTGCTTGAGCTTGGCAACGCCCGGAGGCAAGTCGAGTTCGTCGTGCGCCACGAGGATTTCTTCAGGCTTGATGCGGAAGAAACCGGCGAGTGCCGCCACGGCCTGGCCGCTGCGGTTCATGTAGGTGGTGGGAATCAGCAGACGAACATCCTGACCCTGATGCGAATAGCGCCCGGTCAGGCCGAAATATTTGCGATCGGCCACAAGATTCACATTCTGTGCGTGGGCGATGCGCTCAACAAAAAGGGCCCCTGCGTTATGCCGGGTCTGGTCGTATTCGGCGCCTGGATTTCCCAGGCCAACGATCAGTTTGATGGCAGTCACGATAGGGGCCCTTCCTTTGAGTGGTGAGTAACATCGCCGCGATCAGGGAAAGCGGCGAAAGTGGACGAAAAATGCTCATTTACCATGGATGTAAACTCCGCGTTCTCGCCCGCTTTCTCGCTACGTTCCAGTCCGCGATGTTACTTGCTCACTCAGGCATGACAGAGTGAATTACTCTGCTGCGCCTTCTTCGGTAGCTTCTGGAGCAACACGTGGAGCGTGGACGTTGGCAACAGCCTTGTCATCGCCGTGTGCCAGAGCAACGAACTCAACGCCTTTCGGAGCTTTGAGGTCCGACAGGTGAATGATCGAACCGATTTCAGCGTCAGCCAGGTCGACTTCGATGAACTCAGGCAGATCTTTCGGCAGGCAGGTCACTTCGATTTCAGCAACAACGTGCGAAATCTCGCCGCCTTTCTTCACTGGAGCAGCTTCGTTGATGAAGTGCACAGGAACGATAGCGGTCAGTTTCTGGCCAGCGACAACGCGTACGAAGTCAGCGTGCAGAACGTGGCCTTTGGCCGGGTGACGTTGCAGAGCTTTGATGATGACGTTCTGCTTGGTGCCGCCAACGTTCAGCTCGATGATGTGGCTGTAAGCCGCTTCGTTTTCGAGCAGTTTGGCAACTTCTTTGGCCAGCATGCTGATGGATTCAGGGGCTTTCTCGCCACCGTAAACAACAGCTGGAACCAGAGCGGCGAGACGACGCAGGCGGCGGCTCGCACCTTTCCCCAGGTCGGAACGCACTTCAGCATTCAGAGTAAAATCGTTCATTGTGTATCTCCAAAATAGCCATGACCGGAGTGGCGTTTGCGACCAGCGCCAAACACGGTATGGGCAAAAAAGCCCCGCCCCGGCAGGAATGCCGGGGCGGGGCGCTTTTCGTCAACGAGACATTTCGCGAAGGGCAGGGCCCTTAACGGAACATCGCGCTGATCGATTCTTCATTGCTGATGCGGCGAACCGCTTCGGCAACAACCGGTGCGATATCCAGTTGACGGATACGTGCACAGGCTTGTGCTGCAGCGGACAGCGGGATGGTGTTCGTCACCACCAGCTCGTCCAGCACGGAATTTTCGATATTCTCGATGGCCCGACCCGACAGCACAGGGTGTGTGCAGTAGGCAAAGACCTTGGCTGCGCCATGCTCTTTCAGGGCCTTGGCCGCGTGGCACAGAGTGCCGGCGGTATCGACCATGTCATCGACCAGAATACAGGTACGCCCTTCGACATCACCGATGATATGCATCACTTCAGAGTGATTGGCTTTCTCACGGCGTTTGTCGATGATCCCGAGGTCCACGCCCAGGGATTTGGCAACGGCACGTGCTCGCACGACGCCACCAATGTCCGGGGACACGATCATCAGGTTTTCGAAGCGCTGATCTTCAATGTCATCCACCAGAACCGGGGAGCCGTAGATATTATCTACCGGAATATCGAAGAAACCCTGAATCTGGTCAGCATGCAGATCAACCGTGAGAACACGGTCGATGCCGACTACGGTAAGCATGTCAGCGACGACTTTCGCGCTGATAGCCACACGTGCGGAACGCGGACGGCGATCCTGACGGGCATAACCAAAATAAGGAATAACAGCAGTGATACGAGTAGCCGAGGAGCGGCGGAAGGCATCAGCCATCACTACCAGTTCCATCAGGTTATCGTTAGTCGGAGCGCAAGTCGGCTGAATAATGAAAACGTCTTTACCGCGAACGTTTTCATTGATCTCGGCAGTAATTTCGCCGTCGGAGAACTTACCGACAGAGATGTCACCGAGAGGGATATGCAGCTGACGTACAACACGCCGAGCCAGATCGGGGTTAGCGTTCCCCGTAAAGACCATCATCTTGGACACGCGCAGTACCTAGAGGCTGAGGGTAACCTGGATGAGTATAGAAAATGGCAGGGGCGGCTGGATTCGAACCAACGCATGGCAGGATCAAAACCTGCTGCCTTACCGCTTGGCGACGCCCCTGTATCTGTTGCATCAAGTGCCGAGCACTTGGTTCCTTTAGAGCAGACTTTGCAGCTTGCGGTGCAACATCGAAACGTTGCTGCCTTTCGCTACAAACCCTGTAAGGGTCTCTGTCAGAAGGGCCGAGACTTTATCAGCTTCAGCTTTGCTTGGGAAGCCCCCAAACACACAACTTCCAGTTCCGGTGAGTTTTGCTTCGGTAAATTTACCTAACAAATCCAATGCGTTACGTACTTCTGGATAACGCCTTGCAACCACCGGCAAGCAGTCATTTCGACTGTTTCCCTCGGGAACGGGGCGCACTTTAATGGGCGGCGTGTTACGTGTCAACAAAGGATCGGAAAAAATTTCTGCCGTACTAACAGAGACTTGCGGCACGAGCACCAGATACCACGGTTCTTCGGGATCCACCGGGGTGAGTTTCTCGCCCACGCCCTCGGCAAACGCCGCATGGCCACGGACGAATACCGGCACGTCAGCGCCAAGCGTCAGGCCCAGTGCGGCCAGGCGATCTTCATCCCAACCCAGCTGCCACAAATGATTCAGGCCGAGCAAAGTCGTCGCAGCATTCGAACTGCCGCCACCGATGCCGCCGCCCATGGGCAGGACTTTATCAATCCAGATGTCGATGCCGAGCGGGCAAGCGGATTGTTGCTGGAGCATTTTCGCCGCGCGCACGATCAGGTTGCTGTCGTGAGGCACGCCTTCGAATTCGGTGTGCAACTGAATCACGCCGTCATCGCGCACGGCAAAGGTGATTTCATCGCCGTAATCGACAAACTGAAACAAAGTCTGCAACTCGTGATAACCGTCTTCACGACGACCGAGAATATGCAGCATCAGATTGAGTTTGGCTGGCGAGGGCAGCGTCAGACGTGCAGCGGTCATGCGTTATTGCCCCAGCTTGCGCGGTTGCCAGGTCTTGATCACCAGCGTCACGTCGAGGTCGGTGCCGTGCAGCTTGATGCGCTCAGGCAACCAGTAACCATTCTGTTCGGTGTAAGCGGTGTATTCGACTTTCCAGCCATCCTGTTCAAGGCTGGCCAAACGGCTGTTGGCGTCCAGATTCAGGCGACTTTTAGTGTCTGGAGCCGGCAGGCCACGTACCCACCAGGCCAGATTCGACACCGGCAACTTCCAGCCAAGCTGCTCTTCGAGCAAAGCTTCCGGCGATTGCGATTCGTAGCGGCCCTGATTGGCGACTTCCAGTGACACCTTGCCCGGACGCCCGGTCAGGCGTGCCGCGCCACGACCCAGCGGGCCGGACAGGCGAATGTCGTAGTAGTCCTGACGTTGCAGCCAGAACAGCGTGCCGCTACCGGAATCCTTTGGCGCACGGATGCCGATCTTGCCGTCGATCTGCCAGCCGTCGAGGCCGGTCAGTTGCTGTTTGTTCGCGGCCCATTGAGCCGGGCTGCCGTGGCCCTCGACCGATTCGCGAGTGCCAAAACCCGAGCAGCCGGCGAGCAGGGCGATGAAGCTGAAAACAATAACGTGGCGCAAAAACATGAGTTAAAGAGTCTCGGATCCGGTCAGGCGCTTGATGGTGCTGCGCAGAATGGTGCTGTCGGGCTGATCCTTGAGGAATTTGCCCCAGATTTGTTTGGCTTCGCGTTGGTTGCCCTTGGTCCACAACACTTCACCGAGGTGGGCGGCGACTTCGTGATCAGGGAAACGCTCCAGTGCTTGACGCAGATATTTCTCGGCGTCATCCAGATTGCCCATGCGGTAATTCACCCAGCCGAGGCTGTCGAGTACGGCCGGATCTTCCGGATTGATCTGATGCGCCTGTTCGATCAGCGCTTTCGCTTCAGCGTAGCGTGTGGTGCGATCGGACAGGGTGTAGCCCAAGGCGTTCAGCGCCATGGCGTTGTCCGGATCGCGCTTGATGATCAGGCGCAGATCTTTTTCCATCTGCGCCAGGTCATTGCGTTTTTCCGCGAGCATCGCCCGGGTGTAAAGCAGATTCAGATCGTCCGGGTATTGCTGCAAAGCTTGTTGCAGGACTTTCCAGGCTTTGTCGTCCTGTTTGTTGGCCGACAGGGTTTCCGATTCGATCAGGTACAACTGAATCGCGTAATCCGGTTGCTCATCACGCTGGGCGGCGAGTTTGCTTTGCGCTTCAGCGGTCTTGCCGTTGTTCATCAGAATATCGGCCTGACGCAATTGCGCCGGCAGATAATCGTTGCCCGGGCCGACCTGGGCGTATTCGATGAGGGCGCCTTGCGGGTCATTGCGCTCTTCGGCGATGCGGCCCAGATTCAGGTGTGCCGAATCGACGTGGCTTTCCCGGGCGATCAAGTCTTCCAGATAACCTTTGGCCTCGTCCCAGGCTTTGGCTTCCAGGCAGACCAGCGCCAGCGAGTAACGCAACTCGTCGTCTTCCGGGTATTGCTGAACGAGGCTGGAGAACTCGGCCTTGGCGTCGTCCATGCGGTCCTGTTCGACCAGCATGCGCGCGTAAGTCAGGCGCAGGCGCTTGTCGTCCGGGTACTTCTTGATGCTTTTTTGCAGCAGCGGCAGGGCTTCGTCGCCACGGTTGAGCAACTGAAGCAGGCGTGCGCGCAGCAGAATCGGAGCAATCTCACCGTCTTCCGGTGGATTGTCTTCGAGCAGGGCCAGTGCTGCCTTGTTGTCGCCATCCTGCTGCAAAAGCAGGGCCTTGCCGAAAATCAGTTGGCTGTTGTTCGGATGACGCTGCAGCAAGCGGTCGAAACTTTTCATCAGACCGTTGCGGGTTTCCTGATCGGTATCCGCCGCCGACAGCGCGAGAAAATCGAAATGGGTGTCGCCCTTGCCCTGCAGGACTTTCTCCATATAGACCATGGAGTCGTCATAACGCCCGGCGCGCGCCAGTTGCACGGCAGCGGCGCGTTGCGCTTCGAGGTCGTCCGGAGCGTTTTTCGCCCAGATCAGCGCGGTATCGAGGGCCGGTTGATCGGCGCCCAGATATTCGGCGATACGGAAGGCGCGTTCGGAGACGCCCGGATCCTGGGTATTGATGGCCTGGGTCACGTAGTTGTCCAAGGCAATGTCGAAACGATTGCGCTGGCCGGCGAGTTCGGCGCTCAACAGGCTGAAAACGGTTTCTTCGCTGAACGAGCTGTAAACCTTGGGTTTTTCAGGCGCGGGCGTGGTGTCTTCAACCGGCGACGTACCGTCCGGCGACACGGGGGCCAAGGCCTGGCAGCCGCTGAGGAAGACAAAAGCGAGGAGCAACGCGGAAGATCTATTCATATAGGAAGAGGACGACTAACCTGCGGTCGGATCATCATGACACAAGCCTTCGGCCAAACATAACCGAGACTCAATTGTGCCCATTATAGGGGCTGACGATTGGGACAATAGTCAGCGGTAGTTGTTCTGAATCTTTCGAAGGTGGACAATTGCCGGCTTCACGTCACCATCAGCGACCTTGAATGGCCTTCCTTGCACTCGGTATCAACCACAAGACTGCTTCAGTAGACGTCCGCGAGCGCGTGGCTTTTACTCCTGAACAGCTGGTGGAGGCCTTGCAGCAGCTCTGCCGACTGACCGACAGCCGCGAAGCCGCGATCCTCTCCACCTGCAATCGCAGTGAGCTTTATATAGAACAGGATCAGCTTTCTGCCGATATCGTGCTGCGCTGGCTGGCCGACTATCACCATTTAAGCCTCGATGAGCTGCGCGCGAGTGCTTATGTGCATGAAGATGATGCGGCAGTTCGTCACATGATGCGCGTCGCCTCCGGGCTCGACTCGCTGGTGCTCGGTGAACCGCAGATTCTCGGTCAGATGAAGTCGGCCTACGCCGTGGCCCGCGAGGCCGGCACCATCGGCCCGCTGTTGGGGCGGCTATTCCAGGCAACGTTCAATGCCGCCAAGCAGGTGCGCACCGACACGGCGATCGGTGAAAACCCGGTTTCCGTGGCGTTTGCCGCGGTAAGCCTGGCGAAACAGATTTTCAGTGATTTGCAGCGCAGCCAGGCTCTGTTGATCGGCGCAGGCGAGACCATCACCCTGGTCGCCCGCCATTTGCACGAGCTGGGCGTCAAGCGCATCGTCGTTGCCAACCGCACCCTTGAACGCGCCAGTCTGCTGGCCGAACAGTTCGGCGCCCACGCGGTGTTGCTCTCGGACATCCCGGCCGAACTGGTGCGCAGTGACATCGTTATCAGTTCCACCGCCAGTCAGTTGCCGATTCTTGGCAAGGGCGCGGTCGAGAGCGCATTGAAGCTGCGCAAGCACAAACCGATTTTCATGGTCGACATTGCCGTTCCCCGCGACATCGAGCCGGAAGTCGGCGAGTTGGACGACGTTTACCTCTACAGCGTCGACGATCTCCACGAAGTGGTCGCCGAAAACCTCAAGAGCCGTCAGGGTGCCGCGCAAGCGGCCGAAGAGATGGTGTCGGTCGGTGCCGACGATTTCATGGTGCGCCTGCGCGAGCTGGCGGCGGTCGACGTGCTCAAGGCCTATCGTCAACAGAGCGAACGCCTGCGCGATGAGGAGCTGCAAAAAGCCCTGCGCCTGCTGGCCAATGGCGGCAACGCCGAAGAGGTGCTCGGGCAATTGGCCCGTGGCCTGACCAATAAACTGTTGCACGCGCCCAGCGTGCAACTGAAAAAGCTTTCTGCCGAAGGCCGCCTCGATGCGCTGGCCATGGCCCAGGAACTCTTTGCCCTTGAGGGCTCACCGGATAGCTTTTCGGATAAAAAACCGCAATGAAAGCGTCACTGCTCAATAAGCTGGATGTGCTCCAGGACCGATTCGAGGAACTGACCGCGCTGCTCGGCGACGGCGAAGTCATTGCCGATCAAACCAGATTCCGCGCCTATTCCAAGGAATACGCCGAACTCGAGCCGGTCGTACACGCCTATAAAAAGCTGCTCGGCGTACAAAGCGATCTTGAAGGCGCGCAGGCGCTGCTCAAGGACAACGACCCGGACATGCGCGAAATGGCCGTGGAAGAAGTCCGCGAAGCCAAAGAATTGCTGGTGACCCTGGAAGACGATCTGCAACGCATGTTGCTGCCCAAGGATCCGAATGACGGGCGCAACGTGTACCTCGAAATTCGCGCCGGCACCGGTGGTGACGAGGCGGCGATCTTTTCCGGCGACCTGTTCCGCATGTACTCGCGTTATGCCGAGCGTCGTGGCTGGCGTGTCGAGATTCTTTCGGCAAACGAAGGCGAACACGGTGGCTATAAAGAAGTCATCGCGCGCATTGAAGGCGACAACGTCTACGGCAAGCTGAAGTTCGAATCCGGGGCGCACCGCGTACAGCGCGTACCCGCCACCGAATCCCAGGGCCGTATCCACACCTCGGCCTGCACCGTCGCGGTGTTGCCCGAGCCGGACGAGCGCGAAGCCATCGAGATCAACCCGGCGGATTTGCGCGTCGACACTTACCGTTCCTCCGGGGCCGGTGGTCAGCACGTCAACACCACCGATTCGGCGATCCGCATCACGCACATACCGACCGGCACCGTCGTCGAGTGTCAGGAAGAACGTTCCCAGCACAAGAACCGTGCCCGGGCGATGGCCTGGCTGTCGGCCAAGCTCAACGATCAGCAAACCGCCGCGGCGGCCAATGCCATCGCCAGCGAGCGTAAATTGCTCGTTGGTTCCGGCGACCGTTCCGAGCGTATCCGCACCTACAACTATGCCCAGGGCCGGGTCACCGACCATCGCGTCAACCTGACCCTGTACTCGCTGGATGAAATTCTTGCCGGTGGCGTTGAAGCGGTAATCGAGCCGTTGCTGGCCGAATACCAGGCTGACCAACTCGCCGCGATAGGTGAATAAATGACCATCATTGCCAGCCTGTTGCGCGCCGCCGAACTGCCGGATTCACCGACGGCGCGTCTGGATGCCGAATTGCTTCTGGCCGCTGCGCTGGGCAAGTCGCGCAGTTTTCTGCACACCTGGCCCGAGCGCATCGTGCCGAGTGAGGCGGCGCTGACGTTTGCCGAGTACCTGCAACGTCGTCGTGGCGGCGAGCCGGTGGCCTACATTCTCGGCCAGCAAGGTTTCTGGAAACTCGAT
Source organism: Pseudomonas fluorescens (assembly GCF_001648775.1). Taxonomy (GTDB): domain Bacteria; phylum Pseudomonadota; class Gammaproteobacteria; order Pseudomonadales; family Pseudomonadaceae; genus Aquipseudomonas; species Aquipseudomonas fluorescens_M. Next base: position 47,597 of record NZ_LVEJ01000029.1, read on the forward strand.
CTGGAAGTCGCACCGCACACGCTGATCCCGCGCCCGGACACTGAACTGCTAGTGGAAGCGGCGCTGGAATTGCTGCCCGCGACCCCGGCGAAAGTGCTCGATCTCGGCACTGGCAGTGGCGCAATTGCGTTGGCTTTGGCCAGCGAACGTCCGGCGTGGAAAGTCACTGCGGTGGATCGCGTGCTCGAAGCCGTTGCCTTGGCCGAGCGTAATCGTCAGCGCCTGCATTTGAACAACGCCACCGTGCTGAGCAGCCATTGGTTTAGCGCGCTGGCAGGTCAGCGTTTCCAGTTGATCATCAGTAACCCGCCGTACATTGCCGCCGCCGATCCGCATCTGGTCGAAGGCGATGTGCGCTTCGAACCGGCCAGCGCACTGGTCGCCGGTGAAGACGGGCTCGACGATCTGCGTCTGATCGTCGCCCAGGCACCGGAGCATCTGCAGACCGGTGGCTGGCTGATGCTCGAACACGGCTATGATCAAGCCGAAGCCGTGCGCGATCTGCTGCTGACGCGCGGTTTTGAAGAAGTCCACAGCCGCACCGATCTGGGCGGCCATCAACGCATCAGTCTGGGACGCCTGCCGTGCTGAATGATCAGGAATTGCTGCGCTACAGCCGGCAGATTCTGCTGCAACACATCGATATCGACGGGCAATTGAAGCTCAAAGACAGTCGCGTGTTGATCGTCGGCCTCGGCGGTCTCGGCGCGCCGGTTGCCTTGTATCTGGCGGCGGCGGGTGTCGGCGAGTTGCATCTGGCGGATTTCGACACGGTCGACCTGACCAACCTGCAACGCCAGATCATTCATGACACCGACAGCGTCGGGATGAGCAAGGTCGATTCGGCGCTCAAGCGTTTGAGTGCGATCAACCCAGAGATTCAATTGATCGCCCATCGTCAGGCGCTGGACGAGGATTCTCTCGCGGCTGCCGTGGCGGCGGTGGATCTGGTGCTCGACTGTTCCGATAACTTTTCCACCCGCGAAGCGGTCAACGCTGCCTGTGTGGCCGCGTGCAAACCGTTGGTCAGCGGCGCGGCGATTCGTCTGGAAGGGCAGTTGTCGGTGTTCGATCCGCGTCGCGCCGAGAGCCCGTGTTACCACTGTTTATACGGCCACGGCAGCGAAGCTGAACTGACCTGCAGCGAGGCCGGTGTGGTCGGGCCGCTGGTCGGTCTGGTCGGCAGCCTGCAAGCGCTTGAGGCCTTGAAGGTCTTGGTCGGTTTCGGTGAACCGCTGGTGGGGCGCTTGCTGTTGATCGATGCCTTGGGGTCGCGTTTCCGTGAGCTGCGGGTCAAGCGTGATCCGGGTTGCAGCGTCTGTGGTTCGCGCCATGCGTGAAGCGCCGATCGGCGTATTCGACTCCGGTGTCGGCGGCTTGTCGGTCCTGGCAGAAATCCAGCGCTTGCTGCCCAATGAATCGCTGCTCTATGTCGCCGATTGCGGGCACATTCCCTACGGTGAGAAAACCCCGGAGTTCATCCGCCAGCGCTGCAGCGTGATGGCCGGGTTTTTCCGCGAGCAGGGCGCCAAGGCCTTGGTCATCGCGTGTAATACCGCGACGGTCGCAGGTGTCGCCGATCTACGCCGTGATTTTCCCGACTGGCCGCTGGTCGGCATGGAGCCTGCGGTCAAACCGGCGGCAGCCGCGACACGCAGCGGGGTGGTCGGCGTGCTCGCCACTACCGGGACGTTGCAGAGCGCCAAGTTCGCCGCGCTGCTTGATCGCTTCGCCACCGACGTGCGCGTGGTTACCCAGCCGTGCCCCGGTCTGGTCGAGCTGATTGAAAGCGGCGATCTGCACAGCGCCGAGCTGCGCCAGTTGCTGCAGGGGTATGTCGAGCCGCTGCTGGCCAGCGGTTGCGACACGATTATTCTTGGTTGCACGCACTATCCCTTTCTCAAGCCGATGCTCAAGTCGATGCTCCCCGAGGACATCAGCCTGATCGATACCGGCGCTGCCGTGGCGCGGCAACTGCAGCGGCTTTTGGCGGAGCGCGATTTACTCGCTGCCGGCCCGAACCAGCCGGTCAGATTCTGGACCAGCGCTGATCCTGCGTACTTGAAAAACATCTTGCCGCTGCTGGGACAAAACGCTGGCGAAGTGCAAAACTTCGACTTGTAAAAAAATTGTGAAATAACTAAAAAATCAGCTGAACTTCTGAGCAGGCGCTAGCTTCTATAGCGAAGAGTTACCTAGAAAACCAAACGATCGTTCCGGAAAAGGAAGTTTCAACGTGAAGCGACTATTCTGCTTGGCCGCGATTGCGGCCGCACTGATGGGGCAAAGTTTTACTGCACAAGCGGCAGGCGTGGAGTTCGCAGTGGGGGCCACCAGCGACTCGACGATGACATACCGCCTGGGCATGAATTTCGACTGGGACAAGAGCTGGCTGCAGAGTGACGTTGGTCGCCTGACCGGTTACTGGAGCGGCGCCTACACCTACTGGGAAGGCGACAAGACCTCCAGTAACAACAGCCTGTCGTTCTCGCCGGTCTTTGTTTACGAATTTGCCGGTCAATCGGTGAAACCGTATGTCGAGGCGGGGATTGGTGTGGCGGCCTTCTCTAACACCAAGTACGAATCCAACAATCTGGGCGGCTCTTTCCAGTTCGAAGACCGCTTCGGTTTTGGTCTGCGTTTCAATGGCGGACATGAAGTCGGGATCCGTGCGACGCACTATTCCAACGCCGGTCTGGCCAGCAGTAACGACGGTGTAGAAAGTTACTCGCTGCATTACACGATGCCGCTCTAACTGATACACACCTGACCCTGTGGGAGCGAGCCTGCTCGCGAAAGCTATTTCACATTCAACGAAGATGTTGAATTGAAGAGCGCTTTCGCGAGCAGGCTCGCTCCCACATTTGGTTTGGGGTGTTCTTGAGGTCAGCGGTAAGCGGTCGTGATGCCTTTGCGCTCTTCAATGCATTCCGGCGCGCCCATTTCGAACTCGCGGCAGATCAGCGGACGTTTCTCATAGATCGTGCACATCATGCTGTCGCGATCCAGCGCTGCACACCAGCCATCGTCCAGACGCAGCATCACTTCACCGCCCCACTCATCGGTATCGATAAAGCGATCAGGCACGCCGGTGTCGGTGATCAGCATCACTTCGAGCTGACAGCAGCAGGCTGCGCAGGTCGAGCAGGTAACGGCCGGTTCGGCGATTTGCTGGTGGGGGATGGTTTTCATGGCGCCAGTGTAAGGCAGCGACCGAGGCGTGTGTGAAAGGTCTGACAGACGCTCACTGACTTAAGCGCCGAGCCATCACATGCAGCAACGGAAACAGCAGCGCCCAGAGCAGGCCGATGCCGATCAGCGTCGGCCACTCGCCGTAGGGAAAAGCCACACCGGCCAGTCGCCCGCCGCCGTAGTACGACAACGCCCCGCCAACAGCACCGAGTGCACTCGCCAGCCACCAGGGCCGCGCGCTCCAGGCCAGGCAATGACGCAAGGTGGTCGCGAGCAACGCCCACAGCAACATTAGCCACAACGGAATCAGCGGCGACAGGTCCTGAAATTCGAACACACCCGCCGCGCGCAAAATGCTATCGACCGCCGTGCCGACAATCACCACGCTCAACATCAAACGGCCCTCGGCCGCCCAACTGCTGATCCAGCGCAGATGAATCACCAGCACCGCCAACGCCAGCAGCAACCACAAGCTGTTGCCGCCGAGCACGCAGGTCAGCCAGCCAATCTGGAACAAAACGGCATTGGCGACACGCTCAAGCATCGAAGCGGCCGAGCAACGGTGCGGGCATCGCGGCCGGTTTGGCCAGCAACAGTTGCGCCGTGCCGATGGTGCGTTCGAGGAAGCCGCCCTCGCAGTAGCACAGGTAAAACTCCCACAGCCGCAGGAAATAGTCGTCGTAACCCAACTCGCTCAAACGGCCATGGGCGCGACGGAAGTTCTCGTGCCACAAGCGCAGTGTACGCGCGTAATGCAGGCCAAAATCTTCCATGTGCAGCAGGTTCATATCGGTGTCGCGGCTGACCACTTCGAGCATCTTCTGCACGCAGGGCAGGGCGCCGCCGGGGAAGATGTACCGCTGGATGAAATCGACGCCGCGCTTGGCCTGTTCATAGCGCTGCTCACGAATGGTGATCGCCTGAATCAGCATCAGGCCGTTGCTCTTGAGCAGGTGCGCGCACTGTTTGAAGTAGGTCGGCAGGAAGCGATGACCGACCGCTTCGATCATCTCGATCGACACCAGTTTGTCGTACTCGCCAGTGAGGTCGCGGTAGTCCTTGAGCAACAGCGTGACCTGATCCTGCAAACCGAGTTGTTCAATGCGTTGCGCGGTAAACGCGTACTGCTCTTTCGACAGGGTCGTGGTGGTCACGCGGCAGCCGTAATGTTGCGCGGCGTAGAGCGCCATGCTGCCCCAACCGGTGCCGATCTCGAGCAAATGGTCGCCGGGCTTGAGCGCGAGTTTCTGGCAGATCCGCTCCAGCTTGTTCAGTTGCGCCTGTTCGAGGCTGTCTTCAGGGGTGAGGAATTGCGCCGCCGAATACATCATGGTCGGGTCGAGAAACTGCTCGAACAGATCATTGCCGAGGTCGTAATGCGCGGCGATGTTTTTCTGCGAGCCCTTGCGCGTGTTGCGGTTGAGCCAGTGCAAGCCTTGCACCAACGGCCGGCCGAGGCGGGCCAGACCGCCCTCCATCGCGTCGAGCACCTCAAGGTTACTGACAAACACGCGCACCACTGCGGTCAGGTCCGGCGAACTCCAGTAGCCGTGGATAAACGCCTCGCCAGCGCCGATGGAACCGTTGCCGGCGACCATGCCCCAGACGGCCGGATCGGCCACATGAATTTCCCCGAGCAACGGGCTGCCCGGGGTGCCGAACATCAGGCGTTCGCCATCCTCGACCACCAACAGTTGCCCGTGTTTGAGCTGGCCTAACTGGCGCAATACGCCCCGGCGCAACAGCGAACCGGTCAAACCGTTAGTGCTGAGCCGACTGACCGACAGGCTAGAGGATTTCATGGCGGTGCTCCTTGGGAGGCACAGTGGCGGTTTGAAAGCTGCCGTCGGCAGCCTGATGAGCAAAAATCGGTGCGCGTTTGAGCAGCAGTCGCAGCGCTTGCCAGTAGATCGCCAAGGCGGTTTTCGCGGTCATCCACGGGAAGCGGCGCAAATACCGATGCAGGCTCTGGCGATCGAGGGTTTCGCGCTGCAGATTGAGCGTGGCGTCGAACAGTTTGTCCTCGCCCTGCCAGTCAGCCATGTGCACGCCGAGGTTTTGCGCGGCGGGACTGAAGCTCATGCGGTATTCGAGATCGCGTGGCAGAAACGGCGAGACGTGAAACGCCTTGGCCACGGCGAAGTGCTGATGAAAATCCTGCAGGTTGGCGGGCGTACGCGCCGGCAGCACATAGTGGTAGCGCTCGCGCCACGGGGTATTGGTGACCTCGCAGACAATCGCCGCCAGTTGCCCGTCAGCCTCGTGGCAATAAAAGAAACTCACCGGGTTGAACGACAAGCCCCAACTGCGGGCCTGGGTCAGCAGGCAAATCGCGCCTTGCGGCTCATGGCCGATGGCGGCACCAACCTGCCGGCGCACGGCATCGATCAAACGCACACCTCGACCGGTGAAGGTCTTCAGGTAGTCGGTCTCGCGAAAGGAGAACGGCGCAAAGCGGCTGCGCCCCGCCAATGGCGACAACGCCAGCACCGCGTCCTGTTCGCTCAGATCGAGGTAGAGCAAACCGATCTTGTAGCGAAACGCATGCGGGCGCGGCGAAAAGCGTCGATGGCCGATCCAGCCGCTGTAGAGGGCGCTGTTCATAAGGTTTCCCCGAACGCCGACGCCACGCGCAACGCGCTGACCACGCCGTCTTCATGAAAACCATTGGCCCAGTAGGCGCCGCAATAGTGGGTGTGCTGCGCGCCGTCCAGTTCTGCCCAGCGATGTTGTGCCGCCACCGCCGCGAGGCTGTATTGCGGGTGAGCGTAGGTGTATCTGGCGAGCACTTGGGCCGGGCTGATGCCGGCGCTCTGATTGAGGCTGACGCAGAACGTGGTGTCGCTCTGAATGCCTTGCAGAATGTTCATGTCATAGGTGACGGCGGCGTGGGTATGGCCGGCGCCACTGAGGCGATAGTTCCAACTGGCCCAGGCCAGTTTGCGACTGGGCAGCAGGCGCGTGTCGGTGTGCAGCACCACTTCATTGTCGGCGTAGGGCAGGGCGCCGAGAATCGCCCGTTCGGCATCGCTCGGGATCGCCAGCAGTTGCAACGCTTGATCGCTGTGGCAGGCGAACACCACTTTGTCGAAATGCTCGATGCCCGCCGGGCTGTGGATAACCACGCCGTGTTCATCGCGATCAACCCGGGTCACCGCGCAGTTGAGGCGAATGTTTTCTTTGAACGAAGCTGTCAGTGGTGCGATGTAGGCACTGGAACCGCCCTCGATGACGCGCCATTGCGGGCGGTTGCTGACCGACAACAATCCGTGATTCTTGAAGAAGCGCACGAAGAATTGCAGCGGGAAGTTGAGCATCTCGGCCATCGGCATCGACCAGATCGCCGCACCCATCGGCACGATGTAATGGAGGATGAAACGCTCGCCGTAGTTGCCTGCTTTCAAGTAATCGTCGAGGGTCATGTCGCTGGAAATGCGCAGTTCGGCGAGGTCACGCTGGGCTTCTTTATTGAAGCGCAGAATGTCGCGCAACATGCCCCAGAAGCCGGGCGAGAACAGATTGCTGCGCTGGGCGAACAGGCTGTTGAGGTTGTTGCCGTTGTATTCCAGGCCGGTGTCCGGGTCGGTCACCGAAAAACTCATTTCGGTGGCCTTGAACGGCACGCCAAGCTGGTCGAGCAGGCGAATGAAGTTCGGATAGGTCCAGTCGTTGAACACGATGAACCCAGTGTCCACCGCGTACTGGCGACCGTCGACCGTCACCTCGACCGTGTGCGTGTGGCCGCCGACCCAGTCACTGGCCTCGAACACCGTGACGTCGTGGCGGCGATTGAGCAGGTAGGCGCAGGTGAGCCCCGCTATCCCGCTGCCGACGATGGCGATTTTCACGCTGGATCCTGCAGCGGTGGCGGCTTGCGCACCATGCGCTTGCCAATCGCCAGTTGTGCGCGGGCCGGGAGTTTCGACAACGGCCACAGCGCGGCCATGAACAGTGCCGGGAAGGCGATTTCCAGTGGCCGATCCTTGAGCTTGGCGAAGATGTGCCGCGCGGCTTTATCCACAGGCCAGCTCAGCGGCATCGGGAAATCGTTTTTGGCGGTCAGCGGGGTTTCGACGAAACCCGGGCTGACCACGGTGACTTCAATGCCTTCGTCCGCCAGATCGATGCGCAACGATTCGAACAGATAGCGCAGCCCGGCCTTCGATGCACCGTAAGCTTCGGCTCTGGGCAGTGGCAGATACGTCACCGAACTGGCCACGCCGACCAGATGCGGCGCAGTGCCTTTGCGCAACAACGGCAGGGCGGCTTCGATGCAATAGCTGCTGGCGAGCAGATTAGTGCGCACCACATGTTCGACGATCGAGGCATCGAACTGCTTGGCATCGACGTATTCACAGGTGCCGGCATTGAGGATCACCGAGTCCAGCGATCCCCAGTCCTCGCTGATCTGCTCGCCGATTTCGCGGACGGTCTGACTGTTGGTCAAATCCCCCGGCACCACCAATACCTGGCCGGGGTAACGCAGCGACAACACTTTGAGTGGCGGCACCTGACGCGCACTCACGGCCAGATGTGCACCGGTCTTGAGGATTTCTTCAGCCAGCGCCGCGCCGATGCCACTGCTGGCCCCGGTCAACCAATAGCGCCGTGGAGGTGTACGACTCATCCCATTCTCCTTTTTAGCCAGGCGATAACCCGGCCCAATACGGGTAAATGCTCATACAACAGCGCCCCGGCATCGAAATAGTCCCGGTGGCGATAAACCTTGTCGTGCCATAGCAGATGCGAACAGCCGCTGACGCGAATCACCTGGCCAGCGGCCAGGCGCGAATGGCGATAACTCATGACCCAGCGCAGGTAACCTTCGCCCTCGCCAACCTGGTCGTACCCATGAAAATCGAAACGCAGCTCGCTGACGTTGGCGTACAGCGCCTGGAAATAGTCGCGCAACTGCGCCAGCCCCTGCACTTCGTGCAACGGGTCAGTGAAGTGAATGTCATCGCTGTACAGCTCGCCCAAGCGGTGCAGGTTGTCTTTGTTCAACTCGCAGAATTGTTGAGCGAAGCGGCGCAGGAATTCACTCATCTGCGCCTCCTGTCGCGGCGCGCGAAGGCAGGTTCTTGAACGCCGCCAAGGCGCGCTCGCGTGAGGCACTGAGGTTGACGATGGGCGATGGGTAATCGGCGACGCCAAACAGCCCGCCGAGGTTAGCCGGGTTGTGTATTTCCTTCTTGTTCAGCCCGGCCAGTTGCGGCAGCCAGTGCTTGATGAACAGGCCTTCGCTGTCGAATTTTTCCGACTGGCTCAGCGGGTTGAAGATGCGGAAATACGGCGCCGAATCGGTGCCGGTCGAAGCGCTCCACTGCCAACCACCGTTGTTTGCGGCCAAGTCGCCGTCGATCAAATGGCGCATGAAAAAGCGTTCGCCTTCGCGCCAGTCGATCAGCAGGTTTTTGGTCAGGAACATCGCCACGACCATGCGCAGGCGGTTGTGCATCCAGCCGGTTTCGAGCAGTTGGCGCATGGCCGCATCGATGATCGGCAGACCGGTGCGCGCCTCTTGCCAGGCGGCCAGTTCGTCCGGCGCATCACGCCAGGCCAGCGCTTCGGTTTCCGGGCGAAAGGCGCGGTGACGTGACACCCGTGGATAGCCGACCAGAATGTGTTTGTAGAACTCGCGCCACAGCAGTTCGTTGATCCAGGTGACCGCGCCAACCTTGCCGCTTTCGAACTCGCCCTGATTGCTTTGCAGGGCTGCGTGCAGGCATTGACGCGGCGAAATCACCCCGGCGGCGAGATAGGCCGAGAGTTGGCTGGTGCCGGGTTTGGCCGGGAAGTCGCGCTCGCTTTGGTAGTAATCGATCTGCGCGTCGGCGAAGGTGTCGAGGCGGCGTTGCGCTTCCTTTTCACCGGCGGGCCACAGGGTGCGCAGCGCTTCGCTCGGGGTGGCGAAGCCTTTGACGGCGTCGGGAATCGGATCGCTTGCCAGCTTCAGGGCGGCCTGTTTGCCGGGGGCTTTTACCAAGGCTGGCATCGAGCGGTGCAGGCGTTCATAGCAGACCTTGCGGAACTGACTGAACACTTGAAAGTAGGTGCCGGTTTTGGTCAGTACCGTGCCCGGTTTGAACAGTAACTGATCGAGGTAGCTGTAAAAATCGATGCCTTCGGCCTTGAGGGTTTCGGCCACCAGGGCATCGCGACGGCTTTCGTGGACACCGTACTCTTCGTTGACATGCACCGCGTCGATCTGCAACTGCTGGCAGAGTTTGAGCAGTTCCGCCGGGGCTTGATCCCAATGTTCAGCGCTGCGAATCAGCAGGGGAATGTTTAGTGCGCCGAGGCTTTTGCTCAGTTGCTGCAGATTGCGCAACCAGAAATCGACCTTGCACGGTGCATCGTCATGTTCCAGCCACTGCTGTGGGCTCAACAGATACACCGCCACCGTCGGGCCGCGGGCTGCCGCGGCCGCGAGCGCGGTGTTGTCATGTTGGCGCAAGTCGCTGCGCAGCCAGATCAATTGCATGAGATCAAATCCTTCATTAAATCAGCCCACGCTGAACCAGTACCTGATGCGCCGACAGCGCGTCTTCAGCCAGGTACAAATCGGTCATCTCGGCAGTTCTTACGGACAACTCGGCGTGGTGGATGCATACCGTTGGTCCGACAAGCATTTTTGTACAACTGATGCCGCTCAATTGCTTCGGCAACTGCGCAATTTGCATGGCTTTGCTGGAATACAGCAGTACGCCACGGGCCTGCAGATGTTCAACCGCCAGGGCCATTTCTCCCGCTGGCAACGGCCAGTCAAATACCTGCACCGGGCAATCCGCGCTGCTGATCAGCCACGCGCATAGCCACAGGTGAGGTTCCAGTGTCAGGTCGGAATGGTTGATCAACAGCAAGGGCGCGGTGTGTAACTGACGATTGTTATGGTAGATGCGTGCGCCGAATTTGCTGCGCAACCAGGAAAAAAAGAACACCCGCTCCATCTGCGCGCCGAACTGGCCCTGCCAGCGTTGTTCGAGTTCGGCCAGCAGCGGCAGCAGCAATTGTTCGCACAGCGTGCGCGGCGGATAGAGCGCCATCGCCTGATTGACGCTGTCGTCGAGGTTGCGTTCGTTGAGTTGACTGACGGCTGTCAGCAAGGTCTGGCGCAACAGTTGCCAATCGTTTTCCACCACGTCGTGGACCGTTTGCGCGGAGTCGAGCAGCGGCTTGACCTGACTCACGGCAACGCCCCGGTTAAGCCAGGTGAGGATGGCCAGAATCCGTTGTACATGCTCGGCGCTGTACAGGCGATGGCCCTTGGGCGTGCGTTGCGGCACGATCAAACCGTAGCGGCGTTCCCACGCGCGCAGGGTGATCGCGTTGACGCCGGTCTGCCGCGCCACTTCGCGGATCGGCAGCCAGCCTTCGTCGAGGGCTTTCTTGAAGTCAGCGCCGAGGTCTTCCTGGGCGCTGCTGTCGGGTTTGTCGTTCATTAGATGGCGTTTCGCAGGCTGAGGTTTTCCGGATGCGGTTGCAGGTAAACCTGTTGCGCGATGTACGGATCAGGGTGTTGGCGAAAGTGATGCTTGAGCAGCGTCAGCGGTACCACCAGCGGCACGATGCCGAGGCGGTACTGGCCGATGACGTGGACCATTTCCTGTTTGTCTTCGGCGCTGATCGCCTGTTTCAGGTAACCGCTGATGTGCTGCAGGACGTTGCTGTGGGTGCCGCGCGTGGCGCATTTTTTCAGCGCCTGCATCAGCTCACTGAAGTAACGCGGGCCGATTTCTGCGGGGTCACTGTGGGCCATGTTGCCGAGCAGCTTGCCGAGGGTTTTGTATTGCAGTGGGTTGTGCGCCATCAGCAGGTATTTGTAGCGCGAGTGAAATTCGGTCAGGGCCCGCCGGCTCAGGCCTTGCGCAAGCAATTGCTGCCAGGCGCTGTAGGCGAAGACGCGGGTGACGAAATTCTCGCGCAGTACCGGATCGTTGAGGCGCCCGGCTTCTTCCACCGGTAAGTCTGGATGCTGCGCACAGAAGGCCTGAGCGTAGATGCCACGCCCGCCGCCATTCACCGGTGCGCCGTTGGCGTGATAGACCTTGACCCGTTCCAGCCCGCAGGACGGCGATTGCTGCATGAAGATGTAGCCGCAGATGTCATTGAGTTCGGCGGCCATTTGCTCGCCGTATTCGGCCAGCGGTTGGGTGACGTTGATCGCGGGGTTAACGCTACCGATAGCCTCGGGACGCTGCGGGTCGCCGACCAGCCGGATCGGTTCGCGCGGAATACCCATGCCGATGGCGACTTCCGGGCACACCGGGGAGAAATCGAAATATTCAGAGAGGGTGCGGCTGCACAGTCGCGATTCTTTGTGCCCGCCGTTGTAGCGCACCTCGGCGCCCATCAGGCAGGCGCTGATGGCAATTTTTGGTTTGGCGGCAGGAAGGTCGGACATAAGCACCTCGAATCTAAACCTGTACACAGAGTTATCTCTGTACAACATTGGTTCAGCATAGATTCAAAGGTATACAAGTCAATTTATTTGTATAAGTTTTTTCGGTTTGTGCGCTAATCCCCTGTGGGCGAGCTTACTCGCGCAAACGGATTAACATTCAACAGATGCATTGGCGGATACACCGCTTTCGCGAGCAGGCTCGCTCCCACAGGGGGCGGTGGTTATTTCCAGCCTTGTAGCCATTCAGCGTTGTTTTGTAGCGTTTGCCAATCGAGGCGTTCGGCGCGCTTGGTGAGCACCGCCTGCAATTCAATTTCCAGCACCGTGCCGTCCTCATCACGGAACAACTCGGTGACCAGAAAATGCTTTTCACGATTTTGCGGGTGCGCTGCTGTCCATTTCGACAGCAGCAATTTGCCAGGATTGATGCGATTCATTGCAGGTGTTCGTGCAAGCGTCGTGCAGCCTCCTGGCCACTGAGCCAGGCGCCTTCGACACGCCCGGACAGGCACCAGTCGCCGCAGGCGTACAAGCCCAGATCGGCATCAGCCAGTGTGCCCCATTCGTGGCTGGTGGCCGGGCGAGCGTAGAGCCAGCGGTGCGCGAGGCTGAACGTGGGGGCGGGCATGGCGTTGTGCAGCAACTCGGCGAAGGCGCCGTGCAATTGCTCGATCACGGCCTCTTTGGACAGATCGATGTGTTGCCGGCTCCAAGTACTGGTGGCGTGCAGCACCCACGTGTCGAGGGTGGTGTCGCGCCCGGGTTTGCTGCGGTTGCGCGCCAGCCAGTCCAGCGGGCTGTCCTGCACGAAGCAACCTTCGATGGGCGTATCCAGCGGGGTTTCGAAGGCGAGGGCGACGGCCCAGGTCGGGTCCATTTTGACCCCGGCGGCGGCGCCGGCCAGTTTCGGTGCGGCGGCCAGCAATGCGGTCGCTTGCGGTGCCGGCGTGGCGATCACCACATGGCTGAAGGGGCCGTGGGTGAAGCCTTCGGCATCCTGCAAGTGCCAGTGCTCTTCACCGCGAAAAACTTCCGTGATGCGGCAGGCGAAATGCACTTCCAGGCCATCGAGCAAGCCACGGGTGATCGCACTCATGCGCGGCGAACCGACCCAGCGGGTCTGCTCGTCGGGCGACAGGTTCAGTTGTCCGCCCTGGCAGGTGTAGAGCTGCGGCGTCCACTCGGCGACCCAGCCCTGGCTTTGCCATCGCTGCACTTCAGTGACGAATCGCCGATCACGGGCGGTGAAATATTGCGCGCCCATGTCCAGCGAACCGGCGTCGCTGCGCTTGCTCGACATGCGCCCGCCGCTGCCGCGGCTTTTGTCGAACAGCTGGACGGTGTGCCCGGTCTCTGTCAGAGCCTGGGCGGCGGAGAGTCCGGCGATGCCGGTGCCGATGATTGCGATAGGTACAGTCATAGGGGCCTCGTTTACCTTTCTGTACAGACTACGCCGTGGTTGAAACCTGTACAATTTTGTTTTTTGGTATAACTTCTAGCGTTCTCGTTCTGACAGCTTGGCCTATGGTTAAACAATAGAGCCTGCCCGTTCGAAAAGATCCCTGTTTATAAAAATAGACTAGTGATCCGGGTAAAACGCCACGCGAGGAAGAAGTCATGCACATATTGCTGACCGGCGGTACTGGTTTGATCGGACGTCAGCTCTGCCGGCACTGGTCAGGGCAGGGGCATCGGCTGACCGTGTGGAGTCGCAAGCCGGAAAAAGTCGCGAAAATCTGCGGTGCGCAGGTGCGTGGAATTGCACGTCTGGAAGATCTCGGCGAGGAAGCTGTCGACGTCATCGTCAACCTTGCCGGCGCACCGATTGCCGATCGGCCGTGGACCCATCGGCGCAAAGCGTTGCTGTGGAGCAGTCGCATCAAACTGACGGAGACGTTGTTGGCCTGGCTCGAAACTCGCGCGCAAAAACCTTCGCTGTTGATCTCCGGTTCGGCGATTGGTTGGTACGGCGATGGCGGCGAGCGTGAACTGACGGAAGACTCGCCGCCGGTAATCGACGACTTCGCCAGTCAGTTGTGCATCGCCTGGGAAGAGACCGCACTGCGCGCCGAAGCGCAGGGCATTCGTGTGGTGCTGGTGCGAACCGGTCTGGTGCTGTCGGCTGAGGGCGGCTTTTTGTCGCGGTTGTTGCTGCCGTTCAAACTCGGGCTTGGCGGGCCTTTGGGCAATGGTCGGCAGTGGATGCCGTGGATTCATATCAACGATCAAATCGCCCTGATTGATTTTCTTCTGCACCGGGATCAGGCCAGTGGTCCTTATAATGCGTGCGCGCCACAACCGGTGCGCAATCGCGAATTTGCCAAAACGCTGGGCAGCGTGTTGCACCGCCCGGCGTTCATGCCGATGCCGACCCTGGCACTGAAGGTCGGCCTCGGTGAGATGTCTTTGTTGTTGCTTGGCGGCCAGAAGGCCATGCCGGCACGCTTGCTGGAAGCGGGTTTCACTTTCCAGTTCACGGATTTACGCGCGGCTCTGGATGATCTCTCCAGCCGCCTCTGAAATAGGACGTTGCATGACCGATCACGCCTTGCTTCTGGTCAACCTGGGTTCCCCGGCCTCAACCTCAGTGGCCGATGTGCGCAGCTACCTCAATCAATTCCTGATGGACCCGTACGTGATCGACCTGCCGTGGCCGGTGCGGCGTCTGCTGGTGTCGCTGATCCTGATCAAGCGCCCGGAGCAATCGGCCCACGCCTATGCATCGATCTGGTGGGACGAGGGTTCACCGCTGGTGGTGCTCAGTCGTCGCCTGCAACAGCAGATGACCTCGCAGTGGACCCACGGCCCGGTGGAACTGGCGATGCGTTACGGCGAGCCGTCGATTGAAACCTGTTTGCGCAAGCTGGTGGCGGCGGGGCATACGCGCATTACGCTGGCGCCGCTGTATCCACAGTTCGCCGACAGCACCACGACCACGGTGATCGAAGAAGCCCGGCGGGTGATTCGGCAGAACAAACTCGACGTGCAACTGTCGGTGCTGCAACCGTTTTACGATCAGCCGGAATACCTCGACGCGCTGGTTGAAAGTGCCCGACCGCATCTGCAGCAAGATTACGATCACTTGCTGTTGAGCTTCCACGGTTTGCCCGAGCGGCATCTGACCAAGCTCGATCCGACCGGCAATCATTGCTTCAAGAGTGACGACTGCTGCAAGAACGCCTCGCCTGCTGTGTTGGCGACCTGTTATCGCGCGCAATGCCTGCGCACAGCAGCGCTGTTCGCCGAGCGCATGGGCCTGCCGGATGGCAAATGGTCGGTGTCGTTTCAGTCGCGTCTGGGCCGGGCCAAGTGGATCGAGCCGTACACCGAAGCGCGGCTGGATGAGCTGGGTAAAAGCGGCGTGAAGAAGTTGCTGGTAATGTGCCCGGCGTTTGTTGCCGATTGCATCGAAACGCTGGAAGAGATTGGTGATCGCGGCAAGGAACAGTTCCGCGAAGCGGGGGGCGAGGAATTGGTGCTGGTGCCGTGCCTGAACGACGACGTGCAATGGGCGCAGGCCTTGGCAACCCTCTGCGAGCGAGCACCGCTGGCCCTCTAAAAGCCAAAAGCTTCGCGAGCAGACTCGCTCCCACATTTGAATGCATTTCAATGTGGGAGCGAGCCTGCTCGCGAATACTATCTGTCAGGCGATAAAGATCTAAAGGTTAGATCAGCGGCTCATCCGCCTTCTTGTTCTTCCAGCCATCATTGCCCGGCAGGATCAGGTTCAGCGCAATCGCCACCACCGCGCACAGCGCGATGCCTTTGAGGCCGAAGTCGTCTGGACCGGTGCCAGTGCCGACCAGCACACCGCCAATCCCGAACACTAACGTCACCGACACGATCACCAGATTGCGTGCTTCGCCCAGATCGATCTTGTGACGGATCAGGGTGTTCATCCCCACCGCTGCGATCGAGCCGAACAACAGGCACAGAATCCCGCCCATCACCGGCACTGGAATGCTTTGCAGCAGCGCGCCGAACTTGCCGATAAACGCCAGGGTGATGGCGAAGACCGCCGCCCAGGTCATGATTTTCGGGTTGTAGTTTTTGGTCAGCATCACTGCGCCAGTCACTTCGGCGTAAGTGGTGTTTGGCGGGCCGCCGAACAGGCCGGCGGCGGTGGTGGCAATGCCGTCACCGAGCAGGGTGCGATGCAGGCCCGGCTTCTTCAGATAGTCACGACCGGTCACGCTACCCACGGCAATCACGCCGCCGATGTGTTCAATCGCCGGGGCCAATGCCACCGGAACGATGAACAGAATCGCCTGCCAATTGAATTCCGGCGCGGTGAAATGTGGAATTGCAAACCAGGGCGCGGCGGCAATCTTCGCGGTGTCGACCACGCCGAAATAGAACGACATGGCAAAACCGACCAGCACACCGGAAATGATCGGCACCAGACGGAAGATGCCTTTACCGAACACCGCCACGATCAACGTGGTCAGCAGCGCTGGCATCGAGATCAGCATCGCGGTCTGGTAGTGGATCAGTTCAGAACCGTCGCCAGCCTTGCCCATCGCCATGTTCGCGGCAATCGGCGCCATGGCCAGGCCAATGGAAATGATCACCGGACCAATCACTACCGGCGGCAGCAAACGGTCGATGAAGCCCGTGCCTTTGATCTTCACGGCAAGGCCGAGGAAGGTGTAGACGAAACCGGCCGCCATCACGCCGCCCATGGTCGCAGCAAGGCCGAACTGGCCCTTGGCGAGAATGATCGGGGTGATGAAAGCGAAGCTCGACGCGAGAAACACCGGCACCTGACGCCCGGTGACGATCTGGAACAGGATCGTCCCCAGACCCGCGGTAAACAGTGCCACGTTCGGGTCCAGGCCCGTGATCAGCGGCATCAGCACCAAAGCGCCGAAAGCCACGAACAGCATCTGGGCGCCGGACAGCACCGTGCGCCAGAGCGGATCGTTGAACTCTTGCTGCATGGTTACGCGTCCTTCTGCTTGGTGCCGAAGATCTTGTCACCGGCGTCGCCAAGCCCTGGGATGATGTAACCGTGCTCGTTCAAGCGCTCATCGATGGACGCGGTGTAGATGGTCACGTCCGGGTGAGCTTTTTCGACTGCTGCGATACCTTCCGGCGCGGCCACCAGCACCATGGCGCGGATGTCTTTGCAGCCAGCCTTTTTCAGCAGGTCGATGGTCGCAACCATCGAGCTGCCAGTGGCGAGCATCGGGTCGATGATCATCGCCAACCGTTCGTCGATTTCCGGAACCAGTTTTTCCAGATAGGTGTGCGCTTGCAGGGTTTCTTCGTTGCGGGCGACGCCCACAGCGGAAACCTTGGCACCCGGGATCAGGCTCAGCACGCCTTCGAGCATGCCGATGCCGGCGCGCAGGATCGGCACGACGGTGATCTTCTTGCCGGCGATTTTCTCGACCGACACGGTGCCGCACCAGCCTGCAATATCGTAGGACTCCAGCGGTAAATCTTTTGTAGCTTCATAGGTCAACAGGGCGCCGACTTCCTGAGCAAGCTCACGGAAGTTCTTGGTGCTGATATCGGCGCGGCGCATCAGGCCGAGTTTATGACGGATCAGCGGATGGCGGATCTCGAGGATGGGCATGGAAAAACTCCGGCGGCGGGCAAAAAAACCGGCCTAGATTAATCTATCCGAGGGTGATGTCCTATAGGACATTCTGTACGTTAGTCCATAAAGGCTTGATTCGGCCTCAATGGATGCGTACCTTTGCCCGCTTTTCCAATTCCGCCACCCCTGGAGAGCGCCATGTCCGCTGATCTCGAGCATATCCGTCAAATCATGCGAGAGGCTGACTGCCTGTACACCGAATCTGAAGTCGAGGCCGCCATTGCCCGCGTCGGTGCACAAATCAACGAACAACTGGCCGACAGCAACCCGGTGGTGTTCTGTGTGATGAACGGCGGGCTGATTTTCTCCGGCAAATTGCTGACGCATCTGCACTTCCCGCTGGAAGCGTCTTACCTGCACGCGACCCGTTATCGCAACGAAACCAGCGGCGGCGACCTGTTCTGGAAAGCCAAGCCGGAAGTCTCGTTCATCGACCGCGACGTGCTGATCATCGACGACATCCTTGATGAAGGTCACACCCTGGGCGCGATCATCGACTTCTGCAAACACGCCGGCGCGCGCAAAGTGCACACCGCCGTGCTGATCGACAAGGATCACGACCGCAAGGCGCGTCCTGACCTGAAAGCCGATTTCGTTGGCCTGCCGTGCATCGACCGTTACATCTTCGGTTACGGCATGGACTACAAAGGCTACTGGCGTAACGCCAACGGGATCTTTGCCGTAAAAGGCATGTAATCCGCGCCTCGATCCAATGTGGGAGCGAGCCTGCTCGCGAAAGCGATCTTTCATTCAGCATAAGTGTTGAATGTGAAATTGCCTTCGCTAGCAGGCTAGCTCCCACAGTTGTTTTGTGTGTGCTGATCCATCCGCGATACCCATGCTAGAGTGCTCGGCCCCGCCCTCCGGAGCCTGTCATGCGCCTCTTGATCCGCAGCTTCGCCGCCCTGTTGCTGACCCTCAGCCTGCCCCTTTGCGCTGCGCCCATGCACAGCCAGTTCCTGCCGCCGGACGACCTGACCGTGCGCGATGCCGAGCCCGAGCAGCAGCAACTCATGCAGGTCACCGATTATTCCGTGGTCGTCGGCGCACAACGTCAGTCCAATCAACAACCGATCCCGGTCACTTCACCGCTGCTGATCCGCCTCAAGGGCAAGTCCCTGAACAAAGGCGCGACCATCACCCAGGTACTGGTCAATTTCGACGGCGAAAGCAAAAGCCTGAAAAAGCCGCTCTACGACGACAAGAGCAAGACCCTGACGTTGTTTTATCCACAGGCCCAATACCGCGTGATCATCGATCTGCTGCGCAATGACACCGTGTATGTGCAGTTCCTCAGTTATGCCAATGGCCACATCTGGGCCGATTTGCACACCGGGGCGGTGCGTTCGCGTTGAGCCGGGCCGCCGGGCAGGGGTAAACTGCCCGCCCCGTGTCATGTCTGCGAGCTGGAGTCGGCAATGCGTAAAGATAAGAAACAAGTGATTGGTGACGAGATCGGCGATGAGCAGATCAAGCTGTTCCTCGATTTTGAACCGGTCGACGCCACTTCGCCGTCGCTGCACAAACTGATCAAGGCCTACCGTGGTCTGCGCATCGACGACTTCGAACGCTTCCTCGGCTTCTTCGTTGCGGCGGGTTATGAAGTCGATGGCAAGGACGAGCAGGGCAAGACCTTCGTTGAGCTGATCGCCGATCAGCGCAACGCCCCGGACTACATCGAGCTGATCGAAAAGTCCCGCACCTGAGACTTTTCCCAAGCATAAAAAAACGCCCCGCACTCACAGAGTACGGGGCGTTTTTTATGCGGCAAGATCAAGCGTAGCTTGGGGTCTCGCTGCTTTCTTCAACCAGCTCCAGCGCGATGTTGTTCTGCGTGTTGATCTTGCGATACAGCGCAGCATCGGTTTCCAGAACCTTTTCACGGGCCGGGAAGATCTCGGCCAGTTTGCCGGCCCACTCACCCTTGGCCTTGGCCGGGAAGCACTTCTCGATCAATTCCAGCATGATCGAAACGGTCACCGACGCGCCTGGCGAAGCACCGAGCAGGGCGGCGAGGGAACCGTCCTTGGCTGCAACCAGTTCGGTACCGAATTGCAGGATGCCGCCCTTTTTCGGGTCTTTCTTGATGATCTGCACGCGCTGACCGGCCACTTCCAGGCGCCAGTCTTCGGCTTTCGCTTCAGGGTAGAAGCGGCGCAGCGAATCCAGACGCTGTTCCATCGATTGCATCACTTCGCTGACCAGGTACTTGGTCAGGTCCATGTTGTTTTTCGCCACGGCCAGCATCGGCCCGATGTTGCCGGCGCGAACCGACAGCGGCAGGTCCATGAAGGAGCCGTGCTTGAGGAACTTGGTGGTGAAACCGGCGTAAGGTCCGAACAGCAGGGATTTCTTGCCGTCGACCACGCGGGTGTCCAGGTGCGGCACCGACATCGGTGGCGAACCCACCGCGGCCTGGCTGTACACCTTGGCCTGATGCTGTTTGACCACTTCCGGGTTGTCGCAACGCAGCCACTGGCCGCTGATCGGGAAGCCGCCGAAGCCTTTGCTTTCTTCGATGCCCGAGGCCTGCAGCAATGGCAATGCCGCGCCACCTGCACCGAGGAAGACGAATTTGGCATCGACTTCACGGGTGTTGCCGCTGTTGACGTCCTTGATGCTGACGGTCCAGCCGCTGCCGTTACGCTTGAGGCCAGTGACGCGCTTGCAGTATTTGACTTGCGCGTCCGGCGCGCTGGTCAGGTGCTTGAGCAACTGATTGGTCAGGGCGCCGAAGTTGACGTCGGTGCCGTTCATCACGCGGGTCGCGGCAAGGACTTCGTCCGGCGAGCGGCCCGGCATCATCAGCGGCATCCACTCGGCCATCTTGGCCTTGTCTTCGGTGTACTCCATGTCGGAGAACGCGTGATGCTTGTGCAGCACGTCGAAGCGCGACTTGAGGAAGGACACGCCTGAGTCGCCCTGGACGAAACTCAGGTGCGGCACCGGGCTGATGAAGGATTTGCACGAGCCGAACGTGCCTTTTTTGGTCAGGTACGACCAGAACTGCTTCGACACCTCGAACTGGGTGTTGATGTGCACGGCTTTCTTGATGTCGACGGTGCCATCGGCGGCTTGCGGCGTGTAGTTCAGCTCGCACAGGCCAGCGTGACCGGTACCGGCGTTGTTCCACGGGTTGGAACTCTCCGCAGCACCGGAATCCATCAGCTCGACGACTTCCAGCTTGATCGCGGGGTCGAGCTCTTTGAGCAGTACGGCCAAGGTGGCACTCATGATGCCGGCCCCAACCAGTACTACGTCGACTGCTTCGTTATGCGCCATTTAACGCGTCTCCAAAATCTGCAGCACCAAATTGTCGGCATGGCTGCCAGGCGTTCCGGGACAGATCAATTGTGTCCAGGCTATCCGTGGTCAGGTTCGCCATGTCCGAATCTTCGCAATTTTTCGCAACTTCGACGGATGCATGCGGCCTGGCTTTCAAGAGCTCCATGAACTCATTTCAGCACGTGGCTGGCAATTCGACTTATGGTCGAGACATCCGTTTTTGTGCAACCAAATCCGTAGCGGACAGGCTTCAGGCTCCGATGTTCGAGGTATACCCGGTCCTGTGTCGTTGGGCTGTTTCAGACGCTAATGGTGCATGTTCAGACGCAAAACTATTCATTTGCTCGCCACACTCTTGTGAAGTTGTGAAAACCCGTTTTTTTCACGCTCTTTTGAAGACGTGAACCTCAAAAAAGGGCTGTCCAGGCTTGGCACCGTGCCCGAAGGGCAAAAACAACGCGGCGGCCGAGCGTATGACAGCTCTGCAGATTCGCGAAAAGCGGGTTTTTGCCGGAAGAACAGGCAAGCGCGCCAACTTCACTCGATCTGTGTGGGCGGCTCTCTGTGGGCGATTTTGATGTCGATGCAAGCGCATTGACGCTGTTGCGGGGCCCGATCAGGAGACGTCCTTATAATCGGGGGGAGATTGTATCGAAGAAATGCGGGCAGTTGCTCGTGTTTAATGACTTTTATTAGGCATCCGGTCAGATGCTCAACATCGCCTGCACCCGTGCGCGGGGCTGCGACGCTATGACGCGGGCGCTGGAGGGCAGTGGCTGGTGTAACCAGTTGAGGCGGATTTCTTCGATTTCCACCCAACCGTCGCCCATCGGTTGCAGGCTGCACTGCTTGAATGCCTGGCAGTGGCCGTTACGGTCGAGCAGGGCAAAGCTGCGGTGCAGCGGGCGTGGCGCGAACAACGAGATCAGATAACGCATGGTTGAGTACCTTGTGGGGGACTGATTGCAAGGTTGCCAACACGCCGTGACGTGAACGTGTATGCCGGGTGAATAATCTGTGACAGGAACCGCTTTCCCACGGGTTTGTCAGACATTTCAGTATTCGCTGCCGGGCGCTGGTTACCCGCAGTGGCCCACCGCTATACTGCCGGCCTGTTTGTGCCTGATTCTGGAGAGAAGAGCATGTTGCAACGCCTGTTGTTCGGTTTGATCACTGTGGCCGGTTTGACCCTGGCCGGCTGCGCCCACAGCCCGCAACAACTGAGCCCGGAGCCGAAGCTGACCACTCAGCTGCCAGCGGTCGGTCGTGGCCAGCCAGTCGTGGTGCGCGTGGTTGACGGTCGTCCGTCGCCAACCCTCGGTACCCGTGGCGGTCTGTACCCGGAAACCAGCGCCATCACCGTGCAGCGCGAGCAGATTCTGCCGAAGTTGCAGGCTCAGGCTGAAGCCGCCGTGCGTCTGCTCGGGTTTACCCCGACCAACAACGCGCCGAATGCTCCACAGCTGACCGTGACCCTGGTCGAGCTGAAATACCAGTCGCCGAAAGAAGGCATGTACGTGACCGAAGCGACCATCGGCGCGACCTTCCGCTCCGACGTGCAAAACGCCAACCGCCGTTACAGCGGCCGTTACGGCGCGTCGCTGGATCAGCGTTTCGGCATGGCGCCGAACCAGGAAACCAACACCAAACTGGTCAGCGATGTATTGAGCGATGCGCTGACGCGTCTGTTCAAGGATCCGACGGTGGGTCAGGTTCTGGCTGAGTAAGTTTTCGGCTGATGTGAAAAAGCCCGGGGCCAGTGATGGTTCCGGGCTTTTTTGTGGGTGTCAGGTTCGGGACTTGTGGCGTATGGGAAATCGATCCCCCTCACCCCAGCCCTCTCCCCCAGGGGGGCGAGGGGGAAGGGAGCCGATCGGGGGCTTTTCAGAACCGGAGTTCACCTCGAGTTTTTCAGGTCGATGTACCTCGACCAAACAACTCGGTCAGTCCCCTCTCCCCCAAGGGGGCGAGGGGGAAAGGGAGCCGGTCGGGGGCTTTTCAGAACCGGAGTTCACCTCGAGTTTTTCAGGTCGATGTACCTCGACCAAACAACTCGGTCAGTCCCCTCTCCCCCAAAGGGGGCGAGGGGGAAGGGAGCCGATCGGGGGCTTTTCAGAACCGGAGTTCACCTCGAGTTTTTCAGGTCGATGTACCTCGACCAAACAACTCGGTCAGTCCCCTCTCCCCCAAAGGGGGCGAGGGGGAAGGGAGCCGGTCGGGGGCTTTTCAGGATCTGAGTTCGGCTGGATATTTCAGGTCGATGTACCTCGAATAAACACCTCGGTCAGTCCCCTCTCCCTCCGGGAGAGGGCTAGGGTGAGGGTGCTTTTGCTTTTAGGCAGCCTGCGAGTAAAAGTCGAGCACGCTAACGCCCGTCAGCAAATCCGTCTCGGGCAAATCCGCATGCTGATGCCCGCCCAGCGCGCAATACACCAGCCAATGGCGATCCTGAACATTGAAGGCGAGGCTGCCGACGAGGCTTTGCTGTTCGTCGTAAGGGGTAATGAGATAAAGGCGATCCTGGTTTTCAGCGTGAAGCATGTCGCGTTCCATGTGTGTTTCGAGGCGCGCAGGGTGGCCTATCCACATGACGATGCCGTGACACAGGACAGCCATCGGTCGATTGTCAGGTTATTTATCGCAAAGGCTGGGGCAGATGAGGGAGGTTTCGGTAGAATCCGCGCCGCGGTCGTCGGTCTGGCGTCTGCCACACCGGTTTAGATTGAGGTCTGTGATGTCGCTGCACTTGATGACGCTGTTTACCGCCCATCCCGCCAAATTGATCAACCTGCTGGCGCTGCTGTTGGCGTTTCCCGGCAGTTGGCTGTTGCACGCCACTCGCCGCCGTGAACAGCGCGCGATGGCCAGCATCGCCGCCCAGCGCCAGGCGCAGCCCAATGCCGAGCCGATGCTGGATTGGGCGACGTTGCGCATGAACCGGTTTTTCTATCGATTTGGTTTTGCTTGCCTCGCTCTGGCCCTGATCGTCTCCTGGATCAGCACGCGCTTCTAAAGCGCCAGGCATAAAAAACGGCGCCCGAGGGCGCCGTTTTTGCGTCTGCTGATAACCACTTACAACGGCAGACCAGCCTTCACGCGGTACTGATTACGCACCGGCGTCGCATATTGCAGGACCAGATACGGACGATGTTCCTCAGGGCACGCATCCAGTCGGCTCTGCCACTCTTCCTGCGCCTTGGCCAGTTCATCGGCCGGGAACACCTCGGCAGCCTTCGGCACATTCAGTTGTGGATCAGCATCAGCCCACTGCGCGTACGCCAGATAGTGCACCGGGAATAACCGGTAACCGCCAAGAATCTGCTTGTCCATCTCGACCGCCAATTGCTTGGTGTCTTCGAACCGCTCGCTGATCGGCGCGGCGAAGTTCACGTGCACGCGGCCCTTATAGCCGGTGATGCCCTTGGCAATGCTCACGTCATCCTCGCCCGGCGCTTTCGCGTAGGTGCCGGTGGTGGCGCGGATGTATAGCTCGCGGGCCTTGGCCTGGTCGCACGGATCGTATTCGTAGCTGATCGACACCGGGGTGACGTTCAGCGACTGGATCACTTCACTGAACGGCTCGTCCTTGCGGCTCATGTGGAACATCTTGAGGATCGCCGACTCGGTGCGGTCATCGCCATCCTTCGCCCGGCCTTCAGCCTGAGCGATCCAGATCGAGGCGCAATCGTTGCGGATCGAGTGGTTGATGTACGCCGACAACAGTTGATACGCGGCCATTTTTTCGCGACGGCCGGTGATCGAACGGTGGACGATAAAGCTCTTGTTCAAGCGCATCAGATCGCTGACAAACGGCTTTTGCAGCAAGTTGTCGCCAATCGCGATACGCGGCGTCGGCAGCCCTGCGTGGTACACGGCGTAGTTGACGAAGGCCGGGTCCATGACGATATCGCGATGGTTGGCGATGAACAGATACGCGCTGCCCGACTTGAATTGCTCGACACCGGTGTAGGTCACGCCGTCGGTGGCGCGCTCGATGGTGTGGTCGACGTAGGACTCGACCTTGTCCTGCAACGTCGCCACCGACGTCACGTCGGCGAACTCACGACGCAGCCGATGGGCTATAAGTGGTTTGAGCATCCAGCCAAAAGCACCGGCAAAACGCGGGAAGCGGAAGTGGGTGAGGATATCTAGAAACGCCTTGTCGCCGAGCAGTCTTGCCAGTACCACAGGTACTTCGCTGTCGTCGTAAGGTCGGATGGCATCGAATTCGCCCATCATGCTCTCTTGTTAGAAACGGCTAGGGTAAGTAAAGGTTTTGATCGAAAACCAACGGGGCACGGTCTGAAAAGGTAGCCAGACAAAAATAGCCCTGCAAATAGACCGGCGATTATACGCACAAGTCACTTGGGAGACCGCGATGCTGGAAACCGAGCGCTACGAATGTCCGTATTGTGGTGAGCAAGCTGAAGCGGTTCTGGATTTGTCGGCTGGGGATCAGACCTACATAGAGGATTGCCCTGTGTGCTGTAGGCCGATCACGTTCACGCTGCAAACCGATGGTCATGAATGGATGCTCGAAGTCCACAGCGAAAACGAGTGAGGCGCGCCCATGCAGCGAATCTACGAGCCGGAAAACCTGATGGAAGGCGAAATGCTCAAGGGCATGCTCGCCAGCGAGGGCATCGAAGCGCATCTGGTGGGCCGCGATTTGCTCGGCGGCACCGGTGAGCTGCCGATCTTCGGCCTGCTCGGGCTGTCGGTGGATAACGATCAGGCCGAGTACGCCCGCGAGCTGATCACCGCGTACAATGCCGCGCTGCCGCTGCCCGGCGATGAACCGGAGAGCTTCCCCGGAACGCTGGTCTGTTAGGCTGAGCTTCGTTTTACTTCAGAGTCGTGTTGCCCCATGTGTGGACGTTATGCCCTGTTTCGCTGGAACCGCGATTTCGCGGCCCTGCCAGGTTTTCCCGCCGATCAGCAGGCGCAGTGGAACATTTCCCCCAATGATTCGGTGTTGATGCTGCGTGCCGGTGAAACCGGTGAGCGCACGCTGGCCCGTGCCCGTTGGGGGCTGACGCCGCCGTGGTTGACCGATCTGTCGAAAACCCCGGCGCATGCCCGGGCGGAAACCGTGGCGGAACAACCGATGTTCCGAGAAGCGCTGCGTCTGCGCCGCTGCCTGCTGCCGGCCAACGGTTTTTATGAATGGCGCGGGACCCAGCGCAAACGCCCGTACTGGCTGACGCCGGGGGAGGGCGCTTCGCTGTTTTTCGCGGCGATCTGGGAGGCGTATCCGGTGCAGGAGCAGGTGTGGCTGAGCACTGCGGTGATTACGCAACCGGCGTCGAGTCAGCGGCGGCCGTTGATTCTCGATGAGGCGGGGCAGGCGGCGTGGCTAGATCCCGAGACGCCGTTGCATGTGTTGCAGGGGTTGCTGGCCAGTGAACCGGCCGTGTTGCGGGAGAGGGTGTTGGCGAATCTGATCAATGATCCGAAACTCAATGGGCCTGAGTGCCTGACCCCGGGTTAAAGCCTGTAGATCAAAAGCCCCTCACCCTAACCCTCTCCCAGAGGGAGAGGGGACTGACCGAGTTGTCTACCGTCATGCATCGACCTGAAAAATCGTGGCGATTATGGATTCGGTGAAAAGCGTTCAAGTCGGTGTACTTCGTCAATATCCCCCAATCAGTCCCCTCTCCCTCTGGGAGAGGGTTAGGGTGAGGGTGCTTTTCGCTTTTCAGACCTTGAACTGATTGATCAACCGCCGCTGTTGCTCCGCCAGTTTGGTCAAATCCGCACTCGCCGAGCTCGACTCATCCGCGCCGCCCGCCACTTCATTGGCCACTTGCCCGATATTGATCACGTTACGGTTGATGTCATCCGCCACCGCGCTCTGCTCTTCTGCGGCACTGGCGATCTGCGTGTTCATGTCGTTGATCACCGACACGGCTTGAGTAATCGTCTCCAGCGCCTGCGCCGCTTTCGCCGCATGCTGCACGCTTTCGTCGGTGCGGTTCTGGCTGTCTTCCATGACCCGCACCACATCGCGAGTGCCCTGCTGCAGTTGCTGAATCATGCTCTGGATTTCTTCGGTGGCTTTCTGGGTTTTCTGCGCCAGATTGCGCACTTCATCCGCCACCACGGCAAAGCCGCGACCCTGCTCGCCGGCACGCGCCGCTTCAATCGCCGCGTTCAGCGCCAGCAGGTTGGTCTGCTCGGCAATCCCGCGAATCGCCGTGAGGATCGCGTTGATGTTCTCGCTGTCCTTGGCCAGGGTCTGCACCACATCGACAGCCTTGCCGATTTCCAGCGCCAGCACGCCGATCGAGTTCGAGGTGTCACGAACGATCTGCATGCCCTGACTCGCCGCCTGATCGGCATGGCTGGCCGCTTGCGCAGCCTGCGTGGCGTTGCGCGCGACGTCCTGCGCGGTGGCGGTCATTTCCTGCACCGCCGTGGCGACCTGATCAATCTCGGCCATCTGTTTCTGAATACCGATGTTGGTGCGAATCGCGATGTCAGCGGTGTGTTCCGAGGAATCACTGACGCTCTGCACCGATGTCACCACCTGCGTGATCATCGCCTGCAATTTGGCCAAAAACGTGTTGAAGCCCTTGGCGATCGAGCCCAATTCATCGCTGCGATCACTGCTCAAACGACGCGTCAGGTCACCTTCACCTTGAGCAATGTCATTGAGCATCGCGACCATTTGCTTCAGCGGTCGGGCGATGCCGTGGCCGACCAGCCAGATCACCAGCAAGCCGAGGCCGGCGATGAGCAGACCGACCATGGCCATGCCGAAGGTGTCGGATTTGCGTTGGGCATCGAGGTCGGCCTGTAGCTTTTGCAGGTCAGCCATAACGGCGTTCAAAGGCAATTGCAGCATCAATGTCCAGCGTGCGTCGGTCTGGCCGATACCGAATGGCAGGTACAGCTCGATGCGGCCCTTGTCCTTGTTGACCGAGTAGGTCACTTCGCCGCGCTTGAGATTGGCCATGTTGGCAATCTGCTCCGCGTCGAGGATGTCGCTGACCTTTTCGCCAAACTTGCTCGGGTCCTTGGTGTAGGCAACGATCCGGCCATTGCCGCCGATCAGGGCCATTTGCCCGGCGCCGCTGTACAGCTTCTGGTTGGCGCCGAGGAGCATTTCCTGAATGAAGTTCACTGACAAGTCGGCGCCGACAATGCCCTGGAAGGCGCCGTTGAGCATGATCGGTTCAATGAAGGAGGCGAGCATGACGACCTTGTCGCCGACCTTGTACGGCGCCGGATCGATCACGCAGGATTTTTTGTTTTCTTTCGAGCACAGGTAGTACTCGCTGGCGCGCACGCCGGTGGAGAGGACTTTCTGGTCATCGACGTCGACCAGTTTGTCGAGGCCGAGGGTGCCGTCATCGTTGCGGAACCACCACGGCAGGAAGCGCCCGTTGGCCGCATCGATGCCGACCACGCTGGTGCCGACGTAGGCCGCGTCATTGTGGTCGAGGGCGTTTTTTTCCCAGCCGATGTAGGTGCCGAGAATCTTCGGGTTCTTTTCGACGTTCTCTTTGATCAGGCTGATCAGTTGCTCGCGGCTGACGCTCAGGCGCGGCTGGCCATCGGTGCCGGGCGTGCCGAGCAGGGCGTTGACCCGCACCAGGCCGCCGGCAATCAGCAGCGGCGCTTCGAGTTCGCGCTGGATCTGGCTGACCTGGGTTTGCGCCAGCGAGGTCAGGCGTTGTTCGATGACTTGCTCGAACTGCGCCTGGGTGCGCTGTTGCACCATTTCTTGCGTGCGTGCACCGGAGAACAGCGCATACAGGACCAGCGCGGCCACCACGCTGAGCACGATGGCGCCGGCCAGGGCGGCAACGGAAAACTGGATCGACTTGAACTTCATGGGAGCTCCGCACGCAAGAGGACGTCTGCGCTGATGTATCGGCAGCAGGCATTGCGCCATGAGTGCGAACCGGTGGAGTTGAACGTCAATGTCGCAAATGGATCGGTGCGCGACGCAGTGGCAGGGGGCGGGCGCCCGGTATGAATTTTTTACGACAGCCATGGTGGGAAACGTCTGAAAGTCGCTGCAGCAGGTCCGTTGTATCTGGCGTCGATACAATTACCCGCCTAGGATACGCGCAGGTTTTCAGGGAGCTTTTGAATGAACAAGATTTTGGTTGTAAGTGCACTGAGCGCAGCGCTGTTGCTGGCCGGTTGTCAGTCGGTCAACACCACCAGCGGCGGTGCCGTGGGGGTGGAGCGCAAGCAGTACATGTTCAGCATGCTGTCCTCGCAAGAGGTCGACCAGATGTATGCCCAGTCGTATCAGAAGACCGTCGGCGAGGCGTCCAGCAAGGGTGTGCTGGACAAAACCAGTCCTGAGGCCAAGCGGGTACAGGCGATTGCCAACCGCCTGATCGCTCAGGCGCCGAACTTCCGTCCGGATGCCGCGCAATGGCAGTGGGAAGTCAATCTGATCAAGAGCGACGAGCTCAACGCCAACTGCGGGCCTGGCGGCAAGATCATTTTCTACACCGGGCTGATCGACAGCCTGAAACTGACCGACGATGAAATCGCCGCGGTCATGGGCCATGAAATCGCCCACGCCCTGCGCGAGCACGGTCGTGAAGCGATGTCCAAGGCGTACGGCATTGAAATGGCCAAGCAGGGCGCGGGTGCGTTGCTCGGTCTGGGGCAGGACAGTCTGGCGCTGGCCGACACCGTGGCCAACTACGGCATGACCTTGCCGAACAGCCGCGCCAACGAAAACGAAGCTGACTTGATCGGCCTGGAACTGGCCGCACGTGCCGGTTACAACCCGAACGCCGCGATCACCTTGTGGAACAAGATGAGCAAGGCGTCGGAAGGTGCACCGCCGGAGTTCATGAGCACTCACCCGGCCTCGGCCAGCCGGATTGCCTCGTTGCAGGCGGCGATTCCGAAGGTTATGCCGCTGTACGAACAGGCCCCGAAGTCCTGAGTCGGTGAGCATTCCCACGCTCTGCGTGGGAATGCCTCAAGGGACGCTCGGCGTTCCAAGCGGGACGCAGAGCGTCCCCGGCTGCATTCCCACGCAGAGCGAGGGAACGATCCTTCTCTCAGGGTTAAACCCAGCCACTGCTCTGCATTGCTTTGTACACCGCAACGATTGCCAGAATCATGAATGCCGAAGCCGCGAGGCGACGGATCAGGGTCAGTGGCAATTTGTCGGCGGCAAAGTTACCTGCCAGCACCACCGGTACGTTGGCAATCAACATGCCCGCCGTGGTACCGATAATCACCAGCCACAGATCCGGGTATTGCGCCGCGAGCATGACCGTGGCGACCTGGGTCTTGTCACCCATTTCCGCCAGGAAGAATGCAATCAGCGTGGTCAGGAACGGCCCGAATTTGCGTGCGGTGCTGGTTTCATCGTCATCCATTTTGTCCGGAACCAGCGTCCACAGCGCCGTGGCCGTGAAACTCGCGGCGAGAATCCAGTGCAGTGTCGCATTCGAGAAGAAACTGCCGAACCAGGCGCCTACCGCACCGGCTGCTGCGTGGTTG
The DNA here is from genome assembly GCF_001648775.1 of Pseudomonas fluorescens. Lineage (GTDB taxonomy): Bacteria > Pseudomonadota > Gammaproteobacteria > Pseudomonadales > Pseudomonadaceae > Aquipseudomonas > Aquipseudomonas fluorescens_M. Next base: position 77,569 of record NZ_LVEJ01000029.1, read on the forward strand.
GCCAGGGTCGCGGCGACAATACCGGCAATGATCGGCCAGGGTTTGCGGAAGCGAGCGGCGAGAATCAGCGCGAGCAGTTGCGTCTTGTCGCCGATTTCGGCCAAGGCAACGATTGCGGTGGGAACGAGTAACGAGTCCAGCATCAGGATTTTCCTAAGGGGCGGGTCGACACGGCTATGACACGTACAGCCTTCCCGCCCCGGGTAAGGTGTGCGTGTCATAGGTCTTGTCAAACCCTGCGATCCGTCTGCTGCGGACGCTTGGGTCGCATACGCCATGATCTGAGGATCAAGTATGTTGACGTATGCCGGACGAGCTTGGCGCTCGTGGGAGACTACTCCCCTAGGACGGAGCGGATTCTGCCTAGGCAAATCCGATTGAGCAAGCCTCTTTTTTAAAAGAGGTTTCAGCCGCGCTTGGCCCGGTAAATCCGGAAACCATTGCCTTCGGCCTTGATCGCGCAGACGCCAAGATGCTCTTCGATCAGTGGTTGATACTTGAGGAAGCTGTTCGCCACCAAGCGCAGTTCGCCGCCATTTTTCAGATGTTTGGCTGCTTTTCGCAGCAAATTTTCGGTAGCGAAGTAATCGGTGTGCACGCCGACATGAAACGGCGGGTTGCTCAGGATCGCGTTCAAACCCATCGGCGCAGCGTCGATCCCATCCCCGGTCAGCACTACAGCTTCCAGACCGTTGGCAGCCAGCGTCAGACGGCTGCTGGCGGCGGCGAATGCATCGACATCGAGCAGCGTCACCTGATTGTGCGGATAGCGACGTTTGACCGCAGCGCCCAACACGCCAGCGCCGCAACCGAAGTCGAGCAGATGGCCGCTTGGCAGTTTGTCCAGATGCTCCAGCAGCAGAGCGCTGCCGCGATCGAGGCGACCGTGGCTGAACACGCCCGGCAGGCTGATGACTTTCAGCGGGCCTTCGGCCAATGGCAGTTCATAGGTCTGTGCCAGGCTTTCCAGCGATTTGGCTTCAGGGGCGTTCGCTACGGTGACTTGCCAGAGCTGGCAATGACGCGCGCTGTCGAGCTTGCGTGGCTTGCCGAACGGGTTGAGCTGCTTGGACGCGCCTTCGATGCCGCTGCGTTTTTCTCCGACCAGAAACACTTCGCGCCCGGCCAGACGTGAGGCCACGGCGTTGAGGATGTAATCGGTCAGGTCCTTGGACTTGGGCAAGAACACCACGGCGCTGTCGAACTCGCGCTCCGGAACGGTTACGCCGAAGTAGCTGCGACCTTCGAAGCGGGCGTCCAGCGCCGCTTGATCGCCGGCATGCCAGCACCAGCCGAACGCATTGGGCAGACGCCCGAGCAAATCATCGGCGGGCAAACCGGCCAACAACAACGAACCTTGAAACCACTCGGGCTGACGAAGCAGTACTTCACTGCGCGGATCCATAACTGCTCCTCAAAAAAAAGTGCCGCAGTTTATCAACTGACGACCCGCAGCGCCTTACCGCTGAAGTACGCCTGGGCGTTTTCGGTCAATTGGCCAACGATGCGCTGTCGCGCTTCAACACTGCCCCAGGCGTTGTGCGGCGTGACGATCAATCGCGGGATGTCGGCCGCGAGCAACGGATTGCCTTGGCTTGGCGGCTCGACGCTCAAGACATCGGTGGCCGCGCCGCCAAGGTGACCGTTGCGCAGAGCATCGGCCAGCGCCTGCTCATCAATCAAGCCGCCACGGGCGGTGTTGACCACGAAGGCGCCGGGTTTCATCGACGCCAGCTCGCGCGCACCGATGAAGTGGCGGGTGTGTTCATTCAGCGGGCAGTGCAGGGTAAGGGCGTCGATTTGTGGCAGCAGTTGCTCCAGCGCCAGGCGATCCGGGCGAGCAGGGCGCCCCGGAATCTGCCCGAGCAACACCCGCATGCCGAAGGCTTCGGCCAAACGCGCTACAGCGCCGCCGAGTTCACCGTGGCCGAGCAAACCGAGGGTTTTGCCTTGCAGTTCAACAATCGGATAGTCGAGCAGGCAGAACTGTTTCGCTTGCTGCCAGCGACCTGCGCCGACGGCTTTCTGATAATCGGCCAGACGCGTGGCGAGATTGAGCAGCAACATAATCGTGTGTTGCGCCACCGATGGCGTGCCGTAACCCTGGCAGTTGCACACGGTGATGCCCTGAGCGCGGGCAGCGGCGAGGTCGACGTTGTTGGTGCCGGTGGCGGTGATCAGGATCAGTCTCAGATCGGGGTTGGCGGCCATGGCGGCGGCGTCGATCAGGATCTTGTTGGTGATGGCTACCGTTGCACCTTGCAGGCGTTCGGCGACTTGCTCGGGCAAGGTCTGGGCGAACAACTGCAGATCGCTGAAACACTCGCGCAACGGACTGAGGTCGAGGTCGCCGAGATCCAGCGAAGGGTGATCAAGGAATACCGCGCGGCGCGTGTTCGTCATCAACTGTACCTTTTAGGCTTTGAGCGTTGGGCGTAATCTGCCGAGCCTACCAGATGAAACAAATTGATACGCTTGGCCGAAAGGAGCCCCCATGTACTGGACCGAGTTCTTGACCGTTGCACTGATCCACTTGCTGGCCGTCGCCAGCCCCGGCCCGGACTTTGCCGTGGTGGTGCGCGAGAGTGTGAACCACGGGCGTCGCGCCGGCACCTGGACGGCACTCGGTGTCGGCACGGCGATTTTCCTGCACGTCGGTTATTCGCTGCTCGGCATCGGCCTGATCGTGTCGCAGTCGATCGTGCTGTTCAACGCCTTGAAGTGGGCGGCGGCGGCCTACTTGCTGTACATCGGCTTCAAGGCCCTGCGTGCGCAACCAGCGAAAACCGTGACCGATGATCTGCACAAAGAGGCCGGCGTACGCACGGCGCGTGGCGCCTTCACTTCGGGCTTTGTGACCAATGGCCTGAACCCGAAAGCCACGTTGTTTTTCCTGTCGTTGTTCACCGTGGTGATCAACCCGCACACGCCGCTGGCGGTGCAGGCGGGTTATGGTGTTTACCTCGCCGTTGCGACGGCCATCTGGTTCTGCCTGGTGGCAATGCTGTTCAGCCAGCAACGTGTGCGGGCCGGGTTCGCCCGCATGGGGCACTGGTTCGACCGGACCATGGGGGCGGTGTTGATCGCCCTCGGCGTGAAAATCGCGTTCACCGAGATGCATTAAGGACTGATTGCGATCAAGTTGTGGGAGCGAGCTTGCTCGCGAAGGCGTCGGATCAGTCGATATCACAGGTGACTGGAAGATTGCTTTCGCGAGCAAGCTCGCTCCCACAGGTGGAATTCCTACACTAGTTCGCTGAGTTTGCTCAGGTTATTGACGTAGTCGCGGGGATTTTCCCCGAGCAAACGGCAAAACATCGCACTGAACGCCCGCGCGCTGCCATAACCCAAATCCCGCGCCACACGCTGCACGCTGTCCCCGGCGAGCAGGCGTGGCAGGGCTTCCATCAGGCGCAGTTGCTGGCGCCAGGCATTGAAGCTCATCTGCAATTGTTGCTGGAACAGCCGCGCCAAGGTCCGTGAACTGGCGCCGACCTGCTGTGCCCAGTCTTCCAACGTGTTTGGGTGATCCGGGGTGTGCAGCAGCGCCAGACAGATGTTTTGCAGGCGCCGGTCGCTGGGCAGCGGAATGTGCAACGGCAGGTTTTCCAGGCTGGCGAGTTCCTCGAGCATCAACTGCTGAATCAGCGGATTGTCGGCGTGCGGCGGTCCTTGCACGGCACGCAGGATCAGTTCGCGCAGCAATGGCGTCACCGCCAATACGCAGCACTGTTGCAGGCTGGCGGGCGACAGCGCTGGCGCGATGAACAGCGAGCGCATCTGCACATCGCCACTCATGAAAATCTCGTGCGCCACCTCGGGCGGAATCCATACCGCACGACTCGGTGGAATCACCCACGCGCCTGATGCGGTGACCACGCGCATGATCCCGCTGACGGCATACAACAGTTGCGCCTCGCGATGCAGGTGCAGCGGCTGATGTGCGCCATCCAGGTAATCCCGGGGATAGGCACTGACCGGGCCGTGTTCGAAATGGCTGATTAACATGTCTGATTCGATGACTTGGTTGGCAGGAATGCGCTTTTTGGCCAACTTAGCATAAGCGGCACACCACAACGTAAAGCGTGCCGACATGAATCAATCGAGAAACGTCATCCGTTACATCAACGCTGCCCATGTGATTGATCACATGTTCATGCTGATTTTCCCCGCTGCCGTGCTCGGCATGACCCAGGCCTTCGGCCTCGATTACGCCACGCTGATCGGTTTGTCGTTGGGTGGTTTTATTGCCTTCGGCGCCTGCTCGCTCCCCGCCGGCTGGCTGGGTGATCACTGGAGTCGGCGGCAGATGATGCTGGTGTTTTTCTTTGGCATCGGTGCCTCGGCGATTTTGACCGGCCTGAGTAACAGCCCGGCGATGCTGGTGATCGGCCTGACCCTGATCGGCATTTTTGCCGCGATTTATCACCCGGTGGGCACCGCGATGCTGGTCGCCTACGCACAGAACCGTGGTCGCGAAATCGGCATCAACGGCATGTGGGGTAACCTCGGCGTGGCGTTTTCGGCGCTGGTCACCGGCCTGTTGGTGGCGCAATTCGGTTGGCGCTCGGCGTTTCTGGTACCGGGCGCAGTGGCGATCGTGCTTGGCATCGGTTTTGCCTTGCAGGTGCGCGAGGAGCCGATTCCGCAACGCCCACACACGGCGCTTAAAGGTGCCGGTGGCCAGCGTATTTCCATGGTCATGGTATTTGGCGTACTGGCACTGGCCACCGCTACTGGCGGCGTGGTGTTCAACGCCACCACCATGACCTATCCGAAACTGTTTCAGGAGCGCTTGCATGAACTGTTCGCCTCGCCGCAAACCCTTGGTGTGGTGGTCAGCCTGGCGTATGCCTTTGGTGCGGTCGCGCAGTTGAGCATCGGTCGGGTGTTGCACCGGATCAGCCTGAAATGGCCGTTTGTAGTGCTGACGTTGTGCCAGGCCCCGTTACTGTTTGCGCTGGCTTATGCCGATGGCTGGGCGGTGATTGCCCTCGGGGCAGCGTTCATGTTCGTGGTCTTCGGTCAGGTCACGGTGAATGATGCGATGGTCGCCAATTTCGTCGCGCCGCAATGGCAGTCGCGGGTGTTTGCCCTGCGTTACTGTTTATCGTTCGGTGCCAGTGCGACAGCGATTCCACTGATTTCCTATGTCGAACCGCGCCAAGGTTTTGTGGGCCTTTACTTGATTCTCGCGGGTTTTGGCGCACTGACCTTCCTTGCGGCAGTAGTTTTCCCACGCACGCCTTCTGAGGAAGCTGTAGGACAAGCGGCCTGACAGGTGGCGAATTCCGGCAAATGCTGGCGCAAAGCTAGCATTTGTACGGCTCTGCAAATCATTCCTTTGGCTGATTTGGCTGGCGTATAAGGGTTCTAGAGTACCGATCTCTATGCCAACACCGTGCAGTCAGAAAAGGGATTCTTATGTTGCAGACTCGCGTCATTCCCCCCGCCGATGGGGCCTACCAGTATCCATTGCTGATTAAACGGCTGCTGATGTCCGGCGCCCGTTACGAGAAAACCCGCGAGATCATCTACCGTGACCAGTTGCGTTATAGCTACCCGACGCTGATCGAGCGCGTCGCAAGGCTGGCCAACGTGCTGACGGCGGCCGGTGTGAAGGCCGGTGACACCGTGGCGGTGATGGACTGGGACAGCCATCGTTACCTGGAATGCATGTTTGCCATTCCGATGATTGGCGCGGTGATTCACACCATCAACGTGCGCCTGTCGCCGGAGCAGATCCTTTACACCATGAACCACGCTGAAGACCGTTTTGTGCTGGTCAACAGCGAGTTCGTCGGCCTGTATCTGGCGATCGCGCCGCACCTGACCACGGTCGAGAAAACCCTGCTGCTGACTGATCTGCCGGAAAAAACCGCCGAGCTGCCGAATCTGGTCGGTGAGTACGAGCAACTGCTGGCCGCCGCGAGCCCGCAGTACGACTTCCAGGACTTCGACGAAAACTCGGTCGCCACCACCTTCTACACCACTGGCACCACCGGCAACCCGAAAGGCGTGTATTTCACTCATCGGCAACTGGTGCTGCACACCATGGGCGTGTCGACGATCATGGGTTCGATCGACAGCGTGCGCCTGCTCGGCACCAACGATGTGTACATGCCGATCACGCCGATGTTCCACGTGCATGCCTGGGGCCTGCCGTATGTGGCGACCATGCTCGGGCTCAAACAGGTTTATCCGGGCCGCTACGATCCGGAGTTTCTGGTGGAGTTGTGGCGTAAAGAGAAGGTCACGTTCTCCCACTGCGTGCCAACCATTTTGCAAATGCTGCTTAACGCCAAAGGTGCGCAGGGCACCGATTTCGGCGGCTGGAAAATTGTCATCGGTGGCAGCGCACTCAACCGCACCTTGTATGAAGCCGCCAAGGCGCGCGGCATCCAGCTCACCGCCGCCTACGGCATGTCGGAAACCGGGCCGTTGGTATCCTGCGCGCACCTCAACGATGAGCTGATGGCCGGCACCGAAGACGAACGCACCACTTACCGGATCAAGGCCGGCGTGCCGGGGCCGCTGGTGGAAGCGGCGATCGTTGACGGCGATGGCAACTTCCTGCCGGCCGATGGTGAAACCCAGGGCGAACTGGTGCTGCGTGCGCCATGGCTTACCGAGGGTTATTTCAACGAACCCCAGAAGGGCGCCGAGCTCTGGGCCGGCGGCTGGCTGCACACCGGTGACGTCGCCACGCTCGACAGCATGGGCGTGATCGATATCCGCGACCGCATCAAGGACGTGATCAAGACCGGCGGCGAATGGATCTCCTCGCTGGACCTCGAAGACTTGATCAGCCGTCACGTCGCGGTACGCGAAGTAGCAGTGGTGGGCATCGCCGATCCGCAGTGGGGCGAGCGTCCGTTCGCCTTGCTGGTGATCCGCGAAGGGCACGTGATCGGGGCGCGCGAGCTCAAGGAACACCTCAAGCCGTTCGTGGAATTGGGGCACCTGAGCAAGTGGGCGATTCCGAGTCAGATTGCCCTTGTTACCGAAATTCCCAAGACCAGTGTCGGCAAGCTCGACAAGAAGCGCATCCGCCTCGACATCACCGAATGGCAGGCCAACAACAGCACCTTCCTCTCGACACTTTAAGTGTCTGCTGGCGCGCCGAAACCGGCGCGCCAGACCCACCAAGCAAGCGCTTGGCTTGTGAAATCGAAAAAATCAGCCATCCTTGCCGTGCCGACTTGTGTCGGACTGGCGAAAGGACTGTTCCAGAGTGGTTGGCGGCTGCAAATCACACTTTAGAGGGATCAAGCGGTACCACCTGCTGGCTATAGTCCGCTCAAGGATTTTTAAGAACGGGGCACACGCACAAAACGGGGCGATGCATCTTTGGAGTGACGTCGGGCTGTCTCTGGCACCCGGTCCTTCAGCGTTTTTAAAAGTACTCACTGCCATAACAATAATGCACATGGAGTAGCGTCGATGACCTCAGTAAACCAGTTCTGGCGCCGGGCGAAACTGCCTCTGGCGGTCAGTCTTGCCTCCTCGCTCGCCGGGCCTGCATTCGGCGTCAGTTTCAACGTCGGTGAAATCGAGGGCCAGTTCGACTCGTCCCTGTCGATCGGTGCCAGTTGGTCTACTCAGAGCCCGAACAAGAACCTCATCGGCGTCAACAACGGCGGCCACGGTCTGTCGCAGACATCCGATGACGGTCACGCCAACTTCAAGAGCGGTGAAACCTTTTCGAAGATCTTCAAGGGTATCCATGACCTTGAATTGAAATACGGCGACACCGGCGTGTTTGTCCGTGGCAAATACTGGTACGACTTTGAACTCAAGGACGAAAGCCGCGAGTTCAAGGACATCAGCGATTCGGGCCGTAAAGAGGGCGCCAAGTCCTCCGGCGGGCAGATCCTCGACGCCTTCGTCTACCACAACTATTCGATCGCCGATCAGCCGGGTTCCGTGCGTCTGGGCAAGCAGGTGGTGAGCTGGGGTGAAAGTACCTTCATCGGCGGCGGCATCAACTCGATCAACCCGATCGACGTGTCCGCGTTCCGTCGTCCGGGCGCCGAGATCAAGGAAGGCCTGATCCCGGTCAACATGTTCTACGTGTCACAGAGCCTGACCGAAAACCTCTCGGCCGAAGCGTTCTATCAGTTGGAGTGGGACCAGACCGTCGTCGATAACTGCGGTACGTTCTTCTCGCAGCCGGACATCGTTGCCGACGGTTGCAACGACAACCTGCGCGTGCTGAACAAGCGCTCGCAAATCCCGGCCGTCGCCTTGGGGCCATTGGCCGCCAACGGTGTCAACGTCAACGAAGAAGGCGTGCTGGTGCGCCGCGGTCCGGATCGCGATGCCCGCGACAGCGGTCAGTGGGGCGCCTCCTTCAAGTACATGTACGAGCCACTCGACACCGAGTTCGGCGCCTACTTCATGAACTACCACAGCCGTGCGCCGATCTTCAGCGCCACCGGTGCGCCGCAATCGGTCTACAACACCGCACGCGCGCTGCCGGGGCCTTTTGCAGCACTCGCACCCCTGCTGGTCGCGGGTAACTCGAACTACTTCATTGAGTACCCTGAAGACATTCGTCTCTACGGTCTGAGCTTCTCCACCACCCTGCCTACCGGTACGGCGTGGAGCGGTGAGATCAGCTACCGTCCGAACGCACCGGTGCAACTGAACTCCACCGACATCCTGTTCGCCGGCGTGCGTCCGCTGGGCGGCGCACTGACCAACGCTTCGCTGCTCACAGGCGTGCCGGGCCAGGATCTGCATGGCTACGAGCGCAAGGAAATTACCCAGATCCAGACGACATTCACGCACTTCTTCGATCAGGTCATGGGCGCCAGTCGTCTGACCCTCGTCGGTGAAGTCGGCGCGACCTACGTCGGTGGCCTGGAAAGCCGGTCCGACATGCGTTATGGCCGCGATCCGGTGTATGGCCCGGGTGAGTTGCCGGCCACTGGCGGTGTGAATACCTGCGCCAACATTCTCAACGCCAGCACCATCAATGGTGCCGGCCCGGGATCGCCGCAGAACAACCGTAGCCGCAATTGCGACAACGATGGCTTCACCACATCGATGTCCTGGGGCTACCGCGGTCGCGCCATCTGGGAATACAACGACGTGTTCGCCGGTGTGAACCTCAAGCCGAACGTGGCCTGGTCGCACGACGTCAGCGGTTACTCGCCAGGCCCTGGCGGCAACTTCGAAGAGGGTCGCAAGGCCGTCAGCCTGGGCGTTGATGCCGAGTACCAGAACACCTACACCGCGAGCCTGGCTTACACCAACTTCTTCGACGGCAAGTACACCACCGTGGATGACCGCGACTTCGTTGCGCTCAGCTTCGGCGTGAACTTCTAAGCACTGCATTTCAGGACGAACGAATTTATGAAAATAACAAAGAGTCTGTTCCACGCCGGTGTTCTGGGCCTGTCGCTGCTGGCGACCGGCGTCATGGCCGCGGTGCCTGCTGCCGAAGCCGACAAGCTGGGCAAGAGCCTGACCCCGATGGGCGCCGAAATGGCCGGTAATGCCGACGGTTCGATCCCGGCCTGGAAACCGTTGCCGAAGAATGCCGGTTCGGTCGACAGCAAAGGTTTTCTGTCCAATCCGTATGCCAGTGAGCAGCCGCTGTTCACGATCACGGCAAAGGATGTCGACAAGTACAAGGACAAGCTCGCGCCAGGCCAGTACGCGATGTTCAAGCGCTACCCGGACACCTTCAAGATGCCGGTCTATCCGTCCCATCGCGGTGCGACCGTGCCGGATGACGTATTCGCCGCGATCAAGAAAAACGCTACCACCACCAATCTGGTGTCCGGCGGCAACGGTCTGGAAAACTTCGAAACCGCCGTACCGTTCCCGATTCCGAAAAGCGGTGTGGAAGTGATCTGGAACCACATCACCCGCTATCGCGGCGGCAGCGTGACCCGTCTGGTGACCCAGGCCACACCTCAGCCGAACGGCTCGTTCAGCCTGGTGTACTTCCAGGATCAGTTCGTGTTCCGCGACAAGATGAAGGACTACGACCCGAAAAATCCGGGCAACATCCTGTTCTACTTCAAGCAGAAAGTGACCGCGCCGGCGCGTCTGGCCGGTGGTGTGCTGTTGGTGCACGAGACACTCGACCAAGTGAAGGAGCCACGTTCGGCGTGGGTCTACAACGCCGGTCAGCGTCGTGTGCGTCGGGCGCCACAAGTGTCTTATGACGGCCCGGGTACGGCGGCTGACGGTCTGCGTACCTCCGACAACCTCGACATGTTCAACGGTGCACCGGATCGCTACGACTGGAAGCTCGAAGGCAAGAAAGAGATGTACATCGCCTCCGACAGTTACAAGCTCGACGATCCGAAACTGAAATACGCCGACATCATCAAGGCCGGCCACATCAACCAGGATCTGGCGCGTTACGAGCTGCGTCGCGTCTGGCATGTGGTGGCAACCCTGAAGGAAGGTCAGCGCCACATCTACGCCAAACGTGACTTCTACATTGACGAAGACACCTGGCAAGCCGCCGTGATCGACCACTACGACGGTCGTGGCCAACTGTGGCGTGTGGCCGAGGCGCATGCCGAGAACTACTACGACAAGCAAGTGCCGTGGTATGCCCTCGAAACCCTCTACGACCTGCAGTCCGGCCGTTACCTGGCACTGGGCATGAAGAACGAAGAGAAGCAGGCGTATGACTTCGGCTTCACCGCCACCACCAGCGATTTCACCCCGGCCGCTCTGCGTCAGGACGGTGTTCGCTAACCTGCTGTAACCCGAGGCCGAATCCTCGTGAAAACGCCCCGACCGGTTCGGGGCGTTTTTTTGCCTGTAGCCTTTTTGTAGCCATTTGTAGCAGCAACCTTCATAACCGGTTCGTTTAAGGCTAGTCTGCGGACATCTGCAATGCCGCCAATAGCCATTCAAACAAGAGCCGGCCATGACTGATCTGTCCCCACTTCCGGGTCCCGCAAGCGTTGCCGTCACGGCATTGGACGGGCGTTTTTTTCGCCCGCCGTTACCGGATGGATACGTGTTGCGCCCACGCCTTTGCGAGCGCCTGCAAGCCGGGCTCGGTGGACGCCTGTTGCTGGTCAGCGCCCCGGCGGGGTTCGGCAAGAGTTCGCTGGCGGTGGAGTTCTGTCAGAGTTTGCCGGTGCACTGGCAAAGTCTGTGGCTGGGGTTGAGCCCGCGTGACAGTGATCCCGGACGCTTTCTCGAGCGTTTGCTCGAAGGCTTGCAGGACTACTTTCCGCAACTGGGCAGTCGCGCACTCGGCCTGCTGAAAATGCGTCAACGTCATCAGCCGTTTGCCTTTGAAGAATGGCTCGACGGCTTGCTCGATGAACTGACCCTGCACCTCGATCCCGGCGCGCCGCTGCTATTGGTGCTGGACGATTACCATCTTGCCCAAGGCCCGGTACTCGACCGTTGCCTGCAATTTTTCCTCAATCACTTGCCTGACGGCTTGCTGGTGATGGTCACCAGTCGCCAGCGCCCGGACTGGCATCTGGCGCGCTTGCGGCTGTCGCGACAGTTGCTCGAACTGCACGAGCAGGATCTGCGCCTGACCCGTGACGAAGCCTTTACCTTGCTTGATCGCCACAGCACCTCACTGCGCGGCGAAGCGCTGGAAAATCTGATCCAGCGCAGCGAAGGCTGGGTCGCCGGGTTGCGTTTCTGGTTGTTGGCGGTGGCCGAAGCCGGCAGCGAGGCTGCTTTACCGCAGGCGCTGAATGGTGGGGAAGGGCTGATTCGCGATTACCTGCTCGAAGAAGTCATCGATTGCCTGCCGCCGGAAGTGCAGGCGTTTCTCTACGACACGGCCCCGCAAGAACGCTTTTGCAGTGAACTGTGCGACGCCGTGCGCGAAGCCCATGACAGCGCCGAGATTCTGCGTTTCCTGCTCGCGCATCAGGTCTTTCTGGTGCCGCTGGACGAGCACGGGCACTGGTATCGCTATCACCATCTGTTCTCGGATTTATTGCGCAGCCGACCCTTTGCCCAGGCGCTGGTGCCGACGGCCACGCTGCACTTGCGCGCCTGTCGCTGGTTCAATGCCCAAGGCCTGCTGGATGAGGCTGTGGAACAGGCGTTACGCGCAGGCCATCTCGATGTGGCAGCCAATCTGGTGCAGAACCTGTCCGAGGAGCAACTGCTCGCCGAGCAGAATGTCGGCATGTTATTGCGCTGGAAAATGGACTTGCCTGACAGCCTGCTGATCAGCACGCCGCGTTTGATTGTGTTGTACAGCTGGGCGCTGGGGCTGGCGTGTCAGCTCGATGCTGCCGAAGAACTGTCCAGCCATTTGAGCCGCTTTCTGCCCGCACCCTCGGCGACGGCGCAGAAGTCGATGCTGGCCCAATGGCTGGCGCTGAGCGGGATCATTGCTCGTGGCCGTGGCCATCGCGAACTGACCTTGCGTTATTGCAGTGAAGCCCTCGAAAGCCTGCCGGCCAAGCGTTACGGTCAGCGGCTGATGTGTCTGTCGACGTTGTCCAATCTGGCCATTGCCGATGGCGATTTGTGGCGCGCTCGCGGCTTGAATCGCGAGTCGCTGGAGCTGGCGCAGCGCGTCGGCAATCCGTTGTTCGAGGCGCTGGCACATTACGACCGTGCGCGGGTTCTGCAATCGCGTGGCGAGATCGTCCGGGCGCTGGATGAAGTGCATCAGGGCCTGGAGCGCTTGCGCGGCTTGTCTGCACAACGGTTGTACGCGGTGCGTGCGCGCTTGACGTTGTATGAAGGGTTTCTGCTGGCGATGCGTTTGCAGCCGCAGGCCGCGCGTGTGCGTCTGCTCGCGGGGATCGGTGAAGCCCGAGCCTGCCGGGACATCAGCGTGTTGATCGGTCATTGCGTGATCGCCAGGCTGGACGGCGCCGCTGGCGAGTTCGCCAAGGCCTTCGCCGAGCTGGCCGAAGCCGAGCGCCTGATGCACATCTGGGACGTGCCACCGATTTACTATCTGGCGATGATCACGCTGGTCAAATGCGAATTGTGGCTGGCGCAGGGGCGCACTGATCTGGCCGAAGCATGGTTGGCGCGACTCGGGCAAACCTATACCGGTGAGCGCGCGGCAGCGGCGCCGGAGTTTCATCCGCAATTGCCGTTGCATGTCGAATTGCAGCAGGCACTGCTCGACATGATTCAAGGGCAACCGATGCTCGCTGAAGGGCGCTTGACTGTGCTGCATGAAAACGGTCAGCAAACCGGACGGCAGTTGCTCAGTGTGATGGCGTTGACGCAAAAAGTGGCGTTGCTGCTGGCGACCGCTCGTGAACCGGAAGCTCGCAAGGTGCTGGCTCAGGCACTGGAGGCTGCCAATGGCGGCGTGCTGCAACCGTTTGATGGCTTGTTCAAGGAGCATCCGCACTGGATGCGCGGACAACTGACGCTGATCTCGCAACATCCGGTCGGGCAACAATTGCTGGAGCTCTTTCCGGCGACCGAGGTCCGCCCCACCGTCGAGTGTTCAGCAACTGAGCAGTTGAGCAGTCGAGAACTGGCAGTCCTGCGATTGATTGCTCAAGGGTGTTCGAATCAGGAAATCAGCGAGCAACTGTTCATTTCGCTGCACACGGTGAAAACCCATGCCAGCCATATCAACAGCAAACTGGGGGTCGAGCGGCGTACGCAGGCCGTGGCGCGCGCCAAGGCGCTGGGCGTACTGAGTTGAACAAAAGCGCTGCATGCTGAAAAACAAACGCCCCGAACCAGTCGGGGCGTTTGTTTTGTGGTGCCCGGTCCATTCTGCAGACCGGGTCATGCGTGTGCGATAAGCGTCAGGCCACCAGATCGTTGGCACTGAAGCTGTTCACACCGACCAGCTGGATTTCAAAGTCCGCGCCGACATTGCCGCTGACATTACCCGACAGCACGTGATCGACGAAACGCAATTGACCGGCACCGGTGAAGTCATTGGCGCCGATGAAGGTGAAGGCGTCCATGCCGCCTTGCAGCAGATTGGCATCAAATTTCGTCAGGTCGATCTTGTCACCCTGCAGACTGTTGAAGTCGGTGATGACATCACGGTTGATGCCCAGGCCCATGTCACTGCGTGAGCTGAACACAAAGGTATCGGCACCGGCGCCACCGGTGAGGGTATCGATACCCGCACCGCCGTCCAGAATGTTATTGCCGGCATTGCCGTAAATGGCATTGTTCAGCGCGTTACCTGTGCCCTTGGTGGCCGCGCCGACGAGGGTCAGAACCTCGACGTTGGCTCCCAGGGTGTAGTCAACATACGAGTAAACGGTATCGATTTCCGAAAGCGAGGTGCCGGTTTCGGTCACCACGTCGCCGATGTTGTCGACAATGTAAGTGTCGTTGCCTGCTCCGCCAATCATGGTGTCGGCGCCGGCCAAGCCGTTCAGGAAGTTGTCCAGCGAGTTACCGGTCAAAGTGTCATCGAAGTTGGAGCCAGTGGCGTTTTCGATTTTGGCACCGTAGGCAATCGCCAGGCCCTGGTTGAAGTCGTTGCCACCTTGGTCGGTAAATACCTTGCCGATTTTGCTGTATTGACCTTCATTGAGGTTGATCGACACGGCTACAAGTTGGTTACTGGCGTCAATCGTGTCGTTGCCGCCGGCATCCCAGATAGTCTCGAAAATAGACTGGTTGGGCGCCCATGAATAATTGTTGTTGCCGGTCATCCAATAGCTGTTGATGCCGTAAAGACTCTGTATCGCCAGGATGTCGAGTACCATCGGCGTGGTCGGCAGATAAGAATAATTGTTGTTGTAACTCATGACGGTGAAAGCGACGTCATCGAGTGACGAATCAAGGGTTAACTTGTTGTTGCTGGACGGTGTGAACGGATGTTTCAGCCCAATGGCATGACCGATCTCATGGACAAATGTCATGAAGTCGTAGGTACCTTTGCCGGGCGCAGGATCGTTGGTATTCGGCCCGATCCAGACATCGCCACCGTTGGGGGGCTCGGAGGGCGTATACGCCCATGCTGCCGAGTCGGCATCCAGAAGCGAGTAGCCGCCGAAACGCATGTCGCCTACGCTGTTAGACGTTTCAGTGGTGAGTTGGAAGGTGATGTTGGCTACGGCCGACCACGTGTCCAGCGCACTCATAACGCCCAACTGCTGCGCGCCTGTCAGAGCATAGGCCGCTTTGTACTCGTTATCGGCGCTGTAGTTGATCGCAAATACAGAAACACCTGGCACGACGAAGCTGTAAGTAAGACTGGTCACTGCATTCGGGGAATACCACTTGGTGCTTTCCCATTTATAGCCGGAAATGAGGCTGTCGACAGGAGCTACCCCTGTCAATGAAGCGGACCAGGTGTCGGTGTACCAGTAGGGCGTGGCATGAAGAATTCCTGAATTAGGCTGCGGCCCTTCCCGAAATGTGGCCGCTACAAGGTTTGATTTTGCACGAAAAAAAACAGCTTTGACATTATATAGCCACTATTTTCCGATTGATGGCGTCAAAAAACTGACCGGGCGATATGTATCGGCGTGTGAAGTAGAATCTTGAAGTCACCTTCATGCCTTTAGTTCAGGATCCCTATGACCGTTCCGAATTCAGCGCTCATCCGCGAAACCTTCCCCGTCGGACCGCTTCAGTGCAACTGCACCATCATCGGCGACCCGATCACGAAAAAAGCCATCGTCGTCGATCCGGGCGGCAACCCCGATCTGATCATGGCGCGTCTTGATGCTCTTGGTTTGAAGGTGGTCAGCATCATTCATACCCACGCGCACCTCGATCATTTCCTGGCTTCCGGGCAGATGAAGGAAAAGACTGGCGCGACCCTGCATCTGCATAAAGAAGATCAGTTCCTCTGGGACAACCTTGAGATGCAATGCCAGATGTTCGGTGTGCCTTATACGCCTGTGCCTTCGCCAGATCGCTGGTTGAGCGACGATGAAGAGCTGGCCTGTGGTTGCGGCGTCGCGCTGCACACGCCGGGGCATACACCCGGTTCCATGAGCTTTTGGTTTTCCGAGGCTAAGCTGTTGATTGCCGGCGACACGCTGTTTCGTCGCGGAGTAGGACGCACGGACTTGTGGGGCGGTGATCAGGCGACCATCGTGCGTTCGATCAAGCAGCGGCTGTACACCCTGGACGAAGACGCTACGGTCATTGCCGGGCATGGTCCGGATACGCGTCTGGGCGATGAGATGCGCGAAAATCCTTTCGTGCGGGCCTAAATATTTTGTCACGAGTGTGCGGCGGAATTTTTGCGCATAGTCATGATCCAACGCCCGCAGAGGTTTATTGCCAAACGACCGCTGCACCAAAAAATGCAGAAACAGTAGGAGCTCCTCATGTTCACCACGCGTCGTTTGATTATTGTCGCTACTGCCGTGGCCTTGCTGTCCGGCTGCGCCTCGCCTAACCCGTATGACAATCAAGGCCAGGCTGACAGCGGCTCTCAAGGCATGAGCAAAACCGCCAAATACGGCGGCCTCGGCGCTCTGGCCGGTGCGCTCGCCGGTGCTGCCATCGACCACAACAACCGCGGCAAAGGGGCCTTGATCGGCGCCGCCGTGGTGGGTGCATCCGCTGCCGGTTACGGTTATTACGCCGACCAGCAAGAAAAGAAACTGCGCGCGAGCATGGCCAACACCGGCGTTGAAGTGCAGCGCCAGGGCGATCAGATCAAGCTGATCATGCCGGGCAACATCACCTTCGCTACCGATTCAGCGAACATCGCTCCCAGCTTCTATCAGCCGCTGAACAACCTCGCGGGCTCGCTGAAAGAGTTCAGTCAGAACCAGATTGAAATCGTCGGCTACACCGACAGCACCGGCAGCCGTCAGCACAACATGGACCTGTCGCAGCGTCGTGCGCAGAGCGTAGCGACCTACCTGACCTCGCAAGGCGTCAGCGGTGCCAACCTGTCGGCGCGTGGCGCCGGCCCGGATAACCCGATTGCCAGCAACGGTGATGTGAATGGCCGGGCGCAGAATCGTCGGGTTGAAGTCAACCTGAAAGCGATTCCGGGCCAGCAGTACGGTGGTCAGCAGCAACCGCAGCCGGGTACGGTTCAGCAGTATCCGTAACGGAATGGCTGAATGAAGAAATGCCCGATCCGCTGATCGGGCATTTTTTTGTTTGGCCTGTGCCGGCCTCTTCGCGAGCAGGCTCGCTCCCACAGGTATTGATGGTGTACACAAGATTTGTGTTCCACATCTAACCCTGTGGGAGCGAGCCTGCTCGCGAAGGGGCCATTACAAACACCGAAGATTGCAGATACAAAAAAGCCCCCGGACAACCGAATTGTCCGGGGGCTTTTTTATCAGCGAAGGCTGATTACTTCTTCAAACCATAATGCTCATCGAGCATGCCCGGCGAGTTCGGGGTCTTCGGCGCGTAATCACGCGGTGGTTCCTGATCGCGCGGTGGCGTCAGGCGTTCACGTGGCGCCACTGCCGCGTCGGCGTGCAGGGCAGCGATCAGGCGCTGGCGGGTCTGCTCGTCCAGGGCCAGACGATTGGCGCCCTCGGCGAGATGATCCTGCACTTCCTGATAGCTCTGGGTCAGTTTCTTGACCAGCATCGCGGTGCTGTTGAAGTGGGTGACCACCTCGTTTTGATAACTGTCGAAACGCTCCTGGATATCATCCAGTTGACGCTGCGTACGGCTTGGCGCGGCGTTCGGCGCAACGCGCGCGATCAGGAATCCAATGGCGACACCCACAACCAGGGCAAGAGTCGGTAACAACCAAACTAAGAGCGAGTGTTCCACGAGTCCTTCCTCTATAAACGGCTTTGCTTTACGTTAACGGCTCGAACCTGCGCTGTATACCGCGATTCACTCGCAATAGATTGGCACAGACAATTTGCTAGACGAGTCGACCCGATTCGAGGTCACGGAGTTCCTTCCTTGCTGATGCGTGAAACCCCTGTAGTGATTGACGGCCCGGTGGGTCAACTTGAGTCTCTGTACCTGGACAACGAGCAGCCACGCGGCATCGCGCTGATCTGCCATCCGAACCCGGTGCAGGGCGGCACCATGCTCAACAAGGTCGTCTCGACCTTGCAGCGCACCGCACGCGATGCCGGCCTGATCACCTTGCGCTTCAACTATCGCGGCGTCGGTGCCAGCGAAGGTTCCCACGACATGGGCACCGGCGAGGTCGACGACGCTCAGGCTGCCGCCAAGTGGTTGCGCGAGAAACACCCGGATCTGCCGCTGACCCTGTTCGGTTTCTCCTTCGGTGGATTTGTTGCCGCAAGTCTCGGCGGTCGTCTCGAAGCGCAGGGCGAGCAGCTGAAACATCTGTTCATGGTCGCGCCGGCGGTCATGCGTCTGGGCGAGCAGGATCAACTGCCGCAGCAGGGTGAACTCACGGTGATCCAGCCAGAAACCGACGAAGTCATCGACCCGCAACTGGTTTACGACTGGTCGGAACAACTCCAGCGCCCCCATGAGCTGCTGAAAGTGGCAGAATGCGGACACTTTTTTCATGGCAAGCTGACCGATCTCAAGGATCTGATCCTGCCGCGTCTCTCGAATTGATTGCAGTCTGACAAGCGATTACCCATGACGAACCGTACCCGTATCCTCACCGGCATCACCACCACCGGCACGCCGCACCTGGGCAACTACGCCGGCGCCATCCGCCCGGCGATCCTTGCCAGCCGCGACAGCAATGCCGATTCGTTCTACTTTCTGGCCGACTACCACGCCCTGATCAAATGCGATGACCCGCTGCGCATCCAGCGCTCGCGTCTGGAAATCGCCGCGACCTGGCTGGCCGGTGGCCTCGATGTCGACCGCGTGACCTTCTACCGCCAGTCCGACATCCCGGAAATCCCTGAGCTGACCTGGCTGCTGACCTGCGTTGCCGCCAAGGGCCTGCTCAACCGTGCGCACGCTTACAAGGCGTCGGTGGACAAGAACGTTGAAACCGGTGAGGACCCGGATGCCGGCATCACCATGGGCCTCTACAGCTACCCGGTGCTGATGGCCGCGGACATCCTGATGTTCAACGCGCACAAGGTACCGGTCGGTCGTGACCAGATCCAGCACGTGGAAATGGCCCGCGACATCGGCCAGCGTTTCAACCATCTGTTCGGTCAAGGCAAAGAATTTTTCACCATGCCCGAAGCGCTGATCGAAGAAAGCGTGGCGACATTGCCGGGCCTCGACGGTCGCAAGATGTCGAAGAGCTACGACAACACCATCCCGTTGTTCTCCAGCGCTAAAGAGATGAAGGACGCGATCTCGCGGATAGTCACTGACTCCAAAGCACCAGGCGAAGCGAAAGATCCGGACAACTCGCACCTGTTCACCCTGTTCCAGGCCTTCGCCACGCCGGTGCAGGCTGACGAATTCCGCAGCGAACTGCTCGGCGGTCTGGGTTGGGGCGAGGCGAAGAATCGTCTGTTTCAATTGCTCGACAACGATCTCGGCGAGGCTCGCGACAAGTATCACCAGTTGATCGAGCGTCCGGCAGATCTGGAAGACATCCTGCAGATCGGTGCCAAGAAGGCCCGCGCCGTGGCAACGCCGTTCCTCAACGAACTGCGTGAAGCGGTTGGCCTTCGCTCCTTCGTCAATCAGGTTCAGGTTGCCGCGACGACCAAGAAGAAAGCCGCAAAAGCCGCACGTTTTGTCAGCTTCCGCGAAGACGACGGCAGCTTCCGTTTCCGTTTGCTGGCGGCTGATGGCGAGCAACTGCTGCTGTCGCGTAACTTCGCCGATGGCAAAACCGCAGGCCAGGTAACCAAACAACTGCAATCCGGCCAGCCACTGGACGTGCGCAGCGAAGACCTGAGCTTCAGCGTCTGGCTCGAAGGTGAGTGCGTCGGCGACAGCCCGGCGTTCGCCGACGCTGCTGCGCGGGACGCGGCCATCGAGGCGCTGCGCGTTGCGCTGACCCCGGTTCAGGACTAATCGGCGGCACGGTCCGACCAAGGGCCGATTGCCATTCCCACGGGCCGTCGCTACAGTGACGGCCCGTTTTTGTTGCCTTGCTAACGAATTATGACGCCCCTAGAACGATACCAAGCTGATCTGAAACGCCCGGACTTCTTCCATGACGCCGCGCAGGAAACTGCTGTGCGTCATTTGCAGCGCCTGTACGACGATCTGATCGCCGCCGATCAGAACAAGCCGGGTCTGCTGAGCAAACTGTTTGGCAAAAAGGATCAGACGCCGGTCAAAGGTCTGTATTTCTGGGGCGGCGTAGGTCGCGGCAAGACGTACCTGGTCGACACCTTCTTCGAAGCGCTGCCGTTCAAGGAAAAGACCCGCACCCACTTCCACCGCTTCATGAAGCGCGTACACGAAGAAATGAAAACCCTCGGCGGCGAGAAAAACCCGCTGACCATCATCGCCAAGCGTTTCTCCGACGAGTCGCGGGTGATCTGCTTCGATGAATTCTTCGTCTCCGACATCACCGACGCGATGATCCTCGGCACGTTGATGGAAGAGCTGTTCAAGAACGGTGTGACCCTGGTCGCGACCTCGAACATCGTCCCGGACGGTCTCTACAAGGACGGTCTGCAACGTGCGCGTTTCTTGCCGGCCATCGCGTTGATCAAGCAGAACACCGAGATCGTCAACGTCGACAGCGGCGTCGACTATCGCCTGCGTCACCTCGAACAAGCGGAGCTGTTCCACTTCCCGCTCGATGAGGCGTCCCACGAAAGCCTGCGCAAGAGCTTCCGCGCGCTGACACCGGAATGCACTGCAGCGGTCGAAAACGACGTGCTGATGATCGAGAACCGCGAGATTCGTGCCCTGCGTACTTGCGATGACGTGGCCTGGTTCGACTTCCGCGAACTGTGCGACGGCCCGCGTAGCCAGAACGACTACATCGAACTGGGCAAGATCTTCCACGCCGTGTTGCTCAGCGGTGTCGAGCAGATGAGCGTCACCACCGACGACATCGCTCGCCGCTTCATCAACATGGTCGACGAGTTCTACGACCGTAACGTCAAGCTGATCATTTCGGCTGAAGTCGAGCTGAAGGATCTCTACACCGGCGGCCGTCTGAACTTCGAATTCCAGCGCACGCTGAGCCGTTTG
The DNA here is from genome assembly GCF_001648775.1 of Pseudomonas fluorescens. Lineage (GTDB taxonomy): Bacteria > Pseudomonadota > Gammaproteobacteria > Pseudomonadales > Pseudomonadaceae > Aquipseudomonas > Aquipseudomonas fluorescens_M. The sequence goes on from NZ_LVEJ01000029.1 coordinate 98,527, forward strand.
CTGGAAATGCAATCGCACGAATTCCTGTCGCGGGCGCACAAGCCTTAAACAGAATCGGCAAAGAAAAAGGGCCTGCGATTGCAGGCCCTTTTTTATGCGCACTGAATTACCCCTGTGGGAGCGAGCCTGCTCGCGAAGGCGGTGTGTCAGCCAACAATTTTGTTGAATGTGAAACCGAATTCGCGAGCAGGCTCGCTCCCACATTGGAATTGCGCTGTTGCAGGAAAATTATGCAGCCTGCTGAAACTGCTGCCGATACTGATTCGGCGACAGCTCAGTGTGCTGGCGGAACAGCCGCGCAAAGAAACTCGCGTCGTCGTAGCCGACCTCATAACTGATGGTCTTGATGCTCTTGCGACTGCCGGACAGCAAACCCTTGGCCGTCTCGATACGCAGGCGTTGCAGGTAATGCAGGGGCTTGTCACCGGTGGCGGTCTGGAAGCGCCGCATGAAATTGCGGATGCTCATGCCGTGCTCGCGGGCGACGTCTTCGAAGCGGAACTTGTCGGCAAAATGCTCTTCGAGCCAGTGCTGGATCTGCAGGATGATCACGTCCTGATGCAGCTTCTGGCCGCCGAACCCGATACGTCCCGGCGCATAGCTGCGCTGCACTTCATAGAGAATGTCGCGGGCCACGGCCTGCGCGACGTTGGCCCCGCAAAAGCGCTCGATCAAATAAATGTAGAGGTCGCAGGCTGAGGTGGTGCCGCCGGCGCAGTACAGGTTATCGGCGTCGGTCAGGTGCTTGTCCTGATTGAGGTAGACCTTGGGGAAACGCTCGGCGAACGCATTGAAGAACCGCCAGTAGGTGGTCGCTTCCTTGCCGTTGAGCAGGCCGGCTTCGGCCAGCCAGAACACCCCGGTGGCTTCGCCGCACAACACCGCGCCACGGGCATGTTGCTCACGCAGCCACGGCAGGATCTGTGGATAACGGGCGCACAGCGTATCGAAGTCGTCCCAGAACGCCGGGAGGATGATGACGTCGGCGTTTTCCAGACCGCCGTCGACCGGCATCACCACGTCACTGAAACTGTTCACCGGTTTGCCGTCGGGGCTGACCAGGCGCGTTTCAAACGCCGGTGTCAGGCCGTGGCCCAGTTGTTTGCCATAACGCAGGCTGGCCAGATGGAAGAAATCCTTGGCTTGCATGAGAGTGGAAGCGAAAACCCGGTCGATTGCCAGGATGCTGACGCGCCGCAAGGGCGTGGAGACGTGCTTGGACATAATTCAACTTTTGTTTTGTTTTTATAAGGGAAAGTGGTCACCAGACGGCTGGATCGTCTTATTTTTTGTCGGATGTGTCCAGTGTCACGTGTCAGAAGGGAGGCTTAGTCTCTGAAGCTCATCTCCCTCCAACAACAAAGAAAGGTGCCGCATGATCCCCAGAACCTTGTTCAGCTCCGAGCACGAATTGTTTCGCGACAGCGTACGCACCTTCCTCGAAAAGGAGGCCGTGCCGTTCCACGCGCAATGGGAGAAACAAGGCCACATCGACCGCAAACTGTGGAACAAGGCCGGGGAGGCGGGGATGCTTTGCTCGCATTTGCCGGAAGAATACGGCGGGTTGGGCGCGGATTTTCTCTACAGCGCCGTGGTGATCGAGGAGGTCGGGCGACTGGGCCTGACCGGCATCGGTTTCTCGCTGCATTCGGACATCGTCGCGCCTTACATCCTGCATTACGGCAGCGAGGCGCTGAAGCACAAATACCTGCCGAAACTGGTTTCGGGCGAGATGGTCACGGCCATCGCCATGACCGAGCCGGGTGCTGGGTCTGACCTGCAAGGCGTGAAGACCACCGCTGTGCTGGACGGCGATGAATATGTGATCAACGGCTCGAAAACGTTCATTACCAACGGCTTTCTGGCTGATCTGGTGATCGTGGTCGCCAAGACCGATCCGAAGGCCGGCGCCAAGGGCACCAGTCTGTTTCTGGTCGAAGCGAATACGCCGGGATTTGAGAAGGGCAAGCGCCTGGAGAAGGTCGGCATGAAGGCGCAGGACACCTCGGAGCTGTTCTTCCAGGATGTGCGCGTGCCGAAGGAAAATCTGTTGGGGCAGGCCGGGGCCGGGTTCGCCTATCTGATGCAGGAGTTGCCGCAGGAGCGTCTGACGGTAGCGATCGGTGGGCTGGCTTCAGCTGAAGCCGCGTTGCAGTGGACGCTGGATTACACCCGTGATCGCAAGGCCTTTGGCAAAGCGATTGCCGACTTCCAGAACACCCGCTTCAAGCTGGCGGAGATGGCCACCGAGATTCAGATCGGCCGCGTGTTCGTCGACAAATGTCTGGAACTGCACCTGCAAGGCAAGCTCGATGTGCCGACAGCGGCGATGGCGAAATACTGGGGCACCGACCTGCAATGCAAGGTGCTCGACGAGTGCGTGCAGTTGCATGGCGGTTACGGCTTCATGTGGGAGTACCCGGTGGCCCGGGCGTGGGCGGATGCGCGCGTGCAGCGGATCTATGCCGGTACCAATGAAATCATGAAGGAGATCATTGCGCGCTCGCTTTGATCTTCGCTGCATTGGCTGGCCTCTTCGCGAGCAGGCTCGCTCCCACAGGTACGGTGATCCTCTGTGGGAGCGAGCTTGCTCGCGAAGGCGGCTTCTCTATCGATTACGGCGCTGGGTTCGGGTGATCCTTGTGAATCGCCTCAATCCCCGCCAACACTTCATCGGAAAGCTTCAAATCGAAACTGGCAATGTTGCTATCCAGTTGCTCAAGCGTCGTCGCCCCAATGATGTTGCTGGTGACGAACGCTTGCTGCGTCACGAACGCCAGCGCCATTTGCGCCGGATCCAGACCGTGCTCACGGGCCAGCGCGACATAACGGCTGCACGCTGCTTCCGACTGCGCATTGAAATAGCGGCTGAAGCGGCTGTAGAGGCTCAGACGGCCTTTCGGCGGACGCGCGCCACCTTCGTACTTGCCTGAGAGGAAACCAAATGCCAGCGGCGAATAGGCGAGCAAACCGCATTGTTCGCGGATGGCGATTTCCGCCAGGCCCACTTCAAAGCTGCGGTTGAGCAGGTTGTACGGGTTCTGGATCGACACCGCACGCGGCCAGCCACGGGCTTCGGCCAAGGCAAGGAAGCGCATGGTGCCCCACGGGGTTTCATTGGACAGGCCGATGTGGCGGATCTTGCCGGCCTTCACTTGCTCGTCGAGCGCTTCGAGGGTGTCTTCGAGCGGAGTCAGGTTGGCTTCGATCTTGTGCTTGTAGCCCAGTTGTCCGAAAAAGTTGGTGCTGCGCTCCGGCCAGTGCAATTGATACAGGTCGATGTAATCGGTCTGCAGACGCGCGAGGCTGGCATCCACCGCGGCGGTGATGTGCTGGCGGTTGTGGCGCAGGTTTTTGTCGCGGATGTAATCGATGGTGTTGCCGGGACCGGCAATCTTGCTGGCGAGGATCCAGTCGGCACGGTCACCGCGGCTTTTGAAGTAATTGCCGATGTAGCGCTCGGTGGTGGCGTAGGATTCGGCTTTCGGCGGCACCGGGTACATCTCGGCGGTGTCGATGAAATTGATCCCGGCCTCTTTGGCGCGTTCAATCTGCGCGAAGGCTTCAGCTTCAGTGTTTTGCTCGCCCCAGGTCATGGTGCCGAGGCAGATTGCACTCACGTTCAGGTCGGTACGGCCTAGCTGGCGATAGTCCATCGGGTGCTCCTTGGGCAAAACAATCATAAAAGCAGGTTGAAATATTTTTCGCAATCTGCATAATTGCCGACCTCTTTCTGCAGTGGAAGTGATGCGCCGCCGCCGAAGAATCTTGCCGTTGAACGGACGCGCCGACCCGAGCCCCCGAAAGCGTCTGTATCCGGCTGCCTTTGACTTGTCAAAGTACGCACTATTCAGTAAGATCCGCCGTCTAATTTACAGGGCGGCCCCTGAGGCTATAAAGAATGAAAACTTTTACTGCTAAACCGGAAACAGTAAAGCGCGACTGGTTTGTCGTCGACGCTGCTGGTCAGACCCTGGGTCGTCTGGCCACCGAAATCGCGAGCCGTCTGCGTGGCAAGCACAAGCCTGAGTACACTCCTCACGTTGACACCGGCGACTACATCGTCGTAATCAACGCTGAGCAGATTCGTGTTACCGGTGCTAAAACCACTGACAAAATGTACTACTCCCACTCCGGTTTCCCGGGCGGCATCAAGTCGATCAACTTTGAAAAGCTGATCGCTAAAGCCCCTGAGCGCGTGATCGAGACCGCGGTTAAAGGCATGCTGCCTAAAAACCCACTGGGTCGCGACATGTACCGTAAGCTGAAAGTCTATGCGGGCGCTGCACACCCACATACTGCTCAGCAGCCCCAAGAACTGAAGTTTTAACGGAATAGTACATTATGTCGGCGACTCAAAATTACGGCACTGGCCGTCGCAAGACCGCAACCGCACGCGTTTTCCTGCGTCCGGGTACTGGTAACATCTCCATCAACAACCGTTCGCTGGAAAACTTCTTCGGCCGCGAAACTGCCCGCATGGTAGTTCGCCAGCCGCTGGAGCTGACTGAGACTGTCGAGAAGTTCGACATCTACGTCACCGTGATCGGCGGTGGTGTAAGTGGTCAAGCTGGCGCAATCCGCCACGGCATCACTCGCGCTCTGATGGACTACGACGAAACCCTGCGTGGCGCTCTGCGCAAAGCTGGCTTCGTTACTCGCGACGCCCGTGAAGTTGAACGTAAGAAAGTTGGTCTGCGTAAAGCGCGTAAGCGTCCGCAGTACTCGAAGCGTTAATTCCGCTTCCACGTTCAAAAAAAACGCCCGCTTCCTCACGGAAGCGGGCGTTTTTTTATGCCTGTGATTTATCAAAGAATTGCGCTGCGACAACTTGCCACTTCCGTAGACCCCCTATACTGCAAGGCTTGGGGGTGAGAGCTGCGGGTAATTCCCTTGTCAGAATTGGGGCTTTTCATTACCATTCGGCAAAATTTTTATAAGTAACATTGATTTATTTAGTAGATGCCTGATTTAACAGGCCACAAAAGCTGATGGGAGAGGACTGAATGAGCAATGACGGCGTGAATGCAGGCCGGCGTCGCTTCTTGGTAGCAGCCACATCCGTGGTGGGTGCTGCAGGAGCGGTGGGGGCTGCGGTCCCGTTCGTGGGGTCATGGTTTCCCAGTGCCAAGGCGAAAGCCGCCGGTGCACCGGTGAAAGTGAATGTCAGCAAAATCGAGCCAGGACAGCAGATGATTGCTGAGTGGCGCGGCCAGCCGGTGTTCATTGTCCGCCGTACTGCGGAAATCCTGGGGAATCTCAAAAAGATCGAGGGCCAGCTCTCCGATCCGACCTCCAAAAACTCCACGCAACCTACCTATGTCGACCCTGAAGTGCGCTCGATCAAGCCAGAAATTCTGCTGCTGATCGGGATTTGCACACACCTGGGTTGCTCACCAACTTTCCGTCCCGAAGTGGCACCTGCGGATCTGGGTAAAGACTGGGTCGGTGGCTATTTCTGCCCTTGCCACGGTTCCCACTACGATCTGGCTGGTCGCGTCTACAAGTCGCAACCTGCGCCTTTGAACCTGCCAGTTCCCCCGCATTCCTATGAGACCGATGACCTGATTGTCATTGGCGTCGATACGGAGAAAGCGTGATGAGCAAGTTCATGGATTGGGTTGATGCGCGCTTTCCTGCGACCAAAATGTGGGAAGACCATCTCAGCAAGTATTACGCTCCAAAAAACTTCAACTTCTTCTACTTCTTCGGCTCCCTGGCGCTGCTGGTTCTGGTGAATCAGATCGTCACCGGTGTCTGGCTGACGATGAGCTACACGCCGTCGGCAGAAGAAGCGTTCGCTTCCGTTGAATACATCATGCGCGACGTCGAGTACGGCTCGATCCTGCGTCTGCTGCACTCGACCGGCGCTTCGGCGTTCTTCATCGTGGTCTATCTGCACATGTTCCGTGGTCTGCTTTACGGTTCTTATCAGAAGCCGCGTGAGCTGGTCTGGGTCTTCGGCATGCTGATTTACCTGGCGCTGATGGCCGAAGCTTTCATGGGTTATCTGCTGCCATGGGGCCAGATGTCGTACTGGGGCGCCCAGGTGATTATCTCGCTGTTCGGTGCGATTCCGGTCATCGGCAACGACCTGACGCAGTGGATTCGTGGTGACTATCTGATCTCCGGGATCACCCTGAACCGCTTCTTCGCCTTGCACGTTGTCGCCCTGCCAATCGTGATTCTTGGCTTGGTGGTGCTGCACATTCTGGCGTTGCACGAGGTCGGTTCGAACAACCCTGATGGCGTCGACATCAAGAAGCACAAAGACGAAAACGGCATCCCGCTGGACGGCATCGCCTTCCACCCGTACTACACCGTGAAGGACATTGTCGGTGTCGTAGTGTTCCTGTTTATCTTCTGCTTTATTGTGTTCTTTTTCCCGGAAATGGGCGGTTACTTCCTCGAAAAACCAAACTTCGAGCAAGCCAACCCGTTCAAGACACCTGAGCACATTGCCCCGGTTTGGTACTTCACGCCGTTCTACGCCATCCTGCGTGCGATCCCGGACAAACTCATGGGTGTTATCGCCATGGGCGCGGCGATTGCGGTGCTGTTCGTACTGCCGTGGCTGGATCGAAGCCCGGTCAAATCGATGCGCTACAAAGGCTGGATGAGCAAGATCTGGCTGGTGGTGTTCTGCATCTCGTTCGTGATCCTCGGCATTCTCGGTGTGCTTGCGCCGACGCCGGAGCGAACCTTGCTGTCGCAGGTCTGCACCTTCCTGTACTTCGCCTACTTCATTCTGATGCCGTTCTACACCAGGCTCGAGAAGACCAAACCGGTTCCGGAAAGGGTGACTGGCTGATGAAAAAGTTATTTTTTGCTCTGATTTTTGCTGCGTTGCCTGTGCTGTCTTTCGCTGCTGAACACGGTGGTCCGGAACTGGAAAAAGTCGACATCGACGTTTCCGACAAGGCCGCACTGCAGGACGGTGCGCGTACCTTTGCCAACTATTGCATGGGTTGCCACAGCGCCAAGTTCCAGCGTTACGAGCGGGTTGCCGATGACTTGGGCATTCCTCACGAAATGATGCTGGAGAAGGTGGTGTTCACCGGTGCCAAGATCGGCGATCACATGAACATCGGCATGCAGCCGGCGGACGCCAAGACCTGGTTCGGCGCAGCGCCACCGGATCTGACGCTGGTGGCTCGCGTGCGTGGCACTGATTGGCTTTACGGTTACCTGCGTTCGTTCTACGAGGATCCTGCACGTCCATGGGGCGTGAACAACAAGGTCTTCCCGAACGTCGGCATGCCTAACGTGCTGGTCGGCCTGCAAGGTCGCCAGGTCGTGGGTTGCAAACAGGTGCAGATCGTCGAGGACGGCAAGAAGCAATATGATCCGCTGACCGGCACGCCTTTGACCCATGAAGCGTGTGATCAACTGACCATCGTGCCGAAGTCCGGCGCTCTGAACGAAGAGCAGTTCGATGAGAAGGTCAAGAATCTGGTAACCTTCCTGGCTTACTCGGCTAACCCGGTTAAGCTGCAACATCAGCGCATCGGTACTTATGTCTTGCTGTACCTGGCGTTCTTCTTTGTGTTCGCCTACCTGCTCAAGCGTGAATACTGGAAAGACGTGCACTGATACGCTTCAAGCATTGCTGTTAATCGCGCGCGCCCAAGGGTGCCTCCGATAACGCAACATCCGGTCAGCCGGATGTCGCGGGAGGCGCCCTCTGGGCGCGCGCGTTTTTCCGGTTCCGATAATTTCAACAAGCGAGGAGGATCGCCATGGGCGTGACCAATCGGTTGGCCTGTTACTCCGACCCCGCCGACCACTATTCCCACCGAGTGCGCATCGTGCTTGCAGAGAAGGGTGTCAGCGCCGAGATCATTTATGTGGAAGCTGGTCGCCAGCCGCCTAAACTGATTGAGGTGAACCCTTACGGCAGTCTGCCGACGCTGGTCGATCGCGACCTGGCGTTGTGGGAGTCGACCGTGGTGATGGAATATCTGGATGAGCGTTACCCGCACCCGCCACTGATGCCGGTTTACCCGGTGGCGCGTGCCAACAGTCGTCTGCTGATTCATCGTATTCAGCGCGACTGGTGTGGTCTGGTGGATCTGATCCTGGATCCGAAGAGCAAGGAGGCCGCGCGAGTCGTGGCGCGCAAGGAATTGCGTGAAAGCCTGACGGGCGTGTCGCCGCTGTTTGCCGACAAGCCATTTTTCCTCAGTGAGGAACAAAGTCTGGTGGATTGCTGCCTATTGCCAATACTCTGGCGTCTGCCGATTCTGGGTATTGAACTGCCGCGGCCAGCCAAGCCGCTGCTTGATTATATGGAGCGCTCGTTTGCGCGTGAGGCATTCCAGGCGAGTCTGTCTGGTGTCGAACGCGATATGCGCTAAGGCTTAAGGAGCCGCTATGAACTCCAGTCGACCTTATCTGGTCCGCGCGCTCTACGAGTGGATTGTTGATAACGATTGCACCCCGCACATGCTGGTCAATTCCGAATATCCGGCGGTGCAGGTGCCGCAGGGTTTCGCCAGTGACGGGCAGATTGTCCTGAACATTTCGCCGAGTGCCGTGCGTCATTTGCACATGGACAACGACGTGGTGACCTTCGAAGGTCGCTTCGGTGGCGTTCCGCACAGCTTGTACGTGCCGATCAGCGCGATTCTGGGAATCTACGCCCGGGAGAACGGTCAAGGCATGGTGTTTGATCTTGAGTCGCCGATGGATGACGAGGAAGAGATCGAGGCGGATGACGACTTGCCGCCACCGGACAGCGAGCCGCCGCGCCCTAGCGGCCGGCCTAGCTTGAAGGTAGTGAAGTAATAAAAAAGGCGATCCAGATGGATCGCCTTTTTTGTGCGCGCGTTTCAGCGGTCAGTCGATGTATTCGAACAGCTTGACGATTTTCTGTACGCCGGAGACGCCCTGAACCAGATTGGTTGCCTGAGTGGCTTCCTGTTTGGTCAGCAGGCCCAGCAGGTAGACGATACCGTTCTCGGTCACGACCTTGATGCGTGAGCCGGGAATGCTGGCATCCGTGAGCATCTGCGTCTTGATCTTGGAGGTCAGCCAGGTGTCGTTCTGGCGTGCCAGGAAGCCGGACGGCGGGATGACCTGCAGTTCGTTATGAACGGTTTTCACCCGTTGGACAGCGGCTGCCGCTTGCTCGGCCTTGGCTTTCAAGTCCGCGCGAGGGGTTTGACCGGCCAGCAAGACAACACCGTTGAAACTGGTGACGACGATGTGCGAATCGTTGTCCAGGGCCGGGTCGGCCTTGGCCACGTTCACACCGACTTTGGTTTCGATCAACGAGTCGTCGATCTTGCTGCCGAAGGTGCGCGTGCCGCGGTCGTCATCGATCGGTGCTTCACGGCTGGCGTTCACCACCGAGGTGCAGCCGCTGATGCCCAGGCACAGGGTCAAGGCCAGAAGGCCAAGGCGATTAGGGGTCATTCTTCACTCCCGAACAGTTGGCTGTCGATCAGATCGCAAAGGCAATGGATCGCCAGCAAGTGGACTTCTTGAATACGTGCAGTGACATTGGCCGGTACGCGAATCTCGACGTCCTCGGGCAACAGCAGCGACGCCATGCCGCCGCCATCGCGTCCGGTCAAAGCTACGACAATCATTTCGCGATCATGTGCGGCCTGGATCGCTTGAATAATGTTCGCCGAGTTACCGCTGGTCGAAATCGCCAGCAGGACATCGCCTGGCTGACCGAGTGCGCGGATCTGTTTGGAGAACACTTCGTTGTAGCTGTAGTCGTTGGCGATCGATGTGATCGTCGAGGTGTCGGTGGTCAGGGCGATGGCTGGCAGGCTCGGACGCTCGCGCTCGAAGCGGTTGAGCAGCTCCGACGAGAAGTGCTGGGCATCGCCGGCCGAGCCGCCGTTGCCGCACGAAAGCATTTTGCCTTCGTTGAGCAGGGCGTTGACCATGATCTGGCTGGCTTGCTCGATGTGCGGTGCAAGTACGTCCATCGCCTGTTGCTTGGTGTCGATACTGGCCTGGAAAAGCTGGCGAATTCGGGATTGCATGTCCATCTGTGTGACCTTAAGTAGCGCGGCTGTACGGCACATGAATGTGCAGCCCGCAAAGCAAAGAGCAAAATTTGTCGGTGGAATTGTCCGGGTCGCAACGCAGCCGATCAACTGTCGAAAGCATTCTGCAACCAGTTCAGCTGACTCGGATGGCTGTCGATGGCCACCACGTCGAAGCGGCAAGGGGAATTGGCCCAACGCGACTCGCGCTGAAGAAAATACTGTGCAGCGAAAATCAGTTTCTGCTGCTTGCGCCCATCGATGCTAGCGAGCGCGCCACCCCATTGAGTGTTTTTTCTGTAGCGAACTTCAACGAATACTACTGTATCGCCATCAAGCATGACCAGATCAAGCTCACCGCGTTTGCATAACCAGTTCTGCGCCAACAGGCGCAGACCGTGTTGTTGCAGATGCTCGAGCGCCTGGCGCTCGGCATCTTTTCCGCTTTGCGAGCGTGACCTGTCAGGCATTAGCGCGGGGTGTCCGGCAGGCGTTGAACCTGACCGCTGACGAACTGCGCCCAAGGCAACTGACGCACCACGCGTTGAGTCTGGGTCATGCCGAGGCTGCCCGACTCACCATCGATGCGGCTGTCCGGCAGGGCTTTGAGTTGGCCCAGGCGCGGCGCCAGGCGATAGGCATCGACACCCATCGCGTACAGGCGGCCGAGGCTGCCGGCGGCTTGTGGCCACTGCGCAACCACTTGCTGACGCAGTGGATCGCTGTTGTCCAGCAACCATGGGGTTTCGCAGAAGCGGATGCCATTCATGTCGTTGTACTGGTTGACGTCGCCGCTGGCGCTGTAAACGTGCGAGGTCGCGTAAACCGGAACATCACCGGCGTACTGGAAGTTCAGGGTCGGCTTGATCTGCTGCGCCTGTTGTGGCGTGGCAGCAAGGAAGATGAACTCGATGTCCTGACGACGCGAAGGCTGCGCGGCGACGTTAGTGCCAGCGGCATTTTGCAGGCTCTTGGCGCGGGCTTCGCTCTGACGCAGCTGGAACATGTCAGCGATCTGCTGAGCCAGTTGCACCGGCTGATCAACACGCTCGGTCGCTACGATGCTGCCGCCGTTCGCTTGCCAGTCCTGGCTGAACGCACGCAGTACGCGGTCGCCCCATTCGCCTTTCGGCACCATGATGGCGGCGCGGTGCAGGCCATCGGCACGGGCACGACGCGAGACTTCCCGAGCTTCGTCTTCAGCGGCCAGACCGAACTGGAACAGTTGCGCCGGGCCTTGATCACCTTCGCTGTAGTTCAGCGCGAGGGTGGTGATCGGCAGTTGCGGACGGGTGCTCAGCTGTTTGACCAGTGGTTTTTCCAGTGGGCCGACAACCAGTTGCACGCCATCAGCCTGAGCCTTGCGGTAGAACTCGTCCATCGAGGTCAGCTTCGAGCTGTCGTAGAACTCGATCGCTGGCGGCTTTTGTCCGGCCTGTTGAGCCTGGTAGTGCGCAGCCATGAAGCCTTCACGCAGTGCCTTGCCAACAGCGGCCAGCGGGCCGTCCTGCGGCAGCAGCAGGGCGATCTTGCTCAGTGGCTGGCTGGCCAGTTCCTTGAGTTTGGTCAGCGGCAGCGGCAGGTTGATTGCGGCCGGGTGCTTTGGGTTCTGTGCACGCCAGGTGTCGATCGCAGCTTGCTGTTGTTCCAGGGTGCCCGCGGATTTCACCGCCAGCGCCAGGCCCATCCAGCCGCCGAGGTCGTCGCTAGTGTTGGGTTGCAGTTGGTCGGTTGGCAGCGAGCCGATCAGGGTCCAGATCGCTTCGTGGTTCTTGCTCGCGGCTTCGCCTTGCAGCATCGGGGCGATGAACACGCGCTCGCGGGCGGCAGCCAGCGTCTGACCATCGGCTTCAAGGGCACGGGCGTGAACGGTGCCGGTGCGCACTTGTTGCTCTTCAGGCATTTCGCCCAAGTGTTGCAGGCTTGGATGGCTCAGGGCGGTCAGCGCGGCTTTCGGCTGATTGCGGGTCATCGCCAACTCGGCATTCAAGGTGCTGGCGAAAATCTGCTGGCCTGGCTTGAGTTGCTCCATCGGCACTTGTTGCAGGATTTGCGCGGACTGTCCGGCGTTACCCTGACGGTAAGCCAGGTCCGCTGCGCTGAGGCGCAACAGGGCAGCTTTTTCCGGGGTTTTAGCCTGGGTCGCCTGTTCGAGCAGTTGCTCGATGCTGGCATCCGGGGTCCGTGGAAGTTCGCCAAGGCTGGAGGAAGGGGAGCTGGCGCAAGCCGCCAACAAGGCAGCGAGGCAGAGGGCAGTGAACAGCCGCAGGCAAGCGATCATGTAAGTGTTCCTGATACTCGATCAAATTAGCGTCGAATTGTACCCAAGCACTGGCCGGGGCGCGATGTTAGTGGCGTGAAACGTACGATTTAGCTGTAGTAAATGTTGCGGTGGTGCGTAACCAAGGGGAAAACCGTGCTGGCTCGAAGCGCGTCGCGAGCCTCGTGTCGCGCTACAATGGCCGCTTTTACCGATCACGAGGTGTGCGCTTTGACTGCTCCAGGTTCCCTGAATTCCGCTGCTGGCTCGCTTTATGTGGTGGCGACGCCCATCGGCAACCTGGACGACATCAGCGCCCGGGCACTGAAGATCCTCCGCGAGGTGGCGTTGATTGCTGCCGAAGACACCCGCCACTCGGCGCGCCTGATGCAGCACTTCGGGATCGGCACGCCGTTGGCCGCGTGTCACGAACACAATGAACGAGATGAAGGTAGTCGCTTTATTACCCGCTTGCTGGCCGGTGACAACGTGGCGCTGATCTCTGACGCTGGCACGCCACTGATTTCCGATCCGGGTTATCACCTGGTCCGTCAGGCCCGTGCGGCCGGGATCAATGTAGTCCCGGTGCCCGGCGCCTGTGCGCTGATTGCGGCGTTGTCGGCGGCGGGTCTGCCGTCTGACCGCTTCATCTTTGAAGGCTTCCTTCCAGCCAAGTCGGTTGGGCGCAAGGCGCGACTGGAGGCGGTTAAAGAAGAGCCGCGCACGCTGATCTTTTATGAAGCTCCGCATCGCATTCTTGAATGCCTGCAGGACATGGAAGCCGTGTTTGGCGGTGAGCGTCAGGCATTGCTCGCCCGGGAAATCACCAAGACGTTCGAAACCCTCAAAGGCTTACCGCTGGCCGAGTTGCGCGCGTTCGTCGAATCCGACAGCAATCAGCAGCGCGGCGAATGCGTAGTGTTGGTGGCGGGCTGGACGCCGCCGGAGTCCGAAGACGCGGTCAGCAGCGAAGCGATGCGCATCCTTGATCTGCTGCTCGAAGAAATGCCGCTCAAGCGTGCCGCCGCGCTGGCAGCGCAGATCACCGGCGAGCGCAAAAACGTGCTGTATCAGGTTGCGCTGGATAAACAGAAAAGCGTGTAAGCCGTCGCCCATAGCGGTCTTGAGGCTTTTAGCGCTTGTTCTTCGGCCGCTCTGCCGTTACCCTTCGCGGCGGAGAGTCGATCGGACAGTCGCTGCCCTCTATGAAAATTAGGGGGGGGAGGAAAGTCCGGGCTCCATAGGGCGAAGTGCCAGGTAATGCCTGGGAGGCGTGAGCCTACGGAAAGTGCCACAGAAAATAACCGCCTAAGCGCTTCGGCGCCGGTAAGGGTGAAAAGGTGCGGTAAGAGCGCACCGCACGTCTGGCAACAGTTCGTGGCTAGGTAAACCCCACTTGGAGCAAGACCAAATAGGGTCCCAAGGCGTGGCCCGCGCTGGGACCGGGTAGGTTGCTAAAGATGTCCAGTGATGGCCATCGTAGACGAATGACTGTTCAAGACAGAACCCGGCTTACAGATCGACTCTCCACCTTTTTCTTTCCCTGCTTGAATCATTGGCAACAGGGCTGTGTAATATCAGCAGGCCTGCTCTGAAAGTTCGGCAGCGGCAAACGCAGTAATAGCCATTTCCCACCTCGCTTCAATCAACAGCAGAAGCGCATTTGTAATACCGAAAAAATCTTACTCTTAACAAATTACTTTAACTTTCGAGCGCAGCTTTCAGTGCTGCATCAAGTTATGGGTCCAAAGTCTGCGCCAGATTGTCGTTATGCCTCCTTTTATGCTCCTAAATCTCCGTTCTGTAAGGGTTTTCCTTTAATCCGCGCCTTGACGGTGTGGTGGGCGCATTCCTATAGTGTGCGCAAGTGGCGGAAAGTGGCATGAAGTGGGTTTTTTGAGCTCAAAACGATAAAAATTGGAGAAACGCAGACGTGTTTCGCGGAGCTAACGCTATCAGTCTCGACGCAAAGGGCCGTCTCGCTATGCCGAGCCGGTACCGTGACGAGCTCGATTCGCGTAGTTCCGGCCAATTAATCGTCACCATTGATGCCGTTGATCCGTGTCTGTGTGTCTATCCGCTCGACGAGTGGGAAATTATTGAAACCAAGTTGCGCGCGCTTCCTTCGCTTCGCGAAGAGAACCGTCGCCTGCAACGTTTGCTGATTGGTAATGCCGTCGACCTCGAACTCGATGGCAGTGGTCGTTTTCTGGTTCCACCGCGTCTGCGCGAATACGCCAAGCTGGATAAGCGCGCGATGCTGGTAGGCCAACTGAACAAGTTCCAATTGTGGGACGAGGATGCATGGAACGCGGTATCTGCCGCTGACCTTGCTGCTATTCAACAACCGGGCGCGATGCCTGATGAACTGCGTGATTTGATCCTGTGACTATTGATAGCGGCTTTAACCACATCACCGTACTGCTTGACGAAGCCGTCGAGGCTCTCGCCGTACGTCCTGATGGCTGCTATCTGGACGGAACGTTCGGGCGCGGTGGCCATAGCCGGTTGATCCTCAGCCAGCTCGGCACGGACGGTCGGCTCATCGGATTCGACAAAGATCCACAAGCGATTGCCACCGGGCAAACGCTAGCGGCCGAAGACGGCCGCTTTGTCGTTGTGCAGCGCAGCTTTGCCGAGCTCGGTTCCGTTGTCGCTGAACAAGGTCTGAGCGGCAAGGTCAGCGGTATTCTGCTCGACCTTGGCGTGTCGTCGCCGCAGCTCGACGATGCTGAGCGCGGCTTCAGTTTCCTCAATGACGGCCCGCTGGACATGCGCATGGACCCGTCCCGGGGCATCAGCGCGGCCGAATTCGTCAACACCGCGCCGGCTGAGGAAATCGCCCGGGTGTTCAAGGAATACGGTGAAGAGCGTTTCTCCGGGCGTATGGCTCGCGCCGTCGCCGAGCGTCGCGATATCAAGCCGTTCGAGCGCACTGCCGATCTGGCTGAAGTATTGAAAGTCGCCAACCCGGCATGGGAAAAGGGCAAGAACCCGGCCACCCGTGCCTTCCAGGGTTTGCGCATTCACGTCAACAACGAACTGGGTGATCTGGAAGCCGGCCTCGAAGCCGCACTGGACGCTCTGGAAGTCGGTGGTCGCCTGGTGGTGATCAGCTTCCACTCGCTGGAAGACCGCATCGTCAAACTGTTCATGCGCAAGCTGGTGAAAGGCGAAGCCGACAACCTGCCGCGCAACCTGCCGGTTCGCCACGTCGCGTTCGAACCGAAAATCAAAGTCCATGGCAAAGCGCAGACGGCCTCCGACGCCGAACTCAAAGCCAACCCACGTTCCCGTAGCGCCGTCATGCGCGTCGCGGAGAAGCTGCGGTGAGCAAGCTTTTCGCCAAGCCACTGCCCGGCGGCAGCTTTCTGATGCTGCTGCTGTTCATCGGCGTGCTCGTCTCGGCCATTGCCGTGTCGTACAGCGCGCACTGGAACCGGCAGTTGCTCAACACCCTTTATAACGAACTCAGCGTGCGCGACAAGGCGCAGGCCGAGTGGGGTCGCCTGATTCTTGAGCAAAGCACCTGGACCGCGCACAGCCGCATCGAAGTGCTGGCCACTGAACAACTGAAAATGCACATTCCCGGCGCGGCTGACGTGAAGATGGTGGCGCCATGATGAAACTCGAAGGCGCACTGTTCCCATGGCGCTTCCGCCTGATGGTGGCGCTGCTCGGCGTGATGGTCGCGGCGATCTGCTGGCGCATCATCGACCTGCAAGTGGTTGACCGTGACTTCCTCAAAGGTCAGGGCGACGCGCGCAGTCTGCGACACATCCCGATTCCGGCTCACCGTGGTCTGATCACCGACCGTAACGGCGAGCCTTTGGCCGTGAGTACCCCGGTGACCACGCTGTGGGCCAACGCCAAGGAAATGCAAACGGCGAAAGAGAAGTGGCCAGCACTGGCCGCCGCGCTGGGGCAGGACCCGAAAGCCCTGACCGAACGCCTCGAAGCCCAGGCCAACAAAGAATTCATTTACCTGGTGCGCGGGTTGACCCCCGAGCAGGGCCAGTCGGTGCTCGATCTGAAAGTGCCGGGCGTTTACGGTATCGAAGAATTCCGCCGGTTCTACCCGGCTGGTGAAGTCACCGCGCACATGGTCGGGTTTACCGACATCGATGACCACGGTCGTGAAGGTGTCGAACTCGCTTATGACGAGTGGCTCGCCGGGGTGCCGGGCAAACGACAGGTCATCAAGGATCGGCGCGGTCGGCTGATCAAGGATGTCCAGGTCACCAAAAACGCCAAGGCCGGCAAGCCCTTGGCGTTGTCCATTGACCTGCGTCTGCAATATCTGGCCAACCGCGAACTGCGTAACGCGATCATCGAGAACGGCGCCAAGGCCGGCAGCCTGGTGATCATGGACGTCAAGACCGGCGAGATTCTGGCTATGGTCAACCAGCCGACCTACAACCCGAACAACCGTCGCAACCTGCAGCCGGCGATGATGCGTAACCGCGCGATGATCGACGTGTTCGAACCGGGTTCGACCATGAAAGCCATCTCGATGAGCGCCGCAATCGAGTCCGGTCGCTGGAAGCCGAGCGACACCGTCGAGGTGTATCCGGGCACGTTGCAGATCGGCAAATACACGATCAAGGACGTTTCCAAAAGCGAAGGGCCGGTGCTGGACATGACCGGTATTCTGATCAATTCCAGTAACGTCGGCATGAGTAAGGTCGCGTTCGATATCGGCGGTGAAACCATTTACCGTCTGGCACAGAAAGTTGGCCTGGGTCAGGACACCGGTCTCGGTTTCCCGGGCGAGCGCGTCGGTAACCTCCCCAATTACCGGGATTGGCGTAAAGCCGAAACCGCGACGCTGTCGTACGGTTACGGTATTTCCGTGACCGCGATCCAGCTGGTTCACGCGTTCTCGGCATTGGCCAATAACGGTCGCCTCGCACCGCTGACCCTGATCAAAACCGACAAGCCGCCGCAGACCACGCAAGTGCTGCCGGAAGCCGTCGCGAAAACCATGCAAGGCATGTTGACCCAGGTAATCGAAGCGCCACGCGGTGTGTTCCGCGCGCAGGTGCCGGCCTATCACGTGGCGGGCAAGTCGGGTACGGCGCGTAAGACCTCGGTGGGCACCAAGGGCTACGCGGAAAACTCGTACCGCTCGCTGTTCGCCGGTTTCGGCCCGATGAGCGATCCGCGTTACGCCATCGTTGTGGTGATCGACGAACCAAGCAAGGCCGGCTACTTCGGTGGTCTGGTATCGGCGCCAGTGTTCAGCCGCGTGATGTCCGGCACCTTGCGTTTGATGAACGTAACCCCGGACAACCTGCCGACGACGCAACAAGCCAATGCCACCCCGGTCATTCCGCTGAAAGCCAATGGAGGGCGCGGCTGATGTCATTAAGTCTGAACAAGATATTCCCCCACGCCGGCCACGATCTGTTGATCCGTGAATTGGCGCTGGACAGCCGCAACGTACGCGCAGGTGATTTGTTCCTCGCTGTGCCTGGCGGCAAATTCGATGGCCGTGCGCACATTGCCGATGCTCTGCAACGTGGCGCCGCTGCGGTTGCTTATGAAGTCGAAGGCGCTACCGTGCTGCCGATCACCGACGTGCCGCTGATTCCGGTCAAAGGTCTGGCCACGCAGCTGTCGGACATCGCCGGGCGTTTCTACGGTGAGCCAAGTCATCACCTGAATCTGGTCGGCGTCACCGGCACCAACGGCAAGACCAGCGTGACCCAATTGGTCGCGCAGGCGCTCGATCTGCTCGGTCAGCATTGCGGCATCGTCGGGACCCTGGGTTCCGGCTTCTATGGCGCACTGCAAAGCGGTCTGCACACCACGCCGAATCCGATTGCCGTGCAAGCGACGTTGGGCGACCTGAAAAAGGCCGGCGCCAAAGCCGTGGCCATGGAAGTGTCGTCCCATGGTCTGGATCAGGGCCGCGTCACTGCGCTGGCGTTCGATGTCGCGGTGATGACCAATCTGTCCCGCGATCATCTGGATTATCACGGCACCATGGAGGCGTACGCCGAGGCCAAGGCCAAGCTGTTCGCCTGGAATGATCTGAAGTGCCGCGTGGTCAACCTTGACGACGATTTCGGCCGGCAACTGGCCGCTGAAAAACGTGAGTCGCGTCTGATCACCTACAGCCTGCTCGACAGCAGCGCCTACCTGTTCTGCCGCGAAGCGCAGTTCGACGACCACGGCGTGCGCGCCACTCTGGTCACGCCGCAGGGCGAGCATCATCTGCGTAGCACGCTGCTCGGCCGTTTCAACCTGAGCAACGTGCTGGCGGCGGTCGGCGCCTTGCTCGGTCTGGATTACGCGCTCGACGAAATTCTCAAAGTACTGCCAAAACTCGAAGGCCCGGCCGGGCGCATGCAGCGTCTTGGCGGTGGCACGCAGCCGTTGGTGGTGGTCGATTACGCCCACACCCCGGATGCGCTGGAAAAAGTCCTCACGGCCTTGCGCCCGCACGTCAAAGGTCAGCTGCTGTGCCTGTTCGGCTGCGGCGGTGACCGTGATCGCGGCAAACGTCCGTTGATGGCTGAAGTGGTCGAGCGTCTGGCCGATCAAGTGCTGGTCACCGACGACAACCCGCGTACCGAAGACCCGGCAGTGATTTTCGATGACATCCGCGCCGGTTTCACCGCTGTGGATAAGGTCACCTTCGTCGCCGGCCGTGGTCAGGCGATTGCACAACTGATTGCCGGCGCTTCGGCGGATGACGTGATTGTTCTGGCCGGTAAAGGTCACGAGGACTATCAGGAAATCAACGGCGAGCGCCACGCTTTCTCCGATCTGGTCGAGGCCGATCACGCCCTGACCGCTTGGGAGGTGGCCCATGCTTAAGGCCCTGAAACTCAGTGAACTGACCAACGCGCTTGATGCACGTTTGATCGCTGCCGATGCCAGCTTCGACGGCGTCAGCATCGACAGCCGTGCGATCCAGCCTGGGCAACTGTTTATTGCGTTGACCGGCCCGCGTTTCGACGGTCATGACTATTTGAATGACGTGGCAGCAAAAGGCGCCGTGGCTGCGCTGGTCGAGCGTGAAGTCGCCGACACTACGCTGCCGCAATTGCTGGTCAAAGACACCCGTCAGGCCCTCGGTCAGTTGGGCGCGCTGAACCGTGCTGCCTTCACTCAGCCAGTCGCCGCGATCACCGGTTCCAGCGGCAAGACCACGGTCAAGGAAATGCTTGCGAGCATCCTGCGCACGCGCGGTCCGGTGCTGGCGACCCGGGGCAATCTGAACAACGACCTCGGTGCACCGCTGACTCTGCTCGAACTGGCCCCGGAACACACTTCGGCGGTGATCGAACTGGGCGCCTCGCGTCTGGGGGAAATCGCTTATACCGTCGGCCTGACCAAGCCGCATGTGGCGATCCTGAACAATGCCGGCACCGCTCACGTCGGTGAGTTTGGCGGCCCGGAAAAAATCGTCGAAGCCAAAGGTGAAATCATCGACGGGTTGGCAGCTGATGGCATCGCCGTGCTCAACCTCGATGACAAAGCTTTCGGTATCTGGAAGACCCGTGCCGGCGCACGCAAAGTACTGACCTTCGCCCTGAGCAACACTCAGGCGGATTTCTACGCGAGCGATCTGAGCACTGATGCCCGTGGTTGCCCGGCCTTCAATTTGCACACACCTGAAGGTGTCGAGCGCGTTCAACTGAACCTGCTCGGCACCCACAACGTCGCCAATTCCATGGCCGCCGCCGCTGCCGCGCACGCTTTGGGCGTGTCGCTGTTCGGCATCGCCACCGGGCTTGGCGCCGTGCAACCGGTCAAGGGTCGCACCGTCGCGCAACTGGCGAAAAACGGCATGCGCGTGATCGATGACACTTACAACGCAAACCCCACCTCAATGTGCGCGGCCGTTGATATACTCGCCGGCTTTTCCGGCCGCACCGTCCTGGTGCTCGGGGATATCGGCGAGTTGGGCGATTGGGCGGAGCAGGGGCACCGCGACGTGGGCGAGTACGCCCGGGGCAAGGTTTCCGCGCTTTACGCCGTTGGGCCAAACATGGTTCACGCCGTGAACGCATTCGGTGAACAGGCGCATCACTTCGGCACGCAAGCCGAGCTGATCCAGGCCCTCGACGCCGAGCAGGACACAAACACCACCATTTTGATCAAGGGTTCGCGCAGTGCAGCGATGGAAAACATCGTTGCGGCTCTGTGCGGGTCCAGTCTGGAGAAACATTAATGCTGCTGCTGCTAGCGGAGTATCTGCAACAGTTCTACAAAGGCTTCGCGGTCTTTCAGTACCTGACCCTGCGCGGGATCCTCGGTGTACTGACCGCGTTGGTTTTGTCGCTGTGCTATGGCCCGTGGATGATCCGCACTTTGCAGAACCGTCAGATCGGTCAGTCCGTGCGTAACGATGGTCCGCAATCGCACCTGTCGAAATCCGGTACGCCGACCATGGGCGGCGCACTGATTCTGTCTTCGATTGGCGTCAGCACGTTGCTCTGGGCTGACTTGAGCAACCGCTACGTCTGGACTGTTCTGCTGGTGACCCTGCTGTTCGGCGCCATCGGCTGGGTCGACGATTACCGCAAAGTCATCGAGAAGAACTCGCGTGGCCTGCCGAGCCGCTGGAAGTATTTCTGGCAATCGGTGTTCGGCCTCGGCGCAGCGATCTTCCTTTATATGACCGCATCCACCCCGGTGGAAACCACGCTGATTCTGCCGATGCTCAAGGACTACAGCATTCCGCTGGGCCTGGGCTTTATCGTGCTGACCTACTTCGTGATCGTCGGTTCGAGCAACGCGGTCAACCTGACTGACGGCCTCGACGGCCTGGCAATTATGCCAACCGTGATGGTCGGCGGTGGCCTCGGCATCTTCTGCTACCTGTCGGGTAACGTGAAATTCGCTGAATACCTGCTGATTCCTTACGTGCCTGGCGCGGGCGAACTGATCGTGTTCTGCGGCGCGCTGATCGGTGCCGGCCTCGGCTTCCTGTGGTTCAACACCTATCCAGCGCAAGTGTTCATGGGCGACGTCGGTGCACTGGCACTCGGCGCGGCACTGGGCACCATCGCGGTGATCGTTCGTCAGGAAATCGTCCTGTTCATCATGGGCGGCGTGTTCGTGATGGAAACCCTGTCAGTCGTCATTCAGGTTGCGTCCTTTAAGCTGACCGGTCGCCGTGTGTTCCGCATGGCACCGATACACCACCACTTTGAACTCAAGGGCTGGCCCGAGCCGCGTGTGATCGTCCGTTTCTGGATCATCACCGTGATTCTCGTGCTGATCGGCCTTGCCACCCTGAAGCTGAGGTAGAACGAGTGTCTCTGATCGCTTCTGACCACTTCCGCATCGTTGTCGGCCTCGGCAAGAGCGGCATGTCCCTGGTTCGCTTCCTGGCGAACCGGGGCACGTCGTTTGCCGTGGCGGACACGCGGGAAAATCCACCGGAACTGGCCACGCTCAAGCGTGACTATCCGCACGTGGAAGTGCGTTGTGGCGAGCTGGACGTCGAATTCCTCTGCCGTGCCGACGAGCTCTACGTGAGCCCCGGCCTGGCGCTGGCGACCCCGGCCCTGCAAGCCGCCGCGGCCCGTGGCGTGAAACTGTCCGGCGACATCGAGCTGTTCGCGCGTAACGCGCAGGCGCCGATCGTGGCCATCAGCGGTTCCAATGCGAAAAGCACCGTCACCACCCTGGTCGGCGAGATGGCGGCCGCGGCCGGCAAACGTGTCGCCGTCGGCGGCAACCTCGGCACCCCGGCGCTGGATCTGCTCAGCAACGACGTCGAGCTGTACGTGATGGAACTGTCGAGTTTCCAGCTGGAGACCACCGACCAGCTCAACGCTGAAGTGGCCACCGTGCTGAACATCAGCGAAGACCACATGGATCGCTACAGCGGTCTGCCGGCGTACCACCTGGCCAAGCACCGGATCTTCCGGGGTGCCAAGCAGTTCGTGGTCAACCGTCAGGATGCGCTGAGCCGTCCGCTGATGGGCGAGGGCCAGCCGTGCTGGACCTTCGGCCTGACCAAACCGGATTTCAAGGCGTTCGGTATTCGTGAAGAAGACGGCGAGAAGTATCTGGCCTTCGAATTCCAGAACCTGATGCCAGTGCGCGAATTGAAGATTCGCGGCGCACACAACCAGTCCAATGCCCTTGCGGCGCTGGCGCTCGGTCATGCCGTGGGCCTGCCGTTCGACGCCATGCTCGCGGCACTGCGCACCTTCGCCGGCCTCGAACACCGCTGCCAGTGGGTGCGTGATCTCGATGGCGTCGCTTACTACAACGATTCCAAAGCCACCAACGTTGGCGCCGCACTGGCCGCCATCGAAGGCTTGGGCGCAGACATCGACGGCAAGGTCATCCTCATCGCCGGTGGCGATGGCAAGGGTGCCGAGTTCAACGATTTGCGTGATCCAGTCGCGGCCAACTGCCGTACGGTGATCCTGATGGGCCGCGACTCCGACAAGATTGGCGAGGCGATTGGCGATGCCGTGCCACTGATTCGCGCGACCTCGCTGGTTGACGCCGTTGCGCAATGCCGCGCCGCCGCCCAGCCGGGTGATGTGGTGCTGTTGTCGCCGGCCTGCGCCAGTTTCGACATGTTCAAGAATTACGAAGACCGTGGTCACCAGTTCGTCCGCGCTGTGGAGGAATTGGCATGAGCCTGCGCAATATCATCAAACCGTATCCGTCGCCGATCATCACCGGGCGCGGTATCGACCTCGATTTCCCGATGCTCGCCGGTTGCCTGGCGCTGCTTGGTCTCGGGTTGATCATGATCGCCTCGGCGTCCACGGAAGTCGCGGCGGCGCAGTCGGGCAGCCCGCTGTATTACATGATTCGCCACCTTATTTATGTGGTACTCGGACTGGGCGCGTGCATCGTCACCATGATGATTCCGATCGCCACCTGGCAACGTCTTGGCTGGTTGATGTTGATCGGTGCGTTCGGCTTGCTGGTGATGGTGATCATTCCCGGCATCGGCCGCGAAGTGAACGGTTCGATGCGCTGGATCGGGTTCAGCTTCTTCAACGTGCAGCCGTCCGAAATCGCCAAAGTGTTCGTGGTGATCTACCTCGCCGGTTATCTGGTGCGGCGTCAGAAAGAAGTACGCGAAAGCTGGATGGGTTTCTTCAAGCCGTTCATCGTGCTGCTGCCGATGGCGGGCCTGTTGCTGATGGAGCCGGACTTCGGTGCCACCGTGGTGATGATGGGTGCAGCGGCGGCAATGCTATTCCTCGGCGGGGTCGGGTTGTTCCGCTTCTCGCTGATGGTGGTGCTGGCGGTCGGCGCCGTGGTCTTGCTGATTCAAATGCAACCGTACCGTATGGCGCGTCTGACCAACTTCGCCGACCCGTGGGCCGACCAGTTCGGCGCCGGCTATCAATTGTCGCAAGCCTTGATCGCCTTTGGTCGCGGTGAGTGGCTGGGCGTCGGTCTGGGCAACAGCGTGCAGAAGCAGTTCTACCTGCCGGAAGCGCACACCGACTTCGTGTTCTCGGTACTGGCCGAAGAGCTCGGCGCCGTCGGTTCGCTGTGCACCGTCGCGCTGTTCGTGTTCGTGTGTATTCGCGGCATGTACATCGGCTTGTGGGCCGAGAAAGCCAAACAGTTCTTCGCCGCTTACGTGGCTTACGGTCTGTCGTTCCTGTGGATTGGTCAGTTCCTGATCAACATCGGTGTGAACGTCGGCCTGCTGCCAACCAAGGGTCTGACATTGCCGTTCCTCAGTTACGGCGGCAGTTCGTTGGTGATCTGCTGTGCCTGCCTTGGCTTGTTGCTGAGGATCGAGTGGGAGAGTCGAACCCACCTGGGCAGTGAAGAAATGGAATTCCATGAAAGCGACTTCGCCGAGGAGCCGAATCATGGGCGCTAATGTATTGATCATGGCCGGCGGCACCGGCGGCCACGTGTTCCCGGCGCTGGCCTGTGCCCGCGAGTTTCAGGCGCGCGGCTACACCGTGCACTGGCTCGGCACGCCACGCGGAATTGAAAATGAACTGGTGCCGGCCGCAGGTCTTGAACTGCACCGCATCAACGCCACCGGCCTGCGCGGCAAGGGCAAGCTGTCGCTGCTCAAGGCGCCGTTCATGCTGCTCAAATCGGTCTGGCAGGCGCGGGCGATCATCCGTCGCTTGCAGCCGGTGTGCGTGGTTGGCTTCGGTGGTTATGTGACTGGCCCTGGTGGCCTTGCCGCGAAACTGGCCGGCGTGCCGGTAATCGTTCATGAGCAGAACGCTGTGGCCGGCACCGCCAATCGGTTGCTGGTGCCGTTCGCCGCTCGGGTGTGTGAAGCGTTCCCCGACACCTTTACTCTGTCGGACACCCGCCGTACCACCGGAAACCCGGTGCGCAGCGAGCTGTTCCTCGACACATCGCGACCTGCTCTGGCCGGTCGCAAAGCGCGTTTGCTGATCCTCGGCGGAAGCCTTGGCGCAGAACCGTTGAACAAATTGCTGCCTGAAGCCCTGGCCCAAGTCGCTGCCGATTTGCGCCCGGAAGTGTTTCATCAGGCCGGCAAAAACCACGATGAAGTGACTGCAGAGCGCTACCGCGCCGCCGGCGTCGATGCGCAGGTGCAGCCGTTCATCAAAGACATGGCCCAGGCCTATGGCTGGGCTGACCTGGTGGTGTGCCGCGCAGGCGCGTTGACCATCAGTGAGCTGGCTGCCGCCGGTCTGCCCTCGATGCTGGTGCCTTTGCCCCACGCAATCGACGATCACCAGACCCGCAACGCCGATTATTTGGCCCGTGAAGGCGCTGCCTTCCTGATGCCGCAAAGAACGACTGGTGCCGCGGACCTTGCCGCGCGCCTGACAGAGGTCTTGATGCAACCGCAACGACTCGAAGATATGGCCCAAGCGGCCCGCCGTCTGGCGAAACCCGATGCCACCCGTAGCGTGGTCGATACCTGTCTGGAGGTGGCCCATGGTTGAGAATCAGAAAGCCATGCCACAACCGGAAATGCGCCGCATCCGTCGCATCCACTTCGTCGGTATCGGCGGCGTGGGCATGTGCGGAATTGCCGAAGTGTTGTTGAACCTGGGCTATGAAGTGTCCGGTTCCGACCTGAAAGCTTCGCCGGTCACCGAACGTCTGGAATCGTTCGGCGCGCACATCTTCATCGGCCACCGTGCCGAGAACGCCGCTGCCGCCGATGTGCTGGTGGTGTCGAGCGCCGTGAACACCTCCAACCCGGAAGTCGCGACTGCCCTTGAGCGTCGTATCCCGGTGGTGCCGCGCGCCGAAATGCTCGCCGAACTGATGCGCTATCGCCACGGCATCGCCGTCGCCGGCACGCACGGCAAAACCACCACCACCAGCCTGATCGCTTCGGTGTTCGCCGCCGGTGGTCTGGATCCGACGTTCGTGATTGGTGGCCGTCTGAATGCCGCGGGCACCAATGCCCAGCTCGGCACCAGCCGTTACCTGATCGCCGAAGCCGATGAAAGCGATGCGAGCTTCCTGCACCTGCAACCGCTGGTGGCCGTGGTCACTAACATCGACGCCGACCACATGGCGACCTACGACGGTGACTTCAACAAACTGAAGAAAACCTTCGTCGAGTTCCTGCACAACCTGCCGTTCTACGGTTTGGCGGTGATGTGCCTGGACGATCCGGTGGTGCGTGAAATCCTCCCGCTGGTGAAGCGTCCGACCGTGACCTACGGCTTCAGCGAAGACGCTGACGTGCGCGCGATCAATATTCGCCAGCAAGGCATGCAGACGTTCTTCACCGTGCTGCGCCCGGATCGTGAACCGCTGGACGTGTCGGTGAACATGCCGGGCAACCACAACGTGCTCAACTCGCTGGCGACCATTTGCATCGCCACCGACGAAGGCGTCAGCGATGAAGCCATCGTTCAGGGTCTCTCTGGCTTCCAGGGTGTTGGCCGACGCTTCCAGGTCTACGGCGAACTGCCGGTGGACGGCGGCAACGTGATGCTGGTCGATGACTACGGTCACCACCCGACTGAAGTCGCGGCAGTGATCAAAGCCGTGCGCGGTGGCTGGCCGGAGCGCCGTCTGGTGATGGTGTATCAACCGCACCGTTACAGCCGCACCCGCGATCTGTACGACGACTTCGTCAATGTACTGGCCGACGCCAATGTTCTGCTGCTGATGGAAGTTTATCCGGCCGGCGAAGAGCCGATCCCCGGTGCCGACAGCCGCAAGCTGTGCAACAGCATCCGCCAGCGCGGTCAGCTCGACCCGATCTACATCGAGCGTGGCGTCGATCTGGCGCCGCTGGTCAAGCCACTGCTGCGTGCCGGCGACATCCTGCTGTGCCAGGGCGCCGGTGATATCGGCGGTCTCGCGCCGAAGCTGTTGAAAAGTGAATTGTTCGCTGGCGCCGTGGCGGCGTCGGTCGAGGGGAAGTTGAAATGACTGCTGCCTACGCCAAGCTGTTTTCCACGATCGCGCCGAAAGACTTCGGCCGCGTCGCCGTGCTCTTCGGCGGTCTGAGTGCCGAGCGTGAGGTTTCGCTGAAATCCGGTAACGCCGTGCTCGATGCCCTGCAAAGCGCTGGCGTGGATGCGTTCGGCATCGACGTTGGCGACGATATTCTGCAACGTCTGCTCAGCGAGAAGATCGACCGCGCCTTCATCATTCTTCACGGCCGTGGCGGTGAAGACGGCTCCATGCAGGGCCTGCTCGAAGTGGCGGGTATTCCGTACACCGGCAGCGGCATTCTGGCTTCGGCACTGGCGATGGACAAACTGCGCACCAAGCAGGTCTGGCACAGCCTCGGGATTCCGACGCCGCGTCACGCCGTGCTGTGCAGCGAAGCCGATTGTATTTCGGCGGCGACGGAACTGGGCTTCCCTTTGATCGTCAAACCGGCGCATGAAGGTTCAAGTATCGGGATGGCCAAAGTGAGTTCTGCGTCCGAGTTGATCGACGCATGGAAAGCGGCCAGTACCTACGATTCGCAAGTCTTGGTTGAGCAATGGATTCAAGGTCCGGAGTTCACCATCGCCACCCTGCGTGACCAGGTGTTGCCTCCAATCGCCCTGGGTACACCGCACACGTTCTACGACTACGACGCCAAGTACATCGCCAACGATACCCAGTACCGCATTCCGTGCGGGCTGGATGCCGCCAAGGAACAGGAACTCATGGAGCTCACGGCCAAGGCCTGTGAGGCGCTGGGTATCGCCGGTTGGGGCAGGGCGGACGTGATGCAGGACGCCGACGGGCAGTTCTGGTTCCTCGAAGTGAACACCGCTCCGGGCATGACCGATCACAGTCTGGTACCGATGGCCGCGCGTGCGGCCGGTCTGGATTTCCAGCAACTGGTTCTGGCCATTCTGGCCGCCAGTGTTGAAGACGCTAGAGGTTAAGACGATGCAAGGCGCTCAGCTCCGACATCAGCCTCCCGCACCCGGCCGCAAGCCGGTGCCGCGGGGTGCCAGCCGCATGGTGGCGAAAGAGCCGATGTCCGCGCGCCTGCCGAAAGCCAATTTTGGTTTTCTGAAAAGTCTGTTCTGGCCGGTGCTGTTGGTTGCGCTGGGCTTTGGTACCTACGAAGGCGCGCAACGTTTGCTGCCGTACGCCGACCGGCCGATCACCAAAATCGCCGTGCAGGGCGACCTGAGCTACATCAGCCAGCAAGCGGTGCAGCAGCGGATCGCCCCGTACGTGGCGTCGAGCTTCTTCACCATCGACCTCGCCGGGATGCGCACCGAGCTTGAACAGATGCCGTGGATCGCCCACGCCGAAGTCCGTCGTGTGTGGCCGGACCAAGTGGTGATCCGCCTCGAAGAACAACTGCCGGTGGCGCGTTGGGGCGACGAGTCGTTGCTCAACAACCAGGGCCAGGCGTTTACGCCAAAGGAACTGGCGAACTACGAACACCTGCCACAGCTGTTCGGCCCACAACGGGCCCAGCAGCAAGTGATGCAGCAGTATCAGGTGCTGAGCCAGATGCTGCGCCCGTTGGGCTTCTCGATTGCGCGCCTGGAATTGCGTGAACGCGGGAGTTGGTTCCTGACTACCGGTGCCGGCAGTTCCGGCCCCGGCATCGAGTTGCTGCTGGGACGCGGCAACCTGGTGGAAAAGATGCGCCGCTTTATCGCCATCTATGACAAGACGCTTAAAGACCAGATTACGAACATTGCGCGCATCGATCTGCGCTACGCCAACGGCCTCGCTGTTGGCTGGCGGGAACCTGTAGCGCCGACGACAGCCCAACCCGCTGTCGCAAAGAATTAAGAAGAGGCAGGACCCATGGCAAACGTGCAAAGCGGCAAAATGATCGTCGGTCTCGATATCGGCACCTCCAAAGTGGTGGCGCTGGTCGGCGAGGTCTCCGACGACGGCACGCTGGAAATCGTCGGGATCGGTACCCATCCGTCCCGTGGCCTGAAGAAGGGCGTGGTGGTCAACATCGAGTCCACCGTGCAATCGATCCAGCGCGCGATCGAAGAAGCCCAACTGATGGCGGGCTGCCGCATTCACTCGGCGTTCGTCGGCGTGGCGGGCAATCACATCCGCAGCCTGAACTCCCACGGCATCGTCGCGATCCGTGATCGCGAAGTCAGCTCGGCCGACCTTGAGCGCGTGCTCGACGCCGCTCAGGCCGTGGCGATCCCGGCTGACCAGCGTGTGCTGCACACCCTGCCGCAGGATTACGTGATCGATAACCAGGAAGGCGTTCGTGAGCCACTGGGCATGTCCGGCGTGCGTCTGGAGGCCAAGGTTCACGTGGTCACCTGCGCCGTCAACGCCGCACAGAACATTGAAAAATGCGTGCGTCGCTGCGGTCTGGAAATCGACGACATCATTCTCGAGCAACTGGCCTCGGCCTACTCGGTGCTGACCGACGACGAGAAAGAGCTGGGCGTGTGCCTGGTCGACATCGGCGGCGGCACCACCGACATCGCGATCTTCACCGAAGGCGCGATCCGTCACACCGCGGTGATCCCGATTGCCGGTGATCAGGTGACCAACGACATCGCCATGGCGTTGCGCACCCCGACCCAGTACGCCGAAGAAATCAAGATTCGCTACGCCTGCGCCCTGGCGAAACTGGCCGGTGCCGGTGAAACCATCAAGGTGCCAAGCGTTGGTGACCGTCCACCGCGCGAACTGTCGCGTCAGGCCCTGGCCGAAGTGGTCGAGCCGCGTTACGACGAACTGTTCACGCTGATCCAGGCCGAGCTGCGTCGCAGCGGCTACGAAGACCTGATCCCGGCCGGCATCGTCCTCACCGGCGGTACCTCGAAGATGGAAGGCGCCACTGAACTGGCCGAAGAAATCTTCCACATGCCGGTCCGCCTCGGTGTGCCGCACGGTGTGAAAGGCCTGGATGACGTGGTGCGCAACCCGATTTATTCCACTGGCGTTGGCTTGTTGATGTACGGCCTGCAAAAGCAGTCCGACGGGGTTTCGTTCTCCGGCATCGGCAGCCGCGACAGCTACAGCAACGAAGAGCCACAGGCGCCGTTGCTGGACCGATTGAAGAAGTGGGTTCAAGGCAACTTCTAAAGCTTTACCGCAACACCGCAACAAAAATGCAGTAGGCGAAAAAACTAGAGAATGTAAGGAGAGGGAAAATGTTCGAACTCGTAGACAACATCCCCGCAAGCCCGGTAATCAAAGTTATCGGTGTTGGCGGTGGCGGCGGCAACGCTGTCAACCACATGGTCAAGAGCAACATCGAAGGCGTTGAATTCATCTGCGCCAACACTGATGCTCAAGCGCTGAAAAACATCGGCGCGCGCACCATTCTGCAACTGGGTACCGGTGTGACCAAAGGTCTGGGCGCCGGCGCCAACCCTGAAGTAGGTCGTCAGGCCGCTCTCGAAGACCGTGAGCGCATTGCCGAAGTCCTGCAGGGCACCAACATGGTGTTCATCACCACTGGCATGGGCGGCGGTACCGGTACCGGTGCTGCGCCGATCATTGCCGAAGTGGCCAAGGAAATGGGCATTCTGACTGTTGCGGTCGTGACTCGTCCGTTCCCGTTCGAAGGCCGCAAGCGTATGCAGATCGCCGACGAAGGCATCCGCATGCTTTCGGAAAGCGTCGACTCGTTGATCACTATCCCCAACGAGAAGCTGCTGACCATCCTCGGTAAAGACGCAAGCCTGCTGTCGGCTTTCGCCAAGGCTGACGACGTACTGGCCGGTGCCGTTCGCGGTATCTCCGACATCATCAAGCGTCCGGGCATGATCAACGTCGACTTCGCCGACGTGCGTACCGTGATGAGCGAAATGGGCATGGCGATGATGGGCACTGGCTGCGCCAGCGGTCCGAACCGTGCACGTGAAGCCACTGAAGCGGCGATCCGCAATCCGCTGCTGGAAGACGTGAACCTGCAAGGCGCACGCGGCATCCTGGTGAACATCACCGCCGGTCCTGACCTGTCTCTGGGTGAGTACTCCGACGTGGGTAGCATCATCGAAGCCTTCGCTTCCGAGCACGCAATGGTCAAGGTCGGTACCGTTATCGATCCGGACATGCGCGACGAGCTGCACGTAACTGTGGTTGCCACTGGTCTGGGCGCGAAAATCGAGAAGCCTGTAAAGGTCATCGACAACACCGTTCACACCTCCATGGCTTCCGCCCAGGTGCAACAACCGGCTGCGGCCCGTCAGGAAGCGCCAGCGGTCAACTATCGTGATCTGGACCGTCCGACCGTCATGCGCAACCAGGCTCAGGCCGGTGCTGCGGCTGCCGCGAAGATGAATCCGCAAGATGATCTGGACTACCTGGACATCCCGGCTTTCCTGCGTCGTCAGGCCGATTGATGGAATGTATCAGGGCTATGAAGGTGATTGGTGTTCAGCAAAGGCATGGTCTGCTATCATCGCCAGCCTTTGTTGATACCAGTTCGCAATTTGCGCTGAAGCGGCCCAAGCCATGATTAAACAACGCACACTGAAAAATATTATCCGTGCCACAGGTGTAGGCCTGCACTCCGGTGAGAAGGTCTATCTGACCCTCAAGCCTGCGCCTGTCGACACTGGCATTGTGTTTTGTCGCGCTGACCTCGACCCTGTGGTGCAGATCCCTGCCCGCGCGGAAAACGTCGGTGAAACCACTATGTCGACGACGCTGATTAACGGCGACGTGAAAGTGGACACGGTAGAGCACTTGCTCTCGGCCATGGCTGGCCTGGGCATCGATAACGCCTACGTCGAGCTCTCCGCGTCCGAAGTCCCGATCATGGATGGCAGCGCTGGACCTTTCGTATTCCTGATTCAATCGGCAGGCCTGGAAGAACAGGACGCCGCCAAGAAATTCATCCGTATCCTGCGTGAAGTGACAGTGGAAGACGGCGACAAGCGCGCCACTTTCGTCCCTTTCGAAGGGTTCAAGGTGAGCTTCGAGATCGATTTCGATCACCCGGTATTCCGGGACCGCACCCAAAGTGCAAGCGTGGATTTTTCCAGCACTTCGTTCGTAAAAGAAGTCAGCCGCGCCCGTACCTTTGGTTTCATGAGTGATATCGAGTACCTGCGCAAGCACAACCTCGCACTCGGCGGCAGCGTTGAAAACGCAATCGTGGTCGATGCCGATGGCGTGTTGAACGAAGACGGTCTTCGCTATGAAGACGAATTCGTGAAGCACAAGATCCTCGATGCCATTGGCGATCTGTATCTGCTGGGTAACAGCCTGATTGGTGAGTTCAAAGGCTTCAAGTCCGGTCATGCACTGAACAACCAGCTGTTGCGCAAGTTGATTGAGCAAACAGATGCTTGGGAAGTAGTGACGTTCGAAGACGCCAGTACCGCACCAATCTCTTACATGCGCCCGGTTGCGGCAGTGTAAGTAAAAAACCTCTCTAGTTTTTTGAAGGCCATCCTCGGATGGCCTTTTTTTATGCCTGCAATTTCTCTAGTGGCTGATCCGGCCTCTTCGCGAGCAGGCTCGCTCCCACAGGGGAATGCATTTCAAATGTGGGAGCGAGCCTGCTCGCGAAGGCGCCAGCGCAAAATGCGCAGAACATTCAGGCAGCCACTACCACCCGATTACGCCCACCTTCCTTGGCCTGATACAGCGCCTTGTCCGCCGCAAACAGCAACTGCTCCAGCGTCATCTCACTCGTCGCCACCCAAGTGGCAATGCCGATACTCACGGTCATCGGCCGCTCAGCGCCGTCGACCAACGGCAATTGCTGCACCGCCTGACGAATATGCTCGGCGATCTGCTGCGCGCCATGACTGTCGGTCTCGGCCAGAATCACCGAAAACTCCTCACCCCCATAACGTGCGACCAGATCCGCCGGTCGCCGGACATTTTCAGCAATGACTCGCGCCAGCGTCTTCAGCGCCTGATCCCCGCCCTGATGCCCATGTCGATCATTGAAAGCCTTGAAGTGATCGGCATCGATCATCATCACCGACAGCGGCTTGCCCGAGCGCTGGGCGCGGAACCACTCGTGACGTAGCGCCTGATCAAGCATCCGACGATTGGCTACACCGGTCAGCGCATCGGTGGCGGCCAATTGCGCCAGCTCCCGTTCGGCCCGTTGGCGCAAACGCAACTCGCGAGCCAGCAGCCAGGTCAGCCATAACAACCCTACGCACAGTATCCCCGTAGCGCCGCTGATCAACATCGCGGTGCGCCGCCAAGTGCCGAACACTTCATCACTGGACAGCGCGACCATCACCGTCAGCGGCAGATTGCCGACCCGCGAATAGGTGTAGAGGCGCTGTTGCTGGTCCATGCTTGAGGTGCTGGTGAAACTGCCATTGCCATCCTTGTCGCGCAGGATCCGGATCACGTTAGGCCGGTTGCCGAAGCTCTTGCCGATGGAGTCGCTTTGCAAATAGGGCTTTTGCGCCAGCAGAACCCCGTCGTTGTCGATGATGTTCAGCGTGCTGCCTTTGCCGATGTCGAGGCTGTTGAATAATTGGTCGAAGTAGTCGAGTTTCATCGACGCCACGGCCACGCCGGCAAACTCACCGGTTTGCGAGGAAATCCGTCGACTGAAGCTGATCCGCCACTGGTTGGCTTCATCGCAGTCGCAACGGGTCTTGAACGGGCGACTGATAAACATGCCGATGTCGCGATTGAACGCGTGCGCGAGGAAGTAATCGCGGTCGGCAAAGTTGCCCGGTTTTGCCTCGATCCGCGAAGAGTCGGCGATGACATCGCCATGCTTGTCGAGGAGCAGAATGTCGCCTTTGAAGCGCGCCGTGGTCGAGCGGTCGAACAGCGCCAGATGACGGATCTGCGGAGAGACATCTTGCAGGTCATCGCGCTGGGCGGCGGCGATCAGACCTTGCAGGGTCAGGTCGTACAACTCGACCGTGCGCAGCACATCGGCGTCGATCAGTTGTGCGATGGTGGTGGCGCTGCGGGTGGCCGATTCCTGAGCATTGGCATGCTCACGAATCAGCAGGAACGTGACGATGCACAAAATCGCGATCACGGTCAGCGAACTGCCGCAGATCAGCAGCAGCTCGGGGCGTCCGGTTTTGCCCGCAACGGGTGGGGTACGGCTCGCGATCATGATTGGGCTGTCGGTTGGGGGAGTCTTATAAGCGTAGTAGGCCAAACACCACAGCCGAAGCCAGAAACCATTCCCAATGTGGGAGCGAGCCTGCTCGCGAAAATGGCATGTCATTCAACATAGATGTCGATTGATAGACCGCCTTCGCGAGCAGGCTCGCTCCCACAAGGGTAGATCCTGGAATTCAATACGGTGTTATGGCGCCGATCTTAGAAGACGTTGATCGGGTAGTCGATGATGACGCGGTATTCATCTGTGTCTGAATCGATCACACCGTAACCGTTACCGCCACGGTTGGTGGCCCATTGCAGGTGCACCGCCAGATCTTTGGCCTGACCGCTCTGCACCACGTACTTCAAGTCGAGATCGCGTTCCCAGTGCTTGGCATTACGGCCGTCGGCGCTGTACCAGTTGGAATAGCCTTTACTGTCGGAGTCAACCTTGGTCAGGTCCACCGTGCCGCGCGAGTAGGACACCGACGAGGTCAGACCCGGCACGCCGACACCGGCGAAGTCATAGGCGTATTTAAGCTTCCACGAGCGTTCGTTCGGGCCGTTGAAGTCGGAATACTGCTGCGAGTTGTCGAGGTAAACGCTGTCACCCTGACTGATGTAATCGAACGGCGTGTTGCCGTTGACTCGCTGATACGCAGCGGTAACGCTGTGGCTACCCACGCCGACGGTGAAGTGCAGGCTGTAAGTGTTGTTGTCGATGTTGCCGAGCAGGGCATCACCGGTGTCTTGCGTGTGATAGAAGTGCAGGCCCGGGTTGAGGCTGACCAGATCGTTCAACTGCCACGTGTAGTCGAGGTCGTAGTAGTACTGGTTCCAGATGTCCTTCAGCTCGGAAGCGTAAAGGCTGCTGGTCAAACCCTCGACACCGCTCCACGCCACGCCGGCCCAGTTCAGATGCTGGCTCTCATCGCCGTCCGCCAGCGTGCCGTAGGAAGTGCCAATGCGCGTGTGGCCGCTTTGGTTGTACGGCTTGGTGAAACTGGCCTGGCCGCCTTCGATCAACCAGCCATCGAAACTGTGATTGGTCAGACTGACGCCACGGAAAGTCTGCGGCAGCATGCGTGTTTCACCGCCAGCAATCACCGGGTTGGTGAGGAACAGGTCACCGGCCTTCAACTCGGTATCGAACGCGCGCATTTTCAACGTACCGCCCGCCGTAGAGAATGCCCCCGGCGCTTTGCCGCCATTCTCGCGGACCGGCAAGATGCTCGACCCGTCCGTGCCGCCACCACCGTCGAGTTTCAGCCCGAGCATGGCGTGGGCATCGATGCCGAAACCGAGCGTGCCTTCGGTGTAACCCGACTGGAACACCCCGAGAAAGCCCTGGCCCCACTCGATGTTGTCGTCCGCTTTCTGCAAGCGGTTGCGATTCATGTAGTAGTTGCGGGCGTTGAGATTGAGGCTTGAGCCTTCGACGAAGCCTTCGTTGGCGGACTCGTCGGCGTGGGCGGCGGGGGCAATCGTTGCGGCAATTGCAATGAACAGCGGGGTGTAGCGGACTGGGTAACGCACTTGCGATGGAGCTCCTTGGGTCAACTGGCCCTGCAATGGCTTGAGGGCTTGATGTTTCTTGTTGTTACAGACGAACCAAACGGCTTTCAAACCACAACGAAAAAAGGCCGCTGAACGGCAGCGGCCTGGAATGACGACGGTTGAACGGGAAGAGCCAAACAACCGCGTCGAGGGAAACGTTGGCGCGGTGCGCGACTCAGCTGTCCTTCTCGGATACTTGAGCCTGGGAAGTTAATGCCTGCGGGGCTTGCGTAGCGTCTTGCGCCTTGGCCATCACTTCAGCCTGATGCTGATCGAAGGCCTGAGCGCGAGCGACATTCTGCGCCACGAACGACTGCGATTCTTCAGCCATCGCCACCGGCGACAGGATCAATGAGGACAAAACGAACGCGCTGGCAATACCCATACTGTTGGACATCTTGAAAACCTTCTCGCTTGGCGAGTGCTGTTTGGTGCGGGCAAAGATAAGGTTGCCGGGCGTCGGGAAACAGCGTGATTTTCATAAATGACTGTTGCGCGGGAGGTAAAAGTCGAAGATCGCGGTGCGGCCAAGAGCAACCCCCTCACCCCAGCCCTCTCCCGGAGGGAGAGGGCGCTGACCGAGGTGTCTGGCGTTGTACATCGACCTGAAAGATCGAGTCGATTATGGATTCGGTGAATCAAGATCAGGTCGGTGCACATCTGCAGCATCCCCCGATCAGTCCCCTCTCCCTCTGGGAGAGGGTTAGGGTGAGGGGCTTTTCAGACCGGCAAATAAATCCCGAAGGTATTCATCCCCCGATCACTGCGCACAAACACATCCCCCCCATGCATCAGCGCAATCGCCTTGACGATCGCCAGCCCCAATCCGTGGTTATTGCCGCTGTTACTGCGCGACGCATCGACCCGATAAAATCGCTCGAACAACCGTGGCAAATGCTCACTGGCAATCGGCGATCCCGGGTTGGCGACACCAATACTCACCTGATGCGCTTCAACCTCAATCCGCACCTCGATCACCTGACCCGCCCCGGTGTGCTGCACCGCGTTGCTGAGTAAATTGATCAACGCCCGACGCAAATGCGCGACCTCGATCTGCACCAGCGCATCACCACTGACTTGCACCTCAACCTGCGCGTCTTCAAGGATGAAATCCAGATACTCCAGCGTCGTCGCCACCTCATCGGCTAACGAAGTAGAAGTCAGTTTGGTCGCCTTGTTGCCCTGATCGGCACTGGCGAGAAACAGCATGTCATTGATGATTGAACGCAGCCGTTCCAGCTCTTCGAGATTGGATTGCAGTACCTCGAAATAGTGTTCGGCAGAGCGTCCGCGAGTCAGCGCCACTTGCGTCTGGCCAATCAGATTGGTCAGCGGCGAACGCAGCTCATGGGCGACGTCGGCGTTGAACGATTCCAGCCTTGAATAGGCCTGTTCAACCCGCTCCAGCGTCGAGTTGAACGAGTCGACAAACTGCTCCAGCTCCGGCGGCAACGGCGACAAACGCAAGCGCCCAGCGCGCAGCGGTGGTGCCAGTCTTTGCGCTTCGTGGGACAGTTTGATCAGTGGCTTGAGACCAATCCGCGCCACCCAATAACCCAGCGCCGAAGCCATCAGCACACCGACAATCGCCAGCCCGATCAGGGCGATCAACAGATTGTGCTGAGTCTCATGAAACGTCTCGGTATCAATGCCGATCATGAAGCGCAGCGGCGGACGTTGATCCTTGGCCGGCAGCTCGGTGAGCAACACTTTCAGCGGATAGGGATGGTCGGGTAACTGCAGGTCATGCATGCCCAACGGGCCTTGAGCGAACGCGCGAATCGCCGCATCGGGCTGACCATACTCGTATCCCGGATCGCCACTCACCACCCAGAACCGAATGCGTTTGTCTTCCTCGCCAAGCAGCTTCAACTTGGCGTTGATCTTCACCCAATGCTCCGGCGTACCGAAGCGATTGAGCGCCGATTCGAGCACGCTGTAACGCGCATCCAGTTCGGCTTCCGGCAGCAGCCCCAAGCCTTTGTCGACCTGCTGATACAACGCGCCGCCGATCAACAGAAACACCAGCAGCGCCACCAGCGTGAACATGCCGCTTAAACGCAGGGCAATCGAATTACTGGACACCACGGCTCTCCAGCACATAACCCATGCCACGAATGGTGTGCAGCAACTTCTCGTCGAACGGGCCGTCGAGCTTGGCGCGCAGGCGTTTGATCGCCACTTCGACGACGTTGGCATCGCTGTCGAAATTGATGTCCCAGACCATCTCGGCAATCGCGGTTTTCGAGAGGATTTCACCCTGGCGGCGGGCGAGGACACTGAGCAGCGAAAATTCCTTGGCCGTCAGATCCAGACGCGTGCCGGCACGGGTCGCCTTGCGGCTGATCAGATCTATCCACAGGTCGGCGATGCTCACTTGCACCGGTTCATGGCCGCCGCTGCGCCGGGTCAGCGCTTGCAGGCGCGCGACCAGTTCGAGGAAGGAAAACGGTTTGCCGAGGTAATCGTCGGCCCCGTCGCGCAGGCCTTTGATGCGGTCTTCGACGCGCTCGCGGGCGGTGAGCATGATCACCGGGGTCTGCTTGCGCGCACGCAATGCGCGCAGCACGCCGAAGCCATCGAGGCCCGGCAACATGACGTCGAGGACGATCACCGCGTAGTCGCTTTCCAGCGCCAGATGCAGACCCTCGACGCCGTCGCGGGCCAGATCCACGGTGTAACCCTGTTCCGTCAGGCCGCGGTGCAGATAGTCCGCGGTTTTTTCCTCGTCTTCGATAATCAGAACGCGCATGACCCTGCCTCAGTCTGTGGTCGCCAATGCCGGTGAGGGCATCGGTTTGGGCCGGTGGAACAGCCGCTCGAGCCACAAGTATATGACCGGAGTGGTAAACAACGTCAGCATCTGGCTGACCAGCAAACCGCCGACCACCGCGATCCCCAACGGTTGGCGCAGTTCGGCGCCGGTGC
The DNA here is from genome assembly GCF_001648775.1 of Pseudomonas fluorescens. Taxonomy (GTDB): domain Bacteria; phylum Pseudomonadota; class Gammaproteobacteria; order Pseudomonadales; family Pseudomonadaceae; genus Aquipseudomonas; species Aquipseudomonas fluorescens_M. Next base: position 136,690 of record NZ_LVEJ01000029.1, read on the forward strand.
CGTAGCCGAGCATCAGCGGCAGGGCGCCGAGCAGGGCGGCGAGGGTGGTCATGATGATCGGCCGGAACCGCGTGATGCACGCTTCGAAAATCGCATCCTGCGGCGACAGGCCTCGATGACGCTGCGCCTCCAGCGCAAAGTCGATCATCAGGATGCCGTTCTTCTTGACGATACCGATCAGTAACACCAGGCCGATCAACGCCATGATCGAAAAGTCCTGGCCGCAGATCCACAGCATGATCACCGCGCCCAAACCCGCCGCCGGCAGCGTCGAGATGATCGTCAGCGGGTGCACGAAGCTTTCATAAAGCACACCGAGAATGATGTACACCGCCACCAGCGCCGCAAGAATCAGCCATGGCTGACTGGCCAGCGAACTCTGGAACGCCTGTGCCGCGCCCTGGAAATTGCCGCTGATGGCGGTGGGCATGCCGATCTCGGCCTTGGCCTGATTGAGCAGAATCACCGCATCACCCAGCGCCACGCCGGGCGCAAGGTTGAACGACAGGTTGGCGGCCGGGAACATGCCGTCGTGGGCGATCGACAACGGGCCAATGGTCGGCGCATCGAATTTGGCCAGCGCCGACAGCGGCACCATCTCGCCACTCAGCGGCGAACGCAGGTAGAAATAGTTGAGGCTTTCGGCCTTGCCGCGTTGTTTGGTGTCCAGCTCCAGAATCACGTTGTACTGGTTGACTTGGGTCTGGAATTCATTGATCTGCCGCTGGCCGAACGCGTCGTACAGTGCCTCGTCGACATCGCTCGCGGTCAGGCCGAAACGTGCGGCGGCGCTGCGGTCGATGCTGATGTGGGTGATGCTGCCGCCCAGTTGCAGATCGTTGGAAATGTCGCGGAACGCCGGGTTGCTGCGCAGTTTTTCCGTGAGGCGTTGCGTCCATGTCGCGAGGGTCGCGCCGTCGTTACTCTTAAGCACGTATTGATATTGCGCGCGGCTCGGGCCAGAGCTGAGGTTGATGTCCTGGCCGGCGCGCAGGTAGAGGACGATGCCGGGGACTTTCATCAGTTGCGGGCGGATGCGGTCGATGAACTGGCTGGCTGAAACATCACGGTCGCCACGTTTTTTCAGGGCGATCCAGAAGCGGCCGTTGGCGATGGTCTGGTTACTGCCGGACACGCCGACCGAATGGGAGAACGCCTGCACGGCCGGATCGGCAGCGACGATTTCGGCCATGGCCAAGTGTTTTTTCACCATGTCGCCGTAGGAGATATCCGCCGCAGCTTCGGTGGTGCCGAGGACGAAACCGGTGTCCTGCACCGGGAAGAAACCTTTCGGGATAAAGATGTAACCGGCGATGGCCATCGCCAGCGACAAACCGAATACGCCGATCATCAATTTCTGATGGGCGAGGGCGCGGCGCAGGCCTTTTTCGTACCAGCCGAGCAGGCGTTCGCTGAAGCCCGGTTTGGCGTGGGCGTGGTGCACCGGTTTGCGCATGAACAGCGCGGCCAGCGTCGGCGCCAAAGTCAGCGACACCACCACGGAAATCATGATGGTCGAAGTCGCGGTCAGGGCGAATTCCTTGAACAGTCGCCCGACCACACCGCCCATGAACAGCAGCGGAATAAACGCTGCCACCAGCGAGAAACTGATCGAGACCACGGTGAAGCCGATCTCGCCGGCGCCCTTGATCGCCGCTTCGCGCATATCGTCGCCGGCCTCCAGATGGCGGTGGATGTTTTCCACCACCACGATCGCATCGTCGACGACGAAGCCGACCGCGACGACGATCGCCACCAGCGTCAGGTTGTTCAGGCTGAAACCGAGGATGTACATCAAGGCGAAACTGGCGATCAACGACACACCGAGTACCGCCGAAACAATCAGGGTCGCCGACAGCTGACGCAGGAACAGCGCCATCACCGCGACCACCAGCAGGATCGCGATCAACAGGGTGATTTCGACTTCATGCAACGAGGCCCGAATGGTCTGCGTACGGTCGATCAGGGTTTTCACCTGCACCGAGGCCGGCAGCATCGCTTCGAGGCCGGGCAGGGCAGCTTGAATGCGATCAACGGTTTCAACGATGTTGGCGCCGGGCTGGCGCGAGATCACCAGGTTCACCCCGGGTTGATCACCGGCCCAGGCTTGCACGTAGGCATCTTCCGAACCGTTGACGACTTTGGCGACATCACGCAGGTGAACCGGGGCGCCATCCTTGTAGGAAACGATGAGCTGGCTGTAGTCCTCGGGGTGGAACAACTGGTCGTTGGTCGACAGCGTCGAGATGCTTGATTCGCCGTACAGCGCACCTTTGGCGAGGTTGAGGCTGGTCTGTTGGATCGCCAGCCGAATGTCGGCGAGGGTCAGGCCGATCGCCGCCAGTTTGTCCGCCGAGGCTTGCACGCGAATCGCCGGACGTTGCTGACCGGTGATGTTGATTTGGCCTACGCCGTCGATCTGACTGATCTGACGCGAGAGCAGGGTTTCCACCAGGTCGCTGAGTTCGGTGCCGGGCATTTGCGTCGAGCTGACGCTGAGGATCAACACCGGGCTGTCGGCCGGGTTGACCTTCTTCCACGTGGGCAGCGTCGGCATGTCCTTGGGCAGTTTGCCGGCGGCGGTGTTGATCGCCGCCTGGACTTCTTGCGCAGCAGTGTCGATGCTTTTATCGAGGGTGAATTGCAGGGTCAGCAGGCTTGAGCCCAGCGCACTGCTGGAGGTCATCTGGGTCATGCCGGGGATGGCGCTGAATTGCACCTCCAGCGGCGTGGCCACGGACGAGGCCATGGTGTCGGGGCTGGCGCCGGGCAACTGCGCGGAAACCTGAATCGTCGGAAATTCCGCTTCCGGCAGTGGGGCGATTGGCAAGCGCGGGAAGGCAATGGCGCCGACCAGCACCAGCGCGATGGTCAGCAGAATCGTCGCGACCGGGTGATCGATGCACCACGTGGAGACGCCTTTGTGCGCCTTCATGGTTTCGGCTCCGTTTGCACCACCTGCGCCGGCTCGGTCATCACTTGCACGGTCGAACCGGGCTTGAGCCGCGACTGGCCGTCGGTCACCAGCACGTCACCGGACTTCACGCCTTTGATGATGTCCTGGCCGCTGCCTTGGTAAACCATCTGCACTTGCACGGCTTCGACCTTGTCGCCGTTTACCCGGTAGACGAAGTGTTGGTCGAGGCCGCGTTGTACGACGGTGGGTGGTACGACCAGCGCATCCTTGTCGAGGGCTGTCTGAATTTTTACCGTGACCAGCAGGCCGGGCCAGAGTTTCTGGCTGGCGTTGTCGAATTCGGCCTTGGCGCGGATGGTGCCGGTGTTGGCGTTGATCTGGTTGTCGATCAGGGTCAGGTGACCTTCGCCGAGCAGGTTGCCGGTTTCGCCGTCGGTGTCGGCGCCGATGTAGGCCTTGACCTGCGCGCGTTGCGGGTCGTTGATCAGGCCTTGCAGGGTCGGCAGCATTTGCTGTGGCAGGGAGAACTCGACGGCGATCGGGTCGATCTGGGTGACGGTGAACAGGCCGGCGGTGTCGGTCATGCGCAGGAAGTTGCCTTCATCGACTGTGCGAATACCGACGCGGCCGGTGACCGGGGAGCGAATCTGCGTGTAGGAAAGTTGTACCTGGGCGGAATCGATGGAGGCCTGGTTGCCTTGGGCGGTGGCTTTCAGTTGGTTGACCAGGGCTTGTTGCTGATCGTAGGTCTGTTTCGAAATGCCGTCGTCGACGGTGAGCAGTTTGTAGCGCTTGAGGTTGACCAGGGCGACTTGCAGTTGCGCCTGGCTTTCGCCCAGTTGCGCGCGGGCCTGGTCGAGGCTGGCGCGGATGGAGCGGTCGTCGATGGTGGCCAGCAGGTCGCCTGTTTTGACGAGTTGGCCTTCCTTGACGAGGATTTTGGTGAGGATGCCGTCGATCTGGGGGCGCACTACGACGCTGTGTAATGAGAGTACGGAGCCGATGCCGCTGGTGTAGCGGGGGACGTCTTTTTCGCTGACCGCTATGACTCGCACGGGGATTGCTGTGGGGGTGGCGAGTTTGGTCGGGGCGGGTTTCAGGGCGTACCACAGACCTGCGCCTGCGAGGACGATCAATAGGGTGGCGAGCAGGGCTTTGTTCTTTTGGATTCGCATGCGGGGTGGGCGCCGGACGGAGTTTGGGCAGGGTTGTTGTCTTTATAAACCTGTCTGCGGGTCAGTAGGGTGACGGCTAGCTGTCAGCGCTGTCAGTTTCGCTGGGTACATATCCGTTGCTGCGGTAACGGCGGCTTAGGGTT
>NZ_LVEJ01000030.1 GCF_001648775.1 Pseudomonas fluorescens
CCCGGTCAGCACGTCATTGAAAGACGAGCCGATGACGGTTTCGAAGTTCCACAGTTTGTCACCCTGTGCATCTCCACCAACACCCAGAACACCGCCAACCAGACTTACCGTCACGCCGCTGGACGAACCGGAGTAATCAATGGTGTCAGTGCCGCCCGAACCATCGAACTGATCGGCAGTTGCACCACTGATAAAGGTGTCGTTGCTGCCGGAGCCCGCCAGCATCTCGATGCCGACGTAGGTATCGCCGGCGGCGATCCCGGAGTTCACGCCGGTTTTGGTGTTGATCGTCACACCCACTTGGCTGTCGGTATAACTCACGGTATCCGTGCCTGCACCGCCAATGAACTGGTCAGCACCT
>NZ_LVEJ01000031.1 GCF_001648775.1 Pseudomonas fluorescens
GATCTTTCGTCTCAACCGAGGTGCGCATCTTACAGCGCATCTTTTCAGTTTGCAACCCCTAAGTTTTTGATTTTTTCAACAAATTCAAACACTTAAACTAATGATCAGCTTCGAACTGCTCGTTAGCGGGAGGCGAATAATACAGTATCCAAAACCTCGGTCAACCCCCTTTTTGAAATTCTTTTCCCTTCCCCCTAATGGTTACCACCCTGCAAACCTCCTCGCGCTGCGGCTACCTATATAGCAGGAGCCAAGACGCAGCTACAGGCCCGGACTGTGTAAAAATAGCCCTCAACAGAAGCTCAAGGATCCACCCATGGAAACGTCACTGGAAACAGTCGCCCTTTTCTCCCTGAAACTGGCTTATGAGGAAGAAGGCCTAAGCCCGATTTTGCGGGATGACATGGTCATGGGGGACTATCAGAAAGACGTGTTCGAATTGCTGGTTCGGCGCGGGGATGTCGAGAGCATTCAGTTCAAAGTGAACGAGTGCCTGGGATTGGCGATGGTTGCCTTGGGCGGTATCGAGAAACCGCTAGGGCGCGAGCTGCAAAAATTGTCCGCTGATTTCAGCCAGGCGCGGTCGATGGAGCAGCTGGATCCGCCGCTCCTCGCACTCAAGGGTTATTTGAAAGACGTCTTGTGATCGGGCCGAGCCATTACAACTGTCGAAATCAATCATCACAATCTGCGGGACTTACTTCAGCGCTTCAAAAGCGCACGCGTGAAGCCGAAACGCTACCTGAATGAAGACAGTGGCGCGGCGCGCCTGTTTTGCTATCTTGCTGTCCGTCGTCAGCGCTCCTCTATATAGAGAGCGTTGCTTTGAGATTTTTGAAGGTAAGGAAAGGATCGAATGGAGTTTCTGTGTTTTCTGGCATTTCTTGCGGCCTGGGGGTTCATGTGGCGCTGGGTGGTGAAGAACCGCGGTAGCTGGAATATTTTCTACGGCAACATCGTGGGGGCAGCGGGCGGCTTTATTGTCGGCATGGTGGTGCTGTCGATCATGTTGTCATTGTTCCCCTCAGCACATCGATCCGAACGAGCGCAGCCAGAAGAGGTGGCGACACAGAGCGCCGAGCCGACTTCATTGTTGCCAGAATCCGAATCAGCGCCGGCCGCCGCACTCGAAACCGCTCCGAGCTTTGCCGCCATCGAACCTGACAACACGCCCTCCCCGCCCGACTCTGCGTTACTGCCGAACTATGCCAGCCGCGCACCGAAGTCGATGTCGGAAAAGTCCGTGCTCGATCAAAGCGATGAGCAGGGCCGCAAAGCCCTGACGGCGCTGAGCAAAAAACTGGGACACGATGCAGACAGCGACAAGTCGATGCTCGCCTACGTCATGTGCAGCCCGTTCGTCACTAGCGCCCTGCGCTTCCCGGCCTCGGCACGGTTTGCGGACAGCAAGACGATCACCACCCAACGCTTCAAGGATCAGGTTTACACCTTCAGCAATACCCTCACCGCGCGAAACATGAACGGCGACGATGTCGCCTACCGCTTCAATTGCTCGGTGCAGGAACAATCGGCATCCGCCGAATGGCGCCTGCTGAGCCTGAAGCTGCAAAAAGCTGACTCTTAAGCCTCGCTTAAGGGTTCAAGGCGCCGGCTGCGCTATCATCGCCGGCTGTGCGCCTTGAGCTTTGACCCCGGATGTCTCCAACTTTTGATGACCTGACTACGCTGCCCGCGGTTTTGGCCGGCCCGTTACTTCGACGGCTGGAGCCGAAGCGCTTGGTACTGTGGCTGGTCGCAACGCAAGATCTATCGCTGACCTTGTACCTGCAAGGTGTAGGAAACATTCCTCTCGACGCTGAGAAATGCACGGTAATTCCCGTAGGCACTCGGGCGTTCGTCCACCTCATCGATGTCACCCTCGACAGCGCCCTGCCCTTCGATACACGCATCGACTACGACCTGTTAATTGACGGCCAACTACCGATAGCCGACTGGGCACCGCATCTGCTGTATGCCAACGCCACCCGCCCGAACTTCGTCGTGTGTTCGCGAATCGAGCAGTTGCTTCATGGCTCCTGTCGCAAACCCCATCACCCGGCAGCCGACGGCTTGCTCTGTGTCGACCAACTGTTAGCGGCCGAAACCGATCCGCAACAACGCCCGGCACTATTAATGATGAGCGGCGATCAGGTCTACGCCGACGACGTTGCCGGGCCGATGTTGCGGGCCATTCATGCCCTGATCGAACGCCTAGGTTTATTCGACGAACACCTCGAAGGCGCCGTGGTCAGCGACAGCGCCAAACTTTACGAACACCCGGCCAGCTACTACCACCGTGCGGATTTGTTACCGGCACTGGAAAGCAACGAGACATTGCGCGAGCGATTTTTCGGCGGCGCGCGTAAGCCGATTTTCACCAGCAGCAGCGCGGACAACCACCTGGTGACCTTTGCCGAAGTCATGGCGATGTACCTGCTGGTATGGTCGCCGACGGCCTGGTCGCTGATCGATCCGCAAGCCCCCGAGCTGACGCCTGAACGCCTCAAGCGCTATGCCCTCGAACAGATTCGCATCAATGCCTTCAAGGCCGGCTTGAGCAAAGTTGCCCGTGCACTGGCGCATCTGCCAAGCCTGATGATTTTCGACGATCACGACATCACCGATGACTGGAATCTGTCCGCGCAATGGGAAGAAACAGCCTACGGTCACCCGTTCTCCAAGCGCATCATCGGCAACGCTCTGATCGCCTATATGTTGTGCCAGGGCTGGGGTAACAATCCCGATGTATTCAAGGATGTGCTGGAGAAAACCCGACGTCTGAGCGCCAGCGGTCATGACCGTTATCTCGACAGTCCAGTGCAGGATGATCTGATCGACCAGTTGCTGCGCTTTCAGCATTGGCATTTCGTTCTGCCGACCAGCCCGGCGCTGGTGGTCATCGATACTCGCACCCGGCGCTGGCGCAGTGAAATGGCACTCAAACAACCTTCCGGACTGCTCGATTGGGAAGCCCTGAGCGAACTGCAACAAGAGCTGCTCGATCACCCGTCAGCCATCATTGTTTCACCAGCGCCGATCTTCGGCGTGAAGCTGATTGAAACCGTGCAAAAGGTATTCAGCTGGTGCGGTTATCCATTGCTGGTCGATGCGGAAAACTGGATGGCCCATCGCGGCGCCGCACAAGTAATCCTGAATATTTTCCGACACTCGCGCACACCCGGTAACTACGTGGTGTTGTCCGGCGATGTGCATTATTCCTTCGTTTACGAAGTGCTTATCCGACACCGCAAGGCCGGTCCGCGGATCTGGCAGATCACCAGCAGCGGGATCAAAAACGAATTCCCGAAAGCCCTCTTGGAGTGGTTCGACCGCCTCAACCGCTGGCTCTATTCACCACGGTCGCCATTGAACTGGTTTACCAAACGCCGACGCATGCGCATCGTGCCGTATACGCCTGAACACGCTGAGGCTGGCGAACGCTTGTGGAATTCGGCGGGGATCGGCCAAGTGTTTTTCAATGATCAGGGGCAGCCACGGGAAATCATTCAACACAATTCGAACGGCGCGGCGAAGACGCGGATGCTGGCGCCGAACCTGGCGGAATATCCAGACTAGCCACAGATTTTTTCCTACACCGGAAATGCAAGATGACGACAACGCGGCGGTTTTTCGCTGCCCGAGGAAGTGGATAAGGATTACAACCTTCTCAGAAACGTCTCCAGAGTTCTTAAGTGATACTGAACGTGCTCTCAATAAACCCTTCCGCGAAACAACCACCGGTAGGTATCACCTTGTCATCATGTACTCATTTCTGTACTTTCTTTGCTACTAGCGAGGACTACTTCATGCAAACCATCAACTACACCACCGCCCGTGCGCACTTGGCCGAAACGATGGACCGCGTCAACGAAGACCGTGCCCCCCTTCTGGTCACACGTCAAAAAGGTGAGCCCGTCGTGATGATGTCTCTGGCTGAGTACAACGCACTTGAAGAAACAGCCTACTTGCTGCGCTCTCCAGCCAACGCCGAGCGGTTGATCAAATCGATTGGCGAAATGCGTGCCGGCAAAGCCAAAGCCAGGCAATTGATCGAAGAATGAAAATCGAGTTCACGCCATCAGGCTGGGAAGACTACTTGTGGTTTCAACAGAACGATAAAGCCGGACTCAAACGTATCAATCTGTTGATAAAGGCCATCCAGCGAGAACCGTTTGAAGGCATCGGCAAACCTGAGCCGCTCAAACACAACATGAGCGGCTTTTGGTCCAGACGAGTATCGGGCGAGCATCGTTTGGTCTACAACATCGAAGGCGGTGAAATTTGCGTCATTAGCTGCAAATATCACTATTGAATGATGTGCTTCAACCCTCTGACAATCATCTCCACCTCCCGCTCATCAATCGTCAACGGTGGCAGCAACCGTATCGTCTTGCCACGGGTGACGTTGATCAACAGCGCATGATCGCGCGCAGCGATCAGTGTCAGGTCACGCACCGGTTGTTTCAGTTCGATACCAATCATCAAACCCTGACCACGAATCGCCAGCACATTGGGATTGTCCGCCAGCTCTGCACGCAGACGGACCAATAGACGTTCGCCCTGAACCCGTGCGTTTTCCAACAACCCCTGCTCTTCGATGATATCCAACACTGTGCAAGCCACCCGGCAGGCCAGCGGATTGCCACCGAAGGTGCTGCCATGACTGCCGGGCGTGAACAGATCAGCCGCCCGTCCGCGCGCCAGACAAGCACCAATCGGCACGCCATTGCCCAGTCCTTTTGCCAAAGTCATGACATCCGGGACGATGCCTTCATGTTGAAACGCGAACCAGCGGCCGGTGCGACCGATGCCGGTCTGGATTTCATCGAGCATCAACAGCCATGCATGACGATCGCACAATTCACGCAAGGCTTTGAGGTATCCGGGCGGCGCCAGCTGCACACCACTTTCGCCCTGGATCGGCTCGACCAGAATCGCCACGATTCGCTCGCCGTGTTTGTGCTGCACCTGTTCCAGTGCGGCGAAATCACCGAATGGCACTTTGACGAAATCTCCGGGTAACTCGTTGAATCCCAGGCGTACCGCCGGGCCATCGCTGGCCGACAGGGTACCGAGCGTACGTCCATGGAACGCGTTGGCCATGACCACCACCAGCGGCTGTTCGATGCCTTTGCGCCAGCCATACAAACGCGCGAGTTTCAGCGCGGTTTCATTGGCCTCGGCGCCAGAGTTATTGAAGAACGCCCGCGCCATCCCCGACAACTCTGTCAGCCGTTTGGCCAGCTGTTGCTGCCAGTCGATGCTGTACAGATTCGACGTGTGCAGCAGCAACCCGGCCTGCTCACTGATCGCCGAAACGATCCGCGGGTGCGAGTGGCCGACATTGGTCACCGCCACACCGGCAACCGCATCCAGGTACTCGCGACCGGCCTGATCCCACAGGCGGGTGCCGAGGCCTTTGGTGAAACTCAGGGCCAGCGGTTGATAGGTGTTCATCAGGGCGGCGGTCATGACTTCAAACTCCAGTGAAGGTCGGTGTGCTGGCAGTATGGTTAGCCACCGAAACTGGATAAACTCGGGAAAACTTCATTCATTTAAAAGCAGGACTTGATAATGGACCTGTTCCAGTCGATGAACGTGTACGTCAAAGTCGTCGAGGCCGGGAGCATGACGGCGGCCGCGTTGCAGTGCGACATGTCGACGACCATGGTGGGCAATCACCTGCGGGCGCTCGAGCATCGATTGGGTGTGCAACTGTTACAGCGCACCACCCGACGCCAACGACTCACCGAATTCGGCAGTGTTTATTACCAACGCTGCCTGGATGTGTTGGGACTGGTGGCCGACTCCGAACGTCTGGCCGAGCAAGCACTGGATGAGCCACGTGGCTTGCTGCGTATCACTGCGCCACTGACCTTTGGCGTAGAACGCCTGGCGCCGGCACTCAGTGAGTTTTCCCTGCAGTTCCCTCAAGTCAAAATGGATGTGGTGCTGACCAACAGTCGCCCGGATTTGCTGGAAAGTGGGCTCGACGTAGCGTTCAGGCTGGGCCATTTCGAGGAATCAAACCTGATCGCTCGCCCCCTGATCGACTACACACTGACCGTGTGCGCCTCCCCGCAATACGTCGCCCGTCGCGGCATGCCGCAAACACCTGAAGACCTGCAACAACACGACTGCCTTTCGTTCGCCTACCCTGCCGGTGATGATTGGCAATCGGTGGAAAAACGCTGGCGCCTCAGCGGCCCCGACGGGGAAATACTCGTCGACGTCAGCGGACCGATGCTGATGAATACCTCCGCCGGTTTGCATCAGGCCGCACGCACCGGCATGGGTATCGTGATGTTGCCCGATGCCCTGGTGGAACAGGATCTGCGCGACGGCAGACTGGTGACCGTGGTCCCTGACTACCAACCGCCCAGCCGCCCCCTGCATTTGCTGTACGCCCCGGATCGCTACCGCTTGCCGAAGCTGCGCCGCTTCGTCGAATTCGCGATGCAGACGTGGGGCCGATCCTGATGTCGAGCGACAACAATTAATCCCAAACACCTGCTGACAAGGAGTCGAACCGGTAATGAACAACACCCTGACCGTACGCGATCTGCGGCCTGACGAAGTGGAGTCGGTACGACTGTTCCTCGGCCAACATGGCTGGGGCCATCGAACCGGTTCCAGCGAATATTTCGCGCAACTCATCGCACACTCTCAACACACGGCAGTCGCCCTGCTCGGTGCTCACATCGTTGGCTTCGCCCGGGGTATCAGCGACGGTTTGTCCAACGGTTACCTGTCGATGGTCGTCGTCGACGGCCAGCATCGGCGCGCAGGCATCGGTCGTAAGCTGGTTGAGCGAGTCATGGGGGATAACCCCGACATTACTTGGGTGCTGCGCGCCGGACGAGAAGGCGCCGAAGCCTTTTTTGCCAGCCTGGGTTTTGAAATGTCAGTGATCGCCATGGAGCGACCGCGATTGAAATAACAGGCGTGCGCTCTGGCAACGGCTATGATCAGCTTCTCTTTCCAGCATGGACGCTGCGCGATGCTCGTCACTCTGCAAAACACCCCATTGTGGGTTTATATCGTTTTTCTGGTTCTGGTGTATTTCGGCCTCAAGGCCCGCAAGCCCCAACATGAAAGCCGGTTTTCCCTGCTGTCGACCCCGCTGGTGTTGTTGGGCTGGTCGCTGTTGTCGTTGAACCTGACGGATGATCCAGACTTGACCCTCAGCGGCTGGCTCATTGCCTTATTACTGGGCGCGCTGTCGGCATGGCTGATTTTCCCCAACAAGGGGATAAATCTTGATGATCCGGAAACCGGGTTGATCGTGCCGGGCACTTGGAAGGCGCTGACTCTGCTCCTGCTTTTTTTTGCAGCGAACTACTACTTCGGCTATCAGGATGACGTACACCCAGAGCGGGCTTCCACCCTGGATATGTTGCTGCTCAAAGCCGCAGCATCAGGCTTTATCAGTGGTCTGATTAGCGCTCGCTCATTGAAATATTACCGTTTGCTGCGCACCCTTCAGGCTCAACGCCCGCCATTGGGCGCCCAATGATTCAGGAGCCGCTTTTCACCAACACCGGTTTTTCCTGATAACGCTGCGCAAACACCTGCTTCAAGTTCGCCACCTTCGGCATATCGTTGATGACGATGTACGGATAGCTCGGGTGCTCGGTCAGGAAATCCTGATGGTAGTCCTCCGCCGGATAGAAGCCGTTGTAGCTTTCCAGTCGGGTGACGATGGGTTTGCTGAAGGCATGGGTCGCATCAAGTTGCGCGATGTAGGCCTGTGCGACCTTCTGCTGGTCGGCGTTGATCGGGAACAGCGCCGAGCGATATTGCGTGCCGCTGTCCGGGCCTTGGCGGTTGAGCTCCGTCGGGTTGTGCGCCACCGAAAAGTAGATCTGCAGCAGGCTGCCGTAGCTGACCTGAGTCGGATCGAAGGTGACTTGCACCGACTCGGCGTGGCCGGTATCGCCTTCGCTGACGCGTTCATATTCTGCGGTGTTCGCCGCGCCGCCGGCATAACCGGAGACCGCTTTCTGCACACCTTTCACATGCTGGAAAACACCCTGCACGCCCCAGAAACAGCCCCCGGCAAACACCGCAGTTTCGCTATGCGCCTGAGTCATTTCATCAAGGGTTGGCGGCGGAATGAGAACAGCCTCCTCGCCGCCAAAGGACAACGCAGACACCTGGCCAATCACGCCTGCAACCGCGACACCCAACAACATACGACGCCATGTAATTTTCATCTCGAGGATTCCTGATCAGCCGAAGGTAAAGGCGTAGGCCGATACGCCAGGGTCAAGAAATTCGATGCTGAAGGTTCGATCCTTCACGCCATCGGCCTGGCGTACCAACTGGTACAGGCGCTGCTCGGTCACACGTCCCGTGCCATCCGGGGCGACATCAACACCATGGGCATCGCCCGGTGCCTGACCATCGATCGACACTTTGAATCGCACCGGTTTGCCATCCGCGCCAGGCCCGAGCACCAGGTGCAGGTCGCGGGCATGGAAGCGGTAGACAATGCGACTGGCCGCTGCGCTGGCAGTCGCGCGCTCGGCACCGACACTCCATTGCCCACCGAGGCTCCAGTCATTCAGACCCAGTTTGACCGGCGGGTTGTAGGCCGCGACCTTGTCTGGCACCAGGCTGGTTTCCGGTACGAAATGTTCCGCGCGCTGATAACCGACATAGGTTTCCGGCGACAGCACCTCGCTCATGTCCGGCGCCTGTTGCACACCCTTGGCGTCGGCATCGATCAATCCGTCGGCGACGGTTTTGGCGCCAGCCTCGCGCAGCAGTTGTTGTATGACCCGTTCCGATTCGGCGTAGTCCCCTTCACCAAAATGGTGGTAACGAATGCGTCCCTGAGCGTCGGCAAAGTAATGCGCTGGCCAGTATTCGTTGTTGAAAGCGCGCCAGATCTTGTAGTCATTGTCGATGGCCACCGGGTAGTTGATACCCAGGTCCTTCATGGCTTTAGTGACATTGCCCACATCACGTTCGAAGGCGAATTCCGGCGCGTGCACACCGATCACCACCAAACCCTGATCGCGATATTTCTCAGCCCAGGCTTTGACGTACGGCAATGTGCGCAAGCAGTTGATGCAGGAGTAGGTCCAGAAATCCACCAGCACCACTTTGCCTTTCAATGCCTGGGCATCCAGCGGCGCTGAGTTGAGCCATTGCACGGCGCCGTCAAGCGGCGGCAACCGACCCTCGACCGGCAAAGTGCCCGGCGCTTTCGCGGCCATTTTCATCGCGCCACCAGCCGCCATCATGCTGCCATTCGCGGCGCCTTCCTCAGCAGGAATCTGCGCCGTCATCGTGCCATTGGTATCGGTAGATTTACCCGACAACTGACCGACCAGCGCCTGCTCCAGACCACCCGTGGAGGCCGTCGATACGCGTGCGAGAATCCCGGTGTCGAGGCCCAATGCAATCGCCGCTACTCCGACTAACATGGCCACACCCAAACCACGTCGAATCCATTCACCGGTGCCGATCGAGCGCTTCATCAACGCAAATACCTTACCGCCAAGTAGCAATGCCGCGGCCAGCGAGGTGGCGGCACCCGCCGCGTAGGCGAGCAACAACAGCGTGGTGGCGATGCTTGCCCCTTGCAACGCGGCGCCGGTCAGAATCAGCCCCAGAATGGGCCCCGCGCACGGTGCCCAAAGCAGCCCGGTGGCCACGCCGATCAGAAACGAAGCGCCGGGACGTGGACGATTGTCCTGACCGGCGGCTTCCGACAGGCGACTGCCGGCCGACACCAATGGCCGGGTCAGACGTTCGGCCATTCGTGGCAGCAGCAAGGTCAGCCCGAACAGAGCAACGAACAGCAACGCGAGCCAGCGCCCGTACTGATTGACTTGCACCACCCAACCGCCGCCCACCGCCGCCAACGAGGCGACGAGCGCGAAGGTCAGCGCCATCCCCGCCAGCAGCGGCAAGCCACTTTTGATAAACGGCTGACCGGTTCGAGCGAAGACAAAAGGCAGTACCGGCAGGATGCACGGACTGACAATCGTCAGCACACCACCGAGATAAGCGAGCACCAAGAGCCACATAAATTCGTCCTGTTTGAAGTGAAGAGCGCGAGCGATTCATGGCTTAAGCCGCCACGGCTTTGAAGGTCATGGCCAGGCCGTTCATGCAATAACGCAGGCCGGTCGGTTTCGGGCCGTCATCGAAGACATGGCCAAGATGACCGCCACAACGTCGACAGTGCACCTCCTCGCGGGCCATGCCGAAGGAGCGGTCCTGACGCGTCGCCACGGCGTGCTCCAGCGGTGCCCAGAAACTCGGCCAACCGGTGCGGCTATCGAATTTTGTCGCTGATGAAAACAGCGCCAGATCACAGCCGGCGCAGGCAAATGTGCCGTTGCGATGTTCGTCGTTGAGCGCGCTGGTGTAGGCACGCTCGGTGCCCTCCTCGCGCAGGATCTGATACTGCTCGTCGCTTAGGATCGAGTGCCATTCGCTGTCGCTGTGGGTCACTTCGAACGCCTCTTCCGCATGTGCCTCACTGATCACTGCCGTGGCAGTCGACAATTTTGGCAATACACCCGCCACCAGGGCTGCAACCCCCAGCCCGCCGCCTGCTAACAGAATCTGTCGCCGTGAAAACATGGCCGTCTCCGAAAATTCCAGATGCCTTTCATGGAACACAGCCTAGGCTTGGTTTGATCGCCAAATCCTCACGGGAAGTTAACGAATTCGTGATAACTCGCCCGGAGGAAAACCCGCACAATGCGCTTCACTGCGCCGAAGGATTGAGCTTCATGGAACAGACCAAACGCATCCTTGTGGTCGAGGATGACCAACACATCGCCGATCTGATTTGCCTGCACTTGCGCGATGAACAATTCGAGGTGACACACAGCGCCGACGGTGACGAAGGCATGCGCCTGCTGCAGCAAGGGCATTGGGATGCATTGATCCTCGACCTGATGTTGCCGGGGGTAGACGGTCTGGAAATCTGCCGCCGTGCCCGCGCCATGGCGCGCTACACACCGATCATCATCACCAGCGCGCGCTCCAGTGAATTGCACCGCATTCTCGGCCTCGAACTGGGCGCCGATGACTACCTTGCCAAACCGTTTTCCATGCTCGAACTGGTCGCGCGGGTCAAAGCGCTGTTGCGCCGGGTCGATGCCATGGCGCGCAACCTGAAGATGGACGCCGGCAGCCTCAGTCTCGATGGTCTGAACATCGATCCGATTACCCGAGATGTCAGTCTCGACAGTCAACGTCTGGACCTCACCCCCCGTGAGTTCGACTTGCTGTATTTTTTCGCCCGCCAACCGGGCAAAGTGTTCTCGCGCATGGATTTGCTCAACGCCGTCTGGGGTTACAGCCACGAAGGTTACGAGCACACGGTCAATACCCATATCAATCGCCTGCGGGCGAAGATCGAAAAGGATCCGGCACAGCCCGCGCGGATTCTGACCGTCTGGGGCCGCGGCTATAAATTCGGTACCGAGCAGCCATGAAACTGACCCTCACGCAGCGCCTGTCCGTGGTTTTCGCCGTGCTGTTGCTGGTGTGCTGCGGCACGTCGGCATGGCTGCAAGTACGCTCCAGCCAGATGCACGAACTGGAAGTGGTGCAGGGCTTGTCACGGGATCTGGCACAACACATCGCCCACGACACCGTGCTGATGGACAGCAATGGCCTGATGCCCGGAGCGGTGCGTGAATTGTTCAGCCAGTTGATGCTGGTCAACCCGAGTGTCGAGGTGTATCTGCTCGACACCGAAGGGCGAATTGTCGGCAACGCTGCGCCAGAAGGACGGATACGCCGGCAACAGGTCGATCTGGCGCCGATCCGCCAACTGCTCAATGACCAGCCGCTGCCGATCCTCGGCGATGACCCGCGCAGCGTCGACGGGCGCAAGGTGTTCAGTGCTGCGCCATTGCAGGTCAACGGCAAGGCTGCCGGTTATCTGTATGTGGTGCTGCTCAGCGAAGCGCATGATCGCTATGCCGAGCGCGGTGCCACCAGCGCTGCGCTGAACACCGCGTTATTGTCGATCGGACTGGTCGCGTTGCTGTGCCTGATTGCAGGGCTGACGGCATTCAATCTGATCACCCGGCCATTGCGACGACTCACCGAAACGGTCAGCCGTTTTGATATCGATGGCGCGCCGCAACCTGTAATAGCACCTGTGGATAGATCAGCTGATCCGGATGAAATCGCCGTGCTCGATGCCGCGTTTCGGCAAATGCAAAACCGCCTCGGTGAACAATGGCGCTCATTGACTCGACAGGATCAGGAGCGCCGCGAACTGGTGGCGAATATTTCTCACGATCTGCGCACACCACTGGCCTCGTTGCACGGGTATCTGGAAACCCTGCAACTGAAGGACGCCACGCTGTCGGCCGAAGAACGCCGACGCTATCTCGGCATCGCGCTGGATCAAAGCCGCAAGGTCGGCGGCCTGGCGCAATCACTGCTGGAGCTGGTACGCCTTGAGCACGGTTTTGTGCAACCGATACTGGAGCGGTTCTCCCTGATCGATCTGGTACAGGACATCTTCCAGAAGTTCGAGCTCAACGCCGAAGCGCGCCAGGTCGAACTCAAGGCGCATTTTGTCCCCAACCTGCCGACGGTCTGCGCCGACCTCGGGCTGATCGAACGGGTGCTGACCAATCTGGTCGACAACGCATTGCGCCATACGCCCCAGGGCGGCGAAATCGAATTCGATCTGAGATCCCATGGCGCGCTGGTCGAGGTCACCGTCAGTGACACCGGCCCGGGCATTGCTGCTGAATTGCGCGAAGGCCTGTTCCTGCGTCCGTTCAATATTGGTGGCGCGCGACGCGACGGTGGCTTGGGGCTGCGTATCGTGCACCGCATCCTGCAATTGCACGGGCGCGATATTCAGTTGATCGACGTGACGGGACGCGGTGCGACGTTGCGCTTTTCGCTGCCGACCGACTCGCAAACCGCCGAACAATTGATGGTGCGTTCGATGAACCTGAACACTGCGGACAAATAGTTGAGACCACCGGCCCGTTGCTCCGTGACAACGCCGCCGCGCTCCCCTAAATTAGTCGGCCTGAAAAAGCCCTCGGGTTTTCTCATCTCCACTCCAGTTAAAAAGTAGTGAAATTTCAATGTCCGATTTCAACACCGCTGAATCCGTAGTCACCGAATCGTCCAAAGCGGAATACGAAAACTCCATCAATCTTTCACAACACCTGCCACAAGCCAAAATCATCAGCGAGATGGTCCTGGATGCGTTCCAGTCGACCCGCGAAAGCGACCAGATCCGCGAGTTGCGCGCGGCGATCCGTCAGGCTCACGACAGTTTTGATGACGACAAGGCCTACGAGCTGATGGGCGAACTCAAGGCGTTGAAAGATGCCGAAGCCGCCGACCTCGCCGCCCTTGAAGACCTGAGCAGCAAGTTTTCGATTGGCCGCATCCTGTCCAGCTTCAAGGACGATCCGGCGTTCCAGGAAATCGTTTACGGCCTCGCGCTGAAAGTGCTGAACCAGACCCATCAGGCGATCAGCAACCCGAGCGGCGGCAAGAGCAAGGCTGCGAAGAAGAAAGAAGTCGAAATCTTCACCATCAGCAAAGACGGCAGCAGCGTAACCCTGCCAATGCGCACGCCGCGTTCGCGTCTGAACGTTGATCGTGAAGCGCTGGAGTTCCTCGGTTTCACCTTCGTTGGTGAAGGCGAAGAAGCGGAACTGGAAAGCGAAGTCTTCGTTGATAACGCCGGTACCGAGCAGGCGGTAAACCGCAAGAACATCATCACCGCGCTGCAGCAGCAGACGGCGTTTGATGGGTACAGCATCGCTGCGCAGTAATCCGGCAGCGTTGAACGAAAAAGCCCCGCACTGAGATTCAGGCGGGGCTTTTTGTTGCGCGACTTTCGGGGGATTACGCGCCCGAGTGCAAAGCCACAATCATGTCTACTTCAATCGCCGCATTCTTCGGCAACTGATACACCCCCACCGTGGTGCGCGTATGCCGGCCGGCATCGCCGAGCACATGACTGAACACATCCGATGCACCGTTGGCCACTTCGCTCAGGTCAACGAAGTCCGGGGTCGACTTCACGTACACGGTGACCCGCAACAGCGCCTTGATCTTGTCCAGCGAACCGACGGCATCAACGATCAGCGCCAGACAACGCATCGCACTGATGCTCGCGGCGGCTTGCGCGTCCTTGAGGGTCAGCTCCAATCCGACCCGACCGGGATACTGAATCTTGCCGTTGGTGCGCGGCACCATGCCGCTGATGTACAGCTCATCGTGATGACGGATCAGCGGCGCGTAATTACCGCCGGCAGTGTTCTCGCCATAAATGTCGTAGTTCAGCTCTTGGGCCAGGGCAATAAAACGTTCGTCGCAGGTCATCCTCTCAGTCATTTCGCCCAGCCTTTTGATCAGTGCATGAAGAAACGCAGGTCAGGACAGTTGAACACCCGAAAATGGCATGGCGCTATCACTGTCGCGGTTGGATCCAAATCTAGGGGGTTTACCGGAAGTCTGCAACCAGCAACCCAGCAAATTCAGTGACGTTGGGATTCGCGAGCAGGCTCGCTCCCACAGGGGATATGTGATCGACGCAGATCCAATGTGGGAGCGAGCCTGCTCGCGAATGGCAGCACATCAAATCAGCATAATCCACCCAACAAAAAACCCCGCACATCTCTCAATGTGCGGGGTTTTTCTTCAAGCCTTTGAGCCTTACGGCGCGTACGTCAGCAGCAACTCTGCCGGCACCTTGAAGTCCAGGGACATCATGACGCTCAACGCAGTGATGGTGAAGATCGAGAACACGAACAGCTTGCGTGCCCAGACTGTGTCATCCACTGCTTTGTAGCCGGTCCAGGCCATGTACAACCAGTACATGCCCATGGCCGCGGCGACGGCGAGGTAGCTCATGCCGGCGTAACCGCTGAAGGTCAGCATCAAGGTCGCCACGAGGAACGCCAGGATGTAGAGCAGGATGTGCTTCTTGGCCACTTGAATTCCGCGCTTCACTGGCAGCACCGGAATCGATGCGGCCAGGTAATCGTTGAAGCGGAAAATCGCGATGGCGTAGGAATGCGGCATCTGCCACAGGCTGAACATCACCAGCAACGTCAGCGCGGCCATGTCGAAGCTGTTGGTTACGGCGACGTAACCGATCACTGGCGGCATGGCGCCCGACAGACTGCCCACCAGCGTGCCGTGAACCGACTTGCGCTTGAGGTACAGGCTGTAGAAGCCGACGTAGATAATGAAGCCGATTACGGCGAACAAAGCGGCCAACGGGTTGGCCACCTTGTACAACAAGGCAACGCCGAGAACACCAAGAATGGTCGCGTAGACCAGGGCCAGTTTCAGGGAGATCAAGCCCTGCACCAGCACCCGGTTTTTCGTGCGTTCCATCTTCAGGTCGATGTCGCGGTCGATGCAGTTGTTGAACACGCAACCGGAGGCGACAACCAGGGATGTACCGATCATGGCAGCCAGAAACACCGCCAGATCGACATGCCCTTTCGAGGCCAGGAAGAACCCGCCTGCCACAGAAAGCACGTTACCGAAAATGATCCCCGGTTTGGTGATTTGGATAAAGTGCTTGAGCGACATCGGGTCTACCTCACTTCGCCATCATGTACGTGTGGATGCTGAACATGATCCACAGCGACAGGCCAACCAGCAGCAGGATCACGATGGCCGTAAAGACGAACGCGATCACGTTGTTACGCTGTGCCACGGAGCGGTCCAGGTGCAGGAAGTAATACAGGTGAACGATCACCTGGATCACTGCGAACAACAGCACGATTGCCAGCGTGGTGGCTTTCGGCAGGCTCGGGTACATCACCAGGCCGAAAGGGATGACGGTCAGGATCACCGACAGGATGAAGCCAATGGCGTACGACTTTACGCTGCCGTGGCCAGCATCATGGCTGTCATGGGAGTGTGCATTAGCCATTACAGAGTCCCCATCAGGTAAACAACGGTGAATACGCAGATCCACACCACGTCCAGGAAGTGCCAGAACAGGCTCAGGCAGCTCAGACGGGTCTTGTTGGTCGCCGTCAGGCCGTGCTTGTTGACCTGGTACATCATGATGCCCATCCAGATCAGACCCGCCGACACGTGCAGACCGTGGGTACCGACCAGGGTGAAGAACGCGGACAGGAAGCCCGAACGGCTAGGACCGAAGCCCTCGGAGATCAGCAGGTGGAACTCGTTGATCTCCATGGCGATAAAGCCAGCGCCGAGCAGGAAGGTCATGAACAACCAACCCAGAACCTGCTGCTTCTTGCCTTTGTACAACGCCAGCATGGCGAAGCCGTAGGTGATCGAACTGAACAACAGCAGAGCGGTTTCGCCCAGCACGTATGGCAGTTCGAAGATGTCGTGGCCCGCTGGGCCACCGGCTACGTTGTTTACCAGTACTGCGTACACCGCGAAGATCGACGCAAACAGAATGCAGTCGGTCATCAGGTAGAGCCAGAAACCGTATACGGTCATCTCGCCCGAATCGTGGTGATGGTCATCGTGCCCATGGTCACCATGGGCGTGTCCAACATTGGTCACTAAGTTCGACATGGTTTAAGCCTGTTCCAACGAGGTTTCAACACGGGTGGCACCGGCCGGGATTTTCCCTGCCGCAACCAGACGCTTGTGCTGCTCGGCTTCGATACGCTCGATCGTTTCAACCGGAACCATATAGCCCTGATCGTCACGTGCAGCGTGGATCACGAAGTAGATGACGGTGCCGGCGAGGCTGGCGATCGCCAACCACCAGATGTGCCAGATCATCGCGAAACCGAAGACGGTCAACAGTGCGCCCATCACCACGCCAGTGGCGGTGTTGTTCGGCATGTGGATCGGCTCGTACTTGGCCGGTTGCTGGTACGCAGTACCGTTTTCCTTGGCTTCAGTGAACGGGTCGATGCAGTCAGCCTTAGGCAGCACAGCGAAGTTGTAGAACGGAGGTGGCGACGAGGTCGACCATTCCAGAGTGTGTGCATTCCACGGGTCACCGTGATCGCAAACGTTCTCTGGCTTGTTACGGTCACGCACGCTCACATAGAGCTGGATCAGCTGGCAGGCAATACCCACAGCGATCATCACCGCACCGAACATGGCAACGTACAGGTACGGTACCCACTCAGGGTTGGTGGTGGCGTTCAGACGACGGGTCATGCCCATGAAGCCCAGTGCATACAGCGGCATGAACGCGACGAAGAAGCCCGAGATCCAGAACCAGAACGCTGCTTTACCCCAGCCTTCGTGCAGCTTGAAGCCGAACGCTTTCGGGAAGTAGAAGCCGAAGCCTGCGATGTAACCGAATACCGCACCGCCGATGATCACGTTATGGAAGTGCGCGATCACGAACAGGCTGTTGTGCAGAACGAAGTCAGCACCCGGAATGGCCAGCAGTACGCCGGTCATGCCGCCGATGGCGAAGGTCACCATGAAGCCCAGAGTCCACAGCACCTGGCTGGTGAAACGCAGACGGCCCTGGTAGATGGTGAACAGCCAGTTGAATAGCTTCACACCCGTCGGGATGGAAATCAGCATCGTCGCCAGGCCGAAGAAGGCGTTGACGCTCGCACCCGAACCCATGGTGAAGAAGTGGTGCAGCCAAACCATGAAGCCCAGTACCGAGATCGCGCCCGAGGCGTAGATCATCGAGTGGTGGCCGAACAGTTTCTTGCCGGTGAACGCCGAGATCACTTCCGAGAAGATGCCGAATGCCGGCAGGATCAGGATGTAAACCTCAGGGTGGCCCCACGCCCAGAACAGGTTGACGTACATCATTGGATTGCCACCAAGTTCATTGGTGAAAATGTGGAAATCCATGTAACGGTCAAGGGTCAGCAGTGCCAGGGTCGCGGTCAGGATCGGGAACGAAGCCACGATCAGAACGTTTGCCCAGGTGCAGGTCCAGGTGAAGATCGGCATGTCCATCAGTTTCATGCCAGGGGTACGCATTTTCAGTACGGTCGCGAGGAAGTTGACCCCCGTCAGCGTCGTACCTAACCCGGATAACTGTAGCGCCCAGATGTAGTAGTCCATACCCACGCCAGGGCTGTATTGCAGACCCGACAATGGTGGATAAGCAACCCAACCGGTCTTGGCAAATTCGCCGACGCCCAGGGACAGGTTGATCAGTACTACGCCGGATACCAGCAGCCAGAAGCTCAGGGAGTTCAGGAACGGGAACGCAACGTCACGCGCGCCGATCTGCAGCGGCACTGCAAGGTTCATCAGGCCGGTGAAGAATGGCATCGCCATGAAGATGATCATGATCACACCGTGAGCGGTGAAGATCTGGTCATAGTGTTCAGGTGGCAGGTAGCCAGGCGAACCCTCGGTGGCCATGGCCAACTGGGTACGCATCATGATGGCGTCGGCAAAACCGCGCAGCAGCATGACCATGGCGACGATGATGTACATCACGCCGATTTTCTTGTGGTCAACCGAGGTCAACCACTCGGTCCACAAGTAGGTCCACTTCTTGAAGTAGGTGATTGCAGCGAACAACGCCAGACCACCGAGCGCGATCATGGAGATGGTAATCATCACAATCGGTTCGTGGAAAGGGATCGCTTCCCAACTTAATTTACCAAACATCGTTTACTCCTCTGCCCCGGCAGCTGAATGCGAACTCGAGTCAATTTCCGTGGCCGCCACTTCTTTCTCTTTCTTCTCGTGCTTCAGCGGCTTGCCCGGCTTCATACCTTCGTACTTGTCGACGATGATCTGGAACTGGTTCGGCGTGACCGAGGAGTAGAGCTCGACTGGGTTGTTCTGGCTCGGTTTGGCAAGGGCCGCGTATTCAGCTTGATCAAGCTGTTTAGGTGACTTCTTGACTTCACTTACCCAGGCGTCGAAATCTTCCTGAGTGGTGGAGATAGCTTTGAACTTCATGCCGGTGAAACCCGCGCCGCTGTAGTTGGCGGAGATACCGTCCATTTCAGCGTTACGGTCAGCGATCAGGTGCAGCTTGGTCTGCATGCCCGCCATCGCGTAGATCTGGCCGCCCAGACCCGGGATGAAGAACGAGTTCATCACAGCGTCAGAGGTGATCTTGAAGTTGATTGGCGTGTGCGCCGGGAACACGATCTTGTTGACCGTGGCAATGCCTTGTTCCGGGTAGATGAACAGCCACTTCCAGTCCAGCGCGACCACTTCGATGGTCACAGGCTTGACGTCGGATTGAATCGGACGATACGGGTCCAGTTCGTGGGTCGAAATGTAGGTGATGTAACCCAGGGCAATGATGATCAGGACCGGGATGGTCCAGACTGCCACTTCGATTTTGGTCGAGTGCGACCATTTCGGGGTGTAGACGGCGTTCTTGTTCGACGCGCGGTACTTCCAGGCGAACAGGAAGGTCATGACGATGACCGGCACAACGACCAACAGCATCAGCAGGGTCGCGGTGATGATCAGGTTGCGCTGTTCCAGGCCGACCTGGCCCGTTGGATTGAGCAAGGTCATGTTGCAGCCTCCCAGCAACAACGTGCCGAGCAGCGGCACTAGGCCTAGTAATCTGGGGTACCTGTTTTTACTCATCTCACGACCTCTAAAGCAGCTTGCGCAATGCAGTTGGGTTTTGATCGCCAACACTTCACCCTGCCAAGGGTTGGCATTTTCTTTGGATTGAATAAGGGCCGCCCGTCGCGCGTCAGACGCTCGACAAAACCTGGGACAGCGGTCAGTTCTTATTCGAATTCGTGGTCAAAGGCCTTGTTACAGACCAATTCCATTTGGTGCGGAAAGTTGGAAGGCACCGACACCTGGGTGTCTTGGAAGCCTTTCGACTTGCTCGACACCCGACTTTCTGCGCAGCGCCTTAATAAAAAGCGTTCCTTAATAAAGGCTGAACAGTGCCGGGAATTCAGTGCGGGCGATTGTAGATAGGTAGCGCCCTATACACCATGTCTTATCCCGAAATAATTTTTATCGATTCGAGCAACAATCCATCGCCATTTTTGCAAAAGTGCCGCATGTTATCGAAATCGATTCTCAACAAAAACACCAAAAATTGTAGGTGTACCCGCCTCAGTTCAGACAGCTCTGAAGGCTTTTTCCTGGCACTGGAATAGCGCAAAGCCCGATAACCCAAGGCTTTTGGCCATATGCCAGCGCTTGTTAAAACTGCCTGCTCTGGCACTCCCGTGCTAAAGCCAAAAAACCCCGAAACAGACCAATCCTTTTTTGTAACAACGCACCAATCCGTGCCACTCACGAGCCCTGCGACACGCCGTGTGTGACAACATGTCGCACACCTGTCACACCCTCACTTGCCGTTCGTCACGGTGTTTTCACAAACACTCTGAAAATGCAAAACGCCCCGATTTGCTGATCCGCAAATCGAGGCGCTTTCTGTATCGGCCAGTCAACCGAATAGTTGATTCAGCGCAGTGCTTTTCGGTTACGCGAGGTCAGCAGCGGCACCAGGATCACCACCAGTACGAACGCCACGAGTGCCCATTGCGCCAGCGACAGACCGAGGATCGGCGGGTACGGCGTCGAGCAGAAACCGTCGACCTGGAAGCCCAGCGGGAAGATCTTCGCCAGCGGCAGATCATCGACAATCGGCTGCAGCACATCGATGCCGCAGCTCACCGCCGGATAGAACTGGGTGTACACGTGATGCCCGGCCACAGCGGCCCCGGCTATCGCGCAAATCACCACCAGCACCTCGAACACAGTGATGCTGCGGCGGGTGCGCATCGCCGCGCCGATGAACGCAAACAACGCGATCAACAGCAACGCATAGCGCTGCAAAATGCACAGTGGGCACGGCGCTTCGCCGAGCACGATTTGCATGTACAGCGCACCACCGATCAGTGCCAGGCAGATGATGCCCAACAGCACCAGAAAGCGCCGCTCACGTCCCAGTCGAATCGTTTCCTCGCTCATCGCGTTTCCTTTATATGTCCATGGTTCAGCTGGCCGGCGGCTGCGCTTGCAGTTGCGCCATCAAACTGATGTTGTCTTCGATATGCCAATTGGCCGCGATGCGACCGTTATCAATCTGATAGATATCGGTTGCCCGGAAGTCTACACGCTGGCCCTGCCCTTTGAGAGCCTTGAACGTCCCGCTGAAGTGCCCGCGAAAGTGCAAGTGCACCACCACGCGATCCCCGGCGATGATCATTTGCTCGATGTCGCAACTCAAGTCCGGTACCGCCGTGCGAAAGAACGTCGACGCCAGCAACGGCCCGGTCGGCCCCTGCACGCGGCCTTCGGGCGGCGTCTGGTCGACAAAATGCGGCGACAAGGCTGCCATGGCGAGTGCTTCTTCACCGGAATTCCAGAAACTGCCATACCGCCGCGCGGCCAGTGTCATAGCTTCAACCTGTGCCTTGGGCAGGCTCTGATCGACGATCAGGCTCTGCGGTTTTATCAGGGCAGATTCGGCGCAAGCAAACGGACTGGCCAGCAACGCGGCCGAAAGACCGATGGCTGAGAAGCTGAAACGACGGGCGAAGGTGAGGTGCGACATGGGGGCGATCCTGATCATGTAAACGAACGAGCGCCTATCATCAGCATCGGGGAATAAACGATAAACCGGTTAAGAAACGATTAACCTTTAAACAGAATTTAATAATAGATACCGCGTTACGGCCTTCGCGAGCAGGCTCGCTCCCACATTGGATCTGCGTCAAACACAAATCCCCTGTGGGAGCGAGCCTGCTCGCGAATGAAGGCAACCCGGTTTCAGATCACTCCAAAGCAGAAGCCGGCCCGAAGAACTCATAACGACTTTGCTTCTCCGGCACACCCAGTGCTTTCAAGTGCCGCTTGATCGCCCCCATGAAACCCTTCGGCCCCAGGAAGTAAGCGTCCACATCTCGCTGCTGCGGCAACCACTCGCCCAGCAAGGCCTGACTCAACATCCCGATCTGGTCCGCCGCCGGGCTTACGCCATCATCTTCGGCGTAGCAGTAAAAGCGCTTGAGTTGCGGATGACGCTCAGCCAGTTCATCAATCCAGTCGCGGAACGCATGCACGCTGCCATTGCGCGCGCAGTGGATAAAGTGCACCGGACGCTCGGTTTCCAGCGCCGCTTCAAGCATCGCCAGGGTCGGCGTAATACCGACGCCACCACTGATCAGCACCAACGGCTTGTCGCTCGCGGTCAAGGTGAACTCACCCGATGGCGGGAACAGTTGAATGCTCGCACCGACATGCAGTTGATCGTGCAAGTGGTTGGACGCGCGGCCACCCGGTTCGCGCTTGACGCTGATGCGGTACTGACCGTTGTTCGCCAGTGCCGACAGCGAATAGTTGCGGCGGATTTCTTCACCGTCGAGGATCAACTTCATGCCGATGTACTGACCCGGTTCGGCCGCGAGAATCGGGCCCTTGTCTGCCGGTTCGAAGTAAAACGAAATGATCTCCGCACTCTCCTCGACCTTCGCCGCGACGATGAACTCCCGCGCCCCGCGCCAGCCACCGACGGCCTGTTCTTTCTCGTCATAAATGGCGGTTTCGGCGCCGATCAGAATGTCAGCCAGTTGCCCGTATGCCGCGCCCCAGGCGCTCATCACTTCTGGCGTGGCGATCTCTTCGCCGAGCACTTCGCAGATGGCGCGCAGCAGGCAGGTGCCGACAATCGGGTAGTGCTCCGGGAGGATTTGCAGGGCGACGTGCTTGTTGATGATCTTCGCCACCAGATCGCCCAACTGGTCGAGCTGATCGATGTGTCGCGCATACATCAACACGCCGTTGGCCAGAGCGCGTGGCTGATCACCACTGGCCTGGTGCGCCTGGTTGAACAGCGGCCGAACTTCCGGGTATTCAGAGAGCATCATGCGGTAGAAGTGAGTGATCAGCGCTTCACCGCCGCTTTCCAGCAGAGGCACGGTGGATTTGACGATGGCACGATCCTGGACGCTAAGCATAAGGTTGACTCCTGAGCTTCTTTGAAAAGTTACCTTAGGCTTATCAGGTTCCATGCCAACTTATTTTTTGTTGTAAATCAACAGGTTGAAAACATAGTAGTCATAAAGACTCAAAGACCTTTATAGTCATCCCGACTACATCTTGTCTCTTTGACTACAAGACCATGACTGCCAAATCCCTGCTGACTGCGCTGCTGCCTCTGGTTGCCGATCTATCCCGCGAATTGCCCGAGGGCGAGCGTTACCGACGCCTGCTCGAAGCCATGCGCGCCCTGTTGCCCTGCGATGCAGCGGCGTTGTTGCGTCTCGACGGCGAAGCACTGGTGCCGCTGGCCGTGGACGGTTTAAGCACCGACACCCTTGGCCGGCGCTTCAAAGTCAGCGAGCACCCGCGCTTCGAGATACTGCTGAGCGGTGCCGGCCCCACGCGCTTCGCGGCCGACAGCGACTTGCCCGATCCTTATGACGGACTGGTCGATGGCCTCGACGAACATCTGGAAGTTCACGATTGCCTCGGCTGTCCTTTATTCGTCGATGAAAAACTCTGGGGCCTGATCACCCTCGACGCCCTCGACCCCGAGCGTTTCGAGCCGATCGAGCTCGACGCTTTGCAAGCGTTCGCCAGCCTCGCCTCGGCCACGGTCAACGCCGCCGAACGTATTCAACGCCTGGCCAATCGCGCTGAAGACGAACACCAGCGCGCCGAGGTTTATCGCCAGGCCAGCGGCCAGCAGAACCGCGAAATGATCGGTCAGAGCAAGGCGCTGAAAAAACTGGTGGAGGAAATCAATCTGGTCGGCGGCAGTGATCTGACTGTGTTGATCACCGGCGAAACCGGGGTCGGCAAAGAGCTGGTCGCCCAGGCCATTCACGCTGCTTCACCGCGCGCTGACAAACCGATCATCAGCCTCAACTGCGCCGCCCTTCCCGACACGCTGGTCGAAAGCGAACTGTTCGGCCACGTGCGCGGCGCCTTCACCGGCGCCACCAGCGACCGTCGCGGCAAGTTCGAACTGGCCAATGGCGGCACGCTGTTTCTCGATGAGGTGGGCGAATTGTCGCTGACCGTGCAGGCCAAGTTGTTGCGCGTCTTGCAGAGCGGCCAGTTGCAACGGTTGGGCTCGGACAAGGAACATCAGGTCGATGTGCGCCTGATTGCCGCGACCAACCGCGACCTGGCCGAAGAAGTGCGCAGCGGTCGCTATCGCGCCGACTTTTATCATCGCCTGAGTGTGTACCCGTTGCGCGTACCGGCGCTGCGTGATCGTGGTCGCGATGTGTTGTTGCTCAGCGGTTTTTTCCTCGAACAGAATCGCTCGCGCATGGGCCTCAACAGCCTGCGCCTGAACAGCGACGCCCAGGAAGCGCTGCTTGCCTACACGTGGCCGGGCAACGTGCGTGAGCTGGAACACTTGATCGGCCGCAGTGCGCTGAAGGCGCTGGGCAACTGCAAGGTGCGGCCGAAGATTCTCAGTTTGAGCGCGGCGGACCTGGATTTGCCGCGCGAGGTTGTGGATAACTCGGTTGAGGCTGTTGCTGGCGTGGCGACTGAGATGCCGCTGATCAACGGCGATTTACGCAGTGCGACCGAGCAATATCAGCGACGCTTGATCAGTGCGGCGCTGGAACGCAATCAGGATAACTGGGCGAGCGCGGCGCGGGAGTTGGGGCTGGATCGGGCGAACCTTGGGCGGATGGCCAAGCGGTTGGGAATGAAGGGCTAAAAGCACACCCTCACCCTAGCCCTCTCCCAGAGGGAGAGGGGACTGACCGAGGTGTCTTGCGCCATACGTCGACCTGAAAAATCGAGTCGATTATGGATTCGGCAGAGCAGGTTCAGGTCGGTGAATTACTACAATATCCCCCAATCGGCCCCCTCTCCCTCCGGGATAGGGCTGGGGTGAGGGGTTTTGGCTTTGGCTTTTGATCGAAACGCCACCCGACAACTAACCTAAAGCCCAACCTTTTGACGCCGATAACCCGGCATCAATAGTTTCTGGCGATTTACACCCTCGCCCACCACCTTTCCACAGAAGGTTTATATGTCCTCCACCAAAGCCCGCGCAGATTCACTTTCGCTTCTGCTGTTTACCTTGCGCAGCGGCAAGTTGATGGCGATCAACCTGCTGAAAGTCAGTGAAATCATTCCCTGCCCGCCGCTGACCAAATTGCCGGAGTCGCACCCGCACGTGAAGGGCATCGCCACCCTGCGCGGCGCCTCGCTGTCGGTCATCGACCTCAGTCGCGCGATCGGCGAGCGGCCCCTGGAAGACCCGAACGGCGGCTGCCTGATCGTGACCGATGTCAGCCGTTCGAAGCAGGGCCTGCACGTACAAGCGGTGAGTAAAATCGTCCACTGCCTGACCACCGACATCAAACCACCGCCGTTCGGCTCCGGCGGTTCGCGCGCCTACATCACCGGCGTGACCTCGGTGGACGGCACGTTGGTGCAGGTACTCGACATTGAAAAGGTTATCCACAGCATCGCCCCGGCGCAGATCGAAATGGCCCCGACCGACCTGAGCATGGAAGACGCGGATGTGCTCGGCAACGCACGCATTCTGGTGGTCGACGACAGCCAGGTGGCGCTACAGCAATCGGTGCACACCCTGCGCAACCTCGGCCTGCAATGCCACACCGCGCGCAGTGCCAAGGAAGCCATCGACTGCCTGCTCGACCTGCAAGGCACTGCGCAGCAGATCAATCTGATCGTCTCCGACATCGAGATGTCCGAGATGGACGGCTACGCCTTCACCCGCACCCTGCGTGAGACTCCGGACTTCGCTCACCTCTATGTGCTGCTGCACACCTCGCTCGACAGCGCGATGAACAGCGAGAAAGCGCGACTGGCCGGCGCCAATGCCGTGCTGACCAAGTTCTCTTCGCCGGAGCTCACTCAACGCCTGATCGAAGCGGCCAAACACGTCGCGGCAAACGGGTACTGAGTCTTGGCTGAGCGCTACTGTTTTCTGCTGCGGCGCGACTTGAGTGATGTCGTGCCGGATGCGCAATGGCCGTCAGGCATCGAACGTTCCATCTACCGCGCAGAACTGGCGCCAGCGGTGCATCAGTTGATGCAACTCGGATACCGCGGGGGCGGTGGTCGTGTACCGCCGCTGGAAGACTGGCAGCGGCGGTTTGAATCCGACCCCGAATACGATCCGACACTGTGCTTCATCGTCCGCGATGGAGACGGCGTGATTGGCGTGGCGCAGTGCTGGACCAGTGCCTACATCAAGAATCTGGTGGTGCATCCACGTGCTCAGCGACTGGGGCTGGGCCGCGCGCTGTTGCTCAATGCGTTCAAGGTGTTTCAGCAACGGCGCGAAGGGTTTGTCGATCTGAAGGTGCTGGAAGACAACCTGCGGGCGCAGCGCTTGTATGAAAGTGCCGGGATGTACGTAGTCCGCCGGGAACTGGTGCCGGACTGATCGACCGCTTTCGCGAGCAGGCTCGCTCCCAGCCTGGAATGCATTTCAAATTGTGAGAGCGCGCCTGCTCGCGAAGAGGCCGGCACAGGCAACTTCCCTTCTCATGCACACTCCAACCTTGGCCACCCACGACCAAGGACGCCCCACCATGAAAGCCATCACCGCAAGCCTGCTCTGCCTCGCCGCCCTCACCTCTCAAGCCCACGCCTCCAGCCCCGACGCCTGGGCCGCTTACGACAAAACCGTGCTCGCCAGTTGCACCAAGGCCAGCGGTCTGAAAAATGCCAAACCCGTCGGCACGCCTGCGCAATTCGATGACCGTGTTGGCTACACCGCCGTTCTGCTGCAAGGCCAATACCCGCAAAAACACATGAAAGGCCAGCAAGGCACCGAGTTGTGCCTGTACAGCAAACAGTCGAAAACCGCCTTCGTCACCGAGTGGGACTCGATCCGCCCGACCGCCAAAACCCAGTGAATGGCGCATAATTTGCTTCACTCAGAGCCTGTACGGTGGTTTTTCGCCACCGTTCCACACCCTGATTGAAGACAGATTGCTCAATGAATACGACATTTTCCTGCGTGGGCTGCGGCAAATGCTGCACTGACCACCATGTCCCTCTGACCCTGGCCGAAGCCCGCATGTGGGCGGCGGATGGCGGACAAGTGATCGTGTTGGTAGAGGCTTTTCTCGGTAATGGCCTGGGTTTGCCGGCGCAGCAGCGTGAACATGCCGAACGTCGCTCAGTGGTCGTTCGCAGCGGCGCAACGGACGCCCATGTGGCGATCACCTTTGCCGCGTACAACGTCGGCCCCTGTCGGAATCTTGACGACGACAAGCTGTGCCGGATCTACCAGCGGCGCCCACTGGTCTGCCGCATTTACCCGGCGGAAATCAATCCACATATCCCGCTCAACCCTGCTGCCAAGGATTGCCCGCCGGAGTCCTGGGAACAGGGGCCGGTGTTGATTGCTGGGGGAAAACTGGTTGATCAGGAACTGATTGAATTGATTCAACGCTCGCGTCAGGCGGACCGGGATGACATCGGCATCAAGGAGGCAATTTGCGCGACGCTCGGGATCCGTACCACGGCGCTGAAGGGTGACGGGTTTACTGCGTATTTGCCGAATATGGATGCGTTTGCGGCGGTGATTGATCAGTTGAGCGCACAACCGTTGGCGCCGGCACCGAGTGACTGGATGTTTCATTTATCCGGGGATGATATTGCCGGGCAAGTGTTGGCGGCCGGGGCGCAGGTGGTGACGGAGCCGGCGCAGACGTATGCGTTTATCTCGCTGCGGGCGGCTTGATCCAGATACTACATCGCGGCTGATGGCCCTTTCGCGAGCAGGCTCGCTCCCACAGGGGATCCGTATTCCACCAAAGCCTATCTGTGGAACAGAGAAGCCCCTGTGGAATTAGCTACCACAATAGTGCTGTGACCCACCGAAGATCCCTGTGGGAGCGAGCTTGCTCGCGAAGACGTCAGCCAGAACAACCTCAATCCCGAACCTGCCGCCGCCCCCAGAACTCCCGCGCCAACAACCGTAGGTCCCCCGCGAGCCCCGCCACATCCTCGGAGTTGCGTTGACTCTGGCGCCCTTCATCCACCGTCACCTCGCACGCCGTACGAATGCTGACGATGTTGCGATTGATGTCCTCGCTCACCGCACTCTGTTGCTCCACCGCTGCGGCAATCTGCAGGCTCATCTCGGTGATCTGCTCGACCCGCTCACTGATTCCGTCCAGCGCCCGCGCTGCTCGTTTAGCCTGCTCAACACTGTTATCGACATGCTCGCTGCTCTGCTGCATGACCAACACCGCATCGCGTGCGCCGTTTTGCAGGGTGCTGATCATGCGCTGAATCTCATTGGTCGATTGCTGCGTACGCTGCGCCAACCCTCGAACTTCATCCGCTACCACCGCAAATCCACGCCCGGCATCACCGGCGCGGGCCGCTTCGATCGCCGCGTTGAGCGCCAGCAGATTGGTTTGCTCAGCGATGCTGCGAATCACCTCCAGCACCCCGGAAATCTCGCTGCTATACCCTTCGAGTTGATGGATCACCTGCGTCGCCCGCCCCAACTCCTCGGCCAGCCGCAACACTGCGCTGCGACTTTCGCCGACCAGCAAATGCCCTTCGCGAGTTTCCGTCCCGGCCATGTCGGCCGCCACCGAAGCTTGCTGCGCATGGCTGGCGACCTGCGCAACGCTGGCTGCCATCTGATGAATCGCTGCCGCGACCTGATCGGTTTCCGCCTGCTGCGCCAATGAACTGGTGTGACTGCTGTGCAGATGATCGACCAATTGTGCGGCATGCCCGGCCAATTGTTGCGAGGCATCACCAATACGTCCCACGACCGCGCCGACCTGCGCTTCAAGCATCTGCAAGGCAAACTCGATTTGCCCGAACGCATCGTGCCGGCCGGTGTAAATGCCCTGGCTTAAAGGGTTATCGGCGATTTGCTTCGACCGCTCGCCGAGGCGCGCCAGCGGCCGCAAAATCCAACGCGCGCCCAACGCACACGCGCCGCTGCCAGCCACAAACGCTGCCGCTTCAATCCACAACGTCTCCGGCCGCAGCCACGCTTCGACACTCAAGACCAGGCCGAGTAACGCGCTGCTTAACGCGGTGATCTTCGCCTGTATGCTGAGGTTTGGCAGTTGCCTGCGCGGCTTTTGCGTTGCACGCAATTGCGCATAAGCGCGCTCCGCCGCCGCAACCAGGCGTGCATCCGGACGCGTGCGCACCGACTGATACTCCACCGCTGCGCCGTTCTGCGTCACTGGCGTGACGTAGGCGCTGACCCAGTAGTGATCGCCGTTCTTGCAGCGATTCTTCACTAACCCCATCCACGACCGCCCACGCTTGAGCGTCTGCCACATATGCGCAAACGCCTGCGCCGGCATGTCCGGATGACGCAACAGATGATGTGGCGCACCGAGCAACTCGGCGCGGCTGTAACCGCTGATTTTGATGAAGTCGTCGTTGGCGTAGGTGATCGCGCTGGTCAGATCGGTGGTCGAGAGAATGTTCGCGTCCAGCGCCACATCGACATTGCGGCCGGTGACCGGGAGATTGATCTTCATGGGAAAGCGCGCTCGTTTTATGGGAAAGAGTCGGCAGGGCTGCTGACTCTAAGCGCACCCAATGGTGAAACGTTGATCTGGCTCAGGAACTGAGCACTTAGCCATCACTGTGATGGAAAATCACAGCGATGGCTGCAGGCGGGATTAAAACTCAGCGCTTGCCCATCGAACGACGGGTGCCCGGCGGCGCCATGCCCGGGGTCTTGGTGTGGCCGTTCTTGGCGCCGTTCTTGTACCACGGCTGGTTCGAGCCTTTGGCAGAAGCCAGTTCGCCCGGTTTGAACGGAAATTTGAACGCCGGGATATCGGCTTTGGTGTCGCTGGTATCGGCCAGTTCAGCCGAGACATCGCTGACAGCGTCGTCAACCGGCGGCAGGGTCGGGGAAGTCATAAAAGCTCCGGAAAGCAAAAAGTCGGGCCCGAACAGTGAGCCGCGAAGGCGCGCAGTATACCTGTGCGCCTTGACTCGGCACCTGAAGATTTGCGCTGGACGCTGAACGGTTTGTAGACCAAAAAGTCCCTTTCCGGGACTGATCGGTCCCTTTTTGGGACTCAACAAAATGATCGTTAGAGATGCGTCGCCCGATCAGACGTCTTCGCGAGCAGGCTCGCTCCCACAGGTCGGACGCATTTCAAGATCGGAGCGAGCCTGCTCGCGAAGAACGATGACGCGGTATCAGGACGAGTTATATGTGGATCTAGAGAGCGCACGTCCGACGGACAACCTGAAAACCTTGTGGGAAAGTTCTGGTTATTTGACACAGATTTAAACAGCCAAAAGCCAACCCTCACCCTAGCCCTCTCCCAGAGGGAGAGGGGACTGATCGAGGTGTTTGGGAGAGCTACGCCGACGTGAAATACCGAGTTGAGCTCAGATTCTGAAACAGATCAAAAGCCCCTCACCCTAGCCCTCTCCCGGAGGGAGAGGGGACTGACCGAGGTGTTTTGGAGAGTTACGCCGACGTGCGATTGCCGTGTTGAACTCAGATTCTGAAACAGATCAAAAGCCCCTCACCCTAGCCCTCTCCCAGAGGGAGAGGGGACTGACCGAGGTGTTTGGGCGAGCTACGCCGACGTGAAATACCGAGTTGAGCTCAGATTCTGAAAGGCTCAAAAATCGGCTCCCTCTCCCTCGGGAGAGGGCTGGGCGGGCGGCGTTCCGATGAGGGGCAAACCCACCACAAAAACAAAAGCCGTGCGCGCCCCGCTCTTCACCACTCAATAGGCCGAGTGTCAGCTCGCCTGCTCTTGATCTTGATCCACGGGCGACATCGGAAGGCTGAGTGGAGGGATTGATCCGGGGGTGGGAGCGCAGCGACCGTTTGGCGCAGCCAAA
>NZ_LVEJ01000032.1 GCF_001648775.1 Pseudomonas fluorescens
ACCATTTCATTAGTTGGATTGCGTACATCTGCAGAAAACAGGTCGGCTCTCAGGCCGCCTTCGCGAGCAAGCTCGCTCCCACAGTTGGATTGAGTACATCTGCAAAAAACAGGTCGGCTGTCAGGCCGCCATCGCGAGCAGGCTCGCTCCCACAGTGGGATTGAGTACATCTGCAAAAACAGGTCGGCTCTCAGGCCGCCTTCGCGAGCAGGCTCGCTCCCACAGCTGGATTGAGTACATCTGCAAAAACAGGTCGGCTCTCAGGCCGCCTTCGCGAGCAAGCTCGCTCCCACAGTTGGATTGATTACATCTGCAAAAAACAGGTCGGCTCTCAGGCCGCCTTCGCGAGCAGGCTCGCTCCCACAGAAGAGCAAGAGCAGACCGCTTCTGCTCCTCACCACTCAACACAATGAGCGTTAGCTCGAGTACAGCTTTTGATCTGAAGGCCCGTCGGCAGGCTGAGTGGAGGGATTGATCCGGGGGTGGGAGCGCAGCGACCGTTCGACGAAGTCGAACACATCGAGAGGAGGTGCAGCGAAGCAAACCGGAGGCGATGCCCCCGGATCAATCCCGGAACGAAGGAACCCCGAGCCTTAGCGAGCGGGCCGAACGTCAGGGCACAGACCTTTGGTTCCTTTGGGGCGTTTGCCAAAGGGACTCGCTGTAAGAGCGAAACCGCCAGCAGCGACACCCGAAGCAACGGATATTCACCCACCCCCCAAACAGCATGGTCGGCCCAAAGACCGCCACGTCACAAAAAGAATCAAGCGTCCTTACGCACCCGGAACCAGGCCGCATACAACGCCGGCAAAAACAACAGCGTCAACGCCGTAGCCACAATCAACCCGCCCATGATCGCCACCGCCATCGGCCCAAAAAACACACTCCGCGACAACGGAATCATCGCCAGCACCGCCGCCAAAGCCGTCAACACAATCGGCCTGAAGCGTCGAACCGTAGCCTCGATAATCGCCTGCCAAGGCTTAAGCCCCGAAGCAATATCCTGCTCAATCTGATCCACCAGAATCACCGAATTACGCATGATCATCCCGGACAACGCGATGGTCCCCAACATCGCCACAAACCCGAACGGCTGGCGGAACACCATCAAGAACAACGTCACCCCGATCAACCCCAGCGGCGCCGTCAGAAACACCATCGCCGTACGCGAAAAACTGCGCAACTGCACCATCAACAGCGTCAGCACCACAACGATGAACATCGGCACCCCGGCATTCACCGACTTCTGCCCACGCTCGGAATCCTCCACCGTCCCGCCGACATCCAACAGGTAACCATCGGGCAACTCGGCGCGAATCGAATCCAGCGTCGGCATGATCTGCTTCACCAGCGTCGCCGGCTGCTCCTTGCCATAAATGTCCGCGCGCACGGTCACGTTCGGCAGCCGATTGCGATGCCAGATGATCCCTTCCTCAAAGCCGTATTCCAGCGTGGCGATCTGCGACAACGCCACACTGCGACCGTTATCCGTCGGCACCGCCAGGCTCGGCAACAACGACAATTCAGTGCGCTCATGCACCGTGCCGCGCAGCAGAATCTCGATCAACTCGTTGTCTTCGCGATACTGGCTGACACTCGACCCGGTCAACGAACTCTGCAGGAATTTCGCCAGATTGGCCGTGCTCACACCCAAGGCCCGGGCACGATCCTGATCAATGTTCAGATAGACCACCTTGCTCGGCTCTTCCCAATCCAGATGCACGTTGACCACATGCGGATTCTCACGAACCTTGGCCGCCACCTTGCGCGCCAACGCACGGACTTCTTCGATGTGTTCACCAGTGACGCGGAACTGCACCGGATAACCAACCGGCGGACCGTTCTCCAACCGTGTGACCCGCGAACGCAGGGCCGGGAACTGCTCGTTAAGCGTCTCGATCAACCAGCTGCGCAGCGCTTCCCGCTCTTCGATGGTCTTCGCCAACACCACAAACTGCGCGAAGCTTGCCGCCGGCAGTTGCTGATCCAGCGGCAGATAGAAACGCGGCGATCCGGTGCCGACATAAGCGACGTAATTGTCGATGCCGGCATGCTCCTTGAGCATCGCTTCCAGTCGTTTGACCTCACCGGTGGTATTGGCCAGAGAAGCGCCTTCAGCCAGTTTCAGATCAACCATCAACTCCAGCCGATTGGAGGCCGGGAAAAACTGCTGCGGGACGAAACGGAACAACATCACCGAGGCGATAAACAGCCCCACCGTTAACACGATCACAGTCTTGCGGTGCGCCACACACCATTCCACCAAACGACGAACGCGCTGATAAAACGGCGTGCCATACGGATCAGGCTGGCCATCGCCGGTGCCATGTTTGGCCGCATGAATTTTCGCCAGATCCGGCAGGAGTTTTTCCCCCAGATACGGCACGAACATCACCGCCGCGACCCAGGACGCGAGCAACGCGATGGTCACCACCTGGAAGATCGAACGGGTGTATTCGCCAGTGCCGGACTGCGCCGTGGCAATCGGCAGGAACCCGGCGGCAGTAATCAACGTCCCGGTGAGCATCGGAAACGCGGTGCTGGTCCAGGCGTAGCTCGCCGCGCGGATACGGTCGAAACCCTGCTCCATTTTGATCGCCATCATTTCCACGGCAATGATCGCGTCGTCCACCAGCAGGCCCAACGCCAACACCAACGCGCCAAGGGAGATCTTGTGCAGGCCGATGCCGAGGTAATACATGCAGGCGAAGGTCATCGCCAACACCAGCGGAATGGTCAGCGCCACAACCATGCCGGTGCGCACGCCGAGGGAGAAGAAGCTCACCAGCAAGACGATCGCCAGCGCTTCGACCAACACCTGGACGAACTCACCGACCCCGGTTTTCACCGCCG
The DNA here is from genome assembly GCF_001648775.1 of Pseudomonas fluorescens. Lineage (GTDB taxonomy): Bacteria > Pseudomonadota > Gammaproteobacteria > Pseudomonadales > Pseudomonadaceae > Aquipseudomonas > Aquipseudomonas fluorescens_M. The sequence continues at coordinate 2,854 of NZ_LVEJ01000032.1, forward strand.
CCGGTTGATCAGACACCTTGCGCAATTGCATGCCGGCCGGAAGGTTTTTCTGGATGCGCGAGAACTCGCCTTCCAGTGCTTTACCGAGCACCAGAATGTCACCGCCATCCTTCATCGCCACGGCCAGACCAATCGCGTCTTCGCCCATAAAGCGCATACGCGGCGCCGGTGGGTCGTTAAAACCACGACGCACATCGGCGACATCAGAGATGCGGAAAGTCCGATCACCGACGCGGATCGGGAAGTTTTTTATCTCATCGACTGTCTGAAAATTCCCCGAGACCCGTAGCTGCAATCTCTCGCTGCCGGTTTCAAAGAATCCGGCGGTCGACACCGCGTTCTGCTCTTGCAGTGCTTGTTGCACCGCCGCCAGCGGCAAACCGAGGGTCGCCAGTTTGACGTTGGACAGCTCGACCCAGATTTTTTCGTCCTGCAAACCGAGCAGATCAACCTTGCCGACATCCTTGACCCGTTGCAGCTGGATCTGGATACGGTCGGCGTAATCCTTGAGCACCGCGTAGTCGAAACCGTCACCGGTCAGCGCATAGATATTGCCGAACGTGGTACCGAATTCATCGTTGAAAAACGGCCCCTGAATGTCCGGCGGCAAGGTCTGGCGAATGTCGCTGACCTTCTTGCGCACCTGATACCAGAGGTCGGGAATTTCCTTGGAGTGCATCGAGTCGCGGGCAATGAACGTGACTTGCGATTCGCCTGGGCGCGAGAACGACACGATGCGCTCGTACTCGCCGGTTTCCATCAGTTTCTTTTCAATACGCTCGGTGACCTGGCGCGAGACTTCCTGCGCGGTCGCCCCCGGCCAGCGGGTCTGTATAACCATGGCCTTGAAGGTGAACGGCGGGTCTTCACTCTGGCCGAGTTTGGTGTAGGACAAGGCGCCGACGATGGCCAGCAAAAGCATCAGGAACAGTACGATCTGGCGATTACGCAGCGCCCATTCGGAAAGGTTGAAGCGCATCGGGGCTTACTCCTTGTCCGCCAGATTGACCACACGGTTGGAGCGATCCACGGGCCGCACCTGCTGCCCTTCGAGCAACACATGCACGCCAGCCGCCACCACCCAGTCGCTGGCGTTCAAGCCTTCGAGCACCGGCACGCTTTTCTCGCCGAACGGCCCGATGCGCACCGGGGTTTTCTTCAAGGTGTTGTTGCCGTTGACGACCCAGACGTAAGTCGCGCCGTTTTCCGCGGTGAGTGCCGACAACGGCACTGACAGGGACACGTTATCGGCCGATTGCACGAACACCCGGGCGCTCTGGCCCAGTTCGGCCGGGACTTTGCCGCTGGTAAAGGAGATGCGTGCAGCGAAGGTCCGAGAGCGCGGATCGGCGGCGGGCGACAGTTCGCGGATCTGCCCGGCGAAACGCTGGTTCTGCTGCGTCCATAACTCAACGGTCACTGGCTGACCGACCTTGAAGCGCCCGAAGCTCTGCTCCGGCAGGCTGATCAGCACCTCGCGCTCGCCGTCGGTGGCGAGGGTAAACACGGTTTGTCCGGCGGCGACCACCTGCCCCACCTCGACCGAACGCTTGGCCACCACGCCATCCTGCGGCGCACGCAGCACCGCGTAACTGGCCTGATTGGTCGATACGTTGAATTCGGCTTTGATTTGTTTGAGGCGGGCCTCACCGGAACGGTAAAGGTTTTCGGCGTTGTCATAGGCCGAGCGGCTGACCATCTGCCGATCCATCAGGGTCTTGTAGCGATCACGCTCGGCACGCACCAGATTCAGATTGGCTTCGGCGGCGGCGACTTGAGCACGGGTGGCTTCCAGTTGCAGGCGCACGTCCTGCGGATCGAGTTCGGCGAGGGGCTGATCGGCCTTCACGCGCTGACCTTCGTCGACCAGTCGTCGGCTGACTTTGCCGCCGATACGGAACGCCAGATCGGGTTCGTAACGGGCGCGCACCTCGCCCGGATAACTTTCCATCGCCTGCGCCGAAGGCTCTGGCTGCACCACCATGGCCGGTCGCACGGTGACTTGCGTCGCCTCTTCCTGACCGCATGCGGACAATAACAACGCCAGACTCGCTGGCAACGCAAAGGACAACGCATGGCGGAACATGGTGACGGACCTTTCGCTAATGGTGCTTGGAATAATTATACTGGCGGGTATGGTATTAATAGCAAACTCACCAGTCCAGTATTAAAAGCGAAGAATGTCGAACAATCTTTCAGCTCCAAACGGCCCGGGCCGCCCCAAGGATCTGGCCAAGCGCCAGGCGATCCTCGACGCGGCGAAAATTCTGTTTCTGAGTCATGGCTACGCCAACACCAGCATGGACGCGGTCGCCAGCGAGGCGGGCGTGTCGAAACTGACGGTCTACAGCCATTTCAACGACAAGGAGACGCTCTTCTCCTCCGCTGTGGTGGCCAAGTGCGAGGAGCAATTACCGCCGCTGTTCTTCGAATTGCCCGAAGGCATCGCCGTGGAAAATGTGTTGCTGAACATTGCCCGAGGCTTCCATCACCTGATCAACAGCGATGAGTCGGTGAATCTGCACCGCTTGATCATGGCGCTGGGGGTGCAGGATCCGAAACTGTCGCTGATCTTCTTCGAGGCCGGCCCGCAGCGCATGGTGCAAGGGATGGAGCGGTTGCTGACGCAGATCCATGACAGCGGCGCGCTAAGCATCGACCTGCCGCGTAATGCCGCCGAGCATTTCTTTTGCCTGATCAAGGGTGCGGGGAATTTTCGGCTGTTGTATGGGTGTGGTGAGCCGTTGAGCGAAGAGGCTGCAGAGAGCCATGTGCAGGAAGTTGTAGCGTTGTTTATGCGCGCCTATCGCCCCTGACAGCTTTGCGGTGTCTGAGCGGACGCTTTCGCGAGCAAGCTCGCTCCCACATTGGAATGCATTCCAAGGTGGGAGCGAGCTTGCTCGCGAATAGGGGCGACTCGGTATTAAGGCTTTAGCGCTTTCTTCGGGTAAATGTCATACCGGCTCGATTTGCCATCCAGCGCATGACTCGGCTTCGGCCCCGCAATGCACGGCGCCTTGCGCGGTCGCTTGACCACCACCCGGTGCGTCGCCAGCGCCAACGCGGCTTCGAGCAACGCCGGCGCATCCGGATCATCCCCCACCAACGGCCGGAACAGACGCATTTCCTTCTTCACCAGCGCGGTCTTCTCGCGATGCGGAAACATCGGGTCGAGATAAATCACCTGCGGTGGCTCGCCTTCCCAGTTCTGCATGACCTCGATGGAATTGCCCTTGAGCAAGGTCATCCGCGCCACAATCGGCGCCACGTCGAAATCCTCCGCCGCGCGCGCCAGGCCATCTTCCAGCAACGCGCCAATCAGCGGCTGACGCTCGATCAGGCTCATCTCGCAACCGAGACTGGCCAGCACGAACGCATCCTTGCCCAACCCCGCCGTGGCATCCAGCACGCGCGGTCGCACGCCTTGGGCAATGCCGACAGCCTTGGCGATCATCTGTCCGCTGCCGCCACCGTATAAGCGCCGATGTGCCGCGCCACCTTCAACGAAGTCCACGCGCACCGGCCCCGGTGCATCCGGGCCGAGTTGTTGCAGCTGCAAACCCTGCTCGCCGACCTGCAGGGCAAACTCGCCGTCCGCCACTTCACGCGGCAGACCGAGACGCTCGGCCCACTGCGCCGCTTGCGCTTCGAACGACGCGCCGAGGGCTTCGACATGGATGCGGCAGGCCGCGGGTTGCTCAATCATGGAAAACACGCTCAAAAATTCAAGGAGCGGCAAAAACCGCCGATAACTCATTCAACGCGCATTTTGCCAGAGCTGAGCGTCAACCGAAAAAAATGTCAGGCATTCTTCCCACATCGATTGGCTACATCTCGCCCCATGGCGACTTTAGCCGTCACAACACTCAAGCACTGAGCGGCGTCAGTCACCTGTGGCAGGATTTCTTTGCCCAGGCGATGGCCGAACAGACGAGTGAAGTGGTGCCTGCCTGCGGTACGTTTCCGCCGGTTGACCTGAGCAGCCCGGAAGAGCCGACCGTCGGCAGCGAGTTGCACGCGCACATCGTCAGCCAGCGCGAATGCGATGTGGTGGAAACCGAAGTGCGTCCGCCGGAGCCGCTGTTCCTGCCAATCGCCGAGTTCGAAATGGAGCTGCTGGACAAACCATTCCCACCGTTCCCGGCAGAAGAACTCAAGGCTCAGCAAGCCCAACAGGATTTCGACAGCAGTTGGGTGCGTCCGGTCGTGATCAACAACGGTCAGCCCGTTCCAGAGCCTGGTCCGGCGCCGCAGAAGAAGCCGCTGTACCTGCCAATTGCCGAGTTCGACCTCGACCTGATGCAGAAGCCTTACCCGCCGTTCCCGCCAGAAGAAATCGTCGAGCAACAGAAGGCCCTGGACTTCGACAACGGTTGGGCGCGCCCGATCGTTCTGCAGAACCTGCGCCTCGCCGCTTAAACTTCAGCGACACACGCTCCAGCGCCCGACATCGACATGAAAGTGATTGCGATGGGCGGCGTTGTAATCCGGACTCAACACCACACTGAATGCCTCGCAGGCGCCATCGCGCACCTGACGCAGAAACTGTGCGTCCTGATTTTGCCTGGACCAGTCCTTGAGCACGCTGATGCTGCGACCGTCGGCCAGTCGAAACCCGGCAATGTCCAGCGCATCGGCGCTGGCATGACGGCTGAGCGCGCCGCTTTCGCGATTGTAGACATTGCGACAGGCGAAGCTGCCGAGGTGATCGAGACGGGTGACCTTCTGCCCGTAAACAGATTGCGCGGCGGTTTGCAGGGTGTGGCGCTCGAACATCGCGTAGGCCACCGCCAGCGGACAACTGGCGAGGAAGCTGCTGCTCAGCGCCACCTCACCGCCCTGTACGCGCAAAGCGCCGATCAGCGGGCACTTGGCGTCCGGGCTATCGGATTGCCGCGTGACGCGCAGATCAGCGCTGCTCAGCGCCTGAGCACAGAGTTCAGGGTCGCTGCGCAAACGCATCAGCTTGTAGCCGGTCAGCCAGTCGGGCGCGGCTTTCACGTCCAGTGGTGCCCAGGGGTTCCATTGCGCCGGCACGTCCAGCCAGCCGCGCCAGATACTGACCGCAGCGCCGCCAATCATCAGCAGCACCGACCAGAATATCCATCGCCCCATGTTCAGCCTTTGAAAAACTGGTTGGCTTTGGCGTACGGCATCGAGTGCGAGGTAAACCCGAAGGTGCCGGACTGCTGAATTTCTTCAGCCGCGCGAAAGAACTCGCCGAACGCCGCCAACGCCAATGCCGAACCGGTACTGATGCGGCGCACGCCCATTTCCTGCAATTCCTGCACGGTCAGCTTCAAACCGCCGGACATCAACACGTTGACCGGTTTCGGCGCCACCGCACGTACCACCGCCAGCACTTCTTCGGCGCTGCGCAATCCCGGCGCATACAGCACGTCGGCGCCCGCTTCGGCGAAGGCCTGCAAGCGGCGAATGGTGTCGTTGATGTCAGGATTGCCGTGCAGATAGTTTTCCGCCCGCGCGGTGAGGATGAAGGGAAATGGCAGCGTGCGCACCGCCGCGACGGCGGCTTCGATTCGGGCCACCGCATGTTCAAAGCAATAGATCGGCGCATCCGCGCGGCCCGTGGCATCTTCGATCGAGCCACCGACGGCGCCCGCTTCGGCGGCACGGAGCAAACTTTTCGCCGCCTCGGCCGGGTCATCGGAAAAACCGTTTTCCAGATCCACCGCCACCGGCAGCTCTGTCGCGGCGACAATCGCGCGGACATTGGTCAACGTCTCATCAAGGCTCAACGCGCCATCGGCCTTGCCTTGGGAAAACGCATAACCGGCGCTGGTCGTCGCCAAGGCCGGATAGCCGAGACTGGCAAGCATCTTCGCCGAACCTGCATCCCACGGATTGGGAATGATGAAAATCCCCGGTTGTTCATGCAGGGCTTTGAAGGCGTGGGCTTTACGGACTTGTTCTTGAAGGGCTGAAGCGTCCATCGGCAGGCTCCGGGCAGGAAAACGAATCCGCCTCAAAGCAGGCCAAGTTGCTCGGCGGCGGGTTCTCTGTATAGCTCAGGCAGCGATGGCAGGCCAGGCAAACGTTGCATCAGTTGTGCGTGAAAACGTTGCGCCAGTTTCGCCGCGAGGAGATTGTCGGCGGTGTGCAGAAAGATGTACGGCGTGCGGCCCTCTTCGATCCACTCGGCAATTTTCGCCACCCACGGCACCAGGAACGGGTCGTTGGCTTCCAACTCGGGATGGCCGATAAAGCGCACTTGCGGGAATTGGGTAAACGCCGCCGGGCGCGTTGGCACGCGGGGCTTTTTCGATTGCGCGTGGATCACCGAAGACTCGGTCGACAGGCAACTGAACAGTGCACGCGGGTCAAGGCAGATGCGCTCGACGCCACGGTCGAGCAGCAGGCGATTGAGCAGACGCTCGCTCTCGCCCTTGGCGAAGAACTGTTCATGGCGCACTTCCACTGCCAGCGGGCAATCCAGCGCATCAATGAACGCTGCCAGTTCCGGCAGTCGCTGCGGCGTGAAGCTCTTCGACAGTTGCAGCCAAAGCGGCGAGACGCGTTCACCGAGCGGCTTGAGTAATTGCAGGAAGGTCTCGGCGGCGCTCAGTTGCTCGCGCAGATCACCACTGTGGCTGATGTCGCCGGGGAATTTGGCGGTGAAGCGAAAGTGTTCGGGCATGACTTCGGCCCAACGCTGCACGGTGGCCGGCGACGGACTCGCGTAGAAGGTCGTGTTGCCTTCAACGGCGTTGAACACTTGGCAATAGAGACCGAGGAAATCGGAGGTTTTGGCATCTACCGGGTACAGATACTCGCGCCAGGCGTTTTCGCTCCAGGACGGGCAACCGAGGTAGTAAGGCAGATCCATCAGATGTACAGATCGAGGCCCAGCACGTCTGCATCCCAATCGACAAAACCGGCGGTGCTCAGGTAGCTGGCGAGGGCCATCGCTACACTTTTGCTCATGGCACGGTGGTAAATCATGTCTTGTTGGCGGGCGGGCAGATTGCTCAGGCGTTGTGCCGAGGCTTTGGCAGCGCGGGCGGCCAATTGCTCTTCAGTCGGGAATTCCAGCTCGCCGTCGATATCGTCGACGGACTCATCCACAGTCACATTGCCTTTGCGAGGCTTGCGCTTGATGGGGTAGGACTGAGAGGAAAGGCCGTCTATACGCATAATTTCATGCTCGGTATCAATGATGGCAATTTAGCGGCACTTGACCGACTTAGCAAACCGCCGAGTGATAACTAGAACACATAAAGCGCAAAAGGTTTAAAGCCTGGGGTTAGAAACTGACGATTGGCCAATTTGGAGGAGACACAAAACCTGTGGGAGTGAGCTTGCTCACGAAGAGTCCAGCACATTCAACATTGATATTGACTGGCCGGACGCCTTCGCGAGCAAGCTCGCTCCCACAGGTTTTGTGGTGAATCAGCGGGCTTTCGGGGTGGCGACTTTATCGCGCAGGTAAACCGGTTGCGCATCGTCCGCCGGGATCGACTCGCCGCGTTCCCAGGCGAAGCGCGCCAGTGTCAGCAGGTCTTCGGCATGGGGCAACATGCCGGCATCCGAGCCGCTCAGATTGACGGCGATGCGCTCGGCATAACCCCAACCCGTGCCGGCACCGAACCACTCGCCACTGGCATCGGCCGGCAGCGCAACCACTTCCGGCGGCAATACCGCTTCGGCACCCACAAGGCGCATCTCCCCCGCCGTCTCGCGGTAGCAGCCCCAATACACCTCATCCATCCGCGCATCAATGGCCGCCGCGACCTGGCTCACACCGTGCTCACGCAACGCCCGCTGCGCCAGCACCGCAAGGTTAGACACCGGCAACACCGGACGCTCCAGCGCAAACGCCAGCCCCTGAACCACACCAATGGCGATCCGCACACCGGTAAACGCACCCGGCCCACGACCAAAGGCAATCGCATCGACGGCCTGCAACGTTGTGCCAGCGTCGGCCAGCAGTTGCTGGATCATCGGCAGCAGCTTCTGCGCGTGCAGGCGCGGGATCACCTCGTAATGGCTTGTGACCTTGCCGTCATGCAGCAAGGCAACAGAGCAAGCTTCAGTCGCGGTGTCCAGGGCCAGCAAGGTGCTCATCGATGTTTCCAAAACAGGGGTGGGAAAAAGTGCGTCAGTATAAACAACTACGGCCCGCAAGCGGGCCGTGGATGATGTAGCCGATCAGACTTTTCAGCTCAGCGCGGCCAGCACCTTGGCGGTGATCGCATCAACCGAACCTACGCCCGGGATGTGACTGTACTTCGGCTTGCCGGCGTTTTTCGCGGACAGGCTCTGATAGAACTCCACCAGCGGCTTGGTCTGCGAATGGTAGACCGACAGGCGATGACGTACGGTTTCTTCGGTGTCGTCCTTGCGCTGTACCAGCTCTTCGCCGGTGATGTCGTCTTTACCAGCGATTTTCGGCGGGTTGTAGACGATGTGGTAAACGCGGCCGCTGGCTTCGTGAACACGACGGCCGGCGATGCGTTGAACGATTTCTTCGTCTTCAACAGCGATTTCAACCACGGCATCCAGCTCAACGCCGGCAGTGACCAGTGCTTCAGCCTGCGGAATGGTGCGCGGGAAACCGTCGAACAGGAAACCGTTGGCGCAGTCTGGCTGAGCGATACGATCCTGAACCAGTGCGATGATCAGGTCATCCGACACCAGGCCGCCGGCATCCATGATGCTCTTGGCTTGAACGCCCAGTGGTGTGCCGGCCTTGACCGCAGCACGCAGCATGTCGCCGGTGGAGATTTGCGGAATGCCGAATTTCTCGGTGATGAACTTTGCCTGAGTACCTTTACCGGCCCCGGGAGCTCCCAGCAGAATGACGCGCATCGATGTGCTCCTCAATTTTTTATATAGAAAACAACAGGATTCGCCTCTTGGGGCCAATCTTAAAAATACGGGTCGTGGCCGCACAAACGGCCAAAGGCTGATCAAGATACACAGCAGGCTGCGCCCACACAAGACGCCAAAAGTCGGAGAAACCAACGCCCGCCGCGACCTTGCGACGCGGTAACCCAAGTCGCAACCCCATCATTAACTGTCGCCTGGCGGTACTTTCCGGCCGGTTGGTGCGCGACATCCACCCGTATTGGCGGATGCCTCGCGCCGCGCAGCAAACCTTAGCCGGTATTGCGCAAACCGGCAGCAATCCCCGCCACAGACACCAGTAACGCCTGTTCCACCGGGCTGCCCTGTTCGACATTCTGCTGCCGCGAACGGGCCAACAGTTCGGCCTGCAATAGATGCAGCGGGTCGAGGTAGGTATTGCGCAAGCGGATAAATTCCAAGGTGTCGGGGCTATGTGCCAGCAGCTGCGACTGGCCAGTCAGGCCAAGCACCACCGCGCACGCCTGCGACAATAGGTCGCGTAACTGCGCGCCCAACGGCAGCAAGTCTGGCTCGACCAGACGCTGATCGTAGGACAGCGCAATATCTGCGTCAGCCTTGGCCAGGACCATTTCCAGCATGTCGATGCGGGTGCGGAAGAACGGCCATTGCTCGCGCATCTGCCCGAGCAACTCGCCTTCGCCGCGCTCCAGCGCTTTGCTCAGCGCCGACTCCCAGCCGAGCCACGCCGGCAGCATCAGCCGCGTTTGCGTCCAGCCGAAGATCCACGGGATCGCCCGCAGACTTTCGATGCCGCCAGCACGACGTTTGGCCGGGCGACTGCCAAGCGGCAAACGACCCAATTCCTGCTCCGGAGTGGACTGACGGAAGTACTCGACGAACTGCGGATTTTCCCGCACCACCTGGCGATAAGCGCTGACACCGTCAGCCGCCAATTCGTCCATCAGATGGCGCCATTGCGGCGTTGGCGGTGGTGGCGGCAGCAACGTCGCTTCGAGCACCGCCGCCAGATACAGATTGAGGTTTTGTTCGGCGATGTCCGGCAGGCCGAATTTGAATCGAATCATTTCGCCCTGCTCGGTGGTGCGGAATCGCCCCGCCACCGAACCTGGCGGCTGCGACAGAATCGCTGCGTGGGCCGGGCCACCGCCACGGCCTACGGTGCCGCCGCGACCGTGGAACAGCAGCAGTTCAACTTGTTGCTCACGGCAAATTTCCACCAGCCGTTCCTGCGCGCGATATTGTGCCCAGGCCGCCGCCGTGGTGCCGGCGTCCTTGGCCGAATCGGAGTAACCGATCATCACTTCCTGCGGGCCTTGCAGCCGTGCGCGATAACCCGGCAGCAGCAACAGCCGCTCCATCACCGGCCCGGCGTTATCTAAGTCGGCGAGGGTTTCGAACAGCGGCACCACACGCATCGGCCGCAGTACGCCGGACTCTTTGAGCAGCAGTTGCACGGCGAGTACATCGGAAGCGGCGCCAGCCATGGAGATTACGTAGGAACCAAGCGACGCACCCGGTGCGGCGGCGATTTCCTTGCAGGTGTTGAGTACTTCTGCGGTATCAGCAGAAGGCTTGAAGTGCGCCGGCAGCAATGGCCGGCGATTGCTCAATTCGCGGGTCAGGAAGCTGATGCGCTGCTCTTCGTCCCAATCCTCATAGCGGCCGAGGCCAAGGTAATCGGTGATTTCGGTCATCGCCGAGCTGTGCCGCGAAGAATCCTGACGCACATCGAGACGCACGAGGAACAGACCGAAGGTCACCGCGCGCCGCAGGCAATCGAGCAGCGGGCCGTCAGCAATCACGCCCATGCCGCATTCGTGCAGCGAGTTGAAACACAGCTCCAGCGGATCGAGCAAATCGCGATTGTTGCTCAGCACATCAGGCGGCGCCGGGGTTGGTGCGGTCAGCGCGGCGTGTGCCCAGTTGCGCGTGGCACGCAAGCGTTCGCGCAGTTGTTTGAGCACCGCGCGATAGGGTTCGGCGCTGTCGCCGGCCTTGGCTTTGAGGGCATCACTGGCCTGCTGCATCGACAGTTCGGCGGCCAGATGATCGACATCGCGCAGGTACAAATCAGCGGCCATCCAGCGCGCCAGCAGCAACACTTCGCGGGTCACTGCGGCGGTGACGTTGGGGTTGCCATCGCGGTCGCCGCCCATCCACGAGGCGAAGCGAATCGGCGCCGCTTCCAATGGTAGACGCAGGCCGGTCGCTTCAAACAAGGCCTTGTCGGCCTTGCGCATATGGTTGGGAATCGCCTGCCACAGCGAGTGCTCGATCACCGCAAAACCCCACTTGGCTTCGTCGACCGGCGTCGGTCGCGTGCGGCGGATTTCTTCGGTGTGCCAGGCTTCGGCGATCAGCCGTTGCAGGGTGTTTTGAATCTGTTCGCGTTCAGCAGTGGTCAGGTCGCGATGATCTTGCGCGGCAAGTTGCCCGGCGATCGCGTCGTACTTCTGGATCAGCGTGCGCCGCGCCACTTCGGTCGGGTGCGCGGTCAGCACCAGTTCGATTTCCAGGCGTGCCAATTGCCGGGCCAGCGACTCGGCGCTGTGACCTTCGTTGCGCAAACGGGCGAGCAATTCCGGCAGCACGCGGGATTCGAATGGCGCCGGCTGCGACTCCTCGCGGCGGTGGATCAACTGATACTGCTCGGCGATGTTCGCCAGATTGAGAAACTGGTTGAACGCCCGCGCCACGGGGAGCAATTCGTCTTCGCTCAATTGATTGAGGCTGGCGCTCAGCTCAGCGTCCATCGAGCCACGGCGGTCGGCCTTGGCGCCTTTGCGAATCTGCTCGATCTTGTCGAGGAACGCCTCGCCGTACTGGTCTCGAATCGTATTGCCCAACAGCTCTCCGAGCAGGTGAACGTCTTCGCGCAAGCGTGCATCAATATCGGTCATCAGCAATTCCCCAGCAGTAATCCGGACGGCTTAGAAACGAGTGCATGGGCTAGAGAGTGCCGCTCTACGACGCTTCTTACAAGCATCCGACCAAGGGACGTTAAACCTTGAGGGCGAAAGCTAGTCTCAACAGTAAGCCGTACAACGGCTTGCCGCCGGCCCCGGCGGACACTCACCCAGACCTGCCATGAGCAGGTGCGAAATGAGGTCATCATGAAAATTCGTGAACTCGCCCAGCATTGGGAAGAAAACGCCAAGGGTCGCCTGACCGACACTGGCTACACGATTCATCTGGACGTTGAAGCCGCTGCGCGTCTGGCAGCGATTGCCGAGATGTACCCCAAACGCCATCCCGAAGAACTGCTCGGCGAACTGATCGGCGCGGCGCTTGAGGAGTTTGAAGCGAGCCTGCCGTATGTGAAGGGTTCGACGGTGGTAGCGACGGATGAGGAAGGTGATCCGCTGTACGAGGATGTCGGCCCTACGCCGCGTTTTCTGGCGTTGTCGAGAAGGCACTTGCATGACCTCTCGGCCGCTGCCGGCAAACAAAAACACTGACACAACCTAGTCCAAAACTGTGGGAGCGAGCCTGCTCGCGAAAGCGCTATATCAGTCGACATTGATGGTGACTGGCATACCGCTTTCGCGAGCAGGCTCGCTCCCACATTGACTGCATTTCTGCCTCCAGATCGACGTTTTTCCAGTATTGAAAACGCCCGCGCGTACCACTCTCTGCCGCCAAAGTTCCCGCTTTAGAGCCTTGTCCATTCGGTCAAAAATTATTTTGGCGATAGGCCATCTTTTCTGAACTTTTGAAAAATCACTCCGGTCGGAACCTGTAACCACGCCTGGAACGAGCGTTTCAAAAACGCCTTTCACACGACGCTTTTCGGCTCCTCGACCAGGATGGATTCAGATGTTTTCAGGAGATGCCTAATGGAGTTGAAGACCATGAAAAACCAAACCTCGTTTACCCACCTGCGCGGTCTGAAACTGGCGGCTCTGGCTATCGGTACCAGCTTCGTGCTGGCCGGTTGCGCCGGTAACCCACCGACCGAGCAATACGCCGTGACCCAGTCGGCTGTGAACAGCGCAGTCAGCGCCGGTGGTACCGAGTTCGCCGCGGTTGAGATGAAGCAAGCGCAGGACAAACTGAAACAAGCCGAAATCGCCATGCACGACAAGAAGTATGACGAGGCACGCACCCTGTCCGAGCAAGCCGAGTGGGACGCTCGTGTAGCCGAACGCAAGGCTCAGGCCGCGAAAGCCGAACAGGCTGTGAAGGATTCCCAGAAAGGTGTTCAGGAACTGCGTCAGGAAAGTCAGCGCACCGTGCAGTAAGCGCGCATCCCGATCGCAAGGCTGAAACTTTTATCGATAGAAAGGACGAAAAATTATGCGTAAGCAACTGATGATCCCAGCTCTTCTGGCCGCAAGCGTTGCCCTGGCTGCGTGCTCCACTCCACCTAACCCGAATCTGGAAAACGCGCGCACCAACTACGCCGGTCTGCAAGCCAACCCGCAAGCCAGCAAAGTCGCGGCTCTGGAAACCAAAGACGCCAGCGATTACCTGGACAAGGCCGACAAGGCTTATCTGGACAAGCAAGACGCGGCCAAGGTTGACCAACTGGCATACCTGACCAACCAGCGCGTGGAAGTGGCCAAGCAGACCATCGCCCTGCGCACCGCTGAAAACAACCTGAAAAACGCCGCTGCGCAACGTGCCCAGGCGCGTCTGGATGCCCGTGATCAGCAGATCAAACAGCTGCAGGACAGCCTGAACGCCAAGCAGACCGATCGCGGTACGCTGGTGACTTTCGGTGACGTGCTGTTCGCCACCGACCGTGCCGACCTGAAATCCAGCGGTCTGGTGAACATCAACAAACTGGCGCAATTCCTTCAGGAAAACCCGGATCGCAAAGTGATCGTTGAGGGTTACACCGACAGCACCGGTTCTGCCAGCCACAACCAGTCGCTGTCCGAGCGTCGCGCCAACTCCGTGCGCACCGCACTGGTGAAAATGGGCGTTGATCCAGCGCGCATCGTCACCCAAGGCTATGGCAAGGAATACCCGGTTGCCGAGAACGGCAGTGTTTCCGGCCGTGCGATGAACCGTCGTGTGGAAGTGACCATTTCCAACGACAACCAGCCAGTGATGCCACGTTCGGCAGTCAGCTCGAACTAAGCGCCCTGCTGTAACGCAAAAGCCCCGCCTGAGTGATCAGGCGGGGCTTTTTTGTGCTGGCTGACATCGCAGCCCCTCACCCCAGCCCTCTCCCGAGGGAGAGGGAGCCGCTTTGTAGTGCTTTCAGAATTTGTGTTCGACACGATGGATCAGGCGGGGCTTTTTTGTGCGGGCGAAATCGCAGCCCCTCACCCCAGCCCTCTCCCGAGGGAGAGGGAGTCGCTTTGTGGTGCTTTCAGAATTTGTGTTCGACACGATGGATCAGGCTGGGCTTTTTTGTGCGGGCGAAATCGCAGCCCCTCACCCCAGCCCTCTCCCGAGGGAGAGGGAGCCGATTTGTGGTGCTTTCAGAATTGTGTTCGACACGATGGATCAGGCGGGGCTTTTTTGTGCGGGCTGAAATCGCGGCCCCTCACCCCAGCCCTCTCCCAAGGGAGAGGGAGCCGATTTGTGGTGCTTTCAGAATTTGTATTCGACACGATGGATCAGGTCGGCGTAACTCGAAAGACACCTCGGTCAGTCCCCTCTCCCTCTGGGAGAGGGTTAGGGTGAGGGCTGGCCCTGCAGAATCACTGTTCCAGCTTCTGCGGGGTCTCTTCACCCATGCAACGCACCGCTTTCTTCTGCGCGTTGATCAGCACACCGGTCAAGCCTTTCTGCTCGGTATCAAATAACACCAGCACGCCATCGATGCACTGCGCCACCTGCGGCGCCGGGTCCAGCGAAACCTTGTAATCCTCACCCGGCACAGTCTTGAGCATGGTGAATTCGTTGAGCAGCAACGCATCCTCGGGTTTGGCGAAGTGCAGGTAGCCGTAGTACCACAGCGCCCCGACGGTGCCGAGGATGCTGCAGATACCGGTGATGATCAGCGGGATGGCGTTACGTTCTTCAGTCATTGCGGACTCTCATCTTCAGAATTCGGGGGTGTCGAGTAATTGGGGATTTCGCCGAGGCGGCGCAGGCCGTTGAAATGCTCGGGATCGTCGAGGTAGCGCAGCATGACCTGGCGCCACACCGGGTCGCCAAAGGTCTGCACATGGCCGCCACGGGTCAGTTGCAGCACACGGGGTGGCGGCGCAGCCTGATACAGGCGGATGCCGTTGGAAAGCGGTACCAGCGGGTCGTCGATGCTGTGAAAGATCAGCTTCGGCACGCCGTTGAGTTGCGGCATGGAATTGATCGCGCTGTCGCCATCGGGCACCAGCCACGACAGCGGCACCTGGAATGGCCAGGTCAGCCACGAGGTACTGAGCGCGTATTGGCCAACGCTGCGGTAACTGGCGGGCACGCCGTCGAGCACCAAAGCCTTGAGCTGCTTTTGTCTTTCGGGATGTTGTACCAGCCAATGCACCGCCATCGAACCGCCAAGGCTCTGGCCGAGCAGCACCAGCGGTTTGCCTTTGACTTGCGGCGCCTTGTCGAGCCAGGCAAACGCCGCGTCGATGTCCTGATAGATCGCCGGCAAACTCGGCTGGCCCTCGGACAAACCATAACCACGATAGTCCACCAACAGCACCTGATAGCCGTTTTTAGGCAACCACCAACTGCCACCCAAGTGCATCGGCAGATTTCCGCCGTTGCCATGCAGGTGCAGCACCGTGCCTTTGACCTCGACGCCGGGTTTGGCCGGCAGCCACCAGGCGTTGAGCTTCAAGCCATCCGCTGTCACCAGCGTGACGGTGCGGTATTCGAGTTTGGCTTTTTCCGGGGTAAAAATCTGACCGGGTTCGGGGTAGAACAACAAAGAACTGCAACCACTGAGGGTCAGGAGCAGGCAGAAAATGCCGAGGATTCTCATCCGGTGAAACCTCGCAAAAGAAGTTGGCAATACGATCCAGAGAAAAGCAAATATCCCTGTGGGAGCGAGCTTGCTCGCGAAGGCGGAGTGTCAGTCGACAAATAGTCTGAATGTCAGACCGCTTTCGCGAGCAAGCTCGCTCCCACAGGGGTAACTCATCGCCTAGAGGATATTGGAGTAATCCGCTTCGATCCGGTCCAGGCTCAAATGGTTGAGGAAGTTGGAGAAGCACATCCACGCCGACAACGCATTCAAATCGCGGAACTGATCCGGCAGATACTTCGGCGGCACCACCAACCCTTCATCCACCAACTGGCGCAGGGTACGCATGTCTTCCAGGGTGGTCTTGCCACAGAACAACAGCGGAATCTGCTCAAGCTTGCCCTTACGCACGGCCAACTGAATGTAGTTGTAAACCATGATAAAGCCCTTGAGGTAGGACAAGTCTTTGGTGAATGGCAGACCGGTCGGCGTTGAGCCACGGAAAACCCGACTGGCATTGCCGTAACTTTCCGCCATTTCAAAACCCTGCTCGCGGAAGAACTCGAAGATCTGCAGGAAGTCGGCGCCCTCCTCGACCATGTGAATGGCGCGCGTACGGTTCGTCAGTTTGCGCAGGCGACTCGGATAGGAGGCGAAGGTGATGATTTCCATCAGGATCGCCAGGCCTTCCTGCGTCACCGTCGACGACGGCGGGCCTTTGGAGAGGAAGGTGCAGATCGGCTGGTTCAGACCATTGAGCGTGGTGCCGACGTGCACCAGACCTTCGTGGACTTCCAGCGCACGCACGTCGCGGTCGTTGAACATCGCATCGGTGCGGATCTTGATGTAGTCAGCGCCCGCTGCGGCGTCAGCAACGATGCCGTCGGACTCAAACACGCGAATGGTTTCCTCGGCCTCGCCGAAGACTTTGTTCAAACGGGTTTGCAGCAGGTGCACGGCGTCTTTGGCGGTGAGGATTTTCGGCTCGTCCTTCAGATCGCCACGGCCATCAATGTTGTTCAGGTAGTCGGACATCATCAGGCCGAGGTCGGCCAGGGTCGGGTCACCGGCGTGGAACGCATCGGACGCGGCGCCATACAGCTCTTGCGAGATCAGGCCGAAATCCTCGGTGCCGCGCGCTTCGAGCATGCGCACCACCATGCGGTATTCCTTGCACATGCGCCGCATGATCTGCCCGACCGGATTGAACTGGCCGAGCTGGCGGGTGATGTCGCGCTCGATGTTCTGGAATTCCAGTTTGACCTTGCTCGAATCGAAACTCAGCGGCCGATTGAGGTAATAGTCGCGATCCACCGCCGGCATTTCCTTGCCTTTGGCCCTGAGGAAACCCTTGCGGATGTTCTCGTCCCACTTGACCGCGTCGAGCACACGGATCGGCGTCTGCGCCAGCACAATGCGGTCGGACAACATGCGTATCGTCTGCTGGTAATCGTCCACCCGAAACTCCTGTAGAAAACCTGACGTTCTGAATTATTTAGCGCGGGCCTGGCGCTGGTAGCGCACGGCTTCGACGAAGACATCGGAATTGGCCGGATCGTCGAGGTAAGCAAAGACCTTGTCGAGGTTGCTGTCGACCAGTACGCCGTCGCCATCGTCGGTCGCGAAGGCCTGACCGTCGAGGGCTTTTTGTTTGATTGCCTGATTGATCTGTTCGAGATCGAGGTTATAGACCACCAATTCGTGTTTATCGGTGAGTTCGAAACCGGCAATGATGAAGTGGCCGCCGAAGCGCGCCGGGACTTTCGCCGACAGATACCAGCGGCTGCCATGGCGCGACACGGTGAAGGGATAGGCTTCGCGCTCGTGAGGTTTGGCCTTGAAATAGGTGACGGCCTGATAGCGGTCATTGCCCAGGCGGGTCAGCTCAAGGTTCATCGGCTCGCCCCAGGCATTGGTGCTCGACCATTTGCCGAGCAGGCCCTTGGGCGCCGGGTCACTGGCGGCCAGCGGTTCCTTGAAGGTCACCAGACAACCACTGAGCAGCAGGAACGACAAGGCGATCAGCACGCCACGCCAGGCTTTCATTCAAAACTCCCTATGAACATTGGCCGCCCTCGAATACACCACTGAACCTGTGGGAGCGAGCTTGCTCGCGAAAGCGGTGGTACTGCCAACATTAATGTTGAATGTCAGTCCGTCTTCGCGAGCAAGCTCGCTCCCACAGGGTCAGGTGTTTCCCCCAGAGGGTCAGACCGACGCAAGCACCAGGTGCATGTAACGCGTCAGAATGCCGAGCATGTCCTCTTCGGCCAAAGGCTCGGCGTCGTTGAGCAGGCCCTGATATTCCATCCGTCCGATAATCGCCGTCAACACCTTGGCATCCTGTTGCGGTTCACGCGAGCCCAGCACCTGGAACAACTGGCAGGTGCCCTGCAACAGAATCTGCTGATGCGAGCGCACCAGAATCGCCAGACGCGGATTAAGCAGCGCTTCCTGGCGGAACGCCTGCTCGGCCATCAAATGCTCACGCCGGTTAACCAATTGCCGGTGCACATAGTCGGCCATTAACCGCGCAATGTCGTCCGCCAGTTGCGAGCGCGACTCGGGGCTGCCGTCGCCGCTGACGACCATGTCACGCAACAGACCTTCATTGTTGACCCACAACTTGGCCATGTAGGCCGCGCTGCGCTCGACGTATTGGGCGAAGGTATCGGTGAGCAGGTCATCGATGTCCTTGAAGTAATACGTGGTCGCCGACAGCGGCACGCCGGCTTCAGCGGCGACTGCGCGGTGGCGCACCGCACGTACGCCGTCGCGCACGACAATGCGCATCGCGGCGTCGAGAATGTCCTGGCGACGCTGCTCACTGCCCTGTCGGCTGGCCTTGCGGCCCTGGTACTGAACACTTTCAGCGACCGCAGTGGCGATACCCGCTGCACCTTCTTGAGCTAATGCACCCATCACGACAGAACTTCCTCTGCAATTCAAAAGTAACCAATTGATACATTTGTACCAGACAGGCAATAAAAAGCCGCCTGTTTTAGGCGGCTTTTTAACTGAAACGTTTACGCTTGCGGTCGCATGTGCGGGAACAGGATCACATCGCGGATCGACGGCGAGTTGGTCAACAACATCACCAGACGATCGATGCCGATACCTTCACCGGCCGTTGGCGGCATGCCGTACTCCAGCGCGCGAACGAAGTCGGCGTCATAGTGCATGGCTTCGTCGTCGCCGGCGTCCTTGTCGGCCACCTGCGCCATGAAGCGCTCGGCCTGGTCTTCCGCGTCGTTCAACTCGGAGTAGGCGTTGGCGATTTCACGGCCACCGATGAACAGCTCGAAACGGTCGGTGACGTTCGGGTTGTCATCGTTACGACGCGCCAGTGGCGACACTTCGAACGGGTACTGAGTAATGAAGTGCGGCTGTTCCAGCTTGTGCTCGACCAGTTCTTCGAAAATCATCACCTGCAACTTGCCCAGACCTTCGAAGCCCAGCACCTTGGCGCCGGCCTTCTTGGCGATGGCGCGGGCCTTGTCGATGTCGTTCAGATCATCGGCGGTCAGCTCAGGGTTGTACTTGAGGATCGAGTCGAACACCGACAGACGCACGAACGGCTCGCCGAAATGGAACACCTTGTCGCCGTACGGCACGTCGGTGCTGCCCAGTACCAGCTGCGCCAGTTCACGGAACAGTTCTTCGGTCAGGTCCATGTTGTCTTCGTAATCGGCGTACGCCTGATAGAACTCCAACATGGTGAATTCCGGGTTGTGACGGGTCGAGACGCCTTCGTTACGGAAGTTGCGGTTGATCTCGAAGACCTTTTCAAAACCACCAACCACCAGACGCTTGAGGTACAGCTCCGGGGCGATACGCAGGAACATTTCCATGTCCAGCGCGTTGTGGTGGGTTTCGAACGGCTTGGCCGCCGCGCCGCCCGGAATGGTCTGCAGCATCGGCGTTTCGACTTCGAGGAAGTCGCGCTTCATCAGGAAGCTGCGGATGTGCGCGATCACTTGCGAACGCACGCGGAACGTCTGGCGCACTTCATCGTTGACGATCAGGTCAACGTAACGCTGACGGTAGCGCTGTTCGGTGTCGGTCAGGCCGTGGTGCTTGTCCGGCAGCGGGCGCAGCGATTTGGTCAGCAGACGCACGCTGGTCATTTCAACGTACAGGTCGCCCTTGCCGGAACGCGCCAGGGTGCCTTCGGCGGCAATGATGTCGCCCATGTCCCAGGTTTTCACCGCGGCCAGGGTGTCTTCCGACAGGGTTTTACGGTTGACGTAGACCTGGATGCGACCGGTCATGTCCTGAATCACCATGAACGAGCCACGGTTGAGCATGATGCGACCGGCAACCTTGACCGGGATTGCAGCCTCTGCCAGCTCTTCCTTGGTCTTGTCCGCGTATTTCTTCTGCAGATCTTCGCAGTAGTTTTCGCGGCGGAAGTCGTTCGGGAAGGCGTTGCCCTTGGCGCGCTCGGCAGCCAGCTTTTCCTTGCGCAGGGCGATCAGGGAGTTTTCTTCCTGTTGCAGGGCTTGCGGGTCGAGTTGTTGGTCGCTCATGTCTTTAGATATTCCATCAGGTTCATTGCCTCCGGGCCTTGCGGCCCGGGGATCGCCAGCAGGCTGGCTCCTACAGGGATCGAGGTGAATCAGTCGCCCTGTATTGCGTCTTTTACAGCCCTGATTTCAGGCTGGCATACAGGTATTCGTCGATATCACCGTCGAGTACCTTGTCGCAGTCGCTGCGTTCGATGTTGGTGCGCAGATCCTTGATCCGCGACGCATCGAGCACGTACGAGCGAATCTGGTGACCCCAGCCGATGTCGGACTTGGTGTCTTCCAGCGCTTGCGACGCGGCGTTGCGTTTCTGCATTTCCTGCTCGTACAACTTGGCCCGCAACATTTTCATGGCGGTATCCTTGTTGGCGTGCTGGGAACGTTCGTTCTGGCAGCTGACCACGGTGTTGGTCGGTACGTGAGTAATCCGTACGGCCGAGTCGGTGGTGTTTACGTGCTGACCACCGGCACCGGAGGAACGATAGGTGTCGATCCGCAGGTCTGCCGGGTTGATTTCGATTTCGACCTTGTCGTCGATCTCTGGCGAGACGAACACCGCGGAGAACGAGGTGTGGCGACGGTTGCCGGAGTCGAACGGGCTCTTGCGCACCAGACGGTGCACGCCGATCTCGGTACGCAGCCAGCCAAAGGCGTATTCGCCCTTGATGTGCACGGTCGCACCTTTGATACCGGCGACTTCACCGGCCGACAGTTCCATGATAGTCGCGTCGAAACCGCGTTTATCCGCCCAGCGCAGGTACATGCGCAGGAGGATGTTGGCCCAGTCCTGGGCTTCGGTGCCGCCAGAACCGGCCTGGATGTCCAGGTAGGCGTTGTTCGGGTCCATTTCATGGCTGAACATACGGCGGAATTCGAGTTTGGCGAGGTTTTCCTCGAGACGGGCCAGCTCGGCGACGACATCGCCCACTGCGCCTTCGTCGTTTTCTTCGACGGCCATGTCCAGCAGGTCGCGGCAATCGGCCAGGCCAGCGTTCAATTCGTCGAGGGTATCGACGATCTGCGCCAGCGCCGAACGCTCGCGGCCCAGCTCCTGGGCGTATTCAGGTTTGTTCCAGACACTCGGATCTTCAAGCTCGCGATTGACCTCAGTCAGACGCTCATGCTTTTGATCGTAGTCAAAGATACCCCCGAATAGTTTCGGAGCGCTCGGACAGGTCCTTGATGGTGTTCAGGATCGGGTTGATTTCCATGACGGGCAGCACTCGTTGGCGAACTTTTGAAAGCCGGCGAGTATAACGTAATCAGGCTGGGACGGCAGCCCGTCTGGCGGGTGTGGGGATCATTAAACCCTTTGCCCTCACCCTAGCCCTCTCCCAGAGGTAGAGGGGACTGATTGGGGGATATTCGGAAGGTACGCCGACCTGAAATGGCTATGCTGAATCCATGATCGCCAAGGCTTTCAGGCGGAAATTGGCGTATAGGCCTGCCCTCACCCTAGCCCTCTCCCAGAGGGAGAGGGGACTGATTGGGGGATGTTCGGGAGGTACGCCGACGTGAAAGGGCTTTGCCGAATCCATGATCGCCAAGGCTTTCGGGCGGAAATTGGCGTACGGGCCGGCCCTCACCCTAGCCCTCTCCCAGAGGTAGAGGGGACCGATCGGGGGATATTTGAGAGGTACGCCGACGTGAGAGGGCTTTGCTGAATCCGGAAGTGCCAAGCTTGCAGATCCATAATCGACTCGTTCGATCAGGTCGATGTACAGCGCCAGACACCACGGTCGGCCCCCTCTCCCTCCGGGAGAGGGCTGGGCGGGCGGCGTTCCGATGAGGGTCAGCCGTTACTCGATCCCGACCTGGTTGCGGCCATTGTTTTTGGCCAGGTACAACCCGCGATCCGCCGCCGAGATCAGCAAGCGGCAATCCGTACCCGACTGCGGCACCATCGTCGCCAGGCCGATGCTGATGGTCAGGCTGGCGCCTTCAGCCGGGGCGTTATGCGGAATATTCAGCGCGGCCACGGTCTGACGCAATTTCTCTGCAACCAGCCGCGCACCACCCGGCGAGGTGTTCGGCAACACCAGCACAAACTCTTCCCCGCCATAACGCGCCGGCAAGTCCGACGGTCGCGCGCTGGCGTCGCGGATCGCCGTGGCGACCTTGCGCAACGCCTCATCCCCTTCAACGTGACCAAAGCTGTCGTTGTACGACTTGAAGTAATCGACATCGATCATCAGCAGCGACAACTGGCTCTGATCCCGCAACGAACGACGCCATTCCAGCTCCAGGTATTCGTCGAAATGGCGGCGATTGGACAACCCGGTCAGGCCATCGGAGTTCATCAACCGTTGCAGCACCAGGTTGGTATCGAGCAATTGCTGCTGGCTGACCCGCAATGCACGATATGCGGCATCACGTTGCAGCAACGTCATGTAGGAGCGCGAGTGATAGCGGATGCGCGCCACCAGTTCGATGGTGTCCGGCAGTTTCACCAGATAATCGTTGGCCCCGGCCGAGAATGCCGCACTCTTGATCAGCGGGTCTTCCTTGGTCGACAGGACGATGATCGGAATGTCCTTGGTCGCCGGGTGATTGCGGTACTCACGCACCAGGCTCAGGCCATCGAGGCCGGGCATCACCAAGTCCTGCAGAATCACCGTCGGCTTGATCCGCACCGCTTGCGCAATGGCCTGATGCGGGTCGGAACAAAAGTGGAAGTCGATGTTCTCTTCGTTCGACAGCCCACGGCGCACGGCTTCGCCGATCATGGCCTGATCGTCCACCAACAACACCATGGCGGCGTTTTCGTCGGTTTTAATGTCGTCGATCTGTAAGTCATTCATGGGCGGTCACCTGAGTACTGCGGGGGCCAGGATTGCGGATTGACCTGATCATTTGGGGAAAATCTCCTGCAATCGTGGCGCTATTCTTTCCAGTGGACGTATTTCTACGGCGGCATCAATGGCCGCAGCGGCCTTGGGCATGCCATACACCGCACTGCTGTGCTGATCCTGCGCGATGGTCAGATAACCCTGTTGGCGCATGAGCTTAAGCCCTTGCGCCCCGTCGCGTCCCATCCCGGTCAATAAAACCCCGACGGCGTCGCCATTCCAATAGCTGGCGACACTCTCGAAAAACACGTCGATCGAGGGACGGTAAATCTCGTTCACCGGCTCGGCGGTGTAAGCCAGCGTGCCGTTTTTCAACAAGCGAATATGGTGATTGGTGCCCGCCAGCAATACCGCACCGGCCTGCGGCGGTTCGCCCTCGCGGGCCAGGCGCACATTGAGGCCACTGGCGCTGGCCAGCCATTCGGCCATGCCGGCGGCGAAGACCTGATCGACATGCTGCACCAGCACGATGGCTGCCGAGAAATCCTTCGGCAAGCCTTTGAGTAATACTTCCAGCGCTGCCGGCCCACCGGCGGACGAGCCGATCGCCACCAGCCGCTGGCGCGAAGCGGAGCTGCGCTGGGGTGTCGGCGTCGGGCGTGAGCGTTGCGGCTTGTCGCCAATCAGCCAGCCAATATTGAGGATCTTGCGCAGTAACGGCGCGGCTGCTTCCTGCGCATTGCCGGCGCCGAGGGCCGGGGTATCGACCACGTCCAGCGCGCCGTGGCCCATGGCTTCGAACACCCGGTGCACGTTCTGCTGACGGTCGACGGTCACAATGACGATGGCGCACGGGCTTTCGGCCATGATCCGCCGGGTGGCTTCGACGCCGTCCATCACCGGCATGATCAAGTCCATGAGGATCAGATCCGGGGTGTTTTCGGCACACAGTTGCACCGCCTCGGCGCCATTTCTGGCGACCCAGACCACTTGGTGCGCCGGCTCGAAGGCGAGCGCCCGGCGCAGCGCCTCCACCGCCATTGGCATATCGTTGACGATTGCGATCTTCATGCCCGCGCTCCTCCGATGAGCTCGACCACTGCGTCGAGCAGGGCGTCGTCATGAAAACTGGCTTTGGCTAAATAATAGTCCGCCCCGGCGTCCAGTCCACGGCGGCGGTCCTCTTCGCGATCCTTGTACGACACGACCATCACCGGCAGCGATTGCAGACGGTTGTCGCGGCGCAGCAGCGTGACCAGTTCGATGCCGTCCATGCGCGGCATGTCGATGTCGGTGATCAGCAAATCAAAGTCCTCCGAACGCAGTGCGTTCCAACCGTCCATGCCGTCCACCGCCACCGCGACGTCGTAGCCGCGATTGAGCAGCAGCTTGCGTTGCAACTCGCGCACGGTCAGCGAATCGTCGACCACCAGCACCCGCTTGCGCGCCGCCTCGGCGGCCTGATTGCCGCGGCGGGCAATGCGCTCCAGGCGTCCGGTGTTGAGCAGTTTATCCACGGAACGCAGCATGTCTTCGACGTCGACGATCAACACCACCGAACCGTCGTCGAGCAAGGCGCCCGCGGAGATGTCCTGCACTTTGCCCAGACGCTCGTCGAGTGGCAAGACCACCAGCGTGCGCTCGCCAATGAAGCGTTCCACGGCAACGCCATAAACCGCATCGCGCTCGCGGATCACCACGACTTTAAGGGTTTCGCCGCTGTTCTGGCTGGCCGGGCGGTTGAGCAACTGGCTGGCCGCGACCAGTCCGACGTGCTGGCCTTCATGCCAGAAATGCTGACGACCTTCGACCTGCACAATGTCTTCCGGCGCCAGATCGCACATGCGCTCGATGTGCGCCAGCGGGAAGGCGTAGGCTTCTTCGCCGACCTCCACCACCAGACTGCGCACCACCGACAAGGTCAGCGGCACTTCCAGATGGAAGCGACTGCCCTCGCCCGCCGTCTGTTCCAGCACCACGGCCCCGCGCAACTGGCGAACCATGTGTTGAACGGCATCCAGACCGACGCCCCGGCCAGACACTTCGGTGACGGTATCGCGCAGACTGAAACCGGGCAGGAACAGGAAGGTCAGCAGTTCTTCCTCGCTCAACTGCGCCGCCGTTTCCGCTGGGGATAACTGCCGCTCGACGATGCTGCGGCGGACTTTTTGCAGATCGACGCCGTTGCCGTCATCGCTCAATTCCAACACCAGCAGACCGGCCTGGTGCGAAGCGCGCAGGCGGATCACGCCCTCTTCAGGTTTGCCCTTGAGCAGCCGTTGCTCCGGGGTTTCGATGCCGTGATCGACGGCGTTGCGCAGCAAATGCGTCAGCGGCGCTTCGAGTTTCTCAAGCACGTCGCGGTCGACTTGGGTTTTCTCGCCCTCGATCTCCAGACGTACCTGCTTGCCCAAGCTGCGGCCCAGATCACGGACCATGCGCACCTGACCGGTGAGCACATCGGCAAAGGGCCGCATGCGGCAGGCCAGCGCGGTGTCGTAGAGCACTTGTGCGCGCTGGCTGGCCTGCCAGGCGAACTCGTCGAGTTCGGCGTTTTTTTCGCTCAGCAGTTGCTGCGATTCGGCGAGCAGACGCCGCGCATCTTCCAGTGCTTCCAGCGCTTCAAGGCTCAGCGCATGTTCCTTGAGGTGCACATTGAGGTTTTCCAGCGCGCGCAGACCGTTGCTCTGCATGCGCTTGAGACGCTGCATGGTCGCCAGATGCGGTTTCAGACGTTGGGTTTCGACCAGCGATTTGCTCGACAGATCGAGCAGGCTGTTCAGGCGCTCGGCGGTAACACGCAAGACGCGTTCGCCACCTTCGGTGGTGCGTTTGTTTTTGCGCGGTGCCGGTTCTGGTGGCTCACTGGCAACGTCGATGATGGGCGCTGGCGGCGTCGGCTCAGCGCGCGGAGCCTCCAGTTGCAATTCGGCCATGACTGGCGCGGCGACGGCAGGCGCGGATGATGGATCGAGCAACTGCGCCATCAACGTCACATACGCTTCGATGTCAGCCGGTTGCGGAGCATTCGCCGGCGTCGCAATGCGCATCAGCAAATCAGTGCCCTGCAACAACGCATCGATGTGTTCGGGGCGCAGCAGCAGGCGCCCTTCCTGCGCGCTGACCAGACAATCTTCCATGACATGCGCGACGCTGACACCGCTGTCGATGCCGACGATGCGCGCCGCACCTTTGAGCGAGTGCGCCGCGCGCATGCACGATTCCAGTTGATCGGCCTGAGTCGGATTGCGCTCCAGCGCCAGCAGCCCGGCGCTGAGCACTTGGGTCTGGGCCTCGGCTTCGAGGCTGAACAGCTCAAGCAGCGAGGCGTCGCGCATTTGCTCGGGGGTCATGTGAGGCTCCGGGTCACGGCGGACAGCAGCTGTTCTTCATCCAGCCAACGCAAACTGCGACCGCGAAATTGCAGGACGCCACGGGTGTATTTGGCACTGGCCTGGGCGCCGGATTGCGACGCGGCGTCGAGGATCCGCTCATCGATGGCATGGATGCCGTACACCTCATCCACCGGCACCACCACCGGCCCGCCATGGGCAGCGATGATCAACATGCGCGGCATGATTCGCCCGCTGACAGCCGGAGCGGCGCTGGCATCCAGATCGAGCAATTCAACCAGCGACAGGCACGCCACCAGCGCGCCGCGCACATTGGCCACGCCAAGCAGGGCCCGCGAGCGCTGGTGCGGCAACGAGTGAATCGCCTGCAGTGGCGCCACTTCAACCAGGCTGCGGGTCGCCAGGCCCAGCCATTCTTCGCCGAGACGGAACATCAGCAATGAACGGGTTTTCACGTCCGTTTCAACCGCCGTGGCCACCGGATCGCGCTCGTCCTGCTGCAACGCATAACGATCGAGCAGTCGCGTGGCGGCGGCGGAGTACACCGAACAATTGCGGCAATGAATGTGCTCGGCCAGCAGCGGACAGGACTTCTCGCCGTGGATGCCGATGCGGTTCCAGCAATCGTCGATGGCCCGGGCGTCTTCGTGGGTGACGTTCAAGGTGTCGGACGGGATCATCGTTTACGCTCACTGTCGGCGGTGCGGCCGCTGCGGGCGGCACGTTCCTGCAATCGTCTGGCACCGGCGCTGTCGCCCTGAGCCTGCAGCAACGCGGCCAGGTGCATCAACGCTTCGGGGTGTTGCGGCTCGAGGTACAACGCCTTGCGGTAAAAACCCTGGGCTTCGAGAGTCAGACCGGCGACATCGCTGAGCAGGCCGAGCCAATAAAACACTTGAGCCACCGGTTCGTGGCTACGCAAATACTGTTCGCACGCGGCGCGGGCCTCGGCACTTTTGCCTTCATTGGCCAGCGCGGCGATGTTCGCCAGCAGGCTCGCCGCGTCCGGGTTCGCGCTTTTGCCGACGGTCGGCAACGGCGTCACTGCGGCAAACGGCCGAGTGCGCACCGGCGCTGGCGGTGTGCTGCGTGGCGGTTGGCTGAGCGGCACCGCGATCGGTTTCGGTGTCGGCAATGGCTCGGGGTGCGGGTCGCTGTGACGGCTGAACGCAAACGACTGCGGGATGCCGATCGAACGCATGCCCAGACGTCCGAGCAAACTGCCCTCGGCCGGGCCGATAAACAGCACGCCATCGAAATGGGTCAGGCGCTTGAGCACTTCGAACACTTGCTGCTGGGTGGGCTGATCGAAATAGATCAGCAGGTTACGACAGAAGACAAAATCGAAGGCTGGCTCACTGGCCAACAGCGTTGGATCGAGCACGTTGCCGACCTGCAAACGGACTTGCTCACGGACGTTTTCGTTGACCCGATGGCCATCCTGCTCAGACGTGAAGTGGCGTTCGCGAAAGTCCAGATCCTGACCGCGAAACGAGTTCTTGCCGTACAACGCGCGCCGGGCCTTTTCCACCGACAGCGGACTGACGTCCATGCCGTCGACCTTGAACTGATGCGGCTTGAGCCCGGCATCGAGCAAGGCCATGGCAATCGAATACGGTTCCTCGCCGGTGGAACACGGCAGGCTGAGAATGCGCAGCGCACGCATATTGTTCAGCTCGGCGAGGCGGTTGCGCGCCAATTTGCCCAGCGTGGCGAAGGACTCCGGATAACGGAAGAACCAAGTCTCGGGAACGATCACCGCTTCGATCAGCGCCTGTTGTTCATCCCGCGAGCCTTGCAGCAACTGCCAATACTCATCGGCATGCGCCGCTTGCGAGAGCGTGGTGCGCTGACGCACCGCGCGCTCGATGATCGCCGGCCCCACCGACGTCACATCGAGGCCGATGCGTTCCTTGAGGAAGTCGAAAAAGCGCTGATCGCTGCTCATGCCTGCGCCTCAAGCTGCGTCGGATTCATCGGCGGATCGGGGAACAGCACGGTGCGCACTGCGTCATCGAGCAAATCATTGACCCGTACCCATTGCACCAAGCCCTGAGCATCTTCGCGTACGGGACCGAGGTACGGCGCCTCGCGGTTGTCGAGGCCATACGGCTGAAATTCCTGTGGATGGCAGCGCAGCGTGTCGGTGGCCTGTTCGAGAATCAGTCCGAGCCATTGCACCGGCCGCGATTCATCAGGCTGGTAATTGACCAGCACAAGACGCGTACTGGTGCGCGCCTGAGCGGGATGGCCAAAGGTCAACGCACTGAGGTCGATGACCGGCACTACCGCGCCACGATAGGCGAACACGCCGGCAACCCATTGCGGCGCCCGGGCGATCGGCTTCAATGGCAGGCGCGGCAATACTTCGGCGACTTCGGTGGCGCGCAAGGCGTAACGCTCGCTGCCGATGCGAAACAGCAGGAACAACGCCGGCTTCGCCACTTGAGTGGTGTTGCGTTTGGCGATGATGTCGCTCATCAGACTTTGAATCGCGAAACGCCGCTGCGCAGCCCGACGGCCACCTGGCTCAGTTCGTCGATAGCGAAACTGGCCTGACGCAATGACTCGACGGTCTGGCTGCTGGCGTCGCCCAACTGCACCAGCGCATGGTTGATCTGCTCGGCGCCGGTGGCCTGCGCCTGCATGCCCTCGTTGACCATCAACACCCGCGGCGCCAGCGCCTGAACCTGGTGGATGATCTGCGACAACTGCTCGCCAACCTGCTGCACTTCGGACATGCCGCGACGCACTTCTTCGGAAAACTTGTCCATGCCCATGACACCCGCCGACACCGCCGACTGGATCTCGCGGACCATTTGTTCGATGTCATAGGTGGCGACCGCGGTCTGATCGGCCAGACGCCGCACTTCGGTGGCGACCACGGCAAAACCGCGCCCGTATTCACCGGCCTTCTCGGCTTCAATCGCGGCGTTGAGCGACAACAGGTTGGTCTGGTCAGCGACTTTGACGATGGTCACCACCACCTGATTGATGTTGCCGGCCTTCTCGTTGAGGATCGCCAGTTTGGCGTTGACCAGATCGGCCGCGCCCATCACCGAGTGCATGGTGTCTTCCATGCGCGCCAGGCCTTGCTGACCGGAACCGGCAAGCACCGAGGCTTGATCGGCTGCGGTGGAAACTTCCGTCATGGTGCGCACCAGATCGCGCGAAGTGGCGGCAATCTCGCGGGACGTCGCGCCGATTTCGGTAGTGGTCGCTGCAGTTTCGGTGGCGGTGGCTTGCTGCTGCTTGGAGGTCGCGGCGATCTCGGTCACCGAGGTGGTCACTTGTACCGAGGAGCGTTGGGCTTGCGACACCAGCGCGGTCAGCTCGGTCATCATGTCGTTGAAGCCGGTTTCCACGGCGCCGAACTCGTCCTTGCGGTCGAGGTTCAGACGCGAACTGAGGTCGCCGGTACGCATGGTTTCAAGGATCTTCACGATGCGGTTCATCGGCGCCATGATTGCACGCATCAACAACAAGCCACACAGGCCGGCGGCCAGGACCGCGACGAACAGGGAAATGAACATGCTGACTTTGGCGGCGGCCACGGCATCGTCGATATTGTTCATGGCCTGATCGGCGACTTTCTTGTTTTCGCCGATGATGTCGTTAAGCTTCATGCGCCCGGAATACCAGGCCGGCGTGAGCTTTTCGTGAAACATTTTCACGGCGTCCGCTTCCAGATTGCGCTTGTGCAGGTCCAGCACGGCATCCTGAATCTGAATGTAGGCGTCGTGGTACTTCTCGAACGCGGTGAACTCGATACGATCCTCTTCGGTCGCCATGGTCTTGCGATAATTGGCCATCTGCTCCTGCAAACGCGCCTCGAACGCCTTGTAGTCCGCTGCGTCCTCGCTGGAAATCCCCTGACCTTCCTTGAGCCCGAGCAATTCTTGCGTTTGCAGATAGCTGTCGACCCAGGCGCCACGGATCATCGAGCTGTAATAGACGCCGGGAATCGCGTCATCGCGCACGCTGTTTTCACTGGTTTCAATCTTCAACAGTCGCGAATACGAGACGACGACCATCAGCAACATGATGGCGATAATCACCGCAAAGCTCGCCAAAATGCGTTGGCGCAACGTCCAGTTCTTCACAGTGATTCCTCATGCCCAGGTCGAAATGCGGGGAGTATAGCCGAGGGCGGTGTTTCATTTATAAGACGCTTTTTAACCCCCGGGCCTGTCCGGCGTGGTTGCCGGGAAGGCTCTGGGGTGGGACTGTCCGACAACTGGGGGTCGGCGTGCCAGTGGGGTAATGGCAAAAAGGGGCGATGGATCGGTCATTGCGGTCGCTACGCCGCCGAAAACGTAAACGCATATTGCGGCCGCACACAAAAACCGAGGCCCACTTTTACCGGAAATTGCAGCTTGTCTCAGGCCTGCGCTCTTTGCTTGAAGCTGCCTTGCAATCTCGAATTGATCGCCCTTGCGATGCCGATACCTGGCTTCTCCAGCAACGCATGACTGAAACTGGCCAGCACCAGCGTTGCCATCAGATAGCTCAGAAAAACCACCCCGTTGAATTCGGCCTGCAGGTCTGTCGCGTACGCCGCCCACTCCAGAAAAAACGGGTGTAGCAGATACACCGAATAACTGATCGCGCCCAAAAACGTCAGGCTCTTGATGGATCTGCGCAGGTACAAGGTCACGACCAGGGCAAAAGCCATTCCGATCAGGTAACTGATCAAATAGGTGAACGGGTTTTCCTTGTGCCCATGATCGGCGCTGTAAGCCAGCAGGCAGATAGGTGCCAGCAAAACCACAAACAATGCCAGCCAGACAGCGACCAACCGGCGAGCGCGTATATCCGCCACGCCAAGGCTGACGTCGCGCCACAGACTGCCAAAAAACATGATCGACAGGCACAGCGGCAGCGCCACGGGGATCTTTTTGGCCAGATAGAATCTGCTGATCGCAAAGATCAGCGCCACGGCCAGCAGGCTGATTGCCACGCTGAATCGCACCCAGGCTTTGCCCAGAAGTCCCACGCTGAATAGCGCCGCGCAGGCCACGTAGAAAAACATCTCGATGATCAGCGTCCAGTAAACGCCGAACAGATCCGGCGTTTTCAGAACAGCCTGGAACATCGTCATGTTGATCAACACAGTCGACAGCGATACAGGTGTCGACAAAAACCAGTCCGAACTCGCAACCGCCAGTGCAATGGAAAACCAGTACGCCGGGTACAGCCTGAAAAACCGCGAGACGGCAAAAGCCGCCAGCGCATGCCGCCCCTCCTTCAGACTGTAGGGAATGACCATCCCGCTGAGCAGGAAGAAGATCACCACGCCCACTTGCCCCAGGTTCACACAGGTGAAAAAAAACGTGTCCTTGAGCGGGGTTCTTTCAATGAAGTGCGCAACCACCACCAACACTGCAGCGATGCCCCTCAAGGCATCCAGATGCGTCAGTCGATGCCGTTGGCTTGCTGCCGCGTTATCAGCGAAAGTCAATGTGTTCAACGAACTTGAACTCCCGCTTCGAGCGATGATGCCTTCGCTTTGCCGATCGCACTCCGGCTCGTCAACCGTGCATCGAGGAGCGCATTGATACGCCGCCCCCATCCGATCGAGCGTTTCTCTATCAGGAAATAACAGAGCGATGAGAGGACAAGCGTGCCCAGGCAATAAAGAACAAATACGGGAAGATTGAAACCGTTCTGCAAATGAACTCTCGAGTCAGCCAACTCCAGAAAAAACGGGTGGGTCAAGTAGACGGAGTAGCTGATCGTCCCGAGAAAGGCAAGTACTCGGTTCTCCAGCTTCAATACTGTGGTAGTCAACATGAAGAAGATCAGCGCAGCGAAATAACTGCCGATAAAATTCCAGGCACTTTCTCGCAGTCCTTGATCAACATCGTAAGCCAACAGCGCGATGATCGGAAAGGTGACAACAAATGCAGCAATCCAGATGATGCTGTAGCGTTTTGCCTTGGGATGGCGGTCGATTTGAAAGTTGCGCCACAACCCTCCAAACAACATCAACGAAAGCGATGACAAGATTCCAACGGGGGCCGGGACGGCGTAATAATAGCGGCCTGCGGCGCCTGCCAGCGCGAGCATCAGCAATGCTATTGCCAACCAGAACCGTGCCTTGAGATGCCCCAGCAACCCGACCAGACTCAGTGCGATACAAAGGCCATAAAAAACCAACTCTACAAATAAAGTCCAATACACGCCGAACAAGTTGGAGTATCCGATCATCGTTTGAAGCATGGTGATATTCGCCAGCACTCTCCCCCTCTAAAGTTCGCCCGAAACAAAAAACGTAATGGCAAAACAGGCCAGCACTATTGAAAGCCAATAGGCAGGGTACAGCCTGAAAAATCTTGAAAGTATGAAACGCCTGTTTTTTCCCGGGCCGTCCTTGAAACTGAACGGGATCACGAAACCGCTGACCATGAAAAAAACCACGACGCCGAACTGACCGGGACGCAAGTAATCGAAAACCGCCCAATTGAACAGGGGCGTTCTTTCAACATAGTGAGAAATGACCACGGCCAATGCTGCCAGTGCTCTGACAGAATCGAGGTAAGTCAAACGATGGGGGCTGATCATTTTGCTTGAAGAATCCTTCTTCAGTGAAAGTTGCTCCGTTGAGCGAGTTGCCCGTATTTATATTCGGACGAACCCAAAAAAAGCGACGGAAGTTTATCCGAGGATTCACTTCATGGCCTCGGTTTTCTGGTTTCTGGCTTTTTGGCGCAGGACGCCAACGGATGTTCGCACTCAAACTTGCAATGAAGGTCGCAAAGCCTGAGAGAACAACGAGCGCCACACTCGTGGAGGTCAATGCCCAGTCAGCATTGACCTCCACGTGATGACATCTGAAAGGTTACTGGGTCGCCTGTCGCACCTGCTTTTCAAGCTCGGTCTTCAACCCCGGTTCAAGCTTGAGTTGGCGTGCCAGTTCATCGAGGTAGGACTTTTCCATGAAGTTTTCCTCGTCCACCAGCATCACGCTGGCGATGTACATTTCAGCGGCCATTTCCGGCGTGCTGGCAGCGCGAGCGACATCCGTCGGGTCGAGGGGTTTGTTGAGCTCGGCGTGCAGCCAGTGCTGCAATTGCTGATCGTTGTCGAGTTTGCTGAATTCACCTTCGATCAGTTGGCGTTCACGGTCATCGATGTGGCCGTCGGCCTTGGCGGCAGCGACCAATGCTTTGAGAATCGCCTGACTGTGTTGCTCGACTTGCGCCGCGGGGAGGCGATCGAGGGTCTGCGGCTCACGTTGCGGGACCACGCCTTTTTGCGCGTTCCAGTTGCCGTAGGCTTTGTAGGCCAGCACGCCCAACGCAGCGAGACCACCGTAAACCGCGACTTTGCCACCGACCTTGCGGGCCTTTTTACTGCCGAGTAACAAGCCCATGGCACCCGCCGCCAGGGCACCGCCGCCCGCGCCTGAGAGCAAACCGCCCAGGCCACTCGAACCTGAAGCACCGCCAAGCAAACCGCCCAAACCGCCGGCAGCGGGTTTGTTCTGGGTACCGCCAGCCTTGCTCTGCAACAGATCCTGGCCAGATTTGAGTAATTGATCGAGTAATCCACGGGTGTTCATGTTCCGCCTCCAAACAGGGGTTATCCGGATCTACAAGGCCCTCAGCCTAGATCGAAAGTGCCTCCGCCCTGCGTTCGAGTGTGCTTCCAGATGTTGCTTGCGCGTTGGCTCGCTGCTCACAGCTTCCCTCAAAAAAAACGATATACACTCAGGCCAATCTATAAAAACCGCCCACTGGGTAGCCTGCTCATGATGACCCTGCGTCAGATTCGACATTTCATCGCCGTGGCTGAAACCGGCTCGATCTCCGCGGCCGCGCAAACCGCATTCATTTCCCAATCGACCCTGACCCTGGCGATCCAGCAACTGGAAGAGGAAATCGGTGTCAGCCTGTTCAGCCGTCACGCCAAAGGCATGACTCTTACGCATCAAGGTCATCAATTCCTACGCCAGGCGCACTTGATTCTGGCAACCGTGGACAACGCCAAGCGCAGCTTGCAGCAGAGCACCGATCAGGTTGCAGGGCAGTTAATCATCGGCGTGACCAGCCTGGTGGCCGGGTATTACCTCGCAGATTTGCTCACGCGATTCCAACGCGCCTATCCCAACGTCGAAATTCGCGTAATGGAGGATGAACGGCCCTACATCGAGCATTTGCTGGTCAGTGGCGAGATCGATGTCGGTGTGCTGATCCTTTCCAATCTGGAAGATCGCCACGCCTTGCAGACCGAAGTGTTGACCCACTCGCCACATCGCTTGTGGCTCCCAGCCCAGCATCCACTGCTGGAACACGACAGCATCAACCTTGCCGACGTCGCTCGCGAGCCGCTGATTCAACTCAACGTCGATGAAATGGATCGCAACGCACAGCGTTTCTGGCGCGGTTCCGGGCTGCAACCGAAAATCACTCTGAGAACCGCGTCCACCGAGGCCGTGCGAAGTCTGGTCGCCGCCGGTTTGGGCGTGTCGATCCAGCCCGACATGACTTACCGACCGTGGTCTCTGGAGGGCGACATCATCGAAGCGCGACCGATCGCCGATCTGAACCAGACCCTCGACGTAGGCCTGGCCTGGCGCCGTGGCACCGCGCGGCCGGCGCTCGTCGACCCATTCCTCACCGTCGCTCGCGAGCAACCTCACGGCGGGCGCAAGCCATCTATTTAATCGAACGCCACCTTCAGTATTTAGCATTTGTCGACCTCGGAGCCGCGCACTAGTCTTGCTGCATCTATAAGACGGTCGGCTCCCGGTATCTGGGAGCAACAATGGCCACACAAGAAAAGAGATCGCGAAAAATGGCTGGCGCGCAAACCCCGATGTGTACCGCGTTGTTGATCGACGGCGAACTGGTCGCCGGAGAAGGTTTCGTCGAGCCGATCCTCAATCCGGCCACTGGCGAAATCCTCACGCACATCGCCGAGGCCAGCACCGAGCAGGTCGAAGCCGCGATCCTCGCGGCCCACCGCGCCTTTGCCGAGTGGTCGCGCACCACGCCGCAGCAACGTTCAAACCTGTTGCTGGACATCGCCAACGCCGTCGAAAAACACGCCGATCACCTCGCCCGCCTCGAATCGCTGAACTGCGGCAAGCCGCTGCACCTGGCACGTCAGGATGATCTGACCGCGACCGTCGATGTCTTCCGTTTCTTTGCCGGCGCCGTGCGTTGCCAGACCGGCCAACTCAGTGGCGAATACCTGCCGGGCTACACCAGCATGGTCCGTCGCGATCCGATTGGCGTGGTCGCCTCGATTGCGCCGTGGAATTACCCGATCATGATGGCCGCGTGGAAAATCGCCCCGGCCCTCGCCGCCGGCAACACGCTGGTGTTCAAACCGTCCGAACACACACCGCTGTCGATCCTTGCACTGGCGCCAGCGCTGGCCGAAATCCTCCCGCGCGGGGTGATCAACATCATCTGCGGTGGCGGTGAAGGCGTCGGCAGCCACTTGGTCGGCCACGCGAAAGTGCGCATGGTCTCGCTGACCGGCGATATCGTCACCGGGCAGAAAATCCTCCAGGCCGCCGCGAAAACCCTGAAACGCACACACCTCGAACTCGGCGGTAAAGCCCCGGTGATCGTCTGCAACGACGCCGACATTCAGGCCGTGGTCGACGGCGTGCGCACTTACGGCTACTACAACGCCGGGCAGGATTGCACCGCCGCGTGCCGGATCTACGCGCAGGCCGGGATTCACGACAAATTGGTCGCCGAACTCGGCGCCGCCGTCAGCAGCCTGCGCTTCGCCGGAAAACGTGACGCCGACAACGAGATCGGTCCGCTGATCAGCACCCGCCAGCGCGACCGCGTCGCCAGTTTCGTCGAACGCGCCCTCGGCCAGCCGCACATTGAACGCGTGACCGGTGCAGCCGTGCACTCCGGCGCCGGTTTCTACTATCAACCGACGCTGCTCGCCGGTTGCAAACAGACTGACGAAATCGTCCAGCGCGAAGTGTTCGGCCCGGTGGTCACCGTGACCCGTTTTGACGAACTCTCGCAGGCCGTCGACTGGGCTAACGATTCGGAATACGGCCTCGCCTCGTCGGTGTGGACACAGAATCTGGACAAAGCGATGCAGGTCGCAGCGCGTTTGCAGTACGGCTGCACGTGGATCAACAGCCATTTCATGCTCGTCAGTGAGATGCCCCACGGCGGGCTGAAACGCTCCGGTTACGGCAAAGACTTATCCAGTGATTCGCTGCAGGACTACAGCGTGGTGCGGCACATCATGGCCCGCCACGGCCAGCATCTCTGACTACGCTAATAACAAGCCGCCAACGGCATGCTGCACCGCGTTCACAACTGCCCCGACCATAATTTAAAGAAGAGGGTTCAACCATGTTCGTGCACAAGACCGCACTGCTCAGTGCAATCACCACGGCCCTGCTGGCCAGCGCCAGCCTTTCAGCTGCCGAGCCGCTCAAGGCTGTCGGCGCTGGCGAAGGTCAGCTGGATATCGTTGCGTGGCCGGGTTACATCGAACGTGGCGAGAGCGATAAAGCCTACGACTGGGTCACCGGTTTCGAAAAAGAAACCGGTTGCAAGGTCAACGTGAAGACAGCGGCCACCTCTGACGAAATGGTCAGCCTGATGGCCAAGGGCGGTTACGATCTGGTCACCGCGTCGGGCGATGCGTCGTTGCGATTGATCGTCGGCAAGCGTGTGCAACCGATCAACACTGCGTTGATCCCGAACTGGAACACCCTCGACCCACGCCTCAAAGACGCGCCGTGGTACGTAGTCAACAACCAGACTTACGGCACCCCGTATCAGTGGGGCCCGAACGTGTTGATGTACAACACCAACGTATTCAAGACCGCACCGACCAGTTGGAGCGTGGTGTTCGCCGCGCAGAATCTGCCCGACGGCAAGCCGAACAAGGGCCGCGTGCAGGCCTACGACGGCCCGATCTATATCGCCGATGCGGCGCTGTATCTGAAATCGACCAAGCCTGAATTGGGTATCAAGGATCCATACCAACTCACCGAAGATCAGTACAAAGCCGTGCTCGACCTGTTGCGCGCGCAGCAGCCACTGATCCACCGCTACTGGCACGACACCACGGTGCAGATGAGCGACTTCAAAAACGAAGGCGTGGTGGCGTCGAGCGCATGGCCGTATCAGGTCAACGGTTTGATGAACGAGAAGCAGCCGATCGCGTCGACCATTCCGAAAGAAGGCGCCACGGGTTGGGCTGATACCACCATGTTGCACGCCGAGGCCAAGCACCCGAACTGCGCGTACAAGTGGATGGACTGGTCGCTGAAACCGAAAGTCCAGGGTGATGTGGCGGCGTGGTTTGGTTCGTTGCCGGCGGTGCCAGCGGCGTGCAAGGAGAGCGAATTGCTTGGCGCTGAAGGCTGCAAGACCAACGGTTTCGACCAGTTCGACAAGATCGCCTTCTGGAAAACCCCGCAGGCTGAAGGTGGCAAGTTTGTGCCGTATAGCCGCTGGACTCAGGACTACATCGCGATCATGGGCGGCCGTTAAGTCCGGGAACAACTCGGTCGGGCTCCCTTTCCCCCTCTCCCCCCTGGGGGAGAGG
The DNA here is from genome assembly GCF_001648775.1 of Pseudomonas fluorescens. Taxonomy (GTDB): domain Bacteria; phylum Pseudomonadota; class Gammaproteobacteria; order Pseudomonadales; family Pseudomonadaceae; genus Aquipseudomonas; species Aquipseudomonas fluorescens_M. The sequence continues at coordinate 40,787 of NZ_LVEJ01000032.1, forward strand.
GCTGGGGTGAGGGGGTAGCTTTTGACCTTGCTCTTGACCTCAGAGCAATGGCCAATAAAGCCACCCTCACCCCCCGCCCTCTCCCGGAGGGAGAGGGAGCTAAAAGCGGATCGCATCTCGTCCGCCGAATGTGTGAGCCAAGCAAACCGTAAAACGATTCAGATTTTTCAGAAGTCCAGGCAGGGCCGCTGCGACGGCCTTCGCCTTTTTGGAGCACCGCACCATGACGCTTGCAGTCCAGTTCACCAACGTTTCCCGGCAGTTCGGCGATGTAAAAGCCGTTGACCGGGTTTCCATCGATATCGAGGACGGCGAGTTCTTTTCCATGCTCGGCCCTTCCGGCTCGGGCAAAACCACCTGCCTGCGCCTGATCGCCGGGTTCGAACAACCGAGCGCCGGCTCGATTCGCATTCACGGCGCTGAAGCGGCCGGGTTGCCGCCGTATCAACGTGACGTCAACACGGTGTTTCAGGATTACGCGCTGTTCCCGCACATGAACGTCCTCGACAATGTCGCTTACGGATTAAAGGTCAAAGGCGTCGGCAAAACCGAGCGGCACAAACGCGCCGAAGAAGCTTTGGACATGGTCGCCCTCGGCGGTTACGGCGCGCGCAAACCGGTGCAGTTGTCCGGCGGTCAGCGCCAACGTGTCGCCCTCGCCCGCGCCTTGGTCAATCGTCCGCGGGTGCTGTTGCTCGATGAGCCTTTGGGCGCGCTCGACCTGAAACTGCGCGAACAAATGCAAAGCGAATTGAAGAAGCTGCAACGCCAGCTCGGCATCACTTTCATCTTCGTCACCCACGATCAAACCGAAGCGCTGTCGATGTCCGACCGCGTCGCCGTGTTTAACAAGGGCCGCATCGAACAAGTCGACACGCCGCGCAATCTGTACATGAAACCGACCACCACATTTGTCGCTGAGTTCGTCGGCACCTCGAACGTGATTCGTGGCGATCTGGCCCGTGAAATCAGCGGTCACCCGCAGCCGTTTTCGATCCGCCCGGAGCACGTTCGTTTCGCCGAAGGCCCACTGGCCAGTCATGAAATTGAAGTCAGCGGCCTGCTCCACGACATCCAATACCAAGGCAGCGCCACGCGTTATGAATTGAAGCTGGAAAACGGCCAGACCCTGAGCATCAGCCACGCCAACAATCAGTGGATCGACAGCAGCGCGCAGCATCAGACCGGCCAGCGTCTGAGCGCACGTTGGGCGCGGGAAGCGATGATTGCGCTGCACGACACCGTGGCGAGCGGGGTGTGACATGAGCACGCTCGCGATGACAACATCGCCGCCGTTGCGCAGGTTTTCCAACCTGCTCTACCGCAAGCCGAACCTGTATCTGTCGATGCTGCTGGTGCCGCCATTGCTGTGGTTTGGCGCGATCTACCTCGGCTCGCTGCTGGTGCTGTTGTGGCAGGGTTTCTACACCTTCGACGACTTCACCATGGCGGTCACCCCTGACCTGACCCTGGCCAATTTCGCCGCGCTGTTTCAGCCGTCGAACTTCGACATCATCCTGCGCACGCTGAGCATGGCCATCGTCGTGTCGATCGCCAGCGCCATCGTCGCCTTCCCGATCGCCTATTACATGGCGCGCTACACCACGGGCAAAACCAAGGCGTTTTTCTACATCGCCGTGATGATGCCGATGTGGGCCAGTTACATCGTCAAGGCGTATGCGTGGACGTTGCTGCTGGCCAAGGGCGGCGTGGCGCAGTGGTTCGTGCAGCACTTGGGATTGGAGCCGGTTTTGCAGTTCATCTTGGGGATTCCCGGGGTGGGCGGCAGCACCTTGTCGACCTCGCATCTGGGGCGATTCATGGTGTTTGTGTACATCTGGCTGCCGTTCATGATCCTGCCGATTCAGGCGTCGCTGGAACGTCTGCCGCCATCGCTGTTGCAGGCCTCCGCTGACCTTGGCGCCAAGCCGCGTCAGACCTTTATGCAGGTGATTTTGCCGCTGTCGATTCCGGGCATCGCGGCGGGTTCGATCTTCACGTTTTCGCTGACCTTGGGTGACTTCATCGTGCCGCAACTGGTCGGCCCGCCGGGCTACTTCGTCGGCAGCATGGTGTACGCGCAGCAAGGTGCGATTGGCAATATGCCGATGGCGGCGGCGTTCACGCTGGTGCCGATTGTGTTGATCGCGGTGTACCTGTCCATCGTCAAACGACTGGGGGCTTTCGATGCGCTCTGATTCTTCATCACAAGGGCATGCCTCTCTAGGCCTGAAAATCGCAGCGTGGGGCGGGTTGGTGTTTCTGCACTTTCCGATCCTGATCATCTTCCTTTATGCCTTCAACACCGAAGAGGCCGCGTTCAGCTTTCCGCCAAAGGGTTTCACGTTGCACTGGTTCAGCGTGGCGTTTTCGCGGCCGGATGTTCTGGAGTCGATCAAGCTCTCATTGCAGATCGCAGCGATCGCCACGTTGATTGCGATGGTGCTTGGCACGCTCGCCTCGGCAGCGCTGTATCGCCGCGACTTCTTCGGCAAACAGGGCATTTCGCTGATGCTGATCTTGCCGATTGCGCTGCCGGGGATCATCACCGGGATCGCGCTGCTGGCGACGTTCAAGACGCTGGGCATCGAGCCGGGGATGTTCACCATCATCGTCGGCCACGCGACCTTCTGCGTGGTGATCGTCTACAACAACGTCATTGCCCGCCTGCGCCGCACTTCGCACAGTTTGATCGAGGCCTCGATGGACCTCGGCGCCGATGGCTGGCAGACCTTTCGCTACATCATCCTGCCAAATCTCGGCTCGGCGTTGCTCGCCGGTGGCATGTTGGCGTTTGCGCTGTCGTTCGACGAAATCATCGTCACCACGTTCACCGCCGGGCATGAGCGCACGTTGCCGTTGTGGTTGCTCAACCAACTGAGCCGGCCACGGGATGTGCCGGTGACCAACGTCGTCGCCATGCTGGTGATGATGGTGACGATGCTGCCGATCCTCGGCGCGTACTACCTGACGCGCGGTGGCGAGAGCGTTGCCGGTAGCGGCGGTAAATAGATTACGGGAAGAACCGAGATCAAATGTGGGAGCGAGCTTGCTCGCGAAGAGGCCGGCACAGCCAGCATCTCCGGTGACTGACACACCGCTTTCGCGAGCAAGCTCGCTCCCACAGGGTTCTCGATTCGGCCAGAACAATAAAAGTGTTAGTGAGGACAACAGACATGCAAACCAAACTCTTGATCAACGGCCAACTCATCAACGGCGAAGGCCCGGCGCAACCGGTGCTCAACCCGTCGCTTGGCGAAGTGCTGGTAGAGATCAACGAAGCCACTGAAGCCCAGGTCGATGCCGCCGTACGCGCCGCCGACAACGCTTTCCCCGAGTGGTCGCAAACCGCGCCGAAAGATCGCTCGCTGTTGCTGCTCAAACTGGCCGACGCCATCGAAGCCCACGGCGAAGAACTGGCCAAACTCGAATCTGACAACTGCGGCAAACCCTACAGCGCCGCGCTCAACGACGAGATCCCGGCGATTGCCGACGTGTTCCGCTTCTTCGCCGGCGCCAGCCGTTGCATGAGCGGCTCGGCCGCAGGCGAATACCTGCCCGGCCATACCTCAATGATCCGTCGCGACCCGGTCGGCGTGATTGCCTCCATCGCGCCATGGAACTACCCGCTGATGATGGTCGCCTGGAAAATTGCCCCGGCGCTGGCCGCGGGTAATACCGTAGTGCTCAAGCCGTCGGAACAAACCCCGCTGACCGCGTTGCGTCTGGCCGAACTGGCGTCGGAAATCTTCCCGGCCGGTGTACTCAATCTGGTATTTGGTCGCGGTCCTACCGTCGGCAGTCCGTTGGTTACCCATCCGAAAGTGCGCATGGTTTCGCTGACCGGGTCCATCGCGACGGGCGCCAACATCATTTCCAGCACCGCTGACAGCGTTAAACGCATGCACATGGAACTGGGTGGCAAGGCGCCGGTGATCATTTTCGACGACGCTGATATCGATGCAGCGGTTGAAGGCATTCGTACCTTTGGTTTTTACAACGCCGGGCAGGATTGCACCGCCGCGTGCCGGATCTATGCGCAGCAAGGCATCTACGACAAGTTCGTCGAGAAGCTCGGCGCGGCGGTCAGCAGCATCAAGTACGGCTTGCAGGATGATCCGTCGACCGAACTGGGGCCGTTGATCACCGCGCAACATCGCGACCGCGTTGCCGGGTTTGTCGAACGCGCCGTGGCGCAGCCGCACATTCGTTTGATCACTGGCGGCAAGGCTGTTGATGGCAATGGTTTCTTCTTCGAGCCGACGGTGTTGGCCGATGCCCAGCAGGACGACGAAATCGTCCGCCGCGAAGTGTTTGGGCCGGTGGTTTCGGTGACCAAATTCACCGATGAAGCGCAGGCGCTGGAATGGGCCAACGATTCGGACTACGGCCTCGCTTCCTCGGTGTGGACAGCGGATGTAGGACGCGCGCATCGCATCTCGGCACGCTTGCAGTACGGCTGCACTTGGGTGAATACGCACTTCATGCTCGTCAGCGAAATGCCCCATGGCGGTCAGAAATTGTCTGGTTACGGGAAGGACATGTCCATGTATGGGCTGGAGGACTACACCACCGTTCGGCATGTGATGTTCAAGCACTAAGCCTTTAAAAGCTTCGCGAGCAAGCTCGCTCCCACATTGAAATGCAATCCCCTGTGGGAGCGAGCTTGCTCGCGAAGGCGTCACCCCCGGCTTCAAGGCAGAAACCGGCTCTGCGCACCACCAGGATTCAATACCTAACAATAACTACCGAACCGGGCGGCGCCCACAAAGCCCCGCCACGGCCTCGGCCATCCGAAATCTGCCGATTTCACGGAGCAAACACACATGAGTTCCTCACCCGATCTCGCCACAGCCGTTGCCGACAGCGATGCCGAACAACTGCGCAAACTGGGCTACACCTCGAACTTCAACCGCAGCATGAGCCTGTGGGAAAACTTCGCGTTGGGCTTCACTTATCTGTCACCGGTCGTAGGGGTTTATACCCTCTTCGGCCTGTGCCTCGCCGCAGGCGGCCCACCGATGTTCTGGGCCTACTTGCTGGTGGGTTGCGGCCAGTTGCTGGTGTGCCTGGTCTTCGGCGAAGTGGTTTCGCAATTCCCGATTTCCGGCGGTGTTTACCCTTGGGCGCGCCGGTTGGTCGGTAAGAAATGGGCGTGGATGGTTGGCTGGATCTACTCCATCGCCCTTTGCGTGACCATCGCTGCCGTTGCGGTCGGCGCTGGCCCGTACCTGGCCGCCATGCTCGGTTTCGAGCCAAGCAACAACACCAACATCGTCATCGCCCTGGTGCTGACCCTGTTCGCCACTCTGGTCAATCTCAGCGGCACCAAAGTGCTGGCGCGCATCGCCATGTTCGGCTTCCTCTGCGAACTGGTTGGCGCGGTGATCGTCGGCGTGTACCTGCTGGTATTCGAACGCCATCAACCGCTCAGCGTGCTGTTCAACACCTTCGACATCAGCGTCGACGGCTCGTACCTGCCGGCCTTCCTCACCGCGTCGCTGGCGGGGATGTTCCTCTACTACGGCTTCGAGGCCTGCGGCGACGTCGCCGAAGAAACCCCGAACCCGAGCGCGAAAATTCCGGTGGCCATGCGCATGACCATCTACATCGGCGGCATCGCCGCGATGTTCGCCTGCCTGGCACTGATCCTCGCCGTGCCGGACATGCAAGCGGTGATCAACGGCACCGACAAAGACCCGGTCACCACCATCCTCAACAATGCCTTCGGCCCGGTCGGTTCGAAAGTAGTGATGGGCGTGGTGATGATTTCCTTCATCTCCTGCGTCATCAGCCTACAAGCCGCGGCGAGCCGTCTGCTGTACTCCTACGCGCGCGATGAAATGGTCATCGGCAGCCGACTGCTGAAAAAGATTTCTCCTACCACCCAAGTACCGGTTGCCGCGCTGTTCGTGTCCGGCGTCCTGCCCGCGCTGATCATCGCCCTCGGCTTCTTCCTGCAAGACGCCGTCGCCACCATCGTCAGCTTCGCCGCCATCGGCATCTACCTCGCGTTCCAGATGATCGTGCTGGCCGCGCTGTACGCCCGCAGCAAAGGCTGGAAACCGAGCGGCAAATTCACCCTCGGCGCATGGGGCTGGCCGGTGAACATCGGCGCGCTGGTGTACGGCGTCGGCGCAATCATCAACATGGCCTGGCCACGCACGCCGGATGCGGCGTGGTATGTGAACTATGCGATGGTGTTGAGCACGGCGATCGTGATTGGCTTGGGCTTGGTTTATATGTGGATTGGCAAGCCGTATGACCATGGCAAGGCGCCGGCTGGAGATGCCTGGAAGGTGAGTCGCTAAGAGCGTTTGATCCCGGCACCGACAAGGTGCCGAGGTTCAGGTAAGCCGTGAAACCTCATCAAAAAGAAAGCTCCGCCTGATCGTGCTTCAACAGGGAAATACGGTCGAACAGTTTGATTTTTTCATTGGCTTTTTGCTTGGCGTGATCGGACATGAATGCAATCAATTCTTCGAGCTGACTGACGTCTCCGACCACCTTGAATTCCTTTTCCTTGTTGACGAAAACAAGCGACTTCTTCTTTCTCGACAACAGTTCAATGACGTTACTGAGCGTACCGGTGCTCTTTGCGTCCCAGATCATCAAACCGTAGTCAGCTGCTTCGGCCATGACGACGTCTTTCTCGGTGAAGAAGGCTCTCGACCCCTTGGAATGCTTGGAGTCGACTGTTCTGGCGGGCCACTGTCCAAGATTATTCCTAGGAGCAGAACCGCTGCAGAACACCGTGGTTCTGGATCGTTCGAGACTCAGCAGGTACTCCTGAATGGAGGTATCGGCGCCACCTGCATCCCCAACCACCACCTCAAAATCTGACGCGACGATATTATTGATGCGCTCTTTAACCTTCGGATCAAGGTTCTTGATGTTGATAGAGCCAGCAATAAATACAGTGGTCATTGAATTCACTTCCAAGTTAGCGCTGCGACGTAAATTTTCCCTACTTTCGGATATTTACGCAGAACAGCGCAGGCCGCGTCCATCGACGCTCCGCTATCAAACAAATCATCTACAACCAAAACATTCCAGCATCCATCGGTGGTGATTTCATCATTGACAGTGAAACTGTCTCCAATCGCGGCAACCTTGTCGGCTTTGGAATGTAAATCCTTGAGCGACTTTCCCGTAGTCGCTTTTCGAAGCAAATCCGTGAAAACCGGCCGACCGATAATTCGTCCCAACGCCAGGGCAACTTCAGTCACCGGTTGTCGCTGACGAATATTTGAAGCGGGCATAGGCACTACAAACCCGACCTGATTCAGTTTTGGGAACACATTTGTCGCTACTGCCTGGGCAAGTGGACTGACCTGAGTCCAATCCTTCTGGTATTTGAGCTGGTAGGTCGCCTCACCAATCTCAGTTCGCTGATTATCGAAGCATGGGTGTCCGCGATCATCGTTGCCAAGAAAGGTACTACTTACCATGTGTTTGTCCAGCACCCAGCCCTGATCCCAAGGGCCGTTGATCTGCTTGAGAGACACCTTCATTGAATTCTCCTTTATTCGTCACAATCCTTTGAGCCCTGAAACGACGGGCCGGCATCTGCAACGATGCGCAAGATTCAAACAAATAACGGAAAAAACACTGGTGAGGGGCGGTCTCGCTGACGCCAATGCAAAAACAGGCATTTCCTACAGATACGACCCTCAGCGATAAATCCTCTTTCCTACAGAAGGTATCGATAGAACCGACTTGGTGTCATACATGATCAGCAGATAGGCTTCTTCTCACCAGTCAACGGCCCGAATGAAAAAACCTGTGGCGAGGGAGCTTGCTCCCGCTGGGTCGCGTAGCGGCCCCTCTTGAAAAAGCAGGGGACTGCTGCGCAGTCCAGCGGGAGCAAGCTCCCTCGCCACGGGGGTTAACTCGTAGGTTGATTGACCTGGCCACCGTCAAAGCCAAATGGCTTTCACGGTGCCCACCCCAGCGTTAAAACCGCGAAACACTCCGCATCGCATCCACCAGATAACGCATCGCAATCCGGTCCCCTTCTGAGAGCTCTCGATAACGCTCTACCAGTTTCAGCTCGTCGGAGCTGAGCCGGCGTCTTTTGCGGCCGCTGCCCAGGCAAGGAAAAATGCCCAGCATGTCGGTGATACCTTGGATTTTTGCCATGGACGATGTCCTTCTCTAATACTGCAAAGAATTGCTTAAACACCACATCGCCCTGCCCCTTACAGCAGCGCCGTGTGCCCTACCGGTCAGATGGGTCGCACCGGTCATGCCCATAGAATAGAAATTAATTCGGCGCTGAAAAGCTGTTTTTAGAGTAATTAGTCGAGAAAAGCAGATATGCCGTGTAAATCAGAAGGTCCTGTCAGACTTTTAACCGACATGTCTTGTTTCATTGACACACTGGAGCAGTGAATCAACGAATTTTGCAATGCGAGCGAACCGTTTAAGCTAGCCGGCATCTGTTTATAGTCCGTTGCGTTTGGCCGAAGGCTTGTCCGAACCGTTATTTCTGATCCAGCACGTGCCAGGAACGGCGCGGGATTGCACACGACAGGTTGTATTTATGCACCGCAGGAATTTGCTCAAAGCGTCCATGGCCATTGCGGCTTACACCGGTCTTTCGGCCACCGGCCTGCTGGCCACCCGTGCGTGGGCGGCCAATGGTGGCGCCGCCGATGGCGAGGCGCAGGCGTTTGACTTCGAAGCGCTGAAGCGCCAGGCCAAGCAACTGGCTGGCAGTGCCTATCAGGACACCAAGCAGGTGCTGCCGCCGACGCTGGCGACCATGACCCCGCAAAACTTCAACGCGATCCGCTACGACGGCGAGCATTCGCTGTGGAAGGAAAACAAGGGCCAACTGGACGTGCAGTTCTTCCACGTCGGCATGGGTTTCCGCCAGCCGGTGCGCATGTACAGCGTCGATCCCAAGACTCGTACCGCGCGTGAGGTGCATTTCCGTCCGGCGCTGTTCAACTATGAAAACACTTCGGTCGACACTCAACAGTTGAAAGGCGATTTGGGTTTTGCCGGCTTCAAGCTGTTCAAGGCGCCGGAACTCGATCGCCATGACGTGGTGTCGTTCCTCGGCGCCAGTTATTTCCGTGCAGTCGATGCGACTGGCCAATATGGCCTCTCCGCGCGTGGCCTGGCGATCGACACTTACGCCAAGAAGCGCGAAGAATTCCCTGACTTCACCAAGTTCTGGTTCGAGACCCCGGACAAGAACGCCACACGTTTTGTGGTCTACGCCCTGCTCGACTCGCCAAGCGCGACCGGCGCCTACCGCTTCGACATCGATTGCCAGGCCGAACGCGTGGTGATGGAGATCGACGCACACATCAATGCGCGCACCGCCATCGAGCAACTGGGCATCTCGCCGATGACCAGCATGTTCAGCTGCGGCAACCACGAACGGCGCATGTGCGACACCATTCATCCGCAAATCCACGACTCGGATCGCCTGGCCATGTGGCGCGGCAACGGCGAGTGGATCTGCCGTCCGCTGAACAACCCGGCGACCCTGCAGTTCAACGCCTTCGCCGATACTGATCCGAAAGGTTTCGGCCTGGTGCAGACCGACCATGAGTTCGCCAACTATCAGGACACCGTCGACTGGTACAGCAAGCGCCCGAGTCTGTGGGTCGAACCGACCACCGCGTGGGGCGAAGGCTCGATCGATCTGCTGGAAATTCCTACCACCGGCGAAACCCTCGACAACATCGTCGCGTTCTGGACACCGAAAAAACCGGTGGCTGCCGGCGATTCGCTGAACTACGGCTACAAGCTTTACTGGAGCGCGCTGCCACCGGTGAGCACGCCGTTGGCGCGGGTGCAGGCGACTCGTTCCGGCATGGGCGGTTTCGTTGAGGGCTGGGCACCGGGCGAGCATTACCCGCCAGTGTGGGCGCGTCGTTTTGCCGTGGACTTTACCGGTGGCGGTCTCGATCGTCTGCCGCAGGGCACCGGGATTGAGCCGGTGGTGACGTGCTCGAACGGCAAGGTGCAGGATTTCAGCGTGCTGGTGCTGGATGACATCAAGGGTTACCGGATTCTGTTCGACTGGTACCCGACCAGTGACAGTGTTGAGCCGGTGGAGCTGCGGTTGTTTATCCGCACCAACGATCGTACGTTGAGCGAGACGTGGTTGTACCAGTACTTCCCGCCGGCGCCGGATAAACGCAAATACCCTTGATGTTTCTCTAGCGTCTGGGCGGGCCTCTTCGCGAGCAGGCTCGCTCCCACAGTTGATCTCGGCCGATCACAAAAGTCATGACCGGCATGATCCAATGTGGGAGCGAGCCTGCTCGCGAAGGAGGCCCAGGCAAAACAACATTCAGCAGACAAAAAAACAAAGCCCCGGCCATCACTGACCGGGGCTTTTTGCTTTATCGCGACTGACTCAATCGCGCAAATCAGACTCATGAATCGGCTGATCCCGATGCGTCGCGCGCTGATACTGCGCCGGCCACACCGCTTTGCGCCCACCCAGATCATCATCGGCGTGCAGCGGCCAGTACGGATCACGCAGCAGCTCGCGAGCAAGGAAGATGATGTCGGCCTGACAGGTGCGCAGGATGTGCTCGGCCTGGGCCGGCTCGGTAATCATTCCGACAGTGCCGGTGGCGATGCCTGACTCCTTGCGTACCCGTTCGGCGAAGCGCGTCTGATAACCCGGCCCCACCGGAATCTCGGCGTTGGCTGCGGTGCCACCCGACGACACGTCGATCAGATCCGCGCCAAGGGTGTGCAGGCGGCGCGCCAGCTCGACGGTCTCATCCGGGTTCCAGCCATCCTCAACCCAATCTGTGGCCGACACGCGGACAAACAGCGGCAACTCCTCAGGCCAGACCGCCCGCACCGCTTCGGTCACTTGCAGCACCAGACGAATGCGGTTTTCAAACGAGCCCCCGTACTGATCGCGGCGCTGATTGCTCAGCGGCGAGAGAAACTGATGCAGCAGATAACCATGCGCCGCATGCACCTCAACCACACTGAATCCGGCCTTCAGCGCGCGTTTGGCGGCATCGACAAAGGCTTGGATGACGTCGGTAATCTGCCCTTCATCGAGCTGTTTCGGTTGCGTGTGTTGTGGGTCGAAGGCAATCGGCGACGGCCCGACCGGGGTCCAGCCGCCATCATCGGGTTTGACGCTGCCATGCTTGCCGATCCACGGCCGATGGGTGCTGGCCTTGCGCCCGGCATGGGCCAGTTGAATGCCGGCGACCGCGCCCTGAGACGTAATGAAGCGGGTGATGCGTTGCAGTGGTTCGATCTGTTCGTCGTTCCACAGGCCAAGGTCTTCGCCGGTGATCCGCCCGTCGGCGGTGACTGCCGTGGCTTCGGTGAAGACCAGACCGGCGCCACCCACGGCGCGGCTACCGAGGTGAACGAGGTGCCAGTCGTTGGCCAGGCCGTCGACACTGGAGTACTGGCACATCGGCGACACGGCGATGCGGTTGGGCAAGGTCAGTTGGCGAAGGGTGAAGGGTTCAAGCAGCAGACTCATGGGGCACCTCTCAAATCAGTGGGCAGGCTCCAGGGTTCTGTTTGAATAGTCGACGAGTGACAGGAAAAAGGTGCAGCACCCGCCCCCGCGGGCAAAAAATTCGACAAGACGTCACAAGGCCAATCAAGCAGTGCTTAGAGCCTAGTCGACAACCGGGGATGAGGGAGGGTTCAGAGTGATTCAGCGTGTGAAAGGACGCTTTCGCGAGCAGGTCGAATCGTCGCACCGTCGCTCCCACAGTGGAATGCATTCCAAATGTGGGAGCGAGCCTGCTCGCGAAGGACTTAACGCGGTTCGATATGAGCAATCATCAACTGAACAGTCTCATTACCCCGAAACTCGTTAACGTCAAGCTTATAAGCCAGCTCAACCCACTGAATCGTCGGATTCGGCCAGATATCCCGGTCAATACCAAACGCAATGCCATCGAGTTTCACCGAGCCGCATTCACTTTTCAGCACCACTTTCAGGTGCCGCTCGCCGACCACGCGCTGCTCGACCAACTGAAACACGCCATGGAACAACGGCTCCGGGAAGTGCTGCCCCCAAGGCCCGGCGTGGCGCAGCGCGCGGGCCAGTTCGAGGTGGAATTCTTCCACCGCCAGCGTGCCGTCCGAGAGCAAACGTCCGGTCAGGTCTTCCTCGCGAAGTTGCCTACGCACTTCAGCGTCGAATGCCTCGGCGAACAGCGGAAAATTCTCTTGCGGCAAGGTCAGACCGGCGGCCATCGCGTGGCCACCGTACTTGGCGATCAGGTTCGGATGCTGCGCCGCCACGACGCTCAGCGCGTCACGAATATGGAAGCCCTGCACCGAACGCCCCGAGCCTTTGAGCAGGCCATCACCGGCATCGGCGAAGGCGATGGTCGGGCGGAAATAACGCTCTTTCATGCGCGAAGCGAGAATACCGATCACGCCCTGGTGCCATTCCGGATCGAACAGGCACAGGCCAAACGGCATCGACTCCACCGGCAAGTCCTTGAGCTGCGCCAGCGCTTCACGCTGCATGCCCTGCTCGATGGATTTGCGGTCCTGGTTCATGCCGTCGAGTTGCGCGGCCATTTCCCGGGCCAGATTGGCGTCGGCAGTGAGCAGGCATTCGATGCCCAGACTCATGTCGTCCAGACGCCCGGCGGCGTTCAGGCGCGGGCCGACGATGAAACCGAGATCCGTAGAGGTAATACGTGCGGCATCACGCTTGGCCACTTCAAGAATCGCTTTGATCCCCGGCCGTGCGCGGCCGGCGCGAATGCGTTCAAGACCTTGATGCACCAGAATCCGGTTGTTGGCGTCCAGTGGCACCACGTCGGCAACGCTGCCCAGCGCCACCAGATCGAGCAGCTCGCCGATGTTCGGCTGCGGCTTGTTTTCGTACCAGCCGAGGCTGCGCAAGCGCGCGCGCAACGCCATTAACACATAGAAAATTACGCCGACGCCGGCCAGCGCCTTGCTTGGGAATTCGCAACCCGGCTGGTTCGGGTTGACCAGCGCATCGGCCTGCGGCAGTTCATCGCCGGGCAAGTGGTGGTCGGTGATCAGCACTTTGAGCCCAGCCTTTTTCGCCGCTGCCACGCCTTCGACACTGGAGATACCGTTGTCGACGGTCACCAGCAAATGCGGCTCGCGCGTCAAGGCAACTTCGACGATTTCCGGGGTCAGGCCGTAGCCGTATTCGAAACGGTTCGGCACCAGATAATCGACATGCGCCGCACCCAACAAACGCAAGCCAAGCATGCCGACGGTGCTGGCCGTTGCGCCGTCCGCATCAAAGTCGCCGACGATAAGGATGCGCTGGCGTTGTTCCAGCGCCGTCACCAACAGGTCCACCGCCGCGTCGATGCCCTTGAGTTGCCGGAACGGGATCAACCGCGCCAGGCTCTTGTCCAGCTCTGCCTCGGACTGCACGCCCCGCGCCGCGTACAGGCGGGTCAGCAGCGGTGGCAATTCACCCAGAAAGGGCAGCGTGGCGGGTAACGGACGAGATTCGATACGCATGGGGTGACGGAGACTTCTCTTTAATACGTGGGATTAATCAGTTGATGACGCGGGATCAGCCGCGCTCACCTTGCAGCCATTGCAACTGGACTTCGTGCTGACCACGGTCGTCGGTGACGAAGATCGTCCCTTCGCTGATCATCACGTCCCACTTGATCACGCGCGGCATGTCCTTGGCCAGGGTCTCCAGCACTTCTTGCGGGACGGCGGCGATATTGACGTTTTTCAGGTTCTTGATCGCCGGGATCACCTTGGTTTCCCACACGCGCAGGCTGCCGTAGGCGAGCAGGCTGGTGCGCTCGGTGCGACGCGAGCACCAGGTCAGGCGATCGGCATCCGGTTGACCAACTTCGATCCAGTGCAGAACACGATCGTCCAGGCTCTTTTCCCACAGCGCAGGTTCATCCACGTCTGACAGACCGCGACCAAACGACAACTGCTCGTTGTACCAGAGGGCGTAGGCCAGCAGTCGCACGGTCATGCGCTCTTCGGTCTCCGAAGGGTGACGGGCAATGGTCTGCTTGACGCTCTCGTAGACGCTGCGGTCGAGGTCGGTGAGGTTCAGTTCAAACTTGTAGGTGGTCGAAGGCTGGGCCATGAACGGGCTTCTTGATACGAGGAAAGTCGGCAAGTCTAACCGATGCTGTAGGCAATCTTCGAATTGATGGCGATCAACCTGCGGCGCCTGACAGCCGGCTATGTTAAAACGCTGTATCTGCTCAGCCTTGTCCTACAGGATTTCGCATGCCGTTCACCAGCAAACCGCTCTCGGGTCTGAAAGTCATTGAATTGGGTACGTTGATTGCCGGGCCGTTTGCCTCGCGCATTTGCGGCGAGTTCGGCGCCGAAGTGATCAAGATCGAATCGCCGGATGGCGGTGATCCGCTGCGCAAGTGGCGCAAGTTGTATGAAGGCACGTCGTTGTGGTGGTTCGTGCAGGCGCGCAACAAAAAGTCACTGACGCTGAACCTCAAACACCCCGACGGTTTGGCGATCCTCAAACAACTGCTCAGCGAAGCCGACATCCTCATTGAGAACTTCCGCCCCGGCGTGCTGGAAAAACTCGGCCTGAGCTGGGAAACCCTGCACGCACTGAATCCGAAACTGGTGATGGTGCGCCTGTCCGGTTTCGGCCAGACCGGGCCGATGAAGGATCAGCCGGGCTTCGGTGCGGTCGGCGAATCCATGGGCGGCCTGCGCTACATCACTGGTTTCGAAGACCGGCCACCGGTGCGCACCGGGATTTCCATCGGCGACTCGATTGCCGCGCTGTGGGGCGTGATTGGTGCGCTGATGGCGCTGCGGCATCGTGAGGTCAACGGTGGCACCGGCCAGGTCGTCGATGTGGCGTTGTACGAAGCGATTTTCGCGATGATGGAAAGCATGGTGCCGGAGTTCGATGTGTTCGGTTTCATTCGCGAACGCAGCGGCAACATCATGCCCGGCATCACGCCGTCGTCGATCCACACCAGCGCCGACGGCAGACACGTGCAGATTGGCGCCAATGGTGACGCGATCTTCAAGCGTTTCATGTTGATCATCGGCCGTGAAGACCTGGCCAATGACCCGACGCTGGCCAGCAACGACGGGCGCGACAACCGTCGTGACGAGTTGTATGGCGTGATCGATCGCTGGGTCAATTCGCTGCCGCTGCAATCCGTACTCGACCTGCTCAATCAGGCCGAGGTGCCGGCCAGCCGGATTTTCAGTGCCGAAGACATGTTCAACGACCCGCAGTACCTGGCGCGAGAAATGTTCCTCCACGCCAAGCTGCCGGACGGCAAGGACTTCAAGATGCCGGGCATCGTGCCGAAACTCTCTGATACACCCGGCACGTCCGAATGGGTCGGACCGCAGCTCGGTGAACACAACGCGCAGGTACTCCACGATCTTGGCTACGACGAGAAGCAGATCGCCCGACTGCGCGAAGACGGAGCCATTTAAGCTGAAGCGCGCGCAGACCTCACCGAACAACCGCGCCCTTCACTGGTGGACATGGCGGCTGTTCGGTCTGTTATTTCTGCTGGCCCTGTCCGCCGGGGCTCAGGCTAAACCGATGCTGATCTGGTTGCTGCGTGACCTGCCGCCGCTGACCATTTACGAAGGCCCGAAAAAGGGCCAGGGCGTGATCGATCAATTGATGCCGCTGCTGATCGCCGGCATGCCGCAGTACGAACACACGCTGATGCGGGTCAATCGCGCCCGCGGTCTGCAAATGCTGCATGAAAATCCTTTCGCCTGTGACCCCGCGCTGTTGTGGAACAAGCAACGTGCGCAATGGGTCGCCTATTCGATTCCGGCGATCCGCGCGGTGAGTAATGGTTTGGTGGTTCGACAGCAGGATCGCGCGGTGCTCAAACCCTATCTGGTGGACGGCGAAGTGGATCTGTCGGCGCTGCTCGCCGCCACCGACAGAAAAGTCGGCGTGGTTGCCGAACGCAGTTATGGCGAAGTCATCGACACTATTTTGCATGAGGCGCCCAGCGGCGCGCTGACAGCACATTACGGCAACGACGCGTTGACCAATCTGCTGTCGATGCAGCGCTTGGGTCGGTTGCAGGTGGTGCTGGGTTACTGGCCGGAAATCCGCTACCAGGCGAAACAGGCGCAGATCGCCGAAGATGAGCTGGAGTTTTATCCCATACAGGGCAACGGGAAATATATCTCCGGGTACGTGGCCTGTTCCGACACCACACAGGGACGGCAGGCGATCAGCGAGATCAATCAACTGCTGCGCACCCTGCCCCACGAGCATTTGAATCAGCTCTACGCGGCGTGGCTGGACCCCGAGCGCCAAGCCGATTATCTGCAACAGGCCCGCCTGTTTTTCGAACAGCAGGCCGCGCAGTAGGTAAACGCCGGACAAAAGAAACCCCGAGAAGTGGGGAGACGACTCGGGGTTAAACGTGGTCTACAAAGGACCCGTAGCAGCAAGCGACAAGCACCGGAGCACAATGCTTGATCCTGCTGTTATGGGGTCTGACTGACAGGGATGCAGGAAGGTTCCCACAAAAAATATTTCATCTTTACAGCGCGGCACGCTTATCCAGCGCCGCGTTGCGCAATGCCGCGATCACGCAGGGCTCCAGGCGTCCTTCGGCGATAAGAACGTCACGGTGCAGCCCGTCGACCACATCCGTCAGCAAGCGCTTGTCGCTCAATTGCGCCTGATTGAATTCGCGTTCCACCACAATCGCACCGTTGCTGTTTTTCAAGGTCACCCGGCATTCGCCACGGGCACCGCTTGCAGACAACGAAACCTGATACGGGCTCAGAGCCTCACCGAGCAATAGACTGATACTTTCCATCTCGATCTCCACTCAATAGTCCGAAAACATTGTGTCTGGGGCATGTTCACAGTAAATGACCACCGGCCCGAGAAGAAAGTTCTGCCTGCCGACTGCTCCATCCGTGGAAGCGTTACCGGTTGGTCAGAGCATGCACGGTGAAGATGACAGAAAAATAACCGTCCGCTTCAGGCCTCGGCAGCCGGCGCAGCAGCGATCAGGTAACCGTCGAGCAAACCTCGCATGAGCACCGCTGAGACCGGCGTTTGCAGGCATCCCAGCAGTCGCACCCGGTGCTCGCTGAGCAACGGATCGAGATCCGCCAGCACGCTTGAAGCGACCGCGCCCAGCAGGATCAACGCATGCGCTTCACGCTGCCGGGCCAGATGATGAATCAACGCCAGGCCATCGCCGCCCTTGAGTTGCGGATCGCAGATGGCGATATCGACCGCGCCGCGATGCCCCAGTGAACACAGGGCCGCTGCCAGCGACGGCGCCGTCAGCACGTCATAGATGCCAATGGCATTGAGCATTTGATGCAATGCCATCAGCTGGAAGGGGTTGGGTTCAAGAATCAGGACTTTTAGCGAGCGCATGAGCGACCTCTGGGGCGACGTTCGCGGACTCTCACCGCAGGTATCGCTCACTCTAGGACAGCCGTCTTAAGCCTCCCATCGGAAAAGTAGCCGTGTCTTATAGGACATTTCCCAAGTTCACTGCAGACATCGACAGCCGCTTTCGGTGCGACGCTGAGTGATGTCCGTCCAGCCACCGAGCAATCCGCGTAATTTGCCGTCGGCGCTGTAGAACGGCACCGTCCATTGGTAGACCTCGCGCGGGCCATTCTTGAACTGCAATTGCCGTTTGCTGAAGCGCGATTTGCGCGTGCGCAACTGCACCATGAACTCGTCGTGCAGCATCAAGGCCGTCGCCTCAGGCAAGGCGTCCACTTCGATCAACTGACGCCCCTGCACTTGATCCAGACGAATCGACAGCGCCTCTTCATAGCTGCGGTTGCACATGATCAGGCGCCCTTGCAGATCGCGGACAAACACCGGGTCAGGCATGGAATCAATCAGTGCATGTTGAAACGCCAGTTGATCGCCGAGATCCTTTTCCGCCTCGCGTCGCAACTTGATCACTGCCGCCAGTCGCCGGTTCCACACCAGCGACAGCAGCCCGAATACGCCCCAGCCGCCCATCAACCAGCAACCCCACTCGAGCAGCCGCTGGCCGATCGTAGGTACCGGTACCGGCGAAATACCCTCCAGCCATTTCAATCGAATCGCGCGCAATTCGGCGGCCGGAAAAGCCTCCAGGGCCTTGTTGAGAATACTCAGCAGCTGTGGCATGCCCTTGCGCACTGCCAGATGATCAGCCTCCCATTTGCCCTCCACCAGCCCCCCTACCCTGAGCAAACCCAAGGGGTAGAGTTGCGCACCGATTTCGTTTTCGATGGTGGCGTAGGCTTCGCCGCTCTCGACCAGGGCCCGGGCCTCGGCGTAAGTCTTGACCGAACGCACTTCGATCAGGGGGAAGTCGCGCCGGATCACGTCTTCCAGGGCGTGCCGGGCCGGCAGCACAACCACACGCCCACTCAACTGCTCGAAAGACTCCACGCTCGGTGCTCCGGCGCGACCGACAAACACCCAGCCAGCCCCACCGAACGCGTGGCTGAAATCCAGGAACACCTTGCGTTCATCGCTCATCGCCAGCGTCGTGCTGATGTCCGCCGCCCCGCTCTCCAGACGCTCGAGCATATGGTCGGTGGAAAACGATTCCTGATGCTCAAACTGCAGCCCGGTCATCGCACTGACGCGCTTGAGCACATCATTGTTCAAACCGCTCCATTGCCCGTGTTCATCCTGAAACAGATATAACGGGTATTGCACCGACGCCACCGTCACCTTGGGGTTCTCGCGAATCCATTGACGCTCATCGGCATCGAGTGCAACAGGTTGCACACTGAACGCGTCGATATCCTCATGCAGCGCCAATTGCGCCGCCACGCTGCAACGCATCACTCCCAGCATGCCCAACAAAAACAACCCGCCCAGTGCCGGTCTCAAACCTCTATAAAACAGCATTGCCACTTCCTTCGTGATCGACTCACCCGTCCTTCATGGGTGAAAACCCGAGCAGTGTGGCAGCAGAAACAAAAAAGCCCGTCAGGAGACGGGCTTCAAAATGTGACAGCTTTTGCAGGCTTAAAGCGGCTTGCCGCGGTTGCCATGCTGGCTGACAAAGGCTTGCACGGCTTTCAGCTCATTTGGCAGAACGGTGCAGCGCTCGTTTCGTTCAAACAAATCAGAAAGATGTGTAGGTAGTTCGAGCGCTTTTCCTACACCGGCTTTCTCTACAGCCTCTGGGAATTTCACCGGGTGAGCGGTGCCCAGAATGACCATTGGGATGTCCAGGCTGCGCCGGCATTCGCGCGCAGCCTTGACGCCGATGGCGGTGTGCGGATCCAGCACTTCGCCGGTCTGCTCGTACACTTGCGCAATCGTTTCGCAGGTTTGTGCGTCATCCACGGCCAGCGAGTCGAACAGCTTGCGTGCTTCGGTCCAACGCTCTTGCTCGACGCTGAAACCGCCACCTTGCTTGAACGAATCCATCAGGCCGGCGATCGCTGCGCCGTTGCGACCGTGCAGGTCGAACAGCAGGCGTTCGAAGTTCGACGAGACCATGATGTCCATCGACGGCGACAGCGTGGCGTGCAGGGTGTCCTTGACGTACTGATTGCCGCTCATGAAGCGGTGCAGGATGTCGTTGCGGTTGGTGGCGACGATCAACTGGTTGATCGGCAGGCCCATGTTACGCGCCAGGTAACCGGCGAAGATGTCGCCGAAGTTGCCGGTCGGCACCGAGAACGACACCGAACGCGCCGGGCCGCCCAACTGCAGGGCTGCGTGGAAGTAGTAGACGATCTGGGCCATGATCCGCGCCCAGTTGATCGAGTTCACCGCGACCAGACGCGTGCCTTTGAGGAAGCTCTGATCGGCGAAGCTGGCCTTGACCATTTCCTGGCAGTCATCGAAGTTGCCTTCGATGGCGATGTTGTGGATGTTCTCGCCGAAGATCGTCGTCATCTGGCGCCGCTGCACTTCAGACACACGGTTGTGCGGGTGCAGGATGAAGATGTCGACGTTTTCGCAGTGCTTGCAGCCTTCGATGGCGGCCGAACCGGTGTCACCGGAAGTAGCGCCAACGATTACGACGCGCTCGCCGCGTTTTTCCAGCACGTAGTCGAGCAGACGACCGAGCAGTTGCAGGGCGAAGTCCTTGAACGCCAGGGTCGGGCCGTGGAACAGCTCGAGCACCCATTCGTTGCCGTTCAGCTGACGCAGCGGCGCCACGGCGCTGTGCGAGAACACGCCGTAGGTTTCTTCGAGAATCTTTTTGAAATCGGCATCCGGAATACTGCCGGTGACGAACGGGCGCATGACGCGGAAAGCCAGCTCGTGATACGGCAGGCCGGCCCAGGAAGCGATTTCTTCCTGGGTGAAACGTGGCAGGTTTTCCGGAACGTACAGACCGCCGTCGGTCGCCAGACCAGCCAGAAGGACGTCTTCGAAATTCAGGGCCGGTGCCTGGCCGCGGGTACTGATGTAACGCATGACTGACTCCAATGGAGAGTGTTCACAACAACGGCCCCGTTCACGCGGCCGGTGCAGGACAACGACTTAGTTCAGGTGCTCGACGCGGATCCGTACCACCGGACCGTTGACGCCGGCCAGCGCTTCGAGGGCGGCGATGGCGTCGTTGATGCGCTGCTCGACCACGCGGTGGGTCAGCAGGATCATCGGCACCAGACCGTCGTGTTCCTCGACTTCCTTCTGCATGATCGACTCGATGTTGATGCCGCGCTCCGAGAGGATGCTCGCCACCTGAGCCAATACGCCCGGATGGTCCTTGGCCTGAATGCGCAGGTAGTACGCGCTTTCGCAGGCTTCGATCGGCAGGATCGGATGGGCCGACAGCGAGTCCGGCTGGAAGGCCAGGTGCGGCACACGGTTTTCCGGATCGGAAGTCATCGCACGAACCACGTCGACCAGGTCGGCGATCACCGACGAAGCGGTTGGCTCCATGCCAGCGCCAGCGCCATAGAACAGCGTCGAACCGGCGGCGTCACCGTTGACCATCACCGCGTTCATCACGCCGTTGACGTTGGCGATCAGGCGATCGGCCGGGATCAGCGTCGGGTGCACGCGCAACTCGATACCGGCGGCAGTGCTGCGCGCCACGCCGAGGTGCTTGATGCGGTAGCCCAGCGCTTCGGCGTAGTTGACGTCAGCGGTGGTCAGCTTGGTGATGCCTTCGGTGTAAGCCTTGTCGAATTGCAGCGGAATGCCGAACGCGATAGAGGCCAGAATCGTCAACTTGTGCGCGGCGTCGATGCCTTCAACGTCGAAGGTCGGATCGGCTTCGGCGTAACCCAGTGCCTGAGCTTCGGCCAGCACGTCTTCGAAGGTACGGCCCTTCTCGCGCATTTCGGTGAGGATGAAGTTGCCGGTGCCGTTGATGATCCCGGCGACCCAGTTGATGCGGTTGGCGGACAGACCTTCACGGATCGCCTTGATCACCGGAATGCCACCGGCCACAGCCGCTTCGAACGCGACGATCACGCCTTTCTCGCGAGCCTTGGCGAAAATTTCATTACCGTGAACGGCAATCAGAGCCTTGTTCGCGGTGACCACATGCTTGCCATTCTCGATGGCCTTGAGTACCAGCTCGCGGGCAACGGTGTAGCCGCCCATCAGCTCTATGACGATGTCGATCTCAGGGTTCGTGGCCACTTCGAAGACATCGTTGGTAATCGCAATACCGGTCGTCTGGAACTGAGGCTTTGGCGTGCGCATGGCAATTTGTGCCACTTCGATTCCACGCCCGGCACGACGAGCAATTTCCTCGGCGTTGCGCTGAAGTACGTTGAAGGTACCGCCACCGACGGTCCCTAACCCACAGATGCCTACTTTGACCGGATTCACTGTGAACTCCCCATAAAACGGCCGACACGGAGTCGGCCGGAAAACAACCGCGTGCTCGCGGCTCTCTATTAATGGCCCGGCGATGTGGCTGCCAGGCCATGATCGTCAGCGGCTGACCGCGACGATGCGAATTACTTCGCGCCCAGCGCCAGTTTGGCGACTTGTGGCGCAGGCTGGTAGCCCGGAATGACTTGTCCGTCGGCCAAAACGATGGCCGGTGTACCGTTCACGCCAATCGACTGACCCAGAGCGAACTGTTTGGAAACCGGGTTCTCGCACTTGGCGGCCTTGATTTCCTTGCCATCGACCATTTTGTCCATGGCGGCTTTCTTGTCTTTCGAGCACCACACGGCTTGCAGTTGCTCGTCGCCCGGCGAGCCGAGGCCCTGGCGCGGGAACGCAACGTAGCGCACTTCGATGCCGCGCTTGTTCAGCTCAGGCACTTCGGCGTGCAGCTTGTGGCAATACGGGCAGGTGGTGTCGGTGAACACGGTGATGTGTGATTTGGTCTCGCCCACAGCGGGGTAAACCACGGTTTCGGCGACCGGGATGGCGTTGACCAGTTTGGAGATGCCCAGGCGTTCGGTCTTCTCGGTCAGGTTGACCGGTTTGCCGTCCTTGAGCTGGAACAGGTAACCCTGAACGATGTACTGGCCATCGGCGCTGGCGTAGAGCACGCGGCTGCCTTTGAGCTTGACTTCGTACATGCCCGGCAACGGGCTGGCGCTGATGCTTTCTACCGGAACCTCGAGTTCGAGTTTTTCCAGGCTTTGACGAATGGCTTTGTCGGCCGCGTCATCGGCGACGGCAAAGGTACTGACCAACGCAATGGCTGCGGCGGCGAAAATCTGGGTCAGACGCATGAGAACTCCTGAAGGCGGACAAATGGAACGATCAGAACGCCCGTGCCGGAACACCGGGTCATAACCGTCCATCGTGCAAACCGGCAAAGCCTAA
This sequence comes from Pseudomonas fluorescens, assembly GCF_001648775.1. Taxonomy (GTDB): domain Bacteria; phylum Pseudomonadota; class Gammaproteobacteria; order Pseudomonadales; family Pseudomonadaceae; genus Aquipseudomonas; species Aquipseudomonas fluorescens_M. Next base: position 63,501 of record NZ_LVEJ01000032.1, read on the forward strand.
CACATAAGGCCACGGTGGCCGAATGCACCTGTCGCCACACGTTCAGGACTGCACAGATCCTTGCGGGAGCGAGCCTGCTCGCGAAAGCGGTGTGTCAGCTAAATGAACGCTGACTGACACTCCCTCTTCGCGAGCAGGCTCGCTCCCACAGGGGTTTTGTTCAGCCGCGCGGGTGGTGTTTGGCGTGCAGATCCTGCAATCGGGCGCGAGCGACGTGGGTGTAGATTTGCGTGGTGGACAGGTCACTGTGGCCGAGCAGCATCTGCACCACGCGCAAATCCGCGCCGTGGTTGAGCAAGTGCGTGGCAAACGCATGGCGCAAGGTGTGCGGCGACAGCGACTTGCCGATCCCGGCGACCTTGGCTTGATGCTTGATGCGGTGCCAGAAGGTCTGGCGAGTCATCTGCTCGCCGCGTTGGCTGGGGAACAGCACATCACTGGGACGACCACCGAGCAGTTCGCCGCGACCGTCACGCATATAGCGCTCGATCCAGACAATCGCCTCCTCGCCCATCGGCACCAGCCGCTCCTTGCTGCCCTTGCCCATCACCCGCAACACACCTTGACGCAAGTTGACCTGCTCCAGCGTCAGGCTGACCAGTTCCGTCACGCGCAAACCGCAGGCATACAACACTTCAAGCATGGCGCGATCACGCTGGCCGATGGCCTCGCTCAAGTCCGGCGCTTTGAGTAACGCTTCAACGTCGGCTTCCGACAAGGACTTGGGCAACGGCCTGCCCAATTGCGGCATGTCGACGCGCAATGTCGGATCGACGCTGATCATTTTTTCCCGCAGCAAATAGCGATAAAAGCCACGCACACCGGAGAGAAATCTCGCCGTGGAGCGCGGTTTGTAGTTTTGCTCCAGACGCCAGGCCAAATGATCGAGGATCAGTTCGCGACCGGCGTTGATCAGCTCCAGGTTTTTCTCCTGCAACCAGCCATTGAACAACGCCAGATCGCTGCGATAGGCGCCGCGGGTATTGTCGGAAAGGCCCTTCTCCAGCCATAAAGCGTCGAGGAATTGGTCAATCAGCGGATGGTCGATGGCAGGCATGGGCGCTCAAGACACGCGACCTTGAGGCCGACGCGCAAATGTAGAGTGAACTGTAGGAATGGGCGCTAGTCTTTCATAGCCCGCTATTTCAAGGAACAGGGAGCATCAATGAACGAGCAGCAAATTCTTTTGGCATTTGGCGGGATTGGCGCGGCGGCGCTGGGGTGCCAATGGCTGGCCTGGCGCCTGAAGCTGCCGGCGATTCTGTTTCTGTTGCTGACCGGTATCCTGGTCGGCCCGGTGCTGGGCTGGCTCGATCCACAGGAAATGTTCGGGCCGCTGCTGATGCCGCTGGTGTCGCTGGCGGTGGCGTTAATTCTGTTCGAGGGCAGCCTGACATTGCACCTGTCGGAATGGAAGGAGATCGGCAGCGTCGTCCATCGTCTGGTGACCCTTGGCGCGATCTCGACCTGGATCGTCATTGCGGTCGCCACACACTTCCTGCTCGGCTTCGACTGGTTGCTGGCGATTCTGTTCGGCAGCCTGACGCTGGTCACCGGCCCAACAGTGATTGTGCCGATGCTGCGCGTGGTGCGGCCGAAAGCTTCGATTGCCAACATCCTGCGCTGGGAAGGCATCGTTATCGACCCGATTGGCGCACTGCTCGCCGTGGTGGTTTATAGCTTCATTATTGCCAGCGCTGAAGGCCATGGCCTCAAGCAGAGCCTGCTGACGTTCGGCGGCGTGATTCTCTGCGGCGCGGTCTTTGGCATTGTCGGCGGCTGGCTGCTCGGCACGGTGATCCGCCGGCAGTGGCTGCCGGAGTATCTGCATAACCTCGCTTCGCTGGCGGCGGTGCTGGGGATTTTCATTGCCGCCAACGAAGTGATGCACGAGTCCGGGCTGCTGGCGGTGACGCTGATGGGCATGTGGCTGGCGAACATGAAGGGCGTGGATGTGCGGCACATCCTGCACTTCAAGGAAAACCTCAGCGTGCTGCTGATTTCCGGATTGTTCATTTTGTTGGCGGCACGTTTGGACTTGTATGCCTTGATCGGACTGGGCCCGTTGGTGCTGATTCTGCTGCTGGTGATTCAACTGATCGCGCGGCCGTTGAACGTGTTGCTCAGTACAGCCGGCTCCAGCCTGAGCTGGCGTGAGCGGGCGCTGCTGTGCTGGATTGCACCACGCGGGATTGTCGCGGCGGCGGTGTCGGCGATTTTTGCGATTCGTTTGCATGAAGCCGGGCATGAGGGGGCGTTGCTGCTGGTGCCGCTGACCTTTGCGGTGATCATCGGCACGGTGGTCCTGCAAAGTGCCACGGCACGGCCGTTGGCGCGACTGTTGAAAGTCGCAGAACCGGCGCCAAGTGGATTCCTGATCGTCGGCGCAAACGGGCCGGCGCGGGAGCTGGGCAAATCGCTGCAGCAATTGGGCAGCCGCGTGCTGCTGACCGATTCGAGCTGGGAAAACATTCGTGCGGCGCGCATGGAAGGTTTGCCAACGTACTTTGGCAACCCGGCCTCACAGCATGCCGATGCGCATCTGGATCTGGTCGGGCTCGGGCATTTGCTGGCGCTGTCGCCATCGGGTGAACTCAATACCTTGGCGGCGATGCGCTTTCGCCATGACTTCGGCCATCAGCGCTTGTTTGGCCTGGCCAGTGGTCATGAAAGCCGTCGCAGTGACAAGCACCGGGCGAGCCTGGAGCATCGTGGCAATCAGTTGGGTAGCGAGGCGTTCACCTATGCGAAGCTGGCCAGTCAGATGGGCCAGGGTGCGGAGTTGTACAGCACAACGTTAACGGACGGGTTTGGCTGGGAGGACTACCGGGCGTTGCATGGTAATCGTGCGACGTTGCTGTTCATGCGTGATGACAGTGGCTGGGTGCATGTGGTGACGCCGGAAGCGACGGTGAAGCCTGGTGCAGGATGGACGTTGTTGGCATTGATTCAGCCTGAGGCCAGCGGCGCCTGACCTTATGCCTTCGCGAGCAGGCTCGCTCCCACAGTGGTCGGGGTGAACACAACATTTGTGTCCGGCACAGAACCTGTGGGAGCGAGCTTGCTCGCGAACGGCTCGACTCGGATCTGGATCAGGCCGCAAAGCCTGGCAGCACCGGCACCGGCCGTTTGTCATCATCAATGGCCACGAAGCTGAACTGCCCATGAATCGCCTTCTCGCGACCATCACAGCTCATGCTCTCGACAAACACTTCCACCTCGACCTTGAGGCTGGTGTTGCCGACCTTGATCACCTTCCCTACCAGCTCAACGATGGAACCGGCCGGGATCGCGTGGTTGAAGTCGATGCGATCAGTAGACACGGTCACCAGCGGCAAGCGGCAGAATCGCGTAGCGGTGATGAACGACACTTCGTCCATCCATGCCAGCGCAGTGCCGCCGAACAGAGTGTTGTGGTGGTTGGTGGTCGGCGGGAAGACAGCTTTGGTTACGCGGGTCACCGAGAGTTCGGTGCGGCGTTCGATTTCCTGGTCGCGGGTGGTCATGGTTCTGGCCTGAAACGAAAGTACGGTGAATAAATTGCAGGCAACAAAAAAGCAGCCCGTAGGCTGCTTTTTTCTGCATCGGAAGCTGGACTTAAGCCAGTTTTTCCTTGATGCGAGCTGCTTTACCCGACAGGTCGCGCAGGTAGTACAGCTTGGCTTTACGTACGTCACCGCGACGTTTAACAGCCATGCTGTCGATCTGCGGGGAGTAGGTCTGGAAAGTACGTTCTACGCCAACACCGTTGGAGATTTTACGAACGGTGAACGCACTGTTCACGCCGCGGTTACGCTTGGCGATTACAACGCCTTCGAACGCTTGCAGACGGGAACGATCGCCTTCCTTCACTTTCACCTGAACGACAATAGTGTCGCCTGGGGCGAAGGTAGGGATTTCTTTGGTCATCTGCTCTGCTTCGAGTGCAAGGATGATTTTGTTGGTCATGCTGTGCTCCTAAGGTAAATCGTTCGATCTACCATCGATACGTTGTTAACTATCGTCCCGCTCGCGGATGTATTCCTCGAGCAGCTTCTTCTCTTCTCCAGAAAGCGAGCGGCTTTCCAGAAGATCGGCGCGTCGTTCAAAGGTCCTACCAAGGGACTGCTGTAAACGCCATCGCCGGATATGCGCGTGATTGCCACTCAGCAACACGTCGGGAACACGCTGATCCGCATACACCTCAGGTCGGGTGTAGTGCGGGCAATCCAGCAGACCATCCGTAAAGGAATCTTCCTCAGCGGAATCCGCATGCCCTAAAGCTCCAGGCAGCAGTCGTGTAACCGCATCGATCAGGACCATCGCCGGCAGCTCGCCGCCAGACAGTACATAGTCGCCAATCGACCACTCTTCATCGACATGAGCTTCAATAAAACGCTCGTCAATGCCTTCATAGCGGCCGGCAATCAGGATCAATGCATCCGATTGTGCCAACTCGCGTACCGCCGACTGAGTCAGTTGACGGCCTTGGGGGGACAGGTAAATCACCTTCGCCGCCTCCCCGGCTGCTGCCTTGGCCTGAACCAGAGCATCTTCCAGGGGCTTGATCTTCATCACCATGCCCGGACCACCGCCAAACGGGCGATCGTCCACAGTGTGATGCCGATCCGTCGTGTAATCTCGCGGATTCCAACAGGTCAGCTGCAAGAGCCCCTGTTTGACCGCTCGACTGGTGATGCCGTAGTCGCCGATGGCGGAAAACATCTCGGGAAACAAACTGATCACTTCTACGCGCAAATTAGCCACGTTTAGAAGTCCGCGTCCCAATCCACCTTCATCTCGCCCGCCGCCAGGTCGACGGCCAACACGCATTGCACCGTATAGGGCAACAAGCGTTCGCGATCATCCAGGCTGCCAGCGCAAGGCTTGACGACCATTACATCATTGGCGCCGGTTTCCAGAAGATGATCGACTTTCCCGAGCAATTGCCCCAGTTGATCGATGACCTTCAGACCTTCCAGCTGGTACCAGTAGTACTCGCCGTCGGTCAATTCAGGGAACAGGTTGCGCGGCACGCAGATCTCATAACCGGCCAGAAGACGAGCTTCTTCACGATCATCAAGACCCTTGAGCTTTGCGACCAGGAACTTATCGCTCCCGCGTCCACTGACCAGCTCGACCTGTTTGACATTGCCTTCGCGCTTGAGCGTCCAGGTTTTGTACTGCAACAGGTTTTCAGTCGGATCAGTAAAGGAATAAACCTTCACTTCGCCGCGAACGCCATGAACAGAATAAATTTTGCCAATAACGATCAAATCATCGGCAACAGCAGGCGTCGCGTTCATATTGCTCAGGCCGCAGCCTTGGCAGATTCCTTCAACAACTGAGCAACGCGCTCAGAAGGTTGTGCACCAACGCTCAGCCAGTAGGCTACGCGCTCTTGGTTCACGGACAGACGGATTTCCTGACCACGGGCAACAGGGTTGAAGAAACCAACCTGTTCTTTGTGGGAGCCGTCACGCGGGTTACGCGAGTCGGTTACGGTCAGGTGGTAAAACGGGCGCTTTTTGGAGCCGCCAAGGGCAAGACGGATTGTTAGCATGTGAACATCGTTCCTGTAGTCGGTGCTGCAAATCTAAATGCACAGCGGGCATGGGTGCCCGAAAGGCCGCATATTCTAAGGAATATCCGGACTTTTGCAAATGACTTTTTCCGGCGCCCATGGGATGCCGTGCAGATTTGCATAGAGAGCCGTCGATGAAAACGGCCGGTCAGCTCCCGCCGAGTGCGGGTTTGCTGTTGATCCCGCGTCCTTGCGGGGCCTGCGCCGGTGCGACGACCGGCGAGATCTTTACATTTTCGGCATGCCGCCGCCGGGCAACATTCCGCCCATACCGCGCATCATTTTCGCCATTCCGCCTTTGGCGGTGAATTTCTTCATCATCTTCTGCATCTGCTTGTGCTGCTTGATCAAGCGACCGATGTCCTGCACCTGAGTGCCGGAACCCATGGCGATCCGGCGTTTGCGCGAACCGCTGATCAGCTCAGGGTCGCGGCGCTCGGCCGGGGTCATGGAATTGATGATGGCTTCCATCTGTTTGAACTGCTTCTCTGCGGCGTTCTGCGCATTGCCCATTTGCGACAGGTTGACGCCGCCGATGCTCGGCAGTTTGTCCATGAGGCCGCCGAGGCCGCCCATGTTCTTCATCTGTTGCAGCTGATCGCGGAAGTCTTCGAGGTCGAAGCCCTTGCCCTTCTTCAGCTTCTTGGCCAGTTTATCGGCCTTGTCCTTGTCGAGGGTCGCTTCGGCCTGTTCGATCAGGCTGAGCACGTCGCCCATGCCGAGAATGCGCGAGGCGATACGTTCAGGGTGGAACGGATCGAGCGCTTCGCTCTTCTCGCCCATACCGATGAACTTGATCGGCTTGCCGGTGATTGCGCGTACCGACAATGCGGCACCGCCACGGGCGTCGCCATCGACCTTGGTCAGGATCACACCGGTCAGCGGCAGTGCATCACCGAAGGCCTTGGCCGTGTTGGCGGCGTCCTGACCGGTCATGGCGTCAACCACGAACAGGGTTTCGACCGGGTTGATCGCGGCGTGCAGCGCCTTGATCTCGCCCATCATCTCTTCGTCGATGTGCAGACGACCGGCGGTGTCGACGATGACCACGTCGATGAATTTCAGTTTGGCTTCTTTAATAGCCGCGGTGGCGATGTCCACCGGCTTCTGGCTCAGGTCGGACGGGAAGAACGTCACGCCGATGTCATTGGCCAGGGTTTCCAGCTGTTTAATAGCGGCCGGGCGATAAACGTCCGCCGACACGACCATGACCGACTTCTTCTTGCGCTCTTTAAGGAAGCGCGCGAGCTTGCCGGCAGTAGTGGTTTTACCGGCACCCTGCAGACCGGCCATCAGAATGACGGCTGGCGGCACGGCGCTCAGGTTCAAATCTTCGTTGGCCGCGCCCATCAGGCTTTCGAGTTCAGCCTGGACGATCTTCACAAATGCCTGGCCCGGCGTCAGGCTGCGCGACACCTCGGTGCCGACAGCGCGCTCCTTGACCGAATTGACGAAGTCCTTGACCACCGGCAGGGCGACGTCGGCTTCGAGCAACGCCATGCGCACTTCACGCAGGGTGTCTTTGATGTTGTCCTCGGTCAGCTTCGCCTTGCCGGTGACATGGCGCAGCGTCTGCGAGAGACGGTCGGTTAAGTTTTCAAACATTGCGCGATCCTTTCAGGCCCTGTGTAGACCGGGATAATGGCGGCCCAGACCGGAATCAACATGTGCTCGGCGAGCCTGCGGCGTGGGCAGGTCGCGGATTATAGCGAAGACTGCGGCTGGCGGACACCTCGCTGTCAGCTTCCTGAGTCTTTCGTGCAATGGCGGTTCTATGCCAAACTCAGCGCCTTTCGGGCTTGCCTAACAGGATTTATGCTCCCCTTGTCACCCAGTTTGCTGACCACCCTCGCCGCCGCCCTTCTGTATGCCGCTGCGACCCTTTATCAGAGCACCCGCTTGGCCACCGGCGCCAAGGCGAACAAGCGCCTGCTGGTTAGCCTCGGCGCGCTCGCCGTGGTGGCCCATGCCGCCAGCCTGCTCACGCATTTACTGACCCCGATCGGTCTGGGCCTGGATTTCTTCAGCGCCTCGAGCCTGATCGCGGCAGCGGTCATCGCCCTGACGCTGATCGCCTGCTCGCGGATCCCCGTGGAAAACCTGCTGGTGCTGCTGTTCCCGCTCGGTGCGATCACCGTGTTGCTGGCGCAGTTCGCGCCGACCGGCACGGTGCAGATCATCGATGAAGAGCCGGGCATCCTCGCGCACATTCTGTTGTCGATCCTCGCCTACGGCATGTTCACCATCGCGGTGTTCCAGGCCTTGCTGCTGCTGGTGCAAGACCACCAACTCAAGCACAAACACCCGTCCGGACTGATCAAAAACTTCCCGCCGCTGCAAACCATGGAAAGCCTGTTGTTTGGTTTTCTCTGGGCCGGCTGGACACTGCTGTCGCTGTCGCTGATCTCCGGCTGGCTATTCGTCGAGAACCTGTTCGCCCAGCATCTGGTGCACAAGACCCTGCTGGCCTGCCTGGCGTGGATCGTGTTCAGCGTGCTGCTGTGGGGCCGCAACCGCCTCGGCTGGCGCGGTCACAAGGCGATCCGCTGGACCCTCGCCGGTTTCTGCCTGCTGATGTTGGCGTATTTCGGCAGCAAACTGGTTCGCGAATACATCCTGCACATCTGACGGGCGGCATAAATGGACGGTTTGCCCATAGGGCCGATGCTCGCGGTATTTGTCCTGCTGATTTTATGGTCAGGGCTGTTTACCGCCGTCGAAATCGCGCAGCAACACCTGCTCGCACAACGCACCGCCTCGCGCGCCAGCGATAAACCGCTGGCGAAGCTGAGCTTCCCGCTCGACAGCCTGATCCTCTGCAATACCCTTTGCCGAGCGCTCGCAGTAGTGATCGCGACGTTGCTGGCGGTCTTTCTTTGTGAAGAAAACGGCCCATGGGCCGCATGCCTCGGCGTCGGGGCCATTCTGCTGGTGTTTGCCGATTACTTCCCGCGTACCGTCGCCCAGCGCTACCCCGATGCGGTACTGACCTTCGGCAATACCCTGCTGGCCGTGCCGCTGAAAATTATTTATCCGCTTGCCTGGCTGTTCAGTCGTATCAGCGGTTTGCTGATGAGCCCGTTTGTGCGCAAGGCCCAAGTGGTGCAGCAAAGCGAAGACGACGTACCGTCGGATCGTCACGACGACCCCGAGCATCCGGTCCGTGCCCACCCGGTTTCGGGAATCCATGCGCTGGACAACATCACGGTCAACGACATTCTGGTGCCGCGCAGTGACGTCGACGGCATCAACCTCGACGATTCGATCGAAGAGATCATCGAACAACTGCGCCACAACAAGCGCACGCGCCTGCCGGTGTTCCATAGCGACATCAACCAGGTCGAAGCGGTGCTCAACACGCGGCAAATCCGTCATTTGCTGAACAATGGCGATCTGACTCGCGAAGCGCTGCTGGCCGCCAGTTACGAGCCGTACTTCGTGCCGGAGAGCACGCCGCTGCAACTGCAGTTGCTGAACTTTCACAAGCAACAGCGGCGACTGGGCATGGTCGTCGACGAGTACGGTGAAGTGCTCGGCATCGTCACGCTGGAAGACATTCTCGAAGAGATCGTTGGCGAGTTTGAGAGCGAGCACAGCCTCGATAACCCGCATATTCATCCGCAGACGGATGGGCGGATGGTCATTGATGGCACGGCGTCGATCCGCGAGCTGAACAAATGCCTGGGCTGGCATTTGCCGAGCGATGGGCCGAAGACCTTGAATGGTCTGGTGACCGAGGCACTGGAAACCATTCCCGAGAGTGCGGTTTGCTTGAAGATTGGCCGCTATCGACTCGAGATTCTCGAGACCGAGGAAAACCGGGTGAGCAAAGTCCTGATCTGGCACACAAGCCTGGTGCCGGCCAAGGTTTAACGCTTTTGTGGCGAGGGAGCTTGCTCCCGCTGGGTTGCGAAGCAGCCCTCGCTCTTTGATTGAACCGCCGATTTATGCGGCCGCTTCGCGCCCGAGCGGGAGCAAGCTCCCTCGCCACAGCATCACTCGCCTTCAGATTGCGGGGATTTTTTATCCCTCTTGTTCAATCGTTAGCCCCCTTCCTATAATCGGGCCGCTTACCCAAGCATCGCCAAACCTCGTGCTTATCCCGCACCCGACAGGTTTCGGCTATTTTCCGTAGTACACCGACGACTGTTCCTACCTGTTACAGCGCTCGCGCCTCATCCCACATCCCTGGGTGTTCGACCATAATAATTCGCTCCAACGGAGCTCATGACTGTCAGGGATCACCGCATGACGACCAGTACCGCTTACAGCGACACCGCGCCTGCCCAACCGACCAACTCCGCCACCCGCGTGGCCACGGCGAGTTTTATCGGCACGGCGATCGAGTTCTACGACTTCTATGTTTACGCCACGGCCGCCGCGCTGGTGATCGGGCCGGTGTTCTTTCCGCAGACGTCCGGCACCGCGCAAATGCTTTCGGCGTTTCTTACCTTTGGTATCGCCTTTCTCGCCCGACCGCTGGGGTCGGCGCTGTTCGGCCACTTCGGTGACCGTATCGGGCGCAAGTCGACACTGGTTGCCTCGTTGCTGTTGATGGGCGTGTGTACGACGCTGATCGGCGTGCTGCCGGGTTACGCCACCATCGGCGCGTGGGCACCGATTCTGCTGTGCGTGCTGCGCTTCGGGCAGGGTTTGGGACTGGGCGGCGAATGGGGCGGTGCCGCCCTGCTGGCCACGGAAAACGCACCGAAGGGTAAACGCGCCTGGTTCGGCATGTTCCCGCAGCTCGGCCCGTCGATTGGTTTTCTCGCGGCCAACGGTTTGTTTCTGACCTTGGCCATGACGCTCAACGATGAACAGTTCCGCAGCTGGGGCTGGCGGATTCCGTTTCTGCTCAGCGCGGTGCTGGTGATGGTTGGCCTGTACGTGCGCTTGAAGCTCCACGAAACGCCGGTGTTCGCCAATGCCATCGCCCGTCAGGAACGGGTGAAAATCCCGCTGATCGAGCTGTTCAGCCAGTACTGGGCGCCTACTTTGTTGGGCGCGGCGGCGATGGTGGTGTGCTATGCGTTGTTCTATATCTCGACGGTGTTTTCCCTGAGCTACGGGGTATCCACCCTCGGTTATAGCCGCGAAACGTTCCTTGGACTGCTGTGTTTTGCCGTGCTGTTCATGGCTGCTGCTACGCCATTGTCGGCTTGGGCGAGCGACCGTTATGGGCGCAAACCGGTGCTGATCATCGGTGGCGTGCTGGCGATTCTGTCAGGGTTCTTGATGGAACCATTGCTGACGCAAGGCTCGACCTGGGGCGTGGCGCTGTTTCTGTGCATCGAGTTGTTTTTGATGGGCGTGACGTTTGCGCCGATGGGCGCGCTGTTGCCTGAGCTGTTTCCGACCCACGTGCGTTATACCGGCGCGTCGGCGGCGTATAACCTGGGCGGCATTGTCGGGGCCTCGGCGGCGCCGTTCTTTGCACAGAAACTGGTGGCGATGGGTGGTTTGAGTTATGTCGGCGGGTATGTGTCGGGGGCGGCGGTGCTGAGTTTGATTGCGGTGTTGTGCCTGAAGGAAACGCGGGATAACGATCTGAATCGGGTCGCCTGACAGAAGATCAAGAGCTTCGCGAGCAGGCTCGCTCCCACATTAGGTCTGTGGCATACACAAAACCAATGTGGGAGCGAGCCTGCTCGCGAATGCCGCGACTCGGTTTAGAGTTCGACCACAACCGCCTGAGCAGCACGGGTCGCCTTGGCACGCGCAGCCTCGATCGACTCATCCCGCGCCAGCGCCACGCCCATGCGACGCTGACCGTTGACTTCTGGCTTACCAAACAGACGCAACGCCGTATCCGGCTCGCTCAGCGCAGCGCCGAGGTTGGCGAATGCGGTCTGGGTCGACTGCCCTTCCACCAGAATCACCGCCGAAGCCGAAGGCCCGAACTGACGGATCAGTGGCACTGGCAGGCCCAGAATGGCGCGAGCGTGCAGCGCGAACTGCGACAGATCCTGCGAAATCAGTGTCACCAGACCGGTGTCATGCGGACGCGGCGAGACTTCGCTGAACCATACCTGATCACCTTTAATGAACAGCTCAACACCGAACAGGCCACGACCACCCAGCGCCTCGGTCACCGCTTTGGCAACGCGCTCGGATTCAGCCAGGGCAATCGGGCTCATGGCTTGCGGCTGCCAGGATTCCTGATAGTCGCCCTTCTCCTGACGGTGGCCGACCGGTGCGCAGAAGGTGGTGCCGCCGATGTGGCGCACGGTCAGCAGAGTGATTTCGTAGTCGAAATCGATGAAGCCTTCGATGATCACCCGACCTTTGCCGGCGCGACCGCCCTCTTGTGCGTAGTCCCAGGCTTTCTGCACGTCATCGACGCTGCGCAGCAGGCTCTGGCCTTTGCCCGACGAACTCATCACCGGTTTGACGACACATGGGAAACCCAGGTCTTCAACGGCTTTGCTGTAGTCCTCGAAGGTGTCGGCAAAGTGGTACGGCGAGGTCGGCAGGTCCAGCTCTTCGGCGGCCAGACGACGGATGCCTTCGCGGTTCATGGTCAGTTGCGCAGCGCGCGCGGTCGGAATCACGGTGAAGCCTTCGGCTTCCAGTTCGACCAGGGTGGCGGTGGCGATGGCTTCGATTTCCGGCACGATGAAGTGCGGTTTTTCGGCTTCGATCACTGCGCGCAGGGCAGCGCCGTCGAGCATGTTGATCACGTGGCTGCGATGGGCAACTTGCATGGCCGGCGCGTTGGCGTAGCGGTCAACAGCGATCACTTCAACGCCCAGGCGTTGCAGCTCGATCACCACTTCCTTGCCCAACTCACCACAGCCACACAGCAATACGCGGGTCGCGGTTGGCGACAATGGAGTTCCGATACGGGTCATCTCAGGTCCTCAAAGAAGCGGATCATCGAGGAAAGCAACGCCAGACGCGCTTTCCATGGGGAGAAAGCGCGGCATTTTACATGAACCCGAGGGTTTGGCTTCAGCCGGCGACGGCCTGTTTGCGCTCACGCCAGGCCATGATCAGCCAGACGGCGGTGACGCCGGCGAATTTCGACAGTAGCGCGGTGATGATCACCGGCGGCGTCAGCAGGTCGATCATGCCGAAAAAGATGAAGGTGTCGAGTGGAATGCTCAGCGCCGAACTGATCCACAAGCGGTCGCGCAAGGGGCGTTTGGTGACGCTGAACACCAGCCAGTCGATGATTTCGGAGACCGCGAAAGCGGTGGCGCTGGCCAGCGCGATGGACGGATCGGAGGTGACGTAAGACAGCACCAGCGCCGCCAACATCGCCACCAGCGCGCCGTGGCCGAAACGGGTTTGCACCATGTCGCGGAGCACGAAAACCAGGCCGCCCCAGGCCGACCAGATGATGTCCAGATGTGGCGCGGTGGAGAAGGCAAAGTTGATCAGCACGACGCTGCTGATGTAGGCGATGAGGAAAATCATGGAGGCGACCTGGCAGATTGGCGCACAGGTTACTTGACCGGCAGATCAAGAGCCACCCCCTCACCCCAGCCCTCTCCCCCACGGGGGGCGAGGGGGAAAGGGAGCAGATCTGCGTTGAATCGACTCCCGAGTTCGACTCGATAACGCAGGTCGGTGCGGCTCGAACAATCTCCCTCTCCCTCAAGCGAGGGGGAAAGGGAGCCGATCGGGGGCCTTTCAAATCTTGAGTTCGACTCAATAGTTCAGGTCGATGTAACTCGAACCATCAACTCGGTCAGTCCCCTCTCCCTCTGGGAGAGGGTCAGGGTGAGGGCATTCTCAAGTCGATCACGACTTCGAAGGGATCATCCACACCAACCCACTCGCCTTCGCCCGCTCATGACACAAGCCCAGCACCACCCGGCGTTCGTCATTGCTCATGCGGCCCCAGCGGGTGATTTCTGCAACGGTACGCTGGCAACCAGTACAAATATCATCCTCATCCAGCGCACAAATATTCACGCACGGCGAGGCGACCGGTCTTTCTGGTGTGTTCATTCTTCCTGCTCAACCAGATCACGCGCATAACGCTGGGCGTTATGCACATAGTGCGCGGCGCTGGCCTCAAGCATCTTCTTTTGCGGCTCGGTCAACTCGCGTACAACCTTGCCCGGCGAACCCATCACCAGCGAACCGTCAGGAATTTCCTTGCCTTCGCCGATCAGCGAATTGGCGCCAATGATGCAGTTCTTGCCGATCTTCGCGCCGTTGAGAATAACCGCGTTGATGCCGATCAGGCTGTAATCACCCACCGTGCAGCCATGCAGCATGGCGTTGTGGCCGATGGTCACGCCGGTGCCGATGGTCAGCGGATAGCCCATGTCGGTGTGCATCACGGTGCCGTCTTGCACGTTGCTGTTCTTGCCGATCAGGATCAGTTCATTGTCGCCGCGCAGCACGGCGTTGAACCAGACGTTGGCGCCCTCTTCCAGTCTGACCTTGCCCACCAGCACGGCATTGGGGGCGACCCAGCTCTGTGGATGGGTTTCGACACGGGCGTCGCCCAAGCGGTATTTCATCTTGTTTTCCTCAGGGCTCACGGTGATGGCCATTCGAACGATGGCTTAGGTATTAATAAAGCTTTTCGGCGGTTGATGCAGACTGATCTTGGCGTCATAGAGCAGATTGATCAACTCGACGATCATGATCGCCGTCAGGCCCCAGATCTTGAAGTCGCCGTAGCGATAGCTCGGCACGTACCAGCTACGACCTTGATAGTCGATGCGATGGGTGTGTTCACGGGGGTCTTTGCGGAAGAACTCCAGCGGCACAGTGAAGACCGCAGCAATTTCGGCATCGTTGGCGCGGTATTCGACAAAGTCGGGAATAACGCCGACATACGGCGTGACCTTGATGCCGTGCAGGGAGATCAGCGGACTGAGCGGGCCGATGACTTCGACCAGGCCGGGCGGCAAGCCGATTTCTTCCTCGGCCTCGCGCAGGGCGGTAAAGATCAGATCCGGGTCTTCCGGATCGCGGCGGCCACCGGGGAAAGCGACTTCACCGCCGTGGGTCGAGAGCCCGCTGGCGCGCAGGGTCAGCACCAGTTCCGGCTCGTCACTGCGGGTGATCGGCACCAGAACGGCGGCCTCGGGGAAACGTGTGTCAGTCTCCAGCGTGCGCGGTGTGTGGTTGCTTACCCGATGCAGTAGCTCGTCCAGCATGAGTGTTCTCGATCTGTGCCTTACCCTGCATCATGCACCAATCATGGCGAGCGCCCAAGCCCCCGAAACCCGTCGTGTCGCGAAACGACAACTTGCCGACCGGCACCGCTGCACGCCAAGATAGGCGCAGCATTCAGGAAGCCCAGCATGAAATTTTGCAGCCACTGCGGTAACCCGGTCACCCAGCGCATTCCCGAAGGCGATTCGCGGCTGCGATTTGTCTGTGACAGCTGTCAGACCATTCACTATCAGAACCCCAATATCGTCGCCGGCTGCGTGCCGACCTGGGGCAGCAAAGTGTTGCTCTGCCGTCGCGCCATCGAGCCGCGCCTCGGTTACTGGACGTTGCCCGCCGGCTTCATGGAAAACGGCGAGACCATCGAACAGGCCGCCGTCCGTGAAACCGCCGAGGAAGCCTGCGCCCGCGTGCGCAACCTGAGCATCTACACATTGATCGACGTGCCGCACATCAGTCAGGTGCATGTGTTCTTCCGTGCCGAACTGGTCGATCTGGACTTTGCCGCCGGCCCCGAAAGCCTCGAAGTGCAACTATTCGACGAAGCCGACATTCCCTGGGACGAGCTGGCTTTCCGCACGGTGGGGCGTACCTTAGAATGCTTCTTCGCTGATCGGCGTGTTGAGACGTATCCGGTTCGCTCGGAATCGATTCCACCGCTCGCTCAGCCTGCCATCACCTAAAATATCTATAAATAAAATATCTGCGTCACTCCCTGGGGAATCGTTTCAATGCGCTGGTTGCTTGCCCTGTTCTGCCTGTCGTTCGTTACCGTCTCCCAAGCGTCATTCGTGACCACCGTGGCGCCTGCGAATAGCCCGCTTATCGAAAAAGTCCTGGTGCTCAAATCAGCACATCAACTGCAGTTGATCGCCGATGGCAAACCGCTGAAGACCTATCGCATTTCCTTGGGCAAGGGCGCGAAAAAGGGTCCGAAACTGATTGAAGGCGACAAACGCACGCCGGAAGGCTTTTATTGGATCGACTGGCGCAAGACCAGCGACAAATTCAATCTGTCGATGCACATTTCCTACCCGAACATCAGCGATTCGGCCCGCGCCCGGCGTGAAGGCGTCGAGCCCGGCGGGATGATCATGATCCACGGCACGCCGGATTCGGAAGAAACCCCGGAAGACCTGTTCCATACCCTGGACTGGACCGACGGCTGTGTGGCCATGCGCAACGTTGATATGCGTGAAGTGTGGAGCCTGGTGCCGGACGGCACGATGGTCGAAATCCGCCCGTAACCAGCGACCGCTGGTCACCTGCAAAAAAATAAATCAAAAGATCGCAACCTGCGACAGCGCCTACAGGGGTGATACCACTCTCAACTGTAGAAGCTGCCGCAGGCTGCGATCTTTTGCTTTTCACCGCCCATCCTTAATACCACTTCAAACCACACCCTCTAAAACCGGCGATTTCATTGGGCTAATGGCCCATTACCTGCGTTGACATGGTATTCAAGTGGTATTAATTTCCGTCCCACAAGCGAGCCACAACAATCCTATACTCGCGCCGGAAATGACCTACATGAACGACCTCCACGCCCTACGTCCTGACGACTCCCAGCCGACGCCGTTGTACCTGCAACTGGCGCGCAATCTGGAAGCAGCGATTCATGCCGGGCAGTGGAAGTCCGAGCAGGCGATGCCCTCGGAACGCAACCTCTGCGAGCAACTGGGCATCTCCCGAGTGACCGCGCGCAAAGCCCTGGAAGTCCTCCTTGATCAAGGCCTGATCCGTCGTCTGCAAGGTTCCGGCACCTTCATCACGCCACGCCTGGAACAACCGTTGTCGCGCCTCTCCGGTTTCAGCGAGATGCTGCGCTTGAAAGGGTTCGTGCCCAGCTCGCAATGGCTGGAGCGTGAAATCACCCTGCCAACCCACGAAGAACTGATCCGTCTCAGCCTGTCGCCGAACGACAAGGTCGCGCGCATGAAGCGTCTGCGCAAAGCCGATGACACCGTGATGGCGATCGAGATGAGCACCCTGCCCGCCTCGATCATGCCCAAGCCGGAACGGGTCGGCGATTCGCTCTATGAATACCTCGACGGCATCGGCAAACCGATCGTCCGCGCCTTGCAGCACATCCAGGCGATCAACGCCTCGGACGAATTCGCCGCACTGGTCGGCATCGCCCCCGGCACCGCCATGCTGCTGATGACCCGGGTCGGCTACCTCGAAGACAACACACCGATCGAAGTCACCGACACCTATTGCCGCAACGACTACTACGACTTTGTTGCAGAGCTTCGCCGCTAGGCGGCCCAAAGCGAGAACCAAAATGTCCGAAGACAACATCCTCACCGCCAGCGGCTGGATTCGCGGCCGGCTGGTCCACGAACACGGCAAAGTCGTGTCGATCGAAGGCGTACCCTGCGATCCGGCCGACAATGATCTGCCGTATCTGCTGCCGGGTTTCATCGATCTGCACGTCCACGGTGGCGGCGGCAAAGACATCATGGAAGGCGCCAGCGCTTTCGAAACCATCACCAAAACCCACGTACGTTTCGGCACCACTTCGCTGCTGGCCACCACCATGACCGCGCCGAGTGCCGAGATTTCCAGCGTGTTGAAGGACGTCGGAGCATTCTGCGAACAACGTCCGAAAAATGCCGCGCGCGTCCTCGGCGTCCACCTCGAGGGCCCATACATCAACCCCGGCAAACTCGGCGCACAACCGAACTTCGCCCACACCGCGTTGATGGCCGAAGTCGAAGAATATCTGGCACTGGCGCCGATCCGCGTGATCACCATCGCTCCGGAAATCGCCGGTCACGACGGTTTGATCCGCGAACTCAGCAGCCGGGGCGTGCGCATGCAGATCGGCCACACCCTCGGCAGTTACGAGGAAGGCGTTGCTGCAATGGAGGCTGGCGCGACCAGTTTCACTCACCTCTACAACGCCATGAGCCCGCTGCATCACCGCGAACCGGGCATCGTTGGCGCGGCACTGGCTCACGCCAAATTCGCCGAGCTGATTCCGGATTTGCTGCACGTGCATCCCGGCGCCATTCGCGTGGCCCTGCGCTCGATCCCGTGCCTGTATTGCGTCACCGATTCGACCGCTGCCGCCGGTATGCCCGACGGTGAGTACAAGCTCGGCAGCCACACCGTGACCAAATGCCTGGGCGGCGTACGCCTGCCAGACGGCACTTTGGCCGGCAGCACGCTGACCATGGATCAGGCCCTGCGCAATCTGGTGAAGATCGGTCTGCCGATCGCCGAGGCCTCGCAGCGTCTGTCGCAATTCCCCGCCGACTACCTCGGCATCAACGAACGCGGGCGCCTGCAACCGGGTGCCTGGGCCGACTGCGTGCGGCTGGATCGCTCACTCACACTGACCGCCGTCATGGTCGAAGGAGAAGACATTGACTTCAAAAATGCTTGAGGAGGCGCTGTCCTCCTTCGAGGCCGTGCAAGCCCAACTGCAACAGCTCGACCCGCAAATGATCGAGATCGCCGGGCGCCTGCGCCGTCAGCCACCGCAAGTGGCGATGACCGTTGCCCGCGGCAGCTCCGACCACGCGGCGAGCTACTTCGCCTACCTGACCATGCAGCAATTGGGTGTACCGGTGGCGTCGTTGCCGATGTCGGTGGTGACCATGCAGCAAGCGCCGTTGAAGGTCAGCGGTCAGGTCGCGTTCGCCTTTTCGCAATCGGGGCAGAGCCCGGATCTGGTCAACAGCCTGCGCCTGTTGCGCAAGCGTGGCGCGCTCAGTGTGTCGATGGTCAACGCCGCCGATTCGCCACTGGAAGCCGCGTGCGAATTCAGCGTACCGCTGCTCGCCGGAACGGAAAGCAGCGTCGCCGCGACCAAGAGCTTTATTGCCACCCTCAGCGCCAGCGCCCGTTTGATCGCGCACTGGAAAGAGGACCGCGAATTGCTCGAAGCCGGCAATGCTCTGCCGGAAGGCCTGCGCGAAGCAGCGAAACAGGACTGGAGCGTGGCCATCGAAGCGCTGCGCGATTGCGAGCGCCTGATGGTCATCGGCCGGGGCGCCGGGTTTGCCATCGCCCAAGAAGCAGCGTTGAAGTTCAAGGAAACCTCGGCGATTCAGGCCGAAGCCTTCAGCAGCGCCGAAGTCCGTCACGGCCCGATGGCATTGATCGACGAACACTATCCATTGTTGGTGTTCGCTCCGCGCGGTGCCGAGCAGGCGGGCCTGCTGAGTCTTGCAGCGGAAATGCGTCAACGCGGCGCCCGTGTCTTGCTGGCGGCGCCGGATGATGTGACCGAGCGCGACCTGACCCTGACCCGCGCCGAACACCCAGCGCTTGATCCGATTCTGGCGATTCAGAGCTTCTACGTGATGGCCGCTGGCTTGGCCGTGGCCCGTGGCATGGACCCGGATCAGCCGCGCCACCTGAGCAAAGTGACCCGCACGCACTAACTCCGAATGACAGCAGACCTGATGAGACCGAGCCATGCACAACAACAATAAAGAGCTGACCCTCAGCGCCCCGCTCAGCGGCCCGGTGCT
Organism: Pseudomonas fluorescens; assembly: GCF_001648775.1. GTDB lineage: Bacteria > Pseudomonadota > Gammaproteobacteria > Pseudomonadales > Pseudomonadaceae > Aquipseudomonas > Aquipseudomonas fluorescens_M. The sequence goes on from NZ_LVEJ01000032.1 coordinate 82,686, forward strand.
CACGCTCGCCAAAGTCCCGGACGCGGTGTTCGCCAGCGGCGCGATGGGCGACGGCATTGCCATCGATCCGATCAACGACACCCTGTACTCACCGTGCGCCGGGGTGATCATTCATGTCGCGCGCACCGGCCACGCACTCACCGTACGTGCCGATAACGGCGCGGAAATCCTCCTCCACCTTGGGCTCGACACCGTTGAGTTGAACGGCGAAGGCTTCTCGATGCTGGTCAAGGAAGGTGGCCGCGTGACCAAGGGCCAGCCGTTGTTGCGCTACGACCTCGACAAGGTCGGCCAACAGTGCAAAAGCCTCGTCAGCCTGTTGATCCTGACCAACAGTCAGGATTTTCAGGTACGCCCGATCACGCTGAAAGCGGTGAAGGTTGGCGAGCCGTTGTTGCACATTGTTGCGCGCAACAGCGTCGCGGCGAATGTCGCGGAGGTCGGCGGGCCAGAGGTTCATGGCCATGTGTTGGTGGCTCATCGCGGCGGTCTGCACGCGCGCCCAGCCGCGCTGATTCGGCAGACTGCGCAAGGTTTCAAAAGCCAGTCGCAGCTGCACTTCGCCGGTAAATCGGCGCCATGCAACAGCCTGATCGGTTTGATGGGGCTGGCGATTGGCGAGCAGGCTGAAGTGCAGGTCAGCTGTCAGGGACCGGATGCCGAAGCGGCGTTGCAAGCGTTGCTCAAGGCGTTGGCGACGGCGCTGCCGGAGGATCATCACGCGGCGGCACCGGTCAGTATTGCGCCTCTCAAACGCCCGGCCGAAGCGGGTGTGCTGCACGGCGTATGCGCCGCGCCAGGACTGGTCGGTGGCCCGCTGTTCCGCTTGAACGCGATCAGCTTGCCAGTCGACGCGGGCAATCACGATCCGCTGCAACAACAGCAGCTTCTCGACACTGCGCTGACTCAGGTACGCAGCGAAATCGACGGCACCCTCGCCCAAGCGAAAAAGCACAAGAACGCCGATGAAGAAGCGATCTTCGCTGCGCATCTGGCCTTGCTCGAAGATCCCGCCCTGCTCGACGCCGCGCAGCAATCCATCGAACAAGGCACTGCGGCGACTCACGCCTGGAGCCAGTCGATCGATGTGCAGTGCGAAGTGCTGCAGCACACCGGCAGCGCACTCTTGGCCGAACGCGCCAATGATCTGCGCGACCTGAAACAACGCGTGTTGCGCGCGTTGCTCGGCGAAGCGTGGAATTACGACGTGCCGGCCGGCGCCATTGTTGCTGCTCATGAACTGACGCCATCGGATCTTCTGCAACTTAGCGCGCAAGGGGTTGCCGGGTTGTGCATGGCCGAGGGTGGCGCGACTTCGCATGTGGCGATTCTGGCGCGCGGTAAAGGTCTGCCGTGCATGGTTGCATTGGGTTCGGCATTGCTTGATCAACCGCAAGGGCAATCGGTGGTGCTCGACGCCGATGGCGGTCGCCTGGAACTGACACCAAATGCAAAACGCTTGGCCGAAGTTCAGCAGGCGCAAATCGACCGTCAACTGCGTCGCGACGCGCAGCAGGCCAAAGCTCACTTGCCGGCCGAAACGCGCAATGGCGTGCACATCGAAGTCGTCGCCAATGTCGCCTCCAGCGCTGAAGCGGCAGATGCCTTTGCCAACGGTGCCGATGGCGTCGGTCTGCTGCGCACCGAGTTTCTTTTCGTTGATCGCCAGACGGCACCCGATGTCGAGGAACAACGTGCTGCCTATCAAGGCGTGCTGGATGCGATGGGCGATCACCCCGTGATCATCCGCACCATTGACGTCGGCGGCGACAAGCAACTCGACTATCTGCCGTTGCCGGTCGAGGCCAACCCGGTGCTCGGTCTGCGTGGCATTCGTCTGGCTCAGGCCCGCCCGGAAATCCTCGATCAGCAACTGCGTGCGCTGCTGCACGTCAGCCCGCTGCATCGTTGCCGGATCCTGTTGCCGATGGTCACCGAGGTGGATGAGCTGCTGCACATCCGCCAACGCGTCGACGCCTTGTGCCTCGAACTCGGCGTGAGCCAACGCCCGGAAATCGGCGTGATGATCGAAGTCCCCGCCGCCGCGCTGCAAGCCGAACAACTGGCCGAACACGCCGACTTCCTCTCGATCGGCACCAACGATTTGTCGCAATACACCTTGGCCATGGATCGCGATCACGCAGGTCTGGCCGCCCGCGTTGACGCCCTGCATCCGGCGCTGCTGCGCCTGATCGCCATGACCTGCGAAGGCGCGGCGGTGCACAAGCGTTGGGTCGGTGTCTGCGGCGCCCTCGCCTCCGATCCGCTGGCGACGCCGGTGTTGATCGGTCTGGGCGTCACCGAACTCTCCGTCAGCCCGGTGCAAATCGGTGAAATCAAGGATCGCGTGCGCCAGGTGCACGAAGCCGAATGCCAGCGCCTCGCCCGCGACCTGCTCAAGTTGAGCAGCGCCGCCGCCGTGCGCCACGCCTGTCATCAACATTGGCCACTGCGCTAACAAAAACAACAAGGACAAACGCCATGTACCAACTCTTCATCGAAGGCCTGCAACGCCTCGGCCGCGCGCTGATGCTGCCGATCGCGATCCTGCCGATTGCCGGCCTGCTGCTGCGTCTGGGTGATACCGACCTGCTGAACATCGCGATCATCCACGACGCCGGCCAAGTGATCTTCGCCAACCTGGCGATGATCTTCGCCATCGGCATCGCCGTCGGTTTCGCCAAGGACAACAACGGCACCGCCGGCCTCGCCGGGGTGATCGGTTATCTGGTGATGATTTCCACGCTGAAGGTGCTCGATGCGAGCATCAACATGGGCATGCTCGCCGGGATCGTCAGCGGCCTGATGGCCGGCGCGCTGTACAACCGCTTCAAAGACATCAAGCTGCCGGAGTATCTGGCGTTCTTTGGCGGGCGACGCTTTGTGCCGATTGTCACCGGGTTTGCAGCGGTCGGCCTCGGTGTGGTGTTCGGCTATATCTGGCCGCCAATCCAGCATGGCATCAACGCGTTTGGCGCGCTGATGATGGAAAGCGGCAGTATCGGCGCGTTCGTGTTTGGTGTGTTCAACCGCCTGCTGATCGTCACTGGCCTGCACCACATCCTCAACAACATGGCGTGGTTCGTCTTCGGCAACTTCACCGACCCAACCACCGGTGCACTGGTGACGGGTGACCTGTCGCGCTACTTTGCTGGCGATCCGAAGGGTGGCCAGTTCATGACCGGCATGTTCCCGATGATGATCTTCGGCCTGCCGGCGGCATGCCTGGCGATGTACCGCAATGCGCTGCCGGAACGCCGCAAGGTGATGGGCGGGATTTTCCTGTCGATGGCACTGACTTCGTTTTTGACCGGGGTGACTGAACCGATTGAATTCGCCTTCATGTTTCTGGCGCCGCTGTTGTATCTGCTGCATGCGCTGCTGACCGGGTTGTCGATGGCGATCACCAACGCGCTGAACATTCACCTCGGTTTCACCTTCTCCGGCGGTTTCATCGACATGGTGCTGGGTTGGGGTCGCTCGACCAATGGCTGGCTGGTGATTCCGGTGGGCCTCGCCTATGCGGTCATCTACTACTTCGTCTTCGACTTCTGCATTCGTCGCTTCAATCTGAAAACGCCTGGGCGCGAGGATGTGGCTACTGCTGAGAAAGCCGTGCTCACTGAGAACGAACGCGCCAGTGCTTACATCAAGGCATTGGGTGGTGCAGAGAATTTGGTCACCGTTGGCGCCTGCACCACGCGGTTGCGCCTGGAGATGGTCGATCGCAGCAAGGCGTCCGATGCTGATTTGAAAGCGCTGGGGGCGATGGCGGTTGTGCGTCCGGGTAAAGGTGGGAGTTTGCAGGTTGTTGTCGGGCCGATGGCGGACAGCATTGCGGATGAGATTCGCCTGGCGATGCCTTCTCTGGGACGTGCCGCTCTTGTTGAAACTGCGGTTGTTGCTGATGAGCCTAAAGCCGTGATGGTTGCCGGTACCGAAGCGCAGCAATGGCTGAATGCATTGGGCGGCGGCGACAATGTGCTGCAACTGGACTGCATTGCGATGACGCGGATTCGCCTGCAATTGGCGGATGGCAAGGCGTTGTCCGAGGCGCAGTTGAAGGATCTGGGCTGTCACGGTGTCAGCCAGTTGGATGGAGGGGTCTGGCATTTGCTGGTGGGGGATAAGGCGGCGAGTTTGAGTGGGGCGCTTGAAAGCCTGGTCAACCGAAGTGAGGTCAGTGTGAAGGTTTAATCGACACAAAAAACCCGGCTTAGGCCGGGTTTTTCATCGCCAACAAATTCGGCTCAGGATGAATGCTGTTCCGCTTGGTAATGGCGGGTCTGAAATGGCATCAGCGTTTGAACCTTCAATCCAAGACTTTCTGCTAACCCCCAAGAAACGGCCAATTCATCTTTGCGATTGCGTAATGAAACCTTTGTTTGAGGCGCGACATCCTGCTTCGGTGTCGAGTGCGCGAAAAGCTCCAGCGCATGAAGCGTTTCCAATACGCGGGTATCCGAGACACACGAAAAACGCGTAAATCGCTCCAACAGGTAGGCGGCGCGGCGACGTTCAATGTCATCTCTATGATGTTTCAGAAAGGCCTTCACCTCGCTTTCAACATTTGAATCCGAGTACCAGACTTCTTTCGCAGCACTCACTAGTGCAACGTCATCGGCCTGATTCAGAGGGCTTCTAACGAGAGTGTCTAATGCGGATGAGAGGACGTGAGCGTCATTCAGCTTCGTCATCTGCTTTCTCCAGATAGTCTTGCAATATGTTGCTCAATACCGAGGTCGGTTGCGCTTTATTGCCAACATATACATCAATTGCCTGCAATGCCAGACGCCGGAGCTCGCTGGTCAGTATGAACCCGCACCTCAGAAGCGCATTGATGTCTGCGATATCGTGATCTGTAGCCCTGCCCAGCTTTGTAATGGCTATGTCGACGGGCGCAGCAATATGAATGTGTAGAGGAGACTCCAGCGAAAACTCTGACATGGGAATACTTCGCGACCAATAATCCTCATGAATCGGGCCAAAGCTAGTGTTGTATTGCAGGTCGTAGTTCAGCTCCATCTTTCGAGCAGAAAGCTCATCGACAAAGGGCTCCGGCACCGTCGCCAGCAGCGTACGCAGGTCGAATCCTGCCGGAATGCATGCCTCATAGATTTCCGCATCGACATCCAAAGATATGCGGTGATGGGTGTAGAGGTGAACTGCACACCCTCCAAACACAATGATCTTGACCGCTCCAGTTGCTGCATTCTCTTCAATCAATTCCGCCTCGACGGACTTGAACATCGATACCAGCGCCCGCCCCAGCGCGGTGCTTGTGTTGATGCGGGGTGTGACGACGGGAAGTAGCTCCATTTTCAACCTCAGAGTCATGTCGATGGCTTCAGCGAAAGGAGCAACATCCCGTTAGCGGTCTATTGCCGAGCTCGCTGTTTGCCGGAGACAACCCAAGTTAGAGAGGCTACTTCCGAGAGACAACCTGAAAAACCGGTAGGAAAAATCCGCTATTTGATGAGGTACAGGAAGTATTCGGACAACTGCGAAAACGCTTTCGCGAGCAAGCCCGCTCCCACAGAGCATGCATTTCAAATGTGGGAGCTAACCTGCTGGCGATGAACGATGACGCGGTCGTCAGGTTTGTGGATCGACTCGATCCAGTGCGCGGTTTACTGCGAGTTCGGCAAGCATGATGATTTGCTGGATGGCCAGTGCCGTGCTGCGTTGCAAGCCGCCTAGCTCGGTTGCGAAGTTGCTGGCCATGGCGTTCGCTGAGGCCAACGATTCACAAGCATGGGCGAGCAGGCTTTCGGTGTCGACGCTGGGGTGGACGAGGAACATGGTGCTCGGTTGTCGGGGTTTGGCGGGTTCAGGGCTGAGGTAGAAATCGAGGGCGCGCTTGATGGCTTCGCGGTTTTTTGCCAAGTCTTCGGCGCGGATGGCGGCTTCGAGTGGGGTGGTGGTTTCGGGGGGTGGATCTGGTATTAGCTTGTCCAAAATTCAACTCCTGCTACTGCAAGTGAGGATGCCATCGTTCGCCGGATCTCACGCGGCGAAGAGGTGGCAGCTATGTGCAGGGTGAGATCCACCGGAGCAGGCAACCGGCCAGACCGAAGTCTGCCCGCACACAGCCGCCATAACACAGGCAGCAGATTGAGCTGGCGCCAATTATCGTAGTGTTGGCGCTAGTTGCAAGCTTTCCGGGGATCTCACGCCCGGTCGCTGAATTGGCAGCGACAGGCAAAGACTAGAGAGCGGGCGTCCGACGGACAACCTGAAAACCTTGTGGGAAGGTTCTGCTATTTCTACACATATCTAAACAGACCAAAGCAAACCCTCACCCTAGCCCTCTCCCAGAGGGAGAGGGGACTGACCGGGGTGTTTGGTGGATGTACGCCGACGTGAAATACCGAGTCGAATTCAGGTCCTGAAACAGATCAAAAGCCACTCACTCTCCCCTCGCCCAGAGGGAGAGGGGACTGACCGAGGTGTTTGGTGGATGTACGCCGACGTGAAATACCGAGCCGAATTCAGATTCTGAAACACTCCGTGCTCTTCACCACTCAACAGGATGAGCGTTAGCTCGGCTGCTGCTCTTGATCTTGATCCACAGGCCCCGTCGGCAGGCTGAGTGGAGGGATTTATCCGGGGGTGGGAGCGCAGCGACCGTTTGGCGTAGCCAAATGCATCGAGAGGAGGTGCAGCGAAGCAAACCGTAGGCGATGCGCCCGGATGAATTCCGGAGCGAAGGAACCCCGAGCTTTAGCGAGCGGGCCGAACGTTGGGGCAAGCCTTAATGAGATGGTCAGCCCGGTGAGATCCTCGGCGGGTCTAAACTTGCCGAGGCTCTCTTTTTACCGAAGGAGGATCTCTCATGAATACCATCACGCTTTTGGGTATCGACATCGGCAAACACACTTTCCACCTGCATGGCCAAGACGCCAGAGGCCATCAGGTGCTGCGTAAAAAACTCAACCGAAACCAATTACTCCCCTTTCTGGCGCAGATCTCGACCTGCAAAGTCGCCATGGAATCCTGCGGCGGGTCTCATTGGCTCGCCCGAAAAATCATGGAACAGGGCCATCACGTGCAGTTGATTGCACCCCAACATGTGAAGGCCTACGTCACCGGAAATAAAAACGATTTCATTGATGCCGAGGCCATTTGTGAAGCGGCCTCGCGCCCCAGAACCCGCTCGGTTCAAGTCAAAACCATAGAACAGCAGGTGCTGTCCACAGAACACCGACTGCGCAAGTCTTTAGTAAATCGACGCACCGCCGTCATCAATCAAGTGCATGGATTTCTCCTGGAGTTCGGCGTCGTTTTTCCCGTTGGATACGCCGCACTGGATCGGCTCTCAGGTCTGATGGAGAGCCGTGAACTGCCCACTCGCTTGATAAGTGCTATCGAACGCATGCTTGAAGACATTCGGCAGCTGACACATGAGATCAAAAAACTCGACGTCGAAATCAAACAACAGCTGACGCAAAACGATGCCGGCCAACGCCTGCAGAGCATCCCCGGCATCGGCCCTCTCATCGCTAGCGCGCTGGTGGCCGATGTCGGCGACGCTTCGGTTTTCAAGTCATCTCGCGATTTTGCAGCGTCGTTGGGGCTGGTGCCGCGCCAGTACTCAACGGGTGGGGAAACGACATTGCTCAGCATCAGCAAGCGAGGGGACAAGTATTTAAGGAGTTTGTTGATGCAGGGCGCTCACGCCGTTTTGTGTCGCGTCGATAAGCGAACGGATGCCCTCGGTGTCTGGGCCAAAAACTTACTAGCACGCAAACATCCAAACAAAGTGGCCTGCGCCCTCGCGAACAAAATGGCAAGAATCGTCTGGGTGTTGTTAACCAAGGGCGGCACCTTTAACTCAACGCTCTTAGCTTGATCTGTACGCTTTACCAACGGCTTTTGCGACGTCAGTACTGATGACGATAAACGGCAGACATCCTGACTGAAAACCTGATAACCCAAAAAGCTTTGGAAGCTGAAGCCTTTTTAAGGACAGGCAGGAGCGACTACTCATCAAGGGCCGAGCGCTATACGTGCTCACACTGAGCCCGGATACATTAGCGCAAGCTCGATTTACCGTTGATCGCTGCTGAGTGGCAGAAGATGGGCTGACCATACATTGGGTTACCTTTTCGGCGTTTGGAAAAGGTGACTCGCCGTAAGGGCG
>NZ_LVEJ01000033.1 GCF_001648775.1 Pseudomonas fluorescens
AATCAAACCGTAGGCGCTGCGCCCGGATCGATCCCGCAGCGAAGGAACCCCGAGCCCCAGCGAGCGGGCCGCACGTAGGAGCAAGCCTTTTGCGTTACTTTTTCGGCGTTTGGAAAAGGTGACCCGCCGTAAGGGCGGAACCCTAATCAGCAACACCCGCAGCAACGGATATACACCCAAAAATTGACCAAAACCCCACCCCCATGCTCTCCTACACACCTTGTTACGGGTGCCCTTCACAGGGTGAAACGGGAAACCGGTGAATCATGTGCTTTACTCAAGCCCATGTCAGTCCGGTGCTGCCCCCGCAACGGTAAGCGAGCGAAGCGTCAAAGCCACTGTGTCTGCAAGGCATGGGAAGGTGACGCTTGCAGGTCGGCCTGACGCCAACCCCTCGTGAGCCCGGAGACCGGCCCGCAACACACAGCGCGCATTTTGTGCGTCGCTGAACATAACAAACCCGCGGTGGGCGGGCGCTGTTCGAACCTCTGCGAGCCTGACCCGCAGGGGTTTTCATGCGCTCTATTCACCCGCTGACACTCCAGAGGGAAGCGCCATGTCGATCATCAGCAGCACCGGCAGCAACACCGACAAAATTTCCAGCACCGCGACACTGAGCCAACGCCTGAGCGCCGCGATCTTCGCGTCGATCCTCGGCGCCAGCCTGGTTTACTTCGCCGGTTTCTCGCACATCGAAGCGGTGCACAACGCCGCTCACGATACCCGCCACAGCGCCGCGTTCCCGTGCCACTGAGACCTGTCGACATGATCAAGCGTATTGCGCAAACCGCAGGTTTCACCGGTCTGCTGGCCGCCCTGCTCCTCACTCTGCTGCAAAGCTTCTGGGTTTCGCCGCTGATTCTGCAGGCAGAAACCTTCGAGAAAGCCGAGCCCGTCGCCGCTCATGAACACGCCGAAGGCGCCATGGCCGGTCACAGCCACGACGCCGAAGCCTGGGAGCCGGAAGACGGCTGGCAGCGCGTGGTCTCGACCACCGGCGGTAATCTGGTGGTGGCGGTTGGTTTTGCCCTGATGCTCGCCGGCCTCTACACCCTGCGCGCACCGACCAAAACCTCGCAAGGCCTGCTCTGGGGTCTGGCCGGTTATGCGACGTTCGTCCTCGCGCCGACGTTGGGCTTGCCGCCGGAACTGCCGGGCACCGCGGCGGCTGATCTGGCCTCGCGACAGATGTGGTGGATCGGTACTGCCGCGTCGACCGCGGTCGGCCTGGCACTGATCGTGTTCAGCCGTCACTGGCTGATGAAAGTCCTCGGTGTGGCGATCCTTGCTGTGCCGCACGTGATCGGCGCACCGCAACCGGAAGTGCATTCAATGCTCGCACCGCAAGCATTGGAAGCGCAGTTCAAAATCGCTTCGCAGCTGACCAACGTGGCGTTCTGGCTGGCCCTCGGGCTGATCAGCGCCTGGTTGTTCCGCCGCAAAAGCGATGGCCAATACCACGCATGACCGATGACAGCGCAGCGCCGACCTTCGTGGTCGGCCTGGGTTGCCAGCGCGGCTGCCCGGCCAGCACGCTGCGCGCATTGCTCGATCAGGCGTTACAGGCCCATCGCATTGAACTTGAAGCGGTCAAGGCGTTGGCCAGCATTGACTTGAAACGCGATGAACCCGGTTTGCAGGAACTGGCGGCCCAACTAGCCCTGCCTCTGCTGTACTTCAGCAGTGCAGAACTGGCCAGTTATCAGCAACGACTCAGCCACCATTCGCAAATTGCCTACGAGCGCACCGGTTGCTACGGCGTAGCGGAAAGTGCAGCGTTGGCACTCGCCGAACAGCTGATTCAGGCCCCGGCAAAACTGCTGATTTCCCGGCAAAAATACGCGCAGGCAACCCTGGCATTGGCCGGCGCTGCGTAAAATCCCGATAATCCCCGCCATTGATCATGAGCGTTGTTCATCTGCAACGCGGTCGTGCCCTCTTTTACTCAGGATTCAACGATGACCGTCTACTTCATCGGCGCCGGCCCCGGCGACCCGGAATTGATCACTGTCAAAGGCCAGAGGCTGATCCGCAGTTGCCCGGTGATTATCTACGCAGGTTCGCTGGTGCCGGCGGCGGTACTCGACGGCCATCAGGCTGAAACGGTGGTCAACAGCGCTGAATTGCACTTGGAACAGATCATCGAATTGATCAGAACCGCGCATGCCCAAGGCCAGGATGTGGCGCGGGTGCACTCGGGGGATCCGAGCCTCTATGGTGCGATCGGTGAGCAGATCCGTTATCTGCGCGAGTTGAATATCCCGTTCGAGATCATTCCCGGTGTGACGGCAACGGCAGCCTGTGCCGCGCTGCTGGGCGCAGAGCTGACTCTGCCGGACGTGTCGCAAAGCGTGATTCTGACCCGCTACGCCGACAAGACCGCCATGCCGGCCGGCGAAGAACTCGGCAGTCTGGCGCAACATGGCGCGACCATGGCGATTCATCTGGGGGTTAATCATCTGGATAAGATTCTGGCCGAGCTGTTGCCGCATTACGGCGCGGATTGCCCGATTGCGGTGATTCACCGGGCGACATGGCCGGATCAGGATTGGGTGGTGGGGACGCTGGCGGATATTGCCGGGAAGGTCGAGGCCAAAGGGTTTCGGCGTACGGCGTTGATTCTGGTTGGGCGCGTGCTGGGCAGTGAAGTGTTCAGCGAGTCATCGCTGTATCGCGCCGGGCATGCGCATCTCTATCGCCCATGAAGCCACCTTCGCGAGCAAGCTCGTTCCCACATTTGGCATGCGATCAAATGTGGGAGCGAGCTAGCTCGCGAAGGCGTCGGTAAAAGTTACGCATAAAAAAACGGCGCTCACGGGGCGCCGTTTTTCTTGTCCGCAGCGAACACCTTAGTAGTAGGCGTTTTCTTTCTGCGTGTGGTCGGTCACGTCGCGAACGCCCTTGAGCTCCGGGATGCGTTCGAGCAGTGTGCGCTCGATGCCTTCCTTCAAAGTCACGTCTGCCTGGCCGCAGCCCTGGCAACCGCCACCGAATTGCAGAACGGCGATGCCGTCTTCAACCACATCGATCAGGCTGACCTGACCGCCGTGGCTGGCCAGCCCCGGGTTGATTTCGGTTTGCAGGTAATAGTTGATGCGCTCGTTGACCGGGCTGTCGGCGTTGACCATCGGTACTTTGGCGTTTGGCGCCTTGATGGTCAGCTGGCCGCCCATGCGGTCGGTGGCGTAGTCAACAACGGCGTCATCGAGAAACGCTTCACTGAACGAATCGATATACGCGGTGAAGCTTTTCAGCCCCAGCGCGGTGTCTTCAGGTTTTTCTTCGCCCGGCTTGCAGTAGGCAATGCAGGTTTCGGCGTACTGGGTGCCAGGCTGGGTGATGAAGACGCGGATGCCGATGCCCGGGGTGTTCTGCTTGGAGAGCAGATCAGCCAGGTAATCGTGGGCGGCGTCGGTAATGGTAATAGCGGTCATGGAAACTCCTCGCAGGCTTGGGCGCAGTTTACGCCAATCATTGCGCCGGACAAAGTCCTAGTATTTTTGTCGGGAAAGATTCTCGTCGGGCTCCTCGTCGACCTGCGCCTTGAGCCAATGGTAACTGCGCTTTTCCACCCATTCGTAGCTCAACCACGAGCCGACGCCGATCGCCAGCGCACACACGGCAAACATCAAATACGGGTTGATTGCGTAGCGCTGCGCGACAAATCCCCCCGCCGACAGCACCAGAACGTGCATCAGGTACACCGAATACGAGCAATCACCGAGCAGTTTGAGCACACGGCTGCGCTCGACATACCGCTCAAGCGAGATACACGCCATCACCAGCACTGCGCTCGGCACGCCCCAGTTCAGCAGCCTTGGCGCGGGTGCCAAGTGGTAGATCGTCAACAATGCCGCGCCGATCGCCAGCAGCGGCAGCCACAGGCCGGCGCCGATCCAGCCCCGGCGATAGAGCATGCCGATGCCAATCCCCAATAAAAACTCGTAGACGATGTCCGAGCGATAGAACTGACTGATCCAGCCAAACCCGGTCCAGGTCTGACACACGGCAAACAACAGCGCCGCCACCACCAGCAGGCGCACTTGCAAGCGAAACAGCAGCGCCCAGGCAAACAGCAGGTAGAAGAGCATTTCGTAATTGAGCGTCCAGCCGACATTCAGCGTCGGATAGATGCCGTAACCGCCGGGGTTCTCTGTGGGAATGAACAACAACGACAGCAGCAGATGCGGCCAGTCCACCGTTTGATCCGGCAGCAACGGCTGGGCAAATACCACCAGCAGCGCCATCAGCAGCGTGTACAGCCAGTACGCCGGGACGATGCGAAACAGCCGATACAGCAGAAACCGCGCCGGTGGCAGCGGCTTGCTCTCGGTAGACAGGAAGATCACCAGCCCGCTGATGACAAAGAAGATATCGACGCCCACTGCGCCTTTGTCGATGAAAAACTGACCGACCGGCCCGCGCGCCTTGAAGTCGAAAAAAATCTGCATGAAGTGGTGGCAGACCACCGTCCACGCGGCCAGCGCACGCAGGGCTTGCACTGAAATCAACATCGACCGCTCCCGCTCACAATTGCAAAAACACACTTCACCTTGTGGGAGCGAGGCTGCTCGCGAAAGCGACGGCACATTCAATGTATTCGGTGCCTGACACTCCGCCTTCGCGAGCAGGCTCGCTCCCACAGGGGATTTGTGTGTTACCTGAAGCTGTGACAGTCGGCCTGTTTCAAATGATCAAAGATTCTCGTAGCGGTTCATGTCCAGCACGCCCTCTTCCACCGGATCGGTTTCGTGCAGGTACTGGCTCAGGTCGTGGAAATAGAACCAGAATTGCGGGTGACTGCGCCGAATTCCCCACCGTTCGACGATTTTCTCGAAACGGTGGGCGTCCTTGGCGTTTTCCATCGCGTCGACAAACGCGGGCACTTGGTCGGCCGGAATGTTGAAGATGAAGTTCGGGTAGCTGCTGAGCACGCCCGGGTAAATGGTCAGCGTGTCGAGCCCCGGCTGATAGCGCAGCGATTCACCGAGAAGGAACGCCACGTTGCTGTGCGCGCGGTTGCGCATCAGGCTGTAGACCTCGCGCTTACCGCTGGCGGTTTCAATGCGCAGCATCGTCGCTTCAGGGAGCTGATCAATCACCTTCAAACCGGCCGCCGGACGCGAAGTCAGGCGGCTCAATGCCTGTTCAGCATTTTGCAGTGCCGGTTCGATGTTCGGCCGTGAGCAATAAGCGCCCTCGCAACGGTTGATCGGATCCGGCCGGGCATTGAGGTCGCCGTAACGCGCCAGCAATTGCATGGCGAAGTCGTATTTCGGGTCTTTCTCATCGAGTTTCAGCGCGGTCGGTTTGTCGTCATCAATGGCCTCGTAATCGAGCCACATCTTGAACTGGCCACTGCTCTGGTACCAATCGTCGAGATAGTCTTCGCGCGAATCGGCGGGCATCAGGCGCAGAAAGTTCTGCTCGGCGCCGTTGCGGATCAGGTCGAAATACAGGCGGGTTTGCGCCTGATGGGAGACGTTGCCGAACACATCGAAATTGACCGCCAACTGGTAATAGGTGCGCTCGAGCAAGGGATAGTCGAACAGCCACATTGTCTGCGGCACCTCGCCGATCAGGCCTTTGGTCACCGAAGCACTGTCGAAGTGGCGAAAAATGCTCAGCAGCGCGTTGTCGTTGCCGGCCCACAGGGTCGACCAGCTCGGCGCGGGCACTTCGGCATAGCTGTCACGGCGCAAAGCCTCGTATTCGTTACGCTTGTTGCGGTAGTTATGCCACAGGCTGAGCACACTGCCGACATCGTCGTTCTGCCCCGGCATCGCCAACAACGGCGTGGCCTGGCCGCGATAGTTCGGGTCGGTGATATACAGGTCGTGTTCCGGTGCCTGGAACAGTGCCCAGAAGTTGTCGCGGATTACGTCGGTGGCGATCTGCCCACGGCACACCGGGCCGCGAATAAAGGTGCGGACGAAATATTCGGCGTTATCGAGCATGAATTGATAACGCGCCTGCGCCGGAATCGCCTCAAACGTGGCAAACGGATTGGCGCGGCTCTGCGGGCCGTAACCCGGCAAGGCATTGGCCTGCCAGTTGCCGCTGTAAAACAGGCTTTTGACCCGCGCCATCTTCGCCGCACTCAGCGGATAGGTGATGTGGGTTTTGTGCACGATCACCCCTTGCACCGGCCACAAGCGGTAATACACCTGAGTGCCCGGATCGTCGTTGGGACGACGGGTGGCGATCAGGTCGATCGGCTGACCGCTCGGCGTGCGCGAACGCACCCACTGGAAGTAATGCCCCGGCTCACCGTCCTTGAAGTAGATGTGCGCGAGGAACCAGTGCTCGTACAGCCAGCGCCCGACCAGACTTTGTCGCGCACCGGGGGTGTTGAGCAGGTTTTCCCACTGGACGATTTGCAGCGCCTCTTTGGCGCTCGGTGCCAGACCTTGTTCGTCAATCGGCGCCCCCGAGGCCAGCCAGCGCTGCAAGGTCTGATATTGCTGATCGGTCAGTCCGGTCACCGCCAGCGGCATGCCTTCTTTCGGATGGGCGCCGGCATAACCCTCAAACTCGGCCGGCAGCGCGCACATGTTCTCGCGGTTGAGGCCCAGCACGATGTCTTCCGGAAGTTTGGCGTTGGGCGTCAGCGGCGTTTTGTGGCCCAACTCCAGCATGCGCGCCATCAACGCCGCCTGACTGCCCTGCGCATCAAGCACCGAATAGAAATCTTTTTGCTGCCAGGCACGTTTGCCAAAGGCGTCGTAGAACAATCGAGTGGTCGGCGCCGCCTGGGTGCGCTCGCCATCGTAGACCGGCATCTTGCTCGCGCCCCGGGCCGCGCCCTCGCCACTGCCCAGATTGAGCTGACACGCCGAGTCGTAACAGGCATGGCAGGCCACGCACTTCTCGGTGAAGATCGGTTGGATATCACGGGTATACGAGATCGAGGGCTCTTGCGCAGCGGCGCCCCAGCTTAAAAACAGCAAAACAATGCTGATGACGCGGTACGACATGCCCGTGATCCCGATCCTGAAAAAAACGCCGCGAGTCTACAGTATGACGCTCGCACCAACATGAACGATATTCATGCAAAAGCCCCGCATGCTCCAAAAGCGCACAGGTTTGCTATGATCCCGCTCCTTCGTAATGGTCTTTCCGAGTAGTCCAAATGTCCGATCGCAGCGTCCGCCTTCAAGCTCTCAAGCAAGCTCTCAAAGAGCGCATCCTGATACTCGACGGCGGCATGGGCACGATGATCCAGAGCTACAAGCTCGAAGAGCAGGATTATCGCGGCAAACGCTTCGCGGACTGGCCGAGTGACGTCAAGGGCAACAACGACCTGCTGGTCATCACCCGTCCGGACGTGATCGGCGGCATCGAGAAAGCCTATCTGGATGCCGGCGCCGACATTCTCGAAACCAACACCTTCAACGCCACGCGCATTTCCATGGCCGACTACGGCATGGAAGAACTGGCCTACGAGTTAAACGTAGAAGGCGCACGCCTGGCCCGCAAGGTCGCCGACGCCAAGACCGCCGAGAACCCGGCCAAGCCGCGTTTCGTCGCCGGCGTGCTCGGCCCGACCAGCCGTACTTGTTCGCTGTCACCGGATGTCAACAACCCGGGCTACCGCAACGTCACCTTTGATGAACTGGTGGAGAACTACACCGAAGCCACCAAAGGCCTGATCGAGGGCGGCGCCGACCTGATTCTGATCGAAACCATTTTCGACACCCTCAACGCCAAAGCGGCGATCTTCGCTGTGCAAGGCGTGTTCGAAGAGCTGCACATCGAACTGCCGATCATGATTTCCGGGACCATCACCGATGCCTCCGGCCGCACCCTGTCGGGCCAGACCACCGAAGCGTTCTGGAACTCGGTGGCGCACGCCAAGCCGATTTCCGTCGGCCTCAACTGCGCGCTCGGCGCCAGTGAATTGCGTCCGTACCTGGAAGAGCTGTCGAACAAGGCCAGCACCCACGTATCCGCGCACCCGAACGCCGGCCTGCCGAACGAATTCGGCGAGTACGACGAACTGCCGTCGCAAACCGCCAAGGTCATCGAAGAATTCGCCCAGAGCGGTTTCCTCAACATCGTCGGCGGTTGCTGCGGCACCACACCGGGCCACATCGAAGCCATCGCCAAAGCCGTCGCCGGTTATGCGCCGCGTGAAATCCCGGACATCCCCAAGGCCTGCCGCCTCTCGGGTCTGGAGCCGTTCACCATCGATCGCAGCTCGTTGTTCGTCAACGTCGGCGAGCGCACCAACATCACCGGTTCTGCCAAATTTGCCCGCCTGATCCGTGAAGATAACTACACCGAAGCCCTGGAAGTCGCCCTGCAACAGGTCGAGGCCGGCGCGCAGGTGATCGACATCAACATGGACGAAGGCATGCTCGATTCGAAGAAGGCCATGGTGACCTTCCTCAATCTGATCGCCGGTGAGCCGGACATCTCGCGCGTGCCGATCATGATCGACTCGTCGAAATGGGAAGTCATCGAAGCCGGCCTGAAATGCATTCAGGGCAAGGGCATCGTCAACTCGATCAGCATGAAAGAAGGCGTCGAGCAGTTCATCCATCACGCCAAACTGTGCAAGCGCTACGGCGCCGCGGTAGTGGTGATGGCGTTCGACGAAGCCGGCCAGGCCGACACCGAAGCGCGCAAGAAAGAGATCTGCAAACGCTCCTACGACATTCTGGTCAACGAAGTCGGCTTCCCGCCGGAAGACATCATCTTCGACCCGAACATCTTCGCCGTCGCCACCGGTATCGAAGAACACAACAACTATGCGGTCGACTTCATCAACGCCTGCGCCTACATCCGCGACGAACTGCCGTACGCGCTGAGCTCGGGTGGCGTGTCCAACGTGTCGTTCTCGTTCCGTGGCAACAACCCGGTGCGCGAGGCAATTCACTCGGTGTTCCTGCTGTACGCGATCCGCGCCGGCCTGACCATGGGCATCGTCAACGCCGGGCAACTGGAAATCTACGACCAGATCCCGCAAGAGCTGCGCGACGCCGTTGAAGACGTCGTGCTCAACCGCACGCCAAACGGTACCGACGCCCTCCTCGCCATCGCCGACAAATACAAGGGCGACGGCAGCGTCAAGGAAGCCGAGACCGAAGAGTGGCGCAGCTGGGAGGTCAACAAGCGTCTGGAGCATGCGCTGGTCAAGGGCATCACCACGCACATCGTTGAAGACACCGAAGAGTCGCGCCAGTCGTTCGCCCGTCCGATCGAAGTGATCGAAGGTCCGCTGATGTCGGGTATGAACATCGTCGGCGACCTGTTCGGCGCCGGCAAAATGTTCCTGCCGCAAGTGGTCAAATCCGCCCGCGTGATGAAGCAGGCGGTTGCGCACTTGATCCCGTTCATCGAACTGGAAAAGGGCGACAAACCGGAAGCCAAGGGCAAGATCCTCATGGCCACCGTAAAAGGTGATGTGCACGACATCGGCAAAAACATTGTTGGCGTAGTGCTCGGTTGCAACGGCTATGACATCGTCGACCTCGGCGTGATGGTCCCGGCAGAGAAGATTCTGCAAGTCGCCAAAGAGCAGAAGTGCGACATCATCGGCCTCTCTGGCCTGATCACCCCGTCGCTGGATGAAATGGTCCACGTCGCTCGCGAAATGCAGCGTCAGGACTTCCACCTGCCGCTGATGATCGGTGGCGCGACCACCTCCAAAGCGCACACCGCGGTGAAGATCGAACCGAAGTACAGCAACGATGCCGTGGTCTACGTGACCGACGCCTCGCGTGCGGTCGGCGTGGCCACGCAGCTGCTGTCGAAAGAATTGAAGGCCGGTTTCGTCGAGAAGACCCGTCTGGAATACATCGATGTGCGCGAACGCACGGCCAACCGCAGCGCCCGCACCGAGCGCCTGAGCTACGCCGCCGCGATCGCCAAGAAGCCACAGTTCGACTGGGCGAACTACCAGCCAGTCAAACCGAGCTTCACCGGCAGCAAAGTGCTGGACAACATCGACCTCAAGGTTCTGGCCGAATACATCGACTGGACGCCGTTCTTCATCTCCTGGGACCTGGCCGGCAAGTTCCCGCGCATCCTCGAAGACGAAGTGGTCGGTGAAGCCGCGACTTCGCTGTACAAGGACGCGCAGGAAATGCTCGCCAAACTGATCGACGAGAAGTTGATCAGCGCGCGCGCAGTGTTCGGCTTCTGGCCGGCCAATCAAGTGCATGACGACGACATCGAACTGTACGGCGATGACGGCCAGCCATTGGCCAAACTGCATCACCTGCGCCAGCAGATCATTAAGACCGACGGCAAGCCAAACTTCTCGCTGGCCGACTTCGTGGCACCCAAGGATAGCGAAGTGACTGACTACGTTGGTGGGTTCATCACCACCGCCGGCATCGGTGCCGAAGAAGTCGCCAAGGCTTATCAGGACGCTGGCGACGACTACAACTCGATCATGGTCAAAGCCCTGGCCGACCGTTTGGCCGAAGCCTGCGCCGAATGGTTGCACCAGCAAGTGCGTAAAGAACACTGGGGTTATGCCAAGGACGAAGTCCTCGACAACGAAGCGCTGATCAAAGAGCAATACAGCGGCATCCGCCCGGCTCCAGGTTATCCGGCGTGCCCGGATCACACCGAGAAAGCGGCGCTGTTCGCTCTGCTCGACCCGGAGGCCGAAGAGATGCGTGCCGGCCGCAGCGGCGTGTTCCTGACCGAGCACTACGCAATGTTCCCGGCGGCCGCCGTCAGCGGTTGGTACTTCGCCCACCCGCAGGCGCAGTACTTCGCCGTCGGCAAGGTCGACAAGGATCAGGTCGCCAGCTACACCTCGCGCAAAGGTCAGGAATTGAGCGTGACCGAACGCTGGCTCGCGCCGAACCTGGGTTACGACAACTAAGCCGCAGCCCTGCACCAAAACCCGAAGCAGCAACACCTGTGTTGGTGCTTCGGGCCTGTTCAGCAAACCTTGATCAGCCCCTCAATTGCCTGCCCCACGCGATGGCCCGGGTTGCGGTTCAGCGACGGCGGTCGACGCCGATTCTGCGATGACCGTACGCGACAAATCGAGCAGTTTGCGATTGAGCCGGACTCCGCGCTCATACAACTCCTCCTCCAGAGCTTTTAAGTACGCCTCCTCACCCTGCCCTCTGCCTTCATGCTGAGTTTCAAGGTCCTGGTGCGCTTGCTGATTGGCCTGTTCGACCTCGGCAATCGCTTGCGGATAGCGCTCACGCAGATACTGCCGCCAGTAGTCACGCAAGATCAGTGAATTCAGAAAACCATCGCCCTGCTCCTTTTCAAGAATCTTGATCCTCAGATCACTGGCGGTTTCCGAGCCGCGGATGGGCCGGTCGAACATCATGTTCGCCGGTTGCCCCGGCAGCTCCAAGCCATCGGGCCAGCCGTGGGTCATGCCGATGCGATATTGCAAACGCACCTCGGCCCGGTCGCGGTGAATCGCGGCGATTTCGGCCGCCTGATCCACCTGATCAAGGCGAAACAGTTGCCGACACAGGCGCAACAGGCGCTGGCCCTTTAACGGCAGATCGCCGACCGGCACATCCAGCAGCACCTGATGTTCATACACCGCCACCTCCATGGAGCTGAACGTGAGGAGGCGCCCGTCCAGGCAGGTTCCGTGGCTCTCGGCAGAGGTGAACAACACCGCGCGCATCTGCGTGTCGCTGGCCGCCGCGTCCATCACCGTCCAGACGCGCCGGGTCAGGTCGGCGCGCATTTTTGTGAACTCGGCGGTGTCACGCAACAGCTTGAGCAAGCGGAAAAAAGGCTCGTGGCTCGGCTCTTGCGCCAGCTGCGTCCAGACTTCGCGCCGGGCAGCCAGTTCTTCGGGCGCAAGGTTTTCTATCCACGGGGTCAGCGCGGATTCTGCGACATCAGCCGCCGGGTCGAGGATTTCTTCCAGCGGCTCGTAAGCGGCGCCGGAGTCTGCAGAGTTCTCGCTAAACCCATCCTCGGAGGGACGTCGCCCGCGCGCCGCGTAATCGATGTCTTCCTGCAGTGCGCTGACCTGAAACCCCAGTACGCTCTCAAGACCATGCTGGCGGGCGTAGTCGCGCATGTTCAAGGTACTTTCAAACGACAGCAGATCGTTGTCGGCAAGGTCTATGCCGCTCACCAGGGTTTGGTGAGCGTCGACGAGTAACCCGTCCGGAATCTCTTCAATGCTGTTAGCGCTCAGGTCCAGCGAGCGCAACTGGGGAGCCTGCAATATGCCCTCAGGAAAGCGCTCGAGCATGTTGTTGTGCAGATTGAGCGATTGCAGTCGCGCAAAGGCCTCGACATTGAAGGTCGTCAGCCCATTGCCTTGCAAATCAAGGCTTGTCAGCTGCAGATGGGACAGCCGCTCGTACAAAGGCTGCGGGTCATCCAGGCCGTTGTAACCGAGCCCCAATTCCTCAAGCCGGGCCATGTGCTGCACTGGCTCGGGCAATGTGGCCAGGTCATTGCTGTTCAACAGTAATCTCTTCAGGTGCGGGAATGCGCCGAGAAAACCATTCGAGCCCTGCGCGGACATTCGCACGCCGCTCAGGTCCAGGCTGTGCACGTGGGCAAACGTTGCGTCCAGCGTGGGCAGGTCGCCGATCTGCAAGCCATTGAGGCTCAATGCGTGCTCGGTAACGCCCGATTCCAACTGCATCGCCTGCCGCCAGCAGTCGAGAATCCGCACCGCAGCCAGGCGCCGGGTTTGCGCCGAGATGATCACGCCGGTTTGGCGGGTTTCACGGATAAACATCCAGCCATTCAATTGCCGTGTCAGCCGGTCGGCGCTCTGGTGCCAGGTTTCAAGCTGCGCATCGATCAGCGTATCGCTCAGCCCACCGGCGCGCATTTGCTCAAGTTTCGTCAGTGCCTGTTCTTGCGTCATTGACGGATTGAGCCGTTGCAGGCGCCCGGCATAGCCGTCGACACCGACGATGTCTGCCGCTGCATCCGGCAATGGCAGAAAATGCCGGGTCAACAGCGCAGGTGGTTCTGCCGGCGGAAAGTCGTTCTGCAACGCTTGCCCGGCAAATCGACTCAACGTGCCTTCGGCCATGCCTTTGGCCGTTTCGATGCGTGCCTGTGCGCGCTGCAAATCCCCCTTGGCGACCTCACTGAGCGGGTTGCCGCTGAGGTTGGTTTTCATCAATGCCTCGTCGTCAGCGACGAGCGCGGCGGGTAACGTGGTCAACTGGTTATCGCGCAGGTCGAGAAAGCTCAGTGAACGCAGCTTTTCAACGCCCGCCGGAACGCTTTGCAGTTGGCTCGCTCGCAGGTTCAACGACTGCAGCCGTGGCATCTCGCTGAGGTCCAGTTGCTCCAGCGGGTTATTGCGCAGGTTCAATTCTTCGAGATGTTGCAAGCCGTTGAACTGCGCCTGAATGGCTGGCGTCAGCGCAATCCGGTTATCGCCAAGATCCAGTTGGGTCAACGCCGGCAAATCAGCCGCTGCAAACGGCAATTCGGTCAGACCACTCGACTTGAACTCGAGCGTGCTGGCCCCGCTGAAGGCTTTGACGAAGTCGCGCACTTGCGCAAGCGGGACATCCGGCAACGTTAACCGCAAGGTTTTGACATGAGCGAAACTGCCCGCAGGCAATGACGGCAGCGCGGTGATCGGGTCGCGCATAAAATGCTCGAACAGGCGCAGCGCCACTTCCGGCAACTCGAACACCGAGGCCTGTGCACTGAGGCCAAATCTTTGCCTGACGGCTTCCAGCCAACTCTTTTGCAGCACATGAATCACTTGCGCGTTGGCCCCGGTCATTGGCGGCGAAGACGGCGATGGCGTCCCCCCTGTCCAGCGTTCCGTCCTGTGGTACTGATCAAACAACGCGCTGTATTCGTCGGACAAAGCGTCGACCACCGCCAGGCGTGTGTCGAGGTCGGGATTTACGGTTTTGATGCGTTCGGCCAGTGTCGATGGACCGAACGGAATAGAGCCCAGTTTGATCAATTGCGCGCGGCAGTAATCGTCGACCATGAGCCCCGCGTCCATCAAATGCCCCTGCTCGACCGCGTAACCTTTGACGTACGTATAAGCGCGCCGGAACGACTGGCGGGACATCTTCGCCCAACTTAACGACAGGCCGGACCAGAGTTTTTCGTGGCCGACAAACAATGCGTCGGGCAGCGTCGGCACGGCGGTGCGGGAAAGATCCAGGCGTTCAAGCCGCGGTAATTCGAGCAGCCAGGCAGGCCATTGCCACGTAGTATTGGGCGCTGAAAGCGTCAGGCTCTTGAGACGCTGCAATGGCGCCAGATCAAGCGCGTTGAGCAGCGCAGCGTCAGACTCGGCGAACAGGATGTTCAGGTGTTCGAGGCTGGTCAGTGTCGGCAGACGTTGGGCAAAGCTATCGGACAGTTTCAGCCCCTGCGGCACGAAACTCAGGCTCTCCAGCCCCGGCATGTCGGCGAGTGCCGCAGGCAAGTCGATCGGCGGGGTTGGCGTTTGCACGAAGTAAGGCGCGTGGCCAGGACGATTGAAAGGCCGCCCGGTATTCGCCGCCCCGTCGAATACAAACACCGGCGGGCTGAATTCAGCCTTGGGGTTCAGGGCCAGTTTTTTCACTGCGGAAAAATTCGTCAGAAACCCGTTGAGTCCGGACTTGGCTTCGTTGGCACATACCCCGGAGAGGCTCAACTCCTGAACATGGGAGAAGTCCACGGTCAACACTGGCAAGGGCTGGTCGCTGTTGATGCGCAGGCAAGCCGCATCACTGCGCGACCGGCTGAATCCCTCAGCAACGGAGACCAGCCCGTCAGTCACTTCGCCGTTGGCCAACGGCTGGTTTCTCCAACTGTCCTTGAGCACTTGCGCGACTGACCGGCGATCCTGCTGCACGTGACCTGCCGTGTCGGTCATCCAGCGCTCAAGGTCCGCGTTCAATTCATTCCAGACCCGCTCGCGGTTGATCAGCAAGGTGAAAATACGCTGGTTGCTGTTGCCCGCCGCTTGCAGGCGCAGGACAAATTCGTCGCACTGCGCCTCGCTCAGTTGCGGATAAAGCCTGCGCACATTCACCGGCAGGCTTGAGCCAAGATCGGCGCCTCGGCCACTGGCGTAATAACCGAGCAGCTTTTCGTTGATGCGCACGGGCGCTTTGAAGCGTTGCGTTGACGGCTCCAGCAGGCGCACCGCGGCCACGCGATCGGTATCGGCATGGGCGATGATCTTCGCCTGCAACCTGGCACTTTGCGCCACCTGCGGCACGCCCAGATCGGCGCGGGTACGATCAGGCAAGGCGTGCATGATCGAGGCGTAAAAGTTGTCCCCGGTTTTCGGCAGGCTATTGAGCGCCTCTCCACGCTCATTGAAAGCCTGATACACCGGCCCCTGTTTGATCAGGTATTTTTTCTCGGCCGCAGCTTCGTCACCAATGCTGTCGAGCAAGTCTCCGGCTGCACTGTGCTCGCGAATCTCCAGGCGTACCGAATCCGCCCAGCCCGGTAATTGCCCGAGGGTGTGCAGCGCCAGTCGGCGGCTGTCCGCAGATGCAACATTTTCGCTGCGCAGCCCGGCATAAGAGCGGGTCAGCCGCCCTTGCCGGGCATACCAGCGCGCCTCTTCCAGCATGCTCAACGACGCGCGGCGCGTGGTGTCCAGCCGCGCAAGGTCATCCGCAGGTGCATGCGCCAGCACTTCTTGCGCCGCCGCCTCGCTGAGGCCGGGGCACACTCGCTGCAACAGGCTGACCCGCCGATCCACCCCGGCGGTGCCGGTGTACAGGCTGTCGAACATCGCCGAGGGCTGCGACCGCGCATAATCGGCGATCTGCTGCTTGAGCATGGCAATGCGTGAGTCGCGCGTGCGTGCGCCCTCGGCACCGAGCAAATGACTCACCTGCGATTCATCCAGCGCGGCCAGAATTCGCTCAGGCAATCGCCCGTGCAGGACGTCCTCACGGCTCAGTTGTATCGGTTCCCGGCTACTGCGGGTGCGAGGTTGATCGCCATATCTGATTGACTCACCCGCCAGTTCAGCGCCGTCGAATACCTCCAGCGCGCGGCCGGCCGGCCAACGCGGCATATCGACAACCAGCGGCAGAACCGCCAGATAACGTTCATCGATCGGTTGGCGCCCCTGCAGTTGTTCAACGACCTGCAGCACATTCGCATCAGCCTTGAGCAGGCCGATCGCGTCGGTCAGTTCAGGGGGCGGCGCCGCGTTGTCCATGTGCATCTTGCGTAGCGTGTTGTCATTGACGCCGCTGATGTCGGCCGCCTTCAGCAGTTCGGCATCACTCAACCCCTCCGTCACGTGCCCCATGCGCCGCAGTAACGTCCGGCGATCCCATTCAAGTGGACACTCGAGGGTGTGACGCCAGGCACCCTGGCCGTTGCTTTCGAGGATTGGCTGATAGGCCTGCGCATCGTTCGGGTGGTTGATGCGCCATTGCCTGATCACCTCGTCATAGACTTTTTCGTAGACCTTGGCGTCCTGTCGAATGTAGGTTTTACCGTCGAGCACGTGTTGTCCCAACGCATTCGGGCGAGCCTCGGCACTCAGTGCCACCGTGCTTTGGTAACCGCGCAGGTCGGGTTGCCAGAGTCGGGTTTGACCATTGGGCAGGGTCACCGGGCGCAGATTTTCAATCACCGGCTCAGCCTTGGCCGCCTTGAACCTGGCCGCCGCCGCACCGACACCGGCCATCAACGCAATCTGGGCCAGATTCTCGGCCACATCGACCAGGTGCGCCTTGGCCGCGCGGCGGTCACCTTCGCTCCACTCGATGGCTCCTTCGAAGGTTTCGTAAAGCAGCTGCCCGGCCATCACCACCATCATCACTTCGCCCAGCACCGGTATAAACATCGACACCACGTTCAATCCCAACAGGCCAACTTCGAGCAAGTGCGCCAGTTTGGCGTCTCGCGCCCTGGCGTCGACCTGCGCGGTGGGCACGGCATGGCTGCGGGCGTCGGCGAACACCTTGTCGCGGTTCTGCTCATAGAGATACGCCCACAGGTCCGTGTTGGCTGCCCAGACGCCTTTGCCCGCACGCCCGACCGTCGATGGCGCAATGTAAGGGTCGGGTTCCGGCTCCCTCTTGCCCGGACGCTCGGGCGGCAATTCGCGAAAGCGCGTGAAAGGCGCGGCAGGGCCGTAGTCGAGAATAGTGCGCCACGGCGAATGCCAGAGATCGCCTGGTGAGTCGGCGGCTTTGCGGGTGAACTGGCTGAAGTAATGAGGACGCTTGTCGTAAGGAAGGAATTGACTGAGAAAACGCTGATAGGACGTTGGCCCCGCTGCAGCGGTTGCCGTAGTGTCTCGGGCAGTCAGCCGGCGTTTGAACTGCGCTTTCATCTGCGCGTAGCTATAGCGTTTGAACGGATGTTCGGGGTCATGCGGGATGTAGACAATCAACTCATCGGTGTAGCGA
Source organism: Pseudomonas fluorescens (assembly GCF_001648775.1). Taxonomy (GTDB): domain Bacteria; phylum Pseudomonadota; class Gammaproteobacteria; order Pseudomonadales; family Pseudomonadaceae; genus Aquipseudomonas; species Aquipseudomonas fluorescens_M. The sequence goes on from NZ_LVEJ01000033.1 coordinate 17,328, forward strand.
TACTTTTCGCAGATGACAAAGGCCACGCAACCGATCAGGCGCTGTTTCATCAGGCCCAGGTCGGCAAACCACACCTGCTTCTTGCCCATCCACGGGTGCACTTCCCCGGCGATGACCGACAGGATCATCGCGTGATCCGCGGCCTCGATGTCGTTGCTCAATAACGCCTGATCGGCGGCGGCGCGCATCGTGGCTTTTTGCGCGGCATTGAACTGCTCGCGCAGTGCCGTCTCGGCCGTAGCTTGCGCGGGGTGAAAAAAGCCCTGCAGATACGTTTGATAGTGGGCGCCGACATCCAGAGCCCGGCACAGGCTCATGAACTGACTGACGGTGAAATTGACCGTCAGCGCTTCAAATGTTCCGGGCGTGGCGGTTTCCCGCACGAACCCGGAACTCTGGTGATAGGCCCCGGCCTTGCATTCATAGGCTTCAAAGTTGTGTTGTGCCGCCTGCAACAGCGAGAGCTTGATGAACTCGAACGAGGACAGCTCAATTTCCAGAACGCTGATGTTCAGTGGTCGGCGCAGGCTCAGAAAGGTTTTCTCGAGATCGACTTCGACATTGAATTGCGCCTTCAGGGCTTTTTTCAGCAATGCCCCGGTGAACGTGTCCAGATCCTCGAACGTGGAAAAGGTCTGGTCTAAACGCGCCTGCGCGCTGGCACTGGCCATTACGCTGGCGTTCACGGTCGCGCGCTGTTCGGCAGAGGCATTCCGGTACCACGCTGGCATGGCCGTGGCCGCGTCCTTCAAGGCCGCGCGCCGTTGTGGCGTGGCATCGATCAACCATGCCGGAATGGACTTTTCGAGGAACTCGCCGTGCAGGCTGTCGGTTGCCGAACGGTGGTGCGAAGCGTCCTGGCTCGGCGCATTCGCCGGCTCTGACGCCGATGGAACGTTTGATTCAGCCAACATAAATCACTCCTGTGCAATGGAGTGACAGCTGAACATCGCCCGGCAGCGCGTCTGCGGTACATAGTTATTGGTCGCGCGACAGTTGGTTTCCAGTGATGTCTCGGGTCTCGCCGCTGCAAGTTGTCTATGCTCTGAAGGATGACTTGCACAGCGAGGGATTTATGGACGATCCAGTCGACAACAAACCGCCGACCTTCTGGCAGATGCTGCACAGCGTCATGGCGGCAGCGTTCGGGGTGCAGAGCGGGAAAAACCGCGCAAGGGACTTCACTCATGGCAAGCCCAGCCATTTCGTGGTGCTGGGGATTCTGTTCACGGCGGTGTTCGCGCTGACACTGTTTGCCATCGTCAAACTGGTGCTGCTGTTCGCCGGGGTCTGACGCGATTCAGTGCATCAACGTTTGCAGGTTGAACGGATAACGGTACGACGACGGCCGACCCTTGGCCGAGAGTTTGCGAAAGCTCACCCCGTAGCTGGGCGCATCGCCCATGGCCAGCATTTGCCGGGCGTGCGGTTTGTCGATCAATTGCAACAAAGAGATCTGCCGGTCACGGCCGCCGTAGTGATTCAACTCGACGCCTTGCTCGACATCATGCAACTCGACCAGCGCCCAGCCACCCAAGGTGAAATGCCCGCCGACCAGCGCGCTCAGGCGCCCGTCAACCAACGCCTGCAAGGCCGCTGGTGAGGTATTGACCGCGCTGAACAAGGCGTCTTTGCCCGGGACTTTGCCGGTTTCGGCGTACGCGCGCATCGCGCCGAAGGCCATTTCATCATTGGCCGACCACACCAGCGATACCTTCGGGTAGCGGGCGAACAGCTGTCTGGCCTGCTCATAGGCGCGTTCTTGCGTCCAGCCGCTGTACACCAGTTGTCGCAGGCGCATCTGTGGGTGTTCGGCCAGCGCCCGCTGCATGCCGCGCTCGCGCAGTTGCGCCGAAGGGGTGACCTTCAGCCCGGAGAACGCCAACACTTCAATCGGCTCAGCGGCGGGCGTCGGCGGATGCAGGCGGATCAGTTCCTTCATCATCAGGTAACCGCCCTCCTCGTCGTTCGGCACCAGGCTGCCGATACGATCGTCACGCCGGCCAAGCAGCGTCAACTGGTCAGGCGTCAGTGCGGCATTGACCATAAACAGCTTCACGCCGCTGTTCTCGGCCAGGCGCAGGATTTGCGGGGCGACATATTGTTCGTTGACGAACACCAGGTACTCGGGGCGATTCGGCCCCTGCAACGCAACGCGCGCCTGAGCCAGCGTCAGTTCGGGCTGGCGTTGGGAGTAGAGAATCTGCAGATCGATGCCCAGATCATCGGCGGCCGCCTGCATGAATTGCGAATAGCTGACCCAGAACGCTTCCTGCGTCGAGCCCGGATTCAAAAACAGCACAGACTCGGCCCGCGCGCCGGTCTGGAACAGCGCGCCGAACAACAGAAGACTGAGGTGGAAAAACTTGAACATGAAGCATCCGGGCCCAAGGAAAAATGGCCGCGCATTATAGCCCTCGTTCCACCGGCTATTGATGCCTGATCCCGTTTTTTGTCCGACAATCTGTCGGCAGCGGGCCCGGATGGGTCGTTTACTGATGGCTGACCCAGAATACCGCTGTCCCTACTACCAGAATGATCAGGAACAAAATGGCCCACGCATCGACACTGCTGTCGCTTTTTCTTGCCTTGGTCGGATTGCTCATTGCATCGCCTCTTGTCGGTTTTATCGGTGATTGCAGAAAGACTCGACCACAGTTAAGACGATGATTGTCCGCACGACAAATGTGGGTTAGTTGACAGCCATTCTCGTTAGGCGATTTGGTTCTTTCCATATACTCAAACATCACTTTTGCGCATAACTGCAAACAGGTATATTGCCCCGGCTCCCTTAGGGAGCGCGCGGCCGTGCGCGCAGAATTGCAGAGGCACCATCGGACTTCAGCAAGCGAAAACGCAGCGTTTTCCGAGTAGCCCAAAGCCTGAGAACAGGACTTATATGTACGTATACGACGAGTACGATCAGCGGATCATCGAGGACCGCGTCAAGCAGTTCCGTGATCAGACCCGACGCTATCTGGCAGGTGAGCTGAGCGAAGAAGAATTCCGCCCCCTGCGCCTGCAAAATGGCCTGTACATCCAGCGCTTCGCGCCGATGTTGCGTGTGGCGGTGCCTTACGGCCAGCTGACTTCGCGTCAGACGCGCATGATGGCCAAGATTGCCCGCGACTACGACAAGGGCTACGCCCACATCAGTACGCGGCAGAACGTGCAGTTCAACTGGCCGGCGGTGGAAGACATCCCGGACATCCTCGCTGAACTGGCCACCGTGCAGATGCACGCGATCCAGACCAGCGGCAACTGCCTGCGCAACGTCACCACCGACCAGTTCGCCGGTGTCGCCGCCGACGAAGTGATCGACCCGCGCCCATGGTGCGAGATCGTCCGCCAGTGGACCACGTTCCACCCGGAATTCGCCTACCTGCCGCGCAAATTCAAAATCGCCGTCAACGGTTCGACCGCTGACCGCGCCGCCATTGAAGTCCACGACATTGGCCTGGAGCCGGTGCACAACGCCGCGGGCGAACTGGGTTTCCGTGTACTGGTCGGCGGTGGCCTCGGCCGTACGCCGGTTGTCGGTGCATTCATCAACGAGTTCCTGCCGTGGCAGGACCTGTTGAGCTACCTCGACGCTATCCTGCGGGTCTACAACCGCTACGGCCGTCGCGACAACAAATACAAGGCGCGGATCAAGATCCTCGTCAAGGCCCTCACGCCGGAAGTGTTCGCGCAGAAAGTCGACGCGGAAATGGAACACCTGCGCGGTGGCCAGACCACATTGACCGACGCCGAGCTGCAGCGCGTGGCCAAGCACTTCGTCGATCCGGACTACAAGGCGCTGGACAACCAGACCGCTCAGTTGGCCGATCTCGACAAAGAACACCCGGGTTTCGCCCGCTGGCGCACCCGCAACACCCTGGCGCACAAGAAGCCGGGGTATGTCGCCGTGACCCTGTCGCTGAAACCGACCGGCGTTGCCCCGGGCGACATCACCGACAAGCAGCTCGACGCCGTCGCCGATCTGGCCGACCGCTACAGCTTCGGTCAGCTGCGCACCTCGCACGAACAGAACATCATTCTCGCCGACGTCGAGCAAAGCCAATTGTTCACCCTCTGGGGCGAACTGCGTGAAGGCGGTTTCGCCACGCCGAACATCGGCCTGCTGACCGACATCATCTGCTGCCCTGGCGGTGATTTCTGCTCGCTGGCCAACGCCAAGTCGATCCCGATCGCCGAATCGATCCAGCGCCGTTTCGACGACCTCGATTACCTGTTCGACATCGGTGAGCTGGACCTGAACATCTCCGGGTGCATGAACGCCTGTGGTCACCACCACGTCGGCCACATCGGCATTCTCGGGGTGGACAAAAAAGGCGAAGAGTTCTATCAGGTGTCCCTCGGCGGCAGCGCCAGCCGTGACGCGAGCCTGGGCAAGATCCTCGGCCCGTCCTTCGCCCAGGAAGCCATGCCTGACGTGATTTCGAAGCTGATCGACGTGTACGTTGAACAACGTACCGAAGACGAGCGCTTCATCGACACCTACCAGCGTATTGGCATCGACCTCTTCAAGGAACGCGTCTATGCAGCGAATCATTAAGAACAACGAGGTCGTCGACGAAACCTGGCACTTGCTGCCCAAGGATTTCAACATCGACGAGATCAGCAATTGCGACGACCTGATCGTGCCACTGCAGCTGTGGCGCGAACACAGCCGCATGCTCAAGGCCCGCGACGGGGGCCTGGGTATCTGGCTGGACGCCGACGAAGAAGCCGAAGAAATCGGTGAAGACGTCGCCGAGTTTCAAGTGATTGCGCTGAATTTCCCGGCGTTCACCGACGGCCGCAACTACTCCAACGCCCGCCTGCTGCGCGACCGCTATGGTTTCAAAGGCGAACTGCGGGCAATTGGTGACGTGCTGCGCGACCAACTGTTCTACATGCACCGCTGCGGCTTCGATGCCTTTGCCGTGCGCCCCGACAAAGACCCTTACGAAGCCCTTGAAGGTCTCAAGGACTTCTCGGTGACCTATCAGGCTGCCACTGACGAACCGCTGCCGCTGTTCCGTCGCCGCTGACCGCAAACCTCGAGCCCGCGCCTGCGGACTCGGGGTTCTCGCTTAACCCTTTGACTGTCCAAATCTGCCCGGCACCGCCGCTGGCAAGGTCAACCCGGGGTGTCGCTTCAACGCCTCCGTCGTCAGTTGCCTGCGCAACTGCGTGCCTTCGTTCCTGAAGTTATCGAGAATGGTCGCCATCTGCTGCGAAGCCGCCAGGCGCGAAAGTCCGGTTTGTCTTTCCAGTTGCGCCAGTGATCGCGCACTGCGCTGCAGGTTACCCTCAAAGGCATTGCGATGGGTCGTCAGCAAGTACTCCGACCAGAACTCCTCCTGACTGATCGACTCCATCAACTGAGCGCTTTGCTCAGCCTTGATGACCTCGGCAAAGACCTGCTCGATTTGTGCGGTGGTCACCTCAACGTCCAGCGCTGCATTCAACTGCCTGGGTTGGCCGGGCAATTCCAGTCGCTGGGCCAGTCGCACCCTATAGATCAGGCTGATGTCCAAGGCTTGTGATGAAGTCAGTGAAGCTGACTGCGCGCGCTCCGCGACATCCATCAATGCGCGCCGTTGCACCTCATGCAAGCGAAACTGTCCGCGCAACAAGCCGATCAGCTCGCCTTCGAGGGTCTGCGTGCCGCTGCCCGACCCCGCCGCCGCTGCCCGATGACACAAAAACCTCACCTCCAGGTCGCTGAATAGCACAGCAACATTAACGGCGCTGGCCCGGCCTGTACTGGCCAGCCGAAACAGCGTGCGACGCAGTCTGGCGTCTGCGCAGCTTGCTTCAAGGACGTTCCACAGGCGCTGAGCCAGTTGATTGCGGGTGCGGGCGAAATCGGCCGTTCCACGCAACTGCTCCAGCACCTCGAAAAAATCCCGCGACTGCGGATCTGCCAACAACGCCGTCAACACCTGCTGCGCGCGAGCTACCGATACCTGCGCCAGGCCATTCACCCAACCACTGCCCTGCTTGTCGACAGCCTGCCACGGCTTGCCTTGGTAATCAGGGGTCATCACGCCCAGATCGATACCCTGGGTCTTCTGGTATTGCGCAATCGCCTTGAGGCTCGACGCAGACAGCGGGTTGCCGTCGATATTGGTGCCACGATTCAGGCCTGGCGGGTAGGTGAAGACCGCTGCCGGCACTTCGGCGATTTTGTTGTTGCGCAAATCAAACGCCTGCAGCCGAGTCAGCGCACCGATGTCCGATGGCCATTCGGTAATCCCTGAGGCACGTAGCGCCAGACGCCGCAATCGACGCAGCGCTGCAACCCGGGGTGCACGGCCCAATGTCGGGTTTAAACTCAGATCCAGCGAGACCAGGCCCTCGTTGCCAGCGAACTCGGGCGTCGACCGCTCGGCGAACTCGATTCGATTTTCGCTCAGGTCCAGATGACGTAAACCGGGCATGTCTTCGATTGCCTGCGGAATGCGCGTCAGCTCGTTGCCCGACAAGTCCAGAGTGCCGAGCCGGGGGAAGTTGCGCAGGAAAGTGTTCAGGCCGGCACTGGCGCCCACGCCTTTGAGTTGCAGAACCACGATGTGACTGAAATCGGCAACGATCACTGGCAGGTCACCCAGCGGCACCGAATCCAGCGTCAGACTGTGCAAGCTGTGACCCGATTCATGCGTGATGCGCGTCTCCCGGCGCCAGGCGCGCCGGATCGCCTGGGCGGCCCGCGACTTGCTGTGCGGTGGCACCTTTTGGCGCACACCGCCAGGGGTGTGATACCAGGTGTCGCGATGGACCCAACGCTCCAGCGCTTCGACCATAGTGGCGTACTGCACTCGGATGTCCTCAAGTTTTCGCACGGCGAGGACGTCGTCAGCATCCAGTGATGCCACAAACCTTTCGATCTGCTCGGTCGAGTGGGAAGGATAAAGTTCACGCGCGCGCTGCATGATCGCTGCCGATCTGGACATCAAGGGACGCGGATCCGGCGCCAAAAGCCCGATGGAATGTTCTATCCGCCGGTCCGCCAGCCCCATGGGCGAACGATAGTCTACGTGTACCGCGCCGACAGCCAGCACGCGGGAAAAGGCCTCGCGTCGTTGCAACGCCAGTGCGGTGATTTTCTGGCGCAGTGCGCTGCCGTCCAAGTCCGTTTCAACGCCCAGCGCCTTGCGGGCGTGCAGCGGAAGGCTTTCCCCTAACGTGCGAAAGAAGTCTGCACGGGTGCGTGTGGGCTGCGTCGAGACGACGGTTCCCTGCGTGTCCAGGCCCTGATAATGATCCGCGTGGGCCTGAATCACGACGTTGTAGGCGGCCCCCCTTGGCCCCAGCCGAATGGCTTCTGTGGCCGCTGCTGGCGCCTCGACTATTTCGACCGAGACATCGCCGGGCCAACCGGGCAAATGCGTCAAGGTATCGAGCACTAGCCAATCGCCGTCGCGCCCGCTGACTGCATCCAGATACAACCCCTCATACGCCCGGCTCACGCGCTGAATCTGTTCATAACGCCGCGCCTCCTCAGCGAGTCGCAGCGGTACATCGGCGGATTCGAGTTGCGCCCATTCACGTACATCGGCGTGTCGCTCCAGTTCATCGGCGATGCTCGCGGACAACTGCGTGAATGCCTTGCGAAGGGGTTCCCCACGAACGGTTTCGCAGACGTCAGCACGTGCATACAGCCGATTCATCAGGGCACCGCGCTGGCGCGTCGCGAGTTCACTGACAACGTTGTTGAGCAAGGTTAGCTGTTCGGAGGCGGAAGCCGCCGTCTCCTCCAGCAGATGCGACTTCTCAGCGACTTTGAGCCCCGCCAGCAATGCCGTGTGAAACTGGCCTTTGTGCAGCGCATCCTTGCTCAGTTCGAGACGTCGAGTAGCGCTTTCAGCCCCATAACGCGCCACGTCCCCTGCCCCTGCGTCCTTCACAATTACCGCCAAATCTGCCGGCCAGCGCGACGTCGTGGTCAGTAGATACAACTGCAGATCGGCGTCGGCCAATGCCGCCGTCGATGGCGAGCCTGTTTCAAGCAGAAACTGTGACACCTGCGCATCCGCACGAAAGCGCCTGACGGCATCGGTCAGTAACGCCATCGGCCCATCCCGCTGGACGAACAACTGGCGCATCTGTGTCTCATCGATACCGGTGCAGGCGATGGCCTGTAGCGCCCGGGCATCGGGCAGCCCCTCTTCGCGGTAACCGAGACGGCGCAACAAAGTGAGCTGGCTCCAGCCCTGCGCCAGTTCCGAGTCGTGGCGCCAGGCCCCAGCACCATTGGTTTCGAGCAACGGGTTATAGCGCGTCGACAACGCTGTGCCACACACCTCCCAGAGTCCCGTGCCGGTGACTGGGCGTACTGCATAGGCATCCGGTCCCAGCGGTAAATAACGCTCGTTTTCCCGCCAGATCAATCCTTGTTTATCCGTGGAAAGGTGATGCGCGGTGGGCTCCCATTGACGATAGGCCGCCATGTTCGGGCTCCACAATCGATTGACGTAACCTGAGATGGACAGCCGTCGCAAACCTTGCACGAAGTTCGACGAACGTACGGTTTTGTATGCCTTGCCTGCGGTGGCTCCACCGGCGGCGAAGGCTGTCATGAGGATCACGTTTTCCAGCGTGTCGAACAGACAATCCGTCGCGTGCTCCTGATCACCGACGGCCCAGCTTTCCACGCCTTCGTAAATCTCGTTGAGCAATTGCACACCAGCCACCGCAAACATTATTTCGCCGATGACGGGGACAAAAGACGCAAAGAACGTCAGCGTGTTCAAGCCGATGGTTTTATAGGTTTCCAACCTCGCCAGACGCGTCTTCTCATCTTCATCGCCGGTCGGCACCACCAGCAAGCGGGACTCCGCGCGGACCTTGTTCGAATGATGTTGAAACAACGCCACAAACAGGTTGCCCTTGGCGGGCCCCTCAGGCGAAACCGTCGTCACAGGCAAATAGAACGTGGCAAATGGAAATTGCGTCGACGTTGCGTCCAACAGCCTGACCGCCAACCCGGCCATGAATGTCGAGCGCTGCCCGAGGAGGATGAAACGCATGAAAAAGTTGCGCCATTGGGCGTCACGCAAACGCATGCTCAACTGGCGCTCGAACACCGAGAACGACGTGTATTCCTTCAGCGGGTGCTCCGGATCACCGGGTATGTAAACCACGCAGCGCTGGTCATCTCCAGCACGCGCGCCGACCGGCCCGATCAGCATCGGCCCTCTCAATATCACCCCGAGCATCTCCAACTGCTGGTAACGCAGGGTGGTTTGATTCAGTTTGATCGTAGCGGCGCAATCCTTGACCGATTTGAGCATCGCATAAACATCAGCACTGATCTGTCCGCGCATAAACGCGATATGCCGGTCGACCTCGAATTGATCCCTGGAGCACGTCACGGCAACGGCCTGCAAACTTCCCGCTTGAGTATCAGTGCCAAACAATACTTCAACATGTTTTTGGTATTGCGCGCCCAAGTCGAGATCACGGCACAGTTTGGCGAACTCATGGGGCTTGAGTGGCAGCACCCGACTTTGTTTTCCGGTAACACGTTCCGGAATATAAATAAGTGAGTGCTCGCTGTAGTTGTTCGATTGGGTTTCTGATAATTCAAAGTTCTCGCAGGCAGCTGTTAACAGATCACGCTGAATGGGCAGTACCAGTTTCTTGCGCAACCCGAGCAGGCTGGAAGTCGAGCGAATATGCTGGAAAAGCGCGCCTGGGACCTCGAACGGTTCGCCCAGCTTTTTCGAGACCGCGCTGGCCAGCAGAGGTGTACAGAAGCTCTGCGGAGAACTCAACGCCTTGGCCTGTTCGCGGGCGACATGCCGGGATTGGTAGCTGAGCTTGAGGCTTTTATAGAGTTCGTCGCGCAACTCGCTCGACGAATCAAGCAACCAGACGGGGATTTGCTCTTTGAACAATTCATAAAAGACGCCCTGTTGCGCGGGTGTCATTTCAACACGTTTCAATGCTTCACTTTTAACGTCCATGTACAAAAACCTTAATCTGATTTGAGCCATCAGAATAAAGTTGAAATAAAATCGGATACAGCGCGTTTAGTTGATCAACTCAAGCCGAATTGATCAACAATCAAAAAGATAAAAATAGATAAGTAACGCACGAGTTGTTGCAGACACTGAAGCACGCTCGCGTGACGGCCGTCACACGAGCGCCGACAGGTTTACCAGAAGCGTTGCTGGGTCAGGCGGCTCCACCAGCTCAGCAGTACACGGTCGACCGAACCGCTGGCCGCCATGCCGATGCGCTCCTGCAAGCTTTTACGCTCGGCGTAGTGCAGGTGGTAGACCTCGGCCTGTTTGGCCTTCTGCGCCAGGTATTCATCGCTGGTCTTGAGCTCATCGACCAGTTGCATGTCCAGTGCGGCGACGCCCAGCCAGACTTCACCGGTTGCCACTTCATCGATCGCCAGCTGCGGGCGATAACGGGCGACGAAGTTCTTGAACAGTTGATGGGTGATGTCCAGGTCTTCCTGGAACTTCTCGCGGCCCTTCTCGGTGTTTTCGCCAAACACGGTCAGGGTGCGTTTGTACTCGCCGGCGGTCAGTACTTCAAAGTCGATGTCGTGCTTCTTCAGCAGGCGGTTGACGTTGGGTAACTGCGCGACCACACCGATCGAGCCGAGAATCGCGAAGGGTGCGCTGATAATCTTCTCGCCAATGCACGCCATCATGTAGCCGCCGCTGGCCGCGACCTTGTCGATGCACACGGTCAGCGGCACGCCGGCCTCGCGGATCCGCGCCAGTTGCGACGACGCCAGACCGTAGCTGTGGACCATGCCGCCACCGCTTTCCAGGCGCAGGACCACTTCGTCTTTGGGCGTGGCGAGGGTCAACAGCGCGGTGATTTCATGGCGCAGGCTCTCGGTGGCCGAGGCTTTGATGTCACCGTCGAAATCGAGGACGAATACGCGGGATTTGGCTTCAGCAGGTTTTTTCTTCTGCTTTTTCGCGCTTTTCTCGGACTTGGCTTCGCCCTTGCGCAACGCCTTGAGCTGATCCTTGTCGAGCAGGGTCTGTTCGAGCCGCTCACGCAGGCCCTTGTAGAAATCATTGAGCTTGCTGACCTGCAACTGACCGGCCGACTTGCGCCGGCCCTTGCTGCGCAGCGCGGCAAAACTGGCGAGCACCACCAGAATGGCGATCACCAGGGTAACGGTCTTGGCCAGGAAACTGGCGTATTCGGTGAAAAACTCCACAGAGACTCCTTAGAACAGTGCGTGGATGTGAAACACACGCGGGATGGTTCCAGCATACCCATGCGCCGGCTCGTCGGCCAGCCGTGAAACCTCTGGCAACACCCCTGTAACGGGCATTTCAAACAAGCGTATGTTTTTTCATTGACAGCTCTCCGCCATCCTCATAACCTCGCCAAACCTTCAACGTACCGGGATGACGCGGACGTGGGCAGCATCTACTTGATTCGACATGGCCAGGCCTCCTTTGGTGCAGACGACTATGACGTCCTGTCACCCATCGGTGTGCGCCAGGCAGAAATCCTCGGTCAGCACCTCGCTGAACTGGGGATCAGCTTCGATCGCTGCCTCGCCGGTGACCTGCGTCGTCAGCAGCACACGGCCACCAGCGCACTGGCGCAATTCGCCGCCAAAGGGCTGCCGGTACCGACGCTGGAAACCGACTCCGCGTTCAACGAGTTCGATGCCGACGCGGTGATCCGTGCCCTGCTCCCGGACATGCTGGCAGACGAGCCGGAAGCGCTCGACATCCTGCGCAACGCCGCGCAGAACCGTGGTGAGTTCCAGCGTATTTTTGCCCTGATCATCGAGCGCTGGCTGGCCGGCACCTACGACACGCCGGGGCTGGAAAGCTGGCTGGGTTTCGTCGAACGGGTTCAGGCCGGGCTGCAGCGGATTCTTGATCTGGCCGATAAAAATCAGAAAATCGCCGTGTTCACCTCCGGCGGGACCATCACCGCCCTGCTCCACCTCATTACGCAAATGCCTGCAAAACAGGCCTTTGAATTGAACTGGCAAATCGTCAACACCTCGCTCAACCAGCTGAAGTTCCGCGGTCGCGAGGTGGCTCTGGCTTCCTTCAACAGTCACGCACACCTGCAACTGCTGAAGGCTCCGGAACTCATCACTTTTCGCTGAGTCCGGATAACTGTGAACCTTGCTGTAATCAACCTCATAAGGATCGAACCATGACCTCCGTAGCTGATGCCGTAAAAGCAATGCAAGCCAAGTTCAACCCAGCCGCTGCTGCCGGTCTGGATCTGGTCTTCGGTTTCAACATCACCGACGAAGACAAGCAATACTCGCTGATCGTCAAAGATGGCACCTGCGATATCCAGGAAGGCGAAAACCCGGACGCCAACTGCACGCTGGTACTGGACAGCGAAACCCTGAAAGGTATCGTCAGCGGCGAAACCGACGGCATGCAGGCGTTCATGGGCGGCAAGCTGCGCGTTGAAGGCGACATGATGCTGTCGATGAAACTGTCCGAGCTGTTCCCTTCGTAAGACGGCTGTGCAGTGACAGCAAAATCCCGCCCCTGTGGCGGGATTTTGCGTTTCAGGCGAACGACGCGGCCAGCAACTCGCGGGTATACGGATGCTGCGCCGATTGGAACAGCGCCTGTGTTTCCCCGCGTTCCACCACCTCACCGTCCTGCATCACGATCAAATCGTGGGCCAGCGCCCGCACCACCGCCAGATCATGACTGATGAACAAATATGTCAGGCCATGTTCCGCCTGCAATCGCCGCAACAACGCCACGATCTGCTTTTGCACCGTGCGATCGAGTGCCGAAGTCGGCTCATCCAGCAGAATCAGATCCGGCTTGAGCACCAGTGCCCGGGCAATGGCGATGCGTTGCCGCTGACCACCGGAAAACTCGTGGGGATAGCGATGGCGGGTTGCCGGATCGAGGCCGACTTCGCGCAGCACATCAATCACCGCCGCCTCGCGCTCGCGCGCATTCAAATCACTGTGCACCTGCAAACCTTCGGCGATGATCTGCTCCACGCACAGGCGCGGACTGAGACTGCCGAACGGATCCTGAAACACCACTTGCAGGCGTTTGCGCAGCGGCCTGAGCTGCTTGCCGCTCAAGTGCTCCAGCGCCTCGCCCTGAAAGCGAATGCTGCCCTGAGCATCCAGCAAACGCAGAATGGCCTGGCCCAGTGTCGACTTGCCTGAACCGGATTCGCCGACGATCCCCAGGGTTTTGCCGCGCTGAAGATTCAAATCAATGCCGTTGACCGCGTGCAACCAAGACTTCGCACGCAGCCAACCGCCTCCCAACCGGAAGCGCACATTGAGATCACGCACCACCAGCAAATCCTCGGCCGGCTCCCGGCATAACGCCTCGCCAGCCGGCTCGGCGTTGAGCAACTCGATGCTGTAAGGGTGCTGCGGCGCGTTGAATAATTGCTCACAGGTGCCTTGCTCGACGATCAATCCGCCACGCATAACCGCGACTCGTTGAGCGATATGGCGTACCAGATTCAGGTCATGACTGATGATCAGCAGCGCCATGCCCAGCCGCTCCTGCAACTCTTTTAGCAACAGCAGAATCTTGCGTTGTACGGTCACGTCCAGCGCCGTGGTCGGTTCATCGGCAATCAGCAACTGCGGCTCGCAGGCCAACGCCATGGCGATCATCACCCGTTGTCGCTGACCGCCGGAGAGCTGGTGCGGATAGGCTTTGAGCCGTTCGCGCGGACGCTGAATGCCGACCAGTTCCAGCAACTGCAAAATACGCTCGCGTGCTGCCGCGCCGGCCAATCCCTTGTGCAAGGCGAGGCTTTCACCGAGTTGGCGTTCGACGGTGTGCAGCGGGTTCAGCGAACTCATCGGCTCCTGAAAAATCATCGCGATGCGGTTACCGCGCAATTGCCGCAGATAGCGCTCGTGCACACCCAGCAATTCCTCGCCGGCATAACGAATGCTGCCACCGACCTTGGTGATGTTCGGGTCAAGCAGTTGCAGGATGCTGTGGGCGGTCACCGATTTGCCCGACCCGGACTCGCCGACCAGCGCCACGCACTCGCCGGGGCGGATGTCGAGGTCGATGCCCTGCACCACCGGTTGGCCATTGAATGCTATGCGCAGGTCCCGTATTTCGATCAGATGTTCAGGCATTTCAAGTCCTCGGATCAAACGCATCGCGGCAGGCCTCACCGATGAATACCAGCAGTGAAAGGATCACCGCCAGCGCACAGAACGCCGTCAAACCCAACCACGGCGCTTGCAGATTGTTTTTGCCTTGGCCGATCAATTCACCCAGCGAAGCGCTGCCGGCCGGCATGCCAAAACCGAGAAAATCCAGGGCCGACAGGGTCGCGATGGCTCCGGTGAGAATGAACGGCAGATAGGTCAGCGTTGCGCTCATGGCGTTGGGCAAGATGTGCCGCACGATCACCTGCGTATCCCCCACGCCCAGTGCCCGCGCCGCTTTTACATACTCAAGACCACGGCTGCGCAAGAACTCGGCGCGCACCAAATCGACCAGGCTCAGCCACGCGAACAACGCCATGATCCCCAGCAACCACCAGAAATTCGGCTCGACGAACCCGGACAGAATGATCAGCAGATACAGGACCGGCAGCCCCGACCACACCTCCAGCAAACGCTGCCCGAGCAAATCGACCCAGCCACCGTAGTAGCCCTGCAATGCACCGGCGGCGATGCCGATCACGGCGCTGATTGCCGTCAGCGCCAGGGCAAACAGCAGCGACACCCGCGTGCCGAAAATCACCCGCGCGAGGACATCCCGCGCCTGATCGTCGGTGCCCAGCCAGTTCTCGCCGCTCGGTGCGCTCGGCGCGGGTTCGCTCAGGTCGTAATTGACCGTGTCAAAACCGAACGCGATCGGCGCAAACCACAAGCGCCCGCCCTGTCCTTCGATCAGTTGGTGCACTTGAGCGCTGCGATAGTCCGGTTGAAACGGCAGTTCACCGCCAAAGTCCTGCTCGGTGTAGCGCTTGAACGCCGGGAAGTACCACTGGCCCTGAAACGCCACCAACAGCGGTTTGTCATTGGCAATCAATTCGCCACCGAGGCTCAGACCGAACAATCCCAGAAACAGCCACAGCGACCACCAGCCGCGCCGGTGTGCCTTGAATCGTGCCCAGCGCCGCTGGCCGATTGGCGATAACGTCAGCATCAGGCTGCCCTCGTGGTGAAGTCGATGCGCGGATCGACCAGCGTGTAACAGAGATCGCCGAGCAGTTTTATCAGCAGACCGAACAAGGTGAAGATGAACAGCGAGCCGAACACCACCGGGTAATCCCGCGACACGGCGGCTTCGTAGCTCAGGCGTCCGAGGCCATCGAGGGAGAAGATCACTTCGATCAGCAGCGAGCCGCCGAAGAACACCGTGACCAGCGCCTGAGGCAATCCGGCGACGACCAGCAGCATCGCGTTGCGAAACACATGGCCGTACAACACCTGGCGTTCGCTGAGGCCTTTGGCCCGCGCCGTCAGCACGTACAGCCGCGAAATCTCATTGAGAAAACTGTTCTTGGTGAGGATCGTCAGCGTCGCAAAACCGCCGATGACCAGTGCTGTCACCGGCAACACCAGATGCCAGAAATAATCAGCGACCTTGCCCCACAGCGACAGTTCGGCGAAGTTATCGGATACCAGTCCACGCACCGGAAACCAGTCCAGCGCCGTGCCGCCGGCAAACACCACGATCAGCAACAATGCGAAGAGAAACCCCGGCATCGCATAACCGATGATGATCGCCGCACTGCTCCAGACATCGAATGCCGAGCCGTTGTGCAGCGCTTTGCGAATGCCCAGCGGAATCGACACCAGATAGGTGATCAGCGTCGCCCATAGGCCCAGCGACAAGGTCACCGGCAGTTTCTGCCAGATCAGTTCAGTGACGCTCGCGCCGCGAAAAAAGCTCTGGCCGAAATCCAGTTGCGCATAGCTTTTGAGCATCAGCCACAAACGCTCGCTGGCGGGTTTGTCGAAGCCGTACTGACGCTCGATGTCGGCCACCAGCTTGGGGTCCAGACCTCGGGTGGCGCGTGACTCGCCGCCGATGGTTTCGACATGGCTGGCGCCCACTGCCGCGCCGACGCCAATGCCTTGCAAGCGCGCGATGGCCTGCTCTACCGGGCCACCGGGCGCGGCTTGCACGATGACGAAATTGACCAGCAGGATCGCGAACAAGGTCGGCACGATCAGCAGCAGACGCCGCAGGCTATAACCCCACATGGCTGGACTCCTTGTGCATCTGGGCTGACGTCAGTGCCGTCGGGCTGATTTCCCACCAGGTGTCGAGGCCAGCGTCGTACAGCGGCGCAATTGCCGGCCGGCCGAAGCGGTTCCACCACACCGTGGAAATTCCCGGCGGGTAATAGTTGGGCACCCAGTAGTAGCCCCACTGCAACACCCGATCCAGCGCATGAGCATGGCGCAGCAGACTCTCGCGATTGTCGGCCTGGGCCAGCCCTTCGAGCAGCGCATCGACGGCCGGATCGCGCAGCACCATGTAGTTGTTCGACCCCGGGTCATCGGCACCGTCAGAGCCGAAATAGTTGAACATCTCGCGCCCCGGCGCCTGACTCACCGGGTAGCCGGCAACAATCATGTCGTAGTCACGATTACGCACGCGGTTGGTGTATTGCGCGGTGTCGACCTGGCGGATATCGAAGCCGATGCCGATCTGCGCGAGGTTGCGTTTGAACGGCAGCAACAGCCGTTCGAAACCCTTCTGACCGTTGAGGAAAGTGAAGTGCAGCGGCTCGCCATTGGCGTTCACCAATTGATCGCCACGGGGTTTCCAGCCAGCGGCTTCGAGCAATTTCAAAGCCTGTAATTGCTCGGCGCGGACATTGCCGCTGCCGTCGGTTTTCGGCGGTTGAAAGACCTGCGTGAAGACTTCATCGGGAATCTGCCCGCGCCACGGCTCAAGGATTTTCAGTTCTTCGGCGTCCGGCAATGCGTCGGCCGACAATGCGCTGTGAGAGAAATAGCTGCGCTGGCGCAGGTACATGCTGCGCATCATCTGCCGGTTGCTCCATTCAAAATCCCAGAGCATGGCAATGGCCTGACGCACGCGGCGATCCTGAAACAACGGCTTTTGCAGGTTGAACACAAAACCCTGCGCACCTTGCGCGGCACCGGGTGCAAGATGTTCACGAAGCAATTTGCCTTGCTCCAGTGCCGCGCCGGCGTAACCGATGGTGAAGCTGGTGGCCGAGAACTCACGGTTGTAATCGAAGCCACCGGCCTTGAGCACCTGCCGCGATACGTCGGTGTCGGCGAAGAACTCCACACTCAGGTGATCGAAGTTGTACAGCCCGCGAGTAATCGGCAAGTCCTTCGCCCACCAGTCCTGCACCCGCTGGAATTTCACGCTGCGCCCGGCATCCACTGCGCTGATCCGATACGGACCGCTGCCCGGCGGGATCTCGAAACCGCCGCCGTCAGCGAAGTTGCGCGTGCGCCACCAATGTTCGGGCAGCACCGGCAGCGTCCCCAGATCCAGCGGCAAGGTGCGGCTGTCGTTGTTCTTGAACAGGAACCGCACCTGAGTCGGTGACTCCACCACGACTTCGGCGACATCGCGAAACTGCTGGCGGTATTTGAGGCTGCCCTGAGTGGTGAGCAGTTCAAAGGTGTAACGCACGTCTGCGGCGGTGATCGGCTGACCGTCGTCGAAATGCGCCTTCGGGTTCAAATAGAAGCGCAGCCAGCGGCGATCCGGATCCAGCTCCATCTGCTGCGCGACCAGCCCGTAAACGCTGTAGGGCTCGTCTTTGCTGCGATAGGCCAGCGGCGCGTACAGCCAACCGTCGACATCGGCCACGCCGGTGCCTTTGTCGGTGTAGGGAATCAGGTGGTCGAACGGACCGCTTTCCAGCGAGGAGCGGCGCAGGCTGCCGCCCTTCGGGGCGTCGGGGTTGGCGTAGGCCAGGTGCTGGAAGTCGGGGGCGTATTTGGGGGCTTCGCCGTAGACCGTCAGAAAAGTTTGCGGGGCAGCCCAACCGCATGGAATCAACAGCATGCACATGCTGAATAAAGTGAGTCTGGAGAACATTGGCAGATCCTTTTACACGGTGTCGCTAACGGCCTCTTCGCGAGCAAGCTCGCTCCCACATGGATCTTCTGTGAACTCAAGTCCCTGTGGGAGCGAGCTTGCTCGCGAAAGCGTCAGAGCAATCAACACACCCTCTGCCTACCTGTGATGTGCAACAGGCCGGCAATTTTTATAGAGCAGGCGTTAGATCAATAGGAGACTAAAACCCGCCCACTCTGATCATTTTCAAAACTTGTAACTGACCCGCGTGTACAGCGTCCGGCCAAACGGATCGCCGTATTTCGGGTCGTAACCGCTTTGGAAGGTGTAGGTCTGGTTGCTGAACGGCGGCTCGCGGTCGAACAGGTTTTTCGCGCCGAGGGTCACGCTGAGGGTTTTGCGCCAGGTGTACGTGCCGGCCAGATCCCAGACGTTGTAAGAACCGACGTAGTCGTGCGTCTCGCGATCGGAGTCGTGATAGCCGCTGGTGTAGCGGTTGGTCAGGCTCGCGCCGAACGGGCCGTAATTCCAGCTGCCGGTCAGGCTGTGGCGCCAGCGCGCGACGGCACCGGCCGAAGCGAAATCACCACCACGAAAGTCGCCCAGTTTGTCGATGTAATCGCCCTTGAGCTGTTGCTGGTAGTCATAACGGGTGACGTAGGTGCCTTGCAGACCGATGCCGAAATTACCGTACGGCGTGCTCGGCAAACGGTAATCGAAGCTGACATCGACGCCATTGGTTTTGATCTTGCCGAGGTTGGCCAGCCCGGTGACGACATGGTCGATCGAGCCATCAGCCTTGCGCACCAAATGATCCGGGTACAAACCGGGGTCCTCGAACACCGCCGATTCAGGGAACTCGGCAATCTGGTTGGCGATGTCGATCCACCAGAAATCCAGCCCGGCCGTCAGGCGCTCGAATGGCTGATAGACAAACCCGAGGGTGACGTTGCGTGCAGTTTCCGGACTCAGGTCGGTGTTGCCGCCGCTGGTGCGGTTGAACTGTTGCGCACAGTCACGGTTGGCGATCCCGCCGTTGCTCGGATTCCCCCCGGGGCAAAGACGCGGATCGTTGTAGTTGGCGATGGTGAAACTGGTGAAGGTCGGGTTGTACAGCTCATACAACGACGGCGCGCGGAAGCCTTCACTGTAGGCACCGCGCACCACCAGTTCCTTGAATGGCTGGAAGCGGAACGAGTATTTCGGATTGGTGGTGCTGCCGAAGTCGCTGTATTTGTCGTGACGCACAGCGGCGGACAACTCCAGGCTGTCGAGCACCGGCACGTTGACCTCAGCGTATTGCGCCGAGACGCTGCGATCACCGGCCACGCTGCCATTCGGGTCAACGCCCAGGCTCTGCACATCACCGGCAAACGCCGCGAAATCCTGATGAAAATCTTCCTTGCGATACTCGCCGCCCAGCGCCAGTGCCGAAGGGCCGGCACCGAACCAGTCGCCAATCTCGCGGCTGACGCGCCCGTCGATGGCTTTGACACGCCCGACCGCCGTGGCGTAATCGCCATCCACCGCGTTGGCGGCCAACAGCGCTGAACCGGCGGCCGTCTGTGGCCCGAACGGATTGATCACACCGTTGGCAATGCCGGCACTGACGGCGCGGTCGTTGACGTAGCCGGACTCGATACTGTTGATGACCTTGTTCTGGTTGTACGAAGCGCCAACGTTGTAATCCCAACCGACCAGAGTGCCATCGAAACTCAGCAGCAAGCGCTGGCCGGTGTTGTCGTCCTCATGCTGACGCGCGCCGACTGCGGTTTCTCGCCAGTTCACATCCACCGGTTGCGTCGGGTCGAGGGCAAAGCCGTTGGGCCCCGGAGTGATGCCGTTACCGGGATAGAACGCAGTGCCCGGGTTGACCTGATTACCCATCAACGTGCCCGGGCCGATCTGTGTGCGGTTTTCGTTGCGCGCCCAGAAATATTCGAGGCTGACGTTGTGATCGTCCGAAAGCTTGCCGGTGGCTTTGGCGAAGGCCGACGTCTTCTCGGTTTCCGGGACCAGATCGAGGTAGTTCCACAGGCTTTGCCGGCAGATGCCGTTGCGCGCGAGCAAACCCGGCGCGTTGCAGCCGGAGCCGGCCAATGGGTTGGTGGCGTTGCTGCCCTGACTCCAGTTGGCCGGCGATGCGGTGCCGGAGGTGTAATCGAGCCCGCGGTTGGGCTGATAGTTGTAGGTGTAACCGCGATCTTCGGCGGCCAGCCGTTGCTGTTTGTCGTAACTGACCACGGCGAACACGTTGAAGCGATCATCCTGCAAATCACCGAAGCCCCAACTGCCGCTGAAGTTACGGCTCTCACCGCCACCGGCATGCGTCGGTGTGTCGTAGTTGGTACTGATCTGGCCATCAGTCAGGCTGGTTTTGGTGATGAAGTTGATCACCCCGCCAATCGCATCGGTGCCATACAGCGCCGATGCGCCATCACGCAGCACCTCGACCCGGTCAATGGCAGCGAACGGGATGGTGTTGAGATCAACCCCGGAACCGTTGATCGCGTTGGTCGCGTTGTTGCTCAGACGACGACCGTTGAGCAGCACCAGCGTCTTGTTCGCACCGATGCCACGCAAATCTGCATACGACGCGCCGCCACTGCTCGACCCTACCGAGCGACCGGAGCCAACGGAAGACTGGTTGGCGGAGATGCGGCTGACCAGTTCCTCGGTGGTGGACACGCCCTGCTCGCGCAGCTCTTCGACGCGCAGGATGGTCACCGGCACTGCGGTTTCTGCATCGACCCGGCGGATTGCCGTGCCGGTGACTTCGACCCGTTGCAGTTGCGTGGTCGGTTCGGTTGCGGTGCTGTCGGCAGCGAACGCCGGCAGGGTGTTGATTGCCAGCAGCAAGGCCAGGCTCAAAGGCGATTTAACCGGTGAAAACTGAATCATGAACAGCCATCCCTGCGTTTTGGTTTATGCAGGGATGTGCGATGACGCAGGAGGATTTATAGGGCGCGGTTTAGACCGTTGGGTGATGAGGTTATGCAATAAATGCCATGCCTGCCTATCAAGCCAATGCCATCTCTCTCAGCAACCGGGTATCCAGACCAAAACGTTCTTGAGAGACCATCTTGAATTGCCCCTCTGCCAGCTCGCAGCTCACCAGCAGATTCCACGAGTGGCGGGTT
This sequence comes from Pseudomonas fluorescens, assembly GCF_001648775.1. Taxonomy (GTDB): domain Bacteria; phylum Pseudomonadota; class Gammaproteobacteria; order Pseudomonadales; family Pseudomonadaceae; genus Aquipseudomonas; species Aquipseudomonas fluorescens_M. The sequence goes on from NZ_LVEJ01000033.1 coordinate 38,455, forward strand.
GCTGCCGAGGGGATCAGGATAAACGGATGCTCATCCAGTAAAGCGTCGGCAAACCGCTGCTGATTGGGCGACGGCCACGCGGGGCTCAACCAGTAAGGATTCGGTACCTCTTCGGGCTGAACGACTTTGACCCGTGCATCGCGGATGACTTCAAAGCACGTCAGTACATAAGGTTCTCTGTCCAGTGCATCAAAACTGTTATTGGCTGCCACCTCCAGAATGGCCGAGGACGGGTCAACAGATGCATAGACGACGCGCCGACCAGGCGCATTCCATCGACCGCCCTTCAGTTTTGACCCCATCCCGCGGTCCCACGTATCGCCATAGGCCTCCTGACCCAGGCGCCAGCCATACCAGTGCCCTTCCCAGGGCAAGGGATTCATGGGTAACCCCCGTACATGATTTGACACAAGTATTGCTCCACCATCTGGAAACCCAGTGGATGGCGGGTCAATTCCAACGGCACGTAGCCGTTGAGGTAAGGGGTGGGCTTCTGCATCCACAGCTCTGCCTGAGTCAGTCCGCCGAACGCCCGGGTGGCCATCTCCAACACCAGCGCGTATTGGTAGGCGACGACACTCTGTTGGGGGTCCAGCCGTACCGATTTTCCTTCCCTCAACAGCCGCCGCACGGTTCTGACAGACTTGCCGGTGATGCGTTTGACCATGTCTTCGCGCAGGTACATCTCGGAAGTCGAAAGCATGTTGACGACGTCGTTCAGCGCAAAGCCCTCGTCCGTCAGGCGGACAATCAGCATGGCGTCGTCACCGAGGTCCTGGCCGTTCACGAGCAGATCGACAGGCTTGCCCGCGACCTTCTTCAGTCCCGTCAGCCGGGGCACTTTGGGTGTGGGCATCGGGACATCCTCCATGGGGCATCTGGCGCGATCGTCGATCCAGAAATTGCGCAGGGAATAAACAGAGGTTTCATGCTCGTGGTGTGGGATTCGCATCTTTCATCCTTTTTCTGGGCTCTGGGCGTTCAAGCCGCTCAGCGACTTCAATGTCATGGCCGATGCTATAGATCGCGCTTCCGACGACCAACCTGAAAAAGTCGTCGGAAATATCCCCCACATTGCCCAAACAACTCCGGTTTCCGTAGGACGTAAACGCAGTACTGGCGCCGTTTAACTGCCGAAGTGATAACTCACATCCAGCCACCACTGGCGCCCGTACGGGTCATAGTTGCCGGTCGGGTAATACGGCCAGCCGGCCGAGTCATCGTGTTTGATCTGATTGAGGACGTTGTTCACCGTCAAACCGACGCTCGCGCGGTCATTCAATTTGTAACGCGCACTGGCGTTGAACACCGTCCACGGTGACAGGCGCCCGTCACCCGCGCCGTTGGTGACCGAGCCGTAGCGAATGCCCATCAGCGTCGCCGTGGCTTGCTGATAGTCCCAGGTCAGGCTGGCGTTGACCTTGCTGCGCCAGTCGTAGTTGGTACGCGAGGTGCGCAAGTCCTGGGTCGGCGCCTCCTCCGACTCCTTGTAGTAATGCGAAAGCACCAGGGTGTAACCCAGTGCCGAACTGAATGCGCCGTACTGCCCGGCGCCCCAGCGGATATTGCTCTTGAAATCGAGGCCGCTGACCCGTTCGCTGGCAGCGTTGATTGCGTTGACCCGCACGCGATTCAATTGGTTGGGATCAACCGCAGCATTGCCAGCGTTGCGATCAATGCGCGCCAGGGTCGACTGGCAATTGGCCGAGTTGATGTCCTGCGTGCCATTGCGGCATTCGTTTTCCTGCTGCAGCAAGCGGTTTTCATCGACGGTGGTCAGCAAGTCGTCGATCTCGACACGCCAGAAATCCGTGGAGAAATCGAAGTTGCGCGACGGCGACCAGACAAACCCGTACGTCCACGATTTGCCGCGTTCGGACTCCAGATCCGCCGTGCCGCTCTGGGTGTAATCGACCCGTCCACGATCACACGCGCCCTCGACGCCCTGGCTGCAACCGTAGTAGTCGATCTGCGCCGGGTAGTAGCCGTTGCTGTCGGATTGATAGATGTAGTTCAGGTCCGGCGCGCGGAAACTGGTGCCGTAACTGCCGCGCAACAACAGGCTGGTCACCGGCCGCCATTCCAGGCCGAGGTTGTAGGTTTTTTGCTGCTCGGTGCGGCCACTGAATTTGTATTGATCCCAACGCCCCGCCGCCGTCGCCAGCACGGTGTCGGTGACCGGAATGCTGAGCTCGCCACCGGCCGCATAACGCTTGCGCGAACCGCCGGAGCTTTGCGCCGGGCTGACGCCATAGAAGGTGCCATCGTTGAGGCCGTCATCCGGGTCAACGCGGTATTCCTGCTTGCCCGCCTCCAGCACCCCGGCGAAGCCCACAGGACCGGCCGGCAGGTCAAACAGATCACCATTGACCGAGGCGTTGTAACTGGTCGACACCGATTTGCTGCTCTGGGTCAGGTTGCCGCGAAACTGCTGCCACTCCTGCGGTGTCAGCGGCCGATCGAGACGCGAGGCATCCGGGGCGAATACCGGATAGCCGCCGCTGACGCCCAGTTGCGGGCCGAGGTAGAAGTCCTGAATCGACGACAGTGGCGTATAGCGCGTGGTCCTGACGCTGCGATATTCCGAGCGATTGGCCGCCAGATCATAACTCCAGCCGGTGTCGGCAATCTTGTCCGACAAGCCCAGGGTGCCGGTCCACGAGGTGTCGCGCCACTTGCTGTTGTTGCTGGTGCGCCCACCGATTTCTTCCTCACCGAAACGCCGATACCAACGCTCCAGATTACCGCTGTTCTGATTGATGAAATCCGGCGAGGTGAAGGTCGGGCCACGCGTGTTGTTCTGGATGTGATCGAGGCCGTACATCAAGTCGGCAAAGACCTGCCCGCTGTCGCTGAAATGCCAGGTGCCACGGGTGTAGCCGTCGTAGTTTTCTTTCTGGGTCTGAATGGTCCAGTAATCGTTGTACATCTGATCGGTGCGGCAACGTCCACCACTGTTGAACAGTTTGTTATCGAAGGTGCCTTGATAAGCGCCGCAGCCCGGGCCCAGATAACGGCTGTTGCTCAGGTCACGCCGGTAACCGACATCGGCCAGCGGGCCGCTTTGCATGAAGCCACGGTCATCCGCCCAGATCGGATCGCGCTGAGTCAGCTCAAGGCCGAACAATCCGTCGAAGTCACCCCAACTGCCGCCGCCGCTGAGCTGCAGGCGCTGATTGTCGCCGCCGCCGCGTTCCGTCGTGCCGCCCTTCAAGTTGACGTCGATGCCATTGATCTGCTTCTTGAGGATGATGTTGACCACCCCGGCAATCGCGTCCGAACCGTAAATCGCCGAAGCGCCGCTGCTGAGGATTTCGATGCGTTCGATGACCGCCGAAGGAATGTTCGCCAGGTTGGTGAAATTGACTTTGCCGTCGTACGGCGTCGGGTAATCGGCAACGCGCCGGCCGTTGATCAACACCAGCGTGTGGTTGGGGCCGAGGCCGCGCAAGTTGAGCGCACTGGCCGCCGGCTGCCAGGTGTTGCCGTAGTCTTCGCCCTGGGTCATGCCGGTGTTTTGTGTCTGCGTGGCCAAGGCGTCATAGACGTTCTTGTAGCCACGCGCTTCCATTTCCTCATGGGTGATGACGTTGACCGGCGTGGCGCCATCGCTCTGTGCGCGAGCAATGCGCGAGCCAGTGACGGTGACTTTTTCCATGCGGTAATCGGCGCTGGTGGCGGGTGCCACGGCGCTGACTTTGGCGGGCGTCGGCACCACCGCATCAGCCTCGCGAACGCTCAAGCCCTGCGCACTTTGCTCGACTTGCAGCCCACTGCCGAGTAGCGCTTTCTCCACCGCCTGACGCCCGCCCAACGCGCCGCGCACGGCCGTACTGCGCTTGCCTTGCACCAGTTGCTGACTGAACGAAATCGGCACACCGGTCTGCCGCGAGATGTCCAGCAGTACCTCGTCGAGCGCGCCACTGGCGATATCGAACGTAAACACCACCGCCGCAGGTTCCTGGGCAAAAACGGTCGCGGGGGCAATGCCCGTCACCAAGGCAGCGGCGAGGGTCAATCGAGGCAATTGTTGTTTGAGTAAGAACATCGGGGGGCTTCCCTGTTGAAGGCGTCTGCAGGGAATGAGCAGCGGGCCGGCGCTTTTTATAGGGCGACGATTAGTCCAAGAAGTCATATCGCTATAACCAACACACCCGCCGTTACAGGACTGGCCGTGGTTCGACGCTGACCCAGTAGGGGTTGTGCCAGATGACGCGGATTGGCAGTGAGCGTTCCAGCAACTGCAACGTGCGGTCACTGTCGTCGAGTGGATAGAGGCCGCTGAGGCGTAAGCCGGCGACCTCCGGGCTCAGGTGCAAGACGCCACGGCGGTAAGTGCGCAGGCTGTCGATGACCTCGCTGAGCGGCCGGTCACGCACCTCAAGCCGCCCTTGCAGCCAGGCACTTTCGTGGCCCTTGCTGCGCTCCACCGAGAGCATGCCCGCGCCGTTGAACAGCGCGCTCTGCCCCGCCGTCACCACTTGCCGCGCACCGCTCGCGGTGACCACTTCGACCTGCGAATGAAGCATGACCAGGCGCGTAGTCTCGTCGCCTTGCCGCACCAGAAACCGCGTGCCGAGCGCACGCATGCGCCCGTGCGCAGTCTCGACCACAAACGGCCGCGACGGATCCTTGGCCACGTCCACCAGCAACTCGCCGCTGCGCAATGCCAGCAGCCGCTGATCGCTGTCGAAGAAAGGCACCACGCGACTGCGCGCATTCAGTGTCAGCGCACTGCCATCGGCCAGCACAAAATCACGCCGCTCGCCGGTGCCGGTGGCCAACTCTCCCGCCTCTGGCAACCAGCCAAAACGCCGTCCGAGCAGTCCCGCCAGCAGCGCGATACCGAGCACACTCAAACTGCCGCTGATAAACCGCCGGCGGCTCGAAGGCGCATTCAAACTGTGCAGCAGACTGTTGCGCGGCAGCCCGCGCAACGTCGGATTGCGCAGCAGATTCAGACCACCGCCCATTTGCTCAATGATCTGTTGGTGGCGTGGATCCGCCACGCGCCAGGCCTCGAACGCCGCCCGTTCAGCCAGGCTGACTTCGCCCGATTGCAGCAACGCCAGCCATTGCGCCGCTTCGTCGATCACCGCCTCATCCGCCCTCATGCCTGCATCGCCTGATAGCAGCGCTTGAACGCTTCGACCATGTATTGCTGCACGCGACTGGTGGAGACGCCGAGGCGCTCACCAATCTCGCTGTACGTCAGACCGTCGAGTTGGTGATAGAGAAATGCAGCCTTGGCTTTCGCCGACAGGCCGTTGAGCAAGCGATCGACCGCCAGCAAGGCCTCAATCACCAACGCACGCTCTTCCGGCGACGGATGCACCGGTTCCGGTGCCAGCGCCAGGCTTTCCAGATAGGCGCGTTCCAGGTCCTGGCGACGCCAGCCTTCGTAAACCAGCCGCCGGGCGATGGTGGTCAACAACGCGCGTGGCTCACGAATGGCCGTCGGGTCCGGCAAGGCCAATACCCGCAGAAATGTTTCCGAAGCGATGTCCTGCGCACTGTGCGGGCAACCCAGCGTGCGGCCGACGGCGGCGCACAGCCAGCGATAGTCCTTTTGGAACATTTGCCCAATGATCTGGTAATGCGGGTTATGCCCACCCATGCCTTGCTCCCTGAAACGGGTCCCACCCGCTGCGAAAAACCATCGTTCTGCCGGGATCGTCCGGCTCTGATCAGGCGCGACTGTGCAATAGCGTCGCGTACATTTGAAGGAATAAAAAATCAGCACAAGCAAACAATTTTGCATAAGACGACTCGTCGCCGCGCAAACACTGGCTGACAGAACGTTGACCCTGATCACTGGTGTGCCGACGCCCACTGATTAATCTGCCGCCTCCATCGAAAGCCAGGGACGGCTCACCGAGAGCCCGCGGCTGATCCCCTTCAAGGAAGAAAATCATGCGTTCACTCAACATCATTCTGCTGTCGTCGGCGTTCAACGGCCTGACCCAACGGGCCTGGCTGGATTTGCGTCAGGCCGGGCATTCACCGAGTGTCGTGCTGTTCACCGACGAAGCTTCCGTGTGCGAACAAATCGAACACAGCGGCGCAGATCTGGTGATCTGCCCGTTCCTCAAGGATCGCGTCCCGCATGCGCTGTGGAGCAACGCCGAACGTCCGGTGGTGATCATTCATCCGGGCATCGTCGGCGATCGTGGTGCCAGTGCGCTTGACTGGGCGATCACCAACGAACTGCCGAGCTGGGGCGTGACCGCGCTGCAAGCCGTCGAAGAAATGGACGCCGGACCCGTTTGGGCCACCTGCGAATTCAACCTGCCTGCGGGCCTGCGCAAGTCCGAGCTGTACAACGGGCGCGTCAGCGATGCGGCGATTCAGTGCATCCGCGAAGTGGTGGAAAAATTCATCGAAGGCTTTGTACCGACGGCGCTCGATTACACCGACCCCGCCGTGCGTGGGCGCTTGCAGCCAAACATGAAACAGGTCGACCGCAGCTTTACCTGGCACGATTGCGCGCGCTTCATCAAACGCTGCATCGATGCTGCGGATGGTCAGCCCGGCGTGTTGGCGAGCCTGGCCGGTGGTCAGTATTACGTTTACGACTCCCACCTTGATGCACGCTCGGGCATGCCCGGCGAGATCCTTGCGGTCCACGACGATGCGGTGCTGGTGGCGGCGGGCGATCAGAGCGTGTGGCTCGGTTCGCTGCGGCGCAAACCGCAACCCGGCGAAGAAACCTTCAAGCAACCGGCACGGCATGTGCTCGCCGGGCAACTGGCCAACGTGCCCGTGCTGGAGTGGTCAGTCGCCACACAGCCGTTCAGCGACGAAGCCTATCAACCGCTCCGCTATCGCGAGTCGGGGCAGGTCGGCGAGTTGACGTTCGAGTTCTACAACGGCGCGATGAGCACCGAACAATGCCAGCGGATGGTCGAGGCGTTGCGCTGGGCCAAGGCGCGCGACACTCAGGTGCTGTTGATCAAGGGCGGGCGTGGCAGTTTCTCCAATGGCGTGCATTTGAATGTGATCCAGGCGGCGCAGGATCCCGGCGCTGAAGCCTGGGCGAATATTCAGGCGATCGACGATGTCTGCGCCGAACTGCTCAGCGCCCGGCAACTGGTGGTCAGCGGCATCACCGGCAATGCCGGTGCCGGCGGCGTGATGCTCGCCCTGGCCGCCGATATTGTCTTCGCCCGCGCCGATGTCGTGCTCAATCCGCACTACAAGAGCATGGGTTTGTATGGCTCGGAATACTGGACGTACAGCCTGCCCCGCGCGGTCGGCCCGGCCATGGCCGAGCAATTGACTCAGGCCTGCCTGCCGCTGAGTGCGATTCAGGCGTGGCAACTGGGCATGCTTCAGGAGATCGGCCCGCGCTGCCCGGACGAATTTTCCCTGTGGTTGCTGCAACGCGCCAATGCAGTGTTGAGTGATCCGACTTACGCAGCGCTGCGCGAGCGCAAATCGCGGGTTGATCAGGTGTTGATCCAGCAGTGCCGCGAAAACGAGTTGCAGGAGATGCAGGAAGACATGCTCTACAACCGCAGTCAGTTTGCCGAGAAATGCCGCCATTTTGTCTACAAGCGCAAGGTGTGTGGCACGCCGGCGCGGTTGGTCGAAGATTGGGCGCGGGTGCGTTCGGTTGAGTTGGCCGGTTGATTGTGCGGTGACGGCTTTCCCCTCACCCTAGCCCTCTCCCCTAGGAGAGGGAACCGAGCCGGGGATATTGGCGATCTACATCGACCTGAGGGTCTTGCTCTGAATCCATAATCGACTGGATCTTTCAGGTCGATGCATGACGCAAGACACCTCGGTCAGTCCCCTCTCCCTCTGGGAGAGGGTTAGGGTGAGGGGCTTTTGCCGTTACAATGCGACACCTCAAACACCGGCCCACCCATGGACATCGACCTCGCTCGCACCTTTCTCGAAATCGTCCGTCACGGCAGCCTCGCCGCCGCTGCGCAGAAGCTCTTCGTCACGCAAACGGCAATCACCGCGCGGGTGCAGAAACTCGAAAGTCAGTTGGGCAGTACGCTGTTCGTGCGCAACCGTGCCGGGGCGAAACTGACTCCTAATGGCGAGGCCTTCGTGGTCTACGCCAATCAACTGGTGCAGACCTGGGAAGCCGCGCGCCGCGACCTGCCGTTGCCCGAGGGGTATCACAACGTGCTGCACATCGGTGGCGAAGTCAGCCTGTGCAACCCGCTGATGCTCAGTTGGGCCGCCGAGTTGCGCGAGAAAATTCCCGGGCATGCCTTGCGCATGGAAATCCGTGACGGCGAAAACCTGTTGCGGCAACTCGAACTCGGCGTGCTCGACGCCGCATTGGTCTATCAGCCGGAATATTGGCCGGGCTTGCAGGTCGAGCAAGTGCTGGAAGAAAAACTGATTCTGGTGCGCGTCCCCGACCGCCCGGATCCCTATGTCTATATCGACTGGGGCCCGGACTTCCGCCGCCAGCATGACGCTGCCCTGCCGGAAAAGGCCAAAGCCGCACTGAGCTTCAACCTCGGTCCGCTGGCCCTGCAATACATGCTCGAACACGGCGGCTGTGGCTATTTCCGCACGCGCGTGGTGCGCACTTATCTGGAAAACGGCGCGCTGGAAGCGGTGACCAAGGCCCCGGAATTCAGCTACCCGACCTATCTGGTGTACTCGCGGGACCGCGACTCGGCGACCCTGCAGCACGCCTTCGATCTGTTGCGCGAAGTGATCCAGGCCGATGATGACTGGTCACAGCGCTGGAACCCGTTGAGCTAGCCCTATTCAATACGGCCGGCGGCTTTACACCGGATCATGGCGCAAGTGACACCAAGGTGCGGCCTGCACAACTGGCCGGATCGACTAATCTGCCGGGTATAACAACAATACCCGCAGGTGAACGCAGTGAGGCAAACCACCGAGGCATTCCGCGGCCGCTATCGTGCAGCCATCCATCCACGCTACAACCCGTGGTTGCACGGCGTCTTCGTGCTGTTGTTCGGCGTGCTGGCCATCGGCGCGTTCTGGAGCAACGTTCAGCACGTCAGTTGGCTGGAATGGCTGACCGTGCCGCTGACCCTGTTGTTTTTCAACTTCGGCGTGTACATGGTTCATCGCCATCTCGGCCACCACAAAAAGACCTTCGCCAAGATGTTTTACGCCCGGCATGCCGGCGATCATCACAGCTTTTTCACCCCCGGCCACATGACCTACGACGGCGCCCGCGACTGGCGGGTGATCCTGTTTCCAGCGTGGCTGATCGTCGTGCACACGCTGCTCATCACGCTGCCGCTGTGGTGGCTGGTCGCGCAGTTCAACGGCAATGTCGCCGGACTGTTCGGCGGCTGCATGGTCCTTGGCTACCTGACTTATGAAGTGTTCCATGCCTGCGAACACCTGCCGCCCGACAACTTGCTGACGCGCCTGCCGTGGATTCGTCAGATGCGCCGTCTGCACGAACTGCATCACCGTCGCGAGCGGATGCAGGAACGCAATTTCAACATCGTCCTGCCGCTGATGGATTACCTGTTCGGCACCCTCTACTGGGAACCGGAAGTCGCCCCTTTGAGCTATTCGAGAATGCCCATGACCCGCATGCAGCACCACGTTGAAATCAGCGGCGAGCCGGTTGCCGTGCTCGCCTACGCCGCCAGCGTCAAGCGTTGGCCGGAGTGGCACCCGTCATCGCTGAAGATCGACGGCCCGCAAGGCCCGCTGCATGCCGGCGCGCACTTCGAAGAGGACATTCACGCCGGTGGCCGTGAAGGTCATTTGAGCTGGGAAGTCACTGAATACCTGCCCGGCCGGCGCTGGTGTGCGCGGGCGCAGGGCGATCATGGCTTGTCGCTGCTGCTGACTTACGAGTGCTCGGCCGAGGGTGGCGGAACGCGATTTGTGCGCACGCTGGATTACCGGTTTGAGGGTTTGGGCATGCGTATCGCCAACCAGTTGCTGCTCAAACGACGCATTGATCGCGAATCCGCCGCGTCGATGCTGGCGCTGCGCGACATGGCCACGCAATACCTCAATTCGGCAAGGGCCAGCGCATGAAGCGGCGGCATGTGGTGCTGCTGCTGATCATCCTCGTCATCGGCTTTTTGTTGCTGATGCCGACCCGGGTTGAACCGCTGGCCTGGACGCCGCCGCCGGCGCCATCGCTGACAGACGGGATCTATGCCGAGAACCAGAAACTCAAGGCCACGGCCCAGGTCGGACCGAGCGATATCGAAGGCCCCGAAGCCTTGTTGCTGGAGCAGGATTACCTGATCACCGGCCTGCATGACGGGCGCCTGATTCGCACCAGCCTCGACGGCAAGGAGCGCAAAGTGCTGGCCGACACCGGCGGCCGGCCACTGGGCCTGGCGCGCCATCCGAACGGCTTGCTGGTGATTGCCGATGGTGTCAAAGGCTTGCTGTCGCTCGATGCGCAAGGCCGCCTGATTGCCCTGACCACCGCCGCCAACGGGCTGGACTTTGGTTTCACTGATGATGTGGCGATCGACAAGTCCGGGCATTACGCTTATTTCAGCGATGCCTCCAGCCGTTGGGGTTACGGCCATGACGGCGAGGCGATCATCGAACACGGCGGCGACGGCCGTTTGCTGCGCTATGACTTCCAGACCGGCAAAACCGTGGTGCTACTGGACAAGCTGGAGTTCGCCAATGGCGTCACGCTCGGCCCCGATGATGCCTATGTGCTGGTCAATGAAACCGGCGCTTATCGCATCAGCCGCTATTGGCTGAGCGGGCCCAAGGCCGGTACGCATGATCTGTTTATCGATAATTTGCCGGGGCTGCCGGACAACCTCGCGTTCAATGGCAGCAATCGCTTCTGGGTGGCGTTGTACGCGCCGCGCAACGCGTTGCTCGATGGCACTGCCGGGCATCCGTTCGTGCGCAAGATGATTGTGCGGGCGCTGACAGTGCTGCCGAAACCGGTGGAGAAACGCGGCTTCGTCCTGGGGCTGGATCTGGACGGCAAGGTGATCGCCAATCTGCAGGATGCGAGCAGTGGCAATTACTCGCCGATTACTACGGTGCGTGAGTATGGGCCGTGGTTGTATTTCGGGTCTTTGAAGGCGATGCATATGGCACGGATGCCGTTGGAGGCGGCCCTGAAATGAACCTGATGTTTTTGTGTTGCATGGACTGGCGTCTTCGCGAGCAGGCTCGCTCCCACATTTGAAATGCGTTCCCTGTGGGAGCGAGCCTGCTCGCGAAGGCGGTCTGTCAGTTGCTGGATTTATCGAACTTGTCCGGATCTTCGTCTTCCGGCAGATCCTCATCCGGCTCTTGCGGATTGGCCGTGGTGTGCGCAGGGCTGTTGGGCTCTGGATGCGTCGGAACCGGGTCGAATGCACCCTGCTCTTCACTGGGGAATTTGGGATCGTTCATAAGGCACCTCGCAAAGAGTCGGTAGAAGAAGACTCTGAACATTCGAGGTGCCGGTCGTGGCTGTCGTTCCAGTCAATTCACCACCGAGGGGCGGTGGCGCGACTGGCGGTCAGGATTGTGCCTGCAATTGCGCGACGATCTTGTCTTTGACCTGCAAGCGCTTCTCTTTGAGTTTTTTCAGCGTGTCATCGCTGGGCGCATCCGAGGTCGCCGTCTCGGCCTTGACGACGTCGGCGTCCGCCTGGGAATACTTGTTGATCAGTGCGTCCAGATGTGGATCCGCGGTGCGTTTTTGCTGGATCTCTTCCTTCGTAAGCTTCAAGTCCTGTAACAGATCATGGGTCACCGGCATGGAACACCTCCGTCAGTTGATCGGCAGCCAACGCGACCGATTGCGCTGGCCAGTTATCAGAATGGCCTCGGTTGGACGGTTCTGTCGACCACCTGTCAGACCAGCGGTGCCCGTTCGTCGCCCTGTCGCAAATGCGATAAAACCTTTTTTCGCTGCGTTGCCTCCATTGGTTAACCCCAACAAAAACTGTGTGGAGATACACCAATGGACGGATTCAATCTGCGTCATCTGTTTCTGGCTGTCGCTTTGAGTACAGGCATGGGCAGCGCCTTCGCGGCCACCGATAATAATTTCGTCGATAACGCGGCTGCTGGTGGCATCGCCGAAATCGAAACCAGCCGACTTGCCCTGGAAAAAAGCCAATCGGCTGATATCAAGGCGTTCGCCAATATGATGATCACCGACCATGGCAAGGCCAACGATGAACTGGCGAGCATTGCCCAGGCCCACGACATCAAAGTGCCGGACACCACGACACTGGTCAAACAGGCCAAGGAAAAAATCCTCGACTTGCGCGATGAGTCTTTCGACGCGGCTTACGCCAATAATCAGGTGAAGGCCCACGAAGAGACCATTGAATTGTTCAAGAAAGAGGCGAATACGGTGACGGATGACAAGGTTAAAGGTGCGCCTGAGCTGAAGGCGTTCGCGCAGAAAATGCTGCCGGCGCTGGAAAAACATCTCGCTGCCGCCAAAGAGCTGCAGGCCAAGCATCCGAGTAAATAAAAGCCACACCCTCACCCCAGCCCTCTCCCGGAGGGAGAGGGAGCCGACCGTGGTGGATGTTCGAATTACATCGACCTGAGCCCCCTCAGTCGAACCCAAATTCTGAACGTCCCCCGATCTGCTCCCTTTCCCCCTCGCCCCCCTGGGGGAGAGGGCTGGGGTGAGGGGGATCGATCTCAGCCACACCACCAAACCCAAGCGAAAAAAAAAGGCCGCATCCAATCCATGCGGCCTCATCATATCCGCCGTAAATCAACCGCCATCCGTATCGATATCAGCATCCGTCTCCTCGCCCGGCGCCGCCCGATCCGGCTGCGGTTCAAAGCCCGGGCTGAATTCATTGTCGTTGTCGGTATGTTTTTGCTTCTGGTCCACCGCCGGATCCGCACTCTGCGCCTGCTCTTTATCGCCCTGCTGTTGCGTCGGCGCGGGCTGCCCCGGCACCTGCGGGTCGATGGCCGGATCGTTGCGGTTGATCGGTTCGGCGGATGGGTTCTGTTGATTTTGCGTCTGCTCGTTCATGGCCACCTCGTTCGTCAAAGCAAACCCGACACAAACCCGTCGGGCCTTGAAGATTCGAAGCCTGCGCCACGCCATCGTTCAAAACATCGCCGCTTCCGGCCCCGCCGACTAGAGTTATCGGGACGTACCTTGCGCCAAATCAAAAATATCATCGCAACAACGAACAACTATTTTGAACGGCCAAGGTCGATGAGTTCGCGCCGGTCAATTTTTTACGCTGACCCCTCAATTCGCTACGGAGCAACAGGCACATGGCAGCACTGCAGAACAGCACACTCGATGCGATGAAAAACAAACAGGCACAACTGCTGGGCGAATGGATCAATGGGCTGCAAGCCAGCGGCGCCACGCGCAATCTGAAAGATCACGATCTGCAGCAACAGACCACAGAATTCCTGCAATTAGTGGTCAGCGGGATCGAGAGCGACAACGGCACTAACATTGCCGCACCAGGCTGGGAAAGCACCCGACAGTTCCTCGAAAAACTCTCCCACAGCCGTGCCCTGCTTGGCCAGGACTCGCAGCAAACCGCCAGCTTCATTTTCGCCCTCAAAGGCCCACTGTTTAATCTGCTCCAGAACCATTACAAAGAACAACCGGCACTGCTCGCCGAACAGCTCTGGGAAATCTCCGAACTGCTCGACGCGTTCGGCATGCACACCATCCGTACCTTCCAGAAATCCCGTGAAGCGGTGATCAAGCGCCAGCAAGAAGAACTGCTGGAGCTGTCGACCCCGGTGGTCAAGCTGTGGGACGGCGTGCTGGCGCTGCCGATGATCGGCACCCTCGACTCGCAACGCACCCAAGTGGTGATGGAATCGCTGCTGCAACGCATCGTCGACACCGGTTCGGAAATCGCCATCATCGACATCACCGGCGTGCCGACCGTCGACACCCTGGTCGCCCAGCATTTGCTGAAAACCGTCACCGCGATCCGCCTGATGGGCGCCGACTGCATCATCAGCGGCGTACGCCCGCAAATCGCACAAACCATCGTCCACCTCGGCCTCGACCTGCAAGGCGTGGTGACCAAGGCCAATCTGGCTGACGCTTTGAAACTGGCCCTGACCCGTCTGGGTGTCAGCCTCGTCAAGACGGTTTAAGCATGGAACGTATCCCGATTCTGCAAATGGGCGACTTTCTGCTGGTGACCATTCAGGTCGACATGCACGACCAACTCGCCCTCACGCTGCAAGACGACTTGTCCGAACGCATCAGCAAAACCTCGGCGCGCGGGGTGTTGATCGACATTTCGGCGCTGGACATGGTCGACTCGTTCATCGGCCGGATGATCGGCACGATTTCCGGTCTGTCGAAAATCATGGACGCCGAAACTGTTCTGGTGGGCATGCAACCGGCAGTGGCGATTACCTTGGTGGAACTTGGCATGACCCTGCCCGGCGTCAGCACCGCACTGAACGTCGAGCGCGGGATGAAACTGCTGCGGGAACGAGTACTGCAACAATGACCGTGCGCAGTAGCGGTACTCAACCCATCCACATTGAGCAGGACGTGGTGCTGGCCCGCCAGACCGCGCGCAAGTTGGCGACGGAGTGCGGCATGCGTCTGATCGACCTGACCAAAATGGTCACGGCGGTCAGCGAACTGGCGCGCAACACCATGGTTTACGGTGGTGGCGGCGACATGGACTGGCAGATTCTCGATGAAGATCACAAGGTCGGGCTGCGTTTGACGTTTCGCGATGAAGGCCCGGGCATTGCCGATATCAAACTGGCGATGACCGACGGCTGGACGTCCGGCAGCGGCATGGGCCTGGGCCTGACCGGCGCCAAGCGGCTGGTGGAAGAGTTCGAACTGGACACCGAGCCTGGCAAAGGCACTCGAATAACGATTACCCGATGGACATGAATATCGGCGCAAGCCTGACTCAAGTGTTGCCGATCGAAGACAGCAGCCAGATCGGCCACGCGCGGCGCACCGCGCAGCAACTGGCCGAGCAACACGGCTTCGATGAACGCGATGCCGGACGCGTGGCACTGGTGGCCACGGAGCTGGCGAGTAACGTGCTCAAACATGCCAGCCACGGTGAAATGCACCTGCGGGTGCTGCCGCGCGCCAATGGTTTTGGCATTGAAATGCTCGCCATCGACCGTGCTCAGGGCTTTGACCTGGAGGCCTGCCTCGCCGACGGGTTTTCTACCGGCGGTACTCAAGGCATCGGCCTTGGCTCGGTATCGCGCCAGACCGAAGTGTTTGATGTGTACGCCGATAGCCGTGGCGCAGTGTTATTGGCGCGACTGTATCCGCGCAGCGATCGCGCGCCCGACATGCGCTTTGGTGTCAGTCAGCATTCATTGCACAACGATCCTGCTTGCGGTGATGTCTGGCACCTGGCCTATGAAGACGGCAATATCAGCGCGCTGATCATCGACGGTCTCGGCCACGGTGAAGAAGCCGAACGCGCCGGCCGCGCTGGCGCCAACACCTTCGCCCTGACGCCGTTCGCCGAGCCGGTGATGCTGATGGAAGACATGCACCGCGACATGATCGGCACCCGTGGTGGCGCCGTCGCATTCACGCAATTCGACGGCAGGCGCGACAGCCTGACCTTTGCCGGCGTCGGCAACATCGGCGCCAGTTTGATCAGCGCCGAAAAATCCCGCGGACTGGCCTCGCACCCGGGTATCGTGGGCGTGCAATACCGGAAAGCCCGGCCCTTTGACTATGCTCACGTGAACGGACATCTATTGATCATGTACAGCGACGGCTTGCAGTCCCGTTGGAACCTTCAAGACTACCCCGGTCTGGTGCACCGCCATCCTGCCGTGATAGCCAGCGTCCTGCACCGCGACTTCTGTCGCGGGCGTGACGATGTAACGGTGCTGGTCGTTGCCCTGGAGGCCGCCCATGGCTGAGTCGCCGATTCTGAGCAGCGCCGAACAGACCGCGCTGATTGCACAGTTGCAGAGCGAAACCGCAGCCCTGCGCGAAGAACTCGATGAAACCAATCAGGGTGTGCTGGCCCTGTACGCCGAACTCGACATACAGGCTGAGGAGCTGCGCCAGGCTTCGGACCTGAAAAGCCGTTTTCTGTCGTACATGAGCCATGAATTTCGCACGCCACTGGGTTCGATCCTGAGCATCAACAGCCTGCTCGCCGACGAACTCGACGGCCCGCTCAGCCCGGAACAGCACAAGCAGGTGGCATTCGTCAGCACCGCCGCCCGCGAACTCAGCGACATGGTCGATGACTTGCTCGATCTGGCAAAAATCGAGGCCGGACGCATCAGCATTTCCCCGGCGTGGTTCGACATGTTCGACCTCTTTTCCGCCCTGCGCGGGATGTTTCGGCCGATTGTCGATGCCACCGCGGTGGATCTGATCTTTGAAGAACCCGGCGGCTTGCCGCGCCTGTATACCGATGACAAGAAACTCGCGCAGATCTTGCGTAACTTCATTTCCAATTCGCTGAAGTTCACCACCCGTGGTGAAGTGCGGGTGTCGGCGCGCCTCGAAGGTATCGACAAAGTACGTTTTGCCGTCAGCGACACCGGTATCGGTATCGCTGCCGAGTTGCATGGCGCATTGTTCGAAGACTTTTCCCAGGTCGACTCGCCGTTGCAGAAACGCCTGCGCGGCACCGGGTTGGGCCTGTCCCTGTGTAAACGCTTTGCGGCCCTGTTGGGCGGTGAAGTCGGAATGGACAGCACGCCGGGGGTCGGCTCGACCTTTTTCGTGATCATTCCGCTGGCGATCGCTCTGGAGAACGTCGATGAAACGTGACATCCGCCTGTTGATCGTCGACGACAACGTCGCCACTCGCTATGCCCTGCGCCGACGCCTGGAACGCCATGGTTATGAGGTACTGGAGGCCGGCACCGGCAGCGAGGGCCTGGCGCTGATCGAGAGCGAGCCGCTCGATGCGCTGATCCTCGACGTCAATCTGCCGGACATGAGCGGGTTCGACATCGTGCGCATTTTGCGCGCCGACAGCCGCACCGCGCTGCTGCCGGTGATCCATGTGTCCGCCGCGTCGATCCAGACTGGCGACATCATCACCGGCCTCGACGCTGGCGCCGATGCCTATCTGATTCACCCGGTCGACCCCGATGTGCTGCTGGCGACCCTGCGCACGTTGCTGCGGGTGCGCGACACGGAAAACGCCCTGCGCGAGAGTGAGGCACGCTTTCGCGAGATTTTCGTCAATGTTTCCGCACCGATCGCGGTGCTCGATGCGAGTCTCAAGGTGCATGAATGCAATCATGCCTTCGCACAGCTGATTCTGGACAATCAGGACCCGCAAATCCTGCGTGAATGCTTCGCCGAGGAGCAGAGCGCCATCCTCAATGAACTGCGCCTGCGGCTGGTCGATGGCGAGCGCTGGAAAGGCACGCTGAACATGCGCGTGCAGGGCCAGATCCGCGAAACCGAGTGGCAGATTTCGCCATACCGCACACCCGAGTTGAGCCTGGTATTCGTCGAGGACGTCACCGAGCATCGTCATCGCGAGCGCTCGCATCTGGCACGCCTCGATGACACCACCACGCAACTGGCCAAGGAGGTCGCCGAGCGTGTACGCGCCGAAGCGCAGTTGCTGCAGGTGCAGAAAATGGACGCACTGGGCAAACTCACCGGCGGCATCGCCCACGACTTCAACAACCTGCTGACCGGCATCATTACCAGCCTTGAGTTGATTCAAAAACGCATCGCCGATGAGCGCCTGGACAAAGTGCAGTTCTATACCGAGGCGGCGCTGAATTCGGCGATGAGCGCGGCGTCCCTCACTCATCGCCTGCTGGCGTTTGCCCGCCAGCAACCACTGGACACCCGCCCGGTGGACATCAACGAGCAGGTGCGCTCGCTGGAGGAGTTGCTGATGCGCACCATCGGCGAGCGCATCACCCTCAAGCTTGAGCTGACCAGCAAACCCGCCATCGCGCTGGTCGACCCGGTGCAACTGGAAAGCGCCGTGCTGAACCTGGTGATCAACGCCCGCGATGCGCTGCCTTCTGGCGGCAATATCTGGGTCAACACGTACGCGGCGTATTCCCATGGCGACCCGAATCTGGCTGACGGGGCTTATGTGGCGCTGTCGGTGCGCGATGACGGTACGGGGATCGAGCACAGCGTCATCGACAAGGTCTTCGACCCGTTCTTCACCACCAAACCGCTCGGCCAGGGCACGGGGCTGGGCCTGTCGACGATCTATGGTTTCGCCCGTCAGTCGGGCGGCGATGCGCACATCCGCAGCGTGGCGCGACGCGGCACCGAAGTGACGATCATGCTGCCGGCCACCACCGACCCGACCGGGGCCGACATCCCCGCCCCGGTGGTCGATCCGCAAGGCACTGGCGAGCATGTGCTGATTGTCGAGGACATGGCCTCGGTGCGGATGTTCGTCACCGAAGTGCTGGAAGACGCCGGTTATCGCTGCACCCAGGCAGCGGACATCGAAACAGCGCTGGAGCGTTTGCAGAACGATCCGTCAATCAACCTGCTGCTGACCGACGTCGGCCTGCCGCGCATGAGCGGGCGCGAACTGGCGGATGTTGCGCGCGGCTGGCGCGAAGGTTTACCGATTTTGTTCATGACCGGTTACGCCGAAACGGCGATCAATCGTCAGGTGTTTCTGGGCACGGGCATGGACATGTTGGTGAAACCTTTCCAGATCAGCGAACTGCTCGACAAGGTCCGCCGCACCCTCGACGGCGCCTGATCAACCGCATTCGCGAGCAAGCTCGCTCCCACAGGTTTTAGTGATGTACGCGGAATAGGCGTACACACAAAATCACTGTGGGAGCGAGCTTGCTCCGGGCGGCGTTCCGACGAAGACGTCAGCCCTGCCAACACACCTATCGGTTCAAAGCCCGAGCCAAAAACGGCGCGGTCTTGCTTTTCTTGCTCGCCGCAACCTTCTGCGGTGTGCCCGCCACGACAATCCTGCCGCCCTGATCCCCCGCCCCAGGACCGATGTCGATCACCCAGTCACTCTGCGCCACGACGCGCATTTCGTGTTCGACCACGATCACCGTGTGCCCCGCCGTCACCAGCGTATCCAGTTGCTCCAGCAACCGATCGACATCGCGCGGATGCAATCCCGTGGTCGGTTCGTCCAGCACATACAAGGTCGCACCACGCTGGTTGCGCTGCAGCTCGGTAGCGAGTTTGATCCGCTGCGCTTCGCCGCCGGACAGTTCCGTGGCCGGTTGCCCAAGGCGCAGATAACCCAGGCCAATGTCGCGCAGCACTTCCAGCGAACGGCGAATCCCCGGCTGCTCGGCAAACACCGTCACCGCTTCATCGACGGTGAGTTGCAGCACCTGCGCAATGCTCAAACCGTCCCAGAGAATCGCCAGCGTCTGCGGGTTGTAACGCGCGCCATGGCAGGTTGGGCACGGCGCATACACGCTGGGCATGAACAGCAATTCAACACTGACAAATCCTTCACCCTCGCACGTCGTGCAACGCCCCTTGGCGACGTTGAACGAGAACTGCCCGGCGTCATACCCCGCCGCTTTTGCATCGGGCGTGGCGGCGAACAGCTTGCGCACGTTGTCGAACAACCCGGTGTACGTCGCCAGATTGGAACGTGGTGTACGGCCGATGGGCTTCTGGTCGACCTGCACCAGACGTTTGATCGACTCCAGCCCCGACGTCACCTGGCCGCTGCTGACCTGCGGCGCGTCGTCCTCAAGGCTGAGTTCTTCCGGCTCGCGCTCCACCGTCGGCCGCCCGAGTTGCGCGCCCACCAGTTCCAGCAATGCCTGACTGACCAGACTCGATTTGCCCGAGCCGGACACGCCGGTCACCGAGGTAAAGCAACCCAGCGGAAATTCGGCGCTCAAGTTGTTGAGGTTATTGCGCGTAATGCCGTCGAGTTTCAGCCACGCCGTCGGTTTGCGCGCGGCGCGGGTTTGCCGCTGGGTTTCAGCGAACAGATAAGCGCGGGTTTGCGACTCTTTAATAGCGGACAATCCCGCCGGAGGGCCGCTGTACAGCACCTGCCCGCCCTGCTCGCCTGCTGCCGGGCCAACGTCGATCAACCAATCAGCGCGGCGCATGGTTTCCAGGTCATGTTCGACCACAAACAGCGTGTTGCCGTCAGCCTTCAAGCGTTGTAACGCCTCGAACAACGCCTCGCCGTCGGCCGGGTGCAGACCGGCAGAGGGCTCGTCCAGCACATAGATCACGCCAAACAACTGCGAACCCAGCTGCGTCGCCAGGCGCAGGCGCTGCAATTCACCGGACGACAAGGTCGGCGTGCTGCGCTCCAGAGCCAGATAACCCAGGCCCAGATCAGTCAGGGTGCTGACCCGCTCAAGCAAATCTTCGGCAATGCGCTGCGCGGCCAAGCGTTTTTCCAGCGAGAGGTTTGGCGTATGCCGCACATCCGGTGCGCTGGCGTGGCCACTGGCGCCATGGGCGACGCGCTGCTGGCGGGCCTCGCGGGTTTGCGCATGGCTCAAGGTGTCGCCAGTTTCTTCAGGGTGTTCGAGGTAACTGAGCGCCGCCACCGGCCGCAGCACTTCAGCCACTTGCAGCAGCGGCATCTGCGCCAGTTCACCGATGTCATAGCCGGCAAACGTCACCGACAACGCCTCGCGCTTGAGGCGTTTGCCGTCACACAACGGACAAGGACTGCCGAGCATGAATTGCGCAACGCGCTTCTTCATCAACGCACTTTGCGAATGACTGAAGGTGTGCAGGATGTAGCGCCGGGCGCCGGTGAAGGTGCCCTGATAACTCGGCTCCATCTTGCGCTTGAGGGCGACGCGGGTCTCTTCCGGGGTCAGCCCGGCGTACACCGGCACGGTCGGGGTTTCTTCGGTGAAGAGGATCCAGTCGCGCTGTTTTTTCGGCAGCTTTTTCCACGGGATGTCGACGTCGATGCCCATCGTCACGAGGATGTCGCGCAGGTTCTGCCCCTGCCACGCCAGTGGCCACGAAGCTACGGCGCGCTGGCGGATCGTCAGATTCGGGTCGGGCACCATCAGTGCTTCGGTGACTTCATACACCCGGCCGAGGCCATGGCATTCGGGGCATGCGCCCTGGGGCGTGTTCGGCGAAAAGTCCTCGGCGTACAACATCGGCTGCCCCGGCGGATAACTGCCGGCGCGCGAATAGAGCATGCGGATCAGGCTCGACAACGTGGTCACGCTGCCCACCGATGAGCGCGTGCTCGGCGTGCCGCGCTGCTGTTGCAGGGCCACGGCCGGCGGCAGGCCTTCGATGGAGTCGACATCCGGCACGCCGACCTGATCGATCAGCCGCCGCGCGTACGGCGCCACCGATTCAAAGTAGCGGCGCTGGGCTTCGGCGTACAAGGTCGAGAAGGCCAACGAGGATTTGCCCGAACCTGACACCCCGGTGAACACCACCAACGCATCGCGGGGAATGTCGACATCGACGTTTTTCAGGTTGTGTTCACGCGCGCCGCGCACTCGGACCATGCCGGCGGGCGCTTTGGAGGTGCGTTTGGAAGTCATCGACCTGCCTTGGTGAAGGAATGTTCAACGCTCAGCTACCGAGCACCACGCGAATCATCTGCAGCATGGCTTCAGGGCTATACGGTTTGCTCAGCAAATGTGTGTCGGGACTGAGTTGGTGATTGCGCGAAATAATGTCGCGGGTGTGCCCGGAGGTGAACAGCACCGCCACCGGCGGCGTCTGCACTTTGGCCCAGGCAAACAGGTCGGAGCTTTTGATCAGCCCCGGCATGACCACGTCGGTGAAAATCAGCTCGACTTCGATGCCTTCCAGCAGCATCTGCATGGCCGCATCACCGTTGCCTGCGGTCAGCACCCGATAACCTTCTTCACGCAATAACTCGACCGCCGAGGCGCGCACCGCGTCGTTGTCCTCAACCACCAGAATCGTCTCGTGCCCCCCGCTCTGCTGCCGTTGCAGGTTGGGCGACTCATCGAGGATCGGCCGCAAACTGCGCGGGAAGTACAACTGCACGCGCGTGCCTTCGCCGACCGCGCTGGCAATCTCGACATGCCCGCCGCTCTGTTTGACGAAACCGAAGACCATGCTCAAGCCCAGTCCAGTGCCCTGACCGTCAGCCTTGGTGGTGAAGAACGGCTCGAACACCTGCTCCAGAATCTGCGCCGGGATCCCCGCGCCGGTGTCGCTGACGGCAACCCGGACAAACTCGCCGGGGACGATGCCCTTGCCGCTACAAAACTCGCGGTCGAGGCGCACGTTGGCAGCGCTGAGGCCAATGGTGCCCTCACCCTTCATCGCATCGCGGGCGTTGATCGCCAGATTGAGAATGGCGTTTTCCAGTTGATTGCGGTCGACGTTGATGTGCCACGGCGCGGGCGGCAACTGCACATCGATGTGAATGGTTTCGCCCAGCGCGCGTTGTAGCAATTCACCGACGCCGTCGAAGATCTGTTGCGGATTGCACACCGCCGGCGACAACGGCTGGCGCCGGGCGAATGCGAGCAGTTGCGAGGACAGCTTGGCACCGCGTTCCACCGCCGCCAGCGAGGCACTGACGCGGCGCTGGACGTTGGCATTATCGGGTTCATGGCGGGCGAGCAAATGCAGATTGCCGGCGATCACTTGCAACAGATTATTGAAGTCGTGAGCGACGCCGCCAGTCAGACCACCGATGGCTTCAAGCTTCTGCGACTGGCGCAACTGCTCTTCCGCCGCCAGCCGTGCCTCGACTTCTTCGCCCACGCGCTGTTCAAGGTTGCGGGTAAATTTGAGCAGGGATTCTTCGGCAATCTTGCGCTCATGGATGTCGATCAATACGCCGGGAAAGCGCAACGGCTTGCCATCTTTGTCGAACTCACAACCGCCGCTGGCCAACACCCACAGATAACTGCCGTTACTGCGCTGGACGCGGTATTCGGCGTTATACGGCTCGCCGGTCTGTACGGAATGGGCGACTCGCTCTTGCACCCAGGCGTGGTCATCGGGATGGATGCGCGACTCGGCAATGTCCTGCGCCAGGTTGCTCAAGTCGTGATCCGGCGGATACGAGAACGTGCGCGCGAAACGCTCGTCTGCCGACAGCGTGTTGTTTTTCACGTCCCAGACAAACGAGCCAAGCAAGGCCCCGGCATTGAGCGCCAGACGCACCCGTTCGTTGTCGGCGCGGTAAGCGTTTTCGGCCGCCCGACGCCGGCGCTCGGAGTGCATGAACTCAGTGGTTTCCACCACCATCGCCATCACCCCGGCAGGTGCTCCGTCATCGTTGGCCACAGGGCTGTAATACAAATCCATCCAGACGTCTTCGGGGACGCCATCGCGCAACAGCACCAGTTCTTTATTGCGAAACGACAAGGTGCCGCCGGCCAGGCAGGTATCCACCACATGCCGGTTGAACTCGGCGACTTCCGGCCAACCCAACTCGACGGGCGAGCCGAGCAGATACGGATGGCGGCCACCGGCAAATATCGAATAGGCGTCGTTGTAGATCATGTAGCCGGCTCGGCCCCAAAGCATGACCATCGGCAGTGGCGAGGCCAGCATCAGTTGCACCGCGCTGCACAGGCTGGCAGGCCAGGTGTCCAGTGACCCCAGTTCGGTATGGCCCCAGTCGAACGCACAAATGCGCCTGGCCATCTCGCCTTTCCAGCCATCACAACCGTGGCTATCGGATAAAAACTGCATCGACTGACTCAGTGTCCTGTGGTGATTGCCCGATAAATCGCGACGCCAGAACGACGCGACGCCCGTCTGTTTCGAGCGTCTTCAGTCGCATTGGTTTCATAAGAGGTATAGCCGATTTCATCCGCGCCCGGGGACTAGACCCCGATCAGGTGCTTGAGCGGATGGTAGCCAGTTTTCATCTTCGCGGCGACGTCGAGAATGGCCTTTTCGATGCCATTCAAATGCATGCAGGTCAGTTCGATCGCGGCGCTCTGATTGCCGGCCTCGATGTACTCGATCAGGCGCAGGTGTTCGTCATCGCGGCAGACCTCGTGACTGTCGTCATCCAGCGCGGCGGCATACAGCGACGCGCGGGAAATCAGCTTCTGGAACCAGTCGAGCAACACCGGATTATTCAGGCTGCGTGCCAGTTTGATGTGGAACTCGCCGAGCAGATGAATCAGCCGTTCGTGGTCACCGGCAGCGTGGGCTTCATCCTCCAGCAACAGGTGTTCGCGCAGGTCCTGCATCGCCGCGCTGTCCTTGCGCCGGCACAGTTCGGTGACGATGCCGATCTCGATCAGGCGCCGGGTTTCGAACAGCGAACGGATCTCTTCATTGCTCGGCAACGACACCGATGCACCTTTATTGGGCTCGGTGGTGACCAGGCCATCGGCCTCCAATTGCTTCAATGCGGCGCGCACCGACGTGCGGCTGACATTAAATAACTCAGCCAGCGAAGCCTCGCCCAACTTCATTCCCGGGCGCAACGAACGCTTGCTGATCGCCTCGTAAACCCCTTGGTAGACGCGGTCGACCGTGGTTTCCAGTTTCTTCTCGGTCATTCGAACACTCCTTTAGCGTCGGGCAACCATCCCCTGGCGATGCGCGGCCATGGAAAAAGGGGGTTGCACCCGCAGATTAATCCGGGTATTTCTAAATTGCATTCAGATATTGCATACAATAAATAGAGGATTGCACCATTATGGGTCAACCAATAGCAATTGAAGTGCGCAACGTCTCAAAACGGTACTCCGATGATCCAGGCCTCGCGCCGGCCCTCGACAATGTTTCGGTGAACATCGCCGACAACGAATTCTTCACCCTGCTCGGCCCCTCTGGCTGCGGCAAAACCACCTTGCTACGGACCATCGCCGGCTTCGAACACGTCAGTGAAGGCGAGATTCGTCTGGCCGGCGAACCGGTCAACGATTTGCCGCCGTTCAAGCGTCGGGTCAACACGGTGTTCCAGAGTTATGCGCTGTTTCCGCACATGAGTGTCGCGCAGAATATCGCCTTCGGGCTCGAGATGCAGGGTCTTGAGCGCAAGTTGATCCCCGATCGCGTCAACGAGATGCTCGCGCTGGTGCAAATGGAGCATCTGGCCGGACGCAAACCCGCTGAATTGTCCGGTGGCCAGCAGCAGCGCGTGGCTCTGGCCCGGGCCTTGGCGCCGAAACCGAAAGTGCTGCTGCTCGACGAGCCGCTGTCAGCGCTCGACCTCAAGCTGCGCAAGGAAATGCAGGTCGAACTCAAGCGCGTACAGAAAGAAGCCGGGATCACTTTCATTTTCGTCACCCATGATCAGGAAGAAGCACTGACCCTGTCCGACCGCATCGCCGTGATGTCTGCCGGCAAAATCCTGCAGATCGGCACCCCGACCGATATCTACGAACACCCCAAACACCGTTTCGTCGCGCAGTTTATCGGCGACATCAACTTCCTCCCCGGCCAGCTCAAACACGGCGAGCACAACGAAAAACTCTTCGTGCCCAACGGCATGCCGATCGAAATCCCGTGTCAGCAGCAGACCTTCGCCGGCAGCAGCGTACAACTGGCGTTCCGCCCGGAGCGCTCGCAACTGGTCGACGTCAGCCAGCCGCATCACCTGCGCGGGGTCATTGAAGCGGTGCTCTACGTCGGCACCGCGACGCTGTACCAGTGCCGCTTGAACAACGACATCAAGGTCATGCTGCGCGAAAACAACGAAGGCCTGAACCCAGGCCGCGCGGTCGGCGAGCGTGTCGCCGTGCATCTGCCACCGCACGCCTGCCTGTTGATGGAGGCCTGAGATGAGCGTCAGCAGCACTTCCCCTGCCCTCAACCGCGCGCTGTTGCTCAGCCCGGTGGTGTTGACCCTGCTCGCCCTGATTGCCATTCCGCTGGGCATCATGGGCTACATCAGTTTGCTGCCGCGCAACACTTACGGCGGCGTCGACTGGCAAGCGCAATGGCAACTGCAAAGTTACGTGCAGCTGTTTTTCCAGGAAGGTTTCGACGGTGAACTGGAGCTGAACTGGGTCTACGCCCAGGCGCTGTTGCGCTCGGTGCTGCAGGCCGGCGGCACCACCGTGTTGTGCTTTCTATTTGGTTTTCCGGTGGCGTTATGGATGTCGAGCTTGACCCCGCGCCGACGCAACCTGATGGTCTTGCTGATCACCATTCCGTTCTGGACCAACCTGCTGATCCGCAACTACGCGTGGCTGATCATCCTCCGCGAACACGGTTGGGTCGCGCAAAGCCTCAACGCGCTGTTGCCGAGTGCCGGCGGCATCACCCTGCTCTACAACGACTTCGCGGTGAGCGTCGGTCTGGTCTATAGCTTCCTGCCGTTCATGATTTTGCCGATCTATTCGACGCTGGAGAAACTCGACTGGCGTCTGGTCGAAGCCGCTTACGACCTCGGCGCCAATCGCTGGCACGCCTTGCGCAGAATCATTCTGCCGCTGTCGATGCCGGGCGTGATTGCCGGCGCGTTGCTGGTGTTTGTGCCGAGCCTCGGCGCCTTCATCACCCCGGCGATTCTCGGCGGCGGCAAGACTTTGATGATCGGCAACCTGATCCAGCAACAGTTCGGCACCGCGCGTAACTGGCCGCTGGGCAGTTCGCTGTCGTTCCTGTTGCTGGCGATTCTGCTGGTGTCGCTGGTGCTTTACGCGCTGTACAGCCGCCGCGCGGCGAAGACCATTAATCGGGGGGCGAAAGCATGATTTCCCTGCACCTGAAAAAACTCCCGGCAACCCGCGAAATCAGCCTGCTGATCCTCGCTTATCTGTACCTGCCGATCTTCGTGTTGATCGCCTATAGCTTCAACGCCAACCGCTCGGCGACGGTTTGGACCGAGTTTTCCTTTGCCTGGTACGGGCGGATTCTGGCCAACCCGTCGATCCAGACGGCGGCGCTGAATTCGATCATCGTCGCCACCATTGCCACGGTCTGCGCCACGGCGATTGCCCTGCTCGCGGCACTGGCCACGTACCGGCCGTTCTACGGGCAGAAAATGGTCGAGGGCGGGATCAACTTGCCGCTGATCCTGCCGGAGATCGTCACCGCTGTGGCCACCCTGCTGCTGTTCATGGCGTTGGGCATCAAGCTCGGCTTGTTGACGGTGATCGTCGCGCACATCGGTTTCTGCATTCCCTTCGCTTACTTGCCGATTCGCGCACGGCTCAATGATCTGGACAAGAGCCTGTTGGAGGCGGCGAACGATCTTTACGCCAATCCTTGGCAGGTGTTCCGCCGCGTGACCTTGCCGCTGTTGTGGCCGGCGGTGTTGTCCGGTGCGGTGCTGGCGTTCGTGGTCAGCCTCGACGATTTCATCATGACCTTTTTCGTCGCCGGGCCCGGTTCGACGACGCTACCGGTGTACATCTTCTCGGCGATCAAGGCCGGCGTGACGCCGGAAATCAACGCGATCTCGACGCTGATGCTGGTGATTTCGATTGTCCTGGTGGTGCTGGCCTTCTGGCTGGGCCAACGCGGTAAACAACCTTAAATCTGGAGCGCTCTCATGAAAGTCAAAAGCATGCGGTTGGCAATGTCCGGTCTGGCCCTGAGTTGTTTCGCCGCGTTCGGCGCCCACGCTGCCGAGCCGAAAGAGCTGTTTTTCTACAACTGGACCGATTACTACCCGGTCGATTTGTTGGCCAAGTTCGAAAAGGAAACCGGCATCAAGGTGACCATGGACGGCTACGACAGCAACGAAACTTTGCTCGCCAAATTGCAGGCCGGCGGCGCCGCGTATGACGTGATCGTGCCGTCGCAGTCGATCATGCAGACGCTGATCAAGCAGGACCTGCTGATGGAAATCGACACGCCGAGCCTGAGCAATTTCCAGTACGTCAAAGGGCCGTTCCGCGACCCGAGTTTCGACCCGGGACGCAAGTTCTCGGCGCCGTATCTGTGGGGCACCACCGGGTTCTCCTATGACAGCGCGCGGGTGCCGGGCGGCAAACTGGATGACTCGTGGAAAGAGTTCTTCGAACCGCGCAAAGAGCTGCAAGGGCAGCTCGCTGCGCTGGATACGTCGAGCAGCGTGATCAACGCCGCCAGCCATTATCTGAACGTCGACGAGTGCAGCGAAAACCCGCAGGACGCCAAGCGCATTCTGGAGTTGCTGCAAAAGCAGAAGCCGTTTTTGAAGATGTACAGCTCTGACAACACCGTCGACCGCATGGCCTCGGGCGAAGTGATCATGATGCAAAACTGGAACGGTTCTACAGCGCGGGCCACGTTGCAGAAGAGCACGATCAAGTACGTCTATCCGCGTGAAGGTCTGGCGATGTTTCAGGACAACTTCGCCGTACCGAAGAGCGCGCCGCATCCGGGTAACGCGAAAATCTTTATCGACTGGATGATGAAGCCAGAGAACGCCGCGGCGGTGTCCAACGCGATTGCGTATGCCAACGGGATTCAGAGTGATCAATTGCTCGATCCTAAGTGGAAGGTGATGGACGCGATCAACATGCCTGACGAATACGCCTCACGTTTGCGGCCTGAGAAGGAATGCAGCAACAAGGCGCGGGAGCTGCAGGACCGCATTTGGTCGAAGCTCAAGGGTTGAGCTGAGTCCGCTGCCCTCACCCTAGCCCTCTCCCAGAGGTAGAGGGGACTGACCGAGGTGTCTTGCGACTTACGCCGACCTGATGAACCGAGTCGATTATGGATTTACAGCTGAGCTTGCAAACCGGTCAGTTTTGGATTCACAGCTGAGCTTTCAGGTCGGTGTATCTCTCCAATATCCCCCATTCCGTCCCCTCTCCCTCCGGGAGAGGGGACTGACCGAGGTGTCTTGCGACTTACGCCGACCTGATGAACCGAGTCGATTATGGATTTACAGCTGAGCTTGCAAACCGGTCAGTTTTGGATTCACAGCCGGACTTCCAGGTCGGCGTATCTCTCCAATATCCCCCATTCAGTCCCCTCTCCCTCCGGGAGAGGGCTAGGGTGAGGGAAAAAATTCAAAGAACACAGAGGTTGATATGACCCAGCCACACTGGCTCCGCAACGTACGCCCCTACGGCGCCCCCGCCGAAGACCTGCTGATCGAAAACGGCCTGTTCACCCAACGCCGCCCCGCTACCAACGCGCCGTTGGCCGCCAGCGATATCGATGGCCAACACCAGTTGCTTACCGCAGCCTTGGTCGAAAGCCACGTCCACCTCGACAAAACCCTCTATGGCCAACCCTGGCGCCCGAACAGCGCCGGGCCGACGCTCAAGGATTACATCAGCAACGAACGCCGTATCCTCCGTGAAGTCACCGCCCCCATCGCCGAACGCGCCGGCGCTCTGCTGGAAAACTGCATCGCGCGAGGCTCGCTGACGATGCGCTGTCACGTCGACATCGATCCGGAATTCGGCCTGCGCCACGTCGAGGCCATGCAGCAACTGCGCGAGCGCTACAAAGACCTGATCGATCTGCAACTGGTGGTGTTCCCGCAAACCGGGCTGATCAGCCGCCCCGGCACTGCCGAGCTGATGCGCGAGGCGATGGCGCTGGGCGTGGAGAACGTCGGCGGGCTCGACCCGTGCGGCATCGACAACGACCCGATTGCGCAGCTGGATTTCGTCTTCAAACTGGCGGCTGAATTTGGCCGTGGCGTGGACATTCACCTGCACGACAAAGGTGAGCTGGGCCTGTGGCAGATCGCGCTGATCGCCGATTACACCGAGCGTTTCGGCTTGCAAAACCGGGTCATGATCAGCCACGCCTATTGCCTCGGCATGCTGCCGTGGAGTCAGGTCAAACCGGTCGCTGAGCGTTTGGCGGCGTTAGGGATTTCGCTAATGAGTTCGGCACCAGCCGACACCGCTGTTCCACCGTTTATGGCCCTGCGCGAAACCGGCGTGAATGTCTGCCTGGGTTCCGATGGCATCCGCGATGCGTGGTCGCCGATGGGCAATGGCGACATGCTCGAACGGGCGATGTTGCTGGCGTTTCGTTTTGATCTGGGCAAGGACGATGAACTGGCGGCGGCGTTCGAGGCGGCCACGGTGAATGGCGCTCGGGCGCTGGGTATCGAGAATTACGGATTCGCGCTCGGTCAGCGTGCCGACTTCTTGCTGATGCCGGTCGAAACCCTTGGCGAAGCCGTGGTTGCGCGGCCATTGCGGCAGGTCTATCGCGCCGGTGTTTTGATCGCCGAAGGTGGCCGCTTGCTGAGCAGCCGTCTGTGAAACGCATCGGTCTGCGCGCCAGTTGCGTGGTCGGTTTCGACGGCACGCGGCATGTGCTGTGGCGCGACGGCGAAGTGGTGTTTGCCGGCTCGCGCATCGAATTTGTCGGGCGCGGTTATGCGGGACCGGTGGATCAGTGGATCGACTACGGCAACGCGTTGATCGGTCCCGGCTTCATTGATCTGGATGCACTGGGCGATCTCGACTCCACCGTGTTGACCCTGGATAACGGCGACGAACGCAGCATGGGCCGCATGTGGTCGTCCGAGTATCTGACCGCCGGCCCGCGTGAGACTTACAGCCCGGAAGAAGAGGTCTTCAAATACCGCTACGCCTTCACTCAGTTGATCCGCAACGGCATCACCACGGCGATGCCGATCACCTCGATGTACTACCGCGAGTGGGCGGAAACCTACGACGAGTTTGCCGCTGTCGCCGGTGTGGCGGGCGAACTCGGTTTAAGGACGTACCTCGGCCCCTGCTACATGAGCGGCATGAGCTACTGGCGCGCCGACGGCAGCCTCGGCCATCACTGGGACGAGGCTCGCGGGCTGGCCGGACTTGATGCCGCTGAACGCTTCTTCAAGGATTTCGACGGCGCCCATGGCGGCCTGATTCGCGGCGCACTGCTGCCCGATCGCATCCAGACCTGCACCCCCGCGCTGCTGCAACGCACCTCGGCGCTGAGCCGCGAACTGAATGCGCCGATGCGCCTGCATTGCTGTCAGGCGCTCAGCGAAGTGGCGATGGTCGAGCAATTGCGCGGCACCTCGCCGCTGGGCTGGTTGCAGCAACTGGACTTGCTCACGCCGCGCAGCCTGCTGCCACACGGTATCTACAGCGCTGGCGATGATGATTTGCAACGACTGATCGATGGCGGCGCGAGTCTGGTGCATTGCCCGTTGGTGTTCGCCCGTGATGGCGAGGCATTGAATTCGTTCGGCCGCTATCGGGCCAAGGGCATCAACTTTGCCCTCGGTACCGATACGTGGCCGGCAGACGTGCTGGAAAACATGCGCCACGGTTTAAACATCGCGCGGCTGATGGAGGGTGGCTCGGCGCTGACCAGCAGCCTCGATCTGTACAACGCCGCGACCCTCGGCGGCGCGCGGGCGCTGGGCCGTGATGACCTCGGTCGTCTGGCACCCGGCGCCAAAGCCGACATCACCGTGTTCAGCCTGCGCGGCCTGCACCTGGGGCCGCTGTTCGATCCTTTGAAAAACCTGCTGCTGGCCGGGCGCGGCGACGACTGCATCGCCAGCTACATCGACGGTCGTTGCGTGATGCACGACGGTCAGGTCAGCGGCGTTGACTACCCCGCCCTGCAACGCCAAGCGCAACGCCAATTCGAAAAACTCATGCGCAGCCACAGCGACCGGGCCTTCGCTCGACCGGACTGGAAAACCCTGTTTCAGCCGGCCATTCCGTTCGCCGATGACTACAGCGCCGACGCGCCGTTGAGCGCGATTGATCCACTTTTTTAGAGACTTCTGCCATGCACAGCTTTGATTTCAGCCAGCTCAGCCCACGGGAAAAATACAAGATCCTCATCGGCAGCGTCGTGCCCCGGCCGATTGCGCTGGTCACCACCATTGATGGCGAGGGCCGGGTGAATGCTGCGCCGTTCAGTTTCTTCAATGCATTGTCGGCCGATCCGCCGATTCTGGCGTTGGGTGTGGAGAATTATGGCGATCAGAGCCCTAAGGACACCACGCGCAATATCCAGCTCAATCAGGAATTCACCGTGAACATCGTCAGTGATGCGCTGGTGGAAGCGATGAACGTTTGCGCCGTGCCGTTCGCGCCGGGCTTCGATGAGTTGACCGCAGCAGGGCTGACGGCGATTGCCGGCACCACGGTGAAATGCCCGCGCATCGGTGAGGCGCCGGTGGCGCTGGAGTGTCGGCGGATGATGGCGCTGAACATCGGTCAGTCGCGGGAGATTATCTTTGGCGAGGTGTTGATGGCGCATGTGCGCGATGAGTTGATCGACCCAAAGACGCTGTACATCGATCAATTGGGCCTGGATGCGATCGGGCGCATGGGTGGCCATGGTTACGCGCGCACCCGCGATTACTTCGACTTGCCGACCCGCTCGTTGCAAGCGTGGACGGAGGCGCCGGGCGGTGGTGAGCGGTGCTGGCCAACCCCGAAATAACCCAGCAGAGAAACGCATCACCCCTGTGGGAGCGAGCCTGCTCGCGAAAGCGGTATATCAGACAAATAATCTTTGAATGACAGACCGCCTTCGCGAGCAGGCTCGCTCCCACAGGGACTTGTGTCGTTTTCTTAGTCCGTGCCGTACTTCGGCGAGCGCGGGCCGTACAGCAGGCCTGCCGGGTGCCCGGCCGAGAGCAGACGATTGCTCGCCACACCGGCAATCGGGTAGCCGGCGTCGGTCGAGCTGTTGATGATCTGCTTCACCGCCGCGGTGATCAGCATGCCGATCAACCCACCGGCGTTGCCGTTGTTGCCTTCCTCGCTCGATGCCCGCGCCGCACCGGTCCACAGCGTCGTACCGCTTTTCAGGTCAACCAGTTTCGCCGTCGCAGTGACCGCAGTTTCGCTGCTGATCACCATGTAACGCGTGCCGTACTCGCTCACGGTGATGTACAGCGCCGCGTCCGCACCGAAGATGTCCTTCAGTTTGCTCGGCGGTGCCTGATGAATATCGTCCGGGGTGGTCAGGCCGTTCTGGCGGAACGTCTCGTCCACCAGCGCGATCGGCAGCACGTAGTAACCGGCCTCGGCCAGCGGGAACGTCACCTGCGACAACAGGCTGTACGACGCCTTCACATCCGGCGAGGTGTTCAACGGCGGCAGTACCAGAATGGTCTTCGGCCGCGCTTGTTTGTACGCCGAATAATCCACGGTCTTGGGCGCGACGCAGCCACCCAGCACGGTCAGGGCCAGACCGGCGGCGAACAGCTTCAAGGTACGCGCAATCATTTCGCGCCTCCGGTCTTGGCGTTTTTAAGCAGAAAGTCCATGTACGTGCCGGACTCGGGGAACAGGGTTTTCTCGGTGTTGAACTGCTGCACCATCTGATCGTCCTTGCCCATGCTCAGATAGAGCAGGCCAAGGTGCGCGTGGTAGCCCGGCGGCACAGCCTTGCCGGTGGAACGGATTTTCTGCAGGTCACGTTCCAGCGCTTCAGCCTGAGCTTCTTTTGGCTCTTCGCCTTTGAAGTATTCGTACACCTGCGGTTCGTAGCCTTCCCACTGATACAGGGTTTGCGGACCGGAGGCACAACCGGCCAGCAAGGCGCTGGCGGCCAGCGTCAGCGCCATTAGCGCGCGCGACAAAGTCAGATTCATGGATGTTGCTCCTTGCAATGGGCGTCGATCAGTTGCCCGGTTTCCAGGCACCGGCGTTCATGCCATCGACCAGACGATTGATCGCCTCGCGCATGGCCAGATCCAGTACTTTGCCGTTGAGGGTCGAGTCGTAGGCAGCGGTGCCGCCAAAGCCGATGATTTCGCGGTTGGACAAGGCGTATTCGCCGGCGCCCTGGGTCGAATAGACCACTTCGGAGGTGCTGATGTTGACGATGTTCAGGTTGACCTTGGCGTAGGCCACCTGGGTCTTGCCACGGCCGAGAATGCCGAACAACTGGTGATCGCCAGTCTCTTTGCGGCCGAACTCGGTGACGTCACCAGTGACCACATAATCAGCACCTTTCAGACGCTGGGCCTGGCCCTTGATCGCGGCTTCCTGCTGAATTTCGCCCATGTTGTCGCGATCCAGCACGCTGAAGCGGTTGGTTTGCTGCAAGTGGGTGATGAGGATGGTCTTGGCCTGGCCGCCGAGACGGTCGACGCCATCGGAGAAGATCCCGCGCATGTAGCTCGAACGGTTGTCGAACTTGCCCACGGCCATGGGTACACGAACGCCGGTCCAGACTTGAGTGGCGCTTTCCACCTTGGCCACCGGCAGTGCGCGGGAGCTTTCGGTGGCGCAACCGGCGAGCGTGCCGGCAATCGTGCCGAGCACGGCAATCGCCACGCCGGAAACCAGCATCCGGGAGATCATTCTCACTGAGTATTCCTTTTGAAAAACGGGGATGTCCCACCACGGCAATGCGCGGCGGGAGTTGAAAAGGGGCGGCATTATGACAAAGTGCCATCATTCGCGACAGACTTTTTTGACGCCAATGAATTGGCTGCCTTGGCTTTACGCAAACCCACTGTGGGAGCGAGCTTGCTCGCGAAAGCGTTTCGTCATTCAACGAATATTTGGCTCAAGCACCGCCTTCGCGAGCAAGCTCGCTCCCACAGGGTTTTGTGTCTGACTTGGTTTTGTGTTTGGCTTGGGAAAGGGATCAGTGGAAATCGCGGCTCTGTACGCGGATGCCATTGAGCAACGGGCTGAGGTCGCTCAGACGCCCGGCGATCAGGTGGCGCACTTCGCCTTCGCGCTCCCAGCGGCCATCGACCTTGAGCAATTGCGAGCCGACCAGCACCTGCCGCTGACGCTCGGCCAGATCGCGCCAGACCACCACGTTGACGTTGCCGAACTCGTCTTCCAGGGTCACAAAGGTCACACCGCTGGCAGTGCCCGGTCGTTGCCGTCCGGTGACCAACCCGGCAACGCTCACCGGCCGGCCGTGCTCGACGTCGAGCAATTCCTGCGAGCTGCGACAGCGCCGCGCCTTCAGCTCACCGCGCAACAACGCCAGCGGATGCGGGCCCAACGTGGTGCCAATCGTGGTGTAGTCCGCGTGCAGATCCTCCCCGACACTCGGTTTGGGCAGCACCACGTCCGGCTCTTCCTGACTGGGCAACCCGGCAAACAGCCCCAGTTGTTTCTGCACCCCGGCGACCTCCCAGCGCGCCCGATGCCGATGCCCGGCCAAACCGCGCAATGCTCCAGAATCAGCCAGCAACGCCTGTGCCCGACTGTCGAGCGCGGCGCGTTCGCCCAGATCGGCAACATCGGCAAACGCCCCGCGCGCCCGCGCCGCCTCGATGCGCCGGGCATCGTCCTCGCGAAAGCCCTTGATCATGCGCAGGCCCATGCGAATCGCCGGTTGCGCCGCCGTGGTGGTTTCCAGGCTGCAATCCCAGTCACTGGCGCGCACGTCGACCGGGCGGATCTGCAACTGATGTCGACGTGCGTCCTGGAGAATCTGGTCCGGGCTGTAGAAACCCATTGGCCAGCTGTTGATCAGCGCACAGGCGAACGCCGCCGGTTCGTGGCACTTGAGCCAGCAACTGGCGTAGGTCAGCAAGGCGAAACTGGCGGCGTGGGATTCGGGAAAACCGTAGCTGCCGAAACCTTTGATCTGCTCGAAAATCTGCGCGGCGAACTCCGGCGTGTAGCCGTTTTTCTTCATGCCGGCGGCGAGGCGTTCCTTGTGCGGCTCCAGCCCGCCATGGCGTTTCCACGCGGCCATCGAGCGGCGCAATTGGTCGGCCTCGCCGGGGCTGTAGTCGGCGGCGACAATGGCGATCTGCATCACCTGTTCCTGAAACAGCGGCACGCCGAGGGTACGTTTGAGCACCACTTCCAGCTCCGGCGACGGATAGGTTTCTTTTTCTTCTTTATTCCGCCGGCGCAGGTACGGATGGACCATCCCGCCCTGAATCGGCCCCGGCCGGACAATCGCCACCTCAATCACCAGGTCATAGAACTTCGCCGGTTTCAGGCGTGGCAGCATCGACATCTGAGCACGGGACTCGATCTGGAACACGCCGATGGTGTCGGCGCGACTGATCATGTCGTAGGTCGGTTTGTCTTCAGCCGGAATCGTCGCAAGACTCAGATCGAGATTGCGATGACGGCGCAGCAAATCGAAGCAACGGCGAATTGCGCTGAGCATGCCGAGGGCGAGGATATCCACCTTGAGCAGGCCGACCGCGTCGAGGTCGTCCTTGTCCCACTGGATGATCGTGCGCTCGGCCATGGCGGCGTTCTCGACCGGCACCAGCGTGTCCAGCGGCTGCTCGGAAATCACGAAGCCACCGGGGTGTTGCGACAGGTGCCGGGGGAAACCGATCAGTTGCCCGGTCAGACTCAGCACCCGCCGCAACACCGGACTTTCCGGGTCGAAGCCGCCCTCGAGCAGACGCTCGACCGGCGGCGTTTCATCGCTCCAGTGGCCGCAGCAATCAGCCAATGCGTTGATCTGATCCGGCGGCAGGCCCAAGGCCTTGGCCACGTCGCGCACCGCACCGGCAGCGTGGTAGGTGCTGACCACCGCGGTCAGCGCCGCCCGACCACGACCGTAACGACGAAACACGTATTGCAGGACTTCTTCGCGGCGTTCGTGTTCGAAGTCGACATCGATGTCCGGCGGCTCGTTGCGCTCCTTGGACATGAAGCGTTCGAACAGCAGCGTGGTGCGATCCGGGTCGATTTCGGTGATGCCCAAGGCAAAACACACCGCCGAGTTGGCCGCCGAACCACGGCCCTGACACAGAATCTGCTGGTCACGGGCGAAGCGCACCACGTCATGCACGGTGAGGAAGTAGCTTTCGTAGCCGAGTTCGGCGATCAGTTGCAGTTCATCGTCGATCTGCTTGAGCACTTTCGCTTGCGGGCCTTTGGGCCAACGCCAGGCGATGCCTTCTTCGGTCAGATGACGCAACCAGGAACTAGCGCTGTGCCCCTCCGGCACCAGTTCTTTGGGGTATTGATAACGCAACTCGCCCAGATCAAACGTACAGCGTCGGGCCAGACTCACCGACTCATCCAGCAAGGCCTGCGGATACAACTCGCGCAACACCTCGACGCTGCGCAAATGCCGCTCGCCATTGGGGTGCAAACGCAGCCCGGCTTCGGCCACCGGCACGTGATGGCGGATCGCGGTCATGGTGTCCTGCAAGGCGCGCCGGCCACGGGCATGCATGTGCACATCACCGCTGGCCACCGCCGGAATCTGCAACTCGGCGGCCAGCCCCAACAACGCCGCCAGCCGCTGCTGATCGTCCTGGCCGCGATGCAACTGCACCGCCAGCCACAGGCGTTCGCCGAAGGTCTGCCGCAGCCAACGGCCCTCTTCCACCTGATCAAGCGAGTCCGGCACCCACAACACCAGCAATCCCGGCAGCGCTTCGTCGAAGTCCTCGCGCAGCACCTGATACTGACCTTTTTGCGTGCGCCGCCGCGCGCGGGTGATCAAGCCGCACAGCGCCTGATAGCCCGCCAGATTCTCCACCAGCAACAGCAGCTTCGGGCCGTTTTCGACACGGATTTCGCTGCCGATGATCAGCGGCAGCTCAACCGATTTCGCTGCCTGCCAGGCGCGGACGATCCCGGCCAGCGTGCATTCATCGGTGATCGCCAATGCCTGATAGCCGTGCTTTTTCGCGCGCTGGAACAGCTCCAGCGCACTGGACGCACCGCGCTGGAAACTGAAGTTCGACAAGCAGTGCAGTTCGGCATAGCCATCGTTCATGCAAACCAGCCCTGCAGCCACAACGGACCGCCCTCACCCACCGCGCGATAAGCCCAGCCTTGTTGGCCGGCGCGGTTCTGGATCAGGTAATAATCGCGGCGCACATCGTCACCGTCCCACCAGCCCGATTCGATGCGCTCCGGGCCCATGAGAATCCGCGCCGAACCTTCCACCACGCTTTGCGGCTCGCCGAGCAGCCAGCCCGGACGCTGCACGCTCGGCAACCCGCTGCAGCGTTGTTTATCCACGCCGTGCTGCCACGCGCACTCCGGACGATGATCAGCCTGAAAGCGCAGCCCTTGCACGGCGTCATCGCCCAAGCGTGCACGCAAGCGTTCGCGCAATTGCTCCCACGGCAAGGTCTGTTGCGGACGGTCATCGAACAATTCCTGAAACTGCGGGACGAAACTCGGCAGATCCTCAGCACGCAGACGAAAGCCGCGCACGGGCGCCTCGACCTGCACTTGCTCCAGGCGTCCACGCGCCAGTTCGAAGAGCATCGCCGGATCACGTTCGGCGCTGAGCAGGCCGACCTTGATCACACTGTCCGGCAACCCGGCGTGTTCCAGATGCAGGTCGAAACGCTGTACGCCGCTGTCACGCCCGCAGAGGAACGCCGACAGATCGCCGGTCAAACGCCGTAACGGGAACAATAGTGCCTGATGCGATTGCACGTCGAAATTCAGCTCGATGCGTACATCAAAACGATCCGGCGGCAAGTAAAACTCAAGCGCCAACGGCCGCGCACCGAACAGGGTGTCGAGGTGTTTGAGCATCTGCGCCTCGAAACGCCGGGCCAGCGCCTGACGCGGCAGGCTCTGCACCTGACTGAGGTTACGCAGGCCCATGCGCGACAACGCTGTGGCCACTGCCGGTTCCAGACCGACGCGGTCGACGGGCAACTGGCCGAGGTGATGCTGCAAGGCCTCGCCGTCCGGCACCACCAAGCCGTCATAGGCGTTGGCCAGCACCCGCGCCGCCACCGGATTCGGTGCGGCAACGATGCGATGGCGAAAACCCAGCTCGGTCAGTTCCTTGCGCAGGCGTGCTTCGAACTGCGCCCAGGAACCAAACAGCCCAAGGCTGGACTCGATCTCGAACACTACGGCGCGCGGGTAATGCACGCTGACTTGCGCGCTGAAACGGTAGGCCCACGCGGCAAGAAACTGCTGCCAGTGTTCGACCTCGGCAGCCTCGTAATCAGCGGTGGCGAAACCTTTGCTCATCGCCTGCGCAGCGGTCATCGACTGGCCGGGACGCAAACCGAGTTTGCGCGCCGCCGGGTTGACCGCTTGCAGCACACGGCGCTGGGCCGGGCCGTTGAGCAGCACCAATGGCTCATCGGGATCGGGACGCTGACGCAGCACGGCGTCGAGGGCCAATTGCGGAAACAGAATACACACCCAGCGCATGGCGACCTCAGTGCCCCACGGCAAAGGCAATCGGCGCCGCACGCGCGAGCCCGCCACGGCACTTGAGCACACGCAACTGCGCAGGTTTGGCGTCGATGGCAATGCGCAGCGCCGCCGGTGATGGGTTGACCGCTTCGCTCAACGGCCGCCAGGCGAATGCCAGGGTCTGGCCGGTTTCCGCCGCCACCTGCAAGCGGCGCAACGCGCGGTCATCGGCCTTGTGCGGCCAGCACAGCACCGCGCCGCAACTGCCGGAGCGTAAACACTGTTCGGCCGCCCACAAGGCATCGCGCTCGCTGGCGTGGATCACCGACAACTGGCGCAGATCGACCCCGGCGTTTTCCCACGCCTGCGGGTACGGCACGAAGGGTGGCGCCACCAGCACAATGCGCTCGCCCGCGGCTGACAACCGCGCCAGCGTCGGCCAGACCAGTTGCAACTCGCCAACACCGGGGCCAGCCAAGAGGATTTCGCTCAACGCCGCTTCCGGCCAGCCACCGCTGGGCAATGCCGCGTCCAGCGCGGCGTGCCCGGTCGGTTGCGGACTGGCGGCGGGTGGCGCAGGCCGGCCCTTCCAGACCTGGCCGCCATTGAACAGCGTATCCAACGCAACGACGGCGCCCATCAGCCTTGCCTCACCAGACCACAGAACACGCCTTCGATGGCCAGGTCCTGATCGTCGCGCACGACAATCGGCCGATACGCCGGGTTGCGCGGCAACAGCCGCACTTCATCGCCGAGCCGTTCGAAGCGTTTGATGGTGACTTCACCGTCGAGCCGCGCCACGACGATCTGGCCGTTGAGCGCCTCGGGATTGCGCCGCACGCCGACCAGATCGCCGTCGAGAATGCCGTCTTCGATCATCGAATCGCCCTGCACCCGCAGCATGTAATCGGGCGTGCGCGAGAACAGCGCCGGGTCGAGCAGCAAGCGGCTATGGATGTCGGCATCGGCGCCAATCGGCGCACCGGCAGCGACACGGCCGAGCACAGGGATATCGAGCAGTTCCGGGCGTGGCGGTTGCCCGAGCAGGCGAATGCCGCGGGCCTGATGCGGGTTGACCTCGATAAACCCGGCTTCGGTGAGCGCGAGCACGTGCTTGCGCGCCACGCTGCGCGAGGCAAAACCAAAAGCCTCGCTGATTTCAGCGAGGCTTGGGGGCTGACCGTGTTCGGCGATGCGATCGCGGATAAACGTCAGGATGGCGGTACGGCGGGGAGTCAGATTGGTCATGGAGTACATTTGTACTCCTGTAGGATTTTCCTGACAAGCGCCGCCAGTCAGCTCAAGCCGCGTTCGGCGAGAAATGCTGCGATGTAATCGATGAACGCAACGACCTTGGCCGTGGCCCGGCGATGACTCGGGTAGACCGCGAGAATGTGCGGGCCGAAGGTGTCCGGATCAATCTCGTAATCGGCCATGACCCGCACCAGTCGCCCGTCGGCGATGTACGGCGCGGCGCTCCATAGCGGCGTGTGCAGCAAACCGCGCCCGGCCAGAGCACTGGCCAGCAGCAAGTCGTAATTGTCACTGCGCAACAGCGGATTCGCCGGTTGCGCCAGGCTCAAACGCTGGCCGTCACGCTCGGCCCACCAGAATTCGCGGCTGAGCAACGGGTGCTGATAAAGCAGCCACTCATGCTGTTCAAGGGTTTGCGGATTGACCGGCAAGCCCTTGCGCGCGAGGTACTCGGGGCTGCCGCACAAGGCCAGGCGATTGCTGCCGACCACCCGCGCAATCAGGCCCGGCAAATCATCGTGGCCCTCACGCAACGCCAGGTCGTAGCCACTTTCCAGCAGATTGACGAAGGCATCGCACAGGTCCACTTGCAAACTGATCTGCGGGTATTGCTGCAAAAAGCCGTCACACACCTGATCGAGAAACGCCCGCCCATACGCCAGCGGCGCGGTGATTTTCAGGCTGCCGCGCAAGCCGTGCTGCAACTGCTCGATTTCCTCGCTGGCCTCGTCCAGCCGCTGCAACACCAGCCGCGCGGTTTCCAGGTACACCCGGCCGATTTCGGTGAGCAGAATCCGCCGCGTGCTGCGCTCGAACAGCCGTGCGCCGAGCTCCGATTCCAGGTGATTGACCGCTTTGGTCAGCGCCGACGGGGTCTTGCCCAACTGCTCGGCGGCGCGGCTGAAACTGCCCAGCTGCGCGGTGACCACGAACATTTTCAATGCACCCAACTTGTCCATGCTTTTTCCATTCAGGCAAAAACGTTTTTCGTGAGGGAGGCGTTCTGTCAGCCGCTGCCAGCCACTAATCTCGCCATCAGACGCAATAACAAGGAAATCTTCAATGAAAAGATTCATCCCGAAGCTGTTGGTACTCGCCGTAAGTTTTGCCTCGATGGAAGCCATGGCCGCCACCGATCTGGTGCTGCTCAACGGCAAGATTTTCACCGCCGACCGCGCGCAACCGAAGGTGCAGGCGCTGGCCGTAGAGAACGGCAAAGTGCTGAAAGTCGGCACCGACGCGCAGATCAAGGCCTTGATCGAACCCGGTACTCAAGTGATCGACCTCAAGGGCAAAGCGCTGATGCCCGGCCTGATCGACAGCCATTCCCACGCGATTTTCGGTGGACTGGAAATGGTCTCGGCGAACATGGAAGACGAAGTCGTCGCCCTCGACGAGCTGCAAAAACGCTTGCGCGACTGGCGCGAAGACGGCAAGGCCAAACACGGCGATGTGCTGAGCATCGCCGGCATGAGTTCGGCTTACTGGGCGCAAGCCGAAGCCTTGGGCAAAACCTTCAACAGCGGCGAATGGGCCAGCGTGCCAGTGGTGTTTATCGGCAGCGACCACCACACCGCGTGGGCCAACAATGTGATGCTCAAGCGCGCAGGGATTGATTCGGCCCTGCTGAAAACCCTGCCCGACGCGGAAAAAGACACCATCGGCAAACTCGCCAGCGGTGAGCCGAACGGTTTTGTGGTCGATGCCGGTTGGGACCGGGTCGCCTCGAAAATGCCGGTGCCAAGCCCCGCCGACATGTTGAAGGCCGCAAAATCCGCGGTGCGCTACAACAACAGCCTCGGCATCACCGCGTGGATGGACCCGGCGGCCAATGCTGCGCCGGGCGAAGCGGTGTTCGCCCTCAAGCCCACCGAGAAAACTGTCGGCGTGTTGCCGGCCTATAAAGCGCTGTCGGAAAGCGGCGACATGAGCGTGCACGTCACCGCGCTGCTGGTGGCCAACCCAAAAAGTGTTCCCGCCGACCTCGACACGCTGGACAAGGTCCGCCAGCAATTTCAGGGCATTCCCAACCTGACCCTGCCCGGCATCAAGATTTTCGCCGACGGCGTAATCGAATTCCCGGCGCAAAGCGCGGCGATGATCGACCCCTACAGCAACTCGCACAAACAGGGTGAACTGCTGATCGACCCGCAGCATTTCGGCGAACTGGTCAGCGCCATCGACCAGCGCGGCTGGCTGGTGCATATCCACGCGATCGGCGACCGCGCCGTGCGTGAGTCGCTGAACGGCATCGCCCAGGCACGCAAGGATCGCCAGAGCGGCGTGACCCACTCGATCACTCACTTGCAAATGGTCAACCCGAAAGAGTTTGCCCGTTTCAAACCGCTCAACGTCATCGCCTCGATGCAATTGCTGTGGGCCAGCGCCGACGACTACACCACCGACATGATCAAGCCCTACGTCAGCGCCCTCGCCTTTCGCTATCAGTACCCGGCGCATTCGCTGCTGAAACAGGGCGCGACGATTGCCGGCGCGAGTGACTGGCCGGTGTCGACGCCGAATCCGTTCAACGCCATGGCGCAGGCGATCACCCGCGTCGGGCCGTTGGGCGTGCTCAATGCCGATGAACGTCTGGATCGCGACACCATGTTTTATGCCTACACCGTTAATGCGGCGCGCACGATTGGCCTGGAAAAACAGATCGGCTCGCTGACGCCGGGTAAGCAGGCGGACTTTATCGTCCTCGATCGTGACGTGTTCAGCGTCGACAACAAGGCCCTGCATGACACCCAGGTCCTGCAAACCTGGTTCGGCGGCCGTCAGGTCTACACCGCCACAAAATAG
Organism: Pseudomonas fluorescens; assembly: GCF_001648775.1. Classification (GTDB taxonomy): domain Bacteria; phylum Pseudomonadota; class Gammaproteobacteria; order Pseudomonadales; family Pseudomonadaceae; genus Aquipseudomonas; species Aquipseudomonas fluorescens_M. The sequence goes on from NZ_LVEJ01000033.1 coordinate 81,286, forward strand.
CAACAACCATCCCACCCTGTGGGAGCGAGCTTGCTCGCGAAGAGGCCAGTCCATTCAACATCTTCACTGACTGACCCACCGCCTTCGCGAGCAAGCTCGCTCCCACAGGGTCTGTGAGGGTGGCTGAAATTGCATTCCCTCCACAGTTTTCGTACTGCCCAAAAATAATCACAACATCGGGACTTCACATGAAAGCCTTGCCCCTGTTCGCCCTGAGTTTCTTGAGCGTACTGCCGTTGAGCAGTTTTGCGATTCCTTTGAACGATGACTTTGCGCTGGTGGTGGACCTGAATCTGGCCAGCGATTACCGCACCCGTGGCATTTCACAAACCCAGAATGACCCTGCCGTGCAGGCCGGTCTGACCCTCGCGCACAGCAGCGGCTTGTACCTCGGCGCCTGGAGTTCCAACGTCGATTTCGGCGGTGGCCTGAAAACCCGGCAGGAAGTCGATTACTACGGCGGCTGGCTGTGGCAGGCGACCGAGGCGGTCAGCCTCGATCTGGGTTACATCAAGTACGCCTACCCCAAGGAAAGCCAGTTCAACCAGAGCGAGGTCTACGGGATTCTCGGCGTGTACGGGGTGAAACTGGCGGCGTATTACTCCAGCGATGCGCCGGGGATCGATAGCAAACAGAGTTCGCTGTACAGCTACATCGGTTATGAAACCGAGTTGCCGTACGACTCAGGATTGAAGTTGCGTTACGGCAATATGGATTTCAAGGATGCGCATTTGTACTCGGCGTCCGGGCAGGCTGAGGACAGTTATCGGGAGTGGGAAGTCAAAGTCACCCACAATCTGGCGGGGGTGGTGTTGGGGTTGAGTTATATCGATACCGATCTGTCGCAAACCCAGTGCCTGAGCAATTGGGGCTTCAAAGACGTCTGCACCGCCACCGTCGTGGCCAGCGTCAGCAAATCCTTCTGAAAAAACGCCGTTCACCTGTGGGAGCGAGCCTGCTCGCGAAAGCGGTGGAACAGTCGCCATCAATCTTGACTGACACATCGCCTTCGCGAGCAGGCTCGCTCCCACAGTTTTGATTGGGTGAGCCAGCTCGGTAGTTGTTACAGGATGTTTACGAATTTTTTACTAATGTTCTTCTACAGTTACCCGCGCAACCGCGTGGTTTTCTATTCATGTAGAGGAATGTTTGACATGGCTTTGGGCAACGGACTGCGTTTACCGTCCATCACTCCTACCCGACTGGTGCTGCTGTTTTCCCTGGCGCTGGTGGCGTTGTACAACCTGGCGACCTGGAAGGCGCTGGGCACGCTGATCACCCTGCAAGGCGCGCAAAAAGTGGCGTTTTTCGCCTCGTTCGGGCTGTTTCTTTGGGCGGCGATCACCCTGCTGCTGACCCTGGTATCGTTCCGCTGGATACTGAAACCGGTACTCACCGTGGTCGCCCTGCTCTCGGCGTGCGCCGCGTATTTCATGAACGAATACGGCATCACCATCGACACGGTGATGATCCAGAACGTCTTCGAAACCAATCCCGCCGAAGCCACCGCGCTGTTCAACGGCAAACTGCTGGCTTACCTGCTGTTGCTCGGCGTGTTGCCAGCGGCATTGATCTGGCGCTGGCCGGTGAGTTATCGGCCGTTCTTTCGTGGTTTGCTCAACAAGATTCTGGTGATCGTCGCCTGTGTGCTGGTGATCGCCGCGTCGGTGGGCGCGTTTTATTCGACCTACGCGCCGATCTTTCGCGAAGAAGACAAGCTGACCCACTTCATCAACCCGACCAACTACATCTACGCGATCAGCAAATACAGCAAACAACGCCTGGGCATCAAAAAGCACTTTGTGGTGCAGGCCATCGGCGAAGACGCGGTGATGAGCGCCAAGGCAGCGAGCCGCGAGAAGAAATCGCTGATGGTGTTTGTGGTCGGTGAAACCGCGCGCGCCGATCACTTCTCGCTGAACGGCTATGAACGCGAGACCAATCCGGAACTGAGCAAACTCGACATCCTCAATTTCACTCAGGTGCATTCCTGCGGCACGTCGACGGCGGTCTCGGTGCCGTGCATGTTCTCGATGTTCCCGCGTGAGGATTACAGCGACAAGAAAGGCAAAACCTACGAGGGCCTGCTCGACATCCTCCAGCGTGCCGGCGTGCAAGTGCTGTGGCTGGACAATAACAGCGACTGCAAAGGCACCTGCCTGCGCGTGCCCAATCGCGATATTTCGAAGAAACAGCCAGGGCCATTCTGCGACGGCAACAACTGCCTCGACGAGGCGCTGCTGGCCGATCTGCAAAGCTACATCGACAGCCTCAAGGGCCACGCGATCATCGTCCTGCATGCGGACGGCAGCCACGGCCCGGAATACTACGAGCGCTATCCGAAAGACATGGAGCGCTTCAAACCGATTTGCCACACCAACCAGTTGGGCAGTTGCAGCCGCGATGAACTGGTCAACGTCTACGACAACACCATTCTCTACACCGACCATTTCCTCGCCAAGGTCATCGAATTGCTAAAACGCAATCAAGCCACCCTGGATACCTCGATGCTGTACGTCTCCGATCACGGCGAATCGCTGGGTGAGAACGGTTTGTACCTGCACGCGGCGCCGTATGCGCTGGCGCCGGAAGCGCAGACGCATGTGCCGATGGTGATGTGGTTTGGCGCCGGCACGCTGGCGAGTGAAGGGATTGATCGTGGGTGTCTGCAAGGCAAGACCGGGCAGGCGGATTTGAGCCACGACAACCTGTTTCATTCGGTGCTGGGGTTGTTTGAGGTGAAGACGTCGGTGTATGAGCCGGGGCTGGATATTTTTCATGGGTGCCGGCCTTCAATGACGGCCGCCCAATAAGCGAAAAGACACTGCAAAACCCTGTGGGAGCGAGCTTGCTCGCGAATACGGTAGGCCGGTCAAAACTGATGTCGACAGGTCCACCGCTTTCGCGAGCAAGCTCGCTCCCACAGTTGATTTTGGTGAACCTAAGAGCTGAGGTTTGCCAGATAGGCCCACGGGTAGATGCCGCGTTGGTGGCCGTCACTGAAGACCAGTTGCACGCCGTAGCCCTGGGGGTTGAGTTCGATCAGGCGCACGCGGTCATCGACCATGGGCGTCAGGCCTTTGAGGCGAAACGCGCGGCATTGCGAGCACGGGCACTGGCGGCGCAGTTCGGCGTGATTGAGCAGGGTTTCACGGCCATCCGGCCAGTTCAGGCGTAACGTCTGCTCGCTCTGCGAATTGCTCACCGACAGCGGGTTCATTGCAGCTGACTCAGGGCGATACGCACGGCTTTGCGCACTTCCGGGTCGCCGTCGTCCTGCGCGGCCTGCAACGCGGCCACGGCGCCGCGATCATTCAACTCGCCCAAGGCCAGCGCGGCCTCTTTGCGCAGGTTGCTGATGCGATGGTCGAGGGTGTCGATCAGCGCGTCCAGTGCCGGGGCAAATTGCAAACGACCGAGACTGCGGGTGGCGCGCAGGCGCACTTGCCAGTAGTCGTCGCTCAAGGCTTCAACCAGCGCTGAGCCCGCGTCAATGTGGCCGACCTTGCCCAGGGTTGTCGCGGCTTCTTCGCGCACTTGCCAGGCGTTGTCCTGCAAGGCCTGGCGCAGGGCTGGCAGGACTTCGGCGCTGGAGGCCAGGCCCAGGGCTCCGGTGGCAGCGCGGCGCACTTCGGTGTCCGGGTCGGCGCTGGCCAATCGCGCCAGGGCTGGCAAAGCGTCGAGTTGTTTGAGCCAGCCGAGCACGCCGACCGCTTCACGGCGAACGCTGGCGTCGGCATCGTTCAATGCCGCGACGGCGGCCGGCGCAGCATCGGCGAAACGCAGTTCACGCAAGGCGCGGAATGCGGCGATGCGCACGCTGACGTCGGCGTGATTCGTCCACGGCAGAATCACCCGCCCCGCTGCTTCAGTCTTGAGCAGACTCAAGCTCTGCGCGGCGGCGGCTTGCACGGCGGGCGACGGATCAGTCAGCGCCTCGCACAAGGCCTGCACGACCTCAGCATCTTCCCAGGCCTCCAGCAACCGCGCGGCTTCGGCGCGGACTTCCTCGGCGGGATCCTGGCCGAGGCGATCGACCAGCCAGAGCAAGCCATCCGGCTCTTCGAGATCGGCCAGATCGATCAGCGCAATACGTCGCACACCAGCATCTTCAGCAGTCAGGCGCGGTTGCAGGGTAAGGATTTCATCGTTATCGGTGACAGCAAAAATAGAGGTCATAGGGCAAATCGCGGCAAAGGGTTTTCAGGAGGCAGACCGAGCGGATTGAGGCGCGGCAGCGGTCGGTCATCGTCGTGACGCAACAGGTCGAGGCAGTGGCGCTTGAGGCGCGAGAACTCAGGGCTGGTGACCAGCTCGCTGGTGCGTGGCCGGGCGAAATCCAGACGCAAATCTTCGATGATTCGCCCCGGCCTCGCGCTCATCACCAGCAAGCGATCGGCGAGGAACAGCGCCTCGTCGATGTCATGGGTAACGAAGACTACGGTGGTGCGGATCCGCGTCCAGATGTCCAGCAGCAGTTCCTGCATGTTCAGCCGGGTCAAGGCATCTAGCGCGCCGAACGGCTCATCCATCAGCAACAGGCGCGGGCGATTGACCAGCACTCGGGCGATTTCCACCCGTTGCTGCATGCCGCCGGAAAGTTGATCGGGCCAGCGTTCGGCGAAGCCTTCGAGGCCGACCAGTTTGAGGATATCGTCGGCGGCGCGATGACGTTCGGCCTTGCCGATGCCACGCATTTTCAGGCCGAAGGCGACGTTGTCACGCACCGTGCGCCAGGGAAACAGCGTGTGGTGCTGGAACACCATGCCGCGCTGCGGTGACGGACCGGACACCGCCGCGCCATCGACTTTCAGGCTGCCGGCATGCGCGTTCAGATGCCCGGCCAAGGCACCGAGCAAGGTCGACTTGCCGCAACCGGACGGACCAAGAATGCACACGAACTGGCCCGGTTCGATCTGGCAATCGAGTTCCCGTACCGCTTCGAACGCTTCCCGCCCTGCGCCGAGGACGATGGATAGTTGGCGGATGTCGATCCGCCCTTCCGGGGTTTGCATCATGCTCATCAGGCTTTTCCTCGCGGTCGATGCCAGGGCGTGAACAGCCCGCCGAGGCGTTTGATCAGCAGACTGCTGCCCATGCCCAACACACCGATCAGCAGCATGCCGACCACGATGTCGGCATAGTTCTGAATCGTGTAGGACTCCCAGGTGTAGTAACCGATACCGAACTGGCCGGAGATCATTTCCGCCGTGACGAGACAGAACCACGAGGTGCCCATGCCGATCGCCAGACCCGTGATGATGCTTGGCGCGGCGCCGGGCAGGATCACCTCCAGCAGAATCGCGCGGCGCCCTGCCCCGAGGCTTTTCGCTGAGGCGATCAGGCGCGGGTCGACGCCTTCGACGCCGTGCACGGTGTTGAGCAGGATCGGGAACAGCGCGCCGGTGAAGGTGATGAAGACCATCGACAGTTCGGAGGACGGGAACATCAGGATCGCCAGCGGGATCCACGCGACGGCGGGGATTGGGCGCAGGACTTCCAGGGGGGGCAGCAGCAGGTCTTCGGCCCATTTCGAGCGGCCGATGGCCAGACCGAGGGCGATGCCGATGAGCAATGCGCCGAGGTAACCGGCGAAGACGCGGCTGAGGCTGGCGGTCAGGTGTTGCAAGAGCTTGCCGGAGTCGCCCAAACCGAGTGCGGCTTCGATGACGGCCAAAGGGGTGGGCACGTTGGCGAAGGTGATGAGGCCGAGGTTCCAGTGGTGGCTGGCGGCGAGTTGCCAGAACAGCAGGCAGAGCAGCAGTGAGGCGGCTCTTGATGTCCAGCGTAGGGTGGGTGAATTCATGGATCGGGTTTCCGGTTATGGATCTGTGTGGTGGCTGATATTTTCCCCCCTCACCCCAGCCCTCTCCCCCCAAGGGGGGCGAGGGAGAAAGGGAGCCAATCTTCGTTGCTTGCAAACCTGAGTTCGGCCAGAAAGGGAGCCGATCTTCATGCCTTTCAAAACCTGAGTTCGGCTCGATAGCGTCTTTTCAAAACCTGAGTTCAACTCGGTATTTCAAGTCGGCGTACCTCGCCCAAACACCGCGATCAGTCCCCTCTCCCTCCGGGAGAGGGCTAGGGTGAGGGGCTCTTGATCTGTTTTTATCGCGCAGCGACGGATTGGGTAGTGGCATCAGTAAAATCAAAAACCTTGCCGCCCTGCGCCGAGGCATATTGCTGGGCCTGACCCTTAAGCAAAAACGCACTCAACCGTCCCTTGCCATCACTGGCAAACCAAGCCTGCTCCGCGAGCAACTTGATCCCGCTATCACTGGCCTGTGCATACACGGCACGGACGTTTTTGCCTTCCTGCTTCAAAGCAGCCAGCGCAGTAAAGGCTGCTTCCGCCGACGCGTACTGGCGCACCTTGTCCTCGCCCCGCACCCAAATCTCGGCAACATGGCTAACGTCAGTAATCGCTTTGCCCGTCGCCGCATCCGTAGCCTTCAACGGCGTCTGCGCGTAATTGGCCAATTGCGCCGTGTAATCCAGATTCGATGCCTTGAACGCCGCACGGATGTATTGATCGTCAATGAAGTTGTTCAGATCGAGCCCGCGATCAGCCTTCTTCAGCAACTTCAACGTATCGATAGCCGTGCCGACCGCCTGGCGATATTCCAGCTTCCAGCTCAGGTCGCGGGTCTGCACGCCGAGCGGACCGTGGAACAGGTAATTCACCTCAGCATCGACACCGGTGACTTTGGCGATCAGCTCGCTGTACTTCTCAGGCTCGGCGGCGAGCAGTTGATTGGCCTCAATACTGGCGCGCAGATAAGCGACGACAATCTCTGGGTATTTCTTCGCATACGCCTGATCGACCAGCGCACCGTGGAACGTCGGCGCATTGGCCTGGGCGCCATCGTAAATCTTGCGGGCGAAACCACGGCTCGGGAACAGTTCGGCGAACGGCACGAAATCGGCGTGAGCGTCGATCTTGCCGGCCTGTAGCGCAGAGCCTGCGACTTCCGGTGGCTGGGCGATGATGTTGACGTCCTTGAGCGGATCCCAGCCCTGCGCCGCCACGGCACGCAGCAACATGCCGTGCGCGGTAGAAGCGAATGGCACAGAAATGGTCTTGCCCTTGAGTTCGCTCAGCGCCTGCACGCCCGACGCGCTCGGCACAACGATGCCATTACCGCTGCCCTTGATGCTGCCCGACAGCACGCTGATGAACAGGCTGTGTTTGCCGGCGGTTTCGAACGCGACACCATTGAACGCACCGGGGAAATCGGCCATGGCGCCGAAGTCGAGTTTGCCGGCGACCATCTCGTTGGTCAGCGGTGCGCCGCTGGTGAAGTTCTTCCACTGCACGTCGTACTTGGCGTCTTTGTAGGCGCCGTCGTGGGGCAGGTATTTGTCGAGCAGACCGAGTTCACGAATCAACAAGCCGCCGGCGGCGCAGTTGATGGTGGTGTCCTGGGTGCCGATGGCGATGCGGATGGTTTCGGCCGAGGCCGAGACGGTAAACGAAGCCAGTACCAGACCGGCGATTGCTGCACGCAACATGGTTGTTTCCCCTCGAATCATTTATTTGAGTTCGTCTCCGCCGCGATCAGGGCGCGGTGGGAAACGAGGGGTGTTTTTCAATTCAGCGTCCGGGGTTTTCCGGATGGCTTTGGGTTGTCTGGGGTGGCCTCTTCGCGAGCAAGCTCGCTCCCACAGGATTTCTGGCGTATTCAATTTGTGCAGTAACTCGATCCACTGTGGGAGCGAGCTTGCTCGCGAAAGCGGCGTATCAGTCGACATCATTACGCAATGACCCACCGCATTCGCGAGCAGGCTCGCTCCCACAGTGGTCCGGGTTTCAACGCAGGAGATAGGGGATGTCGACCTTGACGGCACCCGTCGGGCAATCCTTCTCGCACGGCATGCAGTACCAGCATTCATCGAACGCCATGTAGGCCTTCTGCGTCGCCGGGTTGATCGCCAGCAAGTCCATCGGGCAAACGTCGACACACACGGTGCAGCCCTTTTCGGCGATGCATTTGTCCTCGTCCACGGTGACGGGGGCGTTGGAGCGAAAGAAGATTTCCTGAGCTTGATAGGCCATGGTTCGGACTCTTTGATTTATTGATGTATCAAGCGGCAAAAGCGCCGACCCGCAAGCGGTCGTACGCCTGCATTTCCTCGGCATCGAGCGGGATGATGTAGGGCTCGACGGCTTTCTTGAAACTGGTCATCTGGCCGTCATCGCCCTTCTTCAGATGACAATGGCAAAACCACTCGCTGTCGTTGCGTTGCGGGTGATCGACGCGATAGTGGTACAGGCCCCAGCGGCTTTCGGCGCGGAACAACGAGGCGCGCGCGGCCATTTCGGCGCAGTCGCGAATCACGCTGGTTTCCATCGCGCGCATCAGTTCGTGGGCGTTGTTGGCCTTCATCTGCTCGAGATCGCGTTCGATGTCGCTGAAACGTTGCAGGCCGATCTGCATTTTTTTGGTGACTTTCGGCGGTTGCAGGTAATCGTTGACGAAGCGTCGCAGTTTGTACTCGACCTGTGCCGGCGGCAGACCGTGTTCGCGATCCAGTGGTGCGTAGACCCGGGCTTTTTCCTTTTCGATCTGCTCGCCATCCAGCTCGGTGAACTCGCGTCCGGCGACAAAGTCCGCCGCGTTGTGCCCGGCGAACCAGCCATAGGTGAACGCACCGAGCATGTAGTTGTGCGGCACGGCAGCCATGTCACCCGCCGAGTACAAACCTTTCACCGAGGTCTCGGCGCGCTCGTTGACCCACACACCGGAAGCTGAGTGACCGCTGCAAAAACCGATTTCGGAGATGTGCATTTCGACCATTTGCGTGCGGTAATCGGTGCCACGATTGGCGTGGAACTGGCCGCGACTCGGGCGCTCGTTGCTGTGCAGAATTTCCTCGATGTTCTGGATGGTTTCCTCGGCCAGGTGATCGAGTTTGAGGAACACCGGACCGTTGCCGCTCTCCAGTTCCTGGTGGAATTCCCACATCATCTGCCCGCTCCAGTAGTCGCACTCGATGAAGCGTTCGCCCTTGTTGTTGGCGGTATAGCCGCCCAGCGGGCCGGTGACATAGGCGCAGGCCGGGCCGTTGTAATCCTTGATCAGCGGGTTGATCTGGAAGCATTCGAGGTTGGCCAGTTCAGCGCCGGCGTGATAGGCCATCGCGTAGCCGTCACCAGCATTGGTCGGGTTTTCGTAGGTGCCCATCAAGTAACCCGACGATGGCAGGCCGAGTCGTCCGGCGGCGCCGCAGGCAAGGATCACCGCTTTGGCTTTGATCACATGAAAGTCGGCGGTGCGGCAGTCGAAGCCCATCACCCCGTTGACGGTGCCCTCCTCGTCGGTCAGCAACCGCGTGCACACGAGGCGATTGGTGATGCTCACCCGCGCACGTTTCAACTGGCGATAGAGGACTTTTTTGATGTCGTGCCCTTCCGGCATCGGCAGCACGTAGGCGCCCATGTGGTGGACTTTTTTTACTGCGTAATCGCCGGTTTCGTCCTTCTCGAACTTCACGCCCCAACGGTCGAGCTGTTCGATGGTTTCGAAGCTGTGGGTCGCGTAGGCGTAAACGGCGGCTTGATTGACGATGCCATCGTTGGCGATGGTGATTTCCTTGGTGTACTGCTCCGGCGTCGAGTGGCCGGGGATGATCGCGTTGTTCAGGCCGTCCATGCCCATACTGATCGCGCCGCTGCGTTTGACGTTGGCCTTGTCGACCAGCAACACGCGCAGATCGCGGTTCTTTTCTTTGGCCTTGATTGCGGCCATCGGCCCGGCGGTGCCGCCGCCGATGACGACGATGTCGTATTCCTGTTCGAGAACGTTGCGGGTCATGCCTGCTCCTCTTTTTGCCGGTCGATCCGCAGGCGGTACTGGAACGCATCGCCACGGTAGTAAAGGTGTTCGAAGTCCAGCGGCTGGCCCTGCGCGTCGTGAGTCAAACGCTCGATGCGCATGATCGGCGAGCCGGCTTCGACGTTCAGCGCCTGGGTCAGGTCGCTGTCGGCCAGCACCGCGTCGATGGCCAGATCGGCGTGACCGAGGGCGATGCCGCAGTCGTTTTCGAGGATCAGGAAGATGTCGCGGGTGACCAGATCGGCCTTCTCCAGGCGCTCGCCGACGGCTTTGGGCAGGTAAGTGATTTCCAGCGAGATCGGCTCACGGTTGATCAGCCGCACACGTTTGATCTGCGCCACGGTTTCGCCTTCGGCAACTTGTAAACGTTCGGCGACGCGCTTGTCGGCCGGGATGAATTTGAAGCTGCGCAGGCGGTTGATCACCTCGTAGCCACGCCCGGTCATGGACTCGGCGAGGCCTTGCAGGCTGCTGACGTTCTGGAAGGTTTTCGGCTTGGCGACGAAGGTGCCTTTGCCGTGGATCTTGAAGATCAGCCCTTCCTTTTGCAGATCGCCCAAGGCTTGGCGCACGGTGATGCGGCTGACTTTGAACAACGCGCCGAGTTCGCTTTCGGAGGGCATCTGGCTGTCTTGCGGGTATTCGCCGTCGAGAATGCGCGCGCGGAGGACGTCGCGCAGTTGGGTGTGCAGCGGGACGCTACTGAGGGAGAGAACGTTATCGGTCATCACGGGATCGCTTGTTATAACGAGTTATGACGTGATCTTAGGGTTGTTATGACAAGGTTGAGAAATATTGTTTGGGCATAACCTTAGATGCAGGACACACGCGATTCCCTGTGGGAGCGAGCTTGCTCGCGAAGGCGGTGTATCAGTCACCAAATTATTGACTGACAGGACGCTTTCGCGAGCAAGCTCGCTCCCACAGGGGACGGTGTACGCATGGAGGATTAGTGGCGTTTGAGAATCTGATCCATGACCCAATCGGTCTTGAGCGCTTGCTCGGCGACGGCGGGATGTTGTGAATCGCCACGAATGTGAGCGTTCATGCCCAGCACGTGATGCCACTGAATGTGTTGGTGATGGGGGATTTCCAGGCTAATGATTTCATCGGCATGCAATTGCACGGGATGCTCATCAAACACGGAAAAACTGATCCGCCCGAGGCTGCCGATGATCTCGACCCGATCCTCACGCCGATCCGCGACAAAGCTCCAGCAGCCCATGCCCAGCGCGCCGGAGGCGAACCGCCAACTGGCGCTGACGGCATCTTCCGCCGCATACAACCCGGCCTGACGCGCGGTGAATCCGGCGACTTCGACGATGTCGCCGAGCAGGTACTGGAACAGGTCGAAGCCATGGCTGGCGAGGTCGGCAAAGTAGCCGCCACCGGCCACCGCCGGATCGGTGCGCCAGTTATTGCTGCCGTCCAGATCCACCGCTGACGGCGCTTTGGTCAGGGTCCAGCTCAAATGCCGGACATCACCGATGCGCCGCTCCTGCAACCACTGCCGCACCTGCGCAAAACGCGGCAACGAACGGCGGTAGTAGGAAACGAACAGGTGGGCACCCGCCTCGGCAAACGCCTGCTGCATGTCGCGGCTTTGCCCGGCATTCAGCGCCATGGGTTTTTCCACGCAGCAATGTTTGCCGGCGGCGGCGACTTTCAGGCTGTAGGCGTGGTGGCTGTCGGGCGGCGTGGCGATGTACACCGCGTCCACCTCGGGATCGTTGATCAGTGCATCGACGTCGGTGTAGACGCGGGCGATGCCGTGGCGCGCGGCGTAGTCGGTCACGGCCTCCAGGCGTCGGCCCATCACCGCCACCAGCGCCGAACCGGGCGTCTTGTAGAAGGCCGGCCCGCTCTTGCGTTCAGCGACGCTGCCACAACCGATCATGCCCCAGCGCACCACGTCCATATCTCTTCCTTTAGCCGATGCGCAGAGCGCGCAGATCGAGGTGACCGTCCTTCAGCGGCGGGCACCAGTAGTAGCCGCCAGTGATCGGGCGGCTGATGCGATAGAGGCCATCGGTGATGCCGTCTTCCAGGCCGCTCATGCGCCGCAGTTGCGCTTCGAAAGCGTCCAGGGAGAAGCCGAAAGCGAGGAACATCAAACCGGCGCGATCACCTTCGATCCACGGCATCGAGCGGCGCACGACGAACGCCTCAGGCGCGAAGCTTTCCTGCGCGGTGCGTTTGACGTGGGCGGAGACTGGCGCGTCGTCGATCTCTTCGTTGTCGCTGAGGCGACGGCCCATGATGTTGTCTTTGTCGTCGGCCGAGAGTGTGTGGAAACCCTTGAGGTCGTGCTGCCACTGCTGGATCGCGGCGAAGCTGCCACCGACCATGCCGTCCGTGCCGGCACTTTGCAGGGCAGCAGCGATGGCCGCTTCGTCGTGCGGGTTTTCGGTGCCGTCTTCGTAACCGGTCAGGTCGTGGCCGTCCTTGTGGCGGAAGGCTTCCTGCATCTCGACCAGGCGCAGCGCTGGCGCCAGAGCGGCTTCGAGGGCGTTACAACGGTTGAGCAGTTCACCCCGGTCGACGCCGTGCAGCCATACCCACAGCGCGTGCTGGGTCGACGGGTTTTCCACGCCAACGCCAGTCATCGCCGGGAAGCTGCGCAGGCCGTCGATCTGCACGTTGAGGGCCTTGGCCAGGGATTCGCCGAAACCGACCACCGCCGACTTGCCATCCACCTGATTGATCAGGTTGTCGATCGCCTGCGGCAGGGCTTCAACCGATTCAAGGGCGAAAAACAGGTGACGTGCTTGCGCAGGAACTGGGGTGGCGAGAATGCCCGGCTGGTAGTAACTCATGTGAACTCCTTGGGAAAGTGCGCGGGAGTTTACCTGTGGCCGGAGGATTTGTGGGGGTTTGGATGGAAAGTCAAAAGCCCCTCACCCTAGCCCTCTCCCGGAGGGAGAGGGAACTGATTCGGGGATATTGAAGAGCTACGCCGACTTGAAAGTGCTGTACCGAATCCATAATCGACAAAAATCTTTCAGGTCGATGCATGACACAAGACACCGCGGTCGGCCCCCTCTCCCTCCGGGAGAGGGCTGGGGTGAGGGTTAGCGTCATTACGCCAAGCACTCGGGCTCATCCCCGTCCAGCGCTTGAACGCCCGGCGAAAACTGCGCACATCGCTGTAGCCGACTTCCTCGGTAATCCGCTCGATCGGCATATCAGGATTGCCCAGCAAACTCATCGTCCGCGCCTGCCGCACCTGCTCCAGCAACGCTTCAAACGTCAACGCATGCTCGGTCAAGCGCCGGCGCAATGTGCGACTGCTCATGTTCAAATCGCCGGCAATCTTTTCAATGTGACTGCCACTGCTCAGATCCCTGGCAATTGCCCGTTCCACGGCCTGAATCAGATCGAGTTTCTGATGCACCTGCGCCGCTTCCAGCTCCAGCAATGCAACCGCCTGACGCAACGCCAAAGCATGGTGATTGGGCAGATTCACGTCCAGCCACTGCACGTCGATCAGCATGCGATTGTGCAGACAGCCGAAGCGCACCTCCGGCCCCAGCAAGCGCTGATATTCACTGAGATAGTCCGGCGCGGCATGCATGAATTCCACGGCAATCGGCTTGAAATCAGCCCCCGCCAACGCTCGGCCATACACCAGCAAACTGGCGAAAAACTCCTCGACCGCGAACACCTGCACATCGGCAAACGGCAAGCGGCACTCGGCATCGAGATGCAGTTGCTCGCCAACCACATCGACGCTGGACACCACAATCCCGCCAGAGGTGTGTTGATGACGGATGCCCAAGGCAAAAGCATCGCGCAGGGTTTTGCACAACGACAGCACGTGCCCGAGCAAACCGAGTGTGCCAAGCACATTCTGTGCACCCACCCACAGGCCAAGGCCCTGATTGGGCAGCGCCTTGAGCGCGCGTTGAATCATTGCCACCGCCTGACGGTAGGAAATCCGTTGCGTCGGATCCTGCAGGTCTTCGAGGGTGAAACCCAGCCCACGGCACAGGCTTTCTGGCTCGATGCCTTTGTTCTGCGCGACTTCAGCGAGGGTTTGCAAAAGAAACGGCGAGACCAGCGCCAATTCAAAGGTCGGGTCTTGGACTTTTACGTTCATGGGGGCTGACATTCCGGATCACGCTTGATTGTTATTTTTGTAACCGGTTATGTCGAAGGAAGTTAGCACAGGGTTGGCCGACTGTCCGCAGAAGTCCCCCTAACTGTCCGCCAATACCCTGCCCCGCCGGGCGCCAAGCGCTTATTTCTATAGTGCCGGGCGTGCTGCGTGCCGGCGCTGCGGCCAAAACACAATAATAATGAGGACGGATATGCACCCGAACCGCGCGACATTGCCCCTGCGCCTGACCCTTTCCTTGCTGGGCTGCGCCGTGACCGTACCGGCGCTGGCCACCGAAGCCGGCGTCGACAACATCGGCCCCGGCACCGACGGTTTCTTCATGCTGCCGCTGGAAGTCGACAGCCTTCCGGAGAACATGGTCGCGTTCAACCTCTACTACAACCATTACAAATCGACCAAGCTCAACATCAGCTCCTTGGGGGGCAAGGTGCCGAATGTCGAAATCGAATCCACCGCGGTGATTCCGCGTCTCGATTATTTAAGCCCCGTGCGCGTGTTCGGCGGACGCCTGGCCGGTTACATCGCCCAGCCGTGGTTGAAGCAGGAAGTCTCGGTGTTCGGCTTGAGCGACACCCGCGAAGGCATGGGCGATACCACCGTCGCGCCGATCATTCTGTGGGACATGGGCAAAAACCTGACCCTCGGCGCCGCTGTTGAAATTACCGTACCCACTGGCGAATACAGCGTCGATCGGCTGGCCAACACCAGCAACAATTTCTACACCTACAAGCCGCTGTTCTCCTTCACTTGGTTACCGACGGACAAGACCGAAGTCTCGATGAAGACCACCTACAGCTTCAACGAGAAGAACAAGGACACCGACTACAAATCGGGACAGATTTTCCACTTCGACTATTCAGCCAGCTACAAGATCACCGACGACCTGATGCTCGGCGTCAACGGCTATTTCCTCCAACAAACCACCGACGACAAACAGTTCGGCCACACCGTGCAGTTCGCCGGGCAGGACGTCGATGATGGTGTGCGTGGCAAGGTGTTCGCGATTGGCCCGGCGCTGCACTTCACCTTTCTCAAGTACGCCAGCGCGGAGATTCGCTGGGCCAAGGAGTTTGATGTGGAGAACCGGCCGGAAGGTGAAATGCTTTGGGCGAAGGTGAGTATTCCCTATGCGTTCTGAGTGCATTTGTAGGAAAGCGCACCTGGATTTGTAGCCTGAAAACCTGAAAACCGCATGGGTGGAATACGCCTACAGCGGCGGTCGAGATTACCGGACAACGGGGGGAAACGTCTGGCAGATTTAAAGGGGGCGCTTGCAGATACTGGGCTCCGTTATCCCATGGTTCCTCAAGGGCTCATGGGGTGCATCGTCAGCCAGTGACGACAACGGGCCGTTCCCCCCTTAGACTGCCGAGATTGATCACGGAGATCACTATGAGCATATTACTTTCCCCGTTTTACTCTGACTTCGAATCCGAAGAAGAGGCCGAGAGCTACGATCGCTGGTTTCGTGCCAAGGTGCAGGCTGCACTGGATGATCCTCGCCCGGGCATTCCCCATGAGGAAGCCATGGTGCGGCTCGACCAATTATTAGAAGAGAAACGCAAGAATCGACGCGCTGCCGCTTGAATGGAGCGATCAGGCTCTGGACGATCTGGCTGACATTATCGATTACATTGAACAATACAATTCCAACGCTTCAGCGGCTCTGCAGCACAAGGTAGGTGCAGCAACGCAAAGGCTTTCATCAATCCCTTATGGTTACAGATCCGGTCGAGTGCCAGGCACCCGGGAAATGGTGGTCAATCCAAACTATCTGCTGGTCTATCGAGTGAACGGGCGCATCAAAATACTGACGTTAGTCCACACCAGACAACAATACCCACGAACCTCATAAATATAAAAAAGGGCGACCAACAGGTCGCCCAAACGTACTGCACGAGAGTCTTTTACAGCGTCAGTTGCCCGCGCTCCTCCTCGGTCAACTGCTGTTTCGCCTGTTCATCCAGCGTCCCGGCGCCCAACACCTGCACCGGGCTGTTCGGGTTGTAGCCCGCCGCAGGTGCGCGGCTGGCGCCATCACGTGAAGGCGCGAGCTGTTCGTTGCCAAAGCTCAACACCTGCACGGTGAACACCGAAGCCTGATTCTGTCGCGAAGCCGCTTGCTGCTGACGCACGACGTCCTCTGCTGCTTGCGTCGCCGACGATGCGGCGGAACTGGCCGAAGTGATCGCGCCGGTATTTACCGCCGACACCACCGGCACACCGGTCGCCTTGCCTTGCACCGAAATGTTGGCGGCATTGACCACCGTCAGCGCGGCGATGTTGACGTTGCCCGAGACACGAATCCCTGCCTCGCCGGCATCGATGGTGCCCAGCGGCGCGATCAGGTCGATGTCGCCCGGCGCCACTTCGGCGATCGGGTTGAGCGTGGCGATACCGGCGCCGGTGCTCGGCACCGATGGCGACAGTGTGACGTTGCCCCAGGTGTCGTAAACCCGTTTCGGCGGGGTGTAGACCACGGTGGTTTTCGAGCCGCGACCGGCGTTGATATCGCCCTCGGCCGACCAGCCGAGAATCGAGCCGCCGAAGGTGGTCATGATCCGGCTCTGGCCGAGCAAAATGCTGCCCTGCGAATAGAGCTGAATGTTGCCCGAGCCCTGAGTGATGATCCCCGCCGTGGACGGCGGTGCCGCGCCTTCGATGCCGAACACCTGACCGCCGCCCGGGGTGAGCATCTGGATGTCGCCGCCGAACAGGGTCTTGACCCCTGCCCCGCCATACATCGTGATATCGCCGTCGTAACGGATCGGATTGCCCGCCACATCAGTGGTTGGAAACAGCGCGGCAATGGCATTGCGACCGCGCAGGTAACTGCCCTGACGGGGGCCGTCGACATCGTTGTATTCCAGGCCACCGGCACGCAACTCGGCGAAATACACCTGCCGCGCGAAAACCGCCTGTGCGCTGCTCGGCAGTGCGGCGTAGAACGCTTGCGCCTGCTCTGCGCTGCCACTGAAGCCGTAGCCCAAGGTCAGCCAGCTCTGCAATTCGTCGAGGTAAGTCTTGACCACTTTGCCCGGTTGCGCGCTGAGAGAGGCATCCGCACTGGCGACGTTCTGCGGGTTCAAGTAGCGCGCGATGAACCGTGAATAATCCGGCCCCTGCGCGCCGACGCCCGCCTGCAAGACCACGCTGGCGCCCGTCCGCTGATCACCAGCCAGCAACGAGCCAAGGCTGGTGATGCTGGCCCGGTCCTCCATGAGGAGGTTGCGCCCGGCATTGACCTCAAGGGTGCCGGGACCGGCGATGTCGAAGCTGCTGTAGAGAATGTCGCGACCGGCCGACACTTTCGATACATCCCTCGGGTCGTTGTGCACGAACAGGTTGCCGGTAGAGTAGATCGTGTCCTTGCTGGTGCCGACGCCATCCTTCGGCGAAATCGTCGGTTGGCCCAGATTGGTGCCAGAGGCGACGATATCGCGACCGGCCATCATCCACACCGGCCCTGCCGCTTCGTACCAGGTGCGCAGCGAATCGCTCGCCCGCAACGATTCGCCACTGCGGATACCGACCAGGTCACCGGTCAACGCGTAGATTCGCGCCGGGCCCATGACATCGCTGAGGCCGGCGTACGAGTTACTGCCGAAAGCGAACAAGGGATAACGCAGGTTCGGTTCAGCCAGCACTCCATCGCTGCCGCTGTTGGAAATAAACGGCGTTTGCGCCGAGTTGCTGGCATAGCCGTTGAGCGCCGGAGCGAACGGCGTGGCAATCGCCAGTGGACTGGCCCCGGACTGGTTGATCGCATAGCCACCGGCATAAATCGAATCACCGGCCAGCAGTTCCAGTTGACCCGACGCCGACGGCGCCAACAACAGCGAATAGGCGGTCGCCGGGGCGGTGTTGCCGACGCTGTAAGCCGCCGACGAACCGGCGTAGATCGAGCCCTGCCCCGCCACTGCGCGCAGAATCGATGGATAGACGAAACGGCTGTCGGTTGGCGAGGTGTTCTGCCCTTTGAGTGGCCCGTTGGTGTCGGTCTCGGCCAATTGGGTACTCGGGGTGAGATTGCCACCGGCCGAGAACAGATCGATGGCCGTGTGCTCGGTCCACAGCGAAAAGCCGCTCAAAATCCCGCCCTGGCTGACGTTCCCCGCCTCGTCAAACAGCGGCGTGGCGTTCTGCAAGCGCACCCGGCCCGGGTCCGCTGCGCCGCCAAGCACCAGATCGCCACGGGTGTTGATGCGCATGCCCGAGTCACCGGGGATCAGTACAAGCCCGCCGGAGGCATTGCTGGTGGTTGCGGTAAACGGATCAAGCGCACGGGTTTCGCGCGCATCATGCAACACGCTGTTGGCGCCATATTGCAGATTGATCCCGCCCACCGCGCTGCCGCTGACTTGTGCCGCGCCGCGCAGGTTGATCAACGCGCCTTGCAGATCGTGCTTGGGCGGCGTGATCCCATCGTTGCCGGCGCGCGCTTGCAGGGACGGATTGAGCGTGCCACCGATACGAATGTCCATGTCGCCGCCACCGGTCAATTGCAGACTGCCGTCGCTGCCGACACGACCGCTGCTGCCCACCGCCACGATCAACCCCTGACTGCGTGGGTTGGTCCGCGCATCCCCCATCGGTTTGAGCATGCCGGCGTCCGCACCGGCGCGCAGGCTGATGTTGCCACCGCCCAAGGTACCGAAACCGGTAAAACCCACCAGGTACGGCGCCGCGTCCATGTCGGCATCCGGCAGCGGCTGAGTGGCATAACTGCCGAAGTTGATCCACCATGCGGTCGGCACGTCACTGCTGCCATCGCCCTGGCGCCACAACCAATTGCCCACCGCGACACCTGGCACCTGCTCACGGTAGCCGCCGCTATTCGCGGCCTTGCGCCCGAGGGTGTCACCGGAGACAGAGCCGCCGGCATTGACCGTCAGATTGCCACCGAACTGCGGATACCAGGCCTGATAGAGACTGTCGGCGCCACCGTCGACCCATTTTTCAACGTCGCCACCGGCACTGCCCAGCACCGAACCGTTATCAGACAGGTGTGCGCGTTTCTGATTGAAGCGCGGATCGACATCGGCCGACTGGGTGCCAGCGGTGTACACACCAAACGGCGAGGCCATGCTCAAGTTACCGGCGGCGATCAAATCCAGATCACCGGTACCGGTGCGCAAGACGCTGAACATCTGGCTGTGAATACTGGCGCTTTTCGCCGGATTGCTTTCGACGCACACCTCGGGATAGCTATCGCACAGCGTCAGGTATTCCTCGGGAATCGGCGCGTAATCCTGAAAGCCGAACTGGTTGCCGGGGGCCCAGGTCCAGCGCGCCATCGGTGCACAGGCACCGGGATCGGTTTCGCAGAGAATCAGGTATTCCTCGGGCACCGGTTCGAAGGCGGGGAAACCATACTGGTTGGTTTCCGACCACACCGCGCGTGGATTGCCTTCGGTGATCTTCGCCCCGTAATGAGTGTCCGCGAGGCGCAAATTGCCTTCGGTGGTGAGCGGTTTCACTGCACGACTATCGGCGGCGGAAAGATCAGCCCCCGCCACCGCGCGGATCGACCATGAAGCACTACCCGACGGCAACATCGGCGCGATTGCCCAGTTGGCACCCTGGCTGGCGCCATTCAAAGCGCGCAACTCGATGAATGCGACACCGTCAGCGAGCACCACATTGGTCATCGACGGAATCAACGACCCGCGCAACAGCGCCAGCGAACTGCTCAACATCAAATGCTTGCTGCTGCCGGTGTCGGCATCGAAGGCGCCCGGCAACGGCACACCTTTGGGCCAGTTCATGGCTTGCAACGCGGTGTTGCGGTTCAAGCGAATACCCGCACCCAAACGGCTGCTGGCGGGCACGGTCACATCGCTGCTCAACAGCGTCCCGGCGGCGTACAGCAGATTACCCGAGGCGTCATGCACCGCCCCCGCCAACACCGTGCCGGCACTGAAGGTATAAGGCGCCGCCAGTTCCACCTGCACCGGCAACAGCGTGCCGCTGACCAGCGTCGTCGCCTGAATCGGCAGGTCGTAATTGAGGGTCACGCCCGACGGGAATTGCGTACCCGGCGCCAACGTTACCCCGGTCCCCGGTACCACCAGATCACCGCCGAACGGCTGTACACCCGGCAACAGCTTCCAGCCAGCATCGTCGACCGTCTCGGGTGGCGGCGCGAAGCCGTCGTTGATGCTGCCGTAGATATCAAGGTTGCCGCCGGCACGGATCACCAGGCTGGCGGATTCACCGGAACCGTAGACGCCATCGACCTTGCGCGTGTGCGGGTTGAGGCTGGCATAGCGGTAACGCGACAGGTCGATATCACCCTCCACCACCAGGTCGCCGTCAGCCGTCTTGCTGGCAATCTCGACACCAGGGCGCAGGTGGAAAGCATCGGCGTAAGCCGCATTGTTCAGGCCGGCCAGTTTGCGTTGCAACAGATCGGCGTTGTTCAGCGCAGCGTCGACGAACGTGCTGTTGTCGCCGTCGATACGGCTGACCAGGGCCTGATCAATCACCTGATAAGGCCGGCCGCTGACCGCAAGGTCGACACCATCACGCGCATCATCATAGCGGCGCACACCATTGAGGCCGATGGAACGCGCACCCTGAATATTCACAGTGCCGCTGGCATCGATGGCGATGTCGCCGGCGCCCAGACGCGGCGCGTTGAGTTCCACGGTGCCGCGCAGCATCTGGTCATGCTGACCGGCGAGGAACCCCGGCACCGCATCAGTACCATGGCGCAAGTCGATGCGCGTGCCGGACGCCAGGGTCAAGACACCGGCCCCGGAATTCAGCTCGACCATGGCCCGGTTCGGCGCGTCGATGATCTTGCCGTAACTGTCGACGCGCAACACCCGACCATGGGCATCGAGCACGCTGTTGCTGGCCAGGGTCAGGCCGTTCTGCGCCGACAGCCGAATGCTGCCGACCCGTTCGCCACTGGCATCGATCAAGCCGTTGACTGTCAGGCTGCCATTGTCCACCGAGACATTGACCTCGCCAGCCTTGAGCCCATCGCCAATCAGCAAATCGCCTTGCTTGAGTTGCAAGCTGCGACTGCCGAACACCTGCCCGGCATTCAGGCGTTGGTTGAGTGCCGCGAACTGCGCGCTGGCATCACCGCCCAACTGCTGAGCGCGAATGTCCACGCCCCCAGCCTTGTACGGCACCAGCGTGCCGCCGGCATCGTAATAGCCGCTGCTGGCGCCGAAAATCTCGCCTTGCAGATCGACGATGCCAGCATCCGCTTCCAAGGCAACGGCGCTGAGGTTGCCGGCCTGATTGTTTTTCGCCGACAGATCAATGCGCGACCCGGCGAACTGGCGGATGTTGCCGTTGTTGCTCAACAACGACACGTCGCCGCCCCAGCTGTACTTGCTTACGTCATTGAACGGCAAGGTGCGTCCGGCCATGTCCAGTTGCGCGCCGCCAGCGAGGGTCAAGTCGTGCTCGGCCTTGGCCGTGAGCTTGCCGCTGGCCAACGCGATGCGGCTGTCGAGCACGATGTCGCGGGCTTGCAGATTCAACTCTGCACCGAGGGCATCGGCCACACCCGCAGCACCGGCACCGCTGAGCGTCAGACGATTGCCGGCCTTGAGCAGATTGACCGACGCTGCCTCACCGGTCAGCAACGGTGTGTGCAAAGTGAGATTGCCGCCAGTGTAGGCGTAACCCTTGAGCGGGTCGTAAGCGCCCTGCTGTTGATACACCGCCAGGCTGCCCTTGTGGTTGGCAGTGATGCGTTCGCTGGCGCTGAGGTTGACGTTGGCAAAACCCAGCGCCAGACGATTGTTCTGATCGAGGCCGTTGGGCTGTGGCATCGGGCCGTAACCCAATTCGATGCGTTGTGCCTGAATATCCAGGGTGCCGCTGCCGGTACCGGCGCCGCCGCTGATCACACTGCCGGGGTCCTGAGTGGCACCGTTCCAGATCAGGTTGGCGGTGCGGATCGTCGCGATATCTTCGGCCGTGCCTGCGCCATAAATCGCCGGGGTGGCGAGGACGAGGTTTTGCAGCTTGCTCTGACCGGTCTGCGCATCGAAGGTATCGAGGGTCACGCTGCCGTATAGATTGAAAGCATCACGCGTGGTCAGGCTCAGTGTCTCAAGAGCCGGCGCGCCGAACTGGCGATCACCGCGCAGCAACCGGTCCAGCACATTCTGGTTCAGGGTCAGGCCGGCCGGTACGCGGTTGCCCGCAGCCGCCAACGCTTCGGCGCTGCCAGCGTTGACCGCGCCCACCGCCAGGGCCAGATGACGCGTGCCGAAACGCACGGCTTCACCCAGTTCGAACTGATTATCCGTGGCGGCGGTGATGCTGCCGTTTGAGTAGAGCAGCGCCGGGCTGGCGCAAACTGCCGTGGCGCAGGTGCCGATCCGAATGCTGCCGGCACCGGTGAAACCGCCGCCCGCCTCCGGCGCCAGCACATTGGTCCAGCCGTTCGAGACCACCACCACACTGGACGCGCCCGGCTGATAGATGTACCCGGCCGTCGAGTCATAAGCGGCGTTGCCACGCCCCAAGGCGTTGATCCCGGCGCCCGCTTCGATGGTGATGCCGCCATTGATCGAGTTGCTGCGCAACAGCACTTCCGGCGCCGACAGCAACGCCCCGTCACGCAAGACGATGCTGGAGGTGTCACCGATGAAACCAATGATGTTGCCCGCGGTGCTGTAGCTGACAGTAGGCATCGCGCCAAGGGTCAAACGTCCGGCGTTAAGGTTGTTGAGCGTTTCGGCGTACAGCGAAATACCGTTGAAGCCCTCGGTCGGTGCCTGCCCGCTGCCGAGAATTTCGAAGCTGCTGCGGGCGTTGCCGCTGCGCACCACGGCCGTGCCGACCAGACCACCGGCCGCGGCACCGAACCGCGCCTGCCCATTGAACTGCAACGCGATGTCCTGCTCGCCACCGTCAATCAGGCGCAGGTCCAGGGTCTTGCCGTCCTGCGGGGCCAGCGCCCGGGGAACCCCGCGCCGCACGGCATCGCTCTGGATGAATTGGCTGAGACTGGTTTCGTTGTATTGCGAGTAACCGCGCAACACCTGCGCCGGGGTCAGGATGACCTGTCGAGCGAGGCTGTCGCGCAGGCCAGTGTTGGCAATCGACATCTGCCCGCTGCCGGTCCACGAACCATTGCGCATCGGCAACACACCCGTGCTGGCGCCCGGCGTGGCCTGACCGTTGACTTCGACCCGGAACGCGCCGGGCAGCAAGGCAAACGTCGACGGCAACAACGTGTAAGTACCGGCCGCCAAGCCCGGCACTCCGGCGCCGAGGGTGATCTGCTGGCCGATCCGTGGATCAACCGCGCCTGCCTCGGCCAGCACCGGCGCGTAAGTGCTCTGGTTGCCCGGCACGATCGCGTACACCGGGTTGCTCGCCAGCCCCGGCAGGCTGAAGCTGCCGTCGATGGCGTTGCGCACCAGCGGATTGAAACGGGCATCGGTGGAACCGCCGCGCCCGGAAATGAAACCGGCGCCACGCAGGTCGCCGCCGCCCGACAAATCGATGACTGCACCGCTCTGCACATCGATGAATTGGGTGCTCATCGACACGCCGGTCGCTTCCCCGGTGACGCCGTTCAACACCACTGACTTGCCGCCGTAGCGGTAGTCGATGCCGTCGGTGGTGCCGCCATACGGCATGACCAGCCCGGCACCGCTGACCGACGTCACGCTGCCCGGCAGCAGACGAACCTCACGGGTGGTGGTCAACAAGTCGTCGCCGAGGACAATCTTGCCCAGCGGTGCACGCAACACGCCGCCCTGTTCGATAGACGCCGCCGAGAACGTCAGCTTGCCGAACGCCGAATAAGGCGCCGCAGCCGGCGCCGCGCCGTGGCCGCTGATGCGCAGGGTATGTTCGGCAACCGACTGCGCGCCCTGATAACCCACACGCACTTCGGCCTGCACATCACTGGCGGGATAAATCTGCGCCGCACGCAGGTTCAAGTCACCCGGTGTCCACAGACGGCTTTTATCCGCGCCATCGGTCGGCGCCAGAAAGCGCAGATCACCGCTGCTGTCGAGACTCACCTCGGCAAACCCACGGCGGCTGTATTCGGCGGCCGGTGCCTTCAGTTGCAGGATCGAACCCTGTGCCCCGAACGACAGACCGTTGCCCAGATCCAGCAAGTTGGCCGACGCCGTGAAGCGGGCGTCCGCGAGTTGGCCGGTCGGGCTGTTCGTCAGGCGTGGGCGCACGCTGCCGACCACGCTGTAATAGCTGCCGACACCGGACAAGCGCAGATATGGCGCGCTCAGATCGACCCGGGCCGTGTCTTTGCCTGACTCGGCCAGAGACAGCGCCCCGGCGTACAGGCTGAGACTTTGCTGCATGTGCAGATTGACGTCACCGTCGAACGACAACAGGCCGTTACTCAACAGGCTCAAGGTGTCGAAGCCACCGGCCATCAGGCTGTCGGCATGCACCCGGGCCTGACCGTAGCGCAAACCGTCGTCACCCTCGCCCGGGCGCAGGTCGGCGGCCAGCGTCTGCCCGGTGGATGTCTGGTCGATAATCAACTCGCGTGGCGTGCGCACGTTGTTGGCCGCCGAATCGGCGTACAACGGCGTCTCCAGCGCCACTTCCAGACGACCACCGGCTGCCCCGACACCGCCCGCTGCCGCACGTAAATCGCCGTCGATAAACAAGCCATTGTAAGAGCCGATGGCGATGCGTCCGCCGTCGGTGGTCACACGCGTCAGTCCCTGCCCGGCGATGTCCAGCAGCGCCTCGGCGCCAGACGCATCGAGCTGCGCGCCCTGGCGCACCACCACGTAGGCATCGGCGGCCGTGGCCGTGGCAAGCTTCGCGTCGATCTCGCCACCGAGGATGATGCTGCCGCCCTTGCCGACCTGCCCGTAGGTGCGACCCAAAGCATCCACTGCGGTGTTCGCGCGCCCCGCCACATCCAGCCGCGCGTATTCACCGATCCAGATCGAACGGTTGTGTGCGTTCGGCTCGGCCAGTTGATCGGAGGTGGCCGGTTTGATCGCACCGAACTGTTGCTGGCGAATATCAATGGTGCCGCCCCAGGCATTGAGTTCACCGTCCACGGTGATCTGCCCGGCGCCGCGCAACTTGATGGTTTGCCCCGGGTCGACGCTGATGCGCGAACCACGGCCGAGGGTCAGGCTGCTGTTGGCCGCATCGATCAGACTGAGCAGGCTGGCCCCGCCTTGCAGCGTCAGGCTGGCACCGGCGCGTTGCGTCAGCGCGCCCTGGGTCGGGTTTTCCTGGAACAACCCCGGCGTCCACAGCTCCAGCGCCGCGTGTGGGTCGGCACCGCTGAGCTGATTCGGCGCGGCGTCGCCAAAACGGTACACCGGCAGACTGACGTCAACGACGCTGCCTTCGGCGACGTCCAGGCCGCTCAAACCGATCAGGTTGTACGCGGAGAAGCCCTTGTTGAACAGATCGGTGGACAGTCGCAGGGTGTTGTCGGCCAACGCTTTGTCGGTCTGGCCGATCAGGATCTTGTTGGCCTGCACGGTCAAGGTGCCGCCGCCGGTGACACCGTAGCCACGCAACTCGCCATCGAGGCGCAGGTGCGATTGACCGGGGGCGGAAATTGCGCTGGATTCCACGGTCAGGTCACCGCCCTTGCCACCGCGGGTCTTGCCGTTGGCGAGGATCGCGCCGCCGGACGACACATCGAGCAGGCTGCCGGCGCCAATATTGATATCGCCGCTGCTGCGGATCGACACCCAGCCACCGTTGAGCGAGGCCAGACTGGCGCCATCGTCGGGCTGGGTGCGCAGGTTGCTCCACACGCCGCGCGTATCGAGATGAACGCCTTCAGCCACGGACACTTGCGTCGGCTTGCCGGTGTTCGCCGTGAGTCGGGTGTCGCTGCTCACGGTGCCGTTGAACTGATTGAGTACGTTGCCCAGACGCAGGCTGCCGCTGCGCGCGGTCAGGTCAGCGTCGACCTGCACATCCGGCGCATACAGGGTGATGTCGCCAGCGGTATCGACGCTGAGCGCGCCAGCGACGACCACCTGATCCCTGGCCGCCACCTTGAGCGCACCGAGACGGAAGCCGTTGAGCTGATCGTTATCGAGAAACAGCTTGCCCTGGCGCGCCGGCGACACGGCGCCGGCGAGGTCCGGATCAGTGCCGGCAAGTGGCCGTTGACCGCCGATCTGCACCTGATCCAGCAACGGGTTGAGCGCATACAACACGCCGCCCGCGGCCGCCACATACGCAGGGTCATAACTGCCGACGATCAATTGCGCGCGGCGCGCCAGCGCGGTCTGACTCTGCGCATAACCATCAAGCACCGGTTTCGGCGCCTGATTCTGACGCTCGCCCTGATACACCTCGCCGAGCATCTGCCCCTCGAGCACGGCGTTGGCCGTGGCAATCACCAGTTGCCCGGCGTCACGCCCGACGGTGTAACCCGACTCGAAACGCGAACGCGGGGCAATCAGCGGATTGTAGAAATAGCGGGTCTGGCCCCAGCGTTCGCTACTGTCCTCGAAACCTTTGTACAGCCCGGTGTAAAGCAGATCACCCGGCGCACGCGACACTTCATACAGCTTGCCGTCGGCACCGCGCAGCCAGCTCTGGCGGATCTCGCCACTCTGCACGTCCATGGTGCCGCCGGACAGATTGATCAACGAGCCCTTCTCGGTGACCACATCGTTACCGGCGAAACTCACCGTGCCGCCCTGCGCCATCCACTCGCCGACGCTGTGCGCCTGGGTGCCGAGATAGCCGCCGACTTCCAGCAATCCGCCGGCCGTGTACCAGCGATCCGTGGCATAGCCGTTGGTGCCGGCCGGCACGTAGACCAGTTCGCGCACATCGACCCAGATGTCATTGCTGTTGAGCGCGCCTTTGTCGCGGTTGACCGACGCGTCGCGCTGCTCGTTGCCTTGCACGTTGATCTTGATGTTGTTGTTTTCCATCGCCACTTTGACGCCGAGGGCACCGGAAACATCGATCATTGCCCCATCGCGCACCAGGCTGCGGCGCTGCGCCGTCACCGCCACTTGGCCACCGGTGGCGAGGGTGATCGAGCCGTTCTGGAACTCGACACTGCCGCCGCTCTGTATCTCGATGCGCGACTGATCGCCGCGAATCCGGTTGTTCGCAGTGACCGCGCTCAAGGCGGCCTGATGCTGGCTGTCGAGCGCCGTCAGGTCGCTGCTGTCGAGCATGATCGCCGTGGCACTGCCTTGCGCCAGGGTGACACTGCCGCCGCTGTCGCTCGCGGGGTTGGACAAGTGAATCGTGCCGCGAGACGCCACCGACGTACTGGCGAGCAATACGCCGTTCTGCACGACTTCATGGCCGGTCAAAGTGATGTCGCCGGTAGATGACTGGATCAAGCCGTTGTTGCTGACCTTGCCGCTGACGTTGCCGGCCTTGAAGCCCGGCGTGACTTCGTTGCCGAACGTGGTCGACAGCGCATTGCCCTCGGTGCCCGCCCCTTTGCGGATATAGAAACGATCACCGGCGCCGAGCACGGTCTGGCCCTTGACGGTACTGATGCTGCCGTCGTTCTGCACTTCGCTGCCGAGCAGCAAGGCATAGCCACCGGCATCGGTCGACGTCGCCGGTTTGTGCGTCGTGATACTCGCACCGCGCTCCACCAACACCTTGCCGGCGGCATCGGTGAAGGTCGGCTGAGTGGCGCTGCTGTCGAAATACAGGCCACGGTCGCGGAACTGGATATCGGTGATGTTGGCGGCCGCGGCCACCAGGTTGCGCACATTGACCTGACTGCTGCCACTGAAGACGATGCCGTTGCGGTTGATCAGCATCACCGTGCCGTCACCCTTGATCTGCCCCTGAATCTGGCTCGCCCGCGCATTCGGATCGTTGACCCGGTTGAGCACCGCCCAGTTCGCCTGCTGGGCAAACTCGACAGTGGTGTTGCGCCCGACGTTGAAGGTCTCCCAGTTGAGGATGGCCTTGTCGGCAGTCTGCTCGATCTTCACGGTAGTCTTGCCGTCAGCCTGGGTTTGCTGCGGGCCTTTGGCATTCTGCCAACCTTGGGTGAGGCTGTTATCGACCTTCAGACCGCCCTCGCCCAGACCGTCCGGGACAAACTGCACCGAGCCCAACGCAGCGGCACGACCGGCCGCCTGCGCCGCCTGCTGCGCGGCAATCGCGGCGACGGTGTTGTTCAGGGTCTGGATCGAGCGCTGCAATTGCTGGTTGGCTTTCTGCTGCTGCGCCAGTGGCGGCGTCATCCCCGGCAAACCGCCAGTGCTCGGCCGTGCGGCAGCGGCTTGCTGCGCGGCCCCCTTGGCAGCGAACCAGTTGGAGCTGAACGCCGTTGCTGCGTGCGCATTGCCCGCCACCAGACACAACGCCACCGCGTGCGCCAGCGGTTTGAGCAACCACAGCGCCGGCTCCACGGCTTCACGTTTGAACGACTGGACGTTGGTACGACGGGATGGGCGAGCGAGCATCACTACGAGATCCTTTTGGGTTGCCACACGTTGGTTGCCACACATGCCGCAGGCGTGCAAAAACCTGCTGTTACGTCATAGGCAGTTGGCGGCGGTCGCGACCGAACGGATGTCACACAAACTTCATGTTGGGGGAGTATTCGCGGCGGACCGTTCTGCGCCATCAAAAAAAATGGCAGCCCCAAGGGGCTGCCATTCGTGTTGCGGTGTGAATCGGGAGCCTTACAAAGGACGACCGATGGTGTTGCAGACGCTGGTGTTGTTGATGTTCAGGTTGTAACCGGTAGCGTTGGAAACGAAGGTCTCATACACCTTGGTTTTCCAGGCCGATGGCACAGTCACGAAACCGTGGTTCTTGACGGCCAGGTCGTTGGTGGTGGTGTTGTAGTGAGTGGTCAGGAACGCCTTCACGTCGTTGGCCACGGCTGCATCCTTGTAGCACTGACCGACGATGAGGTTGGTGTAGGCAGCCAGTTTGTAACCGATGGCCGGGTTAGCCACCACTGGCGACCAGCGAGTCGGGTCAGCGGCCAGAGCAGCGGTCGCCGGTGGAGTCACCGAAGCCAGTGCCAGGGCAACGTTGGCCGAGGTTGGCTGTACGTTGTTGATGCGCGAAACCAGGGCGTTGCTGGTAGCGTCTACGCCATCCGGACCGACATAACCGAGCGAACCGTCAACAGCGGCAACGGTAGGCGCCACGTCAGCGGTGCCAGCGACGCCGACCCAGTTCGACGGCAAGGTCGAACCGGCTGGACGGGCGTTGACGAACGTCGAGTTGGTGGTGAACTTGGTTGGGCAGACAGCGTTCAGGTGACGGGTGAGGATTTCCGAAGTGCCGCTGGAAACGTTGCGATAAACGATGCGGATCGGTGTGGTGTCAGCAGTGCCCAGCAGGCCGCCCCAAGTGGTCACGGTGCCCGAGAAAGCGTCGCACAGTTGCGCGCTGGTCAGGTTCAGAGCGGTCTGACCGGATTTTTTGTAAGGGATGGCAACCGACGTGGCCACCGACGGCAGTTGGATCAGCGGGCCGTACGAAGCACCGAACGCGCTGTTGTAGGTGCTGATGTCCGAAGCGCTGAGTACCGAGTCGCTACCGGCGAAGTGCACAGTGCCGGTGGCGCCGAAGCCAGTGGCAACGTTGGTCAGGAAAGCCGTTTTGCCAGCGCCGCTACCCACAGCCGCGTAGGTGAAGTTGGCTGGCAGGATGCTGTCGGCAGAACCTTTGTACAGAGCGGCAGGCAGAGTTGCACCACCACCGGTAACGGCCATGGCTTGAGCGGAAGCCAGAGCGGCGACGGTCAGGGAAGCTGCGATCAGAGTGCGCTTGAACATGAAGAATCTCCTTTTCAACTAGGTTGTGAACACAGGTTTTCGGGTGACTTGCATGACACTGGGAGGACTCACCGGGGCCCTCGCTAGCGTTGGCCTTGGTTAAGTCGCACTGAGAAATTCGCAGGTTCCGGTGACAGATAAAGGAAAAAACCTCGGGAGCTGCGAGCTGTTTCTGAAGGGATTTTCTCGGGAGTTTGTCGGGTGCAGCGCAGGGTCTGGATCAGGGGTTTGGCGGAATCGGGCTGGAGGCTGTGGCGGGTGGTTGCAGATGACAGAAAGGAGAACCCGAGGATGGTTCTTTTGAGGGTCGGGTGATGCTGAAGCCCTGGAAAAAAATCTGGATTTCTTGTTGCCCGGACAGGCCTCTTCGCGAGCAGGCTCGCTCCCACATTTGAAATGCGTTCCCCCTGTGGGAGCGAGCCTGCTCGCGAAGGGGCCGGCCCAAACAGCATCAATACTTCAGACGCACCACTACTGGACCAGTTGATTGATCTCAATGATCGGCAACAACACCGCCATCACAATCACCAGCACCACCCCGCCCATCACCACAATCATCAGCGGCTCCAGCAGCGCGGTCATGCCCATCGCCCGCCGTTCGATATCACGCGACAGGGTCTGCGCCGCGCGCTCGAGCATGGGCGGCAGCGAACCGGTTTTTTCGCCGCTGGCGATCAAATGAATCAGCACCGGCGGAAACACGTTCTCCACCCGCAACGCCGCCGCCAGGTTCACACCCTCACGCACCTTGGCCGTGGCCTCAGTGACACTCAGGCTCAAGCGGTCGTTGGACAGCGTCTGCCGCGCTGCCTCCAGTGCACGCAACAACGGCACCCCGGCGCCGCCGAGAATCGCCAGCGTCGAGGCAAAACGCGCGGTGTTCAGACCCAGAATGAAGCGCCCGAACAGCGGCAATTTCAGCACCCGATGATGCCAACTCAAACGTGCCGCTGGATTGCGTAGATACAGGCGCCAGCTCCAGAAACTGGCGGCCATGATCACTGCACACAGCCAGCCCCAACTGCGGATAAAATCACTGGCGTTGAGCATCGCCAGGGTTAATCCCGGCAAATCCTGTCGCGCCTGAGAAAACGCGCTGACCACCTGCGGCACCACATAACTGAGCAAGAAAATCACGATGCCGATCGAGACCAATCCAACCACGCCCGGATAGATGAACGCGGTGAGAATCTTGCCGCGCAGGTTGTTGCGTTCTTCGATGTAGTCGGCCAGCCGTTCCATGACCTGCGCCAGATCGCCGGACTCTTCCCCCGCCGCAATCAGCGCGCGATAAATCTCGGGAAAGTCCCGAGGTCGTGCGGCCAGCGATTCAGCCAGACGCATGCCACTGCGCACATCCGCACGCACGGCACTGAGCGTATGGGCGATGTGTTTTTTCTCGGCCTGCTCGACCGTAGCGCTCAGCGCGGCTTCTAATGGCAGGCTCGCGCCGAGCAGACTCGCCAGTTGCCGTGTGGCCCAGGCCAGATCGTTGTCCGAGAGCTTGGCGCTGAACAATCCACCGCCGCCGTGCTGGGCGACGTTGCTTTCCTTATGCACCGACAACGCGGTCAAACCGCGCCCGCGCAAAACGCTGAACGCGGCGCCCTGGCTGTCCGCCTCAAGGTGCCCGGATTCAATCTTGCCGGTCGCATCAGCGGCTTCAAAACGATAGCGATTCATCAGGCGTCCCGTGTCACACGGAGGATTTCTTCAGGCGCGGTGGCGCCGCTGCGGATCCAGCGTTCACCGTCCTCGCGCAGGCTGAACATCCCGGCTTTGGCGGCCGATGCGCGCAAGGCCTGTTCCCCTGCCCCTTGGTGAATCAGCGTGCGGATGTCGTCGTCGATGCAGAATAATTCGTGAATGCCGGTGCGGCCGCTGTAGCCGGTTTGATTGCAGTTTGCGCAACCGACCGGGCGCCAGGTGCCGGGCGCGGTGGGGTCTTCTTCCTTGCATTGATTGCACAGCCGCCTCACCAGTCGCTGCGCCAAAACCCCGAGCATTGACGACGCCAGCAGAAACGGTTCAACGCCCATGTCGATCAAGCGGTTGACCGCCGACACCGCGTCGTTGGTGTGCAGCGTTGCCAACACCAAGTGACCGGTCAGCGACGCCTGCACGGCGATTTGCGCGGTTTCGAGATCGCGGATTTCGCCGATCATGATGATGTCCGGGTCTTGGCGCAGGATCGCCCGCAGCGCCAAGGCAAAAGTCATGTCGATCTTGGCGTTGACCTGAATCTGGCTGATCCCCGGCAGGTCGTATTCCACCGGGTCTTCCACGGTGAGGATGTTGCTGGTGCTTGCATCGAGCCGCGCCAGTGCCGCGTAGAGGCTGGTGGTTTTGCCGCTGCCGGTCGGCCCGGTGACCAGCACGATGCCGTGAGGCTGGCGGATCAGGTGATCGAGTTTGGCCAACACCTGCGCGTCCATGCCCAGCGTTTCCAGATGCAGGCGCCCAGCCTGTTTGTCGAGCAAGCGCATCACCACGCGTTCACCATGCCCGGTTGGCACGGTTGAAACACGAATATCAATCGGCCGCCCGGCCACGCGTAAAGCGATGCGGCCGTCCTGCGGCAGGCGTTTTTCGGCGATGTCGAGCTGCGCCATGATCTTGATCCGCGACACCAACGCACCGTGCAAAGCCTTGCGCGGCGAGACCACGTCACGCAGGGTGCCGTCGACGCGATAGCGCACCACCGAATGGGTTTCGAACGGTTCGATGTGAATGTCGCTGGCCTCATCGCGCGCCGCTTGCGTGAGCAAGGCGTTGATCATGCGAATCACCGGCGCGCCGTCCTGAGTGTCGAGCAGGTCGGTGATTTCCGGCATGTCCTGCATCAGCCGGTCGAGGTCGACTTCGTTTTCCGCCGCGCCAACCACCGCCGCCGCACTGCCGGTATCGGCGTAAGCGCTGGCGAGCAAGCCATCGAGTTCGTCATCGCGCACCCGCTGAATCGTGGTCGCGCCAAACTGACGCCGCGCTTCACTGATCGACCAGCCCGGCGTCGACGGGCACACCGTCAGCACGCCATCGCACAACAAAATCCGCTGCGCCTTGGCCCAGGCGTAAGGCAAGAGACTCACAGACGCGGGCCTCCCTCAATCGGCACGGCTTTGATGGTCGCACGGGGGCCCGAAGCCGGAACCGAACTTGGAACTCCCTGCGCCGCCGTCGGCAACTGCGGCGCCTGCATGTCCGGCATTGCCCAGCTGCGTTCCGGTTGCAAACCACCTTGGGCGCGACGCATGAAGTCGTAGCGATTGAGGGTGATGCTGCGCCCCGCCTCGCTGTCACGGATGATGTACGGGCGCAGAAACACCATCAGGTTGGTCTTGGTGATCGCCCGACGTTCGTTGCGAAACAGCGCGCCGATCCCCGGCAGACTGCCCAGCCATGGCACCGCGTCGTTGCTTTGGCTGTAGCCATCCTGCAGCAACCCGCCGAGCACCATGATCTGCCCGTCATCCAGCAGGATGCTGGTATCGATCGCGCGTTTGTTGGTGACGATCCCCGCCGAATTGGCACTGGCCGAAGCCCGCTCGTCAATGCTGCTGACTTCCTGATAGATATCGAGCTTGACCGTGCCGCCCTCGGAAATCTGCGGGCGCACGTTTAGCTTCAAACCCACCTCTTCACGGGTCACGGTCTGGAACGGGTTATTGCTGGTGCCGCCACCGCCAGTCACGTAACTGCCGCTGACAAACGGAATGGTCTGGCCGACAAAAATGCTCGCCGCTTCGTTGTCCAGGGTTAACAGATTCGGCGTCGACAACACGTTGGTGCCGCCCTTGCTCTTCAACGCCCGGGCCAGCACTTTCAGGTCAAGAATCTTGCCGATGCCGGGGATATCGACGGTGCCGTTGACGTAGCCCAGGTTCAAACCTTGCGGCAGCACGTCGATGCTGGTCTTGCCGTTGGTGTTGATGCCCGAACCACCC
>NZ_LVEJ01000034.1 GCF_001648775.1 Pseudomonas fluorescens
CGCCAAACGGTCGCTGCGCTCCCACCCCCGGATCAATCCCTGCGCTCAGCCTTCCGATGTCGCCCGTGGATCAAGATCAAGAGCAGGCGAGCTGACACTCGGCCTATTGAGTGGTGAAGAGCGTGGGGTGTTCGGCGTTTGATTTGCGTTCAACGCGGTATCGCACGTCGGCGTACCTCTCCCAAACACCTCGGTCAGTCCCCTCTCCCTCTGGGAGAGGGTTAGGGTGAGGGGCTTTTGATCTGTTTCAGAATCTGAGTTCAACTCGGTATCGCACGTCGGCGTACCTCTCCCAAACACCTCGGTCAGTCCCCTCTCCCTCTGGGAGAGGGTTAGGGTGAGGGGCTTTTGATTGTCGGCGGCAAATAATGGCGTCGACTCAAGTCGCCACATTCAAATATTTGCCCACCGACGCCGTTTTCTCCAGCGAATACTGTTTGCTCAAATTGGCAATCATGCGGTTCAGCGCTTCTGTCGTGCTCTGGGTCGATGCTGTCTGTTCTTCGTCCGGTCGTTCACGCCCGGCCTGTAAAGCCGCTTTCAGTTCATCACTGCTGACGCCGCCACTGCTGTCGCTGTCGAGTACTTTGAGCAGTGCCGCGCTGGTGTCGGTGCTGGTCGATGAGGTGCTGTCGCTGGTTTGCAGCGCGCTGCTCAGTTCTGTCGCAGTCACGCTGCCGTCGCCATCGGCGTCGAGCTGGCTGAACAGTTCGTCGCTGTTGATGTGTGGCGGCGGCGGAGGGGGCGGCGTCAGGCTGGCGGTGAGTTCGTCCTGGCTGACGGTGCCGTCCTTGTTTTTGTCCAGTGCCGAGAACAGTTCGTTGCTGTCGGCAGTGCTGCCGGCGCTGGTCAGACCGCTGCTCAGTTCGTCGCTGCTGATGGCGCCGTCGCCGTCGGTGTCGAGGGCGCTGATCAGGGCGTCGGCCAGTTCGGTGGTGGGGGCCTGGTCGCCGGGTGGTGGCGGTGGGGGCGCCATGGCGGTCATTTCTTCGGCGCTGAGGCTGCCGCTGTCATCGCTGTCCAGATCGCCGAATTGTTTGCTGAGGTTGACCAACAGGCCATCGTCGGACTTTTGCGACAGGGCGCTTTTCAGTTCGTCCTGGTCCACCGCGCCGTCGCCGTTGCTGTCGAGTTTGGCGAACAGTTCTTTTTGCAGTTGCTGGCTGCGGGCGTTTTGCGTGGAGGTGCTGCTGGTGCTGGTATAGCTCGTGTAATTGCTGACGCTACCGATCATCGGACTCACTCCCTGGAATGGCAAACCGGTGGGTGTACCGGCTTATGCAGCGTCAGGGTGCAAGGTGTCGGGGGTATGTGGGGTTTGTACCGGTGGGTACACAGACTGAATAAACACCATAAAACCCTGTGGGAGCGAGCTTGCTCGCGAAGAGGTCGGTACAGTCAACTTCGATGTTGAATCAGCCGGCGCCTTCGCGAGCAAGCTCGCTCCCACAGTGGATTGTGTGTTTCTCAGGTGCGGGGCAGGCGAATGATGGCCGTGAGGCCGCCGCCCGGGGTTTCTTGCAGGTTGAGTTGCCCACCCAGGCGCTGTGCGGCTTCGCGGGCAATGGTCATCCCGAGGCCGACGCCACCGGAGTTGCGATTGCGCGAACCTTCCAGCCGATAAAACGGTTCAAACACCGCTTCACGCTTGTCCTCGGCAATCCCGGGGCCGTGGTCGATCACGTGGATCAGCAACTGCTCGCGCTGATCCTGCATCTCGATGCGGACCTGGCCGGCATAACGCAAGGCGTTATCCATCAGGTTATTGATGCACGAACGCAACGCCATCGGCTGAACCGGCAACGGTGCGCAATGACCGCTGACCTGTACATCCGCACCCTGATCCTGAGCGTTTTCGCACAGTGATTCGACCAGCGCCTGCACATCCATCAGTTGCAACGCTTCGCTGGTGCGCTGTTCGTGCAGGTAGGTGAGGGTGGCGTCGAGCATGCCGATCATGTCGTCCAGATCCTGACGCATCTGCCCTTGCAGCTTTTCATCGCTGATGTTTTCCAGGCGCAGTTTCAGGCGTGACAGCGGGGTGCGCAGATCATGCGACACCGCCCCGAGCATGCGCGCGCGTTGCTGCACCTGTTCGCGAATGCGTTGCTGCATCAGGTTGAAGGTGTGCGCCGCTTGCCGTGCTTCACGCGGACCGGATTCGTCCAGTGGCGGGCTGTCGAGGTTTTCGCTGAGGCGCTCGGCGGCGTCGCTGAGGCGCTGGATCGGGCGGCTGAGCAGTTTGGCGCCGTACCACGCCGCGATCATCAGTGTGATGAACTGAAACGTCAGCGGCACCAACGGGCCACCGAACCATGGGCGCGGTGGGCGTGGCGCAAAACGCTGATCCAGTGGCGGACGTTGGCCATCGACGCCCGCGGAAAATTCCGGCGGCGGTGGCGGCGGAGGCGGGCCGTAATGGTGAAACCAGGCAAACGCCAACAGGTGCGCCAGGACAATCGCCACGAACAGCACGCCAAACAGGCGCCCGAACAGCGTGTCGAAGCGCGCCCGCATCAGCCGATGTCTCGCGCGTCAAACAGGTAACCCTCGCCGCGCACGGTTTTGATCAACTGCGGGGCTTTTGGGTCGTCGCCGAGTTTCTGCCGCAGACGCGACACCAGTAAATCGATGCTGCGGTCGAAGGCTTCGATCGAGCGACCACGGGCGGCATCGAGCAACTGTTCACGACTGAGCACCCGGCGCGGACGTTCGATAAACACCCACAACAGGCGGAATTCGGCGTTGGACAGCGGCACCACCAGGCCATCGTCGGCGATCAACTGACGCAGGACGCTGTTCAGGCGCCAGTTGTCGAAGCGGATGTTGGCGCGTTGTTCGGTGCGATCATCGCGCACCCGGCGCAGGATGGTCTGGATGCGCGCGACCAGTTCGCGCGGCTCGAACGGCTTGGCCATGTAGTCATCGGCGCCCAGTTCGAGGCCGATGATGCGGTCGGTCGGCTCGCATCGCGCGGTGAGCATCAGGATCGGGATGTCCGATTCGGCGCGCAGCCAGCGGCACAGCGACAAGCCGTCTTCACCGGGCAGCATCAGGTCGAGCACCACGACGTCGAAGTGTTCGGCCTGCATCGCCTGACGCATCGCGGCGCCATCGGTGACGCCGCTGGCGTGGATGTTGAAGCGCGCGAGGTAGTCGATCATCAGCTCGCGGATCGGCACGTCGTCATCGACGATCAGCGCACGAATGCTCCAGCGCTTGTCGTCTTTTGGCTCATCCGTTGCGGTCGTTTGGGTGTTGTGCATGGGGCTGTTCATCTGCCAGTAGGCCGCCAACCACAAAGATGGGCTGCGAGGTGGTGGTTTCAGCATAGGCGTCCGGCCGTGAGGCGGGAAGTGCTGATGTAAGGACGTGTTGCGGCTGGCGAGGCTAGCGTGGGTGCTTGTTGCTGGCGTGTCGGTTGTGTATCGGAGTCGACACAATAGCAGCGAGCGCTATGCTGATCACGGTTGGCGCGACGATTTACCGATCATCGGGTGCCGCGCCGCCGCCGGTTCCGCTACAATGCGCGCCGATTTCGACCTGCCTGAGAGCCCATTCATGTCCGCCTGCCAGACTCCTATCATCGTCGCCCTGGATTTCCCCACCCGTGACGCCGCACTGAAGCTGGCCGACCAGTTGGACCCGAAACTGTGCCGGGTCAAAGTGGGCAAGGAACTGTTCACCAGTTGCGCCGCGGAAATCGTCGGTACCCTGCGTGACAAGGGTTTTGAAGTATTCCTCGACCTGAAATTCCACGACATTCCCAACACCACCGCAATGGCCGTGAAAGCCGCTGCCGAGATGGGTGTGTGGATGGTCAACGTTCACTGCTCCGGCGGGATGCGCATGATGGCCGCCTGCCGTGAAGAGCTGGACAAGCGCAGCGGCCCGCAACCGTTGCTGATCGGCGTCACCGTGCTGACCTCGATGGAGCGTGAAGATCTGGCCGGTATCGGTCTGGACATCGAGCCACAAGAGCAGGTTCTGCGTCTGGCAGCCTTGGCCGAGAAGGCTGGCATGGACGGTCTGGTGTGCTCCGCGCTGGAAGCCACCGCACTGAAAACCGCGCACCCGTCGCTGCAACTGGTGACCCCGGGGATTCGTCCGGCGGGCAGTGCGCAGGACGATCAGCGCCGCATTCTGACCCCGCGTCAGGCGCTGGATGCCGGGTCCGATTACCTGGTGATTGGCCGTCCGATCAGCCAGGCGGCCGATCCGGCACAGGCGCTGGCTTCGGTCGTCGCCGAAATCGCCTAAGCCACACTGAAGATCCAATTGTGGGAGCGAGCCTGCTCGCGAAGAGGGTGTATCAGTCGAAGTCAATATTGACTGAACCACTGCTTTCGCGAGCAGGCTCGCTCCCACATTGGTTTTTGTGGTGGCCTTAAACCTTCAACACCAACTTGCCAAAGTTCTCGCCGCTGAACAGTTTCATCAGCGTCTCCGGAAAGGTCTCCAGACCTTCGACGATGTCTTCCTTGCTCTTGAGCTGCCCCTTGGCCATCCACCCGGCCATTTCCTGCGCCGCACTGGCGTACTGCGCCGCGTAATCCATCACCACGAAGCCTTCCATCCGCGCCCGATTGACCAGCAGCGACAGGTAGTTGGCCGGGCCTTTAACCGCTTCTTTATTGTTGTACTGGCTGATCGCGCCGCAAATCACCACCCGCGCTTTCATGTTCAGACGGCTGAGCACGGC
Organism: Pseudomonas fluorescens; assembly: GCF_001648775.1. Classification (GTDB taxonomy): domain Bacteria; phylum Pseudomonadota; class Gammaproteobacteria; order Pseudomonadales; family Pseudomonadaceae; genus Aquipseudomonas; species Aquipseudomonas fluorescens_M. The sequence goes on from NZ_LVEJ01000034.1 coordinate 4,703, forward strand.
ATCGAGGATGTCGCCGCCGACGTTGTCGAAATACACGTCGACGCCTTTCGGGCATTCGCGTTTAAGCCCGGCCACGACATCTTCGGACTTGTAGTCGATGGCGCCGTCGAAGCCCAGCTCATCGATGAGGAACTTGCACTTGTCGGCGCCGCCGGCAATGCCGACCACGCGGCAACCTTTGATCTTGGCGATCTGCCCGGCAATGCTGCCCACCGCACCCGCAGCACCGGACAACACCACGGTGTCGCCCGCCTTCGGTGCACCAACATCCAACAGGGCGAAATACGCGGTCATGCCCGTCATGCCCAGCGCGGACAGATACACCGGCAGCGGCGCCAGTTTCGGATCGACTTTGTAGAAACCTCTTGGCTCGCCGAGGTAATAATCCTGCACGCCAATGGCACCGTTGACGTAGTCGCCGACGGCAAACCCCGGATTGTTCGAAGCAACGACTTTGCCTACGCCCAGCGCGCGCATGACCTCGCCGATTCCTACCGGCGGGATGTAGGACTTGCCTTCATTCATCCAGCCACGCATGGCCGGGTCGAGCGACAGGTATTCGTTCTTGACCAGAATCTGTCCCGCCGTCGGTTCGCCGACCGGTACTTCCTGATAAGTGAAGGTCTCGCGCGTGGCAGCGCCCACCGGGCGTTTGGCGAGCAGGAACTGGCGATTGGTCTGAGAAGTCATGGCAGGCACTCGAACGGAATGAAGCCTTGTTGATAGACCTTCATCGGCGATGTCGCAAGGTGGGCTGATGCGGCGAATGCACGCCGATCCAGTGCAGTGATAGTCACCGGGCCGCTTTTATCACTGCAACGCATGGGTACATAAACAGCCATTGGATAGTGCTGACGTTCGGCAGACCGCAATGGCTATGCTGCAAGCCTACAACTCCCCTGCATCTATCCCTTCGAGGACATAACAATGAGCATGACGTTTTCCGGTCAGGTTGCCGTAGTCACGGGTGCGGCCAACGGCATCGGCCGGGCAACCGCCCAGGCATTCGCCGCCGAAGGTTTGAAAGTGGTGGTGGCTGATCTGGATGCGGCAGGGGGCGAGGGTACGGTGGCGCTGATTCGTACAGCCGGTGGCGAAGCGACCTTCGTGCGCTGCAACGTTACTGTCGAAAGCGAAGTGAAAAATCTGATGGACGAGGTGATCAATACCTACGGTCGCCTCGACTACGCCTTCAACAACGCCGGGATCGAAATCGAGAAGGGCAAACTGGCCGAGGGCTCGATGGATGAGTTCGACGCGATCATGGGCGTCAACGTCAAAGGCGTCTGGTTGTGCATGAAGTATCAGTTGCCGCTGCTGCTGGCGCAGGGCGGTGGGGCGATCGTCAACACCGCGTCGGTGGCCGGGCTTGGCGCCGCACCGAAGATGAGCATCTACGCGGCGTCGAAACATGCCGTGATCGGCCTGACCAAATCGGCGGCGATCGAATACGCGAAAAAGAAAATCCGCGTCAATGCGGTGTGCCCGGCAGTGATCGATACCGACATGTTCCGTCGCGCCTACGAGGCGGACCCAAAGAAAGGCGAATTCGCTAATGCCATGCATCCGGTCGGACGCATTGGCAAGGTCGAGGAAATTGCCAGCGCCGTCCTGTATCTGTGCAGCGATGGCGCAGCGTTTACCACCGGTCACTCTTTGGCCGTGGACGGTGGCGTGACCGCGTTCTAAAACCACTGGGCAGGAAAACAGCCCGCCTTCGTGCGGGCTTTTTCTTGGGCCTGCGCTCAGTTCCGTGTATCCATTAAACAATGTGTATCAAATGATTAGATCGGGCGCTTTTGGCGGCGTTGTCGCACAGCCTGAACGGCGCGGCTGTGATTTACTGCGGCCAGCAAAACGGACAGGAGTTTGCGTGCTCATGGAATTGAGAATTGACCGACAGGCAATGGTGCCGGTCGTGCAGCAGATCGTTGACGGACTGACTGACTGGATCCTGCAAAACGAGGTACCGCCAGCTACCCGTCTGCCCTCGGTCCGGCAAATTGCCCGGGGCAATCTGCTGAGTCAGTCGTGTGTCGTCGAGGCATGTGAGCGGCTGGTCTCGCAAGGCGTGCTGACCACGCGTCAGGGCTCGGGGTTTGTAGTGGCCAACTCGGCCTCGCGGTTCGCTGCCGAGGAAGAATTGGCACTGCTGGAGGGCAAGCAGGCCTGGTGTGATGCGGTCTGTGCTGCGGCAGGTGGCCTGAAGCTGGGCAGTGGTGGCTTGCCGCCGAGTTGGCGCGAGCCCGATGACCTCAGCTACGCACTGCGTGAAGTGGCGCGCACCGACATGGCCAGTCTCTTCGACTACAGCACGCCATTGGGCCTGCCGGCGTTGCGCGAGCAGATCGTCAAACGCCTGAAACTGTTCGATATCGACGCTCGCAGCAGTCATTTGCTGAGTACCGCCGGCGCCAGTCATGCGCTGGACCTGATCGTTCGCACGTTGTTCAAGGCCGGAGATTGCGTGGTCGTCGAAACGCCCGGCTACGCGCCGCTGTTCGATCTCCTGCGGCTGCATGGCGTTCACATGCTTGAAGTACGCCGCACGCCCAGCGGTCCGGATCTCGATGCGCTTGAGGCGTTGCTGCGGCAGTTTCAGCCTTGCGCGCTGTTCATCAACAGTCATCATCACAACCCGACCGGCAGTTGCCTGACGCCGGCCGTGGCCCAACATCTGGTGCAATTGAGCAAAACTTACGATTTGCGCTTGATCGAGGACGATGTCTACGCGGACCTGCACACGGGCAACGGTACGCGTCTGGCGGCGCTGGACGATGAAGGCCGGGTCATCTACGTCGGCAGTTTTTCCAAGACGTTGAGCAGTTCATTGCGGGTCGGCTTTGTATTGGCCGACCGTGAGCTGATCGCGCGGCTGGCTCAGGTCAAGATGATCAGTGGCCTGGGAGGCTCGAGGTTTTCTGAAGCAGTGCTGGCCAACCTGATGAGTTCGGGCGCTTATCGCAAACTGGTACAGCGCCAACGCCAGCGCTTGAACACCGATCGCGCGGCGGCGTTGCAGGCACTGGAGGATGCCGATTGGGAAGTCTTCGGTAAGCCGGCCGGCGGTTTGTTCATTTGGGCACGTTCACGGATGGCTGATCACACGCGGGTACGCAAGCAGGCGCAACGCTGTGGCGTGCTGCTGTCAGCGCCTGATGCGTTCAGTCCCAGTGGCGAGGCCGGCGAATGGCATCGGATCAACGTGGCCTACGCTTGCGACCCGCGCGCCCGGCAGTTTTTCCGCAATACCGCTGCGGATCGACCTCAAGTGTTCTGAAAACGACGCAGACCTAGCTTTTTGCCATTATTCCGACGTCAGAGACTTGTGCCGGTGGGTGGCCATTGCGAATCTTCGTCAACAGACTTTGGCAGGGGACTACGCGCAATGAATTCGGCCGTGCAAGGACGTTTTGCCAACCTCGGTATGGCGAAAAAACTGGGTATCGGGTTTGTGCTGGTATTGCTGCTGACGGCGTTGGTGGCAGCCATCGGCGTCTGGTCACTGCAAACCATCAGCCAGCGCTTCGATGGGCTGAAACAAATGTCTTTGCTCAATAGCGGCCTGCTCAAGGTACGCCTGCTCGAGCAGGAATATGCCTTGCGCGGCAATCCGAAAACTGCCGATGCCCTGCGTGTGGGCGTCGACGGATTGGTCACCCTGGCCAACGAACTCAAGGCGCAGTCGCCGGCCAATGTGCCGGTGATGACCGATGTCGAACAGTCGCTGGGTGCGTATCGCAAGGCGTTCGACGAGTTCGTCTCGTTGACCCAGGCCAAGGATCTTGCTCTGGAAATGGCCAGTTGGTCGGTGTCCAGTGTGGCCAATAACCTCGATGTGTTGCAGGCCGGGCTTGCCGACGACGGCGCCTATACCTTGAAAGATACCGAGGGCAAGGACGGCGCGCAGTTTATCGAACAGGCCAGTCAGGTCAGTCAGGTGTCACGGCTGATGCTGCTGGCGATGAATGAAGCGCGGGTTCGTCTGGATCAAAGCCGCAAGGGCGACCCCGAGAGTGCCGGCAAGGGCAATATCGAGCAGGCCGCGCAGGCCCAGACGCAAGCCGAAGAATTGAAGACCACGGTCAAGGACGAAGGCTATCTGACGGTGCTCAACGAAGTGTCCGGGCACATCGCCGGTTTCAACGACAAGCTGGCCGAATACACCGGGTTGCTCGCCCAGGAAAAAACCGTCTACGAACAATTGCACCAGCGTGCCGACCAAGTGGTTGAGCGGGTGAATCAGGCTTATGTTGCTGAGGACGCGGCGATGCAGGCCGAGCTGAAGAAAAACTCGCTGTTGATTATTGGCTCGTCGGCCTTGGCCTTGTTGGTCGGCTTGATCGCCGCGTGGGTGATTACCCGTTTGATCGTCACGCCATTGCGCAGTGTGATCCTGGTCGCGCAGCGGATTGCCGCCGGCGACTTGAGCGCGACGGTGGAGGTGACCCGTCGTGACGAAATCGGCCAGTTGATGCTGGCGATGCAGCAAATGGGCGCCGGGCTGAGCACGATTGTCAGTGGCTTGCAGGCAGGTATCGAGCAACTGGCGAGTTCGGCGCAATCGCTGTCGGCGGTGACCGAGCAGACCAATCTTGAGGTCAGCAGTCAGAAGGAAGAAACCGAACAGGTCGCCACCGCGATGAACCAGATGACGGCCACGGTGCATGATGTCGCGCGTAATGCCGAAGAGGCGGCGTTGGCGGCGCAGACCGCAGATGGCAAGGTCGAAAGTGGTCAGCAGGTGGTGCGCCAGAGCATGGCGCGGATCGAGCAGTTGGCGGATTCGGCGACATCGGCCAGTTCCAGCATCGAGAGCCTGAGCGCTGAAATCCAGAATATCGGTACGGTGCTTGAGGTGATCAAGAGCGTGGCCGAGCAGACCAATCTGTTGGCGTTGAACGCGGCGATCGAGGCGGCGCGGGCCGGGGAGCAGGGCAGGGGCTTTGCGGTGGTGGCCGATGAGGTTCGTGCATTGGCGCGGCGTACGCAGCAGTCGACCGAGGAGATCGAGCGCCTGGTCAGTGCCTTGCGGGCGGCGGCGCATGCGTCGGTGCAGCAGATCCAGAGCAGTGGCGAGTTGGTCAAGCTGGCGGTCAGTGATGCGTTGCAGACCGAGAGTGCGTTGGGCAGTATCGCGGCGGCGGTGTCGTTGATTCAGCAGATGAATCAGCAGATTGCGGCGGCGGCCGAGGAGCAGAGTTCGGTGGCTGAGGAGATTAATCGCAGTGTCACGAGTATTCGTGCGAGTGCGGATCAGTCGTCGATCGCAATGCGCGGGAATGCGGCTTCCAGTGTTGAGCTGGCGCAGTTGGGGGGGGAGTTGCGGGGGATGGTTGGGCATTTTCGGCTTTGACGCTTTGACGCTTTGACGCTTTGGGCTTGGCGGCCTTTGGGCCGACCATGCTTTTGGGGTCTTGGGTGTATATCCGTTTTTTGGGTGTTGCGGCTGGCGGTTTCGCCCTTACGGCGAGTC
>NZ_LVEJ01000035.1 GCF_001648775.1 Pseudomonas fluorescens
GAAGGTGGTCGCAGTCTGACGTCCAACGCAAAACCAAAGTGGGAGCGAGCTTGCTCGCGAAGGCGGTATATCAGGCACTGGTTGCAGTGACTGGACGGACGCTTTCGCGAGCAGGCTCGCTCCCACAGGTTTAATGGGGGGTTGAATCAGCCCTGCTGCTGAGATTCAGAAGGTGGTCGCAGTCTGACGCCCAGCGCAAAACCAAAGTGGGAGCGAGCTTGCTCGCGAAGGCGGTATATCAGGCACTGGTTGCAGTGACTGGACGGACGCTTTCGCGAGCAGGCTCGCTCCCACAGGGTTCGGTGGTGGATGGCCGATCAGGCACATCCATTGCCGTTGGTTTTAGCCTTTTTCGTCGATCCCGGCTTGCAGGGTCTGGGTGTCGAGATGACCACTCAGAGTGACGGGGCCGACTTTCAGATTGCCGTTTTCGAGGGAGACCTTCGGTGCGTTTTCCTCGGCTTTGTGCGGCAAATCAAGGCCCGCTTTCACGCCGTAATCACGATTGCTCAAGTCAGTGCTGCGGACCTTCGAACCACCCAGATCAACTTTTCCATCCGCCGCTGAAAGCCGCGCGCCGGTCAGTTGTGTCGCGCCGCCGACCGCGAGGTTCAGGCCTTGACTGGCACTGATGCCGGACGCCTGCGCAACGCTGTCCTTGTGCGCATATTCACCCTGCGCGTTCAACGTCGGCTTGTAGTCAGTACCGGCGACTTTCTCTTTGTCGCTCGGTGGATTTTTCTTCGCGGTCAGGCCCAGATCAACATCGACCTTGGCGTGGTTGCTTGAGTCCTGACGGCTTTCGACGCTGAGATCACCTGCGACTTTGCCGCTGACAGTTTTAGCGTCGATCCGCGCACCGGCCAGCTGTGCATCACCGGCGCTGTTCAACACCAAGCTGTCAGCCTTGATCTGACTGTTCTGCTGGGTGCTGCCCTGCAAGTAATCCACGCCCACCTTGGCCCCGGCATTGAAACCGTGATCGCTGCTCGCCTTCTCATCGGCGGCGGTCGGGGTTTTGCTGCTCAGGTTGCCGCCGGCATTCAGCGCAACATTCCAGTTATTGCGATGGTCGGTGGACTGCGCCGACTCCTGCACGTAACCACCCTTTTGCGCGTCGATGCTGACGCTCGGCGCGCTGACTTGCGTGCCTTGCAGATGAATCGAATCACCGCTCAGGGCAATGCCGTTCTGGCCGTTGAGCTGGCCACCGGTGAGGGTCTGCGAATCCTCATTGACCCGACCGATATTGAAGTTGCCACTCAGATTGCCGCCCTGATCGCGGCTCTTCTCGCTGCTGGTTTTGCTGCCACCGCCCTTCAAGCCGCCGCCGAGGTTGCTGCCGGTGGCGGTGTGCGTGTCGGTGGCCGCTTGCAAATCGAGCTTGCCGTCGGCGTGCAGATCGATGGCGCCGGCGCTGTCGATTTTCGTGCCTTGCTGCGTTTGGTTGCCGCCGCTGCTCAACTGCACCGGGCCGTTGCCGGTGATGCTGGCAACCTGGGCCTGCGTGTCGGTGCTTTGCTTGCCGGTGTGATCGAGCTGGAAACCGGCGCCGAGATCGACATTGGTGCCATCGGTGCCCGGCAAGGTACCGACCGTCAACGAACCATTGCCGCGCAGGCTGCTGTCATTGTTGCTCTGGCGATCGTTGGCCTGATTCAGCGCCAGATCACCGCCGGTGTTGATGCTCACACCGCCCTGCCCGCCGTCGAAACGGCTGCCTTCGAACTGCGCATCGCCGCCGACCTTGATGTTCACACCCTGACTGCCAGCATAAGCGCCGACCACGGCGCTGGCGCTGTCCTTGCTCGACGCACTGCTGCCACCCGCGCCGCTGCCAGCGACGTTCACATCTTCACCGGTTTTGGTGTAAACGCGCACGTCGACCTTGGCATCCACCGCGTTGGCGCTGCTGTTGTGCGTGTTGCTCGCGGCATCGGCAAGCAGTTTGTCGGCACTGATGTTCACAGTGCCTGCGCCGGCGTTGTATTGAGTGCCTTGGTCGTGCAGCGTGCCGCTGGTTTTCACATCGACGCTGCCACCGTCAAAACGGCTGACCACGGCGTTGCTGCTTTGCTCGGTTTTGCTGGCGCTGCCGTGACCGACCGCGACGTCGATCCCGACATTCGGCTGACCGAGATTGGCCAGTGCGTCCTTGTCCGGCACCTTGCCGTTCAGCACGTCCTTGACCGCGCCCGCAATCGGCCGGGCGATGTCCTTGTACTCGACGTTGGCGCCGATGTCCGCCGACCAGTTGCTGTCGTTGTGCGTACTGCTTTCGCTGTTGCTGGCCGCGCGATTGTCGACTTCGTTGGCGGCGACGTTCAGACCGTTACCGGCCTTGAGCTGCGCACCTTCAGTGGCGAGTTTGTCGGCATTGATCGTCAAGCCGCCGCTGCTCTGCACACTGCTGGTTTGCGCGGTGGTTTTGCTGGTCGAATCCTGCGCCGTGCCGTGGGCGAAATCGATGCCGCTGCCGGCACGGTCGAGGCCGCCGGTGTAGTAGAAACCACCGCTGGTGCTGGACGTGTCGGAAGAAGTTTTGTGGCTGTCTGCTTCGGCCAGCAACGACACGTTTTTGCCGCTCAGCGTGGTGTCGCCAGCGCTGGATTTCACTTCCGCGCCCTTGAGCGTGACGTCACCGCCAGCCTGCACCTGCACGCTGCCGCCGCTGAGGCTGGAGCCTTGTTGGGTGACATCGTTCTGGGTCACGGTTTGCTGTTTGTCTTGGTAGTGAATCCCGGCGCGATACTGCTCTGGCGTCTGCTCTTTGGCGTACGCATCGAAGCCACGGGTTTGCGTGGTGGAACTGCTGTCAGCCGTGTTCTGCGCCGCATGCACATTGACGTCGCCCGCCGCGTCGGCGGTCAGCGCACCGTCAGCCTTGACCGTCGAGCCCGCGACCTCGATGTCCTTGGCGCTCTTGAGCTTGAGGTTGCTATCGGACACCAGTTCGCTGCGCACGGTGCGGCTGTCCTGGCTGTTCTGCCGCGACTCGTCCTTGGTGATGCCGAAGAACTTGCTGTCCTTGTCGTGATTGTTGCTGTGCGAAGTGTCCTGCACGCCATCGATCACCAGCGAACCTTTGTCGCTGATCACACTGGCGTCGGTGCCGCCACGTACCTGGCTGCCGCTGATGCGCACGTCGTCAGCCTTGACGATCAGTTTGCCGCTGGCGTTGACCTTGCTGCCCTGATGCTGGGTCTTGCCCTTGTCGGCGTCGCCGGCCTTGCCGAAGAAACCACCGCCAACCAGGTCACCGGAATAGCGATTGTCGCTGCTGCGATCAGTCCGCGTGGCGGTGGTGATTTCCACCTGCTTGCCGGCCAGTTGCACGTCGCCGGCGCTGCTCAATTCAGCACCTTCGGAGCGCAACAACGCCGCGGTTTGCAGGGCAATGTTGCCGGCCTTCAATTGGCTGGTGATGCTGCGCTGCTCTTCGCTGCTGCTGTTCCAGTCGGCTTTCCACAGGTGCTTGCGGTGGTTGCCTTGATCGGTCTGGGTGTGGCTTTCAGTGGCGGCGGTCAGGCGCAGATCGCCAGCGCTTTGCACGCTCAGATTGTTCGCGGCTTCGACCTTGGCGGCTTTCAGTTCGGTGTCTTTGCCGGACGACAACCTGGCGTCGCGGCCGGCAATAATCTGGCTGCCGTGCTGACGCGATTCGCTGTCAGTCTGGGTGCGATCGTAAGTTTCCCAGGTGATGCCGATGGTGCTGTTATTCCAGTTTTCGCGCTTTTCCTGAAGCTTGCGGCTTTCGACTGTGGACAGGGTCAAGTTGCGTTTGGCGTCGACCGTGACGTCGCGAGCGCTGACATCGGTGGCCGCCAACGTCAGATCCTTGCCGCTGTGCAAACCGACATCACCCTGACTGCTGCGGATACCGGCGCGGGTCGCGTCGAGGCTATTGGCCACGGCTTCACCGCTGACACTGAGGTCACCGGCGGAACGAATCTGCACGCCGTCACGCCCGGCCACTTGCACCGCGCCAACCCGCACGCCTGCGCCTTCGGCGGTGCTTACAATATTGATGCGCCCGGCCTGCATCGCGCCAAACAGGCTAGCGTCTATGCGTTGATCGCCGGTGTTGCCGGCAGGATCAACGGTTTTCACCTGACCGCTGGCGTAGTCGACCTGATTACGCCCGACCGTAAGGTTCAACTGATCACGCGCAGTGATCGCGCCCTGGCTGTCGATGCGCGGCGCGATCAGGTTGATCGAGCCCTCGCCGTTACGCAGGCCGCCGCTGTGAATCTGCAACTGACCGCTGGCGTCGCGGCTGTTCAGGCTTTGCAGTTTGCCGTCATTCAACTCGGGGCGACCGACGACCAGATTGGCGTTCGGCGTGTTGATGAAACTGCCGCCATTGACCGAGATGCCGTTGGGGTTGGCCAACACGTAATCGGCGGGCCGGCCGAAGATTTCCTGCGCGCCGTTGATGGCCGACGGATTGCGGCTGATCACTTCGTTGAGGATCACGCTCGCGGCCTGCCCTTGCAGTTGCGGGTTGGCTGCCAGTTGCCCGGCCAGTTGCGATTGCCCGGCCTGCAAGGCGTTGTTCAGCACCAAACCTTGGCGGTCGACGTTGTAATCGAGGAACTGGTTGTGCGACAGGCCCGAACCGTTGGGCGCGACGATGTTGACGATGGGCACACCGCCCTGGGTCTGCAATTGCGCGGTGCCGCCGGGGCCTGGTGCGACCACGACGCCGCCGGCGATAGCGCTCGGCAGGTGCACGGCGAAGAACAGGCTGGCAATCGCCCAGCGCAATTTGCCCCGAGGCGAAAGATGAAATGCAAAGGTGTGTGCTGGCATAAAAACGTCTCCATGTGAGTACGGCATCACGTTGCGCGTTTAGTCTTGGCCGTGGCTGACGCGCTCAGATCCGACGGCTGTTGGTTCACTGCGTTGTTCAGATTTGCAGGCCTACGCGCATCAGCCAGGTCTCTGGCTCGTGCTGCAGACCGTTCGGTGTGGTGAGTGCGCGTTGGTAATCGACATCCACTTGCAGGTTCTTCCAGCCCAGATTCACACCGACACTGGCGCCACTCAGGCGTTGGCCCTGAGCGCCGTGATCGGCCTTGATCCAGCCGTGGTCGAGGCCCACGCGCGGGGTGATCTGCACCGGCCATTCACTGCGCAGCGGCAGCCGCAAGGTGTTGCGCCAGATCGCGCCGCTGGCGCCGGAGGCACTGCTGACCCGATAGCCGCGCACCGCCGAGTCGTCGGTGCCGAGCAGTTGTTCGATGGCCGGCAGCGGGTCCGGGCTGTACTGCACATTCAATTGGCTCTGCCACTGCCACGCCTGCGCGCCGAGCTGACCGTTGCGCCACTGGCTGAGGCCGGCGCGGTACTTGCGGAACTGCGCTTTGGGCAGGTTGTTGATCTGCTGTCGTGAATCGTCGTCGGCGCCAAACCAGCGCAGGCCCTGGGCGTAATTGACGTCGAGGTTCCACACCGCGCGGTCGAGCCAGAACAGATTGAGTCCGGCTTCGGCCACGGTCAGCGTCGGGCTTTGAATGCCGAGGCGGACGTCTTGCAGATAGCTGTCGACATCCTTGTGCGCCAGTTGCAGGTTGGCGCTGAGCTGGCGGCTCTGATCGCGCCACAACACGCGGTCGGCGCGCAGGCTGACTTGATCGGTGATGCCGGTGCTATGAAAGGTCACGCTCGGCAGTTTGAACGGCGCACGGTATTCGGCATGGCTGGCGAACACGCTGTAGGTCCAGTAGCCGTAAGGAATCGCGTAATAGAGGCTGGCATTGCGGCTGTAGCGGTCGCCCTGATTGAGCGTGTCGCTGGCACTGATGCTCAACAGGTCGTTGAGTTGCAGCGGGCTGTCGAGACTGAGGCTGACGGTGTCGCGATCACGTCCGGTGCTGGCGCTGCCGAGGTTGTCGATACCGGTATTCAACGCCCATCGGGACGGCGTGGCGCTGCGCGAACGCAGGATAATCCGCGAGGCACCGGGCTGGCTGCCGGGGGCGATGTCGGCGGTGAGATCGATCGAGCGCAGGCGATTCAGTTGATCGAGGCCCTGCTCCAGGTCACGCAGGTTCAACGGCTCGCCGAGCATTCCCGGGAACGCGCCGCCCAACGAAACCGGCAGACTTTGATCGGCCAGTTCGATGGACTCGATGTAGCCTTCGTCAACACGGATATCCAGCGACTGCCCCGCTGCCGGTGCGCTGAGCAGATACGGGCGGCTGGCGATGTAGCCCTTGTCGACGTAGCTCGCGGTGATGGTCGCCAGCAAATGATTGATCTGGCCGACGCCCATGCATGGCGCCAGCAGCGGTTTGATCCGCGCGTTGAGTTTGTCGCTGTCGATCAGCGTGACGCCGCCGATGCGCGCGCCGCTCAACGGCCAGCAACGTTCATCGGGGGCGACGGTTTGCGGCATGGCCGGCGTGACCGGTGCCGGGCCGAACGCGCCACGCTGCAGTTGCCGTTTTCTCTGCTCAAGTTGCAACTGTTGCAGATCGCGTTGCTGCTGTTGTTGCTGGCGCAGCACTTCCTGGCCCGGCGCGACAGGTTCGGCAGCTTCAATCGAGGAGGCACAGACACTCAACACAAAGGCCGACAACAGCGGGCAACGCGTGGAACGACGACGAAAAACAGCGCAGAACGAAAACGGCACGCAACATCCTTGCGATCATAAAATGGCGTAATGCCATGTCATCAATGATCGTGATAGTCGGAGCCCTCCTACACAAATGCAAGACGCTTCCTACAACGCTTACATTTCTTAAACAATTGCTTTGCCTGGCTTTATTGTCAGTAGCAAGGCCACGGCGCTGCACGTTATCAGGGTTTCCCCGAGGGCTTGAAACCAGCCCGCGAGCATCAGGGCTGCACCAATCAGCAGGTAATACATCAAGCCCAATAACGCCCCGGCGGTGCCCAGTCGATCAGCGTAATCGGCCAGCGCCGCACCGAGAATGTTGGGGATCGCCAAGCCGAACGCCAATACCACCAACAGCATCGGCAGGACGAACGCGACACTGTTCTGCAGCGACCACACGCCCACGCCACCGAGCAACGCGATGCCGCCCGCGAGGCGAATCAACTGCAATGCCTTGAACCCGGCTGTCAATAAACGCCGGTTAAGCCATGCTCCAAAACCTGAACCCAGCGCGAGGATCACACCGCTGTAACCGAACACACTGGCGTCCACCCCCAGCCGCTGAAACATGAACGGGCCGAGGCTGTAATAACTGAAAAGCGCCACGTTGAATGACGCGATCCACAGCGCCGAGCGCCAGATTCCCGGGTCACGCAACATGCGCCCTGACGTTTCGAACAGGCAGACGTGCGGTGGTTGTTCCGCTCGGGTTTCCGGCAAGGCGTACACACTCCACAACCAGAGCAGCGTGGCCAATAACAGCAAGGCGCCGAGCACACCGCGATAACCAAAGGCCTGAACCAGACCGGCGCCACTGAACAAACCAATCGCCGGACTGGCCGCCAGCGCAATGCCCACCAACGAAAACACCTGCGCCAGTTCGGCGCCTTTGAAGCGGTCGCGCAACACGGTTTGCGTGACCACCGAGCCCACCGCCGCACCGAACGCCGCCAACATCTGCACCAGTAACAAGCCGTTGAAACTGCTGACCCGCAGGCCTAAAAGCGTGGCAATCGCATAGATTGCCAGGCCCGCGAGCATCGCCGGGCGCCGACCGATGCGATCACACAAACGCCCCCACACCACCACCCCGACAGCAAACGCGAGGAAATACACCGACAACGTCTGCGCGGCGGCTTGCGGGCCAACGCTAAACACACGCCCGATATCACCGAGCGCCGGGCTGTACAGGGTTTGCGCGATCTGCGGAAACATCAGCAGCGAAATCGCCAGCCACAGGAAATGTCTGTTGTTCATTCTTCATCACTTCTCACATAAATCGCCGAGGAGTTTAAGAATCGGTGAGTGGCGTATTATCCGAACCCTGCCAACTAATCGCTGAAATCGGACAACCCATGGCTTGGCTCGACGCCCACGCAACCTTTGACGCTGATCGCTTTCAGGCACCGGTGATTGGCATCGCCTCGACTTTGAGTGATCACGATTCCGGCCTGCACCGTCATCAACGCGGGCAACTGCTGTACACGCGACAAGGCTGCACGCGGATTACCTTGGCGCAGCAGTTATGTCTGCTGCCGCCGTCGCGGGCGGCGTGGATTCCGCCGGGTGTCAGCCATCGTGCGGTGATGCAGCAAAGTGTCGATTACCGCTCGATCTACCTGATCCCCGAACTGTGCGCCGAGTTGCCGCAGCAGGTCTGCGTGATTGAAGTCAGCCCGTTGTTGCGTGCGGTGCTGGAACCGATGGCGCTGGCCGATTTCGCCAGCGATTGGCAGCAAGGCAAATTCGTCCATCTGCTCGGCCTGTGCCTGAGCGAAATCGCTGACGCGGCGCAGCAACCGATGCTGTTGCCGTTACCTCAGGACAAGCGCCTGGCGCCGCTGCTGAAAACGCCGGATCGACTGCCACCGGAACTGCAAGTGCTGGAACAGCAGATCGGCGCCAGCAGCCGCACCATCGGGCGAATCTTCCAGCGCGAAACCGGCATGAGTTATCAGCAATGGCGCCAGCAGTGGCGCTTGATGCGCGCGATGGAATTGCTCGCCACCGGACGCAGCCTGAGTTACTGCGCTTTTGAAACGGGTTTTGCCAGCGACAGCGCCTTCATCGCCTTCTTCAAATCCATGACCGGCAGCACACCGGGCCACTGGCTCAAATGAACAACTGACGATCGGCGTCAGAAATCATTTGCGACTAAATATTACCTGCGTCATATTACAGCCGTAATAACTACCCGTTTACCCAGGTAATCCGCCATGACCAGCATGCCCAACCTCGAACCTGTTGTGGTAAAGACCAAGCCGCCCCTGCTTAAACGCTTGCTGCTTCCCGGCGCTGGTTTGCTCGCGCTGATCTTCGCCGGTGTGTACGCCGTGCACTGGTGGGGCGCCGGGCGTTTTCTGGAGGAAACCGACGATGCCTATATCGGTGGCGACGTCACGGTGATCGGGCCGAAAGTCGCCGGTTACATCGACGAAGTGCTGGTCAGCGACAACCAGCACGTGAAGGCCGGCGACGTGCTGATTCGCCTTGATGCCCGCGACTATCGCGCCAATCTCGCCAAAGCCGAAGGCGCCGTCGCTGCTGAAGAAGCGCTGCTGGCCAACCTCGACGCCACCGAACAACTGCAACAAGCAGTGATCGGCCAGGCCCGCGCCGGTATCGATGCCGCTGGCGCGGAAACCGCACGTTCGCGCGATGACAACGCGCGCTACAAACGTCTGGTGACGACCAATGCCGTGTCGGTGGAAAGTGCACAACGCGCCGACGCCACCTTCAAAACCGCGCAAGCCCTGAGCGCCCGCGCCCAGGCCGAACTGCTCGCCGCGCAACGCCAACTCGCGGTGATCGATACCCAGAAACAACAGGCCCGCGCCGCCCTCCAGCAAGCCCGCGCCGAACGTGATCTGGCGCAACTGAACCTCGGCTACACCGAACTGCGCGCACCGGTCGATGGGGTGATCGGCAACCGTCGCGCACGGGTCGGCGCCTACGCCCAGGCCGGTTCGCAACAATTGTCAGTGGTGCCGGCCAGCGGCTTGTGGGTGGATGCCAATTTCAAGGAAGACCAACTGGCGCGGATGAAACCCGGCCAGCGCGTGAGCATCCGTGCTGACGTGCTTTCCGGTCAGGAATTCCACGGTCGCCTCGACAGCCTCGCCCCGGCCACCGGTTCGCAATTCAGTGTGCTGCCACCGGAAAACGCCACCGGCAACTTCACCAAAATCGTCCAGCGCGTGCCGGTGCGCATCCTCCTCGACCCGGCCGACGGCGTGCTCGGCCACTTGCGTCCGGGCCTGTCGGTGACGGCGGAAGTCGACACCCGCGCACAACCTGAAACCAGCGCCGTGGCCGTCGCACCATGAGCAGCACCCTCGCCGCCCCGGCGCAGCCGTTCAACGCGGCGGACATGGCAACCGCGACCAAGGTGTTCGCCTTCGCAACCATGTGCATCGGTATGTTCATCGCGTTGCTGGATATACAGATTGTCTCGGCGTCACTGCGTGATATCGGCGGTGGACTGTCGGCCGGCACCGACGAAACCGCGTGGGTGCAGACCAGTTACCTGATCGCCGAAATCATCGTGATTCCATTATCGGGCTGGCTGTCGCGGGTGTTCTCCACACGCTGGTTGTTCTGCGCGTCGGCGGTCGGTTTCACCCTCGCCAGCCTGCTCTGCGGCGTGGCCTGGAACATCCAGAGCATGATTGCCTTTCGCGCGCTGCAAGGGTTTCTCGGCGGCTCGATGATTCCGTTGGTGTTCACCACGGCGTTCTTTTTCTTTACCGGTAAACAACGGGTGATCGCTGCGGCGACCATCGGCGCGGTCGCCTCATTGGCGCCGACAATGGGGCCGGTGATCGGTGGCTGGATTACCGATCTTTCCTCGTGGCACTGGTTGTTCTATATCAACCTGGTGCCGGGGATTTTCGTTGCCGTGGCAGTGCCAATGCTGGTGAAAATCGACCAGCCGGAATTGTCGCTGCTCAAGGGCGCGGACTATCTGAGCATGGTCTTTCTTGCGCTGTTTCTCGGCTGCCTGGAATACACCCTCGAAGAAGGCCCGCGCTGGAACTGGTTCAGCGACCAGACCATTCTGACCACAGCGTGGATCAGCGGCCTCGCCGGATTGGCCTTCATTGGCCGCACCTTGCACGTGGCCAATCCGATCGTCGATCTGCGCGCCTTGAAGGACCGCAATTTCGCCCTCGGTTGCTTCTTTTCGTTCGTCACCGGCATTGGTCTGTTCGCCACGATCTACCTGACGCCGCTGTTTCTCGGCCGGGTGCGCGGCTACAGCGCACTGGACATTGGTCTGGCGGTTTTCTCCACCGGCGTGTTCCAGATCATGGCGATTCCGCTGTATGCCTTTCTGGCCAATCGCGTCGATCTGCGCTGGATCATGATGGTCGGCCTGGGCCTGTTCGCGGTGTCGATGTGGGAGTTCAGCCCGATCACCCACGACTGGGGCGCGGGGCAATTGATGTTGCCGCAAGCGTTGCGCGGGATTGCCCAGCAACTGGCGGTGCCGCCAGCGGTGACATTGACCTTGGGAGGGTTGGCGCCGGCACGCCTCAAGCATGCGTCGGGCCTGTTCAATCTGATGCGCAATCTGGGTGGGGCGATTGGTATTGCGGCGTGCGCGACCATTCTCAATGACCGCACCAACCTGCACTTCACGCGGTTGGCCGAGCATCTGAACAGCAGCAATGAGGCGATGAATCAGTGGCTTTCGCAGGTCGGCGGCAACCTTGCCGCACTGGGCCAGAGCGGCGACGTCGGGGTCACCGCCAGCCTGCGCCAGTTGTGGTTGCTGACCTACCGCGAGGCGCAGACGCAGACCTACGGCGACACCTTTTTGATGATCGGGGTGTGCTTCGTCATCGCCACGGCGATGGTGCCCTTGATGCGCAAGGTGCAACCACCGGCCGCGCCGAGTGCGGATGGGCATTGATCACTATTTTCTGGCCATGCTTATTTCCCCTGTGGGAGCGAGCCTGCTCGCGAAGGCGTCGTATCAGTCACCATGGTTGTTATCTGACACTCCGCTTTCGCGAGCAGGCTCGCTCCCACAGGGGTCATGCGTTGAGGCTTAGGCCTGTGGGGTTTTGCGGAAGCCTACGGCGAGACGGTTCCAGCTGTTGATGGTGCTGATCGCCACGGTCAGGTCGACCATTTCTTTCGGCGTGAACTGGGCCGCGACCACGTCGTAATCTTCATCCGGCGCGTGGGTCAGGCTCAGTTGCGTCAGCGACTCGGTCCACAGCAGCGCGGCGCGTTCGCGGTCGCTGAAGAACGGCGCTTCACGCCAAGCGGTGACTGCGAATAGACGGCGCGGGGTTTCGCCGCCCTTGATCGCATCTGTGGTGTGCATGTCGATGCAGAACGCGCAGCCGTTGATTTGCGAAGCACGCAGCTTGACCAGTTCGATCAGGGTCTTTTCCAGCGGCAGTTTAGAGACCGCGGTTTCCAGGGCGATCATCGCTTTCAGGGCGTCTGGGGAGGCGGTGTAGAAATCGGTACGAGGTTTCATGGTGGCTCCGGGCAGCAAGTGAATGTGTGGCTACGTTAGTCCTCGTACCAGCTTCGGCAAATAGCCAATATTCCAGAAGAACAGGAGGCCACTCGAATTCGCCGCTGACCGCTCGTCAGCCGACTGGCACCAAGGCGTCTGTGCGTCTGACCAATATCAGGAACATCCCCTTTCTGGAGACGGATCATGATCACGCGCAAACTTACCTCGCTGTTATTGGCCGGGCTGCTGGCCAGCGCATCGGCCGCCAGTTTCGCTGCCAACGACGGCGCTGACGCCACCGGCACCAAATCCGGTGGCCCGACCAGCTCGACCACGCCGCCGGACAACACCCCCGGCGCACCTTCCGGTGGTAGCGGTTCTTCGAGCATGGGTTCCGGCACGGGCACCAATGGTGGGGCCAGCGGTTCGGGTTCGGGAGCGGGTGGCGGTACCGGTTCGGCCGGCGGCGGCACGGGTGGTGCGGGCGGTGGCACTGGCGGCTGAACGAACAAGAGCCATCCGTGGTGAAGACCCTTGATTGTTTGGGTATTCACATAACCTTGCCTTGATGAAAATCCCTGTGGGAGCGAGCTTGCTCGCGAAGGCGCTAGATCAGCCAATATCTTCATCGCCTGATACTGAGCTTTCGCGAGCAAGCTCGCTCCCACAGGGGTTGTGTTGTGCCTGAGTTAACGGTCGGAGCGCATCAGCTCGGCCAAACCACTGTCCAGCGACAACACCGCCGCGCGATTGCGCCCGGCATTTTTCGCCTGATACAGCGCCGCATCCGCGCGCTGGATAAACACTTCCGGGCTGTCGTTGCCGCTCGGGATGAACGAATAACAACCCAGGCTCACGGTCAGGTAACCGGTCGGCGAACCACTGTGGATGATGTGTTTGTCGATCACGCTACGGCGAATCTGCCCGGCAATCGCCAGCGCGCCGTTGATGTCGGTGTCCGGCAACAGCACCGCAAACTCCTCGCCGCCGTAACGCACCGCCAGATCCGCCTTGCGCTGACAGCAAGTGCGCAACACCTGAGCAACCTGAGTCAGGCAATGATCCCCGGCGACATGGCCGTAGGCATCGTTGTAACGCTTGAAGAAATCGATATCGAGCATGATCAGGCTGACCGGGCTGACCTGCCGCGCGCCACGGGCAAACTCGATCTCCAGCGAACGCTCGAACAGACGTCGATTGGCCAGTCCGGTCAGGCTGTCGTGCGTCGCAATCTGCTCCAGCGTGCGCTGGGCCTTGCGCAGGTTTCTCTCGATCCGCTCGCCATCGCGCACCTGGTGAATGAACACCCAGCCAAACAGGCCAACGCCGAGAACCACCAACGCCACAATCACACTCGACTGGAAGGCGCGCTCGTACCAACCCTTGAGAATCGTGTCGCGCGAGGTCGCCGCCGACACCACTAGCGGATATGCCGACAAGCGTCGATAACCGTACAACCGCACCACGCCATCGACCACTGAGTTGATCATCGCGGTGCCGGCCGCCGCCTCGGGCAGCAACTTCTGATAGATCCGACCCTGCGCCAGCGACGTCCCGATCAGGTTTTCATCAAACGGTCGGCGGGCGAGCAAGGTGCCGTCGCTGAGGCCGAGAAACATGATGCCTTTGTCATCGAGGCCGAAGCTTTCGAAGAAGCGGTCGAAGTACGACATCTTGATCCCGGCCAGCAACACCCCCTGAAAATTGCCGGCGTGATCATTGATGCGTTTGGAGATCGGAATGATCCACTCGCCGTTCTCGCGGCTGCGGATGGCCGGACCGATGTGCGCCAGTGTCGAAGCGTTCTGCTGGTGAAACTTGAAATACTCGCGATCCGCCACGCCATTGCCACGGGGCAGATCGGCAAACGAGGTAATCACCCACTGGCCCTGGGTGTCGAAGAGGAACATGCCGTGCAACTGCTCCAGTTGCTGCACGCGCCGGGCGAAGGTTTTTTGCAGGCGCGGGCGTTGCGCCGCGCCGTAGCCGTCGTCCTGAATCCAGTCGACCAGGCTGGTCATCACCAGATCCGCCGCCAGAAAGGTGTCCTCGGCCTGCTGCGCCATGGCCCGGGTCAGGTTGCTCGAAGCCATTTGCGCCACCGCCAGATCCTGACGCCGCGACTGTTCCAGTTGCAGGTAGAGCAAACCGAACAGGCACAACCCCACGGCAACGACAAACAGCGCCGCCGCTTTGCGCAACGGCAGGCGTTTAAGCGTGCCTCCGGGGGCCTGGTGCGGATCGTGAATGGGGATAGGCAAAAGCATGTCCTGGGCAGGTACGACAAGGGCAAAGGCCCGTAACCCTTATGTTTTGTGAGCGTAGCCCACCGGGATGCACGGGGCAAACGCCACGGTCCCGCCCAGTTGTATCGGCGCGCAGCGGATTTGGATGATCGCTGTTCGCAAAATTATTTTCGATCCATTCTTTGCGGTTAGTCAGTTGTGAAGGGCCAGACGCCGCATGGCACTGTGCAGATGCGCCCGCGCACTCTGCGGATCACCTTCGCGCATCTGCTCATAGGCCCGTTGCGCAATTGCATGGGGCACCGGTTTCAGCTCGCGCTGCGTGGCCATCGCCAAGATTTGCACCTGGGCGGCGCGCTCCAGGTAATAGAGATCGTCCCAAGCTTCGGCGATGGTCGGCGCGGCGACAATCACACCGTGGTTTTTCAGGAACAGAATGTCGGCGTCGCCCATGACTTTGGCAATCCGGTCGCCCTCGGATTCGTCCAGCGCCAGGCCGTTGTAGTCCTCATCCACCGCCGTACGCCCGTAGAACTTCAGCGCGGTCTGCCCGAGCCATAACAGCGGCGGCCCTTGCAGCAGACACAACGCCGTGGCGTGAGGCATGTGCGTGTGGAACGCGACTTTCACTCGCGGCAGTTGTTTGTGCAGGCGCGCGTGGATATAGAACGCCGTGGCTTCCGGTTGGCCTTCGCCCGCCACCACGTTGCCCTCGAAGTCGCAAACCAGCAGATTCTGCGCGGTGACTTCGGCGAAGGCATAGCCATAGGGATTGACCAGAAACAGATCGTCGTGCCCAGGCAGCATCACCGAAAAATGATTGCAGATGCCCTCCTCCAGGCCGTGCAGCGCGGCCAGTTGAAAGCACGCCGCCAGCTCGGTGCGTGCGGTGATGATCGCTTCTGTGTCGAGGTTCAGCGCTGTCGGGCGTGCAGCCGATGCACTGGCGGCCAGGGTGTGAGCCATGACTATTCTCCGTTACCAACCGAGGGATTTGAACAGCGGCGGTACTTGATCGAGGGTGTCGAGGATCGCGTCGGGACGATAGTCCGGGAGCAATCGGCGACCGGTGCCGCGATCAATCCACACACAACGAAAACCCATGTCCCGCGCCGCCGTGTGGTCGAGCATAGGGCTGGCGCAGATGTGCACCACTTCATCGCGGCTGACGCCCAATTGTTCATGAGCGTAGTCGAACAGCCGTGGCGCCGGCTTTTAGGCGCCGGCCTGTTGCGCGGTGATCACTCGGTCGATGTAACCGCCAAGTTGCGCGACGTTGCCGGCAATGATGTCGTCGTCGGTATTGGAGACGATGCACAGTTTGAAACCCATGGTTTTCAATTCACGCAGGGTCTCGATCACCTCGGCAAACGGCGGCATCTTCGGGATCGCGGCGGCCAGACGCTGGCTGTCTTCTGGCAGGCTGGGCAGGCCCAATTCTTTCAGGGCCAATTGCAGGCCGAGGGTACTGAGTTCGCGGAACGATCGGTGCGGCGGGGTTTGTTCGAGGCGATGTTCGTGGCGATCATAGACTTCGATCAGGTGCCCGACATCGCCCTGATCAAACGCGAACCCGACAGCGGCCCGGCGTGGGCGACCTGGCCGGAACGACTGGTGTGGGTCAAAGGTGCGGGGTTTGATTCGTCCACTGGCGTGTTGCCGTTGGCGTTGTTTCCGCAAGGCTGTCTGTATCGGCAGCGCGCCACTCGTTTGCTAGATGTTGCCCAGCGTCCCTGGCGGGTCGCGTTCGGCAGCCACAGCCTGACCGGGATTCAAGCAGCGGTGGCCGCAGGGTTGGGAGTGTCGGTGCTGCCGATGTCGGCGGTGTTGCCTGAGCATCAGGTGTGTACGGATCTGCCGGAACTGGCGCCGACGGAATTGGCGTTGGTTAGCCGTGATGGGGCTTTGAGTGGGTTGCAGCGCGGTCTGGTGGAGTTTTTGCGTGGGGAGTTGGGGGTGGATGCGGGGGGATTCGCCTGAAATCCCCCTTGCTTCTGTTATCGGGGTTTGTTGATTTCCCGCAGCAGAGCCGCAACGGGAATGTTCATGGTGTTGGAGTAGTAGGGTTTGTAGCCGTAGGCGGTGACGACGACTTTGCAGGGGATTTGTTGTTTGTTGGCGAGGAGCTGGTTTAGCTCTGCCACCGAGAGATCTCTTTCAGAACTTCGGTTGCTGGAGGTTTCACTCAGGAATGCGCGAGTGAGATAGGAAAATTTCGCTGTGGTGCCTTCATTTTTTTCCGACCTTATCAAGCCAGATGCAGAAAACTGAATGGCTTTGCCTACGGAAAAATCATAATCATCCGCCAAGGCGCAATGAAGCATGCCCGAAATCATCCCGACTCGTTCTCCGCGATCAAAAAGATCCAGCACATCAACATCCGACTGATACCGGATGACATAGAGCAGAGACTTTTCTCTTTCAACAGACTCGAAACTCAGGTTCGCCGGAGGCTTTACCGGGTCCTTCGCACAACCAGAAGAAGAAATAGCCAACAACCCGCAAAGGAGCAACCTGTAGATCATGGAAACTCCTTCATGATGGCGTCAAAAAGCATATCACCTGCCGATTTGCTCCCGGCAATGCGCGCAGTGAACAACCCCAACGCATTCGCATGATTCGTGTCTACATTGACGTTCAATGAAGGGCCGCAGGAGATAACCCATTTCTCACCAAAGTCAGCCACCCCGTCTGATGAATCTCTTTTAGTGGGCATTGCTTTGATGTTGATCCAATCCGCAGTCACCGGATCGGGATACTCGCGATAAATATCCGAACCCAACCAGACCAAGGCCCCTTCCCCCACGGGGTCAAGGGTAACCAGCATCTGAATCCTGTAACCCCATTGCGACATGATTCTTGTCAGATGCGCACCATTCCACCCGCCGAGGCTATGTCCGACGATATAGACAGGACAGCTTTTGTAGGGAATCAAACTCAGGACATTCCGCTGAATATCCTGTTTTCCTTTGACTTCGTTGTAACCCAGCCATTCAGATTTGTATTTACCCTCCTTTGCCAAGCTTGTCGTACGTTCATCAAAGTCTTTCCGGGCCTCTTGGATGTTTCCATAAGGACCCGAAAAATAATAACTTTCTTTGTCTCCTGCGCCTCCGACGAATACAACAATCGCCTTGGTACTCTCCACCGGCACAGGCTTGTCACTGACATCCTTCTTGTCCGTCAGCGCATGTTCCTTGTGCAGCCTGTAATTGTTGCCCTTCGCGCACGTTACCGTTTCAGCAGCCATGCCTCACTCCTCCAAAAACAACTTGATGGTTTCCGGCAGATGCGAGCTGACTTGGTGAGTAAATCCGTTCGAGTCAGACACCCCATGTTCCAGACGTCCGTCAGCGCGCTGAATAACGTAAGGATGATCTGGCATGGACTCACCGGTCACGTCATTGACCAGTTTCAACCGGTCAGTGAAATGCACCGGCATCGGCAACAAGCCACTGAAGGGAGCCGATGTCACTGTGTCACCGATGATGACCGTGCCTGAACCGCCGATGACGACATTGCCGTGACCACCGGTGCTGTCCAGTGTCGCGGCGTTCAAACCATTGATGAACACCGTCGACGCAACAGCACCGGTAATCGGGCTGCCGCAGGCGGATTTGTCGGTCATCCGCGCAGCCGCCAAGCCGTCGAAATTCACATTCGGGGAGCCACTGACAATGGGATTGGTGCCATGTCCCGGCAATGGGCAGGCGGTTGGATCGGTGACGCGGGCGGCGGGTTTTCCGCTCATGAACAGCTCCTTGCAATGTAACGAGGTCATCCTTTCGGGGGCGCAAGCATGCGGGACTTCGCCGGGGACTTCAAACCTTCAGACCAAAAAAGGCGCCCGATCGGGCGCCTTTTTATATGTGGAAACCGCTCAGGTTAGCGCGACGGCGGCACCCGAATATCCCCCGCCCGGCACTCGGTTTTCACACCCTTGCCACACGCGCCGAACTGCAAATCCTTGCCCATGCACACGCGCACTTCCGAGAGTTCCGGGCCGCTGCAAATGACCGCGATGCCATCGGCCGGAATCCCCGGGTTGGCCTTGCGGAACAAGTCGGCGATTTCCTGCGCTTCGAAGTAATACGAGCTGCTGAACGGCTGCAGTTCATCGGGGATTTTCACCGCCGCGACAGCTTTGTCCGCCTCATCCAGATAACCCATCGCGCCGAGGCCGCTGCAGGTGCCGTGCTTGGACCATTCGTGGTCGAGCAGTTTTTTGGTCGGGAACAGCGTCAGGCCTTTGCTGGTTTGCGCCGCGTTCAGCGTGGTCAGCGGTGGGCAGGATTCCGGCCAGCCGCCCTTGGCGTATTGCGGCCACAAGCCGTGCAACACAAAGCCGTAGCCCTTGCCCGTGCACTGCGAGTCATCTTTGTGTGTCAGACAAAAGGTCGGCGACCAGGACAGCGCCAGCAGGTAGTAATCAAACACCCCCGCCACCGATTCCGCCTGGGCTTTGCTCGACTGCGATTGCCGCGCCGAACTCAAACCGATGCTACCGGCCGTCAGCGCAATCACTGCCAAAATTGTAAACAGCTTTTTCATCTACCCGCTCCTTGGGACGCCTGCGTCCGTGGTTTTCGATCCCGGCCAGACTTGGCCAGCGCTGATTTCGCCATGTTTGTGTTGCAAGCGCATGACGCAAGGCAACGCCGTACCCCGTTGAAAGGTCTACGATTAACAGGCAGACATCAAACCAAGGGATCCGAAATGAGTAAAGCAGACGAACTCGCCGCCAAACTCAAGCAAACCCGGCACACCCACGCGGATGCCGCGCTGGAGATCGATTGCTGGCCGGCGCAGGTGTACGACTTGTACCACCGCATCGAGGCGTGGCTGCAACCGGTGACTGAAGTCGGCCTGAAGATTCGGCGCAATCCGACTCACGTTTGCGAAAGCTCACCCGATGGCGAAACCCACGATTACGCCATCGATCAACTGGTGATCGAGGCCAATCATCAAACCCTGACATTTGATCCCATTGCGCGGTTTACCGAGGATGGCGCCGGGCGGGTGCAGATCAGCCCGTCAGCCACGGACACCTATCTGCTGCGTACCGTGGATGAGCACGGTGAAAGCCATTGGTGGATGCAGTCGATTGAAACGGGCCAGCAACTGGACGCTATTGCGCTGACCGAAAACAATTTGTTGCTGGCGGTGCAAGAAGGCCTCGGCCTGTAATCTGCGTCACTGCCGCCGCGCGGAGCAAAATTCGATGATCGCCTGCGATAGCGCGTCGATCATCTGCGGATCGGCATGAGACGCGACAAACAAGCGGAACTGCGCATCCGGTAGCGCCGGCAAGCCCTGTTCCGCGCCCAGCGCGGCCAACCCCTGGCCCAACTGACTCGCCGGCATCGGTGCCACAGCAAATCCGGACAATGCCGCAGCGCGCAAACCGGCGGTGCTCGAACACAACATGGCGGTGCGCTGGGAAACGCCGGCCTGAGCCAGGCGCGTCAACGCAGCTTCGCGATACGGACACGGCTCGGGAAACAGCGCCAGCGGCAATGGCGTCGGCAATTGCGTGACAGGTTGCGCAGCCCACGCCCACACCAGCGGTTCCTGCCAGAGTAAACGTCCCGACTCAGCGGTTTCACACAGCGAACCGATGACCATCTCCAGATCGCCCTGCTGCATCTGGCCCAGTAACGTCCCGGGAATGTTCACCTGCACATCGATCTCCATCCCCGGATGCTGCGCCGCGCAATCCTGCAACGCGCGCAACAATCGCGCCTCGACAAAATCCTCGGAAACACCAATCCGCACCCGCCCCTGAAACGGCGTGCGCGTGAGCTGCGCCCAGGCATCGCGGTTCAACGCCAGAATCGTTCGCGCATAGGCCATCAAACGCTCGCCATCGGCGGTGAGTTGCTGAGAGCGGGTGGTGCGCTTGAGCAGCGGTTTTCCCACCTGATCTTCGAGCCGGCGCAGATGCCCGCTGACCGCCGATTGCGTCAAATGCAGTTTTTCTGCGGCACGGCTGAAGCCGTCCTCGTCGACAACGGCGACAAAGGTCTTCAGTAACAGGGCGTCAAACATAGTGAGATTCGTGATCAGTGACCGATTTATTCACGATTTATAGTTTGAAGCGCGCTATGTTGCAATGCCTCGCACTCTTCCCCCGACTGCCGAGGCTTCACGTGACCACCCTTCTGCACATCGAATGCTCACCGCGCAAACAACGCTCCGCCTCACTGCAAGTGGCGCGCAGCTTCATCGACCGCTATCTGCAGCATCAGCCGCAGACCCACGTCGAAACCCTGGATCTGTGGGGCATGCCGCTGCCGGAGTTCGGCGAGGAGGCAATGAATGCCAAGTACGCCGGCCTCAATGGCACGCCGCTGACGTCCGACCAACAATCGGCGTGGAATGAACTCAAGCACCTCGCCGCGTACCTGCATCGCGCCGACCTGATTGTGCTGTCGGTGCCGCTGTGGAATTTCAGCATTCCGTACAAGCTCAAGCATTTCATCGACCTGGTGTCGCAGAAAGACATCCTCTTCAGCTTCGATCCGGAGCACGGCCTGCAAGGTTTGTTGAAAAACAAAACTGCTGTGGGCGCCTATGCCTGCGGAATGGATTTTTCGGCGCAATCGGTCACACCCGCCGAACGCTTCGACTTTCAGAAACCTTATGTGGCCGCGTGGTTCGATTTTATCGGCATCAGCGATGTGCATGAGTTAAGCGTCGAGAAGACCATTCTCGGCGAAGATGTCGATCGGCAGTCGCGGCTTGCTGCGTCACAACGGGCGCGGGATCTGGCCGATCATCTCGCCCGCTGAAGCGGTCAAAATAGTCATCCGCCGATCAGCGACCCGTTCTGATGACACTCACGAGAGGCTTTTACTACACTGGGCCACCTTCCCTTTCAGAAGCCCCCAGCTCAATGACAATTCTAAAAAGCACGATGACGCTCTGCGGTGCGCTGACATTGGCCACCGCCGTTCAGGCTCAGGAACTCCCTTCGCATCTCGACAGCATCCAGCAACAAGGCCAGTTGCGCGTTTGCACCACCGGCGACTACAAGCCCTACACCTTCAAACGCCCCGACGGCGAGTTCGAAGGCATCGACATCGCCATCGCCCGCTCGCTGGCCGACAGCCTCGGCGTCAAAGTGCAATGGGTGCAAACCACCTGGAAAACCCTGATGCCCGACATGCAGGCCGGCCAATGCGACATCGGCATGGGCGGCATCTCGGTCACGCTCGAACGGCAGAAAAAAGCCTACTTCAGCAACACCCTAAACACCGACGGCAAGATCCCGCTGGTGCGCTGCGCCGATGTCAGCAAGTACCAGACGGTCGAACAGATCAACCAGCCCGGCGTGCGTCTGGTCGAACCCGCCGGCGGCACCAACGAAGCCTTCGTCCACGCCTTCCTGCCCAAGGCGCAACTGGCCCTGCACGACAACGTGACGATCTTCCAGCAACTGCTCGACAACCAGGCCGACGCGATGATCACCGACGCCTCGGAAGCGCTGTATCAGCAGAAACTCAAACCGGGCCTGTGCGCGGTGAATCCGCATCAGTACATGCAGTACGGCGAGAAGGCTTATCTGCTGCCGCGCGATGACATCAGTTGGAAACTGTATGTCGATCAGTGGCTGCACTTGAGCAAAGTCACCGGCAAGTACCAACAGGTTATTGGCGAGTGGCTGGCGGTGCCGCAGTAAGTTGCCTGAGTGCTTCGCTCGCGTCACTGCCCGGCTCAGCGGTCATGACGATGAGCGCCTGATCCGGGCTCTCTGCGCAGGACACAATTTGCCAATCGAGGCTGAGCTTGCCCACCTGCGGGTGCAGAAAAGTCTTGCTGCCGCAGGTCGGGCTGGCGACCAGATGGGTGGCCCACCAGCGACGGAAATCTTCGTCGCGCAGGGAAAGCTCGCCGATCAGCGAAGCCAGACGCGGATCGTCCGGAAAGCGCGCCGTGTCCATTCTTAAAAATGCCACACAGTTGCGCCCGTTGTTCTCCCAATCGACATACAGGCTGCGAAACCTTGGGTCGAGAAATGACAGGCGAATGAGATTGCGTTGTTCGATCGGCATCTCGGCGAAATCAACATACAGCGCCGCCGCCAACGGATTCCACGCCAACACATCCATGTAGCGACCGATGACAAGCGCCGGAATGCCCTGAAGGCTGTCCAGCAGGCGCTGAGTCTGCGGGCCCACGGTTTGCCGACGATGCTGGTCGACAGTGGTTCGACCGAGTCTCGCCAATCGGTAGAGGTAATCCAGATCGTCTTCTTGCAGGCGCAGACTGCGCGCTACCGCCGCTAACGCCGACTTGGACGGTGACAGACGCCCCTGCTCCAGACGCGTGTAGTAGTCGACGCTGATGCCGGCGAGCATCGCCACTTCTTCGCGGCGCAAACCGGCCACACGACGCGCACGGCCTGCGTCGGCAGGCAGACCGACCTGCGTTGGTTCGAGTTCGGAACGACGCGCGCGGAGGAATTCGCCGAGGTCGTTGGGAGTAGTTTGTGTCTTCATGGGGCGATCATGGCGCGCAGGCGCGATTCAGGGAAGGCACTCCTTATCATAGGAAAAACTTTCCCAGGAACTGCACTCTCTTTTTGCCCCCCACCCACCGGTTCACTCTTTGCCTCGTCAGCCGCCAGACGCGGCGCCGCACCAACCGTGGAGTGCACCTATGAAAACCAATGTCAGCTTCCTCAGCAACGGCCTCAAACTCGCCGGCCACCTCTACCTGCCCGCCGACCTGCAACCCGGCGAACAACGCCCGGCCATTGTCGTCGCCCACCCGTTCGGCGGCGTCAAAGAACAGACCGCCGGCCTGTATGCAGGCAAACTCGCCGAAAAAGGCTTGATCGCCCTC
The DNA here is from genome assembly GCF_001648775.1 of Pseudomonas fluorescens. Lineage (GTDB taxonomy): Bacteria > Pseudomonadota > Gammaproteobacteria > Pseudomonadales > Pseudomonadaceae > Aquipseudomonas > Aquipseudomonas fluorescens_M. Next base: position 23,192 of record NZ_LVEJ01000035.1, read on the forward strand.
GCCTACGACGCCAGCTATCAAGGCGAAAGCGCAGGTGAGCCGCGTTATCTGGAAGACCCGTTCGTACGTGCCGAAGACATCAAAAGCGCCATCGACTTTTTGGCCAACCATGCCTCGGTCAATCCTGAGCGCATCGGCGCCCTCGGCATCTGCGCATCCGGAGGCTACGTGCCGTTCGCAGCCCAGACCGAACGCCGCATCCGCGCCGTCGCCACCGTCAGCGCTGCCGACATCGGCCTGCTCTACCGCGAAGGCCTTGGTGGCACCGGCAGCCCGGAACAACTCAAGCAACTGTTGGAGGAAGTCGGCCAGCAACGCACCCGTGAAGCTCGGGGTGAACCGGTGCGCATCGACCCGATCGTTCCGGAAACCGCTGACATCCGTGCAGACACCCCGACCCTGTTCCGCGAAGGCAGCGATTACTACCGCACCGCCCGCGCACAGCATCCGAATTCGCCGAACAAATATGTGTTCACCAGCATTGGCCGAATCGCGGCGTACTCTTCGTATGACCACATCAACCTGATCTCGCCGCACCCGCTGCTGATGATTGCCGGCACTGAGGCTGACACCCGCTACTTCAGTGAAATGGCGATCGAGAAGGCAATGGAACCCAAGGAGTTGGTGTTGATTGAAGGCGCAAGCCACATCGACCTGTACGACAAAGAACAGTTTGTCGGCCCGGCGGTGCAGAAACTGGCGGGGTTCTTCAAACACTACCTGTAACCCATCGCGATGCACAAAAAAGGGCGCCTTCAACAGGCGCCCTTTCTATTCAGTCGTCATGCAACATCCCGGAGCTGTACTGATTGAGGCTACTGCCAATACTGTTGCCACCAAACTTCAACGTATTGGCATTACGTCCTTCCGGCGACTGACAGTCGCTGGAGAAACAACTGGTGGTAGTAAAGCCACCCGCGCCCGAACACGCGCTCAACACCGATACCGCTGCAGCGATCAACAGCACTTTGACGACATTAAGGCGCATGGCACGATTCCCCTTGGGATGAACAACGACGATCTTGTCTGAGCATCCTAGGCCTGCTTCGCACGCGGCAAGATGAAACTTTGCTGATCGACAGCGCGCGTTCAGAATCGCCTATCCATCAGCCAGGGACCGCCCCGTGCAACCGGATCAACGCCATTTAACGCCAGGAGGCCCAAGCTTGAGACGAGAACTGAGCCCTGCCGAACTCTACAACATCAGATCCGCCCTCTCCGACATCTTTGTCGACAGCGGCGTCGATTACCCCTACATCGCCAGGCAAATCGAAGGCTACGACCCGCAACAGATCAAGGACATTCTGTACTCGGAAGTCGCCGTCGTCTGCGCCGGGAATCTGGAATGCGTACTGCCGCCAGTCTGGACAGGTTTCGAACCTGATTCGTTGAATCGAGAAATCGAGCAAATGCTGCTCGCAAACAAGCACAGCTGGATTCGGCGGCAACTGCATAAGCTGCACACCGCGCGGTTGCGGTTTAGCTATCGAGAGGTTTGGGAGGAGATTACGGCTCACTGCAAAGGGTGGGATTGATACGGGCCTGCGTGGCAAGGGCGCAGCAGCGGAAGACAACGCTTTCGAAACCGAAAAGATCATTGCCCCCTTCTGCGCTCAGGCCTTTGCCGGTTTAGGAATCGCAATCCGGCTCCCAGTCTTGACCTCGCGCAACGCCAGACTCGACTGGATGGAGGCAATCCCCACCTGACGCCGGAGCACCTGCTCGATGAAGTCGCTGTAGCTATCAAGATCCTCGGCCAATACCTGCAACACATAATCGGCATCGCCAGTGATCTTGTGGCAGGCCACCACCTGCGGCAATTGCGCAATCACCGCCTCGAAGGCGTCCGGCGCGTGGTCGGCGTGGGTGGAAAAACGAATGTGCACGAACGCCATGATATCCAGCCCGAGCATTCGCCGATCAAGGTTGGCCTGATAGCCCTTTATGACCCCGGCCTCCTCCATGCGCTTGCGCCGCCGCCAGCACGGCGTAAGGCTCAGCGACAGCCGCTCGCTGAGTTCAGCGTTGGAAATACTGGCGTCTTCCTGCAACAACTCAAGAATCGCCAGGTCGGTCTCGTCGAGGCTGATGCGTTTGGATATTTTTTTCTGCATGACGCCATTCCTGAGTAAAAACGCCCGATTAATCCACCAAACCACGAACACAAAGCAAAGAAAGCGCAGCCCAGACGGAACAGAATATTTGCACTGGCTAACAATAACGGATGCGCAGAATGTTTACAGTTTTCAGTGATTCCCACCGTTTGCACCACGGCACCGAATTGAAAGACGGCGTGCTCAAACCGTCGTTCGAACAACCGAGCCGGGCCGACACCGTGCATAACCGGGTCAAACAGGTCGGCCTCGGGCAGATCGTCGAACCGCGTTCGTTTGACCGCTCGTGCTACGTCAACGCGCACAGCGAGCGCTACGTCAGTTTTCTCGAAAGTGCCTGGGCCGAATGGTGCGCCACCGGTCGCACCCACGACGCCTTGCCGCTGGTATGGCCGGTGCGCGATCTGGCCGGCGAAGAGGTGCCGACGTTCATCGACGGCAAACTCGGTTTCTACGCGATGGATGCCGGTTCGCCGATCACCGCCACGACCTGGCAAGCGGTGAAAACCAGCGCCGATATCGCCCTCACCGGCCTGGCCCTGCTCGATGAAGGCCACGACAGCGCCTTCGCCCTGTGCCGCCCGCCCGGCCATCACGCCGCGCGCGAATACATGGGCGGTTATTGCTACCTCAACAACGCCGCGATTGCCGCGCAACAAGCCATCACCCAAGGCGCGAAACGTGTCGCGGTGCTGGACGTCGACTTCCACCACGGCAATGGCACGCAGAACATTTTTTACCAGCGCAGCGACGTCATGTTCGTCTCGCTGCACGGCGAACCGGCGGTGTCCTATCCGTACTTCTCGGGGTACAGCCATGAAGTCGGCGCGGGTGTCGGCGAGGGTTACAACCTCAACTATCCCCTGCCGAAAAACACCACCTGGGAGAGCTACCGCAACGCCCTGCTCCACGCCTGCAAAAAACTCCAGCAGTTCGCGCCTGAAGTGCTGGTGATTTCCCTCGGTGTCGACACCTTCAAGGACGATCCCATCAGCCACTTCCTGCTGGAAAGCGATGACTTCATCGGCATCGGCGAACTGATCGCCAGCGTCGGCTGCCCGACCCTGTTCGTCATGGAGGGCGGTTACATGGTCGATGAAATCGGCATCAATGCCGTCAACGTGCTGCACGGTTTCGAGAGCAAACGCAGCTGAGCCGCCCGCCGCTCTACAACTTTTCAATGACTGGATCGGAAAATAAGACCATGACGCTTTTTATTGATGTCGATGATGCTGCACGCCTGTTCACCCAAGTCGGTATCCGCCGCGCCATCCGCGAAATGGCCGGCTACATCGAAGCGGACTACGCACGCTGGGCGCAGTTTGATAAATCGCCGCGCACAGCCAATCACTCGGCGGACGGCGTGATCGAGTTGATGCCCACCGACGACGGCCAGCAGTACTCGTTCAAATACGTCAACGGCCACCCGAACAACGGCCAGCAGAATTTGCTCACGGTCATGGCTTTTGGTCTGCTGGCCGATGTGCAAAGTGGCTATCCGACCTTGCTCAGCGAACTGACTCTGACCACCGCCGTGCGCACCGCCGCAACCTCGGCGCTGGTGGCGAAATCGCTGGCGCGCCCGGGTGCAACCTCGATGGCCCTGATCGGCAACGGTGCGCAAAGTGAATTCCAGGCGGTGGCCTTTCATGAAATGTTGGGCATCAATGAAATCCGCATTTTCGATATTGATCGCGACGCTTCGCTCAAACTGAAGCACAACCTCGCCGCGTTCCCGGACATCGACGTGATTCTGGCCCGCTCCGTGAAAGACGCGGTCAAGGGCGCGGACATCGTCACCACGGTCACCGCCGACAAAGCCTACGCAACGATTCTGACCCCCGACATGATCGAGCCCGGCATGCACATCAACGCGGTCGGCGGTGACTGCCCGGGTAAAACCGAGCTGCATGCCGACATCCTGCGCAACGCCCGGGTCATCGTCGAATTCGAGCCGCAGACGCGTATCGAGGGCGACATTCAGCAACTGGAAGCAGATTCCCCGGTGATCGAGTTTTTCCGGGTTGTGCAGGGCGAAGTGGCCGGGCGCGAGAACGACACGCAGGTCACGGTGTTCGATTCGGTAGGTTTTGCCCTGGAAGACTTTTCCTCCCTGCGCTACCTGAAAGACCTGGCGCAGGCCCAGCAAATCGGCCAGCGCATCCACCTGGTGCCGACGCCGGCAAACATCAAAAACCTCTTCCAACTGCTCGATCCACAACCGGCCAAAGCCTCGCGTCTGCGCACCGTCAGTTGATCGCTAATCGCCGCCCCCCAGCCACAGGGGGCGATTCACCTCGTGATTAGCCGCTGCACATCTAACAAGAACGCTCGACACCTACTTTCTGCCAAAACTCAAAAACATAAAATCAAGAGGTTTTGCAATGAAATCGACCCCTTCCGGGCTGCTCGAACAGCCCGCGCTGCAGCGCACGCTCAGCAATCGTCACATCCAGTTAATGGCCATGGGCGGCGCCATCGGCACCGGCCTGTTCATGGGCTCCGGGAAGATCATCGCCCTCTCCGGCACGTCGATCATCCTCATCTACATGATCATCGGCCTGTTCGTGTTTTTCGTCATGCGCGCCATGGGCGAAATGCTCCTGTCCAACCTCAACTTCAAAACCTTCGCCGACTTCGCCGGCGCCTACCTCGGCCCACGCGCGGCGTTCTTCCTCGGCTGGTCGTACTGGCTGAGCTGGAGCGTCGCAGTGATCGGCGATGCCGTCGTGGTCGGCGGATTCTTCCAGTACTGGTTCCCCGACGTCCCGGCGTGGATACCCGCCGTCGGCATGCTGGCGACCCTGTTCGCGTTGAACGTGCTGACCGTCAGGCTGTTCGGTGAGGTGGAATTCTGGTTCGCGATCATCAAGATCATTGCCGTCGTCACCCTGATCGGCGTCAGCACCGTGCTGATCGCCAGCTCATTCGTCTCGCCCAGTGGCGTCACCGCGTCCCTGAGCCACCTGGTGGACAAACAGGCAGCGTTCCCCAACGGCTTGTTCGGCTTCTTCGCCGGATTTCAAATGGCGATCTTCTCCTTCGCCGGCACCGAACTGATCGGCACCGCCGCCGCCGAAACCCGCTCGCCGGAGAAAACCCTGCCCAAGGCCATCAACTCGATTCCGCTGCGGATCATCCTGTTCTACGTACTCGCGCTGACCTGCATTATCGCCGTGACCTCGTGGCAACAGGTCTCCCCGGTCAAGAGCCCGTTTGTCGAACTGTTCCTCGTCGCCGGATTTCCCGCAGCGGCCGGCATCGTCAACTTCGTGGTCCTGACCTCGGCGGCCTCATCGGCCAACAGCGGCGTGTTCTCCTCAAGCCGCATGCTGTTCGGACTGGCCAATCAAGACAACGCCCCCGGCCTATTCCGCCGACTGTCGAGCAACAGCGTGCCACTGCTGAGCCTGGCGTTCACCACGCTGTTGATGCTGGTCGGCGTGCTGGTGCTGTTCATCGTGCCGGAAGTCATGACCGCGTTCACCATCGTCTCCACCGTGTCGGCGATTCTGGTGATCTTCACCTGGTCGACCATCCTCGCGTCTTACATCGCCTACCGCAAAAAACGCCCGGATCTGCATGCGAAGTCGGCTTACAAGATGCCCGGCGGTGTGCCGATGGCGTGGTTCTCGTTGGCGTTTTTGGGGTTTGTGCTGGGGTTGCTGGCGTTGCGGCCTGATACGCGGATTGCGCTGATGGTGATGCCGGGGTGGTTTGTTTGGTTGGGGATTGCTTACCAGTTGACGCGGTTGAGGAAGCCTAAATCTGCGGTGGAGTCGGCGGGGCAGTTTGGCTAGATCTGCAAGAGAAAGCCGTCACCCTAAAGTGACGGCTTTTGGTCTCACTGAAAGGCCGTGCCAATCCTCGAGCGTTCCTCTGAAAACCAGATTCCGGTGACTTTACCGGTAATGTCCTCGAGTGCGACCTGGCCCATAAAGCGGCTGTCGTTACTGACATCGCGGTTATCACCGAGCAGATAAACATGATCCTTCTCGACCACCGTCGGCGGTGTTTGCAGATAACGAGGATCCTTCACGCGATCTGGCGGCGCAAAGAACAGCCCCATGTTCTCGCCGTTGCGAATGACCTTACCGTCAACAATCGACAAGGTATCGCCACCCACAGCCGCCACACGTTTGACCGCCTCCGTGCCGTTGTAGCGATAAGTCACAATGTCGCCCACCTGCGGCGCGTCAATGCGCATTTTGGTCACGATATAGTCACCGATCGAAAGGGTCGGAACCATTGAGCCAGAGGGGATGAAGTAAGTCCTGAACCCCAGCGTCGGGCCTCGCAATGGCCCCAAAAGAACCAGCGTGAGAATGACCAGCGCCACCACGTAAAGCACATGGAAACGGGTGCTGGGGCTGTTCACCGGATGGTCGTTTTTGCGCACCGATATCGCTGCTGCCGTGGCCGAGCCGAGTTTCACCAGGACAATAAAGGTAGCGAAGACATACAGGCCCACTGGCGTGGCAGGCACCCCGCAGACACCGAGTAAAATCACACCCAGATAGAGCAAAGCGGCAACACGCACCGCCCACTTCACCTGACCGGCATACACCAGACCCCAGCCGGCCACCAGGCACGACATCACAAATGCTTGCAGCGGCAGCTTCGGCTTATCAGGAGCAGACATAAATTCTCTTCACGTAAATAGCTGATAATCAAGCGCCCGGCCTATTCAGCCAACAGGGCGCTACGGGCAATGCAGAGGGGGGTTATTTAGCGGAAAAATAACCCGTTGTACGCAATTGCAGGCTGTACACCCAGATACCAAACACCAGTGCATATTCTTTGAACATTGGCAGGGTAAGCAGATGCACAACCGAACCGCTGTTCATTTGCGACACAGAGAAGGCAATTCCCAGGATCAACGCCAGAACAAAGCACAGCGAGCTGATCTTCTTTCTCGCCAGCAACAGCAAGCCGCCGACAAACATCAACAATGCCACCACGCAGACGTTCAACAACATCAAGAACGAAATATCCCCTTCCCGCGCTTGTTGAAACCCGTCATGAGCCACCCACAGGCCGGCCTGAATCAACACGACAAAGCAATAAAAAACGGCCATGAAGACAACGGCGGGACGTGTGTTGTACCAAGCTTGGGGCGATGTAGCTTCCATGGTGCGGCGACTCCTGAGTAAAGGCGCGGAATGCTACTAAATGGCCATCACCCTGTCCATTTACTCACCCTCCTCCCGGCTGCTTTGCTCAGCGCCAACAGCCCCTCCGTGGCAACGGCTAAGCCGTTTGCCACAAAGGGAGCTGATTTACGCCTTCACCTCAACATTATCCAACGCCTGATTCACCGCCAACTCGCCCAGCATCACCACCTGCGCAATGCCCAGCGCGGTTTTGCGGTGCGAGGGGTCGAGTGCTGCGGCGAAGTTGTTGAGCATTTCCGAGGCGGAACTGAGAGTTTCACTGGCATTGGCCAGCAGGGATTCCGAGTCGTATTTGGGGTTGGCGAGGTACATGCGCTCGGGCTCGTTGACGCTGGCCATGATGTGCCCGGCGGGAAGGAGGTAGTGATCGAGCGCGCGCTCGGCGGCTTCGTGGAGTTTTTTGGGGTTGAGGGATTCGTAGGGGGATGCGGGATCGGTTTCTGGTGGGTTGGGCGTTACTTTGAACATAGATGGAACCTCTAGCGCGATTACTAAAAGAAGCCATCACCCACGCTACCAAACGATGGGTGGCGGCCATACGCGGGTTGGTAGACCGGTCGCACTAGAACCCGGCGCCCACGAATGGGCCCCACGCATGACCACCATGAAATCCTAGTCCTGGGAAAGCGACTGAATTAGGTGGTGCGATGCATCTAGACACGAAGCGGGCTACCAAACCCGATCACTGGTTTTCAGTGACGTGAGGACGATAGAACCTGCGGGCTAGACGCACAAGCCGGGGGATTCTGTCTTAGGTGTAGGGGGTGGCGCAAGGTGTTGTAGGTCTTGGACGACACCGCCTCAACTTACTTAAACAAGCGCAGCCTTTGCTGTTTAAATTCACGAAAATCCGAGCGCCTCGCCGTCAGACATCGAGCAAAGTAAGTCTGATACAGTCGCAACGGTTAATTCGATGACAGGAAGTCAAACATGGCAAAGCCAGCCGCACGCATTACCGATCCCACCAGTTGCCCCATGCCCGGGCACGGCGCGAAAGCCATCGCCTCCGGGTCCCCCGATGTATTTTTTGATGGGCTGGCAGCTGCTCGAAAGGACGACACTTGCACCTGTGGCAGTGCACTATCCTCAGCTGTGTCTGGCACGGTATTTATCAATGGCAAGAATGCTGCGCTTGTTGGCACTACCGGAAGTCATGGCGACGTTGTCATTGGCGGCTCAGGTCCAGTGATCATTGGTAACTCGCATACACCTGCGTCCTTTATCCCGCCTATCCCGATGATCGTTCATGGAAACTGGATTGGCTTCAAGATCTCGGCTGCCGAAAGTTACGAAGGACTTTCTTGCGTAGCTCATTTTGAAGATGGGTCGAAGATGCAAGGCGTGTTCGACGCTAAAAACACCGTGAAATTTTTCAACCCAACGGGTAAAGCCTGTACCGCGATCGATTACGGAACTGATGAGCTCCAAAACGGCCCGTCCCTTCTAGAAACTATTCTCGGCAAAATTCAGAGATAAGGAACATCTCATGACAGAACCCATGCTCATCACAGGCAGTTACGTCTTGAAAAGAGAGCACGACCTACATAGCTCGCCTCTAGAAATGGCGATTGCTGGGATGGAAGGTGCAGCAGCACGCTTTGCCACTGACGCTATCAAGGACGCCGACACTCGATTGAAATATCAGAGCAAGATCAAGGAAATGTCTCGACTTGTTGAGAGCGAAGTCTTGGCAGGAAATGTTTCCGCAAAGGATGGCGTCGCATATTGCCAAGAAATGCGTAACAACATCATGAGCGAACATCGAAAATTCACTTCCGCTCAAGGCGTTGCTGTTGCTGAATACATCAAGCTCAACGGCCCAACATTGCAAACCACTCTAGATAAGTACGCCCACTCATTATTCAAGAAAAAATTTGACCTTTTGACCGATTTAGAAAAATCTAAAGTCCATTATCTGATCCTGAAAAAATCGGGGGTAGACAACGCAAAAGTGACTCGTGGCACAAAGATGATGAAGGTTACGGGAAAAGTCGCCTGGATCATCACCGCTGCCTTCGCAGCCTCAGAAATCTACAAAGCTGACAACAAAACTAAAGAAGCCGGTCGCCAAGGGATTATTCTAGGTGGCGGTGCCGCCGGTGGCGCGTTGGCTGGACTGAGTATCTCAATGCTGTGCGGTCCCGCCGCCCCAGTTTGCGCAATCGCTGTTGTGATTGCGGGAAGCGTAGCAGGAGGCATCCTCGGCGACTATGTGGCAGATAGTTTTGATGAGGAACTGGAGGAGTTTTTGACATGGAACGTTCAATGACGGATGAGGAACTCGCTTACGTTTATTGGGCGCTATCCGACGCTTTTGTTGATACAGAGGTTGATTACGAAGCTATTGCACGTCAAACCGAAGAATACGACCCAGAAGAAATAAAACGAATTCTTTATCATGAGGTTGCGCCAGTCTGTCATACCAATCTTGAAACTGTCATTCCAATAATATGGTCTGCCTTCAATTTAGAAAACCTCAAATCCGATATAGAAAAAACATTAAAAGCTCGAGAAGGCAGCTATTTTCGACGACAAAGAGACAAACTACTAATTCGCTGGCTGGAATTTAGATACGGCTACATCTGGAAGGAAATCAGCAAACAATATCAAAAGTAAATTGCCTCGCACAAAGCGCAAAATCCAGATATTTCAGACTCACCTCAACAAGCGAAAGGATTAATAAATGACTCATCTGACAGACAACTGCACAGGCGACGCAAAAAAGAACAAAATCTGCAGCACATACACTATAAATGTCATCTCGAGAATTGCGTTAATGCCTGGCAAAACAATTCAAGGATGCTGCAGGGAGCTTGAGGGCGAGCACACTATTTTTCACTACCAGAGCAAAACAGTCGCAAAAGACGAAGGATTTTTTTCAGTAGGAAAAAGCTGCGCACAAAGCTTTCTAAAAATAATAAAACAAGAGCTTCCTGCGCTCATCGACCCGATTCAACACCTCTCAATACCCACAACCAGAACAATTTCCAGCAATACCACTACATCCACCTCATGCCAGACAAGCACTCCGACACCCGCGATAAACCAAGAGCTTTACACCGCCATTAACTTATTTGCCATTTTACAAAACACAATTCCGAAATACGCTCTGCAGCGAATATTACTAACCATACATAACACACCACATCAAGCTGTCGACGAAAAAGTCGTATGGGACTTCATCAAAGTACTCTCATCCTTTAAGAAACCACTTAACGAACTTATTACAGATGCAAAACAGAAATACCCCAACATGAAAACCTACAGCTTTCCAATAATCAACTCCATTGCCAGTAAAAACTGGATTAACCTCCCTTAACTACACAGTTATAAAAAAATGGGGCAGACCACCATACTCAGACATTCAGTGTCAGCCCCATCAGCGAATGTAACTACACAATTGCAACACTTGAGATTTTGCCCAACCCCATTTCTGATAAACTCCCTCGCCTTCGCCCCTCTGATCCAGATTCCCCCAATGCCTCTACAACCCGCCCCACTCTCCCGCCGCTTCTCCGTCGCACCGATGATGGATTGGGCGTAGCCATCCACCAAGGTGCCAATCTGCTTGGCTATCCCTCTGTAACCTCTTCGCTTTGTAGCAATTTCTAAGCAAGCTGCAATCACTGCCTGACGCGGGCACTGTCGGTACTATGGCTTGTACTTTTTCTCGATAGGAGCCGACGCCATGCGTGGTGATTAATTGCGCAATTTCCACCCTATTTTGAAGAGATCAGTGCTCGGTTTTTTTAAGTTCAAGCTGATATTTATGATTCATGGTGGCTGCCTGTAAAATTTCGGCATGAGGATACGAGCGTTTTACTAAACCAGCTAAATCGACACGATCAGCCTCTGGCATTCGGCAACCAAGTATAACGGCAGTCAACTCCTTACTCCCAAACTTAACATCTTCGTGCGGCGCCAATCTATCACGCCCATCGCCCGAATAAATACGCCACTCCCTTTCATGAGCCCAAGCATCAGACTTAGTATAAATCAGGTCATCTACTCTTCTTTGCTGGTCGAATCTTATCAACCCAGCTAAAAAGTCTGAGAGTTCATCTTCACTGAACAGACTCGGAATTTCCTCTCGATATTTTACAGGCTTCGCTGTGGAGTACGGACTATCGGCGCCATGCTCTTGCTCGAACTTGAGTACAGCGCCTTTGTTGCTGTCTGCGTAGTAGGCCCACATAAGTTGATTATTCGGCGAATCAGTCAAGCATAATATTTTAGAAGTAGAGAGACAGCGTCGGGCAAAGTTATTTACTTCAGTGATTCCCTCATCCAAAACTTTAAAGGATTCAGCGATACCTTCGGCCAACCCCCTAATAAAAAAATTTTTCGTCATGCCTGGGCAGACTTCGCGAAACGCTTGAATTACGGCGTTCATGCCGTTGCCCTCCGCACCTACATACTCTCCCGTATAAACCTTCCAAGTTTTTTCTAGCGCGTCCTGCATCACCTTATTTCTATTGAAATCCACCCTTAAATCAAATTGGATATCATAAGGATCATTTAGAGTCGCGGGGGTCGTCCAGCGAAGAGTTTGATTCTCGAGAACGATTTTTGCCGTACTTAAACTCATATATTTATAGAAAGCGTCAGGCACAGTCGATTCTCCTGAAATCACACACACAAAAACAGCTCACCACTATCAAGTCGTCTAGCGCTTACTGACATCCATGCAGTTCTAACTTTCGGCCACACCTCGTAATCCAAGACATGGGCAGGGTTAGTGCAACATAGGCAAAACTTCAAGGCGCTATGTTAGCGTATCGGACGCCTATGCCGGCGCCACGCTGGATGGACCGCCCAATTTGGCCGCCGTGTTAACGAAGGCTGCCACCTCGCGGGGCTCCAGGGCCTGTAACTTGGCATCGGCCAGGATGTTGAGCCAGACGGCTAGACGGGTGGCACAGGAAGGGATTTTCTGCGCTACGGCATTCGCATGCTCGAACAGCACACGTTCCAGATCCTCCGGAGGTAGCGGTTGCTGTTCCGGGCGCAAGGCGGCGGCGATATCGGAGGTAAGTACAGCCACGTCGAGGGGTAGTTCGGCGAGGCGCTGCTGGTAGGTCGGGGTTTGCGGCAGGGACATATAAGCACTTCCTAGGGTTGAGGCCGAATAGCGTAGATCAGGACAGACAACAGTGAATACTTTCTATTCTCCCACTGCTAGGGCCAGGACGAATGATAGGGATTCGAACCCCTTCTGTCGTCGCCACACGCCGCTCAAGGCCAACATAAGCACACTTTTCCGCACGATCCTTTGGCGTCCTGCGGTCTATTGCGGCCCTAGATTTGCCCTAAATATGCCCTAAGCGTCATTGGGAACATTTTACTCAAGCCGCCTAGATCTTTCGACCGCCGCGACATAGTTCGCTTGCGGCCAAATGTCATAAGAGACCCATTTATCGGGAGGCGAACGCAAGAATCAGAACAGATACGTGGCAGTCATGGTTTGTGTCTCTCCGAGCGTTCGAGGAGAGCGCTCAGTTCGGGGTGCTTAGAAACTCCAGACTTGTAGGCCAGGTAAGAGGGAAGCTCAAGATGGATGCAGGTTCGAAGGGCGCGCACGAGTAGTAAAATCTGCCCGTCGCCAATCTTCGCAACGTCTTCTGCCGTTAAGACATCATTGGGCGCACACAGAACAGTCCAGTTTAGTTGTGAGTTTATGTTGAGGTTGATTGCAATGCCGTCTTGGGTTGGAAGCAAAACGATAGCCACCGCGTTAGGGAAACCCACTAGCCTATTAAAGGCTGGGTCTCCTTGCTTCGTGAACAATGTGCTACCACGCACCTCAGGCTCGTCATCCCCATCGCGAAACCAAAGTCCCTTGTGCAGCTCTTTGCCATAGTCTGATTCAAGGACTTTAGGCCCGAAAAGACAATAGGCCACGCCTATAGCAAGCTTACACATAAAGCGCTGATCAAACTTTCGATCAACCGTAACTCGAGTTTTTTGTTCAAGTTCGCCTTCAGTATTGGCCAGGAAAAAATCCGAGCGCATCCGATCCAAGTCATCAGGCTGCGCGAACCCGATGCTGCTCGGATCAGCGCCTTCGACCTTAGTGCACATGATCTTCTTGACCCTACGGCCATTAAACGCTTGTTCAAACGACAGCCAAGTTTTGAGCGGATCCTGATGCGACTTTTCTGAAAATAAAAAATACGCTCTTGTCTCTGTACTCTTCATCGTCCGCGGGTTTCCACCGACGTACGCAGCCAATCTATCATCGTGTGGGCGAAGCCAAAATACCTGCTCACCCAATGGTCCTAACCACATTTCACATACATGGCCCTCTGGAAGTTCGGGAGGGCAGAGGTCGGCGATGCCCATACACAGTAGTGATACTCCAACCGGATCATCCTTGTCATAAAAAGCTGACGAGGAATCGCGAAGCCAGTTAGAAACTAGCCAGTTTTTTTCGAAAGAAGCATCAACAAATAACCCGAGGTTGCTATTGCAGCTTTTGCAGACCTCTCTTGTCTTGAGAAAGTCGGGAACATGCGCCCCACCCAAAAACTGCGGAACAACGTGCTCTAGCGTGAACTCTTGATCATCCTTATCTTTGCGGCAGTAAATGCAATGTCCCATAGTCCCTCCCACAGTTCATACGAATACGTCGAGGGTAGCACAGTGACAGCATACTTCTGAGACGTGGTCAGATTGAACATCCGAGTCGAAGACAACTCCACAAAATCTTAATAACTGACCACAATTAGCGCCTGCTCGACCGGTATGGACACAAAGAGGGCGAGACTGTAGTTTGCCGATCCCGACTGGAAAGCCTCGATTTGCAAAGGAAAGATCATGGACAAGTGGTGCCTATTTGCCGCAGCAGAGAGGACGTGTACCAGCTTCGCCTCGAAGATTGCACTGACCTTCAACACTCAAGAGGATGCGAATGGTGTAATCAATAATTTTGGGCACGAGGTCACCCAAAATGCGATGGATTTAGCCGTTCTCGACTGGTGCCATCTATATGGCCAGCGCAAAGACGCAGTAAATAGGGGCCAGACCACAATATTCAGTCGATTCGTCTCGCCTCATCCGCAAGCCAGAGCACGCAGTAACGACGCGTAAACCTCCGTCCTATCCCAATCCTGATAAACTGCCCAACCTTCGCCCCTCTGATCCAGATTCCCCCAATGCCTCTACAACCCGCCCCACTCTCCCGCCGCTTCTCCGTCGCCCCAATGATGGATTGGACCGACCGCCATTGCCGTTTCTTCCTACGCCTCCTGTCGAAGAACGCCCTGCTCTACACCGAAATGGTCACCACAGGCGCGCTGCTCAACGGCGATCACGAACGCTTCCTACGTCACAACGAAGCCGAGCACCCTCTCGCCTTGCAACTCGGCGGTAGTGTCCCGTTGGATCTGGCCGCCTGCGCACGCATGGCCCAGGAGCATGGCTACGACGAAGTGAACTTGAACGTCGGCTGCCCAAGCGATCGTGTGCAAAACAACATGATCGGCGCATGCCTGATGGGTCATCCGCAACTGGTGGCGGATTGTGTGAAGGCGATGCAAGACGCTGTGTCGATTCCAGTAACGGTAAAGCACCGCATCGGCATCAACGGTCGGGACAGTTACGCGGAGCTGTGTGATTTCGTCGGCACCGTGCGCGATGCCGGGTGCACCAGTTTTACCGTGCATGCGCGGATTGCGATTCTGGAGGGGTTGTCGCCGAAGGAGAATCGTGACATTCCGCCGTTGCGCTATGACGTGGCGGCGCAGTTGAAGGCGGATTTTCCGGCGTTGGAGATTGTGCTGAATGGCGGGATCAAGACGATGGAGGCTTGCCATGAGCATTTGCAGACGTTCGACGGTGTGATGTTGGGGCGTGAGGCCTATCACAATCCGTATTTGCTGGCGGAGGTGGATCAGCAGTTGTTTGGCAGTTCGGCGCCGGTGATCAGTCGGGCTGAGGCGTTGGCGCAGTTGCGTCCTTATATAGCCGAGCATTTGCTGGCCGGTGGGGCGATGCATCACATCACGCGGCATGTGCTGGGCCTGGGCACGGGGTTCCCGGGGGCGCGGAAATTCCGTCAGTTGTTGTCGGTGGATATTCACAAGGCCAAGGATCCGCTGGCGTTGCTGGATCAGGCAGCTGAGTTGCTTGAAGGTCGTTGATTGAAGTTTTGAGTGTGCGGGCGACGCATGAGCGTTGCCCGGTGTTTTGTTGTACTGACAGGATGTCTTTTGTTTATGCCCGCGTTTACTTTTTCTGCTTTCAAGCGTTTCACCCTCCTCGCTTTGTTCAGCTTCACTTCCGACGTTTATGCGCACTGCGATGGCTTTTGCATGGGCCGGACCGATACGCCGTGGGAGGTGACGCAGTTTTCCGGCTTCACTTTGGTGTCTTTAATCCTTGCACCTATTTCGTCTAGCCAGGAAACGACCGACAGCCATAAACGCGTTTACTCCGCCGAGGAGCAAGAAGACGCGCGACTCTATCTGGCCAGCGACGGCATGCTGCAGGCCGCGTATTTCACCTCGGCCTTGCAGCGCTATCGCCAGGAGTCGTCAGATTCGGCGCTAAACGATCTCGCCGTTGCGGCGTTGATCAGCGCTCAGTGATCAGGCTGCCGCTGCGGCGGTCCAGTTGACCCAGCCAAACAGCCACGTCGCCAGAATCAATAAACCAAACGCGATCCGGTACCAGGCGAATGCGGCGTAGCTGTGGTTGGCAATAAACTTCAGCAAGCCGCGCACGGCGATCATCGCGAAGATGAACGCGGTGACGAAGCCGAGGGCGAAGACTGGCAGGTCGCTGGGTTGGAACAGGTCGCGGTATTTGTAGCCGGAGTACACGGCGGCGCCGACCATGGTCGGCATGGCGAGGAAGAACGAGAATTCGGTGGCGGCTTTGCGCGACAGGCCGAAGAGCAGGCCGCCGATGATGGTCGAGCCGGAGCGCGAGGTGCCGGGAATCATCGCCAGGCATTGTACGAAACCGACTTTCAGTGCGTGAGACCAGCGCATGTCGTCGACGTGTTCGACACTGATCACATGGCTGCGCTGTTCGGCCCACAGCATAATGATGCCGCCGACGACCAGTGCCACGGCGACGGTGATCGGGTTGAACAGGTATTCGTGGATGGCGTCGGCGAACAACACGCCCAAGACCACGGCGGGCAGAAAGGCGATCAGCAAGTTGAGGGTGAAACGTTGAGCATTGCGTTGAGTGGGCAGGCCTTTGATGATGTCGAAGATCTTCGGTCGAAACTCCCAGACGACGGCAAGGATGGCACCCAATTGAATAATGATGTTGAAGGCCATTGCGCGTTCACCGCCGAATTCCAGCAAGTCGGCTACGATGATCTGGTGGCCGGTACTCGAGATCGGCAAGAACTCGGTCAGGCCTTCTACCGCACCTAATATCAACACCTGGAAAAGGGTCCAGAAATCCATTAATCCTCCGTCAGAGCGCTCTTGGCGAGCGACCGGGTAATAACACTCAGGGGTTGAGTATCTGCAGTGAGACCATTGACATACATAAACGCAAAAGTTCATCAGCCATAAAGATTACGTCTTATTAAAAGACACACTCAAGCCATGTTAGTAATCGTCGGCCGACGAACTACGCAGAAAATATTTAGGCCTTTCTGCAGAAAAAAGTTGCTCGGACAAGAGAGTGTGATCAATATCACATTATTCCGAGATGGCCAGACAGTGGCAAATGGACACAAACAAAGCTATCGCATTCACCTCAAAATAGTGGCACCATTGCATATCGCCACCATCTAAGCAGTAGTTCACCCCTCCGAGAAAATCAACTAAAAGCTTGAAAAGCTTAATTATTGTTAGAAAACTCGCGAGACACGTCTAAAATCCGCGCAAATGTTACCAATTGTCAGTCACAGATGAGAACCGGTGCTTTAACATCCCGATGTCAGCACTTAATTCGAGTCAATGCATGATGCTCTCAGGGAACTTAGCGACTAGAAGCCCGCGCCCGACAAACGACGAACCTGGTGTTCTTACTCTGGGTCGTACCCGTGGCGTGGCTGAACATTTCAAAGCGCTAGTCGCCCAGCATGTACGCACTGATATGGCGCTCGAAGCCGATGCGTACACTAGTTCATATCAGTTGAATGAACAGTCTGGTTCGTATCGAGCCATCTTCCTGGTTATCGACAGCCCACAGGCTCTTGAAGACAATCTGGCGTTGGTCGAGAACCTGCGCAGCGACAACTTGAAACCGATCATTTGCGCAGTCATCACCGGTCGCGGCGCCTTCAACAAGATCAAGTACTATCTTGCCGGTGCAGATGTTTGTATCAAGCTCAATACCCTTTCCGAGGATGGCGCCGAGTTGCTGGGCGAGTTCTTCAACAGTGAAGAATGGCAACGCGATATCGATCTGACGCTTGATCCGACCCGCATTTGCCTGATGGGCACCAGCAAGAAGCTCGACATCTCGTTTGCCGAAATGAAGATCCTCGAAGCCTTCGCGCAAACCAGCAATCACATCCTGAGCCATGATGAAATCGCCAATATCATGGGCCTCAACAGCAATTTCTACGACCCTCGGGCACTGGAAAAATCAATCAGTCGCTTGCGTGGAAAAATCAAGGACATGTATGGTACAAACGCGATTCAGAGCATTCGCGGCTATGGCTATCGCCTGCTGCGGGGTCTGATATCGACTGCCTGAGTCTCGGGCAGCCATCCCTTTTGCATACGTACGAAGGATCGTCTGATGCAACCATATCGTTCCAATTCTGCTTCACGCCTGTTTGAAATCAAGCAATTGAATGAGCGCGACAACACGACCCATAACAATAAAACTCCATAACATAGCAGCAGATCGAGTGGAATTTATCGAGGGCCAATCTTGGGCCCAGACCCTGCCTATCGATTACTTCCGAGGAAGTCATTGCTCGCCTGCCGATTTTTCTTTTAGCCAATTTTGGTGTGTATTTAGGAGAGAGACATGGAAACTAGTACAACCCTCCCAAGGAAATATTTTGTTGTCGTGACTCACAGTACAACGTCGCAACGTGAATTGGAGAGCATGCTGTCCAGTGAACGTTTCAATTCGTTTGAAGGGGTTGATTCGCCCTCTTCCGCTCCAATGGTGATGGAGTTCACATATCCAAGCATCAGTCGCAAAAATGCCCCGCGCAGTATTGAACACGATACTCAGCGAATATTGGCCACGCTTGAGTCCGAATGGCTGGCAGCACAATCGGCCAATCCTTTCCAGAATGCCCCGGCAATCACTGCGGAAACCCGCAACATGCCGCCCGCCGCTGAAGGTGATATGCCTGGCAATGAAACCTGGCATCTTGATCCGGATCAGGGTGCACTGGTCAAAGAAGGTGTCGAAATCAGCCTCACTGGCCTGGAAACAGCACTGGTCAGAAAGATGCTCAGCCATGAAGAGCGTGTTGTCAGTCGTGACGAGCTGATCCTCAGCATCGGCCGAGAGCCGGAACAATATCGCGGCCTGGAAATGTGCCTGAGTCGCCTGCAAGACAAATTCAAAAGCGCCAGTCAGGGTGAACGACTGTTTCGTGCCGTCAGAAATCGCGGTTATTGCCTGATCCAGGAAATCGTCGCGTAACCACGCAAGACCTCCACGAACAGAACAAACAGACAAAAGTGCGATTACAAAAACAACAAGAGCACTCTGTTTGGCTTCATCTTCCTCCCTGAATTAAACATTCCCTGCCTCCACCCCTCCAACAGTAACAAATACAACATCATTTATTCACCCCCTCCTCTGCGACCTTTTCTAACACTCTTATATTTAATTATTAAAAAGTTGGCACTGTGCCATCTTGTTAGAACTCGTCAGACACCATTCCAGCCAATAACTTAGTCTATTGACTGACGACAGTTCGGCATATCGATGTTGTTACCTCAGGACACTCGTTAGAACAAAAACAATAAGTCTGCATAACAACTCGGTTTTCAACTGTTGAAACCTGAATGGACGTCTTTTGGGGATACCGTATGGATCTTTCTCTAAGTATCAATCGAAGCACAGGCCTCAAGGGACTGACCTTTTGGGGCCAATGGGCGCTGGCACAGGGCTTTGTGGTGACACTGTTGTTCATACTCGCCGAGCAGCACACCGGGACGGTCGCGTTCTACTACCGGATGTGTGCAACGCTGGCGGTACTGGCGTCGGTGCCGGCTTACACGTTTAGCGGTGTTTATCGCAAACGTGACAACTACCTGACCGGTCTCGGTCGACTGTTTATGGGTTGGTCGATGACCATGGCGGCGCTGGCGTGCATCGCTTTTGTCTGCCAGGCCGATGAGCTGTTTTCGCGGCAGGTGATTTTGAGTTGGGCGGTGTATGGCTTCCTCGGTCAGGCGTTTCTCTACGCGCCGCTGCATGCGTTTTCCAAGTACTACCAGCGTTCGCGTAAAAGCGAACACAAGACGCTGATCGTCGGCACTGGCGAACTGGCGTTGGGTCTGGCGAAGAAGCTCAGCCAGCTGGAGAATCTGCCGTTGGTAGGTTTGGTCAGCAATGGCGATGTGTCTGCGCTGGGTAAAGATTCACCGCGTGTGGTTGGCGCTCAGGAAGACTTGCTGAAGCTGATCGAAGCCCATGACATTCGTCGTTTGTACATTACCCTGCCGTTGTGTGAAGCGGCGAAAATCGAAGCGATTTATGGTGACTTGCTAGGGGCCAACGTTGATGTGGTGTGGGTGCCGGACTTGAACAGTCTGACCTTGCTCAATCACTCGGTGAAGGTTGTGGACGGTCTGCCGGCGATCTACTTGAACGAAAGCCCGTTGACCAGCCGCCCGACCGCTGCGCTGAGCAAAAGCCTGATGGAGAAAACCGTGGCCTTGCTGGCGATCATCGCGCTGAGCCCGATCTTGCTGATCATTGCGCTGGCGGTGAAGATCAACTCGCCCGGCCCGGTGTTTTTCAAGCAGGATCGCCATGGCTGGAACGGCAAGGTGATCAAGGTCTGGAAGTTTCGCTCGATGCGTGTTCACGATGACCGTGAAGTGAAGCAGGCCAGCCGTAACGACTCGCGCATTACTCCGGTCGGGCGCTTTATCCGCCGCACGTCGCTGGATGAATTGCCGCAACTGTTCAACGTGCTGCAAGGGCACATGGCACTGGTCGGGCCGCGTCCGCACGCTGTTGCGCACAACCATTTCTACTCGGGGAAAATCCTCGCTTACATGGCGCGTCACCGGATTAAACCGGGTATCACCGGGCTGGCCCAGATCAGCGGCTGCCGCGGTGAGACGGACACCCTCGACAAGATGCAGAAACGTGTGGAGATTGACCTGCAGTACATCAACAGTTGGTCGTTGTGGCTGGACCTGAAGATCCTGGTGAAGACGCCGTTTACGTTGCTGTCGAAGGATATTTACTGAGGTTCAACACTGGATACCGCAAGGGGACGAAAGTCCCCTTTTTTGTGCTTGGGATTTGGGAGCAAGAGTGGATTGTGGAGGGATGCAAAGAACTTGTGGGAGCGAGCCTGCTCGCGAAAGCGGCGGGTCAGGTAACGGGGATGCTGACTGTGCTGACGCCTTCGCGAGCAGGCTCGCTCCCACAGGGGATTTGTGGTTGGCTCAGGATTTTTGGCGTGATGAGAATCCAATGTGGGAGCGAGCTTGCTCGCGAAAGCGGTGGGTCAGGCAACGAGGTTGTTGACTGTGCTGACGCCTTCGCGAGCAAGCTCGCTCCCACAGGGAATTTGGGATGGCATCGGGAT
>NZ_LVEJ01000036.1 GCF_001648775.1 Pseudomonas fluorescens
ATGTACTCAATCCAATTGTGGGAGCGAGCTTGCTCGCGAAGGCGGCCTGACAGCCGACCAATCTTCTGCCTGATGTACTCAATCCAATTGTGGGAGCGAGCTTGCTCGCGAAGGCGGCCTGACAGCCGACCTGTTTTTTACAGATGTACTCAATCCAACTGTGGGAGCGAGCTTGCTCGCGAAGGCGGCCTGAGAGCCGACCTGTTTTTGCAGATGTACTCAATCCAGCTGTGAATGCGGCCTGAGAGCCGACCTGTTCGCGCTGACTATCCATAGCCCGCTCTGCCTCCGCCACTTCCTACATCTTTTTCAGAAACCTCCGATATTGAGCCTCGGTGTCTCGGATGCTGTACTCCAGCCTCTGCTTTCCAGCGTTCCCGAGTTTGTCTTGATGAAAAAGCCGCCAGCATTGAAAGGCAGAGCCGACCCGGTGTTCGACTTGTTGGTGCGCCCGCCGCACAAGCAACGGCTGGCGGATTATCTCGCGCTGCTCAAGCCGTTCGATGATCAAGGGCGTTATCTGCCATTCGAGGCTTTGCGTTATCGCTGGCCGGTGGGGCTGGACGCCAAGTTGTGTTGGGCTTTGGTGAAGAAGGCACGGGCTGTTCAGCGGGTCAATCTGCTGCCGCTGGGTGATCCGGTGCAGTGGGGCAAGTACGTGCTGACGCCGTTGGCGCAGCAGACCATTTCACTCGTGGATCGGCAGACGACCTCGGCCGCGCTGGATTACATGACCAGCCAGATCGGTGAGCGCGCACATTTCAGTTATCTGCTCAATGACTTGATCGAAGATGAAGCCATTGCCAGCAGTCAGCTGGAAGGCGCTGCGACGACCACGCGCGTGGCCAAGGACATGCTCAAGCATCAGCGTCAGCCGCGTACGCCGGACGAGCGGATGGTCGTGGGTAATTACCGGATGATGAATTTCGCCTGGGAGAAACGCGATGAGCCTTTGAGCGTGGAGTTGATCGCTGCGATCCATCGGGTGGGCGTAACGGGAATTGATGATGAGCAGTACTCCCCCGGTTTGTTCAGAACCAATGATGAAGTGGTCGTTCAGGACGGAGCGGGGAACACGGTGCACAAACCACCTCCCGTCGAGGGATTGCCCGCGCGCCTCGAGCGGCTGTCGGACTGGATCAATCGTGCCGATGGGCGGATTCAACAGGGCAATGACCTGCACCCTCTGATCAAGGCGATCACGCTGCATTTTGCGTTGGGCTATGAACATCCTTTTCGTGACGGTAACGGCCGAGTCGCCAGGGCGTTGTTTTACTGGTTTATGTTCAAGAACGAGTTTTCGGCGTTTCGCTACATCGCGATCAGTCTGTTACTGCGTAATGCACCGGTGAAGTACGGACGTTCGTATTTGCATAGCGAAGCCGATGAGTTGGATCTGACGTACTTCATCGAATTCCAGTGTTCGGTGATCTCGCGGGCGGTAGGCGGGTTTATCGATGTCTATCGCAAAAGCGCAGCGTATGCCGAAGATTTTGAGCGCTGGCTGATGAGTTCGGAATTTTTCAATCGGCTGACGAAAAAACAGCCTGCTGGCGATGACGATCTGGCAGGCAAAGTTGTTTAACTGTGTTGCGAAAACTCAGAACCTTCCCACAAGGTTTTCAGGTTGTCTGTCGGAAGCGCGATCTCTAGGCTAGGTCTGTCGCTGCAAATTCAGCGATCGGGACTGCAAGCCCGTTGATAGTTTGTTAGGTGCTGAACAGCGCCCCTATAATCGTGGCGCTTTTTAGCGGCCATTGTTTTATGGTGGCTGTGTGCGGGATACCTTCGGGTATGCCGAGGGCCTAACAACTCGGTCTTGCAGACCCGTACACAGCTGCCACCCATCATCTGCAAGTGATGCTGGTAGCTCCACCCATAGTTAGGAGATCCACCATGTTCAAACCCACCCCAAATCCCCCCAGACCCGTCAGCCACCCCAGCACAATTTTCACCGTCCTTCCCGAAGTCGATAGCGAAACATTACTGGCCCACGCCTGCGAAACCCTGGCTTCAGCCAACATCATGGCCATCGAACTGGCGTTCACCCTGAAAGGCCCCACGTGTAACCAGTTGCTGGGTATTCAGCAGATGATTTCCCTCGCTGAGTTGTCGGTGAATCGCGTTCTCGATCAAGTCGATCCGCAAAACTGACGCCCACAAAAAAGCCCGCTGAACCGGTGAAGGTCAGCGGGCTTTTTGTCGTTCAGGACATTACAACGTGCCGAACACCTTCTTCGCCAGACTGGTCGCCGCAGCGGCCGGGTTCTGGCGGATGGTTTCTTCCTGTTTGCCGATCATTTCGAACAGGCCATTGAGCGCTTGTTCGGTGACGTAGTTTTCGACA
Source organism: Pseudomonas fluorescens (assembly GCF_001648775.1). Lineage (GTDB taxonomy): Bacteria > Pseudomonadota > Gammaproteobacteria > Pseudomonadales > Pseudomonadaceae > Aquipseudomonas > Aquipseudomonas fluorescens_M. The sequence goes on from NZ_LVEJ01000036.1 coordinate 2,348, forward strand.
TTGGCGCTCTTCGCATCAACAACGCCAAACGTCGCGGCCTGGCCGGCGAAGGCGTTGTATTTCTGCGCGACGCCAACTTTGTCGGTCGCTTGCTTGACGATTGGCAGGAACTTGGCGCGGATCTGTTCGCGGCTGGATTTGTCGAGGTATTGCGTGGCGGAATCCTGGCCGCCGCTGAGGATGCCTTTGGCGTCGGCGACGCTCATTTTTTTCACGGCGTCGACGAGGATTGGCTGGGCCTGAGTCACTGCGCTTTCTGCCGCTTTGTTCATCGCGGTTTCGAGTTCTTCAACCTGAGCGCCCATGCCGAAGGCTTTCATCTTGCTCGCGGCTTTGCCGAGTTTGCCCGGCAGTTCGATCTTCACCTCAGGGTTGTTGCTGAAGCCGCCGGGGGTGCCCAGTTGCTTGACGGCGATTTGTGCGCCTTGGGTCAGCGCGTCCTTGAGGCCGCCGGTGGCGTCTTTTTGCGACAGATCACTGAGCGACAGGGCCAGTGCGCTGGCGGAGATCATCAGGCCTGCACACAGACCGGCGAAGCGAAGGGTAGGGCGGAGCATGGCGGCTTCCTTGTTGCGGTAAAGGGTTGCGGACAATGAATTAACGAACGGCGTCGACACGGATTTTCAGCGGCTGCGGGTCGTTGCCGTCGAGTTGCACGGCGTGGTTTTCGGTGGTGATGAACATCAGTTCGCCGTTGATTTCAATGCGCGCACTGACCGAGTAACGATGGCCTGGTTTGACCTGGGCCGGATCGTAACTCAAGTGGAAGGGCAGCGGCACCTGGCCTTTGACCGGGCCTTTTTGCTCGTCCAGTACGACGGCTGGCGCATCGGCGAGGGAAACGTCTTGCAGGCTCACGCTCAAGGTCGCGCTCGGTGGCAAAGCGATGCGTTGCAAGTAGAACACTTCACCGTCGAGGCCGACCTTGCCGGCAGGTGTGGTCGATTGGCAGGCGCTGAGCAGCGTGGCGGCGGCGAGCAGAGTCAGTTTTTTCATCGGAAGTTCTCCTTTTCAATGTGGGAGCGAGCTTGCTCGCGAAGGCGGTGTGTCAGTCGACTTTAACAGTGACTGAAGCAACGCCTTCGCGAGCAGGCTCGCTCCCACAGGGTTTGCATCAGGTCTCGGGTTGGGTGACGACCTGATCCGCAGCATCTTCACTGCGATGCAGCGCGACCTGACGGATCGACAAGCGAATCTCCGCCGGCAACACGCGTTTGGCCGCACCTTCGGCGAGGTCGCCGAGCAGTTCGTGATAGCTCAGCTTGCCGGCCTCGTCGCGACGCAGCACGTCGAGGTCGAGCATGGTCTGGATGAAGTGGCGGAACAGGCTCTTGTCGAAGAACTCCGGGGCGTTGAGGCCGTGGAGGATCGACAGGCGCTGGGCCATGACCGTGCAGAGGTCTTCCAGTTCTTCGGCGCTGACGGTGTTCTGGCCGCTGTTGAGTAGCAAGGATACGGTCATGTAGAAGCGCTGCAGAGTCTGCGCGATGCTCTTCGACAGCAAGGTCAGCAGCACGAAATGCCGCGAACTCGGCGCCGGACGCAGGTAGACGTCTTTCTCAAAACGCAGCAGGCCTTGCTCGACAAACGCTTCCAGCCACTGATCGACTACGCCGTCGAGTTCGTCCAGCGTCCAGCGAATGAACAACTCCGACTGCAGGTACGGATACAGCGCGCGGGTGTAGCGCAGGATCTGTTCGCGGCTCATGCGCGAGGCGCTCTGGAAGAAGCTCGCCAGCAGCGCTGGCAGGGCGAAGATGTGCAAGACGTTGTTGCGGTAGTAGGTCATGAGGACGGCGTTCTGCTCGTCCAGATAAAGAATCTTGCCCAGCGCATCGTTCTGCTCGGCGAGCAGGTCCATGTCTTTCACGTGCTCGATCAGCGCGCGGCCATCGCCTTCCGGCAGCGTGGTGTGCGGCGAGTACGGGACTTTGCGCAGCAGTGCCAGATACAGATCCAGCACGCGGGCCATCGCACGATCGTCCAGCGCCAGACGCGTGGTCGACAGCAACGCCAGCGCCACCAGGTTGACCGGGTTGATCGCGGCGGCTTCGTTCAGGTGCTGCGCGACTTTTTCGCCGAGGCGGTTGGTGGTTTCGTTAAGCCACGTCGGTTTGTATTGCGGTCCGAGTTCTTGCTGGCGCCAGTCCGGCTGCTCGGCGTCGAGGAATTCCGCCAGTTTGATCGGCTCGCCGAAGTTGACGGCGACCTGACCGAAACGTTGCTTGAGCGCACCGATGACTTTGAAGATGTCGAAGATCGACTCTTTTTTCTTGCTCGCGCCGCGCAGTTCGCCGAGGTAGGTGCGCCCCTCCAGCACGCGTTCGTAACCGATGTACACCGGCACGAAGACGATCGGCATGCGCGACGAACGCAGGAAACTGCGCATCGTGATCGCGAGCATGCCGGTTTTCGGTTGCAGCATGCGCCCGGTGCGCGAGCGGCCGCCCTCGACGAAGTACTCGACCGGGAAACCTTTGGTGAACAGGGTGTGCAGGTATTCGTTGAACACTGAGGTGTACAGCGGATTGCCCTTGAACGTGCGACGCATGAAGAACGCGCCGCCACGGCGCAGCAGGCTGCCGATCACCGGCATGTTGAGGTTGATCCCGGCGGCGATGTGCGGTGGGGTCAGGCCGTTGCGGAACAGCAGGTACGAGAGCAGCAGGTAGTCGATGTGGCTGCGGTGGCACGGCACGTAGATCACTTCGTGACCCTGGGCGACCTTCTGCACGCCTTCGATGTGGTTGACCTTGATGCCGTCGTAGATCTTGTTCCAGAACCAGCTCAACACCACTTCAAGGAAGCGGATCGCGGTGTAGGTGTAGTCCGAGGCGATCTCGTTGCCGTAGCGCAGGGCCTGGGCCTTGGCTTTTTCCGGGGAGATGTTTTCGCGCTCGGCTTCGTCGAGGATCGCTTGTTTGACCAGTGGCTGGTTGAGCAAGCCTTTGACCAGGTTACGACGGTGGGAAATGTCCGGGCCGATCACTGCTGCTTTGAGGTTGCGGAAGTGCACGCGCAGGATGCGCTGGGCCATGCGCACGGTGCGTTCGTGGCCCTTGTTGTGTTCGATCAATTCGCGCAGATGGATCGGCGCGGAGAACTGCACGCGGGTTTTACGGCCGAGGACGATGATGCTCAGCAGTCGGCGCAGACGTCCGGTAACGGCCCAGCTGTCGGCAAACAACAGCTTCCACGGACTGTTTTCGCTGTCCGGCGATTGGCCCCAGAACACGCTGACCGGGATGATCTGCGCGTCTTCAGCAGCGTTCTGCGTGAGGGCGCTGACCAGTCGGGTCAGGGTCGGTGGTGCGCCGCGTTTGTCTTGGCGACCGAGCCAGTCCGGATCCGGCGTCAGGTAGAAAAACGCCGCCGGTTCGATCAGCGATCCCACCGACACTGGTAGCACCGGACGCGGCAGGCCGGCCTTGGTGCACTCGGTATCGAGCACGGCCAGATCGGTCAGCGAAGGGTTTTGCAGGACGTAGAACACCGGACGACTGCGGTCGAGGTTGAGGGTGAACGACGACTGGTTGATCGTCTCCGAGCGAACCCAGAGATACAACAGTCGGCGCAAGGTGCCAAACACAAGACGGCGGAACGGGGAACGGGTCATACGGCTTCTGCGTGAGTGAATAAAACCGAGCAGATGCTCGGGCGGTCGATAGTGTGCCGTATTGGACGAAAATCGGCAAAAAAGCGGCGAAGTAATCTCCTGTTGAGAGTTTTCGCGCCTGTCATATACTCGGCGGTCTGTCGCCGGGGCCCTTTTATGGACGTCGGACGCAGGCTGACGTTCCGCAAAGGCTTTCCTGCGAAAAGCCTGTTCAATAATAAAAAAGGAGTATGAACAGATGGCAACACGTGAAACCGGCAACGTGAAGTGGTTCAACGACGCCAAGGGCTACGGCTTTATCCAGCGCGAAGACGGGGTGGACGTGTTCGTGCACTACCGCGCGATCCGCGGCGAAGGGCATCGGTCGCTGACCGAAGGCCAGCAGGTTGAATACGCAGTGATTACGGGCGAGAAGGGTTTGCAGGCTGAGGATGTTGTAGGCCTGTAAGTCGCTGAAAACCACTGTGGGAGCGAGCCTGCTCGCGAATGCATAGTGTCAGTCGATATGAATGGTGACTGATACACCGCATTCGCGAGCAGGCTCGCTCCCACATTTGTATCCGCGTTGCTTGTTGTTACGCGGTTTTCCAGGTGATTTCTTCTTCACCGTCAGCGCTGATGCGCATCCAGCGATCTGCCGTCTCCTCACCTTCTTCTTCAACCCACGTCCCCGGCGCGCAACGCACTTCCACGTTCAGCGCGGCAAAGGCTGCGCGGGCGCAAGCAATGTCGTCATCCCACGGCGTCTGGTCGCTTTCCAGGTACAGGCTGTTCCATTTGCCGACGGCTTTCGGCAGCCAGGTCACCGGCACGTTGCCGGCCTTGCACTTGTAGGTCTGGCCTTTCTGTACCCAGTCGCTGCACGGGCCCAGTGCTTCGCCCAGCCAGGCTGAAATGGCCTTGTGGTCGACGTCGGCGTCTTTCAGGTAAATCTCGATGTCCGGTTGGCGCATGGATGTCCTCACTGCGGGTCTGAAAAATCCATTCGCGGATTTAGCCGGCCCCGGGCGTTTGCCCGGAACCAAAAGTTATTGAAGAACGAAATAATCGTAGCGCATCGACACGGTGGTCTCGAACGGCTCGGCCTGTTCGATTACCGCCGCGCGACGCTCGGCACTGGCGCGCCAGCCGTGGGGCGTCATCGCCAACAGGTTGGCGCGATCCTCGGGCTTGTCCAGCGTCAGTTTGAATTCCAGGGTTTCACTGTGCGCCAGCGCCATGCCTTGCGGCACCAGGGCCAAATGCTTGTCGTCGGTGTATTCGCGCACTTCGTCGTACAGGCGCTCGCGCAGTTCCATCAGGTGGCCGCTGGTCGGGCCGACTTTCATCAGGCCGCCGCCAACGCTGAGTAGACGCTTGGCTTCTTCCCAATCCAGCGGGCTGAAAACGCTGGCGAGAAACTGACAACTGCCCGACGCCAACGGCACGCGAGCCATGCTGGCGATCAACCAGCTAATCGCCGGATTGCGTTTGCAGGCGCGTTTGACCGCTTCGCGGGAGATGTCCAGCGCGTAGCCATCAGCGTTCGGCAAGGCCTCGGCAATTTGCGCGGTGTAGTAACCCTCGCCACAACCGATATCGACCCAACGATCCGGCGCGTAACTCGCCGCCAGTTCGGCCAGACGCTTGGCCACCGGCGCGTAATGCCCGGCGTTCAAGAAGTCACGGCGCGCTTCGACCATGGCCTGGTTATCGCCAGGGTCGCGGCTGTTCTTGTGCTGCACCGGCAGCAGGTTCAGATAACCCTGGCGCGCACGGTCGAAGCGGTGGCCGGCGGGGCAGACCACGCCGTTGTCCACCGCATTCAGCGGTTCATTGCAAATGGGGCAAGCAAGCATCAGGCGAGCAACTTGATCATTGTCTGGTAGTAGATCTCGGTCAGTACGTCGAGATCCGCCGCCAGCACGCGTTCGTTGACCTGGTGAATGGTCGCGTTGACCGGGCCCAGTTCAACCACTTGCGTGCCCATGGTCGCGATGAAGCGGCCATCGGAGGTGCCGCCGCTGGTCGACGCCTTGGTTTCGCGACCAGTGATGGCCTTGATGCTCGCCGACACCGCGTCGAGCAGCGCGCCCGGTTCGGTGAGGAACGGCAGACCGGACAGCGCCCAGTCGATGTGCCAGTCCAGATCGTGCTTGTCGAGAATGTCAGCCACGCGTTTCTGCAGGCCTTCAACGGTCGATTCGGTGGAGAAACGGAAGTTGAACACCGCCACCAGATCGCCCGGAATCACGTTGGTCGCGCCGGTGCCGGAATTGACGTTGGAAATCTGGAAACTGGTCGGCGGGAAGAAATCGTTGCCGTGATCCCAATGCTCGGCGGCCAGTTCGGCCAGCGCCGGCGCGGCGAGGTGGATCGGGTTCTTCGCCAGATGCGGGTAGGCGACATGACCCTGAATGCCTTTGACGGTGAGCGTGGCGCCCAGCGAGCCACGACGGCCGTTTTTCACTACGTCGCCGACCAGTGTGGTGCTCGACGGTTCGCCGACGATGCACCAGTCCAGACGCTCGTTGCGCGCGGCCAAACGCTCGACCACAGCCTTGGTGCCGTGGTGCGCCGGGCCTTCTTCGTCGCTGGTGATCAGGAACGCGACCTTGCCCTTGTGGTTCGGGTAATCGGCAACGAAGCGCTCAGCGGCAACGGTCATCGACGCCAGGCTGCCTTTCATGTCCGCCGCGCCACGCCCGCAAAGCATGCCGTGTTCATCGATCAGCGCGTTGAACGGGTCGATCTGCCACGCGGTAACCGGGCCGGTCGGCACCACGTCGGTGTGGCCGGCGAAACACAGCACCGGGCCGTCGTTGTTGCCGTGGGTCGCCCAGAAGTTATCCACATCTTCGATGCGCATCGGCTCGAGAGTGAAACCGGCATCGCCCAGGCGCTGCATCATCTGCTTCTGGCAATCGGCGTCGACCGGCGTCACGGATGGACGGCGGATCAGGTCGATGGCGAGTTGGAGGGTCGGCGAAAGGTCGGCGTGGGCCGTCATGGAAAACTCCGAAGATCATGAATGTGGGCACGGACTAACTGTGGGAGCGAGCCTGCTCGCGAATGCGGTGTATCAGTCAACATAATCGGTGAATGTGACAAAGCCTTCGCGAGCAGGCTCGCTCCCACGGGGATTAGGAAGAGCCCCGCAAAATGGCGGTTATCTTAAAGCAAAACGGCGACCATTGGCCGCCGTTTAGTGCATCGATGAGGATTTAGACGACTGGCGCCGGTTCAGGCGCAGCCACAGGTTTTGGCAGCGACGACAGGAACGCCATGATCAGCGCCGCCAGATACGGCAGCGACTGCACCAGCAACATCACCACCCAGAAACGCATGTCGTTGCTCGGGATGCCGTTGACCAGATAGATCCCCAGCGCCGCGCCCCACAACAGCAGCATGATGAACAACTCTTCGCGTGCTTCGGAAATCGCCACCCAGAAACCATGGTTGTCGGCGTTTTTCGGCGTGCGGAAGAACGGAATGCTGGTGGTGAAGAAGCCGTACAGCACCGCTTTGGCGATGGTGTGCGACAACGCCAGCCCGGCCAGTGCCGCGCAGAAGGCATCTTTCAGGTTCACGCCGACGGCGCGACGGTAGAGGAAGATGATCTTGCCGACCTTGAACACGAACAGTGCCAATGGCGGAATTGCGAAGATCAGCAGCGGCGGATCGACCCGCTGCGGCACGATGATCATCGCCGCCGACCACAACAGTGCGCCGACGGTGAAGAAGATGTTCATGCCGTCCGCCACCCACGGCAACCAGCCCGCGAGGAAGTGGTAACGCTGGCCGCGCGTCAGCTCGGTGTCCTTGCCGCGCAGCAGGGCGCGGGTGTGGCGCTTGATGATCTGGATCGCGCCGTAGGCCCAGCGGAAACGCTGCTTCTTGAAGTCGATGAAGGTGTCCGGCATCAGACCCTTGCCGTAGCTGTCGTGGTAATACGCCGCCGACAGACCTTTCTCGAACACACGCAGACCGAGTTCGGCGTCTTCACAGATGCACCAGTCGGCCCAACCCAATTCTTCCAGCACCGAACGGCGGGTCATGGTCATGGTGCCGTGCTGAATGATCGCATCACGGTCGTTACGGGTGACCATGCCGATGTGGAAAAAGCCTTTATATTCGGCGTAGCAGAGCTTCTTGAAGGTGCTTTCGTTCTGGTCGCGGTAATCCTGCGGCGACTGCACCACGGCGATTTTCGGATCGGCGAAGTGCGGCACCATGTGCTTGAGCCAGTTCGGGTGCACGCAGTAATCGGAGTCGATCACCGCGATCACTTCGGCGTCCTTGGCGGTGTGCGGAATCAGGTAGTTCAGCGCGCCGCCCTTGAAACCGGCCAGGGGCGAGACATGGAAGAACTTGAAGCGCGGGCCGAGGGTTGCGCAGTAGTCGCGCACCGGTTCCCACACTGCCGGGTCCTTGGTGTTGTTGTCGATGATCAGGACTTCGTAGTCCGGATAATCGAGCGCTGCTAGTGCATCGAGGGTCTGTTTGACCATCTCCGGCGGCTCGTTGTAGCACGGCACGTGGATCGAGACTTTCGGGCGATAGCTGGAGTCGCCCTCGACCGGCAGGAACTCGCGCCGACGTTTGTGAATCCACACCGCTTCGGCCAGCTCATGCGCCTCCGTCAGCAAGACGATAAACACCCCGAGCGCACCGAGCGCCAAGAGGAAGCCGACCGTCAGACTGAACCACGTGCTGTATTGCAGGCTGTAGTCGTAGCCGATCCACACCAGTACCGAACCGCAAAGGAAGGCGATAAAGGTCAGGAAGATCCGTCCACGTTGACGCAGGGCCGAGCCGTCGATCATCAGCAAGGTCAGCGACAACAGCGCCAGCACCACCGAACCGATCGCCAGCACGCGCCATTGCGGGATGGCGACCACCGGGCCTTCAAAGTTGAATTTCTGCTGACGCGCGGCGTTGAACACGCCCCAGTACGCGCCGACCGAGCCTTCGTCGCTGGCCTTCCACGGCTGGTCGAACGCTTCGATGACGAAGTAGTTGAAGCCCTGGCGGTTGAGCTTGTTGACCAGGTTACGCAGGTAGATCGCCTGATCCGCCGGCGACGCATCGGCGCCACCGCGCATGCGACCGTTGCTCGGCCAGCCGACCTCGGAGAGCAGCAGCGGTTTTTTCGGGAACATTTTTTTCAGATCGCGAGCGCGATCAAAAACGAACTGGCCAGCCTTGTCGACCGGAATGAACTCCCAGTACGGCAGAACGTGCGCAGCGATCAGGTCAACGTGCTTGGCCAGCTCCGGGTGTTCTTCCCAAACGTGCCATTGCTCGGAGGTGGTTACCGGCACTTTCACCGCCGCACGCACACGATCGAGCAGCACGCTCAGCTCTTGGGCGGTGATTTCCTTACGGAAGATCGCTTCGTTACCGACCACCACGCGAACCACGCTGCGCGAAGTGTTCGCCAGTTCGATGGCGCGGGTGATTTCCCGTTCGTTGCGTTCCTGATCCGGGCTGATCCAGATCCCCAAGGTCACGCGCAGGCCGAATTCTTCAGCCAGTTTCGGGATGTCTTGCAGCGAACCGTCGACCGAGTAGATGCGGATGTTGTCCGTCAGCTTGCTCATGATCTCCAGGTCGCGGCGCATCTCGTCGTCAGTCGGGTACTGATCCTTTTGCGGATATTGCCCCTGCTGGAACGGCGAATAGGAGAAACCGGAGATCTGCTCCGGCCAGTTCGGCGCGGAAACCGGGCGATTGATCAGCGCCCAGAAGCCGGTGAACAGGGCAGCGATTGCCAGAACCACCACCAGGTTGAGTCCAAATTTACGCGATGACATAGCTATTTCGGGTTCCAAAGGCTGTGGAACGAAGGATCGGTCGGCTAGACGCCCGAGGGGCGCGCATCCTACACCGGCAGTTCGCCAGTCGTACATCAGACAGGGAAATGCCCGGCATTGGGCAGCCGACTTTGACTTAAGTTCTTACACTTGTAGCTGATGTTTAGAACTTGTCGCCGCGTAGCCCTATAATGCGCGCCGGTTTTTGGGGTAATGGTCATGAGTACAGAAGATCCGCGGTTTGCAGGCATCGCCCGTTTGTATGGCATTGAAGGCCTGGAGCGCCTGCGCGCGGCCCATGTGGCAATTGTCGGCGTCGGTGGCGTCGGTTCCTGGGCGGCGGAAGCCATGGCTCGCTGTGGCGTCGGCGAGATTTCGCTGTTCGACCTCGATGACGTCTGCGTCAGCAACGCCAACCGCCAATTGCACGCGCTGGACAGCACCGTCGGCAAACCCAAGGTCGAGGTCATGGCCGAGCGCCTGCGCGGAATCAACCCCGATTGCACCGTGCACGCCGTGGCGGATTTCGTCACCCGCGAGACCATGGCCGAATACATCACGCCGAACATTGATTGCGTGATCGACTGCATCGACGCGGTCAACGCCAAGGCTGCGCTGATTGCCTGGTGCAAGCGCCGCAAGATTCAGATCATCACCACTGGCGGCGCGGGCGGTCAGATTGATCCGACGTTGATCCAGGTCTGCGACCTCAATCGCACGTTCAACGACCCGTTGGCGTCGAAAGTGCGTTCGACGTTGCGTCGCGATTATGGTTTTTCGCGCACAGTGACCCGCCATTACAGCGTGCCGTGTGTGTTTTCCACGGAACAACTGCGCTACCCGAAGCCGGATGGCAGCATTTGTTTGCAGAAGAGCTTTGTCGGCGATGGCGTGAAGCTCGACTGCGCCGGTGGGTTTGGCGCGGTGATGATGGTTACGGCGACGTTCGGCATGGTCGCGGCGACCAAGGCTGTGGACAAGATTGTCGCCGGCGTTCGGCGCCCGGCGGATCGCATTAAGCCAGAGGTTTGATCGGTGAGGCTGATGGCCTCTTCGCGAGCAGGCTCGCTCCCACATTGAAATGCATTCCCCTGTGGGAGCGAGCCTGCTCGCGAAAGCGATTAACCGGCCAACTCATTCATCCGCTGGAGCACGGCGTTGAGGCCATTGCTGCGCGACGGCGATAGCTGACGCGAAAGACCCAACTTATGAAACCAGTCCGGCAAATCAACCTGCTTCAGCTTTTCAGCCGACAACCCGTTAACCCGCAACAGCAACAACGCCACCAACCCGCGAATCATCCGCGCATCGCTGCTGGCGCTGAATTGCCAGTGACTGTCGCGCAACGATCCAACCAGCCACACCTGACTCTCACAGCCATGCACCCGGTTGGCGTCGCACTTGTCGGCGTCACTTAGCGGCGGCAGACGATCACCAAACTGCATCAACAACCGCGCCCGCTGTTCCCAGCCCGCTGCATTCTGAAAAGTCTGCAACGCCTCGGCGGCCTCGATCGGCAAGCTCATCGCAACATCTCCAGCGCCTGATCCAGCGCTTCAAAGAAGCGTTCCAGATCCTCCGAGTCGTTGTACAACGCCAGCGACACACGAATCGCCCCGGCCAGTTCAAAGCTTTTCAGCAGTGGCATCGCGCAATGATGCCCGGCCCGCACAGCGATGCCTTGTTCGGTGAGCAGGTGCGCCAGATCAGCGTTGTGCACACCCTCGACGACAAAACTGGCCAACGCCAGTTGCGGCGTGCCGAGCAGACGAATGCCGTTACGAGCCGCGAGGCCGCGCAGCAGATAGTCATGCAGCGCCGCTTCATGGGCGGACACCGCGTCCTGATCCAGTCCGGCCAGATAATCGAGCGTCGCGCCGAGGCCGATCACACTGGCAATCGGCGGCGTGCCCGCTTCAAAACCCAGCGGAGCAGGGCGGAAACGTGCGTCGTGATAATTGGCTTCCAGCACCATTTCACCGCCGAACTGCCACGGCTTCAGTTGTTCAAGTGCAGCGTTGCGCCCGAACAGCACGCCGAGGCCATCGGGGCCATACAGCTTGTGGCTGGAAAACACATAGAAGTCGCAACCCAGCGCCTGCACGTCATGCCGACCGTGGACCACGCCTTGCGCGCCATCGACCACGGTCAACGCGTTCTGCGCCTTGGCCATGCCCAGCAAGGCCGGCAATGGCTGCCATGCACCGAGCACGTTGGACAACTGACTGATCGCCAGCAAGCGTGTGCGCGGGCCAATCAAATGCACGGCAGCCGCGAGGTCGATCAGACCGTCGGCGTCCAGCGGCAGGATCACCAGCTTCAGGTTGCGACGTTGCGCCAATTGCTGCCACGGCAGCAGGTTGGCGTGATGCTCCAGGGCGCTGATGACAATTTCATCGCCCGGCTGGAAAAGATGTTCCAGGCCATAAGCCAGGAGGTTCAGCGCACTGGTGGCGCCGTGGGTGAAGATGATCTGCCCGCTGTCACCGGCATTCAGCCACTGGGCAACCTTGAGCCGACTGTCCTCGAACGCCTGCGTGGCGTGGGCGCCGGGCAGGTGTTGCGCGCGATGCACATTGGCCGCGCCGTTGGCGTAGTAATGCGTCAGCGCGTCGAGCAAGGCCTGGGGTTTTTGCGTGGTGGCGGCGTTGTCCAGATAGGTCTGGTCTTGCCGTTGCAGCGCGGCGATGGCCGGGAAATCGGCACGCCAGGGGGAGGGAATCATCATCTGTTCAGCCCTGTGAACTTGGGCGGGTATACACCGAACCTTGTGGGAGCGAGCAAGCTCGCTCCCACAGGGGGGATCGTATGGCAGCTTAGTTGTGAGCGTGCAGCGCTTCGTTCAGTTCGATTGCCGATTTGTGGGTCTTGCATTCCACCGCACCGGTTTCTGAATTGCGACGGAACAGCAGGTCGGTCTGACCGGCCAGCTCACGGGCTTTCACAACTTTAACCAGGTTGTTGTTTTCGTCGAGCAGCGCAACCTTGGTGCCGGCGGTCACGTACAGGCCCGACTCAACGGTGTTGCGGTCGCCCAACGGAATACCGATACCGGCGTTGGCGCCGATCAGGCAGCCTTCGCCGACCTTGATCACGATATTGCCGCCGCCCGACAGGGTGCCCATGGTCGAGCAACCGCCGCCCAGATCGGAACCCTTGCCGACGAATACGCCAGCGGAAACGCGGCCTTCAATCATGCCCGGGCCTTCGGTGCCGGCGTTGAAGTTGATGAAACCTTCGTGCATCACGGTGGTGCCTTCACCGACGTAAGCGCCCAGACGCAGACGCGCGGCGTCAGCGATACGCACGCCGGCCGGAACCACGTAGTCGGTCATTTTCGGGAACTTGTCCACCGAGAACACTTCCAGCAGCTCGCCACGCAGACGGGCTTCCAGTTGCAGTTCGGTCAGTTCGCTCAGGTCGATGGCGCCTTGGCTGGTCCATGCAACGTTTGGCAGCAGCGGGAAAATCCCGGCCAGGCTCACGCCGTGCGGCTTGACCAGACGGTGCGACAGCAGGTGCAGCTTCAGATAGGCCTCAGGCGTCGAGGTCAGCTGTGCGTCTTCGGCCAGCAGGGTGGCGACCAGCGGCTTGTGGCTTTCAGCCAGGCGGGTCAGCAGCTTGCCTTGCACGGCGTCGATGCCTTTCACGGCTTCAGCCAGTTGTGCGGCCTGAGCGGTGGTGAAAGTGATGGCCTGATTGCCTTCGGTGTAACCGAGGATCGGCGCAACCGCGGCGACCAGTTCGGCCGAAGGATTGAGCAGTGGCTGTGCGTAGAACACTTCCAGCCATGCGCCTTGACGGTTCTGAGTGCCGACACCAAAGGCGATGCTGAACAGGGAATTGGACATGTAAATACACCTCTACAAAGAGTGACGGGCTGCTTACTTCAGAGCGGCCGCGTAGATATCTGGCTTGAAGCCAATCAGGGTTCGGTCACCGAGATCGAGCACCGGGCGCTTGATCATCGAGGGTTGAGCGAGCATCAGTTCGATGGCTTTCGACTGGTCGAGATCGGCTTTGCGTTCGTCGTCGAGTTTGCGAAAGGTCGTGCCTGCGCGGTTCAACACCGTTTGCCAGCCGTGCTCGTCACACCATTGGGTCAGGTGTTCACGGTCGATGCCGGCGCTTTTGTAATCGTGAAAGTCATAGCTGACAGCGTGCTCATCAAGCCAGGTGCGCGCCTTTTTCATGGTGTCGCAGGCTTTGATGCCGAAAAGGTGCAACGTTTTACTTGAAACGGTCAAGGAATTGCCCCCTTTACAGGTGCTGGAGAAAAATGGTGTCGGATTATGCCATGACCAAACGGTTTCGCGGCGCCCGGCTTCATTTGGCAATGCAAAACCCTGTGGGAGCGAGCTTGCTCGCGAAGAGGCCGTGTCAGTCAAAATCTCTGTTAATGACACACCGTATTCGCGAGCAAGCTCGCTCCCACATTGGTACGGCGTATACGCGTGCGACATAGGTGCAACGGTCAGGCGCATGCTAAGCGGCTAATATGGCAGTTCAACGCTGTCGATTGTCTGAGATTTCCGCTTTATGCAAACTGCTTACACCGTCCTGATCCTGCTGATGCTGGTCAGCGTGTCGCGTCTGGTCGGGCGGGTCATCCCGTTGCCGCTGCCGCTGGTACAAATCGCTGCTGGCGCCTTGCTCGCCTGGCCGACCCTTGGTCTGCACGTGGCCCTCGATCCCGAACTGTTCCTGTTTCTGTTCCTGCCGCCGCTGCTGTTCTCCGATGGCTGGCGCATGCCCAAGCGTGAGTTCTGGCACCTGCGCGGGCCGATCCTGACGCTGGCGGTGGGGCTGGTGTTGTTCACCGTGGTCGGCGCCGGTTACTTCATTCACTGGTTGTTGCCGTCAATTCCTTTACCGGTGGCCTTCGCCCTGGCGGCCGTGTTGTCGCCGACGGACGCCGTGGCGGTGTCAGCCATTTCGCAGAACCGTTTGCCAACCCCGCTGATGCATATATTGCAGGGCGAGGCGCTGATGAACGATGCCTCTGGCCTCGTGACGTTCAAGTTCGCCCTGGCGGCGGCCATCACGGGCGTGTTCTCGCTGACCAACGCCAGCCTCACCTTCGTCGTGGTGGCCCTTGGTGGGTTGGCGGTCGGCGTGGCGTTGAGCTGGTTGGTAGGCCGCCTGCGTTCCTGGATGATCGCTCGCGGTTGGGACGATCCGGCGACGCACGTTGTGTTCATGCTGCTGTTGCCGTTCGCCGCTTACGTGCTGGCCGAGCGTCTTGGCGTTTCGGGCATTCTCTCGGCCGTGGCGGCGGGGATGATGCAGAGCTGGCTCGACCTGCTGCCTCGGCAGACCAGCACCCGCTTGCTCAATCGCAGTGTCTGGTCGCTGCTGGAGTTTGCCTTCAACGGTTTGATCTTTTTGCTGTTGGGTCTGCAATTGCCAGACATCATCAAAGCGGTCGTCAGCCATGAGCCAACGCTGTGGCCGACGCTGTTCTATCGCTGCCTCGATGTCGTGGCGATTTTCCTCGCGCTGGTGTTGTTGCGCTTCGTCTGGGTGCAGAGCATCTGGCGGTTGTCGGTGCTGTTGCGGCGTTTGCGCGGCAAAGGCGAGCTGACGCAAGTACCGACGGCGCGTTCCTGCTGGCTGCTGACCGTCGGCGGCGTGCGTGGCGCGGTGACGCTGGCGGGTGTGATGTCGGTGCCGATGCTGATGGGCGCGGATGCGTTTCCCGAACGTGATCTGCTGATTTTCATTGCAGCCGGGGTGATTCTGCTGTCGCTGGTTTCGGCGTGTATCGCTCTGCCGCTGTTGTTGCGTGGCATCGAAAAGAGTCCGGACGACAAGCGCCGCCAGGAGGTGCGCGATGCCTGGCGCAAAACGGCGGAGGCGGCGATTCATGCGCTCGAAACCGAGGAAACCACCCCGCAGGACGCGGCTCAAGCCGCTCTTTCAGCAGAACTGAAGGCGCGGATCATGTCCGAGTATCGCCATCAACTGGATGTCTTCAACGATTCCGCCGAAGCCCAGGCCTTGGCGTTCCAGATGGATCTGCTGGAGCGGCGTCTGCGTTTGAAGGCGCTGAGGGCCCAGCGTCTGGAACTCTATAGCCTCAGTCGTCATCACCAGATCGGTGATGACGTCCTTAGAGAAGTGTTGGCCGATCTGGATTTGAGTGAAGCCAATCTGGGGCAGGTCAAGTCGTAGTGAAAGACTGTCCCTGATGGCGCTTCATGGTCGCTCGCAGGAGCCGTCGTCAGGGATTTCGATCGGGTAGAAATGTGCGGCTATGCGTTTGTCTTCCCAACTGATCTCGGTGTTCATCGGTACTTCGAATTCTCCATCGGTCAGTTCCTTTTCGACAGGGTAATGCATGATGGATGTTGGATCGTATCCGGTGATGGTGGTCTGCTCGGTTATCGGTGTGAAGATGTTCAGGTCCACCTTCTCCTTATCCATTCCCCATTTTTCTGCGTATTCCTTATAGACCTTTGGTTTGTTCCAGGGAATGTTCGCATCCGGGTGCAAGTGCTCGTGATGTAATCCGAGGACATGACCGAATTCGTGCAATACCACTGTGCGGAAGTCTGAATCTTCCGGTCGCGCGGATATGAACATGGTTGGCTCTCTCGCAGCGACTGTCAGTGCGTCAGTTCCAATTTGAGATGCATTTTCAGTTGTATTGGTTTTTATTCGGATGATGCCGTCTTTACTGTCGATGAAGCTAAAGGTGAGACTGACATAATCAGCCCATTCCCATATATGTTTTTTTATCGCCTCTTTCAGCGAGGCGGGGGGGTTGTCCAGGAACGAAATGGTCAGGTGACGGTTTGGGTGCCAGCACTTTGCGTTGATTGCCATTGTTCGTGAGGACGAACCGGAGGTGTACGAAATGTTTTTAGGGTTTTCATTGATGGCTGCTCGAAAGCTGGCAATGGGGTCATCTATCTCAAGTTTCAGGCACGGCTTGGTTTTATACATGATCAATTCCTTTTGAGGTTTAGTGATATTTATAAGTCTGTTTAGTGGGTATCTACAAGTTCAATAGGTCGTGAACTTGTATTGCTTGATACATTGTCGTTGTTGTGCGGGGTAAGTTATTTGTTTGCGGGTAGATGAGTAAAGCGATGCGTTGTAAGTTGTGATTTCTGTATGGTGAAAGTCCGCACCAGATTGCCTGGTGCGGATATTTGACAGTTACTGTTGGCGAGTAACGAATGCGCGAATTCGTTCTGCGGCTTCTACGCATTCGGCCAAGGGGGCGACCAATGCCATTCGCACGCGACCCGCACCTGGATTGACGCCATCGACGTCGCGGGACAGGTAAGAACCGGGTACTACAGTCACGTGTTCCTGTTCGAACAAGTCACGGCAAAACGCCGCGTCATCACCTTGTACATTCGGCCACAGATAGAAGCTGCCATCCGGACGTTGCACATCCATCACCGGGCTGAGGATTTCCAGCACCGCATCGAATTTTTCCCGGTACAACGCGCGGTTGGCGCGAACGTGAACTTCGTCGTTCCACGCGGCAACGCTGGCCAGTTGGGTCTGCACCGGCATCGCGCAGCCGTGGTAGGTGCGATACAGCAGGAAGCCCTTGAGGATGTCGGCATCGCCGGCCACGAAACCGGAGCGCAGGCCCGGCAGGTTGGAGCGCTTGGACAGGCTGTGGAACACCACGCAGCGTTTGAAATCCTTGCGGCCCAATTCAACGCAGGCAGTCAGCAGGCCCGGCGGCGGAGTCTGTTCGTCGAAGTACAGTTCGCTGTAGCACTCGTCGGCAGCGATCACGAAGTCGTACTCGTCCGCCAGGGCGATCAGTTTTTTCAGGGTCTCGACCGGGATCAATGCACCGGTCGGGTTGCCTGGCGAGCACAAAAACAGAATCTGGCAGCGCTTCCAGATATCTGGCGAAACAGCATCGAAATCCGGGTTGAAGCCGTTCTCGTCCAGGCAAGGCAGGTAGTGCGGCTTGGCGCCGGCGAGGAACGCTGCGCCTTCGTAGATCTGGTAGAACGGGTTCGGGCTGACCACGAGTGCGTCATCGCCACGGTTGACCACGGTCTGGGTGAAAGCGAACAGCGCTTCGCGGGTGCCGTTGACCGGCAGTACGTTGTGTGCCGGATCGATCCAGCCGCTTGGCACGCCAAAGCGACGCTCGCACCAGCCGGCGATGGCTTCACGCAGGGCCGGGATCCCCAGCGTTGTCGGGTACACCGCCATCTGATCCAGACTGTTGGCCAGCGCTTCGGCGACAAAGCTCGGCGAGCGGTGTTTCGGCTCGCCGATCGACAGGGCGATCGGGCGCTTGTCCGGGTTTGGCGTGACGGTACCGAGCAAAGCGCGGAGCTTTTCGAACGGGTACGGCTGGAGCTGGTTCAGAGCGTTGTTCATTGGTGCAGGGTCTCGTGCAAAGCGTTTGAATTGGAGGGCGCCATCAAATACTGATGCGTGAAAGTTTGATATCCGGTTCCTGATTGACGCTCAACTGCTCAACAATTGCATCCTGCAAACGGCTGCACAGCAGCGGATCGGACAGCGGCTGATTGTGCGCGTCGGTGATGAAGAACACGTCTTCCACCCGTTCGCCCAGGGTCGCGATCTTGGCGTTCTGCAGCGACAGGTCGAACTCGAGGAAAATCCCGCCAATCCGCGCCAGCAGTCCCGGCCGGTCAGGCGCGGTCAGCTCCAGTACGGTCACTGGCCGTTGCGCGTCGTTGTGGATCGTCACCTGCGGCGCAAAGGCGAAATGCTTGAGCTGGCGCGGCACGCGGCGCTGGATGATTGTCGGGTAATCGTCCGGGTTGCGCAGCGCTTCAGTGAGGCCGTCGCGAATCTGTTTGACTCGCGTCGGATTGTCGCCAATCGAGTCGCCATCGGTGTCGAGCACGATGTAGGTGTCGAGGGTGAACTGGCTGCTCGAGGTGATAACCCGGGCGTCGTGAATGTTCAGGTTGAGCTGGTCCATCGCCGCCACGGTCACGGCGAAGAAGTCGTGCTGGTCCGGTGCGTAGATGAAGATCTGCGTACCGCCCTCGAACTCGCGTTGCGTGGTTTCCTTGATCAGCACCAGCGGGCCACCATCGGCCGGCTGCTGCAGGATCGCGTCACTATGCCAGGCGACGTCACCGGCGGTGTGCCGCAGAAAGTAGTCATCGCCCAATTGCGCCCACAACTGCTCGACATCGTCCGGGTCGGTACCGCCGCGTACGAGAATATCCAGCGCTGCGCTCTGCGTCTGACGGATCTGCTCTTCGCGATCCACCGGGTTTTCCAGACCGCGACGCAAGGCGCGCTTGGTCTCGGTATAGAGCTGGCGCAACAGGCTGGCGCGCCACGAGTTCCACAGCGTCGGATTGGTCGCATTGATGTCGGCGACCGTCAGCACGTACAGATAGTCGAGGCGGGTTTCATCGCCGACCGCCTGGGCGAAATCGTGAATCACCTGCGGGTCGGACAAGTCCTTGCGTTGCGCGGTGGTCGACATCACCAGGTGGTTTTGCACCAGCCAGACGATCAGGCGGCTGTCCCACACCGGCAACTGATGGCGCTGGCAGAACGCCTCGGCATCGACCGCGCCGATTTCCGAATGATCGCCATGCCGACCCTTGCCGATGTCGTGGTACAGACCGGCCATGTAAATCAGTTCGGGCTTGGGCAGTTTGGCCATGAGTTTGGCCGCCAGCGGAAATTTCTCCGAGACCTGGGTGTACTGCAATTTGCGCAGGTGCTTGATCAGGTTCAGCGTGTGCGCATCGACCGTGTAGATGTGGAACAGGTCGTGCTGCATCTGCCCGACGATAAAACCGAACTCCGGCAGATAACGCCCGAGAATGCCGTATCGGTTCATCCGCCGCAGGTTGCGGTGGATGCCGATCTTGCACTTGAACAGTTCGATGAACAGGCTGGTGTTGCGAATATCGTTGCGGAAATTGTCATCGATCAGATGACGGTTTTCCCGCAGCAGGCGGATGGTGTCGGCGCGCACACCCTTGATTTCCGGCTGCTGGGCCATCAGCACGAAGATCTCGAGCATGGCGAACGGCGTGCGGCGGAACACGTTGTCGTTGCGCGCCTCGATATAGCCGTCATGCAGTTGAAAGCGCGAGTTGATCGGCTGCGGCGGTGCTTCGTCTTCCGGGGCGAGGATGACTTCCTCGAAGTGCTGGATGATCAGGTCGCTGAGCTGGGCGATGCTCATCACCACGCGGAAATATTGCTGCATGAAGTTTTCGACGGCCTGCTTGGCGTCGTCACCTTCAAAGCCGAGCAAACCGGCGATGGTGCGTTGATGATCGAACAGCAAGCGGTCTTCCGAGCGGCCGGCGAGCATGTGCAGGGCATAGCGCACTTTCCAGAGGAATTCCTGGGAGGAGGCGAGCAGGGCGTTTTCGCTTTCAACCAGAAAGCCTTCGCCGGCAAGGGCGCGCAGGTTCAGGGTGCCGTACTGACGACGGGCCACCCAGAGAATCGTCTGGATATCGCGCAGGCCGCCGGGCGAGCCTTTGACGTTGGGTTCCAGGTTGTATTCGGTGTCGTTGTACTTGTGGTGACGGGCCTTCTGTTCGGCGCGTTTGGCCAGGAAAAACTCCTTGGCCGGCCACATGTGTGCGGTGCTGGTGACATCGAGCATGCGTTGGCGCAAACGCTCGGGGCCGCAGATGGTGCGGCTTTCCATCAGGTTGGTGACGACGGTGAGGTCGGCGCGGGCCTCTTCGGCGCATTCGTCGACCGAGCGCACGCTCTGGCCGACTTCCAGGCCGATGTCCCACAGCAGCGTCAGAAAACGTTCGATGGAATCACGGAAAACTTCGTGATCGGCGCTGTCCAGCAGGATCAGCAAGTCGATGTCGGAATACGGGTGCAACTCACCCCGGCCGTAGCCACCGACCGCAACCAGGGCAATGTCGGCGTCTTCGCTCCAGTTGAACTGCTCCCAGGCCTTTTGCAGGATGTTGTCGACGAACCAGGCGCGGTCTTCAATCAGGCGGCGGATATCCCGGCCGCTGCGAAAGCGCGCGTCGAGCACTTCGCGAGCCTGGCGGATCGCCTTCTTGAACGCGGCGATAGGACTCGCTTTCAGCGCCAGTTCAGCCTGGAACTGGCCGCGGTCAAAGAGTTCGGGATCCACCTGCGGCATCGATTGGCTTTCCTTCTATAAAGGCTGGGAGCGTTTAGTGGATCAGGCCGAGATGCGCGCGATGGTGTCGTCGGCGCGCAGGGTGAAGATCTCGTAGCCGGTGTCGGTGACCAACAGGGTGTGTTCCCACTGAGCCGACAGCTTGCGGTCTTTGGTGATCGCGGTCCAACCGTCGCCCAATACTTTGGTGTCGGCCTTGCCCTGGTTGATCATCGGTTCGATGGTGAAGGTCATGCCGGCCTTCAGTTCCATGCCGGTGCCGGCACGACCGTAGTGCAGGATCTGCGGCTCTTCGTGGAAAACCTTGCCAATGCCGTGACCGCAGAACTCGCGGACCACCGAGAAACCGTTCTTTTCCGCGTGCTTCTGGATCACTTCGCCGATGTCGCCGAGGCGGCAGCCGGGTTTGACGATCTCGATCGCCTTGTACATGCATTCCTGGGTGATTTGCGACAGACGCTCGGCCCACACCGGGACTTCGCCGACGTGGAACATGCGGCTGGTATCGCCGTGGTAGCCGTCCTTGATCACGGTCACATCGATGTTCAGGGTGTCGCCGTTTTTCAGCGGTTTGTCGTTCGGGATGCCGTGGCAGACCACGTGGTTGATCGAGGTGCAGATCGACTTCGGGTAGCCCTTGTAGTTGAGCGGGGCCGGGATGGCCTGCTGCACATTGACAATATAGTCGTGGCAGATCTGGTTCAGTTCGTCGGTGGTGACGCCTGGTTTGACATGTTCGGCAATCATTTCCAGCACATCGGCGGCCAGTTTGCCGGCGACACGCATGCCAGCGATGTCCTCGGGGGTTTTGAGGTTGACGGTCATACAGGCTCTCTCTGCGCTCGGCGGCGCTTGCTGATACGAATAGGGTGGCGGGTGTGCGTTTTGCGACCCTGAAAAACGCGATTCTAACAGACGCACGGCGCAATTCAGCGCCCGCGTGCATCGCTTCTCTCTATACAATAGTGCGCTCGGGGCCGATTCCAAGGGGGCTGCGCCCATGTCACTGGTGCGATTACAGATTCCGGGTTCCGTTTCTGCGCACCCTGTGGTATAAAATGCGCCGCTTTCCGGGGATACCCCGAAAAGCTTAAATCCACACACGTGTCGACACGATGACCTGGGTGCTTTTGGCTTTATGCCACTGGTTGGTCATTGGGATACGTGGAGGCCAAACCCGACTTATTAAGGAACTATCATGTCCCAAGTCAATATGCGCGATATGCTGAAGGCCGGTGTGCACTTCGGTCACCAAACCCGTTACTGGAATCCGAAAATGGGTAAGTACATTTTCGGCGCGCGTAACAAGATTCACATCATCAACCTTGAAAAAACCCTGCCAATGTTCAACGAAGCTCTGACTTTCGTAGAGCGTCTGGCCCAGGGCAAAAACAAGATTCTGTTCGTCGGCACCAAGCGTTCCGCTGGCAAGATCGTTGCTGAAGAAGCAGCACGTTGCGGTTCGCCGTACGTCGATCACCGCTGGTTGGGCGGCATGCTGACCAACTTCAAAACCATTCGTGCTTCCATCAAGCGTCTGCGTGACCTTGAAGTTCAAGCCGAAGACGGTACTTTCGCCAAGCTGACCAAGAAAGAAGCGCTGATGCGCTCCCGTGATCTTGAGAAGCTGGATCGTTCGCTGGGCGGCATCAAGGACATGGGCGGTCTGCCAGACGCACTGTTCGTGATCGACGTTGACCACGAGCGCATCGCGATCACCGAAGCCAACAAGCTGGGCATCCCGGTAATCGGCGTTGTCGACACCAACAGCAGCCCGGAAGGCGTTGACTACATCATCCCAGGCAACGATGACGCAATCCGCGCTATCCAGCTGTACATGGGTTCGATGGCTGACGCAGTCATCCGTGGTCGCAACAATGTTGCTGGCGGCACTGTAGAATTCGCAGCTGAAGAAACTCAGGCTGCAGCTGAGTAATTGACGCCCTGGCGTTGACTCAGTAAGCAAAAAGGGGGCTTGGCCCCCTTTTTGCCACCTCGAAAACCATTTGTCGGCGGCGCAGCTACAGCTTCTGTAACGTGCAGCAGCTACATAGTGGGGTTCGGGAAGAATTGAACGCCCGTTCAATCGGGTGGAATGGTTGAAAACCTATCCAAGAGGAATTTGAAAATGGCAGCAATTACTGCAGCGTTGGTTAAAGAACTGCGCGAGCGTACCGGCGAAGGCATGATGGATTGCAAGAAAGCCCTGGAAAAGGCTGACGGCGACATCGAAAAAGCCATTGATGACATGCGTGCTTCGGGCGCAATCAAGGCTGCCAAAAAAGCTGGTAACGTTGCCGCTGAAGGCGCCATCGCTCTGAAAGAAGACGGCAAATCCGCTGTTCTGCTGGAAGTGAACTCGCAGACCGACTTCCTGGCTCTGCAGGACGACTTCAAGGCATTCGTTGCTGAAAGCATTGAAAAAGCTTTCGCTGACAAGCTGACTGATGTTGCTCCGCTGATCGAAGCTCAAGAAGCTGCTCGCCTGGTACTGGTCGGCAAGGTTGGCGAAAACGTCAACATCCGTCGTCTGGTTCGCGTAGAAGGCGACGTTGTTGGTGGCTACCTGCACGGCAACAAGATCGGTGTTGCAGTTGTTCTGAAAGGCGGCAATGTTGAACTGGCCAAAGACATCGCTATGCACGTAGCGGCCAGCAACCCTGAGTTCCTGCTGCCATCGGAAGTTTCGGCTGAAGCTATCGAACGCGAAAAAGCTGTGTTCCTGCAGCTGAACGAAGAAAAAATCAAAGGCAAGCCAGAAAACATTGTTGAAAATATGGTCAAAGGCCGTATCAGCAAGTTCCTGGCCGAAGCAAGCCTGGTTGAGCAGGCGTTCGTCAAGAACCCTGAAGTCAAGGTTGGCGAACTGGCCAAGAAAGCCGGTGCTGAAATCGTTTCCTTCACTTACTTCAAAGTAGGCGAAGGCATCGAGAAGCCGGTCGACAACTTCGCTGAAGAAGTTGCTGCCCAGCTGGCTGCCGCCAAGCAATAAGACAGTTTTTCAACTGTCGCCCGAAAGAGGCTGCCCGCTTACGCGCGCAGCCTCTTTTCAGATGGGGTTATCAATTTTTAATTGGTTTCCACTTGGAACTGACTTACAAAGCCATGTTCCGATGGCGCTGAAGCAGCGCCAAGCTAGAGTGAACGCCAGCTGTAAACAGCTCGCAAAGAATTTTTAAATACGCCGCAGGAGAGATTCGCAATGGCTCAGCAGGGCAGTGGTTATCAGGCTCGCTATAAACGCATTCTACTCAAGCTTAGCGGCGAGGCCCTGATGGGCTCGGAAGAGTTCGGGATCGATCCGAAAGTACTGGATCGCATGGCGCTGGAAGTCGGCCAACTGGTCGGCATCGGCGTTCAGGTCGGTCTGGTGATCGGCGGTGGCAACCTGTTCCGCGGTGAAGCATTGAGCAAAGCCGGCATGGATCGGGTAACAGGCGACCACATGGGCATGCTGGCCACTGTGATGAACGCCCTGGCCATGCGCGATGCGCTGGAACGTGCCAATATCTCGGCCATCGTGATGTCGGCCATTTCCATGGTTGGCGTGACTGATCACTACGATCGCCGCAAAGCCATGCGCCACCTGAACTCCAAAGACGTCGTGATTTTCGCAGCCGGTACCGGCAACCCGTTCTTCACCACGGATTCGGCAGCCTGCCTGCGTGCAATCGAAATCGATGCCGACGTCGTGTTGAAAGCGACCAAGGTCGATGGCGTTTACACCGCAGACCCGTTCAAAGACCCGCATGCCGAGAAGTTCGATCATCTGACTTATGATGAAGTACTGGATCGCAAACTGGGTGTAATGGATCTGACAGCTATCTGTCTGTGCCGCGACCACAAGATGCCGCTGCGCGTATTCAACATGAACAAGCCTGGTGCCCTGCTGAACATCGTCCATGGCGGCGCTGAAGGCACCCTGATCGAGGAAGGTCAACAATGATCAACGAAATCAAAAAAGACGCTCAAGAGCGCATGCAAAAATCCCTGGACTCTCTGGCCCATGCCTTTGGCCAGATTCGTACCGGCAAGGCTCACCCAAGCATCCTGGGCAGCGTCATGGTGCCGTACTACGGCGCAGACACTTCCATCACCCAAGTGGCCAACATCACTGTAAAAGACTCGCGCACCCTGCAAGTCGTGGCATTCGAGCGCAACATGCTCGCGGCAGTCGACAAGGCAATCCAGAGCGCTGGTCTGAACCTCAACCCGACCAACCTGGGCGAGTTGCTGCTGATCTCCATGCCTGCCCTGACTGAAGAAACCCGCAAGGGCTTCACCAAGCAGGCGCGCAGCGCTGCCGAAGACGCGCGTGTTGCCGTGCGCAACATCCGTCGTGACGCCTTGGGCGAGCTGAAGAAACTGGTCAAGGACAAAGAAATCAGCGAAGACGAAGAGCGTCGTGCCGCTGCCGATATTCAGAAGCTCACCGACAAGGCCGAGGCTGATATCGACACGGCTACCAAGCAAAAAGAAGCGGATCTGATGGCCGTATAAGGTTCGAGCTTTTAATGGACAAGACCAAGCAGACTGCGCCGTCCGCGGTGCCGCGCCATGTCGCGATCATCATGGATGGCAACAATCGCTGGGCGAAGAAACGCTTTATGCCAGGTGTCGCCGGGCATAAAGCGGGCGTGGACGCTGTGCGGGCGGTGATCGAGGTGTGCGCTGAGGCCAAGGTCGAAGTGCTCACCCTGTTCGCGTTTTCCAGTGAAAACTGGCAGCGTCCGGCCGATGAAGTCAGCGCCTTGATGGATCTGTTCTTCAAGGCATTGCGTCGTGAGGCCAAGCGTCTCAACGACAACAACATCAGCCTGCGCATCATTGGCGATCGCTCGCGCTTCCATCCCGAGCTTCAGGCCGCCATGCGTGAAGCCGAGGCGATGACGGCGGGCGCCAATCGTTTCATTCTGCAGATCGCCGCCAATTACGGCGGTCAGTGGGATATTGCTCAGGCTGCGCAGCGTCTGGCGCGTGAAGTTCAGGCCGGGCACCTGCGCCCGGAGGACATCACGCCGGATCTGCTGCAGACCTGTCTGGCCACTGGCGATCTACCGTTGCCTGATCTGTGCATTCGCACCGGCGGGGAGCATCGCATCAGCAACTTCCTGCTGTGGCAGCTCGCCTATGCCGAGTTGTACTTCTCCGACCTGTTCTGGCCGGACTTCAAACACGATGCCATGCGCAATGCGCTGGCCGATTTCGCTTCGCGTCAGCGTCGCTTCGGTAAAACGAGCGAGCAGATCGAAGCTGGAGCCCGGGTTTAATGCTTAAACAACGAATCATCACTGCGCTGATCCTGCTGCCGATCGCCTTGTGCGGTTTTTTCCTGCTCGAAGGTTCCGGTTTTGCGCTGTTCATCGGGCTGGTTGTCAGTCTGGGCGCGTGGGAATGGGCGCGGCTTGCCGGCTTCACCGGCCAGGCGTTCCGTGTCGGTTATGCCGTCGTCGTCGCTCTGATGCTGTTCGTCATGTACATCCTGCCCGGCCTTGCACCGTGGGTGCTGGGTGCTGCGGTGCTGTGGTGGGCGGTGGCAACATATCTGGTGCTGACCTATCCGCGCTCCAGTGAACACTGGTCGAGTGCCGCAACCAAGCTGGTCATCGGTCTGCTGATCCTGTTGCCGGCCTGGCAAGGTCTGGTGCAGATCAAACAGTATCCGTTGGGTAACTGGTTGATCATGGCGGTCATGGTGCTGGTGTGGGGGGCCGATATCGGTGCCTACTTCTCTGGCCGTGCTTTCGGCAAGCGCAAACTCGCGCCGCAGGTCAGTCCGGGCAAGAGCTGGGAAGGTGTTTACGGCGGTCTCGCGTTGAGTCTGGTGATTACTGCAATCGTCGGGCTGGTGCGTGACTGGACGGTTGCCGAATTGCTCAAAGGCTTGATCGGTGCTGCGCTGATCGTGTTCATTTCGGTGGTCGGCGACCTCACTGAAAGCATGTTCAAGCGCCAGTCCGGCATCAAGGACAGCAGCAATCTGCTGCCCGGTCACGGCGGCGTGCTTGATCGTATCGACAGCCTCACCGCGGCGATCCCGGTGTTTGCAGTGTTGTTGTGGATGGCTGCACCGTGAGTCGCCCACAGCAGATTACGGTTCTGGGGGCGACCGGTTCGATCGGTCTGAGTACCCTCGATGTCATCGCTCGCCACCCCGAGCGTTATCAGGTTTTCGCCTTGAGTGGCTTTACTCGCCTGAGTGAGCTGTTCGCCCTGTGCGTGCGCCATGTGCCGCAATTTGCGGTGGTGCCGGAAGTCGCGGCGGCGCGTGGTCTGCAGGACGATTTGCGTGCCGCCGGTTTGTCGACCCGCGTACTGGTGGGGGAGGAGGGCCTGTGTCAGGTTGCCTCCGCTCCGGAAGTCGACGCGGTAATGGCGGCGATCGTGGGTGCAGCAGGGCTGCGTCCGACCTTGGCAGCCGTCGAGGCGGGCAAGAAAATCCTCTTGGCCAATAAAGAGGCGCTGGTCATGTCCGGCGCCCTGTTCATGCAGGCGGTGCGCAAGAGCGGTTCGGTGCTGTTGCCGATCGATAGCGAACACAATGCGATCTTCCAGTGCATGCCGCAGGACTTTGCTCGCGGATTGAGTTCGGTAGGTGTGCGTCGGATTTTGCTGACAGCCTCTGGCGGCCCCTTCCGGCAGACGTCGATGGCTGAACTGGCGCATGTTTCACCCGATCAGGCTTGCGCGCATCCGAACTGGTCGATGGGGCGCAAGATCTCCGTGGACTCGGCGAGCATGATGAACAAGGGCCTCGAGTTGATCGAAGCCTGCTGGTTGTTCGACGCCAAGCCGTCGCAAGTCGAGGTGGTGATCCATCCACAGAGTGTGATCCATTCGCTGGTCGACTATGTGGATGGTTCGGTACTGGCGCAATTGGGCAATCCTGATATGCGCACGCCGATCGCCAATGCGCTGGCCTGGCCGGAACGTATCGACTCTGGCGTGGCACCACTGGATCTGTTTGCGATCGCGCGTCTGGATTTCGAAGCGCCTGATGAACAGCGTTTTCCGTGCCTGCGTCTGGCGCGCCAGGCGGCAGAGGCGGGCGATAGCGCTCCGGCCATGCTCAATGCGGCCAACGAAGTCGCGGTAGCCGCGTTTCTCGACGGGCGGGTTCGCTACCTGGAAATCGCGAGTATCATCGAGGAAGTTCTGAATCTCGAGCCGGTTGTCGCGTTGGTTGATCTCGATGCGGTGTTCACCGCCGACGCCAAGGCGCGAGTTTTGGCTGAACAATGGTTGAGTCGTCACGGCCGATAAGTTTTGCAACACAATGGCTTCACGCGGCACTGAACAGGATTGCGGAGAAAGTAGATGAGCGCGCTCTATATGATTGCCGGCACCCTGATCGCCTTGGGTGTGCTGGTCACCTTTCACGAATTCGGCCACTTCTGGGTCGCGCGGCGCTGTGGCGTCAAGGTTCTGCGTTTTTCCGTGGGCTTTGGCATGCCGTTGTTGCGCTGGCACGACAAGCAGGGCACCGAGTTTGTGGTGGCCGCGATTCCGCTGGGCGGCTACGTCAAAATGCTCGACGAGCGTGAGGGCGAAGTTCCGGTCGATCAGCTTGATCAATCTTTCAATCGCAAGTCCGTTCGTCAGCGCATCGCCATCGTCGCCGCCGGCCCGATCGCCAATTTTCTCTTGGCGCTGGTGTTTTTCTGGGTGCTGGCCATGCTCGGCAGCGAGCAGGTGCGTCCGGTCATCGGCGCTGTAGAGTCCGGCAGTATTGCGGCCAAGGCCGGTTTGAATGCCGGTCAGGAAATCGTCGCCATTGATGGTGAGCCGACCACTGGGTGGGCGGCGGTCAATTTGCAGTTGGTGCGTCGACTCGGTGAGAGCGGTGCCTTGCAGTTGATGGTCCGTGAACAAGGCTCTACGGCGGATTCACCGCGTGAGCTGGCACTGGATCACTGGCTCAAAGGCGCCGATGAGCCGGATCCGATTCGCTCCCTGGGTATTCGACCATGGCGCCCGGCCCTGCCGCCGGTGCTTGCCGAACTCGATCCTAAAGGTCCGGCCCAGGCCGCTGGCCTGAAAACCGGCGATCGTCTGTTGGCCCTCGATGGGCAGGCGCTGAATGACTGGCAACAAGTCGTTGATACCGTTCGTACGCGTCCTGATACCAAAATCATGCTGCGCATCGAGCGTGACAATGCTCAAATCGACGTCCCGGTGACCTTGGCGGCGCGCGGAGAAAGCAAGGCGCCGAGTGGTTATCTGGGCGCGGGTGTAAAAGCTGTCGACTGGCCGCCGGAGATGATTCGCGAGGTCAGTTACGGGCCGTTGGCCGCAATTGGCGAGGGTGCCCGTCGCACTTGGACCATGAGCATTCTGACGCTCGATTCGCTGAAGAAAATGCTCTTCGGCGAGCTCTCGGTAAAAAACTTGAGTGGACCGATAACCATTGCTAAAGTGGCGGGCGCTTCTGCCCAGTCGGGCGTCGCTGATTTCCTGAATTTCCTTGCTTATCTGAGTATTAGCCTGGGCGTTCTGAATTTGCTGCCCATTCCTGTACTGGATGGGGGGCATTTGTTGTTTTATCTGATCGAGTGGGCGCGTGGTCGTCCCTTGTCGGATCGGGTGCAAGGTTGGGGGATACAGATCGGTATCAGTTTGGTGGTCGGGGTGATGTTGCTTGCTCTGGTCAACGATCTGGGTCGACTGTAACGCTTCGCTGAATTGCGAATCTGCCGCATTTTGCGGCAGTTTGTTTATTGCCAGTTGGAATAAGAAAGGACTTCATGAAACGTCTGCTGCTAACTGCGGTTCTCACCGTATTGATGATCGCCGAAGTTCACGCCGAGTCCTTCACTATCTCTGATATTCGCGTCAATGGCCTCCAGCGGGTCTCCGCGGGTAGTGTCTTTGGTGCCTTGCCGTTGAACGTCGGCGAGCAGGCGGATGATCGTCGCCTGGTGGAATCCACTCGTGCGTTGTTCAAAACCGGTTTCTTTCAAGATATCCAGCTGGGCCGCGAAGGCAACGTTCTGGTAATCACGGTTGTCGAGCGTCCATCCGTCGCCAGTATCGAGATCGAAGGTAACAAGGCGATCTCCACTGAAGACCTGATGAAGGGCCTCAAGCAATCCGGTCTGTCCGAAGGCGAGATCTTCCAGCGTGCCACCCTCGAAGGTGTACGTAACGAACTGCAACGCCAGTACGTCGCGCAAGGTCGCTACTCGGCAACGGTCGATACCGAAGTGGTTTCGCAGCCGCGTAACCGCGTGGGTCTGAAAGTCAAGATCAACGAAGGCACCGTTGCCGCCATTCAGCACATCAACGTGGTCGGCAACACGGTGTTCCCTGAGGAAGACCTGACTGACCTGTTCGAGCTGAAAACCACCAACTGGCTGTCGTTCTTCAAGAACGATGACAAGTACGCCCGTGAAAAGCTGTCCGGTGACCTGGAGCGTCTGCGTTCCTACTACTTGGACCGTGGCTATATCAACATGGATATTGCCTCGACCCAGGTGTCGATCACCCCGGACAAGAAACACGTCTACATCACCGTCAACGTGACCGAAGGCGAGAAGTACACCGTTCGTGACGTCAAGCTCAGCGGTGACCTGAAAGTCCCTGAAGACCAGGTCAAGTCCCTGCTGCTGGTGCAGAAAGGCCAAGTGTTCTCGCGCAAGCTGATGACCACCACCTCGGAACTGATCACTCGTCGTCTGGGTAACGAGGGTTACACCTTCGCCAACGTCAACGGCATTCCTCAGCCGCACGATGATGACCACACCGTCGACATCCTGTTTGCTGTCGATCCGGGCAAGCGTGCCTACGTCAACCGCATCAACTTCCGTGGCAACACCAAGTCGGAAGACGAAGTGCTGCGTCGTGAAATGCGTCAGATGGAAGGTGGCTGGGCTTCGACCTACCTGATCGACCAATCCAAGACCCGTCTGGAGCGTCTGGGCTTCTTTAAAGAAGTCAACGTTGAAACCCCGGCTGTGCCAGGTGTCGACGACCAGGTGGACGTGAACTACAGCGTTGAAGAACAGGCTTCCGGCTCCATCACCGCCAGCGTCGGTTTCGCTCAGAGCGCCGGTCTGATCCTCGGTGGTTCGATTACCCAGAACAACTTCCTCGGTACCGGTAACCGCGTCAGCATCGGCCTGACCCGAAGCGAATACCAGAGCCGCTATAACTTCGGCTACGTTGACCCGTACTGGACCGCCGATGGCGTGAGCCTGGGTTACAACGCGTTCTATCGCACCACTGACTACAAAGACCTCGACGTCGACGTAGCAAGCTATGCGGTAGACAGCCTGGGTGCCGGCGTAAACGTTGGTTATCCAATCAGCGAGACTTCGCGTCTGACCTTCGGTCTGTCTGCCCAGCAGGACAAGATCAAGACCGGTACTTACACCGTTGACGAGATTTTTGACTTCGTTAACAAGGAAGGCGATCAGTACCTGAACTTCAAGGCTTCGGCCGGCTGGTCTGAGTCGACCCTGAACAAGGGCGTATTGCCGACTCGCGGTCGTTCCCAGAGCCTGACCCTGGAAACCACCATTCCAGGCAGCGATCTGTCGTTCTACAAACTTGATTACCGCGGTCAGCTGTTCCAGCCGATCAGCGAAAACTACACCCTGCGTCTGCACACCGAGCTGGGTTATGGCGACGGTTACGGTTCGACCGACGGCTTGCCGTTCTATGAAAACTACTATGCTGGTGGTTTCAACTCGGTTCGTGGCTTCAAGGACAGCACCCTGGGTCCTCGCAGCACACCAAGTACGGGTAAAAACGGTACTCTGCGCGATCCGGATCAGGACCCACTGCCGTTCGGTGGTAACGTTCTGATCCAAGGCGGTGTTGAAGTGTTGTTCCCGCTGCCGTTCGTCAAAGATCAACGCTCCCTGCGTACTTCGGTATTCTGGGATGTGGGTAACGTGTTTGATTCGCAGTGCAAAAACACCACGAACTCTGATGGTTCGAAGTCCAACACACAGTGCAACGATATCAGCCTGAGCAACATGGCCAGTTCCGTCGGTGTGGGTGTGACCTGGGTCACCGCACTGGGTCCTCTGAGCTTCGCGTTGGCCATGCCGATCAAGAAACCGGATGACGCTGAAACTCAAGTGTTCCAATTCTCCCTCGGCCAGACGTTCTAAGCGTCTGACCCAAGATAACGACAATGGATTTTGTAGGAGTGCATCGTGCGTAAGTTGACTCAATTGGTTCTCCTGGCCTCCTTGATGGTGGCAGGCCCGGCATTTGCCGACATGAAAATTGCCGTTCTGAACTATCAGATGGCCCTGCTGGAATCCGACGCGGCGAAGAAATACGCCGTGGATGCCGAGAAGAAGTTCGGTCCACAGCTGACCAAACTGAAGACGCTGGAAAGCAGCGCCAAAGGTATTCAGGATCGTCTGATGGCCGGTGGCGACAAGATGCAGCAAGGCGAGCGTGAGCGTCTGGAGCTGGAATTCAAGCAAAAGGCCCGTGACTTCCAGTTCCAGTCCAAAGAGCTGAACGAAGCCAAAGCTGTTGCCGACCGCGAAATGCTCAAGCAACTGAAGCCGAAACTGGATAGCGCAGTGGAAGAAGTCATCAAGAAAGGTGGTTTTGACCTGGTGTTCGAGCGTGGCGCAGTCATCGATGTCAAGCCTCAGTACGACATCACGCGCCAGGTTATCGAGCGCATGAATCAGCTGAAGTAACCCATGACCGTGACTATAAAGCTCGGCCAGTTGGCCGAGTTCCTCGGCGCCACCCTGCGTGGCGACCCTGAGACGCAAATTACTGGGCTAGCCACTTTGCAAGAGGCTGGCCCAGCTCAGTTGAGCTTTCTGGCAAACCCTCAATATCGCAAATACCTGGCAGGCTCGCAGGCAGCAGCACTGTTGCTCAAGGAAGCTGATGCCGAAGGTTTTGCCGGTCATGCATTGGTGGTGCCGGATCCTTATCTGGCTTACGCGCGCATCTCGCATTTATTCGATCCCAAGCCAAAAGCCACTGCGGGTATCCATCCTTCAGCGGTGATTGCGGCGGATGCGGTGGTTGACCCGACTGCCTGCGTTGGTCCTTTTGTGGTGATCGAGGCCGGCGCGCGAATTGGTGCGCAAGTGACATTGGGCGCGCATTGCGTCATTGGTGCCCGCAGCGAAATCGGCGAAGGCGGCTGGCTTGCTCCGCGCGTGACGCTGTACCACGATGTGCGCATCGGTAAGCGCGTGGTGATTCAGTCCGGCGCCGTGCTCGGTGGCGAGGGCTTCGGCTTCGCCAACGAAAAAGGCATCTGGCAGAAAATCGCCCAGATCGGTGGCGTGACCATCGGCGACGATGTCGAGATTGGCGTGAATACCGCCATCGACCGCGGTGCGTTGGCCGATACCGTGATCGGCAATGGCGTGAAGCTCGACAACCAGATCCAGATCGCCCACAACGTTCAGGTCGGTGATCACACCGCCATGGCCGCCTGTGTCGGCATTTCCGGCAGCACCAAAATCGGCAAGCATTGCATGCTCGCTGGCGGTGTCGGTCTGGTTGGCCACATTGATATTTGCGACAACGTTTTCCTGACCGGGATGACCATGGTGACTCACTCGATTACCGAGCCGGGCGCCTATTCTTCCGGCACAGCCATGCAACCGGCGGCCGAATGGCGCAAAAGCGCGGCCCGCATTCGTCAGCTCGATGACATCGCGCGACGTTTGAAACAGCTGGAAAAGCGCGTAGGGGAAGTGACCCCTGACGGCAATGCTTCATCAGATGGCTGATACCATTTCCATATCAAGTGTGCACAGCCTCTAGACTGCCTCCTTGATTTGCTAGAGGAGTGCGCGTCAGTCGCGCTCCCAATCTTTACATAGGCTTCCCCCCGAAATGATGGACATCAACGAGATTCGCGAATACCTGCCTCACCGTTACCCGTTCCTGCTGGTGGACCGGGTGGTGGAACTGGACACTGAAGGCAAGCGCATTCGCGCCTACAAGAATGTCAGCATCAATGAACCGTTCTTCAATGGTCACTTCCCTGCGCATCCAATCATGCCGGGCGTGCTGATCATCGAAGCGATGGCTCAGGCTGCCGGGATCCTCGGTTTCAAAATGCTCGACGTGAAGCCAGCCGATGGCACGCTTTACTACTTCGTCGGCTCCGACAAGCTGCGTTTCCGTCAGCCGGTGTTGCCGGGCGACCAGTTGATCCTGGAAGCCAAGTTCATCAGCTGCAAGCGTCAGATCTGGAAGTTCGAATGCCAGGCTTCGGTCGATGGCAAGCCGGTCTGTTCCGCTGAAATCATCTGTGCGGAACGCAAGCTATGAGTTTGATTGACCCTCGCGCAATCATCGATCCGTCGGCCGTTCTGGCTGATGGCGTCGAGGTCGGCCCGTGGTCGATCATCGGCGCAGGTGTGGAAATCGGCGAGGGTACCGTGATCGGGCCGCATGTGATCCTCAAAGGCCCGACCCGCATCGGCAAGCACAATCGCATCTACCAGTTTTCCTCGGTAGGCGAAGACACGCCCGATCTGAAATACAAGGGTGAAGAAACCCGTCTGGTGATCGGTGACCATAACGTCATCCGTGAAGGCGTGACGATTCACCGTGGCACCGTGCAGGACCGCTCGGAAACCACCCTGGGTGATCACAATCTGATCATGGCCTACGCGCACATCGGCCACGACAGCGTCATTGGCAACAACTGCATTCTGGTCAACAACACGGCGTTGGCTGGCCACGTGCACGTTGATGACTGGGCGATCCTCTCCGGGTTCACCCTGGTGCACCAGTATTGCCACATTGGCGCCCACAGCTTTTCCGGCATGGGTACCGCGATCGGCAAGGACGTTCCGGCGTTCGTCACCGTGTTCGGCAACCCGGCCGAAGCACGCAGCATGAACTTCGAAGGCATGCGCCGCCGCGGTTTCAGCGAAGACGCGATCCACACCCTGCGTCGCGCCTACAAAACCGTGTACCGCCAAGGGCTGACGGTCGAGCAGGCTCTGGCTGAGTTGGCCGAACCCGCTGCGCAGTTCCCGGAAGTCGCGATATTCCGTGACTCCATCCAGTCGTCGACTCGCGGCATCACTCGCTGATCATGGCCAATCTGCGTATTGCGCTGGTGGCGGGTGAAGCTTCCGGTGACATTCTCGGCGCCGGTCTGATGCGCGCGCTCAAGGCGCAGCATCCGGCGGTCGAGTTCATCGGCGTCGGTGGGCCGTTGATGCAGGCTGAAGGCCTGACTTCCTACTTTCCCATGGAGCGCTTGTCGGTCATGGGCCTGGTGGAAGTCCTCGGCCGTTTGCGTGAGCTGCTCAAGCGCCGCAAAGAGCTGATCGCCACGCTGATCGCCGAGAAGCCAGACGTGTTCATCGGCATCGACGCCCCGGACTTCAACCTCAATATCGAACTCAAGCTGCGTCAGGCCGGGATCAAAACCGTGCACTACGTCAGCCCTTCGGTGTGGGCATGGCGCCAGAAGCGCGTGCTGAAGATCCGCGAAGGCTGCGATCTGATGTTGACGCTGCTGCCGTTCGAAGCAAAATTCTACGAAGAAAAAGGCGTGCCGGTGCGGTTCGTCGGTCACACGCTGGCCGATACCATTCCACTGGAAGCTGATCGTGCTGCGGCGCGTGCCGAGTTGGGGCTGCCCGACGGTCCGCTGGTGGCGTTGATGCCGGGCAGCCGTGGCGGCGAAGTCGGTCGTCTGGGGGCGCTGTTTCTCGACACCGCCGAGCGCTTGCGCGCCATGCGTCCGGGGCTGCGTTTCGTCATCCCGTGCGCCAACGCTGAGCGCCGCGCGCAGCTTGAAGAGTTGCTCGCCGGCCGTGATCTGCCGGTAACCTTGCTCGACGGCAAATCCCATCTGGCACTGGCTGCGTGCAACGCCGTGCTGATCGCCTCTGGCACCGCCACCCTCGAAGCGCTGCTGTACAAGCGGCCGATGGTGGTGGCGTACCGTTTGGCACCGCTGACGTTCTGGATTCTCAAGCGCATGGTCAAGAGCCCGTACGTGTCGTTGCCCAACCTGCTGGCTCAGCGTCTTCTGGTACCGGAACTGTTGCAGGATGATGCGACGGTCGAAGCGCTGGCCCAGACCTTGTCGCCACTGATCGACGGTGGTGAAGAGCAGACGCGCGGCTTCGACGAGATCCACCGCACGCTGCGCCTGGATGCCTCTAATCAGGCGGCGGACGCCGTCCTCAACCTGATCGGTCAGACACGATGAGCAAGACAAGCATGCAGATGGGCCTGGATTTCACCCTGGTCGCCGAAGTTGAAGAACTGGTCGCCGGTGTCGATGAAGTCGGTCGTGGCCCGTTGTGCGGCGCGGTGGTGACGGCGGCGGTGATCCTCGATCCGAACCGGCCGATCCTCGGCCTCAACGACTCGAAGAAACTCACCGAAGCCAAGCGCGAAAAGCTTTACGACGAAATCATCGAGAAGTCCCTGAGCTGGTGCATCGCCCGCGCCGAAGTCGAAGAAATCGACGAGTTGAACATTCTCCACGCGACCATGCTGGCCATGCAGCGCGCGGTAGCCGGCCTGCACATCCAGCCGAAACTGGCGATGATCGACGGCAACCGCTGCCCGCAACTGCCGATGCGCGCCGAAGCGGTCGTGCAGGGTGACGGCAAGGTGCCGGCCATTGCCGCCGCGTCGATTCTGGCCAAGGTCAGCCGCGATCGCGAAATGGCCGCGTTCGAATTGATTTACCCGGGTTACGGCATTGGCGGTCATAAAGGCTACCCGACGCCCGTTCATCTGGAAGCGTTGGTCCGTCTTGGCCCGACGCCGATTCACCGGCGCTCTTTCGCCCCGGTGCGTCAGGCTTATGAAGCGCTCGAAGGCCTGACACAGGTTTAGTCGCAAGGCTGATGTTTTGTTCGAGGCCCGGTACAATCCGGGCCTTGTTGTCTCTATGTAACTGGACAGGATCACTATGCCGGCTTCATTCGTTCATCTACGCCTGCACACTGAATACTCCCTGGTCGACGGGCTGGTGCGGATCAAGCCGCTGGTCAAGGCGCTGACGGCCATGAACATGCCGGCGGTCGCGGTCACTGACCAGAACAACATGTGTTCTCTGGTCAAATTCTATAAAAACACCATGGGCGCCGGCATCAAGCCGATTTGCGGCGCCGACCTGTGGCTGTCGAACAAAGACCCGGACGCACCGCTGAGCCGGCTCAGCCTGTTGGTGATGAACGCCAAGGGCTATCGCAACCTCACTGAATTGATCTCGCGCGGCTTCATCGAAGGCCAGCGCAACGGCATGATCATTGTCGAGCGCGAATGGGTGGCCGAAGCCAATGAAGGCCTGATCATGCTGTCCGCCGCCAAAGAAGGCGAGATCGGCATGGCCATGATCAGCGGCAACCCGGGCGAAGCCGAAGCCTTGGCGCGCGAGTGGATGGCGGTGTTCCCGGATCGTTTCTATCTGGAGATTCAGCGCACCAATCGCCCCAACGACGAAGAGCAACTGCACGGCGCCGTCGCCCTGGCCGACAAGCTCGGTGCGCCACTGGTGGCGAGCAACGATGTGCGCTTCATCAAGCAGGAAGATTTTGCTGCGCACGAAACCCGTGTCTGCATCGGTGAGGGCCGCGCCCTCGACGATCCGCGGCGTTCGAAGAATTACAGCGATCAGCAATACCTGAAAAGCGCCGAGGAAATGATCGAGCTGTTCAGCGATATTCCCGACGCGATTGAAAACACCGTCGAGATCGCCAAGCGCTGCAACATCGAAGTGAAACTGGGCACGCACTTCCTGCCCAACTTCCCGATCCCCGATGGCATGACCATCGACGAGTATTTCCGCAAGGTGTCTTTCGACGGTCTCGAAGAGCGCCTGGCGGTGCTGCTGCCCAAAGACACCACCGAAGACTACGAAACCAAGCGTCAGGTCTACGTCGACCGCTTGAATTTCGAGCTGGATATCATCATCCAGATGGGTTTCCCCGGTTACTTCCTGATCGTTATGGACTTTATCCAATGGGCCAAGAGCAACGGCGTACCGGTAGGTCCGGGCCGTGGTTCGGGTGCCGGGTCGCTGGTGGCCTACGTGCAGAAGATCACCGACCTCGACCCGCTGGAATACGACCTGCTGTTCGAACGTTTCCTTAACCCGGAACGGGTCTCGATGCCCGACTTCGACGTCGACTTCTGCATGGACGGTCGTGACCGCGTGATCGACTACGTGGCCGAGAAATACGGGCGCAACGCGGTAAGCCAGATCATCACCTTCGGTTCCATGGCCGCCAAGGCTGTGGTGCGCGACGTGGCGCGGGTACAGGGCAAATCCTACGGCTTGGCGGATCGTCTGTCGAAGATGATTCCGTTCGAAGTCGGCATGACCCTGGAAAAAGCCTACGAGCAGGAAGAAATCCTGCGTGACTTCATCAAGGTCGATGAAGAAGCGGCGGAAATCTGGGAGATGGCGCGCAAGCTCGAAGGCGTCGTGCGTAACGTCGGTAAACACGCCGGTGGTGTGGTTATCGCCCCGACCAAGCTGACCGACTTTTCGCCGATCTATTGCGACGAGGCCGGTGACGGTCTGGTAACCCAGTTCGACAAGGACGACGTTGAAGCGGCCGGTCTGGTGAAGTTCGACTTCCTCGGTCTGCGCACCCTGACGGTGATCGACTGGGCGCTGAAGACGATCAACCGCGACCGCGCCAAGGTCGACGAGCCGCCGCTGGACATCGCGTTCATCCCGCTCGACGACAAGCCGACGTACACGCTGCTGCAAAAAGCTGAAACCACCGCGGTGTTCCAGCTTGAATCACGCGGCATGAAAGAGCTGATCAAAAAGCTCAAGCCCGACTGCCTGGAAGACTTGATCGCACTGGTGGCCCTGTTCCGTCCGGGCCCGCTGCAATCGGGCATGGTTGATGACTTTATCAACCGTAAGCACGGTCGTGCCGAGCTGGCGTATCCGCATTCCGACTACCAGTACGAAGGCCTCAAGCCGGTATTGGCGCCGACGTACGGCATCATCCTGTATCAGGAACAGGTGATGCAGATTGCCCAGGTCATGGCCGGTTACACCCTCGGTGGTGCGGACATGCTGCGTCGGGCGATGGGTAAGAAAAAGCCCGAAGAGATGGCCAAGCAGCGCGGCGGTTTCATTGAAGGTTGCAAGACCAACAATATCGACGCCGATCTCGCCGGTAACATTTTCGACCTGGTGGAAAAATTCGCCGGTTACGGCTTCAACAAGTCTCACTCCGCCGCTTACGGCCTGGTGTCGTACCAGACCGCCTGGCTGAAAACCCACTACCCGGCGCCGTTCATGGCCGCGGTACTGTCGGCGGACATGCACAACACCGACAAGGTCGTGACCTTGATCGAAGAAATTCG
Source organism: Pseudomonas fluorescens (assembly GCF_001648775.1). Lineage (GTDB taxonomy): Bacteria > Pseudomonadota > Gammaproteobacteria > Pseudomonadales > Pseudomonadaceae > Aquipseudomonas > Aquipseudomonas fluorescens_M. The sequence continues at coordinate 41,181 of NZ_LVEJ01000036.1, forward strand.
CACGATGAAGCTGCGTCTCGACGCGCCGGATGTGAATACTTCGGAATTCAAGTTCACGGTGAACGACGACGGTCGCATTGTTTACGGCCTCGGCGCGATCAAAGGCGTTGGCGAAGGCCCGGTTGAGGCCATCACCGAAGCGCGTCAGGCCGGTCCGTTCAAGGATCTGTTCGACTTCTGCGCCCGTGTCGACCTCAAGCGCATCAACAAACGTACGCTGGACGGCCTGATCCGCAGCGGTGCGCTGGATCGTCTGGGCCCGTACTTCCATGACGAGCAAAAGGCTTATCAAGCCAACATCGACCGCAACCGCGCCGTGTTGCTGGCGGCGATGGAAGAGGCGATCAAGGCGGCCGAACAAACCGCGCGCACCCACGACAGCGGTCACGCCGACCTGTTCGGCGGGCTGTTTGTCGAGGAAGACGCCGATGTTTACGCGTCCCATCGCAAGGCCAAAGAGCTGACCCTCAAGGAACGCCTCAAAGGTGAGAAAGACACCCTGGGCCTGTACCTGACCGGTCACCCGATCGATGAATACGAAGGTGAAATCCGCCGTTTCGCCCGCCAGCGCATCATCGACCTGAAACCGGCGCGCGATACGCAAACCGTGGCGGGGATGATCATTGCCCTGCGCGTGATGAAGAACAAGAAGGGCGACAAGATGGGCTTCATCACCCTCGACGACCGCTCGGGGCGGATCGAGGCGTCGTTGTTTGCCGATGCATTCCACTCTGCGCAATCGCTGCTGCAGACCGACGCGATGGTGGTGGTCGAAGGCGAAGTCAGCAACGACGACTTCTCCGGTGGCCTGCGCCTGCGGGTCAAGCGGGTGATGAGCATGGAGGATGCGCGCACCAACCTGGCCGAGAGCCTGCGCCTGAAGCTGCAAACCCGGGACCTGAAAGGCGATCAGCTACGCTGGTTGGGTGATTTGCTCAAGCGTCATCGCGGCGCGTGCCCGATCACCATGGAGTACACCAGCCCGGATGCGAAGACCTTGCTGCAGTTCGGCGAGACGTGGCGGATCGACCCGGCAGATGCCTTGATTCAGGCTCTGCGTGACCAGTTCGGGCGAGACAACGTCTTCCTCCAATACCGTTGACCGGTGAGTGCCATCATGGCGCTTGCCCGCAACCTGAATTTTTAATCTCGACCTCAGCGCGCCTCTCCCTTAAGGTAGGGCGCGAATAGACAACCGGCCGGCCCAAGCTCATTTGGGACACGACCCAAGACGGACGCCTATGAACCCGAATTTTCTAGATTTCGAACAGCCGATCGCCGACCTGCAAGCCAAGATCGAAGAGTTGCGCTTGGTCGGTAATGACAATTCGCTGAATATCGGCGATGAGATCTCCCGCCTGCAGGACAAGAGCAAAACGCTGACCGAAGACATCTTCGGCAAGCTGACCAGCTGGCAGATCGCACGCCTGGCGCGTCACCCGAAACGCCCGTACACCCTCGACTACATCGAGCACATTTTCACCGAGTTCGACGAACTGCACGGCGACCGTCACTTCTCCGACGACGCCGCGATCGTTGGCGGTATCGCCCGCCTGGAAGACCAGCCGGTGATGATCATCGGTCACCAGAAGGGCCGTGAAGTGCGCGAGAAGGTGCGCCGCAACTTCGGCATGCCGCGTCCGGAAGGCTACCGCAAGGCTTGCCGCCTGATGGAAATGGCCGAGCGTTTCAAAATGCCGATCCTGACCTTCATCGACACCCCGGGCGCCTACCCTGGCATCGACGCTGAAGAGCGCAACCAGAGCGAAGCGATCGCCTGGAACCTGCGCGTGATGTCGCGCCTGAAAACCCCGATCATCGCCACCGTTATCGGTGAGGGTGGTTCCGGTGGTGCACTGGCGATCGGCGTCTGCGATCAGTTGAACATGCTGCAATATTCGACCTACGCGGTGATCTCGCCGGAAGGTTGCGCTTCGATTCTGTGGAAAACCGCTGAAAAAGCGCCGGATGCTGCTGAAGCGATGGGCATCACCGCTGAGCGTCTGAAAGGCCTGGGCATTGTCGACAAGGTGATTGGCGAGCCTCTGGGCGGCGCCCACCGTGATCCGGCCGCCGCTGCTGCGTCGATCCGTGCCGAGCTGAGCTCGCAACTGGCGATGCTGAAGAAGTTCGATAACGAAGCGCTGTTGAAGCGCCGTTATGATCGACTGATGAGCTACGGTCTTTGATCGAACGCCGATTCGGCTGACAATGCAAAACACTGTGGGAGCGAGCTTGCTCGCGAAGGCGTTATAACAGACAACGAAAATGTTGAATGTTGAACCGCTTTCGCGAGCAAGCTCGCTCTCACATTGGTTTTCGGTGAAGGTGAAAAAATGAGTCAGTTCTCGATTGATTTGCCTTCGCAGCTGTTGCTAAAACTTGAGCCTTGGCGCAACGCCGCTCATTGGCGCATCGCATTCTCTGGTGGTCTCGACTCCACTGTCCTCCTGCACTTGCTTGCCTCTCTGGCGAAATCTGAATCCCTCCCGCCGTTAACCGCCATCCATATCCATCACGGCCTCCAGGCTGCGGCTGATGCGTGGCCGCAGCATTGCCAATCAGTTTGCGATGCACTGGGCGTGCCGCTGCTGATCGAGCGGGTGACGGTGCAGCAAGGTGCAAGTCTGGAACGGGCGGCGCGGGAGGCGCGGTACGTGGTGTTTAGTGCGCTGACGCAAACCAATGATGTGTTGCTGACGGGGCAGCATCGCGATGATCAGGCGGAAACGCTGTTGTTTCGCTTGTTGCGTGGCGCCGGTGTGCGCGGATTGTCCGGGATGCCGGCGCAGCGATCAGTGGGGCAGGGCATGCTGATTCGTCCGATGCTGGACATCTCCCGCGCCGAACTGGAGGCGTATGCGCAGGCTCATCAATTGAACTGGATCGAAGACCCGTCCAACCAAGATCGACAATTCTCGCGCAATTATCTGCGCCATCAAGTCATGCCGCTGCTGACCGGGCGCTGGCCGCAAGCGCAGGCGAGCATGGCTCGCAGTGCCGCGCATCTGCGTGAGGCGCAGGGGCTGCTCGATGAGTTGGCGCAGATCGATCTCGCACAGGCGAACACCTCTCACGATTTCAAATGGCTGGGTTTACCGTCGCTGGAACTGGCGCCAATCGCCGCCCTGTCTGCCGCGCGCCAACGCAATGCGATCAGTCATTGGCTGGAACCCTTCACTCAACTACCCGATAGCGACCATTGGTCGGGTTGGAAGGATCTATGCGACGCCGGCCAAGATGCCTCGCCAATCTGGCGTCTGGCCAATGGCGAGTTGCACCGCAGCGCCGGTCGGCTTTGGTGGCTCAGTGGCGACTGGTTGCGCGCGCCGATGATCGGCGGCGAGTGGCAGAGCCCGTCGTCAGCGCTACGCTTGGCCAATAATGGATGCGTCAGGTTTAGCGGGCAGACGCCTTGCGGACCGCTGCGCATTGCCTATCGTCGGGGCGGCGAGGTCATGCATCTGGCCGATCGCGGTCACCGCGACCTCAAGCGCCTGCTCAATGAGCGCGCGGTGCCGGGTTTCGTGCGTGGCAGATTGCCGCTGCTGTTTCGCGGCGACGAATTGCTCGCGGTGGCCAACCTGCCGGGTCTGGATGGCGATGTGCACGATGGCTGGAAATTGCATTGGCTGCCAACAGACGAAGATCAAGGTTTGAGCTGAAAGGAGCATTCCGGTAGACTACGCTCCCTTCTTGATACAACTTCTGTGGATTCGCCTGAATTGCAGGAGTTGCCGATTACCAAGCAGTCTTTGCTGGGCGATTCCAAAAAATGTGTAGCGAGCAACGTACCGGTGTTTCATCTGCCGGTCTGTCCCAACGCGGCGGTTTTTTTGAAAGGTGCACTGTGATTAATGCAGGTGATCGGGGGCTTCGGCCTTCCTTCGCTTTCCCCGGCGGCTCGTACCGCTTTAACGCAGACTTCTAGGGTTTTTCATGACGCGCTACATATTCGTCACGGGCGGTGTTGTTTCTTCATTGGGGAAAGGCATTGCATCGGCTTCATTGGCGGCCATCCTGGAGGCGCGGGGACTTAAGGTCACCATGCTGAAGCTGGACCCGTACATCAACGTCGACCCGGGCACGATGAGCCCGTTCCAGCACGGTGAAGTGTTCGTCACCCACGACGGCGCCGAAACCGACCTGGACCTGGGCCACTACGAGCGGTTCATCCGCACGACCATGACCCAGAACAACAACTTCACCACCGGCCGTGTCTACGAGCACGTGCTGCGCAAAGAGCGCCGTGGTGACTACCTGGGTGCAACCATCCAGGTGATCCCGCACATCACCGACGAAATCAAGCGCCGCATCATCAAGGGTGCCGGTGACGCTGACGTGGCAATGGTCGAGATCGGTGGCACCGTCGGTGACATCGAGTCGCAACCGTTCCTCGAAGCCATCCGTCAACTGCGTTTCGAAGTCGGCGCCAAGCGCGCGATGCTGATGCACCTGACGCTGGTGCCGTACATCGCCACTGCCGGCGAAACCAAAACCAAACCGACTCAGCACTCCGTCAAGGAACTGCGTTCGATCGGCTTGCAGCCAGACGTGCTGGTGTGCCGTTCCGATCACCCGATCGACATCTCGTCGCGTCGCAAGATCGCCCAGTTCACCAACGTTGAAGAGCGTGCAGTGATTGCGCTGGAAGACGCCGACACCATCTACAAGATCCCGGGCATCCTGCACTCGCAGGGTCTGGACGATTTCGTCGTTGAGCGTTTCGGTCTGCAATGCGGTAGCGCTGATCTGTCCGAGTGGGAAGCGGTGGTTGACGCCAAGCTGAACCCGGAGCACGAAGTGACCATCGCCATGGTCGGCAAGTACATGGAGCTGCTGGACGCCTACAAGTCGCTGATCGAAGCGATGAGCCATGCCGGCATCAGCAACCGCACCAAGGTCAACCTGCGCTATATCGATTCCGAAGACATCGAGAACCAGGGCACTGCGCTGCTCGAAGGTGTCGACGCGATCCTCGTACCGGGCGGCTTCGGTCTGCGCGGCGTGGAAGGCAAGATCACTGCCGTTCAATACGCTCGCGAAAACAAGGTGCCTTACCTGGGTATCTGCCTCGGTATGCAAGTGGCGGTCATCGAGTTCGCCCGTAACGTGATGGGCTGGAAAGACGCCAACTCCACCGAATTCGATCGCGCCAGCGGCCATCCGGTTGTGGGTCTGATCACCGAGTGGGAAGACGCGACCGGTGCCGTTGAAGTGCGTACCGAATCGTCCGATCTGGGCGGCACCATGCGCCTCGGCGCTCAGGAATGCCTGCTTGAAGCTGGCTCCAAGGTGCACGACTGCTACGGCAAGGACGTGATCGTCGAGCGTCACCGTCACCGTTACGAAGTGAACAACAACCTGCTGCCGCAAATCATCGAAGCCGGCCTGAAAATCTCCGGTCGCTCCGCTGACGCAGCGCTGGTTGAAGTGGTTGAAGCCGCGGATCATCCATGGTTCGTCGCTTGCCAGTTCCACCCAGAGTTCACCTCGACACCACGTGATGGCCATCCGCTGTTCAGCGGTTTTGTCAAAGCAGCATTGGCTCAACACCAGAAGAAGGCGTAACCCCGATGGCACAGAAGATCATCCGCGTCGGCGACATCGAGATTGCCAACGACAAACCCATGGTGCTGTTCGGCGGCATGAACGTGCTGGAAAGCCGTGACATGGCCATGCAGGTTTGCGAAGAGTACGTGAAGGTCACCGAAAAACTCGGTATCCCTTACGTGTTCAAGGCCAGTTTCGACAAGGCCAACCGTTCTTCTGTGACCTCTTATCGCGGTCCTGGCCTGGAAGAGGGCATGCGCATCTTCCAGGACATCAAACAAGCCTTCGGCGTACCGATCATCACCGACGTCCACGAGCCTGATCAGGCCGCGGTCGTCGCTGAGGTCTGCGACATCATTCAACTGCCGGCCTTCCTGTCGCGCCAGACCGATCTGGTCGTCGCGATGGCCAAGACCAACGCAGTGATCAATATCAAGAAAGCCCAGTTCCTCGCGCCTCAGGAAATGAAACACATCCTGAACAAGTGCGTGGAAGCGGGTAACGATCAACTGATCCTCTGTGAGCGTGGTTCGAGCTTCGGCTACAACAACCTCGTGGTCGACATGCTCGGCTTCGGCATCATGAAGCAGTTCGAGTACCCGGTATTCTTCGACGTGACCCACGCGCTGCAAATGCCGGGGGGGCGCGCCGACTCCGCTGGCGGTCGCCGTGCCCAGGTTCTGGATCTGGCCAAGGCCGGCATGAGCCAGGCGCTGGCGGGTCTGTTCCTCGAAGCGCACCCGGATCCGGACAACGCTAAATGCGACGGCCCTTGCGCCTTGCGTCTGGACAAACTGGAGCCTTTCCTGGCCCAGCTCAAAGCGTTGGACGAACTGGTTAAGAGTTTTCCGACGGTAGAAACCGCGTAAACCTCAATTCTCCGGTAAAGTACCGCACGATTTGTCGCTCATGCCCTCGGGCATGAGCGTTATCGTCTGCAAGTCTGCCCGCTGCACACCCCTTGCCGACGGTAAAAAGATTTCCTCTAGCTGCGTCGTTTTCGTCAACTTTGGAGTGTTTACAACAATGGCAAAAATCGTCGACATCAAAGGTCGTGAAGTTCTCGACTCCCGTGGCAATCCCACCGTGGAAGCGGACGTGCTTCTCGACAACGGCATCATCGGCAGCGCGTGCGCGCCGTCCGGTGCATCCACTGGCTCGCGTGAAGCGCTCGAGCTGCGTGATGGCGACAAGAGCCGTTACCTGGGCAAGGGCGTGCTCAAAGCGGTAGCCAACATCAACGGTCCGATCCGCGATCTGCTGCTGGGCTCCGACCCAAGCGACCAGAAAGCCCTGGATCACGCGATGATCAAGCTCGACGGTACTGAAAACAAAGCGACCCTGGGCGCCAACGCCATCCTCGCTGTGTCCCTGGCTGCGGCCAAGGCTGCTGCACAGGACCAGGACCTGCCGCTGTACGCACACATCGCCAACCTCAACGGCACGCCGGGTGTTTACTCGATGCCGGTGCCGATGATGAACATCATCAACGGTGGCGAGCATGCCGATAACAACGTCGACATCCAGGAATTCATGGTGCAGCCGGTTGGCGCCAAGTCGTTCTCGGAAGGTCTGCGCATGGGCACCGAGATTTTCCATCACTTGAAAGCTGTGCTGAAGGCCCGTGGCCTGAGCACTGCCGTTGGCGACGAAGGCGGTTTCGCACCGAACCTGGCGTCCAACGAAGACGCACTGAAAGTGATCTCCGAAGCTGTGGCCAATGCCGGTTACAAGCTGGGCACCGACGTGACCCTGGCGCTGGACTGCGCGGCCAGCGAATTCTACGAAGACGGCAAGTACAACCTGTCCGGCGAAGGCCAGGTGTTCACTGCTGAAGGTTTTGCTGACTACCTGAAAGGCCTGACAGAACGTTATCCGATCATCTCGATCGAAGACGGTCTGGACGAGTCCGACTGGGCTGGCTGGAAGATCCTCACCGACAAGATCGGCGAGAAGGTTCAACTGGTCGGCGACGACCTGTTCGTGACCAACACCAAGATCCTGAAAGAGGGCATCGATAAAAATATCGCCAACTCGATCCTGATCAAGTTCAACCAGATCGGCACCCTGACCGAAACCCTGGAAGCCATCCAGATGGCCAAGGCTGCCGGTTACACTGCAGTGATCTCGCACCGTTCGGGCGAAACCGAAGATTCGACCATTGCCGACCTGGCGGTGGGTACTTCGGCTGGCCAGATCAAGACCGGTTCGCTGTGCCGTTCCGACCGCGTTTCCAAGTACAACCAACTGCTGCGTATCGAAGAGCAGTTGAATGGCAAGGCCAAGTACAACGGTCGCAGCGAGTTCCGCGGCTAAGTACAAACTGATGGAAGGACACCGGATTGTGTCGAAAAAGTCGTGACAGCGATGGATTTGCCACTAATCTGATGCCTTAACAGCACAAGCCTGGGTCTTCCAGGCTTCGTGCTATCAGATGCTTCAAAGTTTTGGCGTGGCTGTCTTTTTTCACTGGATACCTGATATTCGATGCGCAGTCCTTACTGGTTGTTTCTCGTTTTGCTCTTGCTGCTGGCCGGTCTGCAGTACCGCCTGTGGGTGGGCAATGGCAGTCTGGCGCAGGTCGCCGAGCTGAATCAGCAGATTGCTGATCAACACGCCGAGAACGAAGGTTTGCTGGAGCGCAACCGGGTGATGGACGCTGAAGTCAGTGAGTTGAAGAAGGGTATGGAGACCGTTGAAGAGCGGGCTCGTCACGAACTGGGCATGGTCAAGGACGGCGAAACCCTTTACCAGTTGGCCCAATGATCAATTCCCTGCCGGCCTTCTGGGCCGTGATTCCTGCCGCGGGCGTCGGTGCCCGAATGGCCGCGGACCGTCCCAAGCAATACTTGCAACTGGGCGGGCGCACAATTCTCGAACACAGCCTCGGCTGTTTCCTCGATCACCCAAGCCTCAAGGGTTTGGTGGTCAGTCTTGCGGTTGATGATCCTTACTGGCCGAACCTGGCCTGCGCGGGCGACTCGCGCATTCAGCGGGTTGAAGGCGGGACCGAGCGTTCTGGCTCGGTGCTCAATGCCTTGCTGCACTTGCATGCACAGGGTGCCGATGATGACGACTGGGTGCTGGTGCACGATGCGGCACGGCCGAATCTGAGTCGCGATGATCTCGACAGGTTACTGGATGAACTGGCGGATGATCCGGTCGGTGGTTTGCTCGCAGTGCCGGCGCGCGACACGTTGAAGCGGGTCGACAAGCACGGGCGTGTGGTTGAAACCGTGGATCGCAGTGTGATCTGGCAGGCGTACACGCCGCAGATGTTCCGCCTCGGTGCGTTGCACCGGGCGTTGGCGGACAGTCTGGTCGCTGAGGCGCTGATTACTGATGAAGCTTCGGCGATGGAGTGGGCCGGGTTGGCGCCGCGCCTGATTGAAGGGCGAGCGGATAATCTCAAGGTCACGCGACCGGAAGATTTGGAATGGTTGCGTCAGCGTTGGGCTAATCGCCGCTGAGTGCTGTGTTGCCTATTCCGCCGCCTTCGCGAGCAAGCTCGCTCCCACATTTGATTTGCGCCTGACACCCAATGTGCATTCACTGCGGGCCCCTGTGGGAGCGAGCTTGCTCGCGAAAGCGGCTACTCAGACACCGCGTGAGTTACCCGCGATACTCCGGCCGCTCAGCCAACCCTTCCTTCAAAAAATCCACCAACTTGCGCACCTTCGGCGACAAATGCCGCTGCTGCGGATACAACGCCCACACCGCCGTATTCGGCGGCTGATGCGCCTCCAACAGCGAAATCAGCGCGCCACTGTGCAAATGCTCGAGCACGTAATAATCCGGCAACTGACACAACCCGACCCCTTGCAAAGCCGCGTCCAGTACCGCTTGCCCACTGTTGCAGCGCCAGTTTCCCTGCACTCGCTGGGAAAACTCCCGCCCGTTTTGCTCAAGCTGCCAGATGTCCGAGCTGCCGATCAGGCAATTGTGTCGGCTCAGTTCCGACAAACTGTGTGGGCGACCATACCGCTCAAGGTAGGAAGGTGACGCGCAGAGAAACATTCGTCGCGGCGCCAAGCGGGTTGCGACCAGTCGCGAATCCTGCAAGCGGCCCAGTCGAATCGCCAGATCCAACCCTTCATGCACCAGATCGAGTTGGCGATTGCTCAGCTCGATATCAATGCGCAATTGTGGATACAGCCCCATGAATCGCGTCACCAGCGGCACGATAAAACGTTCGCCATATGCCACAGCGCAGGTCATGCGCAGCATGCCTTTGGGTTCGCTGGTCAGATCGCCAACTGCACGCAGCGCTTCCTCGCGACCATCCTGCAAACGTTGGCAATGCTGGAGGAAAGTCTGACCAGCCTCGGTCAGCGTCACTCGGCGAGTACTGCGATAGAGCAGGCGCGTCTGCAAACGCTCTTCCAGTCGTACGATTTGTCGACTGACGTGGGAGGAAGAGACGCCAAGGCGTTCGGCCGCAGCGGTAAATTGACTGCACTCGGCGACGGCGACGAACTCGTCGATGCCTTCCCAGCGATTTTCGGACATCAGGATTATCCCTGTACGGCAATAATGTTTTGCTTTTGTCCGGATTATTCATCAGTTGGCGTTGAACTACACTGGCCGTCTGGTTTTTTTATTCAATGGATTCACTGGAGAGTCAGCATGATCAAGTCGCGCGCCGCCGTTGCCTTCGAGGCCAAGAAGCCGCTGGAAATCGTAGAAGTCGATGTCGCCATGCCCAAGGCCGGTGAAGTATTGCTGCGCGTGGTGGCTTCCGGGGTTTGCCACACGGACGCCTACACCCTGTCCGGCGCTGATCCGGAAGGCATCTTTCCGTCGATCCTCGGCCATGAAGGCGGCGCCATCGTTGAAGCGATCGGCGAGGGCGTGACTTCGGTTGCCGTTGGCGATCACGTGATTCCGCTGTACACCCCGGAATGCGGCCAGTGCAAATTCTGCAAGTCGGGCAAGACCAACCTGTGTCAGGCGATTCGCGCCACTCAGGGTAAAGGTTTGATGCCGGACGGCACTTCGCGTTTTTCCTACAAGGGCGAAACGATTTTCCACTACATGGGCACGTCGACGTTCTCGGAATACACCGTGCTGCCGGAAATTTCCGTGGCCAAGATCTCCAAGGATGCGCCACTGGAAAAGGTCTGCCTGCTCGGTTGCGGCGTCACCACCGGCATCGGTGCCGTGCTCAACACCGCCAAAGTCAAGCCGGGTGACACCGTTGCCATCTTCGGTCTGGGCGGCATCGGTCTGTCGGCGGTGATCGGCGCTGTTAAGGCCAAGGCTGCGCGCATCATCGCCATCGACATCAACCCGGCCAAGTTCGAGATCGCCAAACAACTCGGCGCCACCGACTGCGTGAACCCGAAAGACTTCGATCGTCCGATCCAGGAAGTGATCGTCGACATGACCGATGGCGGCGTCGACTTCTCCTTCGAATGCATCGGCAACGTGCAACTGATGCGCGCCGCACTTGAGTGCTGCCACAAAGGTTGGGGCGAGTCGGTAATCATCGGCGTCGCCGGTGCTGGTCAGGAAATCGCCACCCGTCCATTCCAGTTGGTCACCGGTCGCGTCTGGCGCGGTTCGGCATTCGGCGGCGTACGCGGTCGTACCGAGTTGCCAAGCTATGTCGACATGGCGCAAAGCGGCGAGATCCCGCTGGATACGTTCATCACCCACACCATGGGCCTGGAAGACATCAACAAAGCGTTCGACCTGATGCACGAAGGCAAAAGCATCCGTACCGTCATTCATTTCTAAACGCAGCCCAAGCGGCAAGCTTCAAGCTCCAGGTCAGGGCGCTTTTGCCTTTTCTTGACGCTCGAAGCTTGCCACTTGCAGCTGGGAGAATCCCATGAATCTGGAAAACATCTCCTGTCAGAAGAGTTTCGGCGGTTGGCACAAGCGCTATCGCCATCGCTCCGACGTGCTCGGTTGCGACATGGTGTTCGCCGTGTACCTGCCACCACAGGCAGAGCAGGGCGGCAAGCTGCCGGTGCTGTATTGGTTGTCCGGCCTGACCTGCACCGACGAGAACTTCATGCAGAAGGCCGGCGCGATGCGCATGGCTGCCGAGCTTGGGTTGATCATCGTTGCGCCGGATACCAGCCCACGTGGCCCGGATGTGCCGGGCGATCCGGATGGCGCGTGGGATTTCGGTCTCGGTGCCGGCTTCTATCTGAATGCCACGCAGGAACCGTGGTCGCGCCACTATCGGATGCATGACTATGTCGTGCAGGAATTGCCTTCACTGGTTGAAGCGCATTTCCCGGCATCGGACAAACGCAGCATCAGTGGCCACTCCATGGGCGGCCATGGTGCGTTGATTTGTGCGTTGCGAAACCCGGGGCGCTATCAATCGGTGTCGGCGTTTTCGCCAATCAACAACCCGATGGATTGCCCATGGGGCCAAAAAGCGTTTTCCCGTTTCCTCGGCGAAGACCGTTCGAAATGGAAGGAGTGGGATGCCTGTGCACTGATTGCCGAGGCGGACGAAAAACTGCCGCTGCTGGTTGATCAAGGTGACCGCGACGACTTCCTCGCCACCCAACTCAAACCCGAAGCCCTGCAACAAGCGGCAAAACAAGCGGGCCATCCGCTGACGTTGCGCCTGCAACCGGGCTACGACCACAGCTATTTCTTCATCTCAAGCTTCATAGACGACCACTTGCAGCATCACGCACGCGCCCTCAAGGCCTAATGCAGGTAGAATCACGCCCTGACAAAAATCGGGGCGTTTTTTTTATGCGTATTGGCCACGGCTATGATGTGCACCGTTTCGCTGAAGGCGATTTCATTACTCTGGGCGGCGTGCGTATCGCACACAGCTTCGGGCTGCTCGCTCATTCCGACGGTGACGTCCTGCTGCACGCCTTGAGCGATGCCTTGCTCGGCGCTGCGGCGCTGGGTGATATCGGCAAACACTTCCCGGACACCGACCCGCAATTCAAGGGCGCCGACAGCCGCGCGCTGCTGCGTCATGTCGTCGCGCTGATTCACGCCAAAGGCTGGAAAGTCGGCAACGTCGACAACACCATCGTTGCCCAGGCGCCAAAAATGGCGCCGCATATCGAATCGATGCGCGCGCTGATCGCGGCGGATCTTCAAGTTGAGTTGGATCAAGTGAACGTGAAAGCTACCACCACCGAAAAGCTCGGCTTTGTCGGTCGCGAAGAAGGCATCGCCGTGCACTCCGTTGCCTTGTTGCTGCGCGCATGAACGAACTGCAATTGCTCGGCCCGCGTGCCTATGGCGAACCCCTTGGCAGCGCAGTACTGAAAGCCATCGCTGAAGATTTCCAGGTCGATGAAGTGCTCGACATCCCGTTCAGCGGCGACGGCGAACACCTGTGGATCTGGGTCGAAAAACGTGGCCTGAACACTGAGGAAGCCGCACGGCGTATCGCCAAGGCTGCCGGCGTGCCGTTGCGCACTGTCAGCTATGCCGGTCTCAAGGATCGTCAGGCGTTGACCCGCCAGTGGTTCAGCGTGCAACTGCCGGGCAAGGCCGATCCGGATCTGTCGGCGGCTGAAAACGACACGCTGAAAGTCCTCAAGACCACTCGCCACAAACGCAAACTGCAACGTGGCGCGCACTCGGCCAACGGTTTCACCTTGCGTTTGACGCAGTTCGATGGCGACAAAATAGCGATCGAACAACGTCTGCAACTGATCGCCCAACAAGGCATCCCCAATTATTTCGGCGCCCAGCGTTTTGGCCACGACGGCGGCAACGTCGTTGATGCGCGTTCGTGGGCGGCGCGCAAGGCTTTGCCGGAACAACGCAATGTGCGTTCGCGCCTGCTCTCGACGGCGCGCAGTTTCCTCTTCAATAAGGTGCTGGCGGCGCGTGTTGCCGATGGCACCTGGCAAAAAGCACAAGTCGGCGATCTGCTCGCGTTCACCGACAGCCGCAGCTTTTTCCCAGCCGGTGAAGCCGAGTGCAGTGACCCGCGTCTGGCCATTCTTGATCTGCATCCGACTGGTCCGCAGTGGGGCGAAGGTGACTCGCCGACCACAGGCGCTGTCCATGATCTGGAGCAGGGGATCGCCGCCGATGAAGCGCAGCTGCGCGATTGGTTGATTCACGCCGGCATGAGCCACGAACGTCGCATCCTGCGACTGCCCATTGCCGGGTTGACGTGGCATTATCCCCAGCCTGACATTCTGCAACTGGAATTCGTCCTCCCGGCCGGATGCTTCGCCACCGTATTGGTGCGCGAGCTCGTTGATCTGGTGCCGGTGGGGCAGACGGACAGCCCATGCGTATTCTGATTTCTAACGACGATGGGGTAACCGCACCCGGTCTCGCCGCGCTTTATGCTGCGCTGGCGGATTACACCGAATGCGTGGTTATCGCCCCGGAGCAGGACAAAAGCGGCGCCAGCAGTTCGCTGACGCTCGACCGTCCGCTGCACCCGCAATACCTGGCCAATGGCTTTATCAGCCTCAATGGCACTCCGACCGATTGCGTGCACCTGGGCCTGAACGGCTTGCTGGAGCGCGAGGCGGACATGGTGGTGTCCGGTATCAATCTCGGCGCCAACCTTGGCGATGACGTGCTGTATTCCGGGACGGTGGCGGCTGCCCTTGAGGGACGTTTCCTCGAGCGTCCGTCATTCGCTTTTTCGCTGGTGTCGCGCCAGGTGGATAATCTGCCGACGGCGGCTTACTTTGCGCGCAAACTGGTCGAGGCCCATGCCGGGCTCGATCTGCCGCCGCGCACGGTGCTCAACGTGAATATTCCGAATCTGCCGATCGACCACATTCGCGGTATCCAGTTGACCCGTCTCGGCCACCGTGCCCGGGCGGCGGCGCCGATGAAAGTGGTCGATCCGCGCGGCAAGGCCGGTTACTGGATTGCCGCTGCCGGCGACGCCGAAGACGGCGGCCCGGGCACGGACTTCCACGCGGTAATGCAGGGCTACGTTTCCATCACCCCGTTGCAGCTCGATCGGACGTTCAACGATGCCTTTAGAAGCCTCGATGGTTGGCTGGAGGGGCTGCGCTGATGGCCCGTGAACACGAAGACCGACTGCGTAGCGGCATCGGCATGACTTCCCAGCGTACCCGTGAGCGTCTGATTCAGCGCCTGTATGAAGAAGGCGTGTCCAACGCCAAGGTCCTCGAAGTGATCCGGCGCACACCGCGTCATCTGTTCGTCGACGAGGCGCTGGCACACCGCGCTTACGAGGACACGGCGCTGCCGATCGGCAACAACCAGACCATTTCCCAGCCTTATATGGTGGCGCGCATGAGCGAGCTGCTGCTGGAGGCCGGGCCACTGGATAAAGTGCTGGAGATCGGTACCGGTTCCGGTTACCAGACAGCGGTGTTATCGCAACTGGTCGAGCGCGTGTTCTCGGTTGAGCGCATCAAGGTTCTGCAGGATCGCGCCAAGGAACGCCTGGTCGAGCTGAACCTACGCAACGTGGTATTCCGTTGGGGCGATGGCTGGGAAGGCTGGCCTGCGCTGGCACCTTATAACGGCATTATTGTCACTGCCGTGGCCACCGATGTGCCGCAAGCTCTGCTTGATCAACTGGCACCTGGCGGGCGCATGGTCATTCCGGTCGGCTCGGGGGAAGTGCAGCAACTGATGCTGATCGTGCGTGAAGAAAACGGCTTCTCCCGACACGTATTGGGCGCTGTGCGTTTCGTGCCTCTGCTCAACGGGCCGCTGGCCTGAGCAATTATTTACCAGCACTGAATTCCTTTCGTTCGCCTCGGTCTTACACCGGCAGCGAGGGTTTAAACGCAGCAGAGTGTGCACTTGCAAACGTGTGCGCGAAGCGATTTCGCTTCATTAAGGGTAAAGCCGATTCGGCCCGTTATACTTGCGACACTTCATGCCGAAATCCGGCATTGCGAATTTTTCAGCCACCACAAAGGGAGCGGCGGGTGAGTCTCACAGTCATTGCGCAGCGTATGGGTAACACGAGCTTTCAGCGCCTGGTGACTGGCCTTGTCTTGAGCACCTTGCTGGTCGGTTGTTCCAGCACCAAATCGAACAACGTGCGCGTGGTCGATCGCAACAACGCGGTGGCCCAACGTCCTGCTGTGACGACCGGGCAGTATGTAGTCCGTCCGGGCGATACGATGTTTTCGATCGCATTTCGCTACGGCTGGGATTACAAAGCCCTCGCGGCCCGGAACAATATTCCTACGCCATACACGATCCATCCGGGTCAGACAATTCGCTTCGACGGCCGCACCGGTTCAACTCCCACAGCGGTGGTCAGCAACAGCGGTTCCTCGCCCTCGTCGTCGAGTAAAACCACGGTAATCCGGCGTCAGGCAAATGGCACGACGACCACCACAACCACCGGTTCTGGTGGCAGTTCTGCGGGCGTTGCACCGTCCGTCGCCAACAAGCAAGCCCCCGCTCCACTGCCTCCTGCAGGCCCGGCCCCGACCGGCTGGGGATGGCCATCTAATGGCATTCTGATTGGAAAATTCTCTTCAAACGGTAGTTTGAATAAAGGAATTGATATCGCCGGAGATTTGGGACAGCCTGTTTTAGCTGCGTCTGATGGGACGGTGGTTTACGCCGGGAGTGGCTTAAGGGGCTACGGCGAATTAGTCATCATCAAACACAGCGAAACCTACGTCAGTGCCTACGGCCACAACCGCAGGCTGTTGGTTCGGGAGGGACAGCAGGTCAAGGTCGGACAGACAATTGCCGAAATGGGGTCAACGGGTACAGACCGGGTGAAACTGCATTTTGAGATTCGCCGCCAAGGTAAACCTGTGGATCCGTTGCAGTTCCTGCCAAGACGTTGATTTGTAAGCCAGCCTGTTCCGTCACGTAGAGGGGACAGGCTCCAGCGCTGCCAAGGATAAAGGCGTCGCTTGAGCTTGGGGTCGAACTCACCAAAGGACTATAACAATGGCTCTCAGTAAAGAAGTGCCGGAGTTTGACATCGACGATGAGGTTCTCCTTATGGAGACCGGCATCGATTCGGAATCTTCGATGTCGAATGATGAAGGGGCTGCTCCACCTTCCGTTCGTTCCAAATCCAAACACTCCGCTTCACTTAAACAACATAAGTACATCGATTACACGCGGGCACTTGATGCCACGCAGTTGTATCTCAACGAAATCGGCTTTTCCCCATTGCTCTCCCCCGAGGAAGAAGTTCATTTTGCGCGCTTGTCGCAAAGTGGCGATCCGGCGGGGCGCAAGCGCATGATTGAAAGTAACCTGCGGCTGGTGGTCAAAATCGCCCGGCGTTACGTCAATCGGGGGCTGTCGCTGCTGGATCTGATCGAAGAGGGCAACCTCGGACTGATCCGGGCGGTGGAAAAGTTCGATCCCGAGCGCGGCTTCCGCTTCTCGACCTACGCAACCTGGTGGATTCGTCAGACCATCGAGCGCGCGATCATGAATCAGACCCGGACCATCCGGTTGCCGATCCATGTGGTCAAGGAGCTCAACGTGTACCTGCGGGCTGCACGGGAGCTGACGCAAAAGCTCGACCACGAACCTTCACCCGAAGAAATCGCCAACCTGCTGGAAAAACCAGTGGGTGAGGTCAAGCGCATGCTTGGCCTGAACGAACGGGTTTCTTCGGTCGACGTCTCGCTGGGTCCGGATTCGGATAAAACCCTGCTGGACACCCTCACTGATGATCGTCCGACCGATCCATGCGAACTGCTGCAGGATGACGACCTGTCGCAGAGCATCGATCAATGGCTGTCGGAGCTGACCGACAAGCAGCGCGAAGTGGTGGTACGTCGCTTTGGCCTGCGCGGTCATGAAAGCAGCACGCTGGAAGATGTAGGCCTGGAGATCGGCCTGACCCGGGAACGGGTGCGGCAGATCCAGGTGGAAGGCCTCAAGCGCCTTCGTGAGATCCTCGAGAAGAATGGCCTGTCGAGCGAGTCGCTGTTTCAGTAAGCGCCCCACACGACCGCTAGCAAAAAGCCCCGACTGGTTCGGGGCTTTTTGTTGCCGGGATATTGGCTGACGGATCCTGTGGCGAGGGAGCAAGTTCCCTCGCCACGAGTATGAGTGGGCTTGATGTAGTCTTGCGGTGTAAGCCTTTGCTTACTGTTTCGTAAGTGTTCGCAATTTTTACATCGTGGTAGACGTCTGTTCTGACTGGTAGCCGTATTTAACTTATTGATTTGTATATTTATTTTTTAATGTGAAGTGCTTATGACAACGATTTTTTGCCCTCAGCGCCAATTGCTCTTGTCGGCGAACTCTCTAGTATCTGGGTTGTGTCGACGGACAGACACGCCCTTCACGGAAGAGGGGAATGGACATCGCAGGACGCGATTCATCAGGACGATGAAAAGGAATACAGGGAATAGGGAAAAAATGTGGGCGGGTCATACCGCCCCTTTTTTTGCCCGCAGAAAAGTAAAACGCAGAAAAGCAAAAAGGCCCGAAAGGGCCTTTTATTCGAGCGCGGGGCAGATCAGCGTTCGAGGTCTTTGATCTTGCCTTTGACGCCATCCCACTCTTCGGCATCCGGCAGCGATTCTTTCTTCTCGGTGATGTTCGGCCAGATTTCCGCCAGCTCGACGTTCAGCTGGATGAATTCCTGCATTTCCTCTGGAACTTCGTCCTCGGAGAAAATCGCCACGGCCGGGCATTCTGGTTCGCACAGGGCGCAGTCGATGCACTCATCCGGGTGAATCACCAGGAAGTTCGGGCCTTCGTAAAAGCAGTCCACCGGACAGACTTCTACGCAGTCGGTGTACTTGCACTTGATGCAGTTGTCGGTGACGACGAAGGTCATTTCTAATTTTCTCCTCAGGCGGCGGCAGCGTTGCCCCTTCACGGTTGGGGTCGCCAGGTTCGGGAGCGATACCTGCTGGCCAGGCTATTAGCCAGCAGCATCCCAAACCGCGCGAGATTCTAACAGCTTGAAGCCGTTTGCGTTATATCCGCTTCTTCAGTGCTTATATCCGGTTCTTCAGTGCATAGAGCATTTCGAGCGCGCGGCGTGGCGTCAGGTCGTCGATGTCCAGCTTGGCCAGTTCATCCAGCACCGGATGCGGCAGGCTGGCGAACATGTCGCTCTGCTGTGGCGCTGCCGGTTTGCCTTTGGCGGCCGGTTTCGGTACTTCATGCGGCAATGCGGTGTCTTCCAGTCGGCTCAAGTGCTCGCGGGCCCGCACGATCACTTCGCTGGGCACGCCCGCCAGTTGCGCCACTGCCAAACCATAACTCTGGCTGGCCGGGCCGGGCAGCACGTGGTGCAGGAACACGATGCGTTCGTTGTGCTCGGTGGCGTTGAGGTGCACGTTGGCCACTAGAGGCTCGGCTTCGGGCAACACCGTCAGTTCAAAGTAGTGAGTCGCAAACAGAGTATAGGCGCGCAGATGCGCCAGACGCTCGGCCGCGGCCCACGCCAACGAGAGACCGTCGAACGTGCTGGTGCCGCGACCGACTTCGTCCATCAACACCAGGCTGCGCTCGGTGGCGTTGTGCAAGATGTTGGCGGTTTCGCTCATTTCGACCATGAAGGTCGAACGGCCGCCGGCGAGGTCATCGCTGGAACCGATTCGGGTGAAGATCCGGTCAACCAGTGACAGTTCGCAGCTCGCCGCCGGCACAAAGCTGCCAATGTGCGCCAGCAGCACAATCAGCGCGGTTTGGCGCATGTAGGTGGATTTACCGCCCATGTTCGGACCGGTAATCACCAGCATGCGGGTGTTGTCATCCAGGTTCAGGTCGTTGGCCACGAACGGCGTGGTCAGTACTTGCTCGACCACCGGGTGACGACCCTGAGTAATGCGCATGCACGGCTCGCTGACGAAACGCGGGCAGTTCAGGTCGAGGTTCAGCGCACGTTCGGCGAGGTTGCTCAGCACGTCGAGTTCGGCCAGCGCGCCAGCGGTGTCCTGCAACGGTGGCAGCTGGCTGATCAAGTCTTCCAGCAGCGCTTCGTAAAGCATCTTCTCGCGGGCGAGGGCACGGCTCTTGGCCGACAACGCCTTGTCTTCGAATTCTTTCAGTTCTGGTGTGATGAAACGCTCGGCGCCTTTCAACGTCTGGCGCCGGATGTAATCCGCTGGGGCAGATTCGGCCTGCTTGCTCGGCAATTCGATGAAGTAGCCGTGAATGCGGTTGTAGCCGACTTTCAGGTGGCTCAGGCCGGTGCGCGCCTTTTCCCGTGCCTCCAGGTCGATGAGGAATTGGCCGGCGTTTTCACTCAGCGATTGCAGTTCATCGAGTTCGCTGTCGTACCCGGTTTTCAACACGCCGCCGTCGCGAATCACCGCGGGTGGGTTGTCGATGATGGCTTTTTCCAGCAGTGCCGCCAGTTCCGGATAGGTGCTGGTGATAGTCGCCAGACTCTGCAGGTGTGGCGCTTCCAGATCGGTCATTGCCACTTGCAGTTCAGGCAGGGCGCCAAGGGCGTCGCGCAGGCGTGCGAGGTCACGAGGACGGGCATTACGCAGGCCGATCCGCGCGAGAATCCGCTCGATGTCGCCGATTTCCTTGAGCTGCGGTTGCAGCTTTTCGAAACGGTAACCGTCGAGGAGGCAGGTGATCGAGGTCTGGCGCGCCAGCAACACGGTCAAGTCGCGCAACGGACGGTTCAGCCAGCGGGTTAGCAAACGGCTGCCCATGGCGGTCTGGCAGCGATCGACCACCGACTGCAAAGTATTGTCGCGGCCGCCGGCCAGGTTGGTATCAAGTTCCAGGTTGCGCCGGCTGGCACCATCGAGCACCACAGTGTCGTCGAGACGTTCGTGACGCAGGCTGCGCAGGTGCGGCAGGGCGGTGCGCTGGGTTTCCTTGGCGTAGGCCAGCAGGCAACCGGCGGCGCCGATGGCCAGGGTCAGATTTTCGCAGCCGAAGCCTTTCAGGTCCTGGGTGGAAAACTGTTGGCAGAGACTTTTCAGCGCCGAGTCGCGCTCGAAATCCCACGGTGCACGACGACTGACGCCACGGCGTTTTTCCGCGGGCAGGTCTCGTGGCCAGTCATCTGGAATCAGCAACTCAACCGGGTTGATCCGCTCCAGTTCCGCCAGCAGGTTCTCCCAGCCCTTGATTTCCGAGACGCTGAAACTGCCGCTGGTGATGTCCAGCACGGCGAGGCCGAACAGACGCTCGTCACCCAGCAGCGCTGCAATCAGGTTGTCGCGACGCTCATCGAGCAGCGCCTCATCACTGACCGTCCCCGGCGTGAGGATGCGCACCACCTGACGTTCGACCGGGCCTTTGCTGGTCGCCGGGTCGCCGACCTGTTCGCAAATCACCACCGACTCGCCGAGCTTGACCAGTTTCGCTAGATAGCCTTCCGCCGCGTGGTAAGGAATCCCACACATCGGAATCGCCTGTCCTGCCGACTGCCCACGGGCGGTCAGGGTGATGTCGAGCAGCTTGGCCGCCTTCTTCGCGTCTTCGTAGAAGATCTCGTAGAAGTCGCCCATGCGGTAGAACATCAGCTGGTCCGGGTGCTGATTCTTCAGGCGCCAGTACTGCTGCATCATCGGGGTGTGGGAGGACAGGTCTGAAATAGCTTTATTCATCAGGGGTTTAGCTTTACCGGGAAAAGTGACAAGGCAAAAACGGGGTCGTTTGCATCTACGAAATAGCGAGTGTTTGCCAGCGATGCGGCCCGTGGGTTGATTCAGTGGGACGGAGTATGAAGTTTTTTTGAGGTGGATGCAGCAACGCGCGGCCGCTCGGGTTGGCATTGTGTCCTATAGTGCCGAAAAGCTATCGAATGATCAGAACGCGTGGGTGCAAGGCAAGTCGAGGAAGCAGCTTGGAACAGTCAGAGGGCATCGGCTCACAAGCGTCAGCGAGCGATTGTTACTACGATTCAGGAAAAATGACCCTCAGCCGGGCGCGGCGGTCAGCCTTGCTGGGCAGCAATGAAAGCGACCTGCTGCTGGCGCTGATAGCCGGCGTGACCGATAAGGAACAGCTCATCTCCAGGGTCTGGGGGGAGCGTGGGCTGGTGATTTCCGACAGCAGTTATTACAAGACCCTGCACATGCTTCGCACGCATTTCGCTGACGTCGGGTTACCTCGGGACAGTCTCAAGACCTTGCCTCGCCGTGGCGTAGTGCTGTTGTGTGAAATCCGGTTGGTCAGCGCACAGACTCAAGCCTCTGAGTCGTCGCCTGCGGTGGTAAACGATGCTGAACCATTCATCGTCGACGCTCCCTCGGTGAAAAAGCCATTCAGTCGTTACTGGCGCTTCCTTTTACCAGCAATCCTGGTGCCGGCGATTGCTCTTCCGGTCTTTTACGCTTATCTGGTGTTTAAAAAACCTGCTGATCTGGAGGAGTGGAAACTCATCTGGCAAGAAGGCGAAGCGAAGTTGTATGTAGAAGAAAGTGAAAGAATGTCCAAAGAGGATATTGTCAAAGCGCTCAGCGAGTTCGAACCACCCATTGTATTGTCCGATATTAACTACTATGTGCGAAAACCGCTCTCCCAATTACTGGTCAAGTGTATCAAGCCGGAAAGTAAGGGGGAGGCCATATGCGTGAACTACCAACTCGTTGGAAAAAAGTAATCGCACTGTTTGGCGTCCTGTCTGTAGGCATCTTTGGTGCTCTGATTATCAAGTATTTCTATTTTATTAATCGCGATATTCCACGCGCACCCTGTTTTGCATCCATCGATTTTGTGCATACTCAAGATCACAAAGTCCGTTGGCATGGCGTTGGTGATATGACGATCGATCCAAAGGAGGGCGCTCTCTATGTGTACTACGTCGTCAAAACCCCTGAAGGCAAAATTTATACCTATGATCGAAAGTTCGAGATTGCGTTGACGTATCTGGACACTTCCAGGTTTCTGTTCAAGACGCGTTCGATTGTAAAGTTTGATGCGGACACTGCAGGCGATGAACTTCCTTTTATGGAAAGAGGTTTTCAAGGCGGTATGGTGACGTTCAATTACTTCTCCGATGCCGAGTATTACTACAACATCAATAACCTGATCAATGGCGTATGTCATGTCCCTCGCTAGCGCAAACCCTTGAGGTGCAAGGCCTCTGGGCGAGTAAGTAAGACTGAGTAAGATGCCAGTAAGGCCTCGACGGTCCTGCGTTGTTAATGTGATTCGAGTCAAGCCAACAGCCCCTGCGACGACCGGAGATTCAGCCGCAGTGCGGCTGTTTAGTTGCCTTGAATGACATGATGATGTTTAAGCTGTAGAGGAAGGTTATAAATGCTCTGGTTTTGCGTGCGCAGTTCTCACGGGGCCAAGTTTCCCGCCTGGAAACGATCGATTGCAATAAATCGGGAAGGTGTTGTGTTTGTACCAGCGGTTATTGCTGGAACAGAAAAGGACGTCAGTTTTTCTACGTTGTCCGATCACACTCCGGTTTTGCTTTGCTTCGATCATGTTTACGTACCAGTGGCGTGGATGGTCGAACACTTTCCGATGTGCAGAACTCGCTGTCGCGACATGATGATGGCGGCACTTTTGGGTGTGCGAGAAACTTTAGGTTGTCGTAAGGCATGGTCTCGGGTGAGCCACTTCCGTGGACGCGCTGGAGAAAAAAATTATATGGGATTTGTCTAATGAGACCGAGTCTGTTTTGGCATCTGTCTCTGCTGACGGGTAGCGTTTTGATCATCGATAGTTCATGGGCTGGCGCGCGGGAAAGTTGCGCACAGCGCCGCGCCGAACTTGTGTTGCAGATTGAGCGCGCTGAGGCGGCGGACAATGTTTATCGCACGTCCGGTCTGAAGCAGGCACTTGCCAATGTCGAGCGTTATTGCCAAGAACCCTCCGCGCAAGATGACCGTTCAAGCGCCCTCCAAAAGGCCGCAGCCGAAGTGCGACGCAGACAGAGCTATCTGCAGGCCGCGCGTCGGTACGGTGATGTGAAAGTCATCAAAAAACAGGAAGCCAGGCTCGAACGGGCTCAGACAAAACTGCAAAAGCTCATGGATGAGTAAAGGGGCAACCACCACCAACGAACCGCAGCAGGTGTTCTTTTTCAACTCTGCAATTGAACCTGCTCATCAGCGACACCGGAAAATTGAATATGAAAAACATCCTTATCTTTGCTTCAGTCTTTACTTCTGCTGTGCTGATCTCTGGCTGCACCGCCACCGACTGGGTGCATGCTGCTGGTGGAATCATGGGCGCCAAAGACGATTACGACAGGAAGGCCAGAACCGATCGGCTTAAAAAAGCCAATGCTGCCGCGCGACGCGTCAGAGGCTGACAACATGTTACAACCGGGCCTTTATTCAATTCAAAATGATGGCTCGGCAATATCATCTTGAGGCTGAATTCATATTTATGCGTTAATTATGCAAATCAGCATTTGTCTTCGCGAATAACTTCAAGCACTATGCGCGTTATGCAAAAACGCAACGTAGCCTCCGTCTTAAGAGCACTGCTCGACCAGCACGGGATCTCCCCCACGGAGCTCCACCGTCGCACCGGCGTGCCTCAATCCACTCTCTCGCGGATTCTCAGCGGGAAGATCGTCGATCCCTCGGATAAACACATTTCGAAGATTGCCGAATACTTCAACGTGAGCACTGATCAGTTGCGCGGACGTGCGGATGTCGCGGCGTCGGCCGGTGCCGTGCGTGACGACGTGCACGCGGAACTCAAGGACATAATGCTGTGGGACGACGATACGCCTGTCGATGATGACGAAGTATCGGTGCCGTTCCTTCGCGAGGTTGAATTGGCTGCTGGATCAGGAAGATTCGTCATCGAAGAGAGCGAGCGCTCTAGCCTGCGCTTTGGAAAGCGTAGCCTGCGCCATAACGGTGTGCAGTTCGACCAGGCCAAATGCGTGACGGTCCGGGGTAACAGTATGCTGCCGGTACTGCGCGACGGTGCCACCGTCGGCGTTAATGCGGGCAAGTGCGGCATCGGCGACATCGTCGATGGCGACCTCTATGCAATCAATCACAACGGGCAATTACGCGTGAAGCAACTCTACCGTCTGCCCACCGGTATTCGCCTGCGCAGCTTCAACCGTGATGAGCATCCGGACGAGGACTACAGCTTCCAGGATATGCAGGAGGAGCAAATCGTCATCCTCGGTCACGTCTTCTGGTGGGGCATGTACGCCCGATAAAGCCACCCGCTCAGACAAAACCCGCCCATCGGCGGGTTTTTTTTTGCCTTTGAGAAACCGTAGAACCCTTGTCTGACGGGGCTCCTATGCGTCCATGCATTTCTCGCGCATAAATAAATGCATTTACGCATTGACTGCATATGCATGAATGCATATCCTTGCCACCAAGCCGCTCGACAAAGCGGCTGGCAAGACAGCTCTTTAGTTCGACAAGAACAGGCAGCGATGAACCGGCCTCAACGGTTCAGAGGGTTGGCAACTGACCCGGGTGTGCAGCGTAAAGCACCAGAAGCAGTTATCCGGCGGGCAGGGACCGCGGTCGGAAAAACAATTTGAATGGACTCGTACCGCGCCAGTAGCGCCGAAAGGTCAGCTTCCTTCTTGAACACAGGATTTGAAGGAAGGCGAAGGAGCGCATTACTGAAAAGCCCGGCTTGCTGCCGGGCTTTTTGGAATGCCTACCTGGGCAGGAACTGAAAGGCCGGGATACCGGCAATCAATAAGGATGATGAGCATGAAAAAGTACGCACGTGTTGTTGCGGGCAAAGTCGACAACATTTTTGAAACCGCTAACCCGATCACCGATGAGTTTCCAGCGGATCAAGTCTGGGTGGATGTCAGCGCGCTGCCCAAGATCGACTACTCCTGGAACGCGGTAAACACCGACGGCGTCTGGACATTTACCGACAGCGATATGTGGGGCCAGCCGTCCTTGCTGGCTATCCAGTTGCGTAACGCAAGAACAAATCGTCTCGATAAGGCCAACACCACTCTGGCGACGTCGGCCCTGGTGCAAAAGGTTGAGCTGGGGCTGGCCACGCCGGCTGAGGAAACTGCGCTACTGGAATACAAGCAGTTCTTCATCGCACTGAGCAACGTCAACAAACAGCCGGGCTACCCGCTGACTGTTACCTGGCCTGAAGTTCCGTAAACAGCGTTTGCTGCGCCGATACCGACATTCGCAGTGCATCGCTGAAAAGCTCGGTGGATAACCGGGCCTCTTCAACGATGCGTGCCCGATATTTACTCAGCGCCTAAAGCCAACAGTCGCGATGAGTGCCAGCAGGAGAAACAATGAACCGCTATGCCTTTGTTCGATTCAATTACTCGAAACCCTTCAACAAAGTTCTGGTGATCGTGGACGCTGTGGAGAAACCCACGGCCATGCCAGTGGAAGCGAAGTTGTCGAATGGTTATTGGGTGGATATCAGCACAAACCCGGCAGTCCAGGTGGGATGGAAGGGCACCACGACCAATTACGTCGATTGGGAATTCAGTGAACCAACCTATCAAGAACTCGAAAAGGATGTGGCGCAGGAGGCTCTGGAGCTTTTGTCTGCAGCGGGGCAATGGTTGATGCTCAATTCTCTGCATTACAAAGTGGACATTGGTGTCGCCACGCCTGAAGAACAAGCGCTGTTGCTCGCCTACAAACAGTACTGCGTGGGTCTCAGCGACATGAAGCAACAATCCGGCTATCCGTCCACCGTCAACTGGCCGGTGGCTCCCTTCTGATTCGGTCATCCCTGTCATGACCTCTATCGAGAGCGCATTACTGAAAAGCCCGGCCCTGTGCCGGGCTTTTTGGAATGCCTGCCTCAAGAGAAAACGATTGAACCCAACACACACCATTCATCCAACATTCCCGGAGGCGTGACATGACAAACGAGCAACAAGCGTTGGCGGACATGCCGATCTGGCTGGTCATCCTGCTCGCCGTGGTGGGCGGGGTGTCCGGCGAAATGTGGCGCGCGGACAAGGAGGGCGCCCGCGGCTGGTCACTGCTGCGGCGCCTGGCCTTGCGTTCTGGCGCCTGCATGATCTGCGGCGTGTCGGCGATCATGCTGCTGTATGCCGCGGGATTATCGATCTGGGCGGCTGGCGCTTTCGGTTGCCTGACCGCCATGGCCGGGGCCGACGTGGCCATTGGTCTGTACGAGCGCTGGGCCGCCAAGCGTATTGGCGTCTGCGAAGTCCCACCCCGCGACCAGCCTTAACCTCAAATGTTATTCGTGCCGCCCTTTGGGCGGCAGGGCTGCGCGTGGACGATTGAAAAGGAGGTCATGTATGCCCACACCGATCCAGCAGCCGTCGCAACTGTTCACAGCTATTGCGACGACGCTGCGCAACACCGCCGGGTTCAACATCATTGTCGGCAATCTCGACGATTTCACTGCGCCTGGCGATCAGGCCTGGGTACTGATCGACTTTGACCGCAACGCATCAGGATTGCGCGGTGCCGATGGGCGTATCGCACATGCGATGACGTTGTCATTGCAAGTTATCCCGGCGCACGCTGCGACCGCGTTCGCAGCGTGCGATCTGATCGCCGTGTTGAAAAATCTGATCACCGACAACCGTTGGGGGCTGTCCGGCGATCAGTGTGATCTGCCGATGAACATCGATGGCTTGCCATCATTGCTCGGCCAGCAATACAAGGCCTGGACCCTGACGTTCGATCAGATCCTCTACCTTGGCCCGACCCTGCTTGACGACCCGCTTGGCATCCCGAAATTCGCCCGCACCTGGGAAGTCAGCAATATCGACGACCCCGACCAATACACCGCGCTGGAGGCTGACTGATGTTCGATGCACTTTTGCGCATGCAACTCGGCCCGATCATTGAGCGACTGGCCGAGATGGAAGCGGAAATCGACGACCTGCACCGCCGCGCCGAAAGCTTCTGTCGCATCGGCACTTGCCAGACCGTCGATGCCGCGAGCAACACCTGTCAGGTCAGCCACGGCGGCTTGCTCACGCCGGCCATCAAGTTTTTCAACCCCAGCGCCGGTGCGCAGAGTGAGTCGCGGATTCCGACCGTGGGTGAGCAGTGTCTGCTGTTCAACTACGGCAGCGGCGAAAGCGGCGCACAAAGTGTCGCCCTGTTCGGCTTGAACAGTGATCGCTTTCCACCGGCCTCGACGGTACCGACGCTGACCCGTCGTGTGCATCAGGACGGCAGCGAAAGCGGGTACGACGACGCCTCGCACACGTTGCACTGGCAAAACGGCCCGGCGGCCTTCACCGGCTCTCGTGAGGCGCTGCAACTGAGCATCGGCCCGGCTCGACTGGCAATGACGCCGCAGCTGATCACCCTGCAACTGGGTGCCGTCGGCCTGAGCATCGACGCCTCGGGCGTGCACTTCAGCGGCCCCTTGGTCGATCACCAGGGCCGTGTCATCAGCCCCTGATTCAAGAGCTTCCCATGATCGGAATCGATAGAGACAGTGGGGCCACGGTCGACGACTGGCTGCAGTTTGTGCAGCGCGCGACCCGGGCCCTGACCACGCCGCTGGGCACCCGGCAAAAAAGGCCCCTTTATGGCTCGCTGATCCCCACGCTGTTGGGGCAGAACCTCGGTGACGACGTGCTGCTCCTGGCGCAGAGCCACGCCGCGCAAGCGTTCTACAACGCGCATAACGGGATCAGCGATTTTCAACCGCAAGTGATCGTCGCCAGCCGTCGAGGCGCCGGCCTGCTGCTGCGTTTCGCCGGCACCTGGAAAAACCGTCAACAAACCTTCGAGGTCGTGACATGAGCATGTTGATCCCCGGCCAGAACCAATTGGCCGAACCCGCACTGATCACCGTTGAAGCCTTCGAAGACTTGCTCGCCGAGTTCAAGACGTTCGTCGTCGAGTACGTCGGGGCGCGTTCGCCGGACAGCGCCGCGAAACTCAAGACCAGCCTCGACAACGAAAGTGAACTGCTGACTATGGCGCTGGAGGCTTTCTGCGTCCGGCTGCAAACGCACGAACGCAAATACAACGCTCGCATCAAGCAGATGCTGGCGTGGTGGGCGACCGGCAGCAACCTCGATGCGCGGCTGGCCGACATGGGCCTGGAGCGACAGTTGCTCGATCCGGGCGATCCGGCGGCGTTCCCGCCGGTGCCGGCGATTTATGAAAGCGATGACGATGCACGCCTGCGTTATTACCTGGCGCCGCATGCCCCGGCAGCGGGCTCACGGATGCAATATCGCCGCGAAGTCTTCACCCTCGGCGAGCGGCCAACGGTGCAGGTCGAATCCACCGATGCCGGTGTGGTGAATGTCACTTACACCTTCAACCCCGATGGTCTCGCCGCGCAGGTCAAGGATGGCAATGGCCGACGCACTGCCCCCGGTGAAGTGCAGGTCACGGTGCTGTCCCGCGAGGGCGATGGCACACCTTCTGCCGCATTGCTTGAGGGCGTTCGTCAGCACTTCGCGCGGCCGGATGTGTGCCCGGAAACCGACCTCGTCACCGTCAAGGCTGCCGACATTCAGCGGTACAAAATTCGTGTCGTCGCCAAGATCAATTCCGGCCCAGATTCAGGCCTGACCAAAGTCGCCGCGCAACAGCAACTGCAGGCTTACGCCGACAGTTGTCATCGTCTTGAAGGCCGGGTCGATCCGAGCTGGATCGACTTTACGCTGCACAGCGCCGGCGCCGTGCAACTGCAGATTCTCGAACCGCTGACGCCGATCGTGACCACAGCGTTTCAAGCGCCGTACTGCACAGCGGTCGAAGTTGAGGTGCTGACGCTATGAGTGAAAAGACTCAGCGCCCCACGCTGTTGCCGGCCAACAGTTCGGCACTTGAACGAGGTCTGGATCTGGGTTTCGGCGCACTGCTTGATCGCATCGCGCCGCCGTTCCCGGAACTGATGAATCCCGCAGAAACACCGGTTGCCTTTCTGCCGTATCTGGCTGCGGATCGCGGCGTGGCTGAATGGAGCACCGCTGCGCCGGAGGCGGAAAAGCGCCTGACCGTCGAACTCGCCTGGCCCACCGCGCGTCAGGCCGGCACCCGCAAGGCGCTGGAAAACGCCGCCAAGGGGTTGCAACTGCGTCCCGAAATCCGCGCCTGGTACGAACAGGCACCGCCCGGCGCGCCTTACAGCTTTTCGGTACGAGCCTTCAGCGAGCAACCCTACAGCGAAGAAATCGATTCACGTCTCGACCGACGCCTGGCTGATGCCAAAAGCGAACGCGATGTGCTGACGGTCTCGGTGGGTCTCAGCGCGTTCGGCAATCATGTCATCGGCGCCGCAACGTTCTGCGGTGAGCTGACCACGGTTTATCCGGTGTTCATCGAAGGCCTTGAAACCTCTGGCGAGGCGTTCATGGCCGCTGCGTTGTACACCGTCGAAACATCCACTATTTATCCTCAGGGGGCCTGAATGGCTGACTATTACACCCTGCTCACCAACGCAGGGATTGCCTACGAAACGGCGTGCAAGGCCGCGGGCACGCCGATCAAGTTGACGCAGATTTCCGTCGGCGATGGCGGCGGCACGGTCTACAACCCGGCCGCAACCGCCACCGCGCTGAAACGCGAAGTCTGGCGCGGGCCGCTCAATGCGCTGTTCCAGGACGAAAAAAATCCGAGCTGGCTGCTCGCCGAAGTGACCATTCCGCCGGATGTTGGCGGCTGGTATGTACGAGAGGCCGGGCTGTGGACTGACACTGGCGTTCTCTACGCCATCGTCAAATATCCGGAGTCGTTCAAACCGGTTCTGGCCACTTCCGGTTCGGGCAAAGAGTTTTACATTCGTTCGATTTTCGAGACCAGCAATGCATCGCTGGTGACGTTGTTGATTGATGACACCGTCGTCAAGGCCACGCGTGCCTGGGTCATGAGTTACCTCGCCGAAGAACTCGGCAAGCTTGATGGCAAGCAGTCGGTGCGTGTTGCGGCTACCACCAATGTGGTGCTGAACGGTGCGCAGCAAATCGACGGTGTTGCAGTGATTGCTGGCGACCGCGTGCTTGTTGCGAACCAGACGCTGGCCAAGGATAACGGCCTGTGGATCGTCACCAATGGCGACTGGGGGCGGGCGACCGATGCCAACAGCAGCGCCAAGGTTACGCCGGGCCTGACGGTCATGGTCGAGGAGGGCACAGCAAATGGAGATTCGTTGTGGCACCTGACCACCAATGCACCGATTACCCTCGGCACCACGGCGCTGACGTTCAAGATGCTGGCGGGGCGTACCGGGATTGCTGCCGGGACTTACAAGAGTCTGACGGTTGATGAATATGGCCGAGCGACTGCCGGGGCAAATCCCGAGACGCTCGCAGGGTTTGGAATCAAGGATTCGTACACCAAAGCGGAAGTTGAAGCGCTGATTGCCAAGGCGTCAGCATTGCCGGTGGGCTCGATTGTCGCGTTCCCGGTTGATGCACCGCCGCCGGGTTTTCTTGAACTGGATAACAGCGTCCAGAGCAGCGCACTTTACCCTGACCTTAGCGCCTATCTGGGTGGCAAGTTCAATAAGGGGAATGAGGGTGTTGGTAATTTCCGCTTGCCGGAAACTCGCGGGGAATTTTTGCGCGGTTGGGATCATGGGCGTGGTGTGGATGCTGGACGTGGTCTTGGCAGTTGGCAGGCTGACGACAACAAATCCCACATTCACGGGACAACCTACGATGTCATCGCTGATATTTTTATGGCGGGGGACGTCAGACGAAATTATTTGCAGCAGTACAACGGAACCGACGACGTTGTCACTAAAGCCTCCGGTGGTAATGAGGCTCGTCCACGAAACATCACTGTCATGTGGTGCATCAAAGCCTGGAACGCCCCGGTCAATCAGGGAAACATCGACGTAGCAGCACTGGTCAAGGAAGTGTCGCGGCTCGGATCTGCCGTTCCTGTCGGTGCAGTATTGGCCTTCCCGACAGGTATCGTTCCGCCGGGTTTTCTGGAGCTGGATGGCAGTGTGCAGAGCATTGCGACTTATCCGGATCTGGCCGCTTATCTCGGTACCAGTTACAACAAAGGCAACGAGGGCGCAGGCAACTTCCGCTTACCCGAGTCGCGCGGTGAATTCCTGCGCGGTTGGGATCATGGGCGCGGTGTAGATGGCGGACGCCCGATTGGTAGTTGGCAGAAAGGTAGCCTCCAGTCTTTCGACCCCTCCAATGTCTCTCCGGCTGTTTCGGGCCTCTGGCATAACACGGCATCAGATGCCGGACTTCAGGACGCACATGGGCTTGATCCTCATAACACGACGGATTACAGCGTTTCCAATGCGGTATTCACCGCTGGCAATACGCCGGTCAGTGCTGGGGCATTGGGAGTCATGCGTCCGCGCAACCTCGCCGTCATGTGGTGCATCAAGGCCTGGAACGCGCCGATCAATCAGGGAAACATTGACATCAGTGCGCTGACCGCTTTCGCGCAACAAGCGACTGAACCCAATCAAGGCACGGCAAAACTGGCCTCTCAGGCACAGACCGATGCCGGCGTGGATGACAAAACCATTGTCACGCCGAAGAAGTTGCGCTGGGGCTTTTCTATGTCCAAGGAGCGCGTTGGTTACCTCATGCTGCCGAGCTGGCTGGGTGGAGTGATCATCCAGTGGGGGACGATCAATGCGATTGCGGCAGGAGCCCAAGTGAGCGTTACGTACCCGATAGCCTATCCGACTGCCGAAATCATGACGCTGGTCGGCAACAGTTCCTCGGCGGGCTCTACCTCGATCACTTCCACCCTATGTGTCATGTACGGCGGTCTTACGAAGTTCACTGTTTCTGCCATCGGTAGCAGTGGTCAACCGAATGGGCCGTGGATTTCGATCGGCTGGTAACAGGGAGAATTATTCATGTCACTTTTTTATGCCGCCTCGACTGGTGGCTTTTACGACGATGCCGTTCACGTTGCAATGCCTGACGATGCAGTGGAAATCACCCCACAGCTGCGCTCTGAGCTTTTAGCGGGAGAAGCGCAATCGCTGGTGATCGGTGCAGATGAGCATGGAAGGCCTGTCCTGAGGACGCCTGAACTGGACCGTGAATCCGAGGCTGATCGGGAGCGCATTTGGCGTGACGGCAAGATTGAAAACGTGAAGTGGTTGCGTGAGCGTCATCGCGATGAACTCGAAATGTCCAGCGATACAACACTGACCGTCGATCAATATCAGGCGTTGCTGGCTTATTTGAAGGACTTGCGCGATTGGCCACAGTCAGAGCAATTTCCGAAGGAGCAGGCTCGGCCTGAACAACCTGATTGGATCGCTCTGCAAGTACGTTGAACGCCCCGAACCCCGGGGCGTTTTCTTGTCCACCCAATAACACTCAACACCCGCCAAGCCCCTCCCCACGAGGGGCTTTCCCGTTTATGGAGAAACGAAAAATGGCAACCCGCCAAACCTACACCGTGCTCGTCCCATTCCCCACCGGCGGTGGGCATTGGTCGAGCATCGGTCAAGACCTTGATCTGCTCGACGTCGAAGCCAGTGCCTTGCACTTCGCCGGTCGACTGGAGCTGAAAACACCTACCACCCAGGCCAAAAAGGCCGCTGCCAAGAAGGCTGACTGAACATGGCTGAGGTTTTGAACTTCGAGCACAACGGCATTACCGTCAATGCCACCGAATCCCCCGAGGCCATGGGTGGCCTGGGTGACAACGTCATCGGTCTGGTCGGCACTGCGCCGAAAGCCGATCCGCTGATTCCGCGTAACGCGCCGTTCCGCATCAACAGCTTCACCACCCACGCGCTGCTCGATCCGACCGGTTCGGAAGAGGGCACTCTGTACCATGCCGTCTACCAGATCCTCAAAGTGGTCAAGGTGCCGGTCTACGTAGTGATCGTCGAAGCGGGCGCGACCCCGGCCGACACCGTTAACGCAGTGATCGGCGGCGTCGATCCGCTGACCGGTCGCAAGCTTGGTCTGGCCGCGCTGGGCAGTGTCCCGGAAGACCTGACCATCATCGGCGCGCCGGGCTTCACCGGCACCAAAGCGGTGGCCAGCGAGTTCGCCTCGTTCGGCAAGCGCATCAAGGCCCGTGTGGTGCTGGACGGCAAGGACGCCTCGGTCGCCGATCAAGTGCTGTACAGCCAGGAACTGGGCGGTGCGGATCTCGGTTTCGACCGTTGCCTGGTGGTGCACAACATGCCCGCCGTGTACTCGAAAGCGGCGAAGAAAAACGTCTTCCTGTCGCCTTCCAGCCTGGCGATTGCCGCGCTGGCCAAGGTCAAGCAGTGGGAGAGCCCGGGCAACCAGGTGACCTACGCCGAGGACGTGTCCCGCGTCGTCGAATACAACATCCTCGACACCTCCACCGAAGGCGATCTGCTCAATCGCTACGGCGTCAGCTACTACGCCCGTACCGTGCTTGGCGGCTTCTCGTTGCTGGGTAACCGCTCGATCACCGGCAAGTTCATCAGCTACGTCGGTCTGGAAGATGCGATCAGCCGCAAGCTGGTCAAGGCCGGCCAGAAAGCCATGGCGAAAAACCTTACCAAATCCTTCATGGATCAAGAGGTCAAGCGCATCAACGACTGGCTGCAAACCCTGGTCGCCGACGAAACCATTCCTGGCGGCAGCGTCTATCTGCACCCGGAACTGAACAGCGTCGAGAAGTACAAGAACGGCACCTGGTACGTGGTCATCGACTACGGCCGCTACGCGCCGAACGAACACATGGTTTATCAACTCAACGCCCGCGATGAAATCATCGAGCAGTTCCTGGAGGACGTTCTCTAATGTTTACCAACCGCGTAAGACAGGCCATCGCGGCCACCCTGCAAGGCCTGCCGTTGTCGGCGACCGTTGAGGAATTCACCCCGCCGAAAATTGATTTCGACATGGAAAGCATGGCGGGCGGGCGCTTCATCGTTGAAGAAATGGCCAAGAGCGCCAAGCCGCTGAATGCCACGCTGAAGCTTCAAGGCATGGGCGCTGAAGTCATGCTTGCGCTGGGTGTGAAGCTGGGCGACGACATCCTGCTGAACGTGCGCGAAGCCGGCCAGGATCAGGATGGCAACACCTGGTTCACCTACCACACCGTCGGCGGCAAGCTGAAATCCCTGGGTGAGGATGCCCTGAAAATGGGTAGCAAAGCCATCACCACACTGGAGCTGTCCTGCCGCACCTACAACCGCCTGGAAAACGGCGTACCGGTGATCGACATCGACGTGCGCACCCAGAAGTTCGTGCTCAACGGCGTCGACATCCTCGGTGATGCCCGGCGTGCGGTGCTGATGCCGTAGCTCAGGGCTTACAGGCAATCACAAAACCCTGTGGGAGCGAGCTTGCTCGCGAAAGCGGTCTGATGTTCAACATCGATGTTGACTGACCCGACGCCTTCGCGAGCAAGCTCGCTCCCACATTGGATCTAAACGAATCACCAAGGAATTCATACATGTCGTGGATGCCACCCCAACATGACCTGCTGTCGCCGATCACCGGCGATGACGGTTCGCAGATCAACCAGATCCAGCTCAAGCCACTGCTCTACGCCGCACAGAAGGAAGCGCTGGAGCGCGCTGGCGATGACGAAGACGATCAGTTCTTCGAACTGGCGCTGCTCGCCACCGGCCTGTCGGTCAAGGAGCTCGACCAGCTCAAACGCCCGGACTACGTGAGCATCGCGCAGTACGTGCACGAAATGTCGACTCGCCCGGCGTCGCATTTTCTCGATCAGGTCGAAGACGCAGAAAAGTCCGACGATCCCGATCAGATCCAGCTGTTGCAACCGCTTGCCGTGACCGGCCGCACCGTGACCTCGCTGAGCCTGGAAATGCCGGCACTGCGCGCCACTAAGGTGATGAAGAAACTGAAAACGGCCAAGGAACGCGCCGAGTTCATCACCGCCCATTGCACCGGTCTGATGATCCCCGATCTGGCCCTGATGACTGTTCCGGACTGGACCCAGCTGCAGGTGCGCATAGACGATTTTTTAAACCAGCCGGCGGCCTACTTTCGGAACGCGACATCGAAGTAATCCTCGATATCGTCCCGCTCATTTACCCGGTAAGTGAAGCGGAGATTCTGGAATGGGACGCCGAAAAGGCGTTGCGCCGCTACGACATAGCGATCACTCGCCTTGGCGTCAAACAGGAGTAGAGCGGCAATGGCAGACACATCGTTTTCGCTGATGTACGCCGCGCAAACCGCAGGCGCGGGTTCCGGCTTGTCGGCAGGGGGATCGGCCACAGACAGCCTGGTCAAACCACTGTCCGAACTGAAAGAGGCGCTGCTTACGGCCAGCCTGGACATCCGCAGTCTGGTGCGTGAACAGATCAAACTCGGCGCTGTTGTCCTGGGGCTGAACACGGCCCTGGCATCATTCAAGGTGCCAGTGGGAACTGCCGCACCGGCGGCAGGCGGCGAAAGCAAGTCAAAGCTCAAGGCTGAGATTGAACAACGCTCGCCTCCTGCCTACCTGCAATCGGACATGGCCCTGGAAACCGCCATGGCCCAGCTCAAGCAGGTTCAAGGCCTGAGTGGCGACCTCGACACGCTGTCGAAAGCCAACCTCAAACTGGCCACCGACAAACGGGTTTCCGGCAGTGGGGCGACGGTCGTGGATCTGGTGCAGGTCGAAGTCGCGGCTGGCAGGTCCGGGATAGGCGCGGGTCTCAAGGGCGCCGACAAGGAACAGGTGCTGCTGGACTTTGCCCAGGATGCAGCGGTCAATGCGTCGGCGTTCGGCATCAGCCTGAAGTCGGCCGGTGAAATGCTGTCGGCCTGGCAAGTCTCGATGAAACTGGATCGCACTCAAGGTCAGTTGCTGGCCGATGCGACTCAGCATTTGGGCAACAGCGGACTGAGTGCGACGGCTGCCGACATTGGCTCGGTCGTGCAGCAATCCGGCGAGTCGGCCGTTGCAGTGGGGATCCTGCCCGAGCAGTTGGCGGCGCTGTCAGCCGCGTTGCTCAACGCTGATGTCGACAAGGCCGGTGCCGGCGCGGCGGTGAAAAGTATCAGCGCAGCCTTGGGCAAAGGCAGCCAAGGCTCGGCGGCCGAGCAGTCGGCGTGGAAGGCGTTGGGACTTGATCCCGGCAAGTTGACCGAAAACGCACCGGACAACCTTGTCAAAGCGTTGGCGGCATTGAAGCAACAACCGGCAGAGCAGCAAACGGAGCTGATCAAGACACTTTTCAGTGGCGACGACGGTGTACGCAAACTGCTGGCGAAACCCGAAGACCTGCAAAAGGCGTTTTCGCGGGTTTCTCCGGCCAAGCTGGAAGGAACGTCGACGCTTGTGCCCTCGCAAGCGACCCAGAGCACCCTCGCATCGCCATTCAAGGGTGAGAGGGGCGTGCGACAGTGGATGGGCACAGCCGGGGAGGCGCATACGCCGCTTTCATTGCTCAAGCCCAACGATCCACTGACACCGGCTTACAGCGGCGCGATTGAACGCAGCGCCGAGCCTGCGGGCAAAGACCCTCAGCGAAGCTGGAACGCGTTCGATGCCAGTCTCAATCGTCTGATCACGGCGTTGGCGCCGGATGCGACCGGCACGCTGGACTCGCTGACGAATATGACCAATGGCGTGGCCGATATGGCTGAAGCCCATCCCAAGACCTCGACGGCATTGGCCCTTGCGGGCGCTGGACTGTCGGCCATCGTGGTGGCGGTGATGGCCAAGGCATTCGGCAATTTCACCGACAAACTGCTCAAGGGCGTCGCTTCAAAATTGCCGCTCGGTCTTGGCGGTTTGATTGCCGATATTGAAGACCCGAAAGCCAAGAAAACGTCTGCCGGAAACGGCGCGGGCCATGACTGCTGCTGTCAACCGCTGGGCGGTGGGGCGGGCGACAAACTCAAGCCTCGCCGGTCAAGCATCAAGCCTCGAGTCCGACGTGAACAAACCGGTCGAGGCGGGAAAAGCCCCCGTACGGTGACCCCTCGGCCACCACGGATCAGTGCGCCGCCGGTGTCGCCGGCACAAACCGTTCTGCCGCGCATGTCCGGCACGTCCTGGCCGGCAAGCATGACGGCATTTGCAGGGTCATCAGCCGTCAGTCCTGCACCGGCCGCTTCACTGTCCGGTTCTTACGCCAGGACAGGCAGACTGCTTGCCAAACGGGCACCGCCGCTGCGGTTGCTCAGTGCCGGATATGAAATGGTCACCGGCGTCATGAACGGCGATAAGCGTGCCGTCGTATCGTCCGGTGCCTCGTTGGCCGGGTCTTCTGCCGGGGCCGCCGTCGGTGCAGCGCTTGGCACGTTGATTTTTCCCGGTGTGGGCACGGCAATTGGCGGGTGGCTCGGAAGCATGGCGGGGGGCGCCATCGGGGATTCCCTGGGCGACAAGCTAGGGACACAAGTCGATCGTCTCGGCTCACCTGCACAGGTCAGTGAAAACCTCATCGCGACCGCGGCCACCTCTACGATCCCCGGGGCACCTGCCACCACCGCCGCCAGCCAGCCGGTCACGTTCAACTCAACCATTAACATCAATGGTCAGGACCAGACCAGCGCCCAGGCACTGGCCAATCTGGTGGTGCAAACAACCATGGGGCAGTTGGGCCAGATCATGCCGACCAATCCCCTCGCCACACGACGTGACGCAGCCCTGACCGATGGAGTCGCCACATGAAACAACAAATGGCCCTGGGCAGTTTCATCTTTGGCCTGTCACGCGGCTTTGCCTACAGCAGTTTTCTGCGCAAGTCCGACGGCGGCTGGACGGAACTGCAGATTCTCACCAGCAAACCCAAGTCCCATCAAATTGGCCAGAAACCCGAAACCCTGACCATCACCGGTAAATCAATGTACGCGGTGGCCATGGATCGGCTGGATGAGCTGCGGGCGCTGCAAGCCCTTCGTGTGCCGCTGCCGCTGATTGATGGTATCGGCCGTAATTGGGGCCTGTGGCGAATCACCATGGTTCAGGAAACCCAGACCTGCATCATCGATGATGGTACGGCGATGGTGGTCGACTGGACCCTTGAACTGGCGGAGTTCAACAATGCGTAAGGTACGAAGCATGGCTGGCGATTCGGTGAATCTGTTGCTGTACCGCGAAACCGGTCGCAGCGATGACAGCGCCGAAGAATCCCTGTGGAAACTCAACCCGACCCTGGCCGAACGGGGTCCGATTCTGCCGGCAGGTGTCTGGGTGGCACTGCCGGAACTCGACAGCAAACCCGCCGCGATCAAACCGGTTCTGGCCTGGGATTAGGAGGCTGCATGACACAGGGATTTACTCCGGCGATCGAAATCTACGGGGCCAACAAAGACCTGCTGAATCAGCGTCTGATCAGTTGGGAACACATTGATGCTGCCGGTATGGAGTCCGATCAACTGACGCTGGTGATCGACCTGGAAGGCCTCGAAGGCTTGCCGACCCTGGGCGTAACCATCGGCCTGCGGGTGGGTTATCTGGAGTCCGGGCTGGTCGAAAAGGGTCAGTTCAAGGTGACTAGACTGACACCCACGCTGTTCCCGCTGCGCCTGACGCTGGTCGCTACGGCCGCGCCTTTCAGCGGCAAGGACGAAACCGGATTCAAGGAACGGCGTACGGCCAGTCATGGACCCACGACGCTTGGCGGGCTGTTTAGGAAACTGGTTGAGCGGCACGGTTTTTCGCCGCGCGTCGATCCCGAACTGGCGCTGATCCGGGTTGCTCATGTCGACCAGTCGAACGAAACCGACATGAGCTTCATCACGCGACTGGCAAAGAAATATGACGCGGTGGCCAAACCGTTCAACGACCTCTACGTGCTGGCGAAACCGGCGCAGCTGAAAAACCTCTCGGGCCAGGTGATACCGGACGTCAGGCTGTCGGTGACCAGCAACAATCGACCGGGTGATCACGCCTTCATCAGCGCCACACTGGAAGAGACCGCTCGCACCCAGAACCAGGGTTGCAAGACCTGCTTCTGGGACGTCGCAGCCGGCAAACTGCGCGAGGTGATAACCGGTTCCGGGCCCTACAAGGTCATTCGCCAGAAACAGTCCAGTGAAGAAGAGGCCAAAGCCATCGGCGAAGCCGAAGTGCGCAAGATGCTGCGCGAGAAATACAAGCTGAAGGTCACCTGCCCGGGCGATCCGTTACTGGCTGCCGAAGGCCTGTTGGTACTCGATGACACCTGGCCTGATTTCATGCGCGGCCGCTGGTCGATCGAAAAGGTCACCGCCAGCGGCAAACGCGAGGAAAGCTATCGCTGCCTGATCGAAGCAACCGGCCTCGGCCCCAAGGCGGACGCCAAAGCCTGATCCTGCGCGACTTCACCGCGACAGATATCCCTGTAGGCGTGAGTCCTGCGGTCACTCCCCTAATTCCGGAACACCACCATGAAGATCACCCCGATCCTCACGCAATTGCGTGGGCAATGCCCTGGGCTTGCCAATCACATTTCGGTGGGTGTCGATCTGGCGTTGCTGCAAGGCAACCCCGATCTGCCAACACCTTCGGCTCACGTGCTGCCGCTGGCCG
Source organism: Pseudomonas fluorescens (assembly GCF_001648775.1). GTDB lineage: Bacteria > Pseudomonadota > Gammaproteobacteria > Pseudomonadales > Pseudomonadaceae > Aquipseudomonas > Aquipseudomonas fluorescens_M. The sequence goes on from NZ_LVEJ01000036.1 coordinate 80,906, forward strand.
ATCTGGCCAGCGACAGCATCGCGCAAAACCTCATCCGCCAACCGATTCGCGAGCGCTTCGAAATCGTCCTCGTGCTTGATGCCGCCGACGCTACAAAAGCGCTGGATCTGTTGCACGACCTGCGCGCCGAACTGTGGCGTGCGCTGGTGGGATTCAAGCTTGATGCCACCTACAGCGCCATCGTCTACGACGGCGGCGAACTGGTCTCGATCAACAGCAGCCGCGCCTTCTATCGGCTGCGCTTTTTTGCCGAGTTCCAGCTCGGCCGCAATCTGCCGAGTCAGCCTGCGGAGAGTTGGCACGAACGCGAACTGGACGGTTTGTCGTCCTTTACCGGGGCCACCGTACGGGTCGATGCGATCGATCCGGCCGATCCCAACCTGAAACGCCCGGGCCCCGATGGGCGGGTGGAAATGACTTTCTCTGGAGACGTAACCCCATGAGCAAACGCATCACCGTGCAGCCGGCTGTTGGCCGTGCCGTACCTGACCCGGAAGCAGGCGATCTGCTGCCGCTGGAAGGCCGTGAAGTGCTGGACAGCGCCTGGTGGCGCCGGCGTCTGACCGACGGCGATATCACCCTCAAAACCGCAACAGCCAAACAAAAGGGAGCCAAATAATGGCGATCGGATTCAGCAACATTCCTGCGGACATTCGTGTACCGCTGTTTTATGCCGAGATGGACAACTCGGCCGCCAATAGCGCGAGCTCGGCCATGCGTCGTTTGATCGTCGCTCAGGTCAACGACAACATCGCGCCGGCCGATGCCGGCAAACTGATGCTGGTGTCCAGTGTGGCGTTGGCCAAGAGCATCGGCGGACAGGGCTCGATGCTCGCTTCGATGTACGAGACCTTCCGCAAAGCCGACCCGATCGGTGAGATCTGGTGCCTGCCGCTGCACAATGCTGAAGGCAGCATCGCCAAAGGTGTCCTGACCCTGACCGGTGCCGCCACTCAGGCCGGCGTACTTAACCTGTATGTCGGTGGTGTGCGGGTGCAAGCCACCATCGTCACCGGCGCCACGGCAGCCCAGGCGGCCACTGCGCTGGCGCTGAAAATCAATGCGACTGCCGATTTGCCCGTCAGCGCTGTCGCTGCCGAAGGCGTGGTGACTCTGAGCGCCAAATGGACCGGCGAAAGCGCTAACGACATCAGTCTGCAATTCAATCGCCTCGGCAAGAGCAACGGTGAAGAGACTCCGGCTGGGCTGGTCACCGCCATTACGCCGATGACCGGCGGTGTCGGTGTTCCGGATCAGGTCGCGGCTATCGCTGCACTGGGTGATGAACCGTTCGAATTCATCTGCCTGCCATGGTCGGATCTGGCCACCCTCAACACTTGGCAAGCGGTCATGGATGACAGCACCGGTCGCTGGTCGTGGGCCAAGCAATTGTTCGGTCACGTCTACAGCGCCAAGCGCGGTACCGTCGGCACATTGGTCGCTGCAGGCCAGGCGCGCAACGACCAGCACACGACGATTCAGGCGCTGGAGCCGGGCGTTCCGCAGCCGGTCTGGGTTCAGGCCGCGGCATTGGCTGCACGCACCGCGGTGTTCATCTCCGCCGATGCCAGCCGTCCAACGCAAAGCGGCAGTCTGCCGGGCGTTGACCCAGCACCCGCGAGCGAGCGCTTCACCCTGACCGAGCGTCAGTCGCTGCTCAACTACGGCATCGCCACCGCCTACTACGAAGGCGGCTACGTGCGCATTCAGCGCTCGATCACCACCTACCAGAAGAACGCTTTTGGCCAGGCCGACAACTCCTATCTGGACAGCGAAACCATGCACCAGTCGGCGTTCATCGTGCGTCGTCTGCAAAGCGTGATCACCAGCAAATACGGCCGGCACAAACTGGCGTCGGACGGCACCCGTTTCGGCGCCGGCCAACCGATCGTGACGCCAGCGACCATTCGCGGTGAGCTGATCGCGCAGTACGCCAAGCTCGAACTGGAAGGTCACGTCGAAAATGCCGAGCTGTTCGCCGAGCACCTGATCGTCGAGCGCGACGTGCAGGATCCGAGCCGCGTGAACGTGCTGTTCCCGCCGGATTACATCAATGGTCTGCGCGTGTTTGCACTGCTCAACCAATTCCGTCTGCAGTACGACGACGCGGCTTGATCAGCGTGTTTGACGTCAAGCATTCAGCCCACCTCGCGTGGGCTTTTTTATTCAAGGGAGTAACACCATGGGTCAACTGATTGCAGGCACCTGCTACGTCAAAGTCGACGGCGCGCAACTGACTATCAATGGCGGCTGCGAAGCCCCGCTGATGGCCGTTAAACGTGAGACCGTCGTACCGGGCTTCTACAAGGAAACCGACATCGCGCCGTCGTTCAAAGTGACCGCGTTGCACACCGCCGACTTCCCGCTGAAGAAGCTGATCGAAGGCACCGACATCACCGTTACCTGCGAATTCAGCAACGGCAAAGTCTACGTGCTGGCCGGCGCCTATCTGGTTGAGGAGCCAGTCTCCAAAGGCGACGACGCCACCATCGAACTGAAATTCGAAGGCATCAAGGGGACCTGGCAATGAGCGGCGCCGTGAAGCTTCAAGTTGCCATCGAAGCTCACGGCGAGCCCCTGACCGAACTCGTCCTGCGCCGTCCGACGGTGCAGGAAGTGCGAGCGATCAAGGCGCTGCCGTACAAGATCGACAAGAGCGAAGAAGTCAGCCTCGACATGGACGTGGCGGCCAAATACATCGCCGTGTGCGCCGGCATTCCGCCGTCGTCGGTCAACCAGCTCGATCTGGCTGACCTCAATGCGCTGAGCTGGGCCGTTGCGAGTTTTTTCATGAGTGCGGCGTCGGCGCCATCACCGACCTGATCGCCGTCGCCTATGACCTGGCCTGGTTCTGGAAGGTTGACCCCGAACAGATGATGGCCAGGCCACTGGATGTGCTCCGCGAATCGCTGGAGCACGCGCAACGGATCAATGCGATGCAGCAGGTGCAGTGATGGCAGACGAAGAAAGCAAAGTGAAAACACCGGTGCTGATCACGGGCATCGATGAACTGTCGCCCAAACTCGGCGCGTTGCGAGCGAAGGTCGAGAGCTTCAAGAAAAACCTCGAACAGACCGGTCTGGGCAAACTGGACATCAGCGGTCTGTTCAAGGGCGGCAGCGTGATCACGCCATTCGTGGACGGGATCAAGTCGGCGGCAGCGTTTCAGGGCAAATTGACCGAAGTCAGCGACACGGCAAAAACCGTCGACTTGCCCGCCGCACCGAAAGTCGCTGCACAGAACATGAACGTGTTCAGTGCGTCGATGGAGAAGGTTTCCAACGCGGTGAACGCCGCGCTGGTGCCAGCGGTGGGTGCCGTGGTCGTCGGACTTGAGCCGTTGATGACCGGGGTTGGCAGCCTGCTCAATGACAATCCTGAGTTGGTACAAGGTCTGGCGGCGGGGGCCATTGCCTTCTCGGCGATGCAAACCGCCGTGACGGGTGCGACCCAGGTGTTCGATGTGATGAGCATGGTGATGAAAGCCAATCCGGTCATGCTGATTGCCACCGGCATTGCCTTGGCCGCCGGACTGATCGTGGCTTACTGGAAACCGATCTCGACGTTTTTCATTGGACTCTGGCAGAAAATCGCCCCGGTAGTGATCCCGATGGCCGAGTTCTTCAAGGCGATGTTCAGCTACACGCCACTGGGGCTGTTGATCAGCAATTGGGGGCCGGTCACGGCATTTTTCTCGGCATTGTGGGAGGGCCTCAAGGCTGTTACCGCGCCGGTGATCGAGTTCTACAAGACCTTGTTCAACTATTCGCCGCAAGGGCTGATTGTGAATAACTGGGGGCCATTGGTGGGCTTGTTCTCATCGATCTGGGATTTACTCAGAGCGGTGTCGGTGCCCGTAAAGGCTTTCCTCCAGCAATTTTTTGACTGGTCGCCGCTTGAAGTGATTCAAGCGATCTGGGGCGGTGTCGTCACGGCATTCACCACGATCTGGGATTACATCAAACTGCCGTTCGTGGCCATGTATGCCGTTATTCGCGAGCAGTTGGGGTGGTCGCCACTGGAAAAAATCATCGAAAACTGGGAACCGGTCACGGCGTGGATTGAAAAGTGGTCGCAGAAATTCCAGGATGCCATCGCGCCGATCAAGGCCTTTTTCAACGGTGGTTTCGGTGAGCTGATTGCCGACGCCAAGGCGCGGGTGGATGTCTTTACCCAAGCTCAACTGAGCACCAACGCCGAAGGCAAGGGCGAACTGGCCCCGGTGTTTTTCAAAAGCAACAGCGCGTCGTCAGCCAGCGAGTTACCGACACCGGGAACCTCGCCGGAAAAGCCAGTCTTGCAGGCCGGCTCGCTGTCGCAAACCTCTAACACCCTGATCCAGCAAAGCGCACTCAACAACCGTACGCAACTCGAAGGCGGCTTGACCGTGCGCTTCGAAAATGCGCCGGCGGGGCTGCGCACCGATCAACCGCAAACCAATCAACCGGGCCTGGCACTGTCGTCGCGCATCGGCTATCGCTCGCTGTCCATGGGAGGTTCCAATGAACTGGCGTGACCGTTTATTGCCGGCATCCTTCCGTGGTGTTGGTTTCTGGATCGATCAGGCGAAAACCCCGGTCGGTCGCAAGGGGCAGTTGCACGAGTATCCGCAACGTGACTTGCCGTTTTTCGAAGACCTTGGCCAACAGGCCAGGACTCACGACATCACGGCATTCATCATCGGCGCCGATTGCCTGGAGCAGCGCGACAAGCTGCTCAAGGCATTGGAGGCGGGCAGTGGTGAACTGATGCATCCGTGGCTGGGGCGATTGCAAGTCAAGGTCGGCGAATGCGACATGACTCACACCCGCCAGGACGGCGGGTTGGTGACCTTTGCGCTGAAGTTCTATCCCGACCAGCCAGTGCCGTTTCCGACCGCTACCGTCAGCACACAGAAAGTGTTGCTGGCCAAGGCCGATACGCTACTGGGCTCGGCCGTCGCACGGTTTGAACAGGCAATGACGCTGATCAAGGCCGCGCGGATCGGCATTGCCAATCTGCGCAACAGCCTCACCGGCGTCTATGAGGTGATCAAGGAACAACTCAAGCCGCTGATCGAACAGTACAAAGAGATCACCGAACTGGTCAAAGCGGTCAAGGAATTGCCCAAGGAAGTGGCCGCGGAGTTCAAGGGTTTGCTCGGCGATATCAAGGAACTGAAAGAATTCGCCAAGGAGGGCTACCGTGGCGTGATTGCCGACGTGTCGCAGCAACTCGAAGCGATTCGCAAGGCTGATGCGCCGAAACTCACCACGGGCAAAGACACCAGTGCGGCGGCGCAGGCGATGGCTGATCTGGTGCAGGACACAATGTTGGTCAAAGTCGCGCAATGGGTCGCATCGATGCCAGTGGCAACAGCCCCGGTGAAGCTGCAGTCGACACCGTCGGTGGGACAGCAGGTGCACCAGCCAGTCACTCGCCAGGAAGTGCCGGTGACCGACGACATGCAGGCGCTGCGTGATGCGGTGGCGGTGGCCGTCAATCCGATGCTGGACAAGGCTGGCCCGGTGCACTTTCAAGCGATCAACGATCTCAAGGATGCCTTGAATGCGCACCTCAAGGCCGTGGCTTCGTCGGGCGTGCGACTGGTCAGCAAGTCATTCCAGGAAAGTCTGCCGGCGCTGGTGGTGGCCTACAAACAGTTCACCGATGCCACGCGAGTCGACGAAGTAAGCCAACGCAACGCGGCTGCCCATCCCGGGTTCATGTCGCCCAATGACGTGAAAGTCGCCAGGGAGTGAGCCATGAGCGAAATGGATAATCGCGTCACGCTCACCGTGGGTGATATGGAATATGGCGGCTGGAAAAGTGTTGAAATCAGCGCGGATCTGGAGCGTCAGTTTCGCACCTTCAAACTCGATATCACCTGGCAATGGCCAGGCCAGACGGTCGATCAACGGATAGCCGCCGGGGATGCCTGTGAGGTGCGGATCGGCAAGGATCTGGTGTTGACCGGGTATGTTTTCAAGGCACCGATCCGCTATGACGGGCGGCAGATCAGTCTGAGCATCGAAGGCAGTTCCTGTACGCAGGATCTGGTGGATTGCGCCGCGATCAATCGCCCGAACCAATGGAAAGATCAGCCGATGCTGAGCATCGTCGAAGCGCTGGCCTCTTCCTACAAGGTAAAGGTGGTCAGCGAGATTACCGAGACGGCGCGACTGGGCAGTTACACCATCGTGCCGGGTGAGACGGTGTTTCAAGCCATCGACCGATTGCTCTCTTTGTTTCGAGTGTTTTCCACCGATGACGCTCAAGGCCGGCTGTTGCTGGCCAGGCCCGGCAGCAGTGGCCGGGCCAGTGATGTGCTGGAGCTTGGCAAAAATATTCTTTCGGCCAACGCGCCGATGGATTACAGCCAGGTGTTCTCCGAATACCGGGTGATCGGCCAGCAAAAGGGCAACGATCAAAAGAGCGGGGCGGCCGTCAGCGAGATTGAATCGGTGGCCACCGATCTGGGTTACAAGCGCCGCCGCGTCACGGTCATCAACGAAGGGCTGCAGATCAGCCCCGATTTTTCGTTGCAACGCGCGCTGTGGGAAAGCTCGACGCGTGTCGGGCGGGCACAGACCACCACCTATCAGGTGCAGGGCTGGCGCCAGTCCAATGGTGATTTGTGGCGTCACAACACGTTGGTCCGGGTCAAGGATCCGGTGCTCGGGTTTGATGACGACATGCTGATTTCCAAAGTGACCTATTCACTCTCGGCGCAAGGTTCGGTGACCACGCTGCAAGTGGCACCGCCGCACACCTTCGACGCCAATCCGACGCCGCCGAAAAAACCTTCGGCCTGACACCGAACCTGACGGGCATCACCTGACAGGTTTTGTGTTGGCAAAGTCTTGAGGACAATTCATGAGCCTACTGACACGCCTCCTGGCGCGCGGCACCGTCGTGCTCGCCAACTCGGCATCCAAACTGCAATCGCTGCAAATGCGCCTCACCGCCGGTGAGCTGAACGACGACATCGAGCATTTCGAACCCTACGGCTTCACCAGTCGCCCCCTGGCTGGCGCCGAGGGGGTCGTCACCTTCCTTGGCGGTGACCGTTCCCACGCCATCGCTCTGGTGATCGCCGATCGGCGTTATCGCCTGCAATCGCTGAACAACGGCGAAGTGGCGATCTACACCGACGAGGGCGACAAGCTCCATTTCAAGCGTGGGCGAATCATCGACATCGAGACGTCCACGCTGAACATCCGCGCCAGTACGGCGGTGAACTTTGACACGCCGGTGCTCAATCAGACCGGCAAGATCGTGTCCACCGGCGATCAAATTGCCGGTGCCGTCAGCCAGCAAAACCATGCGCATGTCGGCGTGCAACCGGGCAGCGGTCAGACCGGTGCACCGGCAGGAGGCAAATGATGCTCATCAGTCAGAACCTCCACGCCGCATTGACCCGCGCGGTGCTCATCAGCCTGTTCACCTGGCGCCGCGCTGCCGATGACGACGCCCTCGACGACGAGGAGCGTTATGGCTGGTGGGGCGACACCTTTCCCACCGTCGCCGACGACCGCATCGGCTCGCGGCTATGGCTGTTACGCCGGGTCAAGCTGACCCGGCAGACCCAGATGGACGCCGAGTTCTATGCCCGCGAAGCCCTGCAATGGCTGATCGACGACGGCCACTGCAGCGGCATCGACATCATCAGCGATCGCCTCGACGCACAGCGCCTGAACCTGCGCACGGTCTTGACCCTGGCTGACGGTGAACGTCTGGACATCAACCCCGATAACAGTTGGCAGGTGATCTATGCCGTTTGAAACCCCTTCGCTGCCGGTGCTGATCAAGCGCACCCAAAGCGACCTGGCCAGCGATGCGCTGCGCCAGTCCGATGCGCAAGTGCTGGCCCGTACTCTCGGCGGCGCGGTGTACGGTCTGTATGGCTATCTCGACTGGATTGCCCAGCAGATCCTGCCCGACAAAGCCGACGAATCGACCCTGGAGCGTATCGCCGCACTGCGGCTTAATCAGCCGCGAAAACCCGCCCAGGCGGCCAAAGGCAGTGTCAGATTCACCGCCACCCTCGGCGCCGTGCTGGATGTCGATACGCTGTTGCAATCGACTGACGGGCGTACCTACAAAGTCACGGCTGCCCGCACGGCGCGCAATGGCATCAACACCACGACCGTCGCTGCGCTGGAGGCCGGCAGCCTGGGCAATGCCGATACCGGTCTGACGCTCAGCCTGGTGCAGCCGGTCGCCGGCATCCTCAGCAATACCTTTGTGGTCCTGGCACCCGGGCTCACCGGCGGTGTCGCCGAGGAAAGCCTTGAGTCGCTGCGTGCCCGGGTGATTCGTTCATACCGCCTGATACCTCATGGCGGTTCGGCGCAAGACTATGAAACCTGGGCGCTGGAATGCCCGGGCATCACTCGCGCCTGGTGCCGGGGCAATTTCCTCGGGCCCGGCACCGTGGGTGTCTTCGTCATGCATGACGACGATCTGCAACCGATTCCCAATGAACAGCAGTTGGCCGATGTCCTGGCCTACATCGAGCCGTTGCGCCCGGTGACTGCCGACGTGAGGGTTTTGGCGCCGGTGCAGGTGCTGGTCAATTACAAACTGCGGATCACTCCCGACACCAGTGCAGTGCGCGCGGCCATCGAAAGCCAACTGCGCGATCTGCACAACCGTGAGGCCGGCCTTGGGGAGACCCTGTTGCTGAGCCATATCGACGAAGCCATCAGCAGTGCCACCGGCGAGACGGATCACCGGCTCGATACACCTTCGGCCGACGTCACGGCTGCCGAGAATCAGTTGCTGACTTTTGGGGGTATCGAATGGCTGTCTTGAGAGGTATCGCGCAGTACCGCAACCAATTGCGCAGCCTCCTGCCCAGCGGTCCGGCCTGGGAGCTGGAGCGCCTGCCCGAACTCAATCAAGTGCTGGAAGGCGTCGCCGCGGAACTGGCGCGTCTGGATGCACGCGCCGTTGATCTGCTCAATGAAATGGACCCGGCGGGCGTCAGCGAACTGGTGCCGGACTGGGAGCAGGTGATGAACCTGCCAGATCCCTGTCTGGGCGCGACGCCGCTGTATGACGACCGGCGTCTGGCCGTACGCCGGCGGTTGCTGGCGGTCGGCAATCAGAACGCCGCGTACTTCATTGAAGTCGCCCGCAGCCAGGGTTATCCGGACGCCACCGTCACTGAACTGCGCGTCCCGCGCATGGGCCGCTCGCGGTTTGGTCGTGCCCATTTTGGCACCTGGAAGGCGCAGTTCATGTGGATCCTCAACACCGGCGGGCGTCTGGCCACCGGACGTCGCTTTGGCGCCAGTTATTGGGGCGAGCGCTTCGGCATGAATCCGGGCTCGGCCCTGGAATGCCTCATTCACCGCAGTGCACCGGCTCATACCCAGGTGTACATCAATTTTGACTAAGGAATAAAACCAATGGATTACCCGAAAAGTGTACCCAGCGTAGGTCTGGTCAATGGCAAGTTTGTCGATGAAAACCCGATTGCCGGGACACCGGGATCGCTGATCCCGGCGGTGTGGGGCAACTCCGTTACCGAGGAGATACTCAGCGTGATCAAGGGCGGCGCGCTGGTTCCCGATGAAGCCAACGTCGGGCAGTTGTTGACCGCCGTGCGCAAAATAAATCAGGCCGGCCTCATCGATTTCGCTCTGGATACCGGCACCGCCAATGCCTACGCTGCGACCTATTCGCCGGCGCCGGGCGCGTTGGTCGATGGCATGGTCTTGCGTTTCAAGGCGCTGAATACCAACACCGGTGCCAGTACTTTCTCTGTCGCCGGTTCAGTCGCCAAGCCCCTGGTCGGCATTGACCACACGCCGCTGCGCTCCGGCGAGATCGTCGCGACCGGGGATGCCTGGGTGCAATGGAACAGCTCCTTGGGCAGTGGTGCCTGGATTCTGATCGCGAGCACGGGGGTGGCGAGGCAACTGGGTGCCGATGTGGGCGATGTGAAAACCGTTGCAACCGTCGATGCGCCGAGCGGCTGGCTCAAGTGCAATGGTCAGCCGGTGTTGAGGACGCAATACGCCAATCTGTTTGCTGCCATCGGTACGCGGTTTGGTGTCGGCGACGGCGCCAACACCTTCAATCTGCCGGATCTGCGCGGTGAGTTTGTCCGCGGTCTGGACGATGGTCGTGGGGTCGATCCGGGTCGCGTACTGGGCAGCAAGCAGGCGGGGCAGAACGCCTCGCACGTTCACGATGTGTCGGCCGCTGCTGCGGGGAATCATGCCCACACGGCACGCACGGATGCCGCCGGGGTGCACGCCCACGGTGGTGCCGTCGTCGGCGGTGGCGCCTTCAACATTGACACCGTCATGGGTGGGCAGGGCGTCATCAACGGTGGGAGTACAGCGGGTTCCATCATGGGCTCCAGCTCGGCGCCAGCGGTCAATCGCAATTTTACGACCAACGCACCGGCGCACTCCCACGGTATCGTTGCTGATGGTAACCATGCGCACAACGTCGGCGTCGACGCTGCCGGGCAACATAGCCATACGATGTCGGTCGCGGCGTCGGGTGGTAATGAGGCTCGACCAATGAACACCGCTCTGTTGTATGTCATCAAGTACTGATCGAGCCCTTGCCGAGACAGCACTCTGAAAACTCCGGCAAAAAATGGCTGGCAGGCATTCGCCGTCAGCCATGGTTCACTCGGAGCATCCAGGGAGGACTACGCATTATGCAAATAACTCAAGACAACCTTTTGAACATCATGCCCAACGCCCGCACCCAAGCGGGCGTTTTTGTTTCTGCGCTCAACACCGCGATGGCGCGCAGGTTCATCAATACGCCCAAACGCATCGCGGCGTTTCTTGCGCAGGTCGGCCACGAGTCGGGGCAGTTGCGCTACGTGCGGGAGTTGGGCAACAACCAATACCTGAGCAAATACGACACCGGTGCCTTGGCCTTGCGCTTGGGCAACACGCCGGAGGCCGATGGCGACGGGCAAAAGTATCGCGGTCGCGGGCTGATCCAGATCACCGGCCGCGACAATTACCGTCAGTGCAGCCTCGGACTGTTTGGCGATGAGCGTTTGCTGTCCTTGCCTGAATTGCTCGAACAACCGCAGTGGGCCGCCGAATCTGCCGCATGGTTCTGGGAACAGAAAGGTTTGAACGCACTGGCCGACCGCGACGAGTTCAACACCATTACCCGACGCATAAACGGCGGGTTGAACGGCTTGCAGGATCGCCTGGATATCTGGGCGCGGGCGAGGGCGGTGCTATGCCAATCCCCGGGCGAATGATCGCGGTTGTGTTGCTGGCTGCCGCTGCGTTTGCAGCGGCGTGGCAGTTACAGGACTGGCGCTACCAAGGGCGGTTGGCGGAACAGGCGCGGATACACGCCGAAACCCTCAATCAACTGACCCAGACCGCCGCCAGCGCGCAACAGGCTGAACAGGATAAACGGCTGGCGCTGGAGCAACGGCTCACCGCCAGTGAACAAACCCATTACCGAGCGCTGAGCGATGCCCAACGTGATCAGGATCGCCTGCGCGATCGTCTTGCTACTGCTGATGTGCGCCTGTCAGTCCTTCTCGACGCCAGCGACGTTGCCCAAGGCTGCAACCTGCCAGCCGCCGCCAGCGCCGGCGGCGTGGATCATGCAGCCGTACGTGCCCGACTTGACCCGGCGCATGCTCAACGAATTATCGCCATCACCGACACCGGTGACCGCGGATTGATCGCCCTGCAGGCGTGTCAGGCCTATGTCAGAGCGCTCGCGCCTGAACATTTTGAATGAGTCTGTGTATTGAAAGCGCAACCGGGTCGTGTACGGTGGAGGCATTCCACACGATCCGGAGCATGCCGTGAAAGAGATCACTCAACTGGCCGCCGAACTGGGCCGACGTCTGCAACTGCTCAATGCCCACGTCACCACTGCTGAATCTTGTACCGGTGGCGGGATTGCCGAAGCGATCACCCGTATTCCGGGCAGTTCGGCATGGTTCGAGGCCGGTTACGTGACGTACTCCAACCGGCAGAAAACCCAGCAATTGAATGTGCCGACCGAGTTCTTCGAAACGGTGGGTGCGGTCAGCCGCGAGGTGGTTGAAGCGATGGTGCGTGGCGCTCAGGACAAAAGTCTGGCGCGATTTGCCGTGGCGGTCAGTGGTGTAGCGGGGCCGGACGGCGGCTCGCCGAACAAACCGGTTGGCACTGTGTGGCTGGCGTGGGGTGTCGGCGAGACGGTGACCAGCGAGGTTCAGCACTTCCCCGGCAACCGCGACGAAGTCCGCCGACAAACGGTGAAGGCCGCGCTAGAGGGGCTCCTGCGACTAGCGGCACGAGAAATCGAAAATCAGGGGTAGGCGATCCGCGAACGCTGTGGAATAATACTGGCTACTTATACAGGTGTTGGCCGTCAGGCCTTATTGATTACGTGAGGACTTTAATGGACGACAACAAGAAGAAAGCCTTGGCTGCGGCCCTGGGTCAGATCGAACGTCAATTCGGCAAGGGTGCCGTGATGCGTATGGGCGATCAAGACCGTCAGGCGATCCCGGCTATCTCCACTGGCTCTCTGGGTCTGGACATCGCGCTCGGCATTGGCGGCCTGCCAAAAGGCCGTATCGTTGAAATCTACGGTCCTGAATCTTCCGGTAAAACCACACTGACCTTGTCCGTGATCGCTCAGGCGCAAAAAGCCGGCGCGACCTGCGCATTCGTCGACGCCGAACACGCCCTCGACCCTGAGTACGCCGGCAAACTGGGCGTCAACGTCGACGACCTGCTGGTGTCGCAGCCAGACACCGGCGAACAGGCGCTGGAAATCACCGACATGCTGGTGCGCTCCAACGCGGTTGACGTGATCATCGTCGACTCCGTGGCAGCACTGGTACCGAAGGCTGAAATCGAAGGCGAAATGGGTGACATGCACGTGGGCCTGCAAGCCCGTCTGATGTCCCAGGCGCTGCGTAAAATCACCGGTAACATCAAGAACGCCAACTGCCTGGTGATCTTCATCAACCAGATCCGTATGAAGATCGGTGTGATGTTCGGCAGCCCGGAAACCACCACCGGTGGTAACGCGCTGAAGTTCTACGCTTCGGTTCGTCTCGACATCCGCCGTACCGGTGCGGTGAAGGAAGGCGACGAAGTGGTCGGCAGCGAAACCCGCGTCAAGGTTGTGAAGAACAAGGTCGCTTCGCCATTCCGTCAGGCCGAGTTCCAGATTCTTTACGGCAAAGGCATCTACCTCAATGGCGAGATGATCGACCTGGGCGTGCTGCACGGTTTCGTTGAAAAATCCGGCGCCTGGTATGCCTACGAAGGCACCAAGATCGGTCAGGGCAAGGCCAACTCGGCCAAGTTCCTGGCGGACAACCCGGAAATCGCCGCGAAGCTCGAGAAACAACTGCGTGACAAACTGCTGACGCCGACAGTGATCGACTCCAAGGCTTCTGCAGTCAAAGAGACTGAGGACGACCTGGCCGACGCTGACATCTGATTGCAGCGATGACCACCGCCGTACTCGATACCCTCGTCGCGGTGCGACGAACCGCCATGGACCTGCTCGCACGCCGCGAGCACGGTCGAGTCGAGCTGACACGCAAACTGCGTCAGCGCGGCGCCGAGGCGGAGATGATCGAAACAGCCCTCGACCGTTTGACGGAAGAGGGACTGCTTTCCGAAGCCCGCTACCTTGAAAGCTTTGTTTCCTACCGTGCTCGTTCCGGCTACGGCCCTCTGCGGATTCGCGAAGAGCTGAGCCAGCGAGGTTTGCAACGCGCCGATATCGAACTGGCACTGCGCGAAAGCGGTATCAGTTGGCAGGAACAACTTCAGGACACCTGGCGTCGGAAGTTCTCCGGGCATTTACCGATCGATGCGAGAGAGCGGGCCAAGCAAGGCCGGTTTCTGGCGTATCGGGGGTTCTCGATGGAGATGATCAACCGCTTGTTCAGCGGTCGAGGGATGGACGATTGAACCGCTTCAATAAAAACGGCCCGCTATGAAAATAGCGGGCCGTTTTTTTTGCCTTCAAATTGCCTTTGACGGTTCGCGCGAGCGTTGCGTTGTTTGTGGTTTTGAGTCAGCCCAGTTTTCCGGCAGATTGATGTAATCGATCAACTCCCGCAGACGCCCGTGAGTGCGCGCGTTGAACGCGAAGGCCAGGCGCGCCAGATGGCTGAACTGCGCTTCATCGTGCTCCTCGCCGGCGTAGGCGTGTTGATGAAACTGGTCGCTCAGGCACAGATCCGCGAAGGCTTCCTGCATGTGTTCCAGTGCCTGATCGCTGAGCTTGTGATGCATGCGAATCACGAACTGGCGCTTGAGCCAGCGACTGGAGTGGAAGTTGCTGTAGAACTGGTTGATCTGTTCCACCGCCTCCTCAACGGTATAAACCAGTCGCATCAGTTTCATGTCGGTCGGCAGGATGTAATGGTTTTCCTCCAGTTGTTGGCGGATGAAATCCATCGCGCCTTGCCAGAATGTGCCGCCTGGCGCATCAAGTAATACCACCGGCACCAACGGACTTTTACCGGTCTGGATCAGCGTGAGCACTTCCAGCGCTTCATCCAGCGTGCCGAACCCGCCGGGGCATAAAACCAGTGCGTCGGCCTCTTTGACGAAGAACAACTTGCGGGTAAAGAAAAAGTGGAACGGCAGCAGATTGCCGGTGCCGTCGACCGTGGGGTTGGCATGTTGTTCGAAGGGCAGGGTGATGTTGAACCCGAGGCTGTGATCACGCCCGGCACCTTCGTGCGCGGCGGCCATGATGCCGCCTCCGGCACCGGTGATGACCATCATGTCCGAACGTGTCAGTGCCGCGCCGAGTTCGCGGGCCATGGCATACAACGGATGCTCGACCGGCGTGCGCGCAGAGCCGAACACCGTGACTTTGCGTCGCCCCTTGAATTGTTCCAGCACGCGAAACGCCTGCTCCAGTTCGCGCAGGGCTTGCAGGGTGATCTTGGCGTTCCAGCGGTTGTGGTCTTCCTGCGCCATGCGTAGCACGGTGAGGATCATGTCGCGGTAGATGGGAATGTTCGGGCTGTTGGGGGAAACACGGGTGAGTTGTGCTTCGACCTGGCTGATGAGGTCGGGACCGCTTTCCTGAAAATGACGGCTCAAGAGGTCATTCGGTTGGTAAGGCATTCAACGTCTCCTTCTGCACAGAGCGGATGGCCCTGACGAGCGGCGTCAGTGCCGCGCTGCAAAAAACACACGATCAGCAGTTCCTTGCCTGCCGCTGAAAAATGATCGGGAATACTCTGAATCTAGACCCTTGCGCGCAATCGCGCTGACTTGATCATTGCGCTGCAAGGTTTTGGCTGGCAACCGTTTATTGATTTTCCGCCCGTTCCGTCACCGCTCGTCCGAACGTGCGCCGAGCGGCAATCCCTCTGATTAACTAACGTACAGGCGTCGTACGACAGCTTTGCGTCACGGTGCACGCGATTCAAGGATTTGCGGGTGGCAAGGAGGCGGGACACATGGCCAGAGTGATTCTGGAGATCGATACGCAGCTGTATCGAATGTTGAAGGCATCAGCCGAGACCAATCATCTCAGTCTCGAAGAGGAGTGCTGCCGGCGGTTGGCGGGCGGTGAACGCCGTTCGCACTATCTACAGGCCTTGCTGGCCGAACTGCGCGCCGAGGATGAACAGCGGCGCGCCAATTCGCGATAATTACTTCTTCTTCGCCGGGCCGGCTTTCGGGCAATCCGACTCCTGGTAGCTGGCGGAACCAATGGCTTTGTTGGTTTTCACTTCCGTGAAGTCGTAACGCATGATCGCGCCTTTGGCCATCAGCTTGCGATACGACGGGTTGTTACACACCGAGGCGCCCAACTGGAAATACACGGCTTTAGGGTCAGCGCGCATTTTGTCGGCGTGGCTCTTTTGTACGCTCAGGTGGTTGATCAACTGAGTACCTTCAACGGTGTAGCCCTGATCAAGAATGTCTTCATTGATGGCGCGTGGCGTGCCGACGCTGCTTTGGGCGGCGACGTTGCGCAGCTCGCGGTTCAGATTCTGCTCACTCAGGGAGGCAGCCTGAGCGGTGAAGGACGACGCCAGCAGAATGGCAGCGGTGGGAACGATAAGGCGCAGCATGAAACTCTCCTGGTTCAGTGACTGGTGGTTCGACCAGCCACGTGACTGTGCGTTCAGTGGCGGCGAATTATAGGGGAGCCGGTCGGGAGGGTACAGGCTTGTGCCCCTCGCTCTGGTAAACTGCCGGCCTTTATTGCCCTGCCGAGTGTTGTTCGTGTCGAGTTTCCCTGTCTGCCGGCGTTGCCCGCGATGAACCATGCCCCCAATGCCGTCGCCCGTCTGCGCGACCAACGCGAAGATGAAGGCATCAAGCCGATTCAGGCCCGTGGCTTTCGCTCCGAGCGCTGCCGCGATTGTCGGGTGATCATCAGCCATTGTCTGTGCGCCTGGCGTCCGAGTGTCGACACCCGTTCGGGCGTATGCCTGATCATGACCGGCAAGGAAGTGTTCAAACCGAGCAATACCGGTTGGCTGATTGCCGACGTGGTGCGCGATAACCATGCGTTTATCTGGTCACGCACCGAGCCCGATCCGCAGATGCTCGCACTGCTCAGCGACCCGCAATGGCAGCCGTACCTGGTGTTTCCCGGCGAATACGTCGAGCCGTCGCGAGTGACCAACACGGTTGCTGCCGATAGCAGCAAGCGTCCGCTGTTCATTTTGCTCGATGCAACCTGGACCGAAGCGCGGAAGATTTTCCGCAAGAGCCCGTATTTCGACCGTTTGCCGATCCTCAGCCTGCTGCCCGACAAACTCTCGCGTTATCGCTTGCGCCGCTCGACCCGCAGCGAACACTTGTGCACTGCCGAAGTCGCGGCGTTGTGCCTGGAACTGGCCGGTGACAGCGATGCCGCCTCGGCGCTGGACGCCTATTTTGACGTGTTCAGCCAGCATTACCTCGGCGCCAAACAACAGGTGGACATGAATGAAGCCACCCCCGCTCATGCCGAGTTGCTGCCCTATATACGAAAGCCGCAGCCGGAGTTGGCCCAATAGTGGCCCATACTGTAGACGTCGGCGGCCGTGCTGCTTGACCACCCCGTCTTCGCTGGGCATGCTTGGCGCCGATTAGGGTGCGGCCAAGGTTTGAAACGCCGTGTTTGCTGTTGATTGGCGTTGAACGTGCCCCTGTGGATATCGCTTGAAAGCGGCATCTTGAGTTGCTTTGGCCAGACCGGAATGCACCGGGTCTGCCATCAAAAACAGGATCATTTGAAAAATGGCCACATACGACATCCTGATTGCCGATGATCACCCCCTGTTTCGTAGCGCCCTGCATCAAGCGGTGACGCTGGGCCTTGGCCCGGATGTCCGGCTGGTAGAAGTGGCGAGCATCGCCGAACTGGAAACCCGCCTGACTGAAAAGGCTGATTGGGATCTGGTCCTGCTGGACCTGAACATGCCCGGCGCTTTCGGGTTTTCCGGGTTGGTCATGCTGCGCGGACAGTACCCGCAGATTCCGGTGGTGATGGTGTCGGCGCAGGAAGAAGCTTCGGTGATGGTCAAATCCCGTGAGTTCGGCGCCAGTGGCTTCATTCCCAAGTCCAGCGACCTCAGCGTGATTCAGGAAGCGGTGCGCAAAGTGCTCGACGGCGATGTGTTCTGGCCACCGCAGGCGTTCGAAGCGGTTGCTGTTTCGGACGAAGCCAAAGCTGCCAGCGACGGCCTCGCCAGCCTGACGCCGCAGCAGTTCCGCGTGTTGACCATGGTCTGCGAAGGCCTGCTGAACAAGCAGATTGCCTATGAACTGAGTGTCTCGGAAGCGACGATCAAAGCCCACGTCACGGCGATCTTTCGCAAGCTGAATGTGCGCACTCGCACGCAAGCGGCTTTACTGCTGCAACAACTTGAGTCAATTCCAAGCCAATAAAGGCTGGCGTCTTCACGCTTTTTTGACTTTTGTTGCTCTAGCTTTCCCACTCCTTTTTGGTTGGTTTCTACTTTATGTCACCTTTCAAGGGCCAGACCGGCCTGAAACGTATTCTCAACGCCTCCGGTTATTCGCTGGACGGCCTGCGCGCGGCTTTCACCGGCGAAGCAGCCTTCCGCCAACTGGTACTGCTCAATGTGGTGCTGGTTCCGCTGACGTTCTTCTTGAATGTCAGCCGGGTCGAACAAGCACTGCTGATCGCGGTGTGCCTGCTGGCGCTGATCGTCGAGCTGCTGAATTCGGCGGTCGAAGCGGCCATCGACCGCATCTCGCTGGAACTGCACCCGCTGTCGAAAAACGCCAAGGACATGGGCAGCGCCGCGCAATTCGTCGCATTGAGCATGATCGCGCTGGTGTGGGCGGTGATTCTGCTTTAAGCGATGGTCGGCAAAACGATCTCGTCGCTGCGCTGCACCCCGGCGGTGAAAGCGCGGCACAGATCGAGAAACTCGCGCATGGCGGAGGTCTGGTACTTCTGCTTGTGCCAGATGAAGTAGAACTGCCGCGCCAGATCCAGATCCGGCGTTTCCACCGGCACCAGACTGCCGCGTCGGAACGCATCGCGCAGCGCCAGCCGCGAGATGCAGCCAATCCCCAGCCCCGATTCCACCGCGCGTTTGATCGCTTCGGTGTGTTCCAGCTCCAGGCGGATATTCAGCGAGCTACGATGGTGACGCATGGCCTGATCGAAGGTCAGTCGCGTGCCGGAACCCTGCTCGCGCAGAATCCACGCCTCGTGGGTCAACTCTTCCATGGTCGCGCTACCGCGTTGCGCCAGCGGATGCTGCGGCGCGCAGAACACCACCAGTTCATCTTCAACCCAGCTCTGCACTTCGATGTCGGGGTGGCTGCAATCGCCTTCGATTAGACCCAGATCAATTTCGTAGTGGGCGACTTGTTGCACGATATTGGCAGTGTTCTGCACATGCAGCTTCACCTGACTTTCCGGGTGGCGCTGCATGAAGCTGCCGATCAACAGGGTCGCCAGGTAGTTGCCGATGGTCAGCGTGGCGCCGACAGACAACGAGCCGAAACCGGATTTGCCGTTGAGCAGATCTTCGATTTCCTTGGCCTGATCGAGCAGCGCCACCGCTTGCGGCAACAGCTGTTTGCCGAGGGCGTTGAGGCTCAGCCGCTTGCCGGCGCGGTCGAACAGCTGGCAGCTGGATTGGCGCTCGAGTTCGGTGATCGAGGTGCTGGCGGCCGATTGCGAGAGGTTGAGCAGACCCGCAGCACGGGATACGCTTTCCTGCTGGGCGACGGCGACGAAGACTTGCAGTTGACGGAGAGTAAATCGCATATCGATATAACCGATAACCCTTATCTTAATAATCCAGTTAACAGATATTGTCGTCGCTATTAGAATGCGATGCAATTGCGCGCCATCAGCTTCAACAGCCCGCTTCAAAAGCCAGCGCAGACCCAATATCCAGGAGTCAAACGTACATGAGCAACATGAACCACGAGCGTGTCCTCAGTGTTCATCACTGGAACGACACTCTGTTCAGCTTCAAGTGCACCCGCGATCCGGGCCTGCGCTTCGAGAACGGTCAGTTCGTGATGATCGGCCTGCAACAGCCCAACGGCCGCCCGCTTATGCGCGCTTACTCGATCGCCAGCCCGAACTGGGAAGAGCATCTGGAATTCTTCAGCATCAAGGTGCAGGACGGCCCGCTGACCTCGCAGCTGCAGCATTTGAAGGAAGGCGACGAGATCATCATCTCGAAGAAGCCTACCGGCACATTGGTTCTCGATGACCTGAACCCGGGCAAGCACTTGTACCTGCTGAGCACCGGCACCGGTCTGGCGCCGTTCATGAGCGTGATCCAGGACCCGGAAACCTACGAGCGCTTTGAAAAAGTGATCCTGGTGCACGGCGTACGCTACGTCAACGAAGTCGCCTACCGCGAATTCATCACCGAGCACCTGCCGCAGAACGAGTTCTTCGGTGAAGCGCTGCGTGACAAGCTGATCTACTACCCGACCGTGACCCGCGAGCCTTTCGAGAATCAGGGCCGTCTGACCGACCTGATGCGCAGCGGCAAGCTGTTCAGCGACATCGGTCTGCCACCGATCAACCCGCAGGACGACCGCGCGATGATCTGCGGCAGCCCGAGCATGCTCGACGAGACCAGCGAAGTGCTCGACAGCTTCGGCCTGAAGATCTCGGCGCGGATGCGCGAGCCGGGTGATTACCTGATCGAGCGTGCGTTCGTCGAGAAGTAACTGCAATACCTGTGGGAGCGAGCTTGCTCGCGAAAGCGGTCTGTCATCAACGTTAATGTTGGCTGACACGAGGCCTTCGTCGGAACGCCGCCCGGAGCAAGCTCGCTCCCACATTGGTTTGTATTGCATGAAAAAGCCCGCGTTGCCTGAGAAGGCAGCGCGGGCTTTTTCGTTTCCGGGTTTACGCTTCGGCAGGAATCACTTCGAGCACGCGGATCCGCTCAGGCGTCGGGTAATGCCAGCGCACGTCCAGATCCCAGAACTGCGCGCCGTATTCGCGCTCGGGCGCCGGGGTTTGATACGCCGGACGCGGATCCTGGGCCAAACACTGTTCAATCAACGCCACCAACGGTTCGCCAAGGCGCTGAGCGTGTGTGTGCGCTTGTTTCAACGCCGAGTCCGTCCACTGCACGTCAATCAGCTGCGGCGCCGCGCTGGCGATGCTGTTGGCGGCGTCGGGAATGATATCGGCGTAAGGCACGTAGGGTTTGATGTCGAGAACCGGCGTGCCGTCGAGCAAGTCGATACCGGAGATGAACAGCTGATTGGCTTCGACCTTGTCCAGTTTCACCACGGATTGGCCGATACCGTTCGGTCGATGAGTCGCGCGGGTGGCGAACACGCCCATGGACCTGTTGCCGCCCAGGCGTGGTGGACGGACCTTCAGGCGCGGTTTTTCTTCCAGTGCCTGATGAAACAGGAACAGCAGCCAGACATGACTGACCTGCTCCAGGCCTTGTACGGCGTCACCCTGATCGAACGGTGCCACCAGTTCCAGCACGCCACGGGCGGCGGGGGCCAGTTGTGGCTGGCGGGGGATGGCGAATTTCTCCTTGAAGCAGGAGCGCACGAAGCCGATGGGGGAGACGCTGTAAGTCATGGTTTGCATTCGAAGCGGGGGCGGGGTGGGCATGATAACCCGTCCAACCTCAAGTCTGGTGGTGGCAGGGCTGGCCTATTCGCGAGCAAGCTCGCTCCCACAGGGATCTTGTGCACGCCATAGATCCAATGTGGGAGCGAGCTTGCTCGCGAAGGCCGCGCCGCCGATCTACAGACTGAATCCACCATCCAGCGGAATAATATTCCCGGTCATATACGCCCCAGCCGTACTCGCCAGACTGATCGCCAGCGCCGCCATCTCTTCCTCTCGCCCCCAACGCTTCATCGGAATCAACGCCGTATCCTCAGCCAGCGCCTGCTGATCATTACCAATATGCTGCGTCATCTTGCTCGGAAAGCGTCCCGGCGCGATTACGTTGACATTGATGTGCTGGCTCACCAGCTCCCGCGCAAGAATCCGCGACAACTGATGCAGGGCGGCCTTACTCGGCCCATAGGCATACGCCTGCTCACCAAACGAAGAAATCCCCGCCACCGAGCCAATGTTGATTATCCGCGCCGGATTCGCCGCCGAGCCGGCCTTGCGTAGCAACGGCAGAAATTGCTGAATGCAGGTGAACACCGAGGTCACGTTGAGCTGCATGACCTTTTCCCAGCCCTTCACCGGGTAGCTCTCCAGCGGCGCGCCCCAGGTGGTACCGGCGTTGTTCACCAGAATATCCAGATGCGTGAGCTGTTCGCCCAGGCGCGCGGCCAGTTCCTGCACGCCTTCTTCCGTCGCCAGATTCGCCGCCACGCCGTGGCATTTGCCCAAAGCGCTGAGTTCTTCAGCCGTTTGATGACACGCTTCGGCGTCGCGCGAGCAGACGTAGACACGGGCGCCAGCCTCGACAAAGGCTTTGGCGATCATTTTGCCGATACCACGGGTGCCGCCGGTCACCAGAGCGGTGCGGCCTTGCAGGGAAAAGTACGGGTGCATGGCGAGTCCTGAGTGCTAGGGATCAATACACCCTAGTCGTCAGCCGCGAAAAGCGGAGCCACTATTTTCGGAGGGAATGAACGGTCATGCGCTACGGTGGCGACCATCGGTCGCCACCGCAGAGGGGATCAGGTCGGGCGAACGCGCAGGGTCAGGCCCTTGAGGAAGTTGCGCAGCAACTGGTCGCCGCACGGGCGATAGTTGGTGTGGCCGACCTTGCGGAACAATGCGCTCAGCTCAGGCTTGGACACCGGGAACTCGGCGGCCTTGAGGATCGCGTGCATGTCGTCTTCTTTCAGTTCGAAGGCCACGCGCAGTTTTTTCAGGACGATGTTGTTGGTCACCGGCACTTCGATCGGCTGCGGCGGACGGCTTTCGTCCTTGCCGCGCTTGAAGATCACCAGGCCGTCGAGGAAATGCGCGATGACTTCGTCCGGGCAGCGCACGAAACCTTCTTCGTCTTCTTCTTTCTTGTCGAGCCAGGTCAACACGTCGGCGAGTGCGACTTCCATGCCGCCGAGCTTGATGATCTCGACAACCTTCTTGTCGCTGATGTCGAGCATGTAGCGCACGCTGCGCAATACGTCGTTATGAATCATGTGAGTCATCCTGATAAGCGTTGTGGGCAGCACGCGGGCGTGCTGCCGGAATGTGTGGCGGCAGTGGAAGTCTTAGAACTTCTCTTTGCCGGACAGGTAGCGCCATTGGCCGACCGGGACTTTGCCGATCGAGACGCCGCCGATGCGGATGCGGCGGATGCCGATGACCTTCAGGCCGACCGCTTCGCAGAACTGGGCGATGATCCCCGGCTGCGGGTTTTTCATGGCGAAGCGCAGACGGTTTTCGTTCTGCCAGCTGGCCTTGACCGGCGGCAGCTCCTTGCCCTTGTGCGTCAGGCCGTGCTGCAAACGGTTGAGGCCGTGGGCGACCATGTCACCTTCGACTTCGACCACGTATTCCTGCTCGATCTTCGCGGCGTCGGCGGTGAGCTTGCGCAGGATTTTCCAGTCCTGGGTAAACACCAGCAGACCGCTGGCCTTGGCTTGCAGGTCTGCGCTGGCGGTCAGGCGCAGGAAGTGCCCGCGCAACGGGCGCTTGCTGTAGCGGTGTTCTTCGCTGAGGGTTTCGGCGCTGAGCGACTGCATGGCGGTCTCGACGTCCATACCGGCAGGCGCGTTCAGCAGGATGGTCACCGGCTCCGGCGCAGTGGCCTTGGCGTCCTTGTCGAGCTCGACCTTCTGCTCGCCGACCTTGAATTGCGGCTCGTCAATCACTTCGCCGTCCACGGTGACCCAGCCGCCCTCGATGAACAGCTCGGCCTCCCGGCGGGAGCAACCGACCAGTTCGATGAGGCGTTTGGAGAGGCGAATCGGGTCAGTCATGACAGGGCCGTAACAAAAAAGGGGTGGGCATTGTACCTGTGTGGCGCCGGTTAAGCCCGGTTCCATTTACAGGCGCTGAATTCAATGTGGGAGCGAGCTTGCTCGCGAAGGCGTCCTGTCAGTCTATATGTGCAGTGACGGGTACACCGCATTCGCGAGCAAGCTCGCTCCCACAGGAGTTCCATGGTGTGTCAGCCGTTGCCTGAGCGTTGCTGATTTTGTCGCAGGCGCATGTGCAGCAACGGATACGGCTGGCCCATGCCATCGACCTCCGAGCGGCCGATCACTTCAAAACCCTGCTTGAAGTAAAACCCTAGCGCCTGCGGGTTCTGTTCGTTGACGTCGAGTTCATCAGCATTCAGATGCTGCATCGCGTAGTTCAGCAGCTTCTTGCCCAACCCTTGGCCGCGATGGTCAGGATCGATGAACAGCATTTCAATCTTGCCCGCCGCAACCCCGGCAAACCCGGTGATGCGCTGGTCGGCGTCCTTGGTGCAGATCAACATCACCGCATCCAGATAGCGGGTGAGCACCAGATTGCGCAGCAGTTCGATGTAGCTCTCCGGCAGAAAATCATGGGTCGCGCGGACCGAGGCCTCCCAGACCCGGGTCAGTTCCTGATAATCGCTGAGTTTCGGTGTGTGGATGACCGAATGGTGACGCATGCCCGTCTGCCTCTTGTCCGTTTCAAGGGAGTCCGTCCCCCGCTAAACGATAGCCGTAAAAAAGCCCCGCATCTCGTAAAAAGAGCGGGGCTTTTCTGTATTTTTTTGCGGTGTCTGGCTGGCTATTTCTGTCGCCAGCAAGAACGCTCCCCCTCACCCCAACCCTCTCCCCCAAGGGGGCGAGGGGGAAGGGAGCAGATCTTCGTGCCGTTCAAAACCTGAGCCCGACTCGAATCGTTCAGGTCGGTGCAGCAGGCGAAAACACCTCGATCAGTCCCTCTCTCCCAAGGGGGCGAGGGGGGAGGGAGCAGATCTTCATGCTGTTCAAACCTGAGTTCAACCGGATAGCTCAGGTCGATGTACCTCGAAAGAACAACACGGTCAGCTCCCTCTCCCTCTGGGAGAGGGCTGGGGTGAGGGGCTTTTGACCTTCAGATCAGATCTGCTCAGCCCACAGGTCGTATTCGTCAGCGTCAGTCACCTTGCACCAGACCTTGTCACCCGGCTTCAAATTGCTGCCGTTATCAATAAACACATTGCCATCGATTTCCGGGGCATCGAAGAAGCAGCGGCCGACCGCCCCTTGCTCATCAACTTCGTCCACCAGCACTTCGATCTCACGGCCAATGCGCATTTGCAGACGTGCCGAGCTGATTGCTTGCTGGTGCGCCATAAAGCGATCCCAACGATCCTGCTTGACGTCGTCCGGTACGATCTCCAGATCCAGATCATTGGCCGGAGCGCCTTCAACTGGCGAGTACTGGAAGCAGCCCACGCGGTCGAGCTGCGCTTCGGTCAGCCAGTTGAGCAGGTACTGGAAGTCTTCTTCGGTTTCGCCCGGGAAGCCGACGATGAAGGTCGAACGGATGATCAGATCCGGGCAGATTTCGCGCCAGTTCTTGATCCGCGCCAGGGTCTTGTCTTCGAAGGCCGGGCGTTTCATCGACTTCAACACTTTCGGGCTGGCGTGCTGGAACGGGATGTCCAGGTACGGCAGGATCTTGCCGGCGGCCATCAACGGAATCAGCTCGTCAACGTGCGGGTACGGGTAAACGTAGTGCAGACGGACCCAGACGCCGAGGGTGCTCAGCGCTTCACACAGTTCGGTCATGCGGGTTTTCACCGGCGCGCCGTTCCAGAAGCCGGTGCGGTATTTCACGTCAACGCCATAGGCGCTGGTGTCTTGCGAAATCACCAGCAACTCTTTAACGCCGGATTTGACCAGACGCTGAGCTTCGTCCAATACGTCACCGACCGGACGGCTGACCAGTTTGCCGCGCATCGACGGGATGATGCAGAACGAGCAGCTGTGGTTGCAGCCTTCGGAAATCTTCAGGTACGCGTAGTGGCGCGGTGTCAGCTTGATGCCTTGCGGCGGCACCAAGTCGATCAGCGGGTTGTGATCTTTACGCGGCGGCACCACTTCGTGCACGGCGTTGACCACTTGCTCGTACTGCTGCGGACCGGTCACGGCCAGCACGCTCGGGTGCACGTTGCGGATGTTGCCTTCTTCCACGCCCATGCAACCGGTGACGATCACCTTGCCGTTTTCCTTGATCGCCTCGCCGATCACTTCCAGCGACTCAGCCTTGGCCGAATCGATGAAACCGCAGGTGTTGACCACGACCACGTCGGCGTCCTGATAGGTGGACACCACGTCATAGCCTTCCATGCGCAGCTGGGTCAGGATGCGCTCGGAGTCGACCAGTGCTTTCGGGCAACCCAGAGATACAAAGCCAACCTTTGGATTGGCCGGCGCAGGAGTGGTGGACATGTCTAACCTCGGTATTTTGTGACATCGCTTTCTTGATGCGAAAGCCGACGGACGGGCGCTTAAGGTGCGCCTCTGATCAAAAAGTGCGCAATTCTAGCGGCGGGCAACGCACTTGACCAGCTTTATGCAGGGAAATACGACGAGTGCTGCGCTATGCTTCGCGCCGTTGAGCTTTACCAATTTTTTACAGTCAACAAAACGTCTGTAACAACAGGTAAAACAGCGCATGCTGCACCACAAAGCATAGTGCTTCATTCAAAGAAGCCGGTTCTGAGAAGTAGGAGTGTTGGATGGGTCAGGCAAGTAGTCATGCGGCAGGCGCCGAGGGTTCGGCCTCCAGGCCGCTGAGTATGCTGGTCGCGGCGGTCGGGGTAGTTTACGGCGACATCGGCACGAGCCCGTTGTACACCCTCAAAGAAGTGTTTTCCGGCGGTTACGGCGTACCGGTCAACCACGATGGCGTGCTGGGCATACTGTCGTTGATCTTCTGGTCGCTGATCTGGGTCGTGTCGATCAAATACATGATGTTCGTGCTGCGCGCCGATAACCAGGGCGAGGGCGGCATCATGGCGCTCACCGCACTGGCCCGTCGCGCGGCAGGGCATCGCAAGAAACTGCGCTCGTTGCTGGTGGTGTGCGGACTGATCGGCGCGGCGCTGTTTTATGGCGACAGCATGATCACCCCGGCGATTTCCGTGTTGTCGGCGATTGAAGGTCTGGGGCTGGCATTCGATGGCATCGACCATTGGGTGGTGCCGCTGTCGCTGGTGGTGCTGGTCGGGTTGTTCCTGATCCAGAGCCACGGTACGGCGCGGATCGGCATTCTGTTCGGGCCGATCATGGTCACCTGGTTCCTCGTCCTCGGCGCCCTCGGTGTGTATGGCATCAGCCACGCGCCAGAAGTGCTGCATGCGATGAACCCGCTATGGGCCGTGCGTTTCTTCACGGTGCACCCAGGCATGGGCGTGGCGATCCTCGGCGCTGTGGTGCTGGCGCTGACCGGTGCCGAAGCGCTGTACGCCGACATGGGCCACTTCGGTCGCAAGCCGATTGCCCGTGCGTGGTTCATCCTGGTGTTGCCGGCGCTGGTGCTCAATTACTTCGGGCAGGGCGCTTTGTTGCTGGAAAACCCGGAAGCGGCGCGTAACCCGTTCTATCTGCTGGCACCGAGCTGGGCGCTGATTCCACTGGTCGGTCTGTCGACGCTGGCCACGGTGATTGCCTCGCAAGCGGTGATTTCCGGTGCATTCTCCCTGACCCGTCAGGCGATTCAGCTCGGTTACATCCCGCGCATGTACATCCAGCACACCTCCAGCGATGAGCAGGGCCAGATCTACATTGGCGCGGTGAACTGGGCGCTGATGGTCGGCGTGGTCCTGTTGGTGCTCGGCTTCGAGTCCTCCGGCGCACTGGCCTCGGCCTACGGCGTGGCGGTGACTGGCACCATGCTGATGACCACCATTCTGGTGTCGGCGGTGATGTTGCTGCTGTGGAAATGGCCACCGATCCTTGCGGTGCCGGTGTTGATCGGCTTCCTGCTGGTGGACGGTCTGTACTTCGCTGCCAACGTGCCGAAGATCGTTCAGGGCGGCGCCTTCCCGGTGATCGCCGGTATCGCGCTGTTCGTGCTGATGACCACCTGGAAGCGCGGCAAGCAACTGCTGGTCGAACGCCTCGACGAAGGCGCGCTGCCGCTGCCGATCTTCATCAGCAGCATCCGCGTGCAACCGCCGCATCGGGTGCAGGGCACCGCGGTGTTCCTCACCGCGCGTTCCGACGCCGTGCCGCACGCGCTGTTGCACAACCTGCTGCACAACCAGGTACTGCATGAGCAAGTGGTGTTGCTGACGGTGGTCTACGAAGACATCCCGCGCGTACCGCCATCACGGCGTTTCGAAGTGGAAGCGCACGGCGAGGGCTTCTTCCGGGTGATCCTGCACTTCGGCTTCACCGACGAGCCGGACGTGCCGCAAGCGCTGAAGCTGTGTCATCTGGATGATCTGGATTTCAGCCCGATGCGCACGACCTACTTCCTCAGCCGCGAAACGGTGATTGCCTCGAAACTTGAGGGGATGGCGCGTTGGCGTGAGGCGCTGTTTGCGTTCATGTTGAAAAATGCCAACGGCAATTTGCGCTTCTTCAATCTGCCGTTGAACCGGGTGATTGAGTTGGGTACGCAGGTCGAGATGTAAGCTTGGCCTCAACTGAAAAGCCCCCGTCAGCCTTGTGGCTGGCGGGGGCTTTTTTGTGCCCGCACATTAACTTCAAACCCACCGCAAATCCCCTGTGGGAGCGAGCTTGCTCGCGAAGGCGTAGTGTCAGTCGACGAATCTTTTAACTGACCCACCGCTTTCGCGAGCAAGCTCGCTCCCACAGGGTATTGGATGGAATCAAGAGGTGCGTTCAGGTAGATCAGCTTCAGATTCAGTCTTCGTCCGCGCAGGTCGTGGGATCAGCGCTTGGATCACATCATCAATCAAGGCTTTGCCCATCACCGTCAGGTAATGCGCGGCCCAGGCATGGCGGTCGGTGTCTTTGATGAAGGCAGCGTCCTCGGCGAAGGATTTGGCGAGGGACAACAGGTCGGAGGATTGCGACAAGGCATCGATGATCGGGATGCCGGCGCGGACATTGAAGAACGCTTGATCCGAGTTGTAGAGAAAAGGGGTGAAGCCGATGGTTTTAAGATCTGATGGCGTTGACGGACTTTCTTTGCTCATTGTTTTGCTCCCTAAAACGAGGAGCTGCCGCATTCGTTACCACACGAATGGGTGGCAGCTGTACGCAGGGTGGTAAACCGGGAGAGCAAAGAAACCGGCAGACCCGAAGGTCTCCCACGTACAGCTGCCATGACAGCGAATTACAGGCGTAAAAGAACGCCTGATGTCGTGATGGAGGCACTGTTGCACTTTGCCTAACCGGGTTACCACACCCGATCGCTGAATGGGTCAGCGACGTCCGGAGAGTATCCCGCCAAAAAACAGCGCAATAGAGCGGCAGAGCGTCCAAACACGAGTTTCGGAGTTTGCCTACAAGGTCTGTGGGCGTCATCTGATATTGCGAGACCAGACGTAAACGAAACTAAACGTTGCTGGTGGTTTTGCGGGTATTGGTTCGGCGGAAGATTTGAGTGTGGAGTTGACGATTCGATAATGCCAATCAAGCAGGTGTCCACGTTTTATGGAATGTGGACACTTCGCGTTTTTAGCTTCCTGAAGAGTCAAGAGATTTACGAGTATCGGCACAAACCCCCTGAGTCCAGCGCAATTTCCCTGTGGGAGCGAGCCTGCTCGCGAAGGCTTAGTGTCAGTCGGCGAATCTGTTGACTGACCCGCCGCATTCGCGAGCAGGCTCGCTCCCACAGGGGATTTAAGTGGCGGCTGGAATGTAAAAAGCCCCCGCAACTGCGAAGTTGCGGGGGCTTTTTATGGGCGTGGCTCAGATCACTCTTCGGCGACCGAGTCCTTGCTCTGGCGCTTCTCGATCAAGTCCACCAAGCGCTTGGCCAGCGCCGGGTAGTTCTCGTCGAAGTGGTGGCCGCCGGGCAGTTTCACGGCTTCGCCCACGGCAGTCTTGTCCGTGCAGCCGCTTTCATCGGTCTCTTCCTCACCGTAGATGCACACAACCTTCGCCGCTGGCAGCTTGGCCATTTCCGGGCCGGTGGCGGCTTCTTTGCCGGCGTTACCCAGCCAGCCTTCGACTTCGATTTCGAAGCTGCCGGTGCGGGCGAAGGCGAGCAGGATGATTGCGTCTACGCGTTGCTGCTCGGTGTCCGGCAGGCGGTTGTAGATCGCAGGCAGAACGTCAGCACCGAACGAGTAACCGGTGAGGATGAAGCGCTTGGTGCCCCATTTCTGCCGGTAGTGTTGCATCAGTTCGGTCAGGTCCAGTGCGCTTTGCTCCGGGCTCTTGTGCTGCCAGTAGTAGCGCAGCGTGTCGATGCCGACCACCGGGTAGCCGATCTTGGCCATCTCGCCCGCCACGTCGCGGTCGAGGTCGCGCCAGCCGCCGTCACCGGAAAGGAACAGGGTCACGGTGTCCTTGGCCTGACCGGCCGGCACTTCAACCACCGGGATCGCCAGACCGCCGTTGGCCTTGTCGCCTCCGACGAGGATCTTGCGCAGTTCGTTGTTGAGCACTTGCGGCAGGTTGATATCGTAGTCGCTGATGCTGGTTTCGGCGTTCGGTTGATCGCGCACGAAACCTGCGCTGGCGTCGTCCGGGTTGTCGTTCCACGCCACCAGCCAGTGGCCGTGGGCGGCGGATTTCGGCAGCAGGTGGGTGCAGCCACCTTTTTCCAGAGCGAGGTCGACGGAGACGGCCTGGGCCTTGTCGTCTTTCTGTTCCGACAACCAGCGCCAGGCCAGCACAGCGCCTGGACCGATGCCGCTGACCAGAGTGGCCGGGCCATTCAGTTCACGCAGACCCGATTGCAGGGCGCGGCTTTGCAGCAGGCAGTCCTTGGGCAGAATCACCTGAACGATCTGCGCCGAAGCGCTGCGGCTCAGGGTGGTCAGTTGTTTTTCAGAAAGCTTCTGGTCGTCGTTGACCGCGACCAGCACCTGCGCCTTGGGCTTGGTGCCGGGAATGACGCGGGTCATGGCGGCGCCGTCGGCCGGGGTCAGTTGTTCGACGGTCGGTTCCGGTGCCGGGCGTTTGAGGTACCAGTAACCGCCGCCGGCAATCACGGCCAGCACGATCAGTGCGGCCAGGATGTACTTCAGGGAGCGTTGAATCATCAGCGTTTCACCAATCCAGTCAAGCCGCCCGCGATCAGGGCAGCAGTGTCGGCCAGCGCCACCAGCGGATCGAGTCCGGCGGGCACGGCCATATAACGGGGTTCCCAGTCAGGCTGGAACTTGTCTTTGAAGCGGCGCAAGCCTTGGAAGTTGTACAGCTGCTCACCACGGCGGAAAACCATCGAGCCCAGACGCTGGGTCAGCGGTGCACCACGCCGGGGTTGCAACCCCGACAACGGCACCATGCCCAGGCTGAAGCGCGCGTATCCGTGACTCTTATAATGTTGAATCAGGCCGACCATCATGAATTCCATGGTCAGCTTGGGGGCGTCCGGGTGCGCGCGCATCAGGTCGAGACTGGCCAGATCATGGCTGTAAGTCTCGAGCAGATTGGCGAACGCCACCGGGCGGCCTTCGAAGCGAATCACCGCGATGCGGAAATGCTTCAGGTAATCGTCGCTGAAACGGCCGAGGGAGAAGCCTTTCTCACGCACGTTCTTGCCGGTCAGCCACGCATCGGAAATCACTTTCAGCTCGTCCATCGGCGCCTGCCCCGGCTCGTGAATCTCCAGCGACAAGCCGTCGCGGGTGCCACGGTTCCAGGTGTAACGCAGGTCCTTCATCTCTTTGCCCTTGGCTTCCAGGTCAAAGCGCAGCAGGTCGACCCGGGCTTCTTCGCCCAGTTTGATCGCGGTCAGGCCGATGTCCATGTAGTACGGCAGGTTTTCCGCGCGCACCTGATAGAAAACCGGGCGGGCGTGGTGGATGTCACAAAGGTCGCGGAACTGCCAGATCATCTCGGCGCGTTGCTGGCCAGGGCCGATCGGGTCGTACAGCGCCACCAGGCTGCGGCCACGGCGCGCGTACATCAGGAACGCTTCGTCGTTCTGGTGAAACAGCAACGCCTTGTCACCGGTCAGCGCGAGGCCACCGTCGGGTTGTGACGAGGCCATCAGAATCTTCGCCGCGCGATCGAGCTCATCAGGCGTCGGCAGGTGAATGACCGGGCGTGCGGTGCGCAGCAGCCAGGTCAGCGCGATCACCAGCAGCAGGACTGCGGCGCCGAGCAGCGAGCGCAGGCCACGTGGCGCGTCAGCGTCGAGGGTGAACTGCCACCACAGTTGATGGCTATAAGGCACGTCTTGATAGGCGAACAGCAGCAGCCACGTCGAAGCGCCCAGCACACATAGGCTGGCCACCAGGTACAGCGGCGAGAAGGGCAGTTCGGTCAGGCGACTCGGGCGATAGAACGAGCGGCGGAACACACCGAGCAATGCTGCGGTGAGTGTCATCAGTGTCGCTTCTTCCCAGTCGAAGCCTTTAAGCAGCGAGAGCAGGGCGCCGACCAGCAACAGAATGGTGGTGAGCATCCACGCGGCGGACAGGCGCCGGCGCAGGCCTTGAGCGAGCATCAGGCAGAGGACGCCGATCAGGCTGGCACCGAAGTGCGAGGCGTCGACCAGACGATGCGGAATCAGAAAACCGATGTGTTCAAGGCGCGTATCAATCTCGGGGGTAGCGCCGGAAAACAGCAGCACCACACCGGACAGAAACACCAGCACCGCCAGAATCGGCGCGGCCAGACCGGACGCCGCGCGCATGGTCTGGGTCTGGAACAGGCGTTGACCTTCGTTGATCAGCAGGAATACGCAAGCGACCAGCAGTGGCAGTACCACATAGATCAGGCGATATAGCAGCAATGCAGCGGCTAGCGGTGCGGCACCGAGCTTGTCGGCGAAAGCGGCCAGCAGGATCGCTTCGAACACACCCACGCCGCCGGGTACATGGCTGAGCACGCCAGCCGCCAGTGCCAGCAGGTACACCAACAGGAAAGCACCGAAGGGCGGCGCTTCCGGCAGCAATAGGTAAAGAACGGTGGCAGCAGCAGCGACGTCGAGCGCGGTAATGATCAGTTGCAGGAACGTCAGGCGACGACCCGGCAAGCGCAGCGTGCGGCGACCCACCCTGACCAGCAGGTTGTCGCGCAACGGTTGTTCCGGCAGGCGCCGACGGTAGATGCCGATAGCCAGTACTGCGCCGAGCAACAGCACGACAGCGGCGACTGTACCGAGCAGGCCTTCGGACAAGCCCAGCGCCTGAGAGGCAGCAGGCAGGTCACTCAGCGTCGCGAGCGCTGCCAGCGGCGGCAAGGCGCAGCCCAGCGACAAACTGGCGAACAAGGTCATGTGCGCGACTTCCGACGCCCCCAGACCCAGTCGTGCATATAAACGGTAGCGCACCGAGCCGCCGGACAGCAGCGACAGACCGATCGCATTGCCAATTGCAAACGCGGTGAAGCCGCCGAGCGCCAATGTGCGCGGTGGCAAGGTTACGCCGGCATAGCGGCTGGCCGACCATTCGTAGCCGAGCAGAATAATGAAGCCGACCACGGTTGCACCGAAAGCGCCGAGCAGGGCGGGTTTCGGCACGTCGAGAATCGAGTCGTGCAATGCATCGAGATCGAGTTCGGCAAGCAGATGACGACAGGCAATCAGCGCAATGGCAAACAACAGCAGAGTGACCGCCAGCCCGATGGGTTGCCGGTATTTGCTCAACCGATCCAGCAAGCGCAGACGCTCGGGTTTGATCGGATGTTCCGCTGTGACGGTGTCTTGTGGATCAGACGAGTTGGCGCGCATCAATCACCTCTTGGATTGTGCGCGACAGGATGGAGGTATCCAGCCAAGTTACCAATCCCTGTAGAAAAAAATAATCACAAAATACTACGCCTCTCGCCGGGTATCGGCGAGGGCAGTTCCTGGATTGCAGATGCCTTGCCTGCGACTCAAGCATAGTCGCAAGTCAGGACTTCTGAAGATCCCAAGCGGTTCACTGCACAGTGACAGATCATTGTTGCGAAAGGACTTTTTCAACAGATACAAAAAAGGCCACTCTTTCGAGTAGCCTTTTTTGATGTTTGGTTGCGGGAGCCGGATTTGAACCGACGACCTTCGGGTTATGAGCCCGACGAGCTACCAGACTGCTCCATCCCGCGTCTGTGTGGCGGCATTCTACAGGCGAACGGCGAGGTGTCAACCGCTAATCCCGTAAAGGGTCAAATAAGTGTGATATCGCGTCAAACGGTCGCAGGTGGCGCGTTAAGTTTCGGAAATGCAAAGAGTTCCTGTTTGGCGATCGCTTCTCTATAAGAGGAAGAAAACCACAAAACAGACGCGCACAAAAAAGGCCACTCTTTCGAGTAGCCTTTTTTGATGTTTGGTTGCGGGAGCCGGATTTGAACCGACGACCTTCGGGTTATGAGCCCGACGAGCTACCAGACTGCTCCATCCCGCGTCTGTGTGTCGGCATTCTACAGAGGAACGCTGGGGTGTCAACCCGCAATCTGGATAAAATCTGTTGAGGTTCAATCGGTTAGCGCTTTTTCTAGGGTGTTTTTCATGCTGCAGGGCAGGCGGGGCAAGGCTTTCAGCTCTATTGGGAGCCTCTCGTCGATTGAAAAAATAAATTCAAAGGAGATTTCCTACCGCTTGCAAAGAACATTCATACCACTGGTGCTATATACAGTTGTCAGTGAGATACTGACGATCCGGCTTGCCACGTTTCCTTTTCTGACATGACTCAGCGAAAAATCATCCACATTGACTGCGACTGTTTTTACGCCGCCATCGAGATGCGCGATGACCCGCGTCTGGCCGGCAAACCGTTGGCGGTGGGTGGTTCGGCGGACCGGCGTGGGGTGATTGCTACCTGCAATTACGAAGCGCGGGCCTACGGCGTGCGTTCGGCGATGGCCTCGGGGCATGCCTTGAAGCTGTGCCCGGACCTGACCATCGTCAAGCCGCGCATGGACGCCTATCGCGAAGCTTCGAAAGAGATTCACACGATCTTTGCCGATTACACCGACCTCATTGAGCCGCTTTCGCTGGATGAAGCCTATCTGGACGTTTCGGACAGCGCGCATTTCGGCGGCAGCGCCACGCGCATTGCCCAGGACATTCGCCGCCGGGTCTCCAATCAATTGCACATCACTGTGTCTGCGGGCGTAGCGCCGAACAAGTTTCTGGCCAAGATCGCCAGCGACTGGAAAAAACCCAATGGCTTGTTCGTGATTACGCCGGATCAGGTCGAAGACTTTGTCAGCGGTTTGCCGGTGAGCAAATTACACGGTGTCGGCAAGGTCACCGCCGATAAGCTCGGCAAGCTTGGCATCGTTGACTGCTCGCAATTGCGCGAGTGGGACAAACTGGCGCTGGTGCGCGAATTCGGCAGTTTTGGCGAGCGACTGTGGAGCCTGGCCCGTGGGATCGATGATCGGTTGGTGCACAACGACAGTCGACGTCAGTCGATCAGCGTGGAAAATACCTACGACGTTGATCTGCCGGACCTGCGCAGTTGCCTGGACAAGTTGCCCGAACTGCTGGAAACCCTGAAAACCCGCATGGCACGGATCGACAGCAGCTATCGACCGGGCAAGCCGTTCGTCAAAGTGAAGTTTCATGACTTTACCCAGACGACGCTGGAGCAGGCCGGGGCAGGGCGGGATTTGGGCAGTTATCAGTTAATGCTGACGCAGGCGTTCAATCGCGGCGGCAAACCGGTGCGGTTGTTGGGGGTTGGGGTGCGGCTTGAGGATTTGCGCGGCGGGTTTGAGCAGATGGAGTTGTTTGAGCGGTAATTGCGAGGGTGATGCTTAGAGTGTCTTCGCGAGCAAGCTCGCTCCCACATTGGATTTGTGAACGACACAGATCCAATGTGGGAGCGAGCCTGCTCGCGAAGCTTTTAGCTTTTAGTTTGGTCCTGGATCCGCAACCAGACGCCCGGCATCCTTGGTCAGCGACTTGAGAAACTCAGTCTGCAACTCAGGATCGTTGCGCGTCAGTTCGATCAGGCTTTGTTCCAGTTCGCTGGCTTCTTCTTCCAGACCCAATTCCGAAAGACGTTTGACCCGGTGCACCCACTGGCTCACTTCGTCGTCTTCCAGATCGTCGTAAATCAGCCCGTGCGCTTCCAGCAACTTGCCACGCAGATGACTGCTGATCATCAGCGATGAGTCAGAGTGCACGTCATCCTTGGCGTCTTCGACGCTGATCTGCAATTTGCCGACATGATTGAGGTCATTTTCGGCAAACGGACTGTCGAGCAGGTTCAGGCGCAATACACCGTTGCGATCGGTGGTCATGTCAAAGGTCTGTTTACCAGCCTTGACCTGCACCGGCCGCTCGCTCCACGGCAGGCTCGAATACTCCGTGCGCTTGTCGCGCTGGACTTCATCGATACCGGCGAGATTCTGTTGCGCACGACCGTTGGACTGCACGTTCATGAACGGGTTGAGCCCGGCAAAACCGTAGCTCAGCCAGTCCTTGGTCACACTGTCGGGCAGGTTGCCGAGGGCAAATACGTTGACCACGTTGGCGCCGACGCCACCGACCACGGCCACCGCGCCCAGCGGGATCTCGTAGATCTCCCGCCAGGGCTGGTAGGGCGTGTAACGGTCGTAACGACGGGTGACCTCGAACTCGGTGACTTCGAAAGTCTTCTGCTCGTTGATCTTCACGCGTCGCTGCGGCAGCTCAAGCGCCTTAGGCTCACCGACATCGATCTGCAGGCTATGGTCGAGCAACTTTCGCTCGACCCGCTCTTCGTGCTCGCTGCGTTGTGACATGTGATTGGCACAGCCGCTGACCAGCAGGGCACCGCACAGGGCGGTGCCACCGAGGCCTAAGGTGTTTCGCTTGAACATGACGTCTCTATCTGGAATCAGCGGCGGATACGGGCCTGAAGGAAGGACACCACATCGGCGACCGGCAGCGCTTGCGCTTCCGGCTCGGTACGGCTCTTGTATTCCAGGTTGCCTTCGGCGAGGCCGCGGTCGCTGACCACGATCCGGTGAGGAATGCCGATCAGCTCCATGTCCGCGAACTTGATGCCCGGGCTGGTTTTCTTGTCGCGATCATCCAGCAGCACTTCGAAGCCGGCGGCCGTCAGTTCGGCGTACAGCTTGTCGGTGGCTTCGCGCACCTGCTCGGTTTCATAACGCAGCGGTACCAGAGCGATCTGGAACGGCGCCAGAGTGTCGCTCCAGATGATGCCGTTGGCGTCGTTGTTCTGCTCGATGGCCGCAGCCACCACGCGGGATACGCCGATGCCGTAGCAACCCATTTCCAGGGTCACCGGCTTGCCGTTCTCGCCCAGCACTTCGCACTTCATCGCCTTGCTGTACTTGTTGCCCAGCTGGAAGATGTGCCCGACTTCGATGCCGCGCTTGATTTCCAGGGTGCCTTTGCCGTCCGGGCTTGGATCACCGGCGACGACGTTACGCAGGTCAGCGACGGTTGGAAGCGGCAGATCACGCTCCCAGTTCACGCCGAAGTAGTGCTTGTCGTCGATGTTCGCGCCGATACCGAAGTCGCTCATCAGCTCCACCGAACGGTCGATGATGATTGGCAGCGGCAGGTTCAGCGGGCCGAGCGAGCCTGCGCCAGCGCCGATGGCGTCACGCAGTTCGGCATCGGTGGCCATGACCAGCGGGCTGGCCACGCCAGGTTGCTGGGCAGCCTTGATTTCGTTGAGTTCGTGGTCGCCACGGATGACCAGCGCGATCAGCTTGCCTTCTTCTTCGGCGCGCACGATCAGGGTCTTGATGGTCTTTTCAATCGGCAGATTGAATTTTTCCACCAGCGCCGCGATGGTTTTGGTGTCTGGCGTGTCGACCAGGCGCAGCTCTTCAGTCGCAGCAGCGCGCGAGGTTTCGCGTGGCACCGCTTCGGCTTTTTCGATGTTCGCCGCGTAGTCGGAACCGTTGCTGAAGACGATGTCGTCTTCGCCGGACTCGGCCAGTACGTGGAACTCGTGCGAACCAGCGCCACCGATCGAACCGTTGTCGGCTTCCACTGGACGGAATTTCAGACCCAGACGCGTGAAGATGTTGCAGTAGGCTTCATGCATGCGGTCATAGGTGATCTGCAGCGACGCCTGATCCGCGTGGAAGGAGTACGAGTCCTTCATGATGAATTCGCGGCCACGCATCAAACCGAAGCGTGGACGGATTTCGTCACGGAATTTGGTCTGGATCTGGTACAGGTTGATTGGCAGCTGTTTGTAGCTGCTCAATTCATTGCGCATCAGATCGGTGATCACTTCTTCGTGGGTCGGGCCCGCGCAGAAATCGCGACCGTGGCGGTCTTTGATGCGCAACAGCTCAGGGCCGTATTCTTCCCAGCGCCCCGATTCCTGCCACAGCTCGGCCGGTTGGGTGCTCGGCATCAACACTTCCAGAGAACCGGCAGCGTTCATTTCTTCACGAACGATGGCTTCTACCTTGCGCATTACCCGCAGGCCCATCGGCAGCCAGGTGTACAGGCCCGAGGCGAGTTTGCGGATCATGCCGGCGCGCAGCATCAGCTGGTGGCTGATGACGACCGCATCGGAAGGCGTTTCTTTCTGTGTAGCGAGCAAAAATTGACTGGTGCGCATGGTTGGCCGTTGTCGGTTGCTATGACTGGAAATGACGGAGCAGTGTACCGGCGAGTTTTGCTGACGTACAGGCGTGCGGCCGGTGGTGAGGTCCAACGGCAGGATTCCTCCTGCCGTTGGTGAAACGTCTTACGACTCTTCTGTCGCCGGCGTCGGTACGGGCTCGGGTGTTGGCGTCGGGCCTTCGCGGCGGCTTTCCTGAAACCAGTGCAGGGCGATCAGCAGCAGCGTCGGCACGCCAAGCAGGGCGGTGATCAGGAAGAAGCTGTGATAGCCGAATTTCTCGACCATCACCCCGGAATAGCCACCCATCAGGCGCGGCAGCAGCAGCATGATCGAGCTGAGCAGGGCGTATTGCGTGGCCGAGAACTTCAGGTTTGTCAGGCTCGACAAGTAGGCGACGAACGCCGATGTGGCCAGGCCGGAACTGAAGTTGTCGAGAGAAATGGTCACCACCAGCATCTGCAGGTTCGGGCCCATGTCGGCGAGCATCACGAACAGCAGGTTGGTAGCTGCCGAAGCGACACCACCGATAAACAGAATCGGCAGGATGCCGAAACGCACGATCAGCAATCCGCCCATGCCGGCGCCGACGAGGGTCATGATCAGGCCGAAGATCTTGCTGACACTGGCGATCTGATCCTTGGTAAAACCCTGGTCGATGTAAAACACGTTGGCCATGACGCCCATCACCGTGTCCGACATCCGATACGTGGCGATCAGGCCGAGCAACAGCAGTGCCTGCCAGCGATAGCGCAAGATGAAGTCGTTGACCGGCGTCAGCACCGGCGCCAGGCCGCGACGGCCCATGGTCGACAGACACAGACCGGTGAGCAGCGTATAGAGAATCGCGCGCAGGAAGGCGCGGTCTTCGAGCAGCAGGTCGAGCGGGCTCATGTCGCCGAACAGCACGCTGGCGAAATCGGTGTTGTAGAGCTGAGTGAACATCGCCGGTACCGAGACCAGCAAGACGATCAGGACAAACACCGACATCAGTTGATGCATAAAGGTGTAGCGCCCGGCCTGCAACTGCGTGCGCAACGGCACCGGCGGTTCGCGCATGAACAGCGTGGTCAGCAGTGCTGGAATCATCAATGCGCCGAACAGCGCGTAAGTGCCGGCCCAGGCCGAATGCTGATAGTTGAAGCCCGTGGAGCCAAAGCCTTCGGCGAAGAACAGCGCTCCGGCAGTCGCCAGCAGGGCAGCCACGCGATACCCGGACATATAACTGGCGGCGAGGGCGGC
The DNA here is from genome assembly GCF_001648775.1 of Pseudomonas fluorescens. Classification (GTDB taxonomy): domain Bacteria; phylum Pseudomonadota; class Gammaproteobacteria; order Pseudomonadales; family Pseudomonadaceae; genus Aquipseudomonas; species Aquipseudomonas fluorescens_M. The sequence goes on from NZ_LVEJ01000036.1 coordinate 120,105, forward strand.
CTGGCGATTGTCCTCGGCGATTTCCAGGCGATAGGCATCCACCGCAATGTCTTGGGTGGCGGAGGCAAAAGCCACGACGACGGCGATGGCGATCAACCAGGACAAGTGCTTTTGTGGATCGCAGAAACCCATGCCGATCAGGCCGAGGATCACCAGCGCTTGCGAGAGCACCAGCCACGAACGGCGACGGCCAAGCTTGCCCAGCAATGGCAGGCGCCATTGGTCGAGCAGCGGTGACCAGACCCATTTGAACGCATAGGCCAGGCCGATCAGGCTGGCATAGCCGATGGTTTCACGGGCCACACCGGCTTCACGCAGCCAGACGGAAAGCGTTGAAAATACCAGCATGTACGGCAGGCCGGCGGCGAAACCCAGCAACAACAGCACGAGCGTCGAAGGACTGGCATAAGCGGCTAGCGCGGCGCGCCAGGTTTTACGGGGCATGGGCTGAAGTCTGCCTCAAGATTGCGAAAACAAAGCGCGCACTCTAACCGCTGTGCTCTACCGGACGCCAGCCATGGCGCTGAATATCCACACGATTGTTCAGGACGGTGATGCCTTCCATGCGTAATCGTGCGCGCTGTTCATCGCCCGAGGGGCTGCCCACCGGCAGGCTGATCCGACCGCCGGCGCCCAGCACACGATGCCAAGGCAACTTGGTATCGCCGGGCAACTGACTCAAGGTGCGGCCGACCCAGCGGGCGGCGCGCCCCAACCCGGCCAGTTCAGCTAACTGACCATAGCTGACGACTTTGCCTTCGGGGACTTGGGCGAGCGTCGAGTAGAGCGCCGTGCGTCGGATTTGCGCATCGTTTTCAACGCTGTCGAGCGGGTCTTTCACGTACGCGGTTCCTGAACATGAACAGTTTGATGGCTTTCAGAGTAATCGGTGATCGCGCCGTTGAGAAATGAACTCATCAGAAATAGTCCGGTCAGTCCTTGTCAGGGTCTTATTCCTACGGATAATGCCGACCTTTTTCCGCAAACTTGAGCCTTCGATTCGCTTATGTTGTCCAGATCCCTGTTGTGCCTTGCTGTTTTCAGTGCGTCCACGCCCCTGCTTGCCGACACCGTCTGGTTGAAGAACGGTGACAAGTTGAGCGGCACCATCACCGTGTTCGATGGCGGCAAGCTGTTGATCCAGACCAAATATGCCGGTGCGGTCACCATCGACTGGAAAGAGGTCAAGACTCTGGACAGCGATCAGCACTTGCTGGTCAAGCAAGATGCCTACACCGGTGAAGTGTCCAAGTCGCTGACGGCGGCGGAAGACGGCAAGGTCACCCTCGCCAACGGTGAGGCGCCGAAAACCGTTGAGCTGGCGAGCATTCAGCAGATTCTCAAGCCGAAACCGGTGGTCGAGGATCTGGTCTGGAAGGGCAATGTCGACCTGGCACTGGACTATCAGCGCGCCGAGAAAGACACCGACGACTACGATGTCGGCTTCAAGACCACGGCACGTCATGGGCGCTGGCGCCACACCGCCGAAGGCGAGTACAACCGCGAAGTGCAGGACGACGAAACTACTACCGACAACTGGCGCGCTGAATACGCACTTGACCGCTTCCTGACCGATAAGTGGTTTTGGCAGGGCCGTCTGAACTACAAGCGCGATCATATCGAAGAGCTGTCGCGTCAGCGTGTGGTCGGTACCGGCCCCGGCTACCAGTTCTGGGATGACGAGTTGGGCGCATTCTCGCTGGGCTCGCTGTTCAACCGCACCGATTACGAGTATCGCGATGGCAGCAAGGACAACTTCTACTCCGTCGCCATGAAGTGGGATTACAACCGCTACCTGATCGGCAAGAAAGTCGAGTTCTTCACCAACGGTGAAATCGGCAAGCCACTGTCCGACGTGGCCAACTACGCGCTGGATGCGGAAATGGGCCTGCGCTACAAAGTCACCGACTGGGCCTCGCTCAACCTCAAGGCCGAGCGCGACATCATCAGCGGCACCAACGATGCAGACTTGAACAAGACCCGTTACACCGCAGGGTTTGGCGTGGCCTGGTAAACCACCCGGAAAAAATCGCAGCCTTGCCGGGCTGCGATTTTTTTTGCCTGTACAAAACAGACGCCCACAAAAAAGCCCCGCTTTTAAGGGCGGGGCTCTTTTCTAAAGAAGCTACAAGTTAGATAACTTGTACTTCTTCAGCTTGCATGCCTTTCTGACCGCGGGTAGCGATGAAAGAAACCTGTTGGCCTTCTTTCAGGCTTTTGAAGCCGTCGGATTGGATAGCTTTGAAGTGAACGAACAGGTCGTCACCGGATTGTGGGGTGATGAAGCCGAAGCCTTTTTCATCGTTGAACCACTTAACGGTACCGGTTTGGCGATTAGACATGGTGTAACTCCTTGAACAAAGATAACTGCGACGCAGGAAGAACCCTGGCCGAGACTGAGTGCAAAGAGCAGGAAAAATTCTTGTAGATGGTTGGATCGAAATTCAACATATCGTGTAGAGATTCTCAGTGACACAAGCAACACAGTGACGTCACCTTAACCCAGTTTCCGAGAAGTGCCAATGCTTCTTGCGAAGGTTTCTCTGTTTTCGGGATCGGCGGTGTGACGGTTCGTCGCCAGACCGCGTAAATCATGGGGGATCGGCGAGAATTACAACCCGCACTTTGAACCGGGCGGCGTGCCCGGTAAGATGCCGGACAGAATTTTTCCACCTCGCTATTCAGGACACCCCGCCATGAGCATCAAATCGGACAAGTGGATTCGCCGCATGGCGCAGGAACACGGCATGATCGAGCCGTTCGTCGAGCGCCAGATGCGTGGCAGCGACGACAGCCGCGTGATCTCCTACGGTGTGTCGAGCTACGGCTACGACGTGCGTTGCACCAACCACTTCAAGGTGTTCACCAACATCAACTCGTCCATCGTCGACCCGAAAAACTTCGACCCGGGCAGCTTCGTCGACGTCCACAGCGACGTCTGCATCATTCCACCGAACTCGTTCGCCCTAGCCAGCACTGTTGAATACTTCCGCATTCCGCGCAATGTATTGACCATCTGCCTGGGTAAAAGCACCTACGCGCGCTGCGGCATTATCGTCAACGTCACCCCGCTCGAGCCTGAGTGGGAAGGTCACGTGACCCTGGAATTCTCCAACACCACCAACCTGCCGGCGAAAATCTACGCCAATGAAGGCGTGGCACAGATGCTTTTCCTGGAATCCGATGAGGAATGCGAAGTGTCCTACAAGGACCGTGGCGGCAAGTACCAGGGCCAGCGTGGCGTGACCTTGCCGCGGACCTGATCGGTCCATCCGACAGATCGCGGGAATTCTTTGGCGGGCAGACACTCTATGGGGTGTACTGCCCGTTTTTGCTTTCGGCAAAACGGGCCTTCGCCGAGGAGTGCCCTATGAAGATCGATCCGCAAATCACTGCCGAACTGGCAAGGCTCGAGCCCAATCAGATTGGCGTATTGGCCTGGTCACTGTTGGCGCACCCGCCGCTGAGCATGGCCGGCGGAATTCCCGGTCAGCCTGATCCCGATACCCCTAACGAGCAACCGACCGAGCCGGGCGAACCGACGCTTCCGGACGAACCACCACCGGCTCCGGTTGCCTGATCTGCATTGAAAATGAATGGCCAGTCAGATGAGGTCTGTGAAGACTTCAACTGACTGGCCATATTTCGTCATCGCCGACGACGAAAATCCTGCAACTGTCTTCTCGCTCCACCGCGTATCCGCCGGTAAAGGCGCCGAATGCCGGGAGCAGGCTGATGCGTTCGCCGAGCCTGAAACACGCCAGGCGCAAGCTCTGCCGACCCTTGCCGTGCAGCCGATAGACCGGGTGTACGTGACCTGCCAGCACATGCCTTTCAGGGTGCGGGTCAGGTTCATGCTGCAAGGCGAATGGCCCGAGCAGCAGCGGTTCCGGCACCACGCGGATATTCAGTGATTCAGGCGGATCGCCGGCGCGTTTGTCGTGGTTGCCGCGAATCAGCGTCATCGGCAGATCGACGTGGCGCGCGCGCCATTGTGCCAACGCGTCCAGTGTTCCCGTCGCGTGGGAGCCAGGTCCGTGGAGGAAATCGCCGAGGAAGATCAACAAGCGGCAGGGCAGCTTTGCCAGCAGCCGATCAAGTACCGCGATATTGCTCGCCGTGGTGCCATGCGGAACGGGTTGCCCAAGACTGCGATAAGCGGCGGCTTTGCCGAAATGCACATCGGCAATCAGCAGAACCTGTTGTGCGGGCCAATACATGGCTTTTTCCGGCAGCAACCAAAGCTCTTCGCCGGCCAGACGCACCGGGTAGGCCGCACTCATCGGGATTTGTCCTTGTCAGCGCTGTTTTCCAGATCACCGACCATCCGTCTGATGCGGTCCGCGAGCTTTTCCGAACTCATGCTTTCGCGCATCCGTTCCACCAGCAGTGGAAACCCTAGCGGCGTAGGGCGTTTGATCTGATGCACGTCCAGTTTCATCCCGTTGATCCGCTCCAATGTCTGTTCCAGGCGACGAATATCCAGTTCCTCCCGTAGGACTTCTTCCCCTGCCTGCTCCAGCAACAGATTGTCAGCGTCGTACTGCTTGAACACTTCAAAAAACAGACCGCTGGACGCCTGCACCTGTCGGGTACTTTTCGGCGCACCGGGGTAACCGGCGAAGACCAGCCCGGCAATCCGCGCGATTTCACGAAAGCGCCGTAGGGCCAGTTCGCCAGCATTCAAACTGGCCAGAACATCCAGCAACAGGTGATCGGCATTGAACAGTTCAGCATTCAAATGCTCGGTCCAGTCCACGGGCGTGGCGCTGAGCAACTCCAGGCCATAGTCATTCACCGCGATCGAGAACGTTACGGCTTGGCGCTGAGTGACGCGCCAGGCCAGCAGGCTCGCCAGTCCCAAATGCACCTGCCGTCCGGCGAACGGATAGAGGAAAAGGTGCCAGCCTTCGCGGGATTTCAGCACTTCGGCCAGTAGGCTATTAACAGTCGGCAAGCCAGACCAGCGTGCCTGGGTTTGCAGCAAGGGTTGCAGCGCCTGCATTTCCGGGCCGAAGAACTCACCCTGCGCGGCGGCGCTGAAACGCCTGACGACGGCGGCGGCGAGTTCGTTGGAAAGCGGCATCCGCCCGCCATTCCAGCGTGGTACCGCGGCTTTTTTCACGGTGCTGCGTTTGACGTAAGCGGTCATGTTTTCCACTCGCACCAGCTCCAGTAGACGCCCAGCGAAAAGAAAGCCGTCGCCGGGTTTAAGCCGCGCGATAAAGCCTTCCTCGACACTGCCCAACTGCTTGCCGCCGCCACCCTTGCTCCAGAACTTCAAGTGAATGCTGGCGTCGCTGACGATAGTGCCGATGCTCATACGGTGACGCCGCGCCAAACGCGCGTCCGGCACTCGCCAGACGCCGTGCTCGTCTGGTTCGACCCGGCGGTAATCCGGATAGGCTGTCAGAGACATCCCGCCGTGGCGTACGAAAGCCAGCGCCCACGCCCAATCCGCCGGTGTCAGGTCGCGATAGGCCCAGGCACCACGGACTTCTTTGTACAAATCCTCAGGAACAAAGCCACCGCCAAGGGCCATGCTGACCAAGTGTTGCACCAGCACGTCCAGCGGTTTGTGCGGCGACAGACGCGGTTCGATGTGCCGTTGCTCGACGGCATCACGGGCGGCGGCTGCTTCGATCAATTCAAGACTGTGCGTGGGTACCAGCGTTACCCGCGAGGTGCGTCCCGGCGCGTGGCCTGAACGACCGGCGCGTTGCATCAGCCGTGCGACGCCTTTGGCCGAGCCGATTTGCAGCACGCGCTCGACCGGCAGGAAATCCACACCCAAGTCCAGGCTTGACGTGCAGACCACGGCTTTCAGTTGCCCGTTCTTCAAGGCTTGTTCTACCCAGTCGCGGGTCTCGCGAGACAGTGAACTGTGATGCAAGGCGATCAGCCCCGCCCAGTCCGGCCGGGCCTCGAGCAACGCCTGATACCAGATTTCCGATTGCGCCCGAGTGTTGGTGAACACCAGGCTGCTGGCGCAGGCCTCCAGTTCAGCAACGACCTGCGGCAACATCTTCAGACCGATGTGCCCGGCCCACGGAAAACGCTCGATGGCCGGTGGGAGGAGGGTGTCGACCTTCAGCGATTTTTCACTCTGCCCCTGAATACTGATGCCGCCGCCCTGTGGGATCAGCACCTGTTCGGCGTGGGATTGATTACCGAGGGTGGCGGACACGCCCCAGACGATCAGCCCGGGCTGCCAATGCCGCAGGCGGGCGAGGGCCAGTTGCAGTTGCACGCCGCGTTTGTTACCGAGCAATTCGTGCCATTCATCGACGACGATCATGCGCAGACTCGCCAGCGCCACCTGCGCATCGGCGCGGGCGAGCAGCAGGGTCAGGCTTTCCGGCGTGGTGATCAACGTAGTCGGCAGGCGCCGGCTCTGCCGGGCACGTTCACTGCTGCTGGTGTCGCCAGTGCGCAGGCCGATGCTCCACGGCAGTTGCAGGTCATCGACCGGCGTTTGCAAGGCGCGCGCGGTATCGGCGGCGAGGGCACGCATGGGGGTGATCCACAGCACGGTCAGCGGTTCGGCCGGTGGTTTGCGTTTGCGCGGTGTTTCAACAGGAGTTTGCGAGCGAGCGAAGCGGTTGAGTGCCGCGAACCACACCGCATAAGTTTTACCGGCGCCGGTGCTGGCGTGGAGCAGACCGGACTCGCCGTTTTTCACTGCGGTCCACACCTGTTTCTGAAAGGCGAACGGCTTCCAGCTGCGAGCGCTGAACCAGGTTTTTGCGAGGTCGAGGGATTTCGCCATGCGGGCTGCGCGCGCTCTGGAGGTGTTCTTCCAGTGACCGCGGCGCGGGCGGACAAGTTTGATTTTTGTAGGCTATAGAGGTCCCCTGTGGGAGCGAGCTTGCTCGCGAAGGCGTAGGAACATTCAAAATCAATGTCACTGACAGAATGCTTTCGCGAGCAAGCTCGCTCCCACAGGGTTGTGCGCTACTGGTTATTTGAGGTTGCCGCTGAGGAATTGCTTCAGGCGTTCGCTCTTCGGGTTGCCGAGGACTTCTTCAGGCGAGCCTTCTTCTTCCACCAGACCTTGATGCAGGAACAGCACCTGGCTGGAAACCTTACGGGCGAAGCTCATCTCATGGGTCACCATGATCATGGTCCGGCCTTCCTCGGCCAGCCCTTGAATCACCTTCAACACTTCACCGACCAATTCCGGATCCAGCGCCGAAGTCGGCTCATCAAACAGCATCACCTCTGGCTCCATCGCCAACGCCCGGGCAATCGCCACGCGCTGTTGCTGGCCGCCAGAAAGAAACGCCGGGTATTGATCCGCCACCCGCGCCGGCAAGCCCACCTTGTCCAGATAACGCCGGGCGCGATCGTCGGCTTCCTGTTTGCTGCAACCGAGCACCCGGCGCGGGGCCATGGTGATGTTTTCCAGCACGGTCATGTGGCTCCACAGGTTGAAATGCTGGAACACCATTGCCAATCGCGTGCGCAGGCGTTGCAGTTCATCGGCGTCGGCGACGTGCATGCCGTGACGGTCGGTGACCATGCGGATCGCCTGGCCATCGAGGCTCATGGCGCCGTCGTTGGGTTGTTCGAGAAAGTTGATGCAGCGCAAAAAAGTACTTTTGCCCGAGCCACTGGCGCCGATCAGGCTGATCACGTCGCCGGTCTTGGCCTTGAGCGAAACGCCTTTGAGCACCTGATGGTCGCCATAGCTTTTGTGCAGGCCTTCAACGGTCAGTTTGTACATGGGACAGACATCCTCAAGGCGAAAGTAGGTAGCCGCTGCGATAGGCTTCAGCGCCCGCGACGTGGGCGATGACCATGCCGGCAGTGGCCATGCGTCGCAGCGAGCGGGCGTACATCACGCCGGCGCTGGTGCAATGAATAGGGGTGATCCGGTCGTTGATCGGGTCGATGATTTCGGCGATCTGCTGTCCGGCCTCCAGGACCTGCCCGGCCGTGGCGGTGTACACCAGCAGGCCGCCGACCGGGGTGGTCACCGGTTCGACTCCCGCGAGAGGCGTGGCCGGGAACGGCAATGGCGGCTGCGGTTTGGTCTCGCCGACAATCGCATCGGACTGGATCAAGTAGTCGATCAGCGCCTGGCAGTCGCGGCTGGCGAGTGGGTGGGTGACATCGCCCTGGCCGCGCAACTCGACGGTCACCGAGAAACTGCCGAGCGGAATTTCGAAGTGTTCGCCGAAGCGCTCCTTCAATTGCCACCACAGCAAAGTGAAGCATTCGTCGAACGACTGACCGCCGGAGTCGGTGGCCAAAAGACTCGCCTGGGCTTCGATGTAACGCGCCAGTGGTTCGACCTGCGGCCACGCTTCGGGTGTGGTGTAGAGGTGAACCACCGATTCGAAATCGCAATGCAGGTCGAGCACCATGTCCGCATCGCAGGCCAGCCGTTGCAGGGTCAGGCGCTGGGATTGCAGTTGGGTCGTCGCGGTCTGGCGGGCGAGGGCGTCGCGCAGATGCGCGCGAATCAGTTCGAGGTTGTGCTGCGGGTCATCATTGAGTTTGCCCTCGATGGCGTTGCCGATCTCTTCACTGAGGTCGACGAACCAGCGATTGAAGTTCTGCCCGCTCTCCAGTTCGTAGCGGCCCAGTGGCACGTCCATCAGCACTTGTTCGAGGCCGATCGGGTTGGCCACTGGCACCAGCACGATTTCACTGCGCAGGCGCCCGGCCGCTTCGAGCTCGGCCAGACGTTGCTTGAGGTGCCAGGACACGAGCATGCCCGGCAGTTCGTCGGCATGCAGCGAAGACTGAATGTAAACCTTGCCCTTGGCCTGTTCCGGGCCGAAGTGGAAGCTGTGGATCTGTCGTGCGGTCCCCGGCAGCGGGGCCAGCAAGTCATGGATCAGGTGGCGCATTTGCAGAGTTGTCCTAGTGAGTCGGCCCAAGGAAGGCCAGCCATCGGCGTTCGGCAAGACGGAACAGGCCGACCAGCGCAAAGGTAATGGTCAGGTAGATCAGCGCGGCGATGCCGAACGACTGAAAGGTCAGGAAGGTCGCCGAGTTGGCGTCCCGGGCGACTTTCAGGATGTCGGGGATGGTCGCGGTGAAGGCCACGGTGGTCGAGTGCAGCATCAGAATCACTTCGTTGCTGTAATACGGCAACGAACGGCGCAGCGCTGACGGCATGATCACGTAGGCATACAGCTTCCAGCCGGTGAGGCCGTAGGCCTTGGCGGCTTCGACTTCGCCGTGGTTCATGCTGCGGATTGCCCCGGCAAAAATCTCCGTGGTGTAAGCGCAGGTGTTGAGGGCAAAGGCGAGGATCGTGCAGTTCATCGCATCGCGAAAGAAACTGTCGAGCAACGGCTGCGCCCGCACGGCGGCGAGGCTGTAGATCCCCGTGTAGCAAATCAACAACTGGATATACAGCGGCGTGCCACGGAACAGGTAGGTGTAGAACTGCACCGGCCAGCGAATGTACAAGTGCGGCGAAACCCGCGCGATCGACAACGGAATCGATACCAGGAAACCAATGAAGATCGACGCGCTGAGCAGCCACATCGTCATCGCCAGTCCGGTGATGTTCTGGCCGTCGGTATAAAGGAAAGCGCGCCAGTATTCCTGCAAGAGTTCGATCATCGTACGGCCTCCCGGGCACCGGCGGCGTAGCGGCGTTCGAGCCAGCGCAGGATGAAGTTCGAGGCACTGGTGATCAGCAGATAAATCAACGCGGCAAGAACCAGAAAGTAGAACAGTTGATAGGTGCTTTTACCGGCGTCCTGGGCAGCTTTGACCAGATCGGCCAGGCCGATGATCGACACCAGCGCGGTGGCTTTGAGCATCACCATCCAGTTGTTACCGATGCCCGGCAGGGCGAAGCGCATCATTTGCGGGAACACCACAAAGCGAAAGCGCTGGCCGCGTTTGAGGCCGTAGGCGGTAGCGGCTTCGACCTGACCGCGCGGTACCGCGAGGATCGCGCCACGGAAGGTTTCGGTGAAATACGCGCCATAAATGAAGCCCAGGGTCAGCACCCCGGCGCTGAACGGGTCGATCTCGATGTATTCCCATTCCATGTAATCGGTCAGGGTCGTCAGCCAGGTTTGCAGACTGTAGAAAATCAGCAGCATCAGCACCAGGTCCGGCACCCCGCGAATCAGCGTGGTGTAGAGCTGGGCGGGCAGGCGCACCAGTTTGATTTTTGACAGTTTGGCACTGGCGCCGAGCAGGCCGAGCAACACGGCCACCAGCAGCGACAACGCCGATAATTTGATGGTCATCCAGGTGCCTTCCAACAGCAAAGGGCCAAAACCCTTGAGGCTGAAGGCTGCGAGCCCCAGATTTTGTAAGAGGTTTTCGAACATAAATCAGCAACCTGAGCGGATTGAAAAGGCGCCCATCAAGGATGGGCGCCGGGGCATTATTTGCCGCTGTACAGATTCAGATCGCCAAAGTGTTTCTTTTGAATCTCGGCGTATTTGCCGTCGTCGTGTAACGCTTTGATACCTTTATCTAAAAGCGCCTTCAGCTCAGTGTTACCTTTCTTAATACCGACAGCGGTTTTGGCTGGCAGCAATTCGTTGTCGACTGGCTTGCTGACGTCATAGTCGGCGCCCTGTGGCGACTTCAAAAAGCCCAGTTCGGCCTGCAGCATGTCCTGAATGCCCGCATCGAGACGGCCGGAGGTCAGGTCGGAATACACCTGATCCTGGTTCTGATAGGCCTGGGTTTTCACGCCAGCCTTGTCCAGTACGGCTTTGGCGTAGGCTTCCTGAATGGTGCCTTGCTCGTAGCCAACGGTTTTACCCTTCAGCGACGCCACGTCTGCGGTGATGCCCGAGCCTTTTTTCGACACGTAGGCGGTCGGGCCGGAGAACAACTCGCTGGAGAAGTCGATGACTTTTTCGCGGGCCGGGGTCACGGTCATCGACGAGATCACACCGTCGAATTTGTTGGCCTTGAGGCCCGGAATCATGCCGTCGAAGTCACTTTCGACCCACTTGCACTTGACCTTCAGTTCGGCGCAGATGGCGTTGCCCAGGTCGATGTCGAAGCCCACCAGGCTGCCGTCGGCCGCTTTCGACTCGAACGGTGCGTACGAAGGGTCAACGCCAAAGCGCAGCTCTTTGTATTCCTTGGCCAGCGCGGAGCCAGCGGCCATGCACAACGCCAGTGCAGAAAGGGTCAGCAATGCTTTTTTCATTATTCAATCCCTAAGAACCAATATGAGCGCTTGTGGCGCAGAATTATTGTTACTGGAACGCGTACGACCTATAGAAAGTAGCAATTTCCGAACCAGAGTCCCGAACAAGTGTTTTAAAAGGTTGGGCGGGGACAGAGAAGGTCGATTGAGTGCCCGGAAATGGGCGTGGAGATGAACGCGCACCAAGTTAGTTCGTTTGGCTGATTTCCTGTGGCGAGGGAGCTTGCTTGCGCTGGAGGGCGAAGCACTCCCCGGCATTGCTCCCGACAGACCTGAAGTGCAGGTTTTGCGACTGCTGCGCAGCCGAGCGGGAGCAAGCTCCCTCGCCACAGTTACGGTATTTGGCCATGGCTGATCAGTGTCCCGGGAAAGGGGGTCAGGCCAGCAGGTCTTGCAGGGTGGCGAGGCTATCCGCTTCGTCGACGGTCTTGTCCTGACGCCAGCGCAGCATTCTCGGAAAGCGCACGGCGATTCCGCTTTTATGCCGCCGCGACAGGGCGATGCCTTCGAAGCCCAGTTCAAACACCAGGCTGGGTTTAACGCTGCTCACGGGACCGAACTTCTCCACCGTTGTCTTGCGCACGATGCTGTCGACCTGACGCATTTCCTCATCGGTCAGCCCCGAATAAGCCTTGGCGAACGGCACCAGCGCGCGTTGACTCGACTCCGGCGGGCCGTCCCACACCGCGAAGGTGTAGTCGCTGTAGAGACTGGCCCGGCGACCATGCCCGCGCTGCGCGTAAATCAACACGGCATCAACGCTGAACGGGTCGACCTTCCACTTCCACCACACGCCCATGTCCTTGGTCCGCCCGACGCCGTACAGCGAATCCCGCGCCTTGAGCATCATGCCTTCAACACCCAGGCGCCGTGAGGCCTCGCGCTGGCGAGCGAGGTCGAACCAGTCGCTGCCGGTGAGCACGGGCGAGGGCAGCAACACCGGGCTGTTGCAGCGGGCGATGACGTCTTCCAGTTGCGCACGGCGTTTGGCCTGCGGTTGGTTGCGCCAGTCTTCGCCCTGCCATTCCAGCATGTCGTAGGCGAGCACCACGACCGGGACTTCTTCGAGAATTTTCTTATCGAGGGTTTTGCGGCCGATGCGTTGTTGCAGCAGGGCGAACGGCTGCACGGCCGGCGGTTCGCTCGATTGCGGGTCGAAAGCGTCTTCGGTAGTTGGATGGCTGCTTTTCCACACGACGATTTCGCCGTCGATCACCGTGCCGTCGGGTAAACCGTGGACCAATACGTCGAGCTCGGGAAAGCGCTCGGTGACCAGCTCTTCACCGCGCGACCACACCCACAATTTGCCATCGCGCTTGACTACCTGCGCGCGAATGCCATCCCATTTCCATTCGATTTGCCAGTGATCGGCTGGACCGATCAGCGCTTCAAACTCCTCAACCGGTTGCGACAAGGCATGCGCGAGAAAAAACGGGTACGGCTGGCCACCGCGTTGAGCGTGCTCGTCAGCCGATTCCGGGGCGATCAGTTTCAGATAGCTGGCGGCATTCGGCCGATTGGATAAATCGGTGTAACCCACCAGCCGTTGCGCCACGCGTTTGCTGTCGAGGCCGGCCATCGACGCCAGTGCGCGGGTCACCAGCAATTTCGATACGCCAACGCGGAAACTGCCGGTGATCAATTTGATGCACAGCATCAGGCTCGGTCGATCCAGTTGCGCCCACAGTTCAGGCAGTTGCCGTGACAGGTATTCCGGGGATTCGCCGCGCAATGGCAGCAGTTTGTCTTCGATCCATTCGGCGAGGCCGGCGTCGGAACTGTGCGGGTTTTCCGCGAGCACCAGCGAAATGGTTTCCGCCAGATCACCGACCGCCTGGTAACTCTCCTCGAACAACCACGGTTCCAGCCCGGACACTTGCACCGCCAGTTCACGCAGAATCCGCACGGGCACCAGTTGCCGGGGGCGACCACCGGACAGGAAGTACACCGCCCACGCCGCGTCATGCGGTTCAGCCTGAGCAAAGTAAGCCTGCATCGCCGCCAGTTTGGCGTTGCTGGAGGTGGTCGCGTCGAGTTCGGCGTACAGCTCGGCAAAGGCTTTCATGCGGGTGTCTCGGCGACGGTGGGGGCGGCGGCGATGTTGTCCTCTTCGTCATCGCCGTATTCGGTGTTAAAGCCCTGCGCGTCGAGGCCTTGCTCGCGCAGATGGCGCACGAGCACGCCGATTGAACCGTGGGTGACCATCACCCGTTCGGCGCCGGTCTGGTTAATCGCCCAGAGCAGGCCGGGCCAGTCGGCGTGATCGGAGAGCACAAAACCACGGTCCACGCCGCGCCGCCGGCGGGTGCCGCGCAGACGCATCCAGCCGCTGGCGAAGGCATCGCTGAAATCACCGAAACGGCGCATCCAGCTGCTGCCGCCGGCCGATGGAGGGGCGATGACCAGCGCTTCACGCATTCGCGGGTCGTTCTTGGCGACGTCGCCGGCGTAGATCGTCGGCGGCAGGTACACGCCCGCCTCACGGTAGACGCGGTTGAGTGGCTCGACCGCACCGTGGCTGAGGATCGGCCCGAGGTTTTCATCAATGCCGTGAAGAATTCGCTGCGCCTTGCCGAATGAATAGCAGAACAACACGCTGGCCTTGCCGGCGGCGATATTGGTTGCCCACCACTGATTGATCTCGGCGAACACCTGCGCCTGCGGCTGCCAGCGGTAGATCGGCAGGCCGAAGGTCGATTCGGTGATGAACGTGTGGCAGCGCACCGGTTCGAACGGCGCACAGGTGCCATCCGGTTCGATCTTGTAGTCGCCGGACGCGACCCAGACTTCGCCGCCGTATTCCAGACGCACCTGCGCCGAACCGAGCACGTGGCCGGCCGGGTGAAAACTCAACGTGACGCCGTGATGCGTCAGGCGTTGGCCATAGGCGAGGGTCTGCAGGTTGATGTCTTGCCCGAGTCGCGCACGCAGAATGCCTTCGCTGGCGCTGCTGGCGAGGTAATGCTGGTTGCCGGTACGCGCGTGATCGCCGTGGGCATGGGTGATGACCGAGCGCTCGACGGGGCGCCACGGATCAATGTAGAAATCCCCGGCAGGGCAATAGAGACCTTCGGGGCGGGCGATAACAAGGTCCATGTCGTTACCAGAAATGGGGGGCTTGTTAGCTATGAGGCTGGTGCGCGCTTGGAAGTTCTATCGGCTTTGAAGAGCAACCCTCACCCCAGCCCTCTCCCGGAGGGAGAGGGGGCCGACCGAGTTGTCTGGCGAGTGACATCGACCTGAAAAACCGAGTCGATTATGGATTTGGCAAAGCATGAACCGAGTCGATTATGGATTTGGCACAGCGAGGGCCAAGCAAATCCCGGATGTGGAAAAACACGAACCGAGTTAATTCTGGATTCAGCCGTGCCGGTTCAGGTCGGCGTAAGACTCCAGCCACCCCCAATCAGTCCCCTCTCCCTCCGGGAGAGGGTTAGGGTGAGGGGCTTTTGATTGTCGGGCTTATTTGCCAGGGGTAAGGGTCAGGCGGGTTTTGCCGTACACCCGGTCGAAGTTCTGCTGTTGCATCGGCAAACCGATGTACTGCCCCTTCAACCACGCATCGATGCCATTGAGGTAATTCGGGCTGACCGGATTCCCCGACTGCCCCGTACCGTTCTGCCCCATCAGCGGTTCAGTCTGGCTGAAGTCGACGATGAAGCGCATCGACGGCGCGCGGGTGGTAGCGAAATCCTGACCCCAGGCGAACGCCGAAGTGTTCAGCGTGGTGTGATCGCCACCGGCCGCCAGTGGGCCGCGCACCGTCTGGCCATTGTTGTTCTTCCAGGCGTAGCTGTGCAATTTGCCCCATTGCCAGGCGCGGTGATCGCCACCCAACTGACTGTCGCCCGCGCTGATCGCTGCCGCGAGGCTGCGCGCCAGAATCAGCGCTTTGTCCTCTTTCTGCGGTGTGCGAATGTCATCCCAGAACGGGCTGTCTTCGCGTCCCAACAGATGATCGGCCTGTGCCGCGTAAGACAAATCGCCATTGGCGATAAACGCTTTCCACGCCGGGCTGGATTCCGGACCGAGTTCGTCGAGGAAAATCTGCTTCATGCTTTCCTGCAGGAACAGCTCATAGATCGCTGCGTCCGCCGAGGTCGGGCTGAGCTTGCCGTCGAACGCCATCAACCGTGTCAACGCTTCACGCGCCTTGCTGCGATCCGCTTCCGGCAGGGCATCGATCGCCTGCTTCAGCGGTTGTTTCATGCCCGGCGCTTCGAAGACTTTCTTCAACTTGGCGGCGAAGGTAGTGGTCTGGTCGTATTGCATGGCGATCACGCTGCGGCTGTCGTGTTTGCCGCTGCCGGCCAGTTCGGCCAGACGTTCACCGCGCTCCGGCGCTGCCCAGGAATTGGACAGTTGCATGCCGTAACCGTGAGGAATCACGCGCTGGTTGGCGGTGCCGAGCCAGCCTTGCGCCGGGTCCTGATCGTATGGGTGCAGCATTGGGTCGGCGTAACCGTCCCAGTCATAGCGACCTTCCCAGCCCGGCGATGGCAGCAGGCCTTCGCCTTCACGACGGTTGGGGAAACGCCCGGTGACCTGCCAGCCAATGTTGCTCGCATCGGCGAACACCAGATTCAGCGCGATGGCACGAATTTCACGGCTCGCGTCGGAAGCGCGCTCGACGGTTTGCGCGCGTGTCAGGTCAAAAAATGCATCCAGCGATTTGTCGTCGGTGAAGCTCGGGGTCTGCAAGGCCAGACCGAAACCGCTGCCTTGCGCCGCCGCTTGGGCGCTGTTGAGCAACGCGCCGTGGCGGGTTTCGTACACCGCCTCACGAATCGGTCGCTGGCCTTTGACGAAGTAGGTTTCGTTGCGCACGCCCAGCGGCTGCCATTTGCCGTTGACCTCATAGGTCAGGCTGTTGCCCTGACGGCGGATTTTTTCCAGGAACAGGTCCTGGTTATCGCCGAGCACGCTGGTCATGCTCCACGCCACTTTGCCGTTGAAGCCCCCGAGGACCAGCGGCAAACCGGCAACGGTGACGCCGGCGGCCTGATATTTCGGTGCGCGAATCTGCACGAAGCTCCACAGCGACGGTGCGGCCAGTGGGCCATGGGCGTCGCTGGCCAGCAGGCTCTTGCCGCTGCGGCTGCGTTGCGGAGCGATTGCCCAGTTGTTCGAAGATGTCGCGCCGAGCAGGTTCAGCGTCGACAGTTGCTGGCTGGCGCTGCTCAATTCAGTCAGGCCGGGAATCTGCCCGTTGAGCTTGAGGCCTTGTAGCTTGTCGGCTTCGGCCAGCGGCAGGTTTTCGTCGGGGGCGGACGGCGTCAGCCAGGCAAGTTTGTCGCTGGTCACGGTTTGTGCGAGCACCAGCGAGGAAATTTCTTCCGGCAGGTTGGCCGACTGGCTGAAATTCAGCAGGGCGAAAATCAGCGCCGAGTCTTCCGGCTTCCAGTATTCCGGCTTGTAGCCGCTGGAGGCGAGGTCGCCCGGCAACTTGTCGGCGTAGCGGAACAGGTAGGCGTTGACGCCCCGTGCGTAGACTTCGAAGAAACGCTTGAGGCGTGGCGACGAGGCTTTATAGAGTTCGCCGGCGCTTTTCTTCAGATTGACCGCGCGCATGTAGCGGTCGGCATCGAGCATCGACGCACCGGACATTTCCGCCATACGGCCCTGCGCCAACAGGCGCAAAGTGACCATCTGGTTGATGCGGTCGCTGGCGTGGACGTAGCCGAGGCTGAACAGGGCGTCGTGGAAGGTGTTGCTTTCGATCAATGGCATGCCCATGGCATTGCGACGTACCGACACGTTCTGCGCCAGACCCTTGAGCGGTTGCACGCCGGAGGTCGGTGGGAGGGTGTCCTGAGCGTTCCAGGTCTGGCAACCGGACAGGCCCAAAACACCGGCCACTGCTGCGGCAACGCCGAACCGGGGAAGAAAATGTGTGAGGGCTGGCGAGGCCATGGCAAAGCTCCTGCGGGGGGTAGCGTCAGTAAAGGCGCTACGTTAGTGAGCAGGAGGTGGCCGCGCAAGCGGGGGCGGGGGTTATTTGCGTATTTCTGTCGAATGGAAAAGATTGCAGCCTGCGGCAGCTCCTACATAGGCATGCATTCCCCTGTAGGGGCTGCCGAAGGCTGCGATCTTTTGCCGTTCAATCAAGCCTTCGGTGGATTGATCTTTTGCACCAGCGCGTAGGCCTTAACGGTCGCGGGGCGATCCTTGATGTGGTTGAACCAGCGCAACACATGCGGGAAGTCTTCAAGGTTCTGGCTTTGCCACTTGTGCGAGACGATCCACGGATAAATCGCCATGTCGGCAATGCTGTATTCGCTGCCGGCGACGAATTCGTGATTGGCCAATTGCTTGTTCAGCACGCCATACAAGCGCGCCGTCTCGTCAATGTAGCGTTTGATCGCGTAAGGAATTTTCTCCGGTGCGAACTGGCTGAAGTGATGATTCTGCCCGGCCATCGGTCCCAGTCCGCCCATTTGCCAGAACAGCCATTGCAGCGCCGTTTGCCGACCGCGCAGGTCTTTGGGCAGAAACTTCCCGGTCTTCTCTGCCAGATACAAAAGGATCGCCCCGGATTCGAACAGCGACAACGGCTCGCCGCCATCGACCGGTTCATGGTCGACGATGGCCGGAATGCGGTTGTTCGGCGCGATTTTCAGAAAATGCGGCTGGAACTGCTCGCCCTGGCTGATGTTGATCGGATGGACGTTGTACGGCAGGCCGGCTTCTTCAAGGAACAGGGAGATCTTGTGGCCGTTGGGGGTGGTCCAGTAATACAGGTCGATCATGGAAAACTCCAAAGCAGAAATGGACTTGCGTGCGGGCAGCAAACGCCGGCGTCAGGTCGTCCCGTGTGCGTTCGATAGCTTGCTTAACATGAAGAGGTGATGCTGAACTGCGCAGAATTCAATGACCCCGCGTGAGAAAAATCGCCATGGAGCTACAGGCCAACGCTGCACTGATCATCATCGACCAGCAAAAAGGCATCCTGCAGCCGCATTTGGGGCGCAGGAATAATCCTCAGGCGCAAGAGCGAATCCTTGATCTGCTGGGGCTGTGGCGACGTAGCGCAAGGCCGGTGATTCATGTGCAGCACCTGTCGCGTGAGCCGGATTCGGTGTTTTGGCCGGAGCAGGCAGGGGTGGAGTTTCAGGAGCGGTTTTTGCCGCAGGATGGCGAATGGCTGATTCAGAAGCAGGTGCCGGATGCGTTTTGTGCCACTGGGTTGGAGGCGCGGTTGCGTGAGGCGGGGATCGGGCAGTTGATCATCGTGGGTGTGGCGACCAACAACTCAGTGGAATCGACGGCGCGTACGGCGGGTAACCTGGGGTTCGATACTTGGGTGGCGGAGGATGCCTGTTTCACCTTCGACAAGGCCGATTATTTCGGCACGTTGCGTACGGCCGAAGAGGTGCACGGGATGTCGCTGGGGAATTTGCACGGGGAGTATGCGACGGTGGTCAGCTCTGCACAGATTCTGGTGGCTGACTGAAAAACCTCACCGTATGTGCCGGCCCCTTCGCGAGCAGGGGATTGCATTGCAACTGAAGGAAACCGGTCAAATGTAGGAGTGAGCCTGCTCGCGATAGCGGTCTGTCAGGCGACAACGATGTTGCATGTGGCGGCCTCATCGCGAGCAGGCTCACTCCTACAGGGACTGCATTTCAACTGACGGAACGCGGTTCAATGTGGGAGCGAGCTTGCTCGCGAAGGCGGCAGGTCAGGCGAAGAAAATCTCCGCCCAAGGCATCACGCCCCGTGGCACTTCTTGAATTTCTTGCCGTTGCCGCATGGGCAAGGGTCGTTGCGGCCGACGTCTTTCAGGGCGTTGCGCACCGGTTCCTGGTGGGCGTGGCCGCAGTTCGGGCCGTGAACATGGCCGTGGTCATGCTCGTGATGATGGTCGTGGTCATGATCGTGGTTGCAGTCAGGGCCATGGACATGAGGTTGCTGGGTCATCGGTGTTGCTCCGGAATTAAATCGGCGGGGATTATCACGCCATTGCGCTCAAGGTGCACGTAGTGGGCGATGAATAAACCGGTTTCCATTTCACCCTGCAAACGATAGGGAATCTGCTGGTTCGGACTTTTCAGCAGTTTCACCACCTCTTTTACCTGCGGCCACAAGTTGGTGCGGATCGGCACTTTGTACGACGCGCTGCTGTTCGGGCCGACGGTGATCCAGTGTTCATACTCGCCTTCAGCCAACTGCATGTCTGCCAGATGAATACGGTATTCGAGGCCGCGCACGGTCAAGTCACTGTCGTTGGGATTGTCGATGCGAAAGTGCAGGATGAATTTCTGTTCGAGCAGTTTGGCGCGCACCACTTCGACTTTCACCAGGTGCACGGCGGGGTCGACGCTGTCATCGCTGAACCACGACGCGCAACCGCCGAGGTTCAGGATCAGCATCAGGGTGAAAACCTGAAATGTGCGCCATTGACTGAGCATCGAGTAAAACTCCCTTTGGCCCCAGTCTAGTCGCCGACGAATCTAAGCGCCGAAATAGCCTGCACAGCACTTCTTGATGTGTTGCAACAAAACACTACCAGAAATTAGGATAATGTTTCGCCGTTCGGGTGATCTGGTTGCAAGCATAGTCGGTTGAAGCCGTGTAGGAGCAGCCGGCACCGCTCGCGTCCTCGGATCGGTCTCAGATAACGTACGTCAGTGCGACATCCACAGCCATCTATGCGACAAGAATGACGAACGGCTATTGACTTTTCAAGATAATTCTTGACATCTGGCAGATTTGTGCTATACTCAGTAATGAGAGGTACAGGTTTTTACCGTCTCCTTTCACCCCTCCGCAACACCAGCAACAACCCAAATTCAAACATTGAGACCGACCCAGTCCGCTGAGGTTGGTTTTCGTGTGGCCGAAGGTTTTCAGAATGCCTTCTGACTCCAGTCACAAGTCTGGGCCAACTACTTGTAGACCAAGGCGCCGAGGCCTTTCAAGACTGCTGACAGGGCAGTCGGTCGAACTCCTTGTCAAACTGGCTTCCTCCCCTTGGGAGTGTCAACGCCGAGACAACTCCGGTGGGCCAAAGAGTTGAGAGGGGTTCCTAGCATTCCCCTCGCCCCAAATTCGCTACACACTCAAGGTGACACTTTGATCGGGTGCGACGCAAACCGTCCCACCCGATTCGTTTACCCGAACTATTTTTCAGTCGCACTCACAACCAAGCATACACACCTACATACCACCTATTTAAAAAGGAGACACGCCCATGGCTGTCGTACTACGAAAATGCATTGTCTGCGAAACCGAGTTTCCGTCAAAGAACATGCGAGCAAGATTCTGCAAATCGACATGTAAGTCGATCCACCACCGAGCAACAAAGCAACCCGCAAAACCAACCGAAGAAACACAAACCACAATAATGAGAGGTAACACCATGAGTGCAACACCAATGCAGTTTGTCTTTTCCGAAACGGAATACCGAGCACGCTGCCAAAACGCAAAAGGCTTCTACGAATCACGAATCGAGAAACCAAGTGCCGGTATCGTCGGTGCAATTGTCGAGTTCACTCCCGGCACTTTGACGGAGGCTTTAGAGGTTTACCATGAGTACCGTAAAGCTGGCTGGCTCCCACTTGATTCAATGGCGGGACTGCCGACTGCAATGCTAATGGAAAGTCCATTGGCTTCATTCGTTACGCTGTATTTGAAAAAGCCCGAACGAGATCAGGAGAGAGACCTTGCCCAGCTCTGTAAGCAAGTGAGGGCGGATTACGAGGCAGAACTTGAAGCAGCATTGAATGCTGAGATTGATCGTCAAGTTGCGCTGTCACTTGCCAAGGATGAGCGTGATCGTCAGCAGGCCGAACAAAAACAACGCTTGAGCCGTGAGCAAGAAGTTCGTGATGAACTCGCCTCTTCCCGTGCAAAGCTTCGTGACCAACTAATCCAGTCTGGCCGCTTGACTGCCGAAGGTAACGCAAAATGACAATCGACGGAACAACACGCATTTTGTTAGAGCGCTACGATCCAACTAATCCACTTCTGCAAGAGCCTCTACAAGCTCCTGTAAGTGCTTCTAGCGATGAGTCGGTACATACTCACAAGCAAGCCAACAAAGCGTCTCCTACAGCCTTTCAGGAGGTCGCATACAAGTCTGCAAGTGGTTGCACTGGGGTGATGACTGTGGTGTTGGATTCAACCAAGCATGACGACGCTACGATCACCAAGGCTTGCGCTGAGTTTAACAAAATGCATCCCGAGCAGATGAGTAACAGCTACCAACTCCCATGCACCCACGCGGGCATCCAAGCCGGAAGCTGGGTGTTTATCGAATACCCAGAAGGACAATAATGGATCAAACAAGTAACACCGTTGCACGGCTGAATAAAGCCTCCCACCAGTACCACGCAATTTTCGCAGTACACGATGCCACAGTCATCAGCACTAGAGACTTCGTGTCACAGTTCAGCGACTTCGCTAATCGTTGGCACGGGCACACAGTAAAAGTTACATATAAATGGATTCGCCATGAGAGCGGGGCGTTGTTCTTTACAATCACCGGAAGTCGCTCGGTTTTGAGTGCGTTTGCAGCATACCTCGACCATCGGGGAGTTGTATTTCATGTTGAGCATTACGGACATCGACATTCTGAGTTTGAACGAGATGTCGCGCTACTGTTTCACCCTGTTCATGGCCGTCATGGACGAGGGAGTAGCCGCTCATGAGTGTTCAAGACGAAATTGCACGCCTAACCGGTAAGCTGGTATTTGAAGTCTCAAGCGCGCCGCTGACTAAGTTTCTCGGAATGCTCAAGACCGCTGAAACTGCTATGGCACGTGTTGGAAAAGAAGCCCAGCAACTACAGGCTCAGTTGAATAAGACTTTCGGAGTATCCGGTAAGGGCCTGGGATCGGAGCGAATTAAGCTCAATGCCGAGATCCGTAGATCATTGGACAAAGAACTCGCCACTGAAACTAAGTTGTCCAAGCTTCGCCGTCAACAGTTTACTGAGGGATTGGCTCAACAACGTTTGATTGCAGCAGGCACTAAACAGGAGGCTTGGCTACAAACCAACTCACTAAGATCCCAGCAACAGGCGGCAGTTCTCCTTAGTAAGCAACATAAGGCGCAGCAAGAGTCCCTAAAGGTTGAACTTGGCAAAGCGAAGTTGAATGCAACTGCTGAGCAGTCAGCTCTTCGCCAAGCACGTTTGCAAGACATTCTGCAAAAGAGACAAGCCCGCACTGTGCAGCTCCAACAGAAAGCGGCTCTACACCAGACAACACTGCAAAGAGCTGAGGCGGGGCTTGCTTCTGCCCGTGAGCGCGGTATCAGGCAGGCAGAGAGATATCAGGCATCCAAAGCAGCGGCTGCTGTACGTGAAGCCCGAGCAGCGGTTAAGCACGACCAATCAAGCCAGCGATTCGCCTTTGCGGCTGAGCGCCACGAGGCTTGGAAGGCCCGCCAAAGTGAGCCTAAGCCCTTTAGTCTCGGTGGTATGGCTGTTGGGCTGTCAGCGGTCACAGCCGCTCTATACGGCGTTGTACGCGGTGTGACTTACTTGGGTGAGCGCATCGCGCAGCGTCAAGAGTCCGCAAGTGGAGCGGAGCAGTTCAATACCGCGCTCCAAAGTGCCGGTGGTAAGAACATCCACAACCAACAGTTTGCTCGTGATCAGTTTGTCGATATCTCTAACAAGTACGGTCAGGAAGTGTCAGTAGAGACTGCCAAGTCCTTTGCACTGTTCATCCAAGGACAATTGGCACTTGGTAAAACTCTGACTCAAGCCACCAAAATGTTCGAAGATCAGTCTGCGACTTTCCGTGCCGCTGCTCTCGATAAGGAAGCTCAGAAGCGCGCTGCTTACCAGCTCAACCAGATCCGTGCAAAAGGAAAGCCGGAAGGCTCCGATGTAAACGATTTGTTCGATGCTGTTGGTGGTGTAGTGGCTGCCTCTATTCGTCAAGCTGCCGCAACACGTCTCAACTTCAAAGGCAAAGTTGAAGAGCAAGCAGGATGGTTCAAGAAATCTGTAACCGATGGAAAGATTAAAGCTGCTGACTTTGATCAGGGTATGACCAACTTCCTGCAATCGAACTTGGATCTTCTCGCAAGACAGATGAACTCCATTGCAGCGAATCAACAGCGTTCAGAAAACCAAGCCTATCTGAATGACAACACAGTCAACACTAATGCTGAGCTGAAGGCAGTGATTCTGGATCGAATCAAAGCAGAGAATGAATTGAATACGGCAATGCAGCCTTTGAAGAACACGCTAATGGAGTTCGACCAAGGATTGACCAAGTTCAACACCTCGTTGATTCGCATGCTAATCGGACACGATGCAAACGGTAATGCTGTTCCAACTGCCATGCAGAAAGATCCAAATGCTCTACCGGGTACAGTTGGTGCAGCACTTGGCCCAAGATTGAAGCCAGAATCACCAAATGAACAAGCAAGTTTGGATGATCGTGCAAGACCGGGATTGTTGAATGGTCTTCGGCGTTTGTTCACTGGTGCATCTCTTGCAGATGATCAATCAGCAGCGAAGGACAATAGAGAGCGTTGGGCTGGCGGACATATCAACCCAGTTCAACGCGAGAGTTTCGATGTATTCCGCATTGGTTCTCCCGATATTGGCAAAGATTCTGAGAATGTGGCTGACGGTAAACTTCGCCAGTTCCGTATGCCCGAACCGCTCACTGCGAAAGACATCATGGTCGCGTCTGAGCAACAACGTAAACAAACGTTGCTGCCAAGTGACTGGTTGTTGCCATCTGACCCTAATAGCGGCGTGATCAATAAGCCAACTGGCAACGTTGATCAATCAATGCATACAGACATCAAAGTGGACGTGACCGTCAATGCTCTTGATCCGAATGGCAGAGAGCTTGGTAACGCTATCGGTGATGCTGTGTCTGAAAAGGTTGATGAAAAACTTAGCCAGATGCTGAGAACGGCGCGAGCGTCACAGACCGAGGTCGAATAATGAACAAAATCATTCGCACTATTGCATTGGGTTTCGTAGTACAGATTGCTGTTGCAACAGGCTTAACGGTCTGGCTCTTCAATCACAACAACGATATGGCGTTACAGTATTCCCAATTGGCAGAGCGTAACGCCAACGCTTACACCGATGAGGCACTACGTTTGCGATATAACCAACTCCAGTTGGAACGCTCGCAAGAACGTGAAAGCCTTCACACATGGATTGATAAGCGGATCGACTTGAAGCTTTCTCAACTCCCCAAGGAACACAAACAATGAAACAAATCTTCACTAACGCAGCGGAGGCAATGAGAGTTGCCTTCGAACTGTCCAAACTACTGAGGCGTCCAGTATGGCGCCATATGGGCGTAGATAAGCGCGGAACTACAGTCTGGGTCGTATCGTTAGATAGCGATCCTCATCACGCACTACAGGAGCTTACAGCATGAGTCGCGGACTACGTAACCAGCGTACTTGCCATTGCAGAAACTGCGGTAATGGTTTTCTAACTTTCAAAGCCACAGCGTTCTGTGGTTCGGCTTGCCGACATTCATACGTTGCCATTCATGGCACCAACAGACTAGAAGCAGGAGCGTACCTAGATGGCGCTAGCAGCACCGGTAAGAACATCCAATAAAAGAGACACACGTAAGACATGCACCGTTTGTAGAGCAAAGTTTCTCCCTGTACACCGGAACACGCTGACATGCAGTGATGACTGCAAACGAGCAAGACGTAATAAGTCTGTCAGGGTAGTGAGCCGCAAGAAACGTAAGCCTAAACCGTTCCCCGTCAGCAACGTATTCGTTCAACTTCTACTCCGTCACGCCAAACAAGCTGGTACGGTGCAGATTGTTCAATACATTACCGCTGAGGAATTGCTAGAACTTCTGGGGATGCACAAGCTGCAAATGACTACCAACGGTGCGGCGTCTAGACCGTTCGCCGACTATCACTTCTGTCACGTCTATCCAGCGCACGGAATGCCCCACATCGGCAAGTTCACGCCCCAGAACCTTGTCCTTGGCAACGGCACGTTGAACCGGAAGCACGGTAACCGTTACTTCGGTGGTGGGGACTTCATCAGTCCGGCACACAAGACGAATCGCTACGATGTGCAGAGCTGGATGTCTGACGCTGAGATCGTAAAGCTCATGATTGAGTGCATCGGTCAGCAGGAGTGGGAAGCCTTCAACAAGGTAGCCAAGCTACAGCCGAGTACGAAGCAGTCCTACATAGACCTGTTGACGCCTCTTCTGAGCCGCGACGACCCAGCGCACCGTCAGTACCTGAAAGTCTTCGATGAGCCACGTTCAACGGCGAATGAACTACGTGCAGTGCTTGAATCACTGACTGAGAAGAAAGTGTTCATGTTTGGATATCGTGGATACAAGTCACCCATGGACTTGACGCTCTCGGAATTTGGCCGTGTCGTGCAGTACCGTCCAGACCTTGCCCCGGTGTTAGAGGCGCTGGAACAGATTGAACAGACAGCTCGGTACTTCACCCATGACAGCTTTGTCATAGACGATGTCGAAGGGTTCTTCTTTGACATTCTGCACGGTATCGAAGTAACGGATACGGTGCTGGTAGAGCTGGCGGATATCGTTGTTGAGGCACTGACAATCTCAACAGCCAAGATGAAGAACTTCGACAAGGTGGATGTCTATGATCCGTTTGCACCAGAACAGATTGAGGCTCGTAGTCAAAGAATGTCTCAACGTGCTGCGTAACCCAAGCCCTGCCAGAGATGGTGGGGCTTTCTTTTTCGCGGGGAAAAGTCCGCACACCACACCCATTGCTCTAGTTTTACATGTCGTCAAAAGTTGATCCCATTCACCCAGAACCGTTGAGTTAGACGCTCGCAACGGGTCAAATTCGTGGGTAAGAAACACCGCCCCCAAGCTAGTTCTAGAGCACTGAGATTGCGCCATAGCGTAGCTATAATGATTATCCCCATCTGGCGAGGCCAGTGATTGACCCCGGCGTATCAGGTAGTCCCATCGTCTGAATAATCATTATTCGAGTTCGGCAATAATAACTATATCAACACAACTATGTCACCAGTTGATCATAAGTAACGGTTTGGGTGTTGACATAGTTACTATAGCCGAGCAGCTTGTTTGAAAAATAAGTTTGCAGACTTTCGGAACTGGGTATAAGGTCTGTTCAAACCGCCAAAACGCCCAACCAAGAGATAATTGATATGCAAACTCACGTGCTGCTTTCGTTTGACTTGAAACAGAACACTGATACAGAACATCGCAAACTATTCGATCAGCACTTAGAGACTCACGGATGGAGGGACTGCACAGATGTCAGCAGCACCAAGACCAAAGTGTTGAAGAGTGGGGATGTGGAAGAGCTTAAGGTGGCTGCATTAGTAGAGATCTACGAAGCCGCACTCCACGCACGCATCAAAGAAATTTCATTTGTTGTGCAATGTGGCAACTTAGAGCCGGTGAGCAAAACGTTTCTAAATCCCAAGCTCAAAATGACGCTCAGCGAGCGCCTTGGTCTTATGTCGTAAAACCTCGGCCATATCTCGAAACAACCGGGGCGAATCCCCCCTAAAACCCTGCGTGCAGCTGTTCCTATCAGGAATATTGCATTGATAGGGCAAGGCTATAAGCCAGTGTTTACGCGGGGTCTGGTGAAAGTGGTCAAGCTCGCTCCGGTGAGAACGCTTCAATCCGAGGTTTCTACGCCAAAACGGCAGTTTTGAGCCGGAAACACCGATTTCTGCAAAAGCACGCTCTCCAATCTCAGCCTACCAATGGCTGAGCTACGATTCCTGCACCACCTCTCAAGGACGACCACCAATGACCTCCCAAAATCAGACTGTTGCAATGGCTGACGCGCTGACGCTGATCCTCAACCAGCAACACGCTCTCGCCGCCGCACTGGAAGAAATCAGCCAATGGGTTATTAGCCAAGGAGGACACTTTGCCGCTGGCAACGCCCTAGCGGCGCTCGAAGGATTGGATTTGCACGCCAAGGCTCTGACCGATGCAATCAACACGGTGCGGGGAGGGTAGTAACCTGCGCTCTAATTAACAGAATACAATTGTGTAAATTAGCCAGACCTTTAAAATCCTTGCCTTGGCTCTGCCTACCGTGCTCTAATTAACACATCGCCATCCACTGAGCAGGGTGTTAACTAGAATGAATATCGTTGAGGCGGTAAAAACAGAAGGTGAGGCTAGGACAGTTAGCCGCAAGCTCACCTTGAACGCCAAGGGCAACACCCTGTATGCGGACATCTGGGAGTTCGGTATCAACACCGCACTCCGTATTAGCGATTTGCTCACGCTCACCTTTGAGGATGTGCAAGGTGACAAGCTGGTGATCAAGGAAGCGAAGACAGGCAAGACCCGCCAAATCGATTTGAACAGTGGCGCCAAGGCGACCATTGCCCGTCGTCGTCAGGCCTACCCTGATCACATTTTCCTGTTTCAAGTGAACAGCAACAGAGCCAAGGGCAAGGCCGTAAGCCGGGTAGCTGTAGCCACTGCGTTCAAGGCTGTAGGTGATGAGATGAGTATCCAGCTTGGCACGCACTCAATGCGGAAGACACGCGGCTGGCTCATGTACAGCGCAGGTAAGGGAATCGAACTGATTTGTAGGGTGCTGAATCACAGCAGTCCTGCTGTCACCATGGCCTACATCGGTATCACTCAAGCCGAGGTTGATGCCACTTACCACGAGTTCGTGTTCTAACCATTGCAAGACTGCACCCAAGCCCGCCTTGAGCGGGCTTTGCTGTCTATGTCAGCTCGCATCGTCTCTAGGATTGCGTGCCTTAGACGGCGTCTGAGAGCGCTACTGGGCGTCAGGTTATTTCTACTTTTCCAGCGTTTAGATAAGCCCCTATCGCACACCGCTTAACAGCGCAGGCAAGACTGAGCCAACATTATTTTTCAGACGGAAACGCAGAAGCTGAGCGAGAGTGCTCAGTGAATTTTGGCGGGGTCTTGGTTCTGGAAATGTCGCGGGTAGGGCCACCAAATCAGCGCAAGCTTGGTGGCTTAACGCTACGCCTTAACGAGGCGGACTACGGTGGTGGTGACAGACGTCCTCCCACTCGCCGAAACGAAACCGGCGATATTGACGGACAGGGACGGTTTTCTTGCCTACATTACTAAGGTCAAAGCTATCCATAATGGACATTCCTCTATGTGCGTACAGGTTGATCGCACACATCAAGATCCGGAATGACCACCGATCACACACCGATTGACGTAGTGGCATCAATTCGGTTAAATGGCGTCCTTCTCTTGACGGTGCTAACGCAGGTCGAAGAGGCGAGCAGTTGTGTCTGTCCTGAGAAAACGTGACATAGCTGCTCGTGAACTTTTTCAACAGAGCTGCCCCAATGGGCGGCTTTTTTGCGTCTGCTGAATTGTAATCGTATTTTCGATTGCACCGCAAGGCTTCTGAGGTGCTTTATACGCATCTTTCGTAATTAGTCGCCCACCGACCCCTCATAACTATGTCAAAGCGCGTCTGAGGGCCTCTTAGGGGCCTAAATGGGCCATTAATTACGATCTCCGTTGCTCTTTTGAGACGAAGCGATCCTCTCCGATTAAAGAGCGTTCTCACAAAATGAGAGTCAGAGGAGGCGTAAACCCCAGCATGTAGGGTTTCGTAGGGAGGCGACCACAAGATAATGTGTTTTTGGTGGGTGTTGCAATGTACTGCCTGTGGATAACTCGGTGTAACGAAAGTGAGAATGCAGTCAATCCGCTGACGTTAGTCCTTTGTCACTGATTTCTGGACGTACATCTTTTTTTGCGCAACCGAACCCTTTCACAAAAATCCTTCTATATAGAGGGCGCGATCAGTGCTCGTTTCGATGGGCGGAAATGCTCACTTCTTTTCGGGATGTGGGGCTTTCACGTCACACGTTGAACCTGGCCCTTCAATGTTGCCCGCTTGAGTGCGGTGAGACTTTGGTGACGGGGACGCCCGGTTGAAGTAATTCGGCTACGGTGGTTACCAGTCCTTCAATCGACCAAGGCTTCTGTAGAAATCGCGTATCCGCAGGAAGATTGAGAAATTCAGCCGTCCAGCCGCTAGTGATGATTGCCGGGATCGCAGGCCACTTGACCCCAATCATGTCTACCAGCTCCGCTCCTTGAATCTGCCCCGGCAACCCGTGATCAACAATTACGAGAGCGCATTTGGCATGCGACTGCAAAAGGTAAACAAGGGCGTCGTCTGCATTGGTGAACGCTACGCACTTGGCGCCGATTTCACTCAGGATGTCTGCCGTGAGTTCACACAGCGTGACCTCGTCTTCGACAACTATGATTTCACCATCGATGGGCAATACGCCGTCGAAAATAACTTCCATGCGTAACCGGCTCGGCTCAGTTGTGATCTTCGGAGTCTTTCACCTTTGGTGCGCTTGGTCTACGGCTTGCGATTGAGGTGGTCGCCGTAGCTGTACCCCAGCGTCGGTTTCGTTTTCCTGTCAGCTTCGTAGAACTGGCTCAGGCGCAGGCTTATCCGTTTGTGTTCAACCTTGAGTGCAGCCAGCTCCTTGCTCAGCGTCTGGTGCATGACGATCATCCCGCCGATGGTTTGATGGGCGCGGCGTAGGTCACGCCGGGTCACCTCAAGTTCTGAGTTCAGCAAATCACACTCGTGACGGAGCATGTCCTCAATGGTGGGCATCCCCAGCTCAAACCCAGAATCATCGATCAAATCGTTTTCCATCGCACACACCAGATCCAAATCAAATACTGTATGTGCGTACAGTATCGTTTCGAGTGCGAGAGCATCAAGGAGGGCAAGACAGATGGTGTGGCTTATGCTTCAATCGTCTTAGAATTACAGTTGTAATGCTATGGTGGAATAGAGTCGCATTATAAAAGGCGAAGCCCAGCTCTTGATTTTGCCCTTCACGTTGTCAGCGGGAGCTGACGTGTAATCCCCTGTGACCTTCGGTCACGAGTAACCCCTGACAGCGTTCGCTGTCGTTTCTGCACCCAAGATAAGATCAAGGGCAAAAGCTGAGTTGTGTAGATGGTGTATCTGGTCGAGGTGAACCCTTTCCGTTGAGGTGTTCCCGCTGCTGAGTAAGTCATGACCTACGGTCGAGGGTGATCCCCGTCAGCGGAGCTGACGTTTCAGTTCTGGTGCGGCTGGTACTTTGATTTCCTTTATCCAGTGCTTCGCTGCCCGCTGCCAGTTTGGCGAATCCCCGTGCAGCTTTTGCAGTTCGTCAAACGCTTCCGATGCACTGTCGATTCGTATCTTCTTGTTCCTGTGGGTGATAGCGCCAATGATTGACGGCTCTGATCCATCAGCCGCAGTCACACTGATCAAATACGTTTCATTACAGCGTCCGTTCTTCCGAACAAAGATTTTCGTGCCTAGCCGTTTAGTCAGGTTGTTCGCTGCTGCACGTCCTTCGAATGATGTTACGTCTAGCTTCTCGAAAAAGTCGGATTTGCTCACCACTCGGTCAACCGCCATTTGCTGACGAAGTGTGTCTTTCTCTACGTCAACGGCTGCGAGTTGGCTTTCCAGCTCATGCAGCAGTTTCGCCGTTGTCCTGCTTGGATATTCGTTATGTGCATCCTCAGCGGCTGCAAACTTGGCTCGCAGTTCTTCACCACGACCCTCCGCAACGTCCAGCTTCTTACGTATGGCCCCTGAACTGCCTTGAACAAGGCTCAATGAATCCAGCTTTGCGAGGATTTCCCTGAATACAGTTTCGGTGCGCGTGGCGCTGACAACTCCCGCGCTGCACATTCCACGGATGCTATGGCTGCACTTGTAATACTTATGGCCTCTCTGGCTTTGCAGGTGCATGGCAGCCCCGCAATTGAAGCAAAAGAAGATGCCTGCCATTACGTTGAAGTTGGTCGTCTGTTTCGTGATCTTGTGCAGCCGCCGGGAGCCTCGTGCAGCCTGTGCCCGGTAGAAGGTTTCTTCATCGACCGCAGCCGGGAAGAAGCCCTTGATGGGTTCGCCGTCTGGCGTCCTGACGCCGTCGATGAAGATGTGGGGCTGATACTCGCCCAGTGTGGTGCGGCTATCTAGGATGTGGCGAACGGTGCTGAATCCCCAGAGGCCAGAGAAGTTCTTTCGCCCCGCAGAGAACGCCGGTATGCCTTCCTGATTTAGCGTGGCTGCAATGTTGCGTGATCCATGTCCTTGCGTTGAGAGATCGAAGATCCGTCGCACCACTTGAGCGTGGTCAGGGTTGAGGGTGTAACCCTCCGGGGTGACATCCAGCCAAAGCGGCCTGAGCTTTCCTAGCGGCTTGCCTGTGGCACGAGCATCAGCCTGTTTCTTCCGCCACGCAGATGAGACCCGGCTCCCTTTGGTGGCGCTTTCTTCGTGCGCCCTAGACATGCTGATGATCGAAATGATCAGGTCAATTTCGTTGTATTCACGGGTATACAGACGCTTGTCCGTGCTGGTGTAAACGTTGATTCCCTTGGCGAGTAGATCGAGGAAGCGGGGTAGGGCGTCCCGCACCTTTTCACGTGAAAGACGATCCAGTGACTCAACCACCAAGAAGCTACCGGGCGGAATGGTGCCGTCGTCTACGAAGGCGAGGAATCGCGCCAACTCGCCTGTGTCGTCTAGATGTTTTCCCTTGTAGGCGGAACGACCACGGTCGAAGAACAGATATTCAGTTGGGTCTGCGAGTTGAAGTCCGCGCTCTACAGCAAACTCCTTCGCGGCTCTCATCTGGCGGGCTTCACTATCTCCCGCTGACTGCTTCGCGCTACTAAATCTGATGTACGAGAAAACCTTGGACATCGTGCTACCTACTGATTCAATTTCCTTGTAGGTAGTTGTAGCAGCATTTCTTGAACTTCTGCCCGCTGGCGCACGGGCAACTGTCATTGCGCCCCAGCTTCAATTGCACTGTCGGGTCGATGAAGTACCAGCGGCCGGAGTTCTGCACGAACGAAGAACGCTCGCGATGGCTGTGCTCGCCCTGATCGTCGTGCCAGCGTGCGGTGAAGGTGACGAAGGCGTGTTCCGGCTGACCGCCGAAGACTTCCGAGCTTTCCACCTCAAGACCGAGCCAGGTGCTCTGCGCGCTCCAGTTGCTGATCGACTGCCGATCCAGACCCGCTTGCTGGGCGGGCAGGGTGGTCGCCACCAGATAGTCGATCAGGCCCAAGACATACGCGCTGTAGCGCGAACGCATCAAGGCTTCGGCGCACGGTGCCGGATGGCCGTCGTGATAGTGACCGCAGCAGGCATCCAGCAGATTGCCGCTGCCGCAAGGGCAAATGGCTGTACTCATTGCATTACCACCAGTATTTCCCGAAGTTTTCCGGATTGGCCCAGAACCTTGAGTTGAGCCAGTCGGGGACTTGTTTGTAGTCAAGCAGATCGTAGGTGAACAGGGTCAACACTTGATCATCGCGCTGGAAACGCTCACTGGCTTGCAATGCCAGCGAATAAAAGTCGGTTTCCTGCCAACCGCTGGCCGCCAAATCCGCCAGCACGGCGATGCGGCTGGCGTTGAGATTGCGGATGCCGCCCAACAGATTCAGGCCATCGCGCTTGGGCAAATGTTCCAGACAATCGACCACCAGCGCCAGGTCGAAACGTCGCGCGGCCAGCTCGGCGGGTAACGCGCCCGGTGCGGCATGCGCGACGACGGTGTCCGGATGCGCCTGTTTAAAGGCACTCAACGCCGGAAACTCGCTGGCGCCGATCAGCAGCAAGCGCGCGGGGGCATAACGATCCAGTAAAGCAGCCAACGCCTGCTGTGGCGTGCGCGAAGAAATGGCGACGTTCATCGAAGCTCCTCAATCAGATCGCCAAGACTAGCGCGCTCCACCACCGGAGCCTAGCGCGCTGTCTCGCGGGTTTGCGGCAAAAGCACCAAAGTCCTGTGAACACGGTCGCAAACAGCGGTGGCCTATTGCTGGCGGAGATTAAAACTCCGGTCTTTACTCCCTGAATCGGTTCTAAGCCGATCCCTCAGGAGAAAACCAGATGAGCATAGTTCGGACAGCATTACCTTTGATTCTGCTAACCAGTGTGTTGACTGGTTGCGCAGGTTTGCAGAAAACCGACTGGCCGACCTGTGCGGCGGTCGGTGGCGTGGTCGGCGCCGGTCTCGGTGCCACCGAAAGTTCGGCATGGGCCGGCTATGGCGCGTTGCTGGTCGGTGGTACGGCAGCGGCTTATTGCTGGGTGCACGGTGATGGCGACGAAGACGGCGATGGTGTGCCGGACAGTCGCGACAAGTGCCCGCACACGCCTAAAGGCGTGCAAGTCGACGCTGACGGTTGCCCACCACCAGCGCCTGCACCCGTGGTCGAAGAAGCTGTAGTGGTCAAGGAAGAAACCATTGTTATCCGTGATGTGCACTTCCAGTTCGACAAAGCCACGCTGACCGGCCCTGATAAACAGGTTCTCGACAAGGTCGCCACGCGCCTGAAACAGGAATCCTCGACTGCACAACTGACCGTGACCGGTCATACCGACAGCGTGGGCAGCGATGCCTACAACAAAAAACTGTCGGATCGTCGTGCGCACTCGGTGGTGGAATACCTGATCCAGCAGGGTGTGCCACGCGCCAGCTTCGTTTCGGTGTCCGGTCTGGGTGAAAGCCAGCCTGTTGCCGACAACAAAACCGCTGACGGTCGCGCGCAAAACCGCCGTACTGAAATCAAAATCGTCCGCTAAACCTCTCGCATCCGCGGCTTGTGCAGTCGCGGATGCGGGTCTTTACTCCTGTGTAACCGGTATGGGCCGGTGACACAGGAGCTTTCACAATGACTGTTTTCTCAAGGTCCGTCTTGCCGGTGCTACTGCTAGGCAGCTTGCTCACCGGTTGCGCCACCCACAGCGATGGCACTGCACCCCTCAATCAACGTACGTGGCCGATCTGCAGCCTTATCGGCGGGCTGGTCGGTGGCGGTCTCGGCGCCATTGAAAGTGGCGGCTGGGCCGGTGGCGGCGCAGCGCTGGGAATTCTGACCGGCGGACTGATCTGTTATGCCCAGGACGGCGATGAAGACGGCGACGGCGTGTTCGACCGCCGCGACCGTTGCCCGGACACCCCGGAAAACACCCCGGTCGATCACCGTGGTTGCCCGTTGCCGCAATACCCGGTCACCGAAAAAGTGCCGGAGCCTGCGCCGCAAACTGAAGTCATCACCTTGAGCGATGCCGGCAACGTGCTGTTCGACTTCGACAAATCCGACCTGACGCCAGCGGCGAAAGCCCAGCTCGATACGCTGATGGATAAATTGCGCAATGCCGATGTGGTCAGCATCAAGGTCATCGGCCATACCGACAGCAAAGGTTCCGATGCCTACAACCAGGCATTGTCGGAACGACGGGCGAGCAGTGTCGCGGCGTACTTGCTGAGTCAGGGCCTGGCGCCGAACAAACTCACCAGTGAAGGGCGTGGCGAGAGCGAGCCGGTGGCGGATAACGCGACCGACGAAGGCCGCGCGCAAAACCGTCGTGTGGAGTTACACATCAATCGTTAGGACGTGTCTGTAGTGCACGGGCTAGAGCTGCCGGGCGATGATTCTCATCGTCCCGGCAGCCATTTGGCGATCGAGCAAAGTTTTTTCATTTACCCCTCTGGCTTATCCCCCGCAGAAGCCGTTACTGTGCGTCCAAAGAATAATTCGCAACACGGGGGAGCGTATGAAAGTGTTCTGGGGGCTGGGGCGGTTGTTGACCCTGCTGTTCTGCTGCGTGGTACTGGCCAATCAACTGGTGCCGTTCGTACATCCGTTGCATCTGCTGGTCAATCTGGCTGGCGGTCTGTTGTTGCTGATCCATGTGCTCGAATTGCTGCTGTGCAATCGCAGCCTCAAGGGGCGCTCGCACCCTTGGCGTGACCGTGGTCGCATCCTCTTGTTTGGCGTTTTCCACCTGCAATCCATCCCGGCCCCGGCCGCTCCGGAGGCTTCTTCCCATGCGTAAACTTTGCTTGCTCGCTGCATTGATCAGCCCACTGGCCTGTGCCCAAGTGGTCAGTGTTGAAACCAACTCGCTGATGCGTTTGCCCAATACCACCAGTACCTTGCAGCTTGAACGCCTGGACGTGGCCGATTACGGCACCTTGCTGATTCCCGCCAACCTGACCGAATTGACGGTGGGCGAGTTGCGTTTGGGTCATGAAGCGCGCATCGCCATCGTTCCGGCCGAACAGGCGCTGGAGATGAAAGTGGCGCGCGCCGAACTGAGCGAAGGCAGCCAGATCACCGCGCGCGGGGCGCCGGGGACTTATGAAAAAGCCGCCCGTGCAGGGCGTAATCTGAATCTGCAATTCAAGGCATTGAACGCGCCGCAACTGTTGGTCGATGCCCGTGGCGGCACCGGCGCGCCGGGTTTTGTTGGCCTGGATGGCGGTAACGGTGAAGACCCGGGCTGCACCTATGGCTCGGCCGGTCACGGTTTTGATGGCAGTAATGGCAGTGACGGCCAACCGGGTGCACCGGGTGCGCTGGTGCGCCTTGAAGTGCCGCGCGAGTTTCCGGCTGAGCTGATCAAGGTCAATGTGACCGGTGGCAACGGTGGCCCGGCGGGTGTTGGCGGTAAAGCAGGGAAGGGCGGCAAGTCCAAGGGCTGCCTGGTATATCGCGCCGATGGCGGCAAGAACGGCAAGGCCGGGGCGGATGGACAGCCTGGGCCTGTAGGGGCGGCGGGGGCTGTGACGGTGCAGCGCTTGTAAAAGCAGACCCTCACCCCAGCCCTCTCCCGGAGGGAGAGGGGGCCGACCGAGGTGACTCACGCTATCCATCGACCTGAAAAACCGAGTCGATTATGGATTCAGAGCCGATATCTCAAGTCGGCGT
>NZ_LVEJ01000037.1 GCF_001648775.1 Pseudomonas fluorescens
GCCCCCTTGGGGGCGGTCCGAGGTTTCGGGTGGGCTGGGGTGAGGGGGATGGGTCTAACTGACACACCGCAACACATTCGCATCAACTCGAGTCAGGCTTCCTCCCGCGCCCGCCGCACCTGCACCAACAACGCCGGCGCAAAATGCAGCAACACCATCCGACTCAAATGATGAGTAAGGATAAACACCACATTCAACCCACCACCAAACGCGACAATCGCAATCGTCTCGATCGCCCCCGGCATATACGCCAGCCACAGCGACAGCGGATCACTGCCCAACCACCGCGCCGCGACTTCGGCAAATACTGCGGCGACCACGATCATCAAACCAACCGAGACTAACGCCGTGCGGCCATGACGCCCCAGTTCCGCGACGCCAAGGCCCTGAAACCTTGAGCCGATTCGTACACCGAGAATCAGCGCCGCCAGATTCAAACTCCAGTCCGGCATGTGAAAGCCATGCAGCCATCCCGACTTCACAAACACCGCCGTAATGATGATCGCCGTGAGCATGAACGGCGCCGGGACGCCGATCACCAGCAGCAAGCGACCGAGCAGCACGCTCAACGCGATCACCGAAAGCGCGGTCAACGCCATGCCTGTGGTCAGTGGATCACCATCGGCAACCGCCACCGCAGCGGCTTGACCGGGAATCAAGAAACTCACCAACACCGTGATGAGCAGTAAACGCATCAGGTGCACGATGATGACCTTGCTCGACGCCTTTTCCGACTCGAGTAAATCGAACACCGCCGCCAGTGCGCCGGGATAAACCGCCAACAGTGCATCGGTGCGATTCCAGCCTGCGCCGCGCGTCAGCCACCATCCGGCGAACGCGATTTGCACCGTCAGGCAAATCAGCAACACGCCGAGGCTCGGCAACATTGTCGAGGCCGTCTCGCTGTCCCACGCTTCGAACATCAGCCCGGTGGCGATGCCCAGCGTGACCTGGATGTAGCCCAGCCCATAGGGGGTTGCCGGGGCGATGCCGGTTTTGCTGGCGAACAAAGCGGTGACCACAATCGACCCCAACAGCAAGCCATGGGGCACGCCTTGGAACTGCAAGAGTGCGCCGAAACCGGCGGCAATCAACAAACACAGAATGGATTTCATAGTCGCCTTCCTGGCTAAAAAACTGACCCAACATCGTCGAATAATCACTTGTCACTGTGGGAGCGAGCCTGCTCGCGATAGCGTCGTACCAGTCGCAGATATGTAACTGACCTGACGCCTTCGCGAGCAGGCTCGCTCCCACAAGGAGGTCGTTTCTATTACATACGCAGCCGGCCAATCGCCCGGCGATACTTCTCGATCCGTTCCAGATCCTCCCAACTCGGCGAGGCAATCCGCGACAAGTCACTGTTCTCTTCCAGATCCGCCAACTTCACCACCCGACCGATCGGGTTCTGTGCGGCGCGGTCGACGAAATCCTCGTAGGACTCGCCGGGTACTTTGGTGACCGATTCAATCGCCGTCAGCACTTCTTCGCTGAAACCTTCCGTGCGCAGGTCATCAAGGCTGACGCCGCAATCCTCGACCACATCGTGCAGCACAGCAACGATACGTTGTTCCAGCGTGCTCATGCGCAACATGACTTTCAGCGGATGCAGAATGTACGGCGCACCGCCCTTGTCGACCTGCCCGGCGTGGGCCGTGGCGGCGATGGCGATAGCGCGTTCGAGGGTCTGGGTCATGGGAGTCTCCGTGGGTTAAACGCCGTAGCGGCCGCCGACGTGGATATTGCGCTTGAGCCAGTTGCCGATCGCCTTCAGGCGACTGACCGGCTTCGCTGGCCCGCAATGACGCTGAAGAATCAGCGACACCAATGCGGCCTGATCGGCTTGCGGATGGGCATCGATCAACTCGGCAACCCACGCACAATCGGCCTTTTTCAGATGCTCACGCCACTCGCCGGGCCAGGCGTCCAGTTCATCCAGCGCCAACCAGCGGGCACCGCCATGTTCCATGTGCCCGCCGGCCATCGACTGCTCGAAACAGAAAGGCGTGTCTGGCTTTGCAGGGTCAATGTGAAACAGGTAGATGTCGTGGAACGGATGCTGTGAGGGGAGCGCATTGTTGCGGCTGCCTATTTCGATCATGGGCAATATTCCAATCCTTGGGCGCTGAATGTTTCCGATTGTTTCGCAGTGTACGCGACTGGAGCAAATCAAAAACCCGATGGAACCTCCCTCCTCCGCACAATCTCGAAACTGTATCAGCGCCAAATCATCGATAAGACACGGCGCCCTTGAAGAGGAAACCCCGATGAACATTCGCTTCCTGCTTCTGCTCGCCACCTTCGCCATCATCCCCACCTGCGTCATGGCCGAAGGCTGCGACGTCCAGACCCAATCCTCCAGCGCCTCGGTGCCAGCGGTGGAAACCCACAGTTGCTATGAATACGAAGGCATGCCGGTCAACTCAATCGACTGGTCGTGCAGCAACGAAAGCAAAGACATGCTGAGCAGCACGAAAACCAAGGTTGAACATTGTGCTGACCATTATCAGGCCTCGTGCATCGCCACGATCACCCAGGAATCCCTGGCCAACCCGCACTCCACCAGCAAGGACAAAAACGCCAAAGCGATGAACATCCCCGACAACGCGCAAGTGACCACGTATTACTACGACGTGGAGCATTTGGCTCAGGCGCGGATTGATTGTGAGAATGGTGGCGGGCATTGGAAAACGAAGTAACGGCTGATATTCATGCTAGCCACACGCAAAGAAAAGCCCGGTTCAAAAAGACCGGGCTTTTTAATACGCGACACTCATCAACCGCCGCCGCTCCCGCCACTGCTGCTACCGGTTGATTGTCCGGCGCCACTGGGTTTGGTAGCAGAAGGCACCGGTCCGTTATCCGTCTTGCCGCCATCCCCACCTTTAGGCAGCGAATCGGCATCGGGATCGGCATTGGTGGCTGGGGATGCCGGCTCACGAGTCTGGCTGGTGCCGTCGTTTGCCGTT
Organism: Pseudomonas fluorescens; assembly: GCF_001648775.1. Lineage (GTDB taxonomy): Bacteria > Pseudomonadota > Gammaproteobacteria > Pseudomonadales > Pseudomonadaceae > Aquipseudomonas > Aquipseudomonas fluorescens_M. The sequence continues at coordinate 2,970 of NZ_LVEJ01000037.1, forward strand.
GGGGTGGACGTCTCGCCGGCCGCGATCGCGTACAGCGAACTGCCGGACAGGAGCGCCGCGAGGGTTAACACCGCGATTTTATGGTTCAGCATGGTGGCTCTTCCTTTGCGTGGTGAGTTACAGCATTGGAAGAAGGTGTACGACGAAGGTGCGGTGCGTCGGACGAGTGGTCGATTGCAGGGTGAATAAACTCCACTCAATACCGGTTTCATGTTCAGTGATGACGAACCGCTGGAGTACCGCTTCATCATTAGAAAACGGCGCGATTAATGGGCGATCGCTTGGCACTGGGCGCGTAAGTCGTTGTCCTGAATGACACCACAGGAACCTGAACTCTGTTTGGCAAGACAAAAAGCACGCTGATCACTGTCAGATATAGAACAACCGGAACCGCTGGTCTCCGCCAAGCAGGCGCTACGCAAGTTAGAATCACTGATCCCCCCGCAACCAGCGCCTTGTTGCCGGGCCATACAGTAACTGCGTTGGTCACTGTTTGTGATTGAGCCACAACTGTCGCCGCCAATTTCAGCATCGCAGATACTTCGCAGCTCGGAATTATTGATCCCTCCACAGTTACTGGCGCCTTGCCTGGCGAGGCAAAAAGCGCGCTGATCACTATCGCTGATGCTGGAGCAATCAGCGTATGCGTAGCTGCTCAGCATCAAAAGCATCGCAAGAATCAGTTTCATCTCTCACTCCCTCGGGCTTGCCGGGAAACAGCCTGGCACTGGTTGATCCGTTCACAATGAGCGTCGCGACACGCCATCAAATTGACATCGTTTTTGGTGAAAGTTCCAACCCCGGGAATGGCGAACGCGCAAAGTCGCGAAATCGCCCACACTAAGGAAAGCTACTCAAGGAAACGCCATGGAAACGCTTATCGACCTCCAAAGCTGGCACTTCCTGACCAATTGAAGAGTGCAACCTATGACGATCAAAACACCGCTCCACCACTACGCCTACATGTCCCACCCCGCCACCGACCATCCCGCCCTTCCAACACTCGGAGCTTCCAACTAGAATAGAATGATGGCACTCTGGCACCCCAAATACTAACCATCTAAATTTTCAAGAAACAACAAGGAAAGAAAATGGACTGGAAGTTTTTTGCAACCACTGCAATAGCGTTAACTGCAATCTGGATTTCGTGGCGCGCCCGACAAGAGGTACAACGCGCGTCTAAAGCCACATTCGAACTACAAAGCCGCTTGGAACACTACGAGCACTTTCCAATTATTAATATCTCTGTAATCCCGGACGGTAACAAAGTCAAAATAGTAATTAAAAACACCAGCCCAAAAAACTCAGCATCCTCATACAAAATAAGATTAATATTAAGAATAACCGCAGGAAACGCCACCTTCAGCATATCAAAAGAAAATTATGTTCATCATGGCAGCTTTTTGGGTCCAAATACTACTGAGAATATTTCACCTGACGAAATAAACGATTGCATCGCCCACGCAATTGGACCATTAAAAAAATACCCTAGCGATCAAAACCACTTCGTACTTCGCGCGTATGCCGAATGCATCCCGCCACATTCGAAATCAAATCCAATTTTCGAAGAAGGAGTCGGCTTCTTCACATACGAGGAGGATCAACTAAAACTGACACCAGAGCCCACATAGAAACAAATTTGATTACCCACAAATAGAAGACAAACCATCCACACGTGAATCTCAACCTAAAAGAATTTGAAATGCCTCGCAAGACAATATCGTTAGCACTTAAATTTTTTACACTAGATCCCAACACAGGATTAGAGAATCAAATATTATTTTGGCTGGCTATCGGCATTCCTGCCTTGATAGCGATTTTACTTGGGATCCCAGTCTGGCTCCCCTATGCATTTAGCTTTACACCGGAGGGCTATTCGAAATTCCTAGAAATCAGCAAACTTCCAATTGGCATCCTCTCCCTTTCGATTCCATTGGGTGTGCTGATTGGAAAACTTCATGGAGCAAAACAAACTGCAGCACAAATTCAAAACACAAAAATTCAGATCCAAAGTACAGACAAAGACAACAAAACCAAGCTGTACATCTCTCACTTTGAACACTTTTGTAAAAATATAGACTTCATAGAAAGCTCATTAAAAATCAGATATTCGAACATCTTGTCCAACCCCTCAGCCCCGATAATAAACAAACCAAGTCTTTATCGAATTTGCTATCCAAGCAACTCTATCCACCTCGGGGTAACGCCTATGAGCGAGGAGTTCAAATCGCTAATAAAATGCCGACTAAAACAACTCGACGATGCACTCAAGGATCTAGTTTTCCTGCCAAAAAATGACGACACGAAAGCCTCCGTCGAAGCGTTGAGAAAGGTAGAAATTACATTATTTCTTGTTCAGGACGACGCAGCAAACTGCCTTGACAAGTTGAATTCAATTTTCATAAAGAGCTCAACCATTGAGGAAACACTAAAAGACAGCTTTTATTACGGAGTCAACAAAGAAGCAGGCGACTATAAAAAACAAGCAAGCTTTCTAGCTCAACTAATAGAGGGCATCGAGTCGATAGAAACATTAAACCCAAAAGACAGAGTAGCGAATGATTTTTTTATGGGCTGGCGCACTCACCACCCTTACTTCAGACCCCAAAATGATAAAATTGAAAAAAGAATAGGTGAAATACTTCCTCACACACAGCCAAAGAAGGTAGGTACTCACCTTTAATTGAAATACGCCACGAACCACACTATCAAACTTAAAATTCTGACTATCAAAACACAGGCGACAGAAACTCCCCGTTTAAATATTTTCTGTCGCTGCCCCGCCCTCCACGCATGAATAAAAACAGACAAAGCCCGCTTACCCTGCCATTAGATAGATTTTCCGCACTCAAAAATTCGCCGGCGTATTCGCACTAATAATCTCAGCCTCATCCGCCCCGATATTCCGAAACTTATGCGGCAATGTCGTCGGAAAATAATACCCATCCCCCGCATTCAACACACTCACCGCCCCATCCACGGTCAACTCAACCGTGCCCCGCGTCACCAACCCACACTCCTCGCCCTCAGCATGCACAATCGGCTCTTCCCCGGAACTCGCGCCCGGGGCGTATTGCTCACGCAGCAAGCGCATCTGGCGGCTGGGTACGGAGGCGCCGATCAGTAGCAGGCGCAGGCCGTGGCGGCCGAGGTCGGGTTGTTCGTTGGCGCGGAAGACGTATTGGTGTTCGCGCGGCGGTTGGTCGAAGGTGAAGAAGTCGGCCAGGGACATCGGTATGCCTTCGAGCAGCTTTTTCAGTGAACTGACGGAAGGACTGACGCGATTCTGTTCGATCAGGGAGATGGTGGCATTGGTCACGCCGCTACGTCGGGCCAGCTCGCGCTGGGAGAGTTTGTAGCTTTCGCGTACTAGTTTGAGTCGAGAACCCGTATCCATGACAGCCTTATGTGAGTAGTACTTAAGGGTAATGGGGGTGGGTGGCGGGTGCCGCGCGAGGCGCGGATCACGTTGCTCCCGTGTCCCGGAACCGTGAAAGGCGGCTATTAAATCACGTTTGCTGGTGTTGCTCAGCAGGTTCGATGGACGGTGCGGCAAAAGTCCTTCTGGCCTTGGTAATACAGTCATTGTGGGAGCGAGCTTGCTCGCGAAAGCGGTGTGTCAGACGACATGGAAGTTGGCTGATATGGCCTCTTCGCGAGCAAGCTCGCTCCCACAATTGGATCTCTTTTGTGTCAGTTGGCTTGGTGGCAGATGTCAGACTGTCATCGCTGGCAAGCCAGACTCCCACAGGGTTGTGGTGTTTCTGTGGGAGGGATGGTGGCTGGGCTGGCCTCATCGCGAGCAGGCTCACTCCTACAATTTGATCTTTGGTGTGTCATTGGGATTGGTGGTGTGTGATGAAAAAAACCGGCGGGGTCTTGGGCCGCCGCCGGGGAGGTAACTTAGAGGCCGAAGCGGTCGCGCAGCGAGTAGTAGACGGCGCCGAGGGCGGTCAGTGGCGCGGAGAAGGTGCGACCGCCGATCATCGGCATGTGCGGCAACGAGGCGAACGCATCGAAACGCTCAGCGTCGCCGCGGATCATTTCCGAGATCAGTTTGCCGGCGAGGTGCGAGCAGGTGACGCCGTGGCCGCTGTAGCCTTGCATGTAGTAGGCGTTTTTCTCGATGCGGCCGAATTGCGGCATGCGGGACATGGTCAGCAGGAAGTTGCCGGTCCAGCGGTAGTCGATCTTGACGTCTTTGAGCTGCGGGAAGGTCTTGAGGATCTTCGGGCGGATCAGCTGTTCGATGTCGTCCGGTTCACGCGCGCCGTAGACCACACCGCCGCCGTAGAGCAGTCGGTTATCGGCGGTCAGGCGGTAGTAATCCAGCAGGTAGTTGCAGTCTTCGACGCAGTAGTTGTTGGTGATCAGGCTGCGCGCCTGTTTCTCGGTCAACGGTTCGGTGACGACGATCTGCGAGCCGCACGGCATGCTTTTCGCGGTCACGCGGTTATCCAGACCTTGTGGCAGGTAGGCGTTGCCGGCGATCAGCAGATACTTGGCGCGGACCTGGCCTTTGGCGGTACGCACAATGTTCGGCTCGCCGTATTTGATTTCCACGGCAGCGGATTGCTCGTAGATCTTGCCGCCCAAACGCACGATGGCTGCGGCTTCACCGAGCGCCAGGTTCAGCGGGTGAACGTGGCCGCCCTGCATGTCGAGCAGGCCACCGACGTAAGCGTCGGAGCCGACTTCACGACGAATCTCAGCCGCGTCGAGCATCTTCAGGTTGTTGTTGCCGTAACGCTCCCAGCCGCGCTTCTGCTCGGCCAGACCGTTAAGTTGTTTTTTGTTCATCGCTGCGAAAATGCCGCCCGGGCGGTAGTCGCACTTGATGTCGTATTCCTTGATGCGCGAACGGATGATGTCGGCGCCTTCGAAGATCATGCTGCCGAGAATTTCTGCAGTCTTGTCGCCGTAGCGCTCTTCGATCACGTCGACGTCGCGGCTGTAGGAGTTGACCAGTTGACCGCCGTTGCGACCGCTGGCACCGTAGCCGACTTTCGCCGCTTCCAGCACCGTCACTTTGTAGCCGGCTTCGGTCAGGAACAGCGCCGAAGACAGGCCGGTGTAACCGGCGCCGATAATGCAGACGTCGCACTCTACCGATTCTTCCAGAACCGGAAAGTCGATGACTTCATTGCGAGTGGCGGCGTAGTAGCTGTTTACGTGTTGCTGTTTCATACGTTTCTCCGAGGGCCGCCAATAAAAGGCGACCACCGCTGTAATAGAGTCAGAGCTTGATCCAGGTCGCTTTCAGCTCGGTGTACTTGTCGAAGGCGTGCAGCGATTTGTCGCGACCGTTGCCCGATTGTTTGAAACCACCGAACGGTGCGGTCATGTCGCCGCCGTCGTACTGGTTGACCCAGACGCTGCCGGCGCGCAGGCCACGGGCGAAGGTGTGCGCCTTGCTGAGGTTGCTGGTCCACACGCCGGCGGCGAGGCCGAAGATGCTGTCGTTGGCGATCTGTAGCGCTTCTTCAGCGGTGTCGAAGGTGATCAGCGACAGCACCGGGCCAAAAATTTCTTCCTGAGCGATGGTCATCGCGTTGGTCACGCCGTCGAACAGCGCCGGTTGCACATAGAGGCCACCGGTTTCTTCGAGGGTGCGTTGGCCGCCAGCGATCAGTTCGGCGCCCTGCTCGCGACCGATGCTGATGTAGCGCAGCACGTTATCGAGTTGACGCTGATCGACCACGGCACCGACGGTGGTCGCCGGATCCAGTGAATGACCCGGTTTCCACGCTTGCAGCGCTTCCACCAGCAGCGGAATGAACTGCTCGCGGATCGAGCGTTCGACCAGCAAGCGAGAACCGGCGGTGCACACTTCGCCCTGGTTGAAGGCAATGGCGCCGGCCGCTGCTTGTGCTGCCGCGCGCAAGTCCGGTGCGTCGGCAAACACCACGTTCGGGCTCTTGCCCCCTGCTTCGAGCCAGACGCGTTTCATGTTGCTTTGGCCGGCATAGATCATCAGCTGCTTGGCAATCGCCGTGGAGCCGGTGAAGGCCAGCACGTCGACGTCCATGTGCAACGCCAGCGCCTTGCCGACGGTGTGGCCGAAGCCTGGCAGGACGTTGAACACGCCTTTCGGAATGCCGGCATCCAGCGCCAACTGCGCGATGCGGATTGCGGTCAGCGGCGACTTTTCCGAAGGCTTGAGAATGAACGAATTGCCCGCCGCCAGCGCTGGAGCGAACTTCCAGCTGGCCATGATCAACGGGAAGTTCCACGGCACGATGGCCGCGACCACGCCGGATGGCTCGCGGGTGACGAGGCCGAGTTGATCGTGCGGGGTGGCGGCGACTTCGTCGTAGATCTTATCGATAGCTTCGGCGCTCCAGCGGATCGCGTTGGCGGTCGCCGGGATGTCGATGCTCATCGAATCGCTGATCGGTTTACCCATGTCGAGGGTTTCCAGCAGCGCCAGTTCTTCCTGGTGCTGCAGGATCAGATCGGCGAAGCGGATCAGGATGCGCTTGCGCTCGGCCGGGGCTTTTTTCGCCCAGATGCCGGATTCAAAAGACTGGCGTGCGACTTCGACGGCGAGGTTGGCGTCGGCTTCATCGGTGCTGGCCACGGAGGCGAGGAAACGGCCGTCAACGGGGCTCAGGCATTCGAAGGTGTCGCCACTGATGGCCGGGCGGTATTCACCGTTGATGAACGCGCGGGCTTCGATGGTCAGGGACTGGAAGCGTTGTTCCCAGTCGTTGCGGGTCGTTGTCATTGTTGTGGCTCGACAAGGGGGGATTGGGGGTGTCGGGTTGCTGTGTCTGATTTGGGATGGCTGCCCTCACCCTAGCCCTCTCCCGGAGGTAGAGGGGACCGATTGGGGGATGCTCAAAATCGCCGCCGACCTGAAAAATCTTTGCCGAATCCATAATCGACTGGATCGTTCAGGTCGCCGAATATCTCAAGACAACCCGGTCAGTCCCCTCTCCCTCCGGGAGAGGGTTAGGGTGAGGGGCTCTTCAGCTTTTGAGGGCCTCAGCCAATCACACCGTATGCAGATACCAGTTGTACTCAAGGTCAGAGATCGAATTTTCGAACTCGGCCAGCTCGCTTTCCTTGCACGCGACAAACACGTCGATGTACATCGGGTCGATATAGCGGGCCATGACTTCGCTGTCGTCCAGCTCGCGCAGTGCATCGCGCAGGTTGTTCGGCAGGCTTTGCTCGTTCTGCTCGTAGCTGTTGCCTTCCACCGGAGCACCCGGTTCGATCTGATTGGTCAGGCCGTGGTGAATACCGGCCAGCACCGAAGCCATCAGCAAGTACGGGTTGGCGTCGGCACCGGCGACACGGTGCTCGATGCGCACGGCGTCCGGCGAACCGGTCGGTACGCGCACGGCCACGGTGCGGTTGTCGATGCCCCAGCTCGGCGAGTTCGGTACGTAGAACTGCGCGCCGAAGCGGCGGTACGAGTTGACGTTCGGGCACAGAAACGCCATTTGCGCAGGCAGGGTCTCCAGCACACCGCCGATCGCGTGACGCAGTGCGGCGTTCTGCTCGGGATCCTCGCTGGCGAAGATGTTGTTGCCTTCTTTGTCCAGGATCGAAATGTGTACGTGCAAACCGTTGCCCGCCTGGCCCGGATACGGCTTGGCCATGAAGGTGGTGTCCATTTCGTGGTCGTAGGCGATGTTCTTCACCAGACGCTTGAGCAGGACCGCGTAGTCGCACGCCTTGATCGGGTCGGAGACGTGATGCAGGTTGACTTCGAACTGCGCCGGGGCGCTTTCCTTGACGATCGCGTCAGCCGGGATGCCCTGCTCTTTCGCGCCTTCGAGGATGTCTTGCAGGCAGTCGACGTATTCGTCGAGATCGTCGATCAGGTACACCTGAGTCGACACCGGACGCTTGCCGGACACCGGCGAACGTGGCGACTGCGGACGACCATTCACGTTGTCCTGGTCGATCAGATAGAACTCGAGTTCGAATGCCGCGCAGATAGTCAGACCGAGGTCATCGAATTTGCGCACGACGTTGGCCAGCACTTCACGCGGGTCAGCGAAGAACGGCTGGCCTTCGATCTCGTGCATGGTCATCAAGAGTTGTGCGGTTGGGCGCTTCTGCCACGGCTCGATGCTCAGGGTGCCGGGGATCGGGTAGCAGATGCGGTCAGCGTCGCCGATGTCCAGACCCAGGCCGGTGCTTTCCACCGTGGAGCCATTGATGTCGAGCGCGAAAAGCGAGGCCGGCAAGTTAATGCCTTTCTCGTAAACCTTATGAAGACTGGTGCGTTCGATGCGCTTGCCGCGCACCACACCGTTCATATCCGCAATCAGAAGGTCGACGTACAAAACCTCAGGATATTTCTTAAGGAATGCGTTTGCTTCGTTGAGTTGAACGGTACGCAGAGGGACCGACATGATGCACCTATTTAGCTGTTAATTATTATGTTCACTGCTGTTTCGCCGAGCCAGTCAACCCGAACGGCAAAGTGAAGTCAATAGCGAACAGATGACCGCTCAGGGTTTATTTTTCGGGCTTTTTTTAACACTTGCGTGCCAATACAGGCACCAGAGCCCCGCGAATCATGAAGATATGATGAACGGCGTTTAGAATTTTTTACATGGCAGTTGTTAATTAAAATCAACGAGGCTAAGCTCCGGAAAAGCTCGTTCAAGTGTCAAACTTCGAGGTGAATAAAAATGGCATTCAAGCCATTGATCGGCGTTACTGCGTGCGTCAAACAGATTGGCCTGCACCCCTATCACATCAGCGGCGACAAGTACTTACGTGCTGTCAGTGTTGGCGCTGAAGGGTTGCCAGTGGTCATTCCTTCCCTTGGCAAGCTGACCGAAATCGAAGACCTGCTCGGTCAACTCGACGGACTGCTGCTGACCGGCTCGCCTTCCAACGTGGAACCTTTCCACTATCAAGGCCCGGCCAGCGCCCCCGGCACGGATCACGATCCGGCGCGGGATGCCACCACCCTTCCTTTATTGCGTGCAGCCATCGCGGCGGGCGTTCCGGTGCTCGGCATTTGCCGTGGCTTCCAGGAAATGAACGTGGCGTTCGGCGGCAGCCTGCATCAGAAGGTGCACGAGCTGCCCGGCATGCTCGATCACCGCGAAGCCGACAGCCCGGACGTGGCCGTGCAATACGCACCGGCCCACGCCGTGACGGTATTGAGCGGTGGCGTGTTCGAGGCGCTGGAGTTGCCCGGCGAGTTCCAGGTCAACTCGATTCACAGCCAGGGCATTGATCGTCTCGCCCCCGGCCTGCGTGCCGAAGCGGTGGCGCCGGACGGTCTGATCGAGGCGGTCTCGGTCGAACACAGCCCGACCTTCGCCCTCGGCGTGCAATGGCACCCGGAATGGCAAGTGCTCGACAACCCGAACTACCTGAAGATTTTCCAGGCATTCGGCGAGGCTTGCCGGCAACGGGCGGCGCGGCGCAACCAGCGCTGACTCAACCCAAGAATACGTAACGATTTACTGCCCCCACGAACGTCGGGTGTGCCTTTGCACATCCGTCATTCGTGAACAGCAACACCCGTAATAACAACAAGTACGACCCAGGCAGCCAGGACGGCGGCGCCGACCAAGCCGGATGGCAGGAGCAAGACCGTCGGATCAATGCAAAACCCTGTGGGAGCGAGCTTGCTCGCGAAAGCGGTGTGTCAGGTAACAACGATGTCGGCTGACACGACGTCTTCGCGAGCAAGCTCGCTCCCACAGGGGGATGTGATCCAACCGGGAATGCACCTGCAGGCTTGCAATCCACTTAAGCCCGGCCACATTGGCCAGGCGACTGAAACCTGTTGGGAGTTTCACATGGCAAACGCCTCCAGCACTTACAGGAAGGCACTTGAAGGTCATCAGCAACCGAAAAAGGTTCTGGTGAAAGTCGACCGTGTCACCAAGAAGTTCGACGAAACCGTGGCCGTGGACGATGTGTCCCTGGAGATCCATCAGGGTGAAATCTTCGCCCTGCTCGGCGGCTCCGGTTCGGGCAAATCGACCCTGCTGCGCATGCTCGCCGGTTTCGAGCGTCCGACCGAAGGGCGGATTCTGCTCGACGGCGTGGACATCACCGACATGCCGCCGTACGAGCGGCCGATCAACATGATGTTCCAGTCCTACGCGCTGTTCCCACACATGACCGTCGCGCAGAACATCGCCTTCGGCCTCAAGCAAGACCGTTTGCCCGCCAGCGAAATCGACGCCCGTGTCGATGAAATGCTGCGTCTGGTGCACATGACCCAATACGCCAAACGCCGCCCGCACCAGTTGTCTGGCGGTCAGCGTCAGCGCGTCGCCCTCGCCCGCTCGCTGGCCAAGCGTCCGAAGCTGTTGCTGCTCGACGAACCGATGGGCGCGCTGGATAAAAAGCTGCGTTCGCAGATGCAACTGGAGCTGGTGCAGATCATCGAACGCGTCGGTGTGACCTGCGTGATGGTGACCCACGACCAGGAAGAAGCCATGACCATGGCTGAGCGCATCGCGATCATGCACCTGGGCTGGATCGCGCAGATCGGCAGCCCGGTCGACATCTATGAAGCGCCGGTCAGCCGCATGGTCTGCGAATTCATCGGCAACGTGAACGCCTTCGACGGCACCGTGGTGGAAGACCTTGAAGGTCACGCGATCATCCACAGCCCGGACCTGGAACAGAAGATTTACGTCGGTCACGGCGTCAGCACCTCGGTGCAGGACAAGTCGGTCACCTACGCGATCCGTCCGGAAAAAATGCTCGTCAGCACGACCAAGCCGGAGTTCCGCTACAACTGGTCCGAAGGCAAGGTGCATGACATCGCCTATCTCGGCGGTCACTCGGTGTTCTACGTCGAATTGCCCGGCGGCAAAATCGTCCAGTCGTTCATGGCCAACGCCGAACGCCGTGGCGCACGTCCGACCTGGGACGACAAAGTCTACGTGTGGTGGGAAGACGACAGCGGCGTGGTACTGCGCTCATGAAAACCTTCAATCAGCAATTCCTGCGCTTGGTGCCCAGCGGGCGAAAACTGGTCATTGGCATCCCGTTCATCTGGCTGTTCCTGTTCTTCATGCTGCCGTTCTTTCTGGTGATGAAGATCAGCTTCTCGGAAGCCGCGCTGTCGATCCCGCCGTACTCGGAGATCTACACCTACGCCGAACAGAAATTCCAGCTGATGCTGAACATCGGCAACTACACCATGCTCGGCGAAGACGAGCTGTACCTGTCGGCCTACCTCGGTTCGCTGAAAGTCGCGGCGCTGAGCACGATGATGTGTCTGCTGATCGGTTTCCCGATGGCCTACGCAATCACCAAGACCGGCAAGGAAACGCAAAACGTCCTGCTGCTGTTGATCATGATGCCGACCTGGACCGCGATCCTGATCCGCGTTTACGCGTGGATGGGCATCCTCAGCAACAACGGTCTGCTCAACGCGTTTCTGATGTGGACGGGGCTCACCGATCACCCGATCGAGATCCTCAACACCAACACTGCGGTGTATATCGGTGTGGTTTACGCGTATTTGCCGTTCATGGTGTTGCCGCTGTACGCCAACCTCGTCAAGCACGATGGCAGCCTGCTGGAAGCCGCGCAGGATCTGGGTTCGAGCAACTTCAACAACTTCTGGAAAATCACCGTGCCGCTGGCCAAGAACGGGATTATTGCCGGCTGCATGCTGGTGTTCATTCCGGTGGTCGGTGAGTTCGTGATTCCGGAACTCTTGGGTGGCCCGGAGACGCTTATGATCGGTCGCGTGCTGTGGCAAGAGTTCTTCAATAACCGCGATTGGCCGGTGGCGTCTGCGCTGGCGGTGGTGATGCTGTTGATCCTGATTGTGCCGATTCTGCTGTTCAACCGCAGCCAGGCCAAAGAGATGGAGGCACGGGGATGAAACGCTTCGGTTTTTCCAAATTCATGCTGATCTTCGGTCTGATGTTCATTTATCTGCCGATGCTGATTCTGGTGATCTACTCGTTCAACGCCTCCAAACTGGTGACGGTGTGGGGCGGTTGGTCGGTGAAGTGGTACGTCGGCCTGCTCGACAACACGCAACTGATGGGCTCGGTGGTGCGCTCGCTGGAAATCGCCTGCTACACCGCGATTGCTGCAGTGGCGTTGGGCACCCTCGCCGCTTTCGTGCTGACGCGCGTCACGCGCTTCAAGGGACGCACGCTGTTTGGTGGTCTGGTCACCGCGCCGTTGGTGATGCCTGAGGTGATCACCGGTCTGTCGCTGTTGCTGCTGTTTGTGGCGATGGCGCAGTTGATCGGCTGGCCGCAGGAGCGTGGCATCGTCACGATCTGGATCGCCCACACCACGTTTTGTGCCGCCTATGTGGCGGTGGTAGTCTCCGCCCGCCTGCGTGAACTGGACCTGTCGATCGAAGAAGCGGCGATGGATCTGGGGGCGAAGCCGTTCAAGGTGTTTTTCCTGATCACCATTCCAATGATCGCGCCGTCGCTGGCGGCGGGCGGGATGATGTCATTCGCCCTGTCGCTGGATGACCTGGTGCTGGCCAGCTTCGTCTCCGGGCCGGGCTCGACCACGTTGCCGATGGAAGTGTTCTCGGCGGTGCGGCTGGGCGTGAAGCCTGAGATCAACGCGGTGGCGAGCCTGATTCTGCTGGCGGTTTCCTTGGTGACCTTCCTGGTCTGGTACTTCGGCCGCAAGGCAGAAGCCAACCGCAAAAAAGCGATTCAGGAAGCGATGGATCAGACGGCGAATGAGTCGTGGCAACCTCAGCAATCCGCAGCCACTGCTTAACCTATATCCCTAACCCTCTCCCTCGGGAGAGGCTTAGGGGGCTTTGCGTAACGTGAATAAAAAGAATGGAGTTGTACCGATGAAAATGTTTGGCAGGACTCTGCTGACACTGTCCTTAATGGGCGCAATGGTCATGGGCGCCCAGGCCAACGACAAGGTGCTGCGCGTTTACAACTGGTCCGATTACATCGCGCCGGACACCGTCAAGAAGTTCGAAGACGAGACCGGCATCCGCGTGACCTATGACGTCTTCGACAGCAACGAGACCCTAGAGGCGCGCTTGCTGGCGGGCAAATCCGGTTACGACCTGGTCGTGCCGTCGAACAGTTTCCTGGCCAAGCAGATCAAGGCTGGCGTCTATCAGACGCTGGACAAATCGAAGCTGCCGAACTGGAAGAATCTCAACCCGGTGCTGCTGAAAAACGCCGCCGCCAGTGATCCGGACAACGCCCACGCGTTCCCGTATATGTGGGGCTCGATCGGCATCGGTTTCAACCCGGCCAAGGTCAAGGAAGTGCTCGGCGCCAACGCCCCGACCAATTCCTGGGACTTGCTGTTCAAACCGGAGAACGCGGAAAAACTGAAAGCCTGCGGCATCAGTTTCCTCGACTCGCCGACCGAAATGATCCCGGCCGCCCTGCACTACCTGGGCTACCCGGTGAACGACAAGGACACCGCGCACATCAAGGAAGCCGAGGCGCTGTTCATGAAGATCCGCCCGAACGTGGCGTACTTCCATTCCTCGAAATACATCTCGGATCTGGCCAATGGCAACATCTGCGTGGCGGTCGGTTACTCCGGTGACGTGCTGCAGGCCAAGGCCCGCGCGGTGGAATCGGGCAACAACGTGGTGATCGATTACAGCATTCCCAAGGAAGGCGCCGGCAGCTTCTACGACATGGTCGCCATCCCGCGCGATGCGGCGAACGTCGAGAACGCTTACCTGTTCATGGACTTTCTGATGCGTCCGGACATCATTGCCGAGATCACCAACAGCAACGGCTACAGCAACGCCAACGCGGCGGCGACGCCACTGGTGGATGAAGCGATCCGCAACGACCCGGGCTCGTACCCGTCGCAAGCGGTGATGGCGACGTTGTATGCGGTGCCGGATCAACCGATTGCCACACAGCGGATCATGACCCGTGGCTGGACCCGGGTGAAACTCGGTAAATAAAAACACTGATGATCAACAATGTGGGAGCGAGCCTGCTCGCGAAAGCGGTAGGACAGGCGACGAAAATATTGGATGCGCCGACGCCTTCGCGAGCAGGCTCGCCCCCACAGTAAAGCAATGCAGTGCTGAAAATTTCCCGTTCACGCAGCGCCTTACCACCGCTGCACCCTGCTATGAACGGCCTCACCTGGCTTCCTCAGTTCAGGTGAATTCTCAGGCGCCCTCGGGCGCCTTTTTTTGTGCCCTCACAGCAGCGGCCAATCCTGCAGAACCCGATAGCGCCCCTTGTGCGATTCGAACAGGGCAAAGCGTTCGGCGCGCAGGAAGAACTCCGGCGCCGTGGCCGATTCCGGTTCCGGCGCGCGGTAATCGCGAGCCAACGTCAGATGCGGACGAAACTCGCGGGTTTTCTCTTCAAAGCCAAAGGGCAACATCGCCTGTTCCAATGCGTAGACCAGCCGCAGCAACGCTTGTGGCGCCTGCTCCGGTGCCAGCGACAACACCCCGGCGCGATGCCAGACCTGCAAGCGATCCAGCGAAATCTTCAACGTCTCACCCGGCGTGCGCACTTGCCCGGCGGCCTCGCAGACTTCGTTGATCTGCGCCAATGGCACGGCACCGAGAAACAACAGCGTCAGATGAAAATTGTCCGTCGGTACGGGTTTACCGGTTCGCAACCCCAATTCCCCGCGCCACTGAGCAATCGCCTTGCGTTGCGCCGGCGGGCAATCGAGGGCGAAAAACAGTCTCTTCGCTTCATCGCTCATGGCCCTGCTCCCTTGTTCATCGTGGTCGTGCGGATTCTACACAGCCTGATCTGACGACTCGTGACAGGAAGCTATAGTTCAAGGATTGCCATCAATCGGAGGCCGCCATGCGCGCGATCCTCAGCAAAGAGCCGTGGTGGGCCCGGCCACCGCATCCCGGGCAGGATGAAAACGAGCTGGAATGGGGCTGGCTGGTGCATTACAGCGAAGGTGAGCCGCGCTTCGAATTTGTCCTTGAACGCCCCACGGATGAACAAATCCGCAACCGCAAAGGCTGCCGCATCACTCCTTCAGCCGACTGAACACTGCCAGTAAACACTAACCCTGTGGGAGCGAGCCTGCTCGCGAATGCGGAGTATCAGTGACCTTTTTGTCGACTGACACACCGCATTCGCGAGCAGGCTCGCTCCCACAGGGTTTTGTGGTGAAGCATGAATCTTGCCCATTCCAAAATCGGGTTTCAGGACTCAAGAATATTTTTAAAGCCGCCAAAGATCATGCGCTGACCATCAAACCCCATCGGGTTGACGTCCGGTTGCATGCGCGGATCCTCCATCATTTTTGCCATGCCGGCATCACGGGTGGCTTTATCCGGCCAGATCAGCCAGCCGGAGGACACCGTCTCGCCTTCCTTGAGTTTTACCGCCATGGGGAACGATGTGACCTTGCCGTCCGGCACGTCATCACCCCAGCACTGAACCACGTCCTGAGCACCGTATTCCTTGAACAATTTGGCGGCGATTTCACAGTGCTTTTTGTACTGCTCACGATTGGCAGTCGGCACCGGCGCCACAAAAATATCGATGTAAGCCATGATCACTCTCCTTGCACGTTGGGTTCGATCTGCTGATTGGTCGATTGCGGCGGATGCCATTCGACAGGGTTCACGCCCAAACCGACCGGCGGCTCATCGCCCCCACCCAGATTGCGCTCGACCTGCCCCGCCATGTGCAACGTGCCGGCCATTACGCCAGTCGTCGGGTTCTGCACCAGTTTCAGCCAGGCTTTGTCGAAGGTGCTGCCCAGACTGCTGCGGATCAGCGCTTCGCTGTCAGGCCGGTCATTGGCCTGGATGATCGCGCGAATGCCGGCCACACCGACCGAAATCAGTCCGCCAGCCAGTTTCCCGGCCGCGGCAGCGACCGCACTGGCGGCACCGCGCGGGGCCATTTCCGCTTCCATCCGCTGGCTGGCACGCTTGGCCACCGGCGCCATGCCGGCATCGGTCGAGGCGATCCCCTTTGAGCCGCCCTCGGTATGGACCTTGTCGATCAGCGCGGCGTAGGCCGGCAGCGTGTTCAGCGGCTCGGTACTGATGACCTGATACAACGAAGCATCTCGTGCCGGTGGCGGGCCGAGGGCAATGGCCGGAATCTTCTGCAAACGGCCATTGAGCTGCGCAACCGGCACGCCATGGCGCTGGGCGATGAGCGGCATCTGCTGCGCCATCAACTGCGCATAGAACGCCGTCGCCTGGCCGAGAATCGCATCCGGGTCGATCTCCACGGCCACCGGCGCCAGCACTCTTTCCTGATATTGCTCAAGCAGATACGCCGCCAACCGCTTGGCCGAGGCGTCCTGTTCACCGCCGGCATTGATCGTGTACCAACTGACTTTCATCGACAGCCATTCCTGGGTCCAGTAGCTGCTGAACCACGGGATGAAATTTTCTTCAGTTTGCTGATAGACGCGAGTACGCCAATGTTCCATTGAACCCCGGGCAAAGACTTTGACTTGCTCAGTGGCTTGTTGCGAAGCGCTGACGATTTCCCGGTCGATTTGCTGCCAGGTCGCAGGCGACACCACAACGGCCTGCGGCACTGACACCGGCGCCCGCACCGAGGTGGCGCAGCCGGCCAGCAAAAGCAGTGCGGCGACGAGCAGCGCACACGGGTTCACGGTAGCGGTTTCCTTCAAATGTGTGGGAGGCAGATTTGAGTATAGGTGTGAGTATCGGGCCGTTTGTCCGGTTGTGGCTGGACTGGCGCCTTCGCGAGCAGGCTCGCTCCCACAGGGGTATGCATTTCAAAGTGGGAGCGAGCCTGCTCGCGAAGGCGCCATCAGCAACACCCCAAAAACCCCAACCATCAATGCCATCGATATTCACCATCGCGACGATTGCCTTCCGCCCACCGCCCATCAAAGGCACGATTAAGCCATCCGAGACACAACGAGGAGTTCACATCATGATTCACACCCACGTCACACTCTCCGTGAGTTTCCCGGTGTTCGGCAGCAACTATTACGACCAGCACGTCGTGTCGCACAAAGCGCAGGCACTGGTGTTCAACGAAGCTTTCGAAGATTTGCTGATGCCCGCCGCCACCAACCATTTCAGCAATGAGGTGGTCGGCATCAACGATCAGTTCCGTTTTCTGAGCGACATTCTCGCCACCCATTTGCTGGACATCGAGGCCACTGTGCCTTCGCGATCCAGCGTCCGGGCGAGCGCTCGTTTTTAATTGCAACACGCACAAAAAAGCCCACTGGCCATTTCGGCGCAGTGGGCTTTTTCACATCAGGGTTGCGCCGTTCAGCGCTTCCAGCACTCGGCATAACGCGAGCAGACGTTGTACTGCGCATCCATTTTGGCCATGCGGTCGAGATGGCGTATGACGGATTCGGCCATGACTTCCTTGGACGACTGGAAGTAGTACATGATCATGTCGGTTTCCATGTCGGTCGGCGCCGCGTTGCCACGCTTGCCGGAAGTACCGTCGACGGCAGACCATTGCTTCAAGCGCTTGTCGTCGATACTGCGCAGACGCTTGCGATATTCGTCGCTGGAACGGGTGATCGCCTCGTCGGCAATCGCCGAACTCTCATTGTTGAATTCGGCCAGATTCTGACGGTACAGCGCCCAGTAATCGTCTGGCAGTTCAAAGCCCATTTTCGCCTTGCGTTCGCTGATCAGGGCATCGAGCTTTTGCGGCGTAAACGTCGTCGAGACCGGCTTCTTCGCGTCGGACTTCATCACCACGAAGAGGCTGCCATTGACGATGCGGTCGATCATGACCATACGTTCCGGCGTATCCGGCAGCAGCACTGGTGGCTTGGGAAAGATCGGGTTGCGCCCGGCACAGGCCGCCAGGCCCTCACGTTTCATCAGGATCGGCGTGCGCACGTCCTTGCCATCGATGCGCTGCACACGCTGCATCAGCGTCGAACACTGGCGACCCTTGAGGTCGAAGGTCAGCTCGTATTCTGTATCGCGCTGAGGTTTGAAGCTGAAACCCGACCCGCACACGGCATAACCGGTCTGGGTGTTGACCTTCAGGTACATTTCCTTGTCGGGCGGCAGTTTGATTTCCAGGTAGCTCTTGGCCTTTTCCGGGGGCGCCACACTCATGCCGACCCGGCGCGTGCTGTCGACGATGAACAGGTTGTTGAGCAAGCCGGTGGTCTGGCCATCGCAATGCTCTGCATCGTAGTAATCCACCGAAGCGTTATCGGTGCTGGCGACAAAGCGCAGCTTGGCGGCATCAGGTGCGGCCGAATCCTGATAGGTGCCCATCTGGGTACATCCCGACGCCAGGAGGCCCGACAGAACGGCACCGATAACAACGGGTGAGCGACGCAACAGCAAAGCCACAGACATGATCATCCTTGGGGAGAAGGGGCAAAAAAACGGCGATGCTACTGAATTGCCATCATTGCGTCCACTCCCCCCGCGTCTGTGCGACTGTTCTGCTGATCGGGCACGCAGAACTCAGTCAATCGTCATCGCGATCACGGTAATAGCGACGGCCATCGCGGCGGTCGTCGCGGTCATCCCAGCGCCGGTCATGGTCGTAATTACGGCCATGGTCGCGGTCGTAATGACGGCCATGGCGGTGGTCATCATCAAAATCCGCGACACAGCCACCGAGCATTACGGCGGCGGTCACGGTCAGCAGCATCGTTGTAGCGCGCTTCATTCAACACTTCCCTAAAACCAAGGTCTTGACGACGGAATCGGCAACGCTGCCCACGCCTTCAGGACGCAGTGCGCGCAGCCGCAGATACGACCGGGCAAACGCGGGTTGATTCAGTGGCCACTATCGACCGTTGGTCGCCCCGCCCGCCCCGCCTGAGCAGCGGCGAAATGCCACCTATACTCCTTGCAACCAAGCCCCACGCAATGGATCTGCGCCCTCAATAACAACAAGCAGAGGTGGACCATGGTCTGGCAGCAAATCTATGACCCGTTCGGCAACCCGGTGCTCTCCACGCTCATGGCCGCCGTGCCGGTGGTGGTGATGCTCGCGGCGCTGGCGTTCTTCCACGTCAAGGCGCATCTGGCGGCGTTGCTGGCGCTGGCTTCCGCCCTGCTCATATCGATCTTTGCCTTCGGCATGCCGGCGAGCATGGCCGGTTCCGCCGCGTTGTTCGGTGCGGCGAATGGCTTGCTGCCGATCGGCTGGATCGTCCTGAACATCATCTTTCTGCATCGCCTGACCACTGAGAACGGCTCGTTCAAAGTGTTGCAGGATTCCCTCGCGCGGATCACCGATGACCGCCGTTTGCAGTTGCTGCTGATCGCGTTCTGCTTCGGTGCGTTTTTCGAGGGCGCCGCCGGGTTCGGCACGCCAGTGGCAGTGACCGGGGCGATTCTGATCGGCCTCGGTTTCTCGCCGCTGGCAGCCTCGGGTCTGGCGCTGATCGCCAACACCGCGCCGGTGGCATTCGGCGCGTTGGGCACACCGATCATTACCCTGGCGAAAGTCACCGGACTGGATGAGATGGAACTGTCGATGATGGTCGGTCGGCAGTTGCCGTTCTTCTCGGTGCTGGTGCCCTTCTGGCTGATCTGGGCGTTCGCCGGCTGGCGCAAGATGCTGGAGATCTGGCCAGCGATTCTGGTGGCCGGGGTGAGTTTCGCCGTGCCGCAGTTTCTGGTGTCGAACTACCACGGGCCGATGCTGGTGGACGTGATTGCCGCGCTGATTTCCATGGCTTGTCTGACGTTGTTTTTGAAGGTGTGGAAACCGGCGACCATTCACACCTCGGCAGCGCTGTCGGGGCGCGTCGACAACTCTAAAGTCGAGGAAGAAAAAGTCACCGCCAGCGCCGCGTTCAGTGATCAGGCGCGTCCGGCGGTAATGCGCGCGTGGATGCCGTGGATCATCCTCACGGTGTTCGTATTTGCCTGGGGCACTCAAGGCTTCAAGAACATCTTCGATGTGCGCCCGGCGATCGATCCGGTTACGCACTCGGCCAAACTCGACCCCACGGGCAAACCGCTGAATGAAGCCAATCCGATTTTCGCCCCGGCCGTGACCTTCACCACCCTGCACCTGCACATTGAAAAAGTGCCGCCGGTGGTGGCCGCGCCGAAAGCCGAGGAAGCGGTGTACAAATTCACCTGGTTCACCGCCACCGGCAGCGGGATTCTGCTGGCGGCGATCGTCGGTGGTTTGCTGATGGGCTATTCGATTCCGCAACTGATCAAGCAATACCTGCGCACGTTGTGGGTGGTGCGGTTTTCGCTGATCACCATTGCGGCGATGTTGGCGCTGGGGTTTCTCACGCGCTATTCGGGACTCGATGCGACGATGGGTCTGGCGTTTGCGGCGACGGGGATTTTCTACCCGATGTTCGGCACGTTGCTCGGTTGGCTGGGTGTCGCGTTGACCGGTTCCGATACCGCGTCGAACGTGCTGTTTGGCGGCTTGCAACGGGTCACCTCGGAACAACTCGGGATCAGTCCGGTACTGATGGCGGCGGCGAACAGTTCCGGCGGGGTGATGGGCAAAATGGTCGATGCGCAATCGATCGTCGTCGCCTCCACCGCGACTCGCTGGTATGGGCATGAGGGCGAGATTCTGCGCTACGTGTTCTTCCACTCGATCGTGCTGGCGATCCTGGTCGGCGGGCTGGTGACGTTGCAGGCGTATGTGGCGCCGTTTACACATATGGTGGTTGGCTCACATTAGCCAGGCAGAATCCATTCCAGTGTGGGAGCGAGCCTGCTCGCGAAGGCGTCCGGTCTGCCAGTGAAGATATTGGCTGTGCCGGCCTCTTCGCGAGCAAGCTCGCTCCCACAAGGCTGTGTGTGGTCCAGAAGATTAATGAGCCACACGCATAACTCTATAGCGCAAATCCGACAAAACCTTTTCCTCTCTCTGGCAGTCACTCCTTAACGAGACCGGCGATGACGCTGGCTGCCCGCTTGGGCCATCCATGACCCTGCTGCCCCGATGAAGAGAGAAAAGGAATCGAACCATGACGATTTCCCGACGCAGATTTCTGATCCTCGGCGCCGTCACCGCGACGGCGTTCGCGATGCCGCCGTTTATCAGCCTCAAGGCCTACGCCGCCAATCTGGAGAAACCGGCCATGAGTAAAGTGACCATCAACGTCAACGGCAAGCCGCGTGAACTGGACGTCGACACCCGCACTACCCTGCTTGATGCCTTGCGCGAACACCTGCACCTGACCGGCAGTAAAAAAGGCTGTGACCACGGCCAGTGCGGCGCCTGCACGGTGATTGCCGATGGCCGGCGGATCAATTCGTGCCTGACCCTCGCGGTGATGCACGAAGGCAGTGAGATCACCACCATCGAAGGCCTCGGCATGCCCGACAATCTGCACCCGATGCAGGCCGCGTTCATCAAGCACGACGGTTATCAATGCGGTTATTGCACGCCAGGGCAGATCTGCTCGGCGGTGGCGGTGCTCAAGGAAATCCGCGACGGCATTCCCAGCCATGCCAGCGCCAGCCTGACCGAACCGCCACAACTGATCGCCCGTGAGTTTCAGGAGCGCATGAGCGGCAACATCTGCCGCTGCGGTGCCTATTCGAACATCATCGAAGCGATTACTGAAGTCGCGGAGGTGCCGGCATGAGACCGTTCAATTACAGCCGCGCCGACTCCCCCGCCGCTGCCGCCGCACAAGCCGCGCAATTTGAAGGCGCGCGGTTCATCGCCGGCGGTACCAACCTGCTCGACCTGATGAAACTCGACATCGAAACCCCGCCACAACTGATCGATGTCAACCACCTCGGGCTGGATCAGATCGAAGCCACGGCCGAAGGCGGATTGCGCATCGGCGCGCTGGTGCGCAACACCGATCTGGCTGCCGATGCGCGCATCCGCAAAGACTACGCCCTGCTCTCCCGTGCCCTGCTCGCTGGGGCTTCCGGGCAGTTGCGCAACATGGCGAGCACCGCCGGCAACCTGCTGCAACGCACGCGCTGCCCGTACTTCTACGACACCAATCAGGCCTGCAACAAACGCCAACCCGGCAGTGGTTGCGCGGCAATTGGCGGGGTCAGTCGGCAGTTGGGCATCATCGGCGTCAGCGACGCGTGCATCGCCACGCACCCGAGCGACATGGCCATCGCCATGCGTGCCCTCGATGCGCAGATTGAAACGGTGAAACCCGACGGCAGCACCCGCAGCATCGCCATGGTCGATTTTCATCAATTACCGGGCACCACACCGAACATCGAAACCAACCTAACGCCCGGCGAGTTCATCACCTCGGTGACACTGCCCGCGCCGGTTGGCGGCACCCACATTTATCACAAGGTGCGCGATCGCTCCTCCTATGCGTTCGCGCTGGTGTCGGTCGGTCTGATCCTGCAACAGGACGGCAGCGGCCGCGTTGCCGTCGGCGGTATCGCACCGAAACCGTGGCGGGTCGAAGCCGCCGAAGCGCTGCTACCGAAAGGCGCCAAAGCCGTCAGCGAACGTCTGCTCGAGGGTGCCACGCCGACCCACGACAACCAATTCAAACTGACCCTCGTCGAGCGCACGCTCGGTGCAGTGTTGGCGCAAGCGAGGGAACCCGCATGAAATTCGACACGCCCGCCACCACCAACCCGATCGACCAGCTGAAGGTCATCGGCCACCCCACCGAACGCATCGAAGGCCCGCTGAAAACCAGCGGTCAGGCGCCGTACGCCTATGAACAGCATGAGGCGGTGGCCCATCAGGCTTACGGTGTCATGGTCGGTTCGGCCATCGCCAAGGGGCGGATCAATAACATCGATCTTGAGGCCGCCAAAGCTGCGCCCGGCGTGCTCGCCATCGTCACCGCCGCCAACGCCGGCAAACTCGGCAAGGGCAAATACAACGCCGCGCATTTGTTGGCCGGGCCCGAGATTCAGCACTATCACCAGGCTGTCGCACTGGTGGTGGCCGAGACGTTCGAACAGGCGCGCGCCGCCGCGCAATTGGTCAAGGTCGACTATATCGCGGCCAAGGGCGAGTTCGACCTGGCCAGCGTGCGCGACAAAGGCGTCGAGCCGAAAGAGGAATTGCCCGATGTCACTCACGGCGATTTCGCCAAAGCGTTCGCCGCAGCGCCAGTGCAGTTCGACCAGACCTACACCACGCCGGATCAGTCCCACGCGATGATGGAACCGCACGCGACACTGGCGGCGTGGAAAGGCGATCAACTAACGCTGTGGACCTCCAATCAGATGATCGCCTGGAGCGTTGGCGACATCGCCACGACGCTCGGTCTGCCCAAGGAAAAAGTCCGGCTGATCTCGCCGTACATCGGTGGCGGCTTCGGCGGCAAACTGTTCGTGCGCGCCGATGCGATCCTCGCCGCACTCGGTGCGCGCATGGCCGGCAGACCGGTAAAAGTCGCCCTCGCCCGTCCGCAGATCGCCAACAACACCACCCATCGTCCGGCGACGATTCAGCGCATTCGCATGGGCGCGACGGCGGATGGCAAACTCACGGCGATTGCCCACGAAGGCTGGTCGGGCAACCTCGCTGAAGGCAAGGTCGAAGTCGCGGCACAGCCGAGCCAGTTGTTGTACGCGGCGGAAAATCGGCAGGTCAGCATGCGTTTGTCTCCGCTGGATCTGCCCGAAGGCAACGCCATGCGCGCGCCCGGCGAAACCCCGGGATTGATGGTGCTGGAAATTGCCATGGACGAGATGGCCGAACAGCTCAAGCTTGATCCGATCCAGTTCCGCATCCTCAATGACACCCAGGTCGACCCGGTGAAAACCGAGCGGCCGTTCTCGCAGCGGCGCTTGATCGAATGCCTGCAAACCGGCGCCGACAAGTTCGGCTGGAGTCAGCGCAATGCCCAACCGGGCTCACGGCGCGAAGGCCGCTGGCTGATCGGCATGGGCGTGGCCGCGGCGATTCGCAACAACTTGCTGGTGAAGTCTGGCGCGCGGGTACGGTTGGAGCGCGATGGCAAGGTCACGGTGGAAACCGACATGACCGATATCGGCACTGGCAGTTACACGATTATCGCGCAGACAGCGGCCGAGATGATGGGCGTTGGCTTGAAGGATGTGACTGTGCATCTGGGTGATTCGAACTTTCCGGTGTCGGCAGGCTCCGGCGGGCAATTTGGTGCCAACTGCTCGACTGCCGGGGTGTATGCCGCGTGCATGAAGTTGCGTGAGGCGGTGGCGGGCAAACTGGGCATGGCGGCGGATCAGGCAGAGTTTGTCGACGGTCAGGTGCGGGTCGGCGACAAGCACGTGCCGTTGCGCAATGCCGCGCAAAACGGCGTGGTGGAGGCTGAGGACAGCATCGAGTTTGGCGACCTTGCCAAGCAGTATCAGCAGTCGACGTTTGGTGCGCACTTCGTCGAGGTGGCGGTGGATGCCGCGACCGGTGAAGTGCGGGTGCGCCGCATGTTGGCGGTGTGCGCGGCCGGGCGCATTCTCAACCCGCAAGCGGCGCGTAGTCAGGTGATCGGCGCGATGACCATGGGCGTCGGTGCGGCGCTGATGGAAGAGTTGGCGGTGGACAAGACGCTGGGGTTTTTCGTCAACCATGATTTGGCGGGGTATGAAGTGCCGGTGCATGCCGACATTCCACATCAGGAGGTGATTTTCCTTGATGAGACTGATCCGGTTTCTTCGCCGATGAAGGCCAAGGGGGTCGGGGAATTGGGCATTTGCGGGGTCAGTGCGGCGGTGGCGAATGCGATTTACAACGCCACGGGGGCGAGGGTGCGGGAGTATCCGATTACGCTGGACAAGATATTGTCGTCGTTGCCGGAGATGATCTGAAGGCCCCTGAAAAGCCCCTCACCCTAACCCTCTCCCAGAGGGAGAGGGGACCGATCCGGGGATATTGGAGAACTTCACCGACGTGAACGCTCAGCTGTGAATCCATAATCGACTCGGTTTCTCAGGTCGATATATGACGCCAGACACCTCGGTCAGCTCCCTCTCCCTCCGGGAGAGGGCTGGGGTGAGGGAAATTGGATAGTCTCACCGACCCGAAGGATCGGCTGTAAATCCATAATCGACTCAGTTTCTCAGGTCGATGTATGACGCAAGACACCTCGGTCAGCTCCCTCTCCCTCCGGGAGAGGGCTGGGGTGAGGGAAATTGGATAGTCTCACCGACCTGAAGGATCGGCTGTGAATCCATAATCGACTCGGTCTCTCAGGTCGATGTATGACGCCAGACACCTCGGTCAGCTCCCTCTCCCTCCGGGAGAGGGCTGGGGTGAGGAAAATTGGATAGTCTCACCGACCTGAAGGATCGGCTGTGAATCCATAATCGACTCGGTCTCTCACGTCGATGTATGACGCAAGACACCTCGGTCAGCTCCCTCTCCCTCCGGGAGAGGGCTGGGGTGAGGGAAGAGGCTCACTCGGTTTGCGGATACTGCTCAGCACTCACCTGCTCCATCCATTCCACCACCTCACCGTCCAGCACTTCAGCGATAGCAATATGAGTCATCGCCGTCGTGGGCCCCGCCCCATGCCAATGCTTGGCCCCCGGTGCAATCCATACCGTATCGCCAGGACGAATCTCACGAACCGCCCGCCCCCACTCCTGCACAAAACCGGAACCGGCCGTGACGATCAAGGTCTGTCCCAAAGGGTGCGTATGCCACGCGGTACGCGCGCCCGGCTCAAACGTCACTGTCGCGCCACTGACCCGCGCCTCATCTGTGCCCTTGAACGGCGCATCGACGCGGACCGTGCCCGTGAACCAGTCCGCCGGGCCCTTGGCCGACGGCTGCGAACCATTGGGTGTGACGGTCACTCGTGGAGTTTCATTGGCCTGCACCTCACCCGCCAACAGGGAAAGGCTCAACGCAGAAGCTACAATCGGGTTCATGGCGGTTCCTCCAGATAAACAATGCCACCACTCTAACGACGCCAACTCTTCAGATAATCGACTAGAATTCGAAAAAACTTATGCAGGAAACTCATCAATGCTGCGTGAAAACGCCACCGATCTGCTCGCCTTCCTCGCCGTGGCCCGCGAGCGCAGTTTCACCAAAGCGGCGGCCAAACTTGGCGTTTCGCAATCGGCGCTCAGTCACACGATTCGCGCGCTTGAAGCGCGTTTGGGCTTGCGCCTGCTGACCCGCACTACTCGCAGCGTTTCCCCGACCGAGGCTGGTGAACACCTGCTGCAAACCATCGGCCCGCGCTTCGAAGAAATCGAACGGGAACTGACGGCGCTGAGCAATCTGCGCGACACCCCGGCGGGCAAGATCCGCCTCAGCGCCACCGATCACTCGCTGAACTGGTTGCTGCGCCCGGTGCTCAAGGATTTTCTGCCGCAGTACCCGGACATCGCCGTCGAGGTCTGCTGCGACTATGGTTTCGTCGACATCGCCGGCCAGGGTTTCGACGCTGGCGTACGTCTGGGCGAGGACGTCGCCCAAGGCATGATCGCCACCCGCATCGGCCCCGACATGCGCATGGCCGTGGTCGGTTCACCCGCCTATTTCGCCCAACGCACCCAGCCAGAAACCCCACGCGATCTGACCGAGCACGCCTGCAACAACCTGCGCCTTCCGACCAATGGCGGGCTGTACAGCTGGGAATTCGAAAAGGCTGGCGAAAGCCTGAAAGTGCGGGTCTCCGGGCAGGTCACCCTGAACGGCGTCTACCCGCTGCTCGATGCCGCGCTGGACGGTTTTGGCCTGAGCTACATTCCGGAAAATATTGTCGCGCCGTATCTGGCCGACGGCCGTTTGCTGCAGGTGCTTGAGGATTGGTGCCCGACGTTTTCCGGGTATCACCTGTATTACCCGAGCCGACGTCAGGCTGCGCCCGCGTTTGCGTTGTTGCTGGAGGCGCTGCGCTATCGCGGTTGAGCGTCGTCGAAGTCGGTGATCCTGCATGCGATCCGCTTGCGAGAACAATCAGCCCACCAACGCAATCAACTGATGCCGCTGCGCATCCGTCAGCATCGGCCCAAACCCGGCCTTGGCGTTGTCGGCCATGTAGCGCGGATTGCCCGTGCCGGGGATCACGCACGTCACCGCCGAATGTGAGAGCAGAAACTTCAACGCCAGTTGCGGCCAACTGTTGACCTGCACATCCGACACCCAGCCTGGTAACGGTTTGCCTTTGAGTCGCGCGAGCAAACCGCCGCCGCCAAATGGCCGATTACAGATCACCGCCACCCCACGTTCACGGCACAGCGGCAGCAGGCGTTTTTCCACGCCACGGTCATCGAGGGCGTAATTGATTTGCAGAAAATCCAGTTGTTCGGCCCTCAGCACCGCTTCGACTTCCTCGTAGGCCGAGGGCGTGTAATGGGTGATGCCGATGTAGCGGATGCGCCCCTGCGCTTTCCATTCACGCAGGGTCGGCAGATGGGTTTGCCAATCGAGCAGGTTGTGGATCTGCATCAGGTCGATACGTTCGGTACGCAGCAGACTGAATGACTGCTCCATCTGCGCGATGCCCTCTTCGCGCCCGCGCGTCCACACCTTGGTCGCCAGGAATGCTGGCGAGCGCGGTTCGTGGATCGACAGCAATTCACCGGTGGTTTCCTCTGCCCGGCCATACATCGGTGAACTGTCGATCAACGTGCCGCCCTTGCTGAACAGCTCATCCAGCACCGCCGGCAATTGTCGATAGGCCGGATCACCCGGGGCGACGTCGAAACCGCGATAAGTACCGAGACCCACGATGGGCAGCGATTCGGAGCTGGACGGGATGGCGCGGGTCTGCATGGCGTGGCCTCCGGTGGTCGCGGGTGTCGTGGCAGTGGCCAACGCCCGCTCAAAGGTGAAGACCGCCGAAACCCCGGCAGCCAGCGTGAGCAATCGGCGACGGGAGTAACCCTCAGTGTGGCTCATGCTGGTTCCCCTGCTGCGTGGATCTGTTGCATGTTGTGTGTGCGAGCGGCCCGGTGGCAGGGCTGGACTACACTGCGACAGCCAACTTTCACACACCGTTAAAAGTAGCCGAATGTCCCGAACCCTGATGTCACTCGTCGCATTGATCGTTGCCGTGTACTTGGTGCTGTGCGCGGCGCTGTTCTTTTTTCAGCGCTCGCTGATCTATTTTCCGCAGCCCAATGCCGTCACAAGCCCCGACTCACAACTGACCTTGTCGATGCCGGACGCGCAGATTTCGGTGCTCACCCGTGAACGTGTCGGGCCACGGGCGCTGATCTATTTCGGCGGCAATGCCGAGGACGTGTCGCGCAATCTGCCGGAGTTTGCCGAAGCGTTTGCCGGTTATGCCGTGTACCTGCTCAACTACCGCGGTTTCGGTGGCAGCGGCGGTTCGCCGTCCGAAGTGGCGATTGCCGAGGATGCGCTGGCGCTGTTCGATCAGGTGTACGCCAGCCATCCGCAGGTAGCCGTGATCGGCCGCAGTCTTGGATCCGGCGTGGCCGTGCGTCTGGCCAGTCAGCGGCCGGTGCAACAGCTGATTCTGGTAACGCCTTACAACAGCCTCGAAGAAATCGCGGCGCGGCAATATCCGTGGGTGCCGGTGCAGTGGTTGCTCAAGGACCGTTTCGAATCCGGCAAGTACGCTGCACATATCCGCGTGCCGACGTTGTTGCTCGCGGCGAGTAACGACGAGGTGATCCCCCGCGCCAGCACCCAGCGTTTGCTGGAGAATTTCCCGCAAGGCGTGGCAACGCTCAAAGTGGTGCCGGATTCGGGGCATAACTCGATTTCCGACCGTGCGCAGTATCTGCAATGGATGGGGGATGTGTTGAATCGGTGAACCAAGTCCCGATTCCTCAGTCCTACCCGCGCCGCGTTCTGCGGTTCACTCCTTTGCGCTGTCCTCTTCAGAGCTGCCCGTCTCATGCGCCACGCCGTTCGTTCGTCTCGCTTGGTTTCGTTGTGCCTGCTGATCCTTTCACCCTCGTTCGCGGCAACCGCCCATGCCGGTGCGGAGCGACAATTGGTGGCTGCCATCAACGACTATCGCGCCCATCCGCAACGCTGCGATCGGCGCCCGACGCAACGGCTGGCGCCGTTGGCGTTGAAGTCGAATCTGGCCTTGCCGATCGGTTATCGCTACGCCGGTGGCATGCGAGAAGCACTGAAATCGTCCGGGTATTCCGCCGTCGCGGTGCGCAGTATTCGCGTGGTTGGCGCCGAGGATGCCGAAGAGGCCTTCGACCTGCTGCAAAACGACCACTGCGCCGCGCTGCTGGATGCGAGCTACGCCGACATCGGCGTCAGCCGGTCGCGCAATGAATGGCAAGTGGTGTTGGCGCAACCGGTGCTCGACAGCCGCATTGGCGATAACCGCAGCGTCGGCAAGGCCCTGCTCGCCGAGGTCAATGCCGCACGTGCGCGACCACGGATGTGCGGACGTCAGCGATTCGCCGCCGCCCGGCCATTGAGCTGGAACGCCGCATTGGGCGCCGCTGCCCAAGGGCACAGCAAAGCCATGGCTTACGGCAACTATTTCGCCCATCAGGATCCGGACGGTGACCTGCCCGCCGATCGCGCCCGTGCAGCGGGCTATCGTGGCCGGCAAATCGGCGAAAACATCGCTGCCGGGCAGAGTTCACCGGGCAAGGCCATGGCCGGATGGCTGGCCAGCCCCGGACATTGCGCCAACCTCATGAACCCGATGTTTACCCAGGTCGGCGCCGGGTTTGCCAGTGAGGCGCGCAGTGCTGAAGGGGTTTACTGGACGATGGTGTTTGGTGCGCAGTGACTGGCCGCGTCCAGTGCCAATTTCAACAGTTCCTTGCGCAGCATTGACGGCGCGCGAACGGCCAGCCCGGCCTGCCAGTCGAGTGGCAACAAGCGATTGAGCTTATGCTGGCTGACCTCGGCTGGCGCCAGAAAGCAGCTTTTGCGGTCGCGGATACTGATCACATTGAGCAGCCAGTCGTCGCCCTGCTCGGCCATCCAGCGTTTGATCATCGGCCGGTGGTTTTGCAGCAGAGCGTCAGCATCCCACACGGTCATTTGTGCGAAGAAGCCCGGCAGGTTGCTGTCGGGCTTCATTCGTTTCGAGTCGGCCGCCAACGCAGCGGCCAGGTCCGATTCGATGCTGGCCTGGCATTCGAGAAAATACTGCCGGGGCCATTCTGCCGGCAGTTTTGCCCGTGAAGCGAGGTCGGCGTAGGCCTTGATGTCGGCAGGAGTGGTCATCTGTCCGGTGAAGTTCAGCGTATTGTCGAGAATCGCGGTGGCCAGCAATGCCGCACTGTGCGAGCTGATGGCGGATAGCAAACCTGCGCCTTCCCAGCGCTGAAAGATTTGGGTTGCCGCAGCGCCGATCGGACGAATATCGGCGCCAGTCCCAAGCTTCTGCGCCCAGTAATGCTCATACCCCGGATGATGATCGATGACTTCTACCACCCGTTCGAGCACCACCAACGGGTCGAAATGGTGATAGTCCGAGACATCGACCAACACGAATTCATCGTCGGATCTCGGCACGTACTCGTGAAAAGCTGAAGCCCAGCCAAGCACGCTTGGTGAAACGCTGGCATTGGCTGGCGCGCTGCT
Organism: Pseudomonas fluorescens; assembly: GCF_001648775.1. Taxonomy (GTDB): domain Bacteria; phylum Pseudomonadota; class Gammaproteobacteria; order Pseudomonadales; family Pseudomonadaceae; genus Aquipseudomonas; species Aquipseudomonas fluorescens_M. The sequence continues at coordinate 33,284 of NZ_LVEJ01000037.1, forward strand.
GACGGCGCGGGCGGCAATGCCTTGCCGATTGAGCAGTTCGGCGTAGGCGATGCAACAGGCGTAGGCGTCGATGTCCAGATAGGACGCGCCGGAAGTGATGATTTTCATGGGCCGGCAACATCGCACAGGTTTATGACGTTTGGGTGACAGGAAAAGATCGCAGCCTGCGGTAGCGCCTGCAGCGCTGCGATCTTTTGCATTTATGCGGCGGCTTTACCGGCCGCGACCATCGCCGAAGCGGCCAGCATCGCCCGCAACAACACCGCGCAGCCGGCCGCCAGATCATCCGGCGCGGCGTTCTCGATTTCGTTGTGGCTGATGCCGCCTTCGCACGGCACGAAGATCATCCCGGCCGGGCCGAGTTCGGCGAGGAAAATCGCGTCATGCCCGGCGCCGCTGACGATGTCCATATTCGACAAGCCCAGCCCCTTCGCTGCGCCGCGCACCGCTTCCACGCAACCTTTTTCGAAGTACAGCGGCGGGAAGTCGGCGGTCGGGGTCAGCTCGTAAGTCAGGCCATGTTCTTCGCAGGTGGCGTCGATGACTTGCTTCACCTCGGCGATCATCGAGTCAAGGCGCGCCGGTTCCAGATGACGGAAGTCGAGGGTCATGCGCACTTCGCCGGGAATGACGTTGCGCGAGCCGGGATAGGCTTGCAGGCAGCCGACCGTACCGCAGGCATGCGGCTGGTGGCCGAGGGCGGCGCGGTTGACGGCGCCGACAATCACCGAGGCGCCGACCAGCGCGTCTTTACGCAGGTGCATCGGCGTCGGGCCGGCGTGAGCTTCGACGCCGCGCAGCTTGAGGTCAAACCACTTCTGCCCCAGCGCCCCCAGCACCACGCCGATGGTTTTCTGTTCGTCTTCGAGGATCGGACCTTGTTCGATGTGCGCCTCGAAATAAGCGCCAACCTTATGCCCGCTGACCTTGCGCGCGCCGGCGTAGCCGATGGCGTTGAGCGCTTCACCGACGGTGACGCCGTCGGCATCGACTTTGGCCAGGGTTTCTTCGAGGGTGAATTTCTCCGCGAACACGCCGGAACCCATCATGCACGGGGCGAAGCGCGAGCCCTCTTCGTTGGTCCAGACCACCACTTCCAGCGGCGCTTCGGTTTCCACTTTGAGGTCGTTGAGGGTTCGCAGGACTTCGACGCCGGCAAGCACGCCAAAGCAGCCGTCGAACTTGCCGCCAGTGGGTTGGGTGTCGATGTGGCTGCCGGTCATCACCGGTGGCAGATTCGGATTGCGCCCGGGGCGACGGGCGAAGATGTTGCCGACAGCATCGACGGTGACGCTGCACCCGGCGTCCTTGCACCACTGCACGAAGAGGTCGCGGGCCTGGCGGTCGAGGTCGGTCAGGGCCAGGCGACAGACCCCGCCCTTGACCGTCGCGCCGAGCTTGGCCAGCTCCATGAGCGACGCCCACAAGCGGTCGCGGTTGATGTGCTGATGGGTCGATTGCAGAACGTCTACGGCTGCGTTCATGGGGATCTCCTCAGGCTGCTTTTCTTATGAGTTTCTTCAGATACATCTCTGCCGCAAGTGAGGCCGTCTTCGCGAGCAAGCTCGCTCCCACATTTGGAATGCGTACCCCTGTGGGAGCGAGCTTGCTCGCGAAGAGGCCTGCATTCACACCGCAGATTTCGCTACTGACGGACTAGCACGCATCACGCACAACCCGTAATAAATAATCCCGCCCAGCGCCGAGCCGGTGAACCAGCCATAGCTGTAAAACCAGCTAAACGCATCGCTACCCAGCGACAACAAGGTCAGCACCACCGGCACCCCAAAGGCGAGAAACCCGGCCCGGTTCCACGCCGGATAGACGTCATCGCGGTACAACCCGGCCAGGTCCAGTTGCTGTTTCTTGATCAGGAAATAGTCCACCACCATGATCCCGGCTATCGGCCCGAGCAGGCTCGAATAGCCCAGCAGCCAATTCGAATACACGGTTTCCAGGCTGACATCGGAAACGATCAGACCGAGCTTTTTCAGCAGTTCATGGCCCATCAGCGCCAGCCCGACAAACCCGGTCAACAACACCGCTTTGGTGCGGTTGATGACCTTGGGCGCGATGTTCTGGAAGTCGTTGGTCGGCGAGACAATGTTTGCTGCGGTGTTGGTCGACAGCGTGGCGATGATGATCAATGCCATCGCCACCGCGACCCACACCGGGCTCTGGATATGGCCGATCAGGCTGACCGGATCAGAGACGGTAACGCCGACCAGTTTCACCGACGCGGCGGTCATGATCACGCCCAGCGAGGCGAACAAAAACATCGTCAGCGGCAGCCCGAAAATCTGCCCGAGGATCTGATCTTTCTGGCTCTTGGCGTAACGGCTGAAGTCAGGAATGTTCAGCGACAACGTGGCCCAGAAACCGACCATCGCCGTCAGCCCGGCGGCGAAGTAACTGACCACGCTGGCGCCTTCCGGACGTTTCGGCGGGATCGCCAGCAGTTCGGTCATCGACACGTTGGGCATCGCCCACACCAGCAGACCGATGCCGACCGCCACCAATAGCGGCGCCGACAAGGTTTCCAGCCACTTGATCGATTCGGCGCCACGGATCACCACCCACAGGTTCAGCGCCCAGAAGATCATGAAACCGATCACTTCTCCCGTACCGCCGAGGGATTTCCAGCCATCGAAAATCGAGCCGAGGAACAGGTGAATCGCCAGGCCGCCAAACATCGTCTGGATACCGAACCAGCCACACGCGACCAATGCGCGAATCAGACACGGCACGTTGGAGCCGAGAATGCCGAACGAGGAACGCAGCAACACCGGAAACGGAATGCCGTACTTGGTGCCGGGAAAGGCATTCAGCGTGAGAGGAATCAACACAATGATGTTGGCGAACAGAATCGCCAGCAGCGCTTCGCCAACCGTCAAGCCAAAGTACGCGGTGAGTACGCCGCCGAGGGTATAGGTCGGCACGCAAATCGACATGCCGACCCACAGCGCGGTGATGTGCCATTTGTTCCAGGTGCGTTCGCGCACCTTGGTCGGTGCCATGTCGTGGTTGTAACGGGGACTGTCGAGGACGTCGCTGCCGGCTTCAAGCTCGTACAAGCCGTCGCGCTCGGTCACTTGCGATCTGATCTGTTGCATGGCCGCTCCACTGTTCTTCTGATTATTTTTTTGCTCATCAGGCGGCTTGCACACGAGGGTGCGAGCCGGACGATGGCCGGAGGAACTGACAACTTTCATGCACCGGCCATGGTGTCAGCGGCGGCATCAATAAACGTGCCGGGTGAACCGCTTACGCATCGGGCCGTGGTTCAAACGTATTGCAACTTTCTGATATTCATCAGTTTTAATTATTTACCTGATGAGTTCGCGGAAACTTGTCTGGGTGCTCAGGCTGAACACTTGGCAAGTTGTCCGAACAGACAGGACTCAATCTGGTGCACTGCACTTTTTTTCATCGTGAGCGAGCAGCCGCAGCTCAACTTCAAGCGGCTGATTTCACATACAAAATCTTGCTCATATTTCCATCCTGTCAAGTGCGTCAAAATGGTGAACGGCCTCACCATTTTGGTGATTTTGATATTTTTTCGTTATTTTTCATAGCGTTAAAACAGTCATAAGCTTATAAAAAATATTCTTGATCTATTGCAAATCTGCGACTAGCTTCTATTCCTGACAGCGCTGACAGGAATACACCCTGCAATGCTGTACATCAAATAAAACATCTAGAACCGACACAAGTCGGTCAATGCCTGCGAGGAACTCGGAATGTCTCTGTTGATCCGTGGCGCCACCGTTGTTACCCATGATGAAAGTTACCGCGCCGACGTCTATTGCGCCGACGGCGTGATCAAAGCCATTGGTGAAAACCTGGATATTCCCGCCGGTGCCGAAGTGCTCGACGGCAGCGGTCAATACCTGATGCCCGGCGGCATCGATCCGCACACGCACATGCAACTACCGTTCATGGGCACCGTGGCCAGTGAAGACTTTTACAGTGGCACGGCGGCCGGTCTGGCCGGCGGCACCACCTCGATCATCGATTTTGTGATTCCCAATCCGCAGCAGTCGTTGATGGAGGCGTTTCATCAGTGGCGTGGCTGGGCCGAGAAATCGGCGTCCGACTATGGCTTCCACGTCGCGATCACCTGGTGGAGCGAGCAGGTGCGTGAGGAAATGGCCGAGCTGGTCAGCCATCACGGCATCAACAGCTTCAAGCATTTCATGGCCTATAAGAACGCGATCATGGCCGCCGACGACACGCTGGTGGCGAGTTTTGAACGCTGCCTGGAACTCGGCGCGGTACCGACCGTACACGCGGAAAATGGCGAGTTGGTTTATCACCTGCAACGCAAGTTGATGGCCCAGGGCATCACCGGGCCGGAGGCGCATCCGCTGTCGCGTCCTTCGCAGGTTGAAGGTGAAGCGGCGAGCCGGGCGATTCGTATTGCCGAAACCATTGGCACACCGCTGTACCTGGTGCACGTTTCGACCAAAGAGGCACTCGACGAAATCACCTATGCACGGAGCAAGGGCCAACCGGTCTACGGCGAAGTGCTCGCCGGGCATTTGCTGCTCGATGACAGCGTCTATCAACACCCGGACTGGCAGACCGCTGCCGGATACGTGATGAGCCCACCGTTCCGCCCGCGCGGTCATCAAGAAGCACTGTGGCACGGACTGCAAAACGGCAATCTGCACACCACCGCCACTGACCATTGCTGCTTCTGCGCCGAACAGAAAGCCGCCGGCCGTGAGGATTTCAGCAAGATCCCTAACGGCACGGCCGGTATCGAAGATCGCATGGCGGTGCTGTGGGATGAAGGCGTCAACAGCGGGCGTTTGTCGATGCAGGATTTCGTCGCCCTCACCTCTACCAACACCGCGAAGATCTTCAACCTCTATCCGCGCAAAGGTGCGATTCGCGTCGGCGCCGATGCCGACCTGGTGCTGTGGGATCCGCAAGGCACCCGCACCATTTCCGCCAAGACCCACCATCAGCAGGTGGACTTCAACATCTTCGAAGGCAAAACCGTGCGCGGCGTGCCGAGCCACACCGTCAGCCAGGGCCGGGTGGTTTGGGCAGATGGTGACCTGCGCGCCGAGCGCGGCGCCGGTCGGTACATCGAACGGCCGGCTTATCCGGCGGTGTTTGACTTGCTGAGCAAGCGGGCTGAGTTGCATAAGCCGACTGCCGTTAAACGCTGAAATCCAGGCCTTCGGCCTTCGCGAGCAAGCTCGCTCCCACAGGGGAATGCATTCCAAATGTGGGAGCGAGCTTGCTCGCGAAGAGGCCATCCCGAACGCCACAAAAACCACTGCCCATCAGAGGCAGAGAACCTCAATAACCGTGAGGCACAACACCGTGATCGAGACCCTGAACCATCTCCCCCACCCGCACGAAAGCGCGGCCGCCCTCGCCGGGCATTTCACCGATCTGGCGCCGCCGCTCAATGATCGCCAAGCGCATCTGGAAGCCTCGCGCTGCCTGTATTGCTACGACGCGCCGTGCGTGAATGCGTGCCCGAGCGAGATCGACATTCCCTCGTTCATCCGCAACATCCACCAGGACAACGTCACCGGCGCCGCGACGAAAATTCTCTCGGCAAACATCCTCGGCGGCAGTTGCGCGCGGGTCTGTCCGACCGAAATTCTCTGCCAGCAAGCCTGCGTGCGCAACAACGCCCACGAATGCGCGCCGGTGTTGATCGGCCTGCTGCAACGCTACGCCGTCGACAACGCACACTTCACCGAACACCCGTTCCAGCGCGCCGCCGCTACCGGCAAACGCATTGCCGTGGTCGGTGCCGGGCCGGCCGGTTTGTCCTGCGCGCATCGCAGTGCCATGCACGGGCATGACGTGGTGATTTTCGAAGCGCGGGAAAAGGCTGGCGGCCTCAACGAATACGGAATCGCCAAGTACAAACTGGTCGATGATTACGCGCAGAAGGAACTGGATTTCCTCCTGCAAATCGGCGGCATCGAGATTCGTCATGGGCAAAAGCTCGGCGAGAATCTGACCCTCAGCGAACTGCATCAACAATTCGACGCCGTGTTCCTCGGCCTCGGACTCAACGCCAGCAAGCAACTCGGCCTGCCCCACGAAGATGCCCCGGGCCTGCTCGCCGCCACCGATTACATTCGCGAACTGCGCCAAGCCGATGACCTCACACAACTACCGCTGGCCGAACGCTGCATCGTCCTCGGCGCCGGCAACACGGCTATCGACATGGCCGTGCAAATGGCTCGCCTCGGCGCTCGCGACGTGAATCTGGTGTATCGCCGTGGCGCGGCGGACATGGGCGCCACTGGCCACGAACAAGACATCGCCAAAGCCAATCAGGTGCGCCTCCTGACCTGGGCGCAGCCGCAAGAAGTGCTGCTCGACGATCAGGGCCACGTGCGCGGCATGCGTTTCGCCCGCACCGATCTGGTCGACGGTCGCCTGCAAACCACCGGCGAAACCTTCGAGCTGGCCGCCGATGCGATCTTCAAAGCCATCGGCCAGGCCTTCGACGGCAGCGCCCTCGCCGACCCGTTGGCCCGTGAACTCAAGCGTCAGGGCGAGCGCATTCAGGTCGACGAAAACCTGCGCACCAGCATCCCCGGCGTGTATGCCGGCGGCGACTGCACCAGCCTCGATCAGGACCTCACCGTGCAAGCCGTGCAGCACGGCAAACGCGCCGCCGAGGCAATCAACGCTCAACTGATGCTTAACGTGGAGGCTGCGTAAATGGCCGATCTGTCGATTGTCTTCGCTGGCATCAAAGCGCCGAATCCGTTCTGGCTGGCCTCCGCGCCACCGACCGACAAAGCCTACAACGTCGTCCGTGCCTTTGAAGCGGGCTGGGGTGGCGTGGTCTGGAAAACCCTCGGTGAGGACCCGGCAGCGGTCAACGTGTCGTCGCGCTACTCAGCGCATTACGGCAACAACCGTGAAGTGCTGGGCATCAACAACATTGAGCTGATCACCGACCGTTCGTTGGAGATCAACCTGCGTGAAATCACTCAGGTGAAGAAGGACTGGCCCGATCGCGCGCTGATCGTTTCGCTGATGGTGCCGTGCGTCGAGGAGTCGTGGAAACACATTCTGCCGCTGGTCGAAGCGACCGGTGCTGACGGCATCGAGCTGAATTTCGGTTGCCCACACGGCATGCCCGAACGTGGCATGGGCGCGGCGGTCGGTCAGGTGCCGGAGTACGTCGAGCAGGTCACGCGCTGGTGCAAGACTTATTGCTCGCTGCCGGTGATCGTCAAACTGACGCCGAACATCACCGACATCCGCGTCGCCGCCCGCGCGGCCCATCGCGGTGGTGCCGATGCGGTGTCGCTGATCAATACGATCAACTCGATCACCAGCGTCGACTTGGAGCACATGGTCGCCCTGCCCACCGTCGGCAGCAAAAGCACCCATGGCGGCTATTGCGGCTCGGCGGTGAAGCCGATTGCGCTGAACATGGTTGCGGAAATTGCCCGCGATCCGCAGACCCAGGGCCTGCCGATCTGTGGAATTGGCGGCATTGGCAGTTGGCGCGATGCGGCGGAATTCATGGCGTTGGGCAGCGGCGCGGTGCAGGTGTGCACGGCGGCGATGCTGCATGGTTTCCGCATTGTCGAGGAGATGAAGGATGGATTGTCGCGGTGGATGGACAGTCAGGGCTACGCCAACATTGCCGAGTTTGCAGGGCGTGCGGTGGGCAATACCACGGACTGGAAGTACCTCGATATCAACTATCAGGTGATCGCGAAGATTGATCAGGACGCGTGCATTGGTTGCGGGCGTTGTCACATTGCTTGCGAGGACACTTCACATCAGGCGATTGGCAGCCTGAAGCTGGCGGACGGCACGCATAAATATGAAGTGATTGATGAGGAGTGTGTGGGTTGTAATTTGTGTCAGATCACTTGTCCGGTGGCGGATTGCATCGAGATGGTGCCGATGGAGACTGGGAAGCCGTTTCTGGACTGGAATCATGATCCGAGGAATCCGTATCACGTTGCGGTCTGAATGGGGGGCTGATCCTGAAAGGCCCTCACCCTAACCCTCTCCCAAAGGGAGAGGGGACTGATTGGGGGATGCTGCAGAAATCCACCGACGTGAACGATTTGCTTTGAATCCATAATCGAAACAGCCACAGGCTCGGACGGCCTTGAATCCATAATCGATGCTTGAACTGGCAAGCACGGCCTTGAATCCATAATCGACTGGTTTTTTCAGGTCGATGTAACCCGAGAGAAACCTCGGTCGGCCCCCTCTCCCTCCGGGAGAGAGCTGGGGTGAGGGTCGGCTTTCAGGGCTCCAACCCAATCCCACGCAAGATCACACTCGTCACCGTCTGCACCGCCCGCTCAAACTGCATGTCCGACAACGGCTGATGTTCATTCAGAATATTCACCTGATGATCAAAGTCGGCGTAATGCTGCGTCGACGCCCAGATCATGTACAGCAGACTCGACGGTTCCACCGGCAGAATCCGCTTGTCCTCGACCCACTGGCGAATCTTCGCTTCCTTCATTTTCGCCCAGTCATACAGGCTGACATCCAGCGCCTCGCCCAAGGTCGGCGCGCCGTGGATGATCTCATTGGCCCAGACTTTCGAGCCATACGGCCGGCTGCGTGAATGGTTCATCTTGGCGCGGATGTAACTGCTGAGCACCACGCGCGGGTCGTCGAACATCTCGAAGCACAGCGCGTCCTGTTTCCACACTTCCAGCAAGTCGAAGAGCACCGCGCTGTAGAGCTCGCTCTTGGTGCTGAAGTAATAATGCAGGTTGGAACGCGGCAATTGCACTTCAGCCGCGATGTCGGCCATGGCGGTACCGCCGAAGCCTTTTTCGGCGAAGACTTTTTCCGCCGCGAGGAGAATTTTCTCGACGTTACTGCGACGAATCTCGATCTTGTGATTGCCCATGAGGGCTCCCTGACAACAGCGTTGCCCAAGACTAGCATCCGCTCTGCTCCGCGGGCGACCGCTGCAAACAAAACTTCGTACTGGCGCGAGCGGATGGCTAAACTGACGATTCTTTGATCCTGCCCCAGAGGTATCCGCGATGCTGTTCAAGAACGTCCTGACCACCACTGCCCTGCTCGCTTCGCTGTTCGCCGCATCCTCGGTATTCGCCCACGCTCACCTGAAAAGCCAGACCCCGGCCGCCGACAGCACCGTCGCCGCCCCGGCCGATTTGCGCCTGACCTTTTCCGAAGGTGTCGAGGCCAGTTTCACCAAAGTCACCGTGACCAAGGATGGTGCGCCGGTCGCAGTCAAAGCGCTGACCACTGAAAACGACAAGAAAACCCTGATCGTCACCCCTGCTGCTCCGCTAACTGCCGGCGAGTACAAAGTCGAATGGCACGCGGTGTCGGTCGACACGCACAAAAGCGAAGGCGCCTATCAGTTCAAGGTGGGCCAGTAATTCATGAGTGAAGCGCTGGTGCTGTGCCGCTTTGTGCATTTCATCGTGGTGTTGATGCTGTTCGGGGCCTGGCTGTTCAGGCCGTTGCTGCTCAAGGATGAAGCGCTGCAAGTGGACCGGCACCTGGCGCGACTGGCGCGTTGGCTGACCGCTGTGGCGCTGGCCAGCGGCATTGCCTGGGCGCTGTTGATTACCGCGAGCATGGCCGGTTCGACTGCCGCGGCGTTTGATCCCGATACGATCGCACTGGTGCTGGGCGGTACGTTTTTCGGTCAGGTCTGGCGCTGGCATCTGCTGATCAACGCCTTGTTGTTGGCGTTACTGTTCACGCCCTGGCGATCGAGCATGCCGTTGCGACTGGGCTTGAGTGGCCTGCTGCTGGCGACGCTGGCACCGGTCGGGCATGGCGCGATGCTGGATGGTCTGAGCGGGCAATTGCTGATTCTCAACCAGATCGTTCACCTGACCTGTGTCGCCGCGTGGCTTGGCGGGCTGTTGTTACTGGTGCTGATTCTGCGTCAGCCGACGGAGCCGATGCGTGAAGTGTTGCGGCGTTTCAGCGGAGTCGGTTATGCGCTGGTCGCGGGGTTGCTGATTACCGGTTTGATCAACGTCCGCGTGCTGACCGGCCAGTGGTGGCCGACGCCGTTGTTCAGCGGGTTTGCCTTGATTCTGTTGATCAAGGCAATGCTGGTGTTGGCCATGCTCGGATTGGCCCTGTTCAATCGCTTGCGGATTGATGATTGCGAACAACGGATGGGGACGCTCAGGCGCAGTGTGATGCTGGAGTGGTTGCTCGGCATTGGCGCCGTCGCCGCCGTTTCGCTGCTGGGCACCCTGCCGCCGATGATCGCTGGATAAACACAGTTCAAATGTGGGAGCGAGCTTGCTCGCGAAAGCGCTGTGTCAGATAAAGAAATGTCACTGATACATCCCTTTCGCGAGCAAGCTCGCTCCCACAGGGCTATGTGTGGATCAGTGGGGTTGGGTGTCGCCGGCGGCGGTGTCGATACTGACCACCACCGACATCCCCGGCCGCAACCGTTCCTCTTCCTGTTGATCCGCATCAATGGTGATCCGCACCGGCACCCGCTGAGCGATTTTCACAAAGTTGCCGGTCGCATTATCCGCCTGCAACAGCGCAAATTCAGACCCCGTGCCCGGCGAAATATGCTGCACATGCCCGGTGAATTTGCGGTGGTTCAACGCATCGACGGTGAAGCGCACCGGTTGCCCGACACGCACGTTGTCCATCTGCGTTTCCTTCATGTTGGCGATCACCCATTTCTGGTTCGGCACCAGCGCCATCAACTGCGCACCGGAGTTGACGTAAGCGCCGAGACGCACGCCGATCTGCCCGAGCTGACCGTCACGCGGGGCGACGATGCGCGTGTTCGACAGATCAATCCGCGCCAGTTGCACCGCCGCTTCGGCGCTGGCCACTGCCGCTTCCAGCGAGCCGCGATTGACGATCACTGTTTGCAGATCCTGCCGGGCGATTTCCAGATTGGCCTTGGCCTGCGCGACCGCTGCAACGCTTTGCGCATTGGCTGCCAGCGCCACGTCCATCTCACGTTTCGACACCGAGCCGTCACGCACCAGTTCTTGATTACGGCGCAGATCGGCCTCGCTTTTACGCAACTGCGCTTCGCTGTCAGCCTGCACGGCCTGACGCAATTTGATCGTCGCTTCGGCGCTGTTGCGTTGCTGCACCACGTTGGCCAAGGCAGCCTTTTGCACCGCCAGTTGCGCCAGCGATTGGTCGAGGCGCTGCTGATAGATCCGGTCGTCCAGGCGCACCAATAAATCCCCGGCCTTCACATACTGGAAATCCTGCACCGGCACTTCATAGACATACCCGGCGAGTTGCGGACCGATGATCGTCACCTGCCCACGGATCAAAGCGTTTTCGGTGGTTTCGACCGCACTGCTGAACGGCGGCAGTTGCCACGCGTACAAGACGATCAACACGCCAACGATGGCAATCGCGGCAAAGCCCAGCGAGGAAATAATCCGCACCCGCAGCGAGCGCGGTTCGGTGTTCGGTGATGACGGCGGCGCCACACCTTCAGGCGTGGCGGCAATGGCATTGGTGGTCGTGGTGGTCGGTTCGGTCATGAAGAAGTGGCACCGCTCGAAGGTGTGGATGGCGCAGGGGCGACGGCTTTGGTGGTGCTCATCAGCCACAGCGCACGAATGGACAGCCAGATCATGGTCAGCACCGCAATCACGGCGATCAACATGAACACATCGTTGTAGGCCAGCACGTTGGCCTCTCGGGTGGCGGCGTTGGACAGGCTGCGAATCCCCGCAAGGTTGCGCAGACTCGGGTCGGCCAACAGCGAACCGTACGCCGAGCCGCCGCTCTGCACGCGCGCGGCCACCAATGGGTCAGACAGCGTCAGGTGCTCGACGATTTGACTGGAATGAAATTTTTCCCGAACGATCTGGAAGGTGCCCAGAAGTGCCGCGCCCAGCAGGCCGCCGAGGTTATTGCAGATCCCGAACAACACGGAAAAACTCACCAGATTGCGCGGATTGGTCAGCACGTTACGGGTGCCGAGGACCATGGTCGGGCCGAGAAAAAAGGTACTGCCGAACGCTAGCAGAAACTGGCTGAAATACAGGTTTTGCGGGCGGGTCAGGTTATTCGAAAAACTGTCCATCACCGACCCGGTGGCCATCAGACCCAGCGAGATGATCAACGGCATCAGCAGGTGTTTGGGGTTGATCGTCAGTGCACTGGTCAACAGCCCTGCGACACTGCCGATCAGCATCACCACGTACAGGCTGTGCAACTGCTCATAGCCCATGTTCAGGTTCTGCATGAAACCGACCGCACCGGTGGACTGCTCCGAGGTGACCATGCGAATCAGGGTCACCGCCAGCGCCAGGCGGATCATCACGCCGCTGCCAAGCCAGCGGGTCATCAGCATCGGATTACTGCGGTTATGTTCGATGGCCAGGCCAGCGAGGATCAGCGCAATCGACGACGCCAAAGCGACGCCGATCCAGTCCGCCTCCAGCCACCAGTCGATCCGCCCCAGCGACAACACCGCACACAACAACGCCACGCCGGTCGCAAGAATGGCAAAGGTCAGGAAGTCGAGTTTTTCAAAGGTTTTGAAGCGGTCACCGGGCGGCAACTTGAGCATCAATACGCAGCCCAGCGACAGCAGCGCCATGCCCAATTCGAACAGGTACAAGCCGCGCCATTCGGCGATTTGCAGCAAGTCCTCGGAGAATAATCGCGCCAACGGCAAGGCCAGTTGCGAAGTGCCGAGGCCGAGCACCAGCGCCTTCATCCGCCACTTCGCCGGGAACGCCTGGACCATGTAATACAAACCCAGAGAACTCAGCGCCGCGCCGACCATGCCGTGCGCCGCACGCACCGCCACCGCCGAATTCAGGTCATTGACAAACAAATGGCCGAAAGTCACCAGCGCATACAGCACCAGAAACACCTCGGTGAACGCGCGCAAACCGAACTGCTGGCGAAACTTCACCAGCAGCAGGTTCATCGACACGTTGGTCATCACGTATGCCGCCGGCAACCAAGCCATTTCCGCTGTGGTCGCGCCGAGCGCACCTTGCAGATAAGGCAGGTTGGCGACCACCAGCGAGTTGCCCAAGCCACCGGTCACCGCCACCAGCACGCCGACCAGCGCATAGGCCAGGCGCTTGTGGGTGGAGTGCAACGGCGTCGAGGGGGAACCGGGCAGACTGGGCTTTTCGTGGGGCTGCCAGTTGCGCGGGGCGTATTGATCCATTGCAAGGCCTTGTGCGGAAGGTGGGTGAAGTTTGCCGCAAATTCGTTGCTAAAACACTTTTCCCATGTGGGAGCGAGCCTGCTCGCGAATGCGGTGTTTCAGTCGACAACATCGTCGGATGAACGTCCGCATTCGCGAGCAGGCTCGCTCCCACAGGGTTCTGTGTGATGGTCGGGGGTCATCGTATAACTTGTTGTTGACATTCCCGGAAAACGTAGGAAATATCCGCACCCATGTTGTACGACGACGTATGACAAATAATAAAAACAACAAATGAAACAGGGAGCGTCACAGTGAGCACACTCGCCCGCAATTCCGTCCGCCCTTCACGCTTTTCCACACTTCGCCCGCATTCCACGTTAAGCCTGATCGGCTGCAGCAGCCTCGCCCTCGCCATGCCGATGAGCGCCGAGGCCGAAGGTTTTCTCGAAGACAGCAAAGCCACGCTGAACCTGCGCAACGCCTACTTCAACCGCAACTTCGTCAACCCGGCCAACGCGCAAGGCAAGGCCGAAGAGTGGACGCAGAACTTCATCCTCGACGCCAAATCCGGCTTCACCCAAGGCACCGTTGGTTTCGGTCTCGATGTGCTGGGGATGTATTCGCAAAAGCTCGATGGCGGCAAAGGCACCGGCGGCACGCAACTGTTGCCGATCCACGATGACGGACGCCCGGCGGACAACTTCGGCCGCCTCGGCGTGGCGCTGAAAGCCAAGGTGTCGAAGACAGAATTGAAGGTCGGCGAGTGGATGCCGGTGCTGCCGATCCTGCGCTCCGACGATGGCCGCTCCCTGCCGCAGACCTTTCGCGGCGGCCAGATCACCTCCACCGAGATCAACGGCCTGACCGTCTACGGCGGCCAGTTCCGCGGCAACAGCCCGCGCAACGATGCGAGCATGGAAGACATGTCAATGAACGGTCGCGGCGCGTTCACTTCCGATCGCTTCAACTTCGGCGGCGGCGAATACACCTTCAACGACAAGCGCACCCTGGTCGGCGTGTGGTACGCCGAACTCAGCGACATCTACCAGCAGCAGTATTTCAACCTCAGCCACAGCCAGCCGCTGGGCGACTGGACGCTGGGCGCCAACCTCGGTTTCTTCACTGGCAAGGAAGATGGCAGCGCCCAGGCCGGCGACCTCGACAACAAAACCGCGTTCGCCCTGCTTTCCGCCAAGTACGGTGGCAACACCTTTTACCTCGGCCTGCAAAAACTCAGCGGCGACGATGCCTGGATGCGGGTCAACGGCACCAGCGGCGGCACCTTGGCCAACGACAGTTACAACGCCAGTTATGACAACGCCCAAGAGCGCTCCTGGCAGGTGCGCCACGACTACAACTTCGTCGCCCTCGGCATCCCCGGCCTGACCCTGATGAACCGCTACATCAGTGGCGATAACGTGCACACCGGGACGATCACTGATGGCAAGGAATGGGGTCGCGAGTCGGAGCTGGCCTACACCGTGCAGAGTGGGCCACTGAAAAATCTCAACGTGAAATGGCGTAACGCGACGATTCGCCGGGACTTCAGCACCAACGAGTTTGACGAGAACCGGATTTTTATCAGTTATCCGATTTCGTTGTTGTAAAGCCAGTCGTAACACCGATTTCCCTGTGGGAGCGAGCTTGCTCGCGAATGCGTTGGGTCAGTCAATTCATCTTTCAATGACACTCCGCTTTCGCGAGCAAGCTCGCTCCCACAGGGGAGTTGCATTGCCAAAAAAGCAATTGTGGTGGTTGAAGACTGGAATGGCCCTTCCGTCATTTACACCAAAAGTCGCGTTGACAAGTTCCGGAAACCCTACCGATACTTCAGCGAAGTCATACGACAACCTACAACAACCCTAATAACAACGTGTAAGGGATTGCCATGACGTCTACCTCCACTCCCCGTGCTCCGTTCAACCGCCTGCTGCTGACCGGCGCTGCCGGTGGTTTGGGCAAAGTTCTGCGCGAACGCCTGCGCCCGTACGCCAATGTCCTGCGTCTGTCGGACATCGCCGCCCTCACCCCAGCCATTGATGACCGCGAAGAAATCGTCGTCTGCGACCTCGCCGACAAACACGCCGTGCACCAACTGGTCGAAGGCGTCGACGCGATCCTGCATTTTGGCGGTGTCTCCGTCGAACGGCCGTTCGAAGAGATTCTCGGCGCCAACATCTGCGGCGTCTTCCACATCTATGAAGCCGCGCGTCGGCATGGCGTGAAGCGGGTGATCTTCGCCAGCTCCAATCATGTCATCGGCTTCTACAAACAGGACGAACACCTCGACGCCAGCACTACGCGCCGCCCCGATGGCTACTACGGTTTGTCCAAGTCCTACGGCGAAGACATGGCCAGTTTCTACTTCGATCGCTACGGCATCGAGACCGTCAGCATCCGCATCGGCTCCTCGTTCCCCGAGCCGCAAAACCGCCGAATGATGCACACCTGGCTGAGCTTCGACGACCTCACGCAATTGCTCGAACGCGCGCTGTACACACCCAACGTCGGCCACACCGTGGTCTACGGCATGTCCGCCAACAAGGACGTCTGGTGGGACAACCGCTTCGCCAGCCACCTCGGCTTTGAGGCGAAGGACAGCTCCGAAGTGTTCCGCGAAAAGGTCGAAGCGCAGCCAATGCCGGCCGCCGATGACCCGGCGCGGATCTATCAGGGCGGCGCGTTTGTCGCGGCCGGACCGTTCGGCGACTGAACACTCTGAGAACGACACAAGGGATTGAGTATGCAAGCCGAATTGATCGTCGATGCCCGCAACGCCGTGGGCGAAAGCCCGGTCTGGGTGGCAGAGGAAAACGCGCTGTACTGGGTGGATATTCCCAACGGCGGGCTGCAACGCTGGAGCGCCGAGACCGGCCATGTGCATGCCTGGAAAACCCCTGAGATGCTCGCCTGCATCGCCCGCCACAGCCGTGACGGCTGGGTCGCAGGGATGGAAAGCGGCTTCTTTCATTTGCATCCGCACAGTGACGGCAGCCTCGACAACCAACTGCTCGCCAGCGTCGAGCACGGCCGCGAAGACATGCGCCTCAACGATGGTCGTTGCGACCGACAGGGCCGCTTCTGGGCCGGCAGCATGGTCCTGAACATGGGCCTGAATGCGCCCGAAGGGCGGCTCTATCGCTACGGTGCCGGACAGTCTGGCGTGGTCGACGCGCAACTCGACGGTTTCATCGTGCCCAACGGCCTCGGCTTCAGCCCCGACGGCAAAACGATGTACCTGTCCGACTCGCATCCCGACGTGCAATTGATCTGGGCGTTCGATTACGACACCGAGACCGGCACACCGTCGAACCGCCGCGTTTTCGTCGACATGAACCACTTCCCCGGTCGCCCCGATGGCGCAGCCGTGGACGCCGAGGGTTGCTACTGGATCTGCGCCAACGACGCCGGCCTCATTCACCGCTTTGCACCGGACGGCCGACTCGATTTTTCGCTCGAGGTCCCGGTGAAAAAACCGACCATGTGCGCCTTCGGCGGTAGCCGCATGGACACCCTTTTCGTGACCTCGATTCGTCCCGGCGATGACCACGACTCGCAATCCCTGGCCGGCGGCGTGTTCGCCCTGAACCTCAACGTCAAAGGCCAGCCGGAGCCGCTGTTCAACGATTCCCTGTAATACCCGCTTGTGCTGCACCGCTGCGCCTTGAACACAACAATAACAAGACTGGAGACACCCCCAATGGACTTCAAACGCACCTTGCTGGCCGCTGCACTTCCGCTGATGTTTACCTTCACTGGCGCCGCTCAGGCACTGCAACTCAAATTCGCTGACATTCACCCCGCCGGTTATCCAACCGTGGTGGCCGAAGAAAACATGGGCAAGACGCTGACCAAGGAGACCAACGGCGAACTGACCTTCCAATACTTCCCCGGCGGTGTGCTGGGCTCCGAAAAAGAAGTCATCGAGCAGATGCAAGTCGGCGCCGTACAGCTGTCTCGCGTCAGCCTGGGTATCGTCGGCCCGGTGGTCCCGGACGTGAACGTGTTCAACATGCCGTTCATCTTCCGCGACCATCAACACATGCGTAACGTCATCGACGGCGCAGTGGGCGACGAAATTCTCGACAAAATCACCAATTCCGAATTCGGTCTGGTGGCCCTGGCCTGGATGGACGGCGGCACGCGCAACGTCTACACCAAGAAACCGGTGCGCAAGCTCGAAGACCTCAAGGGCATGAAAATCCGCGTGCAAGGCAACCCGATGTTCATCGACATGATGAACGCCATGGGCGGCAACGGTATCGCCATGGACACCGGCGAGATCTTCAGCGCCCTGCAGACCGGCGTGATCGACGGCGCGGAAAACAACCCGCCGACCCTGCTCGAACACAACCACTTCCAGAACGCGAAGTACTACAGCCTGACCGGCCACCTGATCCTGCCAGAGCCGATCGTGATGTCGAAAATCACCTGGGAAAAACTGACGCCGGATCAACAGGCGCTGGTCAAGACAGCCGCCAAGGCTGCCCAGGCCGAAGAGCGCGTGCTGTGGGACAAGAAGTCCGCTGCCAGTGAAGAAAAACTCAAGGCCGCCGGCGTCGAGTTCATCGAGGTCGACAAGAAACCCTTCTACGACGCCACCGCACCGGTGCGGGAAAAGTACGGCGCGAAGTATGCCGACCTGATCAAGAAAATCGAAGCCGTTCAGTAACGCCTCCCGCTCCGTCCTCATGAACTAGGCCCGGTGCGCCCGATGACTGCGGCGCGCCCGGTTACGGTGGAACCCGATGAAGAATCTACTGCTGCGTATCAACGACAAGATCTACATGACGTGCATCTGGGTCGCCGGCCTTTCCGTCTTGGCGATTTCCCTGATGATTCCCTGGGGCGTGTTCGCCCGCTATGTCCTGGGCACCGGTTCGAGCTGGCCCGAGCCCACGGCGATCCTGCTGATGATGGTGTTTACCTTCATCGGCGCCGCCGCCAGTTACCGCGCCGGCGCGCACATGGCCGTGGCCATGCTCACCGATCGCATGCCTCCACAACTGAGATCTGCAGCGGCGATATTTTCACAACTGCTCATGGCGGCGATCTGCATCTTCATGACGATCTGGGGCGCCAAGCTGTGCATGTCCACCTGGAACCAGTTCATGGCAGCCCTTCCCGATCTGCGCGTTGGCGTGACTTACTTGCCGATTCCCGTGGGCGGCTTGCTGACGCTGGTTTTCGTGCTGGAAAAACTCTTGCTCGGTGACCAGAGCAAACGGCGCGTCGTGCAGTTCGACCTGGTTGAAGAAAGTGAAGGTGCCGCTTAATGGACGCTCTGATTCTGCTGGGCAGTTTTATCGTATTGATCCTGATCGGCATGCCGGTCGCCTACGCGCTGGGCGCCGCCGCGCTGATCGGTGCATGGTGGATCGACATTCCGTTCCAGGCGGTGATGATTCAGGTCGCGTCGGGGGTGAACAAATTCTCGCTGCTGGCCATTCCATTCTTCGTGCTGGCCGGTGCGATCATGGCCGAAGGCGGCATGTCGCGTCGATTGGTGGCGTGTGCCGGGGTGCTGGTGGGATTTGTGCGCGGTGGCCTGTCACTGGTCAACATTGTCGCCTCGACCTTCTTCGGTGCGATCTCCGGTTCGTCGGTGGCCGACACCGCGTCGGTGGGTTCGGTGCTGATTCCGGAAATGGAGCGCAAGGGCTATCCACGGGACTTCTCCACCGCCGTGACTGTCAGCGGTTCGGTGCAAGCCCTGCTGACCCCGCCCAGCCATAACTCGGTGCTTTACTCCCTGGCCGCCGGTGGCACGGTTTCGATTGCCTCACTGTTCATGGCGGGCATCGTGCCGGGCTTGCTGATGAGCGCCTGTCTGATGGTGCTGTGTCTGATTTTCGCGAGAAAACGCAACTATCCAAAGGGTGAAGTGATCCCGATGCGCCAGGCGTTGAAAATCGTCGGCGAAGCCCTCTGGGGCCTGATGGCGATGGTGATCATCCTCGGCGGCATCCTGTCCGGCATCTTCACCGCTACCGAATCGGCGGCCATCGCCGTGCTGTGGTCGTTTTTCGTCACCATGTTCATCTACCGCGACTACAAGTGGCGCGAACTGCCGAAACTGATGCACCGCACCGTGCGGACGATTTCGATCGTGATGATCCTGATCGGCTTCGCTGCGAGCTTCGGCTACATCATGACCCTGATGCAGATCCCGGCGAAGATCACCACGCTGTTCCTGACCCTGTCGGACAACCGCTACGTGATCCTGATGTGCATCAACGTCATGCTGCTGTTGCTCGGCACGGTGATGGACATGGCGCCGCTGATCCTGATCCTCACGCCGATCCTGATGCCGGTGATTCTCGGCATCGGCGTCGATCCGGTGCAGTTCGGCATGATCATGCTGGTCAACCTGGGGATCGGACTGATAACGCCGCCGGTGGGTGCGGTGCTGTTTGTCGGTTCGGCGGTGGGCAAGGTCAGTATCGAAAGCACCGTGAAAGCGCTGCTGCCGTTCTATGCCGTGCTGTTTCTGGTGTTGATGTTGGTGACTTACGTGCCGGCACTTTCGCTGTGGTTGCCGCATCTGGTGTTGTAAGCCGATAGAAAGATCGCAGCCCTTGATGGGCTGCGATTTCTTTTGAACCTCACGCCCGCAACAACATATACCCCGCCACTACCAGACAGACACTGGCAAACCCCACCTGCAACGTCCGCGCCGGCACCCGTGCGCACAGTTTGCGGCCGATGATCATGCCGACGATGCTGGCGACGATAAACGCCGCGCCTTGCGCATCAATTCGCACACCCGCGTGAAACGACCCAACCACGCCAATCGCCGAAATCAGACTGATCACCATCAACGACGTGGCGACGATGCCGCGCATCTGCACATCGGTCAGTTGCTTGAACGCTGGCACAATCAAGAAGCCGCCACCGACGCCGAGCAATCCGGACACCACGCCGGTAATTGCGCCTAACGCAGCCAACGTCGCGGTGCATTTGGCGGTCCAGTCGAAGCGCCCGGTTTGTTCATTGAGCATGCAATTCTTCTGGCCCCAACTGGCGTGACCGTGATCGCTCGGCCCTTCCTGCTGACGCTCGCGGCGCAGCATGCGCCAGGCGACCATGACCATCAGCAGACTGAACAGAATCATCAGGATTTTCTCCGGCAACTGATGCGCGAAGTAGATCCCCAACGGCGAAAACACTGCGCCCAACGCCGCAATCAACAGCGCCGCACGATAGCGCACCAGACCATGGCGCAAACCATCGATAGCACCGACCGCCGCCGCACTGCCGACCGCAAACAACGCCACCGGCGCCGCTTGGGTCATCGTCCAGCCAAGGCCGAGCACCAGCGCCGGCACCGCGAGAATGCCGCCGCCGGCCCCGGTCAAGCCGAGCACCAACCCCATCACCACGCCAAACAGACTTGCCAGCAACATAGGGTTTTCTCAGTCGACCTTGGACAGGCTTGTCAGCCACTCGCGACCCTTGAGCATGCCGTTCCAGTAGAACCACGGCAGCAGCGTCGCCTTGAGAAACCACGCCGAACGCCGCGCCACGGTCGGGTCCAGCGGGAAAGTCGGCAGCAACTTGCCGGCGTAACCGAACTCGGCGAGGATCACCTTGCCCTTCGCAACCGTCAGCGGGCAGGAACCGTAGCCGTCGTACTTCAGCGGCAGCGGTTGTTGCTTGCGCAGGGCCAGCAGGTTTTCCGCGACCACCACGACTTGCTTGCGCACCGCCGCAGCGGTTTTCGCATTGCTGGTGCCGCAGATATCACCCAGTGCAAACACCTCGGGATAACGCGGGTGCTGCAGGCTGTGCGGATTGACTTCACACCAGCCGGCCGCGTCGGCCAGCGGACTTTGCGCGATGAAATCCGGCGAAACCTGCGGCGGCACGACGTGCAACAGATCGAAGGTTTTCGCTTCGCGGCTGACGTTGCCGACGGCGTCCTTGACCTCGAACCAGGCGGTTTTCGCCGGGCCGTCAACCTTGACCAGATTCGAGTTGAACGCCAGTTGCGCGTTGTACTTTTCGATGTACTTCATCAAGGGCGGCACGAACGTCGCCACACCAAACAGCGCAGCGCCAGCCAGATTGAATTCGACATGGATGTTGTTCAGCGCAGCGGTTTTGCGCCAGTGATCGCAAGACAGATACAACGCCTTTTGCGGGGCGCCGGCGCATTTGATCGGCATCGCCGGTTGGGTGAAAAGTGCTTTGCCGCCGCGCAGTTTCTGCACCTGATCCCAGGTGTATTGCGCGTGCTGATAGCTGTAGTTGGAGGTGACGCCGTGCTGGCCGAGGCTTTCCGACAAGCCTTCGATCTTCTCCCAGGCCAGGCGCAGGCCGGGGCAGACGATCAGGTTTTGATAGCTGACTGTGCGTTGATCGTCGAGGGTGAGTTGGCGTTTGTCAGGGTCGATTGCGGTGACCGCCGCTTGCAGCCAGTTTGCTTGCTTGGGCATGACCTTGTTCATCGGCCGGGCCGTGTCTTTCGCGTCGTAGGCGCCACCGCCGACCAGCGTCCACGCCGGTTGGTAGTAATGCTGGGCGCTGGGTTCGATAACCGTGACGTTAAGACTCGGGTCACGCTTGAGCAGGCTGGCGACAAAACCGATACCGGCCGTACCGCCGCCGATGACCACGATGTCCGCACTGATGGATGGGCCCCAGTGTTGATCGTTCATTGCTTGTTCCTTTTGCTGCACGCAAGGATTGTTCTAGCCAACACATCAATCTCAATGTGGGAGCGAGCCTGCTCGCGAAGGCGGCGTGTCAGTCGATGCAATTATTGCCTGACCTAACGCTTTCGCGAGCAGGCTCGCTCCCACATTGAACCAGTGCCATGGCTGGCATTTATTGATGGCCCAGACTTTTCAGCACCGCTCCGCAATACAATCCGGACAGGGTCTTCATCACCTGAATGACCTCCGGACTGGCGAGGCCGTAGAAAATGTACTTGCCTTCACGACGTGTCGCGACCAGCCCTTCATCACGCAGGATGCCCAGTTGCTGGGACAGCGTCGGTTGGCGCACACCGGTCATCTTTTCCAGTTCGCCAACGTTACGTTCGCCCTGGGTCAGTTGGCACAGGATCAACAGGCGATCCTCATTGGCCATGGCCTTGAGCAACGCGCAGGCCTTGGAGGCCGAGGCGCGCAGTTGGGCGACTTCACATTCAGTCAGACTGGATTGCATTTGCACGATGCCTTCAAGGTCACTTAAGCTGCGAACATTATGTTTTTAGATAAAGTGTTGCAACCCATTTTCCTTGTTCAGGTTGGTGTCCATGCCCGCGCAGATTGAATCGTTCCTCGACCCCGCCTCCTCGACCTACAGCTACGTGGTCTATGAAGCCTGCGGCGGACACTGCGCAATCGTCGACCCGGTGCTCGATTACGACGGCGCCGCCGGCCGCACCGGCACCGCCCAGGCCGACAAAATCATCGCGTTCGTCCGCGCGCATAATCTGCAAGTGCAATGGCTGCTGGAAACCCACGCCCACGCCGATCACCTGTCCGCCGCGCCGTACCTGCGTCGGGAACTGGGCGGCAAAATCGCCATTGGCGAGTCGATCAGCAAAGTGCAGCACGTGTTCAAGGCGCTGTTCAATCTGGAGCCGGAGTTCTGCGTCGATGGCTCGCAGTTCGATCATCTGTTCGCGCCGAACGAGTCCTTCCGCATCGGCAATCTCAAGGCCACCGCCCTGCACGTGCCCGGGCACACGCCGGCGGACATGGCTTATTTGATCGACAGCGAGCAGATTCTGGTCGGCGACACGCTGTTCATGCCCGATGTCGGCACCGCGCGCTGCGACTTTCCCGGCGGCAATGCCAATCAGCTGTTCGCGTCCATCCACAAACTGCTGGCCTTCCCGGCCAGCGTGAAGCTTTACGTTTGCCACGATTACCCGCCAGAGGGCCGCGAATCGCAGTGCCAGACCACTGTCGGTGAGCAGCGCAAAAGCAATATTCACGTGCATGACGGCATTGATGAAGCGGCTTTCGTCGAGATGCGCACGAAGCGTGACGCCGGGTTGGGCATGCCGACGCTGTTGCTGCCAGCGATTCAGGTGAATGTGCGGGCGGGAAATTTGCCGCCGGCGGAAGGCAATGGCGTCGTGTATCTGAAGATCCCGCTCGATTCTCTATAGGAAAAATCGCTGACCCGATTGCCCGTTTATTTTTCCTACGAACCCTGGCGATAGCGATGAACTGGTGAAAATCCTCTCAGCGATCAGACTCCATTGGGCAAACATTCAATGGAGTTTTCGCAATATGGATATTCGTCGTAATCACCGTGACATGACACCGCAACAGAAGTCCGCGTTTATCGAGGCCATCCTGACCCTGAAAAACAACGTCGACAGCGTGCTGCGACCCGGACAACAAAGCCGCTACGATGATTTTGTGCAGATCCACAAAAATTCGATGGGCCGGGGCAATCCGCTGACACCCAATCCGCACTTGAGCCCGCTGTTCTATCCGTGGCACCGAGTCCTGATCCGCCAATTCGAACTGGCCCTGCAAGCCGCGGCCAATGACCCGACCATCACCCTGCCCTACTGGAACTGGCAACTGACCGGCGCAGACAACCCCTTCACCTCGGATTTCATGGGGTCGAACGGTGACAACCTGCAAGACCAGCGCGTTACCAGCGGCCCGTTTTCCAGAGAGCAGTCCCAATTCGACGTCAGGGTCTGGGACGAAGACATCGGCAACACCGGCATTCGCCGGGATCTTGGGGCAAACGGCACACTGCCCAGCGCACTGGACGTGATCTCGGCCCTGAACAGAACGCCTTACTGGATGGCCGAAAGCGGCTGGGAGAACGTCTCGGAACTCCAATTGCACAACCCGGTGCATGCATGGATTGGCGGCAGCATGGCGCAAGCCTCCTCACCCAACGACCCGATATTCTTCCTGCACCACTGCCACCTCGACTTGCTCTGGGAGCGTTGGAAGCACCAGCATCCTGGCACGCCGGGCTTCACCAACGAGGCCGGTTCGGCAGACATGAATGACACCGTACTGATCTTCCATCCCAACAATGAACCGGCGCCCTTCTTAAAAAACTTTACCGTCCAACAAACGCTGTTCACCGAAGAGCTGGATTACCGGTATGACTACATCTGAGCCTCAACTGCCCAGCGTCAGACCGTTCGCCGGTAATGGCAACGCGGTTTTGTAGCGCACCTGCTTGAGCGCAAAACTGGAGCGGATATTCGCCACACCGGGAACCTTCGTGAGGAAATCCATCATGAAACGTTCCAGCGACTGAATCGTCGGCACCAGGACCCGGATCAGATAATCCGGGTCTCCGGCCATCAGGTAGCACTCCATCACTTCGGGGCGATCGGAAATCGCCTCCTCGAAATGTTGCAGTGCCTCCTCCACCTGCTTCTCAAGGCTCACGTGAATGAACACGTTCACGTGCAGCCCCAACAGGTCGGCATCGAGCAGTGTCACCTGCTCGCGAATCAGGCCTAATTCTTCCATCGCCTTGACCCGGTTGAAGCACGGCGTCGGCGACAGATTCACCGAGCGTGCCAGGTCGGCGTTGGTGATGCGCGCGTTCTCTTGAAGGCTGTTGAGAATGCCGATGTCGGTACGGTCCAGTTTGCGCATGAGACAAAACCACCTGTTTTTTATGTTTATGCAGAATTTCTATCTGCAAATCGTCTCCAGCGCAACGAAACAGAGATAAATATTCTTCTTGCCCGGGCCTATGATTGTTGTAGGACAAGATTTCTTCTACCGAAGAATGACTGCCAGCTCACTACAAGAAATTCACAAGATCGAGCGTAGAAGCCATGACCCAAGCGTATGAACCGCTGCGCCTGCACGTCCCTGAACCCTCGGGCCGTCCCGGCTGCAAAACCGACTTTTCCTACCTGCATCTGACCGATGCCGGTACGGTGCGCAAACCTCCCGTGGACGTAGAACCTGCCGACACCGCCGACCTGGCGCGTGGGCTGATTCGTGTGCTCGACGATCAGGGCAACGCTCTCGGCCCTTGGGCTGAAAACGTGCCAGTCGAGATCCTCCGTAAAGGCATGCGCGCCATGCTCAAGACGCGCATCTACGACAACCGCATGGTGGTCGCCCAGCGTCAGAAAAAAATGTCGTTCTACATGCAGAGCCTCGGCGAAGAAGCCATCGGCAGTGCTCAGGCGTTGGCCTTGAACATCGACGACATGTGCTTCCCGACCTACCGTCAGCAAAGCATTCTGATGGCTCGCGAAGTGCCACTGGTCGACCTGATCTGCCAACTGTTGTCCAACGAGCGCGATCCGCTCAAGGGCCGCCAGTTGCCGATCATGTACTCGGTCAAGGATGCGGGTTTCTTCACTATTTCCGGCAACCTCGCCACGCAGTTCATTCAGGGCGTGGGCTGGGGCATGGCTTCAGCGATCAAGGGCGACACCAAAATCGCCTCGGCATGGATCGGCGACGGCGCTACCGCTGAATCGGACTTCCACACCGCCCTCACCTTCGCCCACGTTTATCGGGCGCCGGTGATCCTCAACGTGGTCAACAACCAATGGGCGATTTCGACCTTCCAGGCCATCGCCGGTGGTGAAGCCACCACCTTCGCCGGACGCGGCGTCGGTTGCGGCATCGCTTCGCTGCGCGTTGACGGCAACGACTTCTACGCGGTTTACGCCGCGTCTGCCTGGGCCGCTGAACGCGCCCGCCGCAACCTCGGCCCGACCATGATCGAATGGGTCACCTACCGCGCCGGTCCGCACTCGACCTCCGACGATCCGTCGAAATACCGCCCGGCCGATGACTGGAGCCACTTCCCGCTCGGCGACCCGATCGCGCGCCTGAAACAGCACCTGATCAAGGTCGGTCACTGGTCGGAAGAAGAACACACCGCCGTCAGCGCCGAACTCGAAGCCGAAGTGATTGCCGCGCAGAAACAGGCCGAACAGTACGGCACCCTCGCCGGCGGCCAGATTCCAAGCGCCGCGACCATGTTCGAAGACGTCTACAAAGAGATGCCGGAGCACTTGAAGCGCCAGCGTCAGCAGTTGGGGATCTGACATGAACGATCACAACAACAATATTCAGTTGGAAACCGCCATGACCACGACCACCATGACCATGATCCAGGCCCTGCGCTCGGCCATGGATGTGATGCTTGAGCGTGATGACAATGTCGTGGTGTTCGGTCAGGACGTCGGCTACTTCGGCGGCGTGTTCCGTTGCACCGAAGGTTTGCAGACCAAGTACGGCACCTCGCGGGTATTCGACGCACCGATCTCGGAAAGCGGCATTGTCGGCGTGGCCGTCGGCATGGGCGCTTACGGCTTGCGTCCGGTCGCCGAAATTCAGTTCGCCGACTACGTCTACCCTGCCTCCGACCAGATCATTTCCGAAGCGGCGCGCCTGCGTTATCGCTCGGCCGGCGAGTTCACCGCACCGATGACCCTGCGCATGCCTTGCGGCGGCGGCATTTACGGTGGCCAGACGCACAGCCAGAGCATCGAGGCGATGTTCACCCAAGTGTGCGGCTTGCGCACGGTCATGCCATCCAACCCGTATGACGCCAAAGGCCTGCTGATCGCCTCCATCGAAAACGATGACCCGGTGATCTTCCTTGAGCCAAAACGCCTGTACAACGGCCCGTTCGACGGCCACCACGATCGCCCGGTAACCCCGTGGTCGAAACACCCGCAAGCGCAAGTGCCGGACGGTTACTACACCGTGCCGCTGGACGTTGCTGCGATCACCCGTCCGGGCAAGGACGTGACCGTGCTGACTTACGGCACCACCGTGTATGTCTCGCAAGTCGCTGCCGAAGAATCCGGTGTTGACGCCGAAGTCATCGACCTGCGCAGTCTGTGGCCGCTGGACCTGGAAACCATCGTCAAGTCGGTGAAGAAAACCGGCCGCTGCGTGGTGGTTCACGAAGCCACCCGCACCTGCGGTTTCGGCGCCGAACTGGTGTCGCTGGTGCAAGAGCATTGCTTCCATCACCTGGAAGCGCCGATCGAACGCGTCACCGGTTGGGACACCCCCTACCCGCACGCGCAAGAGTGGGCGTATTTCCCTGGGCCGTCCCGAGTGGGCGCGGCGCTGAAACGGGTCATGGAGGTCTGAATGGGCACGCACGTTATCAAGATGCCGGACATCGGCGAAGGCATCGCAGAAGTAGAACTGTCGCAGTGGCACGTCAAGGTGGGCGATCTGGTGGTTGAAGATCAGGTGCTGGCGGACGTGATGACCGACAAGGCGATGGTCGATATTCCATCGCCAGTGCACGGCAAGGTGATTGCCCTCGGCGGTCAGCCGGGTGAAGTGATGGCGGTTGGCAGTGTGCTGATCAGCATTGAGGTTGAAGGTGCCGGTAACTTGAAAGAGTCTGCCGCACCCGCGCCGGTCAAAGAAGCGCCTGCGGCGCCGAAAGTTGAAGCAGTTGTTGAAAGTAAACCTGCTCCAGCCGCCCAGCGTCCGGCTGCCGTTTGCCAAGGCCCGATGGCTGCTCGCGAAGCAGACGAACGCCCGCTCGCTTCGCCAGCCGTGCGCAAACATGCGCTGGATCTGGGCATTCAATTGCGTCTGGTGCGCGGTTCCGGCCCGGCCGGTCGAGTGTTGCACGAAGACCTTGAAGCCTATCTGGCGCAAGGTCAGTCGAACGCCTCGGCGCCGGCGGCTGCCGCTTACGCCCAACGTAACGACGAAGAACAGATTCAAGTGATCGGCATGCGCCGCAAGATCGCCCAGCGTATGCAGGACGCCACTCAGCGTGCTGCACATTTCAGCTACGTCGAAGAAATCGACGTCACCGCGATTGAAGAGCTGCGTGCGCACCTGAATGAAAAACACGGGGCCAGCCGTGGTAAGTTGACCTTGCTGCCGTTCCTCGTCCGCGCCTTGGTCGTCGCCCTGCGCGACTTCCCGCAGATGAACGCTCGTTACGACGACGAAGCTCAGGTCATCACTCGCCTTGGCGCGGTGCATGTCGGCGTTGCTACGCAAAGCGATGTTGGCCTGATGGTGCCCGTGGTGCGGCACGCCGAGGCGCGCAGCCTGTGGGACAGCGCCACGGAAATCTCGCGCTTGGCCAACGCCGCGCGCAATGGCAAGGCCAGCCGCGATGAGCTGTCCGGTTCGACCATCACCCTGACCAGCCTCGGTGCACTGGGCGGCATCGTCAGCACGCCGGTGCTGAACCTGCCGGAAGTGGCCATCGTCGGCGTCAACAAAATCGTCGAACGGCCAATGGTCGTCAAAGGCCAGGTGGTGATCCGCAAGATGATGAACCTCTCCAGCTCGTTCGATCACCGTGTGGTCGACGGCATGGATGCGGCACTCTTCATCCAGGCCATTCGCGGCCTGATCGAACAACCTGCCACTTTGTTTGTGGAGTAAGGCGCGCATGCAATCTCTGAACACTACGCTGCTGATCATCGGCGGCGGCCCAGGCGGTTATGTGACGGCGATCCGCGCCGGGCAATTGGGCATTTCGACGATTCTGGTCGAAGGCCAATCGCTGGGCGGCACCTGCCTGAACATCGGCTGCATCCCGTCGAAAGCGCTGATCCATGTGGCTGAGCAGTTCCACCAGACCCGGCATCACAATCAGCATTCGGCGCTGGGCATCAGCGTTTCCGCGCCGACCCTCGACATCACTAAAAGTGTCGAGTGGAAGGACGGCATCGTTGATCGCCTGACCACTGGCGTGGCTGCGCTGCTGAAGAAGAACAAGGTTCAGGTCATCAACGGCTGGGCCAAAGTCATCGACGGCAAAACTGTCGACGTCGGCGACACGCGCATCCAGTGCGAGCACTTGGTGCTGGCCACCGGTTCGACCAGCGTCAACCTGCCGATCCTGCCGATTGGCGGGCCGATCATCTCCTCCACCGAGGCGCTGGCGCCGACATCCGTGCCGAAACGTCTGGTCGTGGTCGGCGGTGGTTACATCGGTCTGGAGCTGGGTATCGCTTATCGCAAGCTCGGTGCCGACGTCAGCGTGGTCGAGGCACAGGATCGCATTCTGCCGGCCTACGACGCTGAACTGACGCAACCGGTGCATGACGCGTTGAAGCAACTCGGCGTGAAGCTGTATCTGAAGCACAGCGTGCTGGGTTTCGACGGCACCCTGCAGGTGCGCGATCCCGAGGGCGAAACCTTGAACCTGGAAACCGATCAGGTACTGGTCGCCGTCGGTCGCAAGCCGAATACCCAAGGCTGGAACCTCGAAGCGCTGAATCTGGACATGAACGGCTCGGCGATCAAGATCGACAGCCGCTGCCAGACCAGCATGCGCAACGTTTATGCGATTGGCGATTTGAGCGGCGAGCCGATGCTCGCTCACCGCGCCATGGCGCAGGGCGAAATGGTTGCCGAGTTGATCAGCGGCAAAACCCGCGAATTCAACCCGACGGCCATTGCTGCCGTGTGCTTCACCGACCCGGAACTGGTGGTGGTCGGCAAAACCCCGGACGAAGCCAAGGCTGCGGGGCTGGACTGCATCGTCTCCAGCTTCCCGTTCGCCGCCAATGGCCGGGCGATGACGCTGGAGTCGAAAAGCGGCTTCGTGCGCGTAGTCGCTCGTCGGGATAACCATGTGATTGTCGGTTGGCAAGCCGTGGGCGTGGGTGTTTCAGAGTTGTCGACGGCGTTTGCGCAAAGCCTGGAAATGGGCGCGCGGCTGGAAGACATCGGCGGCACCATTCATGCGCATCCGACTTTGGGTGAAGCGGTGCAGGAAGCGGCGTTGCGTGCTTTGGGGCATGCGTTGCATATGTGATGTGCGGTGGCAGTGATGGCCCCTTCGCGAGCAAGCTCGCTCCCACAGAGGGAATGCATTTCAAATGTGGGAGCGAGCTTGCTCGCGAATTCTCAGGGGCAACGCGATTTATCTGTCTGTCACCCGATAGTCCGGGCTGCGAAACCGCTCAAGAATGAAGTATTGTTGTGCCCATCCAAAAAACGTCAGAAGCCTTGAACCGTTTCGGCGGTTGTTCAGTGATAGAGGGTGTCATGGGTAACGAAAGCATCAATTGGGACAAGCTGGGTTTTGACTACATCAAGACCGACAAACGCTATCTGTCGTACTTTCGCGATGGCGAGTGGGACAAAGGCACCCTGACCGAAGATAACGTGCTGCACATCAGCGAAGGCTCGACTGCCCTTCACTATGGCCAGCAGTGCTTCGAAGGCATGAAGGCCTATCGTTGCAAGGACGGCTCGATCAACCTGTTCCGCCCGGACCAGAACGCCCTGCGTATGCAACGCAGCTGCGCGCGTCTGCTGATGCCGACGGTCGACACCGAGCAGTTCATCGAAGCCTGTAAAGAAGTGGTGCGTGCCAACGAGCGCTTCATCCCGCCGTACGGCACCGGCGGCGCGCTGTACCTGCGCCCGTTCGTGATCGGCGTGGGTGACAACATCGGCGTGCGCACCGCACCTGAGTTCATCTTCTCGATCTTCTGCATCCCGGTCGGCGCCTACTTCAAGGGTGGCCTGACCCCGCACAACTTCCAGATCTCCAGCTACGACCGCGCGGCCCCACAAGGCACCGGCGCGGCCAAGGTCGGTGGCAACTACGCGGCCAGCCTGATGCCGGGCTCGAAAGCCAAGAAAGCCAACTTCGCTGACGCGATCTACCTGGACCCGATGACCCACACCAAGATCGAAGAAGTCGGCTCGGCCAACTTCTTCGGGATCACCCACGACAACAAGTTCATCACCCCGAACTCGCCGTCCGTTCTGCCAGGCATCACCCGCCTGTCGCTGATCGAACTGGCGAAATCGCGTCTGGGCCTGGAAGTGGTTGAAGGCGACGTGCTGATCGACAAGCTGTCGGACTTCAAAGAAGCCGGCGCTTGCGGTACAGCAGCGGTGATTACGCCGATTGGTGGCATCAGCTACAACGATCATCTGCATGTGTTCCACAGCGAGACTGAAGTGGGTCCGGTGACTCAGAAGCTCTACAAAGAGCTGACGGGCGTGCAGACCGGCGACATCGAAGCGCCAGCGGGTTGGATCGTCAAGGTTTGATCTGACGGGTGTTGATGTAGAAAAGCCCTCCACCGAGTGATTGGTGGGGGGCTTTTTTGCGTTTGGTGGGGATTTTTGTGTAGGGCTTGAGATTTTTTCCCCCTCACCCCAGCCCTCTCCCCCAAGGGGGCGAGGGGGAAAGGGAGCCGATCTCGGTTGTTCTCCAGACTGAAGTTCGACGCGGTTTTTCAGGTCGATGTCGTACGGGAGAACACCTCGGTCAGCTCCCTCTCCCTCCGGGAGAGGGCTGGGGTGAGGGTAGGCTTTTCGCTCTTCAAGGCAATCCGTTTACCAAGCCGATCAGCTATCCCACTCGCCTGCCCATTCTGCTGCTTGCCCATTCGCGCCTGCGTAATCAACCCGGGAATCAGCTCCCCCTCCGGCAGATTCTTCCAGAACCGCACCGGCAAATGTCCCTGCATGACCTTCTCGTTCAACCGCGCCGGATTGAAGATGTGGCTGTAATAGGTCAGCCACAGATCACCATGGGGATCGTCGACGTTCTGCGCCAGTTGCTGCCATTCCAGCGGGCATTGGCGCTGATGGATCAGTTGCTCACCATCGTAATAAACCCCGTCGCGCGGCGTGGCGATCAACCAACGATGCCGGCCCATGCGCCCGATAAAATGCTCGCTGGCGCTGCGCAGGATGTCATGGGCGGGTTCATGCCAAGCCACGTATTGCGGGCCCGCGCTGGATAACGGACGTTCGATGAAGCGCACAAACGCATGCAGGTGATGGGCTTCCCGATTCACCTGTTTAATTCGCCGCTGCAGTTCGCTGCCCAGTTTGTCCCCGGCGAGCATGGCCGTGCGATCACCATGGCTGACCCGCCACAACACCTCGTAGAGCAAACTCCAGCGCTGATCACCCCGGTATTGCGCGGCTTGCTCCAGCGTGTCGAGCAGCACCCGCGGGATGCGCGCCATAAACGGCCCCTGCCCTTCAGGCACAGGGTCATCACTGGCGAACAAATCGCCCACGCCTTCCGACGCCCAGCTCACCAGACTTGGGTCGACTTCATGGCTAAGCAGCCAGCGCGCCTGTTGCCGCCAGGTGTCGAACAGGTCATCGCAATCGAGGTTGATCATCCCCACAACCCCATCTGCTGCGGCATCGGCCGGTCGCGCAATTGCTGATAGAGCAAGTGGCTGGTGACTTCGGCCTGCTGCGGGTGGTAATCGCTGGTGATGATGAACGGCTTGGCTTTGGCCAGTACGCAACGCATGCGCGCGACATCTTCGTAGCGGATCCGCCGCTGTCGGCGCAGCTCGACCAAGCGTTCGGTGGTGCGCAAGCCGATGCCAGGGATGCGTGCAATCAACGACGCGTCGGCGCGGTTGAGGTCCAGCGGGAACACCTCGCGATTCTGCAACGCCCAGGCCAGTTTCGGGTCGATGTCCAAGGCCAGATTACCCGGCCCCTTGAGCAACTCATCGGCGCTGTAACCGTAGCTGCGCAAAAGAAAATCTGCCTGATACAAACGGTGCTCGCGCATCAGCGGTGGTGCGGCCAGCGGCACGCTTTTCGGACTGTCGGGGATCGGGCTGAAGGCCGAATAGTAGACCCGGCGTAGACGGAAATTGCCGTACAGCGACTGGGCACTGTGCAAGATCGTGCTGTCGTCGGTGTCATCGGCACCGACGATCAGTTGCGTGCTCTGCCCGGCCGGGGCGAACTTCGCCGAGCGCGGTTCGTTCAACACGGTCTGCACGCCGGTGTAGATGGTATTCATCGCCTGTTTGATCGAAGCGATGTCCTTCTCCGGTGCCAGCATTTGCAGGCTGGCGTCGGTCGGCAATTCGATGTTGACGCTCAGGCGATCGGCGTAGCGCCCCGCCTCCTCGATCAACGCCGGATCCGCTTCGGGGATGGTTTTGAGGTGGATGTAGCCACGAAACTCATGCTCTTCGCGCAGCAGCTTGGCGACCCGCACCAATTGCTCCATGGTGTAATCCGCCGAGCGGATGATGCCGGAACTGAGAAACAGCCCGCTGACGCAGTTGCGCCGGTAAAAATCCATGGTCAGCGCGACGACTTCTTCAGGGGTGAAACGAGCGCGCGGCACATCGCTGGAACGGCGGTTGACGCAGTATTGGCAATCGTAGAGGCAGAAATTGGTCAGCAGAATTTTCAACAACGACACGCAACGCCCGTCCGGCGTATAGCTGTGGCAGATGCCCATGCCATCGGTCGAACCCAGCCCGCTTTTGCCCTCGGAGCTGCGCTTGGGCGCGCCACTGCTGGCGCAAGAGGCGTCGTACTTGGCGGCGTCGGCGAGGATGCTCAGCTTGTCGATGATTTGCATGGCGCGGGCTCTATACTGTGTGCATATACAGTATAGAGCCCGCGCGCAGGGTTCAAGGGCAAACTTTGCCCTTCGTCGGTCAGGCGATTTTATCTACCGAACGTTGATCGTTGCCGCAATGGATGGCGTGCTGCGCGGCATCCTTACTGCGTCAGCCGCAGGCAACGCCAAAGCAAACCGAACGCCGATTTCCTTTCTGCCCAGTGTCGTCAACGCCAACGCCCGACTGTCCATGTCCTGAGTCAGCCACTTGCGCTTCAACGCCGCTTGCAACAGCGCCGCACCCAGCGACCCGCCCAGATGCGGTCGACGCATGCTCCAGTCCAGGCACGGACAGGCAAACTTGCGCCGCAACGTACTCAAATCCTGCACTTCAATGCCCAGGCCTTCAAACAACGCCTCCCCACTCTCACTCAGGCAATACGCGTGCTCGTCGGTTTCGAGCATCCACCCCGCCTCGATCAACCGATCATGCAGCAACACCGCCAGGGTGCCGGCCATATGGTCGTAACAGGTGCGGGCGAATTGCAGGCGATCCGGCGTGTGCGCTTTGAAGGTCGGCGTGGCGTTCTGGCCGATCACCATCAAGGCTTCGAGGGCCTGAGCCACGCGTTTATCGGCGAGGCTGTAATAACGATGGCGGCCCTGCACGTGCAGGCGCACCAGCGCCAGGTCCTTGAGTTTGGCCAAGTGCGCGCTGGCGGTGGAGGCGCTGACTTCGGCAATGGCCGCCAATTCGGTGCTGGTGCGGGCGTGGCCGTCCATCAGTGAGCAGAGGATTTTGGTGCGCGCCGGCTCCGCGATGGCCGCCGCCACCTGCGAGACACCGATGTCTTGATGTTCTGCGTGCATATTTCGCTCCCGGACGAATCGTCGTCGCTGCGAACTGAAGATACTCGCATCACTTTCCCGACGACAAGGCTGCGAAACATGGACCCGATCATCGCTGCGACTCATGCCGACCCTTATCCTTATTACGCCGAACTGCGTGCTCAGGGCGGGCTGACCTTTCATCACGGACTGAAACTGTGGGTCGCCAGCAGCGCCCGCGCGGTGTGTGCCGTGCTGGCCAGTGCCGATTGCCGGGTGCGTCCGCCTCAGGAACCGGTGCCCAAGGCAATCGCCTCGGGCATGGCCGGCAGGGTTTTCGCGCAGTTGATGCGGATGAATGATGGCGAACGTCAGCGCTGCCCGCGCTCGGCGATCGAGCCCGCACTGGGCTTGATTGATCAGGCGCAGATTCGCGCGCTGGTGGCGGCGCGCCTGCTCAGCGACGATGCCGACGGCCTCTATAAAGCCATGTTTCGCGGGCCGGTGTGCGTGCTGGCGGCACTGCTCGGTTTCACGCCGGCGCAGGGCCGGGCGATCAGCGAGCTGACGGCGGACTTCGTCGCGTGCCTGTCGCCGCTGAGCAACGATCTGCAACTGGCAGCGGCGCATACGGCGGCTGAGCAATTGCGCGGGTATTTCATCGAGTTGCTCGCCGAATCGAACAGCGAATTGCTGACGGCTATTGAGCAGCGATTTGAAGGCGATGAGGACACGCTGATCGCCAATCTGATTGGCCTGTGTTCGCAGACCCATGAAGCCACAGCCGGGTTGATCGGCAATGCGCTGGTGACGTTGCGCCGTCAGCCGGCGTTAAGCGCAGCCCCGATGGATGCTCTGTTGGCCGAAGTTCAGCGCTTTGATCCATCGGTGCAGAACACCCGGCGCTTTGTCGTCCAGCCTTGCGAGATTGACGGTGTCCGCGTCGAAGCCGGTGACGTGATACTCGTGCTGATGGCCTCGGCCAATCGCGATCCGGCCCTCAATGAACATCCCGATGAGTTCCTGCTGGAGCGGCCGAACCGGCGCAGTTTCAGTTTTGGCAGTGGCCGGCATCAGTGTCCGGGGCAGGCGCTGGCAATGAGCATCGCCAGCGCCACGGTGGGTGAAATACTCGCCCACGGTGTCGACCTGAATCGGCTGAACTGGCATTACCGCCCGTCGCTCAACGGCCGCATCCCGATGTTCAGCGAGGCAACGGCTTAAGCGCTGCGCAGCTCGATGGTCAGGTGCGACAGCTCATGCACCGGCGCCAGCCGTTCGCGAATCACCTCCGCCGTGACACCTGCTGCCGCGACCACACTGACGATCGCCACCCGCGCCTGCGGGCCGACTTGCCACACGTGCAGGTCGCTGATGCGCACATCATTCGAGGTTTCCAGCAGCTCGCGGATCTGCGCCGCGACCGGCTCATCGGTGGCGTCGAGCAGCACGGCCGCACTGTCGCGCATCAGGTTGTACGCCCACTTGGCAATGACGATGGCGCCGACAATGCCCATCACCGGGTCCAGCCACACCCAGCCCAGATAGCGCCCGGCCAGCAGTGCGGCAATCGCCAGCACCGAGGTCAAGGCATCGGCGAGCACATGGACATAGGCCGAACGCAGATTGTTGTCGTGATGGTGGTGATGATGATCATGGCCGTGATCATGCGAGTGTCCGTGGTCGTGGCCATGCTTGCCCATCAGCAGAAAAGCGCTGATCAGGTTCACCGCCAGGCCCACGATCGCAATCACCGTCGCCTCGCCAAACGCCACCGTGGTCGGCTGGAACAGACGCAAAACAGATTCACCGGCAATGCCCAGCGACACCAGCCCGAGAATCATCGCCGAAGCAAAACCGGCCAGATCGCCGACTTTACCGGTGCCGAAACTGTAGCGCCGGTTATTGGCGTGGCGCCGGGCAAAACCGTAAGCCGCCGCCGCGATACCCAAGGCGCCAGCGTGGGTTGCCATGTGGAAACCGTCGGCCAGCAACGCCATGGAACCGGTGATGTAACCGGCAGCGATCTCGGCAATCATCATCACAAAAGTCAGCGCCACCACCCACAGCGTGCGCCGCGCGTTTTCATCGTGCGAGGCGCCGAGAAACTGGTGATCGTGGCTGAAGCGGTCAGCCTTGGGAGTCAATGTCATGATGTTTGCGCTCTATTTGGCGTAACGGCGGATGGCTTGCAGCAATTCTTCAACGCCCTGCGCGCGTTCGTCATCGCTCAGCCCCGGACGGGCAACGTGTTCACGGGCGTGAGCCTCGACGAATTGCTCCAACAAACCGTTGACCGCCCCGCGAATCGCCGCCACCAAGTGCAACGTCTTGGCGCAATCGGCGTCGCCCTCCAGCGCTTTCTCGACAGCCTGAACCTGCCCGGCAATGCGCCGGACGCGGTTGAGCAGTTCGTCTTTGTGTTCGTGAATGTGCGACATACCTATACCCCCTACCCCTATGTAGCGAGAATCATCGTCGATGGCTTCGGCAATCGCAAGCTCGGCTTGGTCTGAACGGGATGAGCGGGATGCAATGAACGACATCGCCCCCTGTGGGAGCGAGCCTGCTCGCGAAAGCGGTGTGTCATATTACGAAGATGCTGGTGGTG
This sequence comes from Pseudomonas fluorescens, assembly GCF_001648775.1. GTDB lineage: Bacteria > Pseudomonadota > Gammaproteobacteria > Pseudomonadales > Pseudomonadaceae > Aquipseudomonas > Aquipseudomonas fluorescens_M. The sequence goes on from NZ_LVEJ01000037.1 coordinate 70,138, forward strand.
CCGGCCTCTTCGCGAGCAGGCTCGCTCCCACAGTTTTTCGGCGGTGTGATCGAACTCCCCGCCCGACACAAATCCCTGTGGGAGCCAACCTAGTGGTGATGGCGAACTGAAAAACGCAGCATCATTTCGGCATCATCCAGCAGGCTACAGCGCCTTGCGCCTTTGCCTACAACTAAGCCAGAATCCGCCGCTTGTGCGGCTTGGGGGGCGCCGGTAACTTGGTTCGCGTCACTGAATGTTCAGTGATCGGGTTTAGTCGCTCGGTGTTTTCTCAAGTTCGCAAGCTGTTATTCAGTCTGGCATTTCGATGCCTGCACTCAATGGCGGCTGTGCGCAGGGCGCTTTCGAGCGCGCCGGTAATGCTTGGGATGCCGGTCGACTAACCTGCGTATAGCTGCCACCTAATGTTTAGTCGCAGAACGGTGTCAGCCTCATTGAGGTTCCCAGCATATGTTCAAGATAACGCCAAATCCGCCCGAAACAGACGCGGAAATCGATCCAAATCCAACGTCCCCCTATTCCACACCGGGCTCCAGAAAACTCCACGAAGCCGCCGAACGCGCCCTCGACCACTACCTGAAACCCACACCGCCTTCACCACCGCGCAGACCCAGCACCATGTTCCTCGTCGACCCCAACACCGGCGCCGAAGACCTCATGGCCCATGCCTGCGAATCAATGGCTTCGGCCAGCGTCATGCTCAGCGACTTCGCCGCCCTGCTCGACTCGCCCTACCGCAACACCGTGCTCGGCATCCAGCAAGTGGTCATGCTCGGCGAACTCGCGGTCAACCGCGCCCTCGACAAAATCGACCCCGCCCTGAGGCAATAACCATGACCCACAAAACAGATGCACAAGTCGTCGCGGCACTGGTGGCCATGGGTTTCAACGAGCGGGACGGACGCTGGGCACAGAACGCCTGCTTGGTGCTCTTCGAAAGCGAACGCGAATCCATCGTCGTCTCCGCCGTCACCGTCCTTCCCCAACTCGATGAACTGGAAATCGACGCCGTGCTACCCGCACTGCGCCGCGTGACCCGCCGGTTCCCCTCACTGCAAAAAACCGTGGCCGACACACTGGCCGAGATGGCGCACGCAGCCTGACTGACCGCGTAATCGTTCTTCGCGAGCAGGCTCGCTCCCACACTAGATCTGCGCTGCACTCAAATCCCATGAGCATCCGCGATCAACTGTAGGAGTGAGCCTGCTCGCGATGGCTTTCTTTCTGCTAACAAATATCTGAAAACCAGACCGTAGGAAGGCCCGAGCGAGTTGGCGTACCTGCCGATGTACCAATCCTGATTTTTTACACTTGTAACAACTGTCGCAATTTCAGACCCGTCCTACATCCATCAAACGCCCATTCATTTAGCGTCCGCATCGTTTTCTGACGAAAGAACAAGGACGCTCATGACGCGAAAGACAGACAGACCTCGGGTTCAAAACCCACCGGCCGGTGACGGACACCACATCACTAGCCGCTACATGACCGACAGCGAGTTGGCAGAGCGGGAAGCTAGACAAACCGCCTATGACGACATGCTTGCCAGACAGCAAGCCTACGAAAATAGCCTAATCAAACAGCCACAACAGCCTATGCCCGATGCAAAAGGTTGCGTGTTCGCTAAAAGCTGCCAACTTCCGGATGGTGTAATCAACCATGTCAGTAGTACCGGATTTATTCCGGTCGAGAAGTTGGCTGATTTTGGAGAGTTGTCTTTGTTGGGCGGCCGCGAGCGAGACACTGCTGGGAACATCCCGCTAAAAAAAGTAGGAGGCCGTAATTTTCCCGCTGAGGCAGGAACGCTTCTATTAGCTACGACTACCACTGCAAGCCCAGGCGCAAGTGCGGTGAGTGGTGCAAGTGCAGTGACGGGAGGTGTTGTCGCTGGTGCATTGCTCGGCATGGTTGCTCTGCTTTGGCCTTCGAGTTTGGGCGACAGCTCGCTATACACAGAAGAACAACTTAAATCGCTTGAGAAAGGTCGCACTCGTGTCCGATTGCGTTTAGAACAACAGGCTGACGGCACCTTGAAAGGATATGGGTACAACACCCAGACGCGAAGCGATTGGGAGATGATTCCTGTCGTACGGTTCGTGAAGCAAGGCACACAGCAAGTCGCAGATTTCGGCAATGGCGCAAAATTGATCTGGACACCCGCTGTAGACCCCACCAAGACAACGGTAATTCCACCGTTGGAAAGCACACCACGAGTACCTCAGATCTGGATTTACCCGCCGACTGAGCAAGCAGACAAGATCATCGTTAATCCGGTTTACCCACCTGAGTACCACGACTTCATCTTGGTTTTTCCGGCTGACTCCGGGGTGTCACCCCTGTATGTTGTTATTTCAAGGCCCGCTCTCGGCGGCGATATCAAGTACCACAGACCTCCCTCAACACTTCCCGCATTCCCGGATGCCTTTCCTGTCAAATCCAAAAGCAGTGTTCAAGGCGGAGGCGGTAGACGCAGCCGATGGAAAGATAGAAAAGGCCGGATCTATGAATGGGACAGTAAAACCGGTGCGATCGAGCTTTATAACAAGCAAGGCAAGCATCTCGGCGAGTTTAACCACGAGACTGGGGAACAAATCGATCCCGCAGACCCCGAAAGATCAACCCCGAAGTAAACAGGAGGCTACAGATGTTTTTATGGATTAGCGGTTTCTTAAAAGGTGACGACGAAGACGACGCCTTAAAATACGAACTTACAGTTGGACCGAAATTTGAACCTGCAGTCTTGGCTGCAATGGGTTGGAAAAGCCTTGATGAAAGTCCCGACGGCGAATGGCTGCTGACCTCGGATCAAGCTCAAAAAATCGGCATGGTGATTAACGAAAAACTGCCATCGGAACTCGATCTTTTTATCGGCATCAGGGGTTAATTTCGCCAATGGGTCTCATCTATCAAAATCCACGGATACCCCACGATGAGGCCATCCTCCTACTTGCCAGCGGCACGGATGCAGACATAAGCGCCGCACTCGTATCCATTGGCCTGAATGAAACCGATAGAAACTGGGCTCAGGACATCTGCCTGAAACACCTCACCAGCAAAACCGAAGCAATTGTGGCCGCTGCGACTACTGCACTCGGGCACATCGCTCGCCGACATGGCGAGCTGGATACTGAAACAGTTTTTGCGGCACTCGAATCTGTGAAGCGAATGCACCCTTCGCTACAAGGGATCATTGAAGACACGCTCGACGATATCGACATATTCACCTGATCATCCCTGGCTACATTCGGATGAAGTTACGAGCTTCATCCGAGCCAGCTCCAGCCGCCCACCTCAATCCTCCCGCGTCAGCACTTCCAACAACTCAATCTCAAACACCAGATTCGAATTCGGCGGGATCTTGCCCATCGTCCGCTCGCCATACCCCAGATGCGCCGGCACCAGCAATTTACGTTTGCCCCCCACCTGCATGCCCATCAAGCCCTGATCCCAACCCTGGATCACCCGCCCGGTGCCAATCACGCACTGAAAAGGTTTGCCGCGGCTATAGGAAGAATCGAACTCGCTGCCGTCTTCCAGCCAACCGATGTATTGAGTTGTGATCAGCGCGCCTTTGACTGCGGCTTTGCCTTCGCCGACCTGAAGATCGATTACCTGCAGTTCATCATTCATAACATTCACTCTATTGTTCAGCCGACCGCCGTTTTCCCAGAAATGCCGGGGATTGGCAACCTGCCAGCGCAGATCAACGTGGTATCGGAACTGAGTATTGAAGCATTAACATAGCCAACCGCCACTACCCCACGGATCGACCCGCCATGCTGGCAGCGCCCGAATGACTCTGTTCTGGATCAGCCTTGCCATGGGCGCGATCTTGCTCGCCATCATCGCTCTGCTGTTGTGGCGCGAACGCGGTTTGCGCAGGCAGCTTGCGCAATACCGGGATCTGCTGACGCGTGCTGCTGATGGCCAGCACATTCAGCAGGACGGCGACGTCGAGCGTTTCAAGCGCAGCCAGTACTTTGCGCGCATCGGCACTTGGGACTGGGAAGTCGACACGGATCGGCTGTACTGGTCGGATGCGATTTACGGCATGTTCGGCTTCAAGATCGGTGAAATCACACCGTCCTATGCGTTGTTCTGTTCCTGTGTCCATCCGGATGACCGCACCAAGGTGCGCGAAGGCGAACTGCGTTGCCTGGAAACCGGCGAAAACCACGATGAGGAATACCGCGTGGTGTGGCCCGACGGCACGATTCGCTGGCTACGGGAAACCGGCAACGTGGTGCGCAACGACCACGACGCGGTGGTGAAAATGATGGGCGTGGTGCGCGACATCACCGAAGAAAAAGCTTCCGCCAGCTACCTGCAACACCTCGCTCACTTCGATCCGCTGACCGGGCTGCCCAATCGCTTGGTGCTGGAACAACGCTTGTCCGAAGCACTGGATCACGCGCGGCAGACCGAGACCCGCGTCGCACTGGTGTTCGTCGACCTCAACGGTTTCAAAACCATCAACGACCGCTACGGCCATGCCGCCGGCGACCGCGTGCTGATCACCACGGCAACACGGTTGAAACGCATCCTGCGCGCCACCGACACCGTCGCGCGCATTGGCGGCGATGAGTTTGTGGTGATCCTGCAAGACCTGTCGCCGAGCCTGAGTTTGCAGGACGAAGCCCGCAGCATCTGCCAGAAAATTTTCATCGAACTGTCGCCCCCGATCAGCATCGGCAACGACCAGCGCCATATCGGTACCAGCCTTGGCGTGGCAGTGTTTCCGGACCATGCGACGGCCATGGATCGCTTGCTGCACATTGCCGATCTGGCGATGTATGAGGCCAAGCGCAGTGGCAATAATCAGTATCGAATAGGGGGTGGGCAGGTGATGAATCAGGTTCGGGTCGAGTAGCTCGATCAGTCCGCAGGCAGGCCAAACGGAACGCCGTTGAAGGTATGCGTGCAGCAACGGCAATGAGGTTTCATCTCTTCGGCAGTCAGCTGCGGGTTGACGATTTGCAGCTGCTTTTGCCCATCGACGAACAGGCCGTTGAAGTAGGCCGACTCGCCCAGTCGCACAATGTCCTCACGATCCTCTTCATGGATGGCAACCATCCAGAACACCGGCTCTGGCCGATCAAGGCGAGAAACCGCTTCGCTGAAAATCTCATCCCAATGACCGCCGACGCGGGATAACAGAAAACGAAACAGCGGCGTGTAGTCATAGCCGTGGTGTTTGATGCCGTGCATCGAGCCGCGCGTAGCCTCGCTACGGCTTTGCGCTTTGGTGTTTCGTTGATCACGGTAGTGCCCGCCTGGGTTGTTGCGCCAGACATTGTGGGCGGTGGTGTTTTCTTTGCGATACAGCGGTTTCTTTTCCAACGTGTTGCTCCTTACTTCTCTTCACTCGAAACGCCCCACGGGTTTTACCCGAACGGCGCTCGATTGCAATCAACCGTCCATGGCTGATTATTGCCGGAGGTTTAACGCGGAACCGGTTTCATCTCGACAATGGTGCCGTTGGTGATCATCACCATGACGTACTGGTCATTGATCTGCACCCACTGTGCCTGATCGACCGGTTTTTTCAGGCCTTTGGTTTTCCAGTCGATGGCTTTTTCGCTGCGTTGATAAATGTCCGGGGCGCGGTCGTTGACCTTCAATTCGCGGTCGCTGACCGGGGATTGAACGGTGGGATCGCTTGAGGTTTGCGCCGCTTGAACAAGAGGGCTGATCCCGGCAATGCCGGCGACGAGGGCCAGGCTGGCGATTAGGGTTTTGCTGTTCATCGGTGAACCTCCATTGATGTGTGATACCTGAACTCGGACTGCACAGTTCGGCAATCATTCCTTGTTTTTTGCCTGGGTTGCCTGAGGGATTGTAGTCGCCAGTCGGGCCGCCATCGCTGGCAAGCCACACACAAGGGGCCAGGGTGTTAGCGAAAGTTGCAGGCACCCCGAAAACCTGTGGGAGCGAGCCTGCTCGCGAATGGGTCAGCACAATCGACATTTCATCGCCTGATTCACCGCTTTCGCGAGCAGGCTCGCTCCCACAGGGTTAGTGAGTGGGTCGGGATTTGGGCATTGATCGGCTTTGCACATCAATCCATGCCAATAATGCAATTAACATCCAGTTACACCTGAGCGACCATCCGCCTCAATAAGAACCGTGCGCTGCCTCTCCGTGGCGCACGTCATAAAAGCGGTGGAGTCCTTTGCTATGACAGCCTCAATCCCACACGGCGGCTCGCGGGCCGGTGCCATTTTCCGGGTGACCTCGGGAAACTTCCTCGAACAGTTCGACTTCTTCCTGTTCGGCTTCTACGCCACGCAGATCGCGGCGGTGTTCTTTCCGGCGAGCAGTGAGTTCGCTTCCCTGATGATGACGTTCGCGGTGTTCGGCGCAGGCTTTCTGATGCGTCCGCTGGGCGCCATCGTGCTCGGTGCGTACATCGATGATGTCGGTCGGCGCAAAGGCTTGATCGTCACGCTGTCGATCATGGCCAGCGGCACGATCCTGATTGTGCTGGTGCCCGGATACGAGAGCATCGGCCTGTTTGCGCCAGCGCTGGTGTTGATCGGACGCCTACTGCAAGGCTTCTCCGCCGGCGCGGAATTGGGCGGTGTTTCGGTGTACCTCTCCGAGATCGCCACGCCGGGGCGCAAGGGTTTCTTCACCGCTTGGCAATCGGCCAGTCAGCAAGTGGCGATCATCGTTGCTGCCGCGCTGGGCTACGCGCTGAACGCGTGGATGGCGCCGGACGTGATTGCCGATTGGGGCTGGCGGATTCCGTTTTTCGTGGGTTGCATGATCGTGCCGTTCATCTTTTTCCTGCGCCGTAACCTGGCGGAAACCGAAGAGTTCGCCGCACGCAAACACCGCCCGAGCATGGGCGAAGTGTTCCGCACGCTCGGCCAGAACTGGGTGGTGGTGCTTGGCGGGATGTTGATGGTCGCACTGACCACCACCGCGTTTTACCTGATCACCGTGTACGCGCCGACCTTCGGCAAAACCGTGCTGCACCTGAGCACGTCCGATGCGCTGCTGGTGACCTTGCTGGTCGGTGTGTCGAACTTCTTCTGGTTGCCGATTGGCGGCATGTTGTCGGATCGCATCGGCCGTCGCCCGGTGCTGATCGCGATGTCACTGCTGGCGCTGGCCACCACCTATCCGGCGCTGTCGTACCTGGTGCAGGCGCCGAGTTTCAGCCACATGCTGCTGTCGCTGTTGTGGCTGTCGTTTATCTACGGCATGTACAACGGCGCGATGATTCCGGCGCTGACCGAAATCATGCCGGTGGAAGTGCGCGTCGCCGGTTTCTCTCTCGCTTACAGCCTGGCCACGGCAATTTTCGGTGGTTTCACCCCGGCGATGTCGACCTTCCTGATCCAGTACACCGGCGACAAAGCCGCGCCGGGTTACTGGATGAGCATCGGTGCGCTGTGTGCGTTGTGCGCCACTCTTTATCTGTACCGCCGTGCCGGTGGTCGTCTGCAACCTGTCGCGGCCTGAGGAAAACTCGCCATGAAAAAACTGTTTACTGTCGCCGCCCTGCTCGCCGGTCTCGCGTTCAACCTCGCGGCCCAGGCCGAAGAATTGAGCGTGATGACCTCCGGGGGCTTCACTGCCGCCTACAAGATTCTCGGGCCGAAATTCGCTGCCACCAGCGGCAACACACTGACCACCAGCCTCGGCCCGTCGATGGGCAAAGCACCCGAGGCAATCCCCAATCGCCTCGCCCGCGGTGAACACGCCGACGTGGTGATCATGGTCGGCTACGCCCTCGACGACTTGATCAAACAAGGCAAGGTCGACCCGGCCTCGCGCGTGGAACTAGCAGATTCGCGAATTGGCCTGGTGGTGCGTGAAGGCGCGCCAAAACCGGACATCAGCAATGTCGACGCCTTGAAGAAAACCCTGCTCGACGCGCAATCGGTGGCTTACTCCGACAGCGCCAGCGGCGTGTACATCGAGCAGCAATTGTTCAAGAAACTGGGCATCGAAGAGCAACTGAAACCGAAGGCCAAGATGATCCCGAAAATCCCGGTGGGCTCGGTGGTTGCCACCGGCGACTATCAATTGGGCTTCCAGCAGGTCAGCGAATTGCTGCCGGTGCCGGGGGTGAGTTTCGTCGCGAAGATTCCGGAATCGGTGCAGTCGGTAACGCGTTTTGCCGCCGGCATTCCAGTCGGCGCGCAGCATCCGCAAGAAGCCAAAGCCTTGCTTGCCTACCTCGCCGCGCCAGCCGCACAAGCCGACGTGCAAGCCACCGGGCTGGACTCGGTCAAGCGCTGATCGTTGGCGGCTGGACTTTCATTTCTATCACCAGCCGCTCCAGCTCCAATGCCGCCGGGGTCAACGTACGACCCCGGCGCTTGATGATGCCGACACTGCGCATCACTTGCGGATCGGTCAACGGCACCCGCGTCAGGATCGGATGATCCGGCCCCGGCAGCGCCATCTGCGGCACAGCTGCAACCCCCAATCCCGCCTCGACCAGACCGATCATGGTCGTCACATGCTTGGTTTCGCAGATGCTTTGCCGCTGCGGCACCACGGTGCTTAGGGCTTGATCGAGCAAAAAGCGGTTGCCGGAGGTCTTGTCGAGCGAGATGTAATCCTGCTGATAAAACTCGTCCCACGTCACACTGCTGCGCCCGGCCAACGGGTGATCGCGCCGACAGGCGACCACGTAGCACTCCTGCACAAGCGCTTCGAAGTCGACTTTGGCATCCTGCGTGCCCAAGAAACTCAAGCCGAAATCCGCCTCGCCGTTGACCACCGCGCTGAGCACATCGTGCGCGCTGGAGTCGAGCACTTTGACTTTGATGCGCGGAAATTGCTGGTGATAGCGCGCGACCACGCGCGGCATGAAGTAGTACGCCGCCGAGGGCACACAGGCGACGGTGACGTGGCCCAGCCGCGTCGAGGCGACTTCGCTGATGCCCAACAATGCCACGTCGAGGTCATCGAGCAAACGTTCGACACTCGGCATGAACCCGCGCCCGGCCTGGGTCAGGCTGACCTTGCGTGTGGTGCGCTCGAACAACTTCACGCCGAGGGCGTCTTCGAGTTTTTCAATGCGCCGGCTCAGCGCCGGTTGCGACAGGCGCACGGTGTCGGCAGCCTTGCGGAAACTGCCCTGCTCGACCACGGCGCGAAAGGCTTGCAGGTCGTTGAGGTCGAAGTTGATGGCCATGGCGGGACTCGCGAGGATTGATACGTAGAGGTTATGAATGTAACCAATTGATGCAAATTATTACAGACTCGACATCAGATCCCCTGTGGGAGCGAGCTTGCTCGCGAATGCAATCTGTCAGTGAAAACACTATTGGCTGACACTCCGCTTTCGCGAGCAAGCTCGCTCCCACATTGGATCTCCAGTGGCCTATATGTCTTGGTAGCCCTTATCCTTGTCACCCCCCGCCGTACCGTTGTCAGGAGTAACCCCATGCCCCATGAAGGCAATCTGTTGCAAGCCGCCGTCGTGTTTCTGTTCGCGGCCGTGCTCACCGTGCCTTTGGCCAAACGCCTGCAACTGGGTGCGGTGCTCGGTTATCTGTTTGCCGGGGTGATCATCGGCCCATCGGTTTTGGGCCTGATCGGCAATCCACAAAGCGTGGCGCACATTTCTGAACTGGGCGTGGTGTTGCTGCTGTTCATCATCGGCCTGGAGCTATCGCCACGACGCTTGTGGGTGATGCGTAAATCGGTGTTCGGTGTCGGGTTGGCGCAGGTGTTGCTGACGGCTTCGGTGATTGGCGTGCTGGCGTTGTCGGTGTTTGGCCAGCCGCTGAACAGCGCGATTGTGTTGGGTCTCGGCCTGGCGCTGTCATCCACGGCATTCGGGTTGCAAAGCCTCGCCGAGCGCAAGGAATTGACCAGTCCGCACGGGCGTCTGGCGTTTGCCATTCTGTTGTTTCAAGACATCGCTGCGATTCCGCTGATCGCGTTGGTGCCGATGCTGGCCGGCGGTACTCACGACAGCAGCAACGCCGACAGTCTCAATCACGCGTTGCAGGTGCTCGGCGGTATCGCCGTGGTCGTGGTCGGTGGCCGTTATCTGTTGCGCCCGGTATTCCGCGTGGTGGCGAAAACCGGTCTGCCGGAAGTGTCGACCGCCACGGCGTTACTGGTGGTGATCGGCACCGCGTGGTTGATGGATCTGGTCGGCGTGTCGATGGCGCTGGGAGCGTTTCTCGCCGGTCTGCTGTTGGCGGATTCGGAATATCGCCATGAACTGGAAGCGCAGATCGAACCATTCAAGGGGCTGCTGCTCGGGCTGTTTTTTATCAGCGTCGGCATGGGCGCCAACCTCAGTTTGCTGCTCAGTGCGCCGGTCACCGTGTTGGGGCTGACGCTGCTGTTGATCGGCCTGAAATTGCCGCTGCTGTTTGTCGTTGGGCGGCTGGCCGGTGGTTTGAATAAAGTCAGTGCGATTCGCCTCGGTATTGTCTTGGCGGCCGGTGGTGAATTTGCCTTTGTGGTGTTCAAGATCGGCCGTGATCAGGGTCTGTTCGAACCGCGCCTGTATGACCTGCTGGTGCTGACGATTACCTTGTCGATGGCGGTGACGCCGCTGCTGTTGTTGATCTGCGCAAGGCTGGTCAGCCCGAAAGTGCAGCCGGTGGAAGTACCGGAGAAATTCCGCCAGATCGACACCGAAGCCCCGCGTGTGGTGATTGCCGGCATGGGCCGGATGGGGCAGATCGTGGCGCGGATCCTGCGTGCGCAGAACATCAAATTCGTCGCGCTGGACACCTCGGTGGAAACCATCGAACTGTCGCGCAGTTTTGGTGGTGTGCCGGTGTTTTATGGCGACCCGATGCGCCCGGAAATCCTCAATGCGGCCAAGGTTGGCGAGGCGGAATATTTCGTGATTGCCACGGATGATCCGGAGACCAACATCAAGACCGCCGAGGTGGTGCGCAAGCTGTATCCGCACATGAAAATCATCGCCCGCGCCCGTAACCGTCAGCACGTGCACCGCTTGGTGGATGTTGGCGCGGAGGCGATTCGTGAGACCTATTATTCGAGTCTGGAAATGAGCCGGCGCACGCTGGTGGGTCTCGGTTTGACCCAAGCCCAGGCCGATGCGCGGATCAAGCGCTTCAAGCACCACGACGAACAGGTGCTGGAGGCGCAACACGCGATTTACGACGATGCGGCGAAAGTGCTGCAGACCGCCCAGGAAGCCCGGGCGGAACTGGCGCGGTTGTTTGAGTCCGACCAACTGGAAGAAGAATCCCGCGAATCCTGAGCCACATACAAAACCCCATGTGGGAGCGAGCCTGCTCGCGAAAGCGGTGTGTCAGTCAGCACCTCAGTGACTGACAGATTGCCTTCGCGAGCAAGCTCGCTCCCACAGGGGATCGGTGTCAGGCCAGTTCTAATTCCAGTGTTGGTTTGACCGAGGCCACTTCAAAACGGTCCGCCAGAAACGGCGTGATGTCCAGTGGCAGCGGCTCATCGTTGACCAGTTTGTCCAGCAGCACGCCGGTAATCGCCGAGGTCAGAATGCCGGTGCGGAAGTGTCCGCAGGCGTTCAGATAGCCTTCCACGCCACGCATCGGCCCGAGAATCGGCAGCTCATCCGGCGAGCCTGGTCGCAGCCCGGCCCAGGTGCGTTTCAGATTGACGTCTTTGAGTTCCGGCAGGCAGCGCACCGCGCCCTGCACCAACCCGGCGATTTCCGGGTAGGTGGTGGTGACGTCGAAGCCTTTGTCTTCGGTGGTGCTGCCGATCAGGATCTCGCCGTTGTCCTTTTGCGCCACGTAGCAATCGCTGGTGGTCAGGCAGCCGTTGAGGATCTTCGGCATGCGTTCGGTCAGCAGAATCTGGCCTTTGACCGGTTTCACCGGGATGCGAATCCCCGTGGCCCATTCGCTCAAGTCCGCCGCCCAGGCGCCGCTGGCGTTGATCAGCGTCTTGCAGTGGAACACGCCCTCCTCGGCCGTCTGCACGCCGGTCACGCGCGAGCCGTGATGCAAGACGCCGGTGACGTTGGTGTTGACGTAGAAGTCGACGCCATTTTGCCGCGCACCTTCGGCATACGCGTCGGCGAGGCGGAACGGGCTGACCTGATGGTCGCAGAGAAACTCCAGCGCCCCGCGTGCCTCGTGGCTGACGCTCGGTTCAGCCTCGCGCAACGCCGCCTGATCGAGCCAGCGCACTTGATCGGCCAGGTGCGGAATGCAACTGACGATGTGTTCGGCATACAGTCGATCTTCATCGTCATAAATAACGAACTTCAGCCCGGTCTTTTCGAACTTGAAATCCATCCCGTGCTGTTCTTTAAGCTCGCGGTGCAACCCCGGGTACAGCGCGTTGGACTGCAAGGCGAAATCGAAGAACGACTCCGGCAGAATGTGCGGCGTACTCGCATCCACGGCCACCGCCGCGCCTTGGGTTTCACGCTTGCGGTTGGCTGACATCATGCGGAAGAAAATCACCCCGCAGCCGAGCCCGACCGACTCACCGATCGCCCACAAACCACCGGCCGAGGCGCGGGTCGCGTTGCCCGGGCGTTTGGCATCGATGACCGCCACCTTGAGGTTTTTGCGCTTGGACAATTGATAGGCGCAGGACGCCCCGATCACGCCGCCGCCGGCAATGATCACGTCATAGAACTTACTCATGGGCAGCGACCTCCGTGCCGACGGACTGAAACGCGGAAAAGGGAATCGGATCGATCGGGAAGCGCGGGCGCAGCCAACCGACGTCTTTGCGCCCGGTGGCCTGACGCAAGCGATCGCTGCAGTAGCCGACGCACATCCGGCCCTGACAATCGCCCATGCTCACGCGGGTGCGCATTTTCAGGCTGGCGATGTCTTGCACGCCCTGCTCCAGCGCCAGGTCGATGTCGGCGCGGGTCGCGTGTTCACAACGGCAGATTACCGTGTCGGCGGCCGGCAACGCGGTCTGGCCGACGCCGCGCTCGGTGTAGCGATCCACCGCAGCGCGGAAACGCACGATGGCTTTGAGTTTGCTCAAGTAGCGGTCGCGGCGCACCCGCGCCAACTCTTCTTCGAGTACACCACGTTGCAGCAGGATCGATGTCGCGGCGATCTTGCCGGCGAGCATCGCGGCTTCACCGCCGCGAATTCCGCCCATGTCACCGGCCATGTGCACGTGAGGTTCGTTGCTTTGCTGCCAGATGTTGGCATTGGCGCGCAGGTAACCGTCGTCGCTGAAGCCATGGTCCAGGCCCATTTGCTGGCTCAGTTGCGTGCGCGGGATGAAGCCGTAACCGACGGCCAGGGTCTTCGCTTCAAAGCGTTCGACCCGGGACAGGTCCGGTGCCCACGTCGCCGAATAGGGTGCGACGCTGACGCTTTTCAGCTCGCCTTCGCCGTGGGCTTCAATCACGCCCCAACCGTAGTTCATCGGGATGCCGTGCAATTTCAGGTAGGCCAGCATGCTCAAGCCATCGAGGAACAGCTGCGGTTTGTTCAGCAGGGCCAGACTTTCGCGGGCGATCTTGCCGAACGCACAGGCTTCATACACGCCCGCGACAGTGACGCCAGCGGCATGCAACTGCGTCGCCACCAGCGGCAGCAACGGCCCGGTGCCAGCGATGATCACCGGCCCTTGCGGCTTGACCACACCACTTTTGATTTGCAGTTGCAGGCCGCCGAGCATGATCACCCCAGCCAAGGTCCAGCCGGGAAACGGCACGCTGCGTTCGTGGCAACCGGCCGCCAGCAACAACTGCGGATACTCGATCTCCTGCAACTGCTCATCGCCATCGAGCACCACCAAGGCACGGGTGCCTTCGGCGCCGACCACACGATGGTTGAGGCGCACGTCGATCAACCCGGACTGTTCCTGAAACTCACCGTGCAGTTTGACCAGTGCCTCGGAGTAGCGCGGCCCCAGATAATCCAGTTGCACGCCGTCACGCAGCGGCCCGCGATAGACCACCCCGCCGAGGCGCGAAGCCTCTTCAAGCAAGGTGCAACGCACGCCATGACGGGCCAGTTCGATGGCCGCCGCCATTCCCGCCGGGCCACCGCCGACAATCACCGGTTGCAGGTTCATACGACCCCCTGCGCGGCGATGCGGTTGACCTGGGTTTCGATGCGCATGCCGTCACGCACCACGGTCTGGCAGGCGCGGCGCTTGTGCCGGCCGTTGATTTTCACCAGACAGCACTGGCACACGCCCATGCCGCAATAGGCGCCGCTGATCTGGTCATGATCGTTGCGGGCAATCTGCCGTACGCCGAGGGATTGAATAACGCTGAGTACGGTTTCGCCGATAGCAGCGGTGACCGCTTGACCGTTGATGTGCACGGTCATATCCGCCTGCGCCAAGGGCTGGATATCGAAGGTTCTTTCTAGGCAGTGCATTGCGATGATCTTCCGTGAAATTGTCAGTGGAGTTTTGCGCCAGCTCCTTGCTGCACTACACCGTGCCGACCCGTTGTTCTAATGCATTTTGGGGGTCTGACTGCGGTACTCCGTCAGCGCAACCGGTGCGCGTGCAGGTAATGTAGTCGATCCCGCGGCAAGGGCTTGGATCTTTTAAGGTAGGGGATATCGCCACGGGAAATATTGATCCAGGCCAGTGAAGTGGTCGGATTGTCCAACGATCAATTGGAGAAGACGAACTGGCCCTTGATCTTCTTCGCACCGAAGAAACCCAGGTCAGGAAACAGCATGTTTTTCAGCAACGCGACGAAAAACACCATGGCTAACGTGATAGCCACGCCGATCACCGTGCCCATCGGATCGTCGGCGTATTCCTTGAACATGCGCGGCATCTGGGTGATCGAGAGAAATACGTACACGGTGTAGGCCTGCGCCACGTTGCGGTAAAAGCCCCACGCGAACAGCAGAGGTACGACACCGGCAAACAACCCCAAGCCGATGGCCCAACCGGTGCTGATCGTCAGGCCGAGGAAATAACCGCCCACCAGCCCGATCAACGCCTGGATATAGGTCAGACCGAGCAGCACCTTTATCTTGCCGGCGTGACGATCCAGCAGTTCTGGATCGGGCCACGAGCCGATCAGATACGCCAGCACCTTGTCCTTGACTGCGCCGCCGGACAACGCCTTGAAGGTTTCGGTTTTCGAGCGACCGGCGTCGAGCATCTCGCTCACCTGACGTTTGATTTCCTTCTTGTTCAACGTTCTCATCCTTAATCAGAGGTCTATCGAAATACAGCACAGCGCGGATTCTCGCCTTGTTGCCCGTCAGAAAGCAAAAAGCCGCTTCCACCCGAAGGTGGAAGCGGCCGAGGCATGGGCCTCAATGGAGCAATCAGTGCACGAACAGGGCGATCAGGATGATGATCGGGATCGGTACGCCGAGGAAAAACAGCAGAAGTGAGCGCATGGTGATTCTCCTTGTTTAACGGACCGGAGTGGTCGTGGTGTAGGTGTCGACTTCAACGTACTCGACCGCATCCCGACGACGACCGCCGAAGGTGGCAGCGAAGCTGGCGAAGAACGCACCGGCCAGCAGCGAGATGAACATCCACAGCGAGGTCCAGGCAGCGACTTTCGCAGCGGTGTCAGCCGCTTGTTGAGCTTTCAGTTTGGCGTCGGCCAAGGCTTTCTGGGTGCGAGCGTAGATCTCATCAACACGACGTTCGGCGTCGGCCTGAGTCAGGTTGGTGCGTTGGGCAACCAACTGCGCGAGGTAGGTACGGTCTTCGGCGCTGAGCTGACCGTTGGCCAGGCTTTGCGCAAAGATGCGGGCCACGGCGCCATGCGCAGCGTCATCGCTGACGGAGGCCGGGCGGTCATCGCGGAACAAGCTATCGATGTAGTAACCGTACTGGTTGCTGTCGGTGTTGGCCGCAGCACTACCGGCCGCTTGGGTCATGGCGCTGGCAGCACCGCCAGCGACGCTGGCACCGGCCTGCACACCACCACTGATCACGCTGCTGACCGAGCCGACCACCAGAACTGCGGTGACCAGCGTCGCCACACACCAGGCCAGGAAGCCGTGCGCGGTATCGCGGAAATACACCTCGTCACCGTGCATGTTCGCCCACTTCACCCGCAGGCGACCGGCGATGTAGCCACCCATGCCGGAAGCGATAATCTGCGTCGCCGCCAGCCAGACAATCGTTGAAATGCCCAGGCCCTTGGCGCTGACGCCCTCTCCGGCCCACGGTGAAACGGCAGAGAAACCCAAACCGAACCCGAGCAGGACCAAAATCATCGACAGGGCAGCGGCAGCCGCGGCACCGGCGAAAATCGCGCCCCAGGACACGCCCGAAACGCTGCTCGACTCTTCAACGGCGGGATAAAACCCATCAGGGGATCTATTCATTGTTGTTCTGCTCCAGGCATGAAAAATGGTGTTACAACTCGTCATGAGAGGAATTGCAGTGACCGTGCCAGTCGCAGAAATTAAATAATTCGTTTAGTTTCAATAAGTTAGAAAGAATGAACTTCCCAGGACCATGCAAATTGCAACAATAGCCGGATAACAGCGGGTTTTATGCATTGGCACAAATGCCAGTTATTTGCGTTTGTAGCTCTTGTTACCGCTGGGCGTCAGGCAATACACGCCACCGCGTGGGCCGGTGCAGAACGAACCGCTGCCGCAGGTGCAGCCATCGTTGCTTTGCAGGAAGTTTTGCGGGCGGGCCTGTTGGCGTTCACCGAACATCGCCGCGCAGCTTTTCTTCGACCCGCTGATGGAGCCGTCATTGCAAAGGAACAGGTCGCCATCGCAGCGAGCGATGCCGCCTTTTTTCCCGGAACACGGGGTGTTGGCCGCCCATGTCGAAGCGCTGAACAGCACCAGCAACAGACCGGCAATTGGCATCCAGCCACGGCGAATCGAAATACGCACGGAACGACTCCTGATTGAAATTATGGCCAGATGATATCAACGTTCCGACAAATAAATCGCCAAGGCGCGCAAATGACAGCTACAACATGAAAGTTAATTTAAAGCGTCAGCGGATTTTCTTGGCAAAATGCAGCCATTCCGTTTGAACCGATCAGCAGGCCTGCCTATGACTCGTATCTTGACCATCGAAGACGACGCCGTCACCGCCCGGGAAATCGTCGCCGAATTGAGCAGCCACGGGCTCGACGTCGACTGGGTCGACAATGGCCGCGAAGGCCTCGACCGCGCCGTCAGCGGCAACTACGACCTGATCACCCTCGATCGCATGCTCCCCGAACTCGATGGCCTGGCCATCGTCACCACCCTGCGCACCATGGGCGTGGCCACGCCGATTCTGATGATCAGTGCCCTTTCCGATGTCGACGAACGTGTGCGCGGCTTGCGCGCCGGTGGCGATGACTACTTGACCAAACCGTTCGCCACCGACGAGATGGCCGCACGGGTTGAAGTGTTGCTGCGCCGGCAGAACAGCGGCGCCACTCAGGCGACGACGTTGCAGGTGGCCGACCTTGAACTGGATTTGATCAGCCATGAAGCACGCCGCGCCGAGCAGGTGCTGACGCTGCTGCCGACCGAATACAAACTGCTCGAATTCCTCATGCGCAACAGCGGCCAGATCCTCTCGCGGATGATGATTTTCGAAGAGGTCTGGGGCTATCACTTCGACCCTGGCACCAACCTCATCGACGTGCACATCGGCCGTCTGCGCAAGAAGATCGACGCGGCCGGCAACGTGCCGTTGATCCGCACGGTACGGGGCTCGGGTTATGTCATTGCCGAACCCGTCTGACGGCTGGCGCTCCTCCAGCAGCCGCTTGCTGGCGCTGTACAGTTCGCTGTTCGTGGCGTGGAGCGCAATCCTCATGGGGGTCATGTATTACGAGGTGTCCGGCTACCTCGACAACCTCGCCAAACATTCGCTGATGCAACGTCAGCACCTGTTTTCGCACTTTCGCGGTGAGCAACTGGAAGAAGCGCTCGCCGCCAGCATGACCTTCGACATTCGCGGCATCGACGCCTATGGCCTGTTCGACGCCGAAGGCGTGTACCTCGGCGGCGCGCTCCAGCAGATCCCCGAAGGCCTGCCGCTGGACGGCAAGATCCACATGCTCGCCGAATGCGCCGACTCCGATGACCCGACCCTGCCCAATGACAGTTGCGATGCGGTCGCCACGCAAACCCGCGACGGTCGCTGGCTGGTGTTGCTGCGCGACAACGGCTCGTTGTTTGCCGTCACGCGGATCATTTTGCATGCGTTGTTCTGGGGTGTGTCGCTGACGATTCTGCCGGGGATTGCCGGTTGGCATTTGCTGCGCCGTCGGCCGTTGCGGCGCATCCGTGCGATTCAGGCCAGCGCGCAGGCGATTGTTGCCGGCGACTTGACCCACCGTTTGCCGCTGTCCAATCGCCGCGATGAACTGGACATGCTCGCCGCCATCGTCAACGCCATGCTCGAGCGCATCGAACGCTTGATGAATGAAGTCAAAGGCGTCTGCGACAACATCGCCCATGATTTGCGCACGCCGCTGACGCGCCTGCGTGCGCAGTTGTATCGCATGCAGCAGCAGGCCGGCGAAGGCTCGCAGGAAGCGGCGCAACTGGATCTGGTGCTGGCTGAAGCGGACACGCTGATGGCGCGGTTTCGCGGCTTGTTGCGGATTTCCGAGCTGGAGGACCGGCAGCGCCGCTCCGGTTTTGTCGAACTCGACCCGGTGCAATTGCTGGAAGAATTGCATGAGTTTTACCTGCCACTGGCTGAAGAAGGCGAGCTGCGTTTCGAGCTGAACATGCCGGAGACGCTACCGCCGCTCAATGGCGATCGGGCATTGTTGTTCGAGGCGCTGGCGAATCTGTTAAGCAACTCGATCAAGTTCACCCCGGTCGGTGGCACGGTGCTGTTGCGTGGCGTGAATGCCGGGGGGCAGACGCGCATTGAAGTGCACGACTCCGGGCCGGGGATTCCCGAGGCGGAGCGTGAGGCGGTGTTCCAGCGTTTCTATCGCGCCGAGGGTGGGCAGCCGCAGGGTGGCTTTGGTTTGGGGCTGTCGATTGTCGCAGCGATTGTCAGCTTGCATGGCTTCAGTCTGGAAGTCGGCAGCAGTGATCTGGGTGGGGCGAAACTGCTGCTCGATTGCCGGCAGAGCCTGATCGAAAATTCCTGATTTCCAATTTGAAATGCAACAAATGTGGGAGCGAGCCTGCTCGCGAAGAGGGAGTGTCAGACAACATCTTTGTTGAATGACACACCGCCTTCGCGAGCAGGCTCGCTCCCACAGGTTTTTGTGTTCGATGATTAAGCGGGGTAATTGGCTCGGAGTGCCTCGAGGCCACCCTGATAGATGCCGCTGAACAGCGCCACCACTTCCTCATCGCTGACGCCTTTGGCGTTGAAGCGCCCCGACCACGTCACCCGTGCGCCCTGCCCCTGGGCTTCAACCTTGATCGTTGCCAGATAATCCGTGGCCGGGAATGGCGCTTGTTCAATCGAATAGCTGTAGGTCTTGGCTGTGTTGTCGAACGCTTGCAGACGCTCGACCACCACAGCGCCATCAGCGGTTTGCAGCGTGCGTACACGACCACCGTCGCTCAGCTCACTGTCGGGAATGAACGGCAGCCAGTCCGGCAGCGTGTCGAAGCCGCCGATCAATTGCCAGACCTGATCGGCCGAAGCCGGAATATCGATGGTTGCTGATGCTGTAGGCATAAATAAATGTCTCTCTCGGGAATTCAGATCGTGAGGCTGTCGACCACGCCGCCATCGACGCGCAAAGCGGCGCCGGTGGTGGCCGAGGACAGCGGCGAAGCAATGTAGGTCACCAGGTGCGCAACCTCTTCAACATCCGCCACGCGCTGGATGATCGAGGTCGGGCGGGCCTTGAGCACAAAGGCGTCGGCCTCATCGCGCAGGTTGCGCCCGGATTCGGCGGCGGCATCCTTGAGCATGTCTTGCAGGCCATCGGTGAAGGTCGGCCCCGGCAGGATCGCATTGACCGTCACGCCGGTGCCAGCCAGACGTTTGGCCAAACCGTGGGACACCGCCAGATTGGCGCTTTTGGTCACGCCGTAATTGATCATGTCGGCCGGTGTGGCGACGCCGGATTCCGAAGACAGGAAAATCACCCGGCCCCAACCCTGCTCGACCATCGCCGGAACGTAATGCCGCGCCAGGCGCACACCGGAAATCACGTTGACCTCATAGAAACGCGTCCACTCGCTGTCCGGCGCTTCGAAGAAATCGACGGCGTCGAAGATGCCGAGGTTGTTCACCAGAATGTCGGCACGCGGTTCGGCGGCGAACAGTTTCTGCGCGCCCTCGGCGGTGCCCAGATCGGCCGCCAGACCACGCAACTGCGCGCCCGGGACTTTCTCGCGAATACTCGCCAACGCCTGCTCGACCTTGCCGGAGTCGCGGCCGATCACCACCACCGTGGCGCCGGCTTCGGCCAGCGACTGGCTGATACCCAAACCGATACCCGCGGTGCTGCCGCTGACAATGGCCAGTTTTCCACTCAGATCAATCTTCATGCTTTCACCTCATCGATTGGCAACGGTGCGCGTTCGGATACCAGTTTGGCGTCGCGCATCGCCTGCCAGAAACCGGCAGGAATGGTCGCCGACAACGCCGCGACATCTTCAGCAATACGGTCCGGTTTACTTGCACCGGGAATAACCGCCGCAACAGCGGGATTGGCCAGCGAGAACTGTAGCGCAGCGGCTTTGATATCGACGTGGTAAGCAGCGGCAATGCGTTTGATCTGCTCCACTTTGGCGATGACTTCAGGGCTGGCCTTCTGGTATTCGAAGTGCGCGCCACCGGCGAGGATGCCCGAGCTATAAGGGCCACCGACGACGATTTCAACGTTCTGCGCCCGTGCCGAATCCATCAGGCGTTGCAACGGACGTTCGTGGTCGAGCAGCGTGTAGCGACCGGCCAATAGAAAGCCATCCGGCTGCGCTTCAGTGAGGTCGAGAGTCAGTTCACACGGCTCGACTTTGTTCACGCCCAGGCCCCAGCCCTTGATCACGCCTTCTTCGCGCAAGCGGGTCAGCACTTTGAACGCGCCGGTGCGGGCCTGGTTGAAGTATTCCAGCCATTGATCGCCATAGAAGTCCTGAGCGATGTCGTGCACCCAAACGATGTCGAGACGATCGGTTTGCAGACGCTTGAGGCTGTCTTCAATCGAGCGCAGGGTCGCGTCGGCGCTGTAGTCATTGACGATCTTGTTCGGGCGGCCGTGTTCGAACACGCCACTTTTTTCGCCGAGATCGCGGGCGGCGGCGTCTTCGACTTCATCGAGAATCACCCGGCCGACCTTGCTGCTCAGCACGTAGTCGTCACGCTTGTATTGCTTCAGCGCTTCGCCGAGACGGATTTCCGAGAGACCGGAGCCGTAGAACGGCGCGGTGTCGAAGTAACGCACGCCGGCATCCCACGCGGCATGCACGGTGGCTTGCGCTTCGGCTTCCGGGATGGCGCGGAACATGTTGCCCAGCGGTGCGGTGCCGAAGCCCAGTTGGCCGGGCAGTTTGTCTTTCAAGCTCATTGGATTGTCCTCATTCGTTCAGGGTCTGCGTGACCGTTGAGCAGATCCTAGATTGCGAGACCGAGACCGTCCAAGACATAATGCGCAGCACTTGAGTCCCTATAGGTCTGACATGATCGACATCCGCCAATTGCGCTACTTCGTTGTAGTCGCCGAGGAAGAACACGTCGGCCGCGCCGCCGAACGGCTGCATATTTCCCAGTCGCCACTGAGCCGACAGATCGCCCAACTCGAAGAACGTCTGGGCCTGACTTTGTTCGAGCGCAGCCAGCAGCGCATCCGTCTGACCCGCGATGGCCAGACCTTTCTCGCCGAAACCCGCGCCCTGCTCACCCATGCCAACCGTCTGGAATCCCTTGGCAAACGTCTCGGTCGCGGTGAAGAAGGCGGCTTGTGCATCGGCTACATCGAGAACGCCATGCACGCCGGCGTCCTGCCCAACGCCTTGCGCGTACTGCGCGTGGACCGGCCGAATGTGCATGTCGCGCTGTACAACCTCAGTTCGGTCGAGCAATTGGAAGGCCTGCGTCAGCGTAGCCTCGATATCGCCTTGGTGAGCGAGCCGCCGACCGATGACGATCCGGACCTGCTGAGCTTCCCGGTGCTCGATGACCCGATGCTGCTGGCGCTGCCCGAACAGCATCCACTGGCGCAGCTGCCCTCGTTGAGCCCGCAGGATCTGGCCGCGCAGGAATGGATCGGCGTGCAGCCACGGCAAGATGCCAGCGATGAGTTTGTCAGCGCCTGCATCCGCGCAGGTTTCACCCCGGACGTGCGCATGCAGGCGACCGAACCGTTTACCGCGCTGGGGCTGGTGGCGTCGGGGTTGGGGATTGCGATGATTCAGAAAGGCTTGAGCCACAATGCGCCACCGGGTGTGGTGCTGCGTGAACTGCCGTGGCTGACATTGACCACCCCGTTGTGGGCGGCGTGGCACCGGATCAATTTGCGGCCCTTGGTGGAGACCTTTCGCAAAGTCTTGACTGACGGTGAGATCGCCGCTGACTGACCGGGCCCCTTCGCGAGCAAGCTCGCTCCCACAGGTTCAGGAGTGTTTTCGCATTCTCTGTACAACGCAGATCCCATGTGGGAGCGAGCCTGCTCGCGAAGGGGCTGGTACATTCAATATCAAATTTGACTGACCCAACGCTTTCGCGAGCAGGCTCGCTCCCACAGGTTTTGTGGTGGATCTACACTCAACGGATACGCCCCCAGCAGTGAGTTGACCATGAAAATGTCTGCGCAAATGACCGTCGTCGCGGTGCTCGCCACCCTCGCCTGGCTGGGCCTGGCGGTGTGGGGGATTGGCGGTGTGGCGCTGTTCTTTTCCCATGGCTCGCTGGTGATCGTGGCACTGGCGACGGTAGCGATGGTGATCGTCTCGCTGTTCAGCGAGGTGAACCTCAGTTCCGGCGAGCGCGAGGATCGTGCCAATCGCTGGGTGCTTCCGGCATTCGGCGTGATTGGTCTGGTCAGTGGTTTTTTACCGGCGTATTGCGACCGGGTGAATTTCTGGACCGTGGGCAGCGAAGGCGTGCGCTGGCTTGGCGCCTTGTTGTTTATCGTCGGCGGCGCGCTGCGGTTGTGGCCGGTGTTTGTGCTGGGGCGGCGTTTCAGTGGGTTGGTGGCGATTCAACCGGGGCATCGGTTGGTCACCGACGGGATTTACCAGCGGCTGCGTAACCCGAGTTATCTGGGATTGGTGGTGAATGCCGTGGGCTGGGCGCTGGCGTTTCGTTCGGTGGTGGGCTTGTTGCTCGCGGCGCTGACGCTGATCCCGTTGATCGCGCGGATTCATTCGGAAGAAGCGTTGCTGCGGGGGCAGTTTGGGGCGGAGTACGATGCCTATTGCGCGCGCAGTTGGCGGTTGTTGCCGGGGGTTTACTGAGCTGTGCTCAATACCGAACAAATGTGGGAGCGAGCCTGCTCGCGAAAGCGGTGTGCCAGCCAAGAATAACGTTGACCATGACACCGCTTTCGCGAGCAGGCTCGCTCCCACAGTGATTGTTGAGTATCAGTTTCTTTGCAGGTGGAGTTGGCCGGCGTTGTCGACTTCGACGCGGATGTCAGCGTAACTGGCCAACGTCGCATGGGCCGTTTCCAGCGGATGCTGATGCGTCGTCGTGATGATCATCAATGGCGAACCGGCCGCTTCGGCAGCCTGAATACCCACGGCGGCGTCTTCGAAGATCAGGCAATCACGCGGTTCCAGGCCAAGGCGTTTGGCCGCCAGCAAATAACCCGCCGGATCTGGTTTCCCCGCCTTCACATCTTGCGCGGTAATCATCACCGCAGGCGCCGCAATCCCCGCCGCCGCCATCCGCCGCAACGCCAGAGCCCTTGGCGCCGACGTCACCATGGCCCAACGATCGGCCGGCAGACTATTGAGAAACGCCGCCGCCCCGGGAATCTCGACAATCCCCTCAACGTCTTCAATTTCCGCTTGGGTAATGAACGCCGCTTGCGCTTCGGCATCAACACCCGGCAGGTTCAGGCGATTGATCGTGTCGATCGCGCGCGCGCCATGAATGGTCGGCAGAAACGTCTCGACATCGACGCCGTGGCGCTCGGCCCAGGCGGACCAGATGCGCTCGGCGGCGGCGATGGAATTGAGGACAGTGCCGTCCATGTCGAACAAAAACGCGCCGAATGGGCGATTGAAAACAGTGTCATGTGCAGGCAAAAGTTCGCTTCCTCTGGCAAGGGGCCGGGCAAATGTGCCCGGCAATGTAGCAC
The DNA here is from genome assembly GCF_001648775.1 of Pseudomonas fluorescens. Taxonomy (GTDB): domain Bacteria; phylum Pseudomonadota; class Gammaproteobacteria; order Pseudomonadales; family Pseudomonadaceae; genus Aquipseudomonas; species Aquipseudomonas fluorescens_M. The sequence goes on from NZ_LVEJ01000037.1 coordinate 94,250, forward strand.
TTGTCAGTGCAGGCGCGGTGCCTTGGACTTGAACGCACTGTCGACGCAGTCGAGCAATTGACCGATGGCCCAGGGCTTCTTGATGAACGCCACCGGATGCTTGACCCCGGAGGTCTCGGGCGTTTCATACCCGGACATGACCATCACCGGTTTGTCCGGCCAGCGGTCGCCGACCAGGTTAGCCAGATCAGCACCGTTGAGGGTGCCGGGCATGGTGATGTCGGTCAGTAGCAACGCCACGTTCGGAGCGTTCTGCTCAAGATAAATTGATGCGGCGTCGGCACTGGTCTGCGGCTCGACCTTGAAACCTTCCTCCTGAAGAATTTCGCAGAGAAACTCCAGAATCAACGGATCGTCCTCAACCACCAGAATCAATCCGTCAGGAAGGTGCGCGCTCGCCGTCGGTGTTGGGCACATGGAACTGCACTCCCTGAATTGCATTAACGATTTAGCGGCTTGAATCCGCTGCTTATCTGGTATGAGCGGCGGGCTCTGCAGAAATTCATTTTTGATACAGGTCTTTTAAAAAACCTCGTTTTTGCCTCGCGGCGGGAATCGTTCGCGACGACGCAATTGTGGTTAAAATGCCGGCCCTTTTGCTTGCCGACCGTGACCGATGAACCCTGAAGCCCTCGCCACCCTCCACGCCCATCTGCTGCCGGCACTTGCGGCCGCACCGAGCGAAACCCGCCGCCTGTTCCATGGGCGCGGACGTTGCTGGCCGGGGCTGGAGCAGTTGACCGTCGACTGGCTGCAAGGCGTGGTGCTGGTGTCGCTGTTCAAAGAGCCGGCACCTGAGCAACTGGACAATCTCAAAGCGTTGCTGCTGGGCATCAGCGCCAGCGACGAATGGAAGCAATCGGGCGCGCACACCTTGCTGATCCAGCATCGCTACCTGCCGCAAAGCACCGCCGAGTGGTTGCTGGGGGCAGAGATCGATGAAATGACCATCGTCGAGGGTGGGTTGCAGTACCGCGTCGATCTCGGTCGCAAGCAGAACGCCGGGCTGTTTCTCGACATGCGTTACGGGCGCAACTGGGTGCGTGAACAGGCCAACGGCAAACGCGTGCTGAATCTGTTCGCCTACACCTGCGGCTTTTCTGTGGCCGCCATCGAGGGCGGCGCCCACCATGTGGTCAACCTCGACATGTCGCGCGCGGCGCTGAGCCGTGGCCGCGACAACCACCGTTTGAACGGCCACGACCTGAGCAAAGTCAGTTTCCTCGGCCATGACCTGTTCAAGTCGTGGGGCAAGGTGATCAACAGCGGCCCGTATGATCTGGTGATCATCGATCCGCCGTCGTTTCAGAAAGGCAGTTTTCTGCTGACCAAGGATTATCAGCGGGTGCTGCGACGGCTGCCGGAATTGCTGACGGCGCAAGGCACGGTGCTGGCGTGCATGAATGATCCGGCGTTTGGCGCGGACTTTTTGATTGATGGCGTGATGCAGGAAGCGCCGAGCCTGCGCTTTGAGCAGCGCCTGGAGAATCCGCCGGAGTTCCCGGACATCGACCCGCAAAGCGGCCTTAAGGCCCTGGTTTTTCAACGCACTCCCTGACACCCCGAAGATCCCCTGAACAACACGCATCCACTGTGGGAGCGAGCTTGCTCGCGAAAGCGTTTTTTCAGTCGCCAGTGAGGTTGACTGATCTACCGCATTCGCGAGCAAGCTCGCTCCCACAGATTTATGTGTACGACCGATGATCTTTAGTGCGGGCTCAGCACCAAGGCAAACAACTCACCATGCCCGGTGACATTGAGCTTGTGATACAGATTGCGCCGATGCACCTTGACCGTTTCCGGCGAGATACCCATCTGCTGGGCCATCGCCTTGCTGGAGAAGCCCTGCAGAATCAGCCGCGCCGTGTCGATCTCGCGCACCGTCAGGCGTGCGTCAAAGCGATCGAGCAAGGTCGCCAGATCGCCCACCGGCGCTTCGGCGCTCGGCCCCTGCGGCGGCAGCAGTTGCACATGCCGGCGCATCGCCGCCAACACCCAATCGCGCAGACACAGCAGCCGGCCCTGCTCGGCCAGCTCGAAGGTCGTCGCCCGGCCCAAAGACAAACCCAGCACGCCCGCCTCGACGTTGAGCATGAATTGCAACTCATCCTCGCCGACCACCGAACGGAAATAGCTCAGGTAATACTCGCTGTGCAGAAACTGGTCCGGCGCCACCGAGGTCAGGCTGTGCAAACCATCGCTAATGCCGGTTGAGGCGACTTGATAAAACGGATCGAGCAAGTACATCCCGGCGCTGTAGCCGGCCAGTTCGGCCTGCTCGTCGGCACCGCCCTTGCTGTCGAAGTCGATCAGCAATTGCGGTGGCTGACCGGCCTGCATCACTGCCACCAGCGCGTTGTCGAACGGCACCAGCAAGCGCAACGTATCGACCAGCGCGCGCCAGAAGCCGTCTTGGCCGACGCAGCTGAACAGCCGCGCCAGGCTTTGATGCACCGGCAATTCCTGCAACAACGCGTCCACGCACTACCCCTTTTGAGTAACCCATGATGGGAATGGGTCAGGCGCGACCACCCCGATAGGCTGAGCACTCCTGTTCATCACCGGCCTGCACAGGCCAGGAGTGCCGCATCATGCGTCGTCACCGTGGCTATATCAACTTGAGCTTGCTCGCCTGTCTGGGCGCCTCGGCGTCCGTCATGGCCGCGAGTCCGCCAAGCGTGCACGTCTACAACTGGTACGACTACATCGGCCCGAACACGCTGACCGACTTCAAGCGCGACAGCGGCATCGAACCGGTGTACGACACCTTCGACAGCGCCGAAGTGCTTGAAGGCAAATTGATGACCAGCCGCAGCGGCTACGACGTGGTGGTGGCGAGCAACTTCAGCCTGCCGACGCTGATCAAGGCGGGCGCCCTCGCCCCGCTGCCCCGCGAGCAGTTGCCGGGCTGGAAAAACCTCGACAGCGACCTGCTGAAAAAACTCGCCAACAACGACCCCGGCAACCAATACGCGGTGCCTTATCTGTGGGGCACCAACGGCATCGGCTACAACGTCGACAAGGTCCGCGCGGCGCTGGGCGACCAGGCGCCGGTGGATTCCTGGGATCTGGTGTTCAACGAAGACAATCTCGCCAAACTCGGCCAGTGCGGTGTGGCGATGCTCGATTCGCCCTCGGAAATGCTCCCGGTGGCTTTGCATTATCTGGGCTTGCCGCCGAACAGCACCGACCCCGAGGACTACAAGAAAGCCGAAGCGCTGCTGCTCAAACTGCGCCCGCACATCGCCTACTTCAACTCCTCGAAATTCATCAGTGACCTGTCCAACGGCAACATCTGCGTGGCGGTCGGCTGGTCAGGCGCGATGCTCGAAGCCAAGACCAATGCCGAGCAGGCCGGCAACGGCGTGAAGATCGCCTACAGCCTGCCGAAGGAAGGCGCGCCGGTATGGTTCGACACGCTGGTGTTACTCAAGGACGCGCCGAATCGCACTCAGGGTCTGGCGTTTATCGACTACCTGTTGCGCCCGGAAGTGATCGCGCCGGTCAGTGATCACCTGTCGTACCCGAACGGCAATCGCGCGGCCACGCCGTTGGTGGCCGAGGCCACTCGCGACAACCCGGCGGTTTATCCCTCGGCGGCGGCGATGGCCACGTTGTACACCCTTGAGCCTTTGCCAAAAGCCACCGAGCGGGTGCGTACGCGGGTGTGGAGCAAGGTCAAGAACGGCCAGTAAAACAACGCATTTCCCCTGTGGGAGCGAGCTTGCTCGCGAAAGCAATCTGGCATTCAACATGACTGAGCGACCGCATTCGCGAGCAAGCTCGCTCCCACAGAGTCGGTGAACAACCCACCTCTTTTAGAGAGACAAAAATCGATGAAACCTCGTGCCCGCGACCTCAACATCCGCATCGGTCAACTGCCACCCGGCCCGCTCAACGCGATCACCGATGTACCCGGCGTGCGCGTCGGCCACAGCAATGTGCGCGGGCGCAGCAGCGCCGGCCGTGACATTTGTACCGGCGTCACGCTGATCGAACCGCGCCGGGGTTCGACCAACCAGCAACCGTGTTTCGCCGGTGTGCATGTGCTCAACGGCAACGGTGACGCCACCGGACTTGAGTGGGTTCGCGAGGCCGGGTTGCTGACCAGCCCGATCGCCTTCACCAACACCCACAGCCTCGGGGTGGTGCGCGATGCGTTGATTGCCCTGGATCGCCAGCAACAACCCGATGACGGTCGGCTTTACTGGAACATGCCGGTGGTGCTGGAAACCTTTGACGGTTTGCTCAACGACATCAACGGCTTTCACGTCCAGCCTGAACACGTCGCCGAAGCGCTGCATGGCGCCGTCGACGGTCCTGTCGAGGAAGGTGCCGTCGGCGGTGGCAGCGGGATGATCTGCCATGAATTCAAGGGCGGCATCGGCACGGCCTCGCGCCGTTTGAGCAGTGCTCGGGGCGGCTGGACAGTCGGCGCCATCGTCCAGGCCAACCACGGCATTCGCAGTGAATTGCGCGTCGACGGTTACCCGGTCGGGCGTTATATGGAGCAGAGGGATTCGCCGTTCCTGCGTGCCGCGCTACCGCATCCGGGCATGGGCTCGATCGTTGTCTGTCTGGCGACCGATGCGCCGCTGTTGCCGCATCAATGCACGCGCCTGGCGCAACGGGCCAGCCTGGGCTTGGCGCGTACCGGCGGAGGCAATGAAGACCACAGCGGCGACATCTTTATCGCTTTCGCCACCGGCAATGATCACGTGCCGCCGGCGGCCTACGAAGGCAAAGGCGCACCGACCTGCGACTGCTTGCGCATGGTCAACAACGACCACATCAGCGAGTTGTTCCTCGCCGCGACCGAGGCGGTTGAAGAAGCAATCATCAACGCCCTACTCGCCAGCGACAGCGCCGAGGGCAATGGCCATTCGGTGCCGGGACTCGATGCCGAAACCCTGCTCGCCGCCCTCGCCAAAGCAGGCTGGCCCGGCTCGCGTTAACCGCAAATCTCCCTGTGGGAGCGAGCCTGCTCGCGAATACGGCATTTCAGTCGACGCTGCGTTTGACTGACACACCGCTTTCGCGAGCAGGCTCGCTCCCACAGGGGTTCATGTGAACATTTGAGTTCAGAGTGGGGCATCGGCGCGCACCGATTGCCACGCCGCTTGCGCCAACAACTCGCGATACGCCATCGGACTGCCCTTCACCCTGCCTGCCAGCCACGCCCGGCAATAGCTGTCGGCCTGGCCGATGATCAGCGACGGTAACAGTTCGGCGGGCAATGCCTTGAGCTCGGCGGCGCGGCCGGATTCGGCCAGCCATTCACGCAGACGCAGGTTGCGGGTTTTGTTGCGCGCAGCCAGTTCATCCTTGAACGGCCCCTTGGTCACGGCGAACCGGGCGTGGTACTGGAAGCGCGCCCACTCCGGCTGCTGCTCGACCCAATCGAGGTAGCTGAACACCAGCGCCTGCACACCCTGTTCAGTGCTTTGCGCGGCATCCAGACCGGCATCACGCAAGCGTGCCTGATCCTCCAGCGCGGTAAAGAACAGCGCCGCCACCAGACCTTCCTTGTTGCCGAAATGGTGATAAATCGCGCCGACACTGGTGTCGCATTCGGCGCGGATCATCTCGATGGTGGTGGCTTCGATCCCCTGTTCGTTGAACAGGCTCAGGGCCTTGCGAAAGATGTCGCGCTTGAGTTCGGCGCGGCGGCCGGGGTAGCTGCGTTCAAGTAGATCTGCGGTGTCCATGCTGCTCACAGCCTGAAAATGAAAGTTGAAAAGGCACGGTGTGCCCATGGCGAAAACACGCACAGGTTGACAGATTTCACGCAGACAGAATACCGTTCCGTTACAGAATATTATTCTGTAACGGAACATCATTCTGCCAAATCATCATCAATGAGGCTTCGCCATGAGTCAGTTTCTCAGCATGTTCAACAGCGCCGGCCCCCAGGCCTTCAGCCAAATGGCCTGTCAGGTCGCGCCCTATTTCAGCAGCATCAACCCGCTGGTCACTGAATTGCGCGCGAATGCGGCGACGGTGCAGGTGCCGTTTCGCCGCGAGATCACCAACCACCTCGGCACCGTGCATGCAATCGCCATGTGCAATGCGGCAGAACTCGCCGCGGGGATGATGACCGACGTCTCGATCCCGACCGGCGCACGCTGGATTCCCAAAGGCATGACCGTGGAATACCTGGCCAAGGCGAAAACCGACGTGACGGCCGTGGCCAGCGGCGCAGGGGTGGATTGGCAAACGGCGGGCGACAAGATTGTCACCGTGGACATTCACGACAGCGAGGGCAAGCAGGTCTTCACCGCGCGAATCACCATGAACGTCAAACTCGGCTGAATCTCAGGCACAAAAAAGCCCTTGCTGCGCCAGCGCGGCAAGGGCTTTTTGGGGCATAAGCGATCAGTGCACGGTGAGGCGCTGACGCACGAATTCCTCGGTGTGACGGGTGGTTTGATCGAGGTGGCGGTCGCGCTGTTTCTCGGCGTCGAGCATCGCGCGTTTGCCGTTTTTCTGCAGGAGGTAGGTGTGGATCTGCTGCACTTCCAATGAACGATAGATCGGCGTGGTATCGATAAATCCGCGCAAGCCGTTGCTGCGGTAATGCCGGGTGCTCATCAGCACTTGGGTTTCGCGCTGGCCGATCACGGCAAAACCCAGCGCTTCGAAATACGGCACTTTGCCGACCGTACAGGCCAGTTCGACATGCGGGAAACGCGCGACCATTTCAGCGATCATCGCCCGCGCCACGCCTTGGCGACGATGCCCTTCGCGCACCGCCATGTAGGCCACGCTGCACGCCTCCCAATCCCCCTGCACCGGCAGGTACAACAGAAAACCAGTCACTTGCTCGGGATCGTCATCAGCGGTCGCCACCAGCAATTGCACCTCGGTGCCCTTGTCGCCATTCAACGCTTCCAGATACAGATGCACCTCATAGCCAACCGCGTACTGATAGACGTTGTACAGCAGGTTGCTCGGGCCGAGGCCGACCGCACTGATGTCGGTCAGGTAGTCGACGACCATTTGCAGAATCTGGCTGTTGACGCCTTCGGGGCATGGGGATTTGTAATGGGTGATGCGTGGCATGACAACTGAACTCCGGCAGAAAACCGCGACATCATACCCTGTGGGCTGAGCCAGCCTGCATTGGCAACGACAAATCGAAGGTGGCAGCGAGCTGGCTCGCTCCCACTGGGGTTGTCGTGGTGCCTGACAAAAATTTCATCCGCGGCCGGCAGGATCTTTTGCCGATTCGGCGTCCAACTGTTCAGCTGCGTTCACTTTTGCGACGCAGGCCTTGAGGAGTTGTCATGAGCGTTTTGCGTTCCCTGTCCAAATGGCGAAAAACCTTGCTGTGGGTACCGCTGACCCTGGCCACGCTGGCCAGCGCGCCGGTGTTTGCGCAACCGGTGGTGATCGTGCAGCAAGCCCCGCCGCCCATGCGCATGGAAGTGATGCCCGGCGCGCGTCCCGGTTATGTCTGGGACCAGGGCCACTGGCGTTGGCAAGGACGCGGTTATGTGTGGATGCCCGGGCATTGGCAACCGGTGAGGTATGGCGCGCGCTGGAAGCCGGGACACTGGCAGGCACGCGGGCCGAACTGGTTCTGGGTTGAAGGGCATTGGGTGCGTTGACGGCCCAATCGGCTCGCGACGCATATTGATCAGTCAGGTGGCGTCACTGCTGTGGCGCCACCACTTTGAACTTGATGGCGATGTCCTTGGACACCACGCTGTCCGCCCACTCCCCCGCGCCCAGCCCGAACTCGTCGCGCTTGAGCAGCAGTTCACCGTCGAAAATGCCGATGTTGCTGTCCGGTTTCAACTCCACCGGCACCTGCACTTCACGGGTAATGCCCTTGAGGGTGAGCTGGCCGGCGATCAGATAACGGTGCTCGGCAACCTGAGTGAAACGGCTCGACTCGAACACCGCCACGGGAAATTTTGCCGTGTCGAACCACGCCGGTTTCACCAGTTCGGTATTGGCGTCTTCACTGCCGGCGTCAATGCTGGTGAGGTCGATGTGCAAGGTGGTATGAGCGTTGGCGAGGTTGTCAGTATCGAAATCCAGCGTCGCCTCAAACTTGCCGAACGTGCCATACATCCGCGAGCCCATCTGGTTGTAGGTGAAACTGATCTGACTGGCGGTGGTGTTGACCCGGGTGTACTCAACGGCCTGCGCGGCGGGAATGGCGCACAGGGTTAAAGCGACTGCCAGCAGCATGCGGATCGACATGGGGTTCTCCGGGCAGCGCTTTGTCGTCGGGGGGCTCGATTGACTTAAGCAAACATTGGGCGGTTATGCCACTGCCGCCGTGACGGGCGTAGACAATGCCGAGGGCCAGAGGCTTATGCCCTACTGAATGCAAGTACTTCAAGTAGAGTGAATTCGCTGTTGAATACCCCGAGCCCACTCTACAAGTCGATCAAACCAGTCGCTCGATTTTCTGATGCTGCCAGACCAGTTTGTAATACAGGGTCTGCAGCACCAGCATACCCAGATAAGCCACCGGAAACGCCATCCACACGCCCTGCAAACCATACTGCCCATCCAGCCAGTAGGCGGCCGGCAACTGCACGCCGACCACACAGATTATCGCGATGGCCACCGGCACCAGCACGGTGCCGCTGGCACGCATGATCCCGCCGATGATTGCCTGGAAACCGAACACCAACAGGCTCCACAGCATGATGTGCAGCAGATGCTCAGCCATGGCGCGCGTCGAGTCTTCGGTGAGGAACAAGCCCAGTAGCCAGTGCGAGAGCAAATAGCCCAGCACGATCAAGCCACCCGTCAGGCAGACGTTGATCAACAGCCCGGTGCGCAGGATTGGCCCCAGCCGTTCCAGACGTCCGGCGCCGATGGCCTGCGCGCCGAGGATCGACGCAGTGATCGCAATCGACAAGGCCGGGAACTGCACGTAGTTGACGATTTGCGTGACCGCGCCATAGGCCGCTGTGGCTTGCGAGCCGTGCTGGTTGACCAGCGCCAGAATCACCAGTTCGGACAACGACAGCACGATCATCTGCACACCGGTCGGCAAACCGATGCGCAACACTTTGCCGAGGATTGCGCCATCCAGACGCAACGCGGCGAAGAACTCGCGGTCCGGCGCCAGTGGATGGCCCTTGCGAATCAAGCGCCACGCCAGCCACGCCATCGCGGCCAGGTTACCCGCCAGCCCCGCATAGGCCGCGCTCTGAATGCCCATCTGCGGCAAGCCGAACCAGCCACGGATCAACGCCGGTGTCAGCGCCAGGCCGACGCTCGTCGAGACGATCAGCGCCAGCAACGGCGACAGCGTATCGCTGACCCCGCGCAGCAGTTGGGTGAACAGCACGAACACCAGCATCGACGGTAAAATCCACATCATTACGTGCGCATACGCCACCGCATCGTCGAGGACATCGGCCGGCGTCCCCAACCCTGCCAACGCCTGACGCGCGAAGACACTGCCGAGCACCGCAGCCAGCAGACCGATCAATACCCCGAGCAACAACGTTGCCCCGGCGATCGCTTTCACCGTGTGCGCTTCACGCGCGCCCCAGGCCTGACCGATCAACACCCCCGCGCCAGCGCCGAGGCCGATCACCAGCGCAATGAAAAAGAATATGATCGGGAACATGCCCGACACCGCCGCCAATGCCTGAGTCCCGAGCATCTGACCGATGTAGATGCTGTTGACCGTGCCCGACATCGATTGCAGGAAGTTGGACAACACCATCGGCGCCAGAAACAGCAGGTAGGTGTGCCAGAGCGGTTTGGCAGCGGTGGGGGTTTGCATTTAAATGGAGGTCCATCTCGTCGGCTGAAGGGCTAATGGAGGATAGCTTCGGTGAGATGCCGACGCGGTGCAATTAACATTTCCGCGCGGCGTTTATATTTCCCGATAAACCCGGCGTGAACCCGCGCACGACAACACGAATGAACACGCGGCTGTGGTTCAGGGCCGTTTTGCCAACCCCGCACCGTCCGCTCAACTGCCCTTTCAGCGCTTCGGTTTCAGGCGCAAACCATCCGTCTTGCAACCGGCACGCAAGGCATTGTCCAGATCCTCCTGCGACTGTTGGCTGGTCGGCGACGAATAGTCAGCGGCCAGCAAGTAGAAACCTTCCGCCCGCGCCTCTTCGGCTTCCAGCAGGGTCGGCTGAGCCCAGACCTTCATTTTTTCCAGAGCGTCTTCGCCCTCCTTCAGCGGTTCGATGACTCGCTCGAAACAGTACGCGTGATTGATCGCAAACGGATAAACGTCCTGATAAACATCGCCGGCGTTCAACGCTTTGCGCAGCAGGGCTCGACTCTCGTCGTAGCGCGAGGTCTTCGGGATCGTGTTGCTGCAGTTCACGTAGGCAATGGCGCCGATGATCAAGCCTTTCTGCGCCGCTTCGCCATACAGCACACACGCGGTTTCGCGCTTTTTGGTCAGATCGAGGTTGCCCGGATCACCGAACAGGACCATGCGCGCCTTGGTATACAGAGCCGCCGCACTGCCGTCGTTAATGGCTTGCTGCAAGTAACGATCGGTATCGATCTTGTCCTGCTTGATCTGTTCAACCAGGGCCAGCCCCTTGGCTTTGTCGGGTGTTTTTTCCGCCGCCATGGCCACCAGCGTTTGTACGTTGCCCTGCCACTGCCAAAACGCCGTCTGGAACTGATCGAAGGCCTGACTTCCGGGTGCGCTGGCTTGCGCGACAGCGCTGGAACAGAACAGCGCAACCATCAACAGCATGAGTATTCGGGACATTGTGCTTCCTGGCTTTGTGGAGAAATCAACATCAATCGTGGCGTGTGACAAGTCTGTATCGGTCGCCGGCGCCATCAGTTGAGGGAAAGACGTTGATGCCCTCACCCGCCCAACCGTGATAAACAACACGCCCTTGAAGGCCAATCGAGATCCTGCCCATGTTGCAACCGTCACGCCTGCTGAGCTGCGCCTTGCTCGCACTGGTCGCCAGCACCGCTCATGCAACCCCTGCCCCGAAGCCGCTGCGGCCATTGCTGACGACGCTGAACGAACGCCTGAACATCGGCGATCTGGTGGCGCTGACCAAGTGGGACAGTGGCAAACCGATTCAGGACAGCCCGCGCGAGGCACAAGTGCTGGCCAATGCCCGCGCGCTTGCCGCCGAACATTCGCTCGATGCCGAGGACGTCGCGCAATTGCTCGCGGCGCAAATGGAGGCCAATAAACTGGTGCAGTACGGCCTGTTGGCGCAATGGCAGGCAGCAGGTGCAGCGCCGGGAACACAGCGCCCGGATCTGGGCAAACAGATTCGCCCACGGCTGGATGAGCTGCAAACCCGGCTGTTGCAGCAATACGCTGACTTCGCGCCGTATCGTCACGATCCGCAATGTCCGGCCTGGCTGGCCGAGGCACGTCGTGGCCTGACCCGCGATGCGCTGCATGAGTTGGCGCTGGTTCGCGCTACGGGGGAGTTGTGTGTGCGAGCGGTCAAGTCGTCCTGAAGCCACAGCCTGCGGCAGTTCCTGCACGCGTTTCCAGCAGGGTCAGGTAACCATCATTGCTGTCGATGTTCACCATCACGGCAATGAAGTTCTCCTAAAAAATCCTCGGCGTAACATCGGCTCCAGACAAACAACTACCCCTGGAGCACACGATCATGAAACGCCAAACCCTTCTCGGCATCGCATTCTCGGTTTTCGCAGTTAACGCATTTGCCGCAACCCCGGCTCATACCATGGTCGCTGAAGGCGGCTCGGACAAGTTGATTGAAAGTCGTGTTGCCGAGGGTGGCTCGGATCGCCTGATCGAACGCCGCGTCGCTGAAGGTGGCTCGGATCGCTTGCTGGAACGCCGCGTTGCCGAAGGTGGCTCGGATCGCTTGCTGGAACGCCGCGTTGCCGAAGGTGGCTCTGATCGTCTGCTCGAACGTCGCGTTGCTGAAGGTGGTTCTGATCGTCTGCTCGAACGTCGCGTCGCTTGAATCACAGTTTCAAGCGCAATCCCAATAAAAAGCCCGGCCTGATCAGCCGGGCTTTTTTGCGTTCAAACGGTGCTTATTGCACGGTTTTCAACTTGACCACGTCACCGGAGATCTTGGTGGTGTAACCGGTCAGGACCCATGCCCAGAACCAGTTTTCCTGAACCTGAGTGTTGATCATCGCGTCGCCGCCCTTGGCTTTGATCGCGGCATTCTGTGCGCGGACGAAGCGGCTGTTCTGCTGGATCGGGATCACGCCGAACAGCAGCAGGCCGGTGGCGGTCGCTTCGCTATGGCCAATCACGGTGTATTGGCTGCTGTCGTAATGCTGGGTGTTCATCGGGGTGCCGGTGCAACCTGCCAGAACCACACCGAACAGTGCGGCGGCGACTACTTTGCTGAGGTATTTCACTGCAAAACTCCATGGGAAAACGCCCGGGATCCATCTCTCGAGCGGCGCACACTCTACCGAAAATGCTGGCTTATTAACATCAATGCTGGCGAGATTTCATCAAGCCGTTGGCTGGCAGGCGGTTGACGATGTCGCATACCATGGCCGCACTTTTTAATAAGAACAGACCTCGCCCATGCTCAAAGCCAGTCTGCGTAGCCATCTCACCCTGTGGTTTGCCGGTTTGTCCTTGCTGACGCTGTTGAGCGTGGGCTTTTACGTTGGTCATATCGCCACCGAACAAATGAAGCAGGCCAGCGGCAATGCGTTGCTCAATACCGCGCGCTCGGCCGCCTCGTTGTTGGGTGAACAGTTGCGTGAACGGCAACTGGAGGTGTATCTGCTCAGCCGCGCCCCGCATCTGGAACGTGGCGATCTGGATAACCCGGCGATTCTCAAATCAATGCAACTGCGCACCCAGGCCCGCGCCGAGTACGCGTGGATGGGTGTGGCCGACGCCGACGGCAACGTGCATCAAGCGGTGAACGGTTTGCTGGTCGGTCAATCGGTGCAGCAGCGGCCATGGTTTCAGGCCGGTTTGCGCGGCGAATACACCGGTGACCCGCATGAAGCGGTGTTGCTGGCCAAGTTGCTCCCGGGCATGCCAAACGGTGAACCGTTGCGTTTCATCGATTTTGCCGCGCCGATTCACAACGCTGACGGCCAAGTCATCGGTGTGCTGGGCGCGCACGCGCACTGGAGTTGGGTGACGCGCATTGTCGAGTCGGCGGCGTTCTCGCATAAAAACAGCGCGCCGGACATCGAAGCGCTGATCGTCGATCACGACGGCAAAGTGCTGTACCCCGAAGCGCTGATGGGCCAGCTATTACCAACGACTGATTCACGCGCGCCCGGCTGGTCGGTGGGCAATGGTTATCTGACCAGCATGGTCACCGTGCCGACGCCGTCGGGCACCGCGCTGTCGTGGTCGATTGCGGTCCGCCAGCCATTGGAAACCGCCCTGCAACCGGCGCGTCTGCTGCTGTACAAATTGCTCTCGCTGGGTGTGTTCGCCGCTGTACTGTTCGGTCTGGTCGCCTATTACCTGGCGTTGTACCTGAGCCGTCCGATCGAGCAACTCGCGCGCTCGGCCAAGCAGGTGCAGCACAATCAGCCCGGCGCGCACTTTCCGTTGCAGCATCCGGTGCGCGAGATTGCCCAACTTGGCCAGTCAATCGACGCCATGACGCAATCGTTGCTCGGCAAGGAGCGCGAATTGCAAGAGGCCAATGCATCGCTGGAAGCCACCGTGGCGCAACGCACCGCCGACCTGATGCAAGCCAATGCCGAGCTGCTCAGCCTGGCGACGCACGACGCGCTGACCGGCGTTTACAACCGTCGGCGCTTCGACGAAAAACTCACCGAATACACCCTGCTGTCACGCCGCACCGGGCGCCCGTTTGCACTGCTGTTGATCGACGCCGACCACTTCAAACGCATCAACGACAACCACGGCCATGCCGTGGGCGACGAGGTGCTCAAGCAATTGGCCGAATTGATTGGCAGCACCCTGCGCACCACCGATTTCGTTGCGCGTTATGGCGGTGAAGAGTTCGCCGTGTTGCTGCCGGAAATCGCCCAACCGGATACCCCGGAAGTGGTTGCGGAAAAGATTCGCGCGGCGATTGCCGGCGCGCACTTTCCGGTCGTCGAACGGGTGACCGTGAGCATCGGCGTGGCCCTGACCGACCCGGCGGACAACAGCCCCACCGCCCTGATCAAACGCGCCGATCAATTGCTGTATCAGGCGAAAGCGGCAGGCCGCAACCAGGTGGCTTGCCAGGAAAACACCAGCCTGCCACTGTAGGAACAACCTCCGGCGGCGACTATAGGGATTTCAGGTGTTGGTTTTCAGTTTGGTCCACAAGCGTGTCGACAACCGCGCAATCGCCGCCGGCAACTCTTCAACGGTGAACAACTTGTCCATCACGCTTTTCGGCGGGTAGATCGCCAAGTCCTGTTTCACGTCCGGGTTGAGAAACTCATTGGCCGCAGCGTTCGGGTTGGCGTAGTGAATGCTGTTGCTGATGTTGGCGATCACCTTCGGCTCGAGCAGGTAGTTCATGTACGCGTAGCCGTTGTTTTCGTGCGGCGCGCTTTTGGGCATGACCAGCATGTCGAACCACAGGGTCGTGCCTTCGTCCGGAATCGAGTAGGCGATGTCGATACCGTTCTTCGCTTCCCGGGCACTCGCCGCGGCCTGAACGATGTCACCGTTGAAACCAATCACCGCGCAGACGTTGCCATTGGCCAGATCGCTGATGTATTTCGAGGCGTGGAAGTACTGAATGTAGGGACGGATCTTCAGCAACGCCTGCTCGGCCTTTTTGTAATCGGCCGGTTCGTGGCTGTGCGGTGGCAAGCCCAGATAGTTGAGGGTGATCGGCAAAACCTGCGTCGGGTTATCAATGATCGCGACGCCGCACTGGCTGAGCTTCTTGATGTTTTCTTCGGCGAAAAACAGCTTCCAGGAGTGCGTGACGTCGGTGCTGCCGAAGATCGCCTTGATCTTCTCGACGTTGTAACCAATGCCGGCGGTGCCCCACATGTACGGGTAACCGTACTGGTTGCCGGGGTCGTTGACCTCAAGCTTCTGCATCAACAGCGGGTCGAGGTTTTTCCAGTTCGGCAGTCGCGATTTGTCGAGTTTCTGTATCGCCCCGGCCTTGATCAGGCGCGACAGAAAATGGTTCGACGGGCTGACCACGTCATAGCCGGTGTTGCCGGTCATCAACTTCGACTCCAGCACTTCATTGCTGTCGTGGATGTCGTAGGTGGTCTTGATGCCGCTGGCCTGAGTGAAGTTGGCCAGGGTGTCCGGGGCAATATAGCTGTTCCAGTTGGAGATGTTGACGGTGTCTTCGGCATTCGCGGCGGCCGAACCGGCGGCGAGCACGACCGCCAGGAAAAGAGGAGAAATGCGCATGGTCTATCACCTGAGTTGAGTGGTTTTTGTTCTTGTGCAATGTGCGGATGTTCAGATTTCTGTTCTGGCCCTTACCGCCTCCACGCGCATGCGAAGCATGGCACCGATATCGAACAAAGGACGCGGCGGCAGCCAGCCGGGTTCGGCCCGTTGCATCACCGCTTGCAGCAGCGGCGAGTCGAAGCCCGACGCCAGCTCCGCGAGCAGTCGCCCCCATAAGGTGCCGCGTGCGACACCCGAACCATTGCAACCGGCCACGGCAAACACACCCTCTTCCACCCGGTCGAAAAACGCCTGACCGCTGCGGCTCGCACTCAAGTGGCCGGTCCAGGTGTACTGAATATCTGCATCACCGAGGAACGGAAAACGCCGTTTCAAGCCGCGCACGTGGTGCTGGCGGCGTTGCGTGAGGTCACTGCTGGAGAGATCGCGCGTGCGGTATTCGGCGGTGTTGCGGATCATCACCCGGCGATCCGCGGTGAGACGCACGGTGGCCCCGAGCGGCCGGGTCGACAGCACGCCCCAAGGCTCTACAGCGCCGATCGCCTGAAATTCCTGATCAGTGAGCGGTCGAGTCAGGCTGGCGCTGAGTTCCATCGGGAAGGTCGCGCTGTCGGCGATCCCGACTCGCGGAATAAAGGCGTTCAGGCACACCAGCACCTGCCTGGCTTCAATGCTGCCATCGGCGGCATTGGCGCGCAGGCGTCCGTGGCTCAAACGTTCCAGGCCGGTGATGTCCGTGTTCTCGTAAACCGTGACATTGCCCGGCAAGGCGTTGAGCAAACCTTTGACGTACTTGGCCGGTTGCAACAGCGCGTTGCCACTACCGCAGCAGATCGCCGCCTGGTAATGGCGGGTGCCGAGCTTTTGCGCCAGCGCTGCGCCCTGCAAAAACTCAGCCCGGGCACCGAGGGCGCGCAACGTCGCCAGTTTCGCGTCGACATGGTCGAGCTTGCGCGGGTCGCTGACGGCGAAGTAATAACCGCTGTCACGAAAGTCGCAGTCGATGGCATACCGGGCGATGCGTTGCCGCACTTCGGCACTGGCCGCGCGGGAAATCATCGTGTCGGTTTCAAATCCGCCGAACCCTGGCATGCCAATCAGCTCGCCGGTTGCCGGATGCTCATGGGCCACGACGAAACCGGAGTTGCGCGCCGACGCGCCCTGCGCCGCCCGCTGCCGATCGACGACAACGATGCGCGCCTGCGGGTGCAGTTCAGCGAGGCTATGGGCGGCGCTGAGCCCCGTAATACCGCCGCCGATCACCAGCCAATCGGCTTTTTGTGCGCCCATCAGGCAACCGCGCTCTGGTGAGCCGCCAGCCTGTGCGATCCAGCCGCATACGTTGTCCATGCCACACCTCATTCGATTGTTGTTCTGCGGCTTGCTTCTGCGCTGCACTCATGCGTGAATCGCATGCCCGGCTACAGAAGATCACCGCCAGAGCTAGAATCTATAAGGTCTTTAGCTGAGCGACCAACGCTATAAAATCATCGAACCATTCTGGAAACGCATGGATAAAATTCGCCACGTACCGTCTCTGCAAGCCATGCAAGCACTGGTCGAAGTCGCTCGTTGCGGCAGCTTCACCACGGCGGCGCAAACGCTGTGCCTGACCCAAAGCGCGGTGAGCCGGCAGATCCAGCAACTGGAAAGCCACTTTAAAGTCGCGTTGTTTGTCCGCACCAGCCGAAGCCTGCGCCTGACTGCCGAAGGCGAACGGGTGTTGGCCAGCGCGCGCAGCATTTTCGACCAGTTGCGCACCCTCGAAGAGCACCTGACTCCGCAGAAGCGGCCCTTTCGCATCCGCATGCATGTGTCGCTGGCGGTGCGCTGGCTGCTGCCCAGACTGAGTGAGTTCTACCTGAGCCAGCCCGAAGTTGCGCTGGCAATCGAAACGGTCGCCACCGAAGTTGTCGAACCGGGCAACGACAGCGAAGCCTATATCGTGTATTTGTCGCAGCCGTCGACGGAGCCGGAGTGCCTGACGCTGTTTGAAGAATCGCTGGTGCCGGTGTGCTCGCCCGATCTGCGAAACGCCCCGCGCACGGTAGACGAACTGCTGGGTTTCGCGCTGTTGCATCGCTCGGCGGATCGTCAGGCGTGGATCGAATGGCTGGCGGCGAATCAGGGAAAACCGCTGGAAGAGTACCGGCACATTCCGTTCAACCTTGATGAGTTGGCACTGGATGCGGCGGCGCGCGGGTTGGGTGTGGCAGTCACGGACATGACGCTGGCGGCAGAGTCGATCGAGCGCGGATTGCTGGTGATCCCGTTTGGTCAGCCGTTGAAAACGGGCGGCGTTTATGCGCTGTGCCTACAGTCCTTTGCGCCAACCCATCCGGCTTGTGCATCGGTCCTGCAGTGGTTCACCGAGCAGGCCCGCCTCCCTGCACCCTGGTAACTTCAAACACCCTCGCACCCCCGGTTTTTATTGCGCAAAGCTCTGCAAATACGCCAACAGGTTGTCGAGTTTTTCCTCGTCGCTGAGCCCCCAGAAAATCATCCGCGTGCCCGGCACCACGCCTTTCGGGTCCTTGAGGTACGCCGTCAGTGTGTCCCGGTCCCAGGTCACGCCGGAGTTTTTCATTGCATCGGAATACACGTAGTTCGCCGAGGTGCCCGCCTTGCGCCCCATGATGCCGTTGAGTTGCGGGCCGAATCCCGGACGGGCGGACTCGCCGACCTGATGGCAGCCACCGCACAAGCGCGGGAAGATTTTTGCCCCGGCCTCGGGGTCGCCGGCGGCGTCGGCGGTTGTGCTGAACAGGCCGGCGGTGAAGATCAGAGTGAGCGTCAGGGCAACGGTGTTTTTCATCGGGCAATCCAAAGCAATGTCGTGCAAAGGTGGCAAGGCTACCATTTGTGGCGAGGCCGCTTGTGCTCGCGCCGCCGGGGTCGGTTTTTACAGGTAAGCGGCAATGACTTTTCTGACCGTGGTCAGTGCTTGACGTAACACGTCCAGCTCCACCGAGCCCAGCGCCAGACGAATCGCATGCGGCACATGCGCCGACACTGAAAACGGCTCGGCCGTGGTCACCGAAATCTGTTCGTGCATCAATTCCATGACGATGTGATCGGCACGCACATCTTCCGGCAACGGCAGCCACACAAAGTACGAGGACGGATGACCGATGCAGGGCAAGCCTTGCAACAACTCGGCGGCCAAGGCCTGACGGGCTCTGGCGTCATTGCGTTTTTGCTCTTCAAGCAGGATCACCGTGCCGTCGTCGAGCCAGCCGCAGGCCATCGCGGTCATCACCCCCGGTGTGTTCCAGGTGGTGGCGCGGATGATCCGTTCCAGCGCCGGCACGGTTTCGAGCGGCGCGGCAATGAAGCCGACGCGCAGGCCAGTGGCGATGTTTTTCGACAGCCCTGAGACGTACACCGTGCGCTCGGGTGCCATGTCGATCAGCGTTCGCGGCGGGTTGTCCACCAGAAAGGCGTAGGCCGCGTCCTCAATGATCGTCAGATCATGCCGGCGGGCGATCGCCACCAGTTGTTCGCGCTGTTCAATCGGCATGACCCAACCCAGCGGATTGTGCAAGGTCGGCATGCTATACACGGCACGTACCGAGCGGCTGCGGCAGAGTTTTTCCAGCGCCGCAAGGTCCGGCCCGTGTTCATGGACCGGGATCGCCACCACCTCCAGATGCAGTGCTTCGGCCAGCACCTTGAAACCGGAATAGGTCAGCGCATCCGCTGCGATCACATCGCCGGGTTTGAGCAGCGCCATCAACGTCACCGCCAGGCCCTGCTGCGCGCCGTTGACGATCAACACTTGTCCGGCGTCGACGCTCACTCCTCGGCTCAGCAGGTGCCGCGCCACCGAAGCGCGTTCGTGCTGGCGACCGGCGTGCGGCTGATAACGCAGCAATGCCTCAAGGTCGCCGGACAGAGCCAACTGGCGCAACGCCGTGCGCAACAGTTCGGCCTGACCGGGCAGCGACGGGTAGTTGAAGTTGAGGTCGACCATGCCGACCGCCACGTCCTTCTGATCGATGCCCTGCGCCGGTGACAACGCGGTTTCGCGCACGAAGGTGCCGCGTCCGGTTTCGCCGCTGACCAGGCCCATCGCCTCCAGCTCGGCGTACACCCGCGAGGCGGTGACCAGCGCCAGACCTGCACTGGCCGCCAGTTCACGGTGGGTCGGCAAGCGTGTGCCCGGCGCCAATCGGCCCGCGCGAATGTCCGCCGCGTAAGCATCCACCAGAGTCTTGTAGCGAGCGCGTGGCATGTCGAGATGTATCCATGACAATTTTTTGATTGTGCTGATTCTCAGTCCTAGGATGCGTGCAACGCAACCCCACTTCTGAGCGCAACTTGGTATGCAACGAACCTCGAATCTGAGCGACCCGGCCATGGAAAAAACCAGCGGCTGGATCAATGGCTTTATCGGTGTGGTGATCTTCAGCGGCTCACTGCCGGCCACGCGCCTGGCGGTGCTGGAGTTCGACCCGGTGTTTCTCACGGTGGCGCGCGCGACCATCGCCGGGCTGTGCGCAGTGGCGCTGTTGTGGCTGTTTCGCGAACGCCGCCCGGCGCGTCGGCAGTGGTGGTCGCTGGTGATCGTCGCGCTCGGTGTGGTGCTCGGTTTTCCGTTGCTGACCGCGCTGGCGCTGCAACACGTGACGTCGGCGCATTCGATTGTGTTTGTCGGGTTGCTGCCGCTGGCCACGGCGATTTTCGGCGTACTGCGTGGCGGTGAACGACCGCGTCCGGTGTTCTGGATCTTCTCGATTCTCGGTAGCGCACTGGTGGTTGGCTTCGCCTTGTCGCAAGGTTTGAGTGCCTCGCCGACCGGTGATCTGCTGATGCTCGCGGCGATTCTGGCCTGCGGTCTCGGTTATGCCGAAGGCGCAAAACTGTCGCGCACCCTCGGTGGCTGGCAGGTGATCTGCTGGGCGCTGGTGTTGTCGCTGCCGGCGATGGTGCTGCTGAGTCTGTGGCTGGCGCCCGCGGCGGTCAGCACCATCAGCCTGTCCGCGTGGTTGTGCCTGGGTTACGTCTCGCTGTTCAGCATGTTGATCGGTTTTGTGTTCTGGTATCGCGGCCTCGCTCAGGGCGGTATCGCGGCGGTCGGTCAGTTGCAGTTGCTGCAACCGTTTTTCGGTTTGGCCCTGGCCGCGACATTGCTGCACGAACACGTCAGCGCCGGCATGCTGGCCGTGACATTGGGCGTCATCGGCTGTGTCGCCGGGGCGAAGAAATTCGCCAGATAATCCCTCAGGAAGCGGCCTTCCATTCGCGCGGACTGAGCCCGGTCTTGCGGCGAAACGCCCGCGCCAGCGCCGAAGGGTTTTCATAGCCGACCTCTTCGGCGATCAAGGCCATCGGCTTGCCCTCGCGCAGACGTTTCTGCGCGAGGCTGACCCGCCAGCTCAGCAGATAATCGGCCGGTGTTTGCCCGACAACACGGCGAAACTGCTCGGCAAAACCGGCACGGGACAAGTTGGCCGTGGCCGCCAGTTCGGCCACGCTCCAGGGTTTTTCCGGTTGTTCGTGCATCACGTTCAAGGCGCGCGACAGGCGCGGATCGGCCAGCCCGGCCATCATCCCCGGCGATTGCTCGCTGCCGCTGATGAGGTGGCGCAGCAGCAGAATTACCAGCAATTCGAACAGTCGATCCATCACCGCCACCCGACCGCAATGCGCTTCGAAAGCCTCCTTGAACAGCCACTCGAGGGTGCCCGTCAGTTCTGGAATGTCCGTGAGTTTCAGCACCAGATAATCCGGTAGCGCCGCCGCCAGGGCATTGCCGGAACCGCCGTCAAAGGTCAGCGTCGCGCAGACCACTTCGCTGTGCATGGCCTCATCGGCAAACATCCGATGGGGAAAGGGTCGGGGAAAGAAGATCAGCGACGGTTCGCTGAGCCTGATCTCGCGTTGATTGCCGGATTTAACCAGCAACTCACCGGCCCGCAACAGGTGCACATGCCCGACCGGTTCGTCTTCATGAACCGCGATGCCGCACAACGAGCCGCTGTGGAAGGTGCCGGCATTGACGCCGAAATGGCTGAGTAGCGTAGACAGGCGATCCATGGGTCACTCCGGCAAACATATCTGGACGATCTGCCGCATATCCTCGACGATTTGCCGCCAAAGCGCCAGCCTCGACCCATAACATGGCCTGCATCCCCGGCGCACTTCGCACCGGACTTTCGGAGCATCACCATGAGCCGCATCCACGCTATCAGCCTCGACACCGCCACCGACGCCAGCCGCCCTGTGCTGGAAGGCGTGAAGAAGAAAATCGGTTTCCTGCCCAACGTCTTCACCACACTGGCCAAGGCCCCGGTGGCCCTGGAAACCTACGTTCAGGCTTCGGCGATCCTCGGCAAAACCTCGCTGAGCGCCAAGGAAAAAGAAGCGGTCTACCTCGCCACGTCACAGGTCAACGGCTGCGATTACTGCCTGGCGGCGCACACGCTGTTTGCCGGCAAGGCCGGTTTGTCGGCAGAGGATATAGTTGCGGCGCGTCACGGTGAGCTCAACGCCTACGCCGCCCTCGCCCGCCAGTTGACCGAGAGTCGCGGCCATTTGAGTGACGAGCAGATCGCCGCGGCCCGCGCTGCCGGTATCGACGACGTGAAGATCATTGAAGTGATTGCGCTGGTCGCGGTGCAGAGCCTGACCAACTACCTGAACAATGCGGCGCTGACCGATATCGACTTCCCGGCCATCGACAACAGCATCTGAAATACACAAACCAATGTGGGAGCGAGCCTGCTCGCGAAAGCGTCGGATCAGCCAACATCAATGTTGAATGACCGGCCGCCTTCGCGAGCAGGCTCGCTCCCACCCTTAATCAGTGGTGTTCTTCGCCGGCGCGCTTGAGCAGTTTCTTGCAGCGTTCGGACAGATGGAACACCTGCAAATGCTTGCCCGCCTTGGCGTAGCGTTCACGCAAGGTTTTCAGCGCGGCAATCGCCGAGTAATCGACAAAGCTCAAATGCCGGCAATCCAGCGTCACTTTCGCCGGATCATTGGCCGGGTCGAATTGGTTGAGAAACGGCGTGGTCGAGGCGAAAAACAACGTACCGTGCAGGCGGTAGAGTTTGCTGCCGTCGGCTTCCAGATGCTGATCGGCATACAGTTCGCGCGCCTGCTGCCAGGCAAAGTTCAGCGCGGCGATGATGATGCCGCACAGCACCGCCGTGGCCAGATCGGTGAACACGGTGATGGTGGTCACGGCAATGATCACCAGCACATCGTTGAGCGGCACTTTGTTGATCACGCGCAACGACGCCCAGGCGAAGGTCTGCTGCGACACCACGAACATCACCCCGACCAGCGCCGCCAGCGGAATCCGCTCGATCAGCGGCGACAGAAACAGGATGAACAACAGAATCAGCACGCCGGCCACCACACCGGACAAACGCCCGCGCCCACCGGAGCTGAGGTTGATCACGGTCTGGCCGATCATCGCGCAACCGCCCATGCCACCGAACGCGCCACTGACCATGTTCGCCGCGCCCAGCGCCACGCACTCACGATCCGGGTAGCCACGGCTTTCGGTGATTTCATCGGTGAGGTTGAGGGTCAGCAGGGTTTCCAGCAGACCGACCAGCGCCATCAGGATTGCGTAAGGCGCAATGATGCGCAGGGTTTCAAAAGTCCATGGGATGTCCGGCAACGCCAGGGTCGGCAGGCCACCGGCAATGTGCGCCATGTCGCCGAGGGTGCGCGTCGGCAGGCCGAACAGGTAGACCAGCAGACCAACGCCAAGAATCGCCACCAATGCCGGCGGCACTGCGCGGGTCAGGCGCGGCAGGATATAAACGATGGCCATGGTCAACAGCACCAGCCCGGTCATCAGGTACAGCGGCGTGCCACTGAGCCACGCTTCACCGCTTTTGAAATGTTCCAGCTGCGCCAGCGCAATGATGATCGCCAGACCGTTGACGAAGCCGAGCATCACCGGGTGCGGCACCATGCGCACCAGTTTGCCCAAACGCAACAGCCCGAATGCCATCATGATCAAACCACCGAGCAGCACCGTCGCCAGCAGGTATTGCACGCCGTGTTGCACCACCAGCGCGACGATGACCACGGCCATCGAGCCCGCCGCTCCGGAGACCATGCCCGGCCGGCCGCCGAACAATGCAGTCAACGTACAAATAATGAAGGCGCCGTACAGGCCCATCAGCGGGTTGAGGTGGGCCACCAGCGCAAACGCAATGCATTCGGGCAACAGGGCAAACGAGGTGGTGAGTCCGGCCAGGACATCGGCGCGCAGACGAATCGGTTTCATGGTTTACCTGACTGAGCGGCCGACGAGCGCGGCCGCGAGTGTTCGCAAAAAAGAGGGTGGCGAATGTTACGGAATTGTCGGGGAGCGGGCCAGTGATCGCTGACACTGGTCAATCTGCGCTTTATGCTGGCGCGCTCCCGTTCCCATTGAGTTCAACATGTCTGCATTGCTGACCGCCCGTGAAGTTTGCCAGCGTTTGCGCGACGCTGCGCTTGGTGTGCTTGCGTGCAAAGTCTGCGAGGCGCCAGCCGAAGCGGGACTGATCGCGGTCGATATCGAGGGCTGGTACCTGCTGCTGGATTTTTCCGGGGGGCGGTTACATCACTGTGAATACGCACGCGATGGCGATGGACAAGAAGGCGCACTGGACAGCTGGCAGCGATATGGCACGGATCCGGTGAGTTTGCTCAGTACCTGGGAACTGGCGCAGATCGAGCAATTGCTGAGCGCACAGACAAACGAGGTTGCCCAATGATGGCACTCTGCCCATAATTCGCGCCCCTACATTCCCACGCAAGGAACTGCCGTGAACAAGTCTCTGTTGTTGATCCCGATGCTGGCGCTGCTACTGCAAGGTTGTGGCATGACCATGACCCGCTATGAGCCGAGCTACGAAAACGTCCAAAAGCTCAAGCAGACCCCGCCGCTGCATGCGATCAGCAATCCTCAGGTCACGGCCGAAACCGGTGAAGGCTCACTGTTCGTTCGCGCCAACCCGGTTTACTCGCCCTCCGGCAGCATCCCGGCACATATTCAGGACGCCATCAGCGAAGAACTGCGCAAGGCCGGCCTGCTTGATCCACAGGCACAGCGTCAGTTGAAAGTGCGGGTGGTGAAGAACCAACTGTCCGCCGGCATGGGCACTGGCGACGGTGAACTTGCGGCGCGTTTCACCCTGCTCAACGGCAATGACGTGGTGTACGAGGCGACCAAAAGTGTCACCCGTCAGTGGAGCAGCAGCTTCTTCGGTTTCATTGCGATCCCGAACGCGGTCAATGCTTACAACCCGATGTTGCGTGATCTGCTGAAAGATCTGTACAGCGATCCGCAGTTCATCCAGGCGCTGAAATGACCGACAAAAAAAGAGCCGCAATCGCGGCTCTTTTTTTGCCTTCAAGCCCGCGGAGTGCGGGTTTCGAGAGCCGAGTATTTGAGGCTGTTGTTGTCGATCATCTGCTTGAGCAGCGCGTTGACCTGACGGGTGAACGTGTCATTCACAGCTTCCTTCGGCGTGTTGGCCATCAGCGGGATGAACCAGATACCAAACCAGGTGCCGACCGCGTCGTGATTGCTGGCGGTGGTCAGGGTCTGGCCTTGCTGGTCGAGATTTTCCAGGCTCAAGGTGTACTGATCGGTGCCGTAAGCCGGGATCACCATCATGCTGAAACCGCTGATGAACGCCAGCACCATGGAACCGGCATTGGGCGGATGGTTGTACATTTTCAGGCGCAGGCTGTAGTCGCCCGGCTGCTTCTGGAATTCATCCAGCGTGACACGGCCGAACAGACCGGAGTCAGTGAGGATCTTCTGCAGTTGTGGCTTGAGTTGATCGCGCGCTTGCGGCACTTCAACAGCGGAGCCACTTTTCGGCTCGCCCTGATAGAAATCGAAATCGACATAGACGTTTGGCTTGTTGGCGTAATTGACCATCGACGGCAGTGTCACCGGCGCCACTTCATCTTTGGTAAAACTGGCACAACCGCCCAGCGTCAGTACCAGCCCAAGCGCCAGAATTTTCCCGAATTGCATGATGTCCGTCCCTATGTGAACAAAACCAAATGATGGCAATGCGCCTCTATTGCGGAGGCCGGGCGGATTCTAGAGAGAGCTGTCGTCGGGCGAAAGCCTGAATTCGGAAAATTAACGAAAAAATTTTGCTCAGCCCTGCCGCAAATCGAGAAGGTAGGTGTAATACCCCGAGTCGCGTACGTAACCCAGTGACTCGTACAGACGTTGCGCGGTGACGTTATCGGTGGCGGTTTCCAGCACCAGTCCTTTGGCACCCGTCTGCAGGGCAAAGTCCCGCGCGGTGTTCATCAGCAACCGTCCGACGCCCTGCCCTCGGGCGGCGGGGGCGGTGAACAGGTCGCTGAGCAGCCAGGTGCGGTGGGCGTCGATGGACGAAAATGTCGGGTACAACTGGACGAATCCCAACGCGGCACCGCTGTGATCCTGAGCGAGAAAAATCGCAGATTCATTGCCGGCCATGCGTTCGGCGATGAAGGCGCGTGATTGCTCGAGGTTCGGCGGTTGCTTATAAAAGCCCCGATACGCATCGAACAACTGCGCGACAGCTTCCAGCTGTGCCGAGCTTGCCCGCTCTACCTGAATGTTCATGTCCCCGCCTCGTTTGCCATTAAATGATCGAACCAGCATAGCGCTGCCCATCGACTTCGCTGGATCGACCGCTATATAGTTTTGTATATTACGAAACCAGAATCGTCAGAACCTTGCCATGCCGTCCATTTATTCCGTGTTTCCATGAGCGCCATACGAGTACGCAACGAGCAGTTGATCCTTGCCGCCGCCAGCGAAGAGTTCGCCGTCAACGGCTTCGACGCCACCCAGACCCGCGACATCGCGGCTCGCGCCGGGGTGCCCAAGGCCAATCTTTATTACTACTTCCAGACCAAGGAAAACCTCTACGGCAAAGTGCTGCTGGGGTTTGTCGAACCGTTGCTGGAAGCCTCGGCAGTGTTGCGCGAAAGCGATGACCCGCTGATTGGCTTGCGCGCCTACGTCGCCGCGCGGATTCGCATTGCCCGGGAACATCCAGCGATTGCCAAGGTGTTCAGTGGTGAATTGCTGCTGGGCGGGCGGCAGTTGCCCGACGAATGTCGCGACCTGCTGCACGCCGAGGCGCGGCGCAACGTCGAGTGTTTGCGCAGCTGGATCGAGCGCGGCTTGCTGGCGCCGGTGGATCCGGAGCATCTGATGTTGTTCATTTGGTCGGCGACGCGCACCTATACCAACATTGGCTGGCAGATGGGCTGCATCACCGGGCGGCCCGAGCCGCAGGATGAGGATTATCAGACCGCGGCGGACACGATTACCCGAATGGTATTGGAGGGCGTGGTGATGGCGCCGCGGGCCGGCGAGATTCGTGGGGTTTTGTTTGCGACGTGAGTGCGCCTCAGGGCATGAAGTCCACGGGCAGTTGCAGATGATCTTTCATGCGGTCATTCCAGGCTTGCAAGGCCTCAGGCAGGCGGGTTTTCCAAGGCGCTGCGTTGGTGTAGTAGCGCAGGCGCGAGTGCCCGGTTTCGTCGTAAGTCACCAACAGCACCCAGAAACGCGCGTCACTGCCTCGCATCACAACACCGGTGCCGCCCAGGCCGCGCATCCACATCTCGGCAACCTCACTGCCTGGCACGTCGCGTGAAGGGTCAGCGGCCATCAACGAGCCGGATTTTTCCACCAGCGTTTGGTAATCGCCCTTGAGTAAAGCGTGCAGCATCTGGTTCTCGGCCGGCGTGCGCGCCAGGCCCAGGCTGAGCATGTCGTAATCCAGCGTCAGCGCTTGCTGCGAGGCGACATAAGTGCCGGAGTAGTACACGCCCATTCCGCCGCCGCAATCGGCATCCGCGCCGGCTTGCGAAATATTCAATACGCCATTGATGGGGGTGAAGTTCAACGCGCACTCACCCTGCACGTAATGCGCTTCGCCGTTTTTGAGCGTGGCGACGCCGTCGAGATTTCCGGAGTTGGCCCCCTCGGCCGCCTCGATCTCAAAGCTGATGTGCGCAGCATCACGGCGCCGAGTGGTCAGGGTCGCCGCCGTTGAGGTGCCTGGCGGGATCAGTTGCCATGTCGCATCCCAACTGAAGGGTTGGGTCGCGTGTTCGAGTTCGCTCAGGCGCATCAAATACTGTCGGCGCAAACAGGCCGCCCGGTCGCCACAGGCGTTACGACTTTTCAGCCATTGGCGCTGATCGGTCTTGAGCGCTTTCGGATCGGGAACGTTGGCCAGGGTTGAGCGCCAGCGCTCTGCCAGTTGCTCGTCAAGTTGCGAGAGATCGGCGTTGGCGCAAATGGCTTTTTCGGTTTTGCTGGCGGCGCTGGCGCAATCGAAACTGCTGGCGTGGGCGGAGCAGGCAAGCGCAAGGGCGGTCAGCACCAAGGCGTGACGCAGGGAGGTAGCGAACATCGAGAGATTCCATTCTTCGGACGGCGCGCAGTATGCCAGCGCTGCTGTCGGAAATCCCCGATGTCGTAAACCTTGCGAGCTTTGTTTGCGCTGTCAGAAGGCGATGTCGGCTGCGGGTTTGACGTCGATGCGGCCCGTAGCGCCAGTCAGGTGGGCAAGGTCCTTGTTATGTTCGGCGATGATGTCTTCGGCGCTGATATTGCCGTTGTCGACGGTGGAATGCGCGTCGGCGGCGAGCACCACGTCGTAACCCAGTTGATGGGCCTGACGCACGGTGGCGTTGACGCAGTAATCGGTTTGCAGACCGCAAATGACCAGACGTTCGAAGTCTTCGCCGGGCAGCAGTTTGCGCAGGTCGGTCTGGTAGAACGAATCCGGCGTGGTCTTGCGTACGCGCAGGTCTTTCGGCGATGTCTCAAGCCCTTCGGCCAGTTGCCAGCCCTCAGCACCATGGGCCAACGGGCTGCCCTTTTCTTCGTGCTGAATCAGCACAACAGGCACACCCGCCTTGCGTGCGCGAGCGCTGAGTCCGTTGATGGTGTCGATCACGCGATGGATGTCATGGCATTGATATTCGCCCGAGCAGAGGGCGCGCTGGACGTCGATGATCAGTAATGCGGCGGTCATGATGAGCCTTCCTTGATCAGTCCTTGAGACAGGGGCGGACCTGAGCCCGCCCCCTTTTTACCCCGCTCAGTAACCCAGTGACAAGCCGGTATTGCGCCGTGGATCATTGGCGCCATAGAAGCGGTTTTTCCCGACCGGTTTGCCGCCCAGCGACGGCGCGCCGACCAGAATCGCGGCGATGTGGTTGGCATCCTGGGGCCCTGCAAACTTGTGGCCCCAGCTCTCGAGGATCTTCTTCGTATCGGGGCTGGCGGCGAAGTCTTCGAGGTTGGTTTCCTCCGGCATCCATTGCTGGTGGAAGCGCGGTGCATCGACCGCTTCCTGCAAGCCCATGCCGTAGTCGATGACGTTGAGCATGGTCAGCAAGGTCGCCGTGATAATCCGGCTACCGCCCGGCGTGCCGACCACCATGACCACTTTGCCGTCCTTGGTGACGATGGTCGGGCTCATCGACGACAGCGGCGCCTTGCCCGGGGCGATGGCGTTGGCCTCACCCTGCACCAGACCGTACATGTTCGGCACGCCAACCTTGGAGGTGAAGTCGTCCATCTCGTCGTTGAGAATCACCCCGGTCTTGCTCGCCATCACGCCCGCACCGAACCAGTCGTTGAGGGTGTAAGTCACCGACACCGCGTTGCCCCACTTGTCGACGATCGAATAGTGGGTGGTGTTGCTGCCTTCGTGCGGCGCGACACCCGGCTTCAATTCGGCCGAGACACCGGCCTTCTGTGGCTGGATCGCATCACGCAGTTTGGTCGCGTAGTTTTTGTCGAGCAGGTGCTCGATCGGATTCTTCACGAAGTCCGGATCGCCGAGGTAGCTGTTGCGATCGACATAAGCGTGGCGCATCGCCTCGATCTGGTAGTGCATGCCCTGGGCCGAATGGAAGCCCAGATCCTTCATCGGATAGCCTTCGAGGATGTTCATGATCTGACAGATCACCACGCCACCGGAACTTGGCGGCGGCGCCGAGACCACGTGGTAGCCGCGGTAATCACATTCCACCGGGGCCAGTTCGCGGGTCTTGTATTTGTCGAGGTCGGCCTGAGTGATGATGCCCTTGTTGGCCTGACTGGAGGTGACGATCGCATCGGCCACCCAGCCTTTATAGAAACCATCGGCGCCCTTCTCGGAAATGCTCCGCAAGGTTTTGCCGAGGTCTTTCTGTACCAGTTTCTGCCCGACCTGCATCGGCTCGCCGTTGTGCAGGAAGATCGAGCCGGAATCGCGCATGTCCTTCTTGAATACATCGGTGGCGTATTCCAGCAATTCGACATCGCCCTGCTCGAGGGCAAAGCCGTCCTCAGCCAGTTTGATCGCCGGAGCGATCATCTCCTTGCGCGGTTTGGTGCCGTACTTGCTCAGAGCCAGTTCCATACCGGAGACAGTGCCCGGCACGCCGACGGCCAAGTGGCCACGGGTGCTCAGATCAGGAATGACATTGCCGTCCTTGTCCAGGTACATGTTGGCTGTCGCCGCCAGCGGGGCTTTTTCGCGGAAGTCGAGGAAGGTCTTGCGCCCGTCCGCCAGTTGAATGGTCATGAAACCGCCACCGCCCAGGTTGCCCGCAGCGGGGTACACCACCGCCAGCGCATAACCCACCGCAACGGCGGCATCCACCGCGTTGCCGCCGCTTTTCAATACGTCGACACCGACATGCGTGGCCAGGTGTTGCGCGGTGACCACCATGCCGTTTTCCGCAGCGACCGGCGCCACCGAAGCGGCGTGAGCCATGAGGCAGCTGAGCGCCAGTGAGGTCGCTATCAGCGATTTGGCAAAAGGTTCGTACTTCATGAGTCGATCTCTTTTTTGTTTTTAGGGTCTGTGCAAAACAGAGGGGGAACGCTTCAAGAGCAACAAGCAGTATGGTCGGGTTTGCGTATTGCGCCTCCCCGATCAGGCAGTATGCTGAGCGCCAACCACACCTTGCTCCGGAGCCTGCCGTCATGTCCTGCACGTTCATCACCCTGCCCTCACCTGTCGGTGAACTGAAGCTGGTCGCGAACGGTTCACGACTGGTGGCCATCCTCTGGGAAAACGACAAACCGAACCGGGTGCGCCTCGGGCCGATGGTTGAGGCGCCGGACAATCCGGTGCTGGTAAAAACTGCCCGGCAACTTGAAGAATATTTTGCCGGCACGCGCAATGGCTTCGATCTGGAACTGGATTTCGTCGGCACCGCGTTTCAGAAAAAGGTCTGGGCGGCGTTGCTGACCATCCCGTTTGGCGAGACTCGCACCTACAGCCAGATCGCCGAGCAGATCGGTCATCCTTCGGCAGTGCGGGCGGTGGGTGCCGCTAACGGGCGTAATCCGCTGTCCATTGTGGCGCCGTGTCATCGAGTGATTGGTGCCTCCGGGAAGTTGACCGGGTTTGCCGGTGGGCTTGAGGCGAAAGAGCGCTTGCTGACTCTGGAGGGTGGCGACTGGTCGACGGTTGGCAAAACCGGGGATCTATTCTGAATCAAGCGCCGAACAGTTTATTCATCGCCGCACCGTTACCACGGTCGTAGACCTCACGGGTCTGACGCAGCCACTCGCCGTTGTTGCGGTGATAGTCAAAAGTGATTTTCTTTAGCAGATACCAGTCATGGGACAACACCTGAGTGTCGACGATATTGACCCGCGGCCGTGTTGGACATGACGTCTGATCCTTTTGTCATTGAAGGCTTCCGGGTAGGTAGAAGCCCATTTTGGTGAACGAAAAAACGAAACCCTATACCGCCCTACAAACCATGTCGAAATGCCCTACAGGCATTACCTACTCGCCCGACTTCTTTCCTGTTTGATCCCCCGCAAAGTCCGCGCACCTCTTTTATGTGCGCGAGTGCCTGCCAATGTTTCAACCCGATCG
>NZ_LVEJ01000038.1 GCF_001648775.1 Pseudomonas fluorescens
GTCCCAGCCAACATCCCCGCAACTGACCCACCGCTTTCGCGAGCAAGCTCGCTCCCACATTTTTGATCTTCGATTTCCTTCAGAAATGGACCAATCACGCGCCCCACGGCCCAATCGCGCCGCCATTTTCATTCAAAGCAAAACTGTCATATTCGATATCACTTCATTACCCATAGTCAGCAGCCCAACGCTTATCCCAATGAGGCTGCACTGTGTTTCAACGTCTTCTGTGTTCGCTGTCCGTACTGAGCCTGTCCATCGCCGCCGCCCACGCTGCCGAGTCCGTTCCGCTCGACACGCCGCGCCTGCAAGGCATCGACAACTTCCGGGACATCGCCGGCATCACCACCGCGTACACCACGGCCCACGACGGCACGATGCGCACCGGCGTGTTCTACCGCTCCAACGCGCTGACCCCGACGGCATCCGATCTGGCCACCCTCAACAGCCTCGGCATCAAAGCCATCTACGACCTGCGCACCCCCAGCGAAATCGCCGCCACCCCCGACACCCTGATCAGCGGCGCGACCTACCAGAACATCGACATCATCGGCAGCACCACCTCCGGTTCGAACATCACCAACATCTCCTTCAAAAGCGCCGCCGACGCCATCGCCATGATGGAACAGACCAACCGCGCTTTCGTCAGCGACGCCGGCATGCGCGGCCAGTTCGGCGTGCTGTTCAATGAACTGGCCAGCGTCGACGCCGCGCAACTGTTCCACTGCACCGCCGGCAAGGACCGCACCGGCTGGACCGCCGCCGTGTTGCAGAGCATCGCCGGCGTCGACAACGCCACCATCATGGCCAACTACCTGGCGACCAACGACTACACCGCCGCCCGCGTCGCCGCCACGCTCAAGGCTCTGCCACCGAGCATGGCCGCGATCTACGCGCCACTGCTCGGCGTGCAGGCCAGCTACTTGCAGGCCGGTCTCGACGAAGTCACCGCGCAATACGGCAGCATGGACAACTACCTCAAACAAGGCCTCGGCTTGTCGCAGGAAACCATTTACGTGCTGCGCGGCAAACTCGTCGAATACAACAGCCTGCCGGGTCAGGCCGGGCTGATCGGCAACGCCGCTGCCGGCGCCGAACTGCTCCGCCAATTGCAGAACACCGACCTGTCCGGCACCTACAGCGCCTACAACTACTACCTGCAATCGGCCATCGACGCCGGCACCCTCGGCGGTGTCGAAACCCAGG
This sequence comes from Pseudomonas fluorescens, assembly GCF_001648775.1. GTDB lineage: Bacteria > Pseudomonadota > Gammaproteobacteria > Pseudomonadales > Pseudomonadaceae > Aquipseudomonas > Aquipseudomonas fluorescens_M. The sequence continues at coordinate 1,207 of NZ_LVEJ01000038.1, forward strand.
TCGGCGGCCAGGTGCACGCCGACGCCGCCAGCTATCTGCTGCGGCAAAACGCGATGATCGAACGAGCCGCCGCGCCGTTCGCCAGCGGCAGCGACCTCAAGGTCGGCCAGTACCGCCTCTGGACCACCGCACTCGCCGGCTACCTCGGCACCGACGGCTCGGCCCACGCCGACAGCAGCAACGAACACAGCCAGGGGCTGATGGTCGGCATCACCCAACGCTTCAGCGAGCAACTTAGTGCACGCGGCGGTTTCGGTTACAGCAAAGGCACGGTCGGCGGCGCGGGGGGCGAAGCCGACACCGACTTCACCTTCCTCAACGTCGGCGCCCGCTACGGCTTCAGCAGCCTGGAACAAGGCTTGTTCTTCGACGCCAACGCCAGCGCCGGCTACATCGACTACGACAGCAAACGCGACCTCGGCGGCGGCCTCGGCACCGCAAAGGGCAACAGCCACGGCAACCTCACCGGCGCCACGCTTGCATTGGGCTATCGCGCCCCAATCAACGGCATGACCATCGAGCCGAGCCTGGGCTTGCGAGTCAGCCACCTCGACCTCAACGGCTTCAAAGAGAAGGGCAGCGAACTGTCACTCGACGTCGACGACAACAGCGCTACCCGCCGCAGCGCCGTCGCCAACCTCAACGTCGCCTTCGCCCCCATGGTGATGGGCGCCTGGCAACTGGTGCCGGGCGTACAAGTCGGTTACGAACGCACACTGGGCCATAACGAAGTCGACAGCCAAAGCCACCTGCTGGGCCTCGACATCGAACAACGTGCGGCGTTTGATAATCGCGACCAATTCACAGGCGGCGTCAACCTCATGGCCAACCTCGGCGCCCTGAGCCTGGGCGCAGAAGTCGGCGCCAACGGCGGCGGCGACAGCCACGGCTTCAACGGCGGCCTCAAGGCCAGTTACGCGTTCTAAACGAAGCGGGGTCAAGGAAGACCCCCCAATTCAACAAACACCCCAAAACCCATTGTGGGAGCGAGCCTGCTCGCGAAAGCGCCAGACCAGTCAACATCAAATCGACTGACCCACTGCCTTCGCGAGCAAGCTCGCTCCCACAATTAGCATTCCAGCTTAAAAACTGAATCAATCCCGATCCCGTCAATCAAGCGCGACCCCAATCCCAAAGGCACCCAAAAACCCACTGTGGGAGCGAGCCTGCTCGCGAAAGCGCCAGACCAGTCAACATCAACTGACCCAACGCCTTCGCGAGCAGGCTCGCTCCCACACTTAGAATTCCAACTTAGAACCGATCAATCCCGCCCCCGCAAATCCGCCGGACTCACCCCATAAGCCCCCTGAAAATACCGACAAAACCGCCCCACATTACTAAACCCAAACCGCAACGCCACCTCCGTCACCGACCCCGAATCCCGCTGTCTCAACACCTCATAAGCCCGCTCCAGCCGCACCTGCCGCTGATACCCCACAATCGACATCCCGACAAACCGCCGAAACCCTTCCTGCAACGCGCGCTGACTCACATTGCTCAACCGCGCCAGATCCACACCACTGACCAACTGCTCCGGATGCGCCTGAATAAACTCCACCGCCAACTTCACATGCCTCGGCGCAACCATCGCCGTCGGCCGCCGCAATGCCTCGGAAAAGTTATGCGGCCACGCCTCCAACACCGCATCAATCAACATCTCGCGCAACCGCGACGGCATCAACGTCCCGCTGTTGAGCAACAAATCAAACTCCGTCCCCGTCGCCAGATCAATCAACGCCTTGATCCCCTGAAACGCCGCCGAACTCAAATCCACACGCGGCGCAAACACGATCTTCTCCACAATCGGTTTATCCAACAGCGCCGACAACCGCTCAGTGAGCTGATGCCGATTGACCGACATCCCGTGATGCGCATGATCATCAAAGAAACGCATCGAACGGATATCCGCCTTATCAATCGCCAGCCCCACCTGCGACACACCGATGGACTCGGTGCCATGGTTGAAAACAATCTTGCCGGCAGTGGGAATGACAAACGTGATCTCGTCCTGCGGGTCGGGAAAAGCAACGGTGAAATCGCCGTGGTAATACATGCGACGAAAACTCACGCCGTCATGCCGACCGTAGACCCCACCAATGATGATGTTCGACGGCAGCGGCGGGGTATCGGCATAGCGGTTGCCGAAGAGCCTGGAGAACATCGCGCCGAAGTCATCGGAACGGAGATTGTCAGAGCGCAGGATGATTTGTTGGCGAACAGGAGTCGGAAACACCTTGGCGGCACCTTCTTTTGGGGCTCTAGGGCAGGGGTGTAGGGCAGGGCGCCGAGAAGACTAGCAGAGGCAATATGACGCGTTTGTGACAGCCAGAAACATGCCGTAACAGCGCCGCGCCATGTTTAAGCAAAGGACACTCGGCAGGCCATGGCCGACATGGCAACCTGCTCGCACCTGTATTCAGCGAGCAAACAGCGGCACCGCGCCAAGCCTCGGCCCCTGTCTACCCAGCCCTGAAAGCCAAAAAAATCATCGGAGCGGCAATGCAAGCCAACACGCAAACACTCCCCATCACCCTGACCCCGGAACTCGACTTCGACCAAAACGCCGCCAGCGCTTTCGGCGAATCGCTGATCCACGAATACACCCAGGCCACGCCATTCCCGCACATCGTCATCGACAACTTCCTGCAAGCCGACGTCATCGCCAGCATCCGCGAACACTTCCCGGTCGAACCGACCAACAACGAACAAACCTACGAGCGCGGCTACAAAGGCCAACTCAAACGCCAGATCAGCCCCAACGCCTGCAGCCCGTACCTGAAGAACGTCTTCAACACCTTCAACTCCGCGCCAATGTTGGAATTCCTCGAAAAACTCACCGGCATTCAAGGGCTGATTCCCGATCCGTATTTCGCCGGCGGCGGCCTGCACGAAACCAAAACCGGCGGCTTCCTCGGCGTGCACTCGGATTTTCGGCTGAACAAAAAGCTCAACGTTGAGCGACGGTTGAACGTGATCATTTATCTGACTGAGGACTGGCAGGAGGCGTACGGCGGGAACCTGGAGCTTTGGGATGTGGGGATGAAGAAATGCCTGAAGAAGGTGCTGCCGGTTTATAACCGGTGTGTGATTTTTAATACCGACAAGGACAGTAACCATGGGCATCCGGAGCCGTTGACTACGCCGGAACACATCACTCGACGGTCGATTGCGCTTTATTACTACACGGCGAGTGGGGTGGGTGGCGAGCCGGGGCAGAGGAATAAAACGCACTATAAGCCGCGGCCGAAGGATCGTGTCAGTTTGAAGTATTACTTGAATAAATTGTTTAAGAAGAAGGGGTGAGGAGGCGGCGTAATCAGGGAAGCAGCCGTTGTTTGGACTGGGTGGTGAACAGCTGATGCAGTTTTCGGCAAGAAGGAGACGTTCAAGCCACTAGCCCAATTCACTATCGCGAAGATCGTACTCAAAATTTTGGTGTAACTGTTCGGGCAGGAAAAAGGGAGGATTCATGAGTCTTGATCTGTGCTTGGAAGCTGATAGTGCGCTCACAATTTCAGTGCTGAAATGCGCCGTTGAGAATGCGGGGGCTTGGGAAATAGAGGCGGCGGGTAATGGCTTGTCCGCTGTATTTGCCTCGGGGCTTAGATTGAGCGGCGGTGATGTAACAGATGACTCTACGATCAATGCTGAGAATACAAAGGGTATCGACTTTCCTGTCGCTTTGCGTTGCACCATCAGATTAAAAGGCCCGGAACCTGAGGGGGAATCGTCTATGGAAGATTTGGATAAAATCGCTCAATCCATATCTCAGTTGTGTCCGGCCTTCTTTCTTATTAGCTTCCAATTCGAAGAAACCTTGTACTGGCGGGATGCTACAGGGCTGCATCGTCCTTGAGATCGGTACCTGCGCGTCTGAACGTGATTGCCCATTCGCATTGGGCCCGATTTGCGCTAACCACTACGCAGGAGCGTAATACGTTCCTGCATGGTTCGAAGTTTACGGGGCAGACTGAGCAACCATGGGCTTGGTAATCACGGGGTGAAAAAGGGATGGTGAAAAAGGGGGGACGGATTAATTTTCAGTCTTGGTGCGTATATCTGATCATCCTCCATGACGGCATCCTGGCCGTCATGGAGGAATTTTCATTGCTCCGTCGGCACCACGTTATCCAAAGCCCGATTCACCGCCACAGCACCGGGCACTTCGCCAACTAACGGCTACACTGATTTACGGTTTTCGACTACACGCTTATTCAAGGAGCTTCATATGATCTGCTGGAATGCAGTTGTCGAAAGAAAAGTCAAAGCCGGCGTCGTCATAAAAAACATGCTTGACGGGAGCGAAGCACTGATCCCGTTTACGACGCTAAAACTGGCGGTTCTAGACCCTGTCAACAAGTTGACCGATTGGTTGATAGGCACGCCGTGGGTCGCAGAAACCGAAAAAGAATCGGTCATTGTAGGGCGAGCATTAATTGTATTTTTCAAGCAAAAGGAAGAAAAGCTGGTGCCTGCTTATGCCGCTTTTCGCGGGGATTTCAAATTTAGAATTGATGAGGAGGAGTTCGTCGATCCTTATCAGCGTGAAATAGTGGTGATCTACCACGATTTTTCAGAAGAGATCAAAAAGGGCAACTCGGGCAGTGCTTTTGCTAAAGGTGTCGAGAGTTACGTTGAGACATTTTCAGGTGTGTCGCACCTGGTTCATGCCGATGGCACATATGAAGAGCTGGTTGTGAAACTGACCAGCGTGGCAGAGGTGGCTGACGGTTGGATCGACACTGTACTGATCGTCACTCATGGTTATATCGGGCAGATGTGGCTGGGTAATGCGGACGAAATATTTGTAAAGAGAAATTTTGCTGCAGTGCTGGGCCAGTCTGAATCCGGAAAGGATTTTATCAATCCGGACTCATTTGGCCTGCTGTTGAAGAACCTGTTTGGCCCTAAATTGGGTATTGGCATTTACGCCTGCAACTTTGCGTGCTCGCCCGGAGGCGATAAAGTTGCCATAGCGATCAGAGTGGCCGCTGAAGCGAGAGTTGTTGTCGCAGGTAAAGCGGACGTTTTTCTCAAGCCCAATTCAAAAGGCCACCGCCCGGTCGCAGAGTGCAAAGGGGCGGTGGCGTTCTACTCAGAACATAAAATTGAAATCAGAGGAGGTCAGGTCCCGGTATTTCCGATCTAGCGGTTGGATAGAGGTGGATTCGGCGTGCGCCTCTTGCGCGAACCTTCGTGGCTGTTGCACTGCATTCCTGCTCTTGGCCATTCGAACCTGCGTCCGATCACTTCGGAGCCCGCCAAGCCTGAAAGCCAGGGAAGCACCACATTGACGTTGTGCCCTCTGTATTCAGCTTTCGCCCTGAGTTGCTAACGGCAAAAAACGAGAAGAAAGTGGCCGATTTATTATCTGTCTTGGTGGATCTGTCTGGTCTGCCTCCATGACGACATCCTGGCCGTCATGGAGAAATGTTCGTTACTCCGTAGGCACTGCGTTATCCAGCGCCCGATTGACCGCCAACTCCCCAAGCATTACCACCTGCGCAATGCCTTGCAGTGTCTTGCGTGCCGGTCCGTGAACAAGACCGATCACATCGCCCAGCATTACAGAGGCCGAGCCGAGTGATTCACTGGCATTCACCAGCAATTCTTCAGTCTTGGTTTTTGGATTGGCGATAAACATGGTGTTGGTTTGATACGAGGTTGCCATGATTTCCGGAGCGGGGCCGAGGTAGTGGGAGAGGGCGCGGTCGACGGCTTCGTTGAATTTCTTGGCGTCTGGGGATTCGTCGCCCGAGATCGGATCGGTTTCTGGCGGATTCGGTGTGATTTTGAACATGATGTAACTCCCTTGTGTCGCTTAAAAGGAGCCATCACCCTCTCGCTACCAAACGATGGGTGGCGGCCATGCACAGGTTGGTAGACCGGGACACAAGGAAAACCGGCGCGCTCGAAAGCGCCCTGCGCATGACCACCATAAAAGCCAGACGAAGACTTTCGCCAATAGTGAAATTGCGCACCTTGTATACACGGGCTACCAAACCCGATCACTGCTATTCAGTGACCGAACCACAATAGAACCCGCATCCGAGGCGCACAAGCCGGCGGATTCTGGCGTAGTCGTAGGCAACGGCGCAAGGCGTTGTAGCCTGTTGGAAGTATTTCGGAACGCTTTTAAACGGCTCGTTGAGATGGGCAGTTTTCTGAAACCTGAACACCTCGAAAACGTTCGATCCAGCCGTTGAACCAACGCGCAAGTTTGGAGGTTAAGTCGATTTCGCCGGCCTGGCAGTAGAAGCTGGTTACTGTTTTTGTTCCTGCTTTCTTGAATCATCAATTCGCCAGCGAAATCAGCATGTCTATCACATTGATCGGCACATAAATCAACGTAATCGCCACATACGCTTTACGCGTCCGAGCCAAAAACGCGCCAATCGGCAACACAATCATAATCACATCCAGCACGCCCCAAATTGCCACGGGCGAAGCCTGAAACAACGTGACATTGACGATCAGCCCCAGGCACAGATACGCGGACAGCGACAGCAATGCATAGCGCCCATCCTGTTCGAAATACACGCGCAAACCGTTCTGCTCATCCTCACTGCGGCTCGGCAGCAACAACGCCGCCGTGACGAACAGCGACAGTGTCAGCATCACCAACAGTAGAAATTCGAGAAACGAGAAGCTCTGTTTCACCGTCGACAGTGCGTTAACCGCCCACCAGAATTCCAGCTGCGTGGTAAACAGCATCACCGCCCAGACCAGTGCCACCCAATCTGGCTTGGCGACGCGGCGGATGCGGAATACCGTCAGTGCGCCGAGCAGCAGGCGGGTGACGGAGAGCCCGAGGATCATCGAGAGCACGGTGGCGACGATTGGGAAGTTGCTCATCTTGCCTCTCGTGAACTCGGTTTTGGCTGTAAGGGTGTTTTGGGCAGACCAGGTGGGGCGGGAAGGGGCGTCAAACGCGGCTGTGCGGTTGGGTTGGCAGAAATCGGCATCGGATTCTTGCTGTGCTGAAGCAATGGATTAGGATGCCCGAAGGCTGGAATGGATCTTCTCGACTAAGGATGCGTTGTTTATGCAATCTGCTTTTTCGCAAATCACCGAACGCTTGAACAACCGCCGCTTTTCCGTGGCGAACAATGCTCAGGGGTTGTCCGATGCGCGCACGGTGTTTCACTACTTCGTCGATGGCACGGCGGTTTGGGGGACTTACGCGGGTGGGCATATTCGCCTGGGCAACCAGGTTGGCCGGGTGACCGGGCCTGACAGTATCGAGCTGCTTTATCAGTGCATCACCACGGATGGCGAGATTCGCGCGGGTTGGTCGCAGGGCGTGGTGGGGGTTGATGAGGCGGGGCGGACGACGTTGCGGTTTGTGTGGGGTTGGTTGTCGGGGGCGGAGGGTGGCGGGGAATCGAGTTATGTTGAGGTTGTTGCGTAGCGCTTAAGGTTTACTGTTGGTCAGCATTGCTTTCTTCCGGATAGCAAAACGCCCAAGGGTTTGGCGTGTCCTGGATGGTTAGGACCGCGTACTGCCTTGGGCGAGATGGGAGCAGATTAAGTGGGGGCAATGTAGGCGTCAACTCTTCGCCATCACATCCCACGTCCGCATCACCTGCGTAATCGCTGCATCAATGCTCTCGATCGGCGTGTCATCCCGAGCCAGGATGGAAATCCCCTGCAGGAAACTGTCGAACACCGTCGCCATCGCGGCTGCGTTCGTGTCGTTCGCTAACAGCCCTTCACTCACACCCCGCTCGACGCACGCCACAATCCCAGCACGGGTTCGAGCGCGGGACTGGGTGAGGGCTTCGACGACGCCGGCATTGTCCGGACTCGGGGCGCTCATGACGCCGAGGGTGACCATGCAGCCTTTCGGGTGGCCGTCGTCGCATTGCATGCGTGCTGACTGGCGCAGTGCGGTTTCGATGGCTTGGCGTGGCGGCAGGGTTTCGTCCCACAGGCATTCGGTGACCTGGGCGAAGGTCGCCAAGTAACGCTGCACGCATTCGTCGAACAAGGCTTCTTTGGAGCCGAACGCGGCGTAGAAGCTGGGGGCGGAGATGCCGCCGCCCAGTTCAGCCTTCAACAGGGCGAGGGATGTCGAGTCGTAGCCGTGTTGCCAGAACAATTGCATGGCCTGGTCGACGGCGTCGTCGCGATCGAATGCGCGGGGGCGGCCGGTTCTGGCCATAGCGAAAACTCCTCGGAAAGTGATTTGAATACTAGTCGATACATAAGTCGTTGACAACGGGCCTCGGCTGCCGCCAGTATTTTATATCGATCGGTACGCAAGTCTGAATTTCCAAACTCAAGGAGTTTCCCGTGACACCTTCATTGACTCTAACGGCGGCGCCCAAACGCCTGCCCATCGGCGCGCTGCTGGCGCTGGCCATGACCGGTTTTATCTGCATCGTCACCGAAACCCTGCCCGCCGGGCTGTTGCCGCTGATCAGCGAAGGCTTGGCGATTTCGCCTTCGATGGCCGGGCAGATGGTCACCGCGTATGCGCTGGGCTCGGTGCTGGCGGTGATCCCGATGACCATTGCCACGCGCGGCTGGCGTCGACGCAATGTGTTGTTGCTGACCATCGTTGGTTTTCTGCTGTTCAACTCGATCACGGCGTTGTCGTCGCACTATGGCGTGACGCTGGTGGCGCGCTTCTTTGCGGGGGTGGCGGCAGGGTTGGCGTGGAGTTTGTTGGCCGGTTATGCACGGCGAATGGTCGAGCCGGATCAGCAGGGCAAGGCGTTGGCGCTGGCCATGGTCGGTACGCCGATTGCCTTGTCACTGGGCGTGCCGCTCGGCACTTGGCTGGGTGGCCTGGTCGGTTGGCGCACGACGTTCGGGTTGATGTCGGCCCTGACCCTGATGCTGATCGTTTGGGTGTTGGTGAAGGTGCCGGATTATCCGCCGCAGCCTGCGCATCAGCGTCTGTCGTTGCGCCGCGTGTTGATCACGCCGGGTGTGCGGCCGGTGTTGGCGGTGGTGATCAGTTGGATGCTGGCGCACAACATTCTCTACACCTACATCGCGCCGTTTGTGGCGCCGGCAGGGCTGGCGGATCGCGTCGATCTGGTGTTGTTGGTGTTTGGTCTCGCGGCGTTGGCGGGGATCTGGCTGACGGCGAAATTGGTTGAGCCGCTGTTGCGCAAGACCGTGCTGGTGAGCCTGGCCACGTTTGCATTGGTATGCGTAGTGTTTGGTTTCCTGGGGCGTGTGCCGGAGGTGATTTATCTGGGCGTGTGGGTGTGGGGATTGAGTTTTGGCGGTGCGGCTACGCTGTTGCAGACGGCGCTGGCGGATGCGGCGGGGGACGGCGCGGATGTTGCGTTGTCGTTGAATGTGGTGGCGTGGAATAGTGCGATTGCTGGCAGCGGGGTGGTTGGCGGTGTGCTGCTGGATCGATGGGGGGTTGCCGCTTTCCCATGGGCGATGATGGTGTTGGTGGCGGTCGGTTTTGTGATCGCCTGGAGTGCTCGGGGGCACGGGTTCAGAGCGGGGCCGCGTGGGGCAGGAGCGGCTGCCGTGGTTGGGCACTGAGGTGCTCGCTCGGAAGATGACGGTGGTGCGTCAGGTCAATGTGTTTGTGATGTGCTGACGTCATCGTCGGCAGGCCAACTCCCACAGTGTTTTGCGGGTAAGCCAAAATCTCCGGCCGATCATCCCGCGCGCCTGGCGTGTGAACTTTTTACTAATAACGTTCGGTTTGTGCTGTTTGCGGTTGTCGTCACTTGGCGACAACCGCTTCTAACAACACGACGATGGCGTTTATCAGATGAACTCATGGAGTTTTGTATTGCTTGCCTGCGCGTTCGCTCAGGCGTGGGGTGCCGACCCGGAAGCGGCAGAATGCGATGTGTCCGGCAGTAGTGTGCGCCAGACTGCGCAGTGCATGGATCGCCTCGTGATGCAAAAGCGAGAAGTCATTGAGCGCCTGTACACGGCCTCGCTCGCAAGAATCCCCAATAGCGTGGATGACCAGCGCTCTATCCGTCAGCAGTTTCAGCAAGAGCATGCCGCATGGCGCAAGTACGTGGACGAGCACTGTAGTTTTTATGCCGGGGTATCGGAGGGGGCCAGTGCCTGGATAAGCCTTGCCGAGCTGCGTTGCCAGATCAACGAACTGGATGCCCGGATAGTCTTTTTGCAAAACATCCCATGGAATCCGGAGCGTTACTGATCAGGCGGCGATAAGTCTGTTCAGGTCATTCCTGCCTCCGCCTTCTCCAAGTCTGAAAATACCAACTAAGGTCTATATCGGTTAACCAAAACTGAATAGTCATTTGGTGTTGCCGGCCGTCCGCCCGCGATGGAGAACGCCAGACAAGGAGGTTGTCATGCAAGGCACTTGCGACCATTCCCCAAAAGGCTTTGCCCCGCAGCTGCTTCGCCGCGCCATATGGGTCGCCATGGCCAACGCCCTGGCACTGGCAGACGCCCAGGCGGCGTGCGGGCCGTTGGCTGTCGGTACCTACAATGTTTCGCAAACCTGTACGCCCGCTGCCACTGTCGATGCCTCGATCAGTACTCAATCGGGCACTGCCATCACCACCACGGCCGGCTCTTCGCTGCTGGTGCGCGGCAACAACAGCAACTCGACGTTGACCCTCAATGGCACCACGGTCAACAGCACCCCGCCGACCGCCGCCAATGCGGTGTTTTCCAACGTAATCGGCAGCAGCGGCAACGCGACACTGACGGTCGATGGCGGCACCAACACGGTCAACCTTGGCGGCAGCGGACTGGATGCCATGGCGATCACCAATGCTGGCAGCGGTGTGTCGACGTTCTCGGTCAGTTCCGGCACCACGCTGAACATTCTCAATACCGTGGTCGGCAACGAACACGACGGCATCGACGTGAATGCCAGTGGCGGCGGCGCGATCAACGTCTCGCATCAGGGCAACGGCCAGATTACCTTGCTCGGCGGGAACGGCATCTGGACCAAAGCCACGGGCAGCGGCGACACCACTGTCAACGTCGGCGCCGGGGTCAGCATTCTGGTCAATAACGATGATGCGCTGTCGGCGGGCCTGCCGATCATCGACGATACCTTGCCCACCGCCGGTATCGGTAACCACGCCGGCGTCCACACCCGCGCGGTCAACGGCAACACTACGCTGGTCAACGCCGCCACCGTCCAGGCCATTGGCATGAATGCGTTTGGCCTCTTCACTGAAGGCGGCGCCGGCAATACCCGCTTGACCAACAGCGGAACGCTCAGCACCGATGGCCTCAACGGCTTCGGCATTCGCGCGTTCTCCTCGGTGGGCAGCATCGACATCGTCAACAACGGCGCCATCACCACCACCGGCGGCGCCGCGCACGGTATCTATGCCAATGACAACGTCGGTGCGACCGGTTCGATCAGCATCGAGAACAACGCCACCCTCAATGTCGGAAGCACGGCGAATGCTGCTGGCTCGCGGGCGATTTACATCATCAAGCGTGGCACTGGCGACGCCACTGTCACCGGCAGTGGCGATCTCAATGTGTTCGGTGGCGTGAACACCACGCGGGCCTACGGCATCATCGTCAGCGCCGAGAACAACAACGTCCTGATCGATTACTCCGGCAACATTTTCGCCAGTGGTTTTGGTGCGGGCGGCATTCGGGTCGATTCGACCGGCGGCAACGTCCGGGTCGATTACTCCGGCAGCCGCATTGAAACGATGAACAGCAACGCCAACGGCATTTATGCCTCGACGCAAGCGCCAACCGGCACGGTGGACGTCAATGCCAGTGGCACCCTCATCACTCATTCCAACGCCGGCTCGGGCGATGGCACGGGCATCGGCTCTTTTGGCATTCAGGCGCTGACGCTGGGCGGCAACGTCGGGGTGACGTTCACCGGGCCGCTGATTGACGTCAACGGCCAGGGCGCGGCGATTCTGGCGGGTAACGCCTTCAATTCCGGCTCGGGGCTGGGCACGCTCAGTGTCAGCAACAGCGGCGAATTGATCGCTCGCGGCGATCAGCAGCGCGGCATTCGCACGTTGTCTGCCAGCGGTGCGCAGACCATTGTCAACAGCGGGCCGATTCAAACGCAGGGCGCCAGCAACAGTCAGGGGATTCTCGCCGAAGCCTCCGGTGCCGCCAGTGTTTCGGTGACCAACAGCGGGGCGATCACCGCGAAGGGCACCGGCTCATCGGCGATTGCTGCGTTGAGCGAGGGCGGCACGGTCACGGTCAGCAACACTGCAGCGCTGCAGGGCGGGCGCGCGGACAGCAGCGGCGTCGCACTCGGCGGCGCCACGCAGACGCTGAACAACGCTGGCGCGATCAGCGCGCTCAGCGATGCCGCCGTGCGCGCCGATGCGACCACGCCGGGGACGAATTTCACCCTCAACAACACCGGGCAGATGACCGGTTCGGTGAATGCCGTCAGCGCAGCCAGCGCCGTGACCAATAGCGGCACCTGGACGCTGCGCAATTTCAGCGACACGACAGGCAGCGGCGTGCGCGATACCTGGGGCGTTGCGACCAGCAATCTGGGGGCATCGGGCAGCAACAGCATCGATAACAGTGGAGTGATCACACTGGCGGCGCAACCGGCGACGGGCATCAACAGTTTCAATACCAGCGGCGCCTATTTGCCGTTGGGGCAAGCGGCGAATACCCCGACGCCGGGCGGCGCGGTGCAGGGGCAATTACTCGGTGTGAATCGCTTCACCCACAGTGGCACTCTCGACCTCGCCGGCGGCAGCAACACTGTCGGCAATGTGTTGTTGATCAGCGGCGCAAGCACTGCCGGCACCGACGGCGGCGGGGTGTTCGTAGCCAATGGCGGCCGGGTGTTGCTCAACAGCACCTTGAACGAAGGCGGGGTAAACAGTCGCTCTGACATGCTGCTGGTGGACTCGACCACCACCGTCAACAACCGCGCGGCAGGGCTGGTCGTGACCAATGTCGGCGGGCAGGGCGACTTGACTCAGGGCAACGGCATTGCCGTGGTCGAACTGCTCAACAAAACCGAGGGGGCGAGCGACCCGAACGCCTTCCAATTGGCCCGGCGAGTGGTCGCCGGGCCCTATGAATATCGTCTGCAACAAGGCGCGGAGGACGGCAGTGGCAAAGACACCTGGTACCTGCGTTCGGACGCCCTGACGCCGGACGATCCGCCGGGTCCTGATCCCGATCCAGCACCCACGCCGAACTATCGCCCGGAAGTCTCACTCTACGGCGCAGTCCCGGCGCTGGCGCTGGTGTATGGCCGGACGATGGTCGACACCTTGCACGAACGGGTGGGCGAAGAACGCCTGAACGCCGGCGACCCGTTGCCCAAAGAAGACCAGTCGACTCTGGCGCCGTCCATGGGCTGGGGCAGGGTGATCTACCGCAGCGGCAAGCAGGACGGCGATCGCAAAAACGCCCTCGGCAAAAGCCCTGAATACAACTACGACCTGACGGCCTTTCAGGTCGGCACCGACCTGTACCGCAAAGTCCGCGCCGACGGCAGTCATGAGCAAGCGGGGATCTCATTATCGGCCGGCACTATCAACGCCGGCGTCAGCCATTACACCCGCCGTGCGGCCGGCGAAGACACCTTGCGCGCTTACGGTTTGGGTGCGTACTGGACGCACTTCGGCCCCTCCGGCTGGTATCTGGACGGCGTGCTGCAGGTCAATCGCTTCGACATCGAAGCCAAACCCAACGACCTCGAAAAACTCAAGACCCACGGCTGGGGCTACACCGCCTCGCTGGAAAACGGCTACCCGTACGAAGTCGACAAAAACTGGTACGTCGAACCGCAAATACAGGCGATCTACAGCTACGTCGACCTCGACAGCAGCGACGACGTCGGCGCGAACGTGCGCTTCAAAGACGTCGACTCATTGATTGGCCGACTCGGCGTGCGCATTGCCAGGGACTGGGACACCGAAGGCGTCGACAACAGCCAGCGGCGCACCAACGGCTGGATCCGGCCGAGCGTGTGGCATGAGTTCAAGGGCAAACCGAAGACCGAGTTTTCCTCGGAGTCGGGTTATATCCCGTTTAAATCGGACATCCAGGGGACGTGGGGCGAGGTGAATCTGGGGGTGGATTATCAGGCCAACCGGCGTACGACGTTTACGGCCTCGGCGGGGTATCGGCAGGGGTTTGATGGGGACAGCCATGGGTATGACGCGATGTTGGGGTTCAAGATTGATTTTTAGGAGGAGGGGGATTCGTCAGTGTTCGACGAGAAGATTCGTCTTTTGGAAAGGTTTTCTGGGCAGGAGTAGAACAAGAGTCGATTAGATCCTCTTCGTCGCCAAGACGGTGCAAGCTTCGCGGACGGAGAGGATTTATCAAATCGCAAGATACGTTTTTTTACCTTTTGACCCCCTCGAAACCCACGACATCAGGGTTTGAGAAATCCCAGTATGAAGTCTCTACCGGATGTTTTTTTCCATTAAACGAAAGCATGGCCCTGAGTTTTATTCGATTGTTATCAATCTTCCAGCAGGCACTTCCGACTTCTGATGGGCTTTCATCAGGCCTTGAATCCGGGGCAAAGAAAACGAAACCTGCGTGCTCGTCGGCGGCGCATTTTTTATTTGTTGACTCGTGAAGCTGATAGATGAGTTTGAACGACTTCTCAGTCCCGGATAATAAAGACTGATTTATCTGGCCGACAAAATCATTTTTGCTTGGGAGTTCTTTTGATGGCACAGGAGCGTGTTCCTGCTTTGAGAGTTTCTTGGATATCTGGAACATGTTGCTGGAGAACTCAGTACATTCCTGTGCATCCTGAATGAGGTAGTAAGACTCACCGTTTGCCTTGAACGAGATCGATCTTTGATCTGTGTCAACAATCTCTACCAAGGTTCCGTTTTTCTTCAAATCATCCAGGTAGCCGCGTGGTTCTGTAATTTTATAGTTTAGTCTGACCAGCGACACGCATGGTTGGCCGTATTCCTTGGCGAATTTGGGATTATAGAGGTACCACTCGTTATCCGCGTGCGCTGAAGGCACCAGGTTGAAGCAAGTCAGAGCTAAAGCAGTAGCGATAATATGTCTTTTCATTTTTTAGAGTTTTTAATTGATTGACAGATATGCGACGTCGCTTCAGGACCTCTTGGTGATAACCGGGTGACCGACTGAAGTTACTTTTCCGGTACTAGCGCTTTCATGTTCAATCCGGCTATCCAAGTCCAGAGGCGACACCGTCCCTTCGCGGATTATGCCGACTTGGCGATGGGATTTGAACCGCAAAAATCGTGCACCCGCAGCCATGTTATGGTTTTCTCAACGCAGAGGAGTTGCGTGACTACCACGGTTTGGGCTGGCTATCGATTCAGCATCTGGCGAACCGGATCAATTACTTTGTCAGTGACTACGCCGGCCGCAGGATCACCGGGCCATTGCTTGAGCGAGCCAATCAGCTGTCGACGCGCTAGTTCTGTTGGCGCAGCCCCTTGGAATTCGCCAACCCGCCCTCATAACAAGTGCTACACCCAACACCCCCGAGAGGAACGACAAGCCATGACCAGTCAAACCGAAACCGCCATCCTCGCCGGCGGCTGCTTCTGGGGTATGCAGGATCTGCTGCGGCGCTATCCCGGCGTGTTGCAAACCCGCGTCGGTTACAGCGGCGGCGATGTGCCGAATGCCACTTATCGCAACCATGGCGATCACGCCGAAGCCATCGAAATCGTTTTCGATCCTGCGGTGATCAGCTATCGGCAGATCCTCGAGTTCTTCTTCCAGATCCACGACCCGAGCACAGCCAACCGGCAGGGCAATGACCTCGGCCGCAGTTATCGCTCGGCGATTTACTACCTCAGCGAAGCGCAACGCGACATCGCCGAGGACACCGCGGCCGACGTCGACGCCTCAAAGCTGTGGCCCGGCCGAGTGGTCACCGAGATCAAACCGGCGGGGCCGTTCTGGGAAGCGGAGCCGGAGCATCAGGATTATCTGGAGCGCATTCCGAATGGCTACACCTGCCATTTCATTCGGCCGAACTGGAAGCTGCCGAAACGCGGGTGAGTCCATAACGACCTCAAACAACAGAACCTCGAATATGAATCATGAACTTTGGCTGGAACCCGATGGCTGTCAGACCTTTTGTCTGGCCGGTGCTCAAGGTGATAGTGCGCGTGCACTTATGGGGTCGGACGCGAAGCTTGTTTGGGAGGTCGAGGCTGACAATTATTTCGAAGCGATGACCAAGTATTATGCGCACATGCAGTGGGGCGAGTACCGGACCGACTTTCCCGAACAAGACAAGACGTCCTACAGAGACCTGGGCTGAGAGATCTGTCGCCCATCCAGCGCCAGCACATAAGCACTGAACATATCCGCCAGCCCGTCGGCGCATACCGAGATTTCCTGCTCGGTACGCGGGCTGCCGGAAAAGTCTTTGCCGACTGAACTGAGCGTGGTCAGGATTAGTTCGCACGCGGCGCTGCGTTTCGACTCGTCGACGTCTGGCAGCATTTCCTGCATGAACGTCGCGAAGATCTGCCGCCCGGCCGCGCGCACTTCGTGGGCTTCGGGGGCGTTGCGGTAGAGCGGGGCGGCGTCGTTGAGGGCGCCGCGCATCTGCGCTTCGTCACACTCTGAACGAATGAACGCCTGCACCAGTGTGCGCAGACGCGCCAGTGGCGGTTCTTCAAGATTTTGCAGAATTCGCTGCAGCATCTGCGTGGTCTGCAGCCACTCATCGCTCTGCAAACGGAACAGGATCGCGGCTTTGTTGGGGAAGTACTGATACAGCGAGCCGATGCTCACGCCAGCCTTTTCCGCGACCCGTGCAGTCGTAAAACGCGTGGCGCCATGCTCGCTCAAAACCTGAATAGCCGCTTGCAGAATCGCTGCCACCAGTTCGGTGGACCGTGCCTGTTGCGGCTGTTTGCGCGAGGAAATACGGGCAGTCTGGCGGTGGGTCATGGGCAGCTCTGGCGTCCGGGGGAATGCGAATAGCGCGAGAAGCGAATCACTCGCATCATTTAAAGGCGACGAATTGCTCGCATTTTAATTCCCCACTGACGGAAAGCAATCATGACGACCCTGACCACTGAGCCACTGGCGAGCCTGATCGAACGCCTCTACACCCAAGCCAGCGCCGCCACCAGCCCGGTGCTGGAAACGGTGTCGGGCGAGGAACGCGAACGCCTGATGCACAGCAAAACCGAATACCTCAAGCTCTATGCAATGCTCAAAGACCTGTGGCTGCCGGTCTCACGCGACACCGGCAAACTGCTGTACCTGCTGGCGCGCAACGCCAAGGTCAAAGCGATTGTCGAGTTCGGCACCTCGTTCGGCCTGTCCACCCTGCACCTGGCGGCGGCGCTGCGCGACAACGGCGGCGGTGTGCTGATCGGCAGTGAGTTCGAGCCCTCGAAGATCGAGTTGGCGCGCCAACACTTCGTTGAAGGTGGCGTTAGCGATCTGGTGGAGATTCGCGAGGGTGATGCGCTGGTGACACTCGCCACGGACTTACCGGAATCCGTCGACTTGCTGCTGCTCGACGGTGCCAAAGCGTTGTACGGCGACGTGCTGAAACTGGTCGAAAAACACCTTAAGCCGGGCGCGCTGGTGGTGGCAGACAACACCAACTATTGCCCTGAGTATCTGGCTTACGTGCGCGCGCCGCAGAACGGCTATTTGTCTGTGCCGTTTGCCGATGACATTGAGCTGTCAATGCGCTTGGGCTGAAGCCCTCCCATCAGGGGCCACCTGTTGCAGGATGGCTCCTGAGTGGAGCGGCAACGCTGTTCAATTCTCGCGGGTACTCACGACTTCCCCGGTGGCGGTGTCTTCCAGCCAGACTTGCAGACGATTGAGGCCAACGTATTGTGAGCGCGCCATGATTTTCTGGCCTGGCTTGCCGTCGAACTTCAGATTCGCGTACATAAAATGTAGCGGCAATCGGTATTCCAGCTGGATGGTATAGGTGCCCGGTTTCAGCACCGCGCGCTGTGGCGAATCGTTCTTGTAGTAGTACGTGGAGAACGGGATGTTGCCGACTTTTTCATCGTTGATCCGGATGATGTTCAGGTTCGCCTCGCCGTCGGCAAAGTGCCGCTGGGGCCTGCCGGCATAGGTGTCGGTTTCGACCACGGTGTAGCGTGATTCGTCTGCTGCGGTGGTGGCGCCGACGTTGGAGTACGCCGGCATTTC
Source organism: Pseudomonas fluorescens (assembly GCF_001648775.1). Classification (GTDB taxonomy): domain Bacteria; phylum Pseudomonadota; class Gammaproteobacteria; order Pseudomonadales; family Pseudomonadaceae; genus Aquipseudomonas; species Aquipseudomonas fluorescens_M. The sequence goes on from NZ_LVEJ01000038.1 coordinate 19,291, forward strand.
TGCGCAACCTTGCAGGCACAACAGCGCCATGACCAAGGGAAGGACAATTTTTTTCATCGATAAAACCTGTTTTTACTCAAAGTTGATTCACGATCGGACGGGTGTCTGACGTTGTTAATCGGCTGATTGCGAGCGGGCGTTTGCCAACAGAGCGCCGGCGCTCAAGCCTTGCCCAAGCCAAACAGTGAACGCAGCTTGCTGCCCCAGCTGCGCTCATAGAAGGGCGTCGTTTGCTTGAGAAAGTAATCGCTCAGCCCCGACTCACCTTCACAGACGCGGTACAGATCAACGGGCTCGCCCGACGGCGCCGTGTCCCCGGCGACATTGCCGGCTTCGCGCATGACCCGCTGAACATCGCCGTCCGCTTCGATGCCGACGATCAAGTGCGGTTTTTCATCCACCGAAGTGTCGTGCATCAACGCCAGAAAACCGCGTTTAACGTTGCGATGTTTGGCGAGTAACTGCGTCAGCGAATGGATCATTTGTGTCGGGTATTGCGAAGGCTGGCCGAGCAGGACTTTGGTTTCTTTTTCGACGGTACGCGAGGTGGCTGTCTGGCCGACTTCATCGGAGAGCAGATTGCGCACTTCCTGCGGAAGGAACTCTTTGCCATAAGGCGATTTCGGGTTGAGAAAAAGAGGCGTGCCCTCTGTCATCTCGAACAGCGATCGCGCCGGCAACTCCAGATAAGTCTCTTCACTGTCGATCGACTGTTGCAGCGTTTGCACTGACGAAAAGAACGGAATGACCGAGGTGCCATCCGGTTTTTCCCAATGCGCGATGCTGATGTTGCTGCCGGCTTCGAGATTGACCACGCCGTCTGCCGTGCCCGTGGTGCCGAGGATGTAAACCGGCGAGTTCAGCAGTGTCGTGAAGAACTCGGGCCGGTGCGCGGGCTCGTCGGCGGCCAGCCTGAGCGATTTTTCCAGTGGGTTTTCTTGCCGGTTATCCATGATGTCCATCCGTGACTCGCTAGAAAATTGCTGACTTGGGTTTTCGCCACCGGCTCGTGTCAGAGCAGGCTCCACGACACCCCGACATACACGCCCATCCCTTCACCCGGTGTCGAACGCGCCGCGTCCAGGCCTTTGTCGTCATACCCCGGCGTTACCGTGGCGGCGTAGTGCTTGTTGCTCAGATTGCGCATGTCCAGCCACGTTTGCCAGTCACCTTTCGGCGCGTTGTAGCCGAGTGTCGCGCCGAACAGGGCGTAAGGGTCGGCGTAGTAGCTGTTGGCGTAATCCACGGCAACTTTCGACACCAGTTGCGTGTTGACCGCGGCGAAGAAACCCTGCGGCCAGTCGTAGCGCAACTCGCCCTGGTAGTAATGCATGGGCAAACCGGGCAGGCGATTATCACCAAAACGATCATCGTCGCGATAGTGGAAATCGCTGAAGGTATACGCCTGACGCAGGCTCAACTGGCGACCATCGGCGGCCGACCAGAGTTGGCTGTTGAGGCTCGCTTCGACGCCTTGGTGCACGGTCGGGCTGGCGTTGAGCTCATACGGCGTGACTGCATTGGCATCTGGCAGCACCGAGAGCAGTTCGTGGCGCACTTGCGCGTAGTACCACGCCAGGCTCCATTCGCCGATGGCGCTGTCGCCACGACCGCCGAGTTCCAGTGTGGTCGCGGTCTGGTTTTGCAGTTTGATCGGGTCTTTTTGCGTGCCGGTCGCCGGGCCGTTGCCCGGAGCGAAACGTACGTTGGAGCTGTAGATCAGCGACCACGGGTGCGGCGCTTCAACCGAACGGCTGAGGTTGCCGAACAGTTGCACGTCCGGTGTCAGCTGATAGCGCAGGCCGAGGCGCGGCGCGTAGTCCCAGTCGTTCATGCTGGTTTTGCCACCGCTTTGCGGGTAGGTCACAGCGCTTTCGCGGCGGGTGTAGATCGCGGCCAGGCCAGTGGTCAGCCAGAGGTCGTCGGCGATTTCCAGGTCGTTGCCAATATGCACAACGGTGTCGGAACCCTGATAGGTGAAGTTGCGCATGCGCGTGCCCGGCACGTAGCTGGCGGTGTTGCCGCCGGGAATGCGCACGAACTCGCTGGCGCCGTCGTTGGGCAGGTGTTTGGTCACGCGCAGGCCGACGGTGCTGCGGCTTTCCATGCCGAAAATGGTATCGCGACGTTTGTAGTCGAAAGTGCCGCTGACGTCGGTGTAGGCGACCTTCAAACGGTTCGGGCCTTCGCGCAGGTCCATCGGGTAGTCGTGGTAAACGAGGCCGGTCTGGATGCTCGAATCGTCGTCGATGTAGAAGGTGGTCTTGTTGCCGATGAAGGTGCTGCCCGGCTGCTTGCGGCTGTCGTCGCGTGACACGTAGGCCGGGTTGGCCGCCCGTGGGTCGTGTTCGATGGAATGTTTGGTCACACGCCCGGCGAGGTCGTTGTCGGTCTCGCGGTAGCGAATATAGAAGCGGGTTTCCAGGTTCGGGTTGAAGCGATAACCGAAGTTGGCGATCAGGCCTTTGCTCTCGCTGCGGGTGTGATCCTGATAGCCGTCAGCGTTCGAGTCGGTCAGCGACACGTAGTAATCGAAGTCGCCGAGCACTTGCCCGGAACTGACCTGGCGTTGCTGATAGCCGTGGCTGCCGGTGGCATAGCGCACTTGTAGTTTCGGCGCGTTGTAGCCGGTGTGGCTGACGTAATCGATGGCGCCGCCCAGTGCCAGCGCGCCGCGATCAAAGCCGTTGGCGCCGCGCAATACTTCGACGTGATCGACCCACAGCGGTTCGAGCAACTCATACGGCGTGCCGCCCGGGCCGCTCAGCGGCAGGCCATCGAGCATCGTGTACAGCCCCGATGCATGGGCGCCCGGCGCGCGGTTGATGCCCGAGCCACGCACCGAGATTTTCACGCCTTCGTTGCCCGCCGACTGCGCATAAACCCCCGGTTGATAGGCCAGCACATCCTGATTACTCGCCACGCGGCCCTGCAACGGCTGGCGCATATCGACCACGTTGGTGCCGCCGGGCACCTGTTCGAGGCGGGCTTTCGCCTCTTCAACAGAGGCATCGCTGCCGTTGCGATCTTCGCCCGAAATCAGCACTTGCCCCAGTTCCAGGCCTTGAGTCTCGGCCATCGCCGGGCAGGCAAGGGCCAGGCCCAGCAGGGCAGTGGGCAGGGATTTGGACGCGGGCATCGAGAAAACTCCAGGTAGGCAAGGGCAGGGCAATGAACAGTGCGACGTAACAAGGAACGAAGGAGCCACATGGCAATTTGGCTTTTTGCCGCTCAATGGCAAACAGCACGCCATGAACTAACCTCACGTGTCTGGTTTGCCCGGTCAATCAACATTCTGTTTCTGCATTCATTGGAGAGGGCTCGGTCATGGCAAAAGACAAAAAGAACGCCGCCAAGGCGCCTGAAAGTCCCAGGTTGAAAAACAAGGACTACCTCGAGCAGTTGCGTAAGCTGCACGTCGAACTGGTCAAGTTGCAGGAGTGGGTGATCGCCAAGGGCGTCAAGGTCTGCATCGTGTTTGAGGGGCGCGATGGCGCGGGCAAGGGCGGCACGATCAAGGCGTTGACCGAGCGCGTCAGCCCGCGCGTGTTTCGCGTGGTCGCATTGCCGGCACCGACCGATCGTGAGAAAAGCCAGATGCACGTGCAGCGTTACCTGCCTTATCTACCGGCCGCAGGTGAAGTGGTGATCTTCGACCGCAGTTGGTACAACCGCGCCGGCGTCGAGCGCGTCATGGGTTTCTGCACGGATGAGCAGGCCGACAAATTCCTCAAATCGATTCCCTGGGTTGAGCACGCGATCGTCCAGTCCGGCGTGATCCTGCTCAAATACTGGCTGGAAGTCAGCCCCGAGGAACAAACCCGCCGGCTGGAGGCGCGTATCAACGACGGGCGCAAGACCTGGAAGCTGACACCGATGGATCTGAAATCCTACAGCCGCTGGTACGACTACTCACGAGCGCGGGACGAGATGTTCAAACACTCCGACACCGAACATGCGCCGTGGCTGGTGGCCGATTCCAACGACAAGCGCCGCGCACGCCTGAACATCATCACCGATGTGCTCAGCCGCATTCCGTACGAGGATGTGAAACGCGAGAAAATCGAATTGCCCAAACGGCAGAAACCGGGCAAGTACAAAGACCCGAATTATCCGTACCGGCGCGTGGCTGATAAGTACTGACGAGTGGCTGTGACGACCGGGATGGTTCAGTGACAGAGGCATCCGTTGGGTGCCGCATCTGCATGCGGCACCCTGACGCCCACTCAATCAGGCAAAACCCGCCCCTCCAGAATTTTGAATGCATCGTCCAGGGGCGCGTAGCCGACGACCTCTCGGGTCTGGGCGATAGCCAGACGCTTGTAGCGGTTGTCCGAGACGCCATGGACTACGTGGAACCCCTCAAGCTCGGCCTCCACGCAGTTGCGCAGTAACGCGACCACATCGCGCACGCTGATGAATGCAGCGACGTCCCGGTGACTGTGGGTTTCCCCCGGTTGAAACTGGGCGACGTTGGCAATGCGCACGGCGACGGTGGTCATCTGAGCGTCATTGGCAAACATTGATGCCAGCGCTTCGCCGAATGCTTTGCCCACGCCGTAAAGATTGCCGGGCCGGGGTGCCATGCATTCGTGGACTTGAACATCCTTTGGATAGCCTTCAATGGCCTGGGCGCTGCTGGCAAATATGAAACGTTTGCAGCCTTGCGTTTTCGCGGCGAGCAACATGTTGTAGGTGCCAACAATGTTCACCGGCAGTACGGAGGTCATGAAGTCAGCGTCCGGGTTCGGATCCGCCGCGAGATGAATCACCGTGTGTATGCCTTCGCAGGCCTCAAGGCAACGGGGTAGATCCGTGATGTCGAGCGAAAGGCTTTCGCCCGAGTGCGCAATACGTGTTACGTCCACATCGGCTAAACGCAAATCCAGCTCATCGCCATACGCAGTCCAAAAGGCGCTGCCGATCTTGCCCGCAGCACCGGTGACCAAAATTTTTCGCGTACTCATTTCCGTGTGCCCTCAGGGTGAGATTCCATTCTGGCCGCTTGGCCGTTCAGCTGAGTACCATCCTGAGGCGCTTCGATCAAGGTGTTTCAAGGCCCCTCGGGCTGGCGCGGCTTTCCACCCGTCGATTGCGCTGAACCACTGCGATAGGGTTTCTTTCTACCGGGGGAGTCCTCACGGAGTAGTCCCTATGTTCGATCAGCGCAAACAGGCAAAACAGGCAAAACTGGCAGAATGGCGCAAACTGGCGACGCAAGCGCAGATGCGCCTGGACCCGGAAGAACAGTACGACGAACTGCTCAAGGCCGCCGATGAAATGGAGGAGCAGGGGCTGATCACCAGCGCTGAATGGCGTCAATTGGTGCGTGATGCCGGCAGTGTGTTCACCGGCGATACGGGGCGGCCGCACGGCGCCTGAATGGACACGATGGCTTCCGCGCTCATGGCGGCGCGCGCGCAGTTTGCGATCACCATCGGCTTTCATATTGTGCTGGCAGCGTTCACGCTCGGCCTGGCCAATTTTCTCATGGTGCTTGAGGCGTTGTGGTTACGCAGCGGGCGGCAGATTTATCTGGATATTTATCGCTACTGGCTGAAGGTGTTTGCCCTCAATGTGGCGGTGGGCACTGCCTCCGGGCTGATTCTGGAATATCAGTTCGGGCTGAACTGGTCGCGGCTCGCGGTGCAGGCTGGCGATGTCCTCGGGCCGTTGATGTTCTATGAAGTGTTGGCGGCGTTTTTTCTTGAAGCAGGCTTTCTCGGCATCATGCTGTTCGGCCTGAAGAAAGTCGGTCCACGGCTGCATTTTTTTGCCACCTGTGCGGTGGCGGCCGGGTCACTGATCAGCGCGTTCTGGATTCTCTCGGCCAATTCCTGGATGCAGACGCCCGCAGGTTTTTCGCTCGACGCGCACGGGCGGTTCATCGCCGAAGATTGGTGGGCAATCATTTTCAATCCGTCATTCCCGTATCGGTTGGCGCATATGACGCTCGCTGCATTGCTCGGCAGTGCCACGCTGGTGGCCGGCATCAGTGCCTGGCAATTGTTGAAGGCGTCGCACAATCCACGCGCACGCCTGCAGTTTTCCCTGGCGTTGTGGGTGATCACCGTGCTGACTCCGCTGCAGCTTGTGGTCGGTGACTTGCACGGCCAGCACAGCCTCGACGTACAACCGCAGAAGGTCGCCGCCATCGAGGGCTCATGGACGCGTCCGCCGCCGGGTGCGGGCGAGCCGCTGCGGTTGCTTGCCTGGCCGGATCAGAGCGAGCGGCGCAATCACTGGGAAGTGGCGATTCCACGGATCGGCTCGTTATATTTGCGTCACGATCTGAGCAGCACGATTACCGCGCTCGATGAGTTCCCGCCGGAAGATATTCCACCGGTGGCGCCGGTGTTTTTCGCGTTTCGGCTGATGGTCGGGCTGGGCCTTTTGATGCTGGGGCAGGGCTTGATCAGCCTGATCTTGCGCCGACGCCAGCGCTTGTACTCGGCGCATTGGTGGTTACGCGCCAGCGTGCTGATGGCGCCGGCCGGTTTCGTCGCCATGCTCAGTGGCTGGATCGTCACCGAAGTGGGGCGGCAACCCTTTACGGTCTATGGCTTGATGCGCACGGCAGACAGCCTGTCTGCGGTTTCCAGAGCCCAAGTGCTCGGCTCGACGTGGTTGATTCTATTGTTTTATGGGCTGATTTTCGGCCTCGGTCTCTGGGTGTTGCTGCGCCTGTTGCGCGAGCCACCGCAGGCGGATGAGCCGGGGCCACAGCCGACTTTGGCGGACGAAACCGGGCATTCCTGAGGAAGGGCAACGATGGACACCGACTGGATAACCCTGCTGTGTGCCGCGGCGCTGGCGTTCTCGGTGATGAATTACGTGTTGCTCGACGGCACAGACCTTGGCGTCGGCATGTTGATGGGGCTGACTGCCAGCCACGAAGATCGTCGAGCCATGGCCGTGACCATTCTGCCGATCTGGGATGCCAACGAGACCTGGCTGGTGCTCGGCGGCGGCGGGTTGTTGGCCTTGTTTCCACTGGCGTATGCCATCTTGCTGCCGGCGCTGTACCTGCCGTTCATTTTGATGTTCCTCGCACTGATTGTTCGCGCGGTGGCGCTGGAGTTTCGCGACCATGCCCCCGGACCACGCAGCAAACGTGCAGTCGATGGCGTGTTGCTCTGCGGTTCGCTGCTGACCGGGGTTGTTCAGGGCGTGGTGCTCGGCACGCTGGTGCAGGGTGTTGCGCATCAGGGCGGTCAATACAGCGGCAATGGCCGCGAATGGCTGAGCCCGTTCCCGATGTTCTGCGGGCTGACGCTGGTGCTCGGTTACGCCTGGCTCGGCGCCTGCTGGCTGTATTGGCGCACGGTGGGTTCGCTGCAACAACGCTCGGCGCGGCAGGCGCGAGTGTTGGCGCTGATCACGGCGCTGTTGTTGATCGGGTTGGTCGGCTGGACGGCGACGCTGCAAGGTCAATACGCACAGCGGCTCGCGGATGTTCGCGTGTGGATGCCAGCGGCGGCGTTGCTCGGCGGGTTGCTGGTGGTGTTCACCCTGGGCTTTCGCGGGCGCTGGCAGTTTTTGCCTTTGTTCGCAGCGCTGGCGGTTTTTGTGTTGGCGTTTGCGCTGATGCTGGTTGCACTTTATCCGTACATTGTGCCGCCGGATCTGACCTTGAGCGCCGCTGCTTCCAGCCCGAAAAGCCAAGTGTTCATGCTGGTCGGTTTCGCCGTGCTGATACCGGTGACGCTGATTTACAACACGTACGGCTTCAGGGTTTTCAGCGGCAAGGTTCGCGTGGCCAAGTCAGACTGACACCTGCGCCGCTCAGGTAACCCGGCCCTTTTTCATGGGGACGGTGCCCACCGGGTGCGCGCTTCTGGAAGCCTTCAACAGATCGGCAAACGCCGCTTTATCAATCGGCCGACTCATGAAATAACCCTGCACCTCGTTACATTGATCGACCCCGAGAATGTCCAGTTGCTCTTCGGTCTCGACGCCTTCGGCCGTTACCGTCAGGCCCATGGCTTTGCCCAGTCCGATGATTGCCTGCACCACCGCCCGGTCATTGGTGCCGCTGCTGATCGAGGCAATGAAGCGCTTGTCGATCTTGATCCCGTCGAACGGATAGGCGCGCAGGTAACCGAGCGATGAGTAGCCGGTGCCGAAGTCGTCCATGTTCAGGCGCACACCCAATTCCTTCAGCGCATTCATGGTGGCCAACGCGCCGTCGGTGTCGTTGAGCATGACGTTCTCGGTGATTTCCAGCTCCAGGCGACTGGCCGGGAAACGGCTTTCGACCAGTACTTCGCGCACGACCTCGACCACATCGCTGACGGCAAACTGCGCCGGCGACAGGTTGACCGACAGCAGAATGTCTTCCGGCCAGCCCAGCGCGGTTTCGCAGGCTTCGCGCAACACCCAGCGACCCAGCGGGACGATCAGGTCAGTCTGTTCCGCCAACGGAATGAACAGGTCCGGCCCGAGCAAGCCCTTGGTCGGATGTTGCCAGCGCACCAGCGCTTCGACCGAAACGATCTGCTTGCCATCAACCTTGTAGCGCGGCTGATAGTGCAGGATGAACTCGTTGTGCTTGAGCGCATGGCGCAGGTCATCTTCCATCTGCCGGCGGGTCTGGATCTGGTCGCTCATGTGCGCTTCGAAATAGCACCAGGTGTTCTTGCCCTCGGATTTGGCCTGATACAGCGCGATGTCGGCGTAACGGATCAGGTCGCTCGGCACATAACCGTGGCGACGGCTGAGGGCGATGCCGATGCTGGCGCCGATGTGCAGCGGATGATCCTCGAAGACCACCGGTTGATGCAGGCTGCCGATCAGGCGGGTGCAGAACTTGTCGATTTCGTGCGGGTTGTCCACGCCGTTGAGCACCACGATGAATTCGTCGCCGCCCAGGCGCGCGACGATGTCGAGTTCGCGGGTGCATTCACGCAATCGCGCAGCGACTTCCTGCAGCACGGCATCACCGGCCGGATGCCCGAGTGAATCGTTGATCGGTTTGAAGTTGTCGAGGTCAATCACCAGCAATGACAGCGGCGGCGCGTGCTCCTTGAGCAACAGGGCGTCATCCAGGTAGCGCGCGAGTTTGTTGCGATTGGGCAGACCGGTGAGGGCATCGTGCATCGACAGATGCTGGATCTGTGCGTGGGCGGCAACTTCGTCGGTGATGTCGCTGGCGGTGCCGCGATAGCCGACCACCGAGTGTTTATCGAAGATCGGCCGCGCGGACAGCCGGCAGTGGCGTTGCTGGCCGGAGTGGTCGCGGTAGGTGCAACGCAGGTCACTGGCGCTGGTTTCCTCGGTCAGCTTCTTCAGCCAGAGTTCCAGTGGCGTGGTATCGCAGAACAGCAGTTGGCCGATGTCTTGCCCCAGCCACAGGGTTTGCGGGTAGCCGGTGACTTCGCTGAAACGCGCCGACAGGTACGTCAGCATCAGCTCGCGGTCGACTTCCCAGATCCAGTCCGACGCCGCTTCCGCCACCGCGCGAAAGCGTTCTTCACTGGCCTCCAGGCCACGGTTGGCGGTTTCCAGTGCCACATTGGAGGCTTGCATCACGGCGAAGCTCTGGTCGACGTACTGCGAGGAGCGCAAGGCGTGACGCAAGAAATAAGCGGTCAGCAACATCAGCACCAACATCGTCACGCCGAGCGTTGGCAGCAATGACCACAACAAGCGTTGGCCGGGCTGTTCGAGATCAGCGATCAGGCTGTAACCGGTATTGTCCAGCGGCACCCGGGGGCGGTCGCGCGCAATCGTCTCATCCGGCGCCAGGGTCAGATTGCTCAAGCCAAAACCGCTGCCGATCATGCGCAATTTGGTCGGTGTGAGCTTGTCGACGAACACCAGCACCGAGGTAGTGCGTGGATCACCCAGCGGTCGCTCGTCGTTGGGAATGATCGCCGCTGCCGAGACCAGCGCCGGCCAGCCTTCGAACAGTGAGTAAACGCTGACGGGGTTGCTCAAGTCGCTCTGGGCCTGAACCTGCTCGACCAGCGCCGCAGCCGGCAGTTGCAGATACGCGGAGATGTCGTTGTCCAGCAGTTGCCCGCGCACCACCGCGTACTGCGTGCGCTCGCGGTCGAGGACGAACACGCCGTCATAGCCGTCATTGGTAAACAGGGTTTTGCCGACGTTCTGCTCGGTATAGGCCCAATTGACATCCAGCGGATCGCTCAAATGTTCGTAAGCCGTGGTCCAGTCGGCGTAACTGGCGATGTAGTTCTTCGACGCGGTAATGCGGTTTTCCAGGGCGCGGGCCGAATAAAAGCGGTTTTTTTCGATTTCTTCGTTGTCGAGACGGTGGATTATGCCGAGCAGCGCGACTGTCGCGGCGATCACCCCGGCAACGAACAGCGCGCCAACGGCGATGGCCAGGCGCCGGGTGACGGCGCTTTGGCGCGGTGGAAGAGGGGCTGCATAAGAGGAAATGTCCATGTGCTCATCCTTGACCCGCTGTCTACTGAATCTAGAACCACGGCGCGGGCGCAATGTTCAGATTCTTCTACGCGACTGCATTGAAAGCGTAGTGAACCCCGCGTGAATTGCCTCTTTAACGGCAGGCCGCCGATCAGCGGCGATTCCCGAAAGGGCAAGACTTCCCGCTGAAAAACCGGATAATGGCCGCCATTCGTTTAGCCGTATTCTGGTAATCCCGCATGGAAATCAAGGTCAATTTTCTCGACAACCTTCGACTTGAGGCCAAGTTCGACGACTTCACGGTGATCGCCGATCAGCCCATCCGCTACAAGGGTGATGGCTCGGCACCGGGGCCGTTCGACTACTTTCTGGCATCGTCAGCGTTGTGCGCGGCCTACTTTGTGAAGTTGTACTGCGACACGCGCAACATGCCCACAGAAAATATTCGCCTGTCGCAGAACAACATCGTCGACCCGGAAAACCGCTACAACCAGATCTTCAAGATCCAGGTGGAATTGCCAGCGGACATCTCCGAGAAGGATCGTCTGGGCATCCTGCGCTCCATTGATCGCTGCACCGTGAAGAAGGTCGTGCAGACCGGTCCGGAATTCATCATTGAAGAGGTCGAAAACCTCGACGCCGATGCCCAGGCGCTGTTGATGCCGGTGGCCGGCTCGGACGCAGGCACGTTCATTGCCGGCAAAGACCTGCCGCTGGAGCAGACCATCGCCAACATGTCGGGGATTTTGGCCGACCTGGGCATGAAGATTGAAATCGCCTCGTGGCGCAACATCGTGCCCAACGTCTGGTCGCTGCACATCCGCGACGCCCATTCGCCAATGTGCTTCACCAACGGCAAGGGCGCGACCAAGGAAGGCGCACTGGCCTCGGCGCTGGGTGAGTTCATCGAGCGGCTGAACTGCAACTTCTTCTACAACGACCAGTTCTGGGGCGAAGAAATCGCCAACGCCGAGTTCGTGCATTACCCGGACGAGCAATGGTTCAAGCCGGGGCCGAAAGACGAGCTGCCAAGCGAGATTCTCGACGACTACACCCGCAAGATTTACGACCGTGACGGCGAGTTGCGCGGCTCGAACCTGTTCGACACCAACTCCGGCAACACCCAGCGCGGCATCTGCTCGCTGCCGTTTGTGCGCCAGTCGGACAATGAAGTGGTGTACTTCCCGTCCAACCTGATCGAAAACCTCTACCTCAGCAACGGCATGAGCGCCGGTAACACGCTCGCCGAAGCACAGGTGCAGTGCCTGTCGGAAATTTTCGAGCGCGCGGTCAAACGCGAAATCCTCGAAGGCGAAATGGCGTTGCCGGACGTGCCCCAAGAGGTGCTGGAGAAGTACCCGAGCATCCTCGCCGGCATCAAGGGCCTGGAAGAGCAGGGCTTCCCGGTGCTGGTCAAGGACGCGTCGCTGGGCGGCGAATTCCCGGTGATGTGCGTGACCCTGATGAACCCGCGCACCGGCGGCGTGTTCGCCTCGTTCGGCGCGCACCCAAGCCTGGAAGTGGCGCTGGAACGCAGCCTCACCGAACTGCTGCAAGGTCGCAGCTTCGAAGGCCTCAACGACTTGCCGCAGCCGACGTTCTCCGGTCAGGCCGTCACCGAGCCGAACAACTTTGTCGAGCACTTCATCGACTCCAGCGGCGTGGTGTCGTGGCGCTTCTTCAGCGCCAAGCCTGATTTCGAATTCGTCGAGTGGGACTTCTCGGGCCAGGGTGAAAACTCCAATGCCGAAGAAGCCGCGACGCTGTTCGCCATCCTCGAAGACATGGGCAAAGAAGTCTACATGGCGGTCTACGAGCACATCGGTGCCAAGGCCTGCCGAATTCTGGTTCCGGACTATTCGGAGATCTACCCGGTCGAAGACCTGATCTGGGACAACACCAACAAAGCCCTGCAATTCCGCGCCGACATCCTCAACCTGCACAACCTCAGCAAGGTCGGCCTGCGCAACCTCGCCCAAGGCCTGGAAAACAGCGAACAGGACGATTACACCGAGATCACCACGCTGATCGGCATCGAGTTCGACGACAACACGCCGTGGGGCAAGCTGACCATTCTGGAACTGCGCCTGCTGATCTGCCTCGCCCTGCAGAAGTACGAACAGGCCAAGGATCTGGTTGAAGCCTTCCTGCAGTACAACGACAACACCGTCGAGCGTGGCTTGTTCTATCAAGCGGTCAACGTGGTGCTGGAGATGGAACTGGACGAAGACCTGGAACTGGAAGACTACGAAACCAACTTCCGCCGCATGTTCGGCGACGAGCGCATGGATGCGGCGATTGGCTCGGTCAATGGCAGCGTGCGCTTCTACGGTTTGACGCCGACCAGCACCAAGCTGGAAGGGCTGGATCGGCATTTGCGTTTGATCGAGAGCTATAAAAAGCTGCATTCGGCGCGGGCCAATGTGAAACAGGTCTAAGCCGGTTTCACATTGAGGTCGGTGGTGGATTCACCCCTCATCGGAACGCCGCCCGCCCAGCCCTCTCCCCAAGGAGAGGGAGCCGATTCGTGGTCTTTCCAAGCCTGAACTCGACTCGGTATCTCACGTCGGCGTAACTCTCACATCACCTCGGTCAGTCTCCTTTCCCCAAGGAGAGGGCTGAGGTGAGGATTTTGCAAAACCCGAGTTCGGCTCGATATCTCAGGTCGGCGTATTTCAACCAAACAACTCGGTCAGTTCCCTCTCCCTCTGGGAGAGGGCTAGGGTGAGGGGCGTTGGCTTTTCCGCCCATGCGCTGCATCAGCCAACTGCCCGGTATCGACCCGCACAAACACCGAATCACCCACCGCCGTCAGCACATCCCCGGCATACACCTCGCAGATCACTCGAGTCTTGCGCCCGACCTCACCTTCGACTTTTGCGCGCAAGATCAGCGGCACGCCCATCGGCGTCGGTTTGATGAACTTGATGCCGAGGTTGCCGGTGACGCAGTCGATGCGCGGCAGGCTGCCGGGGTCGCGGTTTTCTGCGCGGTAGTGGTAGGCCATTGCGGTCCAGTTGGAGTGGCAGTCGACCAGCATCGCGATCAGCCCGCCGTAGACCAGATCCGGCCAGCCGCAGTATTTGGCCTCCGGCAGGTGTTCGGCGACAACGTGTACACCGTCTTCGTGCCAGTGGCTTTTGACGTGCAGGCCGTGCGGGTTGCGGCCGCCGCAGCCGTAGCAGACGCCTTCGGGCGCGGCGAGGTCTTGCAGGGGCGTTTCAAGGCTGGACATGGTTTTTATTATCCTGGAGTTGTAAGTCCGGTGAGGCGCAGGCGGTTGCGCCCGCCGCGTTTCGATTCGTAGAGTGCGGCGTCGCCCAGTTCGATCAGCGCGGTGAGGCTGGCGGGTGGCTGTTCGAACAGGCTGGCGCCGATGCTCAGGGTCACGGCAGCGGTGGTGGGGAATGTCTGAGAGGTCGTGCTCAGAAACTGCTCGCGCAGTGTGTTGCCCAGTTCCATGACTCGCTCGCTCGAAGCGCTGTTGAGCAGGATGACAAACTCGTCCCCGCCCAGGCGCGCTGTCAGCGCATTGCGCGGCAGCACCGAGCGAATCATCTCGCTCAGTGCGATGAGCAAACGATCCCCAGCGGTGTGGCCATACTGGTCGTTGACCAGTTTGAAATTGTCGATGTCGATCAGCAGCAAGGCGCCGGGATGCTCCGGCGAAACGTGTTCGAGCAGGCGCGGTGCGCGTTTTTCCAGGGCGCGGCGGTTGTACAGGGCCGTCAGCGGGTCGCGCTCTGCGAGGCGGGCGATCTGTTTTTCCCGGCGGTAACGTTCGGTGCCGGTCATCGACAGGGCGATCAACATGATTGCCATCGCGCCTTCAACCAGAGAAATCTGAATAATCTCGCCGCGAAATGCCGCCAGATCGATCAACGTGCCGGGGATCACCACGGTCAAGGCTTTGGCCACGTAGAAGATCCCGTGACCGAGCAAAACGTAACGCAACTGCACCGCACCGACGCTCAGCGACTTGCCGTGGGGGCGCAGGAGGAAACTGGCCTTGAGGGTCGAGAGCGCCACCAACAGCGAATTGGCCGCCAGCATGACCTTCGACCACAGCGGCCCGTCCGGCAGTAACAACATCACCAGCCAGGCGACGAAGATCAGTGACCAGGTGCGCGACAGCCGCGTTTGCGTGAAGCGCGCGACGCCCAGCAGAAACAGGAAGTGGGCCGTGACCAACAGACCGTTGGCGAACCAGATACCAATCAGCAACAAGCCGTTGCTGCGCAGCAGGGCGAGGGTGGAACCGACGGTGATGGTGGCGAAACCGGCGCTCCAGAACAGTAGCGAAGGCTCACGAATGCTGCGCCATTCGATCGCCAGGTACAGCGCGGCAGCGGCTGCGAGGGCGATGGAAATGGTCAACATCGTAGGAGGGTCGAGCGGCATTTCTTGATGAGCCTGTCTGATTGGCAGTGAGACCGGCGATTGTAAGCGTTCGGACGGGTTTTTCGCAGAGGCCGTGTTGCCGCGCAGATCATCGGTATCGGGGCAGGGCGCGGCGGCTGTGCACCGCCGCGCCGCGCGGTCATTTGCTGGCGTCGAGCACCACGCGGTAGCGCGCCTTGCCGCTGCGTAAATGGTCGACGGCCTCGTTGACCTTGCTCATGGGAAACATCTCGACCTGCGGCAGAATCTGATGCCGCGCGCAGAACTCGAGCATGGTTGCCATGGTGGCGGGCGAGCCGACCGGGGAGGCGGAAAGCGATTTCTGCTGCGGGATCAGATCGAACACATGCACCGGAATCGCGCTCGGTACGATGCCGACGAAGTGCAACCGGCCGTTGGCACGCAGGGTGGCGAGCATGGCGCTCCAGTCGAGGTCGGCGTTGGCGCTGATCAGCAGGAAGTCCAGCGTGCCGGCGATTGCCTTCAGCGCATTGCTGTCGGTCGAGGCGACAACATTGTGCGCGCCGAGGCGTTTGGCCTCGTCCTGTTTATTCAGCGACGAGGTAAACGCGGTGACTTCGCAGCCCCAGGCATTGAGAAAACGCAGGGCCAGATGGCCGAGGCCGCCGATACCAACCACACCAACCCGATCGGTCGGTTTGACGCCGAATTGCAGCAGCGGGTTGAACACCGTGGAGCCGGCGCAGAACAGTGGGCCGACCAGCGCCGGATCGAGGCTGTCCGGAACAGGAATCGCCCACGCCCAATGCGAGCGCAAACGATCGGCGAAACCACCGTTGCTGCCGATGATGGTCGGTTGCGCGGTGCCGCACAGTTGTTGCGAACCGGAGATGCACGACGAGCAGTGCATGCAACTGCCCTTGTACCAACCGATGCCGACGCGCTGGCCCATCTTCAGGCCGCGCACCTGAGCGCCCATGCGCACGATCTTGCCGACCGCTTCGTGGCCCGGCACAAAAGGATAACGGCTGATGCCCCAGTCATTGTCGATCAGCGATTGATCGGAGTGGCAGACGCCGCAATATTCCACAGCGATTTCCACGTCTTCTTCGGCCAATGTGCCGGGATCGTAGCTGTATCGTTCAAGTGGCGCGCCGGCCGCGGTAGCGGCCCAGCCGTTGAAAGGGGTGGATTCGGTGTTGCTCATGGGGCACCTCCGGTTCGACTGACGGGGACAGCAGCCCGGCAAGTCTAGTCGGTCATTGCTCAGGCGCGAGCCAGGTGTCTACAACGCGACGATCGAGCTCTTCCCAGTACGCCATGCCCAGCACCCGCGTGGTGTTGAGCCCGCGCAGGTAACCGCGCAATTGATTGGCGGTGTCGGTGATGAGCTGCGGGTCGCTGATGTCTTTGTCCAGCAATACGCTTTCGTACTGAACCAGATACTCGGCCACACGCTCGCGGAAATCGGGCAGAACGGCGTCACGGATCAGGTCAAACGTTCTCAAGGCGAACTCCTCATTTCATGTTTTTCTCGTTGTGATTGAGTGTGTATCAGTCTGCACGTCGCGCAACTATTGCTAGAAGTAATAGTGACCATCACGAAACGCAAGTTCTGCTTTGTCGGCAATCGGCGGAAAATCGCTTCCATCGAACACGCAGCTCAAGGAATTTGCGCGATGAACACATTGACCCGACTGGCTTTGGTCGCCCTGCTGACGGGCGGAGCACTGGCCACCGCACCGGCCTTCGCAGACGACGCCCGGTCGTGTCATTTCCAGACCATCACTGGCAGCAGCGCCACCTTGCAGCATTCGCAAACCGTGGGGGTGTTGCTCAGCGAGAACACGCTGGACAACGTGCAATACCTGGAGCGTTACCACGACATGGCGGCGAATGGTGCGAAAGACTCTCTGGATTCACGGATTCGTGAAGCGTTCGTCGACAGCTCGGATCCGCAATTGGCCATCGATTGGTTGATGAACTCGCTGCAGCAACAATTTTTGTCGGTGACCGTCTACGACAACCTTGATGCCCTGGTGCTGGCGCATCCAGACATCGTGGTCAAGCTCGACACCTTCAATCGTTTGCTGACGCAGCAAAACAGCCTGGTAGAAGCGCGTTTCACCGCACGCTTCTACGACGCCGACCTGCAATACATCGGCAAGGCTGAAGGCGCTGTAGAAAAACAGCTGCCGTCGGTGTGGGTGCATAACCAATCGGCACCGGCCATTGCCGCGCAGATCGACAAGCAGCGTGACCTGCAACTTAACGCGTTGAAGCAATTTGATGTGTCGCTCAAGGCTTTGGTGGCGTCGAGCTGAACGCTTAAAACATAAAGGGCGACGGCGGCTCCGTGAGGCTGAACCGTTGCCGGTTGAACCGAACGTTTATTTTCAGGATGACACCGATGCGTCTTTTCTTTGTGCCTGTTTTGGCCTTTGCCTCTTTGCTCGTTGGTTGCGCTTCGGCGCCGAACAATCCGAGCCTGACTTTGCAGACTAGCAAGACGCCTGCGCAGTATGCCGATTGTGTTGTGCCGAAGTTGCAGGGCAGTGCGTTGAACCCGACGGTTTCGCAGACTCAGCGCAGTTATCGGATTGTGGTGCCGAGTAAGGTGTCTGCCGACAATGTGCTGGAGGCCTATAAGGCGGGTACTGGCGGCAAGGTGTTTATTTACGAGCGGCATTTGTTGGCTTCGAATCTTTTGCCTTCGAGTTTTGAGCGGGCGGCGCAGGATTGCATCTGATGTTGGCCTTGGTACGTATTTAGCTGAGCTCCTTTGGTTGGCCGCAACCAACCAATTTTTTGCCTCGCGCCTTTTATTCGGTTGCGGGGCTTTTTTTTGGGCTTTTTTTGGGCTTTTTGGGCTTGGCGGCCTTTGGGCCGACCATGCTTTTGGGGTTTTGGGTGAATATCCGTTGTTTTGGGGGCGGCGGCTGACGGTTTCGCTCTTACAGCGAC
>NZ_LVEJ01000004.1 GCF_001648775.1 Pseudomonas fluorescens
TCGGCATTGCGCCGGTAGATCCACACCGCATCACCGCGCGAACGCCGATGCAGGAAGCCGTTGCGGTATTCGTAGGACGTTGGCGCATCATCCGGCGGAATCAGCGCGATCAGCCGTCCGACTTCGTCGTAGCGGTATTCGGTGACCGCACCTAACGCATCCTGCTCGGCGATCAAGCGTCCGGCAGCGTCATAGGCCTTGAGCTGCTCACCGCCGTCAGCCTCGACCTTGCGCACCAGCCGCGCGCGCTCGTCGTGGACGTAAACCTCTTCGGTGCCATCGACGTAATGCACCGCGACGCTGCCGTCGTCCGCCCAGACGTAACGGGTGTTCATCTGCGAGAACGACGCCCAGTGGCGCACACAACGAGCGGATTTCCCCGCGCGCTCCCACTCCCAGAAGAAACTCGCCCCGCCGGTGAGCTGCCGCTGAAGAATCACGTGGGCGTCGTCGTAGTCGTAACGTTCGCTGTCGCCGACCGCGTTGGTCGCTTCGATCAAACGTTGCTGCGCGTCGTAGCGATAGCTGGCGAGGGTCTGTTCGGTGAGCCAAGGCTCGGCAAGGTTCTGCGCCGGATCAAAACGCTGGTAATCAACCGTGACCAGGTGAGCCCGCTCATAGCGCAACAACAACGAGCGTCCGGCCCCGTTGTCCAGTCGCTGAATCCTGTCAGACCGATCGCGCTGCACGGTCAGACGATTGCCATACGCATCACTGATCGCAGTCAGCCGCCCGGCACGAAAGTGATAAAACCGCGGCGCTTCACCTGCCAGCGCGAGGATCAACTCCTCCGGCGCGTCCCCAAGAAAAATCGCCGCCCGCGACAGGCTGTTGTGAATCGCCGGGCGCTCGCCATTCGGCAGCGGAAACCGCGTACGGCGGTTTTCATGGTCGACCCAAACAACACAATCGCCCTCGAACTCCAGCCGATGCGCCAGCGAATGACTCCAGCCAAACCCCAGCCCGACATCGAGCTCAACCGCACTGCTGCGATACAAACGGGTGAACTCGAACGGCAACACGCCATCGAGCACCGCATCGGTCAGGGTCAGCAGTTCCTCGCCGGTGACCATCGACACCGGGCAGCCGTTGGTGCAGGTGAGGGGCACGCAATCGGCGCTGTCGCCGTTGGGGTTTTTCGCCTGATCCGGTGAGTCGTCGTGACGCTCGTCTTTCTTCAACAAGGCGTTGCGCCTGGCATCCCAGCGCAATTGCATCCGGCCCTTTTTCACCCCGGCTGCGATGCCACGGGCGGCAACGGTTTTGTACTGGTCGACGTATTTGATGAAGCCCTCGACGATGCCGAACATCGCCTTCACCAAACGCACCACAGCCGACAGCAATTGCACGGCACGGTCCGCCAGACGCAGCGTCAGATAAGCGATGCCGGCGCCACCACTGACGAAGGTTAAAACGACGCTGATCAACACATCGATGAGCAACTGCACCATCATCATCGACGCCACTTCAGCGGTTTTGCCGGCGATCTCGCTGGGCGGCAACATTTCCAGCCACAGGCTGGATGTGCGCAGCAATAAACACAGCGCAGCTTCGTCACTGACCAGCAGTTGAAGCTTTTCCATGACATCGGGAGCCGTCGCTGCCAGTTTCATCAACTGCGCGGCACCGTCACCCAATCGCTCGGCGAACGCCCCGGGATCCTTGAGAATGTCCGAGAGCAGGCCAATGCTGTCCCACACGCCCTCGATCGCCGCCCAGCTCCCGGCGAGCATGCCGTTGCCCGCCGCCGTCGCCACCGACTGCAACCACTGCGGCTTGAACCCCTGCCACTCACTGCGCAGCCAGCCATCCAGCTCGGCGCTCAGGCCGTCATAGGCTTTGAACAGATCCTCGACCTGATTGGAGGTGACCTTGCTGTGCACCAGCACCCGATAGAACTTGCCAGGTGTTCCTTTGAATGAGCCCTTGCCATGCGCATCTAGGGTAACGGGCGTGGTTTCGCCGCCGTCCATGGCGATCACATCGACCACGATGTTGCCCAGCGGAATGTCGTAGACCGATTCGAATTTGCTTTCGATCAGCATCGGGCCGTTCTTTGGGCACTGGACGACACCGGAGAAAAATTCGCTGTCGCTGCTGCTGACGGCAGTGCTATCGGAGCCGAAGCGAATGATCCGCTCCATGCCCATCAACGACGGCAGATCCGCCGCGTGACTGACTTTATCCGCCGCTCGACTGGCCCAATGCTTGAGCTGCTCGCGGTAGAGGCTGAGGGTGCCGGGAAAACTGTCGAGTGCTTGCTCGATGCGGGTGACGGCGTCCATCAGCGCACGCGGGTGTGCGAAGTGGACGGAATAAGCAGGTCAAACATGAGCGTTCCCTCGCGCAAAAATTAGGCGCGGGAACTGTGCGGGGGATCAATCAGGAAAGAAGTCAGGCAAGTAGGCGATGGCTGTAGGACTAATCTGTAAAAACCAGTTCGTAGATAAACAGGTGCGCGAAAACGCAAACGTGGCGTGAGGAAAACCTCACGCCACGTTTATTAGAGCGGACATAAATGGATTTACTGCGTTGAATCCCGAGCACTCAGTTCTTTCAATTTGAGCTCAGCCAACGGATGCCCGGCCTTGGCGGCCATGCCCCACCATCGGGAGGCCTCCGCCGGGTCTGGCGCCTTGCTCGGCGTACCGGCGAGGCTGATGACGCCGACCTGATAAGCCGCTTTGCCATCACCCGCCAAGGCGGCCAGACGCAGCAAGCGCACGCCCTCCTCGCGCGCGCCCAGGCCAACACCGCGAAAGGTCAGGATGTGCCCATAGAAGCTTTGCGCACCGACATCGCCAAGATTGGCCATGCGCGCAAACTGCCCTTCAAGCCAGCGCCAGCCACGTGGCTGACGGACAAACCATGACCAGTGAAACAACCGGCGGGCCAGCCAGTAACTGGCCCGCGCCTTGAGTCGTAAAAACACTCAGGCCTCCGCCGATTCCGGGTACTCGTATTCGAAAACTCTGACCACTTCCGAGGCATGCCAAGAGGCGGCAGCAACGCCGTCGGAAGGCCCGGAAAAACGTCCCAGGCGTTCAACACACTCAAAAAAACCGGTGCGTGGTAAACGGCTGGCACCCTGGCTGATCACCAGCGAACTGCGCAGGGGTTGTTCAGCCTTGGCGTCCAGCGCCGCCAGATGCTCGAGTGCTGCGGTCAGAGTCTGCATCGCCGGCGTCGGCAATTGCAGACGTTCGAGCAAGGCCCGATAGGTCAGCAGATGGCGCTGGCGTCGCGCCTGATCCAGTTCCCCGAGCAGTCCGTCCCAATGTTGACGACTGATGCGTACGCTCACGATTCATCCCTCCAACCTGGCACCGTCAGTTCCCAGGCCAGGCTGCGACGAATCGCGGCGTCAGGCAGACGCTCGCCACTTTCGATCATGGCCAGATAAGACGGGCTGATGCCTACCGTGCGGGCCAACGCCTCGATGGCGATGCCCTTCCCTTCGCGCAAACTGCGTAGTTGATCCAGACCTGGAAGAATCGGGTCTGATGTTGCCGCAATCGGCGCTTTAGCCGGCTGCGACGGTGTTTCGTTGATCCCTGCTGCTTTCAGTAGAGCCTGATATTGAGCCCAAGGTAGAACCGCGTATTCGGGCTCGCCATCGCGTGCAATTATCTGAATATCCATGACTACCCCGTAGGACAACAACACTTAGCGAGTCGGCACTTTTCCCTAGAAGTGTAATCCTAACAGCGGCCAAGGTCGCGGGGGGTATCTATCTACAGGAAGACTTAATGAATCAGGGCTTTTTCGGCCCCTGAAGTTGCAGTTGTTCAGGGGTATCGGGCAGGCGTTCGACCACGGCGAGTTTTTCCGGTTGCTGACGGTTGCGCCAGAGGCGGAAGGCATTGAGCTCATCGTCGAGGGTTTTCATCAGCCAGGCGAGGACGGCGATGTCATCGAGCATGCCGAACACGGGGATAAAATCCGGTATGGCGTCCACCGGGCTGAGGAAATACATCAGGCCCGCCACCACCGACACCAGCGCTTTGCCACTGATCGCACGGTACTCACCGCGCCAGTAAGCCAGGCACAGCGCCTGCAGCAAGCGCAGGTCATCCTTCAGCTTGCCGAGACGATTGCCTTGCGCCGCACCTTTGCTGGCCACCGCAAACAGCAGCATCGGCAAGCGTCCACGGGCCAGCAGGCGGCCAGCGAGGGGCAGGAATCGAGCGAAATTCCACGGAGCTTTCATCTATTCCTCCCGTTGAAATGTTATCCACACAAATTGTGGATAACCTTGTGAACAGAGCTGCATTTCAGCGCCAAGAGCCCCGTTTTATAAGGGCTGCGCTCAGATCGGGCGTTTTTTACTCACATAAAAAACCCCAAGATTTCATTGACTTGGCGGTTCAGGGCGGCTAGCGCCAGGAGCCTCAAAGCTATGACTCCCCTGACCGGCGTCGGTTCGCTCTGTTTACCCTTGCCATCCTCCAGATGCAACAACGCCCCGCATAAGCGAGGCGTTGTTGTCGAAACCGATGTGCTTACTTGGCAGCAGCGGCGTCTTCTTTGGCTGGATCCTTGATGGCCAGCAGTTCCAGGTCGAAAACCAGAACCGAGTTGGCCGGGATTGCCGGGCTTGGCGATTGAGCGCCGTAAGCCAGATCGCTAGGGATGTACAGTTTGTACTTCTCGCCAACGTGCATCAGTTGCAGACCTTCAACCCAACCCGGGATCACGCCGCTTACTGGCAGATCAATCGGGCTGCCGCGCTCGACGGAGCTGTCGAATACGGTGCCGTTGGTCAGCTTGCCGGTGTAGTGAACGGTCACTACGTCAGTCGGCTTGGGCTGTGGGCCGTCGGCTTTCTTGACCACTTCATACTGCAGGCCGGAAGCGGTAGTCGTTACACCCGCCTTCTTGCCGTTTTCTTCGAGGAATTTCTTGCCGGCAGAGGCCGACTCTTCGCTCATCTTGGCCATACGCTCTTCAGCACGCTTTTGCAGCGCGGCGAAAGCTTCGACCAGTTCTTCATCTTTCAGCTTCTGTTCTTTCTTGCCGACGGCATCTTCGATGCCCTGGGCTACTGCTTTGGAGTCCAGATCATCCATGCCTTCCTGAGCCAGGCTCTTGCCCATGTTCAGGCCGATACCGTAGGAAGCTTTTTGCGCCGGGGTTTTCAGCTCTACGCTGGTCTGCGAATCACAACCCGCGAGGACCAGGCTAACCAGGGCTACCGCCGCCGCCAACCGATGCTGTTTCATGCTATTTCCTTGTTCATGCGCCGAAAGGGCAATCGAGTAAAGCCGCGAGCTTATCAGGCCGCCACGACCAATGGCTACCGGCATGAGAGCAGTAAAGCGGCGATAAGTTCAGGGATTAAAACGCATTGGGGCAAAGGCACGATGAAGCTTCTGTCATCTTGCCTGCGAATAAATTGCCCGCCATGCCCGCAACAACTGGCGTAATGGCCACTTGCCGCACAGGGCCCGGCTCAGGCATAACAGCGGAACAATTCGACAAGGATGTTTATCTTGCGCCTCCTATTCCGTGTGCTGACCCTGATCGCGCTGCTGCTGGGCCTTATCCTCGCAGTGGTTTTGTACTACGTCGCCAACCCGAAGTTGCCGCTCTACGACCCCGTCCAACAGGTGCACTACCTGAATCAATGGACGGATGAACAACGGCAGACCTACTACTTCACGCCGCAAGGCACGCAAGTCAAAGGTTTGCGTTACGAGTGGTTTCAGGCGCTTGAACTGCCGTTCTCCGAACAACGTTTCGCCGCCCCGGACTACCTCGCACGCTTCGGCTTTTTGGTCGATCCGCAACAGAAGGCCACGCCCGAAAACCCCGGCAACCTGCCGGTTGGTTTTGCCCGGCACCAAAACCCCGGCAGCGCAGAGCAGTACCTCGATATAACGTGCGCTGCGTGCCACACCGGCGAACTGCGCTTCAAAGGCCAGGCCGTGCGCATCGACGGCGGTAGCGCGCAGCATGTATTGCCTTCAAGTGTTCCTACATTACGCGGTGGCAGTTTCGGACAGGCTTTGGTGGCAAGTCTCACCGCGACTTACTACAACCCGTGGAAATTCGAACGCTTCGCCCGAAACGTGTTGGGCAATCAATACGAGGCGCGCCATGAGCAACTGCGCAAGGACTTCAAAGACTCGCTGAACACCTTTGTGAAGGTTGCCTGGAACGACACCCATCGCGGCCTCTATCCGACCGAGGAAGGCCCGGGGCGCACCGACGCGTTCGGGCGCATCGCCAACGCCACGTTCGGCGACGCGATCTCCGCTGCCAATTACCGCGTTGCCAATGCGCCGGTGGATTACCCGCAGTTGTGGGACATGTGGACTTTCAATTGGGTGCAGTGGAACGGTTCGGCGCAACAGCCGATGGCGCGCAACATCGGCGAAGCCCTGGGTGTTGGCGCGACGTTGAATTTCTTCGACGCCAACGGCCAGCCGTTGCAGGGTGAAGAGCGTTATGCCTCAAGCGTGCGCGTGCGTGATCTGCACAAGATCGAAGAAACCCTGCAAAAACTTCAGCCTCCCGCCTGGCCGGAGGAACTGCTGGGGGCCATCGACAAACCCCTGGCAGCGAAAGGACGCTCGCTGTTCGCGGAAAACTGCGCTGGCTGCCACGTCCCGCGAAAAACCCAGGAAGGCCAGCGTTGGGTGCAACACCTGCACATGTTGCCAGTCGATGTCATCGGCACTGATCCGAACGCGGCCACCAACATCGCCAACCACCGTTTCGACCTGACAGCCTTGCAATGGGACGTCACAGAGCTGGAAAAAATGGACGTTAAACTGCACCCGAAGCCCAAGGAGCCGTTGGATTTGAGTCAGCTCTCGGTGGCCAAAGGGCTGGCTTACGTCACCGCATTCGTCGAGAACCGGGCTTATCGCGAGGCACAGGTGACGCCCGAGGAGAAACCGCAACTCGACGGCTTCGGCCTGCCCATCGGCGTTCGAGAAAAAGTCGCGTACAAGGCACGTCCATTGGCCGGCGTCTGGGCCACCGCGCCGTTCCTGCATAACGGCTCGGTGCCGAGTATTTATCAGTTACTGTCACCGCAGGATGAACGCGCCACCACCTTCTATAAAGGCACCTTCGAATACGACCCGCGCCACCTGGGTTATCGCACCGAAGCCTTTACCAATGGATTCCTGTTCGACACGCGCATCAGCGGCAATCACAACAGCGGTCACGAGTTCCGCACCGGCGAGCGCGGCAAGGGCGTGATCGGTCGCTGGTTGCAGCCCGAAGAGCGCTGGGCACTGCTCGAATACCTGAAAGTCCTCGGCGGCCCATTGGAGGCGAAATTGCCATGATCTTGCCAACCTTCAAGAGAGAACTGCCGCTGTTGGCCCGCATCTGGCTGTGGCTGGGCCGCTTGCTCGGCAAAACCCTGCTGATTTTGCTCGCTCTTGGCCTGATCGGTTGGGCCATTGCCACCGCGTGGTTTGCCTGGCAGCACCGTGGGCCGGTTTCGGCCGTAGAGCAGGTTCCACCGGGCGAAGCGGCGATGACTCAAGACGTGATTCAGACGGCCGTGCGCATTGTCGATCAACATCGCGAAGGCACGCGTTATTTACGTGATGCGCACGCCAAGGCGCATGGTTGCGTCAAAGCGCAGGTGCAAGTGTTGCCGCAACTGGCGCAATCACTGCGCCAAGGGGTCTTCGCCGAGCCTGGAAAAACCTGGCAGGCGATGATTCGTCTGTCCAATGGCAACGCCTATCCGCAGTTCGACAGCCTGCGCGATGCTCGGGGAATGGCGATCAAATTGCTCGATGTGCCGGGAAAACCCCTGCTGAACGACCGTCAGGAACAGCACGAGCAGGATTTCGTGATGTTCAGCCACCCGAACTTTTTTGTCAGCGATGTCGCCGAGTATCGGCAGAACGTGGCGGCGCAGGCTGACGGCAAAAAGGTCATGGCATTTTTTCCGGGCTGGGACCCGCGGACCTGGCAGGTGCGTCATTTGTTTATTGCACTGGCAACGCTGTCGCCGCCGCCGGACAGTCCGACCGAGACCACTTACTTTTCGGTATCGCCGTACAAATTCGGTGAGGCCAATGCAAAGTTTCGAGTGGCGCCGGATCCGGATAACTGCCCGGCCTACACATTGCCCAAACAGAATCACGATCTGCCGAACTTTCTGCGCAGCGCGTTGAATCAGCAGTTATCGACGGATCGGGTGCCAGCGTGTTTTGTCCTGCAGATCCAACGGCAGGATGCGCACAAATACATGCCGATTGAAGACACGAGCATTGAATGGCGTGAGCAGGATTCGCCGTTTGAGACGGTGGCGCGGATCACCCTGCCGCCGCAGGACTTCGATACGCCGGCGCTGAATCTGGCGTGTGACAACCTGTCGTTCAATCCGTGGTTTGGAATCGAGGCGCATCGGCCGATTGGCGGGATCAATCGTCTGCGCAAGGCGGTTTACGAAGCGGTGAGCGATTACCGGCACAGCCAGAACGCCACCCAGTAAAAAGATGCACACATAACCTGTGGCGAGGGAGCAAGCACCCTCGCCACAGGTTCAGCAAAGAATCCCGCTACTCAAATCCCAGACAGCAAAAAGCCCGCACTAGGCGGGCTTTCTGTGGAATCTGGCGTTCAGTGTTCCAGATGCCGAATATGGCGCAGCGGACGGGACTCGAACCCGCGACCCCCGGCGTGACAGGCCGGTATTCTAACCGACTGAACTACCGCTGCGCGAAACGCTTGAAACGAATGGTGGGTGATGACGGGATCGAACCGCCGACATTCTGCTTGTAAGGCAGACGCTCTCCCAGCTGAGCTAATCACCCTTCGCTTCGTTACGGGACGCATTATGCCACAAGTTTTCGTAAAGTGTTGATTTAATTGAAGTTTTTTTCAAATAAATCCGAAAACCAGTAAAACGACACATCCCGCGGGTACAACCTTGGAGCAGAAAAAAACCCGCCTTGGCGGGTTTTTCCGTGGTGACCTGGCGTTCAGTGGTCCAGGTTACCGAATATGGCGCAGCGGACGGGACTCGAACCCGCGACCCCCGGCGTGACAGGCCGGTATTCTAACCGACTGAACTACCGCTGCGCTAAACACTTGAAACGAATGGTGGGTGATGACGGGATCGAACCGCCGACATTCTGCTTGTAAGGCAGACGCTCTCCCAGCTGAGCTAATCACCCTTCGCTTCGGTGTGGCGCGCATTCTACGGAGCGACCCAACCTCTGGCAAGCACTTTTTTAAATAATTTTCTCAGGCCTTCCAAAGGCTTAGAGAAGGGTTGGCCTATGGCACGGCGAAGACAATAATGCCCCCCTTTGTATAAAGGAGAGACTCACCCCATGTGGTTCAAGAACCTGCTTATCTATCGCCTGACCCAAGACCTGCCTGTCGATGCCGAGGCGCTGGAAACTGCACTGGCCACCAAACTGGCGCGTCCATGTGCAAGCCAGGAGTTGACCACCTACGGTTTCGTCGCGCCGTTCGGCAAAGGCGAAGATGCTCCACTGGTGCACGTCAGCGGTGACTTCCTGCTGATTTCCGCGCGTAAAGAAGAACGCATTCTGCCGGGCAGCGTCGTGCGTGACGCGGTCAAGGAAAAGGTCGAAGAGATCGAAGCCGAACAGATGCGCAAGGTCTATAAAAAGGAACGCGATCAGATCAAGGATGAAATCATCCAGGCGTTCCTGCCGCGCGCCTTTATCCGTCGCTCGTCGACCTTTGCCGCCATCGCGCCGAAACAAGGCCTGATCCTGGTCAACTCGGCCAGCCCGAAACGCGCTGAAGACCTGCTGTCGACCCTGCGTGAAGTGATCGGCACCCTGCCCGTCCGTCCGCTGACCGTGAAAATGTCGCCAACCGCGACCATGACCGAATGGGTCACCACGCAAAAAGCTGCCGACGACTTCTATGTACTGGACGAGTGCGAACTGCGCGACACCCACGAAGACGGCGGTATCGTCCGTTGCAAGCGTCAGGACCTGACCAGCGAAGAAATCCAGCTGCACCTGAGCACCGGCAAAGTCGTCACTCAACTGTCGCTGGCCTGGCAGGACAAACTGTCGTTCATGCTGGATGACAAGATGACCGTCAAACGTCTGAAGTTCGAAGATCTGTTGCAGGATCAGGCGGAACAGGACGGTGGCGACGAGGCACTGGGGCAACTGGATGCCAGCTTCACCCTGATGATGCTGACTTTCGGTGATTTCCTGCCGGCGCTGGTTGAAGCGTTGGGTGGGGAAGAGACTCCGCAGGGGATCTAAACCCTTGTGATATCTCAATGTGGGAGCGAGCTGGCTCGCGAAGGTGACCTGTCAGCCAACATTTAAGTTGAATGACACACCGCTTTCGCGAGCAAGCTCGCTCCCACAGTTCGATCAGTGGTGTTCATTTAATAATAAGGAACAAGCCATGCGCGCACTGGCTGCACTCAGCCGCTTTGTCGGCAACACCTTCGCTTACTGGGTTCTGATTTTCGCCGTGATTGCGTTCCTGCAACCGGCGTGGTTCCTCGGCCTCAAAGGCGCGATCGTGCCGCTGCTGGGCCTGGTGATGTTCGGCATGGGCCTGACCCTCAAACTCGACGACTTCGCGGCTGTCGCCCGCCATCCATGGCGCGTGGCACTGGGCGTGGTCGCGCATTTCGTGATCATGCCCGGCGTGGCGTGGTTGCTCTGCCAGGTGTTTCACCTGCCGCCGGAAATCGCCGTCGGGGTGATTCTGGTCGGTTGCTGCCCGAGTGGCACGTCGTCCAACGTGATGACCTGGCTGGCCCGCGGCGACCTGGCGTTGTCGGTGGCCATCGCCGCCGTCACCACCCTCCTCGCCCCGCTACTGACCCCGGCGCTGATCTGGCTGCTGGCCTCGGCGTGGTTGCCGGTGTCGTTCATGGAGTTGTTCTGGTCGATCCTGCAAGTGGTGCTGCTGCCGATCATTCTTGGCGTGGTTGCCCAGCGCTTGCTCGGTGACAAGGTTCGCCACGCAGTCGATGTGTTGCCGCTGGTGTCGGTGGTCAGCATCGTGATTATCGTCACCGCCGTGGTCGCGGCCAGTCAGGCGAAAATCGCCGAGTCCGGACTGTTGATCATGGCTGTGGTGATGCTGCACAACAGCTTCGGTTATCTGCTGGGCTATTTCACCGGGCGCTTGTTCAAGTTGCCGTTGGCCCAGCGCAAATCGCTGGCGCTGGAAGTCGGCATGCAGAACTCGGGATTGGGCGCCGCACTGGCCAGCGCACATTTCTCGCCATTGGCGGCGGTGCCGAGTGCGCTGTTCAGCGTCTGGCACAACATTTCCGGGGCGCTGCTCTCAACCTATTTCCGACGCATGAGCGAGAAGGAAGATCGCGAGGCACTGGCGCAGCAAACGGCCGACTGAGGCGCCAACTTGATCCCCGGGTTAATGCTCGGCACACTATCGCGCAACGCGGGGACGACCCTGCGGCTCGATCGAGTTATTAATCTGGGGACGACCCCGTCAATCGATGGAGGTCTTGCATGTCCTGGATCATTCTGTTTTTCGCCGGCCTGTTTGAAGTCGGCTGGGCCGTCGGGCTGAAATACACTGACGGTTTCACCCGTCCGCTCCCCACCGTACTGACCGTTGCGGCCATGGCCATCAGCCTGGGTCTGCTGGGCCTTGCGATGAAGGAATTGCCGCTGGGCACGGCTTATGCGATCTGGACCGGTGTCGGTGCCGTGGGTACGGTGATTGCCGGGATCATCCTGTTCGGTGAATCGATGGCATTGATTCGGCTGGCCAGTGTGGCGTTGATCATTACCGGGTTGATCGGGCTTAAGGTCAGCGCTTAGGCCACTACCGCTTTCGCGAGCAGGCTCGCTCCCACATTCAACCGCGTTCCGTCAGAGGAATACGATCAAATGTAGGAGCGAGCCTGCTCGCGAAGAGGCCCTTAGAATCGCCGACTATCTGACTGCCCCGCGCAACTCCCCCACCAACCCCTGCAACTTCGCCGGCTCAGCCGCGCCAACGTCCACCGGCGAACCCGCCACCAGCGTCACCCGCGACCACAACCGGTGAAACAATCCCTTGTTCGGATCGCGACTGAAGAAACTCCCCCACAACCCCTGCAACGCCAGCGGAATCACCGGCACCGGTGTCTCCTCGAGAATCCGTGTCAGCCCACCCTTGAACTCATTGATCTCGCCATCGGCGGTCAACTTGCCTTCAGGGAAGATGCACACCAGTTCACCGTCCTTCAGATATTGAGCAATCCGGGTGAAGGCCTTTTCGTAAATCTGGATGTCCTCGTTGCGGCCGGCAATCGGAATCGTCCCCGCCGTGCGGAAGATAAAGTTCAGCACCGGCAAATTGTAGATTTTGTAGTACATGACAAAGCGAATCGGCCGACGCACCGCCCCGCCAATCAGCAAGGCATCTACAAACGACACGTGATTGCATACCAGCAGCGCGGCGCCTTCGTCAGGAATCGCCTCAAGGTTGCGGTGCTCGACGCGGTACATGGAATGGCTGAGCAGCCAGATCATGAAACGCATGCTGAACTCGGGGACGATCTTGAAGATGTAAGCGTTGACGCCGATGTTCAGCAACGACACCACAAGGAACAACTGCGGGATCGACAGCTTGGCGACGCTTAGCAGCACGATCGAAACAATCGCCGACACCACCATAAACAGTGCGTTGAGAATGTTGTTGGCAGCAATTACCCGCGCGCGCTCGTTCTCGGCGGTGCGCGACTGGATCAGTGCGTACAGCGGCACGATGTAGAAACCGCCAAAAATCCCGAGGCCAAGGATGTCGACCAACACCGCCCAGGTGTGCACGAAGCCCAGCACTTCAATCCAGCTGTGGCCGCTGACGCTGTCGGGGATTCCACCGGAATGCCACCACAGCAGCAGACCGAACACGGTCAGACCGAACGAGCCAAACGGCACCAGGCCGATCTCGACTTTGCGCCCGGAAAGCTTCTCGCAGAGCATCGAACCCAGCGCAATACCCACCGAAAACACCGTGAGGATCAGCGTGACCACGGTTTCATCACCGTGCATCCACTCTTTGGCGTAGGCCGGAATCTGCGTCAGGTAAATCGCCCCGACAAACCAGAACCACGAGTTGCCGACAATCGAGCGCGACACCGCCGGGGTCTGGCCCAGACCGAGTTTCAAAGTGGCCCAGGACTGGCTGAAGATGTTCCAGTTCAGGCGCATTTCCGGAGAGGACGCCGCCGCGCGAGGAATGCTGCGGCTGGCCAGATAACCCAGCACGGCAATGCCGACAATGGCAGTCGAGACCAGCGGCGCGTAGTGGGTCGATGACATGATCACCCCGGCACCAATTGTCCCGGCGAGAATCGCCAGAAACGTGCCCATCTCCACCAGACCGTTACCGCCGACCAGTTCATCCTCGCGTAACGCCTGCGGCAGGATCGAATATTTCACTGGCCCGAACAGCGCCGAGTGCGTGCCCATGGCAAACAGCGCCACCAGCATCAGCGACAAGTGATCAAAGAGGAAACCGACCGATCCTACGGCCATGATCGCGATTTCTGCGAGCTTGATCAGACGGATCAGCGCGTCCTTGGCGAACTTCTCCCCGAACTGCCCGGCCAATGCCGAGAACAGAAAGAACGGCAGAATAAACAGCAGCGCGCACAGATTGACCCAAATCGAGCGATCACCCTCGATGGTCAGCCGATAGAGAATGGCGAGAATCAGCGATTGCTTGAACACGTTGTCGTTGAACGCGCCAAGCGACTGCGTGATGAAAAACGGCAAGAAGCGCCGCGTGCGCAGCAGGTTGAACTGTGAGGGGTGACTCATCTTCCGTGTTTTCCTGATGTTGAAGGTAGCGAGGCCTGGGTACTGCTTATTGGAATCTCGAAGCGCGATCCAGGCCACACATTACCTAAAACTTTCAGGTTATTTCTTCAAACCTGCAATGCACGGCGAGACAAACAGCTCGCCGCGCCATGCGCCTTGCACGGTGCGTTTGCCGACAATCAGCCACATCACCGCCAGCAACAGCACCAGCGCCGTGCCGAAGACGCTGAAAAACGTCAGGTTCAGGGTGCTCGCCAGTTTCAAGGTTGCCAGCGAATACACGCCCAACGGGAAGGTGAATCCCCACCAGCCGAGGTTGAACGGAATGCCGTCGCGCAGGTAACGCACGGTGATCAGCAACGCCATCAACATCCACCACAGCCCGAAGCCCCACAGCGTGATGCCGGCGATAAGGCCCAGGCCGGCAGCAATTTCACCGATGCCCGGTAGCCCGTTCGCCGCAAAGATCGCTGGTGCATCGCCACCCAGCAACAACATGCCCAGCGCACCGGTGCCGATCGGGCCGAGGGCCAGCCAGCTCGATGCCGCCATGTTTTCGTGAGGCAGTTTGTGCAGGGCCATGCGCAGCAGCAGGATGGTCAGAATGCTGAACGCGACCGGCAGGGAAAACGCCCAGAGCACATAGCTCGTGGTCAGCACCACCAGTTGCGCGTGCGCCTCGGCCAGATGCGGGGCGAGCAGGCCACCGCTGGCCGCCGCCACTTCTGCGGCGACCACCGGCAGCAACCAGACGGCGGTCATCTGATCGATGCTGTGTTCCTGGCGGGTAAACATCATGTACGGGATCAACACACCGCAGGCCAGCGACAGGGCCACGTCAACCCACCACAACACTTCGGCGAGGTGAATCACACCGTCGCCCCAGCGTGGCAGGCCAAATACCAGAAAGCCGTTGATGATGGTCGCCAGGCCCATGGGAATGGTGCCGAAGAACATCGACACGGTGGAATGCCCGAAGATGCGCCGGGCTTCGTCGAAGAACAACACCCAGCGCGCCGCGTAGGCCACGGTAAACAGGCTGAATAACAGAATGTTGAACAACCACAGCCCTTCGGCCACGGCGTGCAGTGCGGGAATGGCCAGCGGCAATTGTGCGAGCGCCAACGCCAGCACCCCGGTGCCCATGGTGGCGGCGAACCAGTTCGGGGTGAATTGGCGAATCACTTCACGCGGGTGCTGAAGCTGACTGAACGGCTTGATGCCGGGTTTGGCGCTGTTGGGGCAAGTCATCATGAACTCCTGTCCTCTGGTGAGGTTGAGTCCATGGTAGAACCGAATCGAATATCTATATAACGGGTAATATCTCTAACTGTTATCTGTTTTACAAATAAGCAATCAGACGCTGCCTTCGCTTTCGATCACGAGAATCCGCGCCACGCCTTGAGGATGGGCAACATGTTCGGTGCCCACGCTCGCATAGAAAATGTCACCGACGTCGAGCTGCACCTGTTTTTCTTCGCCCTGCTCGCGGTAGCGCATCAGCACTTGACCATCGAGCACCACAAACACTTCCTCACCGTCGTTGACGTGCCACTTATACGGCTGATCGGTCCAGTGCAGACGCGTGGTGATGCCGTTCATGTTGGCGATGTCCAGCGCGCCCCAGGCGCGGTCCGCGGTAAAGGCCTTGCTGCGAATAATCTTCATGAATCCATCCGTGCGATAAGGGCTGGTCAAGGCTAACCGAAACTGCAGCGGTTATGGAGCACTGCAGGCCTTGGCCGGTTGTGGCCGCAGGCTGAGCAACAGCGCGCCGGTCGCCAACACAATCAAAATGACCCCGTAACCATCAGTGGTCGCCAGCAACCCGTAGTTGCGAGATAAATGCCCGGCGAGCAGCGCCGGCAGACAGAACGCCAGGTAACTCAGCGCGTAATACGCCGACATCAACCCGGCGCGTTCATGAGGTAATGCCAGCGGCACCAGACTGCGTACCGCACCAAGAAATCCCGAACCAAAACCACAACCGGCCACCAGTGTGCCGAGGAAAAACAGCGAGAGGCTGGCGCTGTGCACGCCGAGCAGAATCAGCACCAGACCGATGGGCAGCAAACTCGCGCCCCATTGCAGCGCGCGGGCGGCGGGTCGGTTGCGCATCGTGAAAATCATCAGCGCGCCGGTGACGGTCAGTGCCGCCACCGTGGCGCCGCCAATCAGATTCGACGTCGAACCGGTGGCGGTGCGCACCAGCGACGGCGCCAGCGACGCGTAAAAACCGCCGAGCGCCCAGGTCGCGGTGTTCAACGGCAGCACACGCCACAGCGTGGCGCGCGCCTGCACCGGCACGTGCAACGTCGGCCGCAACGACGCCCACGCTCCGGCTTGCCGGGTAACGCTTTCCGGCAGGCACCAGACATACAACGCCTGCAATACAAACAGGCCGAGTAACAACCAGTACGTCAGTTGCAACGGTGCCGGAGCGAACTCGGCCAGCAAGCCACAACCCATACCGCCCAGTGCCATGCCCAGCAGCGGAGCGACGCTGTTGATCAACGGGCCTTGCTGGCGATCCGTGTCGAGCAACGTTGCGCTCAACACAGCGGTGGCCATGCCGGTAGCAAAACCTTGCAGCACACGCGCACTGATCAGCCACGCGACGCTGTCGGCATAGATAAACAGCAGCATCGCCAAGGCGTTGAGCAGCACCGCGGTGAAGATCACCGGTTTACGTCCCAGGTGATCGGACAGCGAGCCAACGGTTAATAGCGCCGCCAGCAAGCTGAGGGCGTAGACGCCGAAGATCAGGGTCAGCACCGCTGCCGAGAAGTGCAGGTGATCCTGATACAGGTGATACAACGGCGTCGGCGCCGTGGACGCGGCGAGAAAACTCAGTAGCGTAATCGCCAGAAACCACAGGCTGGAACGGTTAGAAGCAAGGCTGGTCATGGGCACACTCCGCAAAAGCTAATTTTTTGCTTTTGCGGAGTGTGCTACCGCCCCGCGCTTAAAGCAAATTCTTTGTGTTAAGGTCGGCGCCATGGCTATTAAAGAAGGTTTACGCCCCGGCGGCCGCAGTGCCCGGGTGCAAGATGCAATTCATTCGGCAGTCCGCGCGCTTCTGCAGGAGCAGGAGCGCTCGAGCGTGACCGTCCCGCAGATCGCTGCGCGTGCGGGGGTGACGCCGTCGACGATTTATCGGCGCTGGGGTGATCTCGCAGCGTTGCTCGCCGATGTCGCCCTCGCGCGCATGCGCCCCGACAGTGAGCCGGCGCAAACCGGCAGCTTGCGCAGCGATATTCGGGCGTGGGCCGAGCAGTATCTCGACGAAATGAGTTCGGAGCCCGGGCGCAACATGATGCGCGACGTCCAGGCCAGTGCTACGCCGGGCTACTGCGTGACGATCATTGGTGCGCAGTTGCAGACGATCATTGAGCGGCATCCCGATGAGGTGGCGCCGAGTGTCGATCGGTTGATCAATCTGGTGGTCGCGCCGGTGGTGTTCCGGATTCTGTTTTCGGCGGCGGCGCTGGAGGTGGATGAGCTTCATCGTCTGATCGAGATTGCGCTGCGTCAGGACTGACGCCTTCGCGAGCAGGCTCGCTCCCACAGTGGAATGCATCTCAAATCTGGGAGCGAGCCTGCTCGCGAAGGGGCCCACCCGGTCACCCCAGAAACCGACGGGTTCCCCACCTGCGACACCCCGCCACGCCACGACCTTGGTCGACACTGACTAACCGCCCCGCGCATGCGAGACTGTCCGCCCGGGCAGGAGTGCCGGGGAGTCTTCTGTCGGGAGTGTTGCATGTCGTTGTCCACCGGGCTGATCGCCGCCGTCGCCCTCGCCTATATGGCCATCATGTTCGCCATCGCCTTCTACGGCGACCGTCGCAGCGCGCCATTGCCGCCGCGCATGCGTGCCTGGGTGTACAGCCTGTCGCTGGCGGTTTACTGCACCAGTTGGACGTTCTTCGGTGCGGTTGGCCAGGCGGCGGAACAACTGTGGTCATTCCTGCCGATTTACCTCGGGCCGATCCTGCTGCTGGTCGGCGCGCCGTGGGTGTTGCAGAAAATGGTGATGATCAGCAAACAGGAGAACATCACCTCCATCGCTGACTTTATCGCCGCGCGTTACGGCAAATCGCAATCGCTGGCGGTGGTCGTCGCGTTGATCTGTCTGGTCGGCGTCCTCCCCTACATCGCCCTGCAACTCAAAGGCATCGTCCTCGGTGTGAACCTGTTGATCGGCGCCGGTGCCGATGCCATGGGCACCCGCGCCCAGGACACCGCGTTGATCGTGTCGCTGGTGCTGGCGCTGTTCACCATTGTCTTCGGCACGCGCAACCTCGACGCCACCGAGCACCACCGGGGCATGGTCCTGGCGATTGCCTTCGAATCGCTGGTCAAATTGTTTGCCTTTCTTGCCGTAGGCGCCTTTGTGACGTTTGGCCTGTATGACGGTTTCGACGACCTGTTCAATCAGGCGATGCTCGCCCCGCGGCTGGAGGAGTACTGGAAAGAAACCATCAACTGGCCGTCGATGGTGGTGCAGACCGGCGTGGCGATGATGGCGATCATTTGCCTGCCACGGCAGTTCCACGTAACAGTGGTGGAAAACATCGACCCACAGGATCTGCGCCTGGCCAAATGGGTGTTTCCCGCTTATCTGGCGTTGGCCGCACTGTTCGTCGTGCCGATCGCGCTGGCCGGGCAGATGCTGCTGCCGAGTGACGTCTTGCCCGACTCGTTCGTGATCAGCCTGCCACTGGCCCAGGCGCATCCGGCCTTGGCGGTGCTGGCCTTTATCGGTGGCGCCTCGGCGGCGACCGGCATGGTGATTGTTGCCAGCGTGGCGTTGTCGACCATGGTGTCCAACGACATGCTGTTGCCATGGTTGCTGCGGCGCAACAACGCCGAGCGCCCGTTCGAGGTGTTCCGCCAGTGGATGCTGTCGGTACGGCGCGTGAGCATCGTGGTGATTTTGTTGCTGGCGTATGTCAGCTATCGCTTGCTCGGCTCGACGGCGAGCCTGGCGACCATCGGCCAGATTGCCTTTGCAGCGGTCACCCAACTGGCGCCGGCCATGCTCGGCGCCTTGTACTGGAAACAAGCGAACCGTCGCGGCGTTTTCGCAGGCTTGGCTGCGGGCACTTTCCTCTGGTTTTACACGCTGATCCTGCCGATTGCCGCGCACAGTCTCGGCTGGTCGCTGAGCAGTTTTCCGGGGCTGGCGTGGTTGCACAGCAACCCGCTGAACCTGCCGATCACCCCGCTGACCCAAGGCGTGGTGCTGTCGCTGGCGGGTAACTTCACGTTGTTTGCCTGGGTCTCGGTGCTGTCGCGCACGCGGGTGTCGGAACACTGGCAGGCCGGGCGTTTCATCGGTCAGGAGATCAGCGCGCGACCAAGTGCGCGCTCGATGCTGGCGGTGCAGATCGACGATTTGCTGCAACTGGCGGCACGTTTTGTCGGTGAAGAACGTGCGCGCCAGAGCTTTATCCGTTTCGCCTACCGTCAGGGCAAAGGCTTCAACCCGAACCAGAATGCCGACAGCGAATGGATCGCGCATACCGAGCGCTTGCTGGCCGGTGTTCTCGGCGCGTCTTCGACGCGCGCGGTAGTAAAAGCCGCCATCGAAGGTCGGGAAATGCAACTCGAGGACGTCGTGCGCATCGCCGACGAAGCCTCGGAAGTGCTGCAGTTCAACCGCGCCCTGCTGCAAGGCGCCATCGAGAACATCACCCAAGGCATCAGCGTGGTCGACCAGTCGCTGAAACTGGTGGCCTGGAACCGCCGCTATCTGGAACTGTTCAACTACCCGGACGGCTTGATCAGCGTCGGCCGGCCGATTGCCGACATTATTCGCTACAACGCCGAACGCGGTTTGTGCGGCCCCGGCGAAGCGGAAGTGCATGTCGCCCGCCGTTTGCACTGGATGCGTCAGGGCCGCGCGCACACCTCTGAACGACTGTTTCCCAATGGACGAGTGATCGAGCTGATCGGCAATCCGATGCCCGGCGGCGGCTTCGTCATGAGTTTCACTGACATCACCGCGTTCCGCGAAGCCGAGCAGGCGCTGACTGAAGCCAACGAAGGCCTGGAACAACGGGTCAGCGAGCGTACTCAGGAGCTGTCGCAGCTCAATGTTGCCTTGACCGAAGCCAAGGGCACTGCCGAAGCGGCCAACCAGTCGAAAACCCGTTTCCTCGCGGCGGTCAGCCATGACTTGATGCAACCTTTGAACGCCGCGCGTCTGTTCTCCGCCGCCCTCTCCCATCAGGACGACGGCTTGAGCAGCGAAGCGCAGAAACTGGTGCAACACCTCGACAGTTCGCTGCGCTCGGCCGAGGACTTGATCAGCGATCTGCTGGACATTTCCCGCCTGGAAAACGGCAAGATCAACCCGGATCGCAAGGCGTTTGCGGTCAACGAGCTGTTCAACACGCTGGGCGCCGAATTCAAGGCACTGGCGCAGGAACAGGGTTTGAAGTTCCGGGTGCGCGGCAGTCATCTGCGCATCGACAGCGACATCAAATTGCTGCGGCGCATTTTGCAGAACTTTCTGACTAACGCTTTCCGTTACGCCAAAGGCCCGGTGCTGTTGGGCGTGCGGCGGCGCGACGGCGAGTTGTGTCTGGAGGTATGGGATCGCGGGCCGGGCATTCCAGAAGACAAACAACAGGTGATTTTCGAGGAATTCAAACGCCTCGACAGCCATCAGACTCGCGCCGAGAAAGGACTTGGATTGGGTTTGGCGATTGCTGATGGCCTGTGTCGCGTGCTCGGTCATACGCTGCGCGTACGCTCATGGCCCGGGCGCGGCAGCGTGTTCAGCGTCAGCGTACCGCTGGCCCGCACGCAAGCCGTGCCAGCCAGCGCGGCTGTCGAATTGAATGGCAAATTGCTCAGCGGCGCGCAGGTGCTGTGCATCGATAACGAAGACAGCATCCTGATCGGCATGAATAGCCTGTTGAGTCGCTGGGGTTGTCAGGTGTGGACGGCGCGCAACCGTGAGGAATGTGCGGCGTTGTTGAGCGATGGCATGCGCCCGCAACTGGCGCTGGTCGACTATCACCTCGATCACGGCGATACCGGCACAGAATTGATGGCGTGGTTGCGCACCACGCTGGGCGAGCCGGTGCCGGGGGTGGTGATCAGTGCGGACGGGCGACCGGAGATGGTTGCGCAGGTGCATGCGGCGGGGCTGGATTATCTGGCCAAACCGGTGAAGCCGGCGGCGTTGCGGGCGTTGTTGAGCCGGTATTTGCCGCTGTAAGTGGCGATTTCACTGACGCCTTCGCGAGCAAGCTCGCTCCCACAAGGTTTCAGTGATCACTGTGGGAGCGAGCCTGCTCGCGAAGCTTTTGGGGTTATTCCGGGAGTTCGACGAGGCCATCGACATCGGTCATCGCCCGCTCCAGCAGATCCGCCGGCAAGCTCTTGCTGGCCCGCGC
The DNA here is from genome assembly GCF_001648775.1 of Pseudomonas fluorescens. Lineage (GTDB taxonomy): Bacteria > Pseudomonadota > Gammaproteobacteria > Pseudomonadales > Pseudomonadaceae > Aquipseudomonas > Aquipseudomonas fluorescens_M. The sequence continues at coordinate 21,182 of NZ_LVEJ01000004.1, forward strand.
ACCCAGCAACTTGAGTTGCTCACTGCGACTGACCAGATTGCCCCGCCCTTCGGTCAATTTGTTACGCGCCGAGCTGTAGGCCTTGTCCAGTTGTTGCAGACGATTGCCGACCTCATCCAGGTCCTGGATAAACAAAACGAACTTGTCGTACAGCCAGCCCGCACGCTCGGCGATTTCCCGGGCGTTCTGGCTCTGGCGCTCCTGCTTCCACAAACTGTCGATCACCCGCAGCGTTGCCAGCAACGTGGTCGGGCTGACGATCACGATATTGCGGTCGAAGGCCTCCTGAAACAGCGTCGGTTCCGCCTGCAAAGCCGCGGAAAAAGCCGCTTCGATCGGCACGAACAGCAAAACGAAATCGAGGCTGTGCAGCCCTTCCAGACGCTTGTAGTCCTTGCCGGCCAGGCCTTTGACGTGATTACGCAAGGACAGCACGTGCTGCTTGATCGCGATCTGCCCGAGGGTGTCGTCATCGGCAGCAACATATTGTTGATACGCGGTGAGACTGACCTTCGAGTCGACCACCACCTGCTTGTCGCCCGGCAGATAAATGATCACGTCAGGTTGAAAACGCTCACCGTCCGGGCCCTTCAGATTGACTTGGGTCTGATACTCGCGGCCCTTCTCCAACCCTGCGTGTTCGAGCACGCGCTCGAGGATCAGCTCGCCCCAGTTACCTTGGGTTTTCTGGCCTTTGAGGGCGCGGGTCAGGTTGGTCGCTTCATCACTCAGGCGCAGGTTGAGTGCCTGCAGGCGCTCCAGCTCCTTGGCCAGCGAGAAGCGCTCGCGGGCTTCGGCCTGGTAGCTTTCCTCTACGCGTTTTTCGAAAGACTGAATGCGTTCTTTCAACGGATCGAGCAACTGGCCGAGACGCTGTTGACTGGTCTCGGCGAAACGCTGTTCACGCTCATCGAAGATCTTGCCCGCCAGTTCGGCGAACTGCGCACGCAGTTCATCGCGTGAACCTTGCAGGTCGTTGAGGCGTTGTTGATGGCTGTCCTGCTGCTCGCGTAATTCTGCGTTCAGCGAGGCCGCCTGCGCGTCGAGGCGGCGCAGTTCGGCCTCCTTGTTGGCGCGTTCGAGATTCCATGCGTGAGAGGCGTCGCGGGCGTCGTCGCGCTCGATTTGCAGCAACTCGACTTCGCGGCGCAGGGCGGCAAGATCAGCCTGCTTGGCGGCATTGGCCTGAGCGAGGTCAGCGATTTCGTCGCGACTGGCGTCGAGCTGCGCGTTGAGCCCGTCCTGCGCCAGTTGTGCCATGGCCAGCCGCTCTTCGAGCAAGGCGACCTCGGCCTGGCCGTTACTGGCCCGGCGTTGCAGTTGCCAGGCCAGCGCCAGCAGCGGCAACCCCGCCCCTGCAAGCCCCAGCAATACGCTGGTCAAGTCCATAGCCATAGCCACTCCCGCCGATCTTATAAAGCCTGAAGGTTAACCAAGGCGTCAGGTCTTGGACAGCTCAGTCTTCGATCAGACCGAGTTCCTGTTGCGCACGCCGGTCACCGGCACGGGCGGCCTGGCGCAGCAGATCCTGACCGATACGGCGATCGCGGGCATTGCCGCACTCGCGGCACATCAACTGACCGAGACGGCTTTGCGCAACAACTACGCCTTCGCGCGCCGGCTGCTTGAGCAGGCGCCCGGCCAGGTGCTTGGCATTGCGGCTGTCGCCAAGACGCGGGCTGTCGAGCAGCCATTCGGCCACGCGCACGGAAAATCGCTTGGGAGAGGTAACACGAGGAGGTTCTGAGGTAACAGGGTCTGATACTGAGCGAAACTTCATAAAGCACTGTGGGACAGATCGGAAGGCGCGCCACTCTACTCTCTTTTTCTTACAGGTAAAGTCGAAAAACAACCCGGCACGCCCGTCCTAGAGCAAGCGCTCGGGACAATCCACAGAAGCTGTGGATAACTCAGTGGACAACCGCCCTTCAACCCTCGCAAAGCCTTGTGGAATGGGGCTCGCAGTCAAACTGACGATTTTTTCACCAACAAAAAAAAGCGATGTTTTTCATTGACTTAAACTTTTGATGCAGGCAGCTACCGGAGTCAGGAATGATGTGACAGCGCCGTTACAGCCTGCGCAACTAATGTGCACAAGTACCTGTTACCCGGTTATATCGATGCGCTTTTTCGGGTCGTTTTGCTGAATTTTCTGGGGATAAGCCGGTCTGGCGCGGGCTTCATGAAAATATCTTCACCGACCGACGGTCGCAAACATGAGCCAATGCAGGGCGCGCCGGCGCATCGAGCGTTGAGGCTTGCAATCGCTGCAAACTTTTTTCACGCAGGGTTTGCTTTACCCATTTCGATCCGTTAGTATCCGCGGCGTTAGTACCAAGCTGAAAGTCAATTCCGGTCGAACACATCCCCACGGTCAGCCTTCTACCAAGAAGCCCAGCCGAAAAAAGCGGGAACGACCCCTCGATGGTTTCCAGGTAAATCTTGCGCCAACACAGCCTTCGAATGATGCGAAGGGTGTTGCGAAGAACACTTACTCTGACCGAACCAACCTGCAAATTGATCAGGATCTTCACCCCGGGCCCAGAACCTTTGCCCTCGTTGTGATGCCTGCCCTCCTAAGTACCTACCTGCCAGCCCAAGCGCGCCAACTTAATAGCGCTTCAAACTGGCTGCTTTGTTCCAGTCGGGTTCTTCGTTCGATCAATGGTGATCGACGTTACTGGAACGTTTTAACGTTGCACGGTTCTTATCCGTGTCATTTGTAGGAACACCTAATAACTATGTCTACTCAAATCCATACTCAGGATGCCATTCGCACCCTAACCAACGCTTTTGCTCCGATGAACTGCCTGATCATGGCCGCTCGCAAAGGCTGCTTCAGCTTCACACTGGTCAACGAACACGGTATCGCCCGCCACAGCGAGCGTCTGTACCCCGATCAGTACTCCAGCGCCGAACCGCTGCAGGCCGTGATCGACCGGACCCGTCAGGCATTGATTGCCTGAGAGCCGAAAAGGCTGCAAAAAGCACAAGCCCCGCTTAAAACGCGGGGCTTTTTATTGCCTGATGTTTCGTTTTTTGCCCTTTGCGCTTAAGCACCATCGGATATAACGGTTATAACTCCACGCCGGAAATATTTTAAAAACAGGCCTTTACGTCGCGAATATGACACTACACTTCAACTCAAGCGGCGTGATCCGCTTCCGGCGAGCCTGAGTCGATCCACTGCTGCCAAGGCCCCTTCAGGTATCGCCGCCCAATAACAAGATCCGAGGGTTTTATGGGTATCGCTGCCAGCGAACTGTGCCGCTATGTGATCCGTCCCACGCTGATTTATCTGGGGCGTCACAGCGCAACCGCCGAGTCCCTTTTACTGGGCATCGCTGCCAGCCAGTCCGCCCTCGGGTCCGCCCTGCATGACCGCCGTGGTCACGGCCTCTACCGCATTGCCGAGCATCGTCATCAGGCGCTGTGGGATGATTATCTGGCACTCGATCCGGAGCGCGCCAGTCTGGTTCGCGGCCTCGCCAGCCAACATGCGTTTCTCAGCGGCCCGCATCTGGAACTGACCGTTAACCTGCGTTACGCCACAGCCATCGCCTGGCTGCTGGTAGAAGAACAAAACCCCACCCTCCCCGACCCCAACGACTTGCTGGGCATGGCGCGCATCTGGCGTCAGACCTTTCAACCTCAGGGTCGTCTGCGTGATTTCACATACGCCTGGCAAACCTGTGTTTCACCGCTGAATCAGGTCGCTTGCTGACCCATGAGTTTTGCAAGATCGCTCATCAGGTCGCGAATCTGGTCGGATTGTCCTACAAAACCGCTCTAACTCAAGGCATACGGACTATAGCGCTGGGACGAAAATGTTGGTAATTTTCGCCCCGGTGATCACCAGGAGTTCTAATAATGAAAAAAGTCATGCTCAAAACCACCCTTAGCCTCGCCGTTACCATGGCATCCACCCAGATCTTCGCAGCTGGCTTTGCCATCAACGAACACAGCATCAGCGGGATGGGTACTGGTTACGCAGGGCGATCTTCTTCTGCCGATGATGCAAGCACTGTTTATGGCAACCCTGCCGGCATGTCGCGCCTCAAGCGTGAACAAGTCACCGGTGGTGTTGCATTCCTCGATGCAAAAACCGATATCAGCGACGCCAGCTCCAGCCCTAACGGCGGCAGCAACAAAGGCGACATGGTGCCCTTCACCTCCGTACCTATGGGCTTCTACGTCAAACCGATCGATGATCATTGGGCATTCGGTCTCGGCGTCTACGTGCCGTTCGGTCTGATTACCGACTACGAAAAAGGCTTTGCCGGCCGCTACTTCGGCAGCAAATCCGAAGTTCAGGTCATCACCTTCCAGCCAACCGTCAGCTACGCCTTCAACGACAAGGTGTCGATCGGTTTCGGTCCGACCATCAACCGCATCGACGGTACACTGGAATCCAACCTGTCGATCACTCAGGCCGCGCCGGATGGCAAGGTCAAGATCAAGGGTGACGACACCGCGCTGGGCTACAACATTGGCGTGCTGGTACAAGCCACTGACACCACTCGCCTGGGTCTGACGTACCACTCCAAAGTCGACTACAAGCTGGAAGGCAACACCAAGGTCAACTACGGTGTGCTCGGTGCAATCGGTCTGGGCGCCAACCAGAAGTACGACGCTTCGCTGAAGATCACCACACCTGAGTCCATCGACTTCTCGGTTACTCAGGCGATCAACGATCGCTGGAACGTTTACGCCGGTTCGACCTGGACCCGCTGGAGCCAGCTGGAAAAAATCACCGTCAAGAACTCCGGTGTGCAGCCATTGCTGGCCGGTCAGTTCGGTGAAATCACCGAAGACCAGAACTGGCACGACTCCTGGGCATACGCCTTGGGTACTTCGTACCAGTTGAACAAGGAATGGGTACTGCGTACCGGTCTGACTTTCGACCAGTCGCCGACCAACAACGTCGACCGTTCGCCACGTATTCCTACCGGCGACCGGACTATCTTCAGCATCGGTGCCGGCTGGAGCCCGACCGAAGACCTGACCATCGACGTTGCTTACTCGTACCTGAAGGAAGAGTCGGTCAAGATCCGCAACGAAAACGATCGTGGCCAGACCTACGACGCCAAGTATGAAAACTCGGCAAACGGTTTCGGTGTCGGCGCGACCTACCGCTTCTGATGCTGCACGGCGGGGCTAACCCCCTCGCCAACAAAAAGCCCCGCTCTCTTTGCAGAGGCGGGGCTTTTTAATGCCTTGAGTTTGTTCTCACCCTCACAAAAAACTCAGGGTTTCAGCGGTTTCGAGGCGATTGCCTTTTCGATCGCGGCTATAAATTCCGGATCATCGGGCTTGGTCAGGCTGGAGAAATTGGCAATCACCTTGCCCTGGCGATCGACCACATATTTGTAGAAATTCCACTTCGGTGCGCTGCTCTGCGCGGCCAGCACCTGGAACATATGCGTGGCGTCATCGCCACGGACCTTTTGCGGTTCGGTCATGGCGAACGTCACGCCATAGTTGGCGTAACAGACCTTGGCGGTCTCGGCGCTGTCTTTGGATTCCTGCTTGAAGTCGTTGGAAGGCACACCGAGCATTTGCAGCCCTTGCGACTCAAAGCGCTTATGCAGCGCCTCAAGGCCTTCGAACTGCGGGGCAAAACCACAGAAGCTCGCGGTATTGACCACCACCAGTGGTTTGTCAGCGTACTGCTGGCACAGATCGATGGATTCCTTGGCCCGCAGCTTGGGCAGCGAGCCTTGCAGCAATTCGGGACAGTCAGCGGCTTGAGCCAAACCGGTCAATGCCATCAGCAACGCGGGAACAGCACACCAGCGCATCAGCATGTCGAACATCCTTGAGCAGTCGTCAGAGTTCGACGTTACTCGCCACGCCACGTTCTAGCAAATGCTCATGCCCAACTGCATCAGCGCCAGGCCGCCCTGATGCCAGCCCCACCACACCAGCGCCAGCAAGGCGGCGCCGAGTGCGGTAATGACGATACGTGGCCAGAGTCGACTCATGCGGCGCTCGCAGCGGCTTGCAGACGCGCGACCGGCCGCTCGCGCACCGGCCAGTTCAACGCGGCGGCCAAAAGGCTCAGAAGGACTGCCACTTGCCAGATCAAGTCATAACTCCCGGTGCGGTCATACACCACCCCGCCCAGCCAGCCGCCGAGGAACGAACCGAGCTGATGGAACAGGAACACGATGCCGCCGAGCATGGACAGGTTTCGCACGCCGAACAAGGTCGCCACCGTACCGTTGGTCAACGGCACCGTCGACAGCCACAAGAAGCCCATGGCCATGCCGAACAGATACGCCGACGTAGTCGTCACCGGTAGCCACAGGAACAGCACGATCACCACTGCTCGCAGCAGATACAGCGCGGTCAGCAGGCGCGGTTTGGACATGCGCCCGCCGAGCCAACCGGCGGTGTAAGTGCCGAAGATATTGAACAGCCCGATCAGCGCCAACACCGTAGTGCCGACACTGGCCGGCAAGTGTTGATCGACCAGATACGCCGGCAGATGCACGCCGATAAACACCACCTGAAAACCGCAGACGAAAAAGCCGAACGCCAGCAACCAGAAGCCGGAATGCGAGCAGGCTTCGCGCAGGGCGTCAGACAGAGTTTGTTCATGACCAAGCACCGGCAACGGCTTGTCCTTGAGCATGCTCACCAACGGCACGATCAACGCCACCAGCAGGCCCAACACCAGCAACGCGGCCGACCAGCCGAGCCAGCCGATCAACCCGAGAGTGCCCGGCAACATGGCGAACTGGCCGAACGAACCGGCGGCGCTGGCGATACCCATGCCCATGCTGCGCTTCTCCGGCGGCACGGCACGGCCAACCACGCCGAGAATCACCGAGAACGACGTGCCGGACAGACCGATGCCGATCAGCAGACCGGCGCTCAACGACAGCGTCACCGCCGAATCCGACAAGCCCATGCACACCAGGCCCAAGGCGTAGAGCACGCCGCCGACCAGCACCACTTTTGCCGCGCCGAAACGGTCGGCCAGCGCGCCGGTAAACGGCTGCGCGAGCCCCCAGATCAGGTTCTGCAAGGCGATGGCGAAAGCAAACACCTCACGCCCCCAGCCGAACTGCGCACTCATCGGTGACAGAAACAAGCCGAAACCGTGCCGCACGCCCAATGACAACGCCAGGATCAACGCACTACCGACCAACACCCAACCGCACGTACGCCACATCGATGTCATTATTGTTCTCCGCTTGCGGGTATATACCCGCTTGAGTTTGGAAAAAACCGGCCTCAGGCCAGTTCATCCAGCAATCTGAGCAAGGTTTCACGCTTCTCGGCGCCCAGTCGATCGATCAACCGCTGCTGCGCCGCTTCCCAGGCCGGCAACGCGGCTGCCAGACGCTGCACGCCGGTCTCGGTGAGCTTGACGATGCGGTTACGCATGTCCTCGCCTTCGGCCAACGCCACCAGCCCCTCGCCTTCCAGCACCCGCAGATTGCGCCCGAGGGTGCTGCGATCCAGGCCCATGGCATCGGCGAGTTCCGAGATGCTTGGCTGATCCAGACGCTGCAGATTGCACAGCAGAGAATACTGGGCAACGTTGATCCCGAAGCCGTCGAGAGCGCCGTCGTAATGCCTGCTGACGCCACGAGCGGCGCGACGCAGGTTGGTGCACAAACACTGAGAAGGAAGCATGATGCGTGTATATACCCGCGACTGTGTTAAATCAAGTTACAGATGAGTTTACCCTGAACATTTTTGGTGTCTGACACAACGCTTTCGCGAGCAGGCTCGCTCCCACATTTGCGATGCGATCCCCTGTGGGAGCGAGCCTGCTCGCGAAGAGGCCGGCACAGACAATCCAAAACTGTCAGACCAAAACCAATCCAACCAGCACCACCATCTCCAGCAATTCCAGCAATGCCCCTGCCGTATCGCCCGTCGTCCCGCCCAACCGCCGCATCATCACCCGCCGCAGCCAGACAAACACACCGATCGAAATCAGCAGTGCAACGGCGGCACTGAACCCTGCAATCAGCACGCAGGCCAACGCACTTGCGCCCAACACCCACCATCCGGCCATGCGCGGCAAATGGTCCGCCAACGCTTGCCCCAACCCACCCGCGCGCACATACGGCGTGGTCAGAAACAACCCCAACAACGCCGCCCGCCCGAGCAACGGCACGATGACCAACGCAAGACTTTGCTGTTGTTCGATCAGCGCCAGCAACGCGGCAAACTTGAGCAGCAACACCAACACCAGCGTCACCACCGCAATCGGTCCGCTGCGCGGATCTTTCATGATCAACAGCGTGCGCTCGCGATCACCAAACCCGCCGAGCCAGGCGTCGGCGCTGTCGGCCAGGCCATCGAGATGCAACGCGCCACTGAGCAACACCCACACCGTCAGCAACAGCGCCGCGTGCAGCAACAATGGCGCACCGCTCAAGGCGAAATTGAACGCCCACAGAATCCCCCCGAACAGCAGCCCCACCAGCGGATAAAACAGCAGTGATCGGCCCAGCTGTTCCGGCTCGGGCATGCCCGGCAAGCGAATCGGCAGGCTGCTGAGAAATTGCAGGGCGATCCACAGCGGCACCATGTCAGAGCCCTTCCTTCAGCGAACCGTCAGCATCGACCGACAGCGCAAACAGCGCGCCATGAGCGACTTCGACATTGAGCAATTGCTCGCGCGGCAAGCCGCGTGCCCGTGCCAGCAACAGGCGCATCACGCCGCCATGACTGATCAGCAAAACCCGCTCATCGGCATAGGCGCTGATCAGGCGCGCAACGGCCGCCAGCACGCGGGAGGAAAACTCGCTGACCGGCTCACCTTGCGGTGGCGTAAACGAGTAAGGGTCGGCCCAGAACAATCCCAAGGCCTCGGCATCGGTCTCCATCAGCGCCGCCGCGCTCTGCCCTTCCCACGCGCCGAAATGCAGTTCTTGCAGATCCTTGTCCAGATGCACCGGCAGGTTCAGTTGTTCGCCCAACTCTGCGGCAAACCGCGCGCAACGTTGCAATGGCGAACTGACGATCCGATCCCACGGCCCGCCCTCGACCACGGCCGCACGCATCTGCGCCCAGCCCTTGTCGGTCAACGCATCATCCAGGCTGCCACGCAAACCACCGCCCAATTCAGTCTCGCCATGGCGCAGCAGATCCAGTTGCAGGGTCATGCCGGACGATCCGCCACCGCCGCTTCGGCGAACGTCGCCATCTGCCCGTGCAGATCGCAGGCCAGACGCAACAGCGGCACCGCCAACGCGGCGCCACTGCCCTCACCCAGGCGCAGACCGAGTTCCAGCAGCGGTTCGGCGTTCAGGGTTTCCAGCACATGGCGATGGCCCGGCTCGGCGCCACGGTGACCGAACAACAGCCACTCGCGACAGGCCGGATTCAAGCGCACGGCGACCAGCGCGGCGACCGTACAGATAAAGCCGTCGACCAACACCGCAACGCCTTCTTGCGCCGCCGCCAGATACGCACCGACCAGCGCGGCGATTTCAAAACCACCGAGGTTGAACAGCGTCTGCAACGCATCACCCCGCTGCGCGGCGTGCAATACCAACGCACGCTCGATCACTTGCGCTTTATGGCTGACACCTTCGGCATTCAGGCCGGTGCCCGGGCCGGTCAGATGCGCCACCGGGCAATCGAGCAACGCACAGGCCAGGGCACTCGCCGCGGTGGTGTTGCCGATGCCCATTTCGCCGCCAATGAACAACTGCGCGCCTGCCGCTTTCGCCCGCAGCACACTGTCGCGACCGGCCTGCAACGCCAGCTCGCCCTGGGCCTGAGTCATCGCCGCGCCATGGACGAAATTCGCCGTACCCGCGCCGATGTTCAAGTGGCGCACACCCGACAGGTTCAGCGATGGATTCACCGTACCCAGATCGACCACTTCCAGTTGCGCATCGAGCTGGCGCGCCAGCACGCTGATCGCCGCGCCGCCGCTGACGAAGTTGAGCAGCATCTGCCCGGTGACTTCCTGCGGGAACGCCGAAACACCTTCCGCGACCACGCCGTGATCGCCGGCAAAAATCGCGATCCAGACCTGCGCCAGCGTCGGTTTGACCTGACCTTGCAGACCCGCCAGTTGCACCGCCACCGACTCCAGACGACCGAGGGAACCGGCCGGTTTGGTCAGTTGCTGCTGGCGTGCAGTCGCTTGTTCAACGACGTCGAGATCGACCGGTTTGCACGGGTTCAGCCACCAGGATTGAGTCATAACGCAGGTCCTTTCAGAGTCAGGGGCAGGCCGGCGACAGTCAGCACGACACGCTGACAGCGCTCAGCCAGAGCTTGATGCAGCCAACCGGCTTCATCGACGTAGCGGCGAGTCAATTCGCCCAGCGGCACGACACCCATTCCGGTCTCGTTGCTGACAAAAATGATTTCACCCGGCAGCACAGCCAGGCATTCGAGCAGGGCTTCGCGCTCGGCGACGAGACGTTCGGCGTCGTCGAGCATCAGCAGATTGGTCAACCACAGGGTCAGGCAGTCGACCAGCAGACAACGCTCGGCGCTGGCGGATTCGCGCAGGACGCGGGCCAGTTCCAGCGGCTCTTCAATGAGTGCCCATTCGGCGGGACGGCGCGCGCGATGGTGGGCGACGCGGTCGCTCATTTCACCGTCCAGTGGTTGGCTGGTGGCGATGTAGGTGACCGCCAGATGGCTGTCGCTGGCGAGTTTTTCCGCCAGGCGACTTTTGCCGGAGCGGGCGCCGCCGAGGATTAGTTGGAGCATGGGTTTCATCCACAAAGTTATGTGTTGAGGCAATTGGCCCCTTCGCGAGCAAGCTCGCTCCCACAGGGTTATGGGGTGCAAACTGAATTTATGACCAACCGGGCCATTGTGGGAGCGAGCTTGCTCGCGAATAGGCCGGCACAGGCAGCTCGAATCCCACAGAGACGACGCAACAGATCGGTATCCAAATGCTGCTCAACCAGATCCGCCAAGCGTTCGATATCACGCTCGCGCAAGCCGTGATAATCCACTTCCTGCACATCGCTCAACCCGGCCCAGCGCAGCAACGCCGCACTCGCCGCCGGCGATTCGAACAAGCCATGCAGGTATGTGCCAAACACTTGCCCATCGGCACTCTGAGCACCATCACAACGCCCGTCATCCAGATGCACCGCCGCATTTTCCAGCGCCGGCCCCGTGGTCACGCCGGCATGAATTTCATAGCCGCTGACCTCGGCATCTTCCAGCGCCAGCCGTCCGCGCACATTGCGCAACTGCTTCTCGGCTTCAAGCGTGGTTGCAAACGCCAGCAAGCCCAAACCGGCGCTGGAACCTGGCGCACCTTCGAGGCCGAGCGGGTCATGCACCTGCTCGCCGAGCATCTGCAGACCACCGCAAATCCCCAGTACCTTGCCGCCGTAACGCAGATGCCGATTGATCGCCGCGTCCCAACCATTGGCGCGCACATACGCCAGATCGCTGCGCACGCTTTTCGAGCCCGGCAGGATGAACAGGTCCGCCGCAGGAATCGCCTGCCCCGGACCGACAAATTGCAGGTCGACCTGCGGATGCAAACGCAGCGGATCGAAATCGGTGTGGTTGCTGATGCGCGGCAGCACCGGCACCACCACTTTCAACACCTGTTCAGCCTTGTCGGTCTGACGCTGATCGATGCCGTCCTCGGCTTCCAGATGCAAATCCATCACATACGGCAGCACGCCCACCACCGGTTTGCCGGTGCGTTGTTCGAGCCAGTCGAGACCCGGTTGCAGCAAGGCAATATCGCCACGAAAACGGTTGATGATGAAACCTTTGACCCGCGCCTGTTCGCTCGGCGAAAGCAGCTCAAGGGTGCCAACCAGATGGGCAAAAACGCCGCCACGGTTGATGTCGGCAATCAGCAAAACCGGGCAATCCACCGCTTCGGCAAAGCCCATGTTGGCGATATCGCCAGCACGCAGGTTGATCTCGGCCGGCGAGCCCGCGCCTTCGACCATCACCAGCGGGTATGCCGCACTGAGCCGTTCGTGAGAAGCCAAAACCGCTTTCATCGCGATGGCTTTGTAGTCGTGATACGCCACGGCATTCATCGACGTCACTGCGCGACCATGGATGATCACTTGCGCGCCAGTGTCGCTGTTGGGTTTAAGCAGGACCGGGTTCATGTCGGTATGCGGCTCAAGAAAAGCCGCTTGCGCCTGCACCGCTTGCGCGCGGCCGATTTCGCCACCGTCGGCAGTCACTGCGCTGTTGAGCGCCATGTTCTGCGGTTTGAACGGCACGACCGCCACGCCCTGTCGGGTCGCCCAGCGGCACAGCGCCGTCACCAGTGTGCTTTTACCGGCGTCGGAAGTGGTGCCCTGCACCATCAGGGTGGTCATGGTTGGTCCTTGGTGAAGGCGATTAACGCGTGCTCAAGACGCGCCTCTTCAGTCGCGTCGGCCGGCAAGCCAAAACGCAGACTGCTGTTGTGGCTGAAGAGGCGCAGGAGAATGCCGCGTCGGGCCATGAATTCGTATAACGCTTGCGCTTGATCGGTGATCAGCCACTGAAACAATGCGCAACCGCCCTGCGGTTTGAAGCCGTAGCGTTCGAGCAGCATGGCCAGCCGTTCGCTCGCTTCTTCGCTGCGAATTCGTTGGCGTGTGTGGTTTTCAGTATCTTGCAGGCAGGCCTGCCCCAGCACCCGCGTCGGCCCGCTCACCGCCCACGGCCCGACCTGTTCGGCGAGCAGTTTGAGCAACTTGCGCTCGGCGAGGACAAAGCCCAAGCGCACGCCGGCGAGGCCAAAAAACTTGCCGAATGAACGCAGCACAATCAGCCCGACCTGATGCGCATGGGCCGCCAGGCTCAGGTGCGGCGTGTTGTCCATGAACGCTTCATCGACCACCAGCCAGCCACCGCGCTGCGCCAGTCGCGCATGCCAGTCGAGTAGCCGCGCCGGGGTCAGACTGAGGCCGGTCGGGTTATTCGGATTGACCACCACCAACACGTCGAGACTGTCGAGAAAGAACTCGACTTCCTGCTCCAGCACTTCGCGCACGATGTAACCGCTGCGACGCCAGGCTTCGGCGTGTTCGGCATAGCACGGCGACAACACGCCGACCTTGCCGGCCCGGCGCAAACGCGGCAGCAACTGGATGGCCATTTGCGAACCGGCGACTGGCAGCACCTGCGTCGCGCCGTAGTAATCGCACGCGGCTTGTTCCAGACCGTCATCGGTTTCCGGCAAACGGGCCCAGGCGCGCAGCGGAATTTCCGGAATCGGGAACGGCCACGGCGCGAGGCCACTGGACAGGTCGAGCCAATCCGCTTCGGCGATGCCGTAATCGAGTGCCGCCTTGCGCAGTCGGCCACCGTGCTCAAGCATAGAATTCAGCCCCCACGCAGAGAATCAGCAGCCATAACCATACCCCGCGCTGGACCAATTGCCAGCCGCGGTCGATGGAATCGGCGTCAGCCGCTGCGCCCTCGCCAAGTTGCGGGCGGTCGTGAAGCTCACCGTGATAAATCGCCGGGCCGCCCAGTTCCACGCCGAGCGCACCGGCGCCGGCCGCCATCACCGGACCGGCGTTAGGGCTGTCCCACTTAGGCGCCTGTGTGCGCCAGCATTTCAAGGCGAGTCGGGTTTTGCCGAGCAACGCGTAGGTCAACGCCACCAGACGTGCAGGAATGTAGTTGAGCACGTCGTCGATTTTCGCCGCCGCCCAACCGAAACGTTCGAAGCGTTCGTTGCGATAACCCCACATCGCATCGAGCGTATTGCTCAAACGATAGAGGACCACGCCGGGCGCACCGGCGACGACAAACCAGAACAGTGCGGCGAACACCGCATCGCTGCCGTTTTCCAATACCGACTCAGTGGCGGCGCGAGCGACGGCGGTGCTGTCGAGCTCATCGGTCTGGCGGCTGACCAGATAGCCGACGCGCTTGCGCGCCTCGTCCAGATCATCCGCGCGCAACGCCGCGGCCACCGGGGCGACATGTTCACCGAGGCTACGCATGCCGAGGGCACAATACAGCGCGAGAATTTCGACAACCCAACCCACATACGGCGCCCAGGAAAACGCCGTGGCGAGCAAGGTCAGCGGCAGCACCGCGATCACCCACGCAGTGACGCCATGGCTGCGCCAGCCACGGCCACCGGCGTTGAAACGTTGCTCGATGCGCCCGGCGAAATTGCCGAACGCCACCAGCGGATGCCAGCGTTTCGGTTCACCGAGCAGCGCATCCAGCGCAACCGCGGCGACACTCAACAACGCCACACTCATTGACTCACTCCCCAATAATTCTCAAACAGCAACTCATTGAGCGGACGCGCCTGCGCCCACCCTTCGAGTACCAGCATCGGCGCCGGATAGAATTCCTTGACCGGGCCCAGGCATATAACGGCCAGCGGCTTGGCGCCTGCGGGCAACTTCAACAGATCCGCCAACGCTTGCGGCTCGAACAGTGAAACCCAGCCCATGCCGAGGCCTTCGACGCGCGCGGCCAGCCACAGATTCTGGATCGCGCAGGACAACGAAGCCATGTCCATTTCCGGCAGCGTGCGGCGACCGAAGATGTGTTTTTCGCGATCATCCATTAACGCGGCGACCAATACTTCGGCGCAGTCATGGATGCCTTCGACCTTGAGTTTCATGAACTCATCGCTGCGCTCGCCGAGGGCTTCGGCGGTGCGGACGCGTTCTTCCTCCACGAGGTTTTGAATCTGGCTGCGCAGGTCGCGATCGCTGATGCGGATGAAGCGCCACGGCTGCATCAGGCCGACACTTGGGGCCTGGTGGGCGGCTTCCAGAAGTCGGCGCAACAACTGCGGTTCGACGCTGCCACCGGTGAAGTGGCGCATGTCGCGGCGTTCGGCGATGGCTCGATAAACCGCGTCGCGCTCGGCTTCAGAGAATGCGTTGTCGGTCATGGCCTCTTCGCGAGCAAGCTCGCTCCCACATTGGACGGGGTGCTTGCTCAAGAAACGCGATCCCCTGTGGGAGCGAGCTTGCTCGCGAAGGCGGCCTCACGGTCTGGCGCAAACAATGCGGCAATCGCAGTCGGATTCGACGGAAAGTAAAAGTGGACATAAGAAGCCGTCATCCGCCCCTCACGATAAACCGCCTCAGCGCCGCGCCCGCCATTCGGACTCAACCCTCGGGCAATCGGCGTCAGTTCTGTGGTGGTCAGGGAATGGTGATACGTGTGCCCGCGCAACGACCCTTCCGGCAGATCCACCGCTTGCAACGCCAATGCCGCCAGACGCTTCTGCATCACCGCGTCGCCCTTAAGCAGCCCAACCAACTCAGCGCGAGAGCCCTCAACGTCAGTCAAAGAGTCGAGCAGATACAGCATCCCGCCACACTCAGCGAGCAACGGTTTCCCCGCCGCATGATGCGCACGGATCGCCTCCAGCATCTCGGTGTTCTGCGACAGCGCAACGTGGTGCAATTCCGGGTAACCACCGGGCAGATACAGACTGTCCGCCTCAGGTAATAGCGTGTCGCGGATCGGCGAGAAGAAGCTCAGCTCGGCGCCCATTGCGCGCAGCAGATCCAGACTCGCGCCGTAGGTGAAGGCAAACGCTTCATCACGGGCGACGGCGATTCGTACATTCTTCAGCAGCGGCTCTACCGCGATGGCGTCCGGTGCGGCGAATTCCACGGCCGGTGGCAGCGCTACCTCGCAACTGCTGGCGAGCGCTTCGGCGGCCGCATCGAGACGCACATCGAGGTCATTCAATTCGCTGGCCTGCACCAGGCCGAGATGGCGACTCGGCAGCTCGATGCCAGTCTCGCGGGACAATGCGCCGTACCAGCGCAGGCCTTCGGTGAGGCTGCCTTCGAGCAACTGCGCATGGCGCAACGTGCCGACACGATTGGCCAGCACGCCGGCAAACGGCAGATCCGGCTGATATTTGGCCAAACCGAGCGCCAACGCACCAAAGGTTTGCGCCATGGCTGTGCCGTCGATGACACCGAGCACCGGCACACCAAAATGCCGCGCCAGATCAGCGCTGGACGGCGTGCCGTCAAACAGGCCCATCACGCCTTCGATCAAAATCAGATCCGCCTCGGCGGCGGCTTCCCACAACAGACGACGACTTTCCTGCTCGCCGACCATCCACATATCGAGCTGATACACCGGCGCACCGCTGGCACGCTCGAGAATCATCGGATCAAGAAAGTCCGGGCCGCATTTGAACACGCGGACCTTGCGCCCCTGATTGCGATGCAAACGAGCGAGTGCGGCGGTGACGGTGGTCTTGCCCTGACCGGAGGCCGGCGCGGCGATGAGCACCGCCGGGCAGTGACGTGGTTGATTCAAAGTTCGACGCCTTTCTGCGCTTTGATGCCCGCCTGGAAGGCGTGTTTGAGCATGCCCATTTCAGTCACGGTGTCGCCCATTTCGATCATTTCCGGCTTGGCTGCACGACCGGTGACGATCACGTGCTGCATCGGCGGACGCGCCTGCAAATCGCTGAGCACTTGATCGAGATCGAGGTAGCCGTGCTTGAGGGCGATGTTCAATTCGTCGAGCACCACCAGACCGATCGACGGATCACGCAACAGCTCGCGGGAGACCGCCCACGCGGCTTCGGCGGCGGCGATGTCGCGCTGACGATCCTGGGTTTCCCAGGTAAAACCTTCGCCCATCACGTGGAAACGCACTTGCTCGGGAAAGCGGCGGAAAAACAACTCTTCGCCGGTGCTGTTGCGGCCCTTGATGAATTGCACCACGCCGCACTGCATGCCGTGGCCCATGGCACGGGCGAGCATGCCGAACGCCGAGCTGCTTTTGCCTTTGCCGTTGCCGGTCAGCACCAGCACCAGGCCGCACTCGTCGGGCGAGTTGGCGATGCGTTCGTCGATCACGGCTTTTTTGCGCTGCATACGCGCCAGATGGCGTTCGTCGCGCTCGGGGGAATCAGTCATGGGGGAGCTCTCCGTTGAGGCTGGATAACGGCGGGCAGGCACAAGAATAGACGGCAAAAAGCCTGGCATCGCCCACCGTGATGCCGCTGGATGGATCAGGCCGGTCTCCGGGCTCATGAGCGGCGTATGCCTGACTGCGCGCCTTCCCGCTTCTTTCGAGGCAGTGGCTCAAGGCGCAGCTTTTACTCATTTACCGTTGCGGGGGCAGCGCCGGGATCGTGGTGGCTCTTCGAGCGAAGACAACCCTCACCGGCTTCCCTGTTTCACTCTGTCGACGGGGGTCACAGAGCACCTGAAACAAGCCGCGAAGGTTAGAGGGTTGGGGGTGGAGCGTCAATTAAAGAGGGGGTCATCGGGCGAATAACTGCCGCCGATCAATTATCTGACGCCAATCTTGTGCCACACTGATACAAATGATATCAAAGAGCCATGCTTTTCCCGAAAAGCCC
Source organism: Pseudomonas fluorescens (assembly GCF_001648775.1). Taxonomy (GTDB): domain Bacteria; phylum Pseudomonadota; class Gammaproteobacteria; order Pseudomonadales; family Pseudomonadaceae; genus Aquipseudomonas; species Aquipseudomonas fluorescens_M. The sequence continues at coordinate 38,475 of NZ_LVEJ01000004.1, forward strand.
ACCACAACAATAAAGGATGATGACGATGCAAGGCATGATCATCAGCAACCCGCGCCTGGAATTCCTGCGCCCGGTGCTTGAACGCTGGTTTGACTGTATCGACCGCTACAACGCCGTACGCGGCGACAGCGACACACCGTACTGGCATGACGAGAAAGCCAATCTCGGAGTGCTCTCGGCGGCGGCCTGGATGGCCGAGCTGGTCACGTTGAACGACACTGCCACGCGCAAACAGAATGAAGAAGGTGAGCGTAATGCCCGCGCCGACCTGTTCCTCGCCGGCGCCGAAGATCGCGCATTCATTCAAGCCACGCAGCGCTGGCCACGGGTTAATAACCTCAACTTGACCCAGGCCCTGCTGGACATCACCAATGATGCCAAACGCATCAGCTATGCCAGCGACCTCAAGCTCGGCTGCCTGTTCGTCGCACCGCAAAAAGCCCAGCACAGTGCCAGCCCCGAAGAGCTGCAGGACATGGTCGACGACCTGCAAAAGGAACACACCTGCGCCGTCGCCTGGTATTTCCCCTATGCCTACCGCAAATTGCGCAGCGAGGCCGGCAACTATCACCCGGGCATCGCCGTGCTGTTCAAGGAAGCCCGCGGCTGAGCAGTTGAACCATCGGGCTTGCGCCCTCCTCTATGATTAGGAATGCATTCATAGGGAAGATCAGCAATGCGCACGCCTCAACTCGTTTTCGTCATCGCCGTCGCTGGAGGGCTTGCCGCCTGCGGTGAATCCTCCAGCCTGCAAGTCTCCGACGGCACCGGCCCGTCGCCGAAGCTGCCCGAACCGAACAAAACCCTGATCCCGACGGTGAACATCGCCCCGGCGATCGGCTGGCCCGAAGGCGCTAAACCGACCGCCGCAGCCGGCACCCAGGTCGCGGCATTCGCCGAAGGCCTCGACCATCCGCGCTGGCTTTACGTGCTGCCCAACGGCGATGTGCTGGTAGCGGAGACCAATGCCCCGCCGAAGCCTGATGACAGCAGCGGAATCCGAGGCTGGGTGATGAAGAAGGTCATGGGCAAGGCCGGTGCTGGCGTGCCGAGCCCGAATCGCATCACCCTGCTGCGTGACGCCGATCACGATGGCGTGGCCGAGACGCGCACAGTGTTTCTGCAGAACCTCAACTCGCCATTCGGCATGACCCTGGTCGGCAATGATCTGTATGTGGCCGACACCGATCGCCTGCTGCGCTTTAACTACGAACCGGGCGCCACCGAAATCAAGTCACAGCCAATCAAGGTTGTCGATTTGCCCGGTGGGACGCTGAATCACCACTGGACCAAAAACGTCATCGCCAGCAAGGACGGCAGCAAGTTGTACGTCACCGTGGGCTCGAACAGCAACGTCGGCGAAAATGGTCTGGATAAAGAGGAAGGTCGCGCCGCGATCTGGGAAGTGGATCGGGCGACCGGCAATCATCGGATCTTCGCCTCAGGCATCCGCAACCCCAATGGCCTGGCGTGGGAGCCAAGCAGTGGTGCGCTGTGGACGGCGGTCAACGAACGCGACGAGATTGGTAGCGACCTGGTGCCGGACTACATCACGTCGGTCAAGGACGGCGCGTTCTATGGCTGGCCGTTCAGCTACTACGGTCAGCACATTGATGTCCGCGTTTCGCCGCAAAACCCGGAACTGGTGGCCAAGGCCATCGCCCCGGATTACGCGGTCGGGCCACACACCGCCTCGCTGGGCCTGAGTTTTGCCGAGGGAAACACGTTGCCGGCGCAGTTCAAGGAAGGTGCCTTCATCGGCCAGCACGGCTCGTGGAACCGCAAGCCGCACAGTGGCTACAAAGTGATTTTCGTCCCGTTTACCGGCGGCAAGCCGAGTGGCACACCGGTGGATGTGCTGACCGGGTTCCTCGACAAGGACGAGAATGCGCTAGGCCGCCCGGTGGGCGTGGTGATCGATCAGCAAGGTGGTTTGCTGGTAGCGGATGATGTTGGCAACAAAGTGTGGCGAGTGTCTTCTGCCAAATAACTTGCCGCCTGACACATAACAAATGTGGGAGCGACGGTGCGACGATTCGACTTGCTCGCGAAAGCGTCGGTTCAGTCAATATTGAATTGAATGACACACCGCCTTCGCGAGCAAGCTCGCTCCCACATGGGTTTTGCGTTGTCTTTACTACGGGTTATGCGCCAGATGCTCCGGCTGCAGCACCCGCTTGGCACTCAGGTAAGCCTTCTGCCAATACGCCTTCGACAGGCTGTCGAGCTTGACCGTGCCGCCCGTGGCCGGCGCGTGCACAAAGCGCCCTTCGCCAACGTAAATCCCCGCGTGACTGACCTGCGAGCCGCCATTGGTGGCGAAGAAGATCAGGTCGCCGGTCTGCAAGCCTTCCTTCCCGACATTCGGTGCCTGCATGACGATCATCTCGCGCGTCGAACGCGGCAATGAGATGCCCGCTGCATCGCGGTAGACAAAACCGATCAGGCCGCTGCAATCAAAACCCGAGTCCGGCGTGTTGCCGCCCCAGCGATAGGGCGTGCCCACCAGGCCGAGCGCGCGAAACAACACGTCTTCAGCGGCAGGTGAAAAAGCTTGCGAGGGGCCGAACACGACCGGCGCGCGAACCACCGGCGCAGGTGGCGGCGTGCGACTGGCGCAGGCGCTGAGCAGCGCTGCGAAGAACATCAATGCGAGGCGGGCCGACATCGTCATAAGCAGAACATCCTGATCTGGCTGCGGCTTTCTCTGCCGGATGGACAGAAAACAAAACCGCCTGCGGAGCACGCAGGCGGTTTGCCATCAATATAGATTCAGGATTCTAGCGGCTACGCGGCAAACTTCAAGTAAGACTTTAACTTCACCTTGTAAAGTCTAGGTCTACTCCGTTGCCGGGAGCCTGATTGTCGCCACGAACGCAGCGACAATGGAGGGATTACTTGCGAGCGGTGACGACCGTCGGAGCGTTGGCCAGAGCGCGTTTCGCTTCGATGAAGGTCTTGCTCCAGTAGCTGTCACCCAGGCTGTCGATGCGAACACCGCCGCTGCGACGACTGCTGGAGTGGATGAACTGGTTGTCACCCAGGTAGATCCCGGCGTGACTGACACGACCGCGACGACCGTTGGTGGCGAAGAACAGCAGATCGCCCGGCTCAAGGTTGCTGCGCGAGACCAGCGGTGCATCGACGTTGATCATTTCGCGAGTGGAACGTGGCAGGTTCATGCCGGCTTCTTCGCGGAACAGGTAACCGATGAAACCGCTGCAATCGAAACCGGCTTCAGAGGTACCACCGAAACGGTAACGGGTACCGATCAGGGACATGCCGCGTTCGAGGATGCTGTCGGCCAGAACAGGAAGCTGATAAGGCTTCTTGCCATTGAATTCGTTGAGTTCTTTTTCGGTGTCCAGCTCTTCCTGGTAAATAACGGAAGACTGAGCCGTGGCAGAATTTTTAACCTGTTGAGACTGCTCTTGAACTGGAGAATGAGCAGCGCAACCGAACAACAGGGTGACGAGTGCGAGAGGCACGAGGGGTGCGAAGCGCTTTAGCATGGGCACGACCGTGGCTGATAGTTGTAAAGAAGCCGAGACTATGCCCGCTATCAGCCTCATTTGCAAATTCAATCGATCTTTTTGTGACTTCTCGGTTTCTCGTTTACATCTAAGCGCTTAAGCCCATTTGAACCGATACGCAGCCTGCACACCGTGCAGGAAAGCGGATTTTCTGGCGCCTGAAATATGCCAAAACCCGCTGAAAGCCGCAGAACCAAAGGGATGGCTACCAGCCGAGAGTTTCTTTGAGGAAGGGAATGGTCAGCTTGCGTTGCGCCTGCAAAGAGGCCTGATCGAGCTGCTCGAGAAGGTCGAACAGCGCGCTCATGCTGCGGGTACCGCGAGTCAAAATAAAATGCCCGACTTCATCGGTCAGGTGCAGACCGCGACGCGATGCGCGCAATTGCAGGGCACGCAATTTGTCTTCATCGGAAAGCGGACGCATCTGGAAAATCAGCGCCATGGTCAGGCGAGATTTCAAGTCGGCCAGTTTGACCGGCAGTTCACGCGGAGAAGTGGATGCGGCGATCAGCAAACGCCGACCGCTGTCACGCAGACGGTTGAACAGATGAAACATCGCCTCTTCCCAGTCAGCCTTGCCAGCGATTACCTGAAGATCATCCAGGCATACCAGTTCGTACTGCTCCAGGTTGTCGAGGATCTCGACACCGCGATCCATCAACTCGGCCAGCGGCAAATAGACTGCCGGTTCGCCCATCTGCTCGAAACGCAAGCACGCGGCCTGCAACAGATGCGTACGCCCTACGCCGTGTTTACCCCACAGGTAGATCAGGCTTTCTGTCCAGCCGGCGTCGGCTTCGCATAGACGCTCGACATAGCCGAGTGCAGCGGCATTGGCGCCTGGGTAGTAGTTGATGAAGGTGGCGTCGTCACGCAGACGCACACCTAGGGGCAGCTGAATCGGTTTCATGCTGACTGAACAGTTCTCAAGGAACCGTTAGTGGCCTCTGTGTAAAGTTTGCGAAGTTTATACCCGTGAAGCTGAGCGCACAATGCGACAGAGTCCAAGCAAAATCAAAGGTTTGCGTTAACACACTGGTTTTATGACAGTTTCTCTGACGGTCTTCTGCCAGCAACGCCCGCAAGACACGGGCCAACCCGGCTCCCGCCGGGCTGTCCGCCGCGGTTACAACTGCGGATCGTCCACACCACTATAAATATCGGAATCCTTGTACAAGTCATGGACATGGCGCACCAGCACCATGATCACCGCGGCCACCGGCAACGCCAGCAACACCCCGGTAAAACCGAACAACTCGCCACCCGCCAGAATGGCGAAGATCACCGCCACCGGGTGCAGGCCGATGCGATCACCCACCAGCAACGGCGTCAGTACCATACCTTCCAGCGCCTGACCGACCATGAACACCGCGACGATCCCGACCATCGGATACAGATCGCCACCAAACTGGAACAGGCCAGCGATCAGCGCCGCGCCAATGCCGATCACGAAGCCCATATAGGGCACGATCGCTGCCAGACCAGCGATCAGGCCGATCAACAGGCCCAGTTCCAGACCGACAATCATCAGGCCGGCCGCATAAATCACGCCCAGTGCCACCATCACCAGCAACTGACCGCGAACAAACGCGCCCAGTACCTCATGACATTCACCGGCCAGCGATACGATGGTCTCTTCCCGATCACGCGGCAGCAGGCTGCGAATCTTGGCCATCATCACGTCCCAGTCACGCAGCAAGTAGAAACTCACCACCGGGATCAGCACCAGATTGGCCAACCAGCCGATCAGCGCCAGGCTCGACGCCGTGGCCTGACTCAACACCACACTGACGATGTCGGTGGTCTGCCCCATGTGTTCACTGATCGCTGCTTTGACCTTGTCGAACTTCCAGAAGCCGTCCGAAAGCCCCAGCTTCGCCTGCGCCCACGGCAGCGCCGTGTGCTGCAACCAGTCGAGCATCTGCGGCGCCAGCTCGTACAAGCGCAGCAGTTGCTTGGCGAGCATCGGCACCAACACCAGCAACAGTGCGGTGACGATCAGGGTGAACAGGGCAAACACCGCGATCACACCCCACGTTCGCGACAGACCCAGGCGCTCCAGACGATCCACCAGCGGATCAAACAGATACGCCAGCAGCAGCGCCACCAGAAACGGCGTGAGGATCGGGTGCAGCAACCAGACAAATGCGCAAAGCAGGACCACCCCACCGAGCCAGAACCAACGCCGCGTATCGGCCATGTACCACTCCTGTTGTTTCTATATAAGGAAAGACTTACCAGCGAAACCGCAACGCCGGTGCTGCCGGCGCTGCAACAGGTGCTGCCCCCGCCACTGCAGGCTGCGGCGCGGCCACCGGGGCCGCAGCCTCGGCCGGCAGTTCCTGCAACTTGGCCAGCGACAACTGCGCACGCATCTGATCGGCACTGCCGTTGACCCGATAGACGATGCGATCGCCATCAACACTTTGCAGACGCACGCCAAACGGTTCGAGTAACCGCAACAGTGCTGCGTAATGCTCAAGATTCATGCCCTGCACTTCCAGGGTCTGTTGACCCGAAGCACCGGGTTTGGCAACAAAACGTGGCGCCAGACGCTCAGCCACCGCCAGCATCACCGCGTCAGCCACGGCGGCCTGATCGGCGCCCTGCACGCTGCCCGCCTCTTTTTGATCGCCCAGCCACAGGTGCCATTTGGCTTGCCACTGTCCGCCTTCTTCACGGGCATGCACCGCCAGCAAGGCGTCAGCGTTATAGCGTTCGGAAGCACCGCGCAGTGGCGCCGGATCCGTGCCCTCAAGCGCCGGCGCGGTGGCAACCAACTGTTCACTCAGGTCTGCCAGCGGCAAACGCAACGGCAATCCGCGATGTTGCGCGGCCGTACGCAACGGCGCGGCAGCAGCCTGACCATCGCCGACCAGACTCGACCCTTCAGTCGAATCGTTCAGCCACCAGCTCAGAATCGACGGTCGACTGCCCCCCCACAACGACAACCCGGCACGCCGCAGCGCCTGCTCGGTGGTCGTCGGATCGAAATCGACCTTGAGCACCTCCGGCGGCCCGGCATCGAAACCGAACTGACTGATAATTTGCTGCGGATCCTTGCGAATCGTCGCCAGCCCCGGGTTCTGTGGAGCTTTTGGATCGCCGGTCAGACGCAATACCAGTGTATCGAGCGCCGCCTGCGTGGCGCGATCACGCTCTTGCGGCGACTGGCCGTTGACCGGCTCGCGCACCTGATAAAGGCCTTTGAGATTTTCGGCGTGACTCGCCAGGCTGATCAGCGACAAACAACCCACAAACAACAATTTACAAAAACGCATGGAAAATTCCCGTCGACAGGAGCGGCTGGAACAGGCCGCGTGAACCGGTTGAGCAAGGCTGTGACAATCTGCCAGCACCAAACATTCACCCGGCGGCGATAAGTTTTTGCACAGTGATAACGATAGACGGTTAATGGCCCCACCTTATACAGGCGTTCATACGCCTCAATTGCAAAAAATTTCCGCTGATATGGCCCTGCCCGTCGGTGCGAGGATGGCCGCTGCCCCTCAAGCCTGATAAAATCGCGCGCCTTCGCAGACCGGCAACAGCCGGGCACCTCGAAACTCGCGTGAGGCCATCGCCCTCTCGATTTCGAAGTTCCCGCTGAACTCGGTCGTTACCCCTGAATCCCCTCCCCTAAAGGCCTGGATCATGAGCAAGCAACCCTCCCTGAGCTACAAGGACGCCGGTGTAGACATCGACGCCGGTGAAGCATTGGTCGAACGCATCAAGAGCGTCGCCAAGCGCACTGCGCGCCCGGAAGTCATGGGCGGCCTGGGCGGTTTCGGCGCCCTCTGCGAAATCCCGGCCGGCTACAAGCAGCCAGTACTGGTTTCCGGCACCGACGGCGTCGGCACCAAGCTGCGTCTGGCACTGAACCTGAACAAGCACGACAGCATCGGCATCGACCTGGTTGCGATGTGCGTGAACGACCTCGTCGTGTGCGGCGCCGAGCCACTGTTCTTCCTCGACTACTACGCCACCGGCAAACTGAATGTCGAGACCGCGACTCAGGTCGTGACCGGCATCGGTGCTGGCTGCGAACTGTCGGGTTGCTCGCTGGTGGGCGGCGAAACCGCTGAAATGCCAGGCATGTACGAAGGCGAAGACTACGACCTGGCCGGCTTCTGCGTCGGCGTCGTGGAAAAGGCTGAAATCATCGACGGCTCGAAAGTCGCCACCGGTGACGCGCTGATCGCGCTGCCATCGTCCGGCCCGCACTCGAACGGCTACTCGCTGATCCGCAAGATCATCGAAGTGTCCGGTGCCGACATCGAAAACATCCAGCTCGACGGCAAACCGCTGACCGATCTGCTGATGGCCCCGACCCGCATCTACGTGAAGCCGCTGCTCAAGCTGATCAAAGACACCGGCGCTGTCAAAGCCATGGCCCACATCACCGGTGGCGGTCTGCTCGACAACATCCCGCGCGTGCTGCCAAAAGGCGCTCAAGCGGTGGTTGACGTGGCTAGCTGGACGCGCCCGGCCGTATTCGACTGGCTGCAGGAAAAAGGCAACGTTGACGAAACCGAGATGCACCGCGTACTGAACTGCGGCGTCGGCATGGTCATCTGCGTGGCTCAAGAGCACGTTGAAGTAGCCCTGAAAACCCTGCGTGACGCCGGCGAACAGCCTTGGGTCATCGGTCAGATCGCTGCCGCTGCCGAAGGCGCTGCTCAGGTTGATCTGCAGAACCTTAAGGCTCATTAATGTCCGCAACCTGTGATGTCGTGGTGCTGTTGTCCGGCACCGGCAGTAACTTGCAGGCTCTGATCGACAGCACGCGGACCGGCGACAGCCCGGTCCGCATCGCTGCAGTGATTTCCAATCGCGCCGACGCCTACGGCCTGCAACGCGCCAGTGACGCGGGTATCGCCACCCGCTCGCTGGATCACAAGGCATTCGAAGGTCGCGAGGCCTTCGATGCTGCTCTGATCGAACTGATCGACGAATTCCAACCCAAACTCGTGGTGCTGGCCGGTTTCATGCGCATTCTCAGCGCTGACTTCGTTCGCCACTACCAGGGTCGCCTGCTCAATATCCACCCCTCGCTGCTGCCCAAATACAAAGGGTTACACACTCATCAGCGTGCGCTGGAGGCCGGCGACACCGAGCACGGCTGCTCCGTGCACTTCGTCACCGAGGAACTCGATGGCGGACCACTGGTCGTACAGGCAGTATTACCGGTAGAGTTGCACGACACGCCGCAGAGTCTGGCGCAGCGAGTTCACGTTCAGGAACACCTGATCTACCCGATGGCGGTACGCTGGTTTGCCGAAGGCAGGCTGGCACTCGGTGAACACGGTGCTTTACTGGACGGGCAGTTACTCGCGGCCAGCGGCCACTTGATTCGAAACTAGGAGATTTTATGCGTCGCGCCCTGCTCTTCGCTTGCGCTCTGCTCGCCCTGCCTTTCGCGCAGGCTGCGGACCTTCAACCGTTCTCCGCCAGCTACACCGCCGACTGGAAACAGCTGCCCATGAGCGGCACCGCCGAACGCAGCCTGGTCAAGGAAGCCAACGGTGTCTGGAAACTCAGCTTCAAGGCCTCGATGATGATCGCCAGCCTGAGTGAAGAAAGCACCCTGACCCTGGACAAGGACACCCTGCTGCCGCAGTCCTACCACTTTGAACGTGGCGGCCTGGGCAAAGCGAAAAAGGCTGATCTGGATTTCGACTGGAACAGCAAAATGGTCACCGGCACTGACCGTGGCGACGCGGTGAAAATCCCGCTGAACCGTGGCATGGTCGACAAGTCCACCTATCAACTGGCGCTGCAGCATGACGTTGCTGCCGGCAAGAAGACCATGAGCTATCAAGTGGTCGATGACGGCGAAGTCGATACTTACGACTTCCGCGTGCTGGGTTCGGAAAAAGTCGAGACCAAGGCTGGCAAGATCGATGCAATCAAGGTCGAGCGCGTGCGCGACCCGACACAAAGCAAGCGCACCACCGTCCTTTGGTTCGCCAAGGATTGGGATTACCTGCTGGTCCGCCTGCAACAGGTTGAAACCGACGGCAAGGAGTACAACATCATGCTCCAGGACGGCACGGTCAACGGCAAAACCGTTAAAGGCAGCTGATCCGCCGCCACAGCAAAAAGCCCTGCGAAATGCGGGGCTTTTTTTCGTCTGCCGGATTGGAGATTGTGCCTGGCTCGCCCCTCACCCCAGCCCTCTCCCGAGGGAGAGGGGGCCGACCGAGATGTCTGACCAGCTACATCGACCTGAAAGACCGAGTCGATTATGGATTCACCAAAGAATGTTCAGGTCGGCGTAACTCTTTAATTCACACGGTCGGTCCCCTCTCCCTCTGGGAGAGGGCTAGGGTGAGGGGCTTTTGAAGGCGAACCTCAAACCGAAAACTTCGCCACCATACTGTTCAAATCCACCGCCAACCGAGACAACTCCTGACTCGCCGCACTCGTCTGATTCGCCCCTGCCGAGGTCTGCATTGCCAGATCCCGAATATTCATCAGATTGCGATCCACCTCGCGCGCCACCGCTGCCTGCTCTTCCGAGGCACTGGCGATCACCAGATTACGCTCGTTGATCAGCGTGAATGCCGAGGCGATCTCCTCAAGTGCAGTCCCGGCAGCCTTGGCCAACTCCAGTGTCGAACGCGCCCGCACATTACTCTGCTGCATCGAACTGACCGCCGAATCAGTGCCCTGCTGAATGCCGCCAATCATCTGCTCGATCTCTTGCGTCGACTGCTGCGTGCGATGCGCCAGCGCCCGTACCTCGTCCGCCACCACGGCAAACCCGCGCCCGGCATCACCGGCCCGCGCGGCCTCAATCGCCGCGTTCAGCGCCAGCAGGTTGGTCTGCTCGGCGATCGAACGAATCACATCCAGCACTTTGCTGATGCCATGAACCTTCTGCGCCAGATCTTCGACCTGCGAGGCATTGTTGGTCACGTCTTCGGCGAGGAACTCAATCGAGGAAACGGTCTGCTGCACTTGTTCTCGACCGTGCTGGGCGATGCGATCGGATTCACGCGAAGCTTCAGAAGTCGCCACCGCATTGCTGGCCACCTCCTCCACCGCCGCGGTCATCTGGTTGACCGCCGTGGCCGCCTGTTCGATTTCCAGGCTCTGCTGATGCAAACCGCGGGTGGCGTCTTCCGTGACGCAACTCAATTCTTCCGACGCCGAGGCCAATTGACTGGAGGACTCGGAGATTTGCCGAATCGTGTCGCGCAGGTTGTGCTGCATGCTCTTGAGTGCATGCAGCAGCCGCGCCGGCTCGTCGTTGCCGCTGATGTTGATATCACCGGTCAGGTCACCACCGGCAACCACCTCGGCCACGCCCAACGATTGCGCCAGCGGCAGCACGATGCTGCGGGTCAGCAGCAGGGCCAAGCCGATGGTTATCAGCGCAGTCACGCCGATCATCACCCCGACCCACACCCGTGAGTTGATAAACACCAAGCGCGCAGCCTCGGTGGCAAGGTTGGCATTGTGTTTATTCAGCTCGACCAACTCGCGCAGGATGACCGCAATTTCATCGGCCAACGGGCTCATTTCGCCGTTGAGAATCGCCGCTGCTTCCTCCACGCGATTCTGCGCCGACAACTGCATGACCTGCGCCTGGAACTCCAGATATTTGTGTTCGGCGACCTTGAAGCGATCAAACAGCTTGCGCTCTTCGGGCAGCACGATCAGCACGTCATAACGCTGCTGGGCTTCACTCAGCACACCGCGCAGATCATTGAGCTTGGCGACATTCTGCTCCAGCGCCTGCGGATCGCGATTGAGCAACAGGCGCATGGTCAGCGCGCGCAGGCGCAGCATGTCCTGACTCATCTCACCGACCGCCATGACGCTTGGCAGCCAATTGTTATCGACCTCGTCGGACTGCGCGCGCATGTTCGACATTTGCAGCAAAGCGAACGCCCCGAGCGCGAACACCATCAAGGCCAACAGACCAAAACCCAGGCCGGCGCGCGGGGCAATATTGAGACTACGGATACTCATTGCTCTGGTTCCTTCCAAAAGCGCTGCATCAACCCTGCAGCTGGTTGCTTAAGAAGGTATCGGCCCGGTGAAAATTTGCGTAAGACCAAAATGTGATATCAAAAGGCCTTAATACTCCGAACCGTCGGCATTAACGATTCAGCGTGGTTTTCCCGGACTTGAGCTCCGTTCGCGGCAAGATCGCCAGGAAGTTATCTCTAGCGACTTTTTTAGCAACACCTCCGGGCAGCGCATCAAGGAACGGCTTGAAGCTGTGCATCTCCTCACCGAGTTTGTTGAAACGTCCTACCACGTCGGAGCCGAGCATGAAGCGTTCGGGGTATTTCTCGACCAACGCCAGCCATTCCGGGCGCGGCTTGCCCTGCTCATCCAGCAGATACGGTGTGAGCGTGCTCCATGACAGGTCAATAAACAGATTCGGATAGGCTTCCAGCATGCGGGTCAGGGTTGGCAGCAGGAACTCCAGCTGTGTTTGATGGCGATGGATTTCAGCGCTGGTCCCGGCGTGAGCCCAGATGAATCGCGTGTGCGGATGATTACGCAGCGGCTCTTCGACTTCCTTCAGGTACAGCGGGTTTTTCTCACGCTTGGAGGTGATGTTGGAATGCAGCATTACCGGCAGATCGTTCTCGGCGGCCAAGTGATAGATCTTGGTCATGGCCTCGTTATTGGCGCGCGGCGTATCGCCAGACGTCAGCGCCGTGAGGTCATCATGCCGAGTGAACACCTCGCCAATGCCCTGCCACAGCCCCGGATACAAGTCGAGCATGCGCTGGATATGCGCAGCGGAGTTTTTGTCGTTGGGGTTGAAGCCCGAGAGGAAGGGATGAAAGTACGGCCGCTGCTCGGCGCTCAGCTTTTGCACGGCGTCGGCGACAATCACGTCGGTTGCGCTGTACCAATAGGCATCGGCGTCATCCCCGGCGTAATAACGCGGACGCTTGGGTTCGTCCTCGTGCCACTTTTTCGCCACCGGAATGCCAGAAATCATCACATGCTCGACGGAACCGTCCTTCATCGCCGTCAGCAGTTTCGCCATGCCTGCGCTTTCCTGGAAAAAATCCACGTAATGCAGGTGCGCATCGCTGTAGGTGTATTCGCGGGCGCTGGCGTTGCCGGCAAGCAGCAGAAGGCAGGCAAGACTCAAACGATACAGGGACACAAGTAATCTCCGGCAAGTAGGCATAGCCTAGACCCCGCCCTGACGACAAGGGTTCATCCCGCAGGAAAGTGGAACGCGTACCGGTGGGAATGCTCTATAACTGCAAGGTCTTGTTTGATCGAACGACTTTTCCTACTGCCTGTGAGGTTCCCATGACTGTTACCGTCAATACCGTCTCTGCCGAAGGTTTTCGTCACACTGTACAGATCGATGACCACGAATTGTTTGCCGACGTACCGAAGTCTGCTGGCGGCGAAGGCTCGGCACCTGAGCCGCACGACTACTTCGATGCCGCCCTTGGCGCCTGTAAAGCGCTGACTTTGAAGATGTACGCGAAGAAGAAAGACATCCCGTTGACCGGCGTCGGTGTCGACGTCAAACGTGACAACAGCGAAGAGCAGAAAGGCAAATACGTCCTGCACGTCACCCTCACCCTCAAAGGCGTACTGACCGACGCCCAGCGCGAGGAATTGCTGCGTGTCGCCGATCGCTGCCCGATTCACAAGCTGATGACCACCAGCGAAGTCACCATCGAAACCCACGCCCCGCAAGGCTTCGACAGCCAGTAATCCTCCTCACGCCAGCGGCGGGTTATGCTTCTGGCATCACCCGCTCAGCCTGGAATGCCCCATGGACACGCAACCTCTGATCATCCGCCCGCGCGCCGAAGACGTCGAAGGCCAGCCGATTCTGCGCCCGTTGCCATCAGCCAAATGCCGCAGCGTTGGGCCTTTCGTGTTTTTCGACCACATGCTCGAGACGGTTTATCCGACGGGCAAGGGCATGAATATCCGACAGCACCCGCACATCGGTCTGTCGACGTTGACGTATCTGTTTGAAGGCCAGCTCCAGCACAAGGACAGCCTGGGCTCCGATCAGGTGGTCAGTGCCGGCGATGTCAGCTGGATGACCGCTGGCAGCGCGATTGCGCACGTTGAACGCACACCGGAGCCGCTGTGGGACAAGAGCTTCACGATGCACGGCTTGCAGATCTGGCTGGCCTCGCCCAAGGATCATGAGCAAGGCCCGGGGCACTACAGCCATCACCCGGCGGCGACGTTGCCGGTCAGCGATAACCTCGGCGTACAGATCCGCATGATCGCCGGATCAGGCTTTTGCCTGGAATCGCCGGTGCCGGTGCTTTCTCCTACGTTGTATGCCGAAGTGAAGATGCAAACGGCGACCACCCTGCTGATTCCGACCGAGCATGAAGAGCGGGCGGTGTATGTGTTGAGTGGGGACGCACAGTTGAATGGCGAAGCGATTGAGCCGCACGCGCTGGTGGTGTTGCCGGCTGGCGAAGAGATGAGTCTGTTTGCCGAAAGTGATGTGCACGCGGTGGTGTTCGGTGGCGCAGCGCTGGACGGGCCTCGGCGGATCAACTGGAATTTTGTCGCGAGCGATCCGGCGGCGATCGATGAGGCGCGGCGCAAGTGGGCGGCCGGGGATTGGCCGACGGTGCCGGGGGAAGTTGAGCGGATTGAATTGCCGCGTTAAGCCTTGACCCTCACCCCAGCCCTCTCCCAGAGGGAGAGGGAGCCGACCGAGGTGTCTTGCGTCATACGCCGACCTGAAAGACCTTATCGATTATGGATTCGGTAATGCCCTGGCAGGTCGCGCATTGGTCGAGCGCCCACCATCAGCACCCTCACCCCAGCCCTCTCCCGGAGGGAGAGGGGGCCGACCGAGGTGTTTTGCGTCATACATCGACCTGAAAAATCTTGGCGATTATGGATTCAGCACAGCCCTTTCAGGTCGGCGTTACCCTCAAGCACCCCCCAATCGGTCCCCTCTCCCTCTGGGAGAGGGTTAGGGTGAGGGGCTTTTGGCTCTTCAGGCTTTTGATTTTCAGGCTTCAGCTCTTAAACACTTCATCCAGCAAATCATGCATCGACTTGAACGCGCGCTTGGCGGTTTTCTCGTCGTACATCATTTTGCCCGGCACATTGGCATGCGGATCAGTAAACGAGTGCACTGCACCGCCATAGCTCAGCAACTGCCAATCGACCTTCGCCGCATTCATCTCGTCTTCGAACGCTGGCAACTGCTCTTTCGGCACCAACGGATCGGAAGCACCGTGCAACACTAGCACCGAGCCCTTGATGTTCTGCGCATCGGCCGGGTTCGGCGAATCCAGCGTGCCGTGGAACGACACCGCCGCCTTCACCGGCGCGCCAGTACGCGCCAGGTCCAGCGCACAGCAACCGCCGAAACAGAACCCAAACACTGCCAGCTTCGACGTATCGACTGCGGCTTCGCCCTGCTTCTGCAACTGCTCGAACGCCGCCTGCATACGCGTACGCAGCAGTGCGCGGTCATTCTTCAGCGGCATCATCGCCGCGCCGGCCTGATCAGCGTTCTGCGGACGCACAGCCTGACCGTAAACGTCAGCAATCAACACCACGTAACCCTTGGCCGCCACCGATTTGGCGATCTCTTCGGCACCGGCACTGACGCCCATCCAGTTCGGCGCCATCAACAAACCCGGAAGTGCACCCTTGTGCTCGGCGTCGAACGCCAGACGACCTTCATAAGGTTGGCCGTCAATCTGATAGACCACGGAACGTACAGTGACTTGGCTCATTTCTGACTCCTGATTTGTTAAACACCAGAATGAAAAAACCCGCCGAAGCGGGTTTTTCTGCAACTTGGTTAAACCGACAGTTCAACCAGCAGCTTGTTCAGACGGCGCACATAGGCGGCCGGATCCTTCAAGCTGTCGCCGGCAGCCAAAGCTGCCTGATCGAAGAGGATGTGCGACATGTCGCCAAAACGCTCTTCGCTCTGCTCGCCATCGAGTTTCTCGATCAGCGGGTGGCTCGGGTTGAATTCGAAGATCGGCTTCGAGTCCGGCACTTTCTGCCCGCTGGCTTCGAGGATCTGACGCATTTGCAGACCCAGATCCTGTTCCCCGATGGCCAGGATGGCCGGCGAATCGGTCAGACGATGGGAGACGCGGACTTCAGCCACGGAATCGCCCAGTGCGGTTTTCAGACGTTCGACCAGACCTTCTTTGGACTTGGCGACTTCTTCTGCGGCTTTCTTGTCCTCTTCCGAGTCCAGATTGCCCAGATCGAGGTCACCGCGTGCCACGTCGACAAACGTCTTGCCGTCGAATTCGCTGAGGTAGCTCATCAGCCACTCATCGATGCGGTCGGTCAGCAGCAGCACTTCGATGCCTTTCTTGCGGAAGACTTCCAGGTGCGGGCTGTTCTTGACCTGCGCGTAGGTTTCGCCGGTGAGGTAGTAGATCTTGTCCTGACCTTCCTTGGCGCGTGCCAGGTAGTCGGCCAGACCGACGATCTGCTCGCCGTCGTCGCCATTGGTCGATGCGAAACGCAGCAGACCGGCAATTTTCTCTTTGTTGGCGAAGTCTTCTGCCGGGCCTTCTTTCATGACCTGACCGAAGTTCTTCCAGAAACCTTTGTATTGCTCAGGCTCGTTTTTCGCCAGTTTTTCCAGCATGTCGAGCACGCGCTTGGTCAGCGCGGTTTTCATCGAATCGATGATCGGGTCTTTCTGCAGGATTTCACGCGACACGTTCAGCGACAGGTCGTTGGAATCGACCACGCCTTTGATGAAGCGCAGGTACAGCGGCAGGAACGACTCGGCCTGATCCATGACGAACACGCGTTGCACGTACAGCTTCAAGCCTTTCGGCGCTTCACGCTGGTACAGGTCGAACGGCGCGCGGGCCGGCACGTACAGCAGCGAGCTGTATTCGAGCTTGCCTTCGACTTTGTTGTGGCTCCAGGCCAGCGGGTTTTCAAAGTCGTGGGCGATGTGCTTGTAGAACTCCTGGTATTCCTCGTCCTTCACCTCAGTGCGCGGACGGGTCCACAGGGCGCTGGCGCGGTTGACGGTTTCCCACTCAACGGCCGGGGCCTCTTCGCCTTCGGCAGCAGCCGCTTCTTTCGGCAGCTCGATCGGCAAAGCGATGTGGTCGGAATACTTCTTGATGATGTTGCGCAGACGCCAGCCATCAGCGAACTCGTCTTCTGCAGCCTTGAGGTGCAGGACGATACGGGTGCCGCGCTCTGGCTTGTCGATGGTGGCGACTTCGAACTCGCCCTCGCCTTTCGAAGACCAATGCACGCCTTCGCTGGCAGGGGTGCCGGCGCGACGGGAGTACACGTCAACCTGGTCAGCAACGATGAAGGCGGAGTAGAAGCCCACACCGAACTGGCCGATCAGGTGCGAATCTTTCTTCTGATCGCCCGAGAGATTCTTCATGAAATCGGCGGTACCGGATTTGGCGATGGTCCCCAGGTGGGTGATCACATCGTCACGGTTCATGCCGATACCGTTGTCTTCGAGGGTGACGGTCTTGGCGTCCTTGTCGAAGCTCACACGGATTTTCAGGTCAGCGCCACCTTCGAGCAACTCTGGCTTGGCCAGGGCTTCGAAGCGCAGCTTGTCGACAGCGTCAGAGGCGTTCGAGATCAATTCGCGAAGGAAAATTTCCTTGTTGGAATACAGCGAATGGATCATGAGGTGCAGCAGCTGCTTTACCTCGGTCTGGAAGCCCAGGGTTTCCTTTTGAGTTTCCACACTCATGGTCATCAAACTCCAATCAGATGGCAGTGGCCGCGACCCAAATGGTCGGCGGCGGGTTGTCTTGTGAGTTTGGGGCGCTGTTCAGGATTTCAAGGGCTCATCGATTTTGAAGTGCGCACGCGCGGTGGCAATCGGTTCGCTTTCGGTACTTTGCCAGGCAGTGATCGCGACGTTGGCGACGCGCCGGCCCTGGCGGCAGACCTGACACTTGGCCCAGGTATCGCGGAACTGCCCGGCGCGCAGGTAATCGAGAGAGAAGTCGATGATCTTCGGCACCCCCGGTGCACCGGTGAAGATCAACAGATGCAGGGCCGCTGCCAGCTCCATGAAGCCGGCAATCACTCCGCCATGAATCGCCGGCAATAAAGGGTTACCAATGTTGTCTTTGTTCGCCGGCAGCTTGAACAGCAGTTCATCGCCGACTCGCGAACACTCGATGCCAATCAGCCCGGCGTAGGGGATCAACTGCAGCAGCGGCGCGTAATCGCCCTGCGCGTGCGCCTTGAGCAATTGCTGTTTGAGGTCATCGCTCATTGCCCTTCTCCCTTGATTGCGCCGCCGAAACCTTTGGTGCCTTTAAGGCCTTTGCCCATGCGCATGAACGTACCGACCACATGGGCGATCGGCTGCTCGGGATCATCCTGATAAGCAAAACCGCGGGCGAAGATCACGTCCGTGGTCACTCGGTAGCACTGAGCGAAGCCGTAGACGTCTTTGTCAGGTTCGGCGGCGTGCATGTAGTCGATGCGCAGATCGAGGGTCGGACACACTTCGAATTCCGGCAAAACGCACAGGGTCGACATCCCGCAGGCCGTGTCCATCAGCGAAGTAATTGCACCACCGTGGATGACGCCGGTCTGCGGGTTACCAACGATTTTCTGGCTATACGGAAGGATCACGGTGAGCCCTTCGCTGGAGGCGCTGTGCACCGTTAAACCAAGGACCTGACAGTGGCGCAACGCTGATAGAAAGCGCGTCGCGCGCTCAAAAACGGGGTTTTCGGCCATTTGATAATTACTCTCGTTAGAGCCCTTTGCCAGTAGTAAGGAATACAGCAAAAGTTCCGCTTAAAAACAAACTTATATATCTGAAAGAAATGAGGAACTTAACCCTCAGCGCCAAGCTCTTAAGGCCAGTAGTTATTTTCCATAAGGAGAAACACCCCATGCGTAAGACTTTAGCTATTGCCTTGATGTTGACCGCTTCCCTCGGTCTCGCTGCCTGCGATAAAAAATCCGAGGACAAAGCTCAAGATGCCAACCAACATGCTGAACAAGCTCAGCAA
Source organism: Pseudomonas fluorescens (assembly GCF_001648775.1). Lineage (GTDB taxonomy): Bacteria > Pseudomonadota > Gammaproteobacteria > Pseudomonadales > Pseudomonadaceae > Aquipseudomonas > Aquipseudomonas fluorescens_M. Next base: position 56,992 of record NZ_LVEJ01000004.1, read on the forward strand.
GACATGAACAAAGCTCAGGATAAAGTGAACGACGCTGCGAAAGAAAACGCCGAAGCTGCCAAAGCTCAGGCTGAATCGAACGCCGCCGCGCAAGAAGAAGCTGCCAAGAAGCAATAATTCGCTTTTTGCTGCAGAAAAAAGAAAACCCGCCAAGTGCGGGTTTTCTTTTGCCTGTCATTTAGCGTCACGCCTGAATTAGAGCAAGACAGTTCTAAAAGTCGGACTAATCATCAGCAACAGCGAACACACTAAGCCAACTAGCCAGACCAGACTGCGCAGCTTGGGCAAATCGGCCAGGTAGAACCATAAGTAGAGGATCCGCGCGATCACAAAAATGATCGCCAATGTATCGATCAACCAGCCTGCTGTTTGGGTGGTGTGCGCCATCAACACGCCCACGGCAAATAATATGAACGCTTCGATGCTGTTCTGATGCGCTGCCAGCGCCCGTGCGCCGTAGCCGGTCAGTTGCGCCTGTTGCTGGCGCGGCAGGTGATTGTTGTAACCACCCTGCTCTTTCATCGCCTTGCCGACCGGCATACGCGCGATGTAGATCAACAATGCACTGATAAACACACACCAGAACGGAATACTCATCAAGCAGCCTCTTTGTTCGCCTCAGGGATCGGCGCCTCTGTAGGGGTATAGACCATTACATCGAGAACGTCGGAATGAAACTCGCGTCGATACAGAACCAATACCACGCCGGCGCTCATCAACATGAACAGCCACGGGCTGACGAACCACGCCAGCATGGTCATGCCGAAGTAATAGGAGCGCAAACCGAAGTTGAACTGGTTGGCCGCCATCGATATCACCCGCGCCGCCCGTGCAGCGAACGCCTTGCGCTCCTGTTCGGAGACATGGCGCTCACCGATCATCGGCGCCGAACCGACCAGCACCGCCGCGAAGTTGTACTGGCGCATGCACCAACTGAAAGTGAAGAACGCGTAGACGAACACCATCGCCAGGCAAAGCAGCTTGATCTCCGACATGCCCTGCGAGGCTTGTTGCACCATCGGAATGTCTGCCAGCAACGACACCGCCCGCTCCGATGCGCCGAGCACAGTGAGAATGCCAGCAAGGATGATCAGCGTGCTGGAGGCGAAGAACGAAGCGTTGCGCTCCAGGTTGCCGATCACACTGGCGTCGGCGATGCGGTTATCACGCAGCAGCATGCGGCGCATCCAGTCTTCGCGGTACAGGTGCAGCACGCTGGCCAGGCACGCGGTATCGCGGCCCTTCCAGGAGGCATAACGGGTATAACCGCCCCAGCAGATGACAAACCAGATGGCGGCGAGCAGGTGGATCAGATTGGCTTGGATGAACGACATGCAATTCCTTGTGGAGTATGGATGCTACCTGTGGGAGCGAGCCTGCTCGCGAAAGCGGCGTATCACGCAACATTGATGGCGGCTGACACAACGCTTTCGCGAGCAGGCTCGCTCCCACATTAGGACTTCGGCAACCCTTCGACGTTAGCGTAAGGAAAAAGACACTGCCTGACGCGCATAAAAAATGCCCCGTATCGATTGATACGGGGCATTTCTGTTTAAGCGTTGAAGACCCGCTTTTGGCGGATCAGGCAACGTCAGGCAACGGCTTCGCTGCGTTTGCCCAGCAAGCGATCGCAAACCACTGCAACCACCAGGGTCATCACACATGGCACCAGCCACGCCAGGCCCTGCTCGCTCAGCGGCAGGTGCGACAGCTGTGTCGGCATCCAGTCAGCCAGACCAGCGCCTTTCAGCGCGTCGATGCTGCCGAACACGAAAGACACCAGCATCACCGGGCCGAGGATGCGCCCATGTTCATGCCAGAAGTCTTTGCAGAAGCTCAGCGCCACCAGCACGATGCATGGCGGGTAAATCGCTGTCAGCACCGGAATCGAGAACGCGATCAGCTTGGTCAGGCCCAGGTTGGACACCAGCAGCGAGAACGCCGCCAGGATGATCACCAGCGTCTTGTACGACAGCGGCAGAACACGACTGAAATACTCGGCGCAGGCACAAGTCAGACCCACCGCCGTTACCAGGCAGGCCAGCGAGATCAGCACGGCGAGGAAGCCGCTGCCCAGCGAACCGAAGGTATGCTGTACGTAAGCGTGCAGTACCGCCGCGCCATTGGTCGCGCCCACTGCCACTTCGTGGCTGCCGGAACCGAGACGGAACAGGCTGATATACACCAGCGCCAGACCGACGCCGGCGATCAAGCCAGCGATGATCGCGTAACGGGTGATCAGCTTCGGCGACTCGACGCCACGGGAGCGGATCGCGTTAACGATGACGATGCCGAACACCAGTGCACCCAGGGTATCCATGGTCAGGTAACCATTGATGAAGCCTTGGGAGAATGGCGCGGCGACGTACTCTGGCGTGCCGTGGCCGATGTCACCCGCCGGCAAGGCGAATGCAGCGATACCCAGCACCGCCAGCGCGATGATCTTCAACGGCGCGAGAAAACGGCCAACCGTGTCCAGCAAACGCCCAGGGTAGAGCGAGATGAAGAACACCAGCAGGAAGTACACCGAGCTGTAGAGGAACAGCGCCAGCGGGCTTTCGCCGGTCAGCGGCGCCAAGCCTACTTCAAAGGATACGGTCGCGGTACGCGGGGTGGCGAACAACGGGCCGACTGCCAGGTAGCAAGCAGCCGCGAGAATGCCGCCAGCGATCTTGCCGATCGGGCTGCTCAGCGCATCCATCGCCCCACCGACCTTGGCCAGTGCAACGACAGTGATCACCGGCAAACCGACTGCGGTGATCAGGAAGCCCAGCGCGGCCATCCAGACGTGAGGTCCGGCCTGCAAGCCAACGATAGGCGGGAAGATAATGTTGCCAGCCCCAACGAACAGGGCAAATGTCATAAAGCCAAGTGCCAGGATGTCCTGACCTTTCAAAACTTTCATTAAGGTAATACCACACTACTGAATCGGAATTTAGAGGGGGATTGCCCTGTGTAATTAGGGAAATGCTGTCGATCCGTATGGGACTGACCCTTAAAGCGCGTTGCATGCCTTGTGGGCGGCAGACGCAAAAATGGCTGCTAGCCTAACGAATTTGCTTTGCAAACGCACTGTTAGAGGGCGAACTATCCGATACGCGACGTTTCTGTGTCGCGTTTTTGCATGTAATTGGGGGCAAGTCTATAAATAAGCGAATGCCAGAAACGACAAAGGCCACCCGAAGGTGGCCTTTGTTTGGTGAAGCGTCAGCTAAGCGCGAGGCTTACTTGACAGCCCAACCCGTCAGCTCGGCCAGGGCCTTGCCGATGTCTGCCAGCGAACGCACGGTTTTAACGCCTGCGTCTTGCAGCGCAGCGAATTTCTCGTCTGCAGTGCCTTTGCCGCCAGAGATGATTGCGCCAGCATGGCCCATGCGCTTGCCCGGAGGAGCAGTTACACCAGCGATGTAGGAAACAACCGGCTTGGTCACGTGTGCCTTGATGTAGGCAGCCGCTTCTTCTTCAGCCGAACCGCCGATCTCGCCGATCATGACGATCGCTTCGGTCTTCGGGTCTTCCTGGAACAGCTTCAGGATGTCGATGAAGTTCGAACCCGGGATCGGGTCACCACCGATGCCGACGCAAGTCGACTGACCGAAACCGGCGTCAGTAGTCTGCTTGACAGCTTCGTAGGTCAGGGTGCCGGAACGCGAAACGATACCGACCTTGCCTGGCAAGTGAATGTGACCTGGCATGATGCCGATCTTGCACTCGCCCGGAGTGATAACGCCTGGGCAGTTAGGGCCGATCAGGACTACACCCAGCTCGTCGCACTTAACTTTAGCGTCCAGCATGTCCAGGGTAGGAATGCCTTCGGTGATGCAAACGATCAGCTTGATGCCGCCGAATGCCGCTTCCAGGATCGAATCTTTGCAGAAAGGAGCCGGAACGTAGATCACGGAAGCGGTAGCGCCAGTGGCTTCTACTGCGTCTTTAACGGTGTTGAACACTGGCAGACCCAGGTGCTCGGTGCCGCCTTTGCCAGGAGTAACGCCACCAACCATTTTGGTGCCGTATTCGATGGCTTGCTGGGTGTGGAAACTACCTTGCGAACCGGTAATACCCTGGCAGATAACTTTGGTGTCTTTATTGATCAGGACGCTCATTATTTGCCCTCCGCAGCTTTGACAACTTGTTGAGCAGCGTCGGTCAGGCTGGTAGCAGCGATGATGTTCAAACCGCTTTCTGCCAGTACTTTAGCGCCCAGCTCAGCGTTGTTGCCTTCAAGGCGAACAACAACCGGGATTTTCACGCCGACTTCTTTCACCGCGCCGATGATGCCTTCGGCAATCATGTCGCAGCGAACGATGCCGCCGAAGATGTTGACCAGTACTGCAGCGACGTTGGTGTCGGACAGGATGATCTTGAACGCTTCAGTTACGCGTTCTTTGGTAGCGCCACCACCTACGTCGAGGAAGTTGGCTGGCTTGCCGCCATGCAGGTTGACGATGTCCATGGTGCCCATGGCCAGGCCAGCACCGTTGACCATGCAGCCGATGTTGCCTTCCAGTGCCACGTAGTTCAGTTCGAACTTGGCAGCGTGCGCTTCGCGCGGATCGTCTTGCGACGGATCGTGGAAAGTCTTCAGCTTAGGCTGACGGTACATGGCGTTGGCGTCGATGTTGATCTTGGCGTCCAGGCAGTGCAGATCGCCGTCAGCCTTGATCACCAGCGGGTTCACTTCCAGCAGAGCCAGGTCGTGATCCTTGAACAGCTTGGCCAGACCTACGAAGATCTTGGCGAACTGAGCAACCTGCTTGCCTTCCAGACCCAGCTGGAATGCCAGCTCGCGACCCTGGAATGGCTGAGCGCCAACCAGTGGATCGATAGTGGCCTTGAGAATTTTTTCAGGAGTGTCGTGAGCGATTTTCTCGATGTCCACGCCACCTTCGGTGGAAGCCATGAACACGATGCGACGGCTCGAACGGTCAACGACAGCGCCCAGGTACAGCTCTTTAGCGATATCAGTGCACGATTCAACCAGGATCTTGGTGACTGGCTGGCCATTGGCGTCAGTCTGGTAAGTCACCAGACGCTTGCCCAGCCACTGCTGTGCGAAGGCTTTGGCGTCTTCTTTGCTGCGAACCAGCTTTACGCCGCCCGCTTTACCGCGACCACCGGCGTGGACCTGGGCTTTGACAACCCACTCACTGCCGCCGATTTTGTCGCAAGCTTCTGCTGCTGCTTCCGGGGTGTCTACTGCGTAACCAGTGGAAACTGGCAGGCCGTATTCAGCGAACAGCTGCTTACCCTGATACTCGTGAAGATTCATGCTTTTTACCGTCTTCGTTAGGTACTGCGCATTCGGCGCTGCGCTCGTTTGAGTGCCGCGCCACCTGTGACTGCTGCTTGCGTAGCCTTTCCGGATACCCGGTGCAGCTACGCAAGACTGCGTCCAGCGGACATTCCGCGGTGAGACTTGCTCGCAAGGCTCACGACGGGCCGTTACCGCCGTGGTTTCTTATTGTCTGTTAACGCTTTTTGCGGTTGGCAATGTGGATGGCGCCGCCATTCACAGCCAAAGCAGCTTCGTGCAAGGCTTCAGACAGGGTCGGATGGGAGAAAACCATCATGCCCAGGTCTTCAGCGCTGGTGCCGAATTCCATACCGATCGCGCCCTGCTGAACCAGTTCTGCAGCGCTCGGGCCAATCACGTGCACGCCCAATACGCGGTCAGTCTTAGCATCAGCGATGACCTTGACGAAACCACCGGTATCGTTGGCGGCCATGGCACGGCCGGAAGCGGCGAACGGGAAGGTGCCGACGTTAACTTCAACGCCTTCAGCTTTCAAGGCCTGCTCGGTTTTGCCAACCCACGCGATTTCCGGGTGAGTATAAATAACCGAAGGGATCAGGTCATAGTTCATCTGGGCTTTGTGGCCCTTGATGCGCTCGACAACCATGATGCCTTCTTCCGAAGCCTTGTGAGCCAGCATCATGCCGCGAACCACGTCACCGATGGCGAAAACGCCCGGTACGGTGGTCGCGCAGTGATCGTCAACGTGCACGAAACCGCGCTCGTCGAGGGTCACGCCGCTGTCGGCAGCCAGCAGATCAGTGGTCACCGGACGGCGACCAACGGCTACGATCAGCTTGTCGAAAGTGATGGTCTGTTCGCCGTTGGCGTCGGTGTAGTTCACAACGACTTCGTCGCCGTTCACTTTCGAGCCGGTTACGCGAGCACCCAGTTTGATGTCCAGACCTTGTTTGGTCAGGGTTTTCAGCGCTTCCTTGGAAACAGCGGTGTCCGCTGCCATCAGGAAAGTGTCCAGAGCTTCCAGAACAACAACTTCGGAACCCAGACGCGACCACACCGAACCCAGTTCCAGACCGATCACGCCAGCGCCGATCACGCCCAGACGCTTAGGTACGCTTTGGAATTCCAGTGCGCCAGTCGAATCGACGATGACTTTCTGATCAACCGGAGCCGGTGGAATGTCGATCGGACGCGAACCTGGCGCCAGGATGACGTTTTCAGCTTCGATGACTTCAACCGAGCCGTCTGGCTTGGTGACTTCGACTTTTTTGCCAGCCAGCAGTTTGCCGTGGCCCTGAATCGAAGTAACGCCGTTGGCCTTGAACAGGGTGGCAACGCCGCCGGTCAGGTTCTTGACGATGCCAGCCTTGCGGCCAACCATCGCAGCGACGTCCATTTTGACTTCGCCGGTCGAGATACCGTGAACGTTGAAGCTTTCTTTCGCTTCCTTGTATTTCCAGGAGCTGTCGAGCAGCGCCTTGGAAGGAATGCAGCCCACGTTCAGGCAGGTACCGCCCAGGGCTTGCTTGCCTTCTGCGTCGGTGTACTTCTCGATGCAGGCAGTGGTCAGACCCAGCTGCGCGGCCTTGATGGCAGCCACGTAGCCGCCAGGGCCAGCACCGATCACTACTACGTCAAATTTCTGCGACATTCAAAAAATCCTCTTTAGCAATAAAGCTACAAGCCGCAAGCCACAAGCTCCAAGCCCACCCCGCTCGCTTTGAGCTTGTGGCTTGAAACTTGAAGCTTGCCGCTGTTTTTTAGATATCCAGCAACAGACGCGCCGGATCTTCCAGCAGGTTCTTGATGGTCACCAGGAAGGTCACAGCTTCTTTGCCATCGATCAGACGGTGATCGTAGGACAGTGCCAGGTACATCATCGGACGGATAACGACCTGACCGTTAATGGCCATAGGACGCTGGATGATGTTGTGCATGCCCAGAATCGCTGCCTGCGGCGGGTTGACGATCGGGGTCGACATCATCGAACCGAAGGTACCACCGTTGGTGATGGTGAAGGTACCACCGGTCATCTCGTCCATCGACAGTTTGCCGTCACGGGCTTTTTTGCCGAATGTTGCGATGCCGCCTTCGATTTCAGCCAGGCTCATCAGTTCGGCGTTACGCAGAACCGGAACAACCAGGCCACGGTCGCTGGAAACGGCAACGCCGATGTCCGCGTAGCCGTGGTAAACGATGTCAGCGCCGTCGATCGAAGCGTTAACAGCCGGGAAGCGTTTCAGCGCTTCGGTGGCTGCTTTAACGAAGAACGACATGAAGCCCAGGCGTACGCCGTTGTGGGACTTCTCGAACAGATCCTTGTACTTCGAACGCAGGGCCATGACTTCAGTCATGTCGACTTCGTTGAAAGTGGTCAGCATCGCCATGTTCGACTGAGCTTCAACCAGACGCTTGGCTACGGTGGCACGAACGCGGGTCATCGGTACGCGCTTCTCGATGCGGTCGCCAGCGGCGAACACAGGAGCGGCAGCCGAAGGAGCAGCAGCCTTGGCAGGTGCGGCAGCCGGAGCGGCTTTCTTGGCAGCAACCGCTGCAACCACGTCTTCCTTGGTCACACGACCACCTTTGCCGGTGCCGGCAACGGAAGCGATGTTGATGCCGTTCTCTTCAGCCAGCTTGCGCGCAGCAGGAGCAGCAACAGGATCGTCTTCGCCTTCAGCAGCAGCCGGTGCAGCGGCAGCAGCGGCCGGAGCAGCAGCGGCGGCTGGAGCAGCGGCAGCAGCGCCGCCCGCTTCGATGGAGCCCAGCACTTCGTCGGACAGAACGGTGTCGCCTTCGTTCTTGACGATTGCGCCCAGCACGCCGTCGGCGGTAGCCAGAACTTCCAGTACGACTTTGTCGGTTTCGATGTCGACGATCAGGTCGTCACGCTTGACGGCATCGCCCGGTTGTTTGTGCCAGGTGGCAACGGTGCCATCGGCAACCGATTCCGGGAAAGTGGGGGCTTTGATCTCGATAGCCATTATCTGTGGTTCCTTAAATTCGGTTTCAGGTGCGCGAAGGCGTTAAATGGTAAACGCGTCTTGCAGGAGTTTTTCCTGCTGCTCGGCGTGCATCGATGCGTAACCACAAGCTGGGGCAGCAGAAGCCTCACGGCCCGCGTACTCAAGTACGAGAGACTTGTCGAGGTTCCCGATGCTGCGACGCAAGTGGTGCTGGCTGCAGTACCAGGCGCCCTGGTTCATCGGCTCTTCCTGACACCAAACGGCATTTTTGACGTTGGTGTACGGAGCCAGGACTTCTTTCAAGTCGTCCTCAGGGAATGGGTACAGCTGCTCGATACGCACGATGGCGATATCTTCACGGCCTTCGGCACGGCGTTTTTCCAGCAGGTCGTAGTAGACCTTGCCGCTACACAGAACAACACGCTCGACCTTTTTCGGGTCCAGGGTATCGATTTCCGGGATCACGGTCTGGAACGAACCTTCGGCCAGATCTTCCAGCGTCGAGATGGCCAGCTTGTGGCGCAGCAACGACTTCGGCGTCAGCACGATCAGTGGCTTGCGCAGCGGACGAATCACCTGACGACGCAGCAAGTGGTAGATCTGTGCTGGCGTGGTTGGGACGGCAACCTGAATATTGTGCTCGGCGCACAGTTGCAGGTAACGCTCAAGACGTGCCGAGCTGTGCTCAGGGCCCTGACCTTCGTAACCGTGTGGCAGCAACATGGTCAGACCGCAGAGACGGCCCCACTTGTGCTCGCCGCTGGTGATGAACTGGTCGATCACAACCTGTGCACCGTTGGCGAAGTCGCCGAACTGGGCTTCCCAGATCACCAGCGCATCCGGCGTGGTGGTCGAGTAACCGTATTCGAACGCCAGTACCGCTTCTTCCGACAGGAACGAGTCGTACAGGTCAAAGCGTGGCTGACCGTCGTACAGGTGCTGCAGCGGAATGTAGGTGCCCGCGTCTTTCTGGTTGTGCAACACAGCGTGACGGTGCGAGAACGTACCGCGGCCGATGTCCTGACCGGTCATGCGGATCGGGTGACCTTCGAACGCCAGGGTCGCGTACGCCATGGTTTCGGCGTAACCCCAGTTGATCGGCAGGCCGCCGGCTTGCATCTTCTGACGGTCTTCGTAGATCTTCGCGACCTGACGCTGAACCACGAAGCCTTCCGGAATTTCCAGCAGCTTGGCGGACAGTTCTTGCAGGGTCTTCAGATCAAAGCGAGTGTCGTGACGCGCAGTCCAGGCGTGGCCCAGATACGGACGCCAGTCCACGAACAGTTCTTTATTAGGCTCTTTGACCAGCGATTTCACCACGTGCAGACCGTTGTCCAGCGCGTTGCGGTATTCGTCGACTTTCGCCTGAACACGCTCTGCGTCGAGTACACCGCCCTGGGTCAGACGATCAGCGTACAGCTCACGGGTGGTGCGCTGTTTGGTGATCTGCTGATACATCAGAGGCTGAGTACCGCTTGGCTCGTCGGCCTCGTTGTGGCCGCGACGACGGTAGCAGACCAGGTCGATCACCACGTCACGCTTGAACTGCATGCGGTAGTCGATGGCCAGCTGGGTCACGAACAACACGGCTTCCGGATCATCACCATTCACATGGAGGATCGGCGCCTGGATCATCTTCGCAACGTCAGTGGCGTACTCGGTGGAACGCGAGTCCAGCGGGTTACTGATGGTGAAACCCACCTGGTTGTTGATCACGATGTGCACGGTACCGCCGGTCTTGAAACCGCGGGTCTGCGACATCTGGAAGGTTTCCATGACCACGCCCTGACCTGCGAATGCAGCGTCACCGTGGATGGAGATCGGCAGAACCTTCTCACCGGTCGGGTCGTTACGACGATCCTGACGGGCGCGAACCGAACCTTCTACCACCGGGGAAACGATCTCCAGGTGGGACGGGTTGAACGCCATGGCGAGGTGAACTTCACCGCCGGCAGTCATCACGTTGGACGAGAAGCCCTGGTGGTATTTAACGTCACCGGAACCCAGCTCGACCTTCTTCTTGCCTTCGAACTCGTCGAACAGCTCGCGCGGGTTCTTGCCGAAGGTGTTGACCAGTACGTTCAGACGGCCACGGTGGGCCATGCCGATGACGACTTCCTTGGTGCCGTAGGAACCGGAACGCTGGATCAGTTCGTCGAGCATTGGAATCAGGCTTTCGCCGCCTTCCAGACCGAAACGCTTGGTGCCCGGGTATTTGGTGCCCAGGTATTTTTCCAGGCCTTCACCGGCAGTCACGCGCTCAAGCAGGTGGCTCTTGATGTCGGCGGAGTACGTCGGACGACCGCGCACGCTTTCCAGACGCTGCTGGAACCACTGGCGCTGCTCGGAATCGGTGATGTGCGTAAATTCAGCGCCGATGGTGCGGCAATATGTCTGCTGCAACGCTTCGTGAATTTCGCGTAGGCTCGCTTCCTCTTTGCCGATGAACAGGTCGCCGGCACGGAAGGTCGTATCAAGATCGGCATTGGTCAAGCCGTAATGATTGATCGACAGGTCTGCAGGTGCAGGACGCTGCCACAGCCCCAGCGGGTCAAGCTGGGCTGCCTGGTGGCCACGCATACGGTAGGCCTGGATCAATCGCAGCACTTCAACTTGCTTCTTCTCGTGCTCACTGCTCACGCTGCCGGCGGAAACCGGTTGGGCGCGGCGCTGGTTCTTTGCCAGCAGCACGAAATGATCGCGAATTGTGGAGTGCGAAACATCAGTGGCAGAGTTGCCGTCGGCAGGCAACTTCTGAAAGTAGGTGCGCCACTCTTCTGGCACAGCGTTAGGGTCGTGCAGGTAGAGCTCATAAAGCTCTTCCACATAGGCAGCGTTTCCACCTGAAAGGTAGGCGCTGTTCCACATGCGCTGCATCACGCTTTCTTGCATGCTTGGTCACCCTCGGTTAGGGGAACACCATCGATGTCGACACCGAGCAAACTTGCAGAAGTCCGAATGCAGCGACTAAAACAAGCCACTTAGGATCACACTGATAGTCCGGGTACCAGCCCGGATGCCCCTGCTTGTCTCATTTCTTCAAAATAAGAGCGGCAGCTTATGGCTACTGCTCTGGTTATAGCCATGACGCGGGTTGAAGCCCGCGCCACAGCCTCTACGGTGCAGCGGTTACAGCAGCTGAATCACACGCCGCTCGAAAGCAGCATGTTACGGATGTGACCGATGGCCTTAGTCGGGTTCAGGCCTTTCGGACATACGTTGACGCAGTTCATGATGCCCCGGCAGCGGAAAACGCTGAACGGGTCATCGAGCGAAGCCAGACGCTCGGATGTCTTGGTGTCACGACTGTCTGCCAGGAAGCGATAAGCTTGCAGCAGTGCAGCTGGACCCAGGAACTTGTCCGGGTTCCACCAGAAGGACGGGCACGAAGTCGAGCAGCAGGCGCACAGAATGCACTCGTACAGACCGTCGAGCTTTTCACGCTCTTCTGGCGACTGCAGACGCTCGATGGCCGGAGCCGGCGTGTCGTTCTGCAGGTAAGGCTTCACCTTCTCGTATTGCTTGTAGAAGATGCTCATATCGACGACCAGGTCACGGATAACCGGCAAACCTGGCAGCGGACGAACGATCAACTTATTACCTTTTACAACGGCAGACAGCGGCGTGATGCACGCCAGACCGTTTTTGCCGTTGATGTTCATGCCGTCGGAACCGCAAACGCCTTCACGGCAAGAGCGACGATAGGAGAAGCCTTCGTCCTGCTCTTTGATCAGGGCCAGTACGTCCAGCACCATCAGGTCTTTACCACCGGTATCGACCTGGAATTCCTGCATGAACGGCGCAGCGTCCTGATCAGGGTTGTAACGATATACGCTGACTTGCAACATGGCGGCCACCCTTAATAAGTCCGAATCTTAGGTTCAAAAGTCGGAACAGTCTTCGGCGAGAAGTTCACGGCACGCTTGGTGACGCGCTTGTCACCCGGGAAGTACAGGGTGTGGCACAGCCAGTTTTCGTCGTCACGGTCTTCGAAGTCTTCACGGGCGTGAGCACCGCGCGACTCTTTGCGGACTTCAGCGGCGATGGCGGTAGCTTCAGCCACTTCCAGCAGGTTTTGCAGTTCCAGCGCTTCGATACGGGCAGTGTTGAACGCCTGCGACTTATCGTTGATCTTCACGTTGGCGATGCGGGTACGCAGGTCAGCAAGCTGAGCGATACCTTTCTGCATGTACTCGCCGGTACGGAATACACCGAAGTAGTTCTGCATGCAGTTCTGCAGCTCGCGACGCAGGGTTGCCACGTCTTCGCCATCAGTACGGCTGTTCAGCGCGTTCAGACGCGACAGGGCAGCTTCGATGTCGGCTTCGGTAGCGTCGTCGTATTCGATGCCGTCGGTCAGCGCTTTTTCCAGGTGCAGGCCCGCAGCGCGGCCGAATACCACCAGGTCGAGCAGCGAGTTGCCGCCCAGACGGTTGGCACCGTGAACCGATACGCAAGCCACTTCGCCTACCGCGAACAGACCAGGGATGATCTTGTCGACGCCTTCCGCGTCCTGGGTGATCGCCTGGCCATGAATGTTGGTGGCAACGCCGCCCATCATATAGTGGCAAGTCGGAACAACCGGAACCGGCGCAACAACCGGGTCAACGTGTGCGAAAGTCTTCGACAGTTCGCAGATGCCTGGCAGACGGCTGTGCAGTACTTCCTCGCCCAGGTGGTCGAGTTTGAGCAGTACGTGGTCGCCATTCGGACCGCAACCGTTGCCAGCGATGATTTCTTTAACCATCGAACGGGCAACCACGTCACGACCGGCAAGGTCTTTGGCGTTCGGAGCATAACGCTCCATGAAACGCTCGCCGTGCTTGTTGATCAGGTATCCACCTTCACCACGGCAACCTTCGGTAACCAGTACACCGGCGCCGGCGATGCCGGTCGGGTGGAACTGCCACATTTCGATGTCTTGTACCGGCACGCCAGCACGCAGAGCCATGCCGACGCCGTCACCGGTGTTGATCAGGGCGTTGGTGGTGGAGGCGTAGATACGACCTGCACCGCCGGTAGCCAGTACGGTGGCTTTAGCGCGGATGTAGGTGGTTTCGCCGGTTTCGATGCAGATCGCGATCACACCGACGAAGTCGCCTTCCTGGTTTTTCACCAGGTCGACAGCGTAGTACTCGTTCAGGAACGTGGTACCGGCTTTCAGGTTGCCCTGATAAAGGGTGTGCAGCAGCGCGTGACCGGTACGGTCGGAAGCGGCGCACGTACGGGCAGCCTGCCCGCCTTTGCCGTAGTCCTTGGACTGACCACCGAACGGACGCTGGTAGATACGACCCTGTTCGGTACGCGAGAACGGCATGCCCATGTGGTCCAGCTCATAAACAGCAGCCGGGCCTTCCTGACACATGTATTCGATAGCGTCCTGGTCACCGATGTAGTCGGAACCCTTGACGGTATCGTACATGTGCCAGCGCCAGTCATCGTTCGGGTCAGCGGACGCGATTGCGCAAGTGATGCCGCCCTGGGCGGACACAGTGTGCGAACGGGTCGGGAAAACCTTGGTGATCACGGCAGTCTTGTGACCGCCCTGTGCCAGTTGCAGCGCAGCGCGCATGCCGGCACCGCCACCACCAATAATGATGGCGTCGAAAGAAATCGTTGGAATGTTAGCCATGACTCAGATACCCCAGAGAATCTGCACACCCCAGACGAAGTAAGCGAACATCGCAACGCCGCATACTGCCTGGAAAAGGAAACGTATCGCCGTTGCGGACTTGCCGAACGCCATTGGCGTCAGGTAGTCAGTCGCGATGGTCCACATGCCGACCCAGGCGTGAGCGCCGAGAGCAACAAGGGCCAGGAGGCTGAAAATACGCATCCCGTTGTGGGCGAACAGTTCATGCCACTGGGCATACTCGAGGCCAGGGTGGGCCACGACGTATCCGATCAGAAAGATGAAGTAAGCCGCGAGAACGACCGCAGACACACGTTGCGCCATCCAGTCATAGAGGCCCGAACGCGACAGGTTCGTGACGTTAGTTACCATATCCAAACTCCTGCCAGAACGATTACCATCACGGAAACGGCGATAACGATTTTCGAGCCCAGCTTGCCGCCTTCCAGCGTCTCACCGATGCCCATGTCCATGATCAAATGGCGCACACCGGCTACCAGGTGATACAGCAGAGCGGACAGGATGCCCCAAATCACTAGCTTGGCTAGCGGACTGGTCAGACACGCTTTCACCTGACCGAAGCCTTCCTCGGAGCTCAGCGACTTGTCCAATGCATAAAGCATGATGGCAAGGCACACGAAGAGGATGACACCGGAGATACGGTGAAGAATGGACGTGTAAGCAGTGACTGGGAGTTTGATGGTCCTTAGGTCTAGGTTTACAGGTCGTTGGCTTTTCACGGCTTTTTTTTCACACTGAAGAGCCCCTAACAATCAGGGCAAAGTTGTTGGGGAGTGCACTGGTCAGGTAACCACCACCCAGGGATGCGACCCCCAATGAAAGCAAGCCCAAAAGCCCTTGGCGGTCGGTGGCCGAGTATAGACAGTTAGGCTACTAATGACAACGCAATCACCTACCCCCAATAGCTGATTGCACAAGTTGCATAAAAGGCGTAAATGGCAGTCAATTTCGAGGAAAAAGTGCGCTTAAAGCCTTCTGGAGCAAGACTTTAGGCAAATTGACATTCGAATTTATCTCACTATAGTGGTGCGGGCCCTGCGTGGGGGGTCTGTCTGATGGTTCAAGCATAAATAGGAGGCCACATGGCTGACAAAAAAGCGCAGTTGATCATCGAGGGCGCAGCCCCCGTCGAGCTGCCCATTTTAACCGGCACCGTTGGTCCCGATGTAATTGATGTTCGGGGCCTGACGGCCACGGGCCGCTTCACTTTCGACCCTGGTTTCATGTCGACCGCCTCGTGCGAATCGAAGATCACCTATATCGACGGCGACAACGGCATTCTGTTGCACCGCGGCTACCCGATCGAACAACTGGCTGAAAAATCGGACTACCTGGAAACCTGCTACCTGCTGCTCAACGGCGAACTGCCGACCGCAGAACAGAAGGCCCAGTTCGTCAGCACCGTGAAAAACCACACGATGGTTCACGAGCAGCTGAAAACCTTCTTTAACGGTTTCCGTCGCGACGCCCACCCGATGGCCGTCATGTGCGGTGTAGTCGGCGCCCTCTCGGCCTTCTACCACGACTCCCTCGACATCAATAACCCGCAGCATCGCGAAATCTCCGCGATCCGTCTGGTTGCCAAGATGCCGACCCTGGCAGCGATGGTTTACAAGTACTCCATGGGCCAACCCATGATGTACCCGCGCAACGACCTGACGTACGCGGAAAACTTCCTGCACATGATGTTCAACACCCCGTGCGAGATCAAACCGATCAGCCCGGTACTCGCCAAAGCCATGGACCGGATCTTCATCCTCCACGCCGACCACGAGCAGAACGCATCGACCTCCACCGTGCGTCTGGCCGGTTCTTCGGGTGCCAACCCGTTCGCCTGTATTGCCGCCGGTATCGCCGCACTGTGGGGCCCTGCCCACGGCGGTGCGAACGAAGCCGTTCTGACCATGCTTGACGAGATTGGCGATGTGTCGAACATCGACAAGTTTATCGCCAAGGCCAAGGACAAGAACGATCCGTTCAAGCTGATGGGCTTCGGTCACCGCGTTTACAAGAACCGCGACCCTCGCGCGACTGTAATGAAGCAGACCTGCGACGAAGTGCTGAAGGAACTGGGCATCAACAACGATCCGCAACTCGAACTGGCCATGCGCCTGGAAGAGATCGCGCTGACCGACCCGTACTTCATCGAGCGCTCGCTGTACCCGAACGTCGACTTCTACTCGGGGATCATCCTCAAGGCGATCGGCATTCCGACCAGCATGTTCACGGTGATTTTCGCGCTGGCACGTACTGTTGGCTGGATTTCGCACTGGAAAGAAATGCTCTCCAGCCCGTACAAGATTGGCCGTCCGCGCCAGTTGTACACTGGCTGCGAGTCGCGTGATATTTCCAAGCTGGAAGACCGCAAATAAGATTTGTCTTGCGATAAAATCTTGAAGTTGTACCGGGAACGGCCTCTATTTATATAGGGGCCGTTTTTGTTTGTGCTTTCGCGGTTTTTTTGGTGATTGGGGACATATCCGTTGCTGCGGGTGGTGCCGCTGGCGGTTTCGCTCTTACAGCGAGTCCCTTTTTCAAACGCCAAAAAGGAACCAAAAGGCTTGGCCCCTGGCGTACGGCACTTCGCTGAGGCTCAGTGTTCCCTCGCTACGGTGTCCATCCGGGGGCATCGCCTACGGTTGGCTTCGCTGCACCTCCTCTCGATGTGTGCGGCTGCGCCGCACGGCGCTGCGCGCCTACCCCCCGGATGAACACCTTCGCTCGGCCTGCCGATAGGGGCTGAAGATCAAAAGCCAAAGCCAAAGCCAAAGCAAGATCACAAGCCAGAACAAGAGCCCCTCACCCTAGCCCTCTCCCGGAGGGAGAGGGAACTGACCGAGGTGTTTGGGGGAGATACGCCGACGTGAAATGCCGAGTCGAACTCAGGCTTTGAAAAGCACACAAATCTGCTCCCTCTCCCTCCGGGAGAGGGCTGGGGTGAGGGGCAAATCCACCACAAAAACAAAAGCCATGCGCGCCCCGCTTTTCACCACTCAATAGGCCGAGTGTCAGCTCGCCTGCTCTTGATCTTGATCCACGGGCGACGTCGGAAGGCTTCGTTCCGGGATTGATCCGGGCGTGGGAGCGCAGCGACCGTTTGGCGCAGCCAAATACAGCGAGAGGAGGTGCAGCGCAGCAAACCGGAGGCGATGCCCCCGGATCGATCCCGCAGCGAAGGAACCCCGAGCCCCAGCGAGCGGGCCGAACGCAGGAGCAAAGCCTTTTCGGCGTTTGGAAAAGGTGACTCGCCGTAAGGGCGAAACCCTAAGAAGCCGTTACCGCAGCAACGGATATGCACACCAAACAACCGATAACCGCCCAATAAAAAATGCCCCGATCTCTCAACCGGGGCATTCAGCACAACATTAAAAAACCATCAAACCATCAATGCGAAACCGCCCCGCTCGCCCCCAACCCAGTCTGCGAACGCACAAACTGCGGGAAGAACAGCGCCCGCTCTTTATCCGCAGCCGCCGACTTATCAGTAATCGAGAAGAACCAGATCCCCACAAACGCGATGATCATCGAAAACAGCGCCGGATACTCGTAAGGGAAGATCGCCTTCTCATGATGCAGAATCTGCACCCAGATGGTCGGGCCAAGGATCATCAAGCCCACCGCACTCACCAGACCCAACCAGCCACCAATCATCGCGCCACGAGTGGTCAGCTTCTTCCAGTACATCGAAAGCAACAACACCGGGAAGTTACAGCTCGCCGCAATCGAGAACGCCAAGCCCACCATGAACGCAATGTTCTGGCTTTCGAACAAGATACCCAAGCCAATAGCCAGAATACCCAGCGCAACCGTGGTGATCTTCGAAACGCGAATCTCATCCTTGTCGTTAGCCTTGCCCTTTTTGATCACGCTGGCATACAGGTCATGCGACACCGCCGAAGCACCGGCCAGGGTCAGACCCGCCACAACTGCCAGAATCGTCGCGAACGCCACCGCCGAGATAAAGCCGAGGAAGATACTGCCGCCCACCGCGTCAGCCAGGTGCACCGCCGCCATGTTGTTGCCGCCAAGCAGAGCGCCCGCCGCATCTTTAAAGGCCGGATTAGTGCTGACCAACAGGATCGCGCCGAAGCCGATGATGAACGTCAGGATGTAGAAGTAACCAATGAAACCCGTCGCGTACAGCACGCTCTTACGCGCTTCTTTGGCATCGCTCACAGTGAAGAAGCGCATCAGGATGTGCGGCAGGCCCGCAGTACCGAACATCAGCGCCAGACCGAGGGAGAACGCCGAAATCGGATCTTTCACCAGACCACCCGGGCTCATGATCGCCTCACCTTTCGGGTGAACCTTGATCGCTTCCGAGAACAGCATGTTGAAGTCGAAGTTGACGTGTTTCATCACCATCAGCGCCATGAACGAGGCACCGGACAGCAACAGCACGGCCTTGATGATCTGCACCCAAGTGGTCGCCAGCATGCCGCCGAACAGCACGTACATGCACATCAGGATACCGACCAGAATTACCGCGACGTAGTAGTCGAGACCGAACAGCAGCTGAATCAGCTTGCCGGCACCGACCATTTGCGCGATCAGGTAGAACGCCACCACCACCAGCGAGCCGCAGGCCGACAGCGTGCGAATCTGGGTTTGCCCGAGGCGGTAGGACGCGACGTCGGCAAACGTGTATTTACCCAGGTTGCGCAGGCGCTCGGCGATCAGGAACAGAATGATCGGCCAGCCCACCAGGAAGCCGATCGAATAGATCAGGCCATCGTAGCCGGAGGTGAACACCAGCGCGGAAATCCCCAGAAAGGACGCCGCCGACATGTAGTCACCGGCAATCGCCAGACCGTTCTGGAAACCGGTGATCTTGCCGCCCGCCGCATAGTAGTCGGCAGCCGACTTGTTACGCTTGGACGCCCAATAAGTGATGCACAGGGTCGCACCGACAAACACCACGAACATGGCGATCGCAGCGACATTGAGCGGTTGTTTGTGGACTTCGCCGGTCAGGGCGTCAGCGGCCCAGACGGCAGGCGCGAACGCCGAGATGCTCAGAAGAGCCAGTAGACGCCGGATCATTGCTGAGCCTCCTTGAGAATCGCATTGTTCAGGTCGTCAAACTCGCCATTGGCGCGGCGCACGTAGATACCGGTCAGGATGAAAGCCGAAATAATCAGGCCGACACCGATCGGGATACCCCAGGTAATTGAGGATTCAGGACTGAGTTTCGCCCCGAGCACTTGCGGCCCATACGCGATCAGCAGAATGAATGCGGAGTACAGCCCAAGCATGATTGCCGAGAGAATCCAGGCGAATCGTTCCCTTTTCTTCACCAGCTCCTTGAATCGGGGACTGTTTTGAATCGAGAGGTAAATGCTGTCGTTCATTGTTTTTATCCTCGCAGCACAGATTATTGTTGGAACATAGCTAATGTATGCGGCTGCGAGCGCGGTAACAGACGACCTTAGTAGTAGAACGCCATGACACTTTTGCCAATTTCCGGTACACGCAAAACGACTGTGGGAGCGAGCTTGCTCGCGAAGGCGTCGTATCAGTCAACACATCAGTCGACTGATAGACCGCTTTCGCGAGCAAGCTCGCTCCCACAGGGTTAGGCGGTGAGGCTTTTATTTAGTCCAGTCAGCCACGCGATCCGGGTGCTTGGCGACCCAATCCTTGGCCGCTGCTTCAGGTTTGGCACCGTCCTGAATTGCCAGCATCACTTCGCCGATCTCGTCTTTCGACGCCCACTGGAAGTTCTTCAGGAACTTGGCCACTTCCGGTGCTTTGGTCGCGAGTTCTTTGCTGCCGATGCTGTTCACGGTTTCAGCCGCGCCGTACACGCCTTTCGGGTCGTCGAGGAAGCGCAGTTTCCACTTGGCGAACATCCAGTGCGGCACCCAGCCGGTGACGGCGATGGATTCGTTTTTCTTCTCGGCACGGGTCAGCTCGGCGATCATGCCGGCGCCGGAACTGGCTTTGAGGCTGTATTTGTCCAGACCGTAATCCTTGATCGCCTGATCAGTCTTGAGCATCACGCCTGAACCGGCATCGATGCCGACGATACGATTCTTGAAGGTGTCATCCGTTTTCAGGTCTTCGATCGACTTGGCTTTCACATACTCCGGCACGATCAGGCCGATTTTTGCATCCTTGAAGTTCGGGCCGTAATCGACGACCAGATCCTTGTTTTTCGTCCAGTATTCGCCGTGGGTCACGGGCAGCCAGGCCGAGAGCATGGCGTCGAGTTTGCCGGTGGCCACGCCCTGCCACATGATCCCGGTGGCGACGGCTTGCAGTTTCACGTCGTAGCCGAGTTTCTGCTTGATCACTTCGGCCGCCACGTGGGTGGTCGCCACGCTGTCGGACCAGCCGTCAACGTAACCGATGTTCAGGGTCTGTTTTTCTGCGCTGGCGAAAGTGGAACTCATCGCAAGCACCAGAGCAGCACTTGCGCCTAAAAGTCGTCGCATCTTCATCGTTACTTCCCCGAAATGCTGCGCCCGACGGATGACGGGCGGCGTCAACGTATTGTTATGGTGCACGGCGCCCCCATCACGCCTGACCGCAAACTCGTTAGAACATCAGCGGAGCACTGATGGCTTGATCATCAACCTCACGCGGTCGTCGACCTGCTCTACCAGCGACCTCAAGACAACGAGAAACGACATCACAAGGCCATTAATGGCGTCTGGATATTTGACGCCAGACAATCCGCCCGAACTTTGCATGTCAAAATCATGCGGGCCACCAACCCCTCTATAAATGCAGGTAACATGCGTCGCTTTGCAGCCACTCGGCCTGACCATGTCCGCGACGTCCCGCTTCCCCTTTCTGCCTTATCTCTTTGCCTGCCTGCTCGGGCTGTTTGCCCTCGCTGGTTTCTGGTACGGCCTCGGCCAACCGGTGATTCTGCCGGATGCAGCGACGCCGACACACAAGCTGCAGTGCGCCTCGTACACGCCGTTCGATAAAGACCAATCGCCGTTCGACGTGCCATTCAAGCTGCGCCCGGAGCGCATGGACGCCGACCTCGCGTTGCTGGCGACACGCTTTGAATGCATTCGCACCTATTCAATGACTGGCCTGGAAGCGCTGCCGGATCTGGCGCGTAAACACGGCTTGAAATTGATGATCGGCGCGTGGGTCAACAGCAACCCGGTGGACACCGAGAAAGAAGTCGATCTGCTGATCAAATCGGCCAATGCCAACCCGGATGTGGTCAGTGCAGTGATCGTCGGCAACGAAGCGCTGTTGCGCAAAGAAGTCACCGGCGCGCAACTGGCCAAGCTGATCAACAAGGTCAAAAGTCAGGTCAAGCAACCGGTCACCTATGCCGATGTCTGGGAGTTCTGGCTCAAGCATCCGGAAGTCGCGCCGGCGGTGGACTTTTTGACCATCCACTTGCTGCCGTACTGGGAAGATGATCCGTCAAACATCGACGTCGCCCTGCAGCATGTCGCCGATGTGCGTCAGGTGTTCGGCAATAAATTCGCACCGAAAGACGTGATGATCGGCGAAACCGGCTGGCCGAGCGAAGGCCGCCAACGCGAGACCGCCCTGCCGAGCCGGGTCAACGAGGCCAAGTTCATTCGTGGTTTTGTCGCGATGGCCGAGAAGGAAGGCTGGCATTACAACCTGATCGAAGCGTTTGACCAGCCGTGGAAGCGCGGCAGCGAAGGCGCGGTCGGCGGTTACTGGGGGCTGTTCGATGCTGATCGTCAGGACAAAGGCGTACTCGCGGGACCGGTGACGAATGTGCCGCTCTGGAAAGAGTGGCTGGCGGTCGGCGGGTTGATTTTCCTTGGCACGCTGATCCTTGGCGGGCGGGTTCGCAGCACGCGCTCGGCTCTGCTGTTGCCGCTGCTGGGCGCCCTCGCCGCTTGCTCCATCGGTGCCTGGGGTGATCTGGCGCGGGTAACCACGCGATTTACCAGTGAATGGTTGTGGGTTGGCTTACTGACGCTGTTGAATCTGTTGGTATTGGCACACGCTGCGCTGACGCTGAGCACGCGGACTGGCTGGCGTGAGCGGGCGTTCAATCTACTGGAGCGCCGCGCTGGCTGGCTGGTCGCGGCGGCAGGTTTTGCCGCAGCGGTGATGATGCTGGAGATGGTGTTTGATCCGCGTTATCGCAGCTTTGCAAGCATGGCGTTTGTGCTGCCGGCGCTGGTGTATCTGTGCCGCCCCGTCAGCGTGCCGCGTCGGGAGATTGCGTTGCTGACGTTTATTGTCGGCGCGGGGATTGCGCCGCAGTTGTATCAGGAAGGTTTGCAGAATCAGCAGGCGTGGGGCTGGGCGTTGGTGAGTGGTTTGATGGTGGCTGCGTTGTGGCGCTGCCTGCGCGTTCGCAAGGGCTGATTTTCAGCGAGGCTAAAGACCTCTTCGCGAGCAAGCTCGCTCCCACAGGAGAATGCATTCCAAATGTGGGAGCGAGCTTGCTCGCGAAGACTGACTGTCAGGCGCTACGAGTCTCGCGGACCAGACGCAACCCGGCAATCACCAACGCAAACACCGCCAACGTGGTGTTGTACAACGCCAGCGCCGGCACCCCAAACACCAGTGCCAGCACCGCCAGCCACCACCCTGCCCGCCCTGGCAAGACAAAACCGATCAGCGCCGCACCCAGCGCCGTCCAGCCCAACACCTTGAAGTGAATCATCAAGCCAAGATTGGAGCGCAACAGGCATTCCCAACGACCGGCTTCATCCACGCAGATGCCCACCCACTTGCCGTCCTCCATAAAGCCATAACGTGCGCCATAGCTGGCGGCCAGCCACAACGGCAACAAAACAAGCAGCAGAATCACGGGCAAACGGCGGGACATGAAGCACTCCAAACGAGAGAAATCGGCGGCCAGCTTAATCTGCCGCCAGCGGTGTGCAAGCGCTAACAACTGTTAACTGTTCATTGAGGCGGTGCAAAGTGTATCGTCCAGCTACTATTACTCCGAATTCTGCCTGTTTGGTGCCGCAGCATGGCACTTTGGCGCAAACCCGGTGGTCATAGCCTGCGAACTTCATTCGGCACCTTCCTCTAAGGGATCTAGTCATGCTCCGTTCCTTGCGCTTCGCCGCGCTGTTCAGCGGCCTTATTTTGAGTGCGTCCGCACTGGCGGTGGATATCGACGCCGCCAGTTATGGCTACCCCCTGACCAACCCGTTCGAGGCGACCATCGCCACGACGCCGCCGGACCTGCGCCCGGAATTGCCGCTGGACGACGACATCAATCAATCGGACCGCAGCCTGACGTTGCGCCCGGAGCGCGAGTTCATCCTGCCGGACAACTTCTGGGCGGTGAAAAAGCTCACCTACCGCATCGCCACTCAGGACAAACCGGCTCCGCTGATTTTCCTGATCGCCGGCACCGGCGCACGCTACGACAGCACGCTCAACGAATACCTGAAAAAGCTCTACTACAAGGCCGGCTACCACGTCGTGCAATTGTCCTCGCCGACCAGTTTTGACTTCATCAGCGCCGCCTCACGTTTCGCCACCCCCGGCGTGACCAAGGAAGATGCCGAAGACATGTACCGGGTGATGCAGGCCGTGCGTGCGCAGAATCCAAAGCTGCCGGTCACCGAGTATTACCTGACCGGCTACAGCCTTGGCGCTCTGGATGCTGCATTCGTCGCACATCTGGACGAAACGCGCCGCAGCTTCAACTTCAAGAAAGTCCTGCTGCTCAACCCGCCGGTCAACCTCTATACCTCGGTGACCAACCTCGACAAGTTGGTACAGACTGAGGTGAAAGGCATCAACAACAGCACCACATTCTATGAACTGGTGCTGTCCAAGCTGACTCGCTACTTCCAGCAAAAAGGCTACATCGACCTCAACGATGCGCTGCTCTATGACTTCCAGCAGTCCAAGCAGCACCTGACCAACGAACAGATGGCGATGCTGATCGGCACCTCGTTCCGCTTCTCGGCGGCCGACATCGCCTTCACCTCCGACCTGATCAACCGTCGCGGCCTGATCACCCCGCCGAAATTCCCGATCACCGAAGGCACCAGCCTCACGCCGTTCCTCAAGCGTGCGCTGCAGTGCGACTTCGACTGCTACCTGACCGATCAGGTGATCCCGATGTGGCGCGCGCGCACCGACGGCGGCAGCCTGCTGCAACTGATCGATCAGGTCAGCCTGTATGCGCTCAAGGATTACCTGCACGACAGCCCGAAAATCGCCGTGATGCACAACGCCGACGACGTCATTCTCGGCCCGGGCGACCTCGGTTTCCTGCGCAAGACCTTCGGTGATCGCCTGACCGTTTATCCACTGGGCGGCCATTGCGGCAACCTTAACTACCGCGTCAACAGCGACGCCATGCTGGAGTTCTTCCGTGGCTAAATATCTCCTGCTGATGGCAGCGCTCCTCTGCGCAGGCGTGGCCCAGGCCGACAACAGCAAAGCCAACGCGCCAGTCGTCGTCGACAGCGACGGCTTTAAAGAGCCGCTGTCCAAACTCAAATTCAACCCTGGGCTGGATCAGCGCGAGTTCGAGCGCTCGACGCTCAACGCGCTGAACGTCTACGATCCGCTGGAATCGTGGAACCGTCGGGTTTACCACTTCAACTACCGCTTCGACCAATGGGTGTTCCTGCCGGTGGTCGATGGCTACCGTTACATCACGCCAAGCTTCGTGCGTACTGGCGTGAGTAACTTCTTCAACAACCTCGGTGACGTGCCGAACCTGGTCAACAGCCTGTTGCAGTTCAAAGGCCAGCGCTCAATGGAAACCACCGCGCGTCTGCTGCTCAACACCACCATCGGCATCGCCGGTCTGTGGGACCCGGCCACCGCCATGGGCCTGCCGCGCCAGAGCGAAGACTTCGGTCAGACCCTGGGTTTCTACGGTGTACCGGGCGGCGCCTACTTCGTGCTGCCGATTCTCGGCCCGTCGAACATCCGCGACACCGCCGGCCTCGCTGTGGACTACACCGCCGAGTCGGCGATCAACTTCCTCAATGTCTCGGAAGTCAGCTCCAACCACCCGGAAATCTGGGCCCTGCGTGCGGTCGACAAGCGTTATCAGACCAGCTTCCGCTACGGTCAGATGAACTCGCCGTTCGAGTACGAGAAAGTGCGTTACGTGTACACCGAGGCGCGCAAGTTGCAGATCGCCGAATAAAAACGGCTGCCACAAAACACTGTGGGAGCGAGCTTGCTCGCGAATGCGGTAGTCCAGTCAACATTTAAGTCGACTGATACTCCGCTTTCGCGAGCAAGCTCGCTCCCACATTTGTTTTGTGTCGCGGGTTAGCCCTTCACGGTTTTCCAGATTTTGCCGACGACGGAAACCACCGCCAGCACCACCGCGCCAGCAATGATCCCCGCGACACCATTGAGCAACATCGGCACCGCAAACCCGACACTGCCGGCTGCCGCACCAACGCCTTCAATCCAGTGATGCAGCACCGGCACGCCATGGGTCAGGATGCCGCCGCCGACCAGGAACATCGCCGCCGTACCGACCACCGACAAGGTTTTCATCATGTACGGTGCTGCGCTGAGAATGCCGCTGCCGATTTTTTTCGCAAACTGCCCTGGTTTCTGGGTGAGCCACAAGCCGAGGTCGTCGAGTTTGACGATGCCCGCCACCAGACCGTACACACCGACCGTCATGACAATGGCGATCCCGGACATCACGATCACTTGCTGAGTCAGCGAAGCGTCCGCCACGGTGCCGAGCGTAATCGCGATGATTTCCGCCGAAAGAATGAAGTCCGTGCGGATCGCGCCTTTGATCTTGTCCTTCTCGTACGCCACCAGATCAGTCGCCGGATCGGCCACGGCCTCTGTCAGTTGCGCATGCCCGGCTTCATCTTCAGCTGCGCTGTGCAGAAACTTGTGCGCGAGCTTCTCGAAACCCTCAAAACACAAATACGCACCACCGACCATCAACAACGGCGTCACCAGCCACGGCACGAACGCACTGATCGCCAGCGCCGATGGCACCAGAATCAGTTTGTTGACGAACGAGCCTTTGGCCACGGCCCAGACCACGGGAATTTCCCGCTCGGCACGCACCCCGGAGACCTGCTGGGCATTGAGCGCCAGATCATCACCGAGCACGCCGGCGGTCTTCTTGGCGGCCATTTTGCTCATCAACGCCACGTCGTCCAGCACGGTGGCAATATCGTCGACCAGCACCAGCAAACTGCTTCCTGCCATGAATCCTGTTTCCTTTTATGTATGAATGTTGCGAAGCATAACGCGACCACAGACCACACGGGGCATTCTTGAGCGCTGCGCGAGGCCGGTGCTACCATGCGCAACCGCCAGAACAGGCAAGGAACCACCGGGTTTATGAGCACAATCCGCGAGCGCAACAAAGAACTGATCCTGCGTGCCGCCAGTGAGGAGTTTGCCGACAAGGGCTTCGCTGCGACCAAAACCAGCGACATCGCCGCCAAGGCGGGATTGCCCAAGCCCAACGTCTACTACTACTTCAAGTCCAAGGAAAACCTCTACCGCGAGGTTCTGGAAAGCATCATCGTGCCGATTTTGCAGGCCTCGACGCCGTTCAACCCGGACGGTGTACCGAGCGAAGTGCTGAGCGGCTACATCCGCTCGAAGATCCGCATCTCCCGCGACCTGCCCTTCGCCTCGAAAGTGTTCGCCAGCGAAATCATGCACGGCGCCCCGCACCTGAGCGCCGACCTGGTCGAGCAGCTCAACGGCCAGGCCAAGCACAACATCGACTGCATCCAGAGCTGGATCGACCGCGGGCAAATTGCCCCGATCGACCCTAATCACCTGATGTTCAGCATCTGGGCCGCGACCCAGACCTACGCCGACTTCGACTGGCAGATTTCTGCGGTGACCGGCAAGGACAAGCTGGACGAGGCGGATTATGAAGCGGCGGCACAGACGATTATCCGGTTGGTGTTGAAAGGCTGTGAGCCGGACTGATAGACCGCGGTGAGGCCATCGCGAGCAGGCTCGCTCCCACATTGGACCCGTGGCGTTCACAAATCCCCTGTGGGAGCGAGCCTGCTCGCGAATGGCGGCAACACAAAAATTTCGCTCAAACCCAAATCGCATCCCACAACGGATAGTCGCCAAGCTTCTTAACCAAACCAGCCCGCAACGGGTTAGCCACGACATACCGAGCCAACGTCACCAGATCTTCTTCTCTGCGCAATGCACGATCATGAAAGCCTGATTGCCAAAGACTGGCCTGTCGACCCGTCGAGAGATTCACGGCTTTGGTGCTGAGGGATTTTGTACGCTGCATCAACTCGCCGAGCGAACCGCGCCTCAATTCAATCAACCAATGAAAATGGTCTGGCATGACTACCCAGGCCAACGTACTGGCAATGCCCATTTCCTCTGCGACGTGAAATTGGCTGGCGACCAATCGACCCAGTGCAAAGTCGCTGAAAACAGGTTGCCTTCCCGCCGTATTGGTTGTTAGCAGGTAAATGCGGTTCTGTTCGGAGTAACGACCAATGCGCAAACGATTTGAAGCAGATGGATTCAGCATTCCTTCGCCTTTTCATGTCCTGATCATGAAAAGGCTAGCTAGATGATTGTCGGACCAAGCGTCAGACTTTTAGCAAGATGTGTACGGAAGATCGCCTTCGCGAGCAGGCTCGCTCCCACAGGTGACTTGGGGTATTCAGACATTTTGTGTCTGAGCACAAATCCAATGTGGGAGCGAGCCTGCTCGCGAAGATGGTTAATCAGCCGCTAATGATCAAGCAGCCACCCCCGCA
Organism: Pseudomonas fluorescens; assembly: GCF_001648775.1. Lineage (GTDB taxonomy): Bacteria > Pseudomonadota > Gammaproteobacteria > Pseudomonadales > Pseudomonadaceae > Aquipseudomonas > Aquipseudomonas fluorescens_M. The sequence continues at coordinate 84,553 of NZ_LVEJ01000004.1, forward strand.
TCCGCCCGCAAATCCAGCGCCTCCACTGCCTTAATCGCAACCTGCTCATCAATATCCGACAGATCGCCGCTAATCCCGATCGCGCCCAGCACGCTTCCCGCCTGATCTCGAATCAACACACCGCCCGGTGCCGGCACGACGCTGCCCTGGCCCATGCTGTTGAGCGCGGCAATAAACGCCGGGCGTTGTTGTGCATCCAGTGCCAGCAGGCGTGAGCCTTTGCCCAGGGCGATCGCGCCCCAGGCTTTGCCGATGGCGATGTTCGGGCGCAGCAGGCTGGCGCCGTCTTCGCGTTGCAGGGTGATCAGGTGGCCGCCGGTATCGAGTACCGCGATGGTCAGCGGCGCGGCGTTGATGCCGCGCCCTGCGTTGATGGCCTCGTTGACCAGGTTGACTGCGACTTTCAAGGTTAAAGCGCTCATGGTGCCGTCCTCATTTTGTTATAGGGAAAGTCGTGGGCCTGCGGTTTTGTGCCGCAGGCCGATGCAACAAATAGAACACAATGAATTATTTTTTTGTATACAATAATTCTCGAAAAACGCCACATGCGACGAAAAGCCACAGTCAGACGGGCTTCCGACGAATGAAACAGACGCTTGAGAAAATGGATTGACCTGCGCCGTCCGCCGTGAATACACTCTGCGCAAAGCCACTTGTATACAATTACAAAACGTAAAGAGGCACAAAACCATGAGCAAAATGAGAGCAATCGAAGCCGCCGTTCTGGTGATGCGCCGTGAAGGGGTTGATACCGCTTTTGGCATCCCGGGCGCTGCCATCAACCCGCTGTACTCCGCCTTGCAAAAGGTCGGTGGCATCGATCACGTCCTTGCTCGCCACGTTGAAGGCGCCTCGCACATGGCCGAGGGCTACACCCGCACCAAGGCCGGCAACATCGGCGTGTGCATCGGCACTTCCGGCCCTGCCGGTACCGACATGGTCACCGGGCTCTACAGCGCCTCGGCCGACTCGATTCCAATCCTCTGCATCACAGGGCAAGCACCCCGCGCCCGTATGCACAAGGAAGACTTCCAGGCTGTCGACATCACCAGCATCGTCAAGCCAGTCACCAAGTGGGCGACCACTGTTCTGGAACCGGGCCAAGTGCCTTACGCGTTCCAGAAAGCCTTCTTTGAAATGCGCTCCGGCCGTCCAGGCCCGGTGCTGATCGACCTGCCGTTCGACGTACAGATGGCCGAAATCGAATTCGATATCGATGCTTACCAGCCGCTGCCATTGGCCAAGCCGACTGCGACCCGCGTTCAGGTTGAAAAGGCTCTGGCTTTGCTCGATCAGGCTGAGCGTCCACTGCTGGTGGCCGGCGGCGGCATCATCAATGCCGACGCCAGCGATCTGCTGGTTGAGTTCGCTGAGCTGACCGGTATTCCGGTGATCCCGACCCTGATGGGCTGGGGCACCATCCCGGACGATCACCCGCTGATGGTCGGCATGGTCGGTCTGCAGACATCGCACCGTTACGGCAACGCGACGATGCTGAAATCCGACGTGGTGTTGGGGATCGGTAACCGTTGGGCTAACCGTCACACCGGTTCGGTAGACGTCTACACCGAAGGCCGCAAGTTCATTCACGTCGACATCGAAGGCACGCAGATCGGTCGTGTGTTCACGCCGGATCTGGGCATCGTTTCCGACGCCGCTGCTGCGCTGACCGTGTTCATCGAAGTGGCGCGTGAATGGCAAGCCGCCGGCAAGCTGAAAAACCGCAGTGCCTGGCTGCAAGATTGCCAGCAGCGCAAAGCCAGCCTGCACCGCAAAACCCACTTCGACAACGTGCCGGTCAAACCACAGCGCGTTTACGAAGAAATGAACCAGGTGTTCGGCAAGGACACCTGCTACGTCAGCACCATTGGTCTGTCGCAGATTGCCGGCGCGCAGTTCCTGCACGTCTACAAGCCGCGTCACTGGATCAACTGTGGCCAGGCCGGCCCGTTGGGCTGGACCATTCCGGCAGCGCTGGGCGTGGTGAAGGCCGATCCGAACCGTAAAGTCGTGGCCCTGTCGGGGGACTATGACTTCCAGTTCATGATCGAAGAACTGGCGGTCGGCGCTCAGTTCAAACTGCCGTACATCCATGTCGTGGTGAACAACTCGTACCTGGGTCTGATCCGTCAGGCACAGCGCGGGTTCGAAATGGACTACTGCGTGCAGCTGTCCTTCGATAACCTGAACGCGCCGGAACTCAACGGTTACGGTGTTGACCACGTCGCAGTGGCTGAAGGCCTCGGCTGTAAGGCACTGCGTGTGTTCGAACCATCGGAAATCGCCCCTGCCCTGCGCAAGGCCGAACAGATGATCGAAGAGTTCAAGGTGCCGGTGATCGTCGAGATCATTCTGGAGCGTGTGACCAACATCTCCATGGGTACCGAGATCAACGCCGTCAACGAATTCGAAGACCTGGCGCTGGTCGGCAACGATGCGCCAACGGCGATTTCGCTGCTTGATTAAACGTAATTAGCCCCCTCTCCCTCCGGGAGAGGGCTGGGGTGAGGGAAAGGTTTTGCGGTGCTCGCAAAATTCGGATCAGACTCAGGATCCCCCTCACCCTAACCCTCTCCCCCAGGAGAGGGGACTTGATCGCGTTCAGTCTGACCAACCGTGTCACATCCGTTTTTAGGAGACCACCATGCCGCGTTTCGCAGCCAACCTGTCCATGCTGTTCACCGAACAGGATTTCCTTGCCCGTTTCGACGCCGCCGCCAAGGCTGGTTTCAGCGGTGTCGAGTACCTGTTCCCGTACGACTTCAGCTCCGCTGAAATCAAGGCCAAGCTCGACGCCAATGGTCTGACCCAAGTGCTGTTCAACCTGCCGGCCGGTGACTGGGCCAAGGGCGAACGCGGTATCGCGTGCCTGCCGGATCGGGTCGAAGAATTCCGCGCCGGTGTCGATCTGGCCATCGCTTACGCACAAGTGCTGGGCAACACCCAGGTCAACTGTCTGGCCGGTATCCGTCCGCAAGGCGTTGATGATGCAACCGTGGAAAAGACCTTCGTCGCCAACCTGAAATACGCCGCCGACAAGCTGCAGGCAGCGGGCATCAAACTGGTGATGGAAGCGATCAACACCCGCGACATCCCGGGTTTCTACCTGAACAACACGGCGCAAGCCCTGTCGATTCGCGAACAGGTCGGCAGCGCCAATCTGTATCTGCAATACGACATCTATCACATGCAAATCATGGAAGGCGATCTGGCCCGCACCCTGCAATCGCACCTGGGCGAGATCAACCATGTGCAGCTCGCGGACAACCCGGGGCGCAACGAACCAGGCACCGGTGAAATCAACTATCGGTTCCTGTTCGAACACCTCGACCGCATCGGTTACCAGGGTTGGGTTGGCTGTGAATACAAGCCGCTGACCACCACTGAAGCAGGCCTGGGTTGGCTGAAAACCCACAACGCAATTTAAGAACACTGCAAAAACCCTGTGGGAGCGAGCTTGCTCGCGAATGCGGTGGTTCAGTCAACACGGATATTGAATGTTCCACCGCATTCGTGAGCAAGCTCACTCCCACACAGAGCAGCTCCCCTATTTGCTTGAGCAAGACAAAAACAAGAGGATTTTCTCATGGCTAAAATCGGATTTATCGGCACCGGCATCATGGGCCACCCAATGGCTTCGAACCTGCAGAAAGCCGGTCACAGCCTGTTCCTGTCGGCGCACCACGACGCCGCCCCGGCCGACCTGGTTGCCGCTGGCGCCGTTGCTCTGGCCAACCCGCGCGAAGTCGCGCAGGAAGCTGAATTCATCATCGTCATGGTCCCGGATACCCCGCAGGTAGACGACGTGCTGTTCCGCGCTGACGGCGTTGCCGCTGGCCTGAGCAAAGGCAAAATCGTTATCGACATGAGCTCGATCTCGCCGACCGCCACCAAGGCCTTCGCGGCGAAGATCAACGAGAAAGGCGCGCAATACCTCGACGCACCGGTATCCGGTGGTGAAGTCGGCGCCAAAGCGGCGACCCTGAGCATCATGATCGGTGGCGACGCCGATGCCTTCGAACGCGCGCTGCCGCTGTTCCAGGCCATGGGCAAGAACATCACTCTGGTCGGTGGCAATGGCGACGGTCAAACCGCTAAAGTCGCGAACCAGATCATCGTTGCCCTGAACATTCAGGCCGTCGCTGAAGCCCTGCTGTTCGCTTCGAAAAACGGCGCTGATCCGGCCAAGGTGCGTGAAGCACTGATGGGCGGTTTCGCTTCCTCGAAGATCCTTGAAGTGCACGGCGAGCGCATGATCAAAGGCACTTTCGATCCAGGCTTCCGCATCAGCCTGCACCAGAAAGACCTGAACCTGGCCCTGCAAGGCGCCAAGGAGCTGAACATCAACCTGCCGAACACCGCCAATGCCCAGCAAGTGTTCAGCACCTGCGCCGCGATCGGTGGCAGCAACTGGGACCACTCGGCGCTGATCAAGGGTCTGGAACACATGGCCAACTTCTCGATTCGCGACAACAAATAAAGCCTGCGCAAACCCTGTGGGAGCGAGCCTGCTCGCGAAAGCGGTTGCACATTCAACATCCATGTTGGCTGACACACCGCCTTCGCGAGCAGGCTCGCTCCCACAAGGGATCTGAGTTGCCCTTTCGAATAACAAGAATTCCGGGAGCCCGCCATGTCGGTCGATCCGCAACAACTGCTGCGCGAGCTGTTTGCCACAGCCATCGACGCGGCCCATCCGAACCAGGTTCTCGAAGCCCATTTGCCCGCCGATCGCAGCGGTCGGGTAATCGTCATCGGTGCCGGCAAAGCCGCTGCCGCGATGGCGCAAGTGGTCGAGCGTTGCTGGGAGGGTGAAGTCTCAGGCCTGGTTGTGACCCGTTACGGTCATGGCGCCCCGTGCGAAAAAATCGAAGTGGTCGAAGCCGCGCATCCGGTGCCGGACGCTGCCGGCCTGGCCGTGGCCAAGCGTGTGCTCGAACTGGTCAGCAACCTGAGCGAAGACGACCGCGTGATCTTCCTGCTCTCCGGTGGCGGCTCGGCCCTGCTGGCGTTGCCGGCCGAAGGCATTACCCTCGCCGACAAGCAATCGATCAACAAAGCCCTGCTCAAATCCGGCGCGACCATCGGCGAGATGAACTGCGTGCGCAAGCACCTCTCGGCGATCAAGGGCGGCCGTCTCGGCAAGGCCTGCTGGCCTGCCACTGTTTACACCTACGCGATTTCCGATGTACCGGGCGACCTCGCCACGGTCATCGCTTCCGGCCCGACCGTGGCCGACCCCAGCACTTGCGCTGAAGCGCTGGCGATCATCAAACGCTACGGCATCGAGATTCCCGCATCCGTGCGCAACTGGCTGCAAAGCCCTGAGTCGGAAACCGTCAAACCCGGCGACCCAAGCCTGGCGCGCAGCCACTTCCAATTGATCGCCCGCCCTCAGCAATCGCTGGATGCGGCGGCGGTGAAATGCCGTCAGGCCGGGTTCAGCACGCTGATCCTCGGCGACCTCGAAGGTGAGTCGCGCGAAGTGGCGAAAGTCCACGCCGGCATCGCTCGTCAGATCATCAATCACGGCCAGCCACTCGCAGCGCCGTGCGTGATTCTCTCCGGCGGCGAAACCACCGTGACCGTGCGCGGCAATGGCCGTGGCGGACGCAATGCCGAGTTCCTCCTCAGCCTCACCGAAAACCTCAAAGGTCAGCCTGGCGTCTACGCGCTGGCCGGTGACACCGACGGCATCGACGGCTCGGAAGACAACGCCGGGGCGATCATGACCCCGGACAGCTACGCCCGCGCCGCCGCCCTCGGTTTGAGCGCCAGCGACGAGCTGGATAACAACAACGGCTACGGCTATTTCGAGGCGCTCGATGCGCTGATCGTCACCGAGCCGACCCGCACCAACGTCAACGACTTCCGCGCCATTCTGATCCTTGAGAGCTGCAAATCATGACGCCTGATAAAAAGGTCAAAATCCTCGCCACCCTCGGGCCTGCTGTCGATGGCATCGAAGACATCCGTGAACTGGTCGAGGCCGGGGTGAATATCTTCCGCCTGAACTTCAGCCACGGCGATCACGCCGACCACGCCAAGCGCTATCAGTGGATCCGCGAAGTCGAGCGTCAGCTCAACTATCCGCTGGGCATTCTGATGGACTTGCAGGGGCCGAAACTGCGCGTCGGCAAGTTCGCTGACGGCAAGGTGCAGTTGCATCGCGGTCAGGCATTCCGGCTGGATCTGGATGCGACGGCGGGCGATGAACGCCGAGTGAACCTGCCGCATCCGGAGATCATTGCCGCGCTGGAAGCGGGCATGGATCTGCTGCTCGACGACGGCAAACTGCGTCTGCGCGTGGTCACCAAATACGCTGATGCGATCGACACCACCGTGCTCAATGGCGGCGAACTGTCGGACCGCAAAGGCGTCAACGTGCCGCAAGCGGTGCTCGACCTCAGCCCGCTGACCGCCAAGGATCGCCGTGACCTGAGCTTCGGCCTGGAACTGGGTGTGGACTGGGTCGCGCTGTCGTTTGTGCAGCGCCCACAGGACATCATCGAAGCCCGCGCATTGATCGGCGACAAAGCCTTTCTGATGGCGAAAATCGAGAAGCCGTCAGCCGTTGAACAACTGCGCGAAATCGCTGAACTGAGCGACGCGATCATGGTTGCTCGCGGTGACCTCGGCGTCGAAGTGCCGGCCGAAAGCGTGCCGCAGATTCAGAAAAACATCATCACCACCTGCCGCGAACTCGGCAAACCGGTGGTGGTGGCGACGCAAATGCTCGAGTCGATGCGCTTCTCCCCTGCCCCGACCCGCGCCGAGGTGACCGACGTTGCCAACGCCGTGGCCGAAGGCGCCGATGCGGTGATGCTGTCAGCAGAAACCGCCTCCGGTGAGTACCCGCTGGAAGCGGTGCAGATGATGAGCAAGATCATTCGTCAGGTGGAGAACGGCCCGGACTATCAGACTCAGCTTGATGTCAGTCGGCCGAAAGCTGAAGCGACCGTTTCCGATGCAATCAGCTGCGCGATCCGGCGCATCAGCAACGTGCTGCCGGTGGCGGTGCTGGTCAACTACAGCGAGTCGGGCGCATCGAGCCTGCGTGCCGCGCGGGAACGGCCGAAAGCGCCGATCCTCAACCTGACGCCGAACCTGCAGACTGCGCGGCGTTTGAGCGTGGCGTGGGGCATTCACTCGGTCGTCAACGATCGCCTGCGTCAGGTCGACGAAGTCTGCTCGACCGCGCTGGAAATCGCCCAGGCTCAAGGCATGGCCGAGCGTGGCGACACGCTGCTGATTACTGCCGGTGTGCCGTTCGGCCAGCCGGGGTCGACTAACTCGCTGCGGATCGAAACATTGATTTAGCGCCTGTACCGGCCTCTTCGCGAGCAGGCTCGCTCCCACAGTTGATTTGTGTGCATCACAAACTCAATGACTGAACAGAGATTCAGTGTGGGAGCCAGCCTGCTGGCGAAACAGGCGCCTCGGTTTCCCTGACTTTCAGAACTGCCATGCCTGCCAATCATTTCAACACCCACTGCCCCGACTGGGCCGAGGCTTTGCTCAACGGTTTCAGTCAAATATTCCTCCAGCGCCATCCGCTGTGCGGCCTGCTGTGCCTGTTGGCGATTCTGCTGACCGCGCCGGTGCTGTTCGCCGGTGCGCTGCTCGGTGCCGTCGCCGGATTGCTCACCGCGCAACGGCGCAACTACGCCAAGGCTGATCGCCAGGCCGGGCTGTTCAGCTACAACGGCATCTTGCTCGGCCTATTGCTGAGCTTGTACTTCCCGTGGTCGCCGATGCTGCCGCCGCTGATTCTTGCCGCGGGCGGCTTGAGCGCAATGGTCACGCAGCAATGGCTCAAACATGTCTACAGCAGCCGCTCGATTCCGGCCTACACCTCGCCGTTCGTGGCGATGAGCTGGGTTCTGCTGCTGTTCGCCGAACCGTCGGCGCCGATGGCGCACATCGAGATGACCACGCTGAACCTGCTCGCCGCCGAACTGCGCGGTTTGGGCCAAGTGATGTTCCTCGGTCATCCACTGGCCGGCGCGCTGATCGCCGCTGGTTTGCTGATCGCTGATCGCCGGGCGTTTTGCTGGGCAATGCTGGCTTCTGCCATCGGCCTCGGTTCCAGCCTGCTGCACCACGAAACCAGCGTCGCGCTGCTCGGCATCGGCAGCTACAACGCCGTGCTCGCCGCCCTCGCCTTCTCTTCGCAACGCCAACAACCTTGGCTGCCGCTGCTCGGCATCGTCCTTGCGCTGTTGGTCACGCCGTTGTTTGCGGCTATCGGTCTGGCCACCCTGACCGCGCCATTCATCCTCGCCGGCTGGCTGATCCGCGCCGGCATCCAGATGCTCGGCAAAACGCCGGTCGAGCGTGCGCCTTGCGCTCATGGGGAGAATCAACCTAGGCTGCGCTGATCTTCGATTCAGGCGTTATCCATGGACAGCAGCAACAGTTGGCGCGAACGGCTCTACGTCATGATTTTCCAGAGCGACACCCTCGCCGGGCGTCGCTTCGACGGCATCTTGCTGTTGATCATCCTCGCCAGCCTGGTGATCGTGATGCTCGACAGTATCGACAGCATTCACCAGAACTACGCCGACGTGCTGGCCTACATCGAGTGGGGCTTCACGATCATCTTTCTCGGCGAGTACATCCTGCGTCTGTATTGCTCACCGAAACCCTTGCGCTACGCCTTCAGCTTTTACGGGTTGGTGGATTTGCTGGCGATCGTGCCCGGCATCCTCGCCCTGTATTACAGCGATGCGCAGTACCTGCTGATCATCCGGATCATCCGCATGCTGCGGATCTTCCGTGTCCTCAAGCTGAGTCCGTATCTCAAGCAAGCCAATTACCTGATGTCGGCGCTGCGTGGCAGCAAGCAGAAAATCGTCGTGTTTCTGGTCAGCGTCTGCACGCTGGTGACGGTGTTCGGCACTTTGATGTACGTGATCGAAGGCCCGGAGCATGGCTTCACCAGCATTCCCAAAGGCATCTATTGGGCGATCGTCACGCTGACCACCGTGGGCTTCGGCGACATCGTGCCGAAGACCCCGCTGGGCCAGGTGATTTCGTCGCTGGTGATGATCACCGGTTACTCGATCATCGCCGTGCCGACGGGGATTTTCACCGCCGAACTGGCCAACGCCATGCGCGGCGAACAGCTGCAACACGACTGCCCGGTGTGCAAGAAAAACAGCCATGAACACGGCGCCGCGTTCTGCTCGCGCTGCGGCAATGCACTGTTCAAGAAACTGGAATAAGCAAAGAGCTTTTTAATCTTTAAACGACTATGCCAGCCCCGTTATAGTCAGTGGCAATTGAATATCACCCCCAGCTCCTACACAGATAAAACAAGGAATGCGCAGTGAAAAAACTCTTTGGCGCCTCACTTCTCGCCGCCGGCCTGGCTTTGGCCAACATCGCTCAGGCAGCCCCGACGCTGCTCAACGTTTCCTACGACGTGATGCGCGATTTCTACAAGGACTACAACACTGCGTTCCAGAAACACTGGCAAGCCGAGCACAACGAAAACATCACGGTGCAGATGTCCTTCGGCGGTTCGAGCAAGCAAGCGCGTTCGGTGATCGATGGCCTGCCGGCTGACGTCATCACCATGAACATGGCCACCGACATCAACGCCCTCGCCGACAACGGCAAACTGGTGCCGGAGAACTGGGTCACGCGTCTGCCAAACAACAGCGCGCCGTTCACCTCGGCCACCGTGTTCATCGTGCGCAAAGGCAACCCGAAAGCCCTGAAAGACTGGCCGGACCTGCTCAAGGACGGCGTGCAAGTGATCGTGCCAAACCCGAAAACCTCGGGTAACGGCCGCTACACCTATCTGTCGGCCTGGGGTTATGTGCTGAAGAACGGTGGTGACGAAAACAAGGCCAAGGATTTCGTCGGCAAACTGTTCAAGCAAGCGCCGGTACTCGATACCGGTGGCCGCGCGGCGACTACCACGTTCATGACCAACCAGATCGGCGACGTGCTGGTGACGTTCGAAAACGAAGCGGAAATGATCGCCCGCGAGTTTGGTCGTGATCAGTTTGAAGTGATCTACCCGAGTGTTTCGGCTGAGGCTGAGCCACCGGTGTCGGTGGTCGACAAAGTGGTCGACAAGAAGGGTTCGCGGGCAGCGGCGGACGAGTACTTGAAGTACCTGTGGTCGCCGGAAGGTCAGGAGATTGCGGCGGCGAACTACCTGCGTCCGCGTGATCCGGCGGTGCTGGCGAAGTACACCGATCGTTTCCCGAAAGTTGATTTCTTGTCGGTTGAGAAGACCTTTGGTGACTGGCGCACGGTGCAAAAAACTCACTTCAATGACGGCGGTGTTTTCGATCAGATCTATACCGGCCAGTAACAGTTAAGCTGACATGAAAAAGGCGACCCTCAACGGTCGCCTTTTTTTGTGGCCGCTTTACCCTCACCCCAGCCCTCCCGAAACGTCGGACCGCCCAGAGGGAGAGGGGGCCGACCGAGGTGTCTCGGGTCAAACATCGACCTGAAAGATTGCGTCGATTATGGATTCACTAAAGCACGTTCAAGTCGGCGTACCTCTGAAGCACCCCGCAATCAGTCCCCTCTCCCTCCGGGAGAGGGCTAGGGTGAGGGGCTTTTACATCGGCGGCGTCACCCCATCCTTACCCGCAGAAATCGCCTGCGCTGTCAGCGTGCCGTCCGCACTTTGCGTGACGAAGGTGACGATCTTCACTCCAACCTTCAGCAAGCTTCTATCGCCCGGTGTCAAATTAACGATCGGCACATCCTCCGGCACCAGAATCTTCTGCTGCCCGCCCTTGTAGTTCACCGTCAGCACCCGCCCGTTGCTCACCACCAAATCGCCGACGCTGCCATTGGTCATGCTGCTGCCCTTGGCCAGGTCGAACGGTCGATGGCCATCGCCACTGCCCGCCAGCTCCGGCGAGAACACATGCACCTCAAGCGCCTTGAGCGTGCCATCTTCCTGTGGCATCGCCGCCGAACCAATGTAGCTGCCGGGCTTGATGTCTTCGATATTGGCGAGGGTGACGGCGCGAACCTTGGTCTCACCGGTCAGCTGAATCACCACGTTCTCACCGCTGTTGACGTGGACTTTCAAGGCGTCGGCGCTGACCCCGGTGATCTCGCCGCGCACACCCATGCGCATCCCCGGTGCATCGGCGGCCTGTGCGCTCATCGCGCCGAGCAGGCTGGTCAGGACAATCGTGGCGATAAGACGAAGCTTCATTGCAATCCTCCGGTCATGAATGTTGAACAAGCCAATGCGAACATAAGCACGCTATCGAACAGGATGTAAGTGAATGTATCATCGACCCGCAACGGTCGGACGCAAGGTCCGTCGATGGATGACACGCCGCTAGCACCCGGTCATTCCGCAACGGAATAACTGATATCAACCGCCGGTGCCTTCTGCCCTTGCGGATTAATCCTTAGCCTCACCGCACTCCCTTTCGCTGGATCGAGAAACCTTATGACCACCACCACTCACGCAATGACCCGAGGCATGGTGCTGCTGTTCGCCTTCTGCTGCGGCGCCATCGTTGCCAACATCTACTACGCACAGCCGATCATCGGCCTGATCGCGCCGGACATCGGTCTCTCCGACACCATGGCCAGCTTCATCGTCTCGCTGACGCAGATCGGTTATGCGCTGGGCCTGTTCTTCCTCGTGCCGCTGGGCGATCTGCTGGAAAACCGCCGTTTGATGATCATCACCACCGTGGTGGCGATTGCCAGCCTGCTGGCGGCGGCGTTTACCGATCAGCCGAATGTGTTCCTGCTGATCTCGTTGCTGGTGGGTTTCAGTTCGGTGTCGGTGCAGATCCTGATTCCATTGGCTGCGCATCTTGCGCCGGAAGAATCCCGAGGCCGCGTAGTCGGCGGGATCATGGGCGGCCTGCTGCTGGGCATTCTGCTGGCGCGGCCGGTGTCGAGCGTAGTGGCCGACCACTTCGGCTGGCGGGCGATGTTCATGATTGCCGCAGCGTTGATGGCGGCGATCAGCGTGGTTCTGGCGTTGACCGTGCCCAAGCGTCAGCCCGATCACAGCGCCACGTATGGCCAATTGATCGGCTCATTGTGGACGCTGCTGCGCCAGCAACCGGTACTGCGCCAGCGCGCGTTTTATCAGGGCTGCATGTTCGCCACGTTCAGCCTGTTCTGGACTGCGGTGCCGCTGGAACTGGCGCGTAGCCATGGTCTGTCGCAAAGCGAAATCGCGATCTTTGCTCTGGTCGGCGCCATCGGTGCCATCGCCGCGCCAATCAGCGGCCGCCTGGCCGACGCCGGTCACACCCGTATCGCCTCGCTGCTGGCCATGCTGTTCGCCAGCCTGAGCTTCCTGCCCGCCTTCATTCATCCGGTCTACAGCGTCATCGGCCTGGCCGTGACCGGCGTGGTGCTCGACTTCTGCGTGCAGATGAACATGGTGCTTGGCCAACGCGCGGTGTATTCGCTGGACGCCAAAAGCCGTGGCCGTCTGAACGCGCTGTACATGACCAGCATCTTTATCGGCGGTGCCTTCGGCTCGTCGGTGGCCAGTGCGGTATATGAGCATGGTGGCTGGTTGTGGATCGTGATTGTGGGGAGTGCGTTTCCGTTGTTGGCGTTGTTGCGGTTTTTGAGTGCTTCGCAGCGTGGTTCATTGGCAACGGCATAAGGCCGTAAAAGCTTCGCGAGCAGGCTCGCTCCCACAGGTTATTCACTCCGCCCGCGGGAGCGTCACGTTGACCTTCTCGTTCTTGTCGAGATACGGCGAGATATCCAGCTCCAGCATGCCCCAGCCCATCTCGGCGAACTGCGGATTACTGCGATGAGCGGATGCCGATGTCGGCATAGAAATCGACTCTCCGTCCGCCGCAATCTCTTGCAGCCTGATGTGGGCGATTTCAACCGCCGCATTGCAGGCATCTTCAAAGCTGTCCCCTGCCGTAACTGCGCCGGGGATGTCGGGGATCTGAATACCGATGGCAGTGTTCTCGTCTCCCCACTCGATACAAATTGGATATTGCATTACGGATCTCCTTTAACGGCCTGGCTGGATAAGCAACTGGCTACTGGCGCGCCGAATAGCCTGAACAACAAGATCTCTGTACTCAACTTCGTGCATAACAGCACAGAAAAATGTAAAGAACGAAGGACGGTTTTTTTACAGAATGTAATGAGCCCTACCCATTCCCCTCAAGCATGAATGCTATGCCATGCACCTGCATTCCCCTGCCCACGCCTGACGGTCACTCTTGAACCCAGCCACTACCGGCGCTTCTTCAGGACTTTCGACCATGACCCTGCAAGCAAAACTCGATGCCTTCAAAGCTGACTTCAAGGCCGGCAAACCGCCTTACAACGCCCCGGCCGACATCCACCCGGTGATGGAACGCGCCACCGCCGAACTGATTGCCTCCGGCGCCGTCAGTCATGCGTTGAAGGTCGGCGACACGGCGCCGCTGTTCACCCTCAAAGACCCTGAGGGGCAGCCGGTCTCGTCCGCCGATCAGCTGGCACAAGGGCCGTTGGTGCTGACGTTTTATCGGGGCGTCTGGTGCCCGTACTGCAACATGGAGTTGCAGGCATTGCAGGCGTTTCTCCCGGTGATTCAAGACGCCGGGGCGAGCCTGCTGGCGATTTCACCGCAGATCGCTGCCAACAGCCGCAAATCGCAGCGCATCAACGAACTGCAATTCCCGATCCTCAGCGACTCGCGCAATGACGTCGCGGCAGCCTTCGGCTTGCGCTTCGAACTGCCGCCCTACCTGATCGAGCTGTACAAGAATCTGCGCAACGACCTTCCGACCTTCAACGACGATCCGGCCTGGACCTTGCCGATGCCGGCGCGTTATGTGATCGGTCAGAATGGTGTGATTCGTTACGCCGAGGTCAACCCGGATTACACTCAGCGTCCCGAGCCTGAAGCGATGCTGGATGCATTGCGTGGCTGAACCGATGAGCTGCCCTGGAGTTGCCATGACCCGACGTACCTTCCTCATCACCGGCGCCAGCAAAGGCATCGGCCGGGCGCTGGCCGAACATCTCGACCGCGCCGGGCATCGCGTGGTGGGGATTGCTCGCCAGCCGGATTTGAGCTTTCCGGGGATTCTGTTTCCGCTGGACCTGAGCGATCGCAAGCTGACCGGTGAGGTGCTCGCAGAGCTGGCACGAACCTACGAGTTCGATGGGCTGGTGAACAACGTCGGGCTGGTTCGACCGCAGGCGCTGGGCGATATCGACCTGGACGCCTTCGACGAGGTGATGCGGCTGAATCTGCACTCAGCGTTGCAGGCGACCCAGGCGCTGCTCCCGGGCATGCGCACGCGCGGTTGGGGTCGGGTGGTGAACATTTCCAGTCTGACGGTGCTGGGCATCACCCAACGCACGGCGTATGCAGCGGCGAAAGCGGCGCTGGTCAGCTTCACCCGTTCATGGGCGCTGGAACTGGCGCAGACCGGCATCACCGTGAACGCGGTGGCACCGGGGCCGACTGAGACGGAGTTGTTCCGCGCCAACAATCCGCCGGGCAGCGAGGGTGAAGCGCGCTATCTGGCGGGGATGCCGATGGGGCGGCTGGGGCAGCCGGAAGAGATTGCTTCGGCGATTGCGTTTTTGCTCTCGGAGCAAAGCGGCTTTATCACCGGACAAACCCTGTTTGTCGATGGCGGCGCCTCGGTCGGCAAATCCGCCTTCTAATCAACACCGCAAATCCCCTGTGGGAGCGAGCCTGCCCGCGAATACGGTCTGTCAGACACATTGATGTTGCTGATACGCCGCTTTCGCGAGCAGGCTCGCTCCCACAGGAATCGACGATATATCCAGATTTGTACAGGAGCATTGATGGACCGCCTCGCCGCCATGGAAACCTTCGTCTGCGTCGTCGAAACCGGCTCGTTTTCCGCCGCCGCCCGGCGCCTGAACATCGGCCAGCCCGCCGTATCGAAAACCATCGCGCACCTGGAAAAACGCCTGGCGGTCAGCCTGCTCCTGCGCTCGACCCGAGGCCTGACCCCGACCGAGGCGGGACTTGCCTTTTTCGAACGGGCCAAACGCGCCCTCGAAGAAGCCGATGAGGCCGACAACGCTGCGCGAGGCATCGCCAGCGGCCTGAGCGGCAACCTGCGCATCAGTGCCGCCGTGACCTTCGGCCGCCTGCACATCGTGCCGCAACTGGGGCCGTTTCTCGATCAACACCCACAACTGAACATCGACTTGATGCTCGACGACCGCAACATCAACCTGGTCGAAGAAGGCATCGACGTCGCCTTGCGCATGGGCGCACTCACCGATTCGGGCCTGACCGCGCGCAAGATCGCCGCTTGCCGCCGCGTGGTCCTCGGCACACCGGCCTACTTCGCCAGGCACGGCGAACCGAGCTGCCCCGCCGAATTGAGCAAACACCAGGCGGTTGTCTACAACCTCGGCGGCGGTACCACCTGGGAGTTCGCCAAAGGCACGGAGAAACAATCAGTGATCATCAGCGGACGCCTGCGCGTCAGCGCGGCCGAAGGGGTGCGCGAAGCCGTACTGGCCGATCAGGGCCTGACCCTCGCGTCCGAGTGGATGTTCGCCCCCGAATTAGCCAGCGGCGCGGTGAAAACCGTCATGCACGACTGGACATTGCCTGATCTGGATTTATGGGCAGTGTTTCCGACGGGGAGAATGGCCAGTGCCAAGGCACGGGCGTTTGTTGAGTATGTGCAGGGGGTGCTGGCCTAGCCAATGCCCGTGAACGTAGTCAAACAACAGACAAAAAAACGGCGATCCGAAGATCGCCGTTTTCATTCACTGCCCGAACTGCTTGCCCAACCCCGGTGGCACGCCGTGGATGTTGGTGTCTTCCCACGGGCCGTTGGGGCTGATCGAGCGGCTCCAGCCGTTGTTCCAGCGGTAGTAGGTGCGTTGGCGGTAGAAGGTGTTGGTCTGGTCGTCGAGGACGTAGACGCCAAGTTTCTGATCCCAGTGGCTGTTACCGCCCGGTGGTGGGGCGAAGCTGGCCGAGGTGCGCGGCACTGGTTTGGTTGGTTTTGCCGGGATGCTTTTGCCTGGGGTCGGCGAGGTCGACGGGGTCGGGCTTGGTTGCGACGGCGGGATCGGCGGCAGGTTGGTGGTCGGTTCCGGGCGTTGCACCGCACATGCACTCAAGCCCAGGGCCAGTGTGAGGACTGTGATTCGGGCGATGGTGTGCATGGCGGTGCTTTCCTGTTGTGCCGGTTATTGGTCCGGGCTGTCGATGGTCAGTTTTTGTAGCGCGGTGGTGCTGCTGGCCAGAGGGCCGCTGCGCCCGACCCACTCGCCGGCCGTCGGTTGGCCGGCGCGGGAGATGCGCGCAACCAGTTGGACTTCAGGGAAGTTCGACAGTTTCAACTGCGGCATCATTGCGTCGGCATCGCCCAGTTCGACGGTCACCGGCAGATCGGCCACGGTCAGGCGCTTGGCCGCCAACGGCGCTGGAGGACCAGAAGTGGCGCGGGCGAAGATGAACACGCTGTCGCCCGGCTGCACTTTGCTTCGCAGTTCGCTGGCCAGATTGACGCTGACTTTCAACACCGCGGCTTTCGCGGCGACCGGTGCCTCAGCGACCTTGCCGCCGCCGGCTTCGAGACGTTCGGCGGCGCGTTTGATCCCGCCTTGCAGCGCGGCGCGGGAATTGTCGTCCGGTGGCAATTGTGCGAGCAGACGATTCCAGTAATCGATGGCTTGCTGATAACGCTCGCCTTCAAACGCGGCGATGCCGAGCAGGCCGAGGCTGGTGACTTCTTTCGGATCAGCCTTCAACGCCTCGTCGGTCAGCGCCTGAATCTTCGCCGACCACTTCTTGCCGTCAGCAAAGTATTGCGCCTGCGCCCACTGGCCGAGCAATTCCGGTTGGCGACCGGCCAGGTTGGCCGCGCGTTCGAACATCTTCGCCGCATCCGCCGGACGCTCTTGCGCCATGTAGGTACGGCCGAGGAAATACAGGCCTTCGGCAGAGTCCGGTTGCGCGGCGACGGCACGTTCCAGACGCTGGGTCATCTCTTCCATCGACTGCGGTGCCTGGGCAAATTCGCGGGTCAGTTCGACTTTGTCGGCAGCGCCGAAGTGCATGTACAAACCCAGGCCCAACACCGGCACAAGTACAGCCGCCAGCAATGGTAGCGGCTTGCCCAGTCGCGAAACCCGAGGAGCAGCAGCGCCTTCGGTATCGGCCAGCAACTCACGCGCAGCCTCAGCACGACCGCTGTCCATTTGCGCCGCGTCGAGCACACCTTCAGCCTGTTGCGATTGCAACTCGGCGACGCGCTCCTGATACAGCGCAACGTTCAGGGCAGTACGATCCTCTTCACGCTGGGCGCGACGTTCACGCAACACCGGGATCAGCAGAAAACTCAGGGCGACCAGAAGCAACAGCCCTGCGGCAAGCCAGAAATCAATCATTCTTGGTTTTTATCCAACAGTTGGTCGAGGCGCTGACGCTCATCGGCGCTAAGCGATTGCGGGGTTTCAGTGCGCTGGCCGCGACGACGGCGAACGATCACCGCAATCACCACCAAACCACCGAGCAGCAGCCCGGCCGGGCCGAACCACAGCAACGCCGTTTTGGCATTGAGCGCCGGTTTGTAGCGGACGAAGTCACCGTAGCGATCAACCATGAAGTCGATGATCTGCTGGTTGTCCTTGCCTTCACCGAGCATGCGGAAAATCTCTTTGCGCAAGTCCGCGGCAATCGGCGCGTTGGAGTCGGCGATGTCCTGGTTCTGGCACTTGGGGCAGCGCAGTTCCTTGGTCAGTTCGCGAAAACGCTCGCGATCAGCTTCTTTGGCGAACTCATACGTATCGATGGCGGCATGGGCGACACCGGCCAGACTCAAGCCCAACACCACAGCCGCTAAAAAACGCTTCATGGCTTGGCCTCATCGACCAGCGCCTGATATTTGGCCGCGAGTTTTTCGCGCCAGACTTGCTCATCAATCACGCCGACGTATTTGTCGCGGATGATGCCCTTGGCGTCGATGAAGAAGGTTTCCGGCGCGCCGTAGACACCAAGATTGAGGCCCAGCGAGCCCTCGTCGTCACGGATATCCAGCGCATACGGATTGTGGAACTCGGCCAGCCACTTCAAGGCATCGGCGTTGGTGTCCTTGTAGTTGATGCCGTAGATCACCACGCCGCGCTCGGCGAGTTTGTTCAGCACTGGATGCTCGACCCGGCAGGAAATGCACCAGGTGCCCCAGACGTTGACCAGCGCCGGTTTGCCGAGAATGTCAGCCTTGGTCAGGCTCTTGTCGCCCTGCACGTTTGGCAGGGAAAATTCCGGGAACGGCTTGTTGATCATCGCCGACGGCAGTTCCGCCGGATCGAGGTACAAACCGCGATAAAGAAACACCGCCACCAACAGGAAAATCGCCAGTGGCACCAGCATCAACCAACGTCTCATGCAGCCGCTCCCGTCATGCCCAGCGCTTCACGCACCTTGGCTTTCACCTTGACCCGATAACGTCGATCCAGCGCCGCCAGCAAACCACCAAAACCGGTGAGCAAGCCGCCGAACCAGATCCAGCGCACGAATGGTTTGACGTGCACGCGCACCGCCCACGCGCCGTTGTCCAACGGTTCACCGAGGGCAACGTAGAGGTCACGGGTAAAGCCAGCGTCGATGCCGGCTTCGGTCATCATCGAGCTTTGCACGGTGTACAAACGTTTTTCCGGGTGCAGCACGCTGATTTCCTTGCCGTCACGAATAACCCGAATCGTGCCTTTATCAGACGTGAAGTTCGGCCCTTCGAAGTGCTTGGCGCCTTCGAAAATGAAGTGATAACCGGCCAGGTCCATCGACTCGCCCGGCGCCAGACGCAGATCGCGTTCGGCACTGTTCTGGCTCGACAACACCACGCCCAAGGCGCACACGGCGATGCCGAGGTGGGCGATCTGCATGCCCCAATAGCTGCGGGTCAGCGTCGGCAGGCCTTTGATCAGGCCTTTGTGGCGAGTCTTGTCGACGATGTCGCGAGCACCGGCCAGCAGCACCCACGCGGCGAGCAGGAAGGTCGCGATCACCGCCCAGTTGAAATCGCCGTAAGCGACACCGGCGACTACGGCCAGCGCGACGCTGCCGAGCAGCACGGGCGTCAGCATGCCGGCCAGCCATTTCACCGGGGTGTCTTTCCAACGGACGATCACACCGACCGCCATGACCAGCATCAGCAGCGCCATCAACGGAATGAACAGTGCGTTGAAGTACGGCGGGCCGACCGACATCTTCGCGCCGCTGATCGCATCGAGAATCAGAGGGTACAGCGTGCCGAGCAGGATCATCGACGCGGCCACGACCAGCACCAGGTTGTTGCCCAGCAGCAGGGTTTCCCGCGACCACAGGTTGAAGCCGACCTGACTCTTGACCACTGGCGCACGCAGGGCGAACAGCGTCAGCGAACCACCCACCACGAACAACAGGAAAATCAGGATGAATACGCCGCGCTCAGGGTCCGAGGCAAACGCGTGCACCGAAGTCAGCACGCCGGAACGTACGAGGAACGTCCCGAGCAAACTCAGCGAGAACGCGGCAATCGCCAGCAACACGGTCCAGCTCTTGAACACGCCACGTTTTTCCGTGACGGCCAGCGAGTGAATCAGCGCGGTGCCGACCAGCCAAGGCATGAAGGAAGCGTTTTCCACCGGGTCCCAGAACCACCAGCCGCCCCAGCCGAGTTCGTAGTACGCCCACCACGAACCGAGGGTGATGCCGATGCCGAGGAAGGCCCAGGCGACGATGGTCCACGGACGCGACCAGCGTGCCCACGCGGCATCGAGGCGACCGCCCATCAACGCGGCGATGGCGAAGGCGAACGCCACCGAAAAGCCGACGTAGCCCATGTACAGCATCGGCGGATGGACGATCAGGCCGATGTCTTGCAACAGTGGATTGAGGTCAGCGCCATTGCTCGGCATCTGCGGCAGGATGCGTTTGAACGGGTTGGACGTGAGGATCAGGAACAGCAGAAAACCGGTGCTGATCATGCCCATCACCGCCAGAACGCGAGCGAGCATGACTTGCGGCAACTGGCGAGAGAACACCGACACCGCGAAAGTCCACCCGCCGAGGATCAGTGCCCACAGCAGCAACGACCCTTCGTGGGCACCCCACACCGCGCTGAATTTGTAGTACCACGGCAACGCGGTGTTGGAGTTGTTGGCCACGTAGGCGACAGAGAAATCATCGGTCATGAATGCGTAGGTCAAAATGCCGAACGCAAACAGCAAAAACGCAAACTGCCCCCACGCGGCCGGCTGGGCCAGACTCATCCAGAACCGGTCGCCGCGCCAGGCTCCGACCAATGGCACCACGGCCTGCACCAGGGCAAAACACAGCGCCAGAATCATCGCCAGATGGCCCAACTCAGGAATAAAAATCGCCGACGTCATCGATCAACCCTCCTTCGCAGGTGTTGGTGCGGATTGGCCACTGTCTTTCAAGGCTTTGGTCACTTCCGGCGGCATGTACTTCTCGTCGTGCTTGGCCAGCACTTCATCGGCCACCACCACGCCGTCGGCGTTGATCTTGCCCAGCGCGACGATGCCCTGCCCTTCGCGGAACAAATCCGGAAGGATGCCGCGGTAGGTGATGGTCACGGATTTATTGAAGTCCGTGACGATGAATTTGACGTCGAGCGAATCCGGCGAACGTTGCAACGAGCCCTTCTCGACCATGCCGCCAGCGCGAATACGCGTGTCTTGCGGTGCTTCGCCGTTGGCGATCTGGGTCGGCGTGTAGAACAGATTGATGTTCTGCTGCAGGGCGCTGAGGGCCAGGCCGACGGCAGCGCCGACCCCGACCAGAATGGCCAGAATGATGATCAGACGTTTCTTGCGCAGCGGATTCACTTGCCGTTCTCCCGGCGCAGACGACGCGCCTCTTGTTGCAGATACCGCTTGCGGGCCAGAACCGGCGCCGCCACGTTGAAGGCCAATACCGCCAGACAGATGCCGTAGGCCGACCAGACATACAGGCCATGATGGCCCATGGCGAGAAAGTCGCCGAATGAAGCAAAACTCATCGAGCGGCCTCCAGACTGTGCTGCACTTCTTCTTTCACCCAACTGGCGCGCGCTTCACGCTTGAGCACTTCAAGGCGCATGCGCAACAGTAAGACGGCGCCGAAGAAACAGTAGAAGCCCAGCACCGTCAGCAACAGTGGCAGCCACATTTCGGCAGGCATCGCCGGTTTTTCCGTGAGGGTAAAGGTCGCGCCCTGGTGCAGGGTGTTCCACCACTCCACCGAGTATTTGATGATCGGGATGTTGATCACGCCGACGATGGCCAGCACCGCGCAGGCCTTCGCGGCGCTGTCGCGGTTGCTGATGGCATTGCCCAGCGCGATCACACCGAAATACAGAAACAGCAGGATCAGCATCGAGGTCAGGCGTGCGTCCCAGACCCACCATGAACCCCAGGTCGGTTTGCCCCAGATCGCCCCGGTGACCAGCGCCACGGCGGTCATCCACGCCCCGATCGGTGCAGCGCATTGCAGGGCGACGTCGGCCAGTTTCATCTTCCACACCAGCCCGACCACACCACACACCGCGAGCATCACGTAGATCGACTGAGCGAGCATCGCGGCAGGCACGTGAATGTAGATGATGCGAAAGCTGTTGCCTTGCTGATAATCCGGCGGCGCGAAAGCCAGGCCCCAGACGACGCCGATACCAATCAGCAGCAACGCTGCGATGCTCAACCACGGCAGCAACTTGCTGCTGATGCCGTAGAACCACTTGGGCGAGCCGAGCTTGTGAAACCAGGTCCAGTTCATACTGTTTCCATCACGGGTGCCGCTCATCGGTGTGAGCAGTCTCAGGGTCTTTGCTGGTTAAATTTTAACCAGACCTCATTATTCGCCGACGCTGATCTTCAGGCCAGCCGCTATTGCAAAAGGTGTCAGGGTGATCGCCAGGGCGGTCAGGCTACCCAGCCACAGCAGATACCCGGTCGCCGGCATGCCTTGGAGGGCTGCCTGCAAGGCGCCACTGCCAAGAATCAACACCGGGATGTACAACGGCAGAATCAGCAGCGCCAGCAACAGGCCGCCACGTTTCAAACCGACCGTCAGCGCCGCGCCCACCGCGCCGAGCAAGCTCAGCACCGGTGTTCCCAACAGCAACGAAAACAGCAAAACCGGCAGGCAGGCGGCAGGCAAACCGAGCATCAACGCCAGCAGCGGTGAGAGCAAAACCAGTGCCAGACCGGAGAAAAGCCAGTGTGCCAGTACCTTGGCCAGTACCAGAAGTGGTAGCGGGTGCGACGAAAGGACCCACTGTTCCAGGGATCCGTCTTCGAAATCACTGCGGAACAGCCCGTCCAGCGAGAGCAGGACCGACAAAAGCGCCGCCACCCAGACTAACCCGGGGGACAGGTTTTGCAACACTTGAGTTTCCGGGCCGACGGCCAGCGGGAACAAAGCGATGACGATGGCGAAGAAAATCAGCGGATTGGCCAGCTCCGCCGGGCGGCGAAACAGCAGTCGGGATTCACGGGCAACCAGCAGGCCAAACACACTCATACTGCCCAGTTCCCCAGATCGATGTCGCGATAACCGGCCGGCATCCGGCTCAGCGTGTGGTGCGTGGTCAACACCACCAGACCGCCGCGCTCGCAGTGCCCGGCCAGGTGCTCTTCGAGTTGCGCCACGCCTTGCTTGTCGAGTGCGGTGAATGGCTCATCGAGAATCCACAATGGCGGACTGTCGAGATACAAGCGCGCCAGCGCCACGCGGCGTTGCTGACCGGCGGACAGGCTGTGGCAGGGAACATCTTCGAAACCGCGCAATCCTACCGCTGCCAGGGCCTGCCAGATGGCGTCGCGTTCGGCGGGATGATGCAGGGCGCAGAGCCACGACAGGTTTTCTTCCGGGGTCAGCAGATCCTTGATTCCGGCGGCGTGGCCGATCCACAGCAGGTTGCGTGCGAGTTCACCGCGCTTTTCGGTCAGCGGCTGACCATTGAGCAAGACCTGACCGTCGGTCGGCTGCATCAGCCCGGCCAACAAACGCAGTAAACTGGTTTTGCCGCTGCCGTTGGGCCCGCTGATCTGCACCATATCGCCACTGGCCAGTCTCAATTCGAGATTTTCGAAGAGCAGCCGCAGATCACGTTCACACGCGAGGGCAACGGTTTGCAGGACAGGACTGGTCAAGGGATCACGGGCCTTATACGGTTCAAGTCGGCTCTGGCGCGGCCGTTAAAGAGATGCAGCATAGATGCATTGCCGGCTCGATCTAGAGAGCTGGGTCAAACAATTGCTATGTTTTTTGAACGAAGCGCAAGACGGGCGGCATTATACATGCCGTGCCTTACTCTCAAGAGTGCATTTTCCTCAGGTTGTGTCCGCGTATGACAGGCGAAATGAACATCCTCCCGCTCCCGCCCACCACCCCGGCGACCGTTCGCCCGCAAGTCGGCGAACTGCTCAAGCTGCTGACCCCGGTCGAGGGCCTGATCGGCGCCGGGCAGAGCGCCAAGGCCGAGGTGTTGTCGCTCAAGCAGGCGGATCAGACTTTTCAACTGTTGCTCAAAGTGACGCTGGACGGCGGCCGTCAGACCACCGTGCAGGCGACCAGCAATTTGCCGTTGCCCCAAGGCACCAACCTGGCGATCACTCAGCCATCGGCGGGCAACCTGGCCATCACTGTGCAACAAGCCATCGCCAGCAGCGTTGCCACGCTGACGCGTATCGATACCGCGCAATTGCCGGTCGGCACCCTGCTGCAAGGCAAAGTGCTGACCTCGCAGGTGCTGCCGCAGACGCCGGGGCAAGCCGCGGTGTTTCGCTCGTTGGTCAGTTTGCTCAACACCGCACAAAGCGGCAGCACACTGACCCTCGACAGCCCGCAACCGCTGCGTATCGGCACCCTGCTCTCGGCGTTGGTCGAGGATGCACAAACCCTGAAATTTTTGCCGATGAGTAGTCGTCAGGAGCAACTCGCGGTCAGCCAGCAACTGCTCGGTCAGCAGAGCCGTCAGGCCTCGCTGACAGGCTTGTTGAACGTGTTGCAAAACCTGCCAGCCGACACCGACCAGACACCCCAGGATCTGCGCGCGGCGGTCGATCGGTTGCTCGCCAGCCTGCCCGACGTGCAGCAGCTGAGCACCGCCAAAGGCGTCGCACTGGCGCTGGCCAACAGCGGCGCTTTTCTCGAAGCCAAATTGCTGACCGGGCAGAACCCGACACTGGCGCCGGACATGAAAGCCGACCTGCTCAAACTGATCGCGCAGCTGACCCCAGGCCTGCCGAGCAGCACCAGTTTCAACGCGATCATCGCCGCCAACACCTTGGCGCAAGCGTTGCCGAACTTCGTCCGCAATGCCCTCGGCACCCTCGGCCAGGTCAGTGCCAAGCCCGTACCGAGCAGTTTCCCGCTGCCCGACCGCTTGCTGCAAAGCCTGGAAGGCGAAGGCGATCTGGAACAGTTGTTGCGCCTCGCCGCTGCCGCTGTTTCGCGCCTGCAAAGCCATCAATTGTCGAGCCTGGAACAAACCGGCGTCACTGACGACGGGCGCCTGCTCAGCACCTGGCAGTTGGAAATCCCCATGCGCAACCTGCAAGACATCGTGCCGTTGCAGGTCAAGTTCCAGCGTGAAGAAGCCCCAGAGCGCGAACCGCAGCCGAACGAACGCCGTGACGAGCGCGAGCCCAAACAGCAACTGTGGCGCGTCGATCTGGCGTTCGACATGGAACCGCTCGGGCCAATGCAGATTCAGGCGCAACTGATCGCCGGCAGCCTGTCCAGCCAACTGTGGGCCGAACGGCCGTACACCGCGGACCTGATCGAAAACAACCTGTTCGCCTTGCGCCAGCGCCTGCTTGATCGCGGGCTCAACGTCGGCGACATCGACTGCCACCTCGGCACGCCGCCGCAAGGCAACCAAACCCGCCTCGAACACCGCTGGGTCGACGAAACCGCATGAACGATTCCACTGCCCCACGCCAGGCTATCGCCCTCAAATACGACGGCAACCACGCGCCGACCCTCACCGCCAAAGGTGATGACGAACTGGCCGAAGAAATCCTGCGCATTGCCCGCGATTGCGAAGTGCCGATCTACGAGAACGCCGAATTGGTGCGCTTGTTGGCGCGGATGGAACTGGGCGACAGCATTCCTGAAGAGCTCTACCGCACCATCGCCGAGATCATCGCGTTTGCGTGGAATCTGAAGGGCAAATTCCCCGAAGGGCAGGACCCGAATGCGCCGATGGTCGAGAAAGACGTCACCGATCGCGGGGATGATTATTAGCCCTTGAAGGCTGCCATCTTTTATTGCTCACCCATTGAAATTTCAGGTCAGTTGCTCGCCCCCCCCCACTGACTGCTTACGCCCCTCCAATGTTTACCGTTCATCGCAACTGTCAGATCTGACAGTTGCGCTAAAAGTCGCCGCTGTCGCCAGATGAAGTGACAGCTCCGATGGAATAGTTCTCGGCGCTGCCCTGACAGGAGCACTCCGATGACTTTGCCCCCCGAGACCGATGAGAACTCCACGGACAGCAACGCGCTGGCCCTCGGAGCCCCGTATATTCCAGCATGGATTTCACCGATTGGTGGTGACGAGGGTTACCACGGTGGCATTGGCGCCGCCGCCCTGACTGCCGATCTGCTCGTCAGAGTGGATCCATGGCTCAATATCGCATTTGGCGACATATGCCAGCTCTTCTGGCGTGACGGCGTAACCCCCGTACTGACGGAAATCATCGACACCGCCGAAAAACTTACTGCCCCGCTTCTTTTCCATGTACCGGCAGGCCAGATACTGGATGGAAGTGCGTCTCCGGTTTTTTATCGTGTTATCCGTTCCAGCGGCAACGAATCCGACTCGTTCAAGCTCAACATTCTGATCAAGCGAACACTTCCGGGTGGTGTGCTCGATAAACCCGAACCACAAGGTCATCCCCGCCTGCTCTATAGCTTCACGCCGGATATCAAAAATGGCGTCGACAGCGAGATGGCCAGGCAGGGCATTGTCATGCGTATCGATTATCTGAACGCCAGCGCCTTTGACCGCATCGACGCGCAATGGGGTGATGAAGAACAGGTGATGTTCTATCCCGTGACTCCAGAACAAATAAGCGACCCGCAAAACCATCCGATTTTGATCAGGTTCGACGAACAACTGATCAAGCGTGCGGGGGATGGCAAACACTTGATTACCTTCCAAGTGATCGATCGCTGTGGGAACCGTCCTCACGCTTATGCCCCTTGGGCAATTCCTACTGAAGTCAACGTAAACCTGAATCGCATACCTGCCCCAATGGTGACAGGCGAACAAGGGGGGGTGCTGGATCCTGCTTACCTTTCCAGCATTGAGGTTATCGCCTCAGGTGTCGGGCTGTTGGCCGGCGATAGCGTACGCGTTGGTTGGCAAGGGCGGACGGCGCGCGAGACGACGCCCAAGACCTATTCAGGAAGCGGAACACTAGCGTTTCCCATACCGTTGGCTTGGGCCAACGAAAGCGACCAAAGCGCAGTCAGTGTCACCTTGCGCGTGATTCGTGGAGAGGCAACGCCCGAGTCCGAGGCTAAATCCTTCACCGTCAAAACCACGATCATCTTGAAGCCCCCCAAAATCCTCGAAGCCTATGGGGCCCAAGATGATCGCCTGAAAATGTCCGATATTTACACCGCCACGCACATAACCGCGCGGATTGAACACTATGTAGGAATGGCGATAGGGCAAACCCTCCGCCTCCGTTACGCGTCCGTGCGGCATGTCTACGACAGCGCAATCACCACGGTGACGAACGTCGGCGCGATGGACCTGAACGTTCCACGTATGGAAGTCGTGGATTCCATAGGCAGTACCGTTCCCGTCAGTTTCACGGTACGTACCTACCCGAACGGTCCATTGCACCGATCTGCTCCGCTTAGCCTGGCGGTAGACGCTCAGGAGTTCGTGCTGCCCCCGCCAAGGCTGCCCCCCGATCAAACCACAGTGACTGTGCGGTATCCGGCAATGACCACCGGATATCAGGCGCGCGTCCGTTTCGGTGGAGTCATCACCCGCAGGACGCAATGGCAGGATATGAAAACAGGGATCACTGCAGAGTTTTCCATTCCCGCGAGTTGGGTATCAGAAAACAAAGGGAAAACCGTATTGATCAATTACAGCGTCAATCGGCCCGGTATCGATGAGCAAAGCCAATTTTCTCAAGTATTAAGAGTCGAGCTCTAACTTGCACAAACAACCCGGCTGTCTTTTCAGAAGGAGTCAAAAATGAGTACTCAATTGAACGCATTAAACCTTACTGCCCCCAAAGTGTTGGAAGCCTATGGCGCTGAGGGTAAGCGTCTGAACTTTAACGACGTCTATCACAGCACACATGTCAATGTGCAGGTACCGCACTACGTCGGCATGCTCGGCGGACAAACCGTGAGGGTACGCTGGACAAATGGCCGCTATAAATATGACACCGAGACATTGACCGTCGGCACCCCCGGGCCTCTCAACTTCAGGATCCCTCGACTCGAAGTGATCGATTCCATTGGCAGCCTTGTCACGGTCAACTACAGCGTCCGCTTGAGCCTTGGCGCGCCGCTGATCATTTCCAAATCGCTCTCATTGAATGTAGATCAACAAATGTTTGACCTCAGTGAACCGCGACTATCGGGGGACAGAAAAAATGTGACAGTCAAGTTTTTGAACATGACTTCCCCTTATTCCGTCAGAGTCAGATGGCACGGCGTGGTTGTGCGGGATACTGAAAGCCAACCGATTCAAAACAGTTCATCTATGGCTTTTAGCATTCCAGCAAGCTGGATAACAGAGAACGCAGGAAAAGTTGTATTAATAAACTACAGTGTTCATCGCTCCGGCTCGAATGATAACCTGATGTTTTCTCGCGTGTTGCGCGTCAGTCTTTGAATACTTGCGCAAAAAAGGCATAAGGTGCAGACAAACCACACCTTATGCCTTTGTTTTTTTAGCTGAGTCGATTCATCACGCTCAACGACCTTTCAACGCCGTGGCCTGATCTCCTTCGTGAAAACTGAAAACAGCCACTGTTTCAGGGGCAAGATCCACTCTGATAACAGGCAGCACCTCGCCCGTCACATTGAAATAATCCTGTTGTATGTACTTAGCCCCCGTCACACCCGAACCACCGTCCTGCCGCTGAAGATAGAAAAATGCGTAGAGCGGAAGTTGCTTCGGAATATCTTGCGGCCAAAGGGACAGGATTATTTCATTATGGAAAGGGCGCTCTTCCGCGGGTGGCTCAAACTGGCTTCTTGCCTGAAGGCTGATTGCGAATTGCTCGACACTTGAAGTAAAACCACATTGATGTCTGTTTCTCGCTGAAAACTCACCACCACCAGGAACTGAACGATAATGTACTTTCCATTGTTCCAGGGTCGTCACGCCTTCCTCCGGGCAAGAACGACTCGTCGTTGGATGATAACTGTGAGGACCACAACCGCCGTCCCCTGACCGATACCAACTCGCCGCATCCGTAGGAAACGAGCAAAGCAGGCTGATCGGATAGGTTCCCAGTCGCTCTGCAGTGGCGAAGTCCTTGAAAATGAAGCCGTGAAGATCTCCCCAAGCCAATTTTGTGATGCCTAAATCCTTACGCAAGTACGAAAAAGGAACTCCTTTCTTGTTGATAGCCGTAGGGCTTGGATTCCAGGAATGGTAAGACGGCTTGGCCCCAGTTGTACGCACTATTACACCACTGCAATAGTACGCCGGCTTTCCGTTGCAGTTGTTTGAAACACTGTTATATCTACTGTTCAGTCTTTCAGCGACCAGCTGGCCAAACCTTTGATCTTTGGCATCGAAACTGAATATTTGCTTATTGGTTGCCGCCATATTGATTTTTACAATAGGCAGATACAAAGAAGTCTCAAGATAATACTCACGCTGAAACTTCTGGGCATCCACCAACTTGGCGGGCGTCAATGCGTCGTAAAACACCGCCTCTACTGGAAGTTTTTCAGGCTTGCTTTCATCCCAGGTCTTAACCAAAACTTCAGTGGGCTTGGCCGTCCACGTTGCATCCACGAGTTTGTGAGCTTCCAGGCTAGCCTTGAATTGCGCAGCGACAACCGTACTTAACGAACATTGGTTCTTTGGCAAGGAATCATGTTCCTTGAAATTCTTCAACCATGCCGCAGCCGTAATGGGAGAGCCCCAT
>NZ_LVEJ01000039.1 GCF_001648775.1 Pseudomonas fluorescens
TGCTTTGATATTTTGCATTTAAGTCCGCCACTAACGCCTGGCCAGACATGGCATTAACAGTGGTGGCAAAACCTATAATCAAGAACAGAAAATATTTCATGTTCATACCCAGATGAAGTTGATTTCATTTTGAGTATGTTGAGTAGCAAAGACGGTTATCTACTGTCAGATCTGACAGTCCCGACAAACGGTCTTTTGCGCGCAAATAAAAAGATCGTAACCTGTGGCAGTTCCTACAGAAATTTCATGTAGGCGCTGCCGCAGGCTGCGATCTTTTGATCTGGCTTGCCGCTAAAGACTCGAAACTCTCAGCTGCTCTTGTGCAACTTGCGCATCAACTCCGCCTCAGCCTGGGTCAAACCACACGACTGAGTCAGCTCATCAACGCTTGCGCCCATGCCCACCAGTTTCGCCGCCTGGGCGAACGACAGGCTCGACGGGTCGCGCTGTTCCAGCGCAACAATCTTGTCCGGCAACGGACCGACTACCGCGCGCAACTCGTGCAGGGCATCGCCCATGCGCACGTTGCCGTTCTGGTAGTCGTCGACGCGCTTGGCCAGGTCCTTGATGCGCTGATCACGCAGCGCATCGCCCTGAGCCTGTTGCGCAGCGATTACCCGCTGCGCCTTGATGTACGCCAGAAACATTGCCAGCGTGCCTGCCCAGAAGAGGAACAGGACAATGACCGCGACTTCGAGAATCAATCAGATGTTCTCCAGATCCGACCATTCTTCTTCGCTCATCATCTTGTCCAGCTCGACCAGGATCAGCAACTCGTTGTTCTTGTTGCACACGCCCTGGATGAACTTGGCCGACTCTTCGTTGCCGACGTTCGGCGCCGTCTCGATTTCCGACTGACGCAGGTAAACCACTTCGGCCACGCTGTCGACCATGATGCCGACGACTTGCTTGTCGGCTTCGATGATGACGATACGGGTGTTGTCGCTGATCTCGCCGCTGTTCAGGCCGAAGCGCTGACGGGTGTCGATCACGGTGACCACGTTACCGCGCAGGTTGATGATGCCCAGCACGTAGCTTGGCGCACCCGGCACTGGAGCAATCTCGGTGTAGCGCAGCACTTCCTGCACGCGCATCACGTTGATGCCGTAGGTTTCGTTGTCCAGCTTGAAGGTCACCCATTGCAGGATCGGATCTTCAGAACCTTTTGCATTCGTCGCCTGATTACTCATACCTGACCCCTCGAAAAAACCGCTCTGGGCGGTGTGTGTTCTGTGTGGCGGCATTCAACAATGCCGTCGCCTGATTGTTATGTCGGCTGCTATGTCGGTTTATGTAGCGGCTTGTGGCCGCCGAGGTGCTTTGCCCCACCGCTGGCGATCAACTCGGCCAGTGCGGAAACGTCAAGCAATGCACACATGTGCTCAATCACCGTGCCGGCGAGCCATGGCCGCTGACCCCGGTGACTTCTCCATTTGATTTCATTCGGGTCCAGACGCAACGAGCGGCTGACCTGATGCACCGCCAGGCCCCACTCGTAACCTTGTACCGAAATCACGTACTGCAGGCCCTGACGGAAGTCATCGCGATAGCGATCCGGCATGACCCAGCGTGCGGTGTCCAAGACTTTCAGGTTGCCGGCCTGGCTCGGCAGGATCCCGAGAAACCATTCCGGCTGACCGAACAGCGGCGTCAGTTCGTGGCCGGCCAGCGAATAGATCGAGCCAAGGCACACCAGCGGCACCGCCAATGTCAGCCCGGCGACGTCGAACAGCAGGCATTCGAACGCTTCCGAAGCCCAGGCCGGGCGACCGTCGGTTTCCACCGGTGGCGGCGTGTTGCTCGGCGGCAGATGCACTTCCACCACCGGCGGCACCAGCGTCTGCTCGACGGGTGCGGGCGCAACCGGAGCAGGTGCTGGCGCTGGCGCCGGTTCGACCACAATCGGTTCCGGTGCGGTTTTCAGCAGTTGCGTTTGCAACAGCGGTGCGAGTGTCGACACTGGCGCGCGAACCGGCTCTGCTGTTTCGATCAATGCAACCGGTGCTTTGGTAACTGCCGCCACCGCGGGAGCGGCGACCGGCGCAACAGGTTTGGCGGATGTCTGCGCATCACGCGCCTGCTCTTCCAGCACCGCGGCCTGGAACTCGTCCAGCGCCTCGCTGCTTTCCATAACTTCAGGCTGTGCCTCAATGACCGGCGGCAGCTCCTCAGGAATTTCCTGCAGCAAATTATCCAGATAAGACTGCAACGCCAATTGCGGACGCGATGTGAGTTTGATTGGGCGGTTCATCGGTCAACAGCGCCAGACAGGGAAACCGCGTCGCCTGCTTCGCGAGCAGGCTCGCTCCCACAGGATTTGTGCAAGTCAGGCATGCGTGATCGGGACAGCTTCATCTCAAGCCACCTGCGGAACAAGTTGTTGCGCCAACAGATGCTTGAGCAGCGCGCGATAGGCCAGCACGCCACGGCTCTTGCCGTCGAATTGCGAAGGCGTGACACCGGCGCGGCTGGCGTCGCGCAGACGGGTATCGACCGGGATGTAACCCTGCCAGATCTCGTCGGGGAATTTGTCGCGCAGCACGCGCAAGGTATGCATCGATGCCTGGGTACGCCGGTCGAACAAGGTCGGCACGATGCTGAACGGCAGCGCCTGTTTACGCGAGCGGTTGATCATCGCCAGGGTGTTGACCATGCGCTCCAGACCTTTGACGGCCAGGTGTTCGGTTTGCACCGGGATCACCAGTTGCTGGCTCGCCGCGAGGGCGTTGACCATCAGTACGCCGAGCAACGGCGGGCTGTCGATCACCGCGTAATCGAAGTCCTGCCACAGCTGCGCCAGACTCTTGGCGATCACCAGACCCAAGCCACTCTGCCCCGGCGATTGACGCTCGAGGGTTGCCAGCGCGGTGCTCGACGGCAGCAGGGAAATGCGTTCGTCACTGGTCGACAACAGCAACTGCCCCGGCAGGCCTTGCGGCACGCTGCCCTTGTGCAGAAACAGGTCGTAGTTGCTGTGTTCCAGGCTGTCGGGGTCGTAGCCGAAATAGCTGGTCATCGAGCCGTGCGGGTCGAGATCGACCACAACCACGCGCTTGCCCGCCTCGGCCAGCAATCCGGCTAAAGCGATGGAAGATGTGGTTTTACCGACACCACCCTTTTGATTGGCGACTGCCCAGACTCTCATTCAGTTCGTTCCTCCCGGCCGATATGCTCGACCGAGACATAGCTCAGCGTGTTAATGCGGGTGACGGAGAATTGACGGCACTCTCGCGTCCCGGCGTCTTGACCGGGGTCGGTGCAGTTTGTGTGCCAGCACGCTTCAATGCGGCATCCGGTTGCGCGTTGGCGGTCCCGGTGCCCGTGAGGCTGCGGCGCACATCGAGATTGCGCGACACCACCAGCACCACACGACGGTTTTTCGCACGGCCTTCAGCGGTGGCGTTATTGGCCACCGGTTGAAACTCACCGTAACCCACCGACGCCAGACGCCCCGGGTTCACGCCCTGCATCGCCAGCATGCGCACGATGCTTGCCGAACGCGCCGAGGACAGTTCCCAGTTGGTCGGGTACTGCGCGGTGCGGATCGGTTGATCGTCAGTGAAACCTTCGACGTGGATCGGGTTATCGAACGGTTTGAGGATCGCCGCGACCTTGTCGATGATGTTGAAGGCGATGTCGCTTGGCATCGCGTCGCCGCTGCCAAACAACAGGCTGGAATTGAGTTCGATCTCGACCCACAGCTCGTTGCCACGCACGGTCATCTGGTTAGAGCTGATCAAGTCGCCGAAGGCAGCGCTGATGTCATCGGCGATGCTTTTCAGCGGATCGCTGGCGCCGGCAATACCGGCATCAACCTGTTCGGCGTCCTTGACCAGCGGCTTGGCCGGGGTTACGGTTTTCGGCCGTTCTTCGCCAATCGGAATCGGTTTGAGCGAGCGGTCGGAGTCGGTGAAGACTCCAATCAATGCTTCGGAAATGACTTTGTACTTGCCTTCGTTGATCGACGAAATCGAGTACATCACCACGAAGAACGCGAACAGTAGCGTGATGAAATCCGCGTAGGACACGAGCCAGCGCTCGTGATTGACGTGTTCTTCCTGGTGGCGACGACGAGCCATGAGGTTATTCCCTTAATCCATGAAGCCTTGCAGCTTCAACTCAATGGAGCGAGGGTTTTCACCTTCGGCGATCGACAGGATCCCTTCCAACAACATTTCGCGATAACGCGACTGCCGCAACGCGATTGACTTCAGCTTGGCCGCGACCGGCAACAACACCAGGTTGGCACTGGCCACACCATAAATGGTCGCAACGAACGCCACGGCAATGCCGCTACCCAGTTGCGTCGGATCGGCAAGGTTACCCATCACATGGATCAGGCCCATGACCGCACCGATGATGCCGATGGTTGGCGCGTAGCCGCCCATGCTTTCGAAGACTTTCGCGGCTTCGATGTCGCGCGCTTCCTGAGTGTAGAAATCCACTTCGAGGATGCTGCGAATCGCTTCCGGCTCGGCACCGTCGACCAGCAATTGCAGGCCTTTGCGCGAGTAGTTGTCGGGTTCGGCATCAGCGACGCCTTCCAGACCGAGCAAACCTTCCTTGCGCGCGGTGAGGCTCCAGTTGACGACGCGATCGATGCCACCGGCCAGATCGACCCGTGGCGGAAACAGAATCCAGGCGAGGATCTGCATGGCGCGTTTGAACGCGCTCATCGGCGATTGCAGCAGTGCGGCACCGATGGTCCCGCCCAGTACGATCAATGCCGCCGGGCCGTTGGCCAGCGCACCGAGGTGACCACCCTCAAGGTAGTTACCGCCGATGATGGCGACGAACGCCATGATGATCCCGATAAGGCTTAAAACATCCATCAGATACACGCCTCGACAATGTGTTTGCCGATGTCGTCGAGGCTGTACACCGCGTCGGCGAGGTCAGCTTTGACGATGGCCATTGGCATGCCGTAGATCACGCAGCTGGCTTCGTCCTGCGCCCACACCGCGCTGCCGCCCTGCTTGAGCAGACGCGCGCCTTCACGGCCATCGGCGCCCATGCCGGTCAACACCACCGCCAGAACTTTGTCACCGTAGGACTTGGCTGCGGAACCGAAGGTGATGTCCACGCACGGCTTGTAGTTCAGACGCTCGTCGCCCGGCAGGATTTTCACCGCGCCACGGCCATCGATCATCATTTGCTTGCCACCCGGCGCGAGCAACGCCAGGCCCGGACGCAGAATGTCGCCATCCTCGGCTTCCTTGACGCTGATGCGGCAGAGCTTGTCGAGACGTTCGGCGAAAGCCTTGGTGAACGCCGCCGGCATGTGCTGGATCAGCACGATCGGCGCCGGGAAGTTCGCTGGCAATTGCGTCAGCACACGTTGCAGGGCGACCGGGCCGCCCGTCGACGTACCGATGGCAACCAGTTTGTAAGCTTTGCGCTTCGGCGCTGGCGACGAAGCACTGGCGGCCGGGGCGCGAGTCGGCGTCGGCGCTGGAGCCGGGCGCGTCGGCGCGCTGCTGCTGTGGCTGCTGAAGCTTGATGCAACCGGAGCTGGCGTCGGCGCTGGTGCAGCGACAGGAGCCGGCGCGCTGTAGGCACTGAAACGACGATTACTGCGCGAGATGCTATGGACTTTTTCGCACAGCAGTTGCTTGACCTTCTCGGGATTGCGCGAGATGTCTTCGAAATTCTTCGGCAGGAAATCCACCGCGCCGGCGTCCAGCGCATCCAGGGTGACCCGGGCGCCTTCGTGCGTCAGCGAGGAGAACATCAACACCGGGGTCGGGCAGCGCTGCATGATGTGCCGCACTGCCGTGATGCCGTCCATCATCGGCATCTCGTAGTCCATGGTGATCACGTCTGGCTTGAGCGCCAGAGCCTGATCGATCGCCTCTTTACCGTTGGTGGCCGTACCGACCACCTGGATGCTCGGATCCGCTGAAAGAATCTCCGAGACGCGGCGGCGGAAAAAACCCGAATCGTCCACCACCAGGACTTTGACTGCCATAAACACTCCATTAGGTGCAGCGGGACGTTGTCGCCCCGCCGCCCCGGATTCAAATACGCCGTGCGGCGTAACGCTTGAGCATGCTTGGAACATCGAGAATCAGCGCGATGCGGCCGTCACCGGTGATGGTGGCGCCGGACATGCCCGGAGTGCCCTGCAGCATTTTGCCCAATGGCTTGATGACCACTTCTTCCTGACCGACCAGTTGATCGACGACAAAGCCGATCCGCTGAGTGCCCACCGAAAGGATCACTACATGGCCTTCACGCTGCTCTTCGTGAGCAGCGGAGCTGACCAGCCAGCGCTTGAGGTAGAACAATGGCAGCGCCTTGTCCCGCACGATCACCACTTCCTGACCGTCGACGACGTTGGTGGTCGACAGGTCGAGGTGGAAGATTTCGTTGACGTTGACCAACGGGAACGCAAATGCCTGATTGCCGAGCATGACCATCAGGGTTGGCATGATCGCGAGGGTCAGCGGCACCTTGATGACGATCTTCGAGCCCTGGCCCTTGGTCGAGTAGATGTTGATCGAACCGTTGAGCTGGGAAATCTTGGTCTTCACCACGTCCATGCCGACACCGCGGCCGGAGACGTCGGAGATCTCGGTCTTGGT
The DNA here is from genome assembly GCF_001648775.1 of Pseudomonas fluorescens. GTDB lineage: Bacteria > Pseudomonadota > Gammaproteobacteria > Pseudomonadales > Pseudomonadaceae > Aquipseudomonas > Aquipseudomonas fluorescens_M. The sequence goes on from NZ_LVEJ01000039.1 coordinate 6,585, forward strand.
CGAGAACCCCGGGGCAAAAATCAGGTTGTAGCACTCGGTATCGCTCAGGCGATCGGCCGCATCCTTGTCCATCACACCGCGTTTTACCGCGATGGCGCGCAGGACGTTCGGGTCCATGCCTTTGCCGTCATCGGAAATCGACAGCAGGATGTGGTCGCCTTCCTGTTCGGCCGCCAGCACCACGCGACCACCACGGGCCTTGCCCGAAGCTTCGCGCTCTTCCGGCGACTCGATGCCGTGGTCGACGGCGTTGCGCACCAAGTGGACCAGCGGGTCGGCCAGGGCCTCGACGAGGTTTTTGTCGAGGTCGGTTTCTTCACCCACCAGTTCCAGGTTGATCTCTTTCTTGAGCTGACGCGCGAGGTCACGAACCAGACGCGGGAAGCGCCCGAAGACCTTCTTGATCGGCTGCATCCGCGTCTTCATCACGGCGGTCTGCAAGTCAGCCGTGACCACGTCGAGGTTCGACACGGCCTTTTGCATGGCTTCATCGCCGCTGTTCAGGCCCAGACGCACCAGACGGTTACGCACCAGCACCAGCTCGCCGACCATGTTCATGATTTCGTCGAGGCGCGCAGTATCGACGCGCACGGTGGTCTCGGCTTCGCTCGCCGGTTTTTCCGGTGGCGGAGCAGCGGCGGCACGGGCCGGGGCCGGTGCAGCAGCGGCAGCCGGTTTTGGCGCTTCGGCTTTCGGCTCAGGCTTGGGCGCAGCTTTCGGCGCAGCGGCCGGAGCAACTGCAGCCTTGGCGGCGGGTGCAGCCACCGCCGAAGCGGTACCCGCGGTAGCGGTGCCGACTTCAGTGAACTTGCCTTTGCCGTGCAATTCGTCGAGCAGCGATTCGAACTCGTGATCGCTGATCAGATCGCTGCCGGCAGCGGCGGCCGCCGGAGCAGCAGGCGCCGGTGCCGAAGCAATCGCCGACTCCAGCGCATCGACGGCAAAGTTGCCCTTGCCGTGCAACTGATCGAGCAATGCTTCGAATTCGTCGTCGGTGATGTCCGAGCTGTCACCTTTGCCCGGTGCCGCAGGAGCTGCCGCCGCTGGTGCAACCGCGTCCACCGCGAACTGGCCCTTGCCGTGCAACTGATCGAGCAACGACTCGAACTCGGCATCGGTGATTTCATCGCTCGCGGCTTCAGCGGCCGTTTGCGCCGGTGCAGCAGCGGCCGGGGCTTCAGCTTCGGCCTTGACGGCGTTCAGCGAATCCAGCAGTTGCTCAAATTCGTTATCGGTGATGTCGCCCGAGTCGCCTTCGACGACCAGCTCTTCGATCATCTCGGCCACTGGCGAAGCCGGGGCTTCATCCGCCGCTTGCGGTTCGGCCAGACGCGCCAGGGCGGCCAGCAGCTCCGGGGTGGCAGCGGTGATCGGTGCACGCTCACGAACCTCAGTGAACATGCTGTTCACCGCGTCCAGTGCTTCGAGGACAACGTCCATCAGTTCTGCATCAACGCGACGCTCACCCTTACGCAGGATGTCGAACACGTTTTCGGCGATGTGACAGCACTCCACCAGCTCGTTGAGCTGAAGGAAGCCGGCGCCCCCTTTTACAGTGTGGAAACCGCGAAAAATTGCGTTGAGCAGATCTGCGTCATCCGGGCGGCTTTCCAGCTCGACCAGTTGTTCGGACAGTTGCTCAAGAATCTCGCCGGCCTCAACCAGGAAATCCTGAAGGATCTCTTCATCGGCGCCGAAGCTCATTAATGGGGTGCTCCTACAGGTCTAAAAACCCAAAAAACCTAAAATTCCAAAACTCTAGAACCCGAGGCTGGATAACAAATCGTCCACATCGTCCTGACCGGACACAACGTCTTCTCGTTTATCGGCATGAATCTGCGGACCTTCACCCTGCGAGAGATGTTTTTGTGGATCTTTTTCTGCAAGCATCGCGGCACGGTCATGTTCGATGCCCGCAAAGCGGTCCACCTGACTGGCCATGAGCACGAGTTTGAGCAAATTGCTTTCGACTTCGGTGACCAGTTGGGTCACACGCTTGATCACCTGACCGGTCAGGTCCTGGTAATCCTGGGCCAGCAGGATGTCGTTGAGATTGCTCGACACCGCACGGTTGTCCGTGCTGCTGCGTGACAGAAAACCGTCGACCCGGCGCGCCAGTTCGCGGAACTCTTCAGCCCCGACCTCGCGACGCATGAAGCGACCCCAATCGGCGCTCAAGGTCTGGGCTTCGTCAGCCAGACTGTTGACCACCGGCGTGGCGCTTTCCACCAGATCCATGGTGCGGTTGGCCGCGGCCTCTGTCAGCTTGACCACATAGCCCAGGCGTTCGGTGGCGTCGGTGATTTGCGACACTTCCTCGGCCTGCGGCATGTTCGGATCGATCTGGAAGTTGACGATCGCACTGTGCAGTTCACGTGTGAGCTTGCCGACTTCCTGATACAGGCCACGGTCACGGGTCTGATTGAGCTCATGGATCAGTTGCACAGCGTCGCCGAACCTGCCTTTTTCAAGGCTCTCGACCAGTTCGACCGCGTGTTTTTTCAGGGTCGACTCGAAATCGCCCTGTGAAGATTCGTTATGCTCCATAGCTCCCCCGCGCGTTCATCAGCCGATGCGTTCGAAAATCTTCTCGATTTTGTCTTTCAACGCCTGAGCCGTGAAAGGTTTGACTACGTAGCCGTTCACACCGGCCTGAGCGGCCTCGATGATCTGCTCGCGCTTGGCTTCTGCAGTCACCATCAGCACTGGCAGGTGCTTGAGTTTTTCATCGGCACGCACGTGGCGCAGCAGGTCGATACCGGTCATGCCCGGCATGTTCCAGTCCGTTACCAGAAAGTCGATGCTGCCGCTGTTGAGCACCGGAATGGCAGTCACGCCATCGTCAGCCTCGACGGTGTTGGTGAACCCAAGATCACGCAGCAGGTTCTTGATGATCCGCCGCATCGTTGAGAAGTCATCAACGATGAGGATTTTCATGTCTTTGTTCAATTCGACCTCCAAGCAGTCTTAAACGCGCCCAGCACCTGGACGCGCCACTTCAATCAATCGGCGCAGCACTCGAAGACTGTCTGGAGCACAACAGAGCAAGACCGGTGCCGTTCATCACCGCACCAGCCTCGTTCGCAGTGTCCCCACACTGCCTTCAGCGCGCTCGCCACTCCCCCAAACGCCCCCGCAAACGGGCCGCGCACTGGCTGTGTAACTGGCTGACCCGCGATTCACTGACGCCAAGGACTTCACCGATCTCCTTGAGGTTCAGCTCTTCGTCGTAGTACAGCGCCAACACCAGTCGCTCACGCTCCGGCAAATTGGCAATCGCGTCCGCCAACGCTGCCTGGAAACGTTCATCTTCCAGATCGCGTGACGGCTCAAGATGAGCACTCGCGCCATCCTCGTGCAGCCCTTCGTGTTCGCCGTCCTGCAACAGATCGTCGAAACTGAACAGGCGACTGCCCAAGGTGTCATTCAAAATCCCGTAGTAATCGTCGAGACTCAATTGGAGTTCGGCTGCAACCTCGTGATCTTTAGCGTCACGGCCGGTTTTAGCTTCAATTGAGCGAATTGCGTCACTGACCATACGGGTATTGCGGTGAACCGAGCGTGGCGCCCAGTCCCCTTTGCGCACTTCGTCGAGCATCGCGCCGCGGATTCGAATGCCCGCGTACGTTTCGAAACTGGCGCCTTTGCTGGCGTCATATTTGGTCGAGACTTCGAGCAGGCCGATCATCCCGGCCTGGATCAGGTCTTCAACCTGCACACTCGCCGGCAACCGCGCCAGCAAGTGATAGGCAATGCGTTTGACCAGTGGCGCGTAACGCTCGATCAACTCGTATTGAGCATCACGTGCCGACTTCTTGTAGTAGTTCATACCGCTTGCGGTCATAGCACGGGCCCTGCCGTTTGCTGCACGAGGCGCTCGACAAAAAACTCAAGGTGGCCACGCGGGTTGGCGGGCAGCGGCCAGGTATCGACCTTCTGCGCGATCGCCTTGAACGCCAGCGCGCACTTGGAACGCGGGAAGGCTTCGTACACCGCACGCTGCTTCTGCACCGCTTTACGCACGCTTTCGTCGTAAGGCACGGCGCCGACGTATTGTAGGGCCACGTCGAGGAAGCGATCCGTGACCTTGGTCAACTTGGCGAACAGGTTGCGACCTTCCTGCGGGCTCTGCGCCATGTTGGCGAGGACGCGGAAGCGGTTCATGCCGTAATCGCGGTTGAGCAGTTTGATCAGCGCGTAGGCGTCAGTGATCGAAGTCGGCTCATCGCAGACCACCAGCAACACTTCCTGGGCTGCGCGGACGAAACTGACTACCGAGTCACCAATGCCCGCAGCGGTGTCGATCACCAGAACGTCGAGATTGTCGCCGATGTCGCTGAACGCCTGAATCAGGCCGGCGTGCTGCGCCGGGCTCAGGTGCACCATGCTCTGCGTGCCGGACGCGGCCGGGACGATGCGAATGCCACCGGGGCCTTGCAACAGCACGTCGCGCAATTCGCAACGGCCTTCGATCACGTCGGCCAATGTGCGTTTAGGGGTCAGACCCAACAATACGTCGACGTTCGCCAGTCCCAGATCGGCGTCCAGCAGCATGACCCGACGGCCAAGCTCTGCCAGCGCCAGAGACAAGTTCACTGACACGTTAGTCTTGCCGACGCCACCTTTGCCGCCGGTCACCGCGATCACCTGTACGGGATGCATGCTGCCCATGTTATTTCTTTACCTTGTCTTGCATAGACGGAGGCCACATTACTGGCTGCGCGTTCACAACCGGAACAATGCATGGCAGACCATCGATGTAGGTACAAAAACTGTTCATGAATACCTCAGCCAACCTGCTTGGTCGGGCTGTGATAGATATCAGCGAACATGTCAGCCATGGCTTCTTCGCTGGGTTCTTCCTGCATTTGCACGCTGACGGCGCGGCTGACCAGTTGATGACGACGCGGCAGATGCAAATCATCCGGAATCCGTGGGCCATCGGTCAGGTACGCGACCGGCAATTCATGACTGATCGCCAGGCTCAACACTTCGCCAAGGCTGGCCGTTTCATCCAGTTTAGTCAGGATGCACCCGGCGAGCCCGCAACGCTTGTAACTGTGATAAGCGGCGGTTAGAACCTGTTTCTGGCTGGTGGTTGCCAGCACGAGATAATTTTTTGAACGAATGCCCCGCCCGGCCAGACTTTCGAGCTGCATGCGCAGGGCTGGATCGCTGGCTTGCAGGCCGGCAGTATCGATCAGCACCACGCGTTTGCGCAGCAGTGGATCCAGCGCCTGCACCAGCGATTGGCCCGGATCGACGTGAGTCACCGGCACATTGAGAATGCGGCCGAGGGTCTTCAGTTGTTCCTGCGCGCCGATACGGAAACTGTCCATGCTCACCAGCGCGACATTCTGCGCGCCGTATTTCAGCACATAACGCGCGGCCAGCTTGGCCAGCGTGGTGGTTTTGCCCATGCCGGCAGGGCCGACCATGGCAATCACACCGCCCTCTTCCAGTGGCTCGACTTCCGGTACGGCAATCATCCGCGCCAGGTGCGCAAGCAACATGCGCCAGGCCTGACGCGGCTCTTCGATGTCAGTGATCATCGCCAGCAGATCGCGCGACAACGGCCCGGACAAACCGATACGTTGCAGACGGCGATACAGATTGGCTTGCGCCGGACGGCTGCCTTGCAGCTGATTCCAGGCCAGGGTGCCGAGCTGGACTTCCATCAGCTCGCGCAGGCTGTTCAATTCAAAACGCATCGAATCCAGTGCGCGCGGATCAACACCGCCGGAGGACTGCGCAGGCGCCGGTGCCGGACGCGCCGGGGCGGCGTAAGTCGGCTCGGTCAGCGGCTCGGCAGCGGTCAGCGGCAGGCCCGCCGTCAACGGCAGCCCGGCGAACAATTGGCGATTGGTGTTGCCGTCGGCTTCACCACGCATGCTCAGTTCGGCCTGGGCGGTAACGATGCGCGACTGAGTCTTGCGCAGCTCGTCTTCGAGTTCCATGTTCGGAACCCGTGGCGCCAGCGCCGACAGTTTGTAATCCAGTGCCGCCGTCAGCTCGACACCGCCGGCAATGCGGCGGTTGCCAATGATGGCGGCATCAGCGCCCAGCTCATCACGAACCAGCTTCATGGCCTGACGCATATCGGCGGCAAAGAAACGCTTAACTTGCATAAACCACTACCTCAGCCGTTGGGCCCTACTGTCGCAACGATGGTCACTTGCTTGTTGTCCGGTATTTCCTGGTAGGCCAGCACATGCAGCCCAGGGACTGCGAGGCGGCCAAAGCGCGAGAGCATCGCGCGGATCGGGCCTGCGACCAAAAGGATCACCGGCTGACCTTGCATTTCCTGACGCTGCGCCGCTTCGATGAGCGAACGCTGCAGCTTCTCGGCCATGCTTGGCTCCAGCAGAACGCCCTCTTCCGAGCCTTGTCCTGCCTTCTGCAGACTATTGAGCAATATTTGTTCCAACCTTGGTTCCAAGGTGATCACAGGCAGCTCGGACTCAGTGCCTACAATGCTTTGGACGATGGCGCGGGATACGCCGACGCGCACCGCAGCCACCAGCGCGGCGGTATCTTGACTCTTGGCGGCGTTGTTGGCGATGGCTTCGGCGATGCTGCGAATATCGCGCACCGGCACGTGTTCGGCCAACAGCGCTTGGAGAACCTTGAGCAGTTGCGACAGCGAAACCACGCCCGGCACCAGCTCTTCTGCCAGTTTCGGCGAGCTTTTGGCCAGCAATTGCATGAGTTGCTGCACTTCTTCGTGGCCAATCAGCTCACTGGAGTGTTTGTACAGAATCTGGTTCAAGTGCGTCGCGACCACGGTACTGGCATCGACCACGGTGTAACCAAGCGATTGTGCCTGCGCACGCTGGCTGATTTCGATCCACACCGCCTCCAGACCGAAAGCCGGATCTTTGGCGTTGATACCGTTGAGCGTGCCGTAGACCTGGCCCGGGTTGATCGCCAGCTCGCGGTCCGGATAGATCTCGGCTTCGGCGAGGATCACGCCCATCAGGGTCAGGCGATAAGCGCTCGGCGCCAGATCGAGGTTGTCGCGGATGTGCACGGTCGGCATCAGGAAGCCCAGATCCTGCGAGAGCTTCTTGCGCACGCCCTTGATCCGCGCCAGCAATTGCCCGCCCTGGTTGCGATCCACCAGCGGAATCAGCCGATAACCGACTTCCAGGCCGATCATGTCGATCGGCGTCACGTCGTCCCAGCCCAGCTCTTTGGTTTCCATGGCGCGGGCCGGCGACGGCAGCAAATCCTGCTGGCGCTTGACCTCTTCCAACGCCACGACCTTGGCCACGTTCTGCTTCTTCCAGAACAGGTACGCGCCACCGGCGGCGAGCGCAGCCATGCTCAGGAACGAGAAGTGCGGCATGCCCGGGACCAGTCCCATCACCGCCATCAAACCGGCGGCCACGGCTAGCGCTTTCGGCGAGGCGAACATCTGGCGATTGATCTGTTTGCCCATGTCTTCCGAACCGGAAGCACGGGTCACCATGATCGCGGCCGCTGTGGATAACAACAGTGATGGCAATTGCGCCACTAAACCGTCACCGATGGTCAGCAAGGCGTAAACCCGACCGGCATCGCCGAAGCTCATGTTGTGCTGGAAGATACCGACGGCCATACCGCCGATGAGGTTGATGAACAGAATCAGCAGGCCGGCGATGGCGTCACCCCGGACGAACTTGCTGGCACCGTCCATCGAACCGTAGAACTCGGCCTCTTGGGCAACTTCCTGACGGCGCGCCTTGGCCTGATTCTGATCGATCAGACCGGCGTTGAGGTCGGCGTCGATCGCCATTTGTTTGCCGGGCATCGCATCGAGGGTGAAACGCGCGCTCACCTCGGAAATCCGCCCGGCACCCTTGGTCACCACGACAAAGTTGATGATCATGAGGATCGCAAAGACCACGATACCGACCACGTAGTTACCGCCGATCACCACCTCACCGAAGGCCTGGATCACCTTACCGGCGGCGGCGTGGCCGTCCTGACCGTGGAGCATTACAACGCGCGTCGAGGCCACGTTCAGCGCCAGCCGCAACAACGTCGCGACCAGCAGAATCGTCGGGAATACAGCGAAATCCAATGGTCGCAGTGCGTACACGCAGACCAGCAGGACGACGATCGACAGGGCAATGTTGAAGGTGAAAAACACGTCAAGCAGGAACGGCGGGACCGGCAACATCATCATCGCCAGCATCACCAGCAACAGCAACGGCACGCCCAGATTGCCTCGACTTAAATCGGCAACGTTTGTGCGTGCTGTGTTGAATAACTGAGAGCGATCCACCGGTTTTCCCCGTTCCTTTAAAGCAAACTTTTGACGCCCAGAGCGGGCTCACGGCGGGTACTGCAAGAAGCTTTCCAACTTTTGCCAATGAGTGAAACAGAGGGGTTTTGACCTGTATTTTCTGCTGACCGGGATGGCCCCTTCGCGAGCAGGCTCGCTCCCACAGGGGAATGCATGCCAAATTGGGAATGTGATGCAACCAAAGGCGGGATTGGAATGCATTCCAAAAGTGGGAGCGAGCCTGCTCGCGAACAGGCCCTTATGTCCGGCACAAATTTTTCGATTTAAACGAGGCTGTTTAAAAGACACTTGCAGACACGGTCTCAAGGCTACAAATCCTTGCGCCTTTGCCTACAGCCAAGCCAGAATCCGCCGGCTTGTGCGCTTTGGGGTCGGGTTCTATTGTGGGTCGGTCGCTGACGAATCAGCGATCGGGTTTAGCGACCCGAACTCAAGTCAAAGGTGCATCGGCGTTCCAGGCTTCGTTGCGGATCTGTATTTTCGCGATTTCGTCATGGTGGCTGTATGCGGGAGACCCTCGGGTCTGCCGGGTGCCTTTGACCGGTTCGCTAACCTGCGTACAGCCGCCACCCACCTGTTTAGCGACAGGTTGTAGCGGCTCCACTTCAAAGGAGCTTCACCATGATCAAACCAACACCCAACCCACCCGAAACCGAACCCACCTCCCCCTACGAATCCCTTAACTCAAAAAAACTCCATGAAGCCGCTGACCGCGCCCTCGACCACTACCTCTGCCCGCCCGGCTCCCCTCCCATCCAACGCAAAACCCGCTCGATGTACGCCGTGACCGCCGACTTCAAAAACGAAGAACTGCTGGCCAACGCCTGCGAAACACTCGCGTCAGCCAGAACCATCGCCAATGACTTCGCCAACCTCATCCCCGCATCGCAACGCCGAACGCTGTTGGGCATTGCGCAACTGATCATGCTCGGGGAACTGGCGGTGAATCGCGCACTGGATAATCTCGAGTTGCCGCGTTAGTTCGGCTCCAGATCGTTCCCACGCGCAGCAAAGGAATGCCTCAACGGACGCTCCGCGTTCGGCTCTGGAAGGGACGCGGAGCGTCCCGGGTTGCATTCCTTTGCTGCGCGCGGGAGCGATCAAACTAACAGGCTTGTAGCCCCTCCTCCGTGCAAAACAAGAGGTCCTCAATATCGAAGATTTATTGCTTCACGCGTGTGATCGTCAGGGCCGACTGGTGGCACCACATCGAACTCTACGGGCCAATCTTTTTTGAAGCTTTGTCTTTTCGCAAGTTCTGGCGCAATCGTAAAATTGTAGTCAAGGCGTTCATCCCATTCTGGCCGCCTTTTCCCTACCTTAGACTCCAGCTCTAAGATCGGTGTAATCGTACCCTTTCCGGTATTTTCGTCATATTTGTTGAACTCACCTTTCATTATCTTGCTCCCTTCAGCTAGCTCATCGACTCCGCGCCCAAGTGCGCGGTTCCACACACATGAAACTGCAAAGGAACAGTAAGCGCACCTGTCAAAGTTGACAGGGACATGCGAGTTTCCGACAGAAGGCAACAGACTAAAAATCAGAAATCGCGCGGCAAAACCGACGGACTCGACAACTCGCTCGGACTTTTCAAGGAGAGTCCAAATATCACCCATAAAATCTTTCAGGGATCGATCACTTTTTCATCCACACAGCCGCCCATTCTTTTGCCTTTTAAACGCCGGAGTTTAAAAGACACCTCCAGAAACGCCTTACAGGCTACAAATTCTTGCGCCATTGCCTACAGCCAAGCCAGAATCCGCCGGCTTGTGCGCTTTGGAGTCGGGTTCTATTGTGGTTCGGTCGCTGATTGTTCGGTGATCGGGTTTAGCAGCCCGGGGTTTTTCTCTAGACGCATAAGTCCGTTGTCGTTATGGCGGCTTTGCGTGGGGCACTTCGGTGCGCCGGGTTCTAGAGTCCTGGTCTGCTAACCCGCGTACAGCCGCCACCTCCTTCGTTAGCAGCGAACGGTGGCAGCTTCTTAACTCTAGAGGCTTTACCAATGATCAAACCAACACCCAACCCGCCCGAAACCGACCCCACCTCCCCCTACGAATCCCTCGACTCAAAAAAACTCCACGAAGCCGCCGACCGCGCCCTCGATCACTACCTCTGCCCGCCCGGCTCCCCTCCCATCCAACGCAAAACCCGCTCGATGTACGCCGTCACCGCCGACTTCAAAAACGAAGAACTGTTGGCCAACGCGTGCGAAACACTCGCCTCAGCCAGAACCATCGCCAATGACTTCGCCAACCTCATACCCGCCTCGCAGCGCAGAACGCTGTTGGGGATTGCGCAACTGATCATGCTGGGAGAGCTGGCGGTGAATCGGGTGATGGATAATCTCGAGTTGCCGAGCTAAGAAGTCACGCAAGAACCTGTGCACGCGGTTGGCCTGCAGGATCGAGCTGGCAGGTTTGGGTCTGCTGCGCAGCCCAGCGAGAGCAAGCTCCCTCGCCACAGTGACCACTGCAAGAGCCAGACTCGCGTTAAGCCGGGCATAAAAAACCGCCACCCCATTGAATCGGGGCGGCGGTTTTTTCGTTTCAGCTGTTTTTGCGGCGAGGGCGATCTGTTGGTCAATACCGGAGGATTTTTACGTCTCCATTTTTATTCTTCGACAATTCGAACTCGACCCTTATCGCCTTTTTTGATCTTTGCGTGAAGGGCTGATTTGCTCGAAATAGCCGCGCCAAAACAGCACGGCATCACTCAGCAATCAAACCGCAAGGGCGTCCGTCCCGCACCTGTAAAACCTGACAGGTAAGACGCGCCTCAGACGAAAGGTAAACCTGATAATCACGCTGTAAATCCGGGCCAGTCCACGTCGGACGCTGGATAATCCTGAGATAGCGACTCAGCCCTGATCACAGCGCTGACAATCGTTCCCACCTATAGTGGGAATGATCAAAACTCCGCCGACTATTACGCGGCCGTTAACACTTGCTTGGGCGCAATATCGCCGAAGCTCAGCTTCTTGCCATTGATGTACCGCGCACCGCGGAACATTTGCTGGCCGTCGACCTCCACCAATTCCTCATGCGTGTACATGAGCACGACTTTGGTTTCCGGTGCCCTGCCCCCCCGTATCGTCGAGTCACCCTGCAGCAGGTTAAGCGCCCATTGAAAATGGATGATCGGCAAATCCGCGATGGCAATCTGGCGGGAGGCTTCCGGGAATCGGAAATCCTGACGAGCAGTCACGCGTAGTTTGCTACCGACCACTGCGAACACCGGCTTGCCATAACGCAATTCCAAACCACGCCCCTCAGCCCATTGATCCATGTAATAAGCGGGCGAGGTGAACAGCGCGAATAGCGCCGGGTTATCGCGGATGCTACCCGCCGCATCAAACAGATAGTTGTAGGAATAGTGGTAAGCCAAGCCGTCCAGCTCAGGTCTGATGGCATTGACCGGATTGTCGAGATAACCCGGGATATAGACGTTGGCCATTTGCACAAAATGGGTGAAATCCAGCCCCATGTCGAAAGTGACCGTGTAGCGAATGGCTCGCTCTTTCGGGTTCTCCTCCAACTTCCCTGACACATACTCGAGTGTCATGCCTTCGAGTTTTCGATAGATACGTTCTGCCATGATCGTGCTCCGTGGATGCGGAGAAAGTCCGCAACCCATGTCATCGCTTTGTACGGAGGCTGTCTACTGTAAGAACTAACAGGTACAGAGACTTTTCAGACAGGTGTCTACGCGCAGATCTGGGCGCTTGCCCTTGCTGGCGCGGAACTGGCGAGCAAGCTCGCTCCCACAGGGAAACGCATTTCAAATGTGGGAGCGAGCTCCCTCGCCGCAGTGACTGCGACAGGAGCCGAGGTTTCATTGGGTCAGGAATCGCGGCGCAGATCCGGCGGAATCGGCAAGTCGTCCTTGAGCGGATCCGGGCGTTTGCCCTTGCCGGCGCGGTATTGGCGGATCTGGTAGACGTAGGCCAGGACCTGCGCGACGGCCAGATACAGACCGCCGGGGATTTCCTGGTCGAGTTCGGTTGAGTAGTAGATCGAGCGCGCCAGCCCCGGCGATTCGAGGAGCAGGACGTTGTTGGCCACGGCGATTTCGCGGATTTTCAGGGCTAAGAAGTCGCTGCCCTTGGCAATCAGCATCGGCGCACCGCCCTTCTCGGAATCGTATTTGAGGGCGACGGCGTAGTGGGTCGGGTTGGTGATGACCACGTCGGCGTCGGGAATCGCCGCCATCATGCGGCGCTGGGACATTTCGCGCTGGGTCTGGCGGATGCGCTGCTTGACCTCCGGGCGGCCCTCCTGGTCCTTGTGCTCGTCGCGCACTTCCTGCTTGGTCATCAGCAGTTTCTTGTGCGCTTCCCAGAGCTGCACCGGCACATCGACAGCGGCGATGATGATCAGGCCGCAGGCCAGCCACAACGTGCTCCAGCCGACCAGCGTGACGCTGTGAATGATCGCGGACTCAAGCGGTTCGTGGGCGATGCGCAAAAAGTCATCGACGTCCGACAACAACACCACCAGCGCCACACCCAAGGTAATCAGAAACTTGGCCAGCGCCTTGAGCAGTTCAACCACCGACTTGAACGAGAACATCCGCTTCAGGCCCGCCGCCGGGTTCATCCGGCTGAATTTGGGTGCCATGGAGCCTGCCGCAAACAGCCAGCCACCCAGCGAAATCGGACCGATCAGCGCGGCCAGCAACAGGGTGATCATGATCGGCTGAACCGCCACCAGTGCGAGTTTGCCCGACTGCAACAGAAACGCGCCCATGGCGCCCTGATCCATGATCACCTCACGCGACAGCGTGAAGTTCAGGCGCATCAGCTCCATCAGGTCTTCGGCCAACATGCCGCCAAACACCAGCAGCGCGCCGGCACCGGCCATCATCACGGCGAGGGTGTTGAGCTCTTTGGAACGGGCGATCTCACCCTTCTCACGGGAGTCCTTTTTACGTTTCTCCGTGGGGTCTTCTGTTTTGTCCTGACCGCTTTCGCTCTCAGCCATGACTCAGCGCGCCCGTGCCAGTTCGCGTAACAACTGCAAGGCCTCGGTGGCCAGCGGTTGATACTGATTGAGAATGTCCGCCAGACCGACCCAGACGATGAACAGCCCGAGTACCAGGGTCAGCGGGAAACCGATGGAGAAAATGTTCAATTGCGGCGCGGCGCGGGTCATCACGCCAAACGCGATGTTGACCACCAGCAACGCGGTGACAGCCGGCAACACCAGCAACAACGCGGCGCCCAGCACCCAACCGAGCTTGCCGGCCAGTTCCCAGTATTGCGCCGTCATTAACCCGCCGCCGACCGGCAGCGTGGTAAAGCTTTCGGTGAGCACTTCGAAGACCACCAGGTGGCCGTTCATCGACAGAAACAGCAGCGTCACGAGCATGGTGAAGAACTGCCCGATCACCGCCACCGAAACGCCGTTGGCCGGGTCGACCATCGAGGCGAAACCCATGCCCATCTGGATCGCGACAATCTGCCCGGCCACGGCAAACGCCTGGAAGAACAGTTGCAGGGAAAACCCCAGCACGGCACCGACCAGAATCTGCTCGGCAATCAGCAACAAACCGCTGAGGTCCAACGGGCTGACCGCCGGCATCGGCGGCAGGCTCGGGGCAATGCACACGGTGATCGCCACGGCAAAATACAGGCGCACACGGCGCGGTATCAACGTGGTGCCGAACACCGGCATGACCATCAGCATCGAGGCGACGCGAAACAGCGGCAACATGAACGAGGCCACCCAGGTACTGATCTGGGTGTCGGTCAGCTGAAGCAGCGATTGCATGGCTTAGCCGATGACCATCGGAATGTTTTTGTACAACTGGATGATGTACTCCATGAACGTCTGCACGATCCACGGACCGGCGACGATCAGTGTCACCAGCATCACCAGTAGACGCGGCAGGAAGCTCAGGGTCTGTTCGTTGATTTGCGTGGCGGCCTGGAACATCGCCACCAGCAGGCCGACCAACAGGCTCGGCACTACCAGAATCGCCACCATCAACGTGGTCAGCCACAGCGCTTCTCGAAAGATATCGACCGCGATTTCCGGCGTCATGGCGAGACACCTCCAAAACTGCTGGCCAGGGTGCCGATGATCAGCGCCCAGCCATCCACCAGCACGAACAGCATGATCTTGAACGGCAGCGAAATGATCAGCGGCGACAGCATCATCATACCCATCGCCATCAGCACACTGGCGACGACGAGGTCGATGATCAGGAACGGAATGAAGATCATGAAGCCGATCTGGAACGCGGTTTTCAGCTCGGAGGTGACGAAGGCCGGCACCAGAATGGTCAGCGGCGCCTGATCCGGCGTGGCGATGTCAGTGCGCTTGGACAGGCGCATGAACAGCTCCAGATCGCTGGTGCGGGTCTGCGCGAGCATGAAGTCCTTGATCGGCACCTGAGCTTTTTCTACCGCTTGTTGAGCGGTGAGTTTTTCCGCCAGATACGGTTGCAGGGCATCGTTGTTCACCCGATCAAACACCGGGGCCATGATGAACATGGTCAGGAACAGCGCCATGCCGGTGAGGATCTGGTTCGACGGCGTTTGTTGCAGGCCGAGGGCCTGACGCAGGATCGAGAAGACGATGATGATCCGGGTGAAACTGGTCATCAGGATGACCGCCGCCGGAATGAAGCTCAGCGCGGTCATGATCAGCAGGATCTGCAGACTGACCGAATACTCCTGCGCGCCATCGGCGTTGGTGCCCAGCGTGATCGCCGGGATCGACAACGGATCGGCGGCGAACGCCAGTGGCGCGGCCAGCAACAGGGCCAGCGTCAAGACGATGCGTAGCGCACCCATTACTTCGTATCCTTCTGATCCTTGCCGAGAATCTTCAGCAACTGCTGAGCAAATTCCGGCGTCGCTTTCTCACTGGCACTGGGCACTTCGACCGGTTCCTTGAGCACGTGCAGCGCGGTGATGGTGCCCGGGCTCAGGCCAAGCAGAATCTGCTCGTTGCCGACCTGCACCAGCAGCAAGCGGTCACGCGGACCGAGTGCGCGTGAACCGATCAGCTCGATCACTTGCCCCTTGCCGGCAGGTCCCGCCTGCTGCACCCGGCGCAACAGCCAGGCGAGGAAGAAGATCACGCCCAGCACCAGCAACAGGCCAAACACCAGTTGCGTCAATTGCCCGGCCACGCCGCTGGTGACCATCGGCGCGGTCGCGGCAGGCACGGTGGTGGCGGTCGACGGTTCGGCGGCCAGCACGCTCAGCGGCAAGGCCAACAGAGCCCAGAGAAACCTGTTCACTCAGCGCAGCTTCTTGATGCGTTCGCTTGGGCTGATCACGTCGGTCAGGCGGATGCCGAACTTCTCGTTGACCACAACCACTTCGCCGTGCGCGATCAGCGTGCCGTTGACCAGCACGTCGAGCGGCTCACCGGCCAGACGATCGAGCTCGATCACCGAACCCTGGTTGAGTTGCAGCAGGTTGCGGATGTTGATGTCGGTGCTGCCGACTTCCATCGAAATCGATACCGGAATGTCGAGGATCACGTCCAGGTTCGGACCGTCCAGTGTCACCGGATCGTTGTTCTTCGGCACGCTGCCGAACTCTTCCATTGGCAGACGGTTGGAGGCCGAGCCAGCGTCAGCGGCCAGCAGGGCGTCGATGTCAGCCTGACCATCACCGGTTTCTTCCAGGGCCGCAGCCCATTCGTCAGCCAGTGCCTGGTCGTCCTGGGCGTTCATATCGTCGTTCATCATTTGTCCTCGGCGGGCAACAATTCAGCTAAATGTGGGGGGGGGGGTGAGAGCGCCGCTTCAGCGACGCTCGATCGGCTCGATCACTTGCAACGCGAGGTTGCCTTTGTGCGAGCCCATCTTGACCTTGAAGGCCGGCACGCCGTTGGCGCGCATGATCATCTCTTCCGGCATCTCGACCGGGATCACATCGCCCGGCTGCATGTGCAGGATGTCGCGCAGTTTCAACTGGCGGCGGGCCACGGTCGCGCCGATCGGCACGTCGACATCGAGCACGTCCTGACGCAAGGCGTTGACCCAGCGTTCGTCCTGATCGTCGAGGTCCGACTGGAAACCAGCGTCGAGCATTTCGCGCACCGGCTCGATCATCGAGTACGGCATGGTCACGTGCAGGTCGCCGCCACCGCCGTCGAGTTCGATGTGGAAGGTGGAAACCACAATCGCTTCGCTCGGGCCGACGATGTTGGCCATGGCCGGGTTCACTTCCGAGTTGATGTACTCGAAATTGACTTCCATGATTGCCTGCCAGGCTTCTTTCAAATCGACGAAAGCCTGTTCCAGCACCATGCGCACCACGCGCAGTTCGGTCGGGGTGAATTCACGCCCTTCGATCTTGGCGTGGCGACCGTCGCCACCGAAGAAGTTGTCCACCAGTTTGAACACCAGTTTGGCGTCGAGGATGAACAGCGCGGTGCCGCGCAGCGGTTTGATCTTGACCAGGTTGAGGCTGGTCGGCACGTACAGCGAGTGCACGTATTCGCCGAACTTCATCACCTGGACGCCACCGACGGCAACGTCCGCCGAGCGGCGCAGCATGTTGAACATGCTGATGCGGGTGTAACGGGCAAAACGCTCGTTGATCATTTCCAGAGTCGGCATGCGTCCACGGACGATGCGATCCTGGCTGGTCAGGTCGTAGCTTTTGACACTGCCGGGTTCGGCAGCGTTATCGGTCTGTACCAGACCATCGTCGACGCCATGCAACAGCGCATCGATTTCATCCTGGGACAGCAGATCCTGCACGGCCATGTCGTGTTCCTACTGCAGTACGAAATTAGTGAAAAGCAACTGTTCGATCACCACTTTGCCCAGCTCTTTCTGCGCCACTTCCTGGACGCTGGCGGTGGCCTTCTGGCGCAACATCTCTTGGCCGACCGGCGTCGCCAGTGTGGCGAAATCCTGACCGGAGAAGAGCATCACCAGGTTGTTGCGGATTACTGGCATGTGCACTTTGAGCGCTTCCAGATCAGCCTGATTGCGGCCCAGCATGGTGATGCTCACCTGCATGTAGCGCTGACGGCCGTTCTGGTTGTAGTTGGCCACGAACGCCGGGGCCATGGGCTCGAAGATCGCTGGCTGCTTGCCGACAGGCGCCGCTTCGGCGGCCTCGGCAGGCTTGCTCTGGGCGCTGTGCATGAAGAACCAGGTCGCCCCCACGGATGCACCAATGGCCAACAGCAACGCCAGCACGATCACGATGATCAGCTTGAGTTTGCCTTTGGTTGCGGGGTCTTTCACTGCTGCTGTTTCGCTCTTCGCCATGCCAATAATCCGTCACTAATCGGGTTTTCACAGTCGCACGGCAAGGCAAGAGCAAGTGTTATGCCAGAAGTGTCTGGTCGTAGCGCAGATAACGCTAAAGTCAAAAGCCACCCTCACCCCAGCCCTCTCCCGGAGGGAGAGGGAGCCGACCGAGCTGTTTTGTCGTGATACGTCGACCTGAAAGACCAAGTCGATTATGGATCCACAGCAGAGGTATCAGGTCGGCGTACTTCGCGAGCATCCCCCAATCAGTCCCCTCTCCCTCTGGGAGAGGGCTAGGGTTAGGGTTCTTAGGGGCCGACCGAGGTATCAGAC
>NZ_LVEJ01000040.1 GCF_001648775.1 Pseudomonas fluorescens
CAACCGCCAGACCCTCGCGGCCCGCGACAGCATTAACCTCAGCGCGGGTGGCCAACTGACCAACGCCGGCGTCATCGAAGCCGGCGTCAACGCCGACGGCAGCCGCAATGCCAGCGGCGATCTGAGCCTCACTGCGCAGAACCTCGACAACACTGGCAAAAGCCTCACCGCCAGCCGCAACCTGACGGTCAACGCGGCGCAAACCCTGAACAACCAGGGCGGTACGCTCAGCGCACAAACCACAGCGGTCAACGTCGCTACGCTGGACAATCGCAACAATGGGCAGGTTCTTGGTAACGGCGCGCTGAGTTTGACAGCCCGCCAAGCATTAAACGCTCAAGGGCTGATCAACAGCTCCGGCGATTTGACCGCCACCATCGACCAACTGAACAACAGCAGCGGTGAGCTTTCCAGTCGTCGCACCACTCGCCTGAACGCATCTACAGTGGACAACCGTGGCGGCCAGATCCTCGGTGATCTGGGGCTGGATATCGATCTTGGCGGTGCGCTGGATAATCGTAATGGTGTACTCGGCTCCGGTCAGTCAGTGAATCTCAGAGCTGCCAGTCTGGATAACCGCGATGCGGGTGTGTTGGTCAGTGATGCCGGTCTTGTCGTGCGTGTCAGCGGCTTGCTCGACAACCGCAACAAGGGTGAAATCTCGGCCAAGGGTGCTATCGATGGGGAGATCGGCAGCCTGGACAATAGCAATGGCAAAATCATCGGCAAGAGCAAGCTAGCACTACGCAGTGCTGTCGCCGACAACCGTGGCGGGGTGATTCAGGCTGATCAACTACTGACACTGAATATCGACCGTCTGGACAATCGCGAAACAGGTTTGGTCAGCGGCAAGGCTGGGCTGACTTACGCCGGCGTGCGTCTGGACAACAGCGGTGGTCTGCTCAGCGCGGTTGGCCTGGTTAACCTCTCGGCCGACAACGTCCAGAACGCCAGCGGGCGGATCTCCAGCCAAGGTGATCTGATCGCAACAATCGGTCTGCTGCAACAGCAGGGTGGGGCGCTGGTTGCCCAAGGCAATTTAAGTTTGAGCGGCAAGACGCTTGATAATCGCAATGGCGGATTGGTCGGCACAACAAAAGCGCTGACGCTCGCGGTCGATGACATGGATAACCGCACCGGCGAAATCTCCGGCAATCTGCTGTCGAGCATCAAAGGTCAACGGCTGGATAATAGCGATGGCGGTAAAGTTCTGGCGGGCAGTAACCTTGAACTGGGCGTGACCCGACTCATCAATCAGAGCAAAGGGTTGATGACCTCGCAAGGTACAACGACTTTGACTGGTAGAACGCTGGACAACAGCGGCGGCACTTTCAACAGCCTGAATGCTTTAGTGATCACCCTTGATGACGCCTTGATCAACGGCCACGGAATCATCACAAGTGAAGGCATGCTGACCATCAATGCCGGGCGGATCGATAACAGCGCCGGTAATCTGGGCAGCGCCGCCAAATTGCTGGTCAGCAGTCGCGCCGCACTACTTAATCAGGCCGGTTCGATCAGTACCGACAGCACTTTGACCCTCAAAAGCGCCAGCCTCGATAACAGCCAGAAAGGACTGATTTTCGGCAAGGACCACAGCCTGATCGAGACCGGCAAGCTTGATAACAGTCAGGGTGGCAAGTTGACCAGCGGTGCATCTCTGAAACTCGATGCGACTCAGGTCAACAATGCTGCCGGGCGGATTGCCAGTCAGCAAGTGCTGGATGTTTCCGTAACCGCGCTGGATCAACAGGGCGGTGAGCTGTTCAGCAAGAGCACTCTGACCCTGGACATGAACAACGGTCAGTTGAACAACCAGAAGGGTTTGATCAATGCCCCCGGCACGTTGTTGCTGAAAAACCTCAAGGGTGTAAACAACCAGGGCGGTGAAATTTCCAGTCAGCAAGCCTTCGAGCTGGTCGCTCAGGATCTGGACAACCGCGATGCCAAATTGCTCAGCCAACAAGGTCTGACACTGCGCATCGCTGCAGCATTGAACAACATCAAAGGCGTTATCTCCGGCGCATCGCTGGACAGTCATAGCGACAGCCTCGACAACCACGAAGGCCTAATCAACAGTGGCGGCGAGTTGCTGTTGACCACTGACAAAACGCTGGATAACCAGCTCGGTACGTTCATTGCCGACGGTCAACTCACGCTGACAGCGGATGGCCTGGACAATCGTGGTGGCAGTATCGCCGGCAAGTCGGATAGCCGTATTCAGGTAAAAAACCTCAACAACCAAAAAGGCCAGCTGATCGCCATTGGCGCACTGCAAGTGAGCGCCGATGCGCTCGATAACCGTCAGAAGGGATTGCTGGGAGCAAGCAAAACCATGACCTTGACAGTCGATGAACTGGACAATCGTGGTGGCGAAATCAGCGCCAGCAGCGATGCTCACGTCACCGCTAAAAAGCTTGATAACAGCGATGGCGGGCAGATCTTCAGCGGCAACGCGATGGTGCTCGCAGTCGATGATCTGCTCAACCGCAACAACGGCCTGATCAGCTCTGGCACGCGACTGACATTGCAAGGGCAGTCGTTGACCAACAACGACGGCAAAGTGCTCAGTCAGCAAGACATGCACCTGACGTTGAGTGGTGCTTTGGACAACAACCTGGGTAACGTCAGCAGCGAAGCAACGCTGGTCGTAAATGCCGCTCAGTTGAGCAATACAGGGGGTAGCGTTTCCAGTGCGGCGGATCTGACGCTCGACAGTCACGGCAGCGTCGATAACCAGGCTGGCAAAATCATTACCGATGGCGCCCTTGTCCTCAACAGCAAGAGCCTCGATAACCGCCAGCAGGGCACCCTCAGTGGTAAAGGTGCGGTCACTGTCAGTACCGGTGATTTCGACAACAGTAGCGGTCGTCTCAGCAGTGCACAAACCCTGAATCTTGTCGCCACCAAGGTCATCAACCGGACGGGTGGCGAGATCGGCAGCCAAGGTGCACTGAATGCATCGGTGACCGGTCTGGATCAGCAGAACGGCAAACTGTTGAGCAACACCAGCCTGAGCTTGGACATGAATAATGGCCAACTGGATAACCAGAATGGTTTGATTAATGCGCCCAGCACACTGCTGCTCAAACAACTCAAGGGGGTGAATAATCAGGGCGGCAAAATCTCCAGCGGTGAAGCCTTCACTCTGACCGCGCAAAGTCTGGACAACAGCAACGGCAAGCTCTTGAGCAACCAGGGACTGACCCTTCGCATTGTCGCAGTGCTGGATAACATCAAGGGTCTGATCGGCGCGGCATCGATTGATGCACGCGCCGCGAGCCTGAACAACAGCGGTGGCGGTCTGGTCAGTCGTGGTGACTTTGAACTCGGCGTGGACGGCCTGCTGCGCAATGACACCGGCGGGCTGATCAGTGCTGCGCAAGCACTGCATATCGCTAGTGCGGAACTCAACAACCAGGGCGGTCAACTCTTGGGTGTCACGGCCACGACCCTCGATGCCATGGTGTTGAACAACCGCGACGGGGGTTATATCAACAGCCAGGGCACGCTGGCAGTGACCGGTACAAGCCTCGATTCTAGCAACGATGGCGAAGTTTCGGCCAAGGGAGATATCGACCTAAGGCTGAGTTCGCTAAGCCAAAACGGCGGACGTCTGCTGGGTGAAAGTGCGATCGCGGTGGACCTTGTCGGCGGCGATCTCGACAACCGTAACGGTCTGCTCACTGCCAAAGGCCCGCTGACCCTCAAACGGCTGCGTGACCTGAGTAACCAGAGCGGCGAAATATCCAGCAACCTCGGTTTCGATCTGATCGCTACTGCGCTCAACAACAGTGCCGGTAAAATCATCAGCGGCGAACAACTGCTGGTGCGCGGCACTCGCCTTGTCAACCAGAAAGGCCTCTTGTCCGGTTGGCAAGGGCTGAGCGTCAGCGGTGACAGCCTCGATAACCGCGACGGCGGCACGCTGTCCAGCAAGTATGCCGATGTCACTGTTGATGTCACTGGCGCTCTGCTCAACAGCGGCTCTGCCGCGGTGGTAGCCAAGGGCAATCTGGCCGTCAAGGCTGGCGGTCTGGACAACAGCAACAAAGGCAATCTGAGCAGTGGCGCAGGGCAGACGCTGACGTTGGGCGGCGCGCTTGATAACAACCAGGATGGTCTGATTGCCAGTGGCGGGGCGCTGGATATCGTCAGCACGGTTTTCACCAATGTCGGTGGCGCTGTCAATGCGCAGCAGGCCATCAATGCTACGGCTTCGAGCCTGGACAACCGTGGCGGACAGATCGCCAGCAACGGCGCGATCAACCTCAACTTGAGCGGCGACTTGAACAACAACGCCGGCAAACTGGCTGGCGCCGGACCGATGCTGATCAAGGGCGTGACCAATCTGCATAATCAGAACGGCCAACTCGCCAGCCAGAAAACCCTGGACCTGCGCACGGGTTCGCTGGACAACAGCAACAAGGGCACGCTCGCCGCTAATGATCAGTTGCTGATCACCGCCACGGGCGCCGTCAGCAACAATGCTGACGGCCTGATCTACAGCAAGAATTCCGATGTGCAACTGAAAGCGGCCACCCTGCTCAACGGTAAAGGCTCGATCCAGAGCGACAGTTCGCTGACACTGGATGTCAGCGGTGACGTCGACAACCAGAGCGGCAAAGTCATCGCGCAGAACGGCGATGTGCTTATCAAAGCCGCCAACATCGACAACCGTGGCGGGATTCTCTCCAGCCTCAGAGGCGCGCTGGAGGCACGCACGGCCGGAGTGCTGCGCAACGGCTTTGACCTCAACAACAACCGTCAGGGAGGCATCATTCAGGCGCAGAGCCTGACACTTTCTGCGTTGGCAGGACTGAACAACAACGGTGGGCGGATTTCAGCGCAAACGACAGGCGCCAGCATTACCACCGCCGCACTGGATAACCGCAGTGGCGTGGTGTACTCAAAAGGATTGGTGGATGTCGCGGGCACTAGCCTTGACAATACCAGCGGACAAATCGCCGGTAATCGCATTGATCTGGATATCAGCGGAGCGCTGATCAACCGTGGCGGTATTGCTGAAAGTGATTCGCAACTGACCGTCAAGGCCGCCAGTGTTGATAACCAGAATGGCCGTCTGCGCGCCCTCGGGATTTCGGGGAAAACCGACTTTCAGATTGGTGGGTTGCTGGACAACCGCAACGGTGTCCTGGAAACCGCGAACACGGATCTGACCCTGAACGTCGGCAGCTTCCTGAATGCCGGCGGCCAAATAAACCATGTGGGCCGTGGCAAGTTTGATATTTCCACAGCCAATGTCATCGGGGCCGGTGGCGGTATTACCACGGGCGGTCTGCTGGAGCTCAACGCCAATAGCTGGAACAACTCCAGTGTGATTCAGGCCGGTCGCCTGAGCGTTAATGTCGGGACGTTCAGCCAGACGGGCAGTGGACAACTGCTCGCTTCGGAGTCTTTGCAGGCACGGGGTGGTCATTGGATCAACGATGGTCTGATCGCCAGCGACGGCGACATCGATATGCAACTGGGCGGTAATTACAGCGGTAACGGTCGCTTGTCGAGCGTCGCCGGCACCAATATCTCCGCGGCAGAGTTGATGCTGAATTCTGCATCCAGCATCGCCAGTGGCGGCATAGCGCAGATCAAGATTGGCGGTTTACTCAGCAACGCCGGACGTCTGACCTCCAACGCAGACCTGACCGTCGAGGCCGGCAGCCTGAACAATACTGGTACCCTGGGCGGCTCGCAGGCGGTCATGATCAAGACCCCCAATCTGGCCAACGATCGAGGTCTGATTTTCAGTGGTCAGAACACCAATCTGGAGGTCACCGGCCTGACCAACAGTTATGGTGACTTTTACAGTCTGGGCGATTTGACGATCAAGGGTTATAACGGTGCCGATCGGGCTAGCATTCTGGAGAACATTTCCGGGACGCTGGAGAGCGTCGGCAACATGTCGATCAATGCCACGACGCTGAACAACCGCGGCGACAAGTTTGAAGTGTCGCGCAAACTGGTGTCCGGGTTCATCGCCACCAAATGCAACGATTGCAGCGGTGATACCTATTACGTCGAGTTTGGTCTGAAGGAAATCTACGAAGGTGGGGTGTCCGATCAGTCACCGGGCGCCAAATTGACTTCGGGCGGTAACTTCAGTTTCAAGGGCGGCGACTTTCTTAATAGCCGCAGCGAAGTGGTAGCGGCGCGAGACATCACCATCAATGCCACTAACTTCAGCAACATCGGCGCTTCCGCCGGTACTATCGAACGTACGCGCATTTACACCATGCCGGGCATTACCGATGGCACATATTCGCGCTTCATGCGTGGCGATGTCTGGGAGTACAACCAGCGCAACGACAACGGTCCGCTGACCTTCCATTACATGGATGACGCCGGACAGTTCCGTACCGGCAAACACGGCCTGGAAAAGTTCTACCGCAAGGGCAGTGAAGAAGTCCGCGATATTCTGGTCGACGCTGAAACGGGTCAGAAGCTCATGAAGTATGGCGCCTATCAACACCCGGCCAGTGGACAGCATTCGGAGTACGACTCGAACAATCTGCTCTCGATTCCGGTAGCACTGGCAAACTTGACCCCCAAAAGTGATACCGAAGTTTCCCGTGATGGCGGGGCCATACAAAATGCAGTGGTTCAGGCCGGTGGCAAGGTCAACATCACCGCCACCCAGACCCTGATCAACAGCGTAGTTCATCAGGATTACGGTTTCAGCGCCGGCATCGACCGTCGCCAGAACACTCAGGGCGGTGGCACGGGTAAGCCACTGCTGGTGCACCTCAACAGTCAGTTGCCACCGGATCTTTCCCAGCAACAGGTCAACCCTTTAAGCCTGCCGGGTTTCTCGTTGCCGACGGGTGCGAACGGGCTGTTCCGCTTGAGCGGGGAGGGCGCAAGCGGCGGTTCGGCAAGTGCTAGCGTGTCACCGTCGCCGACCTGGAACGTGGGCGGTGAAAGCGTGCACGGCGAAGACCGTCTCGTTGCCGGCACCGTCGGCGGACCCCGTGATTTGCAGGTAGAAGGTGCGAAGTTCGTGTCCACCAGTGAGCGAGCGGTGGACCCCGTTCGCCGAACACCGACCAGGACGGATGGTACCGCAAGTACCTTCGATGTCAGCATCGATACCGCCACGCTCGATCTCGGTACAGTGCGTCGGGTAAGCGACATGAAAGGTTTGGTCGATCCACGACCTGTCCCGCGCGTCAGTGGCTTACCGGACACCAGGGTGCCTGGCAACAGCCACAAGTACCTGATCGAGACCAACCCGGTGTTGACCAATCTGAAACCGTTCATGAGCTCAGATTACTTGCTCGGCAAACTCGGTTACGACCCGGATATCAGCGCCAAGCGCCTGGGCGACGGTTTGTATGAGCAACGCCTGGTACAACAGGCGGTCGTTGCCCGTACCGGTCAGCGATATATCGACGGCCAGACCAGCGATGAAGGTCTGTTCAAATATCTGATGAACAACGCCATTGCCAGTAAGGATCAGCTCAACCTGTCGGTGGGCGTGACTCTCACCGCGCAGCAGGTTGCCGCGCTGACCCACGACATCGTCTGGCTCGAAGAGCACGAAGTGAATGGCGAAAAAGTGCTGGTTCCGGTGTTGTACCTGGCCAACGCCAACAATCGCCTGGCACCGAACGGGGCGCTGATTCAAGGCTCGGATGTGACATTGATTGCCGGGGAGAACCTGGAAAACTCCGGTACGTTGCGTGCAAGCAATGATTTGTCTGCGACGGCGGGCAAGGATTTGGTCAACAGTGGCCTGATCGAGGCGGGTGGTCGAGTGGACCTGTTGGCCACCGAAAACATGGTGAACAAGGCGGGAGGGATCATTACGGGGCGTAATGTCGACATCGTTGCTGTAAACGGCGATGTGATCAACGAACGTACGGTCACCGGGATGGATGTCAGTTATCCGGGCAAGACCCAGCACCGTGATTTCGTCGACACCGCTGCGCGTATTGAGGCCGCCAACGAACTGACTGTCTCGGCCGGTCGTGATTTTACCAATGCCGGTGGCGTGATGAAGAGCGGCGGTGACATGTACATCGACGCGACTCGCGATATCAATATCAAGTCTGTGCAGGATCGGAGTGCGGACAGTCAATATCGTTTCCTGAACGATCACACCAAACAGTTGAGCGCGACGGTCGACGCTGGTCGCGATCTGACTCTCAGCAGCGGCCGGGACATAGCCGTAATTGCCAGCGATATCAACGTCAAACGCGATGCCTCGATCGTCGCGACAGAGAATCTGTTCGTCACGTCTGCGGCGGATGAAAGCCATACCTATTCCAAGATTCGCAAAACCACGCGTCAGGAAGATCACGTCGATCAGATCGCCTCAACCATTACGACAGGCGGCGACCTCACCATGAACTCCGGTGCGGATATGACGCTGGTATCAAGCCGAATCAAGGCCGGGGACGAAGCCTATCTGGTGGCAGGCGGTAACCTGCAACTGCTGGCTGAGCAGGACAGCGACTACTCCCTTTACGACATGAAGAAGAAGGGTAGTTTCGGTACCGGTAAGACCAAGCGCGATGAAGTGACCGATGTAAAACATGTCGGAACCGAAATTACCTCTGGCGGCAACCTGACGCTGGTGAGTAGTGGAGATCAGCGTTATCAAGTGGCAAAGCTGGACAGTGGCAAGGATATTTCGCTGATCAGCGGCGGCGCTATCACGTTCGAAGGTGTGAAAGACCTTCATCAGGAAAGCCACACGAAAAGTAAGAATGGCATGGCCTGGAACTCGTCCAAAGGCCGCGGCAATACTGACGAAACGCTGCGACAGACTGAACTGTTCGCCAATGGCAATGTAATGATTCATGCCGTCGACGGTTTGAACATTGATATCAAGGACATCAACCAGAACACCGTCAGTCAGACAATCGACGCAATGGTCAAGGCGGATCCTGGCCTGGCCTGGCTCAAAGATGCCGAGAAGCGGGGGGATGTGGATTGGCGTCTGATAAAAGAAACCCACGACTCCTTTAAATACAGCCACTCAGGGATGGGGCCGGCAGCGATGTTGGCAGTGGTCATTGTCGTCACCGTATTGACGGCTGGCACCACCACGGCGGCAACGATCGGAACGGCTGCCGGTGAGACCGCCGCCGGTGCTGCAACTGCCGCAGGAGCTTCTGCAGCCACCGCAGCTGCTGTTGGCGCCGCAGCATCCGCCGCCGCGACTGCCGCTTTCTCGGCGGCTGTCGGTCAAGCTGCCGCCAGCGCAATCAACAATAAGGGCGACCTGGGAGCAACGCTCAAGGATGTCTTTTCTTCCGCAAACTTGAAGGCGTTCGTTCTTGCTGGTGTCACTGCGGGCATTGCATCCCAGTTTGGTTATACACCCACCGATTTGAAGTTTGATCTGCCCAGTGTTCAAACCGTTGCAGTGAAGGCTGCGCTCGATGCACTGGCGAAGACTGCTGTGACTGGGGGCAGTCTGAAAGATAACCTCGTGGCGTCGGCTCTGGGTTCGGCAGTCAGCATTGGCGGGGCAGCGAGTGCCTTCAAGATTGGGGATATAACAGTCTTTGAAGGCGGAAAAATCTCCAAAGTCGTCATGCATGCCGCGCTGGGTGGTTTGATGGCGGAAGCCATGGGCGGCGATTTCCGCAGCGGTGCAATTGCCGCCGGCGCCAATGAAATGCTGGTGGACTTTCTTGCGGACAAACTGCTGCCCAGAGATCTTGAGCCGGGCACCGTGGCTTATACGGAAGGCGTAACGAAGCTATTGACCGCCTCGCAGCTGGTGGGCGTATTGACGGCTGCGATCACTGAAAGCGATCCTGGGATTGCGGCCGCGGTTGCAGCCAACGCCACACTCTATAATTCGCTTAAACACCGAGAGATCGACCTGTTGGTCGAGGATGCGTCGAACTGCGAAAAAAATAACAACTGTGAACTTGTACGCGAAAAATTCAGAAAGCTGAGTGTTATTAACCAGGACGAGTTAAAGCATTCGTGTGATGTAACGCCTGCACAATGCATCAAGGACAATATTGAGATACTTGATCAACGGGACGAGTTGACCGAGCGGCTCGGAAAGTTGATGCTGGACTCGCGTATCCCGTTGAGTATTAAAGCTGATCTGCAAGCCTATATTCTGCAAAACCTGACAGAGTCGTCGATTTTGCAGCAGGCGCAGGCAAAGCTTGCCCTTCAGGCTCAAGGTGTTTCGCCTGAAAAGGCTGGCTGGATTTCGATGCTGGCGAGCGCGGCCGCCGGCAGCATGTTGATGATCAAGAATGGCGTGAAGAATGCTTTGGGTGGTTCGGAGACTAAAACGATATCGGTCGACCCGACCAAGGCAATCAAAGGTTCGCCGGAATTTGACGAACTGAACAATCCTCGCCCGAACTCCCAATATGAACTTTCCAATGGCACCAGTTTCAGCACGAATAGCTCTGGTTTTGTTGACAACATTACTTTCCAGCCTGTGCTGGTCAAAGTCCCGCGAGATTCGCGACAGACAGCTGTCGGTAAAGAAGGGCTGCCGACGGACGTGGGTGGGCATATCCAGGCCTGCTCGCTAGGAGGTACGTGTGACAGATACAATCTGTTCCCGCAGGATAGTAATTTCAACAATTCGGCTTATAAGAAATTTGAGAATGAGTTGCGAGTTTCACTGAAGGATGGTAAGGCAGTTGGGCCAGTCAGCGTACAGTTCCAACGATCGGAGGCCGGCTCTGCAAGGCCGGACTCGATGGTTGTAAAGTACACAATTGAAGGTGAAGCGAAAACAAGGCGCTTCCAGAACAAGAACGGTGGATAGCGTTATGAAAGAGCAACTGGAAATTTTGAATGATCTGGCTTCACTGATTTATGCAGAGGCGCCGGAGTCTTGTGAGGAAATTACCTATAAAGCCGAAACTGACGTAGAGGAGAGTTGGGTTGAATCAAGCTTTTCTTATCGTAAAGAAGGTGTTCGGCATTCGGTATTCCTGTCCGACGAATGTGAGTCCAAGGCTTCGGAACTGGTTTCCAGATTGAATGAAGTGATGTATGCGCATACGGGAGGCAGATGGCGCTGTTTTGTTATGAAATTCGACAGTGATCTCAAAGTCTCCACCGACTTTGAGTATTGAGAAACATGAAAGCTGGCGATCGCCAGATCACCCGCTTTCGGGGCAGGCCACGTTTAGAAGGTATTCTGAAAACGTGGCCTGTCTCTTTTTTACTCCGAAAACTTGGTCTGTCCCTGAGGGAACCCCACAAATCTACTCCAGGCTCTGCGCCTGATGATGCACCTCATCACGCAGAGCTTTCTCCAATGTTTCCCAGTCTCCGCTGCCTCCGAACTCTATGCATTTACGCCAATACTCCAGGTCCAGTCGCCACAATGAGAGCACGCGTCTTTCTCTGAGCCTGTTGCTTTGATAGCGCCGCTCAAGGTTACTTTTTCGAGCCTGAAGTCCCGTTAAAAAGAGCAGGTAATTGGCGAGAGCGGCAATCAACAGCAGTATCTCAATACGATGCAGGCAATGGCTTCGATGTAGATTCAGACCCAATCCCAAGTGCTCACTTTTCACATCCCTGAAGCCCTCCTCAATTTGCATACGGCGTTTGTAAACTGCCACGATTTTTGCCGGATTCCATTCGTCCTGAGCCAGGTTGCTGGCAAGCAACCATGGTTCACGCTCGCGTCTGGCGGATTGTCGACTCAGTTTGTATTTTTGCAATTGACCCCGTAACGCGTTGGTGTTGGCGGCCCTTGGCGCAGTGTCGTACGCAGTACAGGTCGATGAAGTGTGGGGCGCTTCGCGTCATCTCGACACGGCTAAGTGCCTTGGGTGAGGCGGCGGCCAATGCATACAAATTCTTCACGGGTTGCCAGTCAGTTTGATCGCGACGATAAAGTTCGCGATTCCTTATCCGCGCGACGTAATACCAGCCTTGCGCGGCGACAGCCTTCATCCATGGTCGCCGAAAACCCGCATCGGTGACCAGAGTCGGAACGCAGCCATCTGGTAGCAATTCAGCCAGTGTTTTGAGTAGACGATTTTGATACTTGGGGCAGCTCTCTCGCTCATGAACGCTTTCATAAACAGGGAATGAACGCCCCGCCAGAGGGATCGATGCTCTCAGCAAAAAGGCTGTGCCTGAAGCGTCAATTCGAGACCAGTCGACCAGGATCAAAGGATGCTTCAACGAACCCAGCAATGCCCGAAGCATTACCCAATAGAACAATGGGCGCTCTGACCTCAAGTGTTGATTGCCCAGCAAGCGATCCACGCGCTTGATCGAATGCTTGGGGTAAGCACGCCCCTTCATGAAGCGCCCAAGAGCGGTCAGTGTCAGGCGACGTCCATGCAGTAACGAACTGACACAACTCATCAGTGATGTCAGGCGGCGAGAATGGATAGAGGGCAGTGCTTGAGCGAGCGCTCTGTGTAAAAATCGGATGGCCTGCATGGGTTCGGTTTCTTGTATTTGTGTGGTGCAAACCAAGTTGCCGACTCATGCAGGTCGCTTCAATATTCCAACTTCTTGATTTTCCGTAAGAAAAATCGGGGATTCCTCAGGGACAGACCACTTTTAAAGATGTGGCCTGTCCCCACTTATCCAGAATTTATTGAGCCGAACGCGACGTTCGGCAGGCAGCCCATTCGGATCAGGTATCGCGAAAAACAAGCCTCATCCATTGTTTGACGCCAGAATTATGCCTTTCTACAATAATGCCACTATATTGATATCACTGCTTCGTCGCGCCTAGCCCGCCTGCCGTCGACGTGACATTCGCTTATTTCCTGAACGATCGCATCCGCTGACGTCGTCTGCCTTGCCGGTCGGTTTTTGCGTGGATTTCCCCCCCCGACCGTTGCCCGCCCCGAGATTCTGATATGGACGTCCTTCAACTGGCTCTTCTGGCCAGTCAGCCTTCTGCTGCCGAAAAAAACCACGAACGTTTCCTGGGCATGCCCAAGCGCGGACTGGCGTTCCTGCTGGCGAACGTCATGTTCTGGCAACCGATGTGGGCGCAGGCCGACGGCATCGTGGTGGCCAATCCGAATACCTCGCTGGATCGCGCCGGCAACGGCGTGCCGATCATCAACATCGCCACGCCCAATGCCAGCGGTCTGTCGCATAACCAGTTCCACGACTACAACGTCGGTGCGCAGGGGCTGATCCTCAACAACGGCTCGACCCAGAACACGATCACGCAGTTGGGCGGCCACATCATCGACAACCCGAACCTGAAAAACAGCGGTTCGGCGCAGGCGATTCTCAACGAAGTCATCAGCGGCAATCCGAGCCAGTTGCGCGGTTACACCGAAGTGGCGGGCCAGTCGGCGCGGGTGATCGTCGCCAACCCTTACGGCATTACCTGCAACGGGTGCGGTTTCATCAACTCTCCGCGTGTGACCTTGACCACCGGCAAACCAGTGCTCGATAACGGCCGACTGGATCGCTTTCAGGTCGATCAGGGTTCGGTGGCCATCGAGGGCGCGGGCCTTAACGCGACCAATGTCGACCGTTTCGAAATCATCACTCGCAGCGCGAAGATCAACGCGCAACTTCAGGCGCAAAACCTGACGATCGTCGCCGGTCGCAACGACGTCAACGCACAAACCCTTAACGCCACCGCGCGCGCCGACGACGGCAGCAGCAAACCGCAACTGGCCATCGACTCTTCGGCCCTCGGCGGCATGTATGCCGGCGCGATCAAACTGGTCGGCACCGAGGCCGGCGTCGGGGTGAAG
>NZ_LVEJ01000041.1 GCF_001648775.1 Pseudomonas fluorescens
TGCTTTCGCAATTGGGGTTTCGGAATTTAATCTTGACGATGACCTACTCTCACATGGGGAAACCCCACACTACCATCGGCGATGCATCGTTTCACTGCTGAGTTCGGGATGGGATCAGGTGGTTCCAACGCTCTATGGTCGTCAAGAAATTCTGTATCTGGCCCGTCAACACGGTAACAAGCCAGCAAAAACGGTTACTTCTACTAAAACAAAACCCCAACTGCTT
>NZ_LVEJ01000042.1 GCF_001648775.1 Pseudomonas fluorescens
TTCGCGAGCAAGCTCGCTCACCCGCACAGAACAGCAATAGAAGAACGCGAACTGCTTTTGCTCTTCACCACTCAACAGGATGAGCGCAAGCTCGGCTGCAGCTCTTGATCTTGATCCACGGGCGACGTCGGAAGGCTGAGCGCAGGGATTGATCCGGGGGTGGGAGCGCAGCGACCGTTTGGCGCAGCCAAATGCATCGAGAGGAGGTGCAGCGAAGCAAACCGTAGGCGATGCCCCCGGATCGATCCCGCAGCGAAGGAACCCCGAGCCCCAGCGAGCGGGCCGCACGTAGGAGCAAGCCTTAATGAGATGGTC
>NZ_LVEJ01000043.1 GCF_001648775.1 Pseudomonas fluorescens
TGACGACTACCTGAACCAGCCACTGCGTTTTCAGGGGCAGTATTTCGATGGGGAAAGTGGCCTGCATTACAACCGGCACCGATATTACGACCCGAGGCTGGGGAGGTATCTGACGCCGGATCCGATCAAGTTGGCCGGTGGGTTGAATCAGTACCAGTACGTGCCGAATCCGACGGGGTGGGTGGATCCGTTGGGGTTGACGTCTAACTGTCCGCCGCCGAATAAACCTGGGTGTGAGGTGCCGGGTGGCGTTGGTGGGGCTAAGGTTGATGAGGGGGAGCCAGCGCTGCCGAAGATGACGGCGCAGGAGCGTAGAGCGAGGATTGATGAACTAGCCGAGGGAAATGCACAGCGGCGTGTTAGTGAGTATGAAAAAATTTATGACATGCACACTGTGAAAAAACATAGTTCGGAAATTTCTGATCCGGCTCTCAAGCAGAGAGCGATCAATGGAGCGGATCCTCATACTGGTGAGGTCCCGAAAGGTGCCAAAGGTAATCCAAGCTCTCAGTTTCATAGTTGGCGCATGCATTTGGGGGCATTGAATAAAGCGATGACGAAGGATAAAAACGGATTGATTAGACATACAGGAAAGGATCAGAAGAAAAATCCAATAGTTAGATTGGAGCTTCCTGGAGCTGGGCGCGGTTACAGACCCAATAAAAAAGATGCACAAAACCCGGGGCTTAATGAGGATATGAATTGGTTTGAGGTTAAATTCGACAAAGTGAATACACAGGAGCCTTTCACGGGCTTCCCTGCGGAGGGAAAATGATGCTGAAAGACCCATTTTTAAATGAACGCTTTGAACCTGACTTAATGTGGTTCGTTGGTATATTTGATGTTTATGATAGAGAGGAGTCCAAGGGTGTAGAACTCGGGGTTTATGATCCGAATGATCAAGCTGATAGAGGTGTGCTAATAAAGAAATATTGCTTAAATCAGCCTTATTTCTCACATAGGCATAAGCTGGCTCTCATTGAGAATCTAGAGGCGGTGCTTGAAGATCAAAACTTCGATTTTCAAATTATATTCGAAATAGATGAATGCGAGACAAGTAGTTGGCCGCGTGAGGAATGGTATTCATTAGAAAGTCCACGCGTTTTTTTTCAAGATGTCTATCAACTAGCGAAAGAAGTTTGGAAAGAGGATCTGTTGATGGCAGCTAGTGAGGATAGGTCGGCTTGGTGAACTAAAAACTAAATCAACGTTGGCCGATTAGCTGTGGTGAATAAATGTCAGGAGTGGCAAGACTATCAATCACATGCACGCTATACCCCGGAACATTCTTCGCATGATGCTTCGCCTGCGAAGCCATCTCTGCAAGCTGACTGGCATCCAGTTGTGCGCAGGCTTCCGGGTGCAGATGAACAACGCCAATAGACAATGACAACAGCGGAAACTCCTGCCGCATGCCTTGGCGATTCGGCGCAATAAAACATCCAGCTTCGAGGTGTTCAGGACGGTAAAAGCGTCGGCATTGACTCTGGAAGTCATCAAGCAGTTGATTGAGGCGCTTGCGCCAGTCTTCCGGGCCGAGGACAAGCAGGAAGTCGTCGCCGCCAATGTGGCCGACGAAGTCGCGGCTTGGGTCGACGCGCTCGTTCAGACATTGCGCCAGACACAGCAACACTTCGTCACCACGGCCATAGCCGTAGATATCGTTGAAGGGTTTGAAACTGTCGATGTCGACGTAGCAAATGACCGATTCACGCCCCTGCTGCAGCAACCGCGTCAGGCACTGCTGAATCGGCACATTGCCCGGCAGCAAGGTTAGCGGATTGGCGTAACGGGCCTGTTGGATTTTCAGTTCGGTGATCAGTTTGAGCACGTCGATGACCCGGCCAAGACCCAAGTAGCCACCATTGAGGGTGATGATGAAGTCTTCTTCAATGCGCTGGCGGGCGCGGCTGGTGATCAGGCGGCTGACCTGTTGCAGCGACTGGCTCATTTCCACGGCGAGGAAGTCATCGTTCATCAGGCGGCTGATCGGTTTGCGTGCGAACAGGTCGGTGGCGAATGGCTTGAGCAGGGCATCCGACAAAGAGTGACGATGGACGATGCCGCAGGGTTGGCCTTGTTCGTCGAGTACCGCCAGTGAGTTGAGGTTGGCCTGGCGGCGGAAGGCTTCGAGTACGGTGGCGGTGGGTGTGTCGCGGTGCACAGCCGGTTGGTCGTTGAGCAGGGCACTGAGGTCGCTGCCTTCGTCGTTCAGCGCAACGCTGCTGCTGTCGTGTTTGGGCATCAAGGCGCGGGCATCGCGCGGTGGCTGTTCCTGAGGACGACCGAGCAAGTAACCCTGGACCAGATCGACGCCCATTTCGGTCAGCACCGCGAGCTCTTCCGGCAGTTCGATGCCTTCGGCGATGACTTGCGCGCGAGAGGCTTTGGCGATTTGCAGGATCGAGCCGACAAACTCGCGCTTCAACGCATCCTGATGAATGCCGTCAATGAAGTGCCGGTCGATTTTCACGTAATCCGGGCGCAGTTCCGACCATAACCGCAGGCTCGAATAACCGGCACCGAGATCATCCAGGGCAATCGAAAAACCCATCGCGCGATAGTGATGCAGCGCAGTTTGCAGCAACTGAAAATCGTCGATCGGCGTCTGCTCGGTCAACTCGATGACGACCTGACTGGGCGGAATGCCAAAGTCCTGCAGCAACTGCAATGTGCGCCCCGGTTGATGCGCGGCCTCGAGCAAGGATTCCGGCGAGACGTTGAGAAACAGTTTGCCCGGCAGTTGCTGCTCGTTGAAGCGCCGGCATGCAGACTGTCGGCAGGCTATTTCCAGCTCACTCAAGCGCCCGGCCTGACGCGCCACGGCGAACAGCGCGATGGGCGAGTGAAGAGGGCTGTTGGAGGGCCCGCGAGTGAGGGCTTCGTAACCGAGGATACGGCGTTCGGAGAGACTGATGATCGGCTGGAACAGGCTGTGTAAACCGCTTTGAGTCAGGATCGAGCTCAAGGCACTCAGCTGTTCGGTCGTGGTCATGGCAATCTCTGGCGATAAAAAAAGGACTGGGAGCGCTCTCGATGAAGAGAGTGGCTCCCAGTCCTTTATTGCACGACAGAATGATGACTGTTTGATGACGATCCGGGGGTCGTCAGCATTAAATTGCCATCACCTTACTTCTTGGCCACCTGATTGCTCAGCTTCAGGTAATCCAGCAGCACACGCCCGGTTTCGCTCAGGTAGGCGTCGTCTTCTGGTTTGACCTTGTCCGGGTCGGCTGCCGCGAGGGCGTCGTCGTCTTCTTTCTTCAGCTCTTTGAGCGGTTCTTCGCCTTTGGCCTTGCGACGGATGTTTTCCATCGCCAGTTGCTTGGCGTCGATGTCGGTGTGCTGGGCACGGCGTTCGGCTTCGTTGAGGCTGACGGTTTTTTCTTCCATCAGTTTCTGTGCCAGCGCCAGCTTGTCGCGGATGAACACGAACTCGGCATCCTTGGCGGTGCGCGTGTCATGCTCGGACTTGAGCTGAGCCAGGAACGGCTTGAACGGATCGGCCGCCGGTTTGATTGCCGCGCGGATGGTGTCCCATGGCATGGCTTCCGGCAGAGCGCTCTCGCCGATTTCCTTGGTGTCGATCAGCGACGGGTAGTCGATGTCCGGCAACACGCCCTGATGCTGGGTGCTCTGGCCGGATACCCGGTAGAACTTGGCCAGGGTCAGTTTCAGTTCGCCATGGTTCAGCGGCTGAATGGTCTGCACGGTGCCTTTGCCGAAGGTCTGGCCACCGATGATCAGCGCACGGTGGTAGTCCTGCATGGCGCCGGCGAAAATCTCCGACGCCGAGGCGGACAGGCGGTTGACCAGCAGCGCCATCGGGCCCTTGTAGAACGCGCCCGGGTTTTCATCTTCCAGCACGTCGACGCGACCATCGGCGTTACGCACCAGTACGGTCGGGCCTTTGTCGATGAACAGGCTGGTCAGCTCGGTGGCTTCCTGCAGGGAACCGCCGCCGTTGTTGCGCAGGTCGATGACCACGCCGTCGACTTTGTCTTTCTGCAGTTCGGTCAGCAGTTTCTTGACGTCACGGGTGGTGCTCTTGTAATCCGGATCACCGGCACGGAACGCCTTGAAGTCGAGGTAGAAGGCCGGGATCTCGATGACGCCGAGTTTGTAGTCCTTGCCGTCCTGTTTCAGGCTGAGGATGGACTTCTTCACCGCCTGATCTTCGAGCTTCACCGCTTCACGGGTGATCGGCACGATCTTGGTGGTCTGGTCGTTTGGCGCATTGCTGGCCGGAATCACTTCCAGACGCACCACGGTGCCTTTCGGGCCGCGGATCAGCTTGACCACTTCGTCCAGACGCCAGCCCACCACGTCGACCATCTCTTTGTTGCCTTGGGCAACACCGATGATTTTGTCGGCCGGGGCGACCTGTTTGGTCTTGTCGGCCGGGCCGGCTGGCACCAGACGCACGACTTTCACCTGGTCGTTGTCGCTCTGCAACACGGCACCGATGCCCTCGAGGGACAGGCTCATGTTGATGTCGAAGTTTTCCGCGTTATCCGGCGACAGATAGTTGGTGTGCGGATCGTACGACATGGCGAAGGTGTTGATGTACGCCTGGAAGATGTCTTCCGGACGGGTCTGATCCAGGCGCGCCAACTGGTTCTTGTAGCGCTTGGTCAGGGTTTCCTGAATCTGCTTCGGCTCTTTGCCGGCGATCTTCATCCGCAGCACTTCGTCCTTGACGCGTTTGCGCCACAGGTCGTCGAGTTCCGCGGTGGATTTGAGCCAAGGGGCGTCCTTGCGATCGATCAGCAAGGTTTCCTTGGTGGTGAAGTCCATCTTGTCGACGCCTTTGTTCAGCTCGGCAAGGGCGAAGTCCAGACGCGCCTTGACGCGGTCCAGGTAGCGCTTGTAGATGGTGAACCCGGCGTTGAGGTCGCCGCTTTTGAGGAAGTCGTCGAACTGGGTCTTCCATTTGTCGAATTCGGCGATGTCGCTGGCCATGAAGTAGCTGCGCGACGGGTCCAGCAGCTTGATATAGCTGTCGTAGATGATCACCGAGCGCGCATCGTCGAGCGGCGGCTTGCTGTAGTGGTGACGCTTGAGCAACTCGACGACGTTCAGACTGGCGATGACTTCATCGCGATCAGGCTGCAACTTGTCCCAGCTGTTGGCTGCGAATGTGGTGCCCGACACCGGCAACAGACCGATACCGATGAAAAGAGCGAGGGCGGTGCTGGGGAGCAAATGCTTCATGCTGATTCGACGCGGGGACAATTGATAACGCATATTAGGCCGTCTTTGAAGTCGCCGGTTCTACGAGAGCCGGTCGCATAATGCAAAAAGCCCGGCGCTACAGCTTCGGGCTCAGTCCAGACTCACTATGGAGGCACTGTGAAGGCATTGCAAGGCGTTGACGGTCAAGTGGCATGGGTTGAAGAGCCGAGTCCTACATGTGATGTAGGACAAGTCCGCATTCGAGTGGCGGCTGCGGGCCTCAATCGCGCCGATTTATTACAGAAAGCAGGGCTTTATCCACCCCCGCCTGGGGCCAGCCAAGTGCTCGGTCTTGAGTGCTCAGGGGTTATCAGCGAGGTTGGTGCAGGCAGTTCCTGGCAGGTCGGCGATCGGGTTTGCGCCTTGCTGGCCGGGGGTGGCATGGCTGAAGAGGTGGTGGTCGACGGGCGGCATGTGTTGCCGGTGCCTGAAGGCGTCTCGTTGATCGAGGCCGCAGCATTGCCCGAGGTTTATGCAACAGTCTGGTTGAATGTGTTTCAACTTGCGGCGCTCAAACCGGGTGAGAAAGTTCTCTTGCACGCCGGCGCAAGTGGAATCGGTTCAGCCGCCATTCAGTTGTGCAAGGCGTTCGGCAATCCCTGCTGGGTCAGCGTCGGTTCTGCCGAGCGTCTGGCTTACTGTGAAGCGCTGGGCGCGCAGGGCGGAGTGGTGCGCACCGATGATCTGGAGAGCCTGCGTGATTTCGGGCCGTTCGATGTGATTCTCGACCCGGTCGGCGGCAATTATTCGGCGTTGAATCTGAAGCTGATGGCGCTCGATGGCCGTTGGGTGTTGATCGGTCTGATGGGCGGTCGTGAGGCGCAGCTGGATCTGGCGCAGGTGTTGGCCAAGCGTGTGCAACTGGTCGGTTCGACGTTGCGTAGTCGTGACGATCAGTTCAAGGCGGATCTGTTGAGTGACCTGGGCCAGCAGGTATGGCCGCTGTTTGCCGAGGGGCGGTTGAGTCCGCAGTTGGCCAAGGCGTTTGCCGTGAAGGATGCCGAGGCGGCGTTTGCGGAGTTGGCGAGTAATACGGTGGCGGGCAAACTGGTGTTGGTGATTGACGAAAGTCTGAGCTGAGAGCCAGGGAAAAAGCCCCTCACCCTAACCCTCTCCCAAAGGGAGAGGGGACTGAGCGGGTTGTGCTGTCGAGTTGCATCGACCTGAACCATTGAGGCGAACTCAGGTTTGGGATGTCAGCCTGTCTGTAATTGCAGATTAAATCTTTGTCATTTCCAGAGGTGGATTGGCCAGCCGGCTTTTTCGGCGTGTTCCAGCAGCACTGGGTCCGGGTTGACCACGTGCGGGAAATCCACCTTCAGCAATAACGGCAAATCATTGCGTGAGTCGGAGTAGAAACTCGCGCCTTCCAGATTCTCTTCTTCGGCATCCAGCCATTCCAGCAAGCGGGTGATCTTGCCTTCGCGGTAGGTCAGGGTGCCAACGGTGTGACCGCTGTAAACGCCATGAGCGACTTCCAGTTCAATCCCCAGAATTTCATCAATGCCCAGTCGATCGGCAATCGGTTTGACCAGGTGCGTGCCTGACGCCGAGATCACCAGAATCCGGTCACCCGCCTTGCGGTGGGCGGCGATGGTTTTGGTCGCGTCGCTGAAGATGATCGGTTCGATGAAATCTTCCACCCACGGGCCGACCAGATGCTCGACTTCTTCCGGCGTGCGGCCGATCAGGGGTTCAAGGCTGAACTCCATGTACTCTTCCATGCGCAATTTGCCATGGCTGTAGGCGTCCATCAGTTCGTTGTTCTTGCGCATGAACGATTCAGGATCGACCCAGCCCAGGCGCCCCATCTGCTCGCTCCAGAGGGTGGCGCAGTCGCCGTGGATCAACGTTTCGTCCAGATCAAAAATTGCCAGGGCCATCAGTGCAGTTCTCTCTTCAACGTCAGCAAAGTCATCAGGCTACCTCACACAGGGCCGTCGGATCGATGGAAAGCGCCAGGCGCTGGCCGTCGGGGTGCAGATCGGCAGCCGAGCGGTTGAGCACATCCACCACCAGTTCCACGCCGCGCGCTTCGACCCGGTAGCGGATGACGTTGCCGAGCAGGCTGTGGCTGCGGATTTGCGCGTCGAGTTCACCCTCAAGGCTCAGTTCGATAGCCTCCGGGCGAATGGCGATGCGGTGGTTGATCGGGCGTTGCAGCAGCTTCGACGCCGCGTCGGCA
Organism: Pseudomonas fluorescens; assembly: GCF_001648775.1. GTDB lineage: Bacteria > Pseudomonadota > Gammaproteobacteria > Pseudomonadales > Pseudomonadaceae > Aquipseudomonas > Aquipseudomonas fluorescens_M. The sequence continues at coordinate 7,421 of NZ_LVEJ01000043.1, forward strand.
TCGAGCAGGTTGTAGTTGCCGATGAAGCCGGCGGCGAACACATCGACGGGCGCTGTGTAGAGGGTTTCAGCGTCGCCGCTCTGTACGATTTTTCCCTGATTCATCAGGAAAATCCGGTCAGACATGGTCAGCGCTTCTTCCTGATCGTGGGTGACGAAAATTGTCGTCAGGCCGAGTTCACGCTGGATCTGCCGGATCTGTTCGCGCAGGTGTTTACGAATCCGCGCATCGAGCGCCGACAGCGGTTCATCCAGCAGCAACAAGCGTGGGCGCGTCACCAGCGAGCGGGCGAGGGCAACCCGCTGGCATTGACCACCGGACAGTTGATGCGGATAGCGGCTGGCGAAGTCGTTCAGTTCAACCAGTTTCAACACTTCCGAAACTCGTTTATGGCTGTCGTCGGCATTGACCTTTTGCATGCGCAAACCGAAGGCAACGTTCTGCTCGACAGTCATGTTGGGAAACAAGGCATAGCTCTGGAACACCATGCCGATCCCGCGTTTCTGCGGGCTTAACGGCACGATATCAACGCCATCGAGGAGGATCTTGCCGCCATCGACTGGCGTCAGGCCGGCGATGCAACGCAGCAGGGTCGACTTGCCGCAACCGGACGGGCCGAGCAGGGTGACGAATTCGCCTTTGTTGATTTCGCAGTTGATGTCGCTGAATACCGGGGTGCCTGCGTAGTTCTTTTGCAGGTGTTGGACGCTGACATAGCTCATTCGCTTTTGTCCTTGTTCAAGATGTTGGCGATCCAGGTCAGGACCAGCACGAAAAAGAAATACGAGATGACCAGCGCACTGGTGAAGTGACCGCTGCTGTTGCGCATGTTGTTCAGATAAACCTGCAGGGTTTCGTAGCGCGTGCCGACCAGAATGTTGGCGAAAACGAACTCACCAAACAGGAACGAGAACGACAGCAGCAACGCGACCATCAGGCCTTTGCGCAGATTCGGCAGCACCACCAGAAACGCCGCCTGAAAGGTGCTGGCACCGAGCAGTTGCGCGGCGTCCATCAGGTCGCGCAGGTTGATCGCTTGCAGGTTGTTGGTGATTGCCCGGTACATGAACGGCAGGGCCACGGTGAAGTAGCAACCGATCAGAATCCACGGCGTGCCGACCATCGCCATCGGCCCGGAACCATACAGCTGCAATAGACCCACCGAGGACACCACCGGCGGCACCGCGAAGGGCAACAAGATCAGGATGTTCATCAGCGCATCGAGTTTGGGGAAGTGGTAATGCACCACGAACAGCAGCGGTAGGATCAGCACCACCGACAACACCAGCGCACCGACGCACACCAGCAATGACTGGCCGAAGGCGTGGAGGAAACGCGGATCGCTCCACAACTGGATGTACCACTTGAAGGTGAAGCCGCTGGGCAGGATGGTCGCCGACCAACTGCTGGCGATCGAGTAGATCAGCGTCCCCGCCAGTGGTAGCAAGAGGATAGCGAACAGCAGGTAAACCACGACGCGGTGGTAGAGGCCGGCCGGGCCGGATTCAGCGCGAGACATGGTAGCTCCTCTTCAACAGCAGTTGGTGCACGACGGTGACGATGGTCATCAGTGCCACCAGCACCACGGCCAAGGCACTGGCCAGATTCGGGTCGAGGGAAATATCGCCGGAGACCATTGCCGCAATGCGGATCGGCAGCACGTTGAAGTTGCCCGTCGTCAGTGCATACACAGTGGCATAGGCGCCGAGGGCGTTGGCCAGCAGGATCACGAACGTACCGAGCAATGCTGGGGTCAACACCGGCAAACCGATGTGCCGCCAGAACTGCCAGCCGTTGGCGCCGAGCAACGCGGCGGACTCGCGCCAGTCTTCACGCAAAGCGTCGAAGGCCGGGTAAAGCAGCAACACGCCGAGGGGAATCTGGAAATAGGTGTAGAGGATGATCAGCCCGGTTTTCGAGTACAGGTTGAAATCCTGAATGATCCCCGACTGCTTGAGCATGATGGTGATGCTGCCGTTGAACCCGAGCAGGATGATGAACGCGAAAGCCAGAGGCACACCGGCGAAGTTGCTGGTCATGTTGGCGAAAGCGTTGACGAAGTTGCGCAGTTTCGAATCGACGCGGCGCAGGGAATACGCACCGAGCATGGCGATGAGGATGCCGAACACGCTCGACCAGAAACTGATCTCGAGGCTGTACTGGATCGCCTGCAAATAGAACTTCGAGCTGAAGATCTTGCTGAAGTTGGCGAAGCCCCAGCCGAACTCCTCCGATTGCAGGCTGTTGATCATCACCCAGACCAGCGGGGCGATTTCGAAGACGATAAAGAACAGCGCGAAGGGCACCAGGCACAGCGCCGCTAGCCATTTGCCGCGAGTCATGGCATTCACTTGAGCAGCTCCCGGCACACAGGTTTGTCGTGAGGCACGCCGAGCAGTTCGCAAACGGTGCCGCAGATTTCCGTCTGTTTCGGTGCGGCATCGGCGTCAAGGCTGAAGGCATCGCCGAGGACGAACAGTGGCACCTGACGTTCTTCCGGTAGCAGGCCGTTGTGCGAGCGGTCGTTGTTCATGCCGTGGTCGGCGGTCACCAATACCTGATAGCCAGCGGCGAGCCAGTTCTGCAGATAATCGGCGAGGATGATGTCGGCGAAGCGCGCGCTGTTGCGGTATTGCGAAGAGTCGAGGCCGTGCTTGTGCCCGGCGTCGTCGATGTTCATCGGGTGGATCAGCAGGAAATTCGGCGCGTGGCGCAGGCGCAGGTTTTCGGCGTCGGCGAACAGGTGCGAATCCGGATAGTGATCGTTCCAGTAGAAATGCCCGTGCTGGATCGGCAGCGACAGATTGTCGGTGTGGCGATCGCGTGCCGCCACGAACGGTGAGCGGTTGTACAGTTCGCTGACCCAGTGGTACGCCGCGGCGGCGGTTTTCAGACCGGCGTCGCGGGCGTAGTGATAAATGCTGCGCTGGTTGGACAGGCGCGAGACGTCGTTGTGGACGATGCCGCTGTCGATCGGCGGCACGCCAGTGAGGATGCATTCATAAAGCGGTCGGGACAGGGCCGGCAACTCGCACTCCAATTGATAGAGTGCGGCGCGTCCTGCGCCAACGTAAGCCTGCAGATGCCCCATGGCGTGACGTGCGACCTCGTAATTGAGGCCATCGAGCACGACAAGGATGACGTTGTGCTTCATAGGGGCAAAAACTCCGCGAAATTCAAATATTCCGAAATCCACTCAATCCCTTGTGGGAGCGAGCTTGCTCGCGAAGGCGTCATGTCAGCCAACATCAATGCTGAATGAATAACCGCATTCGCGAGCAAGCTCGCTCCCACAGGTATCTTTGTCGGATCAAACAGTGGGTCAAGCCATCACTTCATCTCGACGATGACTTCTTCGTTCCACTGCTGTGGCAGGGCTTTGGAGGTCTTTTCCCACGCATCGGCGTCTTTGATCGGGGTGACTTTCTTGTACTGCTCGTTCGGCAGCAGTTTGGCCTTCACGTCTTCCGGCAGTTGCAGGTGTTCGGCGCGGATCGGACGGGCGTTGCCACGTGCCAGGTTAGTCTGGCCGGCGTCGCTGAAGATGTATTCGCGGGTCAGCTTGGCGGCGTTAGGGTTTTTCGCGTACTTGTTGATGATCGTGGTGTAGCCGGAAATCACCGAACCGTCGGATGGGATCAGCACCACGTAATCATCCGGGTTGGCCATCTTGGCTTTGTAGCTGAGGCCGTTGAAGTCCCAGACCACGCCGACTTCGATTTCGCCTTTTTCCATGGTGGCGATGGTCGGGTTGGCCATCGACAGGCGACCTTGCTTGGCAATGTCTGCAAACAACAGCAGCGCAGGCTTGATGTTTTTCTCGTCGCCACCGTTGGCCAGTGCGGCAGCGAGAACGCCGTTGGCGGCTTGTGCAGCGGTGCTCACGTCACCGATCGAGACCTTGTATTTGCCACCCTTGAGGTCAGCCCACTTGGTCGGCACTTCGGAGCCGTGCAGCAGCTTTTTGTTGACGATGAAGGCGATGGTGCCGGTGTAGGCCAGTGCCCAGTTGCCGTCCTTGTCCTTGGCCCAGTCCGGGACCTGGTCCCAGGTGCTTGGCTTGTACGGTTGCACCACGCCTTGCTTGACCGCGATCGGGCCGAATGCGGCACCAACGTCGCCGATGTCGGCAGTGGCGTTGTCTTTTTCGGCGGCGAACTTGGCGATTTCCTGGGCCGAGCTCATGTCGGTGTCGATGTGCTTCAGACCGTAGGTTTTGGCCAGGTCTTCCCAGGTGCCTTTCCAGTTGGCCCAGTCATCGGGCATGCCGACGCTGTTGACGGCGCCTTCCGCTTTCGCAGCGGCTTCGAGGGTTTTCAGATCGGTGCCGGCGGCCATGGCCGAGGTGCACATTGCAATGGTCGAGCCTAACAGTGTTGCCAGGAAAAGCTGTTTCATTCCGAAGCTCCTTGGTCGTGTTCAACGCTGCGTTTGCGGTTTGTGTTGGTCTAGGTCAGCAATACCTGAGCCAATTTAGGCGGGCTGGATGACACTTTGATGTCGGCGGCCTTGCGGCAGGGCTTTTATTTGCCCGCTATCGGCGGTTGCCAAGTAAGCGTAGACCATGCCCAAACGCCCGCAGGGCAAGGAACTGGCCGATGTATTGCAAGTCATGAGGACGACCGTTCGGTAGTTTTGTCATCTCTCGGTCATCTGCACTGCCTAGGCTTGCAACATCAGCAAACGGCGCGTTCGCCGCGCGGTTTTGCCCCGAAACAGTGCTGGTCTAGTCCAGATAGGTAACGTTGATGCGCGATGAGGCAACAAAAGCGGTGACAGCCATTGGCCAGGTGTTGCAGGAGCAACTCGATCACGGGCTGTTGGCGGCGGGCAGCAAGTTGCCGGCCGAGCGCAAGCTCAGTGAGTTGTTTGGCACGACGCGGATTACCGTGCGTGAGGCATTGTTGCAATTGGAGGCGCAGGGGCAGATTTATCGTGAGGAGCGCCGGGGCTGGTTCGTCTCGCCGCCGCGGCTGGCGTACAACTTGATGCAGCGCAGTCACTTTCACGCGATGGTCAGTGCGCAGGGGCGGGTGCCGTCGACCGAGGTGATTTCGGCGCGGTTGCAGCCGGCGTCGGCGGCGGTGTGTGCGTGGTTGCAGTTGCCGGCGTTGTCGAGCGTGATTCAGATTTGCCGGTCGCGGCGCATTGATGGGCGGTTGGTGTTGTATGTGGAGCACTATTTGAATCCGCAGTTTTTTCCGGGGATTCTTGAGTTTGATTTGAATCAGTCGATTACCGAGTTGTATGCACGGCATTACGATTTGCACTATGGGCGGGTGCGCTTTGAGATTGTGCCGACGTCATTGTCGGTGGATGCGGCGGCGGCTTTGCGGGTTTCTGTGGGGAGCCCCGGGTTGCGGATTGCTCGGGTCAATTATGATCAGCATGAGCGGTTGATTGATTGTGATCTGGAGTTTTGGCGGCATGATGCGATTCACGTCGGGGTTGATGTTGTTTGATCGTTTTGGCCTTGGCGGCCTGTGGGCCGACCAGGTTCTTGGGTTTTAGGTGTATATCCGTTGCTTCGGGTGCTGCCGCTGGCGGTT
>NZ_LVEJ01000044.1 GCF_001648775.1 Pseudomonas fluorescens
GTCGATGGATTAGATCAAAAGCCCCTCACCCTAGCCCTCTCCCGGGGGGAGAGGGGACTGAATGGGGGATATTGAAGAGATACGCCGACTTGAGATATCGGCTCTGAATCCATAATCGACTCGGTTTTTCAGGTCGATGGATTAGATCAAAAGCCCCCTCACCCTAGCCCTCTCCCGGGGGGAGAGGGGACTGAATGGGGGATATTGAAGAGATACGCCGGCTTGAGATATCGGCTCTGAATCCATGATCGACTCGGTTTTTCAGGTCGATGGATTAGATCAAAAGCCCCCTCACCCTAGCCCTCTCCCGGGGGGGAGAGGGGACTGAATG
>NZ_LVEJ01000045.1 GCF_001648775.1 Pseudomonas fluorescens
TGCCCGTAGGCACCGTAGTGGTAGGCGCGTGTGGCGCCGGTAGGAGATGTCGTCTGGGTCAGTCGGCCAGCGGCGTCCCACTGTTGCCGGGTCACCGCCGCGTGTTCGTCAACCGTTGTGGTCCGCCGCCCCAGCGCATCGTAGGAAAAACGCCGCACACCACCGTCAGGCAGGGTTTCTTCGGTCAACTGGCCGAGGGCATTCCACACCAGGCGATGCCGGCCGCTGTCGGGATAGCGGATCGACAGCAACTGGCCACGGGTGTCGTAGTAGTAATGGGTGACCTGGCCGTCCGGATCGACCGCTTCGGTGACATCGCCCTCGGCATTGCGCCGGTAGATCCACACCGCATCACCGCGCGAACGCCGATGCAGGAAGCCGTTGCGGTATTCGTAGGACGTTGGCGCGTCATCCGGCGGAATCAGCGCGATCAGCCGTCCGACTTCGTCGTAGCGGTATTCGGTGACTGCGCCTAACGCATCCTGCTCGGCGATCAAGCGTCCGGCAGCGTCATAGGCCTTGAGCTGCTCGCCACCATCAGCCTCGACCTTGCGCACCAGCCGCGCCCGCTCGTCGTGGACGTAAACCTCTTCGGTACCATCGACGTAATGCACCGCGACGCTGCCGTCGTCCGCCCAGACGTAACGCGTGTTCATCTGCGAGAACGACGCCCAGTGGCGCACACAACGGGCCGATTTCCCCGCGCGCTCCCACTCCCAGAAGAAACTCGCCCCGCCGGTGAGCTGCCGCTGCAGGATCACGTGAGCGTCGTCGTAGTCGTAACGTTCGCTGTCGCCGACTGCGTTGGTCGCGGCCAACAAACGCTGACGGGCGTCGTAGCAGTAACTGACCAGCGTCTGCTCGGTGTGCCAGGCGCCTTCACGCCAAACCTGATAATCGACCGCGATCAGGTGAGCCCGCTCATAGCGCAACAACAACGAACGTCCGGCCCCGTTGTCCAGTCGCTGAATCCTGTCAGACCGATCGCGCTGCACGGTCAGACGATTGCCATACGCATCACTGATCGCAGTCAGCCGCCCGGCACGAAAGTGATAAAACCGTGGCGCTTCACCTGCCAGCGCGAGGATCAACTCCTCCGGCGCATCGCCGAGAAAAATCGCCGCCCGCGACAGGCTGTTGTGAATAGCCGGGCGCTCGATGTTCGGCAGCGGAAACCGCGTACGGCGGTTTTCATGGTCGACCCAGACCACCTCATCCCCGGCAAACTCCAGCCGATGCGCCAGCGAATGGCTCCAGCCAAACCCCAGCCCGACATCGAGCTCAACCGCACTGCTGCGATACAAACGCGTGAACTCGAAGGGCAACACGCCATCGAGCACCGCATCGGTCAGGGTCAGCAGTTCCTCGCCGGTGACCATCGACACCGGGCAACCGTTGGTGCAGGTGCGCGGCACACAATCGGCGCTGTCGCCGTTG
>NZ_LVEJ01000046.1 GCF_001648775.1 Pseudomonas fluorescens
GATGGTGATACCGCGAGCTTTCTCTTCCGGTGCGCTGTCGATCTTGTCGAAGTCAACGATTGCGGAACCGAAAACTTCGGAGCAAACGCGAGTCAGAGCAGCAGTCAGAGTGGTTTTACCGTGGTCAACGTGACCGATGGTGCCAACGTTGACGTGCGGTAGGGAACGATCAAATTTTTCTTTAGCCACGACAATTAACTCCTAGCCTAAAGGGGCTGAATCAGCCTTGTTTTTTGGTTACGGATTCGACGATGTGCGACGGAGCCGTATCGTATTTTTTGAATTCCATAGAGTAGCTTGCGCGACCCTGGGACATGGAACGAACGTCGGTCGCATAACCGAACATCTCACCCAGTGGAACCTCGGCACGGATAACCTTGCCGGACACTGTGTCTTCCATACCCTGGATCATGCCGCGACGACGGTTAAGGTCGCCCATCACATCACCCATATAGTCTTCAGGCGTAACAACCTCTACCGCCATGATCGGCTCGAGCAACTCACCACCGCCCTTCTGGGCCAGTTGCTTGGTCGCCATGGAAGCAGCCACTTTAAACGCCATCTCGTTGGAGTCGACGTCGTGGTAAGAACCATCGAACACGGTAGCCTTCAGGCCGATCAGCGGATAGCCGGCAACAACGCCGTTCTTCATCTGCTCTTCGATACCCTTCTGGATAGCCGGGATGTATTCCTTAGGAACCACACCACCTACTACTTCGTTCACGAATTGCAGACCTTCCTGACCTTCGTCAGCAGGAGCAAAACGGATCCAGCAGTGACCGAACTGACCACGACCGCCGGACTGACGAACGAACTTGCCTTCGATTTCGCAGTTCTTCGTGATGCGCTCACGATAGGAAACCTGAGGCTTGCCGATGTTGGCTTCGACGTTGAACTCACGGCGCATCCGGTCAACCAGGATGTCCAGGTGCAGCTCGCCCATGCCGGAGATGATCGTTTGACCAGTCTCTTCATCAGTTTTAACGCGGAAAGACGGGTCTTCCTGAGCAAGTTTGCCCAGAGCGATACCCATTTTTTCCTGGTCATCCTTGGTCTTAGGCTCTACGGCAACCGAAATAACCGGCTCCGGGAAGTCCATACGAACCAGGATGATTGGCTTGTCAGCGTTGCAGAGGGTTTCACCAGTGGTGACGTCCTTCATGCCGATCAGGGCCGCGATGTCGCCAGCGCGTACTTCCTTGATCTCTTCACGGGCGTTTGCGTGCATTTGCACCATACGACCCACGCGCTCTTTTTTACCTTTAACCGAGTTGATCACGCCGTCGCCGGAGTTCAACACGCCCGAGTAAACGCGGACGAAGGTCAAGGTACCCACGAATGGGTCGGTAGCGATCTTGAACGCCAGAGCCGAGAACGGCTCCGCATCGTCTGCATGACGCTCCAGCTCGACTTCCTCGTTATCAGGGTCAGTACCCTTGATTGCAGGAATGTCGGTTGGCGCAGGCAAGAAGTCGATAACGGCGTCGAGAACCAGGGGAACACCCTTGTTCTTGAACGAAGAACCGCAAACAGCCAGAACGATTTCGCCGGCGATAGTGCGCTGGCGCAAAGCGGCTTTGATCTCTGCGATCGTCAGCTCTTCGCCTTCCAGGTACTTGTTCATCAGCTCTTCGTTGGCTTCGGCGGCAGCTTCAACCATGTTGTTGCGCCACTCTTCAGCCAGCTCTTGCAGCTCGGCAGGAATGTCCTTGCGAACAGGGACCATACCTTTGTCAGAGTCATTCCAGTAGACAGCTTGCATGTTGATCAGATCGATCTGACCCTGGAAGTTGTCTTCGGAACCGATAGCCAACTGAATTGGCACCGGAGTGTGACCCAGACGCTGCTTGATCTGACCGATCACGCGCAGGAAGTTGGCGCCAGCACGGTCCATCTTGTTTACGTAAACAAGACGTGGAACGCCGTATTTGTTGGCTTGACGCCATACGGTTTCCGACTGAGGCTCAACACCCGAAGTACCGCAGAACACAACGACAGCGCCGTCGAGTACGCGCAGGGAGCGTTCAACTTCAATAGTGAAGTCAACGTGGCCCGGGGTATCGATTACGTTGAAGCGATGCTCGTCTTTGTACTGCTTCTCGGAACCTTTCCAGAAGGCGGTAATAGCAGCAGAAGTAATGGTAATACCACGCTCCTGCTCCTGAACCATCCAGTCTGTGGTCGCGGCGCCGTCATGCACCTCGCCCATTTTGTGACTTTTGCCGGTGTAAAAAAGGACGCGCTCGGTGGTGGTGGTTTTACCAGCATCCACGTGAGCGACGATACCGATGTTACGGTAGCGGCTAATCGGAGTAGTACGAGCCATAAAGCCCTCGCAAAATTAGTGAAGCTAAAATTAGAAGCGGTAGTGCGAGAAAGCTTTGTTAGCTTCAGCCATACGGTGCACGTCTTCACGCTTCTTAACAGCAGCACCTTTACCTTCAGCAGCATCCAGCAGTTCGCCAGCCAAACGCAGAGCCATAGACTTCTCGCCACGCTTACGGGCGAAGTCTACCAACCAGCGCATTGCCAGAGCGTTACGACGGGAAGGACGAACCTCGACCGGAACCTGGTAAGTAGCACCACCAACGCGGCGCGACTTCACTTCGACCAGCGGAGCGATGGCGTCGAGTGCTTTTTCGAAGAGTTCCAGGGGATCGGTGCCAGCCTTACGGGTCGCAACGGTTTCCAGGGCACCATAAACGATACGCTCGGCAACGGCTTTCTTGCCGCTTTCCATAACGTGGTTCATGAATTTGGCGAGGATCTGGCTTCCGTATTTCGGATCGTCCAGAATCTCACGCTTTGCTGCTACGCGACGTCTTGGCATGATAAGCCCTCAAGCGGTCTTCAGGTTAGCTCGGGACAGATCCGATGGATGCGTGCCCGACCTTACTCTTATCGACTCAATAAAATGAAAATCTGCAAAACGGCCGATTACTTCGGACGCTTGGTACCGTACTTCGAACGACCCTGGTTACGACCTTTAACGCCGGAAGTATCCAAGGAGCCGCGAACGGTGTGATAACGAACACCTGGCAAGTCTTTTACACGACCGCCGCGGATCAGTACCACGCTGTGCTCTTGCAGGTTGTGACCTTCACCACCGATGTACGAGGAAACCTCGAAACCGTTGGTCAGGCGCACACGGCATACTTTACGCAGTGCCGAGTTAGGTTTTTTCGGCGTAGTGGTGTACACACGGGTGCACACGCCACGACGTTGCGGGCAGTTCTGCAGCGCAGGTACGTCGGATTTCTCGACGATACGCTTACGCGGCTGACGTACCAGCTGGTTGATAGTTGCCATCTACTAGCTCCACTGTTGTCTTGCGACGCTATTGTCTTGCAAGAAAAGCAAAATGGCAGGAACGAATTCCCGCCAAATTTAGGGGATCAAGAGTCTAAAGAGGATCTTGTCCCCAGTCAAGGCAAGGCCCCGACCTCCCCGCCCCTCGAACCTCGACAAAATGTCTCGATTCGATGAACGGAGCGATCAGGGCCTTACGCTCATTTATCGCAGAACTCAGTTACCGCTCGAGTTCAGCGCTTCGGTCAGTGCAGCTTCCACTTCACTGGCGCTCACGCGCAACGGCTTGTCTGCTTCACGACGACGCTTGCGCTCGCTGTGATATGCCAGGCCGGTACCCGCCGGGATCAGACGACCCACGACTACGTTTTCTTTCAGGCCGCGCAGGTAATCGCGCTTGCCGGTGACTGCCGCTTCGGTCAGTACGCGGGTGGTTTCCTGGAAGGAAGCCGCCGAGATGAACGATTCGGTGGACAACGACGCCTTGGTGATACCCAGCAGAACGCGAGTGTATTTGGAGACGAACTTGTCTTCGCCGCCCAGACGCTCGTTCTCTACCAGTACGTGAGTCAATTCCATCTGGTCGCCCTTGATGAAACTGGAATCGCCGGATTCAGCGATTTCAACTTTACGCAGCATCTGACGCAGGATGGTCTCGATGTGCTTGTCGTTGATCTTCACGCCTTGCAGACGGTAAACGTCCTGGATCTCGTTCACGATGTACTTGGCCAGCGCGCTTACACCCAGCAGACGCAGGATGTCGTGCGGATCGCTTGGGCCGTCGGAGATAACTTCGCCGCGGTTTACCTGTTCGCCTTCGAACACGTTCAGGTGACGCCACTTCGGAATCAGCTCTTCGTACGGATCGCTACCGTCGTTCGGGGTGATAACCAGACGGCGCTTGCCTTTGGTCTCTTTACCGAACGCGATGGTGCCGCTGACTTCAGCCAGAATCGACGCTTCTTTCGGACGACGAGCTTCGAACAAGTCGGCAACACGCGGCAGACCACCGGTGATGTCACGGGTCTTCGAAGTTTCTTGCGGGATACGAGCGATAACGTCACCGATCGCAATCTTCGCACCGTCCGCTACACCGACCAGGGCGTTGGCTGGCAGGAAGTACTGAGCGATAACGTCAGTGCCCGGCAGCAACAGATCCTTGCCGTTGTCGTCGACCATCTTCACTGCTGGGCGGATTTCTTTGCCCGCAGCTGGACGATCTTTCGCGTCGAGTACTTCAATGTTGGTCATACCGGTCAATTCGTCAGTCTGACGCTTGATCGTGATGCCTTCTTCCATGCCCACGTAGGTCACGGTACCTTTCATTTCGGTAACGATTGGGTGAGTGTGCGGATCCCACTTGGCTACGATTGCGCCAGCGTCGACCTTGTCACCTTCTTTAACCGAAATTACAGCACCGTACGGCAGCTTGTAACGCTCACGCTCACGACCGAAGTCATCAGCAATGGCCAGCTCACCGGAACGGGACACAGCAACCAGATGACCATCCACTCGCTCAACGTGCTTCAAGTTGTGCAGACGGACGGTACCACCATTCTTCACCTGGACGCTGTCCGCAGCGGAAGTCCGGCTTGCCGCACCACCGATGTGGAACGTACGCATCGTCAGCTGGGTACCCGGCTCACCGATGGACTGGGCAGCGATAACGCCGACCGCTTCACCGATGTTCACCTGGTGACCACGAGCCAAGTCACGGCCGTAGCACTTGGCGCAAATGCCATAGCGGGTTTCGCAGCTGATCGGCGAACGCACGATCACTTCGTCGATGCTGTTCAGCTCGATGAATTCAACCCACTTCTCGTCGACCAGAGTGCCGGCAGGAACGATGACGTCTTCGGTACCTGGCTTGAATACGTCACGGGCAATAACACGACCCAATACGCGCTCACCCAACGGCTCTACAACGTCACCGCCTTCAATGTGCGGAGTCATCAGCAGACCGTGTTCGGTGCCGCAATCGATCTCGGTTACAACCAGATCCTGCGCCACGTCTACCAGACGACGAGTCAGGTAACCGGAGTTCGCAGTTTTCAACGCGGTATCCGCCAGACCTTTACGAGCACCGTGAGTCGAGATGAAGTACTGAAGTACGCTCAAACCTTCACGGAAGTTCGCAGTAATCGGCGTTTCAATGATGGAACCGTCCGGCTTGGCCATCAGACCACGCATACCGGCCAGCTGACGAATCTGTGCTGCGGAACCCCGCGCACCCGAGTCGGCCATCATGTACATCGAGTTGAAAGACTCTTGATCGACTTCAACGCCATGACGGTCGATAACCTTCTCTTTCGAGAGGTTGGCCATCATTGCCTTGGAAACTTCGTCGTTCGCTTTCGACCAAAGGTCGATCACTTTGTTGTACTTCTCGCCCTGGGTTACCAGGCCGGAGGCGTACTGGCTCTCGATCTCTTTCACTTCGTCGGTGGCTGCACCGATGATGCGGGCTTTCTCGTCCGGGATAACGAAGTCGTTAACACCGATGGAAACGCCGGAGATGGTCGAGTAAGCGAAACCGGTGTACATCAACTGGTCAGCGAAGATAACGGTCTCTTTCAAACCAACCACGCGGTAGCACTGGTTGATCAGCTTGGAGATCGCCTTTTTCTTCATCGGCAGGTTGACGACGTCGTACGACAGACCTTTTGGCACAACCTGGAACAGCAGCGCACGGCCGACAGTGGTGTCGACGATACGGGTACCGCTCACGCTGTTGCCGTCACGGTCGTTGACGGTTTCGTTGATACGAACCTTAACCTTGGCGTGCAGTGCGGCTTCGCCGGCACGGAACACACGGTCAACTTCCTGCAGATCCGCGAACACACGACCTTCGCCTTTGGCGTTGATCGCTTCACGAGTCATGTAGTACAGACCCAATACAACGTCCTGCGACGGAACGATGATTGGCTCACCGTTGGCTGGCGACAGAATGTTGTTGGTCGACATCATCAACGCGCGCGCTTCCAACTGGGCTTCCAGTGTCAGCGGTACGTGCACGGCCATTTGGTCGCCGTCGAAGTCGGCGTTGTACGCGGCGCAGACCAGCGGGTGCAGCTGGATAGCCTTACCTTCGATCAGTACCGGTTCAAACGCCTGGATACCCAGACGGTGAAGGGTCGGTGCACGGTTGAGAAGAACCGGGTGTTCGCGAATCACTTCAGCGAGAACGTCCCAAACCTCTGGCAGTTCGCGTTCGACCATTTTCTTGGCCGCTTTGATGGTGGTCGCGAGACCACGCATTTCCAGCTTGCCGAAAATGAACGGTTTGAACAACTCGAGAGCCATCTTCTTCGGCAGACCGCACTGGTGCAGACGCAGGGTCGGGCCTACGGTAATTACCGAACGACCGGAGTAGTCAACACGCTTACCGAGCAAGTTCTGACGGAAACGACCTTGCTTACCCTTGATCATGTCAGCCAGGGATTTCAGAGGACGCTTGTTGGAACCGGTGATAGCGCGGCCACGACGACCGTTGTCGAGCAGAGCATCGACAGCTTCCTGCAACATACGCTTTTCGTTGCGCACGATGATGTCCGGAGCGGACAGATCCAGCAGGCGCTTCAAACGGTTGTTACGGTTGATCACTCGACGATACAGATCGTTGAGGTCGGAAGTCGCGAAACGACCGCCATCCAGTGGGACCAGTGGACGCAGATCTGGCGGCAGAACCGGCAGAACGGTCAGCACCATCCACTCTGGCAGGTTGCCGGAACCCTGGAAGGCTTCCATCAACTTCAGACGCTTGGACAGCTTCTTGATCTTGGTTTCGGAGTTGGTTTGCGGAATTTCTTCACGCAGACGGCCAATCTCGTGTTCCAGGTCGATAGCGTGCAGCAGTTCACGGACAGCTTCAGCACCCATACGGGCGTCGAAGTCATCACCGAACTCTTCCAGCGCTTCGAAATACTGCTCGTCGTTCAGCAGCTGACCTTTTTCAAGGGTGGTCATGCCTGGATCGATAACGACATAGCTCTCGAAGTAGAGAACGCGTTCGATATCACGCAGGGTCATGTCCATCAGCAAGCCGATACGGGACGGCAGCGATTTCAGGAACCAGATGTGGGCAACCGGCGAAGCCAGTTCGATGTGCGCCATGCGCTCACGACGAACCTTGGCCAGTGCAACTTCAACGCCGCACTTCTCGCAGATCACACCACGGTGCTTCAAGCGCTTGTACTTACCGCACAGGCACTCGTAATCCTTTACCGGGCCAAAGATCTTGGCGCAGAACAGACCGTCACGCTCAGGTTTGAACGTACGGTAGTTGATGGTTTCCGGCTTTTTAACTTCACCGAACGACCATGAGCGGATCATCTCAGGCGAGGCCAATCCGATACGGATGGCGTCGAACTCTTCGACTTGACCCTGGTTTTTCAGCAAATTCAGTAGGTCTTTCAAGGCCTTTCCTCCTGGCGGAGCAGAGAGCGGGCAATCCTGCCCCGCTCTCGATTCGCGTCACGTGTTATTCGGTTTCCAGATCGATATCGATGCCGAGGGAACGAATTTCCTTGATCAACACGTTGAAGGACTCGGGCATGCCCGGCTCCATACGGTGATCGCCATCCACGATGTTTTTGTACATCTTGGTACGGCCGTTCACATCGTCCGACTTCACTGTGAGCATTTCTTGCAGAGTGTAAGCAGCACCGTATGCCTCCAGTGCCCAGACCTCCATCTCCCCGAAACGCTGACCACCGAACTGCGCCTTACCACCCAGCGGCTGCTGGGTAACCAGGCTGTACGAACCGGTAGAACGCGCGTGCATCTTGTCGTCTACCAAGTGGTTCAGCTTCAGCATGTACATGTAGCCAACGGTAACTGGACGCTCGAACTTGTTGCCGGTACGGCCGTCAGTCAGCTGCATCTGGCCGCTTTCCGGCAGGTCTGCCAGTTTCAGCATGGCCTTGATTTCGCTTTCCTTGGCGCCGTCGAACACTGGAGTGGCCATTGGAACACCGCCACGCAGGTTCTTCGCCAGATCCAGGATTTCCTGATCGGAGAAGCTGTCCAGATCTTCGTTACGACCGCCGATCTGGTTGTAGATCTCGTCCAGGAAGGTGCGCAGTTCAGCGACTTTACGCTGCTCTTCGACCATCCGGTTGATCTTCTCGCCCAAACCTTTGGCCGCGAGGCCCAGGTGGGTTTCAAGGATCTGACCAACGTTCATACGCGAAGGTACGCCCAGCGGGTTGAGGACGACGTCGACCGGGGTGCCATTGGCATCGTGCGGCATGTCTTCAACCGGCATGATCACGGAGACCACACCTTTGTTACCGTGACGACCGGCCATCTTGTCGCCCGGCTGGATGCGACGACGGATTGCCAGGTAAACCTTGACGATTTTCAGCACGCCTGGAGCCAGGTCATCGCCCTGCTGCAGTTTGCGCTTCTTGTCTTCGAACTTGTCGTCCAGCAGACGGCGGCGATCAACGATGTAGGCCTGAGCCTTCTCGAGCTGCTCGTTCAGAGCATCTTCAGCCATGCGCAGTTTGAACCACTGACCATGCTCAAGACCGTCGAGAACTTCGTCGGTGATGTCCTGACCTTTCTTCAGACCAGCGCCGCCTTCAGCCTTGTGGCCTACCAGAGCGGAGCGCAGACGTTCGAAAGTCGCGCCTTCAACGATACGGAACTCTTCGTTCAGATCCTTGCGGATCTCGTCCAGCTGGGACTTCTCGATCGACAGTGCACGAGCATCACGCTCAACGCCGTCGCGGGTGAAGACCTGAACGTCGATGACAGTACCTTTGGTACCGGTAGGTACACGCAGGGAGGTGTCTTTAACGTCGCTGGCTTTTTCACCGAAGATTGCACGCAGCAGTTTTTCTTCCGGAGTCAGTTGGGTCTCGCCTTTCGGAGTGACCTTACCTACCAGGATGTCGCCTGCGCCAACTTCAGCACCTACGTAAACGATACCGGCTTCGTCCAGCTTGTTCAGTGCAGCTTCACCCACGTTCGGGATGTCTGCAGTGATTTCCTCCGGGCCAAGCTTGGTGTCACGGGCCACACAGGTCAGTTCCTGAATGTGGATCGTGGTGAAACGGTCTTCCTGAACCACACGCTCGGACAGGCAGATGGAGTCTTCGAAGTTGAAGCCGTTCCATGCCATGAACGCGATGCGCATGTTCTGACCCAGCGCCAGTTCACCCATGTCGGTGGACGGGCCGTCGGCCATGATGTCGCTACGCTGAACGCGATCACCCTTGCTCACCAGCGGACGCTGGTTGATGCAGGTGTTCTGGTTCGAGCGGGTGTATTTGGTCAGGTTGTAGATGTCGACACCGGCTTCGCCGGTTTCAACTTCGTCATCAGCAACACGAACCACGATACGGCTGGCATCAACCGAGTCGATCACGCCGCCACGACGAGCCACGACGCAAACGCCGGAGTCACGAGCTACGTTACGCTCCATGCCGGTACCTACCAGCGGCTTGTCAGCGCGCAGGGTTGGTACAGCTTGACGCTGCATGTTCGAACCCATCAACGCACGGTTGGCGTCGTCGTGCTCGAGGAACGGAATCAGCGACGCTGCAACCGAAACTACCTGCTTCGGCGAAACGTCCATCAAGGTGACTTCTTCAGGCGCCTTGACGGTGAATTCGTTCAGGTGACGTACGGCTACCAGTTCGTCGATCAGGACTTTCTGGTCGTTCATGGTCGCCGAAGCCTGCGCGATCACGTGATCGGCTTCTTCAATAGCGGACAGGAACACGATCTCGTCGGTGACCACACCCTCTTTCACCACGCGGTACGGGCTTTCCAGGAAGCCGTACTGATTGGTGCGAGCGTACGCAGCCAAGGAGTTGATCAGACCAATGTTCGGACCTTCCGGCGTTTCAATCGGGCATACACGACCGTAGTGAGTCGGGTGTACGTCACGAACTTCAAAGCCTGCGCGTTCACGAGTCAGACCGCCAGGGCCGAGTGCAGAGACACGACGCTTGTGGGTGATCTCGGACAACGGGTTGTTCTGGTCCATGAACTGCGAGAGCTGGCTGGAACCGAAGAACTCTTTCACCGCTGCAGCCACTGGCTTGGCGTTGATCAGGTCTTGCGGCATCAGGCCTTCGCTTTCAGCCATCGACAGACGCTCTTTGACCGCACGCTCAACACGTACCAGGCCAACGCGGAACTGGTTCTCGGCCATTTCGCCTACGCAGCGAACACGACGGTTACCCAGGTGGTCGATGTCATCGACGATGCCTTTACCGTTACGGATGTCGACCAGAGTCTTCAGTACCGCGACGATGTCTTCCTTGCACAGCACGCCCGAACCTTCGATCTCGGTACGACCGATACGACGGTTGAACTTCATCCGGCCGACCGCAGACAGGTCATAGCGCTCAGGACTGAAGAACAGGTTGTTGAACAGGGTTTCGGCAGCGTCTTTGGTTGGCGGCTCGCCTGGACGCATCATGCGATAGATCTCGACCAGCGCTTCCAATTGGTTGCTGGTGGAGTCGATCTTCAGCGTGTCGGAGACGAACGGACCGCAGTCGATATCGTTGGTGTACAGAGTTTCGATGCGAACAACGCCGGCCTTGGCAATTTTTGCCAGGACTTCGGTGTTCAGCTCGGTGTTGCACTCTGCCAGGATTTCGCCGGTAGCCGGGTGCACGATGACCTTGGCGGTAGTGCGACCGAGGACGTAGTCCAAAGGCACTTCCAGGGTCTTGATACCAGCTTTTTCGATCTGGTTGATGTGGCGCGCAGTAATACGGCGGCCCGCTTCAACAATGACCTTGCCCTTCTCGTCCTGAATGTCCAGAACCGCAATTTCACCACGCAGACGCGAAGCAATCAGTTCCAGGCTGAGGGTTTCGCCGCTCAGTTTGAAAACGTTGGTGGTGTAGAAAGCGTCCAGCACTTCTTCAGTGGT
Source organism: Pseudomonas fluorescens (assembly GCF_001648775.1). Taxonomy (GTDB): domain Bacteria; phylum Pseudomonadota; class Gammaproteobacteria; order Pseudomonadales; family Pseudomonadaceae; genus Aquipseudomonas; species Aquipseudomonas fluorescens_M. Next base: position 11,207 of record NZ_LVEJ01000046.1, read on the forward strand.
ATAGCCGAGCGCACGCAGCAGTACCGATGCCGGCAGCTTGCGACGACGGTCGATACGCACGAACACGCAGTCTTTCGGGTCGAACTCGAAGTCCAACCACGAACCGCGGTAAGGAATGATGCGTGCGGAGTACAGCAGTTTGCCGGAGCTATGCGTCTTGCCGCGGTCGTGGTCGAAGAACACGCCCGGGGAACGGTGCAGCTGGGAAACGATTACACGCTCGGTACCGTTGATTACGAATGTACCGTTCTCAGTCATCAGGGGGATTTCACCCATGTAGACTTCTTGCTCTTTGATGTCCTTGATCGCTTTGTTCGACGACTCTTTGTCGAAAATGATCAGGCGCACTTTTACCCGCAAAGGTACGGCGAAAGTTACACCGCGCAATACGCATTCTTTGACATCAAATGCCGGTTCGCCCAGGCGATAACCGACGTACTCCAGCGCAGCATTGCCGGAGTAGCTGATGATCGGGAAAACGGATTTGAAGGCCGCATGCAGGCCCACGTCGCGGAACTGATCTTTAGTCGCTCCCGCTTGCAAGAATTCACGATACGAATCCAGCTGGATGGCCAGGAGGTAAGGCACATCCATGACGTCCGGCAACTTGCTAAAGTCCTTGCGGATACGTTTTTTCTCAGTATATGAGTAAGCCATCAGCGTTCCCCAGCTTGGTCACCTGCTTGTTTGGCCCCTCCCGACGGGAGCAGCCAGAAAATCGTGCAAACCCCATGGTTTGCGCCACCGCATCGGGTGGTTACAGCGCCTTTATCAGCACCGACCCAGTCGGCTGCCAATAACGGAAAAAGGCCGGTGGCAAGAGCCACCAGCCATCAGCCTGTCGCTTGACGCTCGGGCTGGAGGTGCAAAGTCGAAAGTTACTTAACTTCGACTTCAGCGCCTGCTTCTTCCAGCTTCTTCTTCGCGTCTTCAGCAGCTTCTTTCGAAACGCCTTCAGCGATAACCTGAGGAGCGGTGTCAACCTTCTCCTTGGCTTCTTTCAGACCCAGACCGGTCAGTTCACGTACAGCCTTGATCACGTTGACTTTCTTCTCGCCAGCGCCTTTCAGGATTACGTTGAACTCGGTTTGCTCTTCAACAACAGCGGCAGCAGCAGCTGGACCAGCAGAAGCAGCGGCAGCGGATACGCCGAACTTCTCTTCCATTGCCTTGATCAGTTCAACGATTTCCAGAACCGATTTTTCGCCGATTGCGTCGATGATTTGTTCGTTAGTCAGAGACATGACTTATTTCCTGAATTGGGGGATAGCCTGGAGGCCATCGAAATAAACAAAAATACGCGAGAGAGGAAACGCTCAGCCTTAGGCTGCAGCAGCTTCTTTCTGGTCGCGAAGTGCCGCCAGAGTACGAGCCAATTTGCTGGTAGCGCCTTGAATCACGCTCATCAGCTGGGAAATTGCTTCGTCACGGGTCGGCAGGCTTGCCAGAACGTCGATCTGATTGGCTGCGAGGAACTTGCCCTCGAACGCAGCTGCCTTGATCTCGAACTTGTCCTGACCTTTAGCGAACTCTTTGAACAGACGAGCAGCAGCGCCCGGGTGTTCGTTGGAGAATGCGATCAAGGTCGGGCCGGTGAACACGTCGTTGAGAACACTGTATTCAGTGTCAGCAACAGCGCGCTTGAGCAGGGTGTTACGTACAACACGTACGTAAACGCCAGCTTCACGAGCCTCTTTACGGAGTCCGGTCATTGCGCCTACTGTTACGCCACGTGCATCAACCACGACAGCGGACAGAGCGACTTTGGCAGCCTCGTTGACTTCAGCGACGATGGCCTTCTTGTCTTCGAGATTAATTGCCACGGGTTTAACTCCTGCTTGTTACCGTTTCATTCGATCGGAACCGAATGTCGTTTTGGTGTCTGATTCGGTAAGGAACCGGGAGCACCATCTGCGTAGGCTTATGGTTTAAGACTTGCGTCGCCTACGGTCTTGGATAGCCCCCGCCAGGCAGGGACCCCAATCTTTCAATTGGCGCGAACCATCGCGCCAACCTTTGTCTTACGCGTCCAGCGAGCTCTGGTCGATGACCAGACCCGGGCCCATAGTGGTGCTCAGGGTAACGCGCTTAACGTAAATGCCTTTCGAGGAAGCTGGCTTGATACGCTTCAGATCAGCGATCAGGGCTTCAACGTTTTCCTTCAGCTTGACGGCGTCGAAGCCCATCTTGCCAACGGAAGTGTGGATGATGCCGTTTTTGTCGGTGCGATAACGAACCTGACCAGCCTTGGCGTTTTTGACCGCGGTAGCTACGTCTGGAGTTACGGTGCCGACTTTCGGGTTAGGCATCAGACCACGAGGGCCGAGGATCTGACCCAACTGACCTACAACGCGCATTGCATCCGGGGATGCGATCACTACGTCATAGTTCAGGTCGCCGCCTTTCATTTCGGCAGCCAGGTCGTCCATACCTACACGGTCAGCGCCGGCAGCCAGAGCGGCCTCAGCAGCTGGACCCTGGGTGAACACAGCAACGCGAACGGTCTTGCCAGTGCCGTGTGGCAGCACAGTAGCGCTACGAACAACCTGGTCAGATTTACGCGGGTCTACGCCCAGGTTTACAGCAACGTCGAACGACTCGCTGAACTTGACAGTCGACAGCTCAGCCAGCAGAGCAGCGGCGTCTACAATGTTGTAGGCCTTGCCTGCTTCGATTTTGCCGGCGATAGCCTTTTGACGCTTGGTCAGCTTAGCCATTACACACCCTCCACGTTAAGGCCCATGCTACGAGCAGAACCGGCGATAGTACGCACGGCTGCATCCATATCAGCTGCAGTCAGATCCGCGTTTTTGGTTTTCGCGATTTCTTCCAGCTGAGCACGGGTAACGGTGCCAACCTTAACGGTATTCGGACGAGCGGAACCGCTGGTCAGACCGGCCGCTTTCTTCAGCAGAACCGAAGCAGGGGTGGACTTTGTTTCGAAAGTGAAGCTACGGTCGCTGTAGACAGTGATGATCACTGGAGTCGGCAGACCAGCTTCCAGACCCTGAGTACGGGCGTTGAAAGCCTTGCAGAATTCCATGATGTTCACGCCGTGCTGACCCAGAGCAGGACCAACAGGTGGACTTGGGTTAGCCTGAGCGGCCTTCACTTGCAGCTTGATGTAAGCGGTAATCTTCTTGGCCATGAGGCACTCCAATTACGGGTTCGAACGCCTCGAAAGGCTCCCCGGTTACTTGCGCGTTTATCCCAGTGACGACAAAACCCCACAGCCTAGGGCTGCGGGGTTGGGATGCTTGTTCAGCTAGACCTTTTCGACCTGACTGAACTCCAACTCTACCGGGGTAGAGCGACCGAAAATGAGCACTGCCACTTGGATCCGGCTCTTTTCGTAGTTAACTTCTTCAACAACGCCATTGAAATCAGCGAATGGACCGTCGTTGACTCGCACCGTTTCACCTGGCTCGAAGAGGGTCTTCGGCTTCGGCTTGTCGCTACCATCAGCAACACGACGCAGAATCGCTTCTGCCTCTTTATCGGTGATTGGCGCAGGCTTATCAGCAGTACCGCCAATAAAACCCATCACCCGAGGAGTATCCTTGACCAAGTGCCAAGTACCCTCATTCATATCCATCTGAACCAGCACATAGCCTGGAAAGAATTTTCGCTCGCTTTTGCGCTTCTGGCCGTTACGCATTTCAACCACTTCTTCAGTGGGAACCAGAATCTCGCCGAAGCCATCTTCCATGCCAGCCAGCTTTACGCGCTCGACCAGCGAGCGCATCACATGCTTCTCGTAACCCGAGTAAGCATGCACAACATACCAACGCTTAGCCACGGGACACCCTTAGCCGACAATCAAGGAAACAAGCCAGCCGAGCAGGGAATCAAGCCCCCACAACAGCAACGCCATAACCAGAACAACAGCCACCACAATAAGGGTGGTCTGCGTGGTTTCTTGGCGAGTTGGCCACACGACTTTACGAATCTCGGTGCGAGCTTCCTTAACCAGTACAAAGAAAGACTTGCCCTTCGCAGTCTGCAGGCCTACAAAGGCAGCTACAGCAGCGATGACAAGCAAAGCGAGTACACGGTACAGGATCGGCGAAGCAGAGTAATACTGATTGCCAACAACGCCAACAACCACCAAAGCGACAACTACAAGCCACTTGAGCAGATCGAAGCGAGAGCCTTGAGCTTCAGCTTTAGGAGTCATCTATGAAGATCCTGTGAAAAGAAAGCCAGACACACCGAGTGAATCTGGCAGGTCAGGAGGGAATCGAACCCCCAACCTACGGTTTTGGAGACCGTCGCTCTGCCAATTGAGCTACTGACCTAAAACAAAATCAGGCCGACCATTATGCCGGCCCGAAAAATACATTACAACCACTTACTCGATGATTTTGGCTAC
>NZ_LVEJ01000047.1:0-476 GCF_001648775.1 Pseudomonas fluorescens
CGCTACGGTCAACTGCAACAAGCCGATTGGCACGGCTTCGAGAAGTCCCTGAATGGCGTTTGGGACGACATCCAACAGCTCTTCGCCCTGCTCGCCGACTTGCAGGCCAACAGTGAAAAACTGCTGGCATACCTCAGCGAGGTCGAACTTGAAGCGCTGCTGCAAGCTTCCAGCGAAGCGATTGCCAACGGCCTGCTGATGCTCAGCGATGAACCGCTGATGTTCATTCATCTGGCCGCGTTCACCAGTTGGTTGAAGATGCTGCCGCCGCAATACCTGGCCGAAGTGGTGGCCGAGGTTCGCGTCGAACTGCTGATCAGCTTTCTATTGATGCGGGTGTCAGGTGGCATCGGTGTGCCATTGCGCCTGAGCAGCAAGGTGCTGGCGAAGATCAAGTCGCCGCGCGCACGGGAATGGTTGGCGGCTTCCGCGTTGCGCTTGGCGGAGCTGACGTCTGCACCGGAACTGAACAAACA
>NZ_LVEJ01000047.1:504-670 GCF_001648775.1 Pseudomonas fluorescens
CGATACCGCTGAACATTCGTCAGGCCGATTCGCTGGTGTTGACGGTGCCGAATCCGGCGCCTCTTGCGCGGGACAAGTCTGGCGGCTCGGCCCGGCTGGAACGGCATGAGCCTCATGACGATGCCTCGGATCAGGCGAAAAACCCCAACGGCGACAGCGCCGATTG
>NZ_LVEJ01000048.1 GCF_001648775.1 Pseudomonas fluorescens
CGCCAGTTCGTCGCGCGAGTGGCGTACGCGGATCAGGCGGTCGAGGGCGTCGTAACCGTAGGTGCGCTGGCCGTGGCGGGTGTCGGCAATGTGCTCCAGATTGCCGTTGGCGCTGTAGGCATAATCGCGGCGGTACAGGGAATCGTGTTGATGGCCTACCGCGTGGGCCAATAAACGGCCCTGATCGTCGTAGCTGTATTCGCTGCACAGCAGGCCTTGCTGGCGTTGTTGCTCGCGGCCCGATTGATAAACGTGACGGCTCAGCGACGCGCCGTTGAGGTCGATGGCGGTCAGCGCCCCGCCCTTGGCGTAGTGATAGTCGAGCTTGCTGTTGTCCGGCAGACGCAGGCGCTTGAGCTGGCCGCAAGTGTCGTAGGCATAACGCAGGGTGCCCCAGCCCTGATGCTCGGTGATCAGCCGATCCTGGCGGTCGTACTCGAAGGCCAGCGGGTGTTGCTGGCCATCATCGACCCCAATCAAACGGCCGAGGCGGTCGTACTGATAGCTGACCTTGACTCCGTCGGGCAGGGTTTTCAGCAACAACTGCCCAGCAGCATCGCGTTGATACGCCGTGACCAACTGCGAGCCGTCGTCGCCGAACTCGGTCTTCTCCAGCAGATGGCCGTTGAGGTCATAGGCGTAGGCGGTGCGGCGGCCATCGAAGCCGGTTTCCTGACGGATCAACCCGGTCGCGGTGTAGTCCAGTCGGTATTTTTCGCCCGACTCGTTTTCGATCTCGGTGAGCAGCAGTTGCGCATGGTCGTAGCGATACTGCACTCGCGTGCCGTCGGGGTTGATCCGTCGCGAGACCAGGTGCAGGTCATCGTCGTATTCGTAGCGGGTGATGCGCCCGAGTTCATCGCGCTCGGCAGTGACCTGACCGTAGGCGCCGTAGCTGTAGGCGCGGGTGCTACCGGTAGGAAGCGTCGTCTGAATCAGTCGGCCAAGCGCATCCCAATGCTGACGGGTGACCGCACCGTGTTCGTCGGCGGTCGTGGTCCGCCGCCCCAGTGCATCGTAGGAAAAGCGCCGTACGCCGCCGTCGGGCAAGGTCTCTTCGGTCAACTGGCCGAGGTTGTTCCAGACCAAGCGATGCCGACTGCTGTCCGGGTAGCGAATCGACAGCAACTGACCCCGGGTGTCGTAGTAGTAATGGGTGACCTGACCATCGGGATCGACCGCTTCGGTGACATCGCCTTCGGCATTGCGCCGGTAGATCCACACCGCATCACCGCGCGAACGCCGATGCAGGAAGCCGTTGCGGTATTCGTAGGACGTTGGCGCATCATCCGGCGGAATCAGCGCGATCAGCCGTCCGACTTCGTCGTAGCGGTATTCGGTGACCGCGCCTAAAGCATCCTGCTCGGCGATCAAGCGTCCGGCAGCGTCATAGGCCTTGAGCTGTTCACCGCCGTCAGCCTCGACCTTGCGCACCAGCCGCGCCCGCTCGTCGTGGACGTAAACCTCTTCGGTGCCATCGACGTAATGCACCGCGACGCTGCCGTCGTCCGCCCAGACGTAACGGGTGTTCATCTGCGAGAACGACGCCCAGTGCCGCACGCAACGGGCCGATTTCCCCGCGCGCTCCCACTCCCAGAAGAAACTCGCCCCGCCGGTGAGCTGCCGCTGCAGAATCACGTGGGCGTCGTCGTAGTCGTAACGTTCGCTGTCGCCGACCGCGTTGGTCGCGGCCAACAAGCGCTGACGGGCGTCGTAGCAGTAACTGACCAGCGTCTGCTCGGTGTGCCAGGCGCCTTCACGCCAAACTTGATAATCGATCGCGAGCAACTGCGCGCGCTCATAGCGCAACAGCAGCGAGCGCCCGGCGCCGTTATCCAGTCGCTGCACCCGGTCAGACCGATCGCGCTGCACGGTCAGACGATTGCCATAGGCATCGCTGATCGCCGTCAGCCGTCCTGCACGAAAGTGATAGAACCGCGCCGTTTCCCCGGCCAGCGCAAGGATCAGCTCCTCCGGCTCATCACCCAGAAAAATCGCCGCCCGCGACAAACTGTTGTGAATCGCCGGTCGTGCAGCGCTGGGCAGCGGAAACCGTGTTCGCCGGTTTTCGTGATCGACCCAAACAACCTCATCAGCGAAAAACTCCAGCCGATGCGCCAGCGAATGGCTCCAGCCAAACCCCAGCCCGACATCGAGCTCGACCGCACTGCTGCGATACAAACGCGTGAACTCGAACGGCAATACGCCATCGAGCACCGCATCGGTCAGGGTCAGCAGTTCCTCGCCGGTGACCATCGACACCGGGCAACCGTTGGTACAGGTGCGCGGCACGCAATCGGCGCTGTCGCCGTTG
>NZ_LVEJ01000005.1 GCF_001648775.1 Pseudomonas fluorescens
GAAACCCCAATTGCGAAAGCAATTGGGGTTTTGTCATTTCAGGACCTGAAAAACCAATGATCAAACGGCTTTACGTGCCTTGCTGATACGTCGAGCCTGCCATTTGCGCCACCAGATGTAGACGCCAGTCCCCGACAAACCCGCAATCAAAATACCTAACACTGCGATCATTACTTGTCCTGTAACCCCAATGATCCGTCCTCCATGTATCGGTAACTGCAACCGATAAAACTGCTCTCCCAACGTCCCATGCCCGGCAATCTCCTGCCCTAACAAGCGCCCGTCCGTACCATGAAAAAACAACCAGGATTTGCCATGGGCTTCAGTGTCATGTTGTCCAAATCCAGCGCCGTAGAAGTTGTACTCAAAGCTGTAATACAACTCGCCGATCGCCGCTGTCAGTCCTAACCTTTTCCCCTCCTGTAACGCCCTTTCGTACGCCTGTTGATAACTCAATTGAGTCACCCCCAACTGTGAAGGAGGCATTCGTCCTCGGGCCTCATAGACGCTGGGTTCTATCGGTGAAAACAACGAAACCGCAGGCTTGAATACCTGACTCGGCAAGTTCATCGCCACGCTGCTCACAGCAATCGGCAGCAACAACAACCACAGCCACAATCCCCCAGCGCGATGCAGGTCGAAGTTGAGCCGATAAGCGTGCCCACCCTTGATCTTCCAGGCGGTCGACCACTTCTTCCAGAACGGCTTGCCACGCGGCAACGTCAGCCAAAGCGCAACGAAACAATCGATCACCCAGGCAACGGCAACCAAGCCCATCAATAACAATCCCCAGTTTCCCGGCAACGTCAGGTTGTAGTGAAACTCAAGAATGAACGGGACAAAATTCTCCCGCTGAAAACAACACTCACCCCAATACCGCTGGCCCTTTTGCTCAGCACTCACCGGGTCCAGATAGAACACCTGATTACGTTCATCGAACGGCGTCCCGGTTGCCGGATCATTACGCGGCACCATCGCCAGCAACGCCGTATGCCCCGCCTCATGCGGATACTCCATGTACCAGACCTGCAACTTCGGATGAGCACTTTGCATGGCATCCACCAAATCGCCGGGAGGCAGTCGCTCACCCACGGCAGACGTCGCATAAAACTCCGGGTTCAACCATTCATCCAGTTCATGATTGAACGCAAGAATGCTCCCGGTAAGTCCTGCGAGCAGCAAAAACACTGCTGTGGCCAGACCGATATAACGGTGCAACAACACCAAAAACGCACGCATGAGAATTTCCCCACAGAAACGACAAAGCCAGCCCCCGAAACATCAGGAGCTGGCTTTTTATGCACAGGACAAAGGCTTAGAACTGGTAGCTGACGGTCGCCGCGACGTTGCGCTCTTCGCCCATGTAGCAGAAGTTCAGACTGGCGCAGGAAGCCACGTAGGACTCATTGGTCAAGTTGTTCGCATTCAGACGCACATCGACGCCCTTCAAGCCGACCTTGCCCAAGTCATAACCAATCGAGGCATCAAACAAAGTGTAGGAAGGCACCTTCATGGTGTTCTCCGCATCGGCCCAGCTGTAACCGACATATCGCACACCGCCGCCCAGGCGCAGGCCGTCGAGCGCTGCGCTGTCGAACTTGTAGTCTGCCCACAACGACGCCATATGACGCGGCGCCTGTGTGGGTGAGTTGCCTTTGTTCTCGATCACGTCGGTCGGTGTGCTCAACGTACTGACCATCGACTTCGAGTATTCAATGTCGGTGAAGGTGTAGCTGCCGAGAACTTTGAGGTTGTCGGTCAATTGCATATGCGCTTCCAGTTCCAGGCCCTGGGAGCGCACAGCACCTACCGCGCGATAGAAGTTTTCCTGCGGCAGTTTGGTTGCCAGATTCTCCTGATCGATGCGGAACAGCGACGCGGTGAACAAATTGTCAGTGCCTGGCGGCTGATACTTCAGACCGACTTCCCACTGTGTGCCGTCGGTAGGTGCCAAAGGATTGCCGGCGCTGTCAGCATAGGAGTTCGGGTTAAACGACTCGGAGTAGCTGATGTATGGCGCCAGACCGTTATCGAACAGGTACAACGCGCCGGCGCGACCAGTGAGTTTGGTGCGTCGATCATTGATCTCTGTGCCAAGCGGGCGCCCGGCTTCAGCGATGCGGTTTTCGTCCGACGTCTCGACCCAGTCCTGACGCAGGCCCAGCGAGAAACGCCACTTGTCCATCTCGATCAGGTCTTGCAGGTAAACCCCGGTCTGCTCCAGACGGCGCAGGTAACTGGTTTCGCCATACATGTCGATCGCCGAGTTACCGTACACCGGGTTGAACGCATTGATCGGTGCTAGACCGCCACTGGTCCAGTCGACCACGGTTTTGCGCCGCTGATAGTCAGCGCCCATCAGCACCGTGTGTTTGCTTGCGCCGGTGAAAAATTCAGCCTGAAGCATGTTGTCGACGATAAACGCATGCAGGCGCTCATCACCGCCGGTGTAGTAGCGGTTCAGCTCGTTACTGGTCGGCGAGGTCCAGCCATACGCGTAGACCTGATCCATGTTCACTTTGGAATCGAGGTAACGGAAGTTCTGGCGTGCGGTGAAGACATCGTTGAAGCGATGTTCGAATTGATAACCGAACGACTGCTGATCACGCGAGTAGCCATCGACGCCCGGCTCGCCTTCGAAGAAGTGCGGCGAGATGCGGTTACCGTTGCGCTGATGAATTGTGCCGTCGGCCGGTACGCCGCCATGGTAACCACCGTCCGGATCGTGTTGCAGATAAGCCTGCAACGTCAGCGACGTGTCTTCACTGAAGTCGATGCTCAGGGTCGGAGCGAGGGCGAAGCGCTTTTCCTTGTTGTGGTCGAACTGCGTGTCGGACTGATCGGTTAAACCGATCAGACGGTAGGCGATCCGCTTGTCGTCATCGACCGGCCCGCTGAAGTCAAAACCAACCCCGCGCTGGCCCTGAGTGCCCACCGTCGCCTGTACTTGATGATAAGCCTCATACAGCGGTTTCTTGCTGGTCAGCGCCACCAGGCCACCCGGCGAACTGCGGCCATACAGCACCGACGACGGCCCCTTGAGAATGTCCACGCGCTCAAGGAAATACGGATCGACCTGCATGGTGCTGTAAGTGCCGCTGTCACCCATCGACTTGAGGCCATCGAGGTAGATGTTATCCACCGAGCCATCGTTGAAACCGCGCATCGCCACATAGTCGTAACGATGGGTGGCGCCATAGGGGTTGGTCAGCACGCCCGGGGTGTAGCGCATCGCCTGTGAGACAGTTTGCGAGCCCTGGTCGTCCATTTGCTCGCGAGTGACCACAGACACGCTTTGCGAAGTTTCCAGCAGCGCAGTACTGGTCTTGGTGGCGATCTGGCTGTGGGTGGCGTTGTAGCCATCCATGCTGCCCAGCGCGTTACCGAGGGCGAAGCCTTTGATATCGGTGGTCGGCAAGGCCAGTGCTTCAGTTTCAGCGGACTGACGCAGGACGTAGCTGCTGCCGTCCTGACTGACCGCCTCCAGGCCGGAGCCACCGAGCAAATGGCTCAGCGCCTGATCAGTCGAATACTCACCTTGCACGCCCGGCGATTGCCGACCTTGAGTTTGCTGCGGGGTCATCGACAACGTGATGCCGGCCTGACGGGCAAACTGATTCAGGGCGTCACCGAGAGGACCCGCAGCCACGTTGTAGCGCTGGCTGAGTTCACTGCCAGCGGGAGTCGCCGCGATGCTCAAAGCAGGCATTACACCGACGCCCAATGCAGTCGAAAACAACGCTGCCCGAATGGCGTGGCGCAATATGCCCGATTCGGCAGTGAAATTCGGAGAGTTCTTACAGGTGGCGCGGACAGTCATTGTAGGTTTCCGTAGGAAGTCGCAAACGCTTGAGTTGAAGTGCTTACTGACTAAGCCGGACTGACTGCGAAAACCCGCCAAAATAATTTCAGACGACGCGCTCCAGCGTCACCCACCAGCGCGTGCGATAGCGCAATTGCACCGGTAGGGTCTGCGGCAGAATCGCCAGCAGCTTGTCAGTGTCCTCCAGACGGAATACGCCGGACAGTCGCAGATCCGCCACGTCTGACGCGCATTGCAGAAAACCCTGTCGATAACGCGCGACTTCGCTGAGAAAGTCGCCCAGACGCATATTACGTGTGACGATCAAACCGTCGACCCAGGCGCCGGCGTCCATATCCGCCGCCGGCGCGGGACGAATGCGTTGATGATCAATCAGGTAACTTTGCCCGGCGCGCGCCTCGATTGATGTGCCGCCGGCGTGAATCGCCACCAGGCCATGAGTGACGCTGAGCCGCGTGCAATCACCGTCCTGACGCAGGATGAACCGCGCATCCTGCGGCTGGTAAACACCGTGACGACTTTGCACACGCAGCGGTCGTTCGAAGGTTGCCCCCTCATCTGCGCCGCCACAGGTGACGATGATCTCGCCGCGAGTCAGTTTGATCAGCCGCTGCTGCGCGGTGTAATCGAGATCCACCGCACTGGCGGTATTGAGTTCGATCCGTGTGCCATCCGGCAGCTGGAAACCGCGCCGCTCGCCGGTCGCCGTGGCGTAATCGGCACTCCATTGCTGCCACGCGGCGGTGTCTTTGGCCAGCCATGCGGCAGAGCCCATCAGCAGCGCGCCAGACAACAGCTTCAAGGCCTGTCGCCGACCCAGGCCCTGCGCGCTGTTTTCCAATGTATTGAACGCCACTTGTGCACCGGGCACCGCACGCAGGTTGTTGCTCAGTTCGGCTTGCAGCGACTGCACGCGTTGCCAGGCCAGTTCATGCTCGTGGTGTTCGGCGCGCCATTGTTCGCACTGGCGATTCAACCGCGAATTGCCATGGTTATTGCGCAAGCGCAGCAGCCAATGAATGGCTTGTTTGACCACTTGTTGCTGTGGCTCGGCCCGGCGACCCAGTGCGATGTTATCCACAGGCATCAGCTTTCGTACCGCAGTACGTAACAGTGATACAACGCATCGGCGACATAACGTTCCACCGAACGCAACGAAAGCCCCATCTGCTCGGCAATCTGTTTGTGGGTCAAACCTTCGCACTGCGCCAGCAGAAACGCCTGACGCACTTTCGGCTTCAGTCCTTCAAGCATCCGCGCAATGCTCTCCAGCAATTCGATCACCAGCGCCCGGGCTTCGGCACTCGGTGTTTCGGCTTCGGGCAAATGCGCGATGGTTTCGAGATAGGCGCGTTCGATTTCCTCACGGCGCCAATGGTCGATCACCAGCCCGCGCGCAATCGTGCGCAGGAAGGCGCGGGGTGCTTTAAGTTCGATTCGTTCAGTGCGCTGTAGCAGGCGCAGAAAAGTATCCTGCGCCAGGTCTGCCGCATCCGCCGCGTTGCCCAGCCGCGCGCGCAGCCAAGCGTTAAGCCAGCCGTGATGACTACTGTAAAGCGCCTGTACTGCGAATTCAGGTGAGGACATGAACGCGAACGTCACAAATGATAATTAGTCGCATTGTCATCAAGGGTTACGAAATTTGCAACTGCCACTCGAACATTGCCCCTGAAAAACCTCGCGGCGAATGCTCTGGCACGCCGTTCGGCGGGAATCCGGCAGAAATGCCATCCATTTCCTGCACAACCCTAAGATTTCTCCGACACGTGCCGACAGACTGGTGAGACATGCGTGCACCAAAGTAGAGCGGCCAGAAGAACGCTGCCTGCGCTGTACATGGAATGTTGCATCCGGAACGCATCCCCACTTTTGGCATAAGAAGTCCCATGAAATGAATCTCAAGTTCAGCCATAAAATCCTGTTGGCCGCCTCGGGCGTCGTGGTCCTGGCGTTCGCGCTGTTCACCCTCTACAACGACTATCTGCAGCGAAACACCATTCGCCAGAACCTCCAGTCCTCTGTGCAGCAGGCCGGTGATCTGACCGCCAGCAGCGTGCAGAACTGGATGAGCGGGCGGATTCTGGTGCTGGAAAACCTCGCGCAGAACGTCGCCCACCAGGGCAAGGACGCCGATTTCCCGGGCCTGGTCGATCAACCGGCCTTCACCTCGAACTTCCAGTTCACCTACGTTGGCCAGGCCAACGGTGTGTTCACTCAGCGCCCTGACGCGAAGATGCCGGACGGCTACGACCCGCGTCAGCGCCCTTGGTACAAGCAAGCCGTTGTGGCTGACAAAACCATGCTGACGCCGCCGTACATGGCCGCTGTTGGTGGCTTGGTGGTGACCATCGCCATGCCGGTGAAAAAGAACGGCGAACTGCTCGGCGTGGTCGGTGGTGACCTGAGCCTGGAAACCCTGGTGAAGATCATCAACTCGGTGGATTTCGGTGGCCTCGGCCATGCGTTCCTGGTCAGCGCCGACGGTCAGGTGATCGTCAGCCCGGATAAAGATCAGGTCATGAAAAACCTGAAAGACATCTACCCGAACGCCAGCGTGCGCATCGAGAAGGGCAACCAGAACGTCGTGCTCAACGGCCAGGAACGCATTCTGTCGTTTACCCCTGTCAGCGATCTGCCAAATGCGCAGTGGTACATCGGTCTGTCGATCGATCGCGACAAAGCCTACGCCGCACTCAGCCAATTCCGCACCTCGGCGCTGATCGCGATGTTCGTAGCGGTGGCCGCGATTGCACTGCTGCTGAGCCTGTTGATCAACGTCCTGATGCGTCCGCTGACCACCATGGGTCGCGCGATGAAAGACATCGCTCAAGGCGAAGGCGATCTGACCCGTCGTCTGGTGGTCGAGAGCAAAGACGAGTTCGGTGAATTGGGCAGCGCGTTCAACCAGTTCGTTGAGCGGATTCACGCGTCGATTTCCGAAGTGTCTTCCGCCACTCGTCACGTGCATGATTTGTCGCAACGGGTGATGGCGTCGTCCAACGCCTCGATCGTCGGTTCCGACGAGCAAAGTGCGCGCACCAACAGCGTCGCTGCAGCAATCAACGAATTGGGCGCCGCCACGCAGGAAATCGCTCGCAACGCCGCCGATGCTTCGCAGCACGCCAGTGGCGCCAGCGAGCAGGCTGATGACGGTCGTCAGGTGGTCGAGCAGACGATTCAAGCGATGACCGAGTTGTCGCAGAAGATCAGCCTGTCGTGCACGCAAATCGAAACCCTCAATGCCAGCACCGACAACATCGGTCACATCCTCGATGTGATCAAAGGCATTTCGCAACAAACCAACCTGCTGGCACTCAACGCCGCGATCGAAGCGGCGCGTGCCGGTGAAGCCGGGCGTGGTTTTGCGGTGGTGGCGGACGAGGTGCGTAACCTTGCTCACCGCACCCAGGAGTCGGCGGAAGAGATCCACAAGATGATCACCTCATTGCAGGTCGGTTCGCGTGAAGCGGTGACCACCATGAACGCCAGTCAGGCGTCCAGCGAACAGAGCGTTGAAGTGGCCAACCAGGCCGGTTTGCGTCTGGTCAGCGTGACCCAGCGCATCGGTGAAATCGACGGCATGAACCAGTCGGTGGCAGCGGCCACTGAAGAGCAGACCGCCGTGGTGGAAACCCTCAACGTCGACGTTAACCAGATCAACCTGTTGAACCAGCAGAGCGTGGCCAACCTCAATGAAACGTTGAAGGATTGTGATGCGTTGTCGCAGCAGGCCAACCGTCTGAAGCAACTGGTCGACAGCTTCAAGATCTGATTTTTCAGATTGCAGACCGCGTTATCGTTCTTCGCGAGCAGGCTCGCTCCCACAGGATTTTTGGTTGAACACAACATGTGTGAACACCCAATACCCTGTGGGAGCGAGCCTGCTCGCGAAAGCGGTGGTGCATTCACCGCAAAGCCGAAGCCTTAAACAAACAGCTTCAGCACATTCCCCATCGCATCATCGGCAAACCCCTGCACAAAATCCTTGAACCCCGGCAACGCCTCTTCACCCCCCGAAGCCGGCTCGGCGATGATTGTCCACGTCGCCCGGGATTTACCGGCGCTCAGCGATTCCACGTTCATCGCCGCCCACAGATTCGCCACCCCCAGCGTGTTGTAAATCGTCGTCCAGGTCATGCTCCGCGCGTGCTCGTCGCGGGAGTTGAGTTGCTCGACCACCACGTTGCCATCCTTGAAGAACTTCTTGCGCAGCGAGGACACGCCCTCACCGGTCAATTCGATGTGCGACAGCGCCGGAATGAAGCGGTCGAAACCGCCGAAATGGCCGACCACCGCCCAGACCTGCGCGGCGTCCGCCGGTACCTCCACCGACGACACAACGTGGCAGCCATGCGGGTTTTTGATCAGGGTGTCCGGTTGCAAATTGCTCATGGTGTTGCTCCTTGTTGTTGGCTCAGATGAAGTTGATTTCTTTCAGGTAGTCGCAGCCGCGACGCAGCAGCGCCGGGGATTTCTGTGGGTAATGCGCGCCCATCTGCTGCACGCCGGCCTCGGCGTTGGCGTGGCCGATCAGCGAGATGTCGCCGATGTCTTCTTCGAAGCCGTTGAGGTAGAAACCGAGCACGCCGAACAGCGCGTTGTCGGCATCGACGCGGCCCAGTTGCTGCTGCCAGTCGGCGACGCTGACCAGCGCGAACTCGCTGCCGGTTTCGCGGAACGAAGCGACGTAGGCGTCCCAGCTCAGCGGCTCGGGGTTGTGCAGGTTGAACACCGCGCGCTCGGGCGCGTAACGGCTGGCGTGGAAGGCGATGAACCGGGCGAGAAAGTCCACCGGCATCAAGTCGAAATTCAGCGCGAAGGCCGGCACCTGACCGAGCTGGATCGAGCCTTTGAGCATCAGCATCAAACGGTTTTTGTGCGGCTGACAAACACCGCTCAAGCTGTTGAAGCTGATGTTGCCGGGGCGATACAGATTGACTCGCACACCGCGCTCGCGCGCCCGTTCGAGGATGCGTTCACCAACCCACTTCGACAGGTTGTAACCGTTGCGAATGTAGATCGGTGGCGTCAGCGCGGCGGGTAGTTCCAGCACCCGTCCCGCATCATCGACCGTGCTTGAAGCCGACAGTGTCGAGACAAAATTGAAGACCTTTTTGCTTTGCCCTTCGCACAAGCGCAGCAGCGCGAAAATCGGCTCGACGTTGTCTGCCGCCAGCGACTCGTAATCGAGTACGTGATTGACGTTGGCAGCGTTGTGCACCAGCGCGCCGAACTCGCGATCCAGACGTTGATAATCTTCGTCGCTCAGGCCCAGTTGCGGGCGCGTAATGTCTGCCGCGTAAACCCGCACGCGACTCAGATCCAGATGCTCCAGGCGGTTTTCCCGCAGTGACGCAGCAAAGCGCTGCGCCGCCGTTTGCCCGCCGCCATCACGCACCAGACACGCCACCTCGCTGGCGCCCCAGCCGAGCAGCGCCTCGACGATGTGCACGCCGACAAAACTGTTGGCACCGGTGACGATGACCTTGTGCACATCCCCCATGCGGCTGATCGGCAGTGGTTCGATATCCAGCGCGCGTTCCGCGTCGGCCATGGCCTGGGCGCTGAGCACGGCGCTGTCATCGGTGCCACGCACCAGCGTCGCGAGTTTGATGAGGGTCGGCAGCTCGATGAAGCGGTTGATTGAGATGCTGCGCCCGAACTCCTCACGCAGCCGCAGCAACATCCGCGACAGCAGAATCGAGTGGCCGCCGAGATTGAAAAAGCTTTCGTCGGTGGAAATATCACTGGTCGGCAGCTCCAGCAACTCCGCCCAGATATCCAGCAGCAGCGCTTCGTCGGCATTCGCCGGCAGGCATTTCGGCCCGCTGTCCTGCACGCTCACCGGCAGCTCCAGCAGCGCCTTGCGATCGACCTTGCCGTTGCTGGCGAACGGCATGCTCGACAGTTCGGTCCACGCCACCGGTTGCATATAGTCCGGCAAAAACTGTCGGGCGTGGGCCTTGAGCGCTTCGCGCGCGGTGTCCGATTGCGCTTGGGCGAGGAAGGCCAGAATCCGCCGTTGACTGTCGATCACCACCGCCACTTGCCGGTACAACTGGCTCTCGCGCAGGCAGCGTTCGATCTCTTCCGGCTCGACCCGGAAACCACGGATCTTCACCTGGTTGTCGCGCCGCCCGCACAGCTCGATACCGTGCTCGCCCCACTTGGCCATGTCACCGCTGCGGTAGGCGCGCAACGTTTGGCCGTCCGGCAGATTCAAGGTCAGATAACGCTCGGCGGTCTGCTGTGGATTGTTCAGATAACCGAGGCAGACACCGGGGCCGACGATGAACAACTCGCCGACGGTTTGCTCCGGCACTGGCTGCAAATCGTCATCGAGAATCAGCACCTGACTGTTGGCGATGGGCGCACCGAGGCTGCGGTTGCTGTCGCCGGGTTTGAGCTGCCGCGCGGTGATCAACACCGTGGCTTCGGTCGGGCCGTAAAGGTTGTGCAGCGTGCCCTGGCGGGTCAGTTGCTCAATGACAAACGGCTCGCAGACATCACCGCCGGTCATCACTTGCACGCCTTCCAGTTGTTCCAGCGGCAGGATGCTCAACAGCGCCGGGGGGAGGAAGGCGTGGGTCAGTTGCCGCCGGCGGATCAGTGCAACCAGTTGCAGCGGATCGCGCCGTTGCGTGTCGTCGGGCACCACCAGTTCGGCGCCTTCGAGCAGGGTCGCAAAGATGTCGATCAGCGACGAATCGAAGCTCAGCGATGAGAACTGCAGAACCCGACTCTCAGCCTGCAACTGCACGTAATCGGCGTACCACGCAGTGAAGTGCGCAAGGTTGGCCTGACTGAGCAACACACCCTTCGGATGCCCGGTGGTGCCCGAGGTGTAGAGCGCCATGCACGGTGCATCGAGTTCAGGGCGATGGCGCATCAGCGCTTGGCTGAGATCTGCGTCAGCAATGTCGATGTCACTGACATCCAGCCCCGCCATGGTGGCGCTGAGTGGATGCTCGCCATCGTGCAGCAACAGCAACGCACCGGCGTTTTGCAGAATGTATTGCTGACGCTGCAACGGATGGCTCGGCTCAAGCGGCAGGTACACCGCGCCGCTGCCGAGGATCGCCAGAATCGAGGCGAACAATGCCGGGCTTTTTGGCAGGCAGATGCCGACCACCCACGGCTGCGGATGCTGCTCAAGTAATGGCAGCAAACGCTGTTGAATAGCCTGGCTATGAGCGTGCAATTGCTGGTAACTGAAGGAGCGTTCGCCGATGTGCAACGCCGGGCGTTCGGCGTGCTCGATCAGGCTCTGTTGCAGCCGCTCGATGACTGGAACCTTCGCCTGTTCCAACAGCGCTGCATTCGCCGTTTCATTGCGGCGATGGACATAAGCCAGGCTGTCGAGAAACAGCAGGTTTTCCATCCGCTCGAAATGTGGGGCTTTGAGGAATGCGGCCTGCTGAAAGTAATCCGCATCGCGGGAGAAGCGGCTGACCAGCAAGGCCACTTCGTCGACGATATGCGTCAGCACCCGCTGACGCAGAGCCTGACCGTTGCCGGACGGTTCATCGCCAATCGGCACACGACTGATCAGTGATGAGCCGAGAAAGCACAGCAGATCGAGTGTCGGCAAGCCCGCTGCGCTTAGCGCGCCGACGCCCAGACGCAAATGCAGGTGCGGGATGGCGCAACGATCGCCGGCACCGAGGAAGCCATCGTCGATGATCAAATCCACCGTCGATGCCCCCGCAGCGCTGCGTTGCAATGAGTGACCGTGTTGTTCCAGTTCCTGCGCCAGGTCGGTCATGGCCCGGCTGGCGCCAATCAGCAAAATGTCGAGACGTTTCATGTCGGCCTCCTCATCAAACCAGGTAGTCACGCAGGGCGTGCTGCACGCAGGGCGTGTCGAGCAGCGAGCTGTTGTGGAAGAACTTGACGATGTTGCCCACCAGCGGATGGTGGCGATTGATCGGGAACGCGAGCCCGGCCATTTCATCCCTGAGCGAACGCCGTGTGGTCTCGCTGACCGGCAGTGCGTCGATCAGGCGCAGGTCGAAGGATTTCTGGATGTCGTTGGTCAGGTAATGGCCAATGAATACCGGCAGAATCTGTGCGATGGTTTCGCGATCCTTCGCGTTGGCGGTGTGCCAATAGATGCGCACCATCCGCGCCCAGAAACTGGAATGGCGGCCTTCATCGAGCAAGTGATCGGCCATCAGGCCTTTGATCGACGGCTTGACCGTGTCATCGCGGGCGAACGCGGCGACATCGCCGGTCACGGTGTTTTCGGCGATGGCCACGCAGATCAATTCCACCGCGCTGCGCAGGTGCTCCGGCGCCAGCGCTACGGCTGCAGGAATCGCCCGGCTCAGTTCGATTTCATCCGGCAATTGAATCGGCTCGATGCCGGTCATCGCCACCGTTTGCTGCATGAAATCCATCGCCACCAGCGCGTGGTAATCCTCGTCGACCACCACGGTCATGGCGTCGTAACGGCAAGCAAACGGGAACGCCACGGCGAAGCGATTCTTGGCGATGCTGCGCGCGGTCTTGTCGACGATCTCGGTCTCGAAAATCACCACGTCGTTGATGAACTTGTACAGCGTCTGTACCAGAGCAAAATCGCGCTGCTGCGGGCACTCCCGCAGGAAGGTTTCGCTGAGCACCAAGGGCTGACGGCTGAGCGGGTAGATCAGCCGCTCATCGTCTTCCAGCACGCGCCGGGGGCGGGTGCGGATGGTGGCGCGGTTCTCCCAGGCATCGGCGAAGGATTGATAGTCGGCGGCGTTCATTGGGCAACCTCCGCCAACGGCTCGCGCATGCTCACACGCAGGCCGTCCCACAGGGCGATGCGGCTTTCCACGGCGGCGATGGCGCTGGCGTAGACCTCGGCCTCGCGCTGCGGATCGCCGTCGACCAGGCGCTCAAGAAGGTGTTCTGCTGCCGGGCCGTGATCTTCGGAGTCGACCTCGATGTGCCGCTCCAGGTAGTAACGGAAGGTCGGCGCCTGTTCGATGCCGATGCCCCAATCGTCGAGGATGCGCTGGAACATGGTCGGGATCACGCTCTCGCGGCCATGCAAAAACGCCGCCGCCACGCTGTGCCCCGGTGCATGCAGGGCGGTGCGCAAGGTCTCGCGCACAAACTGCGCGGCCGCCGGATCGACCTCGACGCTTTGCAGCGCCACTTCAAAACTCACCCCCTCCTGTTGCAGCGCGACAAAGCGCTCAACTGCTGTGGTGCTCGCGCCGATTTCGCGCATCGCATCCAGGTACAACTCGAAGTGGCTGTAATGACCCTCGGTCAGGCGATCGTCCGACTCCTCTCCGAGGACGATTTCGTTGATCAACCGGGCGGCGTGCGGGTCCCGCGGCGGTAGCCAGGGCAAACGCGTGCAGGTCAGTTCCTGCTGCAGGCGTTTGGTCAGTGACATGAAGTCCCACACGGCAAATACATGGGTTTCCATGAAACGGCGCAATACCGATAGCGACGTGATCTCGGAAAAGATCGGGTGAATGCTGAGTTCGGCTTTCTTCAGGGCGAGTTGGTTCTTAGTGGGCATCATGATGTCCTTTATCATTGATATGAAATGGAACTGCTTTTTCAACTGCGCATTCAATGGTGCAGCGACTTACTGATATCTGACGTCGAACAAGTTTCGATTTCAGTGGAGTAAGCGTCGGGCTTATATCTACGGTCTTGTTGAAGGCTCCTGCGCACAGCCCCTGTGCTTGTGGCTTGTGCGCTGGATGTATGCCGAACAGGAAGAGAGAAATTCAAACTCGGCGAAGAAAAACTAATACACAGCGAAAGCATTTAACAAGTGTATTTTTAATTATTTTAAGTTGGCTGTTTTTCAAGTATGAGAGTGGCCGATAAAACTTTTGGCTTAAGTTTTATTTGGGCGTAGTTGCTCCTTTCGGCCAATAATGGTCAAAATTGATTAATCAGAGTGAATGCCTCACTCGAAGCAACTTTCTTAATGAAATGAATTAATTGATTTAAAGGGGGCGGAAGTTGGCCGGGACCGGCGCCTGTACTTCCTTTTTCCCGTGACAAGGCTCCTTCCGTAGGTTCCTGGTGCGGGGACTGCACCTGTGATGGGTGCGTCGCCCGTTCTTTATAGGGTTGGCCGTTCAAGAGTGAGGCTAAATCAGCGCGACGGCTATTACCGTTTCACCGCTGGCTCAGGCGGTCCGGCGCAGGGAGGGTAGAGGGAAGGGGTCGGTTTGCCAGCGGCTTGGCAGCAGAACGGGGAGGGGATTTGTAAGCGGGTTATTCGCCGGGCAGGCGCAGTGCCTGATCCCGGCGTAATGGGCTCAACGAGCGACTTTGCGGTTTTGCGCCGCCGGGCTGGCGAGATAGCGGGTAATGACCTCAACGCCGCGGTTGAGATGCTGCTCCAGCAGTTTTACTGAGAGTTCGACGTCGTGATCCTCAACAGCCTTGAGCATCTGCCGGTGATCTTCCTGGGACAATTTACCCAGGCCCATCGCCTCCAGATTGAAACGCAGGAAGCGTTCTTCTTCATTGAGCCCGTCTTCCACCAGACGCAGCAAACGGCGATTGGGCGCCTTGCTGTACAGCGCCATGTGGAACAAGCGGTTGAGGCGGCCGATTTCGGTGTAATCGTGCTGGCTTTCCAGTTCTTCGATATACCCCGCCGCGCGCTGGTAGTCGGCCGGGGTCAGCAGTGGAATCGACTGGCGCAGTGCCGCGGTTTCCAGGAGGATCCGCAGTTCATAGGTTTCAGTCGCGTCGCCCTGAATCAACGCTGCAACGACTGCGCCTTTGTGCGCGGTGACGCTGAGCAACTCCTGCGCTTCGAGCTGGCGCAAGGCTTCGCGCACCGGCATGCGGCTGACCCCGAACAGGTCGGCCAGATCCTGCTGACGCAGTGCCGTTCCACACGGCAGACGGCCGTCGAGGATGGCCGCGCGCAAGGTTTCTTCGATGATCGCGCGGGCGAGATGCGCGGGGATCGGCCCATCGACTTTGATGCTCTGCAGCGGTTTGGGCTTCTGTGTCACGACTACGCACCCTGTTGTCGGCGGAATTTGGATCCAAATGACACTAGTGATTGCTCTACAAGATGTCAAACCGTGTAGAGGAACCCCGTCACATTTGAAGTCTAGCGCGTCGGCGATGATCTCATGGTGCCATTGTTTTTTAGCCGTCTAAGCTTCACCATCAAACGCTTTCCTTCCTGCCCTCTGGAAACCTGCTGTGGCGGTACGTTTCGCGATCCCCCGGACTCTGCGCTGGCTAGGCTGCGCACTGCTGCTGGCCGGCGTCATGCTGGGCGGTCTGCATGCCGATTGGGATTTTTCCGCGATTAGCCGCAAAGCCACGGCGCTCTACGGGCCGCTGGGCGCGGGCCAGCAACGGATCGATGCCTGGCAGAATCTGCTGGCCACGCAGAAACAAGTCAGCGAGATGGAAAAACTCAAAGTGGTGAACCTGTTTTTCAACAAACAGGTGCGCTACGTCGAAGACATCGACCTGTGGCACGAGGTCGATTATTGGGAAACACCGATCGAGGCGTTGTGGAAAGGTGCCGGGGATTGCGAAGACTATGCGATCGCCAAGTATTTCAGCCTGCGTCATCTCGGGGTTTCCAGCGACAAGCTGCGCATCACCTACGTCAAGGCCCTGCGCCAGAATCGCGCGCACATGGTGCTGACGTACTATGCCACCCCCGATGCCATGCCGCTGGTGCTCGACAGCCTCATCGACCCGATCCAGCCGGCGTCGCAGCGAACCGATTTGCTGCCGGTCTACTCTTTCAATGCTGAAGGTCTGTATTTGCCGGGGGCCAAAGGCAACAAGAAGGTCGGTGACACCAAACGCCTGTCACGCTGGCAGGATGTGTTGAAGAAAATGCAGGCCGAAGGTTTCCCGGTCGAGACGACTAACTAGGAGCACGCGCTCAGATGTCTTTGTTCAAACAGCTGTTGATCGCTATCTGTCTGTTCCTGGTGGTCGCCTTCACCGGCAGCTTCATGGTCAGTCTGGAAAGCTCGCGTACCCAGTACGTCAACCAGTTGCGTTCCCACGCGCAGGACGCCGCGACAGCGCTGGCGTTGTCGCTGACGCCGAATATCGACGACCCGGCGATGGTCGAGTTGCTGGTCAGTTCGATTTTCGACAGCGGTTATTACGCGAGCATCCGCGTGGTCGATCTGAAGACTGACCAGACCATCGTCGAGCGCAATGGCATTCCGGCCGTCACTAATGTGCCGGACTGGTTCGTCAAACTGATCGGTCTGGAGCCTGCCGGCGGTGATGCGCTGGTCAGCCGTGGCTGGGAGCAGGCGGCGCGGGTCGAGGTGGTCAGCCATCCGATGTTTGCCGTGGCCAAGTTGTGGCAGAGCGCGTTGGGCAGCCTTGGCTGGCTGTTGATCTGCGGTGCGGCGAGTGCGGTGCTCGGTGCGCTGCTGCTGCGGCGCCAACTGAAGCCGCTGGACTACATGGTCCAGCAATCCCACGCCATCGCCCGCCGCGAGTTTCTCAGCCTGCCGGAGTTACCGCGTACGCCTGAGCTGCGCCGCGTGGTGCAGGCGATGAACCAGATGGTCGAGAAGCTCAAGGCGCTGTTTCAGGAGCAGGCCGAACGCAGCGAAAAACTGCGCACCGAGTCCTATCAGGACAACCTTACGGGGCTTGCGAATCGACGCTATTTCGAGATGCAGTTGAACAACCGGGTGAGCAATGCGGAGCAGGCCAGTTCCGGTTATCTGCTGCTGTTGCGGGTCAAGGATCTGGCCGGGCTCAACCAGCGTCTCGGTGGCCAGCGCACCGATGAATTGTTGAAAGCGGTCGGCGAACAACTGTCGCGCGAATGCGCCAAGTACCCGGAAACGCAAAACCTCGTCACGCGTATTCGTGGCGGTGAATTCGCCGTACTCGCGCCGGGGCTGGTGCGTGAAGAGGCGTTGCAACTGGCGCAAAACCTCGACAGTGCGCTGAGCAGTCTGCACGCCACGGGCGCGACGGATGTGGCGGCGGTGGCTTCGATTGGTGTTGCGCCGTTCGCTCACGGCGACTCTCCGCAAGCGGTGCTGACGCTGGGCGATCAGGCGCTGGCGCAGGCTGAAGGGCAGGGCGAACAGAATTGGGCTTGTCTCGATCAGAGCCTGACCGCAGACGTTGGCGACGATCACCATGCCTGGCATCGACTGCTCGATCAGGCGCTGAATCAGCGGCGCTTCGAGCTGTTCTTCCAGCCGGTGGTGGCTACCGACGACACGCAACTGGTGCTGCATTACAAAGTGCTCTCGCGCCTGCTCGATGATCAGGGCCAGACCATTCCGGCCGGGCGTTTCCTGCCGTGGCTGGAGCGCTTCGGCTGGACCGCGCGCCTGGATCGACTGATGCTCGAGCGCGTGCTCGAGCAGATGAAAGAGCATGAGGATTCGCTGGCGCTGAACCTGTCCTCGGCGACATTGGCCGATCCGCAGGCGCTGAATAAAGTCTTCGAGATCCTGCGTGCGCATTCCAACCTGGGCTCGCGCCTGACCCTTGAGATCGGTGAGGAACAGCTGCCGGAGCAAGCGGTGCTGGAGCAGTTGACCCGGCGCCTGCGTGAACTCGGCTTCTCCCTGAGCCTGCAGCGCTTTGGTGGGCGTTTCAGCATGATCGGCAACCTGGCGCGACTCGGGCTGGCGTACTTGAAGATCGATGGCAGCTACATTCGTGCGATTGATCAGGAGGGCGACAAGCGTTTGTTCATCGAAGCGATCCAGCGTGCGGCGCACAGCATTGATCTGCCGCTGATTGCCGAGCGGGTCGAGACGGAAGGCGAGCTGTCGGTGATTCGCGAGATGGGGTTGTATGGGGTTCAGGGGCAGTTGTTTGGCGAGCCCAAGCCTTGGCGGTGAGTCATCACCAAAGCAACCCTCACCCTAGCCCTCTCCCGGAGGGAGAGGGGACTGACCGTGGGATATTGACGCAATACGCCGACGTGAAAGAGCTCCGCTGAATCCATAACCAACCCGATCTCTCAGGTCGATGTATATCGCCAGACACTTCGGTCGGCCCCTCTCCCTCAAGGGACTGATTGGGGGATATTCGGGAGGTACGCCGACGTGAGCGATTTGTTTTGAATTCATAATCGACCCGGTTTTTCAGGTCGATGTATAACGCCAGACACCTCGGTCGGCCCCCTCTCCCTCGGGGAGAGGGCTGGGGTGAGGGTAGGCCTTTGATCCGAAGAAATCAGATCAACCCGCCCTCATCCTCATCGATCAACTGACTCAACCCGCCCAGCGCCTCACGCGCCTGGGTGCGGTCCATCAGTTTGGCCTGAGCCGCCGGTGGCAGGTCGGTGACGCGGATCACGCCTTTTTGGGTCAGCACCTGAATCAGGTCGTCGAGTACCCGAATCATTTCGAAGTCGCTCTGCTTGAGCTGTTTCAGGCTGGTTTCCACCACTTCGTTGGCGAACCAGGCCTGGATTTCATGGCTGTCGGCCGGCAGCGTTTCCGTGGCCTCGGCGTAGGCCGCGGCTTCCACGCGAATCAACAGACCTTGCGCATCGCGTTGCACGTAAAACATTGAGCATCCCTCAGAAATGAACCAGCGTCATGCTGTCAGCAGCATAGCCAACTGTGCGCGAGTATGCGGTGCGGCGACGCGATCGTCACCGGTCCGGTCAGCACAAACGTGACGGCCGCCCCATTGGGGCGGCCGTTTTGTTCACGTATCAGCTGTTGTTGTGGTCGACTTTGATGGTCGGGTCGCTGCCGGCAATCAGGTTATGAATATTGGCGCTCGACCAGTTGTTGCCTTCCAGTTTGATCGTCACATCCGGGGTGGCCGCAGCGGCGTCGCCGGAGTTGAACTTGCCCGCCGAGCTGACTTGCAGCGACGACGTGCCATCGACCGTGGTGATCTTCAGGAAGTTGTCGATGGTGCTGCCGGTCTCGCCCTGCAGCAAATCGCGCAGATCGATACGGTCACCGTCGGCGGCCTTGAAGTCCTTGATCACGTCGTTGCCGGTGTCGCCCGCCTTCCAGACGAAGGTGTCGGCACCCGAACCGCCGATGAGGATGTCGTTGCCCTGACCGCCGATCAGCGTGTCGTTGCCGGTACCGCCGAGCAGGATGTCATTGCCTTTGCCGCCATCGAGCAGGTCATTGCCGCCCGAGCCGAACAGGATGTCATTGCCCGCGCCGCCCAGAAGCGTGTCATTACCGTCATGCGCGCCGGAGACATCGAACGCCTGATAGTGCTCGGTGATGTACTGGTGCACGTTGCTGGTGGTGACTTTGCTGACGTCAACGCCTGTTTGCTGCGCGACGAACGCCTGCATCGCCTGATAACCCTCACCGGCAATGCCGTTGAAGCTGACCAGATCGCCGAACAGGATGTCATTGCCGTCGCCACCGCTGACGGTGTCGTTGCCCGGCAGCGTCGCTTCAGTGTGGCCGATGATCGAGTTGGCCAGATCCTTCGGATCGATGTTGGTCTGCGGCGTTTTATCCGAATCGTACGGCTTCAGATCGTTGAGGCTGACGCCGCTGTTCAGGCCGATGGCTTCGACGTTCGACAGCCCACTCAGCAACGCGAAACTGCTGGTCGAGTTGTCGGTGGTGGTCGAGGTGGTGCTGCTGCCGCTGCCCGCCAGGCTCGATAGCTCGTAAGTGCCGTCGCCCTGCGCGTGAACGGTGCCCAGATTGGTGGTGCTCCAGCCGTAACGTGCCGTGTAGGTCTGCAACTGGGCAATTCCGCTGGCGTTGATGCTCAGGTAATGCGTGTTGTCGATATAGGTGCTGAAGGTGTCGCCCAGCTTGTAGTTGCTGGTGGTCACCACGCTGTCGAACTTCACGCTGCCGTACAGCGTCGGGTTGGTCTGCTCGCCGCTCTGGTAGTAGGTCGGCTGGCCGTCGGTGATGAAGTACGTGAGGTTCTTCGCCCCGGTGTTGGCCACAGCGTCGGCACTCTGGAACCAGTTGGCCGTGGTTTTGAACACGTCCTCGTAGTTGGTGCCGCCGCCGGAACTCATCGAGTCCAGCACCGCTTTGAGCTGCGTCAGCGCGTTCGGATCGTTGAGGTTCACCGACACCGACTTGTTGACCTGGGTATCGAAGTCCACCAGGAAGATGTTCACCGTGCCCGAGTTGCTGCCGCCCAGGCTCTGCTTGAGGGTGTTGAACACCGACGTCAGCGAGTCCTTGGCTGCGTTGATCGACGAGCTGCTCATACTGCCGGAGCTGTCGACCATGAACGCGATGTTGTAGTTGGTGCCCGGGACCACGGTCAGACCACCGATGTCGGCGACGATGATGTCGTTGCCATCGGTGCCGGTGACAGTGTCGTCGCCCGAGGTCGCCACGACCGCGTTGTAGACCGCCGGCACCACGGTGACCGGAATGGTCGCGGTGCTGCTGGCCGAACCGCCGACCATTTCGGTGGAGGTCGAAGTCACGGTCAGGTTGAACTGGCCGTTGTAGTACGGCGGCGGGGTCACGGTCAGGCTGCCGAGGTTCCAGCCGGTGATGTTGGCGTCGCCGCCAGTGGCGGTGACGGTGAAGGTATGACCCGCGCCATCGCTGAGCACCGAGCCGACCGGTGCACCGCTGATCTTCACGCTGAGGGTTTCCGAACCGTCGGTGTCGGTCAGGGCAGTGGTGATGGCCGACAGTTTCACCGTGGTGCCTTCGGCGCCGGTGTTGAGTTTGTAGCCGTCGTAATAGCCTTCGCCGCCGCTGCCGTGCAGATCGGAAACGGTCACGCCCGAATTGATCAGGTCTTGCACGCCGGTGTAGATCGGCACGCCAGTGCTGCTCAGGTCGATCGGCGTGCTGCCGTTGACCGACAGGTTGACGTCGTAGCTGCCCGGGCCGCTCTGGTTGTGGTGGTAGATGTCCAGGGTGTAGTAACCGCTGGTGGTCGGGGTGAACGAACCGTTGAGGTTGCCGCCCACGCCCCACGTGGTCGCGGCGACGTTTTTACCGCCAATGGTCACCAACAGGCTGTCATCGCCGACACCACTGAAGGTGTAGGTCTTGCCGGCTTCCAGATAAATCAGACCGGAAGTCTTCGACGCCGTACCGGCGGTCACGCTGCCGTCAGACTGTACGTTGTTCACGTTAGTGCTGGTGTTCGGTGTGCCGGCGCCGTCGATGACGGTTTTCAACGTGGTCGAATCCGCACCGTTGCCGTTGGTGCCAAGGCCGGCCAGACCGGTCCAGACTTCTTTGACCAGCCCGGTGGACTTCACGCTGTTGTCGGCGACGCTCACGGTCGGCGCATCCGCCACCGGTGTGATGTCGATCTTCACAGTGCCGGTGTTGCCCAGCAGTTGGCCGTCGGTTGGCTGGAATTTGATCTGGGCGTAGTCGGCCTGGTTGTTGCCCAGGCCAGTGCCGCCGTAACCGTTCACACCCGATTCGTTGGTGTCCGGCAGGAAGCGCAGCTTGCCCGCGTCGATATCGGCTTTGCTGAAGGTCTGGTTGTTGGCAACGTCTTTCCAGGTCGAACCGTCCAGATACTGCAGTTTGCCTTCGCCCGGCAGCTGGGTGATTTTCACTCCGAGGCTGCTGGCCGGGCTGTCGACATCGCTGACACCGAAGGTCGACCAGCCGAGGATCAGCGGCGTGTCTTCAGTGCCGGTGACGTTGACCGGCGCTGCAACCGGAGCGTCGTTGACCGCCACCACGTTGACCGTGGTGGTCGCGGTGTTGGAGTAGTTGCCGCCGTCGGTCACCGTCACGGTGATGATGCGCGGCACGGTGCTCGGGTCTTCACTGCTGTTGGTGAAGCTGATGTTCTTGATCGCCTGCATGTAATCGGCCAGCGTCGCGTTGCCCGACAAGGTCAGGGTCACGGTGCCGTTGGTGCTGTTGGCATTGATCGTGATGCCGTTGACGCTGTTGCCGAGGTTCAGCGCATCGCCGTCCTGACGGTTGGTCAGCACAACGGTGGCGCCGGTGAGCATGGTGCTGTCCGGGTCGGTGATCTTGATATCGGTGTCGGCAATCGACACGCCCGCGCCCGGGGTGTTTTCGGTGAACGTCACCTTGTAGTCGGCACCGGTGGCGCCGCTGGAGTTGTTGGCATCCAGGTCGATGACCGGCGGTGCGTCGTTGTCGATGATCGAGGTGCTGACGCTGCCATTGGTGCTGCTGACCGCAAGGTTCTCGAAGTTGCCGCCGGTGGCCGAATCGATCTTGACCACGAAGTTCTCGGTGCCCTCGGTGATCTTGTCATCGATGGTGGCGACGTTGAACTGCGCGCTGCTCGCACCTGCCGGGATCTTCACGGTGTACACGCCGGTGAAGTCCGAACCGTCGGCGGCGGTACCGCTGTAGACGATTTTCAGGGTCACTTCGGTTTGTGCCGGGTGGTTCAGGCTGACCGTGTAGCTGGCGGTCTGGCCTTCGGTCACCGAGCTGCTGCCCGTGATGCTGACGGTGGTGGTGTCGATGGTGTCAGTGACGTTGGTCACGGCTGGCGTGGTGTTGGTCACCAGGTTTTCGAAGCTGCCACCCGTTGCGTTGCTGATGGTGGCTTGCACGGTGCCGGCGTCTTTGTAGACGTCGTCGGCCGGCGCCGCAACGGTCACGGTGCCAGTGGTTTTGCCGGCGTCGATGGTGATCACCGAGCCGTTGCTCAGCGTCACGGTGACTGGCGAGCCAGCGGCGTTGCTCAGGGTCGCGGTGTAAGTGATCTGGCCACCTTCGGCCACGGTGCCGGTCGCGGACAGCGTCAGGTTGGTGGTGTCGACGGTGTCGGTCACGGTGGTGTTGACCGGAGTCTTGTCGGCCACCAGATTTTCGTAGTTGCCGCCCGTCACGTTGGTAATCGAGTTGGTCAGCGGTGCGTGCCCAGTCAACGCATCGTTCGGCGCGGTGGTGGTGACCGTGCCGCTGGTTTTGCCGATGTCGATGGTGATGGTCTGACCGTTGGCCAGGGTCACGACAACCGGCGCGCCGGTCACAGCTGCACCGACAGTGGCGGTGTAGATGACGTTGCCGCCTTCTGCTGCAGTGCCAGTCGCCGTCAGTTTCACGGTGGTGGTGTCGATGGTGTCGGTGACACTGGTCACAGCCGGAGTTGTGCTGGTGACGAGGTTTTCGAAGCTTCCACCGGTCGCGGTTTTGATCGTTGCCTGAACGTTGCCGGCGTCTTTGTAAACGTCGTCAGCTGGCGCTGGAACGGTCACGGTGCCGCTGGTTTTGCCGGCGTCGATGGTGATCACTGAGCCGTTGCTCAGGGTCACGGTCACTGGCGAGCCGGCGGCGTTGGTCAATGTCGCGGTGTAAACGATCGAGCCGCCTTCGGCCACGGTGCCGGTCGCAGACAGCGACAGGTTGGTGGTGTCGATGGTGTCGGTGACGGTGGTCGAAACCGGCGTCTTGTCGGCCACGAGGTTCTCGTAGTTACCGCCTGTCACGTTAGTGATCGCGTTGGTCAGCGGCGCGTGACCGGTCAATGCGTCGTTAGGCGCAGTGGTGGTCGCGGTGCCGGTGGTTTGTCCAACACCGATGGTGATGGTCTGACCGTTCGACAGGGTGACCACGACAGGCGAGCCGGTCACAGGAGCACCGACAGTTGCGGTGTAGACGACGTTGCCGCCCTCTGCCGCGGTGGCCGTTGCCGTCAACTTCACGGTGGTGGTGTCGATGGTGTCGGTGACGCTGGTGATAGCCGGCGTCGTGCTCGGCACCAGGTTTTCGAAGTTGCCACCAGTGGCGTTGCTGATCGTGGCCTGCACGGTTCCGGCGTCTTTATAGACGTCGTCGGCTGGCGCTGGAACGGTGACGGTGCCCGTGGTTTTGCCGGCGTCGATAGTGATCACGGCGCCGTTCGACAGGGTTACGGTCACTGGCGAGCCAGCGGCGTTGGTCAGGGTTGCGGTGTAGACGATCGAGCCGCCTTCAGCAACCGAACCGGTAGCGCTCAGCGACAGGTTGGTGGTGTCGACAGTGTCGGTCACATTGGTGCTGACCGGCGTCTTGTCGGCCACGAGGTTTTCGTAGTTGCCGCCGCTGACGTTGGTGATCGAGTTGGTCAGCGGGGCGTGGCCAGTCAACGCATCGTTCGGTGCGATGGTGGTTGCGGTGCCGGTAGTCTGGCCGACGCCGATGGTGATGGTCTGACCGTTGGCCAGCGTCACGGTGACTGGGGAACCGGTGACCGGAGCACCAACAGTGGCGGTGTAAACGACGTTGCCACCTTCGGCCGCCGTCGGGGTGGCCGTCAGTTTCACGGTGGTCGTGTCGATGGTGTCAGTGACGTTGGTCACTGCCGGCACGGTGCTCGGTACCAGGTTCTCGAAATTGCCACCGGTGGCGGTGGAAATAGT
This sequence comes from Pseudomonas fluorescens, assembly GCF_001648775.1. Classification (GTDB taxonomy): domain Bacteria; phylum Pseudomonadota; class Gammaproteobacteria; order Pseudomonadales; family Pseudomonadaceae; genus Aquipseudomonas; species Aquipseudomonas fluorescens_M. Next base: position 24,093 of record NZ_LVEJ01000005.1, read on the forward strand.
CGCTTCGACTTTGCCGGCGTCTTTGTAGACGTCATCGGCTGGCGCTGGAACAGACACGGTGCCCGTGGTTTTACCCGCTTCGATGGTGATCACAGCGCCGTTCGACAGGGTCACGGTCACCGGCGAGCCAGCAGCGTTGGTCAGTGTCGCGGTGTAGATGATCGAACCGCCCTCGGCCACGGAACCGGTCGCGGACAGCGACAGGTTGGTGGTGTCGACCGTGTCAGTGACGGTGGTCGCAACCGGGGTTTTGTCAGCCACCAGATTTTCGTAGTTGCCGCCCGTCACGCCGGTGATCGCGTTGCTGATCGGTGCATGACCGGTCAGCGCATCGTTTGGCGCGGTGGTGGTCACGGTACCGGTGGTTTTGCCGACTTCGATGGTGATGTTCTGACCATTGGCCAGGGTCACCACAACTGGCGAGCCCGTTACAGGCGCGCCGACAGTGGCGGTGTAGGTAACCGTGCCGCCTTCAGCAGCCGATGTGTCGGCGGTCAGTTTGACCGTCGAGGTATCGATAGTGTCAGTGACGTCGGTGACCGCAGGCGTGGTGCTCGGAACGAGGTTCTCGAAGTTGCCGCCCGTGGCATCCTTGATGGTCACTTCGACTTTTCCGGCGTCTTTGTAGACGTCATCGGCTGGCGCAGCGACGGTCACGGTGCCGGTTGTTTTACCGGCTTCGATGGTGATCACCGAGCCATTGCTCAGGGTCACGGTGACTGGCGAACCGGCAGCGTTGGTCAGGGTCGCGGTGTAGGTGATCTGGCCACCTTCGGCGACGGTGCCAGTTGCGGACAGCGTCAGGTTGGTGGTGTCGACGGTATCAGTGACATTGGTCGAAACCGGTGTCTTGTCGGCCACGAGGTTTTCGTAGTTGCCGCCAGTGACGCCGGTGATCGAGTTGGTCACAGGCGCGTGGCCGGTCAGCGCATCGTTCGGTGCGGTGAAGGTCACGCTGCCGGTGGTTTTGCCGACTTCGATGGTGATGTTCTGACCGTTGGCCAAGGTCACCACGACCGGCGAACCGGTCACTGGCGCGCCGACAGTGGCGGTATAGGTGACGGTGCCGCCCTCAGCCACGGAGGTATCAGCCGTCAGTTTGACGGTCGAGGTGTCGATGGTGTCGGTGACTTGGGTCACGGCCGGTACAGTGCTCGGCACCAGGTTTTCGAAGTTGCCACCGGTGGCGGTGCTGATCGTCGCCTGCACGGTGCCGGCATCTTTATAGACGTCATCGGCTGGCGCTGGAACAGACACGGTGCCCGTGGTTTTACCGGCTTCGATGGTGATCACGGCACCGTTCGACAGGGTCACGGTGACTGGCGAGCCAGCGGCGTTGGTCAAGGTCGCGGTGTAAACAATCGAACCGCCCTCGGCCACAGAACCCGTGGCGCTCAGCGACAGGTTAGTGGTGTCGACGGTGTCGGTGACATTGGTCGAAACCGGCGTCTTGTCGGCCACCAGATTTTCGTAGTTGCCGCCGCTCACCTCAGTGATCGCATTGGTCAATGGCGCATGACCGGTCAGCGCGTCGTTCGGTGCGGCGGTAGTCGCGGTGCCGGTGGTCTGGCCAACACCGATGGTGATGGTCTGACCGTTAGCCAGGGTCACCACAACCGGCGAACCGGTCACCGGCGCGCCAACCGTGGCGGTGTAGGTGACAGTGCCACCTTCAGCGGCAGACTCGGTCGCGGTCAGTTTGACGGTGGTGGTGTCGATGGTATCGGTGACATTGGTTACCGCTGGCGTGGTGCTCGGAACGAGGTTCTCGAAGTCCCCGCCGGTAGCATCCTTGATGGTCACTTCGACTTTGCCGGCGTCTTTGTAGACGTCATCGGCTGGCGCTGCGACGGTGACGGTGCCAGTGGTTTTACCGGCCTCAATGGTGATCACGGCGCCGTTCGACAGGGTCACGGTGACTGGCGAGCCCGCCGCGTTGGTCAGCGTCGCGGTGTAAACAATCGAGCCACCTTCGGCGACGGTGCCAGTTGCGGACAGCGTCAGGTTGGTGGTGTCGACGGTATCAGTGATATTGGTCGAAACCGGAGTCTTGTCGGCCACCAGGTTTTCGTAGTTACCACCGCTCACTTCAGTGATCGCATTGGTGATCGGCGCATGACCGGTCAATGCATCGTTTGGCGCGGTGGTGGTCGCGGTGCCGGTGGTCTGGCCAACAGCAATGGTGATGGTCTGACCGTTAGCCAGGGTCACAACCACAGGCGAACCAGTGACTGGCGCGCCCACGGTCGCAGTGTAAGTGACGGTGCCGCCTTCAGCCGCTGACTCGGTCGCGGTGAGTTTGACGGTGGTGGTGTCGATGGTGTCGGTGACGTTGGTCACGGCTGGCACGGTGCTTGGCACCAGGTTCTCGAAGTTGCCGCCGGTTGCATCCTTGATCGTCACTTCGACTTTGCCGGCGTCTTTGTAGACGTCATCGGCTGGCGCCGCAACGGTCACGCTGCCGGTGGTTTTACCGGCCTCGATAGTGATCACCGAACCGTTCGACAGGGTCACGGTCACCGGGGTGCCGGCCGGGTTGGTCAGCGTCGCGGTGTAAACGATCGAACCGCCTTCAGCCACCGAATCGGTTGCCGTGAGGTTCAGGTTGGTGGTGTCGGTGGTGTCCGAAACCGCAGTGTCGGCAGATTTGCCGTCGACCGCGAGTTTTTCGTAGTTACCGCCGGTGGCGCCGTCGATGGTCACGCTCAGCGAGCTGCCACCGGCCAACGGGCTGTTCGGCGCAACGAAGTTCACCGAGCCGGTGGTTTCACCGACCGCAATGGTGATGGTCTGGCCGTTGGACAGGGCCACGACTACCGGCGAGCCGGTCACTGGCGCAGTCACGGTTGCGGTGTAGACCACGGTTTCGCCTTCGGCGACGTTCGCCGTGGCGGTCAGCGACACGGTGGAGGTGTCGATGGTGTCGTTGACGGTGGTGACGGCCGGGGCAGTGCTGGTAACGAGGTTTTCGAAGTCGCCACCGGTCGCGCCCTTGATGGTCGCTTCGACGGTGCCGGCGTCTTTGTAGACGTCATCTTTCGGTGCGTCGACGGTGACAGTGCCGGTGGTTTTACCGGCGTCGATGGTGATCACGGCACCGTTCGACAGGGTCACGGTCACTGGCGAGCCAGCCGCGTTGGTCAAGGTGGCGGTGTAGGTGATCTGGCCGCCTTCGTCCACAGTGCCCGTCGCGGTCAGCGACAGATTGGTGGTGTCGGTGGTGTCGGTCACGGTGGTGCTGACCGGGGTTTTGTCGGCCACGAGGTTTTCGTAGTTGCCACCGCTAACGCCGGTGATCGAGTTGGTCAGCGGTGCGTGTCCGGTCAACGCGTCGTTCGGCGCGGTGGTGGTCACGGTGCCGGTGGTTTTACCCACTTCGATGGTGATGTTCTGACCATTGGCCAATGTCACGACGACAGGCGAACCGGTGACAGGCGCGCCAACAGTCGCGGTGTAGGTGACGGTGCCACCTTCGGCAGCGGATTCGGTTGCGGTCAGTTTGACTGTCGAGGTGTCGATGGTGTCGGTAACGTCGGTGACCGCAGGCGTGATGCTTGGCACCAGATTCTCGAAGTTGCCGCCAGTCGCATCTTTGATCGTGACTTCGACTTTGCCGGCGTCCTTGTAGACGTCATCGGCTGGCGCAGCAACAGTCACGGTGCCAGTGGTCTTGCCCGCTTCGATGGTGATCACCGAACCGTTCGACAGGGTCACGGTGACCGGGGTGCCAGCCGGGTTGGTCAGCGTCGCGGTGTAAACGATCGAGCCGCCCTCGGCCACGGTACCGGTCGCAGTCAGTGTCAGATCGGTTGTATCGACGGTGTCGGTCACAGTGGTGCTGACCGGCGTTTTGTCGGCCACCAGATTCTCGTAGTTACCGCCGCTCACGTCAGTGATTGCGTTGGTCAGCGGAGTGTGACCGGTCAACGCATCGTTCGGTGCGGTGGTGGTCACGGTGCCGGTTGTTTTGCCCACTTCGATGGTGATGTTCTGGCCGTTGGCCAGGGTCACGACGACAGGTGAGCCGGTCACTGGTGCACCGACAGTCGCGGTGTAGGTGACGGTGCCACCTTCAGCAGCGGACTCGGTGGTGGTCAGTTTCACGGTCGAGGTGTCGATGGTATCGGTGACTTCGGTCACGGCCGGAACGGTGCTTGGCACCAGGTTCTCGAAGTTGCCGCCGGTAGCGTCCTTGATCGTCACTTCGACTTTGCCAGCGTCTTTATAGACGTCATCGGCAGGCGCAGCGACGGTCACGGTGCCGGTGGTTTTACCGGCTTCGATGGTGATCACCGAGCCGTTGCTCAGGGTCACAGTCACCGGACTGCCGGCCGGATTGGTCAGCGTCGCGGTGTAGATGATCGAACCGCCCTCGGCGACCGAAGGGGTGGCGCTGAGCGACAGATCGGTGGTGTCGACGGTGTCAGTAACTGTGGTCGACACCGGAGTCTTGTCGGCCACGAGGTTCTCGTAGTTGCCGCCGCTGACGCCAGTGATCGAGTTGCCCAGCGACGCCTGACCGGTCAGCGCGTCGTTTGGCGCGATGGTGGTCACGGTGCCGGTGGTTTTGCCGACTTCGATAGTGATGCTCTGCCCATTGGCCAGGGTCACCACAACTGGCGAACCGGTGACCGGCGCGCCAACCGTGGCGGTGTAAGTGACAGTGCCACCTTCAGCGACGGTGGTGTCGGCCGTCAGTTTCACGGTCGAGGTGTCGATGGTGTCCGTCACATCGGTAACGGCTGGCGTGGTGCTTGGCACCAGGTTTTCGAAGTTGCCGCCCGTGGCGTCCTTGATCGTGACTTCGACTTTGCCGGCGTCCTTGTAGACGTCATCGGCCGGGGCTGCAACGGTCACGGAACCCGTGGTCTTGCCCGCTTCGATGGTGATCACCGAACCGTTCGACAAGGTCACGGTAACTGGCGTGCCAGCCGGGTTGGTCAGGGTTGCGGTGTAAACAATCGAACCACCTTCAGCCACGGTGCCGGTCGCGCTCAGCGACAGGTTGGTGGTGTCGACGGTGTCGGTCACCGAGGTCACGGCCGGGGTTTTATCGGCCACGAGATTTTCGTAGTTGCCGCCGCTGGTGCCGTCGATTTTCACGCTCAGCGTGTTGCCGCCGGCCAGTGCATCGTTCGGTGCGGTGAAGTTGACGCTGCCGCTGCTGGCGCCGACCGGGATGGTGATGGTCTGGCCGTTGGACAGGGTCACCACGACTGGCGAACCGGTGACCGGTGCGGTCACGGAGGCGGTGTAAACCACCACGCCGCCTTCAGTGGTGCTGGCGGTGGCAGTCAGCGAAACAGTGCTGTTGTCGATGGTGTCGGTCACGTCGGTGACCGCTGGAGTCTTGTCGACCACCAGGTTCTCGAAGTTGCCGCCGGTGGTCTTGGTGATGCTCGCGTCGACTTTGCCGGCGTCCTTGTAGACGTCATCGGCAGGCGCTGCGACGGTCGCGGTGCCGGTGGTCGCGCCCTTGGCGATGTTGATTACCGCGCCGTTGCTCAGTGTCACGGACATGGCCGTGCCTGCCGGGTTGGTCAGGCTCGCGGTGTAAATGATCGAGCCGCCCTCGGCGACCGAACCGGTCGCGCTCAGGCTGATATTGGTGGTGTCGACGGTGTCGGTGACGGTGGTCACCACCGCCGAACGGTTGGCATCGACCTGCTCGAAATTACCGCCGCTGTGGCTGGCAATCGCCGTCTGTACCTTGCCGCCATCGATGTACGGAGTATTCGCAGGCGCGGCGAAGTTCACCGAACCGCTGGTGGCGCCGGCAGCAATGTTGATCACGGCGCCGTTGGCCAGGGTCACGGTCATGGCGGTGCCGGCCGGGTTGCTCAGGGTCGCGGTGTAGGTGATCTGGCCGCCTTCGCTGACGGTGTCGCTGGCGCTGAGGGTCAGCGTGGTTTTGTCGATGGTGTCATTGACGGTGGTGCTGACCGGGGTCTTGCTGACGTCGAGCTTCTCGAAGTTGCCGCCGGTCGCATCGGTCATGGTCACGGTGAGCTTGCTGACGTCTTTGTAAACGTCATCGCTCGGCGCGGCGATGGTCACCGAACCGCTGGTTTTGCCAGCTTCGATGGTGATGGTCTGGCCGTTGCTCAGGTTGACGGTCACTGGCGTTTGCGCGGCGTTGGTCAGGGTCGCGGTGTACGTGATCGAGGTGCCTTCGAGCACATAGCTTTCAGCGCTGAGGGTCAGGTGTGTGGTGTTGATGGTGTCGGCGACATTGGTCACCGCTGGCGTCGGATTGGCCACCAGGTTTTCGAAATTGCCGCCGTCGGTGCCCTTGATGGTCACTTCGACTTTGCCGGCGTCTTTGTAGACATCATCGGCAGGTGCTGGAACGGTCACGGTGCCGGTGGTCTTGCCGGCGTCGATGGTAATGGTCGAACCGTTGCTCAGGGTCACGGTCACCGGCGTGCCGGCCGGGTTGGTCAGCGTCGCGGTGTAGACGATCTGCCCGCCTTCGTTGACGTTGCCGGTGGCGGTCAGCGAAACGGTGGTGGTGTCGACGGTGTCGGTCACGCTGGTGCTGACCGGGGTTTTGTCGGCAACCAGATTTTCGTAATTGCCGCCGCTGACGTTGGTGATCGCGTTGGTCAGCGGTGCATGGCCGGCCAGCACATCGTTCGGTGCAGTGGTGGTCACGGTGCCGGTGGTTTTGCCGACTTCGATGGTGATGTTCTGGCCGTTGGCCAACGTCACGACCACTGGCGAACCGGTGACTGGCGCGCCGACGGTGGCGGTGTAGGTGACGGTGCCACCTTCAGCGGCGGTCTCGGTGGCGGTCAGTTTCACCGTCGAAGTGTCGATGGTGTCAGTGACGTCGGTCACGGCTGGCGTGGTGCTTGGCACCAGATTCTCGAAGTTGCCGCCGGTGGCGTCCTTGATGGTCACTTCGACTTTGCCGGCGTCTTTGTAGACGTCATCGGCAGGCGCAGCGACGGTCACGGTGCCAGTGGTTTTACCGGCTTCGATGGTGATCACCGAGCCATTGCTCAGAGTCACGGTCACCGGGGTGCCGGCCGGGTTGGTCAGGGTCGCGGTGTAAACAATCGAACCGCCTTCCGCCACAGTGCCGGTGGCGCTCAGCGTCAGGTTTGTGGTGTCGGTGACGTCGGTCACAGTGGTGCTGACTGGCGTCTTGTCGGCGACAAGATTCTCGTAATTGCCGCCGGTCACGCCGGTGATCGAGTTGGTCAGCGGCGCGTGGCCGTTCAGCGCATCGTTTGGTGCGGTGGTGGTCACGGTGCCGGTGGTTTTACCCACTTCGATGGTGATGTTCTGGCCATTGGCCAAAGTCACGACAACTGGCGAACCGGTGACCGGCGCACCCACGGTAGCGGTGTAAGTGACGGTACCGCCTTCAGCAGCAGTCTCGGTGGCGGTCAGTTTGACCGTCGAGGTGTCAATGGTGTCAGTGACGTCGGTAACGGCTGGAACGGTGCTCGGCACCAGATTCTCGAAGTTGCCGCCAGTCGCATCCTTGATGGTGACTTCGACTTTGCCGGCGTCTTTGTAGACGTCATCGGCTGGCGCAGCGACGGTCACGGTGCCGGTGGTTTTACCGGCTTCGATGGTGATCACCGAACCGTTCGACAGGGTCACAGTGACTGGCGAGCCAGCCGCGTTGGTCAGAGTCGCGGTGTAAGTGATCTGGCCACCTTCAGCCACGGTACCGGTCGCGCTCAGCGTCAGGTCGGTGGTGTCAGTGGTGTCGGTGACCGTGGTGCTGACCGGGGTTTTATCGGCGACGAGGTCTTCGTAATTGCCGCCGCTCACGCCCGTGATCGCGTTGGTGATCGGCGCGTGGCCGGTCAACGCATCATTCGGTGCAGTGGTGGTCACGGTGCCTGTGGTTTTACCCACTTCGATGGTGATGTTCTGACCATTGGCCAGGGTCACGACCACAGGCGAACCGGTCACCGGAGCGCCAACTGTGGCGGTGTAGGTGACGGTGCCGCCTTCAGCCGCAGACTCAGTGGCGGTCAGTTTGACCGTAGTGGTGTCGACGGTATCGGTTACATCGGTGACGGCTGGAGCGGTGCTCGGAACGAGGTTCTCGAAGTTACCGCCAGTGGCGTCCTTGATGGTCACTTCGACTTTGCCGGCGTCCTTATAGACGTCATCGGCAGGTGCTGCAACGGTCACGGTGCCAGTGGTTTTGCCAGCTTCGATGGTGATCACCGAACCGTTCGACAGGGTTACGGTGACAGGCGAACCTGCGGCGTTGGTCAGAGTCGCGGTGTAAGTGATCTGACCGCCTTCAGCCACAGAACCGGTGGCGCTCAGCGACAGGTTGGTGGTGTCGGCAACATCGGTAACGCTGGTCGAAACCGGAGTCTTGTCGGCAACCAGATCTTCGTAATTACCGCCGGTAACGCCAGTGATCGAGTTGGTCAGCGGTGCATTGCCGGTCAACGCGTCATTCGGCGCGGTGGTGGTCACAGTGCCGGTGGTTTTGCCGACTTCAATCGTAATGCTCTGACCGTTGGCCAAGGTCACCACGACTGGCGAGCCTGTCACCGGCGCGCCCACGGTGGCGGTGTAAGTAACGGTGCCGCCTTCAGCAACCGAAGTGTCAGCCGTCAGCTTCACGGTCGAAGTGTCGATGGTGTCGGTCACTTCGGTGACGGCTGGAACGGTGCTCGGCACCAGGTTCTCGAAGTTGCCGCCGACAGCGTCCTTGATCGTCACTTCAACTTTGCCGGCGTCTTTATAGACGTCATCGGCGGGCGCCGGAACGGTCACGGTGCCGCTGGTCTTGCCCGCCTCGATGGTGATTACCGAGCCGTTGCTCAGGGTCACGGTCACCGGTGTACCGGCCGGATTGGTCAGGGTCGCGGTGTAAACGATCGAGCCGCCTTCCGCCACGGTGCCAGTGGCCGTCAGCGACAGGTTGGTGTCGTCGATCGAATCGGTAATGGTGGTGGTCGCTGGCGTGGTGTTCGGCACCAGGTTTTCAAAGTTACCGCCGCTAGCGCCGGTGATGGTGGTGCTGACGGTGCTGCCATTGTTGTAAACGTCGTTGGCCGCCGTCGGCACGTTGACGGTGCCCGTGGTCTTGCCGGCTTCGATGGTGATGGTCGAGCCGTTCGACAGGGTGATCGTCACCGGCGTTTGCGCGGCATTGGTCAGCGTCGCGGTGTAGGTGATCTGGCCACCTTCGACGACGGTGCCGGTGGCGGTGAGGCTCACACTAGTGGTGTCGATCGAATCAGTCACCGTGGTAGTGGCTGGTGTGGTGTTCGGCACCAGGCTTTCGAAGTTGCCGCCGGTGGCGCCGGTAATGGTGGTGCTGACGGTGCCGCCATTGTTGTAAACGTCGTTGGCCGCCGTCGGCACGTTGACGGTGCCCGTGGTCTGGCCGGCTTCAATGGTGATGGTCGAGCCGTTCGACAACGTGACGGTGACAGGCGTTTGCGCCGGGTTGGTCAGGGTCGCGGTGTAGGTGATCTGGCCACCTTCGACCACTGTGCCGGTAGCGGTCAGGGTCAGATTGGTGGTGTCGACCGAGTCGGTGATGGTGGTCACCGCTGGCGTCGGGTTCGGCACCAGGTTTTCGAAGTTGCCGCCGCTGGCACCGGTAATGGTGGTGGTGACGGTGCTGCCGTTGTTATAGACGTCGTTGGCCGGGGTCGGCACGTTGACCGTGCCGGTGGTCTGGCCGGCACCGATGGTGATGGTCGAGCCGTTCGACAGGGTGACGGTGACCGGCGTTTGTGCCGGGTTGGTCAGGGTTGCGGTGTAAGTGATCTGCCCGCCTTCGGTGACACTCGGCCCCGCCGTCAGAGTGACGGTGGTGGTGTCGATGGTGTCGGTGACTTGCGTCGTGGCCGGGGTGGTCGGCGGCGTCACGGTGATGCCGTTGCCGCCGGTGGTGCCGGTGACGGTCACGTCGATCTGGGTCGGGTCGTTATAAACGGTGTCGTTCGGCGCCAGCGGCACATTGACCGTGCCAGTGGTGGAGCCTGCCGGAATCACAATCACCGAGCCGTTGGACAGGGTGATGGTCAGGTCGGTCAGCGGTGCCTGGGTCAGGGTCGCGGTGTACACCAGCACGCCGCCGGCTTCGGTGATGGTCGGCGTGGCGCTGAGGCTCAGGGTCGACTCACGCAGGGCGTTGGTGGTGGTGTCGGTGGTCTGGCCGCCGGTGATGTTTTGCGCAGTTTGACCGCCAGCGTTGATGCCTGCGGTCGGGAAGCCAATGGTCGGGTCAACGCGGCCAGCGGTGGCGTCGAGCATCACGAAACTGTGGCCACCACCGGCTGCACCGCCAGTGCCGGCAGCGCTCGGGCCGGCAGCCGTGGCATCCAGCGCGGTAGTCGGATCGACACCGGCGGCGATGGCTTGCTGCAGTTCTGCTACCGACGGCGCAGCCTGCGCGGTGGCTTCGGCCAGGTCAGTGCTGGCGTCGGGCGCGTTGGCGCTCCACTGAGTTTCGCGGCCCAGGTCCAGCGTGCGGCCATCGGCCAATTCAAGCGACACGGCGCCGGAGAGGCCAGTGTCGATCTGGTCGCCGACAAACAGGCGATCGCCTTCAACGAGTACGCGACGCACGCCCTCTGGGGACACCACGAATACCTGACCGACAATGCTTTTGACGATGGCAACAACACTGCTCATTGAAGACTCTCCGGGGTGTCACGTTCAGTTGACTTCCATGGACCTGATGGCATGGGCGCCGATTCAGTCTGGACGTACTTTAAAAATTTGCGAAACAAGTTTGACGCGTCTATTCGTCAATATTTTGGCTAGATTCTTTCGCTATTAACTTTATGCCAAACTATTGACCTTATGGGTGCCATCCTAAACAATCGCCCCACTAATGTCACATTGATATTTCCGCGGCGACCTGTCCTTTAGCGTGTGATCCAGTTCCTGTTTTGAACTTTCCGACATACGGTCAATCTGGTTGCCATCATCCGACGCAGCGCCACGTTTTGCTGTGATTCAAGACAAGAAGTTCTGGGAAATTCCTATCATGCGTTCGCCCCTGCTTTTCGCCGTACCCTTCGCTCTCGCCGCCTCTTTCGTACAAGCACAATCCTTACCAGAAGCCATGCAGCAGGCACTGGATGTCCATCCGGAAATCCAGGCAGGGGTCAACAGTCGTCTGGCCGCGGATTATCAATTAAGAGCGGCGAAAGGTGGATACCTGCCGAAGGTCGATCTGCTCGGCGGTTATGGCCGTGAAGGCACCGACAGCGTCACCACCCGCGCCAACTCCGGCGGCAACCACTACGAAACCCTGAACCGCAGCGAGTCAAGTTTACGTCTCTCGCAAATGGTCTTCGACGGTTTTGCGACGTCCAGCGAAGTCGGGCGTCAACAAGCCACCGTCAACTCCCGCGCCTACTCGTTGCTCGGCACATCCGAGCGCACCGCGCTGACCGTCGCCCAGGTCTACCTGGACGTGCTGACCCGTCGTGAGTTCGTGCGTCTGGCCGAGGACAACCTCAAGAGCCACCAGCGCATCTACGACCAGATCCAGTTGCGCACCCAGCGCGGCGTCGGCAGCGGTGCCGACCTCGATCAGGCCGAAGCGCGGATGGCCCAGGCCCGCAACAACCTGATCACCGAGCAGACCAACCTCGCCGACTCGGAAACCAACTTCCTCAGCGCCGTTGGCCAGATGCCTGACCAGCTCGAGCGCCCAGCGCCGTTCATGGCGATGATGCCGGCCAACCTCAACGAAGCCCGTACGCAGATGCTGGAAAACAGCCCGATCCTGCGCTCGGCCGAGTCCGACATCGCCGCGGCCGAGAAGCAATACGAAACCGCCAAATCGACCTTCTACCCACGTTTCGACGCTGAGTTGGGTCGCACCGCCGACAACGATCTTGATGGCCAGAACGGCCACAACAACGAATGGCAGGCGATGCTGCGCATGCGCTTCAACCTCTACTCGGGTGGCAGCAACAAGGCTGATCTGGAATCCAAGTCGTACCTGTCGAACCAGGCGCTGGACATCCGCAACAACGCCTTGCGTCAGTTGAACGAAGAGCTCGGTCTGGCGTGGAACGCCTTGAACAATGCCAACGCCCAGGTGCCGATCGCGCAGCAGTACGTCGACCACAGCACCTCGGTGCGCACTGCCTACCAGCGTCAGTTCAGCCTTGGCGAGCGTACGCTGCTGGATTTGCTCGACAGCGAAAACGAGTTGTTCACTGCTTCGCGGCGTCTGGCTGAAATCAAAAACATTCAGTTATTTACTCAGTACCGAATCAAGGCGACCATGGGCGAGTTGCTCAGAAGCCAGGGAGTGGTCGCGCCGTTGGCATCCGTTGTGCAGAACGACGTGAAGCCCAAGGTCCAGCTGCCTGGGATGAATTGAGTTATCCCTTTTCAACTGTCAAAGAGTGTCGAGCGTGGAATCAGAAGTCAGTCGAGTTCATCTCAGTCATGATCCACGCGCGTTGCACGACGATCCTTTACTGGACGGACTGCTCGCCCTTTGCATGCTGCATCAGAAACCCGCCAGCGCGGCGATGCTGACCACCGGCCTGCCGCTGCCCAAACAACGCTTGAGTGTCGAGTTGCTGCCCCGCGCGGCGGCTCGCGCCGGCCTGCAAGGTCGGGTGCTGCAGCGCAAACTGGAAGAGATTCCGGCGATCGCCATGCCGGCGTTGTTGCTGCTCAAGGACGGCCGCAGCGCCGTTCTGCTCGGCTGGCAGGGTGACCACGACGCGCGGGTGTTGCTCAGCGAAACCGACGGCGGCGAGTCCACCGTCAGCCGCGAACTGCTTGCCGACGATTACACCGGCAAAGTCTTCTTCGCCCAGCCGCAACACAAATTCGACGTCAACCACGGCACGCTGATTCCGCGCGCACGCTCGTGGTTCCGCGACACCCTCAAACGTTCGCGCTGGCTCTATGCAGATGCGATCGCCGCGAGTTTCCTGATCAACATCATCGCCATGGCCGCGCCGCTGTTCGTGATGAACGTCTACGACCGCGTCGTGCCGAACCAGGCCGAAGCAACCCTGTGGGTGCTGGCGCTGGGCATCACCGGCGCCTACATCTTCGACTTGGTACTCAAAAGTCTGCGCGCCCTGTGCCTGGACTTGGCCGGGAAGAAAACCGACCTGATCATCTCCGCCACGCTGTTCGAACGCATCGTCGGCATGGCCATGAAGTACCGCCCGGCGCGGGTCGGCAGCTTTGCGCAGAACATCCATGAGTTTCAGAGCCTGCGCGACTTCCTCGCCTCGCTGACGCTGACCAGCCTGATCGACCTGCCGTTCACCATTCTGATCTTCATCGTTATCGCCATTCTCGGCGGGCATCTGGTGTGGATCCCGGTGCTAGCGTTCCCGATTGCCCTGCTGATTGGCTACGCCTTGCAGAAGCCGCTGGTGGCGACAATGGAGCGCACCATGGCCCTCGGCGCCGAGCGCCAGTCGAGCCTGATCGAAACCCTCGCCGGCCTCGACGCGGTCAAGGTCAACAACGCCGAAAGCGAACGCCAGTACCAGTGGGAACAGACCATCGGCACCCTCAGCCGCCTCGAACTGCGGGTGAAAATGCTCTCCGGCCTGGCGATGAACATCACCTTGCTGATCCAGCAACTGGCCGGGGTGATCATGATTGTCTTCGGCGTCTACCAGATCATCGCCGGCAACCTGAGCATGGGCGGTCTGATTGCCTGCTACATGCTCAGTGGCCGCGCACTCAGCCCGTTGGCCTCGCTGTCGGGTCTGCTGACCCGTTATCAGCAAGCGCGGGTGACCATGACGTCGGTCGACCAGATGATGGAGCTGCCGCAAGAGCGCAACTTCGAAGAGCGCCCGCTGAGCCGCAAGGTCCTGCAAGGTGCGATCGAGTGCCGTCAGCTCAGCTTCACCTACCCGGAGCAACAGAACCCGGCGTTGAAGAACATCAATCTGGTGATCCGTCCCGGCGAGAAGATCGGCATCATCGGCCGCAGCGGCTCGGGCAAGAGTTCGCTGGCGAAACTGCTGGTCGGCCTGTATCAGCCGGACGACGGCGCGTTGCTGGTCGACGGTGTGGATATCCGCCAGATCGACGTCAGCGAACTGCGCTACAACATTGGCTACGTGCCGCAAGACATCCAGCTGCTGGCCGGCACCCTGCGTGACAACCTGGTCTCCGGCGCGCGTTATGTAGAAGACGAACTCGTCCTGCAAGCCGCCGAACTGGCCGGCGTCCACGAGTTCGCCCGTCTGCATCCACAAGGCTATGAACTGCAAGTCGGCGAGCGCGGGCAGAACCTCTCCGGCGGCCAACGGCAGAACGTCGCGCTGGCCCGGGCCTTGTTGCTCAACCCGCCGATCCTGTTGATGGACGAGCCGACCAGTGCGATGGACAACACCGGTGAAGAACGCCTCAAGCAACGCCTCGCGGCGGTGATTGAAAACAAGACCGTGGTGCTGGTGACGCACCGGGCGTCGCTGTTGTCGCTGGTCGATCGTCTGCTGGTGATCGACCGTGGACAAATTCTCGCCGATGGCCCGAAAGCCGCCGTGATGGAAGCGTTGAAGAAGGGGCAGATCAGTGTTGCTTAAGTCGGGTTTCAAGGATTCGATCCGTCGCTACTTCAAAGGCTCGGCATCGTTGCAGGGCCAGCCGCTGCCGGAGGTCAACAAGGCGCTGATCGAAGACGCCCCGCGCGTCGTGCGCCTGACCATCTGGGCGATCATAGGCTTCTTCATCTTCCTGCTGCTGTGGGCCAACTTCGCCGTGATCGACGAAGTGACCAAGGGCGACGGCAAGGCGATTCCGTCGTCGAAGATCCAGAAAATCCAGAACCTTGAGGGCGGGATCATCTCCGAGCTGTTCGTCAAGGAAGGCCAGATCGTCGAAGCCGGCGCACCGCTGATTCGCCTCGACGACACGCGATTTGCCTCCAACGTCGGCGAAACCGAAGCCGATCGCCTGTCGATGCTGCTGCGCGTAGAACGCCTGAGCGCCGAGGTCGATGACCGTCCGCTGAATTTCCCCGAGGACGTGCTCAAAGCCGTGCCGGGGCAGGCCAAGAGCGAGGAGTCGCTGTACATCAGTCGCCGTCAGCAACTGCACGACGAGATTGGCGGTTTGCAGGAGCAGTTGATCCAGCGTCAGCAAGAGTTGCGTGAGTTCGGCTCCAAGCAAGCGCAATACCGTCAGCAACTCGGCTTGCAGCGTCAGGAAATCAACATGTCCGAGCCGCTGGTCGCGCAGGGTGCGGTGTCCCCGGTGGAAGTCTTGCGTCTCAAGCGTGCCGAGGTGGAAACCCGCGGTCAGCTGGATGCGACGACGCTGGCGATTCCGCGTGCCGAATCGGCGATCAAGGAAGTGCAGCGCAAGATCGACGAGACGCGCGGCAAATTCCGCAGCGAAGCGCTGACCCAACTGAATGAGGCGCGCACCGACCTGAACAAGGCCAGCGCGACCGGCAAGGCGCTGGAGGACCGCGTTAGCCGCACGCTGGTGACATCGCCGGTGCGCGGCATCGTCAACAAACTGCTGGTTAACACCATCGGCGGCGTTATTCAGCCGGGCAGCGACATGGTCGAAATCGTCCCACTGGACGACACCTTGCTGGTCGAAGCGAAGATCCGTCCGCAGGACATTGCCTTCCTGCATCCGGGGCAGGAAGCGATCGTCAAATTCACCGCGTACGACTACACCATCTACGGCGGGCTCAAAGCCAAGCTTGAGCAGATCGGTGCCGACACCATCACTGACGAAGACAAGAAAACCACGTACTACATCATCAAGGTGCGCACTGAGCGCAGCCACCTCGGCACGGACGAGAAGCCATTGCTGATCATCCCGGGGATGGTCGCGTCGGTGGACATCATTACCGGCAAGAAGTCGGTGTTGAGTTATCTGCTCAAGCCGATCATCCGCGCGCGGGCCGAGGCGTTGCACGAGCGCTAGATCTTCAGCGCGGCTTCCTGCCTCTTCGCGAGCAGGCTCGCTCCCACATTTGGATTTCTTTTGAACACAGAATTTGTGTCCACTGAAAATCAACTGTGGGAGCGAGCCTGCTCGCGAAGGCGTCAGCAAAAACACCACCTTCTTGTCAGGAAGTGACAAAAATCGTCACTCACCATCCAGTCCATTCCTTACCAATCGCCATATCGTTATTCAATAACGGTATTTAATCTCCAGTTCTTATAGCTATAAAGTCATCCCCCTGCGTACCTGCCGACCAATCGGCGCGCCGCACGACCTGAACCAACACGCAATCCAGCGTGAGTGTCTGATCGACGAGCGCGCCCGTCAGCGCGCCGTGCGTGGGAGATGGAAAGATGTCCGCAGCTACTGCTTCCCCGAGCGCCGCCTCCGCCGCGCCGCAATCCTTTGAAATCCGCCCTTTCAGCGGTGCCGTTGGCGCCGAGATCATCGGCCTCGACCTCAGCCGGCCAATCAATGATCAGGACTTCGCGCGCATCCACCGCGCGCATCTGGATCACCACGTTGTGGTGTTCCGCGACCAGCCAATCACCCCGCAACAGCAAATCGACTTCAGCCGCCGCTTCGGCGTGCTGCAGATCCACGTGCTCAAGCAGTTCCTGCTGGCCAACCACCCGGAAATCCTCATCGTTTCCAACATCATTGAAAACGGCCAGAACATCGGCCTCGGCGATGCCGGCAAATTCTGGCACTCCGACCTTTCCTATAAAGAGCTGCCAAGCCTCGGCTCGATGCTCCACGCGCAAGAGCTGCCGTCCGAAGGTGGCGACACGTTGTTCGCCGACATGCACAGAGCCTGGGACAGCTTGCCCGAGGCCTTGCGCAAAGCGGTTGAAGGCCGCAGCGCTGCGCATTCCTACACCGCGCGCTACAGCGAAACCAAATTTGAAGGCAACTGGCGCCCGACCCTGACCCCGGAGCAACTGGCTCAAGTCGCCGAAGTGGTGCACCCGGTGGTGCGTACGCACCCGGAAAACGGCCGCAAAGCACTGTTCGTCAGCGAAGGTTTCACCACGCGCATCGTCGGTCTGCCGGACGACGAGAGCCAACAACTGCTGACTGAGCTCTACGCCCACAGCGTGCTGCCGCAAAACATCTACCGCCATCAGTGGCAGCCACACGATCTGGTGTTCTGGGATAACCGTTCGCTGATCCATCTCGCCGCCGGCTGCCCCGCGCACCTGCGCCGCAAGCTGTATCGCACGACCATTCAGGGCGATGCGCCTTTCTGATACGCCGGAGATTGATCAAACCATGAACGCTCCCTTGCCAGGCCACGCGGCCAGCAACCCGATCGCCCGCAGCGACGCGCTGCTGGCGGTCGATCACGTCAGCCTCGAATACCGCACGCCGCAACGTGTGGTGCGCGCCACCCACCAGGTCAGTTTTGAAATCGACCCGGCCGATCGTTATGTGCTGCTCGGCCCGTCCGGTTGCGGTAAATCCACTTTGCTCAAAGCGGTCGCCGGGTTCATTCAACCGTGCGAAGGCGAGATCCGTCTGCAAGGCCAGCGCGTCGACGCGCCGGGGCCGGATCGGATCGTGGTGTTTCAGGAGTTCGATCAGCTACCGCCGTGGAAAACCGTCAAACAGAACGTGATGTTTCCGCTGCTCGCATCGCGCACTTTGAAGAAAAAAGAAGCTGAAGAGCGCGCGCTGCACTATCTGGAAAAAGTCGGGCTGGCGGCATTTGCCGATGCCTATCCGCACACGTTGTCCGGCGGCATGAAGGCGCGCGTGGCAATTGCCCGGGCATTGGCGATGCAGCCGAAAATTCTCTTGATGGACGAACCGTTCGCCGCGCTCGATGCGCTGACCCGCCGCAAGATGCAGGAAGAATTGCTGCTGCTCTGGGAAGAGGTGCGCTTCACCCTGTTGTTCGTCACCCACTCGATTGAAGAGGCGCTGGTGGTCGGCAACCGCATCCTGCTGTTGTCGCCGCATCCGGGCCGGGTGCGCGCCGAGGTGCACAGCCATCAATACGATCTGCACAGCCTCGGTGGCGTGGCGTTTCAGGAATCGGCGCGGCGCATTCATCGTCTGCTGTTCGACGAAGGCCAGTCGCCGGAAACCGAGCGTGACCACGACTTCAACGACATTCGCATCGCCTATTGAGCGGCCTGGAGGACAACCCGATGAGCCATTCATCATCTGTGCGTGAAGAATTCGAAATTGTGCTGGAGCCGCTGACCGAAGTGCCGGTCGAGCGTGAGTTGTCGCTCGGTACGCGGCTGTGGCAACAGGGCTGGCTGCGTAAAAGCCTGATCCTGATTGTGCTGGCGGTGTTGTGGGAAGTGGTTGCGCGGATTCAGAACAATGATTTGATGCTGCCGAGTTTCCTGCAGACCAGCCATGCGTTGTTCGAGGGCCTGCTCAGCGGTGAATTGCTGGCCAAGGTATGGATCTCGTTGGTGGTGTTGATCAAGGGTTATCTGATCGGCATTGTCTTGGCATTTGCCCTGACCACGCTGGCGGTGTCGACGCAATTGGGCCGTGATCTGCTGAGTACGATGACCTCGATGTTCAACCCGCTGCCGGCGATTGCTCTGCTGCCGCTGGCGTTGCTGTGGTTTGGTCTGGGGCAGAACAGCCTGATTTTTGTGCTGGTGCATTCGGTGTTGTGGGCGTTGGCGTTGAATACTTATGCCGGGTTTCTCGGGGTCTCGGAAACCTTGCGCATGGCCGGGCGCAATTACGGCTTGAAAGGTTTGCGGCTGGTGTTGTTCATCCTGATCCCGGCCGCGCTGCCGTCGATTCTGGCCGGGCTGAAAATTGGCTGGGCGTTTGCCTGGCGCACGTTGATCGCGGCGGAGTTGGTCTTTGGCGCGACCAGTGGCAAGGGTGGGCTGGGCTGGTACATCTTTCAGAATCGCAATGAACTGTATACCGACAAGGTGTTTGCCGGGTTGGCGGTGGTGATTCTGATCGGGTTGCTGGTGGAGAATCTGGTGTTCGATACCCTCGAGCGGGTGACGGTTAAACGTTGGGGTATGCAGCGGTAATTCTGTGGCGTTGCGGCTGGCCCTTTCGCGAGCAAGCTCGCTCCCACAGGAGAATGCATTCCAAATGTGGGAGCGAGCTTGCTCGCGAAGGCGTCAGTAGGATCAACGCCTACTCTGAAAGATGTTTGCTAGCATTGCGCTCAGATCAATCCTGATCAGCCACGAGTGCTCAGCATGCAACTCCCGGACATGAACCTTCTGGTTGCCCTCGACGCCTTGCTCGACGAGGGCAGTGTGGTCGGCGCCGCGCGACGGATGAACCTCAGTCCGGCCGCCATGAGCCGCACCCTGACGCGGATCCGCGAGGCCATCGGCGATCCAATTCTGGTGCGCGCCGGTCGAGGCCTAGTGCCAACACCCAAAGCATTAGCGTTGCGCGAGCAAGTGCGTGATGTGGTCGAGCAAGCCGCGCTGCTGTTCCGCTCCGCTGACACCGTGGAGCTGGGCACACTGCGCCGGCGCTTCAGCATCCGCGCCAACGACTTCTTCATCGGCGTTTACGGCGGCAAGCTGTTCGACACCCTCGACCAGCAGGCACCGCACTGCGAATTGCGCTTCGTTCCGGAAGGTGACGGTGACGATGAGGCCCTGCGTGAAGGCCGCATCGATCTGAGCGTCAGTAACACCCGCCCTGTCACCCCTGAAGTCAAAGTACAGAACCTGTTCTCCACCCACTTCGTGGGCCTGGTGCGCGAAGACCATCCATTGCTCGACGGCGAAATCACCGCCGAACGCTACGCCGGGTTTTCCCATATCAGCATGTCGCGCCGCGGCATCGCTCGCGGCCCCATCGATACGGCGCTGAATGCGCTGGGCCTGGAGCGGCGCGTGGCGGTGATTGCACCGAGTTTCCATGCGGCGATGTTTGCGTTACCGGATTCCGACCTGATCCTGCCAGTGCCCAAAGAAGCGCTGCTCAGCGTGCGTCGGCTCGGCCTGAAACTGCGCTCATTCGATCTGCCAATCCCCTTGCCGACGCTGATGCTGACCCAGGCCTGGCACCCGCGTTTCGACAAGGATCCGGCGCATCGCTGGCTGCGGGAAACCCTCAAGGCCTGCTGCGACGAAACGTGGCTGGCGGCCCAGCCTTAATCTTCGAACAAACACAAAACCCTGTGTGCGAGCCAGCTCGCGAAAGCGGTGGATCAGTCACCATTGATATTGACTGACCCGACGCTTTCGCGAGCAGGCTCGCTCCCACAAGGATCTCAATTGCTGCGTATGGCGCACTTATAAACTGCCAATAAGTCAATTTTCGTCATTGCCAAGCCCGACTAAGATGCTCCGGTATTTTTCCCTCCGGAGTGTGTATTCATGACATCCCTGACGGCGGCAGCGCCTATCGCTGCGGCCAGCCCGGCGAAGGCGATCACGCCACCGGTGTTCGGGGCGCGGATCATCATTGGCCTGGTCGGCGTGCTGCTGGCGGTGCTGGTGTCGGGCCTCAATGAGATGGTCACCAAGGTCGCGCTGGCCGACATTCGTGGCGCGTTGAACATCGGCTACGACGAAGGCACCTGGCTGGTCGCCAGTTACACCGCCACCTCGGTCGCGGCCATGGCCTTCGCACCGTGGTGCTCGGTGACCTTCTCGCTAAGGCGCTTCACCCTCTGCGCGATCGGTCTGTTCACCTTGCTTGGTGTGCTCTGCCCGTTAGCGCCCAATTACGAAAGTCTGCTGCTGATGCGCATCCTGCAAGGTCTGGCCGGCGGCGCACTGCCGCCGATGCTGATGACCGTCGCCCTGCGTTTTCTGCCCGCCAATATCAAGCTCTATGGCCTGGCCGGTTACGCGCTGACGGCGACATTCGGCCCCGGTCTCGGCACACCGCTGGCCGGGTTGTGGACCGAATACGTCGGCTGGCAATGGACGTTCTGGCAAATCATCGTGCCGTGCCTGATTGCGATGGTGATGGTGGCTTACGGTCTCCCGCAGGATCCGCTGCGTCTGGAACGCCTCAAGTCATTCAACTGGAAGGGCCTGCTGTTGGGCTTTCCGGCGATTTGCATGTTGGTGATCGGTGTGTTGCAGGGCAATCGCCTGGACTGGTTCGAGTCGAGCCTGATCTGTGGATTGCTCGGTGCAGGCTCGCTGTTGCTGCTGGCTTTTCTGATCAACGAGTGGTCGCAGCCGATCCCGTTTTTCAAATTGCAGATGCTCGGTATCCGCAACCTGTCGTTCGCGTTGATGACGTTGGCCGGTGTGCTGGTAGTCCTGCAGGCGGTGGTGTTGATTCCATCGAGTTATCTGGCGCAGGTGCAGGGTTATCGGCCGGCGCAGACCGCGCCGATCATGCTGATCGCCGCATTGCCGCAACTGATTGCGCTGCCGTTGGTGGCGGCGCTGTGCAACCTGCGCTGGGTCGATTGCCGCTGGGTGCTTGGCATCGGTTTGAGCATGTTGACGCTGTCCTGCCTGGGCGGATCGCTGCTGACCTCGGAATGGATTCGCGACAATTTCTACGTCCTGCAATGGCTGCAGATCTTCGGTCAACCGATGTCGGTGTTGCCGCTGTTGATGCTCTCGACCGGCAGCATCCAGCCAACGGACGGTCCGTTTGCCTCGGCGTGGTTCAACACCGTGAAAGGTCTGGCAGCGGTGGTCGCCACCGGGGTGCTTGAGGCGCTGACCACCGCGCGCCTGCATTTCCACTCGACCATGTTGGTCGACAACCTTGGCAATTCGCCGTTGACCGATCGCAGCGATCCGGGCCTTGCCCATCGCCTGCACGAACAGGCCGTGGTGCTGACCGCATCCGATCTTTATGTGTGCATGGCCGGCGTCGCGGTGGCGCTGATCCTGCTGATTTTCTGGCTGCCGACGCGGATCTTTCCGCCGCGCGCGCCGACCTGATTGCTGCACTGAACAATGAAGGTTTTTATGACGACTCAAGCAAAGCAAAAACTCGCGGTGGCCATCGCCGCCGCACTGGCGGTCGGCGTGCTGGTGTATCTGGCGCTGCCCGGCGTATTTGGCAAGCGGCCCCAGCAAACTACCAACGATGCATTCGTCTCCGCCGACTACACCCTGGTGGTGCCGCGCGTGGCCGGCTTCATCAAGGAAGTGCTGGTGGAAGACAACCAGCAAGTGAAGGCCGGGCAGTTGCTGGCGCTGATCGATGATCGCGATTTGCGCGCTTCAGCCGAAGCGGCGGACGCGCAGACCCTGGTCGCGCGGGCGCAATTGCAGAACGCCAAAGCGACGCTGGAGCGGCAGACCTCGGTGATCGCTCAGGCGCAAGCCTCGGTGGTGTCGGCGAAGGCTGAAATGGCGTTTGCCCAGCAGGAACTGAATCGCTACAACCATCTCGCCGGCGTGGGTGCCGGCACTGTGCAAAACGCGCAACAGGCGCGCACTCGCATCGATCAGGCCACGGCGCATCTGGACACCGCCACGGCGAAACTGGCGGCGGAGCGCAAGCAGGTCGATATTCTCACCGCTCAGCGTGACGCGGCCGAGGGCAGTTTGAAACACGCGCAAGCGGCACTGGAAATCGCCAGTTTCGAACTCTCCTACACGCGCATCACTGCACCGCAGGACGGCATGATCGGCGAGCGCGCCGTGCGCGTCGGCGCTTACGTGACGCCGGGTAGCAAGCTGTTGGCGGTGGTGCCGCTGAAGCAGGCGTATGTCGTGGCGAATTTTCAGGAGACGCAATTGACCGACGTGCTGCCGGGGCAGGAAGTGCAGGTGCATGTCGACAGCCTCGGTGGCGAAACCTTGAGCGGACGCGTCGAGAGCATTGCGCCGGCGACCGGCGTGACCTTTGCTGCGGTGAAACCGGATAACGCCACCGGCAATTTCACCAAGGTGGTGCAGCGGATTCCAGTGAAAATCATGCTGGAGCCGGGCCAGCCGTTGGCCGAACGGTTGCGGGTCGGGATGTCGGTGGAGGCGAGTATTGATACCAAAAGCTCGGTGACCTCCGTGCGTGAGGTGACTCAGCGATGATTGTTGTTGAATCGATTGACGTCTTCGCGAGCAAGCTCGCTCCCACATTGGATCTCGGCAACACCACAAACCTCCTGTGGGAGCGAGCTTGCTCGCGAAGAGGCCAATGGCAGCACATCATCTTGAGTGCCTTGCTCACAGTAAGCCTCACTGCCTGCACCGTAGGCCCAGACTTCCAGAAACCCGAAGCCACACAAATCGCGGACTGGGCCAAGTCCGCGCCCAGCCAAGCCGTCAGCGAACCGTTGAACGAACGCTGGTGGGAAGTCTTTCACGACCCACAACTCTCCGCGCTCACCCAGCGCGCCGTCCGCAGCAACCTCGACCTGCAACTGGCCAGTAGCCGCCTGCAACAAAGCCGTGCCGCTCGCCAAGTCATCAGCGCTGACCGTTATCCGAACACCGTCGCCACCGGCAGCTACGCCCGCGAACGCAACAGCGGCAAAGGCCTGAGCGACCCGTCCGGACACAACGGCGATTCCGCTTTCAACCTGTGGGATGCCGGTTTCTCCGCCTCATGGGAACTGGATTTCTGGGGCCGCGTGCGCCGCGAAACCGAAGCCGCTGATGCCAATCTTGAAGTCGCCGAAAACGATCGTCGCGGGGTGCTGCTCGCCGTGCTTGCCGATACGGCCCAAAACTACATCCAGCTACGCGGCGTGCAGAACACCCGCGCGGTCACTGAGCAGAACCTCGATGTTGCCCGGCACAGCCTGAAACTCTCGCAACTACGGCTGGCCGATGGCGTGGCGACCGACCTGGACGTCGCTGAAGCCGCTGCGCAAGTCGCCGCCATCGAGTCACGCTTGCCGGCGCTGGAACAACGCCAATCGCAACTGATCAACGCGATCAGTCTGCTGATGGGCGAACCGCCGCAAGCCTTGGCCAAGGAGTTATCCTCCGACGCCGCTGTGCCGCAGTCACCGCTGCAAGTCGCTATCGGCTTGCCGTCGCAACTGGCTGAACGCCGTCCGGACATCCGCCAGGCCGAAGCGCGCCTGCACGCCGCCACCGCCAACATCGGCGTGGCCAAGGGCGATTTCTATCCGCGCATCACCCTGTCCGGCAACCTCGGCTCACAAGCCATGCAACTCAGCGATTTCGGCTCGTGGGGCTCGCGCGCCTTCGGCATCGGCCCGCAATTCAGTTTGCCGCTGTTTGACGGCGGACTCCTGCGCGGCGTGTTGCAATTGCGCGAAGCTCAACAGCAGGAAGCCGCCGTCGCCTATCAGCAAACCGTGCTGCGCGCCTGGCATGAAATCGACGATCAACTGACCGCTTACAACGCCAGCCAGCGCCGCCGCGACAGCCTCGCCGAAGCCGTACGCCAGAACCAGATCGCCTTGCGCACCGCGCAACAGCAATACGTCGAAGGCGTGGTCGACTTCGTCAACGTGCTCACCGTGCAAGGCGCCTTGCTGGCCACGCAGGAGCAGTGGGTGGAGAGTTCGACCGGCGTTTCGCTGGCGATGGTCGGGTTGTACAAGGCGTTGGGCGGGGGATGGGAGTCGGTGTATCCGGCGCAAGTAACTACCAATAATCCGGTTTGATCGCTGGTTTTTTTTGAGTGGCTACTCGTTTTGGAAACTGATGAAGTTTCAGCTCTTCAGTCGAAATAACGCGTCTCAACCAGTTTGAGTTGTCTTTCAATGAGCCTGGGGGCGGGCGGATAGATCCGGTCCGATGAGGAAGGATCACTCCAATGATCAGGGCAGGAAAATCTGTTCGGAGCGCCTTCAGAGCAGGTGTCATGTCGGTATCACTGGAAACCAGAATGATTTGATCAATGCGCCCTGCACCTTCGGACATTGTTTGCCGGCTTGCAGTGCGATACATGCTGATTGCTATATGCACATCGGTTTCTTTTTCTTCCAGTTTCCAGATATCGACTTTGTCCTGACGTGACGCATGGGTGTTCCTATCTATAAACCTTGGTGCTTTGGCTGGCTCTAATTGATGCCGTCCGAAATGCACGGTGACTTTGCTCGCTCGCAATGCCCTTATGTACGCATCTTGTGCTTCCTTGGAAACGCGGCCGCGAGTTGCCAGCTGGGGTTTGATTGGAGAAGTGAAGTAGTCAATCGAGACTATTGAGCTCTGAGGGTTTTCGATGAGGGCAATATGCGTCAGCAGGCTGTGCAAGTTCAGCCATTTATAGGGTGTGCCAGCGAGCAAGCCGTAAAACAGGTTGTAGCCATCAACAAAAAATGCGGTGCGCACAAAAAATCCTCAGAAACGAAAAAACCGGCCTAAGCCGGTTTTTTCATCCCCAACTGCCAGCGAACTGAATCGCTACGTACGGGGTTGAGTAAGGCAATCCTAGATTGAGTGCGTCATGCAGGTCAATCACCAAATAATTGCGGGCTCACTCCACTGGTTTATTTCCAGCACCGGCTTGCCAGTTTTGGCTACCAATGCCGACTAGGGTCAAGCCATTTAAGGGCGCCAATATTAGAAGTTGTTGCAGAAAGAGGTACATTCGGCCCGCGTTTACTCCCATAGGTAGCCTGTCTATCGCCTTATTCGCAATGCGCTATCGGTAGCATTCCTAACTCGTGTAGGAAAGCGGAGCTTGCCTACATCTCTTAAACGAACATTGAGCGGCTTTCTCTTTTGAAACATTACATTTCTGACGAGTAATGGCCTTTCGCTTGACGCTAACCCCCGCTGTCGTAGACTCCGCACATCCGTCAGGGAGTAGCGGTTATGCAGCGTTTTCGCGGTTGGGTTATCGGATT
Organism: Pseudomonas fluorescens; assembly: GCF_001648775.1. Lineage (GTDB taxonomy): Bacteria > Pseudomonadota > Gammaproteobacteria > Pseudomonadales > Pseudomonadaceae > Aquipseudomonas > Aquipseudomonas fluorescens_M. The sequence continues at coordinate 49,714 of NZ_LVEJ01000005.1, forward strand.
GACCTTAGTTACGTGTGCAGTTCAGGCGCAAACGCCCGGGCCAGACGATCCGCTGCTGGATAATCCGGGGACGGCGGCGGCCACTGCGAGCAGTGAGGCGCGGGGGGTGTTGCGGGCTCGTGATCAGGCGACGCTGGCCAGTGAGCTTTCCGGGCGGATTGTCGAGTTGCCATTCAGTGAGGGCGAGTCGTTCAAGAAGGGCGATACGCTGGCGAAGTTCGATTGCTCGGCCTATCAAGCCCAGCTCAATGCCGCGCAGGCGGCCAGTCGCGGTGCCGGTGAAGAGCTGGCGCACAACAAGCAGTTGGCTGCGCTCAATTCCGTCGGGCGGTTCGAAGTGGCGCGGGCCGAGGCCAAGGTCAGCGAAACCCAGGCGCAATCCCAGGTTTATCAAGTGCAGGTCAAACGCTGCAGCGTGATCGCGCCGTTCGACGGGCAAGTGGTCGAGCGCAAGGTGCAGCGCTATGAAAGCGTACCGGCCGGCGCACCGCTGCTCGATGTCGTCGATAACCGTACCCTCGAAATTCATCTGCTGGTGCCGTCGCGCTGGATGGCCAGACTCAAGCCCGGCCAGACCTTCAGCTTCGTGCCCGATGAAACCGGTCAGCCGATCGATGCCACGGTGAAACGTCTCGGCGCGCGCATCGATGAGGGCAGTCAGACCCTGTTGCTGGTCGCCACACTTCCCGAAGCCAAAGGTTTGCTCGCCGGCATGAGCGGCACCGCGCGTTTTCCGGAGCTTAAGTGAACGCTCCGGTGAGCGGCGGCGCCGAGCAGGTGTTCGCGCGCTTTCTCGACCTGGAACGCCAGACACGCGCCGCCCGTGACGCCGCGCAACTGGCCTACAGTCTGGTCAATGACGGCCAGTCGCTGTTCGGTTTTCGCCATGCCGCGCTGTTGATCGCCGGCAAGGTGCAAGCCGTGACCGGCGTCAGTGCGGTCGAGCCGAATGCGCCGTTCGTGGCGTTCGTCGAGCAGGCCGTGGCGCAGTTGTTCAAGCAGGATGTACTGAAGCAGGCGCGAGTGATTGCGCCGCAGCTGCTCAGCGAATCGACTCAGGCCGACTGGCGCAGTCTGTCTGCCACGCAAGTGTTCTGGCTGCCACTGGTTGATCGCGACGCGCAGGTGTTTGGCGGTTTATGGCTGGCCCGCGATGTGCCGTGGAACCCTTCCGAACAAGTCCTGCTGTCGCAATTGGGCGACACCTACAGCCACGCCTGGCTGGCACTGCAACCGCGCAAACCGTGGCGGTTGCGCTGGACCCGTAAACGTCAGGTGGCACTGGTCGCGGTGCTATTACTGGGGCTGTTGATTCCGGTGCGTCAATCGGTGCTGGCCCCGGCCGAAGTGGTGCCGCTGGGCGGCCGTGTGGTGGCGGCACCGCTGGACGGGGTGATCGCCGAATTTCTGGTCAAACCCAATCAAACGGTGAAAACCGGCGATGTGCTGGTGCGTTTTGAAAGCACCACGCTCAAGGCGCAGGCCGATGTCGCCGAACGTGCGCTGGGGGTGGCCGAAGCTGAACTGAAATCCAATTCCCAGCGCTCGTTCGCCGATGCCGAATCCAGTGCAAAAGTCGATTTGCTCGCCGCCCGTGTTGAGCAGAAACGCGCCGAGCGCGACTACGCCCGCGAGCTACTCAAGCGCAGCGAAGTACGCGCCGAGCGCGACGGCATTGCGGTGTTCGCCGACGCGGAACGCTTGACCGGCAAACCGGTGCAGACCGGCGAGCGCCTGATGGACATCGCCGACCCGAACCAGGCCGAACTGCGTATCGAACTGGCCGTCGGCGATGCGATTTCGTTGGAGCCCGGCGCCGAAGTGGCGTTGTTTCTCGACAGCGATCCGCTGAAGCGCCATCTCGCCACACTGGAACGCTCGGCATACGAGGCGCAGCCGACGGCGGGCGGGCAACTGGCCTATCGGCTCGACGCCAATTTCGCTGACGCTCCCCCGCGTATCGGCCTGCGTGGCACAGCGAAAATCTTCGGTGATCGCGCGCCACTGGCGTTGTACCTGCTGCGCCGGCCACTGGCCGGTTTGCGCCAGAGCGTGGGCCTCTAGATGAATCTGCCGAGCCTGCGTGCCGACCTGCAATTGTCGCCCGCGGCGCCGGCTTTGGACGGTTCGCCGCGCTGGACCCTGGCCGATCCGGTGCGCGGGCGTTATTTCAAACTCGGCAGCGCGGCGATGCGTCTGTTGCGCCACTGGTCGCTGGGTGATGCCGAACAAGTCTTGCACGCGGCCAATCGCGAGCCTGGCTTGCCGCTGGACGGCACGGAACTTGAGCAGTTGCTGGAATTTCTTCGCGGCCACGATTTGATTTCTGCGCTCGACGATCAACAGCGCGCCAGCTACCGCCTCAAGGCCTTGGCGCAAAAGCAAAGCCTGTGGCAAATCCTCCTGCATCAATACCTGTTCTTCCGCATACCGCTATGGCGCCCGGACGCATTTCTCAATCGCGCGTGGCCGTGGCTTGCGCGCTTCGGCCCGCGCCTGCTGCGCTACGGTTTGCCGACGACGTTGGCGCTGGGCGTGTTTCTGGTCTCGCGCGACTGGCAGCGTTTTGTCGGGACGTTTCCGCACCTGTTCAGCCTCGGTGGCGCGTTGGCGTTTGGCGTGGCGCTGTTCTTCGCCAAACTTTGTCACGAGTTTGGCCACGCGTTCATGGCCAAGCGCGCCGGGTGTCGGGTGCAGAGCATGGGCGTGGCGTTCATGGTTTTGCTGCCGATGTTCTATACCGATGTCAGCGATGCCTGGCGGGTCAATGATCGCCGCGCGCGATTGTTGATCGGTGCCGGCGGTGTGCTCGCCGAATTGTTGTTGGCGTGTATTGCGCTGCTGGTGTGGTCGTTACTGCCTGATGGGCCGGGACGCACGGCGGCGTTCATGCTCGCCAGCGCCACGTGGATCACCACGCTGGTGGTCAACCTCAATCCGTTCATGCGTTTTGATGGTTATTTTCTGATCAGTGATTTCTGGGAAGTCGACAACTTGCAGGGCCGCGCATTTGCGCTGTGTCGCTGGCGCTTGCGTGAATTTTTGTTCGGTTATGGCGCCCCGGCGCCGGAGCCGTGGTCGCCGAAGATGCAACGGCGTTTGCTGATCTGGGGGTATGGCTCATGGTTGTGGCGTGCGGCGTTGTTTTTCGGGATCGCGCTGGCGGTCTATCACCTGTTCTTCAAGGTATTGGGGATCTTCCTGATGCTGGTGGAACTGGTGTGGTTCATTTTTCTGCCGATCATGCGTGAGTGGCGCCAGTGGTGGAGCCGCCGCGAACAGGCGCACGGCCCGCGCGTGTTGCTCAGTGCGCTGGCGCTGCTCGGGTTGTTGCTGGTGCTGATCGTGCCGTGGCGCAGTTCGGTGGAATTGCCGACGATGCTCGAGGCCGGGCGCGCCAGTGCCCTGCATGCGCCAACGGCGGCGCGGGTCAAAGCGGTGAACGTGACGGACGGGCAGAAGGTCGCTCAGGGCGATGTGCTGATTGAACTGGAATCGCCCGATCTCGAGTCGCGGCTGGTGATCGTGCGTCGGGAAATCCAGATCCAGCAGTTGTTGATGCGCCGCCAGGCCAGTCGCAGCGAAACCGCTGCCGATGCGGGCATTGTCGAGCAGCGGCTGGCAGAGGCGGTCGCCGAGTACCGTGGACTGACGGCGCAACGCGAGCGCCTGTTGCTGCGCGCACCGCAGGCCGGCAGCGTGCGTGATCTGCTGCCGAACATGACGGTCGGGCGTTGGCTGTCGACCCGCGATGCGCTGGCCCGAGTGGTCGAGGACGGCGCACGCCTGCGCGGTTATCTCGCCGAAGCCGAATTGTGGCGAGTCAAACCCGGTGCCAGCGGCCGCTTCATCGCCGATGACCCGATGCACCCGGCGCTGGCCGTGCAGTTGAATGAAATCGACACCAACGGCGTGGCCTACGTCGATCAGGAGGCGCTGACCTCCGATCATCACGGGCCGATTGCCGTGCGCCGCGATCAACAACAGCGCGCGGAACCGGTGCAGGCGCAATACGGCGCGCGACTCAGCGTGCTCGATACCGCGCCGACACCGCCGCAACCGTTGCGCGGTGTGGTGATCTTGCAAGGCAGCGGCGAATCGTTGCTCGGTGTGGCATGGCGCCGAATGGCGGCGCTGGGGGTCAGGGAAAGCGGTTTCTAACGGAGAGCACGATGGCGGACAACGCAGCAGTGGCGGCAGAAGGATTGGTGGTGCGGCCTTCGCGGGCAAGCGACGGGCCGTTTTTGCAAAGCCTGTATCAGACGGCGCGGCCGGACCTGCAATGGGTCGACGGCGAGCAGGAACAGATTCAGCAACTGGTCGCCCAGCAGTTCCAGGTGCAGGAACAGGGCATGGGCGACAACTACCCCAACGCCATGCACTACGTGGTGGAAAAACTCGGCAGTGCCATCGGCGCGTTGAGCACCGATTTCGGCGCTAACGAGATTCGCGTGTTGTACCTGGCGTTCATCCCAAAGGCGCGTGGTCAGGGCTTTGGTCGCGCCGTGCTGCAAGGTGTACAGAAAGCCGCGCAACAGATTCGCTGCCCGGTGGCGACGGTGGTCTGGACCAGCAATCCCCATGCGCGACGGCATTACCTCGCGCTCGGGTTTGCGGTTGAAGAAAGCAATCCGGCGGCGGAGCGACTGGTCTGGTATCCCCGGTAATCTCCGTGCAGGTGCTGCCGAAGGCTGCTCCTTGGGTTCGGGTCAGTTGAAGGTGATGTGGAAGTAAGCCAGCTCTGGCGGCCGCCCCATCGGTGGTACCCGCGACACGAAGATGCCGTCCACTCGCCCCAGTTCAGGCAACTCCAGTGCACATAAACCATCGACGAATTCAGTCGCTTCCAGGCTGCTCAATTCGACGCTGAATGGCATGCGCTCGCTGTAACGCATTTGCGCCAGCGGTTTCTCTGCGAGTTCGCCGATATGGATTTGCAATGCGCTGCCATCGGGCAGATACAGGGTGCCGATCCGCCCGAGAAGGGCCTGGAAATGTTGGCTTTTAACCGATTGCAGCATGGTCTCGCTCCGGCAAAGTGGGGAACCGGGGGAGGTGGCTCCCCCCGGTGGTCGATCAGTTACGCGATGGGAAAATGCCGTTCAGCGCGATGCTGAAGTTAAGCACCAGATACGGGTTCATGATGGGCAGCGGCAGGCCGTTGCCAGTTGGCGAGATCGTGCCGCTGATGGTAGTTGCGGCGCCTTTGAGCGGAACGGGCGAAGCGCCCTGGGCATCGGAAAAGATATTCGCCAGACCCGGCCCGGTGCCTGACGCACCAATGTAGGCGTTGGTTGCCGTCGGCGCGCCCGCCGGATTGCTGGCCGGGTTGGCCAGTTGCACGGTGGTGGTGGCGGTGAGGCCGGCGAGGGTGTGGGTGTGGTTCGGCAGATTGTTGAGGGTGGCAGTGACTTGCTCGGCGCCGGAGATTTCTCCCATGACTCTCGGCGTCAGGCCGCCGCCGTTGCCCTGGCAGATCGGCATGCGGCTTTGCAGGTTGGGGAGCCCGAAAGTGACAGTGCCGTTGCCTCCGTAAACCGTACCGAGCAATGCAAACAGTGCCTGGTTCTGGCTGATTCCGATGATCTGACCGTTGCACAAGGCCCAGCCGCTGGGCGCATAGTTGAAAGCAAACGTCAGAACAGTGCCCATGTAAACGTCCATAAAGTCCTCATCCTTCTGATTGGTTGTCGGCGGGCCGCTAGTGGGTTCAGGCGGTTGCTATTGCCTTGGCACTCCGTGGCCAGGTCACGCCACGCCAGAGCGTAGACCCGGATTGGCAAGGTTGCCGGATGTCGTGAAGTCGCAAATCGGCATCGACGCTGCTCCTGCGCCTGACCTAGAGTGACTGGCAGGTTCGGGCTCATACAGGCGTGGTGTCGTGGCACGGCAAGAGGCAGCAATGGCGGTCAACAGAGTGACACCGGTGGGCGACAAACAGGATCCGCACGCGACGCCGGGTCCGTGGTTTGCCCGCTTGCGCCTGATCCGCTGGGCCAGAGAACACTGGCTGCTGCCGATTCTGTTACTGGCCGCTGCCGTACGCTTTTACGATCTGACCGCTGCGGCGATCTGGGGCGATGAAGGTTCCAGCCTGCTGCTGGCGCGCTATTCGGTGGCCGATATCTGGCACCACGCGGCGTTCGATGTGCACCCGCCGCTGTACTTCATGCTGCTGCATGGCTGGATCGAGTTGTTTGGCGACGGCATTTTTGCCATCCGTTGCCTCAGCGCGCTGGCCGGGATTGCGGCGGTCGGCATGGGCATCTGGCTGGTGGATCGCCTGGCCACGCGCCGCGCGGCGATCCTCGCCGGTCTGCTGCTGGCGCTGTTGCCGACAGCGGTGCGCTACAGCCAGGAAGTGCGCATGTATTCGCTGCTCGGCCTGCTGTTGATCGCCGCGACGCTGGCGCTGGTCTACTGGATCCGCCGGCCGCAGCGTCATCGCTATCTGCTGGTTTATGCGCTGCTGATGACAGCGGCGCTCTACACCCATTACTTCGCGGTGCTGGCGGCGTTGTGTCACTGGGTTTATCTGGCTGTGATTCGGTTTCAGCGCGGCTATCGCTTGCGCCATATCCAGCACCCGGGCTGGTGGCTGGCGAATCTGGCCATCGCGACGTTGTACCTGCCGTGGCTGCCGAACCTGCTCGATCTGACCCAGCACATGGAACAACTCAAGGTCGGTGGCGATGTCGGCTGGGAAGACCCGGTGACGCTGGCGTCGTTGCCGTCGATGATCTGGTCCTGGTTGATCCAGGATGACGGCGAACACCTGCCGTTACCGGTGTTTGGCGCGTTGCCGCTGGCGTTGCTGCTGCTGGCGGCGGTGGCGGTCATTCGTGATCGCAGCGTGCCGCGCGGCAGTGTCCTGTTGGCGTTGTATACCGGCTTACCGCTGTTGCTGGTGTTCGCGGTGTCGTTCATCACGCCGGTGTTCATCGAGCGCTATCTGACCGCTTATGCCCTCGGTTTGCCGCTGCTGGCCGGGCTGGCCATCGACCGCTTGTACAGCCGCGTGCGGGTTCTCGCGTTGTCGGTGCTGGTGTCGTTGCTCGGGGTGGAAATGGTTGGCCTGAATAACAACGCCACGGTCGACAGCAACGATCAGTTCGATCGCGTGGTGAACTACGTCAATCAGCACTTCCAGCCCGGTGATCGCATCATCACCAGCGACATGCTCTGGTACTTGAGTTACGTCTACTACGATCGCACCGGCGCGCAGGTGCGGCTGTATACACCGCCGGCTGCGGATGGCCGCTCGATGCGCCCGAATCAATATGGTTTCGGGACGCTGGTCAGCCCCGATGTCTACCTCGACAGCCTTGCCGACCTTTCCGGCAATGCCCGCATCTGGCTGGTCGGCACCCAGGATGACCCGGCAGAGTTTGCACCGTTGCCCACCACTTGGCAGATCAGCGCGCAAGTTCATGCGGGCGGTGCGCAAGCGCGCTTGGTCACGCCGAAACCCGCAGCCGAATAGCGGCTGTAGAGACTAAAACGTTTCACCTTTAAATTCGCGATTAGAAATTAACTGGTTAGTTCTTTTTGCTCTTAGTTGATATCAAAACACTACTAGTCGCAGGGTGGTTGTTGGACTACGCTCTGTCGGACAAATGGACTTTTGATCAGGGTGAAGGGATTGCAGCAGTTCCACTTTATCTCCGGCTTGCCGCGCTCAGGCTCCACCCTGCTTTCTGCCATTCTTTTGCAGAACCCGCGCTTTCATGCCGGCATGACCAGCCCGGTCGGATCGCTGTTCGCCAGTGTCCTCGAGCAATGCAGCGCCGGCAGTGAGTACGGCGCGGTGATCGACACCGACATGCGCCGCCGCCTGTTGCGCGGTCTGTTCGAATCCTTCTATGCCGACAAGGCCGACCAACCGGTGGTGTTCGACACCAATCGGCAGTGGAGCTCGCGCCTGCCGGCACTCAACGACCTGTTTCCCCAGGCCAAAGTCATCGCCTGCGTGCGCAATGTCGCCTGGGTGATGGACAGTCTCGAACGGCTGTACCGCGCCAATCCCTTTGAAAACACCAAGCTGTTTGGCGATGCCGTCGAGCGCAACACGGTGTACAGCCGTTGCGAAACCCTGGCGCAGCGCAATCGCCTGGTGGGTTTTGCCTGGGCAGCGCTCAAGGAAGCCTATTACGGCGAGCATGCCGACTCATTGCTGATCATCGATTACGACCTGCTGACCCAAGCGCCGGAGCGCGTGTTGCGGCTGGTTTACGAGTTCATTGGCGAGCCTTGGTTCGAGCACGATTTCGAGCACCTGGCCTATGACGCGCCAGAGTTCGATCAAGGCCTTGGCCTGGCCGGCCTGCACAAGGTCAAACCGAAAGTGGCCTTGCAGTCACGGCGCACCATTCTGCCGCCCGACCTGTTCAAGCAATACGCTGATTTGTCCTTTTGGCTCGATGGCTCAGCCAGCGCCGCCAATGTCATTCGTATGAAGTCCGACGCCGCGATCAGTTGATCGCGGCGTTTTTCATTGATGCCTTACGTACCTTCGTTCGAGTTCGGGTGAGCAACATGTGGTGGAGCATTTTTGGCGGTGCAAAGGTCAAGTCTCGGGTAACCGCAGGTCAGCGTTCGCTGGCCGCGCCGATGATCATGTCGCTGGAGCCGCGCATGCTGTTCGACGGCGCGGTGGCCGCCACCGTGGCCGATACCGCTGCACAAGCCGACAGCCATGCACCCACCGCAGCCGAAGCGGCCAAGGCGCCGACGGCTGACCATCCCGTGGCGAGCAAGGACACCCACGGCCAGGCCGATGCCACGCCGGCAGCCAGCCCGGTCGCGGTGCCCGGCCAGAGTGTGGTGTTCGTCGACTCGCGGGTGAAGGATGCCGACAGTCTGCTGCAAGGCATTGCTCCCGGCACGCAAGTGGTGAAACTCGACGCCAGCAAGGACGGCTTGCAGCAGATCGCCGACTTCCTCGATCAACATCACGGCGTCAGCTCGGTGCAGATCATTGCCCACGGCAATGCCGGCGATTTGTGGCTGGGCAACAGTTATCTGTCGGCGGACAACGTCGCTCAACGCAGCGCGATCCTGGCGGAAATCGGCAAGGACATGAACGCTGGCGGCGACATCCTGATTTACGGCTGTTACACCGCCGAAGGTGATCGTGGCTTGAGTTTTGTCGACTCGCTGGCGCAACTGACCGGGCGTGATGTCGCCGCTTCGAACAACCGTACCGGTGTCGGCGGCGACTGGGATCTGGAAATCGCCACCGGCACCATTGAAAGCGCCAACGTGCTGTCGAGCAAAGCCATGAGCGAGTACCAGTGGGGCCTCGCCACCTGGACCGCGACCAACAACCTCAATTCCGGCGTCGGCTCGCTGCGCGCGGCGCTGGCGTCGGCGCAGAACGGCGACATCGTCACGTTCAGTTCCGGCATGACCATTCAGCTCACGTCTGAGCTGCTGATCAACAAAAGCCTCACCGTCGACGGCGACCTGAATAACGACGGCGTCGCCGACGTGACCCTCGATGGCCAATACAAAACCCGCGTGGTGGAAGTCGCCTCCGGCAATACCGTGACTCTGGATGGTCTGGTGATCACCAAAGGTCTGGTGGCGGGCAACGGTGGTAATGGCGGCTCAGCGGCGGCGGGCGCCATGGGCGGCGGCATTTTCAACGCCGGCATCCTTACCCTGAGCAACGTGACCGTTACCGCCAACGCCGCTTCCGGCGGGGGTGGTGGCGGGGGTGTGACCGGCGGTTATGTCGGCGGTGGCGGTGGTGGCGGCGGCGGTATCGGCGGCCAGAACGGTGGCCATGGCGGTTCTTCCGGCCCGGCCACCGGCACCTATGCCGGCGGGGCGGGCGGTGCCAATGCCGGCGGCTACGGCGGCGGTTACAGCCCGACCGACATGGGTGGCCGGGGCGGCACCAGCACCGGTGGCGTGGGCGGCAATGGCGGCAGCGCCGGTGCCGGTTACAGTCATGGCGGCAATGGCGGTTCGGCGAGCAATGGCAGCCTGTCGATTGGCGGCGGCGGTGGCGGTTCGGGCTGGGACAAAGTCGGCGGCGTCGGCGGCAATGCGGCCGGCGGTATCTACAACGCCGCGAGCGGCACCCTGAAAGTCATCGGCACCTCGGTCATCAGCAACAACATTGCTGCCGGCGGCGGTGGTGGGGGTGGCGGTGGTGTCGGCAGCAACGGTGCCGATGGCGGTGCCGGCGGTCGCGGCGTCGGGGCGATCTGGAACAACGGCGGCGTGGTGCTGATCACCGCGAGCAACTTTGCCGCGATCAGCGGCAACGGCGCCGCCAGCGGTGCCGGTGGGCTTTCCAACGGTGGTTCGACCGGCACGACGCCGAGCGCACTGGTGGGGATCTACAACAATGGCGGTACGCTCAACACCGCTTACGTGGAGCCGCCGACCGCCACCATCGTGGTCGCCGACACCGCGCTGAATATTGGCGAAACCTCACTGGTAACCATCACCTTCAGTCGAGCGGTCAGCGGTTTCACCAACGCCGACCTGACCATTGCCAACGGCACGTTGACCTCGGTGTCCAGCGCCGACGGCGGAATCACCTGGACGGCGACCTTCACGCCGACCAACAACATCACCGACACCACCAACCTCATCACCCTCGACAACACCGGGGTGACGGCAGTCTCCGACAGCGTGGCAGGCGTCGGCACCACCAACTCGAACAATTACGCGATCGATACCCAGCGCCCGACTGCGACCATCGCCATGGCCGACACCGCGCTGAAAATCGGTGACACCTCACTGGTGACCATTACCTTCAGCGAAGCGGTGTCCGGTTTCACCAACGCCGACCTGACGATTGCCAACGGTACGCTGACCAATGTCTCCAGTGCCGACGGCGGCATTACCTGGACGGCGACCTTCACGCCGACCAGCAGCATCACCGATGCCACCAACCTGATCACCCTGAACAACAGCGGTGTCGCGGATCTGGCCGGCAACGCCGGCAGCGGCACCACCGATTCGTCCAACTACGCGATCGACACCGTACGTCCGACCGCCACCATTGTGGTGGCGGACAACAGCCTGTCAGTCGGTGAAACCTCGCTGGTGACCATCACCTTCAGCGAAGCCGTGAGCGGTTTCACCAATGCCGACCTGACGATTGCCAACGGTACGCTGACCAATGTCTCCAGCGCTGATGGCGGCATTACCTGGACGGCAACCTTTACGCCGAATAGCAATATCACCGACGCGACCAACCTGATCACCCTGAACAACACCGGCGTCGCGGATCTGGCCGGCAACACCGGTACCGGCACTACCGATTCCAACAACTATGCGATCGATACGCTACGGCCGACCGCCACCATCGTGGTCGCCGATACCGCGCTGAAAATCGGTGAAACCTCGCTGGTGACGATTACCTTCAGCGAGGCTGTCAGCGGTTTCACCAACGCCGATCTGAGCATTGCCAACGGTACGCTGACCAATGTCTCCAGTGCCGACGGCGGCATCACCTGGACGGCGACGTTCACACCGACCAGCAGCATTACCGACGCCACCAACCTGATCACCCTCAATAACAGCGGGGTCGCCGATCTGGCGGGCAACACCGGCACCGGCACCACCGATTCCAACAATTACGCGGTCGACACCGTGCGGCCGACCGCCACCGTGGTGTTCGCGCAAAGCACCTTGAAAATCGGCGATACCGCGCTGGTGACCATCACCTTCAGCGAAGCGGTGAGCGGTTTCACCAACGCCGACCTGACCATCGCCAACGGCACCCTGACGGCGGTCAGCAGTGCGGACGGCGGGATTACCTGGACGGCGACGTTTACGCCGAGCGCGAACGTCACCGATGCGACCAACCTGGTGACACTGGACAACACCGGCGTTGCCGATCTGGCTGGCAACGCTGGCAGCGGCACCACCGATTCGAACAACTACAGCATCGACACCCAGCGGCCGACCGCGACCATCGTCATGGCCGATCCTGCCCTGAGCGCCGGTGAAACTTCGCTGGTGACGATTACCTTCAGCGAGGCGGTCAGCGGTTTCAGCAACGCCGATCTGGCCGTGCCCAACGGCACGCTCACGGCGGTCAGCAGCGCGGACGGCGGCATCACCTGGACGGCGACGTTCACACCGACCGTCGGGGTCAACGACAGCAGCAACATCATCACCCTGGCCAACACCGGGATCGCTGACTTGGCCGGCAACGCCGGCACGGGCACGACCAACTCCGGCAACTTCACCATCAATACCGTGGCACCGACCGCCACCATCGTCGTCGCGGACAACAGCCTGACCATCGGCGAAACGTCGCTGGTGACCATCACCTTCAGCGAAGCCGTGACCGGTTTCAACAACGCCGACCTGACGATTGCCAACGGTACGCTAACGGCGGTGAGCAGCAGCGATGGCGGTATCACCTGGACGGCGACTTTCACCCCGACCAGCAGCATCACTGACGCGAGCAACCTGATCACCCTCGACAACAGTGGTGTGCAAAACGCTTCCGGCAACGCTGGCAATGGCACCACCAATTCGAACAACTACGCCATCGATACCCAACGCCCAACCGCAACCATTGCACTCGCCGACTCGGCACTGGGCGTCGGCCAGACCACCACCGTGACCCTCACCTTCAGCGAGGCCGTCAGCGGTTTGACCCTGGCCGACCTGACCGTGGCCAACGGCACGCTCTCCGGGCTGAGCACCTCGGACAACATCACTTACACGGCGACGTTTACGCCGTCGGTGGGCGTCACCGACACCAGCAACATCATCACCCTGGACAACACCGGCATCACTGACATCGCGGGCAACACCGGCAGCGGCACCACCGATTCGGCCAACTACGTGATCGACAGCCAGCGTCCGACCGCCACCATCGTCATCAGTGACACCGATCTGCGCCCGAGTGAAACCGCGCTCGTCACCATCACCTTCTCCGAGGCGGTCAGCGGATTCGACAACAGCGACCTGAGCGTTGCGAACGGCACGCTGAGCAATGTCTCGTCGAGCGACGGCGGCATCACCTGGACAGCCACCTTCACGCCGACCATCGGCGTCAGCGATGCCACCAACCTGATCGTGCTGAACAACGCTGGCATCAGCGATCTGGCCGGCAATGCCGGCATCGGCATCACCAACTCGGCCAACTACGCGGTGCAGACCGAAGTGCCGACGGCGACCATCGTCGTTGCGGACACCTCGCTCAAGGCCGGCGAAACCTCGGCGGTGACCATCACTTTCAGCGAGGCGGTCAGCGGTTTCAGCAACGCCGATTTGACTATCGCCAACGGCACGTTGAGCAACGTGGCATCCAGCGACGGCGGCATCACCTGGACAGCGACGTTCACGCCGACCACCAACATCACCGACACCAGCAACCTGATCACCCTCGACAACAGCGGTGTGACCAACGCCTCCGGCAACAGCGGCGTCGGCACTACCGATTCGAACAATTTCGCCATCGACACGGCGTTGCCGACCGCGACCATTGTGGTCGCCGACAATCGCCTGGGCATTGGCGAAACCACCACCGTGACCATCACCTTCAGTGAAGCGGTCAGCGGCTTCGATCTGTCGGACATCAGCGTCGCCAACGGCACATTGGCCAACCTGACCAGCAGCGATGGCGGCATCACCTGGACCGCCACCCTGACGCCAACCGCCAACGTCAATGACAGCACCAACCTGATCATCGTCGACACCGCCGGGGTGCAGGATCTGGCCGGCAACCTGGGCGCCAGCATCGCCATCTCCAACAACTACGCGCTCGATGCGACCCGGCCAACGGTGGACATTGTGGTCGCCAATCCACATCTGGGCATCGGCCAGACCACTACGGTGACCTTCACTTTCAGCGAGGCGGTGAGCAATTTCGACCTGTCCGACCTGAGCGTGACCAACGGCGATCTGAGCAACCTCAGCAGCAGCGATGGCGGCAAGACCTGGACGGCGACGTTCACGCCGACCGCCAGCGTCAACGACCCGAGCAACTTCATCGCGCTGGACACCAGCAACGTCACTGACCTGGCCGGTAACGTCGGCAGCACGGTGGCGGTGTCGAACAACTATGCGCTCGACAGCGAACGGCCAACGGCGACGGTGCTGATTGCCAATCCGAATCTCGGCCTCGGCCAGACCTCACAGGTGACCATCACCTTCAATGAAGCGGTCAGTGGGTTTGATCTGGCGGACATCAATGTCGGCAACGGCACTCTGTCCAACCTGAGCAGCAGCGACGGCGGCAAAACCTGGACCGCGACCCTGACGCCGAATGCCAACGTCAACAGCGCCAGCAACGCTATCAGCGTCAACAGTGCCGGGGTCAGTGATCTGTCGGGCAACAGCGGCAGCGGTGTCAGCAGTTCGAACAATTATGCGATCAACACTGTGCCGCCAGTCGTGCCACCGACGCCGCCCACTGCGCCAATCAGTGTGGTCATTCCCGATCCACTGATTCGCAGCAGCGATCCGGTGGTGCCAGCACCGCCACCGAGCTTGCCGCTGCAACCGATCATCTTCACTCCGCCCACCGGCGATCTCGGCTCACCGCTGACCTTTGCGCCGCTGTTCGAGCAACGGGTGATCGGCAACGGCATTCGCCCGCTGGGCGATATTTTCATCAACCACGGCGCCTTGAGCCCAAGCTTTATTGCTCAGGTGTTCGGCAGCAGCGACAACGCGGGTGACGGCTCCGGTCATGGCTTCCTCGGTTTTGGCGGCGGCGATGGCGGCGTCTTCGGTAGCAGCACGCTGTCGAGCCTGTTCAACCAGAACAGCGGCGCCGAGCGCGATTCGCTGAACGCATTTGGCAGTCACTCACTCAAGGCCGGCGACATTTCCCAAGGCCTGCGCGGCGTGTTTGGCGCGCCGACGCTGGGCCAGCAATTGCAAGAACTCAAAGACAGCGAGCAACACCGGGTCGACAACCTGGCGGCGGCGTTGCAACAGGTCGGTATCAGCGAAATATCGGCCTGAAAAAACCATAACTCAACACTGTGCGGGACCTAGGGGCGATCCAGGGATGAAGAAAAGTCAGAAGTTGTTCGGCGCCAGCCTGCTGGCGCTGGCGATCAGCGGATGTGCAGTGACCAGTGAACCGATTGAACGCAGCGTCAGTGAACAGCGCGCGAAAACCGACCTGCAAAGCATGTACAAGGATCAGGAACCGCTGCGCGGCCCGTTGACCCTGCATCAGGCCATGGCCCGCGCCGTGAAGTACAACCTCGAAGGCCGTTTGAAAATCATGGAGGAAGCGCTGGCCAAGCGGCAGCTCGACCTCGCCAGTTTCGACATGCTGCCGCGCATGGCGCTGGACGCCGGTTACGTCGGACGCAACAACGTCAACGCCTCCAGCAGCCAGAGCGTGCGCACCGGCACCCAGTCTCTGGAGCCGTCGACCTCGCAGGATCGCGACCGTGACGTCGCCGACCTGACCATGGTCTGGAACGTCCTTGACTTCGGCGTCAGTTACATCAGCGCCAAACAGCAGGGTGACCAGCGACTGATCGTTCAGGAACGGCGCCGCAAGGTGATCAACACCATCGTCCAGGACGTGCGCTCAGCCTATTGGCGAGCGATGGCCGCCGAACGCCTGCTCAAACAAATCGACAGCCTGATGGCACGGGTGCAGACCGCCCGCGACAACAGCCAGACCCTGAGCGATCAACGCATTGGCGATCCGGTGCAATCGCTCGGTTATCAGCGTTCGTTGATCGAAGCGACCCGGCAACTGGAAGAGCAGCGTCGCGCCTTGTCGCTGGCGAAAACCGAACTGGCGACGCTGATCAACTTGCCCTTGGGCACCAACCTGACGCTGGCCACTGATGACGGCTATCAGATTCCCGAGCTCAAGGTCGATCTGGCCAAACTCGAACAGGAAGCCCTGACCAGCCGCCCGGAACTGCGTGAGCAGGATTACCAGACGCGGATCAGCGCCGCCGAAACCCGCAAGGCCATGCTGCGTTTGCTGCCGGGTCTGGAGTTCTCCGCTGGCGGGCATTACGACAGCAACTCGTTCCTCGTCGAACAGGGCTGGGCCGATTACGGCGTCAAAGTCACCTGGAACCTGTTCAACGTGATCTCCGCACCGGCGGCGATCAACGTTGCCAAGGCTGGCGAAGAAGTCGCCACGGCGCGGCGGCAGGCGATGTCGATCGCGGTGCTGGCGCAGCTCTACGTGGCCAACGCCAATTACCAGGAGGCGCTGCGGCAGTTCAAGACTAACCAGCAACTGTCGGACATCGACGGGCAGATCGTCGGTCAGTTGCGCAACCGTCATCAGGCGGCCGGAATTGGTGAGCTGGACCTGATTCAGGGCGAGCTGAACAACTTGCAAGCAGACCTGCGCCGCGATCTGTCGTACGCCGATCTGCGCAATGCCTACGGCCAGATCTTCGCCAGTGCCGGCCTCGATCCGCTGCCGGATCAGGTGCAGTCGACCGAAGTGCAGTCGATTGCCACCGCGTTGGCCAATCGTGAGTCGGCGTGGGCGGCGGGTGATATCTCGGCGCCGGTGGTGGCGCATGCTCCGGCCCAGTGAGGCCTGGGTTCAACCATGAGCCGGCCGGCGTTTGCGCGCCTGCCGGTGACGGTGGATTTGCCGCTGCTGTTGCAAGCGCTGGAGGCGATTGCCGACGACGCCTGGCGCAGTCACTTCAACGCTGAATATTTCTCCGGCGACTGGAGCGGCGTCGCGCTGATTTCAGCGGTCGATGCGCTGACCGAGTTGTCGCCCGGTCGCGGCGTACCGCTGCAACGCGCGCCTTGGCTGCGGGATGAGCGTTGGCGACAGGGGCTGCGCAATCTGTCGCTGGATATCGTCAGTGCCCGGCTGCTGCGTCTGGGGCCGGGCGGGCAGATTCATGAGCATCGCGATTACGATCTGGAGGGCCCGCAGGCCGATTTTCGCCTGCACGTTCCGTTGCTCAGCCCGTCACATGTCGATTTCTGGCTCGACGGCCAACGCATGCCCATGCAGGCAGGTGAATGCTGGTTTCTCGATCTCGCGCGCCCGCACCGTGTGGATAACCGTGATACCTCGGCGCGGGTTCATCTGGTCATCGACTGCCGGCCCGGTACCTGGCTTGAGCAGATGATCGCCGAAGGCTTGCCGAGCACACCTGCGCCGGGTTTGGCCGAGACCGCGTTGCAACGCTTTCAGACACTGGTCGCGCAAGATGCTGCGCTATCGCACGCCTTGTGTGCGCTGCACGACCCAGAAGCATTCATCAGCCAGACGCTGGCACTTGCCGCTGAACGTGGCCTGTGGTTTTCCCGCGAGCAATTGCGCGCGGCAATGCGCAACGGGCGGCGGCAGTGGAACGAACAATGGCGCGCTTGAGCTTCGACGGCTGGTTGCCGATTCGTGCCTGGCCGGTCGATGGCCAGTGGCAGGTGGATTGGTGCTGGTTCGGTGACACGCCGTTGCATCAGCCGTTTTTCCGCGAAGCGGTGGATCAAGCGTTACGGCTGCCGTTCAATCAGGCCTTTCGACGGCAGACACCGTTGTCGGCACTCAGCGATTGGCAGGCGCAGAGCCCCGGGCTCGCGCCGGGTGCATTCATTCTGCACGCCTCGCGCTGTGGTTCGACATTGATCAGCCAGATGCTCGCGCGGCTCGACGATCACATTGTGGTGTCCGAACCGCCGCCATTGGACGCGCTATTACGCAGTGATTTATCCGAGAACGAACGGCGTGCGGCCATTCGCGGATTGCTCTCTGCGTACGGGCAGCGCCGTCGCGGCATCGAGCAACGGCTGGTGGTCAAGCTCGACGCTTGGAACATTGGCGAGTGGCCGCTGCTGCAGGAATGCTTTCCCGATACGCCGTGGTTGTTTCTCTATCGCGACCCTTTGGAAATTGCCGTTTCCCACCTGCGCCGCCCGGGCATGCACATGGTGCCGGGGATGCTCGGCAATTGCGTGTTGGAGGATGGTTTGCCGTTTGAGGGGCGCGAAGATTTCATTGCCCGGCGTTTGGGGCGGTTGCTTGAAGCGGGGTGGGTGCATTGCCGGGATTCGGCGGGGTTGCTGGTGAATTACAACGAGCTGCCCGAGGCAATGGCCGGTCGCCTGGCGCGGTTTTTCCGCTTGAGCGAAACACAGCGCCAGCAAGTGTTCGCAGCGACCGCACAGCATGCGAAGCAACCGTCGCAACCCTTCGTTGCCGATGGCGAAGACAAACGCCGCGAGGCCTCGGCGTTGTTGCAAATGCGCGTGCACAACTGCACCCGCGCGCCCTATGAAGCGCTGGAAAAACTTCGCCTGAGTGCCACTGGCCTGGCTTCATGACTTGCCGGACAAATCCGCCATGCCCTTGAGCAACTCGATCGGCAACGGGAAAACAATCGTCGAACTCTTGTCGCCGGCAATCGAACTCAAGGTCTGCATATAGCGCAACTGCATCGCCCCGGGCTGGCGGCCAAGCATCTCCGCTGCCTGCATGAGTTTCTCCGACGCTTGTAACTCGCCTTCGGCGTGGATCACCTTGGCCCGCCGCTCGCGCTCGGCTTCGGCCTGTTTGGCGATGGCGCGGACCATCGATTCGTTGAGGTCGACATGCTTGATCTCGACGTTGGCGACCTTGATGCCCCAGGCGTCGGTCTGCGCATCGAGCACCTGTTGAATGTCGATATTCAACTGCTCGCGTTCGGCCAGCAGTTCATCCAGTTCGTGTTTGCCGAGCACGGCGCGCAGGGTGGTTTGCGCCAATTGGCTGGTGGCTGACAGATAATCTTCAACCTGAATAATCGCCTTCTGCGGGTCGAGCACGCGGAAGTACAGCACGGCGTTGACCTTCACCGACACGTTGTCGCGGGTGATTACGTCCTGCGGCGGCACATCAAGGACGACCGTGCGCAGGTCGACACGGACCATTTGCTGGACCACCGGAATCAGCAGGATCAGACCGGGGCCTTTGACCTGCCAGAAACGGCCGAGCTGGAACACCACGCCGCGCTCGTATTCGCGCAGGATGCGAAACGTCGAACCGGCCAAGGCGATGACCAGTAACAGCAGCGCAACAAAACCGATTTGCAGACCCATGATCACTCTCCGAGTGGCGCCGCGTCAGTCGCGGCCACTTGCAGCAACAATCCCTTGCGCGCCACCACGCGCACCGGTTGCCCGGTGTGCAGCGGCGTGGCGCTAAGCACTTGCCAGCGTTCACCTTGCAGTTGCACCCAGCCGTTGCGGGCATCGCCCGGTTGCACCGTGGTGATCGCGGTCACGCTGCCGAGCAGGCCGGCATCACCGCTGACGGCTTGGCGTGGGCGGGTTTTCAGGGCGCGAATCAGCAACGCGATCAACAGCAGGGCGCTGATCAGGCCGAGGCCGATCATCATTGGCACTGGCAACTCGGCGTTGCTCAGAATCAGCGCACCGATGACGAACATGATGATGCCGCCCAGACCGATAACGCCGTAATTGGGCAGCGCCGCTTCAGCGATCAGAAAGACGATGCCCAAGGTAATCAGCCACAAACCGGCCGGACTCATCGGCGGCAACGGGGTGTCAGCGGCGAGGGCTGAGCCGCTGATCAGCAGGAGCAAGGCAAGCGCACAACATCGGCTGTTCACGTGACTCTCCGTGAGCGTCATGGGCTGGTTCTTTCAGTCTAGTTGAGGGTTGTCCTGCATGAAGTTTGATCAATGTGCAGATATGTCCGGTGAGCGGATTTCCCTGCGCCAGACCCCCGCCGAACTAGACTCAAAGACACGGCAATCACCGTTCAGCGCAACACCGAGGTGCATCATGCGTATGGCAAGAAAGGTGCAGAGCAGCCTGAATCGGGCGCACTGCGAATACGACGTCGTCGCCCACCGACACTCGTCCAGCAGCCTGGAAACCGCACGGGTCGCCGGGGTGCCCGCCGAGCGCGTGGCCAAATCGATCATCCTCGACGATCACCACGGCCACTACCTGATGGCCGTGCTGCCGGCCAGTCGTCATCTGGACCTGAGCAAGGTGCGCACCAGCGGCGAATGGCAACTGACCCGTGAAAGCAATCTGGCGCACATCTTCGACGACTGCGAACGCGGCGCGGTGCCGCCGCTGGGTGATTCCTACGGGCTGGACATGGTCATCGACCCGCTGCTGACGCGGCAGAAGGATATTTATCTGGAGGCGGGCAATCACAACTATTTGCTGCACATGAGCATGCCCGAGTTTCTGAAAATGGTGCCGCATGCCGAGGTGCGGGAGTTGAGTGATTAGGTTTTGTGGCGCTGGCACTGACGCCTTCGCGAGCAGGCTCGCTCCCACAGGTTGATCGCATTCACCTGTGGGAGCGAGCCTGCTCGCGAATAATCTTCCAAACACCCCATTCATCAAGGAATTGCTCAATGGAAAGCCCAACGCACAGCTTGCCATCCCTGTTCAAACAACTCGGCCTGGACAACGACCCGACCAGCATCGACCGTTTCATCGCCACCCATTCCCCGCTCAAACCCGAGCTGCACCTGGCCGATGCGTTTTTCTGGACGAAGAGCCAGTCGCAGTTTTTGCGCGACGAGATTCTGGATGACGCCGATTGGGCGGAGGTGGTGGATCAGTTGAATGTGATGTTGCGCAAGGGGCGGGATGCGTAGGGCTGGCGCAAAAACTTATTACAGATTGCCTGACTGATTTCAACCTACATCGGAGTAGCGTTCCGGTTCTGAGAACCAGGAGAGCGAAGCGATGCCCCCGTTTTTGCCTGTAGAAACAATCAATTTTGCGCAATTAGCAGACAAACTTGAGGCAATCATCCAAAGCAGCAGATTCGGGCCGATTGCTGTGCAGAATCAGGATCAAACGGTGGCTTATTTGATATCCGCACCGTTGTATGAGGATCTACTGAACACGCTGGATGATCTCGAACTGGCTTCCGTCGTTCACTCACGCCGTGAGGAGGTTGGCCTTCCTCACGAGATCGACGAACTCTAAATGTTCTCACTCTGGGAAGATTTGTTTCAAAACTTGACTGAAATTCCCCTCCAATGCGATATTGATAGTTAGCAAACTAACAGTGTGCATTTCCCCGTGCCGAACGATCTCGACGCTCTCCAGATGAACATCAGCAGTGCCATGGTGGTGGCCGCCAGGCATTGGCGGAAGATCTGCCAGACCACGCTGGTCAACTACGGAATCTCCGAAGCTTGCGCCGTGCCGCTGTTGATGATCGGCCGTTTGGGCGAGGGCGTGCGGCAGGTCCAGGTGGCGCAGGCGGCTGGCATGGAGAGCCCGTCGCTGGTGCGTCTGCTCGATCAGTTGTGTCATTCCGGCTACGTCTGCCGCACCGAAGATGCCCAGGATCGCCGCGCCAAATGCCTGAGCCTGACCGACACCGGTCGTGAACTGGTGCAAGCGGTGGAGATCGAACTGGTGCGCTTGCGTCATGAGGTGCTCGAAGGCATCGATCAAAGCGATCTGGAAGCTACGCTTCGGGTACTCAGAGCTTTTGAGGCGGCCAATCCGCCTGTGGTGGTCAATTCTTGAACGGTTTTTTCTCCGGCATTCCGCCGGCCCGCGACTGGTTCTACGGGATCCGTACCTTTGCAGCGTCGATGATTGCGCTGTACATCGCCTTGCTCATGCAAATGCCGCGTCCGTATTGGGCGATGGCCACGGTGTATATCGTCTCCAGCCCGTTTCTCGGGCCGACCAGTTCCAAGGCCTTGTACCGCGCCATCGGTACCTTTCTCGGCGCGGCGGCGGCGGTTTTTTTCGTGCCGATGTTCGTGCAGAGCCCGTATGTGCTGGTGGTGGTCATCGCGCTGTGGACGGGGATTCTGTTGTTCATGTCCCTGCATTTGCGCACGGCCAACAGCTACGCGCTGATGCTCGCCGGTTACACCTTGCCGCTGATTGCCTTGCCGGTGGTGGATAACCCGCTGGCGGTGTGGGATGTGGCCGAAGCGCGGACCGAGGAGATTTTCCTCGGCATTGCTGTTGCCGCCGTGGTCGGTGCGATGTTCTGGCCGCGTCGTCTGGCGCCGGTGTTCAACGATGCCGTGAGCAAGTGGTTCGCCGACGCAACCACCTACAGCCTGAAATTCCTCAGTCGCGACGTGCAACCCGAAGAAGTCACCGCGCTGCGCATGGCCATGGTCGCCAACTTCAACAGCCTCGAATTGATGATCGGCCAGTTGCCCCACGAAGGCTCGCGCCCGCAAACCGTGCGCAACACCAAAGAACTGCGCGGACGGATGATTCATCTATTACCGGTGATCGATGCGCTGGAAGATTCGCTCTACGCCCTCGAACGGCGCACGCCTGAGTTGGTGGAAAAATTCGAACCGCTGCTCGTCGCGACCCGCGAATGGCTCGGTCATGAAGACGCCGATCTCGATCGCTGGCAAGCGCTGAAAGGTCAGCTCGAAGCCCAGCAGCCGAGCGCCGAAGCGCTGGAAGATCGCCGGCAACTGCTGTTCTCCAACTCGATTTATCGCCTCGGCGAATTCATCGATTTGTGGCAGGACTGCCGCAGCCTGCAGGACGCGATTGTCTGCGAGCGTCAGGACAACTGGCGCGCGGTTTACCGTCACTGGCGATTGGGTCGGCTGACACCGTTTATCGACCGTGGGCTGATGCTCTACTCGGTGGCCTCGACCATTCTGGCAATCATCACCGCCTCGGTGCTGTGGATTCTGCTCGGCTGGCCGGACGGCGGCAGTGCGGTGATTCTGGCGGCGGTGGCGTGCAGCTTCTTCGCCTCGATGGACGACCCGGCGCCGCAGATCTATCGGTTCTTTTTCTGGACCGGGATGTCGGTGCTGTTCGCCAGCCTGTATCTGTTTTTGATTCTGCCCAACCTGCACGATTTCCCGATGCTGGTGCTGGCGTTTTCCATCCCGTTTATCTGCGTCGGCACGCTGACGGTGCAGCCGCGTTTCTACCTCGGCATGCTGCTGACGCTGGTCAACACCTCGTCGTTCATCAGTATTCAGGGCGCTTACGATGCGGACTTTTTCGCCTTCGTGAACTCCAACCTCGCGGGGCCGATAGGGCTGTTGTTCGCGTTTATCTGGACGCTGGTCGCGCGCCCGTTCGGCGCCGAACTGGCGGCCAAGCGCCTGACCCGTTTCAGTTGGAAAGACATCGTCGACATGACCGAGCCGGCCAACCTCGCCGAGCACCGGCAATTGGGCGTGCAGTTGCTCGATCGGCTGATGCAGCACTTGCCGCGTCTGGCCCTCACCGGCCAGGACACCGGCATTGCCATGCGCGAAGTGCGCGTCGGTTTGAACCTGCTCGATTTGCTCGCTTACACGCCACGGGTGACCGGCGCGCCGAATGCGTTGTTGCAGCAAGTGGTCAGTGAAGTCGGTGAGTATTTTCGCGCCTGCCTCAAGGCCGGCGAACGCTTGCCGGCCCCGGCCCCGTTGCTGATGACCCTGGATCGCACCCGTCGTGCGCTGAATGGCCACGGCGACGATGAAACCCGGCTAAACCTGTTGCACGCCTTGAGCGGATTGCGTCTGGCGTTGCTGCCCGGCGTCGAATTCGTTTCCAGCGCCGAGCCCGAAGAACCGCTGCCCGATGGAGCGCCCCTATGATCGGTGATCTGGACATCAGCGGTATTTTCCTGCCGACCCTGCTGGTGTTGATGGGCATCACTTATGTGCTGTTTTTGCTGGTGCATGCCGTGCTTACGCGCGTGCACTTTTACCGTCTGGTCTGGCACCGGGCATTGTTCAACGTGGCCCTCTACGCCGTGCTTCTGTACGGCGTGGACTCACTCAGTCGATACCTGATGACATGAAAAAACCGTTTTTGACCATCGGTCGCGTGGTACTGACCCTGCTGATCGTGACTTTTGCCGTTGTCCTCGTCTGGCGCATGGTGATGTATTACATGTTTGCGCCGTGGACCCGTGACGGCCACATTCGCGCTGACATTATCCAGATCGCTCCGGACGTGTCCGGGTTGATCCAGCAGGTTGAAGTGAAAGACAACCAGTTGATCAAGCGCGGCCAGGTGCTGTTCAGCATCGACCAGGATCGCTTCAAACTGGCCCTGCGTCAGGCCAAAGCGGCCGTCGCTGATCGTGAAGAAACCCTCGCTCAAGCCCAGCGTGAAGCCAAGCGTAACCGTGGCCTCGGCAATCTGGTGCCGGCCGAGCAATTGGAAGAAAGCCAATCGAAGGTCGCCCGTGCGCAATCGGCACTGGCCGAAGCCATGGTTACGGTGGACAGCGCTCAGCTTAACCTCGACCGCTCGGTGATCCGTAGCCCGGTGGACGGCTACGTCAACGACCGTGCGCCGCGTCCGCAGGAATTCGTCACTGCCGGGCGTCCGGTGTTGTCGGTGGTCGACAGCAACTCGTTCCACATCGACGGCTACTTCGAAGAGACCAAACTTGACGGCATTCATGTCGGCCAGTCGGTGGATATCCGCGTGATCGGCGACCGCGCCAAGCTGCGCGGGCATGTCGAGAGCATCGTCGCCGGTATCGAAGACCGCGACCGCACCAGCGGCAGCAACCTGCTGCCGAACGTCAACCCGGCGTTCAGTTGGGTGCGGCTGGCGCAGCGGATTCCGGTGCGGATTGCCTTTGACGATGTGCCGGAAGACTTCCGCATGATCGCCGGGCGTACCGCCACAGTGTCGATCATCGACGACGCCAAAAACGACGACAAGAAACAGGAGCCCGCGCAATGAGCAGGGCCCTGATGATCGCCGGGTTGGGCGTGATGTTGTCGGCGTGTCAGATGGTCGGGCCGGATTATCACGTGCCTGAAAATTCGGCCGTTCAGCGCAAGGATTTTCAGGGCGAATTGGCCGTCGACGGTAAACCTGTGGTCTCGGCGCCGGTGCCGGCAGACTGGTGGCGGCTGTATAAAGACCCGCGTCTGGATCAACTGGTGCAGCAGGCCATGGCCTCCAACACCGACCTGCGCGTTGCCGCCGCCAACTTGCAGCGCGCCCGTGCTCAGGTCGATGAGGCCGAAGCGGCCGGCGGCTGGAGCGGCGGAGTAAAAATGGGTGCTCAGCGCTTGCAGGAATCCGGACAGGCATTCCTGTTGCCGGAAAAAGTGCCGGTGGCCAACGTTGGCGATATCGGCATCAGCGCTTCCTACCAATTCGACTTGTGGGGCACTTTGCAACGCGGCATCGAAGGCGCGAAGGCCAATGCCGACGCGACACAAGCCGCCGCCGACACCGCGCGTATCACCTTGGTGGCGGACGTGGTTCGTGCGTACACCCAAGTCTGCGCAGCCAACGAAGAGCGGGAAATCGCCCAACATTCCCTCGACCTGCAATCGCAAGGCACCACGCTGATCCAGCGTCTGCGCGACGCCGGGCGTGGCGACGAAACCCAGGTCACCCGTTCGCAAACCCAATTCAAATCCTTGCGCGCCGACATGCCGCGTTATGAAGCGGCGCGTCAGGCCGGGCTGTTCCGTCTGTCGATGTTGCTGGCAAAACCGGTCGATCAATTGCCGGCCGGCACGGCAACGTGCGCTGAACTGCCGAAAATCGCTCAATTGGTGCCGGTCGGTGACGGCGCCGCGTTGCTCAAGCGTCGCCCGGACATTCGCCAGGCTGAACGACGTCTGGCGGCTGCGACTGCCGGCATCGGCGTCGCCACCGGCGAGCTGTACCCGGACATCAGCATCGGTGCGACCATCGGCACCGTCGGCATCATCGACGACCTCGGTGATCCGTCGACCAATCGTTGGGGTTTTGGCCCGTCGCTGAGCTGGAAAGTGCCGACCAACGGCGCTCGCGCGCGTATTCGTGAAGCTGAAGCGACGACTCAAGGCGCTCTGGCGCATTTCGACGGCGTGGTGCTCAACGCCATTCGCGAAACCCAAACCGGCCTCGCCCAGTACAACGCACTGCTGCAACGTCGCGATGCGTTGGCGGATGCCGAGCAGTCGGCAAAACTCGCAGCGGACCAGACCCACCGCTTCTTCCAGGCTGGCCGCGAGTCGTTCCTCGCCGACCTGCAAGCGACCCGCACCTACACCGACGTCACCGCGCAACTGGCCGCCGCCAACACTCAAGTTGCGATGAGTCAGATCGATTTGTTCCTCGCCCTCGGCGGCGGTTGGGAAAGCGGACGAACGCACGCTCCAGGCCCCAGCAAACCCTGAGGCCGTTGCTATGCTTTGAAGTGTTGGAAGGGCGCCCCGAGCAAGGCGCCCTTTCAGCGCACATTGCTAGCGCTGGTCTAGGGGAAACCAATAATGAAAAACCCTTACGCTCTCGGCTTCTGGTGCGCCCTCGCAGCGCTGGTGCTGCTCTCGGCCACCTATTTCTACGGCATCATGCTGGCCCACCAGATCGACAAGGCGATGGTGTTCCTCGACAGCGCAACGGCGTTGATCGCGGTCATGGCCATCGTCGTCGTGGCCTGGGCGTCGGTGCAGGTGCAGCGCGTCAAAAAAAGACAGCTTGAACAGGGCAAGACCCTGGTGCTGATCTGGGACACCAAAGTCGCCCTGCGCCGGGTCGAAACGGTGTTCGACCGGTATTTCTGGGGCAGCTACTGGCAACCCGGACGGACCTTCGCCGAAGTCATGGGCGAACTCACCGGCACACCGCTGGAAAAAAGCCTCGAAGCACTGAAAAAACAGTGCCTGGAACTCGACAAGCAGATTGCCGACGAGGGCTGGCACTGGCTCAACAATGCCCGTGAACTGTCCGATGTCGCCACGGCCATGGCCCGCGAGCGCTATCAACTGGACTTCTGCGACCCGCGCGCCGACGGGCCGGGCGGCGCGGTGATCGATCGGGATTTTGAGGTGCTGGTCTACACCTGGACCGCGCGGCTGAAAAGCTTTGATCATCAACTGGATGAGATCGAGGTTCAGTATTCGTGAGAGGCCCGGGATGGGGTTTTATCGACATGCTGGCATAATGGCCTCAGACTTTTTATGACGGCTGTATAAACTGATGCAAGGGAATGTAAAGGTTCATCTCGGGTACTTGAGCGCCGCATTGGCCGATGCCTGCAATCTGATGCCGGAACTGGAAAACGCATCGCGTGCCCTGACTCTGGAAGAAATCACCAACGGCCAGCTTTCCAGCCATTGCTGTAAATCGCTGTACGCGCAACGTCCCAAGCCGAAAACTGCCGAAACCGGGCGTAAGGCGGATGCGGATGAGGGTTGGCCGCTGCGCGTTATCGTTTGTCCGTTTCTGTTTGGTCTGCGACCAGAGCACGGACGCGCAAGCAAGCTCTTGCCTGAATTCATCGCACCGCTGTTCGTTTTCGGGTTGTTGGAGCGTACGGGCAAACTCAGCATTGACCCGGATAATCTGCTGCCCGTCACCCCACGGGATTTTCTTGAGCCAAGTGCCTACCAGGTCACGGTCGGCACCGTGCAAGAAGTCGACCTGATGTATGCCCGCCTGCCTCGGCCCACGGACTGGAACGGCCTCATATTGAACGCCAGAGCCTTTTGCCTCGAGGTATGCGGACAGGATTGGGAAACCCTCGAAGTTGACCAGTACGAAAGACTCAATCACCCACTGATCATGCTTGCCACCTCTACCAAAGGTGCGACGCAGAATATTCAGACCCTGCTGGATCATTTGCGTCACAACAGCGATACAGCGTTGGGGTTGCTCGAAACACTTATCACACCCGCCGCAGAGAAATCCCTGCTCACCGCTGAACAGCAATTGGCCCGTTCGATCGAGCACTTAGGGCAAATGGAGTGCCGTTACGGACTTTCTCCGTCGCAGCGTGAATCACTGGTGCACTTCTTTTCATTGCCGGATGCTGTGACAGCCGTCGACGGTCCCCCGGGTACCGGTAAAACAACTCTGCTGTTGAGTGTTATTGCTTCTCTGTGGATCAAACATGCGCGTGCGCAACAGGAACCGCCGTTGATTGTCGCTTCATCGACGAACAATCAAGCCGTTCTCAACATCCTCGAAGCATTTGCCAAGGTGAAGGAGCGGGAGGGGCCTTTGGCTGGCCGCTGGATCAAGGGTCTTGAAAGTTACGGCCTCTATTTACCTGCCAAGAGCCGGGAAAACGACAAGCAAGGATTCAGGGTTCATGCTTTGAAAGGCATGGGCAAAAAATCCGTGCATGATTTTCAGGTCACGGAAACGGCCGAGGGCCTGGAGCTGGCTCGCGACTATTTTCTTCAATGTGCACAAAACGCACTGGGCCAATTGCGCGAGCAGACACTTGAAGCCGCCATGGCGCAGCTTCATGCCCGCCTCGAGCAGTGCTGCGGCTTCATCGAAAGCGTGACAAACGACCTGATTGCACTCAACACCTTGTTCAAGGTTGCAGCCGTTTCTCAAGAAATGGTTGGTCGGGCACGATTGGCGCTACAAGTCGCGATCGACGAATACAAGAGCGATCTTGAAAAGACCACCGACAAGCTGCGCAAGAATCAGACACTGAAACTCGCCTGGAAGCGGCATGTTAGCCAGGAAAACATGTTCCTGAGATTTCTGGCCTGGTGCGGTCTGACGTCTCCAAGGACCCAGCGCGACGAAACATTCTTTGCTCAGGTTGCCATTGATCATGGCGATTCACTGAGCCGCAAAATCAACGAGATCAATAGCCGCGAGGCGTTTGACGCCTTGGTAACAGAACACGGGACAACGCTATCAAAAAGTGAGGAGCTGCTTCAAAAGCAATTGAGCGTGACGCGTAAATCCCTCCAAACGCTCAACGAAATCGTTTCTCGTCTGGAAAAATTCAGTGGCACCAATGGACCACTTGAAACGGCAACCATTCAAAATGCGCTGGATATGGGCCCGCGTTTCGACGCATTCAAATGGGCCACGCATTATTGGGAAGCGCGTTATCTACTGGAAGTCGAAGAGACCCTTGCGCGTTTTTCCAAGGTTGAAGACACCTTGTCACCCGATCGGATCGAGCGTCAGTATCGCCGTCTGGCCAAAATGTTTCCTTGTTCCGTTGTTACGCTCTACTCATTGCCCAACCGGTTCAGCGGTTGGAGCGGCCAGTACCAACCATTGCTCAATTGTATTGATCTGTTGATTGTCGATGAGGCCGGTCAGGTCGCTTCTCAGATTGGTATTCCGGCTTTCGCCCTGGCCAAGCGGGCGATGGTGGTCGGTGATGTTGACCAGATTGCGCCGGTGCATGGTTTGCCGAGATCGATCGATCAGTCGAACGCGCGGCATTTCGGCCTGATGGACAAGGGCTGGGAGGCATTTTGCGCGTCGGGCAAGTCTGCATCGAGTGGCAATCTGATGCAGGTCGCCCAGCAGGCAACGCCTTACACCAAACATGCAAAGCGCGGGCGTGGGATGTTTCTCAGTGAGCATCGTCGTTGCTGGCGCGAAATCATCGAGGTTTGCAACGAGCTGGTCTACAAGCAGTTATTGCAGCCCTGCCGTGAGGAGGGGCCTCGTCGCTTGAGTCCGAGTCTGGGCTATGTACACCTGACAGGTCTTGATCAACGTGTCGGCAAAAGCAGATGCAATCAGATCGAGGCGCAGGTGATCGCCCATTGGTTGCAGGAGCATCGTGCCGAAATCGAATCCTCGTTCGCCGAAGACAAAAAGCCGTTCAAGGATCTGGTCGCGGTAGTGACCCCTTTCGCGGCACAAACTTCGGCAATTCGCCAGGCACTGGATCGCCACCTCGGTGCGGATCACGGCATAACGGTTGGTACTGTCCACAGTCTGCAGGGTGCAGAGCGCAGGGTTGTTATCTTTTCACCGACTTATGGTCTGGATACCGACCCAGGTTCGCCTTTTTTCGATAAGGACGCAGGTTCGCTTTTGAACGTGGCGATCTCCCGGGCACAGGACGCGTTTCTGGTGTTCGGCAACATGAACCTGTTCAATCCAGTGGGGAAAAACCCATCTGCGATATTGGGCAGACATTTGTTCCGGGATGAGCGCAACGAACTCAAGGGAATCCCCCTGGAATGGTTGGTGCCGGCTTACAACCCTTATTTCACTGAGCAAATCAGCGATCTTGACGGTCACAGGAAAACCTTGCGATCAGCGTTCAAGAATGCACAGCATCGCCTGATTATTGTGTCGCCCTATCTCACCAGGGACGCGATTGAACAAGATGACATTCAGGCACTGATTCAGGAGGCTTGCACCCGAGGCGTCAGCGTCGTAGTCATCAGCAGCCTTGAACTTTGCCGCGTCGATCCGAAAAAAGTGGCGACATTCAATGAGTGTGTGCGGTTGCTCGAACAGGCCGGAGCAAAATTCAGAAATACCCAGGTGCGCAGCGTGCACGCAAAAATGCTCCTGGTCGACGATGCCTGGCTGGCCGTGGGATCTTTCAACTGGCTGTCTTCGGTGCGCCGTCCTTCGAGCAGCTACAGCTACTACGAATCGAGCATCCGTTATGACGGAGAGGCCGCCTCAGTGATGATTCAAGACAGTATGAAAGACTTGCGGGTGCTTTTGGGGGGCAAACCGACTCAGGCAACGGTATGACGACATCAAGCGCTTTCGGCATTGTAAAAAGCGAACCTCCACGGGTAACGAATGCTACCCTTTCAGCACTTTTAGCGGAGTCGAGCCGCGACCCGGTCACGGGTTCAGGGAAGACGACCACACTCACAGCCACGGAAATCGATCAGGTCATTCATGAATAAATCAGCAGGCGTGCTTCTCGGAATTGTTGTTGCCATCGGCGCGATCAGCGCAGGCGGGGCCTGGTACACCGGGACCAAGATCGAAGGCGTGCTGAACAATGCCGTCAGCAATGCCAACAAAGAGCTGCAGACCGCCATGGCCGGCTCCAACGGCACCGCGTCGCTGGAGCTGGTGTCGCTGGAGCGCCACACCTTCACCAGCACCGCGCACTACCGTCTCAAGGGTGAAGGCGAGATGTTCGGCGATGCACCGGTCGAGTTGCTGTTTGTCGATCACATCGAACATGGTCCGCTGCCGTTCTCGCGTCTGGTTTCGCTGAAATGGCTACCGGTCATGGCCACCAGCAACTACGAGCTGGAAAAGAACCCGGCCACCGAAAAATGGTTCGCCGCGACCAAGGGCGCCGCGCCGCTCAAAGGCGTGACCAGCATCGGCTACGACGAATCCACCACCAGTACCCTCGACCTGCTGCCGTTCGAAACCGCACTGGATGAGCAGTCGAGCCTGAAGTTTTCCGGCCTGACCATGAACATTTCTGCCAACGCCCAGGCACAGAAGGTCAAGGCGGACGGTTACATGGACAACCTGAAACTGGTCACCGTCGCTGAAGATCAGGCGCCGGTGCAGGTCGAACTGAACGGTCTGACTCTGGCCAGCAACCTTGCCAAGAGCAGCTACGGCTACTACACCGGCGAAAACACCCTGGTGCTGACCAACAGCAAAACCACCTTCGGCACCAAGCAATCGGTGCTCGGTGTGAAGAACTTCGAAATGAAGAACCTCACCGAAGAAAACGGCAGCAATGCGTCCGGCCGTGCGGACTACAAGATTGGCGAAGTCAGCCTCAACGACAAGAAAGTCGGCTCGGCGAACATGGCCATGAGCCTGAAAAACCTCGACATTCCTTCGACCATGTCGCTGATGCAGATCTACCAGACCAAACTGCAGCCTTATGAAAAAGCCGCTGCCGAGGCCGCTGCTCAAGGTCTGCCAGCGCCAGAGCTGAACCTGACCGAAGCGGAAAATGCCCAGGTCAAAGCCGACCTGCAGAAGCTGCTGGCCGCCGGCCCACAGTTTGCGCTGGAAAACCTCTCGTTCAACACCGCCAACGGCGAGAGCAAGGCCAATCTGGTGATCGACTTGACCAAGCCGCAATCGATGGACTTGCCGCCGGATCAACTGGGCAAACAACTGATTGCGCTGCTTGACCTGAACATTCAGGTGTCCAAGCCGATGCTGGTCGATCTGCTCAGCGTGCAGGCGCAACTCGACGGTCAGACCGATGCCAAGGCCATTGTCGATCAGTCCAAGGAAGCCGCCGACATGTTCGCCGGCATGGCAGTCGGTTCGCAGTTGGCCGTTGTCGATGGCTCCAATGTGGTGACCAAGCTGCATTACGCCGCTAATCAGGTCGAATTCAACGGCCAGAAGATGACCGTCGAGCAGTTCGTCGGCTTCCTGATGAGCAAGTTCGCAGGCGTCACGCAAGTGCAGTAATTCTGCGCTCTAAATAGCAACGCCCGGCCTCCGTATCGCACGGACGCCGGGCGTTTTGCTGTCTGGCGTTCGGGTTTTCGGTGTCGTGGCCGGGCCGCCGCTTCGATTCTGAACAAATATTGTGTTCTGAATTCTGGTCTACGCTTGCGTGCAAGACTGCCTGACTAAGCTTGGCCGAGTGCTGTCAGTTTCGGCCACCGTTACGAATGGGCAAGGAGGGCATTGCGACCCGGCTGGCCATGTAAGGATGCTGACGAATGCCGCGTATTGATGTTCCTGTATTACATCGTGGTTTACGCCCGTTGTTCCGAGTCGCGCTGTGCAGCCAGTTGCTCTGGCCGGCGCTGGCGTTTGCCGACACACCCTACGATCAGATGGTGCGCGACGCCCGTGCCGGGCAAACCACGCCCGCGCTGACGGTATTGCGTCAGGTGCCGCCGGGGCAGTCGACCACCGGGCAGATCAGCGATCACCTGCAAATCGCCAGTTGGGCCGGTCTCGACGCCGAAGTGGTGCAGGTCTATGAAACCCAGGGTCGCGACCGCGTCCTGCCGGTTCAGGCGCTGACAGCCACCGCCCGCGCCTATCGCAACCTCAAGCGCTGGGATCAGGCAACTCAGGTCTACAACAAAGCCTTGGCGCTGGAGCCGGATAATGCCGACCTGCAACTGGGTTTGGCCCTGACTCAGGCTGACGCCGGTAAACCCGACGAAGCGGTGACCCGCGCCAAAGCGCTGGTGGCAGCCAAACCCGATGATCCGTCGCGCCGTCTCGCCTTGGGCTACGCCCTGACCCGCGCCGGCAAGCAATACGATGCGCTGTTCGAATACGATCAGGCTTTCAAGCGCGCCGGCACTAAACCGGAGGTCGCTCGCGAATACGTGGTCGCCCTGCAAAAGGCGCGTCTGCCGGAACCGGCGCTGCGTTTGGCCAATCAACGCCCGGGGCTGATCGATCCGGTGACCTTGCGCCGCCTCGAAGGCGATCTGGCCGCCGAGCGCGTACGCCTCGCCGAATACGCCACGCGCAGTGAGAGTGAACGCTACGTCATCGCCGACCGCGCGCTGGCCGACTACGACAAACTGCTCGCCACCTGGACGCCTGACGCCACGGCGCACGACGATGTGGTTCGCTGGCGCATCGACCGCATGGGCGCGCTCAAGGCCCGGGCGCGCACCGCCGACGTCATCAGCGAATACCAGAAGCTGCAATCCGAAGGCGTGAAGATTCCGACCTACGCGTTGCGCTGGGTGGCGGCGTCTTATCTGGATCAACGCGAGCCGGAAATCGCCATCGATCTCTATCGTCAGGTGCTTTCCGCCCCGGACGCCGATGCCGGTGATCGCCTCGAAGACACCACGGCGCTGTATTACTCGCTGCTGGAAAGCGACCGCGCCGATGAGGCGCGAAAAGTCGCTGAAGACGCCGCCAAGTCCCAGCGCCCGCGTATCGAACTCAAGGGCTTGCCGATCGGCAACCCCAACGATGAATGGATGGACGCCCAGCAACTCGCGGCGCAGGCCGGCACCTATGGCTCCGATTTGCCCCACGGTGAGGAGCGTTTGCAGACCCTGGTCGATCAAGCGCCGGGCAACGTCGGTTTGCGTCTGGCCCAGGCCGATTTGTACCTTGCCCGCAACTGGCCGCGCCGCGCAGAAATGCAGCTCAAGGAAACCGAGAGCATGGTGCCGCACGACATGGGCCTGGAAATTGGTCAGGCCCACACGGCCATGGAACTGCAGGAATGGCGGCAAATGGATGCGCTGACCGACGACGTCGTCGCGCGCTATCCGGACAACCGTCAGGTGCAGCGTCTGGCCCGCGAACGCGAAGTGCATGACATGTCCGAGCTGCGCGTCGAAGCCTATGGCGGCAAGGCCAATGGTGGCGGCAGTGGCGATGCCGGCGCGGTCAGCGGCAGCCGCGACTTTGGCATCCAGACCACCTTGTACAGCCCGCCGATCGATGAAGACTGGCGCGTGTTTGCCGGGGCTGGCTATGCCACCGGCGACTTCGCCGAAGGCACCGGCAACCACCGCTTCCAGCGTGTCGGCCTGGAGCGGCGCACCCGCGACATGACCCTTGAAGCGGAAGTCTCCAACCATTCCTACGGTTTCGGCGACAAACAGGGCGCGCGCTTGGCGATCGCCCGTGACATCAACGATAACTGGCAGTACGGCGGCAGCCTCGAATACCTCTCGGCCGAAACCCCGCTGCGCGCGCTCAACAGCGACATCAAGGCCAATGGCGGCAGCGGTTTCATTCGCTGGCGCGCCAATGAAAGCCGCGAGTGGAAACTGTCGGTAAGCCCCTCGCACTTCAGCGACGGCAACAACCGCGTCGAGGCCTTGCTCACTGGTCGCGAAGGCGTTTACAGCGCGCCGAACGTGCAGGTCGACGCCGGTCTGGAAGTCGGCACCAGCCACAACTCCAAGTCCGATGA
Organism: Pseudomonas fluorescens; assembly: GCF_001648775.1. Taxonomy (GTDB): domain Bacteria; phylum Pseudomonadota; class Gammaproteobacteria; order Pseudomonadales; family Pseudomonadaceae; genus Aquipseudomonas; species Aquipseudomonas fluorescens_M. Next base: position 84,179 of record NZ_LVEJ01000005.1, read on the forward strand.
CGTGCCGTACTTCAACCCCAAATCCGACTTCAGCGTGATGCCGCTGGTCAACGTCAATCACGTGCTCTACCACCGCTACGAAACTTCGTGGAGCCAGCAATTTCAGGCCGGCGCGGGGACCTACAGCCAGCGTGATCATGGCACCGGCGGCATGGCCCTGCTCGGTTACGGCCAGCGTTATGCCTGGAACGACGTGTTCGAGGTGGGCGGCTTGTTCAGTGTGATCAACCGGCCCTACGACGGTGATCGGGAGACCGATCTGCGTCTGCTCGTCGACCTCACTTTCCGCTTCTAGAAGAGTTTGAAGATGCCTTTGATTTCGCGTTTCATCCTTCTGCTGGGAGTGCTGCTGGTCAGCGCCTGCGCCCAGCAAGCTCCGGCCTTCGCGCCGCCGTCCGAGCGTCCGCTGGCGGCCAGTGAAAAACCGTGGCCGAAAAATCACGTGCTCGGCATTGCCTACCACGATATCGAAGACCGCGACCCCGATCAGGCCGTGGTGGCGGTGCGCACCGAGCGCATGATCGAGCAGCTCGCCTGGCTGCGCGAAAACGGCTACAAGCCAGTCACGGTCGACCAGATCATGGCGGCGCGCAGGGGCGGCCCGGAGCTGCCGGCGAAAGCGATTCTGCTCAGCTTCGACGACGGCTATTCGAGCTTCTACACCCGCGTCCTGCCGGTGCTGCGCGCCTATAACTGGCACGCATTGCTGGCGCCGGTCGGCAGCTGGATCGATACGCCGCTCAATCAACCGGTGGATTTCGCCGGCGCGCCGCGTGCGCGTTCCGACTTCCTGACCTGGGATCAAGTGCGCGAGATCTCGCAATCCGGTCTCGTAGAAATCGCTGCGCACACCGATGCCAACCACAAAGGGATTCTGGCCAACCCGCAGGGCAATATGCAGCCGGCGGCGGCGACCCGGCGCTACGATCCAGTGACCAAACGCTATGAATCCGAGGCCGATTTTCAGGCGCGGATTCGCACCGACGTGAATAACATCTCGGAGAAAATCCGCAAAGTTACCGGCAAGAAACCGCGCGTCTGGGTCTGGCCGTACGGCACGGCGGACGGCACCTCGCTGACCGTGGTCGGCGAGGAAGGCTACGAGATGGCCCTGACCCTGGACGACGGTCTCGACGCCCTCGACAACCTGATGAGCAGCCCGCGATTTCTCGTCGCCTCGGACCCTGATGGTGAACATTTCGCCAACAGCGTCGTTGGTGTGCAGTCGGATTTCGCCATGCGCGTGGTGCATGTCGATCTGGATAACGTCTACGACCCGGACCCGGCGCAGCAGGACATCAACCTTGGCAAACTGGTGCAGCGCATGGCCGACATGGGCGCCAACACGGTGTTCTTGCAGGCCTTCGCTGATCCTAAGGGCGATGGTCTGGTGCACTCGCTGTACTTCCCCAACCGTCACTTGCCGGTGCGCGCCGACATCTTCGATCGCGTCGCCTGGCAGCTGCGCACCCGTGCCCACGTGAAGGTGTTTGCATGGATGCCGGTGCTGAGTTTCGGCCTCGATTCGAAACTGCCTCGCGTTACCCGCTGGGATCCGAAAACCGGCACTACTGCGGTGGACCCGAATCAGTACCAACGCCTGTCGCCGTTCGATCCCGAGGTGCGGCGGATCATCGGTGAAATCTACGAGGACGTGGCGCGCCTGACCTCGGTCGACGGCATCCTCTATCACGACGATGCGCTGCTGTCGGACTTTGAAGATGCCAGCCCTGAAGCCTTGAAAGCCTACGCCGCCCAAGGTTTGCCCGGCTCGATTGCCGCGCTGCGCGATGACCCGGCAGCGATGCAGCGCTGGACGCGCTTCAAGAGCAAATACCTCATCGACTTCACCAACGAGCTGACCGCCAAAGTCCGAGCAATTCGTGGTCCGCAGGTGCAGACCGCACGCAATATTTTCGCCGAGCCGATGCTCAATCCACACAGCGAAGAGTGGTACGCACAGAACCTCGATGACTTCCTCGCGACCTACGACTGGACCGCGCCGATGGCCATGCCACTGATGGAAAAACAGACCCAGGCCGAGTCCGGCCCTTGGCTGGAAGCGTTGGTGGCCACGGTCAAGAAACGCCCCGGCGCGCTGGGTCGCACAGTGTTCGAATTGCAGGCTCGGGACTGGACGAAAAAGGATCAGGCCGACATCGATGGCGCGCATCTGGCGGACTGGATGAGCCGCCTCAAGCGTCAGGGCGCGACCAGTTTCGGTTACTACCCGGACAACTTCCTCGACAATCTGCCGGACCTGAAAACCGTAAGGCCTGCGCTCTCCAACAAATGGAATCCATAACATGCTGGATAGACTGTTAGCCCTGCTTGTTCTGGCGCTCGTGCTCGGCGTGCCGCTGGGCCTGATCTTCCTGGTCACCGGGCAGTTCCTGATGGACTTCGTGTTCTTCTACCCGCTGTTCATGTCCGGGTTGTGGATTGCCGGTGGTCTGTATTTCTGGCTGCACTGGGAGCGCCACTGGCCGTGGCAGGACGACACCTTGCCGCCGCCACTGGAAGGCGAACCGCTGATCTCGATCCTGATCCCTTGCTACAACGAAGGTGACAACGCCGCCGACACCATCCACGCGGCACTGGCCCAGCATTACCCGAACATCGAAGTCATCGCGATCAACGACGGCTCCAAGGACAACACCGCGCAAGTGCTCGACGCGTTGGCCAAGGAAGATCCACGGTTGCGCGTGCTGCATCTGGCGGAAAACCAGGGCAAAGCCGTCGCTCTGCGCATGGGCGCGATCGCGGCGCGCAGCGAATATCTGGTGTGCATCGACGGTGATGCGTTGCTGGCGCCGAACACCGCGGCGTATCTGGTCGCACCGATGCTGGATAACGCACGCCTTGGCGCGGTGACCGGCAACCCACGGATTCGCACACGCTCGACGCTGGTCGGGCGGGTGCAGGTCGGCGAGTTCTCGTCGATCATCGGGCTCATTAAGCGTACGCAACGGGTGTTCGGGCGGATCTTCACTGTCTCCGGCGTGATCGTTGCGTTCCGCCGTACGGCGCTGAACCGGGTCGGTTACTGGAGCCCGGACATGATCACCGAAGACATCGACATCAGCTGGAAGCTGCAACTCGATCACTGGAGCATCTTCTACGAGCCGCGTGCATTGTGCTGGATCCTGATGCCGGAAACTCTCGGTGGCCTGTGGAAGCAGCGTCTGCGCTGGGCCCAGGGCGGCGCCGAAGTGCTGTTCAAGAACATCCGTGGCATCTGGCAGTACCGCCATCGTTACCTGTGGCCGCTGCTGTTCGAATACTGCCTGTCGACCGGTTGGGCGTTCACCTTCCTGCTGTCAGTGATTTTCTGGGGCGTCGGCAAGTTCGTGGTCATGCCAGAGGCGATCGCGGTGGATCACCTGATGCCGCCGGCGTTTACCGGGTTGCTGCTGGCGTTTGTCTGCCTGGTGCAGTTCGCGGTCAGCATCATCATTGACCGTCGCTACGAGCCGGGGTTGGGCAAGACCATGTTCTGGGTGGTCTGGTACCCGATTGCATTCTGGTTTGTCAGTTTGCTGACCACGCTGGTCAGCTTCCCGAAAGTCTTGTTCGGCCAACATCAGAAACGTGCGCGTTGGGTCAGCCCTGACCGCGGCATCAAACCGATCGGGGACGACGAAGAGGAGGTCATCAAATGAAAATCATCCGGACCCGCCAGCGGCCTTTCCTGGTCGTGGTCGATGTGATTCTTACCGTGGTGGCGTGGGTGGGGCTGCTGTTCTTGCTGATCCGCGGATTGTGGCCCCTGATCGAAACCCACGCCGGCGGGCCGCGCATCGACAACTCGGCGTTCGAGGCGTTGGGCACGTTGCAGATTTATCTGTGGGTGGCGTTGGTCAACGCGGTGATCCTGATTTCCTGGGCGCGTTATCAACAGCGCAAAAGCCGCAGCTTCGCTCAGCGTCGCTTGCCTTCACCGGTGATCGACGATGAAGGGCTGAGCAAGAGCTTCAAGCTTTGCGACGACCGCTTTCAGAAACTGCGCACGCCTGGGGTGATGACCATTCACAACGATCAGGAAGGCGACATCAGCCACGTGGTGACGCATTTCTGGCCGGTGCAGCAGGAAGAACTGCCGCCGCCGCTGGCACCGCTGGAGCATCCGCGGGTGATTTTTCTGCATGCCGAGGATGACGATAATCGCGAACCGCTGACGCGCTGACCGGTTGATCGTTACCCACGCAGAGCGTGGGAACGATCAAGCGTAATCACGGATCAGTGTCCACGCATCTTCCATCGGCAGTGGTTGTTTCATGCGTTCGGCCAGTAGCGCCATCGCCCGTTCCTTCTCGCAAGCGACTGCAGCGACCAGAATGCCGTTTCTGCCAAACAACCCAATGAACGGCGGTTGCTCGGGTTCGCCAAGAAACTCCACCTCATCCCAGTGCTCAGCGTGGCCAAGGTAGTCGTAATTCTTGCCGAAGTGCCAGGTCCAGAAGAACGGAACGTCGAGGTAATGTTCGTCGCCACCGAGCATATTGGCGGCGGCGATGCGCGCATGCTGCTGAGCCAGGCGCCAGTGTTCGATGCGTTGCGGCTGGCCGTGCAACGGGAACGTCGCGATGTCGCCGATCGCCCACAGGCCTTCCGTGACGCGCATGCCGTCATCGACGCGCAATGACTGGTCTTTTTCCTTCGGCAGAGAAGCGAAAGCTTTGGTCGCCGGGTGCACACCGATCCCCGCCAGCACCAAATCCGCAGACAGGCGCAGGCCATTGTCCAGCAGCACGGCTTCGACCTTGCCGTCGCCGATGATCTCTGTCGCCTCGTGCTCGCTGATGAATTTCACACCGTTTTCTTCGTGCAACGCGCGAATCGCTTTACCCACGGCCTCGCCGAATTGCGCGGCGAAGGGAATCGCGTGGCGAGCCAGCACCGTGACGTCGAGGCCATATTGGCGCAGGGCCGAGGCGCATTCGAGGGCGATGAAGCTGTCGCCGATGATCACCGCACGTTGCTCCGGTTTGGCCGCCTTCATTATTTGCTCTGCCTGGGCTTTCGAGCGCAGCACGAAGACCTGTGGCAGGTCGGCACCGGGCAGTTCCAGCGGGTTGGGCTCGCCACCGGTGGCGAGCACCGCGGCGTCGTAGCGCAGCGTCTGGCCATCGTTGAGGTGAAGGGTTTTGTTCGAAGCGTCGATTGCGCTGATTTCGCCAGGTTGGCGTTCAATGCGCTGCTCTTTATAGAAGTCATCTTCACGCAGCGACGGTGTTTCGTTGGGCGGCATATCCCCGGCAAGGACAAATTTGCTCAACACGGTACGGTCGTAACCGGCATCCGCCTCGCGATCAATCATCACAATCCGGCCGCCGAAACCCTTTTCCCGCAACGCCGCCGCGCACGCCGTGCCTGCCGCACCGGCGCCGACAATCACAAAGGTGCGCGAACCATCCGCCGGCGGCGTGTGCGGATCCGGCAATGGCTGATCATCGACCCAGACCTCATCGCCACGCAGTTCCAGCGGATAACGCTTGAGGCTGTCGAGCGCCGGTGGCTCGCACAATGCACCGTCTTCAGCCCGAAACGCAGCCTTGTGCCACGGACAGACCAGGCGTCCGTGACACAACGCACCGTCAGCCAACGGCGCGCCGGCATGTGGGCATTCGCCCTGAAAGGCACGGAACTGGCCGTTGGTGCGCAACAGCACAATCTTGCAATCGCCGATTTCAACTTGCAGGCCACGGTCTTCAGGGACATCGGCGATTCGGGCGACAGGGTGCAGGGGCATGATTGGCTTCCTCGCGGGCATTTCTCTTGTGAGTTTGCGCGGTCGTGCGAGGTTCAGCCATTTGCTACTGCCACGGCACGAACGGTACGGCTATAGTTTGCAAGCCGACGACGGCCCCACTGCACAAGGTGCTCCCGGAATGACCCGATTGACCTCTCTCAACCCCTGGCTGGCAGCGCTCGCTGTCACCCTTTGCGTGCAGTTTCCGGCGCAGGCCCAGGAACGTTTCACCCTGAACATCCCGGGTGTTTCCGATAACCGCCTGTTCACCTCGGCAGCGGCCAGCGATGCGCCCGGTTGCGGCGGCAAGAACCAGTCGCCAGCCCTGAGCTGGAATGCTGGTCCCACCGCGACCCAGAGTTACGCGATCGTCATGCACGATCCTGACGGCCAGAAAGGCCTGGGTGTCGATCACTGGATTCATTACGGCATCAAAGCCACCACGCACCAGATTGCCGCGGGCGTAGGCGCCAAATCCGCGCTCGAAGGCGTCGGCGGTACCAACAGCAAGGGCAACACCCATTACATGGGGCCGTGCCCACCGGTGGGCGACAGTGCGCACCACTACATCATCCAGATCTACGCACTGGATCTGGCGCCAGACGCCTTGCCGGCCGGTTTGACCCGCGCCGAGTTGATGGAAAAAATCAAAGGCCACGTGCTGCGCAACAGCAGTGCGGTGCGGCGTTATCACCGCTGAAAATATTTTCAGCGGCGTTTAACCCGAACTGAAAGGGCTGCCCGTCTCAGTGGATGAATGATCAATTTCATCCCGAGGTCAGCCCCCATGTCCCTTTCTGAGTATTTCCTGCGGCCCGTAACGATCGGCGTTTTGCTGGCAGTGGCCGGTTGCGGCGTGTCCTCCAACCCGGAATCCGCCGCCGTGCCGGCACCCGCTCAGCCTGCGCAGATGATTCAGCAGGAGGCGGTGATGGCTGACAGCGCAATGGCCAAACGTGCGATGTACACGATGCCCAATGCGGGCAGTGCGCCGATGCCGTTGCGGGAAAGTTATCCACAGGGCTATCGCGACGAGCAGCGCGAGCAGTATCAGGCGTTGGCCGATAACCCGATCCACAGCGTTGCTGAAACGCCGGTTTCTACCTTCAGTGCCGACGTCGACACCGGCGGCTATGCCAACGTCCGCCGCTTGCTCAATCAGGGCCGCCTGCCGCCGGAAGGCGCTGTCCGTCTGGAGGAAATGGTCAACTACTTCCCCTACGACTACGCGCTGCCCAGCGATGGCTCGCCGTTTGGCGTGACCACCGAACTCGCCGCTTCACCGTGGAACCCGCACACCCGCTTACTGCGCATCGGCATCAAGGCGTCCGACCGGGCGGTGACGGAATTGGCCCCGGCCAATCTGGTGTTTCTGGTCGATGTGTCCGGCTCGATGGACCGCCGCGAAGGGCTACCGTTGGTCAAAAGCACGCTGAAATTGCTGGTCGATCAGTTGCGTGATCAGGATCGAGTGTCGCTGGTGGTCTATGCCGGTGAATCGAGAGTGGTGCTGGAACCGACTTCCGGACGCGAGAAAGCGAAAATTCGTACAGCCATCGAGCAATTGACTGCCGGCGGCTCGACGGCTGGCGCCTCCGGTATCGAAATGGCCTACCAAATGGCGCAGCGAGCCTTCATTCCCAAAGGCATCAACCGCATCCTGCTGGCCACCGATGGTGACTTCAACGTCGGCGTCAGCGACTTCGACAGCCTCAAGCAAATGGCTGTGGATAAACGCAAAAGCGGGATTTCGCTGACGACCCTGGGTTTCGGTGTGGATAACTACAATGAACACCTGATGGAACAACTGGCTGACGCTGGCGATGGCAACTACGCCTACATCGACAACCTGCGTGAGGCGCGCAAAGTGCTGGTAGATCAGCTCGGCTCGACCCTTGCGGTGGTGGCAAAAAACGTCAAACTGCAGGTGGAGTTCAACCCGGCGCAGGTCAGCGAATATCGCCTGCTCGGCTACGAAAACCGTGGGTTGAAGCGTGAGGATTTCAGCAATGACAAAGTCGATGCCGGTGAAATCGGCGCAGGACATACGGTGACCGCGTTGTACGAAATTGTCCCGGCAGGTGAGAAGGGCTGGCTGGAACCGCTGCGTTACGGCAATTCCGACGCCGCTGTTTCGGCAAAGAGCGGGGAATTGGCAATGCTGCGTGTGCGTTATCAACAGCCTGAAGGTGGGAAAAGTCTGCTGATCGAGCGGCCGATCGCCAACCAAGTCGCAACCGCCAGCGAAGATCTGCGTTTTGCCGCCGCCGTGGCCGCATTCTCCCAGCAACTCAAGGACGCTCGCTATACCGGCGACTTCAGCCTGAAAGACACCGAGGCCTTGGCCCGTGGCGCTCGCGGCGACGATCGCTTCGGTCTGCGCAACGAGTTCGTGCAACTGGTCGAGCTGGCGCAGAGCTTGCGCAACTCAACCGCGTCGAACGCGCTGGCCACTGAACGACGGATTGAATAAGTGAGTCGTCTGAAAGGCTTCATCAGTCAGCTGTTTGCCTCGGCAGACAGCTCAACCGCCAACAGCGATGAATCGCTGCTGGCGCGTTATCGCGACGGCGACGGCGCGGCGTTCGAGATCTTGTACGCGCGCCATCGTCAGGGTTTGTACCGGTTTCTGCTCGGATTGAGCGGTAAACCGGAACTGGCCGACGAGGTGTTTCAGGACACCTGGCTGAGCCTGATCCGTAGCAGCAGTCAGCCACAAGGCCGGGCGACATTTCGCACATGGTTGTTCCAGATTGCCCGCAATCGTCTGATCGACCATTGGCGCAAACACGGCGCCCGGCAACCGCTGCATGACAGCTATGACGAGCAACATCACGCGATCAGCGATGAAACGCACGATCCCGAACAGCTGCTCACTCTCAGCCGTGACAGCCAACGCCTGGACAGCGCCCTGCAAACCCTGCCCGCCGACCAGCGCGAAGTGTTCCTGTTGCGCGCCCACGGCGACCTCGACCTGGCACAAATCGCCAGCCTCACCGAAGCACCGCTGGAAACCGTCAAAAGCCGCTTGCGCTACGCCCAGCAAAAACTGCGTCGGCTGCTGGCCGAGGAGGTACTGACATGACTGACGCCCGCCAGACACCCGAAGATCCGCTGATCAAGCATGTACGCGAGCAGCACAATGCCGAACCGCCAGCGCACATTGATGCGTTGATCCTCAGCGCTGCGCATCGTCAAACCCCGGCGCCGAAACCAAGCCTGTGGCAACGCTGGCTGGACGCTTGCCGCAAACCACGCTGGCAAGTCGCGTTCGCCAGCCTCGTTGGCGTGGCATTGATGTTGTCACTGGTGCAGCGCGCCCCTGAGCCGCTGCGTCAGTACGACTACGCCCCAACCCCCAAACTTGCTGTCCCCATGACCGAAACGGACTCCGCGCAGATGCATCGATTGTCCGCCCCGGCCGGCGCCATGCCAGCACCTGTGCCGATGATGGAAATGGCCGCGCCGATGCAAGATCAAGCCATCAGCGCCGGTGAAGCCAAACTCAGCAAGCGTACCGCCGCCCCGGCCAATGGCCTCGACGCCCAACTGCGCGAAGTCCTGCGCCTGCGCGAATCCGGTCAGTCGCAAGCCGCCGATAACCTGTTCAACAACCTGCACAAACGCTACCCGAACACCGATCTCGACGCGCGTCTCGAACAGTTGCAGAAAAAATGACCGCTTGATCCCCCAGCCATTTGGCATTACCCCGCAAAAACGCGCACTATCGGGGCATTGCCGATGCGCTGGAGGACAACGTGGCATCAAAAATTGACCGCATCGCCCAACTGCTCAACTGCCCGGAGAAGGGCGAAGAGATGCGGCGCGCGATTACCGAAGCACGTAAGGAGTTTCTGCTGAATCAGCCGGAAGAGGATGTCGTTGATGAAGACGAGGTTTTTGAGGACGAGATTGAGGCGGAAGAGGACGACGAGGATTACGATGAATTCGATTGGACGACGGAGTAACGCCGCTCCAGTCCCTTTGCATCGGCCACAAAAAAGCCCCGGACCATCACAGTCCGGGGCTTTCTCGTTTAAATCAATGGTGCACCAGGCGGGATTCGAACCCACGACCCCTGCCTTCGGAGTCCTAAAAGTCGACGTTTAGATGGAATTAACCATGTAATCAACGAGCTATCATAGCTGAGTGCAGCGGGATTTCGCCCAAGTTAGCGGGGTGAGTGTGTCAATTTGTGGCATTCGATCAGTGGGTAAACCTATCCGCACACCTATTGATTGGACTCACCCAGAGTAGCCAGTAAAGCGGCCGGTATACCCTATAGTAAATATTTCGTTTTTTGTTTTTCAGTAATTTATAGACGCAAAACAAGGCATTGCTATCCGTGTAATGCCTTGAAATGGTCCCATTAAATCGCATTGCGGTCACACTAAGGGTGGCAGTCCCAGCTCTTTCAAGAAGGCATTGTGTTTGTCCCGTGACGCCTGAATTTTTTTTTCCAGTGTGACCAGTTCGGTGTTCACTTTTTGTAAATCAATCTCTGCCTCTGCGCTTGCCATGCTGACGTAGCGAGAAATATTCAGGTTGTAGCCGTTCTTCTCGATCTCCCCCATCTCAACCCGGCGGGCATAGTGAGGCTCCTCTTTACGGAACTGGTAGGTTTCGATGATATTGGTGATGTTCTCATCGGTTAGTTGGTTCTGACGCTTACCTTTAATGAAGTGTTCAGCCGCATTGATAAACAACACGTCATCCGGTTGCTTGCACTTTTTGAGCACAAGAATGCACACCGGGATACCTGTTGAATAAAACAGGTTGGAGGGCAAGCCGATCACAGTGTCGATATGACCGTCTTTTAGCAGCTTGGTGCGGATGCGTTCCTCGGCACCGCCACGGAACAGCACGCCGTGGGGCAGGATGATGGCCATCACGCCCTCGTCTTTCAGAAAATGAAAGCCGTGCAGCAGAAAGGCAAAGTCGGCAGCCGATTTCGGAGCCAGGCCGTGGTTTTTGAAGCGCACGTCATCGGCCATGGCTTCTGTTGGGTCCCAGCGGTAGCTGAAGGGCGGGTTGGCGACGACTGCATCGAACGCGGGTTTTTTAGCCGGGTTTAGCTCGCGCAAAATGTCCCAGTCGTTGCTCAAGGTATCGCCGTGGTAAATTTCGAACTCGGTGTCTTTCACCCCGTGCAGCAGCATGTTCATGCGGGCCAGGTTGTAGGTGGTGATGTTCTTTTCCTGGCCATAAATCTTGCCAATGCCATGCGCGCCCATACGCTTGCGTACGTTAAGCAGCAGCGAACCAGAGCCACAGGCAAAGTCCAATACGCTTTCCAAGCGTTTTTTCGGGCCGGTATTAGGGGCCTGGCTGTCCAGGGTGACGATGGCGGATAGGATGTCGGACATCTGTTGGGGCGTATAGAACTCGCCCGCTTTCTTGCCCGAGCCTGCGGCAAACTGGCCAATCAGGTATTCATAGGCATCGCCCAGTGCATCACTATCTGTGGAAAAGTCCGCCAGCCCCTCAGCGATCTTCTGGATGATGGTGCAGAGCTTAGCGTTGCGCTCCGTATAGCTCCTACCCAGCTTGGGGGAGCCCAGATCGATTTCTGAGAAAAGGCCTTGGAAGGTGCTCTCAAAGGACTCAGTTTCGATGTATTTAAAGCCCGCTTGCAGAGTTGTGAGCAGGTCATAGTCCTGGGTGCGGGCCATATTAGCGATGCTGTTCCACAGGTGCACCGGCTCAATGACGTAATGCACCTTACGGCGCATCTGCTTCTCGAAGGCTGGGATGTCCGCTTTGTTCTCCTCATACCAGACTTGCAGAGGAGTCGATGCCCCCGTTTTTTGCAAAACGTCGATGGGTAACTCTGGATAGTCTTTTCCAAGTTCCTTCTTGGCCGCTATCTCGTAGTTGTCGGAGAGATAGCGCAGGAAAAGGAAGGACAGCATGTAGTCGCGAAAGTCGTCCGCATCCATAGCTCCTCGAAGTTGGTCGGCAATGGCCCAGAGGGTGGAGCCCAGTTTCTTTTGGTTGGTGTCGTTCATGGCGTGCCTAGGGGAACTGATACGGGCGCTGGCGCGTGCAGCACAAAGTTGTACTTTTCCTTGAGGCCTTTGAATATCTTGTCAAAGGTCTTCAAGTTGTCGGGCACTACTTCATCGGATTCGAAATAGTAAACTTTTTTGTGCGAGAGCGTGTTAACGATGGTAGCTACTTCATCAGCATCCTCGATTCCTATCTGCTGGAGGACATAGCCAAACTGTCCTACCCCGAGGAACGAAGCAACGTTTTCTAAGACCTGACGAAGCAGTGCAAAGTGATAGGACTTCACTTCACCTGCAGCGTGCGCCTGCTCCAAAACTTGAAGAAGGCGGAGGTGGTAGAGAAAGACATCCTTACGGCAGCTCTCAAGTGAAATTTCACCGCTCTTTGAGCTGAGAGTGCAAACTCGCGCCTTGTCTTTGAATTTAGAGGCCTTCTCACCCTTCATCAGCCAGTCTGACATTACTGAAAAGAAACCGATGTGATGGGTGGTGATGACGAATTTCCGCGCTTTATAGTGCTCTTCAATCAAGTCAAAGAGGGTTGAGGCCGTGATGAATATATTGTGGTCGTCCAGGCTCGAAACAGGATCGTCAATGAAGAAGTGGGAAGACTGCTTGTCTGCCCATCCCTCGACCTCAAAAAGGGCGAGAAAAAAGCACCAAACAAAAATCCTTTCTTCGCCCCGCGAAATTTTGCGCGGTACCTTTGAAATATTGTTTGGATCTTTCGGGTCGGCGACCTCATCAAAGAACAGCACAGACTTGATCCCATCTTCAGGGTTGTCGTGAGGGATGAAGTCAAACCTGTAATCTGGACGGAATCTGTTCAGCTTGTTGCGGATGTCATCTTCAGAGAGTGAGCTGTGAAAGCGATTCAAGCTACTCTTTCGAATATCTAGCTGGACGTTTGCTTCACCGTTTTCAGAATCGTTGTCCCATATAAAAAGATCTTCGCTGTAAGCATTGTAGTAGACACCAGTATGGGTGCCATCTGCGCTCTTTGTGGCGTCTTTGAAAGCAACGGACAATCTTGTCTTTCCGGTCGCGTTGAAGGCGTAGATGAGCACGATCTGCTCCTTAGCCCCCGCAAGCTCGTTGGCGATTATTGCGTGATTCATGCCACCTTCTCTTGAGTCGGGAAAAGTTGCTGCATAAGCCCTTGCTTGTGTGACCTAAGGGTTTCGTGTTTTTGGATTTGTGCGGCGATCAGGTCATCGAGGCTGGTGAGGCACGAGGCGATGCGTTGTTGTTCGGCTTTGTCTTTCGGAAAGCCGAACGGGAGAGTGCGTATGAGTCCTTGACTCAAACTCCCCTGTCCAGCAGTGTTGCTTAGTGCTCGAATCTCTTCGTAGCGGCTACACAAATTCAGAAAAGTGAAGTTAGGAATCACGACCTCAGTTGGTAGGATTGCGGCACAGTTCTGGTTAGTCGACGCTTCGCAGTCGAGTAATGCGACTTTTCCGCGAGTTTTTCCTTGCCCAATCAGCGCGACCAGCACTGTATGTTTGGGAAATAACTTTGCCGAAGAGTTTTTTAAACCTTCATTAGTAATGAATTCTTCTGCGCAGCTGATGACATTGAAATCTACTAGAGATGTTGTCACCCACGGAATTGAGCCATTCCAATATTCCAATTTAGAACGCTCTGGCGTCCCACCTGCGGATGTGTCGAAAATGTCTCCTATCGTCTTCATCTCCCACCCCTCCGCGGTTTGGAATTCGGGGAAGCGGAACCGAGGTTGGGTTTCGCCTTTGCGGGGGAAAAGCTGCTGCATCAGCCCTTTTTGATGATACTTGAGTGCCGCCACTTTGCGGGCTTGCACGGCAATCAGCTCGTCCACCGAATTCAGGCACTCGGCGATTTTTTGTTGTTCGGCTGATTGCGTCGGAAGCGGCAAACGGCCAGAAAGGAAAGTCGTGTTTGTGATTTGGAGCGTATTCTTCGCACCCTTTTGGCAAAGAGGCGAAAGAAAGTCCTTCGACCGGTTTGGCGATTCAAAATAAGCTTCGATCATCAACCCTAGATGCTGGTTGAGCGGCGTGAAGACGCCGTAAAGAGGCGAGAGTGCTACTTCGCCGTCGAATTTGCATTGTTTTACAACTCCGAACGGGAAAGCCTTCAACGGACTCTTCGTGTAAACCACATCAAAGCGTCTACCTATCGTGTAGTTGGACGTGTCGGCGGCTGCGAAACTGCGGCCCAAGAGCTCAATCTGGTTGACGATCCCGTATTCCATCGAAACCGAAAAAACATCACGGCCGGCGGTGTTCTTTATTTTGTGTTCTTTGAGGGCCTTCGAGAGCGGGTCATATGACCAAGGCTCGTCGAAGCCCGGAAACCGAAGTTTCGGCACCAGCGTAGCCTTGCTTTCTTCCTTTGCGCCGGTTGTATTTGTCTTACTGTTCATAAGCGCTCAGTCCTGAAATTTCGCGACCTTGGGCGCGTTTAATAAGTAAGCCGTGCAGCTGTTTCATCAGCGCCAGTTCGGCCTGGGCGCGGGCTTTCCAGCCGAGGTCGAGCGGGGCCATAAGGTCGCTGAGTTGTTCGCCGTCGAAGACCATACGCTGCAGAATGCCCTCGACAAAATTTTGCAAGGCGGCTGGGGCTAGCCGGTGGTTGTTCGCAATATCAGCGAGTTCGGCAGCGTCTTTTTGTTGTTTAAAGCGGCTGTAGCCTTCGCGAATAGCCGTTTCGCTCAGGCCCTCACCAGCCTTGAGAGTGGCGATATAGGCGGCAATGTCTTCGCGCTCGTTAATAAACTTGGCATCTGCTTGGATCAGGCCAATAAGCTGATCACGGCTCATCTTCTGCTTACTGGGTTCTTGCTGCGAGAAGCGTGACATCAGACCCATGATGTAGTCGTAGTCGATTACGGCAGAGGCGAATAGCACGAATTCGAAATCGAGTTGGTCCACTGCATCGTTTTTGTCATCGGGGTTTTTGCTGTTCTTATCTTGCTGGGCTTTGAGGCGCTGGGCTGTTTCCAGATAGGCACCGCGAAACCCCAGCAGGCTGTCCTTGGGCAGAATCTGTTCGATGGCGGCGGCGTTGTCCGCGGTGAGGTCAGTGTATTGGTCGAGCTGGGTTTTGAGGCGCTGCACTTCCTTGAAGTGGCTGATAAAAGCGGCACGGGCATCGTCGCCTTTCAGGTTATGCACGGCCTCCGGCGCGCAGGCTACGCCTTGCGATTGCATAAAATCATCTAGCTTTTGTACGGCAGCCTGTAGTTTTTCAATCACCACGGGGGCTTTGTCCACCAGCCAAATTTCCCGGGCCTGTGGGCTGGACTCTTCACCAGAAAATAGGCTGACGGCTGCGTCCACGGCCTCTTGCTGATGGCGGAAGTCGAGGATGTTGCCGAACGGTTTTATCCCAGTAGGGCCCTTGTCCGGTGCCTGAGTACTACTGAGCACACGGTTGGTACGCGAGAAGGCCTGGATCAAACCGTGATACTTAAGGTTTTTATCCACGTACAGGGTGTTCAAGTATTTGGAGTCGAAGCCGGTTAGCAGCATGTCGACTACGATGGTGATGTCGATTTTCTGCGCATGCGGGTGGTCGGCATTTGGCCACTGTTGATCTTTAATGCGCTTTTGCACATCTTGGTAGTAGAGGTCGAACTCGCTGATGCTATGGTTGGTGCCGTAGCGGCCGTTGTAGTCGGCCAAGATGG
This sequence comes from Pseudomonas fluorescens, assembly GCF_001648775.1. GTDB lineage: Bacteria > Pseudomonadota > Gammaproteobacteria > Pseudomonadales > Pseudomonadaceae > Aquipseudomonas > Aquipseudomonas fluorescens_M. The sequence goes on from NZ_LVEJ01000005.1 coordinate 99,612, forward strand.
CTTTGAGCGACGCTTTTTTGCCTTCTGGATCTTCTTCATTGTCCTGCTTTTCTTGCGGCAGGTCTTCCTGAATTTGTTTGACGTCCGCATTGCCTTCGGCAGGCGGCGAGAATACGCATGCGATATTCAGCGACTGGTAGTCAGAGTCGGCCAGTTGTTTGGCGTGTTGCAGTTCGGCAAACAGGCTATGGTATTCGATGGCGTCGTTGATGCTGGCCGTCGCCAAAATGGCATTGAAACGGCGCTGCGCGGTAGCCATGTCGTGTTTGGCGAGAATGGCTTCTACCACGGCTCGCTTGGCTAAACCTTCCCCTGGCTTGGGTGTTTTCTTGCCTTCTGGTTTGAAGTAATCGATATGGAAGCGCAGCACGTTGGCGTCTTCAATCGCGTGGGTAATGGTGTAAGCGTGTAGCTGCTTCTGGAACAGCTCATTCGTGGTTTGGTAAGACGCCTGCTGGTCTTCCACTTTTACCCGTGAGGCGTTCTCTTCAAAGATGGGCGTGCCGGTAAAGCCAAAAAGCTGGGCCTTGGGGAAGAATTCTTTGATGGCTTTGTGGTTATCCCCAAACTGGGAGCGGTGGCATTCATCGAAGATAAACACAATGCGTTTGTCGCGCAGTGGGGCCAACAGCTCTTTGTAGGTGGGCTGGTCGTTGCGTTGGCGCTGCTTGTTGCGTTTGCTGCTTTCATCAAGGGCGAGACCGAGCTTCTGGATTGTGGTGACGATGACTTTATCTGCGTAGTCCTCGGACAGCAGCCGACGCACCAGTGCAGCGGTGTTGGTGTTTTCTTCGACGCAGCCTTCCTGGAACTTGTTGAATTCCTCACGGGTCTGGCGGTCGAGGTCTTTGCGGTCCACTACAAAGAGGCATTTCTCGATCTCCGGGTTGTCCTTGAGCAAGGTGGACGCTTTGAAAGACGTGAGTGTTTTGCCGCTACCGGTGGTGTGCCAGATATAGCCATTGCCACAGTTTTGCTCGATGCAGTCGACAATGGCTTTGACGGCATAGACCTGATACGGGCGCATCATCATGAGCTTTTGCTCGCTCGCTATCAGCACCATGTAGCGGTTGATTGTTTGGCCAAGCGTGCATTTGACGAGGAAGGTCTCGGCGAAGCGGTCGAGGTAGGTAATCTTTTTGTTCGCCTCGTTAGCAAACTGATAGATGGGCAAGAAGCGCTCATCGGCGTTGAACGAGAAGTGACGGGCGTTATTGTTGGCAAAGTAGTAGGTGTTGTCGCGGTTGCTGACGATGAACATCTGCAGGAAGCAAAGCAAGGATTTGGTGTAGCCGTTGCCGGGATCGTTTTTGTATTCGACGATTTGTTCCATGGCGCGGCGCGGATTAATACCCAGCGTTTTCAACTCAACTTGAACGCACGGCACACCGTTGATGAGGATGAGCACATCGAAACGGTGGTGGCTGTTGTCGGTGTTGATGCGCAGCTGATTGACCACCTCGAAGGTGTTTTTGCACCAGTCTTTAATATTGACCAGTGTGTAGTTCAGCGGCGTGCCGTCTTCGCGGGTGAAGGCATTACGCTCGCGCAGGATACGCGCAGCAGCAAACACATCAGGGGTAACGATCTCGTCGAGCAGGCGAGCAAATTCGCCATCAGTGAGGCGAACACGGTTGAGGGCCTCGAATTTCTCGCGAAAATTTCGCTCTAGCGAGGCGCGGTCTGTGATGTCTGGGCGGTAGCTGTATTTGAGCTCAATTAGCTTGTCGATAAAGCCTTGTTCGATTCTTTGCTCACTCATGATGGTGCTCTGCAATCTTCGTATGGCCAGTAGTAAAACATGACTATTGTTGTTACCGCACACTCGAATCAGACTCAACCAGTTTGATTTTTCGTAAAGCACAAAAAAGCCCCAAACCCAAAGGGCCTGAGGCTTTCTCGTTTAAATCAATGGCGCACCAGGCGGGATTCGAACCCACGACCCCTGCCTTCGGAGGGCAGTACTCTATCCAGCTGAGCTACTGGTGCAGCGGGCGACATCATACCTAGGTCGGCTCGGGGCGTCCATGCTGGGTTTGAGCAGGTATTGTCAGTGCGCGTGTCGGCGCAAATCGCTGCATTCCATAAAGCTGTAACGTCCTGCAAAACCCTCGCTTGGCGCTTTCCCGGGACTGATCTAAGTTTTGCCTGCGGCTGGAGCTTTTTGCTCGTTGATCTGAAAATTTCCACAAACACGGCGTTTTTGTTCTTTTTTTCGAACGACCTATTGTCCTTTACCCCCTTTGATCCTACGATCCGTTTGAGATTTCAAACGCTCTTAGGCTGGGTGTTGCCGCGCTGGTGGTTCGAAATGTCCACGGTTGATGCGCCACACCCGGTCACTGATTTCCCTGACGGCAGCCTTGCGAGGCGCCTTTCTACAATCATAATTTGCTCCGCGCAGGCCGCGGTGCTGTTAAGGAAAGCCGACATGCAGCTTAAAGACACCCTGTTGTTCCGCCAGCAAGCCTTCATTGATGGCGCTTGGGTCGATGCGGACAACGGTCAGACGATCAAGGTCAACAACCCGGCCACCGGCGAAATCCTCGGTACCGTGCCAAAAATGGGCGCCGCTGAAACCCGCCGTGCCATCGAAGCTGCAGACAAAGCGCTGCCAGCCTGGCGTGCACTGACCGCCAAAGAGCGTGCTGGCAAGCTGCGCCGCTGGTTCGAACTGATGATCGAGAACCAGGACGACCTCGCGCGCCTGATGACCCTCGAACAGGGCAAGCCGCTGGCCGAAGCCAAGGGTGAAATCGTTTACGCCGCTTCGTTCATCGAGTGGTTCGCCGAAGAAGCCAAGCGCATCTACGGTGACGTGATTCCGGGTCACCAGCCAGACAAGCGCCTGATCGTGATCAAGCAGCCAATCGGCGTGACCGCAGCCATCACCCCGTGGAACTTCCCGGCCGCGATGATCACCCGTAAAGCCGGCCCGGCACTGGCTGCCGGTTGCACCATGGTGCTCAAGCCGGCTTCGCAAACGCCGTTTTCCGCTTTCGCCCTGGCAGAACTGGCTCAGCGTGCCGGCATTCCTGCGGGCGTGTTCAGCGTCGTGTCCGGCAGCGCCGGCGACATCGGCAGCGAGCTGACCAGCAACCCGATCGTGCGCAAGCTGTCCTTCACCGGTTCGACCGAAATCGGTCGTCAACTGATGGCGGAATGCGCCAAGGACATCAAGAAAGTCTCGCTGGAACTGGGCGGCAACGCGCCGTTTATCGTGTTCGACGACGCGGACCTGGATAAGGCCGTCGAAGGCGCGATCATTTCCAAGTACCGCAACAACGGCCAGACCTGCGTCTGTGCCAACCGTCTGTACATTCAGGACTCGGTCTACGATGCATTCGCCGAGAAGCTGAAAGTGGCCGTGGCCAAACTGAAGATCGGCAACGGTCTGGAAGACGGCACCACCACCGGTCCGCTGATCGACGAAAAAGCCGTGGCCAAGGTGCAAGAGCACATCGCTGACGCTGTATCCAAAGGCGCCACCGTACTCGCTGGCGGCAAGCAAATGGAAGGCAACTTCTTCGAGCCGACTATCCTGACCAACGTGCCGAAGAACGCCGCCGTGGCCAAGGAAGAAACCTTCGGTCCACTGGCGCCACTGTTCCGCTTCAAAGATGAAGCCGAAGTGATCGCGATGTCCAACGACACCGAGTTCGGTCTGGCTTCGTACTTCTATGCTCGCGACCTCGGTCGTGTATTCCGTGTCGCGGAAGCGCTGGAATACGGCATGGTCGGCGTCAACACCGGGCTGATCTCCAACGAAGTCGCGCCGTTCGGCGGCATCAAGGCCTCGGGCCTGGGTCGTGAAGGCTCCAAGTACGGCATCGAAGATTACCTGGAAATCAAATACCTCTGCCTGGGCATCTAAGCCCGGACAAGGATCGCTGCAAACGCAAAGGGCACGAGAGCGCTGTCCCTTTGCGTCGTTTCAAACCGGAATTTTCTCTGCGGCCAGGAACGCCGTGGCAGTCGATCATCGCATGCTGCCACCGTCGATTTCTCCCGCTTAATCCTTGAACCACGCCGCCCGATGAGCGGCGAATGAGGACTGTAATGAGCAAGACTAACGCTGAACTGATGGCCCGTCGTACCGCAGCTGTTCCACGTGGTGTTGGCCAGATTCACCCGATCTTCGCTGAGTCGGCAAAAAACGCTACCGTGACTGACGTTGAAGGTCGTGAGTTCATCGACTTCGCCGGCGGCATCGCTGTACTGAACACTGGCCACGTGCACCCGAAAATCATCGCTGCCGTGACCGAACAGCTGAACAAGCTGACCCACACTTGCTTCCAGGTGCTGGCTTACGAGCCGTACGTTGAGCTGTGCGAAAAGATCAACGCCAAGGTGCCAGGTGATTTCGCCAAGAAAACCCTGCTGGTCACCACCGGTTCGGAAGCCGTAGAAAACGCCGTGAAAATCGCCCGCGCCGCCACTGGCCGCGCTGGCGTTATCGCTTTCACCGGCGCCTACCACGGTCGCACCATGATGACCCTGGGCCTGACCGGTAAAGTCGTGCCGTACTCGGCCGGCATGGGCCTGATGCCAGGCGGCATCTTCCGCGCGCTGTACCCGAACGAACTGCACGGCGTGAGCATTGACGATTCGATCGCTTCCATCGAACGCATCTTCAAGAACGACGCCGAGCCGAAAGACATCGCCGCGATCATCATCGAGCCGGTTCAGGGCGAAGGTGGTTTCTACGTCGCGCCGAAGGAATTCATGAAGCGTCTGCGCGCGCTGTGCGACCAGCACGGCATCCTGCTGATCGCTGACGAAGTACAGACTGGTGCTGGCCGTACCGGTACGTTCTTCGCCATGGAACAGATGGGCGTTGCTGCCGACCTGACCACTTTCGCCAAATCCATCGCTGGCGGCTTCCCGCTGGCCGGTGTGTGCGGCAAGGCCGAATACATGGACGCCATCGCACCAGGCGGCCTGGGCGGCACCTACGCCGGTAGCCCGATCGCTTGCGCCGCTGCTTTGGCGGTAATGGAAGTGTTCGAAGAAGAGCAACTGCTGGACCGCTGCAAGGCTGTCGGCGAGCGTCTGGTCACTGGCCTGAAAGCTATCCAGGCCAAGTACCCGGTGATCGGCGAAGTCCGTGCCCTCGGCGCGATGATCGCGGTCGAGCTGTTCGAAAATGGCGACAGCCACAAGCCGAACGCTGCTGCTGTAGCGTCGGTGGTGGCCAAGGCGCGCGACAAGGGCCTGATCCTGCTGTCCTGCGGCACTTACGGCAACGTTCTGCGCGTGCTGGTACCGCTGACCTCGCCGGACGAGCAACTGGATAAAGGTCTGGCGATCATCGAAGAGTGCTTCTCCGAGCTCTGATCACCCCGTGTGACCTGATCGACAAAAAACCCGCTTCGGCGGGTTTTTTTACGCCCTCTGAAACACATCGGGCGCATTAGCGCTGTATCGAATGGCCAGCATTGGCTAAGGTTCAGGCATTGCAAGGGAGAGCGCGCATGACTGCCGTTGATTTACCCGCCGTACCTCGAGTGCTGATCGCCGAGGCTGACCCATGGTCTCGCGACCTGCTCAAACACGTGCTGCTGAACGTGCGTTGCGATGCGCGGCTGGACCTGTGTGCCGATGGCCAGCAAGCCATGTCGTTGCTCAGCGAAGTGCCCTATGACCTCGCCATCGTCGACTGGGAGCTACCCGGCGTCGATGGTCTGAATGTGCTGCGCAGCGTCCGTCAGCGCAAACGCAATCCGCCGTTGCCGTTCATTCTGATGAGCAGCCGCAATGACAGTGCCAGCGTGCGCGAAGCGATTCCGCTGGCGCCGACGGCGTATCTGACCAAACCCTTGAACATGGAAAGCCTGACCGAGCGTTTGCAGGGTTTGTTGCTCAATGCCGGTGAAGAAGTATTTTGCGAAGTGCCGGCACTGGCGCCAGGCATGACCTTGTCGGTGTTTCTTGAACGCCGCCGTGAGCAGGCCGATGGCGCGCCGCTGATGACCGACGTGCAAGTGGCGGTGAAGCGCAGCCTCAATCCCGATGGCCTTGATCTGAAGCTGTTGGAAGATGAGATCAAAACCGACCCGCAAATCACCGCAGTACTGATCGCGGCGGCCAACAGCGCGGCGCAGCACCATGGCGCGCCGGTGCAAACATTGGCGCAGGCCCTGCATCGGTTGGGCACCGGACAGAGCATGAACCTGATTCTGGGGCTGGCACTCAAGCGCAGCGCCAGGCTCAGCGATCCGTGTCTGGCGGATTACGCCGAGCGCTACTGGGGGCTGTCGCTGCACACCGCAGAATACGCGCGCACGCTGGCGCGCTTGCTCGATCTGGATCAGGAGCGCTGCTACTGCGCGGGCATGCTGCATCGTCTCGGCGATCTGGCGTTGCTGCGTTGTTTGCAGGAATGGCAGCAGGCCGGTGGTGAGCTGGATGAACTGGAGGAAGTCGGCGAGGCGCTGGCGGAATTTGGTGCGGCTTACGGTTCGGCGCTGCGCACCCGCTGGCGATTACCGTTGGAACTGCGTGAGTTGATTGCGTCGGTCTACCAGCTCGGTGGCGGGGTGTATTCGCGTGAGGCGCTGGTGATGAACATGGCGGCGCAGATGGCGCATCTGACTGAGCATGAGGGCGTTGAGGAACTGGCGAAGAGCCGCACGGCGCGTTTGCTGAAGATTGGCTTGCCGGAATTGATGCGGATGCGCAAATAACCTGCATCAGCACTGACTCTGTGGGAGCGAGCTTGCTCGCGAAAGCGGTGTGTCATTCAGCGCTACGTTGACAGACAAGACGCCTTCGCGAGCAAGCTCGCTCCCACAGTAGTCATGTGTTGGGTTTAGGTATTGGGCTCAGGCAGAAATGATGCGGTTTTTGCCCTGTCGCTTGGCCTCATACATGGCCGCATCCGCGCGGGCGAACAGGCTGTCGAGGCTTTCGTCTGCCTCGGTCAGGCTGGTCAGCCCCTGGCTGACGGTGATGCCAAACGTCTGTCCGTCATGGCTGAAGCTCAAACGCTGAATCTCTTGCTGCAACCGCTCGGCCACTTGCATGGCCATGTCCGGCGCGCAGCCGGGAAACACTGCGGCAAACTCCTCCCCGCCAATCCGTCCGAACAGGTCCCCTCGACGCAACGACCCGCGCCCGCACTCGGCAATCCGTTGCAGCACGTTGTCGCCTTCCGGATGGCCGTAGGTGTCGTTGATCATTTTGAAATCATCGATATCCAGTAGCAGAAAGGCCATTTGCGAACCTTGCACACGCGCCTCGTCAAATTCGCGGTTAGCGCATTCGAAGAAGTGTCGGCGGTTGCTGCTTTGCGTCAGCACGTCGGTGGTCGCCAAGCGATGCAGCTCGGTTTCCATCTGCTTCTTGTCGGTGATGTCCTCGGCGATGCCGACGATGATCACCGGTTGCCCCGGTTCGTCCTGACGGTTGATGAAGCATTTGTCGCTGAGCCAGCGCACCTGGCCGTCGGCGGCGATGATCCGGTATTCGCGATCTTCCACCGCGCCCTTGTGCAGCACTTCGGCGAGGCTGCGTTCGGCGTATTCCAGGTCATCGGGGTAAATGCTGTCGCGCCACTGGTTATAGTCGGCCAGCAACAGGCCGGCGGAGCGGCCGAAAATCCGTTCGTAGGCGGGGCTGACGTACAGCACCTGCCGGGTTTCCCAGTTGAACGCCCAGAGCACGGCGTTGACGCTGACCAGCAGCGAGCTAAACAGCTGTTCGCGTTCGCTCAGACGGGCGACTTCGCCCTGGGCGTGCATCAACGCCATGAGGGTTTGCGCGGCCTCGGGCCACTGCGGGAGGGATGAGTCTTTTTGGTTGTTATTGACCATCGGCACAGATCTCAAAGGACGTGCCGCAATTCGACAACGGCCACAGTACAGCCCGCCGGGATGGCGAAGTGTCTTTGAGATAGGCGATTTTTAGCGAAGTTCCGAAGGGTGCACCCGGGAGCCGGGTGCACCGATCAACGGTCTCAGACCGCCGCAGGGCGCAGCGAGTAGGTTTTCAACTGGTCAGCGAATTCACGCAGGGACTGGATGCCGCTGGCTTCTGCCTCGTGAATCCATTCCTTGATGGCGGCGAGCATGTCGTGGCCATTTGCGCTGGTCTTGACCCAGATCTGCTGCAGGGCCAGGCGTTTTTCGTAAATTACCTTCAGCGCCTGGCTGTGCTCGAGCATGGTCTGGATGCGCAAGTGGTGACGATCTTCCAGCAGGCTGGTTTCCCGCGACAACAAACGCTTGGCGCGGTGGAACTGGTGACGCACCGAATGATCGACCTTGGCCAGTTCTTGCTTGACCAGCGGGCCGATGACCAACTTGCGGTACTGGGCCATGATCTGGAAGCGGTTGTTGAGGATCGCCATGGCGGTGTCCATGTCCAGACTGCCCTTGCCTTCGACGCGGTGGGCAATCGGCGCTACACGCTGGACCTTGGCCAGACGCAGGAAGCTGAAGACTTTGATCCACGCCCAACCGAGATCGAACTCCCACTTCTTCACCGACAGTTTTGCCGAGTTAGGGTAGGTGTGATGGTTGTTGTGCAGTTCTTCGCCGCCGATCAGGATGCCCCAAGGCACCAGATTGGTTGCCGCGTCGCGGCATTCGAAGTTGCGATAGCCAACGGCATGGCCCAGACCGTTGATCACGCCGGCAGCCCACACCGGGATCCACATCATCTGGATCGCCCAGATGGTGATGCCGATGGTGCCGAACAGCAGCAGGTCGATGACGCCCATGATCGCCACGCCCAGCAGTGGGTAGCGGCTGTAGACGTTGCGTTCGATCCAGTCTTCGGGGCAGTTCTTGCCGTAGATGCGCAGGGTTTCCGGGTTCTGCGCCTCGGCACGGTACAGCTCGGCGCCGGTGCGCAGTACGGTGGAAAGGCCTTTGATGACCGGGCTGTGCGGGTCATCTTCGGTTTCGCACTTGGCGTGGTGTTTGCGGTGGATGGCGGTCCACTCGCGGGTGTTCTGCGCCGTGGTCAGCCACAGCCAGAAACGGAAAAAGTGCTTCAGGCCGGCATTCAGCTCCAGCGAGCGATGGGCCGAGTAACGGTGCAGATAGACCGTGACGCCGACAATTGTCACGTGGGTCATCAGCAGGGTGACCGCGACCAGAGACCAGGCCGACAAGCCAAGAAAACCTTCGTACCACATAGGCTATAGGGCCCTCGATAAAGATAAAAACAGCCGTTGCATTATCACCAAGCACACAGATAAAACCAGTCGCCCTTTCAGATAAGAGTCGCTGGATGTTTCTTGACCTATAATTCCAACCTTTTTGTAGGGACATGGACAGCCGAATGCCTGCCACTTACCGCGATGCTTTGCGTGCAGCGCTGCTCTATCTCGTGCTTGCCGCTATCTGGCTGCAAGGCACTGATCATTTATTAAACAATTTCTTCGATAACTCCGTCGATCTTGCCCGATGGCAACTGATCAACGGTTATGTGTTTGCGGCGCTCAGCGCCGGGCTGATCTTCCTGGCGCGGGCGCGTTTGTGCGAGTTCCTCGGGATCGGTGCCCGCTTGCGTGAGCGTCACGCCGATCGCGAACGCTTGCGCCAGGCGGCGGCCGTGTTCGATTGCACCCGCGAGGGCGTGTTGGTGACCAACCGTGATGGATTGATCGTGCACGTCAACCGCGCGTTCATGGCAATCACCGGCTATCAGCGCGAAGAAGTCCTCGGCCAGCAGCCGAGCCTGTTCAAGTCCGGCCACCATCCGCCGGGTTTCTACCAGTCGATGTTCGCCACGCTGCAATCGCAGGGTGAATGGAGCGGCGAGATCTGGAACCGGCGCAAAAGCGGCGAGATTTATCCACAGTGGCAGACCATCCGGGTCATTCACGATGATCAGGGCCGCCTCAGCCATTACGTCGCGGTGTTTTCCGATATCAGCGCGATCAAGGACTCCGAGCATGAGCTGAAACATCTTGCGCACCACGATCCGCTGACCGACCTGCCCAATCGCCTGCTGTTCAGTGACCGCGCCGAGCAGGCGCTGGCGTCGGCGCAGATCCACAAGCGTGGCTGTGCCTTGCTGATGCTTGATCTCGATCACTTCAAAATGATCAACGACAGCCTCGGCCATAACATCGGTGACCGCTTGCTCAAAGCCGTTGCGGCGCGGTTACAGGAACTGTTCGGACCTGTGATTACCCTGGCGCGGCTTGGCGGCGATGAGTTCGCCGTGCTCGCAGAAAGCTGTCCACAGCCAGGGCAGGCGGCGGCACTGGCCCAGCGCATCCTCGACGCGCTCAAGGAGCCGTTCTGCATCGATGGCCACGAATTGTTCATTAACGCGAGTATCGGCATCAGCCTGTTCCCCAGCGATGCGTTGAGCGCCGATCAACTGTTGCGCAACGCCGATGCGGCGCTGTTCAAGGCCAAGAGCAGCGGCCGCAACGGTTACGCCTTGTACACCGAAGAACTCACCGCCCACGCTCAGCAACGGGTCGAAATCGCTTTCGAACTGCGCCGCGCGCTGGAACAGCAAGAACTGCGGGTTTACTACCAGCCGGTGCATGAGTTGAAAACCAGTCGCCTGATCGGCGTCGAAGCGTTGGTGCGCTGGCAGCATCCGCAACGCGGTCTGGTCTCGCCTGCGGAGTTCATCCCGATTGCCGAACGCACCGGTTTGATTGCTGAAATCGACGCCTGGGTCATGCAGCAAGCGTGTCGGCAGATGTGCCAATGGCAGCAGGCCGGAGTGGTGCTGTCGTTTGTCGCGGTGAATGTCTCGTCGCGCCTGTTTGCCCGCCGTGAGTTGTATCAGCAGGTGGCGCAGGTGCTGCACGACACCGGGCTGGATCCGGCGTATCTGGAGCTGGAAGTGACGGAAAGCGCGGTGATGGATGATCCGGAAGTGGCGCTGGAGCAGATGCACCGGTTGCGTGAGTTGGGCATTCGTCTGGCCATCGATGATTTTGGCACTGGCTATTCATCGTTGTTACGACTCAAGCGCTTGCCGGTGCAAAAGCTCAAGATCGATCAGGGTTTCGTTGCCGGGCTGCCGTGGGATGAGGATGACGCGGCGATTGTCCGGGTGATTATCGCGCTGGCGCGCAGCATGGGCATGCAAGTCCATGCCGAGGGTATCGAACAGGTTGAGCAGGCGGCGTTTTTGCTGGGGCAGGAGTGTGATTTGGGGCAGGGCTACTGGTTTGGGCGGCCGAGTCCTGCGGCGGATATCGATTGGGCGCGTGCGCCCTTTATCGGCTGAACCCGAATCTGTGGCGAGGGAGCTTGCTCGCGCTCGAGTGCGAAGCGCTCGCAGTTTTCTTGGGCCCGCTGCGCAGTCCAGCGGGAGCGAGCTCCCTCGCCACAGGGGGTTGTGGTGTTCTTATGAGCCGCGAACAGCGCGCAAACCCTTGCCCGGCCACATAATGTTTTCTAGTTATATAAACATTCTTAAATAGTCTTTTTAAGAATATCCGTGCCTCTCTTATATTGCTCCCACGCCGAACGCAGTGCCGCCCACTGTCAGGCAAATCCCATTCAAAGGAGCAGCACCATGAGCGCATCCCTTCGCAGCGTTGACGGTCAGGACGAAAGCACCATCTTGCGTGAAATCCAGAGCGCCCTGCGCGATCTGCGTTTCGGCGCGGTGGAGATCACTGTGCATAACGCGCAAGTCGTGCAGATCGAACGCAAAGAGAAATTCCGTTTGCAGCAACCCGGTAAGCAACCGGGCTGAAAGATCGCCGCCTGCGCCAGTTCCTGCGGGGAGATTGATGCAGGAGCTGCCGCAGGCGGCGATCTTTGAACCGACACACCCGATTTGCGCAATACATAAGAAAAAGCCACCACCAAGAATTCCAGGAGCTTTCACCATGTCGTCGATTCGCCGTTACGCTTTGGCCGCCCTGGCCAGCGCTGTGTTTGCCGGTTCCGCGGTTGCCAAGGATTACGAGTTGCTCAACGTGTCGTATGACCCGACGCGCGAGCTGTATCAGGACTACAACGCTGAATTCATCAAGTTCTGGCAGAAAGATCACGCCGGCGACACCGTGAAAATTCAGCAATCCCATGGTGGTTCGGGTAAACAGGGCCGCGCGGTCATCGACGGTCTGCGCGCTGACGTCGTGACTCTGGCCCTGGCTGGTGACATCGACGAAATCGCCAAACTCGGCAAGACCCTGCCCGCCGACTGGCAGAAGCGTCTGCCGGAAGCGAGCACGCCGTACACCTCGACCATTGTGTTCCTGGTGCGCAAGGGCAACCCGAAAGGCATCAAGGACTGGGGCGATCTGGTCAAGAACGACGTCTCGGTGATCACCCCGAACCCGAAAACCTCCGGTGGCGCGCGCTGGAACTTCCTCGCCGCATGGGCCTACGGCCTGAAAGCCAACGGCGGTGACGAAGCCAAAGCCAAAGAATACGTACAGACCCTGTTCAAGCACGTGCCGATTCTCGACACCGGTGCACGCGGTTCGACCATCACCTTCGTCAACAACGGTCAGGGTGACGTGTTGCTGGCCTGGGAAAACGAAGCGTTCCTGGCGCTGAAAGAAGATGGCGGCGCCGACAAGTTCGACATCGTTGTGCCTTCGCTGTCGATCCTCGCCGAGCCGCCAGTGGCCGTGGTCGACAAGAACGCCGAGAAGAAGGGCAACGAGCAGATCGCCGAAGCCTACCTGAAGCACCTGTACAGCCCGGCCGGTCAGGAAATTGCTGCGAAGAACTTCTACCGTCCGCGTGACAAGGACGTGGCCGCGAAGTACGCCCAGCAGTTCCCGAAACTGGACCTGGTGACCATCGACAAGGACTTCGGCGGCTGGAAAACCGCGCAGCCGAAATTCTTCAATGACGGTGGCGTGTTCGACCAGATTTATCAGGCGCAGTAATCTGACTTCAGCCACACATCAAGCCTGAAGCCAGGCGCGGAAAATGTGGGAGCGAGCTTGCTCGCGAAAGCGGAGTGTCAGACGACGTAGAGTTGACTGATACTCCCTCTTCGCGAGCAAGCTTGCTCCCACATTGGTGCGTTCAGCGGAATGCTTTTTAACCAAGGACTTTTATGTCGCGTCGTATCTCCCCCGTCATACCCGGCTTCGGGCTGACGCTGGGTTACACCTTGGTGTACCTCAGCCTGATTGTGCTTATCCCGCTGGCGGCAATGTTCGTCCACGCCGCTCAACTCACCTGGGATCAGTTCTGGGCGATCATCTCCGCACCGCGCGTGCTGGCGGCGTTGAAGCTGAGCTTCGGCACCGCGCTGTGCGCCGCGATCATCAACGGCATCATCGGCACGCTGCTGGCCTGGGTGCTGGTGCGCTACACCTTCCCGGGGCGCAAGGTGATCGACGCGATGATCGATCTGCCATTCGCGCTGCCGACCGCCGTGGCCGGTATCGCGCTGACCGCGCTGTACGCGCCAGCCGGTCTGGTCGGGCAATTCGCCGCTGACCTCGGTTTCAAAATCGCTTATACCCCGCTCGGTATCACCCTGGCGCTGACCTTCGTCACGCTGCCGTTCGTGGTGCGCACGGTGCAACCGGTACTGGCCGACATTCCCCGTGAAGTCGAAGAAGCCGCCGCGTGCCTCGGCGCGAAGCCGTTGCAGGTGTTCCGCCACATTCTGGTCCCCGCGCTGCTGCCCGCGTGGCTGACCGGTTTTGCTCTCGCGTTCGCGCGGGGCGTTGGCGAGTACGGTTCGGTGATTTTCATCGCCGGCAACATGCCGATGAAAACCGAGATCCTGCCGCTGCTGATCATGGTCAAGCTCGACCAATACGATTACACCGGCGCTACCGCCATCGGCGTGCTGATGCTGGTGGTTTCCTTCGTCCTGTTGCTGCTGATCAACTTGCTGCAGCGGCGCATCGAAACCCCATAAGGAGGCGCGAACATGTCCCAATCGTCTATTGCGGCCGCCTCTTCGGCCAATGCTGCACGCCGTGGCAGTGCCACTTCGCGCAGAGTCCTGATCGGCCTTGGCTGGCTGGTTTTTTTCCTGTTTTTGCTGCTGCCGTTGTTCATCGTCGTATCGCAGGGTTTGAAGAATGGCCTCGGTGCATTCTTCACCGCGATTTTTGAACCGGATGCACTGTCGGCACTGAAACTCACCGTGTTCGCCGTATTGATTTCGGTGCCGCTGAACCTGGTGTTCGGCGTCAGTGCCGCCTGGTGCGTGAGCAAATATTCGTTCCGCGGCAAGAGCATGCTGGTGACGCTGATCGACCTGCCGTTCTCGGTGTCGCCGGTGATCGCCGGTCTGGTCTACGTGCTGATGTTTGGTGCGCAGGGCCTGTTCGGGCCGTGGCTGCAGGATCACGACATCCAGATCGTCTTCGCCTTGCCGGGCATCGTGCTGGCGACGATCTTCGTCACCGTGCCGTTCGTGGCCCGTGAGCTGATCCCGTTGATGCAGGAACAAGGCACGCAGGAAGAAGAAGCCGCGCGCCTGCTCGGCGCCAATGGCTGGCAGATGTTCTGGCACGTCACCGTGCCGAACATCAAGTGGGGCCTGATCTATGGCGTGGTGCTGTGTACCGCGCGGGCCATGGGTGAATTCGGTGCGGTGTCGGTGGTCTCCGGGCACATTCGCGGGGTGACCAACACCTTGCCGCTGCACGTCGAGATCCTCTACAACGAATACAACCACGTGGCCGCGTTCGCCGTGGCGAGCCTGTTGCTGATCCTGGCGCTCTTCATCCTGCTGGCCAAGCAGTGGAGCGAAAACCGTATCAACCGCCTGCGCGCCAGCGCCGCGGAGGAATAATTCATGTCGATCGAAGTGCGTAACGTCAGCAAGAACTTCAACGCGTTCAAGGCGCTGGACAACATCAGCCTGGACATTCACAGCGGTGAACTGGTCGCGCTGCTCGGCCCGTCGGGCTGCGGCAAAACCACGCTGCTGCGGATTATCGCCGGTCTGGAAACCCCGGATCAGGGCAACATCGTCTTCCACGGTGAAGATGTCTCTGGCCACGACGTGCGTGATCGCAACGTCGGTTTCGTGTTCCAGCACTACGCCTTGTTCCGCCACATGACCGTGTTCGACAACGTCGCCTTCGGCCTGCGCATGAAGCCGAAAAACCAGCGCCCGAGCGAAAGCCAGATCGCGGTCAAGGTTCACGAGCTGCTGAACATGGTGCAGCTGGACTGGCTGTCGGATCGTTATCCGGAGCAGTTGTCCGGTGGTCAGCGCCAGCGCATCGCTTTGGCCCGCGCCTTGGCGGTGGAGCCGAAAGTGTTGCTGCTGGATGAGCCGTTCGGCGCGCTCGACGCCAAGGTGCGTAAAGAACTGCGCCGCTGGCTGGCGCGGTTGCACGAAGACATCAACCTGACCTCGGTGTTCGTGACCCACGACCAGGAAGAAGCGATGGAAGTCGCCGACCGCATCGTGGTGATGAACAAGGGCGTGATCGAGCAGATCGGCTCACCGGGCGACGTCTACGAAAACCCGGCCAGCGATTTCGTCTATCACTTCCTCGGCGATTCGAACCGCTTGCTGTTGAGCGACGACAATCACGTGCTGTTCCGCCCGCATGAAGTGTCGTTGTCCAGGCATGAGCTGGAGGATCACCACGCGGCAGAGGTGCGTGATATCCGGCCGTTGGGCGCGACTACGCGGGTGACGTTGAAGGTGGAAGGGCAGACTGATCTGATCGAGGCCGAAGTGGTAAAAGATCACGACAGCCTGATCGGTTTGGCCAAGGGTGAAACCCTGTTCTTCAAACCGAAGGTCTGGCAGAAAATCGCCAGCCTTTAAGATCAAAAGCTTCGCGAGCAAGCTCGCTCCCACAGGGATTTTGGTTGTTCACAAATTTTGTGTTCAACACCCATCCACTGTGGGAGCGAGCCTGCTCGCGAATGCGGTCTAGACAGCCGCACGATTCGGATTGACCCGCACCACCCCCGCCCGCGCCTCGATCTGCTCTTTCAGCTCGTGCCGCATCCCGAGCATGAACGCCAGCTCGGCCACCACAAACAACGGCCCGACAATCAGCCCGCTGACGTCATCGACAAACGCCGGCTTACGCCCTTCATAGTGATGCCCGACAAACTGGATCACCCAGCCAACGACAAACATCGCCAGCCCGCTGCTCAGCCAGACCATCGTGCTCTGCTGCGCCAATACATGCCCGGCCCAGACTGACAGCCCCATCAGCACCGTCATCAAAACCCCGAGCTTCACTTCCAGACGCAGGTAAAACCACGCCGAGGCCAGCGCCAACACAACCGCTGGCGATATCCACAACCCGCCCAGCGTCCATTCCGGCCGCGACAACAAAACCGCCACAGCCACCACAATCAGCGGAATGCCGATAAAGTGGCTGGCGATGTTGCGCGGATCACGGTGGTAGGCGGCGTATTGACTGAGGTGGTCGACGAGGCTTTTCATTGTTGTTCCTCCAGTAGGGTTGATCGCATCATCCCTCGGGATCAGGGTTCGCTCTGTCAGGCAGGCGACAATCCAGGAGTGTTTATGCAAATTCGTTCACGGCTGATGAGCGGGCAATGGTTCAGTCATCTGCCGGTGTCCTTTCAGGATAGCTTGCTGGCGGCGGCCCGAGAGCGGCGGCTGACGGCGGGGCAACGGTTGTTCCAGCGCGGTGATGCACCTTGCGGTTTGTACGCGGTGCTTGATGGCGCGGTGCGCATCGGTGCGGTGAGTGAGCAGGGTAAGGAGGCGTTGTTGAGTCTGGTCGAAGCGCCGCACTGGTTCGGTGAAATCTGCTTGTTCGATGGCCAGCCGCGTACCCATGACGCGTACGCAGTCGGGCCGTGCACCTTGGTGAATATTCCGCAGGCGACGTTGCTGAAACTGCTCGATGAGCAGCCGGTGTATTGGCGGCATCTGGCGCTGCTGATGAGCCATAAACTGCGCCTGACGTTTATCAACCTCGAACAACTGAGCCTGCTGCCGGCCCCGGCACGCCTGGCCCATCGCTTGCTGATGATCGCCGAAGGCTACGGCGAACTCGACGCGCCACGCCGGGTGCTGCAACTGCCGCAAGAGCAGTTGGCGTCGATGCTGTCACTGTCGCGGCAGACCACCAACCAGATTCTCAAGGATTTGCAGGGGCAGGGGATTATCGGACTCGGGTATGGCGAGATCGAAATCCTTGATGCCGTGCGATTGCGCGCTCTCGCCACGATCTGACAATTCACCCAAGCCCCTGTGGGAGCGAGCTTGCTCGCGAATGCGATTTAACATTCAACATGATTGCTGACTGACACACCGCCTTCGCGAGCAAGCTCGCTCCCACATGGGGCAGTATTGATTTAGGAACCGCGATAGGTCGAGAAGCCGTACGGGCTGAGCAGCAGCGGGATGTGGTAGTGCTGATCGGTTTGCTTCACTTCGAAGATCACCGGAATCTCCGGGAAGAACGTGTCGTGTTTGACCTTCTTGAAGTATTCGCCGGTTTTGAACACCACGCGATATTCACCTGCTTCAAAAGGCTGTTTGGCCGGGAACAGTTCGGCAATCCGCCCTTGTTCATTGGTGGTGCCCTGAGCCAGCGGCTGCCAGTTTTCGCCGACGTGTTTCTCCAGCGTCACGTCGATGCCCGGCGAAGGCAGGCCGTTTTCCAGATTGAGCACGTGCACGCTCAACGGGTTGCCCGCGGCCATGGCCAAACTTGAAAAAGCGCTCAGGCCGAGCGCGGCAAGGGTCATGCGCATAGTCGTCATGAATGAAACTCCTTATTGGGAACGGGTAGTGGCCAGACCGGTTTTTTCGGCTGCCTTGATCGCACAGTTTTCGTCTTGCTCACCGCCGCCGGAACCGGCCACGCCCATGGCGCCGACCAGTTCAGTGCCAAGGAACAGTGGAATACCGCCACCAAGCAGCAGCAATTCGTCGAGGGTATTGAGGTTGGCGGTTTCCGGGTTGTTGCGAGCGCGCTCGGCAAACGAACGGGTGGCGGTTTTGGTCGACAGCGCGGTGTACGCCTTGCGTTGGCTGGCGGCGGTGTTGTGCGGGCCGATGCCATCGCCGCGCAGGGTCACCAGCAGATTGCCGCCACGGTCGAGCACCGACACCGTGCCGGTGCAATTGGCCAATGCGGTGTCGGCGAGCAGCCTTGCAGTTTTCAGGTCGAGATCAGCGTGACGCGGCAACTCAGGACTGGCCACAGCGATGCCACTGAGGCCGATCATCAGGCTTGCAACGAAGTATTTGACGGTCATGGACAAGCTCCAAAAGCGAAGGTCGCCACCTTAATCGCCGAGCTTCGTCAGAACCTCGTCAGTCTGATTACAAGTTTGTAATGGGCAACGCCGCCGAAGGCGCCTAGCCTGTGTGCCTGTCAATCGAGGTGTGCCATGCGTTTGCTGGTCGTAGAAGATGAAGCCAAAACCGCGAATTTCCTCGCCAAAGGCCTGGGCGAGTCGGGTTTTGCCGTGGACGTGGCGCTCAATGGCCTCGATGGTCGCTACTTTATCGAGCAGCAGGCATATGACCTGATCATCCTCGACGTGATGCTCCCCGGCCTCAACGGCTGGCAATTGCTGCAACTGATCCGCCAGCGCGGCGCCACGCCAGTGCTGTTCCTCACCGCCAAGGACGCCATCGAAGACCGCGTGCGCGGTCTCGAACTGGGCGCCGACGACTATCTGCTGAAACCCTTTGCTTTCGCCGAACTGCTCGCGCGGGTGCGCACGTTGCTGCGGCGCGGGCCGATGCGCGAAGCCGAGTCGTACACCATCGCCGATCTGGAAATCGACGTGCTGCGTCGCCGCGTCAGTCGCGGCGGCCAGCGCATTGCCCTGACCAACAAAGAGTTCGCCCTGCTGCAATTGCTCGCCAGCCGTCAGGGCGAAGTGCTGTCGCGCACCTTGATTGCCTCGCAGGTGTGGAACCTGAATTTCGACAGCGACACCAACATGGTCGAAGTCGCGGTGCGCCGTCTGCGCGCGAAAGTCGATGATCCCTACATGCCGAAACTGATCCACACCGTGCGCGGTGTCGGTTATCAACTGGAAGCGCCTGACGATGCGCTCTAGGTCGATCGCCTGGCGCCTGGCGCTGGCGTTCGCATTGGTCTGCGCTTTGGTGTTGAGTGCGATTGGTGTGTTTCTCTATCGGTCGCTGGCCGCAGAAATCGCCTACCGCGACGACCTCGCGTTGCTCGGTCGACTGGAGCAGGTGCGCGCCTTGCTCGCCGACAGCGACAGCCTCGATGCCTTGCAGGCACGGCCACGGCTGTATCAAAACATGCTCGGCAATCTCGACAGTCTGTTGCTGGTGCGGCGTGCAGACGGTTCCAGCGTGATCGCCATCAACCCGCGTCAGCGCGATCTGCCAACCCTCAATGCGATCCCCCGCGAGCAAACGCCGCAGCGCCGCGACGTGCTGACGTGGCAAGCGCCGGACGGTGCCGAACTGGCGCTGTTATCCGGTGAAGCCCAAGGGCCAAACGGTGAACCGCTGACGATCATCGCCGGCAAGGTGCTGAGCGAGCGCGAATCGATGCTCGGCAGTTATCGCATGCGCTTGTACTTGTCCGTTGGGATCGGTGCGTTACTCGCTTTTGCCTTGGGTCTACTGCTACTGCGAAGGGGCCTGCAACCGCTACGTCAGTTGAGCGAAGCGGTACGCGGCATCGATCTGCGCAGCCTCGATCAACGCCTGTCCGCCGATGGCACGCCCGCCGAATTGCTGGAACCGGTGCAGGCGCTCAACGGCATGCTGGCGCGGCTGGACGACAGCGTGCAGCGCCTCTCACAGTTCTCCGCCGACCTCGCCCACGAGATTCGTACGCCGCTGCACACCTTGTTGGCGAGCAACGGTCAGGCGCTGAATCATCCGCGCAGCACCGAGGAGTATCAGGAAGTGCTGGCGTCGAACATGGAAGAATTCGAACGGCTCAAGCGCATGGCGGAAAACCTGATGTTCCTTGCCCGCGCAGAGCAGGCGGAACGTGCGCTCAATCTGCAAACGCTGGATTTGCACAGCGTTGGCGGTGAACTGTGTGATTACTTTGAAGCCTTGGCCGATGACCGCGATCTGCGGCTGGACAATCAACTGCAGGGTGAACTGCGCGCTGATCAGCAACTGTTGCAACGGGCGCTCGGCAATCTGTTGGCGAATGCCGTGCGTCATGCCGACTCCGGAACTGTGATCAGTCTGCGTCGCCGCGATGAGTCGGGTTGGTGCTGGTTGCAGGTGCATAACCACGGGCAGGCGATTGCGCCGGAGCATCTGGGCAAACTGTTTGACCGTTTCTACCGCGTTGATCCGTCGCGGGCAGAACCGGGGGATTCGGGTGGGTTGGGGCTGGCGATTGTGCAGTCGATCATGCAGTTGCATGGCGGGCGGGTGCGGGTGAGCAGTAATGCTGACGGCACCGTTTTTGAGCTGGGTTTTTTAGTGAATTGAAGGGCCCCTTCGCGAGCAGGCTCGCTCCCACATTTGGAATGCGTTTCCCCTGTGGGAGCGAGCCTGCTCGCGAAGGCGCCGGATCTGACGATCCAGCGTTGGGATCAGTCAGCGCAACCCATCACGAAACTGCCCCGGCGTCAGCCCCGTCCAGCGCTTGAAAGCGCGGCTGAAACTGCTGGTATCGGCAAACCCGAGCAAATAACTCACCTCACTCAACGAACACTGCGGATCGCGCAGGTGCAGCAGCGCCAGGTTCTCGCGGCTCTCATTGAGCAATGTGTCGAAGCGACACCCTTCATCTGCCAGATGCCTCTGCAAACTGCGCAAACTCAGGTGCAACGCCTGGGCAATGCGTTCGGCACTTGGCTCACCTTCCGGTAGTTGCTCTTCAATGGCATCGCGCACCTTGCGCTCCCAGGTCAGTGGTTTGAGCTGAGCCATCGTGCGTTTGAGCACGGCTTCGTTGTGCTCGGCGAGTTCCGGGTTGGCGTCGTCGAGGTGGCTGTCGAAGTCGGCGAGGGCGAATTCCAGGCGATCCTCGGCACAGCCGAAATGCACCGGGGCGCGGAAGACTTTGTGCCATTGGTGCGCATCGGTTGGTTCCGGGCGGCGCAGATACACGGCGAGTGGCGCGTAATCACGGCCGAGGCGATTGCGGCAGGTGCGCACGTATATTGCCGCGAACGCATCGATGGCTTCGAAGGCCGGCGCCGGATTGCCTGACGGTATTTTCAGACGAAATTGATAGCGGTCATCGCCGCGACTCAGCTCCAGCTCCAGCGCATCGCTGACCACCGGGTGATAACGCACGATGCGTTCGAACACCTCACGCAAGCTACCGCTGGCGACCAGCGCGTAACCGAGGGCATGGAAGGTGGTCGGGCTGACGAAGCGTGACACGCGCAAACCAATCGCCGGGTCGCCACTGACCTGCACGGCGATTTCCCACAGGCGCGTGGTGCCGGACAGCGGATAACGCGCGTTGGGGTCGTCCATCAATTGCGGGTCGAGCCCGGCCTGCTGGCACAGGGCAATGCTGTCCAGCCCCAGCGCATCGAGTTGCTTGCGCAAGGCACGGGTCCAGCTGGCGAGAGAGGTCGGTTCCTTCATGCTGATTGGCGCTTCCGGTCAACAGGTTGGCGTTCTCGGCTACCGCGATTCAAGGCCTGACGAGGCACGATGCGAACATCCATAAACAGAGGATGGAAGCATGGACGGTACTTCTGCAAGTCCCCAGCGACACAATGCTGCCCAGCGATCAGCGCATATTCGCGAAGTGGTGCTGGCCAAAGGCGTTGAGTTGCGCGAACGCTACCCGATTCTCAAGCATCAGGATGCATTGGGCGCGGGGATACTGGCCTTTGCCCTGATCGGGATGATCGGTTCGGCGGCGCTGTACATCAGCGGCCACATGGCGTGGTGGGTGTGCCTGCTACTCAACGCGTTTTTCGCGTCGCTGACCCATGAGCTGGAACACGACCTGATCCACAGCATGTATTTCCGCAAGCAGCGCGTGCCGCACAACCTGATGATGGGCCTGGTGTGGCTGGCGCGGCCGAGCACGATCAATCCGTGGATTCGTCGCCATCTGCACCTCAATCATCACAAGGTCTCCGGCACTGAAACCGACATGGAAGAACGCGCGATCACCAACGGCGAACCGTGGGGTTTTGTGCGCTTGCTGATGGTCGGCGACAACGTCATGTCGGCGTTCATCCGCATGCTGCGGGCCAAGACCTGGGCGCACAAGTTCAGCATCATCAAGCGCACGCTGAAGGTGTATGCGCCGCTGGCGCTGGTGCATTGGGGCGCGTGGTATGTGTTTCTCGGTTTTCATGCAGCCAATGGCATCGCCTATCTGCTGGGCGCGCCGATCGAATGGTCAGCGACCACGCTGTCGGTGATGCAGGTGATCGATATCGCTGCCGTGGTGATCATCGGCCCGAATGTGTTGCGCACGTTTTGCCTGCACTTCATTAGCTCGAACATGCATTACTACGGGGATGTTGAACTGGGTAATGTGTTGCAGCAGTGCCAGGTGTTGAACCCTTGGTGGTTGTGGCCGTTGCAGGCGTTCTGTTTCAACTTTGGCAGCAGCCACGGCATTCATCATTTTGTCGTGAAGGAGCCGTTTTACATTCGCCAGATGACCGTGCCGGTGGCGCATAAGGTGATGCGTGAGATGGGCGTGCGGTTTAATGATTTCGGGACGTTTGGGCGGGCTAACCGGTTTGTTCGTCGGGATGAAGTCGCGGTGTCTGGTGAGGTGGTGGAGGCCTGACAAGCGGCCCTCACCCTAGCCCTCTCCCGGAGGGAGAGGGGACCGATTGGGGGATATTGAAGAGTTACGCCGACGTGAAAGTGCTTCGTTGAATCCATAATCGACTCGTTTTCACAGGTCGATATTTAACGGAAGACACCTCGGTCAGTCCCCTCTCCCTCCGGGAGAGGGTTAGGCGGGCGGCGTTCCGATGAGGGGGCTTTTGATCTTCCCCTTCAATCCGGCTGAAACGGCGATTCACTCAAGATCACCCCAGTCTCCTCGACATACTGCTGCCAATGCCCGATCAACGCGCTGAGCTTCTGCGGCTGACTCAACGCCAGATCATGAATCTCCCCCGGATCACTGCTCAAATCATAAAGCTGCCAGGTCGCCGGCCCGACAGGCCCGGGAATCCACACCGCTTTCCACGACCCCTGGCGAATCGCCCGACGCCCGAACAATTCCCAACCCGTCACCGTGTGCTCGTCATGCACTTGCGCCGTCTCGCCCGACAAGAACCCCAGCCACGATTTCCCGCGCAGCGGCGCCACCGGTTTGCCGTGCCAAAGCTTGCCCGGATGCCGCACACCCGCCAGATCGAGAATGGTCGGCGTGATGTCCATCACCGTGCCGAAGCCATGACTGATCTGCCCCTTGATCGCCAATTGTGGGTAGTGCAGCAACGCCGGCACGCGGATCCCGCCCTGAGTGGTAAACGCCTTGAACAGCCGCGACGGTGCGGTCGCCACTTGCGCCCAGTTCGGCCCGTACCAGACGTAAGAGTTAGCCCGGCCAATGTTGTCGAGGCTGTTGTCGTAGTGCTGGCTGAGGTACGTCACCAGTTCCGGGCCGAACTTGGGAAACGCTTCCAGTAGCGCGCCTTCGGCACCGTTGTCGGACATGAACAGGATGAACGTATTGTCGAGCTGCCCCTGCTGACGCAGATAGTCGACGACCCGGCCAATGTTCCAGTCCATGCGCTCGACCATCGCCGCGTAAACCTCCATGGCCCGCGCGGAAATCTGCTTTTGTTCGTCGCTCAATGCGTCCCACTGCTTGGTCAATTGGATCAGCGGATGCGGCTCTACATCGGGTTCGATCAGGCCGAGGGCTTTGAGTTTTTCCAGACGCTCCAGTCGCAGCACTTCCGGTCCTGCGTCGTACCGGCCACGGTATTTCTCGACGATGTCAGCGGGTGCCTGCAACGGCCAGTGCGGCGCGGAGAACGGCAGGTAAGCAAAGAACGGTCGCGTCTGATCACGCTCCTTGAGGTACTGCAGCAGCTTGTCG
Organism: Pseudomonas fluorescens; assembly: GCF_001648775.1. Lineage (GTDB taxonomy): Bacteria > Pseudomonadota > Gammaproteobacteria > Pseudomonadales > Pseudomonadaceae > Aquipseudomonas > Aquipseudomonas fluorescens_M. The sequence goes on from NZ_LVEJ01000005.1 coordinate 123,487, forward strand.
CCGAAGGCGTCGGAGGAATAGAAATCCTTGGGCAGTTCATCGATGAAGGTGTCGTCCTCGATGTACAGCGCCGGCGTGGATTTCAGCAGACCGGGGGTTTGCTCATCGTAGGTTGGTTCGAAGCCATAGTGGTTGGCCGCGCCCGGCAGCAGCGAAAACGAGCGTTCGAAACCCCGCGCATGGGGTGCCAGTTCAGCCTTCAAACCGAGGTGCCATTTGCCACTCATCAATGTTTGATAACCGGCCTCGCGCAGCAGCTCCGGCAGCGCCACCACGCGATCGTTGAGGTAGCCCTCATAACCCGGTTTGCCGATCAGGTCCGGGGTCAGCGTCTCGGCCATGGTGCCGATGCCGGCGATGTGGTGGTCGGTGCCGGTCAGCAACATCGAGCGCGTCGGCGAGCAGGTTGGTGCAGTGTGAAAATCGGTCAGGCGCAGGCCATTGTTGGCCAGGGCATCGAGGTGCGGCGTGGCGATTTCGCCGCCGAACGCACCGATATCGGAAAAGCCCAGGTCATCGGCCAGAATCACCAGAAAATTGGGACGTTGCGGCATCGCAAAACTCCTGTTCAGCAGGCAATGAACGTCAGCGGCAGATCGCGGATCTGCACCGGTACGCTCGGTTGGTAATGGTCGTCGCTGGTCAGTTCGTGCAGCAATTCTTCACGCAACTGATGGAAGTCGAAGCTGCTGCGCTGGCGCGGGTGGGGCAGGGCGATGTCGACCACTTGCTTGATCCGCCCCGGGCGCGGCTCCATCACTACCACGCGGTCGGCGAGAAAGATCGCTTCCTCCACGTCGTGGGTGACGAGGATCGTGGTGATTTTTGCGCGGTCGCGGATCGCCAACAGCTCGTCCTGCATTTGCTGACGGGTCAGCGCATCGAGCGCGCCGAAGGGCTCGTCGAGCAGCAGAATCCGCGGGCTGGCGACGAGCCCGCGAGCAATCGCCACGCGTTGCGCCATGCCGCCGGAGAGCTGGTGCGGATAGGCGCGAGTGAAGTCGCGCAGGCCGACCAGATCAATGAAATCGTCGATGCGTTTTTGCTTTTGCGCAGCGCTCAGCGGCTCGTTGACCAGGCCCAGACCGATGTTGTCGGCGACGGTCAGCCACGGAAACAGACGGTGTTCCTGAAAGACAATGCCCCGTTCGCCGCCGATGCCGCTGACCGCTTTGCCATCCACGGTAATCTGCCCGCGAAACTGCGTATCAAGGCCGACCAACAAGCGCAGCAATGTCGATTTACCGCAGCCGCTGGAGCCGACGATGGCGACGAACTCACCCTCGGCGATATCAAGGTTGAATTCGCGAATCGCCTCCAGTTCGAAACCGTCGACGTCGAAGGATTTGCCTACGTGTTTAAAGCTGACAATCGGTGCGTTCATGCGTGTCTCCAGCGGGTCGCGCGAATTTCCAGGCGTTGGCCAATGAGGTTGAGCAGGGCGCCGGTGAGCCCGACGAAAAGCATGCCGGCCATGATCAGGTCCATGCGCAGCAACTGTTGTGCGCCGATCATCTGGCTGCCGATGCCGCCATTGGACGGCATGAAATATTCCGCACCGATGGTGCCGAGCCAGGCGTAGATCAGGCTCAGTCTGAGACCTGCGAAAATCCCCGGCGCGGCGCCCGGCAGCACCAGTCGACGCAGGCGCTGGCCGAGGCTCAGGCGCAGCACTTTTGCGGCTTCGTTGAGTTGCGGCGAAAGGTTGGCGACGCTGCGTTGTGTGGCGATAAACAGCGGAAAGAACGCGGCGAGGGCGACAAATACCCACTTGGCCAATTCGCCGAGACCGAACCACGCGGTAAGCAGCGGCACCCAGGCGAAAATGGCAATTTGGCGAAGGGCGGCGAGGGTCGGACCGAGCAGTCGTTCGCTGATGTTCGACAGACCCAGCAGCAGGCCCAGGGCAAATCCGAGGCTGCCGCCGAGCAACAGGCCACCGAGTGTGCGGCCAAGACTGAGGGCCATACCACTGATCAAAGTGCCGTCGAGCAGACCGTCCCATGCCGTGCTCAAAACGGCCAGCGGGCTGACCAGAATGTTGGCATCAACCCACTGCAGTTCGTTCGCCAATTGCCATAGCGCCAACAAGCCCAGCGGCAGCAGCCACGGTTGCAGACGCTGCCAGCCTTCATAACGCGGGCCACGACGAATTTCGGCGGTGGCCGGGTGCGGCCAGTGCACCAGTTTCTTGTCCAGCAGGCCGATGCCACGATCCATCGCCACGCCAATCAAACCGATCACCACGATGCACACGAAAACGATGTCGAGCATGAACAGTTGCCGCGCCCAGACCATCAGGTAGCCGATGCCTTCGCTGGAAGCCAGCAGTTCGACGGCCAGCAACGAAGTCCATCCGGCGGCCAGCGCCAGTCGCACGCCAGCCATGAACGCGGGGAGGGCGGCGGGCAACACCAGGCGACGGATCAACAGGCGTGGCGGCAGACGTAAAACAGCGGCAGCTTCGCGCAGTTTCGGTTGGGCATCTCTTACGCCGACCAATGTGTGCAAGGTCACCGGCACCACAATCGCTTTGATCAGCACCACCAGTTTCAGCCCTTCGCCGATGCCGAAAAACACCATGAACAATGGAATCCACGCCAGCGTCGGCACCTGCGCCAACCCGGCGAAAGTCGGGAAGACCAGACGTTCCAGGCGCTGACTGAAACCCAGCGCGGCACCGAGCAGAGCCCCCGCCGAAATCCCGGCGAGCAGGCCCCAGAACAAACGTTGCAAACTGATCCACAAGTGGTTCCATAACTCGCCTTGCGACAACTCGACAGCGCTGTTCCACACCAGCGAGGGCGCAGGCAGGATCTGCTCGCTCATCCATTCGTTGCGGGCGGCCAGCCACCACAGGGCAAACAGGCCAAGCGGCAGCAGCCATGGCAACAGGCGCTGGTTCAGGCTTGGCCAGGTACGGCGGCTTTTCAGCGGCGGCGCGGGCAGTGGAAGACTGAGCAAGGATTGGCGGGCCATGGGTGACCTCCGTTGTCGGGTTGGCTCAAGATCTTTAGCGGTATTAGCTAAAAACAAAAAGTTATAACAATGTCGATATAGATTCTTTTAGGAGATAAGCGAGGCCATTTAAGGCTTCCAGCCGACACGCATCCAATGCATTCGAAGAATATTTTCGATGCTGTTAATGCATACGCCGCTGCAAGCCCCGCCGCTGCTCGCTTAGCGCAAAAAGCTATAAAAATGTGCATTTATAGTATTTAAGCGAAGGTGTGCATTCGGCCTACTTTCGGCTCCTCAATGCCCGTCGTGATCAAGGAGCTGCACCCATGAACCTCCCCTTCAAACGTGTTTTCAGTCTGTTTGCCGTTCCTGCTCTGGCGGGCCTGCTGGCGTTTACCGCGCATGCCGACGAACTCAAGGAAATCAGAATCGCCGTGCCGGACCTGAGCGCCGGCACTCAGCACAGTGGCGGTGGTGTAGTCGATGTCTTGCGCGATCAGCAGATCTTCGAGAAAGCCTTTGCCGAGCAAGGCATCAAGATTCAGTGGAGTTTCTTCAAAGGCGCCGGCCCGGTGATCAATGAGGCGTTTGCCAACGGCCAGGTTGATCTGGCGTATCTGGGTGATCTGGCGGCAATCATCGGCAAGTCCAATGGCCTGGATACGCGTTTGCTCAGCGCCAGTGCCCGTGGGGTGAAGCAGTATCTGGGCGTGGTGCCGGGGTCAGGGATCAAGACGCTCCAGGATCTCAAAGGCAAGCGTGTGGCGATTTTCCGCGGTACCGCGACGCAGTTGTCATTTGATGCGGCGCTGGCCAGTCAGGGTTTGAGCGAGAAGGATCTGAAGGTCATCAACCTCGACTTTACCGGCGCAACTGCAGCGTTGGCGGCGAAGCAGATCGATGCATCGTGGGGCAGTTCCGGGTTGGCGGCGTTGCAGATCAAGGGCCTGGCCGAATTGCCGTTGAACACCAAGGATCTCGGTGGTGCCGGCAGTGTGCAGTCGGTGCTGGTAGGCACGGGCAAGTTTGTCGATGCGCACCCGGAGGCGGTGGCCAAACTGCTCAAGGCGCAGCAGCAGGCGGTGGAGTGGCTGACCCAGGACAGCAACAAGGCTGCCTATGTGCAATTGGTCTCGGGGCTGGCGAGCTATCCGCCGGTAATCCTCACCGAGGATCTCAAGGATCAGAAATTGAGCGAAGTGTTCCCTTCGGCGCTGGATCCGGTGTTCCTCGGCAGCTTGCAGGACAAGGTTGATCTGGCGGCGCAGCAGAAGCTGATTCGCAAGCCGTTCAAGGTCAATGATTGGGTGGCGCCTGAGTTGGCAGCGGCCAAGCTCTGAATCTTTAGCGCCTGCTCTGGCCTCTTCGCGAGCAGGCTCGCTCCCACAGGGAAATGCATTCCAATTGTGGGAGCGAGCCTGCTCGCGAAAGGGCCCTAAACGGCGACACTGACTTCCTGCCGATCCACCGCCACCAACGTCTCGATCAGCGCCCGCGCCGCCGGCGACAGCCGAAACCCGGTGCGACTGACAATCCCGCAGCGCGCATTCATGCTTTCCAGGTTCTGCGGCAGATTGCGCCAGTGCAGCAACACCAGCGAACCCTTGGCAATGTCCTCGACAAACGCCTCCTCCGTACCGACGCCGATCGCATTGGATTGCAGCACCACTTTCACCAGCGCCGGAAAGTGCTCGGTCTCGATGGTCGGTGAAAAATCGATGCGTCCACTGAGGTTCGCCAGCAATTTACGAATGCCCGGCGGGATCAGCGTGGTCGCCAGCGGGTAGTCGAACATGTCGTTGGTCGACAGGCTTTCCTTGGCCAGTAACGGATGCCCCGGCCGGCAGAAAAACACCCCGCGTTTGGGCGTCAGTGCCTGGGTCTGGAAGTTTGGATCGGACTCGAAATGGCGGATGTCGGCGATGAAGAATTCGATCTCTTCACGGCTCAACGCGCGGCTGAGTTTTTCCCAGTTATCCACTTGAAAACAGGTGCGCACTTTCGGGTGCGCATTGATGAATTGCGCCACCGCGTCGGGCACCAGTTTCACCGCCGGTGCCGGGCCGCAACCGAAGTGCACTTCACCGGCATCGAGCTTGGTCATCTGCGTTACTTCCGCACTGAGCAACGCTGCGCCCTGCACCAGGCTCAGGGCGTGTTGCAGCACCACCTGGCCCTCAGGCGTGGGGCGCAGATCCTTGTTGCCGCGATCCACCAGCACGCAGCCGAACTCCTGCTCCAGCCCTTGAATACTGCGGCTGAACGCCGGTTGAGTGATGCCCATTGCGTCCGCCGCACGGACAAAACTGCGGTGTTCGTTGAGGGCGATGAAGTAACGCAACTGGCGAAGATCCATATGCTTTTCCGGCATCCTAAAAATAGCTCGAAGGCATTTGCGACGAGGGTTGCTAGAGGTTTTAAATGCAAGCTCTTATTCCGTCAACGAAGCAAGTGAATATCTATTAGATGTAAATGGAATATAGATAGAGCGTTGTTTCGCTGCCGTCCAACCGTAAGCAGTCGATGAGGGTCTACCCATGAGCAATGCCGCACTCGCAGTAAAACCCGCTGTCCACGCGCTGGAAATTCATCCGGTGGCCGGTCGTATCGGCGCCGAGATTCGTGGCGTGCATTTGTCCGGTGAGCTGGACGCCGCCACCGTCGAAGCCATTCAACAGGCACTGGTTCAGTACAAAGTCGTGTTTTTCCGCGAACAGAGCCAACTCGACGATCAGCGTCAGGAAGCCTTCGCCCATCTGCTCGGCGAGCCGGTGGCGCATCCGACCGTGCCGTCGCGTGAAGGCACGCGTTATCTGCTCGAGCTGGACGGCGCTGAAGGTCAGCGCGCCAACTCCTGGCACACCGACGTGACCTTCGTCGACGCCTACCCCAAAGCCTCGATCCTGCGCTCGGTGGTGGCCCCGGCCTTCGGTGGCGACACCCTGTGGGCCAACACCGCGACGGCGTACAACGGCTTGCCGACCGAGCTGCGTGAACTGGCCGACAAACTGGTCGCCGTGCACAGCAACGAATACGACTACGCCAGCGCCAAGCCGGACGTCTCGGCGGAGAAGCTGGAGCGCTATCGCAAGGTCTTCACCTCCACCGTTTACGAGACCGAGCACCCGGTGGTGCGCGTACACCCGATCAGCGGCGAGAAGAGCTTGCTGCTGGGGCATTTCGTCAAACGCATCAAGGGTTATTCGCAGGCGGATTCGGCGCATCTGTTCGGGCTGTTGCAGGGTCATGTGATCCGCCAGGAAAATACCGTGCGCTGGCGCTGGAAGGCCGGTGATGTGGCGATCTGGGATAACCGTTCGACGCAGCATTATGCGATTGATGATTACGGGACTCAGGATCGGGTGGTGCGTCGGGTGACGTTGAAAGGTGAGGTGCCGGTTGGGGCTTCTGGGCAGCGTAGCCATACCATCAAAGGTCGCGATTGAAGATCAAGAGCCCCTCACCCCAGCCCTCTCCCAGAGGGAGAGGGAGCCGACCGAGTTGTCTCGCGTTATGCATCGACCTGAAAGATCTTTATCGATTATGGATTCGGTGAAGCACGATCAGGTCGGTGTACCTCTGAAATATCCCCCATTCAGTCCCCTCTCCCTCCGGGAGAGGGTTAGGGTGAGGGGCTCTTCCCGCTACCAAACACCAATCTGCACAACCTTCTCGGCTTCCGGCTCACCATAACGAAACCGCTGCCCACGCAAATCAATCTCCTGATGACTAATGGTCGTGCGCCGCTTCAACCCGCGCACCCACTCAAACAAATACCCCGCATGCTCCTCGCGCACCGCCGCGAATTCCGGGTCATCCCCCAAATCACGCAACTCCTGCGGATCATTCAACAGATCAAACAACTGCGGTCGAAAACCGTCGTACGCCAGGTATTTCCAGCGCTCGCTACGCACCATGGTCATGCGGCAACGGTCGATCGGCTGACCCAAACGCTCACGCGCCGGCGCCTGAAAGGCGTAGTCGTATTCGCTGATCGCATAGTGGCGCCAGTCCGGGGTTTCGCCGTGCAGAAGCGGAATCAACGAACGCCCTTCAAGCCGATGCTCCGCTCCCGGCAATCCCAAGGCTTGAAGAAAGGTCGGCAACGCATCGATGGTTTCCGCCAGTCGCTCATCCACCGTTCCACGCGTGACATCCGCTGCCGCCCGAGGATCACGCACGATCAACGGCACGCCCACTGCCTGCTCCAGCAAAAACTCCTTTTCCCCAAGCCAGTGATCACCGAGAAAGTCGCCGTGATCGCTGGTGAACACGATCAACGTGTCGTCCCAGCGACCATTGCTCTGCAGAAAATCGAACAGTCGCCCGAGTTGATCATCCACCTGCTTGATCAGGCCCATGTAGGTAGGGATTACAGTCAATCGTACTGAGTCACGGGAGAAGTTCAGGCTTTCCTCATGCTGGCGAAAGGCAGTGTATACAGGGTGTTTGCTGGCTTCGGAGGGCGTCGCGCGGACCGCTTCGAGAATCGATTTCGTACTGTACAAGGCGTGGTACGGCGCTGGTACGATGTAGGGCCAGTGCGGTTTGATATAGGAAAGGTGTAAACACCACGATTTCTCGCCTTGCTCGGTGATGAAGTCGATGGCTCGATTTGTAGTGTAGACAGTCTCTGAGTGTTGCTCGGGAATTCGTGCTGGCAAATTCGCATGACGCATTTGCCAGCCACTGAGGATTTCGCCGTTCTCGCCTTCGGCGGCGTTGGCCCAGTCGTGCCAGGGGTTTTTGCCGTCGAAGCCGTGTTCGCGCAGGTAATGGGTGTAGGGCGCGGATTCGCGTTTGTCGTCGAACAGCGGATCGTCGGGGAAGATGCCGTCGTGGCGCATGTAGGGTTCGAAACCGACTTCGTTGAGGATTTCGGCTTGCTCGCTTTGCGGATTGATCGCCAGGCGTTGCAAGGCATCGATATTCGCCGTCGCGTGGGTCTTGCCGACCAGTGCGGTACGGATGCCGTGCGGGCGCAGGTAATCGCCGAGGGTCAGTTCTTCCAGCGGCAGCGGCACGGCGTTCCACGCCACTTGATGGCTGCTGACGTAGCGCCCGGTGTAGGCCGACATCCGTGACGGGCCGCAGATCGTGCCTTGGGTGTAAGCGCGGCTGAAGCACACGCCGGCCGCAGCGAGTCGATCGATGTTCGGTGTGTGCAGATGTGGGTGGCCGTAGCAGGACAGGTAATCGCGGCGCAGTTGATCGCACATGATGTACAGCACGTTGCGCACGGGGGTTGGCGAGTTGGACATGGGTTCACCGGTCAGAGAGACAGGTGGGGTTTTTCGCTTTCAGTGGGGGTGTTCGGCAAGTGCATTTGGGGAATGGGTTTTATGCAGGAAATGCATCGGTGCCTGCACTGGCCCTTTCGCGAGCAAGCTCGCTCCCACATTTAGACTGCGTTTCCCTGTGGGAGCGAGCTTGCTCGCGAAGAGGTCCGATCAGACAGCGAGATTCTGCAGCGAGCAAACCTCTTCATCCTGCTGATCAATCGTCTTGATCTGCTCAATCATCGCCTCCGCCAACGGCGACAACCGATACCCCGCGCGGCTGACAATCCCATAGCGGGTGTACAGCTCTTCAAGATCATCCGCCAATCCTTCAATGCGCAAACACACCAGTTCACCCTTGGCCTGATGCAGTGCATCCGAGTAGGCGCCAACAATCCCGATTGCATCCGAACGCAGCACCACGCTGAGCAAACTCGAGCTGTTTTCACACTCCACATTCGGCGTGAAATCCGGCCGCCCACTGAGATCGACAATGACTTTGCGCAAGTTCGGCGGACGAATACTCACCGCCAGCGGATAGCTCATCAATTGCTCTGCGCTGACCTTATCGAAACCCGCCAGCGGATGCCCTGCGCGGCAGCAGAAATGCCACTTGCGCGGTCGCAACCGGTAGGTCAGGTAATCCGGATCGGCCTCGAAGTGCCGAGTGTCAGCGACAAAGAATTCAAACTCTTCGCTGAGTAATCGCTTGCTCAGACTTTGCCAGTCATCGACCTGAAACTGCACCCGCGCTTTCGGGTAGCGCCCGATGAAGCTGCCAATTGCCCGAGGAATCAATCCCGCTGCCGGCGCCGGCCCACAACCGAAACGCAATTCTCCCGCCTCCAGCCCGTTGAACTGACTGATCTCGTTGGCCATTTGCTGCGCACCGCTGACCAGTCGCCGTGCGTGCTCAAGCAGCACCTGGCCTTGTTTGGTCGGCGGTAATTCCTTGCGTCCGCGATCGACCAACTGACAACCGACGCTGTGCTCCAGCGCCTGAATGCTGCGGCTGAACGCCGACTGCGACAGGTTCACCGCCTGCGCGCCGGCGACGAAGCTGCGTTGTTCAGCCAAGGCAATGAAGTGACGAAGTTGACGCAAGTCGATATGCATTTTTCACATAAAAAATATCCGGGAAATGCATTGGATATGCATTAGGTCGACTCCTTATAAAGGCAATCTCTTATGCAGTAAATATTTGTAAAACCATAAATAAATAACTTAAAAGAATATGCAGCGCTGAAGATGTCTGTGTGTTTTTTGACCAGGAGCCACGCCATGAGTCCGTTGAACCTTGCGTCACCCTTAACGCCACGACGGCTCAAACGCCTGCCTCTGGCCCTGTTGTTGGCAGGGAGCGCGAGCTGGACTCACGGCTACGCCGCCGACTCTGAAACCCCGGCGCCAATATCGGCCGGCAAGCCTGCCGCGAACAGTTCACAGTTGGAAACCGTGACCGTCACCACCCGCCGCCGCGAAGAAAGTTCACAAGATGTACCAACGCCGATGAGCGTGGTCAGCGGCCAGAATCTGGAGACGCAGCGGGTCTACCGGATTCAGGATTTGCAGCAGTTGGTGCCCAGCGTCAACGTCGCCTACATGCACGCACGCCAGTCCAGCGTGTCGATTCGTGGCCTCGGTAATAACCCGGCCAGCGATGGCCTGGAAGGTAGCGTCGGCCTGTACATCGACAACGTTTATCTGGGCCGCCCGGGGATGGCGGTGTTTGATTTGATGGACATCGAACAGCTCGAAGTCTTGCGTGGGCCGCAGGGCACGCTGTTCGGCAAAAACACCACCGCCGGGGTGATCAACATCAGCACCCGCGCGCCGACCTTCACCCCTGAGCGCAGCATCGAAACCTCGGTGGGCGAGGACGGTTATTTCCAGACCAAGGGCACCATTTCCGGGCCGCTCAATGATCAACTGGCCGGACGTTTTTCGGCCTATCGCACGCGCAGCGACGGCGACATCAAAAACGAATACGACGGCCATGATTTGAATGGCGGCTCGCGCGATGGCTTCCGCGCGCAACTGCTGTTCAAGCCCAATGAAGATTTCAACCTGCGCTGGATCGGCGACTACAACGAAGAGGATTCCAGCGCGGGCACCCGCGTGTTGTACAACACCGGGCCGACCATCAACGGCGTCAACCTTTACCAGGCGCGCGCCAACGCCGCCGGCGCGACATTGGTCAACGGCTCACACCGCAAGGTCAATCTGGACAACGACCAGCATGTCACCGTGCATCAGGGCGGCACGTCGGTTGAGGCCAACTGGACGCTGCCGAGCGACTTCACGCTGACCTCGATCAGCTCCTATCGCTTCTGGAATTTCACCCCGCGCAACGACGACGGCCTCAACGTGCCGGCGAGCTACAACGCCGGGGTCTCGGTGGAGGACAAACAGTATTCGCAGGAATTTCGCCTGGCCTCGCCCAAGGGTGAGTTCTTCGATTACGTCGTGGGCGCCTACTACTTCGGTTCGGATCTGAACAACAAATCCTTCGCCTATTACGGACCCCGGGCGGATATCTGGAACGGCACGCCGGCCGGTGCACTGGCCAACGTCACCAGCGTTGGCAACGGCCATATCAAGACCGACAGCTTTGCGCTGTTCGCCCAAGGCACCTGGCACCTCAGCGAACGTCTGGATTTCACCGCCGGGGTGCGCGGCACTTATGAAGAAAAATCCGCCTGGGTCACGCGCGATGCCCCGGTCGGTGGCGCCGCGGTAGCGGGCGCTGCGGCCACAGCGCGACGCGGTCGTGCCGGCGCTTACGATTCCGGCGACTTGAATCAGTACAGCTCCAGTCCGTCCGGGCTGCTCAACCTCAGCTATCGCATCACCGATGACGTGCTCGGCTACGCCACGTTGTCCCACGGCGAGAAATCCGGCGGGGTCAACCTCGCCGTCGGTTCTGCTCCGGTGGCCGGCGCCGATTCGTTGCTGATCGGCACTGAGCGCGCGAACAACGCCGAACTCGGCTTCAAGAGCACGCTGTGGGACCACCGCTTGCAACTCAATGCCAACGTGTTCTGGACCCAGGTCAACGCTTACCAGACCAACGCCTACGACGCCGAAAATCGCGTGCAATACCTGACCAACGCCGGTTCCGTGCGTTCGCGCGGCGTCGAGTTCGAAAGCACGGTGATCCCGCTGCGCGGCCTGACCCTGAACATCAACGGCTCTTACAACGACGTCAGCTACCTCTCGTACAAAGATGCTCCGTGCCCGCCGGAAGTCAGCCAGGCGCCGGGTGCTCCAGCCTCCTGCGACCTCAGTGGTCATCAAGTGGTCGGCGCCTCGAAATGGATCGGCAACGCCAACGGCGAATACAAATGGAATCTGGATAACGGCTTCGAACCCTACGTCACCGCGAGCTATGCGTTCCGTTCGAAAGCAGTCGGCACAGTCGAGGATTCCGACTACGGGCAGATCCCGAGTTACGCCGTGGTCAACTTCTCCACCGGCCTGCGCGGCGATTTCAATCAGGGCCAGTGGGACGTGTCGCTGTGGCTGAAAAACGCCTTCGACAAAACCTACTACACGACCCTGTGGACGGGCGGCAACGGCGGCTATGAAGGCCTGCTCGGCACGCCGCGCACCCTCGGCGTCACCGGTCGCTACGACTTCTGATTGGTCATTCAAGGAGCTGCATCATGTTGCGTATCAAAACCGCTTTGCCGGTGTTGCTGTCCGGCGCAGTGCTCAGTGTCGGCGTCTTCGCCGCACCGAGTGTTTACCCGACCGGCGTGACCCGTTACGACCCGAACAAGGCGTTTAACCAGTACGTGATTTTCAGCGGTGCGGACAAGCAGACGCACCTGATCGACATGAACGGCAACGAGGTGAAAACCTGGCCGCAGGCAGGCTTTCCGTCAGCGATCATCGACCCGAAACTGGTCGGCGGCGAGCGCGGGCATGTGCTGCTGCAACTGAGTGAAAAGGATCCCGGCAAGCTCGGTTCGGCCGGCAATGGTCTGGGCAACCAGAGCGTCGGCGAACTGGACTGGAACGGCAAAGTCGTCTGGCAGTGGGGCGACAAGGCGCCCGGTGGCGCGGCGCAGCAGCATCACGATCAACGCCGGTTGAGCAACGGCAACACCGTGGTGCTGGCGAACAAGGTGCACAAGGTCAAAGGCTTTAAAGTCCCCGAGGTGATCGACGATGCAATCTATGAAGTCAGCCCCGACGGCGCGGTGAAATGGCAGTGGCTGGCCTCGGAACATCTCAATGAATTCGGCTTCACCGCCGAGCAGTTGAAGCTGGTGCGCGCCAGTGAAAATCCGGATTACCTGCACATCAACAATCTCAGCCTGGTCGGGCCGAACAAGTGGTTCGATGCCGGTGACAAGCGCTTCAATCCGGACAATCTGCTGATCGATTCACGCAACGCCAATTTCATCGCGATCATCGACAAGCACAGCGGCAAAGTGGTCTGGCGTCTTGGGCCGAACCTACCGCTGAGCAACCCGAAAACCGCGCAGAAACTGCCGCGCCCGGTGGATCAGTTTGTCGGCCAGCATGATGCGCACATCATTCCGGCAGGATTGCCTGGAGCCGGTAACTTGCTGGTGTTCGATAACCAAGGATCGGCGGGTTATCCCAATGTCACCCTCGGGCTGATTTCCGGTTCGCGGGTATTGGAAATCGATCCGCTGAAAAACCAGATCGTCTGGCAGTACAGCGCAGCCAATTCTAAGCAACCGGGATGGGCGTTCTACAGTTCGTTTATCAGCAGTGCGCGGCGCTTGCCCAACGGCAACACGTTGATCGACGAAGGCATGAACGGGCGGTTTTTCCAGGTGACGGCCAACGGTGAAAACGTCTGGGAATACGTCAGCCCCTATCTCGGCAAAGCGCCAGGCAGCGACGCGATCAGCAACTGGGTGTATCGGGCGCTGCCTGTGAGTTATGACTGGGTGCCAACGAGTACACCACGCTCCGAGACGGCGGTTAATGCACCGGTTGTCAGCGTGCAGCAAACCAATGCCAGTCGTTAGTTGAATTGGAATTAATGTTCGATTGAATGGCGATAAGTTATGAGTCGGATGAACAGTGCTTATTGCAAATCAGTTAGTAAGTCACATGGACAATATTGGAATGCCCAACCATCCTGACTGTCGTGAGTTTCCAGGAGGAAACTTGCTCTCATCGGAAGACACTTATCCAACGATAAAGGAAATCTCGTTATGTCGACTATTAATGGCAATTATGTAAACGCTAACGCTGGCGCCAAACTGACGATTACCGATGGCAACGATTCCAACGGCACCTTCAGCGGCAAATTCAGCCAGAACGGCGTGAATTACGATATCGCTTACGGTCACTACCATTTCCAGAACAGCACCGGGCAGCCTACGATCATCACGTTCACGGCGTTGAATGATGGCACTGGGTATCAGTCCTGGACACTGTTCTCGCCGGATCACAATTACTCGAAAGTTCGCGCGGTTGGCTCGCGCACCAACTTCGATGGTGATGTTGTTGGCGTGGCAGGGGAGTTCGTCAAGCAATAAAAGCTGATTAAACAAAAAGGCCGGCGCACGACAGTGTGCCGGCCTTTTTGTTTGTTTTTTTGGAAAGATAATAATCGACTATCTAGTTGGTATTAATTGTCCGGCAAAACCGGGTCAGCCAAATTCGATGCGTTGAATGAATACTTTCAATGCCTGAAAAGCATGCGCTTTTTCACGCATCGCTGCAGCCCGCGTAACACGCGGCTTTGGCGGAATTGATCAATTCATATATTCCATAAAGGCCTATGCATAACGTTAAAGATTACTTTCGGAGATAAGCATCAAGCCCAATGATTCACCCATCGATCCACCGTGGGGGATTCAACAAACGGTCGATCGGCAGTTTTTGTAGAGAACGCAAAAAGACCGCAGGGAGTGAATCAATGGGCAATGTCCAGACCGCCGCCAGCGCAGAGGAATTGCTGTGGCGTCAGACGCCAAGTGGCGAATTGGTCGATCTCGGCCGGCCGCACCGTGTGCCGTTGGGGCAGTTGCGTTTGCAGCGTGCGCCCAAAGGCATTCTGAGCCGGCGCGAAACCCTTCTGCTTGGCGTGCTCGCGCTGGTAGTGCACGGCGCGGTGATCTACTGGATCAGCCAGAAGCCGACGCCGGTGCTGCCGATTGTGCCGCCGGAAATTCCGCCAATGACCATCGAGTTCTCGCGCCCGGCACCGCCAGCGCCACCGGTTGTCGAGCCGCCGCCACCTGCACCAGTGGTAGAACCACCACCGCCGGTGGAAGACGAACTCGCGGTAAAACCGCCGCCGCCCAAACCGGTTCCGAAACCCAAACCGGTGGTTAAACAGGTACCCAAACCAGCACCGAAAGCGGTCGAGCAACCACCGGCGCCCTCACAACCAGCCGCTCCGGTTGCAGCGCCAGCGCCACCTGCACCTCCCGCGCCGGCACCGGTAACCCCGGCCTCAGCGAATGCCGCATACCTGAAAAACCCGGCGCCGGAGTACCCGTCACTGGCTCAGCGTCGCGGTTGGGAAGGCACGGTGTTGCTGCGCGTGCACGTGTTGGCCAGCGGCAAACCGGGTGAGATCCAGATAGCAAAAAGCAGTGGCCGGCAACAGCTCGACGACGCGGCGCTGAATGCCGTGAAGCGTTGGAGTTTCGTCCCGGCCAAGCAGGGTGATGTCGCCCAGGACGGCTGGGTCAGCGTGCCCATCGATTTCAAGATTCATTAAACCGAAACCAAATTCGCGCGAAACGTTTACACGAGGGAATACATCATGACGTTACTGGCATCTCCACTGGAATCCATCGAAAGCGCGGTGATCTGGCTGCTGGTGGTTTTTTCCGTCGCCACCTGGGGCCTGGCATTGCTCAAGGCTTGGCAGTTCGGGCGTCTGAAGGCGCAGGATCGGCGCTTTCATAAACGTTTCTGGGCAGCGTCGAGTCTCGACTCTGCCGCTGAATTGAGCGAGACCCAACCCGGCGCAGCAGCACGAGTAGCACAGGCCGGTTACGCGGCGATTCAGGTGGGCGAGGCGCCGCAGGCGAATGATTTGAGCCAGGCGATCAACCATCAGGATCGACTGGAGCGCGCACTGCGTCAGCAGATCGTCCGCGAACGCCGTTCGCTGGAAACCGGTCTGGCGGTCGTCGCAAGTATTGGTAGCACCTCGCCGTTCATTGGCTTGTTCGGCACGGTGTGGGGAATCATGGAAGCGTTGAAGGGAATCAGCGCGGCCGGTTCGGCGAGCCTGGAAACGGTGGCCGGCCCGATCGGTGCGGCACTGGTCGCAACGGGCGTGGGGATCGCCGTCGCGGTGCCGGCGGTACTGGTTTACAACTACTTTTTGCGCCGGTTGAAGCTGACGGCGGCGGATCTGGATGACTTCGCCCACGACTTCTACAGCCTGGCGCAGAAGAGTGCATTCCGCGTGTTGATCCACCCGACGGCGCACAAGGTCGCAACCCCGGGCAACGCGGCAAAAGTGAAGGAGGCGTCCTGATATGGCCTTCTCCACGCAAGACAGTGATGAGGTACTCAGCGAGATCAACGTAACGCCGCTGGTGGACGTGATGCTGGTGCTGCTGGTGGTGTTTATCGTCACCGCGCCGCTGCTGACCAACGCGATCCCGATCAACCTGCCGAAGACCGAAGCGGTGGCGCCGGTCGAGCAGAAGGATCCGCTGGTGGTGAGCATCGACGGTGCCGGCAAGCTGTTTATCAACAAGGATGAGATTCAGCCGGACTTGCTGGAATTCAACCTCAAGTCGGCCAAGGCCAAAGACCCGGAAGTGCGCGTGCAGTTGCAGGCCGATGACGGGGTGAATTACGGCGAAGTGGCGCGGGCGATGGCTTCGATTGAACGGGCGGGGATTACCAAGTTGTCGGTGATTACCGCGCGGTGACAGATTTTACGTTTTTCCGGGGCCGTCTCCTTGGCAGGGTGCGGCCCTTTTTTTATTTCTGGCATTAGAAGCGAAGCCCTCACCTTAGCCCTCTCCCGGAGGGAGAGGGGACTGACCGTGGTGATTGTTCAAGGTACGCCGACCTGAAATATCCAGTCGAACTCCGGATTGGAAAGGCTAGGTGATCGGCTCCCTTTCCCCCTCGCCCCCTTGGGGGAGAGGGCTGGGGTGAGGGGGAAAAGCTTTCAAGCCAAGCACACATCGCATATTCAATTCAGATCTTAATAAATAGCTTCTTATTCCTTAACGAATATAAATCCCCTCCCTATACTCGTTCAGGAACAGACACGACGCAGGAGAGCTCCCCATGCGCAACGAATCAATCCGCTACCTGATTGTGCCGGGCTGGCAAGGATCGCCAGAAGATCATTGGCAAAGCCATTGGCAAAACAGCCTGCCGAACAGCGCGCGGGTCGAGCAGGCCGATTGGCTGACGCCGCGTCGTGAAGACTGGGTGGCGGCATTGGCCGAGGCGATTGCCGCTGACGACACGCCAGTGATCCTTATCGCCCACAGCCTGGGTTGCGTCACCGTTGCGCATTGGGCGGCCACTGCACCGCTGCAATACCTGCGTCAGGTTCGCGGCGCGTTGCTGGTCGCGCCAGCGGATGTCGAGCGCCCGACCTGCGCGCCAGCGCTGCGTAACTTCGCACCGATTCCGACTGACCTGCTGCCGTTTCCGAGCCAGGTGGTCAGCTCCGACAACGACGCCGCCGTGAGTGCGCCGCGCGCTTTGGAGCTGGCGCGTAACTGGGGCGCCGAGGCGGGCATTCTTGCTGGTGCCGGACACATCAACGTGAAGTCCGGGCATCAGCGCTGGGAGCAGGGTTTTGCCTATCTCTATCGCCTGCAAAACCGCATGGAACACCACGCCCGTCGGCGCGCCTGATTTCTTTTTTCTTTAAACGCCCCCGTCTCCCGGCGGTTCTGGGCGGGAGTCTGCCATGAGTTTCGAAACCTTCGGTCAGCCGTTGCTGACCTTTCCCGATGCGGAAAAGAGTCCCCTGAGCATTCGCGCCAAGGCGCTGGTGTTTGTCGACCCCCGCTCACGTCAATTGCGCGAAGAGCTGGAGCAATTGGCGCCGCGCTCGGTCTCGGTGTTGATTCGCGGTGAGACCGGCACGGGCAAGGAACTGCTTGCCCGACACATCCATCGCGCCAGTGATCGCAGCGGTCTGTTCGTCTCGGTCAATTGCGGTGCGATCAGCCCGACCTACGCCGATGCCGAACTGTTCGGCTACGCCGCCGGCAGTTACAGCGGCTCGGCCAGCAGTCGCGCGGGCTGGTTCGGCTCGGCCAATGGCGGCACCTTGTATCTGGATGAGATTGGCGATTTGCCGTTGCCGATCCAGATCAAATTGCTGGCGGCGCTGGAGAATCACGAAGTCACTCGCGTCGGTGCGCCGCAGCCGAGCCCGGTGGATGTACGTCTGGTCGCGGCGACCAGCATCGATCTGGCGCAAGCGGTGGACGCCGGAAAATTCCACGAGCGGCTCTATCACTACTTGAGCGAAGGGCAACTGGAACTACCCGCCTTGCGCGCGCGCATCGGCGACATTCTTTCGTTGGCCGAGTATTTCCTCGGCATTTATAGCCAGCGCCTCGACTTGCCGGTGCCGCTGATCAGCGAGGCAGCGCAGCACGTGCTCGAACAACACAGTTGGCCGGGCAACACCCGCGAGCTGGAAAACGTCATTCATTTTGCGTTGCTGGTGAGTACCGGCGACGAGATTCTGCCGGAGCACCTGAACCTGCCCGAGGTGTCTGGGCCGCAGCTTCAGATCGAACGGCTGGTTGCACAAATCAACATCGGCGGCAGCGTCGTCGAGCGTAAGGCATTGAAAGATTTACTGTTGAGCTTGAGTCAGGCGTTGTAACCGTTTCGTTCAACATGAACAAAATGGAATATGAAGCTGAATAAACGTTATTGTCCGGGAATAAAAAATCCCGGTATCGTCCGACCCACGCCAGCGATATCACTTCACTGGCACACGTATTAATGCCGTCGTCGATGACGACCGTGATTTTCGATAAGGACACTGCATGAAAAAGGTTCTGTTGTTTACCGCATTGGCGGCTGCTCTGACTGCTTCCCTGGCCAACGCCGGCGAAAAACTGGTGGTTGCTGCGACCCCGGTGCCGCACGCTGAAATCCTCGAGCTGATCAAACCGATCCTCGCCAAAGAAGGCGTGGATCTGGAAATCAAAGTCTTCACCGACTACGTTCAGCCGAACGTACAAGTGGGCGAGAAGCGTCTGGACGCCAACTACTTCCAGACCCTGCCGTACCTGAACAGCTTCAACCAGGGCAAATACAAGGACGACAAGTCCAAGTACCTGGTGACCGTGCAAGGCGTGCACGTTGAACCGTTCGGTGGTTACTCGAGCAAGTACAAGACCCTGGCTGAACTGCCGGACGGCGCGACCATCGCCATCCCGAACGAAGGCAGCAACAGCGGCCGTGCGCTGATCCTGCTGCAGAAGGCTGGCCTGATCGAGCTGAAAGACCCGAAAAACGCTCTGGCAACGCCGAAAGACATCGCCAAGAACCCGCACAATTTCAAGTTCAAGGAACTGGAATCGGCCCTGCTGCCACGTGTTCTGAAGGAAGTTGATCTGGACATGATCAACACCAACTACGCGCTGGAAGCCAAGTTGAACCCGACCAAGGACGCCCTGGTGATCGAAGGCGCTGACTCGCCGTACGTGAACTTCCTGGTGGCCCGTGAGGACAACAAGAACAGCGACGCGATCCAGAAACTGGCCAAGGCCCTGACCAGCCCGGAAGTCAAAGCGTTCATCGAGAAGAAATACAACGGCGCGGTACTGCCGGCGTTCTGATCTGACGCTTGAAACACCCCCTTCAAGGTGTGAAAACGCCGATGGCCAGTGATGGTCATCGGCGTTTTTGTGTGTGTGCGGAAAGCGGCCCTCACCCTAACCCTCTCCCAGAGGTAGAGGGGACTGATTGGGGGATATTGACGCAATACGCCGACGTGAAAGATCTCTGCCGAATCCATAATCGACTCAGTCTTTCAGGTCGATGTATGACGAAAGACACCTCGGTCGGCCCCTCTCCCAGAGGGAAAGGGGACTGATTGGGGGATGCTGTAG
>NZ_LVEJ01000049.1 GCF_001648775.1 Pseudomonas fluorescens
ACCAGACTCACCGTTACGCCGCTGGCAGAGCCGGAATAATCAATGGTGTCGTTACCGCCCGAACCGTAAAACTGGTCCGCAGCTTCGCCACTGATAAAGGTGTCGTTGCTGCCGGAACCCTGCAAAATTTCGATGCCAACATAGGTATCACCGGCTGCAATCCCGGAGTTCACGCCAGTTTTGGTGTTGATCGTCACGCCCACTTGGCTGTCGCCATAACTCGCGATGTCGTTACCGGCACCACCAATGAACTGGTCAGCACCT
>NZ_LVEJ01000050.1 GCF_001648775.1 Pseudomonas fluorescens
AAAGCTCGCGGTATCACCATCAACACCGCACACGTTGAGTACAACTCGAAGATCCGTCACTACGCTCACGTTGACTGCCCAGGTCACGCTGACTATGTGAAGAACATGATCACCGGTGCTGCTCAAATGGACGGCGCTATTCTGGTTTGCTCGGCCGCCGATGGTCCGATGCCACAAACCCGTGAGCACATCCTGCTGTCCCGTCAGGTTGGCGTTCCGTACATCGTGGTTTTCCTGAACAAGGCTGACCTGGTAGACGACGCTGAGCTGCTGGAACTGGTCGAGATGGAAGTTCGCGACCTGCTGTCCACCTACGACTTCCCGGGCGATGACACTCCAATCATCATCGGTTCGGCTCGTATGGCTCTGGAAGGCAAAGACGACAACGAGATGGGCACCACTGCCGTCAAGAAGCTGGTTGAAACTCTGGACAGCTACATCCCAGAACCAGTACGTGTTACCGACAAGCCGTTCCTGATGCCAATCGAAGACGTATTCTCGATCTCGGGTCGCGGTACTGTTGTGACTGGTCGTATCGAGCGCGGTATCGTTCGCGTTCAAGATCCGCTGGAAATCGTTGGTCTGCGTGACACCACCGTTACTACTTGCACCGGTGTTGAAATGTTCCGCAAGCTGCTCGACGAAGGTCGTGCTGGCGAGAACTGCGGCGTTCTGCTGCGTGGCACCAAGCGTGACGACGTTGAGCGTGGTCAGGTTCTGGTTAAGCCGGGTTCGGTTAAGCCGCACACCAAGTTCACCGCAGAAGTTTACGTTCTGAGCAAGGAAGAAGGCGGTCGTCACACTCCGTTCTTCAAGGGCTACCGTCCACAGTTCTACTTCCGTACTACTGACGTGACTGGTAACTGCGAGCTGCCAGAAGGCGTTGAAATGGTAATGCCAGGTGACAACATTCAGATGACTGTTACCCTGATCAAAACCATCGCGATGGAAGACGGTCTGCGTTTCGCTATCCGTGAAGGCGGTCGTACCGTCGGCGCTGGCGTCGTAGCCAAAATCATCGAGTAA
>NZ_LVEJ01000051.1 GCF_001648775.1 Pseudomonas fluorescens
GATGGTGATACCGCGAGCTTTTTCTTCTGGCGCGCTGTCGATCTTGTCGAAGTCAACGATTGCAGAACCGAAAACCTCGGAGCAAACGCGAGTCAGAGCAGCAGTCAGAGTGGTTTTACCGTGGTCAACGTGACCAATGGTCCCAACGTTGACGTGGGGCAGGGAACGATCAAATTTTTCCTTAGCCATCGATATCACCCTCAACAGAAGAAATTAGACAAACAATATCAACCATTAAAACAAAGGCAGATATTTTCATATCTGCCTTGTTATATGGAGCTCTTGAGCGGATTTGAACCGCTGACCTCACCCTTACCAAGGGTGTGCTCTACCAACTGAGCTACAAGAGCGAAACACTTTGCACAACCTGCAAACTTGGAGCGGGTAGCGGGAATCGAACCCGCATCATCAGCTTGGAAGGCTGAGGTTCTACCACTAAACTATACCCGCGGAGCCTGCAGCTCACGCTTAAATCTGGTGGAGGGAGAAGGATTCGAACCTTCGAAGTCGTAGACGTCAGATTTACAGTCTGATCCCTTTGGCCGCTCGGGAACCCCTCCTAATCAGGCCGGCATTCTATACTATGCCAAACCCCTGTCAAGCATTTTCTCATTTAAAAACCTGAGGTTAGCTGCGTTGACATCGCCTCACTTTGAATCCCTGTTTAGGTCTTCGCTGTGGAGCGGGCGCCATTCTATGCAAACTATTCCGCAGGTGCAACCCCCTCACACAGCATTATTTTATGTTTTAACTCATTGAATTCCTTGGAAAGGTTTTGCAACTGCTCGCTTCCCAGCAAACGCTGACTTTCAGGCGAAACCTGCAACCAGTAGCCCGCCTCTGGCGCATCTTTTTGCGAAGGTAAAACCTTGATTTCCATCTGCACAAGACGCTCATTGAGAGACTGCAATGACTCCGCCCGCGCAAACCCACCAATATAAAGACACCGCCCCCCTTCCGCACGCAACGCATCAGTCTTGGGGCGGGAAGGCCCAGCGCTCTCACTCAGCAAACGAATATCTTGTTGCGCCCCCCGATACAAACTGAGAGGAGTGACATCTTTGGCACGCAACGGGGCCTCCTGCTGGTGCCAGACGTAATAGAACACATTGAGAACAACAAGCAGCAGGAACAACCAACGCATACGAACCTCAGGAAAAAGGACATGCCATAGCCAAGCCGACAAACACCAGATCAGGAACAATGCGAGCTTCAGGAGCAACACCCGCAACCAACCCTGCATCACCACCCGTAATGAATACCGTAAAGTCCCGCCCCCAATAGGTTCGAGCCAATTCCAACTGAGTAAGCACAAACCCATTCAACATCAGAGAGCAGCCACGCTCTACTGCTTCGACTGTAGTGCGCCCCGGCGCCTGGCTGGCGAGTGCACGTTCGGCAGCCTGGTCGCCATAGCGAATTTTCCGAGTATGGGTACGCAGCTGATTTCGCATCAGAGGCATACCTGGACAAATGAAGCCACCGAGGTGCTCACCGTCTGCGGCAATAAAATCTGCGGTTACTGCCGTGCCAAAATCCAATACCAGACAAGCGCCCTTCGCCAAGTGAAATCCACCAAGCATTGCCAACCAGCGGTCGAGCCCTAGTCGCTCATATTCCTCGTAACCATTCCTGACACCAGACATTTCACGAGCCGACTGCGCACATATCACCGACACGCCGAACCGCCGCTCAAGCATCTCGGTCAAAGCCCCTGTTTCTTCGACAGTACGGACACTCACTAAACGGCAGCGGCTTAACGCAAGCCCATTCACACTTTCAAGCTTCTCAACCAACGCCTGATCCGAGTCGACCACCCCTTCGGCGATCAAAACTACGGCTTTCGCATTCAACACGCGCCATTTTATAAAGCTATTGCCGCAGTCGAGCTCAAGAATCATCACGCAACCTCAGACTAAGCTCACCGCCACTAAAAACCTTCTCCACGCCGCCAACCTTCAACCGCAGCGCCCCTTGACTGTCGATACCGAGCACATCGCCATCGATTTGATTGGCACCCGCGATCAACGCAACTGACCGACCTTGCCACAAATGGTTTTCTTCCCATTCAGCCTGAAGAACCGAGAAACCACCCATTTGGTGACGCTGTATGTAGGCATGTAACTGCTCATTCAGCTCCGCCACGAGAACGTTGCGATCACAGCTTTTACCTGACTCCAACCGTATGGAAGTCCACTTTTGATCAACCTCCTCAGCAATCTGCATATTCACATTAATGCCAATACCCAGTACAACGTGACAAACATCTGCAGGATCTCCGACGAGCTCCAACAAAATACCCGCGATTTTCTTGCTACCAACGAGCACATCGTTGGGCCACTTCAATCCGGCGCCGGCCACTCCCGATTTGCGCAGGGCCTGCATGACCGCCAGACCGACGACCAGACTCAACCCTTCAAGCTGGCGCATGCCACCATCGATTCGAAGGACCAGGCTGTAATACAAATTTTCAGCAAACGGGCTCACCCATTTACGGCCCCGGCGTCCCCGACCAGAAACCTGCCGCTCTGCAACCACCACAAATGGCGCTGCTTGACCTTGGCCAACGGCGCGCAATGCCTGTGCATTCGTGGAGTCAATAGAGTCAAAGACTGTTACCGGCCATTTGGGGCCTACGTCTTCTATTTTAAGAGGATCCAGTAACATCAAGGGCGCGGCCAATTGGTAGCCTCGCCCCCGAACCTTATGGATAGACAGCCCCAGCTCAGCTTCAAGATGCTGAAGCTGCTTCCATACCGCGCTTCGACTAATACCCAGGGCCAGGCCCAGATCCTGACCAGAATGGAATCGCCCATCTTTCAGAAGGTTCAACAACGTCAGCATGCAGGTCTCGCCTCACAATGAGGCCCGAATAATATCCATGACCCGGGCTGTTGCATAGAAATCAAGCAGACGCATTTCCTGCGGGCAAAACAAAA
>NZ_LVEJ01000052.1 GCF_001648775.1 Pseudomonas fluorescens
CGGTTTCGCTCTTACAGCGACTCACTTTTCCAGACGCCGAAAAGTAAGCAAAAGGCTTTTGCCCCGGCGTACGGCACTTCGCTGAGGCTCAGTGTTCCCTCGCTACGGTGTCCATCCGGGGGCATCGCCTACGGTTTGCTTCGCTGCACCTCCTCTCGATGTGTTCGACTTCGTCGAACGGCGCTGCGCGCCTAACCCCCGGATGAACACCTTCGCTCGGCCTGCCGATGGGGCTTCAGATCAAAAACCAAAGCCAGATCAAGAGCCCCTCACCCTAGCCCTCTCCCAGAGGGAGAGGGGACTGATCGGGGTGTTCGGGCGAGCTACGCCGACGTGCGATACCGTGTTGAACTCAGGCTCTAAAAAGCAAACAAATCAGCCCTTCACCTTCCAGGAAAGAGGGGACTGTCTGAGATGTTTGGGAATGCTTCGCCGACGAGCGATACCGCGTCGAACTCAGATCTTGAAATGCCCACAAATCGGCCCCCTCTCCCTCCGGGAGAGGGCTGGGGTGAGGGGCGAATCCACCACAAATCCAAAGCCGACCACGCCCCGCTCTTCACCACTCAATAGGCCGAGTGTCAGCTCGCCTGCTCTTGATCTTGATCCACGGGC
>NZ_LVEJ01000053.1 GCF_001648775.1 Pseudomonas fluorescens
CTGGCCGTGGCGGGTGTCGGCAATGTGCTCCAGGTTGCCGTTGGCGCTGTAGGCATAATCGCGGCGATACAGGGAATCGTGTTGATGGCCTACGGCGTGGGCCAATAAACGGCCCTGATCGTCGTAGCTGTATTCGCTGTGCAGCAGGCCTTGCTGGCGTTGTTGCTCGCGACCCGACTGATAAACGTGGCGGCTCAGCGACGCGCCGTTGAGGTCGATGGCGGTCAGCGCCCCGCCCTTGGCGTAGTGATAATCGAGCTTGCTGTTGTCCGGCAGACGCAGGCGCTTGAGCTGGCCGCAGGCGTCGTAGGCATAACGCAGGGTGCCCCAGCCCTGATGCTCGGTGATCAGCCGGTCCTGACGGTCGTACTCGAAAGCCAGCGGGTGTTGCTGGCCATCGTCGACCCCAACCAAACGGCCGAGGCGGTCGTATTGGTAGCTGACCTTGACCCCGTCGGGCAGGGTTTTGATCAGAAGGCGCCCGGCAGCATCGCGTGCATACCCGGTAATCAGCTGCGAGCCGTCGTCGCCGAACTCAGTCTTCTCCAGCAAATGGCCATTGAGGTCATAGGCGTACGCGGTGCGGCGGCCGTCGAAGCCGGTTTCCTGACGGATCAACCCGGTCGCGGTGTAGTCCAGTCGGTATTTTTCCCCGGACTCGTTCTCTATCTCGGTGAGCAGCAGCTGCGCATGGTCGTAGCGGTACTGCACGCGCGTGCCGTCGGGGTTGATCCGCCGTGAGACCAGGTGCAAGTCATCGTCGTATTCGTAGCGGGTGATGCGTCCGAGTTCGTCGCGCTCGGCGGTCACTTGCCCGTAGGCACCGTAGTGG
>NZ_LVEJ01000054.1 GCF_001648775.1 Pseudomonas fluorescens
CTGGCCGTGGCGGGTGTCGGCGATGTGCTCCAGATTGCCGTTGGCGCTGTAGGCATAATCGCGGCGGTACAGTGAATCGTGTTGATGGCCTACGGCGTGGGCCAATAAACGGCCCTGATCGTCGTAGCTGTATTCGCTGCGCAGCAGGCCTTGCTGGCGTTGTTGCTCGCGACCCGATTGATAAACGTGACGGCTCAGCGACGCGCCGTTGAGGTCGATGGCGGTCAGCGCACCGCCCTTGGCGTAGTGATAGTCGAGCTTGCTGTTGTCCGGCAGACGCAGGCGCTTGAGCTGGCCGCAAGTGTCGTAGGCATACCGCAGGGTGCCCCAGCCCTGATGCTCGGTGATCAGCCGGTCCTGACGGTCGTATTCGAAGGCCAACGGGTGTTGCTGGCCATCATCGACCCCAATCAAACGGCCGAGGCGGTCGTACTGATAGCTGACCTTGACCCCGTCGGGCAGGGTTTTCAGCAACAACCGCCCAGCAGCATCGCGTTGATACGCCGTGACCAACTGCGAGCCGTCGTCGCCGAATTCGGTCTTCTCCAGCAGATGGCCGTTGAGGTCATAGGCGTAGGCGGTGCGGCGGCCGTCGAAGCCGGTTTCCTGACGGATCAACCCGGTCGCGGTGTAGTCCAGTCGGTATTTTTCCCCGGACTCGTTTTCGATCTCGGTGAGCAGCAGCTGCGCATGGTCGTAGCGGTACTGCACGCGCGTGCCGTCGGGGTTGATCCGCCGTGAGACCAGGTGCAAGTCATCGTCGTATTCGTAGCGGGTGATGCGCCCGAGTTCGTCGCGCTCGGCGGTGACCTGCCCGTAGGCACCGTAGTGG
>NZ_LVEJ01000055.1 GCF_001648775.1 Pseudomonas fluorescens
GGCTGCTTTCGGCGACGAGGTGGTCGCCTTGCCAGAAGAACTCGGTGGTGGCGCCGTCGACGGTTTTGCGGATGCGCCGGCCGAAGGCGTCGTAGGCGTAGGTCGCGGTTTGCCCGTCGGGGCGGGTCAGGCCGATCAGGCGGTGTTGGCAGTCGTAGCGGTATTCGGTGACGAGTGTCTGTGCGCGGCCGCGGCGTTCGCGGATCAGGTTGCCGAAGGCGTCGTAATCGTAGTGACGGTCGCCCTGCATCAGCAGGCGGTTGCCCTTGATCTGGCTCGGGCCGGGGCGGTCCTGCATCAGCAGGTTGCCGGCCGGGTCGTGGGCGAAGGATTCCGCCAGTTCGTCGCGCGAGTG
>NZ_LVEJ01000056.1 GCF_001648775.1 Pseudomonas fluorescens
ATGGGGCTCTCCCATTACGGCGGCGGCATGGTTGAAGAATTTCAAGGAACATGATTCCTTGCCAAAGAACCAATGTTCGTTAAGTACGGTTGTCGCTGCGCAATTCAAGGCCAGTCTGGAAGCACACACACTCATGGATGCAGCGTGGACGGCCAAGCCCACTGAAGTCCTGGTTGAAACCTGGGATGAAAGCAAGCCTGAGAAACTTCCAGTCGAGGCCGTGTTTTACGAGGCGTCGGCACCCGCCAAATTGGCGGACGCCCAGAAATTCCAACGGGAATACTATTTAGAAACGTCGCTGTATGTGCCAATCGTGAGACTGAACCTGGCGGCACCGGATGCCAATATATTCAGCTACTCCGCTTCTGAGCAGGTATTTGGTCAAGCGGCAGCCGAACGCCTGAACAATAAATATGCCAACGTGACAAACAACTGTGAAGGACGGGCTGCTTATTATTGTAGTGGTGTGATTATCAGGGTCACCGGAACCAGCCCTAAATACCATGCATGGGACCCGAGTCCAAATTCGATAGAAATGGGGGGCGTTTCGTTTTCCTATTTGCGAAAGGATTTGGGCATCGAAATTTTGGTATGGAGCGAAATTCAAGGATTTATTTTCAAGGATTTTGACACCGCCGAGAGATTGGGAAGTTATCCGACGCCTTTGTTATGTTCTTATCCTTCGGATGCCAATACATCCAGTCGACCAACCGAAAGAGGGTGTGGGCCGAATACGTTCTACCCACAAACCAGCCGTTCATGTCCAGAAGTGGGTGTGACGACATTGGCGCAATGGCAAGTTCATTATCGTTCGGTAGGTGGGTCGGGTTATTTCTCTCAGCGAAACAGAAATCAATGTGGATTTGCAGCTGATAAGGATCAGTTTGCATTAAGTCTACAAGCTCGGAATAACTTCGAGCGGCCTGTAGAAGAACGCCCGTACCATAACGAGGTCATGTTGAAAACTTGGCCGGAGGGCATACCCAAGCAACTGCCTATTGCTGCGTTTTTTTACCTGTATAAACAAACTCGTGCAGTGGGAGTGGAGGGCGCGAAATACGCGCAGCAAGATTATTTTAATGTGACAGGCGATTTGTTACCGGTCATACGAGTGACCCTGGTCGATGGCGCACCGACCGCATTCAGTTTTCATGAAAACGAGCAGTCGGAGATTTGGAAGTAGGCTTTCGTAATGCTTGATGGTTTTCTGGTTTTTTCGGGTGATGACACCTCTTCGCATCTCTGTTGTATTCTCGAGGGTGAAAGAAATGAAATGTCTATTATTTTTGCTCGCGTTATTTGTCGCGAAAGCCAGTGCCATGTCTGGTCCTGCGTTAGTGGCGGATCTAAATGCAAAATATCAAAGCA
>NZ_LVEJ01000057.1 GCF_001648775.1 Pseudomonas fluorescens
GCCGTAATGGGAGAGCCCCATAACTTTGCACAATTGGCAAGATCAGGATCCGCTTGTGCCACTTTCGGTGCAAACCCACAACCGTGATCTGCCCGCTCGTTGAGTGATTCGGTCGGGAAAGGAAATATGCAACGCAGGTTCAATACCTTACCGACGGCTATCGATGAAGTCTGGTCTTTCAGGATGAAGCCACTTTTTCTGTTTCCGTTAAGTGCAGTACTACCCACATCCGAACGAATATAAGTGAAGGCAACGGAACCAAGCTTTGTCGCCTGCGAACCATAATCCCAAAACTTGAAGAATGTGCTGTAATCCACTGCACGCAAAAGAACACCGGAACAATAATACGCAGGCGTTCCATTTGAACACTGCGTGACATTGCTTTGATATTTTGCATTTA
>NZ_LVEJ01000058.1 GCF_001648775.1 Pseudomonas fluorescens
GGCTGGTTCAGGTAGTCGTCAGCGGCCAGGGTCAGCGCGGCGACTTTGCCGTAGGCGTCGTATTGCGCCGACCAGACGATTTCGCCGCTGTAGTCGGTCAGTTCCAGCGGGGTGCCGAGGTGGTCGAGTTGGTAGTAGAACGGGCAGGCCTTTTTCGGGCCTTTGCCGTC
The DNA here is from genome assembly GCF_001648775.1 of Pseudomonas fluorescens. Taxonomy (GTDB): domain Bacteria; phylum Pseudomonadota; class Gammaproteobacteria; order Pseudomonadales; family Pseudomonadaceae; genus Aquipseudomonas; species Aquipseudomonas fluorescens_M. The sequence goes on from NZ_LVEJ01000058.1 coordinate 171, forward strand.
GAGCAGGGCCAGCGGGCGGAAGGTGCCGGGTTCGTAGACGTAGCTGCGGTATTCGCTGGGGCTGCTTTCGGCGACGAGGT
>NZ_LVEJ01000006.1 GCF_001648775.1 Pseudomonas fluorescens
GGCGCAGGTGCTGACCAGTTCTTCGGTGGCGATGGTTTTGACACGGTCAGCTACGTTGACAGCCTCTCGGGCGTGACAATCAACTCCAAAACCGGCGTCAACACGGGTATCGCTGCCGGCGATTCCTACAACAATATCGAACAGATCCGGGGCTCCAGTTACGGCGATATCTTTGTCGGCAGTGCCGGCGTGGATCGTTTTGATGGTGGCGATGGCAACGACATCCTCAGCTTTGCGGGTGAAAATGCCGGCGTTACGCTGGATCTGAGTGCTGCGGTGCTTACCGGTATTGCGGCGGGAGATTTCTACACGTCGATCGAGGGATTCCAAGGTTCTGCTTATGCCGACACCTTCACTGGCTCCGCGGCCGTGCGGGAGAGCTTTATTGGCGGTGCTGGTGCGGATACTTTGATTGGTGTGGGGCGTGGAGACTCTGCCTGGTACGTCAATAGCGCCGAGTCGGTGCAGGTCAATCTCCTGACAGGTTCCGGCACTGGCGGCGATGCTCAGGGGGATGTGCTCACCAATATCGATAATCTGGTCGGCTCAGCCTTCAATGACACTTTGACCGGTAATGCCTTCGCCAACATGCTGGAAGGTGGTGACGGTAACGACGTTCTCTATGGCGGTGATGGCAACGACATTTTGTACGGTCACAGCTTCACCAACACTGGCGCCCTGGCGGTACCTTTCGCCACGGATAACCAGGCCGATATCGTCTATGGCGGCAACGGTGATGATTACATCATCGGGTATGTGCGTGATGTCGGTTCGGTTTTCTACGGCGAAGCCGGCAATGACAACATTACGGTCATTTCGGGTATCGCCGACGGGGGCGACGGCAATGACACGTTGATGGGCTTGGGTCATGGCTATGAGTTGCGCGGCGGAGCGGGTGCCGACAAGTTGTATCTGAGCGCTTCCGGTGACGGTTATGGTGGAGAGGGCAGCGATGCGTATTTCGTGTCTTCCAAAACCATGGTCGCGATTTTCGATGACGGAACCACAGGGATCGATGTGGTCACTCTGAGAAACATCCAAAGTGTCAGCGATGTCCGGATCATGCAAAACGATCAGGGCGCCTACATCTTCAACGCCGCCGATCTGCAGAGCGGCAATCTGGACTCCGGCGTGTTCCTGAAAGACTGGTACAAGGGCGCCAACACCATCGAAACGTTCTACACCAACAATGGCGAGTCCTTCACCATTCCGGTGGTTGGACAGGCAATGTCTGAAGCATTCACGGTGTGATGATTAACTAGCGACAACAGAAAAACGGCGAAGCCTGTACTCAGGTTTCGCCGTTTTTTTTGCTTCGATTTTTATTCAAGACAAAAGAAAACCCCCGATAAACCAGAAGTCTGTCGGGGGTTTCTTTTGGAAAGCTCAGGCGTCTCGCAACGCCTGAGTGCTCAGCTTATTGGCAAGCTTCGCAATCCGGCTCGTCGATCGCGCAAGCCTTTGGCACTGGAGCAGGACCGGCAGGAGCTGCCAGAACCGAATCGTCGCCGTGGTTGCCGCCGCTGGAAACAGCGTTCAGCTTGCTGGTGCTGATGGTCGACTTCTCGGTGCTGGTCGCGGCCAGGGCACGGAGGTAGTAAGTGGTTTTCAGGCCACGGTACCAGGCCATGCGGTAGGTCACGTCGAGTTTCTTGCCCGATGCGCCAGCGATGTACAGGTTCAGCGATTGGGCCTGGTCGATCCACTTCTGACGACGGCTGGCCGCGTCAACGATCCACTTGGTGTCCACTTCGAACGCGGTCGCGTAGAGCTCTTTGAGTTCTTGCGGGATGCGCTCGATCTGCTGAACCGAACCGTCGTAGTACTTCAGGTCGTTGATCATGACCGAGTCCCACAGACCGCGAGCCTTGAGGTCGCGAACCAGGTACGGGTTGATCACGGTGAATTCGCCCGACAGGTTCGATTTCACATAGAGGTTCTGGTAGGTCGGTTCGATCGACTGCGAGACGCCAGTGATGTTGGCGATGGTCGCGGTCGGTGCGATGGCCATGATGTTGGAGTTACGAATGCCTTTCTGAACACGGGCGCGAACCGGTGCCCAGTCCAGGGATTCATTCAGGTCAACGTCGATGTACTTCTGGCCACGTTGCTCGATCAGGATCTGTTGCGAATCCAGTGGCAGGATGCCTTTGGACCACAGCGAACCCTGGAACGTCTCGTAAGCGCCGCGCTCGTCAGCCAGGTCGCAGGACGCCTGGATCGCGTAGTAGCTGACCGCTTCCATCGACTTGTCGGCGAACTCGACGGCAGCGTCGGAACCGTAAGGAATGTGCTGCAGGTACAAAGCGTCCTGGAAGCCCATGATGCCCAGACCGACCGGACGGTGCTTGAAGTTGGAGTTCTTCGCTTGTGGCACCGAGTAGTAGTTGATGTCGATAACGTTATCGAGCATACGAACGGCGGTGTTCACGGTGCGTTCCAGCTTGGCGGTGTCCAGCTTGCCGTTGACGATGTGGTTCGGCAGGTTGATCGAGCCCAGGTTGCAAACGGCGATCTCGTCCTTGTTGGTGTTCAAGGTGATTTCGGTGCACAGGTTCGAGCTGTGAACCACGCCGACGTGCTGCTGCGGGCTGCGCAGGTTGCACGGGTCTTTGAAGGTCAGCCATGGGTGGCCGGTTTCAAACAGCATGGAGAGCATTTTGCGCCACAGGTCTTTGGCCTGGATGGTCTTGAACAGGCGAACCTTGCCTGGGTATTCGGTCAGGGCTTCGTAGTACTCGTAGCGCTCTTCGAAGGCTTTACCGGTCAGGTCGTGCAGGTCCGGTACTTCGGATGGCGAGAACAGGGTCCACTTGCCGTCATCGAAGACGCGCTTCATGAACAGGTCAGGGATCCAGTTGGCAGTGTTCATGTCGTGGGTACGACGACGATCATCACCGGTGTTCTTGCGCAGCTCGATGAACTCTTCGATGTCCATGTGCCAGGTTTCCAGGTAGGCACACACAGCGCCTTTGCGCTTGCCACCCTGGTTAACGGCCACAGCGGTGTCGTTCACCACTTTGAGGAACGGAACCACGCCTTGCGACTTGCCGTTGGTGCCCTTGATGTACGAACCCAGTGCACGCACCGGCGTCCAGTCGTTGCCCAGGCCACCGGCGAATTTCGACAACATGGCGTTGTCGTGGATCGCGTGGTAGATGCCCGACAGGTCATCCGGCACGGTGGTCAGGTAGCAGCTCGACAGCTGTGGACGCAGGGTACCGGCGTTGAACAGGGTCGGGGTCGACGACATGTAATCGAAGGACGACAGCAGGTTGTAGAACTCGATCGCACGGTCTTCTTTCTGCTTCTCTTCGATCGCCAGGCCCATGGCCACGCGCATGAAGAAGATCTGCGGCAGTTCGAAACGAATACCATCCTTGTGGATGAAGTAACGGTCGTACAGGGTTTGCAGGCCCAGGTAGGTGAATTGCTGATCGCGCTCGTGGTTGATCGCCTTGCCCAGTTTTTCCAGGTCGAAGGAGGCCAGCACAGGGTTCAGCAGTTCGAACTCGATACCTTTGGCGATGTAGGCCGGCAGCGCCTTGGCGTACAGGTCGACCATCTCGTGGTGAGTGGCGCTTTCAGCGACACCGAGGAAACCCAGGCCTTCGGCACGCAGGGTGTCCATCAGCAGGCGGGCGGTCACGAACGAGTAGTTCGGCTCGCGCTCGACCAGCGTACGGGCGGTCATCACCAGGGCGGTGTTGACGTCGGTCAGGGCCACGCCGTCGTAGAGGTTTTTCAGGGTTTCGCGCTGGATCAGGTCGCCGTCGACTTCTTCCAGGCCTTCGCACGCTTCGGTGACGATGGTGTTCAGACGGCCCATGTCCAGCGGCGCCAGGCTGCCGTCGGCACGGGTGATGCGGATCGACGGGTGCGCGTTGACCGCCTCTTCGGCCGGTGCGTGGGCAGCGCGTTCTTTCGAACGACCGTCACGGTAGATCACGTAGTCGCGAGCGACTTTCTGCTCACCGGCACGCATCAGGGCGAGTTCGACCTGGTCCTGGATTTCTTCGATGTGGATGGTGCCGCCCGAAGGCATGCGACGCTTGAAGGTCGCGGTGACTTGTTCGGTCAGGCGGGCAACGGTGTCGTGGATTCGCGACGAAGCGGCAGCGGTGCCGCCCTCAACTGCGAGAAACGCTTTGGTGATAGCGACGGTGATCTTGTCATCGGTGTAAGGAACGACAGTGCCATTACGCTTGATCACGCGCAGTTGACCAGGCGCGGTGGCTGCCAGATCCGAAGTCGAATCGGCGGCCTGCGGCAAGGTGCCCTGCGGGTTCTCGCGAGTTGTGTCGGTTTGCATGGGTGTCTCCACGTTCTCTATGTTTGTTTGGGCACCATCACGGTGCCCACCGTTCCGTCCTGAAGCACTACAACCGGCACGCGCCGGGCATAACGACTTCGGGACAGTTCAGGAAGAGGGCCTTGTGAGCGCCGCTTCCATGCCGAAGTCTTCGGTCCACGCGATACGCGTGAATCCGCATTCCATTCCGGGAGCAGTTTCGTCACTGCAACACCCGTACCGTAAACGCCGTGATCGGCTGAAAATCGGTAGCCATCCGCAGGCGCGGTTTGGGCTTCTGAAAATACGTTTGGTTCAACCCGACAATGGCAATAAAAAGCCTTGAATTTACTGTCGGGTTTGTGTTTGGTTTTTTAGCGTCAAACCCTACATGTAGGGTTTTTTTTCGCTCGGGCTACAAGATAATGCGTTTCAGGGGGGGATTGCAACGTACTACCTGTGGATAAGCCTGTGCGTAAATTGTGTAAGAAATCCCGAATTCACGTGTAGGCCGCGAAGCTGCTGAGCTAGACCGTCTGTCACTGTTTTTGCATCGGGAAAAACGCTTCAGCGGATTTTTAAGGGCGCGAACCCTATCACAAAAAACCGCCTTGTCCGAACGCATTTACCGACTTGTGTTCTGCCTGTACGCCGTTTATACAATCGGGCCATGCACAGGCATCTTTATCCTCCCGGAACATGACAAAAAGACGGGAGGATTCAGAGCGACAGGGGTTTGTGCGTCTGGGCAATTGCTTTTCTTCTATTAATAAAAACAGCAAGCAGAGGTCACCGGTGGAGCAACAAGCCTTTCAGGTATTGATCGTCGAGGATGACCAGCGACTGGCCGAACTCACGCGTGACTACCTGCTCGCCAATGGACTGCGCGTCAACATCGAAGGCAACGGTGCATTGGCGGCGGCGCGGATCATCAGCGAGCAGCCGGATCTGGTGATCCTCGACCTGATGCTGCCGGGCGAAGATGGCCTGAGCATCTGTCGCAAGGTGCGCGATCGTTATGACGGGCCGATTCTGATGCTCACCGCGCGTACCGACGACGCCGACCAGATTCAGGGGCTGGACCTGGGCGCCGACGATTACGTCTGCAAACCGGTGCGTCCGCGTCTGTTGTTGGCGCGGATCCAGGCGCTGCTGCGACGCAGTGACACACCGGAACCGGCCGCAGAAAAATCCCGTCGTCTGCAATTCGGTCCGCTGCTGGTCGACAATGCCTTGCGCGAAGCCTGGCTGAGCGACAACGGTATCGAGTTGACCAGCGCCGAGTTCGACCTGCTCTGGTTATTGGTGTCCAACGCCGGGCGCATTTTGTCCCGCGAAGAAATCTTCACCGCCCTGCGCGGCATCGGCTATGACGGCCAGGACCGCTCGATCGATGTACGCATCTCGCGCATCCGCCCGAAAATCGGTGACGATCCCGACCATCCGCGCTTGATCAAGACCATCCGCAGCAAGGGCTACCTGTTCGTTCCTGAAGCCTGCGTAGACCTGCCGCTGTGAATTCGATCTTCCTGCGCATCTACGGCGGCATGTGCGCAGCGCTGATTCTGGTGGCAGTGCTCGGCGTGCTGGCGCTGAACCTGCTCAATCAAGTGCGCAGTGAGCAGTACCGCGAGCGCCTGGCCCACGGCACGTTTTCGCTGATGGCCGGCAACCTGCAACCGATGAACGAAACCGAACGCCACCGGGCGCTGCTGGTGTGGGAGCGTCTGCTGGGTATTCCATTGGCGCTGAAGGCATTTGCCGAAACCGATCTCGACCTCGCCCAACGCACCCGCGTGCAGCGCGGCCAGGCCCTGGTCGAACAGACCGGGCCGCATGCGGCCAAGGTGTATCGACTGGTCAGCGACAAGGAACAGCTTGTGCTGGTGGGGGAGGTGCAACAGATCAGCGAGCAACTGGCCCGCGCCACTATTTACCTGTTGGCCGATGAACTGGTGCGCGTGCCGGTCGGCGAGCAACCCAAGCGCCTTGCGCAGATAAAGCAAGAGAAGGGTTTTGGATTCGACTTGCGGCTGGTCACGGCCGACGACGCCGATATGGACGAAGACCAGAGCCGGCGTGTGTCCGAGGGCGACACGGTAATGGCGTTGGGCAAGGGCGGTGATTCGATCCGCGTGTTCGCCGGCATGGTCGGCACGCCGTGGGTACTGGAAATCGGCCCGCTGTATCAAATGAACCCGTACCCGCCGGAGTGGCTGGTGCTGATCGCCGCCCTCGGGCTGAGCTTGATCGGCCTGATCGTGTACTTGCTGGTGCGTCAACTCGAACGACGTTTGCGCGGTCTCGAAGCGGCCGCCACGCGCATTGCCAAGGGCAGCCTGGAAACTCGTGTGCCGGCGCGCGGTGCCGACTCGGTCGGGCGTCTGGCGGCGGCGTTCAACGGCATGGCCGAGCACTTGCAGCAGTTGCTGGCGATCCAGCGCGAACTGGTGCGGGCGGTGTCCCATGAGTTGCGCACGCCGGTGGCGCGGCTGCGTTTCGGTCTGGAAATGATCGGTTCGGCGACCACGCCGCAAGCGCTGGAGAAGTACCGCGAAGGCATGGACCACGACATCGAGGACCTCGATAAGCTGGTCGATGAAATGCTTACTTACGCCCGCCTGGAGCAGGGCTCGCCGGCGCTGACGTTCCAGCGCATCGATCTGGACGCGCTGGTCAATCAGGTCATCGAGGAACTCGCGCCGCTGCGCGCCGAGGTTACCGTGCAGCGCGGCTTGTGTTTGTCGGCGGCCGATAATGACGCCGCCTGGGTCGAGGCCGAGCCGCGCTATTTGCACCGGGCGATGCAGAACCTCGTAAGCAATGCCATGCGCCATGCGAGTTCGCAGGTGACGGTGAGTTATCAGGTCGGGCAGTTGCGTTGCCGCGTCGATGTCGAGGATGACGGGCCGGGCGTGCCGGAAGTGGCGTGGGAAAGGATTTTCACGCCGTTTCTGCGTCTGGACGATAGCCGTACACGGGCGTCGGGCGGCCATGGTCTGGGTTTGTCGATTGTGCGGCGGATCATCCATTGGCATGACGGCCGGGCGATCATTGGCAAGAGCAAGAGTCTGGGTGGGGCCTGTTTCAGCCTGAGTTGGCCGAGGAATCAGGAACGCCGGTAAGGTTTGTGGTGGCTGTGATGCCGCCTTCGCGAGCAGGCTCGCTCTGACAGGGGAATGCATTCCAAATGTGGGAGCGAGCCTGCTCGCGAAGAGGCCCCGACAGGCGCTGAAAATCCTCAGGCCTTGATGCTGACCAGACTCAACAACTGCCCATCCTGCACCCCGAACTGCGCCTCAAGTTCGCTGCCGTTGCGCCATTCCGCCGACAAGTCCGTCAACAAGCGCAAGCGAACCTGACCTGCCTCCGTCCACTCCAGCACTTCCGCATGCTCGAAATAAAAACGCTGCTGCACGATCGGATACAGCGCCTTGAACAGACTTTCCTTCACCGAAAACGTCAGCGTCACCCACAACGCCAACTGATCCCGCGACGCGGCGGTCATGCGCTGCATCTCTGCCGGCGTGAGAATTTCCCCGGCCAGGCGCTCGGCGCGTTCGGTGTTCAGCAGGTTTTCCAGGTCCATGCCCAAACCGCGCCAGTGCTGCTTGTTGGCGACAATCGCCGCCGCACGGCCGGTGCTGTGGGTGATCGAGCCGCAGATGTGCGCCGGCCACACCGGTGCGCGATCCTCGCCAATCGCCGGCACCACGCCGCTGCCCTCAAGTTGCTGCAACGCCGCCCGGGCGCAGATCCGCCCGGCAAGAAACTCTGCCTGACGCTTGGCCACCGAACGTTGAATGCTCGGCGGTGCCGTGACGGCGCTGCGCTGAAAATCATCGCCTAGCAGTTGGGCCGGATCGAAATGAGTGCTGAGCAGCACGGTGTCGGGCAACACCGTCGGCAACGGCCAGTGGCTGTCGAGCGCGGTGCAGCAGGCGGGAAGGGCGGGGGTGAGATTCATGGCGGGCATTTTGCCGGTTAGTCGTGGCAAGGTCGAGATTGGCGGTGAAGCTTTCGCGAGCAGGCTCGCTCCCACACTGGATCTATGCCACCGAGTAGATCCCCTGTGGGAGCGAGCCTACTCGCGAAGGTCGCACCGCGGTCCCTCTGATCAGCTGAAGATTTTCTGGAAGAACGCTTTCATGTCCGCCCAGGATTTTTCATCCGCAGCCTTGTTGTACCCGATGTCCGGGCCACCGTGCTCGCCATGGCTCAGGCGATCGGCATCGGGGTTGGTGAAGCCATGCTTGGCGCCATCCAGACTGACAAATTTGTAGTCAGCCCCGGCCTTGTCCATTTCTGCCTTGAACGCGGTGACATTGTCCGCGGTGACCATGCTGTCCAGCGCGCCGTGCTCGACCAGAATCTTCGCCTTGACGCTGCCGGGCGTCGCCGGGGTTTTGGTTGCCAGCGCGCCGTGGAAACTCACCACGCCTGCCAGTGGTTCACCTTGCCGCGCCGCGTTGAGCACCACGCCCCCGCCAAAGCAGTAGCCGATGGCGGCGAGTTTGTTCGCGTCAGTTTGTGGTTGCTGCTTGAGCAAATTCAGCCCCGCCTCAAAGCGTTTGCTGGAGGCTGCCGCGTCCGCCGTCGCCGCCTGCATGAACGCCATCGCATCTTTCGGGTGTTCGGTGTTCTTGCCTTCGCCATACATATCAATCGCCAGCGCGCTGTAGCCGAGACCGGCAAGATCGCGGGCGCGGCGTTTGGCGTAATCGTTCAGCCCCCACCACTCATGCACGACGACGACGCCCGGGCGCTTGCCTTTAATGGCGTCGTCGTAGGCGTAATAACCGATGAGCTGGGTGCCATCGGCGCTTTTATAGGGGATTTCCTCTGTCTTGATCGCAGCCTGAGTGAGGCTGCTGACAGCCAGCAACGTGAGGGCGAGGAACAGGCGCATGGTCGGGTCTCCTTATCGAAAGTGGTCAAAACAGCCTAGTCGATTTGATTCAGGTCAGGTTCAGAGACGGTTCAGGGTCGGTACAGGGGCGGGTCAGTAACCTTGCGCCATACCCAAACAGCACTGTGAAAGAGGAAATACCCATGACTCGTTTTAACCAACTGTTGCTGGCATTTACCCTGTTAGGCTCCAGCATCGCGGCCAACGCCGACGACACCAGCAACTTTGCCGGCCTGACTTTCGGCCAGACCAGTGACAAGATCGACAAGTCCCACGCCCTGAACAACAACCTCGATCACCCGAACGCCACTGGCGCGATTGACGGCAACAACACCTACGGCGTACGCCTCGGTCAGCAAAACAGCCAGGGTCGCTACTACGCCACCTACGACAACGTGTCCGGTTCGCACAATGGCATTAAACTGCGTCAGGAAAACCTGCTGGGCAGCTACGATCTGTTCTACCCGGTGGGCGGCAGCACCAAATTGTTCGGCGGTGCCACGGCCGGTCTGACCAAGCTGACCCAGGATTCGCCAGGCTACAGCCGCGACAGTGACATCGGTTACGCCGTCGGCGGCCAGGTCGGTGTGTTGCAGCAAGTCACCCAGAACACTTCGGTGGAACTCGGTTACCGTTACCTGATGAGCAACGCCAGCACCGAAATGAAAGAGAGCGGTGGCAGCAAGCAGGGCTCGCTGGATTTGAACAGCAGCGCCCAGACTTACCTGTCGGCTAACTACAATTTCTAAGGAGCGAGTCGCCCTGGAATCCTGTGGGAGCGAGCTTGCTCGCGAAAGCGATGTTTCATTCAACATCATCGTTGACTGGATAATCGCCTTCGCGAGCAAGCTCGCTCCCACAGGGGGTTGTGGAGATTTCAAGTGATTAGGAGAAGGTCATGAAACTGTTGGTCGTCGAAGATGAAGCGCTGTTGCGCCATCACCTGCAAACCCGCCTCACGGAGAGCGGTCACGTGGTCGAGTCCGTGGCCAATGCCGAAGAGGCGCTGTACCAGACCGGACAGTTCAACTTTGATTTGGCGGTGATCGATCTCGGCCTGCCGGGCATGGGCGGGCTCGACCTGATCCGCCAGTTGCGCTCGGGCGGCAAGACCTTCCCGATCCTGATCCTCACCGCGCGCGGCAACTGGCAGGACAAGGTCGAAGGCCTCGCCGCCGGTGCCGACGATTACGTGGTCAAGCCGTTCCAGTTCGAAGAGCTCGACGCGCGCCTGAATGCCTTGCTGCGCCGCTCCAGCGGTTTCACCCAGTCGACCATCGTCGCCGGCCCGCTGCTGCTCGACCTCAATCGCAAACAGGCGACCCTCGACGAACAACCGTTGGCGCTGACCGCCTACGAGTACCGCATCCTCGAATACCTCATGCGCCACCATCAGCAAGTGGTGCCCAAGGATCGCTTGATGGAACAGCTCTACCCGGACGACGACGAGCGCGATCCGAATGTCATTGAAGTGCTGGTCGGTCGCCTGCGCCGCAAACTCGAAGGCCCGGCCGGGTTCAAACCGATCGACACCGTGCGTGGCCTCGGTTACCTGTTCAACGAGCGCTGCACTTGATTCGTTCGCTTCGTGTTCGTCTGATGCTCGCCGCCACCACGTTGGCGGTGTTGTTCATGCTTGCCTTGCTGCCGGCGATGCAAGGCGCGTTCAGTCTCGCCTTGCAAGACTCGATCGAGCAGCGGCTGGCTTCCGACGTGACCACGCTGATCTCTGCCGCGCGCATCGAAAACGGTCGGCTGGTGATGCCCAATCAGTTGCCGGATGAGCGTTTCAACCTCACCGACTTCCGCTTGCTCGGCTACATCTACGACCGCGAAGGGCACCTGGTGTGGCGTTCGAAAGCCACCCAGGAAGAACAGATCAACTACAAACCGCGCTATGACGGCCTCGGCAACGAGTTCGCGCGGATCCGCGAAGCCAACGGTCAGGAATTCTTCGTCTACGACGTCGAAGTCAAACTGCTCGGCGGCAAGAGCGCGGCGTTCAGCATCGTTGCCCTGCAACCGGTGCGCGAATACGAAACCACCCTTGAAGGCCTGCGCGAGAATCTCTATCTGGGCTTCGGCGCGGCATTGCTCGTGTTGCTGGCGTTGTTGTGGATCGGCCTGACCTGGGGCCTGAAAGCCCTGCGCCAACTCAGTCAGGAGCTCGACCAGATCGAAGGCGGCACCCGCGAAAGTCTCACCGAACAACACCCGCGCGAATTGCTGCGCCTGACCGGCTCGCTCAACCGTTTGCTGCACAGCGAACGGCAACAGCGCAGCCGTTATCGCGATTCTCTCGATGACCTCGCCCACAGCCTGAAAACCCCGTTGGCGGTGTTGCAAGGCGTCAGTGAAGACATGGCCCAACGCCCCGAAGAACGCGATCAAGCCTGGGTGCTGCAAAGCCAGATCGAACGCATGAGCCAGCAGATCAGCTATCAACTGCAACGCGCGAGCTTGCGCAAAAGCGGTCTGGTGCGCCATCAGGTGCGGCTGCAACCGGTGCTGAAAAGCCTCTGCGACACCCTCGACAAGGTCTACCGCGACAAGCGTGTGCGCGTGGCCTTTGATCTGCCCGAGCATTGTTACGTGCCGATCGAGCAGGGCGCGTTGCTGGAGATGATGGGCAACCTGCTGGAAAACGCTTATCGCCTGTGCCTGGGCGAAGTGCGCATCAGCGTGCGCGAGACCCTGGCCGGAATTGAACTGTGCGTCGAAGATGACGGCCCGGGCGTACCGCCGGATCAGCGTGCGCGGATTCTCGAGCGTGGCGAACGGCTGGATGCCCAACATCCGGGGCAGGGCATCGGGTTGGCGGTGGTCAAGGACATCATCGAAAGCTACAACGCGAAATTGGCGCTGGGTGATTCGCCGATGGGTGGGGCGGCGTTCAGGATTCATTTTCCTGCGGTTTAGTGGGCGGCAATGGTGGCCCCTTCGCGAGCAGGCTCGCTCCCACCTGTGTTGGCGGTGTTCATACCAACTGGGGGAGCCCGCTTGCTGGCGATGATGAATCTTCGCTCGCACATTTGAAAACCGATCCCCTGTGGGAGCGAGTCTGCTCGCGAAAGGGCCCGTCCAGCCAACCCATCTTGCGGGCTTGCCGTCCGTCGGAAAATGCCGCTGACCTGTTAGTTCTTACAGTAGCCAGCGAAACCGCTACGGTGTCTGATTCTTGCTATCCGTCGCATAGCGCGACTTGTTCAGCAAGGAGCACGTGCGATGACTAGCGATCAGCCAGAAACCGGCTTATTGATCAATTTTCCTCTTAAGTTTGCTGGGGCCACCCCGGACGTTATCGTCAATCCAGCGCCGCCCGCTGGCGTGCCGGTCGAAGGGCTGCCGCAGGCCAGTTTTAGAGAGGTGGTAGGACTCGACGGTAACCGTGATGGCGCGGCGCGGGCGGTGGTCGACCCGCCCACGGGCGGTGAGTATACGGCTATCGCGCTCTACATGAAGGGGCCCCGCGATAGTGCGCGGCAATTCATCGATCGTAAGGATGTGTCGCCCGACGAGCAGAATGATCGAACGTATTTCGAGGTCTACCAGTCACTGCTCGGCGACGGCGTGCACGTCTTTACTTACGACGTGGAACGCGCCAGTGGCAACAGCGGCCCATCAACGGAATCATGGGCGCTCTATCACCGCGACCTGCCCGGCGGCAATGACGTGCCGGGTACTGGCCCCCACCCCAACCTTGCCATCAGCCTGCCTGCAGAGTTGGGCGAGCCACCCCGCATCGGTAAGGAAGAAATGGACGCAGGCGTTCCGTGCACGCTGTCCTACATCTTTCGGCGGGCATACGACCAAGTCACGCTGGAACTCAATCGCTATCGCTTTTACTTCACCGTCCAGCCCGAGCAGGTCGGCAAACCGTACGTGATCACTATTACCCGGGAAATGTTTGAACTGGCTGGCAACAGCCCTCGGTTTGCGATTTCCTACACGGTGGTCGATCAGCTCAATAACCCGACGGATAAACGACGCTGGTCGAAGGTGATCGAGGCTGATGTCGATACCGAACGTGTAACGCTGGAACCGGCAGTCCTCAGGGAAATCCCTACCGAGAACAATGACGACTCAAGCATTGTCGATCTGACGAAGATGAAAGGCGGTCCGTTATGGGCATTGATCCATCTGGTCGACAGGGTCTGGAGAGCCGGGGATGAAATCCATTTGAAGTTCACCGCCATGTTCGGGGGCAGCGAAGTTGCTACCCATGCAGCAACAATGCCGATCACGCAGGTTCCCGGGCAGTTCTCATGGGAGATCCCTAACAACAAAGTCATTGCCGACAGCCGTGTCGAAGTTGTTTATGAGCAAGTCAGAGGGGGCGCTGTGATCGGTACTTCGAAGGCTGCCACCGCGCAGGTGGTAGGCGAGGTTGTTCCTATTCTTTCTGAAGACTTCGAAGCCTATCCAGATGGGACGATCTTTCCTGCTGGAGAACGCACAGAACTGCCGAGCATGTACGTGACCGTTTCGCCAGGAGTACTTTTCCCTGCCAGGATAACATCGGGTAGCGCTCATACACCCGGAATAAATGATGGTAAATCGCTCTACGCAATACATGGCAGCATTGGTACTACACGGTTGGACTTCAAAGCCACCTACTCTGCAATTCGATTTGGAGCTGTAATGGCCGGTTGGGACCAATCTCAATTTATTTATAGAACATATGATGCTCAGGAGAATTTGCTTGAAGAAAAGATTTTTGTTAATCAAGGAATTGTAGGGATTCAACAGACCTTGATTTTTTCTAAACCAGGTATTGTTCGGCTTGATCTTCGCCATGATTCAGCGCAGGGGATGCCAGCCAATCTGGTTGTCGATAAGTTCGTGTTCACGCCATAGAAATCGAATAACAGTTTAAAGGATCGCTCCTCCCGGACCGCGTTTGCCGTTAATGCTCCTGCGCGCGATAAGCCCCCGGCGTCAGCCCCGTCCACTTCTTGAACGCCCGATGAAACGCCGACGGCTCGGAAAATCCGAGTTGCTCGGCAATCTGCTGCAACGACAGATCCGCCCGCCCCAGATGATAGATGGCGATATCCCGCCGCAACTGATCCTTCAGTTCCTGAAAACTCGTGCCTTCTTCGCGCAAATGCCGGCGTAGCGTCTGCGGGCTGATGTGCAAATGCGCCGCGACCGCTTCCAGATCCGGCCAGTTCGCGCTGTCGCGGCTGAGCAAGCGGCGCAGGCGACTGCTCAGGCTGTCGCCGTCGTCGGGGCGGGAGAGCAGGTCGGCGGGGGAGCGTTCGAGGAAGTGTTTGAGCGTGCGTTCATCCTGCAACAGCGGCATAGACAGATAGCGGCTGTGGAATAAAAGGCTGCTTTGCTCGGTGCCGAAGCTCAGCGGGCAGGGGAACAGCAGGTCATATTCGGCGCCGTGTTCGGGGCGTGGATAACTGAAGGTCGCTTGTTCGAGGCGAATCCGCTGGCCGATCAGCCAACTGCCGAGGCGATGCCAGATCACCAGCAGGCTCTCGGTGAGAAAGTGATCCGGATCCCATAATGGCGAATCATCAAGGCTCAAACGCACCCATTCGTCTTCGCGCGTCAGGGTCAGGCGCGGGGCTTGCGGGAATAGGCTATAAAACAATAAACCGCGTTGCAGTGCCTTCTCCAGATTGCGGCAGTGGATCGAGGCATGGCACATCATCGCGAAGCTGCCGGGCTTGCTCGGGGCGTTACCGAAACCGAGGTATTCGTCGTCCAGCGCCAGCCACAGGCTCTGGATCAACTGCGTGAATTGCTCCGGGGCGATGCGTGCGCGCGGCTCATCGAGCAATTCCGGGCTGATGCCCAGTTGCAGCAGCAGGCCCGAGTAATCGAAGCCCCGTCGGCGGGCGCCACCGAGGGCGGCACGGGCGAAATGACTGGCAATGGTGCGTTCGCGCATAAGCGGCAAATCCTTCCTCTGGTGCCGGATGGTAGTCATCGGTGGTGCGAGCAACAAGGCGGATTTCCGCCAAATTGTAGGACGAGAAGCGGCGAGTTGGCGGAAATCCGCCACACTCAAGTCACCGGACGGTGACACTGAACAGGCCTGTAGCCCCTGATATCAAAAGGCTTGCAGCAAAATGCACCAAAGTGGCACGACGTTTGCGATAAGAGCGACAGAAGCGTGCGTTGATCCTGTGCGGAAAACGCCGCTCCAACAACAAATCCCTCCAGTGCAGGAGGGTTCGCAATTCAGGTTTCGCGGTCAACAGATGGATGTTGCCACGCGAGACTCTTGAGGAAACTTGCAATGACGACTCGTCAGCCACTGTACAAATCCCTGTATCTACAGGTGATCGTCGCAATCGTTATCGGTATCGCGCTCGGTCACTATTACCCGCAGTTCGGTGTGGCGGTAAAGCCGCTGGGTGACGGGTTCATCAAACTGATCAAAATGATCATCGCCCCGATCATCTTCTGCACCGTGGTCAGCGGCATCGCCGGCATGCAGAACATGAAGTCGGTCGGCAAGACCGGCGGTTACGCACTCCTGTACTTCGAAATCGTTTCGACCATCGCTTTGCTGGTCGGTCTGGTTGTGGTCAACGTTGTGCAACCGGGCGCCGGCATGCACATCGACGTCGCGACCCTTGACGCTTCGAAAGTTGCTTCCTACGTGGCTGCTGGCGCTGACCAAAGTGTTGTCGGTTTCCTGCTCAACGTGATCCCGACCACCATCGTCGGCGCGTTCGCCACCGGTGACATCCTGCAAGTGCTGATGTTCTCGGTGATCTTCGGTTTCGCCCTGCATCGCCTGGGCGCCTACGGCAAGCCGATCCTCGACTTCATCGATCGCTTCGCTCACGTGATGTTCAACATCATCAACATGATCATGAAGCTCGCGCCAATCGGTGCCTTCGGTGCCATGGCCTTCACCATCGGTGCCTACGGCGTGGGTTCGCTGGTGCAGCTGGGTCAACTGATGATCTGCTTCTACATCACCTGCCTGGCGTTCATCCTCATCGTCCTCGGCGCCATCGCGCGCATGCACGGTTTCAGCGTGCTGAAGATGATCCGTTACATCCGTGAAGAACTGCTGATCGTCCTCGGCACGTCCTCGTCGGAATCGGTACTGCCTCGCATGCTGATCAAGATGGAGCGTCTGGGCGCGAAAAAATCGGTAGTGGGTCTGGTGATCCCGACCGGTTACTCGTTCAACCTCGACGGTACTGCGATCTACCTGACCATGGCTGCCGTGTTCATTGCTCAGGCCACTGACACGCACATGGACATCACGCACCAGATCACCCTGCTGGTGGTGTTGCTGCTGTCCTCCAAAGGCGCAGCCGGTGTGACCGGTTCGGGCTTCATCGTGCTGGCCGCGACCCTGTCGGCGGTCGGTCACCTGCCGGTGGCCGGTCTGGCGCTGATCCTCGGTATCGACCGCTTCATGTCCGAAGCCCGCGCCCTGACCAACCTGGTCGGTAACGCTGTAGCGACCATCGTGGTTGCCAAGTGGGTGAAAGAGCTGGACACCGACGTGCTGGATGCCGAACTGGCTTCGGGCGGTCGCGGTATCGCTGATACCCGTCCTGAAGATGACCTGGGTGTGGCTGAAGGCCCAACCCCGAGCAGCGTCAAGTAACACTCGTTGAATGAAAGAACCCGCTTCGGCGGGTTTTTTCTTGCCTGTGATTTGAGCGTAACGGTCACACCCGCTGACATTTGCGGTGATTGCTGTACGCGGCATCGCTGCCTAGGCTGAGTGCATCGCCCAAGGAGTTCGCCCATGTCCGCACCGCTGGCCTCACTGAAAATACTCGATTTCTCGACGCTGTTGCCGGGGCCGTTTGCCTCGTTGTTGCTGGCGGACATGGGCGCTGAAGTGCTGCGCATCGAGTCGCCGACGCGCCTGGATCTGCTGCGGGTGTTGCCGCCGCATGATGGCGGCCTTTCGGCCAGCCATGCCTACCTCAATCGCAACAAGCGCAGCCTGGCGCTGGACCTCAAGCAGCCTGAGGCGCTGGATGTAGTTAAACAACTGCTGGCCGATTACGACATCGTCCTTGAGCAGTTTCGCCCCGGTGTCATGGAGCGTTTGGGTCTGGGCTACGAAGCGCTGAAGGCGATCAATCCAAAGCTGATTTACGTGTCGATCACCGGTTACGGCCAGACCGGGCCGTACAAGGATCGCGCCGGGCATGACATCAACTATCTGGCGCTGGCCGGGCTGGCCAGCTACACCGGTCGCGCCGACAGCGGCCCGTTGCCGTTGGGTATGCAGGTGGCGGACGTCGCCGGTGGTTCGCTGCACGGGGTCATCGGTTTGCTTGCGGCGGTGATTGCGCGCCAGCAAACGGGGCAGGGCACGCATCTGGATGTCAGCATGACTGATTGCGCGTTCAGCCTGAATGCCATGGCCGGCGCCGGGTATCTGGCCTGCGGCGAAGAGCCGGGGTGGGAAGAGCAGATGCTCAACGGCGGCAGCTTTTACGATTATTACCGCTCCCGCGATGGGCGCTGGATGTCGGTGGGCAGTCTGGAACCTGGGTTCATGCAGCAATTGTGTACGGCGTTGGGCCGGCCGGAATTGGCGGCGCAAGGGTTGTCGCCCAAACCCGAACAGCAGCGCGCACTGAAATACGCGCTGACGGTCGAGTTCGAAAAACATGACTTTGCCGAGTTGTGCGCGTTGTTTGCCGGCATCGATGCCTGTGTCGAGCCGGTGTTGAATCTGAGTGAGGCGGTACGCCATCCGCAGTTGCAGGCGCGCGAACTGGTGACGCAGGTGCCGCGCGGGGATGGCACGGCGCAGGCACAGATGGCCTGTCCGCTGAAGTTTTCCGAAGCGTTGCCGGCGCCGCGGCATGTTGGCGCGGTGTTGGGGCAGCATACGGATCAGGTGTTGGGCGAGTTGGGGTTCAGCACTGAGCAGATTGCTGAATTGCGTTCATCCAAAGTGATTCTTTAGTGCCTGTACCGACCCTTTCGCGAGCAAGCTCGCTCCCACAGGAGAATGCATTTCAAGGTGGGAGCGAGCTTGCTCGCGAAGAGGCCAGAACAGGCAATAGAAGACTGACTATTCGACGCGCATCTCACCACTGAACACCAAGGTGCTCCGGCAGCGCCGACACAAATACCGCCGCCCCTGCCGCACCAGGCTATGGCGCTGTGCTGAAAACGGAAAATCACTGTCGGCACATGGGCATTTGTAGATGTAGCGGGTCACGCTGCGGCGCTTGATTGCATAGGTGTGGCAGCGATCCGGTGGCAGTTCGTAAACGCCGCGCATGATCAATTGCCATTCCTCGCCATGCGGCTGAATGCGGTCGCCGAACAACTGATGGGCGATCAGGTGCGCGACTTCATGGGCCACGGTTTGCTTGAGGAAGTGTTCGCTGTTTTCCCGGTACAGCTGCGGGTTGAAGCGCAGCAGGTTCTCGTGCAGATGCGCGACACCGGCTTTTTGCCCGCGCAGCTTGAGGCTGACGACAGGGCGTGGGAAAGAACGTTTGAAAAAGGATTCTGCGAGTTGGTAACAATCTTCGACGCGGGTATTGAGTTGCTCGGGCATGCTTGATGGATCTCCAGAGGCGTCGAGTATGCCGTAACGCCGCAGACTTGCGAATCGCCGAGCTGCCGAATGGTCATCCTCCAAACGACAAGGCCGCCTTGCGGCGGCCTGGATTGGCAGATGTTGTTTTTCTCGGCGAGTCAGTTCGTATAGACAGGGCCTACGCCCAATCCCCAGACGATCACGGTGAACGCCATGATGGCCACCAGCACCACCAGACCCACCGCCAGCACCGAGCTGGAAAACAGGAAACCTTCATCCGACGGAATATTCATGAACGTCGGCAGCCCCACATACAACAGATAAACCGTGTAACAGATGGCCGCCGTACCGACGATCATCCCCAGCCACATATGCGGATACAGCGCCGCCAGCCCACCGACAAACAACGGTGTCGCGGTGTAGGTGGCAAACGCCACGCAACGGGCCAGGCTCGGATTGGCGTCATAGGTGCGGGCCATCCAGTGCACGAAGGCGCCCATGACCGCGACCCCGCCGAGCATCGCCAGATAAGACATGACGGTCATCCAGATCGCGCTTTCGACGGTGAGCATCACTGGCGCGCGGTTGCCGATCACCCAGCCGACCTGAGTGGTGCCGATAAACGCCGAGACAGCGGGGATGGCCGCCAGAATCAGCGTGTGGGTGAGGTACATGTGGCTGATGCTTTCCTCTTGGTCGCCACGGATTTCCTTCCATTCCTGATCGGGGTGGGTGAAAAGTCCCACTACGTGATGGATCATGCCAGTCACTCCTCTTGTTATTGCCATCGCCCCCCAACGGAGCGCCTACGGGCCAAGGTGGCCGAGCAAATTCAGGTCTTCAGATGTGTGCGACCTTATGTCGCAGTATAGAAAGGACTTACCCGCACAGGTATTAGGGGCTTAGAGCAAATCGCGCTGTAAACAGGGCGGGTAATCGCCTCGGGGTCTGTAAAAGCGCCGTTGGCTTACGACGACAACCTGTGCCCACAACCCCGGGGTTTTTGCGTAAAATGCCGGCCTTTCGTCACACCTCACGGATTTCGCGTCATGGGCACTCTTACGGTCAACCAGAACAAACTGCAAAAGCGCCTGCGCCGCCTGGCCGGCGAAGCGGTCGCCGATTTCAACATGATTGAAGACGGCGACAAGGTCATGGTCTGCCTGTCCGGGGGCAAGGACAGCTACACCATGCTCGACGTGCTGCTGCACCTGCAGAAGGTTGCCCCGATCAAGTTCGAGATCGTTGCGGTGAACATGGACCAGAAGCAGCCGGGCTTCCCCGAACACGTGTTGCCGGCCTATCTGAAAGAGCTGGGCGTCGAGTATCACATCGTCGAGAAAGACACCTATTCGGTGGTCAAGGAACTGATCCCGGAAGGCAAGACCACCTGCTCGCTGTGCTCGCGCCTGCGTCGCGGCACGCTGTACACGTTTGCCGATGAAATCGGCGCGACGAAAATGGCCCTCGGTCACCACCGCGACGACATCGTCGAGACGTTCTTCCTCAACATGTTCTTCAACGGTTCGCTGAAAGCCATGCCGCCGAAGCTGCGCGCCGATGACGGCCGTAACGTGGTGATCCGTCCGCTGGCCTACTGCAACGAGAAAGACATTCAGGCTTACTCGGATTTGAAAGAATTCCCGATCATTCCGTGCAACCTCTGCGGCTCGCAGGAAAACCTGCAGCGTCAGGTGGTCAAGGACATGCTTCAGGACTGGGAGCGCAAGACCCCGGGCCGTACCGAAAGCATCTTCCGCAGTCTGCAGAACGTGATTCCGTCGCAACTGGCCGACCGCAACCTGTTCGACTTCACCAGCCTGAAGATCGACGAGACCGCCGCTTCGCGCTTCGTCAACGTCGTCAACCTGTAAACCCGATCCATGTGGGAGCGAGCTTGCTCGCGAAGGCGTCGTGTCAGCCGACATCCATGTTGAATGACAGACCGCTTTCGCGAGCAAGCTCGCTCCCACAGTGTTTTGTGTTCAACGATAAATTTTCATTTTCAGTTCTCAGGAGAGGGCATGCGCGATTACAAGTGGCTGCACGAATACTGTCTGAACCGCTTCGGTTCGGCGGCTGAACTGGAAGCCCATCTGCCCGTTCCCAAGACCCCTGCGCAACTGCGCAAGATCAGCGACGACCGCTACCTCTCGACCATGGCCCTACGCGTGTTCCGCGCCGGCCTCAAGCACAGTCTGGTCGATGCCAAATGGCCGGCTTTCGAAGAAGTGTTCTTCAAGTTCGACCCGGAAAAAGTCGTGCTGATGAGCGCCGAACACCTTGAGCGGTTGATGCAGGACGCGCGGATCATCCGTCACTTGGGCAAGCTGAAAAGCGTGCCGCGCAATGCGCAGTTCATTCTCGATGTCGAGAAAGACAAGGGTAGTTTTGGCGCACTGATTGCCGACTGGCCGGTGACCGATATCGTCGGCCTGTGGACGTACCTGAAAAAGCACGGTCATCAATTGGGCGGGCTGTCGGCGCCACGCTTCCTACGCATGGTCGGCAAGGATACGTTTGTGCCGAGTTACGACGTGGTCGCGGCGCTGAATGCGCAGAAGATCGTCGACAAGGTGCCGACCAGTCTGCGCGATCTGGCGATCGTGCAGGACGCGTTCAACCAGTGGCATGAACAGAGCGGCGGGCGGGCGATGAGTCAGATTTCGATGATGCTCGCCTACACTGTGAATCATTGAAACCGAGTCGCTCCAATCGCTAACAGGGCTAGCTCCCACAGGGAATCTGTGGCGTTCACAAATCCCCTGTGGGAGCTAGCCTGCTAGCGATGGCGGTCTCTCAGGCGACGGAGATTTCGCCTTCGCCAGCCAGTTTGCGATTCAACTGATACCGCCACCGCACATACAGCAGCGCCGAGCAGAACACCGCCAGGCTCGCGACCATCTCCAGCACTCCAAACAACTGCCGGCTCGGGTCATACGCCGCCAGTGCGCCTTTGATGAAGTACAGATTCACCACAAAACACATCCACGAATGCCCGCGCGCGCTGCCCATGATCATCGCCGGTGCGAGGACGATCCACGGGATCAGCTCGACCAGCAGAATCACCCACGGTCGCGCACCGTGCAGGTCGGCGAAGACCAGGTAGTAGGCGGCGAGCAGTCCGGCCAGCGCGAAAAAGCTCAGCAGGCTGATGATCCGCATCGCTTTGACGCGCGGCTCCAGCCACGCGACCGAGGGCAAGACTTTCGGCTTCTTCGCCACTGTCAGCCCTCCAGCTTCTGCGCAGTTTTGGCCAGACGCAGACCGAGCGCGCGGCACAGCGCGACTTCGTGCTGATCCAGACCTTTTTTACCGTCAGCCCCGGCGTGATGGCTGGCACCGTAAGGCGTACCGCCGCCCTGGGTTTCCAGCAGCGCCGACTCGCTGTACGGCAAGCCGGTAATGAGCATGCCGTGGTGCAACAGCGGCAACATCATCGACAGCAAAGTGGTTTCCTGACCGCCGTGCAGGCTGGCGGTCGAGGTGAACACGCCGGCGGGTTTGCCAACCAGCGCACCGGTCAGCCAGAGGTTGCTGGTGCCGTCGAGGAAGTACTTCAACGGGGCGGCCATGTTGCCGAAACGTGTCGGGCTGCCGAGTGCCAGCCCGGCGCAGTTCTTCAGATCATCGAGCGTTGCATACAGCGCGCCTTCGTCGGGAATGTCCGGCGCCACGGCTTCGCACTCGGTGGAAATCGCCGGCACGGTGCGCAGGCGCGCTTCGAGCCCGGCCTGTTCGACACCGCGGGCAATCTGCCGGGCCATCTCGTTGGTCGAGCCGCTGCGGCTGTAATACAGCACCAGAATGTACGGCGCGCTCACGGCAACAACTCCAGGATTTTTTCCGGCGGACGACCGATGACGGCTTTGTCGCCGACTTCAAGAATGGGCCGTTCCATCAGTTTTGGGTGCTGGGCGATGGCGTCGATCAATTGCGCTTCACTGAGGCTTTCGTCCGCCAGCTGAAGCATCTTGTATTCATCTTCTCCAGTGCGCAGCAACTGGCGCGCGCTGATCCCGAGCTTGCCGAGCAGGGCCTTGATCTGCGCTGCATTCAGCGGGGTTTCGAGGTAGCGCACGACGGTTGGCGTCAGGCCGCGGGCTTCAATGAGTTCCAGCGCGCCGCGGGATTTCGAGCAGCGCGGATTGTGATAAAGCGTCAGATCGGTCATGGCGGGTCGCTTCTGGCGTAAAGTGGCGGCTATTCTAACTGTGCAGCGCGCAATCCAGAACCGTCAGAGGCGATGGGTCGCAGGCGCGTTTAAATTTTCACAAGGAACATGACATGACACGGCGATTGGCAGCGGCATTGACGATAATCGGGGCGTTGATGCTGGGGGGATGCGGCAATGATTACGGCATTGACCAGAACGGTCAGAAAGTCGCCTCCGAGCGCTTGGACAAACAGTGGGTGGTGCTGAACTACTGGGCCGAATGGTGCGGCCCGTGCCGAACCGAGATCCCGGAACTCAACCATCTGGCTGACGAGCTGAAGAGCAAGAACGTCGGCGTGTTCGGGGTCAACTTCGACAACGTGCAGGGTGTGGAGCTGAAAGACGCCAGTGAAAAACTCGGCATCAAGTTCACCGTGCTGGCGCAGGATCCAGCGGAGTTGTTTGAGTTGCCGCGCAGTGAGGCATTGCCGGTGACGTACATCATCGACAACAAGGGCAAGGTGCGGGAGCAGTTGATGGGTGAGCAGACGGCGGCGGGGGTGATGGCCAAGCTTGAGGCTCTGCAGGCTACTAAATAACCTTCAAAAGCCCCTCACCCCAGCCCTCTCCCGGAGGGAGAGGGGGCCGACCGAGGTGTCTGGCGAGGTACATCGACCTGAGAGATCGAGTCGATTGTAGATTCGCCAAAGCATGATCCAGTCGATTATGGATTCAGTTGCACTCGTTCAGGTCGCTGTAGCTCTCCAATATCCCCCAATCAGTCCCCTCTCCCTTTGGGAGAGGGCTAGGGTGAGGGCTTTGGCAGACTCACGGGCCTAAAAGATCCAGTCGATTATGGATTCGGCATAGGCCGTTCAGGTCGCTGTAGCTCTCCAATATCCCCCAATCAGTCCCCTCTCCCTTTGGGAGAGGGCTAGGGTGAGGGCTTTGGCGATCCTGAGGCTTATCCCTCTTCCAGCCACCAACGCAACGGCTTGCCTTCAGCCGGCCAGAAGCGCATCTGCTCGATTGGCGAGATGTCCCAGCGCTCGACATGTTCCAGCGCCTGCAGGAAGCGTTGCTCCTGCTCCATCAGCGCCGGCGCACACAGTTTGCGGGTCTTGCCGATCTTGCCGAAGCTCAGCTTGTCGCCGTCCAGCGTGTACGGCGCGAACCAATGGTTGCAGCCGCCGTTACCGTAGGCGCGACCATCATCGCCAAGGGTCACGGTCAGATGGCTGTAATCCATCAATGGCCGTTCGCCGATCCATTCCAGAATGTAGCTGCGGTTCTGCTGCAGTTGCACAGGCTCCGCCGCGCAACCGACCAAACCGACACTGACCAAAGCGGTCAGGGCAAGGCGTTTCATCATGCCGGCTCCTGGCATTTCGGGCACAGGTGCTTGTCGCCCACGGCTTTCCAGCCCAACTCGGCGATGCGCGCGGTGGCGGCCGGTTTTTCAGCGGTTTTGCCCAGTTTGGCATCCACGGCAAATTCAAAGCTCAGCTCTTTGGCGCAGCTGTCGCAGTTGACCTGCCAGGTGTGGATCGCCAGTTCACCGAACACCGGGCCGGTGGTCATCGCGGTCCATTGGCCCGGCGGGTTGATCAGGTGGCGGACGGTTTCAACAGTCAGGCGCATGGACAAATCCTTGCTGCCTTTGAGGGTGACCAACAGCGCGTCACCAATGCGAATCGAGCCACCGTTGCCGGTGACCTGATAGCGGCCCGGAACGAGCGCGCGGCATTCGGTGAGGGTGTGTTGCGGGTTCATCAGGGTGTAGCGGAAATCGTGTTCGACCATGGGTCCTCCAAATATGCGCGACATGCTAGCACGGGCTCGATTACAGGATGATGCGCGCGTGCGACCTTCGATCCGGTTCAAATCGACGGACGCTCATGGCAAACTGCCGCCCTCGACTCTGAAGGAACGGAACATGGCGCTGATTGAATGTTATGAATGCAAGCGGAGCATCAGCTCGCAAGCCCAGGCGTGCATTCATTGCGGGGCTCCAATGGTGGCGCAAGTGGCGCCTGCGCACGCAGAGGCCGTAGCGGCCCCCGTTCAGGCGTCGACGATTTCGTTCGGCAGCCTGCCGCGCAACAAGGCGGTTCCGGAGGCGGTTACCCTGCCTCCCGCGGCAGAGCCATTGCCCAAAGTGGTGCCGGCAGCGGCAGGGCGGCGCCGTCGCCAGCAGGCCGAGCAACCGGTGGTGATGCCAGGTAATGCCGACGGCAGCCGGCCGGTTGAAGGCTGGCTGAAGATCATGGTGTTTCTGATGCCGTTGGTGTTCGTCTGGTTTCTGCTGCGTAGCGGGCATTCGATGAAACAGCGCTTTTTCGGTTTCGGCTGGCTGGCCCTGCTGATTCTGGCCACCTCGCTGTCACCGAAGTAACCCTCAACCCTCGACCTGGTTCTGCGGCGCCCCTGCCGCCCAGGTCGCGATGTTGTGCAGGGTGGTCGCGGCGATCGCCCCCAGCGCTTCACGGGTCAGAAAGGCCTGGTGCGCGGTGATGATCACATTGGGAAAGGTCAGCAAGCGCGCCAGCACATCGTCCTGCAACGGCAGGTCGGAGCGATCCTCGAAAAACAGCTGCGCTTCTTCCTCATAGACATCCAGACCCAGATAGCCGAGTTGGCCATCCTTCAGCGCGTCGATCAGCGCCGGGGTGTCCACCAGACCGCCGCGCCCGGTGTTGATGAGCATGGCACCGGCTTGCATATGCGCCAGTGAATCGCGGTTGATCAGGTGTTTGCTCTGCTCATTGAGCGGGCAATGCAGGCTGATGATGCGTGACTGCGCGAGCAGTTCCGGCAAGCTCAGGTAACGCGCGCCCAAGGCCAGTACCTCGGGATTGGGAAAAGGGTCGTACGCCAACAATTCACAACCGAAACCGTGCATGATTTTCGCGAACGTCGCACCGATCTGCCCGGTGCCGACGATGCCGACGGTTTTGCCAACCAGATCGAAACCGGTCAGGCCGTGCAGGCTGAAATCGCCTTCGCGGGTGCGGTTATAGGCGCGGTGCAGGCGCCGATTGAGTGCCAAAATCAGCGCCACCGCGTGCTCGGCCACGGCATGCGGCGAGTAGGCCGGGACGCGCACCACGGCCAGGCCCAGGCGTTTCGCCGCGACCAGATCGACATGGTTGTAGCCGGCCGAACGCAGGGCAATCAGTCGCGTTCCACCCGCGGCCAGACGCTCCAGCACTGGGGCGCTGAGGTCGTCATTGATGAAGGCGCAGACCACTTCGTGCTGTTCGGCCAGTGCCGCGGTGTCAAGGCTGAGCCGGGCCGGCTGAAAGTGCAGTTCGAGGTCGGCCGGGCAGTCGGCGGCGAGGAAACTCTCGCGGTCGTAGGTCTGACTGCTGAAAACGATCGTGCGCATCAATGCCTCCTTGAGTAACGTGGCGAGTCAGGTTCGACCCGCCATTACCTTAGCGTGAGAGTGTCGCGCCGGCATTGTCGTGGATCAGGCGCTGATCCGCGCCTGGGCCGCGAGGCGATTGATCGCCCGCTCCAGTTCCTCCAGCGCCGCCACCGCCTTGGGATCACCTTGCTTGAGCAAGGTTTCGCTGCGTTGGCAGGCCGCACGCAATTGCGGCACGCCGCAGTAGCGGGTGGCGCCGTGCAGGCGATGGACGCGTTCGATCAAGGCATTCTGGTCGCGGTTTTCGCTGGCCGCGCGAATCGCCTCGCGGTCGGCTTCCAATGACGCCAGGAGCATCGCCAGCATGTCGGCCGCCAGATCCGCCTTGCCGGCGGCCAGACGCAAACCTTCTTCATGATCGAGCACCGGCAATTCGTTACTGGCCGTCGCGCTTTCGTTGGCTCGCTCCGGTCCTTGATTGCGCAGGGCCAGACCGGTCCACTTCAGCACCACTTGCGCCAGTTGCCGCTCGCTGATCGGTTTGGTCAGGTAATCGTCCATGCCGCTTTGCAGCAACGCGCGTTTCTCGTTGGCCATGGCGTGGGCGGTGAGGGCGACGATCGGCAGCGGCGTGCTATGCCGTTCGCTTTCCCACTGGCGGATGGTTTCGGTGCTCTGGCGGCCGTCCATGCCGGGCATCTGCACGTCCATCAAGACCAGATCGAAGGATTCGGTCTGCACCGCTTTGACTGCCGCGTAACCGCTTTCCACCGCGAGCACCTTGGCGCCCATGTCTTCGAGCAGGGTCTGCACCAGCAGCAGGTTGGCCGGGTTGTCGTCGACACACAGCACTTTCGGTGCGCGACTCGACAATGGCTCGCCCGGCTCGTTGCGCGGCTGGCGCGGGTTGGCCAGATCCGACAGCGCCCGGCGCAGTTTGCGCGTGCAGGCCGGTTTGGCTTGCAACTGGCTGTGCGGGTTCGGCACCGACAGGTGAAACAGCGTTTGCTCAGTGGTCGGGCACAGCACCAGCACCTTGCAGCCGAGGTGTTCGAGGTCCCAGATGTGCTGGTTCAAACGCTCTGGAAGCATGTCGTTGCTGGTAATGCCGAGGACCGCAAGGTCAATCGCCTGATCGGTCTGGTGTGCACCGGTAACGCCATTGGTCAGGGTTTCCAGGGTATTGAACGTGGTGACATCGAGGCCACAGTCTTCCAGTTGATGCTGCAAGGCCTGACGCGCCAGTTCATGGCTTTCCAGCACCGCGACGCGGCGGCCGAGCAATGGCGCCGAGGGCAGGTCTTCGGCGTCGTCGCGGGTCTTGGGCAGGCTCAGGCTGATCCAGAATTCCGAACCTTCGCCGGGCGTGCTGTCGACGCCGATCTCGCCGCCCATCTGCTCGATCAGACGCTTGGAAATCACCAGGCCCAGACCGGTGCCGCCGGGCTGGCGTGACAACGAGTTGTCGGCCTGACTGAAGGCCTGGAACAACGCGCGCACATCTTCATTCGACAGGCCGATGCCGGTGTCCTGAATGCTGATGCGCAGTTGCACGCTGTCTTCGTGTTCTTCTTCAAGCATGGCGCGGGCGACGATGGTGCCTTCGCGGGTGAACTTGATCGCGTTGCTGACCAGATTGGTGAGGATCTGCTTGAGGCGCAGCGGATCGCCGACCAGCGACAGCGGCGTGTCGCGATACACCAGACTGACCAGCTCCAACTGCTTGGCGTGCGCGGCCGGAGCGAGGATGGTCAGGGTGTCCTGCAACAGGTCGCGCAGGTTGAACGGAATGTGGTCGAGCACCAGTTTGCCGGCTTCGATTTTCGAGAAATCGAGGATCTCGTTGATGATCCCCAGCAGGCTGTCGGCGGACTTTTCGATGGTGCCCAGATAGTCGAGCTGGCGCGGGGTCAGTTCGCTTTTCTGCAATAAATGCGTGAAGCCGAGAATGCCGTTGAGCGGCGTGCGGATCTCATGGCTCATGTTGGCGAGGAATTCGGATTTGATCCGGCTGGCTTCCAGCGCCTCTTTGCGCGCCAGATCCAGTTCGATGTTCTGGATCTCGATGGTTTCCAGATTCTGCCGGACGTCTTCGGTGGCCTGATCGACGCTGTGCTGCAGTTCTTCGCGGGCGTTCTGCAGGGTCCCGGCCATGCGGTTGATGCCCGACGCCAGTTCATCCAGCTCCTGACTGCCCAGCGGCGGCAGACGGGTTTCCAAGTGACCATCCTTGAGTTGCGCGACGGCTTGTTTGATCTGACTCAGCGGGCGGTTGATGGTGCGGCCCATGCGCAAGGCAAGCAGCGCGGCCCCGGCAAGACCGGCGGCGATCAGCAAGAGGCTGGCGAACAGACTGCGATAACCGCGCAGCAACATGCCGTTGTGCGACAGCTCCAGTTCGACCCAGCCGAGCAGTCGCTCGGATTCTGCCGGGATCAGTTCGCCGGCGAGGTTGCGGTGTTTGCCGAACACCGGCATCAGATAGCGCGTCGCATCGTTGCCACTGCGCCGTTGCAATTGTGCGCTGTCGCCGCTGGGCGCCTGATTGAGCATGGTCGGGCCGGCATGGGCCAGCGGCGAACGATCCGGCGCGAGAAAGGTTACCGCGCGCACGTCCGGTTGTTCGAGGGATTGGGTGGCGATGCGTTCGAGCAGATCGCTGTCACCATGACCCATGGCGGGTGCCACCAGCGGCGCCAGTTGCTCGGCGATCATTTCGCCGCGCTGCATTAATTGGGTCTGCAAGTCGGACTGCTGCGTCCAGGTGAAGTAACCACCCAGCACCAAGGCCATCAGGCTGGTCGGCAACAAGGTCAGCAACAATACGCGACCTTTGATTCCCAGTTTCTTGAGCACACCTGTCTCCTGCATCCCGCTGATCTGTTGACTCATGCGTGCATCCGGCACGCGACATTGGCGCAGTGTAGCGATTTGCAGGCGGGCGTTCGCGCTAAAAATGATGTCGTCATCGGTCGCTTGGCGCCGGCTCGTTTGTCCGCCCGGTCAACCTTGGGTTGCTCCGGCCACGGCAATCTTGAATAATCAGTCAACTGAGAATTATTTGCAGATACTCATGACTCCTGTTCCCGTTGGCGCGCCACGCATTCTTTCTATCGAAGACGATCCGGTCCTCGGTGCCTATGTTCATGAGCATCTGGGCCGCAGCGGCTTTCAGGTGACTTGGTGCCAGAATGGCCAGGAAGGTCTGAGCATTGCTCGGCGCCAGCCGTTCGACGTGGTGCTGATGGACATTCTGTTGCCGGGGCTGGACGGCCTGAATGTGCTCACGCAATTGCGTCAGAGCCATGCAACGCCGGTGCTGCTGATGTCGGCCCTTGGCGCTGAAGCCGATCGCATCAGCGGTTTTCGTCTGGGCGCCGACGACTATCTACCTAAACCGTTCAGCATGGCCGAGCTGCACGTGCGCATCGAAGCGATATTGCGTCGGGTCGCCCTCGATCGACGTCCGGCAACGCTGGCGGCGCCTGTCGCGACAGGCACGCTGCGTTTCGATGATCAACAGTGCGAAGTGTTTTTCCGCGAGCAACCTGCCGGGCTGACCCGCAGCGAATTCCGTCTGCTGGAAACCCTCAACCGCAACGATGAGGAAGTGTTGAGCAAAGCCTTCCTTTATCAGCACGTGTTGCAGCGCGGCTATGCAGCGCATGATCGCAGTCTTGATATGCATATCAGTCAAATCCGTCGCAAGCTCAAGGCCATCGGTTACACCGAGCGCGAAGTGCGTACGGTGTGGGGCAAGGGCTACGTCTTGAGCGGCGCCGATGAAACTGTCTGAGCTGCCGGGCCGTCATTCGCTGTTCTGGAAACTCGCCTGTTTGCTGGTTGCCTTCTGTTTGCTGATGATCTGGCTGAGCTGGTCATGGGGCCGCTATATGGAGGAGCGCAACCAGTTCCTCTCCGACGAGGCGCGCGGCACCCTCACGCGTTATGCCGCGCAAGCGGAAAAGGCCTGGCAGCACGGAGGTCGCAGCGGTGTCGACGACTGGTTGCAGAGCATGGAGCTGCGCGAGGCGAGTTGGGTCGGTGTGATCGGCGGCAATTTGCAGTCGTTGAGCAGTGATCCGCTGAATGAACAGGAAATCCAGCACTTGACGTTCTTGCGCGGTCTCGACTGGCCGATTCACAAACAGGGGCGGCCGTGGCTGCGCATTGCTTTTCCCAAGGATCCGTCCGCCGGCAGTCTGGTGATCGAATTGCCCGAGCGTTTTCTGCCGGGCAAATACCGGGTGTTCTGGCGGGTGATCACCAACGGCGTGATTCCCGGTCTGTTCACGTTATTACTGTGTGTCGGTCTGTACCGCTTGCTGGTCGTGCCCCTGAACAATCTGCGTGAGCAGGCCAACGCCTGGCGCGCCGATCAATTGAATGTGCGGCTGTCGAGCGGCATCACCCAGCGCCCGGACGAACTCGGCGAACTGGCCCGCGCGTTCGACTCGATGTCCGAACGCCTGCAATCGACCGTCGCCCTGCAACAGCAATTGCTCCGCGATCTGTCCCATGAATTGCGCACGCCACTGAGCCGCTTGCGCGTCGCCAGCGAAAGCGAACAGGGTCTGGTGCAACTGCGCGAGCGCATCGGTCGTGAAGTTGACGGCATGCAGCGCCTGGTCGAAGACACCCTGCAACTGGCCTGGCTCGACACCGAGCGCGCGCCATTGCCCGATGAGGCGATCCAGATCCAGGCCCTGTGGGAAATGCTCACCGACAATGCCTGTTATGAAAGCGGCTGGCCGAGTCTGCAATTGCAGTGTTCGGTCGAGGCGTCGTGCTGGGTGCGTGGCAATTTGAATACCCTGGCGCAGGCGTTGGAGAACATTTTGCGCAACGCCATTCGGCATTCGCCACCGGGTGGAATCGTACGTCTCGATGGCCGGCGCGATGGCAATTACTGGCACCTGTGGCTGGAGGATCAGGGCGGCGGGGTGGCGGAAGGGGACCTGCAACGGATCTTTTTGCCGTTCACTCGCCTCGATGGCTCGCGGCCAGGGGACGGAGGGTTTGGCTTGGGTCTGAGCATCGCGCGCAATGCCGTGCAGCGTCAGGGCGGCAGTATTTGGGCGGAGAACGG
Source organism: Pseudomonas fluorescens (assembly GCF_001648775.1). GTDB lineage: Bacteria > Pseudomonadota > Gammaproteobacteria > Pseudomonadales > Pseudomonadaceae > Aquipseudomonas > Aquipseudomonas fluorescens_M. The sequence goes on from NZ_LVEJ01000006.1 coordinate 31,318, forward strand.
CGGGGCGGGGTTGCGTTTGAATCTGCGGTTGCTGGCGGATGACGGTGTTGCGCCGACTGACGCCTTCGCGAGCAGGCTCGCTCCCACATTGGATCTCGGTTCGCCGCAGGTTGTGTGAACAACGCAGATCTCCTGTGGGAGCGAGCCTGCTCGCGAAGAGGTCATTTGCATTACACAGATATTCAAAAGTACACATCGAAAGTCGCACCACTGGTGCGACTTTCAATCGCTTATTCCCATAAACCATAAGCACCGCACTTTGCGTGATATGGCCTGCGCGGGTTTGCCGGTATGATAGGCGCCCCCGCACGTCTGGATTGCGAATACGCCATGACCTTGCAGTACCCAACCATCGCCGATTGCGTCGGCAACACTCCGCTGGTGCGTTTGCAGCGCCTGCCCGGTGCCACCAGCAACACCCTATTGCTCAAGCTCGAAGGGAATAACCCGGCGGGTTCGGTCAAGGACCGTCCGGCGCTGTCGATGATCACCCGTGCCGAGTTGCGCGGGCAGATCCACGCCGGCGATACGCTGATCGAAGCGACCTCGGGCAACACCGGGATCGCGCTGGCCATGGCTGCCGCGATCAAGGGTTACAAAATGATCCTGATCATGCCCGACAACTCCAGCGCCGAGCGCAAAGCGGCGATGACCGCTTACGGCGCCGAGCTGATTCTGGTGAGCCAGGAAGAAGGCATGGAAGGCGCCCGCGACCTCGCGCAGCGCATGGAAGCCGAAGGCCGTGGCAAGGTGCTCGATCAGTTCGCCAATGGCGACAATCCTGAGGCGCACTACACCACCACCGGCCCGGAAATCTGGCGTCAGACCCAGGGCACCATCACTCATTTTGTCAGTTCGATGGGCACCACCGGTACCATCATGGGCGTTTCGCGCTACTTGAAAGAGCAGAGCGACAGCGTGCAGATCATCGGTCTGCAACCGATGGAAGGCTCGGCCATTCCCGGCATCCGCCGCTGGCCGCAGGAATACCTGCCGAAGATTTATCAGGCCGACCGCGTCGACCGTATCGTCGACATGGCGCAAAGCGAAGCCGAGGACGTCACCCGGCGTCTGGCCCGCGAAGAAGGCATCTTCTGCGGTGTGTCCTCGGGCGGTGCGGTGGCAGCGATGCTGCGCCTGTCCAAAGAAGTTGAAAACGCGGTGATCGTCGCGATCATCTGCGACCGTGGCGACCGTTACCTGTCGACCGGCATTTTCGACGCGCCCAACTGATGGCCAAGCACGAGAGAGGCCTGCGCTTCCAACCCGCGGGTGGCAGCAAGGCCGCGCAAATCCCGACCGGCAAAAAGCAGCGCTTGAGCATCGAGCGCCTGGCCAATGACGGTCGCGGTATCGCGTTTTTCGAAGGCAAAACCTGGTTCGTCCTCGGCGCCCTCGCCGGTGAAGAGGTCGAAGCGCGGGTGCTCGGCGCCCACGGCAAAGTGGTCGAGGCGCGCACCGAGCGCGTGTTCAAGGCCAGCGAGCTGCGTCGCCCGGCGCCGTGTCAGCACGCCGGCCGTTGTGGCGGTTGCAGCGTTCAGCACTTGCCCCATGAAGAACAACTCGCCCTGAAACAGCGCATGCTCGCCGAGCAATTGTCGCGCGTTGCCGGTGTCGAACCTGAAGAGTGGGCACCACCGCTGACCGGCCCGGAATTCGGCTATCGCCGTCGTGCCCGCATCGCGGTGCGCTGGGACATGAAAGCGAAGAAACTCGAAGTGGGTTTCCGCGCCGCCGGCAGTCAGGACATCGTCGCGATCAGCGAATGCCCGGTGCTGGTACAGCCCTTGCAGCCGATCATGACCCGTTTGCCGGAGATGCTCCGTCGTTTGAGCAAACCGCAAGCGTTGGGGCATGTCGAGTTGTTCAGCGGCTCGTCGCTGGCGGTGTTGCTGCGGCACATGGCGCCGTTGTCCGAAGCGGATCTGACCATCCTCAAGGACTTCTGCCAGTTTCATGAAGCGCAACTGTGGCTGCATGGCGAAGGCGAGCCACAGCCGGTCGATGCCAGCCAGTCGCTGGGCTATCGCCTGGAGCAGTGGGATCTGGATCTGGCGTACCGGCCGGGCGACTTCATTCAGGTCAACGCCGGGGTCAACGAAGCGATGGTCGCGCAGGCGCTGGACTGGCTGAAACCGAGCCGTGACGAGCGGGTGCTGGACCTGTTCTGTGGCTTGGGCAACTTTGCCTTGCCGCTGGCCAAAGGCGTGCTTGAAGTGGTGGCGGTGGAGGGCGTGCAGACGATGGTCGATCGTGCCGAAGCCAATGCTGCTAGTAACAATTTGCATAACACAAAGTTTTTTCAAGCCGATTTATCCCAGCCTTTGACCGATGCCCAGTGGATCGCAAACGGCTTTTCTGCGGTACTCTTGGACCCACCGCGTGACGGTGCTTTCGAGGTGGTGCGCAAGCTCGCGAGCCTGGGCGCGAAACGGTTGGTGTATGTGTCGTGCAACCCGGCAACGCTGGCGCGCGATACGGTCGAATTGATCAAGCAGGGCTACCGGTTAAAACGTGCCGGGATTCTCGATATGTTTCCTCAGACGGCACATGTCGAGGCCATGGCGTTATTTGAAGCGAGCCAGGATGGCTCGTCTGAATCCGTCTGATCTGTCCGCGCAGCGCTCGCTTTAGCCCCGCGAGCGCAAACGGGCAACAAGGATCAGCGATTTGACGCATTGAATCTGCGTCGTAGGGAAGGTAAAGCAAGATGGTACAGGTGAGAGCACACCAGCCGATCAATACTGACGGCAGTATCAATCTCGAAGCTTGGCTCGATCACGCGGTCAGTGTCGATCTGGCACTGGATCGCGAAGCTTTGAAAGAAGCCTGCGAGTTCGCTCGCGAGGCCGAACAACAGTCCAACGCGGCGAAGAATCTGTGGTCGGAAGGTTCCGGCAGTTTCAGCACCGGCCTTGAGATCGCCGAGATTCTCGCCGACCTCAAACTGGACCAGGATTCGCTGGTTGCAGCGGTCCTGTATCGCGGCGTGCGCGAAGGCCAGATCGAGCTCGCGGCGGTCAGTCAGCGTTTCGGTCCGGTGGTGACCAAACTGATCGACGGCGTGCAGCGCATGGCCGCCATCAGTGCCAGTCTCAGTCCTCGGCAGTCGATGGTCATGGGCACGCAAGGGCAGGTGGAAAACCTGCGCAAGATGCTCGTCGCCATGGTCGACGACGTCCGCGTCGCGCTGATCAAACTGGCCGAACGTACCTGCGCGATCCGTGCGGTGAAAACTGCCGACGACGAAAAACGTAACCGCGTCGCCCGCGAAGTGTTCGACATCTATGCGCCGCTCGCGCACCGTCTCGGCATCGGTCATATCAAATGGGAACTGGAGGACTTGTCCTTCCGTTACCTGGAGCCGGATCAGTACAAGCAGATCGCCAAGTTGCTCCACGAGCGACGGCTTGATCGTGAGCGTTTCATCGCTGACGTGATGACCCAGCTCAAGGACGAATTGCAGGCCACCGGCGTTGATGCCGACATCAGCGGCCGGGCCAAACACATCTATTCGATCTGGCGCAAAATGCAGCGCAAGGGTCTGGAATTCAGTCAGATCTACGACGTTCGCGCCGTGCGCGTGCTGGTCCCGGAAATGCGCGACTGCTACACCGCGCTGGGCATCGTCCACACCTTGTGGCGGCACATCCCGAAAGAATTCGACGACTACATCGCCAACCCGAAAGAGAACGGCTACCGCTCGCTGCACACCGCGGTGATCGGCCCTGAGGGTAAGGTGCTTGAGGTGCAGATCCGTACGCACTCGATGCACGAAGAAGCCGAACTCGGCGTCTGCGCGCACTGGCGCTACAAGGGCACCGACGTCAAATCCGGTTCGAACCACTACGAAGAGAAAATCTCCTGGTTGCGTCAGGTGCTCGAGTGGCACGAAGAGCTGGGCGACATCGGTGGTCTGGCCGAACAGCTGCGTGTCGATATCGAGCCGGATCGGGTCTACATCTTCACTCCGGATGGTCACGCCATCGACTTGCCGAAAGGCGCGACGCCGCTGGATTTCGCTTACCGCGTGCACACAGAGATCGGCCACAACTGCCGTGGCGCGAAGATCAACGGGCGCATCGTCCCGCTCAACTACAGCCTGCAAACCGGTGAGCAGGTCGAGATCATCACCAGCAAGCACGGCACGCCGAGCCGCGACTGGCTGAACTCCAACCTCGGTTACGTCACTACCTCGCGGGCGCGGGCGAAGATCGTTCACTGGTTCAAATTGCAGGCGCGCGACCAGAACGTTGCCGCCGGTAAAACCCTGATCGAACGCGAACTGACGCGCCTCGGTCTGCCGGCGGTGGACTTCGACAAGCTGGCCGACAAGGCCAACATGAAAACCGCCGAAGACATGTTCGCCGCCCTCGGTGCCGGTGACTTGCGTCTGGCGCAACTGGTCAACCTGGCGCAACAACTGGTCGAGCCGGAACGCGGCAATGAACAGCTGGAACTGATTCCGCGCAAGGCTACCGGCTACAAACCGGGCAAACGCGGCGACATTCAGATCCAGGGCGTCGGCAACCTGATGACGCAGATGGCCGGCTGCTGCCAGCCGTTGCCGGGCGACGCGATCGTCGGCTACATCACCCAGGGCCGTGGCGTGAGCATTCACCGTCAGGACTGCGCTTCGGTGCTGCAACTGTCGGGGCGCGAGCCCGAGCGGATCATCCAGGTCAGCTGGGGTCCGGTGCCGGTGCTCACCTATCCGGTGGACATCATCATCCGCGCCTACGACCGTTCCGGTCTGCTGCGCGACGTCTCCCAGGTGCTGCTCAACGAGCGCATCAACGTGCTGGCGGTCAACACCCGCTCGAACAAGGAAGACAACACCGCGCTGATGTCGCTGACCATCGAGATCCCCGGTCTGGATGCGCTGGGACGCTTGCTCGGGCGGATTTCGCAGTTGCCGAACATCATCGAAACGCGGCGTAACCGTACGCCGTGAACATCGACGCCGATCAACTGTGGGAGCGAGCCTGCTCGCGAAGAGGGTGTGTCAGTCGACATCATTGTTGCAGACACACCGCTTTCGCGAGCAGGCTCGCTCCCACATGGGTTTTGTGGTGAGAAATAAATGATGTACAGCCTTGAAGACCTGCTCCACCTGATGAACCGACTGCGCGATCCGCAGTTCGGTTGCCCGTGGGACATCAAGCAAACCTACGCGACCATCGTCCCGCACACCCTCGAAGAAGCCTACGAAGTGGCCGACGCCATCGAGCGTGGCGACTTCGATCACTTGCAGGGCGAACTCGGCGATCTGCTGTTCCAGGTCGTCTATTACAGCCAGTTGGCCAGGGAAGAAGGGCGCTTCGAATTTGCCGGGGTGATCGACAGCATCACCCGCAAGCTGATCCGACGTCATCCCCACGTGTTTCCTACCGGTGATCTGTACGCGCCGCTGGACGTGCCGCGCTTGAGCGAGGCGCAGGTCAAGCAGCGCTGGGAAGAGATCAAGGCACAAGAGCGCGCCGAGAAATCCGCCGCGCCCGAGCAACTGTCACTGCTCGACGATGTGCCGGCCACGTTGCCGGCCTTGTCGCGTTCCGCCAAGTTGCAGAAGCGCGCCGGCCAGGTCGGTTTCGACTGGCCGGACGCCTTGCCGGTGCTCGACAAGGTCCGCGAAGAACTCGATGAAGTCCTCGAAGCCATGGCCGAAAACGATCCGGTCGCGGTGGCTGACGAGATCGGCGACCTGCTGTTTTCCGTGGTCAATCTGGCCCGGCATCTGAAGGTCGACCCGGAAACTGCATTGCGTGGTGCCAATGGCAAGTTTGAAAGACGTTTCCGTTTTATCGAACAGGCATTGCGCGACACCCATCGTCCCATAGAAGATTGCACCCTCGAAGAGTTGGACGCCCTGTGGGGTGAAGCCAAACGCCAGGAAAAGAATGTGCCCAGCTGCGGCTGAGCAACTGCCCAAGTGAGTAAGCCCCATGAGTATTTCCCTTCGCGACCAGTTGCTCAAAGCAGGACTGGTCAACCAAAAGCAGGCCAAGCAGGTCAGCAAGGACAAGCAGAAGCAGCAACGTCTGGCGCACAAAGGCCAGATCGAACTGGATGACTCGCAGCAGCGCGCTGCCCAGGAAGCCATGGCCGAGAAGGTCAAGCGCGACCAGGAGCTGAACCGTCAGCAGAAAGAGAAAGCCGAAGCCAAGGCGCGTGCAGCACAGGTCAAGCAGTTGATCGAAGTCTCGCGTCTGCCGAAGTTGACCACCGAGGACTACTACAACTTCGTCGACGACAAGAAGGTCAAGCGCATCTCGGTCAACACGCTGATGCGCAACAAGCTCAGCAGCGGTTCGCTGGCGATCGTGCACCATGCCGGCGGCTATGAAGTGATTCCGCGTGAGGCGGCCCTGAAGATCCAGGAGCGCGATCCACAGCGTATCGTCCAGCTCAACGTGCAGACCGAGGAGGTCAGCACCGAGGACGATCCGTACGCGGCGTATCAGATCCCTGATGACCTGATGTGGTAAATCGATAAAGCAGTAACAACGACAAACCCCGCTCATGGCGGGGTTTGTCGTTTTCAATGCTGTGGTTGAATCAGGCGGATTTCAGGTCCCGCTGCTGTTCTTGCACTTCCAGTTCGGCCTTGTAGTTATGGGCATCGATCTCGTTGTGGAACATGCCGACCAGCAAGTCTTGTTGATGCACATCCCAGATGCGGATACCGGCGGCTACGCCTTCGTGGGACATGTGTGAATCGTCGCGTTCAGTTACTTTTACAGTCATCTGCTAGCTCCAAATCTCAAGTTATCTGCAGCAAGGCGTGTGCAGGACTCTGTTATATGATTTGTTAGCTTGCTAAGTAAACGGCTGATTTGTGCAAGGTGTTATTGCGTTTTTTGCAACAGTGCTACAGCCCGCGTAATCCGCGACATTCGGTCGCAGGGCGGTAAGTTTCATGACAGAAGTTTCATTTTCAGAAGCGCCGAAACTCATTGTGGGAGCGAGCCTGCTCGCGAATTCGGTGGGTCAGAGGACGATAGGGTGACTGGAATATCGCATTCGCGAGCAGGCTCGCTCCCACAGGGTTTTGCGGTGTTCCCGCTATTTTCTGCGGGCGAAAAAAAACGCCCCGAACCAGTCGGGGCGTTTTTGTGTGTGGCTCAAGCGGGGGGAATTACTTGCCTTCCCAGCGCTTCAGTACCAGCGTGGCGTTGGTGCCGCCGAAGCCGAAGCTGTTGCTCATCACGGTGTTGATGGTGGCGTTCTCGCGGGTCTTGGTCAGCACCGGCAGATCGGCCACTTCAGGGTCCAGCTCGTCGATGTTGGCGGAACCGGCAATGAAGTTGCCTTCCATCATCAGCATGCAGTAGATCGCTTCGTGAACGCCGGCAGCGCCCAGGGAGTGACCGGACAGGCTCTTGGTCGAGCTGATCGCTGGAGCCTTGTCGCCGAACACTTCACGCACACCTTTCATTTCCGCGACGTCGCCGACCGGAGTCGAAGTGCCGTGGGTGTTCAGGTAGTCGATCGGGGTATCAACGGTGGACATCGCCATCTGCATGCAGCGGATCGCGCCTTCGCCACTCGGGGCAACCATGTCGTAACCGTCGGAGGTCGCGCCGTAGCCAACGATTTCCGCATAGATTTTTGCGCCACGGGCCAGAGCGTGTTCCAGCTCCTCAACCACGACCATGCCGCCACCGCCCGCGATGACGAAACCGTCACGGTCGGCGTCGTAGGCACGCGAAGCTTGTTCCGGGGTGTCGTTACGCTTGCTGGACAGTGCGCCCATGGCGTCGAACAGGAACGACTGGCTCCAGTGCTCTTCTTCACCGCCACCGGCGAAGACGATGTCCTGCTTGCCCATCTGGATCTGTTCCATGGCGGTACCGATGCAGTGAGCACTGGTGGCGCAGGCAGAAGCGATGGAGTAGTTCAGGCCTTTGATCTTGAATGGCGTGGCCAGGCAAGCGGAAACAGTGCTGCTCATGGTCCGCGTTACGCGGTATGGGCCAACGCGCTTCACGCCTTTCTCGCGCAGGATGTCCAGCGCTTCCATCTGGTTCAGCGTGGAAGCACCACCGGAGCCGGCGATCAGGCCGGTACGCGGGTTGGACACCTGCTCTTCGGTCAGGCCGGAGTCAGCGATCGCGTCTTTCATGGCCAGGTAGGCGTAAGCCGCTGCGTGGCCGACGAAGCGATAGATCTTGCGATCGATCAGCTCTTCAAGGTTGAGGTCGATGGAGCCGGAAACCTGGCTACGCAGACCCATTTCAGCATATTCCGGGTTGAACCGGATGCCAGGGCGGCTTGCACGCAGGTTAGCGGAGACGGTCTCTTTGTCATTGCCCAGGCACGAAACAATGCCCAGACCAGTGATAACGACGCGGCGCATGCGAATAACCCTTAGAAGTTGTCAGTGGAGGTGAACACGCCGACGCGAAGGCCTTCGGCGGTGTAGATTTCGCGACCGTCGACAGTCACCGAACCATCGGCAATGGCCAGGTTCAGCTTGCCCTTGAGGACGCGTTTGATATGAATGTTGTACGTGACTTTCTTGGCGGTCGGCAGTACCTGGCCGAAGAATTTCACTTCGCCCGAACCCAGCGCACGGCCACGGCCCGGCAGGCCTTGCCAGCCCAGGAAGAAGCCGACCAGTTGCCACATGGCGTCCAGACCCAGGCAGCCCGGCATCACCGGATCGCCTTCGAAGTGGCACGCGAAGAACCACAGGTCAGGGTTGATATCCAGCTCGGCGACCAATTCACCTTTGCCGTACTTGCCGCCTTCTTCGCTGATCAGGGTGATGCGATCAACCATCAGCATGTTCGGGGCGGGCAGTTGCGCGTTACCTGGGCCGAACAGCTCACCGCGACTGCAGCGCAGCAGATCTTCCCGAGTAAAGGCGTTTTGTTTGGTCATGCGAGCTCCTCAATAATCCCATGCGGCAGGTGGGGCAAATCTTCCCGACCGTTCGAAGCGTTCATGCCTCGAACCGGCAGCCTACTCATAGACTATTGCGTTGTGGTGAAAGTCACAGCACCAAGGACATGAATGTACACTTGTGCACTGAAATTTTTATTCAAGCCCCTTTTGAGGCTCGTTCGGGTGCCTAAGACTGCCGCACTTTCGCTTTTCACGCCAGTCGCAGATGGTCGAAAGGCCCACACTACGACACCCAGCGCTGCAGAATCTGCTGCAGATCATTACGTTTGAACGGCTTCGCCAGATAATCGTTCATGCCCGCCGACAGACAGGTTTCGCGGTCGCCCTGCAAGGCATTGGCGGTCAGGGCGATGATCGGCACTTCGCTGCGGCCAGGCAGAAGTCGGATCTGCCGGGTCGCTTCGTAGCCATCGATGATCGGCAAACGACAATCCATCAGAATCACTTCGAAGTCGCTGCCCTCGGCACTGCGCACCGCCTGCGCGCCATCGGTGGCGACACTGACAGTAAAGCCCAGACTGCGCAGCATCGCTTCGATAACCGTCTGGTTCACCGGATTGTCTTCGACCAGCAAGACATTGCGCCCTTCGCCCTGGCCCTTGCCATTGAGCGCACGCGGCGCGGCCAATGTCGGCAGCGTCTGTTTATAGAGTGCCAACGGGATTTCCAGGGTGAACACCGAGCCGCGACCTTCTTCACTTTGCGCGCGCAAGGTGCCGCCCATGCGTTCGGCCAGCGTACGGGCGATCGGCAAACCGAGGCCGGTGCCGCCGTAACGCCGCGAAATCGAGCTGTCGGCCTGCTGAAAAGCGTTGAACATCAATTCCAGGCTTTCGGAAGAAATACCGATGCCGCTGTCGCGCACCGAGCAGGTGAACCACAGTAATTCGTGATCCAGCGACTGCCACTGCGCCTCGATGCTGACCCGACCCTGTTCGGTGAACTTCAAGGCATTGCCGACCAGATTGACCAGAATCTGCCGGATCCGCGTCGGATCGCCCTGTACCTGCAAACCGCGCATGTCGTCCGGGATGCGCAGATTCAGCGCCAGTCCGCGTTGTACCGCGCTGTGCTGGAACGACTGCGCGCAGGCGCCGATCAACTCGGCGAGGTTGAACGGGATGTGCTCCAGTTCCAGCTCCGAACGTTCGATGCGCGAGAAGTCGAGAATATCGTTGATGACTTTCAGCAAGTGCTCGGTGGACTCCGAGGCGAGGGCGGCGTATTCGACCTGTTCCTCGGTCATCTCGGTGGTTTCCAGCAGTTGCAGCATGCCGAGTACACCATTCATGGGCGTGCGCAGTTCATGGCTCATCATGGCCAGAAAGTCGGACTTGGCGTTGTTGGCTTTTTCCGCCTCCTCGCGAGTCTGGATCAATTGCGCCATGGCTTGATGCTGTTCGCGGCTGGCCTGTTCCAAGGCCTCTGCGAGGTTATTGATGTGTTGTGACAGCGCGCCCAGTTCGGTGTCATCGACAATTGGCAGCGGGGTTTTGTAGTCGCCGTCCTGAATCGCCTTGACCGCATCGCCGATATCGCGGATCGGTTGCGACAGGCTGCCGGCGAGGCGCCGCGCCACCACAAACGTAAAGAGCAGGGCAAACAGCGCCAGAATCCCGGCCTTAAGCAAGATTTCCTGCTGGCGCTGGCTGAAGGCATCGTTGGACAGGCCGACGATCACCCGCCCCAGATAGTCCTCGCCGGCGCCGCCGTTACTGACTTTGCCATCCTGGAAAAAATCATTGTGCAGGGCGATCCGTTGCAGGCGCACCGGCGCCTGGAACACCTCGACCTGATGCGGATGGCCGTGCGTGGCGGCCGGTTGTTCGACATACACCAGAATGCGGTTGGCGCTGTCCTGTACTTCGAGAAAGCGCACATTGGGCGTGGCCAGCGTCGCTTTGAGCAGGCTTTCCAGCACTTCGTTGTTGCCGGAAATCACCCCGTATTCGGTGGCGGGCGCGAGTTGGTTGGCGATCAGTTGCCCGGTGTGGTTCAGCTCCTGGCGCAAATCCTGAATGCGCACAAAGGTGAAGAAGCTGATCAACAACAGGGTCAACAACAACGCCGGGCCCAGGCTGATCAGCTGGGTGCGGGTGTTGATGTCCCAACGGCGACGGAAACTCATGGGCGGCGTTCTCCTTCTGTCAGCGCATTGGCGACAGACGCTTCATCCAGCGGTTCGATACCTAGGGAACGAGCGACTTGCGCATTACTTGAGACTTTAAAACGTGCGGGATAGAGCGTTCGCGGCCAACTGGCCGGCGGTTGGTCGAGCAATTGGTCGAGGATCGCCAGCCAATCGTTCTGATCGCTGTACGTGCTGGCCAGACTGCCGGCGCGGACGAAAGCCACGTTAGGACCAACCAGCGCGACTTGCCGTGAGTAACTGCTGAGCAGCAGATTTTTCGCGGTTTTCGGGTTGTACAGGTCGGGATCGTCGAGCCCGAGCAAGACGTCGCTGTTTTTCAGCACGGTTTGCAGCGGGCGACTGTCATGTGTGTTGTCCCAACGCTGGCTGACGATTTCCAGATTCAGCGGTCGCGCGGCCAGGTGCAGTTCGTTGAGCAGGAACTCACTGTGCTGATCAAACAGCACACCGATGCGCCGTGCCTGCGGCAGAATCCGTCGGATCAACTGCAATTGCCGGCTCAGCGGCGGATCGCTCCACAGAAGGCTCAAGTGCGGCGGTTGGGCATTGCCCAGTCGTTGCCGGGCCTGCAAACGGCTGATGCGCAGGACCAGCGTGGTCGGGCCTTGAGCGTCCTGCAGGCGCCAGTCGAGGCTTGGCAGATCAAGCAGAATCAGGCGCAGGCTGGACGGTAATTTGCCCGGTGCCGGCAGGCTGGCCAGGGGCTGGAAACGTACGTTGTCAGTCGGCCGCAACTCGCTCAGCGCCTGCACGAACGCCTGCACGCCGGGACTTTCCTCGGCACCCGTCAGCAAAATATCGGCCGCCTGCACCGCGACGCCATGCAGCCACGCGGTCAAAAACAGACAACAACCCGCCAGCCAGTGGCCAAGGGTCGGCATCTTGCGTGACAGGCCGTGGCGCATCTAGAACTCCAACTCAGCGCTGAAGTACATCACGTGGCGTTGGTCATAGTTGTTATCGACGAAGGTGGTCGGCGCGTGGTCGAGACGCTGTTGCAGCACGCCGGCCAGTTGCAGTTGGGCCTTGCCCAAGGCGATGCGTTTGGCGATGCGCGTGTCGAGCCGTTCGAAGCGATAGCCGTTGAGGGCGTTGTCGCCGTAATAGAAGAGGGCGCTGTTCCAGCCGTGACCCCAATCGCGCAGCCAACCGGCGGAACCGCTGTTGCGCGAAGTGAATTGCTGGTCCAGCGGATTGCTCGCCTCGGCGTCGACGAAGGCGTAGGTGAAACGCAAGCGGTCGGCAAGGCTCACGCGCCAGTCGAGCTGGGTTTCGGTGCCACGAAAGCGTGAGCTGTTGGCGTTGCTCGCGATGTATTGGTTGTTGCGCAGTGGCTCACTGATCATCCCGGTGATCTCGTCGTAGAACAGCTTCACATCCAGGGCCAGGCCCAGCTCGGCGAAGTAGCCGTTGTAACCCAATTCGCGCGAGCGCATGTGTTCCTGATCGAGATCGCCCGGGCCGCGGGTCTTGACGAAATAGCGCGCTGAAGACTGGCCGTAGGCCGAGGGCCGCAAATTGCTGACCTGATAGCTCCAGTTCACATTGTTCTCGAACATGTCCGGCGAGCGGATCGCCTCCGAGTACACCGCGCGCAGGCCATGGCGCGGGTTGATCAGGTAATTGACGGCAAAGCGCGGTGTCAGCGAACTGCCGATCAGTTGCGTGTCTTCGAACATCGCGCCGCCCTGCAACAGCCAGTGTTCAGTGGCGCGCCATTCCAGTTGGCCGAACGCCCGCCAGGTGGTGTCGTCCAGCGTGCCGTTGAAATAGGTTTCGGAATCGGCGCGGTCGTAACGATAGTTCATGCCACTGACCAGACGCAGGCTGTCGGACAGGCTGAGGGTGTCCTGCAGTTCGAGGTCGTAGCGCGACTCGCGGGCGCTCTGGTCGATGTCGCCGCACAGGGTTCGACTGGCACCGTTGCGCCATTGATCGAGCACCTGATTGGCCAGGGCCATTTCCTGCGGAGTGCCGGGCGCGGCACCGGGGCCGGTGAAACGGGTGATGTTGCGCGCCAGCCGTTCGGTGTAGTTCGGGTTGAGTTGCCACAGTTGCGTCAACTCGGGGCTGAACGACACTTCGGCATCGCAGGCGCGCCAGGTTTGCTGACGATCCCAGTGCTGGGCCGAGCCTTGTATATAAAGGCTGTGTTCGGGATTGATGTCGAGGTTCCAGCGCACCGAGCCGGCGTAATCCTTGGCGACCACGTCGGAATTGTTGCCGGCGGCGGTAATCCCCGAGAACACCGGGCGGTAGGTGTAGGGCCGCTGGTTGCTGCCGTCTTTTGCGTTGAGCTGCCAATCGAGGCTTTGGTCGTCACTGAGGGTGTGACTGACCGCAAGACTGAAACGGTTCAAGCGGCGACTGTCGCGATAATCGGCGCCGCTGCGATCAGTGTCGAAGCCGTCGTCTTCCTGGCCGGACAACGACAGGCGCAGGTCGCCGCCATTCCAGCCGGTGCCCTGGCTGGCATAGAAGTCATTGATGCCGCGCTGGCCACGGGTGTACTTCAACCGCGTGCCGTGGCTGTCCGCCGGGTGACGGGTGATGATGTTGACCACCGCCATCAGCGCGTTGGCGCCGTAACTGACGGTGTTCGGGCCGCGAAATACTTCGATGCGCTCGATGTCTTCCATGGCCACCGGAATATCGCTCCAGTCCACCGTGGACAAACCGGCGCGATACACCGAACGGCCGTCGATCAACACCTGCATGCGCCGCGCTTCGGTGGCGTTGGTGCCGTGATAATTGACCGCCGCCTGATTGCCGCTGATGTTGCCGACCATCATCCCCGGCACGAGGCGCAGCAGTTCGCTGATGTCACGGGCGCCGCTGGCGCTGATCAGTTCGCTATCGAGTACGGTCATGCTCCCGGGCACTTCCGCCGGGGTTTGTTTCAGGCGCGTGGCGGTCAGCACCTGCGGCAGTGCTTCGTTGTCCATGAACAGATCGTCGGCCAGCAATACCGGGCTGAACAGCAGCGCCAGTAAGACGGACGAACGCGGGGACGTAGAGCCAAAAGACACGGCACAACCTTGATAGCGAAGAATTGGCGCGCATGTTAACCGAGGGGCGCGACTTTTCCAGTCACGTTGCAGGCATTTTCCTAGGTTTTATTGGTCTTCTTCCTACAAGTGTCGGTAATTGCTGCTGGGGCTGGCCGCGCGTGGGGCGCCCCGTATAATGCCGGCATCGCCACTGGTATGGATTAACGGATTGCATATGACTGAACAGCGCCCGATTGCGGTCCTGGGAGGCGGAAGTTTTGGTACCGCCGTGGCCAATCTTTTGGCCGAGAACGGCCATCAAGTCCGGCAGTGGATGCGTGACCCCGAGCAGGCCGAGGCCATCCGGGTCAATCGCGAAAACCCGCGTTACCTCAAAGGCATCAAGATTCTGCCGGGGGTGACTGCCGTCACCGACCTGCAGGCAACCCTCGACGCCTGCGACTTGTGCTTTGTCGCGCTGCCGTCGAGCGCACTGCGTGCGGTGCTGGCCGTCCACGCCGAGCGGCTCAGCGGCAAGATGCTGGTCAGCCTGACCAAGGGCATCGAAGCCCAGACGTTCAAACTGATGAGCCAGATTCTCGAAGAGATCGCCCCGCAGGCGCGCATCGGCGTGTTGTCCGGGCCGAACCTGGCGCGGGAAATCGCCGAACACGCACTGACGGCCACGGTGGTCGCCAGTGAAGACGAAGAACTGTGCAAAGCCGTGCAAGCCGCGCTGCACGGTCGCACCTTCCGCGTTTACGCCAGCGCCGACCGTTTCGGCGTCGAGCTGGGCGGGGCGTTGAAAAACGTTTACGCGATCATCGCCGGCATGGCGGTGGCGCTGGAGATGGGCGAGAACACCAAAAGCATGCTGATCACCCGCGCACTGGCGGAGATGACCCGCTTTGCGGTGAATCAGGGCGCCAATCCGATGACCTTCCTCGGGCTGGCCGGTGTCGGCGATTTGATCGTGACGTGTTCGTCGCCGAAGAGCCGCAACTATCAGGTCGGTTTCGCCCTCGGTCAGGGCCTGAGCCTCGACGAAGCGGTGTCGCGCCTCGGTGAAGTCGCCGAAGGCGTCAATACCCTGAAAGTGCTCAAGGCCAAATCCCAGGAGGTTGGCGTCTACATGCCGCTGGTCGCCGGGCTGCACGCGATCCTGTTCGAAGGACGCACGCTGGAGCAGGTGATCGGTCTACTGATGCGTGCCGAACCGAAAACCGACGTCGACTTTATTTCCACCAGCGGTTTCAACTGATTGCTTTTATCTACGGGCAGGGAGTGAGTCATGAACGATCCGAAAACCGAAGCCAAGTACGAATCCATTCTCCTGCGCGTGTTGTGGATGATCATCTATGTGCTGGTCTGGCAAGTGGCGCAGTTCATCCTCGGCGCGGTGGTGCTGGTGCAACTGATCTATCGTTTGATCTATGGCGCACCGAGCGCCAGCCTGATGAATTTCGGCGACAGCCTGAGCCAGTTCCTGGCGCAGATCGGTCGTTTCGGCAGTTTTCACAGCGACCAGAAACCCTGGCCGTTCGCCGACTGGCCAACGCCGCGTACCCCGGAAGGTGAAGCGCCGCACGCCGTCGCACCGGCGCCGCATCCGGTTCGAGATGAGGAACCCAAACTATGAAACTCTGGGTATTGCGTCACGGCGAGGCCGTGTCTTATGGCTCGTGCCCCGACTCCGAACGGGAACTGACCGATCACGGTCGCAAAGAAGCCTTGAGCAGCGCCGCCCGCTTGATCGGCCAGCCGCTGACGGCGATTTACGCCAGCCCTTATCTGCGCGCGCAGCAGACCGCGCAGATTGTTCGCGAGGCGCTGGGTTTCGAACCGGAGATCCGTACGGTCGATTGGCTGACGCCGGAGGTTGATCCGGACAAGGTCACCGATCAACTGGTGTCGGTGAGCAATGTGCTGCTGGTCAGCCACAACCCGCTGGTGGGCAATTTGCTCAGCTATCTGCAGCATGGCGCCGGGTATCCGCCGGAGAAGGTCAGCACTGCCGGGTTGGCGGAGCTGGAGAGCGCTGAGTTGCTGATCGGCTCGATGACCCTCAACAGCCTCAAACATCCGTAACGCTGATCCCTTGTGGGAGCGAGCCTGCTCGCGAAAGCGGCGTGTCATTCACTCTTTATGTGTCTGACAGCCTGCATTCGCGAGCAGGCTCGCTCCCACATTGGTTTCTGCGTAAGCCATGAAATTATTTGTTTGAAAATTCCAACCAAGCACTTGCTTGGTTGACTACGCTTGCTCCAGACCAAAAAAACAGGAGCGAGTCGCATGTCTGCCGCCTTCCGTTTGCCGCTGGACGTGTTCTACGAACGTGAAGCCCGACACCCGCGCCAGCGCTTTCTGGTGCAGCCCGTCGGTGGCGGGCAGGTCGAGACGCTGAGCTGGGCCGACGTCGGCCATCAGGCCCGCTGCGCCGCGCACTGGCTGCGTGCGCGCGAGTTGCCGCAAGGCAGCCACATCGCCCTGATCTCGAAAAACTGCGCGCACTGGATCATCGCCGACCTGGCGATCTGGATGGCCGGCCACGTCTCCGTTCCGTTGTATCCCAACCTCACTGCCGACTCCGTGGCGCAAGTGCTCAAGCACTCGGAAAGCGTCCTCGCCTTTATCGGCAAACTCGACGACTGGCCGGGCATGGCCAAAGGTGTGCCGGCGGATCTGCCGACCATCAGCCTGCCGCTGCACCCGCCCGGGGAGTTCGATTTCACCTGGGCCGACCTGCAATGCAGCTCACCGATTCAGGACGATCCGCGCCCAGGCGCCGAGCAACTGGCGACGATCATCTATACCTCGGGCACTACCGGGCTACCGAAAGGCGTGATGCACAGTTTTGCCAATTTGGGTTTCGCCACAACGCACGGCACACAACTGTTCGGGCTCAACGACAACGATCGGCTGCTGTCGTACCTGCCGCTGTGCCATGTTGCCGAGCGCATGTTCGTTGAACTGGCCTCGATCTACACCGGGCAGACGGTATTCTTCGCCGAGAGCCTCGAAACGTTTATCACTGACTTGCAGCGCGCGCGGCCGACCGCGATGTTTGGCGTGCCGCGCATCTGGACCAAATTCCAGATGGGCGTGTACAGCAAGATCCCGGCGAAGCGCCTGGACTTCCTCCTTGGCCTGCCATTCATTGGCAAGCGGGTCGGGCACAAAGTGCTGGCGGGCCTGGGGCTGGATGCCTTGCGCGTGGCGCTTTCTGGCGCGGCGCCCGTGCCGCAGACCTTGCTCGCCTGGTATCAGAAGCTTGGCCTCGACGTGCTTGAGGTCTATGGCATGACCGAGGGTTGTGGCTACTCGCACATCTGTCTGCCGGGGCAATACAAACAAGGCTGGATCGGTAAGCCGTGCCCGGATGTCGAGGTGCGCATTGATGAGTCGGGCGAGGTGCAGGTGCGCAGTCAGGCGAACATGCTCGGCTATTTCAAGGAGCCGCTGAAAACCGCAGAGACGATTACCGAGGATGGCTTTCTGCGCACTGGCGACAAAGGCGAACAGGATGCTGAAGGGCGCTTGCGCTTGACCGGCCGACTGAAGGAAATCTTCAAGACCAGCAAGGGCAAATACGTCGCCCCGGCGCCGATCGAAAACCGTCTGGCGGTGCATTCGCGGATAGAGCAGGTGTGCGTGGTCGGCGATGGCTTGAGTGCGCCGCTGGGTTTGTGCGTGCTGTCGACGGTCAATCAGGAGGAGGGGCGGGCGAGCCTTCATTCGAGCCTGGAAAAACTCCTCGAAGAGGTCAACGCCGTGCTCGACAAGCATGAACGTCTGCGCCGTCTGGTGGTGGTCAAGGACAGTTGGGCGGTGGAGAACGGCTTTCTCACGCCGACCCTGAAGATCAAGCGCAACGTCATCGAAGACACTTATGGCGCGCGTTTCGAGGAATGGAGCGAGCGCAGCGAGGCGGTGCTGTGGCAGGATTGAGCGATCACTAAAACAACAAAGGAAGTCCGCGATGAGCTTGTGGCGTACCACTCCCAACATCGAGCAGTTGAACGCGATCCAGAAGAACACCATCGGCGAAGTGCTCGACATCCGCTTCGAAGCGTTCGACGAAGCGTCACTGACCGCGAGCATGGTCATCGACCATCGCACCCATCAGCCCTACGGCTTGCTGCATGGCGGCGCCTCGGTGGTGCTGGCGGAAACCGTTGGCTCGATGGCCAGTTACCTGTGCATCGATGCCAGCAAGTTCTATTGCGTCGGCCTCGAGATCAACGCCAACCACTTACGCGGTTTGCGCAGTGGCCGGGTGACGGCGGTGGCCAAGCCGATTCATATTGGGCGCACCACGCATGTGTGGGACATTCGCTTGACCAGTGATGAAGGCAAGGCCAGTTGTGTGTCGCGGTTGACCATGGCAGTGGTACCGCTGGGTGAGCAGCCACCCTCACCCTAACCCTCTCCCGGAGGGAGAGGGGACTGACCGAGTTGAATGCTCAATTGACACCGGCCTGAGAGATTGAGTCGACTGAAGATCTCGAAGCCTTTGAAGATCGGCTCCCTTTCCCCCTCGCCCCTTGGGGGAGAGGGCTGGGGTGAGGGGGAAAGCGATCTCCCTGACACACCATCACGCTGACCGGACTGTCATCATTCCTGGCAGTTACGGTCATTGCTGTAAGCCGCGGTGTTGCGGACAATCAACGCCACGTTTCCCGCTCATGGATTTGCCAGCATGTCGCAACCAATCTTCTTCGCCCACGCCAACGGCTTCCCTTCGGGCACCTATGGCAAGTTGTTCGCGGCGCTGGCGCCTGAGTACCGGGTTGCGCATCTCGAGCAGCATGCCCATGACCCGCGTTTCCCGGCCGACGACAACTGGTACAACCTTGTCGACGAACTGATCCATCATTTGCAGCAGCAGGACCAACCGGTGTGGGGTGTCGGCCACTCGTTCGGCGGGGTGCTGCATCTGCACGCGGCGTTGCGTTGTCCTGAACTGTATCGCGGCGTGGTGATGCTTGATTCGCCGGTGCTGACCCGTACCGATCAGTGGGTGATCCGCGCGGCCAAGCGTTTTGGTTTTATCGACAAACTGACCCCGGCCGGTCGTACGTTGGGTCGGCGTGAAGAGTTTGCCGATCTTGCCAGTGCGCGCAGCTATTTCGCCGGCAAGACCTTGTTCCGGGGATTCGATCCGGAGTGTTTCGACGCTTATCTACAACACGGTTTGCATCCCGTCGGCGACAGACTGCGCCTGCGTTTTGATCCTGCGACCGAAATCAGCATCTATCGCGGTGTGCCGCACACCAGCCCCGGCCGCACCCGGCAATTGCAGGTGCCGTTGGCGGTGGTGCGCGGGCACAAGAGCAGCGTCGTGATGCGCCATCACACCCGTTTCGTCTCGCGCATGCCGCAAGGCGAAGCGCTGAGCATGCCCGGCGGCCACATGTTTCCCCTTGAGCGTCCGCAGGACACTGCACGCCTGTTGAAGAATCTGTTTACTCGCTGGGAAAACCGTCAGGACAAGGATTGCGCATGAGCCCGACCTTCGAAGAAGTGCGCCTGAGCCTGCCGCATATCGAACTGGCGGCGCATTTGTTCGGGCCCGAGGACGGGCTGCCGGTGATCGCGCTGCATGGCTGGCTCGACAACGCCAACAGCTTTGCCCGTTTGGCGCCCAAGCTCAAAGGCTTGCGCATCATCGCGTTGGACATGGCCGGGCACGGGCATTCCGGGCATCGCCCCAACGGCGCCGGCTATGCGCTGTGGGATTACGCCCATGACGTGCTGCAAGTCGCCGAACAACTCGGCTGGAAGCGTTTCGGCCTGCTCGGGCATTCGATGGGCGCCATCGTGTCTATGGTGCTGGCGGGGTCGCTGCCGGAGCGCATCAGCCATCTGGCGCTGATCGACGGCGTCATTCCTCCTACAGACAAAGGCGAAAACGCCGCCGAGCGCATGGGCATGGCCCTGCAAGCGCAACTGGATCTGCGTGAGAAGCGCAAACCGGTTTACAACACCCTCGATCGCGCCATCGAAGCGCGGATGAAGGGGTTGGTGGCAGTCAGTCGCGAGGCCGCCGAATTGCTGGCCCAGCGCGGATTGATGCCGGTGCCGGGCGGTTACACCTGGCGCACCGACAATCGTCTGACCCTGCCATCGCCGCTGCGCCTGACCCAGGAACAGGCGATGGCCTTCGCGCTGCGGGTCAGTTGCCCGGCGCATCTGGTGGTCGCGGCTGACGGCATGCTGGCCAAACATCCTGAGTTGCTGGAGCGTCTACCCTTTAGCCGGGAACAGCTGGCGGGCGGGCATCATTTGCACCTCAACGACGAGGCCGGTGCCGACCTTGTCGCAGACTGTTTCAATCGGTTCTTCGCCATTCCTTGACTTGCCGCGGGCAACTGTCGAGGCTGGGCGGGTTGAAATGGGAGACAACCACGATGGATTTCTATACCGCTGCGACCCCGACCCGCCACGTCATGCCGATCCGATGAGCCTGACTATGCGGTCACTCAGTCTGTTGGCGCTGTGCTGTTTCAGTTCCGTTTCCTTCGCGGCCGATGTGCCGGGCAGTCAGGATCTGCAGATCGTGCCACGTCTGGCCGATGCGCAAATCGTCGACTATCGCCCTCCGGTCGAGCTGGAACGGATTTATCCGCTGGGTTCGATCCGCAAGATCAGCGGCCAGTTGCGTTTCGACGGCCAGGTCACCGCCCGTGGCCAGACCACTTCGGTCACCTATGAGTTACCCCCCGAACATTCCGCCACCGAAGCCTTCACCGCGGCTCGCGAAGCCTTGCAAAAGCAGGACGCCGAGTTGCTGTTCTGGTGTCAGGCCCGCGATTGCGGCGAAAGCAGTCTGTGGGCCAACGAGGTGTTCGGCAATTCCAAACTGTACGGCGCTGACGAGCAGCAGGCCTATCTGCTATTGAGGCTGGCGGCCCCGCGCGACAACACGCTGGTGGCGCTTTACAGCATCACCCGCGGCAATCGCAAAGCTTATCTGCATGTCGAGCAGTTCGAGGCGATCGCGCCGTTGGGGGAATTGCTGCCAACATCGGCAACGCTGTTGCGCCAGCTCAAAAGCACCGGTGAACTGGATTTCCCCAAACTGGTGAATGATCCGGATGACACTTGGCTACGGCTGATTTCCCGTGGTCTGAACCTCGATACCACTCAGCGCGTGACAGTGTCCGGACCGAAAGCCGAGGCCTGGCGACAGGCACTGATCAATCAGGGCGTGCGTGCGGCACGCATGGAAACCGGCAGTGTCGAAGGCTCTGGCCTGCGCATCGATCTGTTGCGGTAAGCTGTTTTTGGCGAGCACGAACCGCGTGCTCGCCTACTCTTTGCCTGACTGACTTTTTCGAGACCTTACATGCTCAATAACGATCGCCTGCTGGTGCAGATCCTGCTGCTGGTGTTGTTTGGTGCCAGCCTGTGGGTGATGGCGCCGTTCTGGTCGGCGCTGTTCTGGGGCGCGGTGCTGGCGTTCGCCAGTTGGCCGCTGATGCGCCTGCTGACTCGCTGGTTGAAGGGCCGTGAATCGTTGGCGGCGGCGATTTTGACCCTGGGCTGGATGTTGTTGGTGGCGGCGCCGCTGGTGTGGCTGGGGTTCAATCTCGCCGATCATGTGCGCGATGCGACGGCGTTCATCAAGGATGTACAGGTCGACGGTTTGCCCGAGGCGCCGCTCTGGTTGGGCACTGTGCCATTTGTCGGTGAACGGCTGGTCGGGCTCTGGAACAGCATCGATCAGCAGGGTGCGGCGCTGATGGTGTCGGTCAAACCGTATCTGGGCCAGGTCGGTAATTGGCTGCTGGCGCGCAGTGCGCAGATTGGCGGCGGCATTCTCGAGCTGACCCTGAGCATTGTCTTTGTGTTCTTTTTCTATCGTGACGGGCCGCGACTGGCGGCGTTTGTGCACAGTCTGCTGGAGCGTTTGATCGGTGATCGTGCCGGTTATTACATCGAACTGGTGGCCGGTACGGTGCAGCGGGTGGTCAACGGGGTGATCGGTACGGCGGCGGCGCAGGCGGTTCTGGCGTTGATCGGGTTTTTGATTGCCGGGGTGCCGGGGGCGTTGGTGCTCGGGATCGTGACCTTTCTGTTGAGTCTGATTCCGATGGGGCCACCGTTGGTGTGGGTGCCGGCGACGGCCTGGCTGGCGTGGAAGGGTGAGTACGGGATGGCGGTGTTTCTCGGGATTTGGGGGACGTTCATCATCAGTGGCGTGGATAACGTGCTCAAGCCGTATCTGATCAGTCGCGGGGGGAATTTGCCGTTGGTGATTGTGTTGCTTGGGGTGTTTGGCGGGTTGATTGCGTTTGGGTTTATCGGGTTGTTTATCGGGCCTACGTTGTTGGCGGTGGCTTATAGTTTGTTGACGGATTGGAGTAAGAGTCAGGGGCGGGTTGAGGAGCGGCGGTAGCGGTTTTGGGTTTTGGGTTTTGGGTGAATATCCGTTGCTGCGGTAACGGCTGCTTAGGGTTTCGCCCTTACGGCGACTCACTTTTTTACAAGCGCCTAAAAAAGTAAGCAAAAAACGCTTGCTCCTACGTGCGGCCCGCTCGCTGGGGCTCGGGGTTCCTTCGCTCCGGGATTGATCCGGGCGCAGCGCCTACG
>NZ_LVEJ01000059.1 GCF_001648775.1 Pseudomonas fluorescens
CACCGCCACCGGTGGCAACTTCGAAAACCTGGTACCGAGCACCGTGCCGGCAGTGACCAACGTCACCGACACCATCGACACGACCACAGTGAAACTGAGCGCCACCGAGTCGGCTGCTGAAGGCGGCACGGTTACCTACACCGCCACTGTCGGCGCGCCTGTAACGGGCTCGCCAGTTGTGGTGACCCTGGCCAATGGTCAGAACATCACCATCGAAGTGGGCAAAACCACCGGTACCGTGACCACCACCGCGCCAAACGATGCGCTGACCGGTCATGCACCGATCAGCAACGCGATCACCGGCGTGACGGGCGGCAACTACGAAAATCTGGTGGCCGACAAGACCCCGGTTGCGACCACCGTC
>NZ_LVEJ01000060.1 GCF_001648775.1 Pseudomonas fluorescens
GCCAATGTTTCAACCCGATCGTCTTCTGGCTCTGAACAACAGCATCGGCCTGCTCGTTGTCGCTGCCTTGAATCCCGATAAACCGGATTTTGAAAACCTGATTCATGAGTTTCGCCTGTGCCTGAACAACTACGAAGCCTGGGCCGAACAGTTCTGGACCGGGACCGCGCTGAATGTCGAGCAGGTGTTTACCGTCGGTAACGACGTGCGCCTCAGTGTTCCGGTCACCACGCGCAAGCCTGTCAGTACGTCGGTGGCGATGTGCTCGGCCAGCGGG
>NZ_LVEJ01000061.1 GCF_001648775.1 Pseudomonas fluorescens
CTTTCGTCTCAACCGAGGCGCGCATTCTACAGCAGCCTCATTTGCTGTCAAGTGATTATTTTCAGAAGTTTTCGAAGAATTCCTCAACAACTTCAACCACTTGCGCTTCAGATCTCTCGTCAGCGGGAGGCGAATTCTACAGCGTTACACGCTGCTGTCAACACCTCTTTTTCAACTTCCTTTTGGCTTCGATGAACTGAAGCAAC
>NZ_LVEJ01000062.1 GCF_001648775.1 Pseudomonas fluorescens
GAGGCCGGCGTCGGGGTGAAGCTCGACGGCAAGCTGATTGCCAGCGGCGGCGATATTCAGCTCGATGCAAATGGACAACTGAGTCTGGCTGACACTTCAGCGACTGGCGCGGTCAACGTCAAAGCCGCCAGCCTCGATGCACGCGGCCCGGTCTACGCCGGCACCGCGCTCAACGTGCAAACTCAGGGCAACCTGAGCAACCGCCAGACCCTCGCGGCCCGCGACAGCATTAACCTCAGCGCGGGT
>NZ_LVEJ01000063.1 GCF_001648775.1 Pseudomonas fluorescens
GCGATGTGCTCGGCCAGCGGGTCGCTGACGCTGGTGCACATGTTCGAGGCCGCGCGGTTCGTGCCGATTGGCGACACCCCGGTGACCCTCGAACCGGTGCTTGCCGATGTCGGCGGTGAGCTGACGTTCGGCGAGCCGCGGCACCACACCATCGGGCCGAGTGGCATTCTGCAGGTGACTGACTGCGATCGGGGCCAGCGTTATCGCATCACCTTCTTTCCCGATGTTTCCAGCGACCATGTGCAGACGCTGTACGCCTCCTATCAGGGAATCATCGATGGCCTGGAGGGCTGGCTGCGCAATGAATGGAGCGGGTTTCAACCGCTGTGGGCGGAGTTTTCCAGCGCCGGCTTTCTTGACCGCTACGGTCAACTGCAACAA
>NZ_LVEJ01000064.1 GCF_001648775.1 Pseudomonas fluorescens
GCGATGTGCTCGGCCAGCGGGGCGCTGACGCTGGTGCACATGTTCGAGGCCGCGCGGTTCGTGCCGATTGGCGACACCCCGGTGACCCTCGAACCGGTGCTTGCCGATGTCGGCGGTGTGCTGACTTTCGGCGAGCCGCGGCACTACACCATCGGGCCGAG
Source organism: Pseudomonas fluorescens (assembly GCF_001648775.1). Taxonomy (GTDB): domain Bacteria; phylum Pseudomonadota; class Gammaproteobacteria; order Pseudomonadales; family Pseudomonadaceae; genus Aquipseudomonas; species Aquipseudomonas fluorescens_M. The sequence goes on from NZ_LVEJ01000064.1 coordinate 162, forward strand.
TGGCATTCTGCAGGTGACCGACTGCGATCGGGGCCAGCGTTATCGCATCACCTTCTTTCCCGATGTTTCCAGCGACCATGTGCAGACGTTGTACGCCTCCTATCAGGGAATCATCGATGGCCTGGAGGGCTGGTTACGCAATGAATGGAGCGGGTTTCAACCGCTGTGGGCGGAGTTTTCCAGCGCCGGGTTTCTTGATCGCTACGGTCAACTGCAACAA
>NZ_LVEJ01000007.1 GCF_001648775.1 Pseudomonas fluorescens
CTTCACCCCGACGCCGGCCTCAGTGCCGACCAGTTTGATCGCGCCGGCGTACATGCCGCCGAGGGCCGAAGAGTCGATGGCCAGTTGCGGTTTGCTGCTGCCGTCATCAGCACGGGCCGTAGCACTCAGGGTTTGTGCGTTGACGTCGTTGCGCCCGGCAACAATCGTCAGGTTCTGCGCCTGAATCTCGGCGTTGATTTTTGCGCTGCGGGTGATGATTTCAAAGCGGTCGACATTGGTTGCGTTGAGTCCCGCGCCCTCGATGGCCACAGAACCCTGATCAACCTGAAAGCGATCCAGTCGGCCGTTGTCGAGCACTGGTTTACCGGTGGTCAACGTCACGCGTGGCGAGTTGATAAAACCGCAACCATTACAGGTAATGCCATAAGGGTTGGCGACGATCACCCGCGCCGACTGCCCCGCCACCTCGGTGTAGCCGCGCAACTGGCTCGGATTACCGCTGATGACTTCGTTGAGAATCGCCTGCGCCGAACCGCTGTTTTTCAGGTTCGGGTTGTCGATGATATGCCCGCCCAGCTGGGTGAGATTGTTCTGCGTCGAGCCGTTGTTGAGGATCAGCCCCTGCGCACCGACGTTGTAGTCGTGGAACTGGTTATGCGACAGGCCGCTGGCATTGGGCGTAGCGATGTTGATGATCGGCACGCCATTGCCGGCGCGATCCAGCGAGGTATTGGGGTTGGCCACGACAATACCGTCAGCCTGCGCCCACATCGGTTGCCAGAACATGACATTGGCCAGCAAAAACGCCACCCCGCGCTTGGGCATGCCCAAAAAACGTTCACGGTTTTTTACGGCCGCAGAAGGTTGGAGTGCAAGAAAGGCAAACTGGCGAACGTCCATGTCGGTGTTCTCGGAAAGTTGTTATTAGAGGAAGAAATCCAGCCGGAAATAGATCGGTGCTTCACGCTCGGTCAGCGCGTCCGGGCGTTCCAGGGAATGGGCAAAGGTCACGCTGGCGGCGACGTGCTGACCACGGGCAAACAGGTCCAGCGAATTGCTCGACATGCGCCCGTGTTGATCGCCGTTGTAGCGACCGTTCTGGATCACACCCTGGTCGTAACCGAGGCTGGTGCCGTATTCGGAGAACACCGGTTGCAGCCATTCGATGGTTACCGGACGCGACCAACGCAGATCGTTGCGCCAGTAACCGCCACTGTCACCGGACAGTGATTGATCCTTGTAACCACGAATCGACGACGAGCCGCCGAGGCTGGTGCGCTGCGGGCTGAACAGCACGTCTTCACTGCGCTGGCCGGTCATCAGGCTGCTGAAGCTGAACGACTCGCCCCACAACTTGAACGGCTGCAGGTAGCTCAGGGTGGCGGTGTATTTGCGGTAGCGTGCATCAGGCTCGCCGGGGCCGGGATCGTGACTGCCCTGCGCATCGAAGGCACCGATGCCCTCTTGCATGCCGGCGTCAAAGTTGACGAAGGCACTGCCGACACGGCGACCGTGGTTGAAGCCGAACTGCGCTTCGCTGATGCGGTTGCTGCTCAGTTTGAGTTTGCTGTCTTCGATGAAGTTGTTGGTGCGCAGATACGACAGACCCGCGCTGAGCGAGGTCTTGCTGACGGCGTCGCGATGGATCACCCGCTCGGCGCGCAACTGATGGTTTTCGCTGTCGCCAGTCTGTTTGAAGTTGTAGAGGTTGGCGGCGATTTGCGAGCGGTATTCGCTCTGGCTGTAGGTGTAGCTGAAGGTCCACCAGCCCCACGGCAAGCTGTAATTGAGCATGGCGTTGTTGGAGGTGTGCTGATGATCCGTCATCGCATCGTGACCGCCGCGCAGGCTCAACTGATCCGCCAGGCCGAGCGGGCTGTCCCAGTCGAACGTGGTGCCCCACTGCTGTTCGCCAGTGCTGCGCTGGCCGTCGTTATTGCGTGACAACCCGACTCGCCATGGCTTCTGCGGCGTGTTGGTGACCAGCACTGCACTGCCACCGACGTTCTGGCCGGGCGCCAGCTCCATTTTTGCCTGATTCGATGGCAGGCGGTTGAGCTGATCGACCATTTGCTCGATCTCGCGCAAGTTGACCAGTTCACCGGTGTTGCCGGGAAAGGTCATGGCCAGTTCGCGCGCCGAGAGCTGACTGTTTTCCGCGCCCTTCATGCCTTCCAATTTGCCTTCGACCACCAGCACTTGCAGATGCCCGGTGGACAGATCCTGCTGCGGCAGGTAGGCGCGGCTGGTCACCAGGCCTTTCTCGATGTAGTGATCGGTGATGACTTTGAGCAGCTCGTTGAGCTGCGGCACACCGAGGCATTCGCCGATATAGGGTTTGAGCAGGCGGGTCTTGTCACCCTCGGAGAGGCTGTCGGCACCTTTGAGCTCGATGTCTTTGATCGGGAAACAGCGGGTGTCGGTGGGGGCTGCCGGTTGCGCAGGTTTGGCGTCCTTGCCGGGCAGATCCTTGAGTTCCTCAAGGCGTCGCTGCTGCTCTTCGAGCAGGCGGTTCTGGCGGTCACGGATAAGGTCGGTGTCACCTGGAGTCGGAGCGGCGACGGCAATCTGAAGTGGAGACAGGCACAGCAAAGCTACGCACAACCTCGCCACGAGGGCGGGTGAGGACATGTTCGATCCCTCGATACGAAAGTAACATCAAAATAGTGGCGCGATATTAGATGGCCATCATTTTGACGTCAAACTATCGTTTAAACCTTTTGTCGGGTTTGTATCAAGAATTGAACAAACGGGGCCGTTGCAGCCCCGCGATGCTTCTGACTGGCTTACCCGCGAATACGGTGCTCATCAAAAGCATAATCTTCCTGGCAATCAGCCGAAGGACCTTTCTCCACATTGACGTAATGCACCGTGTCAGCATCAGTAAACTTGTAGGTGTAAACATCAGGCGCAGTGACGCCATTGGTTCTCAGCACACTCTTGCCATTGGTAGCTGTCCAGGTGCCATGCTCGGTTTGCACCTTCTGTGTCTGCTTGGCGTCGCGGAAAAAGGTGATGGAGAACGTACCGTCGGCGTTGAACTGGTTTTTCCAGGACATGAACTGGCATTTGCCGTTTTCGTCGCGCTGACCTTTCCATGAACCGACCAGCGATGGGTCAACGACCGGCTTATTAGTGGCGCAGCCAGACAATGTCGCAGCCAGAATAATAAGTGCCAGGGAGAGATTCCGTTTCACAGGGTGTTTCCTTTTTTTCGATAAATTCAGTGCGCTGTGCATGCCGACTCAACTTTTTACGAGCGTGCGCTGCCGAGGCTGAGTAACGTCATAAACATGCTGTTCGCAATGCTCACCACTGAACTGGAACTCCACCTGGTAGACCTTGCCGCGCTCGGGAGTGAAAACAGTGGTCAGCGGCCCGCAGGTATAAATACCTCCCGTAACCCGGCTGTTCGAATACCCCGAAATTTCAAAGGGCTTGCCGGCATCCGCTTGTGCCTCCACTTGCGGGAAGCGCTTGACCGTGGCGCTGTTGGCCACTTCATTGAGTTTGGCGATCCAGCCGAAAACATGGCCCCGACCTGAATCGACGACGGTGCCAAGGACCTCCATTCGACGGTCAGGATCATCCGCGCGCCGGATGGAAAACTCCACCGGATTGGTGCCACCGGAGGCTTTCATGATGACCTTGGCGTGCTGGTCATCCGTGGCCACTTTGTTCTGGCCCAGTTGAACACCATCTTTCAGCAGGCTTGGAGAAGAATCCCGAACATTGGAATGGCAGCCTGCCAGCGTAAAAATCACAGCCAGAGGCAGTAATGCGCGTTTATTCACGGACGAATTTTCTCGATTAAGGACGGGCGCCAGGAATGGCATCAAAATAGTGGCGCGATATTAGTTGGCCATCATTTTGGCGTCAAACCTTTGTTCGTCAGTGCTCAACACCCAGTCGCGTCGCGACGTCCTCCGGTGCCAGCAGGCGACCATCGGCCGAGATCAATTCCAGCTTGCGAATCGGCTGACGCTCCTTTGCATCAACCATTACCGACCCCGGCTCACCCGGCGCGTACATGAATTCTCCGCCCCACTGCGACAGCACGACGATCACGGTCTGCAAGGCTTTGCCACGCTCGGTCAGCACGTATTCCTTATAAGCCCCGCCGTCGGCGGCTGGCATCGCCTGCAGAATCCCCTGCTCCACCAGCCCCTTGAGGCGGGCGCTAAGCATGTTTTTCGCGATATCCAGACTCTTCTGGAAATCATTGAAACGCCGGATGCCATCCAGCGCATCACGAATGATCAGCAGCGACCACCAATCACCGATCAGGTCCAGCGTGCGGGCAACCGGGCAGGCATTGCCCTGCAAACTTTTGCGTTTCACGTAAATGTACTCCCTCGAATCAGTGGGCGGCTGTGCGGCTCAGGGTTGCATCATACAACTCTATCGCCGATCGACGGCTGAACTGCACAAAACCAGCACCTGCATACAAGTAGCCGGATCGCTTTGCACTGATAGTGAATGCCGCCATTCCGGCACTACCGCGAACCCTGAAGCAAGGAGTTTCCATGAGCACCTTCACCACGCAAGACGGCACCGAGATCTATTTCAAGGACTGGGGCAGCGGTAAACCCGTGCTGTTCAGCCATGGCTGGCCGCTGGATGCCGACATGTGGGAATACCAGATGGAATACCTGAGCAGCCGTGGCTATCGCACCATTGCGTTCGATCGCCGTGGCTTCGGCCGTTCTGATCAGCCGTGGACCGGTTATGACTACGACACCTTTGCCGACGACATCGCGCAATTGATCAATCACCTGGACCTGCGCGACGTGACGCTGGTGGGCTTCTCGATGGGTGGCGGTGACGTCAGCCGCTACATCGCCCGACATGGCAGCGAGCGCGTGGCCGGTCTGGTGTTGCTCGGCGCAGTGACGCCGCTGTTCGGCAAGAAAGCCGACTTCCCGCAAGGCGTCGACACCTCGGTGTTCGACGGGATCAAGGCCGGCCTGCTGAAGGATCGCGCGCAGTTCATCGCCGATTTCGCCGCGCCGTTCTACGGCACCAATCAAGGTCAGAAAGTCTCCGAAGGCGTACTCACGCAAACCCTGAATGTCGCCCTGCTGGCGTCGCTCAAAGGCACGGTGGATTGTGTCACTGCATTCTCGGAAACCGACTTCCGTCCGGACATGGCGAAAATCGATGTGCCGACACTGGTCATCCATGGCGACGGCGATCAGATCGTGCCGTTCGAAACCACCGGCAAACAGGCGGCGGCGCAGATCAAAGGCGCCGAGTTGAAGGTTTATGCCGGTGCACCGCACGGGTTTGCGGTGACGCATGCGCAGGCGTTGAACGAAGACTTGCTGGCGTTCCTTAACCGATAACCCGGAAAAATCTGGCGCCCAACCTGTGGCGAGGGAGCTTGCTCCCGCTGGACTGCCTAGCAGGCCCCTTCTTTTGCTCAAGACGGGGGCCGCTTCGCGACCCAGCGGGAGCAAGCTCCCTCGCCACAATTTTGCTTATTGGCGGACCAGAATCCGTGTCCACCCGCCCTTCCCGAAGCCCCGTATTCAAAGGGCTTCAGCCTTCTGCATCAGAATTTTATCTTCACATCCCAGCTTAATAATATTTTACCGATATCCCCCCTCTGCCTAGTCTGACCGCAAGCAAAACGGACAAGCCAACAGCGCCCGAATCCAACTGCCTTGCTAGGAAGGATGTAGAGATGACCACTGAAATAATAAAAACAGACACGCTGATCGTGGGTGCCGGCCAAGCGGGCGTGGCCATGAGCGAGCACCTGAGCAAACTCGGTGTGCCGCACCTGGTGCTGGAGCGCAATCGCATTGCCGAACGCTGGCGCACCGGGCGTTGGGACTCGCTGGTGGCCAACGGCCCGGCGTGGCACGACCGCTTTCCGGGACTGGAATTCGATGACGTCGACCCTGACGGTTTCGCTCCGAAAGAACGCGTGGCCGATTACTTCGAAGCCTATGCGAAGAAATTCAATGCGCCGATCCGCACCGGTGTCGACGTGAAAAGCGTGGTGCGCAATGTCGGTCGTCCGGGCTTCACCGTCGAGACCTCCGAGGGCGTGATTGAAGCCAGCCGTGTGGTCGCGGCCACTGGCCCGTTTCAGAAACCGGTGATCCCGGTGATTGCACCCAAAGACGAGCGTCTTTTGCAGATCCACTCCGCGGACTATCGCAACCCGCAACAACTGCCGGCAGGCGCGGTGCTGGTGGTCGGCGCAGGCTCCTCCGGCGTACAGATTGCCGATGAACTGCAACGTTCCGGCAAGCAGGTTTACCTCTCCGTTGGCGCTCACGACCGCCCGCCTCGCGCCTACCGCAACCGGGATTTCTGCTGGTGGCTGGGTGTGCTCGGCGAGTGGGATCAAGCGGCGATGAAACCGGGGCGCGAGCACGTGACCATTGCGGTCAGCGGCGCACATGGCGGGCGCACCATCGACTTCCGTGGTCTGGCCCATCGTGGCATGACTCTGGTTGGCGTCACCGAGTCGTTCAATGACGGCGTGGTGACCTTCAAGCAGGACCTGGTCGGCAACCTCAATCGCGGTGACGAAAACTATCTGGCACTGCTCGATGCCGCCGATGCCTATATCGAGCGCAACGGTCTGGACCTGCCGCAGGAACCTGAAGCACGGGAAACCTATCCGGACCCTGACTGCGTGAAAAACCCGCTGGCCGATCTCGATCTGGCCAAGGCTGGGGTCACCTCGATCATCTGGGCCACCGGCTTCGCCGTGGACTATTCCTGGCTGCAGGTTGCGGCGTTCGATGACAAGGGCAAACCGGTGCACCAGCGCGGTGTGTCGAGCGAACCGGGGGTGTATTTCCTCGGTCTGCCGTGGCAGTCGCGCCGGGGTTCGTCGTTCATCTGGGGGGTGTGGCATGACGCCAAACACGTCGCCGATCACATCGCCACCCAGCGCAAATATCTCGACTACCGCGATGCCGAGCAGCGTGAAGCCACCCTGCACGCGAACGCCCACAACAAAGCCGCCGACACCGTCGACGCCTGAATTCGCTCTTTCGATCCGGCGCCGATTGCGCCGGACAACCCTGATTCTGGAGCTGCACATGAGCAAGCCAACCCACACCCGCATTCGTATGTTCAACACCAAAGACACTTACCCGAACCAGACGCTGGACAATGATTTGTGCCAAGCCGTGCGCGCCGGCAACACCATCTATGTGCGTGGCCAGGTCGGCACTGATTTCGACGGCAATCTGATCGGACTTGGCGATCCGCGCGCGCAGGCCGAACAGGCCATGCGCAACGTCAAGCAACTGCTCGAAGAAGCCGGCAGCGACATGAGCCATATCGTCAAGACCACCACCTACCTGATCGACCCGCGTTATCGCGAGGCGGTGTATGGCGAAGTCGGCAAGTGGCTCAAAGGCGTGTTCCCGATTTCGACCGGGCTGGTAGTGTCGGCACTGGGGCAGCCGCAGTGGCTGATGGAGATTGATGTGATTGCGGTGATTCCCGAGTAAGTCAGGAAACCGAGTCGCGGCCTTCGCGAGCAGGCTCGCTCCCACATTTGAAATGCATTCCCCCTGCTCGCGTTAAGGCCGGCAAGGAAACCTGCTACCCAACTTGAAATGCATTCCACTGTGGGAGCGAGCCTGCTCGCGAAGAGGCCAGCCCAGACACACAAGGAGTTCAATAGATGACCTTTTCAATCGCAGCCCGCTGCGCCGAAACCGGCCAGTTCGGTGTCGCCATCAGTTCCTCCAGCATCGCCGTCGGCGCGCGCTGCCCGTGGCTGTTGCCGGGTGTTGGCGCAGTGTCGAGCCAGAACATCACCCTGCCCTCCCTCGGCCCGGAAGTGCTCGCGCTGATGGAGCAAGGCGTAGCCCCCGATGCCGCGCTGGACCAGGTGCTGACCCGCAACGGTTACAGCCAGTACCGCCAGATCACCGCCATCAACCACCTCGGCCAGACCGCGCATTTCAGCGGTTCGCAGACCCTCGGCGTGCACAATGCTGTCACCGGTGAACAGTGCGTGGCGGCCGGCAACATGCTTGCCGGGCGCTCGGTGATTGAAGCGATGGTCAGTGCCTTTGAAGATGGCGAAGGCCAACTCGCCGACCGCTTGCTCAAAGCCCTGCACGCCGCTCAGGCGTTGGGCGGTGAAGCCGGTCCGGTGCACTCCGCCGCAGTCGTTGTGGTCGGCGAGCAGACCTGGCCGATCGTCAATTTGCGCGTCGACTGGGCCGATGAAAACCCGATCGGCCAGTTGCAAAAACTCTGGGACGCCTACCGGCCGCAGCTGCAGGACTACATCGATCGCGCCCTCGATCCAGCCAAGGCGCCGGGTTATGGCGTGGCTGGAGATGATCGATGAACAGCAGCGTCGAGTTGCTCAAGACCCTGGTGGGGTTTGACACCACCAGCCGTGAATCCAACTTGCAGTTGATCGAGTTCGTGCATGATTACCTCGCGGGTTTCGATGTGCCTTGTGCGCTGATTTACAACGAGGAACGCAGCAAGGCCAACCTGTTCGCCACGATCGGCCCGGTGGATCAACCGGGCATTGTGCTGTCCGGGCACACTGATGTGGTGCCGGTCGACGGCCAGCCGTGGACAGTGCCACCGTTTGAATTGACTGAGCGCGACGGCAAGCTGTTCGGCCGGGGCACCGCCGACATGAAGGGCTACATCGCCTGCGTGCTGGCACTGGTGCCGGCGCTGGTGCAAGCCTCGTTGCGCCTGCCGGTGCATATCGCCCTGTCCTATGACGAAGAAGTCGGCTGCCTCGGCGTACGCTCACTGCTCAAGGTGCTGGAGCAACGCCCGGTCAAACCGCTGCTGTGCATCATCGGCGAACCGACCGAACTGAAACCGGTGCTCGGCCACAAGGGCAAACTGGCGATGCGCTGCGATGTGCACGGCCATCCATGCCATTCGGCCTACGCGCCGCTCGGGGTCAATGCCATCGAATACGCCGCTGAGCTGATCGCTGAACTCGGTCGCCTCGGCCAGCAACTGAAAGCGCCAGAGCATCACGATGCGCGGTTCGACCCGCCCTACAGCACCGTGCAAACCGGGGTGATCAGTGGCGGCAAGGCGCTGAACATTGTCCCGGCCGATTGCCGTTTCGATTTCGAGATCCGCGCCCTGCCCTCACAGGATCCGGCCCTCGTTGCCGAGGCGCTGCAAGCCTATGCCGAACGCGAAGTGCTGCCACGCATGCGCGCGGTCAGTGAGCAGGCCGCTATCCACTTCAGCGCGCTGTCGGCTTATCCGGGGCTGGCCACCGATGCACAGAGTCAGGCTGCCGAATTGATCGCGGCGTTCTGCGGCTCGACAGCGTTCGGCACCGTGGCGTTCGGCACTGAGGGCGGTCTGTTTGATGCGGTGGGCATTCCGACCGTGGTCTGCGGCCCCGGCAGCATGGACCAGGGCCATAAACCCGACGAGTTTGTCAGCCTCGCTCAGTTGCAGGCCTGCGATGACATGCTCCAGCGCCTGCTGTCGTTTATTCGCGGCTGAACACGGGCTCGACTGCGCTCATGCGTACAGTCGAGCCAGCTCTTCGCGACAATGATCGACAAACAGCTGCACCGGTTTGGTCAGTTGCACCCGGCGCAGCCAGGCGGCCGACAATCCCGAGCCGGTCACGCTTTCTGCCAGCGGCACGCAGACCACTTTCTGGCCGTCGTAGGTGTAGTCGCTGAACGGCTTGGTCACCAGAATCGAGAAGCCGAAACCATTGCCGACCATGCCGCGCACCATCTCGATCGACGGTGAGCTGAAGACAATATTCGGCGTCAATCCGCGCTCCTCGAAAATGCTCACGAAATAGGTCCGGCTCGGCACCACGTCGAGCAGAATCATCGGTTCCAGCACCAGATCATGCAGCGAAACTTTCGCCTGTTGCGCAAAGCGGTGGTTGGCCGGCAGCAACGCGTACGGCTGTTGCGGCGGCATCAGCGGCGTGGTTTCGATGGTGCTGTCGAGGTCGTGTTCGAACATCATCGCCAGGTCGATACTGCCGGCGGTCAGCGCCTGCACCAGCTCTTGCTGTTCGCCATCGCGGATGCGGATTTCCACGCCCGGCCAGCGCTGTTTGAAGCCGGCGATCAGGCGTGGCAGATACAACGGCGCGACGGTTTCAAAGCAGCCGATGTCGATCTGCCCCGCCACCACGTCGTTATCGGCCAAGGCGTTCTGTTCGAACTCATGGGCCACCCGCAGCAGCTCCAGCGCCTTGCGATAGAACCGCGAGCCACTCGGCGTCAGGGAAACCCCTTGCGCGTGATGGCGGATGAACAGCTGCACACCGAAGCTTTCTTCCAGGTGCTTGATCGCGGTGGAGACCGACGGCTGCGCGATTTAGAGCTTGCGCGAGGCCTCGGCAACACTGCCGCAGTCGGCGGTGGTGACGAAGTATTTGAGCTGGCGCAGGTTGTAGGCAGCCATGGGAAAACCTCCGAAGATGCGGCAGTTTCATTGTGGCGAGGGAGCTTGCTCCCGCTTGAGTGCGCAGCACTCACAAAATCAGTGGTGCCGCTGGAAGTTTTGGGGCCGCTTCGCAGCCCAGCGGGAGCAAGCTCCCTCGCCACAGAGATCTCATACGAGCCAGTGTGAACATACCGGAGCGCCCCTCAAGCCGAAGCATATTTTTTTTAAGGTCTGAAACAACAAACTTACTAATTTATCTATCCCGACGCTTTGCACATGATCACTTCAACAAGAAATGCGCCGCCCGTGCCGGCGCTTGCCGAAGTACGTCCACGTACTCATCCTTGCCTTGGAGTTCGTCATGGCTACCCCTGCAGCATCCTCCGCTCCGCTGATTGAAAAACACACGATAGGATACGTGCCCCCCGAAGATCGCCACGGAAAGGTCAGGGATCTGTTCACGCTCTGGTTCGGCGGCAACATCGCGCCGTTGCCCATCGTTACCGGTGCGCTGGGCGTGCAGTTGTTTCACTTGAATCTGGTCTGGGGCATCGTCGCCATTCTTGTCGGCCATCTGGTTGGCGGCGTGCTGATGGCGCTGCACTCGGCGCAAGGCCCGCAGATGGGCATCCCGCAAATGATTCAGAGCCGCGCACAGTTCGGCTCGCTCGGTGCGCTGCTGGTGGTGCTGATTGCCGGGGTCATGTACATCGGCTTCTTCGCTTCCAACATCGTGCTGGCCGGCAAGTCGTTGCACGGTGTGGTCGACAGCGTTCCAGTGCCGGTCGGCATCGTCATCGGTGCGTTCGGTTCGGGGATCATCGGCATCATCGGCTACCGCTTCATCCATGTGCTCAACCGCATTGGCACCTGGGTGCTGGGGATCGGCATCGTCGTCGGTTTCGTCTACATCTTCACGCATATTCAGACCGACGACTTCCTCACGCGCGGCAGCTTCAACCTGTCCGGCTGGCTGGCCACGGTGTCATTGGCGGCGTTGTGGCAGATCGCGTTTGCACCCTACGTGTCCGACTATTCGCGTTACTTGCCGGCCGATGTCAAAGTCTCGTCGACGTTCTGGACGACCTATCTGGGTTCGGCACTGGGCTCGAGCCTGGCATTCATCTTCGGTGCCGTCGCCGTGCTCGCCACGCCGGTGGGCATGGACACCATGGACGCAGTGAAACTCGCCACCGGCTCGATTGGCCCGCTGATGCTGGTGCTGTTCCTGCTCAGCGTGATCAGCCACAACGCCCTCAACCTCTACGGCGCGGTGCTGTCATTGATCACTCTGGTGCAGACCTTCGCCTACCGCTGGATCCCCACCGCCAAGAGCCGCGCGGTGATCTCGATCATCGTCTTGCTGGCCTGCTGCTTTGCCGCTGTCGGCGCCTCGAAAGACTTCATCGGCCACTTCGTCGACATGGTGCTGGTGTTGTTGGTGGTGCTGGTGCCGTGGACGGCGATCAACCTGATCGACTTCTACGCCATCCACAAAGGCCAGTACGACATCCAGTCGATCTTCCAGGTCGATGGCGGCATCTACGGCCGCTACAACCCGCAGGCGTTGCTGGCCTATGCGATTGGCATCGCGGTGCAGATCCCGTTCATGAACACGCCGCTGTACGTCGGCCCGGTGTCGGCGCACATCAACGGCGCGGACCTGTCATGGCTGGTGGGATTGTTGGTGACTTCGCCGTTGTATTTCTGGCTGGCCAACCGCGACACCTCCTATCGTCGGCGGATGATGGGCGGGAAACTGGCGAGCAGTCTGTGAGATTGATTTGCTAAAAAAAGAAGGCCCGCCCAGTGCGGGCCTTGTCTATCACGGTGTGGTATTACTTCAGGCCTGACGACTATTGGGTAAGGGCAATCCAATGCTGCGAATACTCGGTAAGGCCTCATCGATCAACGTGCGCAAAGTGCTGTGGACGTGCGCCGAATTGCACATTCCGTTCGAGCGTGAAGACTGGGGGTCGGGGTTCAAATCGACGAACGATGCGCAGTTTCTCGCGCTCAATCCCTGCGCCATGGTGCCGGTGATTCAGGACGGCGATTTCACGCTGTGGGAATCCAATTCGATCATTCGTTATCTGGTGTTGCGCTACGGCGGCGCGCAGCTGTATCCGCTTGAGCCGGTGGCCCGGGCGCGGGTCGATCAATGGATCGACTGGCAGGCTTCGGAACTGAATCGCTCGTGGTCGTACGCCTTCATGTCACTGGTGCGCAAGTCGCCGGATTATCAGGACAGCGCTGCACTCGCCGTCGGGATCGAAGAATGGTCGAAGAACATGCACATCCTTGATCGACAGTTGCAATCGACCGGTGCGTACGTCAGTGGCGAAGAGTTTTCACTGGCAGATATCCCGATCGGACTGTCAGTGAACCGCTGGTTCGAAACGCCGCTGAAGCATCCTCGCCTGCCCGCTGTCAGCGCCTACTACGATCGTTTGAACCAACGCGAAGGCTATCGCCTGTACGGGCGAAACGGTACGCCATAACGCAAAAAACCGCTGATCCCGAATCGCGGAGTCAGCGGTTTTTTATTTGCCTGAAAAGTAAATCAGGCTGGCACGCCCAGAATGATGTGCGAAGCCTTGATCACCGCAATCGCGCTGACGCCCTTGGCCAGGCCCAGCTCGGCAACGGCATCACGGGTCACAATCGAGTAAACCTTCGAACCACCGGCCAGCTCGATCACCACTTCAGCATTGACCGCACCGTCGGTCACGCTCAGTACTTTACCTTCCAGGCAGTTACGCGCCGACAAGCGAATGTCGCTGGATTCGGTCATCAGCATCACCCATGGCGCCTTGACCAGTGCGACGGCTTCTTTGCCCACCGCAATGCCGAGGTTCTTGATGCTTTCCATGGTCACGACGGCAACCAGTTGCTCGCCGCCAGCCAGGGTCAACACCACTTCGGCGTTGACGGCGCCGGCCTGAACCTGGCTGACCTGACCTTTGAATACGTTGCGTGCGCTGACTTTCATGCTGGACGTCCTTTTTTTGACTTTAGAGTTAGGAAACGGCGTGCATCATCAAAGTTGACGCTATATAAAAACAACTACAGCGCTGCGCCCGGTTGTCACGCCTGCACGTAAACCCATGCATCGACTCCAGACTTTAGCAGCACGTTGATGAGTTAAATGAGCAAATCTTCGTAAAACGCGCCAAACGGCTGCGACGGGTGGGCGATCTGGATTTCCAGAACCCACACGCCCGCATGCGGCGCCTGATCGAAGTCACCCAGATCGCCTCCCCGGTGAATCGCATGAGGAAAATCGCTGACCCGATGGCCCTTGATATTCAGGTTCAACACCCAGCCCATTGCCTCGGCCTGATCACTGGCATAACGATAAAGCTCAACACCGGAAACACCCTGACGCCAGAAGGCTTCGACCCGGTTGAACAGCTCCTTTGCCGCCGCCGCGCAGGCAATCATTTGCGGGTCGGAGCCGGTGGTGTAAGTCGCGCCCGCATCGCCTTCATGGCCCTGCCAGACCACGCCCATATCGATGAAGAAAATATCCTCTTCGCCCAGCACCGGATCGCCGTCAGAGCGCTGTTTGAAGGTCTTCAGCGTGTTGGCGCCAAAGCGGATCAGCAGCGGATGCCAGATGCGGTCCATGCCCAGTTCGGCGAGGATTTCCTTGCCGCGCGCCGTCGCTTCGGATTCGAGCATGCCCGGTTTGATCACCGCAGCAATGGCGTCGACGGCTTTCCAGGTCAGTTGCTGGGCATGGCGCATGGTTTCCAGCACAAACCGTTCGCCGACGGCTTCTTTGCCGCTCAGGACTGTTTTCTCGCTCAGGGCTGTGGTCATTTTCTGGTTCCTCATGGCTGCGCTGTATAGTTTTTTATATTGCGAAACGCCGATAAAGATACAGCCATGACACAAAGTGTCAATTACTCTTCTGCACGTACCACGCCGCGCTCTTCAAGCAAGCGCACAAACATGCTCAAACTGCGCGAAACCGTGCCCCGTCGCCACACCAGCCAAGTGGTCAGAAAGCGAAAGTCCGCCGCCAATGGCCAGACGCTGACGGTCGCGCTGCCGGGCATGCTCTGCAGCATTTTGCGCGGCATCAGCGCCAGCCCAGCGCCGGCGCTGACACACGCGAGCATGCCGTGATAGGACTCCATTTCGAAGATCTTGCCCGGCACGGCGGCGTCGGTGCTGAACCACTTTTCGAAGTGATGCCGGTAGGAGCAGTTGGAACGGAACGCATAGATATTCTCGCCGTTGACGTCTGCCGCACGTTGGACCGGGGCGTGATTGAGCGGTGCGATGATGACCATTTCTTCCTCGAACGCCGGTACGCCCTCCAAGGTCGGGTGCAACACCGGACCGTCGACAAAAGCGGCAGCCAGACGCCCGGAAAGCACGCCCTCGATCATCGTCCCGGATGGCCCGGTGGACAGGTCGAGATCGACTTTCGGGTGCAATTGGTTATACGCCGCGAGCAACTCGGGAATGCGCACCGCTGCCGTACTTTCCAGCGAACCCAGGGGAAACGCGCCTTGCGGTTCTTCGCCCGCCACCGTCGCCCGAGCTTCCTGCACCAGGTCGAGAATCCGCCGCGCATATTCAAGAAAACTCCACCCCGCCGGTGACAAGCGCAGACGGCTTTTCTCGCGGATAAACAGATCAACTCCGAGATCCTGCTCAAGTTGCTTGATCCGCGTGGTCAGGTTCGACGGCACGCGGTGGATCTGCGTAGCGGCGGCGCTGATGCTGCCGTGTTCGGCCACGGCTTTGAAAATTTCCAGCTGCACCAGATCCACAGTCATTCTCCAATCGTGAAAGAAACGATCTTTATTATTCAGTTTCCAGAAAACAAACACCACCCTACTCTAGGCTCATCCGACGAACATGCAGGACGACGCCATGAGCCAGATTTCCAGCCAGACCCACGCCATCTCGATCAACCCCGCCACTGGCGAGCAGATCGGTCACTACGCGTTTGAATCCGCGCAAGCCCTCGACGCCGCGCTGACCCGCGCCGCTTATGGTTTCGGCAAGTGGAAGCGCAAGCCGCTGCAGGATCGTTCGCGCTTGTTGACCGCGCTGGCCGCTGCGCTGCGTGAAACCAGCGATGCCATGGCGACGATGATCACTCAGGAAATGGGCAAGCCAATCGCCCAGGCTCGTGGCGAAATCGAAAAATGCGCCAAGCTCTGCGAGTGGTACGCCGAACACGGCCCGGCGATGCTCGACGCTGAGCCGACGCAGGTTGAAGGTGGCAAGGCGCGCATCGAATACCGTCCGCTCGGCCCGATTCTCGCGGTGATGCCGTGGAACTTCCCGATCTGGCAAGTGCTGCGCGGTGCCGTTCCGGCGCTGATCGCCGGCAACACTTACGTGCTCAAGCACGCGCCGAACGTGATGGGCAGCGCCTATCTGCTGCGCGACGCCTTCACCCGCGCCGGTTTCGCCGAGGGTGTTTTTGAAGTGATCAACGTCACACCTGAAGGTGTATCCACCGCCATCGCCGACCCGCGCATTGCCGCCGTGACCCTGACCGGCAGCGTCCGTGCCGGCATGGCCATCGGCGCTCAGGCCGGTGCCGCGTTGAAGAAATGCGTGCTGGAACTGGGCGGTTCCGATCCGTTTATCGTGCTCAACGACGCCGATCTGGACGAAGCTGTGCAAGCGGCGGTCGTTGGTCGTTACCAGAACTCCGGTCAGGTCTGCGCGGCAGCCAAACGGCTGATCATCGAAGAAGGCGTGGTTGAAGAATTCACCCGCAAGTTCGTCGAGGCTACGCGTAAGTTAAAGGTCGGTGATCCATTGTCCGCCGAGACCTACATCGGCCCGATGGCGCGTTTCGATCTGCGTGATGAGCTCGACCAGCAAGTGCGCGACACCCTGGAAGAAGGCGCCACCCTGCTGCTCGGCGGCGGCAAGTCGCAAGGCCCGGGCAACTACTACGAGCCGACCGTGCTGGCCGATGTCACCGACCGCATGACCTCGTTCAAACAGGAACTGTTCGGCCCGGTCGCGTCGATCATCACCGCCCGCGATTGCGCCCACGCCGTGGCCTTGGCCAACGACAGTGAGTTCGGCCTGACCGCGACGATCTACACCGCCAACGTGGCACTGGCCCAGCAACTGACCAGCGAACTGGACACCGGCGGCGTGTTCATCAACGGCTACTCCGCCAGCGATCCACGCGTAACTTTTGGTGGCGTGAAGAAAAGCGGTTTCGGCCGTGAACTGTCGCACTTCGGCGTTCGCGAGTTCTGCAATGCACAGACCGTGTGGCTGGATCGCAAATAATCCAGACACCGGAAAAACGGTGGGAGCGAGCCTGCACGCGAAGGGTGAATGTCAGCCAACACATCTGTTGCTGACACACCGCTTTCGCGAGCAGGCTCGCTCCCACTTTGGCTTTAGGCGGCGGCCTGTTGCGACTCGGCGATGCTGCGATCCTTGCTCAACAATCCCAGCACTACCGCCGCCGAGACGAGGGTGATCACCGTCAGAATGTGCAACAGGTACTGAAACGCCGACGCATACCCTTGCACCAGGCGTTCGTTGGCCAGACCTGGCACGCTGTTGATCGCATGCGCCATATCGCCTGTGGTCACCCGATGCGCGGTTTCGGCAATCAGTTGTGCTTGCGCACTGCCCGCCACAACGTGCACGGCACTCGACAGATCAGCGTGCAGCAATGACGCCAGCACTGCCGCGACAATCGCCAAGGCGATCCCCTCACCCGCCACGCGCACCGTGCTGAAGATGCCCGCGGCCATGCCTGCGCGTTCTTTCGGCACGACACTGACCGACAAACCATCCATCAGCCCCCACGGCAATCCGGCGCCAATGCCGATCAGCAGCATCGGCACCACCAGCGCAAATGTCGCGTCACCGACGTTGTACAGACTCAGCCAATGCAGGCCCACGGCAGCAATCAGGAACCCCGCTCCAGACAAGATGCCCGCGGAAACAAAACGCGCCAGCGAGGCCGCCAGCATCGGCACCACCAGCATCGGTGCCGACAACGCCAGTAACAGCAGACCGGCATCGATTTCGCTCAAGCCCTCAACGCCGATGAAGCGCAGCGGCAACATCACCACCAGCACGATGTAGCAGAAACACGTGCCGATCGGCAGCATCTGCACGCCAATGAATCGCGGATAACGGAACAGGGTCAGATCGAGCATCGGCCGTTCGACACGCATTTCGACGATCACGAAAGCTGCCAGCAACACCGCCGAAGCGCCCAATAAAGTGATCACCAAAGGACTGTCCCAACCACTGTCCGGCGCCTGGATCAGGCCAAACGTGAACAACGCCAGCATTGCGCTGAACAGCAGCGTGCCCGGCCAGTCCAGCCCCTTGGCATCGGGGTCGCGGGTTTCGCGCATGCGTGGCAGGCCGAAGACCATCGCTATCACGCCGATCAACGCGGTAAAGACAAAAATCGCCCGCCAGTTGAAGGCCTCAATCAATGCCCCTGCCACCAAGGGTCCGAACGCCAGACCGATGCCGAACGTCGTACCGAGCACGCTGTAAGCCCGGGTCCGGGCATGCCCTTCGAACTCTTGCGCCAACGCCGCCGAGCCGCTGGCCAGCGCCGCCGCGCCTGCGACACCTTGCACAGCACGCAACACATCCAGCCAGAACACCGAAGGTGCCAGGCTCTGCGCAATCGAGGCGGCGGTAAACAGCAGCATGCCGAAGGTGAACAGGCGTTTGCGTCCATACACATCAGCCAATGCGCCGGCGGCCATCAGCAAACTGCCGAACGACAGCATGAACGCGTTGGTGATCCACGTCAGCGCCACCGGGCTGCCGCCCAGATCGCGACCAATGGCCGGCGTCGCCACCGCGCCGCCGGTAAAACTGAGCGGCAAGACCAGAGCCGAGAGGCACACGGCCGCGAGTATGAGCAACTTGTCGCGCGTTCCGTGCGGCTGAATCATAGCGTTCATCATTCCATCCTTTGAGCAATCACAAAGCTGCGTCGCGCAGCGAATAAGGCGCGAAATACACAGAAAAATCCACAGAAGTTTGCGCACGAAAGAGATGAGAGCGAGCAACCTCGCTCTCACAGCTCATGCGTTCAGTTGGCGAAGTCGGTGGACAGCGCCAGCTCATTCCAATCGGCCAACTCCTGCGCCACCAGGCGATTCTTCGCCTCAATCCGCGCAATCGTGTCGCTGCCCAGCGCCAGGCGCAGCGGCGGGTTCGGGGCATTGACCAGCGCCAGCATCGCCTCGGCAAACTTCAGCGGATCACCCGGTTGCGCATGATTGGCCGCTTCGGCGAACACGCGCATCTTGCCCACGGTTTCGTCGTAGTCCGGCAGCTCGAGTTGCGTTTTGATCAACGATTGCTCATCAAGGAAATCAGTGCGAAAGAAACCCGGCTCGACCACCGAGGCTTGAATGCCCAACGGCGCCAATTCCTGATGCAGTGCCTCGGTGATGCCTTCGACGGCAAACTTGGTCGAGCCGTAAACACCCCAGCCCATGTACGCCTGATAGCCGCCGATCGACGAAATATTGATCACCCGGCCACTGCGTTGCGCACGCATGTGCGGCAGCACGGCTCGGGTGACGTTGAGCAGGCCGAACACGTTGGTCGCGAACAGGCGCTCGGTTTCGCTGGCGCTGGTTTCTTCTACCGCGCCCAGCACGCCAAACCCGGCGTTGTTGATCAATACGTCGATTCGGCCAAATCGTTTGATGCCTGCGGCGACCGCTTGATGCGCTTGCTCTTCGCGGGTCACGTCGAGGCGTACGGCCAGCAGGTTCGGCTGATCGCCGAGGCGGTCGGTGATGTCTTGCGGGTTGCGCGCGGTGGCAATCACCGCGTCACCGGCACGCAAGGCCTGCTCGGCGATGAGAATGCCAAAACCACGGGAAGCGCCAGTAATGAACCAGGTACGCATAACAACTTCTCCTGTTAGAAACCCTGACATGGGTGCCGGGCCTGTTTGATAAGTTGATGCGACTTTAAAGCCGTGCTACTGATGCGATAATCCCAACAATTTTGCATGACTTTGTGAAAGGTATTCATAGATGAAATCACCTTCGGCGGCGGATCTCAGCGTTTTCCTGTGCACTGCGCAGCACTTGAACTTCAGCAAAGCCGCCATCGAACTCGGCCTGACCCCCTCCGCTCTTAGCCATTCAGTAAAGGCGCTGGAAAATCGCCTGGGCGTGCGCCTGTTCAATCGCACCACCCGCAGCGTGGCGTTGACCGAGGCTGGCGAGCGCCTGTACGCGCGATTGAAACCGGCCTTTCGCGACATCGACGATGCGCTGGAAGACCTCAACCATTTCCGCGACAAACCCTCGGGTAACTTGCGCATCACCTCGGGGCGGCAAGCCTGCGAATTGGTGTTGCTGCCGATTGCCAGTGAGTTTTTGCAGGTGTACCCGGACATTCGTATGGAAGTGGTCGAGAGCGATGCGCTGCTGGATATCGTCGCCAATGGATTCGATGCCGGCGTGCGCTTCGGCGATCGCCTGGAGGCGGACATGGTGTCGCTGCCGATTGGCCCGACAATGCGCTCGGTAGTGGTCGGCTCACCCGCGTTTTTCGAACGCTACGCGGCACCGCAAAAACCCGAGGATCTGCACGGATTGCCGTGCATCCGCCACCGCTACCCCAGCGGTTCGATGTATCGCTGGGAGCTCAAGCGCGGCGGCATTGCCCAGGAAATCGAAGTCAACGGCCCGCTGACCCTCGGCGATGTCAGCCTGATGGTCGGGCCCGCGCTGCAGGGACTTGGTCTGGCTTATGTGTTCGAAGACATGGTCAGCGAACACCTCGCCAGCGGGCGGCTGGTGCAAGTACTGGCTGACTGGTGCCCCTGGTATCCGGGTCTGCACTTGTACTACCCGAGCCGCCGTCATGTGCCGGCAGCGCTGAAGGCGTTTATCGACTTCGTGCGCAACCGGCGCTAGCGCTTAAAGGTATTTCAACCAGACGATGTCACGGCGACGAGCCTTCAACGCCGAGAACCAGCGCACCGCCGGGAACAGCGCAATAGCCAGAATGACGGCCGCCAGCCAGATCGCCGAGACGGACGAAAAACCGAAATAGCTGCCCTGATTCAGTCCGAACAGAGCCACGCCGATCACGTATAAAACCTTCAACGCGTACAGATGCAGCAGGTAGAAAAACATCGGTGCCGAACCGAAAACGCTCAACCAGCGAATCCAGCGACGATCCTGTACACGCTCGAAGGCCAGTAGCAGCAACAGCCCGACGCTCACCGTCAGCGCGATAAACAGCAGCGACGGTGGGTATTTGGTGATGTTGAAAAAGCTCATCAGTGTTTGCAGCAGCGTGTCGCCCACGGC
This sequence comes from Pseudomonas fluorescens, assembly GCF_001648775.1. Taxonomy (GTDB): domain Bacteria; phylum Pseudomonadota; class Gammaproteobacteria; order Pseudomonadales; family Pseudomonadaceae; genus Aquipseudomonas; species Aquipseudomonas fluorescens_M. Next base: position 20,679 of record NZ_LVEJ01000007.1, read on the forward strand.
CCATGGTTTTTCGCCGTAGCCGTTGATCAACCGCACCCCGACAAAACCCAGCAGCCCGGCGCTACCCGCAATCAGCAGGTGTCGTTGACGAAATACCGCTTCAACGCCGCGAGCAAACCACGGCCCCAGCGCATAACCGAGACCGATCACACCAATCCACGGCAACAACGGATAGGAGGTACGCAAACGCAGGTTATCGCTGACGTCGATCCAGCCGCGATCATGCAAAATCGCCCACGGCACATGCAGCGCCGACTCCACGGGGAAATGCACAGTGTCGAGCAGGTTGTGCCCGGCAATGTTCATCAGGCTCAACGTCAGCAACAACCAGCGCGGCAGCCAGACCAGCAGCGACAAGGCGATCATGCTCAAACCGATAGCCCAGATCACTTGCAGATAAATCACGCTCGGCGGCAACTGGAACGTCCATGCGAAGTTCACCAACGTGAATTCCAGCACCACCAGAAACAGACCGCGCTTGAACAGAAACGCACTGACATCGGCCTTGCCCGCGTACTTTTCACCGAACAACCACGCCGACAATCCGGTCAGCAGTACGAACACCGGTGCACACAGATGCGCCAACGTGCGGCTGAAAAACAGTGCCGGCTCGGTGCTGGCAATGTCCATCGGGTCACTGACCTGACGGTGCAGCAAGAAGGTTTCGCGCACGTGGTCCAACAGCATTAACAGAATCACCAAGCCTCTGAGGGCGTCAATGGACAGCAGCCGGCCAGTGGTCAATGGGGCAGAACGAGGGAGCACAATCGTCATGAGCGTTTCGCAATCGAAGGGATAACAGCGGGCGCCCAAAAGGAGCACCCCTAAAAATTTGCGTTACCTTATAACAATAAACGGCAAAAACCCAAGCTCAATCGATAGTGATTCTCAGAAAAACCTCGGTTGATCTGGACGCACAAGTTGCCCAATAGCCTCAGGCTTCTATAGTGATCAAGTCCCCTGCCCTTGCGGCCTGCTGTCGAGCGTTGTCCATGGTCAACACCGATCACCTGATCATCTGCGAACACTGCGATTGCGTTTACGAAAAAGCCGTGCTCGCCAAACATCAAAAGTCCCTCTGCGTGCGTTGCGGCGGCGTGCTGCAGCGCTTCAACGGTTTGACCGTCGAACAGCGCTTGGCGCTGACGTTCACGGCGGCGATGCTTTGGCTGTTCGCCAATTTCTATCCGGTGATGAGCATCAGCCTCAAAGGCCTGAAAAATAGCGCGACGCTGTGGGATTCGGTGCTGGCGCTGAGTCAGGGGCCAATCACCTTTATGGCGATGGTCGCGGCGATTTCGATCATCATCGCCCCGGCGTTTCAACTGGTGCTGCTGGTGTGGGTGCTGAGCTTCGCGCTCTCCTCGCGACGCGCTCCTGGCTTCAAGGTGTGCATGCGCTGGCTGGAAACCCTGCGCCCGTGGAGCATGCTCGAAGTGTGCCTGCTGGGGGCGATGGTGGCGGTGTTCAAACTGGCAGGATTGCTCGATGTATTGCCCGGTATCGGCCTGTTTGCGCTGGCCGTGTTGAGCTTGATGATGATCAGGATTGCCGGCCGTGATATCCGCGACCTCTGGGACATTTTATGAAACGCCCACCGACCGCCAGCGAACTCAATCTGTGCCTGTGTCATAGCTGCGGGCTGGCCTGTGACATGACCGACGAACCGCACGAGTGCCCGCGTTGCGATGCGCCGCTGCACCGGCGCAAGAGCAATTCGCTGACCCGCACCTGGGCCTACATGCTCGCCGCGCTGGCGTTTTACGTGCCGGCCAATCTCTTGCCGGTGATGAACACCACCATGCTTGGCAGCGGTGCCGACAGCACCATCATGAGCGGCGTGCTGGAGTTCTGGGAGGCCGGCGCGTGGGACATCGCGCTGATCATTTTCATCGCCAGCATCGCGGTGCCGGGGATCAAGTTCGTCGCCCTGACGTTACTGCTGACGACCGTGCAACGCGACAGCGCCTGGGCGCGCAAGGAACGCTCGAAGCTGTACCGTTTCGTCGAGCTGATCGGCTATTGGTCGATGCTCGACGTGTTGGTGGTGGCGCTGGTCGCGGCGCTGGTGAAGTTTCAGGCGCTGGGCGATATCGAGCCACGACCGGGCATCCTGTTTTTCGGCCTGGTCGTGGTGTTTACCATGCTCGCGGCGATGAGTTTCGATCCGCGCCTGATCTGGGACAAGGACAGCGGCGGCGACCTCAGCGACGCAGAACCTGGAGCAGCACCTGTAACGGATGACGCAGTGCCTGATCCGACTGGCGCTTGACCTGACTGCGGCAGGAATAACCGGTCGCCAGTGCTTCACCCTGCTCTGCTGGCGCCTGGACCTGACGGGCCCACGACTGCTCGTAGATCACCGCTGAGGTCTGGCGATTGCGCGCCTCGTGGCCATACGTGCCGGACATGCCGCAGCAACCGGTGGCTTGCGTGGCCAGCTTCAATCCTGCACGTTCGAACACCTGTTCCCACTGGCGCGTCGCGGCCGGCGCGTTGGTTTTCTCGGTGCAGTGGGCGAGCAGGCGGAACGACGCGGTTTTGTCCTGAGGCAACTGCTCGGGCATGACCTTGAGCAACCACTCCTGCACCAGCGCCACTTCCGGGCACTGCTCCATCCCCGGCACTTTCAGATATTCCTGGCGATAGACCAGCGTCATCGCCGGATCGAGGCCCAGCAACGGCACGCCCACGTCCGCCAATTCACGCAGTTGCCGAGCATTGCGCAACGCCGCGCGGTTGAATGCCGAGAGGAACCCCTGCACGTGCAACGGCTTGCCGTTGGCGCTGAATGGCGCCAGATACACCTGATAACCCAGACGCGAAATCAGCTCGACCAGATCCGCCAGCAACGGCGCTTCAAAGTAGCGCGTAAACGCGTCCTGCACGATGACCACGCTGCGCTCGCGTTGCGCCTGGGTCAGCGCCGACAAGGTCGAAACCGTCGCCGGCTGCACCTGCCAACGGCGCATCGCCGCGTGGAAATCAAAACGGCTGAGCAGCGGCACATCGACCATGCCACCGATCCGCGCCAGTAATCCACGAACCCATGCAGCGCCCATCAAGCCGTTGTAAAGCGCCGGAATCCGCGCCATGTACGGGATGCTGTACTCCAGCGAGGCAATCAGATAATCCCGCGCCGGGCGCAGATAACGGCTGTGATACAACTCCAGAAAGCGCGAGCGAAACTCCGGCACATTGACCTTCACCGGGCACTGCCCCGCGCAGGATTTGCAGGCCAGGCAACCGGCCATGGCGTCGTAGACTTCGTGGGAGAAGTCTTCCGACTGCTGGCGCGTATTGCGCCAGCGCTGCCACAGCGTGCTGAAAAACGCCGGCGTGCGAATCGCCTCGGACAACACATCAACGCCCGCCTCGCCCTGCAAACGCAGCCATTCGCGAATCAACGAGGCGCGGCCCTTCGGCGATTGCGCTCGTTCGCGGGTGGCTTTCCACGACGGGCACATCGCATCGTCAGGATCGAAGTTGTAGCAGGCGCCGTTGCCGTTGCAGTGCATGGCGGCGCCGTAGCTCTGCCAGACCTTCTCGTCGATCTGCCGGTCGAGTTCACCGCGCAAAGTGACTTCATCGATTTTCAGCAACGCCACGTCGGTGTTGGCCGGCGTGGCGATTTTACCCGGGTTGAACTGGTTGAACGGGTCGAATGCCGCTTTCAGCGCTTGCAGCGCCGGATACAACTCACCGAAGAACGCCGGTGAGTATTCCGAGCGCAGACCTTTACCGTGCTCGCCCCACAACAGGCCGCCATAACGCTGAGTCAGCGCCGCGACGCCATCGGACACCGGACGCACCAGTGCCGCTTGCTGCGGATCTTTCATGTCGAGGATGGGCCGCACGTGCAACACACCGGCATCGACATGGCCGAACATGCCGTACTGCAAACCGTGGCTGTCGAGCAGGTCGCGCAACTCGGCAATGTATTCGGCCAGGTGTTGCGGCGGCACCGCAGTGTCTTCGACAAACGGCTGCGGGCGCGCTTCGCCGGCGACGTTGCCGAGCAAGCCCACCGCACGTTTGCGCATGCCGTAGACTTTGTTCACCGCTGCGTGACCGACCGCCAGCGTGTGGCCCAGACGCTCGACCGTGCGGTCGTTGCTCAAGTGCTCGACGAACGCCTCGACCCGGCGCTGCAAATCTTCGGGATCGTCGCCGCAGAACTCGACGAGGTTGATGCCCAGCGTCGGCCGCTCGGCGCTTTCCGGGAAATACTCGGCGACGCCGTGCCAGACGATGTCCTGCATCGCCAGCAACAACACTTTCGAGTCGACGGTTTCAATCGACAACGGCTTGAGCGCCATCAACGCCCGCGCATCGCGCAAGGCGTCCATGAACCCGGCGTAGCGAATGTTCACCAGCATCGAGTGTTTGGGGATCGGCAGCACATTCAACCGCGCCTCGACGACAAACCCCAGCGATCCCTCGGCACCGCACAACACGCTGTTGAGGTTAAAGCGATTGTCCGCCTCACGCAGGTGCGCGAGGTCATAACCGGTCAGGCAGCGGTTGAGATCGGGAAAGCGCTGTTTGATCAGCTCACCCTGCTCATCAATGATCTGCCGCGCACAGCGATAGATTTCGCCGACGCGATCTTCGCGGGCACACAGCGCTTCAAGCTCACTTTCCTCAAGCGGCAAACCGTGCAAACGCTCACCGCCGCGCAAAACCATGTCGAGTTCGAGCACATGGTCGCGGGTCTTGCCGTAGGTGCAACTGCCCTGGCCGCTGGCGTCGGTGTTGATCATGCCGCCGACGGTGGCGCGGTTGGAGGTCGACAGTTCCGGGGCGAAAAACAGCCCGGCGGATTTCAACGCAGCGTTGAGCTGGTCCTTGACCACCCCGGCCTGGACGCGCACCCAGCGCTCCTCGACGTTGATTTCGAGGATGCGGTTCATGTGCCGCGACAGGTCGACGACGATACCGTCAGTCAGCGATTGGCCGTTGGTGCCGGTGCCGCCACCGCGCGGGGTGATCACCACTTGCTGGTACGCCGGCTCGGCGATCAGTCGCGCCACGCGCGCCACGTCATCGGCGTCCATCGGAAACACCGCCGCTTGCGGCAGACGTTGATAGATCGAGTTGTCAGTCGCCAACACCACGCGGCTGGCGTAATCGGCGCTGATCTCACCGCGAAAGCCGCTGGCCTTCAGGGCTTTGAGGAACTGCTGGTAATCGTTGGTCAGGACTTTTGCGGGCGACAGCTGGGCAATCATCGGTCAGGGTATCTCGGTCAAAATCGGGCCGTGTGGCGGTGAACAGTTGTACGCAACGAATGATTGCGTCAGGCTCCGCCATCTCATGGTGCCCATGTTCATTGCTGGCGAACGCCGGGACAACCGTAAATTCGACCCACTATTGATGACTTTTACGAATGAATCCGCGCACGCTCACCCCTTCCATGTCGTTATTGCTGGCCTTTGAAGCGGCGGCGCGCCACGAAAGCTACACCCGCGCCGCCCACGAACTGTCGCTGACGCAGAGCGCGGTCAGCCGTCAGGTGCAGATTCTCGAGAAGATGCTCGGCATGCGCTTGTTCAGCCGCGAAGGTCGGCAAGTGGTGCTGACCGATGTCGGGCGCATGTATCAGAGCGAACTCGCCGAAGCCTTGGGTCAGATTCGCAGTGCCACCTTGCAGGCGATGGCGTTTGGTTCCGGCATCCACAGTTTGCGCCTGGCGACGCTGCCGACTTTCGGTTCGAAATGGTTGCTGCCACGCCTGAAGGATTTCTACACCGCGCACCCAGGCATGACCGTGCACTTGCATTCACGGATCGAAGCGATCGACTTTGATACCAGCGAAATCGATGCGGCAATCTGTGTGGGCGGCGGAGAGTGGCCGGGGTTGACTGCCCTGCCCCTGCACACGGAAGAACTGGTGGTGATTGCCAGCGCTCAGCTATCGGCTGCCGAGCGCGATGACGCCGAACAACATATCGCCGGGCAACTGCTGCTCAATGTCAGCAGTAATGCGCAGGCGTGGGCGGAATGGTTCAGCCATCACGGTTTGCCGCACCGCAGCATGCGCATCGGGCCGAGCTTTGAAATGACCTCGCACTTGATTCAGGCGGTGCGGGCGAATATTGGTGTGGGGTTGGTGCCGCGGATTCTGGTTGAAGACGAGTTGTTGAATGGCGAGTTGCTGCAACTGGGCGAGCCGATTACCAGTCGACGCAGCTATTACCTGGTGTATCCGCCGCGTAATGAGAATTTGCCGTCGCTGAAAGCGTTTCGGGATTGGTTGGTACATACACTCTGAAGAATGAGTCGCCCCCTTCGCGAGCAAGCTCGCTCCCACAGGTTATCGGGTCGTTCACAAACTTTGTATTCAACAAAGAATCCTGTGGGAGCGAGCTTGCTCGCGAAGAGGCCAGCATGGGCAACCTCAAAACCGTGGTTTAACTGCCTTCCAATCCGGCTTATAGCGCTGCATCTGCCGCACATCATCGCGCTGGCGAATCCCGCAAGTCAGGTACTGATCATGCAGCTTGCCCAACTGATCATGGTCCAGTTCCAGCCCAAGCCCCGGTGCCCGGCTGATCTTCACACAGCCATCGACAATCGGCAGCTTGCCACCCTTGATCACCTCTTCATCCGGCTCCTGCCACGGGTAATGCGTGTCGCAGGCGTAATCCAGATTCGGCACGGCGGCCGCCACATGCGCCATCGCCATCAGGCTGATGCCCAGGTGTGAGTTGGAGTGCATCGACACACCGAGGCCAAATACATCGCACATTTTCGCCAGCGTCTGCGTATCGCGCAGGCCGCCCCAGTAATGGTGGTCGGCGAGAACAATCTGCACGCTGTTCTGCGCGACACTGCGGCGGAACTCGTCGAAATCGGTGACCACCATGTTGGTCGCCAGCGGCAGACCGGTGCGCTTGTGCAGTTCGGCCATGCCGTCGAGGCCCGGGGTCGGGTCTTCGTAATATTGCAGATCACCGCCGAGCAATTCGGCCATGCGAATTGACGTTTCCAGCGACCAGTTGCCGTTCGGATCGATACGCAACGGGTAACCGGGGAAGGCTTGTTTCAGCGCCTTGATGCACGCCACTTCATGCTCCGGCGGCAACGTACCGGCCTTGAGTTTGATGCTTTTGAAACCGTACGCCTCGATCATCCGCGCAGCCTGCGCAACGATCTGCTGCTCGCTGAGTGCTTCACCCCAATTATCCGGCTTGTACGGCGAATCGACATGCTGCGCGTACTTGAAGAACAGATAGGCGCTGAACGGCACCTCATCGCGAATCGCGCCGCCGAGCAGGTCCACCAGCGGCACATTCAGGTAATGCGCCTGCAAATCGAGAAACGCCACTTCGAATGCCGAGTAGGCATTGCTCACCGCTTTACTGGCGTGGGAACCGGGTGCCAGCTCAGCGCCGGCGAGACTGGCAGGTTTGTTCGCGGCAACCGTGGCCTGCACGATGGCGCGCAACTGATTGAGGTTGAACGGGTCGAGGCCGATCAGTTGCGCCTGCAACTGCTGCTGGATCGCCAGCGCCGGGGCATCGCCGTAGCTTTCGCCGAGGCCGATGTAGCCGTTGTCGCTTTCAATCTCGATGATCGAACGCAGGGCGAAGGGTTCGTGGATGCCACTGGCGTTAAGCAGTGGCGGATCACGAAAGGCAATCGGGGTCACGGTAACGCGGGTGATTTTCAAGATAACGCTCCTGACAGATCAACAATCAATTCAATGGCTCGCGGCCGGGCTGGCCGTCGCGACAACGGCGGCCTCGTCATGCGGCTTTGCCGGGGTTTTACCTTTGGTGCCGGGCGCTGTGCGGGCGAAGAAAATCACCACAGCGGCGATCAACGAAGTGCCGGCCAAACCATACAGACCGCCCTCGATCGAGCCGGTGGTTTGTTCGAGAAAACCGAATGCCGTCGGTGCAACGAAGCCACCAAGGTTGCCGATGGAGTTGATCAAAGCGATCACCGCCGCAGCGATACGCGCATCCAGATAGCTTTGCGGAATCGGCCAGAACAGCGCAGACGCAGCCTTGAAGCCGATGGCGGCGAAACAGATGGCGACAAACGCGAAGATCGGCCCACCGGTGGTCGACATGAACATGCCAATGGCCGCGATCACCAGCGTCAGGGCCACCCAGGCTTGCTGAAACTTCCACTTGCCGGCCATCGCCGCGAAGCCGTACATGGCGACAATCGAAATGATCCACGGAATCGAATTGAGCAGGCCGACCTGGAAATCACCGAGGTTGCCCATCTTCTTGATCATGCTCGGCAGCCAGAATGTCGCGCCGTAAATGGTCAGGGCAATGGAGAAATAGATGAAGCAGAACAACGCAATCTGCCGGTCCGCCAACAGTTTGAACATCGACGGTTTGGCCACCTGCACCGCTTCACGGGCCCGCTGTTCTTCGGCAATTGCCGCGACCAGTGCTTCACGCTCCTCTTCAGTCAGCCACTTGGCCTGACGCGGATGCGATTGCAGCCAGAACCAGACAAACGCGCAGAGCACCACCGACGCAGCGCCCTCAATCAAAAACATCCACTGCCAGCCATGCAGGCCGAGGCCGCTGATGTGCAGCAGTGCACCAGACACCGGGCCGGAGATCACCGAGGCAATGGCCGAGCCGCTGAGAAACACCGCCATGGTCTTGCCGCGCTCGGAGGCCGGCAGCCACTGGGTGAAGTAATAAATGATCCCCGGAAAGAACCCCGCCTCCGCCGCGCCGAGAATAAAGCGCAACACGTAGAAACTGGTTTCCCCCCTGACGAAGGCCATGGCCATGGCCGCAGCGCCCCAAGTGAACATGATCCGTGTCAGCCAGACCCGCGCGCCGTAACGCTGCAGGAGCATGTTGGAAGGCACTTCGAACAGCGCGTAGCCCACAAAGAACAACCCGGCACCGAGGCCGTAAGCCGCCGCACCGATGCCCAGATCGGTTTCCATGTGACTGCGCACGAAACCAATGTTGACCCGATCGATGTAGTTGACGATGAACATCACCACGAACAGCGGCAGCACGTGGCGCTTGACCTTGGCGGCGGCACGGGCGAGAACCGTGACGTCCAGCGGACTCTGGAGGGTTTTCAAGGGGCGACTCCCGATCTTGTTTTTTTAGGGATGGCGTGAAGCGATGGACCGATCATGGACGGCGATCATTGATCCCGTCTAATCTAACTTGGCATTCGATTGATACCTGGATTAGATCAATGTTCGAACTGACCCAACTGCGTTGCTTCACCACCGTTGCCACCGAACTCAACTTTCGCCGCGCTGCTGAGCGCCTGAACATGACCCAGCCACCGCTGAGCCGGCAGATCCAGTTGCTGGAACATCACCTCGGCGTCGAGCTGTTTACCCGCAGCACCCGCAGCGTCGCGTTAACCGCTGCCGGTCGGGCCTTTTTCATCGAAGCCCAGAACCTGCTGGAGCGTGCGCAGCAAGCGGCCGTCACCGCCCGGCGGTTTGCCGAGGGCGACATTGGTTCGGTAAACATCAGTTTTGTCGGCAGCGCGGTGTATGAGTTTTTGCCCAAGGTGATCGCCGAGGCACGCCTGAAACAGCCGCAGGTGAAAATCGATCTGTCGGAGATGAACACTTACCAGCAGCACGAAGCCCTGCGCGCGCGCCGCATCGATCTGGGCATCGCCCGTGCGCCGCTATTGGAACCGGGCTACGCCACAGAGTGCCTGGTGCGCGAACCGTTCGTGCTGGCGGTGCCGAGCGGACATCCATTGGCGACAGCGGCTGACGTGGCGGTCAGTGACCTGGATAAACAGCCGTTCCTGATGTATTCCCACGCCGCGTATCCGCCGTTCAACGAATTGCTGACCGGTATGCTGCGCTCGGCGCGGGTCGCGCCGGATTATGTGCAGTGGCTGGGTTCTTCTCTGACGATTCTGGCTCTGGTCAACGCCGGCATGGGTCTGGCACTGGTGCCGCGTTGCGCTACCAGTGTGGTGTTCAAAAATGTGGTGTTTCGCGATATCGATCTGGGCGAAGGGGTGCAGAGCGAGTTGCACCTGATCTGGCGGGAGAACAACGACAACCCGGCGTTTGCGATGTTGCTGGAAGCGATTCGCCGGGCGGTGGCTGAGGGTTGGGGTTAAGAGACTGGCGGCGCTAATCAGCGCTTTGGCGGTGGTGGCGCACTGGGCCCTTTAACCAAGGTTTTTGCCAGTTGCTTACCGTCCGGGCCAACAAAGAGGCGCGCAATGTGAGGTGGAATAGGTTTTGGTTCTTTTGCACTCATGATAAAACCTCCTCGACGAAACTGAATTCGACCCACTGAACTTTCGACGAATCTATCACCAATAATTCGGCGCCAAAAGGGAGCGCCAGGCCATCATCGCCAAGCCAGCGTGGATTCAACACGATGAACTGCCCTTCCGTAGGGCTGGAGGGCCACTCCAAAGGCCAGCCAAACAATCGCCGCTCATCACTCAGATGCAAAGTGACAAGGCGATCGTGCCTCTCAAAGGCGCTGTACCACTCGTTGGGATGAGAGTTTTTACGTGTCAGATTTCGCTTGCGTAGCAGCGCATGCAGCCTCCCGTTTGAAGCCAAATAACAGAAAAGCCCAGCGAGACATACTGAAACAATAAAGGCCCACAATGCCTCCGCCCGAGCATCCCATTTCCCCACAGAAAAGCCTTTCGAACCCACCCACAGACAAATTGCCCCAATCCCCAATACCGCTCCCTGAATCACAAACGTAAAAATCAGCGCCTGCACAATCTGCCCGAACGTATCGGGGCGTTTGAACGCAGTCAGCGAGTAAAAAATCCACGCTGACAAGAATCCGGGGATCAAGTACTGCAACAGTGGAATAACTTCTTTGACCAGATCATCCATGATCCGAGGCTCCTTGAAAGGTCATGCCGGCCTGACAATCAACCGACCCTCAAAAGCCTAGTGCACATGGTTCAATACCCTGGTGCGCAACTGTCACCGCTCATTACGCATCCTGCAAAATCAGATCCGCACCCTTCTCCGCCACCATCAACACCGCCGCGTGGGTATTGCCCGACGTCACGTTCGGAAAGATCGACGCATCAACAACCCGCAGCCCGCCGAAACCGTGCACCTTCAGGCGCTTGTCGACCACCGACGTCTGCTCGTCGGCGCCCATCGCGCAGGAACCGCAGAGGTGATAAATCGAGCCGCAGTTGTCACGGAAGTACTGCAACATCTGTTCATCGGTTTGCACCGCTGGCCCCGGCAAAACCTCGTCGACGGTGATGGATTTCAGCGCCGGCGCATTCATGATCTTGCGCATCAGACGACTGCCCTGAATCACCTCGTCGATGTCCTTTTGCGTGCTCAGGTAGTTTGGATCGATCAGCGCCGCATCGCGCGGATTTTTCGAGGCAATTTCGATGTGCCCGCGGCTGGTTGGCCGGCACGGGTTGAAGCACAGCAGGAAGCCTGAATAGGGTTCGGGCTTGAGGCTGGCCTTGTTGTTTTTCGGGATCTGGTACGACAGCGGATTGAAATACAGCTGCAGGTTTGGATGATGCTGCTGCGCGTCGCCACGGAAGAAACCACCGGCCTGATTCACGCTCATGGCCAATGCGCCTTTGCGTGTCAGCAGGTATTTGATACCGAGCTTGAGCTGGCCGAACAGCGAGCTCAGCTGATCATTGAGCGTCGGGATATTGGCCTTGTAGTAGTAACTGGCGCAGAGGTGATCCTGCAGGTTTTGCCCGACTGCCGGCAGGTGTTTGACCAAAGGAATGCCGTGTCTGGCCAGCAGCGCGCTATCCGCCACGCCGGACAATTGCAGGATCTTCGGCGTGTCGACCGCGCCGGCGCACAGGATCACTTCCTTGCGCGCGGTAAAGGTCCGCACGACGCCATGCTGAGTAATCGAGATGCCAGTCGCGCGTTCCTGCGCGTCATCAAACAACACCCGATCGACCAGCGCGTAATGCTCGACCGTCAGGTTCGCTCGTTTCAGTGCCGGATGCAGATGGGCGAAACTGCTGGAGCAGCGCTGACCATTCCTGGTGTTGACGTCGTAGAGGCCTGCGCCTTCGAACTTCGCACCGTTGAAATCCTCACTGCGCGGATAGCCGAGTTCAGCGCAACCCTCAAGAAACACATCACAGATCGGATGGGTCTGGCCCTTCATCGGCGTGATGCTGATCGGGCCACTGCCACCGTGGTACTCGCTGTCACCCAGCGGGTGATTTTCCAGTTTGCGGAAGTACGGCAGCACGTCCTTGAAGCCCCAGCCATCGTTGCCATGGGCGGCCCAATCGTCAAAATCATGAGCCTGGCCGCGCACGTAGATCATCGCGTTGATCGAGCCCGAACCGCCCTGCACTTTGCCGCGCGGGGCGTAGATTTCACGGTTGCCCAACTGCTTTTGTGGCTGGCTGTAGTACATCCAGTTGAAGGTCGGGTTGTAATACATTTTGGCGAAGCCGACCGGGATCTTGAACCACAGCGAACTGTCCTTGCCGCCCGCTTCCAGCAACAGCACGGTGTATTGGCCCGAGGCCGAGAGCCGGTTGGCCAGCACGCAGCCAGCGGCGCCGGCGCCAGCGATGATGTAGTCGTATGTCATGCACGGTTACCGCGTAAGTCGTTGTACAAAATTCGCCGCCCTTGTGGGAGCGAGCTTGCTCGCGAAGGCGGCCTATCAGCTTGCATTTTTATTGCCTGACGTTCCGCTTTCGCGAGCAAGCTCACTCCCACAGGGGATTGGCTTGGCAATCAAAACCTGTGTCAGCCGCGAGCCGGCGAGGTGTCTTTGACGTCAGCCGGGCTCGGCGCCATCTGCAGGTGCAAACGCTCACCGGTGTACGGCGAATGCCGGCGCACCACGTCCATGTTCAGCTCGACCCCAAGACCCGGTTCGGTGGACGGAATGATGTAGCCGTCCTCCCACTGCAACGGCTTGGTCAGTACTTCGGCGTGGAAGCCGCCCCAGGTCTCGATGCTTTCCTGAATCAGAAAGTTCGGTGTGCAGGTCGCCAACTGGAAACTCGCTGCCGCACCAATCGGCCCGTTGTACAGATGCGGGGCGATTTGCGCGTAATACGCTTCGGCCATGCTGGCGATCTTCTTGGCTTCGAGCAGGCCGCCGCAGCGCGCCACGTTCATCTGCAAAATCGACGCGCCGCCGGCCTGCAACAACTTGAAGAATTCGTATTTGGTGGTCAGGCGTTCGCCAGTGGCAATCGGGATGCTGGTCTTCGCCGCGACTTGCGCCATGGCCTCTTCCTGGCCCGGTGGCACCGGCTCTTCGAACCACAGCGGGTCGTATTTTTCCAGACGCTTGGCCAAGCGAATTGCCGACGACGGCACCATCTGCCCGTGCGTGCCGAACAACAGGTCGCACTTGTCGCCGACCGCTTCGCGGATCTTGCGGCAGAAGGTTTCGCAGCGCTCCAGCACCTCCAGCGAAATCTGGTGCCCGGAGTACGCGGTGTACGGCCCGGCCGGGTCGAACTTCACCGCGGTGAAGCCTTTGTTCATGTTGTCGATGGCGCATTCGGCGGCCAGATCCGGGTCGTCGTAGTCATACTCGCCACGGCTGTTGAGCGGATACAGATAGGTGTAGGAACGCAGGCGTTCATTGACTTTGCCGCCAAGCAATTCGTAAACCGGTTTGTTCGCCGCTTTGCCGATGATGTCCCAGCAGGCCATCTCCAGGCCGCTGACCACGCCCATCATGGTCAGGTCGGGGCGTTGGGTGAAACCGCTGGAATAGGCCTGGCGGAAGAAACGTTCGATGTGGTGCGGATCCTGATTGAGCAGGTAGCGTTCGAACACGTCTTCGATGATCGGCAGCATGGCTTTCGGGCCAAAGGTCGCCGCGTAAATCTCGCCGACGCCTTCGATGCCGCAATCGGTCTTGAGTTTGACGAACAGCCAGTACATACCGCCGATGTGCGGCGGCGGTACGGCAACGATATGGGTTTCAAGGGCGATGATTTTCACTCAGGCACCTGCTTTTTTCGAAGATTGACGATTGATTCGCGCACGCAAGGTCACGGCAGCGAGCGTGCCGACCAAACCGATAGTGGCGATGTAGCCGAAGTACAGCTTGTAGCCGAGGGCCCCGGGAAAGTGCTCGGTGAGGTAGCCGTTGATCAGCGGGATAAAGGCATCCGGCATGTAGCCGACCACCGAGACAATGCCAATGGCCAGGCCGGTGATGCGCAGCGGAATGTTGCAGCTGTCGAGGATCGCCCAGTACAGACCACGAATTGCGTAGGTCATCAAACCGATGAAAATCACCGTAGCGATCAACAGCCCCATGCTGTTGAGTCCCGGGAAAACAATCAGCCCGACAATGGCCAGACTCGCCAGCAACAGCGCAACGATCAGCACCGAGATATTCGAGAACTTGTCGCCCAGCCAGCCGCCACCGATGCCACCGATCGGACGCATCCACAGTTTGATCGTGGTGATGGTGCCGGCCATGACCGCGGTCATGCCGCTGCCTTGCAGATAGTCGGAGAAACTGTAGGTGGCCCAGAAGATGTGATAACCGCAGAACACGATGGCGGTGACCAGCCAAAGCTCAGGAATTTTTACTAGTGTGGTCAGGTCGGCGAGCAGGTTGAACTTGCCCTTCTCCACCGCTGGCGTGTCCTCCATCGACTTCGGATCCTTGATCAGCACCAGCACGCAGCCGATGGCGATACAAGTGAAGGCGTACAGATAAACCACGTGCTTGAAGCCTTCGGCGGTCGACTCGCCACGGGTTTCAGTGGCGAAGGCAAACAGCCCCAATGCCACCGTCGCCAGCAACGCTTCAACCAGCCCGCGACCACCGTCGAGAATGCCGAAGAACCGGCCCTGTTCGGTGTGGTGCGCAATCATCTTCACGCGCTTGAGCACCGAGGCCCAGAAGGTCAAACCGGTGGTCAAACCCCAGCAGCCGAAGATGATCATCAACCCGGTCATCGACGGCGCGGTCGAGTACCAAAGACCCAGGACACCGGTAGCCACCAGCGAGAAAAAAATCAGAAAGCGCGGTGCAATGCGGTCGGCCAGCCAACCGCTCGGCAAGTAACTGAGCAGGAAGATCGTGCCGAGCATCGAGTACAGATAACCCAGCTCGCTGTGGTTGATCTGGAACACCTCGAGCATGGTCGTTTGATAGACCTGGCGCAGGTACAGAATGGGGTAGATCGCGCCGGCGGCCAGCACCAGCAACATCAATTGGAAATAGCGACTTCCCTTGTCGCTCTGGCTTTTTACGGCCGACGTGGAACCCTGAACAGCGGCAGCAGAGGATGCATGCTTGGACATTGAAGTGACCTCGGGCAGCCCGTGCTGGGCGCCCCTGATAATTGTTTTTATTAGATAAAATCAGCTGCGAGTTTCAAGCTACAAGCGGCAAGCCAAAGCCCGTCACCGTTTGCCCTTACTTGCAGCTTGAAGCTCACAGCTAGCAACTGCTTTTCTAGTACTTCATGACCACGAGTCGGGTCTGGGTGAATTCGAGCATGCCGTGCTTGCCGTCATCGCCGCCCAGGCCCGAGCGTTTCCAGCCGGCGTGGTAGCCCTGATACGGATCCGCCGGGGTGCGATTGACGTACAACTCGCCGGCCTCGATGGCGTTGGCGACTTTCTGTGCGGTGCGGTAGTTCTCGGTGTAGAGCACCGAAGACAGGCCGAACTGATGGTCGTTGGCCATGGCCAGCGCCTCGTCGATGTCGCGGTACTTGAGCACCGGCAGCACCGGGCCGAAGATTTCCTCCTGGACGATTTCCATGTCCTGCCGGCAACCACTCAGCAGCGTCGGCGGATAGAAATGCCCCGGCCCTTGCGGCAGCACGCCACCGCTTTCGAGCGTCGCGCCGGCAGCGATGGCGCGCTCGACCAGGGCGTGAATGTTCTGCTGCGAACTGGCGTTGACCAGTGGGCCCATCAGGCTGGCGTCGGTGGCGCGGTCGCCGAATTTGACTTCAGCGATTTTCGCCTTGAGCAGCGCGAGGAATCGCTCGTAGACGCTTTCCTGCACATAGACGCGCTCTACCGCCGTGCACAACTGGCCGCAATGAGTGGTCTTCGAGGCGATGATCGCGGTCGCCGCCGCTTCCAGGTCGGCGTCCGCTTCGATGATTGCCGGGGTTTTGCCGCCCAGTTCCAGCGACGGCTTGGCGATGTTCGCCTTGCAGTAATCGAGGACGATGCGCCCGGCGTTGACGCTGCCGGTCAGGGTAATCAGACCCACGGCTTTATGGGTGCAGACGGCCGCCGCCGTGGCGTGATCCATGGTCAGGATGTTGATCACGCCGGCCGGCATGCCCGATTGCTGCACCGCTTTGGCAATTTCGAATGCCGAGGTCGGCGTGTTGTTGCTGGGGCGCACCACCACGGTGTTGCCGGCAATCAGCGCCGGGGCGATTTTGCGCAGCAAGGTGTAGACCGGATAGTTGAACGGGATCAGGCACGCAACGACACCGATTGGCTCGCGGTGCAGAAACAGGTTTTCGTCAGGGCTGTCGCTGGGGATGATTTCGCCTTCGATACGCCGCGCCCATTCAGCGTGGTAGCGGGTGATCTGCGCGGCGTAACGGGCTTCGTTGCTGGCATCGCTGACGCTTTTGCCGGACTCGGCGGCCAGTGCGGCACCGATGGCCTCGGCGCGGTCTTCGAGGGCTGTGGCGAAGGCACGCAGATGTTCGGCGCGTTCGATGCTGGTGAGTTTGCTCCAGACCTTTTGCGCCGCTGCCGCCGCATCGACTGCGGCGGTGGCCTCCTCGGCGGTGGCACCCGATACATGGCCGAGCAACGCTTCGGTGGCCGGGTTGTAGACCGCGATCAGCGCCGCGCTGGCAGGCTCGATGAATTGGCCATTAACAAAATTTCGCTCGGTTCGCATGTGCATCGCCCATCGTTTGTTTTTATCAATGCCGCCAGTCTTGTCATCGATGGCGGGTTGAACAAACGATTTATCGGGCGGTTAAACATTCGAAAAAGGCAGGTTACCCTTAATGGCGCCCCTGCCCCCTGTGGGAGCGAGCCTGCTCGCGAATGCGGTGGATCAGGCACAACACTGTTCACTGACACACCGCTTCCGCGAGCAGGCTCGCTCCTACAGAGGATTTATGGTGATTCAGATGGCAGCGGTCGAAGGCTCCAGCTGACGCTGCGCCAGCCAGATTTCCTCTTGCAGCCACTGACTGAACACCTGCAACTGCGGCATCCCGGTCTGCTCCGGCCGGGTCACCAGCCAATACGACTGATGCCCCTCTACATGCACATTCAGCACTTGCGTCAACTGCCCGCTGGCCAGCTCGGCCGCGACCATGTGCCAGTCGGCAATGGTGATGCCCAGACCATCGGTCGCCGCCTGAATCGCCAGATCGAGCAGATCGAACTCATAACCGCCCTGGGTATCCACACCAGTAATCCGCGCCGCATCGAGCCAATGTTTCCAGGTCAGATAACGCTGATCTTCCCTGGCCAGCACATGCAACAACGTCAGACGATTGAGATCGATGCCCGAGTCGCCGCCCTCACGGGCGTGCAGCGATGGCGCGCACACGGCAATATGCCGTTCCTGTATCAGCAATGAACTGTCGAGCCCGTCCCACTCACCGTCGCCAAAACGGATCGCACAATCGAGCGTGCTGGTTTCCGCGAGGCTGTCCTGCAAGCGTGTGGTGATGCTTAATTCGAGCTCCGGGTGTTGCTCGCGCAAACGGCCCAGGCGCGGCATCAACCAGCGACTGGTGAAGGTCGGCGGCGCATTGATGTGCAAGCGGTTGGAGTGGGTTTTCTGCTGGATGCTGCGCACCGTCAGCTCGATCTTGTCGAACGACTGGTGCAACGCCCGCAGCAGGACTTTCCCGGCACCGGTCAACTCCAGATGATGATGGCGACGCTCCAGCAGGCTCTCGCCGAGCTGTTCTTCCAGCTGCCGGACCTGACGACTGACCGCGCTCTGGGTGACATTGAGCAATTCGGCGGCGCGGGTAAAACTGCCGGTGCTGCCGGCCACTTCGAACGCTTTGAGCGCGTTCAGGCCGGGCATTTTGCGTTTCATATCAAGGCACTCGAAAACCACTGACAAGGCGCCAAGCTTCCCATGAGTGTGCCGGACTGTCCTACAGGAATTTGTGAGTAACATGCATTCGATGCAGGTTTGTTCACCATTTTTATCGTTTGTTCAACAAACGGCGGATGGCAAAACTGCGCGGCATCTCTAATAAAAACAATCGAGAGCCGCTCCATGCCCTTCTCTGCTTCCTTGCGCTTGCGCACAACGTCCATCGCTCTGTTCTGCAGCATTGCCGCCCCGACGATGGCCGTGCAGGTCACCGACAACCTTGATCTGGGCGGCGCCATTCGTGCGCGCTGGGACCTCGACCCGGATCGTGACATTCAGAAGTTCGGGCTCGACACGGTGTTCCTCAGCGCCAAGTACAATTCCGACAGCTGGATCGGTGAGGCGCAGTACCGCTTTTACGGTCGCTCGTATCCCTACCAGTACACGAAAAACTATGGCGACATTCAGTTCGCCAAGTTCGCGTGGGTCGGCTACAAATTCAATCCCGATCAGCAAGTGCAAGTCGGCCTGAACACCGTGCCGTTCGGTTTGCAGCCGTACTTCGGCAGCACCTTCTACGAAACCCTCGGCAACGTCATCGGCCTTGAAGACGTGCAACAGGTCGGCGCCAAGTACATCCAGCAAAGCGGCGACTGGAACCTCCAGGCCGGTTACTACCTGCGCCCGGCCTGGCAAGGCAAAGGCACCAGTAATGGTGTGAGCTACTCGAGCATCGTCTCCGAGGCTGACAGCTATGTCGCCGACGGCAGCGACAACCAGGAACGCAACACCGTGGTGCTGCGCGTGGCCAAGGCACTCGATCTGGGTCCGTGGAAGTCCGAAGTCGGCGTCTCCGGCCTGACGTCCAGCCTGCAAAACCGCGGCACCAACGATGACGGCCGACGCAACGCCGTGGCCATCCACTACCTGGGCAAGAACGGCCCGTGGGGCGTGCAGCTGCAAGCCGCGCGGCAACAGATGTCGCCGCGCAATCCCGGCAGCGATGAAGTGGTCACCCTCGGTGGCTACGACGGCACTTACAACGTCGCCAGTCGCGGCAATCTGTACGTGGCCGACCTGAGCTATGACGTGGCCGGCAAATACCTGCTCGATCAGGTCAGCGGGGTCAAGCTTTACGCCAACTACAGCGCCTTCGACAAATCCGCCAGCGGCTTCAAGACGTCGGAGCGGATGATTCTTGGCAGCTCGTTTTCGGTGAGTAAATTGTGGGTCGCGGCCGAGTGGTTGTTTGGCCGTAATGATCCGTACATTGGTGGCAGCAGTTACACCCAGAGTCTGGCTGCGGGCGGGCTGGATCAGTGGGAGAACCAGGCGTATGTGAACGTCGGCTACTACTTCTGATCCAGACATGATTGCGCCGATGAGATAGCTTTCGCGAGCAGGCTCGCTCCCACATTGGAATGCATTCCAGAGTGAGAGCGAGCCTGCTCGCGAAGGCGTCCGCACAAACAACCCTTGCATCAAACCCTGCGCAATAGTCAGATACCCCCTACACATAAAACCTACAAAAACAAACCGAGCCAAACGCTCGATCCGGGGTTCTGCCGCCATGCGTCAACTGCCCTCCCTCAACACCCTGCGCGTGTTCGAAGAAGTCGCGCGTCATCGCAGCTTCAGCCAGGCAGCCCTCGGCCTGAACGTCACCCAGGGCGCGGTCAGTCGCCAGATCAAACAGCTTGAAGACTACCTCGGCGTCGCGCTGTTCGTGCGTACCCCGCAAGGCCTGTCACTGACCGAAGCCGGCAGTAACCTCAAGCCGCATCTGGCCGAAGCTTTCGACCACATGGAGCGCGCCCTGCAAGCGGTGCGCGTGCCCAATCTGCGCCAACGTCTGCGCGTACTCGCACCGCCCACCTGGGCCACGCGCTGGCTATCGCCGCACCTGCGCGCGTTCTGTCAGCGCTATCCGGACATCAGCCTCAGCGTAACCAATCAGGCCAGCCACGACAGCCTCGCGGACATCGATTGCCACATCCGTTTCGGCCTCGCCGCGTCAACCCATTGCGCCAGTCAGTTGCTGGTGATGGAACGGCACATCGCCGTGGCCAGCCCGGAACTGTTCAATGGCGATCAAGCACCGGATCTACATGAGTTTGCATTGCTGCACATCCTGCATGACGGCAAGCGCCTTAAGGTCTGGGAGAACTGGCTGGCGGCGATGGGTCGTGAGGATATCGATGCGGGACAAGGGCTGGAATTCAGCACGCTCGATCAGGTAATACACACCGCATTGGCCGGGGGCGGACTGGCGGTGATTGACCGGCAGATGATCGAGAAGGAATTGGCCAATGGCAGCCTGGTGCCAATCACTCCGATTGAAGTGATCGGGCCTTATGGGTATTGGCTGGATGTGGCGAATGACAAGCGGGGATTGTCGAAGGTGAAGTTGTTTACTGATTGGTTGAGTCTGGTGAGTAACCCCTGAAAGAGCCCCTCACCCTAGCCCTCTCCCGGAGGGAGAGGGAACTGACCGAGGTGATTATTCGAACTACGCCGACCTGAGATACCGAGTCGAACGTAGATTTTGAGTACTACATACATCAGCCCCTTTCCCCCTCGCCCCACAAAGGAAAAGGGAACTGGCCGGGGTGTATGTATGGCGGACACCGATCTGAAATCTCGAGTCGAACGCAAACCTTGAAAGCCACAAAGATCGGCCCCCTTTCCCCTCGCCCACCTTGGGGGGAGAGGGTTGGGGTGAGGGGGTAGGCCTTTGAAGCACTACACATCAAATCGGCCTGGCGACTTTACTCACGACAATCGAACTGCCCTCCACCGGACTCTGCGCCTTGCACGCCTGGCTCAGCGTCAGCGACTTGGTCTCCGGCGCCCACGCCCACGACAGCAACGCGCCAATCGCCAGAATCGCCGCGAGGATGCCCATGGTCGGACTCAAGCCGATCCCGGCCACACTCACCGGCAACAGGAACGTACTGACGGCCGAACCCAAACGACTCACCGCCGTCGCCAGACCGATCCCGCTGGCGCGAACCTCGGTCGGAAAGCTTTCCGCCGGAAACACCCCGACCAGATTGCTCACCGCCGACAACACCAGCGTGAACAGACCAAACACCAGCACCATCAGCCACGCCGCACTGCCCGGCAGCACCGCCAGCAGAAACAGCGCCAGCGCAAGAATGATGAACGAGTTGATCAGGAATCCGCGCCGGGTGAATTTGATCGTGCACCAGATGCCGATCAGCGCACCGAGGATCAGCAGCATGTTCAACATCAACTCAGTGCCAAACCCTTCGGCCAGGCCCATCTTCTGCAAAATCGACGGCAGGAACGTGTAGATCGCAAAGTACGGCATCACGATGCACACGAAGAACAGACAGTTGAACGCCGTGCGCTTGCGGTACTCACGACTGAACAGCACGGCGTAACCCGAACGGGTTTCCGTGGAGCGGGTTTCGTCGAGTTCGACGTTATCGCCCAAATGCTTTTTGACGATCGCGCGCGCCTCGGCGATGCGCCCCTGATTGACCAGCCAGCGTGGCGATTCCGGCGTGCCGATACGCGCGATCAGAATCAACGCTGCCGGGATTGCCGACGAGGCCAGCATCCAGCGCCAGGCATCATCGCCAAGGCTGAGCATCGCCGTGCCGACAAAGGTCGCGGCCACGTAACCGAAGGTCCAGATCACGCTGAACGAACCGAGCAAAACACCGCGATGTTTCTTCGGCGAGAACTCGGCCAGCATCGCGTGGCCGACGCTGAAATCACCGCCCAATCCGATGCCGATCAACACCCGGCAAAGAAACAGACTCATGGCGGTTTCGGCGTAGAACTGCATCACCGAAGCGACGGTGATCAGCACAAAACTGACCAGGAAAATTTTCTGCCGACCGACCTTGTCCGAGATCCAGCCGAAAAACAGACTGCCGAGAAACAGCCCGATCAACGCCGACGCGCCGATCAAGCCTTGCCAGAACGCATCCAGCTGCATCTGCGGGCTGAGCAAGGTGAACGCGATGCCGATCAGGCCAAGGATGTAGCCGTCGGTGAAGTGCGCGCCGAAGGTCAGGCCAGCGATCTTGATGTGGAACCGGCCAATGGGCAGGTCGTCGATTTTTATGGGTTGAGCGGACATGTTCGTCTCCAATTGTTGTTATTGACGGAGAAACCGATTGCTCTTGCTTTGTTGTATGTGGGAGCAAGTCTGCTCCCACAAGGGGATTTCGCTGAGGGTTACAGCCCCCCCATCAACAGGTATTTGATCTCCAGATAGTCATCCAGACCGTACTTCGAACCTTCGCGCCCGAGGCCCGATTCCTTGATCCCGCCGAACGGTGCGACCTCGGTGGAGATGATCCCTTCGTTGATCCCGACCATACCCGCTTCCAGCCCTTCGGCCATACGCCAGACCCGGCCGATGTCGCGGCTGTAGAAGTACGCCGACAAACCGAACGGCGTGTCATTGGCGCGTTCCAGCACCTCGGCCTCGTCCTTGAAGCGGAAGCACGCCGCCACCGGGCCGAAGGTTTCGTCCTGCGCGATCAGCATGTCGCCGTTGACTTCGGTGAGGATGGTCGGCTCGTAGAACGTGCCGCCCAAGGCGTGACGACGACCGCCGCACAACAGCGTCGCGCCCTTCTCCAGAGCATCGCTGACATGGCTTTCGACCTTGGCCAATGCGGCGGTGTTGATCAGCGGGCCCTGCTCGGTTTCACCGTCCAGTGCATTGCCGATGCGCATTGCGGCAACCGCTTCCGCCAGCTTGCCGGTGAAGGCTTCGTAGACGCTGTCCTGAATAAAGAAGCGATTGACGCACACGCACGTCTGCCCGGTGTTGCGGAATTTCGAGGCCATCGCGCCTTTGACGGCGGC
The DNA here is from genome assembly GCF_001648775.1 of Pseudomonas fluorescens. Taxonomy (GTDB): domain Bacteria; phylum Pseudomonadota; class Gammaproteobacteria; order Pseudomonadales; family Pseudomonadaceae; genus Aquipseudomonas; species Aquipseudomonas fluorescens_M. The sequence goes on from NZ_LVEJ01000007.1 coordinate 43,532, forward strand.
ATCCAGATCGGCGTCGTCGAAGACAATGAACGGCGCGTTGCCACCCAGTTCCAGCGAGACCTTTTTCAATGTGTCGGCAGCCTGACGCATCAGCAGTTTGCCGGTGCGGGTGGAACCGGTGAACGACAGTTTGCGCACGATGCTCGACGCCTGCAGCGCGCCGCCGATAGCCACCGCATCGCCGGACACGATGTTAAAGACGCCGGCGGGAATGCCCGCTTGCTCGGCCAACACGGCCAATGCAAATGCCGACAATGGCGTCTCTTCCGACGGTTTGAGAATCATCGTGCAGCCCGCTGCCAGCGCCGGCCCGACCTTGCGAGTAACCATCGCCAGCGGGAAGTTCCATGGCGTGATCGCCGCGACCACGCCGATGGCTTCCTTGACCACGATGATCCGCGCATCGGCCTTGTGGCTCGGGATCACATCGCCGTAGGCACGCTTGGCTTCCTCGCCGAACCATTCGAGAAAACTCGCTGCGTAAACCACTTCGCCCATGGCCTCGGCCAGCGGCTTGCCTTGTTCGCGGCTGAGCAGCGTGGCCAGATCCTGTTGATTGGCGAGCATCAGCTCGCTCCAGCGCTTGAGGCGTTGACTGCGTTCCTTCGCGGTCAACTTGCGCCACGCCGGCAGTGCGCGATTGGCGGCGTCGATCGCCAGGCTGGTTGCTTCGGAGCCGGCTTTCTGCACCTCAGCAATCAGCTCGCCATTGGCCGGGTTGCGCACCGGATAGGTCGCACCGCCCTGCCCCCACTGGCCGTCGATAAAATTGCCGTGCCGGATCAAATCGCTCATGCCACCGCCCCCTGCAAAGTGAAACGCTCCAGGCCCGGACGCGCCGAGCGCAGGATGCGTTTACCGGCGGTGTAATCGTTGATCACATCGCACGGGGTGTAATTGCGTTCCAGCTCCTGCAATTCGTCCGCATCAAGTCTGGTTTCCAGTGCGGCCAACGCGCTGTCGAATTGCGCGGTGGTGTCCGCACCGACCAGCATGCAATCGACGCCCGGATGATTCGCCACCCACGCCTGCGCGATCTGCGCATTCGACACACCGCGAGCACGAGCGACGCGTTGCACCGAATGGGCGATTTCGAACGAGGCTTCGTCGCTGTACATCTGCTGAGTGAAGAAGTCGGTCTGGTTGCGCGTCGATTGCACATCGCCGGTCAACAGACCGCGCGCCAAGGGGCTGAACACCGACACACCGATACCCTGATCGCGGCAGAACGGAATCATCTCGCGTTCTTCCTCGCGATAGGCGCAGTTCAGTTGCAGCTGCATGTTGATCGGCTTGACCCAGCCATTGCGCTCGCAGGCCATGAGGATCTTCGCCAGTTGCCCGGTGAGCATGGTCGAGACACCGATATAACGGGCCTTGCCGGCGCGCACGATGTCATTCAAGGCGCCCATGGTTTCCTCTACCGGGGTGTTCACGTCGAAGTAATGCAGCATGAACACGTCGACGTAATCCATGTCCAGACGCTTCAGCGAGGCGTCGATGCTGTCCATGATGTGCTTGCGCGAATGGCCGCTGGCGTTGATGCCGCTGCGGGTGCCGTAACCGACCTTGGTGGTGATCACCAGGTCTTCGCGACGGGCCAGACGCTTGACGATGCGCCCGACCACTTCTTCGCCGACACCGGCGGAATAGAAGTCGGCGAGGTCGATGAAATTCACGCCGTTATCCAGCGCATGCGCGACGATCGGCTCGCTCTGTTTTTCGTTGAAGATCCACGGTTTCCAGTCCGGCGTGCCCATGTTCATGGTGCCCAGGCACAGACGCGAAACTTGCAGGCCGGAGTTGCCCAAACGGATGTATTGCATGGCGGCGACCTCAGGCTTTTGGCGTGTAGAAAGGGTTGCTGATGTGCGCAACGACGTCTTTGAGTTGCGCGGTTTGCGGCTTGCCGGTCAGGGCTGCGCGGATCGCGGTACGGCAGGCGTTGTAGTTGTTCAGGTACACCGCGTCGAGGTCATCGCAGCCCGGGTTGACCCAGTTGGCGGTGACAATCGCCCACTCGTCTTCGGCTTCCGGCGGCAGGGTGCCGTCGAGCAGTGCTTCGAGCACGGCTTTGGCGATCCCGGCTTGCGAGGCGCCCCACGTGGCGTTGCCGTGCAGGTCGCTGCTGATCGCCGCTTTGTTGACGTACAAGGTCATCGGTTTGACCGGAATGTTCGGCTGCGCAATCACCATGAACGGGCAGTGGCCTTGGCTCGGTGAGGCGAGGCTGTTGGCGAACGCCTGCCCGGCCGGGCCGTTACGCGGGCCGATCAGAATATTGATGTGTGCGGCGTTCACGCCCGGGCCTTCGAAACCTTCACCGATGTACAGGTCGAGTTCTTTCATCAGTCTTTACTCTTGTGCGATACGAGGGATGTTCGATAGCTCACGCAAGCCTGGAGGCGAGCGCGGTCAATAACGGGCGCGGGGAGAGACGGCGGGAGAAATGGGACATGGCTGCAAACGCTCTCTGCTTGTTATTGATGAGCTGTGTTTGCGATTTTTTAACACCGGGGCTGGAGCCGGCCGTAACCATTAAAAATCATGGGGCAATGAGTTTTAGTCATAGCCCTTTTGCTTGGGCAAAAAAATCCCGCTCAAGGAGCGGGATTGATTGATGTGGAGTGGATTACGCGACCACAGGAATCAGCGGATCAGCCGCCGCCAAAGCACTCACGCGATCAGCCGCCGGCGGATAGATCCACTGAGTGTTGATCTGGGTCTTGAGGGTTTTGCCTTCCTGCTTGACCAGTTTCACCTGACGATCCCAGCCTTCGGTGTACACCGCGCCCCAGGCACCGAGATCCAGGCACGTCACGTATTTTGGCTGGCTGTACGGCGTCGGGTCGACACCGAGAATCTGCGCAGCGACGTTGTTGCCGGCGTGTCGACCCAGCGAAATCGCGTGCTGGCAGGTCATCAACGCGTAGTTGCCGATGTCGTCAGTCGCCGCGTAGGCCACATCGCCGGTGGCGAAGATGTCGTCCTGACCGATGACTTTGAGGTGTGCGTCGACGTGCAGGCGGCCTTGTTTATCGCGCTCGGCGGGGATTTGCTCGGTCAGCGAGCTGGCACGCACGCCGGTGGTCCAGACCACGGTTTTCGCCTCGATGTGCTGACCATCGGACAACGTCACCCCGTTGCCATCGACCGACTGCACCGACACGCCCAGACGCCACTCGACGCCCAGCTCTTCACTGGCTTCGAGGATCGACTGACTGATTTCTTCGCCCATGGAGGCGCCGATTTTCTGCCCGCGATCGACGATGATCACCTTGATATCGGTCTGCTCGCCAAGGATTTCACGCAGACGCCCCGGCATTTCAGTCGCCGTTTCGATCCCGGTAAAACCGCCACCGGCGACGACAACGGTGTTGCGCGCCAGATTTTCCGCAAGGTCTTTCAAGGCATTCAGGTGAGCTTCCAGACGAATCGCCGCTTCGATCTGATCGACGTCAAAGGCGTACTGCGCCACACCCGGTGTGGCCGACTGCGCCAGACCACTGCCGCTGGCCAAAACGAGTTTGTCGTAGTGGAACACTTGCTTGCCGCCGGCAGCATCGATGTAACCGACGGTTTTTTTCGCCACATCGATGGTTTCCGCCGCACCTTTGATGAAGCGAACGCCGACTGCTTCGAACAGTTCATGCAGCGGTGCAGCCAGTTGATGTGCATTTGGCTCATAGAAACGCGGACGCACACGCAGTTCGGCCTGCGGCGCGAGCACGCTGATTTCGACGTCGTCGCGACCCTGCAGATCGACCAGACGCGTAGCACTCAATGCCGACCACATACCGCCAAAACCCGCACCGACGATCAGAATCTGCTGCTTCATTGTGTTTCTCCAGAAAACGCCAAACGGTTGAAAGAGGGGAAATCGGATTTGTGGAGAGCCAGTCGCTGCCCACTCAATATCGCCGACTCTATTGATCGGATATAAATCTCACAAGTCAGATTATTCGATAGGTTTAATCTGTTTTTTCGATATCAATGAAAATGCCATAAAAGGTAGAAGAACCCTGATTACTAGGCGCGAAGAACAGATATTGATGCAAATCCGCCTGACCAAGCGGATTGCCGATGGCGTTTCAGGCTGATAACATTTACGACAAATCAAGTCGGACTTACCTATGTCTCTTTACAGCGCAGGCGTCGAATACGGCATTCATTGCCTGGCCTTTCTGGTCACCAGCACCGGCGATACACGCGAAGCCAGCGTGCGCGACCTCGCCGAACTGCAAGGCGTGCCGGTGGAATACCTGGCAAAAATCTTCACCAAACTGGCCAAGAGCAAACTGGTGGTGGCGTCTGAAGGCGTGCGCGGCGGATTCAGCCTGGCGCGGCCGGCCGACGAAATCACCCTGCTCGACATCGTCAAGGCCATCGATGGCCGCAAGAACATTTTCGAATGCCGCGACATTCGTGGGCGTTGCGCCCTGTTTGAAGGCAATGCGCCGGGATGGGCCGTCGAAGGCACCTGCTCGATTCACGCCGCCATGATGACCGCGCAACAACGCATGGAAGAAGCCCTCGCCCAGCAGACCATTCTCGACATCGCCCGAAAGGTCGGGCGCAAAGCGCCAAAAGAGTTCGGCCAGCAAGTCGAAGACTGGATTCAGGATCGCCGCGAGAAAAAGGGCAACGTCGGCACCATTACGCTGACCGACATTTCCGGCTGATCTTTCAAGCAGCAAGAAGGCAAAAAAAAAGCAGAAACCGTTGATCCGGTTTCTGCTTTTTTGTGCATCTGAACGTGTCGTTACAGGCAATCACGCACCGATTTTCGCAACGATCCGGACTTGGCCCACGGCGGCCCCTGATACAACGAGACCCGGCTGCCATCCTTGTATTTGACGATATCGAGAATCTCGTCGGCGGTAATGATGCTGGGCGCCGTGATGCGATAGCCGTTGGAAATCGATGTCTGCGAGGTCTTCGCGACGTCCTGCTGCCACAGCGGCAATACACACGCGGCATAGTCTTTAGGTGTCTTGCCACTGGTCTTGCTGATATTCGGCTCCCCCGGTACCAGCGATGCCGGCAACGAACAACCTGCCAACATGGCCAACGCCAGACTCCCTATCCATCTCCGCATGGTGTTTCCCTGTTCTGAAAAAAAACGAATGTAACGTTTAAGCTAGCGCACATCCATCGTGGCACCGCGCCCACTATGGTGATTGGACAATTTTTTACATCCGTTCAGTCCAATGACAGACGAGCGTTGCCCCACCGGTAAAAAATGCGACTACTCTTTTCTACCGAGAATGTTCAGGAGGTGATCATGCGGCTCAATGAATACGAACACGAACTTCAGCGCGACCTGCAAAGCGTTGCTTCGGATCTACGCTGGTCGGCAGTCGACCTCAAGCGTATCGCTGAGCAACTGCGCAAATCCGGCAACGAGGCGGACGCACAAACCGTGCTGAGATCCTGCGAGGTCCTGCAAAGCGATGAAGAACGCTTGCAACTGTATGCCAAGGAAGTGAAGGCACGCGCCATCAGCCGAACCAAAGTCCACTGACACCCACTCGTCCCCTTCCCCAAACAAATGCCCCGGCAAACACCGGGGCTGTTTTTTTGCAGCCGTTCAACTGGCTGTGTGACTTTGCGCGCGCTTCGAGCGTTTTTTGTAGCCGGGAAACGCCAGCGCTTCTTCTCGGCTGCCAAACGACGCCAGTCGATCACCCTGAGTGCACTTCCGCCACTTGCCTGTCAAGGTGCTGGCACTTTTCGCACAGCCCATCGCTCCAAATCCCATCGGAACCTTTAAAACCGGGCCCGGCTCGAATATTGCAAATTTATTTCACTTTTGTGACAAGACGTAAACAGGTAACAGATGAAAGTACGCGCCACCGTCATTTGCGAACAGGATCGCCACATTCTCCTGGTCCGCAAACCCCACTGCCGCTGGACCTTGCCCGGGGGCAAAGTCGAGTCCGGAGAAACTCGAGCGGAGGCTGCCGTGCGCGAATTGCAGGAAGAAACCGGACTGGATGCCGAGGATGTGTTGTATTTGATGGAACTGCAGAGCGGCAGCACCCGGCATCACGTTTATGAAGCTTCAGTGGCGGATTTTGAACAGCTGCGCGCTCAGAACGAGATTATCGATTGCATCTGGCATCCGCTGGATGCCGTGCAGAATTTGAGCACCAGCGAAGCGACACTGCGCATCGTTCAGGCGTTTCAACGGCGTTTATAAAGGCCAACCGGCGAACGCCCGGCGCCCTGCACTCATTTCCGTGCGTAACTCACCGATGAAGTTGGAAATGTCACGGATGGTGACGAGATGTTCCGGGGATACGCCATTGAGCAATAACTCGACATGCCCGCTGTCTGGCTCATACACCTTTATTTGCAGCAGTCCCTGCGCGTTCGGAATGCAATCGCACTTGGACGCAGGAAAGCCGGATTCGACAATCCGGCAGATATCGGCAATGGCAAGCATGAGTGGACGCCTCGCAGGCGATGAGTCGGTCGACCCGTAGAGCATAGATGAGCACTTTGTGTCTTGCCCGATACAAAAATGCCAACTCAATCACATTTTTCGGGCACGTCCTCAGTGAGCGTCGTGATCCCAGATCCAGCCCCAGATGCCCGGCAAATTCACCGGCTGCAAACTTTGCTGAACGGTGCGAGCCAACGCGGCTTTTTCCAGCGCGGCGTGATCATCATAGAACGGCTGCGCCGCCAGCTTCACACCGGTCGCCGCGGCGCTGTCCAGCAGGATCTGCAAATACTCGCGGGTGTGCCGCGCGGTATAGCGGTTAAGGTCATGGAACGTCACCACCACCGGGATCACGCCATCCACCGTCGCAAACTTGCCCAACGCGATCTGCTCGCGAACTTCTGACAACTGCCGCAGCATGTTCGCCCGCCGCCGCGGACTGGCATTAAAGCCCCAGATCTTGCCGTCATTGGCGCTCAAATCGGTCAACAGCACGTGTAGTCCATGCTGTTGATAGGCCGCGAAAGTGCGTTGGTCATAGTTCCAGAATGGCGGACGCAGCAGTATCGGTGGTGCGCCGGTAATGGCAGCGATATCCGAAGTGCCGAAATTCAGCGAGTCCTCAAGCTGTTGCGGGTCGAGCGAACGATGGTTGGTGTGCCAGTGAGTCGCAGTATGGAAAGCGAGGATATGCCCCTCCGCGTGCTCACGCCGCATGATGGCCCGACCGATCTCGCTGTTGCCCGCTCGCGGGGCGCGAGTTTGCACGAAGAACACGGCTTTGATATCTGGCTGAATCGGGTTGTCCTTGAGGCTGTCGAGCACCGTCGCCGACGGATTCCAGAAGCTTGACGCACTGGGGCCATCATCGAACGTCAACAGAAAACGCACCGGCGCCTGAGCCTGGAGGCGGGTTTCGGTTTGCGCGGTCATTTCGATCGGCGCGGCAATGCACCCGGCCAATGCCAACGCCATGACCGCCGCACACAGAAGTTTGAATCCGCACATCATGTTTTGCCTTGAGCCCGACGGCTGCCGTCATGTGGTCGATTGGCAAAACTCCCTCGCCCTTATCCATCCCTGCGCCCGAAACTGCGAGCCGTGGTTGGATAAGGTACACAGGGTTTGGTTCCGGCGCTTGTTCAGCGTGTCAGCGCCTGCTGAAACGAGGTGTCGATAATTCCGGCAGTCGCCAGCGGCGCCGGCAGCGCTTTTACTTTAAACAGGAAATCGGCAGTGCTTTGCAGATCGGCTGCCGCCTGTTGATCCACCGGCCCGACGCTCATGTGCGCCTGACGCAACCAGTGCCGCGAAACCTCCTGATCGAGATTGGCTTTCTTCGCCCACAGGTCGGCGTATTCATCGGTGTGGCTGTCGACCCAGGCACGTGCCTGTTTTAAACGCCCGAGAAAGTCAGCGATGGCTTCGCGTTTACTGTCGATTGACGGCGCAGACGCGGCGATGGCGCTGAGTCCGGGCATCAGGTTTTTCGCGGTCAGAATCGGTCGCGCCCCGGAAAACACGATCTGCTGGGAAATGTAGGGTTCCCACACCGGGAACGCATCGATGCTGCCCTGGGGCAACGCCGCGGCGGCATCGATTGGCATCAGTTTGACGAAGTCGACGTAATCCTCCGGCAGTCCGCCCTGCTCCAGGGCACGCAAGGTCAGTTGCTGACTCCAGGCACCGGGCCAATAGGCGACTTTCTTGCCTTTCAGATCGGCGATGGTTTTCACCGGCGAATCCTTGGGCACCAGCAATGCGATGGTGTCGGGGTTTTGCCGGGAAACGCCGATCAACTTCACCGGGGCTTGTTTGGCGGCAAGGAACAGAAAACCTGAATCGCCGAGAAAACCCAGATCCAGCGCACCGGTCTGCAAGGCCTCGGCCAGGGGTGCGGCCGCCTGGAAATGTTTCCAGTCAACGGTGTAAGGCGCATCTTTCAACACCCCGGACGCTTCTATCGACGCGCGAATGTTGTAGTAATTCTGGTCACCCACATGCAGGACCAAAGGCTCGGCAGCGTAGGAAAGTGGTGATGCGAACAGTGCAGCGGTCAACGCGCTGCGTAGGAAACGGGAAAGCTTCATGGCGAGTCCTGCAAAGGAAATTGCATAGAACATAACGCTGTTAAATAAGGCTTTTGAAATTCGATTAACGCATAAGCTCATCACTGATGAGTGCTGCTGTTCACTGCGCAACAGTGCCTCACCACACTGTTCACCACGCAACACCTTGAATCGGCAAAAAACTGGTCAAACCCCGTTAAACCGGGGACCCGGCACTTATGGCACAGAGCCTGCAATATTCCATTCATGCAGGAAGCATTCGATAAAAATATCTTTTTGGACATAAGAAATCTGTGCCTTTGCCGGAGCGCTCACATGAAATCGTTGTTCCCGTTGTCCCGTCTGAAAACGCTGCTGGCCATCGGTGCCATGGCTCTGAGCCTGCAACCACTGGCCAATGCTGCTGAAACCGCTCCGGCGGAAGTGCACCTCGATTACGCCTATTACTCACCGGTCAGTCTGGTCCTAAAAAATTTCGGCTTTCTCGAAAAAGCCCTGCCGAATACCAAAGTCAGCTGGGTGTTGAGTCAGGGCAGCAACCGCTCGCTGGAGTACCTCAACAGCGGCGGCGTCGACTTCGCGTCCAGTGCCAGCCTCGCCGCCGTGCTCAGCCGCGCCAATGGCAGCCCGATCAAATCGGTTTACGTTTACAGCCGTGCGGAATGGACCGCGTTGGTGGTGCGCAAGGATTCGCCGTACCAGTCGATTGCCGACCTCAAAGGCAAGAAAATCGCCGCGACCAAAGGCACCGACCCGTACCTGTTCACCCTGCGCAGCCTGCAACAGGCCGGGCTGAAAAAGGACGACGTGGAACTGGTGCACTTGCAACACCCCGACGGTCGTACCGCACTGGAAAAAGGTGATGTCGACGCCTGGGCCGGGCTTGATCCGCACATGGCCGCCAGCCAGGTGCAGGCCGGTTCGCGCTTGCTGTATCGCAACCCGGCGTTCAACAGTTACGGCGTGGTCAGCGTCACCGAGCAATACGCCAAGGAGCATCCGCAAACCATCGACACGGTGATCAAGGCCTACGAACAAGCCCGCGAATGGGCGTTGAAAAATCCCGATGCGTTCGCCGCCCTCCTCGCCAAGGAATCCGGCCTGCCACTGGAGGTGGCCAAGCTGCAATTGTCGCGCACTGATTTGAGCAGCCCGCAACTGACTGCCAACGATGTGCTCGCCTCCAAAGCCGCCGCGCCGATTCTGGTCTCAGAAGAACTGGTGCGCCGTGGCGTCAATGTCGATCAGGTCATCGACCAATTGCTCGATAACGGTGTCCAGCAAGCCGTCGCCCGCCAGTAATCGACCAGGCATCCAGCGAATCCGCGCGCGTCGCGGATTTTCTGCGTGCGGAGCCAACCATGCCCAGCCACAGCAAAGACTTGCCCGCGCCATTCACTGTCGCGCGCAAACGCCCCTCGCCGATCAACCCTGCTTGGCAGCGCCGATTCAAAGGCCTGGCCTTGCCGCTGCTGATCATCATTGTTCTGGAAATTATCGTACGCCTCGGCTGGTTGCCGTCCTACCAGATGCCGGCGCCAAGCGAGATCGCCCTGACCCTCGCCGACCTTGCCGAAGGTGCCCTGTGGAAGCACATCGCGGCCAGCCTTGCGCGGGTGCTGCTGGGTTTTGCCATTGGCGCCAGCCTGGCGCTGGTGTTTGCCGCATGGGTCGGTTTGAGTCGCGAAGCCGAGGCGTACCTGGAGCCGACGTTCGCCGCGTTACGCGCCATACCGAGTCTGGCCTGGGTGCCTTTGCTTTTGCTGTGGCTGGGCATCGACGAGACCTCGAAAATCGTTCTGATCGCCATCGGCGCGTTCTTTCCGGTGTACGTCAACGTGGTCGCGGCGATCCGCAATATCGATCGCAAACTGGTCGAGGTCGGGCGCATTTATGGCTTCAGCCGTTGGCAACTGGTGCGGCGGATTCTGCTGCCGGCCGCCCTGCCCGGCCTGTTCACCGGGTTGCGCAGCGGCATGAGCCTGGCATGGATGTTTCTCGTCGCCGCCGAGTTGATTGCGGCAACCAAAGGCCTCGGTTACCTGCTCAGCGACGGGCGCGAAACCTCGCGACCGGACATCGTGCTGGCAGCGATTATCGTGCTGGCCTTGCTCGGTAAACTCAGTGATGGCTTGCTTGCCGCGCTGGAACGGCGCTGTTTGAAGTGGCGCGATACGTTCACCGGTCAGGACGCCAGGGAGTGATTGCGCAGAGGCGACTAAGCTGAAATCTCCAAGAGGAGATTCAGCCGATGTGCGGACGACTCTCGCAGTACCGTGGTATTCACGATTTCGTCGCGGTGTTGAGCATTCCCGATGCGTTGCTCAATCACGTCGGCGACGCGCCGCTGAATCGCTACAACGCCGCACCGACTACCTCATTGGCGGTCCTTCATCAGCACGAGCAGCGGCTTTATGCCGATAACTTGCGCTGGGGCTGGCGTCCGCATTGGGCCAAGGATCGCGCAGCACCGATCAATGCGCGGGTCGAGAAAGTCGCCCACGGCGCGTTCTTTCGGGCGATCTGGCGTCATCGGCTGATTGTGCCGGTCGACAATTGGTTCGAATGGGTCGATGCAGGAGAGAAAACGCGCCAACCGTGGCTGATCCGCCGGGCCGATCGCGCAGCGATTTTCTGCGCCGCCATCGGCCAGTTTCCGACTGCCGATGCCGCCGCGCGTGACGACGATGGCTTCGTGATCATCACCGCCGACAGCATGGGCGGCATGCTCGACATCCACGACCGCCGCCCCGTGGTGTTCGACGCCCAACGCGCCCACGAATGGCTCGACCCGGCCACCCCGGTCGAACGTGCCGAACAAATGCTGCTGTTCGAAGGCGAAGACAGCGAGGTCTTCACCTGGCACAAAGTCGACAAAGCCGTAGGCAACTCGCGCAACCAGGGCGCCCGATTGATTGATGAAGTGGCCTAAAAATCCGCCTGCGTCATGCGTCTATTCAGGTGACGCAGGATCTTTACAGACGTTGTTTCATCGGTGAAACAGCACCAAAAAAACAGTCGTTTGAGCGAACTAACCGCCTGTCTGACATTTCAATCGTCATACATACATTTAGAGGCACTACGGATAGCATGCGCGCCGCATTTCCGATTGGTATACCAGTTGACCAAAGAGTCAACAAATCAGGAATCCCCCACAACTTCTACAAGCCTTGCAGAGAAATAAGTTGCGCGACGATTTTGCAATCAAACAGGTCAGCGGCCTGGAGTGTATTTATCTGTCCATGACAGAACGCTTTGAACTCGACTGTTTTATCGGCCACTACATCAAGACCCGAAACCTGCGTACCGTGCCCGACATCGAACGCATCCTGCGCACCACCCTCGAAGCGTATCCCGGCCATCCGCCGGTGATGGTCAACGAGCTCAATGCGTGGATCGACAGAACCTTGGGATATCGGGCTTCACACCCCGACTTCACGCAGTTGGACGATCTTTAAAACCACGAAAAAGCCCCGCTCTTGCGGGGCTTTTTCGTATCAGTCCGTCAGAACTTGCGATCTGGATCGGATAGCTCCCTGCCATCATCGTGCTTCCAGGTCTGTTCCTTGTGCTTCTCACGCTCGATTTCTTCTGGCGTCGGCTCATCCTGCTGTTCTTCATCCACTTTCGGCTGTTTTTGCTCAGTCGCCATGCCCACCTCCCGTCACAAGTAAGCTGTCATCCTTACAGCGTAGAACAGTTTTCATCAGACAACTTACAACCACCAACGCAAGAGAAAGAAGAACGCCATGCTTAACAGCATGCTAAGCAAAGTATTACGGGTGTAAAGCACCAGACCGACGGCCACCAGCGAACTCAGCAGATACGGGTTATCCCACTGCAAATTCAGCTGTTTGTCCGGCATGAACACAATCGGCCCGCAGATGGCGGTGAGCATGCCCGGCACCGCGAAACCCAGAAACTGCCGCGCGTTGCTGCTCAAACGCACCGGCAAACGTGGCTCGAGAAACACGTAGCGGTTGAGAAACACCAGAATCCCCATGCCGAAAATCACTGCCCAAACCATCATGTGCGCCCCCGATACAGCTTGTTGCAGATAAACCCTGCAGTCATTCCCGCCAATCCCGACAATACCAGCGCCGAGCCCCATTGCCAGTAACTGAACAGCACCGAGCAGAACAACGATACCGCCACGCAAACCACCGTCGGTACGTTACGCACCACCGGTGTGATCAACGCGATAAACGTGGCGGCAATCGAGAAATCCAGCCCCAGATGTTCCAGCCCGGGAATGCTGCTGCCCAGCACGATGCCGGCCAGGGTGAACAGGTTCCAGGCGACGTAGAACGTCAGCCCCACACCCAGCGCATACCAGCGATTGAACTGCTGGCGGTCATGCTGGCTGGTCAGGGCGAACAGTTCATCGGTGAGCAAAAAACCCAGGCCAATCCGCCAGCGCCCCGGCAGCGGCGAAATCACCGAACGCATGCTCATGCCATACAACAAATGCTGCGACGTCAGCAGCAACGTGGTCAGCAGAATCGAGAAAATCCCCGCACCGCCCTTGAGCATGCCGATCGCCACCAACTGCGCCGCACCGGCAAACACGATGCTCGACAAGCCCTGGCCTTGCAGCGGCGTGAGGTTGGCTTCGATCGCCATGGAACCGGCCAACAACCCCCACGGGGCGGTGGCCAGAGACAGCGGCATGATCGCCGCAGCGCCGCGAAGAAACGCACTGCGCGGCAAAACTGAGTCAGACATAAACGTTCTTCAACCAGGAAAACGGTCAACGACTGTGCCAGCAAACTGGCGCTGCTGGCTTGAACAATCTTGCGCACTTAAGGGAAATCGGCAGGATCCAACCGTTCATCGGCAAGCTGCTTGCAAGCCAACAGTGCCAGCAACATGCTGGCGCTGCATTTTCCCCTCGAGACCGTCCCCCGCCATGACCGCCATCGACAATGACGTGTACAAGACTCTGCTCGAATCGACCCAAGCCATCCCATGGCGAATCGACTGGCAGACCATGAGCTTCAGCTACATCGGCCCGCAGATCGAAACCCTGCTCGGCTGGCAGCAGGACAGTTGGGTCGGGGTCAACGACTGGGTCGAGCGCATGCACCCGGATGATCGCGATTACGTGGTGGAATTTTGTGTGTCGCAGTCACGCGCCGGTGTCGATCACGAAGCCGACTATCGCGCCCTCACCAGCACCGGCGAGTACGTGTGGATCCGCGATGTCGTGCATGTGGTGCGCAAGGACGGTGAAGTCGAAGCGCTGGTGGGCTTCATGTTCGATATCAGCGAGCGCAAGAAAACCGAAGAACACCTGATCCGTTTGCAGAAGCAACTCGAAGAGTATTCGTTTCAGGATGGCCTCACCGGCATCGCCAACCGACGCATGTTCGACACCGTTCTCGAACGCGAATGGCTCAGCGCCCAACGCACGGGATTGCCGCTGTCGCTGCTGATCCTCGATATCGACTACTTCAAGCAGTACAACGATCATTACGGCCACATCAAGGGCGATGAGTGCCTGCGACAGGTAGCCAAGACACTGTCACTGGCGGCCAATCGACCACGGGATTTCATTGCCCGGATTGGCGGTGAAGAGTTTGTCTGGCTACTGCCGGAAACCGATGCCGAATCGGCGCGTCTGGTGGCACGCAAGTGCCTGCACCTGATCCGCCAGCAGCAGATCGCCCATGCGCATTCAGCGGTGTCGTCACTGGTGAGTTTGAGCCTCGGCGTCGGCACCACCCAGGCCGGTGTCGAAGACGATCCGCTGCACTTCATCGAGCGCGTCGACAAATTGCTCTATCAGGCCAAGCACAACGGACGGATGCGCGCGGAGTTCGCTGATTTTCGCACTGAGCGTTAATCCCCTGAGCGGCGTAACATAGCGCCATTCACAATCGCGTCAGGGAGACGACATGCTGTACCGAATCGCAGCCGACGGGCTGGTGCTGTTTCATTTGTGCTTCATTCTGTTCGTGCTGTTTGGCGGGCTGCTGGTCCTCAAATGGCCACGGCTGATGTGGCTGCATTTGCCGGCCGCCGCTTGGGGCGTCGCGGTCGAGGTTTTGCACCTGACCTGTCCGCTGACCTACTGGGAAAACCTCATGCGCCACGCCGCCGGGCAAACCGATTACGCCGGCGGTTTCATCGAGCACTACATCTGGCCGATCATCTATCCGGCCGGGCTCACGCCACAGATTCAACTGGCACTCGGCAGCGTGGTGCTGGCGGTCAACTTGCTGGTTTATGGTCGTTTGATCCGTTCGTGGAAACTGCGTCGAGCGCTGTGATCAGCGCGACGTCTGCTTCACGGCGTCCAGCCAGGCCGGATCCAGGCGCGTCTGCTCGGTGTCGAGCCCCAGCGCCTGCATCCGCTGTTTATGCGCTTCGACTTCACGCCACAGTTGCCCATGATCGCTGGAGTTGCCGTCCAGTTCATGCATCTGTGTCAGCCCCAGATGATAGAAGCGCAAGATCTTCATGGCCGTCGGGTCGCCCTTCTCCACCGCCGCCGTGACTTGATGCATCACGTTGGTGACGCTCATCAAACTGCGCTTGAGCCGCCAGCTGTAAACGGCCGGCGCCATCCACGTCTGATGCCAGAAGCGCCCGCGCAATAATCCCGCCGTCAGCAGAAACGCGACGAACACCCCGCCGACATTGAAGCGCAGGTTGTCAGCCCCGGGCGCGCCGAACAGCGCCACCGCGACGCTGGAAAACAACATCGCCAGCACCAGAAACAGCACGGCGATGATGATCGTGCTGCGGCGGGTCTGCTGGCGAAAGCTGGCGGCGTCCATCGGCTGAATCTCGAACATCACAAATGACTTCCTTGAGCGACAAAAGGGCTTACTGAAAAAACCGGCCGGCGCATTATCGCCTCTACGGCGGATTTAGCTATGCTGGGGCTCCTTTTCATCTTTTCAGCGTCCAACGGGGACATGGCGGTACAGCGCAGATCGTGCCATCTTCATTCATGGATACACACTATTCGGATGCCATTCGCCTGGTTTTGGGATGACATCGTTTTAAGGATCATTGCATGACCCAACGACACGTAATCAATGCCTCGGTCAGCCCGAAAGGCAGCCTGGAAACCCTTTCTCAACGTGAAGTTCAGCAACTGAGCGAAGCCGGATCCGGCAGCACCTACACCCTCTTCCGCCAGTGCGCCCTGGCCATCCTCAACACCGGCGCCCATGTTGATAACGCCAAGACCATCCTCGAAGCCTACAAGGACTTCGAAATCCGCATTCACCAACAGGACCGGGGCGTGCGCCTGGAGCTGCTGAACGCGCCGGCCGACGCTTTCGTCGATGGCGAAATGATCGCCAGCACCCGTGAAATGCTTTTCAGCGCCCTGCGCGACATCGTCTACACCGAAAACGAACTCGACAGCCAGCGCATCGATCTGAGCACCTCGCAAGGCATCAGCGACTACGTTTTCCATCTGCTGCGCAACGCGCGCACCCTGCGCCCGGGCGTCGAGCCGAAAATCGTCGTCTGCTGGGGCGGCCACTCGATCAACACCGAAGAATACAAATACACCAAGAAAGTCGGCCACGAACTGGGCCTGCGCAGCCTCGACATCTGCACCGGTTGCGGCCCGGGCGTGATGAAAGGCCCGATGAAAGGCGCGACCATCGCCCACGCCAAACAGCGTATTCACGGCGGTCGTTATCTGGGTCTGACCGAGCCTGGCATCATCGCCGCCGAAGCGCCGAACCCGATCGTCAACGAGCTGGTGATCCTGCCGGACATCGAAAAACGTCTGGAAGCGTTCGTGCGCGTTGGCCACGGCATCATCATCTTCCCGGGCGGCGCTGGTACGGCGGAGGAATTCCTCTACCTGCTCGGCATCCTCATGCACCCGGACAATAAAGGGCTGCCGTTCCCGGTGATCCTTACCGGGCCGAAACATGCCGCGCCGTATCTGGAACAGCTCGACGCCTTCGTCACCGCCACCCTCGGCGAAGCGGCCAAGCAGCATTACGAAATCATCATTGACGACCCGGCCGAAGTGGCGCGGCAGATGACTCAGGGGCTGAAAGCGGTGAAGCAGTTCCGTCGCGAGCGCAACGATGCGTTCCACTTCAACTGGCTGTTGAAGATCGACGAAGGCTTCCAGCGCCCGTTCGATCCGACCCACGAAAACATGGCCAACCTCAAACTGCACCGCGACCAGCCACCGCACGAACTCGCGGCGAACCTGCGCCGGGCGTTCTCGGGCATCGTCGCCGGCAACGTCAAGGACAAGGGCATTCGCCTGATCGAAGAACACGGGCCGTACCAGATCCGCGGTGATGCGGCGATCATGCAACCGCTTGATGCGCTGCTCAAAGCCTTCGTCGCCCAGCACCGGATGAAACTGCCGGGTGGCGCGGCGTATGTGCCGTGTTATCGAGTGGTGGCGTAACTCTTTCGGTTACCACGCTACAAATGTAGCAGCGAGCTTGCTCGCGATAGCGGTGTATCAGTCACCTTGATTTCGACTGACACACCGATTTCGCGAGCAAGCTCGCTCCCACAGGTTCTGTTGTGTGGCGCAAATGGTATTTACAACCTGGGTCCCTGTGGGAGCGAGCTTGCTCGCGAAGAGGCCCGAAAGACCACCAAAGACCACCATCAACCTTATCCAACCAACCGCACCGCCAATGCCTTGGCCTGCAACGCCACATCCGTCACCGCAGTGCTCTCCCACCACATCCCGCGCAACGGCGGCCCCATCGCAAACAAGCGGTCAGCGGCACGCCCTTCGACATCCAGCACCGCGCCATCCACCGCCGCCGCAATCCCCAATGCCAATGGCCCCGGTTGTATCAGACCGCGTGCCAGTAGCTGCTGCGGCAACGGTCGCGCCACGCGGCGCCAGTCATATTCGATGCCACTGGAGTTGATCAGCGCGGCGCCCTGCACCACGCACGTTTGCGACTCACCGCGACGTCGAATGCGAATCCTGACGCCAGCCTCCGGACTAGGCTCAAGCGCTTTGAACGACGCTGCCTGAATCCGCAATCGACCTTCGCTGTGCAAGCGCTCGACCAACGCGGCACTCAGCGGTGGCGAACGGTGGTGATGACTCTCCCACCACGGCCGCACATGGCGGACGAATTGTCGACGCTGCGCGTCCGTCGCCTGACTCCACAACCGTGGGATGTGCATACGCACCGTGTCCAGTGGCGCCTGCCAGTCGATGCCTTGGGCGATAGCGTTGCGGCACTGCCGACGCAGTTGCCGCAGCAACTGTCGTGGCGTACGAATGCCATGATCGGCGCCGAGAAAGTCCGTCCATGCCGGCGGTTGGCGGCGCACGTGAGGTAACAGTCCGTGCCGGGAAAACACCTCAATCGGCCCGCGATGCCCGGCCTGCTGCAGCGACACCACGGCATCGACCATGGTCAGGCCGGAACCAATGATCAGCACGGTCGATTGCGGGTCAAGCTGGCGCATGGCCGCGACATCCCACGGATCGAGTGCGGCCGCATTGAGGCCGCTGGATTGTTTCTGTGGCGTTCTGGCGGCGGCAAACATGCCGGTGGCGAGCACCGAATACGCGCCCTTCAGTCGCTGACCATCGCTCAAGCTGAGTTGCACCGAATCGCCGTCAATCTGCAGATCAATAACCTCCGCGCAGATATGCTCGACGCTCGAACCGTGTCGCACCCCGACAGTTCGCGCCTCGGCCAGACGCTGCTGCACATACACACCAAACAACCCGCGCGGCGGGAACAGTTCGCTGACCGGCACATCCTGCTCGGCCGATTCCGGCCAGCCGCCGCCCGCGATGTGCGCGGTCAGCCACTGGGTCAAGTCATCAGGGTTATCCGGGTCAACGCTCATCCGCGCCGCATTGCCGTTGAGCGTATGGCCCAACTCGACAGCGCTGTACGCTTCGCCCCGACCCAGCTCGGCGCGAGGCTCGATGATAAAAATCTTGCGCTGGCCTGGCAGACGCAACAGTTGCACCGCCAGCATCGTGCCGCTGAGGCCACCGCCGATGATCAGGATGTCCGCGTTTTGACTCATTCAAATCACCACATTGCGTACGAAACGCGCCGCCACCTCGCCGTCATTGCGATAGCTATGCGGCTGGTTGCTGGCAAACATGAAAAACTCGCCCGTGGCGATTTGCTGGCGTTGCTCGCCGAGCATCAGCGTCAGGCATCCTTCGAAGACGTAGATTTGCTCGCTCCAGCCATCGGCATCCGGTTGCGAAGGATAGACTTCGCCCGGTTGCAGGCACCACTCCCATTGTTCGACTTCGCGGGTGGCCGTGGCTTTGGACAGCAACACGGCCCTGCTCCCGGGAATGCTCCCCGCCCAAGCCACTTCATTGATCCGGCTCGGATCACGCGCATCCGGCGCCTGGATCAAATCGCTGAACGCCACATCCAGCGCTTCGGCGACACGATCAAGAGTGGTCAGGCTGACGTTCTTCTCGCCCGCCTCGATCGCCACCAGCATGCGTCGGCTGACACCGGACTTTTCCGCCAGCGCGGTCTGGCTCAGGTCAGCGGCATGCCGCAGACGCCGGACGTTCTGGCTGACGTGTTGCAAAACGGAGGCCCGTTGCGTCGAATCTTTGTGCACTATATTGCTCACTCGCTGAGGTTGGGCAGTATACTGCGCAACGTTGGGCGCATTGTGCGTCCTCCTTTTTATAGTGCGCAAGGTCATGACGTCGCAGAACAGCTCCCCCACTTCTCTCCATTTCTCTCGTTTCAGCAAAGCCGAGTGCGTGCTGGTACTGATCACCATGGTCTGGGGCGTCACCTTCCTGCTGGTGCAGCATGCAATGACCGTCAGCGGGCCGATGTTTTTTGTCGGACTGCGTTTTGCGGCGGCGGCTTGTATCGTTGCACTGTTTTCCTGGCGTCATCTGCGCGAACTAACCCTTTTCGAACTCAAGGCTGGCACCTTCATCGGCGTGGCGATCATGCTCGGTTACGGTTTGCAGACGGTCGGGTTGCAAACGATTCCGAGCAGTCAATCGGCGTTCATTACTGCGCTGTATGTGCCATTTGTGCCGCTGCTGCAATGGCTGGTGCTTGGCCGGCGGCCAGGGTTGATGCCGAGCATCGGGATCATGCTGGCGTTTACCGGTTTGATGCTGCTGTCCGGGCCGTCCGGGGCTTCGCTGAATTTCAGTCCCGGTGAAATTGCCACGCTGATCAGCGCCATCGCTATTGCTGCGGAAATCATTCTGATCAGCACCTATGCCGGGCAAGTCGATGTGCGCCGGGTGACTGTGGTGCAACTGGCAACCACCTCCGTGTTGTCGTTTCTGTTGGTGGTGCCGACCGGTGAAATGCTTCCGGATTTTTCCTGGACCCTGCTGGTGACCGCGCTGGGGTTGGGCGCAGCGAGTGCAGCGATTCAGGTGGCGATGAACTGGGCGCAGAAGAGTGTTTCGCCGACTCGGGCAACGCTGATCTACGCCGGTGAGCCGGTGTGGGCCGGGATTGTCGGGCGGATTGCCGGCGAGCGATTGCCAGCGATTGCACTGGTGGGCGCGGGGTTGATTGTGGCGGCGGTGATTGTCAGCGAGTTGAAGACCAAGGGTAAGGTTGCAGAAGCTGAAGCTGAGTTGGAGCGAGAAGCGCAGGGTTAATCCGCAACATCTTCAGCGTCTGACCCGACGCTTTCGCGAGCAGGCTCGCTCCCACATTTTGAAATACATTCCAATGTGGGAGCGAGCCTGCTCGCGAAAGGGCCATCTGCCACAACATCATCGCCCTGAAACAATGCCAAACAGAAAATTCCAGACTACTTTGTAGGATTCTGAGACATCCTGGCGTTTGGTGATCGGGGAGCTGGCACGTATGATGCTTCACAAACTTCCGCAGATTAGAAGCCTATGTCCCTGATAGTTCTACTGCTTCTGCCATTCGTTGGCAGCTGTCTGGCAGCGGTGCTGCCACACAACGCGCGTAATACCGAATCCCTGTTGGCAGGTCTGGTCGCTTTGATCGGCACCGTCCAGGTCGCGCTGTTGTACCCGCAAATTGCCCACGGCGGCGTGATCCGCGAAGAGTTCATGTGGCTGCCCAGCCTCGGTCTGAACTTCGTTCTGCGCATGGACGGCTTCGCATGGCTGTTCTCGATGCTGGTGCTCGGCATCGGCACGCTCGTCTCCTTGTACGCCCGTTATTACATGTCGCCGGATGACCCGGTGCCGCGTTTCTTCGCGTTTTTCCTGGCGTTCATGGGCGCCATGCTCGGCCTGGTAATCTCCGGCAACCTGATTCAGATCGTGTTTTTCTGGGAGCTCACCAGTCTCTTCTCGTTCCTGTTGATCGGTTACTGGCACCACCGCGCCGACGCCCGTCGCGGTGCCTATATGGCGTTGATGGTCACCGGTGCCGGCGGGTTATGCCTGCTGGCGGGGGTCATGATTCTCGGCCATGTCGTCGGCAGCTATGACCTCGACAAGGTCTTGGCCGCCGGCGATCTGATTCGCGCAGATGCCCTCTACCCGATTCTCCTTCCTCTGATTCTCATCGGCGCCCTCAGCAAAAGCGCCCAGTTCCCTTTCCACTTCTGGCTGCCGCACGCCATGGCGGCGCCGACACCGGTGTCGGCGTATCTGCACTCGGCCACCATGGTCAAGGCCGGGGTGTTCCTGCTTGCGCGCCTGTGGCCGTCGCTGTCCGGCAGTGAAGAATGGTTCTACATCGTCAGCGGCGCCGGCGCGTGTACGCTATTGCTCGGCGCGTACTGCGCGATGTTCCAGAACGACCTCAAGGGTCTGTTGGCCTACTCGACCATCAGTCACCTCGGCCTGATTACCCTGCTGCTCGGCCTGAACAGTCCGCTGGCCGCCGTGGCTGCGGTGTTCCACATTCTCAACCACGCGACGTTCAAAGCCTCGCTGTTCATGGCCGCCGGCATCATCGACCACGAAAGCGGCACCCGCGATATCCGTAAACTCAGCGGCCTGATCAAACTGATTCCGTTCACCGCGACGCTGGCGATGGTTGCCAGTGCCTCGATGGCCGGGGTGCCGTTGCTCAACGGCTTCCTGTCCAAGGAAATGTTCTTCGCTGAAACCGTGTTCATCAATGCCACGGCATGGGTCGAAGCGGCGTTACCGATTGTGGCGACCATCGCCGGTACATTCAGCGTGGCCTACTCGCTGCGCTTTACTGTCGATGTGTTTTTCGGCCCGACGGCCACCGACTTGCCGCACACCCCGCACGAACCACCGCGCTGGATGCGCGCACCGGTCGAATTGCTGGTGTTCACTTGCCTGGTCGTCGGCATCTTCCCGGCACAAGTGGTCGGCCCGTTGCTCGCGGCGGCGGCACTGCCGGTGGTTGGCGGCACATTGCCGGAATACAGCCTGGCGATCTGGCACGGCCTCAATGCGCCGATGATCATGAGCCTGATCGCCATGTCCGGCGGGATCGTCGTCTATCTGCTGCTGCGCAATCAGCTCAAGCGCGGCCGCTTCAAATACCCGCCACTGATTGGCCGTTTCAACGGCAAGCGCCTGTTCGAGCGCAGTCTGGTGGTGATGATGCGCATGGCCCGCCGCGTCGAGCGGCGACTCGGCACCCGACGCCTGCAAATGCAATTGTTCCTGATGGTATTGGCAGCCGTGCTCGCCGGCCTGATCCCGATGCTGCACAGCAGCCTGAGCTGGGGCGACCGGCCGAAGATCCCCGGTTCGATCGTCTTCGTGACCCTGTGGTTGCTGGCAATCGCCTGCGCCCTCGGCGCTGCGTGGCAGGCCAAGTATCACCGTCTCGCGGCACTGACCATGGTCAGCGTCTGCGGCTTGATGACCTGCGTGACCTTCGTCTGGTTCTCCGCGCCGGATCTGGCCCTGACGCAACTCGCGGTCGAGGTGGTCACCACCGTGCTGATCCTGCTCGGCCTGCGCTGGTTGCCACGCCGTATCGAAGAAGTCTCGCCACTGCCAAGCAGCCTGCGCAAGGCACGCATCCGTCGTCTGCGCGACTTGCTGCTGTCGATTGCCGTCGGCGCTGGCATGGCGTTGCTGTCCTACGCGATGCTCACGCGGCAGACGCCGAACGACATCTCCTCGTTCTACCTCAGTCGCGCCATGCCCGAGGGCGGTGGCAGCAACGTGGTCAACGTGATGCTGGTGGATTTCCGTGGCTTCGACACCCTCGGCGAAATCACCGTGCTGGTCGCCGTGGCGCTGACCGTGTTCGCCCTGCTGCGGCGCTTCCGTCCACCGAAAGAAAGCCTGCAACTGCCTGCCCAGCAGCGCCTGCTGGCACCGGACGTGGTCACCGACCTGGTCAACCCGCGTTCGGCCAGCGACACCGCGCTCGGTTTCATGATGGTGCCGGCGGTGCTGGTGCGCCTGCTGCTGCCGATTGCGCTGGTGGTCTCGTTCTACCTGTTCATGCGCGGGCACAACCAACCGGGTGGCGGTTTCGTCGCCGGCCTGGTGATGTCGGTGGCGTTCATCCTGCAATACATGGTCGCCGGTACGCAGTGGGTCGAGGCGCAAATGAGCCTGCGCCCATTGCGCTGGATGGGCACCGGATTGCTCTTCGCCACTGCCACCGGGCTTGGTGCGATGGTCGTCGGCTACCCATTCCTGACCACGCACACCTGGCATTTCAGCCTGCCGCTGCTGGGTGACATCCATGTCGCCAGTGCGCTGTTCTTCGACATTGGCGTGTACGGCGTAGTGGTCGGTTCGACGCTGTTGATCCTCACCGCCCTCGCCCACCAATCGGTGCGGGGCCACAAGACCGCATCGCTGCCCAAGTCCGTCGCCAGCAAAGGAGCCGTCTGATGGAAGAAGTCATCGCAATCGCCATCGGCGTACTTGCCGCCTCCGGCGTCTGGCTGATCCTGCGCCCACGGACCTTTCAGGTGGTCATGGGCCTGTGCCTGCTGTCATACGCGGTCAACCTGTTCATCTTCAGCATGGGCAGCCTGTTCATCGGCAAAGAGCCGGTGATCAAGGACGGCGTCACCCAGGACCTGCTGCACTACACCGACCCGCTGCCACAGGCACTGGTCCTCACCGCGATCGTCATCAGCTTCGCCATGACCGCGTTGTTCCTCGTCGTTCTGCTCGCCTCGCGCGGCCTGACCGGCACCGACCACGTCGACGGCCGGGAGCCTAAAGAATGATGGCGATGACTCACCTGATCGCCGCACCGATCCTGCTGCCGCTGCTGACCGCTGCCATCATGCTGATGCTCGGCGAACGGCATCGGCCACTGAAGGCGAAGATCAACCTGTTCTCCAGCCTCGTCGGTCTGTTCATTTCGGTGATGTTGCTGCAATGGACACAGACCACGGGCGTGCCCGGTTCGATTGGCGTGTACCTGCCGGGCAACTGGCAGGCGCCGTTCGGCATCGTGCTGGTGGTCGATCGATTGTCAGCGCTGATGCTGGTGCTGACCGGGATCATCGGCGTCAGCGCCCTGCTCTTCGCCATGGCCCGTTGGGATGGTGCGGGTTCAAGCTTCCACGCCCTGTTCCAGATTCAGTTGATGGGTCTGTACGGCGCGTTCCTGACCGCCGACCTGTTCAACCTGTTTGTGTTCTTCGAAGTGCTGCTCGCCGCCTCTTATGGCCTGTTGCTGCACGGCTCCGGTCGGGCGCGGGTGTCTTCGGGGCTGCATTACATCTCGATCAACCTGCTCGCATCGTCGCTGTTCCTGATCGGTGCGGCACTGATCTACGGTGTCACCGGCACACTGAACATGGCCGATCTGGCGCTGAAGATTCCGCTGGTGCCGGAAGCCGATCGTGGTTTGCTGCACGCCGGTGCGGGGATTCTGGCAGTCGCGTTCCTGGCCAAGGCCGGTATGTGGCCGCTGAACTTCTGGCTGGTACCCGCCTATTCCTCGGCCAGTGCGCCGGTCGCGGCGATGTTCGCGATCATGACCAAGGTCGGCGTCTACACCCTGCTGCGCCTGTGGACCCTGTTGTTTTCCGGGCAGGCCGGTGCGTCGGCATTCTTCGGCGGCGACTGGCTGATCTACGGCGGCATGGCGACCATGGCGTGCGCGGCGCTGGCGATTCTCGCCGCGCAACGCCTGGAACGCATGGCCAGCCTGAGCATTCTGGTGTCGGCCGGCATTCTGCTGTCGGCGATCGGTTTCGCTCAGCCAAACCTGATCGGCGCGGCGCTGTTCTATGTGGTCAGCTCGACGCTGGCGTTGAGTGCGCTGTTCCTGCTGGCCGAGTTGATCGAACGTTCGCGCTCGGCCAACGAGATCCCGCTCGAAGACGAAAGCGAACTGCTGCCGCGCCCGCAGGAGTCGCTGCAACCGCCCAAAGGCATCAACCTCGACGACGAGCAGAAAGCGGTGGTCGGTCAGGTCATCCCGTGGACCATGGCGTTTCTCGGTTTGGGTTTCATCGCCTGCGCTCTGCTGATCATCGGCATGCCGCCGCTGTCCGGGTTCATCGGCAAACTCAGCCTGATCGGCGCCCTGCTCAATCCGCAGGGGCTGGGCACTGGCGCGCCGATTTCCATGGCGGCATGGGCGTTGCTGGCGCTGCTGATCCTCTCCGGGCTGGCGTCGCTGATGGCATTCTCGCGCCTCGGCATCCAGCGTTTCTGGACGCCCGAAGAGCGCCCTTCGCCGCTGCTGCGCAAACTCGAATGCGCGCCGATCTTCCTGCTGCTGGGGTTGAGCATCATCCTGACTTTCAAGGCCGAACCGCTGCTGCGCTACACCCAGGCCACCGCTGATGCGCTGAATAATCCGCAGCAATACGTCATGGCGGTGCTCGGCACCCGCGCGGTACCTAGTCCGGAAGCCAAAGCCGCGATGCTGGAGGTGCAGCCATGAAACGGGTGTTTCCTGCACCGTTGTTGTCGCTGGCACTGTGCGCCTTGTGGCTGACCCTGAACCTGTCGATCAGCCCGGGCAACCTGCTGCTCGGCGCGATACTGGGCTTTGCCGCACCGTTGATGATGCGCAAATTGCGCCCGAAACACGCCCGCATTCGCCGACCGGGGACGATCCTGCGCCTGTTCTTGATCGTGGGTCGTGACGTGGTGATGTCCAACCTGATCGTCGCCTGGGGCGTGCTCAACGCCGGCCGTCGCCCTCCGCGCTCAGGCTTCGTCAAAGTCCCGCTGGACCTGCGCGACGCCCACGGTCTGGCGACGCTGGCGATGATCTGCACGGTGGTCCCCGGTACGGTGTGGTCGGAGCTGGCGCTGGATCGCAGCATTCTGCTGCTGCACGTTTGGGATCTGGATGACGAAGCGCAATTCATCGAGCACTTCAAGAGCACCTACGAGCGGCCGTTGATGGAGATTTTCGAATGAGCCCATTACTGTCGAACGCGATTCTGCTGACGCTGTTCCTGTTCTCGCTGGCCATGGTGCTGACGCTGGTGCGCCTGTTCAAAGGCCCGTCGGCGCAGGATCGGGTCTTGGCGCTGGATTACCTGTACATCGTCGCCATGCTGATGATGCTGACCCTGGGCATTCGTTATGCCAGTGACACTTACTTCGAAGCGGCGCTGCTGATCGCGCTGTTCGGCTTCGTCGGCTCGTTTGCCCTGGCGAAATTCCTGCTGCGTGGCGAGGTGATCGAATGAATGCCGAATTGTCTCTGTGGGTCGAGATTCCGGTGGCGATCCTGCTGGTACTCAGCGGCCTGTTCGCGCTGATCGGCGCGGTCGGATTATTGCGCATGAAGGACTACTTTCAGCGCATGCACCCGCCGGCATTGGCGTCGACGCTGGGCGCATGGTGTGTGGCGCTGGCGTCGATCATCTGCTTTTCGGCGCTGAAGTCCGGGCCGGTCATACATGCCTGGCTGATCCCGATTTTGCTGGCGATTACCGTACCGGTGACCACATTGCTACTGGCGCGGGCGGCGTTGTTCCGCAAGCGCATGGCTGGGGATGATGTGCCGGCAGAGGTCAGTAGCCGACGCACCGAGAGTGGTAGCTAGTTCAGAGCCTTCAGCGTCCGGACCGGCCCCTTCGCGAGCAGGCTCGCTCCCACAGGGTTTTGGGTGAAGTCACATATCTGTGGACACCCTCAATCACTGTGGGAGCGAGCCTGCTCGCGAAGGAGCCGGCCGGGTCATCGCAAATTTCAAATCTGATCTCAAACCCAAGCCACCGCCAACAACCCCGCCCCCAGCACCGCACACAGCGGCGAATACACCCAGGTGTCCAGCCGCGCAAATCGCGAATCCTTCACTTCCTTGAAAAACCCGACCAGATTCGAATCGCCAATCGCCCGGGCAAACATCAACAGCGCAATCGCGCTGATCACCCACTGCAGCGCCTTGTGCGTCACCGCCGGCATGCCCCAGCCCACCCGCATGCACACCAACGCAGCAATCACCAGCAATGCCGCTGCCACAATCAACGTGAGCCAGCCTGAAGGCTTGAACGCCGGCCGCACCGTTGCGACAAATCCGCGCACCGGCACCTGCGGCACGACTACTGCCGCCGCCCATTGCCCACCCAACGCCCAATACACGTGCATCAAGGCGATTACCGCAAACGTTGTCACCAGCCATTGAGCCAACACAAAGGTCATGGTTGAAATCCTTGAAAGGGATTTGAACAAATCATCCTAGTCGCATTTTTTTCAAGTGCACGACCGATCAGCGGTACGGTAAAGTGCCGCCCCATGAAATTCTCCCGTTCCGATCGCTCACTGCTGGCCTGGATGCTCTATTGCTGCGTCCTGTTCAACGTGTTCGCCTGCAGCATCGGTCACGGACAAATGGTCGGCATGCAGCTCAACGGCATCGGCGGCCAGTTCTGTACAGTCGACCCGACTACTCAAGCGCCGCTCGCCAGCAACCCCACCGAAGAAAAACTGCCAACCCTGTCCAAAGCGTTCGGCTGCCCGCTGTGCTCGGTCGGTGGTGGCATGGGCCCGGCGTTCAACTCCAGCCTGACCCTGGCGATCCTGCCGGAGCAACACAGCCCGCCGCTGGCGCCCATCGTCAGTGCCGATCTCCCTGCCCGCTTCACCTGGCCTTCAGCCAACCCACGCGCCCCACCGCTCGCCTGAGTGTCTCTGCCTTTTTGATTTGTCAGCCCACTGTGCCCACGCGTGGCGTGCGCCCGTGCGCTGACTCCTAGACAAGCATTCAGGATTCAATGATGAAACAACTCACTCTGCTGGCGAGCCTGTGCGGCTGCCTGTCCGTTAACGTCTGGGCGCAATCCACCGTGGATCTGGCGCCGATCACCATCGATGGCGAATCCGGTGCCGAGCCGGGCCTGAGCCTCGACCAATCCAGTGGCATGGCCTCACGCCTCGGCCTGAGCGTGCGCGACACGCCCGCCTCGGTGGCGATAGCCAATCGCAACGACATCGAGCGCCACGGCGCACAGAACTTTCAGGACGCCGCCAACACCCTGCCCGGGGTCAACGCCAGCGCACCGCCGGGGTTTGGCGGTTTCGTCTCCTACCGTGGCTTCACCAGCAGCCAGATCACCCAGATGTTTAACGGCATCAACGTTTCCGGTGGCCTCGCGCGGCCGGTCGACTCGTGGATTTATGATCGAGTCGAACTGGTCGGTGGCCCGTCATCGCTGATCAACGGCGCGGGTTCGGTCGGCGGTTCGCTGAACTACGTGACCAAACTGGCGACCCGAGATGAGCAGGCAGTTGAAGGCCGGGTCAGCTACGGCACCTACGACACCACCGAAACCGCCTTCGGCCTCAACCACGCGCTGACCGAGCCGAGCGCCGACGTCCAGCACTACGCGCGCCTCGACGTCAGTCACAACACCAGCAACGGCTACATCGACCGCCAGGAACGCGATGCCTGGAGCGTGGCGTTCTCGCTGTTCAGCGACCTCACGCCGAATCTGTCGCACACCCTGGCGCTGGAATATCAGGACGAACACGAAGACAGTCCGTATTGGGGCACGCCGGTGCTCAACCCCAAGGCCGGCGAGTTGAAGATCGATAAACACAACCGCTTCAACAACTACAACGTCGAGGACGGCCGCTACGAACAGCGGACGATCTGGGTGCGTTCGATCATCGACTACCGGATCAACGACAGCACCACGCTACGCAACACGCTGTATCACCTCGATAGCCAACGTGATTACCGCAACCTCGAAACCTATCAGTACAACGCCGACAACACGGCGGTGAACCGTTCGACCGCGTATCAGGTGCGTCATCAGGGCGAGCAGAACGGCAACCAGTTCGAACTGCGTCACGACAACACGCTGTTCGGGCTCGAGACAACGTGGTCGGGTGGTTTCGAATACAAGGTCAACCAGACCACCAATTCACCACTGAACATCAAAGGCGCCAGCACGGTCGATCCGAACAACTTCCAGCCGGGGCACTTCTACGACATTCCGGGGACCAATCCGAAGTTGATCAGCGACAAGACCAACGAGGTCACCACCAAAGCTCTATTCGTTGAAAACCGCCTGGCGTTGACCGACAAACTGTCGTTGCTCACAGGTCTGCGTTACGACGATATCGACCTCGACGTCACCAACCATCGCACGGTGACCGCCGCCAACCCCAAACACCTCAAACGCAGTTGGGAGCCGGTCACCGGACGCGCCGGTTTGACCTACCAGTTCATTCCCTCAGCCAATGTCTACGTGCAGTACAGCACCGCCGCCGAGCAACCGAACGGCACACAGGACTTCGACGTCTCCACCGGCAAGCAATGGGAGATTGGCAGCAAATTCGACTATCTGAACGGCCGAGGATCAGCCACCGTCGCGGCTTACACCATCGAGCGCAAAGACTTCGCCGTGACCGATCCGCTGGACCCGACCAGCAGCATTCCGGTCGGTCAGCAGACGTCAAAAGGCATCGAGATCGCCAGCTCACTGCGAATCACCGACAAGCTTTTGGCCGAAGGCAATTTCGCCTGGGTCGATGCGCAGTACGACGATTTCACCGAGAAAAATGCCGCCGGTGTGGTGGTGTCGCGCAAGGGCAACACACCGACCAATGTGCCGGATCGGGTGGGCAATCTTTGGCTGACTTATGACTTTTCGCCGCAATGGCAAGGTGGCGTGGATGCGCGATATGTGGCGTCGGTGTATGCCGATACTGCCAACACCATGACCGTGCCGTCGTACACGCTGTTCGGCAGCTTCCTCAGCTACAAGGTGGATTCACACACGACCGTCACCGGACGCGTGCGTAACCTGACCAACGAGGTGTATGCCGAGTTTGCGCATGTTTCGCCGGCGTATTACCTGGGTACGCCGCGTACTTTTGAGTTGGCGGTGATGACGAAATTTTAAGAGCTTCGCGAGCAAGCTCGCTCCCACATTGTTGTGAACGACACATATACACTGTGGGAGCGAGCTTGCTCGCGAAGAGGCCGGGCACTACAGCCTCTATTTCAGATCAGCCGAAACCTTCTCCGCCACATCCTTCGGCAACCACGCCTGCCACACCTCCGGGTGTGCCTTCATGAAGGCCACCGCCGCCTCCCGCGGGGCGGTGTGCTTCTCGCTCATCTTCGCCAGCGCCTTGTTCAAAGGCTCGATCGGAAAGTCGACTTTGCTGAAGAACTCGGCAATCTGCGGATACTGTTTCTGAAACGGCGTAGACACGCCAATCGACAACTTCGACGCCAGCGAGCGGGTCGGTTTCGGATTGGGATTATCGGCATCGGTCAGCGTCTTCCACGCCTCGGCATCGAACGCCGGCTCTTCCAGCTGCACCAGTTTGAACTTGCCGAGCAACGGCGTAGGTGACCAGTAGTAGAACAACACCGGTTTGCCGCGACGAATCGAAGAGCTGATTTCGGCATCCAGCGCCGCGCCCGAGCCACTGCGGAAATTGGTGTAATCGTCCTGCAACCCATAAGCCGTCAACTTCTGCTTGTTGACCACTTCCGACGTCCAGCCAATCGGGCTGTTGAGGAAACGGCCCTTGCTCGGGTTCTCCGGATCCTTGAACACATCCTTGTATTTTTTCAGATCGCTGACACTGCGCAGGTCCGGTGCCAAAGGCTTGATGCCCTTGGCCGGGTCGCCCTTGATTACGTACTCCGGCACCCACCAGCCCTCGGTGGCGCCCTTGACCGTATCACCGAGGCTGACGACTTTGCCTTCGGCCTCGGCCTTGACCCACACCGGACTGCGCCCCGCCCACTCTTCGCCTATGACCTGAATGTCATTGTTGGCCAGGGCGGTTTCCAGGGTGATGGTGGTGCCGGGCAAGGTGTCCGTCGGCAAGCCATAGCCCTTTTCGACAATGATCCGCAGGACATCGGTGATCAGGCTGCCGCTTTCCCAGTTCAGGTCGGCGAAATGGATCGGCGTCTGCGCCGCCATCACCGAGGGTGCCGATGCCAACAAGCCGAATGCGGCCACGCTGGCGGCCAATAACCGTCGAAATCCGTTCATGCATTGCACCTCGTGCTGTTCACAGCAATAGCAGGATGGCCTGATGGAAGACCGCAAGCCTCTGAATACTCAGTCAACTGACTGTAGCCGAGGTTCCTGCTTTTTCCGGGCTCAGGCCCGGACGAGGTTACGAATCAGATTTTTCCTGCAAGCTTTGCAGCTCGCGTCTGACCATGCTGGCGTATTCCGCCGGACGCAGCATGTAGATCTGCGCAGCCACCCAATTCAACCAGGCGCCTTGTAGCTCGGCCTTGGCTGCGATCATTCGCCGGGCCTCCTCGCGCGCGGTGTCGAGGTTCTGCGAATGGAAATCCGAACGGCTCACTCGCTGGCCTTGAAGGTCACCAACTCACCCTTGCGCCATTTCGCGGCTTTGGCGGTGACGGCTTTCAGGGTTTTGGTCAGGCCTTCCTGCAGTTGCTGGTTGGCGGCGAACACGGTCACCACGCTATGGCCTTCCTTGAACAGGATCGCGTGACCGTCAGCGGTATCGACAAAGGCGTAATCGCCCAGGCCATAAACCGTCAGTTTGATTTCGCGAAAGCGGATATCCATCTTGCCGCCTTCACGGCTGGGCAAGACCGATGCGCTGAAATGATCGCCAACCTTGAGCTTGAGCCCCGGTTTGTCATCGACCACCAAGGCACTTTCTGTGTCGATTTCAGCGACGTAAACACCTTCAGCGTTTTGCTCGGTGATGTAAACGAAACGCGACTGGAACAACTTGACCAGCTTTGCGCGCAAATCACCCAGCACGAACAAAGCATGCATATCGAGGTTACTGACTGCCAAAGAAACATCCCCACATCTGGAAAAACCGAGCACGGAAAACGCGCACGGCAAAAAAAACGGCCAAGCCGACAGAACTGCCAGGTGACTCAAATAAAAGTTCGAAGTGAGCAGAGCGCTCATTCATCGCGAGGTGCGTAAGACTACTGGAATGTCACTCGCGAAACTTGCTCCGATGTCGCCAAAGCTTGCAGGAAAACTCCTCACTGGCGTTCCGAGAAAGCTGACTACGAACTTTAGGGAAAATTCTCACGAAAAAAAGCACTTTTCCGACATATCGCACGTGAAAAATTGCTTTAGATAAGCCCTGTCGTCAACAGGTACTGGCGATTCTAGAGCAGCGATGCTCATTACGACTACCCGAAACGGCCTGTAAATATCGGCCGACTGATGAAAAGGACTTCATATGTGCACTTTGACTCACTTTGCCATGCCCGCTGAGGCCAGACTTGAATCGACATTGGTCCTGCATGTCAGTGCGATGCCTGACCAGAGCCCACGCTTTCAAGTCGTGCCCGCGGGCAATGCGTTTTTCCACATCAGGGAAAAATCGACCGGTCGCGTAAGAGGTTTCCGCGAACACCATAACGAAGCCTGCGCCCTCGCCCGGTCACTTGAAGCACAAATCGAACTCCCGGCGAGCGGATGCCTCAGATAAGGAGAGTGATCAATCGCGCCCCTCGGCGCTAACCCAAGGAGCACACGATGGAACTGCCAGCATACAATCTGAAAACCCTGTTTGATCAACTGGGCCTGCCTTCGGAAGATACGGCAATCGACGACTTCATCGAAGAGCACCCATTGGACAAAGACACTAAGTTGATAGATGCCGACTTCTGGTCACCGCAACAGGCGCAATTGCTCAAGGAATGGTTGCGTGCCGACGGTGAAGAAGCCGTGATGGTCGATGAACTGAACGTGCGCCTGCATCGCGGCAAGTAACCCTGATCAGTGCAGGCTGTCACCCGGCTCCGATTGCAATTGCGCGAGCCACGCAGCCCTGCACTCCTCGGCTTCACCGCGACTGGCAAACGCGGTGCCGCGTCGTTCACCATTGAGTAGAACCACCCAGCAAACGCTTTGGCCCATTGCGCGCAACCCGGCGGGTACACCACTGCCGATCATCACGGCGACATCAACCCGGCACTGCATGCCGACCTCCTGAAATAATTAGCTGCCTAACTAAGTCGGCAGGTTAATGCTTTCTTTCAGGGGGAAACAGCAACGCCGGTGCACAGAACCCTTGCCGCAACGGTAACAATCAGCGCGGATTCTCGGGTTTGTAGCCCAAACGCAAACCGCCCCAGTGCCGGCCCTTGATCATGATCGGCACCGATAAATCGTGCATCAGCTCACCGGTGTCGCGCGTGTAAGTCTGCAACAGCACCGGTTGTTGATGGCTGCCGCAACGGATCCCGGTGCGATCGGCAAATTTGCGTTTGGTGCGGTTGTTCACCGCATCGACCTGCGCGTCCCCGGTCAACGGCTGACTGAACGCCTGATTATGCGTCGGCACATAACCCTGCTGCGTGCAGGCGATGGCAAACACCAAACCTTCGTGACGCGGTAGCAACGGCTCTTGAATCGCCGGCAGCACCTGATCGGTATAGCGGTCAAAACGGGTTTGATATTTCGCCGGCTGAGTCTTCGGGATCGGCTGATACTGACGGTCGAACAAGTCTTCGAGGCTGACCCGCCCCTGCTCGACATCCGCCTCGAACCGCGCCGCGATCTGGCTGGCACCTTCGCGCGCCAAGTCATAGATGCGCTGGTGATAGTCGTCCAGACCGACTTCGGCCAGACGCTCGCTGATGGTCTCGGCCTGGCCTTCCATCTGCACCGCCGCTTCGGCAAGGCGCCGGGTTTGCTGATCACTGATCGCCAGATCGCTGCGCATCTGCTCGATAGCCTTGAACAGGCTGTCGAGTTGCTCGCGATTGGTTTCGGCGCCGCGGGCGATTTCACCGACCTGACCTTCCACCCCAGCCGCCAATCGCGCGATGTTCTCCAGATGCTGACCGGTGTGCTCGACCTGCTCGACGCCGGTGTGCAGATCGCTGGACAGCTCGCGAATCTGCTCCACCACCTGCGCAGTACGTTGCTGAATATCGGCGACCATCTCACCGACCTCGCCGGTCGCCGACGCCGTGCGCGCCGCCAATCCGCGCACCTCATCCGCCACCACCGCAAAACCGCGCCCATGCTCACCGGCGCGCGCGGCTTCAATCGCAGCGTTGAGGGCGAGTAAATTGGTCTGGCTGGCGATCGACTGAATGACCAGAGTCACGCGCTGAATGTCATCACTGCGCAGGCTCAAGGCCTCGATCAGCTCGCGACTGGCATTGGCGCGCTGACTGAGTTGATGCATGCGTGCGATCGAATCGACCAGCTCAGTGCGCCCCGCCGCGCTGCTGTGATGCGCCTCGCTGGCAGCGGCGAGCGCTTCTCGGCTTAGCTGCGATGTCGCGTGTTCGGTGGCGATCATCACCTCGGCGTTGCTGACAATCCGTGCCGCCGCATCGAGCTGTGATTCGAGTTTGCTTGCCAGTTCCTTGACCGAAAACGCCACGCCGGCCGCCGACAACGCGTTGTGGCTGGTGGTGTAGGAAAGGTCTCGGGTCAATTCGGAAATGGCGCTGCCAGTGTCGGCAGGCTGTGCAGCGGGGACGGCTCGGGAGCGCAGGCGCGGCAACCAGACAATCAGCACCGCCAGCGGCATGCCAACGTAAAGCGACCACTCACCCAGCGTCATGCCGACCAACAACAGCATCAGGGCGATGCTTTGCAGGGTCGGTGCGATCCAGCGGTTTTTCGGCAAAAGCACTGGTGCAGGCAAAGCCCCAACCAGAGATCCATCTCTCGTCATATCAACACCCCACGCTTGTTCTCATTGTTGTGACTGCATTAAACGCCACTACAACGCCATTATCTATGGTCCGTTAGTCGTGGGGTCTGTGGCAGGTCAATGGAATGGCTCGGGCTTATTGCAGACGTGCAAAAACAAAGATCGCAGCCTTCAGCAGCTCTATATAGAAGCTGCCGAAGGCCGCGATCTTTTCGGGGCAACCCACATTCATGGGTTACCGCACAGAATCAGGCCTGACGCTGGTGCTTGTCGATCTGCTCGTGACGCTCTTGAGCTTCGATGCAGTACTTGGTGGTCGGGCTGATCAGCAGGCGTTTCAGGCCAATGGCCTCGCCGCTGTCGTCGCACCAGCCAAAGCTGTCTTCCTTGATGCGCTCAAGGGCTTGTTCCAGTTGCGGCAGCATGCGCTGGTCGCGATCGATCGCGTTCACCAGCCAAGTGCGCTCTTCTTCAACCGAAGCCGCGTCCGCCGGGTCAGCCGGGGTGTCCAGGCTTTCGATGGCGATACGATTTTGCTCAATGCGCTCGTGGGTTTCGACTTTCATGTTCTGCAACAGCTCAGTGAAGAAAGCGTGTTGCTCTGCATTCATGTAGTCATCTGCCGGCATGGCCAGCAACTTGTCCTTTGTCATTGATATCTCTATAAAAAAACGTGCATTAAGGCGAATTAGGGAGCGTTTCGGCGAACCGTGTCCGGTCGACGAAAAGGCATCGTTTATTGCAAACGCCACCCGGCACTCAATTTACGAGGGGCGGCAGTCTAAGGCCCGAATGAGGCCTCAGCAACTGTAAATACAGGGAATTTGTCCGACAAAGCCCGGAAAGTGCTCTGACACCGGAACCACAGCGGTTATCGGAGTGCGTTTATAGCAAGAAATTCAGTCGAGCGGAGGTATATAGAAGACAAACGGCTAACCGGGCGGCACGGCATCGGCATCTTTTCGCCCTTTAGTGCATCGTTTCAGCCAGGCAGAACAGCAAAAGCCCCCCTAATATCAGGCCCAAAGCATGATCAATCAGCCTGAAGGATAACTTATGCCCCGCCCCGATCTGCCGGCCACCGACGAGGTTTCACTCGCCAGCCCTCCGATCAATGCCGAGCGCCTGCTGCGACTGATCACCGACGAATACGATGCCCTGCCGCGCCAACTCAAACGCGTCGCCAGCTACATCAGCCAGCAGAGCGACCGGATCATGGTCGACCGCATCAGCGACATCGCCCGGGAATGCGAAGTCCACCCGTCCGCCATCGTCCGCTTCTCGCAGCGCTTCGGCTTCAGCGGCTTCAGCGAAATGCAGGCGCTGTTCCGTAGCGCCTACACCCACAAAGCCTCGCCGGTGCAGAACTACCAGCAACGCATCCGCAGCATGATCGCCAACCAGTCGCAGCAAGCCAGCGCCGGCGACCTCGCCCGCGAATGCATCGACGCCACGCGTTCAAGCATCGAACGTCTGGGCCGCGAGCTCGACGACACCGCATTCGAAACCGCCGTCGACCTGATCGTCAACGCCGACAACATCTACGTCGTCGGCGTGCGCCGCTCCTTCGCCGTCGCCGACTACCTCGTTTACAACTTGCAACACACTCACAAGCGCATTCACCTGGTCTCCGGACTTGGCGGCAGCTATCGCGAGCAAATGCGCAGCGTGCGCGCGAACGATCTGGTGATCGCCATCAGCTTCACGCCCTACGCCAAAGAAACCCAACACTGCCTGCGCTACGCCCGCCAGCAACAGGCCAACACCCTGATCCTTACCGACAGCCACCTCTCGCCACTGGCCAAACACGCAAACAGCGTATTGCTGGTCAACGAAGGCAGCGCCCTCGCCTTTCGTTCATTGAGTGCGACGTTGTGTCTGTGTCAGGCGTTGTTCGTGGCGGTGGCGTATCGGCTGGAACTGAATGTTGATGAGATTCACGAACAACCCGGCTTCGACGACTGACAATTGCCTCAGCGTCGGCTAGGTTATGCCTTCCCACCGGTTTGACTTGAAGGAACGCGTCATGAAACTGATCGGCATGCTGGACTCCCCTTACGTACGCCGCGTGGCGATCTCCGCCAAACGCTTAGGCATCGACCTCGAACACGAGTCAGTCTCGGTGTTCCGCCACTTCGAGCAATTCCAGCAAATCAACCCGGTGGTCAAAGCCCCGACACTGATCCTCGACGACGGCGTCGTCCTGATGGACTCAACGCTCATCCTCGACTACCTCGAAGCCAGCTCCGGCAAAAGCCTGCTGCCGACCGAATTAGGTCAGCGAGCCCAAACCCTGCGCCTGATCGGCCTCAGCCTCGCCGCCTGCGAAAAAGCCGTGCAGCTTTATTACGAACGCAACCTGCGCCCGGCCGACATTCAATACCAGCCGTGGGTCGAACGCGTCGAAGGCCAACTCGCCGCCGCCTTCACCGCCCTCGAGCAAGAACTGGAAAAAACCGGCCTGCCCACCGACGGCACCCTCACCCAGGCCGGCATCAGCCTCGCCGTCGCCTGGAGCTTCACCGACCTCGTCGTCCCTGACCAGATCGACACCCGCCGCTACCCCCACATCGCCCAATACACCGCCTACGCCGAAACCCTCGAAGCGTTCGTCAGCACCCCGATGACCTGACCATGAGCACCACCGACACCGCCGCCCCGGCGTTAAAGGAAATCTTCAACGCCGAGCGCCTGCAGCACATCGCCTGCGAAATGAGCGCCGTGTACCCGGCGTTCAAGGCCAAGGCGTTTCTCAAACATGCCCAGGACGGACTCGCTGAACTATCAGTGATGCAACGCATGGCGCGGGTTAGCGAAAGCCTGCACGCCGTGTTGCCGCTGGATTACCAAGATTCCCTAGAAGTGCTTTTCGAACTCGCGCCAAGGCTGAACAGTGGATTCGTCAGCATGTGCCTGCCGCACTACGTCGCGAGCTACGGCGGTCACGCGTTCGACACCTCCATGGACGCCCTGAAGTACTTCACCCCCTTCGGCTCCTCCGAATT
Source organism: Pseudomonas fluorescens (assembly GCF_001648775.1). Classification (GTDB taxonomy): domain Bacteria; phylum Pseudomonadota; class Gammaproteobacteria; order Pseudomonadales; family Pseudomonadaceae; genus Aquipseudomonas; species Aquipseudomonas fluorescens_M. The sequence continues at coordinate 81,005 of NZ_LVEJ01000007.1, forward strand.
CGCCATCCGCCACTTTTTGCGCAGCGACCTCGAGCGCTCGCTGGAACGAATGCACGACTGGACCCGCGACGAAAACCACCACGTTCGACGCCTCGCCAGCGAAGGCAGCCGCCCTCGCCTGCCTTGGTCGTTTCGGTTGGAAGCGGTGCAGGCGGATCCGAAGTTGGCCGCCGGGATACTCGATCGGTTGAAGGCGGATGAGAGTTTGTATGTACGCAAGTCCGTGGCGAATCATTTGAATGATGTGACGAAGGTGCATCCGGAGTGGGTGTTGGACACGATTGAAGGTTGGTCGTTGGAGAACAAGCACACGGCGTGGATTGCGAAGCATGCGTTGCGGAGTTTGATTAAGCAGGGGGATTTGCGGGCGCTGACGGTGATTGGTGCCGGGGCGAAGGCTGAGGTTGAATTGTTAGATGTGCGGGTTGAGCCGGCGGTGGTGCGGTTGGGGGAAGCGATTACGTTGTCGTTTGTGGTGAAGTCCACGGTGGCGCATGAGCAGCGATTGGTGATTGATTATGCGATTGACTATGTGAAGGCGAATGGCGGGGTTTCGGGGAAGGTTTTTAAGTTGAAGACTGTGGGGTTGGCGGGATTTGAGAGTGTGGTTGTGGGGAGGCGGCAGGTGATTAAGGATTTTACGACGCGGAAGCATTATAAGGGTCGACATTTGGTATACATCATTATAAACGGCGAACTAGTCGCAAACACAGAGTTTGAAATCACATCCTAAAGTCCGGCACTTCTTAACGTAGCCACAGACCGAAAGCAGTGTAATCAGCCTGCTTACCATGAGATCAATAACTCAGCCCAATAAAAACCAAGAAAACATTCTTCACTATTAAGGAAATACTATGAGCATAGATGAAAAGTTATTTGAAGAGGTTATGCACTCCCTTAAGCTAGCCCGTGATCTTCGAGAAGCACGAACGATAGATTCCGAAACCATTAGCGATGCCCTAGCCTTTAAACTTTCACATCATTTCGATCCTGAAGGCGATATAAAAGACCATTTAAGTGACCTCCTAGAGTCAGTAGATGAACAGTACGAGAATGCTATACAACGTTTTCTCGGCGTAAACCATACCGTAGCCGACTTCAAAAAAAAGATAAAACACAATCCGGAATTCAAAAAAATTATTGTTAGTGGAAAACAAGCAAGAAGCAGCATCGAAGCTGTAATTGAACACATCGAGGAAAACTATATAGATGATGACACAAGAGCCTTCGCCTCACTCTGCCTCAATGCCTTCACAGACATCAATTCAATGCTGCTAGAAAAAGATGTTGTGCCACTAATTAAGAGAGGAGTCTATTCCGAGGATCTGGCATCGGCCATTCAGGTTTGGCAAGATTCAGCAAATAAAAAATCAAAAGACGAAAACTTCTGGCAGCAGGAGTTATCGGCTAGAAAAGGAATATTAGAAAGACTCATCGGCGGATACGCATTATTTCTTCAGAGAGAATTTCACGTTGGAATTACAAATACGAAAGGAAAAGGAAGTAAGCGTTCTGACTTTGCGCTGATCGACAAACTATCCAACAACCTGACACTTATAGAAATAAAAACACCCGACACTAAATTATTAGGTTCTTCATACCGCGATACCTATCCACTTTCAAGAGAACTCTCTGGAACCATAAGTCAAGTCCTCAACCAAAGAAACGAACTAATCATGAATTTTTATTCAAAGCGACACGATTCCGAAAAGTCCTTTGAAGTCTTTTCACCGAAGTGTTTTATTATTGCAGGACACACTAAGTGCTTAGACGAAAAAACAGACAAGAAAAAAGCTTTTGAAGTTCAAAGACAAGCTGTAGCCGCCCATGTCACCATCGTAACTTTCGACGAGCTATATCATCAGTTCTCCACTTTCAATCAAATATAAAACCGATCTTACGCGCAACCCCTAAAGTCGATAAAACAATCTTAATACCCCCTCACCACCCAACTATGACAACGAACGTTTCGATAAATGCCACAGCCTTCAATCGATCCCTAAGATAAAGGTTAGGCAAGCCACCATAAAATAAAGGGTAAACACAATCGACACCCACAACTTCATCCGCACCAATTTTTAACCGCTAGGGCTTTTCGCTGACGGGATACAATTGGCGCCCTTGATTCTTAACTTGGCTAGGCCCTAGGCATGCATTTAATCTCTCCCTACGCTCTGGCCTGTGCTCTGGTGAGTTTTGATTTGAGAAACAGATTTATTCTTCATTTTGCCGTGAGACTATCGTTCGCCCTTCGGCTTTATTGTCAAGCACAACGCTCCGCCACAAACGACTTGAAAGCGCGCAAAATTCAGCTACAGTTTTAGCCGTACTTAACATCGATTTAAGCCACGAGCTTGATCAACACAAACAGAGCTGTACTTCAAGGAAGTAGTATGATTGATTTCGAACATATGCGCGGGGCGGATGACTTTAAGAAGCATGCATTACCTTATCTTCTCGGAGCCACCAAGCGTTTCTTTGGCGGGTCGGTGAAATTTGATCACAACCCCCTTAACACAATAAAACATCAATACGGCATCAACGTTCTCGAAAACCCAAAACGCGGAGTCTATATAATCAATAGTTCCTGCGCAGTTGTATTGGGACGGGTTCTTGATGGAAAAACTGTAGTCGCTGCATTTTCACTACAAATTACCAACACCATATTTACCGGACTAGAGAGACTGCTAAATGTCTTTGAAGGTGTCCTCGCCATTACGCTAAGCCATAGCGTGAAAGAGAAATTCTCTCTAAAACCACATCAATTTGGCGATGAACTGCTTGAGTTAACGATATCAAAATTCTTCAGTCGCGGCCACTATGACTACAGAAAATTCAAACAACTAATCGAACTCTTTCACAAACTCGCAAACACTCGATTCGAAGGTAGAAACTTTACTACAGGACTCGTTCTAACTCGATCATTTTACGCATACGCTAACATGCGCCAACATACAAGAGCAGGCACCCTACTACCCCTTAAAGAAACTCGAAAACTTTCCCCAATAGATCCTATAGATAAGCGTTTCTGGTACTTGGCAGATGGTCAAACGTCTTATTTTCTCGCAAATCCCGCATTAGAAATTGCGAACGCATTCCTTGCAAATTCCAGCAGGCAAGCGTTAGCGTCTTTTGTAGACGATTATACATTGAGCAAAACCATAAAAGGAGGAGACGCTCTTTTTCGGGTCACTAGCCAATCAGAGTATTCCATTACTGGCTCCGAAGGCATTGAATTCAACTTCAAAGAAGGGCAGTGGCGAATCCGTAGCCTCACACAAATAGCGGACTTGATAAGATCAACGCTTCACGTTAAGGAGAATTTCATTCAAAGCCTTCTTTACTATGTATTTTATCTGGCTCGCCGCAGATTGAGTTCAATTATATGGATCCCCTTGGACGCCACCAAATTTGACGAAATGCTACTATCAAAAAATTCGCTCACTACAACCCCTTTTTCATTACTTGACGAAAAACACACTCAAACACTTGTTAGACTTCTCTCTAGCGATGGAGCGTCTATTTTTAATACGGACGGCACCCTTTTGTCTTATGGCTCAGTCATCGACATTTCAAAGGTAGTCATAACTGGTGTAAAAGGGACGGGCGAATCAGTAGCATCTATACTCGCAAAAAATGGATTATCTATAAAGATATCCCAAGATGGCACAATCAAAATGTATTCTACGGATAACGCCAATCCCACCATAATATAAAAACATTAAAAAACGGGACGGACCACCATTAATTAGTACGGTATTCCCCGTCCCCCCTTATTTAATCGTCGCTTTACCAACTCCCATATGGAATACCGAATTTCTCGATATACTGCTTGGACTTTTCACTAATGGGATAAGCGTATCGCCCTTGGGTTTTCCCCTGACTCGGCCCCAGCGGTTCAATTTCGGCCTGCGCTTTCGCCACTTCGACCGGATGGTGACATGAATCTCTTACCCAAACCTGGATGGCACCGCCGGGAGCTAAACCCAGATAGATCGAAGATATATAGGTAGCTGTCTGGTCTGGAGTTTTCGCGCAGCGTTGATTCACCGATGTCAGTATCAGTTGTCTGGCTTCTTCGGGTATATCCACCCAGGCTCGATAGGTCTGAGGTTCTACGATGGACTGCCAGCGAACGAAGATCCGTTTCGGGAGATCAGCAACCACTACTGCTTTCGCGGAACTGCCCACACCGTGCCAACCTCGCGCCGACGCTGTTCCATCTTCTGGCTGCCCACCCGATGCGGATCCCTTTCCCGTACGAAGAAACGTCTTTCCTTTGATGTCTTCGACGGAAGTGTCTTCAACCCACACCTTCATGTAGTCAGGTTCGGTGAAGCCTAGCTCTCACCACGGAGTTTTTGGATCGTTTTTGACTGATAGTGAATTGCTTGACTGGCAACCGGTAATCAACAGGGCAACAAGTATCGTTATCAGCTGTTTCAACGGATGACGATTACCAACTCCCATAGGGAATGCCGTACTTGTCGATATACCGCTTGGCCTTTTCACTGATGGGATAAGCATATTGACCACCATTCTTACCCAACTCGGGCCCCAGCGGCTCCAACTCAGCTTGAGCACGAGCGACTTTCACTGGGCGCCGGCATAAATCTCTTACCCACACTTGCACCACACCACCCGGAGCGAGTCCCAAATAAACTGAGGCCATGAAGCGTGCTGTTTTCTCGGGGGTTTCCGGGCAGCGCTGATGGGTAGACGTCACCATCACTTGCCTGGCTTCTTCAGGGATATCTACCCACGCCCGGTAAGTTTTTTGCTCTGGAATCGATTGCCAGCGGACAAAGATCCGCTTAGGTAGCCCTGACCCAATAACCGGTTTGCCTGTACCACCAACACCTATCCAACCGCGCGCCGATTCTTTGTCGTCATTCGGCTCTGCACCGCTGGCGTTCCCTCCTCCGGCTCGCAGAAAGGTCTTACCGTCAATATCCTCCACGGAGCTGTCTTCAACCCACACGTTCATAAAATTGGGTTTGATGAACGCCAGCTCCCACCACGGGTATTTGGGATCATTTTCACCTGAGTTGGAGCTTGTTGCGTGACAGCCTGTGAAGGCCAAAACGCCCAATAGAGCTACGAGTATTCTCATTACCAAAGCTTCCAATCAGCTACGTGAGGATGCTGCACGCGAATGCCATCCTCCGTTGGTGCATTGATGTAAACGGCTCTCAAGCCGCTGCCGTCACGTCTCCCTTGCGGGTGATTCCAGTTGGCAGAGGTATGGATGTATTTCAGTTTCAGCAATTGCTCTTCTTCTGCGGTGGTGCTGTAGTCGCCGGCGATGAACCTGTCACAAAGCGATTGCAGTTCCTGGGGAACGGCATACTCGGTTCGTCCAGGAATGTCGGTGAACGGCACACCTTTTTCTTTGGCCAACTGATACATCACTCTCAAGTAAACCGTTGAGAGTTTGCCACTAACCGGGCGTTTGAGTTGTAGCCCAGCGTATACGCGTTTTTGCTTAGGCCCGAAACGATCTTGCGGATCGGCCGGCAAAGCAAGCGCAGCGGGCGTTACGATTTCCAACAGATGAGCAGGCCAGCCTTTGGCTACCCACTGACTTTTTACCCGAGCGGCATCCTGATAGATCGAGGTTGTTTTCACGTCAGTGTTGCTCCAAACATCAAGCGTTTGCATGGGACTGACCAAAACACACTCTTCGACTTCATCGAGGTAGCTGCCCCCGATATCCGAGTGGACACCTGGAAATGCGTATTCTGGATAGTCGGGTTTGACGTTACTGAGGGCGAAGTTGGCCCGACATTCGTCGCGAGCAACCAAGTGGACGACGTCCTTGAAAAAACGCGGATCAAGGTACAGTTTTATGCCCGGTGCTATGGGGCTTTTCACCCTGCCAAAATTCGTGAAGCCAGCAATTGACGGCACTGTATCGAACAGCCCAATGAAGCCCATTCGGATGCCGCCACCGTACTGGTCGACAAAGGTACGGGAGAAATTATTGGCGTAAGTGGCCAATAGATCCCTAAGCGGCCCCTGCTTACCTCTTACGATTTCATTTGAGAAATGGCGAGCTGCCGCTGCGCCTCGACTGAATCCGAAAGTATAAAAGGTGATCGATGTAATTTCACTGTTCGGATTCTCTTGAAGGGCATCCTCAAGGACTTGTTTGATGAAGGTAAACGAAGTCTGAACACGCCCTGCGACTCCAGTCTCTCCACGCCCCATGCCTTGACCGACCAAACTGTCTTCTTCATTGGATTGAGTGCCAATTCCTTCAATGTACAAAGGGCGGGATACTTGTTTTATCGAACCCTCTCCTTCAGCAATCGGAGCTTTGTAATACAGGTCGGCAAGCTTCTTTATGTTGGTCGCGCCAGCGCCATAACTGCTGTCCGGGTTCCCCATATAGGGCTGACAACTAGCAGGAATATCTTCCGGCGCAATCGGATGCTGCGCCCCACACAGCAATCCCGCCGCCGTGTTGTTCGCATTATTCCCAGTGCCATCAAAGAAAACCCCAATCCTCAACGCGATCCCGATTTTCTCAGGTTCGCGCGCAGGCTCTTTCCCATGCTTCTCATATTCCGCCCAACGCTGGGCGTGAATATCGACGGGTTTGGCTTCTTCGTAGCGGTAGTTTTTCGGGGGGTTGGGTACGTAGCCACTCATCCGTGATTCCTGGTTCTGATCCTTGAGAACGGCCCGAAGGGTGACAGGCGTGGATGGGGGGCGCAAGCCGTGGCCGTGTGCCAGCCAGGGTGTGACCGCGGGGTTCGACGAGGGTTTCCCCTCGTCGGGGTGGGATTGGTTAGCTAGCGATTTCGACGTTATCCAGCGCTTGGTTGACGGCGATTTCGCCGAGCATCACGACTTGGGCGATGCCCAGTGCGGTTTTGCGCTGGGAGGTGTCGAGCATGGCGGCGAAGTTGAGGAGCATTTCGCTGGCGGAGCCGAGGGTTTCGCTGGCGTTGGCGAGCAGGGATTCGCTGTTGTACTTCGGGTTGGCGAGGTACATCCGTTCGGGTTGTTGGGTGCTGGCCATGATTTGGCTGGCGGGTTTGAGGTAGTGGTCGAGGGCGCGTTCGGCGGCTTCGTGGAATCGCTTGGAGTCGGGGGTTTCGTAGGGGGATGTGGGGTCGGTTTCGGGTGGGTTGGGTGTTGGTTTGATCATTGATGAAGCTCCTACGTCAAAAAAAGGAGCCATCACTCTCGCTACCAAACGAGGGTGGCGGCCATGCGCAGGTTGGTAGACCGGGACGTAGAAAACCGGCGCGCCCGAAGACGCCCTGTGCATGACCACCATAAAAGCCGTGTCGAACAGACACTGCGAATGATGATGCTTATGCAATCTACGAAAACTCAGGGCTACCAAACCCGATCACTGTTTTTCAGCGACCGACAGACGATAGAACCCGCGACCTAGACGCACAAGCCGGCGGATTCTGGCTTAGTCGTAGGTAACGGCGCAAGGCGTTGTAGGGTTTCGGTGGTTACTTGAGGCTTCCTTTAAACAGTGGTGGTTTTTACTGTTTATTTCGGTCAGTGGTTGATGGGGTGACTGGGTGGGTGTCTTCGCGAGCAAGCTCGCTCCCACAGGGGATATGTGGTGGGTTTGGGGTTTGCGGTGACTGGGCTGGCGTCTTCGCTAGCAGGCTAGCTCCCACAGGGTTATGTGGTTGGATTGGGATTGGTGGTGGCTGGGCTGGCGTTATCGCGAGCAGGCTCACTCCTACAGGGGATCGTGGTCACTTGAGGTCGAGTTGGGTGTCTGGGAGGGTGCCGGAGAAAGTGGGTTCTACCGGGCCGCTCAGGGTTACGGAGCCTGAGCCATTCCAGTGGACGGTGACGGGGCCGCCGTCGCATTCGACGTTGACGGTGTGGTCGAGCAGGCCTCGGCGGATGCCGTTGACGGCCGCGCCACATGAGCATGAGCCGGAGCCGAGCGGGATGGCACCGTTGCGCTCCCAGATGCGCAGGCGGATGTGTTGGCGGTCGATGATCTGCACGAAGTGGACGTTGGTTTTGTGCGGAAACAATGGGTGGATTTCTAGACTCGGGCCGAGGGCGGCGATGTCGACGGTGCTTAGGTCGTCGACGAAATAGGTGCAGTGCGGATTGCCCATGTTGCAGGCGGTTGGGGCGCCGGCGAGCGGTAGAAAAAGTGTGTCGTGTTCTTGCGCCAGAGGGATGTCTTGCCAGTCGAACAACGGTTCGCCCATGTCGACGGCGATCAATCCGCTGGGCGTGCGTTCGCAGGTGAGCAAGCCACGGTTTGTGCGCAGGATGATCGATGTTCGGCTGGCTTCGCGCATCAACCTGTCCGCCACGCCACGGGTGGCGCTGCCGCACACATCGAGCGGCGAGCCGTCGGCGTTCCAGAACTCCACGCGCGCATCGGCGTCTGTGCAATCAAGGACCACGGCGAGTTGGTTGAAACCGATGCCGCGATGGCGATCGCCCAGGCGCCGGGCGAGTTGGCCGGTGACGGGGTTGGTGACGTTGCGTGAGTCGATCACGACGAAGTCATCGCCGTTGGCGTGCATCTTATGGAAGGTGAGTGGCATTCGCTGCGTCTCTGGTGTGCGTCATGTTGATCAGCGCTGAACGTTTGCCACCCGGTGCCGGGCGCTCTTCAATGGAGAACGGTACGAAGCCAAGTTTCGGGTAAAGCAGCAGGCCGGCGGTGTTTTCGTTGAAGCAAGACAGTTGCACTTCCTTGGCCTGGTACTTTTCGAAACCCAACGCGGTCATGGTTTCGACGATGTACCGCGCCACACCCTGACCTCGGGCATATGGCGCGACGATGACGTTGCCAATACAGCAGATGCCATCGTGCTCAGCGCGGTAGAAGTTGGCGAAGCCGACGAACTCGCCGTTGGCCAGAAAAGCCGTGGACTCGAAGCGTTGGCTGATTGCGCTGTGCATCTGTTCTTCCGTCAGCGGGAAGTTGGCTTTCGGGAACATGAAGAACAACTCTTGTTCGCCCTGGGGAAAGCTGCAGATCATTTTGACGTCGTCGGCCGTCACTGGCCGGTGGGTGAAATTCATCGCTGCCCTGCCCTCACTTTTTACCCGCCAGATGATGCGCAACCAAGGCGTTGGCATGACCGTGGCCCATGCCGTGTTCCTCCTTGAGCCACGCCACCAGTTCCATGTGTTTCTTGTCGCTGATGCCGGCGAGCAGGTTTAGCCAGTGATCGATGGGCTGGCCGTATTTCTTTTCGATGGAGGGAAAGTACGACGCCGGGCCTTTTACCTTGTTGTCTTCGCTCATGCTGCAAGCTCCCTGGGATCGCGACGGAGGGTCGGATAACGCTCCTTGTCGTCAGGGCATAGAGTGGCCGGGAAGTGGCGTTCCGGCAACCACTGCCGCTGCATCGGTGTCACCACCACGGGTGATGCCGATACTTGAGCAACCTGTTTCAGGGCACAACCGCTGGCGGTGAAATGCCTTGCAGCTCGCCGGGTTGCGCCGATGAACACGCCAAAGTTTCTGGCACCGTCAGCCACAACAGCATCAATGCAGCAGCCGCGACCGCCGCCAACGTCAGGAACGCCGCGCTGTACCCAGCCGCCTGCACCACAAACCCTGCAAGGCCGTTACTCAACGCCGCGCCCAATCCGAACACAGTCGACAGCGCCCCCAGGCTGATATTGAAGTGCCCGGTACCCAGCGTCAGATCTTTCACCACCACCGGAAACAACGCACCGAAAATCCCCGCGCCGATGCCGTCGAGCAACTGCACCGAGACCAGCCACCAAGGGTCGTTGGACAACACGTAAAGCACGCCACGCAATGGCAGGATCAGAAAGCCTGCGAGCAACAACGGCTTGCGTCCCCAGACGTCCGCTTTCGCCCCGACCAGCAACGCGACGGGCACCATGACCAGTTGCGCGGCAACAATGCAGGCGGAGGTCAGGGGCGTGGCCATCTGTAAATTGGCCTGCGCCAGTTTCTGGCTCACCAGCGGCAACATCGCGGCGTTCGCCAGGTGGAAGAGCGCGCAGCACACGGCAAACATCAGCAGCGGTCTGTTGGTGAGCAGTACTGACAAACCTGATGGTTGCGCGCCATGTCCGCTGCCGCCGGAGTCGAGGCCGCGCGCGAGATCATGGTCGATGGCTTTGGGTGAAACAAAGGAGACGGCGATAACGCTGGCAATCGCCATCGCCGCCATCAGATAGAACACGGCCACTGGGCCGAACAGGTAGGCAAACAGCCCGGCCAACAGCGCCGCGCAAGCATTGCCGGCGTGGTTGAAGGTTTCGTTGCGACCGGTGCGGCGGGTGAAGGCGCGCGGCCCGGTGATGCCCAAGGTGATCGCTGAAATGGCCGGAGCAAAAATCGACGCGGCGACGGCGCTCAGGGCTTGAGTCAACGCCACCAGACTGAATGACGTGACGAACGGCAGCAGCAGACAACTCCCGGTCACCAGCAGCGCGGCAATCGCGATCAGCGCGCGTTTGTAGCGGGTGTTGTCGACCAGAGCGCCCGCCGGTGTCTGGGTGATGAGCGCGGCGATCCCGGCAATGGTCATGACCAGACCGATGCTGGCCGGGTCCCAGTGGTGAACCGCCAACAGGTAAATCGCCAGATACGGGCCGAGCCCGTCCCGCACGTCGGCAAGGAAGAAATTCAGGCTATCGAGTGACAGGTTATTCCGGCGATCGAGGTGAGTGGCCACGGGCAGCGTCTTCAATGTTCGAGGTCGTGCGAATTGAATCAACCTCCGCAGATTGAGTGACCTGTCGCCCGTATATTTAGTTGCATGGAGCGGCTGCAATCAGCCGCCCGGCAACACGGCCAGTCGCGCTCAGATCGATCGCTGGTTGACCCGCGCCATCAATTGCTCGGCGCTTTCCTTGCGCTCGGAATAGCGGTCGACCAGATGCGCCTGTTGATCGCGCAGCAGCACGGTGAACTTCACCAACTCTTCCATCACATCAACCATGCGATCGTAGAACGGCGACGGCTTCATCCGCCCCGCTTCGTCGAATTCCATATAGGCCTTCGGCACCGAGGATTGGTTGGGGATGGTGAACATGCGCATCCAGCGCCCCAGCACGCGCAACTGATTGACCACGTTGAACGACTGCGAACCGCCGCAAACCTGCATCACGGCGAGGGTTTTGCCCTGGGTCGGACGCACCGCGCCGAGTTCCAGCGGGATCCAGTCGATCTGCGCCTTGAACACGGCCGACATCGCGCCATGGCGTTCCGGCGAGCACCAGACCTGGCCTTCCGACCACAGCACCAGATCACGCAGTTCCTGCACTTTGGGATGGTCGACTGGAGCGTCGTCGGGCAGTGGCAGACCGGACGGATTGAAGATGCGTGTTTCGGCACCGAAGTGTTCGAGCAGGCGCGCGGCCTCCTCTACCAGCAAACGGCTGAAGGAGCGTTCGCGGGTCGAGCCGTAGAGCAGCAAGATGCGTGGTTTGTGCGCGTCCGGTGGCGAAGGTTTGGCGTTATCGAACAGATTGAGATCGAGGTTGGGCAGTTCGGACATAAATCCTCCTTAAAGCGTGCCGATTCGGTCGAGCGCGGTTTTCAGTTCATCGCGGCTGAGGGTTTCAAAGGGCAGGTCGAGGAAGGCCTGGCAGCGTTGGCCGATGCGCGCCAATGTCGCGCGAAAGGCTGCGTCAATCGTGGACTCATCACCCGTCACATCGGAGGGATCTTCCAGCCCCCAGTGGGATTTGAGCGCCGGGCCGAAATACACCGGGCAGGCCTCGCCAGCGGCTTTGTCGCACACGGTGATGACGATGTCTGGCGGGTTGCTTTCGAAGGCGTCGTTGCCTTTGCTGTGCAACCCGTCGATGGCGATGCCATGCTTTTGCAGGATCAACAGGCTGCGCGGCAAGACTTGGCCTTTGGGAAAACTGCCGGCACTCACCGCTTCAAACCCGGCAGGCGCCAAGTGATTGAACATGGCTTCAGAGAGGATGCTGCGGCAGCTGTTGGCCGTGCACATGAAAAGAATTCGCATGGTTTTTGCTCCCTCAGCAACAGGCGGCTTCGCGAACCGGACGACCGTCCATGTTCTGCAGGCGCGCGGCGTTGTCTTTGAGCCAATCGGTGTTGGCTGTGGAGGTCACTTGCAGGATTTCCCGAACCCAATCGGGCAGGTCCGGATTGAGCCGGTAATAGACCCACTGCCCCTGACGGCGATCAAGCAGCAAACCATTGCTGCGCAGTTGCGCGAGGTGGCGACTGATTTTCGGCTGGCTGTCGCCGAGTGCGCACATCAACTCGCAGACGCAGAGTTCACCTTGATCGGCGATGAGCAGCATGGCGCGGACGCGGGTTTCGTCGGCGAGGCTCTTGAAGACGTCGGTAGGGGTGATCATGGGACGGGCTCAATACATATGGAAATTCGAATATACGGATATCCATATATAAATCAACCCGGAGATGACACACATCTCGCGAGATATACGCATACCCCTTGTGGGCGCGAGCCTGCTCGCGAAGGCGGTGGGTCAGGCGAGATTTGCGTATCAGATATACCGCTTTCGCGAGCAGGCTCGCTCCCACAGGGGATTTGGGTGCGCCTGGTTTAACCGCGTAAAAGCCCCTGCTCCGCCTCACACAACCCCACCACATAATCCCAAACCACCCGCAACCGCACCGACTTGTGCAACTCGCGCCGCGTGCTGATCCAGTAACTGCGCTCGATGCTTTCATCCGGCAGCAACGGCACCAGTGCAGGATCCGACTCGGCCATGTAGCAAGGCAGCACCGCAATGCCCAATCCCGACCGCGCCGCCTCCTGTTGCGCGATGACGCTGGTGCTGTGAAACACAACCCGAGGGCTGCGGCAGAAGCTGTTGAGAAACATCAATTCCTGGCTGAACAGCAAATCATCGACATAACCAATCCAGGCATGCCGCCCAAGGTCTTCGCGGCTGTGCAGGGGCGGAGCTTTATCGAGATAGCGTTGGCTGGCATAGAGCGCCAAGCGATAGTCCGTGAGCTTGCGCGTGACGAGCATGTCCGCCGCCGGGCGCTCCAGATGAATACTGATTTCCGCTTCACGGTTGAGGATGCTGACAAAGCGCGGCACCGCGACCAGTTCCACTTCCAATCCCGGATAACGCTCGAACAAGCCGATCATGCGGCTGGCCAGGAACTTGATGCCCAGCCCTTCCGTCACCCCCACGCGAATCTTGCCCAGTGGCGCGGTGGATTGAGTGATCTCTTCCTGCGCCAGCAGCGCAACGTTTTCCATCGCTTCAGCATGTTTAAGCAGCGCTTCCCCCGCCGGGGTCATTTCGTAGCCTTGCGCATGCTGGACGAACAGCGCGGTGCCGAGGCTCTTTTCAATGGCTTCGATGTGGCGGGCGACGGTGGCGTGGGTGGTGTTGAGGCGGCGGGCGGCGGTGAGCAGGCGGCCGCTGCGTTGCAGTTCGAGAAAAAACCGCAGGTCGTTCCAGTCGAACATGGCGTGTCCTTGTCAGCTATGGTCTATGCAGGCTGTTTGAAAACGCACAGCGGCTGCGCAAAAACTAACATTCTTTTAACGAAAGCTAACAACTAGAGTGTCCGACAATAAAAACAAAAAGCGAGGTCAGGGAATGCAGACTTCCCTTGATGAATACGACTACATCGTGGTCGGCGCCGGCCCTGCCGGGTGCTTGCTGGCCAATCGGCTGTCGGCGGATCCGCAGCAGCGCGTGCTGTTGCTCGAAGCCGGCGGGCGCGACAACTATGCGTGGATTCACATTCCGGTCGGCTACCTGTTCTGCATCGGTAACCCGCGCACCGACTGGTGTTTCAAGACCGAAGAACAAGCAGGCCTCAATGGCCGCGCGCTGAGTTATCCGCGTGGCAAAGTGCTGGGCGGCTGTTCTTCCATCAACGGCATGATCTACATGCGCGGCCAGGCCAACGACTACGACGGCTGGGCGGCCGAGGGCAACCCGGGCTGGGCCTGGAACGACGTGTTGCCGCTGTTCAAGCAAAGCGAAAATCATTTTGCCGGGGATGCTGAATTTCACGGCGCCAAGGGTGAATGGCGCGTCGAACAACAGCGCTTGTCGTGGCCAATTCTGGATGCCTTTCGCAGTGCCGCCGAGCAGAGTGGTATTGCCAGCATCGATGACTTCAATCAGGGCGATAACGAAGGTTGCGGCTACTTTCAGGTCAATCAGAAGGCCGGGGTGCGTTGGAACGCCGCCAAAGCGTTTTTGAAACCGGTGCGTAACCGCCCGAATCTGACGGTGCTGACCGGGGTTGAGGTGGATCGTGTTTTGCTCGAAGACGGTCGCGCTTCAAAAGTCAGTGCCCGTCATGAAGGTCAGGTCAAACAGTTCAAGGCGCGCAAAGAGATCGTCCTGTGCGCCGGCGCGGTCGGTTCGCCGAGCATTCTGCAACGTTCCGGGATTGGCCCACGGCCGCTGCTCGAACGCTTGGGCATCGGCGTGATTCATGAGCTGCCGGGCGTCGGCGGTAACCTGCAGGATCACCTGCAACTGCGCCTGATCTACAAGCTGGAAAATGCGCGCACGCTGAACCAGATCGCTGGCAGTGTGTGGGGCAAGATGGGCATGGGCCTGCGTTATCTGTATGACCGCAGCGGGCCGTTGTCGATGGCGCCGAGTCAGTTGGGCGCGTTTGCGCGGTCGGGGCCGGAGCAGACCTCGGCGAATCTTGAATACCATGTGCAGCCGCTGTCGCTGGAGCGTTTTGGCGAGCCGTTGCACAGCTTCCCAGCGTTCACCGCGTCGGTGTGCGATCTGCGTCCGCAGAGTCGTGGGCGGATTGAAATCCGTTCGGCGGATCCACAGGAAGCGCCGCTGATTCAACCCAACTATCTGAGCCATCCTGAAGACCTGCGCGTGGCGGCCGATGCGATTCGCCTGACTCGCCGTATCGTCAGCGCCCCTGCCCTGCACGCCTTTAAACCAGTGGAATATCTGCCCGGCGCCAACCTGCAAAGCGAAGAACAGTTACAGGAAGCAGCAGCGAAAATCGGCACGACTATTTTCCATCCGGTCGGCACCTGCCGCATGGGCAATGACAGTGACGCGGTGGTCGATGCACAACTGCGCGTACACGGCGTGCCCGGTTTGCGCATTGCCGATGCGTCAATCATGCCGCGCATCACCTCGGGCAATACGTGTTCGCCTACGCTGATGATTGCGGAAAAGGCTGCTCAACTGATCCTCAATTCCAAAGCTGTAAACACCGTACCTGTGGGAGCGAGCTTGCTCGCGAAAGCGGTAGATCATTCAACATAGAGGTTGACTGACAGGACGCCTTCGCGAGCAAGCTCGCTCCCACAGGGATTTGCATCCCATTCAAGGCATCGCGCATCACCCGGACACGCAACACCAGTGGAACAACAAAAACAATCACTGTGAGGGATACCGATATGTCAGAACACGTTCAGCCGCTGGACGCCGTGCGTAGCGCGGAGACCAGCCCGGATACACGCAAAGTCATCTTCGCTTCATCACTGGGGACGGTGTTCGAGTGGTATGACTTCTTCCTCTACGGCGCCCTCGCGGCGGTGATCAGCAAGCAGTTTTTCGCCGGGGTCAACGACACCACAGCGTTCATCTTCGCGCTGATGGCCTTCGCCGCAGGCTTTATCGTGCGGCCGTTCGGGGCGTTGGTGTTCGGTCGGTTGGGGGACATGATCGGGCGCAAATACACCTTCCTTGCGACGATCATTTTGATGGGCGTGGCGACGTTCTGCGTCGGTCTGCTGCCGACTTACGCCAGCATTGGCATCGCCGCGCCGATCATTCTGGTGCTGCTGCGCATGCTTCAGGGCCTGGCGCTTGGCGGCGAATACGGTGGCGCTGCGACTTATGTGGCAGAGCACGCGCCAATCGGCAAACGCGGCTTCCACACCAGCTGGATTCAGTCCACTGCGACCCTTGGCCTATTGCTGTCGCTGCTGGTGGTGCTGGGTTGCCGTTACTTCACCGGCGATCAGTTTGAAGTCTGGGGCTGGCGCATTCCGTTCCTGCTGTCGATTGTGCTGCTGGGCATTTCCACCTGGATCCGCCTGAGCCTGCACGAGTCGCCGGCGTACCTGAAGATGAAAGAGGAAGGCAAAACCTCGAAAGCACCGATCCGCGAATCCTTCGGCAAATGGGAAAACCTCAAAGTCGTGCTGATCGCCCTGTTCAGCATCAACGCCGGGCAAGCGGTGACCTTCTACGCGGCGCAATTCTACGTGCTGTTCTTCCTCACCCAGTTCCTGAAAATGGACCCGGCGGTGGCCAACACCTTGCTGATCATCAGCGTGGTGATCGGCGCACCGTTCTTCATCATTTTCGGCTGGCTGTCGGACAAGGTCGGGCGTAAACCGGTGCTGATGCTGGGCCTGTTGCTGGCCACGGCGCTGTACTTCCCGATCTTCAAATCGTTGGCGCACTATGCGAACCCGGCGATCGATCAGGCCAGCCGTCAGGCGCCGATCACCGTGCTGGCGGATCCCGCGACCTGCACCTTTCAGTTCGACCCGGTGGGCAAAGCCAAATTCGACAGCCCGTGCGACAAGGTCAAAACCTTCCTGGTCAAGCAAGGCCTGCCCTACTCCAGCGCCGCCGCGCCAGCCGGCAGTGGCGTGCAGATCAGCGTTGGCGACGTAAAACTCGATGGCTACGACGAAGCGGCGTTGCGCGGCGCAATCACCCTCGCCGGCTACCCGCAACAAGCGGATCTGCAGCAGATCAACAAACCGATGATCGTCGCCCTGATCGTCGCGCTGATCATCATCTCGGCCATGTGCTACGGCCCGCTGGCGGCGCTGATGGTCGAACTGTTCCCGACGCGCATTCGCTACACCTCGATGTCGCTGCCGTACCACATCGGCAACGGCTGGTTTGGCGGCTTCCTGCCGACGGTGTCGTTTGCGCTGGTGGTGTACACCGGGGACATCTTTTACGGGCTGTGGTATCCGGTGTTGATTACCGGCGTGAGCCTGGTGGTGGGAATGATCTGTTTGCGTGAGACGAAGAATATCGATCTCGACAAGAACTGAAACTCAACCAGATAACTATCGGCGAGGGCATTTACCCTCGCCGTTTTTTTTGCTCAGGCATCAGCCTTGATCACCTCGAACTTCACCTGATCCGGATAAAACGCCACGTAATCGCGAATTGGCGCTACTGACACTTTCGGATTCTCATACGTCCACACCGCATTCGCGCCTTCATGTCCTGGCACCTGCAAGCTGAAGTAGTTGGCGTCGCCCTTGTACGGGCAGTAACTGGTGTGGTCGGTGCGGGCGAAATACTTTTCGTCGATGTCTTCGCGGGGGACGTAATAGACCGGCGGGTAGTTGGCTTCGTTGAGGATCAATACGTGGGAGGACGCGGCGACCTGGATGCCGTGGAATTTCACCAGCAAGCAGCCGGCAAGTTGTTCGAGGGCAATGACGGGACTGGGGCCGGAGGTTTTCATGGGGTTCTCCTGAATACGGCGAAGAGACCGGTTCAGGTATAGCCCATCAGTTCTGGTTGGGGTGGATTTACAGCCGAACGGCCCTTTAACCTCAAAAGCCCCTCACCCTAGCCCTCTCCCGGAGGGAGAGGGGACCGATTGGGGGATATTGGCGAGATTTACCGACTTGAACGATTGGCTCTGAATCCATAATCGACTCGATTTTTCAGGTCGATAGATTTCGCCAGACAACTCGGTCAGTCCCCTCTCCCTCGGGGAGAGGGTTAGGGTGAGGGCCGTTCTTCAGGCATCACGCAACAATATCAGTCGCCACCGCCTGCCCCACCACACCCACAGCAAAGTCCACCGAACCCTGCCCCGTCAGGTCAACCATCAGGCTGGTCTGATTGGTCTGCGCGAAGTAAGTCAAAATCGCATCACCCGCATGCCCAGTGAAACCGCTGACAAAGTTCAGCGACGCCGCACCGCTCGCAAACCCGGCGATCCCCGACAAGTCGATCTTGTCCAGACCACTGGTGAAATCCATGATCCAGTCTGGCGCGGTCATGGTCGAATCACTGGCAGCACCGAACACAAAGGTGTCTGCACCGGCACCGCCCCACAAGGTATCGCCACCGCCACCACCGTAAATGATGTCATTACCGGCACCGCCAAACAGGTCGTTGGCGGCCGCATTGCCGATCAGCAGGTCATTGCCCGAACCGCCCAGCGCATTCTCCACGGTCACACCGTAAGCAATCGACACGTTGCCGACCAGGCCACCGACATCAGAGAACGAACCTTCATTGAGGTTGATCTTCTGGTTCTGGCTGAAACCGGAGAAATCCAGGGTGTCGTTACCGCCGCCATCCCACACTGAGAACACCACTTTCGATGCCGCCGAGGTGGCGCTGTAAAAGTCGCGCTCGGCGTTGGAGTTAAAACCGTAGGTGGTGTCATCGGCGCGGGTCGCGTAGTTGGCGCCATAGAGTTTTTGCACCGCGACGATGTCGTCCAGCAACGGCGCCGAGGCGTATGCGCCACTGCCGTCCTTGCTGAAGTTCTGGTCGGTGTTGGCTTCACTCCAGTAGCTCATCAGGCTGTAGCCACGGGTGTCTTCAGCGTATTTGGCGTCGTTGTAGGTCGGGTTGCCGTTACCGGCGTTGTACGCGCCCGGGTGCGACAGGCCGAGGGTATGGCCGATTTCGTGGGTCAGGGTCTGGCGCCCGTAGTTGTTGGTGTCCGGGGTTTTGTTGACCTGATATTGATCGTTGATCAGATACCACGACTGGCCGTCGTAGCTGCCGCCGCTCGGCAGATAGGCGAACGCCGCGCCACCGGTGCTGACGTCATAGTTGCCGAAGGTCATGTGGCCATCGCCGCCCTTGCCTTCCGTGAAGGTGACGTTGGCAACGTCGGCCCAGGATTGCATGGCCAGCACGGCCTGAGCTTTTTGCTGGGCGCTGAATTCGCCGAAGTTGCCCAGTTTGACGTTGTAGTTCGCCGGTTTCTCGGTCAGGAAGGTATAGCTGAGGTCGATCTTGCCATCCGCGTTCTTGTCGCCCCACGACAGGTTTTTGCGCAGGATTTCATCAGCTGCCTGGTCGGCAGTGAACGACGGTTTGCCGTTGACCAGGCCGTTGCCGCGGTCATACAGGTGGCTGAACGTATTGATTTCGTCGAAGGCGCTGCTGGTTTTGGATTTGGCTTGAGCCATGGTGGACTTCCTTGTTTCTGAGTAGTCAGTGTCGACAGACCACGGCGACCTTCTGGCGAGATCGTCCTGTCACTCGCGTGTTTGCATCGGCGAAAAACCTGACACAGGCGCCAACCGGGCGCTAATCAATTTCTCGATAGCCCTGCCTGCGTCCCTGTATTACCCGTCACCTGCTGCAATGCTTTTTATCTGTATATCCATACAGATAAAAGTTGCCCCTGACGCCAAGTCCGGCCATTCTGTGCACCTGTTCCGACCTTGATCGACGATGGTGGTTATGCGGCTCTACCTCTGTGAAAAACCCTCCCAGGCCAAAGATATTGCGGCCGTGCTCGGCGCCAAGCGTCGGGGCGACGGCTGCTGGCTGGGAACGGACGTCACGGTGACCTGGTGCATTGGCCATTTGCTCGAAACCGCGCCGCCGGATGCCTATGACGCGCGCTACAAGCGCTGGGTGCTGGCTGATCTGCCGATCATCCCGGACAAGTGGAAAATGACCGTCAAGCCGCGCACCGCCAGCCAGTACAAAGCGGTCAAGCGCCTGCTCGGCGAGGCCAGCGAACTGATCATCGCCACCGACGCCGACCGTGAGGGCGAGATGATCGCCCGGGAACTGGTCGAGCATTGTCGTTATCGCGGGCCAATCCGCCGTTTGTGGCTGTCGGCACTGGACGAAGCGTCAATCCGCAAGGCCTTGGCCGCGTTGAAGCCGGGGGCCGAGACGTTCAGCCTGTATCACTCGGCGCTGGGCCGCTCGCGGGCCGACTGGCTGATCGGCATGAACATGAGCCGCCTGTTCACGCTGCTCGGTCGCCAATCGGGTTATCAAGGCGTGTTGCCGGTAGGCCGGGTACAGACGCCGACCCTGCGGCTGGTGGTCGATCGCGACCGCAGCATCGCCGATTTCGTGCCGGTGCCGTATTGGGCGATCGATGTCGAGTTACTGCACAACGGCACGCCGTTCACTGCACAGTGGCGCGCGCCGTCGGATGCCTGTGATGATCAGGATCGCTGCCTGAATCAGGCGTTGGCCCAGCAAGCCGCGACTGCGATGAAAAGCGCTGCCAGTGCCCGGGTGATCAAGCTGAAAACCGAGCGCATGCGTGAAGTGGCGCCCCTGCCCTTCGATCTCGGCACCTTGCAGGAAGTCTGCTCGAAGAAACTCGGCCTCGGCGCGCAGGACACCCTCGACATCGCCCAGGCACTCTACGAAACCTACAAAGTCATCACCTACCCGCGCAGCGATTGCGGTTATCTGCCGCTGAGCCAGCACAGTGAGGCGCCGGGGATTCTTGCGGCATTGCGTCAGGCAGATCCGGGCCTTGAAGCGCTCAACGGGTTTCTGGAGCCGCAACGCAAATCCAGAGCCTGGAACGACGCCAAAGTCAGTGCGCACCACGGCATTATTCCTACCGCCGCTGCGAAGAATCTTGAACGCCTGAGCGGCAAGCACCGCTCGGTCTACACGCTGATTCGTGCACGCTATCTGGCGCAGTTTCTGCCCAACCACGAATACGATCGCACCCAGGCTGATTTCGATTGTGCTGGCGAAGCACTGCGCGCGGTCGGTAAGCAGATCATCGAGGCGGGCTGGAAGCGTGCGCTGCCAGAGGCGCTCGCACCGGCCAAAGGTCGCGAGGCACCGGCACCGCAAACCTTGCCGTCGCTGAGCCAAGGCATCGACTGCTCGGTGTCTGACGTCAGGTTCAAGGACCTGTGGACGCAACCGCCCAAGCCCTACACCGAGGGCGATCTGATCAAGGCGATGAAGAACGTCGCCAAACTGGTGGAAGATCCGCTGCTCAAACAGAAACTCAAGGACACCACCGGCATCGGCACCGAAGCCACCCGCGCCTCGATCATTCAGGGTTTGCTCGACCGTGGTTATCTGGTGAAAAACGGCAAGGCCCTCGCCGCCACCCCTGCCGCGTTCAGTTTGATCGACGCCGTACCCCGCGCAATTGCCGACCCTGGCACCACAGCGATCTGGGAACAAGCACTGGACATGGTGCAAAGTGGTGAAATGAGCCTGGAAGAGTTCGTCACCAAACAGGCGGCGTGGATGAGCAAACAGGTGACACGCTGTTCTGGCCTGAGCCTGACCATAAGCGGCCCGCCCCCTGCCGGCAAAGCCGCGGCACCGTGGAAAAAGAAACGCAAATCGACCCGCAGCAAATCCGCAGGCACCACCAAACGCACGGCGAAACCGGCGAGCAAATAAAACCCGCTAGTGTTTCTGCAAGGCTCATCACTTTCAGGAACCCGGCGCATGGCCAATATCGAATTGCATCCAGCTCAGCGCGATGAGCTGGAGACCATCGAAAACCTCATGCAGTTCTACATGTACGACTTCAGCGAATGGCTGCCGCTGAAACTCGCCGAGCATGGTTTTTTCTCCATCCAGCCGAAAACCGGCTACTGGCGCCATCCGGCCACCCAAGCATTTTTGATTCTCGTCGACGGTGAACTCGCCGGTTTCGTGACCGTCGATAACGAAACCCATCTCACAGGCGCCGAACACAACATCGGCTACTTCTTCATCGCCCGGCGCTTTCGTGGCCAAGGCGTCGCGCAGTTTGTCGTCTCTGCCCTCTTGAGCCGGATACCCGGTCAATGGCAGATTTTCCATATCGACGCCAACGTGCCGGCCCAGCGCTTCTGGGCCAGGCTGATACCTGTATTGACCGGCGGCGATTTCACCCTGCAGCAGCGCGAAGTGGACGGCTATGCCTGCACGTTCTACCGCCTGTGCACGCCTTTTTCCGTTGCCTGAACGGTTTCTTTCTCATTCCAAAACAGCTTTGTCCGACAATATGTAGTGAACAAAAATAATCACTACAAAACCGTTGACGGCGTCGTTTTGCTTTTGCATGATGAAGACGTTCCCCGATCGGGAACACGAGTAACACGCTTGAGCAAACTCGTCTGACCGCCGAGTTGTTTTTTCCGGATACACGCTGCCCACAAGGCAGATTGAAGAAGCTGACCTGGCCTGAACGTCCAGTACAAGGACGAGAAGCGCTGGCGAAAATTCTCAAGACGCTTGTGGTCGACACGGTAAATGTCGTCAAGGAGCCTCCCGGTTTTCGCTGCTTCTCCTCGTTGTGACGCTATTGCGTAGCAGTTATTCAACACGACTACATGCAACAGATGCACGACCCCGTACTTCACACGGGCGAGCGCTGACGTCCTGGTTTCGGTGCCAGGGATCAACTAACCGATGGGCTACCTGTATTAGCGAATCAACTTTGAAAGATCACCAGACTGGTCAAGGGGCAATATCATGAATCTGAACAATCAACCTACTATCGAAGAACTGGCTCGTATGTTCGCTGCGCAGAAAGACAGCCACGACAGCCATATTCTGTGGATCAGCAAGTCGGGGCAGGTGCATATCGACTGCCTGGCGACCCATGCTGACGAAGACGAGTTCGACCGCAACCATCAGAACCTGCTGGCCCGCCTGAAGATGTACCGCCGCGGCCACGGTTATGTTGGCAAGAAAGCCGCGGCCGACAAGGACTTCATCGGTAATGTGCTGCAAACGCTGAAACAGGCGTGGGACTCGATGCAGAACAGCAACGGTGTTCGGGTGATTGATCGGTTCTACTAAGCCACACGTTAAATAATCAAAAGGCCTGCTTCTCATAAAGAAGCAGGCCTTTTTTGTTTCCGGCGGGATTTGTGTGGTGCCATTTGGATCTTACCCCCTCACCCCAGCCCTCTCCCCCAAGGGGTAGAGGGGGAAAGGGGGCCGATTTGCATGCGTTTGAAAACCTGAGTTCGACTCAAACATTTCAGGTCGGCGCAACTCGCGCAAACACCTCGGTCAGTCCCCTCTCCCTCTGGGAGAGGGGCTTCCCATGTCCAACACCATTTCAGCAAACGCCACCGCCGCCGCACTGTGATAATTATTACGCCGTCGCAACAACGCCGCCCCACGCTGCGGCGCATCACTCTCGACCCGCAACCTGCGCAACGCCCGATCCTCGGTGGCAATCGCTTCCGGCAACATGGTTGCTATCGGCGAATGACGCACCACCTCCAGCAACGTACTCACCGAATTCACCTCGATGCGCACCTGCGGCGTAATCCCGTGCTGCCGAAAATACTCATCAACCGATAACCGCGTAATGAAGTCCGGCGCCAACAGAGCAAAGTCCAGTGCAGCGATATCCTCCGGTGTCAGCACTGAGCGACTGTCATACAGCGGATGCTCACGCCCGACCATGATCCCCAACGTTTCGGTAAACGCCGGAATGCATTCGATCTCCGGACTGCGCACCGGGGTAAACGCAATAGCGATATCCAGCGAGTCATCCGCCAGCCCCGCTTCAATGTCGTCCATCGACAACTCGAAGATCTGCAGATGAATCCCCGGATACCGCGCCGCAAAATCACGCACCAACGGCCCGACCAGATAGGCCATGAACGTCGGCGTCATCGCCAGACGTAACGTCCCCCGGGACAAGTCCTTGACGTCATGCAACGCGCGCTTGCCCGCCTCCAACTCAACCAGCACGCGCCGTGCGCACTCAATGTAAGCCTCGCCGGCGTCCGTCGGTTTGACCGTGCGTGAGGTGCGATCGAACAGGCTCACCCCCAGGGTTTCTTCCAGTTGGCGAATCTGCTGCGAGAGGGTCGGCTGCGACACATGCAGTGCCTCGGCAGCACGGGTGAAGCCGCCGTGATCGGCAACGGCCAGCAGATAACGCAAATGTCGCAGCAGCATGAGAAACACCATCTATAGGCAGGGCTTATGCAAAGGATTGTATATCGGTCTTGGACGCTATTGGTCAATCGGCAGAAAATCAACCCCACACAGCAAGCCAACCCCTGAAAGGAGTGACACCATGCAACAGTCCCACGCCTACAACGACAACAGCCTGGCCCTGACCACCCGCGTTCTCGACGCCAAGGCACGCAAAGATCTGTCGTGGCAGGATCTTGCCGACGGCACCGGTCTGAGCCTGGCGTACGTCACCGCCGCCCTGCTCGGCCAACACCCGCTGCCGGAAAACGCCGCCCAAGTGGTCGGCGACAAGTTGGAGCTGAGCGCCGAAGACGTCGCCGCGATGCAGATCATCCCGCTGCGTGGCAGCCTCAGCGGCGTGCCGACCGACCCGACCATCTACCGCTTCCACGAGATGATCCAGATCTACGGCACCACCCTCAAAGCCCTGGTTCACGAGCAGTTCGGCGACGGCATCATCAGCGCGATCAACTTCAAACTCGACATCAAGAAAGTCGAAGACCCGGAAGGCGGCTCCCGCGCCGTGGTCACCCTCGACGGCAAGTTCCTGCCCCTGCGTCCGTTCTGATCCGCACCGGCCCGCACCCTGTGTGCGGGCCACCCCCCCTCGAATGGCTACCCGTCATCCAACACATCTGGAGGCTGCCCCATGCAAAAAATTCTGTTGATTCTGGCCCTGCTCGGCGGTTTCTCCGCCCAGGCATTTGCCGCTGACGAAGCCGTCGCCTACCGCTACGGCATGCAGTTGGACATCGCCCAAGTGCTGAGCATTACCCCGGTTGCCGATGTGTGTGGCGTGGTGCCGGTAGCCATGACGTATCTGGACAGCCACGGCGACAAACACATTCTTCAATACAGCGAATTCGGCAGCGGTTGCTCGAACTAAAAGGACAACACCATGAAAAACCTGATTGATGGCTTCCTGAAATTCCAGAACGAAGCGTTTCCGCAACGCACCGAACTGTTCAAACACCTGGCGACCACGCAACACCCAGGCACCCTGTTCATCACCTGTTCCGACAGCCGTGTCGTGCCGGAACTGTTGACCCAGCAAGAACCCGGCGAGCTGTTTGTAATCCGCAACGCCGGCAATATCGTGCCGTCCTACAGCCCGCATCCGGGCGGGGTTTCGGCGACAGTGGAATACGCGGTGGCGGTGCTCGGAGTGACCGACATTGTGATCTGCGGGCACTCGGACTGCGGCGCAATGACCGCGATTGCCCAGTGCAAATGCATGGATCATCTGCCCGCCGTCAGCGGCTGGCTGCAGCATGCCGAGTCGGCGAAAGTGGTGAATGAAGCGCGGCCGCATGCCAATGACGCGGCGAAATTGAGCTCGATGGTGCGCGAGAATGTGATTGCGCAATTGGCGAACATTCAGACCCACCCAAGTGTGCGTCTGGCCCAGGAGAAAGGCCTGCTGAATCTGCATGGCTGGGTGTATGACATCGAAACCGGCTCGATCGATGCGCTGTCCTCGGACCGCCGCACGTTTGTGCCGCTGGCTGAGCAACCGGCGACTTGCGCGGTTCATGCGCAAACCACGCACGCCGCCTGAAGGATCAGTTGAGCCAACACCGACCCTGTGGCGAGGGAACTTGCTCCCTCGCCACAGGGTCGGTGTGGATCAACCATCTTCAGCGTTTTACGGTGAGATCGATCTGGCTCATGCGGCTACGAACAGTGAACACACCATCCCCCGAAAGAATCGCACTGCGCGCAAACAACCTCCCGCTCTCCCAGTTCGAAAGACCCAACTCCGGCTTGTTCAACGCATACTGCCCATCGACCCAACGGGTGATGCCATTACCCACGAACGGCGCATTCACCGCGTTGTAGAAACGCTCTTGTACGGCGGCATCCTCACTGATCAGCGACACAGTGAACTGCGGGCTGTAGCGATTGAACAGCGCAACCGCCTGATCCAGATCGTCGACGATCATCAGGCTGACTTCCGGGGTTTCTTCCCATTCCCACTCGCGGCCCAATTCGGGCTCTGCCAAGGGTTCTGCCAGTGCTTCGGTCTGATAACCCTCGGCGCGATAGACCTCGACCGACGCGTTCTGCCACTCGCTCGGCAGACAATTTTCACTGCCTTCGACGATGTGCAATTTGCAGCCCTGACCACGCGCACTACCAGCCTGCTGCAGTGCGTCGAGAAACAACGGCACCAGCTCAGTCGCGCGATCACGCTGGATCAGGCACACGTTTAGGGTGTTACACACCTTGCGATCCAGCGAGTTGCGCACCACGGCGGCGAAACGTGTGGCATCGGCAGCACGATCGGCGATCAACCATGCGCCACCCGTGCCGTGCAGGCTGACGGCGGTGCCGGCCTGCTGGGCAATGCTGCCCAACTGACTGACCGCGCGACCCGAACCACGCGCCACCGCCAGCGACAAACGCCGATCAGCGAACATCGCCCAACCGGCGGCATGATTGACACTTTCCACCAGCGACACCGCACCGGCCGGCAGCCCGGCGTCAGCCAGTGCCGGGTTCAAGGCGTGCGTGACGATGGCTTGCGCGGTGCCTAGCGCATCGCTGCCAATGCGCAGCACGGCGGTGTTGCCGGTGCGCAAGACACCGGCCGCGTCGGCGAACACGTTCGGGCGACCTTCGAAGACAAACGCAACGATGCCCAATGGCGAGACGACTTGCTCGACCTTCCAGCCGTCGTGCTCGACGCTGCTGATGACTTTGCCGCGCGTGGCGGCGGCATCACGCCAGGCGCGCAGGCCGGCGATCATGTCGCGGCGCATGCGCTCATCGGCGAACAGTCGCGTGGTGGAACGGCCGCGCGCCTTGGCCCGCTCGATGTCGGCGAGGTTGGCGGATTCGATCTGCGCCCAGCACTCGGGGGTTTCCAGTCGTTGCGCGAACAGATCAAAAAACTGACTGATCGCCACGTCGGATACCGCCGACAGTGCAGTGAATGCCGCCGCCGCACGTTCGATCGCCACAGACGCTGCTTGTTGATCGGCCACGGGGATCAGCAGCAACTCGCCACTGACCTGCTCCACCAACAGGTGGTCACCGGGCTGAAAGCGCGCGGCCAGTTCGGGGCTGACCACGGTGACGCGGTTACCAGCGAAAGGGATCGGCGTGCCAGCGACTAGACGTTCGAGCGCAAGAGACATGAAGCGGATTCACCATGCAGGGAGCGGCCGGAAAATGTATAGGAACACAATCCTCCAAAGCAACCGCTAACCCTGTGGGAGCGAGCCTGCTCGCGAAAGCGGTGGGTCTGATACATCAATGTTGGCTGACCTGACGCCTTCGCGAGCAGGCTCGCTCCCACAGGGTTTTGTGGTGGTTGTGTGGTCGGATCAGAACACCGACCAACCAATCCGCGAACTGAGCATCTCCAGCGCCGCCATCCCCGCCAGCGAATTCCCCGCTGCATTCAACTCCGGCGACCACACGCACACCGTGAATTGCCCCGGCACCACCGCGACAATCCCGCCACCGACGCCGCTCTTGCCGGGCAAGCCGACGCGATAGGCGAAGTTGCCCGCCTCGTCATACAGCCCGCTGGTGGCCATGATCGAATTGACCTGCTGGGTCTGGCGCCGGGTGAGGATCTGTTCGCCGCTGTGTTTGCAGAAACCGTCGTTGGCCAGAAAGCAAAAGGCCCGCGCCAGATCGATGCAACTCATGCGCAAAGCGCAGTGGCTGAAATAGCTGCGTAGCACCGCCTCAACGTCGTTGTGGAAGTTGCCAAACGATTGCATCAGGTAGGCCATCGCCGCGTTGCGCGCACGGTGCTGGTATTCGGAGTCGGCGACTTTGCCGTCGATCATGATCTGCGGATTGCCCGACAGGCGTCGGACAAAGTCGCGCATCGACAGGGTTGGTGCGGCAAAGCGCGATTGGTTGATGTCGCAGATCACCAGTGCACCGGCATTGATGAACGGGTTGCGCGGGCGACCGCGTTCAAACTCCAGTTGCACCAGCGAATTGAACGGCTGGCCGGACGGCTCATGGCCGAGGCGTTCCCAGATCGCTTCGCCAGAGTGCTCAATCGCCTGCACCAGACTGAACACCTTGGAAATACTCTGCACCGAGAACAGCGTCTCGGCGTCACCGGCGCAGTGCATTTCGCCGTCGTTGCCGTACACGGCGATGCCCAATTGATTGGCCGGCACGGTGCCGAGGGCAGGAATGTAGTCAGCCACCTTGCCCTGCCCGATCAAAGGGCGGACAGCGTCAAGGATCTCGTTCAACAGCGCTTGCATGCCGGGTTCCGAAGTCTCGCCCCGTGGGATTGCGGGGACACTGGGGCTAGACGCTGCGCCCGCCCGTCGAATCACACCGGCCGGCATCGCGCAGAATGTTCTAGGCTCAAGCGCACATTCAAAAACGGGAGAGCAACCATGCATCTCGAAGGCTCCTGCCATTGCGGCGAGGTCTCGTTCAGCCTTACCAGCGCCCACCCCTACCCTTATCAACGTTGCTATTGCTCGATCTGCCGCAAGACCCAGGGCGGTGGCGGCTATGCGATCAACCTCGGCGGCGACGCGACCAGCCTCAAGGTTCGCGGGCGCAAACACATCAGCATTTACCACGCGAAGATGAAAGACGCAGGCGACAAACGCGCCCATCGCAGCAGCGCCGAGCGGCATTTCTGTTCACTGTGTGGCAGCGGCTTGTGGCTGTTCAGCCCGGAGTGGCCGGAGTTGATTCACCCGTTTGCCTCGGCCATCGACACGCCGTTGCCAGTGCCGCCGGAACACACGCATTTGATGCTCGGCTCGAAAGCGCCGTGGGTCGAAGTCGACGCCAAAGCCAAAGACCAACAGTTCGACGTCTACCCCGAAGAGTCCATCGCCCAATGGCATCAACGCCTTGGATTGACCCGATAGATCCACGGCAAACACAAATCCCTGTGGGAGCGAGCCTGCTCGCGAAGGCGGCGTTTCAGTCAGTATTTGCGTCGACTGACACAGCGCCTTCGCGAGCAAGCTCGCTCCCACATTGCCAACTCCATAGGGCATTAAATCTTTGAACTGTTCAGTTCCCTTTTCCCGCACTCGTTCGGTTAACCCCTCAGAAGCACTTCAACTACCGATCGATTCGATGCAAAGGGATCTCCATGTCGCACGTCCGTTTCGCCCTGTGCCCGCTGGCACTGGCACTGCTGAGCATTTCTGCCAACGCCGCTGAAAAAACCGACCAGACCTTGCAACTGGGCGCCACCAACATTTCCGCGCAGGGCCTCGGCGCGACCACCGAAGGCAGCCATGCCTACACCACCGGCGCCATGTCTTCAGCCACCGGCCTGCCGCTATCGATCCGCGAAACTCCGCAGTCGGTAACGGTCATCACTCGCCAGCAAATGGACGATCACGGCGTGCAAAGTGTCGGCGATGCGTTGCGCAATACGCCCGGCATTTCCACGCAGAAGTACGACAGCGACCGCACCGAGTTTTCCGCCCGTGGCCTGGCGATCACCAACTTTCAGTACGACGGCATCAACATTCCCTACGACGGCGTTTACGGCGAGAACCCGAACAACGGTGACGACGCCGCGAGCCTCGACCGCATTGAAATCATCAAGGGTGCGACCGGCCTGATGACCGGTTCTGGCGACCCGTCGGCCACCGTCAACCTGATCCGCAAAAAGCCGACCAAGGCATTCAAAGCCTCGATCAGTGGCACCGTTGGTTCGTGGGATGCCTATCGCACGGTCGGCGATATTTCCGGTTCGCTGACTGATTCAGGCAACGTGCGCGGGCGTTTTGTCGGCGCGTATTCCGATCAGAATTCCTATCTCGATCACTACAGCCAGCGCAAAGACCTGTTCTACGGCATCCTCGAAGCCGACCTCAGCGACGACACCCTGCTGACCTTCGGCATCGACAAATCCAGCACGACGCCACGCGGCTCGTCCTGGACCGGCAACCCGGTGTATTTCGCCGATGGCGGGCGCACAGATTTCGGGCGGCACTTCAACTCCGCTGCGGACTGGAGTCGCCGCGATTTCGACAACATCACCTACTTCGCCTCCCTGGAACAGGCGCTGGCCAATGACTGGAAATTCAAGGTCAGCCTCGACCAGAAAACCACCGATCACGACACGCGCCTGGCCTCGGCCAGCGGTGGCAACCCGAATCGCGCCACCGGCGAAGGCATGTTCATGTACTGGGGGCGCTGGGAAGGTCACCGCGTGCAGAACACCGCGGACGTCAACGTCTCCGGCCCTTTCACTTTGGGCGGTCGCGAGCATGAACTGATCGCCGGGGTGATGACCTCGCACTCGCGCCAGACCGGCGCGACCTACGACACCCGTGCGTTTTCCGAAGTACCGGGGAGCATTTATGACTGGGACGGCAACCTGCCAAAACAGGACTTCCCGAAGAACGGCAAGTACGAGCGCACCCAAAGCCAGAACGGCATTTACCTGGCCACGCGCCTGCGTCCGACCGACGACTTGTCGGTGATCCTCGGCAGCCGCTTGAGCACCTTCAAATACAATGAAGATTACCGCTACAACCCCGGCGCCGGTCTCGACGACACCCACACCAGTTACAAGGAACATGGGGTGGTCACGCCTTACGCCGGGGTGATCTATGACCTCGACGACACCTACTCGCTGTATGCCAGTTACACCAGCATTTACCAGCCGCAGACCAACAAGGACGCCAACGGCTCGACCCTCGCCCCGGTCGAGGGCGACAGCTATGAAGCCGGTCTGAAAGCGGCGTATTTCGACGGTCGTTTGAATGCCAGCCTGGCGTTCTTTCGCATCGAGCAGGATGGCGTCGCCGAATCGATCGGCACCAACGCGGTGACCAACGAAGGCATCTACAAAGCCACCGATGGCGCCACCACCAAAGGCGTGGAACTGGAACTGGCCGGCGAACTGGCCGAAGGCTGGAACCTCTCCACGGGCTATACCTACGCACGCACCCGCGATGCCGATGAGCAGCGCATGTACGGTTATCCGTTGTCGACCACCAAGCCCGAGCACACCGTGCGCACCTTCACCACTTACCGCTTGCCCGGCGTGCTGGACAAGGTCACCGTCGGCGGCGGCGTGAGCTGGCAGAGCGCGTTCTACGGCAAGATCTACAGCGCCCCGGCCGGCGATTACACGCGCATCAAACAGGGCGGCTACACCCTGGTCGACCTGATGAGCCGTTATCAGTACAACGAGCACCTGAGCTTCACGGTCAATGCCAACAACGTGTTCGACAAGCGCTACCTCACCGGACTGGGCAACTTCGACACCACGTTCTATGGTGAGCCGCGCAATGTGATGCTGACCACCCAGTGGGATTTCTGATTCTGGGCTGAAATAAATAGCGCCATGGACGCCGCCTTCGCGAGCAGGCTCGCTCCCACACTGGATTTGTGAACGCCGCAGATCACTGTGGGAGCGAGCCTGCTCGCGAAGGGGCCGGCACAGGCCAGCGCATTCAATCCAGATGCGCCCAGGTCATCCGGAACGACGCCCCACCCCACACCGAATCACCCACTTCAACCTGCCCGCCATGGGACTGCGACACCCGGCGCACCAACGCCAAACCCAGACCAAACCCACCCGTACGCCGATCCCGGCTCGCATCCAGCCGCGAGAACGGTTCAAAGATTTTCTCGCGCCCGTCCGCCGGCACACCCGGCCCGTCGTCGTTGACGCGCACTTCGTAGTAATCACCGTGACGCACCAGCGTCACTTCGACCCGCTGCTCGGCGTAGCGAATCGCGTTGCGCAACAGATTGATTACCGCGCGCGCCATGAAGCGCGGTTCGATGCGCACCGTGTCGAGCTGGCAATCGCCCATGAGCAACTGCACCCCCGCCGCTTCCGCCTCCAGCGCCACACTGCCCACCACGCTGTCCAGCCAATTGGCGGCTTGAATGTTCTCGCGTTTGATCACCGTCGCGCCGCGTTCAAGGCTGGCGTAGGTCAGCAGTTCGGAAACCATCTCCTCCAGCTCGCCGAGGTCGGCGTACATGTCGGCAATCAGTTCGCGGTTCTGACTCGCATCCGGCTGCTGCTTGAGCTGATCAAGCTCAAATGAAAGCCGCGCAATCGGCGTGCGCAGCTCATGGGACACCGCGTTGGTCAATTTACGCTGATTGGCGATCAGCCCCTCGATGCGCGCCGCCATCAGGTTGAAGTGCTCCGCCAGATCACGAATGTTCGAACGCTTGGAGAGCTGAATGCGCGCCGCCAGATCGTTATCGCCAAAACGTTCGGCGGCCATGCGCAGTTTCTCCAGGTCACGCCAGTGCGGGCGCACCCAGAAGAACAGGACGATGCCGATCAGCACCGCCAACATCACGTAGGCCCCCGCGATGTAAAACGGCATCAGACTCGGCTCCGGCGGCAGCTTGATGCTGAGCAACTGCGAACCGCCGTCAATGTTGCTGATGAACTGTGTGTAGTCGTCGCGGATGACCAGCAGATTCTGCGCCAGTTGGGCCTTTTCCTCAGGGTTGAGGGCCAATTGATCGGCCTCGACCAGACTCAGCGACAGGCCGTAATGCGGACGCAAATTCTCTAGTTGCCGCTCACGATCCGCGCCCTGGCGCCCTTGCAGGTGATCGACCAGCGACCACGCCTGACCGCGCACGGCCTCACGGTTGTAAGCCTGCATCTGATTGTCGAGCAATGCGTTAAAGGTGTGTTCGACGGTTTGCAGCGCCAATACCAGCCCCACCGTCATGACCAGAAACAGCCCGAGAAATAACCGCAGCATCTACAGCTCCCACGCGAACGGATTGAACAGATAGCCCTTGCCCCACACGGTCTTGATGCACACCGGTTCACGGGGGTTGTCCTTGAGTTTGTTGCGCAATTTGCTGATGTACACGTCAACGCTGCGGTTGAGCCCGTCGAAGGCAATCCCGCGCATGCGGTTGAGGATGTCATCGCGCGAAAGAATCTTGCCTGCGGCGCTGGCCAGCAACCACAACAGCTCGAATTCCATGGTGGTCATTTCGATGATTTCCCCGGCCAGGCGCACTTCGCGACAGCTGCGATCAATGCTCAAGTGGCCGAACTCCATGAAACTGACCACGCTGCTGTCCGGCACTTGCCGTCGTTGCAGCGCGCGCAAGCGGGCCAGCAACACCGGCGGTTTGATCGGTTTGATCACGTAATCATCGGCGCCGGACTCCAGCCCGAGGATATGGTCGAGGTCATCTTCCTTGGCCGTCAGGATGACGATCGGCGTGTCCGACACGCTACGGATCTCACGGCACACATGCAGACCGCTCTGCCCCGGCAGCATCAGGTCGAGCACGACGACTTTCGGCTTGAATTCCAGAAACGCCGCCACGGCCAGATCGCCACGCAGCACCGTGCGCACCTCGTAGCCGTGTTGCTCGAGGAAGTGCGCGATCAACGCGGCGAGACGCTCATCGTCCTCCACCAGCAGGACTTTGCCAAAACCCAGGTTATCCATAACGCCCATCTGCCAGCCATGTGTGAAGTGGTCGACATTATGGCGGCAATCACCGGTTCGGCGTTTGCTTCAGGCAGCAAAAACCGGCCACTGCGGCCGGTTTTCGGTGATGTTTCATACTCTTAAGAGTTTTTAACAATCTTACGCAGGCACGCCGCTGTGAAAGCGGAATTCGTCGTCCGGCGACTCGATCAGCTCTTGCTCGGCGGCGCGAACCCTCTCGATGACCTGAGCAATATCCTTGGCGTCGCCGTATTGATAGGCCAGTTTCAAGTAACCCTGAAAATGCCGCGCCTCGCTCTTCAGCAGGCCAAAATAGAACTTGCCGAGTTCTTCGTCCAGGTGCGGCACCAGGGCTTCGAACCGCTCGCAACTGCGCGCTTCGATAAACGCGCCGACCACCAGCGTATCGACCAGTTTCACCGGTTCATGGCTGCGCACCACTTTGCGCAGGCTCGACGCGTAGCGCCCGGCATGCAGCTGGCGCAGTTCGATCTTGCGCCGTTTCATGATGCGCATGACCTGCTCGTGGTGCACCAGTTCTTCCCGGGCCAGACGCGACATCATGTTGATCAGGTCGACGTGGGAATGGTACTTGGCTATCAGGCTCAGCGCGGTGCTGGCGGCCTTGAACTCGCAGTTCTTGTGGTCGATCAGCAGGGTTTCCTGATCGGCCAGTGCAGCCTGAACCCAGGCGTCGGGGGTGTGGCAGCCAAGGAATTCGTGGATTTCGGGAAGGATCATGGGGCTCACGGTAAAAGGTGTTCGAGCGAAGGGCGCCGATTATACCGGCCTGCCCGCAGACCACCAGCCACCACCGTTGATATGCATCAAGTCGCAGCCTGATGGACAGCAACTATAGTTGTGCAACGCCGTGCCTTTTCTTTGCTGGAGACTCCGCTCATGCAAGCCATTCGCAGCATTCTGGTGGTCATCGAACCCGAACATTCGGAAAGCCTGGCGCTCAAGCGCGCCAAGTTGATCGCCGGCGTGACCCAGGCCCATCTGCACCTGTTGGTGTGCGACAAGAAGCACGACCACGCCGGCATGCTTGGCGTGCTCAAAGCCGCGTTGCTGGCCGACGGTTACAGCGTGACCACCGAACAGGCGTGGAACGAAAGCCTGCACGAAACCATCATCGATGTGCAGCAGGCCGAAGGTTGCGGGCTGGTGATCAAACAGCATTTCCCTGACAGCTCGCTGAAAAAAGCCCTGCTGACCCCGGCGGACTGGAAACTCCTGCGCCACTGCCCGACCCCGGTACTGCTGGTGAAAACCGCCGGTTCGTGGAAAGACAAGGTGGTTCTGGCGGCGGTGGATGTCGGCAATGCCGATGGCGAGCACCGGCATCTGCACACGACGATCATTGATCACGGCTATGACATTGCCAGCCTGGCCAAGGCGCATCTGCATGTGATCGCGGCGCATCCATCGCCGATGCTCTCGGCAGCCGATCCGACGCTGCAACTGAGCGAAACCATCGAGGCGCGCTATCGCGAGCAATGCCGGGCGTTTCAGGCGGAATTCGATGTCGATGACGCCCATCTGCACATCGAGGAAGGCCCGGCGGACGTGTTGATCCCGTTCATGGCGCACAAGCTGCAGGCAGCGGTGACAGTGATTGGCACGGTGGCGCGCACCGGGTTGTCAGGGGCGTTGATTGGCAATACCGCGGAAGTGGTGCTGGATGCGCTGGAAAGCGATGTGCTGGTGCTCAAACCGCAGGAGGTTGAGGATCATTTGCTGGAGCTGGCGGTGAAACACTGAGACTTGTGCTGTATTTGATGGCCCCTTCGCGAGCAAGCTCGCTCCCACATTTGGAATGCATTCTCCTGTGGGAGCGAGCTTGCTCGCGAAGCTTTCAGGCGCCGAAGGCGTCTTTCAAAAAGCCCGGGGCGATGTAGCGTTGATAGTGCGCTTCCGACAGCAGGAAAAATTCCCGATCAATGGCATCGCGCAATTCCGGCAGGTTCCAGTCGCGAAACTCCGGCAGCAGCACCATGCCGTAAGCCTCGAGATTAATGATCACCCGCGCGCCGCGCGCAATCAGCTGATACGCCCAGC
Organism: Pseudomonas fluorescens; assembly: GCF_001648775.1. GTDB lineage: Bacteria > Pseudomonadota > Gammaproteobacteria > Pseudomonadales > Pseudomonadaceae > Aquipseudomonas > Aquipseudomonas fluorescens_M. Next base: position 116,341 of record NZ_LVEJ01000007.1, read on the forward strand.
AATATTCCGATTGATGCGGTACGAAGCGGATCTTGCGCTGTTCGAGCTGCTCGCGCAGGCGCGCCGAATCGAAAATCTCGACCTTGGCCGCCATCACTTGTGACAGCAATTGCTCCAGCCGCAACCACACCGCGCGCTTTTCCTCCTCGTTGTAACCGTTCCAGTGGATCACTTCGTGGTGGAAACGCTTGCAGCCACGGCACACCAGATCACCGTAAACAGTGGAGCAGAGGCCGACGCAGGGAGTCTTGATGGTCTGATTGGGCATAAGATAGGCAAAACACTGAAACGCGGAACAGGTCGGCATGTTAGCCCTTTGTCGGGCATTGATCACCCCTCAAACATCAGGGGCAACGTCTGGCGCAGCGTTCCACCCGCGCACAGACAACGCCACCAAAGTCCAATAGAGCCCGACTTACCTTTAAATTTTTTTTGCCGTAGAATCAGCCAGCCTTTTAAGGCGCCAATGTCCGTTAGAAGCTGTTTTCAAAGCGTCACGAGCACAGTCGTTCCTTCAGAGCGGTGTTGGCGAGGGGTTTTTCCAGCGGGGAAAAATCCAGCGCCAACCCTCATCAGCTCCCCGTTCTGCAGGCGTAAAACTTTGAAAGCAGCTTCTGTAAGGAATGCCCGGTAATTCTGGCTAAGTGGCCCACAACGCCACGCAGCGCATGAGTACGTGCATTTCGCGACGAGCGTCCCGGACAGCCATTTGGGACCACTGATGAGGGTAATAACTGTGCTTGAAGCCTACCGCAAACATATCGAAGAGCGTGCAGCACTGGGTATCGTTCCCCAGCCGCTTAACGCCGAACAAACCGCAGGCCTGGTCGAGCTGCTGAAGAACCCTCCGGCTGGCGAAGAAGCTTTCCTCGTTGACCTGATCACCAATCGCATTCCACCAGGCGTGGACGAAGCGGCCTATGTAAAAGCCGGCTTCCTGTCTGCACTGGCCAAGGGCGAAGTCTCCTCCCCTCTGCTCGACAAAAAGCGCGCTGTAGAACTGCTCGGCACCATGCAGGGCGGCTACAACATCGTCACTCTGGTTGACCTGCTGGACGACGCCGAGCTGGCGCCAGTCGCTGCCGCGCAACTCAAGCACACCCTGCTGATGTTCGATGCGTTCCACGACGTCGCCGAAAAAGCCAAGAACGGTAACGTTCACGCTAAAGCCGTGCTGCAATCCTGGGCTGACGGCGAGTGGTTCAAAAACCGTCCGACCCTGGCCGACAAGATCAGCCTGCGCGTATTCAAGGTTACCGGCGAAACCAACACCGACGACCTGTCCCCTGCTCCAGATGCCTGGTCGCGTCCAGATATCCCGCTGCACGCCCTGGCCATGCTGAAAATGGCCCGTGACGGCATCGTTCCTGATCAGCAGGGCGCCATCGGCCCGATGAAGCAGATCGAAGAAATGCGCGGTCAAGGCTTCCCGATCGCCTACGTCGGTGACGTGGTCGGTACCGGTTCGTCGCGTAAATCCGCTACCAACTCGGTGCTGTGGTTCTTCGGTGACGACGTTCCTTACGTGCCGAACAAGCGTGCTGGCGGTTTCTGCTTCGGCAGCAAAATCGCTCCGATCTTCTACAACACCATGGAAGATGCCGGCGCACTGCCAATCGAGTTCGACGTTTCCAACATGAACATGGGCGACGTGATCGACCTGTACCCGCATGCTGGCAAAGTCTGCAAACACGGCACCGACGAAGTCCTGACCACCTTCGAAATGAAGACCCCGGTGCTGTTGGACGAAGTCCGCGCCGGCGGCCGTATCCCGCTGATCATCGGCCGTGGCCTGACCGAGAAGGCTCGCGCCGAGCTGGGTCTGCCAGCGTTCGACCTGTTCAAAAAGCCTGATGCACCGATCGAAAGCACCAAGGGTTATACCCTGGCGCAGAAAATGGTCGGCAAGGCTTGCGGTCTGGCAGAAGGCAAAGGCATCCGTCCTGGCACCTACTGCGAACCGAAGATGACCACCGTAGGTTCTCAGGACACCACCGGTCCAATGACCCGTGACGAACTGAAAGACCTGGCGTGTCTGGGCTTCTCCGCTGACCTGGTAATGCAGTCGTTCTGCCACACCGCGGCCTATCCAAAGCCGATCGACGTGACCACCCACCACACCCTGCCTGACTTCATCATGACCCGCGGCGGCGTTTCCCTGCGTCCGGGCGACGGCATCATCCACTCGTGGCTGAACCGCATGCTGCTGCCAGACACCGTCGGTACCGGTGGTGACTCGCACACCCGTTTCCCGATGGGCATCTCGTTCCCGGCCGGTTCCGGTCTGGTCGCGTTCGCCGCAGCCACCGGCGTTATGCCGCTGGACATGCCGGAATCGATCCTGGTGCGCTTCAAAGGCAAAATGAAACCTGGCATCACCCTGCGTGACCTGGTTCATGCGATTCCGTACTTCGCCATCCAGAACGGTCTGCTGACCGTCGAGAAGAAAGGCAAGAAAAACGCCTTCTCCGGCCGCATTCTGGAAATCGAAGGTCTGGAAGGTCTGACCCTGGAGCAGGCGTTCGAACTGTCCGACGCCTCGGCCGAACGTTCGGCTGCCGGTTGCACCATCAAGCTGTCGAAAGAGTCGATCACCGAGTACCTGAACTCCAACATCACCCTGCTGCGCTGGATGATCGGCGAAGGCTACGGCGATGCGCGTACCCTGGAACGCCGTGCGCAAGCGATGGAAGCCTGGGTGGCCAACCCGGAACTGATGGAAGCCGATGCCGACGCCGAATACGCCGAAGTCATCGAAATCGATCTGGCCGACATCAGCGAGCCGGTACTGTGCGCGCCGAACGATCCGGACGACGCCCGTCTGCTGTCCAGCGTTGCTGGCGAGAAGATCGACGAAGTGTTCATCGGTTCGTGCATGACCAACATCGGTCACTTCCGCGCTGCCGGTAAGTTGCTGGATCAGGTCAAGGGTCAGCTGCCAACCCGTCTGTGGCTGTCGCCGCCGACCAAAATGGACGCTCACCAACTGACCGAAGAAGGCTACTACGGCATCTACGGCAAGGCTGGCGCGCGCATGGAAATGCCAGGCTGCTCCCTGTGCATGGGTAACCAGGCACGTGTAGAGCCGAACGCGACTGTTGTGTCGACGTCGACCCGTAACTTCCCGAACCGTCTGGGCGACGGCGCGAACGTCTACCTGGCTTCGGCTGAGCTGGCGTCCGTGGCTTCGATCCTGGGTCGCCTGCCGACCGTCGAGGAGTACATGGAATACGCTGGCAAGATCGACAGCATGGCGGCCGATATCTACCGCTACCTGTCCTTCGACCAGATTGCCGAGTTCCGTGAAGCTGCTGCGAACGCCAACATCCCGGTCGTTCAAGCCTAACGCTGCAACGCAATGAAAAACGCCGCCCATCGTCAGATGAGCGGCGTTTTTTTATGCCTTACACCTGGACCCTGTGGGAGCGAGCCTGCTCGCGAAGGCAATTCATCAGCCAATAGTCACATCGACTGACACACCGCTTTCGCGAGCAGGCTCGCTCCCACCTTTAATTCCTGCCAGACAAGAGAATTGCATTTTCCCCATAGGGTTATGGGTTGAGCTTGAGGGCTTTCTGTACAGCGCCATCCACGCTCAAACCGCTGAGGATCACACCATTGGCCTGCACTTGCGGCAAGGCGTCCAACACCGTCAGCGCTTCATGCTTGAGCCGCGCCAGAATCAGCCGTTTGCCCTCCTGATGCACCCGCAAGAAAAACTCCTGCATCGCCTCGATGCTGGTGCCATCCAGATCCGGCGTCTCCTCAAGGCTCAGAATCACCGTGTGCAGCGGCACCTCTGTATGACGGATCAGCCGTAACGCCGCCCCGAGAATGCGTTCAACGTTGGCGAAGAACAATGCCTCACTCGGTCGAATGATCAGTACGCCCGGCTCCGTCTGCGCAATCGGATGACGCTGCACATCGACAAAATCATGCCCGCCATCGATCCGCCCCAATACCTGAATGTCCGCCGCCGACATCTGTTTGAGCATCAGCAACACACTGATCGCCACCGCCACCAGCAAGCCATCCAGCACGCCAAGCACGAGCACCGCCGCAACGGCACAAATCACCAACACCCGATCCCGGCGCCAGATGAAATACCGGCCCAGCGGCTGCAAACTCAAGCCACGCCCCAACGCATGCATGACAATCGCGGCGAGGATCGGCTCCGGCGTGAGGGCAATCCACGGCAGCACCGTCAGCACGATGATCAGCACCACCAGCGCCGCCACCCCGCCGGCCCAGCGTGACGTCGCCCCTGCCGCTTCATTCGCCGAGGTCGCCGAATACCCGGCGCCTGCCGGCATGCCATGAAACAACCCGCAAAGCAGGTTCGACGCACCCAGCGCCAGCAGATCGCGGTTTGAGTTGACGCGGTCGCCATGCTTGAGCGCATACGCACTGATCGAGCCATACGACTCTGCATACAGAATCATCACCAGGGCAAACCCTACCTCGCCCAAGCGCAGCCAATCGGCGAACGGCAGCACTGGCAAATTGGGCACTTCCAGGCTGAGGTCGATCATGCCGATCATCTTTACGCCGTACGTCGGCAGGTTCAGCCATTGCCCGGCGGCGATGCCGATCACCACCACCAGCAAGCCTGCGGGCACCCGCGGGAATCGCGAAAACACACCGAGCAGCACCAGCGCGACGGCAGCGACAGCGGCAGCCGGCCAGTTCCATTGCGGCAGCTGTTCAAGCAGTTGCGGGGCGAAGCGCACCAGATTGGCATCGGTCAGATGCACGCCGACCACGCTGGCGACCTGCTTGAGAATGATCGTCAGCGCCAGGCCGAAGGCAAATCCGCGTAAAACCGGTTTGGCGATGAACGACGTGACGCTGCCGAGGCGAAAGATCCCGGCCAGCAAAAACAACCCACCCGTGACCAACACCAGGCCGACCGCCAGGGTCGAGCGCAACTGCGGGTCACCATTGGCCAGCGTCGCCGTCGCCGCTGCCAGCACAGCCGCCGAAGAAGACGTCGCCGACACAATCGCAAAACGACTGGTGCCGAACACCCCATAACACAGCAACCCGGCAAACAGCGCGATCACCCCGGCCTGAGGCGCCAGTGCTGCGATGGTCGAATACGCCACCGCTTCGGGCAGCAAGAGGCCTGCGATGGACAGACCCGCAAGCACATCCTGCCAGCGGTTGATGGGTGCAACAGGTTGCGCGAGGCTCGACAATCCACTGTCTCCAGACGAAAAAAAACCGCTGTGCATCGGTGATGCGCAGCGGCGTACTGTAGCTCAAAAGCAAAAGATCACAGCCTTGTGCAGCGCCTGCCCAAGGATTCAGGCAATGGCTGCCGCAGGCTGCGATCTATTGATCCGGCTTTACATCGTCAGTTTGTAAACCAGTGCCGAAATCGCCACCAGACCCACTGCCGTGACAAACACGTTCGATGCCTGACCGCGATAACGCGCCATCGCCGGAATCTTGCGAATCGCGTACATCGGCATCAGGAACAGAATCGCCGCAATCACCGGGCCGCCGACGGTTTCGATCATACCCAGAATGCTCGGGTTCAGAGTCGCGATGATCCAGCAGATCACCAGCATGAACGCCGCCACGATGCGATCCAGTGCCTTGGCACTCGGACGCTTGCCGCTCTTCACGATCAAGCCTTTCAGGCCTTCGCTGGCACCGATGTAGTGACCGAGGAACGATTTCGAGATCGCCACGAACGCAATCAGCGGTGCAGCGAACTCGATGGTCGGATTGTTGAAGTGGTTGGCCAGGTACGACAGGATCGACAGGTTCTGCTCTTTGGCTTCAGCCAGTTGCTCTGGTGACAATGTCAGGACGCAACTGAAGACGAAGAACAGCACCATCAGCACCATCAGCGCATGGGCGCGGAACAGGATCTGCGAGCTGCGCTCATCGGCATGCACGCCGTACTGTCGCTTCTGATCCACCGCAAACGCCGAAATGATTGGCGAGTGGTTGAACGAGAACACCATCACCGGAATCGCCAGCCACAACGTGTGCAGCAGCGCCGACGGTGGTGGCACCTGCGAAACGGTGGTCAGAATGCCGCCGTTCCAGTGGGGAATCAGGTACACCGCCAGAAACAGCAGCGCAACGATAAACGGATACACCATCAGGCTCATCGCCTTGACGATCGCCTCTTGGCCGCAACGCACCACAGCGAGCAAACCAAGAATCAGCACGAACGACAGCAGCGCACGAGGCGGCGGAGTGATGTGCAATTGATGCTCAAGGAAACTGGCGACGGTGTTGGTCAGGCCAACGCTGTAGATCAACAGGATCGGGAAGATCGCAAAGAAGTACAACAGCGTGATCAGCGCACCGGCCTTGATGCCGAAATGCTGTTCGACCACTTCAGTGATATCGGCGCCTTCGCGACCGGACAGCACAAAACGGGTCAGACCACGGTGCGCGTAGAACGTCATCGGGAACGCCAACAGCGCGAGAACGACCAGCGGCCAGAAGCCACCCAAGCCTGCGTTGATCGGCAAATACAGGGTACCGGCGCCAATGGCCGTCCCGAACAACCCCAACATCCAGGTGGTGTCCTGGCGATTCCAGCTCGAAAGTTCAGCGGGTGCTGCTGCATCAAAGCGCTCTTCGACGCTATTGGCCTGATCATTCATCCGGTCGGATCTCCGCATTCCGGTCACTTGCCACTCGGTCAGGACGCGTCGGAAAAAACCGACAGACATGCTCCGGCCGAAACAGGGGCGCGATTCTCCGCGATAAATGAGCAGAAGCAAAGACTTAGCTGAGGAATGGTTGTGCGGAGCAGATCAGTGGGGTGTCGTTTTTGCGAAAATACCTGTCGTACACAGGCATTCAGACTGTCGTTAACAGGCATGTGCAAGGGTGCTCAGATGGCTCGGGCCAACACCATCACGAAAGCGATCCCCGCCGCGCCCATCAACATTCCAAGGCTGAATAGCAAAACCGTTTCACGCCTTTCGGCTTTGCGAAAAGGCTTCATGGCTTCTCTGAACTCAAACTCCTCTTGATACAGTCGGTCTATCCTGGCTCTGCTTTCCTCTGTGCTCATACTGCCCCTTTTTCTTTTTTAATGCTCTGAGTCAACGCGTATGCGCTACGGCAACCTGCTGCGCGCTCTTACAGCTTCATATAAAGCCCTACGGCGGTGGCAATTGCAGTTAATGCCCCAGCCCCCACCACAACGGGATACAAAAAAGTCTCAAGTTTCAGTTTTGCTTCCTCCGCCAAAAACTTGCGCCTCTCCGCACCAAGCTTTTGGGTTTCCGTTTGTAGCCTTTCGAGCTCTACATTTTTGTGGTCATCAAGATGCATGAGCCTTCCTTGGCTGCTGGCAGTTAACGTTGGGGAAGCTTTTCCATCCTGACCACCTCCCATTACTGCCCCATGATTTCGCGTTAACCGCCGGCCCGATAGCAGATGAATCTGCCAAATTCGTAGGCAGAATCCGCGAATTTCGTAGGCCACCTCGTACCGAAACAACGCCAAAATCAACATCCCGCTGGCACTGGGCGACGCGCCAAACCTGTGGGAGCGAGCCTGCTCGCGAAGGCGTCCGAGCAAACAGCGAAATACTTTCAATTTGACCCAGATCATCTAGCGTCAATGAGTCCCCTGCCCCCCCGGAGTCTCCACCCATGCCCCTCGTCCGCGTCGACATCAAACAACACACCGACCCCACCTTCGCCAAACGCATCGGCGAGCAGATCTACGCCGCCATGCGCAGCACCATCAACGTGCCGGAACACGACAATTTCCAGATCCTCAACGAACACGACGGCGAGCATTTCATCTTCGACCCGCAATACCTCGGCATTCAGCGCAGCGAGCATCTGGTGATCATCCAGATCACCCTTAACGAAGGCCGAACGCTGGAGCAGAAAAAAGCCCTGTACCAGACCATCGCCGACAACCTGAACACGCAACTGGGTATCCGCCTCGAAGACGTGTTCATCAACCTGGTGGAAGTGAAAAAAGAAAACTGGTCCTTCGGCAACGGCATCGCCCAGTACGCCAGTTGACAGCGGCGCAACGCCCCCAGCATGATCGGCCCATGAACCTTCGCTCGCTGTACCTCACCCGCACCACCACGACCGCCACCGGCGGGTCGTGGTGTTTCTGCGTGAGGTAAGCCCAGCGCAGCAAACCCAAGGCCCCGCCAGCAATGGACGGGGCCTTGTTGTTTCTCCCGTCCGTGCGGCTGCTGTTGCAAACCAGTAAGTCCTCAAGGAGAAACACCATGTCCGCAGCACTGTTGATCATCGATATGCAGGTCGGCCTGTTCCAAGGCCCGGAACAACCTCACGACGGCGAACGGATACTCGCCAACATCCAGCGCCTGATCGCACAGGCCCGACAACAACAGGTACCGATCTTCGCCGTGCGCCACACCGGCCCGCAAGGTTCGCCGATTGCTGTCGACAGTCCATTCTGGCAATTGCTGCCGGCGCTTGAACTGGACGCTGAAATCGACACCCTGTTCAACAAATCCCGCCCCAATGCTTTCCACGGCACCGAACTGGCGCAACAGCTCAAATATAGAAAAGTCGAGAATCTCTACATCGTCGGCATGAAGACTCAGTTCTGCGTCGACAGCACTTGTCGCGCAGCTGTCGACCTGGGTTTCAAAGCGTTGCTGGTGGCCGACGCCCACACCTGCATGGACACTCCCGCGCTGTCGGCCGAAGCAATCATCAAACACCACAACGCAACCCTCGGTGCTGCCTTCGCAGGGTTAATCGACAGTGCGCAGGTAATGTTCTAAACAAACGATCTGTGAAATTGACGCAGCCTCACTTGCTGCGGCTGCGTCAATCAGAGTTTTGTAACCCTATCTTCCGTCCTACAACACCGCGCAGCCAGTTAATATAACTAGCGACATTAATTACAGAAATAACCAACAAACAAGCTAATAACTGATCAACACTTAAGAATATTCCTACAACAAAAAACACCCAAAACAATCAAGACAAAATATTACCCATAAACCAAACAACAGCCCTTTGTTACAAGCAACTACGGAGCCATTGAACAATCTTCCACATCACGTCTATATTTTTCACGCCCCGAAGCAGGAATGTTTAATAGCACACGACCTTCGAAGTTTGATGAAGAGGACTCAGCATGCAAAAACACACGATGATCGGCCTGTTGTTGGCAGCGCTGCTTTCCCCGCTCGCCAGCGCCGACGTCGGCGAACTGGCCTCCTCGCCCCGATGGCTGACCACCAAGGTTTACATCGACGGCGCCACTGAAACGGACGTCAAAGCGCAGTACCCCGGCGTCGTGGGTATATCGACCTGGAATCCCGAACGTAATCGATATGAATTCTTTGACACCGACACAGGCGAGTCACAGTACAACAACGGTGGCGGCGGTTATTTCTTTGTTACCGGCGATCAGAAACAGCACATCCTTGTACCCGACATCGGCCCCACCAAAACGATTGTCCGACGCTTGGAAACTTTGAATAGCAGTGAATTCACCTACTCTCGCGAAGTGCCGCGCGACATGGTGGAAAACAATCCTCTCGTGCGTATTCATGTCGTTCACGCACCTTATACCGGAACCGTAGAAACCAAATCCGTCATCAAACAATAACGCCAGGAATCAATATGCAAAAGACACTTAAAACCCTGCTGATGTCGACGTTATTTGTCTCCTCGGTCTATTGCGCCGGGGTCAGCGCGCAGGCCGCCACCCAACCCCTAAAAAAAACCGTCGCCACTGCCGACAATGCCATGATGCTGACCGTTTTTCTCAAGCATGATCAGACCCGCCCATTGAGCGAACTCAAAGCCCAGCTCACGCAACAAGGCTTCTACAAAACCTTTCCCCCGGCCGGGGTCGAAGTGGTGAGCTGGAACATCATGATGGGCATTGGCCAAGTGGTGACCGTGCGCTTCCCCGCCTCGCGGTTGGCAGAAGTGAACCTCGCTCTGGAAAGCACCGCGTGGGGCAGTTACCGCACCGAGTTTTATCCAACCTACGATTTCCAGCCGATTGCCCTGGCTGAACAAAGCAAAGCTCGCGCCGCCCAATGATGCTCACAGCACACCGGATCACCGGTGTGCTGCCAGCCTTGCTTCTTGCCTGAAGCCGTCCAGAATCAAAGCACACTGCGTGAATGACAATGATTGCCAAACCGCTCTGGAATCAGCACTCTGACACGACTTTCGCGACCGACACGCCATTGATCACAGGAGCCGCGCAATGCCCGCCACCGTTCTGGTACTGGTTGAAACCATCAATGACTATCTGCCGATTCTCGAGCATCAGGGCTTTCACCTGATCCTCGCACCGACACCGGCCGAACGGGCACAAGCCATCGCCAGCCACGGCAGTCGTATCGATGCGGTGCTGACCCGCGGCCCGCTGGGCCTGACCGCCGACGAAATCGCCGCCCTGCCCGCGCTGAAAATCATCACCGTGATCGGTGCCGGTTACGAACAGGTCGACCTGCAAGCCGCCAGCGATCGCGGGATCACCGTGACCAATGGCGCCGGGGTCAATGCCTCGTCGGTGGCCGACCACGCAATGGCCATGTTGTTGGCATTGGTGCGCGATATTCCACGCTGCGACGCGGCGGTGCGCCGGGGCGAATGGCCAAAAATCATGCGTCCGTCGCTGGCCGGCAAACGTCTGGGCATTCTCGGCCTCGGCGCGGTGGGCATGGCGATTGCCAAACGGGCGAACCTCGGTTTCGATATGCAGATCAGCTATCACAGCCGCCAGTTGCGCACTGATGTGCCCTACGCGTTCTGCTCGACACCAACCGATCTGGCGCGGGCCTCGGACTTTTTGATCGTCGCCACGCCCGGCGGCATCGGCACGCAGCATCTGGTCACGCGAGCGGTGCTCGATGCGCTCGGGCCGAAAGGTTTTATCGTCAATATTGCGCGCGCCAGTGTGATCGCCACGGCAGACCTGATCACCGCGCTGGAACAACGGCGCATCGCCGGCGCCGCACTCGACGTGTTCGACCACGAACCGCAAGTGCCGGATGCCCTGAAGACCCTGAGCAACGTGCTGCTCACCCCGCACGTTGCCGGTCTGTCACCGGAAGCGACTCAAGGCACGGTCGAGTTGGTGGGGAAAAACCTCGTGGCGTTTTTCTCCGGGCAACCGGTGCTGACGCCCATCGCGTTGCCGCCGAAACGCAACAACCAGCGGGTGCACTAAAGCACGCCGAGCAACGTCCACAACCGCCGCGACTCGGCATCGGCCGAAATCAACTCACCGAGCAATTCACTCAACGGCTTGTTACCCCACTCGACCCCGCGCCGTATCAGGTACGGCACCGGGCTGTGGGGTTCGGTGCGGGCCAGGTATTCGGCGATCAGCAATAACTGCCGATAGGCTTCTTCACGACTGGCCGGCTCGCGAAACACCTGCGCGACCGGCGCCGCTTCCGCAGGCGGCGACACGGCGACAGCGGCTTCGACCACGGGCGCGGGTGGCGCCGGTTGTTGTGGGTGCATGGCAATGAACTCCTGAACCAGTGTCAGCAGCGCTTGAAGGGTGTCCTGCAACGGCCGCAATCCCGGGCCTTGATCGCCCAGATAGGCCTCACTCCAGCGGTCGAGTCGTTGCAGATGTTGCAGGCTCAACAGCAGATTGCCTTGGTTGCGCAGCCAGAATGCCAACGGCGTGGCGCGGATCTGGTCGTTGAGTTTCTTCTGTTCGTTGCGCGCGGTTTCCGCCGAGGTCTTGGCGTTCTTGCTGTCGTTGGCCTGCACCTGTTGAATCTGCAAGCGGCGCCAGACTTCCAGCGTATAAGCCTCGAAAGCACTGTTGCGCGTGCCGAACAGCGGCACCCGCGTAAGTAATATTTCGCTGTAACGGCGCACCAGCCATTCCAGTGGAATCACCCGCCATGACTGATCGCCCTCCTCGGCTTGCGGGTGCAAATGCTCGGGAAAGCGCTCACACAGACCGGCGATCAGCGCCAGACTACCGGGCAAGCCATCCAGCGCCTGCAAGTGCAACCAGGCCTCGCCGAGCCAGGCGCTGAGCATCAAGTCCTTGCTGCGTTCGAGCAATAACGTGGTGGTGAGCTTCTCCACGTCCGGCCAGTTCGCCCGCTTCAGCGTCGACTGCCAGACCCCGGTCGGCAGGCTCGCATCGTCTTCGCGGCGCAAGTCGCGCAACTGGTCGAACTCGCGTTCATAACGCAGATCGACGCCACACGGCGCGTCTGCGCTGATCGGTTCGAGCAACTGCTCAATCAGCTCTGGCAACGGGGTCGATGGCAGGCTCACAGGTTCTCCTTCGGCGATTCGATGGCGGCCGTGGTGCCGGTGAACTGGAACGGCGAGCGTGGCGCGCGGGTCGGCAACGGCGCAATCGACAACGGCAGTTTCGAGCCCTGGCTCATCAGCGACAGGCGCACGAACATCCGCGTGAATTCACTGGTGACGCTGTCGGTCGATGCGGTCACCGGCAAGCGCAAGGTCAACGGGAAATCGGTGTAATCCATGCTCGGCTGGCGCTGCACCGAGAAATGCGCGCGCATCATCCGCAGCAATGACCACGGCCCACCGTATTCCCAACCGGCCTCCAGATCGCGCACCACCAGGTTCGGTTGTTGCGGATCGTTGACCGGCCGTTCCTTGCCATTGCGCGCCCAGCGCAAGGTCAGGCGAATCGGCTGGCCGACCATCCAGCGCAGGTTCGGTTGCTCGGCTGCGGGGTAGTTGATCTGCTGACTGCCGGCGAGCAAGCTCCAGGCAATCACCTGATCGGCGCCCTTCTCGTCATCGCGATCGGTGCGCCAGCGCACATCCAGTTCGACGCCGAGGATGCCGCTCTTGTCGCGCACGAACAGCGGTGTCAGCCAAGTGCTGGCCTGTTTCAAACGGTTGAGAAAATCCGCCGCGGCCAAGCGTTCCGGGGTCTGGTTTGTGGCAAGGCCGGCCTGTGCGACCGGCAGTTTTTTGTCGATCAGTTGTAGAAAATATTCAACCCGGGCCGGATCGGCGTCCTGCATCTGCACGCCGTTGGCGAACGGAAAGCGATCCGCCAGATATTGATTGAAGTAGTTGGCCAGCTCATTCCACGCCGCAGCGGCCTGTTGCACTTGCAGCATCTGGCAACGCTGTGTGGCCTCCTGTTGCAACTCGATCGCGCGCATCGCCAGGGTGCCTCGGCCGCCGCCGAGGTTGGCGGTCTGCAACATCTGCAGGCAGGAATTGACGTCCATTTCGATAAAATCGCGACTGACCAGTTGCTCGATCTGCGCCGGTGAACTAGCCGGGTTGGCCTCCTTGTATTTGCGCAACTCGTCGTTGAGTGCACTGAACTGCGTCACGCGTTCGTAATCCAGTGCCGAAAGACTGGCTTGCTGCGTCGTCAACCACTGCAACGACGACGTGCGCCGTTCCGTGATGCCGAGCATGGTATTGAACTGCTGCTTGAGGCTCAGTTTCAGGTCCTGCACATCGCTGGCGCCGAACAATTGCAGACCGAGGTTTTTCCCGCCGTCCCACTGGCTGATTTCAGCACGACCGCCGAACAGCGGTTGTGCGGTGATTTCATCCAGCCCGCCGATAATCTGCGCCATGGCGCGGCGGTTGAGCGCCGTTTGCAGGCGCGTGGCGAGGTCCGCACGGTGTACCTCGACAAAGGCCTTTTGCAGGGCCATGGCTTGCTCGGCCTGTACGTTGAACACGGCGTAAGGCTGCGTCTGGTCGTTGTGATCCTTGAGGCTCAACCACATTGCCTGGGCGGCGGCGCGCTCGGCGGTTTTCAGCAGTGCCACGCGATAGTCCGGCGGAATCCGTGGCAGCTCTTCAGCGATGTAGCTGTTGTAGTCGGCGAAATACTTCAGCGATTCATTGAGGTCATCACCGTCCACCGTCTGACCTTGCATATTGACGTTGTCTTCGCTGGCACGCAGGGCGACCGACACGAAGTCACGCTTGAACAGCGCCTGTACCGCGTTATCCAGCTTGACCACTTGCTCCTGCAAGGCCAGTTGCCCGCTGACTTGCTGCACCAGCAAGTTGTCCCGCGATCCGATCTGGGCGATCCATTGATCGCGAAAGCTCTGCTGCAGCCGTGACGCTTGTGTGTCGAGGTCCTGCTCGACCTGCGTGCCCAACAACGTACTCTTGGCCACCTTGCCGAGGAAGTCGCGATAACCCGGCACCAGTTCCTGGCCCTTGCCGCGACTCCACGTCGAGTTGGTCAGGGCAATCGCCGCTTGCAGATCATCGACCAGCGCAGTCAGGTCTTCGAGCTCCCGCAGGCTGTTGCCATTGCCCGATTGCAGTTGATCCAGGTGCAATTTGAGATAGCCGGCCTTGCTGACAAAGTTATCGGCGAGGAAATACTGATCGAGCCAGCGCTGCATCAGCCCGGAAAAATTGCTCACGATCAGCGGGCGCTCGACACTCAGATCAAGCGCTTGCAAGTGGCCGTCTTGCCCTGCGACGAGCAGCCGATTGTAAAAAGCCGCGTAGGGCAAGGTGCCCGTGTTGAGGTTCAGCGCCAGCGCGTTGTTGCTCAGTTGCACCAGATCGTCCAGCGGTGCGCGCGGGTTGTTTTGCACCTGATTGAACCACTGGTTCTGTTGTTCCAGACGCAATGCACGCTCCACCAGATCATTCGCCTTCAGGTAATTCTGCCACTGCGCCGGGTCGTCACTTTCGACACTGCTGCGTCGATCAGTACTGCGGATCGCCTTGAGCTGCGCCAGTTCGGCGCTCAGCAGATCATGCAGCGGCACCACCATATGGCGCTCAGTGGACTGCAACACTTGCTGCTCCAACTGGTTGTCGAGCGAGGAAAACCACGACGTCGGGAACACCAGCGAGACATAGTTCCAGTGCGGGGCTCGCTCCAGTACTCGCCAGAAGGTCTGCACGTTGCGCCGGGTCGAGTCGAGCCGCTGCGCCTCATCACTGACGGCCACGTAGCCCTTCTGCGCGCCCTGCATCTGCCGCGCCAGCTCATGGGCATCCTTGACCGACGCGTGCCAGATCCACAGCATCGCCACCGCCCAGACCACCCCCACGACCAGCGCAACCCCGGCGGTGAGACGTTGCCAACGCTGACGCAGACGCAACAGGCGCGGCACGCCATGCGCCAGCCCCCGCTCGCCGACCAGCCGCTGGCGCCACAACTGCCGGACAAACGCGCTGCGCTGCAGGCCGCTGTCGTCCACGGAAAAACCGTCTTGCGCGTCTTCCCCGGCGACATTGGCAGTGAAATACACACCGCGAAAACACGGTGCCTCGCCTTGAGCATTACCTTGAAACACCGGCTCCAGCACGTTCTGCAACCCGCGCCGCAACGTCTCCAGACGATCCGGCAAGGCATACAGATCGGCACTCAACTGCCCGGACAATGTGCCAATTTCAATCACCGCTTCAGCCACCGCCCGGTGCAGACGATCCACCGCCTGATCGCTCCATTGGCCTTGCCAGAGGGCATCGCGAGGATAGGGAGATGACCAGCCTAATGTGGCTTCGCGGGCCTCTGGCGGCAAGGCGCTGATCAGATCCTGAAAACCCGGCAATTCCTCAAGTCCGGTGACCACGACATACACCGGGACGCTGAGCCCAAAGCGTTGCAGCAGGTCGATGAAGCGCCGGCGCGCGGCGACGCCCAACTGAGTCGCCTGTTCAAGATTGCTCAGGCGATTGACCGGCACCGTCCAGATCACCGCGTCCAGCGGCCGCTTGCTGCGCAGCCGCAGGATCAACCCCAGCAACCGCCACCAACTGCCGCGTTGCAAATGCATGCCGTCGTCCGGCAGAAACAGCGCTTGCGGCACCACCAGCACCGCGCCCTCGGGGTCCGACCACCAGCGCCCGAACCACGCCGGTCTGTCGGTCGGTTGCAGGCGCCATTCCGTCACCAGTTGCGTGCCCTGGACTTCGTCGCCGAGCATCAGCAACCAGGGCAACTGATAGCGACCGAGATTGCCCTGGTCGCGCTCCATATGGCGCACGGAGGCATAGAAACTGCGGATCGCCGCGCCGCTCTGGGTGCGTAACCACCACACCGCCATCGCGATGATCGCCAGCAACAACAGCAGGGCAACGATCCACGCAACGATCGTCAGCGGGCTCATGAGTCTTGCCCCGGCGCATTCGATACCTCACCGCTTTGCAGGACCGGCGCCAGCTCCTGGCCGATGTCCCGCCATAACCAATGCCCGAGCGCGGTCAGCAACAGCAGCATCGCCAGAATCCCCAGCGCCAGCCGAAAGCCATCCGGCAACGCCGTGCGCACCGGCATTTGCAACGGCGTGGCCAGCGAGGGCTGCACCAGACGCTGGCTGACACCGGCATCACTGGCCTCGTCCTGCCAGGCAAAATTGAACAATGCCAAACGCCACTTGGCCAATTGCGCCTGACTGTGCTCGCCGCGCAAGCGCCCGTGGAAACCGAGAATCAGGCACTGCAAATACACGTTGGCCAGATCGCGGGTGGTCGGTTGTTGCTCATCGAGCAGGGTTTGAATCGCCGCTGGCACCTGCTCACCGGCCTGACGACTGGAATACAGACGCGACTCCAGTGGCTTGCCCTGCCACGCCGCTTGCCCGGGCCACGGGGTAAACAGCAGAGTTTCATCGATCAGGGCGACGAACGCATAGACCAGCGCCTTGACCTGTTCGGTCGCCGAATCACCGACCCGTGAATACGCCGTGCGCCACAATCGCTGCGACGCCTGGGTCGACAGTTCGACCACGGTCTCGACCAGCGCCGCTTCGTCCTCGCTGTCCTTGGGCAACTGCACCCAATCCTGCTGCCATTGTTGCCACGTCTCGCGGAACGCGCTGCTCAACGGTGCGTCCTGCAACCCAAGGCTTGCGGCACTTCCTTGCGACATACGGCGTTCCTTGTGTGATCAGGCACTTTCACTGTTCTGGGCGACAAACAGCACCACTTGCCACGGGCTGCTGGTGAGCTTGGCGGCCGGCGCGGCGATCATCAGCGGCAGTTGCGCGTCGAACCACGCGCCTTCGGCCGTCACGACAAACAGCCGCGTGTCTTCGCCGACGCTGTAGGCCACTTGCTCGCTGCGGCTCATGACCTGATGGCCCAAACCGCTCATGCGCTGACGACTGAGCAAGGCGATGTGCGGTGCCGAAGCGATGATCGCGCCTCGTAACCAGTCAATGGCCGCTTGTTCGCTGGCACCGTTGGGCATGCGCAGGCCGATGACCAGGCGCTGGCTCGGTTGTTCGTCCGGCAACTGAATCGAAAAGCTCTGCTCACCGCGTTCGAACGGCAGGCTGCGATAGCCGGCGCGAATCAGTTCGAGGGTGGTTTCCAGCCATTGCAGGACGGCGTCATAACCGCGCTGCAACTCGACAAAATCCAGCGCCGCGAACGCCGGTACACCGGCCAGCGGCTCGAGCGCCGACCACGCGCCGGCCAGTCCGAGCAAGTGCACATAGAGGGTTTGCGGCTGGGCGATGCGGCTGTTGAGCAAGCCCTCGACTTCCGGCAGACGCGCCCACAGCGCGGTCAACTGGCGGCGAATCTCCAGCGCATCGTCCTGATTGCCGGCCTGTTGCGCCTGGCGCAAACGGCCACCGAGAAACAGACACTTCTCCCGCGCCCGTGCGCAGAGCCCGGCAATGCGTCGCCCAAGGGGTGACTCCGGTAGCAGGATGGGCGTGGGTGGCGTATAGGACAGCGGCAGAAAACCGCCGCCCTCCTTGCGAATTTTCAACAAAGGCAGGCAGATCGAATCGGCCTTGTTCAGTTGCGTGCACAACCGTGGATTGGGCCGCCACACCGTGATCGACTCAGGGAACTCGCCGCTGGTGAGGTCCGGCAGCGCCTCGCCGACCACCGACTGCAAACGGCCCTTGAGCGGCAGCAATTGCCCGGCCCGCCACATCGGACTGATCGCCAGGTATACGGTGACGGTGGCATCGTCAGTGGAATTGATCGCGGCGCTGACATCCAGCTCCAGTGTCGGGCCGATGCCGGCCTGCAGATCCACCGGCAAACCGTCGGGCATTGTCCCCTGCAACGACAACACCCGGACCACGCCGGCACTCAGCGCCGACGGGTCGAATTCCATATGACTGACGCCCCAGAACCACGGGTTGCACGCCTGCGCCAGATGCGCGCCGAGTGCTTCGGCCCGCAGCCCTTGCAACTGAAAATGCTGCGGCAGCAATTGCATGCCTTCGTGCCAGCAAACCGCGTCAGGTAGCAGACTCATACGACTCCCTTCGACCAAGCCGCGATCCGGCGGCAGCGGTGGTATTTCAGTGCTCGGTGGGGTTGACCAGACTCATCTCGCGACTGTCGAATTTCAGCCACGCTTCGCTCTGATCATCGAGGCGCAATCGGTGCGCTCCGGGAGTGTTATAGCTGGCGAAGACTAAAAGTCCAGCGGCCTTCTTGCCCCCCAACGGGAAGGGTTGGCGGTCGATGAATTGCCCCGGCACCAGCTCCAGTCCCCACACGCTCATCAACTGACGATAGTCGCGTTGGTACTGTTCGCGCCCGGCAAACCACTGACTGGCACTGATGCCCGACAGTTGCTTGAGCAGATCGGGGTCGGCGACCGCAATGAAATCCACGGCGATCGGCGTGTCGTCATTGGCTTTGGGCGCGACATCGAGGGTCAGGCTGTCGAGATCCACCTTCGGCCCGAAGAAGGAACAACCGGCCAGCAGCACAAACACAATCGCTACAAAAAAACGTCCGCACAAAATGAATTTTCCTTTTCCCGAACCTGTCCAAAAATGTTTTTGCTTGCATTTTTATAGACCTGTTCTAGCGTCTTGGGTAGTTCGGCAGCTACCGCCGAATGAGGAAGGTTTGTCAAAGGAACGACAGGTCATCTGCTCCCCTTTCTAACCTACGGTCCAGTAAGGGAAAGCGATGAACGGGCCTCCCCGATGCATTGCGCCCGCCCATCGCATCGGAGTCCGCCGTCATGGCAGAAAGTACTCAGCACAAGCTCGACCGGGTGCGTCCGCCCCGTGTACAAATCACCTACGACGTCGAAATCGGCAACGCCATCGAGAAAAAAGAATTGCCACTGGTGGTCGGGATCCTCGCCGACCTCTCAGGCAAGCCGCTCGAACCATTGGCAAAACTGACTGAGCGGCGTTTCACCGAAATCGACCGTGACAACTTCAACGAGGTGCTCGCCTCGATCGGCCCGCGCGCCACGCTGCAGGTCAACAACACCCTGAGCGGCGACGACAGCAAGCTCAACATCGAACTCAATTTCAAACACATCGACGACTTCGACCCGGTCAAGGTGGTGGAGCAAGTCACGCCGCTGCGGCGCCTGTTCGAGGCCCGCCAGCGCCTGCGCGATCTGCTGACCAAACTCGACGGCAACGATGACCTGGACAAGCTGCTGCGCGACGTCATCGCCAACACCGAAGGCTTGCAGGAAATCAAATCGGCCCGCCCGGACACCGCTACCCCGGCAGCTGATGCCGAGGCGCCGGCCGAACCGCAAGCCTGATCGTCCACCTAATCGAGGGGAGAATTCGCCATGCCCGCTTCAGCTCAGAAACAAGCCAGCGACAGTACGACCGAGACACTTTCCCTGCTCGACCAGATCATTCTCGACGGCCGCATGGCCCACGATGACAGTCAGCAGGATTACGCCCGCGACATGCTCGCGGAATTCGCCACCCAGGTGCTCGACGAAGGCATGGCCATCGACAAGGACACGGTGGCGATGATCAACGACCGCATCAGCCAGATCGACGAGCTGATCAGCGCCCAACTCAACGAGGTGCTGCACCACCCCGACCTGCAAAAACTCGAAGCCTCGTGGCGCGGTCTGCACATGCTGGTGCAGAACACCGAAACCAGCACGCGGCTGAAACTGCGCCTGCTCAACGTCACGCAGAAAGAGCTGCAGAACGATCTGGAAAAAGCCGTCGAATTCGACCAGAGCGCGCTGTTCAAGAAGATCTATGAAGAGGAGTACGGCACCTTCGGTGGCCACCCTTTCAGCTTGCTGGTCGGTGACTACACCTTCGGCCGGCATCCGCAGGACATCGGCCTGCTGGAGAAACTGTCGAACGTCGCTGCCGCTGCGCACGCTCCGTTCATTGCCGCTGCCAGCCCGCGCCTGTTCGACATGAACAGCTTCACCGAACTGGCGGTGCCGCGTGACCTGTCGAAGGTGTTCGAAAGTCAGGAGCTGATCAAGTGGCGCTCGTTCCGCGAGAGCGAAGATTCGCGCTACGTCTCGCTGGTGCTGCCGCACTTTCTGCTGCGTCTGCCGTATGGCCCGGACACTGCGCCGGTGGAAGGCATCAATTACGTCGAAGACGTCAACGGCACCGACCACAGCAAATACCTCTGGGGCAATGCCGCATGGGCACTGTCGCAACGCATCACCGAAGCCTTCGCCAAGTACGGCTGGTGCGCGGCGATTCGTGGCGCTGAAGGCGGTGGCGCGGTCGAGGGTTTGCCGGCGCACACCTTCCGCACCAGTTCCGGCGACCTGTCGCTGAAATGCCCGACCGAAGTGGCGATCACCGACCGCCGCGAGAAGGAACTCAACGACCTCGGCTTCATCGCCCTGTGCCACAAGAAAAACAGCGACGTCGCGGTGTTCTTCGGCGGCCAGACCACCAACAAATCCAAGGTCTACAACACCAACGAGGCCAACGCCAACGCGCGCATCTCGGCGATGTTGCCGTACGTGCTCGCAGCCTCGCGTTTCGCTCATTACCTGAAGGTGATCATGCGCGACAAGGTCGGCAGCTTCATGACCCGCGACAACGTGCAGACCTACCTCAACAACTGGATCGCCGACTACGTGCTGATCAACGACAACGCGCCGCAGGAAATCAAGGCGCAATACCCGTTGCGTGAAGCGCGAGTGGACGTTACCGAAGTCGCCGGCAAGCCCGGCGCCTACCGGGCGACGGTGTTTCTGCGGCCGCACTTCCAGCTTGAGGAACTGACTGCATCGATCCGCCTGGTGGCGACATTGCCGCCGCCGGTGGCCGCCTGACGAAAGCAATTTTCTGAACCAGTGAAAAAACCTGTGGCGAGGGAGCTTGCTCCCTCGCCACCGGTTCAATGCTCAGCCCATTTGCCTAATGTGATTTTCTTCAGGAGTTTCAAGCGATGGATGCAATCATTCTCGACCTCGGCGGCGACATCAAAGGCGACAGTCTGCTCGAAGGTTTTGCGGACAAGATCGAAGTCATGTCCTACAGCCACAACGTCGCCATGCAAGTCACCAACGACGTCAGCAACTCGGAGCGCACCTCCGGTAAACCGCATATCGGCGAGTTCACCCTGACCAAGTTCGTCGACAGCTCGACACCGTCACTCAACGAGTACTGCTGTGCCGGTAAACCGATCCCTGAAGCCACGATCACCATCGGTCGCAACGCCGCCGAAGGCAGTGGACAGCTGATGCCCTTCATCGTCTACACCCTGACCAACGTGGTGATTTCCAACGTCAGCGTCAGTGGCGGCACCGGCGGCAAACCGGTGGAAACCCTGTCGCTGAACTTCACCAAGATCAAATGGGAGCTCACCGCACAAAAAGACGACGGCACCAAGGAAGGCACGGCCGCATCGACCTGGGACATGGCCGCCAACAAGCTTGTCAGCTAAGCCGGCGTCGCGGCCATGGCAGGCACCGGCATGCTTCCCCCGCTGTTCGAACGCCTCGCATCAAGCGAGGCCGACGGCGCACGGGCGTTCGATCGGCAGGACTTGCTCGACTCGGTGCATGCCGAGCTCGGGCGCCTGTTCAACACCCGGCGTGGCCCGCGCACACTGACCCAGCCACCCAGCGTGATCGACTACGGCATCGCTGACTGGAGCGCTTTGCAACAACAGCGCAGCGATGACCGTCGTCGCCTGGCGCGGGATATTCGCGAAGCCATCACCTATTTCGAACCGCGTCTGAAACTCGGCGAAGTTCAGGTCAATCCCCTGCCCGATCATCCCCAGCGCATGAGCATTCGTCTGCTCGGCGAGTTGCGCAGTGGCCAGCAACACTGGCCAGTGGCGTTTGTCATCGAGCCCGGCGGCCAAGGGCTGGAGGTGCGCCATGAGCGACTCGATTGACGCGCAACTGCTCGACTATTACCAACGCGAATTGACCTGGCTGCGGCATGCCGGCAGCCAGTTTGCCGAGCGTTATCCGAAAGTGGCGCGGCGTCTGGAATTGTCCCCCGGAGAATGCCCCGACCCGCATGTCGAGCGTTTGCTGGAAGGTTTTGCACTGCTGGCGGCGCGCCTGCAACGACGCCTGGACGACGACTACGCCGAGTTCAGCGATGCACTGCTCGAACAGCTTTACCCGCTGGCCATGCGGCCGTTGCCCTCCTGCGCCATCGTCCAGTTCGAACCGGACCCGAGCAAAGGCAACCTCGACGCGGGCTACCCGCTGCCCCGCGATACGCCGTTGTTTGTCACCACCGACAAGGGCCAGAGCATTCATTTTCGCACCACGGCCGCCGTGCAGTTGTGGCCGATTGAAGTGACCGAGGCGTTGTTGCTCGGCAGTGATGAAGCACAAGCACTGACCGGTGTCGCGCAGTCTCGCTCGGCCCTGCGCTTGAGCCTGCGTTGCCTCGGTGAAAGCCAATGGGCAAACCTGGGCATCGAGCAGTTGCGCATTCACCTGGCCGCCTCGCCGGTAATCAATGCCTGCCTCTACGACTTGCTTGGCGCCCATGCAGTGCAGGTGCTGGCCGGTTCCCCCGGCAGTGTGCCGACGGCGCTCAAAGGTCTGCCACAGATTGTCGGTTTCAGTGATGATGAAGCGCTGCTGCCCGACGAAGACGGCGTGCACCCGGGCATGCGCCTGCTGGCCGAATACTTTGCCTTCCCGGACAAGTTTCACTTCTTCGATCTGCCCTTGCGCGGCGTGAGCAGTGACAGCCAGACGCTGTACCTGTACATCGTTTTCGACCGCGCTCCGGGCAATCGCCTGCACTTGCAGGCCAGCGACATCACCCTCGGTTGCGCGCCAGTCATCAATCTGTTCCCACGGACCTCCGAGCCGCTACGCCCGGACGGCACCCGCAGCGAGTATCGCTTGATCGCCGACAGCCACCGCGAGAACAGCGTCGAAATTCACAGCATTCGCGGCATGCGCGCCAGTTCCAGCGCCGGCGTGCAGCGCTTGCCGGCCTATTACGGCAGTCAGCACAGCGGCGGCGATCAGCAGCGCTACTGGCACGCGCGGCGGGTCAGGGGGATGACGCCGAACCGGCTCGGCAGCGACTTGCTGGTGAGCGTGGTCGACACCCGTTTCGAGCCGCAGACCGATCTGCCCGATTACAGCCTGACCGCCGAACTGCTGTGCACCAATCGTCATCTGGCGCAGAGCTTGCCGGCGGGCACACCATTGGGTTTCGAACGCCCCGGCCCGGTCGCCTGGGCACGCCTGCGCAACCCGCCAAGCGCGCAGAGTCTGCCGCGTCTGGACGGCGCTTCGCGCTGGCGGCTGGTGTCGCAACTGACCCTCAATCACCTGTCGCTGGTCGAGGGACCACAGGCGCTTGATGCGTTGAAAGAGATTTTGCAGCTGCACAATCTGCGCGATGAGGCCAGTGCTCTGCGGCAGATCGACGGCCTGCTGAGCCTCAGTTGCGAACGCGTCATCGGCCATGTCGGCGCCGATGCCTGGCGCGGTTGGCGCAATGGGCTTGAGGTGCAGTTGCAGCTTGATCCGCAGCATTTTGTCGGCAGCAGCGCGGTGCTGTTTTCCGCCGTGCTGGCGCAGTTCTTCTCCTTGTACGCCACGGCTAATCGCTTTGTGCGCACGGTCTTGATGCAGTCCGACAAGGAGGTCAAGGCATGGCAACCCCAAGCCGGCATGCCCCTGTCGCTCTGACGCTGAGCCAACGCCTGCGCCGCGATCCGCAGGCGTTCGAGTTGTTGCAGGCGCTGTTGCTGCTGGAACGTGAACAGCCGCAAGCCGAATCCCTGGGCAGCGGCACCTCGCCGCAGGCCGAAGCGCTGAAGTTGCGTGGGCCGTTGACGCCGATGTTCGCCGCCAGCCAGATCGAGGCGCTGCACGAAGAACCGGGCGAGCCACTGACTATCGATACGCCGGTGTTCGGCCTCGGCGGGCCCGACGGCCCCCTGCCCTACGCCTATCAGGAATGGCTGCAGCAACGGGCACGGGCGAAAGATCACGCGCCGGCCGAGTTCCTCGACCTGTTCCAGCATCGCCTGCTCAGCCTGCTGTACAAGGTGATGCGCAAACACCGCATCGCCCTGGGTTTCGTGACACCCGGTGCATCACCGGTGCAAGCGCAACTGCGGGCGTTAACCGGGCTGTTGCCCAAGGCACTGCAGGAACGCCAGGCCGTGCCGGATTGCGCGGTGCTGGCCAATACCGCGTTGTTTGCCGACGGTCGCCGTTCACTGGCCGGGTTCGCGGCGATCGTGCGCGGGCAGTTTGCCGTGCCGGTCGCGTTGAGTGCCTATGAAGGGGCCTGGCGCGATATTCCCCCGGCCAGTCGCAGCCTGATGAAACCCGGCGGGCGCAATTTGCAGCTCGGGCGCAGCGCCGTAGCGGGTAAGCGAGTCTGGGATGAACACGCCGGCATTCGTTTGACCCTCGGGCCATTGCCTTCGGCGCAGGCCGCCCGGTTTCTGCCCGATGGCGAAAAACATCCGGCGCTGGCCAGCCTTGCCGCGTTGTATTTCGGCCCGGACCTGGACGTCAAACTGGTGCTGTTGGTGCGCGGTGCCGGACCGATGAAACTCGGCCGTCAGACGCCAGCGCTGCTTAGCTGGAACGGCGGTTTGCAACGTCAGGCCAGCCTTGCGGTGCAAACCATTGAAACCCGTCTTCGTCAGCTGGAGATCACCTGAACATGGAACTGGCCAGCCTGATCGGACGCCTCAACCCGGACAACCGTCGCGCCCTCGAACGCGCCGCACAACGCTGCTTGCAACGCGGGCATCACTTTGTCGAGATCGAGCACTTGCTGCTGGAACTGCTGGATATCGAGGGCGGCGACTTTGCCTTTCTGCTGCCGCGCTTCGGACTGGAACGTGATGCGCTGACCGCCGAGATTAACAAGGCGCTGGACCTGTTCAAGGCTGGCAGTACGCGCACACCGGCACTGTCTTCGCACACGTTGGGACTGCTCGAAGATGCGGTGGTGCAGGCCAGTGTGCTCGGGCTCGATAGCATTCGTTCCGGGCTGTTGTTGTTGGCGTTGATTGATCGCGATGAGCGTCGCAGTTTGTTGCTCAATAGTGCCTCGTCGTTGCTGCGGATTCCCAAGGAAGCGCTGCGGGCGAATTTGCTGGAGTGGACTGAGAACTCCCGTGAGCACGTTGGGCCGCGTTCCGCAGCGTCCTCCGTAAATCCCGCGCCACACCAGAATTCGGTGCTGGATCAATACACCCAGGACCTGACCGCCGACGCCCACGCCGGGCGCATCGACCCCATCGTCGGTCGCGATGGCGAGATTCGCCAATGCATCGACATTCTCTTGCGGCGGCGGCAGAACAACCCGATTCTGGTCGGCGCACCCGGCGTGGGTAAAACGGCGGTGGTCGAAGGTCTGGCCCTGCGCATCGCCGCCGGGGACGTGCCGCCGTCATTGCAGGAGGTCAGTCTGCGCGTGCTCGATCTTGGCTTGTTGCAAGCCGGCGCCGGGGTCAAAGGCGAATTCGAACAACGCCTCAAAGGCGTGATCGACGCAGTACGCAGCGCCGACAAACCGATCATCCTGTTCATCGACGAAGCCCACACGCTGATCGGCGCCGGCGGTGCCGAGGGCGGCAGCGATGCGGCCAACCTGCTCAAACCGGCGCTGGCCCGGGGCGAACTGCGCACCCTCGCCGCCACCACGTGGATGGAATATAAAAAATACTTCGAGAAAGACCCGGCCCTCGCCCGCCGCTTTCAACTGGTGCAGGTGGAGGAGCCAGACGAAATCACCGCCGTGGAAATGCTCCGTGGCGTCGCCGCGAAACTTGAACAACACCACGGCGTGCAAGTGCTCGACGCGGCGATCCACGAGGCGGTGAAACTCTCGCATCGTTATATCTCCGGTCGCCAGTTACCAGACAAAGCCATCAGCGTGCTCGACACTGCCTGCGCCCGCGTCGCCCTCGGCCAACACGACGTGCCGCCACCGCTGGAGAGCCTGCGCCACCGGCAAAACAGCCTCAAGGATGAGGTCGAACGTCTGCGCCGCGAACAGGCCACCGGCCTCGATCACCGTGAGCGCATCACCCTGCTGGAAGATGAATCGAAAACCAATGTACAAGCCATCCGCGAACTGCAAACCCGCTGGGGTGAAGAACGCGTGGCCGTGCGCGAACTGCTCGAAACCCGCCGCGAATTACTCGATTTAAGCGAACGCGCCGACGGCGACAAACCCGATGAAGCCACCGACAGTCGCATCGATCATCTGGCTGGCGAACTGCTGCGCCTGGAGGCCGGACTGGACGCGATTCGCCAGGACGATCCCTTGGTGCCCGAACAGGTCGACGCGAAAACCGTGGCCGCCGTCATCGCCGGCTGGACCGGCATCCCGGTCGGCAAAATGCTCGCTGACGAAGCCCACGCCGTGCGCACCCTCGGCACGCGCATGGGCCAACGGGTGATGGGCCAGAGCACCGCGCTCAACACCATCGCCCAACGCTTGCAGGCCTACCGCGCCGGCCTTACCGATCCGCAAAAACCGGTCGGCGTGTTCCTGCTGGTCGGCCCTACGGGGGTTGGCAAAACCGAAACCGCGTATGCGCTGGCCGATGCGTTGTATGGCGGCGAACGCAACCTGATCAGCATCAACCTCTCCGAATATCAGGAAGCCCACACCGTCAGCCAACTCAAAGGCGCGCCACCCGGCTATGTCGGTTACGGCAGCGGCGGCGTGCTGACCGAAGCGGTGCGGCGCAAACCTTATTCGGTGGTGTTGCTGGATGAGATCGAGAAGGCGCATCCCGATGTGCTGGAGGCGTTTTACAACGTCTTCGACAAAGGCTTGATGGAGGACGGCACCGGGTTGGTGGTGGACTTCAAGAACACCGTGATGTTGGCCACCAGCAATGTCGGCGCTGAACTGTTGCTCGATACGCCCGTTGCGCAACTCGGCTCGGATGCCTTCAACGAAGCCCTGCACAAAGTCCTCCTGCAAGCCTTCCGCCCGGCGTTTCTGGCACGCATGACCGTGGTCGCGTATCGGCCGCTGGATGAGGCGACGCTGGAAGGGATTGTGTTGGCCAAGCTTGAGAAGTTGCGCGGCCGCTACAAGGCGGCAACCGGCAAGCAGTTCGAGTTCGACTCGGGAATTGTCAAAGCGGTGCTCGCCAAGTGCAGCGCGGCGGGAGCGCGGGATGTCGAGAATGTGTTGATGACCCAGGTGACAGGGAAATTGGCGGAGTGGGTGTTGGAGTAGAGCGGCCATTCAACTTCAGACCATGTCTTCAAGATTCACACTGCAGGGAGCGCACGAATGACCAAACACTATGTTTTCCCGCTCAATGGCACAACCATACTGTTGTCGGTAAAGAGCCCATTGAATCCTCGTACCCATGCTGCCAACTTCATGGCATCGCTTCCCAACCCCATTGGAGGCAATAGCCAAGGAACAAAGTTACAAACACTTCAAGCAGAAGCGGCGGAAGAGACCCGGAGCAAAGTCGTCATCAATGGAGCTGATACCTCGTTCTTTGAATCTGCAAACATGTACTTTTACACCTCCGTCGCATTTACTTATACCCCGGCCCAAGCCTTGGGCGCAGCGCAGTTGCTGGCTATAAGTACGGCCACGGACGAATGGGATAATGCGTTTGACATGTCATGCAAGGGCGATTGCGCGGTACCCGATAGAGCCGCGTGTCGGTACTGCAGCTATCTTGACGATCATAAACAGGCGCTGACGTTCCTCGAAAATACCGGAGAAGTAGCCTCACTCGATTTGATGCTCGTCGACCCCACCAACGAAACGACAACTGCGCAGAGTGTTCATGATCGCGTGCAAGGTATTGCAGAGCTGAGCGCGGTCACAGATGAATTCACCACCTCAAAATCCTTGGCGGCGATTCGCAAACTGGCAGCATGGACCAAGTTTCGAGTTCATTTCAATACGTTGAAAGCCGAAGTTGCCCAGGCGTTGGTACATGCCACCGGTAGACTCGCCCCACCACACGCACCCACCGCGCTAGCAGCATTGGGCAACTTCTCCGCTGCCATGGGTCAGGTTCAAATCAAGTCAGGCAATATCGCAGGCTCTATCCTCCTCAATTACCCGACGCTACCCGTCAATGTCATAGCGCTAGTCGGTGATGCAACAGAAGCTCCCGTATTACAACAGCAGTTGGCAACCTATCGTGCAACGAACATCCTTGCCCCTGCCCCGGGAGCGCGCTTTGGTAGACACGCCTATCTCAAGGATGTCGCGGAGTTAATCAAGCAATTGCATATCGCTGAAAGCTTGCGGGTTTGATCCCCTTGCGCAAGAAAAGACGTGAACCATTGACTCGCTAATGAACCCCGGAGAGATCACATGTCGCGCTGGATCAATCAATACGGGTCTGTCTCGCCAGATATGACTGTTTTCATGCTCGGGGCAGCTCAATACGGGCCGATTTATCAAATACATGGCAAGTCCATGGGTGCCACTTGGGCCCACTGCATATTAGGGCCGGACATTGCGGCTCCCGGTGGTATTCAGGTCAACAACCAACCCAGTATTGGAGGAGAAGGCTGGAATACGCCTTGGGTGGGTATGGGTTTTCCGGCACATACACTCGTTCAGGATAGCGAGAGTTGGAAGCGTGCCCACCTCATTAACGGCGAGTGGGGTGGCCCCGGAAACAACTGGCAGAACCTTACAATTTTGACCGCCCAAGCCAATCGCTGGCACACAGGTATAGAAAATCACATTCGGAATTTCCTGTATGCGGCCCGTAATTTCGATTTACAAAACCCCATGCCCAACTATTGGATCGGGGTGGAGTACCAAGTGGTCAGGTCGCTCGATACGTTTTCTGTTCCACCTTCAAACGCCAATGATCTTTACACATTCGTACCATCCCATATGGTCGTCAGATGGAGAGCCGTTGCATTGCCGAAAATAGCTGGGGCAATCCATATCGTTATCGCCAATGCCGTCGCCAATCGCGCAGCGCTGGCCATTCTACCGCCTGGATTCGGTGGATTCCCTGCCTATAACGTACCGGCAGGATTAATCGCCCATCAAAACACAGGTAACTACATCGCAGGAGCCCCGGCACTGTACGGTCCCAACGCCAATACTTTCGATCGAGACGTAGAAGTCCATAACGTCTGACTGACAGGGTCGCAAATCGAAATACTTCGAGGTCCTCCGATGCCCCGTTCCACCGACAGCAACACCACGCTCTCCCTCACCGCCACTTCGCTGTCGACGCTTTATCCTGAGTCGCTGTCCGGTGAAGAAGCGCTCAATTGGCTCGGTTCGCAAATCCTCAATGGCCTCAACGACGGCGCCTCGCTCACCCTGACCAGCGCCGTCGCCAGCCACGTCACCACGAGTTTTCACAACGACGCGCAACTGCGCCCCTTCGACGCCTTGGTCGCCGAGATTCGCCAACTGCCCGCCGATGCCACCGCCGAACGCTATCAGCTGGTATTAAGACCATGGCTCTGGTGGCTGACCCTCGCGAGCAACAACCGCGTGTTCCAGAACCTCGCCACGTCCGACATCGTCACGACGATCTTCAAGGCCCACGGCTTCAGCGATTTCAAACTGTCGCTGACCGGCAGCTACACGCCGCGCGAATATTGCGTGCAGTACGGCGAGACCGATTTCGCCTTCGTCTCGCGACTGCTGGAGGAAGAAGGCATCTTCTGGTTTTTCACCCACGACGACGGCCAGCACACGCTGGTGCTCGGCGACAGTAATGACGCGTTTGTGCCGATCCCCAACGGGCCGAAGGTCAAGTATCTGGGACAGCAACTAGGCGAGCGGGAGTTGCACGGTATTCGTTCCGGGCAAGTGTGCTTGCAGGCGGTGGCCGGGGTGTATCGGGCGACGGATTACGAGTTCACCACGCCGACCACGTCACTGTACGGCCAGGCCGAAGCGGTCGCCGGGCCGCGTTCCATTTATGAGCATCCGGGTGGTTACAACGCCAAGGCTCGCGGCGATGCGTTGACCAAGCAACGCGTCGATGGTTTGCGCAGCGAGGAAAAGCGTTTTGTCGGCGAAAGCGACTGCCGCTGGCTGGTTCCGGGGCACTGGTTCACCCTCGGCGGTCACGACGATGCGAGCCTGAATATCGACTGGGTGGTGACGCGGGTCACCCATGACGTCAGCCACGAAAGCTATCGCAACCGCTTCGAAGCGATCCCCAAAGCCACGCCGTTTCGCCCACCACGGGTCACGCCAAAACCGCGCATGCACCCGCAAACAGCGATCGTGGTCGGTAAGTCCGGCGAGGAAATCTGGACTGACGAATACGGCCGGATCAAGTTGCAGTTCCCCTGGGATCGCGACGGCAAGAACGATGAAACCAGCTCCTGCTGGGTGCGCGTGGTGCTGCCGTGGAGCGGCAAGGGTTTCGGCATGCAGTTCATCCCGCGCATCGGCCAGGAAGTCATCGTGACCTTTATCGACGGCGATCCGGATCGGCCACTGGTGACCGGTTGCGTCTACAACGGCGACAACGCCCTGCCCTATGCACTGCCGGCCAACCAGACCCAGTCGGGGATCAAGACCCAATCTTCGAAGGGTGGCGGCGGTTTCAACGAGCTGCGTTTCGAGGACAAGAAGGACGCGGAAGAGGTGTTTTTGCAGGCGCAGAAGGACCTGAAGATCAACGTGCTCAACGACACCACCGCCACCGTCGGCCATGACGAAACCCTCACCGTGCAGAACGCGCGCACCCGCACGGTCAAGGATGGCGACGAGACCGTGACATTAGAGAAAGGCAAACGCAGCGTGACGATTCAGACCGGCAGCGACAGCCTCGATGTGAAAGACAGCCGCACGGTAAAAGTCGGCGCCGATCAGAACCACAGCACCGGCGGCAACTACACCGATAAAGTCACCGGCGATTACAGCCTGACCGTGGACGGCAACCTGACCATCAAGGTCAGCGGCACCCTAACCCTGCAAAGCGGCGGCAGCTTCACGATCAAGAGCGGCGCCGATCTGGCGACCTCGGCCAGCACCTCGATCACGCACAAGGCCGGCACCGCGCTGACCAATCAGGCCGGTACGTCACTGGACAACAAGGCCGGAACGACGTTGACCAACGACGCCGGCATCAGCCTGACCAACAAGGGCGCCGCCTCGCAGACCGTCGATGGCGGCGGCATGCTGACCATCAAGGGCGGACTGGTGCAGGTCAACTGACAAGGACAAGCCATGGCGATCACACCACTGGATCTGCAGCAGGATGACAAGCAACTCAAGGGGCGTTTGCAGGACGGTCAGCTTGATGGGCCGCTGAACATCAAGGATGACGGGCGCAAGCAGGCGGACCTGAATTACAGCCAGGGTGAATTGCAGGGCACATCGCTGCTCTATCACCCCAACGGCAAGGTCTCGGCGCAGATGCCATTTGTGCGCGACAAGCTGCAGGGCGTGGCGAGTTTTTATGCCCCTGAGGGTTTTTTACAGCGCAAGGCGACGTATCGGCGCGGGTTACTGCATGGCGAAGCGTTCAATTACTTCCCGGATGGGCAAGTGGCGGAGGCCGAGTTTTATCGCGATGGCGTGCGGGAGGGGCGTTATCAGCGTTTCCATCCCAATGGCAAACCGGCGCTGGAAGCGCGCTATGTGAACGGACAATTGCTGGAGCCGGAGCAAGGGTTTGCCGAGGATGGACGGCCGCTGGGCGCGGATGGCAAGCCGATTTCGCGGGTGCGTTGGTGGTATCGGCAGTGGGCGGATCCGCAGCAGGCCTGAAAACCCCGGAAGAGCCCCTCACCCTAGCCCTCTCCCAGAGGGAGAGGGGACTGATCGCGGGATATTGGCGAGTTACGCCGACATGGAAGACTTGCGGTGAATCCATAATCGACTCAGTCTTTCAGGTCGATGCACATCGCAAGACACCTCGGTCGGCTCCCTCTCCCTCCGGGAGAGGGCTGGGGTGAGGGTTAGCGGTTCAAGGAATGAGCATCTGCATCTGCCCCGGCATCGCAATCTTGATCACCCCCGCCCAGTTGCACATCAACGTCGAGTTGGCATCGATCGCCGGCATCCCGCCCAACAACAACGTCGGCGCCCCGCCAGGGATCCACGGCGTGGCCGTCGCCGGAATGCATGGCATCGGCGTCAACACCCCCAACGCCGCAGCCGTCGCGGCGGCGACCATCGGGTTGGCCATGCTCATGCACACGCCAAACGGCAGGATGTTGACCAGTGGAATGTGATCCATGATGTTCGCCGCCGGCATCCCGCCGGTCAGCGTGCGATTGACCGGCAGCACATTGAGCATCGACGGCGCGGCGCCGAAGCTGCATTGCAACGTGGCCGTGGCACAGACTTGCGGACAGCCCATTTTCAAAGCTCCTTTTGGCCCATGGCATACCCGCTAAACCTTAGTCTGCGGCCGCCCTTCGCGCACATTCTCAAAGGTGATTATCCGGCAACACGCTAACCTATAAGACCGACCCGCGCTTGTGGCGACCTGAGCGCGCCATTAGATTAGCCAATGATGTCTGGCCTCCAAAATAAGCAGAAGGGATAAGCATGGCGCTTACTGACCAGTCCACCCGTATCCGCTCTGGCGAAGAACTCGATGCCAGCCTGATCGATCCGTACCTCAAGGCGCACATTCCAGGCCTGAGCGGCGCACCTGCGATCAGCCAGTTCCCCGGCGGTGCGTCGAACCTGACCTATCTGCTGGAATACCCGGAACAGGAATTCGTCCTGCGCCGTCCGCCGTTCGGCCACAAGGCCAAATCCGCCCACGACATGGGCCGCGAATTCCGCATTCTCAATCAATTGCGCGACGGTTTCCCGTATTGCCCGAAAGCCTACGTGCACTGCACCGACGAATCGGTGATCGGCGCCGAGTTCTACGTGATGGAGCGGGTCAACGGTATCATCCTGCGCTCGGAACTGCCGCCGGAACTGGGCCTCGATTCGGCTAAAACCGAAGCGCTGTGCAAGAGCTTTATCGACCGCTTCGTCGAACTGCACCGCGTCGACTACAACGCCTGCGGGCTCGGCGATCTGGGCAAACCGGAGGGCTACGTTGCCCGCCAGATCAAAGGCTGGAGCGAGCGCTACGAAAAAGCCCTGACGCCCGACGCGCCACACTGGGAAAAAGTCAAAGCCTGGCTCAACGACAAGATGCCCGCCGACCACCCGACGTCGAGCATCGTCCACAACGACTACCGCTTCGACAACGTCATCCTCGACCCGCACAACCCGATGCAGATCATCGGCGTGCTCGACTGGGAACTGACCACCCTCGGCGACCCGCTGATGGATCTGGGCAACACCCTCGCCTATTGGATTCAGGCCGATGACCCGGCGCCGGTGCAACTGATGCGTCGCCAGCCGAGCCACGCGCCGGGCATGCTCACCCGCCGTGAGTTCGTCGATTACTACGCCGAACGTTCGGGCCTCCAGATCGACAATTTCGACTTCTACTACACCTACGGCCTGTTCCGTCTGGCCGGCATCGTGCAGCAGATCTACTACCGCTTCTATCACGGCCAGACCCAGGACAAACGCTTCGCGCAGTTCATTCACATGAACAAACTGCTGGAGCAGATGAGCTTGCAGGTCATTGCGAAATCGAGCCTCTGACGGCCCACACAAAGGAACCCTTATGTCCAAGACTCAGTTGTTCGACCTTGACGGCAAAATCGCTTTCGTCTCCGGCGCCAGCCGTGGCATCGGCGAAGCCATCGCCAAACTGCTGGCCCAGCAAGGCGCCCACGTGATCGTTTCGAGCCGCAAACTCGACGGCTGCCAGCACGTCGCCGACGCGATCATCGCCGCTGGCGGCAAGGCAACAGCCGTGGCCTGCCACATCGGTGAGATGGAGCAGATTGCCCAGGTATTCGCCGGGATCAAGGAACAGTTCGGCCGCCTCGACATTCTGGTCAACAACGCCGCGACCAACCCGCAGTTCTGCAACGTGCTGGACACCGATCTGAGCGCGTTCCAGAAGACCGTCGACGTGAACATTCGCGGCTACTTCTTCATGTCGGTGGAAGCCGGCAAGCTGATGCGCGAGAACGGTGGCGGCAGCATCATCAACGTGGCGTCGATCAACGGCATTTCGCCGGGAATCTTCCAGGGCATCTACTCGGTAACCAAGGCCGCGGTGATCAACATGACCAAGGTCTTCGCCAAGGAATGCGCGCAGTTCGGCATCCGCTGCAACGCCCTGCTGCCGGGCCTGACCGACACCAAGTTCGCCTCGGCACTGGTCAAGAACGACGCGATTCTCAAGCAAGCGCTGACGCAGATCCCGCTCAAGCGTGTGGCTGATCCGAGCGAAATGGCTGGCGCGGTGTTGTACCTGGCGAGTGATGCGTCGAGCTACACCACCGGTGTAGCGCTGAATGTGGACGGCGGTTTCCTGTCCTGATCCGCAAGGCAAATGATTAACCCTGTGGGAGCGAGCTTGCTCGCGAATGCGGTATGCCATTCAACAAATATGTTGGCTGACATGGCCCCTTCGCGAGCAAGCTCGCTCCCACAAGGGTTATGTATCAGGCAATGACTTTCGGTAATTGCCAGCCGTAGTGCACCGACAACAAACGCAACATCAGACACGCCGCCCCCGCCAGCAACGCCGCCGCCACCGGCGACACGCCCAGCCTGCGCGCGATGATCAACACCGCCGCACCGACAAACGCCGAACTGGCATACAAATCCGCCTGCAACACCAGTGGAATCCGCGCCAGCACGATGTCACGAATCACCCCGCCACCGACGCCCGTGATGGTGCCCATCAGCATCGCCACAAACGGCGTAATGCCGAAGTTCAACGCCTTCTGCGCGCCGGCCACGGCGAACAGCGCCAGCCCCGCCGCATCCAGCACAATCAGCGTCGAGCCAGACCAGCCCAGCACTTGCTCATGACAGACAAACGCCAGTCCACCCATGAAAAACGCCAACGCCGGATAGCGCCAATCCGCGACGGCTTTAGGCGGCGTGGCACCGATCAACACGTCACGGGTCACCCCGCCGCCAAGCGCGACGATAAACGCAATCACCATCACCCCGAGCAAGTCGAGCTGACTGAGCATCGCCGCAATAGCGCCTTCGACAGCAAACACCGCCGTGCCGACCAGATCGGCCACCAGCACAATCCGCTCAACCCGGGACTGACGCCCCGCCGGCGCTACTGCGTGACGCAACGGGTGGTGGTGATGTGTCGAGTGACCTGCCCGTCGACGTACACATCACCGGCGACTTCAGTATTTTCCAGCACCTGACACGTGCGCTCCGGCGGTGGCGGCGGCGCGACCGGCGGAGGGGGTGGAGGACTGGCACAACCGCCCAGCAACACAGCAAAAAAAGCCAACGGCAACACGCGTTTCCCAAGATTGTTCATAGGACGACCCGCGACAAATGGAAGAGCCACTCCCACGACCTCACCGGTCGCGGAAGACCTGACCACTCATTCTTTATAGCCGAGGCCCCCGCAAGCGCCAGTGAATCGGCCGTATCAGAGGTTTATGGCTGTCGATTTTGCGTTGGGATTCGAGCGGATTGGCAGATTGGAATATGCATTGCCAGACAAGGCCTCTTCGCGAGCAGGCTCGCTCCCACAGTGGAATTGAGTGCAGCCAGCAAAAGATTGGTCGGCTGTCAGACCGCCTTCGCGAGCAAGCTCGCTCCCACAGTGGAACTGAGTACACCTGCAAAAAACAGGTCGGCTGTCAGGCCGCCTTCGCGAGCAGGCTCGCTCCCACAGTGGAATTGAGTGCACCCAGCAAAAGATTGGTCGGCTGTCAGATCGCCTTCGCGAGCAAGCTC
>NZ_LVEJ01000008.1 GCF_001648775.1 Pseudomonas fluorescens
CTCGGCCTATTGAGTGGTGAAAAGCGGGGCGCGCATGGCTTTTGTTTTTGTGGTGGGTTTGCCCCTCATCGGAACGCCGCCCGCCCAGCCCTCTCCCGAGGGAGAGGGAGCCGATTTATGTGCTTTTCAAAGCCTGAGTTCGACTCGGTATTGCACGTCGGCGTACCTCCCCCAAACACCTCGATCAGTTCCCTCTCCCTCGGGGAGAGGGCTAGGGTGAGGGGCTCTTGCTTCAAAGCTTCAAAATCTGAGTTCAACGCGGTATCGCACGTCGGCGTAGCTCTCCCAAACACCTCAATCAGTCCCCTCTCCCTCCGGGAGAGGGCTAGGGTGAGGGGCTTTTGATCTGGCTTTTGATCTGGCTTTGGCATCGGCTTTTGATTTTTTGCCCCTTCGGCAGGCCGAGCGAAGGTGTTCATCCGGGGGTTAGGCGCGCAGCGCCGTGCGGCGTAGCCGCACACATCGAGAGGAGGTGCAGCGAAGCCAACCGTAGGCGATGCCCCCGGATGGACACCGTAGCGAGGGAACACTGAGCCTCAGCGAAGTGCCGTACGCCGGGGCAAAAGCCTTTTGCTTACTTTTCGGCGTCTGGAAAAGTGAGTCGCTGTAAGAGCGAAACCGCCAGCGGCAGCACCCGCAGCAACGGATATGCCCCCCCAAACCCCCAAATCCCCGGCAGCTTCTACACTGGTAATCACGGCTTACCCTTCAAGCCCCAGACAACCACCACCCAAGGAGTCTGTCCCATGCCTGATAAAAAATGCGATTGTCCCAACTGCAAGTGCACCATCAAAGAAGGCGATCATTCCTACGCCGTGCACGGCAAACACTATTGCTGCGAAGCCTGCGCCCACCACCACAAAAGTGGCGAGGAATGTTCAACCAAGGGCTGTAAATGCGCCCACGGATGAAGAGCGACGCAAAAAAAAGTGGAGCCTAATCAGGCTCCACTTCCAGTTTCAGGCTCTCATCATCCAGCCGCTCTGCATGCCTTACCGTACCTTGCAACCTTCGCCCTTCAACCCGGACCACCACGGTTTTCGCCTGATCGAGGTCTTCCGGCAGCGGTGCTGGCACTCGCAACGCGAAGCGAAACGGATCATCCTCGACCGCCTCCAGCCCCACGCGGCAATCGACGCTTTTGGTGATACGCCCAAACAACGTATCGAGGCCGTAGTCCAGGTGTGCCGGGCTGATGATGTTGCTCATGCTGCATTCCCCCGAATGTTGCCGATGGCCAGGCTGAGCTTAGCTGGTCGATCGCCACACGACGTTTTCCACGCCGAATTTTTCCGCCATCGGTTTGCTGGTCTTCTGCACTTTTTCCCGGCCAAAGCGCGGGATGCGGCCGACGCCGGCATCGCAGCTCGCCCAGTGCCACGCCTCGGCGTTGTCCATTTTGTCCGAGCGGATAATGAACGACTTGGGCGTGCCGTGAAGGGTGTATTCGATGACATAGAGTTTTGCGTTGTTCATAAAGCCCGTATTCCTCCCTGTGGTAATAGAGGGATCGCGGCGCACCGGGAAAATTCACTCGGATTGTCCGACGGTATCTATCGTTGGCGACGCACCGGCGGACTGGTTACCATGATCGCTCCGCCAACCCCAATGAATGCTCGCCATGGCCCTCGCCGCGCCGCCCGATCTCAGTGATACCGATGTGCCCGTGCAGCGCGTGGCCCGTACGTATCCGCGTGGCTTGTTCATCGAGCCGCACGAGCATGTCTGGGGGCAGTTGCTGTATGCGATGAGCGGGGTGATGTGGGTCGAGACGCCGCACGAAGCACTGGTGGTGCCGCCGCAGCGCGCGGTGTGGTTGCCGCCCGGTGTGCCGCATGGGATTCGGGTGGTGTCGGATCTGCAGATGCGCAATATCTACCTGCGCCCGGCGCTGGCGGCGACGCTGGATCAGACGGTGCAGGTGATCGAGGTGGGTGGCTTGCTGCGCGAATTGATCGTCGGGCTGGTGGAGCAGGGCGACAGCGGTAATTCAGAGTATTACGAAGCGTTGGTCGGATTGGCCTTGCTGGAACTGAAACGCGCCAGGCGTTCGCCGTTGAAGATCCCGATGCCGGACGATTCCGACCGGCGTTTGATGAATTTGTGCCAAGCGGTGATGGCGGCGCCGTCGCTGGAAATTCCTTTCGAACAGCATGCAGAAAATGCCGGGGCCAGCGTGCGCACGTTGGCGCGGTTGTTCAAGGACAGCCTCGGCATGGGCTTCGCCGAGTGGCGGCGGCAGGTGCAATTGGCGACGGCGGTGGCGGAGTTGATTCAGGGCGTGGCGGTGAGTGTGATCGCCCGTGAGCTCGGTTATTCACCGAGCAGCTTCAGCGACATGTTCCGCCGCGAATTGGGCGTCGCCCCCTCACAATTCACTGTGGAACACGATTAATCAAACCTGCATAAATCCAATGTGGGAGCGAGCTTGCTCGCGAAGGCGGTGTACCAGTGAGTGGAGAGTGGACTGACACACCGCTTTCGCGAGCAAGCTCGCTCCCACAGGGTTCTGTGGTGTGCATCCGATACTTGTCCGAAATTCAGAAGTCCTTGGCCGATGCCATCCCGCCCGATTCCCTAGACTCTGTCCATTCCCTTCAAACGGCGGAGTTCCTCCCCATGAACTACCTGATTTCGCTGGCCATCGGCCTGGGCGTCGGCCTGTTGTACGGCGCGCTGGATTTCCGTTCTCCCGCGCCGCCGGCCATCGCGCTGGTCGGTTTGCTCGGCATGTTGGCCGGTGAGCAGTTGTGGCCGATGGGCCGGCAACTGGTCGCCGGTTGGCTGTCCTGATTGTCCTTTTCTCCTTTGGTGGATGTCCCCATGAAAGCACTGCAATTCGATAAAACCGGCGACCTGTCTTCCCTGCGTTTCGTTGAGGTGCCGACCCCTGTTCCTGGCGCGAACGAAGTGCTCGTGCAGATCAAAGCGGCAGGCCTGAACCCCAGCGACGTGAAGAACGTGCTCGGCCGTTTTCCTTACACCACGCTGCCGCGAATTCCCGGTCGGGATTTCGCCGGCGTTGTGGTTGAAGGCCCACAGGCGTTGATCGGTCAGGAAGTCTGGGGCACCGGCCGTGAGCTGGGTTTCTTCGCCGATGGCTCCCACGCACAATTCGTCAAACTGCCGGCCAATGGCGTGGCGCACAAGCCTTCGCACCTGAGCTTCACCCAGGCCGCCAGCCTCGGCGTGCCCTACACCACGGCGTGGGATGCGCTGGAACGCAGTCTGGTGACAGCCGAAACCCGTTTGCTGGTGATCGGCGGCGGCGCGGTGGCCACGGCGGCACTGGCATTGGCGAAAGTGCGTGGTGCTCAGTTGCTGGCAGCGGCGCGCCGCCCGGAGCAGGTGACCGATTTGCAGGCGCAGGGTTATCAGACTATTCAGCTGGATAAACCCGAAGACCTCGGCGCACAGGTCAATGCGCTGTATCGCGGCGGCGCCGATGTGATCTTCGACACCACTGGCTTCTGGTTGCCGGCCTCGGTAGCGGCGTTGGCCACGTTTGGTCGTATCGCGATCATCGCCGCGCCGGTCGATGGGCATGTGCAACTGCCGGCACTGGCGCTGTATCGCAAGGGCGGTTCGGTGGTCGGGATCAATTCGTTGTTGTATGGCGTTGACGCCTGTGCGGCGATGCTCGAGCAGTTCGGGCGGTTCTTTGATGAGGGCTTGTTGCCGCTGCCGCAAGGGTTGGTCGAGGCACCGTTGGCCGAGGGAATACAGCGTTATGCGGATGTGAATCAGGGCAGCGGCGACAAGATCATCCTTATTCCCTGACCCACCGCAAAACCCTGTGGGAGCGAGCCTGCTCGCGAAAGCGGTCTGTCAGCCAATATATTCATCGACTGACCCAGCCTCTTCGCGAGCAGGCTCGCTCCCACATTTTTTCGTGTCGGGCTCAGGATTGCGGGACGCCGTTTTCCCAGGCTGACCAGTTTTTCAGGATGTCCTGCACCAGTGGATTACCCGTGCGATAGAGGTTTTCCAGCGCCGGCACAAAGCCTCCCTGATCGGCATACTTGAGCAAGTTGTCCACTTCACTGCCGCCCGGCTCAGGACGGTCGAAGTCGGAACCGGCGCGCACCACGGCCAGACGCTGCACATCGACCAGACCTTCGCGACTGGCACGCAACAAAGCCTCGTAGGTCGAGTTGTCTTCCTGCTGCGTCGTGCAGTATTCGCCCTTGTTGTCGGTCAGCAGTCGGGTCCAGACCTCGGCACGTTCGCTCAGGCGCGTGCCGGAAAACCAGGTGTTGCCGGCCAGCGTGTCGCAACGGGTCACCACCGGTGGCTGGTTGGCCGGGGCCGACGGATATTTCAGACGCCACACGGCGGATTCCTTGCTCTCGCTCAGCTCGACCTTGTGGCTCAGGGCGAAGGCTTTGGCTTGCAATGCCGGGTTGAGTTCAAAGACTTCGGTCTTGTAATCCAGCGGCGGTTTTTCGTTCGGGCCCTTGGTGTTGATGCCCAGGTAGCCGGTCGGCCAGGTCGACGGCGCATCACGCGAATCGAGCTCCCATTGCGTGCCGAATTCCACCAGATAATGCGCCCACGCGGCGGTGCCGATGGTCCCGTGTTTTGGGCTGATCCCGGCGATACCAGCGATCAGGAAGTAACTTTTGCGCAGGTCGAATTTCGGCGACAAGGCCAAGGCCAGGGTCGAAGCGGCCGCGTTGGTCTGGCCCATCCCTGTAGTCAGCAGGCACACCTGCTGTGTGTTGCAACGGATGCTCGGGTACTCGGCGGAGAGGCCCGGCACGCGGATTTCCTGCTTCAGTTCCAGGCGGTCGATCCAATGCTGCGCCTCCGGGGCGAACATGGTGATCAGCACGACTTTCGGTTGGATCGGCGCCTCGGCCGCCCACGCGTTGGAGCAGAGCAGGGCCGCACCGGTCAGGGTCAAACGCATCATTGCTTGCATGGAAAACTCCTCGTATCAGAACTGATAACCGACGCCGGCGTAGTAACCCCAGCCGTTGGAACGCGCGCGGAAATTGCCGTCGCCAAAATTCAGCTCGCTGCCGTCCTCCCAGTTGCCGCCGTTGTGGAAATAACGGCCGACCAGAGTGAAGCGCAAGTGGGTGAACGAGTAGAGCAGGACGTTGGTGGCCACCGTCGCGTTGGCGGTGCGCGCCGGGTTGTCCTTGTGGATGTCCGAGCCGAAATCGAAGTTGGTGAAGCCGATGTAAGTCAGCGAGGCGCCGTTGCTGAATTTGTCGATAGGGACGATGTATTTGAGCTGCGCGCGGTAGCCGTCCCACGAATATTCGTTGCTCGCGCCGTAGTTTTCCCACTGGTAGCGGCCGTACAGGTTGGCCGACAGATTGACCCGCGAATGGGTATCGATGTCGGTGCCGAAACCGCTGTACAGCGTGTTGGCGCGGTTCTCTTTGCGGCTGCCGTGGTCGTAGATCCAGTCGAACGCGACGTACCATTCCTTGAACGGGCCGATGGCCAAGCTGCGCCCGGCGAGGTAGTCGATGGAGATGCGCGGTTCGTGCTCCATGAACACCGGCGAGCCGTGATCCCAAACGCCTTTGTCGTGGCTGTTGCCGATGTTGAAGATCTTCGGGATATCGACATAGCCGTACAGTTCGAACGGACCTTTGCGGCCGAAGTACTCGTATTCCAGGTAGATGTCATCGGCCGGTTGCGGGCCGAAGCTGATGTCTTTGCTGCCGATCAACATCAAGTCCTGGTTGTACCAGTCCGACAGATAGGCGCCTTTTTTCGGCGGGCTGGCTTCGGGGCTGAGCGCTTCGCCCTGGGCGGATTCTTCGGCCGGCGCCGGTTGCGCCAGAGCGCTGTGGCTGAGAACTCCGGTAACGCCGGTCAGTAGCAAGGAAACAGCAAACGTGCGCGCAAATGGGGCGCGAAGAAAGGAAGCGGCGTGCATTCAAAGTCCTTTTTGGCGGATCAAGGCCCGGAGTTCCGTGGGCTTGTACGGTTTTGTTACGAAAACGTTGGTATTGACGTTACGCAAACGTTTGCACAAGGCGTACCAAAACCTTCAATGGGCTGAAAAATATGTCCTTTTTCAGTATTTCCTGATGAATCGGTCAGGCGCGGGTTCGCAAACCCTACAATTTCCCTGCGGGAGCGAGCTTGCTCGCGAAGGCGGGATATCAGAAAAGTATCCGCAAGCTGACACAACGCATTCGCGAGCAAGCTCGCTCCCACAGTTTTTAGTCCCTTCACCGTCAATGATTGCGGGCTGAAACCCTGATTCCAGACCCCTCTAGTATTAAAGTATTAACACCATTTAATCCGTGCTCCATGCCGGGGCGTCTACTAGCTTTGTCACCAATCAGCGGTTTTGTGATGACCGTCGCAGTCTTGATTCGCGTGTGGAATAAGCAGGCTTTGCACGCCTTCAAGGAAGAAATTGGCCACGACAAGGAGTAGCCCGTGGAAGCAAGGTTTGGTGTCGCCCTCGTTTCGCGTTTTTCCCCACTTTCCCTTGCTGTGCACCTGAGCGTCGCCGGACTGTTGTTCGGCGGCGTCAGTGCACCGGCGCTGGCCACGTGTTCCACGGCCGGTTCGACGGTGACCTGTACCGGCGTGCCGTCGCTGCCGCTGTTTCTCAACAATTTCAACAGTGCTACCAACGGTCTGACGGTCAACGTCAACAGCGGCGCGCAGATGAACGCGACCCTCGGCGGCCATGTGATGGACCTGACCGGGGTGAACATCTCCCTGAACAACTCCGGCACCCTTGACCCGGCGTTGCTCGGCCTGGTCTCGGTATTGAGCGGCGGTGCGTTCATCGGCACCGGCGCAACGAGCACGGTCAGCGTGCTCAACAACGCCAGCGGCATCATGCGCGGCACGGGGATGCTGCTCGGGCTCAACCTGACCAGCATCGACGGCCTGGCGATCGGCGTGAATAACGCCGCGGCCGGCACCACCAGCATCACCAACAACGGCACCATCACCTCGACCGGTTTGTCGGTCGGCGGCATCACCCTGGCCGACACCCCGGTGGTCGGCGTCTACGGTGGCTCGCAGGTCAACATGACCAACAGCAGCACCGGTGTGATCAACGGCAGGATCGCCTTCGAAACCTCGGCGGCGGGCAACACCTTCACCAACGCCGGTGCGATTACCGGCGGCGTGTCGATGGGCGCGGCGAGTACCAACACCTTCACGGCGGTGACTGGCTCTTCAGTGCAGGTCGGTGACGGTGTGCAAGTCAGTGTCGGACTTGGCGGCCTGATCAACATCAACTTGACGTTCGCCCCGACCGGCACGGTCGATGGCGGCGCGGGCGGCACCAACAGCCTGATCCTGCAAAACCCGGCCGGCGTTGGCGGCGGTATCACCGGGACTGGCACGGCGTCGAGCGCCACCTACGTCAACTTCAACAACCTGACTCTCAACAGCGGCACCTGGACGTTGCAGGGGCCATTGGTCAGTGGCGCGACCACGCTCAATGGCGGTATCGCGAACTTCAACAACAACGCCACCTTCGGCAGCGGTGTGCTCACCTCCAACGGCGGGATTCTGCAGGCCAGCAATGCCGGTTTGAACATCAGCAATCTGATTTCCGTCGGTGCCGGCGGCGTCACGGTGCAAGGTACCAACGCGACCACCCTGAGCGGGGTGATTTCCGGTAGCGGCGGTTTCACCAAGGCTGGCACCGGACAACTTAACCTCGGCGCCGCCAACACCTATCTGGGCAACACCACGCTCAACGGCGGCACGGTGCAGGTGGGCAACAATCAGGCGTTCAGCACCGGCACGCTCAACGTCACCGGCGCGACAACCTTGAGCGCACCGGGCACGATCAGCCTGGCCAACGCCATCAGCCTTGGCGGCACCTTGACCGCCAGTGGCACCGGCGCACTGACCCTCGGTGGCTTGATCAGCGGCAGCAGCGGCTTGACCAAAACCGGCACGGGCAGCCTGACCGTCAGCGGTGCCAATACCGGTTTCACCGGCACCACCACTTTGAGCGCCGGCAGCCTGCTTGTGACCAACAACAACTCGCTGGGCAGCGGCGCACTGAACACCGCCGCCGGCACCAGCCTCGACAGCACCACTAACGTGACGCTGGCCAATAACATTGGCATGACCGGCGCGCTCAACGTGCTCGGCAGCAATGCGCTGACCCTCGGTGGCGTGTTGTCCGGAACCGGCGGGATTACCAAATCCGGCAGTGCCAGCCTGACGTTGACCGGCAACAACACCAACAGTGGCAACACGCTGCTCAATGCCGGCAGCCTGTTGGTCGGCAGCAACACCGCGCTGGGTACTGGCGCGCTGAATGCGGCAGCAGGCACCACGCTGGATGCAACCACGGCGGTGACCCTCGCCAACGCCGTCGCGCTGGCAGGGGGACTGTCCGTTGGTGGCACGCAGGCATTGGGCCTGAGTGGCGTCGTCAGTGGCGCCGGCAATCTGATCAAGAACGGCACTGCGAACCTCAGTCTCAGCGGCAACAACACCTTCTCCGGCGGCACCGCGCTGAATGCCGGCACGCTGATTGTCGGTTCCAACACCGCGCTGGGCACCGGTGCACTGACCACGGCGGCGGGCACCACACTCGATGCCAGCAGCGCAGTGGCGCTGACCAACGCGATCTCCCTCGGCGGCAACCTCAACGTCGGCGGCAGCGCCAACCTGACCCTGGGCGGGATTGTCAGCGGCAGCGGCGGGCTGACCAAAAACGGCGCGGCCAACCTGATCCTCAATGGCGCCAACACGTTCCTCGGTGCCGTCGCGTTGAACGCGGGCACGATTACGGCGGGCGCCAACGCGGCGCTCGGCAGCGGCAATATCACCGTTGGCGGCGTGGCCACCCTCGACAGCAATGCGGCGGTGACGCTGAACAACGCGCTCATTCTCAACAACAGCCTGGGTATCGGCGGCAGCAATGCGTTGA
Organism: Pseudomonas fluorescens; assembly: GCF_001648775.1. Classification (GTDB taxonomy): domain Bacteria; phylum Pseudomonadota; class Gammaproteobacteria; order Pseudomonadales; family Pseudomonadaceae; genus Aquipseudomonas; species Aquipseudomonas fluorescens_M. The sequence goes on from NZ_LVEJ01000008.1 coordinate 8,888, forward strand.
CCCTTGGCGGTGTAATCAGCGGCACCAGCCAACTGGTGAAAAACGGCACCGCCAATCTCACGCTCAGCGGCGTCAACACCTACAGCGGCGGCACCACGCTGAATGCCGGCAGCCTCACCGTCGGCAACGGCGCCGCACTGGGCACCGGCGCCTTGTCGGTGGAAGGCGCGGGCACGCTCAACAGCAGTTCGGCCGTGACCCTGAACAACAACGTGATTCTCAACGCCAACCTCACCGCTGGCGGCGCCAACGCGTTAACCCTCGGCGGGGTGATCAGTGGCACCAACGGCTTGATCAAAACCGGCGCTTCGAGCCTGACCCTCAACGGCAACAACACCTACACCGGCACCACGGCGCTGAATGCCGGTTCACTGATTGTCGGCTCCAGCACTGCCCTCGGTACCGGCACACTGAACGCCTCGAACGGCACCACGCTGGATGCCAGCACTGCGGCAACGCTGGCCAATAACGTCAACCTCGGCGGCACCCTGACCGTGGGCGGCACCAACGCGCTGACCCTCGGCGGTGTGGTCGCCGGTATCGGTGGCCTGGTCAAAAACGGCGCTGCCGACCTGACCCTCAACGGCGCCAATACTTACTTTGGCAACACCGCGTTGAACACCGGAAAACTGATTGTCGGCAGCAACACCGCACTGGGTTCCGGCACGTTGAACGCTGCAGCCAATACCACGCTGGACGCCAACACGGCCGTCAGTCTGAACAACGCGGTGGCGCTCGCCGGTGCGTTGAATGTCGGCGGCACGGCGAACCTGACCCTGACCGGTCTGGTCAGCGGTGCCGGCAGTCTGGTGAAAAACGGCACGGCCAATCTGATTCTCAATGCGGCCAACAACTACCTCGGCGGCACCACGCTGAATGCCGGCACACTGACCGTCGGCAACAGTTCGGCGCTGGGCTCCGGCGCACTGACCGTTGCTGGCGCGGCAACGCTGGACAGCAACTCGCCGCTGGTCAGCCTCAACAACGCCGTCGCCCTCAATGCGGCACTGACTGTGGGCGGCACGCAGAACCTGACCCTCGGCGGCGTCACCAGTGGCGCGGGCCAGTTGATCAAGAACGGCGCCGCCAACCTGACCGTCAATGGCAACAACACCTTCAGCGGCGGCACCACACTCAACGCCGGCACGCTGACCCTGGGCAATGCCAACGGTCTGGGCAGCGGCGCATTGATCGTCGGCGGTGCGGCGACGCTGGATAACAGCGCCTCGTTCGGCATCGGCAACGCGATCACGCTGAACGCTGGATTGACCGTCGCCGGCAACAACGATTTGAGCCTGAACGGCATCATCGATGGCGCTGGCAGCCTGACCAAAAACGGTCTGTCGGACCTGGCTCTGGCCGGCAACAACACCTTCACCGGCGCACTGAATATCATCTCCGGCAGCGTCACCACCCTCAACAACAACGCGCTGGGCAACACCTCCGGCGTCAACATCAGCGCCGGCGCCGGGCTGAATCTGGGCAGCAACGCCAGCCTCGGTGCGCTGACCGGCAGCGGCAGTGTGCAACTGACCGGCAGCAACCTGCTGACCGTCGGCAGCGGCGACGTCACCAGTACCTTCGACGGCGATCTCAGTGGCAGCGGCGGCCTGGTCAAAGTCGGCACCGGCACCTTGAACCTCACCGGCATCAACGGCATTACCGGCAACACCGCGATCAATGGCGGCATCGTCGATCTCAGCGGTTCGCTGGCCAGTGCGCAGGTCAACGTCAACACTGGCGGTACCCTGACCGGTACCGGCTCGGCAATCGGATCGGTCAACGTCAACAGCGGCGGGCATCTGGCGCTGTCGTCGGGCAACCAACTGTCCGCGAGTGCGCTGACCCTGGCGGCCGGTAGCAACGTCGATGTGGCGCTGGGCACACCGTCGACCACTTCGCTGATGAACGTCGGCGGCAACCTCACCCTCGACGGCAATCTCAACGTCAGCGATGCCGGCGGTTTTGGCGTCGGCGTGTATCGCCTGTTCAACTACACCGGGGCCCTGACCAACCTCGGTCTCGACGTCGCCAGCGTGCCGGTCGGTTATGGCCTTGGTGATCTGGTGGTGCAGACCGGTGTGGCCAATCAGATCAACATTCAAGTGTCGGCACCGAACGTCAACATCCGTTACTGGGACGGCAGCCAGAGCATTGCTAACGGCGTCGTCGATGGCGGCAGCGGCACGTGGAACGCGGTTGGCACCAACTGGACCGATGCCAACGGTTTGGTCAACCAGCCGTGGGCCGGTGATTTCGCGGTATTCCAAGGCACCGCCGGCACGGTAACGGTGAACGGCACGCAAGCGTTCACCGGCATGCAATTTCTCACCGATGGCTACAACGTGGTCAACGGCGCGGCGGGGCAACTCACGGCGGTCAACGGTACCGGCGGCACCACTTCGTTACGCGTTGATCCGGGCGTGACGGCGACCATCAACGCCAATATCAATGGCAGCGGCATTCTCAATAAACTCGACAGCGGCACCTTGGTGCTCGGTGGTGCCAACGCGTATACCGGCGGCACGCAACTGGACGGCGGCAAAATCATCGTCGGCAGCAACACCGCGCTGGGGACTGGCACGTTGACGGCGAATGCCGGCACACAACTGGACAGCAATGCGGCAGTGACGCTGGCCAATGCGGCGACGCTCAATGGCAACCTCACCGTGGTCGGCAGCAACGCGCTGACCCTCAACGGCGTGATTGGCGGCACTGGCGGCCTGATCAAGAATGGCGCGGCCAACCTGACCCTCGGCGGCAATAATGCCTTCCTCGGGCCGGTGGCGTTGAATGCCGGCGGCCTGATTCTGGCGTCGAACTCGGCGCTGGGTTCCGGCACGTTGAACGCCGCTGGCGGCACCACGCTGGATGCGAGCACGGCGGTGTCGCTGAACAACGCGGTCAATCTGGCCGGTAACGTTGCCGTTGAGGGCAGCGCCGACCTGACCTTGAATGGCACGATCAACGGCGCTGGCGGCCTGACCAAAAACGGTACCGCCAATCTGACCCTGACGGGCACCAACAACTACCTTGGCGGTACTGTCCTGAACGGCGGCACGCTGACCGTGGGCAGTAACAGTGCGCTAGGGCTGAACTTTCTGACGGTGATGGACGCCGCCGCCCTGGACAGCAGCAGTGCCATCACCCTGGGCAACAATGTAGTGGTGGCCGATGACCTGACGGTTGTCGGCAGCAATGATTTGACCCTTGGCGGTGTCTTGAGCGGCGGCGGTGTGCTGACCAAGAACGGTGCGGCCAATTTGACCCTCAACGGCGTCAACACCCGAACCGGCGGCACCACGCTAAACGCCGGTACGCTAACCCTCGGCAATGGCGCTGCGCTGGGCAGCGGCGCGCTGACCGTGGCCGGTGCATCGACCCTCGACAACTCTGCGCCACTGGTGCTGGCCAACAACCTCAACGTCAATGCCAATCTGGCCCTGGCCGGTAACAACAACCTGACCCTCGGCGGCATCATTGCCGGCGCCGGCACGTTGACCAAGAACGGTTTGGCCGACGTGACCCTGAGCGGCAGCAACACGTTCAGCGGCACCTTCGATGTGCTCGCCGGCAGCCTGACCACCCTGAGTAGCGGGGCGCTCGGCAACAACGCCACGCTCAACCTCGCGGGCGGCGCGGCGCTCAATCTTGGCGCCTCGGCCAGCCTTGCCAGCCTCACCGGCAGCGGCACTGCGTTGATCGGCACCGGCAACACCTTGAGCCTGGGCGGCAACAATATCAGCAGCACCTTCGCCGGTATCCTCAGCGGCGACGGGAGCCTGAGCAAGCTCGGCACCGGCACGCTGACCCTCAGCGGCATCAGCGACCTGACCGGCGACACCAACGTCAACGCCGGCACCCTGCAGGTCAACGGTTCGCTGGCCAGCGGCAATGTACTGGTCAACAACGGCGGCACCCTCGGTGGCAGCGGCACCTTGACCGGCGCCGTGACGGTGGCCGATGGCGGTCATCTGGCGGGCGTTACCGGCAGCACCTTGTCGGTGGATTCGCTGACGTTCAACGGCAACTCCAACTTCGACGTCGGCCTCGGCACCCCGGTGTCTGGTGGCGGCAATGCGCTGGTCAATGTCGGCGGCAACCTGACCCTCGACGGCACCCTCAATGTCAGTGACATCGGTGGTTTCGGCAGCGGCGTGTATCGCCTGATCAACTACACCGGTGGCCTGACCGACAACGGCATGCTGATCGGCACCGTGCCGGGCAGCGTGACGCCGGGCGATCTGACCCTGCAAACCGCGCTGGCCAATCAGATCAACCTGCTGGTCACCGCACCGGGCGTCACCGTGCAATTCTGGGACGGCAACCAACTGGTGGCCAACGGTTCGGTCGAGGGCGGCAGCGGCACCTGGGGTACCGGCACCACCAACTGGACCGACGTCAACGGCACCACCAACCAGGCCTGGACCAACAATTTCGCGGTGTTCCAGGGCGCGGCCGGCACGGTCACCGTCAACGGCGCGCAAACCATCACCGGCATGCAGTTCGTCACCGATGGCTACAGCCTGGTGAACGGCACGGCGGGCTCGCTGAACCTGGTCAACGGTTCGCTGGGCAATGCCACCGTGCGGGTTGACCCGAATGCCACGGCAACCATTGGCGTCGCGCTCAACGGCAGCGGCACGCTGGGCAAATACGACACCGGTACGTTGGTGCTCAACGCAGCCAACGGTTACACCGGCGGCACGGCGCTCAACGGTGGCAAGATCGTGGTCGGCAACGACGCGGCGCTCGGCACTGGCGTGCTGACAGCCGCAGATGGCACCGCGCTCGACAGCAATAGCGCCGTTACGCTGGGCAACGACGTGGTCGTCAACGGTGGTTTGACCGTTGCCGGCTCCAACGCCTTGACCCTCGGCGGCGTGGTCAGCGGCAGCGGCAGCCTGATCAAGGCCGGCGCTTCGAGCCTGACCCTCAACGGCAACAATACTTACAGTGGCGGCACTCAGCTCGCCGGCGGTACGCTGATCCTCGGCAACAACAGTGCGATCAGCAGTGGTGCGCTCAACGTGACCGGTAACGGCAGCCTCGACAGCACCTCGGCGCTGCAGCTGGCCAACGCCATCAACCTGGGCGCGCAACTGACCCTCGCCGGCAACCAGAACACCACGCTGATCGGTGCGGTGACCGGCACCGGCAGTCTGCTGAAAAACGGTACCGGCGATCTCCTGCTCAGCGGCGCGAATACCTACAGCGGCGGCACCACTTTGAACGGTGGCACGACGCGCGGTGACACCAGCAGCCTGCAAGGTGCGATCGTCAACAACGCGATCCTGACCTTCGAGCAAAACGCCGACGGCAGCTACACCGGCAACCTCACCGGCACCGGTACGCTGAACAAAACCGGCAGCGGCGAATTGCTCCTGACCGGCCACAACACCTTCACCGGCAACACCTCGGTGCAGGCCGGCAACCTGATCGTCAACGGCGTGCTCAACAGCGCCAACGTCAACGTTGCCAGCGGTGCGAGCATCGGCGGTGGCGGCCAGCTCGGCGGCGCTGTGCAACTGGCCGACGGTGCGACGCTGGCCGGTGGCGGCACCGCGACGCCGTTGTCGGTTGGCTCGCTGGCATTGTCCTCGGGGACCAATCTGGACTTCAGCCTCGGCTCGGCAACCAGTTCGACCACGGTGGTCAACGTCGCCGGCAACCTGACCCTCGACGGCACGCTGAACATCAGCAATGCCGGCGGTTTCGGCACCGGCGTCTATCAACTGTTCAGCTACGGCGGCAGCCTGACCGACTACGGTCTGGTCTACGGCAGCCTGCCGGTGTCGGCGGCCAATCTGACCCTGCAAACCGCGATCGCCAATCAGATCAACCTGCTGGTGCAAGGCACGCCGGGTGAGGTGCAATTCTGGAACGGCGGCACTACCAATCCGGATGGCAGCATCGGTGGTGGCAGTGGCGTATGGGGCCCTGGCACCAACTGGACCGATCCGAGCGGGACTCAGGCCCTGGCTTCAAATGGTCAGTTCGCGGTGTTCGGCGGTCAGGCCGGTACGGTGACCGTGCAAGGCAATCAGAACTTCACGGGGCTGCAATTCCTCTCTGGCGGCTACAGCCTGGCGCCGGGTGCCGGTGGCTCGCTGACCCCCGTCAATGGCGCCGACGGCAGCCTCGCACCGGTGCGGGTGAATGCCGGCGCGAGTGCGGAAATCTCCGCGCCGCTGGTGGGCGCGGGGGGCATCGAGAAGCTTGATTCCGGCACGTTGGTCTTGAGCGGTGCCAACACCTACAGCGGCGGCACTACCGTCAGCGGCGGTACGCTGGTCGGTAACACCACCAGCCTGCAAGGCAACATTCTCGACAACGCCACACTGGTGTTCCAGCAGAGCGCCAATGGTCAGTTCAACGGTCGCCTCAGCGGTCTCGGGGCGATGGCCAAACGTGGCGCCGGGACGCTGCTGTTGACCGGTGACCAGCCCTTCAGCGGCACCGTGTCGGTCGACCAGGGCGTGCTGCAAGTCGGCAGCCGGTCTGCTCGGGCATCGTTGGGGGGGCAAGTCACCGTGGCCAACGGTGCGGGGCTGAGCGGTAATGGCAGCGTCGGTTCGGTGGTCAACCATGGCGTTGTCGCCTCGGGTTCCGAAGCGGGCACCCTGAGCGTGGCCGGTAACCTGACCAACGCCAGCGACGGTGTGCTGGCCCTGACGGTCAGTTCGCCAACCGCAACGCCACTGGCGGTCGGCGGTACGGCAACGTTGGGTGGTGGCTTGCAAGTCAACTCGCTGGCACCGTTCACCGGCAACACCACGTACTCGCTGATCACGGCGGGCGGTGGGGTTATCGGCACCTTCAGCGCTGCGGATTTGCCGCAATATGCTTTCCTCGATTCGGCACTGGTGTATGACGCCAACGCCGTGAATCTGGTGGTCAGCCGTAACGGCAATTCGTTCGCCGATGTCGCCGCCACCGGCAACCAGTTCAGGACCGCCACCGCGCTGTCGAACAACGGCCCGGCGGGTGCGGCGCTGCAGAACGAAATCGTTAACCTCAGTGTTGCCGGCGCGCGCAATGCCTTCGACAGTCTGTCGGGTGAGATCCACGCCAGCACCGCCAGTGCGATCCTTGAGGATTCGCGCTACGTGCGTGACGCGGTCAACGACCGCATGCGCCAACCGTCGTGCAGTGCGGCGGATGATCCACGCCGTGCCCTGGCGCCAAGTGACAACCAACTGAGCAGCAACGGCTGCCACGGCGAAATGGTCGGTTGGGCCCGTGCACTCGGCGCGTGGGGTGAGTCAGATGGCGACAGCAACGCGGCGAAACTCGACCGTAACCTCAGCGGTTTCATGCTCGGTACGGACAAGCAACTCGATGATCAGTGGCGCGTGGGCATGGCTGCCGGCTACACCCGCAGCGACCTCGATGCGCATGATCGTCGCTCGGATGCCACCGTCGAAAGCTACCACCTGGCGGCGTACCTCAACTCGCAGTTCGATGCCCTGGCCGTGCGCCTTGGCGCGGCCTACAGCTGGCACGACATCGAGACCAAACGCAACGTCAGCGTCGGCAGCTACAACGACCGTCTGAAAGCCAATTACGATGCGCGCAGCGCCCAGGTGTTCGGTGAAGTCGGTTACACGATTGATGCCGGCGGCATTGCCCTCGAGCCGTTCGCGGGGCTTGCCTACGTCAACTACGACAGCGACAAGGCCAAGGAGAAAGGCGGAGTAGGGCGCCTGGAGGCCGATGCCGATCAGGACATCACCTTCTCGACCCTCGGTGTACGGGCCGGCAAAGTCATCACCCTGGCCAACGGCGGGCAATTCACCCCGCGTGCGGCCATTGGCTGGCGCCATGCCTTTGGTGATACCAAGCCTGACGCCGACCTGAGCTTCATCGACGGCGGCGCCTCGTTCAGCACCCAGGGCGTGCCGATCGCCAAGGACAGCGCCATCGTCGAAGCGGGTGTCGACTTCCAGATCAGCCCGACCGGCAAACTCGGGGTCGGCTACTCGGGCCAACTGTCGAACGACAGCAACGATCATGCAATGACCATCAGCTTCAGCCTTGGCTTCTGATTTAGGGTCGAAGCACTTTTAGCCGCCCGCGAGGGCGGTTTTTTTTGCCTGAAAATTCTTTGGCAACCTGATGCTTGTGATGACTGTTCGATTGCCTTCGCGAGCAGGCTCGCTCCCACAGGGGAATGCGGTGCAAATGTGGGAGCGAGCCTGCTCGCGAAGGCGCCGCTCAGTCAGTGCAGAATTCGGCTGCCTCGCGCTCTGCTAGAATCGCCCCCATCAACAGCCTGAGACTCCCCCATGAGCGAGCCGATTCGTCTGACCCAATACAGCCACGGCGCCGGTTGCGGCTGCAAGATTTCCCCGCAGGTGCTGGAAGTGATTCTGGCCGGCAGCGGCGCGCAGAACCTCGACCCGAAACTGTGGGTCGGCAATGCCTCGCGCGATGACGCGGCGGTGTACGAGATCGATGCCGAACGCGGTGTGGTGTCGACCACGGACTTTTTCATGCCGATCGTCGACGACCCGTTCGACTTCGGCCGAATCGCCGCAACCAATGCGATCAGCGACATCTATGCGATGGGCGGCGATCCGCTGATGGCGATTGCGATTCTCGGCTGGCCGGTCAATGTGCTGGCGCCGGAAGTGGCGCGCGAAGTGATTCGCGGTGGCCGCGCGGTGTGTGACGCGGCGGGCATTGCGCTGGCGGGTGGGCATTCGATTGATGCGCCGGAGCCGATCTTCGGTCTCGCCGTCACCGGTCTGGTGGAAAAACGCCACATGAAACGCAACGACACCGCCACCGCCGGTTGCCTGCTGTACCTGACCAAACCGCTGGGCATCGGCATCCTCACCACCGCCGAGAAGAAGGGCAAATTGCGCGCCGCCGATGTTGGCGTGGCCCGCGACTGGATGTGCACCTTGAACAAACCCGGCAGCCGTTTCGGCAAACTCGCCGGCGTCACGGCGATGACCGACGTCACCGGTTTTGGTCTGCTCGGGCATCTGGTGGAAATGGCTGACGGCAGCCAACTCACCGCACGCATCGCTTATGACCGTGTGCCGCGTCTGGACAGCGTCGAGTATTACCTCGATCAGGGCTGCGTGCCCGGCGGTACGCTGCGCAATTTCGACAGCTATGCGAGCAAGGTCGGCCGCGTGCAGGAACTGCACAAACGCGTGCTCTGCGACCCGCAAACCAGCGGTGGCCTGCTGATCGCCGTTACCCCTGAAGGCGATGCCGAGTTCCTCGCCGTCGCCGCCGAACTGGGCCTGAACCTGGCGCCAATCGGCGAACTGGTTGAGCGACAGACGAACGCAGTCGAGGTGATTTGATGCTCCGCGACTGCACTGACTACCGAGACATTTTCCTCAACGATCGGCCGCTGATGGATGCCCGCGCGCCGGTCGAATTCTGCCACGGCGCGTTCCCCGGCGTGGTCAATCTGCCGCTGATGAACGACCGCGAGCGTGAACAGGTCGGCACCTGTTACAAACAACACGGGCAGCAAGCTGCGATTGCCTTGGGTGAGCGGCTGGTGTCTGCCGAGATCAGGGAACAGCGCATTCAAGGCTGGGTCGAGTTTGCCCGTAACAATCCCGATGGCTATCTGTATTGCTTTCGTGGCGGCCTGCGTTCACAGATTGTCCAGCAATGGATCCAGGACGAGGGCGGCATTGATTACCCGCGTGTCGGCGGTGGCTACAAGGCCATGCGCACGTTCCTTCTGGAGACGGTCGATCAGGCTGTGGCCGAATGCGATCTGGTCTTGCTCGGCGGCATGACTGGCACCGGTAAAACTGAAGTGTTGGTGCAGTTGAGCAATGGTCTGGATCTGGAAGGGCATGCCAACCATCGGGGTTCGAGTTTTGGCAAGCGTGCCACCGGGCAACCGAGCAACATTGATTTCGAAAACCGCCTGGCCGTCGATGTGCTGAAAAAACGCGCAGGCGGAATCAGCCAGTTTGTGTTGGAAGACGAGAGCCGGGTGGTCGGCAGTTGTGCCTTGCCGTTGCCGCTGTACCGCGGCATGCAAGCGTCGCCGCTGGTCTGGCTGGAGGACAGCCTCGACAATCGGGTTGAGCGAATCTTGCAGGATTACGTCATCGACCTGCACGCCGAGTTCGTCGCGGTGCATGGCGAGCACGGTTTTGCTCTGTACGCCGAGCGATTGATTTCCAGCCTCAACAATATTCAGCGTCGACTGGGTGGCGAGCGCTATCAACGCCTGTTTTTGCAGATGGAAGCGGCGTTGTCCGAACAGGCGCGCAGCGGTTCGGTCGAGTTGTTCCGTGAGTGGATTGGCGTATTGCTGCGCGATTATTACGACCCGATGTATGTATTTCAGCGCGAGAAGAAGGGCGGGCGGATCGAGTTTGCCGGGGAGCGTGGGGCGGTGCTGGAGTATCTGCGTGAGCGGGTGAATCAGAAGGTTTGAGGTTGTAGCGGCTGGCCTCTTCGCGAGCAAGCTCGCTCCCACAGGGATTTGTATTGCACGCAGATCCAATGTGGGAGCGAGCCTGCTCGCGAAGGGGCCGGGTCAAGCCATACAAAACTCAGGTCGGGCAGGTTTCCTTGCCATGATCCAGCCCCTGCTTGTAGCTGTGGCTCTGCAAACTGGCCTTGCCGTTGTGCCAGGTCAAAGTCAGCACATACAGCGAGTCAAAATCGTTGCCCGCCCAGTCATCAGTGATGTTCTGCTTCTCGCCGACTGCTTTGCCCGCCACCTTGTTGATCAGCTCCGGCAGATAGCCGTGGGACCAGGCGGTGTAGATCGTCGAGTTGTGATACTTGTCTTCCAGCAGTTCGCGGGCCAGATCGCTGGTGTCGTTGGCCGAGAACTCGATGTTCACCGGAAGGCCGAGCTTGATCGCCGCCGGGCTGATGGTCATCAGTGGGCGAATGTAGCTGTAGGAATTGTCCAGCTCACCTTCCTCGACATTGCGCGTCGGGTTGGCGGCGAACACGTAATCGGCCTTGCCGAATTTTTCCGGCAACAGCGTCGACAGGTCGATCGCGCGGTTCAGGCCCTGGCAATTGAGCTGGCCGAGACCGCCTTCGGGTTTCTCGGCATGGCGCAGGAACACCAGCGTCTGGGTGCCGTCCACCGGTTGTGCGCGACTTTCGCTGGACTCCAGCGACAGGAACAGCGCACTGACGGCCAGCAGGGAAGGCAGGGCCACATACGCGCGATGTTTGAAACGTTTGGCGAAACGCATAAGGTTCGTCATGAAATAAAAGGTTCTTCAGCAAATTCAGTTAAGGCTGACAAACCTTTACACCGCGGGCTCCCAGCACCGGGTGTTTTCCCTGTCGTGAACGGCTTCCTCTGCAACAAAGGCATAGCTCAGAGTCCCCTGAGGGCCGTTTGGTTCGATCGTACGAGTGCGCGGCACTCTAACGGCAACGTTCAGCGGCCTGGGGGCAGGTTAGCGACAGGATGTTGCGGATTTAAGTAGATGCAACGGTGCCGGGAAAAAGAACCCGCGCTAGAGCGGGTAATCCTGGATTATGCTCAGGACTTTAATTTGTGACTGGATGCTTCCCATGACCGATCTGTCCGCGTTCCCGATCACCCAGAAATGGCCGGCGCAGTACCCTGACTGGATTCAGCTCTATTCCTTGCCGACGCCCAACGGCGTCAAAGTCTCGATCATGCTTGAAGAAATCGGCCTGCCGTACGAGCCGCACAAGGTCGCTTTCGACAGCAATGATCAGTTGTCGTCGGAGTTCCTTTCGCTGAACCCGAACAACAAGATCCCGGCGATCCTCGATCCTCACGGCCCCGAAGATCAGCCGCTGCCGTTGTTCGAATCCGGTGCAATTCTGATTTATCTGGCCGACAAGAGCGGTCAGTTGCTCGCGCAGGAAGGCGCGCTGCGTTACGAAACCATTCAGTGGCTGATGTTCCAGATGGGCGGCATCGGCCCGATGTTCGGCCAGCTCGGTTTCTTCAACAAATTCGCTGGCAAGGATTACGAGGACAAGCGTCCGCGTGATCGTTATGTCGATGAAAGCAAACGCCTGCTCAAAGTGCTCGACGGTCGGCTCAAGGGCCGTGACTGGATCATGGGCGAGCGCTACACCATTGCCGATATCGCCACGTTTCCGTGGGTGCGTAACCTGATCGGGTTTTATGAAGCGGGTGATCTGGTCGGCATTCAGAATTTCCCGAATGTCACCCGTGTGCTTGAGCGTTTTCTCGCACGTCCGGCGGTCATTCGCGGCCTGACCATCCCCTCGTAATCTAAGGGCTGTACACATAACCCTGTGGGAGCGAGCTTGCTCGCGAAGGCGTCGCGTCAGCCAGCATTTCTAATGCTGATACACCGTCTTCGCGAGCAAGCTCGCTCCCACAGGGGATTTGTTGTGTCACAGGGATTATTACACCCCCGGTAATGCACTCTTGATTGATCCAGGTTTGTACCCCACCCCCCGCAACGCATAAGCTTCGCCCCCTACGACTTTCGTCTCATCTGCCGTTTTCAGGAAAGGCCCCCATGTCCAGTCAGTTCCCCGAAGCACGTCCCCGCCGTCTGCGCCGCAATGCGAGCCTGCGCAGCCTGTTCCAGGAAACCGAGTTCAGCCTGAATGATCTGGTACTGCCGATTTTTGTTGAAGAAGAAATCGACGACTTCGTGCCGATCAACAGCATGCCCGGGGTGATGCGTATTCCCGAGCGCAAACTGGCCAGCGAAATCGAGCGTTATGCCCGTGCCGGCGTCAAGTCGGTGATGACTTTCGGCGTGTCGCATCATCTGGACAGCACCGGCAGCGACACCTGGCGCGAAGACGGTCTGGTCTCGCGCATGTCGCGCATTGCCAAAGATGCCGTGCCGGACATGATCGTGATGTCCGACACCTGCTTCTGCGAATACACCGATCACGGCCACTGCGGCGTGATGCACAACCATGAAGTCGACAACGACCAGACCCTGATCAACCTCGGCAAACAGGCTGTCGCCGCGGCCCACGCCGGTGCCGACGTGATCGCGCCATCGGCAGCGATGGACGGTCAGGTGCGGGCGATTCGCCAGGCGCTGGACGCAGCCGGGTTCACGCAGATCCCGATCATGGCTTACTCGACCAAGTTTGCTTCGGCGCTCTACGGCCCGTTCCGTGAGGCCGGTGGCAGCGCACTGAAAGGCGACCGCAAAAGCTATCAGATGAACCCGATGAACCGCCGCGAAGCCCTGCGTGAATCGCTGCTCGACGAGCAGGAAGGCGCCGATGCGCTGATGGTCAAACCGGCCGGTGCGTACCTCGACATCATCCGCGATATCCGTGAAGCCTCGAACCTGCCGCTGGCGGCGTATCAGGTCAGTGGCGAGTACGCGATGATCAAGTTCGGCGCACAGGCCGGGGCGATCGATGAGGATCGTGTGGTACGTGAAAGCCTGGGCGCGATCAAGCGTGCGGGTGCGGACCTGATCTTCACCTACTTTGCGATGGATCTGGCGCTGGCCGGGATCTGACGCCCCACGCATTACCCCTGTGGGAGCGAGCCTGCTCGCGAAAGCGGTCTATCAGTTGACATGAATGTTGACTGACACGACGCTTTCGCGAGCAGGCTCGCTCCCACATTTGATTTGTGGTGTGTCAGGGGCAGTTGAAGTAGGGGCGGATGCCGTGATCGCGGAAGTAGCGTTCAATGACCTTCGGATCCGCGCTGTTCTCGGCAATCGCCACATAGGTATCCGGGCGCAGCAGATAAAAGCCGTTACGCCCCAACCCCGCCGTTTCAAACGCCGGACGCCAGTCGAACACATGCAGTGGCAGGTGATGCTCATGGCACCAGGCAATCATTTCATCGCTGGTGTCGCCGTACACATGCACCTGCCAGCACGGCTGCCTGAGCGGTTCGTAATTATCCCCCTCGCCATCATGCGCCCACGGCAAGCGGTCACCGCCGTGGACGTGGCCGGCTGCGCCCTGGCTCAGCGGCATGCCGCGATAGTTGAGGGTGACTTGCGACACGGTGCGAAAGAGGAACTCGCGACTGGCCTCGAATGAAGCCACTTTCGGGATCAGAAACGGCGCCACGCGCATGCGCAGCAGATCAGCCATCCGCCCTTCGGCGGTGACAAAACTGAAGACCTTGTCAGTGGTCGACACCAGCCGGCGGGCGAAGGCAATGCGTTCGGTTTCGTAGCTGTCGAGCAGGCCAGGCTCAGCGGCGCCGCTGAGCACGGCGGCGAGTTTCCACGCCAGATTGATCGCGTCGCCAATCCCGGTGTTCATGCCCTGACCACCCGCCGGGCTGTGCACATGCGCGGCATCGCCCAGCAGAAACGCGCGGCCACTGCGAAAGTGCTCAGCGACGCGATGATGCACGCGGTAGGTCGAGAACCAGTGCACGTCTTCGATGTGCACTTTCAGGTGTTCGATGGCACGGCTGCTGACATCGGAAAACTGCAGGGTTTCGGCGCGGTCCGCGCGTTCGTCACGCACGGTGCCGATCAGACGGGCGCGGCCTTCGCCAGCCAGTGGAAACACGGCGAGGAAGTCCGCTTCATCCAGATCCAGATGCAGCTCACCGTTCATTGCCGGGCCGCTGGCCTTGACGTCGGCGACGTAGAAAATCTGCTGATAGGTGCCACCGGGAAACCCGGCGTCGAGGTTTTTACGCACCGCTGATCGGGCACCGTCGCAGCCCGCCAGATAACAGGCCTGGCAGATTTCCTGCTCGCCATCGGGCAGGCGCAGATGCGCGGTGAGGCCATCGCCGCTTTCTTCGAAGCTTTCCAGCGTGGTGTCGCGTTCGACCGTGACGCCATAGTCTTCGAGGCGTTCGATCAACAGCCGTTCGTGCTCGTCCTGCGGGAAGATTTCGACGAACGCGTAGGGCGTCAGGCCTTCGCCGATGCGGTTCAGCGGCAGTTGCGCGACCGGTTTGCCGTTGACCCAGAAATTCGCCGCCGCCACCCGATGGCCGTTGCGCACCACGGTGTCGGCGAGGTCCAGTTGCCGGTACAACTCGAGGGTGCGCGCCTGCACGGCCAGCGCTCGCGAAGTGGTGCCGGGCGCGGAGGTCTTGTCGATGATGCGCACGCGCACGCCGAGTTTGCTCAGCCACAGGGCCAGCACCAGACCGGTGGGGCCGGCGCCGATGATCAGGACGTCGCTGCGGTTCATGGGCCTGTCCTCCGTTTGCTGTGCAGCAAGTATGGATCAGAAGGAGAGGGTGGCCAGTTGATCGGCCAGACGGAAAAAGGCCTCGTAGTGGTGAGGCTGCGGGGCCTTTTTCGGGTGTTCGGCGGGAGGGCTGTTGTGCTGCGTAGATCCGGGCCCCTCACCCCAGCCCTCTCCCGAGGGAGAGGGAGCCGATTTGTGTATTTTTTAAGACTTGAGTTCGACTCGATATTTCAGGTCGGTGTAACTTGCAAGAACATCACGGTCAGTCCCCTCTCCCTCCGGGAGAGGGCTAGGGTGAGGGGCTTTTGAGGGTGAGGGCTTCTCAGCCTTAGAAATCGATAGTGCCGGACAACTTGGCAACCCGCGGTTCACCCTGGGTCAGATAACCGCCCTGAGCCGATTCCCAGTACTTCTTGTTCGCCAGGTTCTCCACACCCAGACGCACGGTCACGTCCTTCTCCGAGACCTTGAACGCATAACGCGCACCGGCATCGAAACGATTCCAGGTCGGCAAACTCAGGTTGTTCGCCGCGTCGGCATATTGACCGCCGGTGCGCAGCATCCGCGCATTCAGCGCGACACCCTGCAGGCCCGGTACATCCCAGTCAGCGCCAGCGTTGAACTGGAAGGTCGGTACACCAATCGCGTGGTTGCCGTCGTTGGCGCCGTTGAGGGTGTTCTTCAGTTCGGTGTCCATCAGGGTCAGACCGCTGATCAGACGCAGGCCCTGGATCGGCTCGCCAAACACGTTCATTTCCACGCCTTTGTTGATCTGCTCGCCTTCACGTACGTAAGTGCAGGTGGTGGCGCTGTTGATTTCGCAGTAGCCGTCGCTCGGTTGCTCGATGCGATAGACACCCAGGCTGGCGCCGTAAGTGCCCATGTCGACTTTCACCCCGACTTCGGTCTGCTTGGAGCGTTTCGGCGCGTAGACTTCGTTGCCGTTGGTCACACGGAAACCGCCGGAACTGGTCGGCGAGGTCGGACCCTGCGCCAGGCCTTCGATGTGGTTGGCGTAGAACGACACGTGTTCCCACGGCTTGAACACCACGCCGTAGACCGGCGTGGTGATCGATTCGTCGTAGCTCGACTTGCGATCGCCACTGCCCCAACTGGCGTAGTTGTAGCCTTGTACCACCAGTTGCTGACGACGCAGGCCGGCGGTGATCAGCAGGCGATCATCGAAGAAACCGAGGGTGTCGGAGAGTGCGACACTGCGGTTGAAGGTCTTGCCGACGATGCCGGGATCATTCAAGTCGCCACCGGAAAAGTTACCGACCGGCGACGGTGTCTGCACCGGGTGATAGATGTTGTTGGCGTACTTGGTCAGGTCGAAATCATAGGCGCTGCGCTGCTCGGCCCAGATGCCGGTCAGGCCGAAATTGAGCTTGTGGCTGACCGCGCCAGTGTTGAATTTACCGTTGAGGCCGGCCATCACGCTGGTGTTGTCTTCATCGTGCGGAATGAACGAGCCGGTGGTGAAGGACGCGCCGTTGTTGCCGACCAGCGTGGTCGAGTTGTAGCGCCCGACTTCGCGGGTGTGCTTGGCGCCGGCGGCCGCGTAGGCGGTCCAGTTGTCGTTCAGATCGTACTCGGCGCGGAGCATGCCGAGGGTGTCTTCGATGTCGGTGTAGCCCCACTTCGGCGCGTAGTTGGTGTCGGCCGATGGCGCGTCCGGAATGTGCGTGGCCGTGCCGAGGTTGACCGAGTTGCGGCCACCGTTGACGCGTTCTTTCTGGTAGGCGAAGTCGCCGGAGAGGCGCAGGGCGTCGCCGCGATAATCGAGGCCGATGGCGAACAGTTTCGAGCGCTGGTTTTCGTGATCGATACCGGTGTCGCCTTCGCGCTGCGACAGGTTGACCCGTGCGCCGAAGCGGTTGTCTTCACCGAAACGCTGGCCGATGTCGAAGTGCTGACCGATGCGGCCTTCGCTGTTGATGTCGGTGGTGTAACGGCGCAGCGGCACATCACCGGCGCGCTTCGGTTGCAGGTTGACGCCACCGCCGATGCCGGAACCGGTTGGGGTCACGCCGTTGATAAAGGCGTTCGGGCCTTTGAACACTTCCACACGCTCCAGCGCATCGGTGGAAATGATCTGCCGTGGCAGCACGCCGTACAGGCCGTTATAGGAAATGTCATCGCCGTTCAGCGGCAGGCCGCGGATCATGAAGACCTGCGCCTGGTTGGAGAAACCGGAGGCCTGACGCACCGACGAATCGTTGAGCAGCACATCGGCGACGTTTTCAGCCTGCTGATCCTGTATCAGTTGTTCGGTGTAGGAGGCGGCGCTGAACGGCACATCCATCATGTCCTGATTGCCGAGCACGCCGAGCTGACCACCACGGGCTACTTGTCCGCCGGAGTAGACCGGCGGCAGGGCACCGGGGTTCGGCGCCTGGGCGTTGACGTTGACGTCGTCGAGCACCAGCGCTTTGGTATCGCCTTCGGCGGCGTAAGCGGTGACAGTCAGGGAGCACAGCAGGGCGAGAAGCGTCGGGCGAAACGGGACGGCGAGTCGAGCTGAAGCGGGCATGTATGTACCTGGAGGCGCACGGCCGGTGAGAAAAATAAGGGCGGCGCGGGAACTCCTTGCGCAAATGCGACTCCAGGTGCAAATGATAGGTTTTCTCAGTAACGTTTTGCAATCAGTTTGTCATCAGCCTTGGAAAGCTCTGTTCCGGGCTATCTGATTGCACTGGACTCTGCGGGGAAGGAGTGCGCAGGCCGGGGAACGTGGCAGCGGCCTCGCAGTCCTAGCCTGCGCCCTACCATTGATCGTATGGTGAACCCGGCACAACGGACTGAATGAGGCTTCATGCACAACTTTCGATTACCGATCACGCTCGCCGCACTGCTGGTGCTCGCCGGTTGCGCAGGGCAGCGCGGCCAGGAACCGGTGCCGCGTGCGCCCGCTGAAGTGAAGGCCGAGATCGTACGGCTGATGCCGGCCAAGACCGCTGATCGGCAAGGTTGGGCCACTGATATTTACGCGGCATTTGCCGCGCAGAACATCAGCCCGACTACACAAAACCTCTGTTCGGTGCTGGCCGTGGCCGAACAGGAATCCACCTTTCAAGCCGATCCCACCGTACCCGGCCTGGGCAAAATCGCCCGCGACGAAATCGACCGTCGCGCCGCTAAAGTGCACATCCCCAGCCTGTTGGTCAGCGGTGCATTGCAAGTGCGTTCAACCAACGGCAAAACCTACAGCGAACGCCTGAATGCGGCGCGCAGTGAAAAAGAACTCAGCGCGATCTTCGACGACTTCATCGGTCGGGTGCCGATGGGCCGCACGCTGTTCGGCGGCTTCAACCCGGTGCACACCGGCGGGCCGATGCAAGTCAGCATCGAATTTGCCGAGCAGCACGCCAAGGATTATCCGTATCCGGTGGACGGCACGATCCGCCGCGAAGTGTTCAGCCGCCGTGGCGGCATGTATTTCGGCATCGCGCACTTGCTCGGTTATCCGGTGAGTTATCGCGAGCCGTTGTATCGCTTCGCCGACTTCAACGCCGGTTGGTACGCCAGTCGCAATGCGGCGTTTCAAAACGCGGTGAGCCGCGCCTCGGGCATTCCACTGGCGCTCGATGGCGACCTGATCCGCTACGACTCGATCATGCCCGGCGGCACGGAGCTGGCGGTGCGCACCCTCGGTAAATCGCTGGGCATGCACAACCCGACCATTCGCGATCAATTGGAGAAGGGTAAAACCCTGGAATTCGAAGAGACCAGACTCTATCAGCGGGTATTCGAACTGGCGGAGCAAGCGGAGGGGAAAAAGCTGCCGCGTGCGGTGCTGCCGGGCATCGTGCTGCAGAGCCCGAAGATCACCCGCAAACTGACGACGGCGTGGTTTGCCAAACGTGTTGACGAGCGCTACAAGCGCTGCATGGCCAAGGCCGGATAGAACACACAGGCATAAAAAACCCGGCCAGGGGAGCCGGGTTTCTCTGGGGTGTTGCGCTTGCAGACAGGCATCAGGCAACGCGGCGTTCAATCAGACGATCCGAACCACCTTCAGCAACGCGGCGTTCCAGCAGACGATCCGAACCACCTTCAGCAACGCGGCGTTCCAGCAGACGATCCGAACCACCTTCGGCAACGCGGCGTTCCAGCAGACGATCCGAGCCACCTTCGGCGACGCGGCGTTCCAGCAGACGATCCGAGCCGCCTTCAGCGACGCGGCGTTCGAGCAGGCGATCAGAGCCACCTTCAGCCACACGGCTTTCGATCAATTTATCCGAGCCGCCTTCAGCGATCATGGTGTGGGCCGGGGTGGCGGCGAAAGCGTTGATAGCGAAGACCGAGAAAGCGATGCCGAGAAGGGTTTGGCGTTTCATGATGGTGTGCTCCGGGGTGTTGTTGGTTGGTATGGAGCCGATGTTACGCCGGGGATTTTTTATGAGAACTTCATTGCCGTGATGGTGAACATCGACGCCGATGATGGTTGCCAAGACCCGCAGAGCAGAGCCTTACAACACCTTCACCGCGCGCCCGATCGCCTGAATCGGCCCGGTCGGTTTGCCGATTGGCGAGCCATTGGCGCCCTCAAGGGTCAGCTCGAACAGTTGATTAGGTTGCAGCGGCGGCAACTTGTCCAGCGGCACCGACAACGCCTGCCCAGGCTTGACCAACCCTAGCGAAACCGGCCCTTGCCAGCCATCGGCCTTGGTCCAGAATTCCAGCGCCTTGTCCGCCGGCACCTCAACCACACCAAGCGGAATCAGCTGAATTTCCCGCGAGTTGCTCGCTTGAATCACCCAGCCTGGGGCCTTGTCCTGCGGCGCGACCAGCACCACCAGAAAGCTTGGTTTTGGCGTGGTCTGGGTTAGCAGGATCGAGCCAAAAATCAACGTGGCGGCCAATCCGGCCGCGCTCAAACCGCGCCAAAGTGGCAGCAGATTCCACCATGAAGTCGGCTGCGCTTTTGCCGTGAGTCGGTCGAGGCTGCGTTCGATGCGCGGCCACAACAGCGCAGACGGTTGCTGCGAGGGGGCAAGATCAGTCAACTCCAGCAGGCGCCGCTCCCAGGCATCCACTGCTGCACGCAATTCAGGATCATTCGGCAAGCGTCGTTGCACCTCGATCCGCTGTTCAAAAGAAAGCGTGCCGAGCACATATTCGCCGGCCAGTTCATCGCGGTCTTGCGCTGATTCGCTGGTCATCCCATGCACTCCCGCAATGCGTTGAGGCTGCGCTTGATCCACGCTTTGACGGTGCCCAGCGGCGTGTCGAGGCGCGCGGCAATCTGCGCGTGGCTGTAGCCGTCGACATAGGCATGCAGGATGCAACTGCGCCGTTGTGGCTCCAGTTGCTCAAGGCAACGGTGGATGCGCGCCGAATGCGCGTGGGCGCCGAAGCCGTCATCGTCCACAGCCACGTCGTGGGTCTCACTGAACGGCGTCTCCCGCCCGTGATCACGCAGCAGATTCAGCGCCAGATGCCGGGTCACGCTGAACATCCAGCCCCGCGCCGAACCACGCGCCGGATCAAACCCCGCCGCGCCGTTCCAGATCTTGATGAAGGCCTCGTGAACGATGTCCTCCGCCAGCGCCGTGTCACGCACCAGCCGCTTGGCCACGCCGAGCAGGCGCGGGCCTTCCTGCACATACAAATCGCGCAGGGCCGAGCGCTCGCCACGGGCACAGGCAGCGAGGCGGGCTTCGTAATCAAACGCGGATTCGGCTAAAGGCATGGCGTGCAATCTAGCTCACATTCCTCAAACATCCAGAACACATTGTCCACTGTGGGAGCGAGCTTGCTCGCGAAGGCGGCCGGTCGGAGAAGACTGTGTTGACTGACACTCCGCCTTCGCGAGCAAGCTCGCTCCCACAGGGTTTATCAGTGGTGCCAGGAATCAGTTCGCCGCCCAGAAGATGTAATCGGCCTGGTACTTCACCACTTCCTGCTTGCCCTTGTTCGCCGCCGTGCACTCGCTGCCCGGCGCCACGCCGCCCTTGAGCGCGACACGCTGGATATAGCTGACGCCACTCATCGCGCCTTTGCCCTCGACGGGATTGGCCTTGACCAGTTGATAGGGCAGATTGCCCGGACTCGACGGGGCCACGGCCAATTGCGTGCCAGTGACTTTCGAACCGTCCTTGGCTTGCCAGGTAGCGGGCGGGCCGAAGTAGGTGCCAACCTGCTTGCCGCTGCGATCATTGAGCACCGCTTTCGGGCCGACGAAGGTCCACTCGGTCTGCCCGGCCGCGTTCGGCTTGTCACGGCACTCGTAGGTGATCTCGCCGACGCCGGTGGTTTCCATCGCGATCTTGTGGCCGTCCGGCACTTTGATCGCGTCGGGGTAACTGCTTTGGGCGAAGGTCGTGGCGCTGACGGCGAGCAAACCGCTGAGGCAGATCAGTTGGGTGATGTTCATCAGTGTTATCTCCGAAAAGGGTAGACCGCTGACAGCCGAAGAGGGCTGTTACAGGGACTACCCGTGACGGAGGCGTTTGGATGCAGTGCCTGAAAATATTTTTCAATCTCTGCTAATCAAAACTGTGGGAGCGAGCTTGCTCGCGAATGCGTAGTGTCAGTCGACTCATTTATTTCTGAACCACCGCCTTCGCGAGCAAGCTCGCTCCCACAGGGGGCTTCAGCGGACTTGAGGCCGGAAGCTTTCAGCAGTTCCTGGGTATAGGGATGCTGCGGCGCGGCGAAAATCTCGCGCGACGAACCCTGCTCAACCACCTTGCCATCCTTGATCACCATCAAGTCATGCGCCAACGCATGCACCACCGCCAGATCATGGCTGATAAACAGGTACGTCAGCCCATGCCTGATCTGCAATTGCCGCAACAACTCCACCACCTGTTTCTGCACCGTACGGTCCAGCGCCGACGTCGGCTCATCCAGCAGAATCAGCGCCGGTTCCAACACCAGTGCACGAGCGATGGAGATGCGCTGGCGCTGCCCACCGGAAAACTCGTGGGGATAACGATGCCGGCTCTGCGGGTCGAGGCCGACTTCCTCCAATACGCGATTCACCGCCGCCTCACGCTCGGCTTCAGTGCCGATGCCATGGGTCAGCAACCCCTCGGCAATGATCTGCTGCACCGACATCCGAGGGCTGAGGCTGCCGAACGGATCCTGAAACACCACTTGAATCTGCCGGCGCAACGGCCGCATCAAGCGCTGATTGAGCAGGCTCAGTTGCTTGTTGCCGAAACGGATATTGCCTTCGGATTCGACCAGTCGCAGGATCGCCTGACCCAGCGTCGACTTGCCCGAACCCGACTCGCCGACAATCCCCAGCGTCTTGCCCCGTTGCAAGGTGAAACTCACGCCGTCCACCGCTTTGATGTAATCCTGCTGGCGGCTGAACAACGCCTTGGGCAAAGGAAACCACACTTTCAAATCATCGACTTCAAGCAGGTTGTGATCGTACACACTCGGCACCGGCGCCCCG
Source organism: Pseudomonas fluorescens (assembly GCF_001648775.1). Lineage (GTDB taxonomy): Bacteria > Pseudomonadota > Gammaproteobacteria > Pseudomonadales > Pseudomonadaceae > Aquipseudomonas > Aquipseudomonas fluorescens_M. Next base: position 31,422 of record NZ_LVEJ01000008.1, read on the forward strand.
CTGGGTTCCGCCTCGATCAACAAACGGCTGTAAGGATGCTGCGGCGCCCGAAACAGCGCTTCGCAATCGGCCTGCTCGACGATCTCGCCATGACGCATCACGCACACGCGTTGCGCGATGCGCCGCACCAGATTGAGGTCATGGCTGATCAGCAACAGCGACATGCCAAGGCGTTGCTGCAACTCGATCAGCAACTCGAGAATCTTCTGCTGCACCGTGACATCCAGCGCCGTGGTCGGCTCATCGGCGATCAACAGTTCCGGCTCGTTGGCCAGCGCCATGGCAATCATCACCCGTTGCCGCTGACCGCCGGAGAGCTGATGCGGATAGGCTTTCAAACGCTGCAAAGGCTGGCGAATGCCGACCAGCTCCAGCAGCTCCAACGTGCGTTCACGGGCAGCGCGGCCCTTGAGACCTTTGTGAATCTCCAGCACTTCGCTGACCTGCTTTTCCACCGTGTGCAGCGGGTTCAGCGACGTCATCGGCTCCTGGAAAATCATCGCTATGCGATTGCCGCGCAAACCGCGCATCTGCTGCTCGCTGGCGTGCAGTAAATCCACGCCGTTGTAGCGGATCGCGCCGCTGCTGCTGACGTTCTTGCCCGGCAGCAAACGCAGGATTGAATGCGCCGTAACCGATTTGCCCGAGCCGGATTCACCGACCAGCGCCAGGCATTCGCCACGACGAATATCGAGGTTCAACCCGTGCACCACTGCTTGCCCGGCGAAGGCGACGCGCAGGTCGCGGATTTCGATCAAATTGTCTTTCATGTCAGCTCCGGGGATCGAATGCATCACGGCAAGCCTCACCAATAAAAACCAACAAAGACAGAATCAGCGCCAGGGCAAAAAACGCCGTCAGCCCCAGCCACGGCGCTTGCAGATTGCGCTTGGCCTGACCGATCAATTCGCCCAGCGACGCAGTGCCGGCCGGCATACCGAAGCCAAGAAAATCCAGTGCAGTCAGCGTGGCAATCGCGCCGGTCAGAATGAACGGCAGATAGGTGAGGGTGGAGGTCATCGCGTTGGGCAGGATGTGTCGGCACATCAGTTCGTTGTCGGTCAGGCCCAGCGCCCGCGCGGCTTTGACGTATTCGAGATTGCGTCCACGGAGGAACTCGGCGCGCACCACATCGACCAGCGCCAGCCAGGAAAACAGCGCCATGATCCCCAGCAACCACCAGAAACTCGGCGAGACAAACCCCGACAAAATGATCAGCAGGTACAGCACCGGCAACCCCGACCAGATTTCCAGCACGCGCTGCCCGAGCAAGTCGACCCAACCGCCGTAATAACCCTGCAACGCCCCGGCGACGATGCCGATCAACGCACTGATGCCGGTGAGGATCAGCGCAAACAGTATCGAAATCCGCGTGCCGAAAATCACCCGCGCCAACACGTCACGCGCCTGATCATCCGTGCCCAGCCAGTTACTCGAGGATGGTGGACTCGGTGCCGGTTCGCTGAGGTCGTAATTGACCGTGTCGTAGCTAAACGGGATCGGCGGAAACAACATCCAGCCGCCCTGATCCTCGATCAGTTTGTGCACGTAATTGCTGGCGTAATCCGGTTGAAACGGCAGCTCGCCGCCGAAATCGGTTTCCAGGTAATCGCTGAGGATCGGAAAGTAGAAAGCGTGGTGATAACGAATCACCAGCGGCTTGTCGTTGGCGATCAACTCACCGCCCAGACAAATCAGGCACAGGCCGATGAACAGCCACAACGACCAGCGCCCACGCCGATTGGCCTTGAACTGCGCGACACGGCGCTGACCTAGAGGAGAAAGAGTGAACATCAGGCAGTCCTCGCCGAGAAGTCGATGCGCGGGTCGAGCAAGGTGTAGCAGAGGTCGCCGATCAGCTTGATCAGCAAGCCAAAGAGGGTGAACAGAAACAGCGCGCCGAACACCACCGGGTAGTCGCGCGACACGGCCGCTTCGTAGCTCATGCGCCCGAGGCCGTCGAGGTTGAAGATGGTTTCGATCAGCAGGGAGCCGGCAAAAAACACCTCGATCAGCGCCGAAGGCACACCGGCCACCACCAACAACATGGCGTTGCGAAACACATGGCCGTAAAGCACGCGGCGCTCGGTCAGACCCTTGGCCCGTGCGGTGATCACGTACTGGCGGCTGATCTCGTTGAGGAAGCTGTTTTTGGTCAGGATCGTCAACGTGGCGAAGCCGCCGATCACCAGCGCCGTCACCGGCAACACCAGGTGCCAGAGGTAGTCGCCGACCTTGCCCAGCGTGCTCAGGCTGTCGAAGTTATCCGAGACCAACCCTTGCACCGGGAACCAGTTGACGTAACTGCCGCCGGCGAACACCACGATCAACAAAATCGCGAAGAGGAACGCCGGCATCGCGTAGCCGATGATGATCGCCGTGCTGCTCCAGACATCAAACGCGCTGCCGTTCCTGATCGCTTTGCGAATGCCCAGTGGGATCGAAATCAGGTAGGTGATCAGCGTCGCCCACAAGCCCAGCGACAGCGACACCGGCAACTTCTGCACGATCAGGTCGGTGACCTTGGCGCCGCGAAAGAAACTGCTGCCCAGATCCAGTTGCGCGTAGTTTTTCAACATCAACCACAGGCGTTCGTGCACGGGTTTGTCGAAGCCGTAATGGTGTTTGATTTCCTCGATCAACGCCGGGTCAAGGCCACGGCTGCTGCGTCCGGCGCCACCAATCGCGGCGACCTCGCCACCGCCGCCCATGCTGTGCCCGCCGAAGCCTTGCAAACGGGCAATAGCTTGTTCCACCGGGCCACCCGGCGCAGCCTGCACAATCAGAAAGTTCACCACCAGAATGCACAACAGCGTCGGGATGATCAGCAGCAAACGTCGACTCAGATAACGCAACATGTCACTGGCCCCCCGCGAGTTGGCTGTGCATCTGTTGCGTGGTCAACGCCTTGGCCGAGACCTCCCACCAGGTGTTGAGGCCTTCGTCGTACGCCGGTTGCACCGGCGGCATGCCGAAGCGGTTCTGATACACCGTCGGCGTGCCTTTGGAGTAGTAGTTGGGAATCATGTAGTAACCCCATTGCAGCACCCGGTCGAGGGCGCGGGCGTAATGCACCATGGCTTCGCGGGTGTTGGCCTGGACCAGCCCGTCGATCAGTTGATCGACCGCCGGATTGGCCAGCACCATCGAGTTCGAGCTGCCGACTTGCGTGGCACTTTGCGAGGCGTACAGGCTGTACAACTCACGGCCGGGAGAGACGATCGGATCGCCGCTGCGCGGGAAACTGGTGACGATCATGTCGTAGTCGCGGGCGTTGAGGCGGTTGACGTATTGCGCCGAATCAATGCGGCGCAGATTGAGGGTGATGCCGATCTGCGCGAGGGTGCGTTTGAACGGCAGCAGCATGCGATCGAAGCCGCCCTGACCGTCGAGGAAAGTGAACTCCAGCGGCTCACCGGCAGCGTTGACCAGACGATTGTGTTGCGGCGTCCAGCCAGCCTCGGCGAGCAGCTGCAGTGCTTGCAATTGCTTGTCACGGATGTAGCCGCTGCCATCGGTTTTCGGCGCCTGATACACCGTAGTGAAAACCTCGTCGGGGATCTGCCCGCGCAGCGGTTCGAGGATCTTCAGTTCTTCGGCATCAGGTAGCGCGGTGGCGGCCATTTCACTCTTCGGCCAGAAGCTGTTCTGGCGCACGTAGAAGCCGCGCATCATCTGTTTGTTGGTCCACTCGAAATCCCACAACAGGCTGATCGCCTGACGCACGCGGCGATCCTGGAAGATCGGGTTCTGCAGGTTGAACACGAAGCCTTGGGCGGCGGTGGGTTTTTCCGGGGCCAGAATCGACTGCTGCAAGCGACCGTCGCGCAACGCCGGGCTGTCGTAACCGACCACGTATCCGGACGAGGAAAACTCGCGGTTGTAGTCAAACGCGCCGGCCTGCAACAGTTGCCGGGCGACGTCGGTGTCGCCGTAGAAATTCACCGTGAGACTGTCGAAGTTGTACATCCCGCGACTGACCGGTAGGTCTTTGCCCCACCAGTCCGGGTCTCGTTGGAAGCTGATGCTGCGTCCGGCGTCGACCTTGCTCACCCGGTACGGGCCGCTGCCCAGCGGTGGCTCGAAACCGCCGCCATTGGCGAAGTCGCGGGTTTGCCACCAATGTTCGGGGACCACGCGCATCGTCGCCAGGTCCAGCGCGAGGGTGCGGTTGAGGTTGTTCTTGAAGGTGAAACGCACCTGCCGTGGGCCTTCGATCAGCACGTCCTGCACGTCGGCGTATTGCTGGCGGTAGCTCAGGCTGCCCTTGGTCATCAGCAGGTTGAAGGTGTAGCGCACGTCTTCGGCGGTGATCGGTGTGCCGTCGGCGAAACGTGCCTTTGGATTGAGGGTGAAGCGCACCCACAAGCCTTCGGGGTCGCGTTCGATCTGCTGCGCGACCAGTGCGTAAACGGTGTAGGGCTCGTCGAGCGAACGGAACGCCAATGGCGAGTACACCCAGTCGTTGACTTGCACCACGGAGATGCCCTGATCGGCATACGGGCTGATGTAGTTGTACTGGCCGATCTCCATCGACGCACGGCTGAGCGAACCGCCCTTGGGCGCGTTGGGATCGACGAAATCGAAATGCTGGAAACCCGCCGGATATTTCGGCGCCTCGCCGTACACCGTCAGCGCATAACTGCCAGCGGCCAGCGCCGAGGTGCCGGAGCACAGCAGCGCACTGCCCAACAGCAGGCCCGCCATGTTGCGCAAAAAACTCATGAGATCACTCCTGAAAATCCCTGAAGAAACCCGGATCCCTGTGGGAGCGAGCTTGCTCGCGAATGCGGTATGTCAGCGAAGGATGTGTTGACTGACACGACGCCTTCGCGAGCAAGCTCGCTCCCACATTGGGGTTGTGGTGTTTCCGGTTAGAAGTGGTACGTCATGCGCGCAAACAAGGTGCGGCCCAGCGGGTCGGTGTAACGCGGGTCATAGCCGCTCTGGAAGTTGTAGGCCTGGTTGGAGAACGGTGGGTTGCGGTCGAACACGTTCTTCATCCCGGCATCGACATCCAGCACCTTGTCGAAGGTGTAGCCGGCCGACAGGTCCCAGACCGAATACGACGCCACCGTCGCATGAGTCTCGCGGTCGTAATCGTTGTAGCCAGTGGTGAAGCGGTTGGTCAGCGCCGCCCGCGCCGCGCCGAAGGTCCAGCTGCCGGTGAGGTTGTGCTTCCAGCGCGCGATCACGCCGTCACCCCGGAAGTCGCCAACCTTGTCGGTGAACGGGCCTTTGATGGTGCTCTGGAAGTCGTACTCGTCGACGTAAGTGCCTTGCAGCCCCAGACCGAACTGGCCGTACGGCGTGTTCGGGAAGCGGTAATCCAGCGACACGTCGACACCGTTGGTTTCGACGATACCGAGGTTGGCGTTGCCGGTGACGATGTAGTTGAGCGTGCCATCGGCGTTGCGCACGAAGCGGTCCGGGTAGGAGCCGGCCTGATCAAACACGGTGGATTCCGGGAACGGCTGGATCTGGTTGGAGATGTGAATCCACCAGAAATCCAGACCCACCGACAGGTTGTTGATCGGCTGATAGACGAAGCCCAGGGTCACGTTGCGCGCCTTCTCCGGGGCCAGATCTTCGTTGCCGCCGATCTGGTTGAGGAACTGCTGACCGCAATCACGCCCGCCATTGCCGCCCGGCTGTACGACGCCGCCGGTACACAGCACCGGGTCGTTGTAGAAGCCCTGAGTGAAGGTGATGCTGCGCGGCGAATACAGCTCGTACAGCGACGGCGCACGGAAACCTTCACTGTAGGCGCCGCGCACCACCAGCTCCTTCAGCGGCTGATAACGGAACGAGTATTTCGGGTTGGTGGTGCTGCCGAAGTCGCTGTATTTGTCGTGACGCACGGCGGCGGACAGTTCGAGGCTGTCGAGCACCGGCACGTTGATTTCCGCGTAGGCGGCTTTGACGCTGCGGTCGCCCTCGACACTGCCGTTGGGGTCGATGCCGAGGCTCTGGATGTCGCCGGCAAACGACTCGAAGTCCTGATGGAATTTCTCTTTGCGGTACTCGCCACCCAACGCCAGACCGGAAGGGCCAGCACCGAACCAGTCGCCGATCTCGCGGCTGATGCGTCCGTCAAAACCGGCCACGCGACCGACTGCGGTCGAGTAAGCGCCGTGGTACGCCGCGTCGTCGATGTACTGCTGACCGGCTGCCGACTGCGGGCCAAACGGGTTGAGCAAACCGCTGGCCAGACCGGCGATCATCGCCTGATCGCTGACATAACCGCTGGTGACGCTGGAAACGATTTTGTTCTGGTTGTACGAGGCACCGACGTTGTAATCCCAGCCGCCGACCAAGCCATCAAAACTGAGCAAGAAGCGCTGGCTGGTGTTCTGGTCTTTCGATTCGCGTGGGCCGGCCGCGGTTTCACGCCAGTTCACATCGACCGGTTGCGTCGGGTCGAGGGCGAAACCGGTCGGCGCCGGGGTGATGCCGTTGCCGGGGTAGTAGGGCGACGAGCCGTCGAGGCTCAGGCCGGTCAACGGCGCAGGACCGACTGCCGTGGCGTTGTTGTTGCGCGACCAGAAGTACTCGAGGTTGACGTTGTGGTCGTCGCCGAGCTTGCCGGTGGTCTTGCCGAAGAACGAGGTCTTCTCGGTCTGTGGCACCAGATCGATGAATTCACGGGTGCTGAAGCGGCACAAACCGTCGCGGGCGATCAGGTTGGGGCCGTTGCAATTGCTGTTGGCCAGCGGGTTGGTGGCGTTGCCGTTCTGGCTGTAGTTGCCGGGAAATGCGGTGCCGGAAGTCTGATCGAGACCGCGACCGGGGGCGTAGTCGGTGGCGAAGGAGCGGTCGTTGGCGTCGAGGTTCTGCTGCTTGTTGTAGTTGAACACGCCGAGGACGTTGAAGCGGTCCTCTTCCAGATCGCCGTAGCCCCAACTGGCGCTCATGTCTTTGGTTGCACCGCCGCCGCTGTGGGTCGGGGTTTCGCCGCCGAGGGTCAACTGGCCGTCGGTCAGGGATTTCTTGGTGATGAAGTTGATCACGCCGCCGATGGCATCGGTGCCGTACAGCGCCGAGGCGCCGTCGCGCAGCACTTCGACACGCTCGATCGCGGCAAACGGGATCATGTTCAGATCCACCGCGCCGCCGGCCGAGTTGGTCCCCGACAAGGCATTGTTGGCCAGGCGTCGACCGTTGAGCAGGACCAGCGTCTTGTTCGCGCCGATGCCGCGCATGTCAGCGAACGAGGCACCGCCAGTCGCCGCGCCGACCGAGCCTGCGCTGTTGTTGATCGACTGGCTGCCAGTGATGCGCTGCACCAGTTCGGCGGTGGTGGTCACGCCCTGTTTGCGCAGCTCATCGGCCTTGAGAATGGTGATCGGCACCGCCGTTTCCGCATCGACCCGGCGAATCGCCGAACCGGTCACTTCCACCCGTTGCAGTTGCGTGGTCGGCGCCACCACGGCCGCCGCAGCGGGCACGGCACCGTTGTCGTCCTCGGCCGCCTGCACGGTGCCGGCGCCCATCCCCATGGCCACCAGATACAACGGAACAAAACGGTGACGAGAAATCGTTGCCACCAAGGGTTTGAGCGTGAAGCGTGGAGTGTTCATCAGCATGGTTATTTCCGACTTTTCAGACGTTATCGAATTGGCCTTGTGAGCCCCTCATTGCTCCGCTATCGGTGATACCGCGTGCGGAAAACCACTTTCTTCAAGCAAGCCGATCCCCTCCGAAGACGCGTGGCGTTTTTTCGGTCGGCTGATTGCGACGGGAGTCAGCGAACGGTGGCGGGCGTGTCCCTCAATGCGCGCCCGCCACCGCACTCAATGGGTGGTCATCACCGATATTTTGGTAATGCCCGAGCGTTCGATCGACGCCATGGCCTTGGCCACCTGGCCGTAATTCACGGCGGAGTCGGCCTGCAGCTGCACGCGTACTTCGGCGTCCTTGGCCTTGACCTCCTTGAGGCTGGCTTCCAGCGATTCCGGGGCCAGTTCGGTCTTGGCCAGATAGAACTTGCCGTCCTGATCGACGCTGACCACCACCGGGTCTTTTTTCTCGGCGGGGGCGACGGCGTCGGTTTTCGGCAGGTTGACCTTGATCGCGTTGGTCATCAGCGGCGCGGTGACGATGAACACCACCAACAGCACGAGCATCACGTCGACCAGCGGCGTGACGTTCATTTCGCTGAGCACTTCATCGCTGTCCTGAGTAGAAAAAGACATCAGCTGGCCTCCCGCACGGCGGCTGTGGTTTTGCTGGCGATGGCCTGACGGCTGATGGAAAACGCACTGCGCGAGGCGAGGGCGTCGAAGTCATGGGCAAAGTCATCCATGTCGGCCGAGGCGAGTTTCAGGCGACGCAGGAAGAAGTTGTAAATCAGCACCGCTGGCACCGCGACGGCGATACCCACGCCGGTGGCGATCAACGCGTGACCGATGGGCCCGGCGACCGCTTCCAAGCTGGCCGAGCCGGTTTCGCCGATGCTTTTCAGCGCTTCCATGATTCCCCACACGGTGCCGAACAAACCAATGAACGGCGCGGTGCTGCCGATACTGGCGAGGATTGCCTGGCCGTTTTCCAGCGAGCGGCGCTCCTTCTGAATCTGCTGGCGCAGGTTGCGCTCCAGGCGATCCGAACGGTTGATGGTGTGTGCCAGTTGTTGCGTGGTGCGCGGTGAATCTTCCACCAGCAGCGCCTCGAAACCACTGCTGGCGATACGCGCCAGCGAGCCCGGATATTGGCTGGCGTGCTCGGCGGCGGTGAGCAGATCAGGCGCGCCCCAGAAGGCCTTGGTGAACTGCTTGTTCTGCGCTTTCTGCCGCAGGTACTGCGCCGACTTGACCAGCAGGATCGCCCAGCTGACCACGGAAAACAGCACCAGACCCCAGAGCACGCCGGGGACAATCATCGAAGACAAATCGTTCATGGTGATACCTCGCTTGCGTTATTCGGTTGTGCGTTGATTGAGCGTTCGGTTATTGCGGCAATTTGAAATCGATGGTCTGCGTGGCGAAGCCGTCGATCGGTGTTTCACCGCGTTTGGCCGGAATAAACTTCCAGTTCTTCACCGCGGCGACGGCGGCGTCATCCAGTTGCGGCTTGCCGCTGGATTTGGTCACCGTCACTGATCCTGCGCGACCATTGGCCAGCACCTGAATACGCAGCACCACGCTGCCTTCCCAGTTGCGCCGCAGCGCCAGCGACGGGTATTCCGGCGGCGGGTTGCCGAGGCTGGCGAGGCCGGAAATCGCTGCCGATTCCTTTACTGGACCAGGCGCGGCGGCAGGGGCCGGTGGTGCGCTCGGCGTGGCGGGTGCAGCGGGGGCGGCCGGTTGTGCCGGGGCGGGTGGAGCTTTTGCCGGCTCGACCTTTTTCACCGGTTTCGGCTTCTCAACCGGTTTCGGTTTTTCGATCGGCTTGGGCTTTTCCACCGGTTTCGGTGGTGGCTTGACCGCGTCTTCGTCTTCCACCGGCTGTTCAGGCTCCGGTGGGGGAGGCGGCGGGGGTGGCGGTTCCGGGGTGGGCGGCGCCGGTGGCGTCGGGCTGGTCAGCTCAACGGTCATTTCCGGAATCTGCGGCGGCGTTGGCAATGGCTCGGTTTTGGATTGCTGGAGAAACCACCAGGCGCCACCATGTATCAGCGCGGACACAGCCACCAGCAACACCATCTGCTGTTTGTTCAGACCACCGGGTTGCGAGGTATTGGCTTTAAATACCGGCCTGCCCGGGGGCGGCGGGATTGGCGCTTCCCGCAACGGCCCCGGCAGGGTTCTGTGCTTTACCGCATCGTTCATTAAAGCTCCCTCGGGTTGATGAAGGGCAATAAGGTGCCGTCCGAACATTTGGCTGATGTTCGAGTGGGTGGGTGTAACTTTCTTCAAGGTGTGCAGAAGCCGATAGTTGAACTATCCGGTTAACAAGGCTTGTGCAAACTTACTGGCTTAGCGCCATCGACTTCGAGTGTTCATTGGCCATTCCCTGGTTGTTCTTCTATTACGTGAGAACACTGTCGGTGTCTCATGCTTGTTACATGTAGCAACGGCTGTGCCAGATATTGCCGAAATGTAGAGCGCTTATTTCATGAGTGTTACCCATGTCGCATTTATATAAGTTTTACCCTTGTCGGGGTTTTTCCATGGCGCGCAGATTGCCGTGACTCCGGTTGAGGGAGCTTTTTCACAGGCGAGTCAGGCTGTGCGCTACATCACGCGGGTTGGCGGGATAGAGCGGCGGCGTGGCTGGCGGCCGGGGCACTTGCTGGTGCGCGGCGGACTGATTTGGTGCGGGCCAGTGTTTTAGCGGGTCACGGGGTGAGTTCCTTGTTCTTGTTTAAATGAAATCGCTGTTTCAAGTGTTAAATAGTTCAAACCCGTGGAGCAGTTTTGGTGCACTTGCAATGGCGCTTAAAGTTATTGTTCGACAATCCTGCTGTCGTTCAATGCACACTGCATTCGTGCAATAACTGTCCGAGTCTTATTTAAAAAATAAATAGCACGCTGCCGTCGGCCAATAACTCATTGCCGAACGCAGTGCGCTGTCCAGGTGTCAGGTAATAAAGTAAGTGTGAAGGCAGCCGGGACTGTTCGGATGAACTCGGCGGCGAACGGATAAATGCAAAGAGGCTGTGATGCGGCAGAGCGTTTGAAGATTCACGCGGTGAACTCCTTGTTGCCAGCTCGGATACGCGAACTTTTGGTTCGGTATCGCACCTTACAAGAACGCGGATAGCGTTCGATGGATGCTCTTGGTGCGGGATGGGCACCGCCAGCGCTGTTTTGCGAGGTTTGAATTCGCAAGTCGCGAGTGCATGGGAAAACCGTGCCAAATCCGATACACAGGCAGAATTTTTCTACACCCACGCTACAGCCATCTACCCTGTGGCAATGGTCTTTTCGGGGGGATTGGATATGTACCAGCTCTACGGGCACAGAAACTCAGGCGCAGCCGCCATCGAAGCGGCGCTGGAGCTGTGCCAGATCGCTTACCGTTTCATTGATATCGAAGCCAGCACTGAAGCCGCCGAGGCGCTGGCCCAGCTCAATCCACTGAAGCAGATTCCCACCCTGCAACTGCCCGATGGCAGTGCCATCACCGAGAGCGCGGCGATTCTGATTCACCTAGGCCTGACGTTTCCCAAGTCCGGTCTGTTGCCAACCAAGGCAGATGACCGTGATCAGGCGATTCGCGGTCTGGTCTACATCGTCAGCAACTGTTATGCGGCGATCGGCGTCATCGATTATCCGGAGCGCTGGCTGCTGATGCCCGACGAAGCCTCGCGGCAGAATCTGGTGGCCGGTGCGCGCGAGCGGCTGCATTGGAGCTGGGAGGTGTTTGCCGATCAGTTTTCTGCCGAGTTGTATCTGGATGACGAAACGCCGGGGGCGCTGGATGTGCTGGCGGCGGTGGTGACGCGCTGGGCGGGCAGCCGCGAGCATTTGCGTCAGACGCGGCCGGGGTTTTATGCGTGGTTGCAGCGGATTGACCGGCATCCGGTGCTGGCGCCGGTCTTTGCCCGGCATTGGCCGTCCTGAGCACCAAAGAACCCTGTGGGAGCGAGCTTGCTCGCGAAAGCGTAGTGTCAGTCGACGCTTGTTATTCTGACCCACCGCTTTCGCGAGCAAGCTCGCTCCCACAGGGTTAGGGGATGATTTTGAAAAGTTATTCCCCGCGAATGTACTGCTCCAACTGCTTGATCAGCTCCGCCTGTTCGGCAATCGCTTCCTTGACCAGGTCACCAATCGACAGCAAGCCAATCAACTTGCCGTTCTCCACCACCGGCAAGTGGCGCAGGCGTTTGTCCGACATGATGCCCAGGCAGGTGTCGACGGTTTGATGGGTGTCGACGGTGATCACGTTCGCCACCATGATGTCGCGCACCGGTGTGCCCACGGATGAGCGGCCATGCAGCACCAGTTTGCGCGCGTAATCGCGTTCGCTGATGATGCCGACCACTTTATCGTCTTCGACCACCAGCAAGGCGCCGACGTTTTTCTCGGCCATCTTCATCAGCGCTTCGAGCACCATGTGATCAGGCTTGATCTGGTGCACTTCCTGATTTTTCTGATCTTTGAGCTTGAGCAGTTGGGCGACGGTCTTCATGGCGGTTACTCAGGTGTTGTCGTTGTTATCCAAGCATCGTAGACGCAAGCGCGCAGGGCAAGGTGGCAAAGCGGCAGATAACACGCAAAAAACGTCATTCGCCGGTTTTTTCCGTGGTTGGCGCCGATTTATCGTCAGGGTCATCCCACGCAATGCCGCGTAGAATGCCCTTCTGTTTCAATTCCTGAGGTTGCAGTGGTGGATTTACCGCAGGGCTTCGTCCTGACCCGGCATTGGCGCGATACCCCGGCCGGCACCGAAGTCGAGTTCTGGCTGGCAACCGACGCCGGGCCGCGCCGTGTGCGCCTGCCGCATCAGCCGTCGGTGGCGTTTATTCCTGCCGAGCAGCGTGCCGTGGCCGAACGCCTGCTGCACGACGAAAAGAATGTCGAACTGCGGCCCTTGGCCCTGCAGGATTTCGAGCATCGCCCGGTGCTGGGTCTGTATTGCCAGCAACACGGCCAGTTGATGCGCCTGGAAACCGCCCTCAATCGCAACGGTGTCGAGGTATTCGAAGCTGACGTGCGTCCACCAGAACGCTATCTGATGGAGCGTTTCATCACCGCGCCGGTGCTGTTCAGCGGCACGCCCGATGCCGACGGCGTGTTGCTCAACGCCCAACTCAAACCCGATCCCAACTATCGGCCGAAGCTACGGCTGGTCTCGCTGGACATCGAAACCACCGAAACCGGCGAGTTGTACTCGATTGCCCTCGAAGGTTGCGGCGAACGTCAGGTGTACATGCTCGGTGCGCCGAATGGCGACGACAGCATCGTCGACTTCGACCTCGAATATTGCGACTCGCGCACGGTCATCCTGAAGAAACTCAATGACTGGTTCGCCCGCCACGACCCCGACGCGATCATCGGCTGGAACGTCGTGCAGTTCGATCTGCGCATCCTCCACGAACACGCGCGGCGCCTCGGCGTGCCGCTGAAAATCGGCCGTGGCGGCGAAGAGATGCAATGGCGCGAACACGGCAGCCGCAATCACTACTTCGCCTCGGCGGCGGGGCGGCTGATCATCGACGGCATTGAATCGTTGCGTTCAGCGACCTGGAGCTTCCCTTCGTTCAGCCTGGAAAACGTCGCGCAGACCTTGCTCGGCGAAGGCAAGTCGATCGACAACCCGTACCAGCGCATGGATGAAATCAACCGCATGTTCGCCGAGGACAAACCGGCGCTGGCCAAGTACAACCTCAAGGATTGCGAACTGGTCACGCGGATCTTCGCCAAGACCGAGCTGCTGACCTTTTTGCTCGAACGCGCCAGCGTCACCGGTTTGCCGGCGGATCGCAGCGGCGGCTCGGTGGCGGCGTTCACGCACTTGTATATGCCGTTGATGCATCGCCAGGGTTTCGTCGCGCCGAACCTCGGCACTAATCCACCGCAGGCCAGCCCCGGCGGTTTTGTCATGGACTCGCAACCTGGGCTTTATGAGTCGGTGCTGGTGCTTGATTACAAGAGTCTGTATCCGTCGATCATCCGTACATTCCTGATCGACCCGGTCGGCCTGATCGAAGGCTTGCAACACCCGGATGACGCCGACTCGGTGCCGGGCTTTCGTGGCGCGCGGTTCTCACGCACCCGCCATTGCCTGCCGTCGATCGTCGCGCGCGTGGCCGAAGGTCGTGAGACTGCGAAACGTGAGCACAACGCGCCGCTGTCGCAAGCGCTGAAAATCATCATGAACGCCTTCTACGGCGTGCTCGGCTCCAGCGGCTGCCGCTTCTTCGATACGCGGCTGGCGTCATCGATCACCCTGCGCGGTCACGAGATCATGCTGCGCACGCGCAAGCTGATCGAAGAGCAAGGTCATGCGGTGATCTATGGCGACACCGACTCGACGTTCGTCTGGCTGCGTCGTCCGCATGGGCAGGAGGAGGCGGCGAGCATCGGTCATGCGCTGGTCAAGCATGTCAACGATTGGTGGCGCGAGCATGTGCGTGATGAATATGGCCTGGAAAGCGCCCTCGAACTGCAATTCGAAATTCACTACAAACGCTTCCTGATGCCGACCATTCGCGGCGCCGAGGAGGGCAGCAAGAAACGCTACGCCGGCCTCGTCACCCGCGCCGACGGCAGCGATGAAATGGTCTACAAAGGCCTGGAAACCGTGCGCACCGACTGGTCGCTGCTGGCCCGGCAATTTCAGCAGGAACTCTACGAGCGGATATTCCAGCGCAAGCCGTATCAGGATTACGTGCGCGACTATGTGCGCAAAACCCTCGCCGGTGAATTCGATGATCGCCTGATCTATCGCAAGCGCCTGCGCCGCACCCTCGACGACTACGAGCGCAACGTCCCGCCGCATGTGCGTGCGGCGCGCCTGGCCGATGATTACAACGCCCAGCACGGGCGTCCACGGCAATACCAGAATGGCGGCTGGATCAGCTACGTCATCACCCTGGCTGGCCCCGAACCGCTGGAAGTGCGCCGTGCCGCCATCGATTACGACCACTACATCACCCGGCAACTGCAACCGGTGGCGGATGCGATTCTGCCGTTTGTCGACGACGATTTCTCAACCCTGATCGGGGGGCAGTTGGGCCTGTTTTGAGTCGAGCAGTTGCAGCGTCCATTCATCGAGAATGCCGTGGAAGTAGCGCTCCAGCGCTTGCGAGTACAAGCTGTCCTCGTCAGTGAACTGAGCAAACAGCGTCATCGATGAATGGAATTTCAGATCATCGGGATGGCCGAAAATCTCCGCGATAGAACGCTGTTGCACCTTCAGCACTAGCTGCGTGCAAGTACGCAGCCGTGCGCCGAGCAGTTCGTGAGCCAGATAAGCCCGGGCTTCCTCGGCTGAGCCGATGGCGAAGCGCCGGGACATTTCACTGCCGCCCAGGCCCGCGAACTGCGGGAACACAAACCACATCCAGTGGCTGCGCTTGCGGCCCTCATCGAGCTCGCGTTGCACGCGCTCGAACACTGGATCCTGGGCCTGGACAAAACGTTGCAGGTTGAACGGGTCGTACTGATCAGTGCTTCTCATCGCGAAGCCCTCGCCAGCCGCTGGCTCAAACCATGGCCAGCCGCTGCTTGCGTTGTGGCGCTTGAAACGCCTGGTCCAGCGCCGCCAGATCCCCGGCCTCCAGTTGCAGTTGCGCGGCTTGTGCATTGAGTTGCACGTGTTCCGGCCGTACAGCCTTGGGAATCGCAATCACGCCATCCTGACGCAGAATCCACGCCAGCGAAACCTGCGCGGGGGTCACGCCATGACGAGCGGCAATCTCATTCAGCAGCGGTTCAGCCAGCATCGCGCCGCCCTGGCCAATCGGACAGTAGGCCATCAGTGGCATTCGCTGGTGTTGGCACCACGGCAGCAGATCGAACTCGATGCCGCGCTCTTCCAGGTTGTACAGCACCTGATTGGTCGCACAGGCCGAGCTTGAGAGTTCTTCGAGGTCGTCGACATCGAAATTCGACACGCCCCAACGGCCGATCTTGCCGTCCTCGCGCAGGCGTTCGAAGGCTTCGACGGTTTCTTCCAGCGGATACTGACCGCGCCAATGCAACAGGTAGAGGTCGATGTAGTCGGTGTCGAGCCGCCGCAGACTGCGCTCGCAGGCCTGCGGGATGCCTTTGCGGCTGGCGTTGTGCGGGTAGACCTTGCTCACCAGAAATACCTGATCGCGCAGGCCGGCAATGGCTTCGCCAACGACCAATTCGGCGCCGCCCTCGGCGTACATTTCCGCCGTGTCGATCAGGCTCATGCCCAGCTCGATACCACTGCGCAGTGCTGCCACTTCACGCTTGTGCGCCGAGCGGTCTTCGCCCATGCGCCAAGTGCCCTGGCCAATCACCGGCACCTGCACGCCGGCCAATTCGAGGGTACGCATGCAAACCTCCTTGCTGAATGTGTCGATACCTTTTAGTGGGCAGCAGGATAGCTCAGGGGTTCCGAATGATGCAGTGCCGGAGTGTCGAGTCATTTATGGCGAAACGTTGTTGGTTCGAGGATTTTTGAAGTCATTCGCAAGTGCGCAAGAAGTTGCGCAGTGCTCGCGCGGTTTTGCCCGTCGATGTCGCTGGAGGCCACGTCGTTCGTGATCTGTAGCCAAGTGCGCAACTTCTTGCACACCACTGCGCAAGAAGTTGCGCACTTCTCTTGGTTTTTCATCGGTTTAGCGTCAAGAAAAGTGACTCGATGGCCAAAAAGCCTTGATCTGTATGGGTTGCATCAAAGCTGGCATGAACTTTGATGGCTCATGGCCACTCTGGTGGGCAATGGTGCCCGCCGGGTACATCTTTTTGAGCAAGGAGAGCATCCCCATGGCAACACCAGCGTACATGTCGGTTACCGGCGAAAAACAAGGCCTGATCACTGCAGGCGCATTCACCGCCGACTCCGTAGGCAACACCTACCAGGAAGGCCACGAAGACCAGGTCATGGTTCAGGCTTTCACCCACGACGTGATCATCCCGCGTGATCCGCAATCCGGTCAGCCAACCGGTCAGCGCGTGCATAAGCCAGTGGTGATCACCAAGGTCTACGACAAGGCTTCGCCTCTGCTGCAAGCGGCGCTGACTTCCGGCGAGCGCATGAGCGAAATCGTTATCCAGTGGTACCGCACTTCGGCGCAAGGCACCCAAGAGCACTACTACACCACCAAACTGGAAGACGCGATCATCGTCGCCATTAACAACAAAATGCACAACTGCCAGGATCCAGGCAACGCGCACTTCACTCACCTGGAAGAAGTGCAGTTCACCTACCGCAAAATCACCTGGACCCACGAAGTTTCCGGTACTTCGGGTTCTGATGACTGGCGTGCTCCAGTCGTTTAATCGCGGCTGATGGTTGTACCGCCCCGGCCGGCATCGCTGGTCGGGGCGCACTCACTTTTAAAGAATTTTTGCCAATAGCCCCTTGAGGGGCTGTTGCGCGTCGCAGCACTGCGCGAGGGACAAGGGAATGTTCTCACCGGCCAACCAGCCTCATTTCAATCTGACCGTCGATGGCATCGACAGCGATTTCCAGGTGCTGTCGTTCACCGGTCGCGAGGCCCTCAACACGCCGTTCGAATTCGAGCTGGAACTGGTCAGTGAAAAGGCTTCGATCAACCTCGAAAGCGTGCTGCACAAACTGGCGTTTCTGCAGTTGTCGCCAACCGGCACGGGGATCCACGGGCTGGTCTACAGCATCGCCCAGGGCGAGGCGGGCAAGCGTCTGACCCGCTACAGGATTTCCTTGCGTCCGCAACTGGCCTACCTCGCGCACCGAGTCAACCAGCGCATTTTCCAGCAGATGACCGTGCAACAGATCATCAGCCAGGTCCTGGAAGAACACGGCATCCTCGCCAGCGATTACCACTTCCAGCTCAGCGCGATTTATCCCGAGCGCATTTACTGTGTGCAGTACGACGAGTCGGACCTGGATTTCATCCAGCGCCTGTGTGAAGAAGAGGGCATTCACTACCACTTTCAGCACACGTCCAGCGGCCACAAACTGACCTTCGGCGATGACCAGACGGTGTTCCCGAAACTCGCGCCAGTGGCCTATCAGCAGGATTCCGGGCTGGTCGCCGACAAACCGGTGGTCAAGCGTTTCGGCCTGCGTCTGGCCACGCGCACCAGCCGCACCACGCGCCGTGATTACGACTTCGTCAAACCGAAAATCGAGCTGGAAAGCGACGCCAAGAGTTCGGCTCAGCCAGACCTCGAAGACTACGATTACCCGGGCCGTTTCGTCGATCGCGAGCGCGGAAAACACCTGGCCAATCGCGCGCTGGAACGTCATCGCAGCGACTACCGTCTGGCCGAGGGCAACAGCGATCAGCCGATCCTCGTCAGCGGACATTTCCTCGCCCTGACCGAACACGCCAACCCGACCTGGAACGACCTGTGGCTGCTCACCGAAATCTTCCACGAAGGCAAGCAGCCGCAAGTGCTCGAAGAGTCGGTGACCAGCGACACCACCGACAACAAAGACGATTTCCACCAGGGCTACCGCAACCGTTTCAGCGCCATTCCGTGGGACGTGCCGTATCGTCCGCCGCTCGATCACCCGAAACCAAAAGTCCTCGGCACACAAAGCGCGGTGGTCTGTGGCCCTGAAGGCGAAGAGATCTACTGCGACCAGTACGGCCGGGTGAAGGTGCAGTTCTTCTGGGACCGCGAAGGCAAGCACGACGACATGACCAGTTGCTGGATGCGTGTCGCGTCGAGCTGGGCCGCAGAAACCTTTGGCTCGATCAACATTCCGCGGGTTGGCATGGAGGTGCTGATCACCTTCCTTGAAGGCGATCCCGATCAGCCGCTGATCACCGGTTGCCTGTACCACGGCGCCAATCTGCCGCCGTACAAACTCCCGGATTTCAAGACCCTGGCCACGGTCAAGAGCAAGGAATACAAGGGCAGCCGCGCCAACGAACTGCGCATCGACGACACCACCAGCGAGATCAGTATTGCGCTGCGCAGTGATCACGGTGCGAGTGCAATCAACCTCGGTTATCTGACCCATCCGCGCCCGAGCGGTGGTCAGCCGCGTGGCGAAGGTTTCGAGTTGAGAACTGACCGCCATGGTGCGGTGCGTGCGGCGGCCGGTCTTTTGATCACCACCGAGCCGCGCCCGAACGAATCCAAGCACCACAAAGACTTGCCCGAGACCGCTGAACGCCTCGCGACCGCCAGCGATCAGCAGGACGGATTCGCCGTTCAAGCCAAAGAGTTGCAAGCCCAGGAGGCCGGCGATCAGGACGACGTCGCCAAAGCGCTGCACGCCCAGCATCAAGGCGTGCTCGGCAGCGGACCGGCGAACCTCACCGCTAACGAATTCCCCGAGTTCACCGAACCGCATCTGGTATTGGCGAGTCCCGCCGGCATCGCCCTGACCACGCCGCGCTCCAGCCACATCGCCACCGGCGAACACCTGGCCCTGAGCAGCACCGGCCACACCAGCCTGTCGATCGGCAAACGCCTGCTGGCCAGCGCCAGTCGCGGCATGCGCCTGTTCGTGCAAAGCATGGGCTGGCGTCTGGTCGCGGCCTCCGGTGATATCGACGTGCGCGCGCTGAAGGACAGCATCAACCTGCTGGCCAAACTCAACATCACCGCCAACGCCGACCGCATCACCATCACCGCGAAAACCGAACTGGTAATTCAGGGCGGCGGCAGCGCCACGACCTACAACGCCGGCGGCATCACCCACGCCACCAGCGGCCCGTACACCGCGCACGCGGCGAACTTCGCCTACACCGGTGCGAAAAGTCTCGCCGGAGTGTTCCCCGAACCACCGAAACCGGGCAAGGGCAACCTGGAATTGTTCAACCAGTACGCCGGGCGACAAGGCATCAAGGAAGGCGATTACGAAGTCATCGATGCCCTGGGCAAAAGCATCAAGGGCAAGCTCGACGGCAAGGGTTTCGCCAGCGTCGCCGGGGCTGCGCCGGGGCCGGCGCGGGTGCTGTTCGGCAAGGATCCGGCGGATACCTGGAGCGATGGCAGTTACATCGGCAAGCCGGAATGGCCGTTGAATCCACCGGGTGCCGAAGACGTGCCAAGTCAGGTGCAAGCCATGGTCGCGCAGGTCTTGCCGAGCAAGAGTTGGGAGATGTTGGAGAAGGGCAAGGACATGGCGCAGACAGGGATGAGTGCGATGCAGACGGCGCAAGGTGCGATGCAAACCGCGCAGCAAGTGAAGGGTGTGGTGCAGGGCGGTGTGGCCGGGTTGCCGAAATTGGCGAGTGCGGCAATGCCGACTGCGTCGGGGATTTTGGGGGCGGCGGGTAAGGCGGGCAAGTTGCCGAGCCTGCCTGCACCGAGTCTGCCAAAACCTTCCTTGAAAACCCCGGGCCTGTTGGCGGGTGAGATGCTGTCATGACGACTGAAACTGTTGTTGTAAAACGTGAACCTCAGGCGACGGTCGTACCGCTCAACCTGATTCAGGTAGCAGATGTAGGGCGCGATGCCGCCAAGTTCGATGCCTGGTTGCAGGAGGTTAGTGGCGGTTATGTGACACTCGACCGTATCAAGAATTTCGCTGGGGCGTTGCCCGTAGTGGGCAACATCATGGCGTTGGTGGATGTCCTGAATGACATCGCCGTCCTGTCTAAGAGTGAGGTACGTGATCCGCTCGACTGGGTCAGTTTGGGCATCGACCTGATTGGCGTGATCCCCATTCCAGCGAACATGGCTGCTGCGCGCATGAGTTTGCGCCCGACGCTTTATTTAGTGCGGCAGGAAATGAAGGTTGCCGGCAAGACATTGCTGGGCGATGCCTTGATTAATGTGATTGCAGGTCATCTCAATGCCACCATCGTGGGTGAAATCGACGATTTCGTGAAAACGGCTCAAGCTTCGCTGCCGGATATTCTCGACTCCGCTGGAAAAAAGGGTGAAGAGATACTGAAGGAAATCGCAATCGGTTTGAATGCCGCTGTCGATGGCAATCTCGATGTTGCCGTCAGCCTTGACAGCGCGGAGAAGAAACTCAGTAGCCTGGGTGGTAAAGGTTGGCATGATCCCACCAAGGTAATCGACAACGTTTTTGGTGCGGTTTGTGACGTTTACAAAGCCGCTGGCAAGGGTGTGGTCAATAACGCGGCAAAGTATCTTTTGCCTAAAGAAGCCCAGAAGCTGGTGCATGATCAGACTAAGGTGCTTACTGCAATGGGTCCTGAACTGCGGGCTCAACTGAAAAAGCTCAGTAACCCAGCAATGCCGTTCTCTATCGGCGCTTTACTGGCCGTATTGACTAAAGCTGTTGAGGCTTGGTACCTGCGAAATAAGCGAGGCGTTGGGGGTAACGTCAAAGTCGGTTCGACCAGTAAGGCCCAACATCAGTTGGGAGAGGGTAGGGTTGAGGTTAGAAAGACGGAAGTGCCTGCCAAGAAAAAACCTAATGCCGAGAAAAATGGAACCTGCCCAGGTACGTGTGACAGCATCAGTTTTGCAATGGGTTCGGAGAGCATCGTGCACACTGACTTCAGTCTGCCCGGGGTATTTCCAATCGAGTGGAACCGTATCTACAGTTCAGATCTGCAAGCCTATGATGAGGGCATGCTGGGCGCGCGCTGGATAACTGCGTTCACAACCCGATTCGATCTGGTCGAGGGCGGTTTGCTCTTCTACGACGCTGACGCCCGTAGTCACGAATACCCTCTGCCCAAAGTCGACCAGTTCCATTATGACGCCATTGAAAATTTCACCGTAGTACGGCTTAGCGACGACAAATTGATGCTGTGCCGAGGTTTTGAACGCAAGGAAACCTACCAGCGTCGTGGACACCAATTCGTGCTCATTGGTGTCGAGTTACGCAGCGGTGCCGGCCTCATGCTGCACTACGAACACCGTCACGGCGATCGAACAGTCCTCTCCGACCTGATTACCTATGAGGGTGATCTGACAAAAGTACAGTCGCATCTCGGCACGATGATTGACGAGAAGGGTCGTTTGACCGGCATCTGGGAGATTCGTGATGGTTTGCCGCAACGCCAACTCTGCGCCTATCTCTACGATAGCGCGAGTGACCTCATTCAGGCACAGGATGAGAATGGCGCAGCCTGGAGTTATCAATATGTACATCACCTGATCACTCGTTACACCGACCGCACCGGCCGGGGAATGAATTTGCAATGGCAAGGTGACGGTGCTGACGCGAAGGCGATACGGGAGTGGGCTGACGACGGCAGCTTTGATACCCGGCTGGAGTGGGATGAAAATATTCGTCTGGTGTATGTCACTGACGCGCTCGGCCACGAAACCTGGCATTACTTTGACAGCCTCGGCTACACCTATCGGATCAGACATGCGGATGACCGTTCCGATTGGTTTTTCCGCGACAACGCAAAAAATGTCATTCGCCATGTCCGGGCTGATGGTCGTTCTGAACGTTACAGCTATGACGATCGAAGCAACCTTGTCGAGCATATCCGTGCCGATGACACGGTGTTGCACTTTGCCTATGACGATCTCGATCAACTGATCAAAGCCAGTGATGCTGAGGGCGGTCAGTGGGCAAGGGGATATGACGATTATGGTCATCTTGTTGAAAGTGTCGATCCGCTGGGTAACAAGACCGAATACGCCTACAACTCGGCAGGGAAGCCCTCCGCAGTCAAAGATGCCAACGGAAATGAAAAGAAACTGGACTACAACCCGGCCGGCCAGTTGGTCGAATACGTTGACTGCTCAGGTAAGAAAAGTGAGTGGAAGTACGACGAACGCGGGCAAATGGTCTGCTTCACCGATGCTGCTGGACAGAGCACCGAGTACGAATACAAGGCCGGTCAGCTTGTACTGATCAAACACCCTGATAAAACCGAGGAGCGATTCGAACGTGATGCCGAAGGGCGTTTGTTGGTTCACGTTGATGCTTTGGATCGTTGCACTACCTGGAGCTATACCGCCGCCGGTTTGATCGCCGAACGGGTCGATGCATTGGCACATGCCGTTCGTTATCGCTGGGACAAATTGGGTCGACTGGTCGCACTGGAAAACGAGAATGAGCGTTGCGCTCACTTCAACTATGACCCGATCGGACGATTGCTCGAAGAAACAGGTTTTGATGGGTACTCGACTCGCTACCATTACGAGGCGGAGTCAGGACGCCTTGCCAGCATGTACAGCGCGGGACGTAGCATTGAACTTCGTTTCGATCCGATGAATCGTGTAGTAGAGCGCCGAGCTACCTTGGGTGACGAGCAACAGGCCGAAACGTTTGTTTACGACGGTAACGGTAAACTGATCATGGCGTGTAATGCGGACAGCCGTCTGCAGTGGTTCCATGATCCGGCCGGCAATCTACTGCGTGAGCACCAACATTATCTGGGACTGGAGAGTCCGAAGGTTGCGGTTTGGCAGCATGAGTACGATGTGCTTAATCAGCGCATTGCTACTATTCGCCCTGATGGGCATCGCGTCAGCTGGCTGACGTACGGTAGCGGCCACTTGTTGGGAATGCGCCTGGATGACCATGAGTTGGTGGATTTTGAACGTGATGATTTGCACCGCGAAGTGGGACGCCATCAAGGTAATCGACTGCTGCAAACCCAAAAATGGGATCCGGCTGGACGGCTGCAAGAGCAGTTGTTGGGGCGAGGCGACGATAAGTCCACGGTGATCAAACGCGATTATAAGTACGATGCAGCGGGTCAATTGACTGATATCAATGATAGTCGCCGCGGCCCCATGTCCTATCGCTACGATCCTGTCGGTCATTTGATTACTGCAATTACCCGTCTAGGGAGGGAAACCTTTGCCTTTGATCCAGCGGGAAACCTTTTGGATGAACAGGCTTTTAATGTACGCAGGCCACTGGATCTGGAGTCATCGCGCAGTAAACTCCTCGATAACTTGATGCGCGAGTACGCAGGTACTCATTACGAGTACGACGCGCGCGGGAATCAGACCAAGCGTTGGCATAACGGTAGCTATTGCCAAATGCAGTGGGACCTATTCGATCGCCTGGTGCATTTCGAAGACGAGCGTCTGGTGGTGGGCTATGCCTACGATCCACTCGGTCGCCGTATTCACAAAAACTCTAGAGCACATTTTAGACAGCGCCCTGAAGCAGGTACGCTTTGGAACCGTAACGAACATGCGCGTAGACAGCGCGAACTTGCTTGTGGCTTTACGTTGTTTGGCTGGGATGGCGACAGTCTTGCTTGGGAAAGCAGTCCGGCTCAGCATGATGGCGACACCGGTCGAACTGTGCATTATGTATTTGAACCCGGCACTTTCGTTCCCGTCGTACAGGCGCTGAGCCACCAGCCTATTCATCTCGTGGATCAGCCTGCCTATGGGCACGTTTACACGTCGCAAGAGGATCCTCTCTGGCGTCATGCTCCGACGCCCCAAAAGTTTGACGTGATCGCGTGGTTTCAGTGTGATCACCTCGGAACGCCGCAAGAACTTACCGACCAGCAGGGACAGGTGGCGTGGAGCGCATACTACAAAGCGTGGGGGAGAGCCGTTGAAGAGCATTCGACTTCAACTCGACAACTAGGACTGACTAATCCGATTCGCTTTCAAGGGCAGTACCACGATCATGAGACAGGCCTGCACTACAACCATCATCGTTACTATGACCCAGATGTCGGCCGCTTCATATCTCGTGATCCAATCGGATACGCGGGTGGTATGAATTTCTACCAGTATGCGGTCAGTCCGACCCACTGGGTCGACCCTAATGGGCTATGCAGCAGGAAGCTAGATCGAGCGCTCGGTGGCAAGGCTTACGACAAAATGCAAGCTCACCACCTTATCCCGGAAGAAATCTGGGATAGGCAAGCCAGCTTTTTCGCGGATATAGGTATGGGGGCAGAGCGGGATAAAAAGGAAAACGGTCTTTTGATGCCTGACAGTGCAGATCAAGCCAAGAAAACCAAGCGTGTTTTTTACCATTGTGGTTCGCACGGCACTGTTTATAGTCCTATGGTCAACAACATGGTAACGAAAGTTCGGAGTAAATATGAGGCCGGTATCATTGATGAAGCCCAAGCACGCGCGCAGATATCAGCAGTTCAAACCCGGTTGAGATCGAGCCTGTCGGTGTCTGGGACGAGACAGATGAGAGTTAGATAAAAAGGAGTAGTTATGGAGTATTACGTGCTTTCTCAAAAGGAAGAGTCTGGCTGTCCAGTTGACCTCTTACGTGCGGATTTATACGATAAGTTTTATCCAAGTACTAAGGGGGTGGAATTTGGCTTTTTTTCTTGGTATGCGGAGAAGATTAATTACAAAGTTCACACTCCCTATCCAGAAGGTATGGTGCTGATATCAAAAGACAAATTTTATGACTTCGATATTCGCAGTGTTTCGCGTTTTTATATAGTTAGTGATGATTTTTTGTCTCTTTGCAAAAATCTTCATGTTGAGATTGCTGATAATGTGCCTGTTCAGGTAATGTCGACGAGTGGAAAGTCCATATCCTCCAAACAATATAATGCGGTTCTTTTTAAAGAGTATGATGCTCGGTCCGATACAGACCCGGGTTCTACATTTGTTGAGGAGGATGGATTGATTTTCAGGTTCAAGAAGTTGATCCTGTCTGAGTCTTTTGAGTACGATCTTTTTAAGTTTAAAGGGTTGATTTCTGGAAGCAATACGTTGATTTGTTCTAGCGCTTTTAAAGCGCGTGCGACAGGACTTAAAGGAATAGATTTCACTCCTCTGGAAAGTGTGATCTGGTCGGCTGTCAAGCCGATTTGATGGAGGCAGTATATACACCAGACGCAGCGATCCAAGAAAAAGTCGAACTCTCAGTATTTAGCCAGCCATCTGCTTGAGATGCTGTCAATTAAGGAGGTCCTCAGGGATAGATCACGTCTTGAAAACTAATAAACGTATTCTGTCCCGATAATAAGGTGAACGCCGGATAAGGAGCTTGCTCGTGAGCATATCCAGCAGCCATCTGCTCGAGATCACTTTCAATTAAGAACCCCGCGGAGACAGATCACGTTTGATAACTAATTAAACGTGATCTGTCCCAATAAGAACCTTAAGGATCTGAAATGGAAAAGGTTTTTTTTAGATTAACCGTCACGGATGACTATCCCCCCGTCTCAAGCGAGAGTGTTTGGGCAGAGTCATTGGTCTCCGGATCATTCACCGTGAAAAACATACCGTTCTATTCCAAGGGTGCTTGTCTCGATGACGAAATTCTGACTAAAGCGGGGGCCGACGGTGAGCGTTACTTTAAAAGGGTGATCACAAGCAGTGGAAACAGCACTATTCGAATTATCTTTTTTGATGCAGGGGAGCCTCATATTTCGAACGTCCTGGAGAAACTGGTCGTTATGGGATGCACCTGGGAAGGAATGAGTGAAAAATTCTTTTCCGTAAATATTCCCGTGAGCGTTTCTCTTGATGAAGTGATCGAATACCTGAGTAAGGGAGAGGAAAACGGGTGGTTGGATTATGAATACGGCCTGCTTCGCCAATAGGTGATACAGCAGGCTATGAAGATGTCTGGATGGTTGAGTAAGAAACATTGAAACCGGATTGCGAGGGGTTTCACGCTTGACTGATCGCGTGGATCAACTTCGCCTGGCAACGGCTTGGTCAAAGGAATGACAACATGAAAGACGCCATTCACTTGGGCGACTCCACCACTCACGGTGGCAAAGTCCTTGAAGCCTTCTCCCAGACCGACCTCAACGGCAAGCCCATCGCCGGGGTCGGTCACAAGGTCAGCTGCCCGTTGTGCAAAGGCATTTTTCCGATTGCCGAAGGCAGCAGCACCTACACCGTCGATGGCACGCCCATCGCGCTGGACGGCATGAAAACCGCTTGCGGGGCCGCGCTGATTGCCAGTGGCCCGAAAGGAGCGGTGGTCAGTTGAATCCGCGGGGGTGAGCTCTTCGTTCGCCCTCATGAATACTGCAAGTAAACAACCTGGCTTCATCCATTAAAGGAATAAACATGAAGAACACCGCTTTGATCCTCGCACTGACCGCCACTCTCGGCACCGTCAATGTTGCTCACGCAGAAGGACCGGACGCCGCTACGTTGAAAGGAATGTACGACACTGGGCGCAACATGTCCGGGCTGATTAACCATTGCGTCGACAAAGGTTTCCTGAAAGCTGAAAGCACAGTGAACGCCAATAAAATGGTGGCGTTTGTTGCTGGTATTCCAGGGCAGATGGACAAGAGCGACGGCGATAAGAACGAGGCCCATGGTCGCAAGGGTGAGGTATTGGACGATGGTCAATACAAAACCCTGGAGGCCAATCTGCCGCCGAGTCTGACGCTCAAGCAGTGGTGCGAGCAGGCGGATCAAGGCATGCGCCAGGGATTGGAGCGTGTGGGTCTGTAATCTCCTTGGTGATTTGATCGTTCCCAAGCGCAGCAAAGGAATGCCTCAAGGGACGCTCCGCGTTCCAGTTCGCGAAGGGACGCGGAGCGTCCCGGGCTGCATGCCCACTCGGAGCGTGGGAACGATCAACGTTGGAGGTTATTTCGCGGAGAACTTCAACACCACGCTGTGGCTGTAAGTCTGCCCCGGATCAAGCCGAGTGCTCGGGAAGTTCGGCTGATTCGGCGAATCCGGATAATGCTGAGTCTCCAGGGTAAACGCGCCCCAGTGCGGATACACCTTGCCACCCTTGCCCTTGACCGTGCCGTCGAGGAAGTTGCTGGTATAGAACTGCACACCCGGTTCCGTGGTGAACAACTGCAGCACGCGACCGGATTGCGGATCGCTCACCTCAGTCGCAACTTTGCCGATATCACCCTTGGTATCCAGCGCCCAGTTGAAATCAAACCCACCCTGTTTCGGCTCGGCAAATTTCAACTGTGGATGATCAGCCTCGATGTGCGTGCCGATCGCGGTCGGTTTGGTGAAGTCCATCGGCGTGCCGGCCACGGGCGCCAGTTCGCCGGTCGGGATCAGTTTGGCGGTGACCGGGGTGTAATGGCTGGCGTGCAGGGTGGCGACCTGTTTGAGAATGTCGCCATTGCCGGCGCCGGCGAGGTTGAAGTAGCTGTGGTTGGTCAGGTTGAGCACGGTCGGTTTGTCGGTGCTGGCCTTGTAGTCGATGCGCAGTTCGTTGTTGTCGGTGAGGCGATAGGTCACTTCGGTGGTGAGGTTGCCGGGAAAGCCCATTTCGCCGTCCGCCGACAGATAGGTCAGGGTCACGCCGACAGAGTCCTTGTCCTTGGTTTCCTGTGCCTTCCAGACTTTTTTGTCGAAGCCTAGAGTGCCGCCGTGCAGTGCGTTGGTTTTGTCGTTCTGCGGCACTTGATAGCGCTTGCCGTCGAGTTCGAACGCACCTTCGGCGAGGCGATTGCCAAAACGGCCGATGGTCGCGCCGAAGTAGGCGGTGCCTTTCTGGTAGCCCTGCACATCATCGAAGCCGAGCACGACGTCGTCGAACTTGCCGTGCTTGTCGGCGACTTTCAGCGATTGCAGGGTCGCGCCGTAGGTGATGACGGTGGCTTGCATGCCGTGGCTATTGCGCAGGATGTATTGCTCGACGGGCGTGCCGTCATTGGTTTTACCGAAGGCTTTGTGTTCGGCGCTGAGGCCGGCCGCGTTGGCGGAGAGGGTGGCGATCATCAGGGACAGTCCGAGGCCGGAGAGCAGGTGACGGGATTGAAGCATGGTTGACGTTCCTTTTTGTTGTTGTTTTCAGCGTGACGTTCCATCGGCAAAATAAATCACCGATCAATCAAGTAGTCAGACTAAATGATCTTCAAGAGAAAATTTATAGCTGATGAATCGTTTATTTCAACAATAAAGCCAGACTAAATTGCTCGGGTCGAAGGCCCGAAGGTCGGTCGATTGGTTGCACCACTGCACTTTTTCGCAATCGGCGGCTCTATCCATGGCCAGGATGCGGTGACTCCCGCCGCACAGGAATGTGCCCGTTCGAGATTTCATGCCGAGAGTTTTTGCCCTGATCGCTGCTTTTTTCCGCCGCCCGTGCCTGTTGCTGGCGTGTTTGTCGTCGCTGCTGCTCAGCGGTTGCAGTCACCAGGACGGCAACGGCTTCTTCAACCAGATGCGTGAAGGGAAGCCGCAGGAGTTCCTGCAGACCAGCGTCGACCGCATGGCCACGCTGGCGATGCGCGACAACCTCAGCAGTCTTTACCGCTTGCAAGCCAAGCTGTACCTGCGCAACCCGGATGAGCTGCGCAAGTCAGGGTTTCTCAACATCCATGCTGCGGTGAAACAGGTGCGGATGGCCGTCGAGCAGCAACAGCCGCTGCCGGTGCTGGGCGGTCGCAAGGATTTGGCGGCGCTCAGCTATGCGATGAGTC
Organism: Pseudomonas fluorescens; assembly: GCF_001648775.1. Lineage (GTDB taxonomy): Bacteria > Pseudomonadota > Gammaproteobacteria > Pseudomonadales > Pseudomonadaceae > Aquipseudomonas > Aquipseudomonas fluorescens_M. The sequence continues at coordinate 60,202 of NZ_LVEJ01000008.1, forward strand.
CGGAGTTTCGCGGCGATCGCGTCGGCGCGTTCATCTATGCCATCGGCAGCATGCTGGTCACCGCCCACGGCAATCGCACCGAGTTCTATATGACGGACGCGATCAACCCGACGTTCGTTCACAACGCTGCACGCAATATCGAAAAAGCCACGTGGATTTTGTCCCAGCGACAGAACAAGGAAGGCCAGCCGCTGCTGTTTTCCAATGAGATCTCGGAGGAGGGCAGCAACCTGAGCTTCGCCACCGAGTTCGGCAAAATCGTTGCGCGACTGGACCTGATCACGCAGATGCTTGATGAGCGTTATCGGCGGATCGGCCTCAACTACGCGCAGAGTTTGTTGTTTTTGAATTTCTTGCCGGTGCAATGAGTGCAGAGCATCAATGTGGGAGTGAGCCTGCTCGCGAAAGCGGTGGATCAGTCAACACTTCCACGCCTGAAAGACCGCATTCGCGAGCAGGCTCGCTCCCACATTGAATCAATAGCGAAAGCGTTTTTTGTATACAATCCTTCACCGCTATTGATCAAAATGGAGCCGCACCCGTCATGACCGACCCCGCCAGCGCCGATTTCAGGCGCGTCGACCGCACCGCCCGTGCGGACAAACTGCCTTATGCCGCGTTGCTGGCGTTTGCCATGACCGGTTTCATCGCCATCCTCACCGAAACCCTGCCCGCCGGGCTGCTGCCGCAAATCGGTGCCGGCCTCAACGTCAGCGAAGTGCTCGCCGGGCAATTGGTGACGCTGTACGCGCTGGGTTCGATTGTTGCGGCGATTCCGCTGACCGTCGCCACGCGCGGCTGGCCGCGACGGCGGGTGTTGCTGATGACGGTCGGCGGGTTTCTGATATTCAACACCGTCACCACGTTCTCCAGTCATTACGGTTTGACCCTGGCTTCGCGCTTCCTCGCCGGGATGGCGGCGGGGCTGTCGTGGGGGATCATGGCCGGTTATGCGCGCGGCATCGTGCCAGTGCATCAACAGGGGCGGGCGCTGGCGATTGCCATGCTTGGCACCCCGGTGGCGCTGTCGTTGGGCACACCGGCGGGAACGTGGCTGGGCAACCTGATCGGCTGGCGTGCGTCGTTCGGGATCATGTCGGCGCTGGCCCTGGTGTTGGCCGCGTGGATTGTCATTGCGGTGCCGGATCGTCCGGGGCAGGCCAGTGCCGAGCGTCTGCCGCTGCTCGAGTCGATGCGTCTACCGGGCGTGCGACCGGTGTTGTTCGTGGTGCTGACGTGGATGCTCGGACACAACATTCTCTACACCTACATCGCGCCGTTTCTGATGCAGGCCGGGCTCGCCGACCGGGTCGACCTGGTTTTGTTGGTGTTTGGCCTGTGTTCGCTGGTGGGGATCTGGATCATCGGCATGCTGGTGGATCGCTGGTTGCGCTGGCTGACGTTGATCAGCCTTGCGGTATTTGCGTTGACTGCACTGGTGTTGGCGCTGGCTGCGCCGTCGCCGCTGATCATTTATGCCTGCATGGCGGTGTGGGGCTTGTCGTTTGGCGGCTCGGCAACGTTGCTGCTGACCTCGGCGGCGGACTCGGCCGGTGAGCATGTCGATGTGGTACAGGCGATGCTCACAACCTCGTGGAACGTAGCGATTGCCGGGGGCGGGTTGTTTGGTGGCCTGTTGCTGGATCGGGCCGGGGCGATGTCGTTTCCGTGGGCACTGCTGATTCTGTCGCTGATCGCGCTGGCCACGGTGTGGATCAACAGAACCCACAGCTTCAAACCGGGTCGGCGGGTGCATTAACTCTGGAAACCACCGCTCCCACAGGGGATAATTGTGGTGATTTCGATATGGCATAACGATAGACCGCATCGATATATGTGGTTATAAGAAAAATCGCTATGCTGCGGGCCAGATTTTTCCTGTCGTTTTTCTGGACGGTTTAATGGAATTGGCAAATTTCGGCCTGGTGATTGCCGGGCTGGTGGTGGGGTTTATCGTCGGCATGACCGGTGTCGGCGGTGGTTCGTTGATGACGCCAATCCTGCTGTGGTTCGGCATCAACCCGGCAACGGCGGTGGGCACTGACCTCTTGTATGCCGCCATTACCAAATCCAGCGGCGTCCTCGTTCATCGCAAAAACAAGAACATCGACTGGGCCATCACCGGTTGGCTGACCCTCGGCAGCGTGCCGGCGGTGGCCATGACCCTGTGGTTCCTCAGCACCCTGCACACCGCGCCAGACGCGATGAACGCCATCATCAAACAGGCGCTGGGCTTCGTCCTGTTCGCCACGGCGCTGGCGATCTTCTTCAAGAAACGCTTGCTCGACTTCGCCCACAAACGCGCGGGTGGCAACTACAACCCGAGCGGTTCGCGGCTGAACGTGATGACCGTGATCACCGGTCTGATCCTCGGCACCATGGTCGCGCTGACCTCGATCGGTGCTGGCGCCCTGGGCACTGTCGCGCTGTTCATCCTCTATCCGCTGCTGCCTACCCGCCGTCTGGTCGGCACGGAAATCGCTCACGCCGTGCCGCTGACGCTGGTCGCAGGCCTCGGCCACGCGAGCATGGGCAATATGGATTGGGGCGTGTTGGGCTTTTTGCTGGTGGGTTCGTTGCCGGGCATCTGGCTCGGCAGCCACCTGACCGGGCGCATCTCCGATGAAGTCCTGCGCCCGTGCCTGGCGACGATGTTGGTGCTGATCGGCTACAAACTGGCGTTCTGAACCGGGGCTGGACCCTGTGGCGAGGGAGCAAGCTCCCTCGCCACATAGGTCAGTGCTGAATGACGTATTTCATCACCGTCACCGGCAAGTCGTCGTACACCAGATCCTCAACCACTTCCCAACCCAGTCGCGCATACAGCGACTGCGATGTGTCGGTGTACAGATACAACTCAGGCACACCGAGCGCCGCCGCTTCTTCAACCACGCGATTGACCAGTTGCGAAGCAATCCCGCGCCCACGTTCCTCAGCCTTCACATAAACCCCGGCCAACCATGGTGTCAGGTTCGGTCGCAGCTTCAGATCGTTTGCGATCAGCAGCGCACCGCCCAGCAAACGTGCACCGTCGAGCGCCACCACCACGCTGGGCACGGCACCTTTGCCACAAGATTCACGCATGTGTTCGATGCGGTGTTCGACGGTTTGCCCGGGACGAAATTCGCCCCACTCCTTGAAGTTGAGTGTGGCCAGTTCTTCAATGAATTCGGGGTGATCGCACAGGTAATCGATGTGCATGCGGGTGAACTCCATTTCATGGGCAGAACTGCCACCCTAATGCGGTCATAAAAGGTAATCAAATCCGCGTTGCGATCACCTCGGATATGTTGCGCAATGTCGCGCCTGTCCTAAGCTTCTGACTAGGCGACAGATATTTGCCGGGTCAGCCCGGAACAATCGCCACGATGCGCAATCATTAGAGCGTGGATATCAAAAGGAGATGCGCATGCTCATCAGGTCACTGACCCTGACACTCTTGCTGGCGATTGCCGGCCCCTTGTTCGCCGCTGACAACGATTCGCCCATCGCCGGGGATATGGGCCGCACCCGACCGTTGATCGTGATCGCACAAAGCACCGTCGACCCCGTGTGGGTAGCGCTGAAAAAGTCGCTGGAGGATCCCGCCAACAAAAAGGGCGTCACCGACCGCAACATCAAGGTCTACACCATCCTCAACATGTCCGGCCAGCTAGACGGCAAGGACATGGGCCAGCAAGACACCATGGCGCTGCTGCGCTCGCTGAAGCTGGGCGCCGGGGCGTATCCGAAATTGTTCTTGGTGGGCAAGGACGGCGAGACCAAGCTTTCGGCGTCGGGGGATGAAGCGAAGGCGGTGGACTTGAAGAAGATTTTCGACACCATCGATGCATTGCCCGCCACTGAAAAGGACATCGCACCACCGTCCGTGGCAACGACACCGGCAGCCACCGAACCGGCCGCAAAAGGCGCGAAGGGCGCCAAGCCGAGCAAACCGGCGAAACCGGCCAAGCCGCCGGAAATGCCGGATGATTGATGGACTGCTATAGAGGCGATTTCACGTAAAAAGGGCGAGAAGATTGAATCTCTCGTCCCTTTTTTTATTTCGCCGCAAGCCGCCACTCAATATTGAACAGGGAGGTTCTATCATGGCTCGATACATACCCATTACCGGCATCGACTGCACCATTCCTAACGGCTGAAACGAAAATGGGCGACCTCGCAAGGTCGCCCATTTTCATTGCCTGACACGACCCCCCTGTGGCGAGGGAGCTTGCTCGCGCTGGACTGCGTAGCAGTCCCAAATCGCCCGCACGCGGTGGGTCAGTCAAATCACCGTGTGCGGGATTGAAGCTGCTTTGCGACCCAGCGGGAGCAAGCTCCCGCGCCCAAAGTGTTTCGATGCACTTTTAATCGGCGACAGCACTGAGGATTTTGTGCGCAATCTTCACCCGCTCAGGAATCGGGAAGTTCTTGTTGGCCATGATCACGATGCCAATGTCCTTGCTCGGCACAAACGCCACGTAAGTGCCAAAACCACCGGTAGAGCCAGTCTTGTTGATCAGCACGTCATGCGGCTGCGGTTGCGGCGGATTCAGCCACTGCACCTTGTGCGCCTGCATGGCCATTTCCGTCGAGTTGCCCGCCAGCAAGCGATCAAGGCTGATGGGGTAGCGGTACATTTCCCAACCCAGACCTTGGGTCATATCGCCGACCGTGTAGTAGCCGGTGTGGGTGTTGGCGATGGTTTTTTGCAGGGACGCTTCAAGTGTTTGTGGTTTCAGATTGGCCTGCACGTAACGCAGCATGTCCACGGCGCTGGTTTTCACCCCGTAGGCCTGCGCATCGAGGGCGCCGGGCGTAACGCGGACCGGTTTGCCCTCCTTGTCATAGCCCTGCGCATACAGGCCCATTTGTGCGGCGGGAACGCTGAGGTAGGTGTGCGAGAGGCCGAATTTCGGCAGCAGGGTTTGCGTCATCGCCTGATCAAACGGCTGGCCGAGGCTTTTCGCCGCCAGATAACCGAACAAACCCAGACTCGGGTTGGAATACTGGCGATGGCTGCCCGCCGGATACACCGGTTTCCACTGTTGGAAATAGCCGAGCATCTTGTCAGACGAATCCCATTGCGCCGGGAATTGCAGCGGCAAACCACCGGCGCTGTAAGTGCCCAGTTGCACCACGCTGATGTTGTCGAAGGCGCTGCCTTTCAATTCTGGCCAGAGCTGACTGGCCTTGGTCGACAGGTCCAGTTTGCCGGTGGCCTGGGCGTAACCGGCGAGGGTGGCGGTGAAGGTTTTGCTCACCGAGCCGATTTCGAACAGGGTGTTCTCGCTGACTTTTTGCCCGGTGTCCTGATTGGCGACGCCGTAGTTAAAGTAATGCGGCTGACCGTTGATGGTCAGTGCCACACTCAGGCCGGGAATGTTCTGCTGCTGCATCAGCGGGGTTACCGCGTCGTTGACCAATGCTTGCAGCTGCGCAGCGTCGGGTGCGGCGGCGAGGCAGGCCGTAGCGCCAAAAAACAGGCCGAAAGCGGCGCAGGAAATGACTTTGCTCGATTGAATGGAAGACATGAATGAACCACTCTCCATGAGTGTTGATGATGTTATCCCGCTACACTGCGGGCGATTTCTTCGTTGGGCGACTGATCAGCGCCGCCAATCTAGTCAGCGCGGCGCCAATCGGCAAACGATGAAAACTCGCATGAGCCATTAGAAAAATTTGGGACTGGGCATGATTCGACCGCAATTGCCGCTCAACGCACTGCGTGCCTTTGAAGCCTCCGCGCGCCATTTGAGCTTCACCCGCGCGGCTGTGGAACTGTGTGTCACGCAAGCGGCGGTCAGCCATCAGGTCAAAAGCCTTGAGGCGCAACTCAACGTCACCCTGTTCAAGCGCCTGCCCCGTGGGCTGATGCTGACCAGCGAGGGCGAAACCTTGCTGCCAGTGTTGAGCACATCCTTTGATCACATCGCGCAGATTCTCGAACGCCTTGCCGGTGGGCAGTATCGCGAAATGTTGACCGTCGGCGCGGTCGGCACCTTCGCCGTGGGTTGGCTGTTGCCGAGGCTGGCGGACTTCCGGACGAAACATCCGCTCATAGATTTGCGACTGTCGACCCACAACAACCGCGTGGATGTGGCGGCAGAAGGGCTGGATTACGCAATCCGTTTTGGCGCGGGGGCGTGGCATGGCATTGAGGCGACGCGTTTGCTCGATGCGCCGCTGTCGGTGTTGTGCGTTCCGGAAATTGCCCGGCAGCTGCATTCGCCGGGGGATTTGCTGCAGCAAACCCTGCTGCGCTCTTATCGCACCGATGAATGGCCGCAGTGGTTTCAGGCCGCCGGATTGGCAACTCATGCAGCGCCGCCGCAAAGTATTGTGTTTGATTCGTCGCTGGCGATGATGGAAGCGGCGTTGCAGGGCAGCGGGGTGGCGCTGGCGCCGCCGCTGATGTTCGCCCGGCAACTGGCGGCGGATGCGATTTGCCAGCCGTTTGCGATCGAGATCACGACGGGGAGTTACTGGTTGACGCGGTTGCAGTCACGCCCGGAAACGGCGGCGATGACAGCCTTCAAGGAGTGGCTGTTACAGGCTTCCGTCTAGCGTAAAACCCTGTGGGAGCGAGCTTGCTCGCGAAAGGGGCAGGTCAGTCAACATTACTGTTTATGACACACCGCATTCGCGAGCAAGCTTGCTCCCACAGGGGGCAGTGGTGGATTGGAGATCAGGTTCAGCGCACCAGACACGGCCGCTTGTTATCGAACGTCCACCCCGGAATCAAAAACTGCATCGCCACGCTGTCATCCCGCGCGCCGAGGCCCATGCCTTTATACAGTTCGTGGGCCTTGGCCACCTGATCCATATCCAACTCGACACCCAGCCCCGGTTTTTTCGGAACCTGCACAAGACCGTCGACGATTTGCAGCGGCGCCTTGGTCAAACGCTGGCCGTCCTGCCAGATCCAGTGGGTGTCGATGGCGGTGATCTCGCCCGGTGCGGCAGCGGCGACATGAGTGAACATCGCCAGCGAGATATCGAAGTGATTGTTGGAATGCGAGCCCCAGGTCAGGCCCCATTCATGGCACATCTGCGCCACGCGCACCGAACCCTGCATCGTCCAGAAGTGCGGGTCGGCCAGCGGGATGTCCACCGACTGCAACTGGATCGCATGGCCCATCTCGCGCCAGTCAGTGGCGATCATGTTGGTGGCGGTTTTCAGCCCGGTGGCGCGGCGAAATTCGGCCATGACTTCACGACCGGAATAACCGTTTTCCGCACCGCAGGGATCTTCCGCGTAGGCGAGCACTTGATGCTGGTCGCGGCACAGGCGAATGGCTTCTTTCAGTGACCAGGCGCCGTTCGGATCGAGGGTGATTCGTGCGTCAGGGAAGCGTTCGGCCAGTGCGGTCACCGCTTCGATTTCCGCATCACCGCTGAGCACGCCGCCCTTGAGTTTGAAGTCCTTGAAACCGTATTTGGCATGGGCTGCTTCGGCGAGACGCACCACGGCCTCGGCAGTCATGGCCTTCTCGTGCCGCACGCGGAACCAGTCGTTGTCGGCGTCCGGTTCGCTGCGATAGGCGAGGTCGGTTTCGCGCTGATCACCAACGTAGAACAGATAACCCAGCATCTTCACTTGATCACGTTGCTGACCTTCGCCAAGCAGCGCCGCCACCGGCACATCGAGATGCTGACCGAGCAGATCGAGCAGGGCGGCTTCGAGGCCGGTGACTGCGTGGATGGTGATGCGCAGGTCAAAAGTCTGCAGGCCACGGCCGCCGGCATCGCGGTCGGCAAAGGTCTGACGCACTTGATTGAGGATCTTCTGCCAGGTGCCGATCGGGCTGCCGATCACCAGGCTGCGCGCATCTTCCAGGGTCTGGCGAATGCGCTCGCCACCGGGCACTTCACCGACGCCGGTGTGGCCGGCGTTGTCCTTGAGGATGACGATGTTGCGGGTGAAAAATGGCCCGTGGGCGCCACTCAGATTGAGCAGCATGCCGTCGTGGCCAGCCACCGGGATGACTTGCATGTCGGTGATGATCGGGGCTTTGGCGGTGTCGTGTGCGGTCATGTTTTTATCCTTTTAAGGCGCATTCTTTAAAAGTGAAAGTCAAGCGTGCTTTGGCGCGGCATCGGCGACGGCAATGTCAGCAGCAGGTTTCGGTGTGGTGCGCGCGAAGAAGACGATGATCGCGGCAATGATCGAGGTCGCGGCCAGGCCATAGAGGCCGCCCTGAATCGAGCCGGTGTGTTCTTCGAGCAGGCCGAACGTGGTCGGCGCGACGAAGCCGCCAAGGTTGCCGACCGAGTTGATCAACGCGATCACCGCCGCAGCGATACGGGCATCCAGATACGCCTGCGGAATCGGCCAGAACAGCGACGAGGCGGATTTGAAACCCAGCGCGGCAAAACAGATCGCAACGAAGGCGAAGATCGGCCCACCGGTAGTGGACATGAACATTCCCGCGGCGGCGATCAACAGTGCCGTGGCAACCCACGCCTGCTGGTGTTTCCACTTGGCCGAGAACGAGGCGAAGGCGTACATGCCGATGATCGACAGCAACCACGGAATCGAGTTGAACAGACCGACCTGGACGTCGCTCATCTCACCCATTTTCTTGATGATGCTCGGCAGCCAGAAGGTCGCGGCGTAGATGGTCAATTGAATGAAAAAGTAGATCAGGCAAAACAGGATGATCTGGCGATCCTTGAGCAATTTGCCCATCGATGGCCGGATCGGCGTCGCCGCTTCACGGGCCTTCTGTTCATCATCGATGGCGTTGACCAGTGCGTCCTGTTCGGCGCGGGTCAGCCATTTTGCGTCGTGGGGTTTGGCGTCGAGCCAGAACCAGACAAACACGCACAGGCCCACCGAGAACATCCCTTCAATGAAGTACATCCACTGCCAGCCGTGCATGCCCAGCCCGTTGATCTGCAGGAGCAGGCCGGACAGCGGGCCGGAGATCAACGAAGCCACGGCCGAGCCGCTGAGGAAGATCGCAATCGCCTTGCCGCGCTCGACGCCGGGCAGCCAACGAGTGAAGTAGTAAATCACCCCGGGAAAGAACCCGGCCTCGGCCACGCCGAGCAAAAAGCGCAACACGTAGAAGTGGGTTTCGTTCTGGATGAACGCCATGCCGGCGGCGACCAGACCCCAGGTGAGCATGATGCGGGTCAGCCAGATGCGCGCGCCGACTTTCTGCAAGAGCATGTTGGAAGGTACTTCGAACAGCGCGTAACCGATGAAGAACAGGCCGGCGCCGAAGCCGTAAGCGGCGGCACCAATGCCCAGGTCATGTTCCATGTGGGTGCGGACGAAACCGATGTTCACCCGGTCAATGTAATTGACGATGAACATGATCACGAAGAGCGGCAGGACGTGGCGTTTGACTTTCGAGATGGCTGACGCGAGTGTCGAGTCGACGCCCTCGTTGATCCCGGAGACGGAGGTTTTCACTTGGTTTTCTCCCACTGATTATTGTTATGCGGGGTAGGGCAGGTGCTGCATTGTTGATAGACATCATACAACTGAGATTTTTTGTCCTACAAGTGGGTGTGGTTGATTATTTTCCTCTGGAGGGGCGCTTTCTTATGCTTTTTCATGTTGGTGGCCAATGTTTGTTGGGGTTTTCCAGAGTTCCAGGCGCGATCTTTCTTGGCGGCAACACAGCTCTGATTGACAGCAAAGCCTAAGCGTATTTGGCTTTATTTGAGTGTTGTCATACAAGTTGGTGGCGCTAAAATCAATCTCGTCATCCCCGCAGGATGCTACGATCCACAAGCCCCGATCACCGGAATCGACCATGCAAGAAGACCTCGACGCCCCCGCTCGCAAACGTGCGCACAATCTCGCCCATGATCTGGTGGAGAAGCTCACGCAAAGCATCCTGCTCGGTCAGTTGTCACCCGGCGACAAGCTGCCGTCGGAGAATTCCATCGTTCAGGAGCACGGCGTCAGCCGTACCGTGGTGCGCGAGGCGATTTCCAAATTGCAGGCTTCGGGGCTGGTCGAGACGCGCCACGGCATCGGCACGTTCGTCATCGAGCGTGCAGCGGAGCAGGGCTTGCGCCTGAATGTCGATACCGCGCTCGGTGTGCGCAGCATTCTTGAATTGCGTCTGGGCCTGGAAACGCAAGCGGCGGCGCTGGCGGCGCAACGGCGCACCGAGCAGCAATTGCTGCAAATGCGTCAGGCGCTGGATGACTATCAACGTCTGCTGGACAACAACGACAGTTGCGTCGAAGCGGATCGGCGCTTTCATCTGCTGATCGCCGAGGCCACCGGCAACGTCTGTTTCAGCGAAATCATGCAGCACCTGGGCAGTGCGATGATTCCGCGTCACCGGCTCAATGCCGTCGAGCGTGGCGCGGCGGATCTGAGCAAGCTTGGCCAACTGGCCCATCTGGAACATGAGGCGATTCTGAATGCGATCAAACGTCAGGATGCGGATGCCGCCCGCGCAGCGATGTGGCTGCACCTGACCAACAGTCGCGACCGTTTTTCCGCCCGGGGTTGATGGCCGTTGGTCTGTTCGATAGCACGCCGCCTGTGGGCCTGATTCCAAGCTGTACGGCCCGGGTATTCCGGACCTCCTTGGTGAGGTGTGTCATGGCTAATGATTTGCTGTTTCAGGGTGGCGTGCTGCCCACCGACCCAACCCGGCCGATGCCCGGCACCGATGAGCCGACGCTGGCCGATCATGATTCACCGATGGGAATGCCCCCAGGGCGTGATCCGTTGAGCGATGCTGACCGGCCCGAAGACTGGAAGGATCCGGCAGCGGATGATGAGGATGTGCCGCCGGCGGATGAGCCGACGCCGTTGTCGGATGATCGGCGCTGAGCTTTGGTTTTTGTGTTGAATTTGCCGGCCTCTTCGCGAGCAAGCTCGCTCCCACATTGGATCTGTGCCTTACCTGAATCCATGTGGGAGCGAGCTTGCTCGCGAAGACGGCATTCGCTTCAAAACAGATTTCAGATCAAACCCCAACGGCCCGAACCCCACCAACTCGCCGCTCCAGATTCAACGCCAACACACTGATCACCACCACCACCGACCCCACCAGCACCAGCAGCGTCGGCCGCTCCGCCAGCCCGACCGAAGCAATCCCCATCGCCGTTGGCGGAATCAGATACAGCGTCATCGTCGCCCGACTCAGATCCACATGCTTGAGCACAAAGCCCCACGCCAGATAGGCCAGCGCACTGGGAAACACGCCCAATGCCAACACCGCCCACTGCACCCGCAGCGGCGCATTCATCACGGCGTGTGCCAGGCCTGGCAAATAAATCAGCAGCAACACCGTCCCCGACCACACCGCGTAACACGCCAGGCTGAAACCGTCGTAGCGCCGCGCATGATGTTTTTGCAGCGCGAAGTAGATGCTCCATGACACCGCCGCCAGCAGGATCAGCAGGGCATGCGCATCAATATCGCCCAGGCCCTTATCGCCGCTGACCACGATCACCACGCCGACAAAACCGAGCAGCACACAACCCCAGCGCCAGGCACTGACCTGATCCTTGAACACGAACCGCGCCAGCAATGTGCTGAACAGCGGGCTCGATTGCGCCAATACACTGGAAGCCCCGGCGCTGACACTTTGCTGGCCGATGTTCAGCGCGACGTGGTGCAGGCTGACGGCGAAGAAACCCAAGGCAAACAACAACGGCACATCGTGCAGATGCGGCAAGCGAATGCCTTTGAACGCGGCAATGAGTGCCATGAACAACGACGCCAAGAGAAACCGCAGCAAGGCCAGGTGCCCGGGGTCGTAGGCTTGCAATCCGATGTGAATGCCGGTGGGCGAATACGCCCAGCAAGCGACGACGAAGGCCATCGCCAAAAGGATTTTCAACGGGGAAGGGTGCGGCATGATCAGGCGCTCGGTGCTGTTGATGCGCCGAGTATCCGGGCGGCCAATCATTCGCCACAACTGACTTATACTGCGCTGAATGTTCACTCAGAGTGATGGGTATGGAGCTGGCACAAATCCGTATGTTCAAGACCGTCGCTGACGAGGGCAGCATCGCCCGGGCGGCGCAAAAGCTGTTCTGCGTGCCGTCGAACATCACCGCGCGCATCAAGGCGCTGGAGGCGGAGCTGGGCGTTGCGCTGTTTCTGCGTGAGGGCCGCGGGTTACGGATCAGCCCGGCGGGGCAGACTTTTCTCGCCTACGCGCAAAAGATTCTCGCGCTGACCGCTGAAGCAAAACGCGCGGTGGATCCCTCGGCCGAGCCGTCCGGGCCACTGCGCATCGGCGCGATCGAATCGTCGGCGACCGGGCGTTTGCCGCGCTTGCTGGCGAAATTTCACAAGCGCTATCCGCAGGTGGCGCTGGAACTCACCACCGGCACTTGGGGGCAGTTGCTCGACGACACCGTCAGCCATCGCCTGGATGGCGCGATTGTCGCGGTGGATGTCGAACGCTCGCAGCTCAGGCGCACGCCGATGTATCGCGAAGAGTTGTTGTTGATCGCCTCGACGTCATTCGGGCCGGTACGCGGCATCGAAGATCTGCAGGACAAAACCGTGTTCATGTGGCCGCAGGGTTGCCCGTATCGGGCTGCGCTGGAGCATTGGCTGTTGCGTCAGGGGCTGGCGTTGCCGATTGTCAGCCTCGCCAGTTACGGGGCGATTGTCGGTTGTGTGAGTGCCGGGGCAGGGGTGGCGCTGGTGCCCAAGGGCGTGTTTGAGCAGTACGCGAAAGGGGCGGGGTGTGTGGGCTATGAGTTTCCCGAACTGACCGCTGTCGACAACTTGTTTTACTGGCATGAAAACGCCGGGGTGCATCCGGCGCGGGAGGCGTTTGTGGCGATGTTGCGGGAGGAGTTTAGTGTGTAGGAAACGCGGACCCTCACCCCAGCCCTCTCCCGGAGGGAGAGGGAGCTGACCGAGTTGTCATGCGCTATACGCCGACCTGAACAATCGAGTCGATTATGGATTCGGCCAAGTCTGACTTTCTTGATCATTGTGGATTCACCGGCGAATTTTCAGGTCGGTGAACCTCTCCAACATCCCCCAATCAGTCCCCTCTCCCTCTGGGAGAGGGCTAGGGTGAGGGCATTCTCAGGCGTCACGCAAATCCCGCATCAACAACCCAAACCGCAAATCCACCCCCTCCGGAATCGGCACATAAACCGTATGCCCATCCCCCGGCGCCACCTCGATCGCCTCACCCTTAAGGCTCTGCAATTCACGCAGATCAAAATGAAAATTGCCCTCGGGCGTCATCAATTCCAGATGATCGCCAAGACCAAAACGGTTCTTCACCTTGACCTCAGCCAGCAGCCCACGCCGCTCGCCAGTCAACTCACCCACAAACTGCTGACGCTCCGACACCGAACTGCCATGCTGATAGTTCTGGTACTCGTCATGCACATGCCGACGCAGAAAGCCTTCGGTGTAGCCGCGCTGCGCCAGTGACTCCAGATCCGTCATCAGGCTGCGATCAAACTCGCGCCCGGCCACCGCATCATCAATCGCCCGGCGATACACCTGGGTGGTGCGCGCGCAGTAAAAATGCGATTTGGTCCGGCCTTCGATTTTCAGTGAATGCACGCCCATGCGCGTCAGGCGCTCGACGTGTTGCACCGCACGCAAGTCCTTGGCGTTCATGATGTAGGTGCCGTGTTCGTCCTCGAACGCCGGCATCAACTCGTCGGGACGATTGGCTTCCCGTAGCAGGAACACCTGATCGGTGGGCGCGCCCAGACCCAGGGTCGGCTCGGGCGGGAAGGTCTGGACGATCTCGCCGAGCTGATTTTCCGTGGCCGCTTGCGCCGAGTATTTCCAGCGGCAAGCGTTGGTGCAGGTGCCCTGATTGGCATCGCGTTTGTTCATGTAACCCGACAGCAGGCAGCGCCCGGAATAGGCCATACACAAAGCTCCGTGGACGAACACTTCCAGCTCCATGCCCGGCACCTGTTCGCGGATTTCGCCGATTTCCTCCAGCGACAATTCCCGCGACAGGATGATCCGGCTCAAACCCTGCTGCTGCCAGAACTCGACACTCGCCCAGTTCACCGTGTTGGCCTGCACCGAGAGGTGAATCGGCATCTGCGGGAAATGCCGGCGCACCAGCATGATCAGGCCCGGGTCGGACATGATCAGTGCATCCGGCGCCATTTCGATCACCGGCGCCAGATCCTTGAGGAAGGTCTTCAGCTTGGCGTTGTGCGGGGCGATGTTGACCACCACGTAGAAGCGCTTGCCCTGCGCCTGCGCCTCACGAATGCCCAGTGCCAGGTTGGCGTGATCGAACTCGTTGTTGCGCACGCGCAGGCTGTAGCGCGGCTGGCCGGCATAAACCGCATCGGCGCCGTAGGCGAAGGCGTAACGCATGTTCTTCAGGGTGCCGGCGGGGGCGAGCAGTTCGGGGGCGGCGAGGGTCGGGATCATGGCGGTGTCGGTCGTAAAAGCGCGGCAGGGTAGAGCGGATGCGGGCGGGGCGCATTGATCTGGATCTACGTTTCGGCTGTTTCTGTTTGTGCAGAAACAGCACAGATCATGTGTCGGTTTCACTGTGTTCGACGGTCAGGCGCCTGCTTAAGCTTGGTTCCTCACTCCACTGAACAGAGGCTCTCTGCATGCAGCGTTTTACCCGTCGTTTCCTCAGTGCTTGTGCATTTTCCGGTGTATTGGCCAGCACCGGCGCACTGGCCGACAACCATCCGACACTTCGCGCGATGTCCGGTGCCACGCCGATCAACCAGTTGCCGGCCGGCAAGTCCGTCTTGTTGGTGATCGATTTCCAGAACGAATACTTCACCGGCAAGATGCCGATCCCGGACGGTGCTGAGGCCCTGGCCAACACCCGTAAACTGATCACCTTTGCCGACAGCCACAAGATCCCCGTGTACCACGTTCAACATATCGCCCCGGCCGGTTCGCCGGTGTTTGCCATTGATGGTGACACCGTGAAGTTTCACCCGGACATGCAGCCACGTGCCCAGGATGTGGTGCTGCAAAAAACCACGGTCAGCGTGTTCGGCAGTACTGATCTGAACGAACGGCTGAAACAGTCCGGCATCGAGACGGTGATTGTTGCGGGCCTGATGACCCACGCGTGCGTCGCCGGGGCCGCGCGGGACGCAGCGCCACTGGGTTTTAACGTCATCGTTGCCTCGGATGCCTCGGCCACCCGTGCGATCACCCGAGCCAATGGTGCGTCGATCGACAAGGATGCTCTGCATAAAGCCGCACTGGCGGAAGTCGAGGACACCTTCGGCGATGTGCTGAGCACCGCCGAGATCGTCAAACTGCCGGTTCGCTGACCGGCTCGTGCTGATCCGCAACTATGCTCCATGAATAAAGATGGCACTCGTGCAGGCCCCGGTTGACTAAGCATCGGGGCGTGCACGACGCCTGACTGACATGGATCGGACATGAACGAAAAAAGCCTTCAATTCAAATCCCTCACCGTGCTGCTGTTGCTGGTCACGGTGGCGTTTATCTGGATCCTCTTGCCGTTCTACGGCGCGGTGTTCTGGGCGGTGATTCTCGGCATTGTGTTTGCGCCGATGCAACGCCGGCTGCAGGCGAAATTCGGCTGGCAGCGCAACCTGACCTCCCTGTGCACCTTGGCGATCTGCCTGGTGATCGCGATTCTGCCGGTGATCATCCTCAGTGTGCTGCTGGTGCAGGAAGGCGCGACCGTCTACAAAAACATCGAAAGCGGCGAGTTGGACATCGCCGCGTATCTGGCGCAATTCAAGCACAGCCTGCCGCCGTACTTTCAGCACTTGCTCGATCGCTTCGGCATGGGCGAACTCAATGGCCTGCGCGAGAAAATCGTCAAGGCGGCGATGCAGGGCAGCCAGGTGCTGGCCAGTCAGGCCTTCAGTTTCGGCCAGGGCACGTTCGAATTCGTGGTGAGTTTTTTCATCATGCTGTATTTGCTGTTTTTCTTTCTGCGCGACGGGGCCGAACTGGCGCGCAAGGTGCGCAATGCCGTGCCGCTGGAAGAACATCACAAACGGCGCCTGCAACTGAAGTTCAACCGCGTGGTGCGGGCGACGGTGAAGGGCAATCTGGTGGTCGCGGTGACGCAGGGCGCGTTGGGCGGGGCAATTTTCTGGTTTCTCGATATTCCCAGCGCGTTGCTGTGGGCGGTATTGATGGCGTTTCTGTCGCTGTTGCCAGCGGTCGGCGCGGGGATCGTCTGGGCGCCGGTGGCGGCTTATTTTCTGCTCAGCGGAATGGTCTGGCAGGGCGTGGTGCTGGGGTTGTTCGGGGTATTTGTGATCGGTTTGGTGGACAACGTATTGCGGCCGATTCTGGTGGGCAAGGATACCAAAATGCCCGATTACATGATTCTGATCTCAACCCTTGGCGGTCTTGCGGTATTCGGCCTGAATGGCTTTGTGATCGGGCCATTGATCGCGGCGTTGTTCATGTCGAGTTGGGCACTGTTCGCCGAAACCAAGCCCAAGGTGCAACTGCCTTAAGCGTTAAACGGCTCGCTGACCATTTTTTGCGAGAGTGCCTGCGCAGCGGGCAGCGAGGTGAGCGGGCCGCTGATGGGCTCGCCATCGCGCATCAGGTACCAGCAGGCGAGCAGGCCCGACGCTCTGAGCGAAGCGGGAACGGCGCTGCCGATAACGGACATGATTTGAACCTGAGCCATGACGGGTACCTCCATCTATCAATGGAGCTACCTTAGAGATTCGCCGCTTCTACGGACAATCAACGCTTTCGATAGTGGTCATTGACGCCGTTGAGGGCGGGCTCAATCGACCACTTGATCGAGCATGTGCATGACTTCGCGCTCGTTGAGCAAACCTTTGTGCACGAGGTTTTCCGCCAGCAGCGAAAGGAATTTCGCGCAGCGGTGACCTTCCAGGTGCTTGAGTTCGGTCAGCGCGCTGTACACCTTGCTGGAGGTGCACAGGCCGACAATGCGGTGCGGGTTTTGTGTTGGCATACCGTCGTCCTTGTTGTTATCAACCTGTTGTTTACGGACGGATTCAGATTGCGGTTCCGTCATGACAAATAAATGACCGTTTTGTGCAAATGTAAGTAACGGTCAATCAATCATGCCGACTTTAGCCGCTGAAACTGTCCCGACAGCGACCTTGGCGAGATTTTTTCAGACGTTGGCCGACCAACGGTCATAAAAAAGCCCCGCTATAAAGCGGGGCTCTGTTTTTCGGTTACCAGCGTGGACCACCGTAATAGTGCGGGCGACCGTAGTAGCCACGCGGCGGGCCGTAATAAACCGGAGCCGGTTGCACGTAGACCGGTTGTTGCACATACACCGGCGCCGGCTGGTAGTAGACCGGTGGCGGTGGCTGCTGCACATACACCGGGGGCGGCGGGGCGGCATACACCGGCGCTTGCTGCACATACACCGGGCGATCCTGATTGATAAGCGCCGAGCCGATGATGGCCGAGCCGACGATCGCGCCAAACACCGCTGGGCCTTGCCAGTAATTGCCGCCGTGGGCTTCTGCTTGCCCTGCGACAGCAAAAGCACCGATCAGCAGGGCCACGATAGGGAGTTTACGAATCATGATAAATCCTCGGTTCTTCGACCCGGCGGCAGGGCCTGCACCAGGCCCACAGTTGTCGCGGGGATACTTCTAAGACAGCGAAATTCTGAAAATCAGCACAGCCGCTGGGTAAATTTTGTGTAAGGTCTGTACCGGCTTCTTTACCGGGCCGGGCAAGGGCCACAGAACACGTTTAAAACAGGCCTCTATGATCGTTCAGAACCCGATGGGCTGGCTAATCCCGTCTATCCGAAAGTGCGTTTGAAGGAGAAGTTTCATGCAGATGAACCCAAACAAAGACACCCAACTGTGCATGTCCCTGTCAGGGCGCCCGGGGAATTTCGGTCTGCGTTTTCATAACCATTTGTATGAGCAGTTGGGCCTGAATTTCTATTACAAGGCATTCAGCAGTAAAGACCTGACCGGCGCAGTCGGCGGGATTCGTGCTTTGGGCATCCGTGGTTGCGGCGTGTCGATGCCGTTCAAGGAAGCCTGCATTGCGCTGGTCGATGAGCTGGACGCGTCGGCGGCGGCGATCCAGTCGATCAACACCATCGTCAATACCAACGGCCATCTCAAGGCCTACAACACCGATTACATTGCCATCGAGCAGTTGCTGAAAACCCACGCGGTGCCCAAGGACACGACCTTCGCCCTGCGTGGCAGCGGCGGCATGGCCAAAGCGGTGGCCAGTGCCTTGCGTGATGGTGGCTACAAAAACGGTTTGATCGTTGCCCGCAACGAGCGCGCCGGGCGTGCGCTGGCAGATTCGCTGGGTTATCGCTGGCAGGCTGAGCTGGGGGATGAGCGCCCGCAGATGCTGATCAACGTGACGCCGGTGGGCATGGACGGTGGTCTGGAGGCCGGGCAACTGGCTTTCGAGTCTGACGTCATCAAAGCCGCTGATACCGTTTTTGACGTGGTGGCGATTCCGTCGGAGACGCCGTTGATCGTGCGCGGTCGGGCTGAGGGGAAAAAGGTTATTACCGGGCTGGAGGTCATCGCGATCCAGGCGCTGGAGCAGTTTGTGCTGTACACCGGCGTGCGGCCGGATGAGGCGCAGTTTGCGGCGGCGGTGGCGTTTGCCCGCAGCTGATTCTTTGGCTTTGTGTTGATCTGGCGGGCCCCTTCGCGAGCAAGCTCGCTCCCACATTGGAATGCGTTCCCCTGTGGGAGCGAGCCTGCTCGCGAAGGAAGCGACGCGGTTTCACGCCAGGCATCAATGCCTATACTGCCTCCCCAGCAAGCACAGACTTGCCCACCACAAAAACCGTGACCGAGGCCCACCATGCACCCACCCATCCTCAACCTGCATCAGGTCGAACTCGAATCCCTACCCGAAGCCCTGGCCCCGGAAGGCGAAACCGCCGGGCGTTATCAGCAGCGCATGGCCCGCGTCGGCCAGCGACTGGGCTCGCAAAAACTCGGTTATCGCCTGTACGCGCTTCCGCCAGGCATGCGCGGCAGCCCGTTTCACAGTCATCGGGTCAATGAAGAGATGTTTTACGTGGTGGCCGGGGAGGGCGAGGTGCGTCTCGGTGCCGAGCGGTTCCCGATCCGCGAAGGCGACGTGATCGCTTGCCCGCCGGGCGGGCCGGAGAAGGCACATCAGATCATCAATACCAGCCGGCAGGAGTTGCGTTATCTGGCGGTGAGTACCCAGCAGCAGCCGGAAATTTGCGAATACCCGGATTCGAACAAATATGCGGTGATGGATAACTTCACGGTTGATGCCGAGGGTAATGCCTCAGGTTTTGTCGCCGTGGCACGGCAGGCGGATGGCGTGGATTACTGGGATGGTGAATAACCCCAAGACCTGAAACCTGATGAATAACCCCTGTGGGAGCGAGCTTGCTCGCGAATAGGCCGTGTCAGTTACATCATCGTTGAATGACACACCGCATTCGCGAGCAAGCTCGCTCCCACAATGTATTTGTGGGGGTTATTCGAGGCGGGCCAGACGCTCTTCCAGCGCAGCAATCCGCGCTTCCAGCTCTTCGATACGCTCAACCGAAACGCCACTGCTGGCACCGCGCTCCTGCGGATTCTGCCGCGCCGTCATGATCGCCTCGATATCCGCCGGATCACCCAGCGCATGGGTGTAACGATCTTCGCGCTGCCCGGCCTGACGTGGAATCAACACCGCCAACCCCCGCGCAATCAAACGCTCAAGCTGATGCACCACTTGTTCGGCGTCTTCGAAATCATGCATGCGCCCGCTGCGGGTCAGCAACTCATTGACGGTCTGCGGGCCGCGCAGAAACATCAAACCGCTGAGAATCACCTGCGCCGGCACCAGTTCCAGTGCCTTGTCGACCTTGTGCTCCCAGCGATCGGCGCGACTGCCCATGACCAGTTTGGCGAAACCACGACCTTCCAGCGCCCGCAAACTCTGACCGACCTGACCTTGGGTGAGGTTCATCACCGGTTCGCGGCTGGTTTTCTGATTGCAGGCCAATACCAGCGCATTGAGGGTCAGCGGATAGGTTTCCGGGCTGGTCGCCTGTTTCTCGATCAACGCGCCCAGAATGCGGATTTCCGTGGCATTGAGCCGTGGCTCGTCGAAGGTGGATTCTGGTTCAGTGGTCATCGCGCGTTCCCTTTGCAGTCGAAGGCGCCTAGCCTAATCCTTGCCAAACAAAAGGCAAGCCGTGTGGTCATCAAGCATGGCTATAATCGCCTCCTTGTTCCACCCAGCCACCACACGAGACTGCCATGACCATTTCCCTGTACGCCGCATCCGTCCCGGTTTTTCAACAAATGCTCAACGCTTTGAGCGATGTCCTGAAAAAGGCTGAAGCCCACGCCACCGAGAAAAACATCGACCCGAACGCGTTCCTGCAGGCCCGTTTGTATCCAGACATGTTCCCGCTGACTCGCCAGGTGCAGATCGCCGTCGACTTCGCCAAAGGCGTTTCTTCGCGTCTGGCTGAAGTCGAAGTGCCGAAGTACGACGATACCGAAACCACCTTCGCCGAGCTGCAAGCCTTGATCGCCAAGGTTCTGGCCTACATCGGCGAGATCAAGCCTGAGCAGATCGATGGCAAGGAAGGCATCGAAATCGTCACCCGTCCGGGCACGCCGAAAGAGAAGCGCTTCAGCGGTCAGGCTTACCTGCTGACTTACGGTCTGCCGCAGTTCTTCTTCCACGTCACCACCACCTATGCGCTGCTGCGTCATAACGGTGTTGAAGTGGGTAAACGCGATTACATGGGCGCGTTCTAAACCGCCAGAAGCCCCTCACCCTGGCCCTCTCCCGGAGGGAGAGGGGACTGACTGAGTTGTTTGTTCGAATTACACCGACCTGAACTATCAAGTCGAACTCAGGTTTGAACAGCACTCGGTCTGCCCCCTTTCCCCCTCGCCCCCTTGGGGGAGAGGGTTGGGGTGAGGGGGAAAAGATCTGCGCCACAAAAAAGCCCGCCAAGGTTCACACCTCGGCGGGCTTTTCATTTTCCATTGTGGGAGCGAGCCTGCTCGCGAATGCAGTGTGTCAGGCGACATCAATGTCGACTGACTCGCCCCCTTCGCGAGCAGGCTCGCTCCCACAGGGTAAGACGGTTACGCGGTACGTTGGGCTTTCGCTTCCTCACCCAGGCACGCCGCAGCGGTGAACAACACGTCAGTCGACGAGTTCAGCGCCGTCTCCGCCGAATCCTGCAACACGCCAATAATGAAACCGACCGCCACCACCTGCATGGCGATTTCGCTCGGAATGCCGAACAGGCTGCACGCCAACGGAATCAACAACAGCGAACCACCGGCCACGCCCGAAGCGCCACACGCGCAGATCGCGGCGACAACGCTGAGCAGAATCGCCGTCGGAATGTCCACGGCAATGCCCAGCGTATGCACGGCAGCCAAGGTCAAAACGGTGATGGTGATCGCCGCGCCGGCCATGTTGATGGTCGCGCCCAAAGGGATCGACACCGAATAGGTGTCTTCATGCAGGCCCAGGCGCTTGCTCAGTTCCAGGTTGACCGGAATGTTCGCCGCCGAACTGCGAGTGAAAAACGCGGTGATGCCGCTTTCACGCAAGCACTTGAGGGTCAGCGGGTACGGGTTGCGACGCAGCTTCCAGAACACGATCAGCGGGTTCATCACCAGCGCGACGAACAGCATGCAGCCGAGCAGCACGGCCAGCAGGTGCGCGTAACCGATCAGCGCGCCGAAACCGGAGGTGGCCAGTGTCGAAGCGACCAGGCCGAAAATACCCAGCGGGGCGAAGCGAATCACCACGCGCACGATCAAGGTCACGCCGTTGGACAGATCACCGAGCACTTCGCGGGTGGTGTCGCCGGCATGGCGAATCGCGACGCCCATGCCGATCGCCCACGCCAGAATGCCGATGAAGTTAGCGTTGATCAGCGCATTCACCGGGTTATCGACGACGCTGAGCAGCAGGCTTTGCAGCACTTCTGCGATGCCGCCCGGTGCGGTGACCGCAACGTTTTCGGTGGACAGCACAAGGTGCGATGGAAACGCCATGCTGGCCACCACCGCTACCACGGCTGCGGCGAAGGTGCCCAGCAGATAGAGGAACAGAATCGGGCGGATGTGGGTTTCCTGGCCGTGCTTGTGGTTGGCAATCGAGGCCATTACCAGCACAAACACCAGAATCGGCGCGACGGCTTTCAACGCCGACACGAACACTTTGCCAATGAACGCGGTGTCTTTTGCCACTTGCGGGGCGAACAACGCGAGCGCGATACCGGCAATCAGGCCGATGAGGATCTGGGCGACCAGGCTCAGGTTCTTCAGGCGCTGCAATAGAGAAGGGGATGAAGCAGTCATAACGGCATCTCTGATTTTTTATAGGGTGCGAGGGGGCGTGAAGGTGGTAGATATTCGTGGGCAGACCACCGTCACGCACCGAAAGTGTGATGCGACTTCAACGCCAATAAACCGGTCGTTGAACAGGCTGTACGTTTTTAAGGGCGCGGACTTTATCACAGCGTAGGCCTTATCCTTCAGGCCTGTGACGATCTGCCACCGGATCAGGCAACAAAGTCGGCAGGTTTGTGCAAGTCAGTGCGGACACACTCTGTTAAGATTCCTCATCCTTATTTTCAAGTTCTGCCAGCGGGCCTCCGGGTCAACGCTGGTGTCGTCGTTTTGCTGGAGTTGCGCATGCTGTTGCCCATTCTTCTGTTGTCCGCCGCCGGTTTCACGGTGCTGACCACGGAATTCGTCATTGTCGGCCTGTTGCCGGCGATTGCCCGAGACCTTGAAGTCACCATCCCGCAGGCCGGGTTGCTGGTGACTCTATTCGCTTTTACCGTGGCCATGTTCGGGCCTTTCTTGACCGCATATTTCGCCCGCTTCGAGCGGCGCAAACTGTTTATCAGCATCCTGATCATGTTTGGCCTGGCCAATACGGTGGCCGCGCTGGCGCCTAATATCTGGGTAATGGCGATTGCCCGCTTGATCCCGGCGCTCGGTCTGCCGGTGTTCTGGGCCTTGGCCAGTGAGACGGCAGTGGACATCGTCGGCCCGGATTTCGCCGGGCGGGCGATCGCCAAGATTGGCTTCGGCATTGTCTGCGCGACGGTGTTCGGCATTCCGGTCGGCACGCTGATTTCCGACGCATTCGGCTGGCGCAGCGCCTTCGGCATTCTGGCGGTGATCGCCTTTGCCAAAGCCTTGTTACTGTTTGTCTACCTGCCGAAAACCAGCCTGCACCAGCATCAGGTCAGCTTCCGTTCGCAGTTCAAGATCCTGCGCAGCCCGTTGATGATTGGCCACATCGTGCTGTCGATTCTGGTGTTCAGCGGCATGTTTACCGCTTACACCTATCTGGCCGACATTCTTGAGCGCCTCGCCGGTTTCAACGGCACCGTGGTCGGTTGGTGCCTGATGGCCTTCGGTGCGGTCGGGCTGATCGGTAACTCGCTGGGCGGTCGCGCGGTGGACCGGCATCCGCTGGGGGCGTCGGTGTTGTTTTGCGCATTCATGATTGCCGGCATGGTCTCGCTGGTGCCAAACATTCATTCACCGCTGGGGCTGGCAGTGGCGATGGGCATCTGGGGCATTACCCAAGCCGCGTTGTTCCTGGTCAGCCATGTACGACTGATGAAAGCCGCGCCAGAAGCGCCGGCCTTTGCTGCTTCGTTGAACATCGCCGGAGCCAATCTGGGCATCGGCCTGGGCGCCATGGTCGGTGGCCGGGTCATCGACAGTGCGGGGCTGGGCTTCCTCGGCTTTGCCGCCGCCGGCTTCATTCTGCTGTCGGTGTTCCTCGCCATGGTGTTGATGACGCTCAAGCCGCGCGAAATGTGCGCCGAGGCGTCATAACGCCGTAAACAGCTCGCGTCGGGCACCTTCGGTAATCGCAACGATGCCGGGGTGCTTGACCTTGCGTTCCACCGAAATGGCATAAAACGACTCGGTCACGGCGTCCGTCTGGCCAATCAGCTCGACGCCGTACTGGCGCTTCACCTCATCGGCAATCACGCTCGGGCCAATGAAAATCCCGCTGCCGGATTGGCCGAACGCCTGCATCAACGCACTGTCATCGAACTCGCCAACGATTTGCGGCTGGATCTGCTGCTCGGCAAACCAGCGCTGCAAGCGACTGCGCACCACGGTTTCGGCGCCGGGAATCAGCAGTGGCGCGCCGTGCAGGCTGCGCGGGAAGTCCTGCCCGTACCTGGCCGCCAGTTCAGGGGTGGCAAAAAAACTGATCCCACATTCACCGAGCTTCTGGCTGTAGCCCTTGATGTCGAGGTGCGAGGGCATCGGGCTGTCGGAGATCACCAAGTCGAGGCGCTGGATCGCCAGATCGGCGAGCAAGCGTTCCAGTTTGTCTTCGCGGCAAGTGATGCGCAGCGGCTCGTTCAACTCCATGGTCGGCGCAATCAGGCGATAGACAATGGATTTCGGTACCACGTCCGCCACGCCGACGCGGAACAGAATCTGCTGTTCGTTGGGTTGCGCGCGCAGCATCAGTTCCAGTTCGCCGCCCAGTTGAAACATTTGCTCGGCGTAGGGCAGGGCCTGACGCCCGGCTTCGGTGAGCTCCAGTTGGCGGCCGACTCGTCTGAACAGTTCGATGCCATAGGTTTGTTCGAGCAGGGAAATCTGCCCGCTGATGGTCTGCGGGGTCAGATTCAGCTGCTCGCAGGCGCGCACGATGCTGCCGGTCTTGGCCACGACCCAGAAGTAATGCAGTTGGCGGTAATTGAGCATGACGGTCTACAGTTCGTTAAAACCGAAGTATAGCCGCTAAAAATACGAATTTTCCTGAAGTGTTTGTCTCCCTAGAATGCCCAGCCATCGACGGCCGGTTTATGACCCTGTCTGTTCATTCGAAGGAAGCCTCATGAAATACACAATCCCTGCGTTGATGTTTACGTCTTTACTGCTTCTGGCCGGTTGCGACCAGGCCGAGAAAAGCGCCCAGCAACTGATGGGCAAGGCTGCCGAAAGCGCCAAGCAAGCGATCGACGATACGCACAAGGCCGCTGAACAAGCGCTCAGCGATGCCACCGGTGGCTTGATCGAGAAGAAAGAAACACCGGAAAAAGACGCGGAAAAATCCGAATCTTCCTCCAAGACCATCTAAATCGTCTTACACAGAGTCAGGACTGACCCATGGAATATCTGTTACAGCTCGCCGCCAGCCCCACCGCTTGGGTTGCCTTGGCCACATTGGTGGTGATGGAAATCGTGCTCGGCATCGATAACCTGATCTTTATCTCGATCCTGACCAACAAATTGCCCAAGCAGTACCAGCAGAAGGCCCGCCGCATCGGTATCGGCATGGCGTTGATCCTGCGTCTGGCGTTGTTGAGCACCATCGCGTTCATCGTGCAGTTGACCGCACCTGTGATCGAGATTCTTGGCCAGGCGTTCTCCTGGAAGGACATGATCCTGATCGCCGGTGGTCTGTTCCTGGTCTGGAAAGCCACGACCGAGATCCATCACAGCATGGACCCGGCCCCGGAAGATCCGAAGTCGGCGACCTCGACGGTCACCTTGGGTTTCGCGGCTGCCATCGGTCAGATCCTGATGCTCGACATGGTGTTCTCGATCGACAGCATCATTACCGCGGTCGGCATGACCGAACACTTGCCGATCATGATCATCGCGGTGGTGGTGTCGGTGCTGGTGATGCTGTTTGCGGCTGAACCGTTGGCCAAGTTCATCAACGACAACCCGACGGTGGTGATGCTGGCGCTGGGCTTCCTGATCATGATCGGTATGACGCTGATCGCCGAAGGCTTCGGCGCCCATGTACCGAAAGGTTATGTGTATGCGGCGATGGCGTTCTCGGCTTCGATTGAAGTGCTGAACATGATGTCGCGCAGGGCTAAGCAGAAGAAGTTGGCTGAGCAGGCTTAACCGCTGAAAGTACAAAAAACGCCTGAACTCTTTGAGATCAGGCGTTTTTTTTTGATTCAAGATTTGCAGTGTGGAATAGAGCCAGCCCCTCACCCCAGCCCTCTCCCAAGGGAGAGGGGGAAAGGGAGCCGATTTGTGTAGTTTTCAAAATTTCGTTCAACCTGGTCTTTCAGGTCGGCGCAACTCGGAAAAACAACTCGGTCAGTCCCCTCTCCCTTTGGGAGAGGGCTAGGGTGAGGGGCTTTTGCTTTTGACGTTAACCCTCAATGCGCGGCGGCATGGCGCGCGCGGTGTTTCCCGGTTTTCTCAACCGCAGCAGGCTCAATCGGATGGTGATGGTGGCGCCGCGAAATCCGCAACACGCCCCACAGCATGGCGGCGGCCACGGCCAGCCAGCCGGCAATCAACATTACGATGGTCATGGTCAGGCTCATCGGTGCCTCCTCTTTGCCCTGCATCGGGCGCACACGTTTTTCAATTCGCTCTGTTTCAGTGACAGTCTAGTCAATGCGGTGTTTCAGACTATTGACCAAAGGTCGCTGGTGACTAATCAGTTCGCTCTATGCAATTGATGTGTCTGCCGCTTAAGGCTATACCGCAGCCGGGCGCGGCCCTATGATCGCAGGCGTTGCCGGAACACGATGACCGGCGTCTGAACAGAGAGTGATGATGGTGCAGGTATTTTCTCGAATTCGTGCGGCACTGCTGGTGGCCGGTTGCGCGGTCGTGTTGGCCGGGTGTGCAGGCAGTGTGGCGCCGGAGGTCAAGCGTCTGCCGGAGCGGGTCGAGCTGAGCGGCACGTTCTATCGCGGCGAAGCCAATCAGAGTGGGCCGCAAGTATTGGCCAGTCTGTTGTCGCAGCAAGGCATCGTGATCACGCCGGGTTTGCTCGAAAAACCGCTGCACCTCCCGGGTGCTGAAGACAAACTGCAGCAGAACATCCAGAACCTTGCCCGCGAATACGGCATGGTTGTCTACCCACTGGACAGCAATTTACCCGCGCTGCTGACTCAGGTTGCCGCTGGCTACCCGGTGATGGTGCGCATGAGTGAAGGTTCGGCATTCTGGGCCGAGCCGCGTTACGCGATCCTGTCCGGCTACGATCGCAATAAGCAGAAGGTGTTGTTGCGCGCCGGCATGAACCGCCGCGAACTGATGAGCTTCAGCTCGTTCGAATCGGCCCTGGAGAAATCCGGTGGCTGGGCAATCCTGATCCAGAAGCCGTCGCAGATCCCCGCTGCCGTTGACCGCCAGCGCTGGCTCAAGGCTGCCGACGAACTGGCTCAGGCCGGTCAGGAAAACGAAGCGGCGCAGGCGCGCAAGGCCCTCGCCGCGCACTGAGTTCCCGTTCGTCATCTGCCGGGCACATCTGCGCCCGGCAGGCCTCCTATTTGTAGAGCCCGTGTTCTGCGGGTGAACCAGGAGGCGATATGAAAGATTCCCCAGCAGCGAAAGGCCCGCATTCGTCCGAGCATTCCTCGGGAGATGATCTGGGGTTCGATCCGGACTCGCCCGATCTTGATGATCCGCAGGTCGACCCTGTCGGCCCCGCCAAGGCGCCTCTCGACGTCGAGTCCGGCGAGGATGCCAAGAAGCCTGCCAAACCCTATGACCCTCTGGCCAATCTGAAACCTTGATGCGAGGTGCATATGAGTACCGATTCGAGCTTCGACGATCAAAAAAAAACGCCGGACAGTGTTCCAACCCCGCCAGAGCCGGAGATTGATCCGGTGCTGGACCCGGACAGTCCGCTGCGCGACCCAATGGCCCGGCCGAATGTGCTGACGCCTGAGCCTTCGCGGGATCCGAGTAAAGGTGACGGCATCCCTGATGACGATAAGATGCCGCTGCCCAATGACTGATTCACAGACGAAAAAAAGCCCCGAATGTTCGGGGCTTTTTCTTGGGCTGCGAATTACTTGGAGGCTTCAACCACGCCGCTCTGGCGCGACTTCAGGTTTTTCTCGGCCTTGTATTGTTGCGCCACCGCAGGAACATTGGCGCTTCTGCCGGTTTCCACCCAGCTGCGGATGCGGCTGGCATCGGCGAAATGGGTGTATTTGCCAAAGGCATCGAGAATCACCAGTGCGACCGGACGGTTACCCATCTTGGTCACCAGCACCAGGCAGTGACCAGCAGGGTTGGTGAAACCGGTCTTGGTGATCTTGATGTCCCAGTCAGCCTTGTTTACCAAGTGATCGGTGTTACGGAAACCCAGGGTGTAATTGGGTTTACGAAACGACACCGTCTTTTCCTTGGTGGTGGTCAGCTCGCTGAGGATCGGGTACTTGCTGGCGGCGACCAGCAATTTGCTCAGGTCGCGGGCGGTGGAGACGTTACGCTCGGACAGGCCAGTCGGCTCGACATAGTGCGTGTTGGTCATGCCAAGCGCCTTGGCCTTGGCGTTCATCGCTGCGATGAAGGCTGCGTAGCCACCCGGGTAATGATGCGCCAGGCTCGCGGCGGCACGGTTTTCCGAGGACATCAGCGCAATCAGCAGCATCTCGCGGCGCGGCAGCTCACTTTTCAGTTTGACTCGGGAGAACACACCCTTCATTTCCGGTGTGTTGCTGATATCGACATTGATCCATTCGTCCATGTTCTGCCGGGCTTCAACCACTACCAATCCAGTCATCAGCTTGCTGACAGAGGCGATCGGCACAATCACGTCAGGGTTGCTGGAGTAGATGACTTTGTTGGTCTGCATATCCATGAGCAGGGCGCTGCCGGAGGCGATCTTCAGGGTCGAAGCGTCACGTGGGGCAGCGGTGGTTTCCGCAGCGTTGATCGTTGGCGTGATGAAAGTGCCTGAAACTGCAAAAAACAGGCTCAGAATCGAAAGACGAATTTTCACGCGGGCGAACTCATAAAGGTTGGATATTCCGTTAGTTTGTAACGGGTTATTTCTTCAAAGCGTCGCATTCTAGGAGTATGGCTGAAGATCTGTCGATGGTTGTTTGAATGACCTGAAAAACTCGTGAAAAGGCCTGTAAAAAGAGGGGTTTCCGGCGAACGGTTACAGTTTTTTCTCAAGCATGAAAAAACCCGCACGAAGCGGGTTTTTTTGACGGCTGAAACAACGCCTCAGACGTGCAGGGTTTCTGCAGCGTAGAGGGTGTTTTCCAGCAGGCAGGCGCGAGTCATCGGACCGACGCCGCCCGGTACCGGAGTGATCCAGCCGGCGCGGGGCAGGGCGGTTTCGTAGACGACGTCACCGACCAGTTTGCCGTCGTCCTGACGGTTGATGCCGACGTCGATCACGATCGCGCCTTCCTTGATCCACTCGCCTTTGACCAGGCCCGGCTTGCCGGCGGCCACGACCACCAGATCGGCACGACCGACGTGGCCGGCCAGATCCTTGGTGAAGCGGTGGGTGACGGTCACGGTGCAGCCGGCCAGCAACAGCTCCATCGCCATCGGGCGACCGACGATGTTGGACGCGCCGACAACCACTGCGTCCATGCCATAAAGATCAGCGCCGGTGCTTTCCAGCAAGGTCATGATGCCTTTAGGTGTGCACGGGCGTAGCAGCGGAATGCGCTGGGCCAGACGACCGACGTTATAAGGATGGAAACCATCGACGTCTTTGTCCGGGCGGATGCGCTCCAGCAGTTTGGAGGCGTCCAGGTGCTCGGGCAGCGGCAGTTGCAGCAGGATGCCGTCGATTGCCGGATCGTCGTTGAGGCGATCGATCAGATCGGTCAATGCGTCCTGGGTGGTTTCGGAGGGCAGGTCGTAGGCTTGAGAGAGGAAGCCGACCTCTTCACAGTCTTTACGCTTGTGCGAGACATAAACCTGAGAGGCAGGATCGCTGCCGACCAGGATCACCGCGAGGCCGGGAGTGCGCAGGCCTTGCTGGCGACGCTCGGCAACTCGTTGGGCGATCTGCTGGCGCAGGCTGGCGGCGATCGATTTGCCGTCGATTAGTTGAGCAGTCATTGCGCGTGATTAACCATCGAGAGGGGAAAAAATGAGAACGCATTCTCGCATGTCGAGCGGTGGGGGCAAAGGCGCTTGGTCAGCAAATTCCCCTAACTCCTTTAATTAAATGAATTTTTTTCAAAAAGGATTTGACGACCTTGGGAGCGCTCTATACTATTCGTCGCACTTGTCGGGCACAGCCTAGCACTGGTTAAGAAGGTGAAGCGGAATTACGATTCGGCGACACTGGAAAGCACTTAGTTTGTAGTCCTTTAAGAGTACAGATTAATAAGGCGCCCGTAGCTCAGCTGGATAGAGCATCCGCCTTCTAAGCGGATGGTCGCAGGTTCGAGTCCTGCCGGGTGCGCCATTAGGCAGCTTTGGCACAAGTAACGCGATATGGTGGGCGTAGCTCAGTTGGTAGAGCACGGGATTGTGACTCCCGTTGTCGTGGGTTCGATCCCCATCGTCCACCCCATATTTCGAAAGGCGCCAGATGTAACAGTCTGGCGCCTTTGCTTTAAAAGCTTCATCCGCGGATGTGGTGGAATTGGTAGACACACTGGATTTAGGTTCCAGCGCCGCGAGGCGTAAGAGTTCGAGTCTCTTCATCCGCACCAATTAAAGCTTCATTCATGTCTTCGGGCTGGTGAGGTTTCAACAAAGAAGTTATTTGGCTTTTTTGTTACGCAATATGGTGGGCGTAGCTCAGTTGGTAGAGCACGGGATTGTGACTCCCGTTGTCGTGGGTTCGATCCCCATCGTCCACCCCATATTTCGAAAGGCGCCAGATTTAACAGTCTGGCGCCTTTTTTGTTTTGCGGTTTTGAAAACCGGCGATGGCCGGTTTCGAGACGCAGGAGCAGGGCGCTTCGTCGTATTTATGTTGCTCGATGATGCTGCGCTGCTCGCCGGACCTGCTTGCAGGTTCGGCCGTCAGGGAATGATTGGCAGTCTCCTCTATATATAGAAGAGGTTGGCGCAGAGCCCTGGCGTGATTGGTTGTATTCGCCTTTGGGGCGCGCTGCATTTGTGCCGCGGTCCCTATAAATTGCCTGCTGTTTTTTTACCCGTTTTCAGTAGGGTGACTTCTTGAGTTTGACCCACTAGAATGCATGCCCTTGATTCTGGGGTCGGAAACGGCCGGCTAACGTCTGTGCAACGAGGAATATCCATGCAAGTTTCTGTTGAAAATACTACTGCTCTCGAGCGCCGCATGAGCGTCACCGTGCCGGCTGAGCGCATCGAGACTCAGGTCAACAAGCGTCTGCAGCAGACTGCCCAAAAGGCCAAGATTGCTGGCTTCCGTCCAGGCAAAGTGCCAATGAGCGAAATCAAGCGCCGTTTCGGTGCTGACGCTCGTCAGGAAGCTGTTGGTGATGTTATCCAGTCCTCCTTCTACGAAGCAGTGGTTGAGCAAAAGCTGAACCCGGCGGGTTCGCCTTCGATCGAGCCTAAGTCGCTCGAAGCTGGCAAGGATCTGGAATACGTTGCTGTGTTCGAAGTGTTCCCTGAGTTCACCGTTGCCGGTTTCGACGGCATCACCGTTGAGCGCCTGAGCGCTGACGTGGCTGACGCTGACCTGGACAAAATGCTCGACATCCTGCGCAAGCAGAACACCCGTTTTGAAGTGGCCGATCGTGCTGCCCAGAACGAAGACCAACTGAACATCGATTTCGTTGGCAAGGTTGACGGCGAAGTGTTCGCTGGCGGTTCCGCCAAAGGCACTCAGCTGGTTCTGGGTTCCGGCCGCATGATTCCTGGCTTCGAAGAAGGCCTGGTTGGCGCCAAGGCTGGCGAAGAACGCGTTCTGAACCTGACCTTCCCAGAGGACTATCAGAACCTGGACCTGGCTGGCAAAACCGCCGAGTTCACCGTGACGGTCAACACTGTTTCCGAGCCTAAGCTGCCTGAGCTGAACGAAGAGTTCTTCGCTCAATTCGGCATCAAGGAAAGCGGCATCGACGGTTTCCGCACCGAAGTTCGCAAGAACATGGAGCGTGAACTGCGTCAGGCGATCAAATCCAAGGTCAAGAATCAGGTAATGGACGGTCTGCTGGCCACCAACCCGATCGAAGTGCCTAAGGCTCTGCTGTCCAACGAAGTTGACCGTCTGCGCGTGCAGGCTGTTCAGCAGTTCGGCGGCAACATCAAGCCTGATCAACTGCCGGCCGAGCTGTTCGAAGAGCAAGCCAAGCGCCGCGTTGTGCTGGGTCTGATCGTTGCTGAAGTGGTCAAGCAGTTCGACCTGAAGCCTGACGAAGCTCGCGTTCGCGAAATGATTCAGGAAATGGCTTCGGCTTACCAGGAGCCTGAGCAGGTCGTGTCGTGGTACTACAAAAACGAGCAGCAACTGAACGAAGTGCGTTCGGTTGTGCTGGAAGAACAAGTTGTGGATACTGTTCTGCAGAAAGCTAGCGTGACCGACAAATCGGTCTCTTACGAAGAAGCGGTCAAGCCGGTAGAAGCTCCAACAGCCGACTGATTGTTTTTGCGTTAAGAAGTACACACATAAGCCAGCCTTCGCGCTGGCTTATGCGTATTCAAGACATAACTATTTGGGAGTGACTGCAGAGCATGTTCCGTAATTCGTATATTCAGCAGAACTCTGATATCCAGGCCGCAGGCGGCCTGGTCCCGATGGTTGTCGAGCAATCTGCTCGTGGCGAACGCGCCTATGACATCTATTCGCGCCTGCTCAAGGAGCGAGTGATCTTTCTGGTTGGTCCGGTAGAGGACTACATGGCCAACCTGATTTGCGCGCAACTGCTGTTCCTTGAAGCGGAAAACCCGGACAAGGACATCCATCTCTATATCAACTCCCCGGGCGGTTCGGTGACAGCGGGCATGTCGATCTACGACACCATGCAGTTCATCAAGCCTAACGTATCGACCACTTGCATCGGCCAGGCCTGCAGCATGGGCGCATTCCTGCTGACCGCAGGTGCCCCAGGCAAGCGATTCTGCCTGCCGAACTCGCGCGTGATGATTCACCAGCCACTGGGCGGTTTCCAGGGCCAGGCGTCGGATATCGAAATTCACGCCAAGGAAATCCTCTTCATCCGCGAGCGTTTGAACACGCTGATGGCCAAGCACAGCGGGCGTACTCTGGAAGAAATCGAGCGCGATACCAATCGCGACAACTTCATGAGTGCCGAAGCTGCGAAGGAATATGGCCTGATCGACGAAGTGATCAACCAGCGCCCAGCTTAAAATAAGCAGCTCAAAATAGGCTTGGTCGGCTGGTCTGATCAGCGGCGGGCTTGAAAAAGCCCGCAATAGCCTTCATCTTGTGTTGCAAGCCTATCGGATTTGGATCGAACGAATGACTGACACCCGCAACGGCGAGGACAACGGCAAGCTGCTCTATTGCT
This sequence comes from Pseudomonas fluorescens, assembly GCF_001648775.1. Lineage (GTDB taxonomy): Bacteria > Pseudomonadota > Gammaproteobacteria > Pseudomonadales > Pseudomonadaceae > Aquipseudomonas > Aquipseudomonas fluorescens_M. Next base: position 93,282 of record NZ_LVEJ01000008.1, read on the forward strand.
CCTTCTGTGGCAAAAGCCAGCATGAAGTGCGCAAATTGATTGCCGGCCCCTCGGTCTTTATCTGCGACGAGTGCGTCGACCTGTGCAATGACATCATCCGCGAGGAGGTGCAGGAAGCCCAGGCCGAAAGCAGCGCGCATAAATTGCCTTCGCCTAAAGAAATCAGCGGCATCCTTGATCAGTATGTGATTGGTCAAGAGCGTGCAAAAAAGGTTCTGGCCGTAGCGGTGTACAACCACTACAAGCGTCTGAACCAGCGTGACAAAAAGGCTGACGACGTCGAACTCGGCAAGAGCAACATCCTGCTGATCGGCCCGACCGGCTCTGGTAAAACCCTGCTGGCCGAAACTCTGGCCCGCTTGCTGAACGTTCCGTTCACCATCGCTGACGCAACCACCCTCACCGAGGCGGGTTACGTGGGTGAAGATGTCGAGAACATCATTCAGAAACTGCTGCAAAAGTGCGATTACGACGTAGAGAAGGCCCAGATGGGTATTGTCTACATCGATGAAATCGACAAGATTTCGCGCAAGTCCGACAACCCGTCGATCACCCGGGACGTTTCCGGTGAAGGCGTGCAGCAGGCCTTGCTCAAGTTGATCGAAGGCACGGTCGCTTCCGTACCGCCGCAAGGTGGCCGCAAGCACCCGCAGCAGGAATTCCTGCAGGTCGACACCCGTAACATCCTGTTCATCTGCGGTGGTGCGTTCTCCGGTCTGGAAAAGGTTATTCAAAACCGTTCCACCAAGGGCGGCATCGGCTTCAACGCAGAAGTGCGCAGCAAGGAAGAAGGCAAGAAAGTCGGTGAATCCCTGCGTGAAGTCGAGCCTGACGATCTGGTCAAGTTCGGTCTGATCCCGGAATTCGTCGGTCGTCTGCCGGTCCTCGCGACGCTGGACGAGCTCGACGAGGCTGCGCTGATGCAGATCCTCACCGAGCCGAAAAATGCTCTGACCAAACAGTATGCCAAGCTGTTCGAGATGGAAGGCGTGGATCTGGAATTCCGGACCGACGCACTGAAATCGGTCGCCAAGCGTGCCCTGGAACGTAAGACCGGTGCCCGTGGCCTGCGCTCGATTCTCGAAGGTGTGCTGCTCGACACGATGTATGAAATCCCCTCGCAGTCCGAGGTGAGCAAAGTCGTGATCGATGAAAGCGTGATCGAAGGCAAGTCCAAGCCACTGTATATCTACGAGAACAGTGAGCCGACGGCCAAGGCAGCGCCGGACGCGTAAGTGTCTACTGCGCTGTAACAAAGAAGGGGCCTTCGGGCCTCTTTTTTTTTATGTCGTTTTTTACATCCGCTTTGCGCTTGTTTTTTTTCAAGGCAGCCCCCATCTTGGTTTCAAGCTTAATTCCATCTGATTACGGCCATATGGCCGCCGTAGAGGCGAAATCATGAAGACAACCATCGAATTGCCTCTCCTGCCATTGCGTGATGTCGTGGTTTATCCGCACATGGTTATCCCGCTGTTCGTGGGGCGCGAGAAATCCATCGAAGCCCTCGAGGCCGCGATGACGGGCGACAAGCAGATCCTCCTGCTGGCCCAGAGAAACCCGGCTGACGATGATCCCGGTGAAGACGCTCTCTATCGCGTAGGTACCATCGCCACTGTTCTGCAACTGCTCAAGCTGCCTGACGGCACCGTCAAGGTGTTGGTCGAAGGTGAGCAGCGCGGCACCGTCGAGCGCTTCAGCGAAGTCGACGGCCACTGTCGTGCCGAAGTCTCGTTGATCGAAGAAGTCGACGCCGCCGAGCGCGAATCCGAAGTGTTCGTGCGTACGCTGCTGTCGCAGTTCGAGCAATACGTACAGTTGGGCAAGAAAGTCCCGGCTGAAGTCCTGTCGTCGCTCAACAGCATCGATGAGCCGGGTCGTCTGGTCGACACCATGGCCGCGCACATGGCGCTGAAAATCGAGCAGAAGCAGGAAATCCTCGAAATCATCGATTTGTCGGCCCGGGTCGAACACGTTCTGGCGTTGCTGGATGCCGAGATCGACCTGCTGCAAGTTGAAAAACGCATTCGTGGCCGTGTCAAAAAGCAAATGGAGCGCAGTCAGCGCGAGTACTACCTGAATGAGCAGATGAAGGCCATTCAGAAAGAACTCGGCGACAGCGACGAAGGCCACAACGAAATCGAAGACCTGAAAAAGCGTATCGACGCTGCCGGTCTGCCGAAAGACGCGTTGGCCAAGGCCACCGCCGAGCTGAACAAGCTCAAGCAAATGTCGCCGATGTCCGCTGAGGCCACCGTGGTGCGCTCCTACATCGACTGGCTGGTGCAGGTGCCGTGGAAGGCTCAGAGCAAGGTACGCCTGGACCTGGCGCGTGCAGAAGACATTCTCGATGCCGATCACTACGGCCTCGAAGAGGTCAAGGAACGCATCCTTGAATACCTCGCCGTGCAAAAGCGCGTGAAAAAAATTCGTGGCCCGGTGTTGTGCCTGGTCGGTCCTCCGGGCGTGGGCAAGACCTCGCTGGCAGAGTCGATCGCTCACGCGACCAACCGCAAATTCGTGCGCATGGCCCTTGGTGGTGTGCGTGATGAAGCGGAAATTCGTGGCCACCGCCGGACTTACATCGGTTCGATGCCAGGAAGATTGATTCAAAAGATGACAAAGGTGGGCGTACGCAACCCGCTGTTCCTGCTCGATGAAATCGACAAAATGGGCAGCGACATGCGTGGCGACCCGGCGTCGGCGTTGCTGGAAGTGCTCGACCCGGAGCAAAACCACAACTTCAACGACCATTATCTGGAAGTCGATTACGACCTTTCCGATGTGATGTTCCTGTGCACCTCGAACTCGATGAACATCCCGCCGGCGCTGCTCGACCGGATGGAAGTGATCCGTCTGCCGGGCTACACCGAAGACGAGAAGATCAACATCGCGGTCAAATACCTCTCGCCAAAACAGATTGCGGCCAATGGTCTGAAGAAGGGCGAGCTGGAATTCGATGCCGAAGCGATCCGCGACATCATCCGTTACTACACCCGTGAAGCCGGTGTGCGTGGCCTCGAACGTCAGATCGCCAAGGTCTGCCGCAAAGCGGTGAAAGAGCACGCAATGGAAAAACGCTTCTCGGTGAAAGTGACAGCTGACTTGCTGGAACACTTCCTCGGTGTGCGCAAATTCCGCTACGGCCTGGCCGAGCAGCAGGATCAGATCGGTCAGGTGACCGGCCTTGCCTGGACCCAGGTCGGCGGCGAATTGCTGACCATCGAAGCCGCAGTTGTGCCGGGTAAAGGTCAGTTGATCAAGACCGGTTCGCTGGGCGACGTAATGGTCGAATCGATCACTGCCGCGCTGACCGTGGTGCGCAGCCGCGCCAAGAGTCTGGGCATTCCTCTGGACTTCCACGAGAAGCGCGACACACACATTCACATGCCGGAAGGGGCGACGCCGAAAGACGGCCCTAGCGCCGGTGTGGGCATGTGCACGGCGCTGGTGTCGGCCTTGACCGGCATTCCGGTACGCGCCGATGTCGCCATGACGGGTGAGATTACGCTGCGCGGTCAAGTGCTGGCGATTGGCGGTCTGAAGGAAAAACTGCTGGCGGCACACCGCGGCGGAATCAAGATTGTGATTATTCCGGAAGAGAACGTGCGCGATCTGAAGGAGATTCCTGACAATATCAAGCAGGATCTGCAGATTAAACCGGTTAAATGGATTGACGAGGTCCTGCAAATTGCGCTGCAATACGCGCCGGAGCCCTTGCCGGATGTGGCTCCGGAGATAGTTGCCAAGGACGAAAAACGTGAGTCTGACTCTAAGGAAAGAATTAGCACGCATTAATACGTTTTTGCCTGGGGGGCTTCCTTGACAGCTTTTTAGAGCCCTTGTTATAAAGCGGCTCTTAAGTGTCTGTAGGCCATTCAGCACTCGTTTTTGCTTTCACCAAAAAACTTAGAATCATCTCAAAATAGATATAAGGGGACTTAGAGTGAACAAGTCGGAACTGATTGATGCTATCGCTGCATCCGCTGATATCCCGAAAGCTGCTGCTGGCCGTGCGCTGGACGCTGTAATCGAATCCGTCACTGGCGCTCTCAAGGCTGGCGACTCCGTTGTTCTGGTTGGTTTCGGTACTTTCTCCGTCACTGATCGTCCAGCTCGCGTTGGTCGTAACCCACAGACCGGCAAGACGCTGCAAATCGCTGCTGCTAAAAAACCAGGTTTCAAAGCCGGTAAAGCACTGAAAGAAGCGGTTAACTAAGTTTCAGTTTTTACCCATCCGGGTCGGGGTCATGCCTGACTTGGCAGCGGAGCGGTAGAGCAGGTCACTGAAACAGTTGCCTGTAACGCCGGGATCGAGGGTTCGAGCCCTGTCCGCTCCGCCAGTTACGAGAAGGCGCATCCTCGGATGCGCCTTTCTTCTATCCGGATTCTACCCACGCTCCACGGTTGCCTAATTTTGAAGTTCAACCGTTTCTGGGGGACGCATGCTGCAGAATATCAGGGACAATTCACAAGGCTGGATTGCCAAGACCATTATCGGGGTCATCGTTGCACTGATGGCCCTGACCGGTTTCGACGCCATTTTCCAGGCCACCACTCACAAGAATGAGGCGGCCAAGGTCAATGGTGAAGAAATCAGCCAAAACGAGCTGAGCCAGGCCGTTGACATGCAACGCCGTCAGCTGATGCAACAGCTGGGCAAAGACTTCGATGCTTCGTTGCTCGACGAAAAAATGCTCCGCGAATCGGCCCTCAAGGGTCTGATCGATCGCAAGTTGCTGCTGCAAGGTGCCGAACAGGCGAAGTTCGCTTTCTCCGAAGGCGCGTTGGATCAAGTGATCCTGCAGACCCCTGAGTTCCAGGTGGACGGCAAGTTCAGCTCCGAGCGTTTCGACCAGGTGATCCGTCAGTTGGGTTACAGCCGCATGCAATTCCGCCAGATGCTGGCTCAGGAAATGTTGATCGGCCAACTGCGCGCCGGTGTAGCCGGTAGCGGTTTCGTCACCGACGCCGAAGTGCTGGCCTTTGCCCGTCTGGAAAAACAGACCCGCGATTTCGCTACCCTGAACGTCAAGGCTGACCCGGCAGCGGTCAAGTTGACCGACGACGAAGTCAAGGCTTACTACGACGAGCACGCCAAGGAGTTCATGACTCCGGACCAAGTGATCATCGATTACGTAGAACTGAAGAAGTCCTCGTTCTTCGATCAGGTTGCGGTCAAGGATGAAGACCTGCAGGCGGCGTATCAGAAAGAAATCGCCAACCTGTCGGAACAGCGTCGCGCGGCGCACATTCTGATCGAAGTGAACGACAAGACCACCGAGGCTCAGGCCAAAGCGAAGATCGAAGAAGTCCAGGCGCGTCTGGCCAAGGGCGAGAAGTTCGAAGCGCTGGCCAAAGAGTTCTCGCAGGATCCGGGCTCGGCCAACAATGGCGGTGACCTCGGTTACGCAGGTCCTGGCGTGTACGATCCGGCGTTCGAAAAAGCCCTGTACTCGCTGTCGAAAGACCAGGTGTCCGAGCCGATTCGTACCGACTTCGGTTACCACTTGATCAAGCTGCTGGGCGTTGAAGCGCCTGAAGTGCCGACCCTGGCCAGCCTGAAAGACAAGCTGACCCGCGAGCTGAAAGCCGCACAGGTTGAACAGCGTTTTGTCGAGGCGACCAAGCAACTGGAAGACTCGGCGTTCGAAGCGTCTGACCTGGCTCAGCCAGCGGCGGATCTGAAACTGACCGTGCACACGTCCAAGCCATTCGGCCGCGAAGGTGGCGAAGGTGTTGCAGCCAACCGTGCTGTGGTCACCGCTGCGTTCAGCACTGAAGTGATCGACGAGGGTGCCAACAGCACCGCCATCGAGCTGGATCCGGAAACCGTGGTCGTGCTGCGTTCCAAGGAGCACCTGAAGCCTGCGCAACTGCCTTTGGAAAGCGTGAATGCGGCCATCCGCACTCAGTTGACCAAGGAGCACGCCAGTGCTGCTGCCAAGACCAAGGCCGAGAAGCTGATTGCGGATCTGCGTGATGGCAAGGCACCGTTGGACAAGGCAGTTGATGGTCAGAACTGGAAAGCCACCGAAGCGGCCACTCGTGGTCAGGAAGGGGTTGATCCGGCCGTGCTGCAAGCGTTGTTCCGTATGCCGAAGCCGGCGGCCAAGGACAAGCCGACGTTCACCAGCGTGACGCTGGCGGATGGCAGTCTGATGATCGTGCGTCTGAATGGCGTGAACGAAGCGGCTGCACCGACTGACGAAGAGAAGGTTCAGTACCGTCGCTTCCTCGCTTCGCGTGAAGGTCAGCAGGATTTTGCGGCGTATCGCAAGCAGTTGGAGAGTCAGGCGGACATCAAGCGGTTTTGATGGTTGACTGAGATGTGATGTGGAAGCCCCGGCCTGTATAGGTCGGGGCTTTTTTTTGGGGCTCAGGTTGGGTGAATATCCGTTTCTGTGGGGGGGCGGCTGGCGGTTTCGCCCTTACGGCGAGTCCCTTTGGCAAACGCCCCAAAGGAACCAAAGGTCTGGGCCCCGGCGTTCGGCCCGCTCGCTGGGGCTCGGGGTTCCTTCGTTACGGGATTCATCCGGGGGCATCGCCTCCGGTTTGCTTCGCTGCACCTCCTCTCGATGGGTTTGGCTTAGCCAAACGCTCGCTTCGCTCCCACCCCCGGATAAATCCCTCCACTCAGCCTGCCGATGGGGCCAGCACGGCAAGATCAAAAGCTGCAGCCGAGCTTGCGCTCATCCTGTTGAGTGGGGCGGCTTTGCCGCGTGGGCTGCATACAAATTAAACCTGTGGGAGCGAGCCTGCTCGCGAAGGCGGCCTGTCAATCGACCGATTTCCAGCCGTCTGGCCTCAGTCCAACCGCTCACTCGGTCTCATCCAGACCTTGGAAAACCATGGCGCCGAGCGTTGATCGCCACATAAAAAGTCAAAACCAGCAATCCTGCAACGATCCACGGAAATGCTCCCACACCGAGGTTGCCCAGCAACACGCCACCCATCAAACCACCGCCAGCAATTCCGACATTCCACAACGTCACCAGCATCGATTGCGCTGTGTCAGCAGCCTCTTTCGCGGTTTTTGCCGAAGCGGTTTGCAGTAGCGATGGCATCGCACCGAACGCCAGTCCCCAAACAGCGGTGGCGATGTAAATCACGTTCGGTGACTCGCGCCACAGGCCCAGCGCTATGGCTGAGAGCATGAACAAGCCGGCGCTGATCAACACCAGTTCGCGTAGCCAGCGGTCGATCAGGCTGCCGACGATCCACAGGCTCAGCACCGAGGCCAGGCCGAACACCAGCAGTACGCGGTCGACGTTGGCATCAAGGCCGGACGGTTGCAGGAAGGGCGCGATGTAGGTGTACAGCAAGTTATGCGCAACGACGTAGGTGAGGGTGACGAACAATACGGAGCGCACGCCGGGCAAGGTCAATACCTGACGCAGCGGCAGGCGTTTTCCCTCGCGTTCGCCGGCGAAGTCGGGGACTTGCCAGCGTACCCAGAGGACCAACGCAACGGTCAGCGCGGTCATGATGGCGAAGCTCAGGCGCCAGCCAATCAGGGTGCCGAGCAGGGTGCCGGCGGGGATTCCCAGTGATAGCGCAATGGGGGCGCCGAGCATGGCCACGGTAATGGCGCGGCCTTGCAGGTGCGGGGCGACCATGCGGCTGGCGTAACCGGCCAGCAGTGCCCACAGCAACCCGGTAAATACGCCGGCGATAAAGCGTGCAATCAGGGTAAGCCAGTACCACTGCGACAGGGCGGTGAGGCTGTTGGCGATGGCAAAACCGCCGATGGCGGTCAGCAGCAGCGGTCGGCGCCGCCAGCCGCGGGTGGCGATGGTCAGTGGGATGGCTGCCAGGATCGAGCCTATCGCGTACAGCGTGACCAATTGCCCGATCAAGGCCTGGGAGACATTCAGGCCGCTGCTCATTTGTGGCAACAGGCCGGCCGGCATGGCTTCGGTCATTACGGTGATGAATCCGGCGGTGGCCAGTGCCAGCAGCGCGCCGAGGGGTAATCGCTCGCGGCCAGCGACATGTTGTTCGAGTGCAGGGCAACCGAGTTGGGCATCGTTCATGAGTCGGCATCCATGTGCAAGTTGACGAGGAGCACAGGGTAGGGCGCTGCGCAGCGGCGAAAAACGGGTTAAGGTTCCGAACATATCGGACACGGATGTCAGCAATGGGAGAGTGGTATGGATAGCCTTGGCAGTATTTCGGTGTTTGTTCAGGTCGCCGAGACGCGCAGTTTCACTGAGGCTGGCCGGCTGCAAGGGGTGTCATCGTCGGCGGTGGGCAAAAGTATTGCCCGGCTGGAGGCGCGACTGGGTGTCCGGCTGTTTCAACGCACCACCCGCAGCGTCACGCTGACCAGTGAAGGTGCGTTGTTTCTGGAGCGCTGTCGCAAGATCCTCGCCGAAGTCGAGGCGGCGGAGTTCGAATTGTGTGATGCCGCGGCGAAACCCCATGGCAAGTTGCGCATCAGCCTGCCACAGGTGCATGGCCTGGTGATGCCGGTCATGGCCGAGTTCATGGCGGCGTACCCGCAGATCGAACTGGATCTGGATTTGACCGACCGCATGGTCGATGTGGTGGAAGAAGGTTTCGATGCGGTGATCCGTACCGGCCAGCCGCGGGATTCGCGGCTGATGGCGCGACCGTTGGGCGAGTTTCACATGGTGCTGGTCGCCAGTCCCGGGTATCTCGAGCAGCGCGGTGTGCCGCAAACGCCTGCCGAGCTGGCCGGTCACGCTTGCCTGCGCCACACCTTTCATGCCACCGGCAAGCTGGAAGCGTGGCCTTTGCGTCGCGACGAGGGGAGCCCGGAGCCAGCATTGCCGGCGCGGTTGGTCAGCACCTCGATTGAGGCGGTTAACTTCGCTGCACTTGCCGGGATGGGCATTGCCTGTCTGCCCGATTTCATGACCCGTGAGGACGTCGCGCAAGGCCGATTGCGTCGGGTGCTGGACAGTTATCTTGAACACACCGGGCAGTTCTGGGTCCTATGGCCATCGAGCCGTCATGCGACGGCCAAGTTGCGCGTGTTCATCGATCATTTGGCGTTGCGACTTTTCCCCGCAACGCAGGGTCGATAGAGTTGTAACTGCTTTAAGACACTAATCCACGCGCAGCGGGGTCACGATCTGTTGCACAATACGCCCCGGACTGTTTTCTCTCAGGATGTTCAATGTTGATTTCCACTCCCATGCGTGTTGTCGGGTTGGCGCTGTTGTTGACCGCTGTTGCCGGCTGTTCGAAAGACAAGCCGATGTATGAGCATGAGAACTTCGATGACTCCGGTACGTTTTCGCGCAATTACCCGGTGACCGATTCGGTCAGCTGCGAAGCGGCCCGTCGTGCGTTGCTCAGTCAGGGCTACATCATCACCAGCAGTGACCCGAAACTGGTCAGCGGCCACAAGAGCTTCCAGCAAACCGGCGATACCCACATGGAGATCAGCTTCAACGTGGTCTGCGCCGATGACGGCACTGCCGGGCACCATGCGACGATGTTCGCCAACGCCTTGCAGGATCGTTATGCACTGAAGAAGACCAACAACTCCGCCAGCCTTGGCGTGGGTGTGCTGGGCTCGGTGTCGATGCCGATCGGCTCCTCGGACGATTCGATGGTCAAGGTCGCCAGCGAGACGGTGACGGCACAAAAGTTCTACGAGCGTTTCTTTACGCTGGTCGAGCAGTTCTTGCCGGCGGATGCGAAGAAAGCGGCGCACATCGAAGAGAAGCCCAAGGCTGACCTCGGTGTGCCTGAGGCCAAGGCGGCTCCGGCAGCACTGGCGCCGACGCCGGCCGCTGAGCCTGCTGCGACACCAGCACCTGCCGCAGAACCGGCGCCTGCGCCTGCTGAAACCGCGCCAGTGACGTCTGAGCCGGTTGCGCCACCTGCAGAAGCCGCGCCGATCACCCCGGCACCGAGCGCCGAGCCTGCACCGGCCACCGAAACCATCACGCCACCGGCCAACCCGGACATCCCGCCGCCATCCGAGCCGATTCCGGCGATGCCAGCGTCCGGCCAATAAACAGCCTCACCTCTACCTCTGTGGGAGCGAGCCTGCTCGCGAAAGCGGTGTGTCATTCAATATCTTTATCGAATGATACGGCCTCTTCGCGAGCAGGCTCGCTCCCACAGTGGTTTCTGATGCACTTAAAATCTCGTTACATTCCCCTGACAAAAATCCCGCGATAAATTCCTGACCGCCTGCTACGTTTTATTCATGAAGGCCGGGTTTCACTTTTCCTTCACACGGGCGCGTTACGCTCGAGGCACTGGGCATTTGCTCAGGCCCATTCAAGAGAGCAGTAGGGGGATTACACGATGGACGAGTATCAAGAAGAACTGCTCGAGTACCAGGCCTTTGAACTGGATCAACCGGAGCCTGCGGAAGACGCGACCGAGCTGTAAGCGTCAGGCGGATTGACGATGGCTGCGGCGGAATTCGCCGGGCGTCTGACCGCTCCAGCGTTTGAAGGCACGTTGGAAGGCTTCGGCTGAAGCGAAACCCAGCAGGTAAGCGATTTCGCCGAACGCCAGTTCGGTGTCGCGGATGTAAGTCATCGCCAGGTCTCGGCGAGTGTCATTGAGGATCGCGCGAAACTGCGTGCCTTCCTCGGCGAGTTTGCGCCGCAATGTCCAGGTCGGCAGCTTCAAGCGGGCCGCCACTTCTTCCAGGTCGGGTTCCCGGCCACCATTGAGCAACGGCCCCAACAGCTGAGTGATGCGTTCGCGCAGGCTACGGGTGCGCGTCAGTTGTTCCAGTTCCCGCTCACACAATTGCAGCAGGTGCCGCCAGGTGCTTGGGCAATGCTCTGGATTACGTTGCGCGAGACTGCTCAGGTTCAGGCGCAGTTGATTGCGTTCGGCGCCGAACTGCAGCGGGCAATCACCCAATACGCTATAGGCGTCGCGGTAATCCGGTGCATCGAATTCGATCTCGATGCGCTCAGCGCGCAACGATTCGCGGCTGACGCTGGACAACTGATGCAGCCAGCCGGCGATGATCGAATCCACCACAAAACGGTTGTAGGCGTTGTACGGGCTGATCGAATAGAACCGCAACCAGGCACCATTGACGTCTTCATGAAAACTCGACTGGCCGCGATAGTTGGAGCCGTACAGCGGTTCGAAGCGAATCAGGCAGCGGGCGGCTTCGCGCACGGTCGGTGCCTGGGCGGCGGTGACCCCGGCCAATCCGGCCTGGCTCAAGCGACTGAGCTGGCCCATGCGCAGGCCCAATGCCGGATCGCCGGTCAACTGGATCGCAGCGTGGCCCAGGCGCATGTAGCGCGGAATCGATAAGCGCGCCCCGGCCTCGGCCAGGCGCGCGGCATCCAGCCCGTATTGTTCCAGCAGTGGTTGCGGATCGACGTCATGGCTGAGCACCGCATCGGCGAGGCTGTGCACGAAGCCCACCGACAGATCGCCCAGACGCATCGGCAGCGGCTTCATGACTTACAACCAGATGTTCAGCAAGCGTGCGCCACGGGCATCGCCGTCGGCGAATTGCTGACCGTTGCTGCTGAGAAAGCTCTGGCCGGAACCCGACAGGTCCCAGAATTGCCCACGCAGAAACACGCTCATGCCGGCAATCGCCCGGCTGCTTGGCGGTTGTGCGGTCAGGGTCAGGCGATGCCAGGCCTGGCCTTCGCTGACTTCACCGGGCTTGAGACTGACCGAGCCCGGCGTGCTCGAACCCTTGTAGCCGCGCCACGGTTGGTTCCACGCGCCGTGGCCAAAGACTTGTGCGGGCACGGCGACCAGTTGCACGCCTTGCTCGTCGAGTTTGCGGTAGTTGTCCGGGTACCAGCTGTCGCTGCCAATCAACACACCGAGGCGTCCGGCCGGGGTGTCGACTGCGTTGATGATGTGTTCGGCGTCACCTTCGATGACGTCCCGCTGATCGAAGACCGGGTGCATCTGCCGTTGCGGCTGACCGAGCGGCACGCCGTCACGGCCGAACACCACACTGCTGTTGAACAGCGCGCCGCTGCCGGGTTTGAGTTGGCCGTCGCGAATGCTGGGCTCCGGCAATACGATCGAACCGGCCACCAGCGTCACGTGAAACTCCTTGGCCAAGCCGCCGAACAGCGCCTGGTAATCCTTGGCCATGGCTTTGGATTTCATTCGCAGGTGGGCATCGTTGAGGCGATCGTTGCCGTTGGCACTGAGCCAGGCGCGGGCGAACAGCAGCGGATTGCTTGCCGCCAGCCAGTTCATCGCCTCGGGCAGCGTCGGCGCCTGATACAGCTCGTCTTTCTCGCCGCTGAGCATCAGCCAGGTGCCGACGTTCTCCGGCAGCACCACGACGGTTTTGTCGTTCAACAGGCCCTGATCCTGAGCTTGCTGCAAATAGGCCGCGAGTTTGCGGTGCAAACGCTCGGAGCTCTGATAGTCGGTGGGAAACAGCTCGGGCTGGATGCCGAGCAGGTTGCCACGGTCGGCCGGCGTGCCCTCATCGACGGCGAGTTTGATGCGCAGGTCCGACAGGTAATGCCCCGCCGGCCGGTCCGCCGCCCACATGGCGTAGGTGGTCAGGACGGCGACGAGGGCCATGGAAAAGAACAGGTACAAAAGTTTGCGCATGAAAACCAACAACAACCGGGTACTGGGTGTGGCGACTAGGGTAGGGCCCATGGCGTTGGTTGCCAAGGGGCGCTGCGCATTTGGATCAATAAGTTGTCAGTTACGGTCATTGAGTGACAACGGTGCGACTCTTAGTCTGTGCCACATGACTGACGGGGGACGCAGAGCTCCCGCACTTTTCCGTGATCGCTCGTTGTGGAGTTACCGATGACCGCCGCTCATTACCCGCACCTGTTGGCCCCGCTGGACCTGGGATTCACCACGCTGCGCAACCGCACCCTGATGGGCTCGATGCACACCGGCCTTGAAGAAAAACCGGGTGGCTTCGAACGCATGGCGGCGTACTTCGCCGAACGTGCGCGTGGCGGCGTTGGCCTGATGGTCACCGGCGGCATTGGTCCGAACGACGAGGGCGGGGTGTACTCCGGCGCGGCCAAGCTGACCACCGAAGACGAAGCGCTAAAGCACCGCATCGTCACCCGTGCGGTGCACGACGCGGGCGGCAAAATCTGCATGCAGATCCTTCACGCCGGGCGTTATGCCTACAGCCCGAAACAGGTGGCACCGAGCGCGATTCAGGCGCCGATCAACCCGTTCAAACCGAAAGAGCTGGACGAGGAAGGCATCGAAAAGCAGATCAGCGATTTCGTCACTTGCTCGGTGCTGGCGCAGACCGCCGAGTATGACGGCGTCGAGATCATGGGCTCGGAAGGTTATTTCATTAACCAGTTCCTCGCCGCGCACACCAACCACCGCACCGACCGCTGGGGTGGCAGCTACGAAAATCGCATGCGTCTGCCGGTGGAAATTGTTCGCCGTGTACGCGAAGCAGTGGGCCCGAACTTCATCATCATTTTCCGTTTGTCGATGCTTGATCTGGTCGAGGGCGGCAGCAGCTGGGACGAGATCGTCACCCTGGCCAAAGCCATTGAACAGGCTGGCGCGACCATCATCAACACCGGCATCGGCTGGCACGAAGCGCGGATTCCGACCATCGCCACCAAAGTGCCGCGTGCCGCATTCAGCAAGGTCACGGCCAAGCTGCGCGGTTCGGTGAGCATCCCGCTAATCACCACCAACCGCATCAATACCCCGGAAATCGCCGAGCAGATTCTCGCTGAAGGCGATGCCGACATGGTCTCGATGGCGCGGCCGTTCCTTGCCGATCCGGACTTCGTCAACAAGGCTGCCGAAGGCCGCGCCGACGAAATCAACACCTGCATCGGTTGCAACCAGGCGTGCCTCGACCACACCTTCGGCGGCAAACTGACCAGTTGCCTGGTCAACCCGCGTGCCTGCCACGAGACCGAACTGAATTACCTGCCGGTGCAGCAGATCAAGAAAATCGCCGTGGTTGGCGCTGGCCCTGCCGGGCTGTCGGCTGCGACCGTGGCTGCCGAACGTGGCCATCAGGTGACGTTGTTCGATTCGGCCAGCGAAATCGGCGGTCAGTTCAACATCGCCAAGCGTGTGCCGGGCAAGGAAGAGTTCTTCGAAACCCTGCGTTACTTCAAGCGCAAACTGCAAACCACCAACGTTGAGGTGTGCCTGAACACCCGTGTCGATGTGGCGAAACTGCTTGAGGGCGGCTACGACGAAATCATCCTCGCCACCGGCATTGCCCCGCGTGTGCCGGCGATTCCGGGCGTCGACAACGCCAAGGTGCTGAGCTATCTGGATGTGATTCTTGAGCGCAAACCGGTTGGCAAACGCGTGGCGGTGATTGGCGCTGGCGGTATCGGTTTTGACGTTTCGGAGTTCCTCGTTCACGAAGGCGTGGCCACCAGTCAGGATCGTGCCGCGTTCTGGAAAGAGTGGGGCATCGACACGCAACTGGAAGCCCGTGGGGGTGTAGCCGGAATCAAAGCCGCGCCACACGCGCCGGCCCGCGAAGTGTTCCTGTTGCAGCGCAAGAAAACCAAGGTCGGCGATGGCCTGGGCAAAACCACTGGCTGGATTCACCGTACCGGTCTGAAGAACAAGCAGGTGCAGATGCTCAACAGCGTTGAATACCTGGGCATCGATGACCAAGGCCTGCATATCCGCATCGGCGAAACCGGCGAGCCGCAAGTGCTGGCGGTGGACAACATTGTGATTTGCGCGGGGCAGGATCCGTTGCGTGAACTGCATGATGGTCTGGTTGAAGCGGGGCAGAACGTGCACCTGATCGGTGGCGCCGATGTTGCGGCGGAGCTGGATGCCAAGCGTGCGATCAACCAGGGCTCGCGCCTCGCCGCTGAACTTTAAGCTCCGCCTCTTAACTTGTGGGAGCGAGCTTGCTCGCGAAGGCGGGGTGTCAGTCGACATATGTATTGGCTGTCACTCCGCTTTCGCGAGCAAGCTCGCTCCCACAAGGGCTGTGTTGTTCACAGATTCGGTGAGCACCACCAAACCAATGTAGGAGTGAGCCTGCTCGCGATGGCGGCTTGTGAGCGACTAGAATGCTGGCTCTGTCCAGATCGAATCGCCGCCCATGCTTTTGCCTCCCTCCGATTGGCTACCCCAAGCCCCCCTCGAACACCTTCATCTGGACTGGCTCGCAGCCGCCGGCATTGAGGTCGCCATCCTGCGCCTCGACCAGATCGACGCGCTGATCAGCGGCAACAAATGGTTCAAACTCGTCGAACACCTGAAAGCCGCCGACCGTGCGGGAGCCGAAGGCATCATCAGCCTCGGTGGTGCTCATTCCAATCACTTGCACGCGTTGGCGGCGGCAGGCAAACGGCTGGGCTTCAAAACCGTCGGGCTGTTGCGCGGGCATGCGCAGGAAACGCCCACGGTGTGCGACCTGCAAGCGTTCGGCATGCAACTGCATTGGTTGGGTTACGGTGGCTATCGCGCGCGCAATGAGCCGGGATTCTGGGCGCCTTGGCATGAGCAGTATCCGCAACTGCATGCAGTACCCGAGGGCGGCGGCGGTTTAATGGGGGCGCTCGGTTGCGCGGCCATCAAGGAACAGGCGCAGGCGCAATTGCACACCCTGGGCTGGAGCGACTATCACGCTTGGTGGCTGGCTTGCGGGACCGGGACGACACTCGCCGGACTGGTACTCGCCGAGGCGGGTGCGCACCCGGTCTATGGTGCGCTGGCTGTCCCTGAAGATCACGGCGTGGCGCCGCAGGTCGAGTCGATTATGCAGTCAGCCGGACTGGCCACTGCCGGCTATGAACTGCTCGACGCCAGCCGTGGCGGTTTTGCCAGGGTTGATCCGGCGTTGCTTGCGTTCATCAAACAAACCGGGCAGACCAGCGGCATTCCTCTGGAGCCGCTGTACACCGGCAAGGCGTTGCTGGCGCTCAAACAGCAGGTCGAGGCGGGCAGGTTCACCACCGGCACGCGGCTGATCTTCATTCACACCGGTGGTTTGCAGGGCCGGCGCGGTTTTATCGCCAGCCCCTGACGGTCAACCGCGCTTGGGCATCATCCGCAACAGCGTGTTATCGCCCACCACATAGTGGTGATAGATCCCCGCCAGCGCATGCAGGCCGATCAGCCAGTAACCGATCGTGCCGATCAGCACGTGCCAGTGCTCGACCTGCTTGGCGAAATCCTTGTTTTCCGCGACCAATAGCGGCAGGTCGAAACCATAGAACATCACCTGATGCCCCTCGGCGCTGGTAATCAGCCAGCCCAGAATCGGCATGCTGATCATGAACAGGTACAACGCCCAGTGCATCAGCCGCGCCAGCGCGGTTTGCCATTGCGGCGAGGCGGGGAAGATCTTCGGTGCCGGGCCGAGGCTGCGCGCCAGCAGGCGAAACCACACCAGCACAAACACCGTCAGGCCGAGCATGTAATGCACTTCGCGGATCAGCGTGCGGCCGCCGCTGCCTTTGGGGAACAGGCCGCGTAATTCCATGCTGGCGTACACCAGCACCAACAACACCAGCATCAGCCAGTGCAGCAGGACCGACACGGTGCTGTAACGTGATTCGGAACTTGTCCACGGCATACGGTGTTTCCTCACAGGTCAGGGTCAAAACCTGCCGTTCTTGTGCGACGGCATGCTTTAACTGTAATCCGCTTTGGCGGATTTGCCTGAGGCTGATCGGACTTTCAATGCTCTGCATCAGGGCTTTGCCAATAAAAAAACGCCAGTGTCACGAAGACACTGGCGTTTTTGTTGGCAACGAGCAGCAGAATCAGCTCGACTGCGGCATCTCACCGTTGGCCAGACGCTTGTTGATGTCGGCAATCACTTCCGGCAAATCGCTGATGGTGTCGATCATGTAGTGCGGGCGCGAGCTCTCGAACAGCGCGTGAATACGCTTGCGTTCGCTGGCCAGTTCATCACTGCCCAAGGCGCGGAAACCGGCGTAATCCAGCCCCAGCGCATTGCCCGAGCAGATCAGCGCGACCGTCCACATACCGGCGCGACGGCCTTCGAGAATGCCCGGCACGGTGTCGTCGATCTTCACGCAGGCGCCGACGTCGTCGATGCCCAGCGCAATCACATTGGCCAAGGCTTGAGCCGGCCACGGACGGCCATTCGGCACTTCATCGGTGGCGACCACGTGATCGGCGACGTAGCCGTTGGTGGCGGCCAGTGCGACGACTTTGTCCATCACCTGCTTCGGATAGCCCGAGCAGGAACCGATCTTGATCCCTTGCTGACGCAGGTTGGCGATGGTTTCCAGTGCGCCGGGAATCAGCGCCGAGTGCTCGGCGATCTTCTCGATCTGCAATGGCATGAAGCGGTTGTAGATCGCGGTCACGTCGTCATCGGTCGGCGTGCGGCCGAACGCCTTGCGATAACGCTCGGCCACCTGCGGCTGATCGCAGAGGGTGCGGATGTGATCCCACTTGCCCATGCCCATCGGGCCGCGCGCTTCTTCGATGGAAACCTGCACGTCGAACTCGGCGAAGGCTTCGACGAAGATCTGCGTCGGCGCGAACGAGCCGAAATCGACCACGGTGCCGGCCCAGTCGAGGATGGCGGCTTGCAGCTTGCTTGGATTTGCGTAGTTCATGTTGATCAAAATCCTATGTTGGCAATGCAATTCAAATGTGGGAGCGAGCCTGCTCGCGAAGGCGTCGTGTCAGTCGACATCGATGTTGAATGTTCGACCGCTTTCGCGAGCAGGCTCGCTCCCACAGGGGATTGGTGGCGGGGCTTAGATATCGAGGACTTCCATCTCGCGCAGCACTTCGCCGATCGCCGCGACGGCCTGGCGCATTTCGCCCGGGCTGACGTGACCGATGCAGCCCACGCGGAAGGTCTCGACCTGGGTCAATTTGCCGGGATAAAGGATGTAACCCTTGGCCTTCACGCGTTCGTAGAAATCCTTGAACTGGTAACGCGGATCTTGCGGCGCATGGAACGTGGCGATGATCGGTGCCTGAATCGCCGCCGGCAGAAAGCTGCGCAAACCGAGTTTGCCCATCTCTTCCATCAGCGCCTGACAGTTGGCGGCGTAACGCGCATGCCGTGCCGGCAGGCCACCTTCTTCGTTGTATTGCAGCAGCGCTTCGTGCAGCGCCGCGACCACGTGGGTCGGCGGGGTGAAGCGCCATTGCCCGGTTTTTTTCATGTAGCTGTGCTGATCAAACAAATCCATCGCCAACGAATGCGAGTTGCCGGCAGCTGCGGCCAGCGAGTCTTTGCGAGCGAAGACAAAGCCCATCCCCGGTACACCTTCCAGGCACTTGCCGGACGCGGCGATCAGTGCGTCGAACGGCACTTGTTGTGCGTCCACCGGCAGAGCGCCGAAGGAACTCATGGCATCGATAATCAGGCGTTTGCCGTGTTGCTCAACCACCTGAGCAATCTCCGGCAACGGATTAAGAATGCCGGTGCTGGTTTCGCAATGGATCAGCGCAACGTGGCTGATGGTGCCGTCGGCGCGCAGCAGACGGTCGACGTCGGCGGCGGTGGTCGGTTCATCTTCAGCCGTTTCGAAAGTGCTGAAGGAACGGCCGAGCACTTCGCAGATTTTCGCCAGGCGCTTGCCATACGCGCCGTTGATCAGCACCAGCACTTTGCCGTCACGCGGCACCAAAGTGCCGATGGCCGCTTCGACGGCGAAGGTGCCGCTGCCCTGCAACGGCACGCAGTGGTGAGTGGTGGCACCGTTGAGGATCGCCAGCAATTGTTCGCAGAGGCTGGCGGTCAGTTGATTGAAGCGGTCATCCCATGACCCCCAGTCGACCATCATCGCCTGGCGGGTGCGGGCCGAAGTGGTCAACGGGCCGGGAGTGAGCAGGATGGGTTCGGCGATACTCATTCGTGTGTCCTCGGATAGCGCTGTGGGATGAAGCTACGGGGCATACGTTGCAATTCGCCGTTGCATCAATCAAATTGTTTGTTGTTATGCCAGCCATCAGTGAGGGTTATTCATGAACCTGTTCCAGTTGCGCGCGTTCGACGCCGTGGCCCGCGAAGGCAGCTTCACCCGTGCTGCTGCGCGGTTGTTCATCAGCCAGCCGGCGGTCACCGGGCACATCAAGGCGCTGGAGGAGCATTACCAGATCACCTTGTTGCGGCGCACCGCGCGACGAGTGGAATTGACCGAGGAGGGCACCAAACTCGCAGCGATCACCCGGGCGATGTTCGGGCTGGCGGAAGAGGCGCAGACCCTGCTCGAAGCCAACCGCCAGTTGCTGACCGGGCGGCTCGAAGTGGCGGCAGACGGGCCGCACATGGTCATGCCAATGCTGGCCAGCCTGCGCGCGCGCTACCCGGGGATCACCGTGAATCTGCGGCTGGGCAATGCCCAGGAAACCCTCGCGGCGTTGTTATCGGAACACGCGGATGTGGCGGTGTTGACCGAAGTCGAGCCGCGCAAGGGCCTGCATCTGCAAGCCTTGAGCGAGTCGCGGATTTGCGCGTTGGTGCCGGCGGGGCATCCGTGGGCACTGCGTGGCGGTGAAGTGAAACTCAAGGAATTGAATCAAGTGATCATGGTCCTGCGCGAGCCGAGTTCGATCACTCGGCGCACCTTTGATCAGGCCTGCGTGCAGGCATCGATCCAGCCGCGGGTGTTGCTGGAACTCGATAGCCGTGAAGCGGTGACCGAGGCCGTTGCGGCCGAGTTGGGGGTTGGCGTGGTGTCCTCGGTCGAGGTCAGCCATGACCCGCGCGTGGCGGCGATTCCGATTGTCGGCGAGGGATTGCTCAATCGGCACATGATCGGCTGCATGGAGCGGCGGCGGGAGTTGCGCTTGATCCAAGCGTTCTTCGGTCTTGCGCCAGCCTGATACACCGAGTCGCCCCCTTCGCGAGCAGGCTCGCTCCCACAGGGATATGCATTCCAAATGTGGGAGCGAGCTTGCTCGCGAAGGGGCCATCACGGTTCACACAAGGCTGTCGCGAACCATATCGAGGAAGGTCGCCACCACCCGCCGATTGCTTTGTTCACGCAAACACACCAGCGTCTCCGTCAACCGTCGCGTGCAATCGATGATCGGCAGCGCGCACACCCGTGAATCCGCGCCAAATTCCGCCGCCGACACCACGCCGACGCCAATCCCCACCACCACCGCCTCACGCGCCGCTTCCCGGCCCTCGACCTGAATCGCCGGACGAATGCGAAACCCGGCGCGGGCCATTTCCTCTTCCAGTGTCTGCCGCGTCACCGATCCGTGTTCACGCAGCACCAACGGGGTGTCATCGAGATCCGCCAGGCAGATCGATTCACGCTCGGCCCACGGATGATTGCGCGACACGAACGCCACCATCGGATCATTGCGCAGCGGCACACACAGCAAACGCTCATCACTGACGTCACGCCCGAGCAACGCCAGATCGGCCTGATAGTTGAACAGGCGAAACAGCGATTCATCGGTGTTGCCGGTCTCGATCTTCACGCTGATGCCCGGATACCGCTCACAGAACCGCGCGATCTGCGGCAGCACATGCACCGGCGCATCCACTGCCAGAATCAGGCTACCGGTTTGCAACGCCTGAGATTCCTGCAACAACTCTTGCGCTTCGGCTTCAATCACAAACAGCCGCTGGGTAATCGCCAATAGACGTTCACCCAGATCGGTCAGGCGCACGGAGCGTTTATTGCGGTGAAACAGCAACACGCCAAAGCGTTCCTCCAATTTGCGCACCTGGTCGGAAATCGCCGGTTGCGTCAGAAACAGGCGCTCGGCGGCTTTGGTGAAGCTTCCATGCACGGCCACGGCGTGGAAGGCTTTGAGTTGGGCGTGGGACACCGACATGAAGTCACCTGATCGCGAAGTCAGTAACAAGCTGAGCTTATGTGTGAAATACGATAAATCGATTTTATTTATTAAACAGTAATTGCTTTGATCCGCTCACGCCATCGCTGACTGTCCGCTCGGGCAGCACGGTGGCCATGAGCCTGTGCGTGCAACAACAGGACTCATCTGACCGCTAGCGCCACAGGGACGGGGTGCTAGCGCAGTGCTCAACAATAAAAACACAGGCGTTTTTCTTAACGATTCTGCCGGCACACTCACACCCTGAGGTCAGAACCACCATGAACAAGCACATCGGCACCATTGCGCGTTGGCGCGTGCAGATCTTCGCTGTCACCTGGCTCGCGTACGCCGCTTTCTACTTCACTCGCAAAGCTTTTTCGGTGGCCAAACTGGGCATCGCCGAAGACCCGACCTTCATGCTCGACAAGATGGCCATGGCCAACCTCGATGCGATTTATCTGGCGGCCTACGCCATCGGCCAATTCACCTGGGGCATGCTCGCCGACCGCTTTGGTCCACGGGTCGTGGTGCTCGGTGGTTTGCTGATTTCCGCCGCCGCCGCGCTGGTGATGGGCAGTTTTGCCACGCTGCCGATCTTCGCCACCTGCATGCTGATACAAGGTCTGGCGCAGTCCACCGGGTGGTCCGGGTTATGTAAAAACCTCGGCAGTTTCTTCCCGGCGCAGCAGCGCGGGCGGGTGCTCGGCTTATGGAGTTCCTGCTATGCGTTTGGTGGTTTGGTCGCTTCGCCGTTCGCTGGCTGGTGGGCGTACACGCTGATCGGCAGTTGGCACGCGGCGTTTATTTCCAGTGCGGCGGTGGTCGCCGTGGTAGCGGTGGTGTTCTTTATCTTCCAGCGCAACAAACCGGAAGACGTTGGCCTGCCGGCGGTGGAGCCGGAGCCGGAACTCAGCGCCGAGGAAACCGAAGCCAACAGCAAACTCAGCGTTTGGGAACCATTAAAGGAAATTCTGCGCAACCGCACGGTGCTGGTACTGGGCCTCGCGTATTTCCTGTTGAAACCGGCGCGTTACGCGATTCTGTTGTGGGGTCCGGTGATTGTCTTTGAGCAGATGCCCAGCGTCGGTAAGGTCGGAGCGGCGATCATTCCGACGTCGTTCGAACTGGCCGGCTTGCTCGGGCCGATCATGATCGGCATAGCCTCGGACAAGCTGTTCGGCGCCCGACGCATGCCGGCCTGCGTGATCAGTTTGCTGGCGCTGACCGTGACCCTCGCGCTGTTCATGGGCGCGCTGCACACCGGCAGCGTCTTGTTGGTGGTCGCCTTGTTGTTCGTCATGGGCCTGACCCTGTACGGCCCGGATTCGATGATCAGCGGCGCCGCCGCCATCGATTTCGGCAAAGCCAAGGCCGGTGCCACCGCTGCCGGATTCGTCAACGGTTGCGGCTCGGTCGGCGCGGTGCTCGGCGGCTTGCTGCCGGGTTACTTCGACTCGGTGACGGTGTTCATCGTGTTTGCCGGCTGCGCGCTGTTCTCGGCGCTGGTGCTGATTCCGCACTGGAACAGCCGCCCGGTCGGCGTGATGGAGCCGCGTGCCGCTATTCCCAATTGCCGTTTGACGATCAAACCGCTGCGTTCCTGAAACCCTGTGCCTCGCGGCCTGCTGCGGCGCTCGCGGCAGGCTGTGGCGTGGCTAACTGACTGGAGAAACCCCATGAGACCGTTTTGGCTGGAGCAGGCCTTGCTGGCCGACACGTCTGAAACCTGCCCGCCGTTGCAGGGCGAAGTGCGCACTGACGTGTGCATCGTTGGCGGCGGATACACCGGGTTGTGGACGGCGATCATGCTCAAGCAACAAAACCCCGAACTCGATGTGTTGCTGATCGAGGCGGACATCTGCGGCGCGGGTGCCAGCGGGCGCAACGGTGGTTGTGCGCTGTCGTGGTCAGCGAAGTATTTCACCCTTGAGCGTCTGTTCGGCGTCGAGGAAGCGGTACGTCTGGTCAAGGAATCCGAGCGCAGCATCCATGCCATCGGCGAGTTCTGCGAGCAGTTTGGCATCGATGCCGATTACCGCCTCGACGGCACGCTGTACACCGCGACCAACCGCGCGCAAGTCGGATCGACCGACGCGGTGATCGCAGCACTGGAACGCAACGGCATCAATTCATTCACGCAACGCCCGCTGGCCGATGTGCAGCGCATGGCCGGTTCCGCCAAGCATCTGGAAGGCTGGTTCTCGCCAGCGGCGGCCAGTGTGCAACCGGGCAAACTGGTGCGCGGATTGCGCCGGGTGGCGTTGCAGCTCGGCGTGAAAATTCATGAAAACACCGCGATGACCGGACTGGAGGAGGGCCGTCCGGCACGCCTCCAGACTGCGAACGGTAACGTCGTCGCCGACCGTGTGGTGCTGGCGATGAACGCGTGGATGGCCCGCGCATTCCCGCAGTTCGAGCGCAGCGTGGCGATCGTTTCCAGCGACATGCTGATCACCGAACCGCGTCCGGAACTGTTGCAGGAAATCGGTTTGACCAGTGGTGTCACGGTGCTCGATTCGCGGATTTTCGTGCACTACTACCACAACACGCCGGACGGCCGGATCATGCTCGGCAAGGGTGGCAACACCTTTGCTTATGGCGGGCGAATGCTGCCGGTGTTCGATCAGCCATCGCCGTATGCCGGGTTACTGCAGCGCAGCCTTGCGGATTTTTTCCCGGCGTTCGCCGACGTCAAAGTCGACGCGACCTGGAACGGCCCGTCGGATCGCTCGGTCACCGGCCTGCCGTTCTTCGGCCAGATGAGCAACAGCGGCAATGTGTTTTACGGCTTCGGTTACTCCGGCAGCGGCGTCGGCCCGTGCCACATGGGCGGGCAGATTCTTGCCGCGCTGGTGCAAGGCCTCGATAACCCGTGGACCCGCTCACCGTTGGTCAACGGGCCGTTGGGTTACTTTCCGCCAGAGCCGATCCGCTACCTCGGTTCCTTGATGGTGCGCAACGCCATCCGCCGCAAGGAGCGCGCCGAAGATCACGGCCGCCGGCCACGGCATCTGGACGTGCGCCTGGCGAAATTCGCCGCGGCGGCGGGCAAGGCCGACAAAGGCTGATCCCGCGCGAAGCCCTGAGGCCCCGAAGCCCCGAAACCAAAACTCATGGCGCGTTGAGCAACCAGTCGAGCAGCAAGCTGTCGTCGTGCGTGCACGGCGGTTCACGAGCGGCGGGTTTGCTTGAATAGCCGAGGCAGAGGATAGGCCGGTCAGGATCGCTGTCGAGAAAACTGACCCACACTTCACTGCCGGCACAGGGCAAATCGTCGGCACTGAGGCGGCCGTCGATTCGGCTCATGGCGATCGGCAGCCACAGCGTGGCGCTGTCGTCGGGTGGCTCAGCCACGGCGGGCCATAGCGTGACGGCGACGCGACCTTGCTCATCGAGTCGCGGCACTTGCCCCGGTGCGCCCTGTACGCGCGCCACATGGTAGCCGGCGATGCTCGGACGCGGTTGCCGGAGCGGCGGGCGATAGTCGGTCGACCACGGTTGCGCGGTGAAGTCGTTGGCGTAACGGTGCACCGTCGGGGTCGGGTCAAGTATCGACGGATGTTGACCGTTATGCCGCAATTCGGTGATCAGCCATTGCTCGTTGAAATGACTGAGCGGATGCTCCAGCACCTGCAGCAAATGGCCGCTGAGCAAACCCATGCAGTCGCTGCGACCATGGATCGAGCGGTGCTGACAGCGTTGGCGCTCCAGATGACGGCGACTGCGCTGCTCGGCATGACGTTGGGCCAGTGAAGGCGTTGATGACGGCGGATGGGCAGCGGTCTGATTGGCGGCCGCCTCCATCGCCACGGGCTGGCTGCGGTTGCGGACCGCCGGCAGGCCGACGATCGGGGCGCTGTGGTGATGTTGATACAGCGTGCTGACACACGGCGACGTGGTCTGCCCATCGGCCTCGAACGGCACCAGCACCGGTGTTTGCGGCAGGCTCAGGCTGTCGTCGGCAAAGACCACGACATGGCCGTCCGGGCGGTGTTCGAAATGGTAGTGAATGCCTTCTTCTTCGCACAGACGATGCAGCAGGGCCAGATCGCTTTCCTCGTACTGAATGCAAAATGGCCGCAGCGGGTAATGCCCCACTGTCATCTCGATCCGGTAGGCGTCGCTCGGCAGCGCATGGTCTTCGAGCAATTGCTGGAGAATCTGCGGCACGCTCATTTGCACAAAGACTCGACGTTTGTCGGGCTCTGCCAGTCTGTGCAGGTGCGGCACCACGATCAGTCGATAACCGATCCGGTGCGTGCCGCGATGTTCGCAGCTGGCGCTGTGGATCAGGCCGTGCACCCCGTGATGATCGTTCAGGCGCAGAAACACCTGTTGATGCAAAAACGTTCTGGGTGGCATCGCCGGGGCCAGACCGATCAATTCGATATCGAAACGGTAAGGCTGGTTGAGTGCTTCCTCGCCACTGAAGCGCAATACCGGTAGGCATAATCCGCTGTCGGTGAGGGTCAGGGTAAAAGGACTTTCCTTGTCATTGAGCATTCGCACAGGCTCTGTCGGGAATACGGGGTTCAGAGGGTACGAAACCGCAGCGCCGAATGGTCATGTCAAAGGGGTTTTTCAGAATTGCCCTACAAGCTCTGGTGAAGATGTCGATTCCACATTGGATTTTTTTGGTCGATTGCCGACTTTAGGCCGTATAAACTTGGCGGCACGCGTCGGCCAATAGATGTCTCGGCGCCACAGATCAAGAGAGTGAGTAATGGGCGCACAGTGGAAGGTTAAACACAAAGAAGCGGCAGCCAACGCCAAGGGCAAAATCTTCGGCAAACTGGTGAAAGAAATCACCATCGCTGCCCGCAACGGTGCCGATACCACCACCAACGCACACCTGCGTCTGGTGGTTGAACAGGCCAAGAAAGCCTCGATGCCAAAGGAAACCCTGGACCGCGCGATCAAGAAAGGCGCCGGCCTGCTGGGTGAGACCGTGCAGTACCATCGCGTGACCTACGAAGGTTTCGCCCCGCACCAGGTGCCATTGATCGTCGAGTGCGTGACCGACAACATCAACCGCACCGTAGCGGAAATCCGCGTGGCATTCCGCAAGGGCCAACTCGGCGCTTCCGGTTCGGTTGCCTGGGACTTCAACCACGTCGGCATGATCGAAGCCTCGCCGGACACCCCGGACGCCGATCCGGAAATGGCCGCGATCGAAGCCGGTGCGCAGGATTTCGAAGCCGGTGAAGACGGCGCGACCCTGTTCCTGACCGATCCGAGTGACCTCGACGCGGTACAGAAAGCCCTGCCGGAACAAGGCTTCACCGTGCTGTCGGCCAAGCTTGGCTACCAACCGAAAAACCCGGTCAGCGGTTTGAGCGATGAGCAGATGGCTGAGGTTGAAGCGTTCCTCGAAGGTCTCGACAACCACGATGACGTGCAGGACATGTTTGTTGGCCTGGCGGGCTGATCGACGGCGTCTGTGATGGCCTCATCGCCAGCAGGCTGGCTCCCGCAGGTTCGGCGGTGTTCGCATATTTTGTGAACGACTCGGACACTGTGGGAGCCAGCCTGCTGGCGATTGACCGCGCAGCGGTCAGAGCTTTTCCAGTACCTCAATCACTTCACTGAACCCCGGCCGCGCCAGCACATCGGCCTGGCAGCAACGTCGCTCGAGATCCTCCAGCACCCCACGTCGCTCCTCGCTCAACCCCGAGTCGATACGCGCCAGTAATTCCCCCAGCAAAATCCCGAACGCTCGCACCTCGATACGTTGCAACGCGCGGGTTTCCAGGGTGTCGCGGGTGGCATGAAACGACGCCGCACCGAAATCCCCCAACAAGCACTCACCAAGGTCGTTCAACAGAATGTTGTGCCCGTACAGATCACCGTGGGTGATGCCCTGTCGGTGCAGGTGTTCAGCCGCCGACGCAATGCCTTGGGCAATGCGCAGCGCCACTTCGGCGGTAAACCGGCGGTCCTCGCCATACACATCGCGCGAGCAGGACGCCAGGCTCGGCAATCCGGCCAGGTTGGCAAAGCTTGGGTCGATGAGCTGCATCACCAGCCCTTGCTGGGCGTCGGGATGAGCGCTGATACGACCTTCAACGCGAATCAGGTTCGGGTGCAGGCCCGCGGTGATGCAGGCGTTCATTTCATGCAGGGGCGAGCCGTCGCTGGTCATCTCGCCTTTGTAGAGTTTCACCGCCACCGGTAGCTGCGATCCGTCGGGGCGCTGCCAGAGCGCCCGGGAAATCACGCCGGAGGCGCCTTCGCCCAATGGCTGTTGCAGACGCAATGCCGACCAATTGATCAGCGGTGTCGCTTCAAGCGCCGTGGCAGGGGCCTCGGTCTCCAGCGGATTGCCGGCGTAGGCCAGCCAGGTCAGGCTCGGCAGTGTCAGCAACCACTGCGGCAATTCGCTCAGTTGGTTGGCGGCGATGCGGATCAGTTCCAGACGCTGGCAATTGCTCAGCGAGGACGGCAGCGTGTGCAGGCGATTACCGGCCAGCATGAGTTTTTGCAGGTAAGGGCGCTCGCCCAGTTCTGTCGGCAGGGTCTCGATGCGGTTGTCGGTCAGGATCAGCCAGCGCAGCAGCGGTGGCAGGGCGGCAGCGGGCACATCGACGATGGCGTTGGCCTTGAAGCCGACCATGCTCAGCGCGGCGCACTGGCCGAGGCAGGCTGGCAGTGCGGTGAAGCGGTTGTCCGAGCAAAACAGTACACGCAGACGCGTCAGCCGATGCAGATCATCCGGCAGGTGGCTCAAGGCATTGCCGCTGAGGTTGAGGATCTCGAGCGTATCGGCCAGCTCGAAAATCTCCGGGGGAAACTCGGTCAGTCCGCAGGACAAATCCAGTCGCGTGGCGCCCGACAACTCGCCGGCGCGCAATTGAGCAAGGGTATGCATGTTGGGGGTTCGCAATAATGAGGGTCGCTGGGAATGGGCGACATGATAACGGCAGATGCCGATGCGCGTGTAGGCGCCGGGAATTACTGCAACTGACCGAGTCGGCTGCGTGTGCGCGCCAGATCGATGACGTTGCCGGCCAGGCTTTCGTGCAGCGGCAGTTTGCCGAGCAGGGTCAGGTGTTTGTCCTGATCGTAGAGCACGTCGATCAAATTGATAAAGCGTTGTTGCGCAGCGATCGAGCATTCCGCCAACAGCGGCAGATCGTCGATGATCCAGTGATCGAAACGTCGGCACAGTTCCAGATAATCCATCACCGCCGTCGATTGTTCGCACAAATCATTGAAGCTGAAACCGACGCGACGACCCTCGCACAACCGTGCGCGTAACGGCCGGGTGCCCACGGTTAACGACAGCGCCGGCGCATCCTGTGGCGGCAGGTTGAAGGTTTGCCGCTGAGCCGGCGTTGCCGGCCATACGTAATGCCCTTGCGTGAACAGTTGATGCGCAGAGTGGCGCGCCTGGCTGCGGTAATCATGCGGGCCGCCGACTTCCATGATGTGCATACGCGCGTTGATCAACTCGATCACCGGCTTGAAACGGGCGTGATAGAGCGGGTTCGGCAGCAGACCTTCGGGCGCGTAGTTGGACGTCACCAAGAGCAGAATCCCGCGCTCGAACAAGGCCTTGAACAATCGCGTGATGAGCATCGCATCGCCGATGTCATGCACATGAAACTCGTCGAAACACAGGACCCGACAGTCCTCCAGCAACTCATTCAGGGTCACGGCGAGAGCGTCGTCCTGCTCGCGATGGCTGAACATGCCCTGATGCAGTTGCGCGAAGAATTGATGAAAGTGCAGGCGCCGTTTTTGCGTGATCGGCAACGCCTGAAAGAAACCGTCGAGCAACCAGCTCTTGCCGCGCCCGACCGCGCCATACAGGTACAGGCTTGGCGGTGTTTGTGCCGGCGCGCCGAACAACAGGCTGGCTTGCTGCGCCATGCAGTCGATCACGCGCTGCTGACTGTGGCTGAGGGTGTAACCCTGGCCGTGCGCCTTGAGGCGGAAGTAATCGCGGATCGACTGGGCGCTGGCCTCTGACCCCGAATGCGTCGGCAAGCCGCTGCCGAACCAGCGGCGTAACGCCGGCCAGCGGTGGGTCAAGCGCGATCGTGTGGACGGTCGGGCGGGCACTCCGGGATGACTCCGTGTTCGTCGAGCCGGCGTCAGCGCGCGGCGGCATAGTCTAATCAAATGCCGAATCGCTGATCCACCGGGCTGAGCGAAAGTGGGCGGTTATTGAACAATATTGTGTGGGCTGTACAGCATTTCCCCGCGACATCATTCGGCGTGTTGCCAACCTTTCGAAACATATCGCGGCCGATACATGGATCCAATCGACTGGCGGAATCGTCGACCGTTGCTAACCTGAAACACAGTAACGACAGCGCGAGCGATCGCTGACAAGGAAGAGCGCGGTGAATCTACGTGGGGTCATGGGCTTGCTGGGCGTGCTGGCTGCAACGGTTGACGCGGCGGATCTGCAAGTCGAAGTCCGCGTTGATGTGCAGCGCGGTTGCCAGTTGGTCGGCCAGCAACGCGAGGCCGGTATCGAGCAACTGGGTGTGCTCGACTTTGGCAGCACCGCGCGGCTCGATGATCCTGCCGGGCCGCTGTCGGCGGCACTGACCAACCAGCGCCTGCCGCGGCTGGAATGCAACCCGGACACGCCGTATCAATTGCGCGTCGACGGTGGTTTGCACGGTGGGGTCGGTGAGGTTCGCTACATGGCCGGGGCGGCAGGCGGCAAGCCGATTCCGTACCGGCTGTTTCAGGACGCGGCGCGGCGGATACCGCTGGTGGTCAATGAGCCCGTCAGCGGTAGGGTACCGGACAGCGGCACGGTGGAGTTGCCGTTGTACGCGCGGATCGAACGGCTGGCTGAAGTACCGCGAGTCAGCCGCTATTCGGACCTGGTCAAGGTGACGGTCACCTGGTGAGCGTGCGGTTCAAGAGGGCAAGCCAAGGGATCGGGTTTGCGCAGGGAAGGGCGCTCAATGATGAGCGCGGTGGCAGGTCAACCTGAAGGAGTCGGGACAGGCGCAATGACAGGCAAATACTGGATGGTCATGGCAGCCGGGACGCTGGCGTTACTCGCTGACGACGCACAAGCGGCGGTCAGCGGGCAGATTCATGCACGGCTGATTCTGATCGCCGGCTGCGAAGTGACCAACACCACGGATCCCGCCAGCCCGGTCAGTAACCTTGGCACCCTCGATTTCGGCCTTCAGGGGCCGACGTGGAATGCGCCGATCAAGGCAAGCCTTGATGGCGACAGCAGCGGCAAGCTCAACGTTGCCTGCAACCCTTCGGTCACCGGGTTCACCGTCACCATCGACGGCGGCACCCACGGTGACGGCAATACCCGGCGCTTGAGCAATGGCCGCCAGACCATCCCCTATCAGCTGTTCGTCGATCCCTCCGGCGCCCGGAGCTACAGCATCGGCCAGCAACACAATTTCGCTGTCACCAGCGGTGCGCAGATACCGATTCCGGTGTTTGGCTCGGTGGTGGCGAATACCCGCGCGGTTCCGGCAGGTGTCTATACCGACACGCTGACGGTGACGCTCGACTGGTAACCCCGTAGAGGACGGACACCATGCGTAGGATTGCTACAACAATAGGTATGTCGATGCTCGGCCTGGCGCTGGTTTCCAGTGCCAACGCCGCCACCACGGTCACCGGCCAGATCACTTCCAGCCTGATCCTGATCAGCAGTTGCCAGGTCAACGGTGCCGGCGGTTCTACCGGGTTGAACTTCGGTGCGTTGAACTTCGGCACCGCCAACAGCCTGTTCACCACGGCGACCGGGCAAGTGTTGGGCGGTGGCGGCGGGGCGCTGTCGATTCTCTGCTCCAGCGGCACCACGCCGACGGTGAAGGTGCGCGCCGGTGCGCATGACGGCATGTCTCCGGGCGGGACGCGGGCACTTTACGACGGCGTCGCCAATTACGTGCCGTACGACCTGTACATCGATGCCGGGCATTCGCAGCTGTTGGCGATTGACGGCACGATCAACCTCGCCGCCAGTACCGGCGTGGCGCAGACGGTGAACATCTACGGTCAGGCCGTGGGCAAGGCCGGTTTGCCGGCCGGGACGTACACCGACACGGTCGCCGTCGAACTGACGTTCTGATGCCATGTGCCGCCAGGGCGCTATCGCGCTGCTCCTGCTCTGTGCGGGCAGTGCGCCGCTGCCGCTCACCGCGGCAACCAGTCAGAGCTTTCAGGTCAGTGCCACTGTGACGGCGGGGTGTCTGGTGGTGGGCGGGGTGTCGAACTATGGCGGGCTGAATTTCGGTTCGCGTTCGGCGCTGGCCACCGGCACCGTGCAAGTCGCGCTGACCGGCGGGGTGCAGTTGCAATGCACGCCGGGGGTGACGCTGAACATGAGCGTCGACGGCGGCCAATACAACAGCAGCGGCCGGCACATGCAGCTCAACAGCGGCAGCGCGCGAGTGGCGTATGCGCTGTTTCGCGACGCGGCGTACAGCCAGAGTCTGGGCATCGGCCAGAGTGTGGCGGTGGCCTACAGCGATGCGAACAACATCAGCCTGCCGATTTACGGTCAGGTGCAATTGCCGGGCAATCAGCCTGGGGGGACGTACAGCGACGTGTTGCAGGTGCAACTGTCGTGGTGAGGCGAAGTCAGGATTGCCGACAAGGAGCAGGTCTATGCGGTGTAACACGTCACGGCGTTCGCTCGAGGTTTGCGCGGTAGCGGCGTTGCTTTTGCTGGGGATGAGTCAGGTGCAGGCGGCCAGTTCGGTATTGATCTGGCCGATCGATCCGGTGCTGGAAGCCGATCAGCAGGCCAGCGCCCTGTGGCTGGAGAACCGTGGCAACGAGACGGCCAATCTGCAAATCCGCGTGTTCGGCTGGAGCCAGATTGGTTTCGAGGAGCAGTACCAGAACCAGCGCGAAGTGATCGGCAGCCCGCCGGTGGCGAAAATCGAGCCGGGGCAGAAGCAACTGGTGCGCCTGACCCGAACCAAAGAGGTGCCGCCGGGGCAGGAACTGGCCTACCGGATCATCATCGATGAAATCCCTTCCGCTCAACCCAGCACTGCCGAGGGCGGCAAGACCGCGGCGGCCATTCGCTTCCAGATGCGCTATTCGGTGCCGTTGTTTGCTTACGGCGCCGGGCTGTGGAGCAAGGAAGACAGCAGCCGCCCGCGCGACCCCAAAGGCATCGGCCTGCCGCAATTGAGCTGGCGCACGGTGGCGGTGGACGGCCGGCCCTATGTTGAGGTGCGCAACCAGGGCGCCGTGCATGCGCGGCTCACGGATGTGGCGCTCAAACAGGGCGGGCAGAGCAAACCTCTGGCTGAAGGCCTGCTCGGCTATGTGCTGCCCGGCGCGGTGATGCGCTGGCCGGCGCCGGGGCCATTGGCGGGTGAGTCAGCGTTACAGGTGCGGGTCAATGGCGCGCAGCAGGTGCAGAGCATTACCCCGGCACGCTAGCCGGACCGCGATGTGCGAAGTGAGTCGAGTCAGATCATGCTGATTCGGCCAGGGATGTATCAGGAGGATTCAGTCCATTGACGGACGTAAAACGTGTATGAGCCCAGGATGGGCTCGACGTCTTCAGCGTCCGTTGTGGCTCATGACCGGCGCGTGTTGCCTGGTGTTCGTTCAACCATCCGGGGCCGGCGAACTGCCGCCGCCACCCAGCGGCATGGAGGCCGTCAGTGATGCTCAGTTGTTTCTCGAACTGGTGGTCAACCAGATGAATACCGGGCGGGTAGTGGCGGTGCAACAACGTGGCGGACGCCTGTTCCTGCCCGTTACGGTGTTGCGTGAAACCGGGATGAAACTGCCTGAAAACGTGGCGGACGAAGTTGATCTCGACAGTCTGCCGGGGCTGCACAGCGAGTACGACAGTGTCGGCCAGCGCTTGCTGCTGGACGTGCCGCCGGACTGGCTGCCGGAACAATTCATCGGCAATCGCCAGGCTTACCCGCGCACCCCGGCGCTGAGCAGTTTCGGCGCGTTGCTCAACTACGATCTGTACCTGAATGACACCGACGATGCCGGCACCTACCTGGCAGCCTGGAACGAAGTGCGGCTGTTCGACAGTTGGGGCACGCTGTCCAATACCGGGCAATACCGGCGCACCCTGTCGGGGGATTCGCTCAGCACGCTGAACAACGGCTACCTGCGTTACGACACCACCTGGCGTTATTCCGATGACGAGCGAATGCTCACTTACGAGGCCGGTGACGTGGTCAGCGGCGCCTTGCCATGGAGCAACTCGGTGCGCTTGGGCGGTGTGCAGTTTTCCCGGGACTTTGCGGTACGCCCGGATCTGGTGACTTACCCGTTGCCGCAATTTGCTGGCGAAGCGGCGGTGCCGTCCTCGGTAGATCTGTTTATCAACGGCTACAAATCCAGCAGCGCCGACTTGCAGCCGGGGCCTTACACCCTGACCAACATTCCGTTCATCAACGGCGCCGGGGAGGCGGTGGTGGTGACCACCGATGCGCTTGGTCGACAGGTCTCGACCACCGTACCGTTCTATGTCACCAGCAGCCTGTTGCAAAAGGGCTTGAGCGATTTTTCGGTGGCCGCCGGTACATTGCGCCGTGATTACGCACTGAAGGACTTCAACTACGGACCGGGCGTGACCTCGGGCAGCCTGCGTTATGGTGTCAGCGACAGCTTCACCCTCGAAAGCCATGCCGAAGCCGCCGAGTCGCTGACCCTCGGTGGCCTCGGGGGCAATGTGCGCCTGGGCAATTTCGGCGTGCTCAACAGTGCCGTCAGCCAAAGCCGCTTCGATGGCGAGGGCGGCCAGCAACTGAGCCTCGGTTATCAGTACAGCAACCAGCGTTTCAGTTTTTCTTACCAACGCCTGCAACGCCACCAGCAATACGCCGACCTGAGCGTGGTCGACAGCCCTTACATCAGCCTCAGCCGGCGCAGCGAACAGGCGACCCTGAGTCTTAATCTCGACCGCTGGGGCAGCCTCGGCGCCGGATATTTCGATGTGCGCGCGGCGGACGATTCGCGCACGCGCCTGCTTAACCTGAGCTGGAGCAAACCCCTGTGGCGCAACAGCAGTTTTTACCTCTCAGCCAACCGCGAGATCGGTGACAGCAATTGGGCGGTGCAGGCGCAGCTGGTGATTCCGATCGATCTGCGCGGCAGCCTGGCAATCAGCAGCGATCGCAGTAAAACCGGCCAGAGCCAGCAGCGCGTCAACTACAGCCGAGCGGTGCCGACCGAGGGCGGTGTGGGCTTCAATCTGGGTTACGCCGAGGGTGATGGCGCTGATTATCGTCAGGCCGACGTGACCTGGCGCCTGCAATCGGTGCAGTTGCAGGCTGGCGTCTACGGCACTTCCGACGCCGAAACCCGCTGGGCGGATGCCAGTGGTTCGCTGGTGTGGATGGACCGGCAGGTGTTCGCCGCCAATCGCATCGATGACGCGTTTGTGGTGGTCAGCACCGATGGCTTTGCCGACATTCCGGTGCGTTATGAAAACCAGCAGGTCGGCCAGACCGACAAGAACGGCCATTTACTGGTGCCGTGGAGCAGCGCGTATTACCGCGGCAAGTATGAAATCGATCCGTTGAATCTGCCGGCCAACGTGCGCAGTCCCAACGTTGAACAACGCATCGCCGTGCGCCGTGGCAGCGGCTACTTGCTGGAATTTCCGCTGACCCGGGTGATTGCCGCGAGCATCGTGCTGGTCGACGCGCAGCAACGCGAATTGCCGCTGGGCGCGGGTGTGCTGCACGAGCAGAGCGGGGCGCGGACGGTAGTCGGTTGGGATGGGCTGGTCTATCTGGAAAACCTGCAGGCGCAGAATTCGCTGCAAGTCACGCTGGCTGACGGCAAGACCTGTCAGGCGCAGTTCAGTGTCGATCTGAATCAGGATCAGGTGCCATTGATTGGCCCGTTGGTGTGCCAGTGATCAGCGCACGCTGGTGGCTATGCCTGGCACTGTTGCTGCCGGGCGCGGCGCTAGCGGCATGTTCGGTGGTCGCGACCACACCGGCGGCATTCGGCACACTCAGTTCGATTGCCGTGCGTACGACGTCCCAACCCAGCTCCACACTGAATGCCGGGTTGAGCTGCACCGGTTCGTTGCTGTCCTTACTGACCAGCAATGATCACTTCTGGGGCACCGTTTCGTCGACTCAGGGAGGATTGGTCGGGCCGAGCGGCGATGTCATCAGCTACACGATTTACGCCAACAACAGCACCAGTTATCCGCTGACTCGCGGCACGGCCTATGACTTTGCGCGCAACGGCATCATCGATGCCCTGGGCCTGCTCAACGGCACAACGCCGAAAACGGTGCCGCTTTATCTCGGTACCACCATTGGCAGCAACGTCGCCGCCGGCGTGTACACCGAAACGCTGAGCATTTTCTGGAACTGGAATTACTGCTCGGGCATCGGTATCGGCGCCATCTGCCTCGGGCGCGATATCGCCAATGGCACGACGTCGTTGACGGTCAACCTGACGGTGTCCAACGACTGCACGATCACCGCGCCGAACATTGCCTTCGGCAGCGCGCCGGTGATCAGTGCTTTCACGCCAGTGACCGGGCAGACGATCAATCTGGCGTGCACCAAGGGCAGTGCCTACACCGTGGGCTTGAGCGACGGCCAGAACCCGGTCAGTGCGGGCGGGCGGCGCCGGATGATTTCCGGGAGCAATTATCTGGCTTACGACATTTTCAAAAGTGCCGGCACTACGCGCTGGGGCAGTGTCGGCGCGGCGCGGCGGGCGAGTACCGACGCCGAGGTCAATCCCGGTAACGGACTGGGCACGGGCAGCCAGATCTTCAATTACAACGCGAAAATCTACACCGACCAGACCACGCCGCCGGCGGGGACGTATCTGGACAATGTGGTACTCGACGTAGGTTTTTGAGCCTGACGCAGAACCTTTGTAGGAGCGAGCCTGCTCGCGAAGGCGGTGTGTCAGTCGACATCAGTGTTGCTGATCCAGCGCTTTCGCGAGCAGGCTCGCTCCCACATTTGAATGCTCACAGGATTCAGAATTGCAGCGATTGCTTGAGCTGTTGTGCCGCCGGCGTATCGACCGGGCTGACCATCGCATAGTTGTAGCCGCCCCCTGACCAATACTCAGCCTGCAAATCCCCGTCGCTGCGGACACCGCGCGGCAAAAAGGTGTTTTTCGGCCCCGGCGGGCGCACGTAAAAACTCACCTTGTGCCCGCTACCGTCCTCATACATCACCATCGCTGCCGGGCCTTCATCGGTACTGAGCAGACGCCCGCTGACCGGTTCAAACCCGGCCGCCTTCAAGTCCGGTAAACGACTTGCCTGAGTGAAGTAGCGATCGAGCCAGCGCTGCATGTCACCGTCACTGTCGACCTTGTAATCGGCTGGCAGCATGCCTTGCTGGGCAATCAACCGATAAGCCTGCAGCGCGTCGGTCATCGGCAACATGGACTGACGCACCAGGGTCATTTCGCGCGCCTGCCAGCCACTGAGCCCGCCGACGCTGACCGCGATCAGCAACACCGCCGCACTGGCCAGATGCCGACGTGCCTGGCGCTGACGGCGCTGGCGAATCACCGTCGGGTCGAGGGCCGGATTGGCCGGTTGCTGCAACGCACCGCCCAGCGCTGCGCGCAGTTGCTGAGCGTCCTGTTGCCAGGCGCGAACCTGCGCCGCTTGATCCGGGTGACTGGCCAGCCAGGTTTCCAGCACACGCCGGTCGGCGTCGCTGAGCTGGTGGTCGACGTAAGCGTGCAAATCACGCTCGTTGGGAGGCAGGCTGATCATTTGAGTATCCGTAAAGAAGGGCTGCTGATTTCGCCGTCGCTGAGTTGGCGCAAGGCCTGGCGGGCACGGGACAGGCGCGACATCACGGTGCCGATCGGGGCGTCGAGAATCTCGGCGACCTCTTTATAGGAAAGGCCTTCCACCGAGACCATGAGCAGCAGGGCGCGCTG
This sequence comes from Pseudomonas fluorescens, assembly GCF_001648775.1. GTDB lineage: Bacteria > Pseudomonadota > Gammaproteobacteria > Pseudomonadales > Pseudomonadaceae > Aquipseudomonas > Aquipseudomonas fluorescens_M. Next base: position 129,870 of record NZ_LVEJ01000008.1, read on the forward strand.
TTCAGTCGGCAGGCGATCGAAGGCTTGCAGGGTCGATTGGGCGATCACCGTACGCTCAACCGAAGGCTCGGCATCATCACGGCCGGTAAAAAACTCGAGCATGCGTGCATAGCGCCGGGAGCGGCGATGTGCATCGAGAAACTGCCGATAGAGGATCGCAAACAGCCAGGCACGCAAGTCGCCGTCGGCACGCTTGCCGCCCCAACTCGACAGTGCCCGCTCCAGGCTGGCCTGCACCAGATCGTCGGCGCTGCTGCTGTTGCGCGTCAATGACACGGCAAAGCGGCGCAATCTGGGAATGATTTCTCTCAACTGTTCGTCGAATTCGCTCATGAAATTCTGCTAGTCACTACGCTGTGGACTAGGGAGACGCTTGTCGGTGGAGGTTATTCCACGTTCGGAAAAATAAATACCGCACTGTGGAATAAACCTCAACGAGGCGCGTCTTGCTGATTCTTCCTACTTGTGGCCATTGGCCCTGGAGTCTTTCATGGTTGATCGCACCTCACCCAACGCTTCACCGCCCGGCAGGCCGCAGCGCCCGCCACTGAGTGCCGCGAGCCTGATACTGCGCCTGAGCGGCATTGCCGTGGTGGTTGCCGCCGTGGCCGGGGCGTTTGCCTACGTTCACGGCAACTTTGACCCACAACGCCTGACGCCAAAAGCGCTGGTCGATGTGCTGGAGAAGAACAACGGCGTGCATCCCGGATTCCGCCGTAACCACGCCAAAGGTGTGTGCGTGATCGGGCATTTCGAGAGCAGTGGCGAGGCGCGGGTGTTCTCCACCGCACAAGTGTTCAACGAGGCGCAGACCCCGGTGGTCGGGCGCTTCGCTTTGCCGGCGGGCAATCCCTATGCGCCGGACAGCAGCGTGCCGATTCGCAGCCTGGCACTGCGTTTCACCCAGGCCAACGGGCAGCAGTGGCGCACCGGGATGAACAGCATGCCGGTGTTCCCGGTCGGCACACCCGAGGCGTTCTATCAGTTGCAGCAGGCGCAGTCGCCCGATCCGGCCACTGGTAAACCTGATCCGGCCAAGGTCCCGGCGTTCTTTGCCTCGCACCCCGAGACCGTGCCGTTTCTGACGTGGATCAAGACAGCCAAGCCATCGGCCAGCTACGCCACCGAAACCTATAACAGCGTCAACGCGTTCTACCTGGTCGACGCCAGCGGCAAAAAGCAGGCAGTGCGTTGGAGCATGCAGCCGTTGGCGCAAGACGCTGCGGGGGCAATGGCACCTGAGGGCAGCGACTTTCTGGAAAAAGACCTGGTGCAACGGCTGGCCGCCGCGCCACTGCGGTTCCAGTTGAATATCACCCTGGCCAACGCCGATGATCCGGTCAATGACGCCAGCAAAACCTGGCCCGAGGGGCGCAAAGTGTTGAACGCCGGCACCCTTGTGCTGGAAAGAACCCAGCCGCAACTCAGTGGTGAATGCCGCGACATCAACTACGACCCGCTGGTGCTGCCGGCCGGTATTCAAGGCAGCGACGACCCGTTGCTCGCGGCGCGTTCCGCCGGTTACGCCGATTCCTACCTGCGCCGCACCAGCGAAGTCAGCCAGTTGCCCGCCGCCAAACAGGAGGCTCGCCCATGAGCGCTCAACCGACTCATTTCGCGCTGCTGGCGCGGCTGCTGCATTGGCTGATGGCGGTAATGATCATCGCGATGCTGTTCATCGGTGCCGGCATGGTCACTTCGGTGTCGGAGCGGCATGAATGGCTGATCCATCTGCACAAGCCATTGGGGATTGCGATCCTGTTGCTGGTGATTGTGCGGCTGCTGGTACGCCTGTCCACGCGCCAACCGCCATTGCCAGCGGATCTGCCGGACTGGCAGGTGCTGGCGGCGAAGGCTTCGCATCTGTTGCTGTACGCCTTGATGCTGGTACTGCCATTGCTCGGCTGGGCGATGATCAGCGCATCGGGCGAACCGGTGATGCTCAGCACGACGTTGCAACTGCCGTCGATTGTGCCGGCCGATGCGCAGCTGTTTGCGTTGTTGCGCAAGGCACATGGCTACCTGGCGTACTTGTTGTTCCTGACGGTGCTGTTGCACCTGGCGGCGGCGCTGTTTCATGGCTGGGTGCGCCGTGACGAGGTGCTCGACAGCATGTTGCGCGGCCGCGATCGCGACTAACCCGCTTGAGTGGCGCATCGTGCCGGTGCGCCGCTTTTCAGCGTCAGCCACCAATAAACCAGCGCGACGGCATTGATGCCGGCGCCGAGCAGGCACACGCCGATCCAGCCCGCTGACGCGTAAATGGCGGTTGAGGCGATCGAACCCAGCGCACTGCCGATCGAATAAAACAGCATGTACCCCGCAGTGAGGCGGCTTTGCGCTTGCGGGCGCACGCTGTAGATCATGCTCTGGCTGGTGACGTGCACGGCTTGCAGGCCCAGATCCAGGGTGATCACGCCGAGCAGCAATGCCCAGAGTGAGGATTGGGTGAGGGCGATCGGCAGCCATGAGCCGAGCATCAGTACCAGCGATAAACCACTGACCCATTGCCCTAGACCTCGATCCGCCAGATGCCCGGCGCGTGCTGCGGCCAGTGCGCCAGCGGCACCGGCGAGTCCGAATAATCCGATTTCGCTGTGGGAAAGCGAGAGCGGTGGCGCGGCCAGCGGTAACACCATCGGCGTCCACAGCACCATCGCGCTGGCGAAGGTCAGCAGGGCCAGAATCGCGCGTTGGCGCAGCACCGGTTCTTCCCTGAACAGGCTGAACACCGAGGCGATCAGTGCGGCATAAGTGGTGGTCGGTTGCGCTTGTTCATCCTTGGGTAAAACACGAAATAACAGCACGGCCATCAGCAACGTCAATCCCGCCGACAGCACATAAATCGCTCGCCACCCGGCCAGATCAGCCATGCCGCCGGCCACTGTGCGTGCGAGCAAAATACCGACGACGATGCCGCTGGTGACCACCCCGACCACACGCCCACGCTGTGCCGGCTCCGCCAGCGTTGCCGCGTAAGCCACCAGCACCTGCGTGACCACGGCGAGCAGCCCGGTCAAAGTCATGCCCAGCAGCAGCCAGAGACTGTTGGGCGCCAGCGCAATCATCAGCAGCGCCGCTGCCGACAGCAGCGTTTGGCTGACGATCAATCGGCGTCGATTGAGCAGATCACCGAGGGGCACCAGTAACACCAGACCGATGCCGTAACCGATTTGGGTCAGGGTGATGACGATGCCAATGGAGGCCGGCGACATGCCGAATGCCTCGGCCATCGCATCCAGCAATGGCTGGGCGTAATACACGTTGCCCACGGCCAGTCCGCAGGCCACGGAGAAGAGCAGAACGACACGGCTTTGCAGAGGTTTCATGTCCAGAGTCCTTTTTGGTTTCAAATTAAAACCTGAATCACGGTATTGATTGTGGTTTTATTTTGCAACCTATTTGCATGAGACTGTGAACGGCACACAGCAAAAGATCGCAGACAAGCTGCGATCTTTTGCAGGAAGCGAGGAGGGAATCAGCGCAGGGTGTCGACCATGTCGGCAATCGTGGTCAGCACGTCTTTGCCCAATTGTTTCGAGCGTTTGCCCGACCAGCCGGTTTCCGGATTCGGAGCGTCATCGTGATCCTTGAACGGCATTTCCAGGGTCAGCGACAGGCAGTCGTACTTCTGACCCACGCTGTTGCAGGCGAGCGTCATGTTGGCCTGGCCCGGTTCGTCGCGGGTGTAGCCATACTTGGTCTGGAAGTCTTTGGTGGTGTGTTTGAGGTGGTTGCGGAAGTGTTCTTCGAGCTTCTCGATGCGCGGCGTGTAGCCCGGGTTGCCTTCGCAACCGGCGGTGAATACATGGGGAATGGTTTCATCGCCGTGGGCATCGAGGAAAAGATCGACGCCGTACTTTTCCATTTGCTGCTGGACGAACAGCACCTCGGGGCTGATTTCCTGGCTGGCGTTCTGCCAGGCACGGTTCAGGTCCTGGCCCATGGCGTTGGTGCGCAGATGGCCGTGGAACGCGCCATCCGGGTTCATGTTCGGCACCAGGTACAGATCGGCGCTGGCGAGCAATTTGTTCAGTACCGGATCATCGTGTCTTTCGAGGCGCTCGATCACGCCTTCCATGAACCATTCGGCCATGTGTTCGCCGGGATGCTGCTGCGCGATGATCCAGATTTTACGCTGGCCTTCGGCGCCGGTGCCTTTGCGCAGCAACTGAATGTCGCGCCCTTCGACGCTTTTACCGGTCGCCAGCAACTCGGTGCCGGCCTTGCTCAGTGCCTGCTCGATCAGCCAGTCGTGACGACCACGGCTGTAGGGTTCGAAGTAGGCGAACCAGGCGTGCGTCTGCGTCGCTTCGAGGGAAAACCGCAGGCAGTCGCCCTCGAAAATGGTCGGCACGCGGAACCAGTTGACGTGATCATAGGAGGCGACGGCCTGATAACCGGGCCAGCCCTTGCTGTACGTGGACTGGCTGGCGTTATTCAGGCGAAACCAGTGTTCTTGACCGACATGCAGGCCGCTGGCCTTGAAGTGGAACCACTGGAAATGGGCGCTGCGAGTATCCGGGCGAATGGCCAGAACCGGATTGAGCGGGTTGCTGATGTCGATGACTTGGATATTGCCGCTGTCGAAGTTGGCGCTGATGTCGAACGAAGATTTGCCCACGGTCATAATCGTTTCCTGAATATGATTTTTATGGGCGTTACTGTACACGCAGGCAGGGCTGAAACCGAGGGGAATTGCGGGGTTGTGGCGGGGGGCGTCCTCCATGACGCGCACGCAGCTTAGAGGCTATGCGATTGATTCTCAAGTGCTAATTGTCATTAGTTTGCCCCAATGTGGCCGGGCTCGGCTTGCCAAGCGATATTCTTTTGATATTATCCGCGCCATCGAATTTGCAACACTAAAGACTTCATTAGCCTGAAGCCACAAGCCCGAAAAACGGGCAAAAAAAAGACCCGGCAAAAAGCCGGGTCAAAAACCGTGATTAGCCTGATGAGGAGATAGTCCAGAAGACCGACCTAAGGTCTCTGGTCCATCGACTGATCTCGCGACCAGCTGCATGCAATAATAATCATTATCATTTACAAGTCAAATGTTTTTATCTGCGCGATTGGAAAATTCTTTCCCGTCCGTCCGCACTCTGTTGCTCAGACTTCATCGCCATCGAGCGAGTGGTCGACCATCGCCCGCGCCATGTCCACCATGTGCACCACTGAAAACGCCAGGTCGCGGCTCGCGCCCTGCAGGTTTTCCGCTGCCTTGAATGCCGTGGCGGCAGCGCAGCGCAACAGGTCCGAAGCGTGCACCAAAGCTTCCTCGCCACTGAGGTGACGTCTCACGTCGAAAAAACGCTCATCAGCCACGGGTTCTGAAACAGCTGGTTTCAGGTAGTAATCGAGGGCACGTTGTGCTGCCGCATTACCTTGGGGCGAGGTGAAAGAGGTGTCCATTTGCAGATCGGGCAAGTCTTTGCTGGTGATATTCATGATGAAGGGCCACTCCTTGTTCGATTGAAAATCCGTGCTTGCAGAATAGTACGATGCGTAGTTGTGACCAGAATTTAAATACTACAATATGTGTTTTGCCGGCCGAAGGCGTCCGCGTAAGGTGCCGCACATGGATAAATGGATTGAGTTGGTCAAGGCCAAGATGAGTGAACTCAAAGTCACTCAAACAGAGCTCGGAGAGCGCGTCGGCATGTCCCAGGGCGGCATCGGCCATTGGCTGAACAAACGTCGTGAACCGGGCATTACCCAAATGAATCGCGTGCTGAAGGCACTCGGCATGGACTTCCTGGAGGTCGTGCTGGTGATTCGTGAGCCGCAGATAACGCCCGACGATGAGATGCCACTGGCGCAGAAGTACAACCCGTACTTCCGATACCCGGTCAGCGACTGGCACACGCCCTGCGAGGCGCGCGAGAGTGGGCAACCCGCCTACGTCTCAGCCGACAAGCAGCGTTTCGAACTGACCGATTACCACGCCCGAGGCGCGGCGTTCTGGCTGACGGTGGCGGGGGATTCGATGACCGCACCGCGCGGCCCGAGCATTGCCGAAGGCATGTTGATTTTGGTCGATCCGGAGGTGGAAGCGGTGCCCGGCAAACTGGTGATCGCCCAGTGGCCGGACAGCGATGAAGCGATCTTTCGCAAACTTGACGAAGAGGGCGGCCAGCGTTACCTGGTGCCGCTCAATCCGACCTGGCCCAAAGCCCTGCTAACCGACGAGTGTCGAATCATCGGTGTCGTGGTTCAGGCAACCGCGCGTTACTAGTCGGATCGATCCTCGCCAGGTGCAGGATCGATCCTCCCGTTCACACAGCTTCCAGTTCAACCAAAGCGCTGCCTTCGCCGACCATTTCACCTTCCTGGCAATACAGCGCTTTGATCACTCCCGCGTGAGGCGCGCGGATACTGTGTTCCATCTTCATCGCTTCCAGCACCACCAATTGCGCACCGGCCTCGACCGATTGGCCGGCCTCGACCAGCACCCGAACAATGCTGCCGTTCATCGGTGCGGTCAGACCGCCCTGATGACTGTGGCTGGCCTCGACGGCGCTGATCGGGTCGTACGTCTCGACCCGGCGCAACTCACCTTGCCATTGCAGGTACAGCGAGTCACCCTGGCGAATCGCCCGCAGCGTACGGCGCACGCCATCGTGCTCGACGATCAACTCGTCAGCCGCCAGTTTCGCGTTGCTGGCGGCACCCAGCGTCAGCGCCCGGTCCTGACCTTCACAGCTCAAGTGCAGAGTGACTTCGCGCGGCAGACCGGCGCGCAAACCGTTGCCGCAAGCCCACGGTGAGCTCGGATCATCTGCTCGCGCCACGGCTGGCAGACTTTGTGCGAACGCTTGCGCCGCCGCCTCCCAGAAGGCATCGCTCAACGCTTCGGGCGCCGGCAACAATTGCTCCTGGTAACGCGGAATAAACCCGGTATCCAGCTCCGCGGCGGCAAACGCCGGATGCGCGATGATCCGCCGCAAAAAGTTGATGTTGGTCTTCAAGCCGCCAATCGCAAACTCATCGAGCATGCTCAACAGACGCAGGCGCGCCTGCTCACGATCCTCGCCACAGGCAATCAGTTTGCCGAGCATCGGGTCGTAGAACGGCGAGATTTCATCACCTTCTTCAACCCCGCTATCGACTCGACGCCCCGGCCCGGCAGCCGACTCACGATACAAATCCAGACGCCCGGTGGCCGGCAGGAAATCGTTCGCCGGATCCTCGGCATACAAGCGCACTTCAATCGCATGACCCTTTAACGGCACTTGATCCTGAGTCATCGGCAGCGCTTCACCCCGGGCCACGCGAATCTGCCAGGCGACCAGATCCAGACCGGTGATGGCTTCGGTCACCGGATGCTCGACCTGCAAGCGGGTGTTCATTTCCATGAAGAAGAATTCGCCACGGGCATCGAGCAGAAACTCAACGGTACCGGCGCCGACATATCCAATCGCCTGCGCCGAGCGCACAGCCGCTTCGCCCATGGCGCGGCGCAGTTGCGCGGTCAGGCCCGGTGCCGGCGCTTCTTCGACAACTTTCTGGTGCCGACGCTGAATCGAGCAGTCTCGCTCATTCAGATACAGGCAGTTGCCATGCTGATCGGCGAACACCTGGATTTCCACGTGACGTGGCTTGAGCAGGTATTTCTCCACCAGCATCCGCGAATCGCCGAACGACGACTGCGCTTCACGCTGAGCGGAGGCCAGCGCTTCGGCGAGCTGGCTGACCTCCTCAACCACTTTCATGCCCTTGCCGCCACCGCCCGCTGTGGCTTTGAGCAGCACCGGATAGCCGATGCGCTCACAGGCATCGCGGAACGTATCGAGGTCCTGTGCTTCGCCGTGGTAACCCGGTACGAGCGGCACACCGGCGGTTTCCATCAGCGCTTTTGCGGCAGATTTGCTGCCCATCGCGTCGATGGCCGAGGCGGGCGGGCCGAGGAAGATCAGGCCGGCCGCTTCAATCGCGCGAGCGAAGCCAGCGTTCTCGGACAAAAAGCCATAACCCGGATGAATCGCCTGCGCGCCGCTGGCCTTGGCCGCCGCGATCAGTTTGTCGATTTGCAGATAACTGTCGGCCGCTTTGCTGCCACCCAGGTCGACGCGTATATCTGCTTCACGGCTGTGCCGCGCTTCACGGTCGGTGGCGCTGTGCACGGCGACGGTGGTCAGGCCCAGGGCTTTGGCGGTGCGCATCACGCGGCAAGCGATTTCGCCACGGTTGGCCACCAGCAGGGTGGTGAGTACAGGTGCGCTCATCAACGCGGCTCCTTGGTGGTGGTTGCGGCTTGCCAGCTCGGCGGACGTTTTTGCAGAAAGGCGCGCAAGCCTTCCTGACCCTCAGGGCTGACGCGAATACGGGCGATGGCGTTTTCGGTGTAACGGCGCAGCGCCGGGGTCAGCGAGCCGTTGCCGACTTCACGCAGCAAGTCCTTGCTGACGCGCATCGCGGCAGGGCTGTTGAGCAGCAGATTGTCGATCCACTGTTCGACCTGTTGATCCAGCTCTGCGGCCGGATAGCTCTCGGACAACAAGCCGATTTCCCGCGCCCGTTGCCCGCCAAACCGTTCGGCCGTCAGCGCGTAACGCCGTGCCGCGCGTTCGCCGATCGCCTGCACCACGAACGGGCTGATGACCGCCGGCGCCAGGCCGATGCGCACTTCCGACAGGCAGAATTGCGCGTCATCGGCGCCAATCGCCATGTCGCAGCAACTGATCAACCCCAGCGCGCCGCCAAACGCCGCACCTTGCACCACGGCCACGGTGGGGATTTTCAGCTTGGCGAGGTTGTACATCAGCTCTGCCAGTTCACGGGCGTCGTCGAGGTTGGTGTGGTAATCGAGCTCGGCCGATTGCTGCATCCACGCCAGATCGGCGCCGGCGCTGAAGTGCTTGCCACGGCCGCGTACCAGCAGGAAACGCAGGCTGGCGTCGCTGGCGACCTTGTCCAGCGCGAGGATCAGCTCGCGGATCATTTCGGCATTGAACGCGTTGTTCTTCTCTGCGCGGTTGAGCCACAGCGTCGCAAAGCCGCGTGGGTCGCTGTGCAGTTCGAGGGTGTTGAAATCGCTCATATTCATCCGTCTCCACGGTTCCTGTGGGAGCGAGCCTGCTCGCGAAAGCGATGTATCAGTCGACGTATCCGCTACCTGACAAACCGTATTCGCGAGCAGGCTCGCTCCCACAAAAAATCACATCCGGAACACGCCGAAGCGGCTCGGTTCGATTGGCGCGTTCAACGACGCGGACAAGGCCAGGGCCAGCACATCGCGGGTCTGCGCCGGGTCGATGACGCCGTCGTCCCACAGCCGTGCGCTGGAATAGTAGGGGTGACCCTGTTCTTCGTATTGGTCGAGGATCGGTTGCTTGATCTCGGCTTCCTGCTCGGCACTAAACGTCTGGCCGCTGCGTTCAGCCTGTTCTCGCTTGACCTGCACCAGCACGCCAGCCGCCTGTTCGGCGCCCATCACGCCGATGCGCGCGTTCGGCCACATCCACAGGAAGCGCGGATCGTAAGCGCGTCCGCACATGCCGTAGTTACCGGCGCCGAAGCTGCCGCCGATGATCACGGTGAATTTCGGCACTTTCGCGCAAGCCACCGCCGTTACCAGTTTCGCGCCGTGCTTGGCGATGCCGCCGGCCTCGTATTTCTGACCGACCATAAAACCGGTGATGTTCTGCAGAAACAGCAGCGGAATGCCGCGCTGACAGGCCAGCTCAATGAAGTGCGCGCCTTTCTGCGCGGCTTCGGCGAAGAGGATGCCGTTGTTTGCCAGAATTGCGATCGGGTAACCGTGCAGGTGGGCGAAACCGCAGACCAGCGTGGTGCCGAACAGCGCCTTGAATTCATCGAACACCGAACCGTCGACCAGTCGCGCAATGACTTCGCGCACATCGAACGGTTGCTTGGCGTCGGCGGAAACGACTCCGTACAGCTCATCGCTGGCGTACAACGGTGCAATCGGCGCGCGTTGCTGCAGTTCACCGAGTTTGCGCCAGTTGAGGTTGGCGACGCTGCGGCGGGCGAGGGCGAGGGCGTGCTCGTCGCTCTCGGCGTAATGGTCGGCGACCCCGGAAATCTTGCAATGCACATCGGCACCGCCCAGATCTTCGGCGCTGACCACTTCACCGGTCGCGGCTTTCACCAGCGGCGGGCCGGCGAGGAAGATTGTCGCCTGATTGCGCACCATGATCGCTTCGTCGGCCATCGCCGGCACATAAGCGCCGCCAGCGGTGCAGGAGCCCATGACCACGGCGATTTGCGGAATGCCCATCGCGCTCATGTTGGCCTGGTTGAAGAAGATCCGCCCGAAGTGCTCGCGATCCGGGAACACTTCGTCCTGACGCGGCAGGTTGGCGCCGCCGGAGTCGACCAGATAGATGCACGGCAGACGATTCTGCTGCGCGATGGTTTGTGCGCGCAGGTGTTTTTTTACGGTCAGCGGATAGTACGAACCGCCCTTAACCGTCGCATCGTTGGCGACGATCATGCATTCGATGCCTTCGATCCGGCCGATCCCGGCGATCACACCGGCCGCCGGTACGTCTTCACCGTAAACGGCATGGGCGGCCAATTGGCTGATTTCCAGAAACGGCGAGCCCGGATCGAGCAAGCGGTTAATGCGCTCACGCGGCAGCAGTTTGCCCCGTGAAGTGTGACGCTCCTGAGCTTTCGCGCCACCACCCTGCGCCACTTGGGCGAGCAGGGTGTGCAGGGCGTCGACCTGTTTGAGCATCGCCGCGCTGTTGGCGGCAAACTCTGCCGAACGGGGATTGAGCTGAGTGTGCAGGGTAGCCATGGTCAGCTCCGTTTAGCGGGTTTCGTTGAACAGTTCACGACCGATCAGCATGCGACGGATCTCACTGGTGCCGGCGCCGATTTCGTACAGCTTGGCGTCACGCAGCAGACGACCCGCCGGGAATTCGTTGATGTAACCGTTACCGCCGAGAATCTGGATTGCGTCGAGGGCCATTTGCGTGGCGCGCTCGGCGGTATAGAGAATTACGCCGGCGGCGTCTTTACGGGTGGTTTCGCCACGCTCGCAAGCCTGGGCAACCGCATAGAGATAAGCGCGGCTGGCGTTGAGTTGGGTGTACATGTCGGCGACTTTGCCCTGGATCAGCTGGAACTCGCCGATGCTCTGGCCGAACTGTTTACGGTCGTGGATGTACGGCACGATCAGGTCCATGCACGACTGCATGATCCCGGTTGGGCCGCCGGAGAGCACGACGCGCTCGTAATCGAGGCCGCTCATCAGCACCTTCACGCCGCCGTTGAGCACGCCGAGGATGTTTTCCTCTGGCACTTCGACATCATCGAAGAACAGCTCGCAGGTGTTGGAGCCGCGCATGCCGAGCTTGTCGAATTTGTTGCTGCGGCTGAAGCCTTTCCAGTCGCGTTCGACGATGAATGCGGTGATGCCGTGTGGGCCTTTTTCCAGATCGGTCTTGGCGTAGATTACGTAGGTGTTGGCGTCTGGGCCGTTGGTGATCCAGGTTTTGCTGCCGTTGAGGACGAAGCGGTCACCGCGTTTGTCGGCGCGCAGTTTCATCGAGACCACGTCGGAACCGGCATTGGGTTCGCTCATCGCCAGCGCGCCGACGTGTTCGCCACTGATCAGCTTCGGCAGGTATTTGCATTTCTGTTCGTGGTTGCCGTTGCGGTTGATCTGGTTGACGCAGAGGTTGGAATGCGCGCCATAGGACAGTGCCACCGAAGCAGAGCCGCGACTGATTTCTTCCATCGCCACGACGTGCGCCAGGTAACCCAGACCAGCGCCGCCGTACTCTTCCGGCACGGTGATGCCGAGCAGGCCCATGTCGCCGAATTTGCGCCACATGTCGGCGGGGAACAGGTTGTCGCTGTCGATCTGCGCGGCGCGCGGAGCGATTTCCTTGGCGACAAAGGACTGAACCTGATCGCGCAGCATGTCGATGGTTTCACCGAGGGCAAAGTTCAGGGAGGGATAGCTCATGGGTCACCTTTTGGCTTTTTTGTAGGGTGGGGAGGGCGGTCACTCGGCTCTCACCTTTACGTTAACGTAAGCCTGTGACGAATGGCTGTCAATCACCCTTTACGTTAACGTCAACTTGAGCGAGAGTAGGGGCAGTTCAAGATTGAAACGGAGCAGGCCTTGTGGGAGCGAGCCTGCTCGCGAAAGCGTCAGATCAGTCAACATGGATGTTGAATCCGCTGGCCTCTTCGCGAGCAGGCTCGCTCCCACAGGGTTAAATCCGGCAAAACCCACTAATAAAGACAATAGGGGTCGTCATGGATCAACCCAGTGCAAACCCGCAGCGCAGCTACACCCGTGGTTCACAGGACAAAGCCTTGCTGGCGATGACCATCGGGCAGAAGTTCGATCACACGGTCGCGCAATACCCCGACGGTGAAGCGCTCGTCGTGCGCCATCAACAGCTGCGCTATTGCTGGCGACAACTGGCCGACGCGGTCGATCTGCACGCCAGAGCGCTACTGGCTCTGGGTTTGCAGGCTGGCGACCGTCTCGGTATCTGGGCGCCAAACTGCGCGCAGTGGTGCATCACTCAATTCGCCACGGCGAAAATCGGCGTGATCCTGGTCAACGTCAACCCGGCCTACCGCAGTTCCGAACTCGAATACGTGCTCAAGCAATCCGGCTGCCAGTGGCTGGTCTGCGCCGGGGCGTTCAAGTCCTCCAACTACCACGGCATGTTGCAAGGGTTAGTGCCAGAACTGGCTGAACAATCCATTGGCCAGTTGCGCAGTGAACGGTTGCCTGAGTTGCGCGGTGTGATCAGCCTCGATCCGCAACCGCCGTCAGGTTTCCTGCCGTGGTCACAATTGACCGACATGGCGGCCAGCATTACCCCAGAACAACTCAGCGTACGCAGCGACAGCCTGCACTTCGATCAACCGGTGAACATCCAGTACACCTCCGGGACCACCGGTTTTCCCAAGGGCGCGACCCTTAGCCACTACAACATCCTCAACAACGGTTACATGGTCGGCGAAAGCATCGGCCTGACCCCGCGTGATCGTCTGGTGATCCCGGTGCCGCTGTACCACTGCTTCGGCATGGTCATGGGCAACCTCGGTTGCATCACCCACGGCAGCACGATGATTTACCCCAACGACGCGTTCGATCCATTGCTGACCCTGCAAACCGTCGCCGAAGAAAAAGCCACTGGCCTCTACGGCGTACCCACCATGTTCATCGCCATGCTCGACCAGCCACAACGCGCAGAATTTGATCTGTCGAGTTTGCGCACCGGGATCATGGCCGGCGCCACGTGCCCGATCGAAGTGATGCGCCGGGTCATCAGCGAGATGCACATGAGCGAAGTGCAGATCGCGTACGGCATGACCGAAACCAGTCCGGTGTCGCTGCAGACCGGGCCGAACGATGAACTGGAGTTGCGCGTGACCACCGTCGGCCGCACGCAGCCGCAACTGGAAAGCAAGATCATCGACGAGGCCGGCAACCTCGTGCCGCGCGGCACCATCGGCGAACTGTGTACCCGTGGTTACAGCGTGATGCTCGGTTACTGGAACAACCCGCAAGCCACCGCTGAAGCCATCGATGAGGCTGGCTGGATGCACACCGGTGACCTGGCGAGCATGAACGAGGAGGGTTACGTCAACATCGCCGGGCGTAACAAGGACATGATCATTCGTGGCGGCGAAAACATTTATCCGCGTGAGCTCGAAGAGTTTTTCTTCACCCATCCGGCGGTGGCGGACGTGCAGGTGATCGGTATTCCGTGTTCGCGTTATGGCGAGGAGATTGTTGCCTGGATCAAATTCCACCCCGGCCACAACGCTTCGGAGCTGGAGCTGCAAACCTGGTGCAAGGAGCGCATCGCGCACTTCAAGACGCCTCGGCACTTCAAATTCGTCGAAGAGTTTCCGATGACGGTTACGGGCAAGATTCAGAAATTCAGGATGCGGGAAATAAGCATCGAAGAACTGAAAGCTATCGAGCGGTAACCGCACCCCCTGTGGGAGCGAGCTTGCTCGCGAAGGCGTCAGGTCAGCCAATATCTTTTTTGATGACACACCGCATTCGCGAGCAAGCTCGCTCCCACAGGGGGGATCAGCGGTGATGGAAAGAGGAATCACAGAAAGCACAAAGGGGAGCCGAGGCTCCCCTTTAATTTTGTCGTCGCGTGCTCTTTTTTATTATTGAGGGTCGGTCTGTTGTTGTTTTTGGCAACCGTGGCCCTTTACCGCTGTTTTTGGCGACCCCCATCCGGGGTCAAGAGCAAACGTATTTTTTTGAGCGCTGATCTACTTTCTCGCTAAGCGATCCAACCGATTCGGGAGCTACCTGAAGGTAGTTTTATTGTTCTCTGCCCGGTTGCGGGTCACTCCTGAGAGCACCCTGAAAAGCACACCTTCTCCAAAAAAATCTGTTAGCTGCGTCTCTGCCGTGTTGTTTTTGTTATGTCAGAGTCGGTACGTCTTATTTTTATTGGTTTGCTGCTTTTTATTCTTGTTATGCCATAGAGATAGCAGAAGCCGTGCCAACTTTCAAAAAGCCATATAAATCAATGATTTAAAAATTTCGGCGAATTTTCACTCCGACAAACCCAGACAATTTGTTTCCGTGTTACTCGCTTAAAGCCACATTGCCGACACAGCGGTAACACCTTTGCCCCTCACTGTGCGCTGCGCGCCTTGGCCACGCGCGAGCCGGTCGGGCGACCGAGCACCGCGCTGATCTGCTGACCCGCGGCAATCAAGGCGTCCAGGTCGATGCCGGTCTCGATTCCCAGGCCGTTGAGCAGGTACACCACGTCTTCGGTCGCAACGTTACCGCTCGCGCCTTTCGCGTAGGGACAGCCGCCGAGGCCCGCAATAGAGCTGTCGAACACTGAAATACCTTCGAGCAGGCTGGCGTAGATGTTGGTCATGGCCTGGCCGTAGGTGTCGTGGAAATGCCCGGCGAGTTTGTCCCGTGGCACGTGTGCCGACACCACTTCGAACAAGCGGCGAGTCGCGCCCGCGGTGCCGGTGCCAATGGTGTCGCCCAGCGAAACCTCGTAGCAGCCCATCGCGTACAGCTCGCGCGCGACAATCGCCACTTGCTCCGGCGCGACCGTGCCTTCGTACGGGCAACCGAGCACACAGGACACGTAACCGCGCACGGTAACGCCATGTTGCTTCGCCGCTTCCATGATCGGCGCAAAGCGCGCCAGGCTTTCGCTTATCGAGCAGTTGATGTTGCGCTGTGAGAAGTCCTCGGACGCGGCGGCGAACACCGCGACTTCCTTGACCCCGGCGGCAATCGCATCTTCAAAGCCGCGCAGGTTCGGCGCCAGTGCGCCGTAGGTGACGCCGGGCTTGCGCTGGATCTGCGCGAACACTTCGGCGGACCCGGCCATTTGTGGCACCCACTTGGGCGAAACGAAGCTGCCGACTTCTATATAGCCAAGGCCCGCGGCGCTGAGGGCGTCGACCAGTTGCACCTTGTCGGCCACGCTGATCGGTTGGGCTTCGTTCTGCAGGCCATCGCGTGGGCCGACTTCGATCAGGCGTACTTGGGAGGGGAGGGACATGGGCTGACCTGCTCTTTTGAATTCGTGGAGAACCCTGTGGGAGCGAGCTTGCTCGCGAAAGCGGTGTATCAGTCGACAAACATTTGAATGTCAGACCGTATTCGCGAGCAAGCTCGCTCCCACAGGGAATGGGGTTGTTACTGAACGGCCTGCTGACTCTTGAGCGTCTGCTCCAGCGCCTGCACGCAGCGCTCTTCGGCGGTATCGAGTTCAAGCTTCATCTGTTCGATGTCCAGCAACTGCTGCTCCAACTGCTCGCGGCGTTCGCTGATTTTCGCCAGCATGCTGTTGAGCTGTTTGGTGTTACCGCTGGACGGGTCGTAGAGCTCGATCAGTTCGCGGCATTCGGCCAGCGAAAAACCGATGCGCTTGCCGCGCAGGATCAGCTTCAGGCTGACCTTGTCGCGCGGTGAATAGATGCGTTCCTGGCCACGGCGCTCAGGACTGAGCAGGCCTTGTTCTTCATAAAAGCGGATAGCCCGGGTGGTGATGTCCAGCTCGCGGGCGAGGTCGGAGATGCTGTAAGTCTGGCTGCTCATGGAAGCGCTCGGAAAAAGGTCTTGGCGCTAAGCTAATGGCAGGTTGACGTTTACGTCAAGCAGGATGAATTGTTGTTGTCAGTGCTGGCCTCTTCGCGAGCAAGCTCGCTCCCACATGGTTCTGTGAACACCACAACTCCAATGTGGGAGCGAGCCTGCTCGCGAAGAACGATAACGCGGTAAAAAGTCTTACACCTTATCGAGCTTCTTCTCCTGCGCCGTCACCTGCTGGCACAACTCGATCATCTGCTCACGCATCCAGCGATTCGCCGGATCCTGATCGGTGCTTTCATGCCAATACAAATGCGTCTCCACCGGCGGCACATCATTCACCGGCAGATTGAACGCTTGCAGTTCATGCCGACGGGCAAAACGCTCCGGCACGGTCATGACCATGTCGGTCTGCTGCATCACCTGCGATGCCATCAAATAATGCTGCGAACGCAGGGCAATCTTGCGCTGAATGCCCATTTTGCCCAGCGCCAGATCGACATAGCCCAGGCCACTGCGACGGCTGGAGATATGGATATGCGTCAGCGACAAATAATCATCCAGCGAGAGCTTTTCCTTGCCCGCCATCGGATGGCCCTTGCGCATCGCGCACACGTAACGGTCTTCCATCAGTTTGACGTGACGCACCTGCGGGTCGGTGTTGAGCGGCGCATCCACAGCAAAATCCAGCCGTCCGGCGGCCAATTCCTTGGTGGTCTCGCGACGTTTGGACAGAAAGCTTTCGATAATGACGGTCGGCGCCAGGCGGCGCAGGCGCTGGAACAGCGGCGGCAGAATCACTGCCTCGGTGAGGTCGGTCATGCTGATGCGATAGGTCTTGACCGCTTGCGCCGGGTTGAAAATGCGGCTTTCCTGAACCGACACACGCAGTAACGACAGCGCGTTACGCACCGGGCCGATGATGTTCTGTGCCATGGGCGTCGGCACCATGCCCTGAGCCGTGCGCACGAACAGCGGATCGTTGAAGGTCTCGCGCAACCGCGCCAAGGCGTTGGACACCGCCGGCTGGGTGATGCCGACAATCTGCCCGGCGCGGGTCAGGTTGGCTTCGGTGTAAATCGCGTCGAAGACGATGAAAAGGTTGAGGTCGACCTTACTCAGATTCATAACGCGGCTTCTCTTGTTTTAAGGGCGGTGTTTTAGGGGCTGGCAATCAGCCGATCATATATCGGTGATGAATGTTTATACACGCCGAGAATAGGCTAGGTAAATTATCAACGCTGTTCTAGCATCGATTGCATGACTTAAACAACCTCTGCCAGAGAAGGTAATTGCTCATGGATTTCGCTTATTCGCCCAAGGTGCAAGAACTGCGTGAGCGCGTAACCGCGTTCATGGACACTTACGTTTACCCGGCCGAAGCCGTGTTTGAACGCCAGGTTGCCGAAGGCGATCGCTGGCAGCCGACGGCGATCATGGAAGAGCTCAAAGCCCGCGCCAAAGCCGAAGGTCTGTGGAATCTGTTCCTGCCGGAATCGGAACTCGGTGCCGGCCTGAGCAACCTCGAATACGCACCACTGGCGGAAATCATGGGCCGCTCGCTGCTCGGGCCTGAGCCGTTCAACTGCTCGGCGCCGGACACCGGCAACATGGAAGTGCTGGTGCGTTACGCCAATGAAGAACAAAAGCAGCGCTGGCTCGAACCACTGCTGCGCGGTGAAATCCGCTCGGCATTCGCCATGACCGAACCGGATGTGGCCTCGTCTGACGCCACCAACATGGCCGCCCGCGCCGTGCGTGATGGTGACGAGTGGGTGATCAACGGCAAAAAGTGGTGGACCTCCGGCGCCTGCGATCCGCGCTGCAAAATCCTGATATTCATGGGCCTGAGCAATCCCGATGCACCACGCCACGCCCAGCACTCGATGATCCTAGTGCCGGTCGATACCCCGGGCGTGAAAATCGTCCGTCCGTTGCCGGTATTCGGTTACGACGATGCACCACACGGCCACGCCGAAGTACTGTTCGACAATGTGCGCGTACCGTACGAGAACGTTTTGCTCGGTGAAGGTCGCGGTTTCGAAATCGCACAGGGTCGTCTTGGCCCAGGCCGCATTCACCACTGCATGCGTTCGATCGGCATGGCCGAGCGTGCCCTGGAATTGATGTGCAAACGTTCGGTGAGCCGCACTGCATTCGGTAAGCCGCTGGCACGACTGGGCGGTAACGTCGACAAGATCGCCGACTCGCGGATGGAAATCGACATGGCGCGTCTGCTGACGTTGAAAGCGGCGTACATGATGGACACCGTCGGTAACAAAGTGGCGAAGAGCGAGATTGCGCAGATCAAAGTGGTTGCGCCGAACGTGGCGCTGCGGGTGATCGACCGGGCGATCCAGATGCATGGCGGGGCCGGGGTGTCGAACGATTTCCCGCTGGCTTACATGTATGCCATGCAACGCACCCTGCGTTTGGCCGACGGCCCGGACGAAGTGCACCGCGCGGCGATCGGCAAGTTCGAAATCGGCAAATATGTGCCGAAGGAAATGCTGCGTAGCAGTCATTAAGACCGCGTCGCCTGCTTCGCGAGCAAGCTCGCTCCCACATGGGATCGCATTCTTCCAATTGGAATGCGGTTAAATGTGGGAGCGAGCCTGCTCGCGAAGGGGTCTGAACATTCAGTCCATAACCATCAGGTTCAATACACCCAAACCTCAACCCGCCGATTCTTGATCCTGCCCTCATCCGCATTGTTCGCCGCCACTGGCATCAACGCACCAAAGCCGCGAACCTCGCGCAACACCACGCCGTTCTTCACCAGTTCCCGGCGCACCGCCATCGCCCGCAGCTTCGACAACAGATCGGCCCGCGCCGGGTCGTCCTTGAGATCACCAAAACCCACCAGCGTCACTGCGCGCTCGGTCTTGTCATGGCGCTTTATATAGTCGAACACCCGCGCCAGATCCTGACGCGCCTTGTTATCCAGCGTCGCGCTGCCTTCTTCAAAGCGGAAATTCACCGTCAGACGCTGGGCGTGACGGCTGAGCGATTGATAGCCCTCAGGCATCAGCGCATTCGGCGCCACAGTCATGGCGTGAACGGTCTGGCTGATAAAACCATTGGCCGCCACAATCGCCTGGCCCTGACGACTTTGCGCAAACGCCACCAACGCCTTCGCCCACGGATTGTCGCTGGCGGGTGGCAGATAAAAGAACAACCGCCGGGACAGCGGGTAGTCCTCAGTGGCGATCAGACTGTTGAGCGGCAACATCGATTGCGACGCGCCATCGGCAATCGCCACGGCTTTGGCCTGACGCACGTAAGGCAAACCGATGAAGCCGATGCCCTGCGGGTCCGTGCTGACGGCGTCGGACAATTGCTCGCTGGACTCAAACCTTTTCGCGTTGCTGCTCAGACTTTTCCCACGCCGGCTAAGGACCAGTTCTTTAAACGTGTCGTAGGTGCCGGACTGATCATCCCGCGCATATAAATGAATCGCACCGCCACGCCCGCCGAGGTCCTCCCAGGTTTTCACCTCGCCACTGAAAATCCGCGCCAGTTGCTCGGTGTCCAGTTGTTGGAGGGGATTATCGGGATGAAGGATGATCGCCAAGCCATCGATGGCGATGACTTGTTCGGCGGTGGGGCTTTTCAGGTCACCGAGTGATTGCAAGGTCTGCAACTCACTGTCCTTGATCTCGCGAGAGGACGCGGCCAGATCGGCGCTGGCGTTTTTCAACGCGGTGAAACCGGTGCTGGAACCGTGCGCGGCGACTTCGACGACCACGCGTTTGCCTTCGTGGGTCTGGCCGACGATGCGCAATTCGTTGGCCGTGTCCGGGGTTTCGCGGTGGATTTTCAGCAGACCCTGTTCTTGCAACAGGCCTTCAACCAGTGCCGGGCCGAGTTCGGCGCCGATGGTGTTGGAGCCTTGAATGCGCAGCGCCGGGCCGTTTTCAGGAAGGGGCAGGGCAGCGGCCGAAACCGTCAGCCACGCACTCAAGAGAAACACGCACAGAACACGCAGGGTCATGCCGGCACCGAATCAAGCCAAGGGGATTGCCGGGGAGATTAAGTCAGAAAAGTTACTTGCAGATGACAGCGATCTAAGTGTGGGAGCGAGCCTGCTCGCGAAAGCGGTGTGTCAGTCACAAAAATGTCTCTGATACACCGCTTTCGCGAGCAGGCTCGCTCCCACAGGGGGGGCAGGATTCGAAGATCAGGCCAGTTCAAGCCAGATCGGCGCATGATCGGAAGGCTTTTCCATTCCGCGCAATTCATAATCCACACCGGCAGCCTTCACCCGTGGCAACAAACCCTGCGACGCCAGAATCACGTCAATGCGCAGGCCACGCTTCGGCTCATCTTCAAAGCCTCGGCTGCGATAGTCGAACCAACTGAACATGTCCGTCACATCCGGGTTCAAGTGGCGATAACTGTCAGTCAGGCCCCAGTTCTTCAGGCGTGCCATCCACTCGCGTTCTTCCGGCAGGAAGCTGCATTTGCCGGTTTTCAGCCAGCGCTTCATGTTGTCCGGGCCGATGCCGATGTCGCAGTCTTCCGGGGAAATGTTCACATCGCCCATTACCACCAACGGCTGTTCGTTGTGGAACTGGCTTTCCAGCAGTGCTTGCAGATCGCTGTAAAAACGCTGCTTGGCGGGGAATTTGGTCGGGTGGTCGCGGCTTTCACCCTGAGGGAAATAGCCGTTCATGATCGTCACCGGCACGCCATTGGCGTCGGCGAAGGTGCCCCAGATAAAGCGGCGCTGGGCGTCTTCTTCATCGGTGGCGAAACCTTTGTGGATCGCAATCGGTTCCTGACGCGAGAGCATCGCCACGCCGTAATGGCCTTTCTGGCCGTGGAAGTACACGTGATAGCCGAGGGCGCGGACTTCTTCCAGCGGGAACTGGTCGTCGTGGACCTTGGTTTCCTGCAGGCCGATGACGTCCGGCTGGTGTTTTTCGATCAGCGCTGCCAGCTGATGCGGACGGGCGCGCAGTCCGTTGATGTTGAAGGAAACGATCTTCATGGTCGGCAGTCCTGGCAAAAGGGCGATGCTAGCTGACAGGGGGGAAATGGGCCAGTGTGGGAGAAATCATTTTGGCCTGTGGGACATGTGTTGCCTGGACCGGCCTCTTCGCGAGCAAGCTCGCTCCCACAGGGGAACGCATTCCAAAATGTGGGAGCGAGCTTGCTCGCGAAGGCGTCCGCCCAGTCGATGAAGATCTCGACTTGGTCTATACCTGTGGGGAACCACGCCACCCGTAAAAGGTTCGTACCAACAAGAGCGCCGCCATTTGAACGCGCCCCGGGGAGAATCACCGTCATGCCTGAAACCCAGACCGCCATCGCCGACATTCATATGCTCGACCGCGGCTATTCCCGCGAAGCCCGCTCGCTGCTTTATCAGGCTTATCGCCACGAGCCGACATTCGGCTACCTGTTCGAAGCCGAGCGCCCAGGCTACGAGCAACGCGTGCGGGCGACGGTGCGCGAACTGGTCAAGCAACACTTCCTGCAGGATCTGCCGGCCATCGGCCTGCTGGTCAACGATCGCCTGATCGGCATCGCCCTGATCGCGCCGCCGCAACGCCGTTTGGGCATCACCGAAAGTTGGGCGTGGCGCCTGCGCATGGTGCTCAGCACCGGTTTCCGCTGCACCCGCCGCTATCTCGAATACCACGACGCGGTCGCGGCCTGCGTGCCCAGTGATTCCGTGCATATGCTGCCGCTGCTGGGGATTCACCCGCAATTTCAGGGCAAACACTTCGGCGAACAACTGCTGACGGCCGTACACAACTGGTGCGCCGTCGACGAAACTTCGCAAGGCGTGGTGCTCGACACCGGTAACCCGCGCTATCTGGAATTCTATAAAAGGCAGGGTTACGAAGAGATCGGCGAAGTTGCCGTCGGCCCGGTGCGTGAACACGTATTTTTCCACGCCAATCCGCAGGTGTTACAAACTGCAACAGCGTGACAATGAAACTTCTTGGGAAATTTCCTGTTCTATCACGCTCCCAAGCCCGTGATAGCATCCGCGCCTATGAAGTTTCCAGGAAGATTTACCAGTGGCGTGCTCATGCTGTTAACCAGCTGCGCGGCGCTGGCGCAAAGTGAATTGGATGTGCGGATCAAACCGTCCAACGATGAACTCAAGGCCAATATAGAAGGCTATATCGGCAGTCTCGGCGACCGTGACGAAGAAGCCCTGCAGCGCTTCAGTCGCGGTGCCGAAGAGCAGGCGCGCAAGGCAGCCCAGGCGTTGGGCTATTACCAGCCGCAGATTGAAAGTGACGTCAAGGGTGGCGACAAGCCGCGCCTGGTGTTGAACATCGATCCCGGCGAGCCGATTCGCCTGCGCAACGTCACCATTCGTGTCGACGGCCCGGCTGCCTCCCTCAAATCCTTTCGTGTACCGAAAAGTGACGTGCTCAAGTCCGGCGCGGTGCTCAACCATGGCCGTTACGAAGACGCCAAAAGACTTATTCAGAATCAGGCCTCGCGCTTCGGCTTCTTCAGTGGCCATTTCACCAGCCAAAAACTGTTGGTCGACCCGCGCGCGGGTGTGGCCGACGTCGAATTGATCTACGACAGCGGCCCGCGTTATGCGCTGGGCAAAGTCAAATTCGAAGGCGACACGCCGTTCGACGAAGACTTGCTGCAACGCATGGTGCCGTTCAAGGAAGGCGAGCCGTACGACTCCGAGCTGATCGCCGAACTCAATCGCGATCTGCAATCGAGCGGTTATTTCGAAGGCGTGCGCGTCGATGCCGCACCGACCGCGGCGAAAAACGATGTCATCCCGGTCGACGTCAAACTCGACACGCGCAAACCACGGACCATGGGCCTGGGCCTCGGTTATTCGACCGACGTCGGCCCGCGCATCAAGGCCAACTGGACGCGCCACTGGGTCAACCCGCAGGGCGACAGCTATGGCTGGGAAGCCGAACTGTCAGCGCCACGACAAAACGTCGGGCTGTTCTACGACATCCCGCTCGACCCACCACTGACCGACAAATTGCGTTGGGCCGGCGGCTATCAATTCGAAGACATCGACGGTTCCGACACGCTCAGCAAACTGCTGACCTTCGGCCCGGAATGGCACAGCAAATTGCCCAGCGGCTGGCAGCGGGTGATCTCGTTGAAATGGCAGCGTGAAGAATATGAACTCGGCGATGACTCCGGCCTGAGCACGTTGCTGATGCCCGGCATCAGCTACTCGTACCTGAAAAGCGACAACCGCATCGACCCGCACAACGGCTATCGCCTGAGCTTCGAAAGCAAATTGGCGAAGGAAGGCCTCGGCTCGGACAACAACCTTTTATATGGCACCGCGCTGGTCAAAGGCCTGACCACGGTATTCGACAAACACCGCTTCCTCGGTCGCGTCCAGGTCGGCGGCAGCGCCACCAACGGCTACAACTCGGTGCCACCGTCACTGCGTTTCTTCGCCGGTGGCGATCAGAGTGTGCGCGGTTACGACTATCAGAGCCTGTCGCCGAAAAACTCCGACGGTGACCGGATCGGCGGGCGTTACATGGTCGCCGGCAGCGTCGAATATCAATACTCGATCGCCGAGAAATGGCGCGTGGCGACCTTCGTCGACCAAGGCAACTCTTTCAACAAACTCGAACTGCCGAACCTCAAGACCGGGGTCGGTATTGGCGTGCGCTGGGTTTCACCGGTGGGGCCGATCCGCCTCGACCTGGCCCACGCACTCGACGACGATGGCGGCATCCGGCTGCACTTTTCCATGGGGCCTGAGCTGTGAAGCGTGGTTTGAAAATAACGGCACTGACGCTGTTGGCGCTGGTGTTGTTGATTGTATTGAGTGTCACTGCCGTGCTCGGTACGGCGGCCGGCAGCCGCTGGGTGCTGGGCCTCGTGCCGGGCCTCAGCGTCGAGAATTTCCAGGGTCGCCTCGGCGGGCAATGGAGCGCCGATCATCTGCTGTGGCAACAGGACAGCAGCCGCGTCGAACTGAACAAGGCGATTTTCGCCTGGTCGCCGCTGTGCCTGACGCGCATGACCTTGTGCATCGAGCAACTCAAAGCTGATCAGGTCATCCTGCAATTCCCGCCGAGTGCAGAAACCACCGACAGCGGTCCGATCAAACTGCCGGATCTGCAATTGCCGGTGGCTATCGAGTTGGGCGACGTGCAGGTCGGCAGCCTGTTGTTCAACGGCAGCGAGCAACTCAAGGGCTTGCAACTGGCGGCGCACTGGACCGCCCAGGGCATGCAGATTGAAAGCATCAAATTGCAGCGCGACGACCTCAGCCTGAACCTGTCCGGAACACTCGCGCCGACCGGCAACTGGCCGCTGAACATCGCCGGTGACCTGACATTGCCTTCGCCGGGCACGGGGCCTTGGACACTGGCGTTGAAGATCGACGGCGACCTGTTGAAAACCCTCAACCTGCACGCCGACAGCCGGGGTTACCTCGACGGCCAGTTGAGCGGCGAGCTGCAACCGCTGGCGGAAAACCTGCCGGCCAAGGTGCGCATCACTTCCGAGGCGTTCAAAGCGAGCGCCGATCTGCCGGACACCCTGCAACTCAATCAACTGGTGTTGACCGGCGAAGGCGACCTGAAAAACGGTTACCAACTCAACGGCAACGCCACGCTGCCCGCCGACAAAGGCCCGGTGGCGCTGCTGCTCAAAGGCAAAGTCGACGCCAGCGGCGCGCAGATTGCCGGCCTCGACCTGACGGCCAACGACAAGCAAAGCCTGAAGTTCACTGGCAGCGTCGATTGGAGCAAAGGCCTCAGCGCGCAAGCCAATATCAACTGGCAGGATTTCCCGTGGCATCGGCTCTATAACGAAATCGACGAGCCACAAGTCGCTTTGCGTAGCTTCACTGGCGAAGTCTCCTACACCGACGGGCAATACCTCGGTAACTTCGACGCCGCACTGGATGGTCCGGCCGGGGCGTTTACCCTGAGCAGTCCGTTCAGCGGCAGCCTTAAACAGATCGCCTTGCCGCAATTGAAAATGCAAGCCGGGCAGGGCAAGGCTGAAGGTCACGTCAACGTACAGTTCGCCGACGGCATTGCCTGGGACACCGCGCTGGATTTGTCGGCGCTGAACCCGGCGTACTGGGTCGCCGAGTTGCCGGGCACCCTCGCAGGGCCGCTGAAAAGCCAAGGCGAAATGAAGAACGAACGCCTGAGCCTCACCGCTGACCTCGACTTGAAGGGCAAACTGCGCGGGCAACCGGCGATCCTCCAGGCCAAGGCTGACGGCGCTGGCGAACAATGGAATCTGAATGCCCTGCAAATCCGCCTCGGCGACAACAGCATCAGCGGCAAGGGCAGTCTGCAACAGAAACTTACCGGGCAGATCGACATCAAGCTGTCGCGTCTGGCCCAGCTCTGGCCGCAGCTGCGCGGGCAGGTCAACGGTCAGGTCAATGTGGCCGGTACGCTGAAGGCGCCACAAGGCAAACTCGACCTGCAAGGTTCGCAACTGGCGTTCCAGGACAACCGCCTGCAAAGCCTCAACCTCGACGCCACCCTCGACAGTGCGCAGCGGGCGAAAATCAATCTGAAAGGCGCCGGCATTCAGGCCGGTGACACCTCGCTGGGCACGCTGACCGTCAGCGCTCAGGGCGACCTCAAGAGCCAGAAACTCGACCTCGACCTGATCGGGCCGCAACTTAAACTGGCCCTCGGTCTGGACGGCAATCTGGATAAAGGCAACTGGCGCGGACGCTTGGCCAGCGGCGATATTCAGGCTGGTGGCCAGGACTGGAAATTGCAGAATCCGGTCAAACTCGAACGTCTGGCTGACGGCAAAATCAACTTCGGCGCGCATTGCTGGTTATCCGGCGATGCCAGCCTGTGCGGTGAAGATCAACGGCTGATGCCGGAGCCGAAACTGCGCTACCACCTCAAGCAGTTCCCGATCGAAAGTCTCGCGCAATGGTTGCCGAAAGATTTTGCCTGGAAGGGCAAGCTCAACGCCGATCTGCAACTTGACCTGCCGGCCAGCGGCCCGAACGGCGTGGTCAGCATTGACGCCAGCGGCGGCACCTTGCGCATGAAGGAAAAGGATCAGTGGCTGGACTTCCCGTACCAGACCCTGAAACTCACCAGCAAACTGACGCCGAAACGCGTCGATACCGAACTGAATTTCGTCGGCGGCAAACTCGGCGAATTGATGGTGCAAGCGCAGCTCAATCCGCTGCCGAAAAACAAACCGCTGAGCGGCTCGTTCCGGCTCTCCGGGCTGGACCTTTCGGTGGCGCGGCCGTTTGTGCCGATGGTCGAAAAACTCACCGGGCGCCTGAACGGCAGCGGGACGATTTCCGGCGGACTGCTGGCGCCGCTGGTCAACGGCACCGTGCAGCTCAGCGACGGCGAAGTGTCCGGCGCCGAGTTGCCGATGGAGTTGCAGAACCTGCAACTCACCGCCCTGATTGCCGGCGAATCGGTACGCCTCGACGGCGGCTGGAAAAGTGGCAAGAGCGGGCAGGGCAGCCTTAACGGCAACATCGCCTGGGGTCAGGCGCTGGTGGTCGATCTGGCGTTGAAAGGCACGCAATTGCCGGTCACCGTCGAGCCGTACGCGAAACTTGAAGTGGCGCCGGACCTGAAGATTTCCATGGCTGGCGACGAGCTGAAAATCGCCGGCAAAGTGCTGGTGCCCAAAGGCGAAATCACCGTGCGTGAATTGCCACCCTCAACGGTGAAAGTCTCCGATGACACGATCATCGTCGGCGCGCAGACCGAAGAGGGCAAACCACCGCTGGCGATGAAAATGGACATCGACGTGGTGGTCGGTGAAGACAAACTGGCCTTCGCCGGTTTTGGTCTGACCGCCAACGTGCAGGGCCATGTGCACATCGGCGACAACATGGACACCCGTGGCGAACTGTGGCTCAACGACGGCCGTTACAGTGCCTACGGTCAGCGCCTACAAGTGCGCCGTGCGCGGCTGTTGTTTGCAGGCCCCCTCGATCAGCCGTATCTGGACATCGAAGCGATTCGCCAGACCGACGACGTGATCGCCGGTATTCGCCTGAGCGGCAGCGCCGAGCAGCCGACCACGCAGATCTTCTCCGAGCCGGCGATGAGTCAGGAGCAGGCGCTGTCCTATCTGGTGCTCGGGCGTCCGCTGAGCACCAATGGCGAAGACAACAACATGCTCGCGCAAGCGGCGTTGGGGTTGGGCTTGATGGGCAGTTCCGGGGTCACCAGCGGTTTGGCCAAGGATCTGGGGATTCAGGACTTCCAGCTCGACACTGCAGGCAGCGGCGATGCCACCAGCGTGGTGGCCAGCGGCAATATTACCGAGAAGCTCAGTTTGCGTTATGGCGTCGGCGTGTTTGAACCGGCCAGCACCATTGCGCTGCGCTACAAGCTGAGCAAGAAGGTGTATGTCGAGGC
The DNA here is from genome assembly GCF_001648775.1 of Pseudomonas fluorescens. Taxonomy (GTDB): domain Bacteria; phylum Pseudomonadota; class Gammaproteobacteria; order Pseudomonadales; family Pseudomonadaceae; genus Aquipseudomonas; species Aquipseudomonas fluorescens_M. The sequence continues at coordinate 157,260 of NZ_LVEJ01000008.1, forward strand.
TGCGAGTGGCGTCGCGAGTTCGCTGGATATCTTCTACAAACGCGACTTCTGACGCGCGTTTCCCCCGGCCGGGTCGCGTCGTTGCGATCCGGCTTTTGCAGAATGCATTAGACTCAGCGCAACTTGAAAGCTGCGCGGTTGGCGGCTGCCCGAAAACAACAGAGACGCCTATGGTCCGCTTGAGTATGGTCTTGCTTGGTCACGACTTTGTCCGCAAGCGTTGGTCCGCGCTGGCGCTGACGGGCGTTGTCTGGGGCGCGGCCGGTGTGGGCATCTTCATTGATGCGCTGGACGGTGTGTTGTATTTCCCGTTGCATCTTTTCGGCTATCTGTTGTTGCTCGAAGCCCTGATTCTGCTGCTGGTGCCGGCACCGCAAACCGGCACCGCTGCGGCCCTGCGCAAAGCGCGAGGTCTGGCTTTTCTCTTGCTGGGACTGCTGATCGTCGACCGGCAACATGCTGCCGGGCTGATTCTGGCGGTGCTGTTTGGCGGGGCTTTCATCATTGACGGGGTCTTTCGGCTGGCGGCTGCGGTGGTGGTGCGCTTTGTCGGTTGGCAGGTGTCGCTGCTGGCGGGGTTGTTCGAAATCGGCTTTGGCGTGTTTATCCTTGAGCCGTATCCGACGCTGTATAAGGGCACGGTGCCGTTCTGCATCGGCATGAGCCTGTTTCTCACCGGTTGCGCCTTGTTGCGGCAAGCGGTGCGCTTCAAACACCAGCCGCCGCTGACAAGCCCTTTGTCAGTCAGTGCGCCGGCCAGCAGCGGCGCATTGGTGATTCACGTCTGGACCCCCAGCGGCACCGTTGATGACACTTTGGTGCGCAATCGCCTGCTCAACCGCTACATCGCAGCCGTCGACGTCAACGGCGTGATCTCCGCCGGCCATGCGGCGCTGGAATGTGGCCCGGACATTTACATCAGCCATTACCCGCAGGATGACATCGATCGTTCAGCGGGGGATTTCGTGCGCTTGCTGCGGGCGACGCCGAACAACGATGTCGCCGGCAGGTTTCTGCCCGACTATGCGGGCGAGGTGGCGGACTGGTGTCCGTCTTCGGTGCAGGTCAGTTTTGCCCACTACGACGCCCGGCGCCTGCATGCGTTCTGGACGGAGTATCGGCAGAACAGCACGTACAACCTGACCAGCCGCAATTGTTCCAGTGCTGTCGCTCATAGCCTCGAAGCGGCTTTGGAAGGGGCGATGAACCGGGGGCACTCGAGCATGCTGGATTTTGCCCGAGTCATTTTCAGCCCCGAGTTCTGGGTTGCCGCGCAAGTGCGCAAGCGCGCCGAGGTGATGGCCTGGACGCCCGGGCTGGTGCTCGACTATGCGCGAGCGTTGCATGCTGCCATCGAGCCGGCACCGCCGGGTTGGCACAGCATTTATGCGGTGAGCAAGCGTGCCTTTGGGTATGTGGCGACAGCCTTGCGCGGGCGTGAGGTGCATCCGGTGCAGCCGCCACCTGCGCAGCCTTCCGACGAATCCTGATCAATCCTGTACCGAGTCGCGGCCTTCGCGAGCAGGCTCGCTCCCACAGGTTTTGTGTCGTTGCCAATATTGTTTGGCTGACGCATGACCCTGTGGGAGCGAGCTTGCTCGCGAAAGCGTCAGCGCGGGCGCCACAAAAACCCAGCCCATTGGTCAACTAATTACCAAGCCTCCTAACTATTCCATTGACATTCGCTGCCTAGGCAGTAACATCTCGACATACATTCACTGCCTAGGCAGTTATTAGGTGAGCAAATGAAGCATTTCACCCCGGACGAATTCAAACACTGCCATCTCGGCCTGTTGCTTGGCCGTGCTGCGCTGCTCAAGGACCGGATCATCGACACCCACATGGAACCCCACGGCATCACCGCCGCGCAGTTCAAGGTGTTGATCATCATGGCCCAGTACGGCGTCGATACTCCGGCCGAACTGTGCCGGCACCTGTCGCTGGACAGCGGTTCGATGACGCGCATGCTTGATCGTCTGGAGCAGAAAGACTTCCTGGCACGCCACCGCAGCGAAGGCGATCGCCGCCAGGTGCAACTCAAGTTGACCGAGCAAGGCCAGCAACTGGCCGATCGCCTGCCGCACATCGGCGCCGACGCGATGAATGAACTGGCGGGCGCCGTCACCCCGGACGAGTTGAAGACCCTGGAATACATCCTCAAGAAAATTCTGCTGGCAGCCGGTGACCCGATCACTATCCAGCGCTTAGGTGAACACAATGAGCGGTAAAACCTTGCGCAGCAGCCTGACGCTGGTGCTGTCGGCGATGATCCTCGCCGGTTGCGCCAACTACAGCGGCCTCGACACCCATGGCCAGAACCTTGACGCGAAAAGCCTGAAAGTCGGCCAATCGCTCAACGGCGTAACCCTGTCGCCAGCCGCCTGGCCGAAAAGCGACTGGTGGACCAGCCTTGGCGATCCGCAACTCGACGGCTTGATCCGCGAAGCCCTGCACGACAGCCCGGACATGCAAATCGCTGAAGCGCGCGCCCATCAGGCCAGCGCCGCGGCTTATGCCGCCGATGCCGCACGCTATCCGACCCTCGACGCCAGCGCCGGCATCAGCCGTTCGCGTCTGGCCAAGGATCAGGATCCGTTGGGGCAGGGCGATGCCTACGCCACCGTGCGTAACGTCAGCGCCGGTTTCAATTACAACTTCGACCTGTGGGGCGGCCAGCGCGATGCCTGGGAAGCCGCACTCGGTCAGGCCCGCGCCGCTGAAGTCGATCGTCAGGCCGCGCAGTTGACGCTGGCCGCCGATGTTGCGCGTGCCTACAGCGATCTCGGTCAGGCCCATATCGTTTATGACCTGGCCAACGACGACCTCAAGCGCACCAAGCAAATGCTCGACCTGAGCCAGCGTCGCCTGAGTTCCGGCATCGATAGCCAGTACCAGTTCCAGCAAACACAAAGCCTTGAAGCCAGCTCCGAAGCCAGCCTGATCGATGCGGAAAAACGCCTGAACAGCGCCAAGATTGCCTTGGCTGTATTGCTCGGCAAAGGCCCGGATCGCGGCAACGAAATTGCCCGGCCAAAAGTGCTGCAAGCCAGCGCTGTTGCCGTGCCGTCGGTATTGCCGGCAGAGCTGCTCGGTCGGCGCCCGGATCTGGTCGCCGCGCGCTGGCGCGTCGAGGCAGCGAGCAAAGACATCGACGCGGCGAAAACCCAGTTCTATCCCAACTTGAACCTCACGGCCTCGGCCGGTGCCGAATCTTTGTTGGGTGACGCGATGTTCGGTTCGGCCAGTCGCTTCTTCAACATTGCCCCGACCATTTCGGTGCCGATCTTCGACGGCGGACGCCTGCGCGCCAACCTCGATGCGCGCGACGCCGATTACGATCTGGCGGTGGCGCAGTACAACAAAAGCCTGGTGAAAGCACTGGGCGTTGTCAGCGACACGATCAACCAGTTGCGTGACATCGGCCGGCAGATCGGTGCCCAGCAACACGCCACCGACATCGCTCAGGATTCTTACAACACCGTCGTCCAGCGTTACGGTTCCGGCATCGGCAACTACCTGGACGTGCTCAGCATCGAGCAGCAATTGCTGCAGGCCCAGCGTCAACTGGCCACCCTCAATGCCGAGCAGATCGACCTGTCGATTCAACTGATGCAAGCGCTGGGCGGCGGCTTCCAGGGCGAAACCCTGACCGCAGCCAACGCCAGCCCAGCCACGCCGCACAACTAATTCAAGGTAATTGTCATGGCCACTGCCGAAAATACCCAAGCTCAAGGCAACACCCCGGACACCGGCAACCCGCGCAAACGCAAAGTCATGCTGCTGGTGCTCGCCGTTGTCGTCGCGCTCGCCTGCGCCGGCGTCTGGGCGTATCACGAGTTCATCGGGCGCTTTAACGAAAGCACCGACGACGCCTACGTCAACGGTAACGTCGTCGAAATCACCCCATTGGTGACCGGCACTGTGGTCAGTATCGGTGCTGACGATGGTGATCTGGTTCACGAAGGCCAGGTGCTGATCAACTTCGACCCGAACGACGCTGAAGTCGGCCTGCAAAGTGCGCAGGCGAAACTGGCGCGCACTGTGCGTCAGGTGCGCGGCTTGTACAGCAACGTTGATGGCATGAAAGCCCAGGTCAACGCGCAACAGGCCGAAGTGCAGAAAGCCCAGGACAACTACAACCGCCGGAAAAACCTCGCGCAGGGCGGGGCGATTTCCCAGGAAGAACTGTCCCACGCTCGCGACGACCTGACCTCGGCGCAAAACGCCTTGGCCAACGCCAAACAGCAACTGAAAACCACCAGCGCGCTGGTCGATGACACCGTGGTGTCGTCGCACCCGGACGTGATGTCGGCCGCTGCCGATTTGCGTCAGGCGTACCTGACCAATGCCCGCAGCACCTTGATCGCGCCAGTCACCGGTTACGTTGCCAAACGCACCGTGCAACTCGGTCAGCGTGTGCAGCCGGGCACGGCGTTGATGGCGGTCATTCCGCTGGATCAGCTGTGGATCGACGCTAACTTCAAGGAAACCCAACTGCGTGACATGCGCATCGGTCAGCCGGTCGATATCGAATCCGACATCTACGGTAGCGACGTGAAGTACAGCGGCACTGTCGACAGCCTCGGTGCGGGTACTGGTAGCGCGTTTGCCTTGCTGCCGGCGCAGAACGCCACCGGTAACTGGATCAAAATCGTTCAGCGTGTGCCGGTGCGGATTCACATCAACGCCGAAGAACTGGCCAAACATCCACTGCGCGTCGGTCTGTCGACCAATGTTGAAGTGAACCTGCACGACCAGAGCGGCCCGGTATTGGCACAGCAGCCTCCACAAAAGGCTTCGTTCAGCACCAACGTCTACGACCGCCAACTGGCCGAAGCCGACGCGATGATTGCGCAGCTGATCCACGACAACAGCGCTGCGGTGAGCAAAACCGCGCAACGCTGAGATCACACCTGACCCTGTGGGAGCGAGCTTGCTCGCGAAAGCGGTGTGTCATTCAGCATTGTTTTGTCTGACAGGCCGCCTTCGCGAGCAAGCTCGCTCCCACAAGAGGGCGGCGTCAACCTGGGTTTCATAGGATTCACAATGAGCAATAACGCCTCTTTCACGCCGCCCAGCCTGTTGCTCAGCACCATCGGCCTGTCGCTGGCGACGTTCATGCAAGTGCTCGACACCACCATCGCCAACGTGGCGCTGCCGACCATTTCCGGCAACCTTGGGGTGAGTTCGGAGCAGGGCACTTGGGTGATCACCTCGTTCGCCGTGAGCAACGCGATTGCGCTGCCGCTGACCGGTTGGCTCAGCCGCCGTTTCGGCGAGGTAAAGCTGTTTTTGTGGGCCACCATTTTGTTCGTGCTGGCCTCGTTTCTCTGCGGTATCTCGACGTCGATGCCGGAACTGATCGGCTTCCGTGTGCTGCAAGGCCTGGTCGCCGGGCCGTTGTACCCGATGACGCAAACCCTGTTGATCGCGGTTTATCCGCCCGCCAGGCGCGGCATGGCCCTGGCGTTACTGGCGATGGTCACGGTGGTCGCGCCGATTGCAGGTCCCATTCTCGGTGGCTGGATTACTGACAGTTACAGCTGGCCGTGGATCTTCTTTATCAACGTGCCGATCGGCATCTTTGCAGTGATGGTGGTGCGTTCGCAACTGGCCAAACGTCCGGTGGAAACCAGCCGTCAGCCGATGGATTACGTCGGCCTGATCACGCTGATTATCGGCGTCGGCGCGTTGCAGGTGATCCTCGACAAGGGCAATGATCTGGACTGGTTCGAGTCGAACTTCATCATCATCGGCGCGGCGATTTCGGTGATCGCGCTGGCAGTGTTCGTTATTTGGGAAATGACCGATCAGCACCCGGTGGTGAATCTGCGGCTGTTTGCCTATCGCAACTTCCGCATCGGCACGCTGGTGTTGGTACTGGGTTACGCCGGGTTCTTCGGCATCAACCTGATCCTGCCGCAGTGGTTGCAGACGCAAATGGGCTACACCGCGACCTGGGCCGGTCTGGCCGTGGCGCCGATCGGCATTCTGCCGGTGCTGCTGTCGCCGTTTGTCGGCAAGTACGCGAACAAGTTCGACCTGCGTTTACTGGCCGGGCTGGCGTTTCTGGCGATTGGCTTGAGCTGCTTTATGCGTGCCGGATTCACCAATGAAGTGGATTTCCAGCACATCGCGCTGGTGCAGTTGTTCATGGGCATTGGTGTGGCGCTTTTCTTTATGCCGACCTTGAGCATTTTGATGTCGGACTTGCCGCCGAGCCAGATTGCCGATGGCGCGGGTCTTGCCACATTCTTGCGGACGTTGGGCGGTAGCTTTGCGGCGTCGCTGACCACGTGGATCTGGATTCGCCGGGCGGATCAGCATCATGCGTATATGAGTGAGAGCATCAGCACCTATGAGCCGGCCACGCGGGAAGCCTTGAATCAGTTGGGCGGGGCGAGTAACCCGGCGTATGCGCAACTCGATCATGTGCTGACCAGTCAGGCGTACATGCTCTCCACCGTGGATTACTTCACGTTGCTGGGTTGGGGGTTTATGGGGTTGATTCTGATTGTGTGGCTGGCGAAACCGCCGTTTGCTGCGAAGGCAGGGCCGGCGGCTTCCGGGCACTAAGGTCAAGAGCCCCTCACCCTAACCCTCTCCCGGAGGGAGAGGGGACTGATTGAGGTGTTCTTTCGAAGTACACCGACTTGCGATACCGAGCCGAACTCAGGTTTTGAAAAGCATAGAGATCGGCTCCCTTTCCCCCTCGCCCCCTTGGGGGAGAGGGCTGGGGTGAGGGGGTGGCGATCTTCAGCCGTGCGGCAAAGCCAGCGGCGGGGCGAAGTCGAACGGTGCCAAGGCGTAGCCGCTTTCATCCACCTGCAACGCCCACCCCTGACGATCCCAATCCCCCAGCACAATCCGCTTCGCCGCCTGCTCACCGAGCTGCAGCTTGTGAATCGCCGGGCGGTGGGTGTGCCCATGAATCAGGGTTTTTACCCCGTATTCCTGCATAATCCGCGGAATCTCCTCCGGCGTGACATCGACAATGTCGTTGGCCTTCATCCGCGTCTGTGCCTTGCTCTCATTGCGCAGTTTGCGCGCCAGTTTATGGCGGCTGCTCAGCGGCAGGTTGCGCAGGATAAACAGGGTGATCGGGTTACGCAGATAGCGGCGCAGCTTCATATAGCCAACGTCGCGGGTGCACAGGCTGTCGCCGTGCATCAACAGCACCGGCTCGCCGTAAAACTGCACGACACTCGGATCCTTCAACAACGTACAGCCGGCCTGCTTGCAGAAGGCCTTGCCGAGCATGAAGTCGCGATTGCCGTGCATCAGAAAAATCGCCGTGCCGCTGTCGCTCAATTCGCGCAGGGCCTGGCAGATGGAACGCTGGAAGGGCGTCATGGCGTCGTCGCCAATCCACGCTTCGAAGAAGTCGCCGAGTATGTACAACGCACTCGCCGAGCGGGCGCGTCCGGCGAGCAAATCCAGAAACGCCCGGGTGATGTCCGGGCGCTCCTCTTCCAGATGCAAGTCTGAAATCAGCAATATCACGCTTCGATGATCTCGGCTTTCTCGATGATCACGTCGTCTGCTGGTACGTCCTGGTGGCCGGCCTTGGAAGTGGTCGAAACACCTTTGATCTTGTCGACAACGTCAGTGCCGGCGGTGACTTTACCGAATACCGCGTAGCCCCAGCCCTGAGTGTTCTTGCCGCTGTGGTTGAGGAAGGTGTTGTCGGCAACGTTGATGAAGAACTGCGCGGAAGCCGAATGCGGCTCCATGGTGCGAGCCATGGCAACGGTGTACTTCTCGTTGGAAAGACCGTTGTCCGCTTCGTTCTGGATGCTTGGACGCTTGTCTTTCTTTTCTTTCATGCCTGGCTCGAAACCGCCGCCCTGGATCATGAAGTTACCGATGACGCGGTGGAAAACGGTGTTTTCGTAGTGACCGGCGTTGACGTACTCGATGAAGTTGGCGACGGTGATCGGCGCCTTGTCAGCGTTCAGTTCGATGACGATGTCGCCATGATTGGTGGTCAATTTAACTTGAGTCATGATCGCTACTCTTTATAAGGAATTCGTGGTTCTGGGACATTCAGCCCCACAACCGGTTCAGCCTGCTTCGGCCAAGGTGCGCAGTTTAGCGTGACAGACGCGAATTTCGAGGCTGTTTTTCAATTCCCGGCGATTAAATGCGCTCCTTTATAGGCCGTGCTCTGTCAGCCCCTTGACAGCATCGGCTATGATAGCGGCTTTGTTTTGTCTGGCCCCTCTGCGGCCGCGCACCTGTAAGTCAAGGATCCTATGAGCAAGCCCACTGTCGACCCTACCTCGAATGCCAAGTCCGGCCCTGCCGTGCCGGTCAATTTCCTGCGGCCGATCATCCAGGCAGACCTGGACTCGGGCAAGCACACGCAGATCGTCACCCGTTTCCCGCCTGAGCCCAACGGCTACCTGCACATCGGCCACGCCAAGTCGATCTGCGTGAACTTCGGCCTGGCCCAGGAGTTCGGCGGCGTCACGCACCTGCGTTTCGACGACACCAACCCGGCCAAGGAAGACCAGGAATACATCGACGCGATCGAAAGCGACGTCAAATGGCTGGGCTTCGAATGGTCCGGCGAAGTGCGCTACGCCTCGCAGTATTTCGACCAGTTGCACGACTGGGCCGTCGAGTTGATCAAGGCTGGCAAGGCCTACGTCGACGACCTGACCCCCGAGCAGGCCAAGGAATACCGTGGCAGCCTGACCGAGCCGGGCAAGAACAGTCCGTTCCGCGACCGTTCGGTGGAAGAGAACCTCGACTGGTTTGCGCGCATGCGTGCCGGTGAGTTCGCCGATGGCGCCCGCGTGCTGCGCGCGAAGATCGACATGGCCTCGCCGAACATGAACCTGCGCGACCCGATCATGTATCGCATCCGCCACGCCCATCACCACCAGACCGGTGACAAGTGGTGCATCTACCCGAACTACGACTTCACCCACGGTCAGTCGGACGCCATCGAAGGCATCACCCACTCGATCTGCACCCTCGAGTTCGAAAGCCATCGTCCGCTGTACGAGTGGTTCCTCGACGCACTGCCAGTGCCGGCGCACCCGCGTCAGTACGAGTTCAGCCGTCTGAACCTCAACTACACCATCACCAGCAAGCGCAAGCTCAAGCAACTGGTCGATGAAAAGCACGTCAATGGCTGGGACGATCCGCGCATGTCCACGCTGTCGGGCTTCCGCCGCCGTGGCTACACGCCGGCTTCGATCCGCAACTTCTGCGACATGATCGGCACCAACCGTTCCGATGGCGTGGTCGATTTCGGCATGCTCGAGTTCAGCATCCGCCAGGACCTGGACGCCAACGCCCCGCGCGCCATGTGCGTGCTGCGTCCGTTGAAAGTCGTGATCACCAACTACCCGGAAGACCAGGTCGAGAACCTCGAACTGCCGCGTCATCCGCAGAAAGAAGAACTTGGCGTGCGCAAGCTGCCGTTCGCCCGTGAAATCTACATCGACCGCGATGACTTCATGGAAGAACCGCCAAAGGGCTACAAGCGCCTGGAGCCGAACGGCGAAGTACGTCTGCGCGGCAGCTACGTGATCCGTGCCGACGAAGCGATCAAGGACGCCGACGGCAACATCGTCGAACTGCGTTGCTCGTACGACCCGCAAACCCTCGGTAAAAACCCGGAAGGCCGCAAGGTCAAAGGCGTGGTTCACTGGGTGCCGGCCGCGGCCAGCATCGAGTGCGAAGTGCGTCTGTACGATCGCCTGTTCCGTTCGGCCAACCCTGAGAAGGCTGAAGACAGCGCGAGTTTCCTCGACAACATCAACCCTGATTCGCTGCAGGTACTCACCGGTTGTCGTGCGGAGCCATCGCTTGGCAATGCACAGCCGGAAGACCGTTTCCAGTTCGAGCGCGAAGGCTATTTCGTCGCCGATTTGAAGGACTCGAAACCAGGTCAGCCGGTATTCAACCGTACCGTGACCCTGCGTGATTCGTGGGGCCAGTGATTCAGCGTCAAGGGAAATAACGTGCTAACGATCTACAACACGCTCACCAAGAGCAAAGAAGTCTTCAAGCCGCTCGATGGCAACAAGGTGCGCATGTACGTCTGCGGGATGACCGTGTACGACTACTGCCACCTTGGCCACGGTCGCAGCATGGTCGCGTTCGACCTGGTGACCCGCTGGTTGCGGTTCAGCGGTTACGACCTGACCTACGTGCGCAACATCACCGACATCGACGACAAGATCATCAACCGCGCCAACGAGAACGGTGAATCGTTCGAAGCGTTGACCGAGCGCATGATCGCCGCGATGCACGAAGACGAAGCGCGCCTGAACATCAACAAGCCAGACATGGAGCCGCGTGCCACTGATCATATTCCGGGCATGCTGAGCATGATCCAGACCTTGATCGACAAAGGTTACGCCTACGCCCCGGGCAACGGTGACGTGTACTACCGCGTCGCCAAGTTCATGGGCTACGGCAAGCTGTCGCGCAAGAAGATCGAAGACCTGCGCATCGGCGCGCGGATCGAAGTCGACGAAGCCAAGCAGGATCCGCTGGACTTCGTCCTGTGGAAAGCTACCAAACCGGGCGAGCCGAGCTGGGAATCGCCATGGGGCGCCGGGCGTCCGGGCTGGCACATCGAGTGCTCGGTGATGTCCACCTGCTGCCTCGGCGAGACCTTCGATATTCATGGCGGCGGCAGCGACCTCGAGTTCCCGCACCACGAAAACGAAATCGCCCAGAGCGAAGCGGCCACCGGCAAGACCTACGCCAACGCGTGGATGCATTGCGGCATGATTCGCATCAATGGCGAGAAGATGTCCAAGTCCTTGAACAACTTCTTCACCATTCGCGACGTGCTGGCAAAGTACCACCCGGAAGTCGTACGTTACCTGCTGGTGTCGAGCCACTACCGCAGCGCGATCAACTACTCGGAAGACAACCTCAAGGACGCCAAGGGCGCACTCGAGCGTTTCTACCACGCGTTGAAAGGCCTGCCGACTGTGGCGCCTGCTGGCGGCGAAGCGTTTGTTGAGCGTTTCACCACGGTGATGAACGACGACTTCGGTACGCCGGAAGCCTGCGCGGTGCTGTTTGAAATGGTGCGTGAGATCAACCGTCTGCGCGAGAGCGATCTCGATGCAGCGGCAGGTCTGGCGGCACGTCTGAAAGAGCTGGCGAGCGTGTTGGGTGTGTTGCAGTTGGAGGCCGATGACTTCTTGCAGGCGGGCGCTGAAGGGCGTGTCGATGCGGCTGAGGTTGATGCGCTGATTGCGGCGCGTCTGGCGGCACGGGCCGGGAAGGATTGGGCTGAGTCGGATCGTATCCGTGATCAACTGACGGCGATGGGTGTTGTGCTGGAAGATGGCAAGGGTGGGACGACCTGGCGTCTGGCTGACTGAGAGCCGTACCTGTTACAGACAAAACCCGCCGTGTGCGGGTTTTTGTTTGGCCGCGAGAAAAGCCCCTCACCCTAACCCTCTCCCAGGGGGAGAGGGGACTGAATGGGGGATGCTCAAGAAATACGCCGACCTGAAAGTTTCTCTCCGAATCCATAATCGACACAATCTTCCAGGTCGATGCACAACGCCAGACACCTCGGTCAGCTCCCTCTCCCTCCGGGAGAGGGCTGGGGTGAGAGGTGGGTGTCAAAGAGATACGCCGACTTGTACCTGCTTCGAATCCATAATCGACTGGTTTTTTCAGGTCGATGCACAACGCTAGACACCTCGGTCAGCTCCCTCTCCCTCCGGGAGAGGGCTGGGGTGAGGGGTGGGTGTCAAAGAGATACGCCGGCTTGTACCTGCTTCGAATCCATAATCGACTGGTTTTTTCAGGTCGATGCACAACGCTAGACACCTCGGTCAGCTCCCTCTCCCCCCGGGAGAGGGCTGGGGTGAGGGTTGCTTTTGACGTTCGCGTAGGTCTTGATGTCGGCAACGCGTTCAGCCGGATGCTGAGCAGCGACGATCATGTAAGGGAAACACCATGGCTAATCACTATCGCGAGCTGCTAACAACCCCCGGCGCCACCGGGTTAGTGCTCGCGAGCTCCATCGCGCGGTTACCGCAGGCAATGATCGGCATCGGCATCATCACCATGCTGGTTGAGCAAACCGGTGTGTACTGGCTGGCCGGCGCCGTGGCCGGTACGTTCACTCTGGCCAATGCGCTGCTCGGCCCGCACATCTCCAGACTGGTTGATCAACATGGTCAGAGTCGCGTGCTGCCCGTCGTCACCGCGTTCAGCATTGTCATGTTGTTGGCGCTGATCATCGCCGTCTATTTGCGCGCACCTGCCGCACTGCTGTTTGTTCTGGCGGCACTGGCGGGGACGATGCCAAGCATGCCGTCGATGATCCGCGCGCGATGGACGCAACTGTTCCGAGGCAAGCCGCAACTGCACACGGCGTTCTCGCTGGACACGGTCCTCACCGAAATGGCCTACATCGTCGGCCCGCCGCTGGCGATCGGTTTGAGCGTGAGCTTTTTCGCCGAAGCCGGGCCACTGGTCGCGGTCGGATTGCTGGCTGTCGGGGTGACGGCGTTTCTCTTGCAACGCCAGACTGAACCTAAAGTTGTCGTGGGCCACGCCAGTCATGGCGGCTCAACCCTGCTGATTCCCGGTGTACGCACCATTGTGCTGGCGCTGTTGGCGATGGGTGTCATTGGCGGAGCAATCGATGTCGCCGTCGTCGCGTTCGCCAATGCGCAGGGCTGGCCAGCGTCGGCGACCTTTATCCTCGCCGCCTATGCGTTCGGTTCGCTGGTAGCGGGCCTGACGTTCGGCGCGATGAGGGTTTCGCTGGCGATCGAAAAACAGTTTCTGATCGGGATTCTGGTCACGGCGCTGACCGGCGTGTTGCCGATTTTTGCAGCGGACGTTTATGTCCTTACAGCGACGCTGTTTATCGCCGGCATCTCGTTTGCGCCAACGATGGTCGTGGTGATGAAGCTGGGGACGATCATCATCCCGCCATCGAGGATTACTGAAGGGCTGACCTGGATGACCACGGGTATCAGCATTGGTGTTGCGCTGGGCGGCATGCTGGCGGGGCTGGTTATCGATGCCTGGGGCGCGCGGGCCGGGTTCGGCGTGGCGATTGGCGCGGGGATCATGATGGTGGTTGTTGTGCTGGTGGGATTGCGCACATTGGGGGCGGCTTCGGCTGTGCAGGTTGAGCCGGAATTTTCGCCCTCACCCTAGCCCTCTCCCGCAGGAGAGGGGACTGATTGGGGGATGTTCAAGAAATACACCGACCTGAGCGATTTGCGCCGAATCCATAATCGCCACGATGTTTCAGGTCGATGTCCAGCGCCAGACACCTCGGTCAGCTCCCTCTCCGGAGGGAGAGGGCTGGGGTGAGGGGAACGGGATTCACTCAACCTTCAATCTGCCGCAGCCGCTTGTAAAGCGTATTCCGACTCACCCCCAACCGCCGCGCCAAATGCGAAATATTCCCCCCGCAAGCCCTCAACTCCCGGTTCAACGCCTCGACATCATTCAAGTCCAGTCCCAACGGCGCCGCGCTCTCCACCGGCTCCATCTCCAGATCCACAAAAAAATCATCCGGCAAATGCTCCGGCCTCACCGGTTGCTCCTCGGCCATGGCCAGCGCCACCTGCATCACGCTGCTGACCTGACGTAAATTCCCCGGCCACGGATGCCTTTCAAACAACGCCAACACTTCCTGACTCAGCCCGGCCCACTGCGTCGGCTCACGATGCTGTTCCCACAACCGTTTAAACAATGCCTCCTTATCACTGCGCTCCCGCAGCGGCGGCAGTTCCAGCGTCAGTCCACCAATGCGGTAATACAAATCCTCCCGAAACCGCCCCAATTGCACTTGTTCACGCAAAGAGCGGTTGGTCGCCGAGATAATCCGCAAATCCACCGCAAACAACTCACTGCTGCCCACCGGCTGCACGCAACGCTCCTGCAATACCCTCAATAATCGCGCCTGTGTCGGCAACGGCATATCGCCGATTTCATCAAGGAACAACGTGCCTTTGTCCGCCTTGCGAATCAGGCCGATGCTGCCTTTCTGGTTGGCGCCGGTGAACGCGCCTTTCTCGTACCCGAACAGTTCCGACTCAACCAGTTCGGCGGGGATCGCCGCGCAGTTGACGGCAATGAACGCCTGTTTGCTGCGCGAACTCGCCTGGTGCAGGGCTTTGACGAAGACTTCTTTACCGACGCCGGTTTCGCCGTGAATCAGCAGCGGAATGTCTTTCTCCAGCAAACGCTCAGCCTGACGCACGGCTTTTTCCACGCGACTGTCGCCGAAGTGCAGGGTGTTGAGGCTGATGGCGGTGGGCGCGGCGGTTTTCGGTTCAGCAGCAAAAACGCGAGGCTGAATCGACGCCTGCTTCGGCCGCTTCAACAAACATTGAAAACGGTTACGCCCGGAGGTCTGCAAGGCAAACGGCATGCCGTCGGGCTGATTGATCAGCTCCAGCAGTGAAACCTTGAACAGACTTTCAACGCTGACCCGCGACAAACGCACGCCGAGCAGATTGTCGGCCCGCCGATTCGCCGACAGCACCTGACCGCTCTCATCAAAGATCAACAATCCGGCCCACTGACTGTCGAGGTTGTTCAATCCGGTGTTGAAAGTCAGTTGAAAGTGCTGGCCATGGAACAGGTTGAGGATCAGCCGGTTCTCCACGGTCTGGCTCATCATCTTGACCATGCCCAGCGTGTGCGAGGGCGGCAGATAGCTGTCGCTGGACACATCGAGCACCGCAATCACCTTGCGCTCGGCGTCGAAAATCGGCGCGGCGGAACCGGTCATGAAGCGGTTGGCTTTCAGAAAATGTTCATCGTGTTCAATGTGCACCGCTTGTTCGCACGCCAGCGCCGTGCCGATCGCGTTGGTGCCGCTGGTGCGTTCGACCCAGCTCGCACCGGCCTGAAATCCACGGGCCAGACTCGGCTCGATAAAGCGCTGCGTGCCCCACGACGTCAGCACCTGGCCCTGATTGTCGGCGAGCATGATCAGGCAGTTGGAGTTGCTGAGGATGTTTTCGTAATAGGGCAGGACTTCCTGGTGCGTGGTCTGCACCAGTGAATGATGGCTGTCGAGCAGATGGGCGATGCCGGCAGCGGGCAATTGATCGAAGGCCGGCGTGCTCTGGTGGTCGAGACCGAACGCGCGGCAACGTTGCCAGGACGTCTGGACGATCGCGTCGTGGGACAGCGGCGGGGCAGGTGCGGCCATGGCAGTGGGCCTCTGATGCAGCGATTTTTATTGTTGTTATGAACCCAAATCCTGAGCACCACACAGATCAACTGTGGGAGCGAGCTTGCTCGCGAAAGCGGAGGATCAGTCACCGAATCGGTTGAATGACACACCGCATTCGCGAGCAAGCTCGCTCCCACAGGATCTCCGGTGTTCACCGAAATGAGTCCATAGAGTGTTGTTCACTATTGTTCATTGTCAATCGCCCAACTGTTCAAATGTGTTCAGCAATGAACGCTCAATCCCCGCGCTTTCAGCGATTTTCACGCCAAATCAACCACTTGCCGTTTCTGGCACGAAACTCGCTCCCGTGCACAGGTCGCTTGACTCCAATAATAAAAAGGCCGAGCCATGTCACTCACCCTGGAGCACGTCAGCCGTACCGTCGAGGGCCAGACCTGGATCGACGATGCGTGCCTGAAATTCGAAGCCGGATCCTTCAACGTTTTGCTCGGCCGCACGCTGTCCGGCAAAACCAGCCTCATGCGTTTAATGGCAGGTTTAGACAAGCCTGACAGCGGTCGCATCCTGATGAACGGCGTCGACGTCACCCAACGCCCGGTGCGTTTGCGCAACGTGTCGATGGTCTATCAGCAGTTCATCAACTACCCGACCATGACCGTGTTCGAGAATATTGCCTCGCCGCTACGACAGGCCGGCGTCTCAAAAGAGATCATCCACAGCAAAGTGCAGGAAACCGCGAAGATGCTGCGCATCGAGAAGTTTCTGCAGCGCTATCCGCTGGAGCTGTCCGGCGGTCAACAGCAACGCACCGCCATGGCTCGCGCGCTGGTCAAGGATGCTGAGCTGATCCTCTTCGATGAGCCGCTGGTCAACCTCGATTACAAACTGCGCGAAGAACTCCGCCAGGAAATGCGCGAGCTGTTCAAGGCGCGCCACACCATCGCGATCTACGCCACCACCGAGCCCAACGAAGCGCTGGCACTCGGCGGCACCACGACCATTCTTCATGAAGGCCGGGTGATTCAGAGCGGCCCGTCGACCTCGGTCTATCACCAGCCACAAACCGTGCTTGCGGCCGAACTGTTCTCGGAGCCGCCGATCAACCTGATGCCCGGGCGCATCGCTGGCAACGAAGTGAGTTTTGCCAACTTCGTGCACTTCCCGTTGAACGTTGATCTGCGCCCGGTGGGCGAGGGCGAGTTCCGTTTTGGCGTGCGCCCCAGCCACATCTCGCTGGTGCCGAGCAACGATGACGATCTGGAATTGGCCGTCACCGTCGAAGTCGCCGAGATCAGCGGTTCGGAAACCTTCCTGCACGTGCGCAACGAACATTTCCTGCTGGTGCTGCATCTGCCCGGCGTTCACGAATACGACGTCGATGCGCCGATCCGCATTTACATCCCGACCCACAAACTGTTCGTTTTCGATGCGCAGGGCCGTCTGGTGCAAGCACCGGGCCGGCGTGTCGCGAGGGTTGCCTGATGGCCGAAATCCGTTTGCAGCACCTCGCCCACAGCTACAGCAAAACCCCGAGCGGCGCGGAGGATTACGCGATTCGCGAGATGGATCACGTCTGGGAGCAGGGCGGCGCCTACGCGTTGCTCGGGCCGTCGGGTTGCGGCAAGTCGACCTTGCTCAACATCATTTCCGGCCTGCTCAGCCCCTCGCAGGGCCACGTGTTGTTCGACGGCAAAGCGGTCAACGACCTGACGCCGGAGAAGCGCAACATCGCTCAGGTTTTTCAGTTTCCGGTGGTCTACGACACCATGACCGTGTTCGATAACTTGGCTTTCCCCTTGCGCAATCAGGGCATGGCCGAGGCGAAAGTACACAGCAAGGTGCAGGAAATCGCCGAAGTCCTCGACCTGCAAAACCTGCTGAGCAAGAAGGCGCGCAACCTCACCGCCGACGAAAAACAGAAAGTCTCGATGGGCCGTGGTCTGGTCCGCGACGACGTTTCCGCAATCCTCTTCGATGAACCGCTGACGGTGATCGACCCGCACCTGAAGTGGAAACTGCGGCGCAAGCTCAAGCAGATCCATGAGCAGTTCAACATCACCATGGTCTACGTCACCCACGATCAACTCGAGGCTTCGACCTTCGCCGACAAGATCGCGGTGATGTACGGCGGTCAGATTGTCCAGTTCGGCACGCCACGGGAATTGTTCGAGCGGCCGAGCCACACCTTTGTCGGCTATTTCATCGGCAGCCCGGGAATGAACCTGATCGAAGTGCAGCCGCAACCGGGCGGTGTCGGTTTCGCCTCGACGCACCTGCCGTTGTCCGACGCCATGCAGCGACATATCGAACACGGCCAGTGGAAAAATCTCAAGGTCGGCATCCGTCCCGAGTTCATTCATGTCTGGGACGAGCCGTTTGATGACGCGATGCAGGCCAGAGTCGTACACGTCGAAGACCTCGGCACCTACAAAATCATGACCCTCGACCTCGACGGCGCGCCGCTGAAAGTACGCCTCACCGAGGACAAACCAGTGCCGCAGGGCACCGCGTACATCAGTTTTCCGGCGCAGTGGCTGATGGTCTATGCCGATGAATTTCTGCTTGAAGCCGACGAGGTGCAGCCATGAACAAGGTGCAGAACAACAAGGCCTGGTGGCTGGTGTTGCCGGTGTTTCTGCTGGTGGCATTCAGTGCGGTGATCCCGATGATGACCGTGGTCAACTATTCGGTGCAGGACATCTTCGACCAGTCCAGCCGCTACTTCGTCGGCGCTGACTGGTACAAGCAAGTGCTGCTGGATCCGCGTCTGCACGACTCGTTGCTGCGTCAGTTCATCTACTCGGCGTGCGTGTTGTTGATTGAAATTCCGCTGGGCATTGCCGTCGCGCTGACCATGCCGACCAAGGGCCGCTGGTCGTCGGTGGTGCTGATCATTCTGGCGATTCCGTTGCTGATCCCGTGGAACGTGGTCGGCACCATCTGGCAGATTTTCGGCCGCGCCGACATTGGTCTGTTGGGTTCGAGCCTCAACGCGATGGGCATCAGCTACAACTACGCGGCCAACACCATGGACGCCTGGGTAACGGTGCTGGTGATGGACGTCTGGCACTGGACTTCACTGGTTGCGTTGCTGTGTTTCTCTGGTTTGCGCGCGATTCCCGACGTGTATTACCAGGCTGCGCGCATCGACCGCGCCTCGGCCTGGGCGGTGTTCCGCCATATTCAATTGCCCAAGCTGAAAAGCGTGCTGCTGATCGCCGTGATGCTGCGCTTCATGGACAGTTTCATGATTTACACCGAGCCGTTCGTGCTCACCGGCGGCGGGCCGGGCAATGCCACGACCTTCTTGAGTCAGACCTTGACCCAGATGGCCGTAGGGCAATTCGACCTCGGTCCGGCAGCGGCGTTTTCGCTGGTGTACTTCCTGATCATCCTGTTGGTGTCCTGGCTGTTTTACACCGCCATGACGCACTCCGACGCCAACCGCTGAGGCCCGGCCATGAGCAAAAGAAAGCTTATTCCGTTGTTGGTGTACATCCTGTTCCTGCTGGTGCCGATTTACTGGCTGCTGAACATGTCATTCAAGAGCAACACCGAAATCCTCGGCGGCCTGACGCTTTTCCCACAGGACTTTACGCTGGCGAACTACAAAGTGATCTTCACCGATCCGAGTTGGTACAACGGCTATCTCAACTCGCTGTATTACGTGAGCCTGAACACGGTGATTTCGCTGAGCGTGGCGTTGCCAGCGGCGTATGCGTTTTCGCGTTACCGTTTTCTCGGCGACAAGCACCTGTTCTTTTGGCTGCTGACCAATCGCATGGCGCCGCCGGCGGTGTTTCTGCTGCCGTTCTTCCAGCTGTATTCGTCGATTGGCCTGTTCGATACGCATATCGCCGTAGCCTTGGCGCACTGCCTGTTCAACGTGCCATTGGCGGTGTGGATTCTTGAGGGCTTCATGTCCGGTGTGCCGAAAGAAATCGACGAAACCGCCTACATCGACGGCTACAGTTTCCCCAAGTTCTTCGTGAAGATTTTCATCCCGCTGATCGGCTCCGGCATCGGCGTCACGGCGTTTTTCTGCTTCATGTTTTCCTGGGTCGAATTGCTGCTCGCGCGCACGTTGACCTCGGTAAATGCCAAGCCGATCGCCGCCGTCATGACGCGCACGGTTTCCGCTTCGGGTATCGATTGGGGTGTGCTGGCAGCGGCGGGGGTGTTGACCATTCTGCCGGGCATGCTGGTGATCTGGTTTGTTCGCAACCACGTGGCCAAGGGCTTTGCCCTCGGTCGGGTCTGAGGAGCTGATGATGGAATGGATGAGTTGGACCACGCCTACCGCAGCTTTCTTCATCGTCATCGGCCTGATTCTGGTCGGCATGACCACTTGGGAACTGCGTTCGCCGAGCATCCTGCGGCGAGGTTTTCTGCCGATTGCCACCACCCGTGGTGATCGTTTGTTTATCGGTCTTCTCGGCAGCGCCTACCTGCATTTGCTGGTGATCGGCGCCACCGACTGGAGCATCTGGGTGGCGTCCGCGTTGTCCCTGGTGTGGCTGTTGGCTGTGATGCGTTGGGGCTAGTCGAGTCAATCGGCAACCGTGCTCCGAAATCCTAAACAGGAGGTCTCTATGTTCGACAAAAACAATAAGCTGCGACATAGCATTTCATTGGCAGCCATGCTGGCACTCAGCGGTTTGAGCGCCGCCGCGTGGGCCGATGCCTACGAAGACGCGGCGAAAAAATGGATCGGCAGTGAATTCAAACCGTCGACCCTGACGGCCGAGCAGCAACTGGAAGAATTGAAGTGGTTCATCAAGGCCGCCGAACCGTTTCGCGGCATGGAAATCAAGGTCGTTTCCGAGACCCTGACCACCCACGAATACGAGTCGAAGGTGCTGGCCAAGGCCTTCACCGAAATCACCGGGATCAAGCTCACCCACGACTTGCTGCAAGAAGGCGACGTGGTCGAGAAAATGCAGACGGTGATGCAGTCCGACAAGAACATCTATGACGGCTGGGTCAACGACTCGGATCTGATCGGTACGCACTTTCGCTACGGCAAGACCGAATCGATCACCGACCTGATGGCCAACGAAGGCAAGAACTTCACTTCGCCGACCCTCGACATCAAGGACTTCATCGGCATCTCGTTCACCACCGCGCCGGACGGCAAGATCTATCAATTGCCCGATCAGCAATTCGCCAACCTGTACTGGTTCCGCGCCGACTGGTTCGAGCGCGCCGACCTGAAAGCCAAGTTCAAGGAAAAGTACGGCTACGAATTGGGCGTGCCGGTGAACTGGTCGGCCTATGAAGACATCGCCAAATTCTTCAGCGAAGACGTCAAGGAAATCGACGGCAAACGCGTTTACGGCCACATGGACTACGGCAAGAAAGATCCGTCGCTGGGCTGGCGTTTCACCGATGCCTGGTTCTCCATGGCCGGGGGCGGCGACAAGGGGCTGCCCAACGGTTTGCCGGTGGACGAGTGGGGGATTCGTGTCGAGGATTGCCACCCTGTCGGCTCCAGCGTGACCCGTGGCGGCGACACCAATGGCCCGGCGGCGGTGTTCGCCACCACCAAGTACGTCGACTGGCTGAAGAAGTACGCGCCACCGGAAGCGGCGGGCATGACTTTCTCCGAGTCGGGGCCGGTACCGTCGCAAGGCAACATCGCCCAGCAGATTTTCTGGTACACCGCATTCACCGCCGACATGACCAAACCGGGCCTGCCGGTGGTCAACGCCGACGGCACACCGAAATGGCGCATGGCGCCATCGCCGCGAGGGCCGTATTGGGAGGAGGGCATGAAGCTCGGTTATCAGGACGTGGGTTCGTGGACGTTCATGAAATCCACGCCTGAGAAACAGAAGCTGGCAGCGTGGCTGTACGCGCAGTTCGTCACTTCGAAAACCGTGTCGCTGAAGAAAACCATCGTCGGCCTGACGCCGATTCGCGAGTCGGACATCAACTCGCAAGCGATGACCGATCTGGCGCCGAAACTCGGTGGTCTGGTCGAGTTCTACCGCAGCCCGGCCCGCGTGCAGTGGACCCCGACCGGGACCAACGTGCCGGACTATCCGCGTCTGGCGCAATTGTGGTGGAGCCACATCGCCGAAGCGGCCAGCGGCGAGAAGACCCCGCAACAGGCGCTGGATGGCTTGGCGAAGGATCAGGACGCGATCATGACGCGTCTGGAACGCTCCAAGGCCCAAGCCGTTTGCGCACCGAAAATGAACCCGGAACGCGACGCGCAATACTGGTTTGATCAACCGGGCGCACCGAAACCGAAACTGGCCAACGAGAAGCCGAAAGGCGAGACCGTGAGCTACAACGAACTGCTGAAATCGTGGGCGGATGCGCGTAAGTAACAGCTGAAATGTGAAAGGCGAACGGCACCGCAAGGTGCCGTTTTCTTTGCTGCCTGATCTACCGTATTCGCTTGCAGGCAAGCTCCCACAGGTTTCTGCGTCGCTCACAAATTCCGAGTGCACTTGGAACCACTGTGGGAGCTTGCCTGCAAGCGATTGCTTTCTGACATTCGACATGGATATCGCTAGATCCGACGCTTTCGCGAGCAAGCTCGCTCCCACAGGTTTTGGCGGCGTCCACACATTTTGTGAATGACTACTGTCCCTATGGGAGCGAGCCTGCTCGCAGGCGAAGGCCTACAGGTTTCAGTGGTGCCCACAAAACCTGAGTACCCCGCAAATCACTGTGGGAGCTTGCCTGCAAGCGAAGGGGCCATTGGCGGCACCGCCGGAAACCCAAGCCGGAACACGGTCATCGCCCCCGGCAAACTCTTAACCTCCGCCACCCCCTGATGCAGGCTCATGATCGAGCGCACGATCGCCAGCCCCAACCCGGTGCTACCCTGCGAACGAGAGCGGCTGCTGTCGACGCGGTAGAAGCGGTCGAACAGATACGGCAGATGTTGCGCCTCAATTCCCGCGCCGGGGTTGCTGACCAGCAGGGATGCCTGCGTCGCACTCTGTTCGACCAGCAGTGTCACGGTTTTCCCGTTCGGGCAATGGCGCAATGCGTTGGACAGCAAATTCGAAATCGCTCGCTGAATCATCAACCGATCGCCCATCACCTGTGCGCTGCCAATGACATTCAAGTGAATATCCTTGTCCTGCGCCGACAACGAAAACATCTCGGCGACTTTCGCCACTTCAACCTCCAGCGCCACCGCTTCAAACGGCGCCAGCGCCGACGGATGACTGACCTGCGCGAGAAACAGCATGTCCGAGACAATCCGCGCCACGCGCTCCAGTTCCTCGGTGCACGACACCAGCACGTCCTTGTACTCATCGACACTGCGTTCGCGCGAAAGGGTCACCTGCGCCTTGCCCATCAGGTTATTGATTGGCGTGCGCAGCTCATGCGCAAGATCGTCGGAGAACTGCGACAACTGCTGCACCCCGGCATCCAGCCGATGCAGCATGAAGTTGATGCCTTGCGCCAGTTCGCTCAGCTCCTGCGGCATGTTCACCATCGACAGCCGATGCTCGAGGTCCTGGGTCGAGACCATCGCCGCCACTTTGCGAAACTCCCGCAGCGGCGCCAATCCGCGTTGCACCGCGCCCCACGCGGTCAGGCCGATGAACACCAGCAACAGCGGCAAGGCAATCAGCGTCGAGCGCAGGTAAGCGCTGAGCAAGGCTTGGTCGTGAGCGTTGTCCATCGACAACAGCACCGGCACGCTGCTGCCATCCTTGAGACGAATCAGCTTGGACACCGTGAGGAATTTCGCCCCCTCAGCATCGATACTGTCGGAGTAGGCCAGTTGCTCGGTGGTCGCCCGTACGGCCTTCAATTCAACCCGTGGATCGCTCAAGCCACTGCCGGACTTGAGCAGCGGTGAACGCTGGTTCAAACGGTCATAAATCGTCAGGGTCAGGTTGTCATGCCCCATGACCTGATCGAGCAGAATGTGCGGCTTGCCGCTGATTTCATTGGCGTCGACGTACAGCGACAGGCTGTGTTCGACCTGCGCCATCTTCTTTTCAAGGCTGTCGCGCGACAGCGTATTAAGTTCATGGGTCAGAGCGAAATAGGCGAGGATCGCCAGAAACACCACCAACAGCGCGCCGAGAATACTCACCGTCAGACCGAGGCGCATCGACAGGCTGGCGGGCTTCATTCCCGTGCCTCCAGCACATAGCCGACGCCGCGCAGGGTGTGGATCAGTTTGCTGTCGAACGGGTCGTCGATCTTCGCTCGCAATCGACGGATCGACACCTCAACGACGTTGGTGTCGCAATCGAAATTCATGTCCCACACCAGCGAGATAATTTGCGTACGGGTCAGCACTTCGCCGGACTGGCGCATCAGCAAATGCAGCAGGGCGAATTCCTTGGTGGTCAGGTCGATCCGCTGTTGCCCGCGAAACGCGCGATGGCGGCCCGGATCGAGTTCCAGATCAGCGACTTTCAGCACCTGCGGCACCGGGATGTTTTCGCTGCGGCGCATCAAGGTGCGTACCCGCGCGAGCAGTTCGGGGAATTCGAACGGCTTGACCAGATAGTCGTCGGCGCCCAGATCGAGGCCACGGATCTTGTCGGCCAGACGCCCGCGTGCGGTGAGCATCATCACCCGCGTGGCGTGGGTTTTGCGCAGTTGTTCAAGCACGCCCCAGCCGTCCAGTTCGGGCAGGTTCACATCGAGAATAATCAGGTCATAGGCCTGTTGCTGCGCCAGGTGCAAACCATCGGCGCCAGTGGCGGCGTGGTCAACCACATATCCACTTTCGGTCAAACCCTGATGCAAGTATTCGGCAGCTTTAAGCTCGTCCTCGATGACAAGGATTCGCATGATCTTTCACCACTTATATTAATGGGTATTAAATTACAAAAGGCCCTCACCCTAGCCCTCTCCCAGAGGGAGAGGGGACTGAATGCGGGATAGTTCAGAACTACACCGACGTGCAAAAACTTTGTTGAATCCGTAATCAACTTGATGTAACAGGTCGATAAATAACGCAAGACACTTCGGTCGGCTCCCTCTCCCCCCGGGAGAGGGCTGGGGTGAGGGGAAGTCCGGACGATAAAGGTTGTAGTGGCTACAGGGTCAACCAACAAGCGCTTTAAAACGGTGCTCTGCGACAGCCGGTCGCAGCGCAAGCCACAAAATCCCCATGACTTTTATTCCGGCAAGTGCAATTCAGCAGATAACTACCGTGTTTTTGTTTCGATGTATTTCGATAACCCCGCCAGCACTTCGCATCCTAGAACAAAACAACTTCGGCAAACCGTGGATAACGGATTTGTAATGTTTCAGTCACCTTGTCGATAAGTTCAAAACCCTACCGTGGCGGCATTGAAAAATCTTGAATAAAGGAAGTCTGCCATTGCCCGGTTTAATTGAACTGACGGCGCGATCACGCCTGAAAAAAACAGTCAGCGGCCTGGTGTTGTTGGCCAGCGCCGGCCTGGCGAACGCCTCGACCCTGACCCTGGATCAAGCCCTGCAAAGCGCCTTCGCCGGCAACCCGGAGCTGGCCGCTGCGCAGTGGGAAATCGGCATCGCCCAAGGTGATCGTCAGCAGGCCGGGCTGATCCCTAACCCCGAAGTGTCGTGGGAAGCCGAAGACACCCGCCGCGATTCGCGCACGACCACGGTGATGCTCAGCCAGCCAATCGAACTGGGCGGCAAACGCGGCGCACGGATCGACGTCGCCAGCCGTGCGCAGGACGCTGCCGGGATTGAACTGGAGCGCAAGCGCAATGCGTTGCGTGCCGATGTGATTCAGGCGTTCAACAGCGCGCAGACCGCGCAACAACGTTTGCAGCTGTCCCGGCAGTCCCTGCAATTGGCCGAGCACGGTTTACGCGTTGCGCAAGGGCGCATCGAAGCGGGTAAATCGTCGCCGGTCGAAGGCACGCGGGCGCAAGTGCAACTCTCGCAAGTGCGCCTTGAACTGAGCCGCGCCGAACGCGATCAGGCCACCGCGTACCAACAACTGGCGCAGGTCATGGGCGCGCCGCTACCGACGTCGACCACGGTGCAGGCGCCCACGCAAAGCATGCCGGCCATTGCTCCACCGACAAGATTGCTTGAGCGTCTGAACGACACCGCCGAGCTGCGACTAGCCAAACTGCAGATCGCTCAGCGTGAAGCGTCGCTGGGACTGGAAAAATCCCAGCGCATTCCCGATCTCACCGTAAGCATCGGCAGCCAATACAGCGAAACCGAGCGCGAGCGGGTCAACGTGGTCGGGCTGTCGATGCCGATCCCACTGTTCAACCGCAATCAGGGCAACGTCCTCGCGGCCGCGCGCCGAACCGATCAGGCGCGGGATCTGCGCAACGCCACCGAGCTGCGTTTGCGCACCGAAGTCCAGACCAGCCTTGAGCAATGGCAGACCGCCAACGGTGAAGTCACAGCCTTCAACCAGACCATTCTGCCCGCCGCGCAAAGTGCGGTCGACAGCGCCACGCGCGGTTTCGAAATGGGCAAGTTCGGCTTCCTCGATGTGCTCGATGCGCAACGCACGTTGATCAGCGCTCGCAGCCAATACATCCAGGCCGTCAGCGAAGCGACCGACGCCCGCGTAC
This sequence comes from Pseudomonas fluorescens, assembly GCF_001648775.1. Lineage (GTDB taxonomy): Bacteria > Pseudomonadota > Gammaproteobacteria > Pseudomonadales > Pseudomonadaceae > Aquipseudomonas > Aquipseudomonas fluorescens_M. The sequence goes on from NZ_LVEJ01000008.1 coordinate 182,946, forward strand.
GCATCGAACGGATCTTCGGCGACCTCAGCGTCAGCCCTTGAATTTCACTTTTCAGACAACTGCGCGATGGCTCGGCGCAGAGGAGTTTCCATGGATAAAAAATTGATGGTGGTCGCGGTGGCGACGTTGGCGTTGGGCATTGGCATCGGCTCGCAGTGGTCAGGTCACTCAAGCATCGACGCGCATGCCGATGAGGCCGCTGAACACGCCGATCACGCGCAAGAAGGTGCAGCGGCGGAACATGCCGAAGAAGGGCACATCGAACTGAGCGCCGAACAAATCACTGCCGCCGGCATTCAACTGGCCGAAGCGCGGGCGCAAACCATCAGCCGCGGCCTGCCGTTCCCCGGCGAAGTGCGCTTTGACGAGGACCGCACCGCCCACGTCGTGCCACGTGTGCCGGGCGTGGTCGAGTCGGTGGCGGTCAATCTCGGGCAGACGGTGAAGAAGGGCCAGTTACTGGCGGTGATCGCCAGTCAACAGATCTCCGATCAGCGCAGCGAACAGGCGGCCGCGCAACGCCGTTTGGCCTTGGCGCGCACCACCTATGAACGCGAGAAAAAGCTCTGGCAGGACAAGATTTCTGCCGAACAGGATTTCCTCCAGGCGCGCCAAGCGTTGCAGGAGGCTGAAATTGCCCTGAGCAATGCGCAGCAGAAGATCAGCGTGCTCAGCGGCAGCGTGGTCGCCACCGGCGGCAATCGCTACGAATTGCGCGCACCGTTCGACGGCGTGGTGGTGGAAAAACACCTGACGCCGGGGGAAGTGGTTGATGAAACCACGGCGGCTTTCACGCTTTCGGATTTGTCCCGGGTGTGGGTGACGTTCGGCGTTTCACCGAAGGATCTGAGCAAGGTGCAAGTGGGTAAAGCGGTGACCGTCAGCGCACCGGAATTGAATGCTGAAGTCGCCGGCACGGTGGCGTATGTCGGCAGTTTGCTCGGCGAACAAACCCGCACCGCGACCGTTCGCGTGACGCTGGAAAACCCGCAAGGCTCGTGGCGTCCCGGCCTGTTCGTTACTGCGCTGGTGGCGACCGACAGCCGCGAAGCGAAAGTCGCCGTGCCGGAAACCGCGATCCAGACCGTCGAGGACAAACCCACGGTGTTCGTCCGCACCGACGACGGTTTCGAAGCGCGCGCGGTGGAACTGGGCAGTCGCGCCGCCGGCCACGTGGAAATCACCCAAGGCCTGGAACCGGGCGCGCAAGTCGCCAGCGCTGGCAGCTTCGTCCTCAAATCGGAACTGGGCAAAGCCTCAGCCGAGCACAGCCACTGATCCGGAAGAATCCCATGTTCGAACGCCTGATCCAGTTTGCCATCGAGCAGCGCATCATCGTCCTGCTCGCCGTTCTGCTCATGGCCGGCCTCGGCATCGCCAGTTATCAAAAACTGCCGATCGACGCCGTGCCCGACATCACCAACGTCCAGGTGCAGATCAACACCGGTGCCGCCGGGTTCTCGCCGCTGGAAACCGAGCAGCGCATCACCTTCCCGATTGAAACTGCCATGGCCGGTTTGCCGGCACTGGAGCAGACCCGTTCGCTGTCGCGTTCGGGCCTGTCGCAGGTCACGGTGATTTTCAAGGACGGCACCGACCTGTTCTTCGCCCGCCAATTGGTCAACGAGCGCTTGCAGATCGCCAAGGAGCAATTGCCCGAAGGCGCGGAAGCGGTGATGGGGCCGATTTCCACCGGCCTCGGCGAGATTTTTCTGTGGACGGTTGAAGCGAAGGAAGGCGCTGTGAAGGACGACGGCACAACCTACACGCCGACCGATCTGCGGGTGATTCAGGACTGGATCATCAAGCCGCAATTGCGCAACGTGCCGGGCGTGGCCGAGATCAACACCATCGGCGGTTTCGCCAAGGAATATCAGATCGCGCCGGACCCGAAACGCCTGGCGGCCTACAAGCTGACCCTCACCGATCTGGTCACCGCACTGGAGCGCAACAACGCCAACGTCGGCGCCGGTTATATCGAGCGCAGCGGCGAGCAGTTGCTGATCCGTGCGCCGGGGCAAGTGGCGAGCACCGAGGACATCGCCAACATCGTCATGGCCAATGTCGACGGCACGCCGATACGGGTGAAGAACGTGGCGACGGTGGAAATCGGTCGTGAACTGCGCAGCGGCGCGGCCACGGAAAACGGTCGCGAAGTGGTGCTCGGCACCGTGTTCATGTTGATCGGCGAGAACAGCCGCACGGTGTCGCAAGCGGTTGCGAGCAAGCTCGAACAGATCAACAAATCCTTGCCCCAAGGTGTGGTCGCCGTGCCGGTTTACGACCGCACGCACCTGGTCGACAAAGCCATCGCCACGGTGAAGAAGAACCTGATCGAAGGCGCGATTCTGGTGATCGCGATTCTGTTTCTGTTCCTCGGCAATATCCGTGCGGCGCTGATTACCGCGATGGTCATTCCGCTGTCGATGCTGTTCACCTTCACCGGCATGTTCAGCAACAAGGTCAGCGCCAACCTGATGAGCCTGGGCGCGCTGGACTTCGGCATCATCGTCGACGGTGCGGTGGTGATTGTTGAAAACACCCTGCGTCGGTTGGCCCATGCGCAGCAGCATCATGGGCGACTGTTGACTCGCGCTGAGCGTTTCAAAGAAGTCTTTGCCGCAGCGAAAGAGGCGCGGCGACCGCTGATTTTCGGCCAGTTGATCATCATGGTCGTGTACCTGCCGATCTTCGCGCTGAGCGGCGTCGAAGGAAAAATGTTCCACCCGATGGCGTTCACCGTGGTCATCGCTTTGCTTGGCGCGATGCTGCTTTCCGTGACCTTTGTGCCGGCGGCGATTGCGCTGTTCGTGACCGGTAAGGTCAAGGAAGAAGAGGGCGCGGTGATGCGCGGCGCGCGTCGTGTGTATGCGCCGGCGCTGGCGTGGGTGATGTCCCATCGCGCCGTTGCTGTTGGTGCGGCGCTGGGTGTGATCGTGCTCAGCGGCGTGCTCACCAGTCGTATGGGCAGCGAGTTTGTGCCGAGCCTCAGCGAAGGGGATTTTGCCCTGCAAGCGTTGCGCGTGCCGGGCACCAGCCTGACGCAATCGGTGGACATGCAGCAGCGTCTGGAGACTTTGATTCTGGCGAAGGTGCCGGAAGTCGAGCGCGTGTTCGCGCGCACCGGCACCGCCGAAATCGCTTCCGATCCAATGCCGCCGAACATCTCCGACAGCTACGTGATGCTCAAGCCGAAAGAGCAGTGGCCGGATCCTGGCAAGTCACGCGAAACCTTGATGGCGGAACTGCAAGCCGCTGCGGCAACCTTGCCGGGCAGTAACTATGAGTTGTCGCAGCCGATCCAGTTACGCTTCAACGAGCTGATCTCCGGCGTACGCAGCGATGTCGCGGTGAAGGTGTTCGGCGATGACATGGACGTGCTCAATGCCACGGCGGCGAAGATTGCCGCAGCGATGCAAAAGGTCAACGGTGCATCCGAAGTCAAGGTCGAGCAAACCACCGGGCTGCCGGTGCTGACCATCAACATTGATCGCGATAAAGCGGCGCGTTATGGGCTCAATGTCGGTGACGTGCAGGACACCATTGCCGTTGCGGTCGGCGGGCGTAAGGCCGGGACGTTGTATGAGGGCGATCGGCGTTTCGACATGGTCGTGCGCTTGTCCGATGCGATGCGCAAGGACATCGACGGCTTGTCGGCGCTGCTGATTCCGGTGCCCGCAGTGACTGGCTCGGCCAATCAGATCGGTTTCATTGCGCTGCAAGACGTCGCCAGCCTGGATCTGGTGCTCGGGCCGAATCAGGTCAGCCGCGAGAACGGCAAGCGCCTGGTGATCGTCAGCGCCAACGTGCGCGGGCGTGACATCGGTTCGTTCGTCAGCGAGGCTGGTGAGGTGATCGAACGTGATGTGCAAGTCCCGGCCGGTTACTGGACCAGTTGGGGCGGGCAGTTCGAGCAACTGCAATCGGCGGCCAAACGCTTGCAGATCGTGGTGCCGGTGGCGCTGCTGCTGGTGTTCGGCTTGTTGTTCATGATGTTCAACAACCTCAAGGACGGCTTGCTGGTGTTTACCGGGATTCCGTTTGCGTTGACTGGCGGGGTCATGGCGCTGTGGTTGCGCGATATTCCGCTGTCGATTTCGGCGGGTGTCGGGTTTATCGCGTTGTCGGGGGTGGCGGTGTTGAACGGCTTGGTGATGATTGCGTTTATTCGCAATTTGCGTGAGGAGGGGCGGTCTCTTTCCGATGCCATCCACGAAGGCGCGCTGACGCGTCTGCGGCCGGTGTTGATGACGGCGCTGGTGGCGTCGCTGGGGTTTATTCCGATGGCCCTTGCGACCGGCACCGGTGCGGAGGTGCAGCGTCCGCTGGCGACTGTGGTGATCGGCGGGATTCTGTCTTCCACGATCCTCACGCTGCTGATATTGCCGGCGCTCTATCAACTCGCCCATCGCCGTGATGAGGACACTGTTCCAACTAAATAGGTAATCCCCCTGTGGGAGCGAGCCTGCTCGCGAAGGCGATCTGTCAGTCAACAATGATGTGACTGAACCACCGCTTTCGCGAGCAGGCTCGCTCCCACAGGGGTTCCGTGCACTGAACCGGGAGATAACGGATATGTAATTTCCACGCCACCGTCACGAAAGGTTCGGATTGTTACCTTGATCCCGTCAGCTACTTAAACGAGGAATCAAACATGAAACTTACCCAACTCACTACCTTCGTCACCGCTCTGGCGATCTCTTCCGTGGCCCTGGCCGAAGGCGGCGGCGACCGCACATTCGAGCGGATGATGACCAGCAACGACCGCTCCATGGAGTTGTTCGTCGCCAAGGAAAAAGCCGCTGGCAACCCGGTGGTCGTCAACGACAAGAAAGACGACAAGACCCGCGACCTGTAAGCCTGTAGCACCTGAACAAGCCCGATATCGCGCATCGATGCCGGGCTTTTTTTACGCCCGGACGGGAAGGAAATGGATATGAAAGTACTCAAGTTGATTGCATTCGCCGCGGTCATGGCTATGTCTGTGAATGTGCTGGCCGAAGGTGGCGGTGACCGCACTTTTGAACGCGCGCTCAGCGCCAACGCCAAAGCCATGGAGCAGTACGCCGCCAACCAGGGCAAGGCGCCACCGGTGGTGAAGGATTACGCGTACGGCATGAAGCTGGACGTGGTCAAAGTGGTGAGCGTGGTGAAGCCGCAGCCTGCGTGCAATGTCGTGCCCACCGCGATGACCTACGAGGATTCCAAAGGTCAGCTCAACACCATCAAGTACAGCGTGATGGGTGTGTGTCGAAACGGCGGGAGCTGATGGCGCACGTTGTGTATTTCAATTCGTGATGTTTAAAGTTTGTGTTGGAAAAGCAGAACCTTCCCACAATGTTTTCAGGTTGTCCGTCGGACGTTGGCTCTCTAGTGTGTGTGGGTCGCTGCCAATTCAGCGATCGGGATTGGAACCCCGCGGCTCAACTGAAGCAAGACGCACTGTTCATGACGTATGCTTGCGCACTTTCATGTGTGCACTCCGTTATGGCGGCTGTGCGCGGGAGACTTCGAGTCTGTCGGGTTTGCTCAGTTGCCCGGGTTCCAACCTGCGTACAGCTGCCACCCTTTCGCGTGGAACCGAAAGGGCCAGCTCCACCTTGAAGCTGAGTAAAAACATTATGAAAAAGCCAACACCCAATCCCCCCGAAACAGATGCCATCCCCGACGCCAACTCAACATCCCCTTACGCCTCCATCGACACCCGAAAGCTCCACGAAGCCGCCGACCGCGCCCTCGACTTCTACCTTAAACCGTCGGCCGCCATCATGTCCGCACCGTACCTCCCCAACCAGATGTTCCTGGTCAATCCGAAAGCCGACACTGAATCATTACTGGCAAACGCCAGCGAATCCCTGGCCTCGGCCACGGTGATGCTCGGCGACTTCGCCGCGATGCTGGGCGGCACCCATCGCAAAACCCTGCTCGGTATCGCGCAGGTCGTCATGCTTGGCGAACTGGCGGTGAACAAAGCGCTGGATAACGTGGAACCTGCGGCGTAGTTATCAATGGCCAGTTTTTAGCCGTTGTTTTTGCGCTGGCCTCAAAATCCTGCCCCCTCACCCCAGCCCTCTCCCCCGAGGGGGGCGAGGGGGAAAGGGAGCAGATCTTCAAGCCATTCAAAACCACAGTACGCCTCGGTTTTTCAGGTCGATGTATCTTCAACAACCAACTCGGTCAGTCCCCTCTACCTCTGGGAGAGGGCTAGGGTGAGGGCCGGGCCTGAACCTGGAAAACTTAACCACGGCAAAACGCAGAGCAAAAAAGGCGCCCCGAAGAACGCCAAAAGATTCATCTCTTACCAAAGGAGCAAGGCGCTTCTAAAGGTGAGTCTGCATCAACCGCAACGGCTGGCACTGACGCGGCCTCATGGTTCAATTTACGTCGGGCAATCTCTGCACCGCGCAGGCGCAGCGGTGTTTCGATAAAGCGGTAGTTGAGCTCACTCAACACCACCAGCACAACCACCGACGTCAGCACCAGCTCGAGGGTAAAACGCCCGTCCAGCGGCACACCCTGACTGGCGGCCACCCGCGTCCAGATCTCGGTACTCAAGTGGTTGGTAAACACGTGGATCACGTACAGGCCATACGACCGTGAGCCGAGCCACTGCATGAAAGCGCGCATGAACACCGGGCAATAGATGTAGCCTTTCTGGTAACTCGCCAACCAGACAATCACCAGCGCGACGATCGCGACCATGCCGACCGCAATCGGCAGGGCAATCAGGTGTATGGCAACGGCGCCCAGCAGGTAGAGCAAAAACAGCGTGCACAGCAGCGGTTTGAGCGCCCCCCGACCCAACCCGAGTGGTTCTATCTGCTGATAGAGGCGGGTGCGGGTGAACAGGCACAGGATAATTCCCCAGAGCAGGGCGTCGAGGCGGAAGTTTGCGAGCAGGCTGCTTGTCGGGGTGCCGAAAGGGTTTCGATCCAGACCGAACTGCAGGGCAATGAGCGCGAACAGGGCAATGACCCGCCAGCGTGGTGCGCTGATTAACAGCAGAAAAAACGGGAAGACGAGGTAGAACTGTTCTTCCAGCGCCAGGCTCCAGTATTGAGGGCTGGAGCCCAATAGCGCACCGTATCGATGCGCAAGGTTAGCGCTGAATGTCGCGACAGCGGTGACACTGTGCAGATTATCGAACCAGGAGCCGAAGGCGTTCGACTGGTTGAAAACGATGGAGAAGCACAGTGGCATGAGAATCCACAGCCACGCTGTCGGCAGTAGACGATAGGCGCGGCGCAGCCAGAAACACGCCGCTGCCAGACCAAACTGACCCTGCGCGCGGTGTTTGTCGAAGTAGTCCAGGTACGCCTTGCTCACCACGAAACCCGAGATGCAGAAGAACAGGTCCACTCCGGTCCAGGGCATGTAAATCGAGAATATTTTCAGCAGCGTATCGGCATGGAACGGCAGCATCATGGTGACATGGCTGAAGAAGGTCAGCCCGACAGCCGCCCCGCGCAAGTACTCGATTTCCAGGTTTTTACCGCTACTCATCGGTCCCTCATTATTGTTGTTTGTCCGCGCAGGCGAAGATGGCAGGTGGCCTGCGGTTCGGTCAAGGCAACGATGGCTTTTTCCAACGCAAAAAAAGGCGCCCCGAAGGACGCCAAAAAATTCACCTCTTACCAAAGGAGCAAGGAGCTTCTAAAGGTGAATGGGTATCGACCAATCAGTCAGAGAATGGCCAGCGGATACTCGACAATCACCCGCACTTCATCCAGATCGGACTCGAACGCCGTGGCGCGAGTGGTGGCCTGGCGCAAGCGCAGTGACAGGTCTTTCATCGAACCGCTTTGCACCACGTATTTGACTTCGAAATCGCGCTCCCAGCGCTTTTGGTCGGTCAGCGGATTGCCTTCGGCGTCACGGCGCATGTACACGGCGTTGGCGTTGGAATAGTCGGCATCAGTGCCGCGCGCGTAACGAGTCATGAACGACAAACCGGGTACGCCATAGGTGCTCATGTCGAGGTCATAACGCACCATCCACGAACGCTCTTTCGGCGAGTTGAAGTCGCTGTACTGGATCGAGTTGTCGAGAAAGATCGAATCGGACTGGCGCAGATAATCGAAGTCGTCGTTACCGTTGTTGCGCTGGTGGGAGAGGGCGACGGAATGGGCGCCGAGTTTCACGCCAACGCGGCCGCTCCAGATGTTGTTGTCGAACTCGCCGAGCAGTTGTTTGCCTTCATCGACGGCCTTGTAATAGTTCAGGCCCCCGAACAGTGAAAGGTCATCCGAGAGCGGATAAGTCCAGGCCGTGCCGGCGTAGTACTGATTCCACGCGTCTTTCAGGCGACTCGAATAGAGGCTGAAACTGAGGTTCTTGTTCAGCACATAATCGCCACCGCCGTAGGCGATCCACGGTGAATTGACCGGGCCGGCGTAGAAGGTCGCGAAGTTTTCGCGCATGTCGCTCGACACCGGTTGGCTCATCGCATGCAATCGACCACCCTGCACCGACAGACCTTCGATGCTGGTGTTGCTCGCCGTCACCCCGCGAAAGCTTTCCGGCAGCAAACGCGAGTCACCCGCCGCGACCACCGGGTTGGCCGGGAACACATCACCGACCCTGACCACCGTATCGAATGCCCGCACTTTTGCGGCGCCACCGACCTTGGTGTATTCGTCCCGCGCCTCGCCGTCGCTGTTGACCGGCAACACATCAAACGAACTGCGCCCACCGTTGCGCCCGTCACCGCTGTCGAGTTTCAGCCCGATCATCGCAAACGCATCGACCCCAAACCCGACGGTGCCTTGAGTGAAACCGGATTCGAACTTGCTGATCAGCGCATGCGCCCAGGCTTCGGAATAACCGTTGCCGGTCGGGCTGGACTGGCCATCGCGATGGTCACGATTGAAGTAGAAGTTGCGGTTGAGCACCGTCAGGCTGCTGCCCTCGACAAAGCCTTCGGGCTTGTCTTCTGCAAACACCATGGACGGCCCTGAGCCGACCACCACCGCTAAAGCGGCCAGCGATATTTTTGAATTGTTAACCATCAAACACTCCTAGGGTTCGGCAGAACGGGAACGTGCGTCGGCGTGGGTTTTATTGTTCGGCGGGGCAGGGCCCGCCGGCATGGTCGCCGGGTAACATCGTTGCAAGCTGCGGATAACGCCAAGGTGATGAGGGAATTACAATTTCGTCATGTGGCTGGAATTAGAACCCTGTGTCAGGTCAGGGCTGCGAGTTGTTCGATTGTCTGTGGAAAACGCTCGACCAGACGGATCAGGGTTGTGGCCTGAGCATTGGGCGTTGCTCGTCCTTGCTCCCAGTTTTCGAGCGTTCGCGTGTTGGTGCGTAGGTACATCGCGAATACTGACCGGGAAAGATTAAGTTGCTGACGGATGGCTACCACTTCCTCCGCAGTGATCGGCATCAGTTTTGGCAACTGAACCTTGTGGGTACGCAAGGTGATTTTGCCTTGGCGTTCATCGGCCAATGCATCCAGGCCATCCATCAGTTCGGAAAAAATGTCACGTTTCATAGTGGCTTCTCGCATTGAGTTCTTTATCCAGTGTTTTTCTGAAAAGTTTTTTCTGGGCAGGCGTCAAATCGTCCTGCTCGTTTTTGTTGTAGACGGTAAAGAGCCAGAACTGATCGAAGCCTGACCACCAGTAATAAATCACTCGCAATCCGCTGCGTTTACCTTTCCCTCTTCGTTGGTCGCCAAAGCGAATTTTGCGAAGCCCGCCCGTGTCCTCGATGAGATCGCCCGCTTCCGGATTTTTCAACAGCTCCAGTTGAAAGCTGCGAAACAGATCGTCATCCAGATAGTCGTCTCGGTGCTTCTGAAACACAGGCAATTCGATAAATAGAGCATCCATGTTCTGTACGTTACCCGCGTATAGTGTTGTCTCGATAATCGAATCGGTCAAGGCCTCCTGGCCTTGCTTTTCGTCCCTTTTTCAACGGTAGACGCCGCTCGTAAAAACACCTGTAGGACGAATCACCGCGTGTGGTGAGAATGTTCGATTGATCTATGAAGAGGCTTCGCAGCTACCGTGTCGGAACAATCCCGCAGAAGTGTCCAGCGCCGAATGGTGATAGCGGCGGAGTGTCAGGGTATGAAGAGGTTGAATGTGTCGACGCCTTCGCGAGCAGGCTCGCTCCCACAGTGGTCCAGGGTGGGTACAGACTTTGTGAACACCATCGAAACCTGTGGGAGCCCGGCAAGCCCGCGATGAGGTCAGCGCAAGCGCTCGAGATGTTGAATCCCGCAAAAACAAAAACGGCACCCGAAGGTGCCGTTTTCATTTCTAGCCAGCCGAACTATCAGCCCGCCAGACCCGCCTGCTGAACCAGTGTCAGCAATGGCTGCGGGTACACACCCAGGAAGAACGCGACCAGGGCGATGGCCAGCAGCATCACGCCGCCTGCCTTCTGTTCCCAGTGCAGCTGGGCGTCGTGGCGACGCAGGTTTGGCTCGATCAGGTACAGGGTGACCATCACGCGCAGGTAGTAGAAGACGCCGATGGCGCTGCCCAGTACCAGCGAACCCACCAACCACCACTGATGCGATTCAACACCGGTAGCGATGATGTAGAACTTGCCGATGAAGCCTGCAGTCAGCGGGATACCCGCCAGCGACAGCATCATCACGGTGAGTACGGCGGTCAGGTACGGACGGCGCCAGAACAGGCCGCGGTATTCGTACAGGGCGTCCGCGTCACGGCCGTTGTACGGCGAGGACATCAGGGTGATCACGCCGAAGGCGCCGAGGCTGGTGATCACGTAGGTGACCAGGTACACGCCGATGGCTTCCACCGCCAGACCCTTGCTCGCCACCAGCGCGATCAGCAGGTAGCCGAAGTGCGCGATGGACGAGTAACCGAGCAGACGCTTGAGGTTGCTCTGGGTCAGGGCCAGCAGGTTACCGAACAGGATCGAGGCGATGGCGATAACGGTCAGCACGTCGCTCAGTACACCACTGCTGGCGGCAGGGGAGATCTGGAACAGACGCACCATCACCGCAAACACTGCCACTTTCGACGCGGTCGCGAGGAACGCAGCCACTGGAGCCGGAGCACCTTCGTAGACGTCCGGCGTCCACAGGTGGAACGGTACCAGCGACAGCTTGAACGCCAGGCCGATCAGCATCATGCCCAGGCCCAGTTGCGCCAGCGAGCTAGGCAGGCCAGTTGCAGCCAGAGCCTGACCGATACCGACGAAGCTCAGCGAACCCGAGTCTGCGTACAGCAGCGCCATACCGAACAACAGGAACGCGGAACCGGCGGCCGACAGCACCATGTATTTGATGCCGGCTTCCAGCGAACGCTTGTTGAAGAAGGCGTAAGCCACCAGACCGTAAACCGGTACCGAGAGCAGTTCCAGACCGATGAACAAACCGGCCAGGTGCTGCGCGCTGACCAGAACCAGACCACCGGCGGCGGCCATCAGGATCAGCAAGTACAGTTCTTCACGGTTGCCCGGGTAACCCGTACCGCCATCACCCAAATAGGCGTGGGCGAGGGTGACGCAAGCAAGCGTGGCGACCAGGATCAGCGCCATGTACAGGCAGGCAAAGGAGTCGATCTGCAGCAGTGGAGTCACGGCCAGAGGCGCGACTTTCAAGGCCGGCAGGATCGACAGCAAGGCCAGGTTCAGACCGGCGACCGAGATCAGGAAGGTCTGCGAGTGGTTGCGGCGCCAGGCGATTGCCAGCATCACCACGATAATGGTGAGGCTGGTGATCAACAGTGGCGCAAGCGCAATAAAGTGTTGAATCGTGAATTCCATAGCGCTCTTACCGGGCCGAAGCGAGTTGAGTGAAGGCGGTGCCGAGCCACTGCTGCACGCCATGCATCGTGGCGGCAGACGTGTCGAGGAACGGTTGCGGGTACACGCCGAGGTAAATCAGCAGCACCGCAAGGCCCAGCACCATGATCAGTTCGCGAGCGTCCATACCGTGCAGGATCGAATCCGATTTCGACGGACCGAAGTAGGCACGGTGGATCATGATCAGCGAGTAGACCGAACCGAACACCAGACCGGAGGTAGCAATCGCGGTGATCCATGGCGCGCTGGCGAACGTACCGATCAGGATCAGGAACTCACCGACAAAGTTACCGGTGCCCGGCAGACCCAAGGACGCGGCCGCAAAGAACAGGCTGATCGCCGGCAGGTAAGCGATACGCGACCACAGACCGCCCATCTCACGCATGTCACGAGTGTGCAGACGCTCGTACAACTGACCGCTGAGGATAAACAGTGCCGCCGCCGACACGCCGTGCGCCAACATCTGGATCACTGCACCTTGCAGGGCCAGTTGGCTGCCGGAGTAGATGCCGATCAACACGAAGCCCATGTGGGAAACGGAGGAGAAGGCGATCAGGCGCTTGATGTCGGTTTGCGCGAACGCGAGGAACGCACCGTAGAAGATCCCGATCAGACCGAGGGTCATGGCGATCGGCGCGAACTCGGCCGAAGCATTCGGGAACAACGGCAGGGCGAAACGCAGCAGACCGTAGGCAGCGGTTTTCAGCAGGATACCGGCGAGGTCGACGGAACCTGCAGTCGGCGCCTGGGCGTGGGCATCAGGCAACCACGAGTGGAACGGTACGACCGGCAGCTTGACCGCAAAAGCGATGAAGAAGCCGAGCATGAGGATGTACTCGGTGGTCATCGACATCTTGGTTTTCAACAGGTCGGCGTAGTTGAAAGTAATCACGCCCGTGTTGTTGAAGTTGACCAGCACCAGACCGAGGATCGCCACCAGCATGATCAGGCCGGAAGCCTGAGTGAAGATGAAGAACTTGGTCGCCGCGTAGATCCGGGTTTTCTTGCCGTCCGAAGAACTGTGACCCCAGAGCGCGATGAGGAAGTACATCGGCACCAGCATCATTTCCCAGAAGAAGAAGAACATGAACAGGTCGAGGGCGAGGAACACGCCGACAACGCCGCCCAGGATCCACATCAGGTTCAGGTGGAAGAAGCCAACGTGACGTTGAATCTCTTTCCACGAGCAGAGTACCGAGAGGATACCCAGCAGACCGGTCAGCAGGATCATCAACAGCGACAGGCCGTCGAGGGCCAGGTGCACGTTGATGCCGAAGCGCTGGATCCAGACATGCTTGAACTCAAGCGCCCAGGTCGGATCGGCGCCTGGCGCCGGAGCAAATGAATAGTCACCGTGGGCCCACAGCCAGAGGCCGAGGGCGAGTTCCAGGGTCATGGTCAACAGCGCAATCCAGCGGGGGAGGGTAGCGCCGAAGCGCTCACCCATCCAGCACAGCAGGCCGCCGATGAAGGGGATCAGGATTAGCCAAGGCAGAATCATGACGGGCTCGTTTCCTTTCGCAAATTCGCAAGGTTCATATCAGACCGCTACCAGCACGATGGCGCCAATAACCAGCACGGCACCAGCAGCCATCGAAGCAGCGTACCAACGCAGTTGACCGGTCTCGGTGCGGCTCAGGGCAGTGTGACCACCCTTGGCCATACGCGGGATCAGACCGATGGTCTGGTCGAGCGGGTCTTTGCGCAGTACGTGGCTGATCGCCAGGTAAGGCTTGACGAACAGTTTGTCGTAGATCCAGTCGAAGCCCCAGGCAGCGAACCACCAGGCCGAAAGGAAACGGCCGATGCCGCTGTTGGCGATCGCCGTGACGAAGCGACGCTTGCCGAGGAACAGCAGCGCTGCCAGCAGGATGCCGGCGAGGGCGATGGCGCCCGAGGCGATTTCCAGACTGTGCTTGGCTTCGCCGCCGGCATGGCCAACGCTTTCTGGCAGCACGCCGTGCAGCGGTGGCACGATCATGGCGCCGACGAAAGTCGACAGCACGATCAGCACCGACAGTGGCAACCAGTGCGAGATGCCGTGACCGGCGTGGGCTTCGGTCTTGGCTTCACCGTGGAACGTGATGAAGATCAGGCGGAAGGTGTACAGCGAGGTCATGAACGCGCCGACCAGACCTGCGTAGAGCAGACCGTGGTTGCCGCTGGCGAACGCTTCCCAAAGGATTTCGTCCTTGGAGTAGAAGCCTGCGGTAACCAGTGGCAGGGCAGCCAGTGCCGCGCCGCCGACGATGAAGCTGGCGTAGGCCAGTGGCAGTTTCTTCCACAGACCGCCCATCTTGAAGATGTTCTGCTCGTGGTGGCAGGCAACGATCACCGCACCGGAAGCAAGGAACAGCAGGGCCTTGAAGAAGGCGTGGGTCATCAGGTGGAAAATCGCGCCATCCCAGGCGCCAACGCCCAGCGCCAGGAACATGTAGCCGATCTGGCTCATGGTCGAGTAGGCGAGGATACGTTTGATGTCGGTTTGTACCAGCGCGGCGAAACCTGCGAGAACCAGCGTCACACCGCCAACGATGCCGACCAGGTGCAGGATTTCCGGCGCCAGGGTGAACAGGCCGTGGGTACGGGCGATCAGGTAAACACCCGCAGTAACCATGGTTGCAGCGTGGATCAGTGCCGAAACGGGGGTCGGGCCGGCCATCGCGTCCGCGAGCCAGGTTTGCAGCGGCAGTTGCGCCGATTTACCGACCGCACCACCCAGCAGCATCAGGGTTGCCAGGGTGATCCAGAAGTCGCCGACCTGGAATTTCTGCGGTGCCAGCACCAGCAGTTCCTGGATGTTCAGCGTGCCGACTTGCTGGAACAGGATGAACAGGCCGATGGCCATGAACACGTCGCCGATCCGGGTCACGATGAAGGCCTTGAGGGCGGCGTTACCGTTGTTGCGGTTGCTGTAGTAGAAACCGATCAACAGGTACGAGCACAGGCCCACGCCTTCCCAGCCGAAGTACAGGAACAACAGGTTATCGCCGAGCACCAGGAACAGCATGCTGGCGATAAACAGGTTGGTGTACGAGAAGAAGCGCGAGTAACCCGCTTCACCGCGCATGTACCAGGACGCGAACAGGTGGATCAGGAAGCCGACGCCAACGACCACGCCGAGCATGGTGATCGACAGGCCGTCGACGTAGAGGGCGAAGTCAGGCTTGAAGCCTTCGACCGCCATCCACTTCCACAGTACCAGCGTGTAATGACCGCCTTCGGGTGGAGCGACGTTGAATTGCCAGATGACGTAGGCGGCGACAATCGCCGACAAGCCAATGGAACCCACGCCGATCAGCGCCGAGAGGTTTTCCGACCAGCGTCCACGGGAGAACGACAGCAGCAGGAAACCGATCAGAGGGAATACGAAAGTCAGAAAGATAAGATTCATCCGCGCATCTCACTGGCAGCGTCGATATCGAGCGTGTGGAAGCGGCGATACAGTTGCAGCAGGATCGCCAGACCAATACTGGCCTCGGCGGCTGCAAGGCTGATCACCAGGATGAACATGATCTGTCCATCCGGCTGGCCCCAACGGGCGCCAGCAACAATGAACGCCAGTGCAGAGGCGTTCATCATCACTTCCAGACTCATCAACACGAACAAAATGTTGCGGCGGACCATCAGGCCGACCAGACCAAGGCAGAACAGGATGCCGGCGACCGCCAGACCATGTTCGAGAGGGATAGCAGGCATGTCTTACTCCTTCGCCTCGTTACGGCCCAAATGGAACGCCGTGACGGCTGCGGCGAGCAGCAGCATCGAGGCGAGTTCGACCACCAGCAGGTACGGGCCGAACAGGCTGATGCCCACGGCTTTCGCGTCTACGGTGGTGTGGCCGATGGCCTGACCGCTCTGGTGAGCGAACAGCACATACAGCAGTTCGGCCAGCAGCAGCGCGGCGAGAATCACCGGGCCGGCCCAGATGCCGGGCTTGAGCCAGACGCGTTCTTGCTGAACCGAGGCCGGGCCCAGGTTCAGCATCATCACCACAAACACGAACAGCACCATGATGGCGCCGGCGTAGGCGATCACTTCCAGCACGCCGGCGAACGGCGCGCCGAGTGCGAAGAAGGTCATGGCCACGGCGATCAACGAGATGATCAGGTAGAGCAGGGCGTGCACAGGGTTGGTGTTGGTGACTACGCGAAGCGTGGACACAACAGCGATACCCGATGCGAAATAGAAAGCGAATTCCATCGTTCTTCCTTAAGGCAGCAAGCTCTTCACGTTGATCGGTTCGGCTTCGTTCTGCGCAGCGCCTTTCGGCTTGCCAGCGATTGCCATACCTGCAACACGATAGAAGTTGTAATCAGGGTTTTTGCCGGGGCCGGAGATCAACAGATCTTCTTTCTCGTACACCAGGTCCTGACGTTTGAACTCGGCCATCTCGAAATCCGGGGTCAACTGGATTGCGGTGGTCGGACAGGCTTCCTCGCAGAGACCGCAGAAAATGCAGCGCGAGAAGTTGATACGGAAGAAGTCCGGGTACCAGCGACCGTCTTCGGTTTCAGCTTTCTGCAGCGAGATGCAACCCACCGGGCAAGCCACGGCGCACAGGTTGCAGGCAACGCAACGCTCTTCGCCATCGGGGTCACGGGTCAGGACGATACGACCACGGTAGCGTGGTGGCAGGTAGACCGCTTCTTCCGGGTATTGCAGGGTGTCGCGCTTGCGAAAGCCATGGCCGAAGACCATGACCAGGCTGCGCAACTGGGTACCAGTACCCTTAACGATGTCGCCAATATATTTGAACATGGGTCAAATCCTCACTGAACCGCGACTGCAGGCGTGTTCCACAACACGACCGCAGCGGTCACCAGCAAATTGATCAGGGTCAGTGGCAGGCAGAATTTCCAGCTGAAATCCATCACCTGGTCATAACGCGGACGCGGAATGGAAGCGCGCAGCAGGATGAACAGCATGATGAAGAACGCGGTCTTCAGTGCGAACCAGACGAACGCCAGTTGCGGCAAGATGCCGAACGGACCGTGCCAGCCACCGAAGAACAGGGTGACCAGCAGCGCCGAGATCAGGATGATGCCGATGTATTCACCGACGAAGAACATGCCCCATTTCATACCGGCGTATTCAATGTGGTAACCGTCGGCCAGTTCCTGCTCCGCTTCCGGCTGGTCGAACGGGTGACGGTGAGTCACGGCGACGCCAGCGATGAAGAAGGTACAGAAGCCGAAGAACTGCGGAATGATGAACCACAGGTTCTGCGCCTGGTACTCGACGATGTCGCGCATGTTGAACGAGCCGACCTGGACCACGATGCCCATCAGGGCCAGGCCCATGAACACTTCGTAGGACACGGTCTGCGCCGAGGCACGCAAGCTGCCGAGCAGGGCGAACTTGTTGTTACTCGACCAGCCGGCGAACAGCACCGCGTAGACCGACAGACCGGCCATGGCGAAGAAGAACAGCAGGCCGATGTTCAGATCCGCGACGCCCCAGGTCGGGGTGATCGGGATGATCGCGAAGGCGATCAGCAGGGCGGACATCGCCACCACCGGTGCCAGGGTGAAGATCACCTTGTCGGCAAACGGCGGGGTCCAGTCTTCCTTGAAGAACATCTTCAGCATGTCGGCGGCGATCTGGAACATGCCGAACGGGCCAACGCGGTTCGGACCGTAACGGTCCTGCCACCAGCCCAGCAGGCGACGTTCGACAAAGCTGAGCAACGCGCCCGCGACCACCACGGCCAGCAGAATCACGATGGCTTTGACGACCGAGAGGATCACATCGATCACTTCAGGGGTGAACCAGGTCATTGCGCTGCCTCCTGCAGACCGTCGACGGATACGCCGGCGAATGCCGGTGGAATGCCGGCGATGCCCGCAGGCAATGCCACCAGACCTGCGCCCAGTTCTTCATTGATACGCAGCGGCAGACGCAGGGTCTGACCGGCCACGTTCAGGCTCAGCAGGGCACCGTCGTTGACGCCCAGACGATCCGCTTCCGACTTGGCCAGAGCCACGTACGGAGCCGGAATGCGCTCTTGAACCGGCGCGGCTTTCGAAGAGTTTTCTTCGCTGCCGAACAGGTGGAAGAACGGCACGGCTTGCCAGGTGCCCGGCGCCGGGTTGAATGCGCGCGGTGCTGCAGCGAACCAGTTCAGCGAATCACCGGTGCTTTCGATCAGGCGAGTGCCCGGGTCGCCTGCACGGATGTGACCACCAACTTCGTCCTGGAACTTGTTCCACGCTTGTGGCGAGTTCCAGCCCGGCGACCATGCAAATGGCACCTGCTGACGCGGTTCGGCAGAGCCCGAGTAACCTTCCATGGAGAAGGCAAACGCGGTGTCTTTGTCTTGCGGGGTGCGTGGTTCGTGAACGCTGATGTCGGCGCGCATCGCGGTGCGACCGGAATAACGCAGCGGCTCACGCGCCAGTTTCAGACCCTTGATGCGGAACGCCGCCGACGGTGCCGCGTCGACGATACGCGCCAGTTGCGCGGTGCTCGAAGCAACGGCAGCGGTGACGTGGTCGAGTTGCGTCCAGTCGATCGGCTGGTTCAGCAGGGTCGCGCGCAGGGCGTGCAGCCAGCGCCAGCCTTCGTGAACCAGGATGCTCGCATCCAGATACTGCGGGTCGAAAACCTGGAAGAAGCGCTGGGCGCGACCTTCCTGGCTGACCAGCGTACCGTCGCCTTCGGCGAAGCTCGCGGCTGGCAGAACCAGATGCGCGCGGTCGGTGGTGGCAGTCTTCTGATGGTCGGCAACGATCACCACTTGTGCAGCGTTCAGTGCCGCATCGACTTTTTCTTTGGCGGTGCGGGTGTACAGATCGTTTTCCAGCACAACGATCGCGTCAGCCTTGCCATCGATGACGGCTTGCAGCGCAGCATCCACCGATTCGCCACCGAGCATGGCCAGACCGAGGCTGTTGGCTTCCGGCACGATCAGGCTGATCGAGCCGTTCTTCTCGCGCAGCTTCAAGGCCTTGGCGATGTTCGCGGCGGCTTCGATCAAGGCTTTGGAGCCCAGCGAAGTACCGGCGATGATCAGCGGACGTTTGGCGGCGAGCAGGGCGTCAGCAATACGTTTGGCCAGTTCCAGTGCTTCAGCGTCCAGACCTTCAACGGCCGGCGCGCTGGCATCCAGAGCATGAGCAACGGCGAAACCGATGCGCGCCAGATCGTCAGGTGCGGCGTGTACACATTCTTCAGCGATGTCGTCGAGCTTGGTTTCAGCCAGGCTGGCGATGAACAGCGGGTTCAGCGCGTGCTGACCGATGTTCTTCACGGCGGCGTCGAGCCAAGGCTGAACGCGCATGGCTTCGGCCATGTCTTCAGCTTTGCCTTTGACCGATTGACGCAGCGACAGCGCCACACGGGCGGCGGTCTGGGTCAGGTCTTCGCCGAGGACGAAAATCGCATCGTGGTCTTCGATGTCGCGCATGCTCGGCACAGGCAGCGGGCTGTCGTTCAGCACTTGCAGGACCAGACGGATGCGCTCCAGTTCGGAGGCTTCGATGCCCGAATAGAAGTGCTCGGCGCCAACCAGTTCGCGCAGCGCGTAGTTGCTTTCAAGGCTGGCACGCGGCGAACCGATACCAACGATGTTGCGACCGCGCAGCAGGTCAGCGGCTTTATCCAGTGCGGCGTCCAGGCTGAGCTTGGTGCCGTCGGCCAGCAGCGGTTGACGTGGGCGGTCGGTGCGGTTGACGTAGCCATAACCGAAACGGCCACGGTCGCACAGGAAGTACTGGTTCACCGAACCGTTGAAACGGTTTTCGATGCGACGCAGTTCGCCGTAGCGCTCGCCCGGGGAAATGTTGCAACCGCTCGAGCAGCCATGGCAGATGCTCGGCGAGAACTGCATGTCCCACTTGCGGTTGTAGCGCTCGGAGTGAGTCTTGTCGGTGAACACACCGGTCGGGCAGACCTCGGTGAGGTTGCCGGAGAACTCGCTTTCGAGGGTGCCGTCTTCAACGCGACCGAAGTACACGTTGTCGTGGGCGCCGAACACACCGAGGTCGGTGCCGCCAGCGTAATCCTTGTAGAAACGCACGCAGCGGTAGCAAGCGATGCAGCGGTTCATTTCGTGGGAAATGAACGGGCCCAGTTGCTGGTTCTGGTGGGTGCGTTTGGTGAAGCGATAACGGCGCTCGTTGTGGCCGGTCATCACTGTCATGTCTTGCAGGTGGCAATGACCGCCTTCTTCGCACACAGGGCAGTCGTGCGGGTGGTTGGTCATCAGCCATTCAACAACACTGGCGCGGAACGCCTTGGATTCTTCATCTTCGATGGAGATCCAGGTGTTGTCGGTGGCAGGCGTCATGCAGGACATGACGATGCGACCACGGGTGTCGTTCTCGTCGGTGTACTGCTTGACCGCGCACTGGCGGCAAGCCCCGACGCTACCGAGCGCGGGGTGCCAGCAGAAATATGGAATGTCGAGGCCCAGCGACAGACATGCCTGTAACAGGTTGTCTGCCCCGTCGACTTCGAGCGCTTTGCCGTCTACGTGGATAGTGGCCATGGTTCAAAGGTCTTCGTTGGCCCGGTGTCAGCGGGCGTGGCTAATGGAATCTTGTTATCCGTGCGAATCAAACCAGCCTCGAAAGGCGTCATCGCAGGAGGCGAAGGGCCAGGCCCTTCACCTTATTAAGCGTTTACGCGCCGATTACGATCGGCCTTGCCAGAGGCGGGACGGCGGCGCTGACTGGCGCGATACCGGCTTCAAACTCTGGACGGAAGTATTTGATCGCGCTGCCCAACGGTTCCACGGCACCCGGTGCGTGTGCACAGAAGGTCTTGCCCGGGCCGAGGAAGTTGACCAGACCCAGCAGGGTCTCGATGTCGCCTGGCTGACCGCGGCCTTCTTCGATGGCCATCAAGAGCTTGACGCTCCATGGCAAACCATCGCGGCACGGGGTGCAGAAACCGCACGACTCGCGAGCGAAGAACTGCTCCATGTTGCGCAGCAAGGAGACCATGTTGACGCTGTCATCCACCGCCATGGCCAGGCCGGTACCCATACGGGTGCCCACTTTGGCGATGCCGCCGGCGTACATTTGCGCGTCGAGGTGCTCAGGCAGGAGGAAACCGGTACCGGCGCCACCTGGCTGCCAGGCCTTGAGTTTGAAACCGTCGCGCATGCCGCCGGCGTAGTCTTCGAACAACTCGCGACCGGTGACGCCGAATGGCAATTCCCACAGGCCAGGGTTTTTGACTTTGCCGGAGAAGCCCATGAGCTTGGTGCCCATGTCTTCGCTGCCTTCACGCGCCAACGATTTGTACCAGTCAACGCCGTCGGCAATGATCGCCGGCACGTTGCACAGGGTTTCGACGTTGTTCACGCAAGTCGGCTTGCCCCACACGCCAACGGCGGCTGGGAAGGGCGGCTTGGAGCGCGGGTTGGCGCGGCGGCCTTCGAGGGAGTTGATCAGTGCGGTTTCTTCACCGCAGATGTAACGCCCGGCGCCGGTGTGGACGAACAGCTCGAAATCGAAGCCGCTACCGAGAATGTTTTTACCCAGCAGGCCTGCAGCCTTGGCTTCTTCCACGGCACGGTTGAGGTGCTTGGCGGCGGTGGTGTACTCGCCACGCAGGAAGATGTAGCCACGGTAGGTTTTCAGCGCGCGGGCACTGATCAGCATGCCTTCGATCAGCAGATGGGGCAGTTGCTCCATCAGCATGCGGTCTTTCCAGGTGTTCGGCTCCATCTCGTCCGCGTTGCACAGCAGGTAGCGGATGTTGATGGATTCGTCTTTGGGCATCAGGCCCCACTTCACGCCCGTGGGGAAGCCTGCACCGCCGCGACCTTTAAGGCCTGCGTCTTTCACGGTCTGGACGATGGCGTCCTGATCCATGTCGGCAAAGGCTTTGCGCGCAGCGGCGTAACCGTTCTTGGCCTGGTACTCGTCGAGCCACACGGCTTCGCCGTCATCGCGCAGACGCCAGGTCAGCGGGTGAGTCTCGGCCGAACGCTGAATGCGGTTGGCGGGACCGAAAGATGTCAGGGTCATACGTAGCCCTCGAGCAGTTTGGCGACGCCAGCAGGCTGCACATCACCAAAGGTGTCGTCGTCGATCATCAGCGCCGGCGCCTTGTCGCAGTTGCCGAGGCAGCAGACAGGCAGCAGGGTGAAACGACCGTCGGTGGTGGTCTGACCCAGGCCGATGCCCAGATTGTTCTGGATTTCGCTGACCACTGACTCGTGGCCGCCGATGTAGCAGACCATGCTGTCGCAGACGCGAATGATGTGACGGCCAACCGGCTGACGGAAAATCTGGCTATAGAAAGTAGCCACACCTTCAACGTCGCTGGCCGGGATGCCGAGGATCTCGCCGATCGCGTACAGGGCGCCATCCGGCACCCAGCCGCGTTCTTTCTGAACGATCTTCAGGGCTTCGATCGACGCCGCGCGCGGGTCTTCGTAGTGATGCAGCTCGTGCTCGATGGCCGAGCGCTCGGTTTCACTGAGGGTGAAACGGTCTGTCTGGATAAGCGTGCTGTTCATGCTTAGCGGTCCACGTCGGCCATAACGAAATCGATACTACCCAGGTACGCAATCATGTCCGCGACCATGCTGCCTTTGATCACCGAAGGGATCTGTTGCAGATGCGGGAAGCTTGGAGTGCGGATCCGGGTACGGTAGCTCATGGTGCCGCCGTCGCTCGTCAGGTAATAACTGTTGATGCCCTTGGTCGCTTCGATCATCTGGAAGGATTCGTTGGCCGGCATGACCGGGCCCCACGAAACTTGCAGGAAGTGCGTGATCAAGGTTTCGATGTGCTGCAGCGTGCGTTCTTTCGGCGGCGGCGTGGTCAGCGGGTGATCCGCCTTGTACGGGCCTTCCGGCATGTTGCGCATGCACTGGTCGATGATCTTGATGCTCTGGCGCATTTCTTCGACGCGAACCATGCAGCGGTCGTAGGCATCGCCGTTGGCCGCCAGCGGTACTTCGAACTCGAAGTTCTCGTAGCCGGAGTACGGACGTGCTTTACGCAGGTCGAAGTCGCAACCGGTCGAACGCAGGCCAGCACCGGTGACACCCCATTCCAGGGCTTCTTTGGTGTTGTACTGGGCGACGCCGATGGTACGGCCCTTGAGGATGCTGTTCTGCAGGGCAGCCTTGGTGTATTCGTCGAGGCGTTTTGGCAGCCATTCAACGAAGTCTTTCACCAGTTTTTCCCAGCCGCGCGGCAGGTCGTGAGCAACGCCACCGATGCGGTACCAGGCCGGGTGCAGACGGAAACCGGTGATGGCTTCAATCACCGTGTAGGCCTTCTGGCGGTCGGTGAAGGTGAAGAACACCGGAGTCATCGCGCCGACGTCCTGGATGTAAGTCCCGAGGAACAGCAGGTGGCTGGTGATGCGGAAGAACTCGGCCATCATGATGCGGATGACGTCGACTTTCTCGGGCACCTTGATGCCGGCCAGCTTCTCGACCGAGAGCACGTACGGCAGGTTGTTCATCACGCCGCCGAGGTAGTCGATACGGTCGGTGTACGGGATGAAGCTGTGCCACGACTGACGCTCGGCCATCTTCTCGGCACCACGGTGGTGGTAGCCGATGTCCGGCACGCAGTCGACGATCTCTTCACCGTCCAGTTGCAGGATGATGCGGAACGCACCGTGCGCCGAAGGGTGGTTCGGACCGAGGTTGAGGAACATGTAGTCCTCGTTCGGGCCGGAACGCTTCATGCCCCAGTCTTCAGGACGGAAACGCGCGGCTTCTTCCTCAAGCTGTTGCTTGGCGAGGTTGAGGCTGAACGGATCGAATTCGGTGGCACGCGCCGGGAAGTCCTTGCGCAGCGGGTGACCTTCCCAGGTCGGCGGCATCATGATGCGCGACAGGTGCGGGTGACCTTTGAAGTCGATGCCGAACATGTCCCAGACTTCACGCTCGTACCAGTTGGCGTTCGGCCAGATGCTGGTGACGGTCGGCAAGCTGAGGTCGCTCTCGGACAAGGCGACCTTGATCATCACGTCACTATTACGCTCCAGCGACATGAGGTGATAGAACACGGTGAACTCGGCGTCGCTCGGCAGCCCTTGACGCTTGGTGCGCAGACGCTCGTCCACGCCGTGCAGGTCATAGAGCATGACGTACGGCTTGGGCAGGTTGCGCAGGAAAGTCAGGACTTCAACGAGCCTGGCGCGCGCGACCCACAGCACCGGCATGCCGGTACGGGTCGACTGAGCGGTGAACGCTTCGGCGCCAAAACGGTTGTTCAATTCAACGACCACATCCTGGTCGTCTGCCTTATAAGGCGGGATGTACAGAGCGCTGCCTGTAGTCATGGTTATTTTTTCGCTTTCGGTCAACGTAAAGAATGAAGCCAGCTTCTCGTTTCTTTTTCAGAACAGATCTGGATCAGACTTCGTCAGGGCTGCGCAGGTTGGTGACTGCGATTCGCTGTTCGCGGCGCTCTTCCTTCTGCGAAGGCATGTCGGCGCGATAAACGCCTTGATCGCCAACGACCCAGGAAAGCGGACGACGCTCCTTGCCAATCGATTCCTGCAACAGCATCAAGCCTTGCAGAAATGCTTCCGGGCGAGGAGGGCAGCCAGGTACGTAGACGTCCACGGGCAGGAACTTGTCCACCCCTTGAACCACAGAGTAGATGTCGTACATGCCGCCGGAGTTAGCGCACGAACCCATGGAGATAACCCACTTCGGCTCGAGCATCTGCTCGTAGAGACGCTGGATGATCGGCGCCATCTTGATGAAGCAGGTACCGGCGATAACCATGAAGTCGGCCTGACGCGGCGATGCCCGGATAACCTCGGCGCCAAAGCGCGCGATGTCGTGGGGCGCCGTGAAGGCGGTGGTCATTTCCACGTAGCAGCACGACAAGCCGAAGTTGTACGGCCACAGGGAGTTTTTACGCCCCCAGTTGACCGCGCCACTCAGCACGTCTTCCAGCTTGCCCATGAAAATGTTTTTGTGGACTTGATCTTCTAACGGATCGGCAACGGTTTCCCGTTCGCCAATCGGATATTGCTCGTTAGGAGCATCGGGGTCGATCCTGGTGAGATTGTATTGCATTGCCAAAGCCTCATTGTTTCAGCTTCGCCTGCCGCTTGCGACGAGCTTCCGGAGCCCAGTCAAGGGCGCCCACTCGGAACAGGTAGACAAGACCTGCCAACAGAATTGCTATGAAAACGAGAGCTTCGACGAATCCGGTCCAGCCGCTTTCGCGGACGGACACAGACCATGCAAAGAGAAAGAGGGCTTCGATATCGAAGATCACGAAGAGCATCGCGACCAGATAGAATTTGGCTGAGAGCCGCAAGCGGGCGCCACCGGTAGGTAGCATGCCCGACTCGAACGGTTCGTTTTTGCTGCGGCCCCAGGCTTTTGACCCAAGGAGGCTGGAGACGCCAAGCATGAAGGCACACAGGCCGACGACACCCAGAAGGAAAATGGCAAAGCCCCAGTTGTGGGCCATGAGTCCTGTCGCTTCGGGCATGCTGGTAATCCTTAACAGAGAGCAAAGGTCTCTGAGCTTGATAAAGAAATAGGCAGTGACGATATGTCGCAGCAATCAATCGCGCTGATTTTATGGCTAAACACCCTGCAAGTAAAATTCCTATAGCGAAATTATTTATTGGAATAAGGACATAGCGCATCTCCAATGCCCTGCAGCCCATGCGTAGCGGGCATTAGGCGGGTTTATGCAAATAATGTTTTGTAGGGAATGTAACGAACATAGTTGCGGCTAAATGATAATTAATATCGTTTGGAGTGGTTTTGTAACTGTTTAACGGGATGTCAGTTGGGAAGTTGTCTTACTTGCACGTTACTGCAAGTAGCGACGGCGCACGTTTTAGCTGATTTTTCTGACGGTTGTACCGCTCTGGATCAATGTTTTGTCTCCCGGGCTGAAGAGAAAACCTGTGGGAGCGAGCCTGCTCGCGAATGCGGTGGGACAGTCACCACATGTGCAAGCTGGCACAACGCATTCGCGAGCAAGCTCGCTCCCACAGGGGATTGGTGGCGTCTGGGAGATTTTCTCGGGCAAAAAAAACGCCCCGAACCAGTCGGGGCGTCAGTTTTGCGGCTCTGCGGTTAGCTTTCTATACGATCCGCAGAGGCCGTTTGCTCAGATGAAGCCGAATCAGTGGAACTGTTCTTCTTCAGTCGAACCGGTCAGCGCGGTTACCGAAGACGAGCCACCTTGAATCACGGTGGTCATGTCGTCGAAGTAGCCGGTGCCCACTTCCTGCTGGTGAGCCACGAAGGTGTAACCCTTGGCGGCGTCAGCGAATTCCTGCTCTTGCAGCTTCACGTAGGCAGTCATGTCGTTGCGGGCGTAGTCGTGCGCCAGGTTGAACATGCTGTGCCACATGTTGTGAATGCCGGCCAGGGTGATGAACTGGTGCTTGTAACCCATGGCGGACAGTTCGCGCTGGAACTTGGCGATGGTCGCGTCGTCGAGGTTTTTCTTCCAGTTGAAGGAAGGCGAGCAGTTGTACGACAGCAGTTGGTCCGGGTATTCCTTTTTGATCGCTTCGGCGAAGCGACGGGCCTCGTCCAGATCCGGCTTGGCGGTTTCGCACCAGATCAGGTCGGCGTACGGCGCGTAAGCCAGACCACGAGCGATGGCTTGATCGAGGCCGGCACGGACCTTGTAGAAACCTTCCTGAGTGCGCTCGCCAGTCACGAACGGTTGGTCGTACGGGTCGCAATCGGAGGTCAGCAGGTCAGCGGCGTTTGCGTCGGTACGGGCCAGAATGATGGTCGGGGTACCGGCAACGTCAGCAGCCAGGCGAGCAGCGGTCAGCTTCTGTACGGCTTCCTGAGTAGGAACCAGTACTTTACCGCCCATGTGACCGCATTTCTTCACGGATGCCAGTTGGTCTTCGAAGTGAACACCGGCGGCGCCTGCTTCGATCATGCTCTTCATCAGCTCGTAAGCGTTCAGTACGCCGCCGAAACCGGCTTCAGCGTCAGCCACGATCGGTGCGAAGTAGTCGATGTAGCCATCGTCGCCCGGGTTCTTGCCGGCTTTCCACTGGATCTGGTCAGCACGACGGAATGAGTTGTTGATGCGCTTGACCACGGTTGGCACCGAGTCCACCGGGTACAGCGACTGGTCCGGGTACATGGATTCTGCGGAGTTGTTGTCCGCAGCCACTTGCCAGCCCGACAGGTAGATCGCCTGGATACCGGCTTTAACCTGTTGAACAGCCTGGCCGCCGGTCAGGGCGCCCATGCAGTTGACGAAATCTTTCTCAGGACGGAAGGACGGCTTGGCACCCTGGGTGACCAGGTTCCACAGCTTGTCGGCGCCCATTTTTGCAAAGGTGTGCTCAGGTTGAACCGAGCCACGCAGACGGACGACGTCAGCAGCGGAGTAAGTGCGTGTCACGCCTTTCCAGCGCGGGTTTTCAGCCCAGTCTTTTTCGAGGGCTGCAATTTGCTGTTCGCGTGTCAGTGCCATGGAGATAAACCTCGTCGCGTCTTTATGAAAAGTTGTTCTGCGGTGGAAAATTCCTGCGCTCGCTGACCAGAAGCTTAGGTGGTCAAGTCGGATTCGGCGGGGTAGGCGACGGGATGAACGATGGGCTCGAGGGGAAGTGAGCAGGTAGTGGCGGACTGTGGGCGCATGCGGGCGTCGTGGGCCTCTATACGGTCTACAGTGTGGAGCCGGGTTACCTAATTACGCTTCCGTCCCTCGGGACAACTTCGTTCCAGTCGGCAACCTCGTCAAACACACCTTGTGGGCGGTACAGACACGAAACGGTTCGCGGGGTAGGTGCGAACATCGCTTCGAAGGCCCTTGCCAGGGCCTCTGATTAGCGGGAGCGAGGCCATCATGCCTTCGCTTTTTTGCCTCGTCAAACGTTTTGTAGTGCTTTTTTTCAAGCACTACATCTTTCGTCTAATACGACTAATCAGTCAGTTTTTGGTGCTTTAGTCCAAGGCGTCGACTTTCACGCGCAAGGTCATGTCATCCCGGCCTTGAGTCGAGTAGCTGCGGGTCAGACCCTGTTTGTCGGCCTGAGTCTGGCGATTCACGCCGGCGAGGGTGATCCATTCGCCGAGGCGCCCGCTGACAGTTGTGTCGGTGCTTTGCACGTTCACTACATCGGGACGTTCCTGGCTCATGCGGTCACGGTTGGTACTGATCGCCAGGTGAACGATTTCGCCGGTGACGCTGGCGGTGACGTAGAAACCCTGGGTGACGTTGCGGTATTGGGTCTGGCTGCTGTAATCACCGTAGGAATTGCTCTGGCTGCTGGTGATAGGCACGCTCTGGCCCACTTGGATCAGCGCCGGCATGCCATCGGTGGCCTGCACTTGTTGCACGCCGCCGTCACGGCTGGCGGTGCTGCGGCTGATGATGCGGGTCTGGTTCGGTTGGGCGCCGTTGACCGAATAACCTTCGTCGCCACGGCCATTGTTTTCATTGGTGTCGACAGTGATCAGCAGGCGCTTGGGCGCCGTGTCGAGTTGCGTGATCAGTGCCTTGAGTTCCTGGATCTTGTCCGGTTCGGCCTTGATGATCAGTTGGTTGCCGTAGGCGCTGACCTGGCCGTCCTTGCCGAGAAAGTCTTGCGCCATCGGCAGCATGTCGGCGCTGGTGCGGTAATTGAGAGGCACGATTTCTGTGGCTGCCATCACCGAAAAACTGCAACCGAGCAGCAGGGTGGTGAGCAGGGTGCGTAGGGACATGTCCGTTATCTCCGCTTTCGAAAGGCTTGATATTGCCAGTTTGTCGGCCTTGGGTGGGGCAAGTTGAATCGTAGACAGCAAAACGCCCCGGCATCGGCGGATGTCGGGGCGTTTTGTGGTGTTATCGAGGGCCTCTTCGCGAGCAAGCTCGCTCCCACAGTAGATCTCCAGCGGACACAAATTGTGCGTCAGGCACAGATCCAGTGTGGGAGCGAGCTTGCTCGCGAAAGCCGCGCCGCGGTTTTATGCCGAGTGCCGAACCATGTCGACATGCGGAATCCCGGCCTCAAGGAATTCCTCACTGACCAGGCTGAAACCCAAGCGCTCATAGAACGCCGTGGCCTGCACCTGAGCGCTGAGCATTTGCTGCTTCAAACCACGCGCCTCAGCTTCAGCGATCACCGCTTGCATCAGCGCATCACCAACCTTCATCCCACGCCAGTCTTTCAGCACCGACACCCGGCCGATGTGACCGTCCGGCAACAGACGCGCAGTGCCGATCGGAAAGTCGCCTTCAAACGCCAGGAAATGCACGGCGGTCGCGTCGTCCGCGTCCCACTCCAACTCAGGTGGCACCGATTGCTCGGCGATGAACACCGTTTCACGAATGCGCCGGATCTCGGCGATGTCCTTCTGCCAGTCTGCGACACGTACGCGAATCTTATTCATCGGCGAACCCCAGGCTGCCTTGCTTGACCAGTTGGCACAGCAGGCTGCAAGCGTCTTCGTCGTTCAGCCACTCACCGAGGTTATCGGTGTGCAGGGCGTCAGCGGCGCAGATCAGTTTCAGCAGTTCGCGCAGTTTGCCCGGCAGGTAACGGCTCTGACCGCTGGCGAACAGCAGCAGATCGTCATCGACTTCCGACCAGGCCAGACGCGCGCTCGGGTTGCGGATCAGGATGGCGCCATCCTGCAGGGCGGCGAGGAAGTCTTCTTCTTCGATATCTTCCGGGCCGGCCACCAGTTCTGGGTAACGCGGCTCGGTCATGTATTGGCCGAACCAGGTCAGCAGCAGACGCTCGTCGCTCATGTGCTCGGCGAGCAGGGCTTTCAGGCGATCCAGTGCGTCGTGTTGAATCTGATGCGGATCAGCCGCTGGTTGTGCGTCGGCATCGGTATAGCGCTCTTCGTCAGTCAGGAACTGGCTGAGGAAGTCGGTGAAGTGGGTCAGCACTTCGGAAGCGCTCGGTGCACGGAAGCCGACCGAGTAGGTCATGCAGTTGTCGACCGCGACACCGCAGTGGGCCAGACGCGGCGGCAGGTAGAGCATGTCGCCCGGTTCCAGTACCCACTCTTCGGTCTCGTGGAATTCGGCGAGGATGCGCAGATCCGCGTGTTGCAGCAGTGGACTCTCGGAATCGCACATCTGGCCGATCTTCCAGTTGCGCTTGCCGTGGCCCTGCAGCAGGAACACGTCGTAGTTGTCGAAGTGCGGACCGACGCTGCCACCCGGTGCGGCGAAGCTGATCATCACGTCGTCGACGCGCCAGCTTGGCAGGAAGCGGAAGTTCTCCAGCAGCTCGCTGACTTCCGGGACGAACTGGTCAACTGCTTGAACCAGCAGGGTCCATTCTTTTTCCGGCAACTTGCTGAACTCGTCTTCAGCGAACGGGCCGCGACGCAGTTCCCAAGGGCGCTCGCCGTGCTCGATCACCAGGCGCGATTCGACTTCTTCTTCCAGGGCCAGGCCGGCCAGTTCGTCGGCGTCGATCGGGCTTTCGAAGTCAGGAATTGCCTGACGGATCAGCAGTGGCTTTTTCTGCCAGTAGTCGCGCAGGAATTCGCGTGCCGTGATGCCGCCCAGAAGTTGAAGAGGAATATCGGAATTCATATGTAACCTATTGAAAAAAAGCACTTTTCAGACGGGAATAAAAACGCCCGGCGCGGCCGGGCGTCTCAAACGGAGCAAGCGGTCGATCAGATGCGTTTGGCTTGCGCTACAGCGTTGCCGATGTAGTTGGCCGGGGTCAGTTGCTTGAGCTCGGCTTTCGCTTGCGCTGGCATGTCCAGGCCATCGATGAAAGTCTGCAACGCTTGCGGGCTGATGCCCTTGCCGCGCGTCAGTTCTTTCAGTTTCTCGTACGGGTTTTCGATGTTGTAACGGCGCATCACGGTCTGGATCGGCTCAGCCAATACTTCCCAGCAAGCGTCGAGGTCAGCGGCAATCTTCTGCTCGTTGAGCTCCAGTTTGCTGATGCCTTTGAGGCTGGCTTCGTAGGCGATCACGCTGTGGGCGAAGCCGACACCGAGGTTACGCAGGACGGTGGAGTCGGTCAGGTCGCGCTGCCAGCGGGAGATCGGCAGTTTGCTCGCCAGGTGCTGGAACAGTGCGTTGGCGATACCCAGGTTGCCTTCGGAGTTTTCGAAGTCGATCGGGTTGACCTTGTGCGGCATGGTCGACGAACCGATTTCGCCAGCGATGGTGCGCTGCTTGAAATAACCCAGGGAGATGTAGCCCCAGATGTCACGGTCGAAGTCGATCAGGATGGTGTTGAAGCGCGCGATCGCGTCGAACAGCTCGGCGATGTAGTCGTGCGGCTCGATCTGCGTGGTGTACGGGTTGAAGCCCAGGCCCAGCTCGTCTTCGATGAAGGCGCGGGCGTTGGCTTCCCAGTCGATCTGCGGGTAGGCCGACAGGTGCGCGTTGTAGTTACCAACGGCGCCGTTGATCTTGCCCAGCAACGGTACGGCAGCGACTTGAGCGATCTGACGCTCGAGACGGTAAACCACGTTCGCCAGCTCTTTACCCAGAGTGGTCGGCGAGGCTGGTTGGCCGTGGGTGCGCGACAGCATCGGCACGTCAGCGAAACGGATGGCCAGTTCGCGGATGGCGTTGGCAGTCTGGCGCATCAGCGGCAGCATCACGTCGTCACGGCCTTCGCGCAGCATCAGAGCGTGGGACAGGTTGTTGATGTCTTCGCTGGTGCAGGCAAAGTGGATGAACTCGCTGACCTTGGCCAGTTCCGGCAGCTTGGCCGCCTGCTCTTTGAGCAGGTATTCGATCGCTTTGACGTCGTGGTTGGTGGTGCGCTCGATCTCTTTGACGCGCTCGGCGTGCTCCAGCG
Organism: Pseudomonas fluorescens; assembly: GCF_001648775.1. Classification (GTDB taxonomy): domain Bacteria; phylum Pseudomonadota; class Gammaproteobacteria; order Pseudomonadales; family Pseudomonadaceae; genus Aquipseudomonas; species Aquipseudomonas fluorescens_M. The sequence continues at coordinate 214,440 of NZ_LVEJ01000008.1, forward strand.
AGAAGTTTTCAGCCAGTTCATTGAGAACGGCGTTGGCCTCGGCGGAGAAGGCTGGCACTTCAGGGATGCCAGCGTGGGCGGCCAGGCGCTGGAGCCAGCGCACTTCAACCAGAACACGGGCACGGATCAAACCGTACTCGCTGAAAATCGGGCGCAGGGCCTGGGTTTTGCCGGCGTAGCGGCCGTCAACAGGGGAAACCGCAGTGAGCGAAGAAAGCTGCATGGGGTGTTCTCGGACAGTCGGGCAACGAAATGGGGCGCGTATCATACATGAAAAAATCCGCCGGTCCGTTGCCAACTGACCGGCGTATTACGCGTTACAGACTACAAAGCTTTTATTGCGCGGCGTTTACTCGCTGCGCATCAACGGATACAGCTCTTTGAGCAGCTTGCGCCGGCTGATCACCAACTGCCAGCGATGGCCGCCGAGCTGTCGCCAGAGGCGCGCCGAACGGATGCCGGCAAGCAGCAGGGCGCGGATTTTCGAGGCGTTGCTCGGTTGCTGCAGGTTGCGCATGTCGCCGTGCACCTGAATGCGTTGGCGCAGTGTGCTCAGGGTGTCCTGATACAGCGCGCCGCAGGCGGCAACCACGTTTTCGTGGGCCGGACCGAAATGCTCGACCTGCGACTGGATCTGCGGCAAGCGCTTGCCGATGATGTCGAGCATGTCGTTGCGCTTGGCCAGTTGACGTTCCAGGCCGAGCATCGACAAGGCATAACGCAGCGGCTCGCGTTGCAGCGTGCTCGGGTCACGCTCAAGGGCGCCGATCAGCGCGCGGTAACCTTCGCGCAGATTGATGTCGTCGCCGCCGTACACGTCCAGTGTGTCCTTCGGGTCGCGCACCAGCAGGCTGCCGAGCATGCAGCTCAGGCCGGCCTCGCTGGTCTGGCCGGTCTTGGCGATCCGGTCGACCAGCACGGCGGCGAGAAACACACCGCCGAGCGCCGTCAGTTGCTCCTGAGTCGGGCTCATGCCTGGCCGCTCCACGGCTCGGCCACTTCGATCACGCCGCCACCGAGGCAGATTTCCCCGTCGTAAAACACCACGGACTGGCCCGGCGTCACCGCGCGTTGCGGTTCGTCGAATACGGCGCGGTAGCCGCTGGCGGTTTGTTCCAGGGTGCAGGCTTGATCGCTCTGGCGATAGCGAACCTTGGCGGTCAGGCGCAGCGGCTGGCTCAGGTCGATCGGGTTGACCCAATAGATTTCCGAGGCGAGCAGGGCGCCAGAGAACAGCCACGGGTGGTTGTTACCCTGACCGACGATCAGTTCGTTGGTGTCCAGATCCTTGCGCAGCACGTACCACGGCTCATCACCGGCGTCTTTCAGGCCACCAATGCCGAGGCCCTGGCGCTGACCGATGGTGTGGTACATCAAGCCGTGATGACGGCCGATGACTTCGCCTTCGGTGGTCTTGATCTCGCCCGGTTGCGCTGGCAGGTATTGCTTGAGGAAATCGCTGAAGCGACGCTCACCAATGAAGCAGATCCCGGTGGAATCCTTCTTCTTGGCGGTGGCGAGCTCGTACTTCTCGGCAATTTTGCGAACTTCGGGCTTTTCCAGCTCACCGACCGGGAACAGAGTCTTGGCGATCTGTTCGCCGCCAACGGCGTGCAGGAAGTAGCTCTGATCCTTGTTCGGATCAAGGCCTTTGAGCAGTTCGGTGCGGCCATCAATGTCACGGCGGCGCACGTAGTGGCCGGTGGCGATCAGGTCGGCGCCGAGCATCATGGCGTAGTCGAGGAACGCCTTGAACTTGATTTCGCGGTTGCACAGGATGTCCGGGTTCGGCGTGCGCCCGGCCTTGTATTCGGCCAGAAAATGCTCGAACACGTTGTCCCAGTACTCGGCGGCGAAGTTGGCGGTGTGCAGCTTGATGCCAATCTTGTCACAGACAGCCTGGGCATCCGCCAGGTCGTCCATGGCGGTGCAGTATTCCGTTCCGTCGTCTTCTTCCCAGTTCTTCATGAACAGGCCTTCCACTTCATAACCCTGCTCGATCAGCAGGAGAGCGGAAACGGAAGAGTCCACGCCGCCGGACATGCCGACAATGACGCGCTTCTTGGATGTGTCAGAAGGGGCTGGATCACGCATAGGGATTCAATGAGTGTCTTGAAAAAGGACGCGATTCTAGCAGGCTCGCGGCCTCAAGGCTAAAGAGAAGGGCGGATCAGTTCGAGGCTGAAGTGATGACCGGCCAGATAATCGTCGATGCAACGGATGATCAGCTCGCTGCGCCAGTTGTCGCGCTGAGCGATTAATTCGTCGCGGGTCAGCCACTTGGCGCCGACGATGCCGTCGTCGAGCTGATAATCCGGGTGATGTTTGACGGCTTTTGCGCTGAAACACACGCGCTGGTAGGTCACGCCATTGCTTGGTGCGGTGTACAGGTAAATGCCGATGACACCGGTGGGCTCGACGTCCCAGCCGGTCTCTTCGAGGGTTTCGCGGATGGCGGCGTCGATCAGGGTTTCGTCCGGGTCGAGATGGCCGGCAGGCTGGTTGAGCACGTTACGCCCGGCCTTGTGCTCTTCGACCATCAGAAAGCGACCGTTGTCCTCGACGATGGTGGCGACGGTGATGTGGGGGAGCCATTCCATAAAACCTTCCTCAAATTTCAAGGTTGAAACGCAATCAAAATGTGGGAGCGAGCAGGCTCGCTCCCACAGGGGAATTGTGTGAACTCTGAAAACACAAACCCCGGCACAGGGCCGGGGTTTGTGATGTTCCCTTTACAACCTTAAACCAGCGCAGCAATCGCCGCGTTGAGGGTTGCGCTTGGGCGCATGGCCTTGCTGATCAGTTCGGCATTGGCGTGGTAGTAACCGCCGATGTCGACTGGCTTGCCCTGAACGGCGTTGAGCTCGGCAACGATGGTTGCTTCGTTCTCGGTCAGGGTTTTTGCCAGGGTCGCGAACTGCGCTTGCAGTGCAGCGTCTTCAGTCTGGGCAGCCAGGGCCTGAGCCCAGTACATCGCCAGGTAGAAGTGGCTGCCGCGGTTGTCGATGTTGCCGACTTTGCGCGATGGCGACTTGTTGTTGTCGAGGAACTGGCCAGTGGCCTGGTCCAGGGTCTTCGACAGTACCAGCGCTTTCGGGTTGTTGTAGTTCACACCCAGGTGCTCGAGGGACGCGGCCAGTGCGAGGAACTCGCCCAGCGAATCCCAGCGCAGGAAGTTCTCTTCAACCAGTTGCTGCACGTGCTTCGGTGCCGAACCGCCGGCGCCGGTTTCGAACAGGCCACCGCCGTTCATCAGTGGCACGATCGACAGCATCTTGGCGCTGGTGCCCAGTTCCATGATCGGGAACAGGTCAGTCAGGTAGTCGCGCAGTACGTTGCCGGTCACCGAAATGGTGTCCTTGCCTTCGCGGGTGCGCTGCAGGGTGAACTTCATGGCGTCGACCGGTGCCATGATCTGGATGTCCAGACCGGCCGTGTCGTGATCCTTCAGGTAAGCCTGAACTTTCTCGATCACTACGCCGTCGTGAGCGCGCATCGGGTCCAGCCAGAAGATCGCTGGGGTTGCGCTTGCGCGAGCACGGTTGACGGCCAGTTTGACCCAGTCCTGGATCGGCGCGTCTTTGGTCTGGCACATGCGGAAGATGTCGCCGGCTTCAACAGCCTGTTCCATCAGCAGGTTGCCCTTGCTGTCGGTGACGCGAACCACGCCGTCAGCCTTGATCTGGAAAGTCTTGTCGTGCGAGCCGTACTCTTCGGCTTTCTTCGCCATCAGACCCACGTTTGGCACGCTGCCCATGGTGGTCGGATCGAAAGCGCCATTGGCTTTGCAATCTTCGATCACAGCCTGGTAGATGGTTGCGTAGCAACGATCCGGAATCACGGCCTTGGTGTCGTGCAGCTGACCGTCGGTGCCCCACATCTTGCCGGAGTCACGGATCATCGCTGGCATCGAGGCGTCGACGATAACGTCGCTCGGCACGTGCAGGTTGGTGATGCCTTTGTCGGAGTTGACCATCGCCAGCGATGGGCGAGCGGCATAGACGGCGGCCATGTCGGCTTCGATCTGCGCTTGCTGCTCGGCCGGCAGGGCCTTGATGCGCGCGTACAGATCGCCGATGCCGTTGTTCAGGTTGAAGCCGATCTCGGCCAGCACGGCAGCGTGCTTGGTCAGCGCGTCTTTATAGAACTCGGCAACGATCTGGCCGAACATGATCGGGTCGGAGACCTTCATCATGGTTGCTTTCAAGTGAACCGAGAGCAGCACGCCTTGAGCCTTGGCGCTGTCGATTTCAGCAGCGATGAACGCGCGCAGGGCGTTTTTGCTCATCACGGCGCAGTCGAGGATCTCGCCGGCCTGAACGGTGGTTTTTTCTTTCAGAACGGTAGCGCTACCGTCCTTGGCGATCAGCTCGATCTTCACGGCGTCAGCGGCGTCGATCAGGGCAGCTTTTTCGCTGCCGTAGAAATCGCCGGTGCTCATGTGAGCGACGTGGGACTTGGAGTCTTTGGCCCAGGCGCCCATTTTGTGCGGGTGCTTGCGCGCATAGTTTTTAACCGACAGTGGTGCGCGACGGTCAGAGTTGCCTTCACGCAGAACCGGGTTCACGGCGCTGCCCTTGACCTTGTCGTAACGCGCCTTGGCGTCTTTGTCGGCGTCGCTGGTCACGGTTTCCGGGTAGTCCGGCAGGTTGTAACCCTGAGCTTGCAGCTCTTTGATCGCGGCTTGCAGCTGTGGCACCGAAGCGCTGATGTTCGGCAGCTTGATGATGTTGGCTTCAGGCGTAACGGCCAGGTCGCCCAGTTCGGCGAGGTGGTCGGCTACGGCTTTGTCACCCAGTTGCTCGGGGAAGCTGGCCAGAATACGTGCTGCAAGAGAGATATCGCGGGTTTCCACGGCGATATCGGCCGAGGCGGTGTAAGCCTCGATGATCGGCAGCAGGGAATAGGTGGCGAGGGCTGGAGCTTCGTCGGTGAAGGTATAGATGATCTTCGAGCGGGTGGGCATATTCGGATTAACTCTCTCTTCTTTGCTAAAGCGTGCGCAGAAACTCGAGGGGCGCCGGGTAAGCGCGTTCGTTCAAAGTCATCCATGAACCGAATGTCGAGAATCTTCGCGGTGATGTTGGGTGCATCAGTAGAGCGTCAAGCAGTCGGGCTGCGGTAACAGTCCGGCTATAAGGCGGAAAGTCTCGTTCTAGAGAGGCCAACCGTCGTGACCCTGTGGTCAGCGGGCGGCATTATACATAGGTAGCTGGCAATCTGCCGATGGTTCATATGCAACGATTCTCGTCCATTGGTCTAAAGGTCGCAGGGCGGGGTGGCGCGTAGAGTCGTTGCGAATGCTTGAGTTTGGCGCTTTTCCCTTTGCTTTCAGGCTTGTACGAAACGAGTTGTGCGAATGCCGGGAACTGAGGGTTTGCGTGTTGATTTAACTGGGTTACGCTCGAACCAAGCCAGATGTTCAATCCAAACAATGGAGTTCAGCATGGGTTACAAGAAGATTCAGGTTCCAGCCGTCGGCGACAAAATCACCGTCAATGCAGACCATTCTCTCAATGTTCCTGATAACCCGATCATCCCCTTCATCGAAGGTGACGGCATTGGTGTCGACATCAGTCCGGTGATGATCAAGGTTGTCGATGCTGCAGTTCAAAAGGCATACGGCGGTAAACGCAAGATTTCCTGGATGGAAGTCTACGCCGGGGAAAAAGCCACTCAGGTTTACGATCAGGACACCTGGCTGCCTCAGGAAACCCTGGACGCAGTCAAGGATTACGTGGTTTCCATCAAAGGTCCGCTGACCACGCCAGTCGGCGGCGGCATCCGTTCGCTGAACGTGGCCCTGCGTCAGCAACTCGACCTGTACGTCTGCCTGCGCCCGGTGCGCTGGTTCGAAGGCGTACCAAGCCCGGTGAAAAAGCCTGGCGACGTCGACATGACCATCTTCCGCGAGAACTCCGAAGACATCTATGCCGGCATTGAGTGGAAGGCCGGTTCGCCGGAAGCCACCAAAGTCATCAAATTCCTTAAAGAAGAAATGGGCGTCACCAAGATCCGTTTCGACGAAAACTGCGGCATCGGCGTCAAGCCGGTTTCGCTGGAAGGCACCAAGCGTCTGGCGCGCAAGGCTCTGCAATATGTGGTCGATAACGATCGCGATTCGCTGACCATCGTGCACAAAGGCAACATCATGAAGTTCACCGAAGGTGCCTTCAAAGAGTGGGCTTACGAAGTGGCTGCCGAAGAATTCGGCGCGACCCTGCTCGACGGCGGTCCGTGGATGCAGTTCAAGAACCCGAAAACCGGCAAGAACGTTGTGGTCAAAGATGCCATCGCCGACGCCATGCTCCAGCAGATCCTGCTGCGCCCGGCCGAATACGATGTGATCGCAACCCTTAACCTGAACGGCGACTACCTTTCCGACGCCCTGGCGGCGGAAGTGGGCGGTATCGGCATCGCACCGGGCGCCAACCTGTCCGACACCGTGGCGATGTTCGAAGCGACTCACGGTACGGCGCCGAAGTACGCCGGCAAGGATCAGGTCAACCCGGGTTCGCTGATTCTCTCGGCCGAGATGATGCTGCGCCACATGGGCTGGACCGAAGCGGCGGATCTGATCATCAAGGGCACCAACGGCGCTATCTCGGCCAAAACCGTGACCTATGACTTCGAACGTCTGATGGATGGGGCCAAACTGGTGTCGTCTTCGGGCTTCGGTGATGCGCTGATCTCGCACATGTAAAACGCAGGCACACAAAAACCGCCTGACTCGATGAATTGAGTCAGGCGGTTTTTTTATGGCTGAATGTTTGCGGCGTCAGCTGGTCGCTGTTTGTTCTTCGGTGGCGACCGTGCTCGACACCGGCGAGACTTCGGCCGAAGTAATCTTCACCGCGTGCAGGCCTTTGGGGCCTTGCACGATATCGAATCTCACCGCTTGACCTGCTTTAAGGGTTTTGTACCCGTCCATTTCAATGGCCGAATAATGGGCAAAGAAGTCGATGTCTTTGCCATCCTCATCGCGGCCCTCATGGGTGTCGGTGTTGATAAAACCGTACCCCTTGGCATTGTTGAACCATTTCACCTTGCCGACAGCCATGCTCAAATCCCTCTGCAACAGACTCCATCGCTGGAGTATCATCCAATTCATCCGCAATCTAATCCGTTAAAAGAATTGACTCCGCGGATCTTTTTTACCCACTGTGGGCTCTATTGGTTGTAACACCGTTTTCCCGATAGTCAAGGTGACCGGGCAGTCGGAGTTGAAAACGTGGACAACCGCCCCCACCACTGTATTTGCACAACTGACGAACCTTTCTTTCCATGCATGCAATCAGCCAGATTCGACTAACATTCAATCAGGATCGCCCGCTTCTCCAAAAGGATCTTCCAGAGGAGCACGACGACGATTCGGCAGGCGTTGCTGTTCAGGAAGCAAAGCCTGCGTTACAGGCGCCGCCGATGTACAAGGTGGTTTTGTTTAATGATGACTACACACCGATGGATTTCGTCGTCGAAGTGCTCGAGGTGTTTTTTAACCTGAATCGCGAGCTGGCGACCAAGGTCATGCTGGCCGTCCACACAGAAGGACGGGCAGTATGTGGAGTGTTTACCCGCGACATCGCCGAGACAAAGGCCATGCAGGTCAACCAGTACGCCAGGGAAAGCCAGCATCCGCTACTCTGTGAAATCGAGAAGGACGGTTAATCGCCGACCACTTGGGTATGAGGTGAAGCTATGTTAAACCGCGAGCTCGAAGTCACCCTCAATCTAGCCTTCAAGGAGGCTCGTTCGAAACGTCATGAATTCATGACCGTCGAACACCTTTTGCTGGCCCTATTGGACAATGAGGCTGCCGCCACCGTTTTGCGTGCCTGCGGCGCAAACCTCGACAAACTCAAGCATGACCTGCAGGAGTTCATCGACTCCACCACGCCATTGATCCCCGTTCATGACGAAGATCGCGAAACCCAGCCAACCCTGGGCTTCCAGCGTGTACTGCAACGTGCTGTTTTCCACGTACAGAGCTCGGGCAAACGCGAAGTAACCGGCGCCAATGTGCTGGTTGCCATCTTCAGTGAGCAAGAGAGTCAGGCCGTGTTCCTGCTGAAACAGCAGAGCGTGGCGCGCATCGATGTCGTCAACTACATCGCTCACGGCATTTCCAAAGTGCCGGGGCATGGCGATCACTCTGAAGGTGAACAAGATATGCAGGACGACGAGGGCGGTGAGTCTTCTTCTTCAGGCAATCCTCTGGATGCTTATGCCAGCAACCTCAACGAACTCGCGCGCCAGGGTCGCATCGATCCGCTGGTCGGCCGCGAATCGGAAGTCGAGCGTGTCGCGCAGATTCTCGCGCGTCGGCGCAAAAACAATCCGCTGTTGGTCGGTGAAGCAGGCGTGGGTAAAACCGCGATTGCCGAAGGCCTGGCCAAGCGCATTGTCGACAATCAGGTGCCGGATCTGCTGGCCGGTAGCGTTGTTTACTCGCTCGACCTTGGCGCTCTGCTCGCGGGCACCAAGTATCGCGGTGATTTCGAGAAGCGTTTCAAGGCGCTGCTCAATGAACTGAAAAAACGTCCGCAGGCGATCCTGTTCATCGACGAGATCCACACCATTATTGGTGCGGGCGCTGCGTCGGGCGGGGTCATGGACGCTTCGAATCTGCTCAAGCCGCTGCTGTCGTCTGGCGACATTCGCTGCATCGGTTCGACCACGTTCCAGGAATTCCGCGGCATCTTCGAGAAGGATCGTGCCCTGGCGCGTCGCTTCCAGAAGGTCGATGTCGTCGAGCCGTCGGTGGAAGACACCATCGGTATCCTGCGTGGCCTGAAAGGGCGTTTCGAGCAGCACCACAACATCGAATACAGCGACGAAGCGCTACGTGCCGCTGCTGAACTGGCGTCGCGCTACATCAATGACCGGCACATGCCGGACAAAGCAATTGATGTGATCGACGAGGCGGGTGCCTATCAGCGCTTGCAACCGGTTGAGAAGCGCGCCAAGCGCATCGAAGTGCCGCACGTTGAAGACATCGTCGCGAAAATTGCGCGGATTCCGCCGAAGCACGTCACCAGCTCCGACAAAGAGCTGCTGCGTAATCTTGAGCGTGACCTGAAGTTGACGGTGTTTGGTCAGGACGCGGCGATCGATTCGCTGTCGACTGCGATCAAATTGTCGCGTGCCGGTCTGAAGTCTCCGGACAAACCAGTCGGTTCGTTCCTGTTCGCAGGCCCGACCGGTGTCGGTAAAACCGAGGCTGCGCGGCAGTTGGCCAAGGCGTTGGGCATTGAGTTGGTGCGTTTCGACATGTCCGAATACATGGAGCGTCACACCGTATCGCGTCTGATCGGTGCGCCTCCGGGCTATGTCGGCTTTGACCAGGGTGGTCTGTTGACCGAAGCGATCACCAAGCAGCCGCACTGCGTATTGCTCCTCGATGAAATCGAGAAGGCGCATCCGGAAGTCTTCAATCTGCTGTTGCAGGTAATGGACCACGGCACGCTGACCGACAACAACGGGCGCAAGGCGGATTTCCGCAACGTGATCGTGATCATGACCACCAACGCCGGTGCTGAAACAGCTGCTCGCGCTTCGATCGGTTTCACCCATCAGGACCACTCGTCTGATGCGATGGAAGTGATCAAGAAGAGCTTCACGCCGGAATTCCGTAACCGTCTGGACACCATTATCCAGTTTGGTCGCCTCAGTCATGAGGTCATCAAAAGTGTGGTGGACAAGTTCCTTACCGAGCTTCAGGCGCAGTTGGAAGACAAGCGTGTGTTGCTTGAGGTCACTGATGCCGCGCGTAGTTGGCTGGCGGCGGGTGGTTATGACTCGGCGATGGGTGCGCGTCCGATGGCGCGTCTGATCCAGGACAAGATCAAGCGTCCGCTGGCGGAAGAGATTCTGTTTGGCGAACTGGCCGAGCATGGCGGTGTGGTGCACATCGACATCAAGGATGGTGAGTTGACGTTTGACTTCGAGACTACCGCAGAAATGGCCTGACGGCTGTAGATCAAGAGGGCGCCTTCGGGCGCCTTTTTGTTGTCTGTGTTTTTGTGTGTATATCCGTTGCTGCGGTGATGGTTTATTACGGTTTCGCCCTTACGGCGACTCACTTTTTTTACAAACGCCTAAAAAAAGTAAGCAAAAAAACGCTTGCTCCTGCGTGCGGCCCGCTCGCTGAGGCTCGGGGTTCCTTCGCTGCGGGATCGATCCGGGCGCATCGCCTCCGGTTTGCTTCGCTGCACCTCCTCTCGCTGTGTCTGGCTTCGCCAAACGGTCGCTGCGCTCCCACCCCCGGATCAATCCCTCCACTCAGCCTTCTGATGTCGCCCGTGGATCAAGATCAAGAGCAGGCGAGCTGACACTCGGCCTATTGAGTGGTGAAGAGCGGGTGTTCGGCTTTGGTTCAGTGTTGGATTCGCCCCTCACCCCAGCCCTCTCCCGAGGGAGAGGGAGCCGATTTTGGGGCCTTTCAAAATCTGAGTTCAATGCGGTATCGCACGTCGGCGTACCTCTACCAGACCACTCGGTCAGTTCCCTCTCCCTCCGGGAGAGGGTTAGGGTGAGGGGCTCTTGATCTGGCTTGTGATCTTGCTTTGGCTTTGGCTTTGGCTTCGGCTTTTGATCTTTTGCCCCATCGGCAGGCCGAGCGTAGGTGTCCATCCGGGGGTTAGGCGCGCAGCGCCGTGCGGCGCAGCCGCACACATCGAGAGGAGGTGCAGCGAAGCAAACCGTAGGCGATGCCCCCGGATGGACACCGTAGCGAGGGAACACTGAGCCTCAGCGAAGTGCCGTACGCCGGGGCCAAGCCATTGGGTTACCTTTTCGGCGTTTGGAAAAGGTGACCCGCTGTAAGAGCGAAACCGCCAGCGGCCGCACCCGAAAAAACGGATATACACACAAAAACAACAAAATGCAGACACAAAAACGCCCGGCATAAACCGGGCGTTCTGTATTGACTTGATTAACGAGCGCGGTAAGTGATGCGCCCTTTGCTCAAGTCATAGGGCGTCAGCTCGACGCGCACTTTGTCACCGGTAAGAATACGAATGTAGTTCTTGCGCATCTTGCCGGAAATATGCGCGGTTACGACGTGCCCATTTTCCAACTCCACACGAAACATGGTGTTGGGCAGGGTGTCGACGACAGTGCCTTCCATTTCGAAGCTGTCTTCTTTCGACATGCAGTAAAGCCCTCGGTATCCAATGAATGGCCCGGTGCAACTGCGCCAGGCAAAAGCGGCGTGCATTGTGCCCGAAAAATGGGGTTTACGCCAAGGGGTTTACGGCTTGGGTTTAGTTGAGGATGACCCAGCGCTGATTAATCAGCAATTCGATGGGGCGATATTGCGTCTTGTAGTTCATCTTTTTGCAGTTCTTGATCCAGTAACCGAGGTACACCGCCTCAAGCCCGAGACGCTGTGCCTCGGCGATTTGCCAAAGGATGGCAAATCGGCCAAGGCTGCGGCGCTCTTCGGCAGGTTCGTAAAAGGTGTATACCGCCGACAAACCGTTAGGCAGCAAATCGGTCACCGCCACCGCGAGCAACCGTCCGTCGAGTCGGAACTCGTAGAAGCGCGAGAAGGGCAGGTCGCGTACCAGAAATGTCGAGAATTGATCGCGGCTCGGCGGATACATGTCGCCATCGGCGTGACGTTGTTCGATGTAGCGCTGGTACAGATCGAAATATTCTTCGCTGAACTGCGGTTTGGCCGGGCGCACCTGCAAATCGGTGTTGCGCTTGAAAATCCGCTTCTGCTGACGATTGGGCAGGAACTGCGCCACCGGAATGCGCGCAGGCACACACGCATTGCAATTCTGGCAATGCGGCCGGTACAGATGATCGCCACTGCGACGAAAGCCCATTTCCGACAGGTCTGCGTAGACATGCACATCCATGGGCTGGCTCGGATCGAGAAACAGGGTCGTGGCCTGTTCCTCGGGCAGATAACTGCAAGAGTGAGGCTGAGTGGCATAGAACTTCAAACGCGCCAACTCGGTCATGATCAACCCTCGGGATAAGCTGGTGAATTAAGTGTAAGCCACGCGCGCAAAAGTCGCTCAGCAAACCCAGGTGGCACGATTGGGTTGATCCAGGTGGCGGGCCAGATAATCAGCGAAATCGAGGCGGGGAATCGCCCGGGCGCCGAGGCTGTGCAGATGATCGGTCGGCATCTGGCAGTCGATCAGTACGAACCCCGACGCTTTCAGATGGCGCACCAGTGTGGCAAAGCCGTACTTGGAGGCGTTGTCGGCGCGGCTGAACATTGATTCACCGAAGAACAGTTGGCCCATCGCCAGGCCGTAGAGGCCGCCGACCAGTTCACCCTGATCCCAGACCTCCACCGAATGGGCGAAGCCGCGGCGGTGCAGTTCAATGTAAGCGTCTTGCATCGCCTCAGTGATCCAGGTGCCGTCGGCATAGTCCCGAGGTGCCGCGCAGGCGCGAATCACGGCGTCGAAGTCCTGATCGAAGGTCACCTGGTAGCGTTGCTGGCGCAGCAGTTTGCCGAGGCTGCGCGAGACGTGCAGTTCGTCGGGAAACAGCACCGTGCGCGGATCCGGCGACCACCAGAGAATCGGCTGGCCCTCGGAAAACCACGGAAAGCAGCCATGGCGATAAGCCTGGATCAGACGATCGGCCGAGAGGTCGCCGCCCGCAGCGAGCAATCCGTTGGGGTCGCGCATGGCCTTTTCCAGTGGCGGAAAAGTCAGGGAATTACGTTGTAACCAAGTCAGCATGGCATCCAGGCTTGCAGAAGGGGAGGGCGGTGCGGGCTGTTTGGCCCGCGATAAAGTGTGCCGTTAAATGACCGGAATGTCGTCCAGATACTTCTCGGCATCGAGCGCGGCCATGCAGCCAGCCCCGGCCGACGTCACGGCCTGACGATAGACGTGGTCGGCAACGTCGCCGGCGGCAAACACCCCGGGGATCTCGGTGGACGTGGCGTCGCCGTCGCTGCCGCCCTTGACCCGCAGATAGCCGTCACGCATCGGCAACTGGCCTTGAAACAAGTCGGTATTGGGTTTGTGGCCAATGGCAATGAATACGCCGGCCAACGGCAGATCGCGGGTTTCGCCGGTGTGGCTGTCGCGCAGGCGCGCGCCGGTGACTCCACTGGCATCGCCGAGCACTTCGTCGAGATTCTGGTTCCAGTGCAGGCGCACATTGCCGTTGGCGGCTTTCTCGAACAGTTTGTCTTGCAGTATTTTCTCCGAGCGCAGTTTGTCGCGACGGTGGACCAGGTGCACTTCTCTGGCGATGTTCGACAGGTACAGCGCTTCCTCAACGGCGGTATTGCCACCGCCGACCACGGCGACCACCTGATTGCGATAAAAGAAGCCGTCGCACGTCGCACAGGCGGAAACGCCCTTGCCGGCGAAGGCTTCTTCCGAGGGCAGGCCCAGGTATTGCGCCGAGGCGCCGGTGGCAATGATCAGTGCGTCGCAGGTGTAAGTGCCGCTGTCGCCGATGAGTTCGAACGGCCGCTGCTGCAACTTGGCGGTGTGGATGTGGTCGTAAACGATCTCTGTGGCAAAGCGTTCGGCGTGTTTTTGCATCCGCTCCATCAGCACCGGGCCGGTCAGGCCTTCGACGTCGCCGGGCCAGTTGTCGACTTCGACGGTGGTGGTGAGCTGGCCACCGGCCTGCAGACCGGTAATCACCACCGGTTTGAGGTTGGCGCGGGCAGCATAAACCGCGGCGCTGTAACCGGCCGGGCCGGAGCCAAGGATGATCAGGCGTGAATGCTTCGCTACGTTCATCAAATACACCTCATAAGCCTTTGTCACAAAAGGTAATGCGTGCTCAAATTGAACCGCAGGTTCTGCGCGCTTGGCTATGCTCAACACTGGGTTGCGAAGCATGGCATCAGACGCACAAACCCGTACAATGCCGGGCTGTTACAGAATATTCGCTGTGCGCCGTGTTTATAAAAGCCGCGGCGCAGTGTTAAAAGTAGTCTCAGTTGTGCCCGGCAACTTTTTTACCTGCCTGGATTGGGCAGTTTTTATCGTCATTCAATAGATGGACGCGCCTCGGGCGCAGGAAAAGTAGCGTTTTGAAGAAATCCACCGCAGCACCAAAAACAGTCGTTCCGCTCTGGCGCCAACAGTTGCACTACCGGCTCAAGGAAGGTGCATTGATCGCCATCGGCGCCCTGTGCCTGTTCCTGATGATGGCTTTGCTGACCTACGGCAAGGACGATCCGGGCTGGAGCCACAACAGCAAGATCGACGATGTACAGAATTTCGGCGGCCCGGCGGGCTCCTACAGCGCCGACATTCTATTCATGGTGCTCGGCTACTTCGCCTATATCTTCCCGCTGCTGCTGGCGATCAAGGCGTATCAAATCTTCCGTCAGCGCCACGAACCGTGGCAGTGGAGCGGCTGGCTGTTTTCCTGGCGCCTGATCGGTCTGGTGTTTCTGGTGCTGTCCGGTGCCGCACTGGCGCATATCCATTTCCATGCCGCGACCGGTCTGCCGGCCGGTGCCGGTGGCGCTTTGGGCGAAAGCCTGGGCGATCTGGCGAAGAATGCGCTGAACATTCAGGGCAGCACATTGCTGTTCATCGCGCTGTTCCTGTTTGGTCTGACGGTGTTCACCGACCTGTCGTGGTTCAAGGTGATGGACGTCACCGGCAAGATCACCCTCGACCTGTTCGAACTGTTTCAGGGCGCGCTCAATCGCTGGTGGTCGGCGCGTACCGAACGCAAACAACTGGTTGCGCAACTGCGTGAAGTCGATGATCGCGTGCATGACGTGGTTGCGCCGACGGTCACCGACAAGCGCGAACAAGCCAAAGTCAAAGAACGCCTGATCGAACGTGAGCAAGCCCTGAGCAAGCACATGTCCGATCGCGAAAAACAGGTGCCACCGGTGATCGCTCCGGCGCCAGTCAAGGCACCCGAGCCAAGCAAACGCGTACAGAAAGAGAAACAGGTGCCGTTGTTCGTCGACAGCGCCGTGGAAGGCACCTTGCCGCCGATCTCGATTCTCGATCCGGCAGAAAAGAAACAGCTCAACTACTCGCCGGAATCCCTGGCAGCGGTCGGCCATTTGCTGGAGATCAAGCTCAAGGAGTTCGGCGTCGAGGTCACGGTGGATTCGATCCATCCGGGCCCGGTGATTACCCGTTACGAGATCCAGCCTGCCGCCGGCGTGAAAGTCAGCCGTATCGCCAACCTGGCGAAAGACCTCGCACGTTCGCTGGCCGTGACCAGTGTGCGGGTGGTCGAGGTGATTCCGGGCAAGACCACCGTCGGTATCGAGATTCCCAACGAAGACCGGCAGATCGTGCGCTTCTCCGAAGTGCTGTCGACGCCTGAGTACGACAACTTCAAATCGCCGGTCACTCTGGCACTCGGTCACGACATCGGCGGTAAACCGGTCATCACCGACCTGGCGAAAATGCCGCACTTGCTGGTCGCCGGTACCACCGGTTCCGGTAAGTCGGTGGGCGTGAACGCGATGATCCTGTCGATCCTGTTCAAGTCCGGCCCGGAAGACGCCAAGCTGATCATGATCGACCCGAAGATGTTGGAACTGTCGATCTACGAAGGCATTCCGCACCTGCTGTGCCCGGTTGTGACGGACATGAAGGACGCCGCCAACGCCCTGCGCTGGAGCGTTGCCGAGATGGAGCGCCGCTACAAGCTGATGGCGAAAATGGGCGTGCGAAACCTGTCCGGCTTCAACGCCAAGGTCAAGGAAGCCCAGGACGCCGGTGAGCCGCTGAGCGATCCGTTGTACAAGCGCGAAAGCATTCACGACGAAGCGCCGTTGTTGCAGAAGCTGCCAACCATCGTTGTGGTAGTCGACGAATTCGCCGACATGATGATGATCGTCGGCAAGAAGGTTGAAGAACTGATCGCCCGCATTGCCCAGAAGGCGCGTGCCGCCGGTATTCACCTGATCCTTGCAACCCAGCGGCCGTCGGTGGACGTGATCACCGGTCTGATCAAGGCCAACATTCCGACCCGCATGGCGTTCCAGGTGTCGAGCAAGATCGACTCGCGGACCATCATCGATCAGGGTGGCGCCGAACAACTGCTCGGCCACGGTGACATGCTCTACATGCCGCCGGGCACCAGCCTGCCGATCCGTGTTCACGGCGCCTTCGTGTCCGACGAAGAAGTGCACCGCGTGGTCGAAGCGTGGAAACTGCGCGGCGCACCGGAATACAACGACGACATCCTCAACGGTGTCGAAGAAGCCGGCAGCGGTTTTGAAGGCAGCAGCGGTGGTGGCGACGGCGACGATCCGGAAGCCGACGCGCTGTATGACGAAGCCGTACAGTTCGTGCTGGAAAGCCGTCGCGCCTCGATTTCCGCGGTGCAGCGCAAGCTGAAGATCGGCTACAACCGCGCCGCACGGATGATCGAAGCCATGGAAATGGCCGGGGTCGTCACGTCGATGAACACCAACGGTTCGCGTGAAGTGCTGGCCCCTGGCCCGGTACGCGACTGATTGCAAACGCAAGAGGCGGGACAATGATGTGCCGCCGCTCTCCCAACGAGTATTCAAGAGGACTCCCATGCGTCTAATCCGCATGCTGCTGCCAGTACTGGCGCTGACCACTCTCACGGCCCACGCCGATGACAAGGACGTGGCGCGTCTGACCCAATTGCTGGAAACATCCAAGACCCTGAGCGCTAACTTCTCGCAGCTGACCCTCGACGGCAGCGGCACTCAGTTGCAGGAAACCACCGGCGACATGACCCTGCAGCGTCCGGGCCTGTTCTACTGGCACACCAATGCGCCGGCCGAGCAGACCATGGTCTCCGATGGCAAGAAAGTCACCCTGTGGGACCCGGATCTGGAACAGGCAACCATCAAGAAGCTCGACGAGCGTCTGACCCAGACTCCGGCGCTGCTGCTGTCCGGTGATGTGTCGAAGATCAGCCAGAGCTTCGATATCAGCGCGAAAGAGGCGGGCGGCGTGATCGACTTCACCCTCAAGCCAAAAACCAAGGACACCCTGTTCGACAACCTGCGCCTGTCGTTCCGCAACGGTCTGCTCAATGACATGCAACTGATTGACAGCGTCGGCCAGCGCACCAACATCCTGTTCACCGGGGTCAAGGCCAACGAGCCGGTGCCGGCATCCAAGTTCAAGTTCGACATCCCCAAGGGTGCGGACGTGATCCAGGAATAAATGCAATAACCTGTGGGAGCGAGCTTGCTCGCGAATGCGTCGGAGCAGTCAGCCTATAGGGCGCCTGACACACCGCCTTCGTCGGAACGCCGCCCGGAGCAAGCTCGCTCCCACAGGTATTGTTGCCCCCAGTGAGGTTTCATAGGTAGTGATGGATCTGTTTCGCAGTGCACCGATTGCCCAGCCACTGGCCGCGCGTTTGCGCGCGACCAATCTGGATGAGTACGTCGGTCAGGAACACCTGCTTGCTCGCGGCAAGCCTCTGCGTGAGGCGCTGGAGCAGGGTGCCTTGCATTCGATGATCTTCTGGGGCCCGCCAGGCGTGGGCAAAACCACGCTGGCGCGGTTGCTCGCGGAAGTCTCGGACGCGCACTTCGAAACGGTCTCGGCAGTGCTCGCGGGGGTCAAGGAGATCCGTCAGGCCGTTGAAATCGCCAAGCAGCAGGCCGGCCAGTACGGCAAGCGCACGATTCTGTTCGTCGATGAAGTACACCGCTTCAACAAATCCCAGCAGGACGCGTTCCTGCCGTACGTTGAAGACGGCACGCTGATTTTCATCGGCGCCACCACCGAAAACCCTTCGTTCGAACTCAACAACGCCTTGTTGTCGCGCGCCCGCGTCTACGTGCTGAAAAGCCTCGACGAAGCGGCGCTGCGCAAACTGGTGCACCGCGCACTTACTGAAGAGCGTGGCCTGGGCAAGCGCAACCTGACGCTCAACGACGAAGGCTTCCAGATGCTGCTGTCGGCTGCCGATGGCGATGGCCGGCGGTTGCTCAATCTGCTGGAAAACGCCTCGGATCTGGCCGAAGACAACAGCGAGATTGGCACCGAGCTGCTGCAAAGCCTGCTCGGCGATACCCGTCGGCGTTTCGACAAGGGCGGCGAGGCGTTCTACGACCAGATCTCGGCGCTGCACAAATCGGTGCGCGGCTCCAATCCCGACGGCGCGCTGTACTGGTTTGCGCGGATGATCGACGGTGGTTGCGATCCGCTGTACCTGGCCCGGCGTGTGGTGCGCATGGCCAGCGAAGACATCGGCAACGCCGACCCGCGTGCCCTGAGCCTGTGCCTGGCCGCATGGGAAGTGCAGGAACGCCTCGGCAGCCCGGAAGGCGAGCTGGCGGTGGCCCAGGCCATCACTTATCTGGCCTGCGCGCCGAAAAGCAACGCGGTGTACATGGGCTTCAAAACCGCACTGCGTGCCGCCGCCGAAAACGGCTCGCTGGAAGTGCCGCTGCACTTGCGCAACGCGCCGACCAAACTGATGAAACAATTGGGCTATGGCGACGAATACCGTTACGCCCACGATGAGCCGGACGCTTACGCCGCCGGCGAAGACTATTTTCCGGAAGAACTCGAGCCGATTCCATTCTATCAACCGGTGCCTCGCGGCCTGGAATTGAAGATCGGCGAGAAGCTCAACCACCTCGCTCAACTCGACCGTTTAAGCCCTCGGCAGCGGAGAAAATAGTGCTTCCATTGATCATTGCGGTCTCCGCCGGCGGGGTTGCCGGCACTTTGTTGCGCTTCGCCACCGGCAATTGGATCAGCGCCAATTGGCCGCGGCACTTCTATACCGCGACGCTGGCCGTTAATATCGTGGGCTGTCTGTTGATTGGCGTGTTGTACGGCCTGTTTTTGATACGCCCGGAAGTGCCGATCGAGGTGCGTGCCGGGTTGATGGTCGGCTTCCTCGGGGGGCTGACGACTTTTTCATCCTTTTCACTGGATACGGTGCGCCTGCTGGAAAGCGGGCAAGTGCCGCTGGCCCTGGGCTATGCGGCACTCAGCGTATTCGGCGGGCTGCTCGCGACGTGGGCTGGCCTGTCTTTGACCAAACTTTGATAACGAGAAACCGACATGCTCGATTCCAAACTGTTACGTAGCAACCTTCAGGACGTAGCGGACCGCCTGGCTTCCCGTGGCTTTGCCCTGGATACCGCGCGCATCGAAGCGCTGGAAGAACAGCGCAAGACCGTCCAGACCCGCACCGAAGCACTGCAGGCTGAGCGTAACGCGCGTTCCAAATCCATCGGTCAGGCCAAGCAGCGCGGCGAAGACATCGCGCCGTTGATGGCGGACGTCGAGCGCATGGCGGGCGAACTGAGTGCCGGTAAAGTCGAGCTGGACGCGATCCAGACTGAATTGGACTCGATCCTGCTCGGCATCCCGAATCTGCCGCACGAATCGGTGCCGGTCGGCAAGGACGAAGACGACAACGTCGAAGTGCGCCGCTGGGGCACCCCAACTGCGTTTGATTTTGAAGTGAAAGACCACGTAGCCCTGGGCGAGAAGTTCGGCTGGCTGGATTTCGAAACTGCCGCCAAGCTGTCCGGCGCACGTTTTGCTCTGCTGCGTGGCCCGATCGCCCGTCTGCACCGCGCACTCGCCCAGTTCATGATCAACCTGCACGTCAACGAGCACGGCTACGAAGAGGCCTACACGCCTTATCTGGTTCAGGCGCCGGCACTGCAAGGCACCGGTCAACTGCCGAAGTTCGAAGAAGACCTGTTCAAGATCGCTCGCGAAGGCGAAGCCGATCTGTACCTGATCCCGACCGCCGAAGTGTCGCTGACCAACATCGTTGCCGGTGAAATCGTCGATTCGAAACTGCTGCCGATCAAGTTCGTTGCGCACACCCCGTGCTTCCGCAGCGAAGCCGGCGCATCGGGCCGTGACACTCGCGGCATGATCCGTCAGCACCAGTTCGACAAAGTTGAAATGGTCCAGATCGTTGAGCCGTCGACCTCGATGGAAGCGCTGGAAGGTCTGACCGCCAATGCCGAAAAAGTCCTGCAACTGCTCGGCCTGCCTTACCGCACGCTGGCGCTGTGCACCGGCGACATGGGTTTCAGCGCGGTCAAGACGTATGACCTCGAAGTGTGGATCCCGAGCCAGGACAAGTACCGCGAAATCTCCTCGTGCTCGAACTGCGGCGACTTCCAGGCCCGTCGTATGCAAGCGCGTTTCCGCAACCCGGAAACCGGCAAGCCTGAGCTGGTGCACACACTGAACGGTTCCGGTCTGGCCGTAGGCCGTACGTTGGTTGCCGTGCTGGAAAACTACCAGCAGGCCGACGGTTCGATCCGTGTGCCGGACGTGCTGAAGCCGTACATGGGTGGCCTTGAGGTCATCGGCTAAATGAAATATCTGCCGCTGTTTCACAACCTGCGCGGCAGTCGTGTGTTGGTCGTCGGTGGGGGGGAAATTGCCTTGCGCAAATCCCGCCTGCTGGCCGATGCCGGTGCGCTGCTGCGGGTGGTCGCACCTGAAATCGAAGCGCAACTGCGTGAGCTGGTCGCAGCCTCTGGCGGCGAATGCCTGTTGCGCGGTTACGTCGAGGCGGATCTGGACGGTTGCGGGCTGATCATCGCCGCCACCGACGATGAGACGCTCAACGCACAAGTTTCCAGCGATGCTCATCGGCGTTGCGTGCCAGTCAACGTGGTCGACGCGCCGCAATTGTGCAGCGTGATCTTCCCGGCGATCGTCGACCGTTCGCCGTTGATCATTGCCGTGTCCAGCGGCGGCGATGCGCCGGTGCTGGCGCGACTGATCCGCGCCAAGATCGAAACCTGGATTCCATCGACCTACGGCCAATTGGCCGGGCTCGCCGCGCGTTTCCGTAATCAGGTGAAGAGCCTGTTTCCGGATGTGCAGCAGCGTCGCGGATTTTGGGAAGACGTGTTTCAGGGGCCGATTGCCGATCGGCAACTGGCCGGGCAGGGCGCCGAAGCCGAGCGTTTGCTACAGGCGAAGATTGATGGTGAAGCCATGGTCACCACCGGCGAGGTGTATCTGGTCGGGGCTGGCCCGGGCGATCCGGATCTGCTGACGTTCAAGGCTTTGCGTCTGATGCAGCAAGCCGACGTAGTGCTTTACGACCGCTTGGTCGCGCCAGCGATTCTAGAGCTGTGCCGTCGCGATGCCGAGCGGGTTTATGTCGGCAAACGTCGTGCTGATCACGCTGTGCCGCAGGATCAGATCAACCAGCAACTGGTCGATCTGGCCAAGGCCGGCAAGCGTGTGGTGCGCTTGAAGGGCGGTGATCCATTCATCTTCGGCCGTGGCGGCGAAGAGATCGAAGAACTGGCGGCGCACGGCATTCCGTTTCAGGTGGTGCCGGGTATCACAGCGGCCAGCGGTTGCGCGGCGTATGCCGGGATTCCGCTGACGCATCGGGATTACGCGCAGTCAGTGCGTTTTGTTACCGGGCATTTGAAGGACGGCTCCACCGATCTGCCATGGGCCGACCTTGTAGCCCCGGCGCAGACGCTGGTGTTCTACATGGGCCTGGTCGGTTTGCCGGTGATCTGCGAGCAGTTGATCAAACATGGTCGTTCAGCGGATACCCCGGCGGCATTGATTCAGCAGGGCACCACGGTCAACCAGCGCGTCTTTACCGGCACGCTGGCTGATCTGCCACGCTTGGTCGCGGAGCATGAAGTGCATGCGCCGACGCTGGTGATCGTTGGGGAAGTGGTGCAACTGCGCGAGAAACTGGCGTGGTTCGAGGGCGCTCAGGCGCAGGTCTGAAACCGAGTTGACCCATTCGCGAGCAAGCTCGCTCCCACAGGGGATTTGTGAACGACACAAATCCCCTGTGGGAGCGAGCTTGCTCGCGAAGAGGCCTTTCAAGACCCTATAACTCTCAACCTTTTCGCCAAAGCCCTTTGCCACTCAACCGCGCCCGGTCATGGGCCACGGTGAAATCCTGCTCCGGCCCCTTCGGCACAACTCCCGTCGGATTGATCGTCTTGTGACTGCCATAGTAGTGATGCTTGATGTGCTGGAAATCCACCGTCTCGGCAATTCCCGGCCACTGATACAGTTCACGCAGCCAGTTCGACAGATTCGGATAATCGGCAATCCGGCGCAGGTTGCACTTGAAGTGCCCGTGATAGACCGCGTCGAAACGAATCATCGTGGTGAACAGACGCACGTCCGCTTCAGTCAGGTATTCCCCGGTCAAATAGCGGTTGGCGCCTAATACGCGCTCCAGATGATCGAGTTCGGCAAACACCTCATCGAACGCTTCTTCATACGCCTGTTGCGACGTCGCAAAGCCTGCGCGATACACGCCGTTGTTCACCGCTGGATAAATGCGCTCGTTCAACGCATCGATCTCGCCTCGTAATGGCGCGGGATAGAAATCGAGGTCGTTGCCGGTCAACGCATCGAACGCGCTGTTGAACATGCGGATGATTTCCGCTGATTCATTGCTGACGATGCGTTTGAGCTTTTTGTCCCACAGCACCGGTACGGTGACGCGGCCAGTGTAATCGGCAGTGTCGGCAGTATAGCGCTGATGCATGAATTCAAAACCATCGAGCTTGTCGCCCGTAGAGCCGAGTGCTTCGTCGAAGGTCCAGCCGTTTTCCAGCATCAACCAACTGACCACCGAAACGTCGATCAGGCTTTCCAGGCCTTTGAGTTTGCGCAGGATCAGCGTGCGATGCGCCCACGGGCAGGCGAGCGACACATAGAGGTGATAGCGGCCGGCTTCAGCGGTAAAACCGCCTTCACCGCTCGGGCCGGGCTGGCCGTCAGCGGTGACCCAGTTGCGGCGTTGTGCCTGTTCGCGCTGAAACGCGCCGTCCTTGCTGCTTTCGTACCACTTGTCCTGCCAGTGGCCATCGACGAGTAAACCCATGATCAAGACTCCGTAAACCAATAATCGTTGGAGTCGAGTCTATTCCGATGAGTTCGAACAAAAAGCGTAAAGATCGGGCGCGAATGATCGGTTAAATCGATTTGTTGCGTGCGGCCCAGTACTGCTCGGCGGTTTCGAAGGCCTGCTCACGGGATTGGCCGAGGCCGCGCAAGGCCAGGGCCATGGTCGAAATCAGCGCCATCTGCGGATAGCTGTCCGCCGCATCGCCACGCCACACTGCTTTCAAATGTTCGACGTCCAAAGTTGCCGGTTTGACGTGACGTTGCGCCGACATCTGCGGCCATTCCTCATCCCAGCTCTCGCCGCCGGTGGTGCCGTAGAGATGGCTGTCGGCATCCGGGTTGATCTCGATTTCGCCGCCGTCACCCTTGACCACAATCGCCGTGTCGCCGAGCAAACCGCTGGCATCACGGTGCACCGCCTGATAGCCCGGGTGGAAGATGCTTTGCAGACCACAACGCGCGCGCAGTGGGTTGAGAATCCGTGCCAGCGAGTGGATCGGCGAGCGCAGGCCCATGGTATTACGCAGGTCGATCATCTTTTGCAGCTGCGGCGCCCAGTCCATCAGCGGCATGAACGCCAGACCGCCGTTATCCAGGGCGCTGCCGACCTGTTGCCACGTGCGGCAAAGGGGAATATTCAGCTCACCAAGCAACTGTTCGGTGTACAGCCGCCCAGCGGTGTGGGCGCCGCCGCCGTGCATGAAAATGCGTACGCCGTGCTGCGCCAGACACTTGGCCGCCAGCAGATACCACGGCAGATGGCGCTTCTTGCCGGCATAAGTCGGCCAATCCAGATCGACATTCAATGCCGGCGCCTGCAAGCGCTCGCGCAGGGCCTCGGTGAAGCCGGCCATTTCCTCGGCGCTTTCTTCCTTGTGCCGCAGCAACATCAAGAACGCGCCGAGCTGGGTGTCTTCGACCTTGTCATCGAGCACCATGCCCATGGCTTCGCGGGCTTCTTCACGGCTCAGGTCACGCGCACCGCGCTTGCCCTTGCCGAGAATCCGCACGAATTGGGCGAACGGATGCTCGGCAGGCGTTTCGAGGGTCAGTGCTGGAAAGTCGGTCATAAGCAATTCGTCGGTTTGGGCAGGCCCGCCAGTTTCGCGGCGAGTTTGGCAGGGGTGCCTTTGAACAGTCGGTTCAGGTGCAGGCTGTTGCCTTTTTCCGCGCCGAGTTTCAGCGCGGTGTACTTGATCAACGGGCGCGTGGCCGGGGACAACTGGAATTCTGCGTAGAAGCTGCGCAGCAGTTTGAGGACTTCCCAGTGTTCGGCGGTCAACTCGATTTCCTCGGCAGCGGCGAGGGCGCTGGCGACGTCGGCCGACCAGTCGCTGAGGTCGACGAGGAAACCGTCCTTGTCCAGTTCGATGGCGCGGGCGCCGACGGTCATGGAATTCATAGCCAGCTGTTGACCTTGTCGTGGTGGATCGACAGTTCGACGAAGGCCGGGTAATCGATGGCCTCGGCCCAGTCCGGTACGGCGATGGCGCGAGCCTGGGCATCCTCGGCCAGGGCAAACAAGCGGATCTGGCGGCTTTGCAGGTCGGCAAACGGCGCGGTGCCCGGTTGCAGCGCGTAGAGCGCATCGCCGGACAACAACAAGGCATCCGCGCTACCGATCACGCGCAGGCAACTGTTTAGGCGATCGTCACCGAACGGGGAATGAGACAACACATGCAAAGTCGACATCAGAGGGTGATCACTTGGTCGTAACGGTCAATAAGGGCGGTGATTTGCTCGGCGGCGAGCGGTTGCGCTTCGTCCAGCGACAGATTGTCGAGACCGCGCTTGCTGGCGCTGTCGGCGCAGTAGAACAATGCTTCTACGCCAAACATTGGCAGCGCCTGCAGGTTGGCGCTGAGGTCTTTCTGTTGCAGCGCCTTGGCATTCTGCCCGGCAGCCAGTTGCAACACGCCGTCATCGAGAAACAACAAACCGATCGGCAGATCGAAGGCGCCGCCGGCCAGTACGATGTCCAGCGCTTCACGGGCGCCGGGGCCTGACCACGGCGACTGGCGGCTGATGATCAACAGGGACTTGGCCATCTCACGCACCTCCGAAGCAGATCAGGCGGTCAGCGTCTTGCACCGCGTCATGCAACTGGCCGAGGCCGGACAGTTCCCACGGCGCGCTGACCGAGATGGCTTCGCGCTGATAACGTTTGGCTTCTTCGCCATTCAGCGCACCACGGCGCAGGGCGGCGGCGATGCACACCACGCCGTCGAGCTTTTGCTCGCTGATGAACGTGCGCCATTGTTTGGGCAGGTCCAGTTCGTCCTGTGGCGTGACCACCGCGTCGGAAGCGTTATAGACGCCGTCCTGATAGAAAAACAGTCGGACAATCTCATGCCCACCGGCCAGCGCAGCCTGTGCAAACAGCAGTGCACGGCGCGAGGAGGGCGCATGGGCGGCGGAAAACAGCGCGATGGCGAACTTCATGACGGACTCGATCAGCAAAACTGCGGCCATGATAAAGCTTTATCGAAGCCGCCGCGAAACCCAAGTTGTACTCAGGCCCCTGTGGGAGCGAGCCTGCTCGCGAAAGCGGTGGGTCAGGCGATAAAAATATTGAATGTGCCGGCCTCTTCGCGAGCAGGCTCGCTCCCACAAGAATTTGTATAAGAGTCCATTAGCGGGGCATATAGCCCAACTGCCAGCGCCGCGGGATTTTCAGGGAGAGCAGCCCGATCATCGCCGCCAGCAAGCCGCTGACAAACATCGCCTTGAGTCCAAGATGATGCTCCAGCACCGCCCCCAGAATCGCGCCGAGAAACATCCCGCTCCAGGGCACCAGTTGCACCCGCCAGCCGCTGCGCCGTTCGCCGAGCATCCAGCGGCCCAGTCCTCGGCCGAATCGCGACAATGCGCCGGTGACATAAGTCAAACCGACCGGCAAGCCATTCACCTCTTCGACCGCCGCGTTGAGCATGCCCATCGCGATAATCGCCGCCAGCAGCGCCGGCAGTTGTACCTCGAATGGCCAGACCGCCGCCGCGCACAGCAGGGTGGCGATGCACAGCAGCAGTGGCAGCGCCCGGCGTCCGCCGAGGCGCGCGACGACAACGCCCAAGGCATTACCGACAATAAAAGTCGCAACGAGGATCAGCAGACGCACGGTCAAGCCGACATCGCCATCGCTGATCGCCACGGCGAGTCGAGTGGTGTTGCCGCTCATGAACGAAACGAAATCGCCGCTGGCCATAAAACCAATGGCGTCGGTCATTCCGGCCAGTACCGAGAGGCTGGCAACCAACGCCAGACCAATCCGCCCGCGCCACTTTTGCGTGTGCAGATGGCCGGGGCTGGCGCGGTGGGTCGAAGCGGATGGCAGCATCGGTGGCGGTGTCCTTGCGCGACGTTTACGGTTCTATGCCATACAGATCGCAATACTCCAGCCAGTCCATACCGGCCATTTCTGCGACTTCACGGTGCACCTCCAGACGCTGCGCCTGATACTCCTCAGGTGAGTCGGCCGTCAGTTGCAACGTCAATTCCCAAGCGAACAGTCCGAGGCTTTCCGCTTCGGCTTCAAACGCTTCATGCAGTCGCTCTTCGCGATACTGCGCCTGGGTTTCGCCCTTGGCCTGGGCCAGCAACGGGTTGAGGTGATCGAGGGTTTCGCGCAGTTCGGGGCGCGCATCGAGAAACACTTTCAGAGCATGTTCATGTCGCTGATCGGTAGGCGCCATGGGTTTTCCTTGTGGGGCTGATGACCTTAGGTTGCCGCAGCGGCTGGCGTGTGTCGCGCTATAAATGCAGTAAAGCAGAACGAATCTCGCTGCTGCGATGATACAGTCCGCTTTTTTCTGAATGAGCGAATGCAATGCGAATGCTGATGGTAGCGCTGGCCGCAACGGTATTGGCCGGTTGCGCAGGTTCGGTGATGGACGATGCTCGCACGAAAGCCCCGTACAAGGTGTTGACGTCGGACAAAGCCGAAAAAGATGTGGCGCGGTGTGTGCAATTCGGCTGGCAGGACGAAGCCGTTTTTGATGTCGACGCTGCAGCTTATCTCGAGCCGCGCAAATCCGGCGGGACGACGGTATACACCCGTTCGGCAGAGTCGTTTGTCGACGTGATTACCGAAGCTTCGGGGACGACGCTGAATTACTACGCGCAGAAGGATGACTTTGTCGCCAAGCGCCGGTTGGCGGCATTGGCGACCTGCCTGTAGGGTCAAGGGTCGCGGTGAGGCTCAGGTCGCCTTCGCGAGCAGGCTCGCTCCCACACTGGATTAGTGCCCGACACAGAATCAGTGTGGGAGCGAGCCTGCTCGCGAAGGGGCCAGTAGAGTCAACCTACAAGTCGCTTCTGGAAGAAATGCCGCTTGTGCCCCGGCGGATAATCGACGATTTCCCCAAACTGGCTATACCCCAGCTTCTTGTAGAACTCCGGCGCCTGAAAGTCGAAGGTGTCGAGCCATGCGCCGATGCAGCCTTTCTCCCGCGCCAGCTCTTCGGCCATGTGCATCAGCTTCGAGCCAATCCCCTGGCCCCGGCCTGCCTCAGGCACTGACAGCAAATCGATGAACAACCACTGGCAGACCAGTCGGCCATAAAGTCCGCCCAGAATCTTGTCTTGATCATCACGAACCAGCAGGGTGAGCGGCTCGGATACGGCGATCCCGGCTTTTGCCACGTTATAGGCATGCAGGGGCGCCAAAATGGCCTTGCGTTCTTCTTCTGTGGAATGTTGCGACAACTCGATGCGCAAATTCATGCCTGACTTCCTTGTGGTTTGAGCTCGCAGCCTATCCTGCCCGACAGCCATCTTCCAAGCCCTTCCTCAACCCGGTGGAACCGCCGCTTGCACGCTGCGGTCTAGCCTTTACAGCGTCATTCCAGCACGCGGTTGATGAGGACCCTCCATGAATATTTTCGAAGCCCTTCGCGAAAGCCATGACCGCCAGCGCAGCTACGCCAAAACCTTGGTCGAGACCAGCGGCGATACGCCGGAGCGGGTCGAAGCCTACAAACAGCTCAAGGCAGAACTCCAGGCCCATGAAACTGCTGAAGAGCGCCATTTCTACATTCCGTTGATGGAGCTTGATGACGGTGTCGATCTGAGCCGCCATGCCATCGCTGAACACCATGAAATGGACGAAATGATGGAAGAGCTCGACGAGACCGAGATGTCCAGCCCGGCATGGCTGGTCACCGCGAAAAAGCTCTCCGACAAGGTTCACCACCATCTCAAGGAAGAAGAGCAGAAGTTCTTCCAGATGGCCGGCAAATTGCTCAACGAAAAACAGAAAGTGCAGCTCGCCGGGCAGTACGAAAAGGAGTTCAAGGCACAACTGTCGTGAGTCTCGATTGCAGGATTTCATGACCTCGACGTGTAGGCCTTTGGCTATACGGTGGGTGCGAGACATCACAATGTACTGTGTTTATATACAGTATTTTCGGTGTTTTACCGGGTGTGACCGATCAGGCTGCGACAAAACCGCCGATGGACAAAAAATCCGGCTCCGTTAGCTTGAAGGCCTCTCCTCGGAATGGAGAGTTCTTAAATCAACGGAGTGAAAAACATGAATCAACCACAAGCACAAACCCAACTGCGACACGGTCGCGTGATCTCCCCGGCAAGCCGCGGAGCGGTGGCGATCGAGCAAGGATTGCTCGGCGCCTGGCAGGTCAACGAGATGGAAGGCGGGAAGAATTTCCCGGCGCTGGCGGCGGGGCCATTTCCGGCGCCGTACCAGAGCGACTCGGACAGCGTCACGCCACCGGCTGATGGCTACATTCTCAGTGGCGGCAAAACCGATGCCCGTGACTGCGTGAACTTCACCAGTGAAGAAATGAGCAAAAAGCTGGGTCGCTCGTTCTCCTGGCCACTGCTCAACGTCACCCCCGGTCAAACCCTCGAGATCAAATGGGAATACACCGCGCCGCATACCACGCGCGGTTATCGCTGGCTGATCACCAAGGATGGCTGGGACCCGAAACAACGCATCACTCGTGCGCAACTGGAAGCCCAGCCGTTCCTGGAAGACTTCTACACTCAGGTGCCTTATTACAGCTACCCGAATGAACTGAAGGCCAAGGTCAATCACGCGGTGAAACTGCCAGCGAACAAAAAAGGCCACCACGTCGTCGTGCTGATGTGGATCGTTGCCAACACCGGCAACGCCTTCTATCAGGCCTTCGACGTCGACTTCAAATAAGCGGCATCACCCTCAACTCACACGTTCTGAAGGATTAGAACATGTCAAAAATCGATTTCTCTTTAGTGCAAACCGCGGCGAGCGATGCTGCCTCGCTGATGCCGAGCATTGCCGGCAAGAAGATCCTCATGGGCTTCTGGCACAACTGGTCGGCGGGGGCGAGTGACGGTTATCGTCAGGGCCGCTTTGCCAGCCTCTCGCTGGAAGAGGTGCCCAAGGAATACAACGTGGTGGCGGTGGCTTTCATGAAGGGCAGCGGGATTCCGACCTTCAAGCCGTTCAACGTTTCCGATGCCGAGTTCCGCCGCCAGGTCGGCGTACTCAACAGTCAGGGCCGGGCGGTGCTGATTTCTCTCGGCGGCGCCGATGCGCACATCGAATTGCGCAGCGGTCAGGAACAACCGCTGGCCAATGAAATCATCCGTCTGGTGGAAACCTACGGC
Source organism: Pseudomonas fluorescens (assembly GCF_001648775.1). Taxonomy (GTDB): domain Bacteria; phylum Pseudomonadota; class Gammaproteobacteria; order Pseudomonadales; family Pseudomonadaceae; genus Aquipseudomonas; species Aquipseudomonas fluorescens_M. The sequence continues at coordinate 243,854 of NZ_LVEJ01000008.1, forward strand.
TTCGATGGGCTGGACATCGATCTTGAACAGAGCGCGATTGATTTCGCTGCCAACAAGACCGTCCTGCCGGCCGCGCTGAAACTGGTCAAGGACCACTACGCAGGCCAGGGCAAGCACTTCATCATCAGCATGGCCCCGGAGTTTCCGTACCTGACCAGCGCCGGCAAGTATGTCGGTTACCTGCAGGCCCTCGAAGGTTATTACGACTTCATCGCGCCGCAGTTCTATAACCAGGGCGGTGACGGCGTCTGGGTGCCTGAGGCCAACAATGGCGCCGGTGCGTGGATCGCGCAGAACAACGATGTGCTGAAGGAGGACTTCCTTTATTACCTGACCGAAAGTCTGGTGACCGGCACCCGTGGGTTTACCCGCATCCCGGCGGACAAGTTCGTCATCGGCCTGCCGGCCAACAACGACGCGGCGGCTACCGGTTATGTGATCGACAAAACCGTGGTCGGGAATGTCCTCAAGCGTCTGGCGATCAAAGGGCTGCCGATCAAAGGCTTGATGACCTGGTCGGTGAATTGGGACAACGGCAGCAGCAAGGATGGCTTGCCGTACAACTGGGAGTTCAGTCGGCGTTATGGGCCGTTGATTCACGGGGTCCCTGCCGCTGAGCAGGCTGTTGGTGATATGCAATCGCTCATCGCTCGTTAGCTGCAAATAAAGAAGCCCGGTAGCGCTGCCGGGCTTCTTTGTCGGTTTGGAATGCGTGTGGATATTTTTTTATTCGGTTTTAACCAGGACATAAAGATTGTCATTGTTCGACATTTTTTCGATTCTGTTTAAATAGATAAGCTCTTTGAATTCTTTTTCGAGTGTTTTCTTGTCACAGTATTTTTCATATATAAGCGGCCTGTCCGAAGCGTAAATGTAGAGGCGCCATACGTCAAAGCCGTCGATTCTGCTGTTCGAGCCGTAATCGAAGTCCACTGATTCTGATGGGAAATGAATGGCGCACCCTACGCCGTGCAGTTCATATTGAATTTCATCGGTTATTTCACCGCAGCGTTCGATTTGCTTGCTCCGCCAGAGCCTTAAAATATTCCGAGTGCCAAATTTTTTTTGTAGTAATTCTGTTCCACTTTCAACTTTTGAAAGAAAGTCAGTTATTAGGTTCTCAATGTTTTTATCGGCTGTTTTCATCGTCTTCTGTGATGCTCCAATCGGTCGTGTCCGACATTGTTAGCTGATTCAATGACTTCTTCGATCGTATTAAGTTGTCCTTTGTGCTCTCTAATGTTTGTGATCAAATTTATAGTTATAGGCGTTGCTGTTTGTTTTGCAGCTGCTGCACGGTGATGTCCATCTAGAATATAGAAGGTGCCCTGATGTTCTGCTACGTCTATGGGATAGCTGACATCGTAGCCACCTGCTCGCATCTGATCTCTTATTTTTTCGACGCGTTTAGTTGATCTTTTTCCCATAATTGCATGCGTTCGCTTCACTGAATGTGGGTCAACGCCATGAATCAAGTCCGGTAATTGTGGCTCACCCTCATCTACCTTAGCCCCACCAATCCCACCCGGCACCTCACACCCAGGTTTATTCGGCGGCGGACAGTTGGAGTTCAACCCCAACGGATCCACCCACCCCGTCGGATTCGGCACGTACTGGTACTGGTTCAAGCCACCGGCCAACTTGATCGGGTCCGGCGTCAGATAGCGCCCCAACCTCGGGTCGTAATACCGGTGCCGGTTGTAATGCAGGCCACTTTCCCCATCGAAGTACTGCCCCTGAAAACGCAGTGGCTGGTTCAGGTAGTCGTCAGCGGCCAGGGTCAGCGCGGCGACTTTGCCGTAGGCGTCGTATTGCGCCGACCAGACGATTTCGCCGCTGTAGTCGGTGAGTTCCAGCGGGGTGCCGAGGTGGTCGAGTTGGTAGTAGAACGGGCAGGCCTTTTTCGGGCCTTTGCCGTCGAGCAGCGCGAGCGGGCGGAAGGTGCCGGGTTCGTAGACGTAGCTGCGGTATTCGCTTTGGCTGCTTTCGGCGACGAGGT
>NZ_LVEJ01000009.1:2064-98215 GCF_001648775.1 Pseudomonas fluorescens
TTGAGAAATTCGAATTTTCGGCGAATGTCGTCTTCACAGTATAACCAGATTGCTTGGGGTTATATGGTCAAGTGAAGAAGCGCATACGGTGGATGCCTTGGCAGTCAGAGGCGATGAAAGACGTGGTAGCCTGCGAAAAGCTTCGGGGAGTCGGCAAACAGACTTTGATCCGGAGATGTCTGAATGGGGGAACCCAGCCATCATAAGATGGTTATCTTGTACTGAATACATAGGTGCAAGAGGCGAACCAGGGGAACTGAAACATCTAAGTACCCTGAGGAAAAGAAATCAACCGAGATTCCCTTAGTAGTGGCGAGCGAACGGGGACTAGCCCTTAAGTGGCTTTGAGATTAGCGGAACGCTCTGGAAAGTGCGGCCATAGTGGGTGATAGCCCTGTACGCGAAAATCTCTTAGTCATGAAATCGAGTAGGACGGAGCACGAGAAACTTTGTCTGAATATGGGGGGACCATCCTCCAAGGCTAAATACTACTGACTGACCGATAGTGAACTAGTACCGTGAGGGAAAGGCGAAAAGAACCCCGGAGAGGGGAGTGAAATAGATCCTGAAACCGTATGCGTACAAGCAGTGGGAGCCCACTTTGTTGGGTGACTGCGTACCTTTTGTATAATGGGTCAGCGACTTATTTTCAGTGGCGAGCTTAACCGAATAGGGGAGGCGTAGCGAAAGCGAGTCTTAATAGGGCGTCTAGTCGCTGGGAATAGACCCGAAACCGGGCGATCTATCCATGGGCAGGTTGAAGGTTGGGTAACACTAACTGGAGGACCGAACCGACTACCGTTGAAAAGTTAGCGGATGACCTGTGGATCGGAGTGAAAGGCTAATCAAGCTCGGAGATAGCTGGTTCTCCTCGAAAGCTATTTAGGTAGCGCCTCATGTATCACTGTAGGGGGTAGAGCACTGTTTCGGCTAGGGGGTCATCCCGACTTACCAAACCGATGCAAACTCCGAATACCTACAAGTGCCGAGCATGGGAGACACACGGCGGGTGCTAACGTCCGTCGTGAAAAGGGAAACAACCCAGACCGTCAGCTAAGGTCCCAAAGTTATGGTTAAGTGGGAAACGATGTGGGAAGGCTTAGACAGCTAGGAGGTTGGCTTAGAAGCAGCCACCCTTTAAAGAAAGCGTAATAGCTCACTAGTCGAGTCGGCCTGCGCGGAAGATGTAACGGGGCTCAAACCATACACCGAAGCTACGGGTATCACCTTCGGGTGATGCGGTAGAGGAGCGTTCTGTAAGCCTGTGAAGGTGAGTTGAGAAGCTTGCTGGAGGTATCAGAAGTGCGAATGCTGACATGAGTAACGACAATGGGTGTGAAAAACACCCACGCCGAAAGACCAAGGTTTCCTGCGCAACGTTAATCGACGCAGGGTTAGTCGGTCCCTAAGGCGAGGCTGAAAAGCGTAGTCGATGGAAAACAGGTTAATATTCCTGTACTTCTGGTTATTGCGATGGAGGGACGGAGAAGGCTAGGCCAGCTTGGCGTTGGTTGTCCAAGTTTAAGGTGGTAGGCTGAGATCTTAGGTAAATCCGGGATCTTAAGGCCGAGAGCTGATGACGAGTTACCCTTTGGGTGACGAAGTGGTTGATGCCATGCTTCCAAGAAAAGCTTCTAAGCTTCAGGTAACCAGGAACCGTACCCCAAACCGACACAGGTGGTTGGGTAGAGAATACCAAGGCGCTTGAGAGAACTCGGGTGAAGGAACTAGGCAAAATGGCACCGTAACTTCGGGAGAAGGTGCGCCGGTGAGGGTGAAGGACTTGCTCCGTAAGCTCATGCCGGTCGAAGATACCAGGCCGCTGCGACTGTTTATTAAAAACACAGCACTCTGCAAACACGAAAGTGGACGTATAGGGTGTGACGCCTGCCCGGTGCCGGAAGGTTAATTGATGGGGTTAGCTAACGCGAAGCTCTTGATCGAAGCCCCGGTAAACGGCGGCCGTAACTATAACGGTCCTAAGGTAGCGAAATTCCTTGTCGGGTAAGTTCCGACCTGCACGAATGGCGTAACGATGGCGGCGCTGTCTCCACCCGAGACTCAGTGAAATTGAAATCGCTGTGAAGATGCAGTGTATCCGCGGCTAGACGGAAAGACCCCGTGAACCTTTACTATAGCTTTGCACTGGACTTTGAATTTGCTTGTGTAGGATAGGTGGGAGGCTTTGAAGCGTGGACGCCAGTTCGCGTGGAGCCATCCTTGAAATACCACCCTGGCAACTTTGAGGTTCTAACTCAGGTCCGTTATCCGGATCGAGGACAGTGTATGGTGGGTAGTTTGACTGGGGCGGTCTCCTCCTAAAGAGTAACGGAGGAGTACGAAGGTGCGCTCAGACCGGTCGGAAATCGGTCGTAGAGTATAAAGGCAAAAGCGCGCTTGACTGCGAGACAGACACGTCGAGCAGGTACGAAAGTAGGTCTTAGTGATCCGGTGGTTCTGTATGGAAGGGCCATCGCTCAACGGATAAAAGGTACTCCGGGGATAACAGGCTGATACCGCCCAAGAGTTCATATCGACGGCGGTGTTTGGCACCTCGATGTCGGCTCATCACATCCTGGGGCTGAAGCCGGTCCCAAGGGTATGGCTGTTCGCCATTTAAAGTGGTACGCGAGCTGGGTTTAGAACGTCGTGAGACAGTTCGGTCCCTATCTGCCGTGGACGTTTGAGATTTGAGAGGGGCTGCTCCTAGTACGAGAGGACCGGAGTGGACGAACCTCTGGTGTTCCGGTTGTCACGCCAGTGGCATTGCCGGGTAGCTATGTTCGGGAAAGATAACCGCTGAAAGCATCTAAGCGGGAAACTTGCCTCAAGATGAGATCTCACTGGAACCTTGAGTTCCCTGAAGGGCCGTCGAAGACTACGACGTTGATAGGTTGGGTGTGTAAGCGCTGTGAGGCGTTGAGCTAACCAATACTAATTGCCCGTGAGGCTTGACCATATAACACCCAAGCAATTTGCTTGCTTCGAGCTGAAAAGCGAAAGAGCACCAGATTGCGGTGTGTGAAGACGAAACGAACCGAAAGTTCGATGTTCACAAACACCGAAAGCTGTCACATACCCAATTTGCTGAAGCGAGGCCACAGGCCACGACTCAGTACCCGAATTTCTTGACGACCATAGAGCGTTGGAACCACCTGATCCCATCCCGAACTCAGCAGTGAAACGATGCATCGCCGATGGTAGTGTGGGGTTTCCCCATGTGAGAGTAGGTCATCGTCAAGATTAAATTCCGAAACCCCAATTGCGAAAGCAGTTGGGGTTTTGTTTTGCCCGCAGGAAAGTTTTTCAACGCTTTCGGGCCACCCCAACCGTCGCTCAAGCTGCCATTGGGGAAAAACCTTATGAAGTCGCCGGGCAGTTTTTGGTATGGTGCAGCTCGTTTTTTAACGGACTGATGTCATGCCCACGGATCGGCACTCATTTATGTCAAAGAGCTGCTGTAGAAATGCCTGAACCAATCCCGATCAAGGATCACGAAAAAGAGACGCGCCTGGTCAACAAACGATTGATTGCCTGCGCCTTGTTCGTCTTCGCTGTCAGCTGCGCGCTGGTCGTGCGTCTGTACATCCTGCAAGTGGTGGAGTTCGACTACCACTCGACCATTTCCGAAAACAACCGCGTTCACGTTTTGCCGATTCCGCCGACGCGCGGCCTGATCTATGACCGCAACGGCGTGTTATTGGCCGACAACCGTCCCAGTTTCAACCTGACCATCACGCGTGAGCGCGCTACTGACGTTAATCAGGAGCTGGACGAGGTCATCAATCTGCTGCATCTGCCCGGAGAAGACCGCACAGTCTTCGACAAGGCGATGAAGCAGTCCCGTCATCCGTTCACCCCCGTTACGCTGTTCTACGAGCTGACGGAAGAGCAGATCGCCGTATTGGCAGTGAATGAGTTCCGCTTGCCGGGACTCGATGTCGAGCCACAGTTCGTCCGTCATTACCCGCTTGGCGCACACTTTGCCCATTCGATCGGTTATGTCGGTCGCATCAACGAAAAAGAATCCAAGTCCCTCGACTCGGTGGAATACCGTGGCACCCAGTCCATCGGCAAGACCGGCATCGAACGCTTCTATGAAGAGCAGTTGCACGGGCACGTTGGCTACGAGGAAGTCGAGACCAATGCGCAAGGCCGCGTGCTGCGAGTGCTGAAACACACGGATCCGGTACCAGGAAAAAACATCGTCTTGAGCCTCGACGTCAAACTGCAGGAAGCCGCCGAGGCCGCTCTGGGCGATCGCCGTGGTTCCGTCGTTGCGCTTGATCCGTCCACCGGCGAAGTGCTCGCCATGGTCAGTAACCCGAGTTTCGATCCCAACCTGTTTGTCACCGGCATCAGCTCCAAGGAGTATTCGGCGCTGCGTGATTCCATCGACCGGCCGCTGTTCAACCGCGTTCTGCGCGGCTTGTACGCACCGGGTTCGACGATCAAGCCAGAAGTGGCGATCGCCGGCCTCGACGCAGGTGTGGTGACGCCGCAGACGCGCGTGTTCGATCCGGGCTACTACCAACTGCCGGACTTCGATCACAAATACCGTAACTGGAACCACAGCGGCGACGGCTGGGTGGACATGGACGCGGCGATTATGCGTTCCAACGACACCTACTTCTACGACCTGGCGCACAAGCTCGGCATCGATCGCCTGCATGACTACATGGCGATGTTCGGCCTCGGCGAGAAAGTCTCGCTGGACATGTTCGAAGAGTCTCCCGGCCTGATGCCATCGCAAGCCTGGAAGCGCGCCACGCGCCGCCAGGCCTGGTTCCCCGGCGAAACCGTGATCCTCGGCATCGGCCAGGGTTACATGCAGGTCACGCCGCTGCAACTGGCCCAGGCCACTGCGCTGATCGCCAACAAAGGCGTGTGGAATCGTCCGCACCTGGCCAAGACCGTCGATGGCGTAGCGCCGGTCGACGAGCATCCGATGCCGAACATTCTGCTGAAGAATCCGCGCGATTGGGATCAGGTCAACCATGGCATGCAGATGGTGATGCACGATGCCCGGGGTATCGCTCGCGCGGCAGCGGCGGGTGCGCAATACCGTATCGCCGGCAAAAGTGGTACGGCGCAGGTGGTGGCGATCAAGCAGGGCGAACGCTATAACCGCGAGAAGACCCTCGAGCGCCACCGTGATAACGCGTTGTTCGTTGGTTTCGCGCCGGCAGAGCATCCGAAAATCGCGATTTCGGTGATGATCGAAAACGGTGAGGCGGGTGGTCGTGTCGCAGGACCCGTGGTGCGGCAGATCATGGACGCCTGGCTACTCGATCAGGATGGCCATCTCAAGCCGCAATATGCGGCGCCAACCAAACCGCCGGGTGATCCGCACGTTTAACGTGAGATAGCGTCACAGCGCAGGCTCACTTATGCGCAGCCTGTGCTGTGAAGCAGACCTCAACTGCAGCGATAACCTTCAGGCATCGTCACGGTGTAATTACGCTGCACGCGGTCCTCGAAGTTCAAGTTCTGCAAACCTTGCTCGACCAGAAAGTCTTCGACCTTGGCTGATTGGCAGTCATCGTTATAGGACGACGCTCGAAGCAAGTAGACCGAGCGCCTGCTGAGTTCATCCCGCGCAGTGATGTTGAAAGTACTCAGCGTGGTGTAACCGGTGCGTTCCGAGGTGCCTATCGGGCCATACGTCGTGTTGGGTGTACTCGTGCAGGTCAGTCGGTCGTCTTTTTTCTTGCTGTTCTTGCACACGGTAGAGGTGCTGGTCGGCACTTGCCCATACTCGGTGGCGGTATAACGATAAGTCACCTGTCGACTGCCAACGTCGAGGCTGACAGTCATTTTTATCGGCGCATGGTTCTTCGGCAGACTGGCGTCGGTAAAAACCTCCTTGAAGCCTCTGTCTTTCAGCGCGTTAACCATGTCGCGAAGATAGTAGCGGGCATTCAGTGCGTTCTCGTCACTGCCGCTTGCCGACGTCACCAGCACAGTCGCCTGTCGGTCAAAGTGGTAGTCGGGATCAGGCGTGGCATTTAGCGCTACGTCCAATTGTGTGGCGCAGCCACTGATCAACGCTGTCAGCGATAACAGCGCGCAGAATAAAAACCGGGTCATGACAAAGCCGCCTTACAACTAAGGATTGAATAAGAGTTAAACGGTGGGGACGGGCGACAATTAACGTGCGCGCCTGCGCAAGTCTCAGTCTTTCTGGTATTCCAGAAGATCGCCGGGCTGGCAATCGAGTGCCGCGCAGAGCTTGTCGAGGGTGGCCATTTTCACGCCCTTGACCTTGCCATTTTTCAGTAATGACAGGTTGGCCTCGGTGATGCCCAGCAGGCTGGCTAACTCTTTCGAGCGAATTTTTTGTGTGGCCATGACAACGTCAAGGCGGACGATAATGGTCATTGTATTGTTCTATATATATTGACTTTGCTCATCGCTGAGTACTTTTGCATCGCGCATGATAATGGAAAATAAACAGAGCAATACGCCTTTGACAATCTCGTAGGCAGAAGCGGAAGACAGGCCGATCGAGAACTGAAAAATGCGCTCGCCGGGCGGCAGATCAATCGACAGTGTCAGACCCTGCAAGGTCTCTATCAGCGGGTAGGCCGCCGGAGAAATGATGCACAAAATCCCCACTCGCCACAGCACCTTGATGTTGCGCTCAGTCCAGGTTTCGCCGCGCGACAAGCGCAGGAAAAACAACCCTGTCAGCCAGAGTACGTAGGTCGAGAGCAGCACCGGCAGAAAATCCAGCACGACGAGCAGCGCAGTGACCAGAGGCGAGAGCCAGGTGTCGGGCGCCAGCAGTGCACCTTCGACAAACGGATCAAGCAATTGCGGCGAGTTTTCGGCGAAGGCGTAGAGCAGGGCCGCGAGCATTTCATCCGTTTTGAAAAACCAGATCGAAGCGTTGCCACCGATCTCGGTAACAGCCAGAACCCAGACGAGAACCGCGGCCAGCAATCCGACCCAATGCATGCGCTGCGCCAATCCGTTGCTACGAGTACTCATGAAAAATCCTTGCGGTGTCATTGGGAATGACTAATTCTCGATGTAAAATTATCGAATTGCAATAATAAATTGAATTTTACGCATGCAGAAGAAATTCAGCATCAGAACGCTGGAGGGATTTTTCAGTATTGATCGGCTCTCGGATTCATTGCGAATCGAGGCAGTGAAGCGGGCGACTGTGATTAGCAAATCTCAACATGCCCCAGGCATGCGGCAGCCGCCCGCTCTTGTACGGCTTACTTGATCTCGGTAACGAAGTTTTCTCGCGAGCGGCGAACCTTCTTCAAGTTGACCAGCCAGTCGCCTTCCGCCGCCCGATGCCCGATAGGCAGTAGCACTACGCTGCGCAAGTTGCGCGCCGTGAGGCCGAGGATTTCGTCGATGGCTGCCGGGTCGAAACCTTCCATCGGCGTGGCATCGACTTCTTCGAATGCCGCGGCGATCAGAGCCGAACCCAGACCAATATAGGCCTGCCGCGCAGCCGCCTGATAATTGGCCTCTTTGCCACGTTCAGCGACAATGCCCAAGAGCATCTGACGATAGTTTTCCCAACCTTCGTTAACGCTCCCGCGCACTTCGTTCGTCAAGTCGAACATCATGTTGACCCGCTCCGGCGTGATGTCGTCCCACGCAGCGAACACCAACAAATGGGAGCAGTCGGTGACCTGAGCCTGGTTCCAGCTGACGGCTTTGATCTTTTCCCGAATCTCGTCATTGGTCACGACGAGCAGTTCAAAAGGTTGCAGGCCACTTGATGTCGCTGTTAACCGAACCGCTTCCAGAATGCGTTCAATTTTTTCCTCGGGCACGGTCTTGGAAGGATCGTACTTTTTCGTCGCGTAACGCCATTTCAGCAGTTCTGTCAGTGTGCTCATCAGCAAATTCCGTAAAGGTGAAAGATGATCAGGTGGCTCAATAACGACTGGCTGTCGTGCTGAGCCTGGGCTTATCCTAACGATTAAAGCCAACTTGAAGGTCAAGCACTTTTTATGAAGATCGGTGAGGTTTCCAAGCGCACGGGTGTTGCCGCTTCGGCCATACGCTATTACGAGGAGCAAGGCTTGCTGGAGCCTTCGACCCGTGACGCCAACGGATATCGGCACTATGCCGAGGCGGCGGTCGCGCGATTGATACTGGTGCGTGACGCCCAACGGCTGGGATTTTCCCTCGATACCATCCGCGGTCTGTTCTTGCGCGATGGCAGTTGTTCGAAATCGCTGACCATCGCGCAAATCGATATCCGCATGGACGAGATTCAACAGATCGAGGCCAACCTGGCGGTGCAACGTGAGGGCTTGCTGAGACTACGGGATGTGCTGGAAGAAAGTTTGCGCAGCGGTGTTCCTCCGGTCTGTGCCAGTGCGCCCAGGGCAGAGTCGTATCGAACTGAGCACAACATGCTCCCGCGTAACGCCTTGCAGGGGCGCTGATCCGCGCCACCTGCCGCAACCCCAATCGCCCTACGGTGCTTGCCATCGCCCTGACGTTAACGTAAAGATTGCCGGCAGGGCGCTGAAATAAAACAAGCGCAAAGCGGACCGCTATGGAGCGCTTGATGACTCTGATAAAAACAACCAATCCCAAGTCTCACCACGAAGCCCGGCTCGCCCGGGAAAAGCTTCATCTGGAAGGCCAGGTACCTGACGGCGTGCTGCGCGCGGAGATCGATGCATCGTGGCGACGCAGCCTCAGCCACGGCGTGCATTTCAACGGCAAACATGAACTGAGCCTGGAATCGAGCGCCAGCCTTGATGTGCTGCTGGCAAGCAATCGCCTGCTGATTGACGCAGCGATGCCGGCCATCGACTACCTCGCCGAACGCCAAGGCAAGGAAGGTCTGATTCTCCTCGCCAACTCCGACGCGACCATCCTCGCCGTCGAAGGGCGCGCCGACCGGCTCAAGGGCAGCGGCCTGCAAGACATCACCCTCGGCGCCTGCTGGAGTGAAGCGGCACGCGGCACCAATGCCCTCGGCACCGCACTGGTCGAGGCGCGGCCGACGTTGATCGATTGCGGCGAACATTACCTTGATCGGCTCACTGATTTTTCCTGCACCTCGGTGCCTATTCATTGCCCGCAGGGTGAGATTCTTGGTGTTCTCGACCTGACCCGCGAAGGTCCGCTCGGGCGTGTGCACGACAGCACCGCGCTGCTGAGCATGGCGGTCAGCCAGATCGAAAGCCGGGTGTTCAACAACAGCTTCCCCGATCAGATCGTCCTGGCTTTTCACAGTCGTCGGCAGTATCTGGAATCGCCGTGGCAAGGCCTGTTGGCCGTCAGTCTCGGCGGGCAGATTCTCGCCGTCAGCGCACAGGCCTGTCAGTTGCTACGGGCCGAACGTGCGGCGCTGGTCGGACGCCGTTGTGAAGAGTTTCTCGGTGTCGATGGCGTGCAACTGCTCACGCGTCTGCAGCAGGGTGGTGTTGGCAGTCTGCAAACCGCCAAGGGTGAGTTTTTCTACAAAACCCTGCGCGCGCCGGCACGCTCGGTCAACGTGGGCGGGCCGCCGCGCAGTGTGGCGAAAACCACTAAACCACAACCCGGTCTGGAAGCTCTCGCTGGCAGCAATGCCCGCTACGCCCGCGCGCTGCGCATGGCGCGCCAAGGCCTGGCCAATGAGTTGCCGGTGTTGCTCCTCGGGGAAACCGGCACCGGTAAAGAAGTCATCGCCCGTGCCTTGCACATGGCCGGCAGTCGCTGCGACAAACCGTTTGTGGCAGTGAATTGCGCGGCGATTCCCGAAGGCCTGATCGAGTCGGAACTGTTCGGCTACCGCGAAGGCGCATTCACCGGCTCACGGCGCGGCGGCATGATCGGCCGCTTGCAACAGGCCCACGGCGGCACGTTGTTTCTTGATGAAATCGGTGACATGCCACTGGCGTTGCAAGCGCGGCTGTTGCGGGTTTTGCAGGACCGCAAAGTCGCGCCGCTCGGTGCCGGCGAGGAACAGGACATCGACGTCGCGCTGATCTGCGCCACCCACCGCGATCTGAAAATCCTGGTTGCCGACAAACAGTTCCGCGAAGACCTGTTCTACCGCGTCAACGGCATCAGCGTGATGCTCCCGGCCCTGCGCGAGCGCGATGATTTCGCCGCTCTGGTCACCAGGCTGTTAAGCAAACTCGATGCGCCGAATGTGCGGCTGCACGATGAGCTCAATCGTCTGCTCGGCGCCTATCACTGGCCTGGCAACATTCGCCAATTGGAGATGGTCCTGCGCACTGCGCTGGCCATGCGTGAGCCGGGTGAAACCGTGCTGACCCTCGATCATCTGCCCGACAGCATGCTCGACGAACTCACTCCCACTGAGAAGCCGGCGGCCGGCAGCATTCGTGAAAACGAACTGGAGATGATCCGTCAGTCGCTCGACAGCCATCAGGGCAACGTCTCGGCCGCTGCCGACGCCTTGGGGATCAGCCGGGCGACCCTGTATCGCAAACTCAAGCAGTTGCGCTCGTGATGCAGCGTTTTATTGTTCGGCTGATCGACAGCCGTGACCCCGCCGCGCTGCAAGCGGCGTTGCGCTGGCTGTACGGTTTCGTCCGCCCGCAACGTTTGGCGATTGCCGGTTTGCTCGGGTTATCGGTGTGCGCCTCTTTGCTGGTACTGGTGCAGCCGTGGCTGGTGAAGCTGCTGATCGACGATGGTCTGCTGGCGCGCAATTTCCCGATGCTGGTGACGATTGCAGTGCTGATGATCATCGCCGGTTTGCTCGGCACGGCGTTGTCGGGGATCAACCGTTATCTGCACACGCGGTTGTCCGGGCGAATTCTGTTTGCCTTGCGCGATGATCTCTATCGGCATCTGCAAACCCTGTCGCCGAGCTTCTACGCACAGCGACGCATCGGTGATCTGATGTCGCGGCTCGACGGTGATGTTGCGGAGATTCAGCGCTTTGCCGTCGACTCATTGTTTTCTGCGGTGTCGAGCGTGATTGGTTTGGTCGTGGCGATCGCGATGTTGTTCACGCTGTCATGGAAGTTGTCTTTATTGGCGCTGGTGTTGATTCCGCTCGATGTGCTGTGGCTGCGCTGGATGCGGCGCAAGGTCGAGCGCGATGTGCGGCAGTTGCGCGAGCGTTCGGCGGACATGTCGTCGTTTATGGTCGAGACCTTGCCGGTGATGAAATTCATCCAGTCGGCGGGGCAGCAACAGCGTGAAGCGCGGCGCCTGGAGAACCTCGGGCAGGGCTACATGAGCCAGTTGCTGCGCCTGCAAGTCACCGAGTTCTTCACCCAGGCGGTGCCGGGTACGTTGACCTCGCTGTCCCGTGCCTGCGCGTTCTTGATCGGTGGTTATTGGGTGGTGCAGGGCACCTGGCAGCTCGGTGCGCTGATCGCGTTTTCCACCTATCTGGGCATGGCAGTCGGGCCGGTGCAGAGCTTGCTGGGGTTGTACGTGGCGATTCAGCGGATGACCGTCAGCCTCGGCCGGGTGATGGAATTGCGCGGCGAAGAGCCGACTGTGCGCTCGCCGCTCTCGCCACAACCGTTGCCGGCCTCGGGCGAGCTGCGTTTTGACAACGTGCACTTCAGTCATCCGGGGCGCCCGAGTACCTTGAGCGGTATCGAAGCGACGCTGCCCTATGGTCTGAAAGTCGCTCTCAGCGGCGGTTCCGGCGTCGGTAAATCTACCCTGATCGATCTGCTGCAACGGCATCACGACCCGCAGTCTGGCCGGGTGTTGCTCGGTGAAGTGGACCTGCGTGAACTGGACCTGTTTGAACTGCGTCGGCGTATCGCCGTGGTCAGTCAGGACATCGTGCTGTTTCGCGGCAGCCTCGCCGACAACCTCGCGTACGCGGTGCCCGACGCCAGTCGTGAGGCGATTGCCGAAGTGGCGCGCCTGGCGCAACTCGACAGCCTGATCGCCTCCCTGCCCGAAGGCCTCGACAGCCCGTTGGGCGAGCGTGGTCAGCAGTTGTCCGGCGGGCAAAAGCAGCGCATCGCGATTGCCCGGGCGCTGTTGCAGGATCCGTTGATTCTGGTGCTCGACGAGGCGACCTCCGCAGTCGACGAAGCCACCGAGCGTGAAGTGATCGAAGCCATCGACCGTTTGTTTGCCGGACGCACGCGTATCCTCATCAGCCACCGACCGTCGACCCTCGCCGATGCCGATTTGCGCTTCGAATTGCTCGACGGCGTGCTGACTTCGAAAACGGTGCTGCATGAAGCCTGAGTTGCGTGTCGGTGTGGTCGACAGCGGGCATTCGGCGGCGCAGCGGGTGCAGGTGATTGTCGGGCAGCGGTTCTCGTTGCTGGAGGACGGCTTGGCGCAAAGTGATCTGCGTGACGATCCACTCGGTCACGGCAGCGCGGTGATTGAAGCGATCAGTCGGCGCGCGCCAGGGGCGCAGATTTGCCTGGCACAGGTGTTTGATCAGCGCGGGGTGACCAGTGCGTTGCAGATCGCCACGGCAATTGACTGGCTGGTGGCGCAGGACGTGCGGATGATCAATTTGAGCCTCGGTTTGCGCCAGGATCGCAGCCTGTTGCGCGATGCCTGTGCGGCCGCGGTGGCGCGTGGCGTGTTGCTCTGCGCGTCGAGCCCGGCACAGGGGGCGCCGGTGTTTCCGGCGAGTTACCCGCAGGTGTTGCGCGTGACCGGGGATGCGCGTTGCACCGAGGAACAATGGTCGTGGCTCGACAGTGCGCAGGCGGATTTTGCCGCGTGTGTGCACGGCACCTATCCGGGGCAGTCCGGAGCCAGCCTGGGTTGCGCGGCGTTGAGCGGGCACGTTGCCGGGTTTTTGCTGGCGCATCCTCAGGCGAGCAATCTTCAAGTCATCGAATGGTTGCAACAGCACGCACGTTATCGCGGCCCTGAACGGCGCCTTGGGCCATGACGGCGATCGTGATTGTTGGCGCTGGCCCGGCGGGCGCGGCGGCCGCTCTGGGGCTGCGACGGCTGGGCTACCCGGTGACGCTGATCTGCGAATGGCGGCGCTTTGCGGCATTGGAAGGGGTGTCGCAACGGGTGCTGGAAGCCTTGCGCGGCGCGGGGCTGCAGCAAGCGTTGGCCGATGCGCTGCTGCCGTCCCAGCGGCAGGTGAACTGGAACGGCCAGCAGCACGCGCAGAACATCGAATTTCTTTTGGATCGCCCGAGTTTTGATCGCGGCTTGCGTGACGCTTTACGCGAGGCAGGGGTCGAGCTGATCGAGGCGCGGGTGCTGAGTGTGCAGTCCTCGGCAAACGGACATCGAATCGATCTGGATGGCGGGGCGACAGTGCTTGCGGATTTTCTCGTCGAGGCGCGCGGACGTCAGGCCCCGGCACTCGGCAAAGGCCTGCGCGGGCCGGAAACGGTCAGTCTGCTCAATCGCTGGCAAGGTACGCCAGGCACCACTGCCAGCGCGGTGGAGAGTCTTGACGATGGCTGGGCGTGGATGGCGCGCCGGGCTGATGGCCAATGTTATTGGCAATGGACCGTGGACGTCGCCAGCGCGCAACTGCCCGGCAAGGCGCAGTTGCTGGAATACTGCCGGCAACGGCGCCAGGCCTCGGATTTTGCGCGAGCTTTTTTTGCCGATGGGCCCGAAATCGATCCGCAACTGCACGCGCGCAGCAGCACGGCGATTCTCGCTGCGCAAGTCTGTGCTGATAACTGGATTCGCGTCGGCGATGCAGCGATGGCGGTGGATCCGCTGTCGGGCAACGGCATCTTTCAGGCGCTGTCGTCGGCGATGCAGGCGCCGGTGGTGATCAACACGTTATTGCGCAAACCCGAGCGCGCGGCGCTGGCACAACGTTTTCATCAGCAGCGGCTGGAGCAGTTGTTTTTGCGCTTTGCGCGGATCGGTCGGGATTTTTATGCCGATGAGCAGCGCTGGGCTGATCAGCCATTCTGGCAGGCGCGGCAGAATTGGCCGGATGCGCAGGTGGCCCATGCGGCGGCGGATTTTGCGGCGTTGCGGATTGAACGGATGCCGGTGCTGCGCGATGGCTTTGTCGATGAGGCTGAGGTGGTGATTACCGCGGATCAGCCGTTGGGGATCTGGCATGTGCAGGGCATCGAGGTGGCGGATCTGGTTCGGCGATTGCGCACGGAATCGGCTGATCGGGTGTTGGCGGGGTTGAATGACGAGCAGGGGCGGCTGATCAGGGGATGGCTGTTGAGTCAGGGATATCGGCCCTCACCCTAACCCTCTCCCAGGGGGAGAGGTGACTGATTGGGAGAGGGCTGGGCGGGCGGCGTTCCGATGAGGGTGTTCTTGATCTTCTAAAGTTTGATCAACACCGATTTGAGCTCGGTGTAATGCTCGATCGCGGCATACCCCATCTCCCGCCCGACCCCGGACATCTTGTACCCACCAAACGGCAACGCCGGGTCCAGCGCACTGTGGCAGTTGACCCACACCGAGCCCGACTTGATCCGCGGAATCATCCGGTGCACCGCTGCCAGATCATTCGACCAGATGCTCGCGCCCAAACCGTAGGGGCTGTCATTGGCCATGCGCAGGGCATCGGCCTCGTCATCGAACGGAATTGCTACCAGCACCGGGCCGAAAATCTCTTCCTGCACCAGCGAATGCTGCTGATCGACATCGACGATCACCGTCGGTTTGACGAAGAACCCTGGCCCGAACTGCTCGCCACCGCAGGCGATGGTCGCGCCGCTTTCCCGGCCCATTTCGATGTAGTTGAACACGCGTTCCTGCTGGCGCGCGGAAATCAGCGGACCCATCTGCACGCTCGGGTCGAGGCCGTTGCCCATCTTCATGGCGTTGGCGATGTCGCTGATATCGGCCACCACATTGTCGAAATGTTTGCGCTGCACATACAGCCTGGAACCGGCGCAACAGACTTGGCCCTGGTTGAAGAAAATCGCACTGGCCGCGCCCGCTGCAGCGGTTTTCAGGTCGGCGTCGGCCATGACGATGGTCGGCGATTTGCCGCCCAGTTCCAGGGTCACGCGGGTCATCGAATCCATGGCGATCTTGCCGATCTGCTTGCCGACAGCGGTGGAGCCAGTGAAAGTCAGTTTGTCGACCAAAGGGTTATGCGTCAGCGCCGAGCCGGCAGTGATCCCGGTGCCGGTGACCACGTTGAACACGCCTTGCGGGTAACCGGCTTCGAGCACCAGCTCCGCCAGTTTCAGCGCGGTCAGTGGTGTTTCATCAGCAGGCTTGAGCACCACTGTGCAGCCAGTGGCCAGTGCCGGGCCGAGCTTCCAGCAGGCCAGCAGCAGCGGAAAGTTCCACGCGACGATGGCGCCGACCACGCCGACTGCCTCGCGACGGATGAAACTGTGGAACTGATCATCCGGCATCAATGGCAGCGACACCTCGACGCTGGAACCTTCGATCTTGGTCGCCCAGCCGGCCATGTAGCGCAGAAAATCGATCGCCAGTTGCACGTCCATCACCTGCGCCACCGCCGCACTTTTGCCATTGTTCAGGCATTCCAGTTGCGCCAGCAGTTCGGCGTCGCGATGCATCAGGTCGGCGAGTTTCCACAACAGATTCTGCCGCTCGCGCGGGCGGGTGCGAGTCCATGCGGAATCGTCGAAGGCCTGGCGCGCGGCGAGTACCGCACGGTCGACATCGTCCGGCGTGGCGCGGGGCACCACGCACAGCACTTCGCCAGTGGCGGGGTTATGCAGGGGCATGGTCTGACCGTCGGCGGCCTCGACCCAATCGCCGCCAATCAGCATGCGCGGTGCGCGCTGGATGAAAGCCGAAGTGGCGGGGAGCAGATACGGAAGGGACATGGCAAAGCCTCTTGTTGTTCGTTGTTGTCGAGAGGGCTTTCGCAATGGCTGTGCCAAATGTGCCATGGCGGCGTGCGGGCCTGACATGCTGGGCATGTGAGGTGAGTGTTGAGGCGTGCAGGGTGGTGAATTTGTCGCAAAAAGCGACAGTCCTTGAGATGCAAGATACGGATCGGAGTAGTGCTGGCGGACTCCGGACAAAACGGTGACCGAACTGCTGTAGGAAGAGTCGCTAGGCTGGCAGTTTACGTTGGCTGGTGGATCGAAGATGTTCGGGCTAAGGTCTTTTTTCAGCAGCGTATCGAGGGTGGATATGGGGTGTTCGGTGCCAGCGAAATGATGGATTTATCGCTGTCGCTTTTCAGTTTTACCTGCCATGGAATCGGCAGGTTCAGTGCTGCACAGGGATGTCGATGAAAAACAAAAGCATTCGATGGGCCGCCAGTTTAATGATGGGCATTGGTACTGGATTCATGGTGACTGGCGCAGCTTCGCTGGTGATTGGCGACGGAGACGATGCTGATGCGATCCGGTCAAGCGCAGTGATGGCTGTGACGAGCTTTTTCGTAATCCTTGCTTCTTTTGCCGTTTCTTTGTTCGAGGATAAATCATGAGTTTTTATATCATCATGGGACTCTGGTCACTCAGCATGATTGTGCTTATTACGAGTGTGCTTTGGTGGGGGAATCGGGTTGAAACCGCCAGGCGTAAGGCCAGGGAGTCAGTCGCCAACGAGCGCCCACGAGGGACGTGCCCAATGTGCTGCCAGTCTTGCGGGCGATACCCGATTCACCCGGACCATTCCGTTCGCTGACCCATTCTCTTCATCCCGCGACAACTATGCTTGTCTCACACTGCAACAGTTGTCGCGAAATTGGACGCCAGTCGACATTCCCGCCACCTCTGCAACGCAGTGATCTTCACGTAAATGCTTGATTGAAAAGCTTATCTGCAAGCTGGCACGCTCCGTGTATTGCTCATCACAGACGTTTCTCTTGCCTCCGTTTGCGCGACAGCGCCGACGGCAGAAACCATAAAAACGATAAGCGACAACAATAAGAAAGCACCGTGCGAGGTTCGACGTTGATGAAGAGAAGACTCCGATCAGGCATGAGCGCCAGCCTGCTGGCCGTGGCCGCTTGCGTGGCCCTGCATTCGCCGCACAGCCTGGCTGCCCGCGATGCCCAGACCATCCTGAAAGAAACCTGTCAGGGCTGTCACACCCCCGAAGCCGATAACGCCTTGAGCCGCATCAGCCACCAGCGCAAAACCCCGGAAGGCTGGCTGATGAGCATCGCCCGCATGCAGACCATGCACGGTTTGCAGATCAGCGATGACGACCGCCGCACCCTGGTCAAATACCTGGCTGACACTCAAGGCCTGGCGCCGAGCGAAACCGATGGCGTGCGTTACGCGCTGGAACGCCGGTTGAACACGGTCGAGCAGTTCGATGAGAAAACCAGCCAGATGTGCGGTCGTTGCCACTCCGGTGCGCGGGTCGCGTTGCAACGGCGTCCGGCACAGGAGTGGGAGCGCCTGGTCAACTTCCACCTCGGCCAATGGCCGTCGCTGGAGTATCAGGCGCTGGCGCGTGATCGCGACTGGTTCGATATCGCCCGCAAAGAGATGGTGCCGCTGCTGGCCAAGCGTTATCCACTGGACAACCCGGCGTGGCAGCAATGGCTGAAAACCGCACCGAAAGCCGCAGCGCTGGTCGGCCACTGGAGCTTCAGCGGTCACCTGCCGGGCAAAGGTGAAGTCGCCGGTGTGATGAGCGTGACCGCCGATGGCAACGACACCTTCAAGGTCAGCGTCAAAGGCCAATACGCCGATGGCAGCGCCTTCAATGGCGACGGCAGTGCGATTCTCTACAGCGGCTACGAGTGGCGCGGCAACGTCAGTGTCGATGGCGTGACCATGCGTCAGGTGCTCGCCGCTCAAGGCAACGCCATGCAAGGGCGGATGTTCGACGCCGAGCACGATGAACGCGGTCTCGATTTTGTCGCCGCCAAGCAAGGCTCGCAGCGTTTGCTCGCGGTGCAGCCGGGTTACGTCAAGGCTGGCAGCGAAACCGAAGTGACCCTGATCGGCACGGGTCTGAGCGGCAAACCGAACTTCGGCAAAGGCGTTGAAGTGGTCGCAGTGCTCGAGCAAAACGCCGAGCGCATCAAGGTCAAAGTCAAAGCCGCTGCCAATGCGCAACCGGGTGTACGCGCCGTCAGCATCGGTGCGCTGAAAGGCCCGAGTCTGTCGGTCTACAACACGATTGCCTCGGTCAAAGTGGTACCGGAATTCTCCGTGGCACGGATTGGCGAGGGCGGTGGTTCGACGCCGAAAGTCCAAGGCCGTTTCGACGCCGAAGCCTGGGGCAAGGGCGCCGATGGCAAGCCGTATCGCATTGGCGTGTTCCCGGCGCAGTGGAAGGTCGAAGCCTTCGACGACCGCGCCAAAGAGGACGAAGACGTCAAGTTCGCCGGCACCATGCAGGCTGACGCCGGCGTGTTTACCCCGGGCGATGCCGGGCCGAATCCTGCGCGCAAAATGTCCACCAACAATGCCGGCAACCTCAAGGTGATCGCCGCCGTCGACGATGCGGGGAAATCCCTCACCGGTGAAGGCCATCTGATCGTCACCGTGCAACGCTGGAACAACCCACCCATTCCTTGAGTTGCCTTGAACGCACACGCTTCAGACACTTTTCGGAATGACCGCAAGCCTCGCCAAGCGAGGCCTGCACAGGAGGTTTGCAATGGGCGCTATCTTGAATCTGGTCGAACGCAATCTGCACGAAGTGCACGTCGACGCCGACCGCATGCTGTTCCATATCCCCAGCAGTTCGCTGTTTGCCAGTGATGAGCTGACCGGCACCATTATCGACACGTTGCGTGGCCCCGGCTGCTCTTCGGAAGACCTGATCGAGCGCCTCGCCGCGCGCTTCAACGGCGAGGAAATCAACGAGACCCTGCGCGAACTGATCTCGCTGGAACTGGTCAGCGACGGCTCGCCACTGACCCCGGACATCGCGGCCAAACGCGTCGAGCGCACGGCAATCAACACCGTTGTGCTCAACGTCAACACCGGTTGCAACTTGAGCTGCACCTATTGCTACAAGGAAGACCTCGACAAACCATCCGCCGGCAAGAAGATGGACGTCGAAACCGCCATCGCTTCGGTGGAAATGCTCCTGCGTGAGTCGCCCGATGAAGAGCGTTTCACCGTGGTGTTTTTCGGTGGCGAGCCGCTGAGCAATCGCAAGCTGATTGAATACATGGTCGACTACTGCGAGAAGCGTTTCAGCGAGGCGGGCAAGTTCGTCGAGTTCGTCATGACCACCAACGCTACGTTGCTGACCGAAGACACCGTCGACTACCTCAACGCCCACCGTTTCGGCTTGTCAGTGAGCATCGACGGGCCGAAAACCGTGCACGACCGCAACCGCATCACCGTGGGCGGGCAGGGCACTTATGACGTGGTACGACGCAAGGCCCAGATGCTCCTGTCGCGCTACAACAGCCGTCCGGTCGGTGCGCGCGTGACCCTGACCACCGGCGTCACCGATGTCGAAACCATCTGGGATCACCTGTTCAACGAACTGGGTTTTGCCGAGGTCGGTTTTGCCCCGGTGACCTCGGGCGATATCAGCAGTTTCAACCTCAGCAGCGAAGAGCTGATCGAAGTGTTCGCCAGCATGAAACGCCTCGGTCGGCGTTATCTGCAAGCGGCGCTGGAGCACCGCAACATCGGTTTCTCCAACCTGCACCAGTTGATCACCGACATCCATGAAGGCCACAAAAAAGCCCTGCCGTGCGGCGCCGGGCTGAAGATGCTGGCGGTCGATCACAAGGGCGAACTGAACCTGTGTCATCGCTTTACCGGTTCAACCCTGCCGACTTTCGGCAACGTGCACAGCGGCGTAAAGCAGGTTGAATTGAACGACTTTCTGTCCCAGCGTCTGGATCGCACCAACACCGGTTGTGAGGATTGCCAGATCCGTAACCTGTGCTCCGGCGGCTGCTACCACGAGAGTTACGCGCGCTACGGCGACCCGACTCACCCGACGTATCACTACTGCGAACTGATGCGTGACTGGGTCGACTTCGGCATCGAGGTCTACACCCGAATCATGGCCAATAACCCTGCGTTTATCAGCAGCTACATCACTCCGCGCAAGGCTCACTGATATGAAACATCTCAAGGCAATCAATAACAAAGCGTTGAAGCTCGATCAGGCCGCAGAAGAAAACCGCATCGAAGAAGTGGTGGCGATGAGTTCGGTGGCGGGCTGCGCCTCGACCACCGACCCGGGCTGGGAAATCGATGCGTTCGGCGGCGTGTCGTCGCTGTGCCAGCCGATGGAAGCTGACCTGTATGGCTGCTCCGACCCGTGCTGGTGGCCGGCGCAGGTGCCGGACATGATGAGCACCTACCCGGACTGGAACAAGGATGCCCAGGCGTCCAACGACAACTGGCGCAACCTCGGCACGGTCTTCCCGAAAGACAAGTGATCGTCCCGGACACGAAGAAGGATTCCAGCATGCATAGCATCAAAGCCTGCGGCCTCGCCGCGTTCGCCGCGCTGAGCGTCTGCTCGTTCAGTGTTCTGGCCGATGAAAACACCGCGCTGCAAGACGGTCACGAGTACATGGTGACCACCAATTACCCGAACAACCTGCACGTCCTCGATCTGGCCAGTGACAGCCTGTACAAGACCTGCAAGATGCCCGACGCGTTTGGCCCCGGCACTGTGCAGCTGTCGCCGGATCGCAAGACTGCGTATGTGTTGAACAACCATTACGCCGATGTTTACGGTGTCGAGCTGGACAGCTGCAAACAGGTGTTCCACGCCAGCATTACTCAGCAACCGGGGGAAAAGGCGCGGTCGATGTTTGCCTTTACCGTCAGCCATGACGGCAAAGAGCTGTACACCATCGCCAACCCGACGCAGATGCTCAATGACCGCTACGAGGTCAAACAGCCGCGTCTGGATGTCTACGCGACTGATGCCGGACTGAACGCCAGGCCCGTGCGCAGCTTCCCGGCGCCCCGGCAACTGACGATCATGCAAAGCGGCGATGACGGCACGCTCTATGTGGCCGGTGCCGATGTGTACAAGGTCGATGTGCAGAGCGGCAAGTTCGATGTGCTGATCCCCAGCCGTCACTGGAAACGCGCGAACTACAGTGCGCCGGACGTGCTGTATGTGTGGAACCAGCAGACTTATCGGCATGACTTCTCGCTGCTCTACACAACGGCGAAGTTCAAGGACAAGAAGCAGGATCCGGCGACCGCCGAGTATCTGTACGGGCTGTTCAGCATCGACCTGAAAACCGGCAAGACCGAAACCACCGACTTTGGCCCGCTGACCGAAATCTACTTCAGCGGCATGCGTTCACCGAAGGATCCAAACTTGATGTTTGGCGTGCTCAACCGCTTGGCCAAGTACGACATCAAACAGAAGAAGCTGATTCAGGCGGCGACGCTGGAACATTCTTACTACTGCATTTCGTTCAACAAGGACGGCAGCAAAATCTATCTGGCCGGGACGTTCAATGACGTGGCGATTTTTGATGCCGGGACGATGAAGCAAACGGGGAGCATCAAGTTGCCTGGGGGAGATATGGCGATTACTACCGCGCAGATATTTGTCCGGTAAGTCGTGGCGTCTGCTCTGACGCCATCGCCAGCAGGCTGGCTCCCACAGGGTTTGTGAACGACACAAAACCAAGGTGGGAGCTCGCCTGCTAGCGATGAGGCCCTTGAAATCACTGGAAGATTCAAGCCCCCGGCACCGGGCAACTCATGTCACCTTCCTCACACTTCAAATACTCCTTCAGTGCCTCGACCCGCACCTTGGTCACCGCCGTCAGGCAATTGCTGTAAATCAACGGATAAACACTCCCACCCGTCACCCCGGACGCCGAAAACTTGCACTCGGCATCACGAAACCCGACCCACGCCCGCTGCGCGCTGACCAACAGCTTCTTGCCATCCGGATTGTCCTTCAAGCGCCCGGTGATCTGCTGATACAGCGTGTTCAACTCTTTGTCCGCCGCTTTGAATTCCTGCCCGGCGCACTGGTTCATCGTCGCCTGATCGCTGGCGTTTGCGCAGTCGACGGCGGCGTGGGCGAGGGGCGTGAACAGAAAGGGCGTCAGGGCCAGAAGCAGGCGTGGGGACATGGTCAAATCTCGCTGTAGATGTCAGGAATAGCAGCCATTGTAGCGATCAGGCTCAACTACCGCTGTAACCGCGCAGGCGCATGCAGTCGTTGGTCAGGTCGATCTGTTTCTCGGCCACGACGATTCCGTCACCCACCCCGGCGCCGACTGCCGCTGTCATACTTTTGTCCGACGGCGTGCTGCTGTAACTGGCGGTTGCCGATTTGGCCTGATACTGGCACTCGGCTTTGTCGTGGTCGATAGTCGCCTGGGACACACCCGGCTTGCTCCAGTGATCTACGGAAGTGACGCAGGCGGACAGCGTCAGCAGCAGGGTCCACAGGGTGGCATATCGCAAAGACTGCATGGTCTTCTCCAGTGCTCGTCGGAATAACCACTGAGTCTAGACGCTAAGACGGACGCTCAACGTCGACCGGATGACGGTTTGATACAACTTCACATTGGACATGTGGTCATACAGGCCTAGTGTTCAAAACAGGAGGTGACGTATGAAACCAGTACCCAATAGTTTCGAACGCAAAATCACGCTCAAGGCGCCGCGTTCCCATGTCTGGCGTGCATTGGTCGATGCCGAGGCGTTTGGCCAGTGGTTTGGGGTGGCGCTGGAGGGCAGGCGGTTTATTGCCGGTGAATGGACGCAAGGGCAGGTCACGTATCCGGGTTATGAACATGTGTTGTGGAATGTACTGATCGAACGGGTCGAGCCGCAGCAGCTGTTTTCGTTTCGCTGGCATCCGTATGCGGTCAATCCCAAGATCGACTACTCCCAGGAGCCGACCACGCTGGTCAGGTTTGAGTTGCAGGATTACGAGGACGGGACACTGCTCAAGGTGTCCGAGTCAGGTTTCGCGCATATCCCTGATGTGCGTCAGAAAGAGGCCTATTTCATGGACAGTCGTGGCTGGGAAGAGCAGTTGAGCCGGCTCGAACAGTTTCTTGTCGAGAGCGCCAAGGCCCGTGAGCGTAACGGTGGCTGATATTTTTCAACCTTGGCTCAAGCGCTGGTCGGCAATCGATCCGAAGCGGGTCAGGGGCGAGCGTGGTTTCTGGAAGACTACGCGCTGGAGCAGGTATCGGGGCAGCTGAAAGTCGCGCAGATCGCGGCGTCCATGCTCGATGCCTGACGCATCTAAGGGTTTTCGGAAGGGCTGCTATGGCGAATGTCTTACACGCGCTGGTAGCTTTTACGACTATTGCTGATTGGATCCACTGCGTAATCTACACACATCAACTGAGACACAGGGAGTGTTTCAGGATCACGGATGATCGACCATTTGCAAGGATCGCTGCCGACAGGGAGTCGATAATGGTCTTGGGAAAAACCCGCTTCGGCGGGTTTTTTTTCGCCCACAGAAAAGTGCATTGCTCTGACAGAAACACCGCCAAATGGCGGTGTTTCTGCATCCGCAGATCTTACGAGGCGATCAGTTGACGCAGGACATAATGCAAAATCCCGCCCGACTTGAAGTACTCCACCTCATTCAACGTATCGATCCGACACAGCACCTCGATTTTTTCCTGGCGCCCATCCTCGCGCGTGATCACTAACGGCAGGTTCATCCGCGGGGTCAGCTCGACCCCGGTCAAACCCTGGATTTCGAAGGTCTCCTTTCCAGTGAGGCTGAGGCTCTTACGGTTCTGATCAAGCTTGAACTGCAGCGGCAAGACGCCCATGCCCACCAGGTTGGAACGGTGAATCCGCTCGAAGCTTTCCGCGATCACCGCTTTGACGCCCAGCAAATTGGTGCCTTTGGCCGCCCAGTCACGGCTGGAACCAGTGCCGTATTCTTGCCCGGCAACCACCACCAGTGGCGTGCCCGAAGCCTGATACTTCATCGCCGCGTCGTAGATCGCCAGTTTCTCCCCGGTCGGCATGTAGATCGTGTTGCCACCTTCTTCACCACCGAGCATTTCGTTGCGGATCCGGATATTGGCGAAAGTGCCGCGCATCATCACTTCATGGTTGCCACGCCGTGAACCGTAAGAGTTGAAGTCCCGCGGTTCGACGCCTTTCTCGCGCAAATAGCGCCCGGCCGGGCTATCAGCCTTGATGTTGCCGGCAGGGGAGATGTGGTCGGTGGTCACCGAGTCGCCGAGCAGGGCCAACACCCGCGCACCTTTGACGTCCTTGATTTCCGGCAGCGGCCCGGAGATATCGTCGAAGAACGGTGGATGCTGGATGTAGGTCGAATCGTCCTGCCACACGTAAGTCGCGGCCTGCGGCACTTCGATGGCCTGCCATTGTTCATCACCGGCGAACACCTCGGCGTATTCCTTGTGAAACATCGCCGTGTTGACCTGACTCACCGCATCGGCGATCTCTTTACTCGATGGCCAGATATCGCGCAGATACACCGGATTGCCTTGCTGATCTTCGCCCAGCGGTTCGCTGCTGATATCGCTGCGCACGCTGCCGGCCAAAGCATAGGCGACCACCAGCGGCGGCGAGGCCAGCCAGTTGGTTTTCACCAACGGGTGCACACGGCCCTCGAAGTTGCGGTTGCCGGACAGCACCGAAGCGACGGTCAGATCAGCTTGCTGGATGGCTTTCTCAATGGGCTCGGGCAGCGGCCCGGAGTTGCCGATGCAGGTGGTGCAGCCATAACCGACCAGCGAAAAACCGAGCTGGTCGAGGTATTGCGTCAGCCCCGCCGCCTTGTAGTAATCGGTGACCACCTTCGAGCCCGGTGCCAGCGAGCTCTTCACCCACGGTTTGCGGGTCAGGCCTTTCTCCACGGCTTTCTTCGCCAGCAACCCGGCGGCCATCATCACGCTCGGGTTGGAGGTGTTGGTGCAAGAGGTGATCGCGGCAATGACCACCGCGCCGTTTTTCAGGCGGTAGGTGTGGCCCTCGTATTCGTATTCGGTTTCGCCAACCAGATCGGCATTGCCCACCGCGACGCCACCACCGCCCTCACTTTCCAGGCGGCCTTCTTCTTTGCTGGTGGGTTTGAATTGCAGGTCAATGAAGTCACTGAAGGCTTGCGGCACATTCGGCAGCGACACGCGATCCTGTGGGCGTTTCGGACCGGCAAGGCTGGCCTCGACGCTGCCCATGTCCAGCGCGAGGCTGTCGGTGAACGCCGGTTCCTGACCGGGCAAACGCCACAAGCCCTGAGCTTTGGTGTAGGCCTCGACCAGTTTCACCGCTTCCGGCGGCCGCCCGGACAGGCGCAAATATTCCAAAGTCACGTCATCAACGGGGAAGAAGCCGCACGTTGCACCGTATTCCGGGGCCATGTTGGCGATGGTTGCACGGTCGGCCAGCGGCAGGTCGGCGAGGCCGTCACCGTAGAACTCGACGAACTTGCCGACCACGCCTTTCTTGCGCAGCATTTGCGTGACCGTCAGCACCAGGTCGGTGGCGGTGATGCCTTCCTTGAGTTTGCCGGTGAGTTTGAAACCGATCACTTCCGGAATCAGCATCGACACCGGTTGCCCGAGCATCGCCGCTTCCGCCTCGATCCCGCCGACGCCCCAGCCGAGTACGCCGAGGCCGTTGATCATGGTGGTGTGCGAGTCGGTGCCGACCAGCGTGTCGGGGAAGGCGTAAGTGCGGCCGTCCTCATCCTTGGTCCACACGGTGCGACCGAGGTATTCAAGGTTGACCTGGTGGCAGATCCCGGTGCCCGGCGGCACCACGCTGAAGTTATCGAAGGCGCTCTGGCCCCAACGCAGGAACGCATAACGTTCGCCGTTGCGCTGCATTTCGATGTCGACGTTCTGCTCGAAAGCGCTGGCGGTGGCGAATTTGTCGACCATCACCGAGTGGTCGATCACCAGATCCACCGGCGATAGCGGATTGATCCGCTGTGGATCGCCGCCGGCCTTGGCCATCGCCGCACGCATCGCGGCGAGGTCGACCACGGCGGGGACGCCGGTAAAGTCTTGCATCAATACCCGGGCAGGGCGGTATTGGATCTCGCGGTCGGAGCGGCGCTCCTTGAGCCAGGCGGCAATGGCCTTGAGGTCGGCGCCGGTGACAGTTTTTTCATCTTCCCAGCGCAGCAGGTTTTCCAGCAGGACTTTCAGCGACATCGGCAGCTTGTCGAGGTCGCCCAGGCTTTTGGCGGCATCCGGCAGGCTGAAATAGTGATAGGTCTTCTGGTCGATCTGCAGTGTTTTAAGGGTCTTCAGACTATCGAGGGACGGCATTACGATCACTCCTTTGAATCCGCACGGCTACGGATTGAGGGGACGGGCAGAGCTATCAACGTAGCCCTGTTTTCATTAGCTGGCTAATAACTGGACTCTATGAGCGGAACCAAGGTTCCGACATCGGCTATCATGCGCCGGTTTTCGTGACAGGCTTTGCTGCAACGCAAGGCCTGAGCATCGCGCAGGGGCCGAATCACCGCCCTCTGCCCAGGAGTAAGAATGAACACCCTATTCATGCATTGCCGGCCGGGCTTCGAAGGCGAAGTCTGTTCGGAGATTTCCGACCTCGCCGCGCAACTTAACGTAGCTGGCTACGCCAAGGCCAAAGCGGCCTGCGCCTACGCCGAGTTTGTCTGCACCGAAGAAGACGGTGCCGAGCGCCTGATGCGCGGTCAACGCTTTGCCGAGCTGATCTTCCCGCGCCAATGGGCGCGCGGGGTTTTCATCGACCTGCCGGAAAACGACCGTATCAGCGTGATCCTCGCGCACATGGCCGATTTCCCGGTGTGCGGCAGCCTGTGGCTGGAAGTCGTCGACACCAACGACGGCAAAGAACTGTCGAACTTCTGCAAGAAATTCGAAGGCCCGCTGCGCAAGGCCCTGACTGGCGCCGGCAAACTGGTGGAAGACGCCAGCAAGCCGCGTCTGTTGCTGACCTTTAAAAGTGGTCGTGAAGTGTTTCTGGGCATGGCCGATGCCGGTAATTCGGCGATGTGGCCGATGGGCATTCCGCGTCTGAAGTTCCCGCGTGAAGCGCCGAGCCGTTCGACGCTGAAGCTGGAAGAAGCGTGGCATCACTTCATCCCGCGTGATCAGTGGGAAGATCGCCTGCACAGCGACATGACCGGTGTTGACCTCGGCGCTGCGCCGGGCGGCTGGACCTGGCAACTGGTCAACCGCGGCATGCTGGTGACCGCGATCGACAACGGTCCGATGGCCGAAAGTTTGATGGACACCGGTCTGGTCCAGCATTTGATGGCGGATGGTTTTACCTTCAAGCCCAAGCAACCGGTGGACTGGATGGTCTGCGACATCGTCGAGAAACCGGCGCGTAACGCCGCGATGCTTGAAGAATGGATTGGCGAGGGGCATTGCCGCGAAGCAGTGGTCAACCTGAAACTGCCGATGAAGCAGCGTTACGCCGAAGTGAAGCGTTTGCTTGAACGCATTGCCGAGGGTTTCAAGGCACGCGGGATCAAGGTCGATATCGGCTGCAAACAGCTGTATCACGACCGCGAGGAAGTGACCTGCCACTTGCGCCGGCATGACATCAAAAAAACCAAATCCCGCTGACACACTGCAAAACCCTGTGGGAGCGAGCCTGCTCGCGAAAGCGCAATCCGATCCAGCAATGATGTTGGCTGATACGACGCCTTCGCGAGCAGGCTCGCTCCCACAGGGGGGGTGTAACGCCACAGATGACCGAATACCCGGCAATGCGCGACAATGCCGGCCAGTTTCAGGAGTGAATCATGAGTGAAATGATCGATACCCCGGTCGACGGCACCCTCGACGCCACCGGCCTCAATTGCCCGGAGCCAGTGATGATGCTGCACCAGCACATCCGTGACCTGCCGCCCGGCGGCCTGCTCAAGGTGATCGCCACCGATCCGTCGACCCGTCGCGACATTCCCAAGTTCTGTGTGTTTCTCGACCACGAACTGGTGGGCCAGCACGAAGAGGCCGGTACTTACCTGTACTGGATCCGCAAGAAACACGCTTAACAGCAGCTACACATAAAACAACGGTGGGAGCGAGCTTGCTCGCGAAAGCGGAGTGTCAGTCACTGTAAATGTCGACTGAATCACCGCATTCGCGAGCAAGCTCGCTCCCACTTTTTTTGTCCTGTGTTAATGGCTTAGCCTGCGCTACGACTGATCCGAATTCGCTTGCGCGCACTGCGCGTCAGGCGGATCGACAGCATAAACGCCGCACAGCTCAAGCCCACGATCAGACCCTGCCACAAACCGCTCGGGCCACGTGGTTCACCGAGCCAATCGGTCAGGCCGAGGGCGTAACCCACTGGCAAACCGATGCCCCAATAGGCGAACAACGTCAGGATCATAGTCACCCGTGTGTCCTGATAACCGCGCAGCGCACCGGCGGCGGTGACCTGGATCGCGTCGGAAAACTGGAACAGCGCCGAATACACAATCAGCATCGCCGCAATGTGAATCACCGTCGGATCAGCGGTGTAGATCGCCGCAATCGGCTCACGCAGCAACAACATCATGCTCGCCGACAGGCAGGCGTAAGCCAGCGCAGTGCCCATGCCGACGCCCGCGGCAAAGCGTGCTTCACGCGGTTCTTCACGGCCCAGGGCCTGACCGACACGCACAGTAACTGCCATGCCCAGCGAATACGGAATCATGAACACCAGCGAGCTGACGTTCAGCGCAATCTGATGCCCGGCCACGACGGTGGCGCCCAAGCTACCGATCAGCAGGGCGATCACCGCGAAAATACTCGATTCGGCAAACACCGCGATGCCAATCGGCAGACCGATCGACAGCAGGCGCTTGATCACCGCCCATTGCGGCCAGTCGAAACGGCTGAAAATCTCGCTCGAGCGATAGGCCGGGGCCCAGCGCTCATAACCGGCCAGGCCCAGCGCCATCACCCACATCACGATCGCCGTGGCCCATCCGCAGCCAACGCCGCCCATCGCCGGCACGCCGAAGTGGCCATAAATGAAGACGTAATTCAGCGGAATGTTCAGCGCCAGACCGCACAGGCCCAGCACCATCGCCGGGCGGGTACGGCCGATGCCGTCACTGGTGCAGCGCAGCACGTGATAGAACGCCACCGCCGGCAAGCCGCTGGCGATGCCATGCAGGTATTGCATGCACGGGCCGATCAACTCGGGATCGACCTTCATCAGGTGCAGCACCGGCTCGGCGGCAACCAGCATGGCGGTGGCGATCAGCCCGACCACCAGCGCCAGCCACAATGCCTGACGGACGATCGGGCCGATCTCGCTGTGGGTGCCGGCGCCAAAGCGCTGGGCGACTTTCGGCGTTGTGGCCAGCAGGGTGCCGGTCATCAGCAGAAACACCGGCACCCAGATCGAGTTGCCCAGCGCCACGGCCGCCAGATCCTTGGGCCCGACGCGGCCGGCCATCACCGCATCGACGAAGCCCATGGCCGTGGTCGCCAGTTGCGCGATGATGATCGGTAACGCCAGGGCGAGCAGGTTCTTGAACTCCAGGCGAATGCGCGCGGGGCGGGTGAGGGAGACGGCGACAGGTTGATCGGTTACAGAATTCACGGGCAAAGCGTCCACAGGAGTTGATGCGCAGGGCGCCGCATTCTACGCCGCTGACGCCTTGGTCAGGAAAAATCCTCTGTTGCGGATTTGTAAGCGCAAAGCTCGCTGGCTCAGCGACCGATCTGCACCTAAACTGCCGATCCGCCAAAGGAGCCCGCCATGCTGATTGTTGCCGACGAAAATATCCCGCTGCTCGATGCCTTTTTTGCCGGTTTCGGCGAGATCCGCCGCGTGCCGGGCCGTTCCATCGACCGTGCGACGGTCGCGCAGGCCGACGTATTGCTCGTACGTTCGGTGACTAACGTCAACCGTGCATTGCTTGAAGGCAGCAAGGTGCGCTTCGTCGGCACCTGCACCATCGGCACTGATCATCTGGATCTCGACTACTTCAATGAGGCCGGCATCACCTGGTCGAGCGCACCCGGCTGCAACGCCCGTGGTGTGGTCGATTACGTGTTGGGCAGCCTGATGACGCTCGCCGAAATCGAAGGCGTCGATCTGCCGCAACGGACCTACGGAGTCGTCGGCGCCGGCGAGGTGGGCGGGCGCCTGATCAAGGTCTTGAAGGGCCTGGGCTGGAACGTCAAAGTCTGCGATCCGCCGCGCCAGGCCGCCGAGGGTGGCGATTACGTCAGCCTTGAGCAGATCATCGATCAATGCGACGTGATCAGTCTGCAC
This sequence comes from Pseudomonas fluorescens, assembly GCF_001648775.1. Lineage (GTDB taxonomy): Bacteria > Pseudomonadota > Gammaproteobacteria > Pseudomonadales > Pseudomonadaceae > Aquipseudomonas > Aquipseudomonas fluorescens_M. Next base: position 32,052 of record NZ_LVEJ01000009.1, read on the forward strand.
ACACCGCTGACCCGTAGCGGCGATGGCGCCACCTGGCATTTTTTCGATCAGCCGCGTTTACAGCAGCTCAAGCCTGGCGCCTGGCTGATCAACGCGGCACGTGGCCCAGTGGTGGACAACGCCGCGCTGCGCGAAGTGCTGTTGGCGCGTGAAGACCTGCAGGCGGTGCTCGATGTTTGGGAAGCCGAACCCGAAGTCGATGTTGCTCTGGCTGATCTCTGCGTGCTGGCCACTCCGCACATTGCCGGTTACAGCCTTGATGGCAAGCAGCGCGGAACGGCGCAGATCTATCAGGCTTACTGTGAATTCATCGGGCAACCGGCGAGCATTCAGCTCAGTGAGCTGTTGCCGGCACCGTGGTTGTCGGAAGTCACCTTGCATGCCGACAGCGATCCGGCCTGGGCGCTGGCGATGTTGTGCCGTGGTGTGTACGACCCGCGCCGCGATGATGCGGATTTTCGCCGCAGTCTCGTCGGCAATGTCGGCGAGCAGCGCGCGGCGTTCGATGTGTTGCGCAAGCAATATCCGGTGCGGCGCGAGATTGAAGGGTTGAGGGTGCGGATTGAAGGGAAATCGCCAGAGTTGGCGAAGATCGTGGCGGCGCTGGGGGCGGTGGCTGTCTAGAAACCGAGGTTGGCCCTTTCGCGAGCAGGCTCGCTCCCACATGGATCTGTGACTCACAAAAGATCTCCTGTGGAAGCGAGCCTGCTCGCGAAGGCCGCGCCACAAATACCTGATCTGCAGCCAGAAAAAACCCGGCCAAAGGGGCCGGGTCAGGAAGACGGTGGCTATATCACTCTTGTTCGGCAGGCTTGACCAATCGCTTCTCCAGTTCGCGGCACGCGTCCTGGATCATGTCTTCAGTGATCGGTACTTCACGCCCGTCCTTATCGATAATCGAGCAACCCAGAGTCTGGCCGGGCTTGGTGCGGATCACTTCAATCTTGTCATCGCTGCTGTGTTGCAAGGACATGGCCTGTCTCCTCATCAGGTTGTGTACGCAGATTAAAGCCGCCACGTGACCAGGCTGTGACAACGCCTTTCGGTCCGTCATGAGCGGCCATTCCAGTCCAACAGAAATGACCGTTCGTCTCAACTGCGACGTTAGACCGTTAGTAACTATGGCCTAGTCTTTGGGGGCATATTTAACCTGACTCATTGTGATTTACAGAGTTCCACCCCAAAGAAGGTTTACGCTAGCCCTTTCATCAACACGGATGCGTACCTGAATGACCCCGAAGCTTTCTTCAAGGCACCGGCGCGCCCTGCGTCTGACCAGTCGATTTCTGGCCCCTTACCGCTGGCAAGTCATCGGTGCGCTGCTGGCGTTGATCGTCACGGCTGCCGTCACGTTGTCGATGGGGCAGGGCATCAAGTTGCTGGTCGATCGCGGCTTCATGACCCAGTCGCCGCATCAGCTCAATCAGAGCATTGGCATCTTCATGTTGATGGTGCTGGGCCTGGCCGTCGGCACGTTCGCGCGATTTTATTGGGTGTCGTGGATCGGCGAGCGCTGTGTGGCCGACATCCGTCGCGAGGTGTTCAACCATCTGGTCTATCTGCATCCAGGCTTTTACGAGAACAACCGCAGTTCGGAAATCCAGTCGCGGCTGACCGCCGACACCACGCTGCTGCAATCGGTGATCGGCTCGTCGCTGTCGATGTTCCTGCGTAATCTGCTGATGGTGATCGGTGGCGTGATCCTGCTATTTGTGACGAATGCGAAACTCACCAGCATCGTGGTGATTGCCTTGCCGTTCGTGGTTGCGCCGATCCTGATTTTCGGCCGCCGCGTGCGCAATCTGTCGCGGCTGAGCCAAGACCGGGTCGCCGATATCGGCAGCTATGTGTCGGAAACCCTCGGCCAGATCAAAACCGTGCAGGCCTACAACCATCAGGTCCAGGACGAGCGGCGTTTTGCGACGACGGTCGAGGACGCGTTCGACACGGCGCGCAAACGCATCTTTCAGCGCTCATGGATGATCACCATGGTGATCGTGCTGGTGCTCGGCGCGGTGGCGGTGATGTTGTGGGTCGGTGGCATGGACGTGATTGCCGGGCGCATCACCGGTGGCGAACTGGCGGCGTTTGTTTTCTACAGTTTGATCGTCGGAAGTGCGATCGGCACTCTGAGTGAGGTCATCGGCGAACTGCAACGTGCGGCAGGTGCCGCCGAGCGGATCGCTGAATTGCTGGGCTCGGAAAACATCATCCAACCGCCCACCACCGGTCTGGTGACGTTGCCGCAGCGTGTGCGCGGCGAGTTGCAATTGCAGGAAGTGCGCTTTTCCTACCCTTCGCGTCCTGAAAGCTATGCCGTCAACGGCTTGAATCTGACCATTCGCGCTGGTGAGACCCTGGCGCTGGTGGGACCGTCCGGCGCTGGCAAGTCCACGGTGTATGACTTGCTGTTGCGTTTTTATGATCCGCTGGAAGGGCGGATCCTGATTGACGGTGTGCCGCTGACCAGCCTCGATCCGTTGGACCTGCGCCGCCACTTCGCACTGGTGTCACAGTCGCCGGCGCTGTTTTTCGGCAGCGTTGAAGAGAACATCCGCTATGGCAATCCCGGGGCGACACTGGAGCAAGTCATGGACGCGGCAAAAATTGCTCACGCTCACGACTTCATCGAGAAAATGCCCAACGGTTACCAGACGCATCTTGGCGATGGTGGCCTCGGTCTTTCCGGTGGCCAGCGTCAGCGCCTGGCGATCGCCCGTGCGTTGCTGGTCGACGCACCGATCCTGCTGCTGGACGAGGCCACCAGTGCCCTCGATGCGCAGAGCGAACATTTGATTCAGGAAGCCTTGCCGAGCCTGATGCAGAACCGCACCACGCTGGTGATCGCGCATCGACTGGCCACGGTGAAAAACGCTGACCGGATTGCGGTGATGGATCAGGGCAAGCTTGTGGCCATTGGCACCCATCAGGAATTGATTGCCAGCAATCCGCTGTATGCGCGGTTGGCGGCATTGCAGTTCAACGATGGCAAGAGCGCTTCAACGAACCCTGTCACCGACCCTGCCATTCACTGAGTAACCGCTCAGGTTGTGCCCATAAAAAATGCCCGTATCTCGCGATACGGGCATTTTTTGTTACTCGGCGTCAGTCGCGGGATCACTGATCGTCGAAGTAGCGCTCATGCCAGTCCACCAGTGGCTGTGGCGAGTTGAGCTTCTGCCCGTAGATTACCGAGTACGACAGCACGTTCTGCACATACTGACGGGTTTCGTCGAACGGAATGCTTTCGACCCACACGTCGAAGCTCAGATGATCAGCGCCGCGCAACCATTGGCGGACGCGACCGGGACCTGCGTTGTAGGCGGCGGAGGCGAGGACGCGGTTGCCGTTGAACTGGCTGTGCACTTGGCTCAGGTAAGCGGCGCCGAGCTGGATGTTCTTGTCCGGGTCGAGCACTTGCTGCGGCGAGGCCAGTGGAATGCTGAACTTGCGTGCGGTTTCCTTGGCGGTGCCCGGCATCAGTTGCATCAGACCGCTGGCGCCGACGCCGGAGCGGGCATCGTCCATGAAGGCACTTTCCTGGCGGGTGATGGCAAACACCCAACTCGAATGCAGGCCACGTACCTTGGCTTCACGCACAAGGGTTTCGCGGTGGGCCATCGGGAAACGGATGTCCAGGTCATCCCAGTACTGCGCCTGGCTGATGGTGCGGATCGCCGGGAAATACCATTTCAAGTCGTAAGCGAGTTTCGCCTGGGCAACCATTTCATCGCGGCTGAAATGGCGGCTGACGTGATACCACTCGCGACGACCGTCGACGATCTGCCCGCGTGCATGGAACTCCAGCGCGCGGCGCACGCCAGGGGTGTTGCGCACTTTGTTGATCAGCGCCTGGCTGAGCACCAGTGGTTTGTTGTTCAGCGAGTACGGCGATTGCGAACGGTCGGCGGCAAGGAACCCGTAGAAGTCACGTTCCCGTGCGAGGCCCTTGTACAGCGTCTGCGCTTGCGGGTTCTGTGGCTGGGCCAGTTCCAGACTGCGCGCCTGCCAGTAACGCCAGCGATTGGTGGTGGCGAGGTCTTGCGGCAGACGTTTGGTCAGTTGATAGGCATCGTCCCAGCGGGCCAGACGCAACAGCAGGCGCAGGCGCCATTCCGAAACCGTGTTGTCGCGCAACTCGGGGTCGTATTTGGTCATCACGTCCAGCGCACGGCTGTCGAAACGCCGGGCCAGGGTCAGGCCGATTTCCCGGGCGATCGCAACTTTTTCATCGCGGGAGAAATGCATGCTGCTGGCGTAACCATCGAGCAGGGCCATGGCCTTGTCCGGGTCCTGACGCGCCAGTCGGCGCAGGCCGAGGCTGACCACATCGGACATCGGCTCATCGGCCGGGGTGAAGCGCGAAGGCTGATTGAGCAGCTCTGGCTTCTGCGCCACATCTACCAGCAAGCGCCCGCGTGGGGCGAGGGTAGTCAAGCCGTTGACCAGGCTGTTGGCCAGCGGATAGTTGCGCGTCTGCGCGGCGAGCTTGGTGCGCTCCCAGCGTTTCTGTTCGGTGAGCTGGCCGTCGGCGGCCCAGATGCCGAACAGCGCGTCACACGCGGCGGGCTGCGATTTGCCGGTCAGCCAGAGCTTTTCGGCGTTGGCATACCCTTCGGCCTTGTGGCCGCTGCTGATCTGGTACTGCGCATTGAGGCAATCCAGTTCAGTGAAGTTGAGTTTTGGGTCGTAGTACTTGACGAAGGTCGCCCAGTCGCCCCGGTCGGCGAGCCAGCGCAACCAGCGCAGCTTCATCCAGTTGGCCTGGGGCAGGTCACCGTGTTCGGCGAGAAATTTCTCGATTTCCGCGTTGCTTGCGGTTTTCAGGCGCGCGGTCAGTTCGTCGTAGGCCAGGTACGGTTCCAGCGGATAATCGGCCAAGGCCTGGCTGTAACGGAAATACGGGCCGGTATCACCTTTGGCCAGTGCGCGCTTGGCTTCATCGTAATACTGGCGTTGGGTGGACAGGTCCACCGCCTGGGCGGATTGAGCGGCAGCGGCGGTAAGTAGCAAACAGGACAAAACACTGAAAAGGCGACTGCGCATGAGACATCCGGGCAGAGAAATCATGACAAGTGCCGACACGAATCAGCACTGAATTGTCTGTAGCTTAGCCTTTTGCCAGCAAGCGGCGAAAGCTTTGCCGGCCTCGCAGCACAAGTTCGCAACAAATGTTGTGCAGAGTGCTTCGACAGACAAATTGCCGGCCTGCTGGAGCCCTAACTCAGGTAGAATGCGCGCCCGGTTTTTGGAGAAGCTCATGACCCTGCTCAAATTCAGCGATGTGTCCCTTGCGTTCGGCGCTATGCCGTTGTTGGACAAGGTGTCCTGGCAGATCGCCCGTGGTGAGCGGGTGTGCATCATCGGCCGCAACGGCACTGGCAAGTCCAGCATGATGAAACTGGTCAAGGGCGACCAGAAGCCCGATGAAGGCTCGGTGTGGCGTGCCCCCGGTCTGAAAATCGGCGAATTGCCGCAAGAATTGCCGGTGGCCGACGATCGGACGGTGTTCGACGTGGTCGCTGAAGGCCTTGATGGCGTGGGCGCGTTGCTCGCCGAATACCATCACCTTGCGCAGAACTGCGTCACTGAAGAAGATCTGAACAAGCTGATGCACGTTCAGCAAGACCTCGAAGCCCGTGATGGCTGGCGTTTGCAGACTCTGGTCGAAAGCACCTTGAGCCGCCTGCAACTGCCGGCGGACAAGACCCTCGCCCAGTTGTCCGGCGGCTGGCGTCGGCGCGTGCTGCTGGCACAGGCGCTGGTGTCCGAGCCGGATCTGCTGCTGCTCGACGAGCCCACCAACCACTTGGATATCGGTGCGATTGCCTGGCTCGAAGAGGCGCTGAAAGATTTCCAGGGCGCCGTGCTGTTCATCACGCACGACCGTTCCTTCCTGCAAAACCTCGCCACGCGCATCCTCGAACTGGATCGCGGCGGCCTGATCGACTGGAACGGCGATTACGCGAGTTTCCTCGTACACAAAGAAGCCGCGCTGGCCGCTGAAGAAACCGCCAACGCGCTGTTCGACAAGAAACTGGCCCAGGAAGAAGTCTGGATCCGCCAGGGCATCAAGGCTCGCCGCACCCGTAACGAAGGCCGCGTTCGCGCCCTAAAGGCGTTGCGCGTCGAGCGTAGCGAACGTCGTGAACGCACCGGCAAGGCCAACATTCAGTTGGACACCGCCGACAAATCCGGCAAGCAGGTGATGGTGCTCGAGAACGTGAGTTTCGCTCACCCGGGCGGTCCGTTCCTGATCAAGGACTTCTCGATGGTCCTGACGCGCGGCGACCGTATCGGTCTGCTCGGCGCCAACGGCACCGGCAAGACCACCCTGCTGAAACTGATGCTCAGCGGTCTGCAACCGACCAGCGGCAAAGTGGAAGAGGGTACGCGCATCGACGTGGCCTACTTCGACCAGTTGCGCCATCAGCTGGATCTGGAAAAAACCGTGATCGACAACGTCGCCGAAGGTCGCGACTTCATCGATATCGACGGCCAGAGCCGTCACGTGCTGAGCTACCTCGGCGACTTCCTGTTCAGCCCGCAGCGTGCCCGCACGCCGGTCAAGGCACTGTCGGGTGGTGAGCGCGCGCGTCTGTTGCTGGCCAAACTGTTCAGCAAGCCGGCGAACCTGCTGGTCCTCGACGAACCGACCAACGACCTTGACGTGGAAACCCTCGAGCTGCTCGAAGAAGTGCTGCTGACCTTCAACGGCACCGTGCTGATGGTCAGCCACGACCGGGCATTCCTCGACAACGTGGTTACCAGCACCCTGGTCTTCGAAGGTGAAGGCAAGGTGCGTGAATACGTCGGCGGCTATCAGGACTGGATCCGTCAGGGCGGTTCACCGCGTCTGCTGGGCGTGACTGAAAGCAAATCGGGCAAGGCTGATTTGAATTCGGCGGTGGTCACCGCCGAGCCAGCAGTCGTTGCAGCGCCTGCCGCCGCGGCCCCGGCTGCGAAGAAGAAGTTGAGCTACAAGCTGCAGCGCGAGTTGGAAGCGTTGCCAGGCGATATCGATGCCAAGGAACAGCAGATCGCTGCGGTAGAAGCCGAAATGGCTGAAGCCGGTTTCTATCAGCGTCCTGCGGCCGAGACGGCCAAGGTGATTGCTTCGCTGGAGCAGTTGCAGGCTGAACTGGATGCGTTGGTGGAGCGTTGGGCCGAGCTGGATGCCTGATTGACCCGGATGTGAAAAAGCCCGGCGCTCAGTGATGAGCGCCGGGCTTTTCATATGGGGTTGGGGATCTAATGTGGGAGCGAGCCTGCTCGCGAATGCGGTGTGTCAGGCGGCATTAATGCTGAATGTGCCAACGCCTTCGCGAGCAGACTCGCTCCCACAATGATCAGTGTTTCAACGTTTGACCAGGTGGACGGCGAGGACGTCGCAAGGCGCGCCGTGCAGTACGTCATTGGCGGTCGAACCGAGCAACAGCGCCAGGCCATGTCGACCATGGCTGCCGACCACGATCAAATCGCACGTTTGTTCCTTGGCGAAATGGTGGATTTCCTGACGTGGCTGGCCGTAGGTCAAATGGCAGTTGGCGCCTTCGAGTTCGGAGTACTTGAGCTTCAGGCGCTCAAGACGCTCCTTGGCCTGATCGAACTGCTGTTGTTGCAGTTGTGACAGATCCATCGGCACGTCGCCGCCAAAGGCCATGGCCATCGGTTCGACGATATGCACCAGCGACAACTTGGCGCCATTGTTCACCGACAGCTCTCGGGCACGGTGAATCACAGGGTCGCACTCTTCAGTCAGATCTACGGCGACCAGGATGTGGTGGTAGGGCATGAGGTGCTCCTCGTGAGTTTTCAATATTGTTAAGTATGGCTGGTTTCAAGCGCATTGGTTCCAAAGTGACACAATGCGCTCACCAAGAATTGGGAATAGAGATATGACGGTCTGGTTAGTGGTGTCAATCCTGTTGGTGGTTTTGAGTCCGCTGGCGTGGTTGCGTCCTTCGCGCGCGCAAAGCGGTCGCATCGCCTTGCGCATGGAGGCGCGGCGCATCGGTCTGGCCATGCAACTGGCGCCTCAGGAATGGCCGCACTGGCTGGCACAAGAGCCGCCGAGCCCGTGCGCGCAGTATCACCGGCCACGTCGGAGCAAGCAGCCTGTCTGCTGGACTTACTGGCAGAAATCGCCGGGCGTGTGGGTCAATCAGTGGCAGGAAGTCTGCGAGGATCGAGCGCTGCTCAATCATTTCGAAAAGTTGCCAGGCAACGTTTTCAAAGTCGAGGCAGACAAGCAGATGATCGCCTTGTATTGGGGCGAGAAGGGCGAAGCCTCGGTTTTGCAGGATATCGACGCCACTCTGAAAGCGCTGGCGTGACACGCGGACTTTTCCCACTGCAACGGTGGGGAACGTCCGGCAGACGCGTAATAAAAAGCCCGACATGATTCATCGGGCGGGGTTGGCCAGGCAGGCCGGAAACTTTTTGAAGCTGATGTGGCTTGGCGCGTTCGGCGCATTTCCCTGTAGTCCCCCAGCGTAGCCCTTTAAACAGGGGCTGCCGTGAATTAGGGCGACATTTCTAACTATTGATTCTATGAATGGGTCCACATGCAGACGCGTGTTGCTGGTCTTCGTCGTACGGAAGTGACCGCAAAGTCGCATTTCAACCCGTATTTTGGGCGATTGACAATTGTCGGAAATTCCGTGAAGGTGACGTACCCAAATCAAACGGGCGTATGAATTGAGCGTTTGTCTTACAGACTGCTCCTACAGAATCCCGACTATCGCGTTGGCGGGTGTGCCGGGTGGATTGGCGTTAGCATCGACGAAAAAGCGTCCTGCCGAGCCATTCGCCTGCGTCCGACGTGTACTGTTCAGCTTCCATATCGTGGAGATCAGTTGATGATTTACGAAGGTAAAGCCATCACGGTTAAAGCTCTTGAAAGTGGCATCGTCGAATTGAAATTCGACCTCAAGGGTGAGTCCGTCAACAAGTTCAACCGTCTAACCCTGAACGAACTGCGTCAGGCCGTAGACACCATCAAGGCAGATGCTTCGATCAAGGGCGTGATCGTCAGCAGTGGCAAGGACGTGTTCATCGTCGGCGCCGACATCACCGAATTTGTCGACAACTTCAAGCTGCCGGATGCCGAGCTGGTTGCTGGCAATCTCGAAGCCAACAAGATCTTCAGCGATTTCGAAGACCTCAACGTTCCGACCGTAGCGGCCATCAATGGCATCGCCCTGGGCGGCGGTCTTGAAATGTGCCTGGCGGCTGACTATCGCGTCATGTCGACCAAAGCCAAGATCGGTCTGCCGGAAGTCAAACTGGGCATCTACCCAGGCTTCGGCGGTACTGTCCGTCTGCCGCGTCTGATCGGTGTCGACAACGCCATCGAATGGATTGCCTCCGGCAAGGAAAACCGCCCGGAAGACGCCCTGAAAGTCAGCGCCGTCGACGCTGTGGTTGCTCCTGAGAAGCTGCAGGAAGCTGCCCTTGAACTGATCAAGCGCGCCATCTCCGGCGAGTTCGACTTCAAGGCCAAGCGTCAGCCGAAACTTGAAAAACTCAAGCTGAACGCCATTGAACAAATGATGGCTTTCGAAACCGCCAAAGGTTTCGTCGCAGGGCAGGCTGGCCCGAACTACCCGGCGCCGGTTGAAGCGATCAAGACCATCCAGAAAGCCGCGAACTTCGGTCGTGACAAGGCACTGGAAGTCGAAGCCGCCGGTTTCGTCAAACTGGCCAAGACCTCTGCCGCGCAGAGCCTGATCGGTCTGTTCCTGAACGATCAGGAACTGAAGAAAAAGGCCAAGGCCTACGACGAAATCGCCAAAGACGTGAAGCAGGCTGCCGTACTGGGCGCCGGCATCATGGGTGGCGGTATCGCTTATCAGTCGGCCTCCAAAGGTACGCCGATCCTGATGAAGGACATCAACGAGCACGGTATCGAGCAGGGTCTGGCCGAAGCCGCCAAACTGCTGGTTGGCCGCGTTGATAAAGGTCGCATGACCGCTGCGAAAATGGCTGAAGTGCTCAACGCCATTCGTCCGACCCTGTCCTACGGCGACTTCGGTCACGTCGATCTGGTGGTCGAAGCTGTGGTCGAGAACCCGAAGGTCAAGCAAGCCGTATTGGCTGAAGTCGAAGGTCAGGTCAAAGAGGACACTATCCTCGCGTCCAACACCTCGACAATTTCTATCAGCCTGCTGGCCAAGGCCCTCAAGCGTCCGGAAAACTTCGTCGGCATGCACTTCTTCAACCCGGTGCACATGATGCCGCTGGTGGAAGTGATTCGTGGCGAGAAGTCGAGTGAGCTGGCCGTTGCCACCACCGTTGCCTACGCCAAGAAAATGGGCAAGAACCCGATCGTCGTCAACGACTGCCCGGGCTTCCTGGTCAACCGCGTACTGTTCCCGTACTTCGGCGGTTTCGCCAAGCTGGTCAGCGCCGGTGTGGACTTCGTCCGTATCGACAAAGTAATGGAAAAATTCGGCTGGCCGATGGGCCCGGCGTACCTGATGGACGTGGTCGGCATCGACACCGGTCACCACGGTCGTGACGTGATGGCCGAAGGTTTCCCGGACCGCATGAAGGATGACCGTCGTTCGGCCATCGACGTGCTGTACGAAGCCAAACGCCTGGGTCAGAAGAATGGCAAGGGCTTCTACGCCTACGAGGCCGACAAGAAAGGCAAGCAGAAGAAAGTCGCCGATCCGTCGGTGCTGGAAGTGCTCAAGCCGATTGTTTACGAGCAGCGCGAAGTCACTGACGAAGACATCATTAACTGGATGATGATCCCGCTGTGCCTGGAAACCGTGCGTTGCCTGGAAGACGGCATCGTTGAAACCGCCGCCGAAGCCGACATGGGTCTGGTCTACGGTATCGGTTTCCCTCCATTCCGTGGCGGTGCGCTGCGCTACATCGATTCGATCGGTGTTGCCGAGTTCGTTGCCCTGGCTGACCAGTACGCTGATTTGGGCGCGCTGTACCACCCGACCGCGAAGCTGCGTGAAATGGCCAAAACCGGCCAACGGTTCTTCGGTTAAGCGTCCCAACTTTTGAGCGAGAGTGAAATTTTATGAGCTTGAATCCAAGAGACGTCGTGATTGTCGACTTCGGTCGTACTCCGATGGGCCGCTCCAAGGGCGGCATGCACCGCAACACCCGCGCCGAAGACATGTCGGCGCACCTGATCAGCAAATTGCTGGAACGCAACGCCAAGGTCGATCCTGCTGAAGTCGAGGACGTGATCTGGGGCTGCGTCAACCAGACCCTGGAGCAGGGCTGGAACATCGCGCGCATGGCGTCGCTGATGACCCAGATCCCGCACACCTCGGCCGGCCAGACCGTCAGCCGTCTGTGTGGCTCGTCGATGAGCGCGTTGCACACTGCTGCGCAAGCGATCATGACCGGTAACGGTGACGTGTTCGTGGTGGGCGGCGTCGAGCATATGGGCCACGTGAGCATGATGCACGGTGTCGATCCGAACCCGCACATGTCGCTGTACGCGGCGAAAGCCTCGGGCATGATGGGCCTGACCGCTGAAATGCTTGGCAAAATGCACGGCATCACTCGCGAACAACAGGACGCTTTCGGCGTGCGTTCCCACCAGTTGGCCCACAAGGCCACCGTGGAAGGCAAGTTCAAAGACGAAATCATCCCGATGCAGGGCTACGACGAGAACGGTTTCCTGAAACTGTTCGACTATGACGAAACCATTCGTCCGGAAACCACCCTGGAAAGTCTGGCGGCTCTCAAGCCAGCCTTCAATCCAAAGGGCGGCACCGTGACTGCCGGTACTTCGTCGCAGATCACCGATGGTGCTTCGTGCATGATCGTGATGTCGGCGCAGCGTGCTCAGGACCTGGGTATCCAGCCAATGGCGGTTATCCGTTCGATGGCAGTGGCGGGTGTGGATCCGGCGATCATGGGCTATGGTCCAGTTCCGGCAACACAAAAAGCCCTGAAGCGTGCAGGCCTTGGCATCAACGATATCGACTTCTTCGAGCTCAACGAAGCTTTCGCCGCACAGGCCCTGCCAGTGCTGAAAGATCTGAAAGTGCTCGACAAGATGAACGAGAAGGTTAACCTGCACGGCGGCGCGATCGCCCTGGGTCATCCGTTCGGTTGCTCCGGTGCCCGTATTTCCGGCACCTTGCTGAACGTGATGAAGCAGAATAGCGGCACATTCGGGGTGGCCACTATGTGCATTGGTCTCGGCCAAGGCATCTCCACCGTCTTCGAACGCGTTTAAGCGTCTCGTCGATGGAAGCCGGGGCCAAGTGCCCCGGTTTTTGTTTTTGTGGATTTATTTTGTTTTTATTTTGAAAAAATTTGAGTGAGGGCCAACACATGCCGATACAACCTGGGCTCTACCAACATTACAAAGGTCCGCAGTACCGCGTATTCAGTGTTGCGCGGCATTCCGAAACCGAAGAAGAAGTGGTCTTTTACCAAGCCCTGTATGGCGATTACGGCTTTTGGGTACGCCCTTTGAGCATGTTCGTCGAGTCGGTCGAGGTTGACGGCGAGCAGGTGCCACGCTTTGCTTTGGTGCAAGCTGAACCGAGCCTTTTTTCCAAGGCATGAGGCGAGTGCGCACAGAACCCTGTGCTTGACCTCACCTTGTATCAACTATATATAGCGGTGCCGCGTCAGGCGCCAACCGCCTTTCACTTCTAGAATTCAGGAATTTTCTGATCCATGGGCAAATCGCTGGTCATTGTGGAATCCCCGGCTAAGGCCAAGACCATCAACAAGTATCTGGGTAACCAATACGTGGTGAAGTCGAGTATCGGCCATATCCGAGACCTGCCCACCAGCGGTTCGGCTAGCGCCAGCAAAGAGCCAGCCGCCAAGCGCGGCAAGGCTGCTGCGGGCGAAGGTCCGGTGCTCTCGCCGAAAGAGAAGGCGCGCAAGCAGCTGGTCTCGCGTATGGGTGTCGATCCCGATCATGGCTGGAAAGCCAAGTACGAGATCCTCCCGGGTAAAGAGAAGGTGATCGAAGAGCTGCGCCGGCTCGCCAAAGATGCTGACACCATCTATCTCGCAACCGACTTGGATCGCGAGGGGGAAGCCATTGCCTGGCACCTGCGCGAAGCCATCGGTGGTGACGACAGCCGCTACAAGCGTGTGGTGTTCAACGAAATCACCAAGAAGGCGATTCAGGAAGCCTTCTCGGAACCGGGCGAGCTGGACATCGATCGCGTCAATGCGCAACAGGCGCGGCGTTTCCTCGACCGCGTGGTCGGCTACATGGTTTCGCCGCTGCTGTGGGCAAAAATCGCCCGTGGCCTGTCTGCCGGTCGCGTGCAATCGGTGGCCGTGAAGCTGGTGGTCGAGCGTGAGCGTGAAATCCGTGCGTTCAACCCGGAAGAGTACTGGGAAGTGCATGCCGATCTCGGCACCACCAAAGGCTCGACCGTGCGTTTCGAAGTAGCCCGCGAGAAAGGCGAAGCCTTCAAGCCGCTCAATGAAGCGCAGGCTATGGCCGCGCTGGAGAAGCTCAAGTCTTCCAGCTACAGCATCGTCAAGCGCGAAGACAAGCCGACCAGCAGCAAGCCGTCGGCGCCGTTTATCACCTCCACCCTGCAACAGGCTGCGAGCAACCGCCTGGGCTTCGGCGTGAAGAAAACCATGATGATGGCCCAGCGTCTGTACGAAGCTGGCTACATCACTTATATGCGTACCGACTCGACCAACCTCTCGGCTGATGCCGTGACGATGGCGCGCACTTACATCGAAGACGAGTTCGGCAAGAAGTACCTGCCGGAAACGCCAAACGTCTACAGCAGCAAGGAAGGCGCGCAAGAGGCTCACGAAGCGATTCGTCCTTCCGACGCCAACACCACGCCGAGCAAGCTCGCAGGCATGGAGCGCGACGCTGAGCGCCTCTACGAGCTGATCTGGCGCCAGTTCCTCGCTTGCCAGATGCTGCCGGCGCAATACTTGTCGACCACCGTCAGCGTAGGCGCTGGCGACTTCGAGCTGCGTGCCAAGGGCCGTATCCTCAAGTTCGACGGTTACACCCGCGTGATGCCACAGATCGCCAAACCAGGTGACGACGACGTTCTGCCTGATATGGCGCAAGGCGACGTGATGAAGCTGATCAAGCTCGATCCGTCGCAGCACTTCACCAAGCCGCCGGCCCGTTACTCGGAAGCCAGTCTGGTGAAAGAAATGGAAAAACGCGGCATCGGTCGTCCTTCGACTTATGCGGCGATCATTTCGACCATTCAGGATCGCGGTTACGTGACCCTGCACAACCGTCGTTTCTATTCGGAAAAGATGGGCGACATCGTCACCGAGCGTCTGTCGGAAAGCTTCTCCAATCTCATGGACTACGGCTTCACCGCCGGCATGGAAGAGAACCTCGATGACGTGGCGCAGGGCGAGCGCGACTGGAAAAACGTACTGGACGAGTTCTACGGCGACTTCAAAAAGAAACTCGAAGTGGCCGAAAATCCGGACAGCGGCATGCGTGCCAACCAGCCGGTGATGACCGACATTCCGTGCACCACTTGCGGCCGTCCAATGCAGATTCGTACTGCATCGACCGGCGTGTTCCTCGGTTGCTCGGGTTACAGCCTGCCGCCGAAAGAACGCTGCAAAGCCACCGTCAACCTGGTGCCGGGCGACGAGATCGCTGCGGACGATGAAGGTGAGTCGGAATCGCTGGTGCTGCGCGGCAAGCATCGCTGCCCGATTTGCAGCACGGCGATGGACGCTTATCTGCTCGACGAGAAGCGCAAGTTGCACATCTGCGGTAACAACCCGGATTGCGCAGGCTACGAAATCGAAGAGGGCAGCTATCGCATCAAGGGCTACGAAGGTCCGAGCCTGGAATGCGACAAGTGCGGAAGTGAAATGCAGCTCAAGACTGGCCGTTTCGGCAAGTTCTTCGGTTGTACCAACCCGACCTGCAAGAACACCCGTAAGCTGCTGAAGAGCGGTGATGCGGCGCCGCCGAAGATGGATCCGGTGAAGATGCCTGAGCTGAAATGCGAAAAGGTCAACGACACCTACATCCTGCGCGACGGTGCGTCCGGTCTGTTCCTGGCGGCCAGTCAGTTCCCGAAAAACCGCGAGACCCGTGCTCCGCTGGTGATCGAGATTCTGCCGCACAAGGACGAGATCGATCCGAAGTATCACTTCCTCTGCGACGCCCCACAGAAGGATCCGGACGGCCTGCCAGCGGTGATTCGCTACAGCCGCAAGACCAAGGAGCAATACGTGCAGACCGAAGTCGATGGCAAGCCTACCGGTTGGAAGGCTTACTTCGACGGCGGTAAGTGGACGGTAGAAGACAAGCGTACCAAGGCCAAAGCTGAGTAAGCGTTAGCCTAATACTGAAAGGCCGCATGACAACCCTTGGGTTTTCATGCGGCCTTTTTGTTTTGTGCTTGCGGTGGGATCGGCTGATCCACGACACTGTCCGGCCTGTGTGAAGCAATTATTTCGTTGTGGAGAGCGCCGTCATGGCTCACGAACTCTATACCCGTACCAATCAGAAGATCTATTTCGCCGGCCTGTCGCTGGAAGCCCTGGCTCGTGCTGAAGAAGGGCGGGCGATGAATTCTCTGGCGTTGATTCAGGCCGGTCGTGAATCGGCGTTGTTTCACCTCTATGGCGCTCTGCTGGGGCTTTGCCATGAGATCGCGGGTTTCTATCGTCTGCCCCAGGCCAATGCGCCACGCGCGGAGATGCTGTTGACGCGCGAAGTTCTGGAGTCGATCGCAATTCCCGAACTGGCAGAAATGGTCGAATTGGCGGGCAACCCGGAAACCTGGCTGGCTCAACTGCTGGCTGCGCATTCGGCGCTGTTTCAGCCGCCACGGGTGCCACACAAGCCAAAGGGCGACGTGACGCAGCCGCTGATTCAGGCGATTAATCTGGATGAGGAAGAGGCACCGGAAGAACTGAGCCGAGAGGAGCTGGAGAGCTGGCGGCAGAATCTCAAAGGCTTGGCGATTCGTTTCCGCGAAGGGTTGAACGAATGCTGAGGGCGATTGACACGGTGGCAATCTGAAACATGCTGCTGGTCAAGATCCCGAGCGAAGCCCGAATGATGTCTATATAATCCCTGCCTTTCGTGGAGAACAGACCTTTATGCCAACGTCCTTTCTAGAAATTGTCGAGTTACCAGACGGCCGAATCGAACTGCGCAGGGCTGAGGACGAAGGTTCTTTGGTGACTCTGGATTTCTCCGAGGATGCCAAGACTTTCCTTCAGGGCCAGCACGTGGAAATCGCCAAGGCGATGTTGAGCGTCGGTGTGCAGATGGCGGGCCGGATGATCGAAGGCGAGTTTGATAAGGAAGAGGGGCCGCGGGTTCTTCATTGATCCCCACCTGCTTCTTGCCGCTTCAGATCGGCTTCTCTGTCCTTGGAGAAGCCCTGCGCTTCACACAGCGCACATCCCCAGATCAACCCAATCGAATGTTCAGGCTTTGAGCGTCGCCCGTGCGTGCAGCGCTGATCAGTTGTTGCCGTGAATTGTTGTTCAACGGGTTGAGCCAGGTGACCACGGTGTGGCTGCGGCCCAGGCGCAGCGCTTCGCATGCCAGTTGCTGGGCGCTTTGAGTGCCCCGTGGTTGCAGTAACAGAATGCGTTCGCGGTTCAGGCCGGCATCCCGCAACCACGTTTGCGTCAGGCTTGCCGGCGGTGCGATCAATGTCAGCCAGCGTGCGTCCTGATCCTCGCTCAATTCACGCAGGATCGGTGCCAGCAGGTTCAGGCAGTTCCCGGCCGCACCACGCAGTGACAGCTCACTGAATACTTCGGGTTCGGCATTCCATGGACGCTCGACGACCTCTTTGAGGATCGGCGCCATCGGTTGCGCCAGAAACGCTTCGAATAGCGGCAGTTGTGTTTGCTGAGGTGTGTGTGGGAACTGCATAAAGCCTCCTTTAGCGGCGGATGACGCCGACACTCAAGCCTTCGATCACCAGTTCCTGATCTTTCAGGTCGACTTCGATGGGAGCGAACTCAGGGTTTTCGGCAATCAGCCAGACCTTGCTGCCTTCGCGCTTGAAGCGTTTGACGGTCACTTCATCGCCGATTCGAGCGACGACGACCTGGCCATTACGCGCTTCGCGGGTGGTATGCACGGCGAGCAGGTCACCGTCGAAAATACCGATGTCTTTCATGCTCATGCCGTGTACGCGCAACAGGTAGTCGGCACGCGGATGGAAGAAAGCCGGGTTGATGTTGCAGGATTCTTCGATGTGCTGCTGGGCGAGAATCGGTGCGCCGGCAGCGACCCGGCCAATGATCGGCAGCGTGGAGTCGTCGGCCTTGGCTTCGAAGCCCGGGATACGGATGCCGCGAGAGGCGCCAGGCGTCATCTCGATGGCACCCTTGCGCGCCAGAGCCTTGAGGTGTTCTTCAGCCGCGTTCGGCGACTTGAAGCCCAGCTCCTGAGCGATTTCCGCACGGGTTGGCGGGTAGCCGTTGTCTTCGAGGCAACGTTTGATAAAGGCCAGAATCTCGGCTTGGCGTGGCGTCAGCTTTAGCATATTGATCGCTCTGTCTTTTTATACAGTGACTGGGATTATATACAGTGAAGCGAGCTTGGCAATGGCCGTTTTTTTACCGGCCGCCAGACGGTCGGCAGGTGTGTTTATTAATGCAGCGGGCTTGTGTGGTTAAATAGCTGACCGACCATTCCCAAAACGAACCGGCAGGCTTGACAAGGCACAGGCTGAAACGTATGTTTCAAACAAGTGTTTGTCAGGCGGAGTAGCCATGGCCCAGTCGGAAACCGTTGAACGCATTCTTGATGCTGCCGAGCAGTTGTTCGCGGAGAAAGGTTTCGCTGAAACCTCATTGCGTTTGATTACCAGCAAGGCTGGCGTCAACCTGGCAGCAGTGAACTATCACTTCGGTTCGAAGAAAGCCCTGATTCAGGCAGTGTTCTCGCGCTTCCTCGGGCCGTTCTGCATCAGCCTCGATAAAGAGCTGGAGCGCCGCCAGGGCAAGCCTGAAAACAAGCCAACCCTTGAAGAACTGCTGGAGATCCTCGTCGAACAGGCTCTCGTGGTTCAGCCACGCAGCGGCAACGATTTGTCGATTTTCATGCGCTTGCTCGGTCTCGCCTTCAGCCAGAGCCAAGGCCACTTGCGGCGTTATCTGGAAGACATGTACGGCAAGGTGTTCCGTCGCTATATGTTGCTGGTCAACGAAGCTGCGCCGCGTATCCCGCCGATCGAACTGTTCTGGCGCGTGCACTTCATGCTCGGCGCCGCTGCGTTCAGCATGTCCGGCATCAAGGCGTTGCGAGCGATTGCCGAGACCGATTTCGGCGTCAACACCTCCATCGAACAAGTGATGCGCCTGATGGTGCCGTTTCTCGCTGCAGGCATGCGCGCCGAAACCGGCGTCACTGACACCGCCATGGCCACCGCGCAACTGCGTCCGCGCAGCAAATCAACGCCGGTCGCCGCCAAGGTTTAACCGCGCACGGGTGGGCGCGGCAGCTTGTATCCGCTAAGCTAGCCGCCCATGCCGACTCTCGTTCTGAACCCGATCTCCATAGAAATTGCCGACCTGCCGAGCGTTGCTCACGGTAGCGATTTCCTGCCGATCGGGTTTTTCGTTTTCAAGGAATCTCTATGACTGCTGGCCTGCAAGGCTCGTTGATGGTGGACGTCGCCGGTACCTGGCTGACGGCCGAAGATCGCCAATTGTTGCGTCAGCCCGAAGTGGGCGGCCTGATCATTTTCGCGCGCAACATCGAGCACCCACGCCAGGTGCGTGAACTCAGCGCGGCGATTCGCGCGATTCGTCCGGATCTGCTGCTGGCCGTGGACCAAGAGGGCGGTCGCGTGCAGCGCCTGCGTCAGGGCTTCGTGCGTTTGCCGGCGATGCGCGCCATCGCCGACAACCCGAATGCTGAATACCTCGCCGAACAATGTGGCTGGATCATGGCCACCGAAGTGCTGGCAGTCGGCCTCGACCTGAGTTTCGCCCCGGTGCTCGATCTGGATTACCAGCGCAGCGCTGTCGTCGGCACTCGTTCGTTCGAAGGCGATCCCGAACGCGCCGCATTGCTTGCTGGCGCATTCATTCGCGGCATGAACAGCGCCGGCATGGCCGCCACCGGTAAGCACTTTCCTGGCCACGGCTGGGCCGAAGCCGATTCTCACGTCGCAATTCCGAATGACGAGCGCAGCCTCGACGAGATCCGTGCCAACGACCTCGTGCCATTCGCCAAACTCAGCAAACAACTGGCCGCGATCATGCCGGCGCACGTCATCTATCCGCAGGTGGATTCGCAGCCAGCCGGTTTCTCCCGGCGCTGGTTGCAGGACATCCTGCGCGGCGAATTGCAGTTCGACGGCGTGATTTTCAGTGACGATTTGTCGATGGCCGGCGCCCACGTGGTCGGCGACGCCGCCAGCCGCATCGAAGCCGCACTGACTGCCGGTTGCGACATGGGCCTGGTGTGCAATGATCGCGCCGCTGCCGAACTGGCCCTCAGCGCCGCTCAGCGCATGAAGGTCAAGCCATCCGCGCGCATCGCGCGTATGCGTGGTCAGGCATTCGCCAGTACCGATTACCGTCAGGATCCGCGCTGGCTCACCGCCATCGGCGCGCTCAAAGACGCTCAACTGATCGATTAAGGATTTTTCGCTATGACGGTTTACGCAATCATCGGTGGCACCGGCCTGACCCAGCTCGAAGGCTTGACCATTCGCCAGTCGCTGGCGGTGGACACGCCCTACGGCGCGCCATCGGCCGACGTGCAGATTGGCGAATACGCAGGCAAGGAAGTGCTGTTCCTCGCCCGTCACGGCCACCCGCATCGCTTTCCGCCGCACAAGGTCAACTACCGCGCCAATCTGTGGGCATTGAAGCAGGCCGGCGCCGAAGCGATCATCGCGGTGAATGCCGTGGGCGGCATTCATTCGGCCATGGGCACCGGGCATTTCTGCGTGCCACACCAGATCGTCGACTACACCAGCGGCCGCGAGCACACGTTTTTCGCCGATGATCTGGAGCATGTCACCCATATCGACTTCAGCTTTCCCTACAGCGAACCGCTGCGTCAGCAATTGATTGCTGCGGTGGCCGCTGAAGGCTGCGATTACAGTGATCAGGGCGTTTACGCCTGCACCCAGGGCCCGCGTCTGGAGACGGTCGCCGAAATCGTGCGTCTGGAGCGTGATGGCTGCGACATCGTCGGCATGACCGGTATGCCGGAAGCGGCGCTGGCGCGGGAGCTGGATCTGGATTACGCCTGTCTGGCTTTGGTGGTGAACCCGGCGGCGGGCAAGACCACGCAAGTGATCACCATGGCCGAGATCGAGCAGGCGTTGCATGACGGGATGGGCAAGGTGAAATCGGCGTTGGCGCGGGTGCTAAAGGGCTGATCCTGGCTTGAAATCGAGTCGAGTCAATCGCGAGCAGGGCTAGCTCCCGCATCGGATTTGTGGCGTTCACAAACCCCTGTGGGAGCTAACCCTGCTAGCGATAGCTTTCTATCTGGCGACGCAGATCTCAGCGCTTTTCGAGCTTATCCGGCAACGGTGCAAACAACGCTTCGATATCATCACTCTGCAACTTCCAGTCCCCGGCCTTGCGCCCATCCAGCACGCCCGCCGCCAAGTCGGATTTTTCCTTCTGCAAGTGCTGAATCTTCTCTTCCACCGTGCCCCGGGCAATCATCTTGTAGACGAACACCGGCTTTTCCTGGCCAATCCGGTACGCCCGATCCGTCGCCTGATTCTCGGTTGCCGGGTTCCACCACGGGTCGTAGTGGATCACGGTGTCCGCCTCCGTCAGGTTCAAGCCGACGCCGCCGGCCTTCAAACTGATGAGAAAGATCTGACGCTTACCGCTCTGGAATTCCTTCACCGGCGTACGTCGATCGCGGGTCTGGCCAGTCAACAGCGCGTAGGAAACATTGCGTTTTTTCAGCTCCGCTTCGATCAATGAGAGCATCGAGGTGAACTGCGAAAACAACAGAATCCGCCGACCTTCTTCAAACAGTTCCTCCAGCATCTCCATCAAGCTGTCGAGCTTGCCGGAGGTGCTGCCGCGAGCGGGCAGGGTGGCGTCGTTGACCAGGCGCAAATCGCAGCAGACCTGACGCAACTTGAGCAGCGCCTCAAGAATGATGATCTGACTGCGCGCCACGCCTTTGCGGGTGATCTCGTCGCGGACTTTCTTGTCCATCGCCAAACGCATGGTTTCATACACATCGCGCTGCGCTTCGTTGAGGTCGACCCAGTGGATGATTTCAGTTTTCGGCGGCAGCTCGGTGGCCACCTGTTCCTTGGTGCGGCGTAGCAGAAACGGCTTTATCCGACCGTTCAGGTGTTGAAGTCTGACTTCACTGCCACGCTTTTCAATCGGCACACGGTAATCGGCGTTGAAGCTTTTCACGTCGCCGAGCCAGCCCGGCAGCAGGAAGTGGAACAGTGACCATAGCTCGCCCAAGTGGTTTTCCAGCGGCGTGCCACTCAGGCACAGGCGCTGGCGTGCGTTGAGCTCTCGCGCGGCTTGAGCGGCTTTGCTGTTCGGATTCTTGATGTACTGCGCCTCATCCAGAACCAGCACATGCAACGGTTGCCTGGCCAGACGTTCGACGTCCTTGGGCAGCAGCGCGTAGGTGGTGAGGATCAGGTCGAAATCCGCCAGATTGTCAAAATGCTTTTTGCGACTGGCGCCATACAGCGCGACCACTTTCAGTTGCGGCGTGAAGTGCGCCGCCTCATCGAGCCAGTTCGGAATCAGGCTGGTCGGCATCACCACCATGCATGGCCGATCCAGGCGTCCGGCGTTTTTCTCGCTGAGAATATGCGCCAGGGTCTGTAGGGTTTTACCCAGCCCCATGTCGTCCGCGAGAATCCCGCCGACCTCCAGTTGCCGTAGCGATTGCATCCAGCTCAAGCCCTCGAGCTGATAAGGACGCAGTGTCGCGTTCAGGTCTTGCGGCGCTTCAGCGCTGAAATCACGAATGTCGCGCAGGCGTTGCGCGAACGTGCGGATTTGCTCACCGCCCTCCCACAGCAGCGGCAGGCCTTCCAGCGAATTGAGGCGCGTGGCGTCGGCCTTGCTCAGGCGCAAAGTGGTTTCGCCCGGCTCCTGTAAATAAAACTCGCCGAGCGTCATCAGCACCGGCTTCAATCGGCCCAGTGGCAAAGCCACCTGCAACGGCCCGTGTTCGCTGTTGCGCTGCGGAATATTCACCAGAATCAACTCGTCATCGCGGCGCCGTGCAAGGCGTTCCGGATTGAGGATTTCCGCGTGCGAGCGCATCAGGTTGAGCAGGATCGGCAGCAAGCTCAGGCGCTCACCGTTGACGATGATGCCCAGCTCCAGATCAAACCAGTCACGCTCCGGCGCCTGCTCAACCGTGGCGTACCAGTCATCCACGGCGGTCAGGTCGAAGCCGAATTCCTCGTCGATCTGCAGTTCCCAGCCTTGGCTGCGCAGTTTCGGCAGGTCGTTGAGGGTGAAGGTCAGCCAGGCGCTGTCATTGACCATTTCGTAGAGCTCGCCGGCGCTTTCCGGCAGGGCTTTACTCTGGCGGGTAGCGATGCGAAAGCCGAGGATTCTTAACTGTTCGCGGTAGGACTGTTCGACTTCCGGGTGGCGTTTTATCCGCAGCGTCTGGGTTTCCTGACGAATCAGGATGTCGCTGTTCTTCTGCCCGCTGACGTATTCATCGAGATAGCTGAACGACAGTGCCGCGCGATGCTGAATGTAGCGCTGCATTTTGCCGTTGCGTGGCTCGAACGCGCTGAACTCGACGCTGGCCAGCCACAGGCGTGGCAACGGCTGCACGTTGTCGACCAGCACTTGCGGTGGCGCTTTCGGGCCACGGTTTTCCAGCACGGCTTGAAGTTTTTCCAACAGCTCAGCGTCTTTGGCAGCGGCGGGGTAGTCGAGGGTTTCCTGCACTTTGAGCAACACTGCCGCGCAGTGTTTGCAATTGGTGCGCACCGGGCAGGTGCAGCCAGCGTCCACCAGCAACAAAGTGCCTTTGGCTGACTCGCGAAGATGAATGGTCTGACGGTAAACGTTACCGCCAGAGCCTTCGCAACTGGCGGTAATCGTTGCATCGCCGACCTGGGCGATACGTACCCGGTTTTCCACGGCGTAGCGACGGCCACGCTCCAGGCTCTGTTCCTTGAATCGGCTGACCCAGGAGGGCGCCAACGGTTTACTCAGCGGCGGGTTCATAAGGACTTCGATCAGTCCGGAATCGCTTCAGGCGCTTCCCGTGGCGCAGGCGCGGTCAGGGAAGTGATCTTGATCAGCAGGGCCAGATGGCCGTTGTCGAGATAGTTGAGTTGGCCGTTCTTGGTGTGGCTGTCCTGTTTCAGGCGCTCGCTGGCGGTGACCAGGCCATTGGCGTCGATCTGATTGACCCAGAAGTCGGCAGTCACGTCGGTGAAACGTCCGAGCTTCATCTCCAGCGTGCCTTCGATCGGGAACTGGCCGAACTGTTCCTGGCCATCGCTGACCGCGACTTTTGCCGGTGCTTCGCCAAGGGTTTGCTGCCAGGCCTTGTGCATCAGCACGCTGTAATCGCCGCTGGCGGTGAGTTTAGTCACCACGTCATTCAGCGCAGGTGTGCGTTTGCTGTCATCGCCCAGGCGCTGAGCGCCAGCGGCCCAGTCTTCCGGCGCGGCGCGGCTGACGATCGCCGGTACGGCGTTCTGCCGGACCAGAATCATTTCGACCTGATACAGGTCATCGGCAAACGCCAGCGGTGCTACGAAAGTGAGTAGCAAAGTCAGTGAGCGAAACAGGCGCATGCGGCGTCCTTCAAACAGATTTCGGGAGGAGGCGCTCAAACAGCGCCTCTACAGTATTAAAGCGCTCTTCCGGGCGTTCCATCGGCACCTGGAACTTGAACATCGTCGCGCCTTCGAATTTGTAGCGTTTTGGCTGGCTCTGGATCAGCTTGATCAACGTCATCGGATCGACCGGCGTCTGCGCTTCGAACTCGATGCGCCCACCTTGCGGGCCGCCATCGACTTTCTTGATGCCCAATTGTTCGGCCTGCAACTTCAACGCCGTGATCCGCACCAGATTCTTCGTCGGTTCCGGCAGCAGGCCGAAGCGGTCGATCATCTCGACTTGCAGATCCTTCAGGCCCTCCTCGTCGGTGGCCGAAGCGATGCGCTTGTACAGAATCAGGCGCGCGTGAACATCCGGCAGATAGTCTTCCGGAATCAGCGCCGGCACCCGCAGATTGACTTCCGGGCCACCGCCGAGCGGTTGATCGAGGTTTGGTTGCTCGCCCTTGCGGATCGATTTCACCGCGCGTTCGAGCATCTCCATGTACAGGGTGAAACCCACTGCCTGAATCTGCCCGCTCTGGCCATCGCCGAGCAACTCGCCGGCGCCACGGATTTCCAGGTCGTTGGTCGCCAGCACGAAACCGGCGCCGAGATCCTGAGTATTGGCAATCGCTTCCAGGCGCTTTTCCGCGTCCGAAGTGATTTGCTGGCGCGGCGGTGTCAGCAGGTAGGCGTAAGCCTGGTGGTGACTACGGCCGACACGGCCACGCAACTGGTGCAGTTGCGCCAGACCGAATTTGTCGGCGCGCTCGATGATGATGGTGTTGGCGCTCGGCACGTCGATACCGGTTTCGATGATGGTCGAGGCGATCAGCACGTTGAAGCGCTTGTGATAGAAGTCGCTCATCACCTGTTCGAGTTCGCGTTCGCGCATCTGTCCGTGACCGATGCCGATACGGGCTTCCGGCACCAGTTCGGCGAGGTCGGCGGCGCATTTCTCGATGGTTTTCACATCGTTGTGCAGGTAGTACACCTGACCGCCACGCAATAGTTCGCGGAGCAGGGCCTCTTTGACCGTGCTCTTGTTCTGCTCCATGACGAAGGTGCGCACCGACAGGCGTCGTGCTGGCGGCGTGGCGATGATCGACAGATCGCGCATGCCCGACACCGCCATGTTCAGCGTGCGCGGAATCGGCGTGGCGGTCAGCGTGAGGATGTCGACTTCGCTGCGCAGGGCCTTGAGCTGTTCTTTCTGACGCACACCGAAACGGTGTTCTTCGTCGATGATCACCAGCCCGAGGTTTTTGATTTTGACGTCGTCGGACAGCAGTTTATGCGTGCCGATAACGATGTCGATCTTGCCTTCCGCCAGATCGGCGATCGCCGCGTTGACTTCCTTGGCCGATTTGAAGCGGCTCATCACTTCCACGGTCACTGGCCAGTCGGCGAAACGGTCACGGAAGCTGTTGTAGTGCTGTTGGGCGAGCAGGGTGGTCGGCACCAGGATCGCCACTTGACGGCCACCGTGTACGGCGATGAACGCCGCACGCATGGCCACTTCGGTCTTGCCGAAGCCAACGTCGCCGCAGACCAGTCGATCCATCGGTTTCGGCGCGAGCATGTCTTCGCGCACGGCCTCGATGGTCGATTGCTGATCCGGGGTTTCTTCGAACGGGAAACCGGCGCTGAACGTCGCGTAATCGGCTTTCGGGTCGGCGAATGCATAACCTTCGCGAGCAGCACGGCGGGCATAAATGTCGAGCAGTTCGGCGGCGACGTCACGCACTTGCTCGGCGGCTTTGCGCTTGGCTTTCTGCCAGGTCTCGGAGCCGAGGCGGTGCAGCGGGGCCAGCGAGTCGTCGCTACCGGTGTAGCGCGCGATCAAGTGCAGATTGGCCACCGGCACATAAAGCTTGGCGTTCTCGGCGTATTCGAGGGTGAGGAATTCGGCGGCCTGATTATCGATTTCCAGAATCGTCAGGCCGAGGTAGCGACCTACGCCATGATCGATGTGCACCACCGGCGCGCCTTCGCGCAGCTCGGTGAGGTTCTTGATCACCGCGTCATTGCTGACGTCGCTGCGTTTTTCGCGACGACGGCGTTGCATCACGCGTTGGCCGAACAGCGGACTTTCCGCGACCAGTGCCAGCGCCGGGTCATCCAGCATCAGGCCTTCGTCGAGCGGGGCAATGGTGATCGCCAGGCGATCCTTGCTCGCAACGAAATCCGGCCAGCTGTCGACGGTTTTCGGCCGCAGCTTCAGACGCTCGAGCAACTCCAGCAAGACTTCGCGACGGCCAGCGGATTCGGCGGTGAACAACACACGACCAGGGAACTCATCGAGGAACGCCGCCAGCGCCGCCAATGGTTGCGTGGCTTTGGCTTCGATCGCCAGATCCGGCAGTGCCTGCGCCGGGAAGCGCTCACGGCCGACGCCGGTTTCCACATCTTGCTGGCTGGCGACCACGCGCGGCCAGCTCTTCAAGCGAGCGAAGCAATCTTCCACCGGCAGGAACAATTCTGCGGGCGGCAATAAAGGACGCGAAGGATCGACGCGGCGCTCTTCATAGCGATTGCGCACGTCGTTCCAGAAATTTTCCGCCGCTTGCTCGATGCCCGGCAGCGAGAATACTTGCGTGTCTTGCGGCAGATAATCGAACAGAGTCGAGGTTTCGTCGAAAAACAGCGGCAGGTAGTACTCGATACCGGCCGGGGTAATCCCGCTGCTCAGATCCTGAAAGATCGGGCAGCGCCGGAAGTCGACGTCAAAGCGTTCACGGAAGCGCGCCTTGAAACGGGTGACCGCGTCTTTTTGCAGCGGAAACTCGCGGGCCGGCAGCAGCTTGACCGAATCGACCTTGTCGATGGAACGCTGGTTTTCCGGATCGAAGGTGCGCAGGGTTTCGATTTCGTCGTCGAACAGATCGATGCGATAGGGCAGTTTGCTGCCCATCGGGAACAGGTCGATCAGTGCGCCGCGTACGGTGAATTCGCCGTGTTCGTAAACCGTATCGACGTAGCGATAGCCACTGGCTTCGAGCCGCGCACGCATCTGCTCAACGTCGAGCTTCTGCCCGACATCCAGCACCAGGCTGCTGCCGAGCAAAAACTTGGTTGGCGCCAGGCGGTGCAACGCTGTGGTGATCGGCACTACCAGCACACCGTGTTCCAGTTCCGGCAGCCTATATAGGCTGGCGATGCGCTGGGAAATGATGTCCTGGTGCGGCGAGAACAGATCGTACGGCAGGGTTTCCCAGTCGGGGAAATGCAGCACGGGCAAATCCGGGGCGAAGAAACTCAGCTCCTGTTCCAGTCGTTCAGCGCTCTGGCTGTCGGCGGTCAGTAGCAGGGTGAAGCGCTTGGCAGCGCTGGCAGCCTCGGCAATCGCCAGGCTGAGGGCGGCACCGGGCAAATTGCCCCAATGCTGTTTACCTGCCTCGGCAGGGAGTTGCGGTAGACGCAGAACGGGCACGGAAGGTTGAGCTCCAGGCTTTGCGACAAAGTCGGTAATTGTAGCGGCGTCCGGTGCCGCCTGTCAGTTGCAGACTACGTCTATCTTCGTTGTTTGGACGAAATGTAGTGGTAACCATAAAAACCAGGCGTTTTTTAGCGATTATGTAGTGCCGAAAGTGGCTGGTGTTACGGAGGGTTACAGACATCGTCTAACAGTCGTCGAAAAATTGACTGCGCTGAAAGCCCCGGTTTTACTGGGCTGGAGAGAGGCGTAATTTTTTTGAACGGAATTTTGTTACCGATTGCGCGACAAGCGCGCATTGCTACAAGAGGTTGTCGGCGGCATAATGTAGCCCCTTTTTTCTGCCCCTACATGTGGAAGGTTACCGTGACTCAGAAGCCCGACCAGTGTCTTGGTGAATGGATCGACCGTGAAGCACTCGCAGAAGCGATGATTCCGCTAATCGGTCAGCTCTACCGCAATAACAACGTGGTGAGCTCGATCTATGGCCGCAGCCTGATCAACCAGTCTGTCATCGCGATTCTCAAAGCTCACCGCTTTGCGCGCCACCGTTCTTCCGATGACAGCGAACTCTCCGTCCACGAAACATTCCCACTGCTCAAAGCCATGAGCGAGCTCAAGCTCGGCGCGGCTTCGGTAGATCTGGGCAAGTTGGCGTTCAAATTCCGCAACGAAGGCAACGGCCGCAGCGCCGAGCAGTTCGTTCGTGAAGAGATGGCTGATGTGGTTGGCCAGCAAAACGCTTCCGCACGTAAAGGCACCGACGTTGTGCTGTACGGCTTCGGTCGTATCGGCCGTCTGCTGGCGCGCATCCTGATCGAAAAAACCGGTGGTGGCGACGGCCTGCGTCTGCGCGCCATCGTCGTGCGCAAAGGCGCCGAAAACGACCTGACCAAACGCGCCAGCCTGCTGCGTCGCGATTCGGTGCATGGTTCGTTCAACGGCACCATTACCATCGACGAAGAAAACAACACCATCACCGCCAACGGTAACCTGATCCAGGTGATCTACGCGAAGAACCCGACTGAAGTGGATTACACCCAGTACGGCATCAAAGACGCGCTGCTGGTGGACAACACCGGTGTATGGCGTGACGCTGATGGCCTGGGCCAGCACTTGCAGTGCCCGGGTATCGACCGCGTGGTTCTGACCGCACCTGGCAAAGGCAAGCTGAAGAACATCGTGCACGGCATCAACCACGGTGAAATCACCGCTGATGACAAGATCGTCTCCGCCGCTTCCTGCACCACCAACGCCATCGTGCCGGTGCTGAAAGCGGTAAATGACAAGTTCGGCATCATCAACGGTCACGTCGAAACCGTTCACTCGTACACCAACGACCAGAACCTGATCGACAACTTCCACAAGGGCGATCGTCGTGGTCGTAGCGCCGCGCTGAACATGGTGATCACCGAGACCGGTGCTGCCACCGCTGCTGCCAAGGCCCTGCCTGAGCTGGCCGGCAAGCTGACCGGTAACGCGATCCGTGTGCCGACGCCGAACGTGTCGATGGCCATTCTCAACCTCAACCTTGAGAAAGCCGCCACCCGTGAAGAGATGAACGAGTACCTGCGCTACATGGCGCTGCACTCCGATCTGCACAAGCAAATCGACTTCGTCAACTCGCAGGAAGTGGTTTCGACTGACTTCGTCGGTTCGCGTCACGCCGGTGTGGTCGACGCTGAGGCGACCATCGTGCAGGACAACCGCGTTGTTCTGTACGTCTGGTACGACAACGAGTTCGGTTACAGCTGCCAGGTGATCCGCGTGATGGAAGACATGGCTGATGTGAATCCGCCAGCGTTCCCGCGCTAAGCGATAGCTGCACATGAAAACGCCCCGACCTAGGTCGGGGCGTTTTTGTTTGTGTGCCTTTTAAAGCTGTGTTGTCAGTGCTGGCCCGTTCGCGAGCAGGCTCGTTCCCACACTGGATCTGTGTCGTTCAGAAAATCCCCTGTGGGAGCGAGCCTGCTCGCGAAAGCGTCCTATCGGGCGCCGCCGGGCACGGCTGCTTGCGCGGTACGCAGTTCGTGCTTGTTGCCATGGAACAACACCAACGTCGCAATCAACCCCAATACCGCCGCACCACTGAGCCAGATCCCCGGCGCAGCCTTGTTATCCAGCACATGAATCAGATACGTACACGCCGCCGGGGTAAACCCGCCGAAGGTTGCCGTCGCCAAGCTGTAGGCCAGCGAGAAGCCGGTCGTACGCACTTCCACCGGCATGATCTCGGTCAGCGCCACCACCATCGCGCCGTTGTACGAGCCGTAGAGGAACGACAGCCACAACTCGACGATCAGCAAATGGCTGAAGCTCGGATTCGCCACCAGCCACGACAGGGCGGGGTAAGCGGTGAGAATCGCCAGAATCGTCGCCGCGAGCAGTAAGGGTTTGCGTCCAATCTTGTCAGATACCGCGCCCATCACCGGCAACCAGAAGAAGTTCGACAGACCGATGCACACCGTCACCAGCAACGCATCGAAGTCCGACAGGTGCAACTCAGCCTTGCCGAAGGTCGGGGTGTACGCGGTGATCAGGTAGAAGGACACCGTGGTCATCACCACCAACGCCATGCCGGCGATGACGATGCCAAAGTTCTGACCGATCGAGCGGACAATTTCCTGCAGGGTAGGGCGATGTTTCCGTGCCTGGAATTCCGGGGTTTCCTCAAGCGAACGACGAATGACGAAGATCACCGGCACAATCATGCAGCCGATCAGGAACGGCACGCGCCAGCCCCAATCGCCCATTTGTTCCGGGCTCAGCCAATGGTTCAGGCCGACCCCGAGCAACCCGGCGAACACCACCGCTGCTTGCTGACTCGCAGACTGCCAGCTGACGAAGAAGCCCTTGCGGCCGGGCGTGGCGATCTCCGCCAGATACACCGACACGCCGCCCAGTTCCACGCCCGCCGAAAACCCTTGCAGCAAGCGGCCAAACAGCACGATCAGCGGCGCAGCGACGCCGAGGGTCGCGTAGCCCGGCACGCAGGCAATCAGCACCGTGCCGGCCGCCATCAGCGCCAACGTGATAATCAGGCCTTGGCGACGACCATGGCGGTCTATATAAGCGCCAAGGAAAATCGCCCCCAGCGGACGCATGAGGAAGCCGGCACCGAAGGTTGCCAGCGAAAGCATCAGCGAGGCGAAGGCGCTGTCGGTCGGGAAGAAGGTCTTGGCGATGGCCGTGGCATAGAAGCCGTAGACCATGAAGTCGAACATTTCGAGGAAGTTGCCGCTGACAACGCGAAAAATCGCTTTGCCTTTGCCCGTGGTGGAGGACATGTTCAGGTACTCACTATTGGATTTTGTATAAAGATGTTGCAGATCCTTTAATTCATAATGGCCGCCGTGGTTTTACGGAGAGATGAATAATTGTTCACTGGACGGTTGCCTGGACTTGTGATTTTGGCTGGCGTATTGGCTGGCTGCGGGAGTGGCGACTCCATGGAAGCTTTCGGCGGGCCGACCATGGGCAGCACCTATTCAATCAAGTACGTGCGCCACGCCGGCATGCCCGAATCAACCCAGGTTCGCAGTGAAGTGGAGCGCATCCTCGGCGAAGTCGATCAGCAGCTGTCGACTTACCGCAATGATTCGGACATCGAGCGCTTCAACGCTTTGCCCGCCAACAGCTGTCAGAAAATGCCTGCGTCGGTGCTCGAATTGGTCGGTGTCGGCCAGCAACTGTCAGCGCAAAGCGAAGGCTCCTACGACCTCACCGTCGAGCCGCTGATGAATCTCTGGGGCTTCGGCCCGCAAGGTCGCGAAGAGAAGGTCCCCGACGCTACAGCGCTGGCCGCAGTCATGCAGCGGGTCGGTTATCGACATCTGCGCATCGATGGCGAGCAGTTGTGCAAGGATGCGGCGGTGGAAGTCGACTTCAACAGCATCGCCGCCGGGTATGCCGTCGACACCATTGCGGCACGGCTCGATGCCATGGGCATCCACGATTACCTCGCTGAAGCCACGGGGGAGCTCAAGGCCAAGGGCCGCAAGCTCGACGGTTCATCGTGGCGCATCGCCCTGGAAGAGCCTCGTGATGATCAGCAGGTCGCCGAGCGCATTATCAATGTCGACGGCTACGGCGTTTCCACCTCCGGCGACTACCGCAACTATTTCCTGCAGGACGGTCGGCGCTATTCCCACACCTTCGATGCCCGCACCGGTGCGCCCGTCCTACACGACCTGGCGTCAGTCACGGTGATTCATCCTTCAGCGCTGATGGCCGATGGACTATCGACGCTGTTGCTTATTCTCGGCCCGGAAAGGGCGTGGGACTATGCCGAAAAACATGACATTGGTGCATTCTTTGTGATTCGTGCCGATACAGGTTTTGTCATCCGCACCAGTCAGGCTTTCGAGCGCCTCAGTGGCGCAAAAACTGACTGAGAACAATACGAAAGCTGGCGTTGTAGTGCAGGCAAAAGTAGCCTACGACGCGACCAAGGGTTAATGTGCGCGGCGTTGACGCTTCTATAGACTGTGTCCGGGTTCTTGATTGACCCCCAATTGTTCCTTCGCGCCGCCGTTCGGCGTGATTTAGCCGTAGGTGCTGCTGGCACCGCGGCCTGTTCTGAGGAGTACGCATGGCTGTCTACAACTACGACGTGGTGGTGCTGGGTTCCGGCCCGGCGGGAGAAGGCGCGGCAATGAACGCCGCCAAAGCAGGGCGCAAGGTCGCGATGGTCGACAGCCGTCGCCAGGTCGGCGGCAACTGCACCCACCTCGGCACCATTCCGTCCAAGGCACTGCGTCACTCGGTGCGGCAGATCATGCAGTTCAACACTAACCCTATGTTCCGGGCGATCGGCGAGCCACGCTGGTTCTCCTTCCCGGACGTGTTGAAAAGCGCCGAAAAGGTTATTTCCAAACAAGTCGCTTCGCGCACCGGCTACTACGCCCGTAACCGCGTCGACGTGTTCTTTGGCACCGGCAGCTTCGCCGACGAGCAAACCATCGAAGTGGTCTGCGCCAACGGCGTGGTCGAGAAGCTGGTGGCCAAGCACATCATCATCGCCACCGGTTCGCGCCCATATCGCCCGGCGGACATCGATTTCCACCACCCGCGTATCTACGATAGCGACACTATCCTCAGTCTCGGCCACACCCCGCGCAAACTGATCGTTTACGGCGCCGGCGTGATCGGTTGCGAATACGCGTCGATCTTCAGTGGTCTGGGTGTGCTGGTCGAACTGGTCGATAACCGTGGTCAGTTGCTGAGCTTCCTCGACTCGGAAATCTCCCAGGCGTTGAGCTACCACTTCAGCAACAACAACATCACCGTGCGCCACAACGAAGATTACGATCGCGTTGAAGGTGTCGACAACGGTGTGATCCTGCACCTGAAATCGGGCAAGAAAATCAAGGCCGACGCCTTGCTCTGGTGCAACGGGCGTACTGGTAACACCGATCAGTTGGGTCTGGAAAACATCGGCGTCAAGGTCAACAGCCGTGGCCAGATCGAAGTCGACGAGGCTTACCGCACCTGCGTGCCGAACATCTACGGTGCCGGTGACGTGATCGGCTGGCCGAGCCTGGCCAGTGCCGCCCACGACCAAGGCCGTTCGGCCGCTGGCAGCATCGTTGATAACGGTAGCTGGCGTTTCGTCAATGACGTGCCAACCGGCATCTACACCATTCCGGAGATCAGCTCGATCGGCAAGAACGAGCAGGAGCTGACCCAGGCCAAAGTGCCGTACGAAGTCGGCAAGGCGTTCTTCAAAAGCATGGCGCGAGCGCAGATCGCCGGCGAGCCGCAAGGCATGCTGAAGATCCTGTTCCACCGTGAAACCCTGGAAGTGCTGGGCGTTCACTGCTTCGGTTATCAGGCGTCGGAGATCGTCCACATCGGTCAGGCGATCATGAGCCAGCCGGGCGAACTGAACACTCTGAAGTACTTCGTCAACACCACGTTCAACTACCCGACCATGGCTGAAGCCTATCGGGTAGCGGCGTACGACGGCCTCAACCGGCTTTTTTGACGGGCTCCGGCCGGTGGCCTGAGCCGGCCGGGGAGACCGATTTCAGCAATTCTCGAGCGTGGCAGTGGCCAAACCGGGAAAGTCTGTAATCAGGCTGTCAACGCCGAAGTCGGCGAGTCTGCGCATCAGCGCAGGCTCGTTGACGGTCCATACCGACACATGCAGCCCCTGACGCTGCGCCTTCTGCAGGCGTTCCGGCGTACACAGGGTCCAGTTCAGCGCAAGAATCTCACAGCCATAGCTCGCCGCGACCTTCAACGGGTCGAGCCAGGCGTATTCGGCGACCAGCCCCCGCGATACATCCGGCACCAGATCCAGCGCCGCTTTCAACACTTCCCGCGAACTCGAGGTGATCGTCACCTTGTCGAGCAAGCCATGCCGTTGGGCCATTTCACGAATCGCCAGCACCGTAGTTGCCGCACGCGTGCGTGAAGCGCTTTTCACCTCCAACTGCCAGTGCTCGAAATCGCACTTCTCGAACAACTCTTCCAGCGTTGGAATCGGGCACGGCTTGATCCAGCCCGGACCACCCTTGCGCGCGTCGTAAGTCACCAGCTCGGCAGCGGTGTGCTCGACGACCTTGCCGCGCCGCTCCGTGGTGCGTTTGAGGGTCGGGTCGTGGATGACCATCAACTCGCCGTCCTTGGACAGGTGCAGATCGAGTTCGCAGCGGCGCACGCCGTGCTTGAGACATTCCTGAAAACTGCTCAGGGTGTTTTCCGGTGCTTCGCCCTTGGCGCCGCGGTGGCCGTAGATGAGGGTCACGGTTCTTCCTTAAATTAAATGCCTGATTCGTTCTGTTCGCGGGCCAGACGTCGTTCCTGAGCCTGCTTCTGCAAGATATAGCGGGCGAGCAACTGGCGCTGGGCGTCGGTCAAGTGTTCGAACTCGGTGCCGACGTCATAACCGTCGCCCTTGCTGTCGCAATGGGTCACGCGCGCGCGCAGCAACAGGCCGAGCGCTTGCGGCATCAGCACCAGTTTCACCGACAGGTGTGCGCCGGTGGCAATCGGCGTCGGGTACTGAAAGTCGATCCCGCCTTCGGAGATGATCACCGGTTGCGGCTCGCCGATATGGCCGAGCACGGTCAGGGCGACCACCTGGCTGAGCAGGTCGATGCGCTTGTTCTGGGATTTCAGGAACGCGGCGATGGCCCGGTCGCGCTCGCTGATCTGCCGCAACAGGTGCTGCGACTCGAATTCGCTCAGGTGCAGTTCACTGAGCAGGTTGAACAGTGGGGAAGCATCCTGCAACACTTCCTGGCCTGCGGCTTCGGGAGCGGACAGGGGCCGAATTTCCAGTGCGATCGTGTCCTCGATACGGTAGTATTCGCGGCGATCTTCTTCATCTAATGTCGACATGGCGAACCCATGGTAGCGGCGGTGGTCTGAGTGTAAAGCTGGTTATCGACCCCCGCCACAAGGACGTTCCTTTTCCCTCCGAACAAGCCCCGACATGTTCAGACCTCTCTTCGTATTTATCGGCACGCGTTATACCCGTGCAAAGCGTCGCAATCATTTTGTGTCATTCATTTCCCTGACTTCGATGATCGGGCTCGCCCTTGGCGTGGTCGTGATGATCGTCGTGCTGTCGGTGATGAATGGCTTCGATCATGAGATGCGCACCCGCGTGCTGGGCATGGTGCCCCACGCGACCATTGAATCCACCGAGCCGATCAACGATTGGCAAAGCCTGGCGACCCAGGTCAAGCAGAACCCGCAGGTGACGGCCGTTGCGCCGTTCACCCAGATGCAGGGCCTGCTGACCAATCACGGCCAGGTGTCCAAGGTGTTGCTCAATGCCATCGACCCCGCGCTCGAACGCAATGTGTCGATCATCGACAACTTCATGAAGCAGGGCAAACTCGACGATTTGACGCCGGGTAGCTTCGGCATCGTCATCGGCGACAAGGCCGCGACCAAACTCGGCGTGGGCCTCGGTGACAAGGTCACCTTCGTCGCGCCGGAGGTCAGCGTGACCCCGGCCGGGATGTTCCCGCGCATGAAGCGCTTCACCGTGGTCGGCATTTTCCATGTCGGCGCCGGTGAGCTCGACGGCTATCTGGGCGTCACCAACCTGCAGGATCTGGCGAAGATGCACCGCTGGAAGCCTGATCAGGTGCAGGGCATTCGCCTGAAGTTCGACGACCTGTTCCAGGCGCCGCGTGTGGCATGGAACATCGCTCAGCAGCTTGGCGAAGACCATTACTACGCCCGCGACTGGACGCGCACCCACGGCAATCTGTATCAGGCGATCCGCATGGAAAAAGCCATGATCGGCCTGCTGTTGCTGCTGATCGTTGCTGTAGCTGCGTTCAACATCATTTCCACGCTGGTCATGGTGGTCAACGACAAGAAGGGTGACATCGCCATTCTGCGCACCTTGGGCGCGACGCCGGGCACGATCATGCGCACGTTCATGGTGCAGGGCACGGTGATCGGTGTGGTCGGTACGGCGATTGGCGCGGTGGTGGGGATTTTCGCCGCGCTTAATGTCAGCGCCGCGATTTCGGCACTGGAAGGCCTGATCGGCCACAAATTCCTTAATGCTGACGTGTATTTCATTGATTATCTTCCGTCGCAGGTGCAGAGCCAGGATGTCGTCATGGTCTGCGCGGCGGCGTTGGTCCTGAGTTTCCTCGCCACCCTGTATCCAGCCTGGCGTGCCGCGCGCACCCAGCCGGCGGAGGCGCTACGTTATGAGTGAGTCGGGCATGAGTGAACAAGCAATCTTGAGCTGCCGCAACCTGGGCAAATCCTACGAGGAAGGCCCGGAATCGGTAGAAGTCCTCGCCGGCCTGCAACTGGAGTTGCACCCGGGCGAGCGTGTGGCAATTGTCGGCACCTCGGGTTCGGGCAAAAGTACGTTGCTCAACCTGCTCGGCGGCCTCGATACGCCGACCAAGGGCAGTGTCTGGCTTGACGGTGAAGAACTGTCGGCGCTGAGCGAGAAGAAGCGTGGCCTGCTGCGTAACCGTTCGCTCGGTTTCGTCTACCAGTTCCACCACTTGCTGCCGGAATTCACTGCGCTGGAAAACGTCTGCATGCCCCTGCTGATCGGCAAGACGCCGATCCCGGAAGCCCGTCAGCGTGCCACGGCATTGCTGGAGCGCGTCGGCCTCGGCCATCGTCTGGAGCACAAACCGTCCGAACTGTCCGGTGGTGAGCGTCAACGTGTGGCCATCGCCCGTGCTCTAGTGAACAAACCGGGCCTGGTGATGCTCGATGAGCCGACCGGCAACCTCGACTCGCACACCGCGCAAGGCATTCAGGATCTGATGTTGGAACTCAGCACCTCGATGCGCACGGCGTTCCTGGTGGTGACTCACGACATGAACCTGGCCCGCCAGATGGATCGTGTACTGCACCTGCAAGAAGGTTGCCTCACGCCTATCTGATTGGCTGAAACCCGACACCTGAAAAGGCGTCGGGTCTTTTATTTTTTTACGGTGCCCCAGCGAATGTTCAGACCGTTATCGATCTTTATCGGCACGCGCTATACCCGCGCCAAGCGCCGCAATCGCTTTGTTTCGTTCATTTCGATGACCTCGATGATCGGCCTCGCCCTCGGTGTGTTGGCGATGATCGTGGTGTTGTCGGTGATGAACGGCTTCCAGCGCGAAATGAGCTCGCGCATCCTCGGCATGGTGCCGCACGCCACCATCGTTGGCGTCAAGCCGATTGATGACTGGCAGCCGGTGGCTGCCGCCGCGATGAAAAATCCTGAAGTGACCGCCGCCGTGCCGTTCACTGAGATGGAAGGCATGCTCTCCTACAAGGGCTTGATGCAGCCGATCCAGATCAGCGGTGTTGATCCGGCTCAGGAAGGCAAAGTGTCGATCGTTGCCCAGCACATTGTGCAGGGCCGCCTCGACGCGTTGAAACCGGGTGAGTTCGGTGTGGTGATCGGTGAGATTACTGCGCGTCGTTTCCGTCTCAACGTCGGCGACAAAATCACCCTGATCGTCCCTGAAGTCAGCACCGCACCGGGCGGCATCACCCCGCGCATGCAGCGTCTGAATGTAGTGGGTGTGTTCAAGGTCGGCGCTGAGCTGGACGGCTCGATGGGCCTGATCCACGTGGCTGACGCCGCGACCATGCAGCATTGGGAGCCGAATCAGGTGCAGAGCGTGCGTCTGGCGGTGAAAGATCTGTACGCCGCACCGAAAGTCTCCGCGGACATCGCCGCCGGTTTGGGGGCCGAGTTCAAGGCTGACGACTGGACCCACACTCAGGGCAGTCTGTTCAGTGCGATGAAAATGGAAAAAACCATGATCGGCCTGCTGTTGCTGATGATCGTCGCGGTGGCGGCGTTCAACATCATCGCGACCCTGATCATGGTGGTGAACGACAAGGGCGCGGACATCGCGATTCTGCGCACCATCGGCGCCACGCCACGGCAGATCATGGCGATCTTCATGGTGCAGGGCACGGTGATCGGCATTGTCGGCACTCTTATTGGCGGTGTGCTGGGCGTGATTGCGGCGCTGAATGTCAGCGAACTGGTCGGTTGGGTCGAGCGCGTGAGCGGGCAGCATATTTTCAGTTCGGACGTGTATTTCGTCAGCAATCTGCCGTCGGAATTGCAGGGTGGGGATGTGCTGTTGATCTGCTCGGCGGGATTCATTCTGAGCTTTTTGGCGACGGTGTATCCGGCTTGGCGGGCGGCGAAGATCGAGCCGGCTCACGCGCTGAGATATTCCTGAGTTCAAGTCCGTCTTCGCGAGCAAGCTCGCTCCCACAGGGTTTTGGGTCGTTCACAAATTGTGATTCAACTCGATACCTGTGGGAGCGAGCTTGCTCGCGAAGGGGCCTGAATGGCTGGCCTCAATTCTGCTTGGGCAACTCAATCACAAACCGCGTCCATCCCGCCTCTGATTCGCAATGAATCTGCCCACCATGGGCCCGGGCGATGGATTGAGTAATCGCCAGCCCCAACCCCGCATGCTCACTGCTGCCTTCCTGCCGCGCCGGATCCGCTCGATAAAAACGGTCAAACAGCCGTGGCAACAACTCCGCAGAAATCCCCTCACCACTGTTTTCGACTGAAACCCGCACAGCGTTCGATACATCAACGATTCGCACATTCACCGCGCCCTCAGCCGGGGTAAACCGCAGCGCGTTATCCAGCAAATTCGACAAGGCCCGCCGCAACATACTGCGGTCACCTTCGATCTGCGCATTGCCCTCACGCGTCAGCTTGACCCCGGCGTCCTCAGCCAAGGGCGCAAAAAACTCCAACAACACATCGCTCTCATCCGCCAGTTCCAGCGGTTCGCGCTTGGGCATTAGCAAGCCGTGGTCAGCCTTGGCGAGGTACAACATGTCGTTGACCAGTTGCGCCATCCACTGCAGTTCTTCGAGGTTGCTGTGCAGCGCTTCACGGTAATCCTCGATCGGTCGAGGGCGGGTGAGGGTGACCTGGGTGTGGGTCAGCAGGTTCGACAGCGGTGTGCGCAGTTCATGGGCGATGTCGGCGGAAAACGCCGAGAGCCGCTGAAACGAGTCGTCGAGGCGTGCGAGCATGGCGTTGAAGCTGTGGGCCATTTCCGCGAGCTCTGGCGGCATTTGCGCTTCTGGCAGTCGGGCATTCAGCGATTGTGCGGAAATCCCACGGGCGACTGCGCTCATGCGCCGCAACGGCCTTAATCCACTGCGTGCCGCCCACGCGCCGAGTAAGGCAGTGGCCAACGCCGAAAGGCCAACGGTGAGCCAGATCAAGTTCTGCATGCGTTGTAGGAAGTGTTGGTGATGGGTGATGTCGAGCAGCAAGGTCAATTGCGGCGAATCGGTTTTGTCCGGGTAGAGCGGGGCGTTGAGCACGCGATAGTCCGCGCCGTCATTGCTGATTGTCGACAGGCCGGATTGTTGTGGCAAATCCTTGGGAATCTGCGTTGAACTGTCGTACCAGCGTTGGCCGTCACTGCCAGTGATGCGCAGCGACAGATCGGCCTGGCGGCTCAGCTCATCCGCCAGCCGCGCCTGACGTTGCGCGGGCTGAACATCCTGCAAGGCGCGGCGCAGGCCGATCAGTTTGCCGTCCAGTTGCTGTTGATCGAGTTCGATGAAATGCGCCTCGCTGGCTCGGGTGAACAACACCCCGGCGAACAGTGAAACCACGGCGGTGCAGGCGGCAAACAACAAGGCCAGGCGTGAACTGAGGGACAAGCGGCGCATCAGGCGCAACGCTCTTCAAGCACGTACCCCATGCCGCGCACGGTGTGGATCAGTTTGTGAGGGAATTCGTCGTCGATTTTCAGGCGTAAACGGCGGATCGCGACTTCGATGACATTGGTGTCGCTGTCGAAATTCATGTCCCAGACTTGCGAGGCGATCAGCGATTTCGGCAGCACTTCACCTTGGCGACGCAGGAGCATTTCCAACAGCGCGAACTCCTTGGCGGTCAGATCGATGCGCTGGCCACTGCGCTCGACCCGACGACGGATCAGGTCCAGGCGCAGATCCGCCAGTTGCAGACTGGTTTCCTGGGGTGTAGCGCTGCCACGACGCAACAGGCTGCGCACCCGTGCCAGCAGTTCGGAGAAGGCGAACGGTTTGACCAGGTAATCGTCGGCGCCGAGTTCGAGGCCATGAACCCTGTCCTCCACCGCGTCTTTGGCTGTGAGAAAAAGTACCGGCGTATCCAGCCCGGCGCTGCGCACCGCTTGCAGAATCTGCCAGCCACTGCGACCGGGCAGCATCACGTCGAGGATAAGCAGTGCGTAATCGCCGCTTAGTGCCAGTTGCTGGCCGCTGTTGCCGTCGGCCACCAGTTCAGTGTTGAACCCGGCCTCGGTCAGGCCCTGGCGCAGGTATTGGCCGGTTTTCGCTTGGTCTTCGACGATCAACAGTTTCATGGGTAGCTCGGGTTTGTTCGGGGGTGTAGAAACGAACGCTTTATACCGCGACAGCAAGCGACAAGTGCCAACCTGACAAAGTTGTAATCTGCCTGTCAGGTAGATGCCAGCGCAGGCCGGCTAGAGTTTCCCACAGGCTGAACCTTATCTTGTTGGAGTATGACCATGTTTTCGCGCAAATCCCTGACGTTGGCCGCTTGTCTGTTGGCGCTGAGTTCGCCAGTCTGGGCCGCGCCGGCCCACACTTACGATTTTGGCCAGCCAGCACCGGCCGCCAAAGCCACGCGCAGCATTGAGGTGGTGTTGAACGACATGTCGTTCGATCCCAAGGCCATTCAGATCAAGGCCGGTGAGACGGTTCGTTTTGTCTTGGTGAATAAAGGCCAGTTGTTGCACGAATTCAACCTCGGTGACGCGGCAATGCATGCCAGACACCAGCAGGAAATGTTGCAGATGCAGCAAAGCGGCATGCTCACGCCTACCGGCATGAAGGAAATGTCCCACGACATGGCCGGCATGGATCACGCAGCGATGGGCCATGGCATGAAGCACGACGACCCGAACAGTATGCTGGTCGAACCGGGCAAGACCGCCGAGCTGACCTGGACCTTCAGCAAGGCCACCAGTCTGGAATTCGCCTGCAATATTCCCGGGCATTACCAGGCGGGCATGGTCGGCAAACTGACTGTCAGTCAGTAAGCACTCAAAGGCGCGGGCAAAGGCTGGTAGAATCCGCTGATTCTTCAGTCAGGTTTCCGCCATGCATCCCGCAGCCGAACACTCGCCGCTGGGCAAATCCAGCGAATACATCGCCACGTACACGCCGTCCCTGCTGTTCCCGATTCCGCGCAACGCGAAATGGGCCGAGCTGGGCCTGACCGCCGACACCCTGCCGTATAAAGGTGTGGACTTCTGG
Source organism: Pseudomonas fluorescens (assembly GCF_001648775.1). Taxonomy (GTDB): domain Bacteria; phylum Pseudomonadota; class Gammaproteobacteria; order Pseudomonadales; family Pseudomonadaceae; genus Aquipseudomonas; species Aquipseudomonas fluorescens_M. The sequence goes on from NZ_LVEJ01000009.1 coordinate 73,005, forward strand.
AACTGCTTCGAGCTGTCGTGGCTGCTGCCATCCGGCAAGCCAGTGGTGGCGATCGGCGAATTCAGCATTCCGGCGGATTCGCCGAACATCATCGAGTCGAAGTCGTTCAAGCTGTATCTGAACTCGCTGAACCAGACGCCGTTTGCCGACGTCGGCGCATTGGAAGCGACGCTGGTCAAGGACTTGTCTGCCGCCGCGGGCAAACCGGTCGGCGTGCGGGTTCGCAGCCTGAAGGACGTTGAAGCGGAAGGCGTGGTGGCGCTGCCCGGCGTGTGCATCGATGATCTGGAGATCAGCGTCAGCAACTATGAGCATCCGCGCCCGGAACTGCTGCGTTGCGATGACTCGCGGATCGTCGAGGAGACGGTTTACAGCCATCTGCTCAAATCCAACTGCCCGGTGACCAGTCAGCCGGACTGGGGCACGGTGGTGGTGGAATATCGTGGCTCGGCGCTGGATCACGCCAGCTTGCTCGAGTACATCGTCAGCTTCCGTCAGCACTCGGACTTCCATGAGCAGTGTGTGGAGCGGATTTTCCTTGATCTGCAGCGCTTGTTGAAACCGGAGAAACTCACCGTGTTTGCACGTTATGTGCGTCGCGGCGGTCTGGATATCAATCCGTATCGCAGCACCGAAAGCGTACAGCTGCCGAACCACCGCCTCGTGCGTCAATAAAGATCCGGAATGTGCGATATCCCCTGTGGGAGCGAGCAGGCTCGCTCCCACAGGGGACTGTGTTTCAAGTCCGGAAATGAAAAAGCCCTGCCATCGCTGGCAGGGCTTTTTTGTAGGGCGGGGAATCAGATCCCCATGCTGCCCAGCGCATTGACGATGTTGCGCAGGGTGCCGGCGATGGCCGGGTGTTCAACTTCGAAGCGTTCGACCGCGAGGTTCACGCCATCGGCGATGCTCGCGTCTTGCGTGGCATTTTCCAGTTGAATTTCCGATTCAATCTGCGCCATCAGCGCACGCAGGTCTTCACGCTCGACTTCCGACAGCGGCGGATTCTGCTCCAGCTGCTCGCGCAGGGTTTCGAGCTGTTTTTGCAGTTCTTGGGCGGGCATGGTGTTTTCCTTTTATCGAGAGGCACTGGCATTGACCGCAGCCGCGCGCCAAAGGTCTATGGCTGACCTTTAGATTAATCCACTCCCGTCAAACCTGCATGATCCCGATCAGGGCTTTTCGCCTTTGAGCCGGCGCAGACTGATGTCGGCGAGGCAGGTGTCGAGTTCGCCCAAGTGATCGATCACCGAATGCACGCCGAGGCCGAACAGCTGCATGGTTGCCTTGCCGCGCAACTGTTCGCGTTGTTTCTGGCTCAAGGCTTGCCATTCGCCCGGCGCCAGGCCGCACAGTGAACCGCAGGAGGCGAGGCCGATGGTCCACAGTCCGGCATTCAGGCCGGCTTGCAGCAGACGCGGCTCGCCGCTGACCAGAACGCAGCCGTCGAGGCTGCCGACATTTAAATCCATCAGGGCTTGCCAGCAGGCGTTCGGGGCTGGCCACGGATTGTTTGTTGCTGAATGTTGCGCCGGCCTGATCCACGCCGGTAAGGAGGCCGACAACGGTTGGGCGAGGGCAGGGGGCAGTTCATCCAGCCAGGCGCAGGGAATGTGCTGACGCTGCAAGCTCTGCAGGCTGTCGAGTGCGCCCGGCGTGGCTTCGGCGTACTCGGGCAGGGCGATGGTCTGTTGCCGGGCACGGGCGCCAAAATCCACCAGACAACCGCTGAGTCCGAACAGCACAGCGGTCAGGCTGGACGCGGCGAGGGGCAAGGTTTCAGCGTGTGTCATGGCAACGTCCCTGAAATAACGATCAGGCTAGGGCGTGTCAGTGACAGTTGGATGACAGCGCTGTGAAGGGCGGCGAGTGAAGTGTCCTACAGAACGCTGCATAGGGTGGACTGTCCAAACCGGCTTTTACGCTTATACTAGCGGCCTTAATCCCGGGCTCAGATGTCCGCGACAGTACCATTCCAAGGAGTTTTTCTATGCGCTGGAGCTACCCGCTCGCTCAGCTAAGTGTATGTGCCGGCCTGTTGCTGGCGCCGTTCGCCACTCAGGCCGCAACGGAAGAAGACCCTTGGGAAAGCGTCAACCGCCCGATTTTCCAGTTCAACGACTTCGTTGACACTTATGCGCTGAAGCCACTGGCCCAGGGCTATGAGTTCGTCACGCCGCAGTTTCTCGAAGACGGCATCCACAACATGTTCCGCAACGTTGGCGATGTCACCAACCTGGCGAACAACATTCTGCAAGCCAAACCGGCTGCTGCAGGCGTTGACACCGCTCGCCTGATCTTCAATACCACCTTCGGTCTGCTCGGCTTCTTCGATGTCGGCACCAAAATGGGCTTGAACCGCAGCGACGAAGACTTCGGTCAGACCCTCGGTTACTGGGGCGTGGGCAGCGGTCCGTATGTGATGCTGCCACTGATGGGCCCGAGCACGCTGCGTGACGCGCCTTCGAAGTACGTCGACAGCTACACCGGCATGTATCGTTACATCAACGATGTGCCGGTGCGTAACTCGATCTTCGGCCTGAACATCGTCGACACCCGCGCCAGCCTGCTGTCGAGCGAGAAGTTGATCAGCGGCGACAAGTACACCTTCATCCGCAACGCTTACTTGCAGAACCGCGAATTCAAAGTGAAGGATGGCCAGGTCGAAGACGATTTTTAATCTCGACCGGTAAAAACAAAGGCGACCTTCGGGTCGCCTTTTTTGTGTGCAGCTATTTCATCTCGAGGATGCTCAGGCCGAGCCTCTGGCTGTCGCCTTCCTGCGCCTTGACCCACACCACTTCAGTCTCTGCCTCGAGGCCGCTGAGCGCTGCGTGATCGGAGTCGATGCGCACGCGCAAACGGTCGCCAACCGCGAACTGGCGCGGTGCTTCGACCTGCATGCCACTGCTGGACAGATCGATACAGGTCGCTGAAACCTGATCGCCTGCATGAATCAACACGACATCGGCATCGACCCGCATGCGGATGAAATCGCGCTTTTCGCTGTAGTCCCGACCGGTTTGACTCATGGTTCCGTCCTTCCATTGGGTTACGGTTTGAGCTGTTCTTATAACTCTCGGTGATTTGACAAGTAAAGTCGTCAAGCGACCATCGGCGCATGCTTGAAACGCTCTGCGGATGGGAGTACCGTCTGCGCCTTAGAAGGGCACCTCTGGTGCAATCGCGTTTGGAGCCAATGCTCGAAAGCGGTGCAGCAGAGAGGCTAGAAAGCGAATCCAGTAGTCTGCGCAGGGCCCGATGCCCCGCCAACTACGCCAACCTAATTCTGGCGCCGTTTGCCCACATGCCAAAAACCAGTGCCACGCTGCTGATAATCGATGATGACGAAGTAGTGCGCGCGAGCCTCGCGGCCTATTTGGAAGACAGTGGTTTCAGCGTCCTGCAGGCCAGCAATGGCCAACAGGGTCTTCAGGTATTCGAGCAAGACACGCCCGACTTGGTCATCTGCGATCTGCGCATGCCGCAGATGGGCGGTCTCGAACTGATCCGTCAGGTCACCGAGCGGTCGCCGCAAACGCCAGTCATCGTGGTGTCGGGTGCCGGCGTGATGAACGACGCGGTCGAGGCCCTGCGCCTGGGCGCGGCGGATTACCTGATCAAGCCTCTCGAAGATCTGGCTGTGCTCGAGCACTCTGTGCGCCGGGCCCTGGATCGTGCGCGCCTGCTGCTGGAAAACCAGCGCTACCGCGAGAAGCTGGAAAAGGCCAACCGCGAGCTTGCGGCCAGCCTCAACCTGCTCCAGGAAGACCAGAACGCCGGTCGCCAGGTGCAGATGAACATGCTGCCGGAAAGCCCGTGGAGCATTGACGAGTTCAAGTTTGCCCACCAGATCATCCCGTCGTTGTACCTGTCGGGTGATTTTGTCGACTATTTCCGTGTCGACGAGCGCCGGGTCGCTTTTTACCTGGCAGATGTTTCCGGTCATGGCGCCTCTTCAGCCTTTGTCACCGTGCTGTTGAAGTTCATGACCACGCGCTTGCTGTTCGAATCCAAGCGCAACGGCACATTGCCGGAATTCAAGCCTTCGGAAGTCCTTGGTCATATCAACCGGGGGCTGATCAGTTGTAAGCTGGGTAAACACGTCACGATGGTCGGTGGAGTCATCGACGAGGAGACCGGTTTGTTGACCTATAGCATCGGCGGCCATCTGCCGTTGCCTGTGTTGTACACGCCTGACAGTGTTCGTTATCTGGAAGGCCGTGGTCTGCCGGTGGGGCTTTTCAATGAAGCCACCTACGAAGATCACGTGCTAGAGCTGCCGCCGACGTTCAGCCTGACGCTGATGTCTGATGGCATTCTGGACCTTTTGCCAGAACCTACGCTCAAAGAAAAAGAAGCCGCTTTGCCTCAACGGGTGAAGTCGGCGGGCGGCAGCCTGGATGGTCTGCGGCAAGTGTTTGGATTGGCCACGCTAGGGGAGATGCCGGATGATATCGCCCTGTTGGTGTTGAGCAGGAATCTTTAATGAGTACCGGTAGAATCCAGTTCGCCGAGCAGGACGGCACCTTCGTCCTGAAATTCGTCGGTGAAGTTCGCCTGACCCTGTGTTCGGCGTTGGATGCGACTATTGAGAAAATCTTCACCGCGCTGAATTTCAACGCGATCGTGATCGATTTGACCGAAACCCGCAGCATCGACAGCACCACCTTGGGCTTGCTGGCCAAACTGTCGATCCTGTCGCGGCAGAAGGTCGGCCTGCTGCCGACCGTCGTCACCACCCACGATGACATCACCCGTCTGTTGCAATCGATGGGTTTCGAGCAGGTGTTCAACATCGTCAACCACCCGGTGCCATGCCCGGAGTGCCTGGACGACCTGCCGGATCAGGACCAGTCGGAGGAAGTGGTGCGGATCAAGGTGCTGGAAGCGCACAAGATCCTCATGGGCCTGAACGATTCCAATCGTGAAGCGTTTCATGATCTGGTGAATGCCCTCGAGCGGCATTGATCTCATGAAGTGATGTTGTCTGGGCTGGCCCCTTCGCGAGCAAGCTCGCTCCCACACTGGATCAGCGTCGTTCACAAATCCCCTTGTGGGAGCGAGCTTGCTCGCGAAGGCTTCAGTTCAATCAACGCGGCTCTCAATGCAGAATAAAAAAAGGGCGAACCTGTGAAGGTTCGCCCTTTTTGCATTTCACTCACTCAAATCACAGCTTGGCCTGCAACAGCGCCTCAAGCTTCTCCTGATCGCGGGCAAACTGACGAATGCCCTCAGCCAGTTTCTCGGTGGCCATCGCGTCTTCGTTGGACAACCAGCGGAACTGCGCTTCGCTCAGGCTCAGACGCGCTTCACCGGCATTGCCCGGTGCGAGTTTGCGCTCCAGCTTGCCGGTGTCGGCCGCCAGTTTGTCGATCAGGTCCGGGCTGATGGTCAGACGGTCGCAACCGGCCAGTTGCTCGATCTGATTGAGATTGCGGAAGCTCGCGCCCATGACCACGGTCTTGTAGTCATTGGCCTTGTAGTAGTTGTAGATGCGCGTCACCGACTGTACGCCCGGATCATCGGCGCCGGTGTAGTCGTTGCCGTTGGCCTTCTTGTACCAGTCGTAGATGCGGCCCACGAATGGCGAAATCAGGAACACCCCGGCGTCAGCGCAAGCCGCTGCCTGAGCGAAGGAGAACAGCAGGGTCAGGTTGGTCTGGATGCCTTCCTTCTCCAGCACTTCGGCGGCGCGGATGCCTTCCCAGGTCGAAGCGATCTTGATCAGCACGCGATCGCGGCCAACGCCGGCCTTGTCGTACAGTTCGATCAGACGATGCGCGCGTTTCAGTACGGCATCCTTGTCGAACGACAGGCGCGCATCCACTTCGGTGGAGATACGGCCCGGGATCACTTTGAGAATTTCCTGGCCGACCGCAACGCCGAAACGGTCGCTGGCCAGGCCGACATCGCCCTTGCAGTCGCTGACGCAAGCGTTCAGCAGTTCGGCATAAGCGGGAATGGCCGCCGCTTTGAGCAGCAGGGAAGGGTTGGTGGTGGCGTCGACCGGTTTGACTCGGGCGATCGCTTCGAAGTCGCCGGTATCAGCAACAACGGTGGTGAATTGTTTGAGTTGTTCCAGCTTGGAAGTCATGGGCGTGCTCTATCCTATGGGTCTGATGACATTACCCGAGCGCTGACGGTCACTCAAGGGCGTGTACGTGTATCGATGGCCCCTGCGGCAACAACCTGAAAACGATTGTTTGAAAGGTGGGGCGGGCTATCGATGAATACGATGCCAAAACAGCCAACAGGTTCAAAGCAACCGACCTGCGTACAGGCCGGTTGTGCACGCACTATTGGGCGTTCAACAGGGCTTCGACCGACATGCGCGCCGGTTTCGGTTGTCCGTCGGAGGTCAGCAGGCCGAAGTTCTTCTCGCGTTCATTGCTGCCGCTATCGCTGTTTTTCCATTCATAGATGGAGGTCAGCGGGATGTTGAGTTTTTTAACATCGCCGATAAACGCGTTGATCTTGCTCGCTTGCCCTTCAGGCCCGCCATTGGACGCGAGTGCCGAAATCCCCCATTCACTGATGACCCCCGGCAGATGGAAGTTCTGCTGAATAAACGATTGTGCATTGCTGATCTGCGTGGCGGTCATGCCATAGGGGTGATAGGACACCGCGCTCAGGCATTTCGGGTATTCGCTGACGATACGATTAAGCGCCACGGTAGAGGCCGAGCCCGCGCTGGGTGGCCGGGCGAAGCCGTAACCGATCACCGGCGTCGATGGCGGTTGCCCTTGCAGGGTCTTGCACACGGCGCTCATGAACGGCACAAACGTGGTGTCGAACTTGCCCGTCGGCCAATAGGTTTCCAGGTCCGGCTCGTTCCATAACTCAATCGCGACCATTTGCGAGCCGTACGTTTGTTCCAGCCCGGTCACGGCTTTGGCGAAGCCTTCACCGGCGCTGGCCAGTTCGGCGTTTGAAGTGGCGGGCAACGGCTTGATTGCGCGGACCGTCAGCAGCACCTCCAGTCCTGCGGACTTGGCCGCTGCAAAAGCGTCGCTGACTTGTTGCTGATAAGCCTTGGCAGTCAGGCTCTCGCTCCACACGCCGAAGCGGACAAAACCGAAGCCCGCCGTTTTGATCTGTGCGGCGTCGGCCGCCGTGAAGTTCTGGATCTTCACCTGAACGCCGATGTTCTTGGCGGGAAGGTTAGGGAACAGTTCGCTGGCGTGAACCTGAGTGGCACCCAGCACCATCAGCGCCAGGGCGCCGAGTTTTTTGAGATGTACGGATTTCATGTCTGCTCTCCCGAAGAGAAGTGACAACTACGAATGTTTTATCTCGTTACTCAATTTTCGAGTGAGGTGATGGCACTTAGTGCGCGAATGTTATTTTTTGTCGGAAAACCATTGCCCGAAAATCACAGTTATTTTTAGTCCGCTAATTGTGGTTGGGGCGCTTTTAAACGCTGTGGTACTTAATGCTTCGGTACTAACAGGGCGAATCTATTTCTGAGTGCAGGAAGATCTTGAGGGTTCATTCAAATGCTCTCGGGATGTTGGCCGTTTGACATTACACAGGAAAGTAAAACCTTGTTCAGAAAGATCCTTGTCGTTTGCGTGGGCAACATATGCCGAAGTCCAACGGCAGAACTGATGCTGCGCAACGCGCTGGCCCCTTCGGCCATCACAGTGTCCTCCGCAGGCCTGTCGGCACGGGTCGGCGAGGGTGTCGAAGCCTCCGCCCGCCAAGTGCTGGAAGACCATGGGCACAGCGCCGAGGGCTTCACGGCACGGCAACTGACCGCGGACATCGTCAATGAATCGGACCTGATTCTGGTGATGGAAAAACAACATGTAAATCAAGTATTGAAGATTGCCTCTCACGCCAGAGGCAAAGTATTTCTGCTCGGCAAGTGGCAGAGCGAACGTGAAATACAAGACCCGTATCGTCAAGGCAAGGCCGCTTTTATTCATGCCCATGCATTGATTGAAGATGCTGTCAGCTCATGGGCACAACGCCTCGCGCGTTGATGAATATTCTTCAGATCAATGAATGGTAAGAACAGACTTATGCAGTTACCGTCCGTCATCGGCACCCGCGACAATGATCAAGACAGTATTGATCTTCTCGGCATATTCGGCAGTTTGATCGACCAGAAGTGGTTGATCGGCGCGCTCACCGGCGCCTTCATGGTCACCGGCGTGGCTTACGCGGTGTTGGCCACCCCGGTTTACCTGGCGAACGCGCTGGTGCAGGTCGAGCCGAAAAAGAACGACATGCTCGGCTTCTCCGACCTCAACAGCATGCTCGGTGGGCAATCGCCATCGGTGACCGAAATCGGCATCATCAAGTCCCGCGCGGTGATCGGCAAAACCGTCGATGACCTGCGTCTGGACATCGATGTCACCCCCAACACCTTCCCGATGATTGGCGGCTTTCTCGCCCGGCGTTATCGCGGTGAGACCGAGACCAGCGTCGCTGTGCCGCGTTTCGGTTTGAACAGCTACGCCTGGGGCGGTGAGCGTCTGGAGTTCGCCCGGCTCAATCTGCCGAAAGAACTGCTCGGCAAAAAACTCACCCTGATTGCCGGTGAACAAAAGCACTTCCAGTTGCTCGATGACAACGACAACCTGCTGGTCGAAGGCGTCGCCGGTGAAGCGTTCGCGCAGGACGGCGTGGAAGGGCAGATCTCGCAACTGCAGGCCAACCCCGGCACGCGTTTCGAAGTGGTGCGTAACCCGCGGATCGTGACGATTCAGGGTTATCAGGACGCGCTTGATATCTCCGAGCAGGGCAAGGAGTCGGGGATTATCCGTCTGGCGCTGGCCAGTTCCGACGCCGCTGAAGCGGTGAAGATTCTGAACAAGATCGCCGCGCTGTACGTCGATCAGAACGTGCGTCGCACTTCGGCGGAAGCGGCGCAGAGTCTGGCTTTCCTGCAAAGCCAGTTGCCGCAGGTCAAACGTGATCTGGCCAAGGCCAGCGATGCGCTGAACGCCTATCAGACCCACGGCAAGACCGTGAACATCTCGCTGGAAACGCAATCGGTGCTCGGTCAGTCCGTGGCCTTGGAAACGCGGATCTCCGAGCTGAAAATGCAGCAGGCGGAGATGGACCGCAAGTTCACCAAACAGCACCCGGCCTATCGCGCATTAATGAGCCAGATCGGCGAGCTGACCCAGCAACAGAAGTCGCTGGAAGGCAAGGTCGGCGATCTGCCCGCGACCCAACAAGAGCTGCTCAACCTGACCCGCGATGTCGAAGTCGCTTCGCAGATCTACACGCAGTTGCTGAACAAGTCCCAGGAGCTGGACATCGTCCGTGCCGGTGCCGTGGGGAACGTGCGTTTGGTCGATGCGGCGGATGTCGACCTGACCAGTCCGGTCAAACCGAAAAAAGCCCTGATCGTTATCATCGCGACGTTCCTCGGTGCCTTTGTTGGCGTGGCGCTGGTGCTGCTGCGCAAATCCCTGAGCCGTGGTCTCGAAGGCCCGGAAGCCATCGAGCAACTCGGCCTGCCGGTGTACGCCTCGATTCCCTACAGCGCCTTGCAGGAGGAAGAGGACAACAAAAAAGGTCGCGCCCGCGATGGCGTCGACAAACCGGCATACCTTTTGGCGCTGCGTAACCCGACCGATCTGTCGATCGAATCGATCCGCAGTCTGCGCACCTGCTTGCACTTCGCCGGCCTCGATTCGACCAACAACCGCATCATGATTTCCGGGCCGAGCCCGCAAGTCGGCAAGACCTTCGTCTCGTCCAACCTCGCGGCGGTCATGGCGTTGAGCGGCCAACGCGTGGTGCTGATCGACGCTGACATGCGCAAAGGGCACCTGCACAAAACCCTCAACACGCCGATCACCAACGGTTTGTCCGACCTGCTGGTCAAGCGTTGCAGCATCGATCAGGCAATCAACAAAGTCGAAGTCGACAACCTGCACTTCATCAGCCGTGGTCAGGTGCCGCCCAATCCCTCCGAGCTGTTGATGCACGCCAACTTCCGCGAACTGCTGGCGGAACTGAGCGAACGCTATGACCTGGTGATCATCGACACGCCGCCACTGCTGGCGGTGACCGATGCGGCCATCGTTGGCCGTGAAGCCGGGATTAGCCTGATCGTCACGCGCTTCGGGGTGAACCCGGCCAAAGAGATCGAACTGACCATTCGCCGCTTCGCGCAGAACGGCATCGAGCTCAAAGGCGCGGTGTTCAATGGCGTCGAGAAGCGCGCCGCCAGCTACTACGGCAACGGTGGTTACGGCTATTACAACTACGAATACGCGTCCGACAAATCCTGACTGTCAGCGACTGTTTTTTCCTCTTTGAAGTGGGTGATTTGTGAAGAAAATACTGCACGTGGCAGAGACGATCAAAGGTGGCGTCGCGACGGTCATCCGTACGATTTCGGCGTCGCCTGAAGGCGATGCGGCGAACTACGAGCTGGTGTATCTGGTCCCGGAGGATCAGGCCAAAGAGTTGCACGGCATTGGCGAGGAACAGATCCGCACCTTTCCCCGCACCGGGCGCAATGTGCCGTCGTTGCTGCGTTTCGCCTGGCGCCTGACTCAGGTGATGCTCAAGGAAAAACCTGATGTGGTGCATTTGCACAGCACCTTTTCCGGGGTGATTGGCCGGTGTGTCTGCGTGCTGTTGCGACCGTGGCGCAAGCCGAAAATCGTCTACTGCCCGCACGCGTTTTCGTTCCTGATGGAAAGCTCGCCGACCAAGCAGAAAGCCTATGCGTGGATCGAGCGGGTGCTGCAAAAAGTCACCGACGTGATCATTTGCGTCAGCCAGTACGAACTCGACAAAGCCGCGCGGTTCGGCATCGAGCGCAAGCGCATGACGCTGATCTACAACGGTATTCACCGTAAGGACGTCGAGCCTAAAGCGGCGAGTCCCGAGCCGATTCATCTGCTGTTTGTCGGTCGCCTCGATTACCAGAAAGGCTTCGACGTGTTGCTCAAGGCCTTCGCCAACGTGCAGCGCAACGACCTGAAACTGACCGTGGTCGGCAGCGCGGTCAACGAGGATGCGGTGGAGTGCCCACCGATGGACGCCGTCGAGTATTTGCCATGGGTCACGCCGAGCGAAGTGCAGGCGCTTTACCAGCAAGCCGACGCGTTGATCGTGCCGAGTCGCTGGGAAGGTTTCGCCATGGTGCCGCTGGAAGGCATGGCCATGGGTTTGCCGGTGATCGCCAGCAATTGCACCTCGCTGCCTGAACTGGTCACCAACGAAGTGTCCGGCTACGTCTTTCCCTCCGGCGATCACCAGGCATTGGCCGACGTGCTAACGATCATCCAGAAGCCACGCCTGCTCGACCTCGGCAATGAAGGACGGAGCATCGTCCGCGAGCGTTTCAGCGCCGCGTTGATGATTCGCCAGACCTACGACCTGTATCGCGCTCCCACTTTTTAAGTAGAACTCAAGCATATGAACGTAACGATTTTGCATGGCTACAGTGCGTCCAACTCCGGTGACGGCCTGCTCGTCGATCTGGCCATCGCGCTGGTGCAGCGCAACTTTGGTGAAGACACCGCGATCAGTGTCGTCGCGTCCGATCCGGACTCTTTCAGCTACTTGCCGCACCCGCGTTTCGACGCCCCGGTGATGGCGGCCAAGGGCTTGGGCCGGGTCAAGCAAGCGGTGTTCCTCAATCAGTCTTACGCAGGACTGGCTGACCTGCTGAAGAAAACCGATCTGATCGTCGGCGTCGGCGGCGGCTACATGCGTTCGAAAAGTGCCTTCGAACACATCAAGCTGAAACTCGGCCACGCCAAGCAACTGGAAACCGCGATCCTCAGCAAAGTGCCGTCGGTGTACCTGCCGCAAAGCATCGGCCCATTCCACGGCGAGAGCAGCAAGATCGTCGAGCACTACGCCAGTGCCGACGCGGTGTTCGTGCGCGACAATCGTTCTTCGGCGATTTTCGATGCCTGTGCCAACGTCTACCGCGCGCCGGATCTGGCGGTGCAGTCGCTGGCGAGCAAAATCCTTCAGCAAGCGAAATTCACCCGCTGCGCGTCGTCGCCAGCCACGGTGTGCGTGGTGCTGCGCAAGCCGCCAGAGTGGAGCAAGGAGAAGAAAGTCGCTTACGTGGCCAATCTGAAGTTGCTGCTGCAGCGCCTGAAGAACAAAAGCAAAGTCGTCTGTGCGGTACAGAGCGCGGTGCGTGGCAACGATGACGGCGCGTTCTATCGCGAGCTGGGCATCACTGAAGACCTGCTGTCGTTGAAGGCGACCATCGCCAAATACCAGCCGGACCTGGTGATTTCCGTGCGTCTGCACGGCGCCATCGAATCGCTGCTTTCCGGCGTGCCGGCGTACCACATCAGCTATGAGCGCAAAGGCTTTGGCGCCTATCAGGACATGGGCGTCGAGGACTGGGTGATCAACGGTGGCGACATCAATGTCGACACCATCATCGACACCGTTTACGCGCCGAATGCGTTGTCGAATTTCGGCAAGCGCCTGACCGACACCTGCCGTGAAATCGAAGCAAAAACCGTGGCCATGGACGAGATCATCAAAGGTGTCGTTCGATGATATTTCGGCTGCTGCTTCGCGGCGGAGCGTTAGGCGCGAAGTTTTTGCTGGTGTTGGCGATCACCCATTACCTCGGTTATGAGGCGCTGGGTTTTTACGGCGTGGTGGTCGCGGCGTCGTTGATCGCGTCGAAGTTTTACAGTGTCGGTTTCAGTTCCGAGATCAATCGGCTGATCAGTGTCGGCGGCAGTTCGCGCCGCGTGGTCGACAAAGTCCTGCTGCTGTATCTGGCGGTGGGGCTGTTGTTGTCGGTAGCGACGGTGCTGATCTATTCACTGTTTCAGACGGTCGAAGCGACGACTGCGCTGATCCTCTGCGTGACGCTGGTATTGCTCACTGAGCATCTGTCGTTCGAGATCAATTCGTTCGTGTTTTCCGCGCAGAAAGCCACAGCCGGCGCATTGCTGTTCTTCATCAAGACCGGCCTGTGGGCGGTGTTGGCGGTGGGCGGGATGATGCTCGACTGGGTGTCGGGAATCGCCAGCGTGTTGTGGCTGTGGGTCGCCGCCAACGTGCTGGTGATCATCGCCGGTTACCTGATCGTGGTGAACGAGCACAAGGGCCGGGTCGCCGGCACGTTGGCCACGGGTACCGTGTGGAAGGCCGGGTTACCGTTCTATCTCGGCACTGGTTTGATCGCGCTGAGTCAATACGCCGAGCGCTTTCTGATCGCCGATCTGGAACCCTATGCTGCCCTCGGTAAATACGTCTACGCGTGGTCGGCGGCCAACACCTTGCAGGCGTTGTCTTACGCGGTGGTGGCAGTGGTCGGCATCCCGGTGCTGGCCAAGCGTTTTCAGGCTGATCAGCAGGCGTTCACGGTCAAGCAGCTGTTCATCAACAAGTGGGTCATGCGCTCGCTGGTGGTGTCGGCGGCGGTGGCGGTGGCGATTTATCTGTTCTTCAACGTGGTGCTCGATTACGTCGCTACCAGCGTGCCACGTCCGGACAACGCGATTCTTGCTGTGCTGATTTTTTCCTTCGCCTTGCGCGCGATTGGCGACATTGTCTGGGGCGGTTTGATTGCCTCGAAAAACAGTCGGGTATCACTGGCCAGCGCGGCGATTTGCCTGCTGGTGTCAGTGCCGGTCAGCTATCTGCTGATCAAGCATTATTCGATTTACGGCGCGGCGTGGGGCAATGTCTTCGCGATCATCGTCCAGCTTGTGGTGATTGCTGTGCTGACCCGTGCGACCCAGGCGAAAAAGGCCGCATTGTCATGGGCCTGAAACTGCCGTGCATCGAGTTTCGTGGCAAGCGACTCGATTCGTATGTGTCGTTCCTGATCCTCTTCACCGGGCTGTTTCTGTCGGTGGCGATGCCGCTGCTGATCCCGCGTGATCCGGGGCCGGATGCGATGACTTTGTGGTCGTCCTACGCGCGTGCCGACAACTGCAACTTCTGGAACCCGTTCTCGCCGGATCGCTCGTCCTACGAGTGCTCGGCGTTCCTGCTGCGGCCCACCGGGATTAACCTGACCAATGCCTGGGCCTACGGCATGTTCTGCAATTTTTTCCTCACGGCGATACCGGTGGTGGTGTTTCGGCGCATGCCGTTGGCGATCTTCGGCACGTTGTGTCTGTGGGGGATCGTGCGCTCGTTTTTCCTCGAGAACCTGACCAAGGAAATCATCGTGTCGGTAGCGGTGTTGAGCATTCTGCTCAGCTCGCTGACGCGCAAATATCGCGGCGGGTTTTTTCTCTCGGCAGTGATATACGGCGTGCTGATCCGGCCTTACTGGATTCTGTTTTCGCTGTCGTGGGTCGGCGTCTGCGTGATGAAAAAGTACGTGTCTCGCACCACGTTCTTCCTGATGCTGTTCCTGTTCTACCTCGCGGTGGCCATGTCGATTCAGCTCGCCCTGGGTTTCCCGGTGTCGTCGATTCGCGCCAGTAACAACGAACTGCGCACGGCGGGCGAGGAGGGCTCCAAATCGTTGATCGTGTCGTGGCTGACTGGCAGCGACTTCGTTTCGCAGGCGCTGGACTCGATGATCATCTTCTTCCGCCTGTCGTTCCCGGTGGAACTGATTCTGCTGTCCGGGCCGGGGCAAGTGATCTTCGTCGCGTTGATGATCATGACCGCGTTGCTGCTGTTCAAAGTCATCACCTCGACCGACTACAAAGGCGCACCGATCCAGACCAAACCCAAGGAGCTGATTGCGATTCCGTTGGCGTTTCTGCTGGTGCAAGGCCTGTTCGAGCCGGACTTCGGCTCCTTCGCCCGGCACTTTTCGATGGTGGTGCCGGTGTTGTTTGTCGGCCTGGGCTTGATGCTGCGGGCGAACAAACCGGTGCAGGTTGAATCACGAATTCTGAATTGAGGCAGGTGCTTTATGTCGAGCAAGAAAAAGTCCCTGGAGATTGAAACCCTGCGTGGCCTGGCGTGCCTGCTGCTGGTGCTCTATCACGTCATCGGGCCGCTGGGCGGTGGCTTGAAAATCGATATCGGCTCGCCGTTCCGGGTGATCGCCGACTCGATGGTGTACGTGCGCATGCCGCTGTTCACCTTCATCTCCGGGTACATCTATTCGATCTACAAAATCCGTGGCAATGACTTTTCCGCGTTCTTCAGCGGCAAGGTGCGCCGCTTGATCGTGCCGCTGTTTTGCGTCGGTGTACCGTTCTCGGTGTTGCAAGCGGTGGGGCCGGGGGTGAACAAGGACGTCGGCGTGATCGACGCGTTGTTGTCGTTCTGGGTGCCGGTGAATCACTTCTGGTTCCTGCAGGCGGTGTTCATCATTTTCATGTTCGTCGGGCTGCTGGAGTGGCGCGGGATGCTGCGCTCGGCGACGCGGCTGTATGGGTTGTTCGCGTTTGCGGCTGTGTTGTTTCTGTTGCCGCCGTTCAAGTTCGATGCGTTCGGGATCAACGGCGCGATTTATCTGCTGCCGTTTTTTGTCGCGGGGATGATTGGCCAGGAGAATGTCGACGCCCTGAAACAGCGCTTCAAGGTCATCGGGCCCGTGGTGTTTGTGCTGATTTCGCTGACGCTGTTGTACGTGGCGGCGATTGATCGCGAGTTGATTGTCGATCGTCGTAGCTTGGTTGGTTTGACCGTGGGTTGCGTGTCGTGCATCGCGTTGTTGTCGAGTGATATGCGCTCGAAGGCGCTGACCTGGCTCGGTGGTTATTCCTATGCGATTTTCCTGTTTCATGTGCTGTTCGCGGCGACGTCGCGGTTTGTGCTGGGGCGGTTGGGGGTGAAGGATGAGAGCTTGCTGGTGCTCGGCGGCTTGAGTTGTGGCTTGCTTGGGCCGGTGGTGTTGTCGATGGTTTTCAGTCGGTTCAATTTCACTTCGGTGTTGTTCCTTGGTGAGCGGTCGGCGAAGAAGAAGCCGTTGGTGCCCATCACTCCGGTGCCGCAAACCCAAAGCAGCTAAGAGCTTCGCGAGCAGGCTCGCTCCCACAGTGGATCTCTGCAAGTCACACAATCCCTGTAGATGACCACAATCCCTGTGGGAGCGAGCTTGCTCGCGAAGGGGCCATTTCAGACTGAAGGAAGTTTTGCATGTTGGCAGTAGATGACGCGCAACCCGTCGCAGCGTCGGTAGTTGAGGTGGGCGATGCCCGCGAGCGTTTTGCGCAGTGGCGTGAAGGCAAGGGCGGCGCGGTGTTGTCGGTCTCGGTGATCGGCGACAGCTACAGCGCCGGGCAGGATTTCTACCTGAACAAACTGGTGCAGCGCGTGGCCGGGGAGGTGGGTTTTGCCGGGCCGGGTTATGTCGGTTTCAACCACGGTGCCGCGTTGGGTGGCACGCATTTCAAATACACGCGCAGCAGCGACAAGTACTTCGGAGGCGACTGGAAAGTTTCTGGCCTGGGGCAGGCGAGTCCGGACAGTCGCACAGTCACGGGCCACCCCGGCGCGTGGTTGCAAGTGGATGCGAGTCCGACGCCGCGCATCGATACGGCAGTTACTCAGGCGAAATTGCTTTACCTCGGCACTGGCGAATCCTCTGAGATCCGTTACCGCTGGTCACCTTCACAAGATTGGCAGCCCATGACGCTGACAGGCGCCGGGGTTCAGGAAGTGCCATTGGCGGGCCTGTCCGCAGCGAAAGACTGGTCCTTCAAACTGGAAGTGGTGAAGGGCGCACCAACGTTGTTCGGCCTGTGGATGCGTAACGATCAGAACGGCATACGCGTGTCGAAACTGGCGGCTTCCGGTGCGGCCTCCGCCGATTTCTATCACAAGGATCCGCAATGGCAGGTGCAGTGGAAAGCCGCGGTGTCGAAGATTCCCGCTGATGTTTACCTGATCATGCTCGGTGGCAACGATCAGGGCTTCGGCGTGAAGCCTGCGCAGTACCTGCAGAACGTTCAGGGGCTGGTGGGCATGCTGCGCGAGATTCAGCCGCAGGCGAGCATCAACCTGATCATGCGTCAGGACACCACGCGCTCCAGCGCTTATCCGATGTCGGCGTATGCGCAGGTGCTTGAGCCGTGGGCGCGCGAGCAGCATCTGGGGTACGCCAACCTGCAATGCGCGTTCGGCCCCGATGTTAAGCGCTACGCGGCGGCGATGATCGGCCCGGACAAGATTCATCCGCTGCCGGCCACGGGCGGGAAGGTGATTGCCGATTACTTCTACGGCTGGATCATGGGGGCCAAGGACCGGTGCGATGCCGCCCAGTAATGATCGTTCCCACGCTCTGCGTGGGAAAGATCAGGCGAGAGGCGTTATTCGAAGGCGTCGACTTGCTCGAGCAACTCCGCAATCCTCTGCGGCATCAAGCGCGTATCGCAGCGAGTCTCAACGTTGATGATGATCGCCGGGTCGTTACAGCAAATCCGCACCCGGAAGCGCCAGTCGCTGAAGATCACTTTCAGCCCGTCACGGTCATCCATCTCCAGCGCCTGCTCGCCGTAAAGCTTTTTCAGATGCGCGAGCAGCGGATACGGATCGCGCAGCGGCCGGCGAATATCGCCGGACGCGGGAAACACGCCAATCCGCTCCACCAGCAGAATCGTGCCCAGCCAGGACTCATTGGCGCTGGGCAACGGTTGATGGCGCGACAGCCAGCTCATCACCCCGAGGTTACCCATCTCGCGTTCAATCTCTACGGAATGTTGTGCAATGTTCATAGTGGCCTCGTGGGGTAGGGAGCGGAGCCGTCTCAGCGGCCCTTGAGATAGACGTTTTCGTAGCAGAAATTGGTCGCCTGCAAGTAACCCTCGGCATCACCGCAGTCAAAGCGCAGGCCTTTGAATTTGTAGGCCAGTACGCAACCGTTCTGCGCCTGTTTCATCAGCGCGTCGGTGATCTGGATTTCGCCGCCCTTGCCCGGTTGGGTGTCGGCGATCAGGTCGAAAATGTCCGGTGTGAGGATGTAGCGGCCGATGATCGCGAGGTTCGACGGCGCGTCTTGCGGGGCCGGTTTTTCCACCATGTTGTTGACCCGGTAAATGCCGTCGGACATCAGCTCGCCGGCGATTACCCCGTACTTGTGCGTCTGGTCGGCCGGGACTTCCTGGATGGCGACGATCGAGCAGCGGAATTTCTTGTACAACTGGATCATCTGCGTCAGGACGCCGTCACCTTCCAGGTTCAGGCACAGGTCATCGGCCAGCACCACGGCGAAGGGCTCGTCGCCGATCAGCGGACGACCGCTGAGAATCGCGTGACCGAGGCCCTTCATTTCCACCTGACGGGTGTAGGAGAAGGTGCAGGTGTCGATCAGCTCGCGGGTGCCGGCGAGGAATTTCTCTTTCTCGGTGCCACGGATCTGGTGTTCGAGTTCGTAGCTGATGTCGAAATGGTCTTCCAGCGCACGCTTGCCACGACCGGTGACGATGGCCATGTGTTGCAGGCCGGCGTCCCGCGCTTCTTCAACGGCGTATTCGATCAACGGCTTGTTGACGATCGGCAGCATCTCTTTCGGCATGGCTTTGGTGGCCGGCAGGAAACGCGTGCCATAGCCGGCAGCGGGGAACAAACATTTACGAATCATAAAAGTATCCTGGACAGTCATGGAACACAGGCGACAAATGCACGCACTCAATGAGGGCGTGCAAGTTTGAATAATATTGAACGCCTGCTTTAATACCTGAGTCAGGTTGTTAATGGCAATTAATCGAGGGGGTAAAAGCCGGCAATGTTATGAGATGTCGGTTAGCGCGTTATTAGTTATTTTTAGTCGGTATCTGTTGATAGTGATTGGTGCACTTGCAGTGCTAATAAGTACCGGGCAATACAGTTTGAACTGGCAAAATAATTATGGCCAGTCATTGAACTAATTTTGTTTGAGGTTGTTGTCGGCTTGTTTGTGTGGATTGTGACACATCTCCAGCACAAGAAGCTTGACACCCACTCGGTACTTATCCAATGACGGACCGCGCTATGAAGATTCTGGTAACGGGTGGCGCCGGCTATATCGGCTCGCACACCACACTTGCGCTGCTTGAAGCAGGTTATGAAGTTGTCGTACTGGATAATCTTTGTAACAGCAGCGAAGCAGCGTTGCACGCCGTTGAAACCATCTGCGGCAAGAGTGCCTGGATGATCCGCGGCGATGTCTGTGATCGGGCGCTGCTCGACCGCATCTTTCGCGAGCACAACATCGAAGCGGTGCTGCATTTTGCCGGCCTGAAAGCCGTCGGCGAGAGCGTGCGCAAACCGCTCGAATACTACGAAACCAACGTCAGCGGCAGCATTAATCTATGCCAGGCGATGGCGGCGGCGGGGGTGTTTCGCCTGGTGTTCAGTTCGTCGGCCACCGTATATGGCGAGCCCGAACAGATGCCGATCCGCGAGGACTTCCCCACCGGCAACCCGACCAATCCCTACGGCCAGTCCAAGCTGATCGTCGAGAACGTCCTGCGCGACCTGAGCCAGGCCGAGCCGCGCTGGAGCATCGCCTTGCTGCGCTACTTCAATCCGATCGGCGCGCACGACAGCGGCCACATGGGCGAAGACCCCAACGGCATCCCCAATAATCTGGTGCCTTACATTAGCCAGGTGGCGGTCGGCAGCCTTCAGGAATTGTCGATTTTCGGCAACGATTACCCCACCGTCGATGGCACTGGCGTGCGCGATTACATCCACGTCGTCGATCTGGCGGACGGGCATTTGAAGGCGTTGCAGTCGATCTCCGCGCGCACTGGTATTCATACCTGGAACCTCGGCACCGGCGATGGCTACAGCGTGCTGCAAGTGCTCCACGCCTTCGAGCAGGCCTGCGGGCAACCGGTGCCGTATCGGATGATGCCGCGCCGCTCCGGGGATATCGCCGAGAGTTGGGCCGATGCTTCCAAGGCTGCAAAAGAGTTGGGCTGGAAAGCCACGCGCAACTTGCAGGATATGGTCACTGACACTTGGCGCTGGCAATCGAACCATCCCAAAGGCTACTTGCGATGATGGCCATTTAGTCCAATGTTATTTTCAGTCAGCTTGTTAGATAACGTCGGGAAATTACACTGGCAATGCCTTTTGCAAGTCCGTAGATATAAACCTGCCGTTCGACTTTTATCAGTTGGGTAAGACTGTGAAAGAACAACGGATCTTGTTCGCGCTTTTTGCGGACTTGAACGCTACCACCTCTAACTCAGACCGGTTTTTTAACAGGTCGAATGTTAGAAAGGAGTTGTTATGAAAAAAGTGATGGCAGTTGCCCTGTTGACGATGTTGAGCAACTGGGCT
The DNA here is from genome assembly GCF_001648775.1 of Pseudomonas fluorescens. Taxonomy (GTDB): domain Bacteria; phylum Pseudomonadota; class Gammaproteobacteria; order Pseudomonadales; family Pseudomonadaceae; genus Aquipseudomonas; species Aquipseudomonas fluorescens_M. The sequence goes on from NZ_LVEJ01000009.1 coordinate 93,153, forward strand.
GCCGCCGCTGAAGCACCGCTGACGGCGGTGACCAATGTAGGTGGCAATGTGGCGGCTTCTCAAGCGCCGGCAGCCAGTACTGCAATGGTCGCCAGCGCAGTAGCGGCGTCTAACAGCGGTGGCAGTGCCAATGGCGGTACTACCGGTACCACGGGTACCACCGGTACCACCGGCACGCATAACTAACAGGAACATTTGTTAGTGCAGTACAAGGTCGCCCGACGTAAGTCGGGTGACTTTGTTTTAGGATTCGCCCTTGAATAGCGTAGTGCCATTATGACTCGTAGTGTTTATCTTTTAATGTTGGCAAGTCTCGCTTTGCAAGGTTGCATGTTTTCCCCCGGTCAATACCTCAGCACCGGTAGCATTACCCGCCAGGGCGCCAGCGAAAGCAGTCGGGTCGAGCTGATTCCGATCACCCCCAAGTTGATCGCCATGAATCGCGCCACGCAAAAGCGTGAGTCAGTGCCGGCGGAGCTGTTGGCGACCCCGGCCGAATACCGCATCGGCAACAACGATGTTCTCTACATCACCGTGTGGGATCACCCCGAGCTGACGGCACCATCGGGCGCGCAACAACAGATCGATGCCAACGGCCGACTGGTGCGTTCCGACGGCACGCTCTATTACCCGTTCATCAAGGAAGTCCAGGCCGCCGGCCGGACCATCCAGCAACTGCGCTCGGACATTGAACAGCGGCTGTCGGCGTTCATCGCCGAGCCGCAAGTGGATGTCGCGGTGTTGCGTTTCGCCAGTCAGAAAGTCGTGGTCACCGGTGCGGTGGCCAAGGCCGGCCCGCAAGCGATTTCCACCAATCCGCTGAGCGTGGTCGAAGCCCTCGGCTCGGCCGGTATCGACACCAACAACGCCGATTTGTCCGGGCTGCTGCTGACGCGTAACGGCCGCACTTATCCGCTGAATCTCGACTCGCTCAATCAGCAGGATTCCGAGTTGCAGAACGTTTACCTCAAGGGTGGCGATCAGCTGTATCTGCCGTACAACGACAACAAGCGCATCTACGTGATGGGTGAGGTCAACCAACCGCGAGCCCTGAGTTTCAAGACCGCGACAATGAACCTCACCGATGTGCTCGGTTCGGTCGGCGGCTTGAGCCAGACCACCTCCAACGGCAACGCGGTGTACGTCATTCGTGGCGTGGAAAACCTCGATGTCGAACCGGCGAAGATCTACCAGCTGGAAGCCGAGTCGCCGACCGCCATGGCGCTCGCCTCGCACTTCGAAGTCCGCCCGCAGGACGTGGTGTATGTCGGGCCTGCCAACGTGACTCGCTGGAACCGTCTGATCAGCCAATTGGTGCCGTCGGCATCGATTGTCGGCACTGGCGCTTCCGCTGCGAAGAACTGGAGCGAATACAGTAACAACAGCAAATAAGGTCGCCGACTTTGAACATTTTGAAAGTTGGCCTGTGCCTGATGGCGGCCTCGTTGCTGTGCGGCTGTAACCCGCTGATGAGCGCTTCACTGAACAACCTTAAAGCGGCGGTGGTCGGCCCGGATGAAGTCGACGTGTCGGCGGCCGAGGTCGCTGGGGTCAACTACCCGCAACTGAAACTGACCACGCCGTCTGGCTCCGGGGTGCTGGCGCTGGTGCGCGAGCGTGAAGACCTGCAGTTCTGGGTCGCCTCGGGCAAACAAGTGCTGCTGCTGCGTAATGGCCTCGCCGTGCGCAGCATTGGCCTGGGTCTGGAAGGTGATCTGGATGGCACGCGGCTGGCCGACGACTCGCCGTTCAAACAAGGCCTGCATCACGTCGCCGATGGTTTCACCACGCGGCGCTGGATCGACCTCTACAAGGGCCAGGAAGTCGGGGTGATCGTCAACAGCCGCTTCTCGCGCCGCTCGGAACAGACCCTGCAGATTCTCGACAAGGAATACACCGTGCTGCGTGTCGATGAGCAGATTGAGGCCCCGGCCATCGGCCTGAGCGCGACCAATCGTTACTGGGTCGACCCGCGTGACGGTTTCATTTTGCAGAGCGAGCAGCAGCTGACGACGCAGTTGCGCGTCAAGTTCGTGCAACTGACCCCTGATCGCAGGCACCTGCCGTGATGCGCCTGAAAATGTTATCGGCGAGCCTGGTGCTGGTCGCGAGTGTCAGCCAGGCCGCCGTCACGGTCTCGGGCGATGTCGCCAATCCCGGGCCAGTTCCGCTGCCACCCGGCGGGCGCTTGCTCGATGTGATCAGTGAAGCCGTGCCGAATGCCGAAGGCTATTGGCTGGCGGGCGGGTTGTTGCGGCAGTCGCTGATTGAGGAGCAGACACGGCTCAAGGTTGGCGTGCTGTTCGATCTCGACGTGCTGCAACGCATGTCGATGCTGTTCGACCGGCCGAGTCGTGCGGCGCTGGCGCAGCGCATTGCCGAAGAAGTGCGGCAGATGCCGGTGACGGGACGGCAGATTGCCGATCTTGATCCTGTGGCGCTGGAAGTCGGCTTCGCGCGCAACATTCGCCTCGACGACGGTGATCGTCTGATCTACCCGAAACGCGTCGACGAAGTGCAAGTGCTCGGTGCCGTCGCCGAGCCTTGCCACTTGCCGTATGAGCCGTTGCAGGAAGCCCGTGAATACCTGCAAGGCTGCTCGATCCTGAGCGATGCCGAAGCCGATTACCTGTGGCTGATTCAGCCCAATGGCGAGTCGCGGCGCGTCGGCATTGCCCACTGGAATCGCGAGAGCGGGCAATTCCCCGTGGCCGGCAGCAAGATTCTGGTGCCGGTGAAAAATGATGATCTTGATCCGCCTATCCCTGAGCTGAATCAGCAGTTGGCTGAATTTATTGCCACGCAGCTGGCCGAGGTGGTTCGTTGAAGTTACGTTTTGCAGCTGTGTTGTTATTGCCGTGTGGTTTGGCTCATGCAGAGCCGCGCATTACCCAGAATGACTTCGGTGGCACCGGTCTGTTGCAGACGCCGACCGCGCGCATGGCCCCGGCCGGCGAGTTGAGCGTCAACGCCAACCGCACCGATCCGTACAGTCGCTACAGCGTGTCGTTGCAACCGCTGGACTGGCTCGAAGGTTCGTTTCGTTACACCGCGATCACCAACCGGCCGTACGGCTCGGAGGCCCTCAGCGGCAGTCAAAGCTATAAGGACAAGGCGGTCGACGTCAAAGTCCGGCTGTGGCAGGAAAGCCACTGGTTGCCCGACGTGGCCCTGGGCTTCCGAGACGTCGGCGGTACCGGCTTGTTCTCCAGTGAATTTTTCGTCGCTAACAAGCGTTACGACAATTTCGATTTCAGCGCCGGGATTGCCTGGGGTTACCTCGGTAATCGCGGCGACATCGACAACCCGTTGGGCTACGTCAGCGATCGCTTCGATACCCGCCCGGCCCTGGAAGGCACCGGTGACGTCAACTCGGGTTCGTACTTCCGTGGTCGGCCGTCGTTTTTCGGTGGCGTGAGCTATCAGACGCCGTGGGATCGCCTCAGCCTGAAACTCGAATTTGAGGGCAACGACTACAAGCACGAGCCGAAGGACAACGAGATCAAACAGGACTCGCCGATCAACCTTGGCGCGGTGTTCAAAGTCACCGATTCGGTCGATGTCAGCGCGGCGTGGGAGCGCGGTAATACGGCGATGTTCGGCGTGACTTTCCACACCAATTTTGTCAGCCGCAAGGCACCGGCCAAGACTTACGATCCGACCCCGGAACCGCTGCCGGCGAAGGCACCGACCACGGCAATGGATCAGGTCAACTGGGCCAACGTCTCGCAGCGTTTGCAGCAGAATGCCGGCTACAAGGTCGAGCGCATTGCGCAGCGTGATTCCGAGCTGATCGTGTATGGCGAGCAGCAGCGCTACTTCCATTCGTCCAAGGCTGTCGGGCGGGCGAGCCGGATTCTCGACAACAGCGTCAACGACGACATCGACTGGTTCACCGTGGTCAACAAGCGCTACGACTTGCCGCTGGAAGAAACCAGCGTGCCGCGCCAGACCTTCCGCGAAGTGATCAACAACGAAGAGCCACTTGAGTCGCTGCACCGCACCACCGAGATCAACCCGGCGATGCCGCACAACGAGAAGACCCTCTACACCGAAGCGCCGCAGCATTTCAGCTATGGCGTGGGGCTGGGCTTCAAGCAGAACGTCGGCGGCCCGGATGGCTTGCTCTATCAATTGAGTGCTGATGCCGACGCTGAATATCGCTTTAACCGCAACACCTGGTGGAGCGGTTTGCTCAGTGCCAACCTGGCCAACAACTTCGATAAATTCACCTACGATGCGCCGAGCGGTCTGCCGCGTGTGCGCACGGATTTGCGTCAGTACCTGACCACGTCTAACACCACCATGCCGTTGTTCCAGGTCAGTCATGCCGAGCAACTGGATAAAGACCTGTATGGCATGGTCTACGGCGGTTATCTGGAGTCGATGTTTGCCGGTGTCGGCGGTGAGGTACTGTTCCGCCCGACCGGCGAGCGCTGGTCGGTGGGTGCGGATATCAACTGGGTGCGGCAGCGTGATTTCGATCAAGGCTTTGCGCTGCGCGATTACTCGGTGGTGACGGGGCATATCACTGGCTATACCGATTTGCCGTTCGATACGTTGGCGGCGGTTAGTGTTGGGCGTTACCTGGCCGGAGACTGGGGCGGCACGCTGGACATCTCGCGCGAGTTTTTCAATGGCGTGCGCTTTGGCGCCTGGGCGACGATTACCACGGCGGGCAGTGCCGAGTATGGCGAGGGTAGTTTCGACAAAGGCATCTACCTGTCGATCCCGTTCGACGAAATGATGAGCATGTCGACCATGCGCCGCGCCAACCTGGTCTGGGCCCCACTGACCCGTGACGGTGGTGCGCGACTGAGCCGCAGCTACCAACTGCACTCGATGACCGACAGCCGGGAAGGGGACATGTTCTATCGTAATTTCGAGAAGATCACGGAGTAAGCGCGGATCTCCCGAACACCCTCTGAAACCTGTGGGAGCGAGCTTGCTCGCGAAGGCGTCAGCACAGTCAACATCAATGTTGCCTGACCCACTGCTTTCGCGAGCAAGCTCGCTCCCACATTGGATTTTCATCACGCCACAAATCCCGATGCCATCCCAAA